>NZ_CP063785.1 GCF_025860405.1 Tolypothrix sp. PCC 7712 | reverse complement strand
TAATAATAGTAGAGGAATAGGAAATGAACTATTATTAGATGCAAAAACTGTGGTAGATAAAATAGCAGCAATATATCCACCTAAAGCATAAAATCCAGGGCTAGCTAAGGATAATTGTCCAGTCATCAAAGGGAGATAAAGTGATAGCCCTAATAATGCCCCTAGTACCATAGAGACAATTAACGAAGCGTAGGTTGAGAGAAATTCATTGGGAAACATTGTAATTATGCTGTTAGTACTTGCTCTGCTGTCAAGGTGAGTTCGGGAAAAGTCGCTGATACGATTATTTCAGCACCTCTAAATTGAGTACGTTGGTATTTGCCATTAGCATCTAAGAGAAAAATAAACACAGTCGGAACTTTAGGATTACCTAAATATTCTCTTAGCCCAATTGCTAAATAATCAACAATCCAATATTCTTTGATGCCTAAACGTTGATATTCATCCAATTTATCAATGTAATCATCTTCCCAATTTGTTGATGTTACTTCTACAGCCAACTGAATAGGTTCTTCCAGTGCTGAATAAGCATTGCGATTTGCGCGCCATATATCTTTATTGATGACGCTGACATCAGGTTTATGTCCTTGTTCTATACCTTCAGCAGTTCTAGTTTTAAATACTGCTGTGTTATTAACAACATAATTTAGATTGATTCGCCTGATTTCATCATTAAATGCAAATAAAAGGAAGTTGGCTACATCATCATGATTTCTAGTTGAACGCACTTCTACAATTTCTCCATTCACCAGTTCATAAAAACCCTCTTCTGGGCATTGTTCAAGAAATTGCTCAAAAGTTAATTTCTGTTTAGTAAATGTTGTCATACAGTATTTAAACCTTCTGAATAAATCGCCTTCCGAGTAAACCTTGGGGTCTAACTAATAGCATGACAAACAAAATTGCAAATGCGACAGCATCTTTATAACCAGAATATTCACCAGGAACAAATGCTTCCACTAAGCCAATAACTAAACCGCCTAGCACTGCACCGGGAATACTACCTAAACCACCCAAGACAATCACTGCTAAACCTCTTAAACCAAAAGCAATACCAAAGTAAGGCCCCGCAATACTCACACTAGAAGCGACTAAAGTTCCCGCCAAACCGGCTAAGAAACTGCTGATAAAAAATGTCAGCACAATAAAGCCATCGGTATTAATTCCTAATAAACTGGCGGTGGTTGCATCTTCTGCGATCGCCTGCATTGCCTTACCATATTTAGTACTGTTGATAAAATAGGTAAGAATTGCCACAATCACTACAGATACCGCAAAAATCACTATCTGCACGCTACGAATAGGAATCGGGTTTTCAGGACTACCAAAGTTAATCGAAGCAGGTAGATTACCGTAAGCATCTGCAGGAAATGTGTAGCTTTCCGCACCTACTAAATATTGGATGAGGTTAACGATTACCACCGCCACACCCAAGCTAGAAACTACCGTCAGTAAGGGGTCAGAACCTTTACGGCGCAAGGGTTGGAAAGCGATACGTTCCATCGCTATCCCCACCAAACCAGCTAAACTACTGCCTAAAATTAAGGCGATCGCAAATGGTAATTTGATTGGTAGGGTAGCATTAGCGAGTAAGCCATTAAATCCAAAGGTACCACCCATGAGTGCATAAGTGAAATATGCACCCAGAGTAAATATTGCACCATGCGCTAAATTGATGATGCCCAAAATGGAATAAACCAGGGTATATCCCAAGGCGAAAATTGCATAAACGCTGCCAATGGATAACCCATTTAAAAATTGTTGCAGAAACAGAGTCAAAGTCATAAATTAACTATTTCAGAAATGCAAATTTACCCTGACTACCATCTTTATCCATTTTGATTTGGGCTACATAAAAATCTTTCTGCACAACCTCACCTACAGGAGTAAAAGCAATTTCTCCGAGTGGGGTATTGTATTTTCCAGCTAGTATCTGTTTATTTAATTCATTCCGCAGTTGTGGCAAAGCTAAGTTATTCACTTTGCTTTTTTTATCTAAAGCTTGCAGTGCTTCTACATAAACCTGAACTGCGGCAAAAGCTTGAGCAGTAAATTGCGGTGGTTCTTTCTTAAATTGTTCTGTATAGGCTTTACGAAATGTCGAATTAATTTCACCGGGATGTTCTGGGCTGTATGCTTGGGCAATTAATATACCGTCACAAAGTGCTTTACATACTGGAAAAATATTGGAAGTATTAAGTCCATTACCACCAACAATCAAACCTTTGTAACCTAGTTCCCGCAATTGTCTCACCAAATTACCACCATCAGCAGCCAAACCAGAAATAATGATTAAATCTGGTTTGAGGTTCAACGCATTTGTAGCTTGGCTTTGAAAATCTGTATCGCTGGTTTGAAACTTTTGTACTGTTACCAATTCCAAGCCCTGAGCCTTCACAGTATTCTGAAAAATATCTGTTTCTGATTTACTATAAGAATCATTTTGAGCATAAAAAACTGCAACTTTTTTAATGTTGGGATTTTGCTTGAGTGCAGCTTTAATCGAATTAGGAGCGACAATAGAACTAGGTGCCGATACACGAGCAATATAATCACCAATTTCGGGAATTTTATTAGCAGTATTCGAGGCTGCTAGCACTGGTACTTTTGCACGCTCGGCAACAGGGTCAGCACTAAAAGCTTGCTGTGATAAAGTAGGCCCAACAATACCGACAACTTTGTCTTTATTAATTAAAGTTTGAAAGGCGTTAATTGCTCCTGCTTCATCACCGCTAGTATCTTGAAACACCAATTTAATTGGAGTGCCGTTAATACCACCTTTATTATTAAAATACTTTTCAGCAATTTTAGCCCCGGCGACTTGTTCTTGGCCAAGTAACGCTACATTGCTAGTTTGAGCAAAAGCAATTCCTATTGGAATTGCACCTGATGAATTCGTTGTTGAGCCAGTATTATTTGCAGTTTGAGTTGGGGAAGTATTGCCTACATTTGTACCATTATTACCACCACCACAGGCTGTTAGGAGTATGGTAACGCTGGCTAAAAATGTAGTTGTTAAAGCACCAGGTTTTTTCATGGATGAAAAATTATGTCTTTTGGAATCCTCTTTATTTGACCACAGGGAGATGCAGATTCCAATAGTAATATGTTCAGTTTTGCCAATACCCTACTCAGCTATCGGCGAAAAGCCTCAGCTTACTGACATCAAGTTTGCGTGTATAGCGATATAGCGATGATATTTTTTGGTAAGCTAATATGCATTCAGCGTTACAGATTTTTTGGTTGAGACTGTCATTTGTCCTTTATTAATACAAATGACCAATAACACATGACAAATGACAACCTTGATGATTATTTGTCTTCATGAAAACCTGCTACTTCTGCCAAGGTATAAAGTGGTCTTTCTTTTACCTCTTCATAAATCCGCCCAATATATTCACCTAAGATTCCAATACTAACCAATTGCACTGCGCCTAAAAAGAAAATAGCCATTAATATAATCGCCATTCCTGTTAGGGGAGAATGGGGTTCAATAAGTCGCCAGTATAAAACCATTACACTCATAAAAAGTGAAACTAGCGCCGCGAAAAAGCCCATATAAGTTGACAGCCGCAGAGGTACTTTAGAAAAAGAAACGAGTCCATTAATAGCCAATGCCAGAGACTTGCGAAATGTATATTTCACATCACCTGCAAACCTAGGATCTCGCTCAAACTTAATAGCAATTTGATTAAAACCAACCCAAGCACGCAAGCCGCGAATGTAGCGATTGCGTTCTGGCATGGAATTCAACAAGTCTACAACTTTACGATCTAATAAACAAAAATCCCCGGTATCTGTAGGAATATCTACATCTGCAAGTTGTTTGAGAATGCGGTAAAAAGCATAGGCCGTGAAGCGCTTAAACCACCCTTCCTGACGGCGTTGGATGCGTTGGGCATAAACAATTTGATATCCTTGCCGCCATTTTTCCACCATATCTGGAATTAACTCTGGTGGATCTTGTAAATCGGCATCGAGAATGATAACAACTTGTCCCCGCACAAAATTTAGCCCGGCTGTCACAGCAATTTGATGACCAAAATTTCGCGCCAAACTTAAGTAAACCACACGCGGATCTTTTTGATGTAAATCGCGCATCATTTGTAAAGAGCGATCGCGACTACCATCATTCACCAAACATAACTCTACCTCACCGTCCATCCGATTCATCACCTGGGAAATGCGGCGATACATTTCTTCTATGTTGTCTTCTTCGTTATAAATCGGCACTATAAAAGAATACTTAGGTAGCATAGTTCACTTAACGTTTGCGACGAAAGGGGAAATTAAACTTCTGAGATGGAAAACTACGACGACGGCGATACCAAGTAGATCCCGCAACGAGGATTCCCAGCAATGCCAAAGCACCAATCAGTGGTAGCACTTCTCCGGTGCGGATTGCTTTAATGCCAGAACTACCTAGTAAAACAAATGGTAATATCCCTGGTACGGTTCCTAAAGCTGTGCCAATTAGATAATCTTTAAAGCTAACTGAAGTCAAACCCGCAGCAAAATTCACCAAACCATAGGGCATAATTGGCACTAGGCGAATGGCAAACATATAATAAATTCCGCCTGCGCGCACTTCTGCATCAATTGCTTGCCAACGTCCAGCCAGTCTTTTAGCAACCAGATCATGCCCAATTGTCCGGGCAAATACAAAAGAAGCGATCGCGGCCACAATTGCTGCTACACTTGTCCAAAATGTCCCTAACCAAGGGCCGAAAATTGCTCCCCCAGTTAAATTCAGTGCTGTGGAAGGCAAAACTAGAATTGTGGCAACTACATAAATCACCACATAAGTCACAGGTGCCCAAATTCCAGAGTTTTTCAACCAAGACTGAATTATGGCAGGATTAATTCCCCCTAAATAATAGGCTGTTGCGCCTGTAGCCACCAAACAAATAACAAACAATAAAATAAAGCTAGTTTTAAAATTGAGCATCAATCAACTAATCCTAATATTCCACAGTTCATCTTTCATACTTCTCCTGCAAAGACGCTACTCCCACAGCTTTCAATTGACGTAAGGATGTAATTGCCAAGACTAAAACACTCAAGGTTATTCCTAAAACAGCATAACTTTTTAGCCACACGGGAACTCCACGTGCTGCATCTGCTAGAAATTCTGGTAAAGAATTACCTGTTAGGGAACTCCAAAAAATAAATTATTCCGTTGAAGTCGTTGACGGTTGACTGTTGACTGTTGACTGTTGACTGTTCTCAGTCAGTTCGGGAATATTTGTTTACTTGGAAGTCCCTTAGTGCTAAACCAATAATTTTTCCATGAAGCGACGGTCAAGGCAATCTTTCCAAAACCACAATAGTTGATGCGGTGGTAAGGTAAATGCGCCTCTAGTAGCGATAGCTTTTCCATCGCCTGTACCAATTAAACTCAAATATTGTTTCTGGGGTATATAGGGTTGCAGAGGCTTACCTTGTAAAAACCGCCGCAAATTCTTAAACAAAGGCTTACCTTGACGTACAGCAAATACCCCAGCTTTAGGACGAGGATGATTCACCATTGTGGCAATGTCACCTGCTGCAAATACATGAGGGTGGGTGAGCGATCGCAATGTATCATCTACTAAAATAAAGCCTTGCTCATCAGTTCCCAATCCGGTTGTTTTTAACCACTGTGGTGCAGATGCTTGGGTTACCCAGAATATTTTGTTGCACTCTACTGTCAACCCAGATGTACATTTAATTTGCAAAATATCTGGATTTCTCTTCTCTGTTAAAGGCGCAACTTGAGTGACAGTTTCTCCTAAATGTAGTTTTATCCCCCGTTGGGTGAGAATTTGCTCAACTAGCTGCCGCACTGAGTAATGATGCTTAGGCATAAGTTCGCGATCGCGTTGGAATAAATGAACCTCCAGCATCCCCGACTGTGCGACAATCTGCTGTAAATGTGCTTGCATCGCCAGCGCCAACTCTACACCCCCAGCACCACCACCTGCGATCGCAATCTTGAAGGCTTGTTGGGGATTTTCTCTGACATTTTTGAGTAATTCATCCCAATGTTCTAAGAGTTTCGCCACTGGTTTAGCTGGTATTACATATTCTGCTCCATCTGATACAGATATTTTGGCTGGCGTGCTGCCAATATCAACAGATAAAATATCAAATTCTATCGGCGAGTGATTAGCACAAATTACTAGATTGTTTTGCAAATCTAAACCCACAACTTGGTCAATATATAATTGTGCTTGAGTAAATTTAGCTAATTGTTGTAAGTCAATATGGCATTGATTGTGGGTGTAGAAACCAGCAATATGTCCTGGTAACATTCCTGAATATGGTGTATCTGAGTTCATAGTAATCAAACTCAAATGCACACCAGGGAGAGGTTTCATGCCAAACATCTTCAACACAATTGCATGGCTGTGACCACCACCAATCAATACTAACTTTTTCAATATGGGCTGTTTATTTAGCTGCATTTGGTTAGTTTCGTATTTGTCTAATCTAAAATCCAAAATCCCAAATTGATTGACGGGGCATTAAGCTATTTAACGACCAATATTGTTGCTCTAAATTAAATTTATTCAGTGGAAATAATTTACTAAGTCTACTACGTATAGCCATCTAACTAGATTCCTAAAAAGACTTGTTTAGAAAGGAAACGATGAAAATAGAAGTAGGAATAACGGTATACCTAAATTTGCAAAAAATACATATAATTCCTAATATATATTACTGATTATTGCTAAATTAAAGCAATTAATAGCCTTTTGCATAATTCATGATATAATCTCATAGCAGTTATATTGTTTTTTATCTGAATATTCAATTATTCAAAATTATCTTGGGTATGTTAAAAGTATTTGTAACTGCTTACCAAAGTGCCAAAAATTGGAATACTAAAAATATAAATTTTTTAGAGAGAATTTTTATAGCGCTCAGTAATAATCAAAAAAACATCTTAACAAATAATAATATTTCTAATAAGGAGAGTTTCAAATTAGCAATCGCACAACTTGAGCAAGAAGACTTAGAAATTAGTTTAACTGTATTTGATAATTTAGCCAAAATTGCCCAAGCAGATCCAAAACTTCACTGGCAAATAATGAAAGCTCTAACTAATTTTGTGCGAAATAATGCTTCTAGTTTGCCTAAAACAGAAATTAAAAGCAATACCACTACAATACGTGCAGATATTCAAGCAGCTTTAACAGTTATTGCTAGCAGAAATGCTGAACAAGATTGGGAAAATGAGCAACTAGATTTGAGCCACACCAACATCAGTGGGGCGAAACTAGCTCAAGCAAATTTAGCACAAACAAACCTTTACCAAACTAATCTTTCTGGCGCTGATTTGTGTAGTGCCAATTTGCAAGGAGCAATCCTCAGCGCAGCCAATTTATCCGGGGCTAACCTATCCGGTGCTAATCTTAAAGAAGCCATCCTCAGCGCAGCTAATTTATCTGGGGCTAATCTTTCTGGAGCTAATTTGCAGAGGGCAAATCTATATTTATCCAAGATGGATGGTGCAATTCTCAATGATGCCATAACTACTGGGGCAAACTTCAGAGATACTAAATTTTCCCAGGTTATTAATAATCAAAACATATCAAATTAAAACCACAGATATAAATCAATGAAAATCGATGAATATCTGTGGTTGGATGTTTTTAATAGTTAAGAGTCAAGGGTCAAGAGTTATTTTCTTGATTACCCATTACCCATTACCCATTACCCATTACCCATTACCCATTACCCATTACCCATTACCATTTCCCTAGACAGTCGAAATGTCCTTTTCTTTTTCTGCCAATAATTCGTCGATTTTGGCAGTATATTTGTTAGTTATTTTTTGCAGTTTATCTTGTTGGTCTCTAGCTTCATCCTCAGAAATTTCTGCACTTTTTTCCTGTTTGCGAATAGAATCTAAAGCATCGCGGCGGATGTTGCGAATACCAACACGACCTTCTTCTGCATACTTGGCAGCAATTTTGACTAGTTCTTTACGGCGATCGCTTGTCAAGGGCGGTATATTCAGCCGAATTACAGAACCGTCGTTGCTGGGGGTTAAACCCACGTCTGACAGGGAAATTGCCTTTTCCACAATATTCAAGCTACTGCGATCGTAAGGTTGAATGAGAATGGTTGAGGCATCAGGTGTACTGATATTTGCCAGTGATTTTAAGGGAGTAGGCGTACCGTAATACTCTACTAATACCTTATCTAATAGGCTGGCATTGGCACGGCCAGTACGAATCGTGTTAAAAGCCCGTTGAGTTGCCTCAACAGTCTTTTGCATAGTACTCTCAGCTTCAGCTAATTTCACAAGAACCTCCCACAAGGGTGCCGATCGATTCTCCCATGACCGCCCGATGGATATTACCTCGCATCGTTAAGTCAAATACAAGAATCGGGATATTATTTTCTTTACACAAGGCAATCGCGGTAGTATCCATTACCCGCAAATCTTGAGCCAAAACATGGGCGTAGGTGAGGCTGGTGTAACGTTTGGCATCAGGATAGATATGGGGGTCAGCATCATAGACTCCGTCTACCTTGGTGGCTTTAAAAATCACTTCTGCGTCGATTTCTGCGGCTCTTAATGCGGCAGTAGTATCAGTCGTAAAGAAGGGATTTCCAGAACCAGCGCCAAAAATAACCACCCGCCCTTTTTCAAGATGACGGATGGCACGACGACGAATATAAGGTTCAGCTAATTCTTGCATAGCGATCGCTGTTTGCACGCGAGTCTGTATCCCCATTCGTTCTAACGAATCTTGCAGCGTCATGGCATTCATTACCGTGGCAATCATTCCGATGTAGTCAGCGGTTGCCCGATCCATCCCCGCCGAAGCCGCTTTCACGCCTCGAAAAATATTGCCGCCGCCAACGACGATCGCGATCTGAACGCCAGTGGCTACCACCTCTCCTACTTCTTGCGCTATTTCCTTGACCACTTCTGGATCAATGCCATAGCCCATATTGCCCATTAAAGCTTCACCGCTCAGTTTAAGTAAAACCCGTCGGTAATTCGTTCCCATGAAGTTACGCTTTGTCGAAAAAGTTGCAATTGCCTCCAACTTAAGATAACAGTACAGGGACTATCTGTGTCTAGTTACGCCACATTATTGAAGTACCTACTGCCTCAGTTTCTGGTGGATATATTTTATGGCCTTTCAGTAGCGATGCGATCGCTTTTTTTAAATAATCTTGTCCGACATCTAGGGGGCTTTCGGGGTGATCGTCAATTAGCCCCTTGTAGCAAACAATACCTGTATTATCTATTAAAAAAGCCATCGGTGTTTTATTGGCACCAAAGCTGCGAGTCACATCTTGGGTAGGGTCCCACAGATAAGGAAAGTTTAATTGGTGACGCTGGGCAAAAACTTTCATATTTTCAAAACTTTCTGTTGGATGCCCAAAAGTTGCACTACCGTTCATACCTATCAGTGTAAAACCGATGTTGGCAAATTCTGCCTGCATCTTTTTTAGTCTACCTAAATATAAGCTTACATAAGGGCAATGGTTAGACATTGAAATTACAGCAACTGCACGGAACTTGTTGAGATAACGGCTCAGATGGTGTACCTGATTGTCAATCCCTGGCAACTCAAAGTCCGGTGCATAACTTCCAACAGGAGTATCAATTGATTCAAGTATAGTCATTTTTTTCTAGAACGGAGGTAATAGCAACAAAAAAAATTCGTCAAATTTCGCGTCACTTTCCTAGTTGCAAACGACTCCTTGGCAGATGCTTAATATGCAATAATTTTATAAATGAATTTAGTTATCGTAAATTGGGAAACTACTGAATCTACTACGGGTAAGAATTCCCATAAATTCTTGCTAATGGCATGAGAATTTTCACGCAATTACTCAATAAATCTAATCATTGGATATCGGTTTAAACCCCTAAAGGCTGAAAATCAAGGCATAACCTGCAATTCAAGCTTTGATTGGTAAGTACCTAAACAAAAATATTTACAGTCATTGCGAGCGAAGCGTTCGCGTAGCGTCTCGAAGAGAAGCAATCCCAGCCCTTGCGATTGCTTCATTTCGCTTCCCTTCTCCTGACGGAGACGCTACGCGAACGGGACGCTACGCGAACGCTACATTCGCAATGACATTGTGTAATTAATTTTGTGTAACTACTTATTGCTAAAATTCGTTGTGAAAGCAATATTCTTAGAATTTACTCAATTATTTTAGTTATTTGCTATAACTGATTGCTGGCTTTGAGTTCACAAAACACTTAAATAATCATCTTGCTGGTCAATTAACTTCTATCTGCTATTTTCTCAATTAAACTTGCTAAGAATATAAATTTAGCGTCAATACTCATAGCTGTAGTGACTTTAAATAGCAATTTCTGATCATTATACTGCGTACAACCATAAAAGCAATTATTTATCTGACCTCACTAAACCAAGCTTTGAGGAAAGTATAAGCCTATAATTATCTTTATTTATCAAGAAATGAAAATAACCTGATTTGAATTATGAAAATCTACTGATACTCTTCAATCAGAATATACATCAAAATCAGTATTTCTAGGCACTTGTTACTTAAGTGTAAATACTAGATTAAATAAAAATTAGCTCTAACACTCAAAGTAGCGCCTTCGATATCAAACTGGAGAATTTTGATAGACCAGACAAGAGGAAATATTTATCTGGCAAACAATCTATAGTATGAAGAAATATAAAGTATCATCAATAGCAACAGTACACCGTCACCAGCAAAATATGCTGTCTGTTAAAGGTTTCACAGTGTTTTCTCTGCTCCTGCATATAGAATCTAATTATTTTCAAAACTTCAAGATTTTTATCAAAATTCAACAAAGATGGCAATGGCAAAACAATGTAGTAGTCTGCTAACCCAAAAATGTTAGGTGGAGGTTGGGTAAAGGTTAAAGGGAAAAGGGTAAGGGACAAAAACCTTTCTCCTTTCCCCCGGCAAGGCAACTTGGCGTACTACTAGGTCTGGTTCCAGCATTTAGTAAGTTCTATTTCACAAACTGCTCATGAAGACTTCTATCAATGGATTTACCGCAACTAAAACTTGGATTTGGCAAGAATTCTCCATTTCCTATCAAACTCAAGGAAGTGCTGGGCCAGCAGTTGTGATGATACATGGCTTTGGAGCCTCTTGGTGGCACTGGCGGCACAATATTCCCGTATTAGCTGCAAATTGCCGTGTTTATGCCATTGATTTAATTGGCTTTGGTGGTTCCGCTAAACCCAAACCAGGTGAAAAAATTGCTTATACTCTGGAAAATTGGGGACAGCAAGTAGCAGATTTTTGTCGCGAGGTGGTAGGTGGGCCCGCGTTTTTGGTAGGAAATTCTATTGGCTGTATTGTGGCTATGCAAGCAGCAGTTAGCAACCCAGAAATAGCCCTAGGGGTAGCATTGCTCAACTGCTCATTGAGATTATTACACGATCGCAAACGGGCAACTTTACCTTGGTCGCGTCGTGTTGGCGCACCCTTGCTTCAGCGCTTATTATCTATCAAACCAATTGGCGAATTCTTTTTTAATCAAGTTGCTCAACCAAAAACCGTCAGGAAAATTCTCTTACAAGCCTACGCTAACTCTGAGGCGGTAACAGACGAGTTAGTAGATATTTTAACCGCACCCGCCAGAGATCCGGGTGCAGTAGCAGTATTTTTAGCTTTTACCAGTTATTCTACAGGCCCCTTACCAGAAGACCTTTTACCTGTACTACCCTGTCCAGCAATTATGATTTGGGGAACAGCCGACCCTTGGGAACCAATAGCTTTAGGTAGAGAATTAGCCAACTACCCCCAAGTTCAAAAGTTCATTCCCCTCGAAGGCGTAGGACATTGTCCCCAAGACGAAGCACCAGAATTAGTCAATCCGATTTTATTAGATTGGATACGGGAGCGATCGCAGTATGAGGAGAATTAGGGACTGGGGACTGGGGATTGGGGACTGGGGATTGGGGACTGGGGATTAGGGACTGGGGACTGGGGACTGGGGACTGGGGAGATGACAAATCCAATTACCTATTACCCATTACCTATTACCTATTATCATGCCCAATGCCCCATGCGCCATGCCCCATGCCCAACAAAGTCTGATTTTATTCCAGCCTGCCGAAAATTTGTAAATTTTAGAAAATAATTAAGTTAGGTCTAAATAATACAGGACTAATTAATTTCCGCATGGCAAATATTACTCAGTCTTTTCTTGAACGCTTGCATAGTCCAGATGCGCCGGTGATTGTCTTTGATGGTGCAATGGGTACTAATCTGCAAACCCAAAACCTGACGGCTGAAGATTTCGGTGGGCCGCAGTATGAAGGTTGTAACGAATACCTCATTCATACTAAACCCGAAGCTGTCGCTAAAGTTCACCGTGATTTTCTGGCTGCGGGTGCAGATGTCATTGAAACGGATACCTTTGGTGCGACTTCGATTGTTTTGGCAGAATATGACTTGGCGGATCAGACATATTACCTGAACAAGAAAGCCGCAGAATTAGCCAAGAGTGTAGCAGCCGAATTTTCTACGCCAGAAAAACCCCGGTTCGTGGCTGGTTCTATTGGCCCCACAACTAAACTCCCCACTTTGGGACATATCGACTTTGACACCTTAAAAACAGCCTTTGCAGAACAAGCAGAAGCGCTGTGGGATGGCGGAGTTGATTTATTTCTTGTCGAGACTTGCCAAGATGTGCTGCAAATTAAAGCCGCACTCAACGGGATTGAAGAAGTATTTGCCAAAAAAGGCGATCGCCGTCCGTTGATGGTATCGGTGACAATGGAAAGTATGGGGACGATGCTGGTAGGAACTGAAATCAGTGCTGTCCTGACAATTTTGGCACCTTACGCCATTGATGTTCTTGGTCTCAACTGTGCTACTGGCCCAGATTTGATGAAGCCACATATTAAATATCTGGCAGAACATTCACCTTTTACCGTTTCTTGTATTCCTAATGCGGGGTTACCTGAAAACGTTGGTGGTAAAGCACACTACCGTTTGACACCGATGGAATTACGGATGTCTTTGATGCATTTTGTTGAAGATTTGGGTGTCCAAGTGATTGGGGGTTGCTGTGGGACACGTCCAGAACACATTCAACAATTAGCAGAAATTGCCAAAGAACTAAAGCCGAAAGTTAGACAGCCTAGCTTAGAACCAGCAGCAGCATCAATTTACACCACTCAGCCCTACGAGCAAGATAACTCTTTCTTAATTGTGGGCGAACGCCTCAACGCCAGTGGTTCCAAAAAATGCCGCGAGTTGTTGAACGCTGAAGATTGGGATGGACTCGTTTCAATGGCGAGGGCGCAGGTTAAAGAAGGCGCTCATGTCCTTGATGTGAACGTCGATTATGTCGGACGTGATGGTGTCCGAGATATGCACGAACTAGTTTCGCGCATTGTCAATAATGTGACATTACCTTTAATGCTTGATTCCACCGAATGGGAAAAGATGGAAGCGGGGTTAAAAGTCGCTGGTGGTAAATGTTTACTTAACTCCACCAACTACGAAGATGGCGAACCGCGTTTCTTTAAGGTGTTGGAATTAGCGAAGAAATATGGTGCTGGGGTAGTAATTGGCACAATTGACGAAGAAGGCATGGCACGCACCGCCGAGAAAAAATTTGCGATCGCTCAACGTGCCTATCGTCAAGCTGTAGAATATGGTATTGCTCCCGAGGAAATTTTCTTTGATACCTTAGCTTTACCTATCTCTACAGGGATTGAGGAAGATAGAGCCAATGGTAAAGCTACAATTGAAGCAATTCGCCGCATTCGCCAAGAATTGCCAGGATGTCATGTAATTTTAGGTGTTTCTAATATCTCCTTTGGTCTTAGCCCTGCCGCCCGGATTGTGCTCAATTCGATGTTTTTACACGAAGCGATGAGCGTGGGTATGGATGCAGCCATTGTCAGTGCTAGCAAGATTTTACCACTCGCCAAGATTGAACCACGCCATCAAGAAATTTGTCAGCAGTTAATTTATGATGAACGGCGGTTTGAGGGTGATGTCTGCGTTTACGATCCTTTGGGAGAACTTACCACCGTGTTTGCGGGAGTGACGACAAAACGCGATAAAGGCGTTGATCAAAATCTCCCCATTGAAGAACGCTTGAAGCGTCATATTATTGACGGCGAACGCATTGGTTTAGAAACACAACTGAAAAAAGCCTTAGAAAGCTATCCGCCTTTAGAAATTATCAACACCTTTCTCTTGGATGGGATGAAAGTGGTAGGTGAGTTGTTCGGTTCCGGACAAATGCAGCTACCCTTTGTCTTGCAGTCAGCCGAAACCATGAAATCCGCAGTAGCTTACCTCGAACCTTTCATGGAAAAATCGGAAGCTGGAAATAATGCCAAAGGAACCGTCATTATTGCCACAGTTAAAGGTGATGTTCACGACATTGGTAAGAACTTAGTGGATATCATTCTTTCTAATAACGGTTACAAAGTCATTAACTTAGGTATTAAACAAGCAGTAGAAAGCATCATTCAAGCCTACGAACAGCACAAACCTGATTGTATTGCCATGAGTGGTTTGCTAGTAAAATCTACCGCCTTCATGAAAGAAAACTTAGAGGTTTTCAACGAAAAAGGAATTACAGTCCCCGTAATTTTAGGTGGTGCAGCGCTGACTCCAAAATTTGTGCATGAAGATTGCCAAAATACTTACAAAGGTAAAGTAGTTTATGGCAAAGATGCATTCTCTGATTTGCATTTCATGGATAAACTAATGCCAGCCAAAGCTGCTGCTAATTGGGATGATTTGCAAGGATTTTTAGATGAAGTCGTCACTAATGAATCTGTTGTTCAAGAATCCTCTGCCAAAACTCAAACCTCAAAACTCAAAACTCAGCATTCAACACTCAGCACTGAAATTGATACTAGACGTTCTGAAGCTGTGGCAGTGGATATTGAACGTCCGACTCCACCTTTTTGGGGAACCAAGTTGTTACAGTCTGAAGATATTTCTTTAGAGGAAATATTCTGGTATATGGATTTGCAAGCATTAATTGCGGGACAATGGCAATTCCGTAAACCAAAAGAGCAAACTAAGGAAGAATATCAAGCTTTCTTAGCTGAGAAAGTTTACCCCATTTTAGAACATTGGAAACAGCTAATTATTAATGAAAATCTGCTGCATCCTCAAATAATTTATGGGTATTTTCCTTGTCAATCTGAGGGTAATACTTTGTATGTTTACAATCCGAATTCTAGAGGCGCAGAGAATGCAGAGGTAAAAGCAAGTTTTGAATTTCCTCGGCAGAAATCTTTGAAGCGGCTGTGTATTGCAGATTTCTTTGCACCAAAAGATTCGGGAATTATTGATGTCTTCCCCATGCAGGCTGTAACTGTAGGTGAAATTGCAACAGAATACGCCCAAAAGTTATTTGCAGATAATCAATATACTGATTATTTGTATTTTCATGGTTTAGCGGTGCAAGTAGCAGAAGCCTTGGCAGAATGGACACACGCCCGCATTCGTAGGGAATTGGGTTTTGCGGCTGAGGAACCGGATAATATTCGAGATATCCTTGCACAGCGTTATCGTGGTTCCCGGTATAGTTTCGGCTACCCTGCTTGTCCGAATATTCAGGATCAGTACAAGCAACTATCATTGTTGGAGACTAACAGGATTAAATTGTATATGGATGAAAGTGAGCAGCTTTATCCCGAGCAGTCTACAACGGCGATTATTACTTACCATCCAGTAGCGAAGTACTTTAGCGCTTAGAAATTTAGTCTTGAGGGCTTAGTTTCGCGCTCTAAACGGAGATTGGGTTATCTGAAAAGTAACTCAATCTCTAATTATTCTCAATCTTGAGTAATTTTTTTTGAAACAATTTTGCATTTACAGTGGTTCACAATTGAGGATTAAAGCCTTAACTCTGAACTTATTCAGTTGTAAACAATAATAAAGTTGGAAACTAAAATTTATTTGTTAAATTCCTACTGAAAATTTAAAATTTTAAGTATAAGATTTTTACGTAAATATTGTGTTAGTTTACAATATACGAATTAGTTTCCAACTATATTATTTTTATACAAAGTTAAACTTGAAACCACGCGGTTAAGGCTACAGCTAGGGCATCTGAGGCATCGTCTGGCTTAGGTATATCCTCCAAATTTAACTCTCTTGCCACTGCCTCTTGCACTTCATACTTTTCAGCATTACCATATCCCGTTAACGCTAGTTTAATTTGGGCCGGGGTAAACTCTACATACGGGAGACGACGCTGTGCCAAAGCTAACATGATTACACCCCGTGCTTGTGCAACCAGAATAGTACTTGACATACGATAGAAGAATAACTTCTCGATCGCAACTAAGTCAGGTTGCAACTCTTCCATCAGGGTGTGCAAATCGTCAAATAAGGTACACAGCCGTTGTCCCATCTCCGCATTTGCGGGTGTACTGATTACGCCAAAATCAACCATCTGGACGGTTGTGTCTTGAATCTTGGCTTCATTTTTTTTGCAGTTAATTACCCCAAATCCTAAAATCGCTAATCCGGGATCTAATCCTAAAATCCGTTTTTCCATTAAATTCGCTTTTACTCAATAAACTGTGATCTGAGGGTAAATGCTGGCAACTTTGATGATTTACTCAAAGTCTATAGAGATGAAAATTTTTCATAAGTCTATACTTGGTATTTAAACCACTTAGTTACATTTTCTGTTAATTATTATTTGTCCCACTGCTCCCAACTAGCTATGTCAATCGGTTTTTTTAGACAAGCAATTAATTCTCTGCAACAGCAGTCACGCGGCCGCACTTCCCATCGCGTCAACCAATGGTTTAAGTGGTTATCCCCAGGTTTATCGGTTAAACGTTGGTTACTTATCAGTGTTGGAGGGGTATTGCTGGCGAGTTTGGGGTTAGCTATTTGGATTAAGCTGACCCCAATTTTTTGGACTATAGAGTTACTTAAGGGGTTTCTGAGCTTTCTTTCTGACCTCTTACCCAACTATATTAGTGGCCCTTTGGTACTACTGTGTGGCTTGCTATTGCTGCTTTGGGGACAAACCCGCACTGTCGGCTCAATTACTAAGGTATTAAGACCAGAAGGTGAAGAAGAATTAATTGATGTGCTGTTGGCACATCACCGCTTATACCGGGGGCCAAAAATGGTGGTAATTGGTGGTGGTACAGGTCTTTCTACTTTGCTACGGGGCTTAAAAACTTACAGCGCTAATATTACGGCCATTGTAACTGTTGCTGATGATGGTGGATCTTCTGGACGCTTGCGCCAAGAATTTGGCGTTCTACCACCAGGGGATATTCGCAACTGTTTAGCAGCGTTAGCAGATGAAGAAAAATTACTCACAGAATTATTTCAATATCGCTTTCGGGCTGGAGATGGTTTAAATGGCCATAGTTTTGGTAACTTATTTTTAACCGCAATGAGTGATATTACTGGGGATTTAGAACGGGCTGTGGCAGCTAGTTCTAAAGTCCTGGCAGTCAGAGGACAAGTTTTACCAGCTACTCTCAGTGATGTGCGTTTGTGGGCAGAATTAGCCGATGGTCGCCGTATTGAAGGGGAATCTAGCATTCCCAAGGCTGGGGGACGCATTGTGAAACTTGGCTGTATTCCAGCTAACCCGCCAGCCTTACCTGCCGCAATCCGAGCAATTAAAGAAGCCGACTATATTATTATTGGCCCGGGTAGCCTTTATACAAGCTTGATTCCGAATTTATTAGTACCAGAAATTGCAGATGCGATCGCACAAACAAATGCCCTCCGCATCTATGTCTGCAATATTATGACTCAACCTGGAGAAACTGAAGGCTATACTGTTTCTGACCATATCAGAGCTATTGATGCATCTACAGGAGGAAGACGGCTCTTCGATGCTGTGCTGGTACATAAAAAATCCCCCTCAGCTAAGTCACTCATTCGCTACGCTCAACAAAATTCCCATCCTGTCTTCCTTGATCGCGAAGCTGTTACCGAACTAGGACGTAGAATTGTCCCAGCTAACATTTTATTTGAAGATGAAACAGGTTGTGTGCGACACAATCCCCAGAAACTAGCACGAGTTTTATTGCGGTGGTACAGTGGAGCGCATCATGGCAGATAAAATCAAAATTATCCTGGCCAATGCAGAAGCAACCCGAAATTTGGGTATTGCTTTAGGACAATCTCTTCATGCTGGCAGTGTAATTTTACTAGAAGGTGATTTAGGCGCTGGCAAAACTACCTTAGTGCAAGGAATAGGCCAGGGTTTGGGAATTACTGAGTCTATTGTCAGTCCTACTTTTACAATTATTAATGAATATATAGAAGGACGGCTACCCCTTTATCACTTGGATCTCTATCGTTTAGAACCACAAGAAGTTGCCGCCTTAAACTTAGAAACATACTGGGAAGGCTTGGAGGTGACACCGGGAATTGTCGCCATTGAGTGGTCAGAAAGAATGCCTTACCAACCAGATAGTTATTTGAGCATTTATTTAACTTATGGCAATGAAGGCGATCGCCTTGCCGAAATTACTCCATATAATGTGGGGATCGGGGACTGGGGATTAGGGACTGGGGAAGCAGGGGGATAAGGAAGCAGGGGTGCAGAGGAAGTAGAGGAAGCAGAGCAGAAATTTCCATTACCCATTACCCATTACCCATTACCCCCCAATCAATTCCCCGTATCAGCTGGTACTGGATTCACTGGTGAACTTGGGGGAATTTGTTCAATGGGAATCAAGGCTTCCATGACAGCTTTGACAATTGGTGCTGCAACGGTGGAACCATAGGCATTTTCTCCTTTCGGTTCGTCTACCAAGGCTAAAACCACATAACGGGGAGCTTCTACAGGTAAAATTCCCACAAAACTCGTGATTCTTGCACCTACTTGGTAACCACCAGAAGCACTTGCTTTTTGGGCTGTACCTGTTTTACCTGCGATGCGATAGCCAGGAATTTGTGCTACTTTACCAGTCCCTTCCGAAACCACAGTTTCCATCATTTCTACTACCCGTTGGGTGGTTGCAGGTGAGAAAATTTGCCTTGGCATGGGACGATTTGGTAAATAATGCATCTGCCCTTTGCTATCAACTAGTCCTTTGACGACATGAGGCGTGACTAATTTACCGCCATTAGCTAAAGCACCATGCATTTGTACTAACTGTAATGGTGTTAAGGAAAAGCCTTGACCAAAGGAAGTGGTTGCAGGTTCAATGGGTGAAGAAATAAATTCTTCTTGGCTTTTCAGGCGACTACCAACTTCAAAAGGCAAATCTGTATCGACGCTTTGACCTAAACCCAAGCGTTCTAGCCAGTTGTAGTAAATATTGGGCTGTAATCTTTGGATAATTTGCACCATGCCAATATTGCTGGAATGTTGCAGAATTTGAGCAATATTAATCCTTCCGTAGCTTTTATTTTGAGCATTTTTAATAATGCGGTCAGCTACTTGAATCGATCCAGGATCGTTAAATGTATCGTCTGGTCTAATTACACCATTTTCGAGAGCGATCGCGACATTTAAGGGTTTAAAAGTTGAGCCTGGTTCGTATAGATCTGCTACTGTCCAGTTTTTAAACAGTGAAATATCGGCTTTAGAATATTGATTGGGATTATAGCTAGGTTGGGAAACCAAAGCTAATAGGGAACCATCGGCTGCATCCATGACAATTACCCCACCTCGTTTTGCACCAAACTTTTCCATCTGTTGTTTGAGTGCAGAACGAGCTGCCCTTTGCAGCCTACTATCTATAGTTAGTTGTAATTGCAAGTCATCAAAATGCAAAAATCCTTCTGGTGCATGATCTGGCATTAATGCACCATTTCCAGCGCGACTTAAGCGCACCGTTTGCACAGAACGTTCGAGTAACTTCTCCTGACTATATTCCACCCCTGCTTGACCACGACGGTCAAGATTAACATAGCCTACGATATCAGCAGCTAAATCTTCTTGCGGGTAAAATCTGGCGTATTTTTGCACAAATTCAAACCCATTTAAATTTAACCGCATAAAGCGATCGGCAAGTTCTTCGGGTAATGCCGGAACTAGTGTAATACCACTTTTTTTACTTTCAAATATTTTCACCAACTCAGCAGCATCTTTATTTAAGATCGGTGCCAGAAGCTGTGCTATTTCTTGATTAGGTTTATCAAATAACTTGGGATGAGCAAAGACAGTATATACAGGACGGTCAATTGCTAACAAATTATTATCACGATCTATAACTGGACGACGGGGCATAAAAGGTCGCAAATTCACCATTTGTTGCTTGCGCGCCTTTTCTGTGAGTTTTGCTCCGTTAACTATTTGTAGTTGATACAAATTAATTGCTAAACCTAACCCTGCAGCTATAAGTACACCCCATGCGATCAAGAGTCGCGTTCTCGTATTGGGTATTGGTTCTTGGCTGATAGGAGAAGGCTTTTCTAGTAACCCTCGTTGAGTACCCTTCCTCTGCCGGGTAAAATTGGCAGTCCGAAAATTTTGGAATTTACTTCTACTTGGTGACTTACGCATTTAGATTTATCCATGTCCTTTGCCATTAGTCATGAGCCACAAGTTTTACACCAATTCTCTCTAATAGAGCAACAGATTAAACCCCCCAAACCTAGTAGTACGCCAAGGCAACGCAAGCGGGGTAAAGGGGAAAGGTTTTTGTCCCTTACCCTTTTCCCTTTAACCTTTCCCCAACCTCCACCTAACATTTTTGGGTTGGCAGACTACTAGATTAAATCTGACTTTCATAATTACAAACTACGAATTACAAACTACGAGCTACAAATTACAAATTACGAATTGATATTAATCCTAATGACCAACGACTAATGACCATGACTTTTAAATTTAATATCCCAGCTGCGAGGAAGTTTGCGGCTGCGTTGGCAAATTAGGTGTGGTCTCAGTAGGTGTGGAATTAGGATTATTATTGGCAGGCGGCAAGAAAATTGTACGTGCTGGAGTTGGGGAGACAAATCCTGCTGTGGGTTGTTCTGCTTCTTGCGCCATTTTATTAGTTAAGGTGGCGTTAGTTGTCGTCAACTGCCGTTCATGGCGTTGTAGGCTTTGCAATCTCCGGTATCCCTGACTCCAAAGCTCTTGTGAATAAACTGTCCAACCATAAACCATTAGTGTTGTTGCTACTAACAAAAATGTCAGCACAGAGGAATAGCGATGTAATGTATAAAAGCGCAACAACCACACAGGTAAATTGCTAGAGTTGTTCATTCCCGGCAGCTTCAGGAAACCCAACCGGGAATTTTTATTTACAGTACTCGCAGTACTTAATTGCCCTTTGAGATTAGCAGTTTGTTGTTTCCCAGACGGCATGGTAGTTGGCATAACTAAGCCATTTGTGGAAGCAACAGATACATTTTTTGAGGAATGCCGTTGTCTTGTCGAGGGTACTGGTGAAGGTTCAACAGCAGGTTGAGACATTCTAGGCGCAGCTGAGGTTCGATATGCTGAACGCCTCTTCACTCCAGAAGGAGTAGAATTTCGTCGAAACCAATTACCCGTTGCAGAAACAGCTGATTTGCGAACAGCAGCCATAACTTTTTCTAGAGGTGAAAAAACTGTATTTTAGATTTGGTTGTCTGTTTTTGCTAAGGTTCCAATCTCCCTTATGCAATCAGCACAAATAACACCCTAAACCCTTTTCAGTGTTTTGACAGGTAGCTGCACCAAGGTTTGCATCACTTGAGTATTGCAATACTAGCAATCAGCGAACTGCACCAGGACAACTGAAACCTTTGGGCATCGCCTCTAAAGTATGGCAATGCTGGGCAGCAAGCGGCAAGTGTCTGCGACAACATCACAATTTTTGGTATGATATCTCGAATTGCTACATAATTATCCAAATCTGAGCTGGAGTGATGAAGTTATGTTCTTGCTTAGTTAAGAGAAACTAATTACCCAAGCCTGCTGATAATGTTACCCTCAAGAAAAAATCTTTGATTGTATTGCCTGCAAAATATGTACCTCAAAGGATTTTAAAAAAAAGCAACAAATAGGGTATCGTATTCATCAGGCGAAAATTTTATCTTGCCATAAATGGTGAACGAGGAGTTATGAAAACAAAAATCTTTGGTTTGGCTCTAATGTTAAGTCTGGCGGCATTTCTTGGTGCTTGTGAAGGTGGTGGCGGTGGTGGCGAAGGTGGTACCGGTGGTACTGCCACAACTAGTCCAGCAGCTACAGGCGAACCCACTGATTCTGGAACTGCAACCAAGGCCCCAACTACTGCAACTACTCCTGCAGCTACTCCAACTAAGACCCCCTAGTAGCTCGGTCTTACTCAAGCTCAAAGCAAGTTAGTAACTACGATGTTCACTGCATCGCTTGCGCTATGTAGTGGAGATTAATAACTAAGTAATCTCGTGTTGCTCAATGAAAACTTGAGTTAGCTCAAGTATTTGTTAACTAAATTACCAACATAGAGGGCATTGGTGAAGAGGTGTATTACTTTGAGCCAATGCCCTTCTATTCTATTATTTAGGTAATTCAGAGCTTTGATTATTAGAGTGGGCGCAATTTCTCTAGCCTGGATAGCGTTTACCTTGCACGAAATTGGAAATTCTCAATAAGCTAGCAGCTAGCTCCCCTATATTTATTCTGAATCCTGCAAGATAGAAGAAAATATATCATTCAATCCAATACCGTTGCCAATTTACGAGGGTGGGTTGATGATGCTTTCACTATTAACTCGCTGTTCTCTAATGTTTGGCAAAAACAATAAGTCCTAAAAATTCCTTCCAGGTTTCCCACAAGGATTTTTTTGGCGTATTGTCCCAGTATAAAGGGTTTGGGCTGACAACCTCCCTTGTAAGCTGAACGCTTATGTACAGGTCATTTTGTCATTTTTGCCAAAATTTTTTTACCCTCTTATTTTGGCAACGGTATTGTCAATCGTTGAGCATTATTTTCCAGTCCAACTTCCTCTCAACTATAAGTAAATTAAATATTCAAATTGCATTCAAAATTTGTCAAAAATATATAAATTGCTAGTAGTACGCCAAGGCCACTTGGAGGGGAAAAGGGGAAAGGTTTTTGTCCCTTACCCTTTCCCCTTTAACCTTTACCCAACCTCCACCTAATATTTTTGGGTTGGCAGACTACTAGATATCGCGCTCGATAGGGTTTGAAAATATCAAAGTAGATAGAATCAAGCAACCCTAATCTCAGTTACAGGATTTGATTGCCAAACCTAATGGGGATGGAATTAATTTCGTCTCTATTGTTTTTCCTCTAGTCCCGCTGCGAGGTTTTATGAAGCGGATCAAATTTTTCCTTTTGAGCATTAGCATCACCATTCTGGTGGGTTTTGGTAGTCATTGGGGGATAAAAGCAATGGCATTACCACCAGCAGAAGACATACCAGAAGAGATATTACGCACACAGATAATTGTAGAAGCGCGATCGCCTGTTGATGGTAAACCTCTAACTGCCGCCGAATACGCTCAATTGCAAGAGCAACTACAAGTCATCCCACCCCGACAGCTAGATCCCAAAATTCGGGATCAAATCTTCTTACTCAGAATACGTAAAGGCTTGCTCCAACTTTTCCCCTTTTTAGGGATTTAATAGGTTTGGTTTTCGGTGTTTGGTGTTTGGGGTTTGCCAAAAGTCAAAAGTTATTCAATTATTTTCCCTAGTCCCCAATCCCCAGTCCCCAATCTCCAGTCCCCAATCTCCCATTACCCATTACCCATTTCTGATGTACGATAACGGTGGCGACAAAATTGCAAATAAATGTAAAGAATATATATATATTTTACAAAAGCCTTTTTAGTCAATCACTTTATTTCAAGTAGGTAGCTTTAATGTCCATGACCACGATCGCTCCTGAACAGGTTAACCGCATCGTTTGGAATCAACATCAAGACCCCTTTGAAGTGCTGGGTTCTCATCTCATAGAGCAGAATGGAAAAAATGTCTGGGCGGTGCGAGCCTACTTACCAAATGCAAGTGCAGCTTGGGTTGTGATTCCACAGGAACGCAAAGAGTACCCAATGCAAACAGCCCACCATCCCAATTTTTTTGAATGCATTATTGAGACAGGAGAACTAGCAAATTACCAGTTACGGATAAAAGAAGGGGAACATGAGCGTGTCACCTACGATCCTTATGCTTTTAAATCTCCGCGCTTAACAGACTTTGATTTACATTTGTTTGGTGAAGGTAATCACCACCGAATTTATGAAAAGTTGGGAGCGCATGTCACAGAAGTAGATGGCGTAAAGGGTGTTTATTTTGCAGTTTGGGCACCCAATGCTCGTAACGTTTCTTTGTTGGGGGATTTTAATAACTGGGATGGACGCAAACACCAAATGCGAAAAGGCCCCACTGGCGTTTGGGAATTGTTTATTCCTGAATTAGGAGTGGGAGAACATTATAAATATGAAATCAAAAATTTTGAAGGTCACATTTACGAAAAATCCGATCCATACGGTTTCCAACAGGAACCTCGACCAAAAACTGCATCAATTGTTACTAACTTAGATAGTTACAATTGGAGCGATCGCGACTGGTTAGAAAAACGCCGACATACCGATCCTCTAACTCAGCCTGTGTCAGTTTATGAAGTTCATATAGGTTCTTGGTTACATGCTTCTAGTGCGGAACCTGCGAAATTACCCAATGGTGAAACCGAACCTGTAGTTATAGTTTCCGAACTTAAACCCGGCGCACGTTTCCTCACCTATCGCGAACTAGCCGAGAGACTTATTCCCTACGTTAAAGAACTCGGTTATACCCATGTAGAGCTTTTACCAATTGCAGAACATCCCTTTGATGGCTCTTGGGGTTATCAGGTGACTGGCTACTTTGCCCCCACCTCTCGGTTTGGTACTCCTGAAGATTTCATGTATTTTGTTGACCAATGTCATCAAAATGGCATTGGTGTGATTGTAGATTGGGTTCCCGGCCACTTCCCTAAAGATGGACATGGTTTAGCTTTCTTCGATGGTAGCCACCTTTACGAACACGCTGACCCCCGTAAAGGCGAACATAAAGAATGGGGAACGCTGGTATTTAATTATGCGCGCCATGAAGTGCGTAATTTCCTAGTTGCAAATGCCCTCTTCTGGTTTGACAAATATCACATTGATGGTATCCGCGTCGATGCTGTAGCTTCGATGCTTTACCTCGACTATTGCCGTAAACCAGGAGAATGGCTACCTAATCAGTACGGTGGTAGGGAAAATCTGGAAGCAGCCGATTTTCTGCGTCAGGTAAATTATCTAATTTTCAGCTATTTTCCTGGTGCACTGTCCATTGCTGAGGAATCCACTTCTTGGCCGATGGTATCTTGGCCTACCTACACAGGTGGTCTGGGCTTTAACTTAAAGTGGAACATGGGTTGGATGCATGATATGCTGGACTACTTCAGCATGGATCCTTGGTTCCGCCAGTTCCACCAAAACAACATCACTTTTAGTATGTGGTACAACCACAGCGAAAACTTCATGCTGGCTCTGTCCCACGATGAAATCGTGCATGGTAAGAGCAATATGATTGGCAAAATGCCAGGGGATACATGGCAGAAGTTAGCTAATATACGTTGTTTATTTAGTTATATGTTCGCTCACCCAGGTAAGAAAACCATGTTTATGAGCATGGAATTTGGGCAATGGAGCGAGTGGAATGTGTGGGGTGATTTAGAATGGCACTTGCTGCAATATGAGCCACACCAACAGTTAAAACAATTTTTCCAAGAGTTGAACCACCTCTACCGCAGCGAACCAACCTTATACACCCAAGATTTTGCCGAACCAGGTTTTGAGTGGATTGACTGTAGCGATAACCGTCATAGCGTGGTTTCCTTTATCCGTCGTGACAAAGATTCAGAAAATTTTGTGGTTGTGGTTTGTAATTTCACACCTCAACCCCATTCTCATTACCGTATAGGTGTACCAGAAAAGGGTTTTTATACCGAGTTATTTAATAGTGATTCCCGTCAATATGGCGGTAGTAACATGGGTAACTTAGGCGGTAAATGGACAGATGATTGGTCATTGCACAATCGTCCTTATTCCTTAGACTTGTGTTTACCACCTTTGGGAATATTAATTCTCAAGTTGGATAAGGAGAAGACAGCAGCCGCTTTGGGGTCTTAAGGTGTTGTCAAGAGTCAAGGGTCAAGGGTCAACAGTTGTTTGCATAGACTTTTGACTCTTGACTAAGTAAAAGTTATTGCATAGACACCGATCATATAAAAAAAGCGATCGCTCGTTTGCGATCGCTTTCCCTTAAATATCTGATTCTCGGATCATGCCAACTCAGTACTATTGCACTAAATTAGTTGGGAAAGCACCAGGCCGCACCGCAACACTGACATTTTGCCCATTGCGTCGCAACTCTAAGCGTACATCGCCACCAATTTCGCTATTATCTACAGCTTTTTGGATACTGCTAGCGTCTGTTACTGTTTGACCATTAAGCTTTTGGATAACGTCACCTGCACGAATTCCGGCTTTAGCTGCTGGTGAATTCGGCACGACTTTTACAACTAAAACACCTTTATCTTCTGCCACACTCAAACCACTATTAGGATCTGAGTTGATGTTTTGCTTTAATTCCGGTGTCAAACCCACCATTTGAATTCCCAAATATGGGTGTTGTGCTTTACCTGTAGCTATCAGTTGATTAGAAATACGTTGTGCTGTATTGATGGGGATAGAAAAGCCCAAGCCTTGCGCGCCTTGAATAATGGCGGTATTCATACCAATGACTTCACCACGGGAATTCAGCAAAGGCCCGCCAGAGTTACCAGGGTTAATTGCTGCGTCGGTTTGAATAAATTCAACTCGTTTATCAGACGCACCAATTTGATTGCCACTCCGTCCGGTAGCGCTGATAATCCCGGTTGTGACAGTATTATCTAACCCCAGAGGATTACCGATCGCGATCGCCCATTGTCCTGGTTGCAATTGGTCAGAGTTACCAAGGCTGACTGTTGGTAAATTATCTGCTTGAATTTTCACCACAGCAACATCTGTTAACTCGTCTTTGCCTAATACCTTACCTTGAAAACTGCGACCATCTTTGAGGATGACTGTCACAGTATCAGCACCGTCTACTACGTGGGCATTAGTTAAAATTCGACCATCTTTACCAATGATAAAGCCAGAACCAGTACCCCTTTGTACTTGGTTTCCTTGTGGTAGTTGAGAACCAAAGAAACGGCGGAAAAATGGATCGTTAAATTCTTCTGGTAACTGAGTTTTGACTGTGCGTGAAGAGTTAATTCGCACCACAGCCGGGCCTACTCTTTGCACTACCTCTGTGACAAAGTTGGGGTCTGTACCTGCTGTAATTGGAGGTGCAGCATTTACTGGACTAACTGCCAAATTCGATGCACTCTGAGATAGCTTTTGAGGGTGTCCAGCTAAATAGCCACCTGCCAATGTCATCCCAGATCCCAGCAGCACCAGCGAAAGAGAGGCAGCTGCCTTAGTCCAGGGTGCATGATTACGGTGTTTAGTACCAGATGTATTCGATGAATTACTATTTGAGAAATTGTCTCCGTCGCGTGGTTGGTTTTGCATTGCCGTCTGGAAGGATATTTAGATGTACTACTAATTATAGATATCGTTTTTGACGCTTTTGTTGCACGGATATTACTCTGGTGTGAAATAGTTCTTGATAGTAGAAATTATTTCCGTGTTTTTATGCCGTTGCTAGAACTAAATATTCACATTTAGCTTTAATTGCAACTCTAAACAGCGATCGCAGCGATAGTTAGATTTACTACTAATTATAAAAATTGTTTTTGACAGTTCTGTTGCAGAGGTATGGCGTTGATGTGAAACAACAGACTCATCAAACTGATATAGCTAAAACTACCTGGAAGTGCGATCGCTTTTCAGCAATTTTATCTATACAATTACTTCAACTTTGCGCTGTCCCACAACTTCTGGCGCACTTACTTTTAAGCTCATTTCTTGATAACTTGTAGTTAAAAATGGCTGACCTAAACCTATTCCCGCAAAAGGACTTTCTGGGGGAACCTCTAGCTTTGAACTAATCAAACCCAAGCGAGATTCCATTTCGGCTGAAAATACTAATAAATCAGCACCCATAGCACTGAAACTAGAAGCACCTAACCATTGTCGCCACGCCAAACTTTGTTGAGTGTAATCAATAGTACACAACTTGCGGTTTCCTTGGCGAACAGTTATATTTTTTTCTTGCCATTCAAAATCAGCTAATTCTTTTGGTAATCCCCAAATTTCCCGACCACCAGCCACGGAATCAACATGGTCTACATAAATATGGGAAATCCAACTGCCTATTTTACCCTGATAACTAACCACGGCAGGGACAATAATTAACTCGCTGTACTCCAGCACTGAGTTAGAACCGTAATAGGATAAATAGACACTAGCAACAGTTTTCCCTGGCCAGACAGAGATAATATCTAACTCTAAAGGAACTAAAGAACGCACTTGCTCAACATTCACTAAATGCAGAGTTTGCACAGCGTCGCCTTGCAGTATCCAAGGTGCTTGTGGATAGGACATAGTAATTCAAAATTCAAAATTCAAAATTAATTAGGGTGAAGGTAATACCATTTTGAAAAAAGAACGCGACAGATGAGTAGGGGCACGGCACCAGTAAGATATTTGATATGCTAAAAGATTGAGGATGCCGTGCCCTTACAAAGAATTCATCTGTCGCAAACATTATTTGAATTGGTATAATTTACCCCTTTATTAATAGGTAGCAATTTATTACATAAAAAAAATCCCCACCCAGGCTAATGCTTGAGTGGGTAAGAAGAGTTAAGGATGCAATGTCTACAACAGGCTATGCCTAGGCATCCTTAACCACCAGATTAATTACTTGCTTTCAGTGAAGTCAGCATCAATTACATCATCACCACCGCCGGAAGGAGGAGGAGTGGGGCCACCATCAGAAGGGCCAGGGCCACCAGGTGCTGCACCACCACCAGCTTGTTGATAGATGTTGCTACCAACTGCAAATAGTGCTTGTTGCAATTCTGGTGTCAGCTTCTTAATTTGCTCATCGTCTTCCTTAGCTACTGCTTCGCGCAGTTCTTTGACTAAACCTTCAACTTTGGTTTTGTCAGCTTCAGGAACTTTATCACCTAATTCTTGCAGTTGCTTCTCTGCTTGGTAAGCCAAGGAATCAGCTTGGTTCTTACGTTCAATCTTCTCACGACGTTCCTTGTCAGAAGAAGCGTTTTGTTCAGCTTCTCTCACCATCCGGTCAACATCAGATTTATCCAAAGTGGAAGCACCTGTAATGCTGATAGATTGTTCCTTGCCAGTACCTTTATCCTTAGCAGTTACGTTGAGGATACCGTTAGCGTCGATGTCAAAGATTACTTCAATTTGAGGTACACCACGTGGTGCTGAGGGAATACCATCAAGGCGGAAGGTTCCCAAACTCTTGTTGTCGTTAGCAAATTCCCGTTCACCTTGGAGAACGTGAATTTCTACATTGCTTTGACCATCCACTGCTGTGGAGAATACTTCCGATTTCTTGGTGGGAATTGTAGTGTTGCGAGGAATAATCTTGGTCATCACACCACCCAAGGTTTCAACACCTAAAGATAGTGGTGTTACGTCTAACAACAAGATACCAGTAACATCACCAGCTAGTACCCCTGCTTGAATTGCTGCACCAACAGCTACCACTTCATCAGGGTTCACAGTTTGGTTAGGATCTTTACCTAACAACCGCTTCACCAACTCTTGGACTGCAGGAATCCGGGTAGAACCACCAACCAAGACAACTTCATCGATATTGTCTTTAGTTAATTTGGCATCTCTAAGCGCATTTTCTACAGGGATGCGGGAACGGTCGATTAAGTCAGAACAAAGTTCTTCAAATTTAGCGCGGGTGAGGGTTGTATCCAGGTGCTTTGGCCCATCCTGGGTAGCAGTGATAAAGGGTAGGTTAATTTCTGCTTGAGTAACGCTAGAAAGCTCAATCTTGGCTTTTTCTGCGGCTTCGGTCAAACGTTGTAAGGCTTGTCTATCTTTGCGGAGATCAATGCCTTCGTCTTTTTTAAACTGTTCAGCTAAGAAATCAACAATTTTCTTATCGAAGTCGTCACCACCTAAGTGGGTGTCACCAGAAGTAGCTAGTACTTCAAATACGCCATCACCAACTTCTAGTACAGATACGTCGAATGTACCACCACCAAGGTCAAATACCAGGATAGTTTCGTTACTCTTCTTATCAAATCCGTATGCTAGAGATGCAGCAGTCGGCTCGTTGATAATCCGCAATACTTCAATACCAGCAATTTTACCAGCGTCTTTGGTCGCTTGACGTTGGGAGTCGTTAAAGTAAGCAGGTACGGTAATTACAGCTTGAGTAACTGTTTCACCAAGATATTTGCTAGCGTCTTCAACTAATTTACGTAGAACTTTCGCAGAAATTTCTTCAGGAGCAAATTGCTTACCAGCACCAGGAGAATCTAGTTTAACGTTACCGCTACTGCTTAATACCTTATAGGAGACTTCTGTAGCTTCGTTTGTAACTTCATCAAAGCGGCGACCAATAAAGCGCTTCACTGAATAAAAAGTATTTTCTGGGTTCATCACCGCTTGGCGTTTGGCAATTTGCCCTACCAAATTATCGCCATTTTTTGCAAATGCTACAACCGATGGTGTTGTCCGAAAACCCTCTGCATTAGCAATAACCGTGGGTTTACCACCTTCCATGACTGCGACGCAGGAGTTCGTTGTACCTAAGTCAATTCCAACTACTTTTGCCATTTTAAGCGCTGGCTCCGTATAACTACAAATGAATGGGATTATTAAGGACTAAATTTTTGAACCAACTGTGCTGAGAGAAGCAGCCAGTTCAGCATGAATACCTTTGGTTTGGTTTTCGGAGTTAAGACCCCATAATATGCTGATATATATACTGAGCTTATATAGCCAGTCCATTAAGGGGGGTTTCCCGAACCTTTATTGGGACGGTTAAATTTAAGGATCTATTTAGTTGGCTCATGAATTGATTTGCTTTCACTGTGTACTAATGTATGAGAATTAATACTTTCAGGAATTGGGGTGAACCGTAACACCAGAGTGGGGTTTGCCGTCTTTATAATGGACTACATGGCATTTTGTGTTTGGTCATTGGTCATTTGTTATTGGTCATTGGGTGTTTGTTATCTCTCCCTCATCTTCCTCATCTCCCCTATCCCCATCCGTCGATTGATTACGCTCTGAGTAAGTGACGCTAGACTAAAAATGTAAATAAATGTAACAAAACTAAATGTTTACAAACACGGAAACCATCACATTGGGGAAAAATGGCCCGGTTGTTACACCTCTTTGCCTTGGAACTTGGGCATGGGGTGATAAACTTTTTTGGAATTATGGGGATGGCTACGGGCCAGAACAATTAAAAGAAGCATTTACAGCTGCCCTAGAAGCTGGCGTGACTTTCTTTGACACAGCAGAAGTCTACGGATTGGGAATCAGCGAAACTCTGCTGGGGCAATTTTTGCAAGAAACTCAGCAACCTGTGCAAATTGCTACAAAATTTGGGCCTCTACCTTGGCGCTTTACAGGACAATCTGTCTCTGATGCCTTAACGGAGAGTCTGAAGCGCCTACAATTAGAGCGAATTGAACTTTATCAAGTGCATTGGCCATTTACCTTCTTTTTAAGCCAAGAAACACTGATGAACGCCCTCGCTGATGAAGTGCAGCGGGGTAGAATTGGCGCAATTGGTGTAAGTAATTATTCCGCAACGCAAATGCGAGAAGCACAGCAAATTTTAGCGGCTAGAGGAGTACCTTTAGCAGTTAACCAAGTCCGCTACTCTTTGCTATCTCGTCAAATTGAAAGCCAAGGTATTCTTTCCACAGCGCGTGAATTAGGTGTGACAATTTTGGCTTATAGTCCTTTAGCCCAGGGATTGCTCACAGGTAAATACACAGCCAATAGTGGTGAAACCCCTACAGGTGCGAGAAAATTAGACTCACGATTTAGTAAAGAAGGGCTACAAAAAATTTCACCTGTGATTTCTTTACTACAAGAATTTGGAGAAAAATATGAGCGTACTCCTGCTCAAGTTGCGCTGAATTGGTTAATTGCTCAAGGTAATGTGATTCCTATCGCTGGAGTAAAAACAGCGCAACAAGTCAAACAAAATGCAGGCGCTTTAGGCTGGAGACTGAGTGATGATGAAGTGAACGAATTAGAAAGAGTTAGTCGCCCTTGGTTGTAGAATCTTTTTGACAAATAGCTAAGTTTGAGTTGCAATTTCCATTCTCAACTCAAAATTTTTACAGGGTCAATCTCTTCTGCCAGTTCTTCATACTCGCGGATTACTTGCTGCGGAGTTCCCAAAGCAACATATTGAGCGCTTCTGATGAGTCGTTGATTCTGGGAAGCGATCAATTGCAAGTACTGCTCATGGTGTTTTTTAATAGTGAGTCTCATGGTTTTATTCCAGGTTGGAAACCTCTTGAGCTTGTACACCTAAATCTTGCATTTCAGAGTTGAATTGTTCTGCAAAGCCAGCTTTAATTTCCTTGCTTACCTTGGCGGCTAAAGACGCGCCTAATATACGCCAGATCTGCATTCTGGCGTTTAAATTCTGTTTGGCTTGAGTAAAATTCTCAACGTTTTGGCATCGCTTTGACGTGCCATTTGATTATTTTTATTGAAAGCGGCGGGAAACTCCATCCCCTTGTGGGTGGAGAGGGATAGCCGCCCCGCCGCTTGGGGCATTGGGCATTGGGCATTGGTATGTTCTTTCCCATGCCCCATCCCCTATTCCCCATGCCCAAAAACTCCATCCCCTTGTGGGTGGAGTTTTTCATTAACAGTTACTAAGTAGGTTAGTGAAGAAGTTGTTGCGGTTCGATTCGATGTGATATCTGTGTCAATATGTGTCATGATAACTCTAGTTATGCGTCTAACGCAAGATGTGTTAAACAATTTTGAAATCACAAAGCGTATCATGAGGTAGAGAGATGAACACAGATAACACTATGAGCGGAAGGATTAATGTAGTGCTGCCCGATGAGGTTTATGAAACTGTCAAAAACTTGGCAGGGACAGAAAGGCGCTCTCAGAGCCAAATGGCAGCAATTTTAATTGAGGAAGCCCTGGAGTCAAGGAAGTTACTGCAAAAATCCCCTTCACCTGATCAAGGTAAGGGGGCTGCATAACTGAATCACCCAAGCCCGAAACGCTGGAGGCGGTCAAAAGCTTTGCAACTGCTATTAACACCTTTGCTTGGAATGCCGACTATATAAACTTCTGCGAAGTTCTTGGTTTTACACCAGATAGCTATGCAGAAGAAAAATATCAGCAGTTTCGAGAACTGGTAAGCTACTTAGACTGCTTTGACCATAAATCATTAGCCAAAATGATTGAGGCGGACAAATGACGGACATACCAGGAAATTCTAATGGGAGCAACCGAGCCGACTAGACCGTATAGAAGCGATTTTGGCTACTTTGGCTACTCAGCAAGCTTTCAACACCCAAGCGATCGCTAACACACAACAGGAAATAGACCAATTAGCTAGAAGACAAGACAATACTAGACAGTTACTAGATGACCTGATTTCAACAGCTAATGGTGTATTTGCTAGGGACACAATTTTAAACGATGTGCTGATGGAATTACAGGACACTCAAGAAGCTCATCAACGCAATTTTGAGGAGCATCAAAAACTACCAATGCTGCTCTACAAAGCCTTGAGGGGATATTGCTGCAACTGATTAGAAATTTTCCGTGAAGCGATATAGAAGGTAACAATTTATGACTCAAGCCATACCCAAACTAGTAACCTTTGAAGATTTTGCAGCTTGGCGGCCCGAGGGTGGAAGATACGAATTACATGATGGCGTGATTGTTGAAATGGCGCAACCAGTCGGAGACCATGAAGATATTATTGGTTTTTTGGCACTAGAAATATCTTTTGATATCAAGCGCCTAAATTCACCTTATTACATCCCAAAAACTGTATTAGTCAAGTCACTTGAAGGTGAATCGGCTTATTCACCAGACATATTAATAATCAATCGACCAAATTTAGTGAATGAGCCTTTATGGAAAAAGGAATCGACTGTATCTCAAGCTGCATCTATTCCATTGGTTGTTGAAGTTGTTAGTACTAATTGGCGGGATGATTACTACAAAAAATTAGCTGATTATGAAGCTATAGGTATTCCTGAATATTGGATTATAGATTACGCAGCTTGTGGCGCTAGAAAGTTTATTGGCAATCCTAAACTGCCTACTATATCCATTTATCAATTAATCGATGGTGAATACCAAGTTACTCAATTTAGAGGCAGCGATGCCTGCGGCAACCCCTGCGGGGAACGCATCATCTCGCCCACTTTCCCGGAATTGAATTTAACCGCCGAACAGATTTTTCAAGCTGGAGGTGTGCAAACCTAGGTGCGACCGCGCACTCAGGGTGAACAGCATAGGCAAAGGAAAATACGAGCAAGTAATAAAATCACCTGACTTTTTAAAGAGTAATAATAATTCTCTAAAATTCGGCTGCACATAATTTTTTTAATTCAGCAGTTGTAGGGGCGCAAAGCTTTGCGTCCCTACTTTATATATTCGTCTCATTTGGTTTTTTAACTGGTATTACAATGCCGATTCATAAATAAAACACGGGAAATTTTTGTAGGGTGGGCATTTACAAATATCTGATTTGCAACTTCATCATGAAGGTTGCCCAGCCTACGATTTACCCAAAATCTTCAGTAATACCAATGCTCTAAACCTGAAAGACTTACTATCAGGTTATAGCTAATCCATCTTTGATGATGTTCTGAACAAATCATCAACAAGTTCAAAGTCAAAAGTCAAAACTGTGAAGTACACACCGCCAAACAATAATTATCACTATTGACTCTTGACTGTTGACTTATGAAGCAGATTCTCTAGCTGCAGATGAACCTAGCTTGTGATTAACTGGGGAAGCATCACGACGGCCTGCGCGCAATTTTGGCTTGGGAGTAGAACGTCTTTCGTCTTCGCCAATGTTATCTGATTTGCTCCAATTGGAACGGGAACGCTCGCCAGAACCATCACGACGCTGTTTTACCAACTTGGGTTTAGGAGTTGGGAGGTTGTCTTCTTGGGGAATTTCAATGTCTGAACTTAACCAAGCTGGACGAGTTTGATCGTAAGCAATTTGCAATGCTGCAGCTGCGATCGCTTGAGCATCGTATTTTTCGATCAGTTCGCTGACTATGGGCAAGAATGAAGCTAGGCGTTCGCCAGCTAAAGCTTCTCTAACTTGCTCTTGTAGTTTATTGATGTGCCGCGCTTCAATTTGTGCCCTGGTGGGGATTGAAAGCAATTGCCAACTTTGACGGTTATGGCGTTCAAAGACTTGCTGCTTGCGGCGCTCAAATGGTTGTACTAGTGAAATGGCTGTTCCTTCTTTACCAGCACGACCAGTACGACCAATACGGTGGACGTAGGTTTCTACGCTATCGGGTAAGTCGTAGTTGATCACATGAGATAGTTGATCTACATCTAACCCCCGAGCTGCAATATCGGTTGCTACTACCCAGCGGACTTGGCGATTGCGGAAGCGGCTGAGTAAGCGTTCTCTCGCTTGTTGAGATAAATCACCGTGGTATTCATCGACACTGTGACCTGCTGCTTGCAGCTGACTGGTAAGTTCGGCTGCGGTGCGTCTGGTACGGACAAAGATCAATGCTGATTCTGGATCTTCCATTTCCAGAATTGGCTGTAAAGCTTTGGCTTTTGTCCAGTGGCGAGGAATTAGGTAAGCTACCTGATTAATTTTGGTGGGAGCAGCTTTTGGCTGTTCGACGGTAACTGTCGCAGGCGATCGCAAAAATTTGTTGACCAATTGCCGAATTGATGGCGGCATAGTCGCTGAGAATAGGGCTGTTTGCCGTTCTTCTGGCGCTTGGGACAAGATTTTAATTACGTCATCGATAAAGCCCATGCTCAACATTTCATCGGCTTCATCCAACACAAACCACTTCACTTGATCGAGCTTCAAACAACCACGATCTAGCAAGTCAATTACTCGTCCGGGAGTACCCACAACCATGTGGACACCACGTCGCAGTTGTAAAATTTGGCGATCAATTGATTGACCACCGTAGATTGCTAATACCCGCAATCCTTCATCACCAATAAATTGGGCGATCGCATCGTGAACTTGCATGGCTAATTCACGAGTTGGTGTTAACACCAGTGCTTGCACGGCTCTTTGATTCACATCTAGCCGTTCTAGAATTGGCAATGAAAAAGCTGCGGTTTTACCAGTTCCGGTTTGAGATTGTCCAACCACATCGCGTCCAGCTAGCAGTTGGGGAATTGCTTGAGTTTGAATATTGGTTGGTGTGGTGAAACCAATTTTTTCTAGTTGTTCAACACGTTCTTGTGAAATGCCTAGTTCTTGAAACGAAAGATTCATTAACTCTCCTAGATTTTATTTTTGATTTTTTGGGATTTAGTCATTGGTCTTTAGTCATTGGTCTTGAGTTATTGACAAATGACAAAGGACAAATGACAAATTAGCTCTTGACAATTTGACCGTAGAGGTCGTATGTATCCGCACTTTGGATCTCTACTGGCACGATTGTTCCTAACTTCGCTTGGCCAACGACATAGATTTGTCCATCAATCTCTGGGGCAAATCGCCCAGAACGACCAATTAATTCTCCAGTTTCCGGATTTTCTTGCTCAATCAGGACATCAACAATTTTGCCTACTTCCTGTTGATTCTTCTGCCAAGCAATCGGCTGTTGGAGTTCCATGAGGCGGTTTCGGCGATCGTCCATCACTTCTTGAGGTAACTGATTTGGCAGCTTGTAGGCTGGGGTTTCTTCTTCGGGAGAAAAAGTAAACACGCCTACATGGTCAAATTCATGTCGCTGGACAAACTGAAGTAAATGCTCAAAATGCTCTTCTGTCTCTCCAGGGAAACCAACAATAAATGTTGTCCTTAGTACCGCTGATGGTAGCTCTTTTTTAATGCGTTCAATAATCCCATCGTTGACTCGCCCTTGCCAGGGACGGTTCATGGCGCGGAGAATGTCAGGATGAGAATGTTGTAAAGGCAAATCTAAGTAAGGTAAAACATTTGGTGTTTCTTGGATCGCTGCTATGACATCTGGTGTCAACCCCGTGGGATAAGCATAATGCATTCTGATCCACGGTACATCTACTTCTCCCAAGGCGCGCAATAATTCGGCTAACTTGGGCTTGCCGTAAATATCCAAACCATAATTAGTAGTGATTTGGGAAATCAGAATAATTTCTTGTACCCCTTGACTAGCTAACTGCTGGGCTTCAGCAACAATGGATTCAATCGTCCGCGATCGCTGGTTTCCTCTCAAAAAAGGAATAATACAAAACGCACAACGATAATCACATCCTTCGGCCACTCGCAGATAAGCTACGCCTTCGGTTGTAGTGCGGTAGCGCGGTGTAGTTTCATCGGCAATATAGGTTGGTTCAATACTAACCTGCTTTACCCGTTCTCCTTGTTCTACCCGCTCAATTACATTTACAATTTTGTGATAATCGCCTGTACCTACTACGGCCACGGCTTCTGGTAACTCTTCCAATAATTGTTCTTGGAAGTGCTGGGCCATACAGCCTGTGATCACGATTTTTTTGTTCGCCTCTGCCAACTCTACCAAAGTTTTAACAGATTCTGCTCGGGCTGCTTCAATAAAACTACAGGTATTGACAATAACGTAATCGGCTAATTCTTCATTACTATCTACGCCATAGCCTGCTTTGACCAGCAGCCCTAGCATATGTTCTGTATCAACTCTATTTTTCTCGCAGCCTAGGTGAGAAATTGCAATTGTTGGCTTGTCACCCATATTTTGAAAAAATTTTCACTTTTTTTCTTGTCTTCAAACACAGTCGAGCGTTTGCGACGCTCTTGTTTTTTCTGCACCCCGAAGTGACAGTACTAAAGTGGAAGGTTAGCATTGCCTGTCCCCGTCCGCAAACCTATGACCCGTATCAATGTTTAGGTCATGTTATGATGCTTTTATTAATCTGTTTTCCCAGGGTAAGACTCAGTGTCTTAGAATTCCTTTGACACCTGTTATGTTTTTTAACAATTCGCCTATTGGTATTTTACATTACCGTGGCGCGTGCGTTGTTAATTTACCCATCGGGAAGCCGCCCAAAGGGCTGGTTGTGAGAAGTCGCTACCCTCAGGGAAATCGCGCACACTCGCGACTACGCCTAATCAAGCTGTAATGCTACCCTTCAGATCAGGCTTTGCCTACGAAGTCCGCAGGTGATAGACCTAAACCGTGGGAAGCTGCCTCGCGTCTTGTGAGTTGCAAACTCCTCTTACAGTCAGGTTTTATCTTAACATATCTTATGGAAGGTTTTACGCTAATTTCCATCCTAGGGAGGAGGCGGGAAACCGTCCATAATAAAATCAATTATTCATTAGTCATTTAGTCATTAGTCATGGTCAAACAATTCTAGACTCTAGACTGATGTACTGTGGACTCCGCGAAGCGGTTAAAGACGTGGACTTAGATCAGCTATTTAAAACTCGAACACCAATTATTGGCGTGGTTCACCTATTACCACTGCCAACCTCGCCCCGCTGGGGAGGAAACCTCAAAACCGTGATTGACCGGGCCGAACAAGAAGCCACAGCCCTAGCAAGTGGTGGGGTTGACGGGATTATTGTCGAAAACTTTTTTGATGCGCCCTTTACCAAAAATCAGGTCGATCCGGCGGTCGTGAGTGCCATGACTGTAGTGGTGCAGCAAATACAGAATTTAGTGACATTGCCGATTGGTTTAAATGTGTTGCGGAACGATGCGAAAAGTGCAATTGCGATCGCCAGTTGTGTGCGGGCGCAATTTATTCGCGTCAATGTTCTTACTGGGGTAATGGCAACCGACCAAGGATTAATTGAGGGAGAAGCCCATCAACTACTCCGCTATCGGCGAGAGTTAGGCAGTGATGTTAAAATTCTGGCCGATGTATTGGTGAAACACGCTCGCCCTTTAAGTTCTCCAAATCTCACGGTTGCTGTCAAAGACACAATTGAAAGGGGTTTGGCAGATGCAGTGATTTTGTCAGGTTGGGCTACAGGTAGCCCGCCTAACATAGAAGATTTGGAACTAGCTTGTGGTGCGGCCAATGGCACGCCAGTCTTTATTGGCAGTGGGGCGAATTGGGAAAACATTGCTACACTAATGCAGGCCGCAGATGGTGTCATCGTTTCCAGTTCCCTAAAACGTCACGGTAGAATCGACCAACCAATTGACCCGATACGTGTCAGTCAATTTGTAGAAGCCGCACACCGGAGTTGGAACTCTAAGGGTGAAACTAAATCAGTTTCCTCAGTAACTATCCGTTCCTAGGGACTAGGGACTGGGGACTGGGGACTGGGGACTAGGGATTAGGGACTAGGGACTAGGGAAAGCAGGAGAAGGTAAAAAGGAGAAGGGGAAGCAACCAATCCCCAACCCCAACCCCCAATTCCCAGTACCCAATCCCCAACCCCAACCCCCAATCCCCAGTACCCAATCCCCAACCCCAACCCCCAATCAAGTTTATGATTCGTCGTCGTTCTACTCCTTGGATTCATAAATGGTCGCGTCCTTTGATTGCCGCGATCGCTGGACTTGGTATCCTAGTTACAGGTTATTTGACTTACGAGAAATTAACCGGAGGTAGTGCAGCTTGTCCGGCCCAACAAGCTGGTTTTAAAGGCTGTGGTGATGTGCTTTCCAGCCCGTGGGCAACGGTTTTTGGTCAGCCATTAGCCTTATTTGGGTTATTAGCTTATATCAGTATGTTGATATTGGCTTTGGCTCCTTTAGCCCTGAAACAGGGAGATAATAACCGCAAGCAAATAGAAAATTGGACTTGGTGGCTGCTGTTAGTAGGCGCGATCGCAATGTCCGTTTTCAGCGGCTACTTGATGTATGTACTAGCATCTCAAATCAAAGCCGTATGTCCTTATTGCATAGGCTCGGCTATTTTCTCGATGAGTATGTTAGTACTCACTATTCTGGGTCGAGCTTGGGAAGATGTCGGACAAATCCTCTTTACTGCCCTAATTGTCGGTATGGTGACACTGATTGGTACATTGGGAGTATACTCAGGTGTCAATCCATCAGCCAATACAGCTACTTCTACCCCTGGACAACCCCAGAAAATTCTGCCATTCTCACCGACAGTAGATCCTAACCCAGAGTTCGGTTGGAAAATTACTACTACCTCTGGTGAAGCAGAAATTGGTCTAGCCAATCATCTGGCGAAAATAGGCGCTAAGGAATATGTGGCTTATTGGTGTCCGCACTGCCACGAACAGAAGTTACTCTTTGGTCAAGAGGCTTACAAGATTATCGATAACAGCGGCGTGAAAGTAGAATGCGCTCCTGGTGGGCTAAAAGCTCAACCAGATTCATGTAAAGCTGCCAAAATAGAAGGTTTCCCCACATGGATTATTAACGGGAAAAGCTATAGCGGAGTGCAAAACTTAGAGGAACTAGCCAAAGTTTCTAATTATACAGGCACTCGTAACTTCCAATATTTCAGATAGGTAGCTAGAATTAGCTTTTTGAGTAAAAAATTAGCAATTTATTGTAAGTCAACTGGTTGCATAAAGCACATTCCAGTTGACTTTTTTATTGAAAGTGACTGGAAACTCTATGCATGAGGGGATGGGGGAGGAATTTACCAATGCCTTATACGCCATACCCAAAAACTCTAACCTCTTGTAGCTGGAGTTTTTAATTTGTGACTTTTAATACCTTTGCAAGAAAGTAGGGATATACAAACTTTGACGCTGCTAAAAATGATTTATGTGGTGCCAAATTTTTAGCCTTAGTATAAATAATATTCATTCCAAATATTACATCACATATATATTCTTATTTTTCGCAAATTAAGACAATAAATATACTATTAGATATAGAAGCAATTTATACTAATCTATCCAGTGGTGGTTGGCGAATATTGAGTAAATAGATACAATTTTTTTCTACCATAACTCTACAGGTAGTTATCATCAACCAAAAAATCAATGTTATTTAATAACTAGATAGACAGTAAAATTACGCAAAATATTTTTAATTTACACCAGTTAAAAAAAATTTAAACCGCAATTATGCAACTATATAAGATTCAGCTTTGACTGCTAAAATCTTTTATAAACATACTTCTGTAATTAAGCAACAATATTTAGGCTGAATTTGTGATATAAGGCGCGACAGTTCAAGTTACCATTTCATTGCATGATGAGTGGTTATGTATAGAAATAGATCTCAACTACCCAAGCTCGTCTTGAGGAATTCAACGGCTGCGATCGCATTTCTATTCAATCAACATTTTATGAGCTAATTTCGCCATGTAGTTGATAGAGATTGCAAATCAAGAATATTTCTCCCCACTAGGTAATGGGAATGAGTAAGCAGGTAGGCAAGCATTTTATGCGGTTTATATCAGGACTAAAAAAACCGCTTAGTCAAGGAAAGAGGGAATTAATTACCGCTTCCAGCGTTGCAGTTTGCATCTTGCTTATACGCTCTTTGGGATTACTGCAATCCTTAGAGTTAGGTGCTCTGGATCAATTATTTCGTCTCCGCCCACAAGACCTACCAGAAGAGCGTATCACTATTGTAGCGATTGATGAGGCTTCCTTACGCCAAGTTGGTTCTTGGCCGATTCCAGATGGCGTAATTGCCGAATTGCTGCAAAAATTAAATGCTTTTAAGCCCCGTGCTATTGGCTTGGATATCTACCGGGATTTACCTGTGGAGCCGGGATATAAAAAATTGGTAAAAACATATAAGTCAATGCCAAATGTGATCGGCATTGAACAACTAGCTAATAATAAAAATGCCAGTGTTTTACCACCACCAGTACTCAATCAACTTGACCAAGTGGGTTTTAATAATGTTTTATATGACCCTGATGGCAAAATCCGTCGCAGCTTGTTGTATTGGCACATTGATAATCAGGCCCACGAAAGTTTTGCTTTGAAGTTGGCTTTACTATATTTAAAATCAGAAGGCATAAATCCTAAAAACGCCAGTAGTAACTCTGAGTATTTACAGTTAGGTAAGGCTGTTTTTACTAGATTTCAGGCTAATGATGGAGCTTACGTGCGCGCTGATGCTAGAGGCTACCAAATTTTGTCTAACTTTCCCAAACCACTTTGTGCAGATGCATCGAAATCTTGTAGTTATCGCCAAGTATCGATGCGGGATGTGCTAGTTGGGAGAGTCGAAAAAAGCTGGATTAGCGATCGCGTTGTGTTAATTGGTTCCACTGCACCCAGCCTGCAAGATTTTGTGTTTGTCCCCCACTCACGCAAGCCGATCGCGGGAATTGAATTGCAAGCCTATTTGATCAATGAGTTAATCGCTGCTGCTGTAGAAGGACGACCACTATTGCAAGTTTGGTCAAAAGTATGGGAATACTTGTGGATTTTTGGCTGGTCTTATTTAGGTGCAGTTACAGCATGGCGAATTCGACACCCCATTAAAATATCTATCAGTATTTTACTTTTTTGCTTGTTGTTAACTCTATCTGTCTATGTAGCTTTTTTATTTGGTTGGTGGATACCTTTTATTCCCTCATTGCTGACATTTGCTAGCGCCGCTATTGGGGTTACCTGTTATTTTGCCTATATGCAAGAAGAGTTTAAACGCTCTAAAGAATTTTTATATCAAGTAATTAATACAATTCCTGACCCGATTTTTGTCAAAAATCAACAGCATCAGTGGATTGTGTTAAATGAGGCTTATTGCGAACTGATTGGTTATCCCTATCAATTATTACTAGAAAAGTCAGACTATGACTTTTTTCCCAAGCATCAAGCTGATGTATTTCGCCGCAGAGATGAGATGGTTTTTCAGACACAGCAGTCTCATGAAAGCGAAGAACAATTTACTGATGCTTATGGCTCAACTCATCTGATTGCGACGAAGCGATCGCTCCATAAAGATGCGGCTGGTAATTGCTTTTTAGTGGGGGTGATCCACGATATTACAGAACGCAAGCTGATGGAAGAGAAACTTAAACGCAAAGCAGCGCAACTATATAAATCTAATAATGAATTAAAACGCAAAGAAGACCATCTGCGTTATTTGGCGTATCACGATCCGCTGACTGGTTTGTCTAATCGCAAATTCTTCAATGAAAAACTGCAAGAATCTTTAGCTTGGGCACAAAATAATAATTTATTGCTAGGGCTATTGTTTATTGACTTGGATGGGTTTAAAAGGGTGAATGATACTCTAGGACATGAAATTGGCGATCGCTTATTGGTGACTGTCTCTCAAAGGCTCAGTAATTGTTTGCGGGGTAGCGATACAGTTTCTCGCTTGGGTGGTGATGAATTTACAGTGATTTTACGGGCAATTCCGCAAGTGCAAGTCGCATCTAAAGTAGCTGAAAAAATTCTCAGTACAATTAAGGAGCCAATAGTTTTAGATGGATATACTACCAACGTCTCTGCTAGTATTGGTATAAGTATTTACCCTATTAATAGTAACGATAGTGAAACCTTAATCAAACAAGCAGACAGCGCTATGTACCGCGCAAAACACCTAGGTAAAAATCGTTATGAATTTGCTGGATAATTGATATGGATGCGGTTCAACAATTTTAAGCGTAGCAAAAACTATAGGACTCCTATTCGATTTTTAAAATTCATGTAGTGCTTGACGCTAACGCTAACAGCTTTTTGTGCGTTAGGCGTGAGCTGTAACGTACGCTACATGGTAATAATTTAGTATATTTATTAATATTAAAAATTATTATTTTGCATATAAATGTACCTAATTTTTCCTAGGAAATTGCATATTGCATTAGTTTCTAGCTACAAATGGAAATTTAGTGATAATTTATTTTTTATTTATAAATTGCAGAACTATAAATTTTTGCTTTATAAATCTTAACCAGACTTTTTATTTTTATCACAACTGTGGCTATCCCATTCCTAGGATAGAAGTTTTTTATCTCTTTTAGTAGTTAGGTTATTGTTAAGCATTCAATATTCAGCTTTATGATAAGCTGTTACGCATTTAAATTGTATATTTCGCACTCAGGTTGTCAAAAGTCCAGAGTCCAGAGTCAAAGGCTAGCTTGGACTTTGGACTCTGGACCCTTGACAGTCCTAACGCCAGAATATTTGATTTATGTGCGTATCAGCTTAGGTATTTTAAGAAATGATTCAATAAACTGACTTAACTCAAGAGGTAGATATCAAGATTAGCACCTCTTAAGAAAGTCATACGAAACATTAAATTAACCGTTTTTATCATTGGTAGTTTCAGAAGGCCAATATCTTGACAGATAGGATTTTTTGGTTAACCTCTGCAAGCCGATAGGGAGAATTTCAGGTGAACATAGAATTATTTTTCCAACGCACAGAAGCATTGCATAAACGGTTAGCAGATTTATATCAAACGGCTACTGTCTTACCTTGGGTACCACAAGATATGCTACCCCAAGCCTTTGAGGAACTGCATAGCACCTCCAGAACGGTACAGTTAGCAGTAGAGGAACTGTATCAACAAAACGAGGAACTGATACAAACACAAAATTTTTTAGAAGCAGAACGCCAACGCTACCAAGATTTATTCGAGTTTGCACCAGATGCCTATATAGTCACGAATACAGAAGGCAGAATCTACGAAGCCAACCCAATGGCCGCTAATTTATTTAATGTTTCCAAAAATTTTTTAGTAGGTAAGCCACTGGTAAACTTTGTTCCTCTCGAAGAACGTCAGCAGATTCGTACCGAACTCAACCGATTAGTTCAAGCAGATAGAACCAAAGAGTTACTAGTACGTTTGCAGCAACGTCATGGTAAAACTCTCAATGCGGCTTTAACTGTAGCGGTTGTCCGCAATCAAGATGCTAAAGTCGTATCTTTCCACTGGTTAATACGCAATATAACTGAGCGCCAACAATGGCAATCATCAGAAGACAATAGCATCAATGATATTCTTCAGAATCGGCAATTGTCTAAATATTCTAAAGGAGAAAATATAACACTCAACCCGCTAGAAATTTTTTATGTGAATCAGGGTTGGGTGAAACTTAGTACTTTTTGCGAAACTGGTGAAGAGATACTCATAGGATTAGCTGGGCCTGGAATGGTTTTTGGCGCGAGTATGACATCTTTAAATATTTACCAGGCGATCGCTCTATCTAATGTTGAGTTAGTGTCAATATACGCCACAGAGATACCAGTTTCTTCTACTCTCAGTTCCACGATTGTACCAAAAATTAATCAACGCCTACAGCAGACAGAATCTTTTTTAGCTATTTCTGGAAGGCGGCAAGTGCAAGAACGCTTGCATTATCTTTTGGAATTTCTCAAACAAGAAATTGGCGAACCTGTCGCAGAAGGAACTCGTCTGAAAGTTCGTTTGACTCATGAAGATATTGCTAGTGCTTGCTGTGCTAACCGAGTCACAATTACAAGATTGATGAGTAAATTACGCAAAGAAGGTATCATTAGCTTTGATACCAAGAAACACATCATATTAAAAGATTTCAATTAACTTAGATGTGGCAATGAAGTGGGAGTAACATCCACACCACTTTTATCTCCCCTATCTATAATTTGCATATTTTAATGGCATCACAATTTTGTGGGGTGGGCATCTTGCCCTCCCTAATTATACACATTCGATGCTGATTAGCTTCTAACTTTAACTAGCATCTGAATTTTCTTCTCCAACCCCCAACTCTTTTTTGCTGCGCTTCAACTCCTTCCAAAGTGATTGAATCTGTCTGTAGGCTTCTTCTGTTGAGAGTTTTCCAGATGTTTCTAAAACACTTATATAGCCTACTCTTTGAGCAAATTCTTGCAAGTTAGCATTAAAAACTAAGGTTTCTGCCTTAAAAGAACCGTAATAACGACTGTGAGGATAAATAAATTTGCGAAGTTCGTCTCGATTAATATCTGTCATCAGGTCACTCCCTATCATCTTGTGAATATGAAAAATCTACTTGAATACAAATTAAATGTGACAAACATCTTTACAGTAAACATATTCATAAAAACTGTTTTTGAATATTAAAAATAAAATTAAAATATTTCGTGTTTTCATATTCCATTTATACCGTTCATTTAGAGAGATTAAAATACTTCATTAGAACTATATAAAGTAAAGATTGTCTGTGATCAAAAATACTCCAGTCCTAAAAGATACTGATTTAAATGAAATATGCATCTGACTTTTGTAGTAAATAACAAGTGGAGAGGGCTAGTTTAGCAAAATATTAAGCTATACATTGCTAATATTTGATTTATGAAAAATTCACTATCAATAGATTTTTTGTTGCTGATTTCCTCCTTACGCAAATAATTTCTGCACTCACAGAGGATTTCTATAAATAAAATAAAAGTTTACTAATATGCTGATATAGGCAGTTTATAATAAACACTGAGTAGCAATTTTGCTATTGAAAATTAGTAGTTTCCTCATACTCAAAGGTTTGGAGGCAGGTTCCGATATAATCACCTACATAACTTTGATGTATCTACGATTGTGATTGCTATTTACCCTGGTAGCTTTGACCCCATAACATTAGGACATCTGGATATCATTCAGCGCGGTAGTCGGCTGTTTGAGCGAGTAATTGTAGCTGTTTTGCGTAACCCTAATAAAACACCATTGTTTAGTGTGCAGCAACGGCTAGAACAAATTCGGCTATCTACACAACATTTACCTAATGTGGATGTAGACAGCTTTGATGGTTTAACGGTCAATTACGTCCAAATGCGCCAAGCACAAGTGTTATTAAGGGGTTTACGGGCCGTTTCAGACTTTGAAATTGAACTTCAGATGGCTCATACTAATAAAACACTGTCAACTCAAATAGAGACTGTTTTTCTAGCAACCTCAAATGAGTATAGTTTTTTAAGTAGTAGTGTGGTAAAAGAGATTGCAAGGTTTGGTGGCTCTGTCGATCATCTCGTTCCCCCACACATTGCCCTAGAAATATACCAATGCTACAACCACAACTCTCAAATGTTGAACCCAATCACAACGGAAACAATCACGCCCCTCAAGAATATACCGAAGGAGCGGGAAATATAGATATTCTCCAGGAACTGAATCGACTAGAAGAAATTATTCTTTCTAGCTTGCGAATTCCCCTAACTGGACGCACCCTAGTAGATGAAGAAAAGCTACTAGAACAGCTAGATTTCATCAGAGTTTCTTTACCAGCTGTGTTTCAAGAAGCAGCCACAATCCTCGACCAAAAAGAAGAAATTCTGCTAGAAGCAGAAGAGTATGGCCAGCAAGTTGTAGAAGCCGCCCAAGCTAAACGGGCGCAAATCTTAGCTGAAAGCGATATTATCAGACAGGCAGAGCGAGAAGCTGAACAGCTAAGACGGCAAGTACAGCAAGAGTGTGATGCTCTGATGCAAGAAACTTTGGCTGAAATTGAGCAAAAACAGCGTGCTTGTATGCAAGAGTTAGAGGAAATGCGACAAACTGCGATCGCACAAGCTCAAGAAATTGAAAACGGGGCCGATCAATATGCTGATAGCGTCTTAGAAGGCATTGAACAGGATCTTAAAGATATGTTGCGAATTGTCAACAATGGTAGACAAGAACTACAAGCAGATATGTCTTCCCAGCGAAATCCTTCACAACCTAAAAAGAGGTAAGCTTGCTGAAGTATTTTACACATTTAAAATGATGAGAAAACATAAAAAATTTACTTGCTTATTGGAAATTCAAAATTCAAAATTCAAAATTAACTAGTACAAGTCGGCGTAAATAAACAGACCCTCTGTAATTGCCAAAAGGCTTGTACTATAACTATTCTTTCTTTTTACTTTTTACTTTTTACTTTTGCCTTGTTTTACTAGCTTATTCACAGTAATTTTTTTCCTACTAATGTAGCGACAGATAAAAACTGTGATATCTAATTTGGTTACTAAATTAAAAAATAGATAGCTTCTAGCAAAAAACTGACAGCATAATTTAAAAATAATGTAGAAAAGCAGCAATAAAATGAGTAAACAATTAATTATAGATTTCAACATCTATAGAACTGATATTTGATTTTTGAAACTTATGTAGGCTGCGTTACGCTATCGTTAACGCACCTATAGCACTGGTTTTTGTGCGTTACGACTTTAGGAATTTGTTATGCAGATTTATTCTGGTTTAAATATAGCTAGCTTACTAGGTTTTATCTATATTATTTTTGCTATATTTTACATGGGATTTATGGTTTTTTTATTATTTAAACGTGCTAACAGACTAGGAAGTATAGCTTTTATAATTTACCTGCTACAAGCATTATTAATTCCTAGTATCATGTTGCTCTGTGGATTTATTTTTGTCTTTCAAGGCTGGCGATTAGATCCAATTTTACAATTAGCCCAATTTTTATTAACTTCATTAATTATTTACTTCAGTATCAAAGATATCGTGATTAATGAAATTTACAGAAATAGATAATTTCAAATTGTGCAAAAATAATCATCTATGGCAGTACAGCTAATTTAAAATCAAAAGCTCGCAACTGGCTCAATTGCTGATAGCCGTAAAAATCTATGTTGTACAGTAGAAAAGCTTAGGGTAGAAAATACGATATTTTTCGTTAAAACTTTTATGGTAATTAGTAACGTGCTAAAAGCTTTGGCAGTGATGCGTTACGCTATCGCTAACGCATCCTACGTAAACTTCAAAATCAAATATGAGTGCTATAGTATAGCACCGCTTAAATCAACAGAGCATTTACAATCAACAAACTGCTTACTCTTTTGCTTTCAAAGACGCTACGCGTAGCTGACTTCTCCATAGGTTACGGGAACATTTTCGTCGAACAGCGAACCCGCAGGGTATTTTGAATTTTCAAGTAGTATAAGTGGCTCAGGAAGCATCAGATTATCCTCAACTAAAACCGATTTGCTTCTGACTCGATTTTTACAATAAGCCTCAAGCCATTTCTGAAGAATCTGTATAAGATAGACTGATCGCTCACCAATTGTGTGAAAAGATAAAATTCATCTTTCATTACCAATGTTGGAGAACTAATGAACAAAAAATTTGTCCTATCCTTGCTTTCCACCCCAGCAGTGTTTATGTCTATGCTGTCTATGGTCATGATGACTAAACCAGCTCATGGACAAACAGTTACCCCAGTGGGTACTCATCTATCTTGTGTACGTTCCCCGCACTCAGCAACAGCAAAACAGGTATGTATCCAGGTTAGCAATGCTTCTGCGACTCCTGCTAACTCAGAGGTGAAAGTAGCGCAACTACAATCACCAAATCAGCCTGCGGAATTGGAATTTACGGATGCAGAAAGTGATGAAGCCATAAAATTGTTTGGCTGTGATTGTTCAATCTGTATTAATGCTGTACGTCAGTTGCATGGTTTGGCTCCAATGCCTGTATAGCAACTTAATAAGTTAAAATCCCAAAAACTGAGTATTTATTAATACTAAAAAACTACTGTAAACAAAGTAGTTGTGACAATTTTATGCAACTTGGTAATGAACAAAGAAAAGCCAGAGATTCAATTCTCTGGCTTAATGATTGGAGACAAAAGAGTTATCAAATATATCCCAGCCTAAAATCTTCCCAGATTATGCAGGCCTAAAATAATACCTGTTCCTAAGATATGACCAAAGGCGGTAGTTGCTAATAGTGCAGGTAAACCAAAACCACCAAACAAATTGGGTGAAGGTAGAGCCGGCCCTACATTAGGATATTTGATGCTTGACTTACCAAAGGCAATGGCAGCGATATTCGCCAAAATCATGATGATCCCAATGGAGGGACTCCATTGTAGAGTGGTGGGCACAGTGGTAGCGGCAAGTAAGGTCGAAGTAAGCAACTGATTCGCTCCTAAAACTTGTTGATTATTAAAATATGATCTGAATATTTGCCAACAAAATTCAAGAAAGCAAGCTGAATTTGCAGCAATTTTTTACAGTTATTCTAAATACTTAATATAAATAGGGATTGGGGAACTCGGGGCCCCCTCTGGGGATAAGGGGTAATGGGGACTGGGGATTGGGGATTGGGGATTGGGGACTGGGGACTGGGGATTGGGGAACTCGGGGCCCCCTCTGGGGATAAGGGGTAATGGGGATTGGGGAATAATAATTTCTCCTTGTCCCTCCTCCCTCATCTCCCAAGATTTTTCAGCATTTATACTTAGGTGATATTTATACTTGTCAGTATTTTAACTGTAATTCTGGCTTGCCTATTGTAGCCAAGAGTAAAACATAGGTATTTTGAGCCTCGAATTTAGGGATTGTACTGATGTATATATTTCTTAACATTAGTGAATTAGGAGATTATTCACATTATTTTTTTGATTTGTGTTCCAGTTAACATAGAAATTACATACGTCAATATTAAGATTGTATTAAGTATTTTAGATTTAAGAAAAACACGTGCTTCGGAGGCCCCTAATAATCTCTTACTTTTGACCGATGTTATAAACACAACTAATTAGTATTTATTAAATGTCAAGGTTATTTCATGCACAACTCCGCTCACAGTCTGCTAGTTAGTAGTACAGCAAATCCCAAGTCAACATTCAGTTGAAAAAATCTAAAATTTAGCATTTACAAGCTTTATGCTCTTTTGTCTACTTTTTCCTAAGCACTGCAGGTTTTTACTATCAGTTACTGCTTAAAATTCATTTATTTTCATTTAAAAAACGTTTAATCAAAATTTAATATTCTCTAGCCAAATGCGTATATCTACTGAAAATAACATTAAGAAATTCTATGAAATCCTACACCGAAAGTTTACCGAGAGTTATTAGTTTTCATCTAAGAGTTACAAGTATTGCTATCTTGTTAATCAGTGGTTACTTGGTAATTTTCAAGAATATTGATACGACTACAGCCTTAAATAGTTTGAATGCCAATCACTTCAGTACGAATAGTACTGAAAGCTTAACTAGCACTAAAGCTAATTCCCAGGAAACAAAAGATATTTATATTCCGCCTAACTATGGTGGCCCTGACAGTGAGCATGGTAGCGGTACTCGCTAAGAAAGTCAAAATGATTTCTTATGAGATTGAGCAAGTATTTCGCTAAGAGTTTAAAATCGGAGATTTCCACCAATGGTTTTGTTGGACAAGTGTGTGAGCTTGCCAATCAAATTCTGGTTCTGGATAATCTAATCGGTAGTGTCCACCCCGGCTTTCGGTTCTAAACACTGCACTTTTCAGAATTAAGTCAGCTACATCTAATAAATTACGAGTCTCTGCCCACAACCGCAGTTGTCTTTCTATATCTGGTAGTTGTAAATTGGCTGGTTCTGTGGCTTTTAAAGATAGCAGAAATTGACTCACAGGTAAATTAGCAAAATCTTGTTGCCAAGATTCTATTGTGGTAATTGCGGCTTCTAATCCTGATTGTGAACGACAAATACCAGCGCTTTGCCAAACTAGACGGGGTAATTTCTGCCGCAGTGCTGCTATACTTGCTTGCTGTCTGTGCCATTCACTTTCAGTAGTCTGAAATTCTCGCAATGGTAGCATGGGTATTTCTGATTGCAACTCTACATCTGCCAAATCAAGATTAGCCATCTGTGCGCCAAAAACTATGCATTCTAGCAGTGAGTTACTTGCCAAGCGATTTGCCCCATGTACTCCAGTGCTGGCGGTTTCGCCTACGGCATACAAACCGGAAATATTGGTGCGATTCATCACATCTGTGACAATTCCACCCATCCAATAATGGGCAGCTGGGGCTACAGGTATGGGTTCTGTAAAGACATCTATGCCCCAATGTTGACAAACTTTGATGATGTTGGGGAAGCGATGCCGAATTTTGTCTGGGGGGATGGGGCGCATATCTAACCAGACATGGGCAGTGGCGGGATCTGCGGCTGTCCGTTGCAAATGGCTAAAAATGGCTCTACTCACAACATCTCGCGGTGCAAGTTCGCCAGCCGGGTGGTAATCAAAAGCAAAACGTCGCCCTTCATCATCGACGAGGTGCGCCCCCTCGCCGCGTACAGCCTCACTAATGAGGAAACGATCGGCACCTGGTTTGGTTAAGGCTGTGGGGTGAAATTGGATAAATTCCAAGTCGCGGAGAATTGCCCCAGCACGGTAGGCGATCGCAACTCCATCACCTGTACTGACAGCTGGGTTGGTGGTTTGGGCAAATACCTGTCCCCCACCACCTGTTGCCAGTACGACTGCACGTGCCTGAATCCATTGAATTTCGCCTTGATAAAACAAGCTAATGCCTTGAGTGCGTTGGCGTAGCCCGTCGGAGACATCGCCCTCTGGTGTCATCCATAAACTCAAAGCCAAAGCTTGCTGGATCACTAAAATATTTGGTCGTCGCAGTACTTGGGCAGTGAGGGTGGTGGTGACTTCCCTACCTGTGGTGTCGGCGGCATGAAGCACGCGGTTGCGGGAATGGGCAGCTTCTAAAGTTAAGGCTAAAGCATTACCATGACGGTCAAAAGCTACGCCCAAATCAACGAGAGATTGAATACAGCTAGGGGCATGTTCGGCGAGGAATTGCACAGCCTCTGTGTCACACAAACCAGCCCCAGCCCGGATTGTATCTTCAATATGTAGAGTCGGGGAATCTTCCGGGGCGATCGCAGCGGCAATACCACCTTGTGCCCAATCACTGGCTGAGAGGGAAACTGTTTCTTTAGTAATTAATCCCACTCGCAAAGATTGTGGGAGACAAAGTGCCGTATACAGCCCTGCGGCACCTGCACCAACTACTAAAACATCAAACTGGCTAGGAATATTTGTTGCAGGCAAGGTTAACCCCTTTGGGGAATTCAAAATTCAAAATAAATAACCCCAGATATCTAGGGGCTAGTATCCTGATTTTTTGCGCTCAAGATTTTATATGAGAACAGGAGAGGTAAGAGTTAGGAGAGATTAATCTCCTGTCTCTGTACATCTCCCAGTTGAAATGCCATACCCTGATAGCAGAGATAGGCTGTGATTTTCTCAAGTTAACTGCAAAAACAGTTATCTATAGATGCCGTTGTTAAAGCGATCGTCGCCTTCGTTGAAGGCAGGTTCTAGTTCTGTAACTGTAAATTTATCTAAATTGGCTTGCAGAGTTTGTTTTTGGCGATCGCTCAATCCTTCTAGTTGCAACACATCCTCTACCTTTTGGTAAGGAGCGTTTTTGATAATTTTCTTAGCTAGAGTAGGATACAACCCTGGATATTGTTGAAAAGCGCGGACGTTGGTATTGTTCAAATCAATTTTTTTACCAAATTCCGTTCCTAACTTAGCGTCTGCCTTATTCTGCCCAACTGCTAGAACTGGGACTTGGGGAATAGTCAGACTGTTAAAATTGGCAGCTTGGGCAACTTGAGTTGTTCCCAGCCATCCCCAGCAACCAAGCAACAAACTAAACACTGTTAATAAACGCACCAATCCTTTCACGATTTTCTACCTCTTTCCATCAAATTGACATAAAAATTTAAGCCAAGAGCATTCAGCACCCAACAGTCCATACTCAACAGCTAATAGTTGGAACTATTAACCATTTACTGGCAGCTGATAGCTGTTTGCTCCCATCAACACACAGCAGTCATCAAAAACTAATATACAGCGTATTAATATCCACAATGTTTGTCAGGCAATAAGAAATACGGGGGAAGGGGGAAAGGGGAAAGGGTGAAGGGATGCAATGGCAAAAAAGCTCAAGCAATAACCTTGAGCAATATTTGTTGGTTAAGGGGAAAAAGGGGAATGGGAAAAGGGAAATAAAAAACCTTTAACCCTTAACCATTAACCATTAACCTTTTCCCCAAAACCAATTTTGATTTCAAAACGCTTAACCAAATCAAATTTCAGTTGGAAATCTTACCCTGACTATGCCCTCAAAAGATTGTGGGGAAAGGGATAAGGGGTTAATTTCAACTTTCTCCCTTTCTCTTTCCCCAACGAACTAGTATGCCAAGGCAACGCCAGTGGGGTAAAGGGGAAAGGTTTTTGTCCCTTACCCTTTTCCCTTTAACCTTTACCCAACCTCCACCTAACATTTTTGGGTTGGCAGACTACTAGATTGAGTGAGTGGCTTCAAATTGAATAATACAAGGGGAATGATTTCGCATCTTTCGGCTTCACATACACCCGTTGTTCAGGTTCTAATTCTAATTCCTTAAAGCGATCGCGTGTTAAATGTGCCATCACTACTTGCCCTTCATCTAAATTCAATTCCACTTGAATTTCCCAACCCAAATGGATGACGCGGCTGACTGTTGCAGGTGTAGTCGTGCCGTTAGCCACTCTTTCGACAACGACATCTTGCGGGCGCAAAAAGACTTCAGGGTTTGGTGCTTCAAACCTTTGTTCTTGAAAAATACTCGAAGAGCTAGGCAAAACGTTAACTGGCCCGATAAAACTCATGACAAAGGCACTAGCAGGATGATCGTAAATTTCTGCGGGGGTGCCTACTTGTTCGACGCGTCCTTTATTCATCACCACAATTTCGTCAGAGACTTCCATCGCCTCTTCTTGGTCATGGGTCACGAAAACAGTGGTAACATGAACTTCATCATGGAGGCGGCGTAACCATGCGCGTAAATCTTTGCGAACTTTCGCATCCAGCGCGCCAAAGGGTTCATCGAGTAGCAATACCTCTGGTTCTACTGCTAAAGCTCTCGCTAAGGCTACTCTTTGTCTTTGACCACCAGAAAGTTGCGATGGATAGCGATCGCCTAGTCCAGTTAATTGCACTAGTTCTAATAATTGTTCTACTCGCCCTTGAATTTTCTTTGCTGGGACTTTGCGAATTTCTAAGCCAAAAGCGATATTTTCTCTAACAGTCCTATGCTTAAATAAGGCATAGTGCTGAAACACAAAGCCAATGTTCCGGTCTTGTACGCTTTGGTAAGTTGCATCTTTACCCGTTAGGTAGATTTTCCCTGTATCTGGTAATTCTAACCCGGCAATTAGCCTGAGCAGCGTAGATTTACCAGATCCCGATGGCCCCAGCAAGGCAACCAGAGAACCAGTCTTTACCTCTAAATTTACCTGCTCGATAGCTTTGAAACTTCCAAAGTTTTTGGATACATTCTCAACTAATATGCCCACTGCTGCCTTCCCTTTGCATCTGATCTACGGCTAATTGCTAGGTTTACCGTGTTTTATATATACCATAGAGCATGGGTTGTGGGCTAGATTGCATGGCAAAGATTTTAACTACCGCAGCTACCGCAATCAAGGACACTGCAATCAGCCGCGCTGCAATCTAGGGAACTACAATCCAAGGAATTACAATCAGCAGCGCTGCAATCTGGGGTGCTGCAATCTGAGGGACTACAATCAGGAGCCATATTCAGCAGTTCAGCACAGTCGCAACTAGCATCGGTGATGTTAGCACAATCAGTAGTGTCTCCACAGGTATTGTTAGTTGAGGAAGATTGTTGAGCTTTTCTACCTGGTATGGGTGATTTCTCCTCTTGCTCTTCCCCTTCGGCTATTGGTTCTGATTCCTCAGCTTGTGACCTTAAAATGCGGTTGGCTTCCTTACAAGCTTGAAATCGCTGACGGGACTTGGCAGGTAATGCTGCAAATCCATCTTCGGCAATTACCCGCTTGATGTATTGCGAGCAAGATTCACCACCATATAATACTCGATGAGCGCAAACAAAGCCTTTCCGGGGAGAAATGTGCTTTTGATATCCAGTAATTGCTATCACACCGAGTCTTCTGCCCAGCAAATCTAACGGAGAAATTTCCATAACTTATAAGATGAAGTATAAAAAATTCAATTTCATCTTTCATACTTCATCCCTCATCCCTTCTGGCTATTCGTATCGAAATATTAAGGAATATTGCATTTACTTTAAAACCAGAAGCCAGAGCGAGAAATGAGCCAAATGTACATGGTAGGATGCTTTCGGTAAATGTCAAGATTGGGAGAAAACCTTTGACACTACGGGTTGCTGTTGTTGGTTCAGGCCCAGCTGGTTCATCTGCCGCTGAAACACTGGCAAAAGCTGGAATTGAGACTTACCTGATTGAGCGGAAGCTAGATAATGCGAAGCCATGCGGGGGTGCGATTCCCCTGTGTATGGTGGGTGAATTTGACCTACCACCAGAGATTATCGATCGCCGAGTGCGGAAGATGAAAATGATCTCACCCTCAAATCGTGAGGTTGATATCAATCTGATAAATGAAGATGAATATATAGGAATGTGCCGCCGGGAAGTGTTGGACGGTTTCTTGCGGGATCGTGCAGCTAAACTCGGTGCAACTTTAATAAACGCCACCGTTCATAAACTGGATATACCCACCAACAATACTGACCCTTATACTATCCATTACGTTGACCATACAGAAGGTGCGGCACAAGGGATTGCCAAAACCTTAAAAGTGGATTTAGTAATTGGGGCAGATGGGGCAAATTCCCGGATTGCCAAAGAAATCGATGCAGGGGATTATAATTATGCGATCGCTTTCCAAGAGCGGATTCGTCTCCCCGAAGACAAAATGGCTTACTATAACGACCTTGCCGAAATGTATGTTGGCAATGACGTTTCTACTGACTTCTATGCTTGGGTTTTCCCCAAATATGACCACGTAGCTGTTGGTACTGGCACAATGCAGGTACATAAAGCCAGCATTAAACAGTTACAAGCAGGTATTCGCGCCCGTGCTATTGAAAAATTGGCAGGCGGTAAAATCATCAAGGTGGAAGCACACCCCATTCCCGAACATCCCCGTCCTCGTCGGGTTGTGGGTAGAGTCGCTTTGGTAGGAGATGCGGCTGGTTACGTTACCAAATCTTCTGGCGAAGGTATTTACTTTGCGGCTAAGTCTGGACGGATGTGTGCGGAAACAATTGTGGAAATATCCAACAATGGCCAAATCATCCCCACAGAAAAAGACCTCAAGCTGTACCTGAAGCGTTGGGATAAAAAATACGGACTCACCTATAAGGTGTTGGATATTCTGCAAACCGTATTTTATCGCTCCGATGCTACCCGCGAGGCGTTTGTAGAAATGTGTGCTGACTTAGATGTGCAAAAGCTCACATTCGACAGCTATCTGTATAAGACTGTTGTTCCTGCCAACCCCATCACTCAACTGAAAATTACTGCCAAAACCCTTGGTAGTCTGTTGCGTGGTAACGCTTTAGCTCCATAATAATTGCACGTAATTATACTCTTGGCTCATAACAGAGGAGATGAGGGGCAGAAAATTCAGATTTTGCAGTTTGACTGGAAATTCTGAATTGATTTGCTCCTTGACTCCTCTGTAATTTTTATGCTGAATCAAAACCAAACACCATTATTAGATGCTATAAAAATCTGGGCATCACGTCCTCATGCTCCTTTTTACACACCAGGACATAAACAGGGGGAGGGAATAGCAGCACCCTTAGCAGATTTGCTGGGTAAAGCTGTATTTCGCACAGATTTAACAGAATTAGCAGATTTAGATAATTTGTTTGCACCCCAAGGCGCAATCCAACAGGCGCAACAACTAGCAGCAGCAGCCTTTGGTGCATCCCAAACATGGTTTCTGGTTAATGGTTCCACCTGTGGGATTGAGGCGGCAATTCTTGCTACCTGTAATCCTGGCGATAAAATTATTTTGCCGCGCAATGTACATTCCTCTGCGATCGCGGGTTTAATTCTCTCGGGTGCAATTCCCATTTTCCTCAATCCAGAATATGACCCAATTTTAGATATTGCCCACAGTGTTACACCCCATACTGTGAAATCTGCGCTGCAACAGCATCCTGATGCCAAAGCAGTGATGATAGTTTACCCCACATATTATGGCGTTTGTGGGGATATAAAAGCGATCGCCCAAATTACCCAGCAATACAATATCCCTTTACTGGTTGATGAAGCCCACGGCGCACATTTTACCTTTCATCCCCAATTACCTACCCCAGCTTTAGCCGCAGGTGCAGATTTAACTGTACAATCCATCCACAAAACCCTGGGAGCGATGACACAAGCTTCTATGCTGCACATTCAAGGCAATCGCATAGATAGCGAACGCATCAGTAAAGCTTTGCAATTAGTTCAATCTACCAGCCCCAGCTATGTACTTTTAGCCTCCCTCGATGCCGCACGTCAGCAAATGGCATTATCTGGCAAACAACTGCTGTTTCGGACTTTGCAACTTGCAGATACAGCTAGAACAAGTATTAGCCAAATTCCAGGTTTATCGGTTTTATCAGCACCTACTTCCCTCTCTGCTGGCGGAGAGGGGTTGGGAGTAAGGTCACCAGGCTTTGTAGCTTTAGATCAAACCCGCCTCACCGTCACCGTTTCCGGCTTGGGTTTCACTGGCTTTGAAGCTGAGGAAATTTTAGACGCAAAGCTCGGTGTAACGCCGGAATTCGCTTCATTACAGCATCTCACCTTTATTATTAGTCACGGCAACACCCAAGCTGATATTGAAAAATTGATTGAGGGTTTTACTACTCTGTCTCAGATGCACCCAGCACAACCAGAAAAAAAGACGTTAATTTTATGGGATGATATTTTTAAGCTGGGTAATTCTATGCAAATTTCTCCCCGCGCCGCTTTTTTTGCCTTTACAGAAACTTTACCTCTGCAAAAAACCTGCGATCGCATCTGTGCCGAAATTATCTGTCCCTATCCCCCGGGAATACCCGTATTAATGCCGGGAGAATTAATTACTAAATCTGCCATTGAATACCTGCAACAAATCCAAGCAACAGGCGGATTTATAACTGGTTGCGAAGATTTCAGCTTATCCAATCTCAAAGTTATCAAATAGAAAATTATAGTATTTGTTAGTAAACAAGAAAAATATTGCGTGACTCAATCAATCGGTAATTACGGAAAATTTTATTTAAAAATTTTAGTTAATCAAGTCAACAGTAAGCTTACTGACAAATTAAAATCTTCAAAAGAATAACATTTAAATCCAACACACATAAAAAATGCAATAAATTTCTCCTAACAAAGAATGTCGGATATTGTTTGTCTCATAGGATGATTATGAACATCAATAAATCTACTAGACAATAGATTATGAAATTCAAAAGCTATTTATGTGCTGGGATAGCAGCACCGATGCTTGTAACTCTATCTGTGGGTATATCACAAAAAGCGAATGCAGCCGGATTAGGAATCGCCTCTAGTTACAACGTATTTTCTTTAGGAAATGTAACTCAGCAATATACAGATATTGAAGGTAAGCTAGCTGCTGGCGGTAATATCAATTTTGTGGGTGGATTGGGAAGTAAACTGGCTAATAATAGCGGAAATGTAGTAGTAGCTGGGCAGAACTTGACTTTAAGTAACAGTCAAGTAAACCACGGTAATGCTGTTTATGGAGGCGTTGCCAATGTTGCCAGCAATGTTGGCTTCCCTAATGGTACTCTCAGCAAAGGCAATCCCATAGATTTTAATGCCGCAGCAGCAGAACTGCGATCACTCTCGCAATCTTTGGCAAGCTTGACTCCCACTGGTAAAACTACAGTTCAATCTTGGGGTGCGATTAACCTCGCTGCTAGCGGTAGTGCTTTTAATGTGTTTAATCTTTCAGGTGCAGATGTTTCCAAAACCAACTATTTTGAAATTAAAGCTGATGCAAATGCCACTGTCGTTATAAATATTAGTGGTACAAATGTGTCAATGCAAAACTTTGGATTTAATATCATTGGTACAGATAAGCAAAAGGTGATTTACAACTTCTATGAAGCCACCAACTTAACTGCTAGTGGAATTGGCATTCAAGGTAGTATTCTGGCACCTTTAGCGAATTTCAATTTCAATAACGGTCAAGTTAATGGTAACGTAATTGTAGGTTCTTTAACTGGAAATGGAGAGTCTCATAATTACTTATTTAATGGCAATTTATATACACCCCCAACTACTCCATCTCAACCAAAACGTGTTCCTGAACCAACACCTTTGGTAGGATTAGGATTAATTGCTACATTGTTAGGGTTGTCTTTGAATAAACGTCATCAAGTTAAGTCAATTTAAATTCAAACAATATTTACAACCTATTAATTATTCGGAGGGCACAGCAATGCTGTGCCCTCCCCATTTGTCATTGATATTAGATTTTAAATTTTGGCTTGTTGGCGTAGCCTCAATTTAAATGCATCACAACTTATGAAACAAAAGCAAAATTAGATTCTGCATCTAATTCTGGTTCATAACCCTTAGTCAATTGTTCAATGGCGCGATCAATCAAATCTAAACCTTGATTGACAGTTTCTACACAACTTAGCTGTCCGCGCAAATCAGCAGCACCGACAAAGCCTTTAGCGTACCAAGTCATGTGCTTGCGGGCTTGACGTACACCGCGATCGCCTTTATATTCCCATAAAGCTTGTAAATGTTCTCTAGCGCATTCCAAACGCTGAATTGGTGTAGGTGGCGGTAACAGTTCTCCAGTTTTTAAGAAGTAATCTACTTCTCCCACCAAAAACGGATAACCTAAAGTCCCACGGGAACACATCACCCCATCAGCACCAGTTTGCTCTAAGCATTTCACCGCCGCTTCCACTGAGAAGATATCGCCATTCCCAATCACTGGGATAGATAAGATTTCCTTCACACGCGCAATCCATTCCCAACGCGCATTGCCATTATACCCTTGGGCGCGAGTACGTCCATGCACGGTGATCATTTGTGCGCCTGCATCTTCCATCCGTTTGGCAAAATCGAGAATAGTAATTTCTTTGTCATTCCAACCAATACGGGTTTTGACTGTTACAGGTACATTAACAGCCTTTACTACCTCTCTAACTATTGCCTCTGCTACTTCTGGCTGTCTTAATAGCGACGAACCACCACCATTTTTAGTGATTTTATTTACAGGACAGCCCATATTAATATCAACAGTATCAGCGCCTTCTTCTACCGCTTTGACTGCTGCTTCTGCTAAAAAATCTGGACGACAATCAAATAGCTGGATACTAATTGGTCGCTCATTGGGATCTACCTCCATGATTTTTGGCAACTCTTTCACATAGTGCAACCCCGTAGCGTTCACCATTTCGGTATACATCATCGAATCTGGTGCATAGCGACGTACCAGACGGCGAAATACCAAATCAGTGACACCAGATAAAGGTGACTGTAAAACCCGGCTGTTGACTGCAAAAGCACCGATTTTTAAGGGTTGAGAGAGTCTAGCTTTGAGGCTAGGAGATAGAGTAACCATATAAATAATTCAAAATGCAATATTAATGATACTTTTTCATTAAGATAATTAGAGCTTGAATGTAAGCTGATACGCACATAAATCAAATATTCTGGCGTTAGGAATGTCAAGGGTCAAGAGTCCAAAGTCCAAGCTAGCCTTTGACTATGGACTCTGGACTTTTGACAACCTGAGTGCGAAATATACAATTTAAATGCGTAACAGCTTACGAGTAATTGAAGCGATTGCCAAATACCATTGTCTGAAAGTCAAACTTAGCCCAGGCACTTTAACCCCAGTGTTTACGAGTTTAACATTTCCGGGGCAAGCAATATGAAAAACAGGGCATGAGGCAGAGGGCATATTCTTGCTGCCTATTCCCTGTTCTCTGTTTATTATCTATTGTAATATTTTTAGCTGACTGCCCGTTTAATCGGAATTTGAATTAAGAACTCAGAACCTTTATCAGGCTCGGAAAAGCACTGAATTTGACCACCATGTTTTTCCACAACAATCTGATAGCTAATATATAATCCCACACCCGTACCTTTACCTGGCTCCTTGGTGGTAAAGAACGGATCAAAAATTCGCGATCGCATATTTTCTGGAATACCACAACCATTGTCCAAAATCCGAATCTGGATGGAATTTTCATCTACCAGTTCTGTATAAATATAAATTTCAGGCTGCTCAATGGTTTTTTTCACTTTTACTCCATTCTCTATTGCATCAATTGCATTACTGAGAATATTCATAAATACCTGATTCATCTCGGCTGCATAGCACTCAACTGGAGGTAATGGAGAGTATTTCTTCACTACTTCAATACCACTCCCATCAGCCTGCAGTTTCAGGCGATGTTGTAAAATCATTAATGTACTGTCAATACCTTCATGGATGTTCACAGGTTTCATATCTGCTTCATCCAGGCGTGAAAAAGTACGTAATGAAAGTACTAATTCGCTGATGCGTTCTGCACCAGTATTCATAGAAGTCAGAATCTTAGGTAAGTCTTTAGCGATAAATTCTATATCTATTTCTGCTGATTGCTGTTTAACTTCTGCTTTCGGATTAGGATAATTTTTCTGATAAATTCGCAGCAGGTTCAGCAAGTTTTCAGTATATTCGGTGACATGGGAAATATTGCCGTAAATAAAACTAATTGGATTATTAATTTCATGAGCTACGCCAGCAACTACTTGTCCTAACCCAGCCATTTTTTCACTTTGAATTAACTGAGTTTGCGTGCGTTGCAACTCTGTCAGTGTTTGTGTCAATTCTTCTTTTTGGCGCTGCGTTTGTTCTAGTAATTCTGCTTGTTGAATTCCTACGCCTAATTGATTGGCAATATGCACTAGTAAATCAATCTCATCTTCTTGCCAATCTCGAGATTTACTATTTTGATATACCGCCAGCAATCCCCAAATTTCTTCACCTTGGAAAATTGGCACAATCATATAGGCTCTAGCTACTATAGGATGTAGCAAAGAAATATGATTGGTATAATCTTCTGTATTGTAAATATCTTTAATAGCCAGAATTTTACTGTTATGGTAATCTCTGCCTTGAATTTGTTGGAAATAATCTCTAATAATTAAAGGCACAACTTGCCGATTCACTGTCCCATTATTTACTAATGATTCAGCTACAAATTCAACATTATGGTCTTCTTGAAAACGGTAAATTGTGGCTCTATCAAGTTCTAATAGTCTTTGCACTTCTTGAGTAGTGGTGGCAAATATAGTATCAAGATTGAGCGATTGGCGCATTTTTTTCACGGTTGCAGCTAAAGCTTTCTCTCTTTCAGTAGCTTTCCGTTCTCTTTCAGCAGCTTGAGCCAATTGCTGCGCCTGTATTTGCACCTGCTTCAAGGTTTCTGCTTGCTGTATTGCTACTCCTAATTGTACGCCTACTTGCGCTAACAAATTGATTTCTTCATTTTGCCAATAACGTGCTTGGGAGTTTTGATAAGCTACTAATAAACCCCAAAGTTTCTCGCCTTGAGAAATAGGTACAAATATTTCATGACGCGCATATTTACCTGGTGGTGTTCCTGGTAAAAGCGCCTGTTCTGTGACAGATTGTGGTTGAATGATTCTTGTCCAGCCATCAACAATAGAATCTGCAACAAATTCACCACTCCAGTCAGGATTAAAACGATAAATTGAGACTCTTTCTACTTGTAATAATCCTCGTACTTCTTGAGTAGTAGTCTTAAATATAATGTCAATATCTAATGATTGCCGAATTTTTTCAACGGTATTCGCCAGCGCCCTTTGTCTTTCAGCAGCTTTGGTGAGTTCTGCTGCTTGATTTTGTGATTGCTCTAAAAACTCTGCTTGCTGTAACGCAACACCTAGTTGAGTACCAACTTGAGTCAGTAAATAAACTTCATCTTCTTGCCAATCACGGCTGCTATCGTTTTGATAAACAGCTAGCAAACCCCAAAGTTTTTGTCCGTGGTAAATAGCAATAATGACATAAGCTTTTGCTTGATAACTTTCTAAGACGTTAATGTAACATTCACTAAAATCAGCTTGATAAATATCATTACAAATTCGATAGACTTCGCCTCTAGTAAAACGTCCGCCTTCTGTATCTTGTAAGTAAGTATCAACTAAGGGAATTTCGGCTAAATCTTTAACACTACATTCGCTAACATTTTCACCTAATTCAGGACGCTGTGACTGTTCCTCAATTAAAGAAGTCCAACCTGCTGCTACTGATTCAAAGACAAATTCACCACTCCAATCTGGATTGAAACGGTAAATAGCAACTCGATCGGCATTCAGCAATTTTCTCAGTTCCTCTGTGGTAGCATGGAAAATGCTTTTTAAATCGAGAAACTGACGAATTTTTTCTACAGTTTTGGCTATAGTTTTTTGCCATTCTGCTACTTTGGTTCTGGCTGTTGCTTGCGCTAATTGTGCTGATTGTATTTTTACTTGTTCGAGATAATCTGCCTGTAGTAATGCAACTCCTAAATGTTCAGCAATGAGTTGGGCAAATTCAACTTCTGATGCTTGCCATTGCCGAGGTTGACTACATTGATGAATACATAGCAATCCCCATAAATCTTTACCTTTCATCAGGGGGACAGCAATATTAGCACGGACTTGGAACCTTTCTAAGAGCTTGATATGACAATCGCTAATATTAGCTTGATAGATATCATGTAAGACATTAATTCGCCCTTGCTGATACAACCCAGCAAATTCTGTAGCAAAACATTGATCGCGCAGTTTTGCTTTTAGCGCTGAACTCCATTCTGTAGCCACATCTTCATAGATAAATTCTCCTTCCCATCCCGAATCAGGGTAAAAACGGAAAACTCCCACCCTGTCACTATTGAGCAGCTGACGCACTTCTTTGACTGTAGTTTTAAAGATAGTTTCTATATCTAAAGATTCGCGGATACGGGCAATTACTTTAGACAAAGCTCTATGTTGATCGCCTTGATAGAGGGAAAATCTCTGATCTGGCTGATATGCTTCTTGCTCAGTATTTGGGTTTGAAGATTGTAGCGAAAAGGAGTTTTCCATGCCAAATAGGGCTTTAAATACTTACGAGTCTTCTATATTTAAGATGCCCATAAATACCCTGAAGGTAACAGATTTTTTAAGTTTTGTGTCTAAAGACATACGTATAATAACATACAAATTATACATCTATATCTTTAGAAATAAGTATAATAACTCAAATTTATTAAATTTAGTATAAATTAATACGATTGAGAGGCAGCGATCGCTACCCCTCAGACAAAATTTTTGCCTCTAGAAAATTAGGCTGTAGTATACCAAGCAGAAATTACTTCCGCTTGGGAGTACTGCGTTTGGTTTCGCGTTTTTCATTTTCTCGAAGACGGCGATCGCGCCAATCTGCCAGAGTTAAATAACCAACGCCTCCTGTGACTGCGACTAGCAGCGCTACAGCAAATAATGCCAAAATACTCAGAAATGGACTTTCCACGATGCTTCTATAGTCCGTTACGGCCCCAAACTACCATTGCAATTGACCAAGTGAATACGACCAACAGTGATACCCATCCCAATGTCAAAATCGCCATAGTTCCACTTTTAAAATGATTACAAAACAGTTCTTCTATTCATCATACTGGGAAAGGGGCAATGGGGAATGGGGAATGGGGAACGGGGAATGGGGAATGGGGAATGGGGAATGGGCAATGGGGAACGGGGAATGGGCAATGGGGAATGGGCAATGGGCAATGGGGAATGCAACTCTTATACGAATTCACCAAAATTCGGCAACAGATGCTTTCCTCCCAAAGCTTTGGGAAATCTAGCTTTCTTAATTACGAATTACGTAGCGCTTTGCGCTTCCCGTAGGGTATTACGAATTACGAATTGGTATTATTGGTTGATTTGCAAGGAAGCGTGGGACAATTGTGAATAGAATTTTAGATGCTCAATTGATGGTGGAACGCCTGGAATCCTTAAAAGCTGGGATAATTGGCGGTTTATCGCTGGGTTTAGCTTTTATTGCCACTAGTCTTGTGAACACTTTAGTGCTGGCAAAGTATTTTTCCTTATTCGCAACTCTCTTAATTGAGCCGCTAACTTTACATTTTTTGCTGAGTGGTGCGATCGCGTCTTTCTCTGGCTTGCTATTTGGTGTTACTTACCGCTATATCATCCGTACAGATCACAATCCTCACCTAAAAGCAGGTGGTGTGTTTGCTTTTGGTTTAGTCAGAGGATTAACTCAAATAGAAGCCGATGGGAATATTACAGTTTCTCTCTTACCTCATCTTGTCCTAGCGCTTGAGAGTATATTGTGGTTTGCGATCGCTGCGATCGCACTCGATGCTGCTATGCAACTTGGTTGGCTGAAACCTTTTTCCTCAAATTAATTGCTCGGCGTTGCTTGCAGAGTCCTGATTTCATACATTACACTATGTAGTATATGTATTATCAGGCTGTACAAAAGACAATATTGCCAAGTGGTCAAAAAATCAAATTAAATATTTTTATTTATTAAAATGAACAATCAAAATTATCCCTATTATCTGATCATCGATTTAGAAGCTACCTGTTGCGATCGCGGGACTGTTCCGCGTCAAGAAATGGAGATCATCGAAATTGGTGCGGTGATGCTCAATGGGAATACTTGGGAAATTGATTCGGAGTTTCAACAGTTTATCCAACCTGTGAGAAATCCGCAATTAACACCTTTCTGCACAAATTTAACTAGCATACAGCAACAAGATATTGAGACAGCGCCTAAATTTACCGAGGCGATCGCTAATCTCAAAGCATGGATGAGTTCATTTCCTAATAATATTTTTTGTTCTTGGGGGAATTACGATAAAAGTCAGTTTATTCAAGACTGTAAATATCATCATGTTCCTTATCCTTTCGGTGCAGAACATATAAATATTAAAGAGGAATTTTCCAAATATCTTAGCGTATCTAAAAGATTTGGTATGGCGCAGGCTCTGGAACATTTAGGAATGGAACTGAAGGGTACACACCACCGTGGTATTGACGATGCGCGCAATATTGCAACCATCTATAGATATATGCTGACCCAAAAGCGTATTTGATTTCAATAAATCTAAGTAGGTGGGTTTTATTGTATTCATGAGTGGTGCTATTTAATAGCAAATACCGAATCGGAAATTACTTTGTCAAGGTGCGGAGAAAAAGTTACACTGCATATTTAGCACAGGCATGAATTCACTTTTTTTGATATGCAACTACCCAATCAGCTGAAAAAGCCTCCTTTTCTGCAAAGAATCCAATGGGTGGCTGATCCTGTAGGATATATGGAAAGTGCAGCCCAGCAATATCCCGATCTTTTCACTGCCCGGATCATTGGTTTTGGGAACAACATCGTTTTTGTGAACCATCCCCAGGGTTTACAAGAAATATTAACCAATGATCGCAAAAAGTTTTTAGCCATTGGTAAAGAAAATAAACTTTTACAGCCTTTATTAGGAGACTATTCAATTGTCATGCTAGATGGCGATCGCCACAGAAAGCGACGACAATTAGTTATGCCTTCCTTTCATGGCGATCGGATGCGAGCATATGGTCAGCTAATACGTGATTTGACTGAAAAATTACTTAATCAATTACCGACTAATCAGATATTTTCGGCTCGTAACACCACCCAAGAGATTTCTCTGCAAGTCATTTTACAAACAGTGTTTGGTGTTTATGAGGGAGAACGTTGCGAACAACTGAAGCAACAATTAAAGTTGATGGGGGATCTGTTTCGCTCTCCTTTAACTTCTAGCTTTCTGTTTTTCCCTGCTTTACAAAAAGATTTAGGTGCTTGGAGTCCCTGGGGAAAATTTCTCCGAGATCAAAAGAAACTCGATCAATTACTTTATGCAGAAATTGCCGAACGTCGCCAGAAACCAAATCCTGAACGCATAGATATTCTCTCTTTACTGATGTCCGCAACAGATGAAGCGGGTAATCAAATGACCGATCAAGAGTTGCGAGATGAGTTGATTACTCTGTTAGTTGCTGGATACGAAACGACCGCAACGGCGATGGCTTGGGGATTATATTGGATACACCAAAAACCAGAAGTCTACACCAAATTATTACAAGAACTAGACAATTTGGGCGATGCTCCTGACCCTATGAGCATTTTCCGACTGCCCTATCTTACTGCTGTCTGTAATGAAACTTTGCGGATTCGGCCAGTTGCTATGTTGACATTTCCCAGGGTAGTACAAGAACCTGTTGAGCTCATAGGATATTCTCTACAACCAAATACAGTAGTCATTGGCTGTATGTTTCTCACCCATCAACGAGAGGATTTGTATCCAGAACATCAGCAATTTAAGCCAGAAAGATTTCTCGAACGCCAATTTTCCCCCTATGAATTTATACCCTTTGGTGGCGGTGTCCGTCGCTGTTTAGGTGAAGCTTTAGCCATATTTGAAATGAAAATAGTATTGGCAACAATTCTTTCGCGCTATCAACTCGCTTTAGCTGATCATAAACCAGAAGTAGCTCGCCGTCGGGGTCTTACCCTTGCGCCTGCGAATGGTGTCAAAATGATGATTACAGGTAAGCGTGCGCGTCAAGAGTCGCAGTTAAGTCTGGCAAGTAATTGATGGAGGAGATGAGGGGGATGAGGGGGATGAGGAGGATGAGGAGGATGAGGAGGATGAGGGGGATGAGGAGGATGAGGGGGATGAGGAGGATGAGGGAGAAATGATCATTACCCAGTCCCCAGTCCCCAGTCCCCAGTCCCCAGTCCCCAGTCCCTAACCTATGACACTATCACTCGGCATGATTGAAGTTTATGGCGTACCCGCAGCCGTGGAAGTTGGGGATGCGATGTGTAAGGCGGCGCGGATCACGCTTGTAGGGTATGAAAATACTGATTTGGGGCGAATTACGGTGCTGATTCGGGGGGAAGTAGGCGAGGTAACTGTTGCAGTAGGTGCAGGATTAGAAGCAGTAGGACGAGTGAATGGGGGTGAAGTGCTTTCCCATCATATAATTCCCCGCCCCCATGAAAATTTAGAATATGTGTTACCGATTCATCGCAGCGCCAATGTTGAGCAATTTAATGCCGATATCCGCTTTCCTCCGCCCCTTTCAGCTTAATTTGATATGGAATCCCTAACATCTCGTATGCAGGCGGTGCAAACGCCAATCATTCCTGTTGTTGGGGAATTGATTACAAATTCGCCAGGAACTATTTCTTTAGGACAAGGTGTGGTTTCCTACAATCCACCACCACAAGCACAGGAGTTTTTAGCTAAGTTTCTGGCAGAACCCACGAATAATTTATACAAAGCAGTTGAGGGAATTCCGCCATTAATAGCAGCCTTAGCAGCAAAATTACAAGCCTTTAATGGCATTGAAATTAATCAAAATAACTGCATAGTTGTCACCGCCGGCAGCAACATGGGGTTTATGAACGCCATTCTAGCGATTACTAGCCCTGGTGATGAGATTATTCTCAATAAACCCTACTATTTCAATCATGAAATGGCCATTACAATGGCGGGTTGTTGTCCGGTGTTAGTAGATACCGATGAAAATTATCAACTGCGTCCAGATGCGATCGCCCAAGCAATTACACCTAAAACCAGGGCAGTTGTTACGATTTCCCCCAATAATCCTACAGGGGTAGTGTATTCAGAAGCAGCATTGCGGCAAGTTAATCAATTATGTGGCAATAACGGAATTTATCACATTAGCGATGAAGCCTATGAATACTTTACTTATAACGGCGTAAAACATATTTCCCCGGCTGCCTTTGCCAATAGTAGCGATTACACCATTTCCTTGTATAGCCTTTCTAAAGCCTACGGTTTTGCGAGTTGGCGCATCGGTTATATGGTGATTCCGCAACATCTGCTGGTTCCTGTGAAAAAAGTCCAAGATACTATTTTGATTTGTGCGCCAGTCATTTCTCAGTATGCAGCTTTAGGAGCATTGCAAGCTAAAGAAGAGTATTTAAAGGAAAATATTGGTGCAATTTCCCAAGTCAGAGAAGTAGTTTTGGAATCGCTCAATCACCTACAAGGTTTGTGTACTATTACCCCTGCGGATGGCGCATTTTATTTCTTCTTGAAAGTTCATACCCAGATGAATGCTTTTGAGTTAGTCAAAAAACTCATACAGGAACATCAAGTAGCAGTGATTCCTGGTACAACCTTTGGGATGGAAGATGGATGCTATCTGCGTGTTGCTTACGGTGCGCTGCAACAAGAGACGGTAAAAGCAGGGATGGAGAGATTAGTTCAAGGTTTGCAAACAATTCTAGGGAATTAATAGGGGTGCAGTTTCCTGTGGATGTCGGATGTTGCAGTTCGGAAGTTGAAGTTCCATATTCTCAGGATAACTGCTTTCTCTGATGGGTGAAGCCTACAGACTTTATTCACCATCATTCATCAGCGTAAATAGAAGCGCTATATTCAAGGTATTATTGAAGCGCCTGCAACAGATAATGATGCATGACCAAAGCAATTAGATCTCAAAATTTACGGGAAGCATGGGAACAAGGTTGGCAACAGGCGTTAATGTATCACACTTTTAGTGAAACGGTATAACGCATCCTACGCGAACTGACAGATTTTAGCGAGATTTAGATCCCCGAATTTTTGAGAAAGTCGGGGATCTGGACAGCCACGTTTGTTTAAGTAAGGGAACTCCAAAAAATAAATTATTCCGTATTAACGTTGTTGACCGTTGATTGTTCACAGTTAACAGTCAACAGTTAACAGTCAACAATAATGTTAGGAATATTTTTTTACTTGGAAGGCCCTAAGTACTTAAACGTTAGCTGCAGCAGGTGTTGGTAAACTCACTTTCAACCGCTTAAACATGGCTTCCCGTGCTTGCATTGCTAAGGTATCATCTAAAGGTTCTAGTGTGATTGGCTGTTGATACTTCAGCCGCAACGCTGTTTGAATTAACCAATCTGCAACAAAGGGATTTTTGGGTAACAAGGGGCCGTGAGAATAGGTTGCGATCGCATTCTGATAAAATGCTCCTTCTGTACCATCTTCACCGTTATTGCCTAAGCCGTACACGACTTTTCCCAAGGCTTCCACTTTCCCTAGCTTGGTACGTCCACCGTGATTTTCAAAGCCGACTAAATACGGTGTGCTACCTGTCATCGCTTTTAAATCCTGCGCTAGGCGAGAAGCTGTCACTTCAATGACTAAGTTACCGATGCAGCGTTTAGTATTTTCACCAGGATGCACAGAGACTAAATCTAAAATTCCTAAACCTTCAATGCGTTGTCCTAGTCCAGGTTCGTAATAATGTCCTAGCAACTGCGGAGAACCACAGGTAAATACTCCCGGTGTGCCATTTTCGATTTTTTCACGCATCGCATCGGCTTTCGCACCTTGCAAATCGCGCATAACAATTTCCTGCTGGCGGTCTTGTGCGCCACCACCGACAATTAAATCAACAGCTTTAATATCCTCTGCTGTCGCATTTTGATCTAAAGATACAACCTTAACGCCAAATCCCCGCCATTGAGCGCGGCGTTCTATAGTAATTACATTACCGCGATCGCCATAGGTACTCATCAGCGTCGGATATAACCAACCGATTGTAATTTGATAATTCATAGGATTGGGGAAGGGGGAATGGGGAAAGGGTAATGGGTAATGGGTAATGGGTAATTGGTAATTGGGGATGAAGAAGGTAAAAAACACCAAACACCCAACACCAAACACCAAATTTATAAAATCTTGCGTCCTGTTAATACTTCACGGACGCTCAACATTGCTGTATATGTGGGTAAAATATGCAGGGTTTCGTTGTTGGGTGTACGCTCTAAGGCGGTGTTAATAGCCTGACGTAAGTCTTCTTCTACAATCAGGTTAAAATTTTGGGCAGGATTGGGGTCACTGTAGCGCAGACGTAAGGCCATATCATAAGCGCGATCGCCACTCACAACTAAAGTACCACCACGCTGAACTAATTTCTCTGTATCTACATCCCAAATCCAAGAAACATCTTCGCCATCTTGCACTCTGTCGTTTAATACTAGCAAAGTAGTTTTATCAGCACTTTCTGTAACTACGCGAATCGTTTCATTCGTCCCCACAGGATTTTTTGATAATAGAATCCGTACCTTTTTCCCGTTAATTTCTAACTCTTCCGCACGTCCAAAGGCTGCTTGGAAATTGGGAATTGTCTCGCGGATAGTGGCTGCTTCAACTCCTAATTCTTGGGCAGCAGTAGCAGCAGCTAAGGTATTGTATTTGTTATATAAACCCACCAAAATTTGCGGCCATTCGCTACTATTGAGGCTCGGTTGACTTCTACTAAAACCGCAATTACCACAGCTATATTCACCCATGTGGGATAAATAAACGCCCTTGTAGTCTAAAGCCTTGCCGCATCTGGGACAATAAATCGAATCTACAGCATGGGGAATTGCTTCTAAATAATGTTCCGGTTCACTCAAACCGAAAAACGAGACACGCTGTTGAGTTAATTGTTGACCGAGATAGCAAATTGTGGGGTCGTCGGCATTTGCCACTACGATAGTATCAGGTGATAAAGTTGCGATCGCTTTTCCCCAGCGTTTACTAATAGTATCAACTTCCCCATACCTGTCGAGTTGGTCGCGGAACAAGTTTAAACACAAAATTAGCTTTGGCTGAATTGGTGCTAAAACCCTAGGTAAAATATTTTCATCAACTTCTAAAATCGCATAGTCAACATCCAAGCTACCCAGGATGTTAGTGTTATCCATCAGCGCAGTCATCAAACCATTTTCTAAATTTGCGCCTGTGGAATTATGAGCAACACGGTAGCCTTGACGTTCTAAAATTTCCCGTAACAGCAGCGATGTAGTAGTTTTCCCATTAGTACCCGCAATCAGAATCGCGCCTTTTTTCACCTGCTGACTCAATAACTGCAACAGCTTAGGTTCAATCCGTCGAGCAATTGAGCCTGGTAATACACTAGCAGCACCCAGGCGGAGCGATCGCACCATAAATGTCACACCCTTTGCGACTGACACCGCCAAACCCAGTTTGAGCCTATCTATAAGTTGTATTTTGTTCGCCACAGTAGTTAATAGCTTAAGTTTTAAATTAATCTTGAGAGTTTAGCGAATCCTCGCACAAAAAGCCAGTCAACCCCTAAAGGGAATTCAAAATTCAAAATTCAAAATTTCTTCTCCCCCATCTCCCTCATCCCCCTCATCCCCCACCCTGCGGGTTCGCCTTTAGGCGTTCTCGTAGAGTAGCCGCAAAGCGTCTACATCTCCCTCATCCCCCTCATCCCCACTACTCCCCCGTCCCCATAGGCGTTATCTTAAAAAATAGTGCATAGACGTAAATCATCTATCCAGCGCTGTTTGCTGAATTCAGCACAAACTGACAAATTGTAGTTCTCAAGGTTCATTTAATGAATGGCATAAAGTATCGGTTTTTACATAAAAAATCTAGTTGGCAACGATGGGTTTCCAAAGCTTTAGTGATGCTTGTTTGCCTGTTCATTATCAATATGCAAGCAGCCTCTGCTGGTCTTAAAGATGACATTTATGATGGCAATATTTTCGTGGTTTATGCTGGTAATGGTTCACTGGTTCCACCGAGACAAACACTAGCACAGACTTTAGCAGAGCATAAACCAGCATTTTTGGCTTATTATGTTGACGACAGCAAAGATTGTAAGGAATATGCCATTACAATTTCACGAGTGCAAGAATTCTATGGTAAAGTCGCAGAGATTATCCCCATTAGTGTAGATACTATCCCTGCTCAAAAAACTTATGAACCTACGGAAGTAGGATATTACTACTCTGGTGCTGTTCCTCAAGTGGTGGTGTTAGATAAATCAGGTAAAGTACTTTTAAATAAGCAGGGTCAAGTTCCCTTTGAGGAAATCGACGATCGCTTTCGTGAAGTGTTTGATTTATTACCACGTACCGAATCAGTGCAGTTAAAACGGCGTTCTTTCAATGAGTTCAGTAGTGAGTTAAGTAAATAACTTTCAGGGTAGACCAAATGGTCTGCCCTAAGTTTTTATGATTTCAAACAATTAAGACTGCTATACCTGATACTGCATTTACCATAAGCTTAAAGCATAATACTGTAAGAATTTACCTTAGCCATTAAGAAACTTAACCCATAATAAATAAGCAACAGTAAATAACAAATGACAAATAACTAACGACAAATGACCAATGACCAATGACCAATGACAAATGACAATTGACTAATTTAGAGTGTGTTCTGATGTCAAAGGTTTACACTACCGAGGAACTTATAAAAATTTTGGCAGATGAGCGTCAAGCTTGCCTGAAAGGTGAACGCTTGAAGTTAGAAGTAACGGTCTCTGGCAATCCTTTAATTGACCAATTTATCAGAAGCGATGGATTGCAAAAATTCACTGCCTATCAAGATTTTAAAGCCGCCATTCACGATTATCAAAAAGAAAATCATGTTTCAGGAATTATCTGGCATGAAGTGAATGTTAAAGGCAAAACATTGAAATATCCTAAAATAGATCATGAGTTAATAGCTATCACAAGTGACTTGGCAATATTACATACTGCAAAAAATTCTATCTTAGAATTTTGGTATGAAGTCACAGCAGCAATGGACTTATATTTGAGTTTTAATAATAGCAAACAATACCAGCAAATTAATAAACTAGATGTTGAAAGAATTGCTCAAATCACAGAATGGGCAAGTTTATGGAAATGGGAAAATTCCAACTTCCTAGAAATTATTTTGCAGTTAGGATGGGGTAAACCAGAAGAAGCTCAATATAAACGTGGTAGACCGCATTCTGGTAGTGAATATATTCACGCAGTAAATCCCGGAAATCGTCCAATTGGTTAAATAACAAGAATAATGCGTTATACAGTCTTGATTGAAAAGGGAGAAACTAGCTACGGCGCTTATGTCCCCGATTTACCTGGTTGTGTAGCTGTGGGTGAAACTTTAGAAGAAGTTAAGCGGATAATTGCAGAAGCCATTGAATTTCATATCGAGGGAATGCTAGAAGAGGGTTTACCTGTTCCCCATCCTGCAAACATTGCTCATGAGGTAGAAGTTTTAGAGCCTCAAAGATAATACGTTAATTTAGGACTAATTCATCAATTAACCAAGCACAACGCGATCGCATTTTTGCATTAGACTGCTTGCAGCAGTCGGGAAAAGGTTTAGCCCTTCACCTTTTCCCTTTACCCACTGCTTGCAGGTCTATTGTACTTGGCTTTGCTGTATTTATTTCGCCAGCGTTTTCACACTCAATACCTGTGGTGGTGTTGAATCTGGGGGATAAATCAAATCTATCTGTACCATTTTTTTACTTCCAGGTGGTAGCGTCACCTGTAGTAAGGGTTCTAAAACCTGTGCGGTTCTATGCCATAAATGTACATAACGCGTTTGTTTTTGCCCTTGGTCATCGGTATAATTTAGCCGCACTGTACCACGGAAGAAGGGAAAATCTAAGGATGGTTTGCGAAAACGGAGATTTCCTTTGGCTAATTTATCTTCCTTTAATGGTGTTTCTAGGGTAATAGCAACTTTCTGGGTTTGGTTAGTTGTATTGCTCAAAGGTAAGCTGAGGTTATATTCCACGCCATAATTACCGTGCGCTTCATAGGCGGTATCTGGATAGCGGACTAACATTTTTGCAGTTTGGTTTTGTTCGCTACCTAAACGTCCGCCTTTAAGAGTAGCAATAGGATAAGAAATCGCTTTACCTGGTTGCGGAATTGTGAGAGTTTGGGCTTTAGGGTTATCTGTAAGAGATGCTTGCCATTGCGAACCCTGCGATACACCAGCTACACGCCCATAAATCAGCACACCACCAGTAGCATTTGGGGGAGTAGGGGTTTTGTCTCGTGGCCCGGCAAAGTTACCATTATTAAGTAAAGCTTGCCATTCTGTGAGGGTAGGAGCGCGATCGCTTCCATCAGCGTTTTTCTTCGCAAACATTGCTAAACTAGCTGTATAGACTTTGCCACTACTACGCAGCCGCATAAAGCTAGAGCGACCATTTACAGGCTTTTCCAGATTTTTCACCGGAATTGGATGATTCAGCAGCATTCGGCTTTGTCCTGGTGGAATTACCAACTTCGCCGGAAAATCAGCTTGGCGAACCCCGCGCAATACATCACCAGCCGCGCGATCGCCTGGCCCTGAGAAAGCTTTACCATCGTTATTGTCGATATAAGGCCCCAACGTTACAAACGGCGCATCCTGCATCAAATAACTCGCCGCTTGCAATACATCTACTGTTACAGCTTGCTTACCGGGATTATTCACAATTACACCCAGGTATAGCGTCTGTAAATCCTTGGGAGTGTGGGTATAGTGATGAGCAAATAAATCAAAGCGTCCCGAAAAGGGAAAATTTAGATGCGCCGCCGAGACTTTTTTCCCTTGTGGGGGAAACGTAGACAGCAAAATACCCTCATTTTTAATCCATTCTGGGCTATTGCTATTAAATACAGGAATATTATCGAGTTTGCCAGGTAAAGCCCGTACTTCTCCCTCTTGTACAACTTCTTGAGGTGCTGGCTTGGGAGAATTTTGGGCGACGACTGCGGAATTATGACTGTTAGGTTTTGAGTTTAAGGTTGCATATGTCAAAGTTTGAGACAACGCAGTTCCTAATAAAAATAAGCATATAGGTGCAGTCAGTTGATATTGAGGCTTATTAGCTGGCATATATATTGATTTTTCAAGAAACTCGTAGTTTTCACGATGACTTCATGTAACTACAAGTTCCTGAAACAATATTTCTGATCATGGGCATTGGGCATTGGGCATTGGGCATTGGTAATTGGTAATTGGTAATCGTATTTATCTCCTTTTCCCCTTGTCCCCAGTCCCCAGTCCCCAGTCCCCAGTCCCCAGTCCCCAGTCCCCAGTCCCTAATCCCCATTACCCCTTATCCCCAGAGGGGGCCCCGAGTTCCCCAATCCCCTACCCCCCAAACCCCGGAATCAGCCGCTTCAGCGCCCGGCTTGCAACATCGGCATAGCGCAATTCGCCGCATAGAATTCTACCCATAGTTTGGGCACCAGTGGGGCTTTTAACGCCTACTTTGTAACCAATTTTGGGGAACCGATAAAATGCATTAGCTAATTTTTGTGCCCATGCCATTTCTGTACCCCATTGTTCGTTAATAGCATTGGTATATGCTTCTAAAGAATTGATATCGCCTGCAAGTGCCTCATTAATAGCGTTGGCTGCTAGCAATCCGCTAAAAATCGAAGGACGAATACCCTCTGCTGTCATTGGGTCAACTACACAAGCTGCTTCCCCAGCCAAAATTGCATTTTGAGTATGTAGCTTTTGATTACCATTCCACAAGCAAATAGGATGACCATATTGCTTGCAAATTTTGACATCTACATTAAAAGATTGAGAGTAATCATCCAAAATTTTCTTAAAATCTTGGGGTGCGCCACCAATAAAAGTACCAACACCAAGAGAATAACCATCAGCCTTGGGAAAGTTCCAAATATAGCCATTTTTGACCATCCCAAACTCAAAATGAGCTATTGATGTATTCTCAACATCGGCGGGAACTTCTGCCTCTAAAGCGCCTGCTAAGTGACGTTTGCGGTCTTTAAAACCTAGCCATTTTGCCATTGGCCCTTTAGCACCGTCAGCCGCGATTAAGTAACGACCTGTAACTGGGCCGTTGGCGGTGTTCACCTGCCAAGCATCACCTTGAAACTCAATACCAGTTACCTCAGTTTTATCTTTGAGTTCTGCCCCTTGCTTCTGGGCTTGCTGAACTAAAAAATGATCAAAAACATCTCGCCGCACCATCCAAATCGGTTCTTTATTGGGTATTTTCGCTTCTACAGGGTCTTCCAAGTTCCAGGTAAAGCGTAAAGAGTCTACTTTCACCGAAATTGCTGGGCTAAAATCAAAGTCAAACCATTGAGCAATTATTGGGGATACCCCACCACCACAGGGTTTGTATCTTGGCAAGGATTCTTTTTCTAAAATTAATACTGAGTGACCCCGCTTGGCTAAATGATACGCGGCTGTTCCACCAGATGGCCCGGCTCCAACGATGATACAATCGTACATAAGGCTAAATTTTATCTCCTCACCTTGTTGGCAAAAAAGTATATTTCTCTAATCTAGAGATAGACAGTATCATAAGAACTGTAACTAATTTTAGAGTTTATTGTTGAATATTTCTCGGCAATTTCTGATTGGATGTTTGAAGAAATCATTTACCATTCAGGCTGCAGTTATGACTAAGAAATACTCTCAAAAACCCCTATATAGCAGACAATATCAACTTAGATATATGACTTGTATTAGATTGTTGAAATTCACACTAGTAGTGGATTGACACAGCTAAAATGTTGCAATAATTTTTCTTGTGGGGTGGACATCTTGTCCGCCCTGGACGGGTGAGACACCCATCCCACAAGAGTTTTTTTATGCACTATTTTAGTCGTGTCAGTCTAGTAGGGTGCGTTAGCTTCAGCGTAACGCACCTTTATTAAGTGATATTTTTCATAAATCAAATCAAATTCATATATTTAGCAGTTGTATAAATACTGCAATTATTTCTCTAAAAAGTTTGTTACTTTGAAATTTGAAGTCCCTTCCCAACAGTGATTTAAACAGGCGTTTACCCTAGCATTTGGTGTATCGACTGATTCGTTGGAGGCATTAAACTGTACTGCAGTTACAATATATTCAAAAATAATGACACATTGTTTAGTTGGCGACATTCTCTCAACCATAATGGTTTCACCAATCCTAGGAATTTGTGGCAAATCCACAACAAACGTCTCCATCTTTGGCTTGTCTAGTGGATTCTTGAAACTAAAGTACTTACAGTAAACAAGAACTTTCACAAATCAACCCACGAATAATAATAGACAGGGACAATTCACAATATCAAGAATGAATACTACTAATACCAATTCAAAATGAAAATTTAAGAAACTTCGACATCATCTAGGTTTTAGTTTTTGAATATGTTACCCTCTCTTTACTAATTAGTATAAGTATCCTGATACGGCAAAGAAGATATAAATATATCATCAAAAATTTTTCTAGGAAACCGGGAAACAAGAAATATTTAATATTTAAACCTCATCCATGTTGAGAACTGGAGTTTTGACACAAAAAATATTACTCTTAATCAGTGGGTGTAGTGGAGAACGAAACAGGGATGCTCAAAGTGGAATGCGATCGCTGGAATCAAAGTGCCTCAATATTGAGAGAAGAAGCGTTAAAAGCAGATCATAGTCGTACCCGTGAGCGTTTAATGGCACTATATGAGATATGTAATGGAAAAAGCGCGACGCGGGTAGGTGAGGAAACAGGACGCAACCCTCAGACAGTAATGGAGTGGGTACATCGTTACAATGTTTCAGGTATGGAAGCGCTGTTGTATCAGCATACAGGTGGTCATCCCCCCTTTTTTCAGCAGAGATAGAGCAAGCAATTGATAGAGAGATTTCGTAACTTCTCCGCTAACTACTCTCCCACACCTTTTTTTCGTTCACCCCAAGTTCTGATGGCGGAAACTGAAGTTAAAAGCTTCAATAGAGTGGCGATCGCATTTTGCCCGTCTTTATGACAATCTGAAGTAGCCAAATACCCCTTCGGTTCACCTGTCAGGCTGGGTGCTTCAAATCCATGTCCGGCGAAATAAATCAGTGCTTCGCTACCCTTGGCTTTCTCCAGTAAAAACATCCTCAGCACTTGACCGAGTTCTTTACCCAGTAATTTTTTATCAGCAGTGACTGAAGAGCAATTTTCAGTCTCGATTAATTTACCAGGTAACGGCTGCACATCAAAGCGACCGTGTTCTTTTAATAGCTGTGCGATTTTTTCTGCATCATCAACAGCTTTTGGTAGATTTGTGAAGTTGTCATACTTGGCAATGCCAATTACTAGGGCATATCGAGCCATATCTCTGTGGCAGTCATTTTTACGTAATAGTACTAGAATAACAACCAAAAAACTAACTGAGGCTACCAAATGTCAGAAGTACAAAGGCTGATTGTCAAAGATGATGATCAAGAGTACGAAATCTATGTGGAATCTAAGGAAGCTGCTGAGGTTCCAGAAGATGAGGAACCTGGATACCGTGATATTTTACCTACAGTAAAAATTCAAGAGTTTCAGAGTAAGATTCGTAATTATGCCAAGTTAGCTGTTGGGGCTTTTAAGAATATACCTGACGCAGAAGAGGTCACTGTTAAATTTGGTATCAAGTTGGGTGGGAAAACGGGGATTCCGTTTTTAACTGAGGGTTCGGCGGAAAGTAATTTTGAAATCGAAGTTAAGTATAATTTGGCGCAGAAGAAGCCATAATTCGACGCGTTATATATATTCAGGACTTACGCAAGCAAAATTTGTCATTGCGACCGGAACGAAGTGTAGGGAAGCAATCCCAGAATCTCAGGCGATTACGTCGCTGCGCTCGTAATGACGTAATTCCGTTACTTTTGCGTAAGTCTTAATATTTATTCTGAGGGTAAGGCAATGCCTTGTCCTCTAGAATATCATTCATGTGTCGCCAACATTATTTAAATTGGTATTACATAATCGGGGTGAGCAAGATGCCCACCCCATAGAATTTTTATGCACTGGAAATATGCAAATTAACTAAAATGTTTTGAATTTTGAGTTGTTATTGTTGTTCTTCTTCGTAAAACCAAGCTTCTGCTAAAAGAGAGAAGCCAAGCAACCAAAGGAAGCAGAAAACTGACAATAAAATTATTCCGGTCATGGCTAATATTTCCCCCAACTTGATTTTAGTGGAGAGTTATCTTCAATGTAACGGCATTTTATTTGCTGACAAGGAAGTTGCAACAAAGCTTGACAAATTCAGCGCTAGGGGTTATTGATTATACAATTTCAAAATACCAAACAAACATCGATTCCACAATAGTCCCCAATACCCAGTCCCCAATCCCTAATCCCTAGTCCCCCCCTAATGCTTTAGTGATGCGATCGCTCGTGACTTGCAAATGGGCTAATGTGGAAATATCAATGTTTTCGCCCAAGTCTTTGAGCCTGTTGTCAACTGCGGTTTGCAGTTGACGCAATTCGTACCAAGCTAATGTGCGTCCGTCTTCTGGTGTGTTGGTATTTCGCAACATCATTTCTAGCAAGATATTGAGATATTCGCGTTGTAAGGAACGGCGCAGGCTAGAAATGGGTTTTGGTTCTGTAGAAGTGAAAACTTCTGTCCAGATACCTTGTTGTAAGGTTTCAAATAGTTCCGGGATGGAAAGAGCTTCTCCAGGCTGTGTTTTTAATTCTATATCTTGCAGGCGACTGAGGCGATCGCTATTGAGGAGCGATCGCAATACTCGACTTTGGAATTTTAAAATGCGATCATGTAGGGGATAATCTAGGCGATCATTTGGGATAGGATTTCCCCAATGTTGCCAGCGTGATGGTGCTAGTTGATTGAGTAATTGCGGTGAGAAGTTAAAAGCATCCTCAGCAAATACATATTCTTGCAACTTTGCTAAAGCTTGACGTTGTTTTTCCAAAGAAACTGGTACAAAAGCCCAGGAAGTTTCATCACCAGCATGAACACGCCGAAATGATTGTCCACCAATATATTGAGAAACTAAGGTAGCGTTACGAAAATAATATCTGAGGACGCGATTAAATAAGGCGCGCAGATTACTATAGCTTTCTCCAGGCGATAAATAACGCTGATCGAGGCGTTCCCACATCACACGGGCGTTATCCATTTGCCATTGGGAATATATTAGTACATCACTACTCATATCCCAGAGGTTTGCTAGGGGGTTAATATCCCAAATATCTTCATCTGTAGCGTAGGATAATTCTGGCTGTGGTGATGCTAGGGCAATCTTTTCTAAGAAGCTTTTTTCGGCTTCTGGTAGCATCGCATCAGTTGTGGCTTCTGGGTTGATTTTATAACCATACTCAATTGCCCATTCATCATAAGGGCCAATCATCCCAGGGAAATAATCACCTTGTTCTACACCCATCGGTGCGATATTCACGGGTAAATAATCCATCACCGAACCCGCTAAACCTTTGCTGTGGGTGATTTCGGTGTTATTTAATTCTTGGGGCGCTAACATGGTGCTGCCGTGAAAATTATGACGTAAGCCCAAAGTATGCCCGACTTCATGGGCAATTAAAGAACGCAAATATTGCTGCACATATTCCTGCATAGCTGCGCTAGTTGGTGTCGTGTCAGGCAACAATGACAACGCCAACGCCCCAATAGCGGCTTGATTTGTCGCTTCCCTTCCATAACAGAGTTCCGAATCTCTCTGAAAACCTGCGACATCACAACCATCTAATTTATTTTTGCTATTCCCTGACTCTGCGTAGGCGCGATATTCTTGCTGAATTGAGCGCACCATATTCGCATCAACAATAATATCTGCGTCCAGTATTTCCCCGGTAAATGGGTTAACACGTGTCGGCCCTTTGGCAAAACCTGCATCTAAAGAATTAAACCAACGAATAGTGTTGTAACGCACATCTGCGGGATACCAATCAGCATCATCTGGCATTTGTCGCACTTCAATGGCGTTTTGGAATCCGGCTTTGGTGAATGCTTTATTCCACATCAGCACACCTTCGCGGATTGCGTCACGGTATTCTAGGGGTACAGCATTTTCAATCCAAAATACAATCGGCTGTTTCGGTGGCGATAAAGGTGCGTTGGGGTCGGATGGTTCTAGATGCCAACGATTAATATAACGTACAAATGGATCGTGACTCTTGTGATGAGAAAAATCTTGGAATGCGGTAATAAAATATCCCACTCTATCATCAGCGAGTCTAGGAATATAACCGTTGTTTTCTGGCAGTTGGGAAAAACTATAATGTACTTTTAAAGAAAGTGCGCGGCTATCGGGTAAAGTAACTAAATTTGCACCTTCTGGTGAGTAAAAACCGTAAATAGAATCAATCTCTAGATTTTCCGGTAAGCTGTTAATATCGCCAAAATAAGACTTGCTGGGTTCTAAGCGGTAATCAGCCTGTAAAGAGTATTTCAATATAGGAGTTAAACCTGGGAAATCCTGCATGAGTAAGTCATCCAGGTTAATCAGAATATTTTTACTACGCGGATCTATAGTGTCGATTGGCAATGCATAGAGAACCGAATCGCTAAAAGAACGAGCAAGCGATCGCTGTTCTGGTTCACCTTCTTCTGTACGAAATTTCACATTCCGCACTACAAAGTGCAAATTGTGATTGACTCGTCGGAAATAGAAGAGAAAATCAGTTATGGGTAATCCACTATAAATCCCACTTTCCCCTAATCCCGATTCTAATGTGACTGTCGCTAAGTAATTTTTATTGAGTTGTTCTGGCTTAATTTCCCAATAAGTTCTGCCCTCTTCATGGCTGCGGTAAAGGGTAAACAATCCCTCTAATTTCTCTGTGGCTTTAACTATCTCACGAAATCGCCGCAAATCTTCTCTTCTACTATCAATAAAAATATTGTCCGCACTGGCGATATTTTCCACTGCTGTCACTGCATGGAATTGCGGCACATCTATATTGGCAAGTTGATTGGCGGCTGCGTAATTAGTTCCTAATAACCAGTGATAGACAAAAAAGATACAGATTACTAATTTCCTAATCCAGTATTTCATCCTTGAGTTTTCCAGCTGAAGCGGTTCTGATATTGAGGAAAAAATGTGGATTTATGCGTCTTCTGTCAGCCTTGCCAATACTTCCCAACTAATTGCAACTACGCACTATGTAAATCCACCATCATTAGACAAACTATTGTTTGTCCCAAAGTAAAACAACTCCACGAACCGAAAAGTAAGCTAATGCGCGTCTAAAATTGCATAACTACTAATCAGGGCTGTTAACAGTTAACAGTTAACGGTCAACTGTCAACTGTCAACTGTCAACAGCCCTCACGATGGATTGTGCAACTTAAAAGCAGAATAGCTAGTTTGTCTTTTTAACTTTGTACGAGTTATCCATTTATAAGATGAAACTGCTGAGATAGCAAGTATTTACTTCTTTAGATAGATAGGAATTCCAACCTAAAGATATAGGTTTTTTGCAACAGTCTATTGTATTAAAAAGCAAAAAATGCCCAAAAATTGTATTTAGAGCTACATTTAAGCGCATCAAAGGTTGGCGATCGCAGATGCAATTAGGCTCTACAAGAGTTATTTATTTAGCGATGTTTGACTATTTCTCAGTATTTTCACTATGAAAGATGGCAGTCAGGTTTCTAATTGATGAATCAAACTGTAGTGCCTAGATACCCGACTTCTTGAAGAAGTCGGGTATCTAAATCAAGTAAATGAAATCTAAAAATATTTGTCACTTCCATCTCTTAAATTTATTATTTAAAGCCTTGATGATAAACATTGATATTAATCAATGGTAATTACACGCTCATCAACAATAAATGTTTCTGATGGCTTACTTTAGAAATAAACATTTTACTAATTCACTATTTTGTAGCAATTATAGAAATAAGCACATTAACTAAAGAAAATATTTTTAGATAAATCACATGAACTTACTTACAAAAGCCCCACAAACGCTTGCTTCTCCCGGACTATTGACAATTGAAACTGTAGAAATTGCACCACAAACAACCGCTATTCGTTGTCTGGACTGGGATAGAGAACGCTTTGATATTGAATTTGGCTTACGTAATGGAACAACCTATAATTCTTTTTTAATTCAGGATGAAAAAATTGCTTTGGTTGATACTTCCCATCGCAAATTTGAGCAATTATATCTAGAATTGCTAACAGGAATCATTGACCCCACAAAAATAGATTACTTAATTGTCAGCCACACCGAACCCGATCATAGTGCTTTAGTTAAAGACATCTTACAATTAGCTCCCAATATCACCATTGTGGCAGCGAAGGTGGCAATTCAATTTCTGGAAAACATGATTCACCAGCCATTTAAATCTATCCAGGTGAAGAGTGGACAGCGTTTAGCATTAGGAGATGGGCACGAATTAGAATTTATCTCTGCGCCTAACTTACATTGGCCTGACACAATTTTGACTTACGACCATAAAACAGGCATTCTCTACACCTGCGATGTATTTGGAATGCACTACTGCGACGATCACACCTATGATGAGAATTTTAATGTGATCGAAGATGATTTTAAATATTACTATGATTGTTTAATGGGGCCGAATGCCCGCTCTGTATTAGCAGCTTTAAAGCGGATTGAAAATTTAGAGATTGGTACAGTTGCTACCGGACACGGGCCTTTACTGAAAAACTATATTCCCGAATGGCTGGGACGGTATCAAAACTGGAGCTTAGAACAAGCAAAAACTGAGAAATTAGTGGCGCTATTTTATGCCGAAGATTACGGCTATAGCGAACATTTAGTAAGAACCATCGCGCATGGCTGTACAAGAACAGGTGTAGCAGTAGAATTAGTTGATATCAACAGCGCCGAACCACAAGAAGTCCGGGAATTAGTAGGACAAGCTGCTGGGTTAATTATTAGTATGCCTGCCCAAAATGCAGTTAATGCTCAAGCGGCAATTAGCACAATTTTAGCGGCGGCTCATAATAAACAAAGCATTGGTTTATTAGAATCTGGTGGTGGCGAAGATGAACCAGTTTATCCCCTACGCAACAAATTTCAGGAATTAGGATTAACAGAAGCCTTCCCCCCAATTTTAGTTAAAGAAAGTCCCACTGCTTCCCTAGAACAATTGTGTGATGAAGCGGGTACAGATATGGGTCAATGGTTAACCCGCGATCGCACTATCAAACAAATCAAATCCATCAACACCAATTTAGAAAAAGCCTTAGGCAGAATTAGCAACGGACTCTACATTATTACTGCCAAAAAAGGAGAAGTTCAAAGCGCAATGTTCGCTTCTTGGGTAACTCAAGCCAGCTTAAATCCTTTAGGAGTAGCGATCGCAGTCTCCAAAGACCGCGCTATTGAATCATTAATGCACGTAGGCGATCGCTTTGTTCTTAATGTTTTAGAAGAAGGCAATTACCAAGGCTTAATGAAACATTTCCTCAAGCGCTTCCCCCCTGGTGGCGATCGCTTTGCCGGAATCAAAACCTATCCAGCCAACAATGGCTCCCCCATTTTAGCCGAAGCCTTAGCCTACATGGAATGCGAAATCACCAGCCGCATAGATTGTGGCGATCATTGGATTATTTACAGCACAGTCCAAACCGGACGAGTTGCCAAAGTCAACGCCCTCACCGCCGTCCACCACCGCAAAATTGGCAATCATTACTAAATTTGGGCATGGGGCATGGGGCATAGGGCATGATTTATTTTTCCCTGTTCCCTATTCGCAAATTTTTGCAGAAGTTTATGGCAAAAAATGCCACAAAACTTGTGAAGACACCATTTTTTACGAGAAAAAAGCAGACAAAGCTGTAAAAATTCGACTCAAACTTATAAATGCTCGACTTTTCACGAGAAAAAAAGCAGACAAAGCTGTAAAAATTCGACCCAAACTTATAAATGCTCGACTTTTCACGAGAAAAAAGCAGACAAAGATGTAAAAATTCGACTCAAACTTATAAATGCTCGACTTTTTATATGGAAGAAGGCAGAATTCTCTTCTGCCATCTGCCCTCTGCCTTCTTCAATTTATCTTGTCCCCAATCCCCAATCCCCCCAATATGTATCAGCCTGTTGAAAAGAACTCAATCCCCGCTTATGAAATCAATCGGGGGCGCATTCTGCGAACCTTGGAATTTATCCAAGACATGATTGTGATTTCCTTGTGCATGGGTTTATTTAGTTTCATGGTGATTCAAGTGAGAGATATGTTTTTCTCCTTGCTCCCTCCATTAGATTTCCATGTAGTCACAGCCGATATTCTGTTTTTACTGATCTTAGTTGAGTTATTTCGGCTCCTCATAATTTACCTCCAAGAACAACGCATTTCGATTGGTGTAGCCGTCGAAGTTTCCATTGTCTCAGCGTTAAGAGAAGTGATTGTCAAAGGCGTACTAGAAATTAGTTCCAGCCAAGTTTTAGCCACTTGTGCATTCTTACTCGTTTTGGGAGTACTACTTTTCTTACGAGTTTGGCTACCCCCAACATTTGAAGGCATAGATCCAGAACAAGAAGTATCTAAACGCTATCAACGCCTCCATAAAACAGAATTAGCAAACAGTAACGGACGATAGCAAGCAGAGGGGGATGAGGGTGATGAGGTAGATGAGGGAGAAATACTCAACACCAATTACCCAATGCCCCATGCCCCATGCCCAATGCCCAATCCCTAATCCCCATTACCCCTTATCCCCAGAGGGGGCCCCGAGTTCCCCAATCCCCAATCCCAACTATGTCAACCGCAACCCTAACCCCCAACCGTTCTCGAGATGTTCAGTTAGCTGAAATTGGTACCAATACGCTGATATTGCGATCGCGTACTTGGGAACGTCTCAAATTTGAAGTTGAGTATTCTCGCCAAAAGGGAACTACGGCAAATTCTTATTTGATTCAAGCTGATAAAAAGGTTTTAATTGACCCTCCCGGTGAGTCTTTTACGGAGATTTTTTTAGCACAACTAGCACAACAATTAGATTTGACCACCCTTGATTACATTGTTCTGGGTCATGTCAATCCTAACCGCCGAGCCACTTTAAAGGTTTTACTATCCCTAGCGCCGCAAGTTACATTAATTTGCTCTCGTGCAGCTGCGAATGCGCTCAAAACCGCTTTTCCGGAATGGGAATCCCGGATTCAAGCTGTGCGCTCAGAAGATACTCTCGATTTAGGTCAGGGACATCTTCTCTCATTTATTAGTGTTCCTACTCCACACTGGGTTGATGGGCTTTGTACTTACGATGCTGCAACCAAAATTCTCTACACTGACAAGTTTTTTGGCGCTCATATTTGTGAGGATGCCTTATTTGATGAAGATTGGAAAGCTTTAGATGCAGAACGTCGTTACTATTTTGATTGTCTTCATGCTCCCCAAGCTAAACAAGTAGAAGCTGCTTTAGATAAACTGGCAATTTTCAGCGCCAAATCTTACGCACCTGCACATGGCCCGGTTGTGCGTTACAGCCTCAGCCGTTTTACCTATGATTATCGGCAATGGTGTCAAGGTCAAAAGTCTCAGGAGTTAAGCGTTGCCTTACTTTACGCCTCTGCTTATGGGAATACAGCGATTTTAGCTCAGGCGATCGCTCAAGGTTTAATTGAAAATGGGATTAATGTCGAATCCATCAACTGTGAACTCGCAGATGCGGCGGAAATTACCCGCGTTGTTGAAGCTTGCGACGGCTTAATTATTGGTTCGCCGACTTTAGGCGGTCACGCACCGACGCAAATTCAAACTGCTTTAGGGATAGTCCTAGCTTCAGGTGCGAAAACTAAGTTAGCTGGGGTGTTTGGTTCCTACGGTTGGAGTGGCGAGGCGATTGATTTAATCGAAAGTAAGCTCAAAGATGCCAATTATGGTTTAGGGTTTGAGACAATTCGCGTCCGCTTCAGTCCAACTCCCTATGTATTACAGCAGTGTCAAGATGCAGGTGCAACCTTTGCCCAAAACTTGAAGAAAACTAAGAAACTGCGGGCTTCTCGCCTCGTAGCCACAGAAGCACAAGTGGACCGCACCGAACAAGCAGTAGGCAGAATTATCGGTTCTTTGTGCGTCGTCACCACTCACGATGGAGAAAATCACAAAGGTATCTTAACTTCTTGGGTATCCCAGGCAACTTTTAACCCACCAGGAATTATGATTGCGATCGCCCAAGAGCAAAATGCTGATTTAATGCGTCATCCTGGTGACAAATTTGTGCTGAACATCCTTAAAGAAGGTAGAAATGTCCGGCGCTATTTTTCTCGTAATAGCAGTTTAGGCGAAAATCCCTTTGCAAATATTCCTACTCAAACTGCTGAAAATGGCTGCTTAATTTTGAATGAAGCTTTAGCTTATTTAGAATGTACAGTCCAAAATCAACTGGAATGCGGCGACAGATATTTAATTTATGCCGTAGTTAATAGCGGAGAAGTGTTAGAAAATGATGGCTTCACTGCTATTCAACATCGGAAATCTGGTAGTCAATATTAAATTGGGGATGGGGCATGGGGCATAGGGCATGGGGCATTGATTATTTCTCCCTCATCCCCCTCATCTCCCATCCCACTCATCCCCACTCATCCCCCCTCATCCCTGCTATTTACCAAATCTATGGTCTATATCATCTGCTTGAGAACCACCACGAATAGAGTTAATTCTTAAAGAAGCTTTATCTTTAGAAAGGTTATAAGTTAAAGGCTTAGTTTTAGAGATTCTAGCTTCACCTTCTTTGGCTAAAGTTTGAGGTGGATATTTAATCATTAAAGCTTTAATAGCCTCAATTCTTTTAGGTACTGCTGGATGCCCAGAATCAGCTTCAGAACCAGGAATTTGAGATAGAACTTGCATAACTCGCAGACATCCTTCTGGATCAAAGCCAGCTTTTGCAGAAGCTATATAGCCAATTTCATCCGCTTCAAATTCTTGTTGTCTGTCTTGTTCAGCTATACGTTCTTCTAGTTCTTTTTTCTTTCTTTCAATAATTTCATTAATGCGTTTTTGTGAATCTGCTTGGCGTTGCACGCCTTGATTACCCAATACCGAACCTAAGAGGCCACCAACCGTTCCTCCTACTACACGATTCACTACAGCACCACCCACAACAGCCGCTGTGGACTCTTCATTTGCTGCTTTTTGTTCTCCTAAAACTTCTCTTTTGGCTTCTTCTTCTATTTTGGCAATTAACTCATTTTTTTGAGCTACACCAACTGCAATGTGACGTTTAGCATGGTGACCCATTTCGTGAGCAACTACACAAGCTAATGCTGAAGAATCACCAGCTAATTGGTCAAGAATACCATCATAGATAGCAATGAGATTGACATCCGTTGCAAATGCATTCACATCATATTTAGCAATAGTCACAACTCGCCAAGGTCGATTATCCAATTCATTGGCACGTGCAATTCTATCTATCACTCGATAAAGAGCATAAAAATCTTCAGGTAGTTGCTTTCTAGCTTGTTCGTAGTTGGAAGAGGATGTGGGCGCAGGTTTTTTTTGCGTGGCTGGTTTAGCTAATACTGGAAGTGTTGCAGACAACAAAAATAGGCACAAAGAACCACTAGTCAGGAGTTTGGTTTTCCAGTTGCTCATTATTTTCAGTATTGTGGTATTTGGAATTTATTTTATACAATAAGGAGATTATATACTTTAGCGCGCATTTTTGTAGATATACCGCCCGATAACGCCTTGTTTAGGCTGATATCGCTTCCTGCACTGGTAATTTACATTAATAAAATCAATAATTTTTGTAAAAAAAGATATCTGTATACTTAAATAAATAGAGAGACTCTATAGAACTCATATTTGATTTCTGAAATACACGTAGGGTGTGTTGTCGCGCAGCGCAACGCACCAAAGTCCAGAATACGGTGCGTTACACTTCGTGATAACGCACCCTACACATACTTAGATTTTTTCAAAAATCAAATCGGATTCCTCTATAGAACTCATATTTGATTTTTGCAGTTCACGTAGGATGTATTGGCAGCGAGAGTACGGCATCAGTTAGCTGAGATTTTTTCAACCGATATTCTGGCTGCGATCGCACTTTGTTTTACTACTGGCTTAATCCCACCAGAAATACCAAACTTTTCTGTTAAGTAACATAGCTGCTAAATTATTTAGCGTTTCTACGCTTTGGTCTACAATATCAGCACAATACATATACTGTTCTTGAGCTAGGTGGAATGCATCTTCGCGATTTTGAGGAGGATGATTAACGCACATTTCTACTACATCATGGGTAATCCCAACGACTTCTGCACCATATTTCTGCTGCCAGTATCTCATCAGTCCCACGTGTATTGTTGGTAGAGGGCAATCATTCCAATTACCAAATTTCAGAAAAGCTGGAACTTGCCAACTCAATTTAGTGGGAATCATTGCTAATACTATATTTGGATGTGGTAGACGAGTCAAAATATTATAGGGAATTGTATATCTTTGTGGCTGTTCAGAAATTAGATCGTCCCATTCACCAATTTCTATTTGGGTAAGTGGATCTAAAGTATTCTGCATTTCTATAGTGTTACTATCATCTGCCCATAAAGTTGCTCTTTCTTCTCTTTGCTGTTGCGCTTTATTATTCAGCCATTCATCTACATTAAAAGCATCTGCTTGGGTGATGATTTCAGTAACAGTTAAGGATTGATAGATTGAGGAATCTTGGTTGTTGAATTTAAGTGTTTCTAGATGAGATTCAACTTCATCTCGATTTCCTAGCAATAAAGGATAATGTTCTGTCTCATCCACAAGCTGACGAAGTTGTTGCCAATACTTTATCGCTTCAGCACCAGCAACTGTCAAGCCATATATTTGCTGTGAGTCAACCTTCCAGAGTAATTCTAGAGTATCTGATTTAATACTATGTTGAGCTAATATTGATTGTAACTGGCTTTGATTGATAACCATATATTGTGTATCAGCACCTTGCTTGTTATTAATAGCAATAAGGGCACAACATTGTTGTGCCCTACGAAGTTTGGTATCGCCAAGATAACTGCTATCTTACAATTTTAGGCAGCGAGTTTTTCCTCAAGTGGTTTAAAGGTCTTTTTGGTTGCGCCACAAATTGGACAACGCCAATCATCAGGGATATCTTCAAAAGCTGTACCAGGAGCAATTCCGGAATCAGGATCGCCAGCAACAGGATCGTAAATCATGCTGCATTGTCTGCAAATCCATTTCCGAGTTTTTGGATCTTCACCTGCAACTCTGGTTGCGGCTTGTCCACCATTTAATACTTCTAAAGCTTCAGCGTAGCGATCTGCGTGGTAATTTTCGATGAATTTCAGCAAACCAAAACGATGAGCGGCTTCACGAAATGTGGTAGCGTGTTCGCTAGATTCTTTTGCTTGTTTCAGAAATTCTTCGGCTGCAGGATTGTCGCGATCGCGTTGAGCAGCGGAGGCGAATTCTGGATACATTGTAGTGTATTCATAGGTTTCGCCTTCAATTGCTAAAGATAAACAACGAGAGATAATTTCTCGCTTTTGTTCGTCAGTTAAAGCCGCCGGATCTTGAACAACTAGTTCTGGATGTAGCAAAACAAAATGTGCAAAAGCGTGTTCTGTTTCTTGATGTGCTGTTTCTTTAAAAAGTTTCGCTATGTCTGTAAACCCAAGTTTATGCGCCACATCAGCAAAAAACAGATACTTTCTATTTGCCATCGATTCGCCACCGAAGGCAGCTTCTAAGTTTTGAAGTGTAGTAAAGTTGGATAAATCCATAATTGTAGGATGTTGCGGAATGAGATTTCGTGGGTAAAACAGAAGCCAAAAGTCAGTGAATTAACTGATATACATAAGCGTTGTCAACGTTTTCATACAACGTTTTTTAGCTCATATTCAATCACCTATTTGGTTAGCTGCCATAGACATTATATTGGGTGTTTGCTGTTTGGCGTTTGGCATTAGTTATTTGTTAAGAGTCTCAGGCAAAATGATTTTTTCTTTTCTCATTAGCTAAGTAAATAATTGTTAGATTAAGTAAGTCGGCTTGAAAAAACCGAGGTATGTTACAAAATGTAAAATCCCTTAAAGTCTCTTCCCTTTTGCCTTTTGCCTCTTGCCTCTTGCCTTGCCTTAACGATAAATTTCAACGCCTACCTACTTATGCAATTCCGCCATTGACGCGAATATTTTGCCCTGTAATCCACCGGGCTTCATCGCTACTTTTCGGTTAAGGGGAAAAAGGGGAATGGGAAAAGGGAAAGAAACAACCCTTCACCCTTAACCTTTTTCCCAAAAGCTATTTTGAGTTCAAAATGCTCACCCGAGTAGTATTGGGCAAAATCTAGGTTTTATTGGCGAATTGGTATGACATTGAGAAACTCTTTCTCCCCCTGCTCCCCTTGTTTAGCCTCAGTGGTGACTTGTGTAAGTTACTTTGTCATCCTGGGTAGAGTCTGGCAATTGTGGGTGCTCAGGATGGCGACGGAAGCGATCGCGAATTTTGCCAATGACGATGTATAAAATTGGCACCACGAACAAACTCAACAGAGTAGAAACAATCATTCCACCAGCTACCGCAGTACCGAGTGATTTTCGGCTGGCTGCACCTGCGCCTACAGGGTTGACTAACGGCCAAATCCCTAAAATAAAGGATAAGGAAGTCATCAAAATTGGTCGTAAGCGTTCTTGTGATGCTTGAATAGCTGCTTTAGTGAGCGAAAGACCCTGTTCTCGTAGCTGGTTGGCAAATTCTACAATCAAAATCGCGTTTTTACTGGCTAAACCAATCAGCATCACTAACCCAACTTGGCAGAATACATCGTTGGGTAGACCACGCATTGACTGTGCTAACAGTGCGCCTAAAATAGCTAGGGGTACTGCCAGCATAATAATCAACGGATCAACGTAGTTCTCGTATTGAGCAGCCAATACTAAGAAGACAAACACCAAGCCCAAGATAAAGATGATCGGTGCTTGACCGCCAGATTCTTGTTCTTCAGCCGCGATTCCTGACCATTCGTAGCCCATACTCGCTGGTAGAACCTGCTTTGCTAGTTGTTCCATTGCTGTGGTTGCTTGTCCAGAACTATAACCGGGGGCGGCTGAACCGTTAATTTCAATTGAACGGAACAAGTTATAGTGGTTGATTGTTTGCGCGCCAGTAGTAGAAGTGAGCTTCACTAAATTACTCAAAGCAATCATCTGATTGTTGTCAGAGCGAACATACAACTTGCCAATATCTTCAGGATTGGAGCGAAATTGCGCGTCTGCTTGCACATAGACTCGATAAGTTCGTTGGAGCAAATTAAAGTCATTGACATACCGCGAACCCAAGTAACTTTGCAAGGTATTAAAAACCTCGTCTACGGGAACTTGCAAAGCTTTAGCTTTGTTGCGGTTGACTTCAATCAGCATTTGCGGCGTATTCGCGTTAAATGTGCTAAATACGGCTTGTAATCCTGGTGTCTGATTACCACGTTGAAGTAACTGACCCATGACTTCCAACAGAGTATTTAAACCACTGTTCCCGGCTCTATCTTGTAGCTGGAATTGGAAGCCCCCAAAACTGCCTAAACCTTGAATAGATGGGGGATTCACAGGGAAGATTCGGGCTTCTGGAATGGCGGATAAAACTCCTGCTAACTTACCAATGATTGCTTCTGCTGACTGTCCTGGTTCGTGACGTTCTTCCCAAGGTTTAAGGGTAGTGAAAATCGCCCCACTATTAGCAGAGTTCCCGCTAAAACCAAAACCACCGATCGCAAACGTACCTGTAACTTCTGGTAATTTGAGAATTTCTTTTTCTACCTGAGCCATCACTTTACTTGTGTAGTTCAGGGAAACGCCTTCTGGCCCTTGAATGATGGTGATGAAATAGCCTTGGTCATCGTCGGGGATAAATGCTGTGGGTACGCGGGTGTAAAGCCAAGCTGTCAAACCCAAGGAAATAACAAATAACAGAACGACGATCGCTTTTAACTTATTCAACCGAAATAGCGATCGCTCATAGCCGCGGCGCATCCAATCAATCAAGCGGTTAATCCGCTCAAAAATCCAACCTAACCAGCCACGGGGTCTTTGTCCGCGACGCAGCAACAAAGCCGAAAGTGCAGGAGTCAGAGTTAAGGCTAAAAAGGTAGAAATCGCCATTGAAAAGGCGATCGTCAGCGCAAATTGTTTATATATCTGTCCTGTGGAGCCTGGGAAAAAGGCAACGGGGACAAATACAGCCATGAGTACTAAAGAAGTGGCAATTACTGCCCCAAATAGCTCCCTCATGGATTCAGACGCAGCCTGACGAGGTGACATCCCCTCATCCTCGATTAACCGAGAGATATTCTCTACCACGATAATTGCGTCATCCACCACCAAACCTGTGGCGAGGGTTAAACCAAACATGGTCAGGGTGTTGATAGAAAATCCAAAGGCTTTGATAAAGGCAAATGTCCCTACCAAAGTCAGAGGAATCACAATCACCGGAATCAAGGTAGTGCGCCAGTCTTGTAAGAACAGGAAAATTACCAAGACCACAAGCGCGATCGCTTCTATCAGCGTCTTAACCACCTCTGCCAAGGAAGCTTCCACAAATGATGTTGTATCAAAAGCTACTTGATATTTCATCCCTGGGGGAAAGCTTTGTGCCAGTCGGACAATTTCTGTTTTGACGGCATGAGCCACATCTAGGGCATTACTGCCAGGGGTGGCAAATATCCCTATACCTACACCTTCGTTACCTCTAAATCGCAGAAAAGAATTGTAATTTTCTGCTCCCAATTCCGCCCGACCCACATCTTTAAGTTTGATCAGCGTCCCATCTGTAGCAGTCTTGATCACGATATCGTCAAATTCCGTGACATCCGTTAATCTACCGATAGCTTGCAAATCTACTTGATACATTTGATCGGGCAATGTGGGCTGCTGACCAATTTGTCCTGCACCCACCTGCACGTTTTGTTCATTGAGGGCATCAATCACATCCTGGGCGGTGAGGTTGCGACTAGCCAGGCGGTTGGGGTCAAGCCACAACCGCATTGCGTAACGTCGTTCCCCAAAAATCTGTGCCTCGCCCACACCATTGATTCTTTTGACGGCATCGACAATATACAAGTCAGCGTAATTACTTAAAAAGACATTGTCGAACTCTTGGTTATCAGAGTACAACCCGATCGCTAACAGAATATTGTTCGATTGTTTGGTGACAGTCACTCCAGTTTGCTGCACCACTTCTGGTAAAAATGGTTCCGCCAGCGAAACGCGATTTTGCACATCAACTGCGGCAATATCTTTGTTTCTGGATGGGTCGAATGTGACTGTAATCGTACTATTGCCATTGTTACTACTGCTCGAAGTCATGTACTTCAAGCCTTCAACGCCATTAATTTGACGTTCTAATACCGTCGTTACGGTATTTTCCACAACTTCTGCACTAGCACCAACATAGTTTGCAGTCACAGTAATTTGAGTCGGACTAATTTCTGGATACTGTGCTGTAGGTAGCGTGGGAATGCTGATTGCGCCTACCAAAAGGATGATGATAGAGCAGACACTAGTAAATACAGGTCGCCTGATAAAAAAATCGACAAACATGAAATGGGGAATGGGTAATGGGTAATGGGTAATGGGTAATGGGGTATTGGGTATTGGGCATGGGGCATGGGGCATGGGGCATTTATCATCTATATGCCCTGTCTGCTTCCTAGTCCCTAGTCCCCAGTACCCAGTCCCTCATCCCCCATCCCTACTCTGCAATCACAGGCACGCCATCTCTCAAATTCAGCAAACCAGAGACGATAATTTGTTCTTCTGGCTGCAATCCTTCGAGAACTTGGTAATTATTACCTTGAATGTTGCCTAGCTTGATCCGCTTTTGCCGCGCAATTAATTGCGGTTTACCTTGGGGATCGTTTTCTGTTTGCGCTACATAAGCAAAGGTTTCTCCAGCTACACGAGATACTGCTGTTGTGGGAATCAAGACTCCTGGCTTTTGATTCCAAATCACTTTTGCTCTGACTAATTGATCGGCTCGCAATTTACCTTGCGAGTTGTTCAATAGGGCTTTAACTTGTATGGCTTGTGTGCCATTACCCACGCTGGGAGAAATAAAGAATATTTTGCTTTTACCTATGGGTTGTCCTTGAGCATCCATGACTTCCACAGGTAATCCTTGACGTAATTGTGCCCCTCGCTCTAGTGGGATGGAAACATTGACTTCTAGAGGTTGATTTTGGGTGATAGTAGCTAATTGCGTGGAATTATTCACGAAATCTCCCACTTTCACGGGAATATTACCAACGGTGCCTGCGAATGGTGCAGTAATTTTGTAGTATTGCAGCTCAACTACTTGTTGCTTAGTATTAGCCTCAGCTTGCTGCAAAGCTTTTTCTGCCTGGGATATAGTAGCTTGCTGTGCTTGGATTTTGGAATCTATGGCGTTGAGTTGGGCTTTAGATGTCGCTAGGCGATTGGCGTACTGATCTCTGACTTGTCGGGAGACAGCGCCTTCCGCAGCCAGGGTGACATACCTGTTGTAATCTTGCTGGTTTAATTGGACATCAGCAACGTTCGATAGGCGATCGGCTTGTAAGGATTTCAGTGTAGCCAAAGCATTTTGTAATTGTGCTCTCGCTCCTTGGGCACCTGCATTTAACCCGCTAACTGCTGCTTGTTGCTGTCTGGGATCTACCTGGATAATTGGCGTACCTTCAGCTACCCGATCTCCCGATCGCACAAATATCTGAGTAACTTGTCCTTGGATTCTCGGTTGTAAGCTAACTGAACGCCGGGACTCTAGGTTGGCAATAAAATCTGAACTTTCTTGAATTGTGCCTGTTTGTACGGGGGCTATCTTGACTCTTACGCCAGGAGGTTGAGCGTTCTGTGCTGTTTGTTGTTGCGGTGTTAATAAACGCCAAACTATAGCACCACCACCTAGTAATAATAGTGCAGCTAACAATAACTGAAGCCACCGCCTTTGTTTTGGTGGTGGCTCAAATGATGATTCGGGAAGGCTTTCTTCAAAATCAGTAGGTGAATTAGGGGATGTCATGGTATATAAGGAACCTCAAAACAAGTTAACTAAAAATTAATTTGAATTTAAGCTCATAGAATTTTCCCTTACCTCCTCGTTGCAGTGACTATAAAGGTGCAATGCCAACTAGTCCAAGATTTTTCAATGAGGACTTTTAACCCGTAACCCTTGACTCCTGAAGTTTTACCATTAACTATTTTAAATTTACTGATTTAGCATGAGGATTGCTGGCAAGTTTTCTGACAATCCTTCTCAAATATACTACTTTTGTAGTTATCTATAATCTACCGAAAGGTAAGTGATAAAAATCAGATTATATATATGTAACTCATCAGGTATTCTCAATACTTGCGGAAAATATTCTAATCTTGCTAGCTAACGATTTCGTCGATGTATTAGCAGAAAAAATGTAATTTATGATGCAATACTGTTGGGATTAGCTGGTTTTTTCCTCCGCACTATCCCTAGTTGTTTGTTACCTGTATTCTTACGGCATCCAGAAATTTATTAACTGAACCTTATTGATTGACAATTTTATTTATTTATTGTGTAAATTTAAATTTTTTACACTTAATTGATATACGAGAATATACACAAAACCCTCTTAATATAAGCTCTCAAGGGTTTTATGCTTAATAACTATATTGTCTATTCTCGTATATCAAATAACACCAAGTAAAACAGGGGAGCCAGCTAAGAGACTTGCCTTTCCAGCGCCAATATTGATGAACTACGTGATGAATTATGCAAATGTGATGTTATTAGCATTTCTTCAAAGGCTTTCGAGAGAGCTGTTTGGAAACGCTGTCGATGTTTGAGTTTAAAGAAAGGTCGAATAATCTCTGCATTGACGCTAGAGCTATTTCTATTATCGATAACTTGGATGGCACGTAAAGTCCCCAGTTGGATTTCTTTTTTTACCATTAACTCAGAAATTCCTGTAGCACCAACACCGCTTTCTACTGCGGCTTTTGCCATCTCGCCGCTATTAAAAACTAACATGACATCAAGTTGGCTAAGGTTTATTCCCCAGTTTTGTAAAGCTTCCTCAAATCTCTGCTGTGTTCCTGAACCTGGTTCCCGCATCACCCAAGGAGTTTGAGTCAGTTCTGTCAGTACAATTTCGCCACGTTCAAACCAAGGGTGCGTTTGGCCGACCACAATTTGTAAGCGATCGCTCCCGATAATTTCATAGTCCATTGTTGTTTGCAGTTCTGGCTTCACATCTCCTTCCACCAAACCCAAATCAAATTGTCCCATGACTGTTCCGGCACAAATCGTCTCTGCATTCGCCAGGGTACAGTTAACGGAAATTCCTGGATACTGGCTTTTAAACTCGCTAATCTTACTCGGAAGCCAATAGTTACCGATTGTCAAACTCGATCCCAATTTTAATTCTCCCCGTTGGAGATTATTGAGTTCCCGTAATCCTCGTTCTGTCAAACTCACCTGATCGAGAATTTTTCGCGCCTCCTCTTGGAGTAATTTACCCGCCTCCGCAATCTCAATGTGACGGCCAATGCGATGGAACAGCTTGACTCGGTATTCCTGCTCTAAGCTTTGAATTGCAGCACTAACAGCCGGTTGAGTAATATATAGCTCTTCCGCTGCACGAGTAAAGTGTAGATGCTCCGCCACAGCGAGAAAGATGCGTAGCTGATCGAGCGTCATCCCTGCCATGTGAACTGTCCCTAATTATGTATGTCAAAATTTTAATTACTTCTTTTTATCATTTTGACAAAAAAAAGTATCTAATTCTATCATTTAGAACAGCTAAAGTATAAATAAAAGCTTGTTGCCCCATATCTAAGCAACTGAGACATTAAATAATTGATTTTCTAGAAGTCCCTAACCTCAATTAAATTTAAGACTGGGCACTGAGCTTGACTAATTGGTCTAATTCATGCTGCATTTGACTGCGAACTAATTCATAACATTGATTAACATACTGGCGATCGCACGCCGCTTCTCTACCATAATGCTCAAATTTAATCGGTGGGCAAACCCTTGTATGAATAGTCAGAGGAAAGGGAATATTAGGCAATGGGCCGAGTGATAAACCCCAAGGTAAGCCTAAATAAATGGGAAAAACTACCGGATCAATACCAAATAACCAAGGCATTCCCAATTTGTGAAGTTGGGCGATAATGTCATAACATTCAGTCAATACAATCAGCGTTTCATGAGCACCCGCAGAAATCACAGGTACAATCGGTACTCGTTCCCGCAGTGCTACCTTGATAAACCCTTGTCTTCCCGCAAAATAAATTTGGTTCCGTAAAGCATAAGGTCGAAACACATCTTCTGCGCCACCAGGATATACAAGTACACTCGCTCCAGAGCGCAAAGCTGCATAGGCCATTTTAGGATGAGCCATAATTGCACCACACTTAGCTACCAGTTGTGCTATTGGCGGAGTAACTTCCCAAACTTTGGGATGCATTAAACCATAGACTGGCTGCTCTACACCAAATTTGCGGAACCAGTCATACATCATCATCAGCATATCTGGAGCAGCTAGTCCCCCATTGTGAGAACCAACAAATAAAACTTGTTCTTGGGGCGGTATATGCTCCCAACCACTAGTTTGAACTCGAAAATAGTGGTCATAGAACCATCCCATGATTGGCATGATTGATTTGATGAATCCTGGATCGCGCTCATCCAAAGACCATCCGAGTTTTTTGTGCAGGTGATGTTGTGTTTCTGACATCCAGGCATATTAACAAACTTGATAAAGTACAGACAATGAGTAGTGTATTGATTTCAGGATAATTTTTGGGACTGGGGACTGGGGATTGGGGAACTCGGGGCCCCCTCTGGGGATAAGGGGCAATGGGGACTGGGGACTGGGGAATGAGTAATGAGTAATGAGTAATGAGTAATGAGTAATGGGGAAAAACACCAAATGACAAATGACCAATGACCAATGACAAATGACAAATAACAAATGACAAACAACAAACCTGTGATACGCTATCTGCGAGATAAAGCGTTATTAGGTACTGAATATGACTAAGCTGCGGGTAGGGTTGCTGTTTGGGGGACGTTCTGGGGAACATGAAGTTTCGATTAGTTCCGCAAGGGCGATCGCTAATGCTTTAAGTGCAGAGCAAAATAGTAGTAAGTACGAAATTCTGCCTTTTTATATCCAAAAAGATGGTTTTTGGCAGGCTGCGGAAGTAGCACAGCAAGTTTTAGCTTCTGGCGCTGCTATCCCAAATCCTGCGGCTAGTCCGAATCTTTGGCAATTCCCACCCGCAGCACAAACGGTAGATGTTTGGTTTCCAATTCTGCACGGGCCTAATGGTGAGGATGGCACAATTCAAGGGTTACTCAGCTTGATGCAAGTCCCATTTGTGGGTTCTGGGGTGTTAGGTTCGGCAACGGGGATGGATAAAATTGGTATGAAAGTGGCTTTTTCTCAAGCTGGATTACCCCAAGTTAAGTACAAAGCCGTAACCAGAGCGCAAGTTTGGTCAAATCCTTGCGTATTTCCGAAACTATGTGACGAAATTGAGTCTGAGCTTGGCTATCCTAGTTTTGTCAAACCTGCAAATTTGGGTTCATCGGTGGGGATAGCGAAAGTGCGATCGCGCCAAGAATTAGAAGCGGCGTTAGATAATGCTGCTAGTTATGATCGCCGGATTATTATCGAAGCTGGAGTGGTCGCTAGAGAAGTAGAATGTGCTGTTTTAGGCAACGATCAACCCCAAGCCTCGGTAATTGGGGAAATTACCTACAAGAGCGATTTTTACGATTACGAAACAAAGTATACCGCAGGTTTAGCAGATTTATTTATCCCCGCCCAATTACCAGATGCGATCGCGCGTCAAATTCAAGACATGGCTTTACAAGCTTTTGCTGCTGTTGATGCTGCTGGTTTGGCAAGAGTAGACTTTTTCTATGTAGAAGCTACAGGGGAAGTTTTGATCAATGAAATCAATACCTTGCCAGGTTTTACCGCAACTAGTATGTATCCCCAATTATGGGGGTATAGTGGTGTTCCTTTCCCAGAACTAGTAGATAGATTAATTCAACTAGCTTTAGAAAGAGATACTGTGACCGAAAGACAGAGTTAATCCTACCAAAGTAGAGTTTTTTTCAGAAATCATCAGATTTATTCCCCTCAGCAACTCGCAAAAGTTACTTTGTTGTAAAATTGTGCTACTGATACCTGAATCCTCCAGTATGATCTTGGATCGAGAGGGGTACAAATCTGAAAGTAATCTATGGAAAATAGTCAGAGTGTACAGCAAGAGGTAACCCAATCTACTGGGGCCACTCCAGAGCTGACAAAGAGTAAATCGAACGTCATCAGTAATTCAAAAGTTCTGATACAGATCCTGGTGCGCCATCCTTGGCTGTTATTGATTGGGTTAACAGCAACATTTTTTGCCAGTGCTGTGCTGGCCTTATATAATCTCGGTTCTGTTGGCTATTTCAATCAGCCACAAGCAGAACCAGAGAACAATCAAGAAGTAGCCACTGTAGCGGAAGCAGCCATCGATACGCCCTCTGAGACTAGCAATCCTACACCTTTATGGCTGATAATGGCGATCGCTTTTAGCTGTGCTAGCGGTTGCTTAATCATTTTACGCGTCCTCAACCGTCCAGCGAAGGGGCAAAAAGGGCAAAAGCAAATTAAACGCTATCCCACTCGTTCTGTACCCAGCCAGTTACCTCAAGTAAAGCCACAACCTTCTCGAAGTCCGCAAGTATTTGTCCCACCCCCATCACTTGCGCCTCTTGCTTCCATGAAATCTCAAACAAAACCTCTGGCGACAGTTTTACCACCAGAACCCAAATACGGTATGGAGAAAAGCAAAGAGTCTTTGGCGGATTTATTGGATCTTCGTAAACAAAGTTCTCTCTCTACCATTTTACGCAAGTATTAATATCTCTTTACGTAAAAATCAGTTTAATTACAATTTTGTCAATAAGGGTATGGGTAACCATGCCCTTATTTTTATGTTGATACCAATTTGAAAAAGAGTTTGACAGATGGGTAGAGGCACAGCAATGCTGTGTAACGTCTAAATTATTTATCTGTCTCAACATTACTTAAATTGGTATTGTTTAATAAATTGCCAAAATGGCAACCAATGAGAAATTATTCTAGTTAAAGTGTAGAAGATAAACGACTTCAAGGGTGTTGTTATCAGGGTCTACCAAGTAATTGGCAATTCGTAATTCCTAATTCGTAGTTAAGAAAGTCTTATATTATTGGGATTATTGATTTAAATTGGTTGCATATTATTAAGACTACTATTTAATTTTGAAGTTCAAGTAGTAGGATGCGTTAACGGCGAGAGTACGGCATCAGCACCAAAGCTTTCATAGCTAAACAAAAATACATAAAGAAGGGTAAAGGGTAAGTAGCAAAACCTTTACCCTTTATGCTTTTGAACTACAACATTTGACTTAATTACGTTTAATCGCACTTACGTAAATTCTGACTTTTCACGGCATGTGGAAAAGGTCATTTTGATGGTTTCCCAAGCCCTGATTTCTCCGTTAGCTATTTTCATTAACTTAGAGTTATTGAGAATCAACCTGTGGAAAAAGCCACGCTTTTTGGAGGCTTGAGGACTTCCCGTGAAAAGTCAGACGTAAATTTTGTATAGAACTTATATAGGATTCATATTTGATTTCTGAACTAGATGTAGGGTGTGTTGTCGCGTAGCGCAACGCACCAAAGCTGAGAATACGGTGCGTTACACTTCGTGATAACACACCCTACACATACTTAGATTTTTCAATAATCAAAGCGGATTCCTATATTTGATTATTGCCAAGCTAGGTATACTCTAATTGATATTCTCTGTTTCAATTGCCCTGTACCTAACTACGCAAGTAATATCCGCGAATTAAATCTTATTACTATCTATTAGCGTAGCTGGATTCTTGCAAAAAATTTATACATCTCTGCCCTCAGCTAGAAGCCCCAGGGATTGCCCCTAACTATTATTAAAAAGGAAATGTACCTCTAAATAGCAGTTGTTACAACTATCTTTGTTGAGGAGAGAAATAAATGAGGTCGTGACCTAATTAGAGTTCTGGGATTCATCTATGCATGAACTAGTTCAGGCTGCTTTAAATAGTGACGATAAAAGTGCGCTGCATCAGTTAATTCTGACTCTGGGTTCTACAGATAAGCGTTACTTTCTTAGAAACGAGATTTTACAAGCTTTTGCTGACTATTGCCAACTATTCCAAAAGCCTACATATTTTTATCATTCTTCCTCTATTGGTCAATTAATTCATTATTGTCATGAAATTATATTGGAAGATGACAGTATTTGGTTTGTTGTCCGACCGAGAATTGCTAGTCAGGAAGTTTGGCGATTAACAGCTGATTTGGCTCAATTTGAGCTAATGACTTCCCAGGACTTGCTAGGCGTAAGAGACCGTCTAGTAAATCGCTACCAACCTCACATTTTAAATATAGATTTGCACCCTTTTTATGCAAATTCTCCCACGATTAGCGATCCCAGAAATATTGGTCAAGGTCTAGCATTTCTCAACCGTTATTTGTGCAGCCAAGTATTAACAGACCCGCAATACTGTTTAGATGTACTATTTAAAGTTCTCCATCGGCTCAACTATGATGGTATTGGCTTGCTAATTAACGATCGCATTCAATCGGGTAATCATCTAGCCCAACAAATGCAGCAAGTTCTGAAATTCCTCAGCCAGCAACACCCTGACGCACCTTACGAGAAATTTCGCGTTGATTTACAAGAACTGGGTTTTGAACCAGGCTGGGGTAATACTGTCTCTCGAGTTAGAGAAACTCTAGAACTATTCCAAAGACTGATTGAAAACCCACAACCTGCAATTTTAGAAGCATTTGTGGCGAGGATTCCGGCGGTATTTCGTGTGGTTCTGATTTCTATACATGGCTGGGTGAGTCAAGAAGGTGCTTTAGGTAGAGATGAAACCCTCGGTCAAGTCGCCTATGTTTTAGAACAAGCACGTAGCATAGAAAACAAACTGTGGGAAGAAATTCAACTGGCTGGTCTGGATGTGGTAGGAATTAAGCCGCAAGTAATTATTCTTACTCGTCTAATTCCTAACTGCGAAGGTACATTTTGTAACCTCCGCCGAGAAAAAATTGAAGAAACAGAAAATGCTTGGATTTTGCGCGTACCTTTCCGAGAATTTAATCCCGAAGTTACGAATAATTGGATTTCTAAATATGAAATTTGGCCTTATTTAGAAACATTTGCCCAAGATGCAGAACAAGAAATATTAGCTGAATTTCAAGGTAGTAAACCACATCTTTTAATTGGTAACTATACAGATGGTAATTTAGTGGCTTTTCTGCTATCCCAAAAGCTAAAAGTTACTCATTGTCATATTGCTCATTCTTTAGAGAAGCCAAAACGTCTCTTCAGTAATCTGTATTGGCAAAATCTCGAAGAACAATACCATCTTTCAGTGCAATATAGCGCTGATTTGATTAACATGAACGCGTCCGACTTTATCGTCACATCTTCTTATCAAGAAATTGTCGGTACGCCAGAAAGCATGGGACAGTATGAGTCATACAAATGTTTTACCATGCCGGAACTTTACCATGTAATTGATGGTATTGATTTATTCAGTGCTAAATTTAACGTTGTTCCGCCAGGGGTAAACGAGAGTATTTTCTTTCCCAACAACGAAGTAGAGAAAAGAGATGACAATCTCCGTCAACATCTCAAAGAATTACTTTTTTATCAAGCAGGTGAGCAAATTCTCGGTCATTTAGAAAACCCTGATAAGCGACCAATTTTAACTTTAGCGCCGATGATATCTATTAAAAATTTGGCGGGGTTGGCTGAATGCTTTGGTAAAAGTCAGGCTTTGCAAGACCATTGCAACTTATTTATCTTAACAGGCAAATTGCATCCATCAGAAGCTTCTAACCCGGAAGAAGCCGAAGAAATCCAAAAACTCTATGAGATTATCAACCAATATAATCTGCACAGTCATATTCGTTGGTTGGGAACGCGTCTCCCTGGGCGTGATATTAGCGAAGCTTATCGAGTCATAGCTGATCAAAAGGGAATCTATGTCCATTTTGCCAGCTTTGAAGCTTTTGGTAGAAGCATTTTAGAAGCAATGATTTCTGGTTTACCAACCTTCGCCACACAATTTGGCGGTGCTTTAGAAATTATTGATGAACGAGAACATAAATTTACGCTTAATCCTACAGATTTAGAAGGGTCAGCCAATAAAATTGTAGAATTCTGCAATCAATGTGATATTCATCCTGAAAATTGGGAGGAAACTTCCAATTGGATGATCAGAAGAGTTCGCAGTAAATATAACTGGAATATACATACCAATCAATTACTTTTGCTAGCGAAAATTTATAGTTTCTGGAACTTTGTCGCGCCAGAAAACACCGAAGCTAGAGTTCGCTATATGGAAACATTATTCCATCTAGTTTATAAACCAAGAGCCGATAAAATTTTAGAAAATCATACAAGACGATAGTTTAGGAAGATTAGGGGGATGAGGATGATGAGGGAGATCAAGTAGACAATAACAAATGACAAATGACAAATGACAAATAACAAATGACAAATGCCAAATTGAACTAATTCAAGACATTTACGATGGATATAACAGGTAATTATCACGATTTTATTTATAAAGACTGGATTTTAATTGAAACCCAGTTTAACCCCGATCAATTACACGCCAGAGAAACCATTTTCACAATCGGTAATGGTTATTTGGGGACACGCGGTAGCTTTGAAGAAGGGTATATACGTGCATTACCGGCGACATTTATCCACGGTGTTTATGATGAGGTTCCGGTTGTCTATACAGAACTTGTCAACTGTCCTGATTGGTTACCATTGGCGATCACGATTAATGGCGATCGCTTCCGTATGGATCAAGGAGAAATATTACAATACGAACGTCAGCTTGATGTGCGTCGGGGTTTAATTAGTCGTTCTGTGCGTTGGCGTAGTCCTACCGGAAGTACCGTAGACCTACAATTTGAGCGTTTCGCTAGTATGGCAGATGAGCATATTTTAGGGCAACGCTGCCAAATTACTCCCCTCGATTTTGATGGCTTAATTGAAATTCAAGCTAGCATCAACGGCTATCCTGAAAACCCTGGTTTTAATCACTGGGAATGGTTAGATCAAGGTAAAACTGATCAAGGTGTGTGGTTACATCGTCGTACTCGCAACTCATGTATTGATATTGGGATGGCGACGCGGTTGCAAATTTTTGGCGCTGAGACAACTTTACAGGTGAACAGTGCGCCTGGTTATCCTACTTTGAGTGCGTCATTCTCAGCGACAGCAAACCAGACAGTAACGGCAGAAAAGATTGTTACAGTTTTTACATCACGGGATATAGAATCACCTTATAAAGCCGCACGGGAAAAACTCGCTGTTCTTCCTAACTATGTAACCCTCCTCCAAGCCCAACAACAAGCCTGGAATGAGTTATGGGAAAAAAGCGATATTGCGATTGAAGGAGATATTACAGCCGCTTTTGCTGTCCGCTACAACCTATTTCAGCTATTAATTGCAGCCAGACGAAATGATGATCAGGTAAGTATCCCCGCTAAAACCCTTTCAGGCTTCGGTTATCACGGTCACGTCTTCTGGGACACGGAAATTTTTATACTGCCATTCTTTATATATACTCAACCAGAACTCGCTCGTAACCTTCTCAGCTATCGCTACCATACTTTAAAAGGCGCACGACGCAAAGCCGCCCATGATGGTTATAAAGGGGCAATGTTTGCCTGGGAAAGTGCAGATACAGGCGATGAAGTCACACCGCGTTGGGCGTTACCTAACGATCCTTACGGCGAAGACGTGCGGATTTGGTGCCGCGATCGCGAAATTCATATAAGTGCAGATATCGTTTATGCTGTATGGTACTACTGGCAAGCCACTGGTGATGATGAGTGGATGCGAGACTGTGGGGCAGAGATTGTATTAGATACGGCGATATTCTGGGGTAGCCGGGTGGAATTTAACCCCAAATACGAACGTTATGAGATTCGCGGTGTAATTGGTGCAGACGAATATCACGAATTTGTCCATAATAATACCTTCACCAACCGCATGGTGCAATGGCATCTGGAAAAAGCAATCATCATTGATGATTGGCTGCGCGCCAACTTCCCAGAACAAGCCAAGGAACTAGAAGAAAAATTGCATCTGGGTAGTAAACAGCGATCGCGCTGGGAAGATATCATCGCTAATATCTGGATTCTCAGTTATCCAGACACAGGGCTAATTGAACAGTACGAGGGATTTTTCCAGTTAGAAGATATCGACTTGAGTAAGTATGAACCCCGCACCCGTTCCATGCAAGCTATCTTAGGTATTGATGGTGCAAATAAGCGGCAAGTACTCAAGCAACCAGATGTTTTAATGCTGCTGTATTTGATGCGGCAATCAGAGGAATCGCCCTACAATCAAAAAACATTGCAGATTAACTGGGACTACTATGCACCCCGTACAGATATTACCTATGGTTCTTCCCTTGGCCCGGCAATTCATGGCATCTTAGCCTCAGATTTAGGGAAATCAGACATAGCTTACGAACGGTTTATGCAAGCCGCAATGGTAGATTTGCAAGATGTGCGGGGCAATACTAACGACGGAATCCACGGTGCAAGTGCTGGTGGCGTTTGGCAAGCTGTAATTTTTGGCTTTGGTGGCATCCAAATGCGGGAAAATGGCCCCGTAGCCCAGCCGCATTTACCCCCAGGTTGGACGCGTTTGAAATTTAAATTACATTGGCGTGGTAAGTGGCACGATTTTGATTTACAGCCAGGAATAGGGACTATGGAAAAATCCAATTCTCCAGATATTCGGGGAGTAATTTTTGATTTAGATGGTGTGCTTACAGATACCGCAGAATATCATTATCGGGCTTGGCAAAGGTTAGCCGATGAAGAAGGTATACCTTTTAATCGCCAAGCTAACGAAGCATTGCGCGGTGTCTCGCGGCGTGAATCTCTGATGCTGATTATTGGTGATAGACAGTATTCAGAAGAGCAAATTCAAGAGATGATGGCGCGTAAGAATCGCTATTATGTGGAATCTATTGAGAATATTTCACCCGCCGATTTATTACCAGGTGCGATCGCACTTCTTGATGAACTACGACAAGCTGGGATTAAAATCGCCATTGGTTCCGCTAGCAAAAATGCCCAAACAGTTGTCGATAAATTGGGCATTGCTGATAAAGTAGATGCGATCGCAGATGGTTATAGTGTCGAAAAACCCAAGCCAGCACCGGACTTATTTCTCTTCGCCGCCAAACTGCTAGGACTCCCGCCAGCACAATGTGTAGTTGTCGAAGATGCAGCCGCAGGTGTGGAAGCCGCTTTAGCTGGTGGAATGTGGGCTGTAGGACTCGGCCCTGTTGAACGAGTTGGTGCTGCCCATGTCGTGCTACCCAGTTTAGCACGCATTAAATGGGCAGATATCAAAGATAAATTAACAGTTCGTAATACTTAATTACGAATGTGATTGTGTCAATGGTTCTGTCCATTGTCTACCCTTTTCGTGGGGCGATCGCAGCCATTGGTAAGCTACAAAATTTAATAGTAAACCAACACCAAATAACAGCACCATCAAAGCAATTTGATACCAAAAAACTGGTGTCACCATTAAGTCAAGAATCAGATGCAGCAAATTCAGCACGCTGTAAACTATAGTCAAGCTAAAATGAATGACTCTATAGCGTTTAGCATCAGTAAAAGCCGTAGCAATAATTGCTAACATCGGTAACACAAAAAAACCCAACATTAACCACATAATCCCTGAAATTTCATTCATTGTTGTGGCTTTTTGTGACTCCGCAACCGATAAACCGTGGAACAAAGGCATTAACCCAAGTTGGGTATGAAACAGTGTGCCTAACAAAAATACTGTCCACAAAGCGATAATTTTTTCTCGATAATTAATAGCCATTTTTCCCCCTTATTTTTTAATATTGAAAATATTTCAATAAAAAGCGAGTTTGGCTTAGGTAAAAAACCAATAATTGTAGAGACGCGATTCATCGCGTCTTTAGTCAAAGGTCAAAAGTTATTAGTTATTTCTCCCTCATCCCCCTTCAAAGCTTGTAACCAATTTGCCGTAAAAATCCCTGACGTATTTTGACATCTTCAGGCGTTTCTAAGCCTTTAGGTGAAAAGCCATCAACAACACCAAGAATACCTCTCCCTTGCTCGGTTTCAGCTACAATTACCTCGACAGGATTTGCGGTTGCACAGAAAATTGAGCAAACTTCGGGACACTGCTTGATAGAATTTAAAAAATTAATTGGATAAGCTTCTTTAAGTAAAATAATAAAACTATGCCCTGCACCAATAGCAAGAGCATTTTTAATTGCTGTGTCTTCTAAAGTGCGATCGTTGCCTGTAGTTCTGAGTAAACATGGCCCGGAAGCTTCACAAAAAGCAATACCAAACTTTACCTGTGAAGATATATTGACCATAATTTCATATAAGTCTTCCACTGTTTTAATAAAGTGGCTTTGTCCCAATATCAGGTTACAACCTTCAGGAATTTGCATTGCAACTGCTTTGAGTTCCATTTTTTGTTGTCCTCGTAGCGCAGAACTCAACTATACCAATTCTAATTTGAATGCAATAAATAGGTCAGCAGAAATCAACATAACTATACTAAAAAGGGAACAGGGCAAAGTGAAAAGGAAAAAACCTTACCCTTTAACCTTTCCCCTTTCCCCCTTCCCCTACACAATATTGTGACTCTGATAACTAATTCCTCATTGTCCAGAACAGTAAGTATTAATTTCTTTTACTAAAGTACTTTCCTCAGTACTATTCTTTTTCAGAGATACCAAAGAACGTTTTGCACCAGCTAAATCTTTTTTATCTAAAGCTTTAGCTTCATCCTTCAACCCCTGACTCGTACTCTGATAAAGACTGGTAAAACGCTGCTGAAAGCCTTGCAACTTTTCATCCTTGATTTCCAGCGCTTTCATCTCTGTAGTAATTGTGTCTATCTTACCAGCGATTTCATTTAAGGCTTTAGAACCTGTTTTGGCATTATTGGGATTTTTACCAAAATCTTGACCTATTGTGACTGCTTGATTTGCTACCTTAACTATTTTGTTACATTGAGCGACCTTACTCTCTCCACAACCAGTAAACAGTAGTGCGATCGCAGCCGTTGCTGAAAGTATGGTGGTTTGTTTAAACATGCGTTGTATCTGTTTAATTTTTTCTAACTATATGCAGGAAAATACTTAGTTAGTATTCGTCCAGATACGTTATACCCTATACTTTCTCAAAAGAGTACAAAGATATACAAAGTTACACCAAATAACAGTTACATAATTTTACGGTAGTCATGCTGATTTTAGGCGATCGCTTGTTTGCATAGTCAGCGCTAGTTGCGTAATTCCTAACCGAGTCAGCACAATGATTATGGATTAACAGAATCCCGACAGAGACAGTAATTCCCAATCTAAAATCCAAAATCTAAAATCCAAAATCCAAAATGCTATGAGCATCACCGAAGATATTCTCTCCCAACTACCAGGCAATGTCATGGAAGGCTTACGTAATGCCGATCGCACTTTAGCATCACTGAGGGCAGATCGTACACCAATCCCAATGCTAGTGAAAGAAAACCCACAACCGTTAGAAAATGTGGACTGGGATGTAATTATTTGCGGTGGAACCTTGGGGATTTTAATTGGTTGCGCCCTAGCAGTGCAAGGTCTCAAGGTTGGCTTGATTGAACGGGGAATTTTGCGTGGTAGAGAACAAGAATGGAATATTTCTCGCAAAGAGTTAGAAGTATTTTTGGAATTAAATTTACTTACCAATGCAGAATTAGAGCAAGCGATCGCCACTGAATATAACCCAGCTCGTGTTAGCTTTCAAGGCGGTACAGAGGTATGGGTAGAAGATGTTCTCAACATTGGTATCGATCCAGTCTATCTTTTAGAAACATTAAAAACCCGATTTTTATCTGCTGGTGGTGTGTTATGGGAAAACACACCCCTAAGTGAAGCTGTAGTTCATCCTGATGGGGTGATGGTAAACAACCAGCTAAAAACACGGTTATTAATTGATGCAATGGGACACCTCTCTCCTATCGCTCAACAAGCGCGCCAAGGACAAAAGCCAGATGCACTATGCTTAGTAGTGGGAAGTTGTGCCCAAGGATTTCCGGAAAATCACAGTGGGGACTTGTTATTATCTTTTACACCCTTGCAAAATCAATGTCAGTATTTTTGGGAAGCTTTCCCAGCTAGGGATGGTAGAACAACCTACTTATTTACATACATGGATGCACACCCCCAACGCTTAGGTTTAGAAGCTTTATTTGAGGAATATTTGCGCCTTCTACCACAATATCAGGGTGTGGAATTGAGCCAGCTAAAATTTCAACGGGCACTTTTTGGCTTCTTTCCTACCTATCGCCAAAGTCCCCTCAAAACCCCTTGGAATCGCATTTTGCCAGTCGGAGATAGTAGCGGAAGTCAATCGCCTTTAAGTTTCGGCGGTTTTGGTGCAATGATACGACATCTCAAGCGGTTAACATTTGGTATTCAAGAAGCACTACAAACCGAACAATTATCTACAACAGCACTGGCTTTACTACAGCCTTATCAGCCAAGTTTAGCTGTTACTTGGTTGTTTCAAAAAGCCATGAGTGTGGGCATAAATCAAAATATTTCATCAGAGCAAATTAATCAATTGCTTGCCGTTGTTTTTCAGGGAATGCAAAAGTTAGGAAATAAAGTACTTAAGCCATTTTTACAAGATATAGTAAAGTTTCCTGCATTAACGCTAACACTTGTAAAAACAGGTTTGGCAAATCCGGGATTAATTGCCAAAATAATTCCTCAAGTAGGTTTTATCAATTTACTAGATTGGATATTGCATTATGTAAATTTAAGTATTTATACCGCCTTATTTTGGCTAAGTCCAATGTTAGAAACATTAGTTAAGTATTTACCAAGCCAACAACAATATTATTGGCATCGTTTGTTTGATGCATGGAAGTTTGGTTCTGGTAGCGATTATCTAGATGAGTAACTTAATAAAAATTATTATGCTTACTAAGATTTCATAGTCAAATGTCAAGAGTTAAAACTTGTTCTTTCAACTTTTTAAATTTTGACTTTTGACTCTGGCAATCTCGAATCAAGCGACTAGGTTTCACTAGGCTCTTAATTACGAATTACGAATTACGAATTACGAATTAGTAATTTTTTTCAAATTTGTGTGAGGATGAGGATGATTGAACGACAATCTTCAGGAATAAAATATTTTAAAGTACTGATTGGCTTACTGCGCGATCGCCAAGCTTTTTTAGAAGAAATTACCCAAGGTATTAGACTACCAAGTAAAATTATTTCGCTGTTAGTTTGCAGTTCTCTATTTCTGGCTATTTATGGCGGGATTATTGGCGCATATCATAGCTGGATGCAAGCTTTATCTTCTGCCATTAAGCTTCCAGCGCTCTATTTAATTACCTTGATAATTTGTCTACCCACATTGTACTTTTCTAATATTATTTTCGGTTCCAAGCGGACTTTTGGGCAACATTTTGCACTGGTACTAACGGCAGTTTCTGTAACTAGTGTATTATTATTTAGCTTTGCACCCATTACGCTATTTTTCTTAATTACTACCAATAATTATCAATTTTTAATCCTGCTCAATGTTGTCATATTTAGCTTTACAGGATTTATTGGTATTTCTTCTCTCTATCAAGCCACAAGTGTAGTGTTAGAACAAGACAATGAAGGTAGTAAGACACGCCGCAAAATTATCTTATCTTGGTTGTTTCTCTATGCTTTTGTAGGTAGTCAGCTTGGCTGGACTCTCAGACCATTTTTTGGTAACCCTGGTTCTATATTCCAACTATTTAGAGATAGAGAAGGTAGTTTTTATCTAAGTGTACTGCAAGCCATCGGCTATCTTTTAGGATTGCGTTAATACAGCCATAGATTTTGTAATTCTACAATTTCCCTACAATTCAGCAGCCTCATAAAACATCCACAAATTAGTTCCCAATTACGAATTACGAATTACGAATTACGAACTACGAATTACCCATAATTTACTTACTACACCACTATGCTTGATAAGCCTTCTTACAAAAATAAACAGTTTAACATTCTCATCAGTTTACTACGCGATCGCCAGGGTTTTTTAGAAGAAATTAGCCAGGGAATAAGATTACAAAGTAAAATCAGCGCTCTCTTTGTTTCCAGTTCCATCTGTTTCGCCATCTATGGTGCAATTATCGGTGCATCTCATAGTTGGGGACAAGCATTATCTGGTGCTATCAAACTCCCAGCATTTTATCTGCTCACACTGATTATTTGTTTCCCAACTCTATTCTTTTTTAATGTTTTATTTGGTTCCCGTAGCACTCTGCAACAGCATTTTGTGGTTTTGCTTACAGCTGTATCTGTAATCAGCGTGCTGTTATTCAGCTTGGCACCAGTGACCCTATTTTTTATGATCACTGCGCCTAATTCTTACCAATTTTTTAAACTGTTGAATGTGTTAATTTTTGGCATCACAGGTATATTTGGTGTGAAATTCCTCTATGAAGGGATGCAGTTACTTTCTCAACAAGATGAGGTCGGTAAAAAAACACGCACTACTATTTTACGTTCTTGGCTTTTCTTGTATGGTTTTGTAGGTGTACAGTTAGGCTGGTTTTTACGACCATTTTTTGGTTCCCCTGGCTCTAAATTTGAATTATTTCGCGCAGTAGGCGGCAATTTTTATCTTGATATTGTATCGGCAATATCAGAAATTTTAGGCGGCCGTTAACTTGTAGCTAATTCAATTTCAATATGAAAAAATTCCCGATTTTTGCAATAAAAATCGGGAATTTTAATTTTCTACTAACTGTCTATAATCTAATAGCCAATGATCCGTAATACATCATGCAGAACACTATAACCTGCTAAATCCCAAAGTAAATAAGCCAAAAATCCAATCGCTGCTAAACGACCATTCCACAATTCAGCTTGTGGTGTCCAACCAAACAGAAAAGCATTACGATCTACGCCGTTATATTCTGTAGCAACAGGTGGTAAATCAGTAGAAGGACGAGTTTCCATTTTTTTACTCCTAAATTACGCGTTTTTTGTATTTAATCTTTAGTAACCAATCAGGTGTAATACGTCACGCAGCACGCTATAACCTGCTAAATCCCAAAGTAAATAAGCCAAGAAACCAATAGCGGCTAAACGACCATTCCAAAGTTCAGCTTGTGGTGTCCAACCAAACAGAAAAGCATTACGATCTACGCCGTTATATTCTGTAGCAACAGGTGGTAAATCAGTAGAAGAACGATTTGTCATTTTTTTACTCCCAAATTACATTTTTTTGTATTTAATTTTTAGTAACCAACCAGGTGTAATACGTCGCGTAGCACGCTATAACCTGCCAAATCCCAAAGTAAATAAGCTAAAAATCCAATAGCGGCTAAACGACCATTCCAGAGTTCAGCTTGTGGAGTCCAGCCGAATACAAAAGCATTGCGATCTATGCCGTTATATTCTTTAGTAATTGTTGGTAAATCAGTGGAAGAGCGAGTTTCCATTTTTTGCCTTAACAATTTGTTTCGTACCTTAAATGTAACGATTTACAAACAAGTTGCTTTCTGTCTGGAGGTACAAAGAATAGCCACTTCTTATGGATGAAGCTTAAAACGCGATCGCAACTAAGATATCCACCTGCAGATGGTGATAAAAAACTATTTGTAAATAAATGTAACGCAGACAACATAAATCAGTTTATATTGCGAGATTTACTAGAGAAATGTTACTCATCAATTAACAAATTCTCTACAAAATTAATGCAGATAAAAAAATATGCATGAATATCGCTATTTATCTGCCTTGACAACTAATAAATCCGAATTTTGCAACCTATCTAATGAAGATTTTCCCTTTGGCTAGTGAAATTTCTATCTAGCGCTAGATATGTTGTTCAAACTGTGGAGAGATGCTCTTCATACCCAATTTCCACGATTCTGAGACTTACAAGAGTTAGGTATCACCATAAATACAGAGTTTCTGCAAACGTAATTCTAAATTCCCCAAATTTAAGCTTAGAGAAAGGAAATACAATGTTTCAAAGTACAGAAATTATCCTGGGACTCTACCAGTCGCTTTTTAGGTTGGCACAGATTCCAGTCAACCCCACTTCAGACATTTCACCAGCACAAGCATCGGTTCTCACTTCTGGGCCGCGCTTTTTTATTGCTTTAATCTCCGGTGTAATTCTAGCCTTTGCTTTTCAACTAGTATTAACAAACCTCTCCCTGGCTGCTGGGATTTCCTACCTGGGACATTCATCTGACTCAGATTCCGATAATGAAGCAGGAAGTTTTGGCGGCACAATTCGCAAAATTGGTACCGCTGTAGGGATTTGGACTTTAGTCACGGTGACAGTGGCCCTTTTAATTGCTAGTTACTTAGCAGTTAAACTCAGTCTCCTGGTTTTAGATCCAGCCCTGGGCGCAATTCTGGGGTTAGTAATTTGGGGTGCTTACTTCTTATTACTGATGTGGGTGAGTTCTACCACCGTCGGTTCCTTAATTGGTTCAGTAGTCAACACAGCAACCTCTGGCTTTCAAGCAATTATGGGAACAGCGACAGCTGCACTGGGTGCCAAAGCTGTCAATAACCAAGTTGTAGCCACAGCCGAAGCCGCCGCCGCCGCCATGCGCCGCGAACTAGGAAGCGGGATCGACCCCACAAGCATTCGAGAAAATGTAGAGGATTACTTAGACAGGTTGCGTCCGCCAGAGTTGGATCTAGGCAAAATCCGCAGCGAGTTTGAAAACTTACTCAAAGACCCCCAATTTCAAGCGATCGCAGGTAGTCCTGACCTCCGCAACATCGACCGTCAAAAGTTTATTGATTTAGTCAGCAGTCGCACAGACTTATCTAAACGCGATGTCAAACGCATCGCTGACACATTATATAAAATCTGGCAGCAGGTAGTTAGTCAGCAAGCACCAGCCCAAGACCGCCTCGGGGAGTTAGTTGATTATCTGAAATCCTTACCACCAGGGCAAACCAAAACAGATGAACTCAATGCCAAATTAGAAAGATTAATTGCAGAAACTCGTGACGCTAAAGTAGCTGACCAAAAAGCCACCCCTGGGCCAATCCAGAACACACTCCAGCAAGGACTTTCGGCTTTGACGGGTATTGTTTTGGGCAGAACAGACTTATCAGATTTAGATGTAGAAAAAATTTGGGAATCCCTATCCACCGCTAAAGACAAAATCAGCGAACAAGCCGATAAGTTAGGTTTACCTGCAGCTTCCCAACCCTATAGTCCCATTCGGGCTGATGTAGAAAATTACCTTTCCAATACCTTTGCTTGGCAACTCAGCCGCGAAAGAATCGCCCAAGAATTCCGCGATGTCATCCACGATCCAGCCGCTGATCCTGGAGTAGTACGGCGAGAATTAGATCGCCTTTCCCGCAACGATTTCGTCAACATCTTGCAACAGCGGGGACTACTTACTCAAGGACAAATTCAACGGATTGCAGATCAATTAGAAGCTGTCCGCCGAGAAGTATTAATAACTGTAACGGCTGCAGAAGAAAGAGAGATAGTAGAAGATTTGCAGCGTCGAGTCTCCAGCTACCTCCTCGTTACTAGTAAGTCTGATTTAACTTCTGAAGGCATTGAACGGGATTTTAGACCTCTATTGTCTGATCCAGATGCCGATTATGAAACCCTCTCCCGGCGGTTAGCGGCAATTGATCGCCAACAAATGCAGCAAATTCTGTATCAACGCAACGACATTCAGCCATACGAACTAGACGCAATTCTCGAGGATTTAGAAAAACAACGCGATCGCGTGTTAATCGAATCTAAAAATCTGGCAGATCAGGCAAAATATCAAGCAGAAACCCTGTGGCTGAATTTAGAATCATATCTGCGTAATACCGGCAAAGGCGAACTCAACCCCGATGCAATTCGAGCCGATCTCAAAAGATTGCTGGAAGATCCGCAAGCGGGTGTGGCTGCAATTCAGGCACGTTTATCTCGTTTTGACCGCGATACCTTGGTACAACTGTTGAGTCAGCGCCAAGATATTAGCCAAGACCAAGCAAATCAAATCATTGATACTGTCGAACAGTCTTGGCATAGTATCCGCCACGCACCCCAGGCGGTAGCAGATAAAGCTAAAGAGCAATATGACTCTGTTAGCACCACCATCGCTGATTACTTGCGTAATACCGGCAAAAGCGAACTCAATCCCGAAGGTATTCAACGCGATTTAAATAGACTGTTTGAAAACCCCAAAGAAGGAGCCTTAGCACTCCGCAGGCGCTTGTCTCAGTTAGATAGAGACACCCTGGTAAAATTACTTAGTCAGCGTCAAGACTTGAGCGAACAGCAAGTCAATGAAGTCATTGATTCCGTACAACATTCGATTCGCGATTTTGTGCGTGCGCCGCGTCGCCTGGCTAGCAGAACCCAGCAAAGAGTAGAAACCTTCCAAGCTTATTTAGAAGAGTATTTACGGCAGACTGGTAAAGAAGAACTTAACCCCGAAGGTATCAAGCGCGACTTACAACTGTTACTGCATGATCCACGGGTGGGGATTGAAACCTTTAGCGATCGCCTGGCGCATTTTGACCGTTCCACAATTATCGCCCTGCTGAAAATCCGCGAAGATATTTCCGATGAAGAAGCAGCGAAAATTGCAGATAATATCGTCTCGTTGCAAGAACAATTTGTAGAACAAGTACGGGGTATTCAACGCCGTATCCAAGATGTGATTGATGGCGTATTTGCCCGCATCCGCAACTACCTCAACTCCTTGGAGCGCCCCGAACTCAACTACGATAGTATTAAGCGCGATGTGCGCCAATTATTTGACGATCCCCAAGCTGGATTTGACGCTTTACGCGATCGCCTATCTTCCTTTAACCGCGATACCCTAGTAGCGCTCATCAGTTCCCGTGAGGATATCTCCGAAGAAGATGCCAACCGGATTATCGACCAAATTGAAGGGGCGCGCAACACAGTTTTACAACGAGCAGAACGCTTACAGCAAGAAGCCCAACGCCGCCTCGAACAAGTCAAGCATCAAGCACAGCGCCAAGCCGAAGAAACCCGCAAAGCCGCAGCTTCAGCAGCTTGGTGGTTATTTGCGACAGCAGTTGTCTCTGCTATTTTCTCCGCATTAGGAGGCGCGATCGCTGTCGTTCGGCTGTAGTTTGACAAATTGTCTCCGCTTTCCTGTATGAGCCTCCCCCTGTGGGAGGTTTTTTTAGTGAAACTTGGCCTAGCCTGAAACAATGCTTTGTGTACACCTAAAAACGCTATGGGTACATCTGGGATTCCTCTGTGACCTCAGCATCTTTGCAGTTATTGAATTATTGAGATCCTAAATATCATACCCAAGTTATCCACCCCATATCAGTAAAAATACCTTAGTAATTTTCACGGAAGTGAGATGTCAGCAACCTGTAGAAAATTTAATTTTAAAAATTGCTATTTCACAGAAAATTAGCTATTAGAAGGTTATTTTTAATATTTAGATTTGATTTAAATTTACATCTAAATCTGGCTGATCATGGCTCACCCATTTCATCAAATCCCTCTCTTATCAAGGCGGGAAGCCTGTACTAATCATCTAAGTTCAAACAATTTTGACCGATGTTAATCAATATCCAAATATATGAAATATTTATTAAATACATATATAAATTTTAAATATTTTAGGCAGAAAAACTTAATTTATCTAGGCATATTTTTTAGTTAATCCTACTAACTATCTACAACCAAAAAAATCAAAAACCGTAATATCCTCATGGTTGATTTCAACATCCGTCTATAGAATGAATTTGAAAGGCGATGAATCTATACCAGCAAGTTTATATTTTAAGGATTGAGAGCGTGTTATTAAATTCCAAACAAACCAAAAAAAATATTCAGCAAAGAAACGGCAAAAAAACTTGGACTTTAAACAACACTATATTTTGCGTCGCAGGTCTCATAATTCTACCAATTGCTAGTTTTGCAACTTTCCGTTTCTTGTCCTCTTCATCCACATACTCTTCAGTCTCATCATTATTTACCTCGCAAAACACCTCAGCGCACGAGACATCTATTCCTTGGATTGATAATCCCTCAGAATGCCAATATACTGACAGGAGTTGGCATGATAATAAGTGTTGGGACGAGCAACATAGCCCGACTTTTTAGGTTTTTAATAAATACTAAATTAAAAGCTGCGCCAAATATATTGACGCAGCTTTTTGGTTTTGATGGTTAGGGAACCCCAGAATGATGTAGAAAAAATATATAATGTCCTGCGTTCATTTGGCGTGCAAAATTCACAATGGTATGGACTCCCCTTCATGCAAAAATTCATCGAACTATCCGAATGCGCCATCTATTTCAGCGCAATCAACGCCTATTAATCGCAGTTTCCGGCGGGCAAGATTCTTTATGCTTAATAAAATTACTATTAGATTTACAATCAAAATGGGGATGGCATTTAGGTATTGCTCATTGCGATCATCGCTGGCGTGCTGACTCCCAAGCTAATGCCCTTCATGTAGAACAGCTAGCAAAAAACTGGGAAACATTATTTTATTTAGAAACGGCAAAAGAGCCTTTAACTAGTGAAGCTGCTGCCCGCGATTGGCGATATCAGGCTTTAAGTGCGATCGCCCAGGAGCATAATTACCACTATATTGTCACAGGACATACAGCCAGCGATCGCGCAGAAACTCTTCTCTATAATTTAATGCGCGGTACGGGGGCAGATGGTTTACAAGCCTTAATTTGGCAACGTCCCTTAACTCTAGAGATTACTTTAGTACGCCCACTCTTAGAAATTACTCGTACACAAACCAAACAATTTTGTGATGATTTCCATCTCCCAGTCTGGGAAGATTCCACAAATCAAGATTTAAAATACACCCGCAATCGCATCCGCAATGAGTTGCTACCTTATTTACAAGCGCACTTCAATCCCAAAGTCGAATCAGCTTTAGCCCAAACTGCAGAACTGTTGCAAGCAGAAGTGGAATATTTAGAAACAGCCGCCCAAAAGTTGAAAGCTGAAGCGCTAACAGCAGAGAATCTAGATAATTTTCCCCTACGGCTCAATCGTCGGGTGTTGCAGACAGCACCAGTAGCGTTGCAGCGTCGAGTCATGCGTCAAGTCTTACAGCAAATACTTCCTGATGCTCCGAGTTTTGAACATATTGAAAAATTAACTGCTTTAATTACAGCACCCAATCGTTCCCAAACCGATCCATTTCCGGGAGGTGCGATCGCTCAAGTCGCAGGTGATTGGATAGATATCAACAATGAAGGCTGAATATAATTCCTCTCATATGCCCAAAAACTCCATCCCTTTGTGGTTGGAGTTTTTTATTCTTGATACTTCATACTTTATCCCTTTCAGGATGCTAGTAATTCTGGCTGAGAAAGTAAATCCAGAAGAGTATGGCGCATTTGGGCAATAGCTTGCAGTTGATAATCGCCCGTTTCTTGAATTTGAGACAAAGCTTCCATCATTGCTTGCAACTTCTGTCGTAAATCGTCAAGACTATCCTGAATTGGTTGTAGTGTTTCTTGATAAAGATTCACCCTACCCCAGCATTCACTAGTTGCAGTTCTCAATTTGAGTAAGTTTTCCTCCATTGCTTTCAATTCTTGCTGCTGCTGTTCCAAGTTATGGCTTTGATTATCAATCATCCCTTGGGTTAGCTCAATACCAGAATGCATCTGCTCAATCTCACGTTCCAAGTTTTGCAAATCTTGAGCTTGTATTTGTCGCAGGTTTTCAGTTTGCAATAGAATTGGCCCTAAATCAATTTTGGCTGCTTCTGGTTCATTAACAACTGTCTGTCCTTGCTTTTGTAAGAGTACAGTTTTGTGTTGCTTGAGTAAATTCTGGCGTTGTAGCAAATTACGACGTTGCCCTACCAAACTTTCATTGAGCATTTGGTAGAGGTCTTTTTCATCTGCTAGTTCCATTTCCAAGTTGATTACGTCTTGATCGGATGCCTGGTGAATCTTATTTTGCAAATCTTCTATAGCTTTTTCTTTATATTCCAGTTCTTGTTCCTGATCGTGGACAAAGCTAGAATCAATATCAAATTTCTCCTGCAAATCTTGCACTAATCTTTGCAGTTCTTCTAAAGGCATATTCTCTAAAGCTTTGACATCTACTTCGCAAAGAATCATATCGCTAGAACTTGCAGCCAAGGACTGAATCTGCTGATATAAATTTTCTTGGCTTTGCAATTGTGCTTTCAAAATTTGCGCGTATTCTTGCTTGCTTGTCAGAATTGCGCTGTTAACTTTTAATTCTGCTGTTTGTTGCTGTATCGAATCTTGTGCTTCTTGCACACCATTTTGGCGATCGCTCAAGGTTTGGGCCAAGCTATCTACTTCTTGTTGCTGTTGAGTCGCTACAGTTTTTTGCTGCTCTAGGTTTTGCCAGTGTTCATTGAGAGTAGCTTGCTGCTTTTCGACTAATTCAAAAGCAAAATTCAGGTGTTCCCTGACTGTCTCTGTCGGAGCTACACGACTAGACAAGCGATCGAGTAACTCACTTAATACTCGACTTTGCTCTTCGTCTAAAACCTTACTCTGTGTGGCATCTGCTTGAAATTCTTCCAGCCGACGCTGCTCACCTCGGAGATGCTCCCAAGCACCAGCTAATTCTGTGCGATCGCGTTCAATTTGTTGTTGCAACTTTTCAATTTCTTGACGGGAGGCTTCAAATTCCTGCTTTTGCGCCTCCAGTCGTTGAAACTCATCCTCCATTTGTTGCAACTGCTCCATACGGACTTCCATGTCCAATTCACGGCGATTTAATTCTTGCGCCTGAAATGTCAGTGATTGTTTCCACTGATCGATCTCGTCTTCCTTGAGTTTAAATTTTTCTAACTGCCGAGAAAAATTCTGCAATATATTAACCAGTGGCCGTCCAGCTTCTTGAATCCGTTGCACTTGGCGGTTGGGATTCACTTCTACTAGTACTAATGCACCATCATTTAATTTACTTGCTTCCTCTGCCGCAATCACTTCTTCCGACACAGTACTCCAAATCTGGTCGGTTCGCTGACAAGCCAGCAGTTTCAATTCAGTTTTGGCACTACCACTAAGTAAGCCGCCTTTTTGCTTTTGTACTTCTGCTAAATACAGCACACCGTTAGTCCTTTTGTGTACTTGATGTCCGTGATTTGGTTTATACCATTGATAATTCTGTTAACCTGTTTGATTTAACCGCAGTTAGGGAAAATCAAATCAGGCAAAACTATTTATAGACATGACATATCACGCCTTGATATATATAAATCTAGATGCGCTTACTCTGGATCGCGCTTTTATATTGTGTGCTGATGGTAATAATGATGGCTACCGTGTGATTACTAGCTTCATCAAAGTTTATTACAAAAAATTAAGGAATATTGCTGAACGTATTCTATTGCTAAAGATGTTTTTATAGGCAGTAATTTTATTTGTATATAACAAATTACATAAAATGTAAATCCAGCTGGAAAACCCTTGTAATTTCGTAGATCCTCACAAAACTGTAATTTTGGGCTAGGCTAGAAACCCTGATGGGATAATTTACACCAAATTCACATTAAGCAGAAATTATCAATTTAGTGTAGATCGATGGTGCTAGTTAAAACATCAAAAAATTACTGGGCAAAATTAATTAAAGAATATCAACAGGATCGCAAGGAGCACCTTTGAGCTAAATGCAGGGAAATTTAAATGAAATAGATCTTCGTAGTATCCTGCAATTGATTGAGTTGGGCCAGCGAACTGGCCAACTGTTGGTGAAAACTCATAACTTTCGCAATAGCAACCAAATTAGAGAAGAGGTGAACAGACATCACCATTCCTTTTGCTACCAACCACAACAGTACTGGTTCGTCTTTTTCTTAAATGGCCAGATTCTCTATTGCCAAGAAGGGGATGGTACTTCATCAAGGATTAACGATTACTTAAGACATTACCGTGTGGAGACTCCGCTCACCGAAATCCAGCTAGCCTCCATAGATCCACTGAATATAAAAGAATATAGCTATCTTTGGGCACTGTTAGAGCAAAATATGATTAACCCCAAAGTAGCGCGTAATATTATGCATAGTCTGGTGTATGAAACGCTCTTTGATTTACTGGGTTTGCACACAGGTAGTTTTATCTTCCATCAAAGTCCGGCTCTAACTCCACAACTAACCACTTGGGAGATAGCTCCCCTAGTCAGTAAAATTGCCAAGCAACTGCAAAATTGGCAGCAGTTATATCCTCACATTCAGTCTGCCGATCAAGTGCCCATACTTTCTGAGATGGTTCAATTGAATTCATCTTTATCAGCAGAAACAGTCAATAAACTTAAGCATTGGGCAGATGGCAAAACATCTTTACGGCAACTTGCTCGTTATCTCAACCGAGACATATTGACAATTGCCAAGGTAATATATCCGTACGTCCAACAGGGATGGCTGAAATTGGTATATCCCAGTACTAATATATTCAGTATTAATACAGAGAACATGGTAGTGGAGGTCAACTACAAACCACGGATATTATGTATTGACGAAGTAACAACGATTGGTGAGACTATAGAGGCAATTTTACAGCAACAAGGTTATGAAGTGTTAACTTTAACTAATCCCTTAGAGTCGCTCAGTCTCGTTTTTCAACTCAAGCCGCAGATGATTTTTTGCAATATTACCATGCCGGAATTAGATGGATATGAGATTTGTGCCATGCTGCGCCAATCTACAGCATTTCGGCTGGTGCCGATTATTATGCTGAGTAGCCAAGATAGGTTTATCGATCGAGTCAGGGCTAGTATGGTCGGGGCTACCGATTATTTGACTAAGCCTGTGCAAGAAACTGAGTTACTCACGCTCGTAGCAAAATATATCAATAAACAGCCTTACATTGACATACATAAGAGATACAACTGTTGTTGATTGTATAAAAGATGAGGTAAAAAATGTTATCACAGAATCAGCCAGCCCCAGTACAACCAGTATAAAGTTATTATCTAGTAAATCAGTTAAGGAATAGACTTAATTTATACACTAAATACTTGCGGGGGAATCAGGGAATGTTCCAAGTAGGAACGTCTACATCAGGAGGTAGATAGGCATTTATGAGTACAGTTCTGATTGTGGAAGACAGTATCGCACAAAGGGAGATGATTACAGACCTCCTGAAAGCAAGTGGCTTAACGGTCACCCATGCCAGTGATGGAGTTGAAGCTTTGGAGGCCATTCAAAGCACACCTCCGGATTTAGTGGTCTTGGATATTGTCATGCCCCGGATGAACGGCTACGAAGTTTGCCGTCGGTTAAAATCCGATCCGAAAACCCAAAATGTCCCCGTTGTGATGTGTTCTTCCAAAGGTGAAGAATTTGATCGCTACTGGGGTATGAAACAGGGTGCAGACGCTTATATAGCCAAACCGTTTCAACCAACTGAGTTGGTGGGAACAGTCAAACAATTGCTGCGAGGATAAGGATGAAAAGAAAATGGTCAGTAAACCGGACTTTTTAAGTGGTGGTAGTCAAGACCACTTCCGTCCTGAATTACAAGTAGAAAGCCCTGAAGGTGAATTACATTTGCGGTTTTACATCCCCTCGCGCCAAGAGTTTGCACTACCAGCAACTGGAATTCGAGAGGTAATGGAATTGAGTCCTGATAGAATCACTCCGATTCCTAATGCTTCTCCTTTACTTTTGGGTACTCTAAATTTACGAGGTCGAGTCATTTGGGTAGCTGATTTAGGTCAATTTTTAGGAGAAGCAACCGCATTAAATACAGATAGAGCAGAAATTCCGGTAATCGCTATCGAAGAACAAGACACAATAGTGGGTTTAGCGGTAGAAGAAATAGGTGGTATGGACTGGCTTGACGTGCAGCATCTGATGCTAACAACTCATGTACCGGATACGATGGCTCCCTTTCTGCGCGGTGAGTGGTTAATAGATGCCAAAACAAATAAGTCTTTAAGACTACTGGATCAAATGGCAATTTTGCGGAGTGCGAGGTGGGCAGGATGATATTGGGAGGGTGGACATGGCAGCAAGTATAGATGATTACTTAGAAATATATAAGCAGGCTTGTACAGCTTACGCGCAACAGAACTATGATGTTGCCGCCACTTTAGTGGATCGAGTGGTACAAAATTTGCCAAATGACCCTAACTCCCATTTGTTACGGGGTCACATATACTACGTTTTACAGCAGTACGATATAGCCAAAGCTGAATATCAACAAGTTTTACAGTTAACCAACGATCGAGAATTAATTGATTTTGCCCAGCATGGTCTGGAAAGTATTGCTCAATATCAACAATTACTACCAGATGAGTTTGCTATCAGTGAAAATAATGAAGCTATTTCTTCATCAGAAATATCTAATGGTCGGTTCGCTGATACAGAAGAATTACAGAATTTGCCACAGAATAATAATTTTGCTAGCAGCAGCTTTGGCGACAATCCCTTTGGCGAATACCAGGAATCTGGAGATGAAATAGAAGAGCTATCCTTGGATAGTTCTTTAGACAGTTCATTTGATATCTCTGCATATAGTAGTAGTGCATTTAATGGATTACCAGATTCTTCAGCACCTTTGAGTAACGATCCTTTTAGTTCTACAGAGCAAGCTAGCGATCGCGATGCCAATGCTAACATTTGGGAAAAACAAGGAGAATTAGAGTTACCTGCTTTCTGGCAAGAAGACAACAATCAAAATCTTATTGAAGATTCAGGGATAAATAATCCTTTTGTAGAAGCTACTACAGATTCAAATAATAAAGGTTTCACTAATTCGGAAAATTATAGCGATTCACCGTTTACAGAAGTTGAAGAAATTGATGCTTCAAGTAGTAATAATTGGGAAATACCTACTGAATTCTTAACCTCAGAAACCTATCCAGAACCTAGCGAAGCTGATTTCGAGTGGAAGAGTAATAGCCTGGAAAATGAAACTTTAGTCAAAAACCAAACACTTCTCCAGGAAAGTGTCCCACAGACTAACAATTTACCATTACAGCCTCAAGAGAATTTATCCCCAACTACACCTAAAAATTGGTTGGGGCCCATAGAAGCTGAAGATACATTAAAAGAGGTAGTTAGTGCTGCTGACAACAATTTTTACCAAGAAGAACAGCCGGAAAACCAGAGTAGCAAGATAGAACAAAGCTTTTCTGATATTGATGATAGTTTTGATTTTGAGGCTTTTGAATCTGCCTTTGGCACAGATGATTTTAGTCCCGATGAAGAACCAAGTAATATTCAACCAAGCAATATCAGTAGAGGAGAAATTCATCACGAGACTTCTAAAACTAATATAGATTTTTTAGATGACTTTGATGAATTTGACGACCTGGGTAACATTCCTGGATTTGATTTGACAGATGCAGAAGCCAACTTCCGAGATGTAAGTATGGATTCTGGCCCATTGGAAATAGGTAATCTCCCTCACAGTCAAACAGGACAACCACCTGCTATTGATGAAACAGGCGATCGCGAAGATGAACTGTTTTCAATCACTGGTTCACAAGAAGTAGTTCCAGTATTTACCCAAGTAGATGTCGCTAAATTAGAAGCCAATGTCAGCGTTGAGCAAGGTTGGTTAGCGCCTTTAGAAAATGCTTCCCTAGAAAAGAAACAATGGCTGATTGCGGGAACTGTAGGTGTAGTATCGGCACTAGTGGTAGCAACAGTCAGCTTTGGCGCTACGACCTTTTCACCACCACAACAGAGGGAATCAGTGCGGAACACTGGCTGGGCCATGTCACTAGCAGCAGGACTGGCTGGTTTTGCTACCGCAGCCTTTATGGGTAATTTCACCATTAAGCAAGTTCGCCGCACTACGCAGAACTTACAAGCTCAGTTTGATGCTGTGCGTCAGGGTAATCTCAATGTTCAAGCCACAGTCTATTCTGAAGATGAATTAGGACTGCTGGCTACTGGCTTTAATGAAATGGCAAGGGTAATTTTTACTACTACCAATGAAGCCCAAAGAAAAGCTGATGAACAGGAAGAAGCCAAAGAAAATCTACAACGCCAAGTAATTCGCCTGTTGGATGATGTAGAAGGAGCAGCCAGAGGCGATTTAACAGTACAGGCTGAGGTAACAGCTGACGTACTAGGAGCCGTAGCTGATGCCTTTAACCTGACAATTCAAAACTTGCGGGATATTGTGCAACAGGTAAAAGTAGCTGCAAGAGATGTAACCAAGGGTGCAACGAACTCCGAAACATTTGCTAGAGCCTTATCTAGTGATGCTTTAAGGCAAGCAGAAGAGTTAGCAGTCACACTTAATTCTGTACAGGTAATGACTGACTCCATTCAACGGGTAGCGGAAGCCGCGCGAGAAGCGGAAACTGTTGCCCGTGATGCCAGCACCATCGCCTTAAAAGGTGGTGAAGCCGTGGAAAATACCGTGGCAGGTATTTTAGAAATCAGAGAAACTGTGGCAGAAACTACTCGCAAAGTGAAACGGCTAGCTGAATCTTCGCAAGAAATTTCTAAGATTGTGGCATTAATTTCACAAATTGCCTCCCGCACCAATTTATTAGCGCTCAACGCTAGTATTGAGGCAGCAAGGGCAGGTGAAGCCGGACGTGGGTTTGCAATAGTAGCTGATGAAGTCCGCCAGCTAGCAGACAAATCTGCCAAGTCTTTAAAAGAAATTGAACAAATCGTGATGCAAATCCAGAGTGAAACAGGCTCTGTAATGACTGCAATGGAGGAAGGGACACAACAGGTAATTAAAGGTACTAAATTAGCTGAAGAAGCCAAGCGATCGCTAGAAAATATTATTCAAGTAGCAAATCGTATTGATATCTTGGTGCGCTCAATTACCTCGGATACTGTAGAACAGACCGAAACCTCCCGTGCGGTAGCTCACGTGATGCAATCCGTAGAACTAACAGCACAAGAAACCTCCCAGGAAGCACAAAGAGTATCTGGTGCGCTACAACACTTAGTGGGCGTATCAAGAGATTTAATTGCTTCTGTGGAACGTTTCCGGGTAGATACTCTCGAATCTAGATAAAGGATGAAGTATGAACTATTAAGTATGAACTATTACTCATGCTTCAGTCCCTTTAACCTTTAACCTTGATCTTTCATCTTTTTCTTTCATCCTTTATCCTTCATCATGTCCTATGCTGCCGGAACAACAACAGCGCATTTTAGGTTACTTTATTGAAGAAGCAAGAGACCACCTGAATACCATTGAGCAGGGGTTGTTAAATCTTCAGAGTACCCTGAACGATCCAGAAATGATCAACGAAGTCTTCCGGGCGGCTCACTCCATTAAAGGAGGAGCGGCGATGCTTGGTTTGAGTAGCATCCAGCATACATCTCACCGCCTAGAAGATTGTTTCAAGGTTCTCAAAGAAAATCCGATTCAGGTTGACCAAAAGTTAGAGTCCTTATTTCTCGGGGTTTCTGATACACTCAAAGCGCTGCTTGAGAATTTGAGCGGGCCATTTGGTTTGTCAGAAGAGACAGCTAATACATTGATGTCAGAAACTGAGCCAGTCTTTCAATGGCTGAACGAGCATTTGGAACTACTTGTACAACAAGCAAGCGGTGGTGTAGACAGTCGCGTTGCACCAGCAATGCAGCCAGCTTTTGCTGATAACTCCCACACACTGACAGAAATTTTCATGCAACGGGATTTCCCTGTCCCGGAAGAAGAATCACCACTCCAAAAGCCTACGCCAGTTGTTACTAAAGCAAATGATAATTGGGGTGAGTTTCAAGCGCAAGTGCTGCAAACGCTACGAGAAATGTTGCAGCTATTTAAACAAGGGACAACCCAGGAAAGTCGGCAAAATCTCCAGCAAACTTGTCACCAATTAGTCATATTGGGTGAAACATTTAATTTGCCCAACTGGTGTAAGTTATGCGAAGCTGCAGAAAATGCGATCGCCAATCCAGATAATAGTTATCTAACTCTGGCAAAAATTGTCATTACAGAAATAAAAAAAGCTCAGGAATTAGTTCTTAAAGGTAAAGAATCTGAGATTGTCATTAGCCAGCAACTAGAAGTTATCTTGAGTTTCCCTGAAGTTGAGTTATTTGAAATCTCTACCGATTTACCAGATGAATCTGCAACTGGGACAACTCCATTTGCTAAAGCTAATACTGAAGCGATCGCTAATGAGTTAGCTGCTCCAAGGCTGGATAATTTTGTTAATACAACTAATAACAATATAGCTAGCTTACCTGATCTAACAGCAGCAGTTCAACAAGAGAAAAATATTTTTACCAATAAAGAAAATTATAAGCCTGAGACTTCTGAGTTATTTAACTTGTTGCCAAATAATGAAGATGAAACAGTACTAACCAATCATAATCTTGACCCCAAAGGGCCAGAAGTTGGAATTGCTGAGTTAAATACACTTGCTGATTTATTTGAAGGTGAAGCTCCCGAACTAGATGAAACTTGGCAACAAGAAGAAATATTAGACATTAATGCTGCCAACAAATTGGGCATTGAGATCAGTACTAGTAATACTGAAGATGCTGATAGCGATTTAGCTGACTTACTGTCTTTTGATGAACCTACGAGTGTTGATGAGTCTAAACAAACTATTATTCAAACAGAAGATTTCAGTCTATTATTCGGTGAAAACTTCTTAGACAAAGAAACTCCTACACAGCAACCTGCACAAACATCAGCGAGAAACTCTGATATCAGCAATAGCTCTCAAAACGATATCAATTTAAACTCATCTACTAATGAAAGTCTCAGAGAATTTACAAAAATTCTGCAAGAATATCCTGGCGATATTGCCCCACAGGATGTAGTACAAGATTTATTAGGTCTAGAGCTAGATGATAACAATCTACTGTCGCTAGGCGAATTAAATCAACCAGAAGCGAGTTTTGATGACTTATTCTCAGAAACTGCAAATGAAAGTCTGCTAGAAGAAATTTCTCCAATTAACTTCCCACAGCCAGAAAGCTTATCTTTGGATAATCCATTTACTGACTTGGGAGAAAACTCTCTACTTTCTACTAGCGAATCAACAGTTGACGATTTATTCGATCCGCAAGCAACAGTAGCCAGAGATTACGATCTTTCTGCAGAAGATTTAAGCAACTTCTGGAATGAGGAATCTGGCGCAGAACCGCAGCTAGAATTGGGTTCTCGGGTTGAGCAAGATGTCGCCAAAGCATTAGAGGAGAGTTTGTTTACAGCATCTCATGACTTTTTGGATGATAGCCAGTTAGCTCAATCCTCAGTACCTCTTTTTGACGTAGAAGATTTTAATCTGACTTTTCAGTCAGATGATGAGCAAATCGATCTGATGTTTGAAGCTGATACTGGAGATGATTTATTTGCAGATTTGACATCAGACAACACAGCTATTTCTTCTACTGATGCTAACGAATTACCTGTGACAGAAATTCGCAGCTTGATACCAGAGGAAAGCGATATCTATGAAGGACTGAGCCTACACTCTTCACTCCCATCAACTACATTACCTCCCGAATTAGATTTCACCCCAGAATTTACCAATCAGCCATCAATAGATAATACATTTAGTAGTTCTGCAGATAATGATTTGTTTAATGTCATCAACGACAATAGCAGTGATAATCCACAATTGTTATTTGAGAATATCAACACCTCTCAATCAACGTATATTCAGCTTGATCCTTTAGCAATCAGGATTTCTGAGACTCCCGAATTAGATTTAGGCGATGACTTACTAACAACAGCAGATGATTTAAAATTGGATTTCAACGAATCCACAGAGGTACAACAGCGTCCACACAACCTCGATTTATTATCAACAGCAGATAATTTAGGCTTGGATTTCAACGAATCCACAGAAGTACAACAACGTCCACAAAACCTCGATTTATTATCAAATGTCGAAATCGCAGAAACCACTAATGAAGATGTTTCGGCGTTAGACTTAGATTTAGGTGATGAGTTACTAGCAACATCAGCAGATTTAGAACTGAACTTCGACGAAGTAGCAGAATTATCACAACCGGAAGCAAATCTAGATTTATTGGCAAATGTTGAAATTGGAGAAACAACTAATGATGCTGTTACAACATTAGATTTAGGTGATGAGTTACTAGCAACATCAGCAGATTTAGAACTGAACTTCGGCGAAGTAGCAGAATTATCACAACCGGAAGCAAATCTAGATTTATTGGCAAATGTTGAAACTGCAGAAACAACTAATGATGAGTTTGCAACATTAGATTTAGGTGATGATTTACTAGCAACATCAGCAGATTTAGAACTGAACTTTGGCGAAGTAGCAGAATTAGCACAGCCTGAAATAAATCTAGATTTATTGGCAAATGTTGAAACTGCAGAAACAACTAATGATGGTGTTGCAGCATTAGATTTAGGTGATGATTTACTGGCAACATCAGCAGATTTAGAACTGAATTTTGGCGAAGTAGCAGAATTAGCACAGCCGGAAAATAATCTAGATTTATTGGCAAATGTTGAAACTGCAGAAACAACTAATGATGAGTTTGCAACATTAGATTTAGGTGATGATTTACTAGCAACAGCAGATTTAGAACTGAATTTTAATGAAGCGGCAGAATTAGCACAGCCGGAAAATAATCTAGATTTATTGGCAAATGTTGAAACTGCAGAAACAACTAATGATGGTGTTGCAGCATTAGATTTAGGTGATGATTTACTGGCAACATCAGCAGATTTAGAACTGAATTTTGGCGAAGTAGCAGAATTAGCACAGCCGGAAAATAATCTAGATTTATTGGCAAATGTTGAAACTGCAGAAACAACTAATGATGGTGTTGAAACATTAGATTTAGGTGATGATTTACTAGCAACAGCAGATTTAGAACTGAATTTTAATGAAGCGGCAGAATTATCACAGCCGGAAAATAATCTAGATTTATTGGCAAATGTTGAAACTGCAGAAACAACTAATGATGGTGTTGCAGCATTAGATTTAGGTGATGATTTACTGGCAACATCAGCAGATTTAGAACTGAATGTTAATGAAGCGGCAGAATTAGCACAGCCGGAAGCAAATCTAGATTTATTTACAAATGTTGAAACCGCAGAAACAACTAATGATGGTGTTGAAACATTAGATTTAGGTGATGATTTACTAGCAACAGCAGATTTAGAACTGAACTTCGGCGAAGTAGCAGAATTATCACAGCCGGAAAATAATCTAGATTTATTGGCAAATGTTGAAACTGCAGAAACAACTAATGATGGTGTTGCAGCATTAGATTTAGGTGATGATTTACTGGCAACATCAGCAGATTTAGAACTGAATGTTAATGAAGCGGCAGAATTAGCACAGCCGGAAGCAAATCTAGATTTATTTACAAATGTTGAAACCGCAGAAACAACTAATGATGGTGTTGAAACATTAGATTTAGGTGATGATTTACTAGCAACAGCAGATTTAGAACTGAACTTCGGCGAAGTAGCAGAATTAGCACAGCCGGAAAATAATCTAGATTTATTGGCAAATGTTGAAACTGCAGAAACAACTAATGATGAATTTGCAACATTAGATTTAGGTGATGATTTACTGGCAACATCAGCAGATTTAGAACTGAACTTTGGCGAAGTAGCAGAATTAGCACAGCCGGAAAATAATCTAGATTTATTGGCAAATGTTGAAACTGCAGAAACAACTAATGATGAATTTGCAACATTAGATTTAGGTGATGATTTACTAGCAACATCAGCAGATTTAGAACTGAATTTCGGCGAAGTAGCAGAATTAGCACAGCCTGAAATAAATTCAGAGATTTTGGATACTGCAGAAACGACTGTTGCTGATAGCGCAGAATTAAACTTACTAGATGATTTATTAACAACAGAAACTATACTGCAAGCCGAAACAAAGCTGGAGGACACAGCGAATACCCAAGACACTGATGCTGCGATGTCTACGACGGGCTACGCCTACGCAAACAGTATAGTTGAATTAGATGTATTAGATGCAGCAAATAATTTGTCTGCATCTTTGGAGAACATAACCCAAACCGATGAAGTGGCAACAATTACAGCAGCAGAAGCCGAATTGGATGTGCCACCATCAACTCCAGAAGATGAATTTGCTGAATTAGAAACATTACTAGAAGAGGAATTAGCGTCACCCTTACCAGAAGAAGATTTTGCTGCTCTGGAAGCATTGTTGGATACGGATCTCAATGAGGAGCCATCAGCAGCACCTTTACCTGTTTACCCACAACAATCGCAACCACCTACCGCTTACAATAATGCCAGCACTGCTGCTACATCACCAGAATTAGAAGATGAATTTGGTGACTTAGAAAAATTGTTGGCGGAAGCAGATCAAACAATATCTCATTCACCATCAATCAAATCAACCCCAGGTAAAGCCGCACGTCCCGCTACGCGTAGGGGTGCAAGATTTGAAGAAACCATGAAAGTTCCAGTGAAGCAACTAGATGATATGAGCAATCTAGTTGGGGAACTGGTAGTTAATCGCAATACCTTGGAACAGGATCACGAACGTCTGCGACAGTCACTAGATAACTTGTTGATTCAGGTACAACAGCTATCTGATGTTGGCGCGCGGATGCAAGAATTATACGAGCGATCGCTTTTGGAAGCTTCTTTGTTAGCTACCCGCAAACATAGAGAATCTGGTGCCTCATCAAGTGATTCCAATTCTGACAGGGGTTTCAGTGAATTGGAAATGGATCGGTTTACGCCTTTCCATACACTGTCCCAAGAAATGATTGAAATGATCGTCAGGGTACGTGAGTCAGCGAGTGACATTGACTTTGTGACGGAAGAAACCGAGAGAGTAGCGCGACAGTTTCGACAAGCCACAACTCAACTCCAAGAGGGATTAACACGCGCCCGAATGGTGCCTTTCTCCCAAGCTATCGATCGCTTGCGGCGAGGAGTACGGGATAATGCCATTAAATATGGTAAGCAAGTGGAGTTAATGATTGAGGGTGGAGATACCTTAATTGACAAAATGATTTTGGATCACCTGACCGATCCACTAACTCATATGCTCAATAATGCGATCGCTCACGGTATTGAAACCCCAGAGGTGCGACAAGCTGCAGGTAAAAATCCTGTGGGAGAAATCAAGATTCGCGCTTTCCACCAAGGTAACCAAACTGTGATCTCTGTGGGCGATGATGGTGCAGGTATAGATACCGAAAAAATCAAAGCCAAAGCGTTGAAGTTGGGAATGCTGACAGCAGAAGAAGCAAAAACCATCACGCGCATAGAAATCTACAACTTGCTGTTTCACTCTGGCTTTAGTATTAAAGACGAAGCTGATGAGATTTCTGGGCGTGGCGTGGGAATGGACATCGTACGCTCGGAAATTAGCGAAGTGCGCGGAACAGTTAGCACTGATTCTGTGATCAGTAAAGGAACTACCTTTACAATTCGTCTACCACTTACCTTGAGTATTTGTAAAGCCCTTTGTTGTGTTTCTGATAAAGCCAGAATTGCCTTCCCAATGGACGGAGTAGAAGATACTTTAGATATCCCTGTCAAGAGTATTCAGCACAATGCCGATGGCCAAACATTTATTGCTTGGCGAGACACAATATTGCCATTCCGTCCACTGAAAGAGCTTTTAGCCGTCAATCGCCAAATCAGTCGCGGTAGTGTTTACGGTGGAACTCGCGATGATGATATGGTTTCTGTGGTCGTAGTGCGATCAGCAAATAACCTACTCGCCTTACAAATAGACTTAGTACTGAGTGAGCAAGAAATTGTAATTAAGCAATTTGAAGGGCCAGCACCCAAACCTTTAGGTGTAGCAGGTGCTACCGTCTTAGGGGATGGTCGGATTATGCCGATTGCTGACGTGCTAGAAATTATGGACATCTTCCAAGGACGGATGTCTAAACAAAGTAGTGGCCTTTGGCAGCAAAAATCTGCTCCGACTCTACCGGAAGTCACAATTGAGAAAATTGATCCAACAGTACTGATTGTTGATGACTCAATTACAGTAAGAGAATTACTTTCTCTCACCTTTAATAAGGCAGGTTACCGCGTAGAACAAGCAAGAGATGGTCAAGAAGCTTGGGATAAACTCCGCTCTGGGTTGCCTTGTGATATCGTATTCTGCGATATTGAAATGCCTCGCTGTGACGGGCTGGAGTTGCTCTCTCGTATTCAGAAAGATCACAACCTCAACCACCTCCCCATCGCTATGCTCACCTCGCGCGGTGCAGATAAGCACAGACAAATGGCAATCCAACTAGGTGCTAGCGGTTACTTTACCAAGCCTTACCTAGAAGAAGCTTTACTAGAAGCTGCAGTACGGATGCTCAAAGGAGAAAAACTGATTCTGAATACTACTGCCTAAACGATTCCAGTATTTCTGCAAAGGACACACAAATATTCTGTTACGGAGGCCAAAATTCAACAGTCAAGAAGAGCCAGTCACTTGCAGAGGTTGCCTTTGTGAAGTGAACTGGCTGGCAAAAATCAAGGAGAGCCAGCGTTGTAGGCAAGTTGGCGCTGAGATTAATAATTTATATTCATCATTCATCATTCACAATGCTAAAAGCCAAATGGACTCGGCTTTTAGCAACCTTTTTGGCAACAATGATATTTTGCCAATGGTTGCTACCTGCTGCTGTCGCTAATGCTAAAATTTCCAGCAAGTTCTCTCCACAAGTATTAGTTGAGAAATTCACAGATGGGGAAAATTTGCAGAGGAGTTACTTCCTCAAACAATATGCACAGCAACGAGTTCCATCAAAAAAAATGCTGACTTACCCACCTAGCCGCAAAAGCAATCAAGTTGATAACTATCACGGTACTGTAGTAGCAGATCCTTACCGTTGGTTAGAAAATCCCGACTCGGCAGAAACCAGAAGTTGGATTGAGGCGCAAAATCAAGTTACGTCCGCCTATATAAATCAAGTTCCTGATAAAGAAAAAATTAGACAGCGCCTCACTAAATTATGGAATTACGAAAGATACAGTATTCCATTTAAAGAAGGCAAATCTCTGGGAGATAATTCTACCGAACGTTATTTTTATTTCAAAAATGATGGGCTGCAAAATCAAAGCGTTCTCTACACTCTAAAAACTCTTGATTCTGAACCAAAAGTTTTACTTGACCCCAACAAACTTTCCGAAGATGGGACAGTGGCTCTTTCTGGATTATCTATTAGTAACAATGCTCAATTATTAGCTTACAGTTTATCTACATCTGGTTCTGATTGGCAAGAGTGGAAAGTTCGCGATATTGAAACAGGTAAAGATTTACCAGACCATCTGAAATGGATAAAATTTTCTGATGTTTCTTGGACAAATGATAATCAAGGATTTTTTTATAGCCGCTATGACGAACCAAATAATAAAACTAAATTAGCAGATACCAACTATTATCAAAAGCTTTATTATCATCGCTTAGGTACTCCACAATCAGATGATTTGTTAATTTATCAACGTCTTGACCAGAAAGAATGGGGTTTTAATGGTGGAGTTACAGAAGATGGCAAATTTTTAATCATATCAGTTTGGTTAGGAACTGATTCTAAAAATTTAGTTTTTTATAAAGATTTAACTAATCCTAAATCGGCAGTTGTAGAACTGATTAACCAATTTGAGGCAGATTACAGTTTTATTGAGCATGATGATAGTGTTTTTTATTTTCGTACCAATTTAAAAGCTCCACGGGGCAGAGTTGTTGCGATTGATATTGAAAAGCCAGCAAAGGAAAACTGGCAAGAAATTATTTCCCAGTCAGCAGAAACTTTAGAAGGTGTCAGTATTTTAAATAATCAGTTTGTTGCTGATTATCTTAAAGATGCGCGCAGCCAAATTAAAATTTTTGACCTGAAAGGTGCATTAGTCCGGGAAGTAGAACTACCAGGAATTGGCTCAGTAGATGGCTTTTATGGCAAGCGCTATGATACCGAAACTTTTTATAGTTTCACGAGCTTTACGACACCAGGCACCATCTATCGCTATGATATGGTGACGGGTAAAAGTGAGGTTTTTCGGGAACCAAAGGTAGATTTTAATCCCGAAAATTACGAAACTAAACAAGTATTTTATCAAAGCAAAGATGGCACCAAAGTGCCAATGTTTATCACTCATAAAAAAGGCATTAAGTTAGACGGGAATAATCCTACATATCTTTATGGTTATGGTGGTTTTAATGCCTCAATGACACCGAGTTTTTCTGTAAGCCTTTTGGTTTGGATGGAAATGGGTGGTATCCATGCAATGCCTAATATCCGCGGTGGTGGGGAGTATGGTGAAGAATGGCACGAAGCCGGAATGAAGTTTAAAAAGCAAAATGTCTTTGATGACTTTATTGCTGCGGCTGAGTGGCTAATCGCCAATGGTTATACCAAATCTGCAAAACTAGCGATCGCAGGTGGTAGTAATGGCGGTTTATTGGTGGGTGCTTGTATGACTCAGCGTCCCGATTTGTTTGGTGCAGCTTTAGCAGCAGTTGGGGTAATGGATATGTTGCGATTCCACAAATTTACCATCGGTTGGGCTTGGACTTCGGAATATGGTTCGCCAGATAACCCAGAAGAATTTAAAGCACTATATGCCTATTCACCATTGCACAACATTAAACCAGGGACAGCTTACCCAGCAACCTTGATTACTACAGCCGATCATGACGATCGCGTGGTTCCTGCTCATAGTTTCAAATTTGCGGCGACTTTGCAAGCTGCTCAAGCTGGTAATGCGCCTGTACTCATTAGAATTGAGACTAAAGCCGGACATGGTGCAGGTAAACCCACAACTAAAACTATTGACGAACTAACAGATAAGTGGGCGTTTTTGGTACGGACTTTGGATATGAAAGTTGCTGTTACAAAGTAGCGATCGCAATTATTTGAAATTGCTACGCTATACGAATAATCAATACTCAAGAACCGGAAAGTTTCTGCTTTCCGGTTTTTGATGAAATGTCTTATCTATTGTGTAATACAGTTAAGATAAACCTTTTTTTCTTGCCTAAATCCCCAAAAATAAGCGATCGCTTACAACTTTACTTCAGCGATCGCAAAACTTTGGTGCTGCTTTTATTTCACAAAAACTCGACATGTCCCACCATCTCTTCAGGTGTCATTACTTCATAAATCAAAACCAAGGTTTGAATAATTTCACCAATTGAACGAGTTCCTTTCCTACAGTAGGTAATACCAGGATGATCGAGTCTAGAACTTGCAATAATTAAAAAATCAGTATCTTGGGTAAACAATACTCGCTGTGTTTCCTGAATAAACGCTAACTGAACTTCATCGCTTTTAGTGCGTAATTTTACATCATTAGTTGTTGTGACATCTATTCCATAACGACGCAAGCCAAGCGCAATAGCCGGATCGACATTTTCATCAAGATGGAAGCGAATTCGTTCACTCATTTCGTAACTGTCTGAGTTTGTCTTGAAGCCGTGAGGGATGATTTTGCTTCATCACCTCAACTAACTCATCTTCTTGGTCTGTGCGGCGATCAATTTCCTCGCGGTGATCGAAGTAATAAGCCATTGCTGCATAAACAGATGCCAGTGACAAGTCATACTTACCAGCAATCTCTACTAAGGAATATCCTAACTTTAAATGCATTACTGCCACATCTTCTACAGCAATGCGGGTACCAACAATACGAGGCTTTCCACTCCGCACATCAGAAGCGATCTCAATATGCTCCCGACTGACTAACTGCATTAGTAAATCTTCCTAGTTCGTTCAATTATTTAATAATATACAGTTGTACTATAGGAATCCGCTTTGATTCCTGAAATTATTTGCGTAGGGAGGGAACAGGGAACAGGGAACGGGGAACAGGGAAGAAGAAATAAAAGTGTACTTAGGTTTTTTCAAAAATCAAATATGAGTCCTATAGCTTTGACAAAGTTATGTATGAAATAAGTCTAGCAGAATCTTTATTTTAGCAAACTGAGAACTTACGCTTCCAGCAGATATTTTTATTTTTATATAAAGTGAGCACCAAATTGCAGCAACCTTCAGTTTGATGATAGCAATTTGCTTATTATCAAGACAGAATCATCAGGCTCCTATTAGCGTTATATCATTGCCAATCAATCAGCGAGAAATTAAAAACTTCTGCATTGCATAATTTACAAAAATTTCTCCCCGACGTTCTACCTGTTGTTCAGCGATGGTGGAAAACCCCATACTTAAGAAAAAACGTTTGGCAGTAATACTAGCTTCAACGTATAAGCGATTAATTCCTAATTCATAAGTTTTGGCTTCAATTGCCGCATAAATTTTACTACCCACACCCATGCGCTGATAATTTTTATGGCAGTAAAAGCAGTCTATATGTCCGTTGGTTTCTAATTCGCCAAAACCTGCAATTACACCTCGGTCATCAGCAACGTAAGTGAATCTTTCTGCACAGATTGTTGCCCAGTTTCTAAAATTAATATTATCTGGTGCCCAAGCTTGAACTTGATTTTCTGAATAGTCACCAATATTAACTTCACGTACTGTTTCGTGAAATAATTGTGCTATTTGTTCAGCATCTTGCTGTTGAAATAATCGTATTTTCATAAACCGAGAATTGAGAGATTACCACTTTTTAAATTAGCAGCGATCGCCTTTTTCCAGCAAATCCATTTTATTCAAAAGTAACACCACGATAAATTTATGACATTGGTAATTTAAGACCAACTGAATCTAGGGAAATAGCTACTTCTAAACCTTTAAATTCACTGAGCAACCAACCTTGAGTTTGCTTACTATAAAGTTCAACAAATGGTTCATCTTGCTCGACTAATAAATATTCGCTAAAACTCACAATTGAGCGATATATACGGAATTTGTTTTGGTGGTTGTAATCTGCGGTGGAAGGAGAGAGTACTTCAACAATCAGCAAAGGATTCAAGACTTCATTTAAGCGACCATCATTTAATTGCGGTTCACCATCAAAAACCATTACGTCTGGATATACCCCACGTCTATATTCTGGAATCCACAGCCGCAAATCGCTGTTTATTGGCTCAAATTGAGTATCTCGTAGCAAAAAGGTAAGATAAGCTAAGATATTCCGGCCAATGCGGCTGTGTTTGAGCGTTCGTCCGGGAATGTCTACAATTTCTCCATCTCGATATTCGCTGCGTCCTTCTGCTTTTTCTTCGATGGCGTGATATTCATCCAAAGTGTAGCGGCGCTCGGTAGAAATCATAAGTCGTAGGCGATCGCATTACTTGTAGGACAACAAAATTATTCTGTCATAGATTTAGTGGTGAGGTCTCGAAAAAAGCGATCGCTCATTACACTAGGAAGAAAAAGCATTATTCTCGCGATCGCCTTTTTTCTCCAATCCCCAAACTCCTATCTCAAGATTGCTACCATTTATTTTTACTCTCAGTTAAATTAAGAATTTCCATTTTGACTTGTTTATGAAGCTACGCTCATACATGCTTATAGGTTTATTACTGAGTTTGCTGCTTAGTACTGCGCCGATTTCTGGCAATCTGACTAATGCAGCAACACCCACAACTGTCACGCCTGTATCCAGTCTTGCACTTTCCCAGGGTGTGCAAAAAACTGTATTGGACAATGGTTTAACAGTACTTACTAAAGAAGTGCATACTGCACCTGTGGTCAGCGTGCAGGTATGGTATAAAGTCGGCTCTCGCAATGAAGGTAAAGGCGAAAATGGTATCTCCCACCAATTAGAGCATTTAATGTTTAAAGGTACTAAAGAACGTCCTGTGCAGTTTGGGCGGTTATTTAGTGCTTTAGGTAGTCAGTTTAATGCTTATACTAGCTATGACGAAACAGTGTATTTTGGCACGGTGCAGCGAGACAAGCTGGAAGCACTGCTGACTTTAGAAGCCGATCGCATGGAAAATTCGTTAGTTGGGCCTGAGCAACTAACGAGTGAGAAGCGGGTAGTAATATCCGAGTTGCAAGGATATGAAAATTCCCCCAGCTATCGTTTGAGTAAAGCAGTGATGCAAGCTGCATTTCCCAATCGTGCTTATGGTTTATCTGTGGGAGGAACAAAAGCTGATGTGGAGCAATTTACTGTAGATCAGGTACGAAATTATTACCAAAGATATTACAGCCCAGAAAATGCCACCTTGGTAATTACAGGAGATTTTGCCACAGAACCGACGCTTAAGGCTGTAAAAGAAACTTTTGGCAAGGTTACGCCACGACCAAAACAAGCTACAAGTTTACCAGAACCAAAGCAGGTAGCGAATCCTGCTAATACTCCAGTGGCGAACAAAGCACCGATTGTTTTGAAACAACCTGGAAGTACAGCATTACTACAAGTTGTGTATCCTTTACCAGATATCAAGCATCCTGATGTGCCAGCAATTGATGTCATGGATGCTATCCTCACAGGTGGACGTAGTTCTCGGCTTTATCAGGCTTTAGTAGAATCTGGACTTGCTAGTTCAGTTAATGGTAGCGCCGCCGAACTGCTCGAACCGGGATGGTATGAAATTAATGCTACTGCGGCTCCTGGTAAAGAGTTAACGAAAATTTACCAAGTATTGCAACAATCTTTGGCAAAACTGCAACAACAGCCAGTTACTACTGAAGAACTAAATCGCGCCAAAACTCAACTACAAGCTTCATTTATTCTCAGTAACCAAGACATCACCAGTCAAGCCAACCAACTGGGATATAACCAAACTATTGCCGGAGATTACCATTTTGTTGAAAAGTATTTAGCTGCGATCGCTAAAGTTACGCCACAAGATGTGCAACGAGTGGCGAAAACTTACCTCAGTCCGGCAAAACAAACTATTGGTTTCTTTGAACCAACTCAACCAGATGGTCAACAAGCCTCTGCTGGTGGAGGTTCTGGACGTACTGTGGAAAACTTTAGCCCTGGTAAACCTGTAGATCCAGCAGAACTGGCGAAATACTTACCTCCTGCTACCTCAGCTACCAGTTCCAGCAAACAAGCTTTACCAGAACAGTTTACCTTGGCAAATGGCTTGCGGGTGCTGCTGTTACCTGACCATAGTGTCCCCACAATTAATCTCAATGGACAAATTGATGCTGGTACGGAATTTGATGGTAATCAAAAATCTGGACTAGCGAATTTAACTGCTAGAAACTTAATGAATGGCACAAAAACTCAAAATGCTCTGGCTTTGGCGAAAACCTTAGAAGATAGAGGAGCCGATTTAGATTTTAGTGCCAGTCGTGAAGGAGTTATTATTAGCGGTCAAGGAATCTCAACAAATCTGCCCGTATTAATTCAAACTTTGGGTGATGTAGTACAAAATGCTACCTTCCCCGCCGACCAGTTAGAACTGACAAGACAACGGGCGCTGACGAGTTTGAAAGTGCAACTTGATGACCCTCAAACTCTCGCTAGAAGAGTATTCCAGCAAACAATTTACCCAAAAAATCATCCCTTCCACAGCTTTCCCACAGCTGATACTTTCAAGAGTATTACTCGTGATGATTTGGTTCGCTTCTACCAAGAACATTACCGACCGGACACCACCACGATCGCACTCGTGGGTGATTTTAACCCCACTCAAGTAAAAGCTTTACTCAATCAGACTTTTGGCAAATGGCAAGTCAAAGGTAAGCCGCCAACTCTCAATCTACCCAAAGTAGATTTACCTACGACTTTGACACGCTTGAACAAGGCAATTCCCGGCAAAGCCGAAGCCATTACTTATATTGGTTACAACAGCATCTCGCGCAAAGACCCGCGTTTTTACGCAGCAATGGTGCTGAATCAAATTTTAGGTGGCGATACCTTATCTAGCCGCTTGGGTACAGAAGTGCGCGATCGCCAAGGTTTCACCTACGGGATTTATAGCTACTTCACTGCGGGAATTAATCCGGGCCCCTTCTTTATCCAGATGCAGACAGCGCCCCAAGATGCTGACAAAGCGATCGCCAGCACTTTGGCGTTACTTAAACAGGTACGCGAACAAGGCGTAACTGAAGCAGAATTTAACACCGCCAAACGTTCTCTTACCAACAGCTACCCTGTAGAGTTAGCTAATCCCGGCGATTTAGTATCTACAATTTTGAGCAATTCCGTCTTTGGACTTTCACCAAAAGAAATTCGCGAATATCCTCAGCGCATTGAGTCAGTCAAAATGTCAGATGTGCAGGAGGTAATTCAGGAGCTAATTAAACCAGAAAATGTAGTCATTGTCACAGCTGGTTCACCGCCTACTGTATCTAAAGGTGACTAATTATTTGAGATTTAGGGTGTGTTGTCGCCAAGCGCAACGCACCGACTCACTAGTTAGGGCTGTCATTTGTCCCTATACTGCTCAGTTAAGGATTTTCAACTCGGAATTTGGTTTGGGGAAAAGGTGAAAGGGTAAGGGTTAAAGGTTTTTCTTGCCCTTTTTCCTTTCCCCTTTTGCCCTTAACCGACAAGTATTCACTTGCTTTTTGTGACAAATTGCCTTGAAAATAAAAAATACGCTCTAAAAGCTAGAAAATAACAGTAAAACGACTAATAAAAATTAAAAATAGTAAATCTATCTTCGATAAACGTCAGTGAGACAAGTAGTTAATCAGGGTTTGCTGGGAGTAGTAATTGCTATGACTACTATTACAGCAATCAACATACCAGGTGTATCTGCCCAGGATAAGCCCAAATGCATCAGCCAAATTACCGGGAAAGCAGGTAATCTCTTCTCAGGAGAATGCATACCTAATGGACTTTGGATCAACCCCAGCTATGGTACAGAATATGCACGGTTAATGCGTATCGCTATCAAAGCGGCGGCTAATAAAGATGATTTCGATACAGCATTTATCAATTTTTCTAGGGCGCAAGCAATATCAGGGGTAACAGATTCAGAAGTACGCAGGGGATTATTAGGTGCAATTTTGGCGAAATCATTGCAAAAAAATCCTGTGCAGGGCTATTTTCCCTCAAGAATTTGGCTATTAGTTACTGGTGAATTTAGCGAAGGCGGCTAAGGGACTTCCAACTAATACCATTTTGAAAAAAGAATGCCACAGATGAGTAGGGGCACGGCACCAGTAGGATAATTGAATATACCAAAAGATTGTGTATGCCGTGCCCTTATAGGTAATTTATCTGTTGCAAACATTATTTGAATTAGTATAGTTTGGGCTTAAAAAAAGTCTCTAGCCTCTAGACCCTAATCTATAAATCTGGAATTTGCCAATCAATCTCTGGCTTACCAAAGGAACGCAAAGCTGAATTAATAGCTGAAAAAGGTTTGCTACCAAAAAAGCCATTACGCGCAGAAAGAGGTGAAGGGTGGGCAGATTGAATCACTGTATGTCGCTTTGTATCTATTAATTTCAGCTTTTTTTGGGCGTATCCTCCCCACAACACAAACACAACCGGATCTAGCTTTTGGTTAACTTTGCTAATTACTGCATCTGTGAAAGTTTCCCAACCCTGATTTTTATGAGAATTTGGTGTATGCGCCCTGACTGTTAGTACTGCATTTAGCATCAAAATACCTTGTTTCGCCCATGATACTAAATACCCATGATTGGGAATTTCAAACCCTACATCATCTTTGAGTTCTTTAAATATATTAATTAGTGATGGTGGCGGCTTGATACCAGGTTGTACAGAAAAGCATAATCCATGTGCCTGGTTTTGGTCATGGTAAGGATCTTGACCTAGTAAAAAAACATTCACGTTCTCATAAGGTGTCAATTCAAAAGCTGAAAAAATCTGCTCTTCTGGTGGGTAGATAGTATAAGATTGGCGTTCCGCTAATAAAAAATTTTGTAGCTTACTGAAATATGGTTTATCAAACTCTTCAGCTAGTACTGTTTGCCAAGAGGGTGACAATCTGATGTGCGTCACAATTTTTGCCTAGATTTAAGTAAGTAAACCTGAATTATATAGAAAAAGTACTGCCAATTTTGTTACTTACTTATCTATGAAATTTAGTAAAAGTACATTAAGTAAAAACTCATGAAATTTACCTATCTTCATACATAGTTCGCATGATTTTCATACGATGTTTATGTAATTTCCCTAGATAGTTGTTAAACTAGTTTTAAGCAAACATTGAGTTTGCTCCTCACACCATACCGTTACCCTCTTGTTTGTCAATGGCAAGGGGGTTTTTTCTTGTTATCGTGGGGAAGAAATATACCAATATTTGTGGGTTAAGGGGAAAAAGGGGAAGGGGGAAAGGGAACAAGACCTTTAATCTTTCCATTGGTAAAATTATGAGGTGAAATCTCAGCTAGGGGTTGCAATACATACATTGCGCCGGATCGGCAAATTCTCTATCTTCAGGGAACAATTTTTCTTGGCTGAAACCACATTTTTTGCATTGATAAACAACTGCAAGCAATAAATTTGTGGGTGTAGCGCACATTTCACAGGGTAAGCCTTGGATGCGTTCTGTAATCTCAAATCCAGGCGTATAACATTGTGGACATTGGCTTTTTATCTTGTTTAATAAGTTCTGGGTGGCTTTGGCAATATTTTTCATGCGGGTGGGGTTATAAAGTGCGCGCATATCGGTTTCCAGATGCACTTTTCCATCGGGAGAATTATTTAATGCCCAATTCACCGCTTCAGTAAGTTTTTCTTTAGTAGTAATACCTTTAATTATCTCATTGCTATCTTTGGGTGATTCCTGATAACTAACAACTAAACCATGTTCAGGAAACCCAACTTTTAAGGCAAAATCATAGGCTGCGGTAAAATTCTCTGCTATCTGATGATTAAAATTAGTTTCTAATGATAATTCTTCGCCAATAATTTCTAAGTCTTTTTCTTGATCTAATAAAATGACGATTTCCCGATTAGAGTAAAGATAAGGTATATAAGGATGAGGTGCAAAGCTACCTTCACTAGCGATCGCTAAATTTTTACCTGTTAATTCTAGTGCTTTTTCTGCTTTTAATCTAGCTGCTGCAATTTGGTTTCCTGGGCGTTCTATCTCTCTTGTAAATGTGCCAAAAATATCAGTATTAAAATCCTGCGGTACGATAATTTGAATGTTTAATTCTTCCAATATAGGGGCAATAGCTTGCTCTTTTTGATGCATGGTTGCTAGTATTGCCACACGATTATGAAAAAATTGCTGATAATTCATCGGGGGTTTACTTCCTATAAATTTTGGCAAGTTTAGTTTATTTTATCTAACAAACTAAACCTGCCAATGATAAAAGGGATTGGGGATTGGGGATTGGGGATTAGGGATTGGGGATTAGGGATTGGGATTATATGCTGGGCGGTATTAGCTTTGTTCTTGTACAACCTGGCCTATTTGTGCTTCTAGCTTTTCTTTATCGCGTTTGCGTTTTTTAGCGTAAAGCTGAATAGTCACTGCCATTAAAATAATCGATGCAAAAATAACCCAAGCGGTGATATCAGTAGGCAGATTATTTTTGAACACAGCCAGTAATACAATCACCATCAACATCACTGTAGGCGCTTCATTTAAAGCACGTAACTGTTGACTATTCCAACGGCATTCATCTACTGCTAATTTTTTCATGAGGCGAGAGCAGTAATGATGATAGCCAATTAAGAGAGTAACAAACAACAGTTTGATATGTAACCAACCCTCTTTTAATACATCTGGTTCAGTTGAGATTAAACCAATTGCCATTGCTACCGTCACTAACATTCCTGGGGTAGTGATGATATTGTAGAGGCGTTTTTCCATAATTTGATACTGATTTTTCAGTATCGTGCGTGCTGGTTCTGGTTCTTGGTTCGCTTCAACGTGATAGATAAAAAGACGCACTAGGTAAAATAACCCAGCAAACCAAACTACGAAGCCAATAATATGAAAAGCTTTAAACCAAGAATAAGCCATGAATTATAACCTGCCTTTCTCAAGTTGTTGTAGAGTAGCGATCGCCAAAGGTGTTGGCAAAGCCATCGCCTGAATGGCCGCAAGTACTCCCTTTATCAGGTTACGGTAAAACCCTATGCGAAGGCTGATTGCTCATGAGCATAATCAATTAAGAAGTGTAACGGATTGCGGATTAGGGGTAGTGGGGAAAAGCACAGAGGGAAGAAGTAAGCGGAACAAATACCAAGCACTCAACGCCAAACACCAAACCCCAAACCCCAATTACTTTGATTCTGCACGCCGCATGAAGGGCAAAAGGTCTTCGAGAATCGTTTCGTGATAATGTTCTTGTGGGTAATGACCAACGTTATTTAGTTTGACTAATTCTGCATTGGGTACAGCATCGACAAAACTTTGTGCTATTTCTACAGGTAACCAAGGGTCAATCATTCCCCATTGAATTAAAATTGGTTGTTGCCATTGTTTAAAACCAGATTCAACTTCTTGCATGGCTGAATCTAGTTGCGAATTACGAATAGTTGCAAGCAAACTCCGCCCTGGTGCAGAACTTTTCAAAAATGGACGGCGATAAACATCTAAATCTTTATCTCCTATGCGATAACGACTCCCTCCTTCTAGGGTTCTATCAACTAAAAGGGGGTCTTGTGTCATCATTTCACCTGCTAAAGGTAAGCCCATTTGTTTAATTTTCCAAGGCAATTTGGCAGCAGTGGAAATGGGGGCATTTAAAATAGCTAAGTTAGCTATTTGTTCTGGGTGACGCAAGGCATATTGTAATCCCACAGAACCTAAAAAACCCTGGACAACTAAAGAAAATTTTTCAATTTCTAAGGCTTGAATAAATCCTGCTAAAGCTGTAATAAAAGCTTCTGGAGTGTAGGCAAAATCTCTTTTTTCGGGAGTTGCGGAAAAGCCATAACCGATCCAATCGGGGGCGATCGCTCTTGTTCCTTGGCTGGCTAAAGCTGGTAAAATATTGCGCCAACTGTAACTTTGTGAAACTATACCGTGTAGTAATACTACAGGTATTAAGTCAGTTCTACCGATTGGTGCAGCTTCGCGATAGAACCAATCTAATGAATTTACGGTGATTTTATTTTCTGATATTGACACGCTAGGTTCCTATTAAATCAATTTGTCATTTGTTATTCTTACAAAGTTCTGAGCGGAGGTTTCCTCCGCTCAGACTTTGCGCTTTGTCATTAGTCATTTGTTGTTTAATGACTAATAACTAAGGGACTTCCAAATAAAAAAATATCCCAGTATTTATTGTGGGGTGGACATCTTGTCCGCCCAGCTTATGTGGCGGGCAAGATGCCCGCCCCACAAGATGGAATAATTTATTTCTTGGAAATCCCTAAGTATCAATTTTTGATGCAAAAACCCTTGGTATGAAATGCCAAAGCAAAATGATAAAAAAATCAGTTTTTATTGAGAATTACTAGGAATAATCATCTCACGAATTGCATAAGCTGTGGCAGGTGCGAGTAAAACGCCGTTGCGATAATGTCCGGTGGCTAAGAGGACATTACTAAACCCTGGTAAGTTACCGATAATTGGGGCTGGGCGACCTTCGGGGCGGGGGCGTAAACCTGACCAAGTACGGACAATAGTTGCGCTGGCTAATTCTGGACAAAATGCGATCGCTTGTTGTCTGACAGATTCGAGTAGTTCTTGATTGGGGGGAATTTCATTGCGATCGCTAGGAAATTCGACAGTTGCACCAATCCAATAATCGCCACCGCCAACGGGAACAATATGCACATCATTCCCCGTAATTGCTGGCTGGAAATCAGGATTTCCTAATGGATGCCCTAAACTAACTTGTATTGCTTGTCCTAGCACAGGACGAATATCAATTTTTTGATTGAGTTGCGATGTTAAGGGTGTGGAACCCAACCCAGCAGCAACAACAACCCAGTCAGCCGTAATTGTTCCAGCTGTGGTTTCTAGCTGGTGACAAACTTGGGGAGAGTTTTCGCTTGGTGTTAATTGCGGTGAAGATTGGGCATTTAACACCGTCACGCCAAATTTACAGCTAACGCCGTTGTGTTGAGCAGCTGCAACTAAAGCTAATGTTAAAGCTGTGGGGTCAAGTTGGCGGTCTTGCGGAGAATAGACAGCACCTGTAACTTGTTCGTTAACTATCTGCGGACAGAGATTTTGCAGTTTCGCCTTGTCCCAAATTTCTAAATTCCAGCCTTGGGATTGGCGAATTTCTAGTAATTTTTGTTTATCTGCTAAATCTTCCCCTTCTAAGCAAAGGCTGACGATTCCCTGACGGTTAAAAGGGATTTTTCGCCCTGTGATTGCTTCTAATTCGGGAATCAGAGTTTCATAGCGTTGGACGCTAGTTTGTCGTAACTGCCAAGCTTTTCCTTTGAGTTTTTGGCTAATGATACCCATTAAAACGCCAAGTGCAGCGCCAGTGGATGCTTGTGCGGGTGGCTGGCTATCTAAAACAGTGATACTCAGACCTTTAACTTGACTTAGTTCATAGGCGATCGCTGCGCCAACTACACCGCAACCGATAATAACTACATGACTCATGACTTGATCCAAAAAGTTAGGAGTTAGAAATTTTTGGTTCCTAACTCCTAACTCATAGCTTAAAGGAACTCCAAAAAATCAATTATCCCCCTTAAGGTTGTTGACGGTTCACAGTCAACCATCAACCGTCAACAATCATAGGGGAATATTTTTATTTGGAACTGCCCACAACTCCTTACTTATGACTCAGCTTCAGCGCTTGTCTTGGGAAGCAGATTGAGGAATTTATCTAGATCTGCAACCACTGCTTGAGTATTATTTAAAGCAAGTATACTATTGCCAGATGTTGCAGCTTGGTCGATTTTCACCAAGTGGTTAAACAAATCACGTGCTGTTTGACGTGCTACAGCTTCATCCTGGGGTAAGAGGTTAGGAATTACATAAGTCATGTCTAACCGAGCTTCTGCCAGAGGCCCATGTATAAAATTACCCACAAATATCCAATCTTTGCGTTGGATGAGGTCTTTTAGTTCGTCTAAGCGATCGCGCACAGCCTGAATCTCTGGCACATATGTCTGAATTTTCGTCAGTTGTGCTGTTGTATAAGTAGGTGGTGCTTTGGCGACAGTAGGACTGCCACAACTGATCAGTAGGGTTGCCAATAATACGAAAACCAATGACAAAAGAGAGCGTTGACGCGACATATACTGAAATAATTTGCTGTTTGTTTGCCGACTAACAGTGTAATTTTAGATCGCAAGTGTCAGTTATAGTTCTTACCATAAAAGGATTTTGGCAAAATTTTTTATCCCAGCTTTTATTTTCTAAAAATCACCGTTTGACTGGGTAATTTTTGGGAAACTTAAGTATAATTACCCAATGTATCTTGATTTAGCTCTAAACTTCAATCAGCACTTTTTGACAGCTTTTATTCACAATGATTGTTAGGAAAACATAATTTAGAGTTGCGAAATACCAAAAGACATTGATAAGCTGAAACACTAATAACATAAACCTTCTGGCGGTTTTTTTAACTTCAGATTTCCCTTAAGCCGATGCAATATAGGAGTGTTTTTTTGTGAACGCATCTGAACAAGCAACTAACCTTGAACTCGCCAGCAAGATTGCTACAGTAGTCAATTTGTTTAAATTTGAGTTCCCTGATGCCAAATCGGATCTTAAACCTTGGAAAAACGATCCAGAGACACGGGAGTTAGTCGATCCAGACTCTATAGACATAGGTTTTCACTTTCCTGGAATCAGCAAATCTTGGCGCAGTCGCAGCGTCTTAATTCAAATCCGATTTTATCAAGACCCAGTAAGTAATTTGCGGCGTGCGATCGGTGTAGAAATTGCTGCATTCGATCATCGAGGAGAAGCATGGCGACTTTCAACAATAGACAAATGGAGTATTGTAGGTGCTTCTATCCCTTCCCCTCACATTGAAGACAAGCTCAAACAAATTTGTCGTCAAATCTTAGAAGTATTTAATAAAGAAACAGATTAAACCTAATTTTAAAATGGAACTTCTTTCTCTTTGTTGTCTGCATTTTTAGAGTTAATAAAAGATACATTCCCCGCAATAAGTTATACCAATTTGAAAAAGAATGCGACAGATTGTAGAGGTATTGGTGTCAACTTAACGTGAAACCCGCTCTTGTGCAAGGTTTTGCCCTCACCCCCAGCCCCTCTCCCACAGGGAGAGGGGAGCAAGAGATTTAGTTCCCCTTCTCCTGCGGGAGAAGGGGTTAGGGGATGAGGGCACAAGGTATTTGTACAACGCCCACCCTATATAGCTTTTAGCTTACGTTGACACCAATGGGCATTGCCTTGCCCTTAGAATTATCTGTACCAACTTGCAATCTGCTGCATACAATAACACTGCCTGCATAGGCGATCGCTTAAAAATTAACCCTTAATGCTCAAGGTTTAACCCTTAATGCTCAAGGTTTAACCCTTAATGCTCAAGGTTTAACCCTTAATGGTCAAGGTTTAACCCTTAATGCTCAAGGTTTAAGGCTTAATGCTCAAGGTTTAAGGCTTAATGCTCAAGGTTTAAGGCTTAATGCTCAAGGTTTAAGGCTTAATGCTCAAGGTTTAAGGCTTAATGCTCAAGGTTTAAGGCTTAATGCTCAAGGTTTAACCCTTAATGGTCAAGGTTTAAGGCTTAATGTTGTAAGAAATTAAGTTGACACAGTTGGGAATTGCCTTGCCCTCTAGAATATATTGATATGTCGCCAAAATTATTTGAATTAGTATTAATAGTAAAAATAGCTTGTTCAATTATCTTTTGAGTATGTCTTAGGCTAGTGTAATGCACTAAAGCATTTTTGCGTAAGTCCTATGAATTTGACAAAATGGATTTCTTGAGCCAGAATCCTTGCTAGGTTTGCCAAATACCATTTGCACCAGTTTAGTCTTTAGTTGGATAGCAGACTAAATAACCTGCAAAAAATGTCTAAATAGTTTGGTCTTGGATGGAAACCCAAGAGTTCTGAATGCCATGAGATATACAGAAATTGGTAATCAGACAGATAAGTAAACTCTAAGACATTCTATTTGCATAATCTAAAAACTCACTTACTAGTGGTAGGGGTAATACCCTCAATTCCACTACTCAGTTTACACATCATTACTTGAGTACAGCGAATCTATTATTACTTACATTACAGAACAATGGCTTTGATATCTAGAAGGCATAAATTCAAGCTAAAAAATAAATTTAATTTACAGTTTATTTCTTTATATATTATTGTATTCTTTTTGACAATTACACTACTTCTTTCTTATATAAACGCTCCCAGAATTCCTCTTTTGGGATTTCACGGCATTGTTGATCTGAATAATCCTAATTTCGGACTTATTCAGAATCCAATAGCTGCAAAAATGTCTTATGCAATGCAAGATTTAGAAAAGTTTCTAGAATACTTAGCTCATAATAATTATTGGTTTTTATCAACTCAAGAATTATATGATTACTTTATTGATCGCAACCGAGATATTCCGCAAGAATATGTTGGTAAAAAGCCCATAATGTTAAGCTTTGATGATAGTTATAAAACTGTATATACTAACATTGTCCCAGTTTTGGAAAGGTTAGAAAAAGAATTTAAGCAAAAAATCAAAATAGTTTTATTTGTGAATCCTGGTACGTTAGCTAAAATTCATCATCCCTCAACCACATACCTGAGTTGTGAGGATTTGAGAACAGGATTTGCTAAGGGATTTTATGATATTCAATCTCATGGAGAAAACCACAAAGATTTAGCTAAAATTACTGTTTCTGATTTAAATCAGGAACTAGCTCAAGCTCAAATTGAACTTAGAGAATGTCTGACTGGATTAGCAGCACCGCAAGAGATTGCTAGGCACATTGCATATCCTTATGGTTCTATGAATCACCAGGTAGAAACCTACGCTGCGAAGTATTATCAATCAGGCTATCTGTATAACAGCACTATTTTACGCTTCCGTTGGTTACAGGATAAATATCGGATTTCGCGCCTCACAGTAAATCGAGCAAAATCACCTGAACGATTGATTCAAATGGCTACTCGGTCTTTTATTATCTCTAAATAGTTATTTGTCATTTGTCATTTGTTATTTGCTTAAATTAGAGTATGTTAGACTCCAGCAAAATTTATGCAAACTCTTACATATACATTTATTGTAGGGGTTTAGCACTGCTCAACCCTTAAGCATTCATTTTGATGAGAGCAAAATATAGTTTACTTTTCAGGTAAATTACTTTCACAAATAATTTAAGACTGCTATACTAAATTTCCTGAATTCAGGTAATCCCATTGACTCAGGAAAGTAACATTACTACCAAAAATATAAAACGCGCCGATGCGTTAGATGCACTGCGGGGATTGGCAATCTTAGCAATGGTCTTTTCTGGCACAATTCGATATAAAATTTTGCCAGCTTGGATGTATCATGCTCAAGAGCCACCCCCAACTCATGCCTTTAATTCTCAGATTGCTGGCTTAACTTGGGTAGATGTCGTTTTCCCCTTATTTTTGTTTGCAATGGGTGCTGCCATCCCCTTAGCACTATCTCGCCGTATTGCTCAAGGAGTGAGTATTTCTAGAATTATTTTATATATTTTGAAGCGAGGCTTCATGCTAGGAGCCTTTGCAATTATTCTGCAACATCTCCGTCCCTTTACCATCAATAACAACCCAACTGATGAAACATGGTATTTAGCAATGCTGGGTTTCGTATTGCTGTTTTTAATGTTTGGGAGTTGGTCGATTTTAGGGAGGTGGAGTAAATATGGTTTGTGGCTAAATATAGCAGGCTTTATCGCTGCGATCGCTATTATTTCTCAATTACAATATGGTGGTAAAGGCTTTTTACTGGAACGTAGCGATCCAATATTAATGGTACTAGCAAATATGGCAGTTTTTGGTTCGCTAGCTTGGTTATTTACAAGCTCTAATTTGCTTTTACGTTTGGGATTACTGGGATATTTGATTGCTTTGCAATTATCTGCTAGTGCTGATGGTTGGGTAAAAAACTTATGGACAGCATCATCTATATCAATTCTAGGGAATGATTTAAAGTTTTCTTGGATTTTTCAGTTTTATTATTTGAAGTACTTGTTCATCATCATTCCTGGAACTATTGTTGGTGATTTGATATTAAACTGGATACAAAAAAATACTCAATCTCAAGAAATATCAGCTAATCAGCAGAGTTTAGGCTCTCGCTATAGTCAGCGTTTATGGTTGATTATTGTATCTATGCTGATGATTTGCTTAGTATTATTGGTAGGCTTGCAAGCGCGTTGGATTTGGCAAACCACTCTAGTAAGCGCTGCGATTTATGGCGCAAGCTGGCTATTATTTAAGCAGCCAGAAACAGAGATAGACTATTTACTCAAGCAATTTTATCAATGGGGAGTTTACTGGTTGTTACTAGGCTTATTTTTCGAGCCTTTCCAGGGAGGGATTCATAAAGATCCTTCTACCTATAGCTATTATTTTGTCACCAGTGCGATCGCAATTTTTTTATTGATAGTTTTTACTATAATAATTAATATCTTTGGGCAGAAGAAATGGCTGCAATTTTTAATTGATAATGGGCAAAATCCCATGATTGCTTATGTAGCTTTTGCAAATCTTCTCTGGCCAATATTACAACTTACAGGAATAGAAGATTGGATTATTGCCAATACTACAACGCCTGTGATGGGAGTAATTAAAGGAGTAGTCTACACTCTACCAATTGCTTTGTTGACAAGTCTATGCACTCGTCTAAAGCTATTTTGGAAAACTTAAAAACAATTACTGCTGGATTTGTTCGCGCAACATTTTACGGAAAGCTCGCTTAGTTTGGGTTTCACCCTGAGTTTTGCATTGTGCTAGGAAATCATACACCATTGACTTAGTTAATATCGGGAATGTGGCGCTAGTCGCTGATTCTTGATATTCACCTTGCGTCAACAAATAAATAGTTAATCTGCTACCGTTATAACGCCAAAATTCAGGAACCTTCATTTCCTGATAAAGTTGCTTTTTATTGATATCTGTATGAGTTATATCAACTTCTAAAATCAAATCGGGAGGTGGATCTACTGCTAAATCTACTGTTTTACCTCTAACAGTAGGTTCATTTTGAATGTAATAACATCTATCAGGTTCTGGGCTAGATTTGAGAATGGGAATCTTGAGGGTAGTTGAACCCATACTCTTAAGATTCAAATAGAGTTCTTCTGCTAATAATTCAATCAATTGCCCTATTAAACTGTTAGCACTTTCATGTTCTTCTAAAGGAGTCATAATCTCCAACATACCCTGGTAATATGTAAGTCTGGCGGCTCGATTATTACCTAAAGCCTCAAGAATCTGCTCATAAGCATCCCAACTGATATTATTCAAGGTCACACGCTTTTCTGCAAGTGGTTTTTCTTTAGGAGTAATGTTTATCGCTTCATTGGTAGTAACCATGTAACTCTCCTAACTTGGTTTGAGTGGTAATTGGTAATTATGAAAATCGTTCTTAATCTCTACATAAATAATATTTTTGTAGGGTGTGTTGTCGCGTAGCGCAACGCACCGCCAACAATCTCATACCATTCACAATCCAAATATGACGAGGGTTTGGGGATGTGTATCTGTCGCGTTCTTGTTTGAAATTGGTATAAGGTGCGTTAGCCTACGGCATAACACACCCTACGAATATGCTTGATATAAAATCAATACACACCTTAATTAAAAGCTAACAATTAAAATGTGACAACGCTACGAATTGATTCACCTTCATGCATTAATTCTAAAGCATGATTTATCTGTTCAATTGGCATGACATGAGTAATTAAATCATCAATATTTATCTTGCCATCCATATACCAATCAACAATTTTCGGCACATCTGTACGTCCCCTAGCGCCACCAAATGCGGAACCTTTCCAAACACGTCCAGTTACTAATTGAAACGGACGAGTGCTAATTTCTTGTCCTGCACCAGCAACACCAATAATGACGCTAACACCCCAACCTTTATGGCAACACTCTAATGCTTGGCGCATGACATTGACATTGCCAATACATTCAAAAGTGTAATCAGCGCCGCCTTTGGTTAAGTCAACTAAATAAGGAACTAAATCACCCTCAACTTCTTGGGGATTAACAAAGTGCGTCATGCCAAATTTTTCGGCTAAAGCGCGTTTTTTGGGATTTAAATCCACCCCAACAATCATATCGGCTCCTACTAAGCTCGCCCCTTGGATGACATTTAAGCCAATACCACCTAAGCCAAAAACTATGACTTTTGCACCTGCTTCTACTTTGGCTGTATAAATAACTGCGCCAATTCCTGTGGTGACACCACAGCCGATATAACAAACTTTATCAAATGGGGCATCTTCGCGAATTTTGGCTACAGCAATTTCTGGTAACACTGTATAGTTCGCAAAAGTAGAAGTACCCATGTAATGGTGAATCATTTCTCCACCAATACTAAAGCGACTTGTCCCATCCGGCATTAAACCCCGTCCTTGGGTGCTGCGAATAGCTTGACAGAGATTTGTTTTCTGGCTGAGACAATATTCACACTGGCGGCATTCTGGAGTGTAAAGGGGAATTACATGATCTCCAGGCTTGACGCTAGTTACCCCAGCGCCTACTTCTACGACTACTCCTGCGCCTTCATGTCCCAAAATTGCGGGAAATAAGCCTTCTGGATCTTTACCAGAAAGAGTGTAAGCATCGGTATGACAAACACCACTAGCTTTAATCTCCACCAATACTTCCCCAGCTTGAGGCCCGGATAATTGAACGGTTTCAATAGTTAACGGCTTACCCGCGCCGTAAGCGACTGCGGCTTTAACTTCCAAACTTCAGCCCTCCTGTATGCTGATCTGAGTTTACAGAAAGTTTGGGGGAATGGGGAATGGGGATTGGGAGATGAGGGGGATGAGGGGGATGAGGGGGATGAGGGAGATAAGGGGGATAACTAATGACGAATGACAAATGACGAATGACAAATGACTAATGACCAATGACAAACACAAAAAAATTATAAAAATATTGTGACTTTGTTAAAATGTCATTCTCTAGTTAGATTAATTAAAGGTGGAAATAGCTGTTGGAGCAACAGCGTAAAATTTGTGCTAGCAGCGATCCCCTCATAAGAATTTTGTCACTTTCTCAATAAATCTATTTTCTTTACAGCCTATGAATCCTGCCCTTACTAAAATTGGCGCTCAAATGTCCAACCTGACTGGCGTTCGCGCAATTATGAAAGATATTGTGGAAACGTTAAAAGCTAATGCAGGGCAGGAATTAATTAATTTGAGTGCGGGTAATCCGTTGATTTTGCCTGCAGTAGAACGATTATGGCGGGATTGTACAGCAGATTTACTCGCTAGTTCAGAATATGGTGAGGTGGTTTGCCGATATGGTTCCAGCCAAGGTTATGCACCATTAATTGAAGCGATCGCCAATGATTTTAATCGCCGCTATGGGTTAAAGTTAAGCGATCGCAATATTTTAATTACTCCCGGTAGCCAAACTCTCTATTTTTACGCTGCTAATGCTTTCGGTGGTTACACTACTACTGGTGAACTGAAGCAAATTGTCTTACCTCTCAGCCCCGACTACACAGGTTACGGTGGAATTTGCTTGGTTCCAGAAGCTTTAATTGCTTATAAACCAGCTTTAGATATTGATGAGTCTGCCCACAGATTTAAATATCGTCCCGATTTTAGCCAGCTATCAATTTCTGAAAGTACGGGCTGCGTGATTTTCTCTCGTCCTTGTAATCCGACAGGGAATGTGCTTACCGATGAGGAAGTGAGAAAAATTGCCGCCCTCGCTGCGCCTTATGATGTGCCAGTATTAATTGACTCGGCTTACGCGCCTCCTTTCCCAGCGCTGAATTTTACGGATATGTCCTTGATATTTGAGGAAAATATCATTCATTGCACCAGCTTATCCAAGGCGGGTTTACCTGGGGAAAGAATTGGAATTGCAATTGGGAATGAAAGGACTATTCAAGTTTTAGAGTCATTCCAAACAAATGCGCTGCTGCATTCTTCGCGCTATGGACAAGCGATCGCAGCCCGTGCTATTAATTCAGGTGCGTTAGCTGAAATTGCCGAACAAGTGATCCGCCCGTTCTATCAAAACAAGTTCAGCGTATTAGAAAATACATTAGATGCATCAATGCCCAAGGATTTACCTTGGTTCTTGCATCGTGGTGAAGGTGCTATCTTTGCTTGGTTGTGGTTAAAAGATTTACCTATTAGCGATTGGGAATTCTACCAAGAGTTGAAGAAAGTAGGTGTAATTGTTGTCCCTGGTAGTACTTTCTTCCCCGGCTTAAAAGAAGAATGGCCTCACAAGCAGCAATGTCTCCGCATCAGCCTCACCGGTAGCGATGAGGAATTAGTTACCGGAATGCGGCGACTGGCGAAGGTTGCAGAACAAGCCTATCAAGGCGCGGTTGTAAGTGCTTAGTATATTCGGTAGGGTGTGTCTAGACTAAAATATGCATTATTCAAACTCTTGTGGGATGGGCATCTTGCCCGTCCTGGGCGGACAAGATGTCCACCCCACAAGAAAATTATATTGCCACATTTTAGCCTTGTCAGTCCGGTAGGGTGTTTTATGCCGCAGGCTAACGCACCATCCAAGATTTTTGGTTTTTTAAATTAAATAGTGAGAATGAACCGAGAAGGCGCAAAGAACACGAAGCCAGAAAGGAAAAAAGAGAATAATCCCAAATCCAAAATCCCAAATCCAAAATTGGATGATTGGCTAGAGATTGGGAAGATTGTTGCACCTCAAGGTTTGGCGGGAGAGATGCGGGTGTATCCGAATACCGACTTTCCCGAACGGTTTGAGGTACCGGGGAAACGCTGGTTATTGCGTCCTGGTGATATGGAACCGCAACCAATAGAATTAGTGGCTGGGCGTTACATCGAAGGCAAAAATTTGTATGTAATTAAATTAGCTGGTGTGGAAAATCGCAACCAAGTAGAGGAATTACGTGGTTGTAAGATTATGGTGCCAGAAAGCGATCGCCCGCAATTGGCTGAAGATGAATTTTATGTTCCCGATTTGCTGGGCTTGGAAGTATTTTTGCAAGCATCGGGTGAATTGGTGGGTAAAGTTGTAGATATTATTCCTGCTGGTAATGATTTATTAGAAGTGGAGTTAGATCCCACATTTGCACCAGATAAAAAACAAAAGACTGTTTTAATTCCCTTTGTGGAAGCGATCGCACCTGTTGTAGATTTACCAGCCCGTCGCATTGAAGTGACACCACCACCTGGGCTATTGGAAATCTAATGGTGAATTCGTAATTCGTAATTCGTAATTCGTAATTGTTCAAAATTTTGAATTTTGAATTTTGAATTTTGAATTCCGCGTAGCGGTGCGGTGCTAGAATCCAAGCAGCGTTAGATATGGCTTCCTTCTGCTTATGGTTTCTCACGCCGAATCATTAACCCCAACAGAAGTCATCTACCCAGATAGTGACGGACAGCCAATGGCAAATAATACTGAACAGTTTCGCTGGATTTTGGTGATCCAGCAAAATTTGGATTGGTTATACGCTGATGATGCAAATATATTTGTGGCGGGAGATTTATTTTGGTATCCCGTTGAAGGACGCAATAATATTGTTAACGCACCAGATGTGATGGTGGTGTTTGGTAGACCAAAAGGTAAACGCGGTTCTTATCAGCAATGGAATGAATCAGGAGTTGCGCCACAGGTGGTGTTTGAAATTCTTTCTCCTAGTAATTCCCAAGATGAGATGGATCGAAAACTCCTCTTTTACGATCGCTACGGTGTTGAGGAGTATTACATTTACAATCCTGAGAAAAATCAGTTAAGGGGTTGGCTGCGGGGTGAAGTTGGGTTAGATGTGATTCCTGCGATCGCAAATTGGCTGAGTCCTAGGTTAGGAATCCGCTTTGATTTTTCTGGCGATGAGTTACAGATTTATCGTCCTGATGATACAAAGTTTTTCTCTTATATAGAAATTTGCCAATTACTAGAACAAGAACAACAACGCACTGAACAAGAACGACAACGTGCTGAACAAGCAGAAGCAGCATTAGAAGCAGAAAAAAGGCGATCGCAAATTTTAGCCGAAAGGTTGCGACAAATGGGTGTTAACCCAGAAGACTTTATTTAAAAATTACGCCATAGTTCTGAAGCAGAATAATTTTTACTCAGGACTTTATATCGCATTTTTCAGCACTATAAACCAATAGGCTTGGGTTAAGCTCATTAGTAATTGATTTGTCACTTATTAAAAAAGCCATCAATTGGGGGATTCTCCCCCAAACCCCCGATTGGGGGACGGTTGCGTCCCCCAAACCCCCTCCAAAATGATTGTTCGGTTTTTTGTTGAGTAACTAGTTTTTTGGTTTTGTTATAAATTAATTTTCTTAACTGAACTGTATTTCACTATAGGAATCCGATTTGATTATTGAAAAAATCTAAGTATGTGTAGGGTGCGTTATCACGAAGTGTAACGCACCGTATTCTGGGCTTTGGTGCGGCGCTTGGCGACAACACAACGCCAGTTGCTATAACGGAGGGAACCTCCGCAACGCACTGGCTCCCCTACGTGTATCTCAGAAATCAAATATGAGTCCTATATAAACATCAAAATTTGCGGCTAGGCAATTGAACAGAGGTAATATTTTTGATCCCTGTTAATATTTGGCTTTTTTATCTATTAAGACCATCAAAACAGTAATAAATGTCTCTGAAAACACTAATTCATGATGTTTTAAGCTTTTAAATAAAACATTAATTTAATTTTAAATTAAGCTTAAAAATGCTTAGATAACCTGCTAAATTTGTTACTCTGACAAAGGATTATTCGTTTGTATTTCTTCAGATTTATTTTAGATTTGAGCAAATAACTTTATGTGACAAGGATTACTTGCCACATTTCCAGATAAATACTGGAAAACTTTGTCATGGGTAGGATGACACACAGCCTCTAGATCAGTAAACTTGCATACTGACTGAATGAATTCGTCAAAATCCTCATAGAAATGGAGTTTGATATGACTTTAGCAAGTCCGACTCAATCCAAGCCTTTAACGGATGAAGAATTGCGGAAGATTAACGCCTACTGGCGCGCCGCTAATTATCTTTCAGTAGGACAAATATATCTTCTGGACAATCCGCTGCTACGAGAACCACTGAAGCTAGAACATGTCAAACCCAGACTTTTGGGTCACTGGGGAACAACGCCGGGACTGAACTTTATTTACGTTCATCTCAATCGCGCGATCGCAAAATACGACCTCAACACCATCTACATTGCTGGCCCCGGTCATGGTGGCCCTGGATTGGTGGCTAATACTTACCTAGAAGGCACATACAGCAAGTTCTACCCGAACATCTCCCAAGATGCAGAGGGGATGAAGCGCCTGTTTAAACAATTCTCTTTTCCTGGTGGGATTCCTAGCCACGTTGCACCAGAAACCCCAGGTTCAATTCACGAAGGCGGGGAATTAGGCTATGCTTTATCTCACGCATATGGTGCTGCTTTTGATAACCCCGATTTGCTAGTTGCTTGTGTAATTGGGGATGGGGAAGCGGAAACCGCAGCCTTAGCCGCTAGTTGGCACTCAAATAAGTTTCTTAATCCTGTAAATGATGGTGCTGTATTACCAATTCTGCACCTCAATGGTTATAAAATTGCTAACCCCACGTTACTATCACGGTTAAGCAACGAAGAAATCGAGAACCTGTTTTTGGGCTATGGCTATAAGCCTTACTTTGTCGAAGGTTCCGACCCAGCAACCGTGCATCAGTTATTTGCCGCTACACTGGATACAATAGTCACGGAAATTCAAAGTATTCAACGAGAAGCCCGCGTGCATGGTTTTAAAGACCGTCCGCAGTGGCCGATGATTATTTTAAGAACGCCTAAAGGCTGGACAGGGCCGAAAGAGGTAGACGGGAAAAAGACTGAAGATTTTTGGCGATCGCATCAAGTTCCCTTTGGAGAAATCGCCAACAAGCCAGAACACTTGAGATTACTCGAAGACTGGATGAAGAGTTACAAACCTGAAGAACTCTTCGACGCTAACGGTAGCTTAATTCCCGAACTTGCAGAACTCGCACCAAAGGGACATCGGCGCATGGGTGATAATCCCCACGCTAACGGCGGTATTTTATTGCGTGACCTGAAGCTACCCGATTTTGAAAACTATGCTGTTAATGTTCCCCAACCAGGAAAGGTAATTGCTGAAGCTACCAAAGTTTCCGGACAGTTTCTACGTGATGTCCTCAAACTGAACCAGGAAAGCCGCAATTTCCGCATCGTCGGCCCAGATGAAACCCAATCAAATCGCTTAGATGCGGTATTTGAAGTTACAGACCGGACATGGGTTGCTAAAACTCTCCCAGAAGACGAACACCTCTCCCCTGATGGGCGGGTGATGGAGATTCTCAGTGAAACTACTTGCCAAGGATGGTTAGAAGGCTACCTACTCACAGGTCGTCATGGATTCTTCTCCTGCTATGAGGCGTTCATCCACATTATTGATTCCATGTTCAACCAACACGCCAAGTGGCTGAAAACTACTCGTCACATCCCTTGGCGCAGACCTGTTGCATCCTTGAACTACCTGCTAACCTCCCACGTTTGGCGACAAGACCATAACGGTTTCTCTCACCAAGACCCTGGTTTTATCGACCATGTAGTTAATAAAAAATCAGAAATCATCCGCGTTTATCTTCCCCCCGATGCCAATACTTTGTTATCGGTAACAGACCATTGTTTGAGAAGCCGCAACTATGTCAACGTGATTGTGGCTGGTAAGCAACCAGCCCTACAATATCTAGATATGGATGCTGCTATCAAACACTGCACCAAAGGTATTGGCATTTGGGAATGGGCTAGCAACGATCAAAACAGCGAACCTGATGTAGTTATGGCTTGTGCTGGGGATATTCCCACCTTAGAAACCTTAGCGGCAGTGGATATTTTGCGTCAGCATTTCCCAGACTTAAAAGTCCGGGTAGTCAACGTAGTCGATTTAATGACACTACAGCCAAACAGCGAACATCCCCACGGTTTAAGCCCCAAAGATTTCGACACCATTTTCACTACTAACAAACCAGTAATCTTTGCATTTCATGGCTATCCTTGGCTAATCCATCGCTTAACCTATCGCCATACAAACCATAACAACATCCACGTCCGGGGCTACAAAGAAGAAGGAACCACCACCACACCCTTTGATATGGTTGTTCTCAACGATCTCGATCGCTTCCACTTAGTCATGGACGTATGCGATCGCGTACCCCAATTAGGATACAAAGCAGCTTACGTCAAGCAAATGGTGCAAGATAAGCTGATTGAGCATAAACACTACATTCGACGCTACGGCGAAGATATGCCAGAAATTCGCGATTGGCAATGGCCTTACTAAAGTTCTAATAGGCAAAGGGCAAGGGGCAAGGGGCAAGGGAAGGGGTAAGGGGCAAGGGGTAAGGGGCAAGGGGGCAGGGGGATGAGGGGAGGAAAATTCCATAACTTAAGGACTTCCAAGAAATAAATTATTCCATCTTGTGGGGCGGGCATCTTGCCCGCCACATAAACTGGGCGGACAAGATGTCCACCCCACAATAAATACTGGTATATTTTTTTATTTGGAAGTCCCTTAACAAAAATCGTGATGTTGGTGACCAACATCATCCCGTTGGTCACCAACATCATCCCGTTGGTGACCAACACCATCCCATTGGTGACCAACACCATCCCGTTGGTGACCAACATCATCCCATTGGTGACCAACACCATCACCTTGGTGACCAACATCATCCCGTTGGTGACCAACACCATCCCGTTGGTGACCAACACCATCCCATTGGTTATAACAAGCCTCAAGAATCCTTTATCTTCCCATTCCCCCTTCCCCATTCTCCCTTCCCCCTTCCCCCTTCCCCAATCCCCATTCCCCCTTACCCATGCCCCATGCCCCATGCCCAAAACCTTAAAATATGCCAAGAAAATACACTCTTCACAACTTTTGACTGTAACGATCAGCTAAGTCAGACCCAAATCATGCAAGCTGAATGCAGCGTTGAAGATAGGGTAATAGCCCTAAATGGCAATTGTCGAAACGGGAGGTTTTATTTTGGCTAAGTTAAAAGTAGGTATTAATGGATTTGGTCGGATCGGGCGGCTTGTGCTTCGCGCTGGCATTAATAACCCCAATATTGAATTTGTGGGGATCAACGATCTAGTACCATCAGATAACCTGGCTTATCTATTTAAATATGATTCCACCCACGGTAAATTTAAAGGTAAGGTAGAAGCAAGGGAAGATGGCATCGTTATTGATGGGCATTTTATTCCCTGCGTATCAGTTCGCAATCCAGCTGAGTTACCTTGGGGAAAATTAGGTGTAGATTACGTTGTGGAAGCTACAGGGCTATTTACCGGACAAGAGGGAGCCACAAATCACCTCAAAGCTGGTGCCAAGCGTGTAGTCATCTCTGCTCCTACTAAAGATCCTGACCTAGTTCCTACTTTGCTGATGGGTGTTAATCATCAGCTATTTGATCCCAGCAAGCATACGATTGTTTCTAATGCTAGCTGTACCACCAACTGTTTAGCTCCCGTAGCTAAGGTAATCAATGATAATTTCGGCTTGACCGAAGGTTTGATGACCACAGTTCACGCCATGACTGCTACCCAACCAACTGTAGATGGCCCTAGCAAAAAAGATTGGCGCGGTGGTAGAGGTGCAGCCCAAAATATCATTCCTTCTTCCACAGGTGCAGCTAAAGCCGTAGCACTGGTTTTACCAGAATTGAAGGGTAAGTTAACCGGAATGGCGTTCCGAGTTCCCACTCCTGATGTTTCTGTAGTTGATTTAACTTTCAAGACAGCCAAAGCCACCAGTTACAAAGAAATTTGTGCAGCCATGAAAGCTGCTTCTGAAGGAGAACTCAAAGGAATCCTTGGCTACAGTGACGAAGAAGTAGTTTCCACCGATTTTCAGGGCGATATGCACTCCAGTATCTTCGATGCTGGTGCTGGCATTGAACTCAACGCCAACTTCTTTAAAATAGTTGCTTGGTATGACAACGAATGGGGTTACTCAAATCGTGTAGTTGACCTCATGTTATCAATGGCGCAGAAAGAACAATTGGCGCTTGTATAAGGGCATGGGGCATGGGGCATGGGGCATGGGGCATTGGGTAATGGGTAATGGGTAATGAGTAATGAGTAATGGGTAATAATAATTTCCCTTTTTTCCTTTTCCCCTTTCCCCTTTCCCCTTTTCCCCCTCATCCCCAGTCCCCAGTCCCCAATCCCCAATCCCCCATCCATACCTTGACAACAAAAGAAAATAAAAAGTACTTTTACGGGCATAAAAGTTATATGAAGCACTTGCAATTTTGGATAGTTTAGCTATCTATGTTGTAGGTTCTGGGATTTCATCCCAGGATATTCCTAAACACCCAATTTTTATGCGTCGAACCAAAATTATCTGTACTGTAGGGCCTGCTACATCTTCTCCTGAACGGCTAGAAGCTTTGATTGATGCGGGGATGAATGTGGCGCGGTTGAATTTCTCTCATGGTGCTTATGAAGCCCACGGTCAAACTGCCCACTACATTAGACAAATTAGTAGCAAAAAGCACAAGTCAATAGCAATTATGCAAGACTTGTGTGGCCCGAAAATCCGCTTGGGGACTTTACCACCAGAAGGGCTAATGGTGGAAGCTGGTACCGAAGTCACTTTTGTTTTACAAGAAAAGGGCGAGAGTGTTGATGAACTGCCTTTGCCGTTGCCAACTTTGTTTGCAATGGTAAGACAAGGCGAACCGATTTCGATTAATGACGGTCGTGTCAAATTAGTGGTGAGCGATCGCGATGCTGATCACATTCGGGCTTATGTGAAAATTGGCGGTTTAATTTCTACTCATAAAGGGGTAAACCTGCCACAAACTCGTTTACCAATGAGTTCCATCACCGAAAAGGACTTGCAGGATTTACGGTTTGGCATCCAGTTAGGTGTTGATTGGGTAGCAGTTTCTTTTGTACAATCACCCCGCGATTTAGAACCAGCACAACGAATGATTGAATCTGCTGGGGGCAAAATTCGGGTAATTGCCAAAATTGAACGCCCAGAAGCCGTTAAAGATTTTGACAGCATTCTCGAAGCTGCTGACGGGATTATGATTGCCCGTGGTGACTTAGGGGTGGAAATGCCCATTCACGAAGTTCCCCTGATTCAAAAAGATATCATTCGCCGTTGTAATCAGGCAGGTAAACCTGTGATTACTGCCACCCAAATGCTGGAATCGATGATTAGTTCGCCCGATCCCACCCGCGCCGAAGCCACAGACGTTGCTAACTCAATCTGGGATGGTACAGATGCTGTCATGCTTTCTGGGGAAACTGCTGTAGGTCAATATCCTATAGCCACGGTGGAAATGATGCACAATATTGCCATTCGCACAGAACAGTCTTTACAAGAAGGTAGCAAACATTCTTGGTGTCGTGAAGCCGGGACTTTGAGTGTCACCGAATCTGTAGCTGAAGCAGTATGTCGAATTGCCTATGAAACAGGCGCAAGGGCAATTCTTTGTAATACTTCTTCGGGGAGTACAGCACAGCTAGTTTCTAAATATCGTCCATCAACGCCAATTATTGCCCTCACCTCTGAAGAAGTCTCCTACCGCCAGTTAGCACTTTCCTGGGGTGTAGAGGCTTTACTAGTTCCCCCAGTCCACAGCGCCGAAGAAATGTTTTTGAACGTAGTCAACAGCGTCGTAGATATGGGTTTAGCCAAAGATGGCGATAAAGTCGTGATTACCTCCGGCGTACCAATTGGTAAATCAGGAACAACTAGCTTAATTAAAGTGCATTCTATTGGACAGCCAATCTTGGCATAGGGTCTCTAAAATGGGGCTGAAGCTGAAGGTGATCAGTATACTTGGGCAACAATTAAGAAAAGTTGCCAGAATCAGAATAGAAGGAACAGCAACAAGTGTAAATAAGAGGGTAATCAATAAAGGTAATCCCGATACTATGCATGAACGAGGGAATAGGGAATGGGGAATGGGGACTAGGGACTGGGGATTAGGGACTAGTATTTTGACTCAGCACTCTTGTACAGACGCGATTAATCGCGTCTGTACAACTCAGCACTTGATGCCTTTATGCAGTAAATCCTAAACAAGCAAACAAAACGGAGCAATTTATGTCTAAAAACCTACTCGAACAGTTACGCACTATGACTGTAGTGGTTGCGGATACAGGTGATATCCAAGCAATTGAAAAGTTTACACCCCAAGACGCAACTACCAATCCTTCGCTGATTACTGCTGCGGCGAAAATGCCTGAGTATCAGGAAATTGTCGATCAAACTCTACTCCAAGCTAAGAAAGATGCGGGCGCTGATGCTAGCCAAGCGCAAATTGTCACCATTGCTTTTGACCGTTTGGCGGTAGCTTTTGGGCTGAAGATTTTACAAATTATCCCTGGTCGGGTGTCTACAGAAGTAGATGCGCGCTTGTCCTTCGATACCGAAGCTACTCTTACCAAAGCCAGAGAATTAATTGCTCAATACAAAGCTGCGGGTGTTTCTCGCGATCGCGTATTGATTAAAATTGCTACCACCTGGGAAGGTATCCGGGCTGCGGAAATCCTGGAAAAAGAAGGCATTCATTGTAACTTAACACTATTGTTTGGATTGCACCAAGCGATCGCCTGTGCGGAAGCTGGCGTTACCCTCATTTCTCCCTTCGTCGGTCGCATCCTCGACTGGTACAAGAAAGATTCTGGACGGGATAGCTATGCACCAGCAGAAGATCCAGGTGTATTATCAGTAACCAAGATTTACAACTACTACAAGAAATTCGGCTACAAAACTGAAGTTATGGGAGCTAGCTTCCGTAACATTGGCGAAATCACTGAATTAGCTGGTAGCGATTTGCTCACCATTTCCCCATCATTGCTAGCTGAACTGCAAGCAACCATTGGCGAACTACCACGCAAACTCGACCCCGCTAATGCAGCCAGCTTGGAAATTGAAAAAATCTCCATCGACAAAGCCACCTTTGACAAAATGCACGCTAGCGATCGCATGGCTACTGACAAACTAGCAGAAGGTATTCAAGGTTTCACCAAAGCCTTAGAAGACCTAGAAAAACTGTTAGCTGACAGACTGGCTACTCTAGAAGCTAAATCTGCAACTCCTGTAGCTTAGGGTATTCCAAAAAATAAATTATTCCGTTCAAGTCGTTGACGGTTGACGGTTCACAGTTAACAGTCAATCGTCAATAATAGCAATGGAATATTCTTTTACTTGGAAGTTGCTTAGAGATTCACCCATTGATTAGCACTTTGAAACTTAATAGTTGACTCTCAAACCCGGTTTAAAAAAGCCGGGTTTTTCGTTAATTGTGTAGACAGATAAGTAGGGCACGGCACCAGTAAGATAATTGAATATACCAAAAGATTGTGGATGCCTTGCCCCTACAAAGCATTTATCTGTCCCAAACATTATTTAAATTGGTAATCAGCAAATTAATGAAATATAGGGAATCAACCATCAAAGCTGACGAATGCTTTATTTTGCGCTGATTTTATGCTCGCTCACACGCCGTTTAAAAATAATCATCTCATTTCCCACCACTGGATTCCGCGCTATCAGCCTATCTTGAAAATCAACCACCTCTAAATGAGTGAAATCGAGTTCTTGAGAGCGTTGTAAAATATCAGCTGCAAGTTGATCCTGTTGAGTTTCGCTGAGAGTATACCAATCATCACTAATTTTGACAGTTAAATTACTAGTCCGAAAATTGGCTTGAATTGATTTGATGAGTCCAGAAGCAACGCGATCGCTAATTTGGGCTACTTGATTTTCGATAGCTGCAATTAAAATCTGTTCTGGTGTTAATTGCACAGCTGGCGTTGGCGTTGGTGTCGGTTCCGGTGTTGATGTTGCTTCCGGTGTTGGAGTTACTTCTGGTGTTGGTGTGGCTTCCGGTGTCGGTGTTGGTTCTATTTCTAGTTCCGGTGGCGAAACTTCTGCTGATGGCGACGGTGTTACTTCTTCCGGTGCTGGAGTTTCTGGGGTGGTAGACTCTGGGGAAGGCGGAGTAGTTATCGTTGGCGTTGGTGTTGGAACTTCTTCAGCAGGAGGTGCGATCGCAACTTCAGCAGGTTTATTCGTAAACAAGCTACTAGTTGTCCACACTAAAACCACAGCAATACTAGCAATAATCCCGCTCAAAGCCGTATCAGACAACTTTGCAGACAAATTCGCTGGTAAAAAATTGCGGACTTTAGCCAGCAATCCACCCCAAAAACCAGGAGTTTCCGCAGTTCCCGGTGGCGGTGCTGTTTCTAGCTTCACCACCGCCGACTCTAACAGCCTAATTGTCCCCCTGAGAAATTGGATAATAGCAGACTTCCAAAATGGCTGGTTTCTCTGATAAGGTCTTTGGGGACGTTGTGATTTCGGATTGTCTTGCGACATGGAACTTTCACCAAGAGCAACGAATCAAATAAAAATCAAATACATTATTGAGCAATGCAGCTTCTTCTGCCTTAATGTATCACTTCATTGTCCATTGCTCTGGCTAAACTGACTAGTTGTGGAATTGAATCATTTATGAACCTAAAACGCCGCCAATTTTTATTTTTAAGTAGCCTTGGTTTTGTTGGTACAGGATTAACTTGGATATTAACTCGGCAAAATAGTCAAAGTGCTGATTTAGCTCAAAAAGATACTGCGATCGCAGCTAATCCACCCACAAAAGACTTGCTACTCCGTTTTGTCTCAGTTGCAGATACAGGTACAGGTGCAAAAGGACAGTATGCTGTAGCTAGGGCAATGACTAATTATCACAAAAAAAATCCTTATAATTTAGTCGTTTTAGCCGGAGATAATATTTATAACAACGGTGAAATTGAAAAGATTGCAGATGTATTTGAGCGTCCTTATAAAGATTTACTCAAGCAAGGTGTGAAATTTCAAGCTTGTTTAGGCAATCATGATATCCGCACTGCTAACGGCGATCCACAAGTTAAATATCCCGGCTTTAATATGAAGGGACGCTACTATACATTTAGCCAAGGAAATGTACAATTTTTTGCGCTAGATACTAACGGTAATGCTGACTGGAAAAATCAGCTAACTTGGTTAGAAAAAGAATTAAGCCTCAGCAAAGCTACTTGGAAAGTAGTATTTGGACATCATCCTATTTATGCATCGGGAGCCTATGGAAGTAATCCCGATTTTATTAAGACTTTTACTCCGCTATTTCAAAAATACGGCGTACAACTTTATATCAATGGTCATGAACACCATTATGAACGTACCCGCTCAATTAATGGCACAACTTATTTAATATGTGGCGCAGGTGCAGGTAATCGTCCTGTCGGGAAAAATGAATGGACAGAATACTCGACTAGCAATTTAAGTTTTGCTGCCTATGAAGTCTATGCCGATAGAATAGAAATCAGTGGTATTGGTACTGATAACCAAGTGTTTGATAGAGGAGTAATTAAGTTAAAATCAGCCTAATACCTGGCTTTATAAGAAATATTGGGTGGGCGTTTCTCACCCAATGAATTACATACATCGTACTTAAAACTATGAAAGTCAAACGCTTGATAATGCAATCATTCCGTGGAATCGGTGATTTGACACTAGATTTCGATGAAACCGAGCCAACAGTACTGATTGGTATTAATGGTGTAGGTAAATCGAGTATTCTGGATTGTCTCGCTATTCTTCTGTCGCGTTTTACTAGCTCAATTCAACACTCGACACCTTCTGGAAGGCTATTTACAGAAGAAGATATTTCTAATGGAAAAAAGGAGACTCATAACGAGATTGTCATTTCATTTGATTATGAAGAAGCAATATGGTCTTTAACAAAAGTTAAGAAAGGACGCAAGAAAGATACTAGCAGTAACTTATCTACACTGTCAAAAATTGTCGAACATATCAAACAAAATTTATATACATCTCATCAATTCAATATTCCTCTAGCAGTTTATTATTCTACGAATCGTGCTGTATTGGATATTCCCTTGAAGATTCGCACAAAGCACTCATTTGAACAAATAGATGCTTATGAAAATTCGCTTACAGGAGTAGGTAGTGAATTCAGGATATTTTTTGAATGGTTTAGAAAGCAAGAAGATTTAGAGAATGAATTACGTCTAGAAGATAATGCCGCTTATCGGGACAAGCAATTACAAGCAGTGAGGCAAGCTATATCTTCATTGATACCCAGTTTTTCTAACTTAAGGGTTCGTCGTTCTCCTTTAAAAATGACGTTACAAAAACAAGGTGAAGAACTCATTGTGAATCAGCTATCTGATGGCGAAAAATGCCTGTTGGCAATGGTAGGAGATTTGGCAAGACGTTTAGCAATCGCTAACCCTGGGTTACAAAATCCGCTTCAAGGTAGCGGTGTAGTTCTTATTGATGAAATTGAACTGCATCTACACCCAAATTGGCAGAGGAGAATTATTACATCTTTAATAAAAACTTTTCCAAATTGTCAATTTATTGTTACTACTCATTCACCTCAGGTAATTAGTTATGTTAAACCTGATAATATTTATATTTTAAAAAATACAGATCAAGGTATTGTTGCTAATCGTCCGCAAAGTTCGTATGGTAGAGATAGTAATCAAATTTTAGAAGATGTTATGGATGATATAAAACGTCCAGAAGAGTTTAAAAAGAGTTTACACGACTTGTTTCAACTCATTGACGAAGGTAATCTTGATAGTGCAAGGCAATTGTGTCAACAAATTAGCGATGATATCGGAGAAGATGATCCAGAATTAATAAAAGCACGTGTATCTATTAGACGAAAAGAGATTTTGAAGCGGTGAAGTACATTAGAAAGAGTGAGGAGCCACAGAGTTTTTCAAATTGGAAGGAACTAGCAAATGATGACTGGACACCAAGCTGGAGCAACTTCAGTAAGCCGCAGAAAACTGATGTACATCACTCATTGCTACAAGAACAATATTTTATTTGCTGTTATTGTGGAAGTCGGATTACTATTGCTAACAGTCATATTGAACATTTAAAACCAAGAACAACTTATCCTGAATTAGCACTAGAATACACAAATTTACTGGCATCATGCCAAAAAGATACGGTACCAAATGAACCTCTACATTGTGGTAAGAAAAAAGATAAATGGTATGATGATAACCTAATGGTTTCACCTTTAAATATTAACTGTGCTGATTTTTTTAGATATACAGAAGATGGACAGATTCTATCAATAACATCAGATCTAAATAAAAAGTATGCTGCCGACACCACAATTGATAAACTAGGTCTGAATATTGATAAGCTACAAAAAATGCGTATTGGAGCAATAGAAGCTATATTGGAAGGTCTTGAAGATCTCACTGAAAACGAAAGACAAATATTGTTTCAAAGCTTCTGTCAACCCAATGAAAATGGAGAAAATGAAGAGTTTTGTGCTGCGATAACTTATATACTCCAGTAATATATTTGAAAATATCTAGCTTTATATGTATGCGATCGCATTATACTAAACGGCATCATCTTCAGTTTTCAGGTCATATTTTATGATTCTTGAGGCAGTTATGCTTCATGTCAAACCAGGGATGGAATCAGAATTTGAATCTGCATTCAAAACAGCTTCCAAGATTATCTCTTCCATTAAGGGATATTTATCTCATGAACTCCATCGCTGCATTGAAGTTAAGGGTAAATATCTCTTACTCGTCAGATGGGAAACCTTAGAATCTCATACTGTAGAATTTAGAAGTTCTGCTGATTATCAAGAGTGGAAAAAGTTACTACATCATTTTTATGAGCCTTTTCCCACCGTTGAACATTTTGAAGAAGTTGAAATTTGATGCCGTACTCTCGCCGCTAACGCATCCTACTAGAAGTTTGCGCCTTGGTGTTAATTGATTTATCTTAAACAACGAATTGCTTCTAACAAACCTCTGGCTTTATTCAGTGTTTCTTCATATTCTTTTTCTGGTTCAGAATCAGCTACTAAGCCAGCACCAGCTTGCACAGTAACTTGATGGTTATTAAATACCATAGTGCGAATTGCGATCGCACTATTTAATTGCCCTTCAAAATCGTAATAACCATAAACACCAGAATAAACACCGCGACGACTGGGTTCTAATTCGTGAATAATTTCCATCGCCCGAATTTTGGGTGCGCCGCTAACTGTACCAGCCGGGAAGCAAGCTTTGAGTAAATCCCATGCGGTTTTATCATCTGCTAACTTACCCACAACATTACTCACAATGTGCATCACATGAGAGTAACGTTCCACCACCATTAATTCATCAACTCTGACGCTACCGCTTTGACAAACGCGTCCTAAATCATTTCTTCCCAAATCTACCAACATCACGTGTTCGGCAATTTCTTTGGGGTCTTGCAGCAAATCTTCGGCATAGGCTGCATCTTCCTTGCTAGTTTTACCCCTAGGGCGCGTTCCCGCAATCGGACGGACTGTGGCGATAATATCACCATCGCGATCGCGTTCTGCTTTCACCATCACTTCGGGGCTAGAGCCAATAATTTGCCAATCCTGAAAGTTAAAATACGCCATGTAAGGCGAGGGATTAATTTGCCGCAGCGAACGGTAAAGGGCAAAAGGATCGCCTGTATATTCTGTTGATAACCTCTGAGAAATAACGACTTGAAAAATATCTCCAGCTTTGATGTATTGTTTAGCTTTTTCGACACTGGCGCAGAAGTCTTTGCGCGTAAAGTTACTCGTATATTCTTCTATAGAGGAAACTTTACTTCTACTCGCTGGGGGTGTCCATTCAAAGATAGTTTTCTCTGGTGACAACGGCAAAGATAACTTACTGACCATTTGGGAGACGCGATCGCAGGCTTGTTGATAAGCTCCTTGTAAATCCACATTTGGATCGCGTAAATCAGCATAAGCGATCGCCCAAATTTTCCGCTTGACTTGATCAAAAATTAACAGGTGGTCTACCTGCATCCACAACCCATCAGGAATATTTCTTTCATCCTGGGGATAAATTGGCACCCGGGGTTCTATCCAATTAATTAATTCATAGCCCCAAAAGCCAAACAACCCACCGATTCCTGGTGGCAGTTGTGGTAACTTAACTGGTTTATAAGGTGCTAAACAATTGGCTAAAGCCGTAAAAGGGTCACCAGCAAACACCACTTGCGAACCATCACGGTGTGTTTGGGTTGTACTATCACCCCTAGCTTCTAATATCCACAGAGGATCGCAACCCAATAAACTATAACGACCTAGCTTTTCCCCGCCTTCCACAGATTCCAACAAAAAGCTGTAGGGTTGACCAGCACAGACCTTATACCAAGCTGATACAGGCGTATCCAGATCTGCCACCCATTCCTGATAAACGGGAACGAAGTTACCTTGTGAAGCTAATTGAGAAAAATCAGAAAAATCGGGAAAAATCATAAACACAGTAAGGGATTGGGTATAGGGTATTGGGGATTGGGTTATAGAGCATAGGGCATAGGGTATCAGGTATTGAGATTGGATCAAAGTTTTTCTCTTCTCCATTCCCTAGTCCCTAGTCCCTAATCCCTATTCCCTAATTCCCAGTCCCCAATACCTAGTACCTAGTAGTCTGCCAACCCAAAAATGTTAGGTGGAGGTTGGGTAAAGGTTAAAGGGAAAAGGGTAAGGGACAAAAACCTTTCCCCTTTTTCCTTTCCCCTTTTCCCCGCCAAGTTACCTTGGCGTACTACTAGTACCTATGCATCATAGGTATATTTACCACTGAACTTGATCGCTGATGGATTGGGATTTTCGCCAATTCTGCGTGGTACAAAACGTACTTTTTCACGACCTGCATTCACCTTTTCAGGGAATACGCCATCAGCTGGGTGAATCAAAGTGGTTTCTCCGCCGGGTAAAATCCGGTAAATTTTGTAGTCTGTGATTTTAAATTTCCGGAGTTGACCACCCAAAGCTATACCATATTCTTTCCGAGCCAAGTACAGCAGGTTTTGACCTTGTTGCATAGTGGCTGCACCACCTGTTGGTAGTTCAAAAACTTGCGCCTTAGGGCTAGTCCAGGTGATAGCGTACTTTTCTTCCACTTCTGCTTTTTTGAGGAGGCCGCCAGTGCTGCCAGCAAACAGTGGAGTTTGTCCAGAAAGTGTTTCTGCCATAAAGTAGTCTCTCAACGTTTTTAGGGCATCCTAACACCGCCGACCGGATCATATTGCGATCGCGTTATAGACTGTAACAGTTTTTAATTGGGAATGGGGCATTGGGCATTGGGCATGGGGCATTGGGCATTGGGCATTGGGTGTTTGTTCCCCCTCATCCCCTCATCCCCCTCATCCCTCTCATCCCCAGTCCCCAATCCCCAATCCCCAGTCCCCAATCCCCAATCCCTCACCTCCCCTTCCTCGTCCGCTTCTCCTCTTGGATAACCTGAACAATAGGGATCGTAAAACGAAATTGACTGCCCTGGTCTTTTCCTTTGGATTCTGCCCAAATTTCACCGCCCCAACCATTGACAATGAGACGACAAATTGCTAATCCCAGACCTGTGCCGCCGGCGCTGCGTCGTAGTGCGCCTTCTTCTTGATAAAACCTGTCAAAAACTATTTCTAGGCGATTTGGCTCGATACCCCTGCCTGTATCAGCCACGGTGACCTCAACCATCTTTTGTCCATTACTAGTGGCACTAATGCTGATTTCTCCTTGTACAGGGGTAAATTTATAGGCGTTATCTACCAGTTTTGCTATCACCTCCACTAGCCAATCACCATCAGCTTTGACTAAAGGCAGTTGTTGGGGTATTTCAGTGGTAATTTGGGGAAGTTTTTCAGTGACTGAGCGTGTCCGCATCCGGCTGAGGGCTAAATCGACACACTCTTGTACAGTTAAAGATTCTGGGTGCCATTCTACACGCCCACTTTCTAGGTTAGAAAGTGTTAAGAAATCTTGCACTAATTTCCGCATCCGTTCGGAATCAGATAGCGCTGTACTTAGCATGACTTGCTGTAAATCTTGCGGCATATCTGGTTCGCTGGCGAGACTTTCCAGGCAAACTTGGATGGTAGATAGGGGCGTGCGGAGTTCGTGTCCAGTAATGGCTATCAGGTTGCTGCGGGTGCGATCAAGGGCTTCTAACTGCTGATTGAGAACTTCGAGGTTAGCGTAGGCTTCTGCTTGAATTAAAGCGGCTCCTACTTGGATAGCGATCGCTTTTACTAAATCCAATTCTGCAGGTTGGCACTCATGAACGGGCATGGTGCAATAGTGTAACTCTACGACACCTAACAATCGGCCTTGATAAAACACTGGTTCCATCAGCCAAGAACGGATAGCAAACTTTTTGGCGATCGCAGACAACATGGTGGAACTATTCACCCAAGGTTCGGTTAAGGTGTCGCTGACACAAACTCCCTCACCCCGTTGAATAATTTCCCGAAATAGAGGATTTTTATCTAACTCCCAGGTTTGCCCCTTCACAGATGTCACCCCTGGAGTTAAAAATTCATGTTCAATGATGGCTTTGGCTTCTGTAGCTTGCACGCGGTAAATTAAACAACGACCAGCACCCATGTGTTGCCCTAATTCTTGTGCAGCTATTTGCAGGACTTCATGAGGGTCGAGCGATCGCCTAATGGCGGTGCTGATGGAGTTAATTAAGCGTTCTTTGCGTGCTTGGGCTGTAATCGAACGATAGGCTTTATGTAATTTATACTGACTTGCTTGGAGATAAGTTACTAAGCGTTGCACAAAAGGATCAGTATCTATGTCACAAGCATACTCGTTAGTCTGCGCTATTCCAGAGGCGCTGCGCGGTTTCCCTATACCAAACCTCTGGCGTGCTTCCTCGACTTTATCTAGCAAATCTGGTCTGTAAACTACAATCCTTTCTAATAGCAATTGGGCTGCTTTTAGGCTGACTCCCCTTTCTGATGTCCAAACGCCTTCAAACCTACGTGCTGTATCCATATCCAGACTAGGTACTAGATCGGGAACCTGCTTATTTTTGGCAATGGAGCCTAAGTTTTCTCGGCACACCAAGCAAGTAGCATAATTATCTGCAATTACCACTAAATGCCATTCTTGGCTTAAAGCGTCATCTGGTTCAAAAGCTATTTTTTCGTAGTATTGCGAGCTATTAGTAAAATCAGTTTCTGGTGCAGATAGCACGTATACATGACTACTACGCTCGGATAGCCGTTGGTAGCGATGAGCTTCTTGGCGGTAGAACCGCTCGCGTTGGAAGCTAGCAATTACCAAAGGCTCAACTAAAGTCGCCGCCAAAACCTGGTCTTCCATCGCATGGGAGAGCGCCGTTAGTGAAGCCTTGAAATATAGCTGGGGGCGCAGGTAGGGGAGGAACTGTAGCAGATCACTCAGCACGGAAGTCGAAATGCTCATGAATATCGTTAAGGAAGCCCAATCTGGAAAAATCCACGTCACAGCTGCATTGTACAAATTACAATGAACTCTAAAATCGAGTTGACAGTTGCAATATGTAAAGAATCATAAAAAATGAAGTTTAGCAGCAGATGCAGTACTTTGCTGCTAGTTAACAGGAGAATTTACGGCTAGATTGACAAATAGCCCAAATACTGATATCAGTTCTATGTTCGCACCATAGCGTTTTTCTGCATAGCAGTTATCTAGGCGTTGGTCATAATTGCTTTGTTCGTCGCTTACGTCTTCTTTATCCATTTGCTAGCATTTTCATGTTTCAAAAATAATAGGCTATTAAGCCCAATATACATTCTCGGCTAGCGCTACTATCAGTCAGCAACTAAGTTTTAGGAATTTTCAACTTAAAAAATATACTATCGCTTTCTTGGCAGGGGGGCAGGGTAGAGACGCGATTGATCGCGTCTTTACAAGCAAGGAGAGAAAAAATATTCTCTGTCGTAAAAGTCCCTGAGAAGAAAAGTTACTCATATATACAAAATCAGACCCTGATAATCTCTGCAAGACCAGGACAACTGATACAGATTCCGAAATTTACCATTAAATTGTTCATTTTAGGGCAGAATATTCCTCTTGGATTTGTGAATCAAACCGCCTACATTTTTATTTTCTCTTCCCTGTTTCCTCTCTTGGAAACATAAAAAATTGGAAGCTATTCAAGTTTGTAGCTTCCAAAATTTCCTGTATAAATTGCTAATTTCTAAAACAGCCATAATCCTGTTTGGGAGGACAAGGATTACGATAGTCGTTTATAGAAGCGTAAGAGTTATGTATTCCACCAGCCTTGACTTTAATTTAACTGTCGCTTTTTCTATTTCCACTGCTGTTAATAATATGAAATGTGAACTTTTTGGGCTAAATTCACATTCACCACAGTCAAGGAAGTTATCTCACTATTGTTACCACCATCTCTAAACTAGGTGGGAACAATTCAAATTTGGCATGGAAAAATTTACCACTCCCAATTTGATTGTTTCCAACTTCCTGGGAAACAGAACCACCAGTAGCAACAGTTGAATTGTCTATTTTGGTCTTGGATTTATCTACTCTATAAGATGTTGACTACTTCACCAATCGAGTTGATGCATTTCATGTTTGGCACTGATCATTGATTTCGTACCGCACCATGAAATCTGCGAGTCAAGCTTTGATGTTTCAGTTGGCATCTATAATTTATAAAATTTTTTCTGCTAATATTTGCCAAATTGGCAGATTGTATCAATAATGTTGTGTCGATTTTAAAAAAACTTAACTATAAGAGGATTTTCCGAATTATCTCCTCAGCAATTAATGCAAATATGTCGCATTTTATATTGCTTTTGATAGACTATATACGGTTTGATTATATTTTTCGATCCGTTATTATTGTTAGTCCTACTACTAGGATAATCAACACATATAAAACTCCTCTTTAATTAAAACGAACTTGGTATATACTGATTAATTCTGTCTGATTATTCTTACCTTTTTAGGCAAGCAATTTCAGCAATCAAACTCGATTGCTAGAGATTGCAAGTTTAGCCTGGAAAACAATCACCTCATAAATAAAGGGTAGTCCCCCTAAAGGAGGAGGACTATATAAGGTAAGAGTTTTGGAGGTCGCAATCACAAAGCGAATTTGTTGGCTGGATTTTTACAAGCAGTCTATTTAAGCAACAAATACCATTACAAAGCAGTCATGCTATAAATCTTTAATCTGCATGGCAATTAGATAGTTACTCAATGACTGGAAATCTGTAGTTAATTGATGGATACATTAATTAATCAACAGAATTTTCCAGAAGTATCTTGAGTACTTTCTGGCCTGAATTAGTATTTGATTTATGTTATCGAACTTACTCTGTCAGCCACATATCCTAACTAGCACCACAAATTTCTACTTTTTACTTTCCAACGACCTCAAGATAAGGAAATTCCTTAATCTTGCTTAAGTTAGTTGGTGAGACATTTGTATCAGACCTTTTCTCAGAGGATGGTTTGGCTATATTCAGAGTGGGATTTTGCTGGTTGTTAGACCGATTCATCAGGGAGTTTTCTTTGAGCAATCGATTGTAAGTCCGATAAGGAATGTAATGTAAAGGATTGTAACCAGCAAAACGTAACATTAATACACAGGCCCAGGAATATTTTCCAGAAAGAATCGCTTCCACGACTTGATCAAACTGTTCAGGAGGAATAGAGTTCTTTAACTTGCTACTAATGTCAGAAATATCGTGGTTCATAGTGTTAGTTGTCTTAATTTAAGTAAACCAGTCTGGTTCTGCGGTTGTTGGGATTTAAATTGAAGTTAACAAACTGCTCTAGCCTATTTACATTTGCTGAATTAGCTTCCAAAACAAAAATCAGCAATGCGGTATTAACGACTATTTAGGTAGAACACTACCCTCTTGACAGGTACAAGCAGAAATACCAAAAGTTCTGAGTTAATTTTGCTATTCCTGAAGACCAAAGCCGCTGAATTGAGACTGCTGGCTCCATTCTTGGCATTTTATGTAGCGATCGCAGGTAGATGTTTCTGGTACAGTCGCTCTAGTTATACTGAGCGCACTGTTATAAATCGATATTTTCTCAGGAGTTGGATCGTAGTAAGGATGCAAATAATCAACCTTCATCCTATAACTACTCCTTTGACTTGCGGTTTCCACTGCATTTAACTTGATGATTCTTTCCATGAGCTTACCTGTTTGGGAAACTTGACTGTTTAAAATCAAGCCTGTGGATTTATCGTCATGATTTACATCCTCTGCCAAGTTCTACAGCCTTTACTTAGTGGTAAGAAGTACTGAAGAACTGAACTCGGCCGTTAGTTAGTGTTCGGCTATCGCTCTTGCTGAGTAATTAACACTTGGTAAAAATTTACCTTTTGTTATGTTCAGACGAATGGCAGAAAAAAGTCTCGGTTTGGCTCTTGGTAGATGCAGTTTCGTCCTCTTTAAATTTCCCAACTCCTAATTTAATTACTTGTCCCTGATATAGCTGGCGTATTATATATTGCTACGAGATTAGGAGTTACTCAGTAAAACTTCATAAGTTTTAGGGTGGGAACTCAAAGTTCTATTTTCTTGAAGTTCAAGAACAACATTTCTATTTATACTATTTTTTTGCGCTAATGTCATCTCCTAAATTGATGTCTTTATAAGTTAAATTTAGTGATTTTCACATGATATCTACCTATGTATTGTGTAACTTAGCATTTTGTCAGCTTTTTTATAAACACTGAGGGGTTAAACCCCTCATATAAGATACATATCGAAATTTTATTTACCTCGCATTACTAAGAAATTTTAGCACTAGATATGTGGTTTAACAGCCAAGTAACAAGGAATATAGACATTTTAAAAAAATCTAAAAAAGCCATAATTATTGAAAAAGTTTTTTAGAATTTATCTGACTTTTATCTTTGTTTATTTTTTTGCTATTTCTTGCTATACAAAGATTTTAGCGTTTTCATACCTGAGCAATTAGAATATGTTTGTTGATAATATTGCATCAAGATAAACCATACTTTGCTGCAGATAATATGCAAAAAATTTTAGAATATGATATGATATATAAACTTTGGTAACCAGTGTCAAATGACTCTGGCAAATTCACCACCGATTCATATCTAAGTCAACTATAATGTATCAGAATTAGCCTATAAAATGCTAGTAAAATAAGCAGTATATAGGTATATTATCTACAGCAGATGATAGTAATAGTTCTAAATAGCCTGACTGTAGAATTAATATCTAACTGATGTAGTTAAGTATGGTTACATGAGAAAATGTAATTATTACTAGTAGCGATAAAAACCTATAATTACTATCAGTTTTTCATCAGTGTGGTTTCTCAAAATGATACTTCTGTTTCAAAGCAAGATACAGATATATGCAGCAAGCTTGGGAAAATCAGAGAAGATAGAGAATTAAGTAGTCTCCAATCTCTCTTGCTCAGTTTCTAATTAATTGACAATTACCCCCAAAAAACTGAGAATAGACGCTTTTGGAGTGGGAGACTGCTGGTTAGTTTGAAATTCTCCATCTCCCTGAACTCTAAACGACAAATAGAAGTTCATGGCTAAATTTTGGGTTTTGGGTAAGCTTGTTAACTTTAAATAGACGAGTACCTTCAGTACAAAAAAAGACGTGAAATTTTTCACTGTTTGGATTGCTTCATTCCAACAGCCTCTGGAAAACGCAATTATTTGTGTTATCAATCACCAATTGCAGAGCTATCATTTTTCAGTGGCTTATCCTAAGAGAAAGTTTCAAAAAGTACTTACAAATACTGATGTATAGTAATTCCTCTGGGAGTTGTGAAATTACTTCTGGAGGTTTAGAACGGGGAATAGGAAAGATTTACAAATGATTTATGACTGTGAGATTTTGAGTCAAGTCTAAATCAATGGCTAATGTTTGCTTCTGAGGTTTTGGCTGCGATCGCCAATATATACTCCCTACTTTATCAAAATTTTAACTACTCTTTAATCAATATTCATTGATTTAATTGCCTTATTACTGTATATAAGAATACGTAGAATGAATGTAAAAAATTTATTTTACCTTATCTGTAGAGATTTTTTACAACAGGCAGTTAAATTCATAGTAGCTTTTGCTACAAAAAATAATTAATAATAAATTTATTTTCCGGTAAAAAATGTTAACCATGAACATAAATTTTTAGAGATTAATATCCTCAATAATTTAAGCTGAAAATCTAGAATCCATTGAAAGCAACACTCCTGAGTCTTCAAGAAGTTACAACCCTGTTACTATTACTTACTCTTTTCTATTGGTTTAAGAAACACCCGGAAAATAAAACAACAGATAAAAATACTTACGAAATCAGCTACAAACGAAGTAGGTTTGAAAACGTAAATAATAAAACGTAGATATTTTTCTGTATGTATATTTGATTGCAAAATTGAAATTAGTTAATCAAAAATAAAGATTGGGCATGGGGCATGGGGCATTGGGGATTGGGGATTAGGGATTAGGGATTGGGGGCTGGGGACTAGGAGGATGAGGGAGATGAGGGGGATGAGGTAGCAGGGGAAGCAGAGGAAGCAGGGGTGCAGGGGAGAATAGCCATTACCCATTACTCATTACCCATTACTCATTACTCATTACTCATTACTCATTACTCATTACTCATTACCAAACACCAATGCCCAATGCCCAATGCCCAATGCCCCATGCCCTAATAAACTAAGTAAATTGCCCAGATAGCCATTGCGCGTAGGTAGGTGCTGGCGCGGAAGGTACCAGATGCGGTGATGGCTTCGGGTGTGCGGAATTGTAGTCCGTTGTCGTAAATTTGCTGGACTACGGCTTGTGTTAAGCGCAATGCTTCATCTTTCATTCCCATCTGTACGAGGAAAGCTGCTAGCCCAAAGTTGATACCTGTCCAGACTTCTAGAGGATGGGTGGCTTTGGGATTTTCTGGGGAACCATCAATGAGCACACCGTTTGCAGCACCGAATTGACCATTTTGGAATTTGAGGAAGCAAGCATCATATACAGTTTTGAGTGCAGATAAGGCGCGATCGCTCGCTACAATATCCGGTAATCTCAACAATCGGGCGTAGAATTGTCCGCATAGTTGATCCGCCATCACTACTTCCGAACCACTCTCGCTATCCAGGCGGTAATATTGCCCATTCCAAAGTTTTTCTTCGTAGATGGGACGAGATTGGTTTAACCAAGTTTCATAGATAGATTTTTGCGCTGCTAACTCCTCTGTGTTCTCTGCGCCTCTGCGGTTCGTTAATAAGATATCACTAATGGCGATCGCAGCTTCTAACGCCGCTAACCATAAACCCCCGCAATATGCACTCACACCTTGCAGTCGCCAATCATCAAAAGTCTGATCTGGCGCACTGGAGTTCTCGGGAATGCCATCACCATCTAAATCAAAAGTTTTCAGATAGTCGAGAGTTTGCACAATTGCATCCCAACAATCTGCAAGGAACTGCACATCATCAGCACCTGTGAGTAGAAAATCTCGGTATACTTGCAACACAAAATCACTGCCTAAATCTTTCCATAAATTGCAGTCTTGGTAACAGGTGTAGTTAGTTTTCTCCCAAACGTGCTCATTAGGTGCGCCTAAATCGTGGGGTGTTGCGCCTGCGATTTTGCGGGTTGCAGTTGTCGTGTCTGCGCCAATTGTATAGTAATAGCCAATTATACGTTGGTGGTCGTCACTGTGGGGAATCGCCCTGGCAAAAGCCCGCATTACTGACTTTTCCAGTTCGGGGAATAATATTAATAGGGCGAAAGAACCATACAAGCGCACATCTAAACTTTCATACCAGCGATAATCTAAGCACTCCAGCACCGCAAACTGACCGATAGGATCGTTTTCTGAAGCTGTACTCCAGAGAGTACCACCACTAGTAAGGTCATAAAGCTCATTAAATAGAGCCATTTTCAACCAAGCTGGTAAATCTTCCCGGTCAAGGATGGGTTGTTGCCAACTTTGAATCTGCGATCGCCAATTCTGATATTCTGTTAAGGCAGTAGATGCGATCGCCCAAGCATTTTGACCATCTCTGCCAAAAAAATCTGTATATCTGCGGTAATAGTTAATTCCTGCAGCAAATTCTGTTACTGGGAAATCCCAAGTTAAAACAAAGGGGAGTTCTAGAGATTGTCCTGGTTGCAGCGTAAAACGCAGTGCGATCGCAGCCCCGATTTGTGTATTATCTGCTGCTGGCGTATCATCAACATGATTGGGCAAAGAACCATCTATTGCAAAGCTTTGCCACAACTCATCACCTGTACCGCTTGGATTCCAGCGCGTGTGATCAAACATTTCCACCTGGGGATGCTTCACAGTTGCAATACACCAGCTACCATCACCTTCTTGCACAGGTGCATTACCAGCAACCCGGGATAAAAAGCAACCAAAGTGCTGCTCATTTTCCACTAATTGATTGTAATTACCTTGACTCTCGCCCAAACGCGGCTGATATTCATAAACTGGGCTACCATCATCCCGAATCTTCACTTCCGGCGACTTCAAAGCATTGGTAAACCAACCCACCATATTTTGCCAGGTGAGCATAATGCTGAGAGTAATAGGTGCATTCGTGGGATTATGGGCTTTCCAAAGGAATATCGCCACCGGATAACTAGTTTCTTTGTAGTTATTTGCCCAAATGGGGGAAAACTGCTCACAACTTAGCTGTGCTTTAAAGACATTTTCGTAAACAAACCAACTACGGGGATAGAGCGCATGATAATTCCCCGTGTTAAACTTCTCCCCTGCTCCCCTGCTTTCTGGATACCAGCGCCAAGCAGCTAAACTCTTATCCTCTGGTGCTTGGGTGCATAAAGCATAAGCTTGGGAAGATGAGCCGTGAGACTCAAACACACTGAATTGACAGGCGGGGATATTCTGAAATGTATGCTCTCCCCCGTCAATATGCCATAAATTAAAGTCTCCCCGAGAAGAACGACCAATACAACCAGCACCAAAGCCACCTAAAGGCATACCATGCCAAGGGCCATCATCAATGTTGCTAGCGTAGCGGACAGTGTAGGGCTGATCCCAACCAAGACCAATGGGACGATTCCAACTGTAGGAGGGAATTACGGAAGAGAGCGGATTTGTCATCGCCTGATTATACAGCGTGCGGTTACGCTAATGAAGACTAGCGCGATGTGCAATTTTTCTCAAGTCGTTTGTCGGAGTCTCAGAAATAAATTATCCACCAAGTAGGGACACGGCACCGATCAAATCTCTGCTTGAGCGAAAGTCTATGGCAGCCGTGCCCTTACAATAAGGATATTTTTTATTTAAAAGGCCTTAAATGGCATGGAAATTCTGATTGTATCTGTGGGCAATCTAAAATTACAGCTATTTTCTGGGAAATAGACCAAATTTGCCTACAGCGCACAGCAATACTGTGCCGTGACAGCGTGGTTCCAAGGGGTGAAAACTGCTGTACGAAACATACCGGAGACTAATTTCCATGTCCACAAGCCCAATTAGTGCCACACTCAAGCAATCAGATAGAAATGACTTGTTGCAAGCGATGTCTACGACAAGCCGCTTCACGTCTACGCCACCATTAAAGAAAAGCTACCATTTTTGATTGATTTAACTACTGAATGGAGGTTAGCGGACTCGAACCGCTGACATCCTGCTTGCAAAGCAGGCGCTCTACCAACTGAGCTAAACCCCCATAGAATGAGATTAGGTAGCTTATTTAAAGCTGTCTTTGTTATTGTACCTGAAACCGGTTCATTTCTAAAGGGATGAAGCAAGAAAATCTTCAAGTTGTTGTAGCACTTTATAAATTCGTGAGTTTGCCGGATTTTGCCGAGAAGCGAGAACCTTTATTATCTTACTGCCAGCAGCAAGGTATCAAGGGAACCATCCTGTTAGCACAAGAAGGTATTAACGGCACCATCGCAGGTTCACGCCAAGCTATTGACGCAGTTTTAGAATTTCTGCGTTCCGATTCGCGGTTAGCAGACATCGAATCCAAAGAATCCTACGCTAGTACACTACCATTTGAGCGGATGAAGGTGCGTTTAAAGTCCGAAATTGTGACTTTAGGATTGCCAGAAGTCGATCCTAATCAACAGGTAGGAATTTATGTCGAGCCTCAAGAATGGAATCAACTAATTTCCGATCCGGAAGTTACCGTGATTGATACCCGTAACGATTACGAGGTGAATATTGGCACTTTCACAAGGGCGCAAAATCCTCAAACTCATATATTCCGAGAGTTTCCTGAGTATGTACGCCAAAACCTCGACCCCGAAAAACATAAAAAAGTCGCTTTGTTTTGTACTGGCGGGATTCGGTGTGAAAAAGCCTCATCCTTCATGCTGTCCCAAGGTTTTGCAGAAGTCTATCATCTCAAAGGTGGCATTCTCAAATATTTAGAAGAAGTTCCCGCCGAAGAAAGCTTATGGCAAGGAGAATGCTTCGTTTTTGACGAACGCATCGCCGTCCGTCATGGACTGGAAGAAGGCACTTATGATATGTGTCAAAGTTGTGGTCGCCCAATTTCTGAAGCAGATAAGGCTTCACCTAAGTACGAGGAAGGTGTTACTTGCCCCTACTGTTTTGATGACCTCACCGAGGAAAAAAGAGTACGTCAGCAAGAAAAAAGGCGACAGTTTCTTTTCAAGGGTAACTGTAAATCATGAATAATGACAACTTTTAGGGAATGGGGCATGGGGCATTGGGCATTGGGCATTGGTGTTTGGTAATGGGTAATGAGTAATGAGTAATGGGTAATGAGTAATGAGTAATGGGTAATGAGTAATGAGTAATGGCTATTCTCCCCTGCACCCCTGCTTCCTCTGCTTTCTCTGCTTCCTCATCTCCCAGTCCCCAGTCCCTAATCCCCAGTCCCTAATCCCCAATCCCTAATCCCCATTCTTCCGCACCAAGGTTAAACCATCCGCAATGGGTAATAAACTAAGATTTATGCGCTGATCTTGATGCAGTTTTTGATTAAAAGCGCGAATTCTTTTGGTTCTATTGTCTTGTACTTGGGGATCTGCAACTCTTCCTGACCACAGGACATTATCGATCGCAATCACGCCACCTGGACGGATTAATTGTAGCGATCGCTCATAATAGGCATCATAGTTGCTTTTATCAGCATCAATGAACGCAAAATCAAAGGTTTCGGCTTCCCCTGCTTGCAGCAACTTATCTAAAGTTTCTAACGCTGGGGCAATGTGCAGGTCTATTTTCTCTGCCACCCCAGCTTGCTGCCAATAATGACGCGCGATCGCTGTAAACTCTTCACTAACATCACAGGCTACTATTTTTCCGTCGCTTGGTAAGGCTAAAGCTACTACTAACGTACTGTATCCCGTAAATACACCTAATTCTAAAGTTTTTTTAGCACCTATTAGCTGTACCAACAATGCCATAAATTGCCCTTGTTCAGGTGCAATTTGCATTCTCGCCATTGGATGCTGGGCTGTTTCTTGCCGTAACTGAGCTAATATTTCTGGTTCTCGCAAAGAAACAGAGAGTAAATAATTATAAAGATTTGGTTCAAGTCCCTGTGTTTGATTTGTCATTGGTCATTCGTCATTTGGTGTTTGGTAATGGGATTTCTCCCCTTCCATTACCCATTCCCCATTACCCATTCCCCATTACCCATTCCCCATTACCCATTCCCCTCTACCATTTACCTTGTAGTTAACTATTCACGGACTATGCCAAACCTGAAAGATGATGATAACGCTCTGCGTGATGTGTTAATTCAAGCAAAAGCGATCGCAGTTGTTGGTCATTCGGATAAACCCAATCGTATCAGTTATCAAATTGCTCAGTTTTTGCAGCGTGCAGGTTACACAGTCTATCCCGTCAACCCATTAGTTACAGAAATTGATGGGCAGCCTTGTTATCCTTCCTTGAGAGAAATTCCTGCGAGTGTAGATATAGTGAATATCTTTCGGCGTGCTGAGTATTTGCCAGAAATTATCGAAGAGGCGATCGCAATTAAAGCCCCAACGGTGTGGGCACAACAAGGTATCTGGAATCAAGCAGCCGCCCAAACTGCTTTAAGTGGTGGGCTGAATGTAATTATGGATGCTTGTATCAAAATCGAGTATTTGCGTTTGGGTATAGATGCAGCCAGAGGTTAGGAACTGGAAGGGGACAAGGGGACAAGGGGAAATAACTTTACTTATGACCAATGACCAATTACCCATTACCCTCTCTGCATAAATTAATTCAAAAATCAAAAATTGAATTGCTATATTGTGTAGAGATGTTGCATAGAAGCAGTAACTTAAGTTACTGAACAAAATCCCCTTTAAAATTAGGAATATTCTCAATTAATCATTAACAGACTTACTAAACTCTTTGTGGGGGGGTATGATGAGCCGTCCAATTATTCTTGGTATTGTCGGTGACAGTGCTGCTGGCAAAACAACACTAACTAGAGGGATTGCTCAGGTACTCGGGCCCGAAAATGTCACGATCATCTGCACAGATGATTATCACCGTTATGATCGCAAACAACGTGCAGAAATTGGGATCACTGCCCTCCACCCAGATTGCAACTATCTAGATATTATGCAGCAGCATTTATCGCTGCTTCGCACGGGACAGTCAATTCTCAAACCAGTTTACAGTCATAAAACTGGGACTTTTGAACCACCACAGTATATTAAACCGAATAAATTCGTCATTATTGAAGGATTACTGGGTTATTCTACACGCGCTGCCCGTGAAGCTTATGATGTGAAAGTTTATCTTGCACCTCCCGAAGAGATACGCGCCCAGTGGAAAGTTAAACGAGATACTCAAAAACGCGGTTATACTCCCGAACAAGTACTATCAGAATTAGAAAAGCGCGAACCAGATTCAGAGCAATTTATCCGTCCGCAACGACAATGGTCTGATATAGTTGTTAGTTTCTACCCACCTGAAGATGCCAAAGAAGAAACTAATGGACATCTGAATGTGAGGTTGGTACTACGTCCCACAATTCCGCATCCAGATTTTACTTCACTTCTGCACTTAACTGATAGTAGTTCCGATTCAGCAATTCGTTTGGGATTAGACAGGGATATGAGTAAACCTGTAGATGTGCTAGCAGTTGATGGTCACGCAACTTTAGAACAAGTGAATAAATTAGAGCAGATTATCTGTTCGGATATGCCACATTTAAAAAATATTTGCGATCGCGAAAGTAACCCAGAACTTGGCAAAATCGCTGGTACAACTGGCGAGGTACTACAAAGTTATCCCTTAGCGCTGACTCAGTTGATTATTACTTACCATATGCTCAAGGCAACGCAAATTCATATTTAACTTGGGTGAAAGGAGAAAGGGTAAAGGTGAAAGGGGAAAGGGGAAATTTAAAACTTTTCCTTTTTGCCAAATCGCAATGAAGATAAATGCTAATCCCAACCTCGATTTAATTACGTAGCGCTTTACGCTTCCCGTAGGGTACTACGAATTATTAATTCATATCATGTCCGGCAAATTACCCTTAATATGTCATTGCGAGCAGAACGAAGTGGAGCGAAGCAATCACAAGGACTCTGCGATTGCTTCACTTCGTTCGCAATGACGGGCATTTGAACGGACATGATATCATTTGCGATCGCATTTTTGAGGTAGTAGCGTGGCAAGGCTAAAATGTTGCAATAATTTTTCTTGTGGGGTGGACATCTTGTCCGCCCTGGACGGGTGAGACACCCATCCCACAAGAGTTTTTTTATGCACTATTTTAGGCGTGTCAGTCCAGTAGGGTGTGTTATGCCGGAGGCTAACGCACCTAAAATTTTTAATGGTCGGTCATTGATGCGTTACGCTATCGCTAAAGTAAGTGACATTCCATCCTACATAAAGTGATTAAGAAATACAAATTTTATTTCTTCTGACTCTTCACCGTTACCTGTTCGCTCTCTACGCCAATAATTTCAGTAATTAAAACTGATTTTTCTATACTTCATTTATCTCAAGAATGCTCTTTTTTGATCAATACTTGATAATGTAAAGAATAAGCGTATCAGATACTACAAATAAAATAGATAAGAACTTATAAAGTTATCTATCTCTAGCTTGAGTACTTTTTGATTTTCAGCAGATTAAGATAGGGTGAAACCTGCTAAACAATTGGTTTAACTTCAACGCACCTTAAATCAGATATTAGCTCCTAATAATAAAGGAGGTACAACCAAGCGTACCTCCTTTTTTCTCATCTTTATTGCTGATACCAATTTGAAAAGAGAAGGCGACAAATTGTAGGTAGGGAACATCCACAATCTTGTTGTATATCAAATTATCTTACTACTGCCGTGCCTATTTATTTGCCCCATGCCCTATGCCCTATGCCCATTATTTTCAATTGATTCCCAAAATTGCGAAATATCTTGAGTCGATTGAAGATGATAAACATTTTTCTGGCTTTTTGCCTGCTTGATATACTCACGATATCTAGGAGTCAAATATTTGTCGCATAAAAAAAGCACGCGGTAGCTATTTAGCGAACTTTTAAATATAGGACTGTTTTTTGGCCAGCCGTCTGGTGGGTTAAAGTAACCTGTGATTAGTCGTTTAGTTACCCACCAGAAATGTACATATAGCGGTAAATCGATAAAAACTAAGCTATCTGCCTCATCTAGTCTAGGCCAAAGGGTTTCCATAGAACCAAACCCATCAATAATCCATTGTTCACTAACTAAAATTTGCTCATGGGCGCGTTTATAATCTTCATCTGAAAGCTCAACACCGCCTGATTGATATTTAATTTTGTCCAAGACATGAAGCGGTAAACCCGTGATTTGGGATAATTTCTTGCTGAGAGTAGATTTACCACCTCCAGCGTTGCCAAATACTGCTACTTTTTTCATCCGACTCTCCTGTTAGTGAATAGGCTAGCACGGCAAAAGTAAAAAGTGAGCCAGTGCGGTGGACGGGTTCCCAAGGCACTCAGTTGGGCGGCTTTGCCGACTTGAAGGAAGTGCCGTCGGCATAAAGCAACTGGCGAACTCCGCAGGAGTCAAAAGTCAAAAGAAAGAATACTTATACCACAAGCCTTTTAGCAATTACAGATAGTCTGTTTATTTGCGTCGATTTGTACTAGTGGTGAATTACCAAAATTTTTATAACTTCATAGACAGCACTAAAGTGCTAAACAATTCAGGTGAAGCCTGATCAAGAATTTATTCACGACTGAGAAAGGCTATTCCGCATCCAGAATCTAAAATCTCATACCAAATCAAATAATGTTTGCGACACATCAATATACTCTAGAGGACAAGGCACTGCCCACCTGTGTCAACTTAACGTGAAACCTGCTTTGTAGCAAGGTTTTTGCCCTCACCCCCAGCCCCTCTCCCACAGGGAGAAGGGAGCCAGAGATTTAGTTCCCCTTCTCCTGCGGGAGAAGGGGTTAGGGGATGAGGGCGCGAGGTATTTGTACAACGCCCGCCCTATAGAGCATTTAGCTTCAGTTGACACCAATGGGCACTGCCTTGCCCCTACAATCTGTCGCATTATTTTTTTAAATTGGTATAATCCAAAATTGGATGACGGCAATTAAAATAGCGTAGACGCTTATCCCCATGTTTAGAAAACAGGGGCTGGCGCGTCACGCTTCTTGAATCGCTAGTTTTAATGTTTGCTTTAGTTGTATTCCCAAAGCACAAAGCAGCCCTGAAAAATCATCAATTACCAATTACCAATTACCCATTATTGTTGATTCAACAGTAAAAACACCGTTTGACCTAAACCCACAATTACACCTAAGACACCACCCAAGGTTACAATTGCCTGCAATTCACTTTTAACAATTCCTTCAATTGCAGCTTCTAAATCAGCAGGAGAAGTTGATTTGACGCGGTCAACAATTACCTGATCGATAGATAGAATTGGAATTACTTGCGCGACAATTGCTTCCAAATCTTTCTCTAAATAGCGTTCCAAAATTAAAGCCAATTCTTGGCTGACAACTTCTAGAGAACTACTAACTACGGGTGATGTACTCAGACGATTGAGCAACAAAGAAGCGATATTCTCCCAATCTACGGAGTCAGTTAAACCTTGTAGTAAATCGCTACCGCTAGTTTGCAAGTAATGACGGACGCTTTCTCTGGTAGTTTTACGCAGTTGGCGTACTGTCCCTATGGGTAAGTTTTGCAATGATAAATTTTGCAAGAGTTTTCTGATGCGATCGCGGATTTGCAATTCTTGAATTAATTCTTTCAACCGATCGTTAGTAGCCTCTTTTTCATCTAAGCAAAAAGCTCTCAGTCTAGTAAGAGTATTGCGTAAACCAAACAAATTCGCTACTACCCAATAGGTACCGCTGGTCTTTTCCCGAAAGGTTTCGTCAATGGTTTGAATTGTGCGATCGGTTAAAAAATCAACTATTGTTTGTCGCAGCACATCTGGCGGCACAACTACTTGCAAAAGCCAATCAGCCAGCCTAGTTGACTGTTCTTCACTCAGTTGAAATTCTAGGAGTATTTGGTCAAAAATCTGATTGATTTGTACTTCCAAGAAGTCTTCTCGCCGCGCTAAAACTTTGAGGAGACGTGGCAAAGATTCACCTAATAAATCACGCAAAATTCCGCCGACAATTTTAGCACTTTTTTGATTTTTATCCTCGGAATTGATTTGGTCAAGTGCTAGTTTTAACAACCACAGAATTGCTCCTTCTACTCTTTCTGTTTGTAACAGACGGCGAGCGAGATTTTGCAACTCCTCTGGTGTCAAAAGTGACCCCATGATTGTATTAGAAATCTTCAGAGCTAGCCTTTCCTGGTTACGGGGAATTAAGCCAGGTGTGAATGGCAATCTTTGCTTACCGATATAAATTGCTCGGTAGGGGCGAAATAACATTTTGATGGCTATATCATTCGTGAAATAGCCGATAATTCCACCTAATATCGGTGGTGATACATAAAGCCACAAATGAGACCAATCCACAGGATTTTGGAATTAGCAATTTTGGGTATTAGATATTGGTTTTTAGATTAAATATTGACTTTTGCATTTAAGAGTCTCTGTGTTTTTCCCAGTAGACCTTAAGGCAAAATATGCAATACAAAATCTAAAGTTTACTGACTACCAGCACTCCCATCATACCGTTCACAATGGGGTAGTGTGTGACTTCAGCAAAACCAACTTGATAAGCTAATTCTACCTGTTCTTTGCCAATAGGAAAGCGATCTAGGCTGGGACTGATGTAGGCGTATTCTTCCTTAACACCTAACTGGGTCGCTATAGGGACAACAAGATTATCCAAATACCATTGCTGGAACGATCGCAGCTGCGGATTATCTGGGCGATGAAAATCTAATATGGCAGCTTTTGCACCAGGTTTGAGAACGCGGTACAACTCTTTAAGGCTGCGGGGAATATCTTTAACATTTCTTAAACCATAGCCCATTGTGGCGGCATCAAATTTGTTGTCCTCAAAGGGTAAATCTAGGACATCCGCTTCAACCCAGGTAATTGGAGGTTGGGTATACTGATTTTGCGAGCGTTCTTGAGCCATTGCTAGCAGGTTATGGGAAAAATCTACTGCATATACATGACCTGTAGCGCCTACACGCCTGGCTAAACCAAAAGCGATATCCCCACTCCCGCAACACAAATCTAAACAAGTATCTCCCGGTTGCGGGTTACTCCATTTGATGGTCATTTCCTTCCAAATTCGGTGTTGTCCCAAACTTAACCAATTATTCAGTTGGTCATAAATAGGAGCAATACGATCAAAAATAACGCGAATTTCCTGAGTCATTAGTCAAAGTGTCAAGAGTAGGAGAGACGCGATTCCTCGCGTCTGTAGTCAAGGGCCAAAAGTCGCGAGTTGAAGTTTAGACCCTAGACTATTGACACTTGACTAAATTTGTGTTTGGTGATAAAAACTGCTCGTGAGAGCGATCGCCACCAATTGTGCTGATAAATTGATTAGCTTTAACTCATCATCTCGCAAAGTGTGTGGTTGTTTCCACTGTAGCGATAATACCCCCATAACTTTGTTGCGGTAGTTAATGGGGATAATTAAGTGTGCTTGTACACCAGAATTTTGGTAATGAGCAACACTGGATAATTTTGGATCTTTAAGTATATTTAGTGAAACTTGAATATTGCCAGTAGCGATCGCCTCGCTGGTTAAGGGGTCTTGGGTTAGCCAGTTTTCTACAGTACCGCCTTCACAGTAAGACCCTTGAGTTGCAATTAAACTATGATCTTCAATCAGTTGCAAAATGCAGGCATCTGAGCCAAAACTTTGACTAAATGCAGTAGCAATTGGTTTCAGTATTTCTTCTAAACTATTAGCTGCTTGTGTTACTTCCACTAAAACAGTTAACAGTGCCATTTGAGCATTAGCACAGCGTAATTCTTCTGTACGTTGCTTCAGTAAATCGTAGGTTTCGGCTGCCCGTTGGACTACCGCCTTCAATTCCCCTGGGTCCCAAGGCTTAGTAATATATTTGTAGACTTGCCCAGCATTAATTGCTTCCACCAAATCTTCAATATCAGTAAAACCTGTAAGGATAATTCTCACGGTATCTGGAAACTGAGGTACAGTCTTACTGAGAAACTCAGTTCCCTTCATTTCTGGCATTCGTTGATCAGAGATAATTACCGCCACCTCTCCCTCTGCTGCCAGCATTTGTAAGGCGTTCATCCCGCTATCAGCCTTGAGAACTTGAAAATCCCGGCGAAAGGTGCGATACAACAGATCTAGATTATCTGGTTCATCATCAACCACCAGGATTTTGAGTTTTTTCGGCCTATCTAAAGTTCTTAATTGACGACGATCTGTATTAGTTTCCAAACTGAGATTATCCATAAATGCCTTAAAATATTTACTATCTTGTTATATTCCATACCAAGTCTAGTTGATAATACATTACCCAGCCTTGCGAAGAATTGCGGATGTCGTTAAATAATAGGGAACTAGGGATTGGGGATTGGGGATTGGGGAATGAGTAATGAGTAATGAGTAATGGGTAATGGGTAATGAGTAATGGGTAATGGGTAATGGGTAATGGGTAATGGGTAATGAGTAATGAGTAATGGGTAATGGGTAATGGGTAATGGGTAATGAGTAATGGGTAATGAGTAATGAGTAATGAGTAATGGAAATTTCTCCCTCATCTTCCTCATCCCCCTCATCCCCCTCATCCTCCTCATCCCCCTCATCTCCCTCATCTCCCTCATCCCCATCTTTTACACCTGCATTTGAGTACAGGGTTTTCCGGCTTTTTTCCTATAGAATAAGATTTGCCGAGCCGGTATTAATTATTAACGTATGACTGACCTACCACCCAACCCTCAAAATCCTGACAACGCTGATTCAGATACCGCCCAGGAGTTGCTAATAAAGTTACGGCAAAAGCAAGGTAACTGGGTGGAATGGGGTCAAGCGATCGCTTATTTGCAAAAAAATGGTTACAATCCTCAAGAGATTTTTGAGGCTACTGGATTTGAGCCAATTCAACAAAATCAGGTAGTTGTTGGTTCTCAAGTTTATAATTCTTTAGAAAAAGGCGGTGCATCGGAGGCAACGCGATCGCATTACGCCTCACGTGGTAGTGATATTTTATATGAGTTACGTTTACTCACCCATGAAGAACGCGCCGCAGCTGCTGAATTGACTTTCCAGCACAAACTCGACATGGATGAAGCCAGGGAAGTAGCCAAAGCCTATAAAGAGTTTTGCCGCTTCCGCATCTTTCCAGAAGGATTTTCCAATCATCCCGGAGATGCTGTAGCTTATACTGCCTGGAAATTAGCACGGCAAAACAGCGATTTTCAAGAGCGATCGCGTTTAATTGCTAAAGGCTTACGGTTTGCACACACAGCATCGGCTAGGAAACAAATTGAACAATTACTCACAGATTTTACTGTCGTTCCTAAACGTCCGGCTCCACTTTTACCCTTTTATCGCCTAGAGTCTGAAGAAGAGTTACCGAGAATTATCCCTGTAGCTGGTGAGTTGCCATTGACACCAAATGACTTAAAAGCGGTGCCATTAGTGACAGAAATTCAACCATTTCGTATGGTTAAATTTACTGGCGAACAAGCTTGGGTACCATTACCAGGTTGGCAAGTACTATTGAGTGCCGAAGACCCAGTAGTGATTATAGCGAATAGCGATCGCCTGCCAAACCAAAGCCAAAATCAACCAGGACAAGTTTTAGTAGTAGTAGATCGTGCCCAACGGCAATGGGATGCTTCCAGCTATTTTATATTAGAAAATTCCGGTGAATTAGACATCCAGTGGTTTGAGAATGACCCAGAAATTCCCCTGTTAGGAAAAATTATTATCATCCTGCGTCCCAAGAAAATCCTTGATGAAGAAATCACCAAAGATTCTTGGCAAATTGACGAATAATCAATTAGGGACTTCCAAGTAAAAAACATTCCATTGCTATTGTTGACTGTTGACGGTTCACAGTTAACGGTCAACAGTCAATGACTTGAACGGAATAATTTATTTTTTAGAGTTCCCTAATAATTGAATTCCCTCATCCTGTCTTCATTTTTGAGGACAGGAATTTTTAATCACAAGCAATTCCCCATTACCCCTTCCCCCTTCCCCATTGCCCCTTATCCCCAGAGGGGGCCCCGAGTTCCCCATTCCCTATTACCCAAACAACCCACTTACATAATCAGCCGTTCTTTTATTCGCAGGATGATTAAAAATCGTTTGTGTCTTGTCAAACTCCACCAATTCACCCAAATACATAAACGCCGTATAGTCAGAAACACGGGCTGCTTGCTGCATATTGTGAGTAACAATCAAAATTGTGACTGTTTCCTTGAGTTGAGTAATTAACTCTTCAATACTAGAAGTAGCGATGGGATCTAAAGCAGATGTCGGCTCATCAAATAGTACAATTTCTGGGTCAGTTGCTAAAGCACGGGCAATACAAAGCCGTTGTTGTTGACCACCAGAAAGGTTAGAAGCTAAATCACGCAATCTATCTTTAACTTCATCCCACAATGCTGCACCACGCAAAGCTTTCTCTACTTTCTCATCAATAACTGCGCGTTTTGTTTCACCTCGCACTCTCAAACCATAAGCTACATTTTCGTAAATAGACTTAGGAAAAGGATTAGGTCTTTGAAACACCATACTAATCCGCATCCGGACTTCAATGGGGTCAACCTTATTACTCAACAAATTAATTCCATCTGGTTCTAAACTAATTTCTCCGCGATAACGATTCCCCGGATAAAGGTCATGCATTCGGTTGAAACAACGCAAGAGAGTAGTTTTGCCACATCCAGAAGGCCCAATCAGTGCTGTTACCTGTTGATCACCAATGGGCATATTAATATCTTTTAAAGCGTGGACTTTGCCACCATAGTAAAAATTGAGATAATTAACCGCAGCTTTAATCGGTCTTTCTAAAATTGAAGATTTTTTTTCTACCATTTGATTGTTTTACGTAAACGATAACGGAGATAAATAGCTATAGCATTCATAGCCAAAGTCATGGCAATTAGTACAATACCTGCGGCGGCGGCGTTCACTTGAAATGCTTCTTGAGGACGAGACACCCAATCAAACATTTGAATGGGTATAACTGTGAAAGGTGCTAATAGCCAGGAAAAGGATATAAAAGGAAATTCTCCTTTAATTGGAGAATCTGGAAGAAAGGCAATAAATGTCAGCGCGCCTATGGTAATTAAAGGTGCAGTTTCGCCAATAGCGCGTGCTAAAGCCACAATAATTCCTGTGAGAATGCTACCAGTTGCATAAGGTAAAACATGATCCCAAATCATTTGCCATTTAGACGCACCAGTAGCGTAAGCAGCTTCGCGAATACTATTAGGAATAGCGCGCAAAGCTTCCCGAGTGGTGACAATTACCACAGGTAAAACTAATAGGGCTAATGTCAATCCTGCTGTTACCACGCTAGGGCCTAAATTGAAGCCATAGACAAATAAACCCAAGGCTAACAGTCCATAAATAATGGATGGAACACCAGCCAAATTAGTGACATTAATCTCAATCAAATCAGCTAGCCAATTTTTCTGGGCATATTCTTCTAAGTAAATTCCTGATGCTATACCAATCGGAATTGCAACCGATGCCGTTACTAGCATGACTAAAAGAGAACCTACCCAAGCCGAAAGAATACCTGCATTTGCTGCTCTACGGCTAGGAAAGGATGTAAAAAAATCCCAAGAAAGACGTGGCGCACCATCACTAACTAAGTCAAATATTAGTGCTAGTAAAGTCACAATTCCAATCAACATTGACAACAAACCAACAATACTAAAAATATATTCAGAAAGCTTGTTGCGGTTAATAATAGCGCGGATTTGCCGCATACTACGAGTGGTGGTCATGGAATTCGTAATTTCTAATTCGTAATTAACTGACAAATGACCAATACCAAACTAATAAATCTCTCGATAGCGCTTAGTTAGAAAATGACCAATGATATTAAATACCAAAGTCATTAATACTAGAGTTAGCCCTACAGCAAAGATAGTTTCGTATTCCAAAGTGCCATGTGGTAAATCGCCAAGACTGACTGCAACAATGTAAGCTGTCATAGTTGCGGCTGGTTCCATCGGGTTCCAAGTAAGGTTAGGTTGACCGCCAGCTGCGATCGCGACTATCATCGTTTCACCAACTGCACGGGAAATTCCCAAAATGTAAGCGGCTGATATCCCAGAAATCGATGCTGGGACTACAACTCGTAAGGCTGTTTGCAAGCGAGTCGCACCAGTTGCATAAGAACCTTCGCGCAGATGTGCAGGTACGGCGCGCATTGCATCTTCACTCAGGGAACTTACATAGGGAATAATCATAATTCCAATGACTAAACCCGCACTCAACATATTAAAACCAGGTAATTCTGGCAATATTACCTGCAATAAAGGCGTAACAAACAGTAAGGCAAAATATCCGTAAACTACTGTAGGAATCCCTGCCAATAATTCTAAAATCGGTTTGATTACCTCTCGGACTATCGGTGGTGCAAATTCACTGAGGTAAATAGCAATAATTGTCCCGAGTGGAATTGCTACTAATAAAGCAACTACAGTAGTTACTAAAGTTCCTGACACCAAAGGCCAAATACCATAGTGTTTGTCGTCAAATAAAGGTGTCCATTGGGTATCTGTGAGAAATTCCCAAATAGATACTTTCTGAAAAAATAGTATGGATTCATAGACCAAAATGGCGACAATCGCTATGGTAGTCGCCACAGAAGACAATGCTGCGAGAAACAAGACAAACTCAATGGCCCGTTCACGCAGATTACGCAATAGTTTGGGAGAAAGTCGAGTTGGTTTAGCACCAATCATATTAACTGAATAGCGATCGCTCTTGAAAAAATTTACTTCAATTAAGATAAAGAGAGGTAAAAACCTCCCTTGGATAAATCATCAAATAAGTTTTGATTTGAGATTTTAGATTGACAAATACAATCCAAAACTTAGAATCTAATACCAATTTGAAAAAAGAAGGCGACAGATTGTAGGGGCACGACACGCCGTGCCCTCTAGAATATATTGATGTTTCGCAAACTCAATTAAACCCAATTCAAACTTTAGAAATGAGTTTATTCTTTAGCGTCGCGGCGCATTAATTCGTCAATCTTTAAACCAACTGCTTCTTGACCACCAAATACACTGCCAAATCTCTTTTTGTTGAAGTGGCTTTGAGCTGTAGTGTAAGCTGAACTTGGCAGCGCTACATATCTGACTTCTTTGGAGAATTTAGCAGCATTTTGCAAGTAAAATTTCACAAATTGCTTTACTTCTGGTTTATCAATTGATTTTGAACTGACATAAATAAACAGTGGTCTAGATAGAGGAGTATAACTGCCATTTTTGACAGTAGCTTCTGAAGGTGATACCCCATTAACTGCTACAGCTTTCAGCTTTTTGCTATTTTCTGCATAATAAGCATAACCAAAGTAGCCCAAGGCATTTTTATCACGGGAAATACCCTGTACCAAAACGTTATCATCTTCACTAGCGGTAAAATCACCCCGGCTAGATTTAGCTTTACCAACTACAGCTTCGGTAAAGTAGTCAAAGGTTCCAGAATTAGTCCCAGGGCCAAATAACTTCAATGGTGCATTGGGGAACCCAGAACGGACTTGACTCCAGTTACTAACCTTACCTTGCGCCCCTGGTTCCCAAATTTTCTTGAGTTCAGCTACTGTAAGGCTTTTTGCCCAGTTATTTTGTGGATTAACTACAACTGTTAAAGCATCATAAGCTATTGGTAATTCTACATAACGAACACCATTAGCTTTACAATCGCTGATTTCTTTTTGCAGAATCGGACGGGAAGCATTAGAAATATCTGTTTCACCGCGACAGAACTTTTTAAAGCCGCCGCCAGTACCGGAAACACCTACGGTAACTCTTACTCTACCGCCTTGAGCCTTTTGAAAATCCTCCGCTGCTGCTTCCGTAATGGGAAATACAGTACTAGAACCATCTACTGTGATTGTGCTGACACTTTGGGACTGAACCGCAGACATTGTTAACCCAAAAGTAGCAGCTACAAATGAAGTTACACCTAATACCGTCAAGCTGTTAAGCTTAAAGTTCATCTTGTTCACCAGGATACTCCTAATTTGTCGGGCGTACAATTGTCGCCCAATCAGTGTAAAAACAGACTGTTCTTCTGAAGTTCAGAGTTAGTGAACATATCAGTTAACTGTTCACTACCTGAAATTTGACTGGCTCAGGTAATATAAAAGTTAACTCCTGGTTATATGAAGGCTAATTTGTAACACATGCAAGTAATGTCTTTTTGTCAAGCTCTTCATGCTTGATGCAAAGCTCAAATGTCATCAAATGTCATTAATTAAGCATATTAATTGGTGTTTTTTGGAGATTTTTACTTGTATAATCACTTTTCTCCAACCTTTAGGTATAGTAAAAATTCACAAATACTTCATAAATCAGGTTAGAGAAATAACGTACTACGGAATAGGAGTTTCAGCGTTCTGATAACTCGGTCTTGATATCAAATATTTTGCGACCATGAGTAAATTAGTTACGGCTATAAAAGTCAGCAATTTTAGCTTTTATTACGAAAATAAGAAGATCCTTGAAGATATATCATTAGATTTTTACCAAGACAAAGTTACTGCCATTATTGGCCCTAGCGGTTGTGGTAAATCTACTTTTCTCAAATCGCTCAATCGCATGAGTGAATTAGAAGGAGAAATAAAAGTTGAAGGGAGAGTAGAATTTTTTGGTCAAAATATCTATGAGCGGCGCGTGAATTTAAATCGGGTGCGTCGCCAAATTAGTATGGTTTTACCTAAACCAAATCTCTTTCCCATGAGCGTTTATGATAATGTCGCCTATGGGGTCAAACTCGTCGGCTGGTATCCGAAATCAGAATTAGACGCTATTATCGAATCTGCCATTAAAGCTGCTGACCTCTGGGATGAAGTGAAAAATAAGCTGCATAAATCTGCTTTGGAACTTTCTGGAGGTCAACAACAACGGCTCTGTATTGCTCGTGCTTTAGCCGTTAAGCCCAGAGTTATTTTAATGGATGAGCCTTGTTTTGGACTAGACCCCATCGCTAGCGGCAAAATTGAAGAATTAATCCAAAGTTTACGCTCTGAGTTAACGATTGTGATTGTCAGCCATAATATGCGGCAAGTCACTCGTGTATCAGATTTTACTGCTTTCTTTCAAACCAACGAAAATCGGGTTTGCAGCGTAGTTGAATTTGGCTCCACTACGAAAATCTTTACTAATCCTTCCGATTACCGCACCCGCGAATATGTTTTACCACGGATAAACTAAAGCATTTCCTACATTGATCATGCAAAGTTCATGACTAATCTGAGCTAGAAAACATTCTCAAGCAGGGACTAGTAAATTTATTAAACTTTGTAAACTTGACTTTTCAGATTGCAAAATTAGAGGTAAATATCAGCACAAGACAAGCTAAATAACAAGATGAAATGTCCCCGATGCGCCTCTACTTCATATCGTAAAAACGGCCATAGGAATGGTAAGCAGTATTATTTGTGCAAAAATTGCCGTAAACAATTCATTGAGCCTGTATTACTGCATTCTGTAGAAAATGAGTGGATTGGGGATAGCAATGGACATTCTCAAATACCTTTAGTTGATGTCAAAGAACTTTCTTTAATAGAAAATTTGCCAACAGAGATAGAACAAGAGAAAAATTCTGAAGCTCGAGGTTTAACTTTAGCGCAAGAACTGTTGCAAACTCTATTATCACCAGAATTTTTAGAATCTCCTGCATTAGACCAATTTATTCAAAAAATCAAACCTCAAGTTGAGAGTCAAACACTGCAAGATACAGGAATTTCTCTATTGCTATTAGATGCAGAAAACTTAAAAATAGATATTGCGGCTGAAGAGTTTTTAGCTAGTATCTGCAATTATCCGCTACAAGTAAAAATTGCATTTGCTAACTGGAAAACTCCCAGTAATGGAAAGCAAGATACAGAATTATATGAACGTGGCTATCAACTTTTTCATGTCCCTGGAGGTAAAGACAGCGCTGATGCGAAAATGATTGCTGTTGGTGCTAGTCTATTAAATTGTTATCCCACAGTTAAAGCAATATTTGTTTGTTCAGGAGATGGTATTTTAACCCACCTATGCAATGAACTACAAAACCAAGGCTTAACAGTATATTGGGTGCGGAGAAAATCTCAAACTTTACATATCGAGAATAAAACTACCGGAAAATTTATCTTTTATTCTCTATCACAAGCAATCGAAATTCCCTCCTTAGAAGGGGTTGTAGATAAAATCCAGGATTTGATTAAAGCTGAACAGGAATCTATTAATTCAAGACTGAGCAATTTGAATGCGATCACTAATCTATTTCAAGAGCGTTGCGAACTAGATTCTAACAGTAACCCGCAAAACTTAGAAGACAAATCCAATCCATCTTCAGACAAAGAGGATTTAGCCACACAGACGAATACATTAGAAGTTAAGGAAATTGGCTCAAAGGAAGACTTGGAAAAGTTACTAGGAGAAATTCTTAGCAATATGCAAGCTAAGTCTCCTCAAGTAAACTTAACTGTATCCAAACTAGGAACAGAGTTACAGAAAATATCTGGACAATCTCCGAATGCGATTGTCAAAAAGCTCAAGTTAGGTGCTAATTTCACCAAATTCTTGCAATCATCTCCCCAATTTAGTTTAAAGCCCAGTGGTCGGGAGTATGAAGTAATGAAGTCGGATGTGGGGAATGGGTAATGGGTAATGGGTAATTGGTAATGGGTAATTGGTAATTGGGATAACACCTAAGCCCAAACTCCCAAAAGGTAACAATATATGAGATAATTTAATAAAAATTAATATTTGCTTTTCCGCCGATGCTAAGACTAATTACTGACTTCGACGGCCCTATTGTTGATGTCTCTGAAAGATATTACCGTGTTTATCAATTTTGTTTAGAAAAAACCCGACGTTCCGATCAATCTGTACGAGAACTTTCCAAGGCAGAATTTTGGCAACTGAAGCGATCGCGAGTTCCAGAAAAACAAATTGCGATCAACTCGGGACTAGATGAAACACAGGCATTAGAATTTGCACAATTGCGGCGGCAAACAGTACATACTGAGAATTATTTTCAATACGATACTCTAGTCCCTGGTGCAGTAGAAGCGCTCGTCAAGATTCAAGCTGCGGGAATCGATTTGGCGGTGATGACAATGCGCCGAGTTTGGGAATTAGACTATGCTTTCCAAAAATTCCAGCTAGGTAGATTTTTCCCAGAGAATCGCTGTTATTGCCTAGCTAACGACTATGTGAAAACCCGTGATATTGAAGATAAGCCTTTACTGATGACAAGGGCAATTGAGGAACTCCCTGCTGTGGCTGATAGCTGGATGGTGGGAGACACGGAAGCTGATATTGCGGCGGCGAAAAAACATAATATTAAGGCGATCGCTGTGGAGTCTGGTATCCGTGATCGCACTCAATTAGAACCTTACCACCCTGAGTTTATTGTGCCGAATTTAAGTGCAGCAGTTGATTTCATTTTAGAAACTGGACTTAAAAATCAGCGATCGCTTTCTATCGGTTAGTAGCTTGTAATGGCACAATATTGCAGGACTTGGCAATAGTAATGGGTAATAGACCTGAAACTGTATAGTCTATTACCCATTAGTCAGCCAAAATCTGAAATATTCAGAAAATTTATTTGGGCAGCTTTGCCATAAACAAAATCGAGTCAACATAGTCCCGAAATTAACGTAAAAAGCTGCTAACCAACCATAACAAAATAAACGTTAATACCGTAGAAAACTGATTTGATGTGAGACTAATGAATGGTACTTGCGGTAAAAGCCAGTTAGCGACTAACCCTCCAAGGATTAAACCAATAATTAGCCCAACTAGCGTGAATAAAACTGCTCGACCAAATTTACCTTCTTTACGATTGAGAAAGTAAATACTAATTCCCACTCCAACTACTAAAACTAGCTGCAAAACCTGATCGCCTGCTGCTGGGTAGAATAAGCTAGCGGCACTCAAACCCGCATACCAAGCTCCAGGTAACAGCACATCAGCTTTTGTTGGCTGATCAAGCATACGTTGCAGCCACGCTGGCGACTGCTCATTCTTAGTTGGGCTTTCTTTGGGAAGCGATTGCACTCGAACTTCAGGAAACCGAATGCGCTCAGGAACTTTAATTTTACCTTCCTGGCGCATCCGCAAGCGTTCCATTAAAATCGCGTCGTAGGCAACTTCAATAACTTCTAGATGCTTGGCATCGCCACTGTGTTGCTCCAATAGGCGATTGCGAGCATCTTGAATTTCGTCGAAGCTAGCATCTTCTGATACCCCAAGTTTTTCGTAGGGATTTTGATCGCTCATGGGAGTTTATATTTCAGCCTCGGTCAGCGGCAGTCTTTTGTTGACAGAAATACAAATTTAGCTTTTATTTTGATTGTAATCCTCATGCCCATCAAAATTGTTGCCATACTTGGATACTAGCATGGGTTAGTTTGATCGACTTGGGAATTTTAACTATAAGTCACTTTAACATATTGCCATAACTCCGTGTATCCCCCCATGTCGTTGAATAGTTCTCGCTCTACTCTAGAATTTGAACTCAGAATACTTAAAATACAATATTTATGAAAAAATTAAACTTTCCATTTCCTTTTTAGTCACTGACTCCTGCAATCTGGAGTTTTAATCACTCAGTTTAAGCATTGTAGGTGGTATCGATCCGCATATCGATTTAATATTGAAACAATTTCAATTACCACTTACTTGGGATCGGAAAGTCTTCTAGGTTACTAAACTGCTGTGGCTGAGAGGGAAATTTCTAGTTTATGGATACAAAGTTAGCCAAAATTACAGTATTTGCACTGATATGCTTGTCTGTTAACTGGTTGAATTATCCAAAACATGATTACACTATTATTTTAGATAGTCAGGAAATGCATCTCTTAGCCTTGTAGATTTTTAACGAATTCCCTAAGTGGAAACAGCGTTTATACGCAATTCTCCTGTTAATCCTATGAATTTTTGTGCAAAGTGATGGTCATGGCTCCTGCCAAGATTCTTGTAGTTGATGACGACCCAGCGGTTCGGAATTTAATCCAACGCTTTTTAATTAAGCAGAGTTATCAAGTAGAAGCTGCTGAGGATGGTAAGACAGCCTTAGCGCTATTTGAGCAATTTAACCCCGATTTGGTGATTTTAGATGTAAATTTACCAGATGTAATTGGGTTTAACCTCTGCCAAGAGATGCAAAGTCGCAATGGTGTTTTTGTATTGATGCTCACGAGCCGCGCAGACGAAGCTGACAAAATTCGCGGCTTTGCTAAAGGTGCTGATGACTATCTCACCAAACCCTTCGGTTTGGGAGAATTAGAAGTCAGAGTAGCAGCTATTTTGCGACGGCAACGTGTAGTCACCACAGCTGAACAAAAACGCCTCGTTTTTGAGAAGTTGATGATCGATCCAGTCCGGCGGGAAGTAGCGCTGAACAACCAACCAGTACCCTTAACCGCTTTGGAATTTGACTTGTTACATTTCTTAGCTAGCCATCCTGGTAGAGTTTGGCGGCGCGCAGAACTCATTCAAGAGGTCTGGGACTATGAATATGTAGGCGACCAGCGGGTTGTAGATGTACATATTGGTCAAATTCGCAAAAAAATTGAAATTGATGCCAGCCAGCCGGCGTTAATTCAGACAGTACGTGGCGTGGGATATAAATTTGAATGTCCTACTCACTCCCCACAATTAGAAGTTAGTTCCTAAATGTTTAGTCTATAGTCCAGAGTTTTTAACTCTTGACTTTTGACTTAAGTCACGAAAGTAACTTCAGTAAGCACAAATCAATCTAAAACATGCAACGAAGTCTACAGTCGCTACAATACTAGCGATTCTGTTCTTTGCAAAGCTGGTGTGTCTAAATTTAGCCCAGCTCCATTGGCAATGACGTACTCGCAACGGTTCTGGGCATGGGGAATTGGGCATGGGGCATGGGAAAGACAAATTTTCAGGGCAAGGTTTGTGCCAAAACCTAGCCTGAATGTTGTATTGAAAATCAGGCAGTAGGCAGAAGGAAGGATTGATATTTTCATCCTTGCTTGTACCAAATCCTGACTTATGATAGCTAACTTGAAAATATTGCTGAGTACTGAGGAGGTTGGAGAAGTTTGTCTATCCATCCTGTGTCAGCAGTTAATGATGACGACTTCAGTTGTCAGAATTGGTGAACTTCTTTAATGTGACTAACAACAAAGTTTATATAGTCCTCAAAGTCATTCTACGAATGTGGACGATGCACCAATACATACCAGTAATTTATTTGAGAATCGTTAAACCATTCAGATAAAAATGCTGGTTATGTAAGATGGTGCATATTAGTTAGAAAATATTTACCTTTCAGAAGAGATTTTTAATATTATTGTGTATTGTGAGAAATTAAATCAAATAAAAAATTATAGGACTTACGCGAAAGTTACGGAATTACGTCATTACGAGCGTAGCGACGTAATCGCCTAAAATTATGGGATTGCTTCCCTAAACTACGTTCCGGCCGCAATGACAAATTTTGCTGGCGTAAGTCCTAAATTATAGAGGATGGATGTCACAAAATAGAACATCCATCCTCAAATTTTGCGATCGCACCTGATAAATTTAATCATTAGTGCCAAATATTGAATGCTTTGCAGCCCAAGAGCGCACTTATTTCTCTAGGATAAATTACTAAGTTTGCTTACAGTTGAATATGAACCAGAATAGCACCGTGATGACCACCACAACGGAGTATGCTTGATAGCATAGAGCGTTGTGGCTATTTATTTTTATAGTTAGCTGTGATGAAACAAGGTTTCTAAATAAACACGAGCAGCACGGCGATCACTATCTCCATTTTGCAGTAAAAACAGTGACAAAGCCGCCGTTAATACTCGGTTTTGATCCCAATCAGGATGTGTTTCTAAGTAGGTTTTTAGGGATTCGTGAAGTGCTTCTGGGATTTCTGTAAAAATGTTAACTGTTGCGTTCATGAGATTTCCTCCTCTGAGGTCAATCAAGAGGGACTAGTTGCTTGCAGTGACAGCTGAGGGCGAAAACACAACCCTTTGCTTACTCGACAATCTACGTCAACACCTGAGGTAATTTTACCCATATAGATGTTAACGGTTGAACGAACTACAACAGCAAGCCGAATCATTGTGCGCTAAGAGGGGGTAGGTTTGTCAATGCTGCGAAATGTTAAAAACGGTGGTATAAAAAGTAAATTACGACGATAAAATCAGGGTTTGAACCTGTTTTTTGTTACTAATGTTAACAAAAACTCAGTCACTGAGACTACCGAAACCAAAAAGCAAACAATCCCCAATAAGGTGGCAACCGCCTATGAACTCGTAGAGCATCTGTGGAAAACATGTAAAATGCCTGTGGAAATCCTGTGGAATCTGTGAGGAAAATCCCCGCCAATAATAAGAATTACAAAAACATAATTTTTCAATGAAATTCCCATCCAGACAGCCAGCGCTTGAATCGGAGTTATTCTCGTGGTTACCCCAAATTAATTCCCAAGTAGGGATTTTTGCGATCGCGAGGTTCCTATCGGAAGTAGGGACTGGCTTTACCATGTTTTACGCCCCCATATTTTTCGTCAATCAAGTTGGCTTATCCGCAACCTCTGTTGGTATTGCTTTGGCTAGCGCTTCAATTTTGGGTATTGTGGGAAAAATTGTTGGTGGTTCTCTAGCAGATTCTCCTAATTGGGGCCGTCGTCGCACCTTACTGCTAGCAGCAGCAATTTCGGTAATTGGTTCTCTGGTGTTAGCTGCAACCAACAACTTTGCCACCTTGGTAATTGGGCGGCTGATTTGTGGTTTAGGGATGGGTTTCTATTGGCCTGCGAGTGAAGCGATTGTGGCTGATGCCAGTGAAGTTGGCAATCGCCGCGAAACTTTTGCCCTCACCAAAGTAGCAGATCATCTGGGGTTAGCGATTGGTAGTGCGCTAGCAGGATTGTGGGTGGCGACGACTGGCTTTTATCGGGGGCTATTTGTCATTGATGCTATTTCGTTCATGGTGTTTTTGATGATTGTCTATGGGGCAATTAATGAAACTTATCAACCCCAGGTGGATGAGTATCCCAAAAAGCAACATTTCACCTCTTGGATGACAGCATTACGCGATCGCCGTCTCCTGATCTACGTGGCTGTCAACATTATTTTCACTACCTACCTGTCTCAAATAAATAGCACCCTACCGATTTACTTTAAAAATTTTGTCAACGTCGGTGGCGATACTCCAGGATTTGCAGCAACCACCATCAGCACGCTATTTTCTGGGTATCTAGCCTTGGCTATTGTCTGCCAATTTCCTATTGCAGCTGCCTTAAAGAACTACTCTCATACCCTGGCACTGACAATTTCGGCTATTCTCTGGGCAATAGGCTTTAGCCTCATTTGGGTAACTACTATCACCACATCTCATCATCTGCTTTGGGTAACTTTAGCCCTAGCAGTATTTGCCCTAGCTATGACTTCTTATACCCCTTTTGCTGCCTCTCTAGTGACCGATTTAGCCCCTGAATCGCAACGAGGGGTGTATTTCTCTATCAACGCCCTTTGCTGGGCTATGGGCAATTTTATGGGTTCTCTGCTAGGTGGGTGGGCGCTCGATCAATCAAGAATTATCGTCAATAATTACTGGCTCTGTTTTGCTTTAAGTCTTTTCATTACGGTAGGAATTTTGCAGTATCTCAATCGGATTTTGGTTAGGGGGTAGGGATTGGGGACTGGGGATTGGGGAACTCGGGGCCCCCTCTGGGGATAAGGGGTAATGGGGATTGGGGATTGGGGATTGGGGAGATGAGGGAGATGAGGGAGAGATGGGGGGACAAGGGGACAAGGGGAAATAACTATTACCAATTACCAATTACCAATTACCAAACACCAAATATTATTTTGATTGACGTTCAAGGTTGGCTTCTATAGTGCTATTTAAAAAATGTCCAGTTAAAACAGCGCTACTTAAGTAGTAGTTATCTTCTGATAATTGATGTAAAGTTTCAAAACCACTACGACGTTGGCGATCGTTTAATGCCCAGTAACGTTGCACAATTGTTGATACTCCAATCAAACCTTCGCCTTCAACCTGTCCTAAAAGATTATGTTGGAGCAAAAAAGTATATTGGCGTTCTCCATCATCTAAGCGTCCTTTGTATTGCAACGCAATTTCTGTGCGATCGCTACCTGGAAATATCAGCTTTGTCGCCATAGTAAACCAGTTATCCCGATTCCAAGCCACCAAGATCATACCCTTGACATTAATGGGCATACTATTACGTTCTAGCCAACTACCTTGTAATGTCCAGCGCCCGGGTTGCATTAAAAAAGTATGAGCCACTTTGGATGTTCCTTGTCTTGCTCGAATACCACCGAGACTTAAAGATATATTTGAAACGCCAAAATGTCAGGTGGTAAATAAGTTAAAGTATAACTTTGGAAAATTGGGTAACGGGGAAAAGGTTTTTTTTGTTTCCCTTTCTCCTTTTAACCTTTTGCCTTTAACCTATAAGTTATTTAATTACCAGCTTGCTTAAATTTATAAACTTTAAACTGAAACATTATTAAGTAGGGGAAATTTCTCCTAGAAGGACTTCGTGAGGTGCGCCAGTAGCGCTAGGTAGGTTACCAGGAATACCTAATTGTCGCCAATAGGCTAAAACTGCGAAGGCGATCGCTTCTTTAAAATCTGCATTTAAACCAACTTCATCGGTAGTCATGACTGGTACAGATGGCAATAATGACTGTAAACGCTGCTTTAAATAAAGATTGTGACTACCACCACCACATAATAGGATGCGATCGGGTAATTGCGGTAAAAAATTCCGGTAACTTTCAGCGATAGTTGCGGCTGTCAGTTCTGTAAGGGTGGCTAGTAAATCTGCTGGGCTAAGTTGATAGGCTTCAGCATCTTGTAAACACTGTTGCAAATAAGCTACACCAAATAACTCTCTACCTGTAGATTTTGGGGGTGGGAGATGAAAGTAATTTTGGGTCAACCATTGTTCTATTAAGGGCTGACAAGGATTACCGCTTGCTGCCCACTGTCCGTTTTCATCGTATGTTTTAGCACCGTTAGTTAGATGCTGTACAGCCAAATCTAACAGGCTATTTCCTGGGCCAGTATCCCAGCCGCGAATTTTCTCCAGCCAATCATCACGGCGAGGGGGTAGATAAGCAACATTACCAATACCACCAATATTTTGAACACAACGCGCCTCCTGGGGATGGCTGAGTAAATAAGCGTCAACTCTAGGAACCAGAGGCGCACCATGTCCACCAATCGCAATATCCGCAACACGGAAATTACTCACAGTAGTAATTCCCGTAAGATGAGCAATTAAAGCACCACGACCAATTTGTAAGGTATAACCTAGAGATTTGGATTGGGTAATGGGTAATTGGTAATTTGTGATTTCTGTCTCGTCTCCTTGTCCCCTTGTCTTCCCAGTCCCCAGTCCCCAATCCACGGGTGGCCGATGGTAAACTGTTTGACCATGAGAGCCGATTAAAGTAGCGCTTTGATGACCAATTTGAATATTTTGGGCAGCTTGAGCAAAAGCAAAGGCGATCGCATCATCTATTTCTGCCAATTCTGCCATTGAGATAGCTTCCCCAGCACAAACTGCTAAAATTTTTTCTCTGAGATTGGGGGGGTAAGGATATGTTTCTCCGGCTAATAACTCGACTTTGAGATCTAAATCCTTACCAGTAATCTCTACCAAGGCAGCGTCTATACCATCTACAGACGTGCCACTGATTAGACCAATAACGCGAGTGGGCACAGCAGTTTGTTCAGTGGAATGCATTAGCAGAAATTCTGTTTTGATTTGCAAGGGGTAGTTTAATGGATGCTACTGCCTATGTCAAAAGAGCCACGTTCCTATATCCTCTGCCATTAGTTATTCTTTCTGCTCTGATTTGATTGAGAGAAATTATTTACATGGTGCGTTTCGCGCAGCGCCTGTGCGATAGGCAAGAAAGTCTTAACAGGTAAGAGAGAACAGACTCGCTCCGCAAAAATAAAATGTGATTCCTATCTGTGAACAGCGAATTAATTAGCAAATTTTTCATGTCAATGCTGATCAATAACAGCAATAATTAATAATCTGTGAATCACAAGATACCCACAATTTTCAATAATTAGAGTATCTAAGCATCTCTATTTTCACAAATCATATATAGCTGCTATAACTATATAGTTTTGAAATAGATAACAATAGTTATTGATTAATAAATACAGTTTTTATATAAAAATTATTCCAATATATTTCAAAATTAAAGCTTTGTCTATATTGAACAGCAAAAATTATCAGATAAATTTTAGTTGATTTACATAAAAATCTATATTTTTGGAATAATAGATAAAGAAAATTAAATTAAAAAATCAGTATAACCACTGATAAAAAGATAAGGTAATAATCGCAAGAAATTGATAAAATAATCGGCATCTACGAAAAATTAATGAGCCGATTAGAGAACATCTTGGAGAACGCTTATGCAATAAAGAGATAGTAACTGATTGCGAATGCAAGCAAGCTGGCGCAAAATGCGATCATCAATACCCAGATAATTCCAAGAAAAAATTGGTAGTTTTTCTTAAGCATACTGAGGTTAATAAAATCTTGTTTCACAAAGTTACTAGCTTTAAAAAGCTACCTCCTTAAGTTGGGAAAAGCTATATTTAGGATGAGCCTTTATGCGTCTGCGAAGTGAATATTGTTGAAATTATCCTCAACCCAAAATTAATTAAAGCCTAGGTGGAAAAAATGTCATTTTGGAAGCAGATTTTTCAATAAAAATCGCTGAGAGAGAGCCAGATGCAACATATATGGAAATAAATAGCCATTAGGCAATTATGATTTTAACTGGACAGCACACCGATATAGGGAATAAACCCATCTCTCCCCAATTACCTCAACAACTGGGGATACTTCAGATGCTAACTAATATCACCAACCAGCAAATCACACATTTACCCGACCTCTTAGAGGTGATAGCTAGGGAAGCATGTAATATCGTTGATATTGCTCAATTTTGTTTGATAGCCCTATATAATGCCCAATCGCAACAATTAGAATTAATCACCACAACAGGCATTAGTGCAGAAAATCTACATATTCTCAAACTCAATAACTCTTTAGATATTGGTGATAAGTTGTGGGGTGAGCAACAAGAATCAATCTCCTACGATCAACCTTTCAATACTAAGTCAGGGTTACTAGCTCAAGTATTTGCTACAGGTATATCCCAGATATATCAAGCAAGCCAGGTACATAAAGACTGTGTAATTGACGGCTTTTCCTCATGTCCATTTTTTCCTTGCGTCCCAGTCTTACCATCTGTCACACCTGCATCAATGTATGCTGTACCAATTAAGTCGGTACAAGCTGGCAAATTGGGAGTTCTGGCAATTGGTAACTGGAAAAATCCCTATGCATTTAATACTGCTGCACAACACCTTTTAGATGTAATAGCTGAGGTAGCAGCGATCGCAATCAATAATACGATCATGCTCCAAGTTTTAGAAGAAAGAGAAGAACGTTTAGCCAGACAAAACGAGATTCTCTTAGCGCAAAATCTCGAACTGGAAAAAATTCACCAGCAAATTCAGCTAAAAAACCAACAACTTGTAGAAACAGGCGAGTTAAAGTCCCAATTTTTAGCTATCACTTCCCATGAACTCCGCACACCCCTGAACGTGATTTTGGGATTATCACAGGTGTTGTTACGTCAGCGTAACTCTACCTTATCTGAGTTACAAACGGAGATGATCCAACGCATTTTCAATAATGGGAATCATTTATTGTCCATTATTGATGATATGCTTTACTTTGCTCATGCGGAAGCAGGTAATCTATCGTTTCATACAGAAGAATTTAATTTAGAGACTTTGGTGTTAACTACCCTAGCTGAACACAGTTATCTAGCTGAGGAAAAGTCACTAAATCTGCAAGTAGAGATTAATCTCAATTCTCCCTTAATCGTCAACGACAGCGATCGCCTCAGACAAGTTTTAGTCAAGCTGTTGTTAAACGCTATTAAATTCACTGCTGCAGGTAGCATTAAACTAAAAGTCTGGGAAATCACTGCTGATAAAATTGCGATCGCAGTTGAAGATACAGGTATTGGAATCGCTCCTGCTGACATTGAGTATATTTTTGAGCGTTTCCGACAAGTCGATCAAAGTAATACCCGTCTTTATGAAGGTATGGGTTTAGGGTTAGCCATCACTAAATCATTAGTGCAAATGATGCAAGGTACCATCAGCGTCACCAGCACCCTCGGTGAAGGTTCCACATTTCGCATCGAATTACCGAGATATTTTAAAAAGTAGGGCATGGGGCATGGGGCATAGGGCATAGGGCATGGAAATGGAAATTTTTCCCATGCTTCCTCTGCTCCCTCATCCCCAGTCCCCAATCCCCATTACCCCTTATCCCCACTCCCTCCGGTCGTGGGGGCCCCGAGTTCCCCAATCCCCAGTCCCCAATCCCACTCACTCCCTCCGCTCCGCTATTCTCAATTTAGCTGATCGCGATCGCGGATTTTGATTGAGTTCGTCTTCTTGGGCGGTGATGGGCTTTTTGGTCAAAACTCGCAATAATGGTGAATTGCGTAGGCTATGCTTCACCAAACGGTCTTCTAGGCTATGAAAGCTGATGATTGCAATCCGTCCACCAGGAACAAGGGCGTTTGGTGCTTTATCTAAGAAGGTTTCTAGGGATTTCAGCTCGTCGTTGACAACAATTCGCAGCGCTTGAAAAACACGAGTAGCTGGGTGAATTCTGCCATAACGATATTTAGCCGGCACACAAGATGCGATCGCATCGGCTAATTCCACAGTATTATGCAACGGTCGCCTTTCGATAATGCGTCTGGCAATGCGCCGCGATAATCTTTCCTCACCGTATTTAAAAAAGATATCTGCTAATTCTGCTTCATCCCAATCATTAATTACATCTGCTGCAGTTAATGACTGTCTTTGATCCATTCGCATATCTAAGCTAGCAGCGTGACGAAAGCTAAAACCGCGCTCTGGTGTATCTAAATGGTAAGAGCTAACGCCTAAGTCGGCTATTATACCATCAAAGGTACTTTGTGTAAAATCATAAGCCGCAAAGTTGCTGCGAATAAAGTTAACACGGTCTTGATATTCATTTAAATACTTCTGTGCTGCGGCTAAAGCATCCGCATCTTGATCAATTGCTATTAGTTGTACGTTCTCAGCAGCTTCTAGAATTAAGCGGCTATGGCCACCACCGCCTAGTGTTGCATCTAAATAATGACCACCAGGACGCACCGCCAAACCCTCAATAATTTCCCGGCTTAATACGGGAATATGTGAAAACATCGGTTCTTCTGCATCTTGCGGTGTCTGTGAATCTAGGTTCATGGTGGAAAAGGGGAATGGGGAATGGGGAATGGGGAATGGGGAACTCGGGGCCCCCTCTGGGGATAAGGGGTAATGGGGAATGGGGAATGGGGAATAGGTAATGGGTTATAGGGATAAGGTAGACAATAGCAAATGACCAATGACAAATGACCAATGACAAATGACCAATGACAAATGACCAATGACAAATGACCAATGACAAATGACCAATGACAAATGACAAAACTTAACAAATTGCAATTTTGAGGATTTGATAAAGTTTTTTCATTACTCCTGTAGCGGGGTAACATATTGCCAATCACGGGATTTGCGGATTTTTATTTGCCTTGATAAGTAGCAGTTTACAATATGTTCATATATACTAGTGAGTATTAGTACTCATTTGAAATACTAGTACCAGGTATTAAACTAGGCTTGAATTAAAGCTCCAGGGTACGGGAAGAGATTTAAGTTTAATTTTTATCAAGTACTTCCCCTGATATTTGGCATTTACCACCGTGAATTCACTATTAAGTTCAGTCAAATTGCTGTTGATCGGATTTGCATGACTGAATTTGTCAATAACGATGACAAAAAATAGTGTGGAAGCGGAGACCAAATTCATCAGCTATTTGGAGATGTAGGTTTTCATGGACATTTGCAGCAAAAAATACCTGGCGATGAGAAATCGCACTTCTACACTTATAATAGTGAACAAAAATTATCACGCAGATGATGTGTTGCTTTGCACGCCTGACAAAACTGACAACTGTAAATTTACGATAAATCTGGCGATCGCTCATATATGAGATGATAAGTTCTGGATGACAGACAGATCTGAGGTAAATAATCAATTGGGAAAAGAGTCAAATGTCTAAGCAAAGCGCTCCTCAAAGGGAATTATTTGTAAGATTAACAAGCAGCATAGTAACAGTAGGAACGAAATTCCGAGGGACACTTAGATACTGGTGGTTGATCCTAGTTGAATCAGTACCCTTTTTACTAGCTTGCGCTGTATTTTTAAGTGTGATTAGCCTGAAGAGTCCTATATTACTTTTTAGTTTATTAGTAGGAAGTTTAATTGCCGTCATTACTCACAAAATTGGACAGTACTGTGATTTACCAGTTAAATCTTTAATACCACTGCAAATCTTAGCTGTGGTCATTGTGTTGAGTTTATTCTGGCTAGACTATTTTGCTGCACCAGCACAAGCACAATTTTTTAAGAAAGCTGAGGACTTTTTTCAAAATACCCTCACCCAAGGTTCTAGTAACGGTAGTGGTACTCAGACCGCAGTCAGTTTAGTATTTAACGTTTTACGGGCACTTTACTTACTGTATATTGCTGTTGCTTTGATTGGTGTAGTGAACGCCGTCCGTAAAGACGAAGATTGGCAAAATATTGCTAGAACTCCTTTGTTAGTGGTAGTTGCTGTCACAATTGCGGATGTATTAACAGGCTTTGTTATTGGCAATACTAATAAGTAAAGAGGCTAAAAGCTAGAGCATAGAGACAAGAGGTTAAAAATTCAAATTACCAAATTAATATTTAGCTCTTGACTCTTGTACAGACACGATTCATCGCGTCTCTCCAAATACCAAATAACAAATTAGCTTTAATTTTACCTAGTGATGTCTCAAGAGCCAGATAAAGACTTTCGTCCAGTTAATCAAATTTTAGGAAGCCAACCATCATTAGGGCCGCTACCCGCAGACCAAATTTTTCCTTGGACAGTAATTGCACTAGCTGCTTACTTTATTATCAATGGTATTTTTGGGGGACTGTTCCAAGACGAATTTCAAAAATGGTTATGGACAGTGTTAATTGCTGGCTGGGGAATGGCTACTTGGTGGATATTAACTGGTGGGAGGAGTTGGAGTTTTTTAAGTAAATTTGTTGGTGTTCCGGCTTGGACTAGAGGCTTTGCTCGTTATCAAAGCTTGTTAGAAGTGAATCATGAAGCAAAAAATCGGAAAACAAAGCATCGGTATCGCCGAAAACGCAACTCGGTTAACACCATTTGAAGATGCATTACATTTAGCAACTATGCTGCGCGTCAGTTTCAATCGACGTGATATTGGCGCTTATATTTTAACTAAAGGAACGCAAAAAGATAGGTTTTGCTTTGTTTTTGGGTTTGAATGTCGTGGGATTCATACGACTTTAAGATCCGAACAAATAGATACGATTTTTGATAATATTGAAGCTGGGTTAAAAGATATTCCTAATGGTGAAAAAATGACTCTGCATTTAGGGTCATTTATTAACGACAAACAGCGACAACAAGAATTAGCCAATTTAGCTAAAAAGAGTCCATCAAAAGATATCAAATATTTATTGATGGCAGAACGAGCCAGAACCAAAGAATTAAATAATGCGGGGATTCGCAAGCCGAAGTTTCTGCGGATTTATGTCACTTATACTGTAGAACCAAATGCATCAGAAGCTGATGATTTAATTGAAAAACTGTTAGCGAGATCAGAAGCTTGGTGGTTGAAATTTAAAGGCGATATGGCGGAAGTGCAAAACCAACGCCTAGAAACTGTAATTACTAATGCTTATAAACAAGGTTTTGGGCGTTGGGAACAAATTTTATCTAACAAAATGGGCTTGGATATTAAGCCTTTAAATGCTGAACAACTTTGGGGAGAAGTTTGGCGGAGATTTAATGATACTTCACCGATAGATATTCCCCAATTGCTGATATTGGATGAAAATGGACTACATGAGCAAGTTTATTCAGATTTAGCCAGCACTAAACTTTTAGTCGATAATATTCACAGCACAACTCTATTGATGGAGTCTGGAGTTCCTTGTGCAGACCGTCGTTGGGTGAATGTTAATAATAAATATATTGGAGCGCTGACATTTTTAGAAAAACCCGGTGGCTGGGCAAATAAGACTTCGCAGTTACGCTATTTATGGGAATTACTTTCTCGAGAAACAGTAGTTGATACTGAGATTTTTTGTCAGTTAACCGCAGCCAATCCGGCATTGGTCAAAACTACCTTACAACGAGTCTTGAAACAGTCAAATATGACGGCACTCATGGCTCAAGAAAAGAGTAGAACCATTGATGTTAATGCCCAATTAAAATTAAAGAAATCTGTAGCAGCCCAAGAACAATTGTATGAAGGTGCTGTCCCCATATATACGGGGATTGCAATTTTTGTGCATCGTCCGACTGTCGAACAGTTGGATGAAGCTACTAGATATATTGAAAACTGTTTTCAACGTCCCGCCAGGGTAATTCGCGAAACAGAATATGCTTGGAAGATTTGGCTGCAATCTTTACCGATAGTTTGGGAAGGGTTATTAGTTAAACCCTTCAATCGCAGACAATTATATTTAACCAGTGAAGTACCGGGATTAATGCCTTTGGTACTCACAAGACAAGGAGATAATCAAGGGTTTGAATTAATTGCCGCCGAAGGCGGTACCCCTATACATTTAGATTTATTTACCCAACATAAAAATTTAGCTTTATTTGCCACCACGCGGGCGGGTAAATCAGTGTTAGTCTCAGGGATTTTAACCCAAGCTTTAGCCCATGACATCCCCGTTGTGGCATTAGACTTTCCTAAACCAGATGGGACATCTACCTTCACAGATTACACCCAGTTTATGGAGGAAAATGGTGCGTATTTCGATATTTCTAAACAATCAAATAATTTATTTGAGCAACCAGACTTGCGTTTTTTGAGTGCAGAAGAACAGCGAGACCGAATGCTCGATTATACTGCCTTTTTGGAATCGGCCCTGATGACGATGGTGTTGGGTTCATCTACAGAAAACCAGCTACTCGGACAAACTGTCCGTTCCCTGATTAACTTAGCACTAACAGCCTTCTTTAGCGATCGCACTATTCAACAGCGTTATCGGGAAGCCATGATTGGCGGGTTTGGGAGTCCAGCTTGGCAAAGAACTCCAACTCTCAAAGATTTTCTCACTTTCTGTTCTCCTGAACATTTAGAAATTGATTCTCTCAGTGGAAGGGTTGAGGATGCATTAAGTCAAATTCAACTGCGCTTGCGGTTTTGGCTTTCTAGTCGTGTCGGACAATCGATTTCTACACCCTCTAGCTTCCGCACTGATGCCAAACTCTTAGTATTTGCACTGCGAAATTTATCTGATAGCGAAGATGCGGCGGTACTTTCCTTAAGTGCATATTCTGCCGCCTTAAGACGCGCACTCAGCAGTCCGGCTTCGATTTTCTTTATTGACGAAGCCCCAATTTTATTTGAATTTGACCAAATTGCCAACTTAGTCGGCAGAATTTGCGCTAACGGTGCAAAAGCGGGGATTCGGGTGATTTTATCGGCACAAGACCCCGATACAATTGCTAAATCGCCAGCTGCATCTAAAATCTTGCAAAACTTGACTACAAGATTAATTGGTCGGATTCAGCCAGTTGCAGTGGATAGTTTTGTCAATATTTTGAAATATCCCCGCGAAATTATTGCGCGGAATGCTTCGGAAAGCTTTTTCCCCCGTAAAGAAGGAATTTATAGCCAGTGGTTGCTAGATGATAACGGCATTTATACTTTCTGTCGCTATTATCCCGGTTACGAACAATTAGCAGTTGTGGCTAACAACCCCCACGAACAAACTGCACGTCAACAGGCGATGCAACAATACCACGATAAATATGAAGCAATTTCGGCATTTGCACGGCAATTAGTAGCTTCATTACGTGGAAGTTAAAAAATTTCTTGGAAAAAACTATGCGAAAAACTCTTTTATTGACTTTGGGTTTAGGATTGCTGGTAACCCTACCAGCTATGGGGCAATTAGGCCAAGTGTTAACTGATTTTCAGTCCTACTCAGGAGATTTACAAAGATATCTCCAAAATAACTTGAGTGGCACATTAAAGCCTGTAGAAATTCAGTCGCAAAATGCCATTACTAACTCTACAGGACAACTGAATTTACCCAACCCCATTGCTGCAGGCGAAAAGGTGGGTGATGATATTGTTCTCTACTCGATATCCGATAGATTTGATAATAATCCAGTCTTGAAATCTGAAGCAGTGAATAATGAACTCAACCGCTTAATTACTCGCAGTTCGGTAGCAAGTAATTTGGGTAAGAATGGGCAAATTAGAACTAAAGTCAAATTGCAAAATACAGAAGATACCCTCGAAAATATTGCCAAAATCGCCCAGCAAGCAGATGAAACTAACCAAACTTTTATTAACGATTTGCAGCAAAAGGCTAGCCAAATAGCTGCGGCGGGTATCCCTGGTTTAAGCGCCCTCTTAAGTGCTGGTCAATCTAATTTACAGATGCAAAGTATTAGAATTCAAAATGAGCAATCAAAAATAGTCGGGGAAAACCTGGCTCAGACAATGCAGGTCAACCATTTCTTGCAATATTCTAATTTAAATTTAGCGAATATTTCGCAGCAAATGGATGAAAATAATCGCTCTCGCCGAGTTGATTCGGCGGCGGAAGCAGCGCGGCTATTACGCACAACTTCTCAAATAGATTTGTTAGGCAGAAAAGAGAAGTAAATACCGTTTTTTTGGGTAAGTTTCTCAAAAATAAATGTAGATGAAGAAGAGAATTAACCGCCGATTAACGCCGATTAACGCCGATTGATAGGTCTATGCAGTTTTATATTTTACAAATCTCTGCGTCAACAGGGATTGATGATATTATCGGCAATGGTGCAACAACTGCCAGAAGTATTGCCGAAAGTTGGGATAAGCAATGGCTAGATTTATTGCAGAGTAATCCCAATGAAAATATATATGGGGCTTTAACTAATTTAGGGATATTTTTTGCGGTAGGAACTTTATTGTTTTTTCTATTGCAATGGTTAAAGGATGTATTGGAGAGCGAATTTTCTCGTCCCATTTCATCAATGATTTGGCCGTTTGTGGTGGTGATTCTCTTAAATAATGCTGGGAATGGCAGTATACTCGCTAATTTAACTTTAGGGGTTCGCAACTTTATTAATTCTGTTAACCAGCAAGTAGTCACCACCGCAGATGCTAACTCTGTTTATCAGCAAGCACTGAATATGAGTGTTGCAGAAGAAGTTGCTGGTGCTTTACTGCGTCCTTGTCAATCACTACAGGGCGAACAACAATCACAATGTTTTACGAAAGCGACAGAAAAAATTAATAATCTTTGGCAAGAATATAAAAATTTATATGGCAATAAAACCTGGATTGAACGGTTAGAAAATAAAGTCAATCAAATTGCTTATGGTACAGGGAATATTTCGGAAACTTCCTTTAATGCTTTATTAGGTTCTACAGTTCAAACAAGTATTAAGAACTTTTTAGTTTCCTTACAATATGCCTTCCAAAATTTGATGGAGGCTACCATGTTGCTGATAGCAGCTTTAGGGCCATTAGCGGTAGGTGGTTCCTTACTACCTGTAGCAGGTAAACCAATTTTTGCTTGGCTGACTGGGTTTATTGCTGTAGGAATTGCCAAGATTTCATTTAATATTACTGCTGTTTTAACAGCTGCCGTAATTGTTAACGGCCCGGCGCAAGATGCGAATGCTGACCCAGATTTAATGTGGTTCATGATTTTTTTGGGAATTTTGGCACCAATTTTATCTTTATTGGTGGCTGCGGCTGGCGGTTTTGCAGTCTTTAACGCCATTAGTAATGCAACTTCATGGGTAAAGCAGAGGATATAGATGGTCAGGCTATTAGAGAAAAAACAACGCACAGGAAGTATTTTGACAACATTTGCGATCGCAACTTTTGGATTGCATCTGTTTGTTTTACTATTCTTAATCTTGCAAGGGCTGAATATCCAAAAACTCAGTGTCCGCAAACAGCCAAATTTCGTGCAAATGGTTGATGGTAAAGCTGTTACGGCTACTGATGATTTAGCCAGGGATCCAGAAGCGATTCGGCAATTCGTCAGTAAAACGATGATAGCAGTCTTTAACTGGTCGGGAACATTACCGCCACAAAGTATTGAAGAATTTAGTAAACCGCAAATAGACAGAGGAATTCTGATTAGAACTCCCTCCGGTGGTAGCCAAAAAGTCACTACTAGTAGTTGGATAGCGAGTTTTGCCTTTTCTGAAGATTTCCGCAAAGGTTTCTTGAGTCAAATTGCGGATATGACACCACCAGAGGTATTCGCCAATAGTTCCAATCAAATTATTTCGGGAAAATTAGTCATTAAAAGAATTTACCCCCCCAAACAAATTGCACCAGGGAAGTGGGAAGTGGGGATGGTAGCGGATTTGATTCAAACTAAACAGTCTGAAAATCAAAGATTAATTGTACCTTTTAATAAAGATTTATTAGTGCGGGCTATTGATTATTTTGATTATCCCCAAACTGAGAAAATGACGGATATGCAAAAAGCAATATACAGCACCAGAACAGATAGATTAGAAATCTATGAAATGCGGAATTTATGTTTGCTAGATGCCTATGATAACGTCAATGGTGCTACATCTAACCAATGTCTACAATCACCAAATACTGGCTCATTTACTAGATAAGAAATTTTATTTAATTTAAATTCAGCAGCAATGCAAATACTTAAAACCGAAAATAAAAAAAATAGCATCTTACCATTATTTGCAGTTGCCACATTGGGCTTGCATCTGTTAACTTTACTGATATTGATGTTTCACTGGTCAATTTTGCAACAATTAAATAAGCAAACTACATTGCAAAGCCTAGTGCAACTAATTGATGGTCAAGCGATTACAGTAGACCCCCAAGAAAATATCGAACGGTATCCAGAAACAATCCGGCGCTTCGTGGGTGAAGCCATGACTTTGATGCTGACTTGGTCAGAAAAACAACCGCCAAAAACAGTGTGGGATATTAGTTCCGAATTAGTAATGCCAGAATTTCAACCTAAATTCCAAACAGAAATTACTAATTTAACTGCTAATCAACAATTAGAAAATTTTAATCGAGCAACTGAGCAGATATTAGTAATTCAAAGAATTTCCCAACCTACACAAATAGCTGACGGGAAATGGAAAGTTGAAATGTTGGCTAATCAATTAGTTTTCAATGGCTCCGATAGACTGGGTGAATCAAAACCAATTAATAAACAAATTTTTGTCCAAGCCACAGATGAAGAAGTCGCTTCCTTACCTAATGCACCAGTACCATTACAATTGGCAGCTTACCGCATTGGTGAGGCGAAACTGAAAATTTATAAAATCTGTGATCTCCAGGATAAAAGTTGTTCTGAAAAATCACCATAAGGTTCCCTATGACTCCCTATTCAAGTTCAGCAAAAAGTTCCACAAATTACAATTACCCACTAGAACTAGAGTCTCTAGATTGGGAAGTAAGAATGGCCAAATTAGTTGGCTTGGAAAATGAAGATTTCCCCTTAACAAGTGATGAAGAAGCAGAAGAATTAATCATCTTTGAACCGCCAATTGCTCAACCAGAAGCAGTGAAAACAGAGCAATCTCTCTCTTCTAATCCCTTTGCGAAGTTAGGGTTAGTTGGTACGACAACCTTGGCTGTAGTTTTGGTTGCTGGCGGCTTTTTAACGCAGATGATGAGTGGTAGCAGTCAAAAGTCAAAAAAGAAGAATCTCTCTCCAGATGTGAAATCGCCGGTAGTGAGTGAATCTCCACAGCCAGAATTAGAAATAGAGTCTCTCAAAACTAAATTAGCGCTGACAGAACAAGCCGAGGCTGTGAAACTAGCACAACAACAACTTAGAGGGATAAAAATACCTCCACAGCAAATCGCATCTAGGACTGCAATTAAAAGCCACGCGCCTCGGATAGTGACAGTTGAACGTATTGTTGACGTACCCCAGCCGCCACAAACACCCGTCAACTCCCAACCTTTTCCACCACCCCAAATAGTTGCTAGACAACCAGAGATTCAACCAGAGATTAAGCCAGCCGTTAATGCTACTCCCAAACCTAAGCTAGACCCATATCAAATGTGGACAACTTTAGCTAAGTTAGGGAGTTATGGTCAAATTAGTAGCAATAATTCCGAAACAGCCAGTACTCCTAATACCAACACTCCAGAGATGGCGCAACAGGCAAATAATTCCCAGCCAGAAGCCACGCCAACACCAGAAACTACCACTACAAACCCAGCAGCAGAGTCAACCCTACTTGCTAGCAAAGAAGGAAAGCAGAGTGACAAAGCGATCGCAGTTGGGAGTAGTATCAAAGGTGTCTTAGCGACGGCTGTATTTGGAGAAACCATGAATGCAGGTGGTAACAGCGATGCTGAAAAACCCAAAAACACCTTCGTAGTGCAGCTACAACAACCCATAAAAAGTGCAGATGGTAAAGTCGCCATACCTGCGGGTACAGAGTTATTAACAGAAATTCGCTCTCTTTCCGAACAAGGCTTACTACAACTAGATGTAGTGAAAGCGATCGCAAAAGATGGTGATGGAATTACAGAACATAGTCTACCTTCCAATGCCATGATTATTCGCGGTGCCCACGGTAAACCTTTGCTAGCGCAACAATTCCCCAATCGTGGCTCATCCATTGCTGGTATGGATTTAGGTATGTTTGTCTTAGGTGGTTTGGGTAAAGCCGCCGAATTAATGAATCGGAGTGAATCTCAAGTAGTGACAACCAATGCTGGCGGTACTGTTGTTAGCAGTACCAATCCTCAAAGCAACCTCTTAGCAGGCATATTAGAAGGTGGGATGAACACCGTAGTTCCCCAAATTGCTCAACGCAATCAACAAGCCGCTACTGAAATGATGCAGCGCACTAATGTTTGGTTTTTACCAGCAGGTACAGAAGTAGAAATTTACGTCAATCAACCAATTGAGTTTTAAATATTAGTGGTGGGGAATGAAGTATGAAAATGCTTCATTCTTCGTTAATACTTGTAGAGACGCGATGAATCGCGTCTCTACAAGAGCCAACATTTAAAGGTCATTTTCTCCCTCATCCCAATCCCCAGTCCCCAGTAGAGCCATGAAATTAGCAAACCTCCTCAAGAATCCCTATTTCTTACCTCTGGCTTCTGTAAGTTTTGCTGCGGTAGTTTTATTATTAGCAGGACGTGCGGTAGCGCAAAATGCTGTTCTCCGTTCAATTTTTTCTTGTCAAGCACAAGGTTTAAGTGGAGTAGTACCTACTATTACAGTTTGGTATCAACAAGGTACAAACTTAAGTTTTATTCCATCGGGAGAGAAGATTAAAAAAGTTTGGTTAAATGACCCATCACAGGTAACTGTAGATTTTGATGGGCCGATGTGTATGCAGTTTGGCGAACAAGCTAGTACAGGAGATTGCCAAAACTCTTCCGCAAATGTAATTCAATTAAGACGAATTAAAAAATTAGCAATTCCGGGTTTACCCAATGCTAGTAATACACTTTTAACGGTGATTACTGAGGGTCAAGGCACTAAGTTATATACTTTCCGCATTTTATATGGAGATAGTAATCCTGAATATCATACTTTAGCGATTTATCCTGATAATACTTCTAAAAGTGCTTCACCTTGCGTTAGAGTTTCGCAGTGAATAAGCTGTTACGCATTTAAATTGTATATTTCGCGCTCAAGAGGTCAAAAAGTCAAGAGTCCAGGGTCAAAGGCTAGCTTGGACTTTTGACTCTTGACCCTTGACAGCCCTAACGCCAGAATATTTAATCTAGGCGCGTATCAGCTTAATGATATTTTGATGAGTCAGTAAGGCACTATATATGCGGCGGTGCATTAGGCGCTAGGATAGTTATTTTGCGAGGTCTGTTCCCTTTTCCCTACCTTAACAAGTAATTTTGCAACTCCTGCAAGGATTTTTATATAGGACTCATATTTGATTTTTGAAAAAAACTAAGTACACTTTTATTTCTTCTTCCCTGTTAAGAGTTCCCTGTTCCCTGTTCCCTCCCTACGCAAATAATTTCTCCGAATCAAAGCAGATTCCTATAGCAACCATAAGTATTTGCTGAGGCAAGACGCAGCTCATTTTATGATAAATTGATAACTCAAAAATCAATTTATATTATATGGCTTTGCCGTTGAAATTTTATGGGGCAATTTTTATCAGGTGTTGTTCTATCATCGCTCTCGGCTGTTTTTATTTTATCTACACCTAAAATTGCTTTATCGCAATCAAGAAATATTTCGCCAATATGCCAACAATTAATGTTAGGACAATTGGCAGAAGTTCAAAAAATTATAGAATCTGGTAGTAATCCCAATGAATCATGTAATTTTGGCGATGCTGTAATTCCTTTACTACATCCTTTAATTGAGCAAGGTGATGTTAATTTAGTTAAATTATTAATCTCTAAAGGCGCAGATATTAAAGCAAAAGATTCTCAGGGAAATTCCGCATTACATTATGTAGGTGGTTCGCTGGAATTAGCACAGCTATTAATTGATGGGGGTGTGAATGTTAATACTAAGAATAATTCTAATATCACGCCCCTGCATAATCTCTATGGTAAATTAACGAAGGAAGTTGCAGAATTATTCATTGCTAAAGGTGCAAATGTTAACGCTAAAGACAATGAACTACTCACAGCTTTACATCTGACTGCAGACCACGGAAAGTTAGAAGTAGGTCAAGTTTTGCTAGCTAAGGGTGCAGATATTAACGCTAGAAGCAATCAAAATTTTACACCCCTACATTATGCGATCGCTCGCCCGGATTTCGCTAAATTACTCATCGAGCGTGGTGCTAAGTTAGATATTCTCAACAATAGAGGTTTAGCAGTTATCCATTACTCAGATTTGAGTAAAGAAACATTACAATTACTATTGGCGAAGCGGGTAAATGTCAATTTAAAAAGTGCCGAGGGTAAAACACCATTGCATTACCATGTGACTAATCCTGAGTTGATGAAAATTCTGCTCGCGAAAGGGGCAAATGTAAGAGCAAAAGATAATTTAGGCAGAACACCCCTACATTACGCCATGAAAGAATCAGGAAAACTCTTGGTAGCTCAAGGTGCGAATATTAACGCTAAAGACAATTCTGGGAAAACGCCTTTGCATACTGCAGTCATGGCAGAAAATTACTATACGCTGGATTTTATCGAATTTCTGCTGACGAAAAAAGCTAAAGTCAATCTGCGAGACCGCGAAGGTAAAACACCGCTACAGCTAGCCTTAGCAAAGGGTGATAGTTCGATGATTCAACTACTAAAACGCTATGGTGGTAAAGTGTGAAAAAAGTCAACTGAAGTCTTAGACACAGAGTAGCTTGCCGCAAGCTGTACAATTTTATACTTCTCTTGTCAAAGATGCTATGCAAACAACCTTGATATTTTAGCCTTCAGCCTTCTTTTGACTGTCGAGTCTGGTGAAAAAATTCTTGCACTTCAATTCTATGCATCTCAAGCTCCATATAATAATTGAAGAAGTGCAACAAAAATAAACATCAACCAAAATCCCTCGGCTGCCATCTTCTCTCCAACCTAACCCTGTAAGCGCAATTCTTGTATTGCCCGGAAGAGCCTTTTTTGGCAGACACGATAACTTGGGTCTGGTTGGCATCTACGCGATCCAATTCTAAATTTTCATGAACGGGAGAACACTGTAAGCTATGGCAAGAATAGAAACCCGCACAGAACCAATGGTGCTGAATATGGGGCCGCACCATCCCTCAATGCACGGGGTTTTGCGGTTAATTGTGACCTTGGATGGCGAGGATGTCATTGATTGTGAACCAGTGATTGGCTACCTGCACCGGGGAATGGAAAAAATTGCGGAAAACCGCACCACTATTATGTATGTCCCCTACGTTAGTCGGTGGGACTACGCAGCAGGGATGTTTAACGAAGCAGTTACCGTTAACGCCCCCGAAAAATTGGCAGGTGTAGCTGTCCCCAAACGCGCCAGCTACATTCGCGTCATTATGCTGGAATTGAACCGCATTGCTAACCATTTGCTGTGGTTTGGCCCCTTTCTAGCTGACGTAGGCGCTCAAACTCCCTTCTTCTATCAATTCCGCGAACGGGAGATGATTTATGATTTATGGGAAGCAGCCACCGGTTACCGGATGGTAAATAACAATTATTTCCGTGTTGGTGGCGTAGCAGTTGACTTACCTTATGGTTGGGTCGATAAGTGCTTAGAATTCTGTGACTACTTCATCCCCAAAGTTGATGAATACGAAAAGTTAGTTACCAATAACCCCATCTTCCGCCGTCGGATTGAGGGAATTGGTACTATCACCCGTGAAGAAGCGATTAACTGGGGACTTTCTGGCCCTATGTTACGTGCTTCTGGGGTGAAGTGGGATTTACGGAAGGTAGACCACTATGAATGCTATGACGATTTTGATTGGGATGTACAGTGGGAAACCGCCGGCGATTGCTTTGCGCGTTACGTCGTGCGGATGCGGGAAATGCGCGAATCTGTGAAGATTATTCGCCAAGCTATTAAAGGACTTCCTGGTGGCCCTTATGAAAACTTGGAAGCCAAGCGTTTAGCTGCTGGGAAAAAATCGGAATGGGATGCTTTTGATTATCAGTACATTGGTAAAAAAGTTTCTCCATCCTTTAAGATTCCCAAGGGTGAAATTTATGCCCGTGTTGAAAGCGGTAAAGGTGAGCTGGGAATTTATATGGTAGGTGATGATAACGTGTTCCCTGCACGTTGGAAAATTCGCGCCGCCGATTTCAACAACCTGCAAATTCTGCCTCACTTACTCCGAGGTATGAAAGTGGCAGATATTGTGGTCATTCTGGGTAGTATCGACGTAATTATGGGTTCTGTTGATAGATAGCCTTGATTTTACAAGCTACTGCGCGATCGCATTTTTTGTTGAAATAAAACACATAATAGGGGCACAACATTGTTTGTGTCCCTATTGTTTTGGGAAATGTTAATCAAATTTCAATTTTGAGATTGCTTGGTCAATATCCAAACTCAAATATTTATCTAATGGCAAATACATCCAATGGAGATAAATTTGGGAGTCTGAATTGGTTTTTTGAAAGCCTAATGATGATAATAGTTCTTCATCATTGGGATGAATTGCTAAACAATATATATCGCATAGCTCAGGAAAATCAGCTTGCATCCGCACAAATGCTTTTTGGACATCTTGTAAAAATTCACTGGCGGTATTTAGCTGTTTGTAAGGTAGATCGATTTGCCAACTACGGACAAACACCGAAGTACAATTGCGATCGCCTATATTGGCAATTTGAAATGGGTCATGCTCCCAAGTTGCACTCAAGTGTAAGCTATGGCGTGGTGGGATAAAGAAATTTGCTTCCGATTCCGGCGCTACAGGATATAAGACATAAAACCCTACAGCATCTTGGGTATCACTGCGGCGTAGTACCCGCATTCCTTTAGGATATTGTTCTGCCCAACCCCGAATAATTCTCGCTATTCTATGGGGAAGCGCTGTAGCTTTTTTATTCATCCAATTGTAGTTACGGGCTAAAAAGGTTGCTACGGGGATAGCATCAGTTCGGGGGTTGAAGTAATCAGGTATAAGTTGGATCTCATCTGGAGGTAACGTAGAGTCTTGCTGATTGGAAATTAAAGACCGAATGCGAATACAAGTAGTACTACCATCAAAATCTTTTTCAATTAGCCCCAAAGCCACTAGCTTATCAAGCATCATACCCGCAGAGCGATCGCTTCCCCGCTCTTGTTCGCCATAGAAAACTTCTTGGGCTTCGCGATGGGTACAAGGAATAAACCCAACTGGTAAATCTAGTTCTGTTAAAGGTTGCTGTAAGCGTTTACCTAATTCTTGCTGTTGTTTTAGCAGTAAATAAGCCCATAGCTTCACGAAATATTCTGCACGACGGCGTGTAATCCCAATCCGCCCTTGCAATAGATTAACGTACTTACGCTGTTGCTCAATTGGAAACCATTGTTCAATAGTATGTGGTTGCATATAGCTAGACTCCTGACTTTTCCCAGCTTGTGCAGCAGCAAAGCAGTTCAAATTCATTAGTCTTCATCAGACTTTATTTATATAGCCGGGTCGCCAGACTAGTAGCCGCCTCTAGGGTAGCAACTGGCGCGCGAATTATCTTCGCCAGAGTGTACGTCAGTCAAAATAGTTTGCTGCTAACTGCTGCACTAATCAACTTAATAAAAACTTCACCTTGCTTCAGGTAAATTACGCAAACTTCATCTCACAAGTTTTTACCTCAGCCGCATTGTCAGGCTTACAACCCACTCATTGTAGAAATAGAAGCTCAAATCGCAAAATTCAGTACAACACCTATTAAGTATGACTTTCGTGCTGAGTTTTGGAGGAGATTGACAATGTTATTTCCTTGTGAAGATGAAGATAGTAAGCTAAATTTCGCATCTATCTTAGGGAAGAATTTATTTAAAAAATCACTAAAAGATGAAAATTTAGAGTCTGTTTCTAAAGTTGATTTACTACAAGCGATGATTGAAAGCTTTGTGGATGGCATTTTAATCGCCACCACTGAAGGTAATTTAGTTCACGCTAATGAGTATGCGCGTGCAATTTGTCGTCAATTAGCGCGCAAAGAAGCTGTTGTTCATCCAATTCCAGAGGAAATATGGCGTATTTGTCAATCTTTGATTGATAGTCAAGAGTTTTTTCCAGACAAAAAAATTATCATCGAATCAGAAATTGAACCCACTCCCACAATTAAATTACGCCTGCGGGCTAGATGGTTACAGTTATGTGTAAACAAACACAATTTTTTATTAGTGACTTTAGAAGATTGCAATCTATATAGTCAGAGTATTGCAATTGCGGACGCTAAAAAATACAACTTAACAGACCGTGAAAGACAAGTTTGGCAGTTACGTCGCGCGAACCTTTCTTATAAGGAAATTGCCAATCAGCTATACATTACAATCAATACAGTCAAAAAGCACATAAAGAATATTCATGCAAAACAGCAAGAAAAGGAGCATATTACCTTTGCAGATTCATCCTCACATTATTTTAAATGGAATTAAAGAGGGAGAGAATAATAGAGAATCTTGGCGTTCAAATTGGATAATTTAATTAATGGGTATCAGCTAAAAAATATCCAATTTGTACTTAAATTCATCAAAATCTTTTGGGGTGAGATGGAAAGCTTGCTCCGATTGTCCAAGTTCAATGCTGTTTAGCTTATAGCTGACACCCTCTGGGGTGTCGGCGCTTTCTTTTGTTAACTTTATGAAAATCAATAATTCTCGGACTGTAACCTATAGCCCAGCTTATACAATTGTTCCTACTTACGAATGCTTTAATCGATGTACATACTGTAACTTTCGTACTGACCCAGGTAAAAGTCCTTGGCTAAATTTAGCAACTGCCGAAAGCATTTTAAAACAACTACAAAACCAAAATATTTATGAGATTTTAATTCTTAGCGGTGAAGTACATCCGCATTCACCACAACGCCAAGAATGGTTACAACGGATTTATGATTTGTGCAATTTAGCATTAGCAATGGGATTTTTACCTCACACTAATGCTGGCCCATTGAGTTTTGCAGAAATGCAAAAACTGAAGAATGTTAATGTTTCAATGGGGCTAATGTTAGAGCAATTAACGCCAAAATTATTAAATACAGTTCATAAACACGCACCGAGTAAATTACCCCAAGTGCGGTTACAACAATTAGCATGGGCAGGGGAATTACAAATACCCTTTACTACAGGATTATTATTAGGAATTGGTGAAACAATTGCCGATTGCGAAGAAACTTTAGCTGCTATATCTCAAATACATCAGCGATATCATCACATTCAAGAAGTGATTTTACAACCTCACAGTCCAGGAAATCAGCAAAGCTTTGATGCGCCACCTTTTGACCCTGATCAATTACCAGAAGTAATTGCCCAAGCACGCCAAATTTTACCATCAGAGATGACAATTCAAATTCCGCCCAACTTAGTTAAAGATGAGCAGTGGTTACTTGCTTGTATAGAAGCTGGGGCGAGAGATTTAGGCGGAATTGGGCCAAAAGACGAAGTGAATCCCGATTATCCCCATGTTCAGGAACAGAGATTGAGAGAGATTTTACAACCTGCGGGGTGGGAGTTAGTGCCGCGATTGCCAATTTATCCGCAGTTTGATAATTGGTTATCCGAAGATTTGCAAAATGCGGTGAAGCGATCGCGTCTATTCTTAGGATAGAATTTCACTGCTCATCAAATTTACTCATCACAAATTCAAAATACTTTTCCAAAACTTATAACAAACACCCATTCCCCATTCTCCCTTCCCCCTTCCCCATTACCCATTCCCCATTCACCCATTCCCTACCCCTTAGCTACTTTCTCGTTATTGGTTTTGTATTTAGGATAAGCAATGCGTTTGTGATGGAATTGCTGCCAAACTTCTACGAAGATTTGGGCGATGTCGGACACTTCTTCACGTGTGAGTCCAGAATCTATTAGTTGATTGTCTTGCCATCTCGCCCGCAAGATATTATTCAGCATATTTAAAGCTTGTTCTGGTGTTGCATCTTTGAGCGATCGCAATGCGGCTTCACAGGAATCGGCTAACATGACAATTGCTGTTTCCCGCGATTGAGGAATTGGTCCATCGTAGCGAAAATCAGCGTCGTCTACTTGAATACTGGGATTTTCTTTTGCCATTTGCTGCGCTTGGTGATGGAAATAAGCAATCAGCATGGTTCCCTGATGTTCTGGAATGAAAGCTTGAATTGCGGTGGGTAAAAGATGTTCCTGTGCCATCGCTAACCCTTCACTAACGTGCTTTTTAATAATCGCTGCACTCTTCCAGGGGTCTTTAATTTCTGTTTCATGTTTATTCGGCCCTCCCATTTGGTTTTCGATAAAACCAGAGGGGTCGTGCATTTTACCGATGTCGTGGTAAAGCGTACCGGCGCGCACTAGTTCCACATCGCATTTGAGGTGTTTAGCAGCGGCTTCTGCTAATGTGGCTACAAATAACGTATGTTGAAAGGTTCCGGGCGCTTCTGTTGCTAGTCGCTTTAATAAGGGGCGGTTAGGATTCGCTAATTCTGCTAACCGGATCGGGGTGACTAAATCAAACAGTTTTTCTAAATAAGGACTCAAGCCTAAAGCTACAATAATCCATGCTAAACCGGATAAAGCAAATAAACCTGCATCTTTAAGGATGAGATACCAAGAAGCTGGACTTCCTAGAATTAAGAGAATTAAGTAAATTCCTCCCTGGGTTGAGGCAATAGCCAGTCCTAATAATGCCAGTTCCTCACGCGATCGCAATCTTTTGGCCATTAAACTGCCTACTATTCCCCCAGCAGCACCAGAAACCAGAGCAATTTTACTCACTTCCATGCCAATTGGTAGCACTCCTAACAATAGCCCTACAATTGTGACACCCAAAGATGGGCCATAAAAGCTACCTAACAATAAACCAATCGCACTCCAGGTAGTAAATATACCAAACGTCAGCATCCCTGGAGTACTGAGGGTAAGCAGTAAAATCAACAGGCGATCGCGTTGTCGCAATTTAATTTTTAACCGACGTTCAACAATTACAAAAATGCCAATTGCTGTAGTGACAATACCTGTCACCTTGATTAACTCTGCCCAGTTAGTCTCGCTATCAATTAATTGATAATGATCTAATACGTGCAATTGCCACGGGGTAATCTTTTTTCCTTTGTTAACAATTTCGTCATCCTTTCGCACCTCAACCATGATTGGTGCTACACTCTCTGCTGCCTGTTGTGCCTGTAGTTGTGTTTTTGTTTCATCTTTCTTCAAATTCGGTTGCAGCACAGTTAACAATACTTTCGTAACTAAAGGTTGCGCTGCTGGCGGTTCTGATTTCTCCACTTGCAAGTTGACTGTATTCTTTAAAGCATCTTCTGGTAGCCCATCAGGAATACCTTGAGCCAGAATTCGCTCAGAAATATCGCGGATTAATGTTTTTGTGGTTACCCAATCTTGATCTGATAACTCTAGAAGAATATTTTCTTGATATATGTTTTTGGATCTGCTAGCTTCGATACTTAATAGCTGTTCCTTGGCTAGCTGGTATTTTTTCCTGACTTGCGAAATTTGGGATATCAGTAAAGAATATTTTTGTGCCGAATTTGTGACTCGAAAAATTTCTAGATCCGTCACGGCTTTAAATAAATCGGCGTTGGCAGAGACATTAACTAGTTTTGTATATTCAGGGCTGAGGCTAATAGATGCTTTCCCAGGCTGGGCTAATTCTTCTTGCTTGGGGGAACCAGCTTGAGGGGATGTAGATTGTAACTGGTTTGTTTCATTGGTTTTTTTCGCTTCCTGTGCAGTCGCAGAACTGCTGTTTTGGTTAGGTAACAAAAATCCAACTGGCTGTTTTTTAGTTTTTTCTAAGGTTAGTAAGATATTTTTCCACTCTGACTCACTACAAGCGCGTAGATAACTTTGGCTAGTAATAGACAACTGTAAAGTTTCAGCAAAAGGAAAATCACCAACCACATCACGAATGTCATCACCTTGCTCGAGAATTTGCTGCAAATTACGGTTAATTTGTTCAGTAATTTGCTGATCCACCTTGAATATAGGCGGGGATGTGTTCACCACAGCATTGCGTCGCTCTGTGGTTTTTTCGATGTCTTCAATTTGGGCTGTGTAGGGGGCTTTAATGGTTTCGGGTGCCACAGTATCAACTTTTAGCTTCGGTTGATCATAAGATTTGTACCCAATCACACCCGTCAACGATACAATTGCGATCGCTAAAATCACCGAGGAACGGTTTTCATGCACCCATTTGACACCGATGTTATTTACCAATCGGTGTTCTTGCACCGATTTAGTGATTAATCTGAGTGCTATTACTGGTTTTTGAATGCCGTCACTGGTTGTTGATACATACAAACGTATGTTCTTCAACAAAGTTTTGGGAATGTTTCCCAAGCGGCTTTGGCTATTTAGTTCGCTTACAGATCTCAACAATTTTCCTTTGCGACGTAATACTTTGTACTGTCGCCGCCATTGAGTAAATTGCTGGGTTAGGGACTTCAAAAATCGCTGATGTTTCATTACCTCTGCCTACAGTTGCTTACTTTGATACCTCAAAACAAGACAAACCTAGGGGAAGTCCCCGCAAAAGCAACCGCAGCTGCTTGTAACTGAATTTGGTTCATATTAGCCCACAGTCTGATTTTGCAGGCTTGGTTCTTGTAGCCGCACCTTTAAGGATAAAGGCTGACATTCACCAACCTGATTAATAGGGAACTTCGGAGGAGGGTGCTAGGGCCGTTTTGCCACAATACCTACCTACAGAGTCAGGTTAAGAGTTTCTTTGGAAATTGTAGTATAAACAACTACTAAATTTTGTCTTTGTTGGATGATTGCTAGGATGGGATTTTTGTTCCACGCCTACAATGTTATTCAGTATAAATAACATTAACGCGATCGGATGACGCGAGGCGCACAGTAGACGCATACCTGTAAAGGTAGCGATGCTGCTTCCTCAGACATAGTATCTCTCTCTGCTGTTAATTGGCTAGAATCCAGGGCAAAATTATACAATCCTGACCACACAGCCACAAGTGCATCAGCTAATCCCACCATCAAAGAAAAATTGCTCCCTCCCATAGTTGTGGAGTTAGCTGGTGAATATAATATTTGCCAAGGCACAGGAATACCAGCAGTGCTATTGTATGCTCCTGATAAAGCACCAGTAATTGCACTTACAGTAGGTAAGTGTAAACGCTTAGAGTCTTGCTGCCAAATCTCGGCATGTTGAGTAGCTCGTAAAATTGCCAAGCGATAGTCTTCTAAAGTAGTCAGAAAACAATAAAATGCCATAGCGATCGCGTTACTTAGCTTGTCTTCTTTACTCAACTCAGCTTGCGCCCTGGCTAATCCTGCACCCCGATCTAACAAAGCCTGAACTTTTAATAATTGTTGTGGTAGAGATGTTGGCGTTTCACCAATAAAGGCGATTGTTTCGGGAATGAGGGTGCGGATATGGAGTTTTTCAGTCAAGGCTTGAGCGATCGCATACCCAACTGCGAGTGTTCCATCCCGTACCACTGGGTTATCCTCCCAGATTTCTAACACACGTAGCAAGTTTTGTCGCAATTTAAATGTATTTTCATGAAAAAAAAGTGATACTGGTAGTGTCGCTAGTATCACTCTGCCGGAAATATGATCACTGACACTTAAATAAGCAGATGCTGGTGAAGATTTTGAGCGCCAATCATCTACATCTAATCTGCCCAGTTTAATTAAACTTTCAGTCCCTAAAACCGCTATTTTATCTATGTCATAGTGTTCCGACAGTTTTTTGTCACTAGCAGAGGCTACATTTCCTCCTACTAATGCTCCAAGTAAAGTCCCGCGAAATCGACTCACAACCGAGTAGCGCATACATCAAATATAAAATAAGAAGTGTTAAGTACGAAGGACGTTCTTCCTTGACATTCTCGCAAGCTAACAAGAGTATCAAGATTTTCATCAGCCTTCAGCCTTCATACTTCATCCTTTATCCTTTCTTAAATGATGTACTAACGCTTGTAAGCCTAATAAATAACTTTGCACACCAAATCCACTTATCTGCCCAATTGCTATAGGTGCTATATAAGAATGATGACGGAATTCTTCTCGACGATAAATATTACTCAAATGTACTTCTACTGTTGGTAAATTTACACCCGCAAGCGCATCTCGCAACGCCACACTAGTATGGGTGTATGCTCCAGCATTAATTAAAATACCCTGGTGTTTTCCTAGGGCTTGATGAATAGTATCAACTAAAACTCCTTCATGATTAGACTGCATGGGGAAAACTTCCACCTGTAGTTTCTTTCCCTCTTCTACTAACAAGCGGTTAATTTCAGCCAGTGTCAACGAACCGTAAATTCCCGGCTCTCGCTGTCCTAGCAAATTCAGGTTTGGCCCATGCAGCACCAAAATACTTAAAGGCTGCAACGTCAAGTCTGGCACTTTCAGGCTATTAACGACGCGAACGCTCATTTACAGGAATCGGAATCAGTTCCGGTTCCGGCTCACCTTCTGGCCCGAGCAGAGCTTCAATTAGCTTCCGCGCCAATTCTTTCAGCTTTTCCAGTACCTTTTCTATATAGTCCATTTAACTGACTGCTCCTGAGATACTACCTCAATGTTGACTTACAGCTACGCAGAACTGGCGTACTCTTGCACCTCTGGCCTTTGATTAGGCGATCGCACTTTCCAACTTAAAGAAAGAGCCACATTATAAAATTTTTGTGTTGTGATCTGCCTTACCTACTAGATTATCACATTCTGAAGAATCCCACGGCTATGAAACTATCGCTTTGCTTGATATGAGGTATTGGCGATGGTTGACTAATCCTTATAGAGACTTTTAATTTGCTGTTGGTCTATTGATTGTAGTTCACTGCAATTAATGTGCTGGTTATGTAGTCAGGACTTAAGTTCTGATAACTAGGGCTAAATTCTTGGCTACCAGAACTTGAGCGCTGACTACTAAATTTATTCCCACCTGAGAATTAATCGGGAAGACTACTATTACGCCACAGGTAAATCAAGCACCGAGAAAAAACCCGTCTCCAGCAAGACTATATAGGTTTTTTAATTTCACACTAGCAGTTTGAGGAATTCAGCCTTTGTCTACTAGTAGTCTGCCAACCCAAAAATGTTAGGTGGAGGTTGGGTAAAGGTTAAAGGGAAAAGGGTAAGGGACAAAAACCTTTCACCTTTACCCTTTCCCCTTTACCCCGCCAAGTTGCCTTGGCGTACTACTAGTCCTCAGCATCATTTTTTTTAGCACTACTAGCCGAAGCCTTAGAAGTTGATTTAGTGGTTGACTTAGTTTTAGTAGTTGTTGACTTAGTTTTAGCAGTTGTAGATTTACTCGATTTGCGAGTCGATTTTCCAGAGGATGCTTTGCTAGCCAACAATTCTAATGCTTTCTCCAAAGTCATATCTTCTACAGATTGGCCTTCTGGAAGACTGACATTAGTTTTGCCATTTTTAATGTAAGGGCCATAGGGGCCATCATAGATGTTGATTGGTGTATCATCATCGGGATGGGTACCCAACTCACGTAAGGCAGCTTTGGATTTGCTACTGCTGGAACTACGTCCCTTTTTCGGTTCGGCTAATAAATCTAAAGCACGTTCTAAAGTAACGGTTAAGACATTATCCGCCGCTTTTAAAGAACGGTAGTCTTTGCCTTCTTTACCTTGGTCATGAACAATGTAAGGGCCAAAGCGTCCTAAACTCGCTTGAATTTTCCCACCTGTTTCGGGATGAACTCCTAATGTCCGGGGTAAGGCTAAAAGACCAACAGCCATATCCAGGGTAACTGTTTCTGGTGTTACACCTTTAGGTAAGGAAGCTTGTTTAGGTTTGGGATTTTCATCAGACTTATCGCCCAATTGTACATAAGGCCCGTAAGCGCCAATTTTGACATAAATTGGTTCCCCAGTTTCGGGATGGCGACCGAGTTGGTCGGGGCCAGAGGTTTTTTGTCGTAGCAATACCTCAACTTGTTTGGGGTCAAGGTCTGCTGGGGTTAAATCTTTAGGAATCGAAGCTGTAACTACACCTTCACCGTTTTCTACTTCGATGTAAGGGCCGTATTTACCTATACGAACTTTAGCCGCTAAATTTTCTAGTTCTACTGTTCTGGCTTTAGTAGCATCAATTTGATTTTCCCGTTCTTTGACTAAGGTTTCTAAACCTTTGTCTCCCAGATAAAATTCCTTTAAGTAGGGTAACCACTTAGCTTCCCCTGTAGCGATGTCATCCAGGGTTTGCTCCATCTTGGAGGTAAAGCTGGGATCGACTACATCAGGGAAATGTTTTTCCAATAGGTCAGTCACAGCAAACGCCGTGAAGGTGGGAATCAGAGCATTATTAACTAATTGGGCATAACCTTTATCAATAATCGTGCCAATAATACTGGCGTAGGTACTGGGACGACCAATCCCTTCACTTTCTAAGGTTTTTACCAGAGTAGCTTCAGTGTACCTAGCTGGTGGTTGAGTTTCATGGGCGATCGCTTCCAAGTTTTTGCAATCTGGATGATCTCCCACTTGCAAACTCGGCAAAATTACTTCTTGGTCTTCCAATGCAGCATCGGGATCGTCGGAACCTTCGACGTAAGCGCGTAAATAGCCGGGGAAGTCAATCCGCTTCCCAGAAGCACGGAACCCTGCATCTTCGACTTGCAACTGGATACTAACTTGGGTTTGTCTTGAGTCAGCCATTTGGCTGGCGACAGTACGCTTCCAAATTAAGTCATAAACAGCTAGTTCTCGACCGCTTAAACCAGTTTCTTGGGGAGTGCGGAAAGTACTACCCGCAGGACGAATGGCTTCGTGTGCTTCTTGTGCGCCTTTAGATTTAGTGGTGTATTGTCTGGGTTGAGGGCTGAGATATTGTTTGCCGTAAAGACTTTCTACACAACTGCGTGCAGCTGCGATCGCCTGGTCTGACAAATGCACCGAATCTGTCCGCATATAGGTAATGTACCCTTGCTCGTACAAATTCTGGGCAATTCGCATTGTGTCTCTGGCTGAGAGGCGCAATTTTCGGTTAGATTCCTGTTGCAGTGTCGAGGTAGTAAAAGGAGGCGCTGGTTTACGCGTTACAGGACGTTCTTCTACTTCTCTGACATTCCAGGTTTTACCGCTCAGGCGTTCTTGCAGTGCTAATGCATCTGCTTCTGTCAGCAAAACTACATTGCGACCAGCCGATATTTGTCCGGTTGTGGGGTCAAAATCGCTGCCATTTGCTATTTTCGTGCCTCCCAACGTCACCAACTGGGCTGTAAATGGAGCTTTTTCCTTTTCCAGGTAAGCCTTTAAATCCCAGTAAGTACCTTCATGGAAAGCGCGGCGTTGGCGTTCCTTTGTCACCAAAAGCCTGACCGCTACAGATTGTACGCGTCCAGCAGATAACCCCCAGGCAATTTTTTTCCAAAGCAGAGGAGACAGAGTATAACCCACCAGCCGATCCAAAATCCGGCGCGTTTCTTGGGCGCGAACTAACTGCTCATCAATATTGCGGCAGTTTTTCAAAGCCTTTTTAATCGCCTCTTGGGTAATCTCGTGAAACACCATCCGCTTTGTCGGCACTTTTGGCTTGAGCAACTGGTATAAATGCCAACTAATACTTTCACCTTCCCGGTCTTCGTCCGTCGCCAGAATCAACTCATCAGCCTCTTTGAGAGCATCTTTGAGCTGAGTGACAACTTTCTTTTTATCCTTGGGGACAACATACACTGGCTCAAAGTCGGCATCTACATTCACCCCAAGCTGTGCCCATTTTTCTGCTTTGACAGCGGTGGGAATTTCGCTAGCCGACTGGGGTAGGTCACGTACATGACCCATAGACGCTTCCACCCGATAGCCTGATGGGAGGTAGTTGCGAATGGTACGAGCTTTGGTTGGAGATTCGACAATGACGAGAGTTGACATGGAAATTTCAAAAAAAAGAATAGCTGCGAAGCTAAACAGAGAAATTTAGACGATTGGGCGTGATGTCAAAATGGAACGTCGCGCTTATTGATGTGAGTTTATCTTCACACAAACTGCCCATTAGGGTGAAAATCCGCTAAAGTTTGGGCACTGTCCTTTCCAGATAATAAGGTAGGAAAACACTGGCTTAGAATTTCCAGCTATTTCAATCTTTAACTTATATCAGCAAAATTGGCGACTACAGTTTTCAAAATACCCCCAAAGTGTAATAGAGTGATACGTCGTGTGTTTGGGGACTGGGTAATGGGTAATGGGTAATGGGTGTTCGTTATTTGTTCCCTTTTTCCGTTTTACCTTTTCACCTTGTGACCTCATCTTTCCCATCCCTATTCCCACAAAGGTTGTGCCAAAATTAAATCAAACTTGAGAGCAAAAACGAAGTGGGGTTTGTACCTATCTTGGAGTTTGAACTATGCAGCCAATCCGTCAAGGTGATGTCATTCTACTACCTGTGCCACAAGTTGAAGGAGAAAAGATACCTCACTTGACCTTGGCAGAAGGCGAGGTAACTGGGCATAAGCACCGTATTACTGAGGGTGAGGCAAAATTATTTTTCAAAAATGATACTTTGTACTTACGTGTGTATTCTCAGACTGCTTTGTTAGCTCACGAAGAACATCAGGCGATCGCAGTTCCGCAAGGTCATTGGATGGTGAAAATTCAACGAGAATACGAGCCTGAAGGGTGGCGCTATGTCGCTGATTGAAAAGTTAACGTCTGAGCAAGAAGCTTTAATTCCAGTTTATCGGGATAAGTGGCGAAAAATTGCGCTTTCCACTGAACGAATTGATCGTGAAAAAGCTGCAGAAGCAGTAAAAGCAGCCTACTTAGCAAGTGGTAAGAATGCTCCTAACATTATTTTTTCTGAAAGTCCTTATCTAGCTCTCAAATCTACTATCTTTGACAAGCTTGATTACTTGAAGCAGGAATTAAATAACAAAGTTGTTAGCCAATTAAATAATTCATCAATTAGTAACCTAAAAAGGCTGCAAAGGGATTTGCTAGAAAAGCCACTAGAGCCATTAGGAAGACAAACTTCGTTCTTCAGCGATCTGAGTTATTCAATATATCCTCAAGTTTTTCAGGATATCAAAATCGATGAAGACCTATTCGATAAACTGGTCTATAGTAAATTAAATAACAATTTCTCCGATATTTTAGGTTTTCGGCTAAGTTTTGTACTAGAAAATTACATCAGAATCTATCTGAATGAACAACTACAAAGTGAAGATTGGCAACAAATAAACCTGCAACTCGGAAGTCGGTTATCATCTTCTCTCCAAGCCAGTTTATACTCTTACATCAATAATTTCTTTAGGCTATGTTTTCACCCAGAAGAAGAGTGTAAAATTAACAGCTTCAGGGATTTTATTATTACTTGTGTATGGGTTTATGAAATTTTCCCAGAATTGTTAATATATCAATCTTTAATTAAAGAGTGCGGATGGATTTTTGCTTTTGATAAAGCTGTAATTATCTGCGATCGCCCGCTTCATATTCGTTTCGATCATCAAAATCGTCTCCATGCAGAAGGCGAACCAGCTATCGAGTACGCTGATGGATTTAGCCTCTACTTTTATCACGGTGTAACTTTACCTGAAAAATACGGAAAAGTTCACCCGCAGCAATGGCAAGCGCAATGGTTATTAACAGAAAATAATGCCGAGTTGCGGCGAGTGTTAATTCAAGGTATTGGTTATGCCCGAATTTGCCAAGAATTACAAGCTCTTGAATTAGATACATGGGCAGAATATACGCTTTTAAAGATTGATGCTGATGTTGATGAAGAGCCAGTTTATTTATTAAAAATGACTTGTCCTAGCACTGGGTTTATCCACGCCTTGCGAGTTCCACCAGATATGAAATCAGCACATGAGGCTATTTGCTGGATAAATTGGGGAATTGCTCCCGAAGAATTTGCAGTTCAAACCTGAATTATAAATTTGATATTTACCTAATCAATAAATTAGCCGAAATCAAGAAAGTTTTTTATTGTATCACACATTACCATAAATGGATAAGATTTATAGCCGCGCTAGCTAAAAGTTGTGATAGCATAAAATTGGAGAAGTTAGATTCGGTGATACAAATCTTGTTTTTAGTTATAATTGCAAGCGCCTCCCCGGATAAGCATCTCTGCATCAATGGATTCTGGAGAGTTTCATGTCTATTTACGTAGGGAACCTATCCTACAGCGTCACACAAGATGACCTCAGCAAGGTATTTTCTGAGTACGGTACTGTAAAGCGAGTTCAATTACCCACAGATCGGGAAACTGGTCGCTTACGTGGCTTTGGTTTCGTGGAAATGGAATCATCAGCCGCAGAAGATGCAGCTATCGAAGCTCTAGATGGTGCCGAATGGATGGGGCGTGTAATGAAAGTTAATAAAGCTAAACCACGGGAGGACAGAGGTGCTCGCTCTGGTGGTGGCAATTGGGAAAGAAATGCTAGTGGATACTCACGAGGTTATTAAGTCCTGAGTCTATTCATGAAGGCAAACTATAACAAGCCTTAGCTAACAAAAATATCCCATTATTCGCAGATTCAGTAATTTACTGAACTGCTTGCTTATATAATAAGCAGTTCAAATCTATACTTGAACTGCTTATTTTTCAATGATTTTGACAGGTTCTAAAAAAGCACTACCTGCGTTAAGTTAATCTGCGTTGATAGTGCTTCAAAATTCAAAAATCAAGCCCTGACTATTGGGTATTCATCACCACTATTTCACCCCTTTTATTAATCTTTACTTGATTATCGGGAAAATCTTTTTTGTTCAAATAACGCAGCAATCCTACAGTTCTAAACCTCTGATCTATTCGAGGAATTCCCTGCTTATCTAGATGAACAGGGATAATTTTACTAAACAATAAATCTCCTTTAGAGTTGAGTTTAGCTTCTAATATCATTGAGTAACCAGTCTCGGCTGCTGTTGATAAAGTCCGATAACCTAAAAAGTTACCCAAAGAATAGGCAATTAATTTACCTTTATAAATTTCGATGGCTCTGGGTACATGAGGCCCATGCCCAATAACTAAGTCTGCGCCCATATCAACCATTGTGCGGGCAAACTTTAGCGAATTGCCTCTATTTTCTCCATAGAAATATTCTGTCTCATTTTTAACTCGTAGCGCCCCTGTACCTTCAGCTCCTACTTGCATCGAAACAACTACAATATTGGCATTATTTTTAGCTTCTAAAACTAAGGCTTTAGCAGCTTCTAAATCGTTAACAGAATTATACAAGTCATAAGTAGTAAATCCGATCATTGCGACCGGAATATTATTAGCTTGTAAGTAGAGAATCTGATTTTTATGACCTAATGTGTCAATACCTACAGCAGCAAGGTTTTTGACTGTATCACGAAATCCTATAGGGCCAAAATCCATTGCATGATTGTTGGCTACATTCATCACATCAAAACCAACATCAGCAAATAATTGAGCATAATCAGGTGGAGAACGAAAAGCAAAAGTTTGCCCTTGACTGACATCTTTAGCACTGTAGGGATAGTTAGTTAAGCTACTTTCAAAATTACCAAATAAAATATCAGCTCCCTGTAGATAACCTCTCACAGACTTTGGCAAGAGTTCATCGCGAAAGCGAGGTAGTCTGTAGTTAGGATAATTCGTACCAGGAATTACATCACCAACAGCTTTAATCGTAATCGTGTCTGAAGGATTTGCCTGATTTTCAGGGACAACAAAGGGAAGTTGCAGGGGTTCTGTAGGTGTTGTAGCTGCATCTGAACGCTGCATCTGCCCAAAACGAATGAAAATTCCTATACCAATACCTAGGCAAAAACAACAACTGATAAAACCTACTGAGAATAAATGTCTCAGCTTCTGATTAACCATCATTCACTCCTCAAATGATGGCATCAGTTTATCCCACAAATTCTCATACTTGGTATAGTTTTTTCCCTGATTTTGGCAAATTTGAATACATAAACCCCATCTATTTTGAGAATAGAAGTTTTTCAACAGGAACAGGAACTAGAGACCATACCATTTTGGAAAAAGAATGCGACAGATAAGTAGTTACACAAAATTAATTACACAATGTCATTGCGAATGTAGCGAAGCGAAATGAAGCAATCGCAAGGGCTGGGATTGCTTCGCTTCGCTCGCAATGACTGTAAATATTTTTGTTTAGGTACTTAGGTAGGTAGAGGGCACGACAATGCTATGCCCTCCAGAATATATTGATGTGTTGCAAAGATTATTTGAATTGGGATTAATTTTTCTACTGTTATGAAACTGCAATCTGCTGTAATTTATTGCAGCTTGAATCTAATGTTTCGGTTTACGGGATCAAAATATTCCAAATCAAAATATTCAACAAGGGCGGAAAATACCGATGACAAATGCTGCAAAGGCTAATTACATCGGTTTGTTTCATTTCATTATTGAATTGTAATAGCAAGCACCTTGTTGTACTAGTGGTAGAAACCTGTAATAAAGCACACCTTAATGGAATGCAAGCACCTGATAACTGTTGGTTAAATTTCAGAAAAAGCTAAATGATGTATTTAAGCCGGTTCAAACACTCCAGGTGGAATGGGCACGAGTTGAGGCGTTGACAAACAAGTTCCTTGTCTGTACCAAATGCCTTCCACCTCAAAAGCCTCGAACTGAGTCGTGAGAATTGCCCAAGCTTTTTCATTTAACCCAGCAGAATATGTCCAGGTAAATCGGCGATCGTTATATAATTTTTGCTCTAGTTCCGCCAAATCCTCGGGTAGCCAAAATTGGGTCATTACCCGTTGAGTAGCAATTTCTGGCGGCGTTTGTAACATTTCAGCCATTGGCTGATTCACAATAATCTGCTTGCGAGTATCTTGTCTAACGATGCTCACTGGGCGCTCGTTTTCTGCTGCAGCAACCATGCGGTACAACAACTCCGATGGAACTTGTAACTGGCTGCAAAACACAGCACCCTGATATTGCAATATCCGTTCCGCAGTTTCTGGCAATGTTGGCGGTTCTTTAGTCGCCATCCAGCCAAAAAATTCAATTGGTTGTTTACAGCCTCGCCAGCGTATCCGCACTTTCCCATTTATTTTGTATGCAGTTTCGCTCAGAGCGTCTCCGTAGCTTTGCGCTAAATGCGTGGCATCGCGCTTGGTAGGGGCAAAAATTGAAACCCCTTCATGAGACATTTTATAATTCCACCCCGGTAAGTTGAGGATTCTAAGAATACTCACACTCATCTTTTTCGACACCTCCAGAATCTCTATATACTTTTACACCCTTAATGTCCCGATACACGGAAACTTTATCCTGATATACAGAAACTTTAAATGTTTCTTGCCAAATCTTTTTTCTTTCCTCCTCTGGAATACCTAAAGCCGATGTGATGATTGCGAAGTCTCCTGGTGTTGGGAGTACTTCACCTTTTGCCAGCGCTTGTAGGTTTTTAACTCCACAGCGCTTGAGTTTTGTCATGTTGGCTTGTACTACATCAGCAATTGTTTCGGGCTTTTGTGGGGTTTCGGAGCGAGAACCAATTTTTTTAGTGATCCACTCCTGAGTCATTTCCTCTATTGCGTCGCTTTGAGAAATGCCCAAGCGCGCACAGATGCTCTTGAATTCTAAGGCTAAATCCCGGGGAATATAGCCGCTAATTTGCTTGTAATCATCAGAACGCCTTCTGTCAGTCATATATCTCAAATGGTGAATTTAGTACTTGTTCCTATTTTCTCTCATGAAGTCGGAAATGCAAGACATTTTCATGTGTCACATTTAAATGACAACTTGACAAAAAAAAATGACAAGACTAGTATGGTTTACATGGAGCAGTAAGCGGCTGAAGACTAAGAAACGGTAGACAACACCTGGGGCTAGCTGCGATTTTTTGTAGCTAGCTTCTCACCTTAATGTGCAAATTGAGGGTTTTTGACGACCCATTGTTATTAAGTATATATGCTTGTGCCCATTGTACAACAATAGAGCCTAAATTTGCCTACTGAATTCTCATGTTGTACTTGGCTAATTTGGATGGACATCTACACTCTGTTACGAAAAATAAAATTCACTGCACAAATGATGTTTTTCAGAGTAACAAAGGTCAATCTCATTTTTGGTTTTAACAGCATCAAGTTGCCGTAATGCCTGATTACCTGGGTTTAAACTCATTCACGGTATCGAATCAACAATAACTATGACCCAATTAACCTTTGAGCAATTCGTCCATCCTTTGTCTGAGTTTCCTAACATTGTCCAAATGGAAGGTAGCGATGAGCCAATGTTAGATTTGTACACGATGGCAGGACTAGTACTGTATACCGCATGTGCGAACAATAACCTTCACGCTAGAGAGAATATACTTCAGACCTTAGCGAACTATCCAGAATTAGATGGCGATGTTTTGTTTGATCGTTGTCAGATGGGCGATCGCGCTGCAATTTTACAAATGACATCTCTGATAGTCTCTGGACTGGAAAGCAGCTTGGAAGCGGTGACAGTGGTTTAGAGACTAGGTTTGAAAATTTCTGCAAGTCGGTATTAAGTCGTGATTTGTATCGGTGAATGCGATACTGCTCGTTTTTGGTTTTGGGGAAAAGGTGAAAGGTTAAAGGTTAAAGGTTTTTTCTTTTCCATTCCCCTGTTTCCCCTTCACCCATAAGTATTGCCAGAGGGTGATGTTTTGGATGGTCAGGCATTGAGAAAATATCCAAGAACATCACCCAAATTTTGATGAGTAAGCTAGTTTTGCCAGCATCCATACAAAGTGTTTTAGACAAATACAGCGAGCCGGATGAGATTTTTACTGCAATACTGCCTATCATTGGAGAAGTTTTGCAGTGCGATCGCTGTTTTCTCTATCTGAGAAATCCTCAAACTAAGTTTGCTAAAGTCGCCTATTGCTGGCGGCGAAATTCAGAAATACCCGATATTACTGACTCTGAGTGGAGATTAGATCCAGAGTCGTTACCCCAAGAAGATCCTTTATTTGCGGCTGCATTACAGAATCAGCCTTCTGTTTATGTTGAAGATATAGAGACTGAAAGTCCAGAAGTAGTAAATAAAGAATTTGAGCGTCAGAATTTTGGACATAGAGCGCTGATTCATGCTCATTTGTGCCAAAATCAGCAATTATGGGGAATTTTGCAGCCTTGTGTGTTTGGTCAAAAGCGGATTTGGTCAAAGAGCGATCGCGCTTTTGTCACGCAACTAGAAAGCCTACTTACACCTTTGGCAGTTAGCTATGTCAAAGCTGTCACTAATTATCCAACTTGATAAACACATAACGCACATCATTGCACAAAAATTTTGAGACAATTCATCTACCTTTGCTCCTCAAATATCTTGCAATCAAAGCAATGGCAAGTTTTTAATCGCCAGTTTGTTAGTTTAGCTTGATGTTATCAATTTTCTATGAAGTAGCTATTTAATAAAAAAGTTTGTACTAATATTTTTCTTTCCCCCCCTACCTACTCAGCGACGGGATATTTTTTTAGTTGGAAGTCCCTAACCATGCTTTTCAAGAGGTTCCCGAACCATTGACTATTGGTGGCTCATTGCTTGCTCTCGGTTTTGGTTTGTGGATGAAACGTCAACCCCTGCGGGGAATCCAAAATTCAAAATTCAAAATTAAGCAAATTTGACCAAAGCATCTGGACAAAACATCTCAAAAGACAAAACCCTGCGTGAGCAGGGTTAAATGTCACAAAACTATAAACAAGGAGTTGTTGATTTAACGACAATAATTCATTTCGTCTTCTAATTGACGAACTAGTCTCTCGTCGCCGTTGGCTCTCGCTACTTGCAGGCGACGTTCGATATTTCTTTGAATATTTTCTCTGTGGGCTTCTCTGGCTTGGTTGGCGGCTTGTAATCTATTTTTATTCATATGATTACCTGGTTATCTCTCGGCTTTTTTGTTTTGTATTCATAATATAGCACAAATTTCGTAGCCTTTGTTACAGATTTTTCTGCTTTATTATATATTTATAGATGAACATCGTATCTACCAATGGATAAATCTCAAATCCTTGATGGCAAAGCCAGCGTAGTGACGCTGTTAAGCGATTTTGGCGATCGCGATGTTTATGTAGCTGTAATGAAGGGCGTAATTGCTCAAATCAACCCTCAGCTAAGGGTTATCGACTTAAATCACCAAATTACACCGCAAAATCTAGCAGCAGCTAGGTTTTGCTTAATGGATGCTTATCCTTACTTCCCAGAGGGGACGGTGCATATAGCTGTGGTAGATCCGGGAGTGGGTAGCAAACGCAGGGCGATCGCAGTAGAGTTTGCCCAAGGATTTTTAGTAGGGCCGGATAATGGCATTTTCAGTGGCATACTCAGTCAACAACAGGCGATCGCAGCAGTTGAGTTAACAAATCGTAATTATTGGCGGAGCACCGAAATTAGCCACACTTTTCACGGTAGAGATATTTTCGCACCAGTTGGAGCTAATTTAGCAAGCGGTGTACCAATCCAAGAACTGGGGCGAGAAATTGATCCCGCTAGTTTGGTACAGCTAGAGATCACAGAATGCCAACAGAGAGGAAATGTTATCACAGGTTGTATTCAATATATTGACCATTTTGGTAACCTAGTGAGCAACATTCCGGGGAGTTATGTGCAGGGTAAAACCTGGCGCGTACAAGTGGGAAGCTTGACAATACCGGGGTGTGAAACTTACAGCGATGTCAAAGTTAGAGAAGCCATTGCATTAGTAGGAAGTCATGGCTGGGTAGAAATTGCCATCAATAGTGGTAATGCACAGTCACAATTGCAGATTAACTGGCAAGATAGTTTAGAGGTAATACGGCTCGGTTAAAGATTTTCACCTTTGAATGTGGTTAGGGTAAAAGGGGAAAGGGTAAGGGTGAAAGGTTTTTTCTTTATCCTTTCCCTCTGAACTGACAACTATTGAGGCTAGAAGTTCTACAATTTTAGATTTTGGATGGTGAAAGATTTATTGTAGAGATACCAAATCCAGACTCATAACTAATCTATGACTACACAAACATTATCAGCACCAGAAGTTTATCAAGGTCAGTTTGGGGAATTTACAATTACTCAAAGCGATCGCACTGGGGTAATTATCTATCGCGCTGGGTTAATGGTAGCTGCACTTAGCTTGGCGATCGCTAGCGCTTTAGTGGTGTTCAACAATCAACCAGCAACTTTAGCAGCGCTAACTCCGCTATATGCTTGTTTTACACTGGCTCTTGGTGTAAGTTTATTCACCATCCATATTTATATGCTGGCATTGCACCGACTGTTACAGGCTTTTTGGGCAATTGGTAGCATTGCAGCAGTGGGATTGGCGTTTTATAGCAGCGAACCTTTAGCTGTTACCGTTTACAATCATCCTCTTACCTTATTCGGTGTTGGATTTACCTTTGTAGCGCTGACAGGTATTTATTTCAAAGAAGCTTTTTGCTTTAATCGCTTGGAAACTAAGATATTAACTTTTACAGTACCAATATTGTTGTTAGGGCATTTGGTAGGAATTTTACCAATTCCAGCAGAACAGGTTTTACTAGGAATTTGGGCAATTTTGTTTTTAGTCTTTGCATTGCGAAAAACAGTGCAAGCAATTCCTGCGGATATTGGCGATAAGTCTGTGTTTACTTATTTGAAACAGCAGCGTTCAAATAAGGGTTAATGCAGAAGAGAAACAATCGCCAGCAGCTAAAACTACCCAAAATTCGATTAATTAAACGCCAAGAATTGTGGGTTTTGACGGTTCAGGGATGGATAATTGCGATCACGCTAGTTGCGGCTTTACTATTTTTCGCAATTACTCATATACATCCATTTCTAGCCGTCAATACTCCTATCAAATCAGCAAAAATCTTGGTAGTGGAAGGATGGGTACCAGATTATGCACTCCAAGAGGCGATTAGTGAATTTAAACGCGGGAATTATCGCCAAATTATCACCACAGGCGGAACATTAGAGCAAGGAAGTTATTTAAGCGCATATAAAAGCTTTGCAGACGTAGCCGCAATCACATTAAAAAAACTAGGTGTAGCACCAGAGAAAGTGATAGCTGTTCCAGCACCTTATGTAATTAAGGATCGTAGCTATGCATCTGCTAACGAATTTAGTCGCTGGTTAGCCAATTCAGAGTTTAGCGGAGAATCCATCAATCTATTCTCTTGGGATGCTCATACTCGTAGAAGCTGGCTGCTATTTAAAAAAGTATTAGCCTCTCATATTCAAGTAGGCGCGATCGCATCTACCAACAGAGACTACAATCCCCAGCAATGGTGGCGTTACAGCCAAGGTGTGCGAACAGTCTTAGATGAAGTGATCGCATATATTTATGCACAATTTTTTAATTGGAAGGCTTAAGTTGGGGTTTGTCATTTGTCATTTGTCATTTGTCATTTGTCATTTGGTGTTTGTTATTCTCCTTTCCCCTTTCCCCAGTCCCCATTACCCCTTATCCCCAGAGGGGGCCCCGAGTTCCCCAGTCCCCATTCCCCAGTCCCCTTTTCCCCATTCCCCAGTCCCCAATCCCCAGTCCCCAATCCCCAATCCCCAATCCCCAATCCCCATTAACAACTAAGCCAAAATTGGGAATACTCAAACCAATGGCTGTGAGGATGAGAAAGTGGGAGAAGAACGCGCGTATTGGTTAGCTTGGTCGCAAATTTCTGGGATTGGCCCTGTATTTCTGCGGCGTTTGCAGCAGCATTTTGGTACGCTGTCTATAGCTTGGAAAGCAACAAAGGCGGAATTGTCGCAGGTAGAGGGTTTTGGTTTTCAGACTTTAGAAAAAGTAGTCAAACAGCGATCGCGTTTGCATCCAGAACAATTATTGATCAAGCACCAGGAAGAAAACCCCCATTTTTGGACACCAGCAGATGTAGATTATCCCCGCTTGCTATTAGAAACCCCCAGTCCACCTGCTTGTTTGTACTATCGCGGTGAAGTTGAACTACAAGAAAATTTGGGAAATAAACCTTTAGTGGGAATTGTTGGAACTCGTCAACCTTCAGATTATGGCATCCGTTGGACTCGCCAAATTAGCACAGCTTTAGCAAAAAACGGCTTTACAGTAGTTTCGGGAATGGCTGAGGGCATCGATACCGAAAGCCATGCCGCTACAATGAAAGCTGGTGGGAGAACGATCGCAGTTTTAGGTACAGGTGTTGATATTATTTATCCACCCAAAAACCGGGAACTCTACAAGCAGATTTTGACTGCGGGATTAGTCGTCAGTGAGTATCCCGCCAAAACCCCACCTGATCGCAATCACTTCCCACGTCGCAATCGGATTATTGCAGGTTTGAGTCGCGCCATTTTAGTTATCGAAGCACCAATCAAATCGGGTGCGTTAATTACAGCTACCTACGCTAATGATTTTGGTAGAGATGTATACGCTTTACCTGGGAGAATTGACGATTATCCATCTCAAGGTTGTTTAAAATTAATTAGTCAAGGCGCTTCCATAATTCTCAAAGAATTAGACGAACTATTAAAAACCCTGGGAGCAATACCACAAATCGACGTAGTACAAGATTCTTCAGCACCCCAGCAATTGAGTTTGCCAGATTTAGCACCAGAATTGCAACAGGTAATTAATGCGATCGCTTCTGATGCTTTACCATTTGATTTTATTATTCAAAAAACTGGTATGGATGCTGGTTCAGTTTCCAGCGCTTTATTACAGTTAGAATTGATGGGTTTAGTATCGCAACTCCCAGGAATGCGATATCAAAAAGTTTGATCGCGCTGATGCGTTAGCGATAGCGTAACGCATCCTACGTGAACGGCTATCTTTGTCCTTGATTAACTCTCTTTTCCAATTCAGCTTCAGCCTCTTCAATTGACATTAGCTTTGGGTTGGGGTTCGCTGCGTGTAAGCGGTCAACGTATGCATAAAAAGCTTCAGTATTGTTAGGATTATGCAACACGTAAACTCGTAATTCGGCATCCGTCATATCCGCAAAGTTGGGTTGCGTCATTTTGTAAGCGAAGAGGTTATTTATAAAGTCGCATTGATGGTGCGTTACGGCTAAATTTCATTGTCTCTGTGTCCCAAATCCTTTCACAGCCGTAACACACCCTACTTACTTTATTGGATTATTTACCGTTCGCCATATTCCATGCCATTTGCTTCAGCGTAGCGGTGCATAAAACGCATAAATCTTTCCCAATGATCATCTTGCTCAATTTCAAATTTACATTCAACTCGCTGTAATTCATCACCTTCATCACCACCAAAAATGAAGCGAGTAGAAGAAGGAGTCACATTAATTTCGCCTTCTTCATCAGTTAAACGTAATGAATTTAAAGATGGTTTAGTAAAGCTATTAAACCCTTCCAAAGCTTGGAGTTTTTCAAAAAACATTACTACTATACGTTTACCAGTGCGAACTTCACGCCGCAAGCTGACATTACTCAGTTCTTCAAAAAGTCCTGAAAAAAATTGGATAGAAGGTGTTGTTGATTCCATATTTAAATGAAGAATTAAAAAGTATGAAGGATAAAGGATGAAGCTTAGAAAGCATCAGCTTTCACACTTCATCCTTTTGATGAGTATTCTTCATTTATTTTCAGTCTTCAGAGGTGTTCAGTAATTCGTAATTCGTAATTCGTAATTAAGAACGTTAGGTATTATCTGGGTTTGCAGGTTTAAATATTCTGCCGAATTCACAATTTTTAGTATAAAAACTTACAAACACCAAATGTCCAAGGAAAACTTTTATGGCTCCTTAGTTTATACCAATTTGAATAATGATTGGGACAAATGAATTGCCGAAAAGCTTAGTCAATCAATCTTTCACAATCCAAAACCTGTCTTGGAAAGTTTGCTCAACGGGGGGAACCCCCGCACGCAACTTTCCGCAAAATCCAAAATCCAAAATGGTATAGCGTTTCCTAGTCTAGTGAAGTACAAATTTATCGGCGTTTATCTGCGTTTATCCTTTTTCATCGGCGGTTAATTTTTTATTGCTGTACCTCACCAGCATGGGAAGCGCTATATTACCTTGGTGGGTAATATTGGGGATTCATGACTGGATATGGATAACCAGTATTCGGCATAGGATTTACCATACCATTTGGGTAAGGAGCCATCACTGGGGCAGGATAACCATTCATTGGTAATGCATTACCCCCATTGTTGGGCATCATGGGTACATTGTTAACCCCATTATTGGGCATTACTGGTACAGTATTAACACCACTGTTGGGTACAGAGGGTGACATGACTGGAGTCTGATAACCAGTGGTTGGTATAGGACTACTTGTCACATTGGGGATGGCACCATTTTGGCTAAATTGTTGGTAAGCTGCACGCGAAATACCGCTAATCAGTTTTTCGGCGCGCGCATCGTTGTTGGGACGCTGTACCATGACTGCGGCTATGTAGCGCTTACCTGTGGGGATATCAACTAAACCTGCATCTGCCAGCATTGTACCAATATCGCCTGTTTTATGGGCAATAGTCGCGCCTGTGCCTAAACCGGATGGGAGCAAATTGTCTCTTTCAGTTTGGCGCATGATATCGAGTAAGCGATCGCGCGATCGCATATTCACCAAGTTCCCCTGATTTACCATCGCCATCAATGTGGCTAATTCCTTGGGACTGGTGGTATTTGTTCCTTGTAAATCGGGGAGTTGATTACGAATGGCTGTGGTTGTCAAACCCCAACTGCGGAATCTTTGGTTAAGTGCTTCTATTCCTCCCAAGCGCGCAATCAGCATATTTGTAGCTGTATTGTCGCTGATCGTAATCATTTTTGTGGCGACTTCTAAAGCTGAATACTGGGTTCCCGCAGGCTTGTATTGCATATTTCCGGAACCACCAGCAATCATACTTTGCTGCATGGTCAGCATTTCATCTAACCGGATTTTTCCTGCATCTAAATCTTGGAAAAAGGCTACTAAGATAGGAACTTTAATTGTACTAGCGGCGGGAAAACTGGCGGCACTATTAATATCTACATAAGAACCTGTATCTAAATCAACTAATAAAACCCCTGGTGTCAGACTAGGGTTTGCAGCCGCCAGGTTTTGCACGGCAGATTTTAATGAGGGAATTTCTTGTGATAAAGATAAGCCGGAGGGTGTTGCAGCATTGGGGGTAGGCTGGGTTTGTCCGGCGTTGGTATTAGATGAGGATGAAGATGTGGGAGTCATCCGCGAAGCTGGATCTAATATAGATAACACCGTACCCATAATGGCACCAATCCCAACACCTACGATTAACAACCGTAAGGTATATAGCAGGGTTCTAGCCATTGGCTTTAAACGCGTCTTGCGCGATCGCACCACAGTTTTTGCCACCCCATGCTGATTTACCCGCACTGTTTTTAACTTCACAGTGTTGGATTGTACTTGTGGAGTCGCTACCTTGTTTCGAGGTATGGGTTTGACTGCTGCTGGCATGACTAATCCTGCCTTGGATCTAGAGCCGCCAACCACCATTGGTGTATAACTGTTACTATTTGTTACACGCGTCAGTGGCGCTTCTTTTGCGCCTCCACGTTTCTGCGCGGGTACTTTCGTCTTCTTTTGTTCCACCTTTTGGACTTTGCGTGGACGTTGGCGGCGGTTTCTGGGTTCACGCCGCGAGAAAGGTATTTGTTTGTCAATCGATTCTGACACGGCTACTCCTTGCGACCCAATGCACTTGTTTATGCCAACTCCCAAACCAAAAATTTCTTCTCAAGCACTGAAATACAGACATCACTTTTTGCCACTAAGTAGCATTTTTGTGTTTAGTTTAGGCCATATTATCTATTTTGGGGGGAGTAATGGGTATATGTTAATCTACGAATCGCAGTTTTCGCGATCGCGAGCATTGGTTAGTGCCCATTCTACCTGCCGTAAAATCCCCCGCAACATAGCTACTTCTGTAGTTTGCAGGTGTGTACGATTATATAATTGGCGAAATTTTTCCATACGGCTGGCTGCGGTATGGGGGTAAAGATAACCAATTTTCAGCAATAAAGCTTCTAATTCTTGGTAATATGCTTCCCTCATCTCCCAGGGAGCAATTTGTGTGGCTAATGTGGGTTGAGCTTCTGGTTGCTCGATAAATTGAGCCATCTCATAACAACAAATAGCTACCGCCGTTGCCAAGTTCAAGGATTGATAATTTTTATTACTGGGAATTGTGACGAACCTTTGAGCATAATTTAATTCTTCATTACTTAATCCCCTATCTTCCCGACCAAAAACCAGCGCCACTGGTTTTTCTACTTCTTCAAGTAACCAAGGAAGTGCAGTACGGGGATTTTCTAAAGGGGTTTCCCAACTGCTAACTCTTCCCGTTGTGGCTATTACCCGCACACATCCTTGTAAGGCGGCTGGTAGAGTCTCTACCACCACAGCAGATTCTAAAATTTCTTTGGCATGAACTGCCATTTTCATAGCTTCCATCGACAGGCGATCGCATTGAGGATTGACGATTACCAGCTGATGCAAGCCAAAATTTTTCATTACCCTGGCGATTGAACCGACATTCATGGGGCCAGCTGGTTCTACCAACACAATTCTCACCCCAGCTAATCCCATTTTTTGCCTCCCGCTATCCCAGCTAAATCAAGTAATTCTCGTTATTTTACCTTTTGCGGAAGATTCTCCTAGAAATTATTTTCGCGATTTTGGCGGATGGCGTAATTTTTGTAGTGAATATCTAATATCAGTCTAATATCATGTTCTATAGGCTACCGATCAAAAGTCAGGGACAGCGTTACGCAGTTCCGCTTAGACGCAAAGTAGTGAGAAAGTTGCAGTATATTCTCGGAGGCTTTATCTACAGCGAAGTTCCATCTTTGGCATTAGTAACGTTAAGAAAGTTACATCTAAACTGGGAGGTGTTTTATTGGGATAGCGATCGCATCATCTTGGTAAGATTAGTATTTTTTTTGACAAAAAATCCTCTATGACTGATCAATTCTTTTGCTCAAGCATGAGCACGGACACACAAAGGTGGAAATTTAGTATGAAATTTAACTATTTTCCAATCAGAGTCTCAACAAGTATCTGAGTAAATATTTAGTTAAGTTCAAAGAAATATTACAGCAATAATAAGATGTTTATTCTTTATAACTGTATATAGCTATATGTTTATAGAATAAGTTGAATAGCTCACTGTCAGTCAATAGTATAAGCTTCAGAAGGGTTATGGTCATGATTTATCCTTTACTGGTAATGAACTTGTATTGAGCTAGACATCAGATAAATTTTTGTAGGAGGTTTTTTTATGTTGATGAAGTTAGAAATATTACATAAAATTATGCGATTTTTACAGTAAAAAAATTGTGAAATTCAGGTAGCAATATCAACCAGCGTTTATGATCTATAGACTAGCTTCTACAATTTTTTTGCTCAGTAGTTCAATAGTTAAATTTTCAGTATTTTCACTGAAAAGAATTCTTGAATATATGATTGTTGGTTTCTTTTCGTCACGCTAGCATGATTATTTACAATCACAGCCAAAATAAATAGTTAGGTACTATGAGGGCAAATAAAATGTATCTTGCTACCATAAAAGTTTTTATGACCCCAGACATTAGGAGCTGTTAAAGATGAAAAAAAATATACCATCTAGTCTGGTTAAAGATACTGCCAGAGAGTGTGCCCGCTCTCATAGACAGAAGGAGATAGAAAGAAAACAAGCTGCCAATAAAGCGAAAAAATTATTACAGCAAAAGAAAAAACTGCATCAGCCAAATTATTTAGAACAAAGATTGGGCGATGTTGATGAGATTAATGTAGAAATAGCAGATTGGATAATTGAGTTGCGGACTATCCTAGAGCATACTCTGGCAGTAGAAGATATAGTTTCATTTGATAAATTGCGAATTCGTGATACATTTCCTGCAATGGAAACTCCTAAGCAATTATCAATTGGATTACCAAAACCAAAATTTCGCAAACCGATGGCGTTACCTCATTGGTTAATGCAAAGGCTACCTTTTTTAGAACAAATATATCAGCAAGCTTTGCAAAATGCAGAATTAAATTATCAACTTGCCAAGCAGGAATATGAAGAAAAAGAAACTAGTCGCCAATTATCAATAGAGCGCTTAAAAGCCAATTATGAATGGCATAAACACACGGCAATTTTAGAAACTAAAAAGCGCAATGCAGAAGTAGATGAATTAGAAGAAGCTTACTACGCCAGAGTTGAAGCGGCTGTAGTTCTTTACAATGAAATGGTATTAGAACGTTCAGAATATCCAACCTTAGAAGATTTGCAATACATATCCTATACGGATGAAAACAAGGTGGCGTTTCCACAGCAATTTAAAGTAGCTTATGTATCCGAAGCGAAACAATTAGTAATTGATTATCAACTCCCTGTATGGAAAATTATTCCGACAATTACAGAGTTGAGGTACGATGGCGGCAAAGATGAAATTTACGGAATTCCCAGAACGCTACGACAAATTGAGGAATTATATGAAAATATCATCGCGTCTATCACTTTAAGAACAATTAGCGAAGTTTTTGCCGCAGATTTAGGTCAACACCTAGATTGGGTTGTATTTAATGGTTTCGTCCAAAAATTAGACTCCAACATCAAAAAATCTATCCCCATCAACTTAATTTCTGTGCGAGCCGCTAAAGAGATTTTCAACAATCTCAATTTCACCACAATGGATAAACTTACTTGTTTGCGTAAATTAGGAGCACAGATATCATCACATCTCACTGCTATCCAACCAGTACCATCAATTGCTGATCTCAACATAGTGAATGCCAAGGTGAGATTACAAGAAGATATTGGTTAATGGTAGAAGTGATATTTTGCTACTCATCGACTCCAACTTATAGGAATCTCATAAAAAGCTAAAAATTGTCTGGTAAACGCTATATCACCAGAAATTATGAGTCGAGGTGAGCAAATCAGGATTGAGTTTCGGGGTTGCGTTTTCAGGGTGCAAGAATCGGTGACAGCTTTAAAAGGGATGAGATAGAAAAATCTGCTGGAAAATACTCGCTTTTGAACGATTAAATCTAAATCTTGTGTCGAGAGAATAAATAGAGCGCTCTAAGCAGTACAATGTCCGATGGTTTCATAAAATATGCCACGGCCCGCGCAATGAGAAGAGCCAAGAAGATTTGGTTGCAAAAGTTACTCAAAAAGACAATTATCTTACTATTATTATTGGGTTTATTAATAGTAGGATTTGCCACCTATACTGTAAGGCAATCCTTTCCCCAAGAAAATGGAGCGATCGCACTTGCCGGGTTAAAGGCTGAGGTGACAGTCCAACGCGATCAATGGGGTGTACCGCATATTTATGCTACCAACTCCCACGATTTATTTATGGCGCAAGGGTATATCCACGCTCAAGATCGCTTTTGGCAAATGGACTTTTGGCGACACATTGGTTCCGGGCGGCTAGCAGAGATGTTTGGCCCTTCTCAAATAGCTACTGACAAATATCTGCGGACAATGGGTTGGGCGAGGATAGCGCAGCAAGAAATCCAACAAGTGAATGCAGAGATGAAGGCATATCTGGAAGCTTATGCTCAAGGGGTAAACGCTTATTTAGCAGAGCATCAAGGCAGTGCTATCAGTTTAGAATATGCCATGTTGAAATTGCTTAATCCTGGGTATAAGCCAGAACCTTGGCAACTGCTCCACTCCCTGACTTGGGGTAAAGTCATGGCTTACGACTTGGGGCGAAACTTTGAGCGCGAAATGGAACGTACCATTCTGCTGAAAAACTTAAATTTGGCTCAGGTTGAAGAACTATTTCCCCCATACCCCCAAGATTTACCAGTCATCTTACCCGATTCGCAAAAACGCAAAACAGGCGAACAGGATGATTTTGACGAAACACAACTAATTGCTGCTCATCTTACAGACTCTCAATTACCCATTACCCAAGCCTTAGCCACAATTACCCAACCCATGAAGGCTTTAGAAGAGTTAATTGGCTCCAGAGCAATAGGTATAGGTTCTAATAATTGGGTAATATCTGGTTCTCGCACCACTACAGGCAAGCCCATATTAGCAAATGACCCCCACTTAGCAGTACAAATGCCTTCGATTTGGTATGAAGTTGGTTTGCACTGTACACCGAAAAATAGTGAATGTCCCTACAACGTCACTGGTTTTTCTTTTGCGGGGATGCTAGGAGTAATTATCGGTCATAGCGATCGCATTGCTTGGGGTGTCACCAATGTGGAACCAGATGTGATGGATTTGTACATCGAGAAAATCAACCCTGCAAACCCCAACCAATATGAGGTAAATGGCAAATGGGTAGATATGCAACTCGTACAAGAGACAATTCAAGTTGCGGGAAGTAAGCCAATTGTCCAAACAGTACGCTACACCAGACATGGCCCCATTCTTTCGGATGTTTCAGCTAAACTCCAACAGTTTCCCGCAAAAGGCGGCGTAGAAGTTCCGCCAAAATATGCTGTAGCCTTACGGTGGACAGCTTTAGAGCCTTCCACTTTAGGATACGCCATTCCCCTAATTAATCGCGCCCAAAATTGGCAAGAGTTTCGCCAAGCCGTAGAGAACTTTGATGTTCCAGCCCAGAACTTTGTTTATGCTGATGTTGATGGCAATATTGGCTACCAAATGCCTGGTAAATTCCCTATTAGAGCTAAAGGTAAGGGGCGCTATCCGGTTCCTGGCTGGACTGATGAATATGAATGGCAAGGTTATATTGACTATGAGCAACTACCCACAAGTTTTAATCCTCCCCAAGGTTACATTGCTACCGCCAATAACTTAGTACAAAATAATTATCCTTATTTAATTACTACAGACTGGGTTTATGGCTACCGCGCCCAACGGATTGTGGAGATGATTGCCAAATCACAGCAAATTCTCTCCTTACTAGAAGTAGAGTTGATTCAGGGTGACAACCAGAATTTAAATGCCCAAACCCTAGTACCTTTATTCAATAATATTGCCCTCGATAACCCACGACACGAAGCCGCCAAACAGCTGCTACTAGATTGGAACTTACAGCTAGAAATGCGATCGCCCGCAGCAGCTTTATTTGAAGTATTCTGGAAACACTTACTAGCCGACACCTTCCACGATCAATTACCCCCAGAATATTATCCTGATGGAGGCGATCGCTGGTATGCTGTGGTGAAAAATCTCGTCAAAAAGCCCAATAGTAGCTGGTGGGATAACCGCAATACTCGCAAAGTGGAAAACCGCGACGAAATTCTCCGCCAGTCCTTCACCAAAGCTGTAGATGAACTCGAACGCCTTCAAGGTAAAGACCCCAAATCCTGGAACTGGGGTGATTTACATACCGTGACTTTTCGGAATGCTACCTTAGGCAAATCTGGGTTAGCACCCATTGAAGCTTTATTGAATCGTGGTGCATTTCCCACTGCTGGGAACGGGGAAAGCGTCAATGCTAATCGCTGGAAAGCCAATAAATCCTTCGAGGTAACTGATATTCCCTCCCTCCGCATGGTTGTAGACTTAAAAAATCTCGACAACTCCGTAGCCATTCACACCCCCGGTCAATCAGGCCACGCCTTCCACACCCACTACACAGACATGATTGACCCCTGGCGCAAAATTGAATACCACCCCATGCTTTGGGAAAAGCAAAAAGTTGATGCGAATACAACCGCAACATTGAAATTGCGGGTGAAGTAGGGAATGGGGATTGGGGACTGGGGACTGGGTAATGGGTAATGGGTAATGGGTAATGGGTAATGGGTAATGGGTAATGGGTAATGGGTAATGGGTAATGGGTAATGGGTAATGGGTAATGGGTAATGGGTAATGGGTAATGGGTAATGGGTAATGGGGAAATATCTATTTTGACAAATGACAAATGACCAATGACCAATGACCAATGACCAATGACAAATGACCAATGACCAATGACCAATGACAAATGACAAATGACAAACTTAATTTGCCTTCGGTAGCTTATCAATTTGCTGAGTAAAGTATGTTTCATCATACTTAAGTTGTTGGGCTAATTCTAAGCCTTTTTGAAAAGCGGCTAGTGCTTGAGGATACTGTTTACTTTCAACATACATTTGCCCTATTTGGTCGTATGCTTGCATCATGCCGTAAAAGTTACTGGCTTTTGTCTGGGCTTCTACTAAAATTTGGCTAGTTTGCAAAGCATCGTTAATTTGTCCTTGAGAACGATATAACGCAATTAATTGCTGCAAAGCTTCACCAGCATCGACATATTGCTCTAATTCCCAAGCCGTAGAGTATGCTTGTTGATAGTTTTTAAATGCTTCTGGTAGTAAGGCAGGATTATCCTTGGCTAATACTTGATAATTAGAAGCGATCGCCAATTTTAATTTAGGTAATGCAGCAGTATTATTTTCTGCAGTGTAAACTTGTGCCAGCTTGTTAAGTGTATTTATGGATTCTTGGAAGTCTTTGCCCTGTTCATATATATAAGCTAGCTGTTGCAGGTATGCAACTTCGTTTAATTTATCACCTTGAGCCGTCGCTAAACTTAATAGTTGTTGGTAAGTAGTTGCGGCTTGAGGATAATCGAACCAAGCTAGATGTACTTCGCCAATATTTTTGAGCGTATCAATAATCGCAGTAGTATTTTTTTGTTCTAAAACTACAGCCAAAAGCCGATTGTAAACTTCTAGAGCTTGTTTAGGCGATCGCACTTGTTCATAAGCACCACCAAGCGATCGCAATAATTGTAAATCTAGTAATGGCTGAGATAGGGCTTGCTGTTGGATAGCTTGCAAGCGTTGGGTAATAAATTGCACTTCTTCGCGATTATTTTGATTAAACGCTATTGCTCCCACCCGTGACAATGCTTGCACTTCTGTTAATGAACCATACAAGCGGCGTAAACGTAATTCTCGGTTCCACAGTTCAAACGCCGCTACCGTATCTCCAGCTTGCAACTTAGCCGCCGCTTCCTGATTTAATTGATCAAGTTGCGGTTCTAGCTGTTGTAGTTGTGTAGGAGTCAAATTTTTCGGATCGCCCAAAGGTGATAGTAAGGGATCGGGGAGAATATTTTCTAATGGACTAGGCGGAAATTGCTCTGGCTGTTTCGGCTTTTTGTTCTGCGCCAAAGTCAACGAACCGCTAAACTGCCAAATTATAGCCGCAGTCACAATTACACTGAAGAGACGTAGCATAGATACTTTACTTGGCTTAGAGTAATTTACATAATGAGTCATTAAGCTTTTACCCCAACCAAAATGCTTGCTATAGTTAGCTTCTTTCATTTTCAACTGTTAATCTCCCAACCCCTAACCTAAACTACCAGTTTGATGGACGCATAAAGCGATCGTAATTCTCCCGATTGGGGATTGGGGACTGGGGACTGGGGACTGGGGACTAGGGACTGGGGATGAGGAAGCAGAGGAAGCAGGGGTGCAGAAGAGCAGTGGTGCAGGGGAGAAGAGCCATTACTCATTACTCATTACTCATTACCCATTACTCATTACTCATTACCCCTTCCCCCTTCCCCAAATAACATAAAATACTTCCAGTGGACTTTATTTATCTGTAATGACTCACTCTACAGACATTGCTACCTTAGCTCGTTGGATGGCAGCTGATTTTAGCAATCAAGAACAAGCTTTTGAAAACCCGCCTTTTTATGCACATATTCGTGTGTGTATGCGTCCCTTACCCTTAGAACTTTTATCAGGGGTGAGTTTGTTTTTAGAGCAAGCCTATGACTATGCACTTAATCAACCTTATCGTTTGCGAGTATTGAAGTTTGTCACTGAAGGCGATCGCATTCAACTAGAAAACTACACAGTTAAAGAAGAAGAAAAATTTTACGGTGCTTCCCGCAATCTCGAAAAACTCGCTACCTTAACTACTGATGACGTAGAAAAGATGGCAGGGTGTGACATGATTGTAGAATGGACTGGCAACAGCTTTAAAGGTAGGATACAACCCGGAAAAGGCTGTATAGTCGTTCGCAACGGGCAAAAAACCTATCTTGATAATGAATTTGACATTAACGAAGAGAGACTTCTGAGCCTTGACAGAGGAAGAGATCTAGAAACTGATGAGCATCTTTGGGGATCAGTGGCTGGGCCATTTCACTTTGTGCGATGGAATAGTTTCGCTGATGAAGTAAAAATTTGATAGTGAGACGCGATCGCTCCTAGCAGGGTTTCTCTGAAGTCATGCGATCGCGCTAAGTAAAAAAACTGGCAAGGATGTATAGATTGATTCTAGAAGTTCACATTTTCAAAGACTTTACGAGAGGCACACTAGATGAGAATAACTACAGGATAAATAGTCAGCAGATAAGCGACCTAAATATAGTTGTGGAATTATCTGATATTTGGATGAAATGTGTTGAGGTATATCAAAACGTTGATATAGAGATCCCATCTCTATCGACACAGAAGATAGAGCAGATAGAGGAACTAGAGAGTAGATTCCTGCGTTTATATCGACAGCTTCAGCTAGGAAGTGTCAAAACATTCAACGTGATAATCGTTCTAAGATAATAGAAGAGATAATTAAAAGACACCAGAATCAGAAGGTAATAGAAGAAGAAATAGAAACTTGATAGAACAAGATTTAAATAATCTAAATTATTTCTATAATGCTAGCTAATTCAACCAGGTTATTTCTTTGCTGTATAGCTTCGGTTTCAGTAGTTATAGGCCCGTTACCATCTACTTCTGTAACTTCTATAATTCCCTTCTGAGTCTTAATTCTAAGACTCAGAAGATGCGAAGTCTCTTCACCTAAAGGCTGCTTTTCCCAAACAATAAAGAAGTTTGGTTTTCCCGGAACCTCATCTTGGACATTACTATACAAGTAATTAGCCTTGGATCTCTCTACCATAAATCCAAATATTCCTCTTCCCCCTGCTCCTGGATTATTAGCTACACATTGCAGATATTTATAAGTTCCATTATCTACAAACAATGTAGAATCGTCCTTTCTACCTACTGCTCTGTAGTTAGCTGGGACTTCTACCCTTATCCCCATATTAGGTAAGCTTACTGTCTTCTTAATTTCAGAAGCAGTTTCCTCAGGAGTATCACAGACAATAAATTTTTTCTTTTGGGCTAATGCAGCGCTCTCTATCAATACTGAAATGGTCATTGAACAAGCTAGGGTTAGGGCTAAGACTGTTTTACTGAGTTTCATTTGTATCAGCCTACTGAGATACCTAACCTTAAATTACCCAGATTCAAGCTTGGAATAACAAAGTCATAAATTTATGCCTTCTAGGTCTATAAAGGGCTAAATTTCAGTATTATCCCCCTACAAGCCCTTTATTAGAGGAGATTACTCTATAAATAACGGTAATCCATAGGGTGTTTCATGCAACCTCCTCAACCCAAAAGTATACTAGAAGCTGCTTTAGATAATTTACCAGCAGAATTGAGAAATAATCCCGTATTTAGAGTTATCTACTCCTGCTGCTTTTTCTTATTTATGTGGGTAATAATCGCCTTTCTATTCTGGTTTGTGTTTGTCGTGCTTCTCAGCTATAGGAATGATGGCATGAAAAGTTTTCTCTATGATTGCTCTACTTTCGCTGTCGGTTCTTATAGTTCTGAAACCTGTACTACCAAAGGCTGGGTTAGTTTCCTACTTAATGTATCATCCTTTATATTTACTGCTGTGGGTCTAACTCAACCTGACCCTGACTATAAATAAAGAAACTGAGTAGATAGCTACCCTGTTATCAAAATTTTCCTACATAGGTTAGGAAAGAGAAGTAATAACTAAGGTGGGTTCTTATGTCTGAGGAAAATGCAATGAAATTTCTTAAGCTGATAAGTAAAGATAACAGTTTACTTGAAAAAATCAAACCAATGTCGAGGGATGAGATAGTATTATTAGCGTCACAAATGGGATATGACTTTACGAAAGAAGAATATACTTACATGATGTCGATGATTCGTGAAAGTATAGAAAGAAAGGAGGTTATGAAATTCAGACAGCTTCTCCTAACTGCCATGATTATTGCGGGAATCATGTCCCTAATTTTAGGGAAATATAATTATCTCATTATGTTTATTTGTCTTTATTTTATTGTTTTGAACTTCTATAAATAGCTCTAAATAAACTCAATTACCCAGCTAATTTATTAATGCTAGAATAAAATTTTAATGCGTTAAAACGAAGTAATTTTGTAGGCACGAGGTTCTCCTAACTTGTGAAGGAGCATGAAATTCTTACGAATTTATAAGTAAGCTGTAATCTTTATGCGATAAGGGTTACAGCCTTTTAGTATGAATAATTATAATACCTATAGGAATGTGGGTGGTCAATTTAACTAGTAACTGTATCACACCTTTCACTATGAAGTATGGAGCCTGAGGTAGATGGGTAGCTAGATTGGGCATGGTTAGTAGCCCTGGTGAGGAGAATGCTAGCCCCTGCTTACTCACAAGTTTGCAGAACGTCGTGCTAAAGTGTGCTACCATAACCAAAATAGTGCTTGATAGCTACTCCTTTGGCTACTGGTCTAAAGAAAGCAAAAGTGTTAATATAAATAAGCGCAACTGCGGCGGCATAGCCAAGTGGTAAGGCAGAGGTCTGCAAAACCTCCACTCCCCGGTTCAAATCCGGGTGCCGCCTTTAGAATTACAAGCAATTAAAGACTTCTGGGGTAAAACTGGGGTAAATCCTAGTAACTCAGTTTAGTCAATTTGATATAGATGAAGCGATGTCTGAGACAAGAAGCACAGCTTCTACGCCTTTTTTGATTTCAGACAGAATTAGGTTGTGTGCGATCGCAGTTTCCCTGGCTATGTAACCTGTGGCAAGGTGTTCCGCCAACGCAATGACTATAGTTATAAATTTTCCCATCCACTGATTTTCTGGAAATCCCTGGCAAAGTAACGAGTTTGTTTAACAAGCTAACGATTTTGTTTAACAACCTTGGTTAACAATGTCAATTATTTTACGGCAATTACTGAAATATAGCGGAACATAGATACAAGCTCCACTCCAGTCTTCCCCCTTGCTCTTTGCCCCTTTTCCTCTTGCTGACCATTATTCTTTTGCCTAATTTGGTCATAGAACTCTAACAATCTTTGATTCTTTTACCAACTTTTTTTAGTTTCTAGGTGAATAGGTTGGTAAATTATGAATTAATTCCGCAAAAATGCTTGAGAGAGTGCTAATGATTAATAAACCCATTGTGACTTTTTGGAGTTGGGTATTTATTTCGTTCTTACTCATTGTGGGTTGTAGCCCAACGAAGACACAGAACTCAGCTTCAATAACTGCTAGTCCAGAAGCGCCAACAGCAAGGTTGACGATATCAGCTGCTGCTAGCCTCAAGGATGCAATGGATGAAATCAAGCCTTTGTACAGCAAAGAAAAGCCAAATGTCAATTTGACATACAATTTTGGTTCATCGGGTGCTTTGCAACAACAGATTGAACAAGGTGCAGGTGTTGACGTTTTTATTTCGGCTGCAACTAAACAGATAGATGCTTTAGCGCAAAAAGGTTTGTTGGTTGATGGTACTCGCAGGGATTTGCTGAAAAATCAAATAGTGTTGATTGCACCCCAAAATTCTCAAGTTGTCACTGATTTTAAAGACTTAGCTTCACCCAGCATTAAAAGAATCGCTCTTGGTGAACCCAAAAGTGTCCCGGCTGGACAATATGCACAACAGGTTTTAACTTCATTAAATCTTCTTAACCAAGTTAAAGGTAAGACTGTCTACGCGAAAGATGTTCGTCAAGCTCTTAATTACGTAGAATCAGGTAACGCAGATGCGGGGCTAGTCTATTTCTCCGATGCTAAAAGTACGCCAAAAGTCAAAATTGTCGCCACTGCATCTGAAAAAACCCATTCTCCGATTGTCTATCCCATAGCGGTACTTAAAAGTAGTAAAAATGTCGCTGCTGCTCAGGATTTTGTGCAATTTTTAGCGAGCAATGAAGCTAAATCTGTGTTTGAAAAACAAGGATTTACATTAGCTGGTAGCTTAAAGACGCGATGAATCGCGTCTCTACAAAATTTGACTTGCGCGCAGTATCAGTAACTTTTTTACCAAAAAACTATGGCACCGGATTTATCGCCCCTTTGGATATCGCTAAAAACTTCCTTATTAGCTACATTTATTACCTTCTTTTTAGGTATTGCTGCTGCCTACTGGATGCTGGGATATCGGGGTAAAGCAAAATCACTGATTGAAGGTCTCTTTGTTGCACCATTAATTTTACCGCCTACGGTTGTGGGCTTTTTGTTATTAATATTTTTCGGGAAGAATGGGCCTGTAGGAAAACTCATGCAGCCATTTGACTTCAGCATTGTGTTTACTTGGTACGGTGCAGCGATCGCAGCTACAGTGGTGTCTTTCCCTTTAATGTATAAAACTGCACTAGGAGCTTTTGAGCAAATTGATAGTAATCTGCTGCGGGTAGCGAGAACTCTAGGCGCAACGGAGTCTACAATTTTTTGGCGTATCAGTTTACCTTTAGCACTACCAGGAATTTTAGCGGCGACTACTCTAGCCTTTGCCCGGGCTTTGGGTGAGTTCGGTGCAACCTTGATGCTGGCTGGTAACATTCCTGGACAAACGCAAACGATTCCAATGGCGATTTATTTTGCTGTGGAAGCCGGAGCAATGGATGAAGCCTGGTTTTGGTCGATTGTAATTATGGCAATTTCCCTATCAGGGATTATTGCTGTGAATTTCTGGCAAGAATCACGAGAGAAAGGGAGGCGAGGAAATCGAGAAAAAAGGGGACGGGGACAAAATATACCAGCAGAAGAATCATCTGTGTTACCTAAACTATCCTCAACCGTGGGGCTAATTATAGATATTGAAAAACAACTGCCGAGTTTTCATCTCAAAGTTGCTTTCAATAGCGATGAGCAAACCTTGGGATTGTTGGGAGGTTCGGGAGCAGGTAAAAGCATGATTCTGCGCTGCATTGCTGGGATAGAAACACCAACCCAAGGACGCATTGTCCTGAATGGTAAAGTACTGTTTGATTCTGAACAAAGAATAAATTTACCCAGCCGCGATCGCCGCATCGGTTTTTTAGTACAAAATTATGCTTTGTTCCCCCACATGACTGTGGCACAAAATATTGCGTTTGGCTTACCTAAAGGATTATCTAAAGGCAGTATCCGGGTACAAGTAGAACAGCAATTATTAGCAATGCAGTTGCAAGGATTAGGCGATCGCTATCCACATCAACTCTCTGGGGGACAGCAACAACGAGTAGCTTTAGCTAGAGCATTAGCCTCTCAACCAGAAGCCTTACTTTTAGATGAACCTTTCTCTGCACTCGATACTCACCTGCGGAGTCAACTAGAACAGCAAATGACTGAGACTCTAGCTGATTACAACGGTGTATCTTTGTTTGTCACCCATAATATGGAAGAAGCTTATCGAGTTTGCCCAAATTTATTGGTTTTAGAACATGGTAGTGCTGTTCAATATGGTTCTAAACACGATATTTTTGAGCATCCTATAACTGTGGGTGTGGCTCGAATTACTGGTTGCAAGAACTTTTCTGTGGCGCAGCTGCCGGGAGCTGGTTTGATTGAAGCTAGTGATTGGGGTTGTCATCTCCAAGTTATGGATGCAATTCCTGACAACATCACCCATGTTGGTATTCGTGCCCATCAAATCAGCTTTACCAACGTCCCCAACCAGGAAAATACCTTTCCTTGTTGGTTAGCCAGAACTAGTGAAACACCTCACCGCATGACCTTATTTTTAAAACTACATTCTGCTGCCAATAATCCCCAAGACTACCATTTGCAAGCAGAAGTTTTTAAAGAAAAATGGGCAACCATGAAAGACCAACCTTTTCCTTGGTATTTGTGTCTAGATCCATTGCGCTTAATTTTGATGGAGTAATCCCACTGCCAAATTATAAAAGCCAGATATTACAAGGATTCGCGAGTTTTAATCTGTTTGTAATTGCTGAGATTTTATAATTCCAATTTCAAAGCCTACTGATTTTTTCTATAAATCTATGTATTAATAGCACAACATAAATTTATAGATTGACAGATGATGCCCCAGAAAACAGGCGCTTTGAAGTTTGTGATTTTATTGGGATTGGTTAGCCTCTGTGCTGATGCCACTTATGAAGGTGCGCGTAGTATTACAGGGGCTTACTTAGAAGTTTTGGGAGCTAGCGGCACTGTAGTTGGTCTTGTAGCTGGTTTTGGTGAGTTGATTGGTTATGGTTTGCGTCTGGCTATTGGCTATATCAGCGACCATACAGGCAAATACTGGGGAATCACAACTTTAGGTTACATTTTAAACACCGCAGTTGTACCACTTTTAGCCTTAACTGGGAGATGGGAAGCCGCCGCAGGTTTGATGATGGCAGAACGTACAGGTAAAGCTATTCGGACTCCACCACGAGATGCGCTACTTTCTCATGGTGCAAGCCAAATCGGTAGGGGTTTTGGCTTCGGACTGCATGAAGCAATGGATCAAACAGGTGCAGTCATGGGGCCTTTGGCTGTAGCCGCAATGCTTTATTTTCAGGGAGAGTATCGCAACAGCTTTGCTATTTTGGTTGTACCTGCGGTGTTGGGATTACTTGTATTAGTAATTTTGCAAATTATTTACCCAAATCCCAGCGATTTGGAAGTAGAAACTGTAGAAAATCAAGGAGAAAAACTACCCCGAATTTTTTGGATTTATCTCGGTGCTGTAGCGATTATTGCGGCTGGCTATGCTGATTTTCCCCTGATAGCTTTTCACTTTCAAAAGGTGGGAATTGCTTCCGGACAGACAATCCCTATATTTTATGCTGTAGCAATGGGAGTAGATGCGATCGCTGCTTTTATTTTTGGCTATTTATTTGACCGTATTGGTATTTCTATGCTGATGATTGCAGCTTTATTTTCAGCTTTCTTTGCGCCCTTAGTCTTTTTTGGTGATACCAATCTGGCACTTTTAGGAATGGCATTTTGGGGTATAGGTATGGGAGCGCAAGAATCAATCCTCAAGGCTGCGATCGCTGGGATGGTTCCTAAGCACAAACGTGCCACAGCTTATGGGATTTTTAGCACAGGCTATGGTTTATCCTGGTTTATCGGTAGCGCTGTCATGGGGATTCTCTACGACAATTCTATGACCTCACTCGTGGTATTTTCTAGTGCTACACAGCTACTAGCTATTCCTTTCTTCCTCTGGGTGAAGTTGCAAGGTGATACTTTTACCAGTGTCACCGAAGAAATTGTTGAGCAAAACACATTGTAACTAATACCAATTTGAAACAAGAATGCGCCAGATTTTAGGGGTACGGCACTGCCGTGCCTTCTAGAACATTATTGATGTGTCGCAAAGATTATTTGATTTGGTATAGGCAAGTTTTGTGAAATTAAACCGAAGGTTTAAGCTCATCCTACTCCCTTTTAAGCGAGAACGACTACGTCGAATGCGTAAGACAAAATCATCCCATCAATCAGCAACACCGTTAATTACTAGGGTAATCTTCTTCAGATAATAGATGCTCGACGTTAATTATCAACGGAATACCATTAGCAATGGGAGGACTAACGCTAATAATAGCTTTGTTCGCAAATTGTTTTAATTGCTCGGCAAGCTGGGGAATAATGCTAGTAATATTCTGATAGCTTTCTCTGTCATAGCAAACCAAAATTAACATCAAAATCCCAGAGTTAATTCGGAAATACCAATGACAATTGGATAAAACAATTTGTGTTATGTGAATGCAGCTTTGATAAAAGCTCTGCTTGATTTTAGCTTCAAGTTGTCTGAGCAGTATTACACTCAGTTTTATTGTCAGTTCTGAAGGGAAATCATCAGGATGCACTAGCTGATACCTATAAATTTAGGGGTGATTTTTTTTATTCTGATTTTGTAGAAATCCAAAGCAAGTCTAACCACAATTGAGGATGATTTTCTTTGAGTTTTGATAGCGGATCGCTCATTAAATGTGTGGCATTTAAGCAAACCACATCAACCAGTCCGATCAACCTAGCTACATCTTTAAGGATATGTTTCTCAGCAGCTACAGCAGTAATAATTTGATCGGGGCAATAAATGCCAATATATGGCGGATGGGGAATTCTTGCGCGTGTTACGTAAGGATTAATTACTCGGATATAACAGTGACGCAACAACTCCCATACTTGTGGGTGATTTTGCTCGACAATTGCCGTAAACTGAGAGGCTAGAGCTTCTTCGGTAATCACAATTTTCTCCAATACTACTTGGGCTGGGGTGAATATATGCAATTTTGTTTATTTATTCACAGCTGGATGAACATATCAGGCAAACATCCACTAACCTGAGAGATAGCTGTGCTCTGGATGCGTAGCTGTGTTCGCAAGATATGAATTTCCTATGCAGTCAATTTCATTCATGTTCATGGCATCTACCTGTCTGGTGCGATCGCTTTAGGTATTTCCTACAGCTGATACGGATTGCCTATCATCTATCAAAGACTAAGTTCAGCAGTGAAAACTGTATCATATGTACTCTTCTACCAGTTTTATTGGTAAAAAAATCATTAAATTGCATCACCAAAGTGCCTAAATCGCTGATAACTAGAGGCTTTTTATCCATAACCTGTTGGTAATTATTGCCTTCACAAGTAAATTTTACTTATCTGGATATCAATATCATCACAAGGCATTTGCAGTTTTGATGTCTGCATTGCTATCGCCGGAGTTATACCCATTCACAAAAAATATAGGAAAAGCTAGAAGCCTTGTTGATTGATTACGGTATTCTAGAGAGTAATAAAGATGCAGAACAATCTGATTTATTTATCAGTAAGTGGGTATAAATCAACCAAACCAGACTACGAAACTTATAGAGAATTGAAACCCTTAGCAATAAATAATGACAGCCCTAGACAGTTATATATAATTACGCCTACCTACATATACCTTTAATAAATAATAAACTTTTCTATAAGTCTAAACATTCCCATCTATCATCAAAGAATCTCCATTTATAGCTGTTGAATTCATAGCATACGCACCAAAGTTAGCTAAAAACAAACATCCAGTTTTGATGTAATATTAGCCAACTTTTTTTAGAGCCAGAACGATGGGAATTTGAGTATTCCTATCTATCTCTTCTGCAGCAAGAATTCTGTCTATAAGCAAATTATTTGGCAATATGGTATGCTATGATTTACCTATAGGGAATCACAACAGCAAAAGCAAGAACTCTTCAACAGGGATTAGGTAGAACCCAAAGTGAAAAATTTTGCTTTTGTGTAAGCAAATCAAATTAAATTTAATGTAGCATTTTGTAACCAATAATTGGGATGCCCCTGTATCAACCCAAAATGAGATATTATCATCTTCCCTTGGTGTACGAAGCTTTAGCTGATAGGGAAATATTGATAAATATTGAGATTTGGAATCAATGATTCTGAGGCTAGGTGAGCAACCCAAACCGCAACAAAAAAGTGATCAAATTAGTTGCAGTTGTAAGCACTATTGTTAGCCACGAACAATCTGTTGGTTAATGTTCGTCTAACTCTGGTGAGGTCAAAAATCCCATCAGTGGGTGAACCAATGGTTTGATGAACTGATGGTCTGATTCTACAATGCTCTGGAGGAATTGTGGCGTTAATGGATTAGGTCTGCTTCATCAAGCATCTGGGTTTCTGTACATTATTACTCACGCACAATGCTAACGTTTTTCTATTCATCGATTGCGCTTGGTCTAGCTTTACTTTGTTTGAGTATCACCACAAAAGCTACCAATCATTATTTGCAAATAATAGCTCTATTATTTGCAATGTTTTGGTTTTGTTCCAGTCTGTTTTTTTCTTTGATACCACTTGAATTTATGCTAGCGATCGCTCTTGTTTATCTCACGCCCAAAATGCATTTTTGGTATCGGATTAAATAGCAGTAGCAGCAATAAATCATTCGTCAAAATTAAGAAACCCGACTTATTCAATAAGTCGGGTTTCTTAACAATGTAAATTTCCAAATCTTGATGAGAAATTAAGGCAGAATAAAGCCGTATTTTTGCAGTACAGCTTTAGCTTGATTACTAGTTAAGAATTTGGCAAATTCCTTAGCAGTATCAGCATTTTTACTGCTTTTGAGGACTGCAAATGGATAAACAATCGGAGAATGATATTTTTCGTCAGCCGCTACCACAATTTTGACTTTATCAGAGATTTTGGCATCAGTGACGTAAACTAAACCTGCATCAGCGTTACCGCTTTCTACAGATGCTAGTACTTGACGCACATTGTTAGCGTAAACCAGTTTAGATTTGACTTGCGGCAAAATTTTCAATTTCTGCAAGACTTGCTCTGCATATTGTCCTGCGGGTACGCTTCTAGGCTCACCAATGGCGATTTTTTTAATTTTGCTATCTTTAAGATTGTAAAAGCTGGTAATTCCTACAACATTTTTAGGTACGATCAAAACCAGACGATTCTTTGCCAGAACAGAACGAGTTCCTGATAGGAATAGTCCTTTTTGCTCTAAAGCATCTACTTGCTTTTTACCAGCCGAAATAAAGATATCTGCGGGCGCACCTTGTTCAATCTGTTGCTGCAAAGCACCAGAAGCCCCAAAGTTATAATTAATGTTCGTATTTGGATTAGTTTGCTGGTAAAGAGGCTTAATCTCTTCCAGTGCTTCTTTTAAACTGGCGGCGGCAGATACAAGGAGGGTGCTTTGTGACTGTGCTAGTACAGGTGAGGGCGCAACTGCTGGTAAACTAGCGGTTACCAAAAAGCTAGCAACTGCTGTACCAACTAATTTAAGAATTTGTCTTCTGTTCATAGGAAAACTGCACGCCGAAGAATTTTTTTAAAATTGATGCTTGGTTGAATCTTATTAAGATTACCAAAAATATTACCAAGCAAATTGGTAATTTATCCGATTAGTTTGGTATTTTATGTTCTTAGTATTGGAAAATTTGTAACTAATGCTACAATTTTTCCAACTTAATTGGTATAAATTATATACCAACCAAATCGGCTTTGATCAGGAATTTTTGGCAATTATTTGTTTGCAGAAAAAGTTTAATATTCCAAGAAAAGTAGTGTGATGCTGGCGTTAGCTGTATAGTTCAGTGATTTTGTAGCACTAGAATAATTAGTTCTAAAATTCCATTATTCTTGCTAATATATACCAACATAGTTGGATTAATACCGACAATGTCGGTTTAATATAGATTTGAGGTGTGAGGGTAATGTCCACTTTTATAAAGTCTTCATTGTTACTAGTGCTAGCTAGTATGATGCTAGGTAAAACTGCATCAGCAACTCCTGTTGCAGAAAATACCAACCAATTACAGGCTGATAGCCAAATCAATCAATCACAAACAGAAATATCGCCACAAAGCCAGTCGGTTGTAGATGAAAATGCACAGCCAAACGCTGCAATGGAGCAGGTAACATCAGTATCGCAACTGTCTGATGTACAGCCAACAGATTGGGCCTTTCAAGCTTTGCAGTCTTTGGTAGAGCGCTATGGTTGCATTGCGGGATATCCAGATAGCAGCTTTCGCGGAAGTCGGGCTATGACTCGCTATGAATTTGCAGCAGGTTTGAATGCTTGTTTGAATCGAGTTAATGAACTGATAGCCACTGGTACAGCAGATTTAGTCACAAAGCAAGATTTAGAAACCTTGCAGAAATTGCAACAAGAGTTTGCTGATGGATTAACAGAACTCAGAGGTAGGTTAGATGGCTTGGAGGGACGGACAGCTACCTTAGAAAGTCAACAGTTTTCTGCTACTACCAAGTTGAGTGGAGAAGTAATTTTCAGTCTTGGTAGTGTGTTTGGTGGCGATCGCGCGTTGAACTCGGATGTGTGGAACGAAATCAATGCTAGACCCGCAGGCGCAACTAGAAACACTTTTGCCAACAATCAATATGCAGCATCAGGTGGAAGGAGATTACAAGATAGAGCTACATTTAGCGATCGCATCCGCCTCAACTTAATTACTAGCTTCACAGGTAAAGATCAACTATTTACTCGTTTAGAAGCCAATAACACTACAGCTTTTAGTGGTGCAGTCACAGGTACAAACATGACGCGCACATCCTGGGACACCACCAATAATGCTGATAACAGTGTTCAGATGGGCAAGTTGTATTATCGTTTTCCTGTGGGTGAAAAACTCAACATCATCGTTGATGCGATTGGAGGCGAGTTCTACGACAATTTCAACACCTTTAACCCCTTGTTGTCTTCCACTCCCGTTGGTTCCTTATCCCGCTTTGGTCGTTTCTCTCCAATTTACCGTACTAGTAATACCTCCTCAGCCAGCAATACAGGTTCGGGTGTGAGTGCAATTTTCAAGTTAAGCGACACCATCACCTTATCTGGCGGTTATTTAGCGCGCAGAGGTAGCGAACCAAGTGACGGTAAAGGTTTATTTGACGGTAGTTATGGCGCTTTAGCACAATTAGCATTTCAGCCCAACAAAGACTTTACTTTGGGTTTAACTTATGCACATTCCTACCTCAGAGGCTCTAATAATGATGGTGATGTGGTAGTTTCCGGTTCCTATGGGAGTGCATTTGCGAATAATCCCTTCAACTCTAGTGCTACTACTCCGGTGAACACCACAACCAACAACTATGGTTTGCAAGCTAATTATCGTTTCAGTCCCCAATTTACCCTTGGCGGTTGGGTGGGATATACTCAGGCGATCGCAGAAAATAGTTCAGGTGCGAATGTCAATCGCGGCGATAAAGCAGACATTTGGAACTGGGCTGTAACTTTAGCTTTCCCTGACTTTGGTAAAAAGGGTAATCTCGCAGGTATTATCTTTGGACAACCACCGAAAGTAACTGGTAACGACTTTGGCAACAATAGCGTTAGCGCTACTAATCTTGTTCCCGATAGACGTATAGATACTGGTACATCTTTCCATGTAGAGGCTTTATATCGTTATCAGGTAAATAGTAATCTTTCGATTACACCTGGATTAATTGTGATATTTAATCCAGAACATAACAGTAATAACGACACCATCTATACAGGTGTTCTGAGGACTACATTTAGGTTTTAAATTCTTCACCAATATGCAACAACTCCAATTCGAGTACCAACAATCTGGAGAGGAGTTGTTATGCATCTAATTTTTTCAATCTTCAATATTCAATAGTTAATGGAGAAATGTTTTATGCATTTGAGTCGCAATTTTCCTATTACATCTTTAATACTATCGGTACTAGTTTTATCACAACCTAGTTTAGCTGATTCTAGGAATGATGCTCCTTGGAATCGAGAAGAAACACCATCCATTTGGAATAAAAATAAGTGTGCTGGAGGTACTTCTCAGAATTTTCGCTTGGGTGGAGAAATCAATAATCCTAATACCTATAACTTACACAAGCTGAGAACTTTACGAGATAATTTAAAAACCCAAAACCCTGCATTAGTTACAGAAGTTACTGTCAGCTTTCAAACTGGTTCAGGCGCGCGTACAGAAACATACTATGGAGTTCCCCTATGGGAATTAATTAATAATCCACAAGCTGCAGGTGGTCTAAAATCTGGAAATCCTGGGGTAAATTCTAAAAACTCTTTTCTCAGACAATCTGTTTTAGTTGACGCTACAGATTGCTATGGTGCAGTTGTCGCTATTGGCGAAATTCACCCTAACTTTGAAGCCAAAACAGTGCTAGTTGCCTTTGAAAAAAAAGCTAGTGATGGTACAGTCGTACCTTTAATAGATGAAGGATTCGCTCGGTTAGTTGTTCCAGGAGATAAAGCAGGCGGTCGTTATGTTAGTAATGTGAGAAATATCATCGTATTTTCTGCGCCTCCTTCTCCTGTAAAAGTTAGAGATTTCTGATTGATTTCACTACTTTTATCATTCAAACAGGATGTACAGATTTAGGGTTCCACCAATTCCCTAAAATTATAACGATTCAAATAATGTTTGCGACACATCAATATATTCTACAGGGCAAGGCAATGCCCAGTGGTGTCAACTTAAGCTAAAAGCGATATAGGGCGGGCGTGGTACAAATACCTCGCGCCCTCATCCCCTAACCCCTTCTCCCGCAGGAGAAGGGGAACTAAATCTCTTGCTCCCTTCTCCCTGTGGGAGCTACGGTGTACACACAAGTACTCTCCGCATACGTTTCAGGGATTTCAACCCCCTTAAATTGTCATTGCGAGGAGGAACGACGAAGCAATCGCTTGGTGCTCTTATTGCTTCTCTGCGAGACGCTACGCGAACGCTTCGCTCGCAATGACAGGTTTTGAGCGATTTTTATCTGAGTTTAAAACTCCCTTCCAGGTAGGATTTCAAGACTTCTGTGTACACCGTAGCCCTGTGGGAGAGGGGCTGGGGGTGAGGGCGGAAACCTTTCAACCAAGCGGGTTTCACGTTAAGTTGACACAGGTGGGCATTGCCTTGCCCCTACAATCTGTAGCATTCTTTTTTAAAATTGGTATACCTTACTAAATTGGGAAATGCGATAATATCAATTAAATTTAAATTCGTTGCTTGATTATCTGAGAAAAAACACATCTAAAATAAAAAGTATTGCTCGTACTTTATGTCACTCTTCTACATTAAGTTCTTGAACTTCCGACTCCACAAGCTCAAAATTTACCTTGTTATATAAATCGCTTAAGGAAATAGTAAAAGGTACCGTTACAAGTGCGATCGCTTCATCTTCTTCATCGTACTCGCGCAATGTCCATTGTTTCTTGCCCGTTTTGGAAAATTGTTCTACATGAATCCGGGTTTGGTCAATTAACAGATATTCTTGAAAGCTGGGAATTGTGCGGTATGCTTGGAATTTAGCTTCGCGATCGTATGCTTTGGTAGATTGTGATAAAACTTCTACAATCACCTGTGGATTGACGATTATATCTGTGCGGTTGTTGAAAAATTCTGGTTTACCTGCGATTACGGTAACATCTGGGTAAGTGTATATCCGTTTTTGCGGTATCCATAACCGCATATCGCTGTTAAATACTTCGTATGTTTGTTGTCTGAAGGCAAAGTTCAACACAGCATAAAAGTTACCTGCAATTCGATTGTGATTTACTGTACCACCAGCCATCGGAATGATATACCCATCAATATATTCACTTTTGTAGTCAGCAGTTGCTTCTAGTTCGAGATATTCCTCGGGGGTGTAGTATCGCTGTTGTGTAACTTGCATAATTTTAGGGGATAGCGATCGCTCTCAACGAATAGTGTAACGCGCTCACCCCCACAATCTTCTACCAGCTTTGCCGCTTAATCTTTCGTGGGTATCTGTTAATAAAGCGGGAATATTTAACTCTTCGGGACATCTTGGTAAACAGTCACCGCATTCTGTACAACGGTTGGCTTTCATTCCCGGAAACCAATGACCGGCATTTTCAAACATTCCATAACGATATTTGCCATAGTCTGTCATATCGTATGCTACTGCCAGGTTGCGTAACCGTAATACCTCTGGAATATTAATATTTTCTGGGCAAGGTAAACAAGCAAAACACTGGCTACATTTATCAGTTGCTAAGGCAATTTTGGTTTGATTTTCTAAAGCTTGAAAAGCTGAAATTTCTGCTGGTGTAAGTTCATTAATGCTATCAGCAACTCGCAAAGGTTCGATTAATTCCTCTGGATTTGCTGGCCCGACACTGAGGGTAGTAATGCGGGAGTCGCTCAATAAAAATCGATAATTTAACTCTAAGGGCGAAAATGGATCACACAATTCTTTTAATTTTGGGGGTGGTGTGTAAAGTCTTCCTCCTTTATCCGCAGGAGAAATGATAAATATCCCCATATCCTTGGCGGCTGCTAGCTGTATTGCTGCTGCATGACGCTGGAAAAAATAGTAATAGTGCAGATTGACAAATTCAAATAAATCTGTATTAATTGCCGCTAAAATAACATCTAACGATCCGTGGGTAGAAAAACCAACGTGCTTGACCCTACCATCTGCGATCGCTTCTTGCACAGCTTGTATACAACCAGCTTGCACCATCTCTAGATGTTCCCAAGTATTTAACCCATGAATCCCCAAGCAATCTAAATAATCTAGGTGCAATTTTTCTAGAGATTCATCGATATAGCGACGCATGGTGTCAGCATCAGCTGTAGGCGGAATTTTAGTAGTGATGTGAAGTTGAGAACGGGGGACTGACAAACCAGCTTGGAGCGCTTTACCTAAATACTCCTCACTTTTGCCATAACCTCTAGCAGTTTCTATATGATTAATGCCTAATGCTAGGGCTTTTTCAATAGTTTGCCGAGCTGTTTCTGCATCAGCTAGGTAGCGCATTGTTCCTAAAGAAAACACGGACAAGCGCAAATTAGTTTTGCCAAAGCGTCTATATTGCATTTTTTATTTGTCGTTTGTCATTTGTTATTTGCCATTTGGCATTTGTCTTCTAAAACCCAAACGCCAAATACCAAACACCAAATCCTATTTTCCAGCGAACTCTTGACGAACACATCTCACACCTAAACATAAAAATCTCTCTTATCTACTCCCTAGCCCCTAGTACCGCTTGCCGAGTCAGTCAAAAGTCAAAAGTCAAAAGGTTAATACATCAAGGCTTGTGACTGTTTGAAATTGTAGCTCTTCAGTTGTGCTAACTTTCGCTATTACCAAAGCGCTTGATTAAATCTTCAGGACGGAGATTAGAAATAAATTCCCGGAAGGCTTGTTGTTCTGCTTCATCAGCATCACGGTCAACGGGGATAGAAGCATCAGCGATTACTTCTTCCATTACCCAAATGGGGGCATTTGTCCGCAAAGCAATGGCGATCGCATCGCTAGGACGCGCGTCAATTTCTTTGGTGGTTTCACCTTGCTTGACCACTAACGCTGCATAAAATGTATCTTTTTGCAAGGAGTGAATAATAACTTTATCTAGAGTTAAGTTCCAGGTTTCTAGAATATTCACCATTAAATCGTGAGTTAAAGGCCGTGGCGGCTTTTGACTCTCGATAGCTCCCGCAATTGCCCTAGCTTGTTCTTGACCAATATAAATTGGCAAAGCACGGCGATCGGATGCATCTTTTAAAAGTACAATGGGGCTGCGGGTTATGGCATCTAATGCTATGCCAGCGACTCTCATTTCAATCATTGGCTCAGCCTCTACACTCCTTGAACAACTTGGTTAATTAGTAGCAAATAATACCCTCGAGGGTTTAAATTAAGGACAGGAATAAACATAGGCATTTGTTTTTTATAATTGCTTCTATTAAACTCCGAACTTGATGTGAACACCAGAGTAAGTCAAAGTTGTCTATTTCGACAATATCCTTCTTACCCAAGTATGCCTTGTTCTGGATGCTAATGTGATAATATCCCTATCCTAAATACCGTCAGAAAATATACTCAGATTTTGCTACATTTATACAGATAATTACCAGTGGATTTTCGGCAAGATTAGGCAATAAATAGAGTTAGTTTCACAAAAAAGCCGTGTTTACAGGATTAATTCAAGCATTGGGAACGATGAAACCCTTAGGGGGAGATTCTTGGCAAATTACTTGTGTAAGTCAGTCATCTGATTTAATTATGCAGGATATAGCTTACGGCGACAGTATAGCTGTTGATGGCGTTTGCTTGACAGTAGAAGAAATTTTAAAAGATGGTTTTATCGCCACTGCATCACCAGAAACCCTGCGCCGCACGACTTTAGGAAGTGAAGACACGCCACAGAAATATGTCAACCTAGAAGCGTCGTTGCGGGTAGGAAGCAAAGTAGGCGGTCATTTTGTCATGGGTCATGTAGACGGTACAGGTCGGTTGGTGACAGCAGAACAAACAGCGACTTCTTGGGAAATGACCTTTATTGCATCTGAGGCGATCGCGCGGTACATTGTGCCCAAAGGTAGCATTGCCGTGAATGGAATTAGTCTCACTGTTGCCGCATACGAACCAGAACTCTCTCAGTTCACCGTGGCGGTCATACCTCTCACCTACGCCGAAACCAATCTTCGCTATTTAGTCCCTGGCAGTTTAGTGAATCTTGAGGGAGATATTCTCGGCAAATATGTCGAAAAATTCCTTTACTCCGGCAAACCAAACCCTAATAGTGTCGAAGACTCCAATTCAGATGGGATTACACCCGCATTTCTAGCAGAACATGGGTATTTGTAATAGGGCATGGGGCATTGGGCATTGGGCATGGGGCATGGGGCATAGGGCATAGGGCATAGGGCATTGGGTAATTGGTAATGGGTAATTGGTAATGGGGATTTCTCCCTCATCTCCCTCATCTTCCTCATCTCCAGTCCCCAGTCCCCAGTCCCCAGTCCCCATTACCCCTTATCCCCAGAGGGGGCCCCGAGTTCCCCAGTCCCCAGTCCCCAGTCCCCAATCCCCAACCTAACTACCCGGTTCCTTGTTCAGCTGGGCTGTTTGCGCTGGTTGAATCATTTGACTTAAAGCTGTGTTTAAGTATACCCCGGGGTCGGTGGCTACCCAACCATTTTGTGTCAGGTGGCGGACTTCAAAGTGCAGGTGGGGGCCTGTAGAGTTACCAGTGCTACCAACTTGCCCAATTACGGTTCCTGGTTCCACCATTTGACCGGGTCGGACAAAGATTTGTGATAAGTGACCGTAGAGAGTTTGTTGAGCAGAAGGGTGGTTGATGGTGACAGCTAAACCGTAGCCACCCATCCAATCAGCGCTTTCTACTTGACCAGAGGCTGCGGCTAACACTGGTGTACCCATAGGCGCACCTAAGTCTGTACCCGCGTGGAAGCGGCGATCGCCTGTGATGGGGTGAATCCGCCAGCCAAATAATGAGGTAATTGGTGCGGGGATGGTTAAGGGGAACATCATTCCCTGACCGTTATAGGCGACTCTGGGGGCGAAGGGAACTTGCGGTAGTGTGGAAGCTAAAGGAAAGTCGTAAGCCACCATGCTAGGACGGGGTGCAATATTCCCATCTGCCATTGGCGGTGGTAAAGTACCGCCACTGGGTGCGATCGCAGTTTCGCTCACTTTGGTGGGAGCAAATTCGCTGGGGTTAGGAATAAAGCGATTGGGACGATAAGCAGTCTTGGTGACGCTAGCCGCAATGCGATTGGCGACAGTATTCTCTGTTGCTACTTGAGGACTGCGCCATCTGCTGCTGGTAGCTGTATTGGCAATTGGTCTGACAACAGGAGAGTTGGCTAATTTAGTGCTTTGACTTCTTCTGAGCCAAGAAGGTGCGGCTTTGCTACTACCATCAGCTACAGGCTGATTGCTAGGTTTCGCACAAAAACTACCTGATATAGCTTGTCCTGTAGGTAAAGTAGTACGGCAACCACTAGAACGTTCTGTGATGATTACAGAATTGGGTGCTTGGTAGTTAGAACCGCCTACTTTGTAATCGGTGGGGTCAATGTAGGCGTTATTGTAATCTTGTTTTGGTTCAACTTCCGTGCTACCAACTGGGCTTTTAGGAGTGTTAGCTGGTGTGGCAACTTCTGGTAGTTTTTCCGGTACAGTTCGTAAAGGCTTAGGTGTGGCGATTGTGGTTTTGGGTTTTTCTTCTCTAACGCTGGTTTCAACTTGGGGTTGTGCGCGTCTAATAATCACAGGTTCAGCCGCTTCTACTTTTGGTTTTGCAGGTGTGACTGGTTGTGATGATTGAGAAACATTTTCCCGATTTAATCTCTTTTTCAGCCTGACTCGCCGTTCAGAAAATTCTACTTGTGGGCGAGTAGCTTCTGGAGTTACAGTATCTTTTTTAACAGGAACTGTGGCAGCGCTAGGTTGAGTATTTTCAATAGTAGGAACGATGTTATCTATAGATGTTTCCGTTTGCGCCAAGACTAAACCGTTACCTAAAAGGCTAACGCTACTCAGCCAACAGAGACTCTGTGCTGGTAGCGTTGCGGCAAAGCGTTTGGTTGTTTTTGGCAAACGTTTATGGGCAGAGTTATGGAGCTGCGTCATTTGTTGTCTCGGTTTTTTGTAAATAAAAGTAAACAGATGATGCTGTGGTTTGTCTTGCCCAAAGAGCTGAATTGTAAACAAACCTAAAAGTTAAACAGAAGATTTTTTGTAACCCAGACTGATTGTACCGGGTTCAATGTAAATTTCTGATGAGATAACTTCCTTTGTATTATAAGTTTCGAGATTTACACGTAAATTACCTTGAGGGGTTACCCCAATTACAGTACCCGCAAGTTGATTGACGTGTATGCGATCGCCCATATTGATCAGTAAATTCAGATAGTCAGACAAGAGTATGTTTACTCCTTCTTCAAATAAGCACTTCAGACCGGATTCTATCCCTAATAAAACTTGAGAAGTTAACATTTCTAGAGAAGGAATTGCTTTGTTAAGCTGTGAGGCTTGCCATAATTCCAAGTTAATTCCAGTTTCCGGTACAGGGTTTGCCCAGTTAATGCCCACACCAATTACAGCTTGGGTAATTTGTCCTTGATTGATTTTCGTTTCCGTTAAAATTCCGCCTAGTTTGCGGCCGTCTAAAACTAAATCATTAGGCCATTTAATCCCCACAGTGACACCAGATTTTTGTAATTGTGAAGCTATTCCCCAAGCACTTGCTAAAGTTAATTGGTAACTATTAACAGCATCTAGTTTAGGCTGAATCGCTACCGAAAGATATAATCCTCCAGAAGGAGAACTCCACTGGCGACCCCATTGTCCACGTCCAGCAGTTTGCTGAGTAGCGATAACGACACATCCTGGTTTAGCGCCCTCTGCTAGTAAGCCCCAGAGAGTTTGGTTAGTAGAAGCTACACTATCAAAAATGTGTAGAGAAAATGGTAAATAGGAATACTGTCGCCCTGCTTTGAGGGCTGCTTCTAAATATTGCCGATCTAATTTCACGCAGTTAACCCAAATCCCGTTGTACAAGTTAGCATTAATTGACTGGCTAATTTTGATGTTTCTGTTTAGGTTTGGTTGACGATGCACACTTGGCACTGGCGCAATTGGGAAGGAATGCCTTACCTGACTTGTAGTATCCTAGAACCTTGGCAACACGGCTTCTTTACCCAGCCGTTTTGGCCACGTTCACCACAAGAATTAACACAGGTACTGCAACCTGACGCATCAGTTTATCGCTTAAAACAGGTTCATGGCAATACCGTTTTGACTCCGCAAGAAATTGATCATAAGTTAAGCAATGGCGGGGATGATGTGGATGGTGAAGGCGATTCAGCATTAGCATCAGCAGATGGTTTAGTTAGCGAACAACCTTTGCAAGCGGTGTGGGTAGCCAGCGCTGATTGTACGCCAGTGCTAATTGGTGATATCAAAACCGGACAAGTCGCAGCCATTCATGCAGGCTGGCGGGGGACTGCGAAAAAAATTGTTCCCCAAGCGATCGCAAGATTAAAAGCACAAGGTAGCAAGCTAGAAAATTTGCGAATAGCAATGGGGCCTGCGATCGCAGGTGAAGTTTACCAAGTCTCTGTTGAAGTGGCTGCGGAAATTGGATCTAGCATTATCAGCCATGAAGACGAACAAAAAATAGTTGATGCTTTACATGAACTACCCAATTCCCCATTAATTCCCGATCGCGATCCAGGGAAAGTGCGGGTAGATGTACGGCGGGTAAATACCTTACAAATAGAAAGCTTAGGAATTAGCGGCGAACAAATTGCGATCGCTCCTTATTGCACTTACCAAACCCCAGAACACTTTTTCTCTTATCGCCGAGAACAGCAGAAAAAAGTGCAGTGGTCTGGGATTGTTAGTGGGAATGGGTAATGGGTAATGGGGAAGGGGGAAGGGGTAATGGGTAATGGGTAAGAGGCTATTGATTAAGTAGTACCAATTTACAAAAAGAATGCGACAGATTGTAGGGGCAAGGTACATAGGTGTCAACTTAAGCTAAAAGCGATATAGGGTGGGCGTTGTACAAATACCTCGCGCCCTCATCCCCTAACCCCTTCTCCCGCAGGAGAAGGGGAACTAAATAAATCTCTTGCTCCCTTCTCCCCGTGGGAGAGGGGCTGGGGGTGAGGGCAAAACCTTGCAACGAAGCGGGTTTCACGTTAAGTTGACACCTATGGGCAGTGCCTTGCCCTCTAGAATATATTGATGTGTCGCCAACATTATTTGATATCATGTCCATTCAAATACCCGTCATTGCGAATAGAATGAAGTGTCCGCAGTGACATATTATAATTTGCCCGACATCATATAACGCGGATTTTGATGATAAGTAAATCCAAAATTACGTCTTTATCCCAAACCGAATAACTTAGCAATTAGCGGCAATAATTTATTCCCCGCTTCCACCAGAGAAGCCACAGCAGGTAAGCCTGTAAATATTCCCTTCAACATAGTGATTGCAGTCTTTGCAGTCTTTTTACTTCCATTCTCTTGGGGAGTTTTCGCGGCTTCTGCTAAACTTTGCACCTGTTCTAACGCCTCAGCTTTATCGTCATCTGATAACTCTGATGACTGAGAAATTGATTCTTGTAATTGCGTCAACAATTCTTTGATTCCGGGTTTATCTGCTTCGGGGGAATCGGGTAACTGATTGAGGGCAATATTCACATTACCGCTAATGGTTCCCAGGTTGGCGACAGAACCACCGCCAGCAATTCCGCTAACATTGGTACTATTTTGAATATTGATGCCGCTAATATCAGACACTTTGTTATCTCCTTGTATATAGTATTTCGATTGCTGAAGCGCAGTTGTGAGCATATTTTCTAAGCTCAGAATGCGACTATCTTTTTCTATAAGTAATAATTGCTGACTTTGGGATAAAGCTTTGAGTTGATTATAGTCATCAAAATATTCCGCACTCAGTTGGGATTTATCACTCCCTGGTGCGGTTTTGGCTCTGAGTAAGAATTTATCATCGCCGCGTTTCTCCATTGCCACAATTTCTAACTCAGCTTCTGGGTGATTTTCTGCCAGGTTTTTGAATGCAATTGCAATAGCGCGGGGGTCTACGCTTTGATTGTGGTAAAGGTCGAGGGTATCAAAAATTGGCTTGATAAACTCGCCAAAGTCGCAATTTCGAGGATAAAAGGTGCAACTTCGAGGATAAAAGGCTCATCGTTGAGGGTAAAAGGTGCAACGTTGAGGATAACAAGCTCATCGTTGAAGATAATAGGTGCAAATTTGAGATTTTAGAGATTGCCAATTTCAAAATTACCCAAATTGTAGGGGCACGGCACCGATAAATTGTCTGTTTTACCGAAAGTCTTTGGATGCCGTGCCCTTACGATAAGTGGGTACGCAAAAATATTTATATAATTGCAATTGCGAAAAGCCCAAACCCTTGCGATTTACTGCTTGTGGGCAGTGCTCACCCTACTGAATTTAGATAGCATATAGAGAATATTGAGTATGGAAATATCTATGGAATCAGCGCCAGATAACATTCTTCTTCTTGAGGAAGCACAAAAGCGTCTGCTGCGTCTTTCCCCAGAAAAGCTGCGAGTTGTCAGCGATTTTATCGCGTATTTAGAAGAACGAGAAGAAAACGAAGCCACCGCAGAACTGTTGAACATCCCTAGTTTTGAGCAAGCTTTACAAGAAGCTATGCAGGAAGTTGAAGCTGGGGAAGTGGTATCATTTGACAGTATTCGTCGTCATGTATGAACTAGCGTTAACTCGCAAAGCTCAGAAGTTTTATGAGGAAGTAGATATATCGTTAGTAGAACGTCTGAATCGTTGCTTTGATCAACTGCGAGAAAATCCTTATGAGCATCCCAACATTAAACGCCTCAAAGGTAAATTCTCCGGCTTATTGCGCTACAGAGTAGGTGATTGGCGGGTTGTTTATCAAGTAGATGAGGCGCAGTCACTCATCACTATTCTGCTTATAGCCCATCGCAGTGATGTCTATCAGTAAATTAGTGGTCTGTGGCAATGTGGATATAGGCACAACATAAACATTCATTTACCGGAAAGCTTAATGGAACGCTCGAAAATTATTGCCATTATTACAGGTGCGATATCGATTATTTTAGCGATCGCCTACCTTATTATTGTTCAAATTCTCGACTACCGCGACATGAAACCCGCCCCCATCAGCCAAATCAACCAACCACCTGCAATTGTCGCTACTGTTTGGCAAGGTCAAGTTCACCACTTATCATAATTTGTGACCATTCGTGTTATCCAGATCCCCGACTTTTCAAAAAAGTCGGGGATCTAAGTTTGCAACGATTTTGTAGAGGCGCAATTCATTGCGTCTCTTGTGATTTATGTCAATAAGTAAAAATCTATGGTAAATATTGGTTGATCCCCATAATTTATTCATAGATATAACTTGATGGTTAGTATCCATTAATTGAATACTGCCATCATATAAGAATTAGTTAGACAAAGTATCGATGATTTATTTAATTAAAGTATTTCCTTTTTGCCATAGATAAAGGTAAGCTATTTCTAACAAAATTAAGCAAAAATAAAATCGAATTATTTGAGTTGGTCGGGTTAGGTGCAATCAAAGCCTTTTGATTCATAGCCCCGAACTTTTGCTGCAAGTTATAGAGGTAATTTCATGGCTCAGTTTCTCTTAGAGACTGTATGGCTAGTTCCGTGCTATGCCTTAATAGGTGGGCTTTTAGCCGTTCCTTGGTCACCGGGGATCATTCGCCGTACTGGCCCAAGACCGGCTGGTTATGTCAATTTGGTCATGACATCTCTGGCGTTTTTGCATAGTGCGATCGCATTTATTGCTACTTGGAATCAACCACCTGTAGAGGTATTTATTCCTTGGCTGTCTACTGCTGGATTAAATCTTACCATCGCTTTAGAAATTTCTTCTATTAGTGTGGGAGCATTGACTGTCATCACTGGCTTAAATTGTTTAGCGCAAATTTATGCCATTGGTTACATGGAAATGGATTGGGGCTGGGGACGCTTCTATTCTCTCTTAGGATTATTTGAAGCGGGATTGTGCGCCCTGGTTTTGTGTAATAGCCTGTTCTTTAGTTATGTAATTCTGGAAGTTCTGACTTTAGGAACTTACTTGCTAGTCGGGTTATGGTTTAGTCAGCCGTTGGTAGTTAGCGGTGCTAGAGATGCTTTCCTGACCAAACGGGTGGGTGACTTGTTCCTCCTGATGGGTGTACTGGGGTTATGGCCTTTAGCTGGAACTTGGAATTACACAGAATTAGCTGAATGGGCGACAACTGCAAATGTTGACCCCACTGTGATTACATTAGTAGGTTTAGCCTTGATTGCCGGGCCAATGGGTAAATGCGCCCAATTCCCCCTGCATTTGTGGTTGGATGAGGCGATGGAAGGCCCTGTTCCCAGTACAATTTTGCGGAACTCGGTGGTGGTTGCAAGTGGTGCGTGGGTATTAATTAAACTGCAACCAGTGTTAACTTTGTCACCTTTCGTTTCCTCCGCTTTGGTCGCAATTGGTGCAGTTACAGCCATTGGTGCTTCCTTAATTGCGATCGCCCAAATTGATATTAAACGCTGTCAATCCTATTCTGTCAGCGCTTACATGGGCTTGGTGTTTATCGCGGTAGGTACAAGACAAGATGAAGCAGCATTGTTGTTAGTACTAGCTAATGCGGTATCATCTGCACTACTAGTAATGAGTACTGGCGGCATTATCTGGAACAGCATTACCCAAAATGTTACCCAGTTGGGTGGGTTATGGTCACGTCGTCCCATATCTGCGATCGCTTTTATTGTGGGAACATTGGGATTAATTGGCTTTCCACCCCTAGGCGGCTTTTGGGCGTTGATGGAATTAATCGATGGACTGTGGGGAACTCAACCTTTATTGGTGGGTGTGGTGATAACTGTCAACGCTTTAACGGCTGTGAGTTTAACCAGAGAATTCGGTTTGATTTTTGCTGGTAAACCCAAACAGATGAGTGAGCGATCGCCTGAAGTACATTGGCCTATGGTGTTGCCAATGGTGATTTTACTAGGCTTTGTCTTGCATCTGCCATTAGTGTTGCAAAGCTTATCATTACTACCAAGTTGGGTAATTCTGAATAAGGATGTTGCACTGTTATTAATTTGGTCAAGTGTGTTTGGCTGTGGTGTAACTGGCGTAATTTATCTCGGGAATATTCCTAAACCAATTCGCCTACCTTGGAAACCTTTACAAGACTTGTTGGCTTACGATTTTTACACCCCAAAAATCTATCGGATGACGATTATTTTCAGCGTCGCCCAACTTTCTAAATTTGCCGATATGCTCGACCGTTTTGTCGTGGATGGTATTGTAAATTTGGTTGGTTTGTTCTCGCTATTAACTGGCGAAGGTTTGAAATATAGTACATCTGGTCAAACCCAATTTTATGCCTTCACTGTGCTATTAGGCGTTGGTGTATTTGGTATGTGGGTAACTTGGCCATTTTGGGGAGTACAGTTTTTGGATTTAATGTTTTAGGGATTGGGGACTGGGGATTGGGGATTGGGGATTGGGGATTGGGGATTGGGGACTGGGAAGGGAGATTTAATACTAATCAATTTTTGAAGACCATTTAATTTTTGAAACCTTGTGTTGTGTTGGGAGGAAAGATCATGAAAAAGCAATATAACCAAACTAATTTTTCTCGTAGAAATTTACTGAAAATAGGTGCAGGTGCAGTTGGTAGCGGAGTATTAGCAGCCGGATTAGGTTCCAATTTGGCTGCACCAGAAAGAGTCTCGGCGCAAGATAAAAAAGATATTACACCTGATGCTGCACTCAAAGAATTGCTAGATGGCAATGATCGGTTTGTCAAAGCCAAAAAACGTAATCCCCATCAAAACTTGAAACGCTTGCAGGAAGTTGCAAAAGGGCAAAATCCCTTTGCATCAATTCTTGGTTGTGCAGATTCCCGAGTACCTTCAGAAATAGTTTTTGACCAGGGATTAGGTGATTTATTTGTTTGTCGTGTAGCTGGTAATATTGCTACACCAGAAGAAACTGGTAGCCTCGAATTTGGTAGCTTAGTTTTAGGTGCCAAACTAATTTTAGTAGTAGGTCATGAAAGATGCGGGGCTGTAGCTGCCACGATTAAAGGTGCCGCAGTGCCAGGAGAAATTGGGAGTTTATTAGCTGCTATTAAACCCGCTGTAGATCAATCTCAAGATAAACCTGGGGATAAATTAGAAAATGCTTGCAAGGCTAACATTTTATTGCAAGTTGAGAAGTTGAAATCATCTCCAGTGCTTGCTGGTTTAATCAAAGAAAACAAACTGAAAATAGTCGGTGGTTATTACGATTTAGACACTGGCAAAGTTAGTTTAGTTAGTTAGGTTTTGGGCATGGGGCATGGGGCATGGGGCATTGGGCAATAGCTATTTCTTATCTGCTTTATTGTCTCCCCTGTGCTCCCATACCCCTGATATCTTTTGAATATTGAAATTTCTCCTGTTTACTAATTTACCCAAATTGCCATGTTAAGTGTTCTGATTTGGCTCCCGATTTTGGCGGCGGCGATTATCGCAGTCATACCTAAAAAATTACCTGCCAATACTGTAAGGTTAAGCGCCTTATATTTCGCTGCTATAGTTCTACTTTGGAATATTTTTATTCTGTTTAAATTTGATATCAGCAACCCAGGGATGCAATTTCAAGAGAATCTACCTTGGAATGAAACTCTCGGTTTGAGCTATCAATTAGGTGTTGATGGGCTTTCGATATTGATGCTGGTTTTAAATAGCCTACTTACTTGGATTGCTATTTACAGCAGCAGCAAAGAAACTCAAAGACCAAGGTTATTTTACTCGCTAATTTTATTAGTGAGTGGTGGGGTAGCAGGTGCATTTTTAGCAGAGAATTTACTGCTATTCTTCTTGTTCTACGAACTAGAATTAATTCCCTTCTATCTACTAATTTCCATTTGGGGAGGGGAAAAACGCGGTTATGCAGGGATTAAATTCCTGATTTACACTGCTGTTTCTGGGGCATTAATCTTAGCAACTTTCTTGGGTATGGTGTGGCTAACTGGTTCTACCAGCTTTGCCTTTGATGCGGTTTCTACGCAAACTCTAGCGCCTGTATTACAATTCCTGTTGTTAGCCGGAATTATCTTAGGTTTTGGCATCAAAATTCCCTTGGTTCCTTTCCATACTTGGTTACCTGATGCTTATGTCGAAGCTTCTGCACCAATTGCGATTTTGTTGGGTGGTGTGTTAGCAAAGCTAGGAACCTACGGGCTGTTAAGGTTTGGAATGGGAATGTTTCCCGAAGCTTGGAGTACCTTTGCACCAACATTGGCAATTTGGGGTGCAGTGAGTGCAATATACGGGGCTGTAGTAGCGATCGCGCAAAAAGATATCAAGCGCATGGTAGCATACAGTTCTATTGGTCACATGGGTTACATTCTGCTAGCTGGTGCTGCTAGTACTTCCCTAGCGCTAGTTGGTGCTGTTGCCCAAATGTTTAGCCACGGTTTAATTCTCGCTATTTTGTTCCATTTGGTGGGAGTTGTTGAAACCAAAGTAGGAACAAGGGAGTTAGATAAACTCAATGGTTTAATGAGTCCGATTCGGGGTTTACCTTTAATTAGTGCTTTGCTTGTATTAAGTGGAATGGCGAGTGCTGGTATTCCCGGTTTAACAGGATTTATTGCAGAATTTATTGTATTCCAAGGAAGTTTCTCAGCGTTTCCCATCTCCACAATCTTGTGTGTAGTTGCGAGTGGTTTAACTGCGGTTTATTTTGTGATTCTTCTCAACCGTACCTGTTTTGGTAGACTCGATAATTCAGCTTACTATCCCAAAGTCGAATGGTTTGAGAAAACACCTGCGTTAATTTTGGCAGCTTTAATCATCTTTTTGGGAGTGCAACCAACTTGGTTAGTACGTTGGAGTGAACCCACAACTACCGCAATGGTGGCTGCTATTCCTGCAATAGAAAAAACCGTTAACTCGGAAATTGCTGTAAAACCATAATGAATCTTCCTTTGCGCCTTTGCGCCTACCCTGCGGGAACGACTGCGTCGAATGCGTGAGATTAATAATTTATAAACGAACCGCGAAGGCGCGAAGTACACAAAGGAAGAAAGCTAAGAAGAAGCTTTCTCATATTGATTTAGGATTTTTATAAGGAGCTATGCACCAAGATTAGGAGGAAGGATGAACCTGAAATTAATTCCCAGTGGACTAGTGTTATTTCGCTTTTTAATTGCACCTTTGCTCCTCTGGGATGCCCTTGATGGTAAAACTAGTATTTGGTTCATCGTTGGCTTTGTCGCCGCCTTCCTCTCAGATATTTTTGATGGCATTATTGCCCGGAGACTTGGTGTGAGTACTGCCGAATTAAGACAAGCTGATAGCTGGGCTGATGTGTGCCTTTTTAGTTGCATATTTGTGAGTGCTTGGCTAGTACATCAAGATGTTTTAATTGCTTATCAATTGCCTTTACTCACAGTTGTATTTGCTCAGTTGATATGGTGGATAGTGAATTTAGTGAAATATGGTAAGCCTGCTAGCTATCACACCTACTCAGCTAAATTTTGGGGTATCACTCTAGCCATTGCCATTATTTCTTTATTCGGCTTTAACTATGCAGGAATTTTTCTTTGGCTAACTTGTATTGCTGGGGTAGTCTACAGTATCGAAGAAATTGCCATGACAATGATTCTGCCTGTGTGGACACATGATGTTTTAAGCATTTTTCACGCCCTAAAATTACGCGAACAACTATTAATACAAAAAGACGAAATTGCATCATAGTCATCACAAATGACATTTTCAAGACGCGATGAATCGCGTCTCTACAAAATAAAAAAACCTTACAACTCCCACGAGATTTATATATGACAGCAACTGTTGATAAAACCACTAAATTACCTCCTTCTAAGCATGAATTTGCCGAAGTAATTCACCGCTTAGAAGCTGGCGGTTCAATGTTGCCAGATACCCCAGAAAACTTAATGCAAATTATCGGTTTGTATAAGGCTTATGCAGTGCCGATGGATTTCTACTGGCGGGATTTACTTTATATTGCTGAACGGGAATTTTTAAACCCCTTTCCCTTCTTTAAATACTTTTTACCTAAAGAGTATTTAGACCGTCATAATCATTATGCTGGTGATGATGCCGATTTAAGAATTTGGCGGGGACAAGCTACAGCCCATCCTGAGTTATTAGCATTTATCGAGAAAGGTGAAACTGGCAATATGCCAAAATTATTTCACCATTTATTCCACGATCGCATTAACATGGAGTTTGCTGAAGCTTGTATGCGGGCTATGCTTTGGCATCGTCAAATGTACGCGCCAGTAAACCAGTTTGACGCTTACCTGGATTCAGACGAATATAGAGCTAACGCCGATCGGGCAATTAAAGCTTACTTCAAAGGCAACCCGGTAATGTTGGCGCTGCACAAAATGTTTCCTGATATGTTCATTGAACAGTGTCGCCAGATGTCATATTACTCTAACCTGGGTTTATTCTGGGAAGTTATGGCACCCGTGTTCTTTGAAATGTCGGATATTTACGACGAAGGCGGGTTTAAAGGTGTCCCCGATGCAATGAACTTTTTAGTAAATGGGATTTTTGCGATCGCAGGTCGTCCAATTTACCATCATGTATATATAGATGGCGAATGCTATGAAATCATTCCCAAATCTAAGGGTTTCACCTGGCTATACGAAGCAGCATTACCTTACGTAGAAGCAGTTTTCTACCGTACAGCACCTTTTAGGGGGACAAAATCTTATAATGCTCAAGCAGGGCAAGTACCTGATGACCAAAAAGACTTCCACTATGGCATTCTCTACGCTGATGTGTTTCCAGTAGGTACTGCTGGTATCCCACCCACATTATTAATGCAAGATATGCTACACTTCTTGCCGCAATATTTGGTTGACTATTACCAAAAATATTGCCGTGGCGAAGAAGATATGTTGATTCAGTTGGGAGTTAGTTTCCAACGTTCCATGTACAATGTAACTTCGGCGGTAATTCAAGCATTACGCACGGCATTGTTATATCCTTTAGATGACACCAATCCCAAGCATTTACAAGCAAACCGGGAATTTTTTGAAGCCCAGTTAAACCGCTTTACCCGTGCTGATTACAATATGCGCGATGCTGCACGTTTACGGGATGTTCAACGTCAAGACTATAGGTAATTCGTAATTCGTAATTCGTAATTCGTAATTCGTAATTATTTTGGTAGGGTGTGTTACGCCGCAGGCTAACGCACCTTATCTTTTTGCTTTCTCAGAATTAACTTTTGCTTTCTCAGAATTAACTTCTGCTTTCCCAAAATCAACTTCTGCTTTCCCGGAATTAACTTTTGCTTTCCCAAAATCAACTTCCGCTTTAACGTTTCCGTGTTACGCGCAAGCTGTAGCAACTTCTGCTTTCCCAAAATCAACTTCCGCTTTAACGTTTCCGTGTTACGCGCAAGCTGTAGCAACTTCTGCTTTCCCAGAATCAACTTCTGCTTTAACGTTTCCGTGTTACGCGCAAGTTGTAGGAACTTCCGCTTTAACGTTTCCGTATTCCGCGCAAGTGGTAGAAGCTTCAGGGTTTCGCGATAATCTTAATATTCCCCCAAGAATATTTTTCTTTCTTCCCCTTATACCAATTTCAAGAATGTTTGCGACAGATAAATTCTATGTAGGGAACATCCACCATTGGTGTCAACTTAAGCTAAAAGCGATATAGGGCGGGCGTTGTACAAATACCTCACGCCCTCATCCCCTAACCCCTTCTCCCGCAGGAGAAGGGGAACTAAATCTCTTGCTCCCTTCTCCCTGTGGGAGAGGGGCTGGGGGTGAGGGCAAAACCTTGCACAAGAGCGGGTTTCACGTTAAGTTGACACCACTGGGCATCCACAATCTTTTGGTATATTCAATTATCTTACTGGTGCCGTGCCCCTACCTATGTATAAGAATCATGCTGAAAGTCAAATGGTATTAGGGACTTCTTGAAATTACATTATCCATTTTTCGCAGAGAAGACCATAATTGTATTCTTCCTCCTCTGCTTCCTCCGCCTCCTCTGCTTGGCTGGGGATGCGCGACAACGCATCCTACGATGATTGGCTTTTAAGACGGCGAAACAGAAATAACCAAAGGGGTAGGGAACTGTTGATGGCAATCAGCCTGACTAAATGCCCTGCGGTAACCACTTCCACATTATGATTTAATACCAAAGCAACGAGAATCATTTCTGCGGAACCTCCTGGGGCTGTCACCAATAGACAAGTTAACCAATCCCAAGCAGTTAATTGCATTGCCAGCATAGCAGCGATCGCACCTGCAATTAAAGTCATGGCTACAGACATGACTGCATAGCCGATAGTTTTGGGATTGAAGCTGGGTTTATCTCCCCAATATTCCCCAATGGTAATTCCTAACAGCATTTGACCAACTAAATTAATTAGTGGTGGTGCAGTAAAATGCATACCAGATGCGATAGGTAGTAAATTTAGCAATGGGTTAAAGGCTATCCCCATCAGCAAAGCACCAAAAAAATCACCTGCGGGAATCTTCAAGAATATCGCCAGATAAACTACTAAGGCGGTTACCCCCAGCGCTAATAAAAGTAATCCTAATTGAGATGGCTCAAAATTGAGTAAATTGCTTTGCATGGAAATAGCTTGTTGATTCCAAGAACTGCTAAATGTGGTTCTCGCAATCAAAGGAATCAGAAAAACTACGCTTGTTACCCGCAAGGCTTGAACTAGCGCCACTAAGGTGACATTTTTATTATAATCGGCTGCGATCGCAGCCATAATTCCCACCCCACCGGGAACTGTCGCCAGCATTGCTGTTAACAAATTAGTTTTACTGAGGCGTGAATAAATATAGCCAATACAGATGCCACAAACTAACAGAAAAACTGTTAATAAAATAAATATCGGCATCCCAGACGCAACACCAGCTAAATCACTATGACTACTAGAAGCACCCACTGTTAGCCCCACAAGCGCCATACCAGCTTTTCTCGCAGTCCGGTTTGGTTTGGGATAATATTGAAAAAAAATGCGACAAACCTGCAAAACTATAGCGCCAGCCGCAATACCCCCAAATATCCAAACTATTCCCCCAATATTCAACCTAGCGAGGCTGAAACCTAAAGGTAACGCCAGCAGCATTTCTAAAATCAAGACAGCTAACTGCTTGACAAAGAGATGTTGTTGAGCATCAATAGGATTTGCAGCAGTTGATTCCTCACCAATAGGAGCAACACTAAAGCTATGATTCATCGATGTGCGCTTTTTTCTTAGTTTAATACGCACAACAGATCATGCGATCGCACTATGTAGCACCAAAAGCTTTGAAAGAGGTGCGTTAACGAAGTAACGCACCCTACTGGCGTGTCTAGACTAAAATAGTGTATTACTCAAACTCTTGTGGGATGGGCATCTTGCCCGTCCTGGGCGGACAAGATGTCCACCCCACAAGAAAATTATATTGCCACATTTTAGTCTTGTCAGTCCACTACTGGACTCTTGTACAGACGCGATTAATCGCGTCTCTGCAACTCCTGACTCAGTGTGTTACTGGACTTTTTACTCAGCACTCAGCACTCAGCACTCAGCACTCTTTAATCTTCATCAAGTGCGGGGAAAGCTTCCTCAAATTGCCATAACTCATCTTTATGTTCCATGAACCAAATCCGAGTTTCTGGAGTTAATTGACTCCAAATATTTTCTACAGGAATGTGGGGAGAAGCATAGCGATACTGTTCACCGAGTAATTTCAGATTTTCCGCTACATCAACGGGAATACCAAACTCTCGCCAGTCAACTTTCACATATCTTCCAGAAAGCCCACCTGCGGGGTCAAAAATTAATTGTGCAGCCCTAACTAAATCAGCAAAATGATTTGCTTTTAGTCCGGTTATTTGCTGAATTGGTAGTGATTGATTATGCTCTTGAGACATTGTCGCTGGAGTGGTAAAGATGATTTGTTGATTGAATTTACTGCCAGAGATTTTTATCCCAATTCTCCTATTTTAGCGCACCGTCCTTTTTAAGAACGCAGTTGTGCTATCATTGCGGCTGGATTCCAGTAAGCGCGAGTAGTTTGAATTTTACCGGCGGTGTTAATTTCAATAATAGTAATTCCGGCAAAAGTTACTGATTTACCACTTTTGCTAATTCCTTGCATTGTCCACTTTACTGCTGCTTCATTCCCACTTACAAAAATATGCTCAGTAGTGGCTTCTAGTTTGGTAAAAACGGCTTGCAATTGCCCAATAAACTGACGGAATCCTTCATGCACTTTTGCTGGTGCTTCTCCTACTGGATCGTAGCTTAATGCATCTTCAGCAAAGTTTTCTACCCAGCCTTCAGGGTTCATACTAGCCATATTAGCAAAGTAAGCAGCAACTACGGTTTCAATGGTTGCATTTGACATATAAAAGTCCTATTTCAGTTGTGCAAAATATCGGTTTTAGCTGTTGATTGTTGAGTCTTGAATACAGACGCGATTAATGTTGAATAAAGACGCAATTAATCGCGTCTCTACAAGTCTTGAATTTGGAATTATTGCCGATAAAATATTTCTGAAGTTAAGCGCTGGAAATTACCTGCACTATCATATTGTGCAGTTAGTCGTTTAAATTCACTTGGAGAGACAAACTTACCAGCTATAATGCTAAATTCTTGACCAGATTGCAAAATTTTAGGTGTATTAATCACTATGCCATCAGGTAAAAATACTTTTTGATATATATTCTCGTCTTTCAGTGGAACCAAAGTTAGATTTTCAATAGATTCCACATCTGAAACAGTTAAATCAGCATTGATATATTGTTTTTCTCCTATCCATTTACCATCGATGTTAGTTACTTCTGCATCAGGTAATTTTACAGGGAAGCTACCTAAATATTCACGAATCTGAGTAAATCTTTCTATAGCACTATTTTCTCCACACATCACTACTACACTAGTTCGCCAATCTTTATTTATAAAGAATAACTCCATGCCAAATCTTGTACCTGGCTCAAATTTTTTGCCTACAAAACCATAAATTTCAGGAGTAATTCCTAGTACTCTCATAGAAGGTAATGCAGGATGAATAATGCCATCATCTTGATTACAAGTTTGCTGATCAATTTGCCAGGTTTTTTCTTCTTCTCTGCCATCGGCATAGGTGTAACTGTTAGTGTGATAAATAATTGTGTTATCTTCGTTAGCCCGAAAACTTCTTACACATTTTAAAGAATTAACCACTTCTTTATTGAAAGAATAACTAGTCCATGTTCCATACCAGCTAATACCTTCTTGAGTATGATTACCAAACAAAGTTGACCAGTTTCGCTCTTGTGCATTCATGATATGAAACCCTAAAATTGAGCGTGATTTTATAAATTCTCATCAGAATTTACATTATTTATGCAGCTACCATTTTCAAAAAAGAACGCGACAGATGGCTAGGGCACGGCACCAGTAAGATAATTTGATATACCACAAAATTGTGGATGCCGTGCCCCTACAAGGAATTTATTGAAAGCGGCGGGAAACTCCATCCCCTTGTGGGTGGAGAGGGACAGCCGCCCCGCCGCTTGGGGCATTGGGGAGGCAGTGCGTTGGACGGGTTTCCCGGCTTAAAGCAACTGCCGTCATTGGGCATTGGTAATTTCTTCGCCATGCCCCATGCCCGATTCCCCATGCCCAAAAACTCCATCCCCTTGTGGGTGGAGTTTTTCATTGCTTGCAAACATTATTTGAATTGATTTTTGAAAAAACTCGTTCTACCTTTAGCCCTTATTTCCTGTTTCCTGTCTCAGCGACTAATTTCAGCAATCCCAACACTTAATATTATTCAGTTTCAATCAACACATGAACAGCCGCCACAGCTATTAACATCTCGTCATTTTTATCGTTGAGAGAAGCAATTGCGCGCCCTTGAACTACCATCCCCCCAGCTTCAACGGTGAGAGTTTTACGCCCAAATGGTAATACTGCTAATACTTCCTCTTGTCTTACCTGTTCTGGGTATGGTACTGCTACTTGAACTTCCACAATCATCTCATTGGGGTCATTTAAACCAGCAACTTCCCAAACACCAGGTAACGCATTATGTGCGATCGCATTTCTTACCGCCCTGGCTGCTGCTACTGTGGGTTCTTGTCCATGTTGGTCAACTCCCATGCCCATCTCAATAATAAAGCGTTTTTTAGCCACAACTTTCTCCCATCCCTAATTTATGCACATCAACCGCCGAAAATTTCTTACCAGCGTTGGGTTAGCCACTTTAGCCACCCAGGTACCACTGTTTACAGCCCAAGGTCAATTATCTCGCAATAGCACCCTGAAACCACCTCATCTGCAAATTGGCGATACTGTGGGATTAATCGCCCCAGCCAGTACCGTTGACAGCGAAGATATAGCCACTGCACAGCGTAACCTTGCAGATTTAGGGCTGAAAGTGAAGTTAGGAAAGCATATTTTGGATCGTTATGGTTACTTAGCCGGGAAGGATCGCGATCGCGCTTTTGATTTAAACTCGATGTTTGCCGATCCATCGGTAAAAGCTATTATTGCTATGCGTGGCGGTTGGGGTTGCAATCGTCTCTTACCTTGGCTGAATTACACTAATATTCGCAATCATCCCAAAATCTTGCTGGGATACAGTGATATTACATCTTTATTATTAGCAATTAATGCCCGCAGTCGCTTAATTACTTTTCATGGCCCAGTTGCCACCTCTACCTGGAATCAGTTTACTGTAGATTACTTTCGGCGCATTCTCTTTAATCAAGAAGCCGTCACCATGCAAAATCCCACCCCTGGGGAAGTGAAAATAGAAATAATTACCCCAGGAAAAGCCAGAGGTAAACTTGTCGGCGGTAACCTATCTGTCCTCTCAGCAATGATCGGTTCAATGTACCTTCCGGCTTGGCACAACAGCATTTTATTTATTGAAGAAATCAGCGAAGATATTTATCGTGTAGACCGAATGCTTACACAATTAAAAAATGCTGGCATACTTAATCAAATTGCTGGTTTTATTTTTGCCCAATGCACCGATTGTAGTCTTGGTGATGCCCCAAATTTTACTTTAATGCAAGTCTTACAAGACCACATCCGCCCGTTAAATATTCCTGCTTGGTACGGTTCAATGATTGGTCACATTAAAAATAAATTTACCGTGCCAGTAGGTTTGTCAGTAGAAATTGATGCCAATTTAGGCACAATTCAAATGTTAGAATCAGCCGTAATTTAATACCAATTTTAAAAAAAATCATGCGACAAATTGTAGGGGCAAGGCACTGCCCATTGGTGTCAACTTCAGCTAAAAGCTATATAGGGCAGGCGTTGTACAAATACCTCGCGCCCTCATCCCCTAACCCCTTCTCCCGCAGGAGAAGGGGAACTAAATCTCTTGCTCCCTTCTCCCCGTGGGAGAGGGGCTGGGGGTGAGGGCGAAACCTTGAACAAGAGCGGGTTTCACGTAAAGTTGACACAACTGGGCACTTCCTTGCCCTCTAATTAGTTGTATTAGAAGTGAAAAAATTAATGTATCAAAAGCCCATATTTTGACTTTTGACTTTTGACCCTTGACACCCTATCCTATCAATCACTAGCCGCGAGTTTTAATAAATCAGTTTGCGATAATCTATCCGCCGCAGTTTTAACATCATCAAACGGCATTCCCGACCTTTTAGCAATATCTAGCAGAGTATGCTCGCCATCAGCTAAATTCAAAACCCACAAAATAGCCATTTCATTTAATCCGCTATCTTTTTGCCCACCAACTGACCGATATAAACCTCTTTTCCCTAACTGTGGCTCACATTTGGGTTTCTGATTAACGTAAACTTGATTACTATCAAGAATATTTAATATCGAAACACATTGAGCAAATGAATCAGCCAGAGATTGCGGTTTCACAAAGTCCAAATTATCGGCTGAAGTGTGATATTCCGGGAAGCTACCATGAGGCGATCGCATAAAGCAACCTACAGCTAAATTAAAGCCTGGTGAGCAATATTGTCGCTCATCATAACCATAGGGAAAGAAGTCAATAATTTTATAATCGTGACCAGAATTTTTCAGCACATAACCGACAATCTCATCAATTTCGGTATTACCTCTACGGCTTTTTTTGTAAGTAAAGTTACCCGCATCTCCCAAACAAGTTAAAACTAAACCATGTTTGATGCGATGCACATTTGCTTCATTTACAGACAGCCAAGTAATTGAACCAATAGTTCCCGGTATAAAAACAAACCGATAAGAATAGTGATTTTTAGTTTGGCTGAGTTGTTTAGCGAGAAAAATTGCGATCGCAATTCCCGAAAGATTATCATTGCACAGCGAAGGATGACAGGCGTGACAAGAAATTAACACTTCCTCGCTGCTGGCTCCGGGAATAAAATACTCACCATAGGTAAGATGTCCCGGTTCTAAAGATGAATCAATACATACTTCATATTCTTCATCTTGCAGTTGTAAAAACTGATTATGACTGAGACAAAATCCCCAACTTTCTTTGTAATAGGAAGTCCGATAAGGAACCCAATCCGGATAATCTGGAAGTGTAAATAAATGTGATTTTAATTCATCAAGGGATATCTTTTGATGTACCGGAATACTGTAATTAACAACGTGTAAATTTAAATTTGCAAAATCTACAATCTTTTCACCTTGAGAGTTTTTAATATAAGCATCTTTAATATTCCATTCTTTAGGCACTTTCCAATCAAAAACCTCAGTTCCCGTTGGTACTTCATGCACCGATAGCGGAATATGCTGTTGCAGAATCTTGAGAGTTTTTCTAAACCCATCACCTGTAATACTGCGGCAGATAGGATAAAGTTCAGTAATTAATTGATATATTTCTTGAGCTATATCACTGCTGTTTACAGCCGTTTCTAGCTTGGTTTCTACAGGTTCTTGAAGATTTACCATGATAATTTCCCTGGGATAATCTCATTTTTAATCAACACAGTAGAGGCACAACAATGTTGTGCCCTTACATAATTTAGCGTTTAAACTGTTCAATTCGTTGACGGTTCACAGTCAACAGTCAACAGTCAACAGTCAACAGTCAACAGTCAACAATATCAATGGAATATTTTTTCCTTGGAACTCCCTAACAATATTTTCTAAACACAGGTTTAACTGGACGGCCAATTAGATACTCATCAATTCCATATTCTAGAGCTTGGCGGTAAACCTTTAAAGCTTCGCCAATTGCATCAATTGTGAAATCAATATCTTCATTACTATGGGAGAAACTCACAACCAAAGAAGGTAAAATCAACCCGCGTTTAATAGTTTCTTGCATAAAGAGAGTTCTAAATGCTTGGGATGGTTGTTGATTTTGGTCGCGAGTGCCATAAACTAAATTGCAAGGAAGCCCCGCAATTTGGAAGTAATCTTCCACTCCATAAGCTGCGATCGCTTGCTTAATCCCCTTAGATAATCTTTCTCCTTGCTGATACAGATACTCTATTACACCTTCTGTCCGGAAAGTGTTCATAGTCGCGATCGCTGCAGCTAAGGCGTGGTTTTCGGCTCCGTGGGTAGTAGATAGCAGAAATACGCGCTCTTTATCGTGATAAATTCCGCCTAATTCCATGATTTCGCGTTTCCCAGCCAGTGCGGAAACCGCAAAACCATTACCCATGCTTTTACCAAATGTCGATAAGTCGGGAACGATATTGTAGCAGTTTTGGGCATTCCCACCAGCCCAACGGAAGCCAGTAATCATCTCATCTAAGATGAAAATTGCGCCATTTTCCTGACAGAGTTTTTGTAACTCATAAAGAAAACCGTTGGCTGGATGTTCATATTTAGCGGGTTCTAAAATGACACAAGCAATCTTTCCGGGATGATTTGCAAACAGAGTTTTGACACTTTCAATATCATTAAAAGTGAATTTCACTGTCAAATCTTGAACCACTTGGGGAATCCCCGCAGACATGGGAGTGCTGCCAATAAACCAGTCATTATAGGAAAAGAAGGGATGATCGCCACAAATAGCCACCATATCCCTTCCTGTATATGCTCTAGCCAGAGTAATTGCGGCTGTAGTTACCGTTGAGCCATCCTTGGCAAATTTCACCATTTCTGCGCCAGGAACCCAACTCAGAAGCTGTTCAGCACATTCTACTTCAATGGTTGCCGGACGGGTAAAGTTATTACCCAACAGCATTTGCTGATACGCTGCTTCTACCACAGCCGGATAAGCGTGTCCTAAAGTAATGGCACGCAAACCCATGCCATATTCAATAAATTCATTACCATCAACATCCCAGACATGACACCCATTACCTTTTACAATAAAGCCTGGTGCATCTTCGGGAAATTGGTCATCACCTTTAGCGTAAGTATGAGCGCCACCAGGAATTAACGCGTGGCTCTTTTTTTGTAAAACTTTGGACTGTGCAAAAGACTGAGTAGTTGAGGGTTTAAAATCAGCTAAGGTCATCGGTTTTTCCTTAATGGGGATTTAATTTGAATAGGCGATCGCACCACGAAACTACGAAACCAAGCACTCTTCTCTTACTGGGGTGTCATAGCGAGCCACTAAATCTTCAGAAATCCGCGAAAAGTCAGTACCTCTTAAAAAGTCTCCTAAAGAAGTACCTGTACAGTCGGAATCGATATTTGGCGCACCCCTTCTGGCGATCGCATCATCTAGATGCACAGTTCTAAAATCAATGCTAAAGCGGGTGTAACCGGATGTATTTGGTACAGTTGAATGCATCTGCGCGCCAGAAAAGAGAATCATTCCGCCAACTTTGGTAACCACCCGTAATTGTGGTTCTATTTCTAAAAGTTCTTCGGCGTGGGGTTGCTTGCGTGTATCTTTTTTAATATGCTGGGCAGCATTTTTGCGGCTTTCTCGATTCCACTTTGCGTAGTTATAGTCTCGAGAACTATTTTTCACTGGCTCGTTCCAGTAGCGCGGATGAAATGCCATGACATTTTCTGCTGTCACATCATATACAGGTAACCACCAGTTGATTTGGGATTGCGGTGCAGAGTACCAAGTATCACGATGGGGATGGAAAGCGTAAGCAATTCCAGCAGTTAGATAACCATCGCTGGTTGCTGTCCTTAAGCGTGGTACATCAAAATAGGTTTTACTCAAATCGCAGCCATTTTCCTCCAAAATCCCTTGGATGAGTTCTTTGGATTTTGGGTGATGGATAAAAGCGGGTTTGAGTTTTGCCAAAATCTCAACGTACTTCTCCACAGGTAAACTATGCTGTGCTGTGATTGGATCTAAAGGTGCAAAGGCTGCTTCCGCCATTTCCCGCGCAAACTCACAAAGAGCGATCGCGCTTTTAGAAGGAGAATAGACAAAGATTTGTCCGTTGTAGAGATGTGCCCTTCTAATATCATCATTGATATGTGAATCGAAATAGATTGTGTTCATTTTATGTTCCTTATGTTCACACCAAGTTCTCTAAAAAATTACTTACCTATGGGAACTTGATATAAAGATGCAGCTCGTGACCCTTAGATAGGTAGGCTAAACAGTAGACGCATCATAGATAGCGCCAGTGCTTGCCAATCTGATACCCATTCACAAAAATCCTGAGACTGATAGATTGTTGGTAGGGGTTGAGCATTGCTCAACCCTCTACCCACCTACTCGTCTCACGCTTCAAGTGAAACAGTATGAGGCCATGAATATGCAGCCTTACATTAAATTGCTATCCAGATAAGTAGTCAGCGTCACCAGCTATGCAAACAGTGAAAAATGTTTGCATACTCCCAAGCTTGCACCCGTTGATTGATGAATTTTTGCAGGGTAAAGTATCCCTGCTTTTATCTTGTAACTATTGCTACCTAATGCTGGTTGCAAATAGCCACACATCTCAGCATTGCAGCTGAAAAGCTTTATCTTCCCGCCAGTGTCCCGATATTTTTCTGCTCAAATAAATTCCAAGCAAGATCCTTTTCGGAAATTTCACTAATCGGTAAAGGCCAGACAATTCCAAAAGCTGGGTCATCGTAGCGGTAGCCTGTGGAATATTCTGGCGCATAAAAATCGCCCATCTGATACATCACTTCTGTATCATCAGTTAAGGTTTGAAAACCGTGAGCAAATCTATCTGGGATGTATAACCCACGCCGATTTTCTGCAGTTAACTCCACACCAATATGCGATAAATAGGTCGGAGATTCTGGGCGTAAATCGATAATCACATCATAGATAGCGCCGTGGATACAACGGACTAATTTGGTTTCCTGGGAAGGAGGAGTTTGATAATGCATTCCCCGCAGTGTCCCTTGCTTATGGTTAAAAGATACATTGCATTGAGCAATTGTGGCTTTTAGACCATGAGCCTCAAATTCATTGATGCAAAAAGTCCGAGCAAAAAAACCACGACTATCTTGTTTTAACTCTAAGTCAATAATGAATGCCCCTTGTAGCTTCGTTTCAGTGAAAATCATGTATTTGGTTACAAATATTTTTATAAAAAGTGAGATTAAAGAAATATTTTGCGACAGTAGAAAGCTTCAGCATAATTACCCGGTGAATTAGATTCAATTCCTCGGATTCTTAAGATGGAACGGAAAGTTTCATCGGTAAACCATTGTTTATTATTCTGCGTAGCAAATGCATCCTGAAGATACTGAATTTTGCGCCGACAGATACCTTCATCTAAATGCACAAAGAAATTAGGAATTCCCAAGTCACCATCATACTTGGGGATTTCATATTCCAAAATCAAATGATTTCTAAAGGTATTCCAAGTTAAATCAGAAATTAAGCGATGATCTTGATGGCGATCGTCTCTATAATGCGTAAAAATTAAATCTGGTGAAAATTCTTGCTTTAACTGCTCAAAGCATTCTTTCACTTCTATTCCGTGAAAAGGCAAAAACCCATCTCGGAACTCTTTAATAATAATTTTCTGGGACTGTACTTCTTTTAAAAATATACTAGCACTTTTCTTGGCTTCTGTGGCTCTTTGTTCATTAGAACTAAATACTACCCAATAGATAACCACATTTTTGTAATTTTCTATCAGCTTTAAAATTGTGCCGCCACACCCAATTTCAATATCATCGCAATGAGCACCCAGACAGAGAATTTTATACTCAGATTCGGCTGTTTTATCAAAGCTAATTTTGAGCATATATTAACCCTATCTAATTTGTAAAAACTTAGGAAACTTATATTTGGTAGTCATTGCCAACATATTATGATTCTTGCCTGGATTGTTAGATATTTTGGGTGAGAATTTCTCACCCAAAACTCATACTGAACTCTTAACTGCTAGCCGAAAAATTTAGTAATGTTAGGCATTGCTAACTTCCAATTGCTTATCTCTCCAAACTTCCCAAGGACGATGACCTTGAGTATACATATCATCTAACACTTGCTTCTCTTTAAAAGTATCCATTACTCCAAAGAAGCCAGTGTACTTGTAAGCAATTAGCTGTTCTTGAGCAATTAGCCTTTGGAAAGGCTCAAGCACCAGCTCTTCACCGTAATTAATATACTTGAAGATATCTTTCTTAAAGATAAAATATCCACCATTAATCCAAATTTCCCGCTGTTTGACATCTTTAAGATCCTGCACCAAATCGTTCTCACCAATGTCAACCAAATGGAAGCTTTGGCTAGGTCTCACACACAAAAAGCTACCGATTTTATCGCGACGATAAAAATTATCAATATATGTAGGAAGATGCAAATCTGTGAGACCATCGCTGTAGTTGGCTAAGAAAACTTCTTCGCCTTCTAAATATTCTTCCACAGCCTTGAATCTTTGACCAATATTCGCAGTTAAACCTGTATCTACAAAGGTGATATTCCAATCTTGAATATCATGATTGAATAGTTGAATTTTGCTACCACCAGATAAAGTGAAGTTATTAGAAAGCCACTCATTATAGTTTAAGAAATAGCTCTTAATTAAGTCAGCTTTATAACCTAGACATAAAATAAAATCTTTATGTCCATAATGGGCATAATATTTCATCACATGCCATAATATCGGTCTATATCCGATATTCACCATTGGCTTAGGAATACTTTCCGAATAATCTCTCATTCTTGTCCCTAAACCGCCACAAAATAAAACTACTTTCATTATGCACCTCGTCTTGGCTAATGTTTACGCTTTGCCAGAAAAAATTTAAATTTTTTGCAGAATTATGGAACTACATAAAAGTCATGAATTTTTGCTGGCTTTATGCAAGTTTGCATCTATCTTCTGCTCTTTAACTAAAAAAATTGCAAGTAATGCTGGTATATTTATTTTGAATCTTATTTAGCCCTCTGACTGTCTCAGAGGGTTGACTAAATATTTAAGAGTAGATTTGCACCTCTGGAATTGGCACCACAAATTTACCGCCCCAATCCCGAATGTAGGCAATTTGTGACATAATTTCATCCTTGAGATTCCAAGGTAAAATCAGCACATAATCTGGTTTAGTTTCTTGAATCTTGTCAGGATGAAAAATGGGAATATGAGTACCCGGTAAAAATTGACCTTGTTTGTAAGGGCTACGGTCTACTGTATAATCCAGAAAATCTGTACGGATACCACAATAGTTTAACAGAGTATTACCCTTCCCTGGCGCACCGTAACCTGCAATTGATTTACCTTCTCGCTTCGCTTGAATTAAGAAATCCAATAACTTGCGTTTAGTTTCTTTGACTTTTTCGCCAAAAGAAAAATAGTACTCTAGCTTATGAAATCCAGCAGCTTCTTCTCTGGCTTTCAGTTCTATTACTTGCTCGCTCACAGGTTGAGAATCATCTTCAGTATGGCGAGCGTAAATTCTTAAAGAACCGCCATGACTCTTCAATTCTTGCACATCAAAAATTGTTAACCCATGAGTTGCAAAAATCTTTTCTACTGTGAGGAAAGAGAAATAAGAGAAATGCTCGTGATAAATAGTATCAAACTGATTTTCATCAATTAGCCGCATCAGGTGAGGGAATTCCATTGTAATTACACCTTGCGGTTTGAGGATGATTTTCATCCCTTTGACAAAGTCATTAAGATAGGGTGTATGAGCTAGAACATTATTACCCAGTAACAAATCTGCCTTGACACCTTTAGCAACTTGTTCTTTGGCTGTTTCTTGCCCAAAAAATTTAACAACTGTAGGAATGCCTTTTTTAATAGCTACTTCAGCCACATTAGCTGCTGGTTCAATTCCCAATGCTGGAATATTTTTCTCAACGAAGTATTGCAGTAAATAGCCATCATTACTAGCAATTTCTATTACCTGACTTTGCTGATTTAACTGGAAACGCTCTACTACCAAATCAACATAGTTCTTGGCATGTTTCAACCAACTATCAGAATAGGAAGAGAAATATGCGTAGTCACTAAAAATATTTTCTGGACTAACGTATTCTTGCAATTGAACTAAAAGACAATTCTCGCAGACATAGGCGTGTAATGGATAAAAAGGCTCCACTTCATTCAGCTGCTTGAGGCTGCGATAGCTTTCGCAGGGAGGAGACATACCTAAATCTACGAAGGTATGGCGCAAACCCGTTCCACAAAAAAGACACTCACCCGTGATGAGTTGATTATCGGTTATTTTTGGTAGATTCATGATTTATATTGTTTTGGCAATCAGATTTCCAATTTAAACAGTCCGCCAGAAGAAATCTTGATCGATTTGCTGAGTGCGAATCAGATATTCTAGTTGTTTGAGACGAGTAAAACCTCTAGACTCAAACTCTTCTCTAGTCATGTCAATCTGTTTGAAGACATTATAGAGTTGTTGGGCACCACGTCGGGCATCCCACTCACACTTAAATCCCGGCAAATTTTTATTGATTTTATCGAAAGAAACCCGATAACTGCGGTTGTCAGGATCGTGTTTACCAAAGCTTAATTGACAACCTGTAAATACATCTGCAACTATCTCAGCAATTTGTTTAACTTGATAGTTGCCATTTGTATCCCCAACATTAAAAATTTGGTTGTGAATCACATCTCGTGGTGCTTCTAAGGTACAAATAATGGCTTTACAGATATCCAATATATGCACTAGCGGCCGCCAAGGTGTGCCATCGCTATTCATCTTAATTTCTTTAATTGTCCATGCCCAACCTGAAAGATTATTCAAGACAATATCAAAACGCATCCTCGGAGAAGCTCCATAGGCTGTAGCATTCCGCAAAAATGTCGGAGAAAAGCTGTCATCAGCCAGATGCTTTACATCTTGTTCTACCAAACCCTTGCATTTGGCATAGGCGGTTTGAGGATTAATAGTAGACTCTTCGTCTACATAATCTTCAGTTGCAAAGCCATAAACGCTACATGAAGAAGTGTAGACAAAACGTCGCACCCCTGCTTCCTTAGCCAGCTTTGCTAAATGTACTGAACCTTTGTGGTTGATATCGTAAGTGATGGTCGGGGCTAACTGACCTAAAGGATCGTTAGATAGTTCTGCCATGTGAACGATCGCATCAACTCCCTCCAGGTCGGAAGCCGTAATATTACGGATGTCTTTATTTAAGGTTTTGGCAGTTAGTTCTGTGCCATTGTACAACCAACCAACCTTATAAAAGCCCGTATCCACGGCAATAACTTCATAACCTTGTTGTATTAACAGAGGTGCTAATAACGAGCCGATATAACCTTCAGTTCCAGTTACAAGTACTTTCATTGTTAAAATTTTCAGCTGTAATTGCGGTTTGCCGGTGCTTGGACTCAGTAGAAACACTAGCTAGGATACTTTTCCCTGAAAGCAAAAGCAATACTTTAAAGATAATTTCATGTTGTAAGAGCACTTCTTCATGTATGCTTTATCAAGCAAATGACTTTGCTCCTGATGTGAAGAGAAATCTATTTTAAAAGCATCTAAAATCAGATAAAAACACCCTTGCAAAATTACCAGTCTTCAGGTTCATTCCTGAATGATTTATCCAATAGTCAAATTGTCAATAATGGCAATCCTCTATGAGGCAGAAATTTCAGCTTGCGATCGCAAGCTTAAACTTTTCTCTAAACGGCCAATTGCCAGCAGCGACAATATATTGAGCCAATTTTCATTTGTAAGTAGACATTAATTTAGAATACTAACCAAATATTTATTTATAGAGTTACCATCAAACCATAAGCTCAACTTTATGCAAAGTATTTATAAACTCAAACTCCCTTAAATAATGTGGGTAAAACTTTCATGATTATGCTCTAGGAAATATCAAGCAAACTTAGCTGAATACGGCATTTTTCAGGTAACTAAACTCCCATCAGCTGATGATTTTTGGTGGTGCTGAGATAGTTAGAGAACTTATGATACACAGCCGTGTATTTTATGTAAGTGCTGTATTTGCAACAATGTCCAAGCGATCGCCAAGCTACTCGACGTTTTTATACTACATACCCAAAGTAGTAACTTTCTGACTGCGCCTGAGTGGATACCGTTCCTAAGTGAGTCGTTTTTAACTAGTGTCAGTTGAAAAAGTGTCACTCACCACATTCCTGGTTTTGTCCGAGAAAAGATATTCTAAGTTAGTGCAAGGAGTGATACCACTTCACAACATGTTTGTCACTAGTTATCCTCGTAATGCCCCTCCTTTGGGGGTTGTTGCGGATTTCAAATGTTGCATCAAACAAGTGGGTTGGTATAAAGTTATACGGGGAAGCGCTTGAGCTAGCAAAAATCTCAAGCGCTTTTTCGTGTATAAATAACAAAATTTTCCTCTAATACAGAATAAGTAAGTTTTTAAAAGCACATAATCGTCAAAAGTCATAATTATAAAACTACTCCTAGAGATTCCTCCTGTCCGTTTCAATTGCAAACAACTCTCTAGTAATTCTCACGGAGATTCGCAATTTCAGGGTTTTTGCTGAGATGCAATCCCATTACCAACAATAATATTTATATTTAGTTATTTAGCAGTATAGTTTTAGCTTTCTATCCACTAAAATCGGGCAACCTCAGACCTAAAGGTCTTTTTTTGTAGATAATTGCAGATAGATATCACTCTAGAAGTATCAATAAATGTAGGGTGTGTTGTCGTGTAGCGCAACGCACCGATGCAACATCAAAGATTCTGTTTTACAGCAAATTGCAGATAAGCTAAAACACCTTCGTTATTAGTCTTTTGTCATTTGTTTTTACAAAGAACAAGAGACAAAGCGCAAAGTCTCTTGCGAGGTTTCCTCCGCTCAGAACTTTGTCAGAGAGGACAGATGACAATACTGCTCGGTTAAGGATTTTCAACTCGGAATTTGGTTTGGGGAATAAGGTTAAAGGGTAAGGGTTGAAGGTGTTTTCTTACTCCTTTTCCCCTTCCCCTTTTGCCCTTAACCGACCAGTATTGGGACAGATGACAGTCTTAAACAGAGAATGTGCAACTTAAACGCACACCAGGAGTAGGTATCTTGGCGACTACAGCTTTACCTTATACCTTCAAAAATATAAGGTGCGTTAGCCTACGGCATAACACACCCTACAAAATTCATAGCTGGAATGGTTGTAATTCTTAGCCGATGACAAAATTCACCAACTTTCCAGGTACAACAATTACCTTTTTAATTTCTTTGCCTTCAATGTAACGCTGGGCAACTTCTGATTCTCTGGCATATTTCTCTAAAGCAGCTTTATCAGCTTGCGATGGCACTTGAATTGCACCGCGAGTTTTGCCCATGATTTGAATGACCAAAGTAATCTCATCAGCTACCAAAGCTGCTGCATCAAAAGCTGGCCAATCCTGAGTATGGACAGAACCTCTGTTACCCAATAAATGCCACAATTCATCAGCAATATGTGGCGCAAAGGGAGCAAGCAATACCACTAAAGTCTCAATTCCTTCAGCATATATTGGTGAAGTTTTGCTGCTGCTATCAGTTAGGGCATTACTCAACTTCATCAATTCCGAAATAGCCGTGTTGAATTGATATTCGTCCTCCACATCTTCTGTGACTGCTTGGATAGCAGTATGAATTGCTCGCCGCAGCTCTTTTTCCGGCTTCGTCAAATTAGAGATATCAGCTTTCTTTTTCGATACTCCAGCAGCAATATAATCTGTTACCAACCGCCAAACCCGATTCAAAAAGCGGAATTGCCCTTCAACATCAGCTTCATCCCATTCCAAATCTTTTTCTGGTGGCGCTTTGAACAAGATGAACATTCGCGCTGTGTCTATACCATATTTGTTAATCACATCTTCTGGTGCGACACCATTACCTTTAGATTTAGACATGGTGGCATACAGGCGTTGTAAAGGTTCCCCTGTCTGAGGATCTCGCGGGTTAGCAGGATCTACTAAATGAGAAGCAATCCATTTATCTTTGCCACCCTTATTGGGATTCATGTATGTTAAACCCTGCACCATCCCTTGAGTCAACAGACGTTGGAACGGTTCATCAAAGTTCAACAAGCCTCTATCTCGCAGCACTTTAGTAAAGAACCGCGAATACAACAAATGTAAAATCGCATGTTCAATTCCACCCACATACTGATCCACTGGCATCCAGTCGTTAGTTTTACTGGAATCAAACACCTGTTGTTCGTTCTTTGCGTCAGTAAACCGCAAGAAATACCACGAGGAATCAATAAAGGTATCCATCGTGTCAGTTTCTCGCCTTGCGGGAGTGCCGCAAGTGGGACAAGGCACATTTACCCAGCTTTCTAACTGAGTCAAAGGCGAACCACCACGTCCAGTAAATTCCACTTCTTCTGGTAACTGGACGGGTAAATCTTTTTCTGGGACTGGCACTATCCCACAGTTGGGACAGTGAATCATAGGAATTGGCGCACCCCAATACCGTTGCCGCGAAATTAGCCAATCACGTAGGCGATATTGTACCCGGGCTTTGCCAAAACCTTGCTGTTCGGCATATTCCACGATTGCTTGCTTGGCATCTGTAGAAGCCATGCCACTAAATTGACCAGAATTAATTAAAATTCCTGGTTCGGTATAGGCCTCGTTATATTCAACCTGAATAATATTAGAGACTTCGCCATTTTCATCGGGAATTGTGGAACTAAAATCTTTATCTGCAACTGCCTCCGGTTCGACAATCACAAACTCAATGGGCAAATTATATTTATTGGCAAACTTAAAATCTCGGGCATCGTGGGCAGGTACACCCATGACTGCACCTGTACCATACTCATACAGTACATAGTCAGCAATCCATATCGGCAGTTCTTCCCCAGTAAAGGGATTGATTGCCTTACCGCCTGTGGGGATACCGCGCTTAGGTTTGTCTTCTGCAGTCCGTTCCAATTCGCTTTGATTGGCAACTTCTTGCACAAAAGCATCTACAGCTGCTTGCTGCTCTTTTTTGGTAACGCGCTTGGTTAAAGGATGCTCTGGTGCTAACACCAAATAGCTCACACCATAAACTGTATCTGGGCGTGTAGTGTAGACGCTAATTTTCTCATCTAAGCCGACGATGGGAAATTCCAAGTAGGCCCCTGTGGATTTGCCAATCCAATTGGCCTGCATTAACTTGACGCGTTCTGGCCAACCTGTTAATTTATCCAGGTCATTGAGTAATTCTTCGGCATAGTCAGTAATCTTAAAAAACCACTGCCGTAATAATTTCCGCTCAACTTTTGCCCCACTGCGCCAGGAACGCCCTTCATTATCAACTTGTTCGTTAGCCAATACAGTTTGATCAATGGGATCCCAGTTCACTGCGGCTTCTTTTTGATAAGCTAACCCCGCTTGCAAAAATTGCAAGAAAATCCATTGTGTCCACTTGTAATAGTCTGGCGAACAGGTGGCAACTTCACAGTCCCAATCAATAGATAACCCCAAGCGCTGCAATTGCTGCCGCATCTGGGAAATATTTTGATAAGTCCACTTGGCTGGTGGTACACCACGGTCAATGGCGGCGTTTTCTGCTGGTAAGCCGAAGGCATCCCAACCCATTGGGTGCAGTACCCGATAACCTTGCATTCGCTTGAGGCGGGCGATCACATCAGTAATTGTATAATTACGAACGTGGCCCATGTGTAGGCTACCCGATGGGTAGGGGAACATGGATAAAGCGTAGAACTTTGGCTTGGCGCTATTTGTAGGGGTTTTATCTAAGCCCAGTTCAGCCCATGTTTGTTGCCATTTTTCCTCAATTGCTGCGGGGTTATATCGGGAATCCACCAAAAAATGCTCCTACTGGAATCTTGTTCTATGTCTGCCTCCATATTGTAATGGTAGGCAAACAATTTCAGTTGGGTAAAATAAGCTATGAATGAATTAAACATAAAATTTTCTGGAATTGTGAGCGTTTTTGTTTACGGCACTCTCAAACCAGGGGAAGTTAATTATAAAAGATACTGTGCTGGCAAAGTCGTAGATGTCGAAAGAGCTATAGCCCCAGGTAAACTGTTTGCACTACCAATGGGCTATCCTGCTATGACTCTAGGGGACAGTCAAGTTCAAGGATATTTACTTTCATTTGCCGACTCGAAAGTTTTGAGTCAGCTAGATGAGCTGGAAGATTACCAGCCGCAACGCCAAATGTCAGAAAATCTCTACAATCGCCAGGAGATTGAGATCCACAATCTCCAAGGCTTATCCTTGGGTTTGGCTTGGGTTTATTTTATGTCACCAGAGCAAGTTCAGCAGCTAGGAGGTATGCTGCAAGCCAATGGCTGGTGGACTGGCTGCGGTTTAACTGCCAGCGACCTGCCGTCAGGATTTGCCAATTTATAATTAATTAAGCAATTTAGTTAATATCCTGCCCAAGATGTCCTTGTTTAGGCGCTTCTTGATGCACTGGTTTGGTCGGAGAGGCAACTGCTGCTTTGGGAATTTCGATTACTGGGTTATTGATGGCCACCATCAAAGGTGACTCAGGAACCGCAGGTTCTGGTACAACTTCCTGTCTAGGTTCTATGCGTTGTTGCGCCAGTTGTAGTGTTTTGGTGTCGCCACCTGGAATAATTCCAGCTAGTGAGCCAATAACAACAGCAGCAACAGCAGCACTGCCAAATGCCCAAACTATCTGAGAACGTCGGCGTATCCGTGTCATCACTTGCTCGACGGTTTTCTCTATCGGCTGTTCGCAGGCCGGAACTGGCATTGCCCGCAAGCCTTGCCGGAGATTTAACAATCGCGCGTACAAGCACTTAACGGCAGCATCGTTAGCTAGCCATTCTTCTACTTGCCGACGTTCAGCAGCTGTCACCTCGCCATCGAGGTAAGCACTTAATAACTCGAAGCGATCGCGCTTCACTATATCATCCATAGCACCCGTTGATTCATTGGTAGGCCTAGCCATTCCATCTGCTAACTCTTGATATATTTGCCAGCGAGAACGGTCATCAAACTGAGAATCAGTAGTCATCTTAACATTATTACCAATTCATACACGGGTAAAGACAGCGAATATTTTGGAGAAATTCATCAATTTTCTTTCTAATGGCAGAGTCTCTTTAAAATTTCTACACACTTATTAATCTTTATTAATTAATACTGAAGTTCTGCCATTTGGCAGAGGTAAGACACTGTAAATTTAAGCATCTAGATAGTTTTGCAACTGAGCTTGCAATCTAGATCTAGCTCTGGCGATTCTTGACTTCACAGTTCCTAAGGAAACCCCAGTGATTTCGGCAATTTCTTCGTATGCCAAACCTTCGATTTCTCTGAGAACAATTGTAGTACGGAATACTTCAGGTAAATCAGCGATCGCTTCTCGCAGTTGCTCGTAAAATTCTCTAGTGGTCAGTTCTTCCTCTGGGCCAGGAGTATCTCCCGCAATCTCCCAATCCATCTCGCCATCATCTACTGAGCGGGGAGCATCCAAAGACAAGGGGCTAACAACCCGTTTGCGTTTGCGTAACTCATCGTAAAACAAGTTAGTTGCAATCCGGCTTAACCAGCCTCGAAATTTAGATGGTTCTTGTAGTCGGTTAATATTCCGATACACGCGAATCCAAACTTCCTGAGCCAAATCAGCTCTGTCAGCCCAATCTGGTGCTAAGTGATATAACACGCGATCGACTTGAGTTTGATAGCGGCGCAGTAGTTCTGCAAACGCAGCACGATCAGGGCGCAGTCCGACTTGACAGCGCAAAATTAAATCGTGATTAGAGAGTTTGTCAACTTGCACTGATGCTTCCGAAAAATTCGCATCAACCGTTGACCAGGATACAGTAATCGATTGACTCATAGATCGTACTGGCTTGTAAATCATCCCTTACTATTAGACCTGGTAATTGCCAGGAAGTTCCGCAATCAGGGACGGATTTATGACTGGAACAAGGAAGTGTATAAGTTTGAGCCAAAATTTAGTAATCAGGAGCGCAGTTTTTCAGCCAAGACCCTTGCAAAGCCTGATTTTTAGCGATAATCTTCTCCCAACTAGAGACCCAGCAATGTTACTGACATTTGTGCTGTTAGTGACATCTGGCCTCATACGCTTGACATAAATAGTGAAGAGTGTATAAAGCATATTAGGAAAATTTGGGATTGGGCATGGCGCATTGGGCATTGGTAATTATGAGTTTGTCTACCTTCGCTGATCTACTTTGCTCCGCTGCTTCCTCATTCTCCTTCTGATTATTTGCCTCAAACTTCCCTGGTATTTTTACAAGTATTCAGGAATCAGGGGGATGACTATTCTTCCCCAAAATTTCCTCGAAAAACTAAAATAGGCAAGGTTTTGATATCAGCAACATTTTAGCTAGGACAAAATCAAAATTTTCACATTTTCAGATGTTGTAGCTGCTTGGACTTTTATTTATTTGGGGTTGTGACTAGAATTGTTGCTGATGTTTCTATATGCGGCTGATAATTGGTACCTGTCTTTTGTTGATCTGGTACCCGAACTTGCAAAAAGAAATTAAGGGAAAATGTGATTGTGATTGCTAGCAATAGTTTTTCAAACATGGTCTTCCTCCCACCCACACCATTAATGATTGATTGCTGCACCTCAAAAGTTTCAAGGAGTGAAGTCTGGCATTTCAATATTTATTGGTTAAGACTTCCGCATAGCCTTAGTGTGCCCACTGGTATTTGTAAATTCATAAGGAAATTAAGAAGTATTTATAAATTTTTGATGATTGGATGACTCAGTACATCTAACTAGCCAACGGATATGTCAGGGATCAAAATAGGTGGTGGCAATGATAAGAAATGTAACTGTAACGCGGATAATTATGTGGCTCTGTTTTGGAACAGCAATCTTATCTCTAGCTGTCCATTGGCGTGTTATGTCTACAGGGCAACAGTTTGAGGCGCTAGCATCGAATCAGAATCAACCGAAAAAATTACCTCAAAAAGATCTAGGAGCTACCGCGTTTGGTGCATCTGTACTTCCTGATGAATCTACTCAGAGGACATCTAGATCTAACAAATCCTCGACAACAAAGTTTCATAATACTAATTCGGGAGCAGTCAATAAAAATGTAGCTAGAGCAACTGATGGCTCCCAAAATACGCGACTGATATCGCCAGAACAAAAAAAGAATTCTCTGTTGTCTTTTCTGCCACAGTCATTTTTACCGCAGGTTTTAGCTCAACAAGAATCATCTAATAGTAGTCAGTGGAAAACTGGCGACAAACATGTGTTAGTTGATTTAAGCGATCGCCGTGCCTATGTTTATCGTTCAGATGTAGTCATCGCCAGTTACCCCATTGCAGTGGGTAAAAAGGGTTGGGATACGCCCACAGGTTCTTTTCAAGTGCATCATATGCAACATAACCCTGTATGGCGGCATCCAATTACTAATAAAGTTTTTGCAGCAGGCCCTGATAGTCCTCTGGGAGACCGATGGATTGGATTTTGGTCAGATGGACATAATGAAATTGGCTTTCACGGTACGCCAGATACTAATGTTTTAGGAACTGCGATTTCTCATGGTTGTTTAAGAATGCGTAATCCTGATGTCCGATTGCTGTATGAGCAAGTGAAGGTAGGGACATCAGTGATTGTTCAAGATTGATTTCAGTCATGAAAAGCCATTGCGCCTTTATCCCTTGGTGTAGTGCATCGTCAAGCGGGGAATCTGACAAGGGCAATGGGGTTTCTCCAAGTAAAGCCAGTGATATTCCAGAATCAAAGGTCAACTGAGGATTAACAGTTGACCTGGGACTGGAGACTCTTGAGCATTAAGATTGGGCTTTTTGCTCGAAAGTGGGTGCGTAAACTTGGAGCAGGTTACTAACTTGGCGGAGAACTTCATTACCTGTGCTTTTGGCCACAACAGGCGTTCTATTGTCATTGGGTTGATCGAGGTTACGACCGATCGCTTCACCTATTTGCAGGGCAATTAGTTCTTGAAGTTCTGCCTTAGCGCGCTGACGCTGGTAGTTAGCACCTTCTTCCGTAGTCGCATATAGGGGCGGCAGGCGGTTGAGGGCATAAGCGGCAATATCGCCTACATCTAAAGAGCTTTCGCTAGTAGCTTCAATTTCCGCTACACGGGAGATCGCTTCTGTTAAGACTAACTCCTCCATGACGTTAATAAATTGTTTGCGAGGTACCGCCACAACTTCTCCAGTTAATAGCGCCCCCATTAATCTATCCAGCGCCATATACTCTTCTATTGAGAGTTCAGAGGCGTTATCACAGATGCGCCCAACTTCTGCTTCCATTGCTGGTGTCAAATAACCATCCTGGAGAGCTTGTTCTACAATTTTTTCAATACTCATAACGCTCATCATCTTTTAGCCACCGAAGCAAGGTAGGGACGGTACCAATCTAGTCCATTTTGCCTAATTATAGGCAAAAAAATATACAAATTATGTACAGTCTTGATCAATCTTATCTTTGTTATTCAACAACCTTAGTTCGCCAAGGCGTAGGATCAATCGATACACCATTAACATAAAGACCCCAGTGCAAATGCGGGCCAGTGGAAGCACCCGTTGAACCAACTGCGCCAATTAGCTGGCCTGGTTTAACAATGTCGCCTTCTTTGACATTAATGCGACTGAGGTGCATGAAAATACTGGTGACTCCTTGACCGTGATCGATGCCAATGACATTACCGTGAACCCGAAAACCTTGGGAAACTTTGCCGACTAAAGCCACTTTTCCCGCAGCTGGGGCAACTACGGGTGAACCGGCTGCACCAGCGTAGTCAACGCCACGATGATAATAATCATCTGCAAATTTACCATTATAGTAACGGCGAACACCATAAATTGTACTCACGCGGCCTTTGTTTGGCTGTAAAAAAGGGCCACTCCAGTACTTTTCGGGTGTTTGTAAGGCTTTAAAAGCTGCTACACGTTTTAATTCCAGTTCTGTGGCTTCTACTCCAGCTTTCCCTGGTGGTAGATTTATTCGCTGTACAGGAAAGGTGCGTTTTTGCACTTGCACTGATAAGTTTTGCACCTGATCGTCCCCGGTAACTCGGAGTGTTCTCTTGCCAGCCTGTTCTAGGGGACTTGTGGGGATAAAAGCCCGATATTGATTAGGTGCAATTTCAAACGCAGGGTAAGTCTTATCGCCACTCGTCACTGTGGGATTATTACCATTGGCGGGATTATCTACATTAATCACAACTGAGATTGTGTCACCCAATTTAGGACTATTAGGATTTACCTGTACCTGCAAAGCATCGACAGGCAATGCCAAGGCGACGGGAATCGCAGCAAACATCCCCGTGAGCAAATTTGCTGTTCGTCGATGGGGTGTCAGACCTTTGATATTAAAACCAAGCCACTGAGTTTGAGAATTATTAGTGCGATTCTCGATAGTCATAGAGCCACAAAAAAACCTAACTTCTGTGGACAACAGACTAGCTTACTACTACTAGTGTTTCCTCATAGAAGTAAATATTCTCTAAAAAGATAAATCTTTTTAAATTGTCCAGAGGCTAAACTCTAATTGCCTAATTGTCAAGAATCGGGAACCAAATTTATTTTAAATCTTTTGGCTAGCTGAAATAAATCACAGTTTAGCCATCAAGGAAAGAAGAATTTAGGGAATTACGGATAGTTTAACTGTATTTCTAGTTTAGTCTAGCGATCGCAGACAATTATTTTTATACTGTTACAAAATTTTAGCTAAACCAAGCCAGCCACAGAGGAAGTACTAGGAGCAATCCGACAAAAGTTAAGGCAATACTGCTGGCTAGCAAGTTTCGGTCTAATTCATAAACTTCCGCCAAAATCAGTACTGAAAGCCCGGTGGGTGTCCCAGACATCAGTACTAGTACTAACCTTGGTTCACCAATTACACCTACATAGGTAGCGCCTAACCCCACCAACAAAGGCACAATCAAAACTTTCAGCAGACTGGCCACTACAGCCATTTTCAAACTATTGCCGATTTTGATGGCTGTCATTCGTAAGCCCACCAACAACAAAGCAAAAGCTATCACTACCCAAACAGCTTGTTCTAGCCCTGACTCAACGACTGGGGGCAATTTGATAAATTGAGTATTTAACCCAATAAAAAATGCCCACAAACTCGGGACAGTTACCAAATCCCGCACCTGAATCCACCAATGGTTTTTAATTTCTCTGTTACCAAAATAGCTGGCAATTAAAACAGCAATGCCGTAGGTGCCTATAACATTGTTGGTAACGCTGAATAATACTGCCCAGTCCATATTGCTAGGGCCAGTTAACACCTGTGCAAGTGTCAAGCCGACAAAGCCTGTGTTGCCTAAAATCGTAGCTAAAATAAAACTGCCTAAACTGGCTCGCACCACAGGATCATCAAATGAATTTTCTGCTTGCTGTTTGGGACTGGTGCTGACTCGCAATCCCCACCAAAATAACAGTGCGAAAACCAGACTCAGCAGCAATACTCCAATGGCGATCGCAGGTATTAGCCCCCCATGAGATAAATCAGTGTGACGTGCTAAAACAAAAAGTTGCAGGGGAACTCCTACCCAATAAAGCCCATACCCCAGTAATTTGAGAAAACTCTCGGGGATAAACCGAGATAGCACTAGTCCTAGTCCTATCCAAGTCAATAGAGGAGTGTAAGCATGTAACAGGTTTTCAATCATTGTCAAATTGGCACCTTTATTCAGGTGTCAGCAGGATTGCTGTAAACAGCACTTTCCTATTGTCAAACTGTTACGACTTTTTACTTATTGCTTTACAAAATTTAAAATACTTGACGTTTAGCCCTAAGAGTTAATAGACAAAGCTTAAGAAAACCTTTATTTTTACGACTTCTAGGCAACTGGCAACAGCTTTTAGTGGGAATAAATAATTTATAAGATAAAAAACTTTAAATTGAATTATTTAATTGATAACTTTAACTTTTGACTTTAATTGACCGTCTTCGAGATGCACAATGCGATCGCCTATATCGAGAATCCGATTATCATGAGTCACCATGAGGATGGTACAGCCTTGTTCCTTTGCCAATTTTTGCATCAGGTTGACGACATCTCGCCCCGATTGACCATCAAGCGCCGCAGTCGGTTCATCAGCTAGAACAATTTGGGGATGACTGACTAAAGCACGGGCGATCGCAACTCGCTGTTTTTGTCCCCCTGATAATTGATCGGGGTAGTAATGCAAGCAATTTTCTAAGCCTACTTGCTCTAACATTTGAGCTGAACGCCTATGCATTTCGGCTAATTCAATATGCTGGTGGAATTCCAAACCCATTTTGACGTTTTGGAGTGCCGTCAAACTACCGTGTAAATTATGCGCTTGAAAAATATAACCATTACGTCGTCGTGACTCTACTAGTTGTTGGTGACTAGCACCGCAAAGTTCTCGCCCCAAAACCTGCAAACTACCAAATTGGGCAGAACGCAACCCACCCACCAAGGTGAGAAGTGTTGTCTTCCCAGAACCAGAGGGGCCAGTCATGAAAACTATTTCACCACTGTAAATCTCCAGGTTGATATTAAATAAAACTTGCTTGCGGAGTTGACCATGACCAAAATAGTGGTCGAGATTGCGGATCGAGATCACTGGCATAGTGGGGACTGGGGACTGGGGACTGGGGACTGGGGATTGGGGACTGGGGATTGGGAACAAGGGGGATCAGGGGACAAGGATAAATCCCAATTAACAATTGACCAATGCCCTATGCCCATTGCCCCATGCCCATTGCTAAAACATATCAGCGGGGTCAGCAGATTGGAGTTTGCGGGTGGCGATCGCACCGGAAATGGTACACATGATGATGGTGAGTAATAGCACTTGTAAAGCTCTGATTCCAGTCATGTAAATTGGTAAATTTGTGGCGTTGCGGGTGAGATAGTAAAGCCCTAACGAGGCTGCTGTACCTGGAATAAAGCCTAATAAAGCCAAAATTACTGCTTCTTCAAACACGACGCATAGCAAGTATAAATTGCGATAACCCATAGCTTTAAAGGTGGCATATTCTCTGACATGGGCATTCACATCTGTAGATAGGACTTGATAAACCAGAATCACCCCTACAGAAAAACCCATCGAGACACCGAGATTAAAAATAAACCCGATTGGGGAGTTGCGACTCCAAAAATCATTTTCAAATTGAATAAATTGTTCATGAGTCAGGATTTTGACTTCGTTTCCTAGATGGGATTTTAATCCTGCTACTACTTGTTGAATGTCAGCACCGGGTTGTAGCTGAATCAAACCGACACTGATATTGGCTGCTGGTTGGTGTGGAAATAGCCGCAGAAAGTTCTCATCGCTAGTCATTAAAGTGCCATCAGCACCAAAAGAAGCCCCGACTTTGAATAAACCACTAATAGTTACCGTTCGGCGTTCAATTTCTGTCTTCACAGGTTTACCCTGTTCTAGTTGGGCAATCGTTTGTTGATATTCGCCTCTAGCGCCACGGTCGAATAATACGGTATATGGTTGTTTAATTGCTTGTAATTGTTGATTAACTTCCGGTAAATCGAAAGTTGGTTTATCTGGGTTGAACCCAATCACCAAAATTTCTGTGTCACGTCTTGTTTGGGGATTCTTCCAAATCATTGTACCGATATAAATTCCTTCAGCTGACTTTACCCCTGGTATATCCATAGCTTGATAAAGTCGCCGCCGAGAAAAGGTAGATATTCTTTGCAGGTTACGGGTTTGGGAACCAATGACAACGATGTCTGAAAGTAAACTGCGATGCAGTCTGGTGTTACTGTCATATAAAGCACTCTGAAAACCAAACTGCATAAACATCAGAACATCAGCAAAAGCGATGCCTGATAATGCTACCAGCAGCCGACTTTTTTCATGACTCAGTTGCAGCCATCCTAAAGGTGTTCGTCGTCGTAGTTGTTGCAAAATTCCCATCATTGAAGTGGTGAGTAAAGTCAAGATTCATAGAGACGCGATTCATCGCGTCTGTACAAGAGTCAACAGTTTTTTTATTCCTAATCCCGAGTCCCTAGTCCCCAGTACCCAGCCCCTTTGATAGTTGAATTACCACTTTGACTTGCATATTGGTAAACTTGGCAGCTTTCTGGCTGGAGTCTGGATCTAAACGTACATGAACTTCAATAACTCGGGCATCAATGTTGCTAGCTGGATCGGTATTGATGACATTCTGGCGGCGTACTTGTAAACCAATCCAATCGACGGTTCCCTGCAATTCATGGGGGAGAAATTCATTCACTACTTGCACTCTTTGCCCTGGATGTACTTTGCTGATATCGCTTTCGTAGACTTCGGCTACTGCATACATTTGGTTGGTTTGGCCGATGTTAGCGATACCGTCATCTGAAACTATTTCTCCCGGACGGCTATGGATCTCGAATACTTGTCCAGCTTGAGGCGATCGCACGTAAGCTTGTTGTAAGTTTGCTTGTGCTAAATTCATGGCTGCTATGGCGCGATCTACTTCTGCTTTAGCTGCTGCAACATCTACGCTGCGAACCTCGCTAATTTGATCTAGGTTAGCTGCAGCTTCTTTGAGTTGTTGCTGGCTTGCTGATTGAATTTGCTGCAACTGCGCTTGGGCTTGTTGGAGATTTTTACGGGCACTTTCTAAGGCGAGACGCTTACTATCTTTTTGGGAAGCGGAAATTGCACCTTGTTCATACAACTGCTGATAGCGGTTGTCTTCTGCTGCGGCATTATCAACTTGAGCCTGGAAACGTTCAACTGTAGCGATTTGTGCCGCAATATTACCTTTGCGTTCTGCTGCTAAACGTGCGATCGCAGCTTGCTGGGCTAGGATTTCACCAGGTTTCGCGCCAGCTTGGGTTTTAGCGAGGTTTGCCTGGGCAACTTTGACTTGTTCTTGGGCTTCTTTTAATGCTGCTTGTAGGCGATCGCGACTGTCTAAAATGGCTATGATTTGACTTTTTTTAACTCTATCTCCTTCCTTAATCAACAACTGCTCTACTCGGCTTCCTTGTGTAGAAACAGTAGCAGAAAGTTTAATTATCTCTCCCTTTGGCTCAAGTCTTCCTAAAGCTGTTACTGTTGTGATTTCTGGTAATTTTTTCGCTGCGACCTTTGTATCTAAATTACCAGAATATTGCAATCGTTTTACTGCATAAAAGCTGATGCTGCCAACCAATAAAGATGCAACTATACTGATAAAAACAGATAGACGCAGAATCGATTTAGGGGACAATCTGTACCCTAACTTTGAGTTTTGCACCATACATTACCTCTTACTGGTGGCGCATACAATCTAAACTTGGAAAGTAATTAGTTTATCGATAATTAAGTAATTGCTACCAAGTATCTATTCAGACATTCACGTTAAATTTAGATTAATTGGTGTGAATAAATTAGAGTTTTTCTGACAATTCATAGGTGGTTTTACTTAACCATTGGTTAACTCTCTTATCTGTCATTTAATGTTGACTGATTATTGTTTTATAATTTTTAACTCCATCTAAAAACTGAATAGTTGAGAAACTCAGCATAGAACATTTTGAGATAGCAGAATATAACAATAAAAGCCTGTCTCAAGCATTCAATAATTAAGCTTAAATAAACTACTTTTGTTTTGTTAAGGTCTGGAAGTATGTTAGACGCTTTCAATTTTATGGGTTGTAACAGCGCCAACAATCAAAGCTAAATAACTATATTTCATAACTTTTACATTTTTATAAAAATATTTGCTTTGTATGAAATAAACCTGGTACTGATAAATTTACAGATACAGCAGATTCGATATTTATGAGGTACAGCAACTAATTGAAAAAAGTAATGAGTAATAAGTAGTGAGTAATAAGTAAATTTCCTCTCAAAGGGTGACAACCTACCTATAAAGGTTGCTGCAAGTTTAAAAATCGTTGTAGGTTGCGTTTGCGACTGCCATATTGAATCGGTTGGGGAAAGACACTCGCTAAAACTGAGAGTTTCGCTTGACGATGAACTTGTAGCAATAACAACAATAATTTTAAAGTTATACTAATTTGAAAAAAGAATGCGACAGATTGTAGGGGCAAGGCAGTGCTCATACGTGTCAACTTAACGTGAAACCCGCTTGGTTGCAAGGTTTTGCCCTCACCCCCAGCCCCTCTCCCTGTGGGCGAGGGGAGCAAGAGATTCAATTCCCCTTCTCCCTCAGGGAGAAGGGGTTAGGGGATGAGGGCGAGGGATTTGTACAACGCCCGCCGTATATAGCTTTGAGCTTAAGTTTACACCTCTGGGCACTGCCTTGCCCTCTAGAATATATTGATGTGTCGCAAACATTATTTGATTTGGTATTAGATACTGGCTTTCATTCAGATGGCTACGCAGGGTTTTTTGCTAAGATTCAGGAAACATATTTTTCTGGGGGAGCCACAAAAATGCTCCCTATTTTTTGTCTCCACCATCTTTTCAAAGTTTTGTCCTATCTACCTTAGAGTTGCCTTGTCACCCTCTCAGAATCACAAATGCCTTGATGTTCTTTATAAATGCTCAGGAGAAAGTTCAGTTAAACGCTGATTTTGAAAGTGTGTAGACATTGCACCCAATGCTTTTAAATGTCAGTAATTGCACCCCTCACCAAAATGACTGTACTTTCTACACCAGAAGCGATCGCTTCGGGAATATTACCTTGAATTGCCTGCTGTAATAACCCTTCTCGGGAAGCGCCTAAAACTACTACATCGTACCCCTCGGTTTTTACTAAGTTAATTACGCCTTGGGAAACTGAATCAGCTTCAACTGGGCAAGCAATTACCGTACTAGATAATTTGCGGTGGTGAATTAGCTGGCGGATGGACTGTTCTAAAATTGTCATGTCTGGTTCTAATTCCGATGGTTTAAATACCCTGGTGAGGCGGATGAGGGGATCGTCTCCTAATGTCACTAAAGCTGGAAGTAATTTAATCGCCATCCTGGCATTGGGGCCACCAGCCATAGGTACTAACCAACGGTTGAATGACTGTTGACTGTTGACTGTTGACTGTTGACTGTTACCTAATTTGACTAACATGACATCGCAGGTAGCTTGGCGAATGATGCTATCGACAACTGTGCCAAAAATCCTACCTGGGGTAGATGTGTTACCTTTCCAACCCATCAAAATTAGGTCAATGTGACGTTCGTTGATTGTCTCTAAAATCGCTTGGGCGACATCATGGGCGACGCGGATTTGTGTATGTACAGGAATGCGCCACTTTTTGGCTAATACTTCTGCTTGTCTGAGTAAGCGGCGACTTTTGGCTGTCCTAACTTGGGTTTCGGTGGGGGAACTGTGGCGCGAGACTAAAATAACTTGCACACACTCGATTTCATAATGGCGATCGCGGGCGATCGCAGCTGCCATTTGTAATAAAGTCGCTGCTGTTTCGGGGTTAGCAACTGTGACTAGTAATCTACCTCTGCCAACGTTGGGCGCTCGCGTTTGGTAAACTACATAAGATGGTTCGGGTTGCGGCCCTGGTGTCGCATTCTCGCAGTTGAGATAGTCGGCTTCTGCACGAATAATATCTGCACGGGTAATAATGCCAATCAGTTTTCGCCCTTCTACTACTGGTAGGCGACTAATTTGATAACGATCCAGCAAATACAACACATTACTGAGGTTGTGTTTTGGTGTGACCGTGATTGGGCTGGGTGTCATAATCTCCCGTAGAGGCGTATCATTTGGGATATTGCGATCGCGGATTTTGAGTAAATCAGATTGAGTAATAATGCCTACAAGCTTGCCTTCTTCAACTACCGGAAATCCCCGGTGATGAGAACGTGAGAATGCTTGTATAGCCTCCTCTGCACTCATTTCTACATCCAGAGTTTCTACTCGTTGTTGCATCACATTATTAGCTGTTAATGTTCTCATGACGCTCTCTACAGGAACATTACAAGCGAGGGTGATACCTTTTAACAGTAAAAGCTTCTCGTACAGCGAACCAGGGACTACTTTCTCGGCAACCAAGTAAGATGCTACACAAACAATCATTAAAGGTAGCACTAGGTTGAAATCGGTAGTCATCTCAAACACAATCACAATGGCTGTGATGGGGACTTTAGAAACGGCGCTAAAAAATCCGCCCATTCCCGCTAAAGCGTAGGTAGTAGGTAAACCACCTCCTAAAATTTGGGACTCAAATACACCAATGATGTGCCCTAAACAAGAACCTAAAATTAGGCTAGGTGCGAATAAACCTCCAGGTGCGCCGGAACCAAAGGCGATCAAGGTAAGAACGAACTGCGCCACAAATGCGATCGCCGCTAATAAAGGATTGGCATCACCTGTAATAAAATACTCTCTTAACCCAGTATTATCACGAAAAGAAGCAGGAAGGATAGCGATGACACAACCAGATATAAAACCTGCTAAAGCTACTCTGAGCGGTAAACTGATGTGTAATCGGCGATAAGTTTTGATACTAAAAACTAAACCCTGATTAAATAATGCACCGAACAATCCAGCTAAAATGCCCAACAGCAGGAAAAAAGGAATTTCTGGGATGGAAAATTGACTTTGGGATTGAGTTAAATGCAGGTTTAAGTCTAGACTACCGCCACCCAATAAACGAGATATTACCCCACCAATAAACGAGGCGATAATTGCAGTTCCCAGAGTTAGTCCTGATAAATCTTGGAGTAACTCTTCCACAATAAACAAGACACCTGCGATCGGCGCATTAAACGCAGCTGCCAAACCTGCACCCGCACCTGCTGCAATCATCTGTCGGCGGTAATCTGGAGAGGTGGGAACCCAACGACTCATCCCAGCTGCTAAACCTGCACCTACTTGCACAGTGGGGCCTTGCCGTCCTAGAGTCATACCAGAACCCAAGGCAATAATGGCGCTGAATAGCTTCACAGCTGCCACACGCCAAGATAGAGTTATGGGCACATTAGCCAACGAAGCTTTAACTTGTGGAATACCGCTACCTGAAGCCTCTGGCGCAAACCTTTCTACCAACCAGCCAGAGACATACCCCAAACTCATGCCCACTAAAGGTAACGCCAACCATACCGGAAACAAGTGAGTCGTATGAACTCGCCATGTCCCCAACCATCCCGATCCCACTTTCAAAAACACTGCCGATAAAGCAGCGACAATACCGATCACAGATGCTTGTGCGATCGCTAAACCTCTTCTTGGCTGCCACAGTCTACGAAAGCGCTGAGTCAGAACAGGGAGCGGCATAAAAATTTAAAAAATATTAAGTTATTAATACATCAAATCATATTTTAGATGGGGATTGGGGACTGGGGACTAGGGATTGGGGATTGGGGATTGGGGATTGGGGAAAGGTAAAGGGGGAAAGGTAAAGGGGGAAAGGTAAAAGGGAAAAGGAGATAAATACCATTCATTACCAATTACCAATTACCAATTACCCATTACCCATTACCATGCCCCATGCCCCATGCCCTATGCCCCACATCCATTATTGACTGCTTGCAAGCGCAGATTTCAGTTTCAGCTTGACGTTGGTTCCCCGTTTGAGAACTACTTCACCGCCAGGGCTGGATAAAACATAAGCAGTCGCAGCTGCCGCACCCCCTAAACCACCATGTTTAACATTGGTTTTCTTACCGATAAAATGGCCTGCAACGGCTCCACCTAGAATCAGTCCAGCATTTTGGATAAATTTGCCTTTAGTTTTCGTTTCTACTTGAGTATTAACTAAAGCCGCATCAATCGGATAGGTTTCGCCATTTTTCAAGGTAATTTCATCAAAAACTAGACGTAGACTAGCTTTTTTACCTTTAGCAGCTTTAACTACATTTTCTATGTGTCCTTGAATTTCCGCATTTTTTAAGTCTGGTTTTACACCTTTAACCGAGTTTTTAACTCGCAGTGTAAAAGGCTCATTATCGCTATTTTTACCAGTAGATAACTCTTTTTGCAGTACAGTATCTAAGCTGGTTCCGGCTGGTACAGATATTTGTGAATTTTGGGTATTACTGGTGTTTTTAGTAGTCTGAGTAGTTTGAGCAGTTTGAGTAGTTTGAGTAGTTTGATTAGAATTAGCATTGTTGGCAACTTTATCATTTGGCTTACTACAAGCTACGGTGTTAGTAAGTAAAGCCGCACTCAGTAATAGTGGTACAAAACTTTTCATTTTTGGCTTTTGTGAAATTGGGTGGCTATAAAATTTAAATTGGAGTCAGCAAAACTGCTAAAACTCTAATTTTTCAAAGATTATATGCCAAATCAGAAATAGAGCATTGATTCTCTTTATAAATGTTGTGAATATTGGTGCTTAGTAAGTAATATTTTGTAATCTTATTCTTTCTTAATAGAAATACAGTCCAGTAGTGGACTGACACGCCTAAAATGAGGCATTAGATTTGATGAAATGAACCGTAGATAAACGCAGATAAACGCCGATGAATTTTTGCTATTGCACCAAATTAGCTGTGTCATTCCAGTAGGGTGCGTTACGCCAAAGGCTAACGCACCATTATGCGAGTAGGTTAATGATATTGCTATATCTTAACTCGCCCAAGTATCACGCCATTTAACAGTACCTTGATCGCTTAAAATCCAGCGACGGCTAACCAGATTTTCGCGCAATGGTGGTTGATTTTTTCGCCAAAGCGCATATTTATAACATATGGCTTTACCCGCGCTTTCATTAAACGGAATTTCCCCAAACCAAGTGTTTTCATTGATATATTCTAAAGCGTAAGCTTTGCTAATATCCCAATCGCCTAACTCTGGACAATCACCAATTACGACAACTGTATCGCCTGGTTGTGTCTTTAAGCCATTTACCTGCGCTCTCACAATGGTTTTTCCTTTGACTCGCTCACCTAAATAGCTGAGGACAATTAACTCTTTTGCAGCCAATTTTAGCCCTAAAATTTTGCCATTTTTAACTTCAATTTGGCGCTTGGTAACAATACAGTTATATTCCCCATCTTCTAATTCTGTATGCTCCAAATTAATAGTAGTGGCAGCACCTTTATTCATGGCTACAAAACAGCGATAATCTCGATAACTCCGTAAATAACAATAGACATTATCGGTAATATATTTCTGTTTTTGGCTACCCAGAGATACAGCAGGGTTTAAACGCCGCAATTTAGATAATAATTGCATATCCTGGTAAAGCTCTGTATCTGTGTCCCACTTTTCCATCATGGGACGATTATAAGGATCGTTACCGCCATTAGTATCGTTATGGAGATATTGCTCAGTTCCGTAATAAATACAAGGAATGCCGCGACTAGTCATAATGAATGCGATCGCTAGCCGCAACAGTGCTGGATCTGAATTGAGACTTTGAAATCGCGGCATATCATGATTATCAATAAAGGTAATCAGTTCTGTAGCTGTATTGTAGAGATAATCAAGGTTCAAAATATCTTGAATTAAATGAAATCCGCCTGGTAATCCTTGTGCTAAGGCTTCGCGAATTGCACCACATAAACCAAAGTCTAAAATTGACATTCCAGACTCGTTAGCAAATTTAATTGAGCTACTCTTATTGGGATTGCTAAAACCCCATTCGCCAAAAGTAAATACAGAAGGTTTATGAGTTTGGATATCGCTATTAAATTCTTGCCAAAACCAAATCGGCATATGCTTGACTGTATCAACTCGTAAAGCATCAACGCCTCGGTCTAACCATTGCTTAATTGCAGTTTTAATATAATGACGATAATCAGGATTACTTTCATTGAAAGTTGCTAATCCTGCCATTTCGTAATATAGTAATTGTTCTTCGTTTTCCCAATCAGTAATTTCGGGATTATGGTAATACCAATTATTAACATCATTATAATAATCGGCAATTAATACACCATCTTCGTAAAGTTTACCTTTTTCTCCATTCACATCTGGGCTACTGTGATTACAAACAATATCCAAAATCAGCTTCATACCTCGCTCATGCAAGCCAGCAATTAAGGTATCAAAGGTGCTACATCTAAATAGAGAATTATCGTCATGAGTAGCTAAGAATCTGGGATTAATGCGTTTAAAATCTTTTGTCCAGTAGCCATGCATCGCCGCATTTTCAAACTGTAATGCTTCTACTTGCTCAAATAGCGGTGAAATCCAAATAGCTGTAACTCCGAGATTTTTTAGGTAATCTAATTTATCGATAATTCCTTGCAAATCTCCACCCCAATATTTACCCCACTTTTGCTTCGTGGGATCATACAGTTCAGGATGAGCGCCTGGATTATTACTAGGGTCACCATCCTTAAATCGGTCTACAATGATAAAGTAAATTGTTTCTTGGCGAAATTCAATTGCTCTGGTGAAGAGAAACTCCACATCTGAGATAGTTTCGGATGTAACTGTATCAGTATGAAACCCAGCAGCAGCTTTAGTCGCTTGAGTTTCAATCTCGGACTTGGCTGAAGAAATTTGCACCATAATCTTATTAAAAAATACTAAAGTTTTGGCTTTTTCTAGTGAACTTATGCGTAGGTATTTCCAGCTTGACCTATCACAAATTTTACATTGTAGTTAGTAACTAGAGCTAGCGATGAGTATCTTATAAGAATTTTAGATTTATATACCAATTTGAAAAAAGAATGCGACAGATTGTAGGGGCACGGGCATTGCCCTGCCCTCTAGAATATTATTGATGTGTCGCAAATATTATTTGATTTGGTATTAGATTTTGGATGGGAAACCTGATTAAATTTCTATAGCAATCTGTTTAAGATTTGTTAAACATTACAATGTAGAATTTATGACCGTCAACAGTCAACAGTCAACAGTCAACAGTCAACCCCAATATTTTTTACAACGCCAATATAATTGCTAGATGGCTTTATAACCAATTACCTACCAAAACGAAAGAAGCCCAAAAATAGGGATGTTGATATAAAGGATTAGCCATAATTTTTATTTGCGCTTGTCTTAAGGCTTCAGCTTTACTAAGTTGCGGGTTATTCAACTGCTGATAAAACTCTTTCATTAAATTAGCAGTTGAGTCATCATTAACTGACCATAAACTAGCAATTGTACTTTTAGCACCCGATCGCAAAGCTAACCCAGCTAACCCTAAAGTGGCGCGATTATCACCGGTTGCTGTTTGACAAGCACTCATCACCAACAGTTCAACTGGTTCTAAAATTCCCAATCTTCTTTTTTGGAATAACCGATCAAAATCTAAAATAGAAATGCGATCGCTCCATGTCAGCAAGAAGGTTTCCTGGGGATTAGAGCTAAATTGACCGTGAGTTGCTAGATGAACGATGGGGAATGATTGACTATCGAGTTCTTTTTTGAATTTATCGCGAGTAAACTCTTGATTAAGCAAGGTTTTCGCCGGAAATTCCTTAGTTACTCCTTTAATTTCTCCTGTTACCGCAGGTAAAGAACTAAAGCCTTGACGTGCTTCTGTTAATCCCGCCGCTAATATATCAAGTTTTTTGCGTTGCAATCCTTGGGGAAATAATTGTAACCCAGGGCTGAGAGCAACGTTATATTTTTCTATCAAGTAGCGATCGCCATCGTGCAGCGCAGACATGGGTAAGTTGCGTAATAAACCATCCAACACAAATACTAAGGTTTTGACGTTATTGCTATTTAACCTCTCTTCTGCTGGTGCAATCAGCCATGTATACAGTCTTTGAGACAAGCGGAAACTCTCTTCTCGAATATAACCACGGGACATATAAGAATAAAGATGTCTCAAGGTATTTTCAACTTGCTTTTTTGACAGTTTTGTGGTGTAGTGATGCAAGGGTTGCTTGGGAATGGAAAGAATGACTTCTAAGCGATCGCTTAAAATAATTGGGTAAATAACAGCCGCTTGTACGTCAATTTTATCGATATTCACAGGATAGTTATCAACACAAGCATCTCGAAAGTAGTTATCTAACTCCGCTATTTGTAGCGCTTCAATTACCTGACGTGCTTGTTTGAGATTTTTTTGATTGTCACCTCTTTCTAACAATAATCCTACATATTCTCGATATATCGGTTCAATACTTTCTTTAAAATCAAATTGCACATCTGTACTAATAGCAACTAAATCGCCTCTCAGGGATTGGATGTTATTAAAAGCAGTTTCATAAGCTGCGATCGCACTATCAATATCTCCTTGGGCTTTGGCTATTGCACCTGATTGTGTCGCTGTTAAAGCTAACAAATCAGCCGCATTCATTTCTTGAGCAATATTTTGAGCCTTTTGTGTAAGTTTTTTTGCTTCTGCTAACTGGTCATTGTCTTGATATAGTTTACCTAATTCTTGCAAAGCATAGGCTTCAGAACGAGAATCTTTGATTTCTCTGGATTGTTGAATAGCTGTTACTAATAATTCCGCGATTTTGGGATTATTAGAGGTTAAACTTGCTTTTCCACTTTCTATTTGTTCTTCTATTGTCATTAGAGTTTCTGCAAAATTTATCCGCGCATAAATAGCCGGACGACTCGCAGCAAGTTGAGCCAGATTATTTTCGATTGCGGGAATTAGCGCCTCTACTGCTTCCCATCTTTGGAGTTTAACTAATACGCTTAATTGATTTAATTGGGCTGATAATTTTTCTTGAATCTCAGGAGATAAATTAACTACTTCTTGATAATTACCTATCGCCACGTCGTATTCTGCTAAATCTTGGGCGATATTACCTAAACTAAATACAACTGCACTCACATCTTTGGGCGAGTTTAATTTTTGACTAATTGCCAAACTTTTCTCTAATGCTGTTTTAGATTGTTTCAAATCACCAATAGTTTGTAGCGCCACACCTAAACTTCTTAAACTTTGCGCTTTCAGTAAACTATCAGGTTGACTTTGTAATGCTGCTATCAATTCTTCTAACAGCGTTTTGGCACGGCGATATTGTCCTAGATTTTGTAAACCCTGTGCTTGATTAATTTGGCTTATAAGTTTACCTGTGTTATCTCCTGCGCGTTCATAGATTGTTGTAGCTTGCTTCCAGGTATCAATAGCTGTTTCGGTTTGTCCTTGGAGTAGTTCAATTGTCCCTTGGGTATTTAAAGCTTGTGCTAACAGTAAATTACTTTGATTATCCGAGGTTTTCCAAGTTTTGAGTAAATTCAGACTTTCGGTAATTGTAGTTTGAGCTTGTGGGATTTTACCTAAATCTTGATATGCCAAGGCTAAATAATTCAGCACTTGCACCTGACTGACAGAATCTTTTTTATCTTGATAAGACTTAAGCGCCTGTTCCCATATTTTGGCTGCTTCTGTATATTGCCCTTTTTGATAGTAATTTTTTCCTTGTTGTAATAAGTCTAAATTATTATCTAGTTGTTGAGTTATAGACTGCGAATTTGGTAAATTTGGTTGATTAGCAACAACCGAAATATCCTTTGTGACTAATAGTAGTGTCAGGATAATACTGAGTCCAAAAAGTCCGTAAATCTTGATTTTTCGCTTAGAAGATAAACCAAAATTTGGCAAAGAGATTTTTTTATTTAAAAATTTATGTTTCATATTATAAAATGATTGCAATTCGCATAGGATGCGTTAGGCTACGCCATAACACATCCTACATCCTACAATTTATCTGTGTGCATCTGCGTTAATCCTCTTGTATCGGCGGGTAAGGATTCACCATTAATTTCAGCAATCAAATGTTTATGAATGTCTACAATTAAATCTTTGCTGGGGTGAAGTTTCTTGAGGTATAGCCGCTACCAATTCTACTTCTCCTTGGGCATTCATTCTCCAGCTGGTTGCGGCAACAATAAATTCTTTATTTGGGGGTGGAGAATTATTAGCTTGATTGCGGTTCTGTGTGGTGGTGAAATCTCGCATATCCGATAACAAAGTTTGATCGCGAATAGTTGTAGTGGGATCGACTGGTAAGCCGCCTCTTCCAGTAATGGTAAAGGAATTACCTTCAGTTGCCGCACAACTAGCAATAATGCGATCGCTGGGATCGTTAGGTTTATCTGGTAACTCCACTAAGCCGGAAGCCGGATCAACATCGAGGTTATTAATCGATACAGTGCCGGCAACGCCAAACTCAGAACTTGCAGTAATCTTATTTCCAGAAGTACCTTGCTGTTGATTGCCAATGCCAAAAAGACTTGTGGCGGTAATATCGACATTGCCACCACGTCCCAAGAAAGCATTGGCTGTAATATTATTATTGTCTTTGGGTACAGTCACAATAAAATTTGTGCCGATGATCACATTGCCACCATTGCCACCAGCATCCGCATTGCCAGCATTTGTGGAAATGCGGCTGTTTTGCAGTAACAACAAATAGTCTGGTAAACTCAGGCTAATATTGCCGCCATTGGTGCTGCCTGTCTCCGCAGAAATGACAGCTTGATTTTCTAGGGTTAATCTGGTGGCTTCAATCCTGATATTGCCACCAATACCAGTGCCTTGGCTATTCACCGAAACAGTTGCACCATCCCGAATCTCTACCAGTTCGGGATCGATGAAAATATTGCCACCATTCCCAGTAGAACCAGCCGTGGTATTGGAAAATACCCCTGTATTTGCGCCAGCCAGCAAGACTTTATCTTTAACAATAACTGCGATATTACCTGCATTACCACCACCTGCAGTTAATGCTTCTAATTCTGCACCATTGGTAACCGATAAAGAGGGTGCAGTGATTTGTAAAGTTCCTCCTTTGCCGGTTGCGCCTGCTAAGGTGCTGACAAACGCACCGCTAGGCTTAAAAGGTTCACCAGGATTACCATCGAAGGAGACTGATTGTGTAGCATTAATAAAAATACTACCCGCATCATAAGCAGTAGCAGTACTAGTGCTAATTCCAGCGCCATTTTTGACCGATAGCTGACCTGTTTTGATGTTAATAATATTACCTGTTCCTTGGGAGCCAGGTAAAACTTCGCTGAGAATACCGCTAGGAATTAGCTGTGATGGGAGAAGATTGCCAGTGGACAATAAAATTGCCCCATCAATCAGAATGGATTTAGCTGCATTGATATCAATTCTGCCTGCATCACCAAATCCCTCTGTAGAGGCTCTAATTTGCGCGCCTTGTTGCAAAGATAGAGAGTTAGTCTGAATATCAATAATGCCACCGTTGCCTTGAGCATTAGGAAAGACAACGTTACTAAAACCACTAAAAATCCCCCCATCAGAGATGCCTGTGAGAGCGATCGCATCTGTAGCTCTGACGGTAATTTTACCACCATTGCCCACACGCTCAGTTTGAGAAAATACCTGCCCGCCATTGGTAGCGGTAAATGTGTTGGTATTGATTTCCACATCACCCGCATTGCCACCGATGGCGCTGATTGTCTGGCTTCCTAGTTTAGAGTTATTTAAAGAGATGCTGTCAGCATTAACGATGACATTGCCAGCGTTGCCACCGAGAGTAAAAGTTGATAATTGCGCTTGATTGGCTTCTAAGGAATTAGCAGTAATAATCAGCTTACCACCAGGGCCTGTTGCCCCTGCATACAAATTACTTTGGACGTAGTTACTCAGGGAAATCAAAGGTGCATTTAATGTGACATCACCACCTTGTCCCGAACCATAGCTTGCACTTTCAATATAGGAAGTTACTGGAGGTGCAGGTTCTTGAATAATCGCTGATTGACTTTTGAGGGTAATATTTCCCCCAGCAGAACCGTAGGAAACAATTTGCGATCCTGATGGCATGAAAATATCACCTTTAGCTAACAGTGTGATATCGCCTCCAGGGTTGGCAAAGGAAAAGTTAACAAAATCAAATCCCGAAGTATCTAAAAAGTTGGGAGTGGTAATTTTTCCCCGCGAGTCAATCACCACATCGCCACCCCTAGCCACACCGCCGTAGGTTCCTAGCAAAGATGTCACAGTAATATCACCAGATAACAATGGATTGGGTTGATATTGGTTAGTTAAAAAAACCAACCCTCCCTGGTTATTAATTTTATTGATGGTGATATTAGCACTGCTGGGATTGCTATTACTATTAGGAGTAGGAGAAAAACCAGTGGTATCTCCTGTAATTCCCGGTGGGTTAACAGCTGTGGTTCCGGCTCTAATATCAACGGTGGGTATTAAACTACCATTAATCGGAACTTTGGTTACGCCATCGGATAAGGTGACTGTTTGATTAATAAAATTTGTGGTATCGGGGCCTGTGATCTCTAAACTATCAATGGTGACACTCCCACCTGCAAAAATATGTAAGGAAGCCCCTGTATAGCTATTAAAACTCACATCTCCACTGGCCCGAATCACGGGATCATCTGTGCTGGATAAATCTCCGCCAGTACCATTCAATTGTTCAAGGCGAAAGTTACCATTGCTATAGAATTGGGCGTTTCCACCAATTGCATTAGCTGAACGTAACAGCAGATTTTCTCCGGCAAACAAGCCACTGGCGCGATTATTTAAAGCAAAGATATCTATTTTATTGCCTTGGACTAATAGTTGTTGTTGTGCTGCGGCGATGAAGGGATTGTTAACAGTATCGCGAATTTTAACTGTATCGCTAGCTTGTAAAGTTAAATTCCGCCCAGCTTGTAATTGTCCTTGTAAGTCAAGATTTTGACCCAATAAAGTTAAATCTTGCCCTACAGATAAGTTACCAGAATTAGTAATAGTACTTTCGGGAGGTAACCAACTATCTAAACCTAGAGGTTGCTTGATAGTTAATAAAGGTGGCGATTGGGGGTTTTGAGTACTAAATTTTTCCCCGTTGGGAAATAACACACCGCTGCTGGTGCTAGCGAAAAAAGAACCAGAGATATCTAAGCGGGCATTTTGACCAAAAATAATACCGTTAGGATTAATTAAGTAGAGGTTAGCACCACCTAACACCCCCAGCGTCCCGAAAATCTTCGAGGCTTGGTTACCTGTAACTCGTCCTAGAATATTTTCAATACCAGAGGGATTGGCAAAATAAACTCGTTGCTGATTGCTAACGTTGAAGTCTTGGAAGCTGTGAAACAAATTACTACCCCGAATTGCACCGCCATCGATACGTTCAATGACATTGCCTTGCTGTTGCACATTCGGGGTCACAATTGAGCGATCGCTACCTAAACTATTGTCAGGGATAATTTGTGCGTTTACGCCTGTCGTTAAGCCTAGCGTACAGGCGATCGCACTACTACTAGCGAAAATTGCTAGTAATCTGTACCACATTATCCCTAGCTGCGTTTTGCTTGCCTTACCCTGAAAAATCGGCATGAAAATTATCACTTAAAGAATAAAATCGGTGATGTTAACCGAAGTGACTCCTGTGAAAGTGATAGTACCACCATTTATCGAGGTTAGATCTAGCTTGAGGTTGCAATTGTTGAGTGAGGCGAGTTGATCGCAGCTATTAACCACACCATCGCTATTACTATCCAAAGTACCTTGAGTCAGAATCAGCTGCTTGAGGTCGATTTTATCTTCCCATCGACAAAAATCGTGGATGGTATCGTTACCAAAGTTAGCACCAAAGATAAACCTATCCTTCCCTTCACCACCACTTAAATCATCATCGCCTCTACCACCAGTAATTAAATCGTCTCCTTTACCGCCACAAATTACATCATTACCATCGAAACCAGACAAACTATCAGCACAATTTCCGCCTTTAATTTCATCATTGAAGCGAGTGCCAATAATTTTATTGCTATCATGTTCGCTGCCTTGCAAAGTAAAAGTAGTATTGGGATTAGCAACAATCAAATTCTGCGAAGCAAAATCATAGTTTGCCCCACTTCCACAAGCTGCAAAAGTCACGTGATTCACATTACTATCAATGGTAATGCTAGAGACTAACCAATTATTTTTGTAACCGCCTATTTCTTGCAAGCGTGTATTAATGTTGCCATCGCCATTAGAATCTTGAATCGTAATATTAACTCCAGTCGGGACAGAGAAATTAAAGGAGTCAAAAATAGCTTGTAAGTCGCTAAATTGTGAATCTGCAACTGTGCTGAGACTCTCAATTTGAGCATCAGGTAATGCTAGCCCATTAATTTGTGGGTTATTTTCTGTGAATATCACACCTGTATCTGTGACTAAGATATTGACAAAGTCAATCAGTCCTGGGGAATATTGACCTGCTTGGAAGATGAGGTTTTCTATTTGGGTGCCGTTATTAAAGGTAAATGACCCGTTATTAAAGCGATCGCGACTATAAACACCATCTACGATAAAATCAGCCAAAGCATTGATTACAGCTTGTTCATCTGCAGTTGTGGGTTCACCAGAGGTAGTTAAATTGCCATCAGCCCCTAACCCATTCCAAACTGCTAAATTAGCTAAATATTGCGGATCTGTACTTTTTGCCCAATCTGCTTCAAATCCAGCGATCCCAATCTGGCCTGGTTGTAAAAATTCGGATTGATTTTGGTAAGGATAGCCAACACTAACAGAACCACTAATAGGATCGGGATTAAAGAAGAACGAGGCGTTAGTATTGTTGGGGTTATTGAAATTCTCCACCGAAAACACTCTAAATGGCTGTTGGTTATTTAAAGTGCCTTCAAGTTTATATGTGGAAATATCTAACCTACTACTAGCAGCAATTGTCCCGGAGTTTAGGGTTTTACCGTTGACTGCCACAACTTCGGCTTGATTTTGAATATTTAAAAAGCCAAATTCTACCCTATCATCCCCGTTGCTTTTTTGCACATTGTAATTGAGGAAAAATACCCCATTAAAAGGTGTTTCATAATATTCAGGCAAAGCCGGATTGATATCACCTGTGTTAGGGTTAATTGTGCCTAATCTACCTGTTAAATTTATAGATGTAATATTTTCGGTACTAACTTTGGCATTGACGGTAATAGTTTTAGTTTCTCCTGCCGCAATATTGTCAAACAAAACCTCTAGAGTTTGAGCATTATTGTCTGTGTCAATGCTAGTACCACCATCGAGATCAGCAAAATTGACAAAATCTAAACCAATGGGCAATTTCTGTCTGAGATCATCGACAATTTGCACGCCTGTAGCATCACCAAAACCCTTATTGCGGACAGTAATTGTAAATGTCACTTCATCCCCAGGTAGCGCAATCACCTGATCTGCTTTACCATCATGGTTGTAATCAACAGATTGTTTCAGACTGCTAAAGGATTGTTGATTAACTAGGGTAAATTCTTTCTCTACAGATAGGTTAGCTACAGGTGCCTGGATACTGCTGTAATCATCTTCTGTAGGGTCACCATTATTGACAACGGAATCTGGATCTGGTTGATCGGCGGCAACAATTTCCGCCACATTAGTATAAGCAGCCGCATCAGCAGCATTCAAGACTGTAGCTTTCAGCGTCAGGGTAACATTATCGCCTGAGTTGATCGAACCAACATTCCAAATTCCAGTTGTACTGTCATAAGTTCCCACACTAGCGTCAGCCCCAAGGAAGCTAAAACCAGAAGGTAGTAAATCTTGAATTTTTACCCCTGTCGCATTGGCTGGGCCGCTATTATTCAATGTCAGGGTAAAAGAGACCTCATCACCTACAAGTAAGGATTCATTAGATATTGTTTGATTCAGAGATAAATCAGCCTGCTTAATTACACATACAGTGGCACTGCTGTAGTCATCTTCTTTGGGGTTGCCATTATTGACAACCGAATCTGGATCTGGTTGAGCAGAGGCAATAATTTCTGCCACATTAGTATAGGCAGCTGCATCAGCAGCATTCAAAACTGTGGCTTTCAGCGTCAGGGTAACATTACGCCCCGACTTGATGGAACCAACATCCCAAATCCCAGTTGTGCTGTCATAATTCCCGACACTAGCCTTAGCATTGATGAAGCTAAAACCAGAGGGTAGTAAATCTTGAATTTTTACCCCTGTTGCATTGGCTGGGCCGCTATTTTTTAACGTTAGGGTGAAAGTAACCTCATCACCTACAAATAAAGATTTATCAGATATTGTTTGACTCAGAGATAAATCAGCCTGCTTAACCACACATACAGTGGCACTGCTATAGTCATCTTCTTTGGGGTTGCCATTATTGACAACCGAATCTGGATCTTTTTGATCGGCGGCAATAATTTCTGCCACATTGGTATAGGCAGCTGCATCAGCAGCATTCAAAACTGTGGCTTTCAGCGTTAGGGTAACATTACGCCCCGACTTGATAGAACCAACATCCCAAATCCCAGTTGTGCTGTCATAATTCCCGACACTAGCCTTAGCATTGATGAAGCTAAAACCAGAGGGTAGTAAATCTTGAATTTTTACCCCTGTCGCATTGGCTGGGCCGCTATTTTTTAACGTTAGGGTGAAAGTAACCTCATCACCTACAAATAAAGATTTATCAGATATTTTTTGACTTAGAGATAAATCAGCCAATACTGGTTCGCATTTATCTTTAGTCTGATTTTTGCCTTTACTTTGGCCCGAGGAATCCAGCTTTTCAAAACTTTTAGATTTCTGAGAAGATTTAGAATTTTTATTAGTCATAACTACAATTATTTAATTAAATGATTGTTAACAATTTGTGATTTATAATAGCGGATATCCTGAATTTACTTACCTTTAAGGTTCTGCTGGGCAAGTACTGGTGTGGGAAATTCTAGGTTGATCCTCATCCCTGTTTGGGAAAATATTTTGATAAAAAGCAAATTAAATTTGACCGATATCTGCCAAATATCAGCTTAGTTGAATGTTAATAACAACACTCTACTAATATTGTGCTAATTATCCATCACCATCTCAAAAATATTGTCAGTTATTACCCATATTTTTTGGGCATAAAATTAACAAAAATATTCTTTGTGCAACATAAATAACCTAAATAAGATTGATACATCAAAGATTTTGATGATGGGCTGAACTCATGAGAATCAAATAGGAAACACTTATTTTAGTTATTAAAGCACAATGTAATGAATTTAATAAAATTCTCAGTAATATCTTTAAATAGGCTCTAAAAATGCAGGCTTCTATAAATAAATGGTTAAGTGACTAGTTTTTTTAACCTAAATGTGTATACAAAATTTTGTCCCCAGTAAAATAGCCTAAAAGCCTGATTATATAAGGAATTTAGATTAAATGAAAATACCAAGAAGCTGAATTTTAGGCTGTTACTTTCGACATAGAAAAATTATATACTTGTTAAAAATTTCATATTTAAAGATACAGTTTTCTAGTATTACCACTGACTGCTGAGTCTGGTAAACCAGGTTGGAGTAAAGGGAATGAGTCAAAGGTGTTTTTCCTTCGCTCTTTCCTTTTACCCTTTGCCTTAAACCTACAAGTATTGAATACAGAAGTGAAGTTCTCTGCATCCTTTAAATATTCATTGTGGTTCTATGTATCAAACAACAAATATTTAGAGGATAAGAAACAAAGCTATAAAATGCCACCAAAATATGATTTCTGCGGAGTTAATACTAATGAGTATCAGCCCTCAGTTTTTAATTCAAAGTTGAAGGAGTTGTCTTCACAGTTGTGATGGTTTTAGACACATGAGAAACAGCATAACGAACTGTATTAATAAAATTTTGGGCGTAACGTTGCGTAGAAAAATCCAGGGCCCGTTGTCGTGCTGCAACTCCGACATGATCGCTAAATTCTGGATCGTCAAGATAGCGAAGAATTGCGATCGCTAATGCATCTGCATCACCATAGGGTGTCAATAGCCCATTCAGCCCATCTGTAATAATTTCTGTGGGGCCGCCAGCATTGCCAGCCACTACCGGTTTCCCGAGGGCCATAGCCTCAATAATCACAATCCCAAAAGGCTCATTATCAGAAGCGTGGATAAAAATATCCATTGCCTGCATCCACTCAGGAACATTGCGTTGTAGTCCCACCATCAAAACGCGATCGCTTAAACCCAAATCTGCTATTTGTGCTGTTAACAAGTCCTCATAATCAGCCTCTAAATCATGCTTACCACCAACAATGACACAATTAGCATCAGGATATCTCTGCAATATTTGTGGCATGGCATCTACTAGAGTATGCATTCCCTTCCATCGTTGCAAACGTCCCACAATCCCAATCAAAGGCCCGTGTAACGGTAAACCCAATTTTGACCGCGCTTCTTGTGGAGAAGGGAGAACAGCCGGCTCAAATCTGTCTAAAGCCACACCCGGATATACTAAGTGTGTTGGTCGATAAGGCCAAATCTTCGCCTGTGCTTCCTTACCCTCTTTCGAGAGAGTGATAATTGCCTGCGCTGGTAATAATGTCGCCAATTGCAACAACCAAGACTTAGCGTTAGGTACTTCTAGCTGATACCATATAGCAGGTACACCAGCTGCGATCGCAGCTAATCCTCCATATAGATGAGTAATCCACATCCAATTGGCGATCGCATCTACACGTTCTTGTTTCGCCAACATAGCGATACGAAATACCGCACTGATCATCCGGTGAACTTCTCGCAAACGGCCGCTTGCAATTACTCTGGTATCAATACCCAATGCCCTCACCTGTTCCACCATTGGGCCATCTTCTAAAAATACCGCTATCCATTCAATCCCAGCTTGCCGTCCTTGTTGCATCAAATCCCAAAACATCATTTCCCCGCCGCCTCTTTGTTCGGCCAGTGGCATAATAGCAATCACTTTCATAATGTCTATCCATTCATACTAGTTTTTACTTGATATGGGAGCTATGGCAATCCGATGAATTTTTGCCACACTCTTGGTATTTGTAGGAAAGCTGGAGTCGTGGGAAGCTTTCCTTCATCAGATTCTGTAACTTACAATCTGAAGGTTTTAAGGTTGTAATTTTGGCGTTAATATAGCCGCCATAAAGTGAAAACTTAGAATAAAATTGCTATTGCCATTAAGTTTATTGCAAAGCAATATCGGCACCATCTATGTATTCAAAAACCAATGCATAATCCTATAGATAAATAGATTTTAGCTTCCCGATAATTTTTTAATTACTATCACTGGCTAGCCAAGATAATCGATAGATTTTCTCAATTATTTAGGAAATTAAATCTATAGCTAAATACTACTGAACTATAGAAATTATCGCAAATTCATGAACTATTATAAATTTGGAATATGCTTTATTTATCCAGCTATTACAAGTATAAACACACTCTAATAAAGCAGCAATAGAATAATCAAATATTTTTTAAATGCAATGTATTCTGTATATTTATAGTTTAGTTATCCAGGTATTTTATAAAGCTAACATAATTTCAATGCTACAGCAGATTGTAAGGTGGTGATGCACAGATGATGGTAAGGGCAAGGCACTGCCCATTGGTGTCAACTTAACGTGAAACCTGCTTGGTTGCAAGGTTTCTGCCCTCACCCCCAGCCCCTCTCCCGCAGGGAGAAGGGAGCAAGAGATTTAGTTCTCCTTCTCCTGGGGGAGAAGGGGTTAGGGGATGAGGGCGCGAGGTATTTGTACAACGCCCGCCCTATATAGCTTTTAGCTTAAGTTGACACGTATGGGCACTGCCTTGACCCTACATGCATATCTTATTTACTTGAAATAGGATGGATGTATGATTGATGAGAATATTATTAAATAATAAAGATTATCTGAGTAATTAGATAATCTTTTGATTTCTCATCTAGCCACCTTAGAATCGAGGAAGAAAATAGTTAATTAGAATTACCTATTTGTGGAATAGAGCCGGGATACTTGATAATTGGATATTGCAAATTGCTTTGGTGCTGATAATATTTATGTGCTGCCATAGACATAGCGAGAAATCCCCATAAAATCATGCCAGCAACACTCAACATCCCACTACCAATGACTAACTGAAAACAACCACTAATTCCAATTGCGCGGGCAGCACTGACAAAACTATCAAAACGTCCTTCTTTGTACTTACTAACATTGATAATTGTCAAAATTAAGCCACCTAAATAAAAGATAGCACCAGCCCACCCTAAGGTAAAAAACATATCTAAAACGCCACTGTCAATCACAAAAACTTCGATTTGTCCGGTTTTTTCATTGACTTTCCAGATATTACCTAAACCGTTACCTAATACATTAGAAAGCGCAATACTCAAATTGCGATCGTAGCTGCCCGATCTATCTTTAAAACTGGTGTCATTCTCTAAATTAGAAAAAGTTTCTAACCGAGTAGCCACTACCTCTGAAATTGGCTCAATTGTGGTTAAGGGAACAACACATATTGCCATGACCACAATAATCGTAATTAAGCGCATTTGAATTCTAGCTTTGACTGAACCCAAAATCATAATTACGCCTAACAACCAACCGCCCCAATTAGTACGTGCTTGTGCTAACAAGAAGGACAAATAACCCACAGCCGAAGCAGGAAAAATTAAAAATCCAGTTCTGGTAAATAACAATAATAGACCAGCTTGCATTACAGAACCAAAAGGCCCAACTGAGTGCAAAGTACTCCAGACACGCATCCCAAAGGGTTCTGGATCTCCGGAACTGGTAAACATTTTGGATTCGATTAACCAATATCTATCCCATTCTGGCGCTACCACAAATTGATAGACACCATAAGCACCAGTAATTAACACACACCAGAGAAATACACGCTGCATTTGCTCTCGGTAAGTCGGATAATCTCGCCAGTTCATAAATAAATGAAAAGCGAAAATAATCGGACTGAGCCAATCTAAAAGACCCCTTGCTACAGGCACAGGGGCATTATAAATCAGACCCACTAAAAAACCATAAAATACCCCAATAAACGCCAAAAGAAAAGGTAAACCTCCTTGGCGTACACTGCTAGGCAAATATTTAATAAAAGTGCCAATAGTGACAAATACCACTAAATAAGGTGCAATCAGTATCTGACGAGTAGGGTCCCAACCAACTCGATAATCTACCAACCGCGCAACTAAAGGTGTGAGAAACCAAATCCACCAAGTAAACCCAATATAGAGAATGGGATGGCGGAAATAAAGAAATAAACCTACTAATAAAGATGTTGCCGGAAAAACTAATCGCAACATCGTTGCTGCACCAGTAAAATAACAAACTACTATGAGCAATATGTAACCCAAGATTACCATCCAAGCTTGTGCAGCCCGGTCTTGAGGCGAGAAGTTTTCTTGCAAAACAGGATTGTAAAGTATCTGTTTCTGTTGAGAAGGCATTCAATTTTAGATTTTGGATTTTAGATTTTGGATTGGTCTTGATTTGAGTACAAAAAATTGAAATTTATTATTTGCGCCTTTGCATGATATTTATTAATACTTTTTAAACGAATCGCATTCGCGTAGCGTCTCGCAGAGAAGACGCGAAGAATAAGAAGGAAGAGAGTTAATTTACTCAAAACACAACAAATTTACTTTTGAAGTTTGGATTTTGAATTTTGAATTGTTTATGTGTTTGCCAACCTAACCAGCGCCCACGCAAAGAAGCCAGGAATTTTTTACCTGCTAATTGTCCTTGGATAGGTAAGAATCTCAACCATTGCACAAAGCCCAAACTATCCCTTGTGCCTATGAATATTGCCCATAATAAAAACACTGCACGACGTAGCGGCGGCAGATGATCTAATAAAACTAAAGTTTCATTATGGACTAAATTAATAAAGGCAATTTCATTAAAATTATGGCGTTGGTCTTCATCAAAACGTTGTGCAGGATAATGATCGACTGCTATTTGGGGATCGTAAATTAGCTTCCAACCAGCGCGTTTTAAGGCGAAGGTAAAGGCCATTTCAAAATGGACTTGTGCGCCTGTACCACGCATTCTTTCATCAAAATGTAATTGCGCGATCGCAGCGTGACGAAAACTCATGTTCACCCCTTTGAGAACATCAACTTCCCGCGCTTCTCCCACTCCTAGGTGATGATTACCAATCACCCGTCCAAACCACTGCAATTTCCCAACTACCTGCTGAGAACCATCTTCCAATTTGTTCCGTTGATAGATCCAATCACGCCCACCAACGCCAGCAATGCGGTTATCTGCTTCAAAATGCGCGTTGATTTTCTCTAACCAATCAGTGTGGGGGGCTGCATCATCATCTGTAATTGAAACAATGTCTCCCTCAACTACGGCTAGTCCAGCATTTAAGGCTGCTACTACCCCAGGTACGCTAACTGTAACGGTTTGTAGTGGCAGTTTATCGGTGGGAAAATCAGCGAGAAATTGCCAAGTTTCTTGATCTGTATCGCGAACAACGACGATTACTTGATCGACTGGTTTCGTTTGCGCCTGTAATGCTAAAAGGCAACGAGACAAATCTAGAGGACGGCGATAAGTGGGGATAAGAACAGTGTTTTTCATGGAAAGTCGGCAGGAAAATGGATCCTCTTGTGGGTGCTTAGAAATAGCCACCCGCCCCTGTGGCGCAAAAAAACTCTTCCCCATGCCCAATGCCCCATGCCCCATGCCCAAAAAGGTAGAATTTTCCTTTAAATCCTCAAATAGATCCACGTAATTTTGTGCCATCGTCATCCAGCTATGTTGTTCAGCAAGAGAACGCGCTGCTTTACCCATTTGCTGCATCAAAGGGCGATCGCAGATTAATGATGACAGTGCTGCGGCTAAAGCTTCAATGTCATCGGTATTTGACAAAACCACTCCGCATTCCGGTGTCACCAGTTCTGCGCCTCCGGTGGCGGTGGCGGTAATGACTGGTAGCCCAGAAGCGAGGGCTTCTAATAATACGAGGGTGCAAGCTTCATAACGGGAAGGAAATACAAATAAATCCACAGCCCGCATAATGGCGGACATATCACGCCGATAGCCTAAAAAATGTACTCGTTCACTTAACCCTAAAGATGCAGCTAGTTGGGGAAAGGGGCTACCTTCAGTGTCACCCACAACCGCTAGATGTAAATCAGGAACCTTGGCTAAGGCATAGAGAACTGTGTCTAAGTTCTTTCTAGTGGTGCGAATATCGCCAGCAAATAGCGCTAGTGGGACATTTTCAGGTAAATTCCAAGTTTGGCGACTGCTGATCCCAGGGGTAAACTCTGTTAAATCCACGCCATTAACAATTACCTGAATCTGCGATCGCGGTACGCCAATGTTGACTAATTCTTGCGCTACCTTCTCCGATACCGCCACAACCACTTTCGCTTGTTGGAAAGCCTGTTTTTCCCATTGGGCATTTAAGGCAGTATAAAGCCACTGGTACAAACCATAGGCATCGCGCCGAGTGCGAGAAATATGCACAGGCGATCGCAACCAAGAACTGTGAACGAAATGTACAGCGTTCACATCCGCAGAGGTTGTTGTAATCGCACCATTAACTTTGACTAAATCAAATTCAGCCCGATGTTTATTTAACCAATCTGCACTTTTTTTGGCGAATACCAAATTACGAATAAATTCTGTTGGGAATTGTTGAACTGGAATTTCTACCCAATTAACTAAACTATGATTTTGAAGTTCTGGCGCTACTTCGCTAGCTAATAATGTTAGTTGATGACCACGACAAATGACTTCTTTTGCAACTTCATAGTTGACTCGACCTTGACCATCACCTTTTTTCAATTTGTGAGTCACAATACAAATTTTCACACACCACCTCCTGAGGCGATTAATTTATATACGTACCTAAATAGCTAAATCCGGTTCAATACTACAAGGGATAGCGTTTTGAACTCAAAATTGGTTTTGGGGAAAAGGTTAAAGGTTAAGGGTTAAAGGTTTTTTCTTTCCCTTGAATCATTCCCCTTTTTTCCCTTAAGCGACAAGTATTGGAATCCGGTTTGATTCTTTAAACATGGCTGATATCAACCCTAAATATTGAGAGTAGATAATGCCCAGACAGTTAATTGATTGATTGAGGTAGATTAATATTTATGATATTTTTTTTCATGGAGTTAATTTTTTGAGCAAATTTATTTTTTTTGCAGCTAACCCACTCAATGTAAAACTTAAGTAAATCGAAGAATTTCGTAGCTAGAGGTTGGGGAATAAAACTCAGAGTTAATGCTGCGATAGTTCGCAGATTAAACTTCTGTTTGCTTAGTGCTTGCCAAAAATAAGAACGCGCTTCTAATACTTGCTGATTTCGCAGTAAACCTATCCCCAAAGTGGTATTAGCTTCTAACCATTGCTTTTGAAAATATGACTTAAACTCTTCAAGACGAGGGTCTTCCATGAAAACTTGATAACAGAACAATTCGCTTTTAGCTTTGCGAATTTTTGCCTCAGCATTTCGATGACCACTAAGCATTGTATCAGTTTGCTCATGGGCACGATAATAAGTCAATCTTTCGGGATAATAGTAAGCTGCATAACCCGATGTAGCGCAAATGTAGCTTAAATATACATCCCATAAACCGCCAACTTCAGCAGGAATATTATCCCAATTCATGAGATTAGCTCGAAATACACAAGCTGCGGCAGTAGGGATACTTTTATAAAGTAAACCCATTTTATAAAAAGCTTTATACATTCCTTGCTCTAGTGTGTCGCGCTTAAAACCACGTGTATTTGCTTCCGTACCAGAATAATTAATATTACCTAAAGCATCAATGATGTATTGATCGCTAAAAGCGATAATTAATTCTGCATGTGCTTCTAAGATGGGCACAAGTTTAGCTAAAAAATCTTCGTGCCATAAATCATCATCATGGAGGCTAGCAACATATTTACCACTTGCTATCTTAAAGCCATACATTTGATTACCAAACATTCCAATATTTTCTGGATGTCGCACAAATTTGATGCGTGTATCACCAAAAGATTCCACAATCCCTTGAGGATTTTCGGGGCTACAGTTATCAGAAACAATAATTTCCAAATTTTGGTAAGTCTGCCTCACTGCACTAGCGATCGCTTGTTTGAGATACTGTGGTCGATTATAAGTAGGAATAATTACGCTAACCAGTGGTTGTACTACTTCAGAATTGTTAGACATAATATTTAATACAGTAGTTGAGTTTAAATAAGAGATGCAGAGACACGATTCATCGCGTCTATAAAAGAAAATTTGTAGAGACGCGATTCATCGCGTCTGTAAAAGGGAAGAGGAAAGGCAGAATGCATGAATTTGGAATTTTCCCAATCCCCATTACCCCTTATCCCCAGAGGGGGCCCCGAGTTCCCCAATCCCCATTACCCCTTATCCCCAGAGGGGGCCCGAGTTCCCCAATCCCCATTACCCCTTATCCCCAGAGGGGGCCCCGAGTTCCCCAGTCCCCATTACCCCTTATCCCCAGAGGGGGCCCCGAGTTCCCCAGTCCCCAACCCCCAATCCCCCAATCAGCTATTTCCCATCTGATAATGTGTCTGGTGATATTTCCACAATTGACCTTTAAGTTCAAGTAATTCTTGATACTTACCCTGTTCAACGATGCGTCCTTTTTCTAAGACGACAACCTTATCAGCTTGAGCAATCGTAGAGAGACGGTGAGCAATTACAATCACTGTGCGTCCTACAGCATAACTTTCTAAAAACTCTTGAATAGTCTGCTGTGTAATTGCATCTAAGGCACTGGTGGCTTCATCTAATATCAAAATTTCGGGTTTGCGTACTAAAGCACGCGCGATCGCAATTCGTTGTTGTTGTCCACCAGAGAGTTGAATGCCATCCGCACCTAAAATTGTGTTGAAGCCTCCAGGTAATTTTTCGATAAATTCCAGTGCATGGGCTTGACGTGCTGCTTCGCGGACTTCCTCATCGGTAGCATTAGGAGTACCGTAAGCAATATTGTTGCGAATGGAAGTATTAAAGATAAATGTTTTCTGGCTGACTATCGCCATTTTGCGACGTAGCGAGTTAATTTCAAAATCTCGCAAGTCAACGCCATCAATGAGAATTTGTCCTTGTACTGGATCGTGAAATCTAGGAATTAAATCAGCCAGGGTACTTTTACCACCACCAGTTTCTCCTACTAAGGCAATCATCTGTCCCTGTTCAATGCTCAGGGTAATATTATGTAGCACTAAATTATTAGGCTCATAACCAAAATCTACAGATACTATATCAATTCCTTGTTTTAATCCAGGGAATTGAATTTTACCATTTTGAAAATAGTCTTTATCTTCTGGTGTCAACAACTGCTTAATATTTTCAACTGCACCTGCTTGGGTATTTAAAAAAGCAACTACGCCATTTAAATCTTGAATCATTGGCACCAAGCGGAACAGGATAAAGAAGAATGTTAACAATGAAGCAACCTTCATTAATCCAGTTGTCAATGCCACAATAATCATCATCACAAGAATTAATGTGGCAGCACTCTCAGTAATTGGTCTAACTGATAAAGATAGCCAATAAACTGATTTCCAAGTAGTAACTATATTTTGACTAGCTTTGTAATATCGCCGCCGTTCAAAATCGATAGTAGAAAATGCATGAATAGTTCGGATACCTTCTAGAAATTCTAGCGCCCTAGCAGTAAATTTATCGTTAGCTTTAGTAACTCCAAAACTCTTCTCCCGTACATTTCTATTCAGAGTTGTTAGCCCCACAGCTAAGAGACTAAACAGTAAAACAGAAATAATAGAAAGCTGCCAAGAAATTAAAAACAGCGATAGAGCATAGACAGCAATTGTTAATAATCTAGTAATTACAAAAGCCACACCGCCAAAAATCTGCCTAATCCTCTCCATTTCATTGGTGAGACTATTAATCAATTCGCCAGAACTTTTCTTGGCAAAATATTTGAGTTCTTGTGCCTGTAACTGCTCAAATATCTGTTTTCGGAGATTATCTACTAAATTTACCTCACTCAGTTGGATGCAAAGTTGCGCGAGGTAGTTAAACGAAGCGCGGATACAAGTTATAACTACAATTAAAATCGATACTCTGTACAATCTTTCATTTGGGGAACCATTAATATCTAAAATTACGACATCAAACCAATGAAATCCAGTTTTTATGGGTTCAGCATCAGGAGTAGTTAAGCTCTGCAAAAATGCTAATAAAAAACCCAGTCCAAACCCCTCAAATGTAACAGCAAAAAGCGATAAAACAATCGCTAATATAGCAAGTCGAGGGAATTTTTTGAACTCTCGTAGAATCAAATAATGATTTTGCCAAAAGCTACTAGTTTTGATGAATCTACGAGTTGACTGTGGAAGATTAAAATACATAAATTTTTGACAAAGCTTTCAATTAAACAACAGACCAAACAATTAAGTTAATTGCAGGGTCTTAAATAGGATGGCGATAGATGAAGCGACCAATAGCCGAGCCACAAAGAATGGCAAATTTTTGTTGCAGAAGTTTGACAGAAGAATACATTTGAATTGGTGTTTGACTATGCCGCCAAAACAATTTATCTGTAATGCTAGGACGGCTACCTTGAAGAGCGCTAATAATCAATTTCTTCCGCCAGGGCTTCACACTTGGTACTATGGCATGAGACATAATAGTGCCGCCAGGAATAAAATCCATTCCATCAGGCCCTACTGTACTTAGAGGTAGATTCGATACCATCAGTGCTAAGTTCAGGTAAGTCTGATCGCCATAAAGATAGGGGTAATGACCAAAAGATTGATCGCCATATAAATCTTGTAAATCTGAGTGTCCCGCCATCTCACCCAGTTCTATCAGTTTCTGCCAAAGTCCAAGAATGGATTTACAGCTTTTATTCACACCAATAAAGCCACTATTAAAGTGATAATCTAATTGGCGATCGCAAACTAAGCCGTTACTCTCGGCAAATTCTTGCCATGCTAACCGTCGAGGATGATTTGCAGGGACGTGATACCAGGAATCGCCACACAGCGCAATTCCCCGACTCACCCACTTTTCGTAAAAATCCCAACTACATTTATTGACGATATCAGGGTCAAAGTAAAATAGTGCTTCTACATCTGGGCAGTACTTTTCCCATAATAAATTCATAAAATCAGGCTTATAAAAGCCTAAGTGTTTACGGGTATCTAGTTTTACAAACCGAATAGCACAACCATCTGCGATCGCCAATTCTTGATAGCCCTTACCAGCTTTCACAGACTTTGCCCAAGGTGGTAAATTCCCTCGGTAAGCAGCCCAAATCACACCGCGAAACCCATGATGGTATAGGGAATTAGCTAAAGCCCCGACACCATAATGGTAGTCTTTTTCAAAAACAGTACATATAGCTGTTTGCATAATTGCATCTCGTTAAATTCAGCAAATAATTTGTATTTTTAACCACCAAAGTTGTGAGTAACTTTGGGGTTGTTGATTCATAAAACCAAAAATCTATAATGCAGCGCTTTTCATCTGAGTTTTAAGATTCAGCCGGCTTCAACGTAGCTTCTACCTGCCATGAATCGATTGTTTCTGCTGCATTGAGATTTCGTTGTGTAGAGGAACTTAACTGCACCACATCTGCCAAAGTCCAACAATACGATTGCATTAAACCTCTGTCACCTTGCAATACATTCAACAACTGCGGAAAGTTGTGCAAACCAGATTTACTCAGCCAACGCCGCAATGGCGTGACGTGGCGCGCTTCCGTTGTCCGTAACTTAATGGCTAGAAAAAGCTTACCACGCTCTCCCACTAACCACTCACGCGCAAAAACTGGCCCTGGTGAATCAATCTGCATCAACAAAACCAGTCCCAGCATAACTGGACTTAGCACGACTAGCAACACAAAAGCCAAAACCCTATCAAAAAGCTGCTTCCATAGTCTGACAACAGGATGAGCTTTTTTTAGCGGTTGATTCCCAGAGGGAAACCGTAGAAAAATTGGCTTATTAGCTGCTGCACAAGCTTCCGCCCAAAACCGCAACAAATCCTCACTTAGCTTGGCATCAATGCTCACCAACTTCACTGGAGAATGTTTTAAACACTCGACTAACCATTGTTTGTCATCTAAAGAAGGCAGATATGGCTGTTTGATATATTTAGGAGACTTCACCAACAACTGACCCCGCCGCCACAATAGCGTACAGTATGGAGAATCTGAATTTGGTTGACGTTGCTCAGTTAGTTTGTAGGGATTCTGTAGAGAGGGAATTATTGAGATAGTCATAGGTCATGAGATATGTAGAGAAGTAGATTCTTGACCTGATATCAAGTGCTGATCAAAATTCTGTGCTGCAATTTATCTGATTTGACAGGTGAGAAAACAAGATTTTACTCTCACCAACTTAATGATGCGATTAATCTGTCAAAATCAGTCTCAGCAGACTGTTTAGCTATTTTGAAACGGCTGTGATATCTAGGATAGAAGACTCTTTTGGAATAAATCTTGGTCAGAGAAATTCTTTATGCATTCTTGATAAATTATTTACTTTTTCCAGAGAATTATTAAGTTTTTGTAAAACAGAGAATAGTTTTCACTACAAATTCTCTCAAGCAATAGGGCACAACAATGTTGTGCCCTACAATCTGCTGAGACGACAGCTAATGAAAAATGCCTATAGTGACACCACTCTAGCCAATACTTGTCGGTTAAGGGGAAAAAGGGGAATGGGAAAAGGGAAAGAGAAAACCTTTAACCCTTAACCTTTAACCTTTTCCCCAAAACCAATTTTTGCGTGATTCTTTAGCCTCTTTCCCGACGAGAACCTGTTTCACTCAAACGAGAAGAGCTGTATTTCTCCATTGCTTGTTGCAGTGCAAATCTTTGTGGCTTTGTATAAGGTACGTATGTGCTGTCAGCGTTGGAGGCTCCATTTGCTACGACTCCAATCAGATTTAACTTGCTCAACATCGCTGTAGCTTGAGCCATTTGGCTGCGAGTTACTCTACCAATGCTTGCCAACATCACAACACTACGACAAGATGATGCAGTCAACATCGCATCTACTAATCCAAGCACAGGAGAACCATCTACCAGTACCAAATCATAGTTCTCTTCAAAAGTTGCCATCAATTGTGTCATCCGTGGCGAACTCAAAAGATTAGCTGCATCAGCAGGTGTAGGCCCAGCTGTCAGAATATCAATGTAGGATGAGCCTGAGTATTGAATACTCATTTGGTTAGGTATAGAGCCTTCACTGGTGAGGAGAGTGGAAAGCCCTTGATCGTTGGGAAGATTGAGTTGATTGTGTAGACTTGGTTCACGCAAATTAGCATCAATCAATAGTACTTTTTTGTGTAACCGCGCCGCGCTCATTGCCAAACCTAATGCCAAAGCGGACTTACCCTCATCGGGTAAAGCCGAGGTAATCATTAATGATTTCAAACTGGTAACAGTATTGAGCAGTTCAATATTTTTATAAATTAGGTCTAGCGATTCCCAACTAGGAGGAGATTGTAATACTTGAACTGTCCAAGGTGCAAGCTCTTCTGGTTTACCAAAAGGCAACTTAATTACTGACTCTCTAGGTTTAACAGGGGGTAACTTGGGAGTAATACCCAACAATGGTAGAGCTGCGTGCTTCTCTAACTCAGCAGTAGTATGAACAGCATCGTCAGAGGCTTCCCGTACAAAGGTAGCAATACCTCCTAACATTAAGCCAACCACCGCACCCAACAACAGGTTCTGCTGCAGATTGGGGCCCATTAATGTACCCTTTTGGGGTTCTTCAACCACTTCCCAATTAAATCCGCCTTTAGAAAGTTCCTGACGCACTTGCTGTTCTGCTCTCAACAACTGCTCTAACCTTTCACGACTAAATTGCAGTTGCGGTAATATGCGATTGTAATAAGCCAACAAAGGCGGAAAGCGTTTGAGTTGCAAACGTAGGTCGTTTTCTTTCTGAGCCAAAGTTTGATCGCGAGCTGCTAAAGAAACAATATTTGTTTGTGTTTCTACTAGCTCACCTGCAAGGTTGAGGTCAATTTGTCCGAGTTGTCCTTGTTCTAGTAGATTTCCGCCATCTGCAACAGCACTAGCAGGTAAGCCGCCTAAAGTTCTGCTCACCTCTTGTTGCAATAATTCCTTCTGTCCTTCTAGTTGTGCTTGCAACTTTTGCACACTAGGAGTTTCATCTGTAAACCGCAAGCGTTCTTGTGATAGGGTCAGTTCTGTTTTTTGAATCTCGTTGAGTAAACCTTGATAGCGAGTAGACTGACTCAAACGCGAAGAAACCAAAGCATTTTGTGGCGTACGGTTAAGTTGCGCTTGCAAAGATTGTTGACGCGCCAAAGCTTCTTGATATTGAGAACGAGTAGTACGTCGTTCTTCTTCAAGTTTATTCAAAGCGTCTTCTAGCGCTTTTGCTTGGGTTTCCGGATCGATTAAATTCTGAGTTCTGCGAAATCTTTGCAGATTAGTTTCAGAAGCATTAACTTCATCACTAGCTTTTTTTAACTGTTCTCTAATAACTTGCAGCCCTTTTTGTAACCGGGAATCTTGCTGCTGCTTGTTATATTCCAAATACACCTGGCGAATCGCACTCAGAACTTTTTGGGTTTTTTCGGCATCGCGATCGCTATATTCAACCTGAAAAATTTTAGTTAAGACATTATCCTCTTTGGTTTTAATTTGATTCAAAACCAAAGCATTCTTAACATCATCAACAGTTAAGTCTGGATAGTCTTGCTGAACTTTATCAACAGCCTTTTGCAACAGCCCAGAACTCTTCATAATGTTGAGTTGGGTTGCTGTGTCTATTTCAATAGTCGGTTCAGTAAATTGATTTTCTGGTGTTGCTGTTCCTTGTTTAACTTGATAATTGGGTTCTACCAACAACTGCATAGAACTTTTGTAGGTAGGCTTGGTTTTTGTAGTGATAAAACCAGCAAAAGTGACGGAAGTGAAAAATACAAGCACAAACCAGGGAAATCTGCGTACCATTACGGACAGCATCTGTCCGTAACCCGCTTCATTTTCGGGAGGTGTATTCGGATTGGGATTGAAACTCGGATTAAGACTAGTTTGAACCACTTTTATTATCCTTAAGCTAACAAATTACTTGATTGATGCACTCTCCAAGCCTGGTCAATAATTTGTTCGACTTTACTAAAGAAGGCTGTTTCTGAAAAATTTGTTACTGCATGATTCCGAATGTTTTGGTAATCCCAAGTTATTTCGCCAGCTTCTAGTAATGCAGTTTGTAAAGATTCTGGTGTTTGTCTCTTAAAAAAGACTCCTGTTTTTCTGGGAACTTGAGTATCTAAAACACCACCTGCTCCATAAGCAATAACTGGAGTACCGCTAGCATTAGCCTCCACTGGAACCAATCCATAATCTTCTAAAGCCGCAACTATCACAGACTTAGCTTTAGAAAATAAGTCTTTACGTTTTGCATCGCTGACGTGTCCTAAGAACTCAATATTATCTAAAGCTTTGGATTTTAACCGTGCTTGTTCTGGGCCATCGCCTGAGATTAATAAACGCCACCCTAGCCAATTAAAAGCTTCAATTATTATATCTAAACGTTTATAACTGATCATCCTCGCAGATGCCAAATAATATTCTTCTTTCTGGTCTGAGAAAATGAAATTACTGGTATCAATGGGATAATTAATGACAATAGCTTGCTTTTTATAAATATCCTGAATGCGTCGAGCCACAATACTGGAATTAGCAATATATAAATCGGGTTCCTGTGCATATTCCAAATCTACATTTCTCATAACTTGGAATATTTTTTCTAGTAGCGGTGCAAAATAGCGATAATCACCGTATTCCCTTAAATAAGTTTCTGTATCCCACAAGAAACGCGTAACATTATGACAAAAGCAAATATGTAGTGCTTGGGGTTTTTTTCTGACGGCTTTTGCAAAGCTCGTACTACTACTGATAATTAAGTCATAGTCTTGTAAATTTAAAGCCCGAAAAGCAGAAAAATAGAAGGGAGCCATCAAGCGAAAATATTTAGCTGCACCGGGAATTTTTTGTAAGAAAGTTGTATTAACTACACGCTCACTTAAATCTATAGTTTTTTGATGATTGTAAACAGAGGTGTAAATATCAGCTTCAGGGTAGCGCTTACAAAGCAATTCAAACACGCGCTCTGCTCCACCGCGCTGGGTTAAGTAATCATGGACTAGAGCAATTTTCATCAGTTCAATCTCCAGTTTCTTTCAGGTTTGCTTGAATACTTCCCAGCAAGTAATAGTAATTCGTAATTCGTAGTTCGTAATTCGTAATTAAGAGAATGTTTTAAAATGATTTAGTAATTTATCAAATAATTTTAGGTACTTGCAAATAAAAAAATATCCCAGTATTTATTATGGGGTGGACATCTTGTCCGCCCAGTTTATGTGGCAGGCAAGATGCCCGCCCCACAAGATGGAATAATTTATTTCTTGGAAGTCCCTTATATGCTGATAAATCCGCTTTTTCAAGGGGAATAGTGGCACTTGAGAAGTGCTTAAATTCACAGCGAACCACTTTTAAAACAACCTCTAAGAAGCTTAATTATTTGTAATCTCAGAAGATGGAGTTGAAATTAAACAGGTTTCCACCAGCACCTTGCAAATAGGATGCTAAGGACGCTAAGAAATAGTAGAAAAAGATGTTGGTACGTAGTCAGGAATTTAAGAATGAAAGCTAAGAATAAATTCCTGACCACGCATTTAATTTAACCGACAGCTACTAGAGCTTTTTCTGTAGCGAAATAAGCGTTTTGTTCGGCTCTTAATTTATCGCAAAGTCTATCTGCGGGCAATTCTATATCGTCGTAAGTTAGCACTTGATCCTTGGGAATATCGCGTTTGAGGCGACATCCTTCAGCTAATCCCATTGGTAGGAGGTTTTGCTGTTGTGCGATCGCAGAATTTTCGCATTGTCCGTAGGTCATGTAGTAGCCGATACCATCTAAGGTTTCTCCGGCTTTCAAATCTATTTTGGCTGTGGTGACTACATCTACTACCGGGCCAGCCAAGGGAGCCATCACAGCATCTTGGAAGAGAACCGCACGGGCTACAGAGAGGGGAACTTCAAAATGGCAGAGGTGATAAGGAGTATAGAAGCTGTAAAGCGGGCCTTCACCGAGTTTGTACAAGTTAAGATAGTGGCGTTGTTTGGGGTCGTCGTGAGTTGCAAATACAAATACCCCTGGGCCTGGTTTAGCACCAACAACATAATCAACAATACCGCCCAATTCCTTGAGCTGGTCTACGTCATACAGATTGGTCATTTCATCCACATGACCAGTGAAGTCATAACCCAGCATTCCCCGTTTCGCAACCTTCATCCCAGTGGCGTTGGCGACGATCGCTTGCTCAAAGGAAATTTTGCTCCCATCAGCAAAGCTAGTTACCATGTGGGCTTTTTGACCCCAACGTTTAGCGAAGGCTTCTTGAGTGGTGGGATTGCGATAGGGGTCTTGCAGACCCTTGATGTTACCGCACAATAGGGGAGTTAAACCAATGCTTTTTACAAAGCGGTAGAGATTCATTTCTACCCCTGGCTGATCGCCATCGCAAGCGCTGAGAATTACGCCAGCTTTGTCTGCATAGACCTTGAGGATAGGGCCAATAGTGCCATCGAGTTCAGCATTCATCATAATCACGTGTTTGTGATGTGCGATCGCACTCATGACGATATGTGCGCCAAATTCGACTGCACCGGTAACTTCAATTAAAGCCTCGATCCCATCAGCACGACACAGTAACTCTGCATCTTCTGTAACTGCATATTTACCCTGAGCGATCGCATCTTCCATATCGGTGATATTTGTCACCACCTGAATATCTTCAATCCCTGCTTCTAGATAAGCTCGCTTGGCTGCATCAAGTTGGCGGTTGGAGATAGCAACTAACTCCATTCCTGGCACAGAATTAATAATTTGGTTAGCAATACCTCTACCCATAAAGCCTGCACCAATCATCCCCACTTTGATGGGTCTACCTAAAGCTGCGCGGGCTTCTAAAGCGCGGTCTATAATAATCATTTTGTAATTCCTACATACACAATAATTGTTAAAAATCTCTTCCTCTTTCCCTTTTTCCCTAACCTTGAGTAGTAAGCCAAGGTAACTGGCTGGGGAAAGGGTAAAGGGGAAAGGTTTTTGTCCCTTACCCTTTTCCCTTTCACCTTTACCCAATCTCCACCTAACATTTTTGGGTCAGCAGACTACTAGACTTTAGCCTCTATTTCTGCACCACCAACGGGCATCATGCTTAATAAAGGCCAATTTAAATCTTTATCAGAAATTTCTGTGACTTCTAAAGGCCATTCAATGTTAAAGAATGGGTCATCATAACGTAAACCACGCTCATAACCTGGTGTGTAAAATTCACCAACTTGATAGACCACCTCAGCATCATCTGTCAGCGCTTGATAGCCGTGGGCAAACAGTTCTGGTACATATAAAGCGCGGTGATTATCGGCAGTAAGTTCCACACCAATATGAGATAAAAAGGTGGGAGAGTCAGGACGCATATCAATAATTACGTCATAGATAGCGCCTTTGGTACAGCGAATTAATTTAGTTTCGGCTGCTGGCGCTAGTTGATAATGCATCCCGCGCAATGTCCCCTTTTTGTAGTTATAAGACACGTTACATTGAGCAACTATAGATTTTAAGCCGTGGGTAACAAACTCTTGCGCGCAAAAAGAACGAGCGAAGAAACCACGGTGATCTTGCTTTTTTTCTAATTCAACAATAAATGCGTCTTTCAGTGAAGTTTTGATGAAAATCATAATTTACCTCAGAATTAATTTTTATTTAGGAGTAAATAACTAGCTAATTAGTGACAATTAGTTGGTTACTTAAACGGTTTCTAGTGCAGAATTTAACTCTATCCTGGGATATGTATCATCCCAATATTGAGTACATAGGTCTGGTCTTTCGGGAGGATTAGCTGTATAGCAGAAAAATAATGTTACTCGTTCTTCTGTACGTACAGTCCCATGATGTAAAACATTTTTGGTATCAGCAAAAATGACTGTACCTGCTGGCCCTTTACAAGATTTCCAAGCTGATTGAGGAATGGCTTTTTTGACAATTTCATCATCAATCCCCATATAACTTGACTGCCAAAGCTTGTAGTACAGCCAATAGTATTGCCACCTGAATAAAGAAGTTAAAGAACGGGGAATATATTCAAAAGGCCCTGTTTTTTCATCTACGTCTTTCAGAGAAAGAAAGATTTTGATAATCCGTCTATCTTCCGCATCGCTGTGCCAAAGCAATGTGCCAAATTGATGGTTGCTAGGAAAATCTTTGCGTAAATGCACACCATGAAATTTAACAGGAAGACCGATGTAATTTTCAATAATGTTGAGTAGCCGTTTGTCTGTAGCCCAAGCAGAGATTGCAGGAATGTCTGTAACTGTATAAATCTGGGGCCACATTTCGTCTAGCTCGTTGTTATTGGCTTTTTCCATCTGGGATAATTGATGAGCAGCAGCCTGGAGTAATTCGGAAGTAGAATCGAACCCTAAATCAGATAGGGTTGTAGCATATACTCCATCCTTTTTCAGAGCCTTAAGAATAGCGCGATCGCATTCTGGCAATGATGGTAGGTTTTTCCTATGTTTCCATCTAGCTAAGGCACAAGCTAAGTCAGAATACAGCGCAGATACTTTACGTTTAATAGTTTGCAACATGATAATAATCCTTGTTGATTTCAGATTAATTCAGAGGTTTAATTCTCTTTTTTTTTGAACTTGTTGAGTACATATTTCTGCTGTTTCTGCCATACTCGCTTCTTTAATAGCTATGACATCAAACATGGCTAATCCTATCAAGGCTATAAAAGGAACAACTGTTTTCACAGCAGATACAGGCCATCTTCTTAAAGCACCGAAAAATACTCTTAAATTTGCTTCCTTACCATTTTGCAAAAGCATTCTTTTACAAAATTGTTTAGAATATCCGCTCTCTTCCAGTTTTAAAATTACTTCAGGTATATGTTTGTATTGCATTAACAGTGCAGACCTTGGCTCTTTCTGCCAATAACTCACACCAACAATACATTCCAAAAAAGTCTCTTTGGTGACAATCACACTGCCATTAGCGGCACAATAACCTGCTAAATATGCTAAACAAATCCAATTGCTTGCAGCATTTGGCCAGTGTTTTAGAGCGGCTTTCACTAAATCAGCGCGATAGATTGTAGCTGTGAGAAATATGACTGCACCAACGCTTTTAGCAAAGCAATGTTCAAATATTGCCTTACCATCACCACTACCATCTTCACTATCAGCATCAAACCAACGATTACCTACTATTGTTGGTGGATGAACTGCTTCATTAGTAATTTTATTGCGTCCAGAGAAGTTGAGAAATAATAATGATAAATCTTCATGCTGCTTGATTTTGTTGATGACATAAGCAATAGCTTGGTTTTGAATCGGATCGTCATCGCCAATTGTCCAAACATATTTAGTTGTAGCAGCATTGAGGCAGTAAAGAATATTTTTCATTACGCCTAAATTTTCAGCATTGCGGTGAGAGTTAAAAGTGATATGGCTGAGTGTAGCTTGCCACTTTTTTACCACCTCTGGAGTTTTATCTGTAGAGCAATTATCAGAAACTAAAATCTCACAATCAGATTCAAAACCTTGAATAGCTTCAGCTAACCAACCTAACTGTTTATCTAGTAATTCCGCTCGATTATAAGTAGGAATAGCAATTGTTAGTAATTTATTCATTGGCTTCTTTAAAAGCTCATTAATTAGAAAAATAAATTCTTGTAAGAGATAATTCTCTATAGATAGGATATTTCCGGAAAATTTCCCTTTTTTAGATATAATTTAGAACTCTAAACATTAGGTTATTTCATGTCATGCCAAAGATAATCAAAAACCTAGTAGCGAAGGTTTTTGATTTTTGCTCATATCCCCGACTTATGCAAAAAGTCGGGGATATTGTAAATAAGTCAGTTTAAGGTGTATATCTGCTGAAATTATGAATTTCGCACAGAGGTACTAATTTTTTTGCCAGAAAAAGTCTTTGTCAATTTGTTGGGTGCGAATTAGATACTCTAGCTGCTTTAATCTTGTAAATCCTCTGAACAGGAAAGTATCTTCAGTCATATCTATTTGACTGAACAATTTAAATAGCTGTTCGGCACCTAATTGAGCATTCCAATCACACTTAAATCCGGGTAGCATGGTGTTGATTTTCTCAAAAGATACCCGGTAGCTGCGGTTGTCTGCACCGTTATCGCCAAAAGACAATTGACAGCCTGTAAAGACATCTGCAATGATTTCTGCAATTTCTCTAACTCGATAGTTGTTTGCAGTATCCCCAACGTTAAAGATTTGTCTGTGTACAATATCACGAGGTGCTTCCAAGGCACAAACAATTGCTTTGCAGATATCTAGCGCATGAACTAACGGCCGCCAAGGTGTACCATCGCTAGTCATTTTGATTTCTTTGCTAGTCCATGCCAAGCCAGCTAGGTTGTTTAAAACAATATCAAACCGCATTCTTGGTGAAGCGCCAAAAGCTGTAGCATTTCGCATAAAGGTAGGAGAGAAATCATCATCAGCTAGTTGCATGACATCTCGTTCTACCAAAGTTTTACATTCTGCATAGGCTGTTTGGGGATTCACAGGAGATTCTTCTGTGACATCTCCCTCAGTAGCTACACCGTAAACGCTACAAGAAGACATATATACAAAGCGACGTATACCCGCTTCTTTAGCTAACTTAGCTAGGCGCACTGAACCGTGATGATTGATGTCGTAGGTGATGGTAGGCGATAGTTGTCCAGTGGGATCGTTAGATAGTTCCGCCATGTGAACTATTGCATCAACACCTTGTAGGTCTTTAAGTGTAATGTTGCGGATATCTTTATTTAAGGTTTTGGCTGTCACATCAGTACCGTTGAATAGCCAGCCAGCTTTATAGAAACCTGTATCTACTCCTAAAACTTCATGTCCTCGTTCCATTAACAGAGGAGGTAATAAAGAACCAAGATAACCTTCTGTTCCAGTGACTAATACTTTCATTATTGTGAAGCCTTTGTATTGATTATTTGCTTGTGTTTGTCATTACTAAATAGGCACAAAAATCTTCTTGAATTTTGCCTATTTCTTCAAATTAGTTCAGAGTTTTGAGGTATTGATGCGGGCCAATTTCATAAATTTTCTACCCAAGCGTCTCCCAAATGTATCTCGCCATCCTGACCAAGCTGTCATGTCTAAATATTGAAAAAATAAATGCTTTTTAGGATGTTTACATTCCACTCGCAATCCCGCACACCAAGGTTTAGGATAATTTGTACAGTGAATAATGTAGGGACGATGCAATAGCTCGTTATAAATATCTTCAGCAAAAGGACTTTCGTTCCAGGATGAATAATCATAAATTCTCGGCATTTGATTCCATAGCGGATGAATTTCTTGCCATTTACCTGCCAGAATTGCGTTTAGTCCATCCTGGTCATTTCTCACATACTCTTATAACTTTCATAACTTTCACCTAAATATTTGTTAGCTGATGTTGGGAATTGAAAATGGGATGCTATCAGCACACAGGTGAAGTTGGAAATCAATAACTACAGCAGCAAGGAAGACTCAGAGAAAGGCAATTTAGAGAGAGATGTTGCGAAAATAAGAAATGTGGATAGGGTGGGCACTGCCCACCCTATGCCTATTGAGAATGCTGCAAAATATCAGATACCCTTGATGGGTTAAATAACCGATGCGGCTAGATGTGAAGGTTCAGGAACTTGCGCCACTATTGCTTTGCCAATTTCTAGAGAAGAAGTAGCGGCTGGTGAAGGCGCATTGCAAACATGAATAGAGTTTTGCCCTGGGATAATCAAGAAGTCATCCACTAGCTTACCGTCATTCATCAATGCTTGAGCGCGAACTCCTGCATGGGTAGGAACTAAATCTTGGGCTTGCACTTCGGGAATGAGTTGTTGCAAACTCTTCACAAAGGCGGCTTTGCTAAAGGAACGGATAATTTCTTGAATCCCTTCATCAGCATGTTTTGCGGCTAATTTCCAGAAACCAGGATAAGTCATTACCTCAGCAAAATCTCGCAAGTCAAAGTCGGTTTTGTGATAACCTTCGCGTTTCAGGCTCAATACGGCATTGGGGCCTGCATGAACGCTACCATCAATCATGCGGGTAAAGTGGACACCCAAGAAGGGAAAATCTGGATTAGGTACTGGGTAAATCAGAGTTTTCACCAGGTAGCGTTTTTCGGGGGTGAGTTCGTAATATTCTCCCCGGAAGGGTACGATTTTCGCTTGTGGTTCCACATTACCTAATTTAGCCACGCGATCGCTATGCAATCCGGCGCAATTAATTACAAACCGAGTTTCAAAACTACCGTTGTTGGTTTCTAGTACCTGATTTTTCCCACTAGGCCTAATCTTCTCTACTTTGGTGTTGAGGCGTAAATCACCTCCTTGCTGTTGAATTAACTCAGCGTATTTCTCGCTAACTTGCTTGTAATTAGCAATACCTGTAGAGAATACTTTAATGCCAGCTACACAACTGACATGGGGTTCAATTTCTCTAACTTCTTCGGGACTAATTCTTTGGACTTGAATGCCATTTTCTAAGCCGCGTGTATAGAGATTTTCTAGGCGTGGTATTTCTGCATCTGAAGTTGCCACAATTACTTTGCCACAAATCTCATGAGCAATGCCATATTCTCGGCAGAATTCCACCATTGAATTAGCACCGTCACGGCAAAATTTAGCTTTATAACTTCCAGGCTTATAGTAAATTCCTGAGTGAATTACACCGCTATTATTACCTGTTTGGTGAAATGCCCATTTGCTTTCTTTTTCTAATACTAAAATTCTGGCATTGGGATAGCGTTTGCCTAAAGCCATCCCTGTAGAAAGTCCAACGATTCCCCCACCAATAATTGCAAAGTCGTACATTAGTATTATCGCACCTTTAAAAACAACCAATTTAAGAGTTTAGCGAATTTTAGATTTTAAATTTTGGATTTTATATGGAAAATCTAATTTTTAACTATTTTCAATTAACTAGATTTATAGTCTACTGACAATCAGCAAGAGACTGGCAATAAATCTAAAATCCAAAGTCCAAAATTGATTCATTACGCAACTCTTAAATATTCTACTACCATACTTTCCAAGGTGCTTGACCACTCTTCCACAAGTCTTCGAGATAATTCTTATCACGTAATGTGTCCATTGGTTGCCAGAAACCATTATGTTTGTAAGCAGATAACTGTTCCATATCTGCTAATTTTTCTAATGGTTCTTTTTCCCAAACTGTACTGTCATCAGCAATGAAGTCGATTACTTGGGGTTCTAAAACAAAATAACCGCCATTAATCCAAGCACCATCACCTTCAGGTTTTTCACGAAAACTAGTAATTTTAGTTTGTTCTTGTCCCAAAGAAATTGCGCCAAAACGTCCCGCAGGTTGTACTGCTGTGAGTGTGGCTAAGGTATTTTGTGCTTTATGCAGCTTAATTAGTTCTGTAATATTTACATCACAAACACCATCACCATAGGTAAAGCAAAAAGTATCGTTACCCAAATGTTCTCTGACTTGCTTTAAGCGTCCACCTGTCATAGTGTTATCCCCTGTATTTACCAAGGTCACACGCCAGGGTTCAGCATATCCAGAATGCACATTCATCTGATTAAAACGCATATCAAAGGTGACATCTGACATGTGCAAGAAGTAATTAGCAAAGTACTCCTTAATCACATAACCTTTATATCCACAACAAATAATAAAATCATTAATGCCGTGGGCAGAGTAAATCTTCATGATGTGCCACAAAATTGGTTTACCACCAATTTCCACCATCGGCTTAGGTCTGATACTTGTTTCTTCACTTAAGCGTGTACCCAGACCACCAGCCAAAATCACTGCTTTCATGCAATTTCCTCAAGATTTGCAGGTAGTTTAATAATTAACTTTTTCGTTGCTAATGAAGCGATTGCACCTGGAATAGAGAAAAATCTATTTACCATTTATCTTTCTCCGTAAATAATCTAACTAGATTTTTGCGCTTTTCTGTAAAGACAAGGTAAATAAAAATCTTTGTTATATAAAAGCTTTATGAATACGGAGAAAATATGAAAATTAATTACTTCATAGGTGAGCAATATAACCCAAAAAATAAATCGGATTTAGCAATCGCTAAACCCGATTTTATGGATGATTTTCTCATACTTATTAATAATTGAGTATTAATTGAATAGTGATAGAATTTACTTTTTTAAGAAAAAAATAAATTATTGGCAGTTGTCATCAATTCTTTGCTCAAATAATTGTGAGTTTGTAGCCAGTGCCACACACCAATTATCCCTGCTCAAAGAAGATACTGCACGTATCTAGCAGTCAGGAATTTCCAATATCTAGACAAAAAAATTCTGCAACGCGCCGCTTTTTCTCACGAAAATGCTACGCGTAGCTTCCTAGTGGGGGTTAGCAATTAACTGACTCCACCACAGTTTTTATAAGCATATCTACGGGCGGCTTACCACCCGCTATGAACGAGCAAACTCAACTCTAGCCTAAGCGCCCCTATTTACTTTGTTTCTGCTGAATCCAAAACATTGCTACTTTGGAATAAAGCATCACATTTATTTTCTACAACAATACAGAGGCTACTGAGTGCTTGTTGGTAGTTGTCCATATCTTCTTGTTCTAGAGAGACTTTGGCAGAGGTTTGTAAATCATCAATTGCTTTCATCCGATTTACCTCTGAATTTTGGCTACCATATTGTGACAGCTCGTAGTGAATCATACCTCGCTTGAGGTAGACTTTCCCCTGTTTAGGGTTGATGCTTAACGCTTGGTTAAAGTCCACGATCGCTTTATTGTACTCGCGCGCATAATCGTTGCTATATTGAGCAATCTGCGAATGGACAATACCCCGTTGGAAGAAAGCTTCTGGTTGTGAGGGATTGATATCAATGGCTTTGGTAAAATCATTGATGGCTTGCTGATAATCTTGTTGCGAGTCGCCACTATATTTAGCAACTTGGGCGCGGACAACACCTCGTCTGATGTAGGCTTCTACTTCCTTACTATTAAGACGCAGCGCATTATTAAAGTCAGCGATCGCTAAGGTATATTCGCGATCGGGATCGTTGCTATAGTCAGCTAGCATATAGCGCACATTACCCCGATTTACAAATGCTTTGAGTTCTCTGGGGTTGAGTTGCAAAGCTGCGGTGTAGTCGCTGAGTGCGCCTTCATAGTCTTTCATGTTATAGCGGGCGTTACCTCGGTTAACATGAGCCTTGGCGTTGTTAGGTTCTTTTTCTAAAGCTTGGTTAAAGTTCTCAATCGCCCGCCCATAGTCTCGCACTTTATAAGCTGCATGACCCTGTTTATAGTAATCATCAAAGCTGAGGTTTTTGTTTTTGATTGTCTGATTAGGCTGAAAAGTTTGCTGGGTATAAGCATTTTGGGAAACAACTGGGCTAGTTAATTTCACCATGACATCTAAATACCCTAATAAACCAAAACCGAGTACGCACAACCCTACTGGGTACCATTTGCGATTTTTGAGGATATTGGGGAAAGTAGCTTTTTTGTTATATGTGGCTTGCCATTGATGTGTTGTTAAGGGGGCTACAGGTTGCGGCCTTTGGGTCGGCTGATTGTAGCGATTTCTAGCTGGTATACGAGGTTTGAGGTGTTCTTTGGCAGCGATCGCGCGATGTGACGGGAAGGGATCGCGTCCACCTAAGCGTTTAGTACGTTCGCACCAAGGACATGAATGTAGATGTTCGTTATAGCTATGCTGAGGATTAACGCTACAAGTAATCAGGCTTTCTTCAGCTTCCGCTATGGCTAGCATCCAGGTTTGGGCGCTGGGACGGACATGTGGGTCGTTATGTCCATCCTCAAAACAACGTAAAAACAGTTCTTGTAAGGTGGGGTGCAAAATATCCCAAGCTGGTGCTATGGGAGTAGCTAGGTAAGGAACTTTCCGCTTTTGACTGTAAGTAAAATGACCAGAAGCAATACGTGATTCGTATGCGGGTGGTTCGCCAGCACCTTGGAAAATACCAGAAAATGGGTGGGTACCTTCCATCAACAGTTGAAAGATCAGTACTCCTAACCCAAACAAATCGTGAGTAACTTCGCGATCGTGCTGTGAGAAAATCTTGTTTTGCAGTTCTGGTGGGGTAAATTCTGGTTTACCTACAGGGCATCGGTAAACAGCATGAGTATCGGGATCGAGTACCTGGAAGGAGTCTGTATCGACTAATGTCACCAGCGCTGTGTCACTTACCAGGATATTGGACTCATTGACATCACCAATGCAATATCCGCTACTATGTAAAGCCGCAAAAGCTGCCGCCAGATTTCTTGCTGTACGTAGCAGGTACTGGTAGTTGAATAATGGGCAGTGTTGGCGGCGGGTTCTGGGATTGTAAAAGTCAATAATCGGACGCATCCCACGAATCCGCGGCATTAAAAAGCCAACAATGCGATCGCTGCCATCTACTGCGCGTAATACATCCTGTGGCCAAGCAATAGAGATATGCCCTAAATTAGCTGTGGGGTTTTCTGGCGGATTAACCAGCATTGCTTGGAGTTTGTAAGCGTGTGCGGCTGTGGGTTTGTGATAAACCTTAGCCACTAAGTTGCTTTGGGATGGTACTGCATAGATACAAGCTTCACCACCACGCCCTAGACTGACGTTAAGATTCAGAATTTCCTGTTTAGGAAGACAACGTAGTACCTGCATGATAGAGTTACGGTTAACGGGGGTTACTTAAAAATGCTGAATCATCTGGCGGATCTGGGTTTACGGTTTGCTGAGTGCCGCGATGATGAGTGTTAAGTCATCGTCAGTGCGCTGTGTAATCCGTTCAGATCCTAAAAACTTGACTAACTGTTCTTTAGCCACCGTCTTATCCTGAGTATTCGCGACAAAGTCGAATAACGGAAAGAAGAATGGTTTGTGCGGTTCGCCAACCACCATATTTAAAGCCAGCATTTGTAGCCCATCGGTGAGCACGCTGACATTAACTATGGATTCACGCCATAATTTCATTTGTGCTGTTTCTAAGGCTCCTGGCGAAGTCAAAAAAGTGGTTTCGTTAATATATTCACCACTGTCGGGCATAGTTAATGCCAGTAGATTCCCTGTACTATCTTTGGCTACTGCCAAGCCGTCACCAATCTGGGCCACCGCTACCACTTCTGGCGTGGCGACCATCACAATTAAGGTAGTTGCTAAATCCTGAAGCTGATTATTACATGCGGCCGCTTCGTCTTCTACCGCTTTTTTAGCGGCTAACATCGCGTCTGTCAACAGCGATCGCACGACTCCATCATCCGCTAAAGCATCGCGAGTGATTTCTTTGATAGCTATGTTTTCTATAGCTGTTTCTACAGCAATCATCGCTCCGACTTTGCCTTGGATGGCTGAACCTGCACCATCTGCTGCTGCTGCCACTAACACATTATCCGATAATAATTGCCAGTGGTGAGCATCCTGACACAGCTGTTTGTTTTTTAAATGGCTAGTACCACATACTGATGCAGCTACTACCTGCCATTGAGGTATCTGTTTTGACATATTCATAGATTTTTTGCAACAGCTAGCTGTGTTAGTATCAAGCTGCAATATTTATTAAACAGTACCCCAACCTATTGGTGGTAGTGCTACTTGTTCATCAAGTTGTGAGTGGGACACAGCTGACATACTGGCTGATAACCAGACAAACATCTCAATAAAATTCAATCCCTTGAGTTTTAAAGGAGTACGTACAGCTATCTGATTCAAACGTGTCATGTTAGCATTTTCTACCCCTACAGTAAAAAATGCTACTTTTTTATTGGCTTCGTCGCCTTGCAAGCGTTTACTTGCTTGTTCTACGACTTGATCTAACTCTCCTTGTGGTTCACCATCAGTAATCATAAACACCCAAGGACGGTAGTAGGCGATACCATTAGCACGATATTGAGATTTGCGCTCTTGAATCATGTCCAAGGCTTTATGAATCCCTGAACCCATAGTGGTCAATCCTTGTGCTGTCAGGATTGGTGGGTTAAATTGATCGGCAGTCACAAAGTCTTGTACTACGTTCACAGTACTATCAAAGGTGACTATAGCTACTTCTACTCTTCTAGCTGCTAAAGAATTTTTGACCAATTCATCTTTTAAACTCAGCAAGCCTTGATTTAAAGCTTCTATGGGATCTCCTTGCATCGAACCAGATGTGTCTAGCAAGAGCACACAAGGGCATCGAGGTTCAGGATTTTCCGCAAATTCTACTACTTCATCAAGTCTTAATGTATCATGCATAACTTTGTGTGTTATGTTATAATTCAAAGTATTTTTTCCTTATTAGCTCTCAGTATATAGTTTTTAGGTAAAAAAAACTACATTCCTGAGGATTTTATTTGCATATCTCTTAATAATTATTAATGAGATTCTTCCTACTCAATTATCTACATATTCAAGAAACCCTTAATTGATAGGCAATTGAGTCCAGAAGACTTTACATATAGTTTACTTTAATCGCATTAAGCCATTTAGTGAACTTCATAATTCTCGTAAACTCACAATACAATAAATACCAGCATTTTCCCACAAAAAAGTTTAAAGCTTTTGTGTAGAAAGCAGTAGTTTTATATGAAAAGAATAAATCCGTAGGAATCGCAATCATCATCATTATCAGAATTATCCTCAGTTCAATATGTCAACTGTGAGGCCAAAGCACCGTAAAAATACTAGGCTGTTCTCAGGGTACAAAATTTAACAAACAAGTTATACTGTGGTTTTTAAGGTCAGTCAGGGATGTAGATATTTCTTAGCAATAATTTGTTTCAAGAGAAAAATTAAAGCTAAGAAACCATATTCATTGTTGTTATTTCAAATTTACTTTGATTCACGTTGATTTTCCGGAAACCTCGAAAAGTATGAATCTCTCTGGCTCATTCACCAAACTACGTCCCCAAAGTTTGTTAAGTCAGTTATCTAAAAGTTCTGACAGTACCTATTTACGAGCATTTAGCAACTCTGTAACTTGGTCGATTTACCTGGAACAGGGGAAAATAACCTACGCTACCCACTCAGTTGAACCCTTCGATCGACTAGAACGTCATTTACGTCGTCTCAGCCATCAAATTCCCTTACTTACTAGCGAAACTCGCGTGCAATTACGTCTGATGTTTGAAGTTGACTCACCAAATCAACTGATGCAACACCAGAGTAATTCAGATAACGAACCACCTGATTATCAAGCAATTGTCTGGCTTGTCAATCAGGGACACTTACATTCCACACAAGCAGCAGTACTGATTCAAGAATTAGTCAAAGAAGTGATTGAATCTCTGCTGTTAATCAAAATGGGAAACTATGAATTAAGTGATTTACCGCCTCATGTACCGAAAATTTGCAGGCTTGACGTAGAAAAGATTATCGAACGTTGCCAAACAAGATTAGAGCGTTGGCAATCTTTTGCTCCTCATATTTCTTCTCCCTATCAGCGTCCTTACCTGTTTATTAACAAATCAATTCAAAACCCAATATTTGTAGATCTGCAACCTAATTTAACTTACTGGATGAAGGGTTTTAGCCTGCGTCATCTTGCTGTGATTATGAACCAAGATGAAATCCAACTGGCTCAACACTTATATCACTACATTGTTAATGGTGGAATTATATTACATGAAGCCGATCCGCCATTTGATAAATTACCTAAGACATTTAGCCCCAGCTCATCTCCTACTCAATATATAACAGAACCATCGGAATCGGGATTAGTTAATAAAGTCGTAGAAGTCAATAATACTTCTGCTAAAGCCTCCCCAAATATCCCTGTAGAGAATATAGAGCCTCTTGAGGAATTATCATATATTTCTTCTCCTTCTTTAGAAAACCATCAGGAATTAACACTACCAAATAACATAAATTTAGCTCCTGAAAGAGTAACCACTGCTACTGCAACCGCTAAAAAGGTTTACAAAATTATTTCTGTAGATGATAGCCCCACGATCCTCAGAGAAATTAGTCGTTTTTTAGAGGATGAAAACTTTGCTGTAGTGACTATTGAAGACCCACTCAAAGCTGTCATGTCAATTATTAGGCATAAACCAGATTTAATCTTACTAGATTTAAATATGGCAGGTATTGATGGCTATGAGTTGTGCCGAATTATACGGAATAACTCTATGTTTAAGCATGTTCCTGTTATATTTGTTACAGGTAATAAAGGATTGGTAGATAAAGTCAAGGCAAATTTGGTAGGGGCTTCTGGTTATCTTACTAAACCTTTTACTCGTGCCGAATTATTGAAGCTTGTCTTTATGCATTTGGCTTGATTAAATAAAAATTACATTACTTTTGGATCGGAGTTCAGATTTATTATATGCGTAAGGATTCAGGTGGCAGAGTATTGACAAAGGGATCGCTTGAGGAGGAGTATCACAGATATGAACCAAAACCTGCCTCAAGATTTAGACCGGGAAAGCTTGAACCAGTTATCGAAACAAGAACTGGTAGAGATAATCATTGAGCAGAGCAAGGTAATAGGTGAATTACAGAAAACAGTATTAGAACTACAGCAAGAAATAGAACGTTTAAAAGTCAGCAGAGATTTAGACAGCAAAACCTCATCTAAGCCGCCATCAGGGGACATCCTCAAAAAGAGTGAAAACAAAAAAGCAGCACCGCAAGAAGAATCAAATCATCCCAAAAGAAAGCCAGGTGGGCAACCAGGGCATCAAGGTAAGACCCGTAAGGGTTTTGGTAGAGTAGATCGTTGTGAAATCTTACGTCCAAGTGATTGTGTCTGTTGTGGTCAAAAAGCGTTTGCGGCTGTGGCAGTAAAAGTAGAAAAACAGTCTGTAGCGCAACTAGTGGAGCGTCCCATTGAAATAGTTGAGTATCAACGCCATACGTGCCAGTGTGAGTACTGTGGCAATATACAAACAGCCTCCTGGTCACAAGATATCATCCCAGGACAGGATTTAGGGATTTCTTTACAGGCATTTTTAGGATGGGCAAATAATTATGCACATATGCCCTATGAAAAACAGCAAGAAATGTTGTGGGAGTTAGGTCAAATTGAAATTGGGCTGGGAACTTTAGTCACCACAAATGAACGAATTCAAACAGCGATTCAACCAAGCATTACTGAGTTAAGTAATTGGGTAAAACAGACACAACCTAACATTCATGTGGATGAAACACCTTGGTCTGTCAAGGGAGTTAAAGAATGGTTGTGGGTAGTTGCCAATTCTGAGTTTTGCCTGTTTACTGCTGCTGACACTCGTTCCAGAGCAGAACTAGAAGCCATTTTAGGGGCTAAATATACAGGGGTAATCAGCAGCGATGATTTTAGTGTTTACAATGGCTATGCGGTGCCTGAGCAGCAGAAATGTTTGGCTCATCTACGCCGTCACTTCAAAAAACTAATTCAACTTCCAGGTCTTCACAACCAAGCTATTGGTGAAGCATTTGTGGATTTAATTGATGAAGCTTTTGGAAATTATGCCCAATGGTTTGAGACTCTTGACTGCGCCAGTTATAACGATTGGGTCAATCAATTCAAATCTAAATTGCAACAAACACTTGATGACTGGATTAACTTAGCCGGAGCTACAGCAGGAAACCTTTTACGTTCCTTGCGCGATAAAGCCTCCCAATGGTGGTATTTCCTTGACAACCCTGAAGTTCCTCCTGATAACAATCAAGCCGAGCGATCGCTGCGTTTGGCTGTGACAAAACGTAAAGTTAGTGGTGGTTCCCGTTCGATGGAGCGGTTTCAACATACTGCCAATTTGTTGACGGTGGTTCAAACCTGTCGTCGTCAAAGTCTGTCTGTTATTGATTTTTTTGTACAAGCACTAATTGCTGACTCTATTAATTCTCAGTCTCGCCCTTCTCTAGTTCCTCAATTTTAGACCTGAATCCTTACTTATATGCCTACCGTTTTAGTTGTTGAAGATACTCCCTCTCAATTAGAATTAATTAATAGTTATCTGGGAGACAGTGGTTATATCGTACTCAAGGCTTATGATGCTAAAGACGGGCTGAATCAAGCAGTCAATCACCAACCTGATGTGATTATCACTGATGTTGTGATGCCAGGACTTAGTGGTTTTGAATTCTGTCGTCAATTGAAAAAAAATCCTGCAACCCAAAAACTACCAATTATTATTTGTAGTTCAAAAAATCAAGACATCGATAGAATTTGGGGAATGAAACAAGGAGCAGATGTTTATTTAACTAAGCCATTCACTAAACAACAATTAATCCGTGCGATTGAATCTGTAGTTGGGTGAAATAATTGCTACTAAAATACCAGCTTCTCACTTGAGCGTATGTACTCAACCTAGAAGTAGAGGTAGGCAATTTTGGTAAAAAAATATAATATTCTGCTTTATTAGATTATATTACCGAATGATTATATAATAATGCTTGAATGAATACAGTAGTGCGATCGCGTTTATAGGACTCATATTCGATTTTTGAAATTCAGGTAGTGGACTGACACGCCTAAAATGAGGCATTAGATTTGATTAAATTAACCGCAGATAAACGCTGATGAATTTTTGCTATTGCATCAAATTAGCTGTGTCAGTCCAGTAGAATGCGTTACGCTAACGCTAACGCATCCTACAGCAGATGGAAGAATTCAAAAATTAAAGTGCAGCACCAGATTTCGCTTCCGCACCCATAGGTGCAACATAATCACGGAAAAGAGTCATCTGTTGCTCAAAAGCTAATCCTTTAATTCTATCTAACAAAGCTTGAGCATCTGAAGACAGCTTGTAATCGGATGGCATAGGAATGATAGTACCGTTATCCATACCTTGAGATAAGCGATACCAAAAGAGTAACTTTGTCGTTTCACCTAAAGAACCGTATTGACGAGAAAGTTGAGTGTCAACTTTGTTAATTAAATCACGCTGAAGTTGTAACTGTTCTTCGTGAGATAATTCTTTAACTTGATTGAATAACCCTTCTGCAATATCTGAAGAAGCAGTACTTGCACCGGGTGCTGCTGGTGTAATTGAGCCACCCATCTCTTTGTAGATAAACCAAAACAAAGCAAGCTGTTGATCCACATCCAATTTTTGCCAAGCTTGAACCTGTTCTCTGATAGTTGGATCGTTGGTTTGGGTGTATGTCATTACAAACTCCGCTGAAATTTTTGATTACTTAGGTAACCGTAACAAAGTTATTTCTGTGGTTTAACCTTACTGAAGATAGAAGTATATAAATTTCCAAAAATAATTGTTAAAATCTGGCAAAAAGACAGTTTTTAGAGATTTATAGGCAACTAAGTCTATTTTGTAAAATAATTTTTTTGCTATCTAAAGTAGCAGACACAAATAGAAATTTAACCTTACTGAAGACAGATGTAATGCTAATTTTCTGCCTCAAGCCACCTATGAAACAATACGGTTCAGTTAAGGATAAATTGTCGGTTGGGCTAACGTAATATCAATTTGCTGGAAATAAACCCAACTATGTTACGAAACTTAAATAAGCTTACAACCCTTTGGGTTCCGCGTTAGCGGTACAAGCAGGGGAACCAGTGGCTCACAAATGACTAATGACAGCCCTTACCGACTCTCTTTAATTGCACTGCGATTCCGACTTAATATTTCTTATTTAAATTTTGTGAAATTCACGTTTACTTTATAGTCTTTTCGGGAAATCTAAATCTAATAGAAAACTGGGTAAATAGAAATTTTGGTTAAAGCTTAACTGGAAAACAGATTGGCCTTTTCCAAAGCACTAAGTGCTTACTAGGCGAAGGCTAAATTTTTCCGCTGAATTTAGTAGGTAATTGGCATGACTGGTGAAATTGTGAAAATGTACTCAATTTACACCTAATGAAAAATTTCAAAATTTATAAGTTCTTGGTATATGCAACAGCCATTTCAATTAGAAGATGTAGAGTCGGTAGCTAAATATTCGAGATTTTTCTCTCTTTCTATAGATTTACTTTGTATTGCTGGGTTTGATGGTTATTTCAAACATATTAACCCAATTTGGCATAAAATTTTAGGCTGGTCAAATCAAGAGCTACTTGCTAAACCATTTATTGAATTTGTGCATCCAGAAGACCGCGAATCTACAATTTTAGAAGCACAGAAATTGACAACGGGAATAGATAGAATTTGCTTTGAAAATCGCTATATTTGTGCAGATGGCTCTTATAAATGGTTGTCATGGAATTCTACAACTTTCCAAGAGGAAAAGTTAATTTATGCCATAGCTCGTGATATTACTGCCACTAAAGAGCAAGAAATCGTTCTCTGGAATTCTCTGCAAGAATCAGAAAATTTAAAATATGCTATAAATGCCCATTCTTTGGTAGCAATTACTGATCACAAGGGAAGGATTACTTATGTCAATGATAAATTTTGCAAAACCTCTCAATATTCCAGAGAAGAACTGATAGGAAAAAACCACAGAATTATCAATTCTGGTTATCACAGCAAAGAATTTTTCGTGCAATTATGGGAAACTATTTCTCAAGGAAAAATCTGGCAAGGAGAAATCAAAAATAAAGCCAAGGATGGTAGTTTTTATTGGGTAGAAACAACTATAGTACCAAAGCTATCTGCAGACGGGCGACCGGAGAAATATGTCGCGATTCGTACCGATATTACTCAGCGTAAACTTTCCGAGTTAGCGATTCGAGAACGATCGCAACTTTCATTATTAAGTGCAGAAGTTAGTTTAATCTTAGCTCAAAGTGGTACTTTGAATAAAATTATTCAACAGTGTACACATACAATATCGCAATATCTAGATGTTGCTTTTGTGGGGATTTGGACTGGAGAACAACAGACAAAAGATATTCAATTTCAAGCGGGGGTGACTTGTACAGATAGTAGCTGTAGCATCTTAACTAACCTGCAAAATTTCCCTAATCAAACTTTATTAGTTAACAGTGTTATTGACGCAATCAATCAAAATCATCAAGTAATATTAAATCAAGACTTACAAACAAATTACCACATTGGCAATCTAGACAATATCTCATCAAACTTACTCTTTTCTGCCTATCCATTAATAGTGGAAGAAGAATTAGTAGGTATTATGGCTTTATTTAGCTGTGCATCTTTGAGCCAACCTACTCATAATATGCTCAATTGGATAGCTAATAATATCGCTGTAGCCATTGATAGAATTTGGGCAAAAGCACAGCTTCTCAGCCGTCGGGAAGCTTTACTGCTGGGTTTAGCTAGCCAAATCCGTAGTTCTTTGGAACTCGATACTATTTTGGAAACTGCTGTGAGAGAAATCCGCAGTTTACTACAAATTGACCGTTGCTACTTTATCCGTTACTTACCTGAATTCTCTCAAACTAGCTTGTCTATTACTCATGAAGCACGTCAGCCGGAATTACCTAGTATATTAAGTGTAATTTCGCTGAAAAAATACTCTTTTTTAGCGAAACATCTGCTGCATCAAGAGCTAATTTGTATTCACAATATTGATAGCGATCGCCAAATTGAAGAGCATATCGAAAAATTCTTGACTGAGTTTGGTATTACTTCTTTATTATTGCTACCAGTTAGTAGTAATACGGGAGAATTAGGAGCAATTGTTTGTAGTCATTGTAGCGGCGAACGTGTTTGGGAAAATAGTGAAATCAACTTGTTGCAAGCTGTCACCGATCAATTAGGAATTGCCATTGACCATGCACAACTTTATACACAAAGTCGTACCGCCACCTTAGCAGCGCAAGCTCAAGCTGAAAAACTCAGTGATACTTTGCATAAGTTGCAACAAACTCAAGCACAACTCATTCAGCAAGAAAAAATGTCTAGTTTAGGACAATTAGTTGCTGGGATTGCTCATGAAATTAATAATCCAGTTAATTTTATTCATGGTAATCTCACCCCAGCCGATGAATATGTACAAGAGTTACTAGAACTACTAAAACTTTATGAAAAACACTATCCTCATCCTGTTCACGAAATTCAGGAATTTTGTGAAACAGTTGATTTAGAATTTATTGCTCATGACTTATTAAAACTACTTTCTTCTATGAGAATTGGTACTAATCGCATTCGGGAAATTGTGCTGAGTTTACGCAATTTTTCGCGCTTAGATGAAGCGGAAATGAAAGCAGTTAATCTTCATGAAGGTCTTGATAGTACGCTACTAATTTTACAGAATCGGCTGAAAGCCAAACCAGAGCATCCGATTGGTATTGAAATCATCAAAGAATATGGGGAATTACCTTTAGTAGAGTGCTATCCTGGGCAAATAAATCAGGTATTCATGAATATTATTAATAATTCTATTGATGCTCTAGAGAATTATCTCAATCAGCATTCTCACTCAGATACTCAAAAAAATCGTAGCCAAATTAGAATCCGTACCGAACTTGTTAATAATAATCGGATTATTGTGAGAATTGCAGATAATGGCCCAGGTATAACAAAAGATGTAAAGTCAAAACTATTTGACCCATTTTTCACAACTAAACCTGTAGGTAAAGGTACAGGCTTAGGCTTATCTATTAGTTATCAGATTGTTGTAGAAAAGCACGCGGGAATTTTAAGGTGTGAGTCAATATTAGGTAAAGGCACAGAATTTTGGATTGAAATTCCTTTAAAGCAGAAAGAAACGCCGATTCTATCTCACGAATTACAGCAGATTGCCAGTTGCTAAGTACAGATAAGTCAATACAGTTTAGTTTCATTAGAGATTGATTTGTCACTTGTGGAAACAGTTAACTCAATTGGGGGAGAATCCCCCAAACCCCCGATTGGGTGACGGTTGCGTCCCCCAAACCCCCTCCAAAATTATTGTTCGGTTTTTTTGTTGAGTAACTAGTTTTTTGGTTTTGTTATCAATTAATTTTCTTAACTGAACTGTATTTACAGATAAGTAGGGCACGGCACCAGTAAGATAATTTGATGTATCACAAGATGGTCGATGTTCCCTACATGGACTTTATCTGTTGCAAACATTATGTGAATTGATATCAGCCTACATTGAAGCTATTTCTAAATAGATTAGTTTTTGCTCGCCTGATAAGTTTTAAAACCGCCACTGAGGTTATAAGCATTAAAACCATTTAGCCTTAAAGCACGAGTAGCGTAATAACCCCTTTGTCCGACTTGGCAATAAACCCAAATCTCTTTTTCTGCAGGTAGTTCACTCATGCGCTGACGCAATTCAGGAAGGGGAATATTAATTGCTCCTTCTACATGGCCTGCTGCAAACTCATTCACCCCACGCACATCTAAAAGTAAGCCATCTAATTTTGCTAAATATTCCCAATGTGCCAAAGGTGCATCTTGATTTAGATCGTTAGCTGCAATCATCCCAGCCACATTTACTGGGTCTTTGGCTGCACCAAACTGAGGAGCATAACATAATTCAGCTTCTTCTAAGTCATACACTGTTGCTCCTAGTTGAATTGCCATTGAGATCACATCTATACGCTTTTCTACCCCATCTTCTCCCACGGCTTGCGCTCCGAGAATTTTGCCATCGACGGGAGAAAACAGCAGCTTCATATTAATCGGCTTGGCGTTGGGATAATAACCAACATGATGCCCAGGATGTAGGTAAACTTTGTCATAGCTCCAACCTAAGCGCTTGAGTGTTTTCTCATTCGCACCTGTGGAAGCGATCGCTAATCCTAATAAGCCACATACTGAGGTTCCTTGTACACCTCGAAAAGTAGTATTTCTACCGAAAATAGCGTTGGCAGCTATTCGCCCTTGACGGTTAGCCGGGCCTGCTAAAGGAATGAAAGTCCATTCTTTAGTGACAAAATCTTGTACCTCCACTGCATCCCCCACAGCCCAAATGCGGCGATCGCTAGTTTGCATCTGTTCGTTAACGCGAATCCCTCCCCTTGAACCAATCTCTAGCCCCGCAGCCTTAGCCAGTGTGGTTTCTGGGCGGACACCAATTGCTAAAATTACCAAATCTGTGGTGTGGATTTCTCCAGATTCTGCGATCGCGTTAATGGTGCCATCAGGGTTAGATTCAAACCCAACGACTCCATCCCCTAGACGCAACTTCACACCATGCGCTTCTAGGCGATCGTGAATTGGCGCTGCCATTTCTGGATCTAGAGGTGCCATCACCTGAGATTGATTTTGTAATAAAGTCACTGCTATCCCGCGATGCAGAAGATTTTCGGTCATTTCTAAGCCGATAAAGCCTCCACCCACAACTACAGCGCGCTTGACTTGCTTTTGCTCAATCCATTCTCGAATCCGACGGCTATCAGGAATAGTTCGCACAGCAAAAATTCCCGGTAAGTCAATTCCTGGTAGTTGGGGTCGAATTGAGGCTGCTCCTGGTGCTAGTACTAAAGCATCGTAAGATTCTTGGTAAATTGCGCCTGTTTTATTGTTTTTTACTTGAATTGTGGCTGCTTCTTGATCTATGTCCAGCACTTCATTTTCTAATCGCACATCGATATTAAACCTATGTTTGAATAAGTCTGCATTCGCAACGATCAGCTTTTGCTCATCAGTAATCACATCACCAACGTAGTAAGGCAGTCCACAGTTAGCAAAAGAGACATACTGACCTCTTTCAAACATAATAATTTCTGCAGTCTCCGATAAACGGCGCGCCCTCGCTGCACAAGAAGCACCACCAGCAACACCACCAACAATCAAAAGGCGTTTTCGTTCGCTTGTCATTTTTTAAACTCCATTATTCAAAATAGATGTAACAATACCTCAGAGCTAAAACGCCAGATTTTCTGACATCCTGCTCACAAAAACTGCAATATCAATAGAAATGGGTAATTAAGGCTACAGACTAGAATGTCGTTTTATATTTTCATTATACTACTATATAGTAGTATAGCAAATTTAAGTACTATTGACTGTGAAGTGCCAATGACCAGCTATCTTTAATTGCACTCCTCTACTTAGGGAACTCCAAAAAATAAATTATTCCCTTTAAGTCGTTGACTGTTAACTGTGAACCGTCAACAGTCAACAGTCAACAGTCAACAATGAACAATAGCAATGGAATATTTTTTTACTTGGAAGTCCCTTAAATACAGTTAAGCACCCTGAGAATAGAAGTTTACGCTTCAATCGCCAGGATGCTTAAAGATAAAAAATTGTTGTCAATTCAACAATATGGAAAGGTAGTTTGATTGATTTGTAAGCTATATTTTGTTAGCTGACAGAAACTTTTAAACTGCTGGGTTGTGCGAGATTACCTTGAAAGACTACGCCTCGTTGATTGGCTTGTAGATGACGCAGAATTTTGTAAATAGACTCAATTTCTTGAGATGCACCTGCTTTCTCGGCAATTTCATCGAGAGTTAGAGCAGATTTTGTTGATTGCAGTACTTCTAGGACACGTTTTTGCAAGTCAAGAATCGCGGCGGCAGCTTTTTTACCAGCTTCAACCCCTGGTTGATGGTAAGCGTTGATGTTGACTAAGCTTGCATACAAGCCAACAGCACGTTCATATAAAGCAATTAACGCCCCGACAGTACGCGCATTGACTTGGGGAATAGTAACTGTGATGGAATCACGCTGATTTTCATACAGCGCTTGTCTGGTTCCTAACAAAAAACCAGAAAGGTAATCGCCTGATGTTACACCAGGATCAATTTCGGGAGAGGGACTTTTACGATCTTCTAAAACTTCGATTAAGGTAGCAAAGAAATTGGGTACACCTTCGCGCAACTGTTGGACATAGGCGTGTTGATCGGTTGAGCCTTTGTTGCCATAAACAGCGATACCTTGGTAGACGGTGTTACCATCTAAGTCTTTTTCTTTACCCAAGGATTCCATAACCAACTGTTGCAAATAGCGGCTGAACAACAGCAAGCTATCTTTGTAAGGCAGCACCACCATGTCTTTTTCACCCTTACCATTACCGGCATAGTACCAAGACAAAGCCAGTAAAGCTGCTGGGTTATTTTTCAAATCAGCTACACGGGTAGCATCATCCATTTCCTTCGCACCTTCTAGCATGGCGCGAATATCAATGCCTTGCAATGCAGCTGGTACTAAACCCACAGCAGACATTTCTGAGGTGCGTCCTCCCACCCAATCATACATGGGGAATCTTGCCAGCCAGCCTTCAGATTTGGCGACTTTATCGAGGTTACTGTCAGCGCTGGTAATAGCAACTGCATATTGAGCAAAGTCTAAATTTTGCCCAGCGTAGGCTTTTTTAACTTCAATCATCCCGTTACGTGGTTCTGGTGTACCTCCAGATTTGGAAATCACCAAAACTAAAGTGCTAGCGAGGCTATTTCGTAACTGAGTCAGAATGCGATCAATACCTGCGGGATCGGTATTATCGATAAAGTGAATTTTCAGGGGTGGAAAATCAGAGGATAGGGCTTCGGCGACAAATTCGGGGCCAAGCGCAGAACCACCAATACCTATAGAGATGACATCGGTAAAACGATTAGCTCTAGGAGGATGAATAGCACCTGTTTGGATTTTCTCTGCAAAGGCTTCGATTTGTTCTAAGGTTTGGACAATTTCTTGAGTGAGTTCTGGAGTTGGTGCTAAATCGGGATTCCGCAACCAGTAATGTCCAACCATGCGATTTTCATCCGGATTAGCGATCGCACCTTTCTCCAGTTCCGCCATATCCGCAAACGCCTGATCAAACTTCGGCTGCAACGACTCCACAAAGGCATCATCAAACCGCATCCGACTAACATCAAGATACAGCCCTAATCCCTCGTGGAAATATAACCAATCCTGGTATCGTTGCCAAAGTGCTTTAGCATCCATAAGGGAAATCTCAACTTAACGTGTTTTTCACAAACCAGTTTAATGTAAGGCTATAGCGATCCCTGCTTTGCCTTATACAGTTTTAAGTGTTGACCTCAGCTCTGGGCTTAGACATCTGGCATAGGGATGACACGCAAAAATTTGACAATTTCGCCCCTCACTTCGATGCCAACTAAATATTCATCTATAGTAAAGCGGTGAAATATTGCCTCATCATCAAGCTGACGAAATTCTGGGAGCGATCGCATCTGCCAATGGTGAGCGAATTCAAAAAAGACAAAATTATACACCCGCTCATAAGCAGATGTTTCTAAACTTTTCAGGTCTAAGAGAAATGACCTGGTATAGCGTACTTCCAGAATCACTTAAGTTTCACTTCCAAAATACATTAACTGTCTGATCGCTTCTTCTTGGGTTAATATATCCCACGGTTGTTGCGATCGCTTGGCTTGTTCTATCGCTTTGAGCATATAACAATCACAATGCAAATTGTAGACAGCAGCCCAAGTACTTGGCAGATCCTCATCCGCTAACAGATCGACTAAGTGATGAATTCTCGTTCGCAGCAAGTTCATATTTCTCCTCTTAGCCCTCACCACACAATAGTATGCCCATTTGTTCAGCAATGGTTATAAACTATGGGGAATTGGGGATTGGGGGCTGGGGAACTCGGGGCCCCCTCTGGGGATAAGGGGTAATGGGGATTGGGGACTGGGGAGCAGAGGGAGCAGAGGGAGCAGAGGGGGATGAGGGGAACAAACACCAATTACCAATGACAAATGACAAATAACTAAATATCTATGTTTGAATATTTAATATTTTTAGCAATTTCTACAGCCACATTTGCATTGTTTAGTTTGGGACTGAATTTGCAGTGGGGTTTTACAGGGTTAATTAATTTTGGTCATATCGCTTTTATGACCTTGGGTGCTTATACAACAGTATTATTAAGCCTCAAAGGTGTTCCTATACTTGTTTCGGCGATTGTGGGGGCGATTGTGGCGGCGTTGTTGGGGTTGGTAATTGGGTTTGCTACTCTGCGCTTGCGCGAAGATTATTTGGGGATTGTCACCATTGGGGTGGGAGAACTAATTCGGTTGGTGGTGAATAACCAAGATTTACCAGTGGGCGATACTTGGATATCTGGGGCATTTGGTGTACAAAGTTACCCTATTCCTTTTTCGGAAACGCCGAATTTATTTTTCAGATTTGTGATGATGGGATTGCTGACGCTGCTTTTAGCGGTGACTGCGTTTTCATTGTGGCGATGGATTAATGTTACTCGTATTTCTGGTGCTACTGAGAATGTAACGCGCAAAACCAACAAACAGGAATTTATATCACGTTTAGTTGTAGGGATAATCTTGGGGCTGCTGGCAATAGCTGTTTATGTTTCTGGCATCATCAGTTTATATAACTACATCCCCAAAGCAGGTTTAATGCTGGTGGCGCTGTTAGTCTTAGCATTCGTCTTCTGGCGGTTGGAAATGTTAGTGCGATCGCCTTGGGGTAGAGTGCTAAAAGCCATCCGCGAAGATGAGGAAATTCCCAAGGCGCTGGGAAAAAATGTCTTTTGGTATAAACTACAATCACTAATGTTAGGCGGTGCGATCGCGGGGATTGCTGGTGGTTTCTTTGCTTGGCAACTCAGTGCTGTTTACCCCGATAATTTCCAACCACAGCTCACTTTTGACGCTTGGATTATGGTAATTTTAGGCGGTTCTGGGAATAATATCGGCACAATTTTAGGTACGGTGATTTACTTTGCTTACGATGCCATTACCCGCGAAGTTTTACCGAAAATTATTCCCCTAGACGAAGCCCGTCTCGGCGCATTCCGCATCATGGTGATTGGTTTAATTTTGATGGTACTAATGATTTGGCGGCCACAAGGTATCTTAGGGAAAAAGGAGGAACTTACCCTTGGTAAATAACCCATCACCCCCACTTCCCCTATTAGCGGCTACTGGGCTTTCTAAAAGCTTTGGTGGCATTAAAGCTGTGAATAATGCCAATATCGAAGTAGCAAAAGGCAGTATTACAGGCTTAATTGGCCCCAATGGTGCTGGTAAAACCACCTTTTTTAACTTACTTTCTAACTTCATTCGCCCAGATAAAGGACGAGTGATTTTTGACGGTGAACCAATTCACCACCTGCAACCATACCAAATCGCCCAGCAGGGAGTAGTCCGCACTTTTCAGGTAGCCCGGACTCTTTCGCGGTTGTCGGTGTTAGAAAATATGCTACTAGCGGCGCAAAAACAAACCGGGGAAAATTTTTGGCAAGTGCAATTGCAACCCCACATTGTCGCCAAAGAAGAAAAGCAACTGCAAGAACAAGCCATGTTTTTGTTAGAGTCAGTCGGTTTAGCCAAAAAAGCCCATGACTACGCAGGTGGTTTATCTGGGGGACAACGCAAGCTGCTAGAAATGGGGCGCGCTTTGATGACAAATCCCAAGCTAATTTTGTTAGATGAACCAGCAGCCGGCGTAAATCCCAGATTAATTGATGATATTTGCGATCGCATTCTCAACTGGAATCGCCAAGATGGCCTGACATTTCTAATTATCGAACACAACATGGACGTAATTATGTCCTTGTGCGATCGTGTTTGGGTACTTGCTGAAGGACAAAATTTAGCCGACGGTACACCCGCAGAAATTCAAACTAATCCCCAAGTTTTAGAAGCTTATTTGGGGAAATAATATATTGGGCATGGGGCATTGGGCATTGGGCATAGGTAATTGGTAATTGGTGTTCATTATTTATTCCCCTTTTCCCCCTTCCCCCTTGTACCCAATCCCCAATCCCCATTACCCCTTATCCCCAGAGGGGGCACCGAGTTCCCCAATCCCCAATCCCTCATATCCGCCAATAAACGCCTTCTTCTCGCGTCATTAGCTTATAGCCAATTAACTCTCGCCTCAAAGTAGCGTAGTCAGGATGGTAAAGCTGGAGAGTTTCATTCACTGCTCGTTCTGGATACTGAACCCCCTCTTCAAATTTACTCGCCAGCCACTTGAGAATGACTAAGCGCTTTTTGCGGCTAGCGGGAATTTCCTTGAGGCGTGGTACTTCCTCAAGATTCTTGCTGTCACTCTCCAAATAGTTCTTTAAGACTTTGCTTTCCCAAGCTGCAACATCTACATCCTCTATTAAGGATGCCATTTTCTCTGGGGTGAAAATTTCTTGGCTGAGACTTTGTAAAACTTCGCTATCCAAATGGTAAAAGCGGCTATTACCCTCTGGGCGCATAGTTACTAAATTTAATTCCTTGAGTTTTGACAGGTGATGTGACACTGTCGGTTCTTTAAGTTGCAATAGCACTGCTAGCTCTTCAACACTACACTCTTGGTTTGCTAATATACCTACAATTTTTAATCGACTTTCGTCTGCCAACACTTTGAAAAATTGCAGTAGGGTTTGAAACTGTTCTTTCCTCATAATTTGTTATAATCGAATTCGATTCCAATCTAATTAGAGAAAAATCGAATTGGCTGTGTTGTCTCCCTCTAAACAAGTAGGGGGTATTTTGTCGTGATTGTGAATTATTGTTAATTCTGCGATTTGTTCGGTCAGAAGTTGAGATTTCTTAAGTAGTTCTTCACATTTCGCCATGTTCAGATCATTCACAAATCGAAAGAGAAGGAACGGAAGTATACCCAAACAGGGTACTTCATTTGTACAGGCTGCTAGATTTTTAGGTGTAGATCAAAGTACTCTTTATATGGCTTTGCAAAAAGGGCAAATTCCCACTAGCAGAAGAAATGGACGCACTGTAATTAGTCAAGGCGCTTTGATGGACTATAAAGCTAGAACTCGTCCTATGTTATAAGCTATTCTGAGCGCAACTATTAACAATTTAAAACAGTGGCTATCATAACTACCACAAATCCATGTAACCCGAACAAGGATTTATAAGTTTGGTAGTGAGGTATTTTCTATTCCAGCAATTTTCAATTTAATCAGCCACCTATAAAGGCACAACATTGTTTGTGCCTTTATTTATAATAATTTAGGTTGCAATATCAATTATTAATTACAATTTTTCTTAATCTTCGTCATTTTCTGCAAAATTAACTTTCTCGTAAAGGTCTCGCAATTCAATTTGAAAATCCACAGTTTGCAGTGATAAAGTTGCAGATTCACCTTCAATTTCTGTAAATGACCATTGACTCGCGGCAGTTTTTACATATTGCATTACATGATACTCATATTGGTCAATTAAAATATATTCTTGGAATTCTGGAATAGAGCGATAATAAAGAAATTTATCACCTTGGTCATAGTTTTTGGTGGATTTAGAGAGAACTTCTGCAATTAATAACGGATTCATTACTGTTGTTGTATTAGTTCCTGTGTAAATCGGTTCTCCTTCGATTACCATGACATCTGGATATGTATGTTGCCGATAACGGGGTATCCACAAACGGACATCACCAATATAAACATCATAATTTTTGCCTTTTAAAGCAAACTTCAAGTAAGCATAAAAGTTGCCTGCAATTTTATTATGATTGGTAGTTCCACCCGTCATCGGTACAATTTCTCCATCCCGGTACTCGCTTTTATAGTCTGCTTTTTCTTCAAGTTCCAAATATTCTTCAGGTGTGTAATAGCGCTTTTGGGTTTCTAACTGCATAAATATAGCATCTATAATTATTTGACTATACTAAATTCTTTTGACCCAAGTGATAACTTGCAAATTTTACTTTGCTTCTATTCCTATCGTACTCAATATTTTTTTGTTGGACACTTAAAGGGTAAATAAAAACTTTTGACCCTTACCCTTCTCAACTAAATTACGAGTCCAAAATCTTTAACTTGAGACTTATTTAATTGTAATAATTTCTTTTTTTGACTGTTCTACTATCATACCAATATTCTTGCTCTGTCTCAATTAAGACTAAGGTATGAATATAAAGATTATATTACCATATAGTATAATAGTAGAAATTAACCCATAAAGTATTATTACTTTTTTATGTCAGAAGTTTTTCCTGGGGCATTAAGCCCAGTTGCTGACTATTTTAAAGTCTTGTCTGAAGTTAGTCGGCTACAAGTTTTATGTTGTTTGAAATCGGGTGCCAAAAATGTTACGGAAATTATCGCCTTAACAGGACTCGGACAGGCAAATGTGTCGAAGCACCTCAAAGTCTTGACTCAGGCGGGTATTGTTAAAAGAACACCAGAAGGTGTCAGCGTCATTTATGAAATCGCCGATCCTATATGTTTTCGATTATGTGAGTTAGTATGCGATCGCCTCGCTGAAAGATTAGAGGAGCAAACCCAACAGCTACAAAGCCTTAAGCCTCTAGCTACTGCTAGCAAAAGGTTCTAATCTTGAGTCATTGCTGGTGCGTGGGAGCAAATCCTAACGCACCAATGATGTCTGTAGACTTAGCTAAACTGTTCCTCTGCATCTAGGTTAAATAACATTTGCAGAGTCTGCATACATCGCCGTCTAGCTTCTACATCTTGTTGCGCTCGCAATTGCACCATCGGATCGTGTAAAATTTTGTTAACGATGCCTCTCGTTAAAGCTTCGATGACTTCTTGATGCTTTTCTGCGAATTCCGAACCCAAGCGCGACAAAGCTTTTTCTAATTCCTGTTCGCGGATGGTTTCCACTTTATTTCGCAGACAGCTAATGGTAGAGACAGTCTCTAAACTGCGCCACCAAATATCAAAAGCTTCTACTTCCTCATCCAGGATTTTCTCGGCTTCTTGAGCCATTTTGCGGCGGCTTTCATAGTTTTGTGCCACAACCGCCTTCAAATCATCCACGTTGAACGCCTGGACGTTTTCTAGCCCATTTACATCAGAATGGACGTTGCGGGGTACAGAAATATCAAATAGCATCAGAGACTGGTTAGGCTCTAACACCATTTCTAATTTCGCACGATCCAAAATGGGGTCTGTAGCGGAAGTGCTGGTAAATACCAAATGACTGTTGGCAATTACTGCCATCATTTCTGATAGCGGATGAATTTCGATTGGCTGATCTGGGAATTGTTTAGCCAATTCTACGGCACGTTCACGAGAGCGATTTAAAATACTAATTTGCCCAGCACCTTTAGAAACGAGGTGCTGTACCAACAAGCGAGACATTTTACCAGCACCAAGAATAGCAACTCGACAAGCTGCTAAATTCTCTACCTTCATGTGCGCCAATTCCACAGCCGCCGAACTGATAGAAACTGCGCCAGTACCAATGCTAGTTTCAGTACGAACTCGCTTACCTGCTGTTAAGGCTTGTTTAAATAATCGATTGAGAATTGTTTTTATACCGTTATATTGTTGTCCCAGTTTGTGGGTATTCTTCACCTGAGCGAGAATTTGCCCTTCTCCCAGTACGAGACTGTCTAACCCAGCAGCTACTCGCATCATATGCATAACAGCATCTTCATGCAACAACATGAATAAGTGTTGTCGCAAAGATATTACAGGTAATTTGCTGTATTCGCCCAGAAACTGAGTTACTTCCCGAATCCCATGTTCGGTTTCGCCAGTGACGATGTAAATTTCCAGACGGTTACAAGTGCTGAGAATAGCAACTTCGTCAATATGGGGAAAGCTGGTAAGTTGAGCGATCGCGCTTTCTGTTTGAGGTTCTGGAATACTCAGCTTTTCCCGGATTTCTACTGGGGCTGTTTTATGGCTTAACCCCACCACTGCTATATTCATCTGCTAATTAGTAATTGCTAAATGGTGATTGGTAAGTGGTGATTGGTCAGTTAGGAGTTCATAGAATTCATAACTCCTAACTGAAAAAGTGCTGAGGAATAATCAAGAGACTATAGTCTGGGAGTACTACTGGGTACTCAATACCTCAGCGATTCAGTCAGAGTGGCGCTTTCGCCACTCCTAACTGCGGTGACTCCGCGCTACAATTGTTTACCGCAATTGTACGGTCTTAGGATGCTCAAACATGTGGATGGTATCCACAAACCGAGCGGTGTTTGACTGATTGGAAATAACTAGGCTTTGAGTTCTGGCTCCACCTTTGAAGAAGCGTACACCTTGCATCAGATTTCCAGAGGTAATACCACTAGCAGCAAAAAGTACAGTTTCACCAGATGCGAGTTCATGAGCATCATAGACCTTATCAGGGTCGTTGATATTCATGGATTTCAAACGATCTAGGTTAGCTTCTTTGCTTTCGCCAATTAAGCCTGTTTTGACGATCGCAGGGTCATAAATCAACTGACCTTGGAAATGCCCACCTAGAGCGCGCATAGCGGCGGCAGAAATTACTCCTTCTGGTGCTGCACCAATACCCATTAGGGCGTGGATATTAGTACCAGCAAAACCACAAGAAATGGCTGCACCAACATCACCATCGGAAATTAGTTGTACTCTCGCCCCAGCATCGCGGATTTCTTTAATTAAATCGTTGTGGCGTTCGCGCTTCATTACAACTACCACAAGTTCTTCAATAGAACGATCTAGACACTCGGAGAGAATTTTGAGGTTTTCCGTTGCTGACTTGTTAATGTCCACCTTGCCTTTAGCTGCTGGTGGTGCTGCTAACTTCTTCATGTAGAAGTCAGGAGCAGCAAATAAGCCACCTTTTTCTGAAATTGCCAATACAGCCATTGAGCCAGGTTGGCCGTATGCTACCAAGTTCGTACCTTCACATGGGTCAACGGCAATGTCAATTTCAATCAATTCATCTGGATTACAGAAGTCCTTAGCATCTGGACTGGTGCAGATACCCACCTCTTCCCCAATATATAACATGGGAGCATCATCACGTTCGCCTTCGCCAATGACAATGCGACCACGCATATAAATTTTGTTCATTCTTTCCCGCATAGCTTCCACTGCAACTTGGTCAGCAGTGTTCTTTTCGCCCTTACCCATCCACTTGGCGGATGCGATCGCGGCTTGCTCTACTACCTCAATAATCTCTAATCCAAGTGTATTTTCCACAGAGTCGCCCTCTCAACTGCTTGACTTCGCGTCGTTTTTTCTAGCTATTCCAGTCTTCAAGTCTACCAAAGGGCGGATACACGTGGAAAATAGTCTTAATGAGGCTCTATGTTAAGTTTTAATGCTAACTAAATTTTGAAGTTATATTTGAAACATTATATTACCTAACAATACTTAGAGACAATTGCTAAATATTGTCAAAAGATAAAACTGTATCTGTAGAGCAATATACAAAACATCAACTCAAAGGTATTTTCTAGTAAACGCTCTGGAGATAAATCATGTTTATTGACTACATCACTTTGATGTTAATCAATATGGTAGCTGGATTATTTCTACTAGCAGATTATGTCTATCGGGGGATAGTTAGCGATCATCAGAAACATTGGATTCCTGGCTTTGGGGTAACAGGAGCGATCGCATTAACCACAGGGTTACACATGAGCTTTACTTGGCCCGTTCGCGGTAGTTTTAACATCGCTTTTGGTGAAACCACAATTTTATTAGGAATTTTATTTATTGGTGCTGCGATCGCGCTTGCTTTGGGATGGGATTTACTCACACTCGCAATTTACGCATTCTTTGCTGGGTTAGTTGCAGTTGTTATCGGTTTCCGCATTATTAATTTGGGACTGACAAAACAACCTTTAATTTCAGGAATAGGTTTTATCCTTACAGGCTTAGGCGGTGTTTTTGCTGCACCTACTCTGTATTTGAAAACTAACCGAACTTGGCGCTTAATTGGCGCAGCCGTTCTCATCGCAGCAGCCCTAATTTGGGCATTTATTGGTTATATGGCTTACTGGAATCATTTAGAAAGTTTCCAACAATGGGTTCCTGCGCCAATGCGGTAAGAGACTACTGTTAAATTACGAATTACGAATTACGAATTACGAATTGTCATGTTTTAAGCTAGAGAAAATCCCGATAAATTTACCATCCCTTAAAATATGCTGGACTTTCTCAATCCGCTTTTAAATCGACACCCAGAGCGAGTTAAAGCCAACGTCGAAATTTATACTTGGCAAACTTGTCCTTATTGCATTCGCGCTAAAATGCTGCTGTGGTGGAAAGGTGTACAATTCCAAGAATACAAAATTGATGGCAACGAAGCTGCTAGAAGTCAAATGGCAGAACGTGCTAACAGTCGGCGCACAGTACCACAGATTTTTATTAACAATCAACATATTGGTGGTTGTGATGACCTTTATGAGTTAGATACCAAAGGTCAACTTGACTCCCTCTTAGCTGAAGTTGCTTAACTTGCAATACTTGTCGGTTAAGGGGAAAAGGGGAAGGGTAAAAGGGGCAAGAAAAAACCTTTAACCCTTACCCTTTCACCTTTTCCCCAAACCAAATTCCGAGTTGAAAATCCTTAACCGAGCAGTATTGGCTTAACTTGCATTTCTCACAAGCAGCAAATAGAGCAGATTTAGGTTTGTTTAAGCGCAGCGCAACCCAACATGGATTTTAAAAGCTGAACCTATATTTCCTTGTTGGGTTTCCTTACTGGCTCCCCAACATACTAATCTGGTGAGAAGTTTGGGTCATGCTTACTATTACAGCCCTTTTGAAGTGAGTGAAGTAAATCATGAGTAATGAGTAATGAGTAGGAAATTTACTTATTACTCACTACTTATTACTCATTACTTTTTTCAATTCCATCGCATCTGCTGTAATTTATCTCCGCAACTTATGGAAAAATATTACTGATGTCATGATGGTTCTGACCCCTCATAATTAACAGTTTTATAAACTTTTTAGAAACAACACAGAAAGTTTATCTACTCTTGTCTTTACTAAAATAAAAAATTCAATAACTGGCACTACATTAAAAATTTAAATATAACAAAAAATTAAACTTTAAATTTTATTAAAAATTACATTAAATTTCATTTAAAAAAACACACTGTTGGCGCTTTTTTTAGCCATGAATTGTGGCAGATTTCAATGTGTCACAACTCCGGAAATGTTCCCAAAAAATGATTACAATAAGTATATATAGTTACTTATAAAATTGCTTGGTGGAGGACTACTATGAAAGATTTTCGCCTCCGGATTAAATCTCAATTAGGCTGGCTTTTAGCTCTAGGTGCTGCTATCGTCGCGCAACCCGTAATAGCACAGACAGCAAACTTTGGCACACTGAAGCTATCCGCAGGCTTTAATCCAGCGCAAGGAGTTGTGGAAGGATATACAGGCGGATCTTACTCACTGTCTGCCATTAGTAACCGCGATCGCGAGAAAAAAGCCTGTATCGGTTTTGCAGATCCCCAGCCAGATCACATCATTACCTTAGAGAAAGACTTTGCTCGCCTCAAATTCCTAGTTAATAGTGGTGGGTACGATACAACTATGCTCATCCAAGGCCCAGATGACTCAACAATTCGCTGTGGCGATGATACTGGTAAAAGTAAAGATGCCAGCATCGATGATCGCGACTTCAAAAGCGGAACTTATCGGATTTGGATAGGTACCTTTAACTCTGGAGACAAGCATAACTACACTCTGACAGTGCAGCAGCCGTAGAGGGATTGGGGATTGGGGATGATGAGGGAGATGAGGGAGATGAGGGAGATGAGGGAGAAATTTCTATTACCCATTACCAATTACCCATTACCAAACACCCAATTTGTTACGAGTTACACCGAGAAAGATAATATGGGAAGGTAGCTCGTTTTGCTTTCCGAGGTTACTATCTCGTGCTATCTACAATGCGTGCCGACTTTAGCATCATCTTTGAACGTGACCCAGCTGCTCGCAACTGGTTGGAAGTTTTATTCTGTTACCCCGGTTTGCAAGCTTTGCTATTTTATCGGCTGGCTCACTGGCTGCATATTATTGGTATTCCTTTTATCCCTCGGCTGATATCTCATTTAGCTCGATTTTTGACGGGAATTGAAATTCACCCAGGTGCAACCATTGGACATGGCGTGTTTATTGACCACGGTATGGGTGTAGTAATTGGCGAAACTGCGATCGTGGGAGACTATGCGCTAATTTATCAAGGTGTCACCCTTGGTGGTACTGGCAAAGAAAGCGGCAAACGCCATCCAACTTTAGGCGAAAACGTGGTAGTTGGCGCAGGTGCAAAAGTACTAGGAAATATTCAAGTTGGTAATAATGTTCGCATTGGTGCTGGTTCAGTAGTGCTACGTGATGTACCTTCTGATTGCACCGTTGTTGGTATACCTGGCCGGATTATCTATCGTTCTGGAGTTCGGGTTGCACCTCTAGAACACAACAACTTACCAGACTCCGAAGCCGAAGTAATTCGTGCTTTAGTAGACCGAATTGAAGCATTAGAAGAACAAATACAAGTTCTTCAGCGTAACCAATCTGCTGATAAAACACCTGTTTTTGCGGGTCACTTAGCTGTTGAGGAACAGGAACCCACCAAAGAAACTGTTTGGTGTAACCTCAGAGATAAAGCCATCCAGCAGTTCTTAGATGGTGCTGGTATATAGCAATTGTCATTGGTTATTGGTCATTTGTCATTTGTCATTAGTTATTTCTTCTCGTACCCCTACCTTTTAATTAGGGATTAATTTCTTCACTAGACCATTCTTGCTGCCCATGGCGATGGTACAACCAGCGATTTTGTGGCTCACCGCGTAACTTTAAATGATCTACTTGTGTAGGGTCTAGTAGGAGTAAGCAAAAATTGGGTAATGGCTGACTGGGATCTGGTGGGGGTGGAGAAAAGGTAGCTTGTTCATCTTTATTTCTTACTTTACCTGGATGAGGCCAAGCAAATTGTATCCGCGCTGCATCGCTTAATTCTCTCCAAGTAGAAATACGTGCTAATGCTAATTCTGGTTGAGAATTATCGCTTTCGACTGAGGTTAAGTTACCAGTAATCCTAAATTGCTCTCTGGAATTGGGGAAGTACCAGCAGACTTCTGCCCAAGACTGTTGCTGTATCTGTTCAGCTTTCTCACTGCGAGAATCAGTAATAAATTTTAGCTGATTAGTATCTGCTAAAAAGCCACGAAAAACTATAGTTCGATTGGCAGGTGTACCATTTGCTCGTACTGTTGCTAATTGTACGTAACGGGCATAAGCCAGACTGCGATTTTGATGGAGAGCATGAGCGATCGCACTTCGCCAAGGAGCAAGAGACATGACGCTGAAAAACGGAAACAATATTATACATTATTGCCGAATGTTGCATTTTGTACTGTTGTGAAGTAAGCGCAAGTTGTCCCTTTTGGCAATCTTTCATCCTAAATCTACTTAGTCTATAGTCTTAATCTGTCAGCACGCAACAAGACTGGATTTATGGTTCGAGAGCTTGAAAGAAAACGCCAGAGTACAAGGTTTCCCGAAACTGCCCCTGCAGCTAATCCTGTATTTTTCAGAACCTATAGCCGCCGCAGCCCGGCAGGTTTGAGAGAAACTTGGGATGAAGTATGCGATCGCACTCTTCAAGGCTTAGTGGAATTGGGGAAACTCAGCCGTGAAGAAGCCGAGATTTTAGACAAGATGCAGCGTAACATGAAAGCCCTACCCAGTGGACGCTGGTTATGGGTTGGTGGTACCGATTGGATAGCCAAGCCAAAAAACTTTTCTGGAGCTTACAATTGCACTTCTACTAACCTTCAAGACTGGAAAGCCTTTGGGTTGATGATGGATTTAGCCATGATGGGCTGTGGTACCGGAGCCATCATCGAACCAAGATATATTAATCAGTTACCGCCAATCCGCAATCGCCTTAATGTCAAAGTTCAGGGTGAAATTGGTGCTACTCCCAAAGACCAGCGTCGAGAGTATACGGAAATTTCTATACAGGGTAATCAAGTTACAATCTACGTTGGCGATAGCCGTGAAGGTTGGGTGGAATCTTATCAAACCTTATTAGAACTTTCTACAGATGAGAAATTTAGTGGAGAAGTTCAAGTATTTGTTGATATTAGTGATGTTCGCCAAGCTGGAGAAACCTTAAATGGCTTTGGTGGGGTGGCTAATCCAGTTAAATTGCCGATCCTTTACCAAAATTGTGCATCTATCCTCAATAAAGCTTTAGGAAGACAATTAAATTCTGTTGAGTGCTGTCTATTAATAGATCAGGCTGCTGTCACTATTGTTGCAGGCAACATTCGTCGCTGTCTACCTGAAGACGCTCTAGTTCATACTTCTAAAGGTCTTGTTCCCATTCGTGATGTGCAAGTCGGTGACTTAGTGCAGACTCCTCTGGGATTCCGGCGAGTTGTTGATAAATTCGACCAAGGATTTCAGGATATCTACGAAATTGAAACTAATGCTACTTATCCCAGAGCAACTTTAAACCATAAACAAGCAGTTATGGCAGATGCTCAAGGAGGAATTGCTTGGAAGTCAGTTGCTAATTTAGCTGAAGGCGATCGCCTTCAACACAATATACAGGTGCTTCCTGGAACAGTTACCCATCTTCCGGCTGATTTTACAGAATCTAGACCTGCTCAAAGCAAAACCGTTAAGCCGTTGATTATTCCTGATTTAACGCCCGAAGTAGCTTGGTTGATCGGGTTTACTCATGGTGATGGCTATGTTGCGCTCGGTCGTAATAAATATGGTAAGCCCTATGGCCGTGTTGAATGGGCAATGAACAGCTTAGATATCGAACTAACTGCAAAAATTCAAGCTAAGATTGACGCTGCTTTAGCATTATTCGGATTGACAGCTACTCATGGCGTTATCAAAGGTGAAAACACAGCTAAGTCAATCTGTTCGTCTATGCGCTTGGCTGAGTACTTCCATCGTTATATTAAACAGCCTAATGTTCCCCTAGTAATTCCTAGTTTTATTTTGCAGGGTTCAGTAGATATTAGGGCTGCATACCTAGCTGGATTAATGGATAGTGACGGTGCAGTTAACAACCGACCCCCTCATTTAGTTACTTCAGTCTATAGATCATTTATTAGACAAGTCGGCTCAGTTTTATCTAGTTTAGGTATCGCTGGTAGAATTGCCATTACTTATCCACAAAAGCAAGAATGGCAAGTTAAATATAGCCTGAAACTTCCAGCCCTCAAAGAGCGTTATAACGCCCTGATTGCTCCTCATTCCTTGAAGGGTCAACTGCGTCAAGGGTTAAAAATGTATGGTTTTACTGTACCTGGCGCAATCATGCGGGAAGCTTACACCTATAGCGAAATGCGCGAAATGGGATTTCAAGGTTCTCGCAGCGTTGATGCTAACTATGAGCGCTACATCGCTGAGGCTGATATCTCACTTGATATTCCCGTCACAGTTAAAGGTTTGGGTAGCTACGATTACGTCCAAACTTATGACATTGAAGTGGAAGAAGCCCATTGTTTTTACTGCGATGGCTATCTGACACATAACAGTGCTGGGATGCGCCAGTTTAAGTCTGACGATCAACTAGGCGCTACTGCCAAAGATAACTTATGGCAGCAAGATGCAGAAGGTAACTGGCGAATAGATCCAGAGCGTGATGCTCTCCGGATGGCCAATCATACCCGAGTTTTTCATCGCAAGCCGACATTAGAAGAATCTATTGATGCTGTTCGTAAACAATATTACAGCGGTGAAGGTGCAATTCAATGGGCTGGTGAAGCAGTAGCTAGATCTAACATTGATTTACTACCAACATCGGCATTAAAAGTTGATTTCTTAAAGGCTTACGAACAAGGAAAAGCAAAAGATTGGTTGCAAGAACACTATCCGCATTTGGATATTGAAGAAATAGAACATCGTTTAGCGAGGTTCGGATTAAATCCTTGTGGTGAAATTATCGGTAGTAACTTTCACTGTAATTTGTCCGAAATTCACCTGAATCAACTTGACCCAAAAAATTACAAAGAACAAGAGGAAGCTTTCACTGCTGGGGCGCTTTCTGTCGCTTCACTTTTAAACCATAAATTCCTCGAACCTCGCTATCAGAAAAGCCGAGAATTAGACCCAATTGTTGGGGTTTCTTTTACAGGCTTATTTGATTTCTTTGTTCATGCTTTTGGTGTTGATTGGTTGCGGTGGTGGGAAGCAGGAAGACCTGCTACGGAACAAGGATTGGCATTTAAGCGCCAAGAAGCGGAATACCTGAGTTACTGGAAGGATATTGTACATCGGGCAGTTTGGGATTATTGCGATCGCCATCATCTCAAACGTCCCAATCGCTGTACAACTGTCCAGCCTAGCGGTACTAAAGCACTATTAACAGGTGCTAGCTCCGGTTGGCATCCCCCCAAAGCACAAAGATTTATTCGCCGGATTACTTTCCGCAAAAATGACCCCGTAGCCTTAGCTTGTATTGACTACGGTTACAATGTGATTCCTTCTCAATCTGACAAAGATGAAAATGGTCATTTGCTCAATGATCCCTTTGATCCTCGTGTCAGCGAATGGTTAGTAGAAATCCCGGTAGCTGTACCTTGGGCCGATTTACCAGGAGCCGACCAAATTGATGTTTCTAAGTTCTCTGTTTTAGCTCAATTAGATTTTGTGATGCAAGTTCAGAAGCATTATGTCACTCATAATACATCTGCAACTTTAGAGCTACGTTCTGATGAAGTAGAGCCTTTGGGACAGCGGATTTACGAAGCCATTCAAAATGATGAAGGATATATTTCCGCAGCCCTTTTAGCTCGGTTTGATGATTTACAATCCTTCCCCCGCTTACCTTTTGAACCAATAGATAAAGCCACCTACGAGCAATTGAGTCAAGAAGTCAAAGCACGCCGAATTACAGATGATTTCTGTGCAGTGCTGAGTCGCTATGATTTAGGCGAATTGTCGGAAGCAGGCCCATCTGGTTGTGATTCAGATAAATGTATGTTCCCTGAACAGCAACCAACCTCATAAGGCACAATAACCAGCAAATGAGGATGAAGTGAAAATCTAGATACCCGACTTACTAAATTAAGTCGGGTATCTGCGTATTCAAGACTTTTGTATACTACGCTACTAATAATCTAATTTTGATTTCCACGTTACGATCAATAAAGAAGTAATAATTTTATAAGGCTATTACCAGGAGACTCTTAATGTTCATTGATGAATTGTCACCTATTTTCAAAGAACTTACCCAACACCCAGTCTCATTTTTGGGAGGATTCTTTTCAGGGGTGTTTCGGCTTAACCTTGCTGATGATCCCGTGAAAAGCTGGCTAGATAAACAAACTGGCTCAACCACTTACACCTCAACTGGAACTGAGGCTCATAATGGTAAAGCAGGTGGGCCTCAACAGATTACGATTGATTAAACTTCCGCATCATGCAAATCCAGCTTGAAAAATAAGGCTAGGATTAGCAACTAGTAGTCCACCACTTTGATTCATCTGTCAAAATTAATGTGGTGTACTACTAATACGCTGTGCTCAATTCAAAAGTCAAAAAGTTTATAGTCTAGGCTGTTAGCTGGTTGACTTACGTAGCAATGTACTAGACAAATTTACAATCTTCACTATTAAGTAATTCTTATATATACTTAGTATAAGAATTAACTATTATACGATAAAATTAGAAAAATATATAATAACTATTAATTTTATGTTATGAGGGTTTGTAAAATCTCATACTTTGAAAAATATCACGATCAGTTATTATATGAGCGTATGAGTAAGTTCAGCCACATGGCCCATTTAGTTGTAGACAATCCCCCCATTAGGGTTGCAGCGCTACAACATTCGCCATCTGTGAATCAGAGGAAACTGTGCCAGAGTTGCAAGTTATATATATCTGTTTTTTAGCTGAACTCATCGCTCCTTGTTGAAACTTACGTGATCCCACATGACTATTTACGTTGGAAATCTCTCCTACCGCGCTACCGAGGCGGATTTAAGAGCAGTTTTTACAGATTATGGCGAGGTCAAAAGGGTAGTTCTACCTACAGACCGCGAAACTGGTAGACTTCGGGGCTTTGCATTTGTTGATATGACTGAAGATGCCCAGGAGGATGCTGCTATTACTGAATTAGATGGTGCAGAATGGATGGGCCGTCAACTCAGGGTCAATAAAGCTAAACCACGGGAAGATAATCGACGAGGTAGCTGGGCTAAACAACAAGAGATATAAAATCTATGGAATACGATAATAGCAAATAGGTTTCTAGTTACGCAATACCTGAGTAGGTAAAATCTACTAGAAGCAGTTTTCCATCATAGAACTATCTAAAAATTAGACCCGACTAGTTGCGATCGCTAAACAGATTCCGATCTCTGGTCGGTTTTTCGCATTTTTGCAAAATTAATAAACAATTTCATCCAGCCAGAGTTAGCACAATAATATTAGTCTGCCAACCCAAAAATGTTAGGTGGAGGTTGGGAAAAGGTTAAAGGGAAAAGGGTAAGGGACAAAAACCTTTCCCCTTTAACCTTTCCCCCGCCAAGTTGCCTTGGTGTACTACTAGGCTGTGTAAGCTACTGAAATTTGGAACAGATATGTAGCTACAAGATAAAATTGCCTAAAAATTTAAGCAAATATACTTAAATCTATTCCCTAAGGCGTAACAGCCAATAAATCTTCATTTCTTTAGTTTATCTAAAAACAGATATGGGTTATCAAATTACCTTTCTAAGATAGAGGCAGAGACTAGATAAGTTGCCATCAACGGCATCAGCCGAACGAACACAAAATCCTAGGGAGAACAACAAAATGGCTCAAGCGCCTGAATCTTTAGATTTGTCTAAAAAATTCGGTGGAGATAGGGCTTTAGATCGTGATTGTACAACGTTATCCCGTCACGTTTTACAGCAATGTCAAAGTTTTGCAGCAGAGGCGCAAGATTTGAGTGCGCTGATGAATCGCATCGCTCTAGCAGGCAAACTAATTGCTCGTCACATGAGCCATGCTGGATTGATGGAAGGTGTTTTGGGATTTACTGGAGATGTCAATGTCCAGGGAGAATCCGTCAAAAAGATGGATGTCTATGCCAATGATGTATTTATTGCAGTTTTCAAGCAAAGCGGCTTAGTTTGTCGCCTAGCATCTGAGGAAATGGATAAGCCCTACTATATCCCAGAAAACTGCCCTATTGGTCGCTATACCTTACTCTATGACCCAATTGATGGCTCGTCTAATACTGATATTAATCTCAGTTTAGGTTCAATTTTTTCTATTAGGCGGCAGGAAGGCGATGATACTGATGGCAAAGCATTAGACCTACTCAGCAATGGACGTAACCAAATTGCGGCGGGATACATCCTTTATGGCCCCAGCACTATGCTTGTCTATACTATAGGTAAGGGCGTTCACTCATTTACCCTCGATCCCAGCTTAGGTGAGTTTATTCTCACAGAAGAAAATATCCGCATTCCGAATCACGGCGCGGTGTATAGCGTGAATGAAGGGAATTTTTGGCAGTGGGAAGAATCCTATCGGGAATATATCCGCTATGTCCATCGTACAGAAGGCTACACGGCTCGCTACAGTGGGGCAATGGTCAGCGATATTCATCGAGTGTTGATTCAAGGTGGAGTGTTCCTCTATCCAGGGACAATTCAAAAACCAGAAGGTAAGTTGCGCTTGCTGTATGAAACTGCTCCCCTAGCTTATGTGATTGAACAAGCAGGTGGCCGGGCGACGACAGGATTGGTAGATATCTTGGATGTAGTACCGAAAAAACTGCATCAGCGCACACCTCTAATTATTGGTAGTAGAGAGGATGTAGCTAAAGTGGAGTCTTTTATTCAAAACGGTCACTAGTACCGCAAGGCGGAATTCAAAATTCAAAATTCAAAATTCAAAATGAATACAGCATTAGTGTTTCGTTAATTTTGGATGGTTGGTTATTTACGCCGTGTTGCACTAGTACTAAAGAGCAAAATTCTCAGTTCAAACGTTAAAAAGCTGACATTATCAGCTTTTTCGAGATTTTAACTTTATGCATGAGGAGTTAGAAGCTTATACAAAGACACTGCGAATATCAGCCTAAAGTAAATAAAAGTTAACTATGGCGATTGGGAATGCAGAATAGCACTTTTGGCAAGTGAATTAAACATTATCTCACGTGGCCGATGCAATAAGTGATTGGCAACGCCAGAATTCAAAAGTCACCATCAAACTTTGATGGGTTTTGCCAAATTCACTTAAAAACATCTTTACAGGAGTGAAACAAACTAGAGCTATGGCAACCAATCATTTATTGGAAATTAAAAATTACGGTCAAAGTATCTGGATGGATAACTTGAGCCGTGACATTATCCAATCCGGCGAACTCAAGAACTTAGTAGAGAATCAAGGGATATGTGGAATTACCTCCAACCCTGCGATTTTTGAAAAAGCGATGTCTGGCGACAAGACGCAAGGCGTCAACGCCGGTAATGTGATTTATGATGCCGATATAGAAGCAGGAGTTCGTGCTGGCTTACCAACATACAAAATTTATGAATCTCTAGCTTTTGCAGATATCCGCAATGCTTGTGATATTTTGCGCCCTGTATATGAAGCATCAAATGGGCTAGATGGTTATGTGAGTATAGAAGTACCACCAACCATTGCCCATGATACTGAAGCCACCATTAAAGAAGCCCGTCGCTATTTCCAAGAAATTGGGCGGGAAAATTTGATGATTAAAATCCCTGGGACAGAAGCTGGTTTACCAGCAGTGGAACAGGTGATATCTGAAGGGATGAATGTCAACATCACATTGCTATTCTCAGTAGATAGCTATATCAAGACAGCTTGGGCTTATATTCGCGGCTTAGAAAAACGGGCTGCAGCAGGTGAAGACATTAGTCGCATAGCTTCCGTCGCTAGTTTCTTCCTCAGCCGCATTGACAGCAACATTGACGCTAAGATTGATGCTAAGTTGAAAAAAGGCGTTGATGATATTGCCATCGAGGCAAAACTGAAAGCTGTGAAAGGGAAAGTGGCGATCGCAAATGCTAAGATTGCTTATCAAGAATACAAAAAGATTATTGAGAGCGATCGCTGGCAAGCCTTAGCCGCAAAAGGAGCTAAAGTACAGCGCTTACTTTGGGCCAGCACCAGCACTAAAGACCCTCACTACAGCGATGTGATGTATGTCGATGAGTTGATTGGGCCTGACACTGTTAATACCGTACCACCTGCCACAATTGCTGCTTGTGCAGATCATTGCGATGTTGCTAATCGCATTGAAACAGGTATAGAAGAAGCTTACAACCTGATAGCCAACCTCAAAGATCCGGACATCAATATCAATATCGATACTGTGATGGACGAACTTTTGGTTGAAGGAATTGACAAATTTGTTCAGCCTTTCCAGTCCTTAATGAACTCTTTAGAAGACAAAGTCAAGCTATTGTCACCAGTATAGGGACTAGGGACTAGGGGCTAGGGAGTGGGGACTAAGGAAGATTAACCAATCCCCCTTTTCCCCTTCACCCTTCCCCTTTTCCCCTTCCTACATCCCAAATCTCAAACCTCAAATTGCAAATTCCTATGGTCAGTCTCTTAGAAAATCCCCTGCGCGTTGGTCTGCAACAGCAAGGGATGCCCGAACCCCAGATTATAGTTATTTTTGGCGCTTCCGGTGACCTTACCTGGCGCAAACTCGTACCTGCACTTTTTAAATTGCGGCGGGAACGGCGCATTCCCCCAGAAACCACCATTGTGGGTGTGGCGCGCCGTGAGTGGAGCCATGACTACTTCCGCGAACAAATGCAGAAGGGGATGCAAGAGGCTCATAGTGATGTCGAACTAGGAGAACTCTGGCAAGATTTCTCTCAAGGTCTGTTCTATTGCCCTGGAGATATAGATAACCCCGAAAGCTACCAAAAACTCAAAAATTTATTGAGCGAATTAGATGAGAAACGGGGGACACGGGGAAACCGGATGTTCTACCTTTCTGTCGCTCCTAACTTCTTTCCGGAAGCGATTAAGCAACTAGGGGGAGCAGGAATGCTAGACGATCCCTACAAACACCGTCTAGTCATTGAAAAACCCTTTGGTAGAGACTTAGCTTCTGCTAAAAGCCTCAATAAAGTGGTGCAGAAATACTGCAAAGAAAACCAAGTTTATCGGATTGACCACTATTTAGGGAAAGAAACTGTTCAAAATTTATTGGTATTTCGCTTTGCCAATGCGATTTTTGAACCTTTGTGGAACCGTCAGTTTGTTGACCACGTGCAAATTACCGTGGCAGAAACCGTAGGAGTTGAAGACCGCGCTGGCTACTATGAAAAAGCTGGGGCGTTGCGGGATATGTTGCAAAACCACTTGATGCAACTGTATTGCTTAACTGCGATGGAAGCACCAAACGCAATGGATGCTGATAGTATCCGTACAGAAAAAGTTAAGGTGCTACAAGCTACACGTTTAGCAGAAGTAAATAACTTATCTCGTGCCGCAGTTAGAGGCCAATACAGTGCGGGGTGGATGAAAGGTCAACCTGTACCTGGGTATAGAGAAGAACCAGGGGTAGACCCCAACTCCACAACACCCACCTATGTGGCAATGAAGTTTTTAGTCGATAACTGGCGCTGGCAAGGCGTACCCTTCTACCTGCGTACTGGCAAACGGATGCCGAAAAAAGTCAGTGAGATTGCGATTCACTTCCGGGATGTTCCTTCTCGGATGTTCCAATCTGCCGCACAACAAAGAAATGCCAATGTTTTAGCTATGCGGATTCAACCGAACGAAGGAATTTCCCTGCGTTTTGATGTCAAAATGCCTGGGGCTGAATTCCGCACCCGTTCCGTTGACATGGACTTTAGCTATGGTTCCTTTGGTATTCAAGCAACTTCTGATGCTTACGATCGCCTTTTCCTTGATTGTATGATGGGCGACCAAACATTGTTCACCAGAGCAGATGAAGTAGAAGCAGCTTGGCAGGTAGTGACACCAGCCCTTTCTGTTTGGGATGCACCCGCAGATCCAAATACCATTCCTCGGTACGAAGCAGGTACTTGGGAACCAGCAGAAGCGGAATTCTTGATTAATCAAGATGGTCGTCGCTGGCGCAGACTCTAAAATTTTAGATTTTAGATTTTAGATTTTAGATTGGGAACAAGGGAATAGGTAATAATTTATGGCTCAGGTCAAATGTCTATTACTAATTACTAAATTCTTAATCCAAAATCTTAAATCACAAATCCAAAATCCCAAATCCAAAATCCAAAATTGACTATGACTTCTCAAGCTCCTACGATTTTTTCACTGCAAGCACCAAAGGATATTTCGCTCACAGAAATTGAAGCGGAATTAAATCAAATTTGGCAAAGTTATGGGATCGCTGGTGATGATGGTGCGCTACCTGCGGCGACTCGCGCCACGACTTTTACTTTAGTTGTCTATGAACCAGAAGAAACCCAGTATCTTTTGGCGACTTTAGGCTTTTACAACGGGCCGATTGACGGTATTTTAGGGCCTCAAACCCAAGCAGCAATACGGGAAGTACAGCGCAAATTTGAACTGCCTGAAACCGGAAATGCTAACCCTGAAACCCTAGCTGTGTTGCGCGAACAATTCGCCAAAGGTCAGCGGGGATCTGCTGGAGATGGCGCTGTTTCTTATGCAGACTCAGCTAGCCCCAGAATTGCTGATGAAATTGCCATTCGGAACCCGTGCCGGATTATTGCCTTATGCCCCATTGCGGGAGAGGATGAAGGGGTAAAAGCCCAAGTTTCTGCTTATTGCCCAATTCAAAAGCAATCCTCTAGTACACTCATTTGTTGTGAATACATCACTTTATCTGGAACTGCTAGCGCCTTAGAACGGATAGGCGGGATGATTCCAGCTTTGTTGATTGGTGGTTTGCCTAAGTTTTTGTGGTGGAAAGCAACACCAGATCCCAACAATTCTTTATTCAAGAAGCTGGCGGCAATCTGCAATAATGTCATCGTTGATTCTTGTAATTTCAACGAACCAGAAAGTGATTTGCTGAGTCTGCAAGAATTGGTAGAAACAGGCGTACCTTTAGCAGATTTAAACTGGCGGCGTTTGTCAGCCTGGCAAGAATTAACAGCGCAAGCTTACGATTCACCCAATCGTTGCGCGGCGTTGAAAGAAATTGACCGAGTTAACATTGACTATGAAAAAGGCAACCCCACACAAGCAATGCTGTTTTTAGGTTGGCTAGCTAGTCGATTGCAATGGATGCCGATTTCTTATGAAAAAGAAAGCGGAGACTATGAGATAGGTAAAATTCGCTTTGTCACCAACGACCAAAAGCAAGTAGAAGCTGAATTAGCAGGGGTTCCCGTTGCTGATGTGGGTGAAATCGCAGGTGATTTAATTGCCTTGCGCTTGAGTTCTACTAATCCCAAAGCTGACTGTGGTACAGTGATTTGTTCTGAAACTGGCGGTTGTATGCGGATGGAAACCCACGGTGGGGCGCAGTCTGGTGGTTTGTTCCAGCAAGTCAGTTCACTGTCGGAACAAAAAGCAGAAGCATTGCTGAGTCAGCAGGTACAACGTTGGGGACATGAGTCACTTTTTGAAGACAGCTTAGGAGTGACTGCGAAATTATTGAACTTAGCAGGGAACAATTAGCACCGTTGTGCGGAAGTCAAAAGTCACAGAGACGCGATTAATCGCGTCTGTACTCCAAAAGTCAAAAAATTGTATATCAAGGCTTTTAGGTAATTGACATGATTTCTTGATTTGCACATGCGGTAATAGCTTGAAGGGAGTTACCCTCAATAAAGAAATACCTCCATATTATGGAGGTATTTTTATGTTTACAGATTATGTATTATTGAGAAACAATCAGGTTTTTATTACTCTAAAATTAAAATTAGGCATTAGTAATAGTTGGTATTATGACTCAATTAACGCCAAAACAACCAGCACGTAGAGGGCGAGTTTTTCCAGAACGGACTTTATCGCCAGAAGAACTTGCTATACGCAAAGCTGAAGATGAAGCATTTGATCAACGTTGTTGGGTAATTTTTGAGCGTGTACGTCCTGATTTGATTAAAGAACACTATGGCTGGTATGTTGGTGTGGAACCCGATAGTGGTGATTACTTAATTGATGCAGATAGAATACAAGCTCACAAAAAAGTATTAGAAAAGTATCCAGATAAAAGACATTTTGTATTTTGTCTGAATGAGACGGGAACTACTGGCAGAATATGATTCAGGGAATCTTTGGTAGTGAGGGGCAGTTATTTTTTGAACTTGATTTGATTACTAATGATAGGCTAAATTTGCCTGTAGATGCTATGTTAGATACTGGCTTTACAGGCTTTTTAGCTATTAATAAACAAGACGTAAATGATCTAGATTGGGTTTACAGTGGTGAGGAACGTTTGCGAACTGCTAAGGGATACTCAAGATTTGATATTTACTCAGGTAAGGTACTCTTAGATGGGCAAGAGTATGACATTTCTGTTTATGCAGGAGACGAAATTATAGAAGTTTTGCTAGGTTCTGAGTGGCTAAAGATTTTACCGTTAGTAGTTAATTATCAGCTTGGGATATTGACGCTGGGATAAAAGCGATGTCTAACGACGGGCTACTTCTACACAGTATTGAAACAAACCGCGTACTGCAAAGCAGCACCCCCTGGGTAGGCGTAAAGAGCGCGAAGGAAACAGAACTACAGGGGTAAGTCGCGTAGGTAGTAAAAGCGATCGCGTTTCCAATCTTCTCCTTTCACTGGTCCTAAATAACCTGTTAAAAGTGTAGTTTCACCACATACCAATTATTGCTGCTACAATGCGCTCATCAAGTGGTTTAACTTTGGGAAGTTTAAATACTTCGTTGAGATCTTTTGTAGAAATCGGATTTTGGATTAGATCATTGCGGATGTCTTGGAGACGTAGAGGTTTAGATCGTCTGTGTTCCTTCAAACGCTCAAACCAGTGAGGACGAATTAGATCAATCCACCACTCAGCCAAAAGGCTTAAATCTACACGCTGTTGCCCTAATTCTACTTCTTTGAATAGGTCAATAATTTTGTTACATAATATTTCTCGGTCATTATTTTTTTCCTTAACAGCTTTAATTTTGTATTTTTCAATTATGAATTCCATTTCATCAATTGCTCTTTGCTTTTTTTGAGGCAGCAACATTTTTTCATGTCGGATAACTGCTTTTAAGAATTTTTCTAGGTGTATAATAGCTGTTTCTCTATCAGAATATTCATCGCGAGAAAACAGATTTTTTTCTCGGAGCTTTTTACTAATTTTATCCAAATCAGTTATCGGGTTGTTGTTTTCATCATCAAGATAAACCCAACGTGGTGCGCCCCATTCAGTTCCAGCAATAGCAAAGAAAGCCCAAGCCTCATGTGTTTCTGCTTGAACAAAACTGAAACATGAATTTGTTCTTGCTTGACTGGTGCGAATTTCGTTGTATTTTTCTCTGGAAACAAGTGGTCGAGCGCCCTCTATTAGTGATCGCACTGGGTCAAAAACATCTTTCCATTCCGGACTTTCGCTATCTTGCATTTTATTTTTCAGATTAGCTAGATCAGCTTCCGATGTCACAACATCATCTGATGAGTTTGTATCTTCTTCTGGAGAAAAGTCTTCAGGCAATGGTAGGTTTGATCTCAACAAATTAGAAACCAAGTTATGACGAGCTAAAAACTTGCTCTCAGAAGACCTTAGGGCGAACTCATTGCTATCTTTAGGCCATAACACCTCAATGGTGGAATGTGGACTGTCCATGCGATCGATCCGACCTATTCTTTGCTCTGCCAAGCGCATTACACTAGGCATAGTTAGTTGGATAACTGCTGAAGCTTGCTGTAAATTAACGCCTTCGGACATTGCATCTGAACACAGAGCAATTATCCCTGATTCCTGCGATCCAAGTTGAAACATCTGATTGATGCGTTCACGCTCTTTGTTATCGTTTCCAGTGGCGATAATGACCTTGCCGCGTTGATATTTTTCAAGGTGATGCTTGATATCATGAAGACTGATTAAACTGCTATCAAAGGCTATCACCAGTTTATGATTATCTAGTAATCTGATAATTTGGCGAGCCTTTGTTTCTTGCCGCGAATCAGACATCTGGTTTTCGCATAAATTAGCAATATTTTTGTAAATATTTATTTCCTCATTACAAGCTTGTTTATGTTTGCTGGAATCGCCTAGCCAATCTGGTAGCTCGATTTCCAAGTTGTTTTTTGGTAGTTTTCCAGCTATGTCCTGCAACTTTTTGATAGAGTTACCCGTGTCTTCTTTTTTGACCTGGCCTAAAAGCTTAAATAGTTTTTTAGCGTACTCAGTTCCATAGATGTGTTCAAGCAGTGCAGCCCTTGAAGAACGCAAACAAACCATAATCATATAAGCGGCCTGTAACTTGGCTCTCTTCAATTGCCACTCTATAAAATTTTCTTCAGTCCTACCTTGGTTGCGAAGATATTCTGGCAGTTGTGGGATTTTTGTGAGATACATCAAACCCAGTAATTTTTGAGTCTCATCCCGAATCTGTTGAGCTATAGCGCGATCGCTGTCAGTTTCACCACAAGTGAAACTTTTAGATAGATGTTCAGGGTAGCGGCACTGTTTGCCAAAACGATCTTTATAGCGTTCTGGTTCTTCATCGATCATGCGATTAAGTATTGTCTTGGTGCGTCTAACAGTAAATTGCTGAATCGCATCTCTTAGTGTCTCCCGAAGGTTTGGTGACATCTTTTCATTTAACTTGCCACGATTATTCCATATAGGTTTAAGGTATTCCAATAATCCATCATCAAAGTTGTCAGCCCCCAGCAATTCAATGATTCCCAGCAAATCCCGTGAGCTTTTGTTGATAGGCGTAGCGGTAAATAGCAATACATAGTCGGCAATGTTTCTAAATATTGCCTTAGTTCTATTAGATCCTCTATTGAGAAAATTATGTGCTTCATCAACAGCTAACACTTGGGCACGATGAATAGCACGAATATCGATATCTTCGCTAGAAATATCTTCGTCAGAATTTGGATTACTTAGTTTTCCATGAGAAACTGTTTTGAGACTATGATTGCAAGTAGTAAACTCACTTTCCCAAGCATTTTTGACAGCAGGAGGACAAATCAACACTGGTATGCCCCGGCGCTTTCGCCCAGTCTTCCAAATTTGGTTCATCAGACATTTAATTAGGTAAGAACCCATATGAGTCTTACCCGAACCTGTGGCATCAGCTATGAGTACGCTGCCAACATTTTCAATCACCCAGATTGCCTGAGCAATTCCCTTTTCCTGAGATGGCCACAGTTGAAGCTCATCATTAAAATAGCTAGTAGTTTGATATTTTTTTGCCCATTCTCCTTCTAACAATTCTACACAGGCTCTCGCTAGTGCTTCCCTCCAGTCAACTTTGTGAAGTAGCTGTTCAAGTAGCTTAATCAGTTCATCTTTGTAGTCCCTTCCTAGTTCCCAAATTCTCTCTGCTAATAAGCAAGCTTCATCAAATCTTTCAGGTTCTTTTTGTTTTCTAAATCTTACATTACCTTCTATTTGAAATTTCAGACCTAAATTACTAAAATTGCTAGAACCAATAGTAATTGCATTATCACCTTTGTAAATCTTGGCGTGAATGAGCTTTTTATTAGCAATCCTGGCATAAACTTTACCACTTCTAAGTAATTCGATAGCAGCAATAACCTTATAACACTTAAGAATAGATATGCCCTGTTCTAGCCAATACTCCACAATCTCTTCAGAGAACTGCTTAGATGAGCTAAACTCTTGTTTGTTTGTAGGATAAGGTTCATTACCCAATAAAATACGGATACTGTTAAAAGACTCTGCATTTTTGCTGAATCTATCATAATTTTTGTCGAGAAAGTCTATAATTTTGTCTAGAGAAGCGTAGCCAGTAATAATTAAAGGATTTTTTGAGTAATTTAAATCTGCATCTATAACTACTTCTACCTGAGAGTCAATGTAGTTATAGGGAAATCGCTCATAATTAGGCCAATTATCTGTGTGTTCGCTCATTTATTTTAGAGACTATATTGTAAGCACCGCAATGTTTGAAAAGGATGATAGACTCTGTAAGTGGATTTTCGTTAGAGAGGTTTTTCTGAATACCATCAAAAAAAGTACCTACGAATAGCGATAGCGATCGCTTCTCCCAACTCAGAGCTACTTAGTTAATTGCCAACATATTACTTAAGGATGAAGGCAGTTTATTTCAAAGGCGGGATGGAATACTTGCAAATCTGCATCACTATAACAGTGAAACGCTTTACTTGTGCTGTTGTGAAAGAGCTACCAATATTTTTTCTGAAATCGAAAAAATACTTGGAATTCTAATTCTGTATTTTGCAACAGCACGGCTTGAGCAAATGCAGGTCATAAAAAACGATGAACACAACTTACAAAGAGCGTAAATGGGTTTCGCGTCTGCTGGCGGTTTGTCTGTCAGCATTACTAATAGTACCCGTGCTGACTAGCTGTGGCGGTTCTCGCAACGCTTCAGTTCCCCCACCAGTTGATGATACGGCTGGTAGAACAGTGAGCGATCGCAACATCTCAAACCAAACCCAAGCTAAGAAAGGGCTAGGTACAGGACAGAAAGTCGCAATTTTGGCAGGAGCAGCAGCGCTTTACTACCTCTACAACCAGCATAAAAATGCTTCACAAGAAGGAGCGCAGGGTAAATATTATCTTTCCAAGAATGGGCGTGTTTACTACCGCGATGCTGAACATCGCGCCCACTGGGTAACTCCACCCTCCGAAGGAATCCGAGTCCCTGAATCTGAAGCGCAGAGATACCGCGACTATCAAGGCTATAACGGGCGCTCTACAGGTAGAGATTTAACTGGGATCAGTGCAACTGAAGCTCCAGCATTTTAGATAAATGAAACGTGTGTGCAATTAACAGCGATTTCCCGAAGGATAACGCCTGTCGCGCACGTGGAAACCACGAAATTAATCAGGAGATAGATCATGGTAGATGATTTTTTCCGCAAAGCGAGGGATTTGTTCTTAGGGAATAACAATAATCAAGCTGAAGAAGATTACCGCGATCGCGATGTCCGCCCAGCTAGCGAAGATCCCTACGGCGATCCTGCTGACCAGGATGTTTACGGTAACGCTATCCCCGCTAGCCAAGACCCCTACGGCGACCCCTCTGATGTTTACGGCAACGCCATCCCCGCCAGTCAAGACCCCTACGGCGACCCCGCTGATGTTTACGGGAACGCCATCCCAGCTAGCCAAGACCCCTATGGCGACCCCGCAGACCAGAACTTTTTCGGCGATGTCCGTCCAGCTAGCGAAGACCCCTATGGCGATCCTGCGGATGAAGAATACCGCCGCTAAAGCCAACTAAGGTTGCGATGTTGCTTTTGATGTGTCGGTATTGGAACAAAAGAATAACTTGATGGAATAGCAACCACGGCAGTAGCATTAAATGTTACTGCCATTTACTATACAAATGATTTCTTAATCAGGACTACGCAAAAATAACGTAATACCAAATCAAATAATGTTTGCGACACATCAATATATTCATAGAGGGCAGGGCATTGCCCCATTGGTGTCAACTTAAGCTAAAAGCGATATAGGGCGGGCGTTGTACAAATACCTCGCGCCCTCATCCCCTAACCCCTTCTCCCGCAGGAGAAGGGGAACTAAATCTCTTGCTCCCCTCACCCTGTGGGAGAGGGGCTGGGGGTGAGGGCGAAACCTTGCAACCAAGCTGGTTTTACGTTAAGTTGACACAGGTGGCATTGCCCGTGCCCCTACAATCTGTCGCATTCTTTTTTCAAATTGGTAGAACTCCGTCATTACGAGCATAGCGAAGTAATCTCCCCTGACGCTGGGATTGATTCCCTACACTGCGTTTCAGTCGCAATGACATTATCAGCGTTGCGTAAGTCTTATTAATTACGAATTACAAATTACGAATTAAATTAGATTTTTGCAGCAGCTAATATTTCCTGTGCGCGGTCAATATTTAAACGTACAGATTGAGCAGAAACACGTAAAGCAGCTTTCTCTTCATCGGTGAGATTTAATTCCAATACACTTTCAATTCCGCCGCAACCTAAGCGACAGGGAACGCCGATGACAATGTCGTTTAAACCATATTCACCTTGAAGATATGCGGCTATGGGCAACAACCGCGATTGATTCAGCAAAATTGATTCCACCATCACGCTAACAGCAGAAGCGGGAGCAAAAAAAGCGCCTCCTGTTTGCATCAATTCCACTATTTCTGCACCGCCATTACGGGTTCTTTGTACTAAGCGTTCTATGGTGGCTGTATCTAATAATTCTGTAATGGGAACGCCGTTAACATTGGCATAACGGGGTAAGGGAACCATTAAATCACCGTGGCTACCTAATACCATTGCTTTGACATCGGCTGGTAAAACTCCTAATTCTAGGGCAATGAAGGTTTCAAAGCGGGCTGAGTCTAAAACGCCAGCCATGCCCATCACACGATGTTTAGCGATAAATCCCTGCTGGTTGGGGCGGGTTAAACCTGTAGCTTGCCCAACTAAATAAGTCATCACATCCAAAGGATTGGTAACGACAATAAAAATAGCATTAGGAGAGTGAGCGATCGCATTCTTGGCAGCTTCTACTACAATCTTGGCATTGATGATCAGTAAGTCATCCCTAGTCATCCCTGGTTTGCGGGGAAGTCCGGCTGTAATCACCACAATTTCTGAACCTGCGGTATCAATATAATCGTTAGTGCCAATAATCCGACGATTATGTAATTCAATGCCCCTAGACTCCATCAAATCCAATGCCAATCCTTGAGGCATTCCAGGGACGATATCTAATAAAACTACATCTGCAAGATTTTTCTCAGCAATCCGTTGGGCTAGGGTACTACCAACTCTACCTGCGCCAATAATGCTGACGCGAGGAAAACTACAAACAATAGACGGATCGGATGAATAAAACATAAGCCGGGGTGGGTAGTGCAATTTTGTATAAGCAATCAATAGTAGTAAGCATCTAAGTGCTTAAAACCAAGACTAAAGCCTTTACTACAAACTTAACGTACCCCTGAAGTTTAGGTTTTATTGAAGGTGGCAAAAAAATTCATTGAAGTAGACAAGGTTGTTCTCCCCATCGCTTAGGGTATTGAGCATTGGTAAATTCTTCCCAATGCCCAATGCCCTGTGCCCAATGCCCTTATTTAAATTCTTCCAACTGATCCAAACGTAACCAAATATTTGGTGTTGGAACTAGTCCAAACTTCACTAAGGCGTAATCACCTTTAACATCTACAATTTCGCCTTTGCTATCAAACAAGTAAGCAGGAAAGCGAGAATCACTGGCTTGTGCTTCTAAACTATTTTCTAATTTTTCGCGGATAGCGCGAACCATATCTCCTTTTTTAACTGCCATGAGATTCCCTCGATGTTTTGTTAATTGTTTTATACAGGATCTTAGCTTGCAGTAATACTCAAAAATCCAAGCCTACTATTTATATATTTCTATGCTGAGAGTTAGCTAAACTAATGCTGACATTCGGGGCAAAAATGACTAGATCGCCCTGCTAACTTAATTCGCTGTATCACATTACCACAAACTCGACAAGGTTCTCCGGTGCGGTTGTATACTAAGGCCACACCGCCATAATTACCGTTAACACCTTTGACATTGAGGAAATTACTAAAAGTGGTACCACCAGCCGCGATACTGGCTTCTAATACTTGAATAATCGCAGTCCGCAACAGATCTATTTGCTTTGGTTGCAAATCGGTACAAAAAGTTTCTGGTAAAATCCCACTCTTAAAAAGCGCTTCATCAGCATAGATGTTACCTAAGCCCGCTACAACTGACTGATCTAATAAAGCAGTTTTGATAGGACGGCGGCGATTTTTGAGTTTTTGCGCCAAATATTCCACCGTAAATTCTGGTGAAAATGGATCTACTGCTAATTTTGCTAAACCAGTGATGATACTTTCCACCGCTACATTTGGCGGAACCCACCACATTTGACCAAAAGTACGCTGATCTACAAAGCGCAATTCCTGTTGATCCCCGAAAAATAATCTGACTCGCGTGTGCTTATGTAATGGTTCATCGCGATGTAGCCATAGTAATTGACCAGTCATTCGCAGATGCGCCCCTAGCCAAGCGGGGGAGGGGGGAGATGAGGGAGATGAGGTGGATAAGGGAGAATTTGGGTGTTCTCCTTGTGTTTTGGCTTGGAAATCGGGAGTCAGTTGGGCGAGGAGGTATTTACCACGACGATACCAACTGGTAATAGCACTCCCTTTAATGCCATCAATAAATTCACCAACAGAAAACGGGTAGGCAATGGTGCGATCTAGCAACACATCACCACCCGTAATTTCTTGATTCAGGGTCAACTGATTGAGACCCCTGCGGACTGTTTCAACTTCAGGCAGTTCAGGCATTCAAACAGAGTTAAGCAAGCTATTTGCTTGTTGAGGATAGGGAGTAGAGAGTGAGGAAGTAATAAATTACCTCCAAAGTTCTCAGGGTTGGCTTGTGACCCTAGAACTCCTCTCTATCATCCCATTAAAGAATCCCCTTGTAGCTTCAGTGCTTACTTTTTAGCTTTTGCTGCTGGAGGTGCAACTTCCAATAATTCGTCTTCAGCAAAATTATTGGTGTTGATCCCTGAATAATTGACCTTGTCAAAACGGACAATCACAGAATACTTGATACCGCTTTGGTCAATAGACGCTACGGTACCTACATCTTGAAACCAGTAGGACTCTGGTCTGAGAATACGTACTTTAGAACCACGTTGAACCATGAGTTTTTTCCCTTTTAGTTATCAATCGCCAATGTATAAAGGCTAATTGATTTCACTCTACAACCTGAAGGACGTAGCAAGAAGCATTGTTAAGTTATTTTTCCTATTGGGCATTGGGCATTGGGCATTGGGCATTGGGCATTGGGCATTGGGCATTGGGCATTGGGCATTGGGCATTGGGCATCGGTAATTGGTAATTGGTAATAGGAATATCTCCCTATCCCCTTTTCTCCCTCATCTTCCTCATCTCCCTCATCTCCCTCATCTCCCTCATCTCCCTCATCTCCCTCATCACCCCAGTCCCCAGTCCCCAGTCCCTTTTATAAATACCTGTGAAATATTACTTGACAAAGGCCCCGTTATCGCTTAAGTTCGTCTCGTTCGCACATAAAACTTTAGGAAACGCTCACACTTTGCTTAGTACAAATAAACTCCCCTCATTACCTCTACCGATTCGGAGATCGTTATCTAAATAAGTGATATCCAACCATCCTTGTTGTCTATCACTGTTAATCGCAGTATCAATTGCCGTAAATTTACTACCAGCTTCAATTTCTTGAATAAAATTTTCTGGGGAATTGTAACTTAATAGACGTTGCCAACCAATGATACTTCGATTAAATTTAACTTGGACGCGACGACCTGAGAGTGGCTCAAATTTGGCGGCAACGCTGACCAATCCTTCAAGGTAAGGTAGGCCATAAATCTCGGCTATATTGTAAACGCTAGTATTTTCTACGCGGATATACTGATAAATTTGTCCGAGTTTAAAGAAAGGTAATCGATCCAGATTTAATAGTCCCTTACTTGTGGTATATATTAATCGCCAATTACCATCAAGTAAGCTACCAGCTTCTACAGGAAGTGGTGTGGGATTAAGGTCTTCCAAAGTGGCGATCGCAGCTAAAATAGCTTGTTTCTGCTTTTCACTAGCCAGTAAACCGCGATTAGTACCAGCGATCGCATCGAAGAGAGCCGTTTTTCCAATCATCGCTAATCACCTCAAAATCATCAGGATGAAATCAGCATTAAATATATAGAAATCTCAAATGTATAGAGCCTAACTACATTACTATTAAACTCCTGCCATCTACCATAAGGTAATTAAATAAATCTCTTTTGATAGATTGCGGATTATTCAACCTTTGAGTTGAATCAATAACTAAATTATCTCGTATCCAGTGATAGACTCTAAATGTCTAGTTACTCGAATGTATTTGTTTATTGTGCGATATGTTGAATTCTCCATTACGTGAAGAACCCCGCAACCAGCGAGCTGCTGTGATTCCTTTAAAACAAGAGACTTCTCTTATAGACTGGTTACAATCCAGCGGTCGGATTATCGCGCGTGACGTTCACGAGCCTGATTTTCAGGATGAAGAAGAAGAAATCTCAGAGTTTCTTGGTGGAGAAGACGGTATCGCTGACTTTGATGATGATGACGACGATATCGGTATTGCCGAAGATTAATGTTAATGGGTGGCATCAATCGCCACGAATGTTCAGTTTTGTAAGTGTGGAGTGAAGGGAAATATCCGTGGACGCTAAACTATCTCCTGACCAAGAGTTAAACTTTTCTGGAATCGGTATCGCTTCTTGTTTGGCTTTAGGGCTAGGCGGGGCTGCATTGGTTTTGGATTTTGTAAGTAATAGATTGCCTTGGCAGGGTATGTCTCTGACCCTGCCACTACTATTGGGTGCGCTATGCTCGGCGGCTTTAGGCTTCTGGGTAATTCCACTGCTACAGGCACTCAAAACTGGGCAAATAATCCGTGAAGATGGCCCTCAAGCACATCTAAAAAAGGCAGGTACACCAACAATGGGGGGTATATTCTTTATTCCCGTTGGCGTAATTATTGCCTGTGTATTGTCGAATTTCGCCACACCAGTGCTTGCTGTTTCCGCATTGACACTCAGCTATGGGTTAATTGGCTGGTTAGACGATTGGCAAATTCTCCGCCGCAAGTCGAATAAGGGTATATCCCCAAAGATGAAACTTGGGCTGCAAATTGCTTTTGCATCACTGTTTTGTCTGTGGCTGATGTTTAATCAACCAACAGGGATTACAAATATTGCTTTACCCTTGCTAGGTGTTTCAATTCCTCTAGGATTACTCTTCTGGCCTCTAGCTGGCTTTGCTTTAGTAGCAGAGAGTAACGCCACAAATCTCACCGATGGTATTGACGGCTTGGCTGGTGGAACAGCCGCGATCGCATTTTTGGCACTTGGTGCTGTAATTGCACCCACCGCACCAGAATTAATGATTTTCTGTGCCGCTTTAAGTGGTGGTTGTTTAGGTTTCCTAGCCCATAATCGCAACCCAGCTCGTGTTTTTATGGGAGATACTGGTTCATTAGCTTTGGGTGGCGGTTTAGCTGCTGTAGCGCTGCTAACTAACAGTTTGGTTATGCTGTTCATTCTCAGCGGTATCTTCTTTGTAGAAACCTTGTCTGTAATGGCGCAAGTAAGTTATTACAAAGCTACTAAAGGGCCAGATGGCAAAGGTAAGCGCCTCTTCAAAATGGCACCCCTACACCATCATTTAGAATTAACAGGCTGGTCAGAATTACAAGTGGTCTCCGTGTTTTATATCATCGCCGCATTCTTAGCTACAATCTCAATGGCGATCGCTTAATTCTCAAGCTGATTTAAGAAAAATATTTGAAATTAAATCACCTAACCCCGCATTTAGTGGGGTTTTTTATTGGTCATTTGTCATTTGTCATTGGTCATTTGTCAGTGGTAATGGTATTTTTCCCTGCTTCCTCATCTCCCTCATCCCAATCCCCAGTCCCCACCAGTCACCAGTCCCCAGTCCCCTATCCCCTCACCTGGCTGACTAAATGAACCAGTTCTGGCACAATTAGCTTTTCCATTCCCAGGCGCACGGCGTTACTAGAACCAGGAAGGGAGAAGATTAATTTATTTTGGTAAACACCAGCAACGGCGCGAGAGGCGATCGCACGGGAGCCAATTTCTTGGTAACTTAAGAACCGAAATAATTCGCCAAATCCCGGTAAGGTCTTCTCCAGCAATTTTTCAATTGCATCATAGGTGGTATCTCTGGGTGCAATACCAGTACCACCATTGAAAATCACCACATCTAGGTTTGCAGCTTGACCAAGCTGTTCTATTTGTTGTTGGATTTGTGTTGGTTCGTCTTTGATAATTTTGTAAGCTGCGATCGCATGATTAGCAGCCAAAAGTAATTCCTGAATTAACTGACCGCTTTTGTCTGTCTCTGGGGATCGGGTATCGCTGACAGTCACAACAGCACAATTTACCGCAATCCCTGGTGCATCTGGGTGAGGTTTCGTCATACCAATTTATTAAAATGCTACGCTGTTTGGGCATGGGGAACTCGGGGCCCCCTCTGGGGATAAGGGGCAATGGGGAATGGGTAATGGCTAATGGCTAATTGATAATAGGAATTTCTTTGTTTGTCCCCCTCATCCCCCTCATCCTCCTCATCCCCCTCATCTCCCTCATCTCCCTCATCCCCCTAAACCTCTTAAGACTTACTAAATCCCAAGTCATTTTCATCGGCGTATCGCTCCATGAAGCGCATAAAGCGATCCCATTCGTCGGCAGATTTCATAAGGTAAACTGCTTCTAATGCTTCTGGTTTACCATTAACAAATCTTGCCTTAACTTCACGGGTGATGATTTCGCCTTCTTGATCGATCATGTACATCCCGGTGATATCTTCGGTGGTGGTTTGAGCTAAGGCTTTAGGATTTTCAAAAATAAATGTTGCAGTACCACTCTCACCTGTACGCGATCGCGTCAGGCGCACATCAGGAACTACATCTTCGTCTATACCTCTAGAAAACTGGATTTTCGCCATGATGAGTGAACTTAAAGTTTTGTAATGTTTAATTTAATATTCTCTCATCATTTTAGAACTAAGCAATCTAGCTATTACCGAACTTCTTTATTTACCGATAAATACTTAATTCGCTTCTCGCTCAAGTATTAAAGTTACAGGCCCGTCATTTTCGATAGCAACTTGCATCATGGCACCAAATTCACCAGTTTCTACTTTTAAACCACTGGTGCGTAATTTGGTAACAAATTTTTCATATAAATCTTTGGCTAATGGAGGGACAGCCGAACGGTCAAAGGAGGGACGGCGACCTTTGCGACAATCACCATAAAGTGTAAATTGGCTGACTACTAGCAACTCACCGCCAATTTCTTGTACAGATTTTTGCCAACGGTCGCCTCCTGCTTCATCAGGAAACAACCGCAATTCCAAACATTTGCGTACCATCCAGTCGAGTTCAGCATCGGTATCAGTATTGGCAATACCTACAAGTAAGTTTAGCCCACGACCAATTTTGCCAACAATTTCACCGTTAACAGTAACTTGAGATGATTTCACTCGCTGGATGATTAAGCGCATAGAAAAGAAGAAGGATGAAGCAATTAATATTATTAAATTACTTCATCCTTCATATTTCACTCTTCAGATTTTATTATTTTCCAAATCCCTTACCCCGGCTCACAGAAGGAATACAAAGACACTTTTCTAGTTGACTCAGCAAAGTATCGGTATCTAAGTTTTGACCAATCAAAACTAGTTGGTTTTTAGGTTGACCTTTCCATTCATCATCATCCATTGTGAAACGCTTACCGCACAAGTGGAAAATATGGCGTTTGGGGCTTTCCTCAAACCACATAATTCCCTTAGCACGAAAGACATTAGTGGGTAGCTGATTATCTAAGAAATATTGGAATTTCCTAATAGATAAAGGCTTATCACTTTGGAAAGATATGGAGCTAAAACCATCATTTTCTAAGTGGTCGGAATGATGGTGATGATGCTCATGTTCATGGTCATGATCGTGATGGTCATGACCACAGGTAGAATGGTCGTGATCGTGGTCGTGATGGTCATGACCGCAAGTCGAATGGTCATGATCGTGGTCGTGGTCGTGGTCATGATGCTCATGGTCGTGATGATCATGTTCATCTTCTACAGTGTCAAAATACTTGTCAGACTCAAACAGACCAACACTCAAAATTAAGGGAAGTGGAACTTCGGAACGTGTAGTCCGGAGAATTCTTGCCCCTTCTCTAACTTCCCCAATTTTTCTTTCTAATTCATTTAAAGCAGTTTCATCAACTAAATCTGCTTTATTGAGAATAATGACATCACCATAGGCAATTTGACTATATGCTGCCTGAGAATTAAATAAATCTAGGCTATAATTTGCCGCGTCTACTACGGTAATAATTGAATCTAATCTAGTCAAATCCCGTAACTCTGTACCGAGAAATGTTAAAGCTACTGGTAATGGATCTGCTAGTCCAGTTGTTTCAACAACTAAATAATCTAACTTTTCTTCTCGCTCTAGAACTTTATAAACTGCATCAACTAAATCACTATTAATTGTGCAACAAATACAACCATTACTTAATTCCACCATGTTTTCTTCGGTGGACACAATTAATTCGTTATCGATGCCAATTTCACCAAATTCATTGACTAAAACAGCCGTTTTTAAACCCTGCTGATTAGTCAAAATATGATTCAGTAAAGTTGTCTTACCACTACCGAGGAAACCTGTAATAATGGTTACAGGGATGCCTTGTTTCGGAGCATCCATTGCTTGAGATTCGGGAGTAACTGCTGATTGCATAGCGCTGTAATCAAATACAAAAAATTCAAAAATTTAGAAGTGTAGCGCAGATAGTATAGAAAACACTAGGATAGGGATGCTGGACTATCATCCCAAGTGCTTTACCCTATTATTACGTATCTACTTATTGCCAAATTACTGTGTTAACTTGCCCTTGCTTGCTGTTGAATAGACATAAGTAGCCAGGATGATTGGCAGAACTAGGTTTTACCATTTTGAATTGCGAATTGAGAATTTTGAATAGCTTATGACCCTAACCCTTTACAATACCCTCACCCGTCGTCAGGAACCCTTTGAAACAGTAGAACCAGGCCAGGTTAAGATGTATTACTGCGGGGTGACGGTATACGACTACTGCCATTTGGGTCATGCTAGAGCTTGTATTGTTTGGGATGTAGTACGCCGATATCTCCAGTTTAGCGGCTATGAAGTTCGCTACATCCAAAATTTTACTGATATTGATGACAAGATTTTAAACCGAGCCAGAGAAGAACGCTCATCAATGGAAGCGGTAGCGGAACGCTATATTAAAGCCTATTTTGAGGATATGGCGAGGCTGGGAATCAAAGAAGCTGATGAGTATCCCCGCGCTACCCATACAATGAACGGGATTCAACGGCTAATTCATGATTTAGAAAATCAAGGCTATGCTTACCCCGCCGATGGCGATGTTTACTATGCTGTAAGGCAATTTACCGATTATGGTAAGCTTTCTGGGCGCAAGCTAGAAGATATGCAAGCTGGTGCTAGCGATCGCGTCAATATAGAAGATGCCGAATACCAAAAAAAGAAAGACCCCTTTGATTTTGCTTTGTGGAAAGCCGCAAAACCCGGCGAACCATCCTGGCAATCACCTTGGGGTGCAGGTCGTCCCGGCTGGCATATAGAATGTTCCGCAATGGTGCGCGATCGCCTGGGCGATACCATAGATATTCATGCTGGTGGTGCTGACTTAATTTTCCCCCACCACGAAAACGAAATTGCCCAATCAGAAGCCGTAACAGGCAAACCTTTATCTCGTTACTGGCTGCACAACGGCATGGTAAAGGTAGATGGCGAAAAAATGTCCAAGACTTTGGGCAACTTTACCACCATTCGCGACCTCCTGGATCGAGGAGTGGAACCAATGGCGGTGCGGTTATTTGTCCTGCAAGCCCAATATCGCAAACCCATAGATTTTACCGACGAAGCGATCGCCGCCGCCACCAACGGCTGGCACACATTGAAGGAAGGATTGCTGTTTGGTTATGAGTATGGGGAAAAGTTGGGAAATGGGGAATGGGAAAAGGGGAAAGGGGATATTTCCGAAGCTAATCCCTTTGTGCAGCGATTTAAAGAAGCTGTAGACGATGACTTCAATTTTCCTGGTGGGTTAGCAGTGATATTTGAATTAGCCAAAGAACTGCGGCGCGAGGGAAATATTATTGTCCATGAAGGCAAAACTGCAACACCATCTGAAGAATTGCGTCAACAATGGCAAACACTTGTTACCTTAGCTGGAGTCTTAGGTTTAGAAGCCAAGCCAGAAGAAGAAAAGCCAGCGAGTAATGGATTAAGCGATGCCGAAATTGAAGATTTAATTGCACAACGCCAAGCAGCCAGAAAAGCCAAGAATTTTGCCGAAGGCGATCGCATTCGCAATGAACTGCAAGCCCAAGGTATTACTCTAATTGATAGTAAGGATGGTACTCGTTGGCATAGAAGCTAACAATTCAATCAAGATGTTAGATGCTCAATCAGAAACTGTAGGATTGAAAACAATATGTCTGCCCAATCAGCACATACCTTAGACTTAAATATTCTTTTGGAAAAAGATACAACTGGCAAAGAAACTGCGATCGTACTAGAAATTCCCGACTGTCGAATTACAGCCGACACCCGCCAACAAGCATTAGATGGAGTCCGTCAACTACTTTCAGAACGTCTGGCTAAAGCAGAAATTGTTTCTTTAAAAATGCAACTGCCCGAAAATCCTCATCCGTGGATGAAATTTGCTGGTATGTTCCAAGATGAACCCCTATTTGCTGAAATTACCAAGGAAATTAGAGAAGAAAGGCAAGAAACAGCACAGGAATCTTCACCCAATACTTTATGAGCAGATGGATACTTGATACCGATCATGTATCGCTGTTCCTGGAAGGCGATCGCACAGTCATCACAAAAGTTGTTCAAACATCCTCTGTAGCGATAACGATTATTACAGTTCAAGAGATATTCAACGGTTGGATGGGTAAGCTTAACGATCCCTCTCAAGCTGATAACTTGGTGAGAGTCTACACAAAGCTTTGGCAAACAACAGATTATTTCAAGAGTGTGGTGATTTTGAACTTTGATGAAGCCGCCAATACTTGTTATCAAAGTCTGTTGCAGCAACACCCAAAACTCAACAAGAAAAGACTGAACAAAGACCTGCGTATTGCCTCAATTGCTCTGTCTACAAACAATATTATGGTGACACGTAATTATCAGGACTTTTCTCAAATTCCCAACCTAGTTATAGAGGATTGGACAGTGTAATCTGATGTCGCTGAAGAACTGTAGCAAAATCAAAGCGATCGCATCCCAGTCCCCAATCCCCAATCCCCATTACCCCTTATCCCCAGAGGGGGCCCCGAGTTCCCCAGTCCCCAATCCCTAATCCTATGTGGTCAGAATTAACAAAAGCGATCGCGCATATTAATGTCCCTGCTGATTGGGTCGGTATTAGAGTGGTTAAAGAAACTTCCTCTAACCGCCATGTTCGTGATGGTTTACCCCAAGCTAATGGCAAATACTCCACAATGGGGGCAATGCTGGAAGTCTTGGTTAATGGCTGCTTGGGTTATGCAGCTACCAATTCTCTAGACCTGGCTAGCTTACAAGCTGCGGCGGAAATTGCGTATAAACAGGCACTTGTAGCTAGTGAATGGCGCATCTATGATTTTCGTGTCACTGAACGTCCCAAGGTAGTTGGGGAATATAACTCACCATTTTTGGAACCGTTGGATAGTCTCTGTCCTGGTGAAATTAACGATTTGCTGGTGCGGATTTGCCAAACCCTCAAAGTCAGTGACAAAATAGTCCAGGCTACAGCTAGCATTACCAGCAGCGAGAAAGAAAGCTGGTTTGTCAGTAGCAATGGCTCCCAAGTGTATCAGAAGTTTATTTCTTTTGGTAATCATTACGGTGCTACTGCCCAAGATGGTGCGATCGTCCAGCAGCGTACAAACAACGGCTCCCACGCTAACTGTTACCAAGGCGGACTGGAATTATTAAAAAGAGATACCTTATGGCAGCAAGTCCGGCAAGTTGGTGAACAAGCTGTTGAACTATTAACCGCCGAGGAATGTCCTACCACCCGCACCAATTTAGTATTAGCACCCGATCAAATGATGCTACAAATTCATGAAAGTGTCGGGCATCCTCTAGAAATTGACCGGATTTTAGGTGATGAGCGTAACTACGCTGGTGGTAGCTTTGTTACTAAGAATGATTTTGGCAACCTAGTTTATGGTTCGCCACTCATGAATATTACCTTTGACCCCACCGTTCCTGGTGAATTTGCTAGCTATGGCTTTGATGATACTGGTGTTGTAGCGACACGCGAATATGTAATTAAAGAAGGCGTACTACAACGAGGTTTAGGTAGCCTAGAAAGCCAAGCCAGAGCAGGTGTAGCAGGTGTAGCTTGTGCACGTGCTTCCTCATGGAATCGTCCCCCAATCGATCGCATGGCTAACTTAAATTTAGAACCAGGAAACGCCACCTTTGCGGAAATTATTTCTGACATAGAACTTGGCGTTTACATGGAATCTAACCGTTCTTGGTCAATAGACGATCGCCGTTATAAATTTCAATTTGGATGTGAGTATGCCAAATTAATTGAGAACGGCAAACTTACCAAAACCTTACGTAACCCCAACTACCGCGCCACAACTCCAGAATTTTGGCAAAGTTTAACTAAAGTAGGTAATTCTTCAAATTGGCAAATGTATGGTACACCTTTCTGCGGTAAAGGTGAACCAAATCAGGCAATTTGGGTAGGTCATGGTTCCCCCGTGTGTCTATTTGCGAATGTTGAAGTATTTGGCGGTGGTAGTTGAAATGTAGGATGCGTTAATAACGCATCCTATTTCTGAGCAATATTTTTTTCAATTTACTTGAGTTCCCATGAAAATTGATGATCTCGCGGCTTTAGAGACCAGCTTTAATCAACTAATTGAAACATTAATTATCAAAAAAAAATCTACTGAAGAATTCACTGTCAAACTTAGCAGTGAAAGAAGCCAATTCACTAGATTTAACCATGCCAAAGTGCGGCAAACTGGTCATGTCGCTGATGGTTGGATTGAATTAACATTGATGGAGAATCAACGCAGCAGTTTTCGGCAATTTCCCTTTACAGGAAATTGGGAAATTGATTGGCAAACAGCATATCAATCTCTACAGGAACTGCGTCAAGAAATAGGATTATTACCTATCGATCCATATTTAGTTTTACCAACAGGAAACAACATCAGTAGAGAAATTCATTCTGGAAAATTATTGGACATTGATGAGGTAGTACCTGCAATTGTCCAAATATTGGCAGAATTAGATTTTACTGGTATATATGCTGGCGGAGTGGTCATTAAAGGTTACGGCGATTCCCAAGGACAAAAACATTGGTTTGCCACAGATACTTTCACCCTAGATTATTCTTTATTTACTCCCACAGGACAAGCAGTTAAAGGTACTTTTGCAGGTAGTAATTGGGATGAATCGGCTTATATGCAAAAAATTAGCCAAGATAAACAACAATTAGAATTACTTGCTGTTACTCCTAAAGAATTACCGCGAGGACAATATAAAACTTACTTCGCACCTGCAGCAGTTGCTGATTTATCAATGATGCTTTCTTGGGGTGCTGTGAGTGAAGCAGATTTGCAACAAGGTAACAGTGCTTTAGCTATTTTGTCTCGCAAAGATAAAGTCCTATCCCCAAAATTTAACTTAAAAGAAAACTTTCAACTGGGGTTAGTCCCAAGATTTAACGCTTGGGGAGAAATGGCAGATCCAGAGTTACCGATAATTGAAAAAGGAATTTTAGTTAATACCTTAATTAACTCACGAACTGCTAAAGAATATCAAAAAACTGCCAATGGTGCTAATAGTTCAGAAACTTTACGCGCACCAGAAATAACACCAGGAAATTTAGAATTTGCAGAGATTATACCACAATTAGATACAGGCTTATATGTATCTAACTTGCATTACTTAAATTGGAGCGATCGCCCCAATGGTAGAATCACAGGGATGACCCGTTATGCCTGTTTTTGGGTAGAAAACGGAGAAATTATCGCCCCCATAGAAAACTTGCGTTTTGATGAAAGCCTATATCGCTTTTGGGGAGATAACTTAGTCGATTTTACCAATTTCCAAGAATTTATTCCTGACGTTGGAACATACGAAAGCCGCGAACTTGGAGGTGGTTTAGTTCCGGGAATGCTTGTAGAAGACTTTACCTATACCTTGTAATAGTTTTTGACTGTTGAGTTCCGTGCAGCACTAGCTACAAGATCACCAAAGTCTCTACAATTCCTTTGTTAGTTACAAAACTTTTGCTCAACTTATGACGAATCAAGCTCCTATCCCTGTTATTGTCAACGGTGCTGCTGGCAAAATGGGCCGCGAGGTAGTGAAAGCTGTGGCGCAAGCATCCGACTTAAATTTAGTCGGTGCAATAGACAGCAGTCCTGAACATCAGGGTAAAGATGCTGGAGAGTTGGCGGGTTTAAGCGAACCCCTAGAAGTGCCAATTACCAATCAATTAGAACCAATGCTGGGGTACGTAGCTGGCGACAGACAAGGGCCGCCAGGAGTAATAGTAGATTTTACCCATCCCGATTCAGTTTATGACAATATTCGGAGTGCGATCGCCTATGGTATTCGTCCAGTTGTGGGTACGACTGGCTTAAGCGTAGAACAAATTCAAGACTTAGCTGACTTTGCTGAAAAAGCTAGCACTGGTTGTCTGATTATTCCTAACTTTTCCATAGGTATGGTACTGCTACAACAAGCAGCGATCGCCGCCTCGCAATATTTCGATCATGTAGAAATTATCGAACTACATCATAATCAAAAAGCCGATGCACCTAGCGGAACAGCAATCAAAACCGCACAATTGCTAGGAGAACTAGGTAAAACTTTTAACCCTGCTATTGTCGAAGAAACGGAAAAAGTAGCAGGAGCCAGAGGTAGTTTAGCAGAAGAAGGCATTCGCATTCATAGCGTGCGCTTGCCGGGACTAATAGCCCACCAGGAAGTGATTTTTGGCGCAGCTGGGCAAATTTATACCTTACGACATGATACAAGCGATCGCGCTTGTTATATGCCAGGAGTACTACTAGCAATTCGCAAAGTCTTACAGCTAAAGTCGTTAGTATATGGATTAGAAAAGATAATATAAACTTCAACATTATGGGGCATTGGGCATTGGTAATCGGTAATTGGTAATCGGTAATTGGTGTTGGGTGTTTGGTGTTTGTCATTATTATTTCTCCCCATTCCCCATTCCCCATTCCCCATTCCCCATTCCCCATTCCCCATTCCCCCTTATCCCCAGAGGGGGCCCCGAGTTCCCCATTCCCCATTCCCCATTCCCCCAGAAATTCACAACTCATGTTAGTTCCACTGACTCGACAGAAATTTGAACAAATAATTCCCTTAATTGCCAGTGGGCTGCAATACAAGTACTACTGGGGAAAGTTTTCTAACTTCATACAGAGGCTATTAATTTCTGTAGTTGCTGTAGTTGTGATTTTGCTGGTTAAAGTCTTTTTTAGGATTGAATTGGATTTAATAGTATTTCTTCTAGGCATCATTGGCGCATTTTTCTGGCTTTGGTATCCCGTCTTTCAGGCTAGTGTGCGAAATGTACAATGTCGCCGTTACAAATACAGTGGCTTTTTCCGGGGTCGCATACTTGATTGGTGGATTACAGACCAGTTAATCGGTAAGCAGGAAACTGTTAATAGCAAAGGGGAATTAGTAATTGTAGAAAACCGCGAAAAGCGAATTAACTTAGAAGTCGGAGATGACACAGGATTTAGCATTGAATTTAATGCACCACTCAAACCTGCTTACAAAGTGATTACACGTGGTCTAATTGCCGAAATGATAGTCATGTCAAATCGCCGAGATTTAGGAAGAATTGAAGAGTTCAGCGATATTTACATTCCCAGCCGTAACTTGTGGGTAAGCGATTATCCCTTTGTACGACAAGATTTCTTTAGCGAAACCAGCAGCCGCTTGCGTGACGACCCAAATGACAGACCGCGTCGCCGTCGCCGTCAAGAAGAAGAGAGATACGACGACGATTACGATTATTAAGTGCTGAGTGCTGAGTTCTTAGTATTTCAGTTATTTTTTATTATTACCAATTACCCATTACCAATTACCCATTACCCATTACCCTTTCCCCTTCCCCTATTCCCATCTTGCCCGTAAGCTTGCCAAGCTAAGTCTACCAAGCCATCGACAATCGCAGCTGCTACCACTGCATTACCTTTGCGCCCTTCGATTGTAATGTGGGGAACTAAAGCCTCTTGTAAGCGTTCTTTAGCCGCATCTACATTCAAAAATCTCACTGGTGTTGCAATTACCAAAGCAGGGCGAATTTCCTCAGTCTCGATTAGATCCATCAGTGCTGTTAGTGCTGTTTGCGATTGACCAACTATAAAAATACCTTCTGGATAGCGCCTTGCTAGGGTTTCTATTCCCCAAGCTACCCGAGTCTTTTCTGTTTGCGGGCGTGTGGCTGTTTCAAAACTACAATATACCGGATTAGCAAAGGTATTTTGGATATCGTAGCTAATACCTACTTGTACCAAAGGTACATCTACCACAATCGTGGTACGTGCTGCTAAAGCTGCTGCGCCAGATTGCAAAGCATGTTCAGAAAACCAAATTAAAGACTTATACTCAAAGTCGGCTGTCGCGTAAATAACTCGCCGAATAATCTCATATTCCGCTGGTGAAAAGACATGATCGCCAATTTCACTATCAATTATTGCCAAACTTTGAGCATCAGTTACGTGCCATTCCATTTCCATATAGCTCTGAGATCTCAGCTTTCAGCTTATCAGCTTCAGAGCTTTCCGAGTACTGAGTCATCCAGCACCGCCAATTCATAACTACCCAATATCTAGTAGTGTGCGTTGTGGCGGAAGCGATCGCGCACCGCCGTAAAATCAAGATAGTGCTTGACGATGAACGCTTTGATGTTAACGCACCCTACCTAAGAAATATTGGATACTTTAGTTTTTAGATGTTTTCTGATTCTCCTTAAGATTCAGCATTAGAAGAAGAACGATTGAAAATTGGAGATAGATAGGCAACCAAAGCGCCAATCAAAAATCCAGCAATATTACGAAATAGCGGTAACCAGTCGCTAGTACGTGTCACTACAGGCCCAATCCCGAAGGCAATAAACAAAATTCCCCACAAAGGCGAGAAAATTAAAGCCCATTGCCAAGCAAAAATTTGTCCCTCACGCTGAGGTTGAGCAGCAAATCCACAAACCACTCCACCGATAACTGAGGTAATCAAAGTGAGAATCCACTGTTCCCGGGGTAATCCGGGAACAACTTTGCACCCACCTTGAAGTAAACAACCCTTAACGGAATCTAAAGCCTGCAGAATAGCTTGGTCTTCACCTTGTTCTCGTACAAAGTACAAATTGCCAAAGCGTGTTTGTAGTTCTATCCAAAAAGTTCGGGGTAAAAGCTCATAAACTGCATCGCCAACGCTAAAGCTGAGGATATTACCACCACGAGCATCAGCAACTAGCAGAATGCTTTTATCATCCAAACCCCAAAAATTGATTACTGCTCGGCCTGGTGTACGGTCATATTGAGTCAATACTCGCAGTTTCCAACCAGTATCAGTTTCAAACTGCTCTAAATCGTGAACAAGCTTTTCTTCTTGTACATCCGTAAGCGATTTGGCTAAGTCTACAACTGGGGTTGCTTCCTTAGGAAGCAGATCCGGATTGTCATAAGCCAGCGCTGGGGGAGAATGCATCACCCAAATTGACCCAGCCAAGAAAAATGCAGCAATAGATAATAGAAATCGTCGCCAAAAACAAGACTGCATGGACGTTTTTATACAAATATCAAAGGTAAAAGTGAACAAGTTGTTTTAAAAGGTACGGGAAAAGTGATACTTCTTTACACTTGTTTACTTTACTCTAATCTTAGGGATCAAAGCTATAACGATCGCAGCAAAACTTGGTGGAGGGCATTGGGCATTGGGCATGGGGCATGGGGCATTGGGCATGGGGCATGGGGCATTGGGCATTGGGCATTGGGCATTGGGCATTGGGCATTGGGCATTGGGCATGGGTAATTGGTAATCGGTAATTGGTGTTGGGTGTTTGGTGTTTGTCATTAATTATTGCTCCCCCTACTCCCTCTCCCTGCCTCCTGCTTTTTCCCAGTCCCCATTACCCCTTATCCCCAGAGGGGGCCCCGAGTTCCCCAGTCCCCAGTCCCCAATCCCCAGTCCCCATTACCCCTTATCCCCAGAGGGGGCCCCGAGTTCCCCAGTCCCCAGTCCCCAGTCCCCAGTCCCCAACTACTCCTCATCATCAAAACTAGCTTCCCAACCAGGAGCTTCGCTGTAACCGTCATTACTGCGGTAAACTTCTGATTTGGCGCGGCGATTTTCTGGTCTGAGTGCTTCTCGTTCTCGTGATGGGAGGGATGTTTTATCAGGATTTGGCAGACGATCAAGCGATCGCTTCGCAGGTTTTTGACGTGTGAAGGTTTTCCAGGCGGTTTTTACACCCACAACAAGACTGCGTGTGCCTACTTGAATGTTTTGAGCCTGCTTTCTAGCAGTTTCTAAGCTTTGATCAACTTGTTTAACCACTTGACCTGCGCTTTTCACGCCTTCGCTGACATCATCGGTTAAATCAGTAATTTCTAAGCCTGTGGCACGAATCGCATTGAGAGTAGGTGGTAACTCTCGCGAAAGAGTATCAAATAGCTTTTCTGCACTGCGCGCTGCACGTGCTACTTCCTGCAAAGCCGGTATAGCCGCCACTAAAACAGCAGTCAGACTAGCGGCGACTAAGAGTATGGACAGTCCCAGCCAAAACAGGGGATCGATCACGGTTATTCTATCTATGAACGTTCTAGTTGCTGGGCAAGAGAATCTGAGTCTTCCTCGGGTTCAGAATCAGCCCTGCTGTTTTCGACGGCGTTTTGCCGCTTTGAGAGTTGACTTTCTCTGTTACTAGCATCAAGACCTGCGGCGATCGCTTCCCGTAGTCGGTCTAAAGTTTCATCCCAATTACGTAGTGCATTGGCAGAGAGACGATCTGCTTGGATCTGCACGCTGGTTGATAAATCTTCTGCCAATTCTGGTAAAGCATCGGCAGATTTTTTTAATAGTTTACGCGTTTCGCGCCCTGTGCGTGGAGCGACGAGCAAACCTGTCAAGGCCCCGATAGTTGCCCCTAGCATCAAACCGCCAAAAAATACTCCAGAACGCTTGTTAGACATTGTGATATTGTTTCTCTCCCTACACCCATTTTAGGTGGGTTTTCTCCTGTTGCAAGACTCAAGCAATTTTTATTATTTAAACTTGCAGCGACTATATGTGCCGCAGAAATGTTGCTTTACCTTTGAATGGGGGCGCTGGGGTTAGAAGTTTGGGGCTAAAGAAGAGAGTTTTTCTGGCTCTACCTTAATTTTGTGATTGTTTTCTTACCATTTGTAGAACCTAGCCTGGAAAAAGAGCGCCGCCAAACTTGTCTTCCAAGAAACAAGAGACTGACAATTTGCCGCACTTGCTGGATTTGCTCTTCTAGCCTTTGATTTCCCTGTCGCAAGTGATAAATATTTTGCTGGGCAGCAGAGATTTTTTCTGGTGCTGTATAAAGTACAGCATGGCTACAGCGTTCATAATGGGTAAATCTATCTGCTATCATTCCAATCTCTTGTTTTAGCTGCCATACACGCCAAGCCACACAGAGTAATATCAGCGATATTAAAGTATTAATTACGACAACTAATATTACCATTGTTTACCTTTAAAGAATCATCATTACCAGCTGGGATAATTTGTTTAAGTTTTGTTATCAATTAAGTTTAGATAACAACAGCACTAAGAATAAATCCTGATTTAATTAACACATTGAAGCTGAATCTTGATTTTGTGTTTCCATAATTTTCAGACTTTCAAGACAACTAAATCAATCTCAGCCTGTACTTGTCATGTAACTTTATCAATTTTTTACCAAGGTTTCATCACCTTTTTGGTTGCTAGTACAAGTCGGCGTAAATCAACAGACCATCTGTAATTGCCAAAAGGCATGTGCTATAACTATTCTTTCTTTTTACTTTTGACTCCTGCGGAGTTCGCCAGTTGCTTTATGCCGACGGCACTTCCTTCAAGTCGGCAAAGCCGCCCAACGGAGTGCCTTGGGAACCCGTCCACCGCACTGGCTCACTTTTTACTTTTGCCTTGTTGTACTAGTAGTCTGCCAACCTAAAAATGTGAGGTGGAGGTTGGGGAAAGGTGAAAGGGAAAAGGGTAAGGGACAAAAACCTTTGCCCTTTACCCTGCTACTTTGCCTTGGTATGCACAGGCGATCACTAAGATTTTCAGCTAGTTAGGAAAGACATTTACCCCTACTGCAGTCTCTAGCAAAGCAGGCACATGAAAAGCTAGATTGTCAGTATTTTTCAGTAACATACTAGTTTTAATGTGCTATAAATTACAAATCTAGGGAAAATTGACGCGTCTGCTGGAAAACCCATAGTTTTTTCAGAATCTGATTTAATAGCATTTTTCTCAATTCTGGTTGATAAATCTCCTCCTGCTGTGCATGTGTAGCTTTATTTTGCAGAATTGGTCTACTTCGCCGTTCGCTTTGAAAAAGCTATTTCAGAGATGATTAACTATCAGCGACAACTCAAAGCTTTCACTCAAGACAATCAATAAATTGAGTCTTAGCATTGAATTATGACTGAAAAACAACAAATTTAGTCATATTTTGTGGCTAATTTCTATTCTTGGGAAAGCTAACCGAATATCTGTAATTGCCCGAAAAAGTTGGGATTGTAGTTAATAACCTGGGCACAATTAAATTCACACTCACTCTTGGCTGAATGAGCGTTTGAGTCAATTTTGATGGGCAATTGAATTTGCGTCATGTACATATGAATCAAGAGACTTTAGCTAACCAAATTAATCAGCTTCGTACCACCCTAGGAAAAATGGAGATTGCTCTAGGGACGGTAGATGAAGCGATTGTCTGGACAGATAGCCAGGGCAGAGTAGAGTGGTGTAATGTAGCTTTTGCTCGCCTGGTAGCTCAACCCAACATTTCCATTTTAGGTAAGCAGCTATCCCATATATTGCCTTTACAAAAAGCTGGGCAAGATTTGATAACTGCGGCTCATCCAGTCTCGATGGCGTTGACAACTCAAGTTAAGCATCGAGGCTATTATGAATTTGCCAAAGATTCCCAGGAGTTAATTTTAGAAATTTCTGCATCTCCCTTCCAGGTGGAAAACACCTTACAAGCTGAACCAAGTCAAACAAGCGTAGTTTTAGTAATTCACGACATTACTGAGCATCAGCGAACAGAAAAAGCTCTTTTGTTAGCGAATCAACATTTAGAACAGCGAGTTGAACAGCGTACTCAAGAATTAATTTTTGCTAATCAGCAATTACAGACAACAACATCACGTCTCAGCGCTCTGATACAAAATCTACAGGCTGGGGTTTTAGTAGAAGATGAATCAGGGAAAATAGTCTTAGTCAATCAAGAATTCTGCCGCTTGTTTGGCTTTGCAGCACCACCAGAAGTTTTAACTGGAGTTAATTGCTCAAAAGCGGCTCAAGATGCTCAACAACTGTTTACTGAACCAGAACACTTCATTACACGTGTGGCAGAAATTTTGCTGCATCAACAAACTGTGACAAATGAAGAACTACAATTGCGAGATGGGCGAATTTTTAGCCGAGACTACGTACCGATTTTTATTGCAGAGCATTACTATGGCCATCTCTGGTTATATCAAGATATTAGCCCCCGGAAGCAGGTAGAAGAAGCATTAAAACGTCAAAGTCAGCGATCGCATCTTTTTGCTGAACTCACTCTCAAAATTCGTGAATCTCTGCAAATCAATGAGATTCTACAAAACAGTGTGAAAGAAGTGCAAAAGCTGCTCAAAGCTGACAGGGCATTAATCTTGCAAATACAACCACAAGGTGCTTTAACTGTAGTGCAAGAAGCAGTACTTCCTGGGTTACCTGTAGTGATGGGACAAAATATTGATGACCCATGTTTTGCAGATGGCTATATGGAAAAATATACTCAGGGAAGGATTAGCGCCATCACTGACATAGAAAAGGCTGATATCCTACCTTGTCATATTCAATTACTACAAAAATTTGCTGTCAAAGCTAATCTGGTTGTTCCCATAATTCTCAAAAGCGAACTTTGGGGATTGTTAATCACCCATCAATGTTACTATCCCCGCCAATGGACTAGTTGGGAAACTGAGCTGTTACAGTCACTCGCTGACCAAATCGGTGTAGCATTAGCCCAAGCTCAATTACTAGAAGCAGAAACATTTCAGCGTCAAGAGCTAGAAATTGCCCGTCAACAAGCAGAAATGGCTTCTCAAGCTAAAAGTATGTTTTTAGCAAACATGAGCCATGAAATTCGTACCCCGATGAATGCTGTGTTAGGGATGACTGGGTTACTGTTAGAAACTCCCTTAAATGAAGAACAGCGTGATTTTGTAGAAACAATTCGTGTAAGTGGCGATGCACTGTTATCTTTGATCAACGAGATTTTGGATTTATCCAAACTTGAAGCAGGGGAAATGCTGCTAGAAAATCTCGCTTTTGATTTATCTACATGTATTGAAGAAGTTTTGGACTTGTTAGCGCCCCTTGCTCATCATAAGGGATTAGAAATCGCAGCATTGATTCATCGCAATGTACCTACGCTTCTACAAGGTGATGCTAGTCGTCTGCGACAAGTTTTAATGAATTTGATTGGGAATGCCATTAAGTTTACTGCTACAGGAGAAGTAGTAGTACAAGCAGAACTCAAAGCAGAAACCGCTACTCAAGCTAGTATTTACTTTGCAATTATCGATACTGGATTAGGTATTACTCCACAAGAACAGCGCAAACTCTTTACACCATTTACCCAAGTTGATGCTTCTAATACCCGCCAATATGGTGGTACTGGTTTGGGATTAGCTATTTGCAAACAAATAGTAAATTTAATGGGCGGAGAAATTGGTGTACAAAGCAATCTCGGTAAAGGCTCAAAATTTTGGTTTGAGGTTCCTTTTCCTAAACAAACTCAGCCATCTTTACCAGGTAAAGAACGTGAATCGCTGAAAAATCGCCGCTTGTTAGTAGTAGATGACAACGCTACTAATCGCAAAATTATTCACCATCAAGCTAGCAATTGGGGAATGCAAGTAGATGGAGCACCTTCTGCTGCAACTGCGCTACAAATGCTAGAGGAAGCAGCCCTACTGAGAATCCCCTATCATGTCATCTTAATAGATATGCAAATGCCTCAAACAGATGGCATGACTCTGGCACAACAAATTAAGTCAAATCCTATTATTGCTGATATACCGTTAATTCTGCTCACTTCTAGTAATCAAAAGAGTGAATTAGAAAACTCTCGTAGAAGCGGATTTGCGAGTTATTTAATTAAACCCGTCAAGCCATCTCGACTGCTTGATACAATTTTAAATGTCTTGGAAAGCCCATCAACTATTGAACAACGTTCATGTCCATTACCGCTTAAGAAAATTGCTAGCTCTACCAAATCCAAGTTAAGATTATTGCTAGCAGAAGATAATCGGGTAAATCAAAAAGTTGCTCTCAAGCAGCTTCAGAGTTTAGGCTATGAAGCCGATGTTGCTGCCAATGGCGAAGAAGTTTTACAGCTTATAGAAAAAATTCCTTATGACTTAATTCTCATGGACTGCCAAATGCCAATTCTTGATGGCTTGGAAACTACCAGAGAAATTCGTCGGCTACCAGAAAATTACTTTGCTAGTCATTCCCAACCTATAGTAATTGCCATGACAGCTAATGCGATGGCAGAAGATAAACAACTTTGTTTGAATGCAGGGATGGATGATTATTTAAGTAAGCCTGTAGTTAAAGATAAATTGGCACTATTGCTGGAGCATTGGAGTCACATGATACTTACACCAGCCGAAGAAATGGCTGCTGCGGCAACATTTACTACCACAAATGAAAATTTATCTGAACTGCCAATTGATTGGGAAGTATTAAACCAAATATCAGGCAATAATACAGAATTTGAGTTTTATTTATTACAAATATATGTTAAAGATTGTCTATCTCATTTAGAGGAAACCAAAGCTGCGATCGCATCTCGAGATTTTCCGCAAATGGTACACACAATTTCTCAGCTAAAAGTCTCTAGTTCCTATATCGGAGCTACAGCCATCCAGCAAACTATAGAAAATTTAGAACAATTAGCTCACAATCAAGAACTGGCAGATACATCTCAATATATAGAAGATTTAGAAAATTTTGTTCATAAAATTCAAGCATTTTTAATTAGTAAAGAGTAGCCTTAATTCAGCGCTTGCAAGAAATGCAGGTTTTATTCTTGATTAAGAGTGGCTGCCATTCTTTGCAGCTTTCTCCCTACCTCTTCCATGATGTAAAAGAAGGTGAAAAACCGCAATAACTCATCAATGGGATAATTTGACTGTTGTGTTGTTTGCAAGTGATTGAATTGCTCTGTAGCATTTGTCAGTGCAACTTCCATCTCTGAAATAGATAATTGTGGCTGATGAGATTTTACGGCTGTTGCTAGCACGAGCATGACATTTTGAGTTTCTTGCGCCAAGGGAGTCAGTTGGGGTGAAAGCATTTGCCAAAATGTATCCTGTTGTCTGGCGAGTACAGTATGTTCCATTGTGAGAATATGCTCCCAAATTCGCCGGATGAGAAATTCCCAAGCTGGATTTACGCGCATCTCTGGCGGTTCATTGCTCAAACCTTGTCTAACTTCTTTCCAAAGTTCCCGTCCTTGACCAAAAGAACGAATAATACTAATTTTTAAAGCATCTGCATCAGCGCGATCGTAGTTTCCTGTAAAGGCGCAATTAACTACTAATCGGTAAAACTTTTCTAAATCTACCAAGGTTTGAAATAAACATTCTCGCAACTGTACACCAGCAGCAGCCGGAAAAATAAACTTGTTCACCAATAGCGCCACACCAATACCTAACAAGGTTTCGAGTAACCTACCCCAGGCGTACAACCAAGGTGAATGATTGTAACTTAAGATGACGATCGCAGATACATACCCCGCTAACTTTGCAGCTTCGTTGAATTTTCCACAAGAAGTAGCAAAGATGGTGATAAATACACACAAACCTAATGACCAGGGATGAGTACCTAATGTAACAGCAAAAACGGCTCCAGATAAAGCACCAATAATGGTTCCGATTAAACGCTGTATCCCCAATGTTAAAGTGCTGCCATGAGTTGATGACATGACAATAATCGCCGCAATCACTGCATAAAACGGATATTCCCAGCGCAAACCTTGAGCAATCACTAAAGAAATTGTCGCTGCGATCGCCATTTTTCCTGCCATCTTCGCCAACTGTAGCCATGAAATCGCCTGGGGAGAAACCATCCAGTTTTTTCCATGTGCGATCGCATTTTTGAGGAGCGATCGCTTGGCTGGGTTATTTGAGCGTGACAAGCTACGAGAGGATTTTGCCATGCTTAAAATAATTCGTAATTCGTAGTTCGTAATTCGTAGTTCGTAATTCGTAATTCGTAATAAAGGCTACTTGAGATACTTCAACAAATTTAATTCACAACCTTTTCTCTATTCCCTGTTCCCTGTTCCCTGTTCCCTTTCTTAAAAACTAGCTACACCGTTTCGCAGAAGCAGGGCTTACAAAATCATGTAAATCTGCGTCCCAAATACTGATGTAAATAAAATCACAGTCTTGCCGTACAATCTGACCCTTGACTCCACCTTGGGTAAATTGAAAACTATCAGACTGACGGCTTTGTATTTGTTGTAATCCCTGTTTAATTTCTGCTGTAGCTTGACCACCTAGCATTCCATTTAAAGTATTCTGCATGACTTGGGGGTCTACGGATTGGGCAAAAGCTGCTTCAGTTTGGCGCAGCGCTCCGGTTTTGCGGTCGAATAAGTAGCCTAAGTCAATTTGGTCTGGGACTACGTTATAGGTGACAGCGCGAGTATTGCGCCACACTCCTCTTAAATCTTTTTTGGGTTTACCAAGAGTAGCTTCTACGCTGCTTCTAGAAGTACCTGTGGGAAATGCCGGAATACTTTGACTAACATTGCTACTAGCCGATTTACGAGGCTCATCGTTGTTCTTTGGTGTGGAACGCGCCTCTGGTGTAGCAACTACGGGCGGCGGATTTTCTGCTTTTGACTCTGGTGCAGTTGTAGCGACTGGTGCAGGAGTATCAGAATTTACAGGCTCTTGCTCTGGGATTGATGTTGTGGTGTCTGGGGGATTAGATTCGACTCTGGGGTTGAGAGGGGGAATCGGTGCAGGAACAACTTCCACAGGTGATGGTGATGCACTGAGTGAAGTTGGTGTAGGCGTGGGGGTTTCAGTCAGTGGGGTAATGCTAGCAGAGGGTTCTGGCGAAGGAGTGGAATTTTGCACAATGGGCGTTTCCACTTCTGGTTGACGGGTAATCTTAGAAATTATTAATCCACCAATCAACCCACCCACTACTAAACTCCCGACAATTGCAGCAGGTTTTTGCCAATTACTGGGAGCAATAGTTTGTGGTTGCGGTGCGTATAATGGCTGAGTTTTCCCAATAGATGCGTTAGCTGTAGTAGGCCGTCTAGTGACTGTGGCTGGTGCAATATAGCTAGCAGACTGCAAAGCATAAAGCATTTTACTAGCAGTGGTGTAGCGATCGCTAGCATTGGGTTTAACTGACTGCTCCAATACTGCAGCTAAACTAGGCGACACATTAGGCGCATCATCTCGCCAGAGGATTTCCCCTGTTTGTTGATTGGTTTCTAGTTCTTGGGGTTGTTTACCAGTTAATAAATAAATTGCCGTTAAGCCTAAACCATAAATGTCAGTAGCATACACTGGTCTTCCTAAAGCCTGTTCGCTAGACATATATCCTGGCGTACCAATTACCATTGAATTTGCATGAATTCCTGGGGAAGTCACCACAGAACGGATAGTTTCTTTAACCGCGCCAAAATCAATCAAAACTGGCTTGTTATCAGGAGAACGAACAATAATGTTATCTGGCTTGATATCCCGATGAATAATACCTTTGCTGTGGATATATTCTAAGACTGGTAAAAGACTAAACAGAATTTCCCTCACAGCCGTTTCGCTAACGTGAGCATTAGCTGTAACAATATCTCTCAAGGTTTGACCATGAATCCATTCCTGAACCAGGTAAAATTGCCCCTTTTCCGAAAAATAGGCATAAAGTTCCGGAATTTGGTCACTATTTTTACCCAGGGACTCTAAAGTTGCGGCTTCTCGCTCAAACCGCTGTTGAATGATTTGGTAAGTTTGCGGATCGTTACTGATGGGCTTTAGCTGTTTAATTACACAGCGACGGCGAGAAGGCATATGAGTATCCTCTGCCAGAAAGGTTTCGCCAAAACCACCCGCACCGAGTACCTGGATAACTTGATACCGATTGTTGAGAAGGGTTATTGTCATGCTCTTTAAAAGCGTGAATGCCTAATTGCTGGTCGTTAGAGTTTGCCCTTTCCAATGTATACCAGATAGACTATGACAAAAATTTTATGACATTGACAAGACAAATACAGCAAGTTGCAACTTGGTGAGGTACGGCTATACAATTTCAATGCTTAACAGCTTATCGGGTGGAAATAGTGCTGATTTTTGCGAGTGCGATCGCCTATCAAATGCTTAAAGCGTTTGTTAAAGTTGAAATGCAAAAGATTTTTTAGCTCAATGCGCGGATGGGTAGGTGTAGAAAATCTCGCCGTTGAACAAATAGTTGTATTCCTTATAGGACAGTCTGTTGGATAAAAATTAAATTAAAACTATCCGCGCACCTTACCCAGACTTAGTTTCAGCATTTTTTAAAAAATTAATTGACATTTTTATGTGTTATGATTAGCCCATCCGCGAAACTGAACCTTGAAAACCAAATAGAGACTAGCTTTCCGGCTTCTGCCGCTTATTGCAATTAACACTAATCCCTATTAGGGATTGAAACTTTGAATAATACACTACCCCAATAATACAGCAAAATTGCAATTAACACTAATCCCTATTAGGGATTGAAACCCCCGCAAATATCTGGGGGCATCAGAGCAGGTACAATTGCAATTAACACTAATCCCTATTAGGGATTGAAACTAAAGCAGAACTCCACCACATCATATTTACCAAAAAATTGGGTCTAAAGCCCCGTGCTTCTAGCACGGCTTTTCTTCAACTTCCGGATCATCTCTCTAAGTACGTCATTTTGAGTGCGATCTGTTTCTTCGCAGTATTTCAAAAGCGTTTCATACTCTTCATTAGAGCATCGAACTGTTAATTTCTTCATGCCGTCATATTGCCGTCGTTTTATGGTATAATACTAGCATGAAAACACTGAAGTTTAAATTGTACGAACACAAAAGGAATAGACACCTCAAGCGCACAATCAACGCTGCTGGAGTGATTTATAACCATTGCATTGCTCTACATAAAAGGTATTACCGGATGTTTGGCAAGCATTTAAACTGTGCAAAACTTCAGGCTCATATCGCCAAATTAAGAAAGCGTAATTCTTTTTGGCAATCAGTAGGTTCTCAAGCAGCACAAGATATTTGTCAACGCATTGAGAAAGCTTACCAATTGTTTTTCAAACACAATAACAAAGGAGTAAGACCACCAGGATTTAAGAAGGTCAAGAAATACAAATCGTTCACCCTTAAGCAGGCAGGTTATAAGTTTTTGGGTGGAAATAGGGTAAAAATTGGTAGTCGAGTTTACCAGTTTTGGAAGTCCAGAGAAATTGAGGGAACAGTCAAAACCCTAACTATTAAACGCACCCCGTTAGGTGAGTTATTTATGGTTTTGGTTGTTGATGAGGGTAGCTCAGAAGTTGAAGTTAAGACGGGTAAAATCGCTGGCTTTGATTTTGGGTTAAAGACATTCCTCACTTGCTCAGACGGCACTAAAATTGAATCGCCCCAATTTTTCAAGCAATCCCTAAGCGCCATTAAAAAAGCAAGTTCGCGGCATTCCAAAAAGCTAAAAGGCTCATCTAACAGAGAACGAGCCAGAAAGAATTTAGTACGCAAGCATGAAGATATTTCCAACCGTCGGCGTGATTGGTTCTGGAAATTAGCTCATGAGCTAACAGATAGGTTCGATATTCTCTGTTTTGAGACTTTAAATCTCAAAGGAATGCAACGTCTTTGGGGCAGGCAAATATCAGACTTAGCGTTTGGTGAGTTTCTGCAAATCCTAGAATGGGTTGCCAAGAAGAAGAATAAACTGGTTGTCTTTATCGACCAGTGGTATCCAAGTAGCAAGACATGCTCTAATTGTAAACATATTCTAGAAAGTCTTGATTTGTCAGTTAGAGAGTGGCGTTGTCCTTCCTGTCAGTCAGTTAATGGAAGAGACGAAAACGCTAGTCGCAATATTTGTGCAGTCGGGGCATCGACTGTTGGCTTAGGTGATGTCAGACTGGCTACGCCAGCAATCGCTGTCTGAAGCTAGAATCCCCATGCCTTCAGGCTGGGGAGTATGTCAATGCCGATTGCAATTAACACTAATCCCTATTAGGGATTGAAACCCAACAGCTTTTTTTTTGCGAACTCTTCAAAAGCAGATTAAGATTGCAATTAACACTAATCCCTATTAGGGATTGAAACAATTGCCAATTGTGAATACCTGGTAAAAATCTTTCTCATTGCAATTAACACTAATCCCTATTAGGGATTGAAACGATGAATTAGAAAAGTTAACGGGTTACGATTTCTTATTGCAATTAACACTAATCCCTATTAGGGATTGAAACACCGATATAGGTACCACAGATAACGCAATACCCAGGTTATTGCAATTAACACTAATCCCTATTAGGGATTGAAACGCTCTTATCATCTCTGCTCGCTACTATCGTGCTGAATTGTGATTAAAGCTAATTATTAGTGCCAAAAGCACTACTATCCTGAGATCTGAAAGATATCTGACTTTTAAATAAGTAGAACTAATATGTTTTATTACATTTACAAAAGTTAAAGTACTTGATTAACTTTTGTAAAGCAGTGTAAATTACTCACATAGGCAAGAACACGCCTAATTCATACATAACATATAACCGCAATCATAAAACAATGACAGCAACCTTACAACAGCGCTCTAGCGCTAACGTATGGGATCGCTTCTGCGAATTGATTACCAGCACCAATAACCGTTTATACATCGGTTGGTTCGGTGTCCTCATGATCCCAACCCTACTAGCTGCAACCGCTTGCTTCGTAATCGCATTCATCGCAGCGCCTCCAGTAGACATCGATGGTATCCGTGAACCTGTTGCAGGTTCCTTAATCTACGGAAACAACATCGTCTCTGGTGCAGTTGTTCCTTCTTCCAACGCTATTGGTTTGCACTTCTACCCCATCTGGGAAGCAGCTTCCTTAGATGAGTGGTTGTACAACGGCGGCCCTTACCAATTGGTAATTTTCCACTTCTTAATCGGTGTATTCTGCTACCTCGGTCGTGAGTGGGAATTGTCTTACCGCTTGGGTATGCGTCCTTGGATATGCCTAGCATTCTCTGCACCAGTAGCAGCAGCAACAGCAGTATTCTTGATCTACCCCATTGGTCAAGGTTCCTTCTCTGATGGTATGCCTTTGGGTATCTCTGGTACCTTCAACTTCATGATCGTGTTCCAAGCAGAACACAACATCCTCATGCACCCCTTCCACATGTTAGGTGTGGCTGGTGTATTCGGCGGTAGCTTGTTCTCTGCAATGCACGGTTCTCTAGTAACCTCTTCCTTGGTTCGTGAAACCACCGAGAACGAATCTCAAAACTACGGTTACAAGTTCGGTCAAGAGGAAGAAACCTACAACATCGTAGCTGCACACGGTTACTTTGGTCGCTTAATCTTCCAATACGCATCCTTCAACAACAGCCGTTCTTTACACTTCTTCTTGGCTGCATGGCCAGTAGTCGGTATCTGGTTCACCGCATTGGGCGTAAGCACAATGGCGTTCAACTTGAACGGTTTCAACTTCAACCAATCAGTGATTGACTCTCAAGGTCGTGTAGTTAACACCTGGGCTGATATCATCAACCGCGCTAACTTGGGTATGGAAGTAATGCACGAGCGTAACGCTCACAACTTCCCCTTAGACTTGGCTGCTGGCGAGCAAGCACCTGTTGCACTAACTGCTCCTGCTATCAACGGCTAATTTCTGAGCAATCAAGTAATAGCTTCTCTGTGAATTGAAAGCGCCCTCCCAATTGGGAGGGCGCTTTTAGCGTTAGTGTAAATAAATTGCTAAAAGTATAGAGCGATCGCACCTTGTCATACCAATTTAAATAGTGTTTGCGGCATATCAATATATTCTAGAGGGCATGGCAATGCCCATACGTGTGAACTTAACGTGAAACCCTCTTGGTTGCAAGGTTTCGCCCTCACCCTGTGCCCCTCTCCCACAGGGAGAAGGGAGCAAGAGATTTAGTTCTCCTTCTCCAGGGGGAGAAGGGGTTAGGGGATGAGGGCGCGAGGTATTTGTACAACGCCTGCCCTATATCGCTTTTAGCTTAAGTTGACACCAATGGGCATTGCCATGCCCCTACCATCTGTCGCATTCTTTTTTAAATTGATATCAACTAATACCGATTTGAAGCCCGAAACCCAACAACACCCAATACTTGTCGGTTAAGGGGAAAAGGGGAAGGGGAAAAGGGGCAAGAAATAAACCTTTAACCCTTACCCTTTCACCTTTTCCCCAAACCAAATTAAGAGTTTAAAATCCTTAACCGAGCAGTATTGCAAAAACACCGCTTTGCTGTTGGGTTTCGCTATTGGATTCTTTTTTAAATTGGTATAGACTTCAATACTTGTCAGTTCAGGGTTAAAGGGAAATGGGAAAGAAAAAACCTTTAACCCTTCACCTTTAACCTTTCACCTTTTTCCCAAAACCTTAACCGAGTAGTATTGACTCAACAGCAACAAAAAGACCCAGCTTGGTAGCTGAGGTCAGAGAGAGAAATTTAAATGTGATGGGATATACCGATACCGAAATTAAAAAATTTTAGCTAACTGCAAAAGCAACCCACATAACCGCAGAAACAAACATAGTTGCAATTGCACCTTGTATCAGGTAGTTGCGTTGTTCCCAAATTGCTGGGTATTCAGCGCAATATACCTGGGGTTCAGTTGGATAGTTGTTGAGAACGCCGTCTTCATTAACTGTGGTGTACATAGTTTTTTTTATCGCTTGTTTATTAACTTATGTAAACTAATTTAACAGGATTGTTACAAAAAGTCAACATGGCTTGACAAAATTTGGTTAACAGCGTTAATAAAAAACTCCATCTTCAAGAGGATGGAGTTTTCCGGCGCTTTCCATGAATCAATTTACTGGGCATCACTAACAACCCATCTGCTATTTTGAGCATCCCATAATAGAGAAAAGCGCACAGAAGCTGGGGTTACTTTGCCGTTTTTGAGGTAGTATTGCATACTTGCATCAACGGTGGCTGTTTCTGCGTTCGCTTGTACTAAACTCACTTGTGTGACATCGACGCTTTGCACTCTACCTCCCCACCAATCTATATAGGAAAGATAACCATTAGGGTGGAGTTTGCGATTATTTTGTAAGCTGGGGGTTAGCAGATTCCAAGAAGTTTGAAATTGTCCTTGATTAATATTGGCGTAATAATTTTGGATTGCGGCTTCTGGTGATGGGCGATCGCTTGTTGTTGGTGTTGCAGTTTCCTGAGGCTGATTGCGGATTGTGTTAGATTCCGTGGCTGCGGGTGTTGATTCGCCTAGAATTTGGGGTTGTTTGTTGTTGTGAAGCGCAAAAGCAATAATTATGGCAGCGCCAATCAAACCACCGGCGATTAAACTGGCAATAAAAACTCCTCTTTGTCCATTGCTGGAATTGCTAGGTTGATAAGATGGCGGTGGATTAGCAGGAATTGTATTGGGTTGATGAGAAACCCCTGGACTAACAGGGATTGTATATTGAGTAGGTGCTGGTGTGTTGGCTACTGGTGGTTGAGCATAAGGGTGAGTTGCTGCTGGTGTATTGGCTACTGTTGGTGGTACATAAGGGACAGTTGGCGGAAAGGTATTTGCCCCAATTTGCAAGGCTTGGAGCATTTCTCTAGCTGTGGCGAAGCGATCGCGGGGATGATAGGCGATCGCTTTATCTATCACTCCTGCAAATGTGGGACTGACACTTAAAGCATGATGAGACCAAATAATTTCCCCTGTGCGCGGATCTGTTTCTAATTCTTGCGGTTGTTTCCCGGTTAGCAAATAAATTGCTGTCATGCCTAAACTAAATAAATCACTGGAAAACACTGGCCTACCCATTGCTTGCTCGCTGGGCATATATCCTGGTGTGCCAATTACAATTGAACTGGTAGGATTACCTTGGGAATTTAGTACTGTTCCCATTGTTTCCCGCACTGCACCAAAGTCAATCAGTACAGGTTTATTGTCTCGCCCACGCAAAATAATATTATCCGGCTTGATATCGCGGTGAATGATCCGCTTTGAGTGGATATACTCTAATACTGGTAATAAATTTACTAATATTTCCTTAACTGAACTTTCGCTTAATAATCCCTGCTGTTTGAGTTTCGCTGTGAGAGTTTGCCCTTCAATTAACTCTTGTACGACATAAAATTGCCCTTCTGACTGAAAATAAGCATATAAAGAGGGAATTTGGTCGGTAGCGCCACCCAAATCTTCTAAAATTGCGGCTTCTCTTTGAAAACGTTCTCTTACCAGTTGATAAATCTGGGGGTTGTTTTGAATTGGTTTGAGTAGTTTAATTACACAACGACGCTTGGATGGCATTTGGGTATCTTCTGCTAAGAAAGTCTCTCCAAATCCACCGCCTCCTAAAGTTTGAATAACTTGATAGCGATTGTTCAGCAGGGTTTGCATAAATTGGCGTGAGCCAGTCAGAAAAAGGGTGTTTGTTGTATACTTTACCTCGTTTGTGCTAATTGGTCATAGGTAGAATTTGACTATCGAGTAGATGTTTCGTGTGTTGAAAAATGTTTTGATTTACTAGTGATGGAAAAAGCGATCGCGAAGATGATATGCGATCGCTTTTCTTCTCATCTCTGCAAATGTCGGACTTCCTCTCAAGACCTATTGAAGGCTAATCATTTCTCCAGTACTTGGAGTCTGTCTCCAATCAGTAATTGAAGAAGGCAGCTAAATACGGTTCGGATAAGTATTTTGTATCTCCCTCATGATTTGGGAAAAGGGTAATGGGTAAGGGTGAATTCAATCCTTTCCCCCTTTTCCCTTTGCCCCTTAACCAAACTGTATTGGAAGACAGCTATGCTGGAGCTATAACAGGCCAAAAGTGCAAAAACTGCTTAACTTTTGAATATATCTCGTTTAATAATCTTGTCCATGCAACGTTCTGCTATGGCGCTAATGGTCAAGAAAGGATTGGTACAAGCTGTTGAGCCGGGAATTAGGGCACCATCAACAACATAGAGTCCTTTATAACCCAAAACTCGGCCATAGGAATCACAAGCTTTCCCGATGACACATCCTCCTAAAGGATGTCCAGTAATAGCAGCATCATTATTTTGAGAATCTGCTGATGGTGTTGGATAATTTGGAGAAGATATATGTTGACGTGGTATCATTCCTCGGTGCCCACGATGTTTGGGTTTTCTGCCAAAATTATTGCCATTGAAATTAGCGTATTGGTCAAGATTTTGGAACAAGGTTTCTGTGCTACTAATAATTTGTTCATCTGCACTTTGATCCCAAATTAAGTTGACAGAATCTGTAGTTGCATTATATTCAAATCTGCCTGCTGGAGGCGTTAGGCCTAGACCCAAGCAAGTTTGTGTACCATCAGGACTAATTGCTAGTTCCAGACTTTCAACCACAAAAGGCACAGGAGCATTAAGTTGTTCAATCACAGCACCTGCAGTTCCACCATTACCTGATACAGTACCTAACTCTGTTCTGGTTGTGATGTTGTCTCCATTAGTTCCCCAAAATTGACCAACAAACTGATTCAATTTAGGTAATGTGCCTTTAGCTTTAGCTTTAACCAATAATTTGGAAGTACCAACAGAACCAGCCGCCATGAATAAATAACGACAAGTTAAAGTTACTGGAGAACCCATCACGTTCCCAAATTCATCAATTTTATTGCAAGTGATGCGATACCCTCGCTTTTCGCCAGGAATTTCGGCAATTTCAGTAACTATATGTAAAGTCAGAACATCTATATTACCTGTATATTCTGCCTGTCGTAGATAGTTATTATCTAAGCTATTTTTAGCTCCACTATTAACACCCCACCAGTTTTGTCCATCAATTACAGAAGCTACTCTTGTGCCTTTGATTTCATCCCGAACTTTGTTCCAATCTACTGCCAAATCTAACAAGAAACTGTTATAGCCTGCTCTACGAGCATTTTCTATAAAGAATCTTGTTTTGCCATAATATTTAGTCTTTAAAACATCACGGGGGATTGGCGATGGTTGCAGCATCTGTTTGACTCTGGGATAGTAAACAGAATCTAGTTCGTCATAATCAACTAATTTTCGATTAAAAACTCGATAGAATATCTCTTTTTTTGGTTGATAAGCAATAGCATTATTAACCAGTGAACCTCCACCAAAGCCAGCACCATTAACAACAGTAATTCCTGTTTCTACAAGAGTTTCAAAAACGCCTGTATATACTTGTGGTGTTGGAGTTCCAAACACAGTTGTTGAACTCAGCCAAGTAGAGCGCTTATCGGGATTAACTAAATCGAAATTAGCAAAAGTATAGTCTTGTGAGTTGAGACCAGGTTGAACATTCTTAATTGGCCAGCGTCTTCCTCGCTCGATAATCAGAGTTTTTACACCAGCTTGTCCTAAACGTAAAGAAGCTATGGCTCCTCCATATCCACTACCAATGACAATAGCCTGGTAATCAAGCTCATCAGCAAGAGTTTTACGAGAAGTAACCACTGAGGTTGCTAAACCAGCAGAAAAGAAAGCAGCTGTTTGAATAAATTGACGGCGATTATAAGCTCTGTAGACCATATTTCTGCATCCAAGATGTAACAAGCAATGATTCGACAGAAAAAAGATTTGGAGAAGCTTAAGCTAAATTCCCCATAGCAATTTTCACGTAGTATAAACACACCCGTGTAACTTCTAACTCCTATTTTTTAGTGCTTATTTAGAGTTCATTTCACCCCAAGGAGAAGCACTATCGTGAAAAATTACGCATTGTCCAAATTGGAAATCTTAATTGTATGTGAACCCAATTTAGTAGTTTCAGGCGTTTGATAGTAACCTTCAGATAGATTTCACTCAGTGCTAAAAAATTGTTGAAAAATAAGGTTCTAATTCCTGATACCTACATCTCATATTGAGATATTGGGTATTTACTGTCAATGCGTAAGTTGTATTTTTTAAATTCTCTACTGAATTTGGTAATTTTTTTGTCAAGTTTATGTAAAGTTTTCACTGAGTAAAGCAACACTTCATTCCATTACTCAGTCTTTAACCAAAAATCAGGGTAATTGCAGTGATTGGTGATGTGGTAATAGTAGCCAGATTATGGATTAACTGGCTTTTAATCACATATCACAGCTATTCAATAACTAAGAAATATAAAAAATACTATTTGGTTATTGAGAAAGACTAAGAAATAATACGGATAAGTAATTTTATTTAACAGTAAACTCTGCTAAACAACAAATAGGTAAAGATAACTTTAATATCTCGTTGTCGAATAGTAAACAATCCTCAACAATAATTTAGGATCGGTTTTGATGGTTGACTGTGAATAGTTGACCATCAATAATCCCTGATGTGAGATTTCACAAATTATAATAATTACTCTATAGCTATATATATAAAGAAAAAACTAGGAAGTGAGATTGCCTTGGTAATTGGTAATTGGTAATTGGTAATTGGTAATTGGTAAACTGTATTTTTCTTTCCCATTACCCATTACCAACTTTCAAAGATATGATAAGTGTTCAAACGGACATGAAATTATTTGTCGTTTGTTCCTGATCCTTTGCCAATACAAATGACGAATGAATAATGATGAAAGGATACCTTGAAGGGTAGTTATGTAATTGAGATATTTTTTAGCTGATTGAGCAAATTCTTTCTCTCCTTCTGCTACCCCTAGCGATAGGATATTTTTTAATTATCGTTGATTTCTAGCATTCGCAAATACAGCAGTTGCAGGTGCTGAACCTACATATCGCCAGTGCCAAGGCTCAAAACTTACACCTTGAGAATTGTTACGAGGAAACGATAATTCAAAGCCAAATTCTTTAGCGTGGCTAGTCAACCAACGATAAGCATCTGTATTTTCAAATGCTAAAGTAATATCTTGTTTGGGAAATTTACCATCTGTTAAATCTAAAGCAAAGCCTGTATGGTGTTCGCTGTAACCTGGTGGTGCGCTAATTTTTGCAGCTTCTTTTTCAGAACCCCGGCGCTTAATTTGTTGTAGAAATAACTTTTGTTGTTGTTCGATAGTGCGAAATCCAGATACAGGAATAATCCAAACGCCTACTTCTCTAGCTGCATAAGTCATTTTCATAAATGCTTGTACAGCTTCAATATTTAAAGATTCAAAGCGCTGATCTGCACCACTAGCATAACTACCAACTAGCGTCATTTGATTGGAATTTGCTTGTGTATAGGGAAAATGCCCATAAGCTAGCTGATTAGAGTTGACTTTTTGATTAACTGAACTAGTTCTAGCTACTTTTAGAGGAGTGGAATTCGTCGGTAAAGCTGCTGTTGGTATTGCAGGTAAATCTGATGTTGGTTGTGATGTTGGTTGAGTAGTAACTACACTCGGTGTAGGGGGTGCAGTGGTAGCTTGAACTGCTGGATTTGATGCTGAAAATCGCATCATTAATGTCCCACAAATTACTATACTAAAGGCAACAATTGTGGCAATAATTAAAATGCGGGCAAGATAAGGTAACTTAGAGAAAAATCTCATAATTATTTGGTAATTATTTCAGTAGCAGATATTTTCCAGCGCTGGTCTACAAGTTCTAATTCATAGCGCACTGTTCTAGTTTTAAAGTCGGTTTCTTTAGGTAATATATTGCCATTTCTATCAAAAAGCTTCCGGTCTTCAGTAACTTTTACTTGAATAATGGCTTCGTTGCCTTCAACGAAGAAATCATCTACGCTGTCAATTTGTTGTAAGCCATATTTGTAATAATGACCGTCAGTTTTGAGAGAATTAATTGAGCCATTATATCCCGCAACTTGTTGATATTGTTTCCCCGTAGTTAATTCCTCTGCTGGCTGAGAATTGTAGGGAGGTGCAAACATGACTTTTTTTGCTTGTAGCCAGTTATTAATTAAATTTTTGGCTTCGGCTTCTGTCAATACTTCGATTGTATCTGCAGGGTTTTCGGTTGTTTGAGGACTGGGAATTGGGGTATTTGTTTGAACAGGAATTACTGCTTTAGTAGTAGGTTTAACAACTGGTGTATCTGTGTTAGTTTTCGTTGAAGAATTACCTGATGATGTATCTGTGTTAGTTTTAGTTGAAGAATTACCTGATGAGATTTCTGTATCTGTGATTTGTGGAGAAACAGAAGGTGAACTAGAAGGGGAAACACTGGCTACTGGCTGTGGTTGATTAGATAATTTTCCTTGCACTAACCATAAACCACCAACCACAACTATACCTATGGCACCACCAATAATTACACCTTGTTGCCAAGTTCCTAAACCTTGGCTAGTAGGTAAGGGTGGATTGGGATAAGGCAAAGGCGAGGGGGGAGGAGTTGGCGGTTGATATTGCGGTGCTGGCGATGCGGCGACTGTTGGTATTTCTGCATAGCCAGGAGAAACTGGTGGAGTTGGTGTAGTGATGATTGTGGGCGCGATAATCGGTACAGTGGGTGCAGCTGGAGTCTGCAATGCTGCTAGCATATCTCTGGCGCTGAGATAGCGATCGCGTGGTGATTGTTGTATTGCTTTATCCAAAACAACCGCAAAATCTGCACTGGTATTCGGGACAGCATTTCGCCACAGAATGTCCCCTGTACCATGATCTGTAGGAAATTCTGAGGGTAATTTGCCTGTCAGTAAATAAATAGCTGTCAGTGCTAAACTATACAAATCACTAGAAAAAACTGGTCTGCCTACTGATTGTTCCATAGGCATAAACCCTGGCGTACCAATGACAATGGACTGACTGGAATTACCAGAAGCAGTCATAATTGTACCCATTGATACTTTGACTGCACCGAAGTCAATTAAAATTGGTTTGCTATCTGCAAACCGCAAAATTATATTATCTGGTTTAATATCTCGATGTACAATGCGCTTGCTATGAACAAACTCTAGCACTGGTAAAATATTAATTAAAATATCCTTGACTGCACTTTCACTCAGCAATCCTTGCTGTTTAATGATTTGAGTTAAAGTGTTACCTTCAATATATTCCTGTACTAAATAAAATTGCCCATTCTCGACAAAGTAAGCATATAACTTAGGAATTTGATTGCTGCGATCGCCTAATTCTTCTAAGATGGCTGCTTCCTGTTGAAATCGTTGCTGAATTAATTGGTAAACCTGCGGATTATTCGCTACAGGTTTCAGTTGCTTAATTACGCAACGGCGGCTAGAGGGCATTTGAGTATCTTCAGCCAAAAAAGTTTCCCCAAAACCGCCACTACCAAGCACGCGTAGTACTTGATAACGATTATTCAATAGTGTTAACGTCATAATATTTGGGCTGGTCAGTGTTTATGTATAATTTGTAATTAGCTTTTCAATATCATAAACTTTTGATATATTAATTGAATATATTCTCTTCAAATAAAATTAATTTTTGATAAGTAAATAAGTATTAGATTCAATCAGTTTAAGATTCATAGTAATTACAGAGCATGAACTACATCGCACTTTTTGATGATGTTATTTGATGCTTGCAGTTGGTGTTTGGTATTTATTAAGAGTCCAGAGTCAAAAGTGAGTTATCGTCCTACTTCTTTTTGTCCCCCAATTCCCAGTCCCTAATCCCCAGTCCCTAATCACCAATCCCCAGTCACCAGTCCCCAAAGATTATGGTACAGCTACCTTCACAAAGTCAGACTGTTCTCAGCACCAATCCTTATTTAGAATTAAATAATCAAGGTGAGGTTTTATACTTTGAGCTAAAAAAGCCACAGCATATTTTGGGACGCGATCCCAATGTAGCTGATTTAGTGGTTCCCCAACAGTGGAATGTTGTGTCTCGTTGTCAAGCAGTCTTACGACAAGATGGCGTTGACTACCGCATCTATGATGGTGATGGACAACAACCCAGTAGTAATAAGCTATATGTCAGTCATTCTCTAGTTACCCCCACAGAAGGCTATTACTTAAACCACGGTGTTGAACTGCAAATTGCCCAAAACCCAAATCAATTAATTCAGGTAAGATATTTCAACCCCAACAACGCACATTCAGTTACTACACCAACAACTTATACAATTCCGATAAAACAGCGTTCGGTGTTATTAGGACGCGATCCCCAAGCTAACTTGCAGTTAGATACGCCTACGGTTTCCCGTCGCCACGCCATCATAGATACGGATAATCAAGGACGCTACATTCTGCGGGACTACAGTACTAACGGAGTTTTCGTCAACGGTAAACAAGTCGTTGGTTCTGTGGTATTGACAAATGGGGCGAAAATCCGCATTGGCCCTTATACATTGGTAGTGCGGGATGATAATTTAGAAATTCTCGACCAAGGCGATCGCATTCGTCTAGAAGCGCATGACTTAATTCTGGAAACCAAAGGTAAACGGCGACTTGATGATTTAACTTTTGCTATTGAACCGGGACAGTTTGTGGCTTTAGTTGGCGGTAGTGGTGCGGGGAAGTCAACTTTGATGCGGACATTGTTGGGAATTGAGAAAATTACTCAAGGTGCTGTGCAGATTAACGGCGTAGATTTGCAGAAAAACTTTAATTTGTACCGCACTCAAATTGGTTATGTCCCCCAAGATGATATTATTCACCGAGAATTGACCGTGGCGGAAGTGCTAACCTATGCAGCCAAGCTGCGTTTACCACCGGATAGTAATTTGCCAACTGTGGTAGAACAGGCTTTAGCAGCGATTAAAATGACGCATCGCCGTCATGCTTTAATTAGTGATTTGAGTGGTGGACAACGCAAACGAGTTAGCATTGGCGTAGAATTGCTAGCCGATCCCAAATTGTTCTTTCTCGATGAACCCACTTCCGGACTCGATCCCGGCTTAGATAAACAGATGATGCAGCTATTAAAAGACTTAGCGCATCAAGGCGGGAGAACAATCATTTTAGTCACTCATGCGACAGCCAACATTACCGAATGCGATCGCATAGTGTTTCTCGGTTTGGGTGGGAGACTCTGCTATTTTGGTACACCCCAAGATGCATTACAGTTTTTTGGTGTTAACGACTTTGCAGATATTTATATCAAACTCGAACAAGAGTTAGAAGTAGTTAAATATGCGATGCAATTCCAGCAATCTAGCTATTATCAAAAATACATAGCTAGTCAAATCAGCTTTGGTAATATCCAGTCAACTAAATCCTTTGCACCGACTCCCAAGCAAATATCATTTTGGCAGCAGTGGCTGTTATTAACGCAACGTTACTGGCAATTAATTGTACGCGATCGCGTGAATTTGGGGTTAGCGCTGTTCACCGCACCCATCGGTATAAGCTTGATTATGTTAGCGCTGCGAGATAAAACCCCCTTTGTGGAAGGAAACGAAGCCGATCCCACCCTCGCATCATTAGCCTTGCAAGTATTATTTGTCTTTACTTGTGCAGCTTTATGGGTAGGACTTTCCAGTTCTCTGCAAGAAATAGTCAAAGAGTCAGCAATTTACTTAAGAGAACGCTTAGTTAATTTAGGATTATTAGCTTATCTTGCTTCCAAGGTCACAATTTTATCAGCTTTGGCAATTGTGCAAACCCTATTAATGGTAGCAGTAATTCTCTTAGGTTTTAAATCGCCCGACCCCAAAATTATTTCTTGGTCATTAGGATTAGCAATTACTACATTTCTCACCTTATTAGCAAGTTTTAGTTTAGGCTTACTTGTCTCGACAATTGTGAGAAACAGTAGTCAAGCGAATAGCGCTTTACCATTACTACTGCTACCACAAATTATCTTTTCTGGAGTTTTATTTAAAACTGAAGGTGCTATCAATAAATTATTGTCCTGGCTGATGGTCAGCCGTTGGTCAGTGGGAGCTTATGGGACTTTAGTTAATGTTAATAACCTTGTACCATTACCAACCCAATTACCTGATGGTAGTACAATTCCCCAACCCTTTAAACCTTCAGCAGTTTACAATGCCACATGGGAAAATTTAACTGAAAATTGGGGATTGTTATTATTACATACAGCCGTTTATTTATTGCTTACCTTGTTATTGCAAAAGCGGAAGGATATTTTTTAGGTTTGGTAATGGGTAATGGAAAATTATCACATGTAAAGTAATAAGCTGTTGTGCATTTAAATTGTGATAAAACAGCGTCGCCTTTATTTTTGAGTTTTCGTCCCCATTTAATAATTAATACTAATTTTAAAAAAGAATGCGACAGATTGTAGGGGCAAGGCAATGCCCATTGGTGTCAACTTAACGTGAAACCCGCTCTTGTGCAAGGTTTCGCCCTCACCCCCAACCCCTCTCCCGCCGGGAGAGGGGAGCAAGAGATTTAATTCCCCTTCTCCCCCAGGAGAAGGGGTTAGGGGATGAGGGCGCGAGGTATTTGTACAACGCCCACCCTATATCGCTTTTAGCTTAAGTTGACACGTATGGGCAATGCCTTGCCCTCTAGAATATATTGATGTGTCGCCAACATTATTTGAATTGGTATAACCATCACAATTGATAGGCTTTAACTGGCAGATTTTAAAGCATCTAAAGCGAGATTTAATTGCAAGACATTGACCCCAGGCTCACCAAAAATTCCCAGAAAACGACCATCAGTATTTTGATTAATTAAAGTTTCTAACTCTTGGGATGATATTCCTCGCGCTTTAGCGACACGGGCAATTTGTGCTTTGGCTGCTTCAGGGGTAATGTGGGGGTCAAGGCTAGAACCAGAGGTGTAAACTAAATCTGCGGTAGGTTGGACACCGGCTTTTTTCAAACGGTTTAAATCGCCTTCAACCCGTTTGCTGGGATCGGGATCGTCTTTACCTTTGATGCGTTCTAGTAAGGCGGAGTTGCTGGGAGCAAGGTTACTAGCACCGGAAACCCCTGTTTGTAAGACTTTAGCATCATCTTTTGCAGGATCGGCGGTACTGTAGCTGGTGGTGCTGGGGCGAGAGTTAAAATAGCGATCGCTACTAAATGGTTGACCAATTAAAGCAGAACCGACAACTTGACCTTGGCTATCTTTGATTAAACTACCATTGGCTTGATAGGGAAATACAATCTGTCCCACAGCAATCATCATCAATGGATAGATAATTGCGCCAATTATCCAAAGTACAAAGGTAGAACGAATTGCTCTGCTGGCTTCTCTGGTAAAACTCATTAGAATTTCTCCGGTACAAACATCACAAAAAATAAATAAATAGAAAGACTCAGGGTTACTAGTCCTAACAATCCCAAAGCCCAGGCTTGTGTGCGAGAAAATTCCTCACCTGTGGCTGCATATACAACAGGCGCAACCACCAGGTTGAAGCACATTCCCAGAAATATGGATAAGGGCAGTTTTTGTTTACGCCAGTCTGAAAATATTTCGGTAATATCTGCAATTATTTGGGTAGATTTTTGGAGCGATTTCATAACAATTGGTAATTTGTAATTAAGACAAAGGTAAAATTACATCGATGAGTTTAATGGCGATGAAAGGTGCAATAATTCCGCCCACACCATAAATAAAAATGTTGCGTTTTAAGAGTTGATCCGCTGTTAAAGGGCGAAACTTCACGCCTTTAAGTGCTAGGGGAATGAGTACAGGGATAATTAAAGCGTTATAAATCAACGCTGAGATAATTGCCGATTGGGCACTTTTTAACGCCATAATATTCAGTGCGCCAATACCTGCTGCAGCAAAGATAGTGGGGATAATAGCGAAGTATTTAGCGATATCGTTGGCGATAGAGAAAGTAGTTAACGCCCCACGGGTAATGAGCAACTGTTTACCAATAGTCACCAAATCAATTAACTTGGTGGGGTCAGAATCTAAGTCCACCATGTTTGCAGCTTCTTTGGCGGCTTGAGTCCCAGAGTTCATGGCTAACCCGACGTTAGCTTGGGCTAATGCAGGTGCATCGTTAGTACCATCACCTGTCATTGCCACCAGCTTACCTTGAGACTGTTCGCCACGAATCACGCTAATCTTGTCTTCTGGTGTAGCTTCGGCGATAAAGTCGTCAACTCCGGCTTCTTGAGCAATTACACTAGCCGTAATGCGGTTGTCACCAGTCAGCATGATAGTTTTCACACCCATGCGCCGCAGTTGGTCAAACCTTTCCTTTAAGCCAGGTTTGACGATATCTTTGAGATAAATCACGCCGAAAATTTGGTCATTTTGGCAGACTGCTAAGGGTGTACCACCTAAACGAGAAACTCGCTCATAAGCTGCATCGACATCATCAGGAATTCGACCACCGCGAGAACGGACAAAGCCTTTAATCGCATCGACTGCACCTTTACGGACTTCCTTCCCATTGGGTAAGTTAGTCCCACTCATCCGAGTTTTGGCGGAAAATTCCACTCCTTCGGCTTGTTTGGAGTCGAAATCAACCCTGACCCCCAAACTATCGGCTAGTGAGACAATTGATCTGCCTTCTGGTGTTTCATCAAATACACTGGCAGCTAAAGCAACTCTGGCTACATCTTGAAGAGTGTAACTATTTACAGGGATAAACTCATCAGCCATGCGGTTACCCAAGGTAATTGTCCCAGTTTTGTCTAGCACTAAGGTGTTAATATCACCGCAAGCTTCTACTGCCCGTCCAGAGGTAGCAATGACGTTAAATTGGGCAACTCTATCCATCCCGGCAATCCCAATTGCACTGAGCAAACCACCGATAGTTGTGGGTATTAAAGCTACCAACAGTGAAATTAAGATGGCAACGCTAGCACCTGCACGTAAACTGTTGCTGGCTTCCGCCCCAAACACAGTACTAATAAAGTTAGCAATGTAGTTAACAAAGGGCGGCATGGTTGCCACGACAATTAAGAAGACTTGGGTAAGTACTGCTAACAATACTGTTAAGGCAATTTCATTTGGAGTTTTAGTTCTTTCAGCCCCTTCCACAAGCGAAATCATCCGGTCAATAAAGCCCTGACCGGGATCAGCAGTGATGCGAATCGTTAATTCATCTGAAAGTAAGCGTGTACCTCCAGTTACAGAACTAGCAATATCTGTACCCGGTTGCTTGAGTACAGGTGCAGATTCCCCCGTAATTGCCGACTCATCCACCGAACCGATGCCTTGAATGACTTCGCCATCGGCAGGAATCATGTCATTAGCAATGACTTTTACTAAATCGTTGCGGCGTAATTCCGTAGAATTAACTTGTTGAATCGTACCATCAGGAAGAACTTTGCGAGCGATCGTATCAGAACGTGTTGACCTTAAAGAATCTGCTTGGGCTTTACCTCTTCCTTCCGCAACAGCTTCCGCAAAGTTAGCAAACACCACTGTCAAAAACAGAATTAAGGTAATTAACCCGTTTAACAAGCGTTGCTGATTGACATCTACCTGTAAAGTACCGAATAAACTGGGGTTGAGAGTAACTAAGAAAGTCACAATTGTCCCCACCCACACCACAAACATCACTGGGTTCTTAACAGCAACTCGGGGATGCAGTTTGACAAATGATTCTTTAATTGCCCTTTGATAAAGCCCCCGCATATCTGCTTTAGGCGTGTGTCTGCGCGAATCACGCGTTCCCTGGGGAACACGAGGCGGGCGAGGTGAAGGGGATGAGTCTATATTAGTTGTCATAAATTATGGGAACTGAGGAGATAAGGAAGACAACAGGAGTAGAAAAGAAACTTGTAAAACCAACTGTGTGATAAATTTATGAGGTCTTTTGCTGCCTTGAGGCTGACAATTGAGCCTTAAAACCTGAACATTGAGCCTTAGAACCTGAACATTGAGCCTTAGAACCTAAACATTGAGCCTTAGAACCTAAACATTGAGCCTTGGAACTTGAATGTTGAGCCTTGGAACCCGAACGTTGAGCCTTTGAGCCTGACGATTGAGCCTTGGAACCCGAACGTTGAGCCTTTGAGCCTGGAAATTGCACCTTTAACCCTGAAAGTTGCGTCTTTGATGTCGGAAGTTGCACCTTTGAGCCTGAACGTTGCACCTTTAAAACCAATGCTTCATGCCCCATGCCCAATGCCCAATGCCCTATCCCCCATGCCCCAAATAAAAAGCTTCACCGATGGGGCCGAATGCTAAAACTGGGAAGAATGTCAGTGCGCCGAGGATTAAAATTACGCCTGCGGTTACGCCTGTAAATAGTCCGGTGTCAGTTCGTAATGTGCCGACGTTGAAAGGAACTTGCTTTTTGCGGGACATACTATCTGCTAACAACAGCAAACCGATAATAGGGATGTAGCGTCCAGCCAGGAGACTGAAGCAAGTACTTAGGTTCCACCACAAAGCAGTTGCGGTAGTTTTTGCACCAGCTGCGATCGCCAACGGTGAAGGTTGAGAATCTCCTAAACCTTCAAATCCCGAACCATTATTAGCTGCTGCGGAGGCGTATTCGTAAATGACTTGGGCGAAACCATGAAACCCGGGGTTACTAATTCCTGCTAGTTGTTCGGGAAATGCTAAAGCTATTCCTGCCGGAATCATAATAGCGATGGGATGAACTAAGAGAATCAAAAAACTCGCCAGTACCACTTCCCGCTTTTCGATTTTCCGTCCCAGAAATTCTGGTGTGCGTCCTACCATTAAACCTGTAGCAAATACAGCCAAAATCAAGTAAGCAAATAAGTAAGCTGTGCCTGTACCTTGTCCACCCCAAATAATTTGCAGAAACATATTCGACAGGGTGACAAAACCACCGTTAGGCATAAAGGAGTCATGCAAACTATTAACAGCACCGCACATAGTTCCGGTTGTACTAACTGCAAATAGCACTGACTGCGCCCACCCAAACCTGACTTCTTTACCTTCTAAGTTCGGTTGCGTACTGCCCAAAAGTGCATTCACTGCTGGATTACCGTTATATTCGCCAATAGCAGCGACGATAATAAAGGCGATATAAATTACACCCACCATCCCGTAAACTAACCAAGCTTGCTTGGTGTTGTTAGCAAACAAACCGTATGTGTAAATCAGAGATGTGGGAATTGAAAGCATTGCCACAACCTGAATTAAGTTAGAAAACCCGTTGGGATTTTCAAAAGGATGTGCTGAGTTAATAGCGAAAAAGCCGCCGCCGTTTTCTCCTAATTGCTTGATGATTTCATAATGAGCCACCGGGCCGCGTGCGATCGCCTGACTAATGTTAGGGTCTTCTAAGGTGGGTAATACAACTGCCCCTGCTAAGGTTTCGGGAACACCCGCCGCCATCAAAGCAATACCGCCGACAATACAAATAGGTAGTAAAATCCGCGTAATTGTGCGAATTAAATCTACATAGAAATTGCCCAAAGGTCTACCAGTCAACCCTCGAATAAAAGCAATTCCTACCGCCAATCCTGTGGCGGCTGAGGTGAACATATGATATCCCAGCCCCCACATTTGACTGGCATAGCTCAGATAAGTTTCACCAGAATAATGCTGCTGGTTGGTGTTAGTAATAAAGGATATGGTTGTGTGTAATGCTGTATCCCAAGTTGGCGCACCTATCTTATTAGGATTAAAGGGCAACCATCCTTGACTCATAATAATGAAGAATATCAGCAACCCCATCACCACATTGCTGTACAGAATAGCTCTTGCATACTGCCATCCTGTCATATCTTCTTTTGTGGCAACACCAACCAAAGAATAAAGTATTCGTTCAATTGGGTTTAAAACTGAGTCAAGAAAAGTGCGCTGTTCTTGATAGACACGCGCCATATATCGCCCAAAAAAGGGAGTAATTGCTACCACAATTAATAGCGTTAATGCTATTTGAATCCATCCTTGTAGCATGAGTTATACCAATTGATAATGCCTAATTCGTAATTTTTCATACAAATTGTTAATTTACTTCCATCATCAATTGGCTTTTGATGAAATACAAGATATAGAAGATATAAAAACAAGTTTATTTTTGATTTAGGGAGCGTTTATTATTTCTATATCTAGCGTTTAGAGCGTTTAGATAAGTAACTAAACAAAAATATTCACAGCAAGTATATGTAGGCTGGGCATTGCCGACATAAATCTTGCCTCTTTAAAATGAAATTAAGTAAGTCAGTGGAAATAAACCCGACTATGTTAATAAACGTAAATAGGTTTAAAATCCTTACCAATGACAAATGACCAATGACAAAGCGCAAAGTCTGAGCGGAGGTTTCCTCCGATCAGAACTTTGTAAGAATGACAGCCTTAGCCAGTTATCTTTAATTTCGCCGACATACTTAATAGTTAAATTGCTGTGGATCAAAATATGATTACACGCCCTAACGCCATTATCATTCCTCTATCAACCCTTCCACCTTTGGAAAACGGTGATAAACTTACCCGCGCTGAATTTGAGCGTCGTTATCATACTATGCCAGAAGTGAAAAAAGCGGAACTGATTGAAGGAACTGTATATATGGCATCTCCGTTACGAGTTACAGGTCATGGTGAACCCCATGCTGATATTATTACTTGGTTGGGACTTTACAAAGTGGCTACACCAGGCGTTAAACTCGCTGATAATTCCACTGTACGCCTAGATGCAGATAACGAACCTCAACCAGATGTCTGTTTAAGAATCGCCAACGGGGGACAAACGCGTGTTAGCGATGATGACTATATTGAAGGTGCGCCAGAGTTAATTGTGGAAATTGCAGCTAGTAGTGTTTCTTTAGATTTACACGACAAGTTAAAAGTATACCGACGCAATCAAGTGCAAGAATATTTAGTTTGGCGAGTTTATGACGGTGAATTTGATTGGTTCAAGTTACAGGAAGGAGAATATATACAGCTGACACCTAATGCCGATGGTGTGATTTGTTCCCAAATATTTCCGGGTTTATGGTTAGAAAAAGCAGCATTATTAACCGGAAATTTAGCTAGAGTCTTAGAAGTTTTGCAGCAAGGTTTAACAAGTGCAGAACACCAAAGTTTTGTAGAAAATCTCAGAATGAAGGATAACTGACAAATTCCCAATGCCCCATGCCCCATGCCCCATGCCCCATTCCATATTTTCAGCGAAATTACTATCTAATAACTCCCAATTTAGCAGATTGACAGTCATATCAAGCCTGTTTGTTGCTGTCATGCTGATGGAGTTTTCTACACCAACTGAATATGTATTTGGATATCTTTATACAGGGCCAATATTATTAACAAACTCATGGTTTGGGGGGATTGCAACCTTACAAGCAACCTTGATTGCTGTCTGCTTAACCATTTTAAATCTTTGGTTACCAGAGGGTGGAGTTATCAAAGCATCCACAATTGCCAGTCGTGCGATCGCAGTTTTGGCTTTGATTGTCACAGGTATTTTAAGCGATCGCCTGCGTCGTTCTCAAGATGCGATCGCCCTCACCCGTGCCAAATTAGAATCGCAAGAGGAATTAGTCAAACTCCGAGAAGATTTCGCCTCAACGCTTACCCATGATTTAAAAACACCATTGCTAGGTGCAATTGAAACAATCAAAGCCTTTCAACAAGAAAAATTTGGCCCAGTATTACCAACCCAGCAACAAGTTTTAGCAACAATGGCGCGCAGCCACAAAACTTCCCTACAACTTTTAGAAACTTTATTAGATATCTATCGCAACGATACTGAAGGCTTAAAGCTGGACTTAGCACCTGTAGATTTAACCAACTTAGCAGAGGATGCATCAAGTAGTTTAATCGAATTAGCTGCTAATCGCCGCGTTCATCTCTCAGTGAGTTATGGTGATTCTGATTGGCGAAGTGAATTGTGGGTTCAAGGTGATGCACTACAACTCCAAAGAGTTTTTAATAATCTGTTAGTGAACGCAATTAATCATTCCCGGCGGGGTGCAAGGGTGGAAGTAGTTTTAGAACCCCAAGCCTCTTACCAAGTAGTCAAAATTTTGGATACAGGTGCAGGTATTGCACCAGAAGAGTTTCCTTATTTATTTGAAAGATTTTACCAAGGACATAGCGATCGCCAAGCCAAAGGTTCAGGATTGGGGCTTTACCTATCTCGGCAAATTATTGAAGCTCACGGAGGTATAATTTGGGCAGAGAACAAAGTACCCACTGGTGCAATGTTTGCTTTCAAACTGCCTGTTTACCCATTTCAATCTGTTACTGTGTGAAATGTCCTCTACCCCAATCAAAATTCTCCTTGTCGAGGACGATGAACTCTTCCGCTTGGGTTTGCGCGTGCGATTGCAACAAGAACCAGGGTTAGAGATTGTCGCTGAGGCTGAAGATGGTGAAACAGCTATCGAATTAGTTAAGCAAACGCCTCTAGATGTGGTGCTGTTAGATGTGGGTTTACCAGGAATTGGCGGAATCGAAGCTTGCAGACAAATTAAGCAGCAAAATCCCTCACTACCAATCTTAGTTCTTACTTCGCATTCCCAAAAGCCGCTAATTACCCGGTTAATTGAAGCAGGCGCGCAAGGCTACTGTCTCAAAGGAATAGCGGCAGAAAAATTAGTGTTAGCACTGCGTTCTGTCGCTGCAGGTGCTTCTTGGTGGGATGCAACTGCAACCCAAGAAATTCGTTCTTCTTTGACTGCTGAACCATCACCATCTGAGTTAGAAAGCCTCACAAAGCCTTCAAATCCCCTAACTGTACGCGAACAAGAAATTCTATCATTGTTAGCTGCTGGCAAAACTAATCAAGAAATTGCTCATGCACTATATATTGCGCCGGGAACAGTGCGAGTGCATATCCATGCGATTTTACAGAAATTAGAAGTGAGCGATCGCACTCAAGCTGTGATTGTTGCTTTACAAAAACAGTTAATCAAAAGTAGCTCTCAGGCTAACAAAATTTTATAGCAATGGACGTAACTGGATTCGAACCAGTGACCTCTACGATGTCAACGTAGCGCTCTAACCAACTGAGCTATACGTCCTTAACACACGATTAATGAATATAGCAGATCTATTTACTATAGGCAAGCAATTTTTGCGATCGCCTGAAAATTTACCCACTCGCCTACGCTTCACTTGTTGCCTATTTTGTCAATGAGTAAATATTCAACCTCGCCTTGCTGATATTTCTCAGAACTATATTCTGAAATATAGCAAGACATAAATATTTAATATTCTGAAAAATCAGTATCATGAGATACTTCGCCACTTAAATAGATCGTGATAAATATTTCTTGGATAAATATGTTGCATATAAACTGAAAAAATTGAACAATTTACTGACTATTTAGCAAATTATTGGATTTGGCTGTTGATTTATTTTCACAATAATTTCAAAGGTTTGTCAGCAGGATAAGCAAGTAATTCTACGGTAAAGCTAGTAAAAAAATATTGTAATGAATGCATTCCTGCCAGCAACTTTTATTACATTTTGTTAAATTAAATAGAGCCAACCTTCCCCAACTTCTTGTTGAGAACGATGGGGTTGTTTATCAATGAGGAAATTAATAGTAAAACATGGGCAATTATCGAATGACTTTTTGAGACAGCAAGTTATTTTAAGTATGCTTCTGCAAGCAACATTACCGTGGGAAAATCAAAGAATATTCAGAAGTAGAGATTAGAGAGGAAAACCCTATAATATGCATCTGAGCGAAATCACCCATCCTAACCAGTTGCACGGTTTATCGATTCGGCAGCTACAACAGATTGCGCGTCAAATCCGAGATAAGCACTTACAAACAGTAGCAGCAACTGGGGGACACCTGGGGCCAGGTTTGGGTGTTGTAGAGTTAACTTTAGGGCTTTACCAGACACTGGACTTAGATCGGGATAAAGTTATTTGGGATGTAGGGCACCAAGCTTATCCCCATAAACTAATTACAGGTCGTTACAGCAATTTCCACACCTTAAGACAAAAAGAGGGAATTGCTGGTTATCTCAAACGGTGTGAAAGCAAGTTCGATCACTTTGGTGCAGGACATGCTTCTACCAGTATCTCCGCAGCTTTGGGTATGGCTTTAGCCCGTGATTTAAAGGGGGAAAAATTTAAAGCCGTAGCTGTAATTGGTGATGGTGCTTTAACTGGTGGGATGGCCTTAGAAGCCATCAACCATGCAGGACACTTGCCAAAAACTAACCTACTAGTTGTTCTCAATGACAACGAGATGTCTATCTCGCCCAATGTGGGTGCAATTCCCCGCTACCTGAATAAAATGCGCCTCAGCCCACCTGTGCAGTTTATTAAGGATAATTTTGAGGAACAATTCAAACATATTCCCTTTGTTGGCGAATCCTTATCTCCAGAACTGGGACGCATCAAAGAAGGGATGAAGCGACTGGCGGTTCCCAAAGTTGGGGCTGTTTTTGAAGAACTCGGCTTTACCTATATCGGGCCAGTAGATGGGCATAATTTAGAAGAATTAATTGCTACCTTCCAACAAGCACATCAGATCCCAGGGCCAGTTTTGGTGCATGTGGCGACTGTCAAAGGCAAAGGTTATGAACTTGCCGAACAAGACCAAGTTGGCTACCATGCTCAAAATCCTTTCAATCTCACAACTGGTAAAGCGATTCCTTCTAGCAAGCCTAAACCCCCTGCTTATGCTAAAGTCTTCGCCCACACTTTAGTTAAACTCGCTGAACAAAACCCCAAAATTATTGGGATTACGGCGGCGATGGCTACAGGGACAGGCTTAGATAAACTCCAAGCTAAATTACCCAATCAATATATTGATGTTGGTATTGCCGAACAGCACGCCGTTACTTTAGCGGCTGCACTTGCTAGTGAAGGGATGCGCCCCGTAGCTGCTATCTACTCTACTTTCTTGCAACGTGCTTACGACCAGATTATTCACGATGTCTGCATTCAAAACTTGCCCGTATTTTTCTGCTTAGACAGGGCGGGAATTGTGGGTGCTGATGGCCCCACCCATCAAGGTATGTATGACATTGCTTATCTGCGTTGTATTCCTAACATGGTCTTGATGGCACCCAAAGACGAAGCCGAACTACAACGGATGATAGTCACAGGTATTAACTATACCAAAGGTGCGATCGCTATGCGTTTCCCCCGTGGCAACGGCCATGGCGTACCCTTGATGGAAGAAGGCTGGGAACCTTTAGAAATCGGTAAAGCCGAAATTCTCCGCACAGGAGATGATGTGTTAATTCTTGGCTATGGCACAATGGTTTACCCCAGTATGCAAGCTGCGGAAATTCTCAGCGAACATGGTATTGAAGCTACTGTAGTTAATGCCCGTTTCGCTAAACCATTAGATACTGAGTTAATTTTGCCTTTAGCTAAGAAAATTGGTCGCGTCGTGACTTTAGAAGAAGGCTGCGTCATGGGTGGCTTTGGTTCTGCGGTAGCTGAAGCTTTACTCGATGCCGATGTTGTCGTTCCCGTGAAGCGCATCGGTGTACCAGATATCTTAGTAGATCATGCGACACCAGATGAATCTAAGACTGAATTAGGTTTAACTAGTCATCAAATAGCAGAAAGAGTTTTGCAAGCTTTCTTTGAGCGGCAACTATCTACTGTTAGCTAGTTAATTGTTCCAGAAAATTACTGAAATTAATCAAGGATAATAGCTATAAAATACACTCTACAGTTAAACTGTGGGGTGTATTTTTTCAGAATATTCAAGATGGAAATTATACTAATTTGTAATTCGTAATTTGTAATTCGTAATTAAGAAAGCTAGATATATAAAAGGTTGAGTCGTTTGGATCTGTTGCGTGATTTTATAGGACTCATATTCGATTTTTGAGGTTCGCGTAGGATGCTTTAGCAGCGAGAGTACGACATCAGCACCAAAGCTGAGATTTTTTCAGACATCAAATCGGATTTCTATAGAGAATGGATATGAGAGTCACCCTAGCACAATTGATGAATTGAGTGCGATCGCACAGCCTCTTTCTTGAAAACAGAAGCGGATTTCACGATTTTTTATGATTTATTATTGCAGATGTTCAGGCAGAAATAGTGATATATGTAATGCCATGAGATAGTGCATCTATAAATCTCTTAAGGTAATCACAATGCCTGAGATCCAAAATTTTTTCAAAAAATTTTTCATACCTTCCCTTTTTGTTATTGTCAGCACACCAGCTAAGGCACAAATCACGCCTGATAATACCCTGGGTGCAGAGGCTTCTAGTATTACGCCAAACACGCTGATTAATGGTGAAAATGCAGATTTAATTAATGGTGGCGCTCAAAGGGGTAGCAATCTTTTTCATAGTTTTACTGAGTTTAATATTAATGATGGGCAACGAGTGTATTTTGGCAATCCCTCTGGTGTACAAAATATTTTGACACGGGTGACAGGTGTAAATGCATCGAATATTTTAGGGACTTTGGGTGTCAATGGAATTGCAAATTTATTTTTAATTAATCCTAATGGCATTGTATTTGGTAATAATGCCAGTTTAGATATTCGGGGTTCATTTTTAGCAACAACTGCGAATGCTTTACAGTTTGGCAATCAGGGAATTTTTAGTGCAACTAATCCCCAAGCACCGCCATTGTTGACTGTGAATCCTTCGGCGTTGTTGTTTAATCAAATTAATCAAAATGCAGCGATTCAAAATAATTCTGTTGCAGCAGCAGGAATAGACCCTGCAGGTGTGAATGTATTAGGTTTGCGCGTTCCCGATGGCAAAAGTTTGCTTTTGGTCGGCGGTAATGTGAGCATGGATGGAGGATGGGCGATCGCAAATGGTGGACGCATCGAGTTAGGCGGTTTGAAAGAAGCGGGAAGCATTGGAATTCAAACTAATGGGGATAATTTCAGTTTAAGTTTTCCTGATGGTGTACAACGGGGAGACATATCGCTCAATAATGCAGCTGTAGTTGGCGTTATTGGCGATGGTGGTGGTAGTATCGCTGCTCATGGTCGAAATATCGAGATTTTAGCAGGTAGTGAGTTTTTTGCTGGCATAGGGTTAAGTTTAGGAAATGCTAACGCTCAAGCGGGAGATATTACAGTTGATGCTACAGGAAAAATTCTCCTTGCAGGGACAGATAGCCTAATTTTTAACTCAGTACAATCTCAAGCAGTCGGTAATGCAGGTAATATAACGATTAAAACTGGCTCTCTTGAGATAACAGATGGCGCTCAAATAAATTCCTTTACTCGTGGAGAAGGAAATGCTGGAAATATCACCATTCAAGCCAGAGATGCAGTTACTTTTGATGGGGTAGATAGTAATGGATTTCCCAGTGGTGTATTTAGTAATGTTGCAACCGGAGGTGTCGGTAACGGTGGCAATATTGGCATTACTTCTGGTTCTTTGTCTATAACAAATGGTGGAAATATACAGGTTGCTGTACGTGAAGCTTCTAATACTCTACTAGGTGGGCAAGGTATTGGTGGTACTGTAAATATTAATGTGCGTGACGCAGTTACACTTTCCGGTGCAGGTAGCACAATTTTTGGCAGTTTAGGTACTGGTGCAACTGGACGTGCTGGAGATATTAAAGTTGAAGCTAGAAATTTATTTATAAAAGATGGTGGGGAAATAAGTTCCAGTACCTTTGGTAAAGGCGATTCAGGTGATATTTTCATCACAGCAAATGCAATTTCTCTAGATGCTGCATCATATATTTACAACAATGTTCAAAGTAGTGATGCTGTGGGTAATGCTGGCAATATCGACATCGCTACTGGTTCACTGACTGCAACTAACGGCGCTCAAATAAATTCCTTTACTCGTGGACAAGGTAATGCGGGAAATATCACAATTCAAGCCAGAGATGCAGTTACTTTTGATGGGGTAGATAGTAATGGATTTCCTAGTGGTTCTTTTAGTGATGTATCAGCTGGTGCAGTAGGTAATGGAGGGGTCATCAATATCACTGCTAGTTCATTATCTTTGACAAATAGTGGAATCTTAGGCGTTAGTCTCAATAGAGCATCTGGAACTCTTGCAGGTGCCCAAGGTATTGGTGGAACTATAAATATTAATGTGCGTGATGCATTTACAATTTCCGGTACAGATAGTGGAATATTTGGTAGTCTAGGTGCTGGTGCAATTGGCAGTGGTGGAAATATTAAAGTTGAAGCTGGAAATATTTTTGTAAGAGATGGTGGAGAAATCTCAGCCAGCACTTTTGGTAAAGGCGATTCAGGTAATATTTATATAACAGCCGACAAGACAATTTTTCTAGATTATTCATCATATATTCTCAACAATGTTCAGGCTATTGATGCTGAAGGAAATGCTGGCAATATCGATATTCTTACTGGTTCGCTTTCTGTAACTAATGGCGCTCAAATAAACTCGTTTACTCGCGGACAAGGTAATGCGGGAAATATCACAATTCAAGCCAGAGATGCAGTTACTTTTGATGGGGTAGATAGTAATGGATTTCCCAGTGCTTCTTTGAGTAATGTATTTGCTGGTGCAGTAGGTAATGGAGGGGTCATCAATATCACTGCTAGTTCATTATCTTTGACAAATAGTGGAATCTTAGGCGTTAGTCTCAATAGAGCATCTGGAACTCTTGCAGGTGCCCAAGGTATTGGTGGAACTGTAAATATTAACGTGCGTGATGTATTTGCAATTTCTGGTGCAAATAGTGGAATATTTGGTAGTTTAGGTGATGGTGCAAGTGGAAGTGCTGGAAATATTAAGGTTGAAGCTGGAAATATTAATATAAAAGAAGGTGGAGAAATAATTTCTAGCACTTTTGGGAAGGGGAATTCTGGTAATATTTTTATAACAGGTCGTGATGCAATTTCTCTAGATGCTACATCATATATTATCAACAATATTCAGAGTATTGATGCTGAGGGAAGTGCTGGGAATATCAACATCTCTACTGGCTCACTTTCTCTAACTAATGGTTCTCAAATAAACTCGTTTACTCGCGGACGAGGTAATGGAGGAAATATCACAATTCAAGCAAGAGATACAGTTTCTTTTGTTGGGTTAGATATTGATGAATCGCCAAGTGGTTTATTTAGTAATGTAGAATCTGGCGCATTTGGTAATGGCGGTGACATTAACATTTTTGCTGAAAATGTTTTTATCAAAGATGGTGCAGTAATAAGTTCTAGCACCTTTGGTGAAGGTGATGCAGGTAAAATTTCTATTACAGCCCGTGATACAGTTTCTTTATCGGGAAAAAGCTTCAGCCGGATTTTAAATAGTGTTGATTCTGGAGGAGTAGGTAACAGTGGAGGTATTAGCATTAATACAGGTTCACTATTTGCCAGTGATGAAGCCAGAATTTTATCAAGTATTTCTGGACGCGGAAATTCGGGAGGAATATTCATTGAAGCCCGTAATACTGTTTCCTTAACAGGAGTAGGCGACCTTAATCTTGGTAGAACTAATTTTGATGCAGATGGAACTATATTCTCCAGCAGTGTTAATTTTGGGGGTGTAGGCAACAGTGGTGGTGTAGTTATAAAAACCGGCACTTTACGCTTAGATAGTTCTCAAATCAATGCCAGTACAGCAGGAACAGGTAATTCCGGTAACATCATAATTGAGGCAAGAGACCAAGTAGCCCTAGTACAAGGATCAGATATGTTCTCTGAAGTGACCTGTGCTTGTGAAGACAATGGAGGAGGTGTAGGTGGAATTGGGAATGGAGGAGATATCCAGATTACAACAGGTTCCTTCTTGCTAGATATAGGTGCTAATTTACGTGCAGATACAGAGGCTCGTGGTAATGGCGGCAACATTATCATCAATGCACGAGATAGTGTTACCTTTAGCGGAGATTTAAAACCATTTTGGGGTGGTGCCTATACCCAAGTTGAACCTGAAGCAGTTGGTAAAGGTGGTGATATCATCATCAATACACCTAATTTATCTGTTTCTGGCAACCAAGAAATAAATACCAGAACTCAAGGACAAGGAGATGCGGGGAATATATTGATTAATGCAAACTCTATCGCTATTGCAGGTTCTGATGTTTTTATTACCAGTGGGGCTAGTCAAGACGGACGGCTTTCAGGAACCTTAGGTAAAGGCGGAGATATTAATATCTCTACAAATTCCCTACTTGTAACTGATGGTGCAAAGCTATCAGCTAATACAGAAATTCAAAATGCAGCTGGGAATATTAATATCAATGCATCTCGGCTTACCCTGAATAATCGAGGCTCTATCACTTCGGAATCGATCGCTGATGCTAATGGTGGCAATATTAAACTTAATGTTAACGACTTTTTGCTGATGCGTCGTGGTGCTCAGATTTCCACCACCGCAGGCACTACCCAAGCTGGCGGCAATGGCGGTAACATAACTATAAATACACCTTTCATAGTTGCTGTACCTAACGAAAACAGTGATATCACAGCTAACGCGTTTTCTGGTGCGGGTGGTAATATTAACATCTTTACTCAGAATATTTTCGGTATAGACTCCCGCCTCAAACCATCACTGCAAACAAATGATATTACGGCTAGTTCTGAATTAGGCGTACAAGGACAAATTGAGATTCAGCAACCAGAAGTCCAACCAACGCAAGAATTAATCCAACTACCCAATGAATTCATTGATGCTAGTACTAAATTTTCGCAAATCTGCCCCACAGACCCCAACCCAAAGCCGTTAGCAAAATTTGTTGTTACTGGACGCGGTAGTTTACCACCTAGCCCATTGGAATTGTTGACGGGTACAAATATTCACATTCCCCTAGCGACTCTAGAGGAGCAAACAGCTACATCAATAGATGGTGTTGTTCCGGTAAGTAACAATGCAATTTCGGAAATTATCGAAGCGCAAGGTATGGTCAAAACTGCTAATGGTGAAATAGCTTTGGTGACGAATGCACCTCAAGCTACACCAACATCTCACCCTGTTGCTACTGTATGCCCTGTGTCTAGGTAGAACTAAGCTATTACACGCTCAAAAAGGTTCGGGTGATGAAGATTGTTGATGCCAACTAGATTGAGTGTTGTATTGCTGTATAGTAAAGTACCATCGAATATTATAGGTGCGTTAGCCTACGGCGTAACACACCCTACGTCTTATTAAGAATTACGTAGTGCTTTGCGCTTTCTGTAGGGTATTACGAATTACGAATTATAAATTAAGAATGAACCTGTTGAACGATCGCTATCAAGTTATTCGCACTTTGGGTGCTGGTGGGTTTGGCGAAACCTTTCTGGCAGAAGATAGCTATATGCCTTCTAAGCGCCGTTGTGTAGTCAAACAGCTTAGACCAATTCAAAATAATCCGCAGATTTACCAAATAGTCAAAGAACGGTTTCAGCGAGAAGCGGCGATTTTAGAAGAACTTGGTGGTGCAACTGACCAAATCCCCACTTTGTTTGCTTATTTTGAAGCAGCAGGGCAATTTTACCTAGTTCAGGAATGGGTAGAAGGTGATACCCTCACAGCAAAATTGCAACAGCAGGGGTTATTTAGCGAAAAAGCTATACAGGAATTATTGCTCAATTTATTACCCGTATTAGAATATGTCCACGGTAAGTATATTGTTCACCGCGATATTAAACCGGATAACATTATTGTGCGGCATCGGGACGGCAAACCTGTATTAATTGATTTTGGTGCGGTGCGGGAATCGATGGGAACAGTGGTGAATTCTCAAGGTTTACCTACCAGTTCAATAGTCATTGGTACACCAGGCTATATGTCCAGCGAACAAGCTGCGGGAAGACCAGTTTATTCCAGCGATTTATATAGTGTGGGGATGACAGCAATTTATTTGCTAACTGGGAGACAACCGCAACAAATAGAAGCAGATCCCCAGACGGCTGAGATTATGTGGCGACAATATGCTCCTCATTTGAGTCCGATGATGGCAGATATACTTGATCGCACGATCGCCTATCATCCACGCGATCGCTTTCCTACAGCTAGAACCATGCTGGATGCTTTGCAGAGTATAGCAAGTCCTATTCCACCAACACAACCAGTTTTCCATCAACCGCCTGTGGTGACTGTACCACCGCCTACTGTGCCTGTATCGCCTCGCCCCACGGAACCGCCAAAAACTGAACCACCAAAACCAGAAACTAATAATCGCAATAATGGTTTGGTGATGGGTGGTTTAATTGCAGGTGGGTTAATTGGTGCGGCTGTAATTATTAGTCAGGTTTTACCACAACCGACACCAACATCTTTAAATCAATCTACGCCTGCTGTCACTTCCCCATCGCCAAGTGCATCTGCAAGCGATACTCCTGTGCCTCAGCAAACAGAGGTCTATAATAATGCACAGCCTAGTGCGTTTTATTTCCTATCAGATTCAGCCTATGCTAAATTACCTGCGGCAAATCTGCGAGTGAAAGCTTTATATAATCAAGGTTACCCTCAAGCGGGTAGCTTTTGGGTACCAGACTATCCCAATTTATCAGGGCAGCAATTATATGTAGTTTATGTAGGTCATTTTAGCGATCGCAACAGTTGCATAGACCAACTCAAAACTTACGGACAAGCTAATCCTAACGCTTATTGTGCTTTTGCTAGTAAAAATGCCAATGTATCGGCGGATAGATTTTATTTTAAACAAATTGCAGGTACATCTACACCCGACCCTACGCCATCTACCGCAGCAAGTACTAATACCACAACCAGCAATTACTCTTGGCTTTCTCAAAGATACGTCACCGATGCAGATTTGCAAGGTAAAGACGGGTTGGAATTAGATATTATGCGAAATTGGATATTTGCCGTTCATGGTCGGCGGTTTGACACTCCAGGTATACAGGATTATTTTAATCAGCAATCGTGGTATCAACCGACTTATTCCCCTAAAGAATTTCCGAGTAAATTACTTACAAAATTAGAACAGCAAAATGTAGATTATATTGCCAAATATCAAGACCGTTATGGTTTAAGACATTTTAAAAAATAAACTTTTTTTTAACATAATTAAGATATCAGGGGTTTTTGAGTAATTTTTGCCCATATCGTGTTTTTCAACTCTGCATCCCATCCCAATACTACCCGGTTAAGCGTTTTGAACCCAAAATTGGTTTTGGGGAAAAAGTTAAAGGTTAAAGGTTAAAGGTTAAAGTTTTTTTATTTCCCTTTTCCCCTTCCCCTTTTTCCCCTTCCCCATTCTTAAAAGATTAGTTGCCTTCCAGAATCGAGAAATTTTAGTTAGGCTATCTAGTAGATTCACTTTCTACGCTTTTGCCATAGCTTGGAGAAATGGAACTCAGTCATGAGTTCCTTAATAAGCGTGCTTTTCCTTAATTAAGAAATGCATAACACTGTTCGCTTAAACCAAATCCGCGTCTTTAGCTTGGTAACAAATGCTAAAAGCCAATTCAAATGTATAAATAATCACTATTTGTATCAGTGGTAGATTTGGTTTTTGCCTTGTTACTAATAGCTGCGGAGTTTTGCAGTGAATGATGTTGATGTTATCGAATTATTTCTGTTGATGGTTCGCTCACTCAATTAAGTGTGCCGATTCGCACATCTACAGCAGTTGCAGCCAACCTGAGTCTATTGTGTAAGTCCGTCCGGAATTTCTTTTACGTAGCAAGAGAAGGAATCAATAGTAATGGCACACCTGTTTGAACCATTTAGTATTCGTGATGTGACATTTCGCAACCGCATTGCTGTTTCACCTATGTGCCAATATTCTAGTACGAATGGTTTTGCTAATGATTGGCACAAAATTCATCTAGCTTCTCGTGCTGTTGGCGGTTCGGGGTTGGTGCTAACAGAAGCAGCAGCAGTAGAGGCGCGGGGACGTATTAGTCCGCAAGATTTGGGAATCTGGTCAGATGAACACATCGAAAATTTAGCCCAGATTGTGGAATTAATTCATAACTTTGGTGCTGTGGCGGGAATTCAACTAGCTCATGCGGGGAGAAAAGCCAGCACCGCCAAACCCAGCAAGGGAGGAAAATTTTTAGATGAATCCCAGGAGGGGTGGCGACCTCTTGTGTCCAGCAGTGCGATCGCTTTTAGTAAAGATGCTCCCATCCCAGAAGCTTTGACTTTAGAAGGTATTCAACAAGTTACTAATGCTTTTATCCAAGCTGCTCAACGTTCCTTGCAAGCTGGGTTTAAAGTTATTGAAATTCATGCAGCTCATGGCTACTTGCTGCATCAATTTCTCTCACCACTTTCAAACACTCGCACAGATGATTATGGCGGTAGTTTTGAAAACCGAACTCGGCTGCTAAGGGAAGTTGTTCAAGGAGTGCGAGAAATCTGGCCGCAAAGCAATCCATTGTTTGTGCGAATCTCCGCTACGGATTGGGTAGATAAAGGTTGGGATATAGAGCAAAGTATCGCTTTAAGTGACAAGTTGAAGTCTTTGGGTGTGGATCTCATTGACTGCTCATCTGGTGGCATTATCCCAGGAATTAATATTCCCTCAAAACCAGGTTATCAGACTCAATTTGCCGAGCGTATCCGCAAAGAAGCCAAGATTGAAACAGGAGCCGTCGGTTTAATTACATCTCCTGAACAAGCTGACAAAATTATTAGTACAGGAGTAGCGGACATAGTATTGTTAGGGCGGGAATTACTTCGTAATCCTTACTGGCCACATCTTGCAGCCAAACAGCTAGGACACGAAAAACTTTGGCCAGTACAATACGATCGCGCTTGGTTGTAATCAAGATTTAATAGGCTTAAATCATTATAAATTAAGCACTAAACCCACCTCTAACTCTTTCTACAAAACAGCAAGAAATTAGGGGTGGGTATTTTCAAATTACATAATTCTCCTTACCTGTATTTATATACTCTAGATATGTCATCCCAGAAACATGAATGTCATAAAATTGTCATATCTATAATACTTCTCTAGATATATATTTAATAAATCTCTTCTGATAATATTTTTCTTAACTGGTGATTTTTTTAGCGTAGTGAGGAAAATTGACAGAACTTAGCATTGTTGAATATGATAGGCAACCGAATTTTGTCAAATTTGGCAAAAATCAATGTTTTCATATGCTTGATACAAAGAGTTGATATAAAAAAATAATAACGCCAAAAAAATTAAACCGTTAAATAAAGTATTCCAAAAATATTGAAAAATTGCCGCAAATTACAAAGCATTGAAGTACAGATAATCGTAGGGGCGTAACATATTGTGCCCCTACTTATTTTTGTATGTCATTGTTTCTCCCTCTGCTCACCAAAGCAATTATACCAATTTGAAAAAACAATACGACAGATTGTAGGGGCAAGGCACTGCCTTGACCTCTAGAATATTATTGATGTGTTGCAAAAATTATTTGATTTGTCAATACCTTAGCCAAAATAAGAGGGTAAAAAAATTTTGCCATTTTTGCCAAAATAACCGATATATAAGCCTTGAGCTTACAAGGTAGGTTAGAGGCTCAAACCCTTGATACTGCATTAGTGCGCCAAAAAAACCTTGCGATAAATCCAGAAGGAATTTTTACGGTTTATTGTTTTTGCCCAACCCTAGAGGAAAGGAGGTTAATACATGAAATTACCCTCGTAAATTGGCAAAGGTATTGATTTGTATTAGTTATTTTTTATTTGGAAGTCCCCTATTGGCGCTTTGACCAATTTTTTAATTACTTCTATTACTTAAAGCTGATGAACTTTCGTTTTACCTTCCTTAAGATTGCTGGCATCCGCTTTGACGCTTTCTAGCAATACGGTTTAATATTTCCCTCTTTCCCAAATTAAGGGAAAAAATGCTGATCTAACAACACCTAGCACATCTGAATCAGTACAGGGAAAATTCTCAAAATCCCTTTTTGGAGGTAATAACGATGAGATCAATAGTCAAACGAGAAACGCAGATGAAATACCGCCAACTCGGTAACAGCGATTTGCGCGTTTCGGAAATTAGCCTTGGCTCATGGCTCACTTATGGGGGTGCAGTAGAGCAGCAAAACGCAGAAGCTTGTATTCACAAAGCTTTTGAAGTAGGAATCAATTTTTTAGATACTGCTAATGTTTACGCAACTGGTGGAGCTGAATCATTTTTAGGCCAAGTATTACAAGGAATTGACCGTTCCTCATATATCTTAGCTACTAAGGTATTTTTTCCTATGTCACCTGATGACAGAGGACTATCAGCAGCCCAAATCCACAAACAAATTGATGCTTCGTTGAAACGCTTACGTACAGATTACGTTGATTTGTACCAATGTCATCGCTACGATGTCAACACACCCCTAGAAGAGACAATGACGGCACTAACTGAGGTAGTACGTCAAGGAAAGGCGCGTTACATCGGCTTTAGCGAGTGGAGTCCCCAGCAAATTCAAGCAGCATTAAATCTTCCTGGTGTTGAGCGCTTTGTTTCCAGTCAACCCCAGTATTCTATGTTGTGGCGCAAACCGGAAGCTGAGGTATTTCCATTATGTGCAGATAACGGTATCAGTCAGATTGTGTGGTCACCACTAGCTCAGGGCATACTTACTGGCAAATATCGCCCAGGAGAAGCGCCACCATCAGATTCTCGTGCGGGTAACGAGAAAATGAATATGTTTTTTACCAAAGATTTATTTAGCGATCGCATCCTTTCCCCAGTACAACAACTCAAACCCATCGCTCAAGACTTAGGCTTAAGTATGCCACAGTTAGCTTTAGCTTGGGTACTGCGCGATCAACGCGTAGCTTCAGCCATTATCGGTGCTAGCCGTCCCGATCAAATTGTTGATAATGCTGCTGCATCCGGTGTAGAACTAGATGCTGATGTACAAGCAGCAATCGATCAAGCGCTTGCATCTGTAATTCAGAGTTAATGGGGCATTGGGCATTGGGCATTGGGCATTGGATAATGGGTAATTGGTAATAGGAATTTGTTATTTTTCTGTCTTCCTCATCCCCCAATCCCCATTACCCCTTATCCCCAGAGGGGGCCCCGAGTTCCCCAGTCCCCAGTCCCCATTACCCCTTATCCCCAGAGGGGGCCCCGAGTTCCCCAATCCCCATTCATGTTTAATTCCTCTAATTCATCCCCTGACGCTTCTTACAATCGCCCGCAGCGACGGGGGAAACATAAAATATTCATCGGTATGGCTCCTGGTGTGGGCAAAACTTACAAAATGTTGGAAGAAGCACATCAGCTGAAGCAGGATGGTATTGATGTGGTAATTGGCATTTTGGAAACCCACGGACGCAAAGATACAGCTCAGAAAGCTACTGGACTCGAGGTAATTCCCCGCAAAGCTAGTATCCGCCAGAATATTACCTTAGAGGAAATGGATACAGAGGCTATTTTAGTGCGATCGCCCCAACTGGTTTTAGTTGATGAACTCGCTCATACTAATATCCCAGGTTCCCCACGGGAAAAGCGCTACCAAGATGTAGAAGTAATTTTAGTTGCCGGAATTGATGTTTACTCTACTGTCAATATTCAACATTTAGAAAGTTTGAATGATGTAGTCGCCAGAATTACCAGTGTAGTAGTGCGCGAACGAATTCCCGATCGCCTGCTTGAGGAAGCTGATGCTGTTGTGGTGATTGATGTGACACCGGAAACTCTAGAAGAGCGCTTGCGAGAAGGTAAGATTTATGGAGCTAATAAAATTGAGCAATCTTTAGAAAACTTCTTTCAGCGTCGCAACTTAATTGCTTTAAGGGAATTAGCATTACGAGAAGTCGCTGACACAGTAGAAGAAGAAGCAAACACCTCTGTCGTTGCTGGACAAACTTGTAATATCCACGAACGAGTTTTAGTTTGTATTTCTACCTATCCCAATTCCGTGCAATTGCTGCGCCGAGGGGCACGCATTGCCAATTATATGAATGCGCGACTTTACGCCGTCTTTGTTGCCGATCCAGAACGTTTTCTTACTAAAGAAGAAAGCCTACACATCGATACTTGTGAGAAACTGTGCCGTGAATTTGGGGGTGAATTTTTGCACGTAAAAAGTCAAACTGTCGCCCAAACAATTGCTCAAGTTGCAGCAGATTATCACATCACGCAAATAGTCATCGGTGAAAGCCAACAACCCAGATGGAAAAGGTTCTTTAAAAGACCTTTTACTCAACGATTAATGGAATTAATTCGGCAACAAAATATTGATTTACATATCATTGCCACCAAAAATTAATTAGCTATTTATATTGATAAAAATAACCTGCTTTAATACTTGTTTATAAATCAATACAGTTCAATTAAAAAACCTGAGTTCGGGATAAGCTGAAACCCTGATTAAGCCATAGCTTGATTCTAGAATCTGTCAACGAGCTTGCGTTGTTTCAGGCATTTAAGCTTGAATAAACCTCCTGAACCCGAACTGAGGTTAAAAAAATAAATTGACAACAAAAACAATAATTTTGGAGGGGGTTTGGGGGACGCAACCGTCACCCAATCGGGGGCTTGGGGGAGAATCCCCCAATTGAGCTAGCTGTTTCCACAACTGACCAATCACTAATGATCTTATCTGAACTGTATTAGTTTATAAATGCAACTTTTATAGGGTTTATGACGCAATCTAAATAATGCGATCGCACCCGCAAAACCTAGTACAACACGGCATAAATAAATAGACCATATTGGTGGGAGAATAAATAATCAGGTTAAAACCCGTTTTGGGCGCGGATTAAGGAATCAAGGTGTGGCTAGATTAAATCCTAAAATATTAAATTTAAGCGATGGCGAGCGGGATCAACTCCAACAGTTGATAAACAGACACAACACGCCGCAACAGATAGCGCTACGAGCCAAAATAATTGTCATGGGATCAGAGGGTCAAAATCATCGTGAAATCGCCCGAAATTTAGACATAAATCGTCAAACGGCGCGTTTATGGCGAAATCGGTGGTTGGAAACTGAGGGGAAAGAATTATCAATTGAGCAGAGATTACAAGACTCTGAGCGTGTTGGCGCACGCCCGAAGTTTAGTATGGAACAAGTAATCGAGTTGTTTGCATTAGCTTGTTCCCCACCATCCGATTATGGAAGACCAATAAGTCATTGGACAGCAAGAGAACTAGCGAACGAAATCATCAAACTTGGAATTATTGAAAGCATATCTGTCCGCCATGTTGGAAGATTACTTGAAGAAGCAGAACTTAAACCTCACCAGAGCCGCTACTGGTTAACCCCCCCCTGAGGACGAAGAATTTGACGCAAAAGTTGAAGATATTACTGGTTTATACATCAATGCGATTGAGCGGCATCTTCAGGGAGAACGTACAATATCCATTGATGAAATGACAGGAATTCAAGCTACTGAGCGCTTAGAAAAAGACTTACCTGTGCGACCAGGCAAAGTCGAAAGAAGGGAATTTGAGTATATTCGTCACGGCACGCAAAGCTTAATTGCCAGCTTTGATGTTGCCACTGGTCAAATTGTCCAGCCGACTTGTTCAGATACCAGAACGGAAGTTGATTTTGCCCTTCATGTTCGCCGAACAATTGAAACTGACAGTGATGCTAAAAAATGGCATCTGATTATGGACTGCCTTAACACTCATCAGTCTGAGTCTCTAGTTCGTTTAGTTGCACAAATTGAAGGTTTGAATATTGACCTGGGTATTAAGGGAGAAAGTGGCATCCTTAAATCAATGAAATCCCGCACTGCTTTTTTGAGTGATCCAACACACCGGATTGTGTTTCATTACACACCTAAACATTCCTCTTGGCTCAATCAAATTGAGATTTGGTTCAGTATTTTGGTTCGCAAGTTACTCAGAAGAGCCAGTTTCGTCAGTCAGGATGATTTGAAAAATCGAATCCTCAAGTTTATCGACTACTTTAATCAAACAATGGCTAAACCTTTTAAGTGGACATATAAGAGCAAAGTTTTGGCTATTTAATGGTCTGCTTATTTCCGCCGTACTGTACTAGTTTTTTCGGTTAATTGAGGGGTGTAACCCTCTATTCGCCAGATGAGTCCTTTAGGGATACAGCTCAATACTTGTCGGTTAAGGGGAAAAAGGGGAATGGGAAAAGGAAAAGAAAAAACCTTTAATCCTTAACTTTTAACCTTTTCCCCAAAATCAATTTTGAGTTCAAAACGCTTAACCGAGTAGTATTGGGATACAGCTAGCGAATAGGAGGTGATACACCCTAACAGAACAGTGACATTCCAGCCTAGGCGCAGATATCGGTTTAGTGCCACCGAAAGTCTTTCTTTGTTGTGCCCCTAATATTAAGGAACCTCAATCGGAATCAAAGCATTTTCTGGTAAATAATTGCAGAAGCGTCCTTCATCAGCCAAGACAAACACTAGACGCAAGGGGTAATCCGGTGGAACTTGCAAATCGGCCCAAGGTATTGCCACTTCTAAACAATGGTCAAATGCTACTTGCGCGCGGCTAAAACGCGGATACCATTGAAGGTTTTCTCCGGCTTCGCGAAACTGTACCGATTGCGTCAGTAAATTAATTTCTAAATGGTGGTGATACAGGTAATTAACCGGCGCTACATCTGGGAGTTCTGCCAAAGGAATGGGGCTATTGTGCATGGTTTTGTTGGGATAAAACCACAGCAAATTCAACTCTGTGGGTAAACCTTGCCCTGGTACAATACCGCTTTTGACATCCATCCGCAAATAGAAATTGAGGTGATCTACCCCATACCACAGCCTCTGAACAGTACTGCTGTTGTGCATTGTACCCCGTGCGCCGCCGATTTCTATGCGCCCGGCCTTGTCCCAGTCTTGTTCATCACCTTTACCATCGATAATCGGATGAATAAATCCTTGGGGAGTATGGTCTGTGCGGGCTGCGTGGATTTCTAATGGTTGTCTGAGATAAGGCGGTATCGGCTCATTTAATGCTTTGTAAATGCCATAGAGGTGTTCGCGAAATAGCTGGTCAAAAATGGCATCTTGATTTGAGGAATGTCCTTCGCCAAACCACCAAAACCAATCGGAACCTTCGGCTGCATATAAAGCTTCCCACGCTTCTGGGTTATTTTCTTCTGTAGCTTCTGGGTGACTAGCAAGCATATTCCTAGCTTGTGTCAGGTAATCCCAGGCGCGGTTTTTCACAGGGTCGCCAATCCAAGTTGTAAAGCTACCATCAACCCAAGAACCGCTATGCAGTTGTTCTCCAGGAATAGTGGCTGTAGCAGGAAACTTTTCCAAATATTCTGAAACTGTGACGAGTTTTAAATGGGGTTCGTTGCTCAGAGTTTGATATAAAGCCTCTAGGAAGAGTTTGCCATCTTGGGGATAAAATTCCCAGCAATTTTCGCCATCCAAAGCAATAGTTACTAACCAAGGTTGTTCACTTTGTCGATCTCTTTGCATTTTAGCGATCGCTTGCAGGTGTCCGACTAAATCTGCTACAGCTTGTTTTGCCGGCATCGCCCCATAGGTAAAGCCAATCAAATCGGATAATCTATGATCGCGGAAGACAATTGACACATCCCCGGCTGGAGTTTGGAGGCGATAAGGTCGATAGAGTAATTCTGGTTCCTCCACATTCCCCGCCCCATCCCGATGGAAAAAGTGTTTTAGCGTCCAGCCTAAAACAGCTTCATCTGAGCAAATCCACTTAAAGCCTTGTTTGATAATATACGGTAATATAGCTGGGCTAACTGATTGTTCCGAAGGCCATAAGCCTCGCGGTTCTTGCCCAAAGCGGTCTTTATATAACTCCCAGGCTTTATTTAAGTGACGGGGAATGTCTTCCGCCCACTGAAAACGCTGCTGTGGTAAATTCATTTGGGGCACAGCTACCCGACCAGAATTAGTATCAGCTAATAAGGGCAGAATCGGGTGAGTGTAAGGCGTAGTTGTGACTTCTAGCTGACCAGCCGCTTGCATTTTGCGGTGTTGGGGAATAATGCGGCTGAGGATTTCCTTCTGTTTAGAATAAATCCGCTGGCGATCGCTTAAAGTAAAATTGCAACCTTGACTTAACCAAGCGGCAATTTCTGGATCGTCCCAAAACAACGGATCGATCCACGCCAGATTGTGCCAAGCCAGCAAATCGCTGTAATCATGTTGTTGCCAATTCTCTAAACACCAAGCTTCCCCTTTTTCCTGCTTTTGGTAATACAACTCGGCATAGCGGGGATGGGGGTCAATCAAGGTGTGGTGATTAGCATCAAAAAAATGTTTAACAACAAATTCCCTTTGTTGTAGAGTCAACTGTTCCACTGGTGTCAAACTGGCAGTGAGATAAGGGTCAAAAGCAGTGCCAGCAATGTAATCTTCCAGTTGCAGTATTAGAGATGGTACTAAATTTACAGTTTGGTGCAACTTGGGATATCGCTCCAAAAGTAACACCAAATCTAGATAATCCTTAGTGCCATGTAACCTCACCCAAGGTAAACGGTACTGTTGACTAGAAGATAAAGAAACGCCGCTGTCAGGAGATTTGTACAGCGGCTGATGTTGATGCCAAATAAAGGCAACGTACAGAGGTTGGGTCATAGGGAATTATGGGGTAATGGGCATTGGGCATTGAGAATTGAGAATGGGGCATGGGGCATGGGGGAGGTAGTGCATTGCGGAGGTCTCCTCCGTTGTAGCAACTGCCGTCATTGGGCATGGGGCATGGGGCATTGGGCATGGGGTATTGGTAATAATTTCTCCTCATCACCCTCATCACCCTCATCTCCCCCATCTCCCTCATCCCTATTCCCCAGTCCCCAGTCCCCAATCCCTAATCCCTAGATAACTTGCTCTACTTCAGCAATTTCGGGAATCATTTCCCGCAGACGACGTTCAATACCCATTCTTAAAGTCATGGTAGAGCTAGGACAAGAACCGCAGGCTCCTTGCAAGCGTAATTTCACGATAGGCCCATCTAGTTCTACAAGCTCCACGTTACCGCCATCCGATATTAAATAAGGGCGCATTTCATCCAATACTGTTTCCACGTTGTCAATCGTCAGTTCCATAGTTTCAGACCTGTAAGTTAACTAAGAGGATGGGGAATTAGTCTATAGTCGAGCTAACTCACTACTATAAAGCTACTTCCTAAAATTGTATTTTTTAGCTTTGTTAAAACGATCCTAGATCTAATTGCAGCTAGTTTGGTAGGTCTTGGGAGTCAGTTGTCTATTTATGATGACTAAGGGACTGGGGAGTGGGGACTGGGGACTGGGGACTGGGGACTGGGGAGTGGGGACTGGGGACTGGGGACTGGGGAACTCGGGGCCCCCTCTGGGGATAAGGGGTAATGGGGAATAGGTATGAGGGTGATGAGGGGAAATTATTACCAATGCCCAATGCCCAATGCCCAATGCCCAATGCCCAATACCCAATGCCCAATACCCAATGCCCAATCCCTAGTCCCTCACAGGAATTTTGATACTAAATTCAGTTCCCTGAGCGAGTTGAGAATTTACTTTTAATGTGCCATTGTGTTTTTCTACAATAATTTGATGGGCGATTGATAAACCTAGTCCAGTGCCTTTACCCACAGGCTTTGTCGTAAATAGAGGTTCAAATAATCGTTCTTGAATTAAGTCAGGGATACCCATACCATTGTCAGCAATCCGAATGCTGACGCAGTTTTGAGCATCTATATCTGTTGTAATTTGGATTTGGGGGATAGAAGCGCTCATTTTGCCATGTATCATGGCTTCATCCAGGGCATCAATGGCATTGGCCAGAATATTCATGAAAACTTGGTTGATTTGCCCTGGATAACAATCTACCTCTGGTAACTGGCCATAAGACTTGATAACGTCGATGCGAGGGCGATCGCCTACACTTTTCAAACGATGTTGTAAAATCAACAACGTACTATCAAGCCCTTGGTGTAAATCCGCAGGTTGTTTGGTATCAACATCTGCACGGGAGAAGTTGCGAAGTGAGAAAGAAAGATTTCTCAGTCTATCTGTACCTAACTTGAATGAATCGATAATTTTTACTATATCTTTGAGGGCAAATTCTAGATCTAATTCTTCAGTAGCACCTGTAATTTTTGCCGAAGGATGGAGATATTCTTCTTGATAAAGTCGCAGAATTTCGGTAATAGCGGCAATGTGTTCTTCTAAATGTTCGATATTGCTGGAGATAAAGCTAATCGGATTATTGATTTCGTGAGCAACTCCGGCGATTAACTCTCCCAATGTTGATAGTTTTTCTTGCTGCACTAATTGAATCTGAGCTTGTTGTAAAGCAATAGTGCGATCGCTAAGTTGCTGTTCTAATGATTCTGTCAGCCGTTTCAGTTGTAAATGTACCCGCACTCTAGCAATTACTTCCTCTTGGGAAAAGGGTTTGGGTATATAATCGACTGCGCCTAGAGAAAATCCTTTAGTTTTGCTATCTATATCTGCTAAAGCCGTGGTAAAAATTATCGGAATATTGTGACTATCCTGATTTGCTTTCAGGCGACGACAGGTTTCAAATCCGTCAATTCCTGGCATTTGCACATCTAGCAAAATTAACTCTGGGGGGTTGCGTTCGACTTGTGCGATCGCACTTTCTCCATTAACTGCTACTCGAAATTTAAACCCAGCACTACTTAAAGCAGCAGAAAGAACGGATAGATTTGTTGGGTTGTCATCAACAATCAAAATAAATCCAGTTTCTGAAGTTGTTGTCATATATATCTGTTTGGGATTCGGGGAATAGATAACTCCCCATTACCTGTGGTCGTGGGGATTAGAGGTACTGGGGATTGGGTACTGGAAGAAAGCAGGAGAGAAATCATTAACTCCAAACACCTAACCCCCACATATCAAATTTTCCTTTTAAGTTAGAGGTAGATATTGTTGTACAAATTCTTCTAGAAGTTTGATTTGAAAATTACTGGCAAAGTGAGTAATTCTCTGGGCAAAATTATTGAATTTTTCATCAAACATAGAAATTTGATGAGCTATTTCTATAATTCCTTCAATATCACCATCTCTTACTAGTTCTAGTAATTTATGTAAGACTTCATTATTAGGAGGAATTATATCTTCTTGATTATCTGGAGTGGCGTTAACACTGGCAATATTGTCCTTGGATGCATCATCATAAATCCATTGCAATAGCAAATATTTTCGCAGTAGCTCAAGCAACATTTCAGCATCTATAGGTTTTGGTAAAAATGCATTGGCACCCGCATCAATGCTTTTATATTGATCGGTTTCAAAAACACTAGCTGAAGAGGCAATAACAGCGGTATTCCCAAATTGGGAAACCTGCCGTAACTGAGTAATGAATTCAAATCCATTCATTACAGGCATCATTAAATCAGTAATAATTAAGTCTGGTTGTTCTGCACTGACTTGTGCTATTGCTTCCTTACCGTTACTAGCTTCTATGACTATAAATCCGATTGGCTCTAGTAAGTTGACTACTACCGAGCGATTTTGCCATTTGTCATCAACTACTAAAATCGTGCGCTTTTTCCCTTCATAGCCAACAACAGTTCCCTGACGAATTGCTCTCGAAGCTTTTGCCCAATCTTTAGCTTCTGGTAGTTCTAGATCAAAGCAAAAACTGCTACCTTGACCCAACTCACTTTTCAGTTCTATTTGACTACCCATCAATGTCATAATTTTGTGGGTAATTGCTAATCCTAACCCTGTACCTTCAACCTGACGTTTCTGTTCTCCTACTTGTTCAAAAGGCAAAAAGATTTTTTGCAGTTGCTCAGGGTTCATCCCCACTCCGGTATCCGTTACTTCAAATCTAATTTGGTGAATTGGTAATTGCTGAAATTCTTCTTTAGTGGCTTTAACCTCAACTTTGAAAGTAACACTACCTTTTTCGGTAAATTTAATGGCATTACCAAGTAGATTGATCAACACTTGACGTAGACGTTTGTCATCGGCACGAATGCCTATAGGTAAATCTGCTGATAGTTGCACATGAAACCCGATACTTTTCTGTTCTGCGCGGATACGACAAATTTCTGTCACGCTATCAATAAATGCGGGAAAGTAAAAATCAATTGGGTTCAGTTCCAGCTTTCTCGCTTCAATCTTGGCGAGATCTAGTACATCATTAATTAGAGTCAATAAATGGGAACCGCACTGCTGAATAATCTCTACCCCTTTGTATCCTTTCTCGGTTAACGATTCTGTGCGTTGTAGAATTTGTGTATAACCCAAAATGCCATTGAGGGGTGTGCGTAGTTCGTGGCTCATATTAGCTAAAAATTCGCTTTTAGCTTGGCTGGAATTAGTAGCAATTTCTTCTGCTATACGTAACTCTTGCTCTATTCGCTTACGCTCTACAATTTCACTTTTCAGGGCTTGATTAGCAGTTTCTAACTGTGCAGGACTGGGTAGTTTTAAAGCTAGGGGAATAAGATGAACTAATGCAAATGCTGTATATATAGAAATTAAAGCAGTGAAGGCTTTCAGTCCGGCCGCAATCCAATAGTCTGGATACCATAATGTCCAAATGTCCATTAGGTGTCCTGTACCACAAGCAATAATAAAACCACCAAACAGCAAAAAAACTCCATTGAAAGGAACATCTTTGCGTTGGGAAATAAAGTAAACCAGTAGGCAGGGAATCGAATAATAGGCTAAGGCGATTGTTGCATCCCCTATGATGTTTAGCCATACCAACCCTGTTTGCCAGAGATAACAATGTCCGTGGGGAATGAAACCGATTGAATAGAAGTCTTTCAATAACGTCAACATCATTGCATGAATCACTGATTTGGCTTTATATGATTACCATCTCAGTATTCCCAAATTATTGAGCAGTCAAAAGCGATCGCAAATGATAATTCAAAGCTTTAAAATTACTAGTCTAGGCAAGCATAAAACAGAAATAAGCATCTATAAATGAATTTTTTCTCAAACTCACTATAAATACTATGTAGAAATATTGTCAATTTTTATGAAGCTTATACTATAGCTGAAATTATGATTAATTTTCGTTTTGTATCAGCTATAAGTACAGATTGATATCTAATTGTACGTAGCTTTTGCTGATACTTAAATTCGCTTTATTTTAGCTTTAAAAGCCTGAAGTTGCGTAAGTAATTTCAGAAAATCATAATGTTGTATTTTGCCGAATATCAGTATATCTCTCTAAGATAAAGTGATCTGGATTTTTTGGATTTTTCTACTTACCGTATTTTTACTTTATTAGTTTTTCCTTTTTCTTTGAATAATTCAACTAAACTAGATTCTTGTATTATTCACAATTACTTCTTAAATGCCAAATAATCGCAGCAGATAATCCATCCCAAAGCGGAGTGTTGACATCAGCTTTTCTCAAAGCTTCTCCTGTCCAATTATTACAATTTCTGATTATTGAATAACTACCAACTGCATCATAAAATCCAGCATTAGTAGTATGACCATCTCCAATCCGAACTACTCTTCCTTGAGAATTCAACTGAAAGGTAGATTGGATAAAGTGGATTAAACTTAGGTAGTTATTTTTATCAACTTTAATGCATTTAACCTCAAGAGAGTTCGGTATTAATTGATAACCTTTAACATAGATTACAGAAGGGGTTGGTAAAAATAAAGCTTTGAAAGTTGTAGACAATCTTAAATCTGCCACAGTGACAGTTGACATATAAAATTCCCGGTCACCCCACCCAAAACTTAAGTAATTGTAATCATAGAAATTATCTATACCAATTTTATCGATGGGCAGATACTGATGCCAATCAAAAATATCATTTTTAATTGGCAATATAATATTAGAATGAATACCTGTATTAGAAATACAAACGTCCAAATTGCATTTATCTTTTGGCTGAGTTCCCCATTTCCTAGGTATGAAGACACCAATTGCTAATAAAGATAAGCTAAATAAACATCCTCGAAACAAATAACGGTGACAACCACATAAAAAACGATGAATACTTGAGTTTTTGGTAACTTTCATAACATTTATTGCAGGGGGTTACCATGAAATTCACGCAAAATATCTATACGCTGAGAATGCCATATTTCACCTATAAAAGGTAATACCCATGAGTCCCCGCGCACTGCTGTTAGTCAATCATCATGCTCGTCAAGGGCAAAAGCGCCTTACGGAAGCAATTCAATGTCTCAAGGAATTGGGCTTGGATTTGATTGAGGAATCAACAGAAAATCCCCAACGGCTGACAGAGATCATTCAACACTACCGAAATCAAGTTGACTTAGTAATTGTGGGCGGTGGTGATGGTACACTCAATGCTGCTGTAGATGGTTTGGTTGATACTCAGTTGCCTTTAGGTATCTTACCTTTGGGAACTGCTAATGATTTAGCTAGGACTTTAGAAATTCCTAATTCCTTACCTGAAGCCTGCAAAATCATTGCTTCTGGGGAACAGCGACGCATTGACTTAGGGTGGGTGAATGGCAAGCATTTCTTTAACGTTGCGAGTATGGGACTGAGTGTCAAAATTACTGAACGACTAACCAAAGAAGCCAAACGTCGCTGGGGTGTATTCGCTTACGTAGCTACGGCATTGCAGGTAATATGGGAATCTCGACCATTTAGTGCAGAAATCCGCATGAATGGGGAATCTATTCGCGTACGGACGGTGCAGATTGCAGTGGGTAATGGTCGCTATTATGGCGGTGGTATGGCAGTGGTTCACGATGCGACAATTGACGACCAAAGGCTGGATCTCTACAGTTTAGAAATTAAAAATTGGTGGCAAATTATACTGCTGCTGCCATCAATGCGAGAAGGAAAACACATAAAATGGCGAGAAGTACGTGCCTATCAGGGTCAAGAAATGGAAGTATATACCCGAAAACCACGTCCTATTAATACTGATGGGGAAATCACTACATATACTCCTGCCCATTTCCGTGTTATCCCTAAAGCTGTAAGTGTTTTTGTCTCTCCAACACCACAAAGTTAATTTGTGAATGTTAAATTAATCACAAGTAATATATTTTTGAGAGGTTAATATATGTGCAATTAAAGAAAATTTAATTTTTTACGGAATTACTTGTAGAGCCATTGTATACATATATTAAATAATTTACTGAGATAAAGCTGGGGATTGTGGAAACTCGCATAGACTCAAGCCAAAAGCATTTAAGATTTTCTCAAGAAATTAAATCATTGTTGCAACACTTAGCTGAACAACCGCTCACTCTAGGAGATATTTTGGCAGAAACCTCAGAGAGGGGCTTTAGCTTGGTAATTGCATTATTAGTGTTGCCATTTTTGTTTCCGATGCCACCGGGTTTAACTGGGCCATTTGGTGCTGCTTGCTTGATATTATCAATGCAGATGGTTTTAGGCAGGCGATCGCCTTGGTTACCCAAAAAAATGGCTAACTACAAATTTCCTCGCCGCTTCGCCCATGTTTTGTTACATAACCTACGTCGAGTCACCAGAATAGTAGAGAAAATTGCCAGCCCTCGGTTATCAAAAATCGCCAATAGTTCTTGGGCTTGGCGGTTTAATGGGTTTTGCATTTCGTGGCTAACACTATTACTAATCTCGCCCATTCCCTTCACTAATCCCATCCCTACTATCGGAATTTTACTGTTAGCAATTGCCACAATCGAATCCGATGGCTTATTGATGTGTATTAGCTACGTAATTACTATATTAATTACAGGAATCTTTGCATTTATTGGTTATGGGTTGTGGTTAGCGCCGAGTTTGCTACCTGCTATTTTTAAGTAAATTTTAGGAGTAAAAACATTAGGAAGTATATAAATGCTTTACACTTTGTTAAAGTAGGCTACACATCAAAATAATTACTAATTCGTAATTCTTAATTCGTAATTAAACTGAGAGTTAGAGTCCCCGAATTATATAAGTCGTGCTTTTACAGTTGGGGATTTAGACCCCAACCGTAACATAATTACGAATTAGTAACTACGAATTACGAATTGTTAGTTATTGATTTTTTGGTGTTTCCGGATGCGGAACTAAGTTGAAGCGCAACGCGTCTAGTTTAATCTGATACCATTTTTATCAAAGCTGTTGACTTGATAATTTGCCATCAGTCAACAGTTAAATTGCTTTACTATACAGGGTTTTAATTTTTTTAAATGTGTCCAGTTGGGGTTCGTACTAGTCACTCAACTCATGCTTTAGAAACTGGGGTAGCAAAACTTTGGCTATTACTAGTGGGAGTCAACCAATACGAGGATGAGCAAATACCTGGTTTGCATTACTCGGCGTTGGATTGTCAAGGCTTAGGAGAAGCATTAAACGCCGCAACACAGGGATTTCCACAAAAAGAGGTGATGATTTATCACGATTTTGGGGAAAAGCAACCCAAGTTAGCAAATATTCGCGCCAGCCTCAAACAAATTGCAGCGGCTAGTAAACCTACTGACACAGTTATATTTTATTTTTCTGGGCATGGAATGCTAGACTCTTTGAGTCAGCAGGTGGTGCTATGTCTCCAAGATACTCAAAAAGAACAATTAACTGACACGGGTTTAAAGTTGCAGGAATTGTTGCAACTGTTAGAGAATTGTTCTGCTCAACAGCAACTACTAATATTAGATGCTTGTCATAGCGGGGGGATGACGCTGTTGGGTGCAAGAGGCGAAACAGATCCCCAACTCAACCCGACACCAGAATTGGTGGAAGTTTTGCGAAAACGAGCCTCCCAAAGAAAAGGATTTTATGCTTTATTATCTTGCGATCGCGGCCAGCAATCTTGGGAATTTCCGCAATTAGGGCATGGTGTATTCACATACTATTTAATTCAAGGGTTAAGGGGAGAAGCTGCTGACTCTGTTGGTGTCATCGAAGCCGATGGACTTTATCGCTATGTTTACCACCAAACACTGACATATATAGATAAAGCTAATCAGCAGTTGCGAGTGATTAATCAGCTAAAAAAAGGACGGGGAGACAATTCCATCCATTCTGAATATCCTTCACAAACACCCAAGCGGATTGTGGAAGGAGTAGGAGAAGTAATTTTAGGACTAAAACCTCAGCAAATACAATCTTCGCAACATCCGCGACAAGCATTAATTGTAGAAGGACTTCCCAAAAGTAAAAATTCCTTGGATTTGAGTAAAATACTGAGCAGTGCGGGAAGCTTTGAAGTCAATTATTGGACTGTGCGGGGCAAAAATTCTCAGTCGGATGTCCGCAAAGCTATCCAAAAGTGTTTACTATCACCATCTTTTGCGGAAACTACTACGCCAGAAGCAGCCACAACAGTATTTTTATATCTGCGTGGGCAAATTCGCGAGACAGAACCAGGAGAAGCGAGATTAATACTGTCCGAAGATATTTTTATTGAGCGTTCATGGTTAAGAAAACAACTACGCCGATGTAGATCGCAACAAATTATTATTTTAGATTGTCCAGAACAACAGGGTTTGGGGACAGTCTCAGTACGCGATTGGGTAGAAGAACTGCAAATTGGATTAGATGCAGGACAGTGTTTAATTACGGCTGCTGTACCAGCTAATGACAGTGAAGTATTTGCTTATACCTTGGTAGAAACCCTCAATCAAGGAATGCAGCCAACGGGACTCACCGCCGCAGCTTGGATTACACAATTGCAAGTGCAGTTAGCACAAACCAATATCCAATTATATTTTTGGTTATCTGGTTCTCAAGGAATTATAGAAATATTACCAGGAAAAACTGTATTTTCTGTTGAAAATTTAAATACTAAACCAGAAAATACTGACAATTCCAAACCTGATGATTTGAGTTCAGCATTAGGAATTGACTACACGTATCTGCGCGATTTACTTAAAAATAAAAGGTGGTTAGAGGCGGATCAAGAGACTACAAAACTTATACTTAAAGCATCCGGAAGAAAAGAGGAAAGTTTTCTTGAAATTAGCGATGTAATAAATTTTTCTTGTAAAGACCTTTCTACTATTGATAATCTGTGGGTAAATTATAGTTATGGGCACTTTGGCTTTAGTGTTCAACAACGTATCTGGCAGAGTATTAAAGATACTTCTGCAACCGATCCGCTGTTGGCTTTGATGATTGGATCTGCCAAAGTTGCTGCTTCCGAAACCTGCATTGATTTTGCTAATCGTGTTGGTTGGCGTTTGAAAGACTCATGGGTTGATTATGAAAATCTAGTCTGGCAAGGAGATGCACCTATAGGACATTTACCCTATTTCGGTTTTTTAGAACAGGTTTGGCGTGTCAGGCTGTTAGGTGTGTGGGAATGGCATAGTGCGATCGCAACAGCTTCGTGGTGGGAATTATGTGTGGCTTTGTTTTCGCGTCTTGAAAGTTGTCAAGTTGGCGATTCAGATACAGCGTAATTAAGAACCAATACTGCTGAGTTAAAGATTTTCAGTCCGAATTTAATTTAGGGAAAAGGTAAAAGATTTTCCCCCATTTTCTCTTGCCTTTTTAGCCTGAAATCATAAGTATTTGGATTGAGAATGCCGCAATCACCCACAGATGTACAGATAAATATGGAGGTAATAAAAATAGATGAACATTCAGCAATTTCCCGAAATTACCTCATAAAGTACTGTATTACCCTAAAGAATAAAAACTGAGTTTTCTCCTTCTTAAAAAGTTAATTTTCACAATCGTAGATTATAAATCAATAATTCTACCTTCATCACTTGAGGCAGGATAATGCAACAAACACAATTACAAAAAGTTCTTCCGGCACCCTCTTTCTTATCTTGGAAATTAGAGTCTAATTCCCATCCTTCAGTTCAATCTAAATTCAAACGCTGTTTAGACATTGTAGGCAGCTTGATAGGGCTGTTAGTTCTAGCTATTTTGTTTGTGCCGATTGCGATCGCAATTAAAATCGACAGTCCTGGCCCAATTTTCTTTGCTCAAGAACGGTATGGATTACAGGGAAAACCATTCCGTCTTTATAAATTTCGCTCAATGGTTATTGATGCAGAGGAATTAAAGACTTTAGTGAGTAACGAAGCTAAAGGGCTAATATTTAAAAATAAAAATGATTTCCGAGTCACTAAAGTAGGTCGCTTTTTACGAAGCAGTAGTTTGGATGAACTACCGCAATTTTGGAATGTGTTATGCAATGAAATGAGCTTAGTAGGTACAAGGCCACCTACAGGTGATGAAGTAAGTAAATATACAAAAAGACATTGGCGGCGTTTAGATGTCAAACCTGGTTTAACTGGTGAATGGCAAGTTAACGGACGTTCTCAGGTGAATAATTTTGAGAAAATAGTTGACTTAGATTTACAGTATCAAGCCAGATGGAGTCCAATGTATGATTTACAGTTAATTGTCAAAACATTCTACGTACTATTTGCGAGAATTGGAGCATTTTAAAAAATTTCTTATTAGGTCTTTATTCCCATATAAATTTAATTGTAAGAGTCTCAAGTTCGTCAAGAGTTTGGGACTCTAATTTTTATGATTTCATTTGCATCATTCATAACCCTGTTTTGTCATTTTCTGTAGGGGTTTAGCAATGCTAAACCCTCTACCCATGTATTTGTATAATTATCTGTTAGCTGATTTTAGATAATTGGTAAAACTCTAATAAAAGAAAATTGCTATTTGCTAACTAAAAGTTCTTGGCTGAGGCTCAAATTAAATACTCTGTAGTTATCAAGTAGTTCATAGTATAAACTTAGCGTTTCCTCATGAACGCGGGTGACGCTGAAGCGTTCGAGGTTTTGTTTCGCTTGGGATTTCAATTTTTGTAGTTGTTCTGAATCGTTGAGCAAATACATTAAAGCATTTGCCAAAGTTTGACTATCTTTTGGTGGTACTAATAACCCGGCTTGTCCGCGATCCAAAGTTTCTGGAATACCATCGACATCGCTAGCAATAATTGCACAACCTGCTTCTCGCGCCTCTGTCAGTACTAATCCAAAGGATTCACAGTGAGAAGCGAGGACAAAGATATCAGAGGACAGCATATAGCGTTGCGGTTCTGACTGGAAGCCTTCAAAATGAATGCGATTGGCAAAAGGGGTATTTTGCACCATCGCCTCAAACATAGCGCGATCGGGGCCATTTCCGACTAAATATAAATGTGCTTGCGGAACTTCTGCAGCAATTTTGATGAAGGCTTCTATTAATTCCACAATTCCTTTGCGGGTGTACATTCCAGCTACTGTAGTAATTGCTGGATGGCATAAAGACATGGGTTGACAATCTTTAATACTACGATTTCGGGGACTGTTTAATGTACCGTTGGCTACTACGCGTAACTTACTCTTAGATATCCCACGCCGTACCATAGAATCAGCGACAGCATTGCTAACTGCAATCACTCGATCCGCTAATCCCATCAAAATAGCGCTGCGCTGAAACTCATTGTGTACAGTAGAAACTAAACTATATTCACCACAGTTTCTTAACAGTCCTGCTAGCACAACTCCTGTCATCATGTGTGCATGAACAATATCTGGCTGAAACTCTTGAATAATCTGGCGATAACGCCAAGCCGCTTTAATTAGATTGATGGGTGTTCTTGATTGATCAAGGTGAAAGTGTTGCACGTCGTGATTTGCTAGTAAGGTTTCGTATTCTCCACCAGCTGATGCGACAGCAACAGTATGACCATTTTTGGCTTGTAAACAAGCTAAGTCTACAGCCACATTGACAATTCCGTTGCCAATTTGTTGTACATGATTAGTAATATGTAGTATCCGCATATTTTCTCCACAGAATTTTTAGTTGCTGATTGATGATTTTTGTAGCGCAAAAAAGTAGCACAAAGACGAAAATAGTCTTTGATGCTGAGGATAGTGGTTGTTTACTACCCATAAATGGGTAGTTTTTAATTAAAAAATATATTGGTATTCAGCGATTAAGACTCAGATTTAAAGAAGATTTCATGGGAACCAGAAAATCGCTGAATAAATCCACGAGGAAGACTCTCGATTTGAGAACAATATGAAGATATTGCTTGAGTTTTTTTATCTTGGACTGAGGCAATTGGCAGGTAGTAAGCTGCTGCGATATCCTGCAATTTAAGCAGAATAAATAATGGCGCTCTCCAAAATAGCCAAATTGGATATTGCAACAAATCTACTGTGATTCCAGCTTGAGCGATCGCAGCCTTGACTAATTGGTAAGTTGCTTCATGATCTCGATGACAATCTTTACGATGAGGAACATAAACTTCTTCAGGTTGATACTGCTTTAGTAGCGCTGCTACCTGTGTAATTGTCTGTGCTCTTTCGCGCTCGTCTAAATAAGGTAAAGTGCCATCAGGCTTTTCTAAAAAATGGATTTCTGAAGATTTAACACCCAAAATTTCTAATGCATTGACCGCTTCTTGTTTACGGATTTGGATAATTTTATTTGGTGTATTGACTTCAGAAGTACCTGCTCCCTGTCCATCTGTGAGAAAAGCTACTACTACGGGAATATTATGTTCTCGTTTCAGAGCAATCATTCCACCACAGCCAAATGTTTCATCATCTTGGTGCGGAGAAAACACCATAGCCGATTTCTGGGTGAATGCTATTGGCTGACTGCCTTTTCGCACAATCCAGCGAAATAGTAAGCTAGAGTGAATATCTTGTATTTGCTCCAGCCAAGTATGCGGAATTAATTTTTGTAATCGCTGTAAATAAATTTTGATACTCATAATAATTGATTAGATTTAGGGTTTTGTAATTCATAGTTACAGTTTTGGTTATTTGGTGATTATTAAATCAATACTCTCGTATCTTAGGAGGATTTATCGCTCCTTCTGCGTTGCTTTCGTTGTTCTAAAATCATAATTCAAGTACAAATTATTTGTCACTAAACATATTTATTGTTTTCAAAAAGAATTTAATTTTAAAAAAGCAAAATATGAAGTTAGCTTAAACATCAATACATCAAATACAAATGATAAAATTTGATGTTACTCATTTGTAGATAATTCAAAATAGCCAATTACGCAAAATAATAAACATAAATTATACATATATATTAATGCAAGTCGATTTCTGAAAAAATCTCAGCAAAAAAGTTTTTGAAATGGTTACTCTATCGCTAACGCATCCTAGGCGTGGCAAGGCTAAAATAGTGCATTAGGTTTGATTAAATTAACCGCAGATAAACGCCGATTTAGACGCGCCCGCAGGGTAAGCCGATGAATTTTTGCTATTGCATCAAATTAGCTGTGTCAGTCCATTACTTGAACTTCAAAAATCAAATATGAGTCATATAAACTGTGCAATAAAATTTATACTTATGAATATAATTTTGTAATAAATATGGCGAGTTCTATATTAGTAACGCAAGAAAAGCTTTTGGACTGATGCGTTACGCTATCGCTAACGCATCCTACTTGGACTACTTGAGCTTCAAAAATCAAATATGGGTTATATATAATTGCAAAATTATGTATATAAATTCATAAAGAATTTGTGAAATTTAGCGGTGTCTAGATACCCAACTTTTTGAATAAGTTGGGTATCTAAAAACTTGGAAGATGGAAATTAAGATTATCCTCGCAGGCGATAGATCAGTACTTTGCCTTTCCAGTCTTCTTCTACAAACACTAAATACTCACCATCTGAACGGCGAAAAGCGCGGATACCGTGGGGAATATCAATCCAACCGCTTTCACCTGCAACTTCTGGGCCGGGTTTAAACTGTTTTACTTGTACTCCGGTGGCGGCGTTGTATACATGGACTTCTGCTGTCTTTAATGTCACAGCAAATACATAGTCTCCGGCTACACTCATGGACATTGTAGAGACTTCGCGCTTCCCTGTGGTGTCATGAGGTACTACGGTGCGCCATCGGGGAGTAGGATTGTCTTTTTGTTGACTCCAATTATCAAAGCGGACAATCTCAGAACCAACCACCCCACTATCATCACCAACTGGGGGATGATCGGTGGTGAAGCCTGACAAATACATCGTATCTGTATCCGGGAAATACTCAATCCGCCGCAAATCGGTAAATAGGCTGGGGGTTTTGTACTTTTGCATGGAACTATAAGTATAGATGGGGTTGCCATGCTCATCTAGTCCTTTTAAGGGATAGTGGCGAATACCAATACCATCTTGAGTCCGCAAGGTTTTCCAGACATCGCCTTTACTGTCTACCCACCAGCCGCCGAAGTAGGGATAATCTTCGCTAGTATCATACTCTCCTGAATCGAAGCCACCATTACCATTGCGATCGCGCCAAATCCATTCGCCTTTTTTTGGTTGATTTGGTGGCCAGTTACCAGCGATTGATTGTTTACCTTCGGCGTTCGTACCTACAAACATTCCCGATGGGATCGCGATTTTGCTTTTGTTGCTATTATCAAAACGATAAATTTGCAAAAAGCTGCTATACATATCTGTGAGGAACATAAAGCGCTTACCTTTGATACGCCTGATAAATGTTCCATCTGGGGATGTATGCAGACGTGGATCTTGAGGATATTTGAAGGGATTGAGAGTGTAATTTTTAAAAGTCCATTTCTTCCCAGCCGGCTGGCTGTAGTCCATGACAAAGTGTTCTTGCTTGGCAAACACATCAACGCCATCAGTTTGAGGATCTGCATCTGCATTATCCACAAATAGCAATCCCAACAATTGCCATAGTTTTTTTCCTGAGGGTGAAAACTTCCTTAAATCAGTCCCCGGTCTGTGGAAACCATTATTGCTAACGTAGATATTTCCAGCTGCATCTGTACCTACTGCTGTAATCCCGTAAAGTTTCAAATCTTGAACTTCCCCCGGATTACCTGCAAAAATCCCCCCCTTAATGCCGAAAGTCCCAACCTGTGTTGGCTTTTCAGTAACGTTATAAATCAATATTTGCTGACGCGGCCCATTATCGGCTATTAACAGTCTGCCTTGAGGATCGAGTGCGATCGCAGTTGGTTCGACAACTTTCGTAATCTCTTGTGGGAGTTTTTTTCCATCCTGGGAATAATGCAAAATCTTGGCAGAATTACTACTATTTTTATTTTGAATAATCCACAGATTACCTTGGCTATTGACAATTATTCCACCAGGTCTAGCAAAGCTAAAGCTGCGTAATTCCTTCATCGTTTCGGTACTATAAACGCGAATCCGATTTGCCGCAGCATCACTTATATATAATTCTTTTTTAAAAGTTGCTAATCCTGTCAATTCAGCTTTCTGACTGATAATTAACATACTTTTATCCCAACCACGACCCCCAGAAAATGGCGCAGGTTTACCAGATAAATCATACCTTCTAACGCAATACCAATTTGTGCCATCTGGAGGATAATCTTTCTCAGTTTTACCTATAGAACCTTGGGTTATAGCTAAGTAAATATATTTGTGATTAACTGCTATAGCTTTGCCACCCAGACGACTCCAACCGTGGGTATCATCCAGCATACCCACAATCTTGCCATCTTTATATATTCCTGCTTCTCTACCTGCTTCATCCCAAATACTATTGGTATATACAGTGCCATTAGCAGCAACATACATTGCATCTATATTATTTTGTACCCAATATTTTCCACCGCCAAAAGTATTACCAATCCACGATGTTTTGTAAGTGCTGGTTGGCGAACCACTCACAGTCCAACGTGTTGTCATGCTAAAAGAAGCGAAAACAACTCCCATTGTGAGACAGAGTAAAAATGTCAACATTTTTCTCTGTCGCGAATTACGTTGGAGAAACAGCGTTTTAATAAAATTTGCAAAATTGTAGCAGATAAGTTGAATTTTCTGCACGAAGCTAAAGTTCATAAAATCTCCAATGGTATCTGGTGCTGATGCTTAAAATTTTATTTGTAGCGTGGCAGAGCATATCGCAACCTATTACTTAGCAATTAAAACCTAAATTAATCAATTAGCTAACTGCAGTGTACTATTTCATACATTGCTTTTTTGAATCATGATTATCTAAATAATTAGATATTTAATTAGTGATAAAATAACAAAACTTTCCCAGTTATATAGTCAGCACTTTATGGCTGCTCAACGCCAATAAATTGACTGATGATCAGCTTTTAAAGTTGGGTTAGCAGACTACTATAACCCCGATTCATGAATACAACCCAAGCATATTATCTGTTGGGTAATACTAGTACAACAAGGCAAAAGTCAAAAGTGAGCCAGTGCGGTGGACGGGTTCCCAAGGCACTCCGTTGGGCGGCTTTGCCGACTTGAAGGAAGTGCCGTCGGCATAAAGCAACTGGCGAACTCCGCAGCTGACTTTTCACGGCATGTGGAAAAGGTCATTTTGATGGTTTCCCAAGCCCTGATTTCTCCGTTAGCTATTTTCATTAACTTAGAGTTATTGAGAATCAACCTGTGGAAAAAGCCACGCTTTTTGGAGGCTTGAGGACTTCCCGTGAAAAGTCAGACTCCGCAGGAGTCAAAATCAAAAGAAAGAATAGTTATAGCACAAGCCTTTTAGCAATTACAGATGGTCTGTTTCTCTTACAAAGTTTGGCGGGACGGAAACCGACACCGCCAACTTTGCGCTATTTACGCCGACTTGTACTAGATGTTTTGTTACAACCCTGACAAGAACTATTACCCGCTCTAGAATTTGCTAAAATTGACCGAATACTGAATCGGCGTTATAGGTCAGCACCAATTAAAATTAACTGTCAAAACCCTGGTGTATTTAATAGAAGATTAACTTTTATTGATTCTTTTACTTATTTTGCGGTCTGTTAATTAAATTTGTCTACCTGTAGAGCATAGATTATTGAATCATCATGATTAATCTTCCTTTAAAAGAATATACACATAAATAACAAAAACTTGACAGATATAATTTTATGTTCACCAAAAATTTATAAAAAACACATTATTTTTTTAAGGTAAATTTTATCAGTATTAATCTTTACTCTATGAGTTAAAAATATAGTAAAAATCAATACAGATTTTTGTTAAATGCATCAATTTTTACCAAAAGCTCTGACAATAATTTATCCTGGTATTGTTATTTGATGGTGATGAAGATGACATAATAGCTAGTTATTAAAAATATAAAACCCCATATTTGCAATATTTTGAATGCATTATATACCAGCTATAAAAGTATAATATTAATCTTTGATGCTGTTAAACAGTTAATAACAACACTAATAAAAAGTTCTTGACAGCGAAAAATATATCGCTTATAACAGAAAATTCTATCTAAATTATTCTTAATTGATGTTTGGCAATTTTTGAAAAAATTGTTAAAAACAAATTTGATGATGCTATAAATTGGCTGAAAAATATTCATAGCAATAGCAGTGAAAAGTGCTGATGATATGCTAAAGCGCCGAATAAAAGTACTAGCAACAGCAATTTATTGTTGAATTCAAAAGCAGGGTTGAGCTTGGTATGAAAATGCGAGGAAGCCAGTTCAACAGAACACAGGAGTAACATAGGTGGAAGGTAACACAGACAATTTCGCTTCAGCATCTATTCTCACTCTGGGAATGGGCTGGTTTCCCAAAACACCTGGAGGCTTAGAACGGTATATTTACGAACTAACTCATCAATTAGCAGCGAATCAAGACCATGTAGAATTATGTGGAGTTGGTTTACCAAATATAGAAAATCTGCCTATAAAATTAACTAACTTAGCTGAACCTGATGTTCCAATTTGGCAACGTTTATGGTCAATTCGTAGTAATTTTCGCAAAACTAGAATCGGCAAACCGGATGCTATTAATTTGCATTTTGCATTATATAGCTTCCCAATTTTAGATATTTTGCCCAAAGGAGTACCAATTACTTTTAATTTTCATGGCCCTTGGGCTTCTGAAAGTCAGCAAGAAGTAGCAAATCAAATGTTGAAAGTTTTGCTAAAGCGCTGGCTGATAGAACAAAGCACCTATAAACGCTGCGATCGCTTTATTGTCCTCAGCAAAGCCTTTGGCAATCTTCTCCATCAACAATATCAAATTCCCTGGAGCAAAATTCACGTTATTCCCGGTGGCGTTGATATTCAGCGATTTCAAGCCAACTTATCACGGCAAGATGCCAGAAGTAAATTAAACTGGCCTGATAACCGTCCAATATTATTTACATCCCGCCGCTTAGTGCATCGAGTGGGGGTAGATAAATTATTGGAAGCGATCGCAACTATTAAGCCCAGAATACCTGATGTGTGGTTAGCGATCGCAGGGCGCGGTCATATCCAAGCTGCACTACAACAGCAAGCTACAGAATTAGGACTAGAGGATAACGTTAAATTTTTAGGTTTTTTACCTGATGAGGATTTACCCTTAGCTTACCAAGCTGCTGATCTCACAATCATGCCCAGCCAATCTTTTGAAGGGTTTGGATTAGCAGTCGTAGAATCCTTAGCCTGTGGTACTCCCGTTATCTGTACCCCCGTTGGCGGAATGCCAGAAATTCTATCATCCTTCTCACCAGATTTACTTACCACTTCCACCGCAGCCTCAGCCATTGCTGAAAAATTAGAACAAGCACTACTGCAAAAGTTACCAATCCCTTCCAGAGAAACCTGTCACCAGTACGCAGCCACGCATTTCAACTGGCAAAAAATAGCCCAGCAGGTGAGGGAAGTTTTATTGGCGTGAGAGGAGGTTGGGGACTGGGGACTGGGGACTGGGGACTGGGGATAAGGAAGATGAGGGAGATGAAGGAGAAATACCCATTACCCATCAACAAACACCAAACACCAATTATGAAAATTCTGTTTTTAGATCAAAGTGGTAAGCCAGGGGGCGCAGAATTATGTTTGATAGATATTGCTAAACCTTACCGCGATCGCTCTCTTGTTGGGTTATTTGCTGATGGGCCTTTTAAAACTTTACTCCAAGAGCATCAGATTCCGGTGGAGGTTTTAACCAATCAAGCTATCTCTGTGCAAAAATCTAGCAGCTTTCTGCAAGGATTAGCCAGTTTTAAGCAACTTATACCTCTCATCGCCAAGGTAGTACAGATAGCTCAAGATTATGATGTTATTTACGCCAATACTCAAAAGGCATTAGTTATTGGTGCGATCGCAAGTTTTTTCGCTCGTCGTCCTCTGGTCTATCATTTGCATGATATTCTCTCAAAAGAGCATTTCAGCCAAACTAACCGCAGCATTGCTGTTAACTTAGCTAATTATTTTGCATCTTTAGTTATTGCTAATTCTCAAGCGAGTCAGAAAGCATTTATAGAAGCAGGCGGACGGGAAGATATTACTGCAGTTGTCTATAACGGCTTTGACTCAAAAATTTATCAAACCTGTGAGTCTGATATACAAAAATTAAAAGCAGAATTAGGGCTGACAGGAAAATTTGTAGTAGGACATTTTAGCCGTCTCTCACCTTGGAAAGGGCAACATATTTTAATAGATGCCATTGCCAAATGTCCCGAAGAAGTAACAGCAATTTTAGTTGGCGATGCACTTTTTGGTGAACAAGATTATGTGCAACAATTACACCAACAAATTGCTAAATTAGGGCTAGAAAACCGCATCAAGTTTTTAGGATTTCGTGCTGATATTCCGCAATTAATGGCAGCTTGTAACTTGGTTGCTCATACTTCCACTTTTGCAGAACCCTTTGGTAGAGTCATTGTTGAGGCGATGCTATGCGGTACACCTGTAGTCGCAGCCAAAGCTGGGGGTGCAATAGAATTAGTAGAACCGGGAATTAATGGTTTTTTAGTTAATCCTGGCGAAGCTGAGGAATTAGCACAAGTAATTAATATCTGTTTGCAAGACACAGATAAAATTACTGCTATGGCGAATCATGCGAGAAATATTGCTAGTCAGCGTTTTGATGTGACAAATATTAATCAACAAATTGCTCAATTATTATCCTCTAAATTTCCTGAACAAATATCGCCATCACTTCTAGCAAATTTATAAATAAAGTAGTGGACTGACATAGCTAAAATGTGGCAATAATTTTTCTTGTGGGGTAGACATCTTGTCCGCCCTGGACGCGTGAGACACCCATCCCACAAGAGTTTTTTTTATGCACTATTTTAGGCGTGTCAGCCCAGTAGGCAATACTTCTCGGTTAAGGATTTTTAACTCGAAATTTGGTTTGGGGAAAAGGTGAAAGGGTAAGGGTTAAAGGTTTTATCTTGCCCCTTTTCCCCTTCCCCTTTTGCCCTTAACCGACAAGTATTGGCCCAGTAGGATGCGTGACGAACTTCGTAACGCATCGAAGAATTTATAAACCCAATTGGATATCAGTGTTTGGTTGCAGCAAGAAAACCAAACCTACGTTTTTTGCTACATTTTTTTACTACAAATTAGATGGATTTAGCTGAATTAATTACAATCCAACTAATTCGCGAGATTCAAAATTAGTTAATTGTTGAGCAATCGCTAATCTCGCTTCCAACTTAGCGACACTAAACTGGTTACGCAAATATTCCAAATGAGCGATCGCATTTGCTTTATCACCAGTTAATCTAATTTGGGTGTCGATTGCTTTTTGGTATTCTTGATTCACCAGCAGCACTTCAAAACGACGTGCTTTGCGTTGAGCATCGTTTTTCAAATCCATATCAAAAGAGGCGCTACGATCAGCATTGCCTTCAAATCGGTTAATTTGCTGTTGAACTGCCATTAACTGAGAGTCTATTTCATTCACTCTTTGGGCAGCTTGAACTATTGCATCTGGATAATAACTCAGTTGCATCATCAAATAATCTTCCTTGCCAAAAATATTGACCGAAAATCTAGCTATATTGCTATAGCTTTACTAGCGAATTGGTGAAAAATTCTGGGAGCAAACTTTAATCTTTCACCGCTAATTTGTGATTGATATATAATTAGAAATGAGGGGTAAAAATTCAGCACTTTGCCTTTCGCAGTAATTACGCCACTTCTCTTAGTTGCGATTGATTATTTATCTCTGAGAATGAGAGCGATAGTTGTTCAGCTTGTGGTACAGCCGCTTGTTCCAAAACAGTTACTTCGATGTTCACACTCACTAAATAACTGCCTGTATCAGCACCAACCGCATCAGCAATTATTTTGGCAATATCTGGGCGTTTTGCAGTGAGTGGATCGCGCAAAATACACCGATCCCATTCATGTTTAGCAGTGGGATTAAGGTTGAGAATGTAGTGCTTCATCATAGAATTTTTAATCCATCTTCCAGAAAACTGCTACAGAGCCATTTTGCACTTCAACAGGCTTTGTGGGCGCTATACTATCATTATAGTACATTTGTACGCCATTGTGTGAAATTCAAGCATACAAAAGGGTTTCAAAACAAAGGGATTTGGCAGCAAGAAGTTGGGGGAAGGGGTAAAGGGGAAAGGTTTTGTGTTTTACCCTTCCCCTTTAACCTTTTCCCTTTCCCCACCTCGTCTACTTAAGTAAGTGCTATTCGAGCCTAGACTGTGTCCTAAATTGTATTTTATTAAACAATAGAATACGCCTTTATATTCGGTAATTACGTAAATATTTAGTGGATTTCGCATTTTTTATTAAAAACTCATAATCACCTGGACATTTGTGAAGTCTTTTACAATAGGTGAATTAAATTATTTAGCAGGAATATAACCATTTAATATGCAGCGTTTTACTGCTTACTAGTAAGCCACTTAATTTCTCTTGAAAAATATTATATCTTTTTAAAATTTTTACGGGCTGTTTTGTATTTATACAGTGTCAAATATCATGATTTAGCAAAGATATAGTATTTCTACTAGCGCTCAGTTGTCTTTATCTGTAAATTAAAGGCAAGCAGAGAGTAGTAATTCTTGAGAGATGAATATAATTTCCCCGCAAATGAAGTATTTCCACGAGTCTATATTGCAGCAAACTCGACTGAGTCAGATGTGCGGAACTCAAGAGCTATTTCGCGATCGCTATGAAATTGTCAGAATTTTAGGTAGAGGTGGTTTTGGGATCACCTATTTAGCAAAAAATGCAATATTACCAGGTCAACCTTGGTGTGTAATTAAGCAACTTTCTCCTAAGGTAACTAATACCAGTATTTGGGAAAAAGCTTATCAGAGATTTGAAAAAGAAGCACAAACTTTAGCAAAATTGGGTAGTCATCCTCAAATACCTATGCTGTTAGACTACTTTGAGGTTAATGGCACCTTTTATTTAGTTCAAGAGTATATACATGGTTATAATTTAGCCTTCGATGTGAAACGCAACGGGCCAAAAAACGAAGCTGAAGTTAAGCAGTTTTTAAAGGAAATATTACCAGTATTAGAGTATCTGCACGAAAATCAAATCATGCATCGTGATATCAAGCCTCAGAACTTATTACGTTGCAAATATGACCAAAGGTTTGTGCTGATTGATTTTGGTGCAGTCAAAGAAGAATTAGCTGATGTTTGTGGAAATTCTCGCGATGATGATGCTACTGGTACTTTTGTGGGGACGATAGGATTTGCACCACCAGAACAGTTTTCTCTACATTCTGTTTATGCTAGTGACATTTATGCGCTAGGTATGACTTGTCTTTATTTACTAACTGGTAAAGGGCCTCTAGAATTTGCCTACGATCACAATAATGATGAAGTTTGCTGGCAACAAGAAGTTAATGTTAGCAGCAATTTTGCCAAAATTTTAGGTAAAATGCTCAAGATTTCTTTAAAAGAGCGTTTTCAAACAGTTGAAGAATTGAAAAGAGCTTTAGAGTGGGAAGAGTATGCACCCGCATTAACTGGATGTTTAGCTATCCAAACCCCTAGAGTTATTAATAAAACCAAAGCAAAAGAGTCTACTTCACAGATGTACTTACCTTCTATTCAAAGAACTGCGATCGCGATTCGAGAATGGAAAGAAAAACGTAAGGAAAAAGAAGCATACAATAATTTGAAACAATGCTTACATAAAGTTAAGTAAAAGGCAGTAAGCAAAAGGGAACAGGTGTTAAAGCTAATTTACTTTTCGTTCCATACTGCCATCTTTTTATTTCGGGTTTTCAGTAATATTTAAATTTTTGGGTAGCGAATGATATAGATCTGATATTTGATTGGTGAAAAAATCCGTATACTTTATACCAATTATTCTCGTTTTCCTACCCAAACCCATAATTTCAGACATCAAATCGGATTGCCATAGCCAAGTAAATATTCTCTGACTTGCTTTTTTACAATACTGCCAAATTAGATTATTATATAATCGAGAAATAATTCTACTGGCTCTTTTGGTTTTCCCCAAATTGAGGAAAATTGACTATAATCTACAAACGCTGACTATATTAAGTAATTCCCCATTCCCAATACAGGGATTTTCTACCACCACTACAACAGAGCCAATCTACCAACAGGGAAATTGCGGGTCAAACTTAGCATAAATTGTCATGCAGTAGCGCCTGTCACATCATGATCTGCTGCTTAAATCCCGATTGTTCAAATCCTTTAAATCCTGATGAAAATAAGTTTTGCCAATCTTGTAATACCCCACTCATCAGCCTTTTAAGAAATCGCTTCCGTGTTATTCGCGTGCTTTCTGATGAGGGGGGATTTGGTAGAACTTACCTATCACAAGATGTAGATAAACTACATGAACGTTGCGTGATCAAGCAATTAGCTCCGAAGTTCCAAGGAACTTGGTCACAAAAAAAAGCGATGGAGTTATTTGCAGAAGAAGCTAAACGCCTGCAACAACTCGGAGAACATCCGCAAATTCCCACACTTTTAGCTTATTTTGAGCAAGATCACTGCCTATATTTAGTGCAGCAGTTTATTAATGGGCATAATTTGTTAACGGAGTTACACAAACGCAAAACCTATAAAGATAAAGAAATTATCGAAATCTTAAATGATTTACTCCCGATTCTGAAATTTATTCACGCTCGCGGAGTTATTCATCGCGATCTCAAGCCAGAAAATATTATTCGCCGTCATAGTGATAGACGCTTATGTTTAATAGATTTTGGTTCCTCAAAGCAGTTAACAGCCAGAGTCCAAAATAAAACTGGTACTTCTATTGGTTCTCATGGTTACTCGCCAATTGAACAAATTAGAGATGGTCAAGCTTATCCTGCTAGTGATTTATTTGGTTTGGGGACTACTTGCTTTCATTTATTAACAGGAATTTCTCCCTTTCAATTGTGGACAGAACATGGATATTCTTGGGTGACAAATTGGCGACAATATTTGCGTAGTCCCCTGAATTCAGAATTGGATAAGCTGTTGGATAAGCTGTTACAAAAAGATATCCGCCACCGCTATCAATCAGTTGATGAAGTCATCAAAGATTTGTCATTTAAACAACCACTGCGACTGCTGCCTTCTGTTAAATTAACTGGTAAAACCCCAAAAACTCAAACCCAACGTTTACCTAAAAAACATAACTTCTTCAGACTTTTGGTCTTAACATCTGCAGCAACTCTACTGTTTGGATTTGGCGAATCTTGGTATAAACAACTATACAAACTCCAAACCAATTTATCTTCTCGCCTGACTCAAGTTCATAATCATCGCGATCGCAGCGATGCAGTTTTGGATCAGCCACAGATAGCTTTGGGGAACATTTCCTTGGCTAATACCTTACAAACCAACGACAATGGCATTGTATCTGTGGCTATTAGTCCTAATGGTCGGTTGCTAGCAAGTAATAGCGATCGCACAATCCAAGTATGGAATCTCGCCACTGGTAAGGAAGTCTCCAACTTGAAGGGCCACTCCCAACGGGTGAATGTCGTGGCGATTAGTCCTAATGGCAAAATTTTGGTGAGTGGTAGTGAGGACAGCACTATCAAAGTTTGGAATTTATCCACAGGTAAATTAATCCGTACCTTGGAAGGACATACAGATTCGGTTCATGCTTTAGTAATTAGCGCCGATGGTAAAACCCTTGCTAGTGGAAGTGATGATAACACCATCAAACTGTGGAATCTGGAAACGGGTAAGCATATCCGCACCTTGGTAGGACATGAATTTTGGGTGCGATCGATTGCTATGAGTCCAAATGGTCAAATTTTGGCTAGCGGTAGTTTTGACAAGACTATCAAGCTGTGGAATGTCGCTAAAGGCTACGCAATTCGTACCCTCGTAGGGGATGGAAAAACTATTACATCGCTTGCTATTAGTCCGGATGGCAGAATATTAGCTAGTGCCAACCGCGATCGCACAATTAAACTCTGGAACTTATCTAATGGAACAGCAATTCGCACCCTCTCTGGTCATGTAAATACAGTTACATCTCTAGCTATGAGTCCAGATGGTAAAACCTTAGCTAGTGGGAGCCGCGATCGCACAATTAAACTGTGGAATCTATCTAATGGGGAGAATATCTTAACACTAAATGGGCACAGAAATACTGTAAACTCTATTACTTTTAGTTCTAATGGTCAAACCATCATTAGCGGTAGTGAGGACAATACTATAAAGATTTGGTATATACGTAAGTAAAAAATCTGAGCTTACAATATAATACTCTTTTATACAGTCAGTAATTCTATCGAAATGCTTGCTATATTGTGCAGCATAAGGATAATGCCACTGGGAGATCTGCGATGTCTGTAAATAAAACTAACTCCGCACTGCGAGTCCTCACAGCCACAGTCTTCCTGCTTTCGGGAGTCGGGGGCGTTGTGTCTTCGGACATTCCCTCCGTTGCCACTGGTGAGACATCTTCTCCAAAACTTCCAGTATCAGATGTCTTAACTCTCAAAGGCAATTCTGGATCGGTGAAAGGCGTTGCTATCAGCCCCAATGGTAAGACCTTGGCTAGTGTAAGTACAGATAATCAGATCAAACTGTGGAATTTAGCTACAGGCAAAGAAATTCGGACTCTAGAAGGTCATACTAACTGGGTAAATTCCGTAGTGTTTAGCCCAGATGGCAAAACTCTTGCCAGTGGTAGCTTAGATAAGACGATTAAGTTGTGGGATGTGGCTAGTGGTAAAGAAATCCGCACTCTCAAAGGACATCTCTTATCTGTTGAATCTATATCCTTCAGCCGAGATGGTACTAAATTGGCTAGTGCTAGCTGGGATCAAACCCTAAAAGTTTGGGATGTGGCTACTGGAGAAGTGATACGCACACTCAAAGGACAGTGCGACATATTTAATTCTGTAGCTTTTAGTCCAGATGGTAATACTGTTGTTAGTAGCAATCATTTTGATAAGAATGTCAAACTGTGGAATATTTCCACTGGAGAAGTCATACATACCCTCAGTGGTCATACTGATGTAGTTAATTCCGTAGCCGTTAGTCCAGATGGTCAAACCGTAGCTAGTGGTAGTTGGGATGGCACAATCAAACTATGGAATGCCTCAACAGGAAGAGAAATCACTACCCTCAGAGGTGATAACAAAAGAGTTTGGTCTGTAGCCTTCAGTGCCGATAGCAAACATCTAGTCAGTGGTGGCTGGGATGGTACCGTCAGAGTGTGGAATGTCCCAGAAAAGCAAGAAATACAGACTTTAACAGGGCATAAAAGCAAAATTTGGGCTGTAGCCTTTAACCCAGATGGCAAGACTGTTGTGAGTGCTAGCAAAGACACCACTATCAAAGTTTGGCCAGTAGTACAGTAAGGGACTTCCAACTTTTCTTGGCAGGGGGCAGGGAGCAGGCAGTGGTGTCAACTTAAGGTGAAACCCGCTTGGTTGCAAGGTTTTGCCCTCACCCCCAGCCCCTCTCCCACAGGGAGACGGGAGCAAGAGATTTAGTTCCCCTTCTCCCGGGGGAGAAGGGGTTAGGGGATGAGGGCGCGAGGTATTTGTACAACGCCCGCCCTATATAGCTTTTAGCTTAAGTTGACACAACTGGGGAGCAGGGAGCAGGGGGAAAATAAAAATATTCTCGGACTATATTTGGATAATTTATTTTCAGGAAGTCCCTAAGAACTTATTTTGCTTGGGTTTGGGTGTCGGGTGTTTGATATTTTCACCCATTACCCATTACCCCTTATCCCCAGAGGGGGCCCCGAGTTCCCCAATCCCCAATCCCCAATCCCCATTACCCCTTATCCCCAGAGGGGGCCCCGAGTTCCCCAATCCCCAATCCCCAATCCCCATTACCCCTTATCCCCAGAGGGGGCCCCGAGTTCCCCAGTCCCCAATCCCTAATACATCGTCAAGCGATATCTACCACGTTGTTGCGGATTATTAGAAACTACCACGACATAGTAAGTATCATCTTCAGGCAACCTAGCTCTGTCAATCAGGGCGCTATACTTACCATCTTTACCATTATCCGTAGCAACAATTTTGCCTTGAGAATTTAATAAGACTAGATAAGGAGAAAATTCTTCAAAAACGCTATCTACACGAATACTAACTAGCTGATCTTTTTTCCCCTCAAACTTAGATACATTGTAGGGGTTTTTATTTTGCTTGAGGGTAAGACTTTGGGCGGTTAGTTCACCAGATTCGTCTAAATTATAGCTAGCCCTATCATTTCTCAGTGCTAAACTATAGCGGCCTGTATCTCCTGGGTTACTACTAGTAACTGCGATGGTATATGTGCCTTGAACAGGTAGTCTCACAAATACAAATGCATCTTTAATCCCGCCTGTTGTTTGGGCGCTGCTGCGTTTGACAATAACATTATTATCGGGGTCAAGCAGAAACATATAAGGGGTGAGACTCAAGTTATTAGAACGGCGTGTATCAGTACTACCACCTAGGCGAATTTGGATGAGTTGGTTTTCTCTCCCTTCAAATTGATAGAAGTGAAAATACCTACCTTGAGACTGGAAATCACCTTTACCTAAAATACCGAAGGCGAAATCTACAAAGTTAATTGGCTTGTATTTGAGATTTTTCGGTGGAGAAACTGGCGCAGGCTGGCGATTTGGCCTGTTACCTGTTGATGGTTGAGTACTTGGTTGATAACGACTAGGACTAGGACGGGTAGAACCATTATTTGAGGGTTGAGGCGCTGGTGTGGTATCTACTGGTTGAGAAGTCCTCGGTTTGGGAGTAGGTTCGGGTGCAGTATCTACTGGTTGAGAAGTTCTCGGTTTGGGAGTAGGTGCTGGTGTGGTATCTACTGGTTGAGATGGACTAGGCTGAGAAGTAGGCGCTGGTGCAGAATTTGTGGTTGCAGGGGGTACACGTGGCGGTATGGGTGAATCAATAGGTTGCTTAGGCTGTGAAGATGCAGGTGGTGGAGTAGTAGGAATCTGTTCAATTCCTTGTTCTACAGCCTCCGGTTGCCTTTCATCTGGTGTTTTAGCGATAGTAAATTTTACTGTAGATTGGGGAATTGTTAAAGCACCAATAGGTAGAGAATAACTGGTTAGTAACAAGCTACTACTCAGGGAAAATATTACACCTAAGTGCGATCGCAAAAGATATTTTTTATGATTTTTCTCTAGCATTTTTCACTCCTCATTTATTGCCTCAATTAAGCTGAGGCTAGGCACTGCAATTGGGCTAAAAATCATTGCCCAACCCAAAAAATCTGAATGGTGTCATCCCATTCAAAATGCAAAATTACTTCACCCTGAAATAGTGAGAGTATATATGCTCATCCACAACAAACCATATTCAACAGTGAGGATGCTGCTGGTAGTACTCTAAAAAGAATTTATTTTTTAATTCTAAATTGCTAAGTTACCTATAGATTACTTTCTGATTACAAAAAAATAATTTTGGCAACTTAATAGCAAAATTATTAGTCATGAATTAATATATACACAAACTGCAAATGGGTTCCCAGTATGATCTGCTGTCTGAATCCCGATTGCCCCAATCCTCTAAATCAAGATAGGCAAGAAGTTTGCCTAAGTTGTCATCAACCATTGATCTCGTTATTAAGGGGCCGTTATCGTGTAATTAAAGTACTATCTGATGAGGGGGGATTTGGTAGAACCTATCTAGCGGAAGATGCGGACAAGCTAAACGAATGGTGTGTAGTTAAACAATTTGCACCTAAAATCCAGGATTCTTCTACATTAAAGAAAGCTGTTGAGCTATTTAAAGATGAAGCTAAACAACTGCAAAAATTAGGGGAACATCCGCAAATTCCTACACTTTTAGCATACTTTGAACAAGATAATTATCTGTTTTTAGTACAGCAATATATCAATGGGCATAATTTACTCCAAGAATTACGACAAGGGATAATTTACAACAAAAGTAAAATAGTCGAACTTTTGCTAGATTTACTACCCGTGCTCAAGTTTATTCATGAGCGTGGTGTCATTCATCGGGATATCAAACCCCAAAATATTATTCGCCGTCAAATTGATGGGCGACTAGTCTTAATAGATTTCGGTTCCTCAAAACAATTAACAGCAACAGTACATACTCAAATTGGCACTACTATTGGCTCTCATGGTTATACTCCCATTGAACAAATGCAGGATGGGAAAGCTTATCCATCGAGCGATTTATTTAGTTTGGGTGTAACTTGCTTTCATTTACTCAGTGGAATTCGACCGTCGCAACTGTGGATGCAAAAAGGCTACAGTTGGGTTAATTCTTGGCACGAATATTTAGCAAATCAAGATAGGGATGGAGTAGCTTTAAATGTCAATGTGGATCAGGTGCTAGACAAACTTTTAAAAACAGAAATTAACCAGCGTTATCATTCAGCCGATGAAGTGATTCAAGACTTAACATATAAGCCTTTACTAGTACCACCAACAATTATCGAACCTGCATCCCCTACTCAAAACTTCTATCTTCAACATCGACTATTCATCAGTACTGCTATTTTACTACTGGGATTAGGTGGAATTTGGTATTTACAATCTCGTCCCCAACAAGTAACTAGATTTGCTAACCCTAGTCAACCAGCAAACGTTACAGAAAATGCTGATCAACCGCAAACTCTTAAAGGTCATGCTAGTGATGTTAATACTGTCGCCTTTGCCTCTGATGGTTTAACTCTAGCTAGTGGCAGTGATGATAATACAATTAAGTTGTGGAATCTGAGCAGCAATCAGGAAATTAGAACTCTCAAGGGACACAAAAAATGGATTTGGGCTGTGGCTTTTAGTCCTGATGGTAAAACCTTAGCTAGTGGTAGTGCAGATAAGACTATTAAACTGTGGAATCTTGCTAATGGGGAAGTAATCCACACATTAAAAGCACATACTGATGGAATTTCATCGATAGCTTTTAGCCCGGATGGTAAAACATTAGCTAGTAGCAGCATCGATAAGACAATTAACCTCTGGAATGTCTCAAACGGTCAGCTAATTCGCACCTTAAAAGGACATAAACAGGCAGTTTCTGCAGTGGCTTTTAGTCCTGATGGTAGCACCCTTGCTAGTGGCAGTTGGGACAAAACAATTAAATTGTGGAATGTAGCCACAGGAAAAGAAATTCGGAATTTTGTAGGACATTCAGAGTTAATTATTTCTGTAGCTTTTAGCCCTGATGGTTTGACTTTAGCTAGTGGCAGTAAAGATAAGTCAATTAAATTATGGAATTTGGTAACAGGAGAAACGATTCGTACTTTAAAGGGTCATACTGATAAGGTAAATTCTGTGGTTTATGTACCCAAAATAGGAGATAGTAAAACCACAAATAATTTTACCCTGATCAGTGGCAGTAGTGATAACACTATCAAATTATGGGATACAGCAACAGGAAAAGAAATTAGGACTTTGAAGCGAGATTCTGGTTATATTTATTCTGTGGCAATCAGCCCTGATGGTAAAACTATTGCTAGCGGTGGTAGTGCTGATAATATTATTAAGATTTGGCATTTATCTCAAGATAAATAGCGTAACGCACATCTCCCAACTTTTCTAATACGCAAAATTGCTTTGTCAGCAAGCTTTTGGTGCCTTGCGCTGCGCGACAACACACCCTACCTCATATAACTAAAAGACAATTGTTTCTAGTGCGCGTATAATTTGTGTGAAATGTAGCACAAATTATACTTAATAGCACATCAATGCTGGAATTATTGCAAAGCTTTTTTGGTGATGGCTTATTTATCCCACATGGTCATTGTTATCTTTGGCAACCGAAATTAGTGTGGTTGCACATTATATCTGATTCTTTAATTGCCATAGCTTATTATTCTATCCCTATTACCCTTGTTTACTTTGCACAGAAACGAGAGGATTTCCCCTTCAAATGGATACTTTTATTATTTGGAACATTTATTGTTTCTTGCGGTACAACCCATGTGATGGAAGTGTGGACACTATGGCATCCGACTTATTGGTTATCTGGCGCTATTAAATTTTTTACAGCGTCAGTTTCGGTTTACACAGCTATTATTTTAGTACCAATTGTTCCCCAAGCATTAGCTTTACCAAGCCCAGCTCAATTAGAAGCAGCTAACTCTCAACTCAAAATGGAAATTCTTGAGCGAAAATCGGTAGAAGAAGCACTTTTGAAAGCCAAACAAGAGTTAGAAATTAGAGTAGAAGAACGAACATCTGAATTAAAAGCAGCTATGACACAATCTCAGGAAAATGCTGCGATAGCCCAAGAGCAAGCTGCACAGTTGCAAATTGCGCTTCAGAAACTGGCAAATACCCAAGCTCAATTAGTACAAACTGAAAAAATGTCTTCTCTGGGACAATTAGTTGCAGGTGTTGCCCATGAAATCAATAATCCAGTGAATTTCATTTATGGCAATACTATTATTGCTAATGAATATTCTGAAAGCTTGATTAATTTGATTTCACTGTACCAAGAAAACTATTCCCAACCTCCAACAGAGATTCAAGATTATACTGATGAAATTGATTTAGATTTTATTCAAAAAGACCTACCGAGAGTCTTGTATTCTATGACCAATGGAGCAAATCGTATTAGTGAAATAGTTCAATCTTTAAGAACTTTTTCACGATTAGATGAAGCGGAAATCAAACAAGTAAATGTTCATGAAGGACTTGATAGTACACTGCTACTGTTAAGAAGTAACTTGAAAGGTAAAGCTGGTAATCCAGATATACAACTTATTAAACAATATGGTGATTTACCCAAAATAGAATGCTACCCTGGGCAACTTAATCAGGTGTTTATGTATATTTTAAATAATGCTATCGATGCTATAAATTTAGTAATAAAGACAAAAATTAATAGTTTAGATGCATATCAGGGAAAAATTACGATTATTACTGAAGCTTTAAATAGTGATGAAATAATGATTCGGATTATTGATAATGGTTGTGGGATGACCGAAGAGGTCAGAAAAAAAGTCTTCGATCCCTTCTTTACTAATAAACCTGTTGGTTCGGGGACAGGCCTTGGAATGACAGCAAGTTACCAAATTATTCAGATGCATAATGGTCATTTACTCTGCCTTTCAGCACCAGATGAAGGTACAGAATTCCAAATTCAGATTCCGATTTTGATGAAGCTTCCGATTCAAAATTGGTAATTGGTAATTGGTAATTGGTAATTGGTAATTGGTAATTGGTAATTGGTAATTGGTAATTGGTAATTGGTAATTGGTAATCGGTAATCGGTAATCGGTAATCGGTAATCGGTAATCGGTAATCGGTAATCGGTAATCGGTAATCGGTAATCGGTAATCGGTAATGGGAATTTGTCCCTTGATGAGCAAGTCCTAGTTTTTTATACTCGATACCAGTATTATTACGGAAATAGAAAAGAAGTTTATAAATACCATGTTAACTTTTAGAGAAATTTGGGCAATATAAAGTACCAAAAAATTTATTTGGTATAAATTGATGTTAACAATTGAGTTATCAACATCTGCTACAGCCTTAAAGCGTCGTTATGCTGGAGCGATCGCAGCTTTAATATTACTGAGCTTACTATGTTCGTTGAGCGGATTGCCGATTCATCAGTCTATCTCTAACTCCTGGGAAGGCTTGCTTTGGGGAATCGCGAATCCAGTGGTTAGTTTGAATAGTCTGGCTAGCCTTGTAGCCATTGGCTTACTCTGCGCCGGAATGAATCGTGGTGCTTTGATTGCTGCATCTTTTTTGTCAGCCTCGGTGTTTGGGACAGTGATTCATCTGTTCTATGCCAATTTAGTAGGTGCGGAAATCGGGATTGCAGCTTCCACTATCGCTATTGGCGCTATGTTAATCATGTCAATTCAACCGAATTGGCTGTTACTTTCAGTGCTGGGTGCGATCGCAGGCTTGTTTCACGGTTATGCTGGTGCTGAATCGCTCATTAATACAGAAATAATGCCCTTAGTTATTTACATACTGGGCGTTACTGTAACTCAATGTGCAGTGATCATGAGTGCCAAAAAAACTTACCCCATGCTATTAAATAAAATTGATTTTGTGGGATTAGCGGTTTGTGCCATTAGTATGGCATTTTTAGGCAATGCAATTTACTCTGTAATGTTTTCCTTCCTAAGCTAAAGCGAGTAGCACCCAAAAAACTTGATTTTTTAGGTGCTACTGAAGGACTGATAAACTTTACGTTTTATCTGGTAATTAGCAGGCTCCGACTTTATGGAAAATCACATAAAATGTTTTTCCAATCAAAAATAAGTCGTAAAATATATGCCAATTTCGCTGGTAACGCAGATCTAAATCAACGATTTGTTCAAAATCTGTGATTTGAGAACGACCATTGACTTGCCATTCGCCAGTTAAACCAGGTTTGACATTTAAGCGTTGCCAATGACGTGGTGTGTAGTTAGCCACTTCATCATAGGTTGGTGGACGTGTACCTACTAAACTCATTTCACCGATGAGAACGTTCCAAAATTGAGGCAATTCATCTAAGCTGGTGCGTCTTAAAAACCGTCCTACCTTAGTGACTCTAAAATCATTTTGATTTTTAAATATGAGTCCTTTTGCTTCATTTTTAACTAAAGATTTTAAATGCTCTGCATTTGTAACCATTGAACGGAATTTCCGTATAATAAATGGTTTACCTCGCAGACCATAGCGCTTTTGGACAAAGAAAATTGGCCCTGGACTATCGAGTTTGATCGCAATTGCTATTGGTACAAATATAATTGCTAAAATCAATAGCCCAACTAAGCTACCTAAAATGTCTAGAAACCGTTTAAATTTTGATTTTAAAGATGGGTGAGGAATAAATTGTAATTCCCAAGCTGTTAAATTTGCATTGTGAACAATGCTGTGTGAGTGTGTGGGGTACATGATCCCGCCTAATACCAAGGTAAAAAAGTAGAATTACCTAACCTTTATTTGAATATATACTTAAGTGTATTTACAATTTGTGTTTTTACCGTAAATTTACTTAATCTTTAATTAGCTCGCTGATCTTCTGCTTTTTTATATTTTTGGGATAAAGTTGATTAAATCTATCTAGTGAAATTTGACTACATAATTATCACTATCCGGAATCAAGTTAATTCTCCCTGAATTAACAACCGAGTGAATACCTAAGAACTATCAATTATCTTTGATAACGTGGCAGATACCTGGTGTTAATGCGTATATTAAATTATTCAATATCCGTAAGGATATGACTGTATTGGGCGCTCAAAATTGGGGTGGTAAATAAATGGTTTCAACAAGTGTGGAAGTTAAAATTACTCGCTTAGAATCGATTGTTGAACAAATCGGAGAAGCAGTACTTTCTACAACAGAGACAATTGAGAGTCTCGCGCAAAGATTGGAGACTCTCAGCGTACAAGTAGAAGAACAAGGAAAGCAGCTACAGCAACAGGGTTATCAAATTTTTGCTTTGTGTGATGCGGTACAAACCTTGGCAGAATCTCAAGATGATTCCTTACAAAAACTCAGCCAACTAACACAAACCTTGGATAAACTGATGATTCTGTTACAAGGTTCGGATGAGGAGTGATTGGGGATTGGGGACTGGGGACTGGGGATTGGGGACTGGGGAACTCGGGGCCCCCTCTGGGGATAAGGGGTAATGGGGATTGGGAATATGAAACAATTCAAAATTCCAAAGAATACCCTCTTCTCTCTCAAACACCCAATTACCCATTACCAATTACCAATTACCCATTACCAAACCCCAAAATTAAACCCTTAATTTGGTAACAGCAATGTTCCCGGAGAAACAAATATCGACATCGCTACCGGGGGTGCGATCGCGTTTGCCGTATTCGCCGACATAATAAAAATCATCCCCTTCAACCCGATAGTTAATTGGTAAAGCTTTGGTACAGGGTTGGCAAAAGACTACTTCTGGTTCTGGTTCTCCTGGTTGTAGATGCGGGAGATTGACGTTCCAAAAAGTTCCAAGTTCTAGGGGACGCTGGAGTAAGTCAGCTAAAACTTCGGCTGTTAACTTAGCCGCGAATTCCCAGTCAAAATTTTGCTTGGCTTTGCGATAGTGAGAAATCGCAATTCCCCCAATCCCATTCATCGCTGCTTCTCGCACCGCCGCCACAGTACCAGAAATATAGGCATCTACGCCTAAGTTTCCCCCAGCATTGATTCCCGACAACACAAATTTAATATCTTCACTAATTTGTGATATTGCAATTCTCACACAATCAGCGGGAGTACCTGCGATCGCATATTCAGTTTGCGAACGTCGCTGGAGGGTGATGGGGCGAGTTGTGGTAACTTGATGTCCACAGCCAGATTGATGATCTCTTGGCGCAGCAATAATTACATTTTTGTCCTTGACAGCTTTGAGCAGTGCTTTAATTCCAGGAGCATCGATACCGTCGTCGTTAGTGAGGATGATAGTCATAAAATTTATCTGATGAGCCAAGCATCAATTGCTATGGAATTCTATCGCCAACCGCCGCCAGAGTCTAATCATCTCCTGCAACAGATGCCATTGCCTTACTTGTATCAGTTTCTTCATTTCAGACTTTAGACTTGATACTTTAGCCTTTTTTATTAGCTAAACTTGCAAATCAAACCCAGGTAATATATCTTCTCCAGAAAGAATTGCTGGCATTTGTACAATTTCTACAGCTTGATTGAGGCGATAAATTTCTACTCTTGCATCTTGAAGATTAATCAGCCAACCTAAACGCAAACCATTTTCTATATATTCCTGCATTTTGTCTTGCAGAGTTTTTAGCCTATCTGTTTCAGAACGCAGTTCAATGGCAAAATCAGGTACAAGTGGCGGAAATTTTTTTCGCTGTTCTGGTGTTAAAGCTTCCCAGCGTTCCAACTTTACCCAAGCTGCATCAGGAGAACGTTTGGCAGCATTTGGCAGGATAAAAATAGTTGAAGAACTACAAACTTTGCCTAATTTGGCTTGACGGTTCCAATTATTTAAGTCTGTAATTAAGTCTGCTTCTTGATTTCCGCTTTCTCCTCCTACTGGTGGCACAATGATTAATTCTCCTGCTGCATTCATTTCTAGGCTTAAATCTTTATTAGCAATACACAATTGATAAAATTGCTCATCAGTTAAATGAGCAATCGGTTCGAGATTGAGGACAACAGTATTCATTAAACTTTTCCTCGTGCTTTTTTGCTAACGTTAGTTGCCTTTAGCTACAAGTTTAGCAGTGTAAATTAATCTCTTTTTCTTCATACACAGCTTTGCTAGAGTGAGGATGATTCGGCAACTTTGAGGATTGGCAAATGGTTAGAGAGTACTCACCCGAAATACAATCCAATTCGTCACAACGAAATCTACCGCCGCTTCAAAGTGGCGATCGCCTGACTCGTCCAGAATTTGAACGGCGCTATGAAGCTGCACCCCACATCAAGAAAGCAGAACTGATTGAAGGAATTGTTTACGTGGCATCTCCCTTAAGACATGAACAGCATGGCAAACCTCACAGCCGAGTCCTAACTTGGTTAGGAGTTTACCAATCCCTGACTCCTGGTGTGGACTTAAGCGTTGAACCCACGGTACGCCTGGATCTAGATAACGAACCACAACCAGATGCAGTACTGTTTCTTGAATCTGCTGTAGGTGGGCAAACGCGATTGAGTAGCGATGGCTATATTGAAGGCGCACCTGAGTTAATTGTGGAAATTGCCGCCAGTAGCGCCGCGATTGATCGGGGTAGCAAAAAACAGGCTTATCGCCGTAACGGGGTGCTGGAGTACGTAATCTGGCAATCTTACGAAAATCAAATTGAATGGTTTTACCTCACCGATGGCGACTATCAATTACTATCTCCCGATACAGATGGAATTATTCGCTCTCAGGTGTTTCCAGGTTTGTGGTTAGCAGTTGAGGCACTATTAAATAATCAGATGGCGCAGGTTTTAGAGTTAGTGCAAGCTGGATTAAAGTCACCAGAACATTATGAGTTTGTGCAGCAATTAAGGGAAAACAAGTAAAAGAGCGATCGCTTCTGTATTACTCCTCAAGTTTTGCTTCAATGCTGTGGCGCAATTTTTATGATTAATATTTTCTCAAGAACATAGCAAAAAAGCACAAATCCTCACTCTCAGCAAAATGCAGATATTACCTTGGTGAGAATTAAGCAGGTAAAGAGCCGCAAATATTAAATAAACTTAGCTATTTAACAATAAATGTCAATTACGTGATATTATGCCGTCATGGTTTGCAAATTCCGCCCAATTTAGATAAATCCCTAAATAGGGCGGTGTTCCTTTTTGGTAGCTAGTCCGTAACTAAGCCACAAAAATTTCTTTTATAAAATCTATCTTTGGGGTGTCGCGAAAACTTCCCCAAGTAAAAACCTATCAACCAGGTGATTTTGACATTGGTTGTGTAGTATTTTTGGTGCAAGACTGTCTTAAGGTTTACCCAATGAAACAGCTCCTCAACCAAGTAATCATCATTCAAAAATACCTCATTAGGCTACTTCTGCCACTTATAGCGATCGCTCTAGTTTCTTTTCTAGTTGTACCATCGGCGTTAGCTACTGGTGCATATCAAATACCTGACCTAGCAGCTGATAATAGCACCTGGGTTGTAGATGAAGCCGACGCAATCAGCCGGATCAATGAAGGTAAGATTAGCAGCACTTTATCGGATTTAGCGAAAAAAACTGGATACGAAACCCGAATTGTCACCATCCGCCGACTTGACTATGGAGAAACACCAGAAAGTTTCGCCAAAGCATTGTTTGAAAAATGGTTCCCCACCAAAGAAGCGCAAGCCAATCAAACTTTATTGGTGATTGACACTGTGACAAATGGTACTGCCATTATTACAGGTGATAAAGTCAAGTCCTTGCTGACAGACTCTATTGCTGAGAGTGTCGCTTCTGAAACCGTGATGGCACCATTACGCGATGGTAACAAATACAACCAAGCGTTTTTAGATGCGAGCGATCGCCTAGTCGCTGTTCTCTCTGGAGAAACCGATCCCGGCCCGCCAAAAATAGTTGAGAATGTGCAGGTAGAAGGCACATTTAAGACAGCAGAAGAAACTAACAAAGATAAAGGTAATGCTACTGCTTGGGTAGTAGGGCTATTAATTGCCGCTACTGTTATCCCAATGGCAACTTACTATCTTTACCAAGTTAATCAACCATCAAATAATGGTTAATAGTTGACTGTTGACTGTTAACCGTCAACTGTTAACGGTCAACAATGAGCATTTCAGTTTAATCTTGAATGTACTCTTGCCCTGTCACTAAAGCGACCTCAGCGCGCACAAATTCTCTACCTAAATAGGCTGCATGGTCTAAAAAACTGACTGGACAGGGCTGAGTTTCTTCAAATATTTTGACGCAAAGTTCTTTAGCTGTTCTCCCACTAAATACAGTTGTATGAGTTCTTTGGACTTTACCTTTAGCCGGAATTACCTTCCCGGTTTCGGGATCTACAGCTAAACCATGCTCATCAATTACATTTGTAAAATGCTTGGCATAAATTAACTTTGCCTCCCGATCCAAGTAGATAATGAAATATCCGCTAGGGTCAAGGTCAATATGACGCTGAGACAGCTGATCGTCAATTGCAGCCAAGTCTTCTACCATCAAATCCATAGTCATTATTTAAATCAGATTTCTGCAAATTTTTTTCTACTCCATTTCCAGTGTAATTCTTATGTTCATCACTTCCTGTAGATTCTGCATAATTTTGCCATTTCTGATAGCTAAGAATTGCGGTTACTAAAAGGTAACTCGGCATTCATCGCTTCAATTTCTTGCTGTTCGAGTTGATTAACTTCCCGAATATAAGGCAGTAAAATTTGCTCTAAACGGGCATTGTAAAAGCGGTGCAAACTCTGATTTGCCTTGGCGGGAAAGCCGCGCCGTTTTTTGTGTCTTCCACCAGCACCAGGATCAAACATTTGAATATCGTTAGCGATCGCCCACTCAATTGGCGAGTAATAGCAAGCATCAAAATGTAGACAATCTATCTCTTGAAAACTGCCCCAATAGCGACCATATAATCTATCACCTTTATATAAACAAAAAGACATTCCTATGGGGTGACGATTATCTTGCTCGCTATAAGCAGCGAAAAACACGACGCGATGGCGATAATTGCTATGTAATTGCTCAAAAAAGCGTTTTGTCAGGTATTTACTACCCCACCAACCGAACTTATCACAGGTATCGGCATAGAACTGGTACATCAAGGGAAACAAAGAATGGGGAATTTCATCACCCGTCAGTGGTTGCAGTATTAAACCTGCTTTTTCCACTGCTTTGCGTTCCCGCTTAATATTGCGGCGTTGATTGGCGTTGAATACAGCTAGGTAATCATCAAAATTCTTAAATCCATCATTTTCCCAAATGTAACTGTGATGCAACCAACTGCTAAAACCTTGCCGTTCTAGCACAGCACGCCATTTGGGATCGACATAGAGAAAATGACACCCAGAGATGCGATGTTGGGAGCAAAAAGAGTCTATCTCATGCACCATCATGGCTGTAATTTCATCCTCATCTTCGCCAGGCGCAATTAAAAAGCGATAGCCTTCAGCTGGAGTAAAAGGTGTCATTCCCAACAATTTCGGGTAATAATCTACCCCAATGCGTTCTGCTAAACTTGCCCACTGGTGATCGAAGACAAATTCCCCTGCACTATGTCCTTTTAAATAAAGTGGAGCCGCAGCAATCAGGGTTCTGTCGCGCCATAAGGTTAAGTGATTTGGTAACCAACCAGTTTTTCTGGTAGCACTGTGGGATGTTTCCAGATTATTCAGCCACTCCCACTCTAAAAACGGAGTTTTGAGGGGCAATGCTAAAGCATCCCAAGCTTCTTGAGGTATCTCAGCAATTTTGCTGATCCAAGCAATAGAATAGCGAGGTTTCAGTTTTTCTACCATCGTCTCAGGGAATGGGGACTGGGGACTGGGGACTGGGGATTGGGGACTGGGGGTGAGGAAGATGAGGGAGATGAGGGAGATGAGGGAGATGGAAAAATTACTGTTAGCAATTACCAATGCCCTATGCCCTATGCCCTATGCCCTATGCCCTATGCCCCATGCCCAATTTCCAATACCCAATCTTTTTTAGGGTAATCTAAGATGCTGGTCGTTGCAGGCGATAGTGTAAAAACACTTCTTGATCGACCTGGTTAACCTCTAGAAGTTCGAGGCGGGGTGCTAAATTAGCAGGGAATCCAGTACTTTCCGCAGGTGTGGGTGCGGTAGCACCAGCCAAAATCAGTGGACATACGGTTAACCATAATTCATCTATTAAGTCTAATTCCAACATTGAAGCTACCAATTCCCCGCCTCCCAGTATCACTAAGCGTGTTATATGTAGAAGAACCAGGTGTTGCAGCGTGGCAAGAAGGTCTATCTTGCCCTGTGGTGTTTCAAAAACTAAAATCTGCTCAAACTCTGAGCGTCCTCGCCAAAAACTTGCCCCGGCAGTAGTCGTGAGCAACCAACGTGGAACCGGTTGTTGAAAAAAGTGAATTTCCGGATTAAGGTTACCAGATTGTGTAATGACTATATGAACTGGCTGAGTAGATTTGCCCGCTTTTGTTCGATTTTGCAGCAATGTTGGATGTGATACGGTTAATGTAGTACCGTATGCACGGAGAGTACTGGCACCGAAGAGAGTGGCATCAGAGGCAGCGATTTGTTTTTCCAGGTGTGCTTTATCAGCCTTTGAGCCGAAACGAGCAGGCGATCGCCTAAAATCTGCTATCTTGCCATCTGCACTCATTGCCAAAACCACTGTGGTATGAGGACGATGTTGCACCATTTAGTTGTTTTGAGATTTGGAATTTTTTCTTGCTGTATGTTATTTACCAAAAATTCATATATGCAAGCTGCTGTTTAGTGATTTCCCTATTGTAGAGATATGCAACACAAGTCTTGTTTAAATCTAACCTCCGGAGGTTTTGGTATACCAGGTTTCATTTTGCAGATGCAAACTTTGTTATTTTTAGAATTTGTCAATAAAGTAGTCATAACTTAATGCAATGTCTCATCTAGCTGGTTTAATTGCATATCTTTGGCTGTTTTGGTTTGCAGATGCGAAGTGAGACGTTAGATGGCTAAGTCCCGTCAATCATCCTTTCGGCGTATATTATTGACAAGAATCTTGCTGGTGTTTGTGCCAGTATTATTGATAGGTGAGATGGCCGCCTTAAATAAGGCGCGGAATAGCCTATTAAAAAATGCTAAACAAAATTTAACCGAAAGTGCCGTTATGAAGGGGGAGAAGATTGCAGATGCGATCGCTACCCTCAAGACTAGTTTGCTGATTATTAGCAAAACAAAAATTATCGAGTCTCCTTCTCCAGCAGAGACGGAAGAATTTTTGAATAAAATATCACAACAACTACCAAGCAAAATTGATTGTATTCAATTAAAAAATTTGCAAACCAACAAAATAGTTGCTAGTAGTTGTGACGGCAAACCCATAGGAGAAGAAAATTCATTTGTACCTAGCCAAGGAGTTGATATTAAGGTAGTTTTACCGCCTAAGCTAGGCACAACTGGTACAAGAGATACCAAAAATCAATTGCAACTATTACTTACTGCCCCAGTTTACGATCAGGGGGGTAAATTAGTTTATAGCTTAAGTCTTCAGTCGGCATTGTATCAACAAACTGCTAGTAAGCCGGGATCGCTGACAGGTTCGATGATAGTCATTGCTGAAGATGGCACAATTTTAGCGCACCCAGCACCAGAAAGAGTGGGCAGTAACATTCAAGAAGATGGTCATGCTACCCAACTCCAAAACACAATTAAAAATACTGTGATCGGGGAAACTGGCTCTACAAATTTGTATTTTAAAGAAGGAAAAGAACTATTAGCTGGTTATAAAATAATTAGCAATCCTCTTCAAGAACAATCTCCACAAAAATGGATTGTTTTAGCTGTTACTACTACAGATAGCGCTCTGTTTGGTTTAGAAGAAATCAAACTAATTCTCATTGTTTTAACAGTTGGTTTAATAGGTGCCAGCTTATTAGCATCTTTATATTTAGCGCCTTATCTTGCCAACCCTGTAGAAGAATTACGCGATTACGCACTCAATATTTATAACCACCACAGTGCCCAACCAGTTCCACATAACTTTAAAATCCGGGAGTTTAATCAACTAGCACAAGCCCTCGACCAAATGGTTGAGAGGTTGAAAGCTTGGGCAGAAGAATTAGAAATTGCATGGAAAGAAGCAAAAACTGCTAACCAAGTTAAAAGCCAATTTTTAGCCACAACTTCCCATGAATTGCGAAATCCGCTAAATATTATTATCAATTGTGTGCGCCTGGTTCACGATGGTTTGTGTGATAACCGGGAAGAAGAAATGGAATTTCTCAAGCGTGCCGATGAAACAGCAATTCATTTATTAGGAATTATTAATGATTTGCTTGATATTTCTAAAATTGAAGCTGGTAAACTTTCTGTAGTTACAGAACCGCTTGACCTGCGAAAATTACTGCTGGAAGTAATCAATATTCAATCAGTAAATGTGCAACAAAGAGGCTTGCAATTAAAAACTGATTTGGGTAGCGAACTGATTCCTGTGAAAGCAGACGCAGCAAAACTGAAGCAAGTATTAATTAATGTTATTGGTAATGCAACTAAATTCACCGAACAAGGAAGCATTACGATCGCTTGTGAAATGCAATCAAATAACGATCAATCTCAGGTGTTAATTCATGTCACCGATACAGGCATGGGGATTGATCCCGCCCAACAGCACAAGCTATTTCGCCCCTTTGTGATGGTAGATGGTGCCAGTACCCGCAAAATTGAAGGTACAGGATTAGGGTTGGCGATTTCACGCAACTTAATCGAACTCATGAAAGGTACCATTACTCTCACAAGTGCGGGACTTAATCAAGGTACAACAGTGACGATCGCGTTACCTTTAATTGATATTTCTCTATTATCCCCTCCAGAAGAAAAAGGAAATTTAGAGGATATTGAAATCACCACTACAGATGAGGTAAAAAGCGAAGTTAACGGCTATATTAACCTGCAAGCAGAACCGCTACTTGACGCTACAGAAATTGAAGACTCTCCCACAACAGAAAAAGACGACACCGAAGACAAACTACCGCTTTTAGAAGATACTTGCCAACTGACTTTGTTAACTCCACAAAGTATTTTGTCTAGCCGAACTGCGGGAGAAGCTTGTGCTAACGGCACTGTTGTGGAAAGGTGAGGGATTGGGCATGGGGCATGGGGCATGGGGCATTGGGTATGAAGTAAGAGTCAAAAGTCGTAGAGAGACAATTAATCGCGTCTGTAATCAAAAGTTAGATAATAATTCAAAGTTTTTCCCAATTACCCATTACCCATTACCCATTATCCATTACCCATTACCCAACACCATAGGTTGTCCACCTTGCTCAAGAGAGGCTGTCAGTGCGGCCAGAATTTCTACCAACTCTGCACCAACCCAGCCAGAGGAAACAATAGAGGGAGTATTGTTGAAGATACAAGTAATAAAGCGATCGCAAACTCGTTGCAAGGGTTCGCCTTTTTCTACTTGCAAAGCCTCTTGGCTTTGATTAAGAGGCAGAAATTGATTGTTTTGATATTCTAATTGCCCATTTAATAACGTTAAAGGCGATTGGCTAGACATTTCATCGAAAATCAAGCTACCACGATTACCCACAACCGCTAACCTTCTTTGTTTATCGGTATTCAACCAGCAGAGATGAATATAGGCTTGAAAACCATCTGCGTATGTCAGCATCACCCAGACTAAATCAGCAAGTCCTGGGTAGAGAGGTGAGGGGGGTGTAGACGCGATAGCGGCTTCCCGTAGGGTGGGAGAATCGCTGTGGTTGGGTTTGTCACCCTGTAGCCAAACTGTACCGGTTGCTTGCACTTTTACTGGTAATTGACCTAACCAATTGTTAAAAATAGCAATATCGTGAATTGCTAAATCCCATAGTGCATCTACATCTTGGCGGACTGGCCCTAAATGGGTGCGGGTGGCGTAGCCGTAGCGTAAATCACCTAACTTACCCGCCTGAACTACAGCTTGTCCTTGTTCGACGGCGGGATGAAATAAATAGGTATGATCTACCATTAATATTAAATGCCGTTGCTGTGCTAACTCGCAAAGTTCGTGACATTCTACAGGATCTAGAGTTAAGGGCTTTTCTGCTAAAACATGGTATCCCTGATTCAAGGCATCTTTAATCAAGTGATAATGAGTGGTAGCTGGAGTTGCGATCGCCACTGCCTTTAAATCTGGCACTTGCTTGATATCCTGCCACTCAGTTGTTAATAAGACATTTTCATCTAATTTATATTGCCGTTTGACGGCTGCTAATCTTTCCGGGTTGGGGTCTACAACCGCACCAATCCGTACTTGGGGATGTTCTAAAAAATTCCGTAGCAAATGCACTCCCCAACGCCCAACACCGAGGACAGCAATTGTAATTTGATTAGTCATTAGTTATTTGCCAAGAGTCAAAATTTTGACACTGGAGTTTAGACTCTTGAGTCATAACTGCATTATCAACTCTGATATTCTCTATTGAGTTCAGGGTTGTTCCGGATTACTAATGGATAAAAATGCTACCTTAGCTGCTGCTTGTTCCGCAGCTTTAATCGAGCGTCCCTTACCTTGACCCAATTGTTTACCATGCAACCACACTTCAGCAAGGAAACGTTCTTGGTTGCGGTGGGGTTGAGTTACTTCTACAACTCGATATTCTGGCAAAACTTTAAATTGAGCCTGAGTCCATTCTTGCAGAGCAGCTTTGTAATTTAGCCTAGCTGGATCGAGACGAATTTCTGCGGCTAGTTGTTTGAAGTGAGGGTCTAGCCAAGGACGGATGAGATTGAGATTGCTGGTACTGAGGTACAATGCCCCGAGAACAGCTTCAAAAGCATCTGCTAGCCGAGATTCTTGACCTACTTTATCAGCAGTCGCACTACCAGCAACCAATAAATAAAGTTCCAAACCATATTCTCTGGCTAACTGAGCCAAAATGCGATCGCTCACCAGCACCGAACGAATTGCGGCAAAATCCCCCACCGGACAATCTGGATAATGTTCCCACAACACAATAGCTGCGACTAGCCGCACCACAGCATCACCCACAAATTCCAACTGTTCATAATTTGCTGACTCTGAGACAGTAGGATGAGTTAGCGCTAAGTCCAACAGATGCCATTGTATAGGTGCTTCTTTTGGCAGACCTAATTTTTGAACTAAATTTTCCAGCTGACGCTGACGGCGTGGATAAGCGAGGGACATTAAATCAGGGAGGGGGGGAGCAGAGGGGATAAGGGAGATGAGGGAGATGAGGGAGATGAGGGGGATAAGGGAGATGAGGGGGATAAGGGAGATGAGGGGGATAAGGGAGACAAGGGGAGAAATGCCCATTACCCATTACCCATTACCCATTACCCATTACCCATTACCCATTACCCATTACCCATTACCAAATGACAAATTACAAATGACAAACACCAAATGACTAAAAAGGGAAAGAGTTGGTAGTAAGCCGGGTTCTGTTCTCGAATGTAGAAATGTTACAAGTAACTTCTCTACATGAGGGCGGTTATCTATCTGGGACGTTTGTTACCAAACGCCTCTAGCGGCTCTGTTTTAGCGGAACTGGTAAAAGACCAACCATAGTTCCTTTCGCCTTGCTCCCAACCGGGGTTTACCGAGCCAACGCCTCTCGACGTTGCTGGTGCGCTCTTACCGCACCTTTGCACCCTTACCAATTTGGTCATTTGTTCTTTGTCCTTTGTCCTTTGTGTTTTTCCAAATGACTAATGACAAATGACTAATGACTAATTGGCGGTATCTTTCTGTGGCACTATCCTCACGATCGCTCGCACTGGACGTTATCCAGCAAGTTTGGTCTTTCGGGAGCCCGGACTTTCCTCAAATCAGTTTTTGTGACTGATCTGCAACCGCCTACGCCTACTCTCTCCTTAGATCCAGTGTAATCTTGGATGGAGCTGTGTGTCTGAATTTAAGTTACTTCCTTTTATTCCAAGGTAGGGCGTATGTCCAGGGTAGTTTTCTAATTGTGAAAGGGCAATTAATAATGTACATGGGTGGGACGTTTTGACCTGGAGCCAGACCAACGCGCAGTTCTTCAGATACGCGCAGCACTAGTTGTAGTGAGAAATCTAATTTTATAGTTCTGTTAACAAAATTGTTGTACAACTTTCTTAATGCTTTTACAGGGCTTTTTTCCAAGCTACTAATATTAATTAGGGGTTGTTTGGTTGAGTAAGTACCTGTAGTTGCATCACGAGCAAATACATCTTCTGCTGTGACTGTTGCTGAAAGTGTTTTCTTGGGTGCCACTAGACTAGGACTTTGTGGTACAGCCAAGTCACGGGTTAAGTCTGGTGATTTGCGAATTACTCGGCGCGATTGCTTACTATATTCAACAACCAAAGAGCTATTATCCCAGTCAACATAGATAGCATAATCGCTAGATTTATTTTCAATGCTAACCGATAACTCTTTCAATTCGTCAAACGAATAGGAGGGATTGAGTTTAAAAGAAATTCCCACTTTATCGCCTATTTCTTTTTGTGCGAGTTGATCGTCAACATCTTTTTTCTGATACTCAAATTTAATTTTGTCGTCAATTGATTCAATCATCAGGTTAAAGATGTAAGAGACACCGATGATATAAAGCGTCAAGACAACTAAATTTTGGTCACCGCTTCTCATAATTTAGAATACAGACTCCCTGTAATAATTTTGTATATCCGATCCATACTGATGTACCATATTTAGTCTTGCTTAATCGTTAAAGACCTTTCTAGCCAGCCTCGCCGCCAGAAAAAGAAAAGTAATCCGCCTGCGATCGCAGCCATCACAGCCAAGCACAGTGGATACCCCCAATACCAATTCAGTTCAGGCATATTATATGGTGATTTTTCGGTATTGAAGTTCATCCCGTAAATTCCTGCTACAAAAGTTAAGGGAATAAAAATAGAGGAAACCACTGTCAAGATTTTCATGATTTCATTCATTTTGTTACTCACTGCCGACAGATAAACATCCATTAATCCTGAAGTCAGTTCCCGGTAGGTTTCTACCATGTCAATTACTTGCACTGCGTGGTCATAACAATCTCTCAGATAGATTCGCACTTCATCACTGATATTTTCTCCGCTATCACGCATCAGAGAATTAATCACATCACGCTGGGGCCAGATGGCGCGACGTAGTTGCAGTAATTCTCGCTTGATTTTATAAATCTTCTGGAGTGTTTTCTGAGTAGGTCTAGTAATTACTTCTTCTTCTAAATCTTCTATTTGTTCGCCATAGCGCTCTAATACGGGGAAAAAGCCATCAATAATGGCATCTAATAGGGCATAAGTTAAATAATCTGCTCCTGATTTGCGGATAATTCCTTTCGATTTTTCAATGCGCGATCGCACAGCATCAAAGCAATCATGTTCTGGTTCTTCTTGTACTGTTAGTAAATAGGTTTTTCCTAATACTAAACTCACTTGTTCACTGAAAAATCCAAATGCATTTTTTTTCGGTACTACCATCCGCGCAATTATTAATAATTGGTCGTCATAGTCTTCAGTTTTAGGACGCTCTGCCATATTTACGACATCTTCTAAAACTAGAGGATGTAAATCAAAAACTTGACCAACTCTTTGTAAAATATCTATATTTCCTAAACCTCTAACATCAACCCAAGATACAGAATTTGCATCCAAAAATTGTAGACATTCTTCTGGAGATGCTATTTCTTGTTTTGTATAATTATTTGCGTTGTAATCAATTAAAATAATTTCTGGATAATAAGCATTCTCATCGATCACGAGGGTTCCAGGTACATTTCCAGGCTGGTGAAAAAAATCTCGCATAAACGACTCTTTATTAGCATGACGACTGCGACGAATTTTGTTGATCATGGGCTTTTATCTCAATAATTGGTTTTAGTATTCATCAATGGTTACATCATGCTAATTTTTTGAGTTTAAATTTCAAAATATAGTAAATATTTAGTTTGAAAACAAAAACAAAAATGGTAAATTACCGAGCTTTTCTGATAGCAAATATTTACATCATATTTCAGATAAATAAGGTATGCGGGTAGGGGCATGGCAGTGCCCAGTGGTGTCAACTTAACGTGAAACCCGCTCTTGTGCAAGGTTTCGCCCTCACCCCCAACCCCTCTCCCACCAGGAGAGGGGAGCAAGAGATTTAATTCCCCTTCTCCTGCGGGAGAAGGGGTTAGGGGATGAGGGCGAGGGTTTTTGTACAACACTCGCCCTATATAGCTTTTAGCTTAAGTTGACACAGGTGGGCAGTGCCGTGCCCTGACAATTATCTGTACATCACCAACTTACAATCTGCTATATTTGCCAATAATTAAGTAATAGGCTGGAAAGCCAGAAAAATTTTTGACGTAATTTCTAAAACTATCACAATCCTTTTTTGTATCCACTATGTTCTAGTGCTTTAAGCCGATATGATATCACTACTTCTCTTCTAACTCGTAAATACTGGCAGCGCCCGCCTTGCACCATCCATACGGCGGTGCGTTCCGGCTAAATCTCATGATCTCTAAGTCCCAAATCCTTTCCTAGCCGTAACACAGGCTACAAAAATACCGAATGGGCGAACGACTGTAACGGGAGTACTCCCACTCCATTAAGATAGATTTATTAAAGTCTTGTGGAGAAAGAATAATGCTTGGAGTTGTATCTTATATCGGTTTCTTGGCTGTGTTCACTGGTATCGCTGTTGGGCTGTTGTTCGGTCTGCGTTCAGCCAAGATACTATAAGGGAGAATTTTCTAGGAATGAGGCAACTAGTACATATATTCGGGTCATGAGTCAAGAGTCAATGGTCAAAGTTTTTTGTACATTTGACCCTTGACAGCTTTGGCGGGAAAAATATGACACTTGGGTAAGTCCTATTTTCTTTCAAGCCTGGGTAACCAGGCTTTTTCTGATAATTACGAGTATCACCCTAATGTTTACCGAATACTAAATTTATCTATATACAAATATTTTATTCCGTATATTTACATGAAGTTTAATACTTGTGTGAAGTAAGAGCAAAGCAATTAGAGCTGATTCGTAAATAAAATCTTAAGGACACCTAATTCATTACTGGGTATAGCTTTCGCAAGATAAAGGCTTGATTAGTTCAAATTCCTGAAACCCTTACGATACGAAGACTTTACTTGAGTTTACAAATTAGCGTTTATGAAATAAACATAAAGTTTATAGTAAGTATAGGGAAAACCCCTGAGTTACAGATCAAAATTGTATGTACTAGATTAACGCTGGCTGTGTAATTAAACCTTGGAACCTCTGTGATTTCGTTAATATTGACGAAAAACTTATGGTGTCAGGGATTTTAATAATGCACTTCAGTGCAAATCTTGACGTTTTCTACTTAAGGAATATGAGTGCTATGAGTCAAAAACTGAATTCCGACAGTAATGTATCTAATCTGATCCTGGCATTTGTTGTAGTTGTATCAATGCTTGGATTATTGGGGTTCGCGTTTATTGATGAAAGTACTAGGCCTGTGTTTATTGAAGTAGCAAAAGTTAGCGTAGCTGCTTATTTGGGCTATTTGATTCCTAACGGGAAGTAAAGCCTTGTTGTTTAACAACAAGGCTTTACTATGCTTTAGTACGTTTCATCAGCTTCTAGTGCAGGTAACACTAGAAGCTTCTTTTTAGATCGTACAGAATATGATAATAGTGTTCTATGAGGTTTCTGTAAAGAAATTACAACAATCTGTAACTCAGCTTATTAGGCATTAATGTTTATTCAGATTGTGCTGTCAGGAAAAAATCAAACCTGAACTTTTATTCGGGCTGGCGGACGCATTTCTAAGCCCAGCAGGTTGAGCATTTCGCGATCGCTATCGTAATCTGGACATGGTGTGGTGACTGTGAGCATTTTGTTGTCATCGCTGGAGAAGATAGAATTAGCTCCAGCCATAAAGCAGAAGGCTTGTTCTACTTCGGAAAGTCTCGCCCTACCAGCGCTAAGACGCACATCTGAAGCTGGCATAATCATACGTGCTGTTGCAATCATCCTGACTACATCCCAGATAGGAACATCAGCCTGATTTTCTAAGGGTGTGCCTGGGACTTGGGAGAGAATGTTAATTGGTACAGATTCGGGATGAGGGCTGAGGTTTGCCAAGGTATGTAACATGGCGATGCGATCGCTGGCAGTTTCACCTAAGCCGAGTATGCCACCAGAACATACGGTAACATTGGTTTGGCGGACATTTTCAATCGTATTCAGGCGATCGTCGTAAGTCCTGGTGGTGATGATGGTGCTGTAATGTTCCCGCGAAGTATCTAAATTATGGTTATAAGCATAGAGTCCTGCTGCTTCTAAGCGCTTGGCTTGATCCGCCGTTAGCATCCCTAAGGTACAACAGACTTCTAAACCCATCGAGGTGACTTCTTGCACCATTTCTAACACTGTTTCAAATTGGGAATTATCCTTTACCTCACGCCAAGCTGCACCCATGCAAACCCGGCTAACACCTGTTTCCTTAGCTTTTTGGGCAATGCTAACTACAGTTTCTTTTTCTAAAAGTGCTTGTGCTTTTACCTCTGTTTTGTAGCGGGAAGATTGGGCGCAATAGTTACAATCTTCGGGACAACCCCCAGTTTTAATAGAGATTAGCTTACAGACTTGAATTTGTTTGGGATTATGATATTGGCGATGTACACTAGCAGCTTGATAAATAAGCTCTAGCAATGGCGTATTATATATCGCCTCAATTTCTGCTTCCTGCCAATCGTAGCGTATTCTTCCCACCGACATCACTTATCCTTAGTTAATAGACTGGATTTACCAAGAGCTGTCTTTTTGTTGAATATCCTAAGATACAGCATTTAGGCGAAGCGATCGCACAAATTTACGTTGCGTATTGTGCTGAAGTTGCGATCGCTTTTTCACCATGCTGTTGTAGATATTAAAAATCAGCTTATCAATTATTCTGCTTGTCCAATAGATTCACAGTCAAAAAAGGATAAAGTGCGTAGGGTGGAATGTCACTTACTTTAGGGAGATTTAGATCCCCGACTTTTTGAAAAAGTCGGGGATCTGGGCAGCAATGTTTACTTAATGTAAGTGCTATTGGTGCGTAGTGGACTGACACGCCAAAAATATTGCATGAAAAAAACTCTTGTGGGATGGGCATCTTGCCCGTCCGGGGCGGACAAGATGTCCACCCCACAAGAAAAATTATTGCAACATTTTAGCCTTGCCACGCCAGTAGGGTGGGTTAGCGGCGAGAGTACAGCACCTTTGGTAACTTAATTAATCCATCAATTTGCGCTTTTCAGCACAAAAGGGTAAGACAGCAAGGCTGACTGCTGGTAAATTGAATTGTGTACAATCTTCCACAGATTTCTGTAACCTAGATTACATTTATCTGTGCAATTTCATGAATTAGGCATCAAGCTGCTGACATCATCAAGATGTTTTAGTTAATAGAGAAAGAAAAATGGTAAATTTAAACCTTTCCCCTTTTTCCCTTGTACTTTTCCCTAGCCACAAGGGATATTCAAACTTCTGCATCTGCAAAATTTCCTGATAAGACTCACGTTAGTTATCTAGTTGTATGAAATCAGAACTACCATTGATAACGAGCGATCGCCTGTTATTAAGAATCGGTATTCAAGAGGATATACCGCAAATTCTCAAATATTTTACTACGAACAAAGATTATCTTACCCCATATTACCCCAAATGGGCTAACGATTTTTTCACAGTCAAATATTGGCAATATCAAGTTGAAGGTAATTTACTAGAATTTATTAATGGACACTCCCTAAAACTATTTATTTATCCCAAAAGCAGCCTTACAGATATTATTGGCACGATTAATTTTACGAATTTTGTCAGAGGTGCAGCTTATTTTTGCTACGTCGGTTATAGCCTCTCAGAAGATGAACAGGGTAAAGGCTATATGACAGAAGCTTTGAAAGCAGCTACTAACTATGTCTTTCAAGAATTAAATATGCACCGCATTATGGCAAATTATATGCCACACAACCAGCGCAGTGGCAATGTCCTCAAAAAGCTGGGTTTTGTTGTTGAAGGGTATGCTAGGGACTATTTATTAATTAATGGGCAATGGCAAGATCATATTATGACTAGTCTGACCAATCCTCACTGGGAAATGCCAAAATCGTAGGAAATGGGTAGAATTATGAGTTCTAGAAAATTTCATAGTAAATCCATACCAGAGACACAGTAGCTCCACAACAGACTGTAATAGTTATTAGTGTTCATACCAAGTTGCTTCAGCAACACCAGGTGAAGGGGGAAGTGGATAACCTGTATCTAATTCCCCACTTTTTTCTTCAGTATTGTTTGGTTAAAGTAAATACTAGGGAACAATCATGATTCTGGAATATTCAATTAGCATCTTGAGGCTGAGGAATCATTGAATTTCTAGAAGTTCCTTAATCATAAAATCCCAGAATCCGTTTTAATTATTGCAAAAATTACATAATCTTTAATCTTCATTGTAGAGTCGGTAATACTTACCATATCTATAGAAATCCGATTTGATTATTGAAAAAATCTAAGTATGTGTAGGGTGCGTTATCACGAAGTGTAACGCACCGTATTCTGGGCTTTGGTGCGTTGCGCTGCGCGACAACACAACGCCAGTTGCTATAACGGAGGGAACCTCCGCAACGCACTGGCTCCCCTACGTGTATTTCAAAAATCAAATATGAGTCCTATAGGTTTTAGCGCTCCATGCTCACTCTACTTATATTTCTTTTACGGCTCTATCTTTAATATAAGCTTTAAAATTATTTGGCAAAATGCCTCTTTGCTTACTGAGAATGCCTTTTTGCCTACTCATTTTCTCTCAATGCTTACTCAAAATGCCTTACTGCTTTCTCATTTTGGTGTTTTCCGCAAGTAAAATGGCGTAATGCTTACTCAAGAAGCTGTAATGAGTTCTCATTGTGGTAAATCACGCACTCATTTTTGTGTTTTCCCTAGGTAAAATGGCATAATGCTTACTCAAAAAGCTGTAATGAGTTCTCATTTGGGTAAATCACTTACTCATTTTGGTGTTTTCCGCAAGTAAAATAGCATACTCATAACTTGGCGGTGAAACCTGTTTAATTGGGACTGCTTGCAGAACTGACGCTGATGCTAGTGCCCAGAGTTAGTATTAAGAGAAGAATTAACAAAGCTTTACTGCTAATGACTCTGGCTGAAACTCCCAACCAAACCAATTCTCGCAATCCTTTTCTTCACCTCAAATACGAACCCGCCTTAGAATCTCTAGGGAACGACTACTACGACGAAGTAGCAGCAGCAGAATTTCCGCAACATATCCTGCGCTGGCGTAATGACGCAGTTTTGCCTAATTTGGGGTTAAATCCCCAAGCTGTCACCGATGAAGACTTTATCAACGCCTTTGGTAAATTTCAAGAACGTCAACCATTGTTGGCGTTGCGTTATCACGGCTATCAATTTGGTGAATATAATTCTGGCTTGGGTGATGGTAGAGGCTTTCTCTACGGACAAGTGCGGGGTATAGATGGCGAATTGTACGATTTTGGCACTAAAGGTTCTGGGAGAACTCCCTACTCTCGTGGTGGCGATGGGATGCTAACACTCAAAGGTGGAGTGCGGGAAGTTTTGGCTGCGGAGGCTTTGCATTCTTTGGGTGTACGCACCTCCCGCTGTTTAACCATGATTGAAACTGGTTTACCTTTGTGGCGGGGTGATGAACCTTCCCCGACTCGTTCATCTGTCATGGTGAGAATGAGCCGTTCTCATATTCGGTTTGGCACTTTTGAGCGATCGCATTACCTACGTCGTCCAGATTTAACCCAAAAATTATTAGACCATGTAATTGAGCAATATTATCACCACTTAGCTGCAGAACCAGATAAATATACTTTATTTTATGCAGAATTAGTTAAAAGAGTTGCGAAACTTGTAGCACAGTGGATGGCGGCTGGTTTTTGCCATGCAGTTTTAAATACTGACAATATGTCAATTACCGGGGAAAGCTTCGACTATGGCCCCTATGCCTTTATTCCAACTTACGATCCCTATTTTACTGCTGCTTATTTTGATTATTATCGACGCTATTGTTATGGACATCAGCCGAGTATTTGTAGATTGAATCTAGAAATGCTCCAAGAACCCTTAAAAGCAATAATTGGTAAAGCTGATTTGGATTCTGGTTTAGCAAAATTTGAAGAATATTATTATGCGGAATATCGCTCGTTAATGTTGAAAAAGTTAGGTTTTGATGAGTTGCAAGTTCCAGAAGTTGATGATTTGTTGGAAATGACAATTGAATTTTTGCAAGCTAGCCAAGTCGGTTATCATCACTTTTTCGCTGAAATTGCCCGGACTTTTTCGATCAACTGGCGTAACGATCCCGCCTTTGTTTTACATGATTCCGATATTTTACCAGCTAACGGAGCATCACCAATTTTTGATAACTGGTGTATTTTGTACCATAAAATTTTAAATAATTTTGCTCCTGAACAAATAGATATAATTGCGGCAACTCTTGCAGTTGCTAATCCGAAAACGGCTTTGTTAAGACCAGTAATTGAATCTATTTGGGAACCAATCGCGCAAGAAGATAATTGGCAACCATTTTATGAATTAATTGAGAAGCTGCAATCAAGACAATAATTATGTGATGGTAAGGTTCCAGTACCTTGAATTGTTGACGGTGCGTTAGGCTAAAGCCATAACGCACCCTACTGGCGTGGCAAGGCTAAAATAGTGCATTAGATTAGAAAAAATTAACCGCAGATGAACGCAGATAAACGCGGATAAAATTGATTTTTAATGCAACATTTAAGGCTTGCCACGCCACTACAAACTATAGATATTACCAAAACTGCGATCGCTATTGATTTCAATTACCAAATCAACCCATTGCGGAGAGTTAACCAAAGGCTTGATGAATAATTCCGGGTGCAGCGATCGCCAAAAATAATGTACAAATTCTTCTATCTGTTGTTCGCTCATTCCCGATTTACCAGATGCAATCATCTTTTGTTCTGCTTGTTTGCGCCATAGTAAGGATGAGCGATAATCAGTAGGGTATAAAACGATTAAACTATCCAACCTCTGCCAAAGCGGAAGATAATTCTCCAACTGACTATTCATATCCCTGGCAAACGTGCGATCTGCATCTGTAAAAATCGGCGCTGGCGCATGATCAAAGGCTTGGGGATCAATTGGTCTTACACCCACAAACCACCCTTCAAAGAGCAAAATATCCACATTTGCGGCGACTTCTGGAGTAGTGCGATCGCCTGCACCATTGTAAGCAGATTTATCAAACCGGGGGATCACAACTGGACTTTGTGATTGGTGAATCTGGTCGAGTAAATTTAAGCCTAGATCAATATCGTGAGTTCCCGGAGGGCCGCGCCAAATTAAACGGGGGTCTTGTTGTGATAGAAGTAAGCGATCGCTATAGGTTTTGTATAAGTCATCCAAAGATAAAGTGACAGTGTGATATCCCAACTCCTGCAGAATCAAAGTTAACGCTTGGGACATAGTAGTTTTACCAGTTCCTTGTACGCCCAAAATTCCTTGAATTAAGGGATGTCCCAACTTTTGACGCTGCGATGCAATGTTAATTGCCAAAGGTAACCATAACTCCCGCAAGGTATGTAACATCACCTCGGGTTCCACTTGCAGCGTGGTTTGGCAAAACTCGTTAAAAGCTGGTTCGATAGATTTGAGTAAATGCGATCGCCTTTGAATCACCTCATCCACATTTTCTGCCGTAATTCCAAAAGAGTTGTCATTTGTCATTTGGTAATTGGTAATTGGTAATTGGTAATTTTCCTTTTCCCCTTTCCCCTTTCCCCAATCCCCAATCCCCAATCCCCTAATCACGATCCCAGCTTGAACGCTTCCAGAAACAGGCTGTAAGTAAAACCAACCTTGAGAAAGTTGAGTGCTTCCACCCATAGCGATCGCCTCAAGAAAAAGTTACCACTGTAGAAGATTCTGCTACTCACTTCGGTTAGTACAACTAAAACCGCTGCTACCCAAATATCCAATTCTGCCTTTTGTCCAGCACTGGTAGAAATTGCCGATCCGAGAAAGAAACCAAACAAAAAACAAATTATTAGTAGCGATAATCGCCGCCAAGGGTTAACAAACCATAACCCTATTTGCCTGGTAGTAGCATCAACTAAATTATTTATACGAGTATTTTGCATAATTGGGACACAAGCCAAAAGTCAAGAAATCATGAAATATTCCTCTTTTAGAGGATATCGGTTTTAGCATAAGCTTGTTTGAGCAGTAATTGAACTATCTAGTGGGCTTTCAGTGTTGATGAAATTTTATACAGGGTGTCATCTGCAGGTAAGTAAAACTTTTCCAAAAATTGTTGAATGTAGGGTTCCACCCCTTAACAATCAGAGTTATCTTAAAATATGTAGTGTGAAATATTAAGAAAAATGAAGTACATTCCACAGAGAAATCTGGGGGTTTGTCACCATAATCTTTGTTACTGTCACTACTTGTAAAACAAAAATTACTGTTTGCGCTTCTCCGAAGAAATCTGCTAGTGATGTATTATATTTTTTGTGCTTTTTCACATTCTCAACAAAAGATGGCCTTGATTAATCAGGCTTACACCTGATTTTTCGTTAGAGAATCAAGGTGATTATTTTTGTCAGTATGTTTCTTGAAAATGCTATTTATGATACATTGCATAACTTGCTTTCAAGAGGCTCTATAGTAGGCAATTACAGTAATTGCCCTTGCGGAGAATAGGCTAGGATTTGGACAAGCCTAAACAAATACTTATTTCTAAATAACTATCAATATGAAAACGTCAGTGTATCGTAACGCTGCTGTTCTAGCTTGTTCTTTGGGACTGTTAGGGTTACTGGTGGGGTGCTTTGGCATGAGTGTTTCTTTTGAAACTACAGATCCAAACTCAACTTCGTCACAACCAAATGAAACGCCTCAACTACCCAGCAATTCTTCTCCATCTTTTGCTCATGAAACCGTTAGCTCAACTAATGTTTCTGCTTCAGTAACTCTACCTGCTGAAGCGGTAGAAAATAGTACTAATAAAGATACTTCTCTATTGGCATATAGTCAAAAATCTTCTGGAAGTATCAAAGCAGGAGAAGGCAAATTGCGGATGAGTAATCAAACCAATCAGCCTGTGCGCCTCGCTTTACTAGCAAGAAAGTCAGCAGCTAAAGGTGCGTCTAAAACTCAGCAAGATATTCCCGCCCATTGGGATTTTGAACCTCAAGAAGGCAGTGAAAAAGGCCTACTCCTATCTCTGCCTAACGGTAACTTAAAACTAGAGAAGGGAGATATTCTCGTAGCCTTTGCCCAAGATGGTTCACGTCGCTACTGGGGGCCTTATGTAGTTGGGGAAACATCTTCACCAGTATGGAATTCTCAAAGCCAGGAATGGCGGCTAGTACTTAGTAAGTAGGGATTGGGGATTGGGGATTGGGGATTGGGGATTGGGGACTGGGGATTGGGGACTGGGGATTGGGGACTGGGGATGAGGAGGATGAGGAGGATGAGGGAGATGAGGGAGCAGAGGAGAATAGCCATTGCTCATTACCCATTACTCATTACTCATTACTCATTACTCATTACCCCATGCCCCATGCCCCATGCCCCATGCCCCATGCCCCATGCCCCATGCCCCATGCCCTATTCCCCATTTCCCAAGAACAAAATCTACCAAGTCAACGACTATTAACAAAGTGCTGTTTGACTGTAGACTTTTGAGCATTGACTGATAACAAATGAACATGAAATTGAGCCTTCCCCACACTGTTGGCCAGTGGTGCAAAAATATACTTACGCGTCCGGCGCTGGCTGTGACTGTATCGGTTCTGTGGTTAATTGTGATTGGTTGGATAGCTTATGGTTGGAATTTAGGCAACATTGGCTTAGTTGATGAAACAGAACCACTGTTTGCCGAGGCTTCCCGTCAAATGTTCATTACAGGAGATTGGATCACTCCCTTCTTTAATGCCCAGACACGCTTTGATAAACCAGCGTTAATTTATTGGTGTCAAGCGATCGCCTATGGCATTTTGGGTGTGAATGAATGGGCGGCGCGCATCCCATCAGCACTGGCGGCGATGGGGACAGTCGCTTTAGCTTTTTACACAGTACATTGGTCGCTAGCGAGAAAAGATGAATTAGAACAAGTATCCCGCCCTGTTCGCCGTTACTTAACGGCTGGGTTGGCTGCAACTGTGATGGCGCTAACTCCAGAAATGATCGCCTGGGGACGTATTGGTGTCTCAGATATGCTGCTGACTGGGTGTATCGCATCAGCTTTGCTATGCTTCTTTTTAGGTTACGCACAGAATTCACAATTCCCCAAGAATAAATGGTACTGGGCTTGTTATGTGCTAGTTGCTGGGGCAATTTTAACTAAAGGCCCGGTAGGAATTGTATTACCAGCGTTAATTATCGGTGCGTTTGTTATCTACCAAGGCAACTTAGTAGAAGTATGGCGGCAAATGCGTCCCCTAGTGGGGTTGCTAATTATTTTAGGATTATCAGTTCCCTGGTATGCGCTAGTGATTTGGCGTAATGGCTGGAATTATATTAATTCTTTCTTTGGTTATCACAATATAGAACGGTTTACAGAAGTAGTTAATGGACATTCAGCACCCTGGTATTTTTACTTTTTAGTAGTGCTATTAGGCTTTGCTCCATACTCAGTCTACTTACCTGCCGCAATGATTCGACTGAAGTTTTGGCAGCGATCGCACTGGCGTTCTCAAGAACGTTCTCAGCAATTAGGTTTATTTGCTTGCATTTGGTTTCTAGCGGTTTTTGGCTTTTTCACCATCGCTGTTACCAAACTTCCTAGCTATGTATTACCGTTAATGCCAGCCGCCGCGATTCTGGTGGCGCTGTTATGGAGTGACTTGATCCCAGAACCCGAAACCGACAATCATAAATCTGTCATCGCCGCCAAATCTTTTGTGTGGAGTAGCTGGATCAATGTCATCTTTTTATCTGCGGTTGCTGCAGCATTATTTCACCTCGCCCAGTTAGTAGGTTACGATCCTGCTGCACCTGAGTTGTATCAGTCGATTCAACAGATGGGTTTACCAGCGATCGGGGGGATGATTTGGCTATTGGTAGCCATCATTATTGCTGCGTTTACCCTAACTCGCCGTTGGCAATGGATTATCACGGCTAACTTATTAGGGTTTGTGATATTTTTTACAGTTGTTTTGATGCCTACTTTGTTTGTCATGGATCAGCAGCGTCAGCAACCTTTACGAGAATTAGCTACAATCGCTGCCCAAGTAGAACAACCAAAAGAAGAATTAATTATGCTGGGTTTCAAAAAACCTAGTGTGGTGTTTTACAGCCATAAAACAGTCAATTACATCTCATCTGCACCGGAAGTTGTAGACTATATTCACAAACAAAATGCTCAACCAGCCAAGCTTAATTCTTTGCTACTGCTAGCGGAAAAAGACAGATTTTTAGCAATGGACTTGGAACCAGAAGAATACAAGCATATTGCTAGTAAAGGTGCTTATTATTTGGTGAGAGTTCCTGTCAAGAAAATTAAAAAACAAAAACTTGATATCTCTTATTCTGTTCCTAATAACACCATTCAAAAACAGCACTTTTGAAGTAAGTGAGGGACATCGTGAGTAATGAGTAATGAGTAATGAGTAATGAGTAGGAAATTTACTTATTACTCATTACTTTTTTCAATTAGTTGCTGTCCCTCATAAACATAGAATCTGTTGTAATACCAAATCCGGCTTCTTTACCCCTTTATCTTCTTACTCCTCTTCTCTTTGTGTTCTTTGTGTCTTCTCTGCGAGACGCTACGCGAATGCGGTTCGATAAAAAAGGGGTTATTTAAGCGGATTTGGTGTAAATCCTTAACCGAGGAGTATTGTGTGGTATTCTACCTGCTAATTTACGATGCAGGACTCTGAGATTTAGCCTCCAAATTTTCTAAGCGGCTTCTCAATTCCTGATTTTGCTGTTTGAGTTGATCAAGTTCCTCGCGCAAAGTCCGCAGCGCATTATCGGTACCAATATTGCTTTGCACTCGCGTAATTTCTTCATCCGCATAGCGACGCACACGTCCATCTGGAGTTTGATCGGCTAGCGATCGCAAAATTCCAATGGCTTTGGGTGTTTCCATTTGTCCTAATGCGGTGACGACTGCGACTTGGGTTAAGAAGAAGCTTTCTTTGGCTAGTTCTCCTAATCTTTCTAAAATTCGTTCTAAATTGACTGGAGTTTGACCGACAGATATTTTACCTAAAGCGCGAATTGTCGCCAAGCGTAAGGCTTGGGGTACGCCAGGTTTGGTATATTCCAGCAACAAGTTTAAAGCTGCTTCAGAGGTTTTGAGTTCTGCTAAACCTGCGATCGCACCACTGCGAACTACTTCATTCCAGCCGCTTCTTTCTTCTAAAACCGACTTGAGAAGTTTCAGTACCTTTTCTTCTCTGGGTTTTTCGTCTAGGTTAACTGAGGCGATCGCGCCAATTGCACGACAAGCTGCTGATTCTACATAGTAACTGCGATCGCCATCTTGAACTAAGCTTTTCAAAGCTTTATAGCTTTCGGTGGTTTTGATTGTAGCTAGCGCATCGACAACCGCACGACGCACATAAGGACTTTTATCTTCTAAACCAACGACTAAACCATCAAAGGCTTGATCCAATTTGATTTCGGCTAGTTGTTTCGCAACTTCAACACGCACACCCCAAAATGGATCGTTTTTTAAAGCCGCAGATAATGTTTTTGTGGCTTCTAAGCTACCTTTTTTCGCTAAAGCTTCAGCTGCATAAATGCGAGAGAGGGGATCGGGATCAAATTCTAACTGTGCTTTTAATTCGGGAATCGGATATTCCAAAGTTACAGTTTTGAGATAATTATTCCCCACATCAAAGCTGATAAATTGTGGTTTAGTTTCTAATGGAAAGTAGAAACTTTGTTCTTTTTCATTTACCCTCACAGTAAAAGTTTTGAGTTGTGGCGAGTCTCCTGATTCGCTATAACCAAACCCGATAGGAATTCTTAGGTCAAATAACTCTTTACTGTTATTATTTTGTGCTTGGGTTTGAGTAACAGTAACTTTTGCTAAATTAGCATCTCCATCCCAAGAGTAAGCTACTTTAAAATCAGGATGACCACCACGATAAACATACTGGTCGAACAGGAAGGTAAGATTTCGTCCTGTAGCTTTTTCAATTGCCCGTAATAAATCTATTGTTTCGACAGTTTTGTGGGCATTATCTTGAACAAATGTGTGAATTGCTGGCCAAAACAATTCTTCGCCTAATTCTGCCCGAATCATGTGATAAACACAAGACCCTTTTTCGTAAATGTGGCGATCATAAAGTTCAATTGCTTCGCGGTAAACGTGAGTTACCATCGGACGGCGGTATCTACCGCTATCTTCGCTAAAGTAACTCCGCGCTTCTAATAATCGATAGTATGCTGCTTCTTGGCTACTATATTCATGTTCTGTCCACATGACTTCAGAATAAGAAGCCATGCCTTCTTTAATCCAAGCATGAGACCAATGTTTAATTACTAGTAAATCACCAAACCATTGGTGTGCTAGTTCGTGAACAACTAAACTTTCGGTATTGCGATTATCTAAAGCAGCGCGTTCATCTAATAAGCAGCGATCGGTTAATAGGGTGGCTGAGGTATTTTCCATCCCACCGAAAATGAAGTCATCAACGCATACTTGGGCATATTTCGGAAAAGGATAGACATAACCATACTTTTCACTTAAAAATTCAATCATGCGGGGGGTTTTGCCCATGCTGCGTTTCGCATCTTCTTCCCTACTTTTTTCTACATAGTAGGTAACAGGTTTACCTTGCCATTCATCACGAATTTCAGCAAAGTCACCAATTGCCAATGTCATTAAGTAAGTAGGATGAATTTGTTGCTGTGACCAATGGTAAATTTTCTCTTTACCATCTTCCTCTGTGCGAATCAGTTCACCATTAGAAATTGCTACCAGAGGTTTAGGAACACGCACCCGAATTTCCGATGTAGAAAGTTGTCCGGGATAGTCAAAACAGGGAAACCAAAAGCGAGAATCTTCGTCTTCTCCTTGTGTCCAAACTTGGGTAGGCTTTTTGGGGTAGTGTTTATCTGGTTGAATAAAGTAAATCCCACGTTGGGGTTTTTCTACTGAGTAGGCGATCGCAATTATTATCCGCTTACCTACTTGAGTGGGGCTAGAAAGTTTAATGACTAACTTTTCACCATCGTAGTCAAACTCTTGCTCTACTTCGTCTACCTGTACGTATTTAATATTCAGGTTGACAGCATCCAACGTCAAACTTTCAATTCCCGTCCGGACGGGTAAAAGACGAATACTACAATTACCAGAGTAACTCTGGTGAGAAATATCCAAACTTAGATCTAAAAAAATATGCTCTACTTGTCCAGGGCGATCGGGATTGTAATGAGGTTTAGCCCCTGGTAACTCAAAAGATCTGTGACCGTTATTTTCTGTATCAAAATAAAAATTGGACATTGATGCTTGTTGACCTTATATCCTGATAAGTCTAGCTGGATGTAGTGAAAAAAATAGTGAAATTGGGTATCTTCCCCAATCAACTCAGCAGTCTGGAAGAACGCTTTTCTGGGTTTAATTACTAATTTATAATTCGTAATTCAGAACATAGCCATAAGCCTAAAACTCTTTAGTCCGCACAGTTTCAGGTGCAGTCTAAATCCTTGTCTGAAACTCTATTACGAATTATCAATTAAGAATTACGAATTTTTCATCTTCCCCTTGTTTCTCCCTTATATGCTTTCCCTGATGTCAGTTGATCTCTTGTACTTCTTGGTATTCAGTCAAGAGTCTCTTCTTGACAGATGCCTCTTAAGCACAAATACCCCCAAGTATTTCTATAACTTAGGATAACTTGCTGCTGTTGACCAAGCTATTTTTTTGAGTTAAACAACATACTATTTACGGATTTGCGTCTCATTATGTTGTAGTAATTCTTGGAGTAAGTTAAAACCCTTAGTGTATAGTAATACTAATTTTGTCAGTAAATACCGCTAAATTAGTACAACTTATTAATAATTCCGAAAACTCTACAATGACGTTTTTACTAGCCTCCATAACAATTGGGGAAACGAGGATCTAATCAATGCCTGAAAGTAAATCAAAGTTTTTAATTCCTACTATTGGTGCAGCTGTAGTGATTACAGGGGGTATAGCTGCCTATATGTATTTTAAGGGAGGCCCTGCAGGCGATAGCGCAGGTGCTTTAGGCAGCGCCAAGGTAGTACCTTCTACAGCCTTAATGGCAACTTACATTACCACCGATCCCCAAGCTTGGGCGAAGTTACAGCAGTTTGGTACCCCCGAAGCACAACAACTAGTTGCCAAAGGTTTAGAGTCATTCAATCAAGATTTGTTAAAAGATACTAACATTTCTTATGAAAACGACATAAAACCTTGGGTGGGTGGTGTGATGATGGCTGTGCTACCACCCGATCCAGTCAAACCCGCCCAATTTACGCCTCCGGCTGGCGCACCCAATAAACCTACCAAGTTACAAGCAGAACCAAAGATGCTGCTGGTAGTGGGAATCAAAGACAAAATCGGCGCTTTAAATTTTGGTAATAAATTAAAAGCCCAAAAAGGTATTAAATTTCAAGAAATTGAATATAAAGGCGAAAAAATTACAGAAGCCACAGATAAAGGCAAACCAACCTATAGCGTAGTTTTAAATAATAGCCAATTACTTTTATCTCCCGAAAAACCAACAATTGAACAGGCAATTGATACCTATAAAGGACAACCTTCCTTTGCCACTAAAGAAGGTGCTAGCAATATTCTGAGCAAAGGTGTAGATGTCAAAAATACCCTGGCACAAATTTATATACCCGACTATGCGGGGATGATCCAACAGTTAGCAGCCGCTAATCCCCAAGGTACACAATTACCTCCCCAAACCCTCAAGCAGTTGCAGCAAGTAAAATCGATGGTGGCGGGTGTGGGTGTTGATGATGGAGGTTTGCGAGTCAAAGCGATCGCTAATTTAGATTCCCAACTCAACAAATTCCAATATCAAAATACTGCTGCCAAAATCGTAGGAGAATTTCCCGCCGAAACCTTTGCTTTAATTAGTGGACAAGGGATCAGCAAGACTTGGACAACTTTAATAGAACAATCCAAAGATTACCCTGAATTTAACCAAGCCGTGGCACAGGTACGCCAACAACTCAAATCAGTCGCCAACTTGGACTTAGATAAAGAAGTTCTCGGCTGGATGGATGGGGAATTTGCTTTGGGTGCGATTCCTGCTAATCAAGGTATTTTAGCTAGCGTGGGTTTTGGTGGAGCATTCTTATTTGATACTAGCGATCGCAAAACAGCCGAAGCTACTCTCAGCAAACTCGATGACTTGATCAAAAAGCAACTAGTCACAGTTGCTCAAAGAACTATCGATGGTAAAAACGTTACTGAATGGCAAGTACCACAACAAGGTGCTTTGTTATCTCATGGCTGGTTAGATCAAGATACCGTATTTATAGCTATAGGTGGCCCAGTTGGCGATGCGATCGCAACTAAGAAAAACCAATCTCTCGATAGTAGCGACACCTTTAAAGCTGTAACTGGTACCTTACAAAAACCCAATGGCGGCTACTTTTACATAGATATGGATAAAACCATGACTGTGGTGAATCGCTTCGCTGCAGCTAAACCCCTACCACCTGAAGCCAACGCCATTCTCACTTCTATTCGTGGTTTGGGTGTGACTGCTACCAGTCCAGATCAATCCACTAGTCAAGTAGAAATGTTATTGGCACTTAAACCGAAAGCTGCAAAATAGGGGAAGGGGGAAAGGGTAATGGGTAATTGGTAATTGGTAATTGGTAATTAGGTGTTTGGTGTTTGTTATTTCCCCTGATCTTCTTGTCCTCTTGTCTCCCTCATCCCAATCCCCAATCCCTAGTCCCCAATCCCCAGTCCCCAGTCCCCAGATCCAATCCCTAACGTTAAAATAAACCCATAAATTGCAAATGCCATAGCCTCAACCATGTCCCTCGCCAAAGAATTAGATGCTACTCAGGACACCCAAGAAGATGTTATTTTTCCGCCAGGTGACTTATATAGCGATGAGCCTCCTTTGGAAACAGAACTGCATCTAGAGCAAATAATTCTCCTACTTAAATGTCTTGAATGGTTGTGGCGAGACAGAACAGATTTCTACGCTGCTGGCAATCTTACTATTTATTACAGCTGGAAAAAACTGAAAACTGAGAGCTTCCGCGGCCCTGATTTTTTTGTTGTCCTCAATACCGAACGCAAAACCCGCAAAAGTTGGGTAGTGTGGGAAGAAGATGGTAAATATCCTAACTTCATTCTCGAAATTCTTTCGGAATCAACAGCGAATACAGACAAAGAATTAAAGAAAAAGATTTATCAAGATACCTTTCGCACCCCTGATTATTTTTGGTTTGATCCATACACACTAGAATTTGCAGGGTTTCATTTAGTAGATGGGCAATATCAACCTCTAGAACCAAATCAGCAAGGACATTTATGGAGCCAGCAGCTTGGTTTATATTTAGGGATTGAACAAGGACTATTAAGACTTTTTACCCCCGCAGGCAAGCTAGTACCAACCCCAGAAGAAACAGCAGAAAAATTAGCTGCTAAACTGCGAGAATTAAATATCGATCCAGAAACAATTTAACTAATAATTTGACACAAAATAGAACTTCTATTTGATTATTTGATTTTTAAAATTAAAGTAGTGGCGTGTCTAGACTAAAATGAGGCATTAGATTGGAAAAAATTAACCGCAGATAAACGCAGATAAACGCGGATAAAATTGATTTTTATTGCAACATTTTAGCCTTGCCACGCCAGTAGGATGCGTTAGCGTCAGCGTAACGCATCTCTTGCTAACCAGTTTTTAGGTAACAGTTAAATCAAAACTGAGGGTTACGAGATTCCAAAGTCTGCGTCAACCGATCTAATGCTCCAGTTAATCTTTCTTGAGCTACAAGATTGGGGTCTGCTGGTGGAGGTTCAGCAGCAATTTCTTCTTTTTTCTTGAATTTTTGTAAAGCTTGAATTACTACAAACAAAACCAAAGCAATAATCACAAAATCAACTATTGAACCGAGAAACTTGCCAATCGCAATTCCTGGGCCAACAGTAATTGTTCTCCAATCTTTACCAGCCACAGCAACTAGAGGATTAATTAATGGCATCACCACATCCTCAACAAATGAGGTGACGATTTTACCAAAAGCTCCACCAATGATAACTGCGATCGCTAAATCAACTACATTGCCTTTGAGCGCAAACTCTTGAAAATCCTTTAAAAAACCGCTGGTTCGTCTTCTTGCTCTTACCATATTTTTTGTTGATACTATCTCAACGTTGGTTATAGTTTTGTAAAAATGGCATCACGTGCCGGAGTAGATAAAACTGATTGTTGTAAATATTGGTATCTTACCAGTCGCAGATTCATGTATTTGATAAAGTTATATTTTGCATTCCAAAGTCACAGAATGCAGTTATACAATTGCATCTGTTGCTAGACTGGCAGTCAGCAAGTATGTCATAAGTTAAAAAGGCAATTGAACGTAAATTGATCTATGACTGCTGCTGTAGATAATGCTCCTGGTTTAGCTTCCCGCTTGGTCAATGGTGTATTGGCTATCAAGCCTTTAGCCAACTTAGCCAAGCATCAAGCCAGACAGATGATGATTAAACGTGCTGAGAAAATGGGTGTACCTTGGACAAAAGAAGTACAGCAACTTCAAGCACGTGATTGGACAACCGATTTAGCGAAAGTAGAAAATCCCCAGATTTCTTACCCTGACTATTACCTCACCTCATTCCATGCCTACGAAACTGGAAATATGAGCTGGCAAGCGGCGTTTGAGGTAGAACCTGCGGCCTATGCTGTTCACGCTAAAATTTGGCAAGGTGCAGAAGCTCGAGGCGATTGTCAACTGCGCCAAAATTACCACGATATTCTCAAAAACCAACTTCCCAACCCACCACAAGACATCTTAGATATCGGGTGTAGTGTGGGTATGAGTACCTTTGCCTTACAAGCGCTTTATCCCCAAGCTAAGATTACAGGTTTAGACTTATCTCCCTATTTCTTAGCAGTAGCGGAATATCGTTCACAGCAACGTCAAGCAAAAATTAACTGGGTTCATGCACCAGCCGAAGCCACCGGATTACCAGATGCTGCTTTTGATTTAGTTTCGATTTTTCTGGTTTGCCATGAATTACCCCAAGCGCCTACGAAGCAAATTTTTGCAGAGGCGCGGCGTTTACTACGTCCGGGTGGTCATTTGGCAATTATGGATATGAATCCCAAAGCAGAAGCTTTTGTGAAAATGCCACCTTACATTTTGACGCTGCTGAAAAGTACTGAACCTTATCTAGATGAATATTTCAACTTAGATATTGAACAAGCTTTAGTGGCAGCAGGTTTCCAGGCTCCAACAATCTCTAGCAATAGCCCTCGTCACCGCACTGTAATTGCTCAGGTACGTGGCTGATTTTTTACTTGTCTTGTGGGCAGTCATTCCACCATTACTGCTACTTTCTTACTACTATTGCCGTATTTCCACGCCCCCACCACTGTTAAAGTTGCTGCTGTTATTTATCTTGGGGGGAATCTCTGGTTTTGTTGCCCTCGGCTTAGAAATAGTTTTTGAAACTGTAGCCAACTGGGTTATTGACTGGCGACAAATGAACTACTCGCTTCCTGGTATTGCTTTCCGGCAACTTGTGGAAATAGGGCCGATTGAAGAAGGTTGTAAGTTGGTAGCAGTGATTGCCCCAAGCCACTATCTGCAACGCAGGTATCGATTGCGCCCTAGTACAGTGTTTGTTTTCACCATAGCTGTTGCTTTCGGATTTACTGCTCAAGAAAACTGTGTTTATCTATTCAATAACACAGCATCAATTCTTAACCGGATTATTGGTACGCCAGTTCATGCTTTGTTTTCTGCCCCTTGGGGCTATGCTTTGGCGATGCATTTCAGCCACAACCGAAATTTGCTGTTTTTGGCTTGGCTAAATTCTGTGGTCTGTCATGCCATAGTCAATGTTTTATCTAATACGGGGCGTTATTCATGGCCATTACTTATTCTCAACTATGGCTTATTTCCATTTCTGTTGTGGATGTTTTGGCGAATGGAACAATTACTGCGAAGAGTGGAAGGTAAACGCCCCATAAATTTGATTTCTGGTAGAACAAGCCAACATCGTTACTGGCAAAGAGGTTTAGTGATATTTGCGCTGATGTTAGGTGGTAATGCAATTTTTGCCTTATTTCTCCTAGCTCAAAAGCTCAGTCCCCTGAGTTGGTCACAGCTTTTTTACCCTGATATCTTGTGGTATACAGTGACGAGGTTTGCAATTAATTTAATCTTTGCAACTATAGCCTGGTTAATTTATATTTATTTGCGACGTTCAGCCCAGCGACGTTATTTTTAAAGATGAGGAGTTGGTAATTGGTAAAAGAAAAAATTTCTTACCAATTACCAATTTTTGATAATTAAACCCGCGCTAACATAGGCTGATTTGCATTTGCACTCACAGAAGTAGATTCCGCATCAGTACAGTAAATTTCACAAGAGTTATTTGGGCTTTCAATCAGCTTCACTTTGTGCAGCTTGGCTCCTAATTTTTGCACAGGCGATCGCAATAAATTACTAATGTAAAGTGCGATGTTCTCAGCAGTTGGTACAACTTCACCAAAGTAGGGAATATCTTTATTTAAAAAGGTGTGATCGAATGGTTCTACCACATAATCTTCTATCACCTGATTCAACGCACCTAAATCGACAATCATACCCGTGCGTTGATCGATTTCCCCTTTCACGGTGACTTCTAAATGGTAGTTATGCCCATGTCCGTGGGTACGCGCACACTTACCATAAATCTCTGCATTTTCTTCGTTACTTAAATTAGGGTGAGCTAGCCGATGGGCGGCGCTAAAGTGAGTGCTAATAGTGAGGTAGGCTTCCATTGAGTTTCCCATATAATCTGCCCAAAGTTCAGGATGTTCAAATAACTGTACGCGGACTAAAGGCAAGTGGGGTGCTAGCCTCTGCCAGATAACCCGTGCAATATTCTCAGTTGTGGGTAGAGTTTGTTGAAAATCTGGCCACACATCATTGAGATAGGAAAAGTCCAGTTGGCTGGTAACTTCCCGCTTGATTACTTGTTTCACATCAGACAAGTTCAATACCATGCCATATTCATCTAATTCCCCAATCAGGGAAATAAATAAGACATAGTTATGCCCGTGTCCTGGAAATCTAGAGCAAGCACCAAATTGCTGAGTGTTCTCAGCTTCACTCAGTTCGGGCAACCAATAGCGATGACTTGCCGAAAACTGAGCGCGGCGATTTACGATACATTGCATGAGTACACTGGGAGCAAAATTTAAAATTTCTTAATCTTTCTCTGTATCCAGCATAAACTAAATTCTTTACCTGTAGCGACGGGAATAATATCTATATCTATTAAATTCCTGAATGCCAGACTGGGAATTTTTGATATGGATACTTTGCCATTGCGATCGCTACGCCATGTTTAGGAGATATAGCGATCGCATTTCCAGAAGAGATCTTACGTATATTGCTTCACAGAAGCTTGCACTTCGTAAAATAATTTCCTCGCTATGCGAAACATCTCTTGTCCTGTGTGCAAGTAGCGATCGTCATAGTTCATAGGAAAATATGCCAACTCTTCTAAACCATCACCAACTTGATTGAGACTGTAATAGAGATGGGCCGCAGTTCTGGCTAAACTGGGAGGATTGGGTAGAGAACGAAAGGTAGTTTGTGCTTGCTTGAAATCCTGGCGACAACTGTCTAAATACTCTTGAAATTCTTCTAATAATTCGTCATCAAAGGGATCTGCCGCTAATTCATCAATTTGCTCTTCTAGAGAATTGAGTATGTAAGCAAGTATACGTTTAACTGGTTGATAAACTAGGCGCAACCATTCTTCAACTTGCTCATCAGCATCTTTTCCGGTTTTTCTTGTGGCTTGGTAATGCTTCTGTGCTGATGCTGTCCGCTGTTGGCGGCTATTTAATTTCTGGGCACTATTTTTGAGTTGTTCGTCGTAGTTTAAGCGGGTTTGGCGATCGCCTAAAACTTCATAAGCCGCATTAATGCGGATAATTTGCTCATTATCTGCTGTTTTCTGATTGCTATCAGGATGAAATAGTTTTACCAGGCGGCGATAAGCTTGCTTAATCTCCGCCTGGCTAGCATTGGGACTAACTTTGAGAATTTCGTAGTGGTTAGAATCGGCCATCAATCCAATTTATAGCTAGCTGATGCTAGCTGCTACTCTGTCCTCCAAATCTTGAAACAATGGTGTCGTTAAGTACCTTTCTCCAAAACTTGGCTGAATGACTACAATTAAACGCCCTTCGTTTTCTGGTCTTTGGGCAACGCGAACTGCAGCACATAAGGCTGCACCACTGGAAATGCCAGAGAGTAAGCCTTCTTCTCTAGCTAAACGCCGACCATAGGCGATCGCTTCTTCATCGGTGACTGTAATCACTTCATCAATCAATTCTAGCTTCAGTACTTGGGGAATAAAACCAGCACCAATTCCTTGAATTTTATGTGCCCCTGGTTTGCCACCGGATAATACTGGGCTATTACTTGGTTCAACTGCGATCGCTTGAAAACTGGGTTTGCGTGCTTTGATGATTTCTGCTACACCTGTGATCGTACCACCTGTGCCTACTCCAGCGACAATCATATCTACCTTTCCGTCAGTATCTTCCCAGATTTCTGCTGCGGTAGTTTCTTGGTGGATTTTCGCATTTGCAGGATTGCGGAATTGCTGCAACATATAGGCATGGGGTGTTTTATTCACTATTTCCTGCGCCCGGCGAATTGCCCCACTCATGCCTTCAATTCCTGGTGTCAGTTCTAATTCTGCCCCATAGGCCCGCAACATTGCCCGTCTTTCGCCACTCATAGTATCAGGCATTGTCAGAATTAACCGATAACCCTTAGCCGCAGCAGCCATTGCTAAAGCGATACCTGTATTCCCAGAAGTTGGTTCTACCAATACTGTTTTTTGTGGATTAATCAGCCCTTCCTTTTCGGCAGCAATAATCATACTTACCCCAATCCGGTCTTTTACTGATGCCGATGGGTTCATACTTTCTAATTTCACTATAATTCTTGCCACGCAACCTTCTGCTTGGGGAATACGATTCAACTGCACTAAAGGTGTACGGCCGACGAGTTCTGTTATGTTAGTAGCAATTCGCATAATTAGTTTTTAATCCTTAATTTATCAGTCCAGGGTCAAGGGTCAACAGTCAAGAGCGATGTTTCTTTTAACTTCTGAGTTTCAATTGTTGACTAAATGTAGTACATGATGTCCAACTGCCGCCGAGAATCTCTTTTTTCACAAAGATCCTGAAGCGTGTAGTTTTGAAACACTGAGTTTGCCGCCTGACAAGCTTCTTGCCAGATTTCTTCCACAACAAAACTGTCTACTGTTCTAGGCTTGATGTCTTCTTGATCGGTTCGCACATCTAACCCTTCTAAACATTCTAAAACCTCAAAGATGCTAATTCTCCTTGGTTCTCTTGCTAAGAGATAGCCACCTTTAGACCCTCGCTGGCTTTTAATTATACCTCCACGTCTTAAGGTTGCTAACAACTGTTCCAGATAGCGATCGGGTATGTTTTGTTGTGCTGCAATCTGTCGAATTTGCATCGGTTCAGCACTTTGATAATGAGTTGCCATTTCTAATAAGGCAAGAATTGCGTATTCAGACTTACAAGATATTTCCACAAGCAGCAATTAAGAATGAAGAATAAAGTATGAAGGATCAAGATTTTTCATACTTCATACTTTTCTTAGTATACTCCGGTTACCCACTGGTGTTTGTGTGCCACTGCTACCGAAAATAAAAAACCCCACCAAAAGGCGGGGGATAATCGAGTTTCGATTTTATAGGTTTAATTATTTACCCTGGAGCCAGCTTCTAGAAAGTAAAGGTGGTTCTGAGTGTACCGATGAATGCATTTTCTTCGGCATTGTTTTGTCCAGGAGCTCTCAACCAGATAACACCAGGTGTAACGGAGATATTATCAGACACGCGATATTTGTAGAAACCTTCAACGTGGATTGGTGCATTACCACCACTGTATCCACCAGGTGTTACACGATTACGTGCATAAGGTTCAGCACCTGCGAAAATACCCAACACGTTACCTTTCTTACCAAAGTCAGGTAGAGCTATACCACCACCATAGCTCCAAGCCTCAAAGTCATCTCCAGCACCTACGCCATTAACATCGTGGTAAGTAACGAAGCCGCTCACCGACAAGTTGTTACTGGGTCTAAATGCTGCAGAAACGCCATAAGAGTTACTGTTAGCTGCGGTTTGTACAAGTGTGTTGCCGAGATAGTTGGCTTGACCAGTACCAACAACACCACCTGTTAGACCATTGTTGCCATTCAGACCAGCACCAGAATCAAACAGTGCAGTACCAGCAGCATGATAACCGTGGACATAGGTAGCAGCCAATGCCAAGCGATCGCCAACTGCAAAGTTCAACTGTCCTAAGGCTGCATAACTACCATTGAATAAACCTGTATTGTTACCAGGGTTATTGGCATCTGAAGCTAAGTAACCTAAGGTCAAGGAGCTGGGTTTAAAGATACTACCACCACTGCTAAAAGGCAGATTGACAGCGATACCAGCACCACCACCAATCCGATAGATGGGGCTTTCAGAAGCAAAGGTAGTTAAAGCTCCATTACCACCGTCATCTCCATCATGGAAATAAGGATTGTTAACAGCAGCATAGTGGTCATGACGACCGCCACTAGCAGCAAGATAAACTTGGGCTGGGCCTATGGGAGCTTCGTAGGTTAATCTATCAATTCTGACACCATTATTACCGGTGCTACCAACTTGATAGGTTTGAGTTCCTTCTCTGGTACCATTCAGTGGGGTATTCAGAATAGTATTAGCTTGGTCTCTCAAGGAGAAAGCGGAAGCGTTACCAGCAGCTAGACGGGTGGTTAACTTGTCTCTACCAGTGAAGCTGGTTTCCAATGATAAACGAACTCTGTCTTGGAATACAGTATTGTTAGCATCTCCAGTTCTGCCACCAAAAGCATCGCTCACAGCAAAAATAGCTTCACCGACTAGCTTGGTGGTAGTGGAGAACTGATTGGCTTCCAATTCAGCAGTACGTGCTTCTAAAGAATCAACGCGACCGCGTAGGGTTGCTAGTTCTGCAGAAAATTCTTCTTGTAACCTTTGTAAGGTTGCTAAATCTTGCTTGGTTACCAAATCAGCTGTTGCTGTGGCAATCAATTCGTTAACGCGGTCTAAACAAGCATTCAAACCAGCAGCAAATTCATAACGGGTTAAAGCACGGTTACCGCGATAAGTACCATTTGGATAACCTGCGATACAACCATAGCGCTCAACCAATGATTGCAATGCTTGGAAAGCCCAGTCGGTTGGTTGCACATCGGAGAATTGTGAAACCGATGTCACTTGAGCTTGAGAGTTACTGCTACCTTCTTTGCTGTAGCGGTTAACTTGATCTAAAACTTTGGTATCGTCGCTGGTGGGCGCTGCTTGCGCGATGATTTCTGCTGCCTTGGGAGCGATTTCAACTGCTGCTTGTTTATCAGCTGCAGATACTTCTGTTGTAGTATTGGGAGCTGCCATTGCTGATGCTGAAACTAGCAGCGTTGCTCCTAAAACTGCTGGACTGACGACCAGGGATTTCCATAATATATGAGACATTTTGTCTTTTCTCCTCACACCTTGTATAGATAATTGTTTTCGTTGCACCTAATTCTCAAACATGCGACATCTCGTTAGGGCCTTTCGATGAGGCATAGTTGCCACTACTACAATTTTAGTTTTTGCGAAGCTAATCACCGATTAACTTGATGTTAAATATTGATGGAATTAACTTATGCAAAAACACACCTTCATAGCATATCATTATAAAACATCTCAGGCAGATGACAACATCACAGTGATCGCCTAAACAACTGTCACACCCTTAACCTAATATATTTCTTCTGGGAGTAGCTTTAGAGAATTTACTAAATTCCTATTTACTTAAGTAGTAAGTGTGAACTACGTACACCAGAATGCATAAAAATTAGTTTTTCCGCTTCTGCCTCCAGTATTTTTTCAGGTCAGTTAATTTGGGAAATTACCTCTGCTAGATGAAAATCTTTCGGTGTTAAACCACCTGAGTCATGTGTGGTTAATTGGATTTTCACCTTGTTATAGGAAATCTCTATATCAGGATGATGTCCTGCGGACTCAGAAGGTTCCACTAATTTGTTAACAAACTCAATTGCTTGAATAAAATCTTTAAAAGTGCGCGTAGTCTTTAATTTAGCTCCTTCAACAGTCCAGCCTAAAAGCCCACTTACTTTTTCTTGAATTTCCGTCTGAGTGAGTAGCTGCGCCATATTCAACTCCTCTTGTTGTAATACTTAGTTACTTTTTAGCTTTCAGGGTGATACTAGTATTTGTACTACATCTATTATGAAGATTGCATAGATGCTGATTTTATGCTTTGAATGAATACTTTTGTTATTACCCACTTACAAAAACTATCCGCTCTGATTTAGATCGGATAATCTAAGTCAGAGCGGTCTAGTCGGGTCTTCAGGTTGCAACCAGACTGCCGGAAGGAACTCCGTGCATCAGCCTAGCTACTTGAGCTACACTTAGTATCTCTTAGAGAACTAAGGCTAACTTTTAGAGAACAGCCCCGGCACACAGCCGGCTAACTGCAACCTGATGACCCATGCGTTTACTACTTTCTATCATGGGCATCACCTCCTTGTTGCCTAAGCGGTCTTAGTCTCAATAAGGCAGAGTATCTTTACTCTGGGTTTAGAACCTTCAATAAATATAGCACATAAATTTTCTCTAATTCACCAACTGGGGACTTCCAACTAAAAAAAGATACTATCGATTTTTTGCCAAGGGGGTAGGGCTGAGACGCAATTAATCGTGTCTCAACAAGCAGAAAGGAGAGAGACAATATTATCTCTGTAAATTGGATAGTTTATTTTTTGGAAGTCCCCAACTAGATAAAAAAATCCCTCGTCCATTTTGGAAGAGGGATTTTAAAACCTAGAGAATGATGAATCTTAAATGTCAATCAACTCATAGTGATGAGTTAATTAGAGAGCATTACCACGAGGTAGTACTTCTTCAGGGAATACAAATTGTTCGTGGGGCTGATCTTGAGGAGCCATCCAAGCGCGGATACCCTCGTTCAGCAAAATGTTTTTGGTATAGAATGTTTCAAACTCTGGGTCTTCAGCCGCCCGCAATTCCTGTGATACGAAGTCGTAAGCCCGCAGGTTGAGAGCGATACCGACGATGCCCACTGCTGCCATCCACAGACCTGTGACTGGCACAAACAGCATGAAGAAGTGTAACCAGCGTTTGTTGGAGAAGGCAATCCCGAAAATCTGTGACCAGAAACGGTTTGCAGTCACCATTGAGTAGGTTTCTTCTGATTGGGTGGGGTTGAAGGCGCGGAAGGTGTTCGCAGCTTCACCATCTTCAAACAGGGTATTTTCGACTGTCGCTCCGTGAATCGCACACAGCAATGCTCCACCCAACACACCTGCTACTCCCATCATGTGGAAGGGGTTGAGGGTGAAGTTATGGAATCCTTGTACAAACAGGATGAAGCGGAAAATTCCTGCTACTCCAAAGCTGGGTGCAAAGAACCAGCTTGATTGTCCCAAGGGGTACATCAAGAACACGCTGACAAACACTGCAATCGGTGCAGAGAATGCCAAGGCGTTATAGGGGCGGATTCCTACTAGACGGGCAATTTCAAACTGCCGTAACATGAAGCCAATTAAGCCAAAGGCTCCGTGTAGCGCCACGAATGTCCATAACCCCCCGAGTTGACACCAACGGGTGAAGTCTCCTTGTGCTTCTGGCCCCCACAGCAGTAACAGGGAATGTCCCAAACTATCGGCTGGGGTGGATACAGCTACTGTGATAAAGTTACAGCCTTCTAAATAAGAAGATGCTAAACCGTGGGTGTACCATGACGTGACGAAGGTTGTTCCTGTGAGCCAACCGCCTAGTGCGAGGAAAGCGCATGGGAATAACAATATCCCTGACCAACCTACGAATACAAAGCGATCGCGCTTCAACCAGTCGTCTAGAACGTCAAACCACCCTCTACTGGGGGCGCGCCCAACTGCGATGGTCATGAGAATAAATCTCCAAAAAGTTTATAAGTACGGGTTTTTACTTCTGTATTATAGATCGCGAGGATTTAGCTCTCTATGAACAGAAAGTGAACTGGCTTTTGTATCCAGTTTACAATTTTTTACTGTCTCTAATTATGTTAGGTGCAAATCTCTAATATTTCCAGGTATATTTAAATTTTTTTTAAGATTTGTATAGATTTATGGGGATGGGGCATTGGGCATTGGGCATTGGGCATTGGGCGTTAGGCATTGGGCATTGGGCGTTAGGTAATGGGTAATTGGTAATTGGTAATTGGTTAATAGGTGTTGGGTGTTTGGTGTTGCTGATTCCCTCTTTTCCCCACCCCACGGGTACTCCTGCGGAGAACTCGCAGAGTAGCCGCTATCGCGTCTACATCTTCCTCATCTTCCTCATCTCCCTCATCTTCCTCATCTCCCTCATCTCCCTCATCTCCCTCATCTCCCTCATCTCCCTCATCTCCCTCATCTCCCTCATCTCCCTCATCTCCCTCATCTCCCTCATCTCCCTCATCTCCCTCATCTCCCTCATCTCCCTTGCTCCCTGCTCCCTGCCCCTTTTCCCTCCCCCGCCCTACACCAGTAATCAAGCAGCTAGCGCTAGAATGAGTGCTACAGTTAACTTGATTAATGCTAAATGTTTACCATCGACTTAACCGTCAGAAATACGGCTTTCCCAGTATCGGTACAACGTAAGTCAGCAGAAGATGCTGAGGCTGTCTATCAACTGATTTTGGCAGCGATGCGGTCTGGTAACCCTGACATTGTGGAACTCAAGTGTGAAGGCAAGACAGAGAAAAAAATTGCTGTTCGTGCTAGTGAAATTTCTGGGGTACAGATTATGCAAAAAGATGGTGTCACCACTAGCAGTGGTAGACCACCTGGATTTGTTTCCCTGACTGCTGAGTAAGCAGGTTATCTAAATGGCGGAAGCGGGAATCAAAGTTAAGGATTTACACTTTAGTTGGCCAAGTGGGCAGACAGCCATTAAATCTTGCTCTCTAGAAGTCCCTAGAGGCGAATTTTGGATGCTTCTGGGTACAAATGGCAGTGGTAAATCAACGCTACTGAGATTGTTAGCAGGATTATTAGCTCCCACATCAGGAGAAATTGGGGTGTTGCATCCCGTGGGCTTTGTGTTTCAAAATCCCGATCATCAACTGGTAATGCCCACAGTTGGTGCGGATGTGGCTTTTGGACTAGTAAAAGAAAAATTGCCCCCTGCAGCAGTTAGAGCCAGAGTAGAGGAGGCTTTAGGGGCTGTAAATTTACACACCCTACAACGTCGCCCTATCTATGCTTTGAGTGGCGGACAGAAACAGCGAGTGGCAATTGCTGGTGCGATCGCGCGTCGCTGTGAAATCTTACTATTAGATGAACCCACTGCCCTATTAGATCCAGATAGCCAACTAGATTTAGTGGCTGGTGTCCGTAACCTTGTCAAAAGTCGTGGTATTACAGCGCTATGGGTAACCCATCGCTTAGATGAGTTGAACTATTGTGATGGTGCTTTTCTATTAGAAAATGGTTTGCTTGTAGATCAAGGTGAACCCCTGCGCCTCAAACAGCGTTTGATGGAAGTACACAAAGAAGTGTCATAAAATCACAATTTCTTTGCTAGTTCTTTGTCTGCAGATCACAATTCAACAAAATAACTTCAACAACTGCAACGCGCCTTTCACAGGCGCGTTTTCAATTTTTAGCTGTATTTTTAAACAACTTTTGTGTTCTGTAACATAGTGTGACAAGCGGTGCTTCAATTACTATATAAAGTTATGAACGAATCTTGTCAACTCTAGATAATTGTGATTAAAAACCATGCCCCGTTCCTTAACCCAAGCCGTTTTGTTAGTAGACGGCTACAACATAATTGGCGCTTGGCCTTGTTTGAAAAAAACTCGTGATAATTCAGGACTTGAAGCTGCACGAGTTGAATTAGTGGAAACGATGACTAGTTATAGTTCGTTTCAAGGTTACGATACTCAAATCGTTTTTGATGCCCAATATCAAAATACCTGTAGTAACAAAGAAGTTATTACAGAGCTATTATCAGTTCACTATACTGATTTTGGGCAAACAGCAGATACCTATATTGAAAAACTCTGTGCGTCTTTACGCTACCAAATAATTCAGTCGCGAATTTCTCGCGTGATTGTCGCCACATCAGATCGGGCACAGCAGCTGATGGTACAGGGGTATGGTGCTGAATGGTTGTCTGCACAACAACTATGTGGCGAAGTCGAAACTACTGTTTGTCGGATGCGACATAAGTATCAATCACGCAAACAATCTAAAAGCAGATTTTTGGCTAACGCCATCGATGCCAAGTCTCGGCAGCGCTTGGTGGAACTAAGAATGGGATTGAAGTAGATCGATATTTGAGTCTGTGAAATCTCTGCTTTAAATCCAGAGCCGATTTGGACTGCAAAAATTACCAAGTTTTAGGCATTAAAAAAAAAATTGGCCCAGGTACTTGCCAAATCCTATTTTTACCTTTAAGATTATAAATCGTGAGCAATCCTCAGTAGCTCAGTGGTAGAGCGATCGACTGTTAATCGATTGGTCGCTGGTTCGAATCCAGCCTGGGGAGTTAAAAAGGATAAAAGGTGAAGAATGAAGGATGAAAAGCTAAGTTTCAAACTTCAGTCTTCAGAATATGCAAACTTATGGACTCTTGATCCAGAAATAACATTTCTGAATCATGGGTCTTTTGGTGCTTGTCCGAAAGCAGTGCTAGAGGTTCAGCAAAAATTGCGATCGCAGCTGGAACAAGAGCCAATCAACTTTTTTGGTAGAGCGTGGGAACCCCTAATAGATAACGCTAGAAGCAAACTAGCCGACTTTGTAGGCGCGGATAGCGAGGATGTGGTATTTGTCAATAATGCGACGACTGGTGTAAATGCAGTATTGCGATCGCTTACCTTTACTGCTGAAGATGAAATTTTGACAACCAACCACGAATATAACGCTTGCCGCAATGCCTTAGATTTTATTGCTAGTCGCACTGGCGTACGGATAGTCATTGCTAAAATTCCGTTTCCGATTGAGTCGCCACAGCAGGTAATAGCGGCGGTAATGGAGCGAGTTTCCCCAAAAACAAAGTTAGCCCTGATAGATCATGTAACTAGCCAGACAGGGCTGATTTTCCCGATTCAGCAGTTAATCAAGGAATTGCAACAGCAAGGCGTAGATACACTCATAGATGGTGCCCATGCTCCGGGAATGATAGCGCTGAATCTGCGAGAAATTGGGGCAGCTTATTACACAGGTAATTGCCATAAATGGCTATGTGCGCCCAAGGGAGCCGCATTTTTGTACGTGCAACCAGATAAACAGTCAGAAATTCGTCCTCTGACAATTAGTCATGGTGCTAATTCACCTAGAACCGATAAATCGAGATTTCAACTAGAATTCGATTGGACAGGTACAGACGATCCTACCGCTTATATGTGCGTTCCCGAAGCGATCGCCTTTATGGGTTCCTTGCTTCCTGGAGGTTGGGATGAGCTGAGGCAGCAAAATCATCAGTTAGTATTAGAAGCCAGACAACTACTTTGCCAATCTCTGGGAGTTTTACCACCTTGTCCCGAGTCAATGATTGGTTCGATGGCAGTTATACCCATGCCAAATGCGTTAGAAAATCGACATTTTATGTCTGTACATGATGACTTATTTGATAAATTTGGCATTCAAGTACAGGTAGTACCCTGGCAGGAATCGCCTCGCCTGCTGCTGCGGATATCCGCACAAATTTACAATAAGCTAGAGCAGTATGCATATTTAGCAAAAGCGCTGAGTCAGCTCGCGGGTGGTTAAGGGATTGGGGAACTCGGGGCCCCCTCTGGGGATAAGGGGTAATGGGGATTGGGGACTGGGGATTGGGGACTGGGGACTGGGGACTGGGGACTGGGGATAAGGGAGATGAGGGAGATGAGGGAGATGAGGGAGATGAGGGAGATGAGGGGGAAATCCAATTACCAATTACCTATTACCCAATGCCCAATGCCCAATGCCCAATGCCCTAAAAATTTTCCAAAGTATTCAATACTTCGCTGGCTGACTGATATCTTTGGGTAAAGTCGAGGTGTACCATTCTATCTAAGACTCTGGCAAAGGTTTCGGTAGTTTCTGCTAGTTCCCACCAATATTGCCAAGTCTGATCGTCTGTGTCGGATTTTACTGGGAGAATAACTGCACCTGTATTGATATCTCTACGGAAGACTTTGGGGTATACTCCTGTTAAAGCTTGGATAGCAATCATTCCTAAGGCAAAAATATCGCTGTTGAGGGTGGGTTGACCACTCAATTGCTCTGTTGCTGCATAGCCAGGTGTACCGATGGCGATTGTTTGGTTGTCTTGTTCTTGCGGTTGCACTTGCTTAACCGCACCAAAGTCGATTACAACAACGCGTCCATCTGCTTTGCGCCTAATTAAATTACTAGGTTTGAGATCTCGATGAATCACACCGTAGCTGTGAATAAAAATTAAGACTTGCAAAACATCCTTGAGAATAGCCGTAACTTCAGTTGGTTTGAGGCGTTTATCTGAATTGATTTCTTCAGAAAGAGGATGCCCAGATATATATTCTTGTATTAAATAAAATTGCTTATTTTCTTCAAAAAAAGCTAGTAAAGATGGTATCTGCGGGTGATTACCCACAATTTCTAAAATTTTTGCCTCTGTTTTAAATAAGCGTCTGAGAATATCTAAATATTCAGTATCTTGGCTAGCAGGACGCAACTGTTTAACTACACATTGAGGATATCCAGGACGTTGGGTATCTTCCGCTAAGTAAGTATAGCTAAAGCCACCAGAACCTAAATTACTGGTAATTCTATAACGCTTGTTGAGTATGGTGTCTGTTTGGAGTTCTTGAGTGATGGGAGAGAAGGTATGTGTAATGGCGGCTACTGTTGTAGCTTCGTTACTCCGGCTAACAAAGTTTTGCAGTTGAGCAATTAATTCTTTTTGATCTTGGACTTTTTGCATCATCACTGCTTGTTCTTGCTTGCTTTGGTAGGCTGTATAAGCTAGCACGCCTCCGCTTGCAAGTAATAATCCCAAGACTGGAGACACTACAGGAAACCATCCAGCTTGGGTAAAAATCACAAAGCTACTACTACATAACACCAATATGCTTGTGGCTTCTGCGATTCCTAAGCCGAGTGGATGTTGAATGCGCCAAGCGATTAATCCCCCAACTAAAGCCCATCCCCAAATCCAAAATACTTCTCCCCACTCTGGTAAAAACCAAAATAGCGGCTGCTTGTTGAGTACTACACTTAGAATTTGGCTGATGCTGTGGGCGTGAAGCTCAATTCCAGGAATTTTACCAGAACGATCTGATTTCCCTGTACCATAGGGCGTGTTAAAAAAATCATTGAGACTAGATGCTGTAGAACCAATTAACACAATGCGGTCTTTGACTAATTCTGGTTTTACTTGGTCGGAAAGTAGTTCGGTAATCGTTACCTGCTGGGCAATTTGCCGGGGAGAACGATAATTGAGCAGGATTTGATAGCCTGTGGTATCGGCGTGCTGATAAGCACCATCATCAGGTTGTAGAGGTTTTAAGATAATATTACGTAGTTGCAGTTGTTTGTTAGAGGTCAATTGTGGTTGAATACCTCCTACTGCTAAATATTTGAGAGCTAACTGGAAGCTGAAGGAAAAAACAGCTTGGCATGGCTCGTTGGCATTTGTACCTACTGATATCAGATTGCGGCGAATTACACCATCAGTGTCTTCGACAACATCGCTAAATCCCACTCTATCTGCTTCTATACCTTGAGGCGGTGCTGTTCCGGAATTTCCTGGGTTGGCTTTTTCTGAATGTTTACATACAGGAGTGATAATATCGCTATCTTGGAGGCGCTTTAGCAGTTTTTCATGTCCTGGTTGTACTGGCAAATCGCGAAAAATATCTAGACCAATGGCGCGAGGTTCATATGCTTCTAGTTTGCCTAAAGCCCGGTCTAGGACTTCACCAGAAAGGGGCCAATTCCATTTTTTCAGGTCTTGTTCTGTGACTGCAACAATTAACAACCTGGAATCTACTCCTGGATCAGCGCGCATTTGCATCATGCGATCGTAAACTTTTAGTTCTAGTGGTTCTATAACTCCCAGTTTTTGAATACCTAGCATCAAAACAGTAATACAGGCACTGGTAATAATAGCTGGCTGTATGAATAAAGTTTTTAAATCTGCAAACATAATTACTAAATTAGGTTTTACCAATAATAAATATTCTTTATCCTAAATTTTTCCTAGGGGACTTCCAATTAAAAAAATATTCAATATACAAGGGTATGTTAGACGCGGTAAAGCACCATCACTATCTCTAGCGATGCGGACAGACAGTCGCAGTCGGGCGCGATGATGGAGTAGCGTTTGGTGCATTGGCAATAAGAACAATTCCGTTAGCTGTTTGAATCCAGCCTTGCGCTTCGATAATTTCTGGACTGGGATTACTGACTGGAATTATTGCCCCATTTATTGGCGTAGCTGTTTGCTTGTCCAAAGTCGCTAGGGGAATGCTAATGCTTGTACCCGTCAAAAATTCTAGAGGGCTAGGTGGTAAACTACCACGTCCGGTAACCACAAATTTGGCTAACGGTTTTGGGTTGGGGTCTCTGGGACAGATTTGGGAAAATTTAGTACTAGCGTCAATGACTTCGGTGGGTAGTTCGATTAGCCCTTGCCCAGGTTGGACTTCTGGTTGTGTAATGGCAATTTGTCCTTGTACGCCTAATTCGGAACTTGCAGTAATATCGTTGGTTGCATCTGATGGTTTGGGACGGGCTTCGATACCAAAAATATTCTGAGTGAAGATGTTAATATTACCACCTGCGCCAGTGAAGGCGTTGGCTGTGATGTCTGTGTTTTCGTTGGGTGCAGCGACGATAAACGTTGATTTAATATTAATGTTACCTCCATCACCACCAGCTTGAGCATTCCCCGCAGTGGTGGAAATTTCAGCGCCGCGACGAAGTAAGAGTAAATCGCTGTTGAGGTTGATGTTACCACCATTACCTGATAAAGATTCAGCGTTAATGCTTCCACTGTTGTCGAGAGTGACTATATCAGCGGTGATGTCGATATCACCAGCAACACCTATTGCGGTTGCACTTATTTGACCATTATTTTTGATATTCAAATTACCTGTTTGAATTTTAATATCTCCTCCTCTACTGCTGAAACCATCAGTAGAAGGTGCACTTAGAGCTAAGATTCCGCTTTCTGGAAATACGAGGCTATCTGAATCCAAAACTTGACCGATGATTTCAACAGAGCCAGTAGCATTAATCTGTATACTACCAGCATCTACTTTTCCGAAAGTTAACGCCGCAATTTGTCCACCATCTTGAAGAAGTAAGCGTTTAGTGTTGATGCGAATATCTCCGGGGTTCCCTGTAGCATCGGGGCCAGCTACAGCATTAATTAACGTTAATGTATCTTTACCACCAATTACTTCAACAGATTCGCCAGCATTAATCGCAATTTGTCCTGGTTGTCCACTGCCAAAATTTTTTGCTGCTACTTCCGCTTCATCTTTAATAACTAAGCGTTGAGTATTAATTGTGAGGTTGCCGGCATTTCCTGTACCATCGCCGTCAACAGAAATAGCTGTGGGAATTTCACCATCTGCTGTTGTACCAATTACTTCTACAGAATCACTTGCATTAATTAATAATTGACCTCCATTGCCTTTGCTATTTTCTCTCGTGTCAGCAGCAATAAAAGCTCCATCTTTGACTACTAAACGCTTGGTATTAATTGTCAGATTTCCTGCATTTCCAGAGACATTTTCTTCAACTTGAACACTAATCCCACTTACAAATTGATTATTTGGTGCGCCACCGATGACTTCAACTAATTCGGATGCATCAATTGTTAAATTCCCAGCTTTACCACTACCATTTGTTTCACCTGAAATAGTTCCTCCATCTCGGACTGTTAAACGTTTTGTTGTAACTTGTATATCTCCTGCTCTTCCTGCACCTTGTGTTTGAGCAAATAAACCGCTAGCATCGTTATCTTCAGAAATTCCGGCTATTGCCACTGATTTTGTAGCATTAATAGTTATATTTCCTCCTGTAGCAGTGCTATTAGATAGTGCAGCTGTCGAAATAAATGAACCATCTTGTAAGCTTAATTGATTGGTGTTAACAATAACGTTACCGCCATTATTTTGACTATCAGTGCTTGCAAGTATTCCCGATGCTTTTAATAGTGCTATTTGTCCGGCTGTAACATCAATAATCCCTGCGTTCCCTTGTCCAAAGGTTGAGGTGGAAAGTTGAGCGCCATCTGTGAGTTTCAAGGAAGCAGTATTGATGTTGATATTACCTCCTTTACCCACACCTGCTGGTTGAACTATGCTGAAAATGCCACTGTTGGCAAGGAAAACACTGTTTTTTGCATGTACTGTGATGTTCCCCCCATTCCCCTGTGCAAAAGTTGAGGCTGAAAGTTGAGCACCATCTCGTAATAAGAAATCACCAGCATCTATGGTAATGTTACCTCCGTTACCCAATGTTCCTGTGTCCGCCTCACTGACAATCGCACTAAGAAATATGCCTTGCTTCCCAACAATATCAACAGTACCAGTAACTGTGATATTGACATTACCCGCATTTCCTTGTGCAGCTGGTTGGGTTTCTAAGGCTTGACGAATAAAGGTTTGCAGTTGAGCGCCGTCACTAATGAATAAATTAGCAGCGTTGATATTGACATTACCACCTTTACCCACGCTACCTGATTCTAAGTTACTAGCAATAATAGTGTTAGCGCCTGTAAGAGAAACAACATCTATAGCACGTACTGTTACATCTCCTGCGTCACCCTGTCCAAATGAGCTGGTCAACAGACCTGCACCATCTGTAAAGTATAAGGAACCAGTTGTAATATTTATATTGCCACTTTTTCCTGTAGCAAAGGGAGCCACGGCATTTTGAATTTGACTTGACTGCCCAACTTGAATTTTCTCTGCAGCATTGAGTGTAATATCTCCAGCCTGACTATCGACTGTACCTAAACCTATTCCAATACCAGCACTGAGTATACTTCCTTCCAAAACATCTAAATTATGTGAATTGATGGTAATACTACCCCCAACGCTGCCTTCTACACGTATGCTAGCTTCGTTCGTTAGCAAAACATCTGATAGCGCGGAATTTCCTGGAAAAACTAAACTCAAATTATTGCCATCTGAGAGTAGATTAACTGTCCCGGGAGCAGCTAATCCACCTAATTCAACTCTTCCACTGTAGGCTCTTAAAGCACCACCATTCATCAGAACATTACCGCCTACAAGTAGCAAACTTTTACCATCCGGAACTCTTAAACCAAAGGAATCTCCGCCTGATGGATTGCTTCCAGCAAATGCTTGCGATTGGTTAGTAATTGTGGAATTTTGATTAATCTGATTAAACAACAACGCCGAAGGATTCACTACCAACAATGGCGGTGCTTGGGGATTTGTGGCACTAAAAATACCCTGATTTTCAAACTGCACAGCATTCGCAGTTGTCCCCACAAACGAACCCCGGATATCTAAACTGGCATTATTTCCAAATACAATGCCATTAGGATTAATTAAAAATAAATTTGCAATTCCATTGACACCCAAAGTCCCCAAAATATTCGATGCATTTGCACCCGTCACCCGTGTCAAAATATTTTGTACCCCAGAGGGATTGCCAAAATACACGCGTTGCCCATCATTAATATTAAACTCAATAAAACTATGAAAAAGATTGTTGCCACGTTGAGCACCACCATTAATTAAGTCTGCGTTAGAACCATTAATTAGCGTGTTTGGTTTGACATACTCCCCAGCCTGAAGGCATGGGGATTCTAGCTTCAGACAGCGATTGCTGGCGTAGCCAGTCTGACATCACCTAAGCCAACAGTCGATGCCCCGACTGCACAAATATTGCGACTAGCGTTTTCGTCTCTTCCATTAACTGACTGACAGGAAGGACAACGCCACTCTCTAACTGACAAATCAAGACTTTCTAGAATATGTTTACAATTAGAGCATGTCTTGCTACTTGGATACCACTGGTCGATAAAGACAACCAGTTTATTCTTCTTCTTGGCAACCCATTCTAGGATTTGCAGAAACTCACCAAACGCTAAGTCTGATATTTGCCTGCCCCAAAGACGTTGCATTCCTTTGAGATTTAAAGTCTCAAAACAGAGAATATCGAACCTATCTGTTAGCTCATGAGCTAATTTCCAGAACCAATCACGCCGACGGTTGGAAATATCTTCATGCTTGCGTACTAAATTCTTTCTGGCTCGTTCTCTGTTAGATGAGCCTTTTAGCTTTTTGGAATGCCGCGAACTTGCTTTTTTAATGGCGCTTAGGGATTGCTTGAAAAATTGGGGCGATTCAATTTTAGTGCCGTCTGAGCAAGTGAGGAATGTCTTTAACCCAAAATCAAAGCCAGCGATTTTACCCGTCTTAACTTCAACTTCTGAGCTACCCTCATCAACAACCAAAACCATAAATAACTCACCTAACGGGGTGCGTTTAATAGTTAGGGTTTTGACTGTTCCCTCAATTTCTCTGGACTTCCAAAACTGGTAAACTCGACTACCAATTTTTACCCTATTTCCACCCAAAAACTTATAACCTGCCTGCTTAAGGGTGAACGATTTGTATTTCTTGACCTTCTTAAATCCTGGTGGTCTTACTCCTTTGTTATTGTGTTTGAAAAACAATTGGTAAGCTTTCTCAATGCGTTGACAAATATCTTGTGCTGCTTGAGAACCTACTGATTGCCAAAAAGAATTACGCTTTCTTAATTTGGCGATATGAGCCTGAAGTTTTGCACAGTTTAAATGCTTGCCAAACATCCGGTAATACCTTTTATGTAGAGCAATGCAATGGTTATAAATCACTCCAGCAGCGTTGATTGTGCGCTTGAGGTGTCTATTCCTTTTGTGTTCGTACAATTTAAACTTCAGTGTTTTCATGCTAGTATTATACCATAAAACGACGGCAATATGACGGCATGAAGAAATTAACAGTTCGATGCTCTAATGAAGAGTATGAAACGCTTTTGAAATACTGCGAAGAAACAGATCGCACTCAAAATGACGTACTTAGAGAGATGATCCGGAAGTTGAAGAAAAGCCGTGCTAGAAGCACGGGGCTTTAGACCCAATTTTTTGGTAATGGTAGAAGCTTCGGCACCAAGGGTATTATCAGGAGTAATTTGTGCCTTGGCTGGTGTGCTGGCAAATATCAAGAGTGTAGGTATGAAAAATTTGTGAAATAAACTCTGTATCTTAGGCATCACGATTACCTGAACAGATGGTAGATACGCCATCGCTGAATTACATATATCACTATTTCTCGCATGGCTGAACTTATGCAACAAATCACAAAAAATAGTGAATAAGGGTCATTAGGGGGAGTTGTGTGAAATATTCTGTTGAAAATCACATAGCAATAAATTTGCGATCGCCTTTTTAGTGCAACTGCTGCAATCAAATCTATTTTTGTCAGAAATGCTTAAACACTAGCGGCTAGATAAAATCTATAATTTTATCTTTGACCTTTAACTATGCATCAAAGTTCTGGTCGCTGGCGTTTCGGGCTGGCTTTATCGCTACTAACGGTGATATTGTGGGGTGTTCTACCTATTGCCCTGATGGTGACTCTTAAAGCGCTTGATGTCTATACAGTGATATGGTTTAGGTTTTCGGTAGCCTTTGGTGTGTTAGCTGTATATTTAGGGGTACAAGGTAAATTACCGACATTCGCACAATTGCGTTCTGCTTCTTGGAAGTTATTAGCGATCGCAACTATTTTTTTGGCGCTGAATTACTTTTTATTTTTGCAGGGTTTGTCACTAACTTCACCTGCAACTGCAGAAGTCATTATTCAGTTGTCTGTGGTTTTCTTAGGTTTGGGAGGGTTAATTGTTTTTCGAGAACGTTATCAACTACATCAATGGATGGGAGTATGTGTACTAACTCTCGGTTATATTTTATTTTTTCACGAACAGTTGACTAATTTAATTACAGCCCAGCATAATTATCTTTTTGGCAGTAGCTTAATTGTTTTAGGCGCAGCAGCATGGGCTATTTATGCTTTAGCACAAAAACAATTATTACAATCTTGGTCTTCTGCACAAATTATGCTTGTTGTTTACGGTGGATGCGCCATATTATTTGCTCCCTTAGCCACAAGTCAAACAATTTTTACACTTAGTAATTTCTATTTGGGTACATTGGTTTTTTGTGCATTAAATACAGTAATTGCCTATGGTGCTTTTGCTGAATCATTGGCACATTGGGAAGCCTCACGAGTAAGTGCAGTATTAGCTTTGGCTCCTGTAGTAACTTTAGTTGCAGTTGGGATTGTATCAGTAATTGCACCTTCATTACTTCTCCCAGAAAAATTTACATTTTTAGGTCTGATGGGAGCTGCTTTAGTTGTTACTGGCGCTGTGGCAATTGCCATAGTAAAAACTGAATAAATCGTAGAATTTTCAGAGTTTTTACTGTCTCTTAATTGTAGTAAATTAATCATCAATGGAAAGCTACATTAGAAATACTGAGGCAGGGTATTTTTTTCTTTGTTATGATTTCACAGTAAGCATCAACCAGTTGAGTAACTCTCTTGCCAAGTAGATATTTGTAGTATCAGGATGGCTTTGTTACATTTAATTTTTGGCATTGTAACAACGAGATAAATACTCAAAAATCTGCGAATTAATGAGGCGATTAATATTAAATAACCTTACCAGGGTGTCCGAATAACTACCAGAGCCAACGCCTCGTGACACCACATCACCGAAACAGTTGAGCGATGATTAGTTTGTATGGTAAGTGGGCCAGCAGCCTGAGAAGAATTTCAATAGTGCTGGTTCTTTCAGTGTTGCTGCCAACATTTGGAATGAGTAATTCCGTGTTAGCAGCAGAACAAGTTTATGGTTCTTATTCAGCTTTCAGACTTTCTATACCGATAACTTCTTTAGAAACTTATGCCCAAACTGGTGTAATTGATAACAAGCTGAATGTTTACCAACAGTACCTACCACCACAAAAACTCCAAGACTTACGGAGAATTTTACTTACTCCTGTAAAAGTAAGTCCGGTAGTGGTTGCACAATTTCTCTACACACCACAAGGGGAATTTATTCTCCGACGGTTAGCAGAAGCAATTAAAACCACATCTCCACAAACACAACCGGAATATCAAACTTTACGTGCGGCGTTTATTTCTGCGGCTGCGGAACCGGGAGGGCTAACATTATTAAATCTGTTACGCAAGTATCCCAACAGCAGCATTAATATAGATTTAGCGCATAGTATGGGGATAGCTGGGGAACTAGAACAGCTGATTAATGAAACTAGCCTAGCGATCGCAGAAGTTAACCGTAAGTCCAATATAGAAGCTACTAACCAAGAACCAATAAATTTCTCGCAATTGCCAGATTTACGACAATTAGGAAAATTTACAGCGCAAAAATACGCACTAGAATTTTTCGACTTGTCACGACGTAGGCAATTGTTAACGGATGTTTATATACCTAATGTCCAAACTCCAGCGCCAGTAATTGTGATTTCTCACGGTTTGGGTACAGATAGCAGCAATTTCCGTTATTTAGCTACTCATTTAGCTTCCTATGGATTTGCCGTCGTTGTGCCTAATCATAGCGATGCTGAACAATTGCGATCGCCAATTAATAACAAGACTATTGAAGTTACACAAGCAGATGAATTTACCAATCGACCTTTAGATGTGAAATATATCCTGAATCAACTGGAAGCAGCGAACCAGTCTGATTCTCGGTTTAGAGGTAAGTTAAATCTGCAACAAGTAGGAGTGTTTGGACAATCTTTAGGCGGCTACACAGCCTTAGCTTTAGCGGGCGCTAAGATTAACTTTGAGCAACTGCAACGAGATTGTCAGCCAAAGTTACTCGAAGATACTTGGAATATGTCTTTACTTCTCCAATGTCGCGCCTTAGCGTTAAAAAATCGGCAGTCTGGTGAAGAAATCAACTTGCGGGATAAGAGAGTTAAAGCTGCGATCGCAGTTAACCCCATTACTAGCTCTATTTTTGGCAAAGCTGGCTTGAGCCAAGTTAAAATTCCTGTGATGCTGGTTGGTAGTAGTGATGATACGGTTGCACCAGCTTTATTTGAGCAAATTGTCCCCTTCTCCTGGTTTGCGAATTCCCAAAAGTATTTAGTGATGCTAATCGGTGCAAGTCACTTTTCGACCATTGGTAATGGTAATAGCGATCGCGAGGCTGTAGGGTCGCTGGCTCAAGTTATTGGCGATAATCCAGATCAAGCACATCGTTACATGAATGCTTTGAGTTTACCCTTCTTCCAAACTTACGTTGCGGAAACCTCAACATACTTCGCCTACCTGAACGCCGCCTACGCCAAAGCTATTTCTAGTCAGCCTTTAAGTGTGAGTTTTGTGCAGTCTCTACAACCCACAGAACTAGCACAAATTATTGACACCCAAGGTAAAGCCGCTAAAAGATTGAGCAAAAAGTCGCCTAACTCCATCGTGAGTTTTGGATTTTGGATGTTGGATGTGGGTATGGCGCTGCTACATGTGATTATGTTTCTGTGAGTTGGGGATTGGGGGTTGGGGATTGGGGACTGGGGACTGGGAAAATTCTTGTGGGTGAATTAGGTGGAGTTTCATACAAAAATTATGTTGAGTGCGATCGCTCGTGTCTCTACATAATTTTTGTGGGAGAATATCATCTTCGGTTTCTAAAATTAAACTGTGCAAGGTTTTCTTAACTTAAACAAACCATTTGACTGGACTTCTCATGATTGTGTGGCGCGGGTGCGGAAACTCCTGCGCCTCAAACGTGTGGGACATGCGGGAACTTTAGATCCCGCAGCTACGGGGGTTTTACCCATTGCTTTTGGTAGAGCGACGAGATTATTACAATATTTGCCAGGTAATAAAGCTTACAATGCCACTATTAGGTTTGGTGTGCAGACAACAACCGATGATTTACAAGGGGAAGTCATTACTTCTGCGCCTTGTCCTCAGTTGAGTTTAACTGAGGTAGAAACAGCCTTACCGCAATTTTTAGGAAAAATTGAGCAGATTCCGCCTAGTTATAGCGCCATTCAAGTAGATGGACAGCGTTTATATGATTTAGCAAGGCGGGGGGAAAAGGTGGAAGTTCCTGTACGCACAGTAGAAGTCTTGCAGATGGAGATTTTAGCTTGGCGAGAAGGAGATTTTCCGGAATTAGATATTGCGATCGCTTGTGGATCTGGGACATATATTAGAGCGATCGCGCGGGATTTAGGTGCAGTTTTACAAACTGGCGGAACCCTAGCCGCTTTGACGCGTACTGCAAGTAGTGGGTTTGATTTAGCAGAAAGTTTAACTTTGAGTGATTTAGAAACTCAACTGCAAGCCGGGACATTTCAGCCAATTCCCCTTGATGCACCTTTGCAGCATTTACCTGCAGTGGTTTTACCAGCAACATCTGCTCAAAAATGGTGTCAAGGACAGCGAATTTCCGTAACTACAGATATATCTGGAAATGTGCGAGTTTACGAAGAACCAACTCGTTTTTTAGGGATTGGACAAGTTAATGATGAAGTATTGATCCCAACAACAGTTGTGGAGATTTAAAAATTAATTTATCGCTAGATAAGCATAAAATCCCAAATTACCGTATTTTCAACCTTTAGGTTACTGGCATTTTTTGACTAACCTGGAATTAAGGCAAAGCTAAAATAAATCTAATTTACACGGAAAAATTTACTCCTCAATTTATTGTGGGGTTATTTACCTATAACATGACTTTTCTGATGTTCAGATTAGTGTTATCAGAAATTCTATATGATGATGTAATTTAAATTTAGAGTAGCTGATATATTTTTGCAGATTAATGCATGAATTTTACGCAAAAATGAAGAGGAAATATAAATTTTCTGCAAGTACAATTAAACTTTACTGGAAGTATTTAGCGCATAAACTTGCGCTTCGTCCATCGCAAGTTATTAGTGTGACAGTAGTTTTAACTTTATTTTTATTTATTCCCCAAACTTGGGTTGCTTGGCAAGCTTATCAAAACTTCAATAGCATTATTAAAAATGAATTACGATTGCAAAAATTAAGCGATACAATTACCCACCTAGATGAAGTCTTAACTATGTCAGCACGGATGAATGCTGCTACAGGTAATTCTATGTGGGAGCAGCGTTATCGTTCATTTGAGCCTAAATTAGATGCAGCTATTAAGGAATCAATTAAACTTGCACCCCAAGCTTATACAGGAGAAGATGCGAAAAAAACAGATATTGCTAATCAGCGTTTAGTGGAGATGGAATATAAATCATTTGAGTTATTAAACAACTCTCATAAAGTCGCAGCGCAAGCACTTTTATCTAGCAAAGAATATGAATTAGAGAAACAAAAATATGCAGATGGTGTTGCTAGCAGAAACCATTCTATTTCAATTCAGCTTGACAATAAAATAGCTGATTATCGCCAAAATCTATTTTGGGCAACATTCGCCTCGGTTTTTAGTTTAGCAATGCTGATTCCAGGATGGCTATTTGTATTGAGTCTCCTCAGAGAATACTTAAAAATTAAGCAAATTACTCAAGTTGCTATAGAACAAGCTAATCAAGAGTTGGAAATTAGAGTAGAACAACGGACAGAGGAATTAACAGATAAAAATATTCAACTCCAACAAACTCTGCAAGAACTGCAACAAACCCAAATGCAACTGATTCAAACTGAAAAAATGTCTTCTTTGGGTCAAATGTTAGCCGGGATTGCTCATGAAATTAAGAATCCTGTTAATTTTGTATCTGGTAATATTATTTATGCTCAAGAATATCTCTATAATTTACTAAAACTAGTCCAGCTATATCAAGACAACTATCCCAATCCTCCCCAAGCAATCCAAACAGAAATAAAAGCAATAGATTTGGATTTTTTGGTTAAAGATTTTACTAAACTCCTCGAATCTATGAAAGTTGGAACAAAGAGAATTGAGGAAATAATCTATTCACTGCGTAACTTTTCCCGTACAGATGAGACAGCAGTCCAGCAAGTAGATATCCATGAAGGTATTGATAGTACATTAATGATTTTAAGCCACCGTTTAAAATCTCACGATGTCCAACCAGAAATTTTTATAGTCAAAGAGTATGGCATACTACCAGCAATTGAATGTTATCCAAGTCAACTTAATCAAGTATTTATGAATATCCTTGCCAATGCGATTGATGCTTTAGAAGAGCAAAATAACAAGCGCACATCGGCAGAAATTCAAGCTAACCCTAATTATATTAATATCTCTACTCAAGCATTAAACCCAAATAAAATATTAATACGCATCAAAGATAATGGTGCAGGTATACCAGAGAATATTATTTCACGACTCTTTGACCCATTTTTTACTACCAAAACTGTTGGTCATGGTACAGGAATAGGACTATCTATTAGTCATCAAATCATTGTAGAAAAGCATGGTGGTAAGCTATATTGTCAATCAAAAGTAGGAGAGGGTACAGAATTTATGATTGAGTTGAAAACCAGTCTCTCACGAAATTTAAAATAACCAATAAGCTTAATTATGGCTGTGGTGCGTTGCGCTACGCGACAACACACCCTACAATTTTGAAATCCAAAATCCAAAATCCAAAATCTAAAATTGTTTCACTCCCAAGTTGAAACATCGCGTAGTAAATCAGGAATTTGCTCTTGCGATTGGGGAAACTCTAGCAAGGTTTCTCGATAACCTAAATATCCAGATTCAGCAAAAGATAATAGCATTCTGGTGAGTGCTATCCACACTTCCGGCTCATATTCCCAATCACGATAACGCCCAGATTTACCAGCAATTGAACGTAGTGCCCAGAAATAAGAATTTCTCACCACAGAACCGCCTTTTTTAAATTCTGGTAAGTCCTCGCGGTTGATAATTAGCACCTGGTTCTCAATTCTGGCTCTCATGGATATTAGGGAATATCAAAAAATAAATGCTCCCATATATTGTAGTGGCGCGACAAGGCTAAAATGTGGCAATATAATTTTCTTGTGGGGTGGACATCTTGTCCGCCCAGGACGGGCAAGATGCCCATCCCACAAGAGTTTGAATAATGCACTATTTTAGTCTAGACACGCCAGTAGGATGCGTTAACGCAGTGTAACGCATCGTATTTAATGTTGGGCAATTATTAAAAAAAGATATTCGCTCAACGCATCATATTTGATGATATTGGCGGTGCGTTAGGAGTTAGCCTAACACATCCTACTGGACTGACACGCCTAAAATGAGGCATTAGGTTTGATTAAATTAACCGCAGATAAACGCCGATAAACGCCGATGAATTTTTGCTATTGCATTAAATTAGCTGTGTCAGTCCACTACAATTTTAGGCGTTGCTGATTGATGGGATGATTTTTGTCTCACGCATTCGACGAAGTCGTTCTCGCAGAGTAGGCGCAAAAGCGCAAAGAATCGACCTTCAGTTTTGTCTAGAAGCCTGAATTCATCCCGCAAATATGCAACGCCCAATTTTACAATTCTGAAGATAAACCTAGGCGGAAAGTAAAGCCAGGACTATAGATACGATTCACTCGTTCGTATTGTTCACCTAATAGGTTTTCTAGGTAAACTATTAAGCCTAAACTTCTCGTTAAAGGAATGCGTCCACTCAAATCTAAGTTGAGGAAAGAGGGAGCAAAATCTGTAGGTCTGTCGCCAGTTCTATTAAAAAGAGAGCGACGCGCGCCACTGTTGTAGGTAACATACAAATTAGCTTGCCAACCTGAATTTTGATAACCTATACCTGTTTGCAGTACAGAATAGGGAATTAAACCTAACTGTAAACCTCTTTCATCTCCGGTTTTAATTTGAGCATCTGTATAGGTATAGTTGACAAAAGTTGACCAACCACGGGCAAATTTTAATTGCAAAGCCGCCTCTAAACCATTGGTATCGACTAAGCCAATGTTTTGCCATTTTCCAGCTATCACTCCTAGGCGGTTGTCTAAACTACTGCCAAAGTAGGTAAATTGTCCAGTCAAATTTTCCGAAAAGTTGATATCAACTCCCGCAGTCCAAGAAGAACCTGTTTCTGGTTTTAAATCAGGGTTAGGTTCCCAACCATGAACTGTATCGTAAACATATAGCTGATCTAAACCAGGGTTACGCTGTCCTCCTGTCCAGCTACCGCGTACAGCGATGCTAGGTGCAACAGCGTAACGCAACCCAACGCTAGGATTTAAATAATCCCCAAACTGGCTATCAAAGTTTTGTCTTAGCCCTAAATCTATCAGGAAATTATCGCTGATATTAAATGTATTGACTGCAAATAAGGCTGTGGTAAATACACTCCTATCTTCAGTTTCATTCGTCCCAATTCTATTAGGACTACTACTTAACACATCACCTGTTAAGTCAGTATTTTTTAAATCTAAACCCCAACGCAATTGATTATTCGGGGTCATTCTCCATTGATGATCCAGTCTCGCTGTAAATTGTTGTGTGTCTAAAACACCTGTACGATAAAATTCTCTGCCTTGAAAAACTGTAGGGCCGTAGGTACTAAAATAATCTTGGTTATAACCAAATGTGGTAGTTAAAATCGAATTTTCACCATTTCCTAGACGAGTTTTCCAAGATAAGCCAGCATTAAATCCATCATGGTCTAGGCGGTCTCTTTGGAGAGGGAAACCAAAATAAGTTAAGCCGCGACGACTGCTTAATCTACTAATATCGAGATTCAAAGAATTTCTTTGATTCAAATCTACACCAATACTGCCAAAGTAAGTACTTGTAGCTGTATCTGCATTGAAGAAAAATCCTTGTGAATCGCGATTGGCTGCGCCCACAGGAACGCGGTAACGGTTATCTGTAAAGTATCGCTCAAAGCTAAAGTTATATTTTACAGCACCAGTAGAACCTGCATAGGTAAATTGTTGATTATTTTGGCTTAAAGAGCCAAATTCTACACTACTGGTCAACTTGGGTTGACTATAACCTTCTTTGGTGATGATATTAACTACTCCACCAAAGGCTGATGAACCATATAAAGCCGATGCAGCACCACTGTAGAGTTCTACTCGCTCAATCGCCTCTACAGGAATACTATTTAAATCAGTACCACCATGATATGTATTGATATTGGTGTTAATTGCTCTGCCGTTAATCAAAAATACAGATTGATTAATAGAAGCGCCACGGTAATATGTACCTGTGTGAATATCTGCACCATGACCAGCGTCATTGATAGCAAATCCTGGCATTCTTTTTAAAACATCAGCCAGGCTATTAGCACCTTGCTTTTTAATTTCTGCTTGCTCAATTACATAAGTTGGAGTTGATTGAGGTAGAGTATCTTCTGCTCCAATTACTTCTATGTTGATATCTGCTTCATCGTTAGAATTGGTGTTTGTTGTGGGATTATCTGCTGGTTGAGGTTCTGAATTTTCTGCGCCGGTTGCTGGTGCTTGCGTTAATAATTCAGCATTTGTAGAGGGTAACTCAATTTCACTAATATCGATAATTTGGGTAATTACTGCAGGCAATTTCTCAGCATTTTCCTGCTTGATTTCAGCCTCAGATGCAAAGCCAGCAGCATCTAACAGTACAGTTTGCACAATAACTGGCAGCAACAAAAGACATTTATTCACGTTATTCTCTCACACCCGTAAAAATACTCACTAAATATATTTTTTGGGTGATAGCAAAGAAATGTCAAAAGACAAGCTGTCATAGTTAGTTATTCAAGTAATTACAGCAGATGCGATGTTTATGAGGTACAGCAACTAATTGAAAAAAGTAATGAGTAATAAGTAGTGAGTAATAAGTAAATTTCCTACTCATTACTCATGATGTATCTCACTTATTTCAAAAGTGCTATATCAATATTTATATAGGACTTATATTTAATTTTGAAAAATATCGAAGATAAGCTTTGATACGGATGCGTTACGCTATCGCTAACGCATCCTACGTGAAATTCAAAAATCAAATATGAGTTCTATGTAAAAACTTTTATGTTCTATTTATTTGAGATATTGAGAATTTAATATTTTGGTTTTATGCTCCAATATTTTCAGACAAAATGTTATTTTAATGAGAGAAAGGTACTATATTTTATGTCTTTTTTGACTTATTAATTTAATTTATATCTGAAGGTAGATGTTGAAGAGAAAATAAAATTTTTAAAAATATTAAGGTTTTAATTGTTGCAGTTAATTTATAACAATTTTATTGTGAGCTTAAGTCCTGAAAATTCTCCAGAAAATGCTGCGATCGCACCTTTTGAGGTGGACTTGACGAATTGCGATCGCGAACCAATTCACATCCCTGGCTCAATTCAGCCGCATGGGATGCTATTGGCGTTGACGGAACCGGAACTCACTATTGTGCAGGTGAGCCGAAATACCGATGAAATATTAGGTGTTGCTGCGACTGAGTTCATCAATCAACCCCTCAGCCGCTTGCTAGATGCACAGCAAATAGATTTTTTCCGCAATTGTTTAGCTCAAGAAGATTTAACACTCGTTAACCCCATCGAACTGACAATTGCTGTGGGGGAAAATGCGCGGGCTTTTGATGGGATTATTCATCGCTCAGATCGTCTGCTGATACTGGAATTAGAACCTGTACTACATCAAAAGAACTATACATTCTTCAATTTTTACCATTTAGTGAAAGCCGCATTATCTAAAGTTCAAAATGCCAGTACTTTAGATGAATTATGCCAGATCATCGTCAAACACGTGCGCCAAATGAACGGTTTTGATCGCGTCATGATCTACCGCTTTGATGAAAATTGGCATGGTACAGTCATTGCCGAGGACAAATCAGCACATCTTAGCCCTTACCTGAGTTTGCGCTATCCGGCTTCCGACATTCCCAAACAAGCAAGACAACTCTACAGAGACAACTGGTTACGGCTAATTCCGGATGTGGACTATCAACCAGTAGCTTTGCTCCCCCACCACAACCCCGTAACTAACCAACCCACAGATTTAAGTCACTCGGTACTCCGCAGCGTTTCGCCGTTACACATTGAATATTTGCACAATATGGGAGTGAAAGCATCAATGTCAATTTCACTCCTCAAAAATCAAAAACTCTGGGGATTGATTGCTTGTCACCACGAATCGCCCAAGTATGTACCCTATGAAATCCGTAGCGCTTGCGAATTTCTGGGGCAAATGACTTCTCTAGAACTAGCCGCAAAAGAAGACAGCGAGAACACTGAATATAAGATGCAGTTAAAAGCTGTACAGTCCAAGCTAGTGGAATACATGGCGGCGGCGAACAATTTTGTTGACGGGTTGATCGGCCAAGAACCCAATTTACTAGATTTAGTAAATGCTACAGGCGCGGCTGTTTGTATTAACGGCGAGTACCAAACCTTGGGGAGAACGCCACAGCATCGAGAAATTGAGCAATTAATTAACTGGCTGAGTCAGCATACCCAAGAAGAGGTTTTTCATACAAATTGCCTGTCTGAGTTGCTGCCAGAGGCTAGCGAGTGGAAAGATGTTGCTAGTGGGTTAATGGCGCTGTCAATTTCTAAAAGCCAAAAAAGTTATTTACTTTGGTTCCGCCCAGAGGCATTGCAAACTGTAGATTGGGCAGGAAATCCTCATAAGCCTGTAGAACTAGCAGATGATGGCAGTTTACGGCTGTCACCCCGCAAATCCTTTGATTTGTGGAAAGAAATAGTGCAGCGACAATCTCTACCCTGGGAAAGCTATGAAATAGAAGCTGTATGGAATTTTCGGAGTGCGATTGTGGGTGTGGTGTTGCGGAAAGCCGATGAACTGGCAAAGATGAATGTAGAACTGCAGCGCAGCAACGATGAATTAGATGCCTTTGCTTATATTGCCTCCCATGATTTGAAGGAACCACTGCGTGGTATTCATCATTACTCCAGTTTTCTGATCGAAGACTACGGCAATAGATTAGATGACGAAGGCATAGGAAGGCTGAGGACGCTGATTAGACTCACACAGCGCATGGAAAATTTAATCGATTCGCTGTTGCACTTCTCTCGCTTAGGGCGAGTAGAACTAGGTATTCAGCCTACAGACTTAAACGATTTAGTGCAGCGAGTTATAGATGTGCTGAGTGCCAGAATTCAAGAAACAGGGGCAACAATTCGGATTCCGCGTCCTTTGCCAACAATTATGTGCGATCGCGTCCAGGTTAGCGCTATCTTTACCAATCTCATTGCTAACGGTATTAAATATAACGACAAGCCAGAAATTTGGGTAGAAATCGGCTATCTAGAGCCAATTACCCTCTACGTGCGCGACAACGGCATTGGCATTCGCGATCGCCACTTTGAATCAATTTTCCGCATCTTTAAACGGCTACATGGCCCTACGCAATATGGCGGTGGTACGGGTGCAGGGCTAACCATCGCGAAAAAAGTTGTCGAAAGGCATGGTGGTAAGATTTGGGTTGAATCCACTTATGGGGAAGGAAGTACGTTCTATTTCACATTGCAGGAGGTCAAATAAGCAAATGGTAGGAAACGCTACTCAACCGTTGCTAGTAGTTGAAGACAGCGATGAAGACTTTAGCACTTTTCAGCGATTGTTGCAGCGAGAAGGTGTAGTCAATCCCATATATCGCTGTATCACGGGCGATCAAGCCTTAGATTTTCTCTATCAAACCGGATCTTATTGCAACCCGGATATCGCCCCTCGCCCTGCAGTGATTTTGCTGGATTTGAATTTACCAGGAACTGATGGGCGGGAAGTCTTGCAAGAAATTAAACAGGATGAAGTGTTAAAGAAAATTCCTGTTGTCATAATGACAACCTCTTCTAATCCTAAAGATATAGAAATTTGTTACTCTTACTCTATTAGTAGTTATATTGTTAAGCCCCTAGAGATAGATCGTCTCACCGAGACGGTTCAGACATTCATCAAATATTGGTTGGATATTGTTGTACTTCCTGAGATGGGTTAAGTAAGGCGTAACTATGCTCCAGCATACTGTTTTGATTGTTGATGACTGCCCTGAAGACCGGGAAATATATCGTCGCTATTTAGCGAGCGATCGCCTACACAGCTATACCATCCTAGAAGAAGAGTTAGGTGAGCCAGCACTAGCTTTATGCCAAAAGATTCAGCCAGATGCCATCTTACTTGACTTTTTGTTACCAGACCTGGATGGATTGGAATTTTTAGCAGAATTAAAGCAGTCTCTCACCAATCCCCCACCTGTAATTATGGTGACAGGGCATGGCAATGAAACAGTAGCAGTGCAGGCATTGAAAAATGGTGCCCAAGACTATTTAGTCAAAGAAAAGACAACATCAGACAGTCTGCAATTAGCAATGCGGTGTGTCATCGAGAACACCCAACTCCGCCAGCAACTCCACTACAGCCAAGAGCAATTCTGCACTTCTACCGAAAATATGCTCGATTGCTTTGGCATTTACTCTGCCATTCGCGATGCATCTGGGAAAATTGTGGATTTTCGCATTGAGTATGTTAATGCAGCAGCTTGTGAAGCTATTCAGATGACTGCAGTAGAGCAAATTGGGCAGAAGTTGTGTGAAACTTTACCAGCCAATCGCCCATCTGGACTATTTGAAGATTATTGCCAAGTAGTACAAACAGGCAATCCGCTACGTAAGGAATCCTTAATTTACACCGATGTTGATGGACAGCAGGAGTTAACCAAAGCCTTTGATATTCACATTAGCAAGTGGCAAGATGGCTTTGTCGCCTCTTGGCGAGATATTACAGAACGCAAACAAGCAGAAATTCATCATCATAAATTACTGCTAGAGGAACAAGCAGCACGACAGCAAGCTGAGTTAGCCGAACAGCAATATCGAATGCTGGCTGCAAAATTACAAGCAAGTGAGCTGAGATTCCGCCGGGTTTTCCAAGAAGCGCCAATTGGTATGGCAACTGTCGATTTAAACTATCGTTTTGTAGAAGTTAACCAAGCCCTATGTCAAATGCTGGGCTATTCCCAAGAAGAACTACAAAAGTTAAATTTTCTAGACATTACCCATCCAGACGATATTACCAAAGATGTAAATTTAACAGAGCAACTCTTCCAGCGAAAAATTTCTAGCTACAGCCTAGAGAAACGCTATTTTCAGCAAAATGGGGAAATTATTTGGACTGCACTCACAGTTACCTTACTTTGGCAACCGAATGGCACAGTCTTGTGTGGGCTAGCGATGATTGAAGATATTAGTAACCGCAAACACCTCGAACAAACCCTCAAAGACAATGAAGCTCATTTCCGCCAGCTAGCCGATGCTATTCCCCAAATGGTTTGGACTACTGATGCTGACGGTCAACAAGAATACAATAATCAGCAATGGTTTGCATATACAGGGTTAACCACAGAACAAACACAACAGCTGGGTTGGCAAGCAGCATTACATCCTGACGATTTACAACGTGCTTACGCCATTTGGACGAGTGCTTTACAAACAGGCTCACTATATCAGGCAGAATATCGCTATCGCAGAGGGATTGATAGTAGCTATCGCTGGCATTTAGTGCGAGCAATTCCCCTGAAAAATGAGCAGGGACAAGTAATTAAATGGTTTGGCACTTGTACAGATATTGAAGACCGAAAACAGATTGAAGCAGAACGAACTCGCTTACTAGAGCTAGAACAAGCAGCGCGGATGGAAGCAGAAGCCGCTAGCCAAGCCAAAGATGAATTTATTGCTATCATTTCCCATGATTTGCGCTCTCCTGTGAATAGCATTCTCGGCTGGACAAAACTTTTACAAAGCGGCAATCTGGATGCAGTTACAACTAGCCGCGCCTTAGATGCGATCGAAAGAGGTGCGACATCTCAAGCTAGATTAATTGAAGATTTGCTAGATATCTCCCGCGTTATCCGTGGGACGCTGGAACTTCAAATTGGTACAGTTGATTTAATTAGCATTATAGAGTCAGCTATCACCACTGCTCATCCCTCAGCTGTAGCAAAAAATATCAGCCTCAATTCTGTACTACCCCAATATATTACTGAGATATGTGGCGATCCTCAAAGATTCCAACAAGTGTTGGGAAATTTGCTGTCTAACGCCATTAAATTTACTCCCAACGCCGGGCAAATAGAAATCAAGGTTGAGCAAACCAAAACAGAAATTCAAATTACTGTCAGCGATACTGGACGCGGTATTAGTGCTGAATTTTTGCCTCATATCTTTGAGCGTTATTGCCAAGAATCCAACAGTCACAACACAGTTGGTTTGGGATTAGGACTGGCAATCTCTCGCCACATTGTAGAACTACATGGAGGCACAATCAGCGCTACTAGTCCCGGTGAAGGTCAGGGTGCGACTTTTACTATTCAGTTACCTATTTTTCGTAGGTTTCAACAGGTTTAGGGATTGGGGATTGGGGAACTCGGGGCCCCCTCTGGGGATAAGGGGTAATGGGGACTGGGAAAAGGGGAATGGGGAATGGGGAATGGGGAAGGGGGAATGGGGAAGGGGGAATGGGGAATGGGGAAGGGGGAATGGGGAATGGGGAATGGGGAATGGGTAATGGGTAATGGGTAATGGGTAATGGGGAAGGGGGAATGGGGAAGGGGGAATGGGGAATGGGGAATGGGGAATGGGGAATGGGAAAACCTTTAACCCTTAACCTTTAACCTTTTCCCCTTAACCGTGGGGAATGGGGAATGGGAAAGAAAAAACCTTTAACCCTTAACCTTTAACCTTTTCCCCTTAACCGTGTAGTATTGCGATGTCCCTCAATAAGTAATTGTCTTTGAGTGCACTTATGTCCCAAGCTGTTTCTCCTCCTACAACCAAGCCTAGCAATCCTTTCTTCTCCTCTGGCCCCTGTTCTAAGCGTCCCGGTTGGTCTGTTTCGCAACTAGAAAACGCCTGTGTAGGTCGTTCTCACCGTTCTAAAGATGGTAAAGCGAAATTAGCTGCAGTCATTGAACGTTCTAAGCAAATCCTCGGTGTTCCGGCTGATTACCGCTTGGGTATCGTTCCCGCTTCTGATACAGGTGCAGTAGAGATGGCTTTGTGGTCACTTTTAGGACACAAACCTCTTGATATCCTGGCGTGGGAAAGCTTTGGTCAGGAATGGGTAAAAGATGTCACCGATGAATTACAGTTACCTGATACCCGCTTGATTAAAGCACCTTATGGTAGTTTGCCAGATTTAAGCTCTGTTGATTTTAGCCATGATGTCGTGTTTTTGTGGAATGGCACAACCTCTGGTGTAAGAGTGCCAAATGGTGATTGGATTCCAGATAACCGCGAAGGTTTGACTATTTGTGATGCAACATCTGCCGTATTTGCGATGGATATACCCTGGAATAAATTGGATGTAGTAACTTATTCCTGGCAAAAAGTATTAGGTGGTGAAGCACAGCATGGTGTGATTGTACTTTCACCCCGCGCTGTAGAACGCCTGGAAACTTATAACCCAGCTTGGCCTTTACCTAAACTCTTCCGGATGTCCCAAAAAGGGAAGCTGATTGAAGGTATTTTCCAAGGAGATACCATCAACACCCCATCAATGTTGTGTGTAGAAGATGCTCTAGATGGTTTAATTTGGGCAGAAAGTATTGGCGGACTACCTGGTTTAATTAAACGTAGTCAAGCTAACTTAAGCGCGATCGCCAAATGGGTTGAGAAAAGCGATTGGGCAGGCTTTTTGGCAGAAACCCCAGAAATTCGCTCTTGTACTTCCATTTGCTTGAAAATAACTGATTCTTGGTTCACTAGCCAAAGTCCAGAAGCACAAGCAAAATGTGCTACTCAATTAGCCAAACTCCTAGAAAAGGAGAAAGTCGCTTATGATATCGGCGCTTACCGTGCAGCACCTCCAGGATTGCGAATTTGGGGAGGTGCAACAGTAGAAACCGCAGATATTGAAGCACTGCTTCCTTGGCTAGACTGGGCTTACAGTTCAGTTAAAGCTGAGTTGGCGGCTGTGGTTTAGGGATTGGGGACTGGGGATTGGGGACTGGGGACTGGGGAATGGGTAATGGGGAATGGGTAATGGGTAATGGGTAATGGGTAATGGGTAATGGGTGTTTGTCATTTGTCATTTGTCCCCCTCATCTCCCTCATCTCCCTCATCCCCCTCATCTCCCTCATCCCCCTCATCTCCCTCATCCCCCTCATCTCCCCCATCCCCTCATTAAACAAACTCCGAGGCGGCGGGTATTTGCTTTTGCATTGTCTGGAGTATTTTTACAGCCTTTTCATAGGCTGGCTTTTCGCCTGTGTAACCAAAGAACTCTGATGCTTTTTGTAAATCAGCGATCGCTCCTTGATAATATCCCAGTTGATAGCGGGCTACTCCACGGTTAACATAAGCCATACCATTACTAGGATTAAGGCGGATGACTTTGGAAAAATCACGCAATGCGCCAAAGTTATCTCCTTTTTTACCGCAAGCACAACCTCGGTTAAAGTAGGCTCTGTAATCGTTACCATCGAGTTGAATTGCTTTACTAAAATCGCCCATAGCGCCTTCATAATCAAGCAATTGTAACCGCGCCAAACCTCTGTCATTGTATATATCTGCAAGGAGTAAATTTGCGGAGGGGGGAATTTGGCTGAGGGCTAAATTATAATCAACTATCGCTTCTAAATACTTATCTGTGGCTGCATAGGCGAGAGCAATATTATAGTAAGCTCGAAAATCAGCCGGTTTAAGTGCGATCGCTCTTTGATAATCGGCAATCGCAGCGGGATAATTTTGTTGTCTGTAGTTTGCTAACCCGCGATTAATATAAGCCTCAGGATTTTCTGGTGAAAGATTTATGGCTTGGGTACAATCTGCGATCGCTTGCTGGTATTCTTGGATCTGAAGATAAGCAAGACAGCGATCGCTATAAGCTTCCCCCAAATTGTTTTGCAGTTGAATTGCTTGATTGAAATCCGCGATCGCTTCTTCGTAATGACTGTGGCTAATTTTATCTACACCCATCTGCAAAAATTCCCGCGCAGTAGTTGGAGTATGATTTAGAGCTGAAGCGTTAGCCGTATGAGTCAAAAAAGTGAAAGCCAAAACTGCGATCGTACTGAAAAGTAATCGCCAAAAATAAATCATAAGCAATACATTTGAGTAAATAATTACTAATTCGTAATTCGTAATTAATCGATTGACGTTTAAATCTTGTAGAGACGCGATTCATCGCGTCTCCACAACCCCAAAATCATGACGAAAAATTCTTAACCAAACCCTATTACCCTTTTTGTAGCGTGTTTTAGGCGTAAGCAGTAACACACCACAACCTTTGATAAAGCTGCGTCATGCTGATTTCAACAATCAAATATCAGTCCTTATAGCAATCCTAAATGATTTGTGAAATCTGATCTGAAGGGTTGTTAACTGTTAAGCGTTGACAGTCAACAGTCAACAGCCAAAACCGATATTTTTTACAATTGAAATAGGATTGCTATATATTAATTACGAATTACAGCATTTTCCAGGTCAATGAAGTACAAGGGTCTTGCACATTTTTTTTGCCCTCCTGAAATAATCTGTACCTCAATCTTTTATTCTCTGCTGTATAAATTACTAATTATTTGAATAATTTTGGTATTGCTACAATTAAGCGGGACAAAAAGCCCCGCTAATGAACGAATTTAGTCAACTAAAAGATGCAAGATGAAGTGAAAATTATTACAAGCTGAATAGAATATTAGGCGAAAAAATCAAGTTTTTCCGTGATGATCATCCTATTCCCCTATAGGTGTAATAATTCCATACATCAGACTTTACACTTCCAACTTTAGCTGTCAGTCTACCTCTAGAGTTGAGTTAATACTTAACTTTATTTCCAGCCTTTATCTGCACTTTCAAGTACGTAAGCAGCTACGTCTTCAATTTGGTTAGGCTTTAAACGTCCTTTGAAAGCAGGCATAGCATTTTTACCATTTGTCACTTGGGCGATAATGGCATCAGCGGAGTACATACCGTATTTTTCTAAAGCATCTTTCTGCAAGTTTTTATTGGCTTGAACCAAATTTTTTCCACCTGCATGACAAGAAGCACAATTAGCACTAAATACCTTGGCTCCACTAGCACTATCTGCTGCTAAAGCTGGCTTACTGAAGGCAAAAGTGAAGATTGCTATGCCTAACAGTACTATTGAAAAAAACTTCTTCATTTCGTGTTTCCTCTACAACCAAAGCGTATTCGGCGCTATTTCCTTCATATTTTCAGATGAGCAAAGATCTTCCGTCAATAGACAGGCTGTCATACTTCGCTATAAGCCTTAGCTGGCTTACGTTTCCAGTTTTTTTTGTTAATTAACTGCTGATACAAATTATTGTCAAAATAGTGAAGAATTGTTAATTTTTTCTCCATTATTTTACCTTTATGAGATATTGTATCTTGCCGCTAATTGTGCCATTGATTGTTCAGTAACGCGACAAATTCGCCAATCTTCTAAAATATCAGCCCCCATACTGCGATAAAATTTTTGTGCAGGTTCATTCCAATCCAAAACGCTCCATTCTAACCTGCCACAATTTTGTTCAATAGCTATTTGGGCTAATTTAGATAACAGCGCTTTACCTATTCCTTGACGGCGATATTCAGGGACAACAAACAAGTCTTCTAAATAGATACCTGGTTTAGTCAAGAATGTTGAATAATTGTAAAAAAATAGGGCAAAACCTACAGCTTGCCCTGCATATTCTGCTAAAATTGCCTCCACAAATTTGGGAGAGCCAAATAAATGCTCTTGCAATGCGATCGCATTGCCAGTTACAGCATGAGAAAGTTTTTCATAATCAGCTAGCTGCTGAATTAAGCCAAATAAAACATCGCAATCAGCAGGTTCGGCAAAACGCAAAGTTAAATTGTTACCCAAGGTCATTAGTCCATAGTCTATAGAGATAGTCCATAGTCTATAGCTAATGGGGGGCTGGGGATTGGGGAACTCGGGGCCCCCTCTGGGGATAAGGGGTAATGGGGATTGGGGAATGGGTAATGGGTAATGGGTAATGGGTAATGGTACAAATGACCCTTGACCCTTAACCCTTGACCTTTAACCCTTGACCCTTGACCCTTGACCTTTAACCCCTAGATTAACCAGCCTTTCAACCGCTTGGCTATATGTGGACGGCGTAATTTTCGCATCGCTTTACTTTGAATTTGGCGCACTCGTTCGCGGGAGAGGTTGAACATATTGCCAACTTCTTCTAAAGTGCAGGGTTCGCTGGTTGTTAAGCCGTAACGCAGAGAAATTACGTCCTTTTCTCTGGGGGTTAAAACATCACCCAAAACTTCCCAAATCTCCTGACGCATCATGTTTTCGTTCATTTTTGCTTCTGGAGATTGGTTATCTTCATCTTCTAGCAAGTCCATCAATTCCGTGTCTTCTTCTTTACCTACACGGTGGTTGAGGGAAAGTGCTTGTCGCCGCAGCTGTTGTAATTGGCGTAGTTGCTGCACATTCATTTCCAAAGCTTCTGCCATTTCTGCTTCGGAAGGATTGCGCGATAATTTTTGTTTGAGTTCGCGTTGTGCTTTTTTGAGTTTATTAAGTTTTTCAACTATATGGATTGGTAAGCGGATTGTGCGTGCATCATTAGCGATCGCTCTAGTAATCGCTTGTCTAATCCACCAGTAGGCGTATGTGGAAAATTTATATCCTTTATCTGGATCAAATTTTTCTGTAGCGCGGTTTAAACCCATTGCGCCTTCTTGGATTAAATCTAGAAAAGGCACTCCGCGATTAAGATATCGTTTAGCAATGGAGACGACTAACCGCAGGTTTGAGCGAATCATTTTGCGTTTCGCTACTCTACCTTGATATAAGCGACTTTCTAGCTGCTTTTCTGTCATATCGAACTCGGCAGCTATTTGTGCTTTGGTCGGTTGTTGTCCTAAATTGGAGTATAATTCTTCTTGTTTTTGGCGAAATTCTTCTAAAAATCTGACCCTATTTGCTAATTCCACCTCTTCTTCGGCTTTTAGCAAGGGATAGCGCGCCATTTCCTTAAAAAATGCGCCCACAGCATCATCATGCTCGGTTTTATTGTATCCCGAAGGGCGGGCTGCCGCCATCTCATCGCCATCGCGTTCCTCTGATTCCAGTGGTTCTGGAATTGGGGAATCTTCTTCTGCCACTGCTTCTAAAATTTCAAATGATTGTTCTTCATTTTCAGCAGCATTCTCCAGTAGTTCCATTGTTCCCAATTGAGCAATATTCATAACTTTCCTTTAGGGATTGTTGCTTTGTTTGGTACATATTTCAGTGACAGCTGCTTGCTTGAGGCTTGGTAGTTTCCCTAAGGGACAAATGCACACGTCCGGTAGCAAAACGCAAGTTTATGCTAATTTCTCATTAGAAGTTAGAATCATTGTCTAGCTGTCATTCTTTAGTTCCTGCTAGATAGATATCATCACAAATACTGGCCTATGCACCCACCAACTTTCTCCTCAGCTCCCCCAACCATATATTCCTCATTCTTTTCTCGATCACCAAATATGTCAAATGCCCTCAAACTTTCTCAACCTGAACTCATATAAATTTTGCAGCTTGGCATTCCCAATTCTTAAATTTTTATGTAATTTTACAGTTATTTTTATAAGGTTGGGAGTCATTGCCAAAATGTAAATTTTACGGCTGAGTTTTAACTTGTTGACAAATTTTGTGGGCGATACAAAATTAGCAATTTTTAATGCAGAAATTTTGTGTTTGATTTGTATAAAAGCATCTCATATATATAAACGAGCTAATATCTATCAATAGGGTGAAAATTCGATACCCTCTTTAGTAGATATAACTACTGTTTAGAAAATTGCAGATGAAACGCTTATTTTGGCTGTAGGCAGTAGCAAATATTTATGGCATCTATAGTTGAGGTGAAATAGGCAAGTGAATTACATAAGAGGAAACTTACCAAGTCTTATGCGGGATAAAAGTATTGCGATTTACAGTTTATGCCTACAAAATCAAAAAGTTAATTTTTTTGGTAGAAGTTAACTTTTGCCAAACTAGATTAAAGGCATAGAAAAATCTATCTATTAACACACAACATATGTATATTGATGGCGTAAATTTATCCCATTTGGTAGTTAATGAGCCGGGATTATCCTATCAGTCAAAAACAAATGTAAATCGCTGGGTTGAAGTCCTGGTAGACTGTCCAGGAAACTTAGGGTTATTTACATATCGTTTACCCGAACAGTTAGAAATCAAACCAGGTGATATTTTAACTGTACCCTTCGGCACACAACAAATGGGAGGGATTGCCATCCGTTTATTATCACAACCAAATACTGATATACCACTAGAGAAAATCCGCGATGTTGAAGATGTTGTGAGTGCAGGTTTTTTTCCTAGTGGTTATTGGGAATTATTAAATCGAGTCGCAACGTATTATTATACACCTCTAATTCAAGCGATTAGGGTAGCTTTACCACCAGGTTTATTAGGGCGATCGCAGCGTCGGATTCGCTTAACTTCTTTAGTCAAGCAGAGTGAAAAAATAACGGATCAGAGTCATGATGTAATAACTCCTAATATTTCTCCCAATACTACCTTCCTCAGTTCATCTGCCCAGCAAATTTTACAACTTTTACAAGCTCAACCAGCAGGAGACTATAGCTTTGCTTATCTGCAACAAAAAGTGAAATCTGCTTATCGAGGCGTGCGGGAGTTAAGGCGATTTGGTTTAGTAGAAAGTTATTTAGAACCTCCTAGATTAACGCGACCAAAATTACAGAAAGCTGTTACACTTATTGCCACCATAGATATAGATTTAACCGCGCGCCAACGAGAAATTGTAGAAGTACTACGAAAACGTGGCGGTGAATTATGGCAAAGTGAATTATTGCAAATTTGTCATACTACTACTTCTATCTTAAAGACGTTAGCAAATAAAGGCTACATCACTATAGAAGAAAGAGAAGTTTTACGCGCAGAAACAGGCCCAGAAATCACAGGCGATCGCGCTAAATCTTTAACAGCAGATCAATCTCATGCTTTAGATAGAATTCAAGCAATCGATGGATATGCTCAAGTGTTGTTGCATGGGGTTACAGGTTCTGGTAAAACCGAAGTTTACCTGCAAGCGATCGCACCTTTATTACAACAAGGTAAATCAGCGTTAGTTTTAGTCCCGGAAATTGGACTCACACCCCAGCTAACGGATCGCTTCCGTGCCCGCTTTGGTAACAAAGTTAGCGTCTATCACAGCGCCCTCTCGGATGGAGAACGCTACGATACGTGGCGGCAAATGCTCACAGGCGAACCACAAGTAGTAATTGGTACACGCAGCGCCATTTTTGCGCCCCTACCCAACTTGGGTTTAATCATCCTAGATGAAGAACACGACAGCAGCTTTAAACAAGATACTCCCATCCCCACCTACCATGCGCGCACCGTTGCTCAATGGCGCGCCGAAATCGAAAATTGTCCCTTAGTCTTAGGTTCTGCAACACCTTCCCTAGAAAGCTGGGTAAATTTCACAAACAATGAATTCAGCACTCACTACTTAAGCCTCCCGGAACGCATCAACTCTCGCCCCTTACCGCCCATAGAAATAGTAGATATGCGGCAAGAATTACAGGCGGGAAATCGTTCTATATTTAGTAGATCCCTACAAGCAGCTTTAAACGAACTGCAAGAAAAACAACAACAGGGAATATTATTTATCCATCGCCGGGGACACAGTACTTTTGTCTCTTGTCGCAGTTGTGGCTATGTGTTGGAATGTCCCCACTGTGACGTATCCCTAGCCTATCACCACACCGAAGACGGCGCGCCGCAACTTTTGCGCTGTCATTATTGCAATTATGCGCGATCGCATCCCCAATTCTGCCCCGATTGCGCTTCCCCTTACCTAAAATTTTTTGGTAGTGGTACTCAGCGCGTGGCGCAAGAATTATCACGCCAGTTTCCCCAACTGAAATATATTCGCTTTGATAGCGACACCACCCGCAACAAAGGCGCACATCGTACCCTCCTCACTCAGTTTGCGAATGGTGAAGCACATCTATTAGTTGGGACACAAATGCTTACCAAAGGTTTGGATTTACCACAGGTGACATTGGTGGGTGTTGTCGCGGCTGATGGATTATTACATCTCTCAGATTATCGTGCCAGCGAACGAGCATTTCAAACCTTAACCCAAGTCGCCGGACGTGCAGGGAGGGGTGACGATCCTGGTAGAGTAATTATCCAAACTTACAACACAGAACATGAAGTAATTGAGTCCGTTAAACATCACGATTATCACTCTTTTTCGGCTGCCGAACTGGAACAAAGACAAGCACTAAATTACCCTCCCTACGGCAGGTTAATTTTATTACGCTTGAGCAGTTTAGATCCCATTCAAGTGCAAAATACGGCTCAGATCATCGCCACAGCATTAGGAACAGAAGACGGATTTGAAATTTTAGGGCCAGCACCAGCCAGCATTTTACGAGTAGCTAATCGTTATCGCTGGCAAATCCTGATTAAATTTGCGCCAGATGATTTACCAAATTTACCAGACTGGGAACAAGTGCGATCGCTTTGCCCTGCTTCTGTAAGTTTGACTATAGATGTTGACCCGCTAAATATTATGTGATGGTGGGAAAATAATTCCTATAAACCAATACAGTTCAGTTAAGAAAATTAATTGATCACAAAACTAAAAACCTAGTACCGCAAGGCGTAAATAAATAGACCATACCCTACGGGAAGCCGCTTTGCGTCTACAAAATCAACCAACCGCTTACTCTGTCTTAATTTTGAATTTTGAATTTTGAATTTTGAATTCCGCCTTGCGGTACTAGTTACTCAACAAAAAACCGAACAATCATTTTGGAGGGGGTTTGGGGGACGCAACCGTCCGAAGTTTTGTGGAAGGAAACCTTCCCCACAAACTTCACCCAATCGGGGGTTTGGGGGAGAATCCCCCAATTGAGCTAGCTGTTTCCACAACTAACAAATCAATCATTAATGATCTTATTTGACCTGTATTGTCCTATAAACTTTTGAGAGTTTTTTGATTTAATCTATGGTTAAGAAATTAGCGATCGTGGGTGCTGGCCCTAGCGGACTTCTCCTAGCACATTATTTACTGCGTCGTGGCGAACAATACAAAATCGAAATTTACGAACGCCGCAGCGATCCGCGAACTGTGCCATTTGCCAAATCCCGAACTTTTCCCATCGCTTTAGGAAATCGGGGAATAGCCGCGTTGCAGAAAATTCCCGGACTTGTGGAAACAGTCAAAGCCATGAGTTTACCCACTACGGGGTCTATCCTACATCAACCCAATGGCAAGACACAAACAATCACCAGAAAGAAACCTCTATTTACTCTTGATCGCACAAATTTAGCGATCGCGTTATTAAATCAATTAGTAGAAAAATATGATAACAGCCGATTAAATATTCATTTCAACAGCCAATGTACCCAGGTAGATTTGGCCGCCAAACAAGTCACTTTTGAAAGAGATACCGCCGAAAAATTTACTGCTGATTATGACTTATTAGTTGGTGCTGATGGGGCAAATTCTGCAGTTAGAGATCATCTTTGTACAACAGAATTGTTTGAATGCCAAAAGCAATCCTACCGCAACGAGTACAAATCCATCTATATCACCAATCCCACAATTAACCTGCAACCCGGTAAAATTCACACATGGAGAATTGATGATGGCAGCAACATCATACTACTCAATCAACCTGACGGCAGCATTAGTGGTGTTATCTATTTTCCCCAACAGAAAAATCAAATAACAAGTCTGACTACCACAGAAGAAGTACAGCAATTCTTCCGCCAGAATTTCCCCGAATTTGCTCAGTTGATACCACAATCAGAAGCAGAAGCTTTCCTCAATCGCCCCATTTCCCAAGTAATCACAATTCGCTGTAACCGTTATCACTATGATGACAGTGTGGTATTAATGGGAGACGCAGCTCATGCTGTTAGCCCCGCTCTTGGTCAAGGTTGTAGTTCGGCGCTGGAAGATGTTGTTGTGTTCGATAATCTTTTAGACGAATATACCGACAATTTAGCAGCAGCAATCGAAAATTTCAGTATTCGCCGCCAACCAGATGCTCATGCATTAGCAGAACTAAGCGAAAACGCCTTCCCTGCTACTAAGGGACTATTTTTGGAATTTATCCTCAGACAACGTCTGTCACAAATTCTGCACCAACTATTTCCCCAACGCTTCTTACCATCCTTATTTGAAGTCGTATCTGACACCACAGTTCCCTACAGAAAAATTTTGCAGTCTTACGAAGGTTGGGTATCTAAAGTCAAAAATGCTAACAACCAGTTTTACAGCAACCTGTAGCAATTAATCAGGGAACCCAAAATTGCTTAAGGGGAAAAGGTTAAAGGTTTTTTCTTTCCCTTTTCCCTCTTTTTTTAACCGACAAGTATTGGAACCTCAGAGGGAAGAAAATCACAGTTTCTAATTTTTTTCATTAAAGATCTAAAAAAATTAAATCTTAATTTTTCTTAACACAATTAATACTAGTATACAACGCATCTTATTCACACATTTGGCATATACGTATACTAAGCATATTCTACTAGTAAAATTTGTTAATTGTGAATTTGAGATGAGCAAATCCAATTCAGATAAAAACTTTTGATTTCAATATCAAAGCTTTAACTATTTTATACGTGTAATTACTGTATAACTTGTTTGTTTTGTTCTCATTTTCGTATCCGGATTTATAGCTTGGCTATTGAAGATGTATTTAGGAACACTGGGAGCTACCTTCAAAATACCGAGTCTCAGTATTTGGATTTTTGAGTAACCCAGTACCTAACCAAAACTTCTATCAAAACACTAATCATCGCCAAGGGTGTAAAGATAATGAAAACCATGAATTTAATCAATGACCAAATTTTAATCGAGCAATATATCCAAGGTAAAATTAAACTGGGATTTAGCCAAAACTTCCGCATCGAATCTATCGGAGAAACCATTCAATTATTAACTAAAAATGGCTTCTTTATCGCCACCACAAACTTAGCAGATGAAACTAGAGTTTTTCAGGTAAGACAAGAATCTCATCATTGGGAATTTATCAATCAAATATTGCTTGATAATAGATTTATGCCCACCATTAAAAGTGGTAGTGGGTTATTACAATATGAATATTATCCCTTACCCAAATGCTATAAAATGCATTATACAGAAGCTGTAGATTTATGGAAGTTGTGGCGTTCTCACAGTCATCACAAAGTGAACAATTGTGAGCAATTAAACTTATTAGTATTGAATAATAATAATTGGCAGAAAATTGTAGATTTAGCATTTAGCAGAGAAAGCATATTTATCAAAACCCCTACTGATGAGATTGTAGTTGATAACTGCGATCGCGTTCTCTGGCTCATGTATATCCAAGAAGAACCAGAACTTGCAACTGTAATTCAAACAAGTAAAGTAGTCAAAGAAAATAACTCTCCACAAATTGCCAAAGTTACTGACAATCAATCAATGTGTGTAGCGCAAGATAAACAGCAAAATGATTATGTAGCTTGCGAGAGCAATCCATTTATTGCATCCCTGGTATCATCACCCACCGTCACAACTAATAATATTGTCAAACTGCATCAAGGTAAACTTTATATCCAAACACCAGAAGGTGAAGTGGTAGTGGAAGGTTCTAACCTAAAATTCTGGTTTACTCAACCGGAAACTCAAAATCTTGTTCCTCAATCTGTGGTACTAAAGTAAATAATTAGTAGACTCTAGTACAGCACCGCGTCAATAAACCAACCGTTTAAAATCAACAAAACGCTAACGCTGTATACTTGCTTGAATTTCAAATTCCGCGCAGCAGTTTAGCCATCAGAATTACATTGTTGATTTTGCCAAAATTTGAGGCATAAAAACAGACAAATCTGCCATAGCGTAAATCAAGCAGCAATTCTCAATCAATGAGTACTTACGCTATAATCACTGGATATTTTACATATTATTATTGCTTTAAGCTTTTCAGATAAAAAACCAGGGCCTCTGCTGTTGGTATATTAGTTGCTAGTAAAACTTTGTTAATATTGCAGCTCCTCAATAGTGCTTCTTCATTTGCTTGACTAGTCTGCGGTATGAGGAAATCTCTCAAGAAAATAACTGCTGAGATATCACCAGAGTTAACTAATGTATTAATTGCTTGATATCCATTAGAAGTGGTGGCTGGAATTTGGTGACTAATAGTGATACCTGCTTGTTCATGCAAGACTTCGCTAATCGATTGCCAAGCAATAGTATGATGATGTGAAAAAAACTCTTGATGCTGTTGCACAAATTCAGCTAATTCAGCTTTTTTGTTTTCATGAGCTAAAAGCACTATATTTTTCTGAGTAATTTCTAGCTGAGTTTGAATGACAGTTACTTCCTCATAAATTTCACTAGATTCTGCCTCTGAGGAATCATAAATTTCAGCAAAAAGTTGATTAATTGACTCAGATGTTAACAGCGTTAATTCTGGGCTAAAATCATCTTCAAGTTCTTCATTTAATAGAGCAGATAGAGCATCTGATTCGCTCAATTCGCTAGTTGCTTCCGATACTTCTGTCAGAAAAGCCTCTTCATTAACTACTCCTGCATCATCAGCTTTAATATCTTCAGTTTGATTGTTGATAGGTTCCGGTACTTGGCAAAATAAAGCTTTGGACTCAATCAGCATCTCGTCTGAGAATATAGCTTCTTCATTGCTAAACTCTGGGGTAAAGCCATCCACAAATTTTGGAGCTGCTACACCATCAATATTGACTTTAAAATCTTCCTCAATAACTTCATCACTGATATGCGGTGGAACTTCAATGATGATATTTTGTGGTTGATGGGATAGATGACGCGGTTGCACAATTGTTAACTCTCGCGGAATTTCTGCATCCCAATCTATATCTAAATCTGCAATTTCTGGAGGAAGTTCACTCACCATTTCTGCTGGTTGTCGGAATTTATCGCGCGGTTGTACATCGGTAAAGTCTTGCAGAATTGGCATTTCTAAATCGAAAAAATCATCATCATTATCAGCGACAACTTCATTCAAGGTTGCTGCTGGTGGCTCAACTTGAGCGCGCTGCTGTACATCAGTAAAGTCTTGCAGAATTGGTATTTCCAAATCGAAAAAGTCGTCATCAATATCCGCGACAACTTCATTCAAGGTTGCTGCTGGTGGCTCAACTTGAGCGCGTGGTTGTACAATTGTCAATTCTCGCGGAATCTCTGCATCTCCTTTGATCTCTGCAGAAATTTCGCTGGCTGTCTCTGGAACCGAGTCATTTAAATCTTGTGGCTGCACAAAGGTAATTTCTTCGAGAAATGGTGCAGCTACATCAACATCATCTACCTCTGCGGAAATTTCATTTCCTATCTCTGGTAATGGAGACATTAAACCTTGTAGTTGCACAAAGGTGATTTCTTCGCTCACTGATTGAGCAGCATCAGTATTTACATCACTAAAAGAGGCAGAAAATTCATTTGCTGCTAGTGAATTTTCAATGATGTTTTCTAGTGCATTGATTTCCGATTCTAGTTCTGAAGTTTCTAATTCGCTTTTATCGTTACTAAATTCTACAGCCGATTCAGAACTTAAGTTATGTGCAACTTTGCTATTTACTTTTGCTGGATTAGCAATATTAATATTGCTAATATTGTCATTGACTCGCCAGCCAGCCAACAGTGATGGATCGATAGTTTTAAATACAGTTGCTGGCAATTGTTGAGGCTTAGGAATAATATCTTCCACAGTCATCACGTAATCACCAATGCGGATAATATCTTTATCCTTTAACTGTACTGGCACATTTTTTTGAGCTAGTTTGCCGTTAACAACTGAGCCATTTCTACTTCCCAGATCACAGAAGTAGTAATTACCATTATGAGCAAAAAACTTACCATGTACCCTACTCACATCAGGGCTATTTAATACCAAATAAGAATCAGGAGAACGACCAATCATACATTCTCCTGTTGCTGCAGTTGCTAATGCTAGATCAAGTTCGTTAACTTCATCTGCTGTTGGTGAATAGTTAACTTTTATTTTCATATTAATTTTTTGTTATTTTTATTAATTTCTACTACCCAACGCTGACTGCTTGAATCTTCTAAATTTAAAATAGCATCTGTGTGAGCGATGAACATGGTAACAAGAAAGTCTATCTGCTCATGAGAATTATTGCTGACGAGTGATGGAATATAGGGTATTGATGATTAGTTGCGCTACTTAGTTCCCTTTATTTCCCTTGTTTCTCATTCTATTATTGCGTAAACGCAAAAGTGCGATCGCACCTAAACAGTGCTGAGTCAAAAAACAGCAAATTCAACCAGGCTACTACCTCTGGTAAGTACTTGAGCAATATTTTGATAATCCAAAAATACTTCCTAAGCTGAAGAGATTTGCTCAGGTCGCTCCTTTCACCCTTCCCCTTTTCCCAGTCCCCTTTTCCCAGTCCCCAGTCCCCAGTCCCCTTTTCCCAGTCCCCTTTTCCCAGTCCCCAGTCCCTATTTCCCCAGACAATCATCACCACAGGAAACAATGACTGGTTGCTGATACAAAGGTACAGTGAATGTGACTGTCGAACCCAAGCCTTCACCTAAGCTGTAAAAATTCACTTCTCCGCCCATCGCTTCTACCAGCTTTTGGGATATAGCTAGTCCTAAACCAGTTCCCCCATACTGACGAGTACGGGAACCATCAACTTGAGAAAATAATTGAAATAGTTTATCTTGCTTGTCTAAAGAAACACCAATACCTGTATCTGCTACGCGAACTTTCACCATGCCAGGATATTGCTGTTCTAGGAATTTAGCCTTTTTAATCACAATATCAGCACTGATAGTAATACCACCTTCTTGAGTAAATTTAATGGCATTACCTACCAAATTGAGCATTACTTGTAACAATCTTTGATAGTTACCTTGAACAACTATTTCATCAGAAGTATTAGGCAATTGCATCTGAAAGCTGAGGTTTCTCATCTCGGCTTGGGGACGCATGAAATTTTCTACATCACTAAATAACTCAGCCAATTGTACAGGAGTACAATCAAGCTCCATTTTGCCTGCTTCAATTTTGGCTATATCCAAAATATCATTGATGATATTAAGCAGGTGGATGGATAATTGATGCGCTTCTTGTAAAAACTGGTTTTGTTCTTCTGGATCATCTGCCATCCCTTCCAAAATCAGCTTTAAAAATCCAATCATCCCATTCAGGGGAGTACGGATTTCGTGGGAGACGTTAGCTAGAAACTCACTCTTGAGGCGGGAAGCATCTTCGGCTTTTTGTCGCGCCACTTCCAATTCTTTGTACAAAGTAGCATGAGCGATCGCAGTCCCTAACTGATCCGCTACCTCTTTGGCGAGCTCAATTTCTGCATCTGTTAGCGGGTAGCATTCATCTCGTAAATTCAACGCCACCAAGCTATTTGCTTGGTCTTGATAGGATGTCGCTACCACTAAAATTTTTTGGTTAGGACATAGACTAGACCCTGGTGCTTGCACTACTACGGGTTCTAAGGTAGCCAAAGCCTGAGCAAAAGCAGGTTCAGCGGCTAAATTTATATCTGAACCCAACAGAGATTTGCACTGGGGCTGATGATACTCTGCTATTACCCGTACTTTTTGGCTAGAAGGCTGGTAAGGGCAAATAATACAACGCTCTAGCCGCAGTACTTTTCCTAAACTATCAACTGTTTGTTGCCAAATAATGTCTATATCAAGGTTGCGGCGAATATTTTTAGTAATTCGGTTTACCAGTTTTTGATGCTGCTGTGAGCGAACAGCCAACTCTATCTGTGTAGGTTTTTTGGCAATTACATCTACTTTCTTAAGATTGACTTTCGCTTGCAGTAAGCGTCCCATCACCAAAACTGTGGTAGCCGCTTTACCCAATTGCGGCATAATCGGAGAGATTACCAACTCCAACTCAAATAATTCTTGCCCGTAACTAAACCAGCATTGCAATCTTTCGGGCACCAAATTTGTCAAAATTCGGTGTAACCGTTCCAAATAAGCCACATTATCCACTGGGACAAAGTTGGCTTCCTCATTAAACTCATCAACTATTTGCTCAGGATTTAACCCGAGAATTTCACTATGCTGCCAATAAAAAGTCAGGTAACGTCCTGACCCATCTTGTGTAAATACCAACTCAGCTCCTAGAGTTGGTGGCATATAGTCGGTCTGATGATTAATAGAGTTTCGATTCTGGGAGAATAAGTGTGGCAATTGCGAATGGGCAGTAATAGTCATTATCGAGTTGGATATACGATTAGCAGCCGACAACATTATTACTAAAGCTGCTTAAAGTTTGGCATAAATTATTACAGCTTTTGAGCCTTTGGTTGAGTGTTTTGGATATTTTGTCAGCCAAAGTGGCAAACTTTACATTCTTTTGATTTTTTATTTACAGTTTATTTATGAATTTAGTCATTCCATTCGCCTCGGGGTGGAATAGGAGCGCGTAGTGGAGTACGTGTTAATTCATCATCTCTGGGAATATCACCCCGTAACCATTGCCGAATGGCCACTTCAATCACTTTGCTGGGGTCATTGGTTAGATGCTGAATTTGCTCTACTAACTCGGAGTCTAGGCGAACAGCTATTTCTACCTTATCGGCTTGTCTGTTGTCCGCATCCGTAGCTTTTTCTTTCATATTCATAGGTTTATATACTCGGAAATTGTTGTGTCAAAAGCTTTTTAAAGCAGTACTCTTATAAATTTCGGATTCAGTTTACTGACAAATGAAAAAAATTATAGTTACATAGTTCCCCGAAATTGTACCAAAGTAACAGCTTCTCCTCGCAAGTGGCAATTTTCATAGAAGATACCAAACAGTAGCTCTATTGCTTTTGTGTCAGTAAATCAATAATTTACGGGCAATTACGCCGGGAATTACCACGCTCTTCACACTATGTACTTATACATCTTTATTGTACGCTTCTGGTTGATCAATACCATCGGCCGAAGGGAAAATGGGAATGGGGAATGGGGAATGGGGAATGGGAAATGGGGAATGGGAGGAAAGAATTTATCTTGATTATTGTACAGACGCGATTCATCGCGTCTCTCTTGACAAATGACCAATGACCAATGACAAATAACAATAAACAAAGATTTCTTTGGCTAATGATGGTTGTCTCGCCCGATATGCAGCGTCGTTGCCTAAGAAAGCATTAAAATACATTCAGTAATTTGCTCTCTCTACCTTGGTTGCTTTTTCAGCAAAAATAGTATATGACTGACGTTCCCGCAGTTCGCATTCGCAATTTTTGTATTATTGCTCACATCGACCACGGGAAATCCACCCTTGCCGATCGCTTACTCCAAGCCACTGGTACTGTTGAAGATCGGCAGATGAAGGAGCAGTTTCTCGACAATATGGATTTGGAACGGGAGCGCGGCATTACCATTAAGCTGCAAGCTGCCCGGATGAATTACACTGCTAAAGATGGTCAGCAGTATGTGCTGAATTTGATTGATACGCCAGGACACGTGGATTTTTCCTATGAGGTGTCACGCTCTCTTGCTGCTTGTGAAGGGGCGTTGTTAGTGGTTGATGCTTCCCAAGGCGTAGAAGCTCAAACTTTGGCGAATGTGTATTTAGCTCTGGAACATAACCTGGAAATTATTCCGGTGTTGAATAAAATTGACTTACCTGGTGCAGAACCAGAACGAGTCATCAGCGAAATTGAAGAAATTATCGGTTTAGATTGTAGCGGTGCGATTTTAGCCTCGGCTAAAGAAGGTATTGGCATTAATGAGATTTTAGAAACAATTGTAGAACGGGTACCACCAGCTCCCAATACTGTAGATCAGCGCTTGCGGGCGTTAATTTTTGATAGCTACTATGACAGCTACCGGGGTGTAATTGTTTACTTCCGGGTGATGGATGGTAGCCTCAAAAAAGGCGATCGCGTTTATTTGATGGCTTCTGATAAAGAATATGAAATTGACGAGTTAGGGGTGCTTTCTCCCACTCAAAAGCAAGTTAATGAACTGCACGCCGGGGAAGTAGGTTATTTAGCCGCCGCTATTAAAGCTGTAGCTGATGCCCGGGTGGGTGATACCATTACTCTGTCTAACGCTAAAGCTGCAGAACCTTTACCAGGTTATACAGAAGCCAATCCAATGGTCTTTTGTGGGATGTTCCCCATTGATGCTGACCAATTTGAAGACTTGCGGGAAGCCCTAGAAAAGCTCAGACTTAATGATGCAGCCCTACATTACGAACCGGAAACTTCTAGCGCTATGGGTTTTGGTTTCCGTTGTGGGTTCTTAGGTTTGCTGCACATGGAAATCGTGCAAGAACGCTTAGAAAGGGAATATAACTTAGATTTAATTATTACAGCGCCTTCAGTAGTTTATAAAGTAACTACTTTGAAGGGCGAGGAACTGTATATAGATAATCCTAGCCATTTACCCTCTCCCAACGAGCGCGAAAAGATTGAGGAGCCTTACGTTAAGGTAGAAATGATTACTCCTGAAACCTACGTGGGTACGTTGATGGAGTTATCGCAAAACCGCCGGGGGATTTTCAAGGATATGAAATATCTTACCCAAGGGCGCACAACCTTAACTTATGAGTTGCCTTTGGCGGAAGTCGTCACTGACTTTTTTGACCAAATGAAATCGCGATCGCGTGGTTATGCCAGCATGGAATATCACCTGATTGGTTATCGCGAAAATCCTTTGGTGAAGCTGGATATTATGATCAATGGCGATCCGGTGGATTCGTTGGCAATGATTGTACATCGCGATAAAGCTTACAACGTCGGTCGCTCAATGGCTGAGAAGCTCAAAGAACTGATTCCCCGCCATCAATTTAAAGTACCAATTCAAGCGAGTATTGGTAGTAAAGTCATCGCCAGTGAACACATCCCCGCTTTGCGGAAAGATGTACTAGCCAAATGCTACGGTGGTGACATCAGCCGGAAGAAGAAACTTTTGCAAAAGCAAGCAAAGGGTAAGAAGCGGATGAAATCTGTAGGTACGGTAGATGTTCCTCAAGAAGCATTTATGGCAGTATTGCGACTGGATCAAAGTTAATTAATTGGGCATTGGGGAGGCAGTGCGTTGGACGGGTTTCCCGGCTTAAAGCAACTGCCGTCATTGGGCATGGAAGCAGTCCCAAGTCCCTCTTATCCCTAACTAAATAAAAATTATTAACGGAAACACTCCATCAAGGCTGTGTTTCTGTTATTTTTTGGACTTTTTATGCAAAATTTGCCTAATAATACCAATTAAAAAAAGAATACGACAGATACACAGACCTAAAGCCTTTTTATGCCTGGATTCCTAATAGAAATAGCAAGATTTTTACCTTCAGCTTTCACCCTTCAGCTATACATCTATAGGAGTTGAAGATTTTTGAGCAATTAATCTGAAGTTGCTGTATCATGGCAATTTATTGAATGCATATGAAGGTAAATATGAAAAGTTAGCTTCACTAATATTCATATTTACAGACAGATGAATCCAAAGAGAATGTTAAGAATATTGACAATTTTAGTATATATACTCACTCTAATTGTCACACTTGTACCTTTAGATAAATTATAGATTTTAGCTATTTATCAATTTGAAAAGCTTCGGGGAGTCCAGTTAATGAAGATATTAGTGTTAAGTTGGGAGTTTCCACCCAGGATTGTCGGTGGAATCGCTCGCCATGTAGGGGAGTTATATCCGGAATTAGTGAAATTAGGACATGAAATCCACTTGATTACTGTGGAGCATGGACAGGCTTCGATGTATGAATTAGTCGAGGGAGTGCATATACATCGAGTCCCGGTAGCGGCTAGTAGAGATTTTTTTCACTGGATAGTTAACTTAAATGAAAGCATGGGGCATCATGGTGGTAAGCTGATGCTGGAAGAAGGGCCATTTGATTTAATCCATGCTCATGATTGGTTAGTTGGTGATGCAGCGATCGCGCTGAAAAATAACTTCAAATTACCTTTAATTGCGACAATTCATGCAACTGAATACGGACGCTACAACGGTCTGCATACAGACACCCAACGCTATATCAGTGGTAAAGAAAATCTGTTAGCTTTTAACGCTTGGCGAATTATCGTTTGTAGCGAATATATGCGGCGAGAAGTAGAAAGAGCATTACACAGCCCTTGGGACAAAATTGATGTCATTTTTAACGGTATTCGGCCAGAAAAGAAACAGCATCATGAAGATTTTCATGCTTCAGCTTTTCGCCTTCAATTTGCCGAAGATTATGAAAAAATTGTTTATTATGTTGGGCGCATGACCTATGAAAAAGGTGTGCCTTTATTACTCAATGCTGCACCCAAGGTTCTGTGGGAAATGGGTGGTAATGTCAAATTTGTGATTGTTGGTGGTGGTAATACTGACCATCTCAAGCGTCAAGCTTGGGATTTAGGAATTTGGCATAAATGCTATTTTACTGGTTTCCTTTCTGATGAATACTTAGATAAATTTCAGACTGTAGCTGACTGTGCAGTTTTCCCCAGTCTTTATGAACCCTTTGGGATAGTTGCATTAGAAAGCTTTGCCTCTCGCGTTCCCGTAGTTGTATCTGACACTGGTGGTTTTCCGGAAGTAGTGCAACATACTAAAACAGGCATTGTCACTTGGGTGAACAGTCCCGATTCGATTGCCTGGGGTATTTTAGAGGTGTTGAAAAATCCTGGGTATCGCCAATGGCTGATTGATAATGCTTTTGAGGATTTAGAGAAACGCTTTAGCTGGCCAAAATTAGCCCTGCAAACCGAAGCTGTATACAAGCGAGTAGTGCAAGAGCGATCGCGAGTAGAATGGTTTTAAATTGCACAAGCAGCAAAAAACCAAACAGAGAATAAAATATAACTCTGCATTTTTGGCATTAAAAAACAGTACAAGCCTTGTACGCTGGGAATTACACCCCTTCTGGTGAGAGAGTTAGCAATATTTGCAGTTTGCACCAGAAGGTTAGCATGACCAAGGCCTTTCCAAATATAGCAAAGTGGTTAAAGAACCTAGGAACCATGTTGCTGAAGATGGGAACCACCTTCATAACCCATATTACAGCAAACTTGAGACGCTATTTTCAGGATATTGTTCCCGAAGATGTCGATTCTTTATCGCCTGTACCGACCTTACCTGCTTTACCTGCCTTACCTCACCTAGCTGGGCCTGTTCTTAACTTGGGTGGAGGTGGCCCGGATGTAGAAGCAGCAATTCAATGGATGATTCATCAGGTGAGGGGTGGTACTAACTGCGCTACCAAAGTAAATGTTGTAGTTCTCCGCACCTATGGTAATCACGATTACAATCGGGTGATTTATGACATGAAAGGCGTAAAGTCTGTAGATACGCTGATTATTAGCAATCGCAACGATGCCAACAGAACGGAAATTGTTGATAAAATCCGCAGAGCAGATGTAATCTTCGTTGCTGGCGGCGACCAATGTCAATATATTCGTAACTGGAAAGGCACTAAGCTAGAGGCTGCTGTCAACTCAGTTTACGCCAGAGGTGGCGGAGTTGGCGGTACTAGCGCAGGTGCAATGATCCAAAGTGAATTTGTTTATGATGCTTGCGCTTCTTCCGAAGAAGGCATTGAAACCAAAGACGCGCTGGAAGATCCCTATCAAGATATCACCTTCACTTACAACTTTTTTAAATGGCGGTATCTGGGCGGCACTATTGTTGATACTCACTTTGATAGGCGTAAAAGAATGGGGCGAATTATGGCTTTTATCGCCCGTCAAATCCAGGATGGCAAAGCGAAACGTGCTTTAGGTATCGCCATTAGCGAAGAGACATCGGTTGTCATTGATAAATACGGCATAGCCAAAGTCATGGGAAGAGGTGCAGCATACCTTGTTTTAGGCGATCATCCGCCAGAGATTTGCAAACCCCGTACACCTTTAACATTCCACGACTACAAAATTTGGCGTATCCCCCGTGGCGATACCTTCGACCTCAAAAACCTGCCCACCAAAGGTTATTATCTCCGCAGTGTCAAGCGGGGAAGGTTTAGTTCAGATCCGTATTGAAATGGGGCATGGGGCATTGGGCATGGGGCATTGGGCATTGAGCATGGGTATTTGGTGTTTGGTAATGAGTAATGAGTAATGGCTATTCTCCTCTGCTGCCTCATCTCCCTCATCTCCCTCATCTCCCTCATCTCCCAATCCCCAATCCCCAGTCCCTCACACCAAACTAGCCTGCTTGCGTAAACTTTGAATGGTAGCGATCGCATGTTTGGCTATGATATCAATCTCCTCTGGGGTATTAAAGCGACCAATGCCAAAGCGTACTGATGCATAGGCTAGCTGTGAGGGATGTCCCAAGGCGGTGAGGACGTGGGAGGGTGCTGTACTGGCTGAGTTACAAGCAGAACCGGAAGAAACTGCCATGACTGGTTGTAATCCTAAGCTAAGTGCAGCCCCATCTACTCCCTCAACGCTGATACTGAGGTTTCCGGCTAGGCGTTGGGTGGGGTGTCCGTTGAGATGAACTCCTGGTATTTGGGAAAGCTGTTCCCAAAGTGTGAGCCTGAGTGCTGTAATGCGTTGGTTTTCTGTGGCTTGTTCTGCTGAGGCGATTTCCACAGCTTTACCAAAGCCGACGATTTGCGGTGTATATAAAGTACCCGATCGCATTCCTCGTTCATGTCCACCGCCATGTTGTTGCGGGGCTACTTGGACTCTGGGGTTGCGTCTGCGGACATATAGCGCACCGATGCCTTTAGGGCCATATACTTTATGTGCAGTCAGTGATATCAAGTCAATTTTCTGTGCTTGCACATCCAAGGGAATTTTACCAATAGCTTGGGCGGCATCGGTGTGGAAAAGAATATTGCGATCGCGGCAGATTTCGCCAATGTCTGATAGTGGCTGCAATACCCCAATTTCATTATTTGCAGCCATCACCGACACTAAAATTGTCTCTGGACGTATAGCTTTTTCTAACTCATTTAAATCAATTAACCCGTCTTTTTGGACAGGTAGCACTGTAATGTCAAAACCCAGTGTTTTTAAATAGTTACAGGGGTCGAGAACAGCTTTATGTTCTGTCGCCACAGTAATAATATGTTGTCCCTTTTGAAAATAAGCTTCTGCTATACCTTTAATGGCTAAATTATTGGCTTCTGTAGCACCACTAGTAATCACAATTTCTTCTGGTGAGGCGTTAATAGCTGCTGCTAAAATTTCTCGTGTTTGTTTAACAGCTGCTTCTGCTTCCCAACCGTAAACGTGGCTGATACTTGCTGGATTACCAAACTTTTCTGTGAAATAAGGCAGCATTGCTGCTAATACTCGTTCATCAACGGGGGTCGTAGCATGGCAATCTAGGTAGATGGGACGATTCGACATAATCAACTCAAAATTTGACTTAATTTTTTGAATATCCTGAGAACTTGATATAAGTAGGTCTGCGAAATTAAAGATAACTAGCTGAGGCTGTCATTTGTCCTTGGTCATTAGTCATTAGTAAGGATTTCAAGCCTATTTATGTTTGTTAACATAGTTTGGTTTATTTCCACTGACTTACTTAATTCATTTTCTCGCTTGGATAACGTAAATTTATCAGACAAAGCATACTCCGATTTATCTTGCTGGATGAGCTTGATAAACTGGAAATCTTCTCCACTAGTTACACAGCCAAAGATAGGTTTCTCTGGATCAGGATTAGCTAGCATATAAGCGATTGCTTGAGGTATAGCTTCTAAAAGGGAAAAACTAGCTCTTTTAGATTCAATTACTAACAACCATAGTTGTTCTTGAATAACTCAGGACTTACGCAAGCAAAATTTGTCATTGCGACCGGAACGAAGTGTAGGGAAGCAATCCCAGAATCTCAGGCGATTACGTCGCTGCGCTCGTAATGACGTAATTACGTGACTTTTGCGTAAGTCCTATAACTAAAACGTCAATCCTTTCTCTAACAATTTCGTCTTTATCCTCAATCGCAATTTCTATTGACTCTTCTGTAGCCAGTAAAAATGGTTCGCGATAAAATCCTGCTAAATCTAGTAAAGGAGATAATACCACCATTTTGACCGCATTCTCTAAAATTGGTGGACGTTTAACTAGTCTCAGAAAGTTAGTTTTAACTCTATCTAGATATTGCTTTTCTAAATCTGTGATTTCTGGCAGAGAATCGTACCATTCTGGAAAAAATCTTCGCTTTCAGACTGTCGCAAACCAAATCTTTCTTCTAAATAAGCAAGACCGACATTTTGAGCTTGGATTACTTGAATCATGATGGATACAACAAAACTGATATTACTATTTTAAAGCTTTACAAAATGTTACAACCTTTTAATTAATCAGCGAAATTTCCTTATTCATGGAGCGTGGGTAGTAGAGATGGCATACAGTGAATTTACTCTGGCTCAAGTTAGAGAAAAATTTGGCTTAATTATAGAGGAACCAGATAATTTGTTTGCTGAAGTTGCTGGTATAGATCCCAGTCAAATTTTACAAACGTTTCTGAAAGAGAACTTGAATTTAGCAACAGCAATTAATACAGAAAAAGCTCGTTCAGAGCTAATTATTACTCCTATTTTATTAGAGGTAAGAAGAAATTTTAACTTTAAAGTTGGGTTCTTTTCCGGGACAGAGTTTAACGTTGATAACGCATCGGGTCTGAATGGTTATTGTGATTATATACTTACTGCATCTGCGGAAATATATGAAATTCGCACTCCTGTAGTAACCTTGGTAGAGGCTAAGAATGAAAACATCAAAGCTGGTTTAGGGCAATGTATTGCTGAAATGGTTGCTGCTCAAATATTCAATCAGCGTCAAGGAAATAGCATTACGACTATTTATGGAGCAATAACCACTGGTACAGATTGGAAATTTTTAAAGCTGACTGATAAAGATTTATCTATCGATAGAAGAGACTATTATATTGTCGAAATCAATCAAATATTAGGTATTTTATCGACACCTTTTCAGGTTTATTTGACTGTTATTTAATTAAATTAAAATTTGTCCAATTCTCTTTAATATATTTAAAACAATATATAGTTCATTTTCACTTCTATATAAGCTAAATCTATCAGATAGAGCATATACAGGATGATTTTGTCTGCTTAGTTTGATAAATTGAAAATCTTCGCCATTTAGCACGAATGCATATACAGGCTCATCACTATGCGGCGCAGCTAGCATATAAGTAAGTGCCTGCGGAATTGCTTTAGTTAAAGAAAAAGTAGACCTTTTTGATTCAATTATTAGTAACCACAACTTATTTTGAATAACTAGTACATCAATTTTACCTTTGATAATTTCTTTATCTGCTTCGGCTTTATTTGCATTACCGATAATTACATCTTCACTAATTTCTATACTTTCTTCTGTAGCGATGGAAAAAGGCGGACGATAAAAACCTGCTAAGTCTAGTAAGGGCGACAATACAACTAATTTGATTGCCTCCTCTATAAGAGGAGCATTTTCCAGTAAACTGAGATAGTTAGTTTTAACTCTATCTAAATATTGCTTTTCTAATTCTGTGATCGCAGGTAAATCGTCAAACCACTCTGTAAAAAATTGCTCATCTTCAGCTTGATGCAGAGCAAAGTTTTCCTTGAGGTAAGCGAGAGTGACGTTTTGTCCCTGGATAATTTGCACCATAGGTTATTCAGCCAATATTCTAAGATGATGCACTTGATATAGCTGTCAATTCCTGTAATTTAGTTAAAACCTGTTGAGCATGAGCTTTAACTTTCACATTTGTCCAAGTATAAGCAATTTTGCCATCAGGAGCGATGAGAAAAGTTGAGCGCACAACGCCCATATATTCCTTACCCATAAACTTCTTTAATTGCCAAATTCCATAAGCTTCGGCTAACTCATGTTGTGGGTCGCTTAACAGGGTGATTGTTAAGTTATGTTTAGCGATAAACTTACAATGAGACTGGCTAGAATCGGGACTTACACCTAATATTTTTGCACCCAGGGCGCTGAAGTTTTGATTTAACTCGGTAAAATCTTTTGCTTCTGTCGTGCAACCAGGAGTGTTGTCTTTCGGGTAGAAATAAAGAATTACCCATTGACCACTAAAATCAGCGAGACTGACAGAATTACCATTTTGGTCAGGAATAGAGAAATTAGGGGCTGGTTGTGTAACTTGGGGAATATTGCTCATATTGGAAGATTCAAGAATTGCGATCGCTTTCAAATTTTACCGATATTTGCCACCCCTTGAAGGAAAACAGTCTATTCGATGTTCCCGCTACGCTGCACCTTAGAACTAGTATCAATATAAAACGCGCCGAGATTATTACCGCTTAAATCGCAGTTTTCCACTGTACCTAAACCACCATCGTGGACATAAACGCCGCGTCCTTTATTTTGATTGATTTTACAGCGTTGAATTACAGCGTTACCATTGGTTCTAATTTCTATCCCAGATAAATCATGACCTAAGATTTCGCAATCTTCCACTGTGGCTTGTCCATCCTCATAAACAAGAACTCCGCCTTGTTTGCCATCATGAAATTTGCACCTCTGGATCATAGCGCTGCTATGATCCTTAATTGCTATGCCAGATAGACCATTACCGAAGATATCGCAGTCTTGTACTGTACCGCGACTGTTTTTTTGAAAAAAGATGCCCGCTTGTACGCTATCGTGGATTTTGCACTGTTGGATAATGGGGTTAGCTGTTGCACCAATCACACTGACGCAAGAAAGGGAATCGGAAGTAATATCGCATTCAGCTAAGATTAATTGACCTTGAGGAATGTCTACAGCAAAGAAATTGTTATTCTTTTTTCCTGCTACACCACGTAAAGTTAAACCTCGGACTTCCGCTTTGTCTGTTTGCATGACAATGCAATTTGAGTTTGCACTCTCAATCACAATGTTAGATACAGGCCCATCACCAATAATTTTGAGTGGCTTGTCAATAATTAAACTTTCTTGATAAAAACCTGGATTTACCAAAATCTGGTTACCAGGTTGAGCATTTTTAATTGCTTCACTAATAGTTTTATAGTCACCCAATCCATTACTAGAAACTGTTAGAGTCGTTTTGTTTTTAGTAAAAAATGTATATAAACCAACTGGGATAGCTAACCCAATGGTACCAAAACCCAGCATTTGCAATACACGCCGTCTCGGCCATTCGGGCGGTGGTGGTAATGGCGGCGGTAGCGGTTGTAAACTTTGGTCAATTTGGTCTAATCGTTGTAAAATTTCTTGAGTGTTTGCTGGTCGGTGACCGGGTAAATGGGCCATCATTTGGTCGATTAAATCTGCCAACAAGGGCGAAATGTGAGGCGCGCAACTCCGCCAGCCCATCTCATTGGTGTAAGAATTATAAATTGCTGGGTCAGTAGGTTGTTTACCTGTGAGTAAATAAACAAACGTGCGTCCCAAAGCAAAAAAATCTGACTGAAGTACAGCCTGACCATTCATTTGTTCTAGTGGTGTGTAACCTGCGGAAATAATTCCTGTTACTTGACCTTGAGCCTGTGCGAAATAGTAAGTTTGTGTAAGTTCCCTAGCTGTACCAAAATCAATTAATGCTAATTCCCCAGAACTCGCCCTTAGCATAATATTAGGTGGCTTAATATCTCTATGGAAAAAGTTTTGTTTGTGTACGCGATCGAGAATTGTCACTAATTCCCGTAACCATTGCAGCGCTAAATTTTGGTCAATCGGACGCATTCCCCGATTTTCCATATATTTCTGCAAATCCATCCCCACAATTTTTTCCATGACAAAACAATGGCTGGGGTTTTGGCTGTTTCTGGGAAAATAAACAAAGTAAGCATCGCGCTCAACTTTGGGAATACCAGGGTGATTAAGTTTACTTAAAACTTCTGCTTCTTGCTGAAATAGTTCTATAGCTTTTTGATGATTATTTGTGAGAACTTTAACCACTTTTGGCGTGTCAGTGCGGACTTCCATCACCTCAAAAGTGACTGCAAAGCCACCACCGCCTAACTGACGCACGACACGATAACGTCCTTGTAGTAGTAGTTCTGAGCCGCAACTAAGACAAAATAGTTCATCATTACTATTTTGTGGGTTTGTGCATTGAGGATTGATGCAGAAGCTCATTGCGTCAGCAGGTAACAGTTTTATCTGCTAGTTTACCTTTATCACCTTGATTTTCCTGTAAAGAGTTTTTAGCGATCGCAATTCTCCTCTCTCTCGAGGAAAAGGGGAATGAGGAAGACAAATGCCAAACTTATCAAGTAATCAAAAAATGCGACGTGAATTTTCTCATCGTGATCAATTAATAGCCTATCTCCGCCAAGAATTCCCGAAAGCCACAGAACGGGATGATTCTATCAGCGAAATAGTGGGGGGACGGAAAGCTGCAGAACAAGCATTAGCAAAAGTTGAGCCTGTTACCTATGCAAAAACACGGAACTTTTTAACTGGTGCAGTCACAAAGCTTTCACCTTATATTCGCTATGGAGTTCTCAGTCTGCGAGAAATTAGGGATTATATACAAGAGCAGATACAAAACCCTGAAGATGCGACTAAATTAATTAATGAATTAGGCTGGCGCGATTACTGGCAGAGATTATATGAGAAGCTAGGAAATAGCATTTGGCAAGACCAAGAAGCATATAAAACTGGTTACACAGCTAAAAATTACGCGCCTGATTTACCAAAGGATATTCAAACAGGTAGTACAGGATTAGTATGTATTGATACTTTTAGCCAAAATTTAAGAGAGACAGGCTATCTACATAACCATGCTCGGATGTGGTTAGCAGCTTATATTGTCCATTGGCGGCGGATTCGTTGGCAAGCTGGGGCGAAATGGTTTCTACAACATTTATTAGATGGCGATCCTGCTAGCAATAATATGTCATGGCAATGGGTGGCGAGTACTTTTAGTCAAAAACCCTATTTTTTCAACCGCGAAAATTTAGAACGCTACACCAACGGAGTTTATTGCCAAAAATGTCCGCTTTACGGTCATTGTGATTTTGAAGGTAGTTATGAACAATTGGAACAGCGACTATTTCCCCACGGTGAATTTAATAAACAACCTAATAGCCAAAGTTGGCAACGTGGGAAGAAGAAAAGATAAGTTTTTAGACTTAAAGCTGTATTGGATGTATTTCGCGCCAAGATTGTCAACAATTGTAGAGACGCGATTAATCGCGTCTCCAGAGAAGATATAACTTTTTACCATTCCCAATGCCCAAAACTGTTACATAGCAAACAGAATTCGACTTTGTCATATAAAGTTGCGATTTGAAAATCAACGCTGATTTTCTTGCGAGAAAATGGAAGAATGTAAGGAAACTGCAAAAAATAAATTATTTTATTTAAAGTCGTTGACGGTTCACAGTTAACAGTCAACAGTCAACAGTTAACCATTAGTGTTCACTGACTCAGCAAAAGTCTCTCAAAAGAGTTGATGGTGTTGCCGTGGTCGGAATTGTTATTGTTTCTCACAGTCAACAACTCGCGCTTGGCGTACAGCAACTAGCAGCGCAAATGGTTCAAGGTCGAGTTCCCTTAGCGATCGCAGCGGGGATTGACGATCCGGAAAATCCCCTGGGTACAGATCCGATGCAGGTTTATGAGGCGATCGCATCTGTATTTAGTGATGATGGTGTGCTGGTGTTAATGGATTTGGGTAGCGCCTTGATGAGTGCAGAAATGGCGCTGGAGTTCCTTTCACCAGCACAACGGGAAAAGGTGCATTTATGTGAAGCACCGCTAGTTGAAGGTGCGATCGCAGCTGTGGTTGCAGCTTCACTTGGTCATCATATCCAGCAAGTCATGGCGGAAGCACGGTCTGCTTTAGTAGCAAAAGCAACTTTGTTAGGAGTTGTGAATAGTCCTCTATCAGTTGTCTCCACAGCTAGCACAGAATCCGCAACGAAGGAAATTCGCCTCACAGTCAACAACCGCTTGGGTTTACACGCTCGTCCGGCGGCACAATTTGTTACTACTGCCTCTAAGTTTCAATCGCAGATTTGGGTAAAGAATATTACTAGAGGGACAAATACAGTCCGGGGTGACAGTATTAATCAAGTCGCAACTTTAGGGGTGCGTCAAGGACACGAGTTAGAAATTACAGCCAGAGGTGCTGATGCAGAACAGGCGTTAGCAGCCTTAGCAGAATTAATCGCCAATAATTTTGGAGAAGATGATTCTGCTTTAGAATTACCACCCACCGTAGAACACCATACCCCAAAAACTCATGGCGAACTTTCGGGAATTGCAGCTTCACCAGGGGTAGCGATCGCACCTGTGGTACATTATCAAGCGGCTGCTGTTATACCTACAGAATATAACGTAGAAGATGTAGAAGCCGAGTGGCAAAGGTTAGAAGCAGCCATTGCTACTGCACAACAGCAAATTCAAGCCTTATTTTCCCACGCTTCCATGCAAATTGGCGACACAGAAGCGGGAATTTTTGTCGCCCATCTGCTGTTTTTAGAAGATCCTGTATTGTTAGAAGCAGTACGAGTGCGGATTTTTGACCATCATCTCAACGCCGAAGCCGCTTGGCAAGCTGTGGTTGATGAAGTGGCTGCTAGTTACCACCAATTAGAAGATGCATACTTACAAGAACGAGTTGAAGATGTGGTGGATGTGGGACAGCGAGTGTTGCGGTTATTAGCCGGGACATCAGCACAAACTTTGGAACTCAGTGAACCAGCGATTTTAGTAGCCAGTGATTTGACTCCCTCAGACACCATTGGTCTAGACCCCAGCAAAGTTTTAGGTATTTGTACGACTTCCGGTAGTGCCACATCTCACAGTGCAATTATTGCCCGCACATTAGGAATCCCCGCAGTATTAGGTGTAGACGCAGGCATATTGTATCTGGAAGACGGCACAATCATGGCTCTTGATGGTGAAAGCGGCAAAGCTTGGGTAGAGCCAGAACCAGATATTTTGAGTATATTAGAAGCTAAACGCGAAGCATGGCGAACCGCGCAACAAGAAGCGCTAGCCAAAGCACACCAACCCGCCATGACTCGCGATGGTCAGCAAGTAAATGTATTTGCCAACATCGGTAGTATAGCTGACGTTCAAGTTGCTTTAGCTAGCGGCGCTGAAGGAGTAGGACTACTGCGTACAGAATTTCTGTATCTAGGTAGGACAAGTGCTCCCACGGAAGAGGAGCAATTAGCAGTATACCAAGCGATCGCACAAGTTTTAGATCAACAACCATTAATTATTCGGACATTAGATGTCGGTGGCGATAAACCACTGCCTTACATTAAGGTTCCATTAGAGACAAATCCCTTCCTGGGTTGGCGGGGAATTCGCTTATGTTTAGATCATCCCGATTTATTTAGAACTCAGTTACGAGCAATTTTGCGCGCCAGCCACGGACACAATATTAAAATTATGCTGCCGATGATTGCCACAATCACCGAAGTTCGGGCAGCTAAAGCAATATTAAATGAAGTGCAACGGGAACTTAGTCAAGCTAGTATTGCCTTTGATTCCAAAGTCAAAGTCGGCATTATGATCGAAGTACCCGCAGCCGTAGCCATCGCCGATCAGCTAGCAGCCGAGGTAGACTTTTTTAGTATCGGTACTAACGACCTAAGTCAGTATGTCATGGCAGGCGATCGCAACAATCCCCGTGTCGCCAATTTAACAGACGCACTCCACCCAGCAGTGTTGCGAATGGTACAACAAACAGTCCAAGCCGGTCATGCTGCGGGAATTTGGGTAGGATTATGTGGTGAACTCGCCGCCGATCCTGCCGCCACAGAGATTTTATTAGGTTTGGGATTAGATGAATTAAGCGTTAATCCCCAAGCCATCCCCATCTTAAAACAAGCGATCGCCCAATTAACTATCAGTGAATGTCAGGCGATCGCAGCTTCCGCATTACAACTAGATTCCGCCACCCACGTTAGACAACTCACTTCATAAGGTTAAGGGCAAAAGGGAAGGGGAAAAGGGGCAAGAAAAAACCTTTAACCCTGCCCCTTTCTCCTGCAAAGACGCTACGCATAGCTTGCTTAAGCGCAGGGGTACACCTTTTCCCCAAACCAAATTCCCAGTTGAAAATCCTTAACCGAGCATTATTACACTACGTTCCAGTCGCAATGACAAATTTTGCTTACGTAATACCAATTCACAAAAAATTTGATACAGATGCAAACGCTAAAAAGTATGCTGAGTCTCACTTTCTTCATTTTGAATTTTGCGGAAAGTTGCGTGCGGGGGTTCCCCCCGTTGAGCAAACTTTACAAGACGAATTTTGAATTTTGAATTGGTATAAGTCCTGTTGATAACAAAACTAAAAAACTAGTTACTCAACAACAAAACAGAACAATCATTTTGGAGGGGGTTTGGGGGACGCAACCGTCCCCCAATCGGGGGTTTGGGGGAGAATCCCCCAATTCTTCTGGCTTCTTGAATAAGTACGCTAATGAGCTTAACCCAAGCATCTTGATTTATAAGTAGGCGCAGCATGGGAATACTAGGATTATAAATTACATATAATTCCTATGTATCGTCTCAATAAAAAAGCTCTACAAATTTTGCAAGCAGAAATTCAAAGATGTAGTGGTAAAGATCAGGTAGGCAAAATTGAGCAGGAAATAGTAATTAAGCGACTAGAACAACTTTGTAAAGAAAAAGGCGATCGCGCTAAATTGGATGAATTGCGGGATAGCGTGATTGATATCTATCCACAATTTAGCGAGAAAATACTCAAACAAGCCGCAAAAGCTAATCAATCAAAAGGTTTTTTTACCAAATTAAAATGGGTAACTATACTTTTGGGTAGTTCCACAGGAATATTATGGGTGGTAAATTTGCCCTACCCCATGATTCGCTGGCCTGTTGCTAAAATTGCTCCCATCCTCTTGTTGCCTAGCTACATCAATATGGATTATCACTATCGTGAGGCAATTAAAAATTTAGAGCAAGCAGACCAGTTAATCAATCAAGCTACAAGTCCAGCTGATATTGAGCAAGGTTCCCAAAAAGCTGCAGCAGCCCAAACAAATCTGAATAACTTACCAGTTTGGTTTTTAGGATATTATCCCAAAGCTTATTGTAATTTTTTTGGTTGCACTTGGAAGTTTACCGTAGATGAATTTGAAGCAGCCCGTGGGAGAGTAGCGCGGATAGAAGCTATAGCGTTTCAAGATAGGAATGCTTTTACACCCCTAGAACAAGGAGAAATGGCACTCAAGCTAGCACGCCAGCAATACGAAAAAGCTACCAGTATTAAGGATAAAGAAAATGCGATCGCTTCTTGGCAAGCCGCTATAGATCAATTAGATCAAATCCCCAAAGCCACATTCGCGGGAGAAACAGCACAAAGTAAACTCAAAGCCTACAAACGCGATTTTGATAACGCCCGCATCGGTACATTTATTGCTGCGGCGCAAGAATTTGATTTAGAAGCCGAAAAAATTCAACCCAAACAACCCAAAGCCGCAACAGAATTGTGGGAACAAGCAACTCAGCGTCTTAACCAAATTCCCACAGAAAATCCTCGTTATTTAGAAGCGCAAAGGTTACTCGCTGGTTATCAAGTCAAACTCAAAACAGTAGCCGATCCTCGTAGCGGTACATATATCGAAGCAGCAAAGGAATTTGCCCTAGCAGCTGCCAAAGCATCGCAAAATCCGCCCCACTCTGTAGTAAAGTGGGAACAAATTGCCAAATTGTGGCAAAAATCAATCGACCAGCTAGAAAACATTCGTGTTGAAGAACCTGGCTATGTAGCCGCGCAAAAACTTCTAGCAGAATATCAAACTAACTTAGGCATTATTGAAACTCGACGCAAAGCCGAAAGTGAAGCACAAGCCTCTCTGCAAGCAGCCAATGAGCAAATTCAAGGTTTGATAGCTTCGCCTCCTGCTAATCCTCAGCAGTTAAAAGGTAAAATTCAAGGCATTATCAATCGCCTGAAAACTATCCAAGCCGGAACAACAGCCTACACAGAAGCGCAAAAATTGCTAGTATCTGCTCAGAAAAGGTTGCAACAGTAAGGGCTAGCATTTGTATTATATTTTTTGTGAATTAGTAGAAGTTTGTTGGTTCAGAACAGAAGTTTTTTGTTAAAAATTTCTGGCTACAAAATCGGCATAATTTACCAATTTGGAAAAATAATCCAACAGATTGTAGGGGTACGGTATTGCCCAACTGTGTCAACTTAACGCGAAACCCGCTTTGTAGCTAGGTTTTAGCCCTCACCCCCAACCCCTCTCCCGCCGGGAGAGGGGAGCAAGAGATTTAATTCCCCTTCTCCCCCAGGAGAAGGGGTTAGGGGATGAGGGCGCGAGGGATTTGTACAACGCCCGCCCTATATCGCTTTTAGCTTAAGTTGACACCAATGGGTATTGCCAAACTGTGTCAACTTAACGCGAAACCCATAGCCCGACTAGGAATGAATTCCTAGTCTCATAGAAAAAATCATCTCAAGATGACTAAAGATGCCCAACATTTTGAGTCTACTTTAGTTTTCTTACAACATTAAGCCTTAAACCTTGAGCATTAAGCCTTAAACCTTGAGCATTAAGCCTTAAACCTTGAACATTAAGCCTTAAACCTTGAGCATTAAGCCTTAAACCTTGAGCATTAAGCCTTAAACCTTGAGCATTAAGCCTTAAACCTTGAGCATTAAGCCTTAAACCTTGAGCATTAAGGGTTAAACCTTGAGCATTAAGGGTTAAACCTTGAGCATTAAGGGTTAAAGTTTAAGCGATCGCAAAACATTATCCATGAGCCATTGAAGGCTTTTAAGCCTGAAAACCTGATTCTGATTCAATCTCAGTGACTAAGGTAATTGTGGGCTATCTGGACTTGTGGGAACTACTGGAGTATCTGGTTGTTTCTGTTGTCGTTGTAAATATTTACTTAAGACATCCGCCATATCCCCCCGTGTCATCGGACGCAATGGGAAAATATTACCTTGAGCATCTGTAGTGAGAAAACCTTCGCTAATTACAGTGGCGATCGCTTGTCTAGCCCAAGTTGGAATTGAACCTGCATCTGGATGAGAAGAGAGAATGTCTTTGACAGTATCTTCAGGGAACTGAAATACACCATAAGCTTGGGCAAAAATTGCTAAGGCTTCTGCCTTTGTCACCCTTTGATTAGGGAAAAACAAATTACCCCGATAGCCTTTCATAATATCGGTTTTTAAAACTGTTTGAATATCATTAAATGCCCAATGAGAGGATGGTACATCGGTAGTTGGAACATTTTCTTTGCTAGCAACTTGGCGTTTATCCAAGCGAAAAACCTTAACCATAATCGCAGCTAATTCTGCGCGACTCACGAACCTTTCTGGATAAAACTTGCCATCAGAAGAGTTACTCATCCATTTAGCAGCAACTACTTGTTGAATAGCCTCAGATGAGTCACTAGAAGTTGCTTGTGCTACTTGTAATAGTTGAAATGCTGGTAAGTTTTGTAGCAAAAAAACTAAAGAAACCGCACTGAGAAATTGACGCATAATTATATTTTTATTAGTTGTTTGGGATTTGGGGTTTGGTGTTGGTTAAAGTCGGAGAGACGCAATGAATCGCGTCTGTACAAGAGTGAAAGTTCAAAAGTAAAGTATATTTCTTAACTTTTGAATTGTGAATTATTTCTCCCCTAATCTCCTTTGTCCCCAATCCCCAATCCCTAGTTCCCAGTCCCCAGTCACCAGTCACCAGTCACCAATCCCCAAAACTCCAACGCAAAATGTATGTAACTTTAGGTTATGTTCATTTTAGATAAGTTATATGGAGCATTTTTGGGAATGACCGCAGCAGCAGACCCCGTGAAGTTGATGAAGCAAGAAGTTGGCAAAGCCGCAGCCGCTTTAGTCAAATCAGGTTCGATTGTCGGGTTGGGTACGGGTTCAACTACGGCGTACACCATTCAGTTTTTGGGAGAACGCCTTCAGTCTGGTGAACTCAAAGATATTGTGGGCGTTCCTACTTCGTTTCAGTCAGAAGTGCTAGCAAAGCAATACGGCGTTCCTCTCACTACTTTGGACGCTATTGACCACATTGATATTGCCATTGATGGGGCGGATGAAGTTGACCCCCAGAAGAATTTAATTAAAGGTGGTGGCGCAGCCCACACCCGTGAAAAAGTTGTAGATTACTTGGCAAATCAGTTTATTGTCGTAGTTGATAGTGGAAAGTTAGTAGACCGTTTGGGTTCTAGCTTTGCGGTTCCAGTGGAAGTAATTCCTATGGCGATTACTCCTGTAACTGATGCCATCAAGAAACTAGGCGGTAAACCAGAACTCCGCATGGGCGTGAAAAAAGCTGGCCCAGTCATCACCGACCAAGGAAACTTTGTTTTAGATGTACGCTTTGACTCCATTGACGACCCAGTAAACCTAGAAAAAACACTGAATAATATTCCTGGTGTTCTCGAAAATGGTATTTTCGTCAATTGCGTCGATTTAGTCTTAGTTGGCGAAGTTAAAGATGGTCAGCCATTAGTAAGGCAGTTTTAGGGATTAGGGATTAGGGACTGGGGACTTTGGGGTAAAACAATTCACAATTAAAGATAATGCCTGTTCCCCGTTCCCTGTTCCCTTTGATTTTTGACCCTTGACTCTTGACTAATTGCCTTATGAATTCTCCATTTCCTGGAATGAATCCTTATTTAGAAAATCCTGTGTTTTGGGCAGAGGTACATCATCGATTGATTACAGCCCTAGCAGATACTATTGAGGAGAATATTCCCCCACAATATCGAGTGGCAATTGAACAACGTACTTATTTGAGTGATGACTCTGATTCTGTATTAGTGGGCATACCTGATGTTTCTGTTTTTTCTCAACAAACATCACAGCAGCAATACTCATCAACAGTTACTCAAACTGCGACCGCAGAAGGTATTACGGTAATGATACCTGTACCTGAATATAGTAGAGAAAGTTATTTAGAAGTTCGCGAAGTTTCTACAGGTTTTGTTGTCACTTCTATCGAAGTTTTATCCCCTAAAAATAAACGGACAGGGGAAGGTAGAAAAGCTTATGAAACCAAACGCAAACAAGTTTTAGCTAGCCTTTCTCACTTAGTAGAAATTGATTTGCTTAGAAGTGGCAAAGCCATGTCAATTTTAGGGAAAGTTCCGGTAACAGATTATCAAATTCTCGTTAGTAGAAGTGAAACTCGTCCCCAAGCTAAATTATACGGCTTTAGCATCAGAGAAAGAATTCCTGTATTCTCATTACCCTTACAGTCAGAAGATACAGAACCAACTTTAGATTTGCAATCTTTATTACATGGTATATACAATCGTGCCAGATATCATTTAGCAATTGATTATCATCAAGAACCAGTCCCATCCTTAAAACCAGAAGATGCTGCATGGGCGGATACTCTTTTACGTCAACAAGGGCTTAGGGGTTAGGCATTGGGGACTGGGGAAAAACTATTACCCATTACTCATTACTCATTACTCATTACTCATTACTCATTACTCATTACCCAATGCCCCATGCCCAATGCCCCATGCCCCATTCTCAATACCCCATTAAAAATTCTCCACCAATAGCTGAGTATCGGTATCTTGCCAAGCTTTGGTAAATTGAGCTTGCACTAGTTTGGCGGCGTTTTCTTGGCCTTGAGCTTGCAAACTTGCTTGTAAGCCAAATAATGAACGCCCGTTTAAAGGATATTTTTGCAAATCTGCACCAAATACTTTTTCGGCGGCTGCATAATCACCCTTTGCTAATAAAGCACCCCCTAATGCTTCTCTGGTGGAAATGTACCAATCGGGTGGTTCCATGTAGTTAAGGGCATCTTCCTGGGCTACGGCTGTTTCTAAGTATTTAATCGCAGATTCATAGTTTTGTTTGGCTTTGGCAATTTTCGCGTCTAATTGGTTGCTGGCGATGTCTAAAATAGTACTGGCGGGACTCATACCAATAGTTGCAGTGGCGGGCATTGTTTTTTGAGCAGTTAACAAAGCAGCGCGATCGCTCTCTGCATCCTCTAGTTTACCAGTACTGGCATTCGCCATCCCGCGAGCAAAATGCCACAGTGCTTTAGTTGTCACCAATTTATCATCGGGAGCAGGTGTTTTTAAAATATTATCCCAATCACTAAAGCGCGTTTGAATCAATAGTTTAGTTCCTAGGTAGCCCTCAACCATTGGTTCTTTCTCGGCAAACGGTGTAGCCATTGTGACTAATTTACTTGCGGCTTGCACCGCATCCTGATATCTACCAGCCATTGCTGCGGCTACTGCCAAAAAATGCACGTTGTGGCTATAGTACATTGCCGGATAAACACCCTCAATGTGATTTTTGACTATGTAAGCTTCATCTTGAGCGATCGCTAGGGCATTTGACTGCATGGCTTTGGTATATTCTCCCACACGGAAATAAATGTGGGATGGCATATGTACCAAGTGTCCGGCTGCAGGTACTAGGGTTTGTAAACGGTTAGCACTTGCTAAGGCGCGTTCGGGAGTTAGTGACGCTTCAACTGCATGGATATAGTAGTGATTCGCCCCTGGATGGTTGGGGTCACTTTGCAGTACCGATTCTAAAACCGCTACAATCTCTTCGGTATCTTCTAACGGTTTGCCATCTTTAGTCCAGTGTTGCCAAGGGTGCAAATCCATCAAGCTTTCAGCGTATAGTGTTTTAGCATCCAAATCTTGGGGATAACGCTTGACTAAATCTGACATCGCGTTTTTGTAATCTACCGCCAGCTTATATAAATATGCATGGGGATTATTAGAGTAGCGTTTAGCTAGGGCATTAATATAACCCTGTTCCTGTTGTGATGCATATTCAGACAAAGCCACAGCTTTTTGTATAGCTTCATAAGCTGCTAATTCGCGATCGCTATCTACATCCAGGTTAATATTAGGCCCCAAAGCCAGCGCCATTCCCCAATACGCCATTACTAAATGTGGATCTAGTTCGGCAGCATATTTAAAAGAACGCGCCGCCTCATCATGGTTGAAGGCGTAAATTAAATTTAAACCTTGATCAAAAAACTGTTGCGCTTGGGTATTTTCGGTAGATACCGGATGGTGATGTGTTCCCAGCCCAGATATTAAAGTATATGACTCTTGAGTGAGAGCAATCGCACTACTTGGAGCAAATAAAGATAATATCAGCACCCATATTAAAAATAAATATTTCATCTTCCAGATTCCCTTTCTCAAACGTTTTTCTTGGCGCTATTCAAACGCCAAACCTTCTCTAAATAGGTGATTTTTTCCCGTCGAGCAGCAATACGGTATTTTCTATAAGCATTAATACTGAGAACTAAAATAATTGGGAAAACAATCACTGACACTCCTACAGCAATGTCAAATACTCCATAATTTTGACTGGTATTGCCTATAACAGCAGGGTTTGTGGCAACTTGACTAGTAGTATTGTTGGACATAAATTACTCCTATTGGCATTCATGGATTTAGTATAAAAAATACTTTTGACAGATATGTGTTTCAGGAAAGTGTGTTATTGCCAATAACTACTCTTCACCGATAATTAGAAAATTTATGTAAATTCCCGTCTAATTTTGCCCGGGAATTTAGACTTCATCGTGAATATGCTCAATTTCTGAATTTTTATTAGGGCATTGGGCATTGGGCATGGGGCATTGGTAATTGGTAATGGGTAATTGGTAATTGGTAATTGGTAATTGGTAATGGGTAATTGGTGTTAGGGGTTTTTCATTAATCATTTCTCCCCTGCTCCCTGCCTCCTTGCTTTTCCCAGTCCCCAATCCCCAGTCCCCAATCCCTAATCCCTAATCCCCAATCCCTAATCCCCAATCCCTAATCCCCAATCCCCCTAACCGCTTTCATCAAATACTGTGTCAAAGTAAACGCATCGACACCTAATTCTGTACGTTCTTGGGCTGCTAAAATTCCGGCTTGGGAATGCCACCAGGAAGCAGTTGCAACCATATCTTCTAGGGGGATTTGTTTTTTTACGGCTTGCGCCAATAGTCCGCCAAGTATCCCAGTTAACACATCACCGCTACCACCACGGGCTAATGCTGGGGTACTTTCGGGATTTAGCCACACTGAACCCTGAGAATTTGCGATCGCAGTTCTTGCGCCTTTTAACAAAACTATTGCACCACTTTGCATGGCTGCTGATCGCACGGCTTTGACTCTATCTTGATGAATATTCGGAATATCGGGAAATAATCGCTTAAATTCACCTTCGTGGGGTGTAAGTATGGTTGTAGCTTGGCGTTTTTGTAAGGTGGGGATAGTTCCCATTTGCGCCAAGATATTCAAACCATCAGCATCAAGCAACAAGGGGCGATCGCTTGCGATTACCTGCTGCACAATGGGAGCACTATCTGTAGTTAAACCAGGCCCACAGGCGATCGCATCGAAGGAATTTAAATCGGTCTTTTCTGGTAATTGTAAATGAGCGATCGCTCCTGTCTCTGTCTCTGGACAGCCTACAACTAAAGCTTCTGGTAAATGGGATACCAGAATCGGTTTAATATACTCTGGTACAGCAATAGAGAGCATTCCCACACCACTAGCACGCGCACCCAAAGCGGTTAAAATTGCCCCACCAGCGTAACGATGAGAACCACAAATTAACAGTAAATGCCCTTCTTTGTATTTGTGGGTGACTGGGGGACGAGGTATAGGTAAATTTGAGATGGCTTTGGCTGTGGTGATGCGGGTAATTTTGGGTGCATCTTGGAGTACAGCTTGCACATCAGCTAAGGGAATATCAAAATCAATTAACTCAGCTTTACCAAGATAATCTAAAGCCTGATCCTGTAGAAAAGCTTGCTTCCATAAACCCAAGCAAAATGTATGCGTAGCGCGAATTGCTGTTCCCAACACCTCACCAGTATCGGTGTGTAAGCCGGAAGGTAAATCAATGCTAAAAATCGGCTGCTTCCAGGTATTCAACTGATCGATAGCAGATGCTACAGCATCAGTTAGCTTTCTTTCTAAACCAAAGCCGAATAAGCCATCAACTAATAAATCACAATTTGGCAACTGTTCAATTGCTTGATAACAGGGTATCCCTAAACTCTGGGCGTATTGCAAATGCTGTGAAGTTAATTCCTTAACTTTAGGAAAAGGGTTGTAAATCCAAACCTCATATCCCTGAAAGTGCAATTCTCTGGCTACTACCAAAGCATCGCCGCCATTATGTCCCGGGCCGACTAAAACCCCCACCCGAGATTTACCTGGAGGAATCATCGCCAGTAGGCGACGGGAAATTAGTCCCGCTACCTTTTCCATTAAAGCTACTACAGGCATTCCCGCCGCAAATATCCTCTCTTCAATATCCCGCATCTGCGCTGCGGTAACTACGTATTGGGAAATTTCTTGTTCCCTCTGCTGAAGATGAGTCATGAGTCTTATATCCAGAGTGATGAATTGCAAATTTTGAGGTGACTTCTCAATTTTGATTCTTCACACGGAAAATTGGATCTACTCTTTACTCAATGAGACTATTTTTTTATGGGCTAAATAAACAAACATACTAAAAGCTTAACTTTTAGAGGCTAACTACATAGACACAGAGTAACCTAAGAAAGATCATGAAGCTATTTTTATAAAATTTGAATAAATATATTATTAAACATTCAGTCAAGTTATAAAGATATTAGTAATAGTGAATTACCCCAAATTTACTGAGCGTGTAAATTCTACTGACAGAAGTATTACGATATTTTGCTCTATGCTATTACCTGAAAATAGTAGTATTTCTCCTATGTTATCGATCATAATTATTAGATACACTTAATTCAGTAAGCACAATGCTATTTTATTCAAAATAATCTAGGTAGTTACTATGTTATCTTCAATTTTTACTTTTATCTCTCTATTATTTGTTATTATAGGATGGATAGGAATTTGGTTAATAAAAAATTTATACTATAAAACTGTTGATGTATCTATATATCTAATCGCCTTTATTAAAAATTCATGGTTCACATTTACTCATTTTATTGAAATATTTAAACCTATTTTATTTATAATTGCTATTGTATCTTTCTCCATAATATTCTTATTATTAACTATCTCAAACTATTTTTATAAAACTAAGATAATTTCAATTAAAAAAAGTAATTACATTCTAAATGTAGAAGGAAATATTGTTTTGCCAATTAATACAATATACGAATCAAGTATTGGATGGGTAGTATATACTAAGTCTGCTACTTTAGAGAATAACAATCTTATATGGACTGATTTTAAATATAGTATAAATGAAGTGAATATACCAGAAAAGACTTCAAAAGATAATAATATCTCGGAAAAATGGGAAGAAATAGGAAAATTGGTTAAAAAACAGATTCATATAGAGCATAAAAAATCTGAATATCATAAAAAGATTGAGGAAATTGAACAAGCTGGTCAAATAGCAGCTACATCAAGCATATATTCTAAATATCTTGAACAATATGAACAAGTAAAATTACTGCTTAGAAAAGAAATTAATAAAGGAGAAAATTTAATTCAAGAAATCAATAATACTATCCGCGAAATTCTAATTAGTACTAATTTATCTAACACTGAATCCTATCTTAATTCTATAGTATCTGAATTGTTGAATAATGAAACATTGTTTGATGAACATAAAAAAGAGATTCAAGAAAAATATCAATACATTTTAAATGAGAGTGAAGCATATTTACAAACTAGAGAGGTATTGCTTACTCAAAATTTTTAATTACAAATTTAAATTTACGTCTAATGTGAAATGAGTACCGAAAACCTTGTAATTTCTAGATAGTTCCAAAACCAGGATTTTTGACAAGGCCTGAAAACCTTATGGGGAAACAGGCGTTTTTAATTCACATCAGGCGTAATTTATAATTATTGAGCATAACCGGAGAATTTTTTGCTTTGGTTATGCTCAATAATCGACTCTTTCTTACCTACCGTAATAAACTCTGGCGTTACCAAATCCCAACTCTCGCAGATAATCATTCCATCGTTCCGCATCCGAACGTTCAGCAAAAGGCCCTACTGCAACATGAGGCCCTAGTGGCTCTTGCCTTTCCACTACAATGTCATAACGTCCAGAATTTTGGCGAATGCGACTGGCAATAGATGATAAATCTTGCGCTCTCGCAGGAATAGTTACATAGTAATAATTGGTTTGCTCTTGCCTAGAAGGCCCTCTTCTACCAGTGCCAGAAGAAAAACCAGCAACTTGTTGTCCATTAGATTTGACAATTTTTGCTCCATTGATTCCGCTTAATTCCAGCTCTCTAACTCGTTGTTGGGCATTAGTTTGTCTGCTAAAGGCTCCCGATTGAATCACAGCACGTCCATTGAAATGGCGGATATAAGCACTGCGTTCTAGCTGACGTATACGTTGCAATTGTTGGGAATCATTGCCTTCAACATATACTATGTAGCGCTCGGCACTCCAACTATAGGAAGTAGCTTGCACTGTTTGGTAAGAACGATAGGTTTGATTATATTTATTAACCCTCACTTTAGATGAGGGCTGAAATTTTGGATTATATGTATTCCAGGGAGTTGGTTGTGTTGTGACTTGTGGTTGATTATAAGGAATAGTTTGGAAAGCAGGTGGTGGTGGTAAGGTGTTAACCACTGTTCGTTCTGCTATTAAAAAGCTGCCTTGGGGAGTTTGTGCTTGTACCGGAGTTGTCGAGTCGGGGAGTAACGCCAAGCATCCTCCCAGGAAAAAAGGCACAATCGGAAATGCAATCAGTTGATCTGGTATTTGTTTGGACATAGTAGTAACAGGTGTTCTCAATAATTTCCTTGGGAAATAGAGCCGTCTGTCGTAGCACCTACATCAGTGTTAACTTAGAAAGTTTTTTTCCGGCTGAGTGGCATTGCATAGGTTTCCACAAAATCTGGAATATTTATGATTAACGCTGAATAATAAATAGGGGCGCTTAGGCTAGAGTAAGTGGATTTTTATCCTTGAGATTGCAGGGAAAGCCAAAAATTCTCAATCTCAAATTTGGTTATTATTACTTATATATCCTGAAGCGCTTATCTAGCAAGGCTTTTAAGTTACATATGCTACAATTTAACAGAATCAAGCTGCATGGTATGGATTTTAATACCGCAAAACCTGCATTTGATGTTTAGCATTAGTTTGATAAGCAGGCACTAGCCTCATAATCTGGCCGCATAAATATTTAAAGGATATGAAAAAAGTCGTCGTTGGTCTTTCCGGTGGCGTTGACAGTTCCGTCGCTGCTGCAATTATACACAATCAGGGCTATGAAGTTATTGGTTTGACACTTTGGCTAATGAAAGGCAAAGGTCAATGTTGCTCTGAAGGAATGATCGACGCGGCTAATATCTGCGAACAATTGGGTATTCCCCATCAAGTTGTTGATATTCGCGATGTCTTTCAGACCAATATTGTCGATTACTTAGTTTCTGGTTACAGCGCTGGGATCACACCTCTGCCTTGCTCGCAGTGTAATAAAACTGTGAAATTTGGCCCAATGGTGCAGTACGCTCGCGAACAACTGGGATGCGATCGCATCGCTACGGGTCATTATGCCCGGATTAACTATGATCAAGCTACTGGACGCTATCAGCTTTTAAGAGCTATCGACCGCAATAAAGACCAATCTTACTTCCTATATGATTTGTCTCAAGATTTACTAGCAGCTACCGTATTTCCCCTAGGTGAAATGCAAAAAGCTGACACCCGCCGGATTGCTGCTGAATACAGTCTCGCAACCGCCGACAAACCAGAAAGCCAAGATTTATGCTTAGTAGAAAGCAACGGTTCCATGCGGGCATTTTTAGATAAATATTTGGCTCCCAAAACAGGCGATATTGTCGATACAGCCGGTAAAGTTTTGGGGCAGCATGATGGTGTCCATCATTACACAATTGGGCAGCGTAAAGGCTTAGGTATTGCTGCCGCCGAACCACTGTATGTGATTGAATTAGATGCAGTTAATAATAGAGTGGTAGTAGGCGATCGCACTAAAGCCACCCAACCAGAATGCACCGTTAATCGGGTAAATTGGGTTTCCATTGCCGAACCTTCTGCCCCTATTCACGCCGAAGTGCAAATTCGCTATCGTTCTCAACCCACCCCTGTCACCGTAATTCCCTTAGAAAACTCCCGCGTCCGTCTAGTGTTTGATGAACCCCAGTTCAGCATCACCCCCGGACAAGCTGCGGTGTGGTACGAAGGCGAGAAAGTTTTAGGCGGCGGAATTATTGAGCAGTTTACCTAAAGCCTGAGATTGCAACCAGATAATGTCCAAACATTAATCATATAACTCTTGTAGAGCGGGCATCTTGCCCGCTTCTCTTATACCAATTTGCAAAAAGAATGCGACAGATCGTAGGGAACATCCACAATCTTGTGGTACATCAAATTATTTTACTGCTGCCGTGCCCCCACAAAGAATTTATTGATCGCAAACATTATTTAAATTGGTATTAGTTCACCAATTAATCCAGCACTGCATTTTTCAGTATTCAATACCACTTGACATAGGGGAGCAAAATACTGAAATATAGCGTCATAAATAGTTGCAACTATTTAAGTGTTCACCGATGTACAAGGGTTTTTCGAGTAAGCTGCCACTGCTGTTGACCTTTTGTTTATTTACTAGCTTTTTACCTGCCTCTGGCTCAGTTTTATGCCCAGCATTTGCTCATGGAGAATATGGGAAAGGTGGTAAGAATTATGGCACAGATGGTAATACAGGAAGTGATGGGCGAACAGGAAGAAATGGGCGCGATGGTCAAAACCAGACTATTTTTGTAGATGGTACTCCTGTGAATCTCAATCTCGCCGGAGAAAATGGTGAGGATGGAGAAGATGGACAACGTGGGAGTAAGGCTGACTGCGGTTACAAACATGAGAACGTCAACCGTGATATTAATGCACCCAGTGGTGGGAATGGTGGTGACGGTGGTAGAGGCGGAGATGGCGGAAATGGTGGTTCTGTCACAGCTTATTACACCAATTTGGCAGACTTGCGGCAAGTTTTAATTCGCGCTAGTGGGGGCGAAGGTGGACGCGGTGGACGCGGTGGTAATGGTGGTAGAGGTTGCAATTGTCGTGTACGCAGTTGGGAAGTCAAAACTTGTACGGGAAACCCTGGAAGCCCCGATTATAAATGTACCGATAAGGTTTACCGCTGTCACGATGGCAGAGATGGGCGCTATGGTAGCGATGGTGGCGATGGTAGGCAAGGTAGCTTAGGAACTTTAAGTATTATTCAAGGTAAAGAATCCTTAGCGGGGGATTTACCAACTTTGCAAGCTGCTGTTGCAGAATTAACTGGTAAACAATTTAACCTTTCCAAGAATAAATGGAATATTCGCAACGGGGCTGCTTCTTTACTTGCATCTGGTTCAGTAATTGCAGATGAATATCGGGAATTTGATCGCCGTTTAGAAGGGGCTTTTCAGCTACTTTGGCAAGAAAAGCAACCCATTAGCAGCTTTGGCAATCCTGTAGCCACCTTGAAGTTAAATGATAGTAAGGAAGTAGAAATTACTTTTCCAGAAGATTTGTGGGTTGATGGTAGCAGCCAGACTACGACTAATTTGACCACTTTTACAGTCAAGAATGCAATTTCCAAGCAAGATGTGACAAGGTTAGCAGTGGCAGAATTTGCTGGTGCAGAACAGGATCTTAATCTGAAAATTGTCGATTTGGCAGCAAAATCTCAAGCAATTCAGACTCAGTTCCGGGTAAAATTCCGGGCAAAGGATAGTTCTTCAGGCTTGTCTGACTACCTGACTGTATACGAAGGTGATATCCCTGGGGAACTTGTCAGCCGCGACTATAACCGTTTTACCTTAGCATTAGGTAAGCTACCGATGTCGCGTCCTGTAGAGTTGACTTCCGGTGTCAATGTTGATATTGAGGTTGTCGCTACTCGTTCGCTGGGTGGACGTTCGGCGAAGCAAACTATTAATTGGCAAGGTGCTATTCGCAGAAGTAGATAATAGTTACCGAGGGCACAGCAGTTCTGTGCCGCTACAAAACATTCATTACCTTTGAGTAAGTACCTAAACAAAAATATTTACAGTCATTGCGAGCGAAGCGAAGCAATCCCAGCCCTTGCGATTGCTTCATTTCGCTTCGCTACATTCGCAATGACATTGTGTAATTAATTTTGTGTAACTACTTATGACCTTTGGCATTTTGGTATATCACTCCAGATGGTTAAAAAGTGCAATAACTATTGTTAATATCTATTAGTTGATAGAATTTTCCGCAAAATATCTAGAATGTCAACTGCTTTAATTACAGGTGCCTCTAGTGGTATTGGTAGAGCCTTTGCCCAAGAACTAGCTGCACGTAATACAAATCTTGTTTTAGTGGCACGTTCAGCAGATAAACTACATCAGCTTACTGAAGAAATCCAAAAAAATTATCAAATTAAAGTTGAAGTTATAGTTAAAGACTTAACAGAACCTCATGCAGCTCAAGCAGTTTTTGAAGCCACACAAGCAAAGGGATTATCTATTGACTTATTAATTAATAATGCTGGGTTCGGTGATTATGGAGATTTTGCTAGTTCCGATGGGGAAAAGCAAGTCAAAATAGTGCAATTAAATATTCTATCTTTAGTAGATTTAACTCATAAATTTCTACCTTTGATGCGCCAACGTCAATCAGGCAGCATTATCAATGTATCTTCAATTACGGCATTTCAACCAATGCCCTATCTTTCGGTTTATGCTGCTAGCAAAGCTTTTATTCTCAGTTTTAGTCAAGCATTATGGGCAGAAAATCGCCCTTATGGTATTCGAGTTCTTGTGACTTGTCCGGGGCCAATAGAAACTAACTTTTTTGCTGAAGCTAATTTTCCGCCAACTTTAGCAGGAAATACAAATCAAATGTTTACTAGTGAAGAAGTGGTACAAGCTTCTTTAAAAGCTTTGGAAAATTGGCAACCAAGCGTTGTAATTGGTGATGTCAAAACTCAAGTTAGAACTACATTAGCTAGAGTAGTACCAAGAAAAATTCTGCTAAATATGTTGGCAAGAAGTTTTAAATCTTCATAGCAAAGGTTAGACATTGGCGGATAGAGAAAATTTTGGTGTATGGTCTAAACACCACTTATATCTTGCTGATAACGCTTGGGAGTTGTATGTAGCATTCGTTTAAACACAGATGTCATATGACTCTGGTTGCCAAATCCTGCTGCTACTGCTACCTGTGCTAGGGGCAGCTTTTGGGTGCGTAATAATTGTTCGGCAAATTCCAACCGACACCGGAGGATATATTGATAAGGAGACAGTCCAGTTGTAACTTGAAATGCGCGTGCAAAATGATAGGGACTAAATCCTATTGTGGCAGCAATTTGGTTCAGGCTCAGTTCTTGGGATAAATGCGCTCTAATGTATTCTAAGACAACCTTGAACGAGTTTGGCTCCAAAAATTCTGGAGGACGTTTAAACCGTCCAGAAAAGTTGGAACGGCGGTAAATGATCTGTGCCAAAACTGCCGTGGCGACTGATTCTAAGTAAAATGCACCACCAGTTTGTCCATTATCAAAAAACTCTTGTATAGCGATCGCAACACTCAAACCCCAATGAGTTTTAGGAATTTGCCCTGGCTGTAATTCAATTGTCTGTCCTTCGGCTTCAACTTGGACTATGCGCTCAAGAAAAGATTGGGAATATCCAAACACCACAAAACAAGCAGCATCTTCTACCGAACTATAAGTAGTACCATTCGGCACAATATCAAAACCTCCTGGTAGTGCTTGGTAAGGTTGTAGGCGATCGCTATTGAAGGCAGCAATTCCCTGCGTTTCCCCAAAACTTGTGACTACAAGGTTAAGTGGTGAACGAATATTGACTTCTAAATGTCCTGGGGGAATAATTGCTACCATCATCTCTGGTGTTTCTAGCCAGTGTCCCCACTGAGGTAGAGTTTCTAACGGGGGTTGATCCAGAGGGATTTTGCGTTCTGGGGGATTGAACAAAAACTCTTTGAGCAGATTCATCAGCACAGACAAGCAAGTATTAAATGTTTTAACCCTTATTGTCTCAAAAGCAGATTTCAAGATTCCGCAAGAATTGAAAAGACACTGACAATTGCAGCCGAGTATTTTCAAAATTAAGATTTTGCAACAAGTAATTGTCAATGATGGTTCTTATTCCTATTTCCACCTTCTTTATTGGCTGTCATGGGCTACTTGCCTTATTTTTGTCATATCTAGTGGCAATGGAACGCACTCGTACTCGGATTTGGCATGGTGCATCTCCAGGTGAGATCGCATCACAACCCAATTACTTAGATCGTCCTAATGCTTGGGCAAGGTTTGTGGAAAAAATCACACAACAGTTTATTGTCGCCAAAAATATGGATGATGGGGCTTTGCAGCGTACTATGCGAGCCTATGGTAACTTTACAGAATACGTACCCCTGAGTCTGATATTCCTGATTGCCCTAGAGTTAATGCAGGCGGAGAGGGTACTGTTGTGGATGCTAGGTACTCTGTTAATAGTTGCGCGGATTGCTCATGCTTGGGGATTAATACAGACTTATGGCCCATCACCAGGTAGAGCAATCGGTTTCTTTGGCACTTGGGTTGTTTATGTAGTCGGTAGTGTGGCTTGTCTTTACTACAGTGTGCAGAAATTTTGATAGTCCAGCGACAATCCTCACTCAAAAATTATCATGCTAAAAGCAATTGATACTGACATTTGGGTTGCGGAACAATCCCTAAAATATTTTGGCTTGGAAGTAGGAACGAGGATGACTGTGATTCGTCTGAGCAGCAATAAATTAATGGTGATATCACCAATTAAGATTGATCACTCAACTATCAATGATCTCAATCAATTGGGAGAAGTAATTTACATTGTTGTTCCTAACTTATATCATCATCTATTTGTTGCCGACTTTCAGCTTTACTACCCCCATGCAAAACTATTGGCAGTATCTGGACTGGGGAGCAAACGACCAGATCTGCAGATTGACAAAATTATTAGCAATCAAAGCATTTCTGTGATTGATGAAGTTGAGTATGTCTTAGTAGAAGGATTCAACACAGTTGATATCAATGGATATTCACCACTCAATGAATGCGTCTTTTTTCATGCCAGAAGCCAGACTTTGATTGTCACTGATATAGTTTTTCATTTTGATGAGCAATTTCCACTAAGGACAAAGTTAATAGCTAAAATGTTTGGCAATTACAAACAACTTCGTCCATCATTATTGGAGAAATTGGCAACTCAAGATAAAATCAAAGTCAAGCGTTCAATTCAACAGCTGCTCACTTGGGATTTTCAACGAATTATCATGGCGCATGGCAGCATAATTGAACAAAATGCTAAACCTCAGTTGAAAGCAGGTTATGAGTGGTTTTTAGAAATAACCTTGTAATATTCAACCCAAAACTGTGTTTGAGCAACTCAACTTAAAATCAAGCGATCGCTTCTTAGACATCAAAGCGATCAGCCCAATTGATTAATTCTAGTAGAAGCGGTTTCTAACCATCAATCTCACGTTAAATTGACATTAGAACATCGATTCCGTATTCAGAATCTAACCAAAAACCCGGTTTCTTAGATCTGAAATAAGGAATGTTTGGTTGTAGAAGACATTACAAGGTTTTTTAGTCTCGTGTTTTATTAATGAATCGGTGTTCTAGTGGGTTTCCCCGCCTTTTACAACAATCTATGGCTACAACTGTTTACATATACCTGGTTAATTGAACTCGGTAACGGTCTTTTTTAGTAATAGCAACTTCCCCAACTTCTAACCGTCCCTTACCGCGAATGGCGATTAAATCCCCTGTTTTGACTTGAGAACTAGCTTGAGATACTTCCTTCCAGTTAACGCGCACATCACCGGAATCGATTAAATCTACCATTTTGCTGCGCGACATCCCAAAACCAGCAGAGGCGATCGCATCTAATCTTAAAGATGCCTCGACAGTAGTCATTTCTTTTTTCTTAGGTTCTCTAACCTTTAATTCGCTAATCTCAATAGGTTGGGTTTTTACCGGAACCGATCGCACCTGCTTGAGATTCATCTCTAAAAATTCTGCTAACTCCGGTGCAACAATTGCTTGTGCGCCGCGTTCGCCCAAAACAATAATATCTCCTGTCTTTTCTCTGACAATGCCTGTCCCTAGCATTGCGCCTAAAAAGTCGCGATGTGTGGCAGTATCAAACAAAAAATTCCCAGCAATTTCTAATGCTGTTAAGGCTACTTGAGATGGATCTAAAGGTAATTCTGCACGGGCGATCGCAACTCTTTGGCGTTCGGCTTGGGGATATCCACCCCACGCCACCAACTGCACCTCTGTTAACCGACTAAATACGCGTTGAATTTCTGCTAATTCTGGGGGAGACAAAAAATCTGTCAGCACAACTTCCCAAGTTTTAATTGCTTGTTCCGCCTGATCGATTACACGCGCTACACTATCTCGATTTTCAACACTTTTTAAAAGTTCTTCTCTGGGCAACATTCTTAAAAATTAAGAGTTTTGAGCTAAAAGTCAAAAATCAAACAATCTTGACTCATTACTCCTGACTACTGTTTGATTCTAGCGTCATCTGCCATTTCAAGAGCGGTGCAGTTGGATAATCAGGCGAATCAAATGTTTCCAAATGCTCCATTCCCAGCTTTTCTAAAATTCGACAAGATGCCACAATATCTTGTGGAGCATGGGCATTAATTCGCTTCACTCCGGGTTGTGTAAAGGTAAAATTGACTAATGCTTTTACTGCTTCAAAGGTATATCCCTGACGACGATACTTTTCTAGCACCTCATAACCTAATTCCACAGTTCCTTGTGCATCAGGTTTACCAGCAAATCCCAAATCGCCTATCAAGGTAGAGTCACTAGTGTGAATCATCAGCCACACACCCCAACCTAACACAGATGGATCATCTCTCAGCATTTGAGCATAGGTAGGTAAGAAATCCAGTACATGAGAAGCATACCAATCATCGGGGAGCTTTACCTGTAAGAGCTTCTCAACTACGGATGTATTTTTTGCGATCGCGCCTTCTGCTACCTCCAAAGAACAAGGCAGTAACTCAAGGCGCGGTGTGGTAATTTGTAATCTCTGATGCATTCAATATCCGCTAGTTGTATCTGCGTAGCCCTGCATATTTTCTGGCTCAAACTGGCGTAAAATCCGGGTTGCTTGCTTGGTAAGCATTTCAGAACCTTGGACTACTACAAGATATTGACCTGCATCCAAGCGATTGCGGTAGGGTAAAGCATCTCCGCCACCTGTCATTAAACCGACTCCACCACCAACAAACACACTACCCATAGCACCACTAGCTGCACCTAGTAGTCCCCCGACGATGTGATTGCCAATTTCACCAGCCCACGCAAAGGTATCTAAACCAGTGATGTAGCTGAAGGTGAAGCCAGCAAAAAAGCCAAATGGTACTAGCCAGTATGACATTAGCTTTGCTTGCTTTTTGGCTTGTTCTTGAGGGTCAATTAAGCCGAACTCATCTGCACTTTTGTACCCTCTACCAAGGATAGTACTTTTGATGGCTTCTTTTTCTAAAGCTAAGTAAGCAGCTTCAGCTTGGATACGGTCTGCTAATACGGCAACAAGGTAATACATTGTTTCAAAAAGGTTGTCTTTGGAAAATTTGCCTTAATTAACAGCGTACCAGTGCAGGTCAGACAATTTTGGATTTTAGATTTTAGATTTTCGATTGGCCAATGAACAATAAACAATGGTAGCCCTAGCCAGTTAAATTTAATTGCGCCACCCTACCAATCATTTGAGCAAATCTAACGGTTCGCAAAAATTATTTACACCTTGTTTGATTACATATATTAAAACTGGTACTGCCAAAACTTTAGGAAATGTCGGCATTGTATAAAGATATGCCATCATCTCTTTAATTGAACCAGTCAACAATTCACCCCGATATTCTTGCTCACAAATTACAGCCCGCCACTTTCTTGCCAAAGCATCTAACCATTCAGAATTAGCCCTTTCTGGTTCCTGTCCTGCTTTAATGGCTAGGGTCATAGCAGCATCTTCCAAATCCCCCTCACAGTCCTCAATCAAGTCCAGTACTTCCATCGCCCTAGGATCATCTGTTAATTGAGAGCGAAACTGTGCAATTTCTTGTGATGTAACTGTAGTCATATGCGTATAGTCAGCCGAGTAATTAAATACTCAGCTATGTTATTCCAATTTTGATTGATTATTCATCGTTCGGCTTAGAGGGACTGGGGATTGGGGACTGGGGATTAGGGATTGGGGATTGGGGAACTCGGGGCCCCCTCTGGGGATAAGGGGTAATGGGGATTGGGGACTGGGGCTTGGGAGCAAGGGTGACCTTTGAGTAGAGACGCGATTAATCGCGTCTCTACAACCTTTGACCCTTGACCCTTCACCCCTACCGAAATGCTCTTAAAGTGACAGCGCGTTGTAACTGAGCTAAAGCACGGTTGTAGTCCAAAATTGCTGTGATCCGATTACCCTCGGCTCTGGTTAAATCGTTTTCTGAGTTAATCACATCAGTTTGAGTACCTACACCTGCTTGAAAACGCAAACGTGCTAGACGCAAAGCTTCTCTAGCCTGTTCTAGAGCCGTATTGGCAGTTTGAACGTTTTCTAAACTAGATTGCTGAGTAGAAAAGGCTTGTTCTACTTGGAAGCGGATTTGATTGCGCTGTTCCGCAAAATTTGTTTCCGCGATCGCAATATTCGCTCTAGCTTGTGCTGCTCTAGCTCTAGCTGCTCCACCATCAAATAAGTTGAGTGTCGCTCTGACCCCGACTGAATAACCATCGGCAACGCTGATATTATCGTTAAACTGATCGAACAACTGATAGCTAGCAATTAAACTTACCTGTGGCCCTAAAGCTGCTAATGCTTGCCGTCTTTGTTGTTCGTTGATGTTTCGTTGTGCCAATTGTTGTTGTAAATCTGGGCGGTTTTGCAAAGCGAGGATAATACTTTGTTCTAATGTCTGGTTCCAAAGGCCAGCTAATCTTACAGGATCTGCGGCTGTAATATTTACCAACTGTGGCAAACTCAACCGAGCCGCTAACTGACGACGGGCAATTTGCTGCAAGGAAATAGCATTAGTTAAATCCTGTTGTGAGTTCGCTAAATTTACCTGAGAACGCAGGACATCGAATCTCGTACCAACCCCAGCTCGCTCTAATGCTTCCGCATCCCGCAAACTTGCTTGGGCATTTGCTACCGCCGACTGAGCAATACGTACTTGTTCGTCACGTTGTTGCAGATTGTAATAATCTGTAGAGACAGTCAAGCGAATTTCTTCAGCCTGATTCTCTACAGCCAACTCATTAAAACGTACCTGTTCTTCAGCCGCGCGAATATTAGCTTGGCGGCTACCAGAAGTATAGATGTCATAACTGAGTTGTGCTTGACCATTAAAATTTGTTGTACTGGGTGCTGGGTCAATTTGTTCGCGGAATGCAGGTGGTAGTCCTTCTTGTCCCTGCTGTTGGACTTTGACATTGTAGGTCTCGGAAACAGTCCGCTGACGAGTCACATCAGCACTCACACCTACAGTGGGAAAAAGAGCAGCTTGCGCTTCACGTAGCGCGGCTCGACTACGCTCCAGTTCTAACTGCGACACCTGTAACTGCCGATTGCTACGCTTTGCTAACTCCAATGCTTGCGCCAAAGTAATCGGCTGATTTCCTTGAATGGTGACTTCTTCGGGTTTAGTAGGAAATTGCAACGGGTTGGGGTTAGGAGTTAAGTTTTCTGGAACCTGCACGGTACCACTGGGTGTCTGAGTCCCAGTTGCTGGCGCAGTTACAGGTACCGTAACCCCTGGTGTGGGAGTTCCTGTTGCTGGCACGGTGGGAATTTGTACAGCACTACCAGGTGTAGGATTCACTGTTGCTGGTGCGGTGGGAATTTGTACAGCACTACCAGGTGTAGGATTCACTGTTGCTGGTGTTTGAGCCAGCAGATCCTTAGCAGTTGTAGCGGTTTGACAGCTTCCAGATTTTAAAAGTAAATAGCCTGAAGAGGTTGAGTTGTTCCCCCCCTCTGAGCAATTGGGTATTGCCAACAACTTTGCCGAGCCGAGATTTGTAGTTGTAGGTGATAAAGCTGCCTGCAATTGAGCTTGAGGATTTTTCTTTGGGGTAATTACTGGTTGTGAAGCAGACAACAGTAAGTTTCTTTGCTCAATCAGCGACAGTTTTCTTCTAGAACTAGAAACGACTTTACGCTCTAATTTTTCTCCAGTGGTGGCTAAGTTATTTTGTATTTGGTTGCTTTCAGGAGATTTTTTTAAATCTGGTTGTTGGGAAATATATGAGGTAGATGTCAGATGGAAAAATCTACTTTGATTTTCTCTAAGTATTTGTGCTTTAAACGAACTATTATTGCCTATAGCGATCGCGGGTAAAGTGCGATCGCTTAAACGTTTCACATTCCGTAAATTCCAATTATTAGTAGGTACTAAGGTGGTAAACTTATTCCCCACCGGGTCATTTAATTGGAAATTCGTAGCATCTGCAACTAAAGTTTGACTATAGGTAGAAGTCACAACATTAGGAGAAGATGTCAGCTGTACCCGATCAACTTTCACAGTACCAGCCCAAGCAGGCTGACTTGTCAATACTGCTGCTGTTACACCAGGCAAAAAAGTATGGAATAATTGCTGTCCTTTCACCGCATCCCCTCACACAAAATCAATCTAGCGGCAGAAACCTTTTCTTCACCACAGAATATAGCACGTCACTAAATTGAGAAGAGAATATAGTACGATACCAAATTTAGGAATCGGAACTCTGTTTACCTTCAAAACTTTTGACTATGCGAGAAAGTTCCGCCTTTTCATCGATACTAACGCGGGTAGGAGCACCACTAACAATTCTTTCATAATTCCGGAAAGAATCTTTAATATCTGGGCCGGCAGCAGTTATATTGTACTCGCGGATACCTTTGTCATGCCAAGATCCCCGCATTTTGAATACATTAATTGCCCGGGACATTTCTCCACGAATTTCTACATACTGTAACATCAAAATTGTGTCAGTAATCGTGGAAATATGGGAATCTGTAATCGAATGCGATCCCATAAATTGGTCAGTTGTATTGGTAAAAAACCCTGTAATTTCTTCTTGTTTTGCGTAACCAGTAACACCAATGACAAACTGTCTAAAGGCATTATTGCTGACTCCTCTAGCTAAAGCCGAAAGAGAGTCAATGGCAATTCTCGCTGGCTTGAAAACTGCAATTTCTGATTTAATAATTTGCAGATGGTCTTCTAAGCCAGTTGATTCGGGATATGTACAGATGATTTTGAGTAAACCTTGTTTTTCTAATTCCTCAAAATCAATTCCCCAAGAGGAAGCATTCCGAGAAAGCTGGGCACGCGATTCCTCGTAAGCAAACAATATCGCCTGTTCCCCATTAAGACAGCCATCTTGAATAAATTTGCTGACTAATAATGTTTTACCAGTACCCGTGGCTCCTGTGGCTAAAATAATCGAATCTTTAAAGAAGCCACCACCACACATTTCATCCAAGGTTTTCACCCCAGAGGATACCCTTACATTAGAAGACCTTTGTGTCAAGCGCATTGCTCCCAATGGGAAAATATTCACTCCTTCATTGGTAATGGTAAAAGGATATTCACCTTTCATATGAGTTGTACCGCGCAATTTCAAAATTTCTATGGTGCGGCGGCGGCGTTCTCCTTCTAAAACGTTGCGAACTATGACAACGTTATCAGAAACAAACTCTTCCACTCCAAAAGAAGCGACTGGCCCATATTCTTCGCTGCGTTCAGTGGTAATCACAGTCGTGACACTCAGCTGTTTGAGACGGGCGACTAGACGAAATATCTCGCGTCGTACTACTCCCATTGCTTCATACTGCTGAAACACAGCTGTGATGGAGTCAATTGATACGCGTTTGGCTTTGTATTTGCGAATTGCATATTGCAACCGCTCAATCAAGGCTGAAAGGTCAAAGTTGCCTACAATATCTTGCCCTTCAGGATCAGGGGAAGCATCAAGAATAAATAATTTCCCCTCGTCTATTAAACGTTGCAAATTCCACCCAAAAATATGGGCATTTTTAATAATGTCACTAGGGGATTCTTCAAAGGTGACAAATACCCCAGGATCATCAAAGAATGTGATACCGTTATAGAGAAATTGTAGAGATAATAAAGTTTTACCGGTGCCAGAGGTGCCACTGACTAAGGTAGTTCTTCCAATAGGTAAACCACCATGACTAATATCGTCAAAGCCCTCTATCATTGTGCGGATTTTTTCTACACCCCCAATTAACGGTGTTACGCTTTGCTCTGGCTGGTCTTTTTCAATCATTGCTTGTTAAAAAAGGGGTATTCTACCCAGGTTTTATGTTACTAATGTTTGGAAGATGACATCAAAATTTTACGCTGAGAAGCTTAAATATTTTACTAAAGAAGCTGAAAGTGTAAAGGACAAATAATACAGAGGGTCTGAAGTTTCAAGATAAAGTCAAAACTGACTATAATACTTCACGACTGGGAGACGATAAAATCTGATTTTTTCAGATTCTTTAGTCATTAATCTCTGATGTTTGGGGGAAACAGATAATTTCATACTTGATAGTTCATAATTACCTTTTATTCTTCCCAGCCTTCTTCACTCAGTTCTTCATATAGTAAATCCAATCCAATCAATACTCTTTCTCTGTCTGAAAGGTCACCAATTATTTTCCGCACAGGTGGAGGTAAAATTTTAGATAATGTGGGTGTGGCTAATATTTTATCCTCTTCTGCTAGTTGGGGGCTTTTTAAAACATCAATGACTTTCAAAGCATAAACACCTTGAAATTCTTGCTCTAAAATATCTTTTAGTGTTTTTAATGCCCGTACTGAGTTAGGTGTGTTTCCAGCTACATAAAGCTTGAGAACATAGGTCTTTCGTGCTTTATTCATAATGAGGTACAGGCTAAACTTGAGGCTAAAAAGATGAAGATGTGTTCGCGCATTGATAGGCAGTCATAGCAGCTGCTTTTGACCAGCATAACTTCAATACATTTACTTTATTTATATATCGAACATCTATAAGTTTCACACAAGTGAGCCAGAATATCTATTAATGCCAGTCGATAATCAAGTAATGTTTCATCACTCCTTCCTTCTAATCTTAACTGTTTGGAGAATTCGTCAATTAACTCCATATGCATTTCTATGATTTGGGGCACAGGAATATTAGCACAAAATACTGCATTGATGAATTTATCAATCTTTTCTTTTAGAGTTTGTTCTGTGGTAAAGTAGTATATAAGTATTTCTCGGTAATCAGATTTTATCTCTCGCAACAACTGTTCTCGCTCGTGTGCATCCATCTGTTGAAACAAGTTCTGGTGTTTTTCCTTATAAGATGCAAATCCATAGGAATATTTTGCAAGCAAATTTTCATTATTGTTGGGTAGCAAGCCCTTTATTAAAAAATTTATATTAAAAGTATCAATTAAAGTAAAAGGTGAGATCAAAAACTTGTTATTTGTGATCGTATCAGGCAAGTTCCATATCCATCCAGCTGACCTTGGAGTAATAACTAAGGTTGATAGATAATATAAAGTTTTTTTAATATGCAGTGGGAGAATTATTATTGGTAATAACATTTGTGTTTGGTCTATACGTATCCTCAAGCGCCTTGAGCAATTTTAGCGAGATTATTCATCCTCGAAAATAGTTCTAGGCTCAATTTAGGTCTGAATTTAACTGATTAGTACCCATCCTGAGGAGAATTTGTGTCAGCCCAAGAGCGGGGCACTAAAAGGACTAATGCAGTTATTGAGCCGTAAGACTGAGTAACTTGTTGATGTTGTGTTTCTCAAAGAGGGCCTTGTTTAGTCGATGACGATCGTGATGTATATCTATCCAAATAAGGATCTTTTGTTTCGCTCCTTGATAAGATACTTAAACGAACTTAACGGATTGTCGCATTCTAAATCATTATAATTCCTCAAGGTTCTAAAGCGAATCTTTAGAGCCATAATTGTTTTAGCTAATTGCGATCTAGGAGGATTTTTAACACCAGTCATAATACTGGTTAGAATATTTGTCCGCAGAGAAATGCAAAAAAGGGAAATGCCACAGACATGAACATGAGTATACGTAAACAAGTGTCAGTCAGGGCAAAGCCCAGAGTTCAATGGCATTGAAATTTTCAACCAGAATTCTTTATTAGAGTCTTCTTTCAGAGATATTGCTTCAGGTCTGAGCGTCATCTGCCCCAAAGCTAATGGTAAGACCAGAGGCTTCCTCAGGAAGAACAACCACCGAAGCCGTATGTCAATGCTACAGTACCCGCTTTATGACTTTCTAGCAACCGTACCCATCTGCATAGAAACAAGTACTCTGGCAATGGTGCTGGAGATTTTTGAAAAAGAGCAGTGCGATCGCGTGGTAGTGGTAAATCAGCAGCAATGCCCAGTGGGATTGCTGCACTCTGCCAGATGTATTCAAAAACTGTTGGCAGCAGTGGGAGGCGATCGCCTCAATGTCCAACAACCAATTACAAATTTCGCTTTATCATTAATTGAACCAATACAAACCATACCAGCTGTTGAGCGCGTAGAGCAATTTGCCTTGTTTTTGCGCTATCAACAAACTCAAATTAATCACAATAATTTTAATTGGGCGCTCGTCGATCCTGATGGCAAATTTGTAGGTTTGCTAGATAGCTCGCGGCTATTGGCATTATTAGCGCGTCAGCAAGTGGCAATTTCTGAGTATGTAGAAGATGACACCAGAGAAGAGGTTGCCATTGTCACACAATCACCTCTACAGCTACCAAATCAACAGCAAACAGCAGTTTATCAGCCACTAGTGCAATTATTGGAACGATTGCCTTGGCCTTTGATGTTGCAAACTGGTACGGGAGAAGTAGTAACCCAAAATCCAGCGTGGTGGCAACAATTAGGGATATTGAAAGATCCAGAAGCAGTCAGGCGACAGGTGGAGAGGATACTCACCCCCAGCAGAGTTAAACAGCCAGAGTATGTCATCCCCCAAGTCAATCAGCGTTATCCTTGTGCAGGGGATCGTGCTTATAGTCAAGAAGAGCAAGCCATACCGATCCAATTGCAGGTGGATGACAATAGCTTATCTCTGAGAAGAGAAACCATCACACCAAAGCGCAAACTAGGATCTGAAGCTGCTACTCCTCACTTTTTGAGAGAAGGCTTGCCTGGCAACTTACCATCTAACTCATTATCGACAAACAACCTGCACGAGCAACAGAATTCTCCAGATGCATCATCCAGCCAATGCTTCTGGGACAGCCAAATGGGTACTTGCACCTGCATTGTTGAGGTGCAAAATGGTCAAGAGCGAGTATGGCAATTTGCCAAAATTCCTTTAGATACTCCAGAGTTAAAAGTTTTAAATTCTGATACAGAAATTACGCTGAGTAATCAAGATTTAAATATTAACACTGATGATTTGTGGTTAGTATTAGCTACTGACGTAACCGAGCAACAGCAGCTAAGTAAAGAATTAGCAGCTAAAAATGCCGATCTCATTCAATTAAATCGCTTAAAAGATGAGTTTTTAGCTTGTATTAGTCATGAATTAAAAACACCCCTAACGGCTGTTTTAGGGTTATCACGGTTGTTAGTAGATCAGCAATTAGGAGAATTAAACGAACGTCAAGCCCGTTATGCGGGACTAATTCATCAAAGCGGACGACATTTGATGAGTGTCGTCAATGATATTTTAGATTTAACCCGGATGGAAACAGGGCAGATGGATCTGACCCTAGCTCCAGTTAACATTCAGTCAGTTTGCGATCGCGCCCTATCCGAAGCCAAAGCCATCCAAAATCAAAGCAGTAAACCGAAAACTACTACCCCATCACCAGCTAACCGTTCCCGGGAACATCAATTGAGCATAGTCATTGAACCAGGTTTAGAACAGATGGTGGCAGATGAATTACGCCTACGGCAAATGTTGGTACACTTGCTTTCCAATGCCTTTAAATTTACTGAAGAATCTGGAGAAATTGGCTTGCGGGTGAGTCGTTGGGAAGGGTGGATCGCCTTTACAATCTGGGATACAGGCATCGGTATTCCCGAACACCAGCAACATTTAATCTTTCAAAAATTCCAACAACTGGAAAATCCCCTCACAAGGCAATTTGAAGGCACCGGTTTAGGATTAGTCTTAACTAGAGCCTTAGCCAGACTGCATGGTGGGGATGTGAGCTTCCTGTCGCGGGAAGGTAAAGGCAGCCAATTTACACTGCTTTTACCACCTAGTCCACCCAAAACAGGCTTTTCTGAACAAGAGGAGGAAAATATAGATTACACTGATACAGCCAATACCAGGACAATTGGCCGCACCACATCAGCACATCAGCTAGTCAACACAGCTACACCACAAGCAGCATCCTCGAAAAGGCTGGTATTAGTAGTTGAGGCAGTAGCCCGATATATTGAAGATTTAACAGACCAGCTCAAAGGTTTAGGTTACCGCGTAGTGATTGCGCGATCGGGAACAGAAGCAGTAGAAAAAGCCCGTCGCCTGCAACCAAAGGCTATATTCTTAAATCCGTTGCTACCACTTTTATCAGGTTGGGATGTACTCACCTTGCTCAAATCTGATACAGTAACTCGCCACATTCCTTTGATTGTGACAGCAACAGGAGCCGAAAAAGACCAAGCATTCGCTAACAGAGCCGATGGTTTTTTAAGCTTACCAGTGCAGCATCAAGCGTTGGTACCACTGTTAGAAACTCTCTGTGCGACACCAGCAAATTCGCAATCAGGGTTGGACAACAATGATGTGTCTGTCATCAAAACCCCCCTGCGAATTTTACGATTAGTCAATCCAGAATTGGAAACAATTAATCCCTACCCTTCATTGCGAGAACACCGAGTTATCGAAGTAGATGACTTAGATCAGGCAGAACTTTTAGCTAGAGTTTGGCAGTTTGATGTTGTGTTACTAGATGTAGAAACTCCTGTAGCACAAGCCTACCTCCAACAACTCAGCCAGCATCCACGATTAGCGGCGTTACCATTGGTGACTTGCGATGTCGTGACTACCCTAGCCGCTTCCCAAATCCCTGGATTATCTGTGTTTCCTTGCTTAACCCCATTGGGCAAAGACAACAGCAATAGCAGTAGTAAAAATGATGCTTTATTGTCAGTGCTGCAAATTGCTTCTGGGATATGTTGTCCACCAAGTATTTTAGTGGTGGATACCACAATGCTGCGTGATTTACCTCAAGGAAGACGTAAGTCTGTGAGAGGGTATCGTGCCGAAAATAACTCTTCATTGAGTAATGAAAACGCTGAACGGGGATATGAGTGGTTCCAAGCTTTAATTCAATACTTGCAAACAGCTGGCTTAAAAGCCGCAATGAGTAGTGCTTGGGCAGAAGTGCTGCAACAAATTCGTCATCAAAGCGTTGATTTACTATTAATTTGCCTAGGAGAATCTGCTATACCTAAAGAAATGCTGAAAGCATTAAAAGCACTAGGAGATTTACCAATTAATTTGCCCCCCATTTTAATACTCGATCGGCAATTAAATTCGTCCAGAACTAAAGTCCAGGCAGGCAGCGAAAAATTGAGAAAGAATGCATTAGAAACTATAGAAACTGTAGGAAATACAATTTCTGCCCAAATTTTGCCGCGTTCAATATCAATGGAAGAATTATTAAATGAAGTCAATCAATCTTTAGCTATTGGTCGTAATCATGGGAAAGGATAATAATTAATTACTAATTCGTAATTCGTAATTCGTAATTCGTAATTAATAGTAGTTGAAAATGACAACAGAATAATAATTATTTAGAGAAAGATTGTACGTTAGCGATAGCTTGATAAATCATCTCTGATTTCCCCTGCTTGCCCAAAGTATATGCTGTTGCTGATTGAGGTTTTATGATTCTTTTACGGGTGAGTAAACTGTTTCGCAAGTCTTTGACTAACTAACTCTGCTGCTAACTCAATCGCTGCTTTCATACTTGTAGCATCAGCAATTCCCTTACCAGCAATATCAAAGGCTGTTCCATGATCGGGTGATGTTCTGACAAAAGGTAGACCTATTGTTGTATTAACTGCGCGGTCAAACGCCATTAGCTTGACAGGAATTAAGCCTTGGTCGTGGTAAAGTGCCAAGTAGCCATCAGCCGGATTTTGGTTTTGACTATTGCCATACCAAGCCTGACCAGGTTTAACCCACATCGTATCTGGTGGTATTGGCCCTTCTAACTGCAAATTTGGGCGATTTTGGCGTTCTTGTTCTAACCAAGGAATTAGCCAATCTATTTCTTCAGTTCCTAATTGTCCTTGTTCACCACTGTGGGGATTTAAACCCGCGATCGCAATTTTCCCGTTCTCTATACCAAAATCTTTCTCTAAACACTCCACCAGCAAATCTAATTTCTTGCTGAGTAACTGGGGTGTTAATGTATCTGCTACTTGACGTAAAGGTATATGTGTGGTAGCAAGCAAAGTGCGGATTGTCCAACCAGTATAAGGCGATCGCGCCACAAATAACATCCCAAAGCGCTCAACCCCAGATTTTTCGGCTAAGAGTTCTGTTTGCCCTGGATAATTGTAACCCGCAGCCTTCCAAGCTGATTTAGCGATCGGAGCAGTGACGATACCATCAAATTTACCAGCTAGGGTTTGGGCGATCGCATATTCCATATAGGCAAAACTAGCCGCACCACTGGCCTGGTTACCTCTTCCAATGAGAATTTCAGCCTGAATTTCCTGTGGTAATGGCACATCAATAACCGATAATTCGGCAGGATTTGCTAAAGGAACAAGATTATCAGTTAAACGCAACAATTTTGTGTGAGTCTTTACTAATAAATCTAAGCTACCTACAATCGTGACATTAAAGTTTTGGCGAATATCTTGATCAGCCAAAGCCTTCAAAATCACCTCTGGCCCAATTCCCGCCGGATCTCCCAATGTCAACGCCAAGCGTGGGCGATTTTCTAAAGATGAATTCCCCACCAGATTTTGATTAATTTGATACATATATTTAATTAATTTATAGTTCTTTCGATAAATACCAAGCGTATAACAATCTTGCCTCCCTCATCTCCCAACACGCTTCAGATAAGTATTTTGTATCTCCTCGTGATTTGGGAAAAGGGTAATAGGAAAAGGGGTAAGGGTAAATTCAATACTTACCCCTTTTCCCTTTCCCCCTTAACCGAACTGTATTGCCTCATCTCCCTCATCCCCTCTCCAATAGTAGGGTTTAACCCCCAAACTGGTTTAAAATTATTTACACTGGTCTAATGCAACAGTGGCTGGGATCAAGCTTCTGGTAGACCTAGTTGACTTAAACTTGTTAGCAATCTTATGTCAGCAGGTTTTAACGGCGAGACATATTAAGTAAACCATTCGCTAAGGAGAATCGCACTAATGAGCGGTGAAATGTTGAATGCAGCGCTGTTGTCCTTCGGTTTAATCTTCGTAGGTTGGGCCTTAGGTGCTTTATTACTGAAAATTCAGGGTGCAGACGAATAATTCTTCTGGAGAACCAATTTTCAGCAGCTAGAGGCTGTTGTCTCTGGCGGAAAATAGCTTGTCCGGTTTTCGGACAAAGCTTTTTCTAGCAGCCTGTCTGTATTATTATGTGTTTCTGAAAAAATTGTAAACTTTTGTTTCTTTAACGATTCTGTTAAAATTCTTTTCATATAAATTTAAAAAATTGTTACAACCCTCATGACTATATTAATCGTTGGTGCTACTGGCACCTTAGGAAGACAAGTGGCTCGTCGTGCTATCGATGAGGGGTATAAGGTACGCTGTCTTGTCCGGAGTACCAAAAAAGCTGCTTTTCTTAAAGAGTGGGGTGCAGAACTCGTAGGCGGAGATTTATGTTATCCCGAAACCCTTCCCAGAGCATTGGAAGGGGTTACCGCAGTGATTGATGCAGCTACATCACGTCCTACAGATTCACTGAGCATTAAACAGGTTGACTGGGACGGTAAGGTATCATTAATCCAAGCTGCTAAGGCTGCGGGTGTAGAACGCTTTATTTTCTTTTCGATTCTGGAATCTGAGAAGTACCCAGAAGTACCTTTAATGGAAATTAAGCGTTGTACAGAGCTTTTCCTAGTTGAATCAGGCTTGAAATATACAATTTTACGCCTAGCTGGATTTATGCAAGGCTTAATCGGTCAATATGGAATTCCCATTTTGGAAAACCAACCGGTTTGGGTAACAGGTGAATCTTCTCCTGTCGCCTATATGGATACTCTGGATATTGCTAAGTTTGCGATTCGAGCTTTGAGTCTACCAGAAACAGAAAAACAAACCTTCCCAGTTGTAGGTACTCGTGCTTGGAGCGCACAGGAAATTATTAGTGTGTGCGAACGCTTATCTGGCAAAGAAGCGAGAGTTACAAGAATGCCAATAAATTTACTGCGTACTGTCAGACACTTCCTGCGGTTCTTTCAGTGGGGATGGAATGTGGCGGATAGATTGGCATTTACAGAAGTTTTGGCTAGTGGTAAACCTCTAAATGCCTCAATGGAACAGGTATACCAAGTCTTTGGGATAGATGCACAACAGACTACCACCCTCGAAAGCTACTTGCAAGAGTACTTTAGTCGGATCATGAAAAAACTTAAAGAATTAGATTACGAGAAGAAACAAAGTAAAAAGCAGAAATCTAAAAAGACCCCGTTTAAGCAGTCTTCTAAAGTTAATGGTCAGTAGTTAACGATCAACTTTGAGATAGATATTACACTTTTGACTGTGGACTTTTGACTTTTGACTTAAAACTCATGACTACATGGTCAAAAATGTGTAACGATTAGCATAATATAGAGCATCGCCTAAACTTGGATATTTGAGTGTGCCGAAAGCAGGCATTATTTACAACGACGTTAAACCGATAGCGGCTCGCATCGCTATCGAACTAAAAGACAAGCTAACCGCAGCCGGTTGGAACGTATGCATCACATCGAGTATCGGTGGCATACTGGGCTACTCAAGTCCCGAAAGTCCTGTATGTCACACCCCAGTTACTGGGCTAACGCCACCTGGGTTTGACTCAGATATGGAGTTTGCAGTGGTATTGGGGGGAGACGGCACTGTTTTGGCCGCTTCTCGTCAAGTTGCTCCCTGTGGGGTTCCAATACTAACAATCAATACTGGACATATGGGATTTTTGACGGAAGCTTATGTTAATCAGCTTCCCCAAGCCCTAGAACAGGTAATGGCTGGTGGCTATGAAATTGAAGAACGAGCAATGCTCACCGTCCAAGTCTTGCGGGGCGAAGCAGTGCTTTGGGAAGCACTATGCTTGAATGAAATGGTGTTGCATCGAGAACCATTGACCTCTATGTGCCATTTTGAAATAGCCATAGGTCGTCATGCGCCGGTTGATATAGCCGCAGATGGTGTAATTGTGTCCACACCAACTGGTTCAACTGCTTATTCTTTAAGTGCTGGTGGCCCAGTAGTCACCCCTGGCGTACCCGCCCTGCAACTAGTGCCTATTTGTCCCCATTCCCTAGCTTCTAGAGCATTAGTATTTCCGGACACGGAACCAGTTAACATTTATCCAGTAAATATTCCTCGCCTGGTAATGGTGGTAGATGGTAATGGTGGGTGTTATGTCTTGCCAGAAGATAGAGTGTATTTAGAGCGATCGCAATATACTGTCAAATTCATTCGCCTACAACCCCCAGAATTTTTCCGCATTTTGCGCGAAAAATTGGGCTGGGGTCTACCCCATATTGCCAAACCAACTTCGGTAGAGTTGCCTTAAAGGGGTTAAAGGTCAAGAGTTAGAGAGACGCGATTAATCGCGTCTGTACTCAAAAGTGAATAATTATGGCTCTTAACTTTCCCTATCACCAATTACCCAATCCCCAATCCCCAATTTCCTTCCAGAATTGCTGATGTAGTTATGGTATTTGGAACTAGTGTTTAAAATTGCATAGCAGAATTTGATGGTTAATAACTGAAAGTGTTAAAACATCCGCAGGCGTTATCTCAGGGCAAGTTATATTCAATAATAGATAATTTGTATAATTTGTCTTTATTCTGAGCGCTAAATTTCCTATAAGGGTTTTGCCCACTAAATTAGGATTCCCCATCAAAAATTGAGAAATTATATCTCTAGCTTATGTACTTTTGTACTATCCAAAATTCCATACCTAACATTGCAATATTAATATGACCTCTGCTCATAGTCCTTGTGTTTTAGTGATTGAAACCGATGAAAGCCTAGCAAATCAGCTGTCTTTCGATTTGCAAGAGGCAGGCTATGAATCGATTTTGGCCCATGATGCCAATAGCGGTTTACAATATAGTCGCGATCGCCAACCTGCTTTAATTGTCTTAGACAGAATGTTGGCAGGTGAATCAGGACTTTCATTGTGCAAAAATCTCAGAACCTCTGGTTTGCGCTCTCCTGTGCTAGTCCTGATGGCAAGGGATACAGTTGATGATCGGGTAGCTTGTTTAGAAGCTGGAGCTGACGATTACATTCTGAAACCTTACCGTTCAGAAGACTTTTTAAAGTTGATTCGTTTGTATCTAAAACCTGATGTCGATACCACAGAACAGTTACGCTTTGGGGAACTGGTTTTAGATATCGCTACTCGCCGTGCTATACATAACGGTCGAGTAATTGACCTCACTATGAAAGAATTTGAACTATTAAAGTTCTTAATGGAACATCCTCGTGAAGTATTAACCCGAGAACAAATTCTGGAAAATGTTTGGGGTTACGACTTTATGGGCGAATCAAATGTAATTGAAGTGTATATTCGCTACTTACGCCTGAAAATCGAAGATGAAGGGCAAAAGCGTCTGATTCAAACAGTAAGAGGTGTAGGCTACGTTTTAAGGGAATCTTAGAAGCTCATGCTCAGAGCCGCAGAAACTACAGTATATTCTTTTCCCAATCCCACCTGATTTCTAGGTGGGATTATTATTCAAAATTGAAATCATCTCGCCTGAAAAGGCTGGAATTCTAGCACTTATAAGTACTTGGACAAAAATATTTACAGTCATTGCGAGCGAAGCGAAGCAATCCCAGCCCTTGCGATTGCTTCATTCCGCTTCCCTTCGGGACGCTACGCGAACGCTCCATTCGCAATGACTTTGTGTAATTAATTCTGTCAGACTACTTACCATTTCTTTAAATTCAGGCTACAGATAATTCTCCCCCTGCTGCTTATGTGTAGCGATATTTTAGAGAATTGGTATAAGGTATGCTTTCCAGTTTTTCCATTCAAATACAATGCTCGCTTGAGTTGGAAAACATTCACTAGGGGAATACTGACTCGACAAACTCATCTTGAGTACGAAGTATTTTTAACTACATAAAAATATTCAGTAATAAATAAATTATCAGTTAATCGCTAAAATGCATTGACACGGGCTAAAATCTGGGTAAATTATGGATGAGGGGTGTTACCCCCTGATTAATTACCCCAGGATATCCCCTAATATCTTATGTCACAATTTCTTTACTTCATCCCAGTAAAAACTTCTACAAGTTATGGGTTTTTTTTCTTAAATTTTGTAAAATCAGAATCTAAATTATAAAATCACTCATCATCATGCTCAAATTGCTAAGTTTCATTTCAATATTGCTGAGTGTTTTGTTGATGGGCTGTTCTCCACCCACGACGGCTAAACCTCCGTCCACCACATCTGGCTCTCAAACTCAAGCACGAGTATCTGCTGGTCAACAACTACCGATTACAGCTGAGGCTACTGTTCCTAATAATACTAAGATTCAATTGGAAGTAGCCCAGACTCCGGAACAGCAAGAAATGGGGTTGATGTATAGAAAATCTTTGCCAGATAACCGGGGAATGCTGTTTAAATTCCCTTCAGCACAACCAGTTCGGTTCTGGATGAAAAATACACTCATACCTCTAGATATGATTTTTATGCAGAATGGAGTCGTTAAATATATCAAAACTTCTGCACCTCCCTGTACTAGTGACCCTTGTCCTACTTACGGGACAAATACACTAGTTGATACAGTAATTGAACTTAGGGCTGGTCGGGCTACTGAATTAGGCTTGAAGCTGGGCGATAGTATAAAAATAAAGTTTTTATCATCCGCAACATTGCGTAAATAAAAATTTTGTAAGTACGCTTTTCAACTCATGCCAAACCTTAATAAATAATGTAAGGTAAAAAAATCTCACTGCCAATGGTATAATATTCACTCACAAACCTGCTATTTATCACATTGCCAACTTTTGGAAGCTCTATCTATCCCGATGATAGAATTTAAATTTGAAATTTTATTACCAAAATATCTTCCTTTTGACATACGTGTAAATGGTCGCTCATAAGAGACTATAAACTAAGGAATATTTGTTACCAGATGTGTAATTGAATAAAACCTGCTTTTCATAAAAAAGACACAAATGCGATTTAGGGAAAGAGCTACTAGAGAATTGAGCAGACAACTAGTTCTAGAGTTCAAAGTTTTTCCCATTCGCGATTCGGAGCAATTCTTTAAGGTAAATTTAGACAAAGTTTGCTCTTGCTTTTAAGTATTAATGCGATAGTGACAGATAAGATACTGGCTACTAGCTACTGAGAAATGGTGAACTGATATATGACAATACACTCTGCACTAGGAGGTGAGATACAAATGTCACCATCAAAGTATTCTCGATTGATTCATTTTTTGCAAGAAGATTTAGCAATTTCTACAGCATCTTTAGCTGTAGCGTTGCGACATCGGGAGCAAGATCCAGGCCCTTTACCGATGATTCTTTGGCAGTATGGTTTGGTTACTCTCGATCAATTAGAGAAAATTTATGATTGGTTAGAGACGGCATAGGTTATGAATAGCTCATTGAGGAGAATTGAGGTATGTTATATCAACTATGCCTATTTCCCAGGCGAATAGATTGGGAATCAAAAATTTGCCTTGACTTAAATTTATTATCCTATCGAGCAAAGGAGCGAGTTAAATATTTAACTCGCTCCTTTGCTTTAGTACTGTATTCAAAGCCATAGAAAAATAACAAACAATAAATTATTTAAAAACCAAATCTTAAGCAGGGGAGCCACTGCGTTGCGCGGGTTCCCACGGTAGTCTGCTCAAGTTGGGAAACCCCCAAAACCGCATTGCCTCTCCTGACGGAGACGCTACGCGAACACCACGCGACTGCCTCTGCGTTGTAGCAAGTGGCGCACTTCAATATATTCTAGAGGGCATGGCAGTGCCATGCCCCTACCATCTGTCGCATTCTTTTTTTAAATGGGTATGAAAATCAGCACCTAACACACTCTACAAAGATCGCAATTTTATTTTTAAATAAACGCTCAGGCTTAATAGTATGAGTATATTTTGACAAATTGCCAAAGGACACTTCGCTCAATTCAGTAATGTCAAATTGAGTGAAGTGTCCTGATTTTGATAATTCTGCTTGGAGAAATAGTAACTCTCGGCAGTGATGTTTATAATCCCCCTGTTATATTCCGATAAACGAATACAGTGGGGCAGGATATGAAGATTTTTATTCGGGGGTAACAGCTTTTTCAGTATGATGATTGATTGACCAACGATGGTCAACCACTACAGAAGAAAACTGGCAAATTTCTTCCAGGTGCTTTTGTTGAACAGCTGCTTTACGTAAAGTAATAATTAGCTGATTCACCTGATGCCGCAAATCCGGATTTTTACTTACTGCTGACATTGTTTGTCTTTCTAAAAGTTGCAGTATAAGTTCGTAATGGATAGGTGAGGGCAGTGGAATTTGCTCCATGAAGTTGATTGGGTTTTTCAAATAAGGGATTTTGGATAAGCTAAGGTTGTTTTGCTACTAACTTAATTGTTACATAGGCAACCAGTATTTGCTGATACCTGAGATTGGCTGGGCTATAAAGATTTGACAAAGAGAGCAAGTGATGGTTCAGCACTACTGATTATCCAACCATACCTAGTACAGTTGACTTCATCCACAGGAACGGGAGAGGTATTTTGAGATTACGACCTTGGGAATAGATTAGCGATCGCAACTGCTGGATCTGGTTGTTTAACTAAAGATTCACCAATGAGTACAGCGGATGCGCCTGCTGTTGCTACTAAACTTAGGTCATCTGGTGTATGTAATCCTGACTCACTAACAATCAAGATGTTACGTTCCTGTAATTGCTGACCTCTATCTTTCAGTAGTTGACAAGTGGTCTGCAAGTCAACTGAAAAATCTTCGAGATTGCGATTGTTAATTCCTATCAAAGTAACGCCATCTAAGGCTAACACACGATCCAGTTCTGCTAAACTATGGACTTCAATTAAAGCTGCCATGTTGAGAGATTTGGCAATTTTGATGAAGTACTGCAAATCTTGGTCGCTGAGTATCGCCGCAATCAATAAAACTGCATCTGCCCCCCGCAAACGTGCTAAGTACATTTGATAAGGATAGATGATAAAATCCTTACACAGCAACGGTAAATTTACGACAGCACGAACTTTGGCTAAATTGTCAAAGCTGCCTTGAAAAAATTTCTCATCGGTAAGGACAGACAGACAACTAGCACCGCCTGCTTGGTAAGAGAGGGCGATCGCTTCTGGATCAAAATTTTCCCGTAATATGCCTTTACTGGGTGAAGCTTTTTTGACTTCGGCAATTAACGCTGGTTTTGTCTTACCTTGTCGTAGTGCGCCTACAAAATCGCGGGTGGGTGGTGCAGTTAACGCTTGCTTTTGCAATTCCCGCAAAGGTACTCTTTCCCGCATTTGGTCAACTTCAATTTCTTTTTGCCAAACAATTTTCTCCAAAATGTTGTTTGGTTCTGCACCTGGCATTGCAACCTCATAACGGATGACGGAAACAGCAACAGTTGAACTAGGGGAACGGCGACGGATTTGCATTTTAGGGACTGGGGACAAGGGGACTGGGGATGAAGGAGATGAGGGGGATGAGGCAAGGGGGCAGGGAGCTCTTAGCAGGGGAGAAATAATTAAACCCCAAACACCAATTACCAATTACCAATTACCCATTACCCCATCCCCCTTGCTTATGCGATCGCTCTTTTGTAAGCTTCGTCTAACACTTCTGAAAGTGTTGGGTGGGCGTGTACTAAGTGCGCGAGGGTATGTACAGATTGGCGGTTAGCAACGGCGGCTGAGGCTTCGTGGATGAGGTCTGAGGCGTGTAGTCCAAAGATGTGAACGCCTAAGACTTCTCCGGTATCTTTGCGATAAATTACCTTCGCCATACCGTCGGCTTCATTTTCCGCTAAGGCTTTGGAGTTACCTTTGAAGTAACCTTTGCTATTAGCTATTTCAAAACCTTCAGCTTGGCCTAATTCCTTGGCTGCGGTTTCGGTTAAGCCGACATAGCTAACTTCTGGGTGGGTAAAAGCGGCGGCGGGGATGCTGCGATAATCAACTTCCCTGGGACGACCTACAATATTTTCCACTGCAACGATACCTTGAGCAGAAGCAGCATGAGCTAGCATCATTTTGCCGTTAGCGTCGCCAATTGCCCAGAGGTGAGGTACTACTTCACCTGCTGACAACACTGCCATGCTGTCATTCACTGGGATAAAATTCCTCCGGTCGAGTTCTACACCCACAGACTCCAAACCGAGATTTTTGGTAGCTGGGATGCGTCCGGTAGCAACTAAACAAGCATCCACCTCGATCACGTCTAAATCTTCTTTTGTTTTAAAATCAGCTAATTCAATCACCACCGGAGAACCGGGGATGACTCGTTTAGCATATATTCCCACTTTTGTTTCTATATCGCGGGGGGTAATCAGCACCCGTTCAGCAAGTTTGGCAATATCCCGATCAAATCCTGGCATGAGTTGATCGAGGGCTTCAATCATGGTAATTTCAGCACCTAATGCTGAGTAAATATCGGAAAATTCCAAACCGATATAACCACTACCAATAATTGCTACCCAATTTGGTAGCGATTCTAACTTCACACCTTGATCACTGGTAAAGACAGTTTTACCGTCAACTTCAATCCCTGGAGGTACGAAAGGCACAGAACCGGGAGAAAGAATAATGTCTTTCGCTGTGATAGTTTTTTCACCACCATCACCAGTCACGGTGATTTTCTGAGTACCAGCAACTTTTCCCCAGCCTCGGATAATATCAACACCCAAACGCTTGAGGCTGTTGGTTAAATCGCCTTGGATTTTCGCTACAAGATTGGTAGCATGGTCAGCGATCGCTTGGCGATCAAACTCCACACTAGCAATTTGAATGCCCAAAGACTTGAGGTGGTGGGTATTACGTAACTCCCGCACACGTCCGGATGCAGCCAGCAGCGCTTTTGAAGGAATACAGCCCCGGTTGACACAGGTTCCCCCCATATCAGCTGCTTCAATAATCGCTGTTTTCAGACCACAGCTAACGGCGTGTAGGGCTGCTCCATGTCCACCTACACCAGCGCCTATAATCACTAAATCGTAATCGAATCCCTGACTCACGTTAGTTTCCCCGTGTGCTTCGCCTATATATTCTCGACTTGACCTGCAATCAGCGCAACCCCTTTAATGTTCGGGTCTTACTAATTCCAATTTATGATTTACGCTAGCAGGCCAAGGGACTGAATATCTTCAGTATCATAATTTAACTTATATACTCGCTGTATCTTATACTTAAAATTCGCAAAATTTGGCATTGGGAATAGGGCATAGGGCATTGGGCATTGGGCATGGGTAATGGGAATTTCTCCCCTCATCTCCCTCATCTCCCTCATCCCCCTCATCCCCAGTCCCCAGTCCCCATTACCCCTTATCCCCAAAGGGGGCCCCGAGTTCCCCAATCCCAATCCCCATTCCCTCCATGCTAATCCCTAAGCTCAGTGAATTTACAATCCGCCGTCATGCTAACGCTAAGTCTTTCCAGCGAGGTGAGGCTTATTATGAGGCTGATGCTGTGATGTCTCTTACCCAACGTGGTAATTTGCTGTTGGCGGAAGTTGAAGGCAATGAAAATCATCCTTATCAAGTCCGCCTCAATTTTGATACAGACGGATTAAATTCTGTTAAATGCAGCTGTCCTTATGATCGCGATGGGTGGTGTAAACATATTGTAGCTACCTTGCTGGTTTGTGTGCGTCAGCCAGAAAGTATTGATGAGCGTCCGACTTTAGAACAATTGCTGAGTCGTCTGGATGATCAGCAAACTCACAGGTTACTGCAAAGCTTAGTGGCGGAATACCCAAAGTTAATTGAGGCAATCGACCGCCATGTTAATTTGATTACATATTCTTCTGCTAAACCACCAAGAATTAAACCTGTAATTCACAGCACAATCGATGCCAAACCCTTTGGGCAGAAAGTCCGCCAGATTCTCCGGAATGCAGTGAGTGCTTGGGAAGATGGTTATGATGATGACCCCATCAGCGAAGAATTACTGAGTCTGATCGAAACTGCTGTAGATTTGTGCGAACGAGGAGATGGTAATAATGCGATCGCAATTTTAGAGGCGATTACTTCGGCTTGTGTGGAAAATTGGGACGATGTTGCGGACTATGGTGCTGATAATTATGAGTTTCTCCCAGAATTGAATGCGGCTTGGTGTGAAGCCATTCTCATAGCGGAACTTACCCCAGAAGAAAAGGTTGATATTCAAGTTAATTTGGAAGCATGGCAGGAAGAATGGGACGCTGATTTTGACTTAGCTTCGGAAGCTTTGCGTCAAGGCTGGGATTACTCGCCATTGGTGCAAGTTCTCCAAGGTAATATCCCCGAAATGGGTGTTTGGGAAGAACAAATTCCAGACTACGCTGATGATTTAGCGTTAATTCGCCTGAAAATTCTCGAACGTCAGGAACGATATCAAGAATACCTGTATTTGGCAGCCGCCGAAGGGCAAACCGAACAATATCTGACAATGTTAGGGCGTTTGGGCAGAGTAGATGAAGCCATGACAGCAGCGCAAGCCCAAATGAATACGATGGAAGCTGCTTTTGCTTTAGCGAAAACCTTAGCACAGCAGGATTCATTATCAGAAGCGCTAGATATTGCCCAAATCGGCTTAAACTTGCCTGGTAATTGTCAGTATGAACTGGGGATTTGGACAAGTGATTTAGCTCAAGAATTAAACGATCAAGAAGCGGCTTTATCTGCACTCATGGCTGCTTTTCGAGTTAGAGCATCCTTTGTTGATTATCAAAAAATGGCAGAATTAGCAGGGGAAAACTGGGCTACTGTGAAAGTAGATTTACTACAAATTCTCCGCACTTTTGGTAGTTGGGGAAGCGAATCAGAGAAGGTAGATATTTTCTTATATGAAGGCTTGATTGATGATGCTATTCAGATTGTGAATGAACTCAGTTCTTTCTATGCTAATTTAATTCAGCGTGTTATGGATGCCGCAATATCTCATAAGCCTAGCTGGGTAATTGCTAATGCGCGTCGTCGTGCAGAAATGATTATGGATGCAGGAAAAGCAGATTATTATGCTGAAGCAGTTCAGTGGTTAAAAAAAGCCCGCGCCGCCTATTTGGAATGTGGGAGAAAAGCAGATTGGGATAGCTACAAAGCCAAGTTAATGCAGGAGCATGGGCGCAAACGTAAATTAATGGGATTATTTAAAGAAAAAGGTATGTAGTAAAAATTATTTACAGGAAAAATTGAGTTTTCAAGATAAATTTTTTAATCATGTTTATAGCAATTTGAAAAAAGAATGCGACAGATTGTAGGGGCACGTCCCTCTAGAATATTATTGGTATGTCGCAAACATTACAGCACTTTTGAGGTAATTGAGGTACATCATGAGTAATGAGTAATGAGTAATGAGTAATGAGTAATGAGTAGGAAATTTACTTATTACTCATTACTTTTTTCAATTAGTTGCTGTATCTCATAAACATCGAATCTGGTGTATTTAATTTGGTATTACTTCAAAGAACATAATGTTAAATCAATTGGTAGCCAATACTTGTCGGTTAAGGGTAAAAAGGGGAATGGGAAAAGGAAAAGAAAAAACCTTTAACCTTTTCCCCAAAATTAATTTTGAGTTCAAAATGCTATCCCTTGTAGTATTGAATTGGTAGCTTGTGTTATGCCGTAGCTAACGCATCATCAAACAATTAATGGTGCGTTGCGCTGCGCGACAACACACCCTACGAAAAAATAAGGCTACAGCAATGCTGTAACCCTATGAATCGCTTATATTTTATACAAATTAGTCAATCAAAGAAAAATCCCCAAACTCAGGGATAAGATTTTCTTTTGCCAGTCAACTAACCAGAATTTAATACTCGGGAACGGAAGGATCTACTTCTCGACTCCAAGCGGTGATTCCGCCTTTGACGTTTGTACCAACAATCCCAGATTCTTTAAGAATGCTCAGGGCTTTTGCCGATCGCCCGCCCATTTTACAATGAGCAATTAAGCGGTGACCGTTGAGAATTTCTTTGACTTGTTTTACGCCATCGCCATTTTCAATATCTGGTAATGGTACTAAGACGGAACCAGGAATTTTGGCAATTTCATATTCATGTGGGTTACGCACATCTAACAGTACAAAGTCTTTTGCACCGCTATCTAATAACTGTTTCAATTCGGTAACAGTCATTTCTTGAATTTCTTGCTGCTGTTTGGCTTCCTCAGCCTTAGCTTGGGGAATACCGCAGAATTCTTCGTAGTCTATCAGTTTTTCAATAACTGGGCGGATGGGGTTTGGACGCAGCTTCAATTCGCGGAATTTCATTTCCAAGGCGTTGTACAGCAGCAGCCTTCCGCTTAAAGTGTTACCTTGTCCCAGAATAATTTTCACAGTTTCAGTGGCTTGGATCACACCGATAATTCCCGGCAATATTCCTAATACCCCACCTTCTGCACAAGAGGGAACCATTCCTGGTGGTGGTGGTTCGGGATACAAGTCACGATAGTTCGGCCCGCCTTCGTAGTTAAATACTGTGGCTTGTCCTTCAAAGCGGAAAATCGAACCGTAAACGTTAGGCTTGTTGAGTAACACACAAGCATCGTTCACAAGATATCTTGTGGGGAAGTTATCAGTACCATCGACGACAATATCATAGGGTTCCAAAATACTCAGCGCATTTTCGGAACTGAGGCGCACTTCATGCAAATCAACCTGACAGAAGGGGTTAATCTCCAGAATTCTATCCTTAGCGGATTGAATTTTGGGTTTACCTACCCAGGATGTCCCGTGAATAACTTGGCGTTGCAGGTTAGAAGTATCGACAACATCGAAATCAACAATACCGATGCGTCCCACACCCGCAGCTGCCAAATATAACAGCAGTGGCGCACCCAGTCCACCTGTACCGATACAGAGTACACTGGCGGCTTTCAGGCGTTTTTGTCCCTCTAGTCCCACCTCCGGCAAAATCAGGTGGCGGGAGTAGCGTTCGTAGTCGTCTTTAGTCAACTGGATTTCATCCAGATTGGGATTGAGCATAGCAATTTCAAGTGGAGGGCGGATTATTTATCGTAGCGAAAAATGATATCCGTATTGATCGGTTGTTTAAATTATGTTGTTAATCGCTTCGGGTTGGAATTGATGGCTTTCATCTAGACTCCAGCTTTGGAGTGTTTCAGCTTTACCTTTTTGAACGGAAACTATTATATACGAGTATTCAGGCCAAGCATAGAGGCGATCGCACTCCGAAGGAATCGCTGGTGCATCGGGGTGGGAATGGTAAATACCGATAATATTGAGAGAGCGATCGCGTGCTTCTCTTTGTGCTTGTAACATAACTTGGGGTGCGATCGCATATCGTCGCCTTTCGGTTTCGGTGGTGCGATCATCTGAAAAATTTGCTGCTTCTGTATTCCAAGCATTTTCTGTAGGCATAATTTCGACTACAGTTTTGCCCTCAAGGGTGACATGACCCAAAATTATACCGCAGCATTCATCTGGGTAAGTGCTTTGGGCATGGGTGCGGATAATTTGTAAATGTTCGGGGAGGAGTTGGAGAACCATTAAAAATTCCGACTCAGTTTGTCAATCTTATTTGTCAGTAATTCCTTCACTTCCACAACATCACTCACCACGCGATCGTAACTAGAACTTTGCAGCAGTTCCAACTCATAGCAAAGCAACAGGTAATATTCCACCTCAATTGCTGCATCCTTCGCCAATTGCAAAAAATCCAGTTGTGCTTCTCGATCATCGCGATCGCATCCTTGAGCAATTTTAATCGGAATAGCCGCAGCAGCTAAACGTATTTGTTGCGTTAAGCCCAATAATTCATCATCCGGGAAATCCCCAGTCACCTGATAAACTGCAACTATCAGTTCATGAGCTTTTTCCCACTCTGGAATATTTCTAAATTCTGTCATTTAGCAATCCTCAATCATTGCTCTGAGCCATATATTATAAAGAGATGTTGCATTGCAACATCTCTACACAGCCAAAATAGTAACTGAAATATTTCTACTTTTGTACCCAATAGAAGATTTTATCGAGTTTTTCTTCTAATTCGGTCATGCTCAAAGATGAGCTAGAGGTGATGTCAATACGATGCGGTTAATAATTTTTCGCCGTGATTTTGGGTTGGTGGAGACGCGATAAATCGCGTCTCTACAAAATTTCAACGTCTTGTAGGGGCAATGGCACTGCCTTGCCCTCTAAAATATATTGACGTGTCGCAAACATTATTTGACTTGGGATTAATTTTGACTGCTAGCAGTACTAGCCCTTCGTGATGCTCACTTCCCCTGTAGCCAAATCGTAACGACCGCCAACAATTTTTAATTTACCTTCTTTAATTAAATTGCCTAAAATTGTTGACTTCTTGGCTAAATTATCTGCTTGATATTGAATATTAGCAACAATAGTATTTTTTTCTAAACTGCCAGATTTATTTTTTGCTATTTCTACAGCAGGTTTAATTTCTTCTACAAAAACACCAATTCTTCCCGGTAGTGGTTTACCTTCAATCGCAGCTTTTACCGCACCACATTTACTATGACCAAGAACTAAAATTAATTGCGCGCCTAATATCGATGTAGCATATTCCAAGCTACCAATAGCCTCTGGCGAAGCTACATTACCAGCTACACGCACTACAAATAAATCACCTAATCCTTGATCGAAAACAATTTCTGCTGGTACTCGAGAATCAGCACAACCTAATATTGCTGCAAATGGATATTGAGCTGCAACAGTTTCTTGTAAACGCAATTTCGATTGATGTGGATTTAGACGCTTTTCTTCGACAAATCTTTGATTTCCCTCAAGCAAAATTTTTAATGCTGCTTGTGGATTAACTGGTTGCGGTTTTTCACCAACATCATTTGAGGCTTGATCCGCTAAAGAAGGCTCTTTATTCCACAGAATACCACCAGCGCCAATCAAAGCCCCAATGCCAATGCTACCGACACCGGCTAAATGTATAAAATTCCGACGACCAATAAATCCATTAATTCTAGCCATTCCTCTACCTGACAACCGTTTCGTGGTTGCCTGGAAGATATCAGACTTTAAGGGGATGCAAGAGTACTCGCTTACACGGTTTAAAAGTTATTTAATTTTTGGGCATGGGGCATGGGGCATGGGGCATTGGGCATTGGGCATGGGGCATTGGGCATTGGGCATGAGTAATGAGTAATGAGTAATGAGTAATGGCTATTCTCCCCTGCACCCCTGCTTCCTCTGCTTTCCCAGTCCCCAGTCCCCAGTCCCTAATCCCCTCATCCCCTAATGCCCCTTCCCCGCACCTAGATACAGTTCTGCCACCTTCGGGTCGTTCAATAAATCTCGACCGGGGCCGGAGATGGCATCACGTCCAGATTCTAGTACGTAACCACGGTCAGCCATTTCTAAGGCTTTACGGGCGTTTTGTTCTACTAGGACAATGGCTGTGCCACTCTGGTTAATTTCCTTGATTTGGTCAAATACTTGTGTAACTAGGATGGGGGATAAAGCCGCAGAGGGTTCATCTAACAGCAGCAAGCTGGGTTCCAGCATCAAAGCTTTACCCATTGCCAACATCTGCCGTTCTCCACCGGAAAGCGTACCTGCACGTTGACGACGGCGATCGCTTAATCTGGGAAACATGGTAAATATTTTATCTTTGAGGGGCTTGAGGGGAATATTCCGCACAAAAGCCCCCATCTCTAAATTCTCTTCAATACTCAACGACGGAAAAACATTGGCGATTTGCGGTACATAGCACATTCCCCGTTGCACTATTTGATTTGACTTGAGTCCGCCAATATTTTCACCTTTAAAGGTAATCGTGCCTGTATGGGGAGTTAAGAGTCCAAAAATTGTTTTCGCCAAGGTGGATTTACCCGCACCGTTGGGGCCAATCACTGTTACCAATTCCCCCGCTGCAACTCGAAAATTCACACCTTGCAGGATATCTACATCTTTAATATATCCAGCATGAACATTTTGAACTTCTAGTAAATAGTCATTTGTCATTTGTCATTTGGCATTTGTCATTTGTCATTTGTCATTTGTCATTTGGCATGGGGCATGGGGCATTGGGCATTGGGTAATGAGTAATGAGTCATGAGTAATAAGTAATGAGTAATGACTCATGACTCATGAGTAATAAGTAATGAGTAATGAGTAATGAGTAATGGGTAATTGGTAATTTCTCCCTCATCTCCCTCATCTCCCTCATCTCCCTCATTTCCCTCATCTCCCTCATCTCCCTCATCTCCCTCATCTCCCTCATCTCCCTCATCTCCCTCATCCCCCTCATCTCCCTCATCCCCCTCATCTCCCCCTGCTCCCTGCTCCCTGCCCCCCTGCCTCTTATTCTGGAGTCTTCTGCAAATCGGGGCGTTCTTCGGGAACGATCGCACCTTCTACTGGGCATACTTGGAGACAGATGCCACAATCAATGCAGGTGGCGAAGTCTATCCAGTACCAATCGGTGCCTTTGACGTTTTTTCCTGGGCCGTCATGAATGCAAGCTACTGGACAAGCATCTACGCAGTCAGCGATGCCCTCACAGACATCGGTAACAATTGTGTGTGGCATTTTCTTGATTCCCTCTCTTGAAAGTCAGCTTTTCTAGCCTAGCAATTAGATATATTTCCTAGCTAAGACAATGATTCTATGGTTGGTGAACCATCAGCTTTAATCCAGGCGATTTGAGCAATTCCGCGATCGCGTGCGTATTTTCTGATGGCTTCGCTATCTCTGCCCCCTAAATCAATTTCTACTCGCACTATCTCGCTAGAATCCCGGAGCTTTTGGGCGTAGGCAAAGGCAGCAGCATCAGCATTAGCTGTCTCTGGTACGATTAACCAATCGCTAGTTGGGGGTGCTTGCGGTAATTGCTGAGTAGATTGGATTATTTGGTATAAATCTTCGATATTGAGGGCAAAGCCTACCCCCGGAATATCTTCACCTTGGGGATGATATAGCCCTAAAAGCTTGTCGTAGCGACCACCCCGCCCTAATACCTGGACTTGTCCAGCAGTATCGCTGACTACTTCAAAGACGATACCGGTGTAATAGTCGATGGTTTCAATCAAGCTGAGGTCGAGAATTAAAGGATAATCTCCCTGCGATTCCAGCAAATCTACTAAAGACGCGAGGTTATTCACCGCTTCTTGTTGAGCCTGATCTAAATCTAAAGTCTGGACTTTTCGCAAAACTTCGGAACTTTTACCGCGCAGATCTAAGATGAGTTTGGCGCGATCGCGGAGTGCTTCACTTAGGGGTAAATTCTCGATGGCAATGCGATCTAAATTAGCGATCGCACTACGAACTTTACCCTGTAGGTGAGACGGGAATACACTCAACAGCGATCGGGTAATTCCCGCTTCACCTAAAATTAAATACCATCGCTGCACCGAAAGCGCTGCTAAACAATCTGCAACTAACAACAATACTTCCGCATTTGCTAGCAATCCACCAGCACCGAGCAACTCAACCCCAGCTTGATAAAACTCTTGCTGACGATTATGCCGATTTTCCCAGATGCGGCGGAAGACATTGGCATTGTAATACAGCCTTTGCGGATAAGTTACACCTGCCATGCGCGTGACAACAGTGCGCGCGATCGAAGCTGTCAATTCTGGACGCAGCCCTAATTCTTCATCTTCCGAATTTTGCAGTTGAATTACCGTTTGGCGCTGAATTGCTTCCCCCGCCATTAGGGTATCCATCCGTTCCAAAGTTGAGGTAATAATCCTGTGATATCCCCAACGATGAAATACTTGCTGTAACCTATCTTCAATCCAGCGTTTTTGCGCCACATCTAAAGGTAATAAATCTCTAGCTCCCGCTGCTGGTTGATACACCATTACTTTTTCTTCCCACCAAACAAACCACCAAACAAACCGCCACCTCCCGACTTATCTGGTTGTTTACCAGTCGAATTAGGAGGTGTAGTTACTTTACCACCACCAGATTGTTGACTTAAAGCCTTCTCTATTTTTGGTTTCCAAGACAAAGCTGTTTGGTCATTGGGGTCTAATTTTAAAGTATTATCAAAATGAATCTTTGCCATTTTGAGCCGATTTTGCTTCAAATACACCAATCCTATCAGGCTATGGCATCTACTATTCTTCGGTTCTAATTTCAGCGCATCTTGCAACTCCACCTGAGCTTGCGAAAATTGGTTTTTGTCAATTAAAGATTGTGCGCGACGCAAATAATGTTCCACCACTGAAGATTCTGGTGCTGGTGCTGGTGCTGGCGGAGGTGCTGTTGTATTCGTAGCAGGATTGGGCGGAGGTGGAGCTGAGTTCATTGTGGATTGCATCTGCGGGGTAGGCGTTGCCAATGATTTACCCGCAGTCCGCATTAAGTAAACTAAATTCAGCTCGCTAATTTGGGCAATTACTTGCGGTACATGCTGTAAGTTCTCATATTGAGTTTCGGCAATTTTGGCGATCGCGCTTTTGTACAGTGAATCTATGGTTGATTCGGGCGCAGTTGCTAACTTTTTCCCTATCTCAGTATGTAATTCTACCGAAGTAAACTCTTGTACTAATCGCTTACCCATGTGAGACAGGATAATCATGTATTCTGAGCGACTTCTTTCTACCGTAATTTTTTCGTAAGCTGGGTTAACCAACTTAGATAAAAATTCACTGGATAAATGCTTATCCGTAGGACTCACATTATTATTAGCATCAGGATGCAAACGCCGAGCAATCGAGAGATAGCGCTTGCGGATCTCTTTCACATCAGCATCAATAGGAACACACAAAACTGCATGATGATCGATGAAATCATATTTAAAAAGACCACGATCTATTCTTAATGACATAAATAGATATGCACCAACGTTAGCAAAATAATGCTTCTAGTTTACTTCGCTATCCTATAGATCGTTCAGTAGTTAAGGGTTAAAAGTCATACATTGGAGATTGGGGATTGGGGATTGGGGAACTCGGGGCCCCCTCTGGGGATAAGGGGTAATGGGGATTGGGGACTGGGGATGAGGGAGATGAGGGAGCAGAGGGAGCAGAGGGAGATGAGGGAGATGAGGGAGCAGAGGGAGCAGAGGGAGCAGAGGGAGCAGGAGTGCAGGGGAGAATAGCCATTACTCATTACTCATTACTCATTACTCATTACCCAATGCCCCATGCCCCATGCCCCATGCCCAATGCCCCATGCCCCATGCCCCATACCCAATGCCCAATGCCCCATGCCCCATTCTCATTTCCAACTTGATAACGGTGGGGTGTTCATTAATTCGTGGCTGAGGGTGTCGTGGAGGTAGCCATTAGTAGCGAGGATTCTTCCCGTTTCGATTTTAAAAGCAGTGCGATCGTAGGCTGTGACTTTGCCGCCAGCTTCTAGAAGGAGGATAATACCCGCAGCCATATCCCAAGGGGAAAGTCCCCTTTCCCAGTAGCCATCAAATCGCCCACAGGCTACATAAGCTAAATCCATTGCGGCGGAACCGCTACGCCTGACACCTTGAGTTAAATGGGTGAGGTGACAAAATTCTGCATAATTATTATCAGAGGTTTCTCTGCGATCGTAGGCAAAGCCAGTGACTAGCAAACTTTTCCTCAATTCAGAACTATCGGAAACCTTGATCGGGCGGCGATTGCGTGTAGCACCCAAACCAGCAGCAGCCCGAAATAGCTCATTACTAGCAGGATTATAAATTACACCTACTTGGGGAACGCCATTAATTAGCAACCCAATAGAAACAGCAAAACAAGGATATTGGTGAGCATAGTTTGTTGTGCCATCTAAAGGATCAATTGCCCAAAGATATTCACTATCTTGATTGCCTAATTTCCCAGATTCCTCAGCCAAAATCGAATGCTGGGGAAAATGGCGACGCAAAACCTCCAAAACTACCACTTCCGAAGCCTTATCAGCGGCGGTAACTAAATCACCAGGACGGCCTTTTTCTGTAATTGCATCTTCTAACTTCCCCCAATAGCCTTGCAAAACCTCACCAGCAGCCAAAGCCGCTTCTGTAGCTATATCTAGAAATATTTGTAGGTTTGTCATTTGTTATTAGTCATTTGTCATTTGTCATTGGGCATTGGGCATTGGGCATGGGGCATTGGGCATGGGGTAATGAGTAATGAGTAATGGCTATTCTCCCCTGCACTCCTGCTCCCTCATCTCCCTCATCTCCCTCATCTCCCTCATCTCCCTCATCTCCCTCATCTCCCTCATCCCCAGTCCCCAGTCCCCAGTCCCCAATCCCCAGTCCCCAATCCCCAATCCCCAGTCCCCAATCCCCAATCCCCCACTCACCGATACTGCCGCCGAAACTCTGCGGGAGTCAGGCGCATGGGTTTTTCTGGTTGCCAAATGCCTTGCCCCATGATTCTTGCCCATTGTTGGGCACGTTCTAAACGCTGGTCGTATTTATGATTAGGCGATCGCGGTACAAATAATGCATAGCCTTTTTTGACTATTTCTTCGTTTAACAACAATTTATCTTTCCATACATAGGCTACAGTCCGACCAATTTTATCTTTGTCTTCAATGTCCAACTCTAGGGTGACGATTTGTTCTGCGCCTCCAATCATTTTCTCTAATTCGTCTTTAGCATCATCACCCCAAGGGCGCTGGCGGAGATCTGGTGCTTCAATACCAATTAATCGCACCGGGGAAATTAAGTTTGGTTGTTCAGCCATGCCTAAAACTTCCAAACTTTGCCCACTCACCACCCGCGCCACTTTTACCTGTGCTTGATTAGCGGTAGGCTGGCTTTTGCCTTGACAACTCACTAGCAGTAATAGGCAAGCCAAAATTAATATTTTTCGCACTAATACGCCAAAATGCGCTGCCATAGCCTGAATTTGTACCTTCACACCGTTATATCTACCCTGCCGACAGCTACTAATCAATAGCCAGGATTGCCAAGATTGCATCTCGTGATTTTGAATTGTGTATTTTCAATTGTTTAATCTTCATCCAACGGTAAACCCGCCCTCACTTTACCCCGTGCAAAAAAGCGTCCAAACTGAAGTTCATAAACTTCATCTTCGTCTTGGGTTTCCACTTCTATATCCGAACGGGGATAACTCACACATAATAAGGCATATCCCTTGCGCCGCAACTCTGGCGATAGTCCAATTGCCTCTGGCTGGTAAATTTCTCCCGAAAGTACCCGCACAGCACAAGTAGTACAAGCACCATTGCGGCAAGAAAACGGCAATTCTGTTCCTTGTTGTTCAGCGCTGTGCAAAATGTAGCGGTCTTCCGGCACTTGTATGGTGTATTCCTTGCCAGTATTGCGATCGCGAACTCTAATCTTGTATGTTTGGGACATGATGATTGGGAACTTTTGATTTTTTCTCAAATATCTTCTTAATTATCTTTGCATTTTTTGCGATTTCACCTTAGAATTGTAAATCGTGGCACCTGGAGAGGTGGCCGAGTGGTTGAAGGCGCAGCACTGGAAATGCTGTTATGCGGCAACGTATACGAGGGTTCGAATCCCTCCCTCTCCGTTTAAAAGCTAAATTGCAAGAGCGATCGCCCCTTTAATTTAAACAGCGTGGGGCAAAATGTCACTTACTCTTTAGCAGGATTTAGATCCCCGACTTTTTGAAAAAGTCGGGGATCTGTGCAGCAGTAAGTGCTGGCGTAGGGTGTGTTGTCGCGCAGCGCAACGCACCACCAACAATTCAGAAGTTGCGAAAAGGCGGAAAAGGGGAAAGGTTTTCTCTTTTACCCTTCCCCTTTAACCTTTTCCCTTTCCCCACCTCTTGCAAGAGGTTTAATGCACGGAATCCCTCAGCTTTATCCTGTATAAAATATAGAATTAGGGAAAATTCTGTATTTCAACGGAACTAAGCAAGCAAAATGGCGAAATATGCATTGCTAATTGGTGCTAGTGAATATGAGTCTCCGAAGATAAATAATTTATCTGGAGTAGTCAAAGATATTGAAGCAATGCAGCGTGTTTTGGAGAATTTAGAGATAGGCGGCTTTAAGGAAGTCAAAGTTTTGCCTAATCCTGATTCTGATACTATGCGCTCAGAAATTGAGCAGTTATTCATGGAAAAATGCCAAAAAGATGACGTAGTACTGCTCTATTTTTCTGGACATGGCTACAGACATGAAGACGGAAATTTATTTTTTGTCAGCCGCAATACTCAAATTAATCCCCAGGGTTTAGTTAGAATTGGTACAGCAGTAGATGCTAAGTTCATCCATCAAAATTACATGAGTCGCAGCAAATCGAAGCGACAAGTATTAATTCTTGACTGTTGTTTTAGCGGTGCTTTTGCTGAGGGGATGAGTGCAAAAGAAATTTCCAATCTCAGCATTAAAAATGAAATTGTTGAGCAATTAGGTGGTGAAGGTAGAGCTGTGTTAACCTCTTCCACAGCTACACAAAAATCCTTTGAAGATTCGGGAGGCGCAGTTTACACCCGCTATTTAATTGAGGGAATTGAAACAGGCGCAGCTGATAATGATAACGATGGTTTTGTGACTGTAGCTGAACTGCATGAATATGCCAAGCGCAAGGTGCTGGAAGCCAAGCCAGCGATGAAACCAGAAATATTTGCAGTCAAAGAAGGTTATACAATTCGCCTAGCTAAAGCACCAGTAGGCGATTCGCAATTAGAGTATCGCAAAGAAGTTGAGCAACGTATTAGAAATGGTCGCGTTTCGGTTGTAGGACGCAAAGTTTTAGTTCGTAGACAAACTGAGTTGGGGTTAAATTCGGAAGTAGCAGCAGCGATAGAAGAAGAAGTTCTCAAACCATTCCGTGAGTTAGAAGAAAGCTTGCAGGAATACGAACAAAGCCTGACTGAGGCTTTAGAAGAAGAACCGATTCTTAGTGATGGAACTCTTGATGATTTACGGCGATTACAGCAAATTCTTAAACTTCGAGATGAGGATATTGCAGCTATACATAATCGCTTGATTCCTCAGCAGTCAATTTCGGCAAGTAAAATTATTTCCCCGCAACCAATTTCAACAATTGATACTAAAGAACCGACAGCGAAACAAGACGATGATCTTAGTACAGAAAAAGGCGTAGACTATACCAGGCTGCGCGACTTGCTAGCAGCAGAGAACTGGAAAGATGCTGATATGGAAACATATTTAGTAATGGTTCAGGCTATAGGTCAGAATAATGGTCATTACTTTAATACAGAAGAATTATTAAACTTTCCTTGTACTGACCTCCGCACGATTGATCGCCTATGGACAAAATATAGCAATGGACGATTTGGCTTTAGCGTTCAGAAAGAAATTTACTTGAGTGTTGGTGGTAAGCCAGATGGTAAATATGACGAGGAAGCCTGGAAACAATTTGGCGATCGCGTAGGATGGAGAGTGGAAAGCAACTGGATTGATTACGATAAAGTTATTTTTGATACCTCAGTACCAGAGGGATATCTCCCTATTTTATGTAGGCGTTCGTTCGTTGCCATTTTTGGAAATGTGTCGTGGTCGTTTGTAGTTCTCTTCACGCGTATCGAGGCTTGTAAAGTTTAACACCTAAGGCTTTGAGAAATTTCTAAATATTTATTAAAAGTCCCTAATACACGATAAAATCGACATTTCATAAATTCGTTACCTGGCACTGTGGGGGTATAAAAGTTCGCCTGAATAAATATTTTTGCTACCTTATGCACCTCAGTATCTTCAGCGAAGATGAATTACTTGGTAGGGCACGGCACCGATAAGATATGTGTATCTCCGAAAGTCTGTGGATGCCGTGCCCCTACGATAGATGTGGTTCAAATATGCGACAACTATTGTAAAGTGCGATCGCCCCAGCTTGAACGAAATGCGATCGCCAATCAACTTTAGTCATCAACCTTGACCATTAAGCCTTAAGGTTACAACATTAACCCTTAAACCTTGACCATTAAGCCTTAAAGTTACAACATTAACCCTTAAACCTCGACCATTAAGCCTTAAAGTTACAACATTAACCCTTAAACCTCGACCATTAAGGCTTATTGTTGAAGCGATCGCACTTAACTCTACATGAAAGTGCAGAGGTTGAGCCTGTGGTAGGCATCACCTAAGCTGTCATCATCACATATTCCTGAAACCTAAACAGATTATTTCTCTGAAAATCAGCCCTGTGTGATTAAATTCAGAATAATCACTGGTATAAATCAAAAATTATCTGAAAAATTTGCGATTTTTGCTGAACCGGAACATAGCTTAATTGAGCCAAACTAGCTTTTGAGAGCTAGTGAAGGAGTAAAATATGGCTCGTAAGCAACGTACATCCCGGATTTTAGAAAAAGCTCAATTTAGAGTCACCAGGATGAAAGCTATTGATCCCAATATAACTTTTGATGATAACTGCAACTTGCAAAACCTAACTCAATTAATGCAGCAATTTCAAACGATGCTGAATGAATATAACGATGCGATAGCTTTAATTGACTCTTCTAGAACCAAGCTAGACGAGATAGAAAAAAGCTTAAGCCTGATTTCAGATAAAATGCTGGTGGGAGTTGGTTTTAAATACGGCAAAGACAGTAGTGAATATGAATTTGCAGGTGGGGTTAAAGAAAGCGATCGTATCCGCAAAAGCCGATTAACCCGCTTAAAAAATAGTGCAGAAAAAAACGCAAATGATAATGTAGTAACTGCCTAATCTAGCTACAGGTAATTTATCAGCTAAACCACATCTATTTTGCATCTCTAGAATATCGGTAAATACAGCAGATTGCAAGTTGCTGAGGTACAGATAATTGTCAGGGCATGGCACTGCCATGCCCTTACGAATAATTGTGCTAATTATGATATTAATTACAAAAATAATTGTCATATATAATTTAGTTCATAGGACTTATACTATTTTGAAAAAAGAACGCAACAGATGGGTAGGTAGGGGCACGGCATCCACAATCTTTTGGCATATCAAATATCTTATTGGTGCCGTGCCCCTACAAAGAATTTATCTGTCGCAAACATAATTTGAATTGGTATTACGCAAAAGTTACGTAATTACGTCATTACGAGCGCAGCGACGTAATCGCCTGAGATTCTGGGATTGCTTCCCTAAACTTCATTCCGGTCGCAATGACAAATTTTGCTTGCGTAATTCCTGGTTCAATAAAGTGTATGATGCCGGAGGCTAACGCACTTTTTTAAATCCTTAATGGTGCACTGCACGACAACAAACCCCTGTATATTAATTTCTTAATTCAATACTTGTCGGTTAAAGGCAAAAGGGTAAAGGAAAAAAGTTTTTTCTTGCCCCTTTTCCCCTTACCCTTTCACCTTTTCCCAAAACCAAATTAAGAGTTAAAAATCCTTAACAGATCAGTATTGTTTCTTAATTACGAATTACAGCTTACTTAAACTCCGATATTCCCAAGGATTAACAAACTTAGCATCACCCCAAATCCCACGCTTTTGTTGCTGCGCTTCCGCTTCGGCTTGCTGCACTAAATCTTTACTGGGACACTTATTTAAATAAGGACGATAAACCTTCGCCAATCCTTCCCGCAGTAAAACTTGTTGCACAAACGTACCATCTTTTAAGCGTACTTCCGCCACTTTTCTGCCATAGCGATCGCTATCGGTAATATTCAAAGTTACGCGATCGCCTCCTTGCTTAACCAACTGCTGTAAGCGTTCCTGTGCTTTCGCACCCCAGGTAAATTGATTGCGATCGCTAGCGCGTTTACTTTGCTTTTCCTTGTTGGTATGTGGTACTTCTGGCGCATCCATGCAGGCAAAGCGGACGCTGAATTTGTTACCATTAGGGTCTTTCACAGTTAGGGTATCACCATCACTGATACGCTCAACAGCATCCCCAGAAGCAGGGAAAAGGCGATCGCATCCCATCAAACCTAAAATAATAATTCCTGCACACAGCCAAATTAGTGCTTGTTTATTTAACTTCCGCATTGTCATGCACCAAATTACCTTTGGAGGATGATACTAGCACTGCTACAAGGAAGTCAAAACCTGTAGAGACGTGATTCATCGCGTCTCTATTCAAAGGTTAACAGAACTTTTCACCCTTACCTTTCCCCATTCGTGACTATTTTTGCACAAACTAAAACCCCCGAAACCATTGTGTGGACGGGGGTTTATGTTTGATAATTGCACCTTGAATAAATCCTTATTTAGCTAAGAATCAAGTTGTTTTTAGGTAACAGAACACCTTATTTATTAAGGGTTAGTAAGGCATTAAATGCTACCCAGGACTATAAAACCAGTACAACCACCGCCAGTACCGCCAGGTGGTGGTGGTTGTAAAGGAGTTCCCCAGCCACCTACTACTATTTCCAGTTCTGAATCGCTTAATTCAGTAAACTGTGATATCTGCATAATTTTGTGATCTTTTTGATGCTTGCTAGAGTTATGTTTTTTGGTTTTCATTTTCCGGATTTCTCCTTAATTTACAAATAATGTAGTTATAAAATTAACTCTTACTAAGGAAGATTGGAAAGTACTCTTTAAAGTATTTTTAGAAACTTCATGCAGAAAAAATATGTTTTAAAGATGTCAAAATTCAATAGTAATTCTACTGAAAAATATTATAAAGAATCATAAATTATCCAGGTGTGAGGGACTAACTTTAAAATGGGCATAGGTCATGGGAAAGAAAGACTTGCATTTATGGTGATGAAATTCTTTTAATTGCGTCGACTTTCTCTGCTCTCCCTGCTTGCTAAAGCGATGGATGATTTTTTTAATTGCAAGTTCCTTAACTAAGGTATTGCGTTGCGAAATTATCTGATAATGAACTTTGAGCAACCTTGTTGGCAGGGAATCAGGAAATCTACAGTGAGTCAATATGCACATTAACCAGGAATTATCACTCCCAATAATGGGTTGTGGAACTTGGGCATGGGGAAACCAGCTGCTCTGGGGATACGATCAAAGTATGGATGAGCAGTTGCAAGCCGTTTTTAACCTTTGTGTGAGTAACGGTGTAACCTTATTTGATACAGGTGATTCTTACGGAACAGGAAAACTCAAGGGACGCAGTGAGATACTGCTAGGCAAATTTGCTCGAGAATATCAGGGTATCAACGCCCAAAAGATTTGCATTGCTACCAAGCTGGCTGCTTATCCTTGGAGATGGACGCGTCAGTCAATGGTACAAGCTGGCAAAGCTTCAGCCCAAAGGCTAGGAAGAAATGTAGACTTAGTTCAAATGCATTGGCCTACCGCCAACTATGCACCTTGGCAAGAAGAAAGGCTTTTAGATGGACTAGCTGACCTTTATGAGCAAGGATTAGTCAAAGCTGTAGGATTATCGAATTACGGGCCAAAGCGTCTGCAACGCGTGCATCAAAAATTTACCGAACGAGGAATTGCGATCGCAACTCTGCAAGTTCAATACTCGCTACTCTCCACATATCCAGTAACCCAACTGCAACTGAAGCAAGTTTGCGATGATTTGGGCATCAAATTAATTGCCTATAGTCCTTTAGGATTAGGATTATTAACAGGAAAATATTCCAAAACAGGCCCCTTCCCTAAAGGGATTCGTGGTTTATTATTCAGACAATTACTACCAGGAATTGACCCACTTTTAGCTTGTTTAAAAGAGGTGGCAGAATCAAGAAATAAAACTATGTCACAAATAGCAATTAACTGGTGCATTAGCAAAGGAACTATCCCCATTCCCGGCGCAAAGAATCTCCAACAAGCACAAGATAATCTTGGTGCTTTAGGTTGGCTGTTAGATTCTGGTGAGATAGCCGCACTCGATCAAGTTGCTGCCAGTGTAGATAAAAAAATGGTACAGAATATTTTTCAAACTAAGTAAAATCACGAGAAATAGGGTTTTAGCCTAGCGTGAGTAAGGCTTAATTCTAATATCATTTGCTTACTAGGCAATTGGCTTTTTATTAGGCTATTATATTGTAAGCAAAGTATAAAAAATAGCTACAAACTCTTCCAGTATTGAATATTTTCTGGAAGACAACATTTGTATAGTATATAAATATACTATTATTTTCGGCTGACTCTTTTTTAAAGCAGCCACATTCGATTTGTGCAAAATACTCACTCAGTACAACTCAAAAAATTATTCTTCTGCTTCTAGTTAGCTCCATACGTAACTAATTTCTCCCAATCAAATAGAGTAACTATAGATAAACATTTTTATGCACAATGCTCATGTAATTAAATAGTTGAACTTCATGATTATCTAAATGACATTGTTTAAATAATCAACTTAATGAGATTATTTTATATGAGGTATATTCATGCCTATTTATATCGTTAGAATTGTGCGCGCTGCTGTCAGAGAAATTCAAAAATTACCACATGAATATTTTAAGCTGGTAGCAGAAATAATTAAAAATATTAGTGAAGGTAACCTGGGTGAGCATCGAAAATTAGAGGGATACAAAGATTTATGGAGAACTAAAAAACATGATGTGAGAGTGATTTGGACGAAAAATAAAGGACAGATTTTAATATTAATGGCAGGACAACGTAAAGATATTTATAAAAAAATTATTGAGGATATAAATAGAAACCCAGAAATAGATATAGCTGATGTATTTGAACTTGGACAAAAAACAGTAGAAGATGTTCCTACATATATATGGAATCCTATTCAAACTAACTCTTGGCATCAATTTGTTTATGGTGGTTATTTATATTCACCTGTTTTGACTCAAGAACAAAAAGCAATTTTTGAGGAAGTAAGAAATTCCTCTCCACAGTTTGGAGCAAACCATAGTAATAGTAATATTAATAGCCTTTTAGTACAAAGTGCGCCAGGTACAGGTAAAACAGTATGTGCGGCTTTAATGGCTTGTGAATTATATACACAAAATTATTGGAATATTGCTTTAATTCTGCCTGAAAATCTATGTGCTGAAATTAAAGAATTTAGTGAAATTAAAAAAAAATTACAGCTTGGAAAACCTAATTTTTTTGTAGGAACTTTTACAGAATGGTTATATCAAGCAGCACCAGATATATATGAAACATTAGCCACAACATCAGAAGAATTACAAGCTTTACAAGATGAAGCGCGAAGAATCCATGTGATTTCTTCTCATGAATTTCTTCATATACACGATTTAATGTTATTCAGAGCATTTATTGACCAAAGACATCAACATCCTGAATTTGACCATCCCATTTATCGAGAAAATGAGCATTGGATTGGAAAACTGCAAAGAATTAATCTGCCTAGGTGGAGGCATAGATTAGGAAATAGAATAAGCTGGATAGATGGAGTAACTGAAATTACAGAAAATACTCGTCCTTTAAAGGAGAGTAATACGACACTGTTCATATTTGATGAAGCTCAAGATTATCTGATAGATGAAATTAAAGCGATCGTTAAAATGCTGGAGCGATGGCAAAAGTGTAATAATCACGCTTCTATACTTTTTCTATTGGGTGATATGAATCAAAGAATTACACCCATAGATTTTAATTGGGGACATTTAGAGCTGAATAGAAGACACAGCCTTAAATATAATTATCGCAATACAAAATATATTCTAAAATTCGCTAATAGTTTCCATCTATTTGCACAGAGAGCAAGTTCAGGAGGTAAAAAACTACCTGAAGTCAGTCAACCTGAAGATGCTTTTGAACAAGGTGAACCTGTGAGGATACTAGAATGCACATCACAGGAAGAAGCGCTGAAAATTCTTAATGACCTAAGTGATAAAGTAAGATATACATGCGCTTTAGAACAGCGTTCTATATTGAGACTTCTTTCTAGCCAAGTCAAGCTAATTTATCAAGATATTCCCGAACAATACAGTAATCTTCCAGGATTAGACTATATAAAATTCCATCAAGCTAAAGGTAGAGAGTTTGATGCTTGTGTTGCTTTCTGTGTATTTAAAGGACAGGGACAACCATCATTTGAAGAAGCAAATAATTGGTACACGATTTTTACCAGACCGCGTTACCGATTACTTGTGATTGCAACTACTGATGAAATCAATAGATTTGAAAGATCGCATTTTCAAGAATGCCAATTTTTTAATACTTCAAATGCAGATGTTCTTGATTGGATTACAGAGTGGGCAAATGGAGAACACTTATTTAAAGATATCACAGGATTATGTAACATCATTTACGATGGTTTAAATAATCAGCCTGTACAAATTTATTGGGATACTTATGCTGCATTCAGGCTAGCAAGAATTGATAATGACACAGTTACACAAATTGAGGAGCAAGCAATTAAAATCCTTGCGACTCATTCTAAAGAAAGTTTAGAGGAAGAATTACGGCAAATTAAGCAAATTGATAGTCATAGCGATCGCATTCCCCTGCAATGCTTACTTTTAATGGCTTTAGATAGTTCTTGGGAAGCAGTTAAAGTAGCATCTGAGTTGCAAAGCATCAATAGCCAAGAATATGAAGACTTAATATTAAGAATTGCCAATAAGCTTCAGAGAAAAGGACTTGTATATGAGGCTGCTAGAGTCCTGACAAAGATTGGAATGCATATCCCCGAAAATTTTCCTTTTAGGCAAGAAATATCAAGCGATGAAGGATATTTAATATCTCTACTTTGCAATGCGGCTATAGAAAAGATTGCTAATACAGGTGAATTATGAATGATAAATTCCCGACAGATTTACAAGTTTCCCAAGAACTTGAAGCTTTATGTATAGTTATTAATAAATCTATAGATAAAGCCAAAAATATTCTCGAAAAAGTTAAGGAAATTGATGAAGTTCGAGAACTTATTCAGGAAATTCATCTAAGTCGTGAACAACTATTAGAAGCGAAGGATGATTTAAATCAACATGAAAATCGTGCATTAAGTCATTTAGACGAAGCTAGAAAACTACAAGAGAAATTACAAATTTTACAAGACATACCAAATCATCTGCATGAACTTGGTATAAATGAAGATGTTATACGAGATTTACAACTAATAATTCATAAAATTAATAATAATAAACAAGAAATTCAATCTTTTACTGAAGAGTCTAACTATATATTATTACAGGTTAAAAAATATCTTCAAGAATCACAGAATATACTTCAAGAAGTTAATAAAATAAAACAAATAATCGAAGAATCTCATAAAAATATAGATAATAAATTGATTGAGGTTAAAAATATCATAGATGTATATGATCAAAAAAATCAATATACTCAAAGTTTAATTCAGGAATTAAACCTAGTAATAGAAACAATTGGTGGTGTGGAGGAAATTAAAAAATTTATTCAAGATATACGAAATACTCGATTAGAAATGAATAATTCAGAACAGCGATTACTATCTGCACGACAACAAATGATTGCTGTGCGAGGTCTGGAGAATTATTTAAAGGACTTCCAGCACATTCGTAATCGTAAACAACTAAGGCAGTGGTTGTGGAATGAGTTAGGATTTGTGGGATTTATAGTTTATTTCCTCAGTTTGGTAATTCCAAACAGAAAAAAATGAGTTAGGCAAATGATTTTCAAGGGAGAAATTGTTCAACTACCCTAACGCTTAATACCCTTAAACCTTTCTTGTGCTGCTTTGAAAGCTTCTTGCATTACAGATTGAATCTTCTTTGGATCGGGTTTTTTACCACCCATTAAGTCACCAAAGTATACACAGGCTGTTTCGCCAAGTGACCAAGTGTATGCAGCAGCCCAGGATGCAGCAATCACGCTACCGAAACCGGGAATAAATTTGATCAGTTCTCTGGCTATGGCTTGGGCGAGAAAACCTCCTGCGATCGCACTTACAACTCCCCCTGCTTGAGATGGGGTTAAAGTTTGCCCGTATAAGTTACCTAAAGCAGTTACCATAGATACTTGTAACGCAGTCAGCACGGGCATAGTTGCAAATGGTAGTGGTACGGCTGCAAGTGTTGCTGCCATAATTGCAAAGGGTAAAATGTAACGTCGTCCTGTATCACGGTAAAGATTTCCTAGTTGCTTACCAGCCTCTTCTCGATCCAATAATTGATAAATTGCTTTGGCTTCGGCTTCGGGAAGTAGTTCGGCTAAGTTATCTCGCAAAGCTTCTAAGCCATAGAATACAGGGTTGTAACCGTCTTCTTCTAAAGTAAAGTCTATAAGGACAGATCTGTCACAGACTTTCGCAAAATCCTCTTGAATGGCTGCAAAGGCGCGATTAATTTCCTCATAGTTTGGCGGGTAATCTGGATGATCGGCGATTTCCGGCGGATAAACCTCATGTAAGCAGGTAACCGCTAACAAACAAGGAATATCTGGATACTGCTGACGCAAATCTTGGGCAATTTGACGTAATGTATCCGTAGCAAAATCGTTAATTTTCACCGTCAGAATCAAAACTCTGGCGCTGCGGCTGGATTGTTCTAAATCGCCAATCAATTCGCGAATAATTGCTTGAGTATCTTGTGTGACATCTCCCAGCCCTACCGTATCCGTGAAAACTAGCAATGGTAAATCATCGGAAGGATAGGCGTAACGCTCTGTATGTTGGGTGTGGGGGCGAAATCCTTGCCCAACGATTTCCGCAGAAACCCCTGTCAAACCCCGCACTATCGAACTTTTACCAGCTTGGGGTTTACCAATTAACAAAGCTTCCGTAGTTGGCAGTTCAGCGCGAACTGTCTCCAAAATTTCAGCAATTTGGGTTTCGCTAACACTAAACCATTGCACAACTTTCTGTGCTAAATCATCTACAGGTAATAGCTTATCTAGGCGCGGTGTTGCTTTGCGCCAAACATCAGTAATCCGGTTTTTCCACGAATCATCAGCAGGTTGCGCCGTAGGTAGATTTTGCGACTCTGTGCTATTGCTTTCACTTAACTGCTGAGAATCTGCTGACAATGAATCAGCATCACGTTGCTCAGTCATTGGTATAAAAACGGCAGATAGATGCCAAACTAAATGCTGTTTATTATTTTAGGGCATTGGGCATGGGGCATGGGGCATTGGGGAATGGGGAATGGGGAATGGTAATGGGTAATTGGTAATTGGTAATTGGTAATTGGTGTTTGTTATTTTTTCCCCTTTCCCCCTTTTCCCCTTCCCCCTTCCCCCTCAACCCTAAAGCCAGTTACCTACTAAAATATACGGTGCCCAATAGACTGGATGCTCATATTGCGGATCTTTTAAAAGGGCTAGCTGAGAACGACGTAAGGCTTCGGCTTTCCCTTCTTGGGTGTTGCTCAGATACTTGTAGAAATAACGCATTAAATTGGCTGTGGCTTCATCGTTAACAGCCCATAATGTTGCTAAAGTGCTGTTAGCTCCGGCTCTAACTGCTATTCCTGCTAAACCTAATGCTGCACGCTTATCGCCTGTTGCGGTTTCGCAAGCACTGAGAACCAACAGTTCTACAGATTCTTGCTTTTGCTGTTCGGGTATCTGGAGTAAATTATCTAATTCATTAATTTTGATTTGTTCATCCCAAGCCAAAATAAAGGTTTCTATTGCCTTTGAGCTAAATTTACCGTGGGTGGCAATATGAACAATGGGAAAGAAAGTGGATTTTAAATAGGTTTTGAGATTTTTGCTAGTGAACTCCTCATTTAACAGCACTGTGCTGGGTACTTCGGATTTGATTTTCTTTAATTCTTCTTCCACATACTCTAAGGGAGAAAAGCCTTGTCTAGCCTCAGTTAATCCAGCACCCAGTACTTTAAAGTTGCGCTTTTGCAACCGCTTGGGAGGTAGTAATTGTAAACTTGGTGTTAAAGCAACACTATATTTTTCAATAACAAATTGCTTCCCGTCATGCAAAGCAGCTAAGGGTACATTTCGGAAAACACCATCTGGAACAAAAACTAAAGTTTTAATGCCGCTTTTGACTAGTTCGGCTTCTACTGGACGAATCAACCAATCATATAGTTGTTTAGATAATGGTAGAAAGTCTTGCTTAGAACGAATAACTAATTTTTTCCGGAATTTTTCTACAATAGTTTCCAGCTCCTCCTCCGGCAAAACAGTGGCATAGTTTTGTAGTGGCTGTTTTGGCAAGCTGAGAATCACTTCTAATCTATCTGCCAAAATAATCGGATAGATGATTGCAGCTTGGGGATCTAACTGATCGATTTGAGCGTATTTTTTATCTAAACAAGCTTCGCGCAGAAAGTCATCGAGTTCTGCCAACTGTAAAGACTCAATCACTTGACGCGCTTGAATGATATCTTTTTGACTAGGTTGAGAGTGTAAAGACTCAATCAATTGACGAGCTGGAATGAGAGTGTTTTGACTAGATTGAGAGTTTCCTGGTTTGAGAAGTAAGCTGACTAGTTCTCGGTAGACTGGCTCTACACTTTCCCGAAAACTAAATTGCACATCTGGATCAATCGCCACCAAATCGGTTCGTAAAGAGTGGAGAGTATTTACAGCCTCAGTGTAGGCTGCGATCGCTCCAGTTTCATCTCCTTGTTTTTTCAAAAGTCGCCCTAATTGCCATTGCCAACGGTAGGCAATTTCTGGTGTATTAATAGCTTGGGCGAGTACAAGTGCTTGTTGGGTAAGTTCTTGAGCAATTTGCCATTGCTGAGTTTGTTCGTAAAGTCTACCCAGTTTACCTAATACGTAAGCTTCTGCTTGTTTATCTCCCAAAGTTTTTGCTTGTTGCAGATTATTTGCCAGCAATTTACCAATGCTTTCCATTGTGGGAGCATCTGGAAGATCTGCCTGTTGGAGGCGAATTAAACTCTGGGCTAAGTTCAGTTGAGCATAAATCGACGCACGACTGGGAGGTAAATTAGCTAGTTGTGGTTGAATTTGACTCCAGAGAGTTTGAGCCAAAGTCCATTTTTTCTGCTCAATTAAAATGCTCAGTTGATTCAACTGCGATCGCATTTTGAGAATTGGCGAGGGTGCGATCGCACTCGCCTGTTGATAGAAACCCAAAGCTGAGTCGGCATCTTGGTTTGCCCGGGCAACATTTCCCAAATCGATTAACGCCGCACTAATATCTAAAGGAGACTGTAATTTTTTTGCGATCGCTAGGCTTTGTTGTAAAACCTGCTGTGCTTGTGTCAAATTCCCGACTAAACGTAGGCTAGAACCCAAGCTACGTAATCCAGCCGTTTTGATTGCAGAATCAGGTTGCTTCTGGAGGATGTCGTTTACTTGAGTCAGGATTGATAAGGCGCGACGATATAAGCCTAAATTCTTCAAAGCTTGAGATTGGTTAATTAAACTCCGAATTACTCCTATCTCATTATCTGCCTTGGTATAGGTAGCAGTTGCTTGTTGCCAAGTTGCTAGCGCCGTTTCGGACTTGCCAATTGCTAACTCTAAACTTCCTTGAGTATTTAAAGCTTGAGCGAGGACATTTAAATTTTCTTTAGTGCGATCGCTTTTTACATCTAACAATTTCAGGCTACTAGAAATTGCTTGTTTAGCTTCCAACCACTGCCCTAATTGTTGATAACTCAATGAGAGGTTATTGAGAACTCTAGCTTGGTTTAGTTCATCTTTTTGCGCCTGGTAGATTTGTAAAACTTGCTGCCAAATTTTGATGGCTTCCCCAAACTGCCCAGCTTCGTAATATTGTCTACCTTGTTGTTCTTGTTGTACTACATTTGATAATCTTTGCCCTATCAATGGCTGTGAATAATTATGAGCAGCAACAGGTAATAGAGTTAACAATAGCCCTAACAATATACCAAGGATGATGACAATTACACGATTATGTAATTTTTTCCAATATTTATGACCAAGCAATAAATATATATTAATGTGCATAAATTTCCCCTGATGATTTTAGCCTTTAATAAGCACATTTTTGGGTTAATCAGCTAAACCACTGCCAATCCTTGTCGGTTAAGGTCAAAAGGGGCAATAAAAACCTTTAACCGTTTGGCTGACGCTCACGGCGTTCGCGAACAGCGTCCCGCAGGGAAGCCTTTTACCCAAACCAAATTAAGAGTTTAAAATCCTTAAACGAGCAGTATTGAAACCACTTCTATTTTGCATATTTAAGATGTCTTTTCAGTTTGTGGTATTGGACATCTAGCCAGCCAAAATTATGCCATTTAAATGTAGAAGAGCTTAATTATCAAAATTGCTGTAATCCAAATTCACAACCTCTTAGCTAGATATTACTGATATTTAAGGGTGCAAAGTTTTGCACCCCTACTCATCTATTTACCGCATTCTTTGATTTTTATTATCCTCTTTGATTATGCGGATGTTTTTCCCAATCAAAGATTTCATTATCTAAACCAGCAGGTTTACGCCAGGTAATCTTACCTCGCAATGTATTCATTAATGTTTTTTCAACTACATCAGCTAAGTTATCCCAAGATAAATCTGGTTCTTGAAGCAAAACTTGCAGTGCTTGTAAAGTAGCCTGTGCTGGATTTTCTTCTTGAAAATCCAGAAAATCCTCTGCACGTAGAGGATCTTGTTGTACAGCGATAATTCCCTGACGTACAGCCGTGGAAATCTTCTGATGAAATTCTGTTTTGCCGCGATGTAATTGCCTTTGCCAACCTCTCTTGCTAGTGGCATAAAATGCAGGCAAACGATTTAATGCATAAGCTGTCACCTCAGATGGGTTGATATATCTAGCAGTTTTAGCAGGTAAAGCTTGAATTTGAGTCTCAACCTCTGCTACCACTAGCACTTCCATCACATTGCGTGAGTTTTTGATAAAAATATGTCGTTTAGATGGCTGAATTGACGAATCAATTGCAGAATCATCAAAGAAACTCCTCATAGAGCAATACAAGTCAAATTACTGGTTATGGGTTTATATTGCCCTTTACTAGCATTGACCTAACAGGCAGATAGTTTTTTTAGTGCTGAATGCTGAGTTAAAAGATTTCTCTCTCATCTCCCTTTTCCCCTTCCCCTTTCCCCATTACCCAATCCCCAATCCCCAATCCCTAATCCCCAATCCCCAACAGCCAAAATAAAACCTCGGCTGCACGTGCCGAGGTTGATGAAGAAAAACCTAAAATTACCCAAATGTCAGATTTTCTTCCTAGTTGTCGTTGTTCAAATATTTAGATTTCTTAGCTTTGTAAGCTTATATTAATATATTTAACATATTCTTCATATAACGTCAATTAATTGAAGTTTTTGTAAAGCAAAGCCCCGCTTATAGGTACTGGGGCTTGTGTTTTTTAACATTCTGGCGAGCCACCTTAATTTTTATAAAGGCAGATTGCGGCTAGCATAGGCATCCATTGCATAGGCAGGAGTGCGTTCACTATAGTCTATTTCTTTACCTGTGATCGACTTTGACAATCTTTCAAAGGCATCAGAACGCCAGTTACGCTCGTGGATAGGCTTGCTTTGTTCTCCCAAGAAATAAGCTAGAGAGCCTACAACCGAAGCTGCTACCCAACCCACAACCAATAATGCAATTAAGATAGTCATCTCAAACCTCTGTTGGTAGTAAAGTAACTTTATATAAATAAAGATAACTTTTTCGTTACAAAACTTGCAATATTAAGCTTGGTGTGTGTACCGATAGTTAAAGTAGGGTAATCCACACTCCAATACTTGGTGTTAAGGGGAAAAAGGGTAATAGGGAATGGGAAAAGGGGAATAACAAACCTTTAACCTTTAACCAAGTGTCATATTTTTTTTCGTTTAGGTTTGTCTAGGGGAGCCAGTCACGTGCGGAGGTTCCCTCCGTTGAGTGAACTGGCGTTCAAATGTCAAGAGTCCAAAAAACCTAAATTTTTGTCCCTTGACATTTGTACAGACGCGATTAATCGCGTCTGTTGCAACTCTTATGCCAGAGGATCACTGTGCCAGTTGAGTAAGTCGTGTATTTATGCAGATTCTAATTCTTAGCAACCTGACAAATCACCATAATATGTGAAAAATATTTATTACAGCTAGAGTGAACTAGTTGTAATCCAGCCTCTTCTAGTTCTTGAATAAGTTCAGGCATTTCATACTTGTGATGTCGCCAAATTGTAATTTCTTCATCTTTGAAAACTGCAAAATTTTTATCTATGCCCAATTCGTTAAAAGTTACAGTGTAATTGCGATTAAATTTTATATTGGCAGTTACACTATCTGTTTTTACATCATATTTTCTGACAAGTTCGCAATCTTCTGCCTTAATTCCTACCTTGTTTTTAATCCATGCATATAGCTCTTCCACATGATATTTACACCCTCCTCGAGCTTTACCATCCCATTGCGAGTTAGAGCCAATTTCGTTAGTGAACACAAGTAAATCATTTTTACTCATGCTCTTTCTGAAGTTTTGTAGTGCCCTAATCCTATCTTGATGATTGCCGATAGTCACACCTAGATGTAAAAATATATTGGCTATATCTTCCTGAGAAGTTGAGCTTTGGCAAAGTTCTAGAGGAATGGCACTAGTTTCTATATCAACTGTGGCACTGTCAAATTTGATGAAAGGAAACCATTTAGTAAAGTTGGCTTTTGATACTTCTAAAAGTTCACTACTAATATCCAAAGCAATATATTGATTAATTTTATTTAATTTAGCAAGCCGAGAAATTAATTTTTTGGCAGGGTAAGAATTACCTGCGCCAACATCTATAATATTGACTTGAGTACAATGTTGATAACTACCATTAACATACTCAAAGTTTTTATTTAATAAATCAATTTCTACATTGGAGGTGCGATACCATTGAGGAGTAATATATTTTTGATAATAATTATTCCAAATTTTTGCACCTCTACCTTTATAGGAATACTTTAAAGGGATTTCTCTTCTAATCTCTAATGCCTGAATTAACTCTAAAACTTCTTGTTTAGAGAAGATAGAGTAAAACTTAGAATTTGGTTCTACGATCCGGCTGCTCAGACTAGATTTATCGGTAAAAAATTGTGAATTACTAGAAAAATTTTTAACCATCTTGTTTGGGTTTGTTAGATGTGAAAGTTGATTAGCATTTCAGCAGCGTCGCTTCTAACTCACCCAAGCAGCCAGAGTTATAACCAACTTTTATGTTTTGGATATGGCTCTGACTGGTAATACCAATTGAAAAAATCTTGCTACATATCAATCATGTGTATGGGTGCAAAGCTTTGCGTCCATAGCTCATGTATTTGTGGCATTGTTTTTTCAGACTGGTATAAGTACTTGGACAGAATTAATTACAGTATTTCATTACGAGCAAAGTGTACTTTTTCCCTAAGGAACGCTACGGGTAGCTTGCTTCTCCACAGGAGTACGGATAACCCATAGGAGTACGCTTCATTCGCAAGGACTGTAAATATTTTCCAGCTACTGAATTGCTTTATTTAGTTGTAATTTTGTTGATTGATTAATTCTTCCACAAAAATTAGGCACAAACAAGAAAACTGTGTAAATATAAAGAAAAGCTTAAGAGGTTAGAGACTCATGATCACTGCCAAAATGATGCGACAACTTTGGGCTGTAATTGAGTCTACTAATGTCAACACCTTACTGCAGTTTGATGATGTGGCTCTAGTACAATTGCTGCTTCAACAATTAAAAGCTAAACAGGAAATTGATGAACAGGCAGATAATAGCCTGGATAATTACATAAAATCTAAACTGCCTTTAATTCGAGACACTGCTGAAGGCAGGATATCTTTAGGACAAGACAATCAATAATACAAAAGTTCACCCAGACAATATGATAAATCACTGGCTAAGTATTGCCCTTGTAGCTTATCTAATGGGAGCGGTAATTGAAGGGGTAAGTACTGCTGGCGAGCTATCTGATTCTTTGGCGGAACTAACCAAAGATAGGGAACAGCAACTATCAGAGTCTACTAATCCCCTTCAGGAGAAATGGCGTATCTTTGCTGCCATTGCCTCAATCAGTCTTTGTGGGGCCTGCATTTGGCCTTGCCGTCTGCTTCATCGTTTAATTAAAAGCAACGTTTCAACTAAGGACTAGTACCTCTGCTACAAATTCAACATGAAGACAGCATCAGCGTTTTGTTAATTTACGAGGTGAATAACAGGCATCAATTGGGTTGCTCTGTTAGTCGTTGTAAAGCATCGTCAATACCTGCGATCGCAGGTAACTGTAAAAGAAATATATCTTCCAGAACAGTACGCAAGTCTTTTACAGTAGTCAGTAGACGCTGTTTTTTGCGACCATCTAAATAATGTATTGTTAGTTGGTGGTTTCGCAGTGCATAACGACAATCTACATCAGGCCTAGCTGCAATTAGTCCTGTAACAAAGATGGAATTGGGGTGTGTGGAAACATACCAATTACTTACCTGATAATCGGGTAGGTGTTGCTCTTGCAAATCGAAACGGTACAGTGATGTCCACTCCTGATTGATGTATGCTTGCATGGTATAAGTTTGGTCAACCATGAGTAATCGAAACGGTTCATGTGTTGTACTCTGCTCAATATCTGGTGTAAAAGACAGCGGTACAGTGAGCGTTAACCCTCCAAATCCCACATCTACAATATATTGCTCAGTATCAATAGTTACTAAAAGCAACATATGACTGCGAGGTGTGATAGTCCCTTCTGGAAGGTTCCAAATCACTCTTGCTGCTAAATTCTTTACCTGAAAGCCGAGAGATATTAAAACTGAGCGCAGTAATAAATTTTGCTCGAAACAATAGCCACCGCGATTTTCGTGGATTAGCTTTTGCTGTAGGGATGCTATATCCAGAAGTACAGGCTGTTTGAGAAACGAATTGAGGTTTTCAAAGGCGATCGCTTTTGTATGATGTAAGTGAATTGCCTGTAAAGTCTTAAATGTGGGAGTGCGATCGCCTTCATAGCCAATCCGCTGAAAATAGGCATCAATATTAATTTCAGTGGGTATGCTGGCCATTTTTACTTCCCCCATGATTGACAAAGATTGCCCTTATTTCCTATTTTCCTTGCAAGCGGCGCAAAGTTACCCAACCCCAACAATGTTTCATGTCATAGCCTTGTTGGTGACATTCTTCTCCGCCACTGACAATTTTTGTTCCCTGACTATTAATATCAATGCTGTTAATCGCGTTGTGACTAGTGAAAATTTCTTTACCTGGAAGCGTGGTGTTCTCTCGCTTTCCTGATGGTGTGAGTTGCCAAACTGTGACTCGTTCGTCATCGCTAATTACCAGTTGGCGAGTGCCTAATGGCCCTGCAAGAGTACCACCTTCACGAAATAATAAACCACGTATCGGTCTTTTTGCTGTTGCTGCCCATTGGTCTATTATACAGTTTTGATTAATTGACTGTTCTGATTTATTTGCAGCAGTTTGGCTTTGACATTGATAATCTAATATAGTTACAAAGCCATCAGAATCAGCCGTTGCTAACAGTTGCGAAGAACCTGGTAAAAAATTGAGGTTCAAAATTCGGTCATTATTTCTTAATACGCTGTTTGTAGCTTGGATAGAAAATTCCGCTTTAATAATATCTAATTGAGTTAAATATTCTTTAGTTAAAGATGTCCGACTTTGCGGCTGACGATTAATTTTCTTGAAATCCAGTAAAGTCAATAACTTTTTATTCCCAGTAATAGCCAGAGTATTTTCATCCTCACTTAAGGCCATTGACCAAGCTTCATAATCGCCACCTAAGCTAATAACTCTTTCTGGTTGTAGTTGCCATGTGTCTTTTGCAGAGTTGTTTACCCAGATAACTATATTACCACTGCCATGCCCAGCTATTAAATAATGATTATCCTTCGTAAATGCTAAAGTAAAAACTCTATCTTTATTGTCAACTATTTCCTGAATTGACAATTCATTGATTTTTTGACGCTGTTTGATATTCCACAGTTGAGTTACTCCGTTATCTAATCCAGCCGCAACTAACTGATTTTCTGGAGAAGCGAATTCTAACGCTAATACAGGTTCGCTATTATCTTCTGATTCTGGCTGATTGAGTTGATGTAAACTCTCACCATCAACCCGCCAAAATTTAATTGTGCCATCCTCAGCACCACTAACAACTAAGTCAGCATTATTGTTTAAACGCACTGCATTCACCATTTCTGTATGTGCAGGTGTTTCTGTATTTAATATTAATGATAAAAGTGCAGATAACAATCCTAATATTACAGCCAGCGAAACTAGTTGTAACCATATAGGAATGATAGGTAAAATCAGCAACTCTAAATCCTGGCTAGTAGGTTCTATATCCTGCAAGCGCTGATTTAATAAGCGGCTTCTAACTGTAAATTTTAATCTTTTTGACCATCCTATCCAAGGGCGTTTCGCTTTAATTTCTAATAACGCTGTGGTGATTTGCTGGATTGTTAGAGCTAAAGTTTCTGGCAATAGTTGAAAGCTAAATCTGCGAGTGTTTTGTCCTTGAACTTGAATATATACTGATTGCTGTAAATTGCTGAGATTATTAAAGATTAGTTCAAAACTGCCAGTATGAGATTTCCAATTAGGTAACCATTTTCCCGTGTGAGGAATTTGCAATTTTTGTGGAGTTACAGCAAATTTGACAAAACCTACGGGCAAAACTTCTATATAACCTTGAGCGCTAAGAGAGTAGCCCTCCGGAGTAATCGCTTCTATAGTAAAGGGATATTCTTCACTGGGTGCGTCTTTTACAGGTGGAGGTTGACATTGAAAAATTATTTCTGCTTGCGCGCTAGCAGGTACCACCAACTTTCTTTCTCTACTTCCTTTGAGCCAAGATGCATCTAATCCAACAAAACGTAGTATTACCTCAACAGGTTTTGGATTACTATTTCGCACCCCGACTTTAATATCAATAGGATTGTTAGGTAGAACTTGATATTTCCGCCCTGAAAGCAAATTGATACTTAAATATTTTGCTCTTTTCTCAGCTTCTCTTTGCAGATTTAGCCAATTATCTTCCATTTTTTCATGTGTGCTTGCTCATGATTAATTCTAAATTATGTTGACTCTCCAGCAGATAAAATTAGAGGCAATATTAGCGCTGCTAAAATGCCCAATATGACAATTATCTCTATGATTGCTAGAGGTAAATTATTTTTTATTAAATGCTTAATTCCTCCCAGATGTTCTGATAAATTACTTAACCAATTCTGCAAACGTTTAGACCATTTTTTCGGATTATCTTCTGGGCGGATCTGAGCCGAAAATATGGAAAGTAACAACGGCACACCACCAACTTTAGCAGACATTAAAACGTGAATTGCTAAACAACAAACTATAATTACCCAAGCAATCAGATGTAAGTAGTACCAACTATGATTTAACTCTCCTGTGGGCAACCATCCTTCTTGCATCATTCTGCCAGACAACACAGCTAAAAGCGCCGCAATTAGCATCAGCGTATTAGCAATTCTTTGCAAACTTACCCACCAAATTGGTTTACCAACCTGAGCTAAATTTGGCAATGAATCTTTTTGCAATAGCCTTTTGTTACCAGCATGAAAACTATAGAAGGCAAACACCGGGAAAAGAACAAAGAAAAAAACTGCAAATGTGCCGTGAATATCGATAATTCCCTCAATCCGAGGGATCAGTATTTTCCCAAATCTGCCATCGAAGCTATTGTAAACTAAAAAGCCTGTAATCATGGCGGCGATCGCTAAAATTCCACTGACACCATGAAGTATCTTTAATAACAAAGGCTGATAGGGGGCAGAACGGGACATGAGCAATTACCTCATACCAATTTTAGATTTTGGATTTTGGATTGAGAGTCTCAATCAAAACACTATTCCAGCAATCTCAAATAATACTACGTTTCCCGTTAGCATTTTCTATCCTACTGAAGTGCAAAGTTTAGTAGAGGTATGGTGTATTATGCCAGATAATGTAACTGTAATGCTTGAAATTGAGGGTGCGTTGTGCTGCGCGACAACGCACTCAATATCTTTCCAAAACCAAACAGAAATTCTAATATCTAACTTAACTGTGCCACGAGTTGATTTTCTAATACCGTGTCATTAGTTAATAAATCCTCAACTGTGATCCGTAAAAAGCGCTGATCGTCAACTTGAAATTGAATTTTGATGCGATCGCTTCCGGGAAATCCTGGTGGTGTTAGTTGGGCTATGGTTCTAGCCCCTTCTTTATCGTTGAGGGGTTTGACGGTGGTTGCGCCACTATCTAAACGACGGGTAATTAAGCGATCGCCATCGAAATACACTTCGGTTCCGCCTGACTCTGCGCCTAATTCACCCATAATTAACTCAATGCTGGGCTGATTTTCTAAGGATGCGCCTAAAACTAATTCTACTGGCTGATTCATCGGGTAAGCTTGCCCAGCCTTAATAATCGGATGCCAACTGTGGCGCTGATTACGCCGATCCCAATAGCGGACACCGTAACTATGGTAGAGAAAGTCTTTGATTTCTATCCCTTGAGTAATTTGCAGTGCACCTTGGGCGATCGCTTCAAAGGGACGTTCGCAACGGATTTTGTCTGAGTCAAAATACTGTTTTACCCATGTCTGCACTGCTGGTAGTTGTACTGTACCACCAACTAACAACACAGCATTAATATCTGCAAGTTCTATCCCCTGTCGTCTTGCTTGCTGTAGCAAACTCGTCATGGAATCATCCAGACGCTCAAAAAATGCGTGTTCTTTGAGGATATTCTCTAAAGTTTCGCGGTTGAGTTCAAGTTCGTAGCTTTCAAATGATTCATCGTCAAAATAAACTTCGCTGGCTTGGTTCTGCGTGGAGAGTTGAATTTTGACTCGTTCTGCGAGGCGCGTTGTCAGGGGACTTACCGCCAATCCTTGAATTTTGGCAAAGTGATCGACTATCCAAGTATCAATATCAGTACCGCCTAAATTTTGCCCAGCTTTCGCCAACACGCGCGCAGTTTTAACTTTCTGCTTGGAGTTTTCCGCTAAGGATTTATTCCCCCACTTCAGCAGAAAACCCACAGGTTTAGTATTTGCTTGCACGCTTTGATCCAAGCGCACCAGGGATAAATCTAAAGTTCCGCCGCCAAAGTCAATCACCAAGAGAATCTCTTCATTAGCCAAGCCATAACCCAAAGCGGCGGCTGTCGGTTCATCCAACATCCGCACTTGTTCCACAGGCAGCGCTTGACAAACTTGTCCTAACCAGTGGCGATAAGTTTCAAAACTATCCACAGGTACAGTTAACACCAGAGAATCTAAACCACCTTCTTGCGGTGCTAACTGTGCAATCACCTGAGTCAGAAACCATTTACCTACTTGCTCAAAGGTGACAATTTGCCCATCAAGTTCGGGTAAGAAACCTTGAATATCCGCACCAATTCCCCGCTTGAAGCTGCGGAAAAATCGCGCCTCGCCCTTGAGATCGAAACCGCGATCGCGCACTTGTTGCCCTACTAAAACTTTACCTTGTGTTGCGTCTTCAACATAAACCAAACTGGGAATCAGTGGCGGATTCAGACTTTGTTGAATTGATAAACCAGGGAGATTGAGGGTTTCTGGCTGTTGGGTAACAGGGTTCCAACGAGCAATGACTGTGTTACTAGTACCAAAATCGATTGCGATCGCCATATTTTAATTTATTATCTCGCGCCAAAGTTAGGGCATTTACTAGCAGAGGTGTTTCTAGACAGTTGGGGAAAGGGTAAGGGTAAAAGGTGAAAGGTATTAATTCATCCTTTGCCCTTTTCCCTTTCCCCTTCACCGCAACTAATTCTGAGGTTCCCTACTTCCAGAAAATGCCCAACAAACTACTTATTTGAGATTATTCTCTATTAACCACCACGAGCGCAAATGTGCGATCGCTTCTTCTTTGCGTTTGGCTTCCACTTCAATCCACGGTGCTTGATAATAAACGCTCGGCATGGCGGTAATCATATCACTGTGTTTGCGATCGCGGAAAGCCGTGTCACCATTAGAAATATGCACTAATTGCCAATCGGGATGTTTCCAAGTTTCCCTAGCAGCGTAAAACATCTCAGCTACACTCGCATCGTCGTAGCTATCTAAATTTTCATGGCAAATATGGTGATGGGCATCAAACACCATCGGCACACCAGCTTGCTGACAGACTGCTAAAATTTCACTACCACTATAGGCGTATTCGTCATTTTCAAAAGTCAAGCGGCTTTTAATCGCTTCCGGTAAATCCGCAATTACCTTTACTAGTTGTGCAGTCCGTTGAGATTTACCGCCATGAATATTCATTAAAGACCAAGGCGATCGCGGTAGACCCAACAAGTCAAAAGTGCGGGCGTGTCGTTCTAAAATTTTGATGCTGGTTTGTAATACTTCAGGAGAATCAGAACTCAGCACCACAAATTGATCGGGATGCAACACCATTCTGATCCCTAAAGACTGGGATTTCTCACCAATTTTCGCTAAATCAGCACTCATTTCCTCTAGGATATTTGCCCCAATCTCATCTTCCATATCACTGAGGGGAAACAAAGCCGAGGATATCCGATATAGCCGAATCTGGTGCTGCTGACAAAAAGATAGCGCATCATTTAAGCGTTGCAAGTTATGCAAATACAATTCTCGCAAAACGCTAGCTTTCTGTTCTAAATCTAGCTTTAAATAGCGAGTGCGCGTGATTGTCCGAAAGCGCACTTGCTGACCAACAGTAATGCAAACTAGTCCCAACTCTGGCTGAGAAACCTTGTGTAAATCCTCTAGATTAGTTAAATTTTGGTACTCGATTGTAGTCATTAACTCTATTGCTCAAGTCTTGGCGCTTCTTAAATTTAACTAACTTTCGCAACCAATGAGTCAGTATCTAAAGGATGATCATGGGCATGGGGCATGGGGCATGGGGCATTGGGCATTGGTAATGAGTAATGAGTAATGGCTATTCTCCCCTGCTGCCTCATCTCCCTCATCTCCCTCATCTCCAATCCCCAGTCCCCAGTAGTTATTGAATTTTGAATTTTGAATTTTGAATTTTGAATTGATTTGTCCCTAATCCCTCCCAGCCCCTTCCAACCATACTTCTACATCATCCGCGAGTAACTTCTGTGCAGCTTCTACCATTGAGGCTGCTATATCTTTGAGGTCTTCGCGATTACTCAAGTAAGTTTTTAATGCTTCCATTGGATCGATGCTACTACTGGCAGTCAGTTCGGGGATGCGGGGTCTAGCTAACTGACTGAGTAATTCTGGATGAATTGTGTAGGTATGAGCCGAACTTAACGCATCATGGAGCGAGGAGTTATCAATTAAATCTAGCTGTTCGGAACGCAGTTTATAGATTAAGCGGATGACAGCATCTTGGATATCATGTTTTGCGATCGCTTTTAAGATAGCTGCTTGTGGATCGTCTGCTTTCGAGATATCCACTTCAATTGTGCGGAAAGTCCTCACAGATAAGGGACAAAATTCCCAATTTGCCTGACCTTTCTCTAATTCTATGAGCACATAACCTTTATCTTCTTTTTCTTCACTAAAATCTACCCGCTCAATGCTTCCTGGATAGATTACTGGCGGGTCATTAGATTTATTTAAATTTTGGTGACGGTGGACATGTCCCAAAGCCACATAATCGAAACATGGACGCGTCAATAAAGATAGCGGTAAAGTAAAGCCTTTACCTACAGCCAAAAACCTTTCGGCTCCCAAAGAAGCATTATCAGCCATTAAATGTGCTAAAAGCACAGTAGGCACTTGTGGATCGAGACGGCGAATTTCCGATTCTAAAACCAGTTGCAGACGTTCAGTTAACAGCTGATTAACTTCTGCAAGTGATAAACTTTCAGTCTCTTGGCGAGTCATCAACGTCGAACGCGTCAGCCAAGGGAGGGTAATAACTTGGACTTTACCACTGCGGGTTTGGATGCGATGAGTTGTCACCGTATCTCCCACCACAAACCCCCGCACTCCCAACGTGCGGTAAATACACAAACTTGCCCCGCCAAGCCCTTGGGAATGCTGGTCATGGTTTCCCACTAACAGCACTGTCGGAATATTACCATCCACCAAACGGCGGAATTGACTAGCAAAAGCTTCTTGCACATACGGGGGTGGCGTAGCATCAGGAAAAGCATCACCGCCAAAAATCACTAGATCAACATTATCTGTTAATGCTCGGTCAATACAAATAGATAATGTATTGACAAAATCCTCCAGCCGCGTATTTAATCCTGTCGCTGGATTAATGCGTCCGTGGGAGAAACCACTCCCCATGTGGATATCGGAAAGATGAAGGATTTTGATCATTATTTGTCACTTGTCCTTAGTCATTTGTCCTTTGTTTATAGTAATGACATATGACTAAGAACTAATACCACCTTGCATAATTCTTAGTGAAGGAAAAGAGGCATTTTAAATTTGAACATACATCAATGCAATTGAAAGCATGAGTGTAGAGGAATTCAAAATATTTTTTCTTTCGCAAGGTTTAATTAAAAATATCACTGACTTGTTGCTCAAATTTAGCAATCCACTCATAAATTTCCGTGAGAGTCATTTTGGCATCTTTTTTAGGTTGCCAACCAGTAGCATTCATCACTTTATGTGAGTCTGTAATAAAGATAGGAACATCACCTATTCGGGTTTCTGGAATGGAGGTAATTGGAACTTTATTGCCAGTAATTTCTTGGCAAATCTGAGTTGTTTCATATAGTGAAAGTGTATTATTGACTCCACCACCCACATTAAAAGTTTGTCCTTTTAATTTCTCTAAATTGTGAATCTGTAAGTCAATCAAGTCTAGTAAATCTGACACATGTAAAAAGTCTCTGACTTGTTTACCTGTTCCTCCATAACCGATGTATTTTAAAGGTTTTTGAAAGTAGTGAAATGCCATCCACAAGGCAAAAACTCCTTGATCGACTTTACCCATTTGCCAAGGCCCAGTTAAAACTCCACACCTATTAATTAAAGTTCTTAGCCCATAAGCCTCACCATATTCCGCAATCAGTAATTCTGAAGCTAGCTTTGTCGTTCCATAAAGAGAGCGTGCTTTATCTAAAGGAAAATCCTCAGAAATACCGTGGCTAGATACACCTGGCAAAGGCTGTTGTTCTAGTAGTTGAAAGCGGGTTTTTTCTTCTGTAAATTTCAAGGAATTGAGGTAATCAATCGGATATATCCGACTAGTAGACAGAAAAATAAAATCTGCTTGCGTTTGACGAGCTAATTCCAAGCAATTAATTGTTCCGACTAAGTTCGTTTGCAGTACATACCCAGGAGATGTATATCCAGCTAATACTGAGGGTTCAGCCGAACATTCTAAAATCAAATCTGGCTTAAGACTTAAAGGATCTAAATCCTCTGAACTTCTCACATCACCATGAATAAATTCAATTCTGGCTTGTTTAAGTCGAGGTAAATTTAATTCTGAACCACGTCTTTTTAAGTTGTCTAACGCAGTTATTTTCCAGTCAGGATAGCGTTGAGCAAGTCCTATACCCAATGCACTGCCTACAAATCCTGCACCACCAGTTATCAAAATATTTCTAGTCATTTACTTGACTGTCAAATTAAAATTTTTATTTTATGGTCTGATTAATCTAAAAATCTCTAAAGGTAAAGGGCTGATTAGAGAAGCTTTAGTGTAAGTAATATGTAGAGCAGGAATAAGCAGATTGCCAAGAACAATCAAGTTTCTCATCTGTGTTTGCCCCCAAATTATATCTTTTGGAACTGCTATCCAACCCCAAACCATTAAAGGCAAAACCATAGCAGCAGAACGGCTCATATCCGCGGCTAAGATCGTGATTAATATAGCTGAAGTCCAAAATAAGCAGAAAACAGCTAAAAAGTAACGGATACCACCTGTTCGGAACAATAAAATAAATGCAATGATGAGCAAAATCCATCCCAAACGAAATGCCATCCACCAGCCCATTGGGAACCAAGGCAGCCAGGTAAAAAAACCACCAAAGGTAGTTTTTAAGAATGTACTAGAAACCGCATCACCTTGAATCAAGGTAGTAAACATCCGAATACTGATGTATGGGACTAAAGCAATCCCAGTAAATAACATCAATTTAAGGAGAGATTGCTGACTTTTTTCCTGAAATGTTTGATGCCAGCGAGTAACCAAAGCCAAGGGTAAAGCGAGCAAAAATTTTTCATCCAGCCACGAACCAGATAAGATAGCAACAATGAGCAAAAGAGGATTTTGAGCAAACGCAACTGTCATCAGTCCGCTTAAATACCACGCATCATTCATACCCAACCACCCAGTAGACACTACTACCGCAGAAGTGGTTGAAACCAAAATACAACCAGTAAAGCTGAACCACCGATTGTTGGTAGTGCGTAAAATTATCCAAGCTGTTTGCGCTAATAAAACGATAACTCCTAGCCAAGACAAAGATAGAGCAAACCAACCCCTAATATTGAAAAAATGACAAAAAACTGGAATTAACAATCGCCATCTTAGTGCGCTTTCAACATCCGCAGCCCAAGGATTTTCAATTTGATGAAGAAAAGAATTAGCACGATCGGTTTCAAAAGTGCCTATTTGATTTAAATCCCAAAGAATGAATCGTGGCGAGAAGAAAAAAACACTTACTGATAGAGAAACAATTACCGTGAAAGCTAAAAATATTAATAATGGTTGTTGTTCAAGTTTTTTCTGAAAAATATCCAGTGGTTTATACATAAATTAGGGATTATTTTTTTGGGGGATTAATGTTTCAGTCTGCTGGCGAATGTAATCTCCACGGGAAAGATACTTCTCTAGCAAAATACTGAGTACAATAAATAAATATCTACTTCCCATTTCCTTAATTTTGAGTTTTGAGATTCCGGCTTTACGATTACTCCATTTAATAGGAATAACTTTATAAGAATATCCTCTAATAATTGCCTTAAGAGGTATCTCAACTGTTAAATTAAAGTGATGAGATAAGAGAGGAGAAACCCCTTCAACTACTTCACGGCGGTAAATTTTAAAAGCATTTGTTGTGTCATTAAATGATAAGCCAAATAAAATTTGAATAAATAAATTAGCTAAACGATTAACAATTAATTTATGAGTGGGGTAGTCAATTACTTTGCCACCCCTAATAAATCTAGAGCCAAATACACAATCATATCCTTCTTGCAGGTTGTAATAATAATCAATGATATTTTCTGGAGAATCGGAACTGTCTGCCATGACAATAGCTACCGCATCCCCTTGAAAGTTTTCTAAGCCGCAACGCACAGCAAACCCGAAACCGTTAGGATAATAATTATTGATATAACGCACTTTGCTGTTTTCAGCATTGAGTTGTTGCAGTAATTCTTCAGTGCGATCGCGGCTGTTATCATTGACAACCAGAATTTCGTAAACAATTTTTTCTGCTTCCAAAATTTGGCTGATAGATTGAATAGTTGTGACGATACAACCTTCTTCATTATGAGCAGGAATTACAATCGAGAAAACCTTAATTTTTCTCGAATTTTCTGATTGTAGGGGTCTTGGTAAAGGAGAGCGATTTTCCAATGCAGGAGCCAATCCTTCTGGATAATAAATTTCTGAAGAAAATTTTGTTGCTCGCTGAGAAGATTTAACAGATGTTTTAAAGACCAAGCGATCGCTAATTATATAATTGAGTGCTGCACTCAACAATACACCTACTAAAGTGTTAATTTTATAATCTACCTTCAACCAATCTAATAAAGGAAATAAAATGAATATTCTTACAATTACAGCAGCACCAGCCGATACATGATAAAGGGGTATTTGTCGCCATAGTACTTCTCTAAAAGTCCAAGCACCTCCCGGCCAAACCCATATCCTGTAGATTAAAAAACTTGCTAACAGCGACAGTTCAATTGACACGGCATTAGCAACATTGCGTAAAGTAGATGTGTTAAATCCTAGCCACTCTATTAAAGCAAATATCAAGAATAAATTGATGGTTGCTGCTATGCCGCCACCCATAATAAACTTGGAGATTTTTGCTTGGAATAACTTTTTCAACATATTGAATAATTCTCTATCTTGCTATAAAAATAAACATTAATGATTCACGGGCGCGATGATTTGACAAAAATTTTTCCTCCAAGAAAATACCATAGCAAGGGTATATCCAGATAGACTTACAATAAATAAAAATGACTTTAATTATCTAAAAATCAAATTTTTTATTGATGGCCAGCGAGCAATATTTTCATTGAAAATCTCTTGAAGAATGTCAGTTATTGTATAAGTTAGTTCCCAATTCGGATATTGGCTTTTGAATTTTTGGACATCACTAATCCACCAGATATGATCTCCAATCCGATTCGATTCCACATAGTTCCAAGTCAGCTTTTTATCAGTTATGGCTTCACAATGGCCAATTGCTTCTAACATCGAGCAATTACTGAAGCGACTACCTCCGATGTTATAAACTTCAGCTACACGTGGAGCCTGATAAAAATGGTAGAAAGCATTGACTAAATCGTAACTGTGGATATTATCACGAACCTGCTTACCTTTATAGCCATACACTTGGTAGGGCTGTCCAGTGATTGTACATTTCATCAAATAGGATAAAAAGCCATGCAGTTTAGTCCCAGAGTGGCTGGGGCCAGTCAAACATCCCCCACGAAAACAAGCTGTTTTCATATTGAAATAACGGCCGTATTCTTGCACTAAAACATCTGCTGCTACCTTAGAAGCTCCAAACAGCGAATGTTTGCAGTTATCAATACTCATTTTTTCATTAATACCCTGGTAGTAGGGATGGGTCTGTTCAATTTCCCAGCGCAGGTCTTTCTCAACTAGTGGTAATAAATTAGGACTATCTCCATACACTTTATTGGTAGAGCAAAAGATAAAGACGGCTTCTGGACAGTGTTGACGAGTATTTTCTAGTAACACCAAAGTACCATTGGCATTGACTGTAAAATCGGTGTAAGGATCATTAGCTGCCCAATCATGGGAAGGTTGAGCCGCAGTATGAATAATCAAACTTATATCTTGACCATAGGTGTGAAATATTTGAGAGATTGCCTCATGATTGCGAATGTCAATATTATGGTGAATATATCGGTCGCCATAATCTTGTAAAAGGCAATCGCGATTCCATTCTGTTGATGCATCTTTGCCAAAAAAAACTTGCCGCATGTTGTTGTCAATTCCAACAACTGTAAAGCCGCGATCGCAAAAAAATCTGACTGACTCGGAGCCAATTAACCCGGCTGATCCTGTGACTAAAACTATTTTCATTGCTCTATGCTCATTCCATAAGAATTTAAACAAAATTACTTACAAAAAATTAAGCGGTAAAACTATAAATTTACCGATATTTTTCCGTAATTGCAGCCATAACATTGCTGCGATCGCTCTAGGAATATTAATTACTTGGTATATCTATCGCGTCAAAAATAGTTATTTGACTAATAATGTTGCCGTGAGTTATTTTCAAAATCAAAAGCTTGCCAATACAAAACTACATTCTGACTACCTATGTCTCTCAAGCCGAAAAACTTGTGGTTTTCAGTATGTGTTAGGTCAAACTCTTAATTCAGAATCCAAATATAATATCAAATTATAAAAAAGCTTTTAAATCTTACAAAGATCTAAAATTTGAGTCAATAACTGATACTTTTTTATAGAGTCAGCGGTTCTAGCTTTTCATAATGTAGTTTTAGCATACCAATTTCTCAAGAGCCACATTTTTAATACCAAAATCTCAAAAATACTTAAATTTTATCCATCCATAACTGACTTATGGATGGATAGAATCCGATATTTTCCATCTTCAAAGAGGAAATAGAAGTATAAGCTTACTTGCAACGATAAACTTATATGTCAATATGTCAATATGTCAAAAAAATGGTAGAGCGGAATTGTGCCCGTCTACCAAAAGAAAAAAAATCACTTCATTAATATTCAAAAATCTTTGCACTGTACAAAATAAATCAAGTGGTTTTTAGGGAGATAACTTAACCTATTGAACAGTGAATAACTTACACCTGTGATATCAGATCCCTAAACCCTGCCTATTTAAGGCTCTTGTTTCCAGCAACAGTTTAATAGCGCACCGCCTGCGATTAACTTCACTAATTCCAATACCCAATAACTGCCGTGAAGAAAATTCATGGATGTGGGAATAGTAGTCTCAGCATCAAACGCATTAAGATGAATTGCGATCGCACTCATCTGTGGAGTCAAAAAATAGGTATCTAGCAAAGCTACAGCTAACAGGATGACAGACAAAACAATACCATTACGCCGCCAGTTAGCTTGGGTTTTGCTCAAAGTTAGTACACCAGTTAATACTACAGCCGCTGACAATAATTCCACGCGATTAAAATTCCAAAAAATCGCATAGCCAACTGTAGAAAAACTTGCCTGGGTCATCATGCCAGAAATATAAAGGCTAGGCATAATTACCCAATCTAAAAGTAAGCTAGCACTTAGCCAAAAGCCCAGAGTCAATAAGACAGCAGGCCGCCAAAAGGACTGCTTAAAGTGAGAGTTAGAAAGAGTATGCATAAGAATAATTGCTGTGTTGTATTCTTAGTTTCCCTCTCTAGACATAATTTTGACAACAGTTATCAATTATCCTTTACAAACAAATAGCGACTTGTGACAGAAAAGATAACAGTTGTTGAGTTTGGTTAATTAAATTGTTAATACAATAATTAAGTTTATATAAGAATAGTTAAATTGCAAAATTAATTGTATGTTTTAGCGATCGCACTATCATAATTATCCCGCCCTTAACGGAAGTTCCGAGCTAATAGCATAAGTCCACTCAAGTGGGCTGAAATATGCAGATTAGTTTACGAAAGTACATCTTAGCTATGAGCTAAGGAATTCCATCCCCAAACTCCATAGCAACGAAGCCAGGATTTACAGCCTCAGGTAAATAAACCACAGGGGCACAATAATGTTTGCCACAAAAGTTGTTTCCAGTATGCTAGTTCGGAAGTATAACGACCAAGAGTATAGTTATCTAAATGCATAAATGTCGATTACCGAATATTAGGATTGAGGCTAGCTCCACTACGTACTAAGACAATCCAGAAGTGAGAATTTTTTATACATCAATCAAATTTATATTTTTTCTTTCTTGCCAAAATTGCCCTATAATAACCATCTGCATATTCAAGAACCTCTACAAATTCAAAATAGGTTGCAAAGATATCAACCATGTATTCTATTTGAGGAACTAGCATATTATCGTGACGTTTGCCACTAGCTTCAATCCATGACCAAAGGACTGCCGTAACTAAAATTTTTCCACCATATACAGGAGCATTTTCAACTGCAACATAAGGAATTTTGATTTCCCCGTTGTAAAGATTTTTTGCAGGCTCGCAGATTGGCATAAAACAAACACCATCATCAGTAAGCCAATCTGAGATATTTTCAATTAGCTGCTCGATTTCTGATATCGATTCTACAAAGCTATATGCCCACCACATTGAAGAAATAACATCCCATTGCCCTTTGTCAATCAGTGATTTATTTCTAAAGTCGCCTTCAATCAGTTTAATATCTGGATTTTTACTTCTGGCAATTTTGAGCATTGCTGGTGAAAGATCAAAACCTGTTCGCTCTACTTCTGGAAACTGGCTGAGAACATAACCTGTACCACAAGCAACATCTAACCATTGTACTGCTTTACCTTTTTCACTTAAGATATTCATTAATATTTTAAGTTCACAAGCTGTTTTGATTTGTGAATGAATATCTATTAAAAATGTCTCGTCATATGCTTTTGCATAAGCTTCATCATAAGTTTCTAGCACTTGTTCAGTCTTCATGTTACTTTTATCCTACAGAATTTTTGTGACACGCGAAAATAAATAATATTAGTTCATACTAATTAAAATCAACTTTTTTCTCTAGAAAATACTGTTTGATTTTGTTAGGAATTTCCCATCTTAACAAACCCCAAATGTCTCTGAACCACCACCATATACGCTGAAAATAGAGTAGCAGATGAACACCTATAATAATTAAATTTACTGAATGATTGCCAATAGCTATACATAGAAACCCTAAGGGATAAAACACGTCATAGTATTCAAATAATAGAATTCGGTGGTTGTCTTGAGGAGCAACAACAACAGGAGCTATTTGCCAGAAATAGTAGCGAAGCCATTCTGTGACTAAATATAATCCTAAAAAAGCCCAAACTAAAATATTATTATAAAGCACAAATATTCCAACAAGTGCCACAATTTCTGCTGGGAAAATGATCCATTTTCCCAAATTTTCTAACGTTTGAGGAGAAGTTTGTAGTGCAAATGTGTATACATCAGCACGAACATCATTATCGAAATCAAGGATTTGATGCCAGAAAATGCCTCTCAATCCAGAAGTCAACGACCAAATAACAATAAAAAGTAACCAGATAGCTGGTAAAGTCTTATTAGCATCATAAACCACCACAAATACAGCAAACATTTGCGGTAAGACATTTGCACCCATTGCATCCGCCAGAGTTCCTAAAAATCCGTGCTGTTTTAGGCGCATGGGGGGTAAGGAATAAACAGTAAAGATTAACCAGTTAGTTAAATAAATGCCGAGAGCCAGATGATTTGAGATAAGTAGTATTGATACTATGATTCCCGGCACAATAGAAGCTATGAGAACTAGTGCGATAAAAAGGTTTGATCGCCCAATCATATAGTTGGATTTACTACTGATCCGATCTTCTTCTCGATCACACACATTATTAATTACGCTAGTGTAGCTTGCACCTATAACCAGAGCAATCAGGACAAATATCAGAGAATGCCAGAGCGTTATCAAAGGTGTGTCTAAAATTGCAGCAGTACCGTAGGCGGTTCCCAGAACAGGTGCTATTTTGTATGCCCACCAGTCATTAGCTCGGACAATTTTAAGCACTTGCTGAAATCGATTCACTGCTTGATTAGTCATAATTACAATTCTTTTTTTGGGTGATTGAATTGTGTATTATTCCCAGTTGATAGGGAGATAGAAGATCGCTTTTTGACCTTGAGCAAGTTGCAGGGCTGGGTCAATATAGCTCTTGACCTCAAAGATAAATGGAGCATCTTCATAACCTTTAAGTCCTAATAAGGCTTGTGTCTCGCACTCAAGCACCGAAGCAATCAGTTGATAGCGACCAGGCATCAGAGGTAAATTATCGATAGTGCCACAAAATTCATTTTCCCCGACTTGCAAACTGTAAGAGCGATCGCCGTAGCCTCCCAACACCACTGCTAAAGGAGACAAATCAGCCTGTCCTAGGGAGAAGCCCAAAACAATCCGAGGATATGTAATCTGAGAATGACAGACTAGGCGAAACCGAACTTTGCATCCTGGTCGAATTTCCCCTCCATCTAATCCATAGATTTCAAACTGCTGAATCTCAACCGCACCAAATTGCTTTCCTAACACAGGCATTTCCTGTATTTCTACTTCTGACTGAGTTGGTAAAGGCAGATTTATCGCTTGCTGGTAGTCTTCTTCTCGCACTTGCATTAGTTCGTAATAAGCGTGAAGAATTTCCATTGTTGGGCCTGTACTTACTACCTGTCCTTCATTCAAGAGAACGCAACGGTGACAAAGTGACTGCATGATGAACAAGTCGTGAGAAATCAGTAAAATTGCCCCGCCTTTTGTGATGTAGTCTCGCAAATAATTTTCAAACTTTTGGCGAAAGCGAATATCTCCCCCTCCTAAGGCTTCATCGATAATAAAAACATCTGGTTGTAATTGTGTGTAAATCGAAAATGCCAGTCGTAACCTCATACCTGTACTATAAGTACCTACTGGCGCATCAATAAAGTTACCGATACCAGAGTAATGGATAATCTCATCAAGACCTTTGTCAATTAGGCTATTGCTGACTCCATGTAGGGATAATTTGTTGTAGATATTCTCTCGTCCTGTCTGAATTGGATTCAGTCCTGAATCACCATCCATCAGGACAATTTGATCGGTGTACCAACGGACTTGTCCCAATGTTGGGCGCAGAATCCCGGTGAGCAAATTCAGTAATGTACTCTTACCTGCACCATTGTGCCCAACTAACCCCAGAACCTCGCCAGCATACAACTGTAGATTTACATCCCGTGTTGCCCAAAATTCACCAGGACGCAAACGATCATCTCCCCAGGGAGAACGGCGAAACTCCCGCAAAATATCCTGGGCAGTGTAACGCAATGCTAGCTCTGGACGGCGACAGAAGCGTTTAGATAAATGCTCTGCTTCTAAAAGAATGTGTGCCATCAGCTAAATAAGCGATCGCTCAATAATATAGGGCAAACAAAGCCGACAAAACAACCAACCACTGACTAACCACAGTATTCCTAGTGGGAATAACAGTAGGGCAAACGCACTAATTTCTCCCACCCCATAAGCCAACCAACGGGTTGCTTCTAACACATGGGTAAGCGGATTCAACCAATAGAGGTGATAAGCCCAACTTTTTGGTTGCACTGCTACAAAAACAGGGGTGACACCGAAGAGCAACCAAGGAAAGAAATACATCAGACTTTCCAGATCTCGACTGAGTACATTCCAGGGAGCAAGAAATAGCCCTAATCCAGCACCTAAAGCAATGATGGTGAAAAAGCCCAAGAATGACAGTAGAACTGTAGCCGCAGGTGAGATATTGAAAAACAGAAACATAGCGATGATCACTGGCAAGCGGACGATAAAAGCAAAGTTAGCCTCAGCTAAACCTGATAAAATTAGCCCTTCAACTGGAATTTTTTGCCTAATCAGCAAATGGCTATAGCGGCTTAGGAACATTCGCTGGCTCTGCATCGCTTCCAGAAAAGTTTGCATCATGATCAAACCAAAGATGCCATAAACTTGAGGTGGAATTGCACCCCTAGTTAAACCAGGAATTTGTGCCCGCTGCCCAACAGTTAGCAAGACTGCAATCATCACTGAGGGCATAAATGCCCAGAAGAGACCAAGCGAAGAATAGCGATAGCGTTGAGCAATGCCCTGAAGAAATATTCGCTTTGCGATTTCGGTGGAAGAAAGCAGATCACAAAGTGCTTCTCTGAGAAATCGCTGACGGTATTGTAACTGGCTGCCACTGCTAAGAATTTTCAGGGGAGTTAGGGGAACATGGTCATCTGTTGATAACGATCTCTGACGATTTAAGGGATCAGGTGCAGTCATAATGACATAGAGGAAAATTTTGAGAGGCTGACGGCATCGATTTCGCTGACATTTTCAGATGTCTGACAAAGTTGCAAGAGTTTATGTGCAAATACGCCATCTGGATCAGGTGGAATAATTTCTCGAATCGATTGAGCAGCTTTGTGACCAATTTGCTCCCATTCATATCGACGTTGCCATGCCCGCTCTAGCACTTCATCAATTGCTTGGCAGGAGGGTTCTTGAGCCACAAACCCTGTAATATTATTGGTAACTACTTCTGAGACACCCCCAACATTAGTTACAATCCCTAATCTGCCACACATCATAGCTTCGACCAATGCTATGGGTAATCCTTCAGCGCGGGAGGGTAGAATTAAGCCATGAAAATTCCGCCAAACTTCCACAATATTTTCCACAAAGCCAGGGAAGCTCACGTTTTTCACCCCTAGGAAATCTGCCATCTCTATCAACCCTTCTCGATTAGCTCCCTCCCCAAAGAATGTAATATGTAGGTTGCGCTGTCTCCACTTTTTTTGCGCCAACACCTGTAATAAGATGTCTTGCCCTTTATCAAACAACCACAGACGAGCAACACATGCGAGTTTAAAGCAACCATCCTCTGGATGCTTCCAAGGCAAAGCACTTGCTACGGGTGTTAGATATGGATTTCTGATTACCTCAGCATGAGATAACTTTTGACTTACTTGCATTTGGGTCAAACATAGGTTGTGCTGAGACACAAAAAAGCATTTCTTCGCTTCCTGAAAAGCCTTTCGCATTAGGGGACGTAAGTGATCACCAGGCCAGCGATCTTCCCCTGCTTTTTCAGAGAGAATCACGTAAGGTAGTTTCATCTGCTGGCAAAGTTCAGCAAATGCCAAGCCATCAAAATTCTCTCCCTGAGAAATGACTACCAAAGTAGGTTGCAATTGCCCCAATTGCCTTGCTAATGGGGAGAGTCGAGAGGTATTAGTAGAGCGCCACTGTCCTGGTAAGCAGGGATTGAGGAACAGATGCAAATGACCTAAACGTTGACGAACTTGCTTCACAATCTGCACGCGACCTAAACGCCCAAGAATTCGATTCACAATCCGACGAGAATTGCGTTGTAAAACAAGGGTGTCAATAATTACAATTCCAGCTTGTTCTAATTCAGCAACTCGGGAATGAGTCTTGTCAACATTGATCTTAAAAACGTATGTCTGATTTCCTTGTCGCTGTAAATACTTTGCTGTTGCTGACCAAAGCTCTTCGCTGCCGCCCCAAGGTTCATAACAAGAACTCATGAATACAATACAACTAGATTGAGTATGAGTGAAAAATTTAGCCGTAGCAGTTAGTTTTGCTTGAGTCCGCATTTTTACATTCAAATAGTTTGTATCAGTATAAGCGTGCTTCATAGTCACTTAATCAAGCTGTATAATATTTAACTAATTGAATAAGCTATTAGGCGAATAAACTTGTATATTTCTCACTCAGGTTGTCAACTCTCAAGAGTCCAGGGTCAAAGGATAGCTCGGACTTTTGAACGTCAGTTCACTCAACCGATAGCGAAGCAGTAGCGAGTCATCTCCCTTGGCGCAGCCTCTCCCTTTGGGAGAAGGGGAGACGCTACGCGAACGAGCGTCGGGAACCTCCACATGTGACTTGCTCCTCTTGACCCTAGGCAGACAGCCCTAACGCAAAAATATTTTATCTAGGTGATTAACAGCTTAATTATTCAGAACTTACGCAACTGGCATATACTCTCACGTAGATCAAAAGCTTTTGGCAATTGATTCAATAAACAGGGTTTCAGCCATCGTGAATTGCAGGGCGATCGCTTCCACATTTATTCTTCACTAGTCTCTAGTTCCCATTCCCCAAGCAAATCCTCATCAAGAATGTGACGGGTATGAATGAATTCATCTGCTGGGGAGATCTGAAGTACATCTTCTACTTTTTCCTGAACTCTGCTCTTGACAGGTTGCGCTGGGTTACCTGCATAAATTGTCATTGCTTCTAAAGAGCGTCCTGTCACTCCTCCTAATGCTAGAACTGCTCCCTTTCCTACTGTCACTCCTGGGCCAATTACCGACTTAGCTGCAATCCAACTACTTTCTTGAATATAGATTTGTTCAGGAATTAGTTTAAAATCTGGATGGTACCAATCATGATTGCCAGTGCAGAGATAAACACCTTGCGATAAACATACATGATTTTCAATCACCACAGATGCAAGGTTATCAATCCAAGTATCTTCTCCAATCCAAACGAAATCACCAATGGTTAAACGCCAAGGAAACTTTACCCGCACTCCTGATTTAAAGCGGACTTTTTGTCCAATCCTAGCGCCAAAACTGCGAAGTACCCAAACCTTCAGATTGGAAAATGGTAGCCAATTGCTTTCAACTATAGGTGACCCCAGGAAATGCCACAAAACTTGCTTCCAGTAGGGTGCGCCTGGGGTATAACTGCCCAGAGTATAGTTATCTAGATGCATAGATTGCTTAGTTGAGATAAGGTAGAGGCGATCGCTATTACTCAGAGATTGATATTGACTAGTACCACCATCAGCCCTATCTATTACCGATGTATGACTAGGTGCAGAATCATTAATTTTTCCTTTTTCAGCTTCAATAATATTAATAGCCAATAGTAATTCTGCTAACACACGCTGAAACGCATAGTAAAAACCTCGCCAGCCATCCAGAATCCCACCTTTGATAATCAGGCAGTAGAAAAATATGATGATGGGGGCGAGTATCTTCTGTTTACGAATGCGATCGCCCAAACTGAGTTCGCTACTTGGTGTCTGTAGCAACTTCTTCGCCTCTATTACCATGTAGCGATCCTGCGCCCATAGCCAACGACTTAGAGGTTTGCGATCGTCATGATATATGTAGCCCGAAAGTAGTGAAGAATTTCCCTCTATGCTGACACGATGAGCGTGACCGTCATCTTGATAAATTGCTTTTGCTTTTTTATATAAAACTGCTCTTGGTGGCAGTAATGTACCATGCAAGGGCTTACCAAAGATACAATACTTGAATCTGACTTTATAACTATCTATATTAGGCTCTGCTGATAATGAATGAATTTCATTAATTAACTCATCACTTATTATATAATCAGCATCTAATGATAGTATCCATTCAGATGTAACTTTTTCTATTCCAAAATTACACTGAGCAGCAAAAGAATCAAACTTTCTTTGAAAAACTTTTACTTGATGGTGAGAAGATAAAATTTCCAAAGTAGCATCTGTGCTGTAACTATCGATAACAACAATAGTCTTTGCCCAAGTCAAGCTTTGAAGCGTACGAGAAATATTAGGAGCTTCATTATAAGTAAGAATAAGAGGTGTTACTTCATTTAGCATATCTACTATTTACGAACTTTAACAACCATAACAGAACCCATAATTGAAGGAAAATATCTACTTAAAGCTTCAAATGGTTGCCTACGTTCAGCACCATAAAAATCTTGTATAGTTTTATTTTGCATATTAGAAGCTGCTATTTTTGAATAGTAATATTTTTTCAAAATCAGCAAGATATCTTTGGGTAACTTGCTCATAATTAAATTCTTGAGCTTTTTGAGTAGCTTGTATACTCATAGTGTTATTATTATCAGAATCAATTATTGCTGAAAATAATTTATCTGATAGATTTTTAGCGGCATCAACAGTCCGATGATTAAAAAAGTAACCAGTTTTACCATCTTCAATAAAGTCCTTAAAGCAAGCTAAGTCTGATACGACGGGAACCAGACCCGATGCCATTGCTTCTAGTGGCGCAACTCCAAAAGATTCGCCTTTTTCTGCCAATGAAGGATAGCAAAAAATATCAGCTTCTCGATAAGCTTCTGCTAACTTATATATATTAAAAATAGGTTCTAAAAATTCTACACTTAAGCCGACAGATTGTGCATCAAGTTTGCGTAAATATGTATCACCACCACCACCTTGATTTTCTTTTATAGGGCCAATAATTCTTAATTTCACTGTGGAAATTTTCTGTGATAAAATTGAAAACGCATCTAATAGAAGATGTACTCCCTTCTCTGGATGAATTCTACCTACATATAAAATGAGCTTTTCTTTTCGAGCTAATTTTGGCTGAGTACTTGGTGAAAATATGCGAGTATCAATAGGATTAGGGATAATTTCCATCCGAGATATAGCCGCAGGATATTCTTTAGCAATAGCTTCCTGAATAGCTTGTGATGCAACTGCAAAAAAACTGGTTCCTGCATATAACCAATACTGTCCTTTAGGAAAGCGGTTAGCATTAATTACAACCTTACCTGCTTTAGGACGTAAACATGCAAATATAGGTAGCCAAAAGTCGTTGATAACTAAAATATCAGCATGAGGTAATCTAGGAAATGTCAACAAGCTATAAAAGAAGTCTTTAAGTAAGTCTAGGGTAATATTAGTGCTTTGTGGAAATCCTCCATGTCGAATGTATTGCACACCATTAATTACCTCCGTGTGAGGCTGACTTGGATAAGAACGGCAGAGAATACTTACTTGATGGCCTCTAGCAGCAAATTCTTCTGCTAGACCTTGCCACAGGCGAGGAATAGCGCCTCCTTGCACTGCCGGAACAGGTAACCACGGGCCTGTTGCAATATTAATAATCACAGTTTTGTATTCCTAAGAATTGTAAAGTTGAACGCAAGTGGGGGGTTGACCACCATCAAGAATCCATTGGTATACATTTGCCATTTCTTGAGCAATTGAATTCCAAGAGTATTTAGCTTGTACTAAATCTCGCCCTTTCAAACCCATCACTTGCCGTTGTTGTTCAGACATCTGCATTGCATCAACTAAAGCTTGCTTTAGTGCTTGCTGATTATCTTCGATCCACCAACCACATCCGTAGTGCTGTAAATCCTCCCAAGGGGCACCTTTAGTAGTAATAACAGGCACACCATAAGCTAAAGACTCTGCGACTGCAATCCCAAAATTTTCTGAATGCGTTGGTAAAACGAATACGTCAGCATTACTGAGTGCAGAGAATTTATGTTGTCCTGATAGCATCCCAGTAAAGGTGACTTTTTTTTTCAAATTTAACTGTTCTACTTGTAATTCTAACTTTTCTTGGTAGCCAATTAAGTCTGGCCCAGCAATAATTAGATGCCAATCAGGAAATTGATTAACAAGAGATTGCCAAACATCTATTAAATGATTTAAACCTTTTTTAGGGTGTACCCTTGATAAAAAAAGTAACCATTTTTTATCAGCTAATTTCGGGAATATATCAATTAATATTTGTCGGCTATATTGCTCTTCTAAACTAGGAATGTTAATCCCATTAGGAATGAGAGCAATGGGTTGTCGATATCCTAATTTACGAATAGAATTTACCTCTTCCGCAGAAGTGGCATGGAAAGCTGTAGCACAGTTTAAATTTTCTTTTTCGTATAAAATCCATGCTAACCATTTTTTATACCAGCTATTATTTAATGACCAAGATTCTAGCATTCCTCTAGGAGAAATAACTAAATTAATCTTGTTAATAACTGCTGCTTGTCTTGCATAAAGATTAGGAAACATCCATAAACCATGATTATGAATTATATCTAAATCTTTTGCGGCTAAATTGAATAAGTAATTGCTAGCTTGAGGTTGAAACCCTCTAAAATATTTTGCGACTTTAGAAGCTTTTTGACTATGAACTTGAACTTCAGTAGTTACAATTTGTTTACCGTGACATTGATAATCAAGCGTGAATAAATGGGAATTAATATTATATTGATATAATACTTGAGCTAAATTAGTAACTGAATAAGCAGGCCCACCAACATTTTCATTAATACTAGCTACTACTTGGCAAACAGAAATCTGATCAACCAATGTTGCATTTGTTGACATTATTAGTTTTTTTGAAAAATAAATATTAGTATCAGGTTACAAAAAAATCTAGGATCAGAATGCTTAATATACTTTAATTGACTTCATGCTGAAACTTTTCCCACCACAACTTAAGTATTACTAAACTCCAGCGACGATACCAAGGTTCAAGAGGGATATTTTTGAGAATATTTAAGTTAGCGAAATATTCACCAAATTCACCTAACATCCATTGTTCAAAGGGAAAAGAAAATCCTTGTTTACGACGCTTAGTCACCCAGTCAGGTAATTCTGGTACAGCTTGAACTAAGAGTTGTTTACCATAAGCTAAACGGATATTACTAGGTATAGGTGCTACTGCCTCTAGCAAAGCTGTATCTACTAAAGGTACCCGCAATTCTAATCCCCATCTCATACTCATAACATCACTGTCTCGGAGTAATTGATTCCGCATATAGCAACTTAATTCTAGCAAGCTGACTTCATCTTCTGGTGTAGACACTTTTGCTGGAAAACTGATCGTGGAGGGGCTATCTTTCACAAAAATCTTGTCACCTACATATTGTTGAATAATTGCACAAGCTTCTTTATTGGAAAAAATGCCTCGAAACGTGCGATAAGCATCTGATAATGTCGGTTCTTGCTCTAGAAAATCACCTAATCGTTTCATTTTGGGTGAACTGCCCCAATTTGCTAAACTCATACCTATGCTAGCTCCAACAAGAGGTAATAATCTTATTTGCTTACCCCAGTTCACCATGCGTGGAATTTTTTGGAATGAATGATATCCACCAAAAACTTCATCTCCACCCAGTCCAGATAGTACTACTTTCATCCCATTTTCATGGGCAATTTTAGATATACAAAAAGTATTAAATCCATCAACACTAGGTTGATCAATAGCTGCTAAGAAATTAGGCAATAAAGTTTTAGCAGATGATGCTGTAATTTTATATTCTGTATGTTTAGCACCAAAGAATTTTGCAACTTCTTGAGAAATACCTCCTTCATTCCATTGACCTTCTTCAAAAGCTATTGAGTATGTAGATAATTGTTGATCTTGGGTCTGGGTTGCTAGTGCTAGAACTGTTGTTGAATCAATACCACCACTGAGAAAAATACCTACAGGCACATCACTAATAAAATGATGTTGAATAGAATCAACTAAAGCAGCACGAACTATTTCTTGAGCATCTGTAGCCGAAATTATTTGGGGTGTAAAGTTGATTTGCCAGTACTGCTTTTTGGTAATTTTTTGACCTTGCCAATATAGCCAGTTACCAGCATCTAAACAATGAACATCTTCAATGAGGGTATATGGTTCTGGAACTGAGCCACTAACAAGATAACCATATAACCCTTGTATGCTCATTTGAACAGTAGGTAACCCAGATGCTAAAACTGCTCTGAGTTCTGAAGCAAAGACTAAAGTTGAACCAGAGCGCCAATAGTAAAGAGGTTTAATTCCTAAAGGATCGCGAGCTAAAAAACAAGTTTTTTCCCAGTCATCCCAAATAGCAAAGGCGAACATTCCGCGTAAATGTTGGACACAATCAGAACCCATTCTTTGATAAAGTTTCAGAATAACTTCTGTATCTGTTTGAGAATGAAACTGTTCACCTTGAGCAATCAAATTCTGCCGTAGTTCTTGAAAGTTATAAATTTCACCGTTGAAGGTTATCCAATATCGTTGATCGGCAGTAGACATCGGTTGATGTCCAGCAGGGCTAAGGTCGAGAATTGCTAAACGAGTATGGGCGAAAGCAGCTTGTCTGTCATTAGAGACATAAATACCATTATCATCTGGCCCACGATGCTTGAGATGAGTTTGTATTCTCTGAATTATCTTTTCTAAACTATTATGATACTGATTAGTTGTCAGAATGCCGCCAATTCCACACATATATAAATTTAGTTGTTGATTGTGGATTTAAAATGATGATTTAAATGCTTATCCAGAGTTATTTGGAAACGCTCAAATCCAAAAGTATCAATAACTTTTTGACGTAAATTTTCTGGCTGATATATTAGACGATTGGGATAGGTGCCTTGTAGAATTTGAATTAATGTTTTGGCGATTTCTCCCACATCATCAGGATTAACCAATGCACCAAGTTCACCATTACACAGAGCATCAATTGCACCATCTTGGTTACCAGCTAAAACAGGTTTGCCACAACCTAGAGCTTCCAAATAGACAATGCCAAACCCTTCCCTTTTACTAGGCATAGCAAAAACATCACAAAGATTATAGTAATCACAAAGCTCTTCATCAGGAACAAATCCAGTTAAGGTAACACAGTTTTGTAACCCTAATTGAACTATTAATTCCTCAATTCTGCTTCTGTCATTCCCTTTGCCGACAATCATATAGTGGACATCAGGAATCATCGAACGAATGTGAGGTAGTGCTTTTAAAATTTGGTCATATCCTTTATAACGCTCAAGCTCTGCTAGCCGTGCTACAGTCAATATTATCGGTTGTTCCGCTTTGAGTTTATACCGTTCTAGTAAATAGCTAGGTTTTGGTGCAGATTGGAACCGATTGGGATCAAATGTGTTGGGTAAGATAGAGATTTTACTAGGATTAAGATTTTGTTCTTGAATTAGGCGATCGCGGGTGTAGCTACTAACGGCTAAAATGAGATCTGCATGGTTTAAAGCAGTTTTCAAAATAGGGTTTTTAATATCCCAAGCTTCTACACCGTGAGCTATTGTCCAGTATGGAATATTTGTTAGAAGTTTTAAAAAGTAAGCACCCATCGCGAAATTTAGGTGAGTTGCAATTACTAAATTAGGGCGCTTTATCAGTGCTTGAGTAATAATTTTGCCAACGAAAAAAGGTGTACGAATTTTCTGTGGATAGGTTCCAGTAAAATGAAATTTTGTCGTAGGCAAATAGGAGATATCCGATGATGCTTTTACATCATGCTTGAGAAAAACATCATACTGGCTTTGAGGATAAAGCGTTTGCAATGCCTGTAAATAAAACGCTGAATAAACCTGGATACCACCTTTAAATTCAAAAATATTAGGAAGCCATAGATGGAATTGCTTTCCATCAGAACGAGTTTGCATTTTGATGAGGTTGGTATTTTTTAGATTTCATAGCAATTTTTATATAATAATTAAATTTATTGCTAGGCAACAGCAGGAATATTAATTTTGCTCTTGATAATGTAATTTAGTGCTTGGTTTAATCCTTGTGTTGCTTGCATATAACTGTAGTCGGATACGATACGGCGGCCTTCTTCTCCCCAAGAATGTAAGCGTTGTCTATCTGAAAATGCTTCTTGCAGGCTTTGCGCTAATGCAGATACATCGCCAGCAGGAAAAATTAAACCATTTTTCCCTGGATGAACCAAGTCTTGAGCGCAACCGACATGAGTACTGACAATTACTGGTCGGCTTAAGCACATTGCTTCGTTAATCGCCAAACCCCAAGTTTCATAGTTGCCATAGCTAGGTAGCACTACTAAATCTGCAATTGCGTAGGTACGTGGCATTAAAGATTGGTTTTGGAAAGGGACAAAGTAAATATTTTCCTGTCCTAATGCTTGGGATTTTAACTCTTTTTCTAGGTTGCCATCGCCTACAAATAGTAATGATACACGGTCAAGTTTGGCTTGTAAAAAAGCCTGAAGTAAATCTACAGGACGTTTTTTAGCTTCAAACTTGCCTGCAAATAAAATAACTGCATGGTCTTGAGGAATGCCAATTTCTTGTTTCCAAGCAATAGCTTGCTGTTTTGCTGTTTCAGCTTGGCTCAAAAAGCGATCGCTATCTACTGCATGGGGCGAGAAAAGTAGCTTATTACTGGGTACATTATGATATTGAAAGTAATCATAGTTGGCTTTGCCTACATAGAGACAGACAGCAAAACGCCGATAAATTTGGCTGATGATCTGCCGACGTATAACTGCTTTTATGCCATGACTAGGAATTAACCGATGAGAATCGCCCCGAAATATTAATGGTATTTGACGAGTATCCCACTGACCAAGAAAGCGATAGATACTGGCATAGTTGTATACCATTAATAGTACAGCATCAGGATGATAGGCGCTAACTTGTGAGCTTAAAGCTGGATTCTGTAGCCCCCAAAAATGATGAGTGCCTGGGTTAGAACTAACATTTGCTACAAACTCATACTCATACCCAGTTAATAAAGGAATATCCCACTGGAGTGCTTTATGAAAACCTGCATCAACTTGCTGAGTAATGCCAAAATCCCAGAGATAAAAAACTTTAATTGCTAAATTAGCATTATTAGTTAAATAACGAAACCAAGGTGCATAATACTGAATTGGATGAGAAGTAATAATTGCTAGCTTTCGCATGTTTGCATTAAATATAAGGCATCAGCCAAGGGAAAATATTCTGCTTCAGACAGAGACACGTGGTACTTTATAAGCTCGCATCAATAAAACTGCAATCCCAGTCAGTGAAATACTAGATTGAAATAAAGCAGCAACGTATACCCCTGCACTATATTCACTTTGAAAGGACAAGCTCATGATTAACATCGCAAATAGATACCTGGCTGAGAGGACTGGTGCATTAATACTCCAACGAGTAGCTTGTCCATAAATTGACCCAAGTAAAACGGCCAGCCCAGCACAGCCGACTAGACCAAAATTGGCATAGGATTCAGCTAGTAGTCCCCAACCAATAGTTGTTTTGAAAGTATCTTCACGCGTTTGTAAACCGTAGTGAATGTTTAATATGTAAGTACCCTCATGGCTAGCAATTTTATTTGTGCTTAAAATCCGGGGAACTAATAGCTGTGGCAAAATTGCATAGGTTGCTCCATAAAGATAAGGTATTTCTTGCGGACTCTGACTTTGAGTCAAAAGCAGCATTTGAATTACACTAGCTCTTTCAAAAAATGAAGCTTTTTCCTCGGAACTTTGAGGTACAGTTGAATCATAATCATTTTGATTTTGCAACAAATAGTTCAAGCTATAGCCTGCCCACTCACTATACCAAGCTGGATAATCCCAGGGTTGTAATTGAGCAATTTGTCCTCCGAACCAGTATTTAGCTCTCATCTCACTCTTGCCATAATTTAGAAATGAGAAACAAATGAGAGCAACAATAATTAGTAATATTGGTAATTTCTTTCTGCCAATTATAAAGGAAATTGTAGCAATCAAAAATAGGGATGCTGCATCTACAAGCAATAAAGTAGCTGTGCTTGTTAGCATTCCTGTTATTAACAAGCATAAAAATAACCAAGATCTCTGCTTTGATAAATCCTTAGTACCTAAACGATAAGAAAGTACAAATGTAGACAGTAATGTCAAACCTAAGATAATACTACGAATGATAGAAAAAACACTGAAATCTAGCGATAGCCAACCTCCTAAATTGCTCATGTTAAATACAACATAAGCTGCAAGAGAAATTAAGAAAAACTGCTCACCTCTACCACTGTCTAATACCAAGTATGACTCGGGAATAGCAGGGGCTGATTTGACAAACTGCAACCAAATAAATGTGCCTAATCCCAAACATCCACTAACTGTAATGCTGGCAAATAAATGGCTAGCAGGAGAGTATTGTAGAACTGTGGGGTGATTGCTAACCAAGGGTAATGCATGAGTCCAAATATATGTCAATGCAAATAGTGGAAAAATGGGCATACCTAATGCATTTCCTGAACACCACAGGTAAGTGGGTAGCAGTGCTGCAGTAGTAATTAGGATAGCTCCAAAATTGCTTTCTAAAGATGTGGTATTGCTAAAAAATAATTCAAAGCTCAATAAAGCTAAGGCTACCAGCCAAAACCCTCGCAGTAATCTTTTTTGCCTTTTGTAGTCAAAGGCAACGGAGGATTGTATTACTGACAAAGGCAGCGATTCTAAATCTTTGGACATAGCAATCTATCTTGGCTAGCAGTTGTAAGAACTTGGTCAAAAACAGCGCATTGTTTACGAGTCATTTCTTTTGCTGTGTAAGGTTGAAACGCTTGCCAGTTTGTATCTGGCTGATAGCCTTTGGGAGTAGATAAAAGCCATTGAAGATCAGGCACAACTTTAGCTAAGAAATCTTGAGGGCGATCGCCTTGTTTAAATGTCACAGATCTACCCGCACGACATTGGTTGAGAATTTCGACAACGGAACTCTGCTCATGAAAAATCGCTAAAAGCGGTTTTTTTGCCAGAATGCAAGGATAAAGCTTGGAAGCAGTGTAGCTAGAATCATCAGAACCAATCAGCAAGATAGCATCGCTATCTACTAAAGTTTGCAGAGCTTCAAAATAAGGAATACGGTGAGGATGTTCTTCTACTAAATCGGCAACACCTAATTCTTGAGCAATTGGTTCCACTGTTTTCACTGCTCGATGATCAAGAGCATAGCTTGTACCAACAAAATGCAACTTAACAGCTTGCCACAGGTGAGGATTTTTGCAACGCTCTGACTGGATTGCTAAAAATAGAATTCGCAACGCCAAAGCCATATCACTACCGCCTCGCCCTATATAAACCCAATGACGCTTACCATCATCAGGGTTAAATACTTTTTGCTGAATATTTAAGGAAGGGAGTTGCTCAAAATCTGTCTCTGGAGCGCCAAAAGGTAAAATAGTAAACTTTTCTGGTTTGAGGTGTGGATATCGCCTTTGTAAAATTTCTGGATATTTCGGTGAAACACTAATTACATAGCTAACTTTGCTTATAGCTCTGGGTTCTAAAAACTTAGCTTGGAGTTGAGAAAATCCGTACTTAAATCTTCCACCAGGAGGTATTTCTCTAGATTGTTTATAATAATTACTGAGCCAGGGATCTTGAAAATCTAAGATATAAGGAATGCTAAAATATCTGTGCCATCTGGGGCCCAGAACCATAGAAATAAATACAGTAGTGGAAAAGTAGATTAAATCAAATTTTTGTTGGCTGAGTAAGCGATCGCCTGCTGTAAGCAAATAAGGAAAACATCGCAGACCTAAGCTACCCATACCAATTAATTTGGTTTGTTCCACGGGTAATGCTGATGTGTAAGTGACAGGGATATGCTTGGGAATAGTTTTTGCTAATATAGAGTCCTGAACACCTTGAACCGATTCTGGTCGCACAGTGAGAATATGAGGTTCCCAACCAAATTTTTCCAGGAAAGGTAGGGACATTCGTACCCGCTGATGATCAGGGGCATTAATTGGTGGGAAATGCGGACTGACAATTAGAACTTTATAATTCAAATTTTCACACCTTCAATACACAGGCGATCGCAAATCTGTAACTTATGCTGAAAATTGAGTGGTTGTACCCAGGTTAAAGGTGCTGGTAGAGAAATAGTTTTCATATGGTTCACGCTATCCAACGTTTGTCATTTCGGAGTGGGCTATTACGTGGAACGAATATCATATCTACTTGCCAAAGAGCTTTATCCAAAGGACGACGGATAAAACTACAGATGTCATAAGCCACCCAATCACGCTCATTTAGCCATGCAATTATCTCTGCAAATAGTGGCACATTCTCATGTATATCTAGTAAATTGACTTCTGCTAGTATTGCTTTAATCGTTGGTAAAGATTTTTCAGCACCCTTAAGTACTTCTAATTCATATCCTTGAACATCCAATTTGAGTAAATCTGGCCCACAACCACCAAAATAATTCTGAACTATTTGATCTACAGTTCGCATTTGATGAAAAGATATAGGGAAATTTTGAGGAATATTTTCAACTAAAATAGAAGATGCTGTTTCAGACTCATTCAGTGCTACTTTATCAAGTTCTTCCGCTCCTAGTAAACCTGGAAATACTTGTATAGCTGAATTGACTGTAGCCATCTTTTGAAGCTGAACAACTCTGTGCTCCAACGCTTCAAAGCAGCTAATTTTTACTTGAGGCCAGATTTTAAGACAACATTGAGCAAAGTCACCTTGATGAGCACCAACATCAAAAATTTGATTCGGTTGAAATTCAAGAAGGGATAAACGTTGTAGTGCCACAGGGATTTCCGGTATTCCTAACCTGTGAGCAAAATATGCACGTATCTTAGACTTAATAGACCAGGAATTATAATTTAATATAGACATGATTTTTTATATATTTATGCCATTTTTTGACTTAGAAGTTTATTGATTATTTAATTACAAATTGCTCAATAGTTGGCGCTGTAAATTTTTGGCTAAACGTTTCCACCAGCGATTATGTTTTAATATAGTTCTAGCACTACTCCAATCTACTAGACTGTCATTCACATCATGAAATCCTCGCTGAGACTCTGGAATATCTCCAGACTCAACTTTCTGAATCAATTCAGGCAGATTATCATAAAAATTCTTTGAACGGTATGGTGGATGTAATGACCACATTCCAGGAGGTTTGCCTAAAAACTCAACTCGTACTAAGGAGTTTTTCAGCATAGCTTCAGTTAAAATTTCTTCAGGTAAATTGTAGGGATAATTACCTTCAATTATGGCTTTAATAATACTACGAATAGCTGGATATTTAAGAGGAAGTTGCTTAATTTGTGATATAAATCGCTCTCTGTCTAACATGAAAAAACGTGAACTGAGAGAAGTAAAACGAAAAGCAGGTGAATAATGTTTTTCTGGTGCTGCAACTTGCGATCGCAAACTACCATCAGCAGTTGGTGGGCCTGGAAATGGCCCGCATACTAAGACATCAGGGCGCTGATCTAATAAATCTACAGCTTCAGCAATCCAGGTAGAACTACCACCCCCAAACATTAAGTCTGAATCAAGATGAAAAATATAGTTATTTTTAGCAGTATATAAGCCAAAAAAGTAGGAATAAAAAGGGCCACCCCGAAAATCTTTAGGCGGAATCGACCGACCTCCAAAAAACATAGCACTTACTTTAGCAACTATTTCAGGTGAATAATCAACTTCTTTGAGGTGTGCATGAGGATACTGATTACAGCATTCATCAATTAATAATTTAATTTGTGGTAGTCTTTCTTCCCAACCTTCAGCAAAGCGTCCAGCACTACGATGTAAATCTAAAGTCAATAGTATTTCATCTACCTGATGAGCAAATTGCCGTAATTGATGTGGTAAAGTATGTTTTGCATGGAGCCAGTCACTAGGTGCTAAATTAATTTGTAGTGTAGTGCTGGAATGAGTTTTCATAATTTCTAAGTTCACACAATATATTAATTCAGCACAGACTCAGCTATTTGAATGAGTTTTTTAGCTTCAATTTCCCAACAGAATTTTTCCTTAGCTGCTTTTAGTGATGCATCTTTTGCAGCTTGCAAAGTGCTAGGTGTTTGAAGTAATTCTTCTATTGCTTGGGCTAAGGCTAAAGGATCATCGCTAGGAATCAATCGACCCATTTCTGGATATTGAGAGAAAATTTCTCTTTGTCCAGCAGTATCAGTCGTAATTACTGCTAAACCAGCTTGTAAATACTGGCATAGTTTGTTACTTGCAGTAAATTGTTTATTAAAACAGTAGGGTGTTTCCAGCGCTAAACCAATATCATGTTCAGCAATGCGGGACACCAACTCATGATTAGAAACTGAGGAATGGATAAATATTTGATTACCCCAACCAGAAGGTATCAATGCTTCTAGCCAAGGATGGTAAGTTTGAGGATAGTTACCTCGTAGATGGATTTCTACTGGTATCTTCAAATAAGGCAGACATTGGAAGAGATTTTCTAGCCCCCGTCCCGGCCCAATAGTTTGGGAAAACCAATGTAAAGATGGTAGCTTTAAATTCTGTCGATCGCGTTTTTGATTTTCAATCTGCGATCGCTCAGACAAAGGGAAGACATTATAAATAACAGTTGGTTTAGGAGCTTGATAAGCTTTTGCCATAGCTTCAGCTAAAGCCTTGGAGGTTGTCAGACAATAGCTACACTCATTTATCAGCTTGCTTTCTAGAAACTTAAGTTGGTCAATTGGTCGAGCAACACGAGCTTCTGGTAAAAGGTCTTCAGAAAACCAATCTTCAAAATCTACTCCTACTCTAAAGCCTTCGTTTAGTAATTGGTTACCTACCCAAAGCCCTGCTTCTGAATGAACAATAGTTAAATCTGCACGTGCTTTACGAGCAGCTTTCAACATTGCTTTTGCTCCGTAGCCTAGCAGTGCAGGTGAAAAGATTTTAAAACGTTGAAAATTCTCTCTAGCTAAACGTCCTTGAAGCCGAATTGTCCAGTTTTTTAATTTTTGAGTTTCTTGGAAGTCGATAATGGGTTCAAATCGCCATTTTTTATTGACCATGAGTAAGTGATCGCGCTTTACTAACTCTGGGTCAAACCAGAAACCATACACTGTAACATCATGCCCAGTATTTGCTAGTGTCTCTGCTTCTTTTTGAGGACGAGGAGATGTACAAAGATGACCACTGATTAAGATAAGAATTTTTGACATTATCTATCGAATGGAAAAAATTTAACTGTGCCAGAATTCAAATTGAAGAGGCTTCTCTCTAAGAACTTGAATAGTTTCCAACCTAAAGCAGCTTTTTTATATCCATATTTATAGGCAAAACTCTGTATCTTTTTTGCTTGCTTCCAGCCCAAAAATAAAGAAAGTATCTGAAAGATTGGCCCACCTATTGGTTTTAATTTACAACAACCAAATTCATGAACCTTATTTTCTGATTTTTGCTCTAAGTCTGGTACTTCTGGATAAATTTCGTAAATAAAACGTTGGAAGACTATTGCACAAGTATGGCGTGTACGTTGGCTATTTTCATGAGCTAATAGATTATTGGTGCTAAGCTCCAAAGCCGCAAATGCAGATTCCCAAGCAAAGCGTGATTTTAAACTGCTAAGACTAGTAGAATTACCAGATCTGTAGTATGACTTAGCTCCCAAACAAAATTTTACTCCTTGACTAGCAAGGAGAATACGGCAGAAGTACTCACCATCATCATTTAAAGAGAGTTGTTCATTCCAAGCACCAACATGATTTGCAATACAGCGTGGAACTAACCAAGCAGCAGGATGCATCATCAAGTTATTTTCCCAGGCGCAAACAAGCCACTCCACAGGTGACATATCTCTCCACAGAGCTTGGGGTATAAATAAAGCTTCCGAGGAATTTTTATAAAATCTGGCCCATTCTGCTGATGCAACATGATGAGAGTTGTAATCAAAATTTAAAATGTTTAGTTGAAGTTCTATCTTATCTGGTGCTAATAAATCGTCAGCATCTAGATATTGAATGAAGTCTCCTTGTGCTTCCTTTAATGCAGCATTCCTAGCAACGCTAGCTCCTTGGTTAAGTTGACTAATGACTTTAACCTGAGAAGATTCAAAGCTTTTTGCAACGGATAGGCTGTTATCTTTTGAGCCATCGTCTACTATAATAATTTCAATATTTTTCCAAGTTTGCACTAAAGTGGATTTTAAAGTTTCTGCCAACCAAGGGGTAGCATTATAACATGGAATAATTATAGAAACTAAAGGTTTCATAAAATATAGCTTAACCCAGTCAAAAAGACTGATAATTTTTAATATTTACGACTAATTTTTATAATTTAAACTATATTTAAATCATCTCTAAGTAATAAATTTTTAATATTGACTTTTGACATCTGCCTGAGGAATTTTTTGTAAATCATTTGCACATATCTAAACTCAAAACTCCGAAATTTCCAAAACGGTATGGAGTCATAAGCTTTCCAAATTTTTTCTTGATAGTCTTTTTCCCAAAGCAGCTTATATTTATCATTAAAACTTTTTGCTTCTGGTTGGATTCTGGCAACTGCTAAAGGCGATTGTAGATGACCTATGGAATGTTTAGGCACTAATCTAAGCCAAAGTTCAGCATCTAGAGCACAATTTAGTTCTTCCCAAATTGGTTGGTGAATACTACTGCTCCAAAATGCAGCGTGAGAAGGGATAATACCACCAAAACGTAAATAACGCTCAAGGACTAGAAAACTTTGTGCATATTTAAGTACCTTCTCATTTTCATACAGTATTAAAGAATCACCATAAATGAAATCTTTTTTTGTTTTGGCGAAATGATTGGAAACTTTTTCAAAGCAGTTAGGCAAATAAAAATCATCACTATTTATCCAACTATAATAATTGCCGCTAGCAATACTAAAACCTAGATTAATAGCATGTCCCTGTCCTCTATCATTTTTACTTTGGCAGAAGCTAATCCAAGGACTATATTTTTCTAATATTTCTTGTGTCTGATCGGTAGAGCCACCATCAAAAATAATATACTCTAAATTTGGATAATTTTGTAATAATACAGAGCGAATAGTCTCTTCAATAAAATCTCCTTGGTTATAAGTAGGTGTAACAATTGAAATTTTAGGAAAATCTATACTATTTAGAGGATGTTTTATAGGTTGAGTTTCAATAGTCCAAGGCCATCCAGATTTCCCTTTTGGTGGAAGTGGTAACTCTGTAAGTAAACCATTAGTAGAAAAAGGTACAGTTTTGAGAGGAAAAGGGGTTTGATCATTGATCAAATTCTGCTGATAGATTTTTAAGTCTGGTAAGATAATTTGAATTTTTTCGGTTTTATTCATGATTCCGGTAATAATAAAAAGCTTTCTGTTTGCACCATACATAATTTGAGAATACTTGAGTGATTCACAGATAGTAGAGATGGAAGCGCTAAGACATGTCTATATCCTAAAAAATCTGCAATATGTAAGAGTTTTTCTGGTTCACAATCGTATGCCTTAAGATGTTGTGCATTCCATTCTAGTAAAATGCCGGGTTGTTCATGCTTAATACAATTAATACCACCTTGCAAGACTTGAAACTCAGCACCTTCAACATCAATTTTAATTAGTGAAACAGCAGGTTTACCCATACTCTCCCATTCTGTATCCAGGGTTGTCATGGGAACAGTGATTCTATTTGTTTCTACTACTCGTTTAGTATTAGCATCTTGGATACTATCAAATGCTCCCATTTTTATTGAAGCTGCTGCAGAAAAGCTTATTTCACCAACCCTATCTCCCATAGCTTTAGCAATTACAGTCCATCTATCTTTATATTGGCTATTCTGAGCAGTAAGAGTTAAAAATGGTAATGAATTAGGAGATGGTTCTACCGATACTACTTTGCAAGAAGAGTATTGATGAAGGACAGGAATTGACATCAATCCTATATTCGCCCCAATATCAAAATACACACTATTGGGCTTTACCTGAGCTAGCATCAGTTTGAGGTTGGCAGCTTCGTATATACCTTGATCGCAAGCTAGTTCAAATATATATGAGTCTTTTGGGAAATAAACTTTTGTACCAAAATATGGAAATGATCCAGAAAAGCCAGGAAGACTACCATAAACCAATTTTTTAATATTTTTCTTCAGTAACATATATGTATATTTAAGTAAATTAATGCAAGGATTGATAAATCGCTATTAACTAAATAAATGTTGCCATCCATAGCGAAAATAGCAAGATTTAGAATTTGCTACATAGTGATGTAGCACTGCTTTTGGTTTGATGACTTCTTCCCTTTCTGGCATAACAATATAGTCTTCAGTAGAGGTAACCAAACGTGATTTACCTGCCATGAGCATAGCCACAATAGCCTGCTCTTGGTAGTAACTAGTGCCTTCTTGTTCAATCATTGTTTTGCACCAGTATTCCAATTGCTCCCAATCGATTTCTTCACTTTTTAAGCCACAAATACCAACATTTATGTGTTTAGGTATTTCTGCCTGTGCTAAAGAAGCCATGAGACTATGTGAATATCCATAAGAGGTTTCCACATCAACCATGTGGCAGGGTTGTTGAGGAGATTTAAGCCAATCCAACAGAATATTTGGAGTTCGGAAAAACAACATATCGGAATCAAGCACTAGCTTCCAACCTTTAGAACCAACATGAATGTCCGTAACTTTTCGCATATTAGGATAATTCAAGCGCCGTTCTCTAAGATAAGGAAACTTATTTTGCGGTAAATATTGATCTATGCGTTCTTCTATTTCTGGCTTGAGAATAATTTTTGCATTAGGAAAAATTCGCAGAATCTCGTCCTGATACTTTTTTTCTAAAGAACCATCATCATAAATAATCGGACGCAATGGGAACGTGGTATTTTGTGCCATTGAATAGGCGCAAAAACAGGTCTGATACCAAAACTTTTTGCCAGTTAAAAAATGAATTTCTAACTGATTAATAGCTAACTCATTATTAACTGATTTTAAGTGATAAGTTGCTTTTTCCATTTGCAACTTTGCATGGAATTCTAAAATTGTATTTGTGACACCTTTATGGATTAATCTTTCTAAGAAACCTCTAGGTTGATAGTACAGCTTATAAACTATCAATCCTAAACTTATTTTTTTATTTATAAACATTTTCAATTACGTTAATTAATATATCAATTAAGATAAAATACTATTTATGCTTAACTATAAGAAATGAAGGAAGTTCAACATATTTGAAGAATAATACTGATAATGCTAGACATAATATTAATACAGTAAAATCATAAATAATGTGCATTGGTAAATATTTTATCCATATACCTTGACGATATTGAAGCAATAAATAGCAACCTATAGGCACATGTAATAAATATAAGCTATATGATATTTTTCCAATTTTATTTATAAAATTTTGTTTTTGCAAAATTTCCTTATTATAATCTGAAAACCATATAGTTATAGCCGTAAAAATGGCAACGACTTGGACTTCTATTTGATTATTTACAATAATTGATATTAAACTAATTAGTAATAATAGTACTGCCTTGATATCTTCGCTTCTAGATATACCTTTTAAAGCTATGCCTAGAGAGAATAAACCCCATTGATTAAAGAAGAATAAAAAATTATGCTGTTCAGATATTCTTGGAACTAAACTTAATATAGTGAGCGAATACAGTAATAAGTAGTGGTATTTTGGTTTTAAAATAATAAAACCCATGATCAGATAAAAGAATAATTCATAACTCAAACTCCAATATACCCAGTTAATTGTTGGAACTGAGCTAACAGGACTAGTCGTTAGAGTCAAAGTAGCCAACCATGAATGAAAATTGTTAGGTATATATGCCACATCATTAGTGCCTGTCACAAGCTTACGAAATGCACAAACAGTAATAACTAACAGAATACTAAACAAATACGGTGGATAAATTCGGCACCATCTTCTTAAATAAAAATGTAAAATAGATGTTGAACGTTTAACTGTAAAGTATATACAATATCCACTTACAATAAAAAATATAGGTACTCCTAAATAGCCTAAACCTACAAAGTGAAAGTAAAGATTATCTTCTTGAGGTATAACTTGATTTAAATGAAACATAACTACCCAACAAGCAGCTATTCCTCGAAGAGTATCTAACCATTGATTTCTATTCTTTTCTTCTCGTTGGTTCATTTAATATTTTTAGTATTGTTTTAATAAATCTTATTTTAAATGTAATTTAAGTAATATTATTTATTAGATAGCATAGCTAAACCTTCAAAAGTTCCACATGCACCTTGCCAATTAATAAAAGCAGTAGGACTTTTCCAAGCTTGATAACTCAAAAAAGCCTTCATTTTTCTCGGTATAATAGTTAAAGGAAGAATTTTTTTCCAAGGACAGATATTATGTTCGTTTAAAACTTGAATCCATGAACGTGAAGAGGCATAGTTTAGACGAGCAAGATAATCTTTGGTGAGGCGATTAGCAGAAATTAAGTGGGTTAATTGTAATTCTGGGAAATAACCAACTCCCCAACCTGCATCTAATAGTGTGAGATTAATATCGCAATCTCCTCCTGATTGTAGATTTTGACCTGTTCGGTCTAAAGATAACTTAAAAGAGTCTTGTCCAAGACTATCCACGTAATCTTTAGCTGCTTGATATCTGAGTGCCATTCCAGCACCAATTGGTGCAAATACTGGGTGTTTTTTACTAGCAATAGATTCGTTTTTATAGGAATAGACTTGAACTTCTTCGCCTAAATCTCTGAGTGCTAAACAAACCCAAAAATCTTTTACCCAAGGTTCCGGTGGTACTTCAAATTCTGGTAATGATTTACCGCCAATCGCTCCTAATTGAGGATAATTTTGAAAAATATCAATTACGCTTTTTAGGTAATTAGGATAAAGAACATTATCATCATCTACAAATACCAAATAATTACCTAAGCTATTTTGAATACCTGCTAACCTTGCTCTTGTTAAGCCTAAGCATTCCTCTCTAATGATTCTTGTAGAAGTATGCCAAGAGAAATCAAAACTAGGAATGTATTTGGGATCTGTAGTCAAATTATCTATTACTATAAGTTCCCAGCTTTCTTGATCCAACGTCTGTTTTTTTAAAGCACAAAGCGTTCTTTGTAAACGCGTCTGGTTAGGATTATGGGTAGGGATAATTACAGAAATTAGAGGATTCATGGACGATATCTCACTACTTTTGCAGGAACACCAACTGCTACTGAGTAAGAAGGCAAATCTTTAGTCACAACTGCACCAGCACCAATAACGCAACCATCTCCAACCGTGACACCTCCCAATATAGTAACCCCAGCACCTAGCCATACATCTTCTCCAATACTTACAGGTAATAGAATGTCTGGTTGCGAGCGAATATGAATATTTTTATCAGGAATCGTATGATTAGAAGATAAAATTCGGCATTGCATAGAAATCAAAGTATTTTTACCAATTTTGACCCCACCATGCCCATAAATTACTGTGTATGGGCCAATAAAAACATTATTTTCCATAGCAATACTTCCTCCCCAAGCTTGTAAAATTACACCTTGTTCTAGCATCACCTTTGGGCCTAAGTAGATTTTGCCCATAGAACCTTGCACAAAGCCTAAACTAGCTGTGATATGCTTGCCTAGCAAACAGGAAGAATGTACTTCTACCCCAAGTGATTTAAGTCGAAAATATTCCCAAATATTTCTCAGTTTTTCCTGTTGATTAAAGAGGCGTTTTAACACAATCCTATATGCTAAACAATTTGGTTCTCAAGAATTGAAGGAAATTATGCAGTTTACTACCTAAGCCAAGATAAAATCTTATTTTTGAGATAAAACTTGGTTTACCAATCAAATGGCTGTTCTTCCAAGGAGTCTTTTTAAGATATTTAAAATACTCATGTTTAAAAGGATGGTTACAATTAAGATGCCAGGGTTTAGCACTACCACCTCCAACAAAATGAACAATTGCAGGATCAATCTTAGCTTCTAAATAATTAAATTTTTTATATTTATCCTGATATTTAGAATTAATTAAAGACTCATCATAAAGATAAGGTTGTGAATTCCAAGTCAAATCAACAGGAAGCCAAGAGTTATTCAAGAGAATATTTAATACATCTTGATCCCACCATTGTAATAGCTCAGGTTGCTGATAAATCAGAGCACAACCTCTGTGAAAAACTTTCATCTCGCGCCAGGCTTTAAGGTTAATTAGCATCAATCCAGCGTTAAAGTAGAGGGAGCCTTCTGGCAGATTGATTTTAGAGGGATAATCATCCATACCACTTGCAATAGCAGCAGCATGGCTAAAGCTTTGAATATCAAGAGACCAAAGTTGATCAATGGATTTACGAATAATTATATCTGAGTCAATAAACAAAATTTTATCAATGTTGTCAGGAATAACTTCAGGAATAAATAATCGAAAATAGGTGGCTAACGATATATGATGACTAACAGGAGCTTTTTCTAATTCACTTGTTTGAATTTCAATTATTGAATATTCTTGCTTAATTGTATAAAAAAAACGTTTTATCTTATTACTAATATGTTTTTTTAATCCGTTAGTAATAATGTATATATAAAATTTTTGGTTTGGGTTATTAATAAATAGAGATGACAGCATGACCGCACAGTGTTGTGCATAATTATTATCAATAGTGCAAACAATATTCATTATTTATAATATGCAAGTATATAATTTTTGTTTTATATAGTTAATTAAAAAACGACCTTATAATTCTCAATTATTCATAGTTAATCAAAGCAAAATTTCGCTTTAATAAGATATTAATGAAATCACTATAGTTTGGTCAAAAGATTAGTAAGATTCATGTAAATTTATGCAAAAAATATTTTTTTATAAGATTTTTTATTTTATGTTTGACTTTAAGGAATGTTAGCTCTGCCTTGAATTTTTCAACTTCTGCTTTTAACTCCTTGATTTCAGGTAAATGTGTGTTAATCTCAGAAATTATAGCTATCATTATTTCATCATTATATTTATATTTAGTGTCAATATTGAAGCTCTGATATAGAAACATCATGGAAATAACTTTATTATACCCACTATGATTTGCAGATGCTGTTATACCATTATCATGAAGACGATACACACTCATAACTTCATTTAAATATTTAATTTTCCCCCTTAATGACCATAATAATAACAAAGTTATATCACCACTTTGGCAATGATGAAACCATTCAGGAATCATGGAAACACCATAATTTCTAGCCATAATAGAAGCGGTTGGAATAAACCATCCTCGAAGTAAATCTTTAGTCTCAAATATAGTTTTATCAAGAGACTCATGCATTATCCATTCTCTGAAATTACCTGAGCGCATGAATTGAATTTTAGCATTATGAAAGCATAGTGAATAATCTTCATTTGCCTCTAAAAAATCTACCTGCTTTTGTAGCTTTAAGGAATCTATCCAGTAATCATCACCTTCGCAAAGAGCAATATATTTACCCCTACAATAATCTATTGCTCTAATTACATTAGGCATAAAGGGAGCATTTTTATTTGGCGTAAGTTGACCTTGATTTTTTTTTGCCAGCAGTACACGAATTAGATTTGGATATATTTTTTGGTAGTCAAGTAAGATATCTTGAGTACCATCTGTAGAGCAGTCATCGCTAACAATAAGCTCTATTTCAAAAGTAGTTTTTTGAGCAATAACACCTTCTAAAGCATCTTTTATGAATTGATGATGGTTGTAAGTAATCATGCATATACTGACTGCTGGTTCTAGCGGTAAATCATCTGAAATAATTTCTATTGTATTTTGAGCAATCAGCCATCTTAAATCTTGCAAAGACGATGATTTTGGGATTTTATCGTACTTGTTATCTTGAAGCGATTTAACTTCATTCAAGAATGGAGTATTATTTTTCATTCATCTGTTAAATATGTTCAATATTGATAGTTTTTTAAAGATAATGCGATTTTTTAAATAATTTTGTTTAATATATCTGAGCAGATACTTTAGATTTATTTGCTTCTAACCGTTCTTGAATTTGAATTCCATTTGTTATTGAAAATCTGATAATTTCACAAATTGAGTGTATATGATTTTCTGTTATATTAGTTCCTGTAGGTAATATCATAACTCGTTGAGATAGTTTCTCCGTTTCAGGAAGCAGAAGGCCTGCATGTGGGAAATAGGAGCGATAAGGTTCCATACGGTGGCAGCCTGGATAGAAATAGCGACGGGCAATCACATTTTCGGCATGAAGAATTTTGAGCAGCTGGTTGCGGCTAATTTTCGTTTCTTCTTCATTGATTTCTAAAACAATGTATTGGTAGTTGCAACACTCAGATTGGTTAAAGGTGAATAGGCTGATTCCAGGAATATCCGTTAGCTCTGCTTGATAATGCTTGTAGTTCCGGTAGTTGATTGCAGTAAATTCCTCAATACTTTCTAGAGAAGTTAAACCCATCGCCGCCGAAACTTCATTCATTTTGCCGTTAATGCCAATGTAAGTAACATTGTCATATCCAGCAAAACCAAAGTTTTTCATTAAACGAATTTTATTCGCTAACTCATCATTATTTGTAACTACTGCGCCACCTTCAAAGGTATTAAAAAACTTAGTTGCATGAAAACTGAAAACTTCTGCATCTCCAAAATTACCTATCATGCGTCCCTTATAAGAACAACTAAATGCATGGGATGCATCAAACATTAATTTGAGATGATGTTTCAGGGCAATTTCTTCCAAAGCTTCTACATTACAAGGTTGTCCCCACAGATGCACTCCAATAATGCCTGTGGTTCGAGGTGTAATCATGGCTTCTACTCGCCAAGGATTAATTGTATGCGTTTGAGGATCAATGTCACAAAAAACAGGTGTAATTTCTTGCCATTGCAGTGCATGAGCCGTGGCAACAAAGGTAAAAGAGGGAACAATCACCTCACCTTTGAATTCAGCTGCTCTGATTGCAATTTCGAGAGCTACTGTTCCATTACACATAGCAATGCAATGTTTGACTCCTAATAAATCTGCAATACGTTGTTCTAACTCTTGTACAAAAGGCCCGTTATTGGAGAACCAACGTCTGTCAAGCATATCGTTAATGCGTTCGAGGAGACGTGTGCGATCGCCAACGTTCGGGCGACCAACATACAACTTCTCTTGAAAAAGTGGCTGACTTCCAAAAATACCTAGTTTGTCTAAACTTTTATTTGAGAAATTCATAATTTAAATATCTTTAAATTTCTGTGTAATAACTGTATATGGAATCTGGATAATTGTTGTAGATATTACCAACATAACGATACAAGTTTTTTAATGCCACTGAGAATCATAAATTAGTTAGGTGTGGCACCTTAATTTCTCCAAAAATGTCTACTTTTCATACGCAATAAAAGCTCTACCAAAGCCATTAAAATTAGAGTATTCAGAAAGCCCTATTCGCTCATGACCGTTTAACCACTCTTGGATTGCCTTTTGTTGACCATAAAGAGGAGATCCTCGGTAGCACCAGTAGTCATCAAATAAAATCCAAGTCCCAGTGACAACCAGATCATCAATAAAATTTAATACATCCAATGTAGAAGAGTAGAGATCGCAATCAATATAAATAACGTGAGGAATTCCCTTCTCACGCAGAATAGCTTTTTCTAGTTTCGGAAGCACTTCTGAAAAAAAACCTTTAACTAAGGTTAATTCTTCTTCTTGCATTCTTGAGCAACTGATGATGTTATTTTTAACATAGTCTATAGGCATAGATTTAAAATTACCCTTATAAAAATAAGGAGTATATTCTTGAGCTTCTTGGTCAGATTCTTTGAGATCTGGAAGTCCCTCGAATGAATCAAATCCTAAATAATGTGAGACAACACCTCGGAACTGTCGATAAGCATCGATCATAGCCTCACCATTAAGTACGCCAAACTCCATATAGTAGCCATCAGACATGTTAGCTGCTTCTATAAATTCCCTGATAAATTTGAAGAGATTAGCTCTTTTAAGCAGGTCGCCATTTAATGCTGGAAGTATGGATGGTTTTTTAACTTTTATCATTTTTTCCTATGTATAAGCCTTTTATTAAGTTTAGATAATTGCTCTTTATCCTAATACATTTTGCTTTAAATTAAAAAGTTAGTAATCCAGATTAACTTATATAGATGTAGGTAGGCATTTTTTGAAAATTTCTACTTAGCTATTTTAATTTTTTTGTGCAATGATTGTATATTGAATCGGCATAAGTGCTCTATCTAAGGTTTCTATGCTATTCAATTCCACTATTGCAAATTTATTTAACAAAGCTCTTAGACCATGTTCAGTAAATCGCCAACAGTCTGGTAATGGACCATGAATTCTAAAATTGAATGGAGTGCTGAGGAAAAGCAAACCACCAGGCTTCAATATTCTCCACATCTCATTTACAGCACTAAAAGGCTGTAGGGTATGTTCTAATACCTCTGTACATACTATGTAATCGTAAGTTTCATTAGGTATAGAACTATTAAACCCGCAAATATCACCAATATAAGTACATCCAGATTTAGGATTTATGTCAAAAGTATCTATAATAATCGAATTTTGAAAGAAAGGTTCTGCACCTTCATGAATTTGAGGTGCAATGTCTAGTAATCTTCCTGGATGCTTGGCATAATTAGCTGAAGCATATTTCATAAACTCAACAACATTATGACGAATTACTTTTAAATGTTCTATATCTGTTTGGCTAATAACAACATTTGGCATTTATAGCTAATTCCTTTCATCTAGTAACATTTCTAACATACTACAATCAAAAGTCAAAATACCAAGGCGTTTGCTAACATCTTTGCGCTCACTGAAGCTGTCATCAATTAAGATTGATTTATCGTCGCAAATATAATCTGCTTTACTTGATCTACTATCAATATGAATTATTTGATCAAATATACTGAATATTCTATATTTACTGAGTGTCTCTTTCACATCACCTTTATGCTTAGTGATCAAAATTATATTAATATCTCGATTGAGGCACTGATATAAAAACTTGATTAGCTCTAAATTCAATTTTCCATTCAAAATTAGAGTGTCATCTAAATCAACATAGACCTTGTTATACTCGATATGATGTTTGTAACGGTTTATCAAAGCTCTGTCAATACTTACGTCAATTTGATTTATAAGTATTTCAATTGGTATTCTTTCCTGTTCATAAATGCTTAAAAGAGGAAAGTTAATTCCCTTAACTCTATGAACAGCCATAGTACCAGCAATTCTAGGTGCAATTTCAAGTAACTTATAAATACCATATTGATCCTTTTTGAGTTGAAAAAACCATGCTCCATGAAAACATAATTTTTCTGCTATCAGGCAGGCATACTTTTGAAATATCTCAGATTGGTTATGAACAGTTTTACTGTTCATAGATATGCCACTTCTAATTCTGGATCTCTCTCTACCACTACAAAATAATAGACCTCTATCTCTATCTGAGAAACAGTCTATTGTATATTCATCTCCAGGTAGATATTCCATGAAGATTAGATTTTGTTGTTGATTATTATGTAAATACTGGTATAAATATTCTTGATTATCAATAAGTTGAGTACCTTGAGAGCCTTGACCTTTATCGGGTTTCAGAAATACAGGATAGGTGCTTATTTGTTCAATATCTATATATAATTTGGGAACAGGAATTATATCTGCCAGTAAACGATATGTTGCTGATTTTGAACGGGTAATTAAGCAAGTTTCCTGCGGAGATGATACAATTTTTGCTTTAAGAGACTTTATATTTTCGGCTAAAGCCACAATTACATCATCATGAGCAGGAAAGATATAGTCTATCCCTTCATGAATAATGATTTCATTTAAGCTGTTTAACCAATCTGTCTCAGAAACCGACGGAATGATGAAGTGATTTTTGAACACAAGAGAGGCATGATTTGAAATTCTACTTCCAGCTGAATATATTTGGATATCCTTACAATGCAAAAGTGATTTTTGAATTTCCAATCCAATCTCTGTACCACCTGGAAATACTAATACTTTATATACCAATTTTTATTGCCTCCAATATGTTGCTATTAAAGTAGCAAGATTGTTTTAGTACATTTAGGCTTTTGTAGTATTTAAATGTAATGATAAATAACCTGATGCATTTTATTTTTAGAGAATTTGTGATTGATTTTTATTTTTTAGCTTCGCAAATCAGCATTGAGTCTGTACGAGTTTCTCTATTGTTCAATTCTGATATTTCACTGATACCCCATTGCACATTTCTTAATTCCTTAAAACCCACCTCGTATAATCTACGTTCTAGCTCTTCTTGATCATATAACCATTGATGTCCCCACGATCGAAATGCTACATTTATCATCTCCGCACGTGTTTGAATAAACTTATATTCTTTCCAGCTTAACCAATCTTGATTACGCCAGTTTTCAGAATTATATTTTTGAACTACATAATCAAGAGATGGCATTGCAATACGTAAAACACCACTTGGATTTAGTAATCGATAACATTCAGATAAAAAATTCAAGCCTTGTCCAATGTCTAGATGTTCCAAAAAGTGTTCATTATAAATTAATGAACAAGATTCATCTTTTAAAAAGGAAAATTTTTGAGATGCGTCCCAAATGATATCGGTAACATTAGGAACAAATGCTAAATCTATATTTACCCATCCTTGAAATTTAATATTTCCACAACCCACATTTAGTTGATAGGGATGCTGAAAATTTTTAATGGCATTATCAGCATTCTTAATAGCTATATGATGTTGTTTTTCCGTTGAAAAAGATTTTACTAAATTATATGCTTTTTTAATTACTTTCATTTGCTTGATTACATGATAATTTAATAGTTGAATTCTGGCTTTTAAAATCTATTTCCCATATAAAATTAGGGCGAACTGCGCCCATCCATTTACCATACCAGCTACCTGGTCTTTCAATGTCAGCAATTTCAAACATCAATATATTATCGTGATTAAAAACAACGATAGATGTATCTTTAACAATTAAAATCCTAACTCTATAAGTTCCATCATTTAAAAAATCACCAGGAATATGGCATATTCCTTTTATTAATCCCTGTGGAGAAACTTTTGATTCTGATACAGTATTAAAAATACAGATATCTTGAAGATCATAAATAACTAAACTTAAATTTAAATTTGCATCGGGTATGAAATTCCAATATTCAAACTCTAGCCGAATAGGAGTAGAAACATTCATTTCATCAGATGGATTTCCCGGCTCTGGACACACAGATACACGATGTAATCTGACATTATTGTTACCTGGCGCTTCCTTCTCTTTATCCCATACTTGTTCTGTTACTGCCGAAGCAGATTTAGCCAAATAATTAGATATTACAAAACTCGATAAGCCATCTTCTAAAACTTTGCCATTATTCATCCATATAGAACGATTGCATAGACTTTGCAAAGCCGTCATATTGTGACTGACAAATAATACTGTTCGGCCTTCTTTGCTAACATCATCCATTTTACCTAAACATTTCTTCTGAAACTGTGCATCTCCGACAGCTAATACTTCATCTACAATCAAAATCTCTGGTTCTAAGTGCGCCGCCACCGCAAACGCCAACCGCACATACATTCCGGAAGAATAACGTTTGACTGGTGTATCTAAAAATTTTTCAATCTCAGCAAACGTCACAATTTCATCAAACTTACGCTGAATTTCTGCTTTACTCATACCCAGAATTGCGCCATTAAGATAAATATTCTCTCGTCCTGTCAACTCTGGATGAAACCCTGTCCCCACTTCTAACAAACTTGCAACTCTTCCTTTAATGTTGATGCGTCCGGCTGTAGGTTCTGTAATCCTGCTTAAAATCTTTAATAATGTTGATTTACCCGCTCCATTACGCCCAATAATGCCAACTCTTTCACCCTGTTTAATTTCAAATGAAACATCCTTTAAAGCCCAAAATTCTTCTTGATTATTTTGGGCTTTATATTTGCTTTTAAACGGATTAAGTAAAGCTTTAGTTTTATAGGTAATCACATCCCGAATAGCAGTATAACGTTCCTGCTGCTGATGACCAATAATATATTTTTTACTAACTTTTTCAACTTTAATAATAGTTTCAGACATTGGCTTTTGATTGTTCCCTAGTTTTAAAGCCATTCGCAATTATTTTTATACTGCGGATGTTTCTGCTCAAAATCACGCTTCTGTTGCATGAATCGCTTAATAGTTAATATAAGTGAAGTAAGTTAGCAGGGAAATATATAACTATGTTGGATTTTTTCGTGCCTACTTACATCAGTGTTTTAAATGTAAATGAATCAACGCATAGCTATATTTCTTAGCCCAACTTTTTCAAGTTTGTAATTGGTTACAATAAATGCCTATTAGAGAAAATTTTATATCACATCTGCGAAGTTCTTTTCCGTCTTACGGAAATACCAAATGCCACTTATGAATAGTAATATTACTAACCCCAAAGATAAAATAAACCCAGGTAGATATAACTTTGCTTCACCACCTAAAATTGCCCAACGGAAACCATCAATCACACCTACCATTGGGTTTAAGGAATAAACAAACCGCCACTGTTCTGGGACAATACTACTGCTGAATCCGACGGGCGAGATATATAAGCCAAATTGCATAATAAACGGCACAATATAACGAAAGTCGCGATACTTCACATTTAAAGAAGCCAGCCATAATCCGACACCCATTGAAGCAGCAAAGGCAATACAAATAAATAATGGCAGTGTGAGAATTCGCCAGGTAGGAACAAAGTTATACCAAGCCATTAATCCCAACAAAATCATCCCAGAAATTAGAAAGTCTACAAAGCTGACTGCGATCGCACTTACAGGTACGATTAATCGAGGAAAATAGACTTTGGAAATTAGATTGCCATTACTAACTACGCTATTACTGCACTCTGAGAGAGCGTTGGAGAAGAATTGCCAAGGTAACATGGCGGAAAACACTAGGATTGGATAAGGCGCACCTTGAGAAGGTAACTTTGCTAACTGTCCAAACACGACTGTAAACACCACCATTGTGAGAAACGGACGAATGAGTGCCCAAGCAATCCCAATCGCCGTTTGTTTGTATCTCACTAAAATGTCTCGCCATGCTAAGAAGTAAAATAACTCCCGATAGCGCCATAAGTCTTTCCAATATTGCTGTTCTGTGCGTCCAGCTTCAATTACTAAACTGGGTTGATGAATGTTGTCTTTCATTGTCATGACTTAGCTAACCTTGCTTCCACCATCATCTGCACTACATCTTTCATCTTGTATTTCGCTTGCCATCCCAGGTTGTTTGCAGCCTTGGCTGGATTACCTCTACCCACTGCTAAATCTGTAGGTCGCAGGAGGCTATTATCTATAACAGTATGTTCTTGCCAATCTAAGTTGACTGATGCAAAGGCTGCGGCAACAAAATCCTCTAGTGAAGTACTTTCTCCGGTAGCAATTACATAATCATCAGGCTGTTGTTGTTGCAACATTAAATACATTGCTTCCACATATTCTGGTGCCCAACCCCAGTCACGTTGAATCTGCATATTTCCCAAATAAAGTTGCTCAGTACCACCTTGAGCAATGCGACAAGCAGTAGCCACAATTTTTTGAGTTACAAATCTTTCTGGTCGAAGGGGAGATTCATGATTAAACAAAATTCCCGAACAGGCGAATAAACCATAAGCTTCTCGGTAGTTAGCAACTTCCCAAAATGCAGTGGCTTTAGCTACAGCATAAGGACTTCTGGGACGGAATGGAGTAGTTTCATCTGCTGCCATTTCGCCAGTATCACCAAAACACTCGCTAGAACCGGCATTGTAGAGCTTGATCCGTTTACCTAAAAAGCGAACAGCTTCTAACAAGTTGAGCGTACCTGTGGCTATACTTTCTAAGGTTTCTACTGGTTGTCCAAAAGATAGACCAACTGAACTTTGCCCTGCTAAGTTGTAGATTTCATCTGGTTGGATTTTTGTCAGTACCTGTAAGACGCTGCGAAAGTCAGTTAAAGCCATTGACTCTAGCTTTACTTGCTCTCGAATTCCTAAGTGAAGTAAATTTTGAAAAGATGAAATTTGAGCATCACGGGAAGTACCGCAGACTGAGTAGCCTTGATTGAGAAGTAACTGCGCTAGATAGGCTCCGTCTTGTCCAGATATTCCACAAATAAGCGCTTTTTTCATTAATTTGTCTCACCTCATCAAAATTGATCGGCGGTTCCACATTTACAGCACAAAGGGCACAGCAATACTCATACGTGTCAACTTAAGCTAAAAGCTATATACGGCAAGTGTTGTACAAATACCTCGCGCCCTCATCCCCTAACCCCTTCTCCCGCAGGAGAAGGGGAACTCAATCTCTTGCTCCCCTCTCCTGGTGGGAGAGGGGCTGGGGGTGAGGGCGAAACCTTGCACAAGAGCGGGTTTCACGTTAAGTTGACATCAATGAGCAATACTGCGCCCCTACAAGCATTTGGGGATTTTATTGTAATTCTCTCAAGGCAATTGCAAAATTTAAAAAATTAAAAATTATCTGGATCTACATCCATCGCTCTTAATCTAATAGGGACACAAAAATTTGTGTCCCTATGGTTGGTTGAATAATAATAATTGATGAGTTATCAAGTCGTCGAGATATCTTAGATTGTAGCCGGACTTTCTGTGGGCGTAGATGTACTTACTTTGCGAGCATTCCGCTTACCAGTACGCTTGCGCGCACCCCCAGCCATCTCATATTCATCGCTACGTTTACCATATTTAGAAGCTACCCCAGTTAACATTCGCTCTGATAAATCGGCAAGCGATCGCTCTGCTTGTGAAACCAGAGTACCTGTCTGATCGGCGGCTGACAAAGCAATATTATGAGCCTCTAATTTTCTGCGTGTATCTTCAATTAATTCTAAAAATATTTCGACCGTAAGCCCATTTCCCAAATCTAGTGAGCCATCAATTGTCTTTAAACCAGCTATCCGACGCTGGGCTTTTTCTAAAATTACCGAAGTACGCTTTGGTCTTCCCATAGCAGTATGTCCATGTTTGAAAGGCTACACATAAGTTAACTTATGCTTAACCAATACGGAACTAGTGTTAATTGGGAATCATCAGCGATCAAATTTTCTGGGGAATTGCGTAAATTTCCTAACTTAATGGTTTTTTGTGGTCACAAATGCGACAAAACTTGTAAACACACGATTTTTTACCATAAAAACTTATTCAAAGCTGCAAATATTCGGCTCAAACTTATAAATGCTCCACCCTTCATAACAAAAATTAATCCAAAGCTCTAAAGATTCGACTCAAACTTATGAATACTCCACTTTTTACAATAAATGCTGTTCCAAATCGCTAAAGATTCGACTCAAACTTATAAATGCTCTATTTTTTCCAATAAAGCTTTGTTTATTTTGCATTTTCAGGTGTCATTTTGATCGAAGCCAATTATCTTTAAGCTTCTGCTTCGCTCAAAACGACAGATGTTTGAGTGTTTGCATTAGTATATAAACTTACAATTTTCAATAGTTCTGTAGCGAAGCATCCGAGCATTTCTACTAGTGAACTCCCCCACTGAAGGATTTCTGTGTGGATTAATTACCCCTGTGGCTTGTTGCCAAAGTTCTGGCGGTGCTACTGATAATTCATAAGTGGAATCGCCCTTACAAACGTGGTACCACTTAGTTTGTTGGCATTCATCACACCAAAAAGCTTCCAACCACTCACCGTCTATAGGAATTGCAGTTTTGGCTGCAACTAACATTAAGGCATCTAACCGCTTCATCCCTCGCTCTTGTAGCTGTCCAGCTCGTTCTGCAAACAACCCATATTTTTGACTCATGCTATTTAAATAGCACCCATGTTCTGGACAATATATGGCTCGTCTTTTAGAACGTTTTCGATTTCGATCACACCTTTTCTGCACTTCGGCCCTCCATATCAGTAGACATCAAACAAATCCACAAGAAGGTTGCGTTGAAGGGACTGAGATCATAAAGACCATCAAAGCCCACTTCTTAATCAACAGTGAGTTATTGAATTTTTAGAAGAAAAACTTGTGAACCAGTGCAAGTTCTAAGGAAAATGCTTCACTATCTCTTCTTTAGTAGCAGGTTTCCGTAATCCTACTTAAGGAAGTCTGCATTGACCAGTTTGTCAAACATAACTTTCAGAGTCAGCGTTCCTAAATGATAGATGCACTTTGTTTATATAGCCGCAAATTACGATTGTCAAGCCGAAGATGAAAGTAATTTAATACGTTTTTGGGAATTATGTTGCGTAATAATACTCAAAAGCGTTAAGAAACAGCTTGTCGGAGAACTCTTAAATATTGTTTAGCAATAATCTCGGGCGTAAAATGCGACTGCAAATACCGACGAGATGCCATACCCATGCGTTCTGCTAATTGTTTGTCACTGTTCAATAAGCGAATAAATTCAACTAATCCATAACTGTCACCATTCTCGAAACTAGCACCACATTGGGCATCTGCGATGATTTGCCTTAAATAAGAATACTCTGAACAAATTGCAGCAATAGGTCGCCCTGTTGCTAATGCTGGGTAAAGTTTGCTGGGTGCAACTAAACTTTCCATACCAGCTTCTACACTAACTAAGGAGAGATCGCAAGCTGTTAGAGAGTAAGGCAGTACTTCTTTATCTTGATAGGGTAAAAACAAAAAATTACTTAACCCAAGTCGATTGACTGCTTGGATTACACTGTCGTGTTTTGCACCACCTCCAATACAAACGAACTGAATCGGCTCATCTTGCAGTTGTTTGGCTGCTGCCAATATGGTGTCCATATCATGACACCGACCCATGTTACCCGAATAAAGAACAGTAAATTTATGAACTAAGTTATATTTCGTTGCAAACCAGTTATCTTTTTTGACCATTGGCACAATCAAGTCAGGATCTCCCCAACTGTGAATTACAGATACCTTATCTGCTACCTCTGGACAAACTGCCACTACCCGCTGCTTCATCGCTGGACTTAGCACCACTATTCCTTTAGCTTTTTGCCAAACCTTTTTATTTATGGTTTGCCAAAATCTTGCTAGCCAATGATTTTTAGGGATTACTCCTAAGGCGATCGCAATATCGGGATAAATATCATAAATTAAGCAGACATAAGAAAGCTTAAAAAACAGGTGAGCCAGATATCCCACAATTGGTAAAAATGGTGGGGCTGAGGTTAACAACACTACATCATGGCGACGGCAACATCTAACTAGATGCAGCACAGCACGCAAGGTAAACAAGATACCGTTGATCGCTTTACCACGAACTCGCCGCGACCAAAGTTGAGCAGTGCGCGATCGCCTAATTCTAACTCGACCTACTTGTTCTATGGCAGGAGCATAGGAAGTTCCAAACGCATACCCCGGCTGACCTGTAAACACCTCAATGTTTACTCCTTGTTTACCTAACTGTCTTACCAGTTCCTCAATCAACTGTCCTGTAGCAGCGTAGTCTGGGGGAAAAAACTCAGTAATCACAGATAATTTCAGCGGTTGCTCATACCAAGTTGTATTCATTGATAGAGACTGACTAGGGACTATTGAAGGCAGTACAAACTTGTTAAAGTCCTCCTCATTCTGCTCTTTTATATGATCGAAGTTAACTTTATCACTTAACAATAAGTCTCTATCAGGAGTAAAAAATTGCTGATTCTGAGCACCTTTGTTTGTCGAGATGGTTAGCAACGATTTCTTCAGCCATTCACTGAATGTCATTGGCTATATCGTCCTTTTAAAAGATTCCTAGACCAAGAAATAACCAAGAAAGCGATCGCAGCAATCGATTGCCTTAGTCGCTCTATACTTGCAGTTAAATTCTTTTATAAACGATGTTTGTATAAATTAGGGAAAAAACATAATTTTTTTGAATCTTTATTGCGGTTTTTTGTGAAAGAGTTTAATCAGGATACTTTCTAGCTTTGCTATGATCCAGAGCCAAGGTATTATGCATTAGCTAGATGATGCACCAGATAAATTGCTTGTTTAATTAATAAAAAATTGCAGTCAGCAGTTGTGGCAAAATTCACCATCGAGTTGATGAATCCAGCCTAAGTAAAATAACCGCAATGATTGGAATATTTTTTTGGTAACAAATTATTTTTAAATTTTACGTCGGTTATCGGTGAACAATTTTAAATCATATATACCCATGATACACCAAAGTATTTATACTGATTTTTTAATAAAATATTAGTATAATACTTCTTAAGTATTACTACTAACCGTGAAATCCACAGTGGTACTTTAAGCAAAATAATTAAATTTAAGAGCAGAGATTTTCTAGTTTTAACTGAGCTAAAGGATTTGAACCATGACTATAAAATTCTTGACGAATAGCTAATAGGCAAAATCGTTATGAGTTGAAAAATTTTCACTGTAGCCTACCCAAATATTTAAAGCTGTGTAAGGAGATTGGATAAAGTTATAATACCCACCTAAACCTAAAATTTTTTGACCCTTGACTTTTGTGAAAAACTCCGATTAAGTGTTATTGGCAGAAGACCATACCAGAAAAACTTATTATGCCTGTAAGAGCAGAGTTAGTAGAGATATCTTAAGCAATCCAGCAGACTAGTGACAATCAATCCCGCAATAAAATATCCTATAAAACTCCTGTTTGATTTTTGGAAATACGCCTAAGCTCTATGTAATTGAGGGTTGAATAATTTGTAATCAGGGTTTTAGTTCTGTTTTTGAAGCACGAGGCGAGCAAAATCTGCCTAGAACCAGGTAAGCCTGTAAAGGATTTTGTCTAAACATAGTGAAGAATTCCGAGACTGTCCATCTAAAGGAGGGAGAGGGCTAGATATTTATATCTCAATTCTTAGTTAAGTAATGTATCATATTTTATACTTAAAACTTCCTTGTATACTCAGGTTGACATTGGAAAGCCAGAATATACTTGCCTCAGTATAGCACTGTCCATATTATTACTAGACTGATTTTTAACTTACGTAAAGATACATATGCTGCTGACAAAGTAGTTAACTAAGCTAATCGGAACTAAGAGGAGACAGCCCCAAGCAATTTTAACCGCCTTTTGTTATAGCATCTAAATTTTGGTTGAGGTGCTTTTAAGTATAAATACTATTTTAGATATTCTCCTCTAAAACATTGACTAGTTGTCGTTAGGAGTCTAAAACAGCTATATAAATTATTTTTTTGAGCATTGATAGGGCAAAGAACATAAATGCCAACTCAAAACTTAATAATATGGGATTTACTTTAAGTCTAATATTTAGTTTTTCACTTATATATTTTACTTAACAAGTACAAGAGTGTATCTTACCTTTACTACAACCAGCAATGACCAATTTTACCTAGCTGATTACACAAGATAAATAAATGATGGAGAACAATTTAACTAAACCTTCAACTTACGAGCGCAATGGAAGTGCGATACACCAAGCATTTTCACCTCAGATTACGGCATGGTTTGACAAGGATAGTAATGATTGGGACTTACGACAATTCCTCAGTGTTGTACAGCGACGCATGTTGATTATTGTAGGAGTAGCAACTGTGGTCATGGCTGCTGTGGGCTACTCTACATTAAAGCAAAAACCTATCTATGAAAGTAATTTTCGACTTTTAGTAGAACCTGTAAATGAAGAGAAATCTTTGTCACAACTCACCATTGATCCTAGTAGCTCAGGTAAATCTGGTAGTTTAGATTACGAAAGCCAAATACAAGTTCTCAAAAGCCCAGAATTGATGATAAGCATTGTCAAAGAGATACAGAAAATTTATCCAAATATAAATTATGATTCTCTAATGGCATTGTTAACAATTCGTCGTTTAGGACAGACGAAAATTATAGAGGTACGATTCAAAAGTGAAGACCCTCGGCAGATTAAAGTAGTTCTAGATATCATTGCTAAATCTTATTTAGAATATAGTCTACAAAAGCGCCAAACCAAGTTAAGGCAAGGTGTACAGTTTGTTGAGAAACAACTACCAAGTATTAAAAATAGAGTAGATAGTTTGCAAAAAGAGCTGCAATTGTTCCGCCAAAGGTATGATTTTATTAGTCCAGAAGCCCAGGCAACACAAATTGCCAGTCAAGTGCAAGCCTTGAAAACCCAAAGATTAGCAATTGATCAACAATTAGCTATGTCTCGTGCCAGTTTTGCCAATATGAAAGGGGAACAAGGAGAACTAGCCGCGATCAGCAATACATCTGTATATCAACAATTAATTGCTCAGATCCGTCAATTAGACGCTCAAATAGCTGGAGAACAAACTCGGTTTCAAGAAGATAGCCCACCTATCCAAAGTTTAAGGCAGAAAAAAGAAAATTTATTGCCATTATTAGAAGAAGAAGCCAAGAGAACTTTAGGTGTTAAATTTGCTGAGATAGCTACTCAAGTTCAGACTTTAGAAGTACAAAGCCAAGAATTAAAGAAAGTAGAAATCCAAGTTGATCGAGAAGTTAAACTATTACCAGTTTTATCGCGAAGATATACAGAACTGCAGAGAGAGCTACAAATTGCCACCGAGAGCCTGAATCGGTTTTTAACTACTCGGGAAACGCTACAAATTCAGGTGGCTCAGACAGAACTACCTTGGGAGTTAATTCAAGGAGCATTTGAGCCTGGACAACCAATATCTGCTAATATTCAACGTAGCTTAACGTTAGGTTTTATTGCTAGTTTACTTTTAGGTGTTGGCATTAGCTTGCTACTAGAGAAGGTAGATAATACATACCATACTGCTGACAGTCTCAAAGAAAAAATCAAACTACCTTTGCTGGGAACTTTGCCTTTTGATAGAAAAATCCAAGATAGTCGATATCACAATTCTGAGAACAAAGTTTTGGAAAAAATCTTACCGAAAAATGTTTCCCGCAAAATGCCAAAAATGTCTCATATATTACAACGCCGCTCGTCTAGCGATCGCTATTACGGTCAAGGCAGATTTTGGGAATCTTTACAGGTACTGTATTCAAATATTCAACTACTCAGTTCCGATCAACCAATTCACTCTTTAGTTATTAGTTCAGCATTACCAGGAGACGGCAAATCTACAGTTTCATTCCAACTAGCCCAAATAGCAGCAGCAATGGGCAAAAAAGTACTACTTGTAGATGCTGATTTACGCCGACCCCAAGTTCATGAATTAGCCGATCTAAGTAACCTGTGGGGGTTAAGCAGTTTAATTTCCACGAATATCCCCATAGGACAGGTAATCAGGCAAATGCCAACGATGAACAACTTATCTGTGATTACTTCGGGGCCAATACCGCCCGATCCTGCAAGGTTGCTTTCTTCAGAAAAAATGAAGCAACTAATGGGCTATTTCAATAGAACTTTTGACTTAGTTATTTATGATATGCCGCCGATAGTAGGATTAGTTGATGCGAGAATGATCGCACCCTACACTGACGGGGTAGTGATGGTAGTAAGGTTAGACAAAACAGATAAATCGGGGCTAATGCAAGCTCAAGATAGTCTAAAACTCTCTCCCGTCAATATTTTAGGCATCGTTGCTAACGGAGATAAGACTAAGTACAAAGGCTACAAACATTACTATAAATATAGTTAAGCGAATTGAGCGTACAGCATATGTATGGGGCAAGAGTCAAAAATCAAAATTTTATTTGAGTTGTGATTTTTGACTCTTACATTTTTTACGGCGATGCTAGTGCCCTGTTTGTCCATCATTTTTATTCGCAGTTACTGATGATCTAGCTGATTTCTTGCCATCCATGCATGGGCGCTATGCTTTTAGTCACCCATTCAATCATGATTGGCGGAGCTTCGGAAATCAAGATGCTGGGATAGACTGCTGTCCCCCATTCTGGATGTACTAGTACACAGCATTTGTTTTTGATGACTGGGTAATTTAGCAAAGCTTTGACAACTGCTGTGTCGTCATGAGGAACAATTCCAGGATGAGAAAGTAGCGGATAGCCTGTACGAGGATCTATGAGGTCTGTAAAATAGCTGCGATCGCGTAGATTAAAAGCTAAATCAAAACCAAACCGCATAAACTTTTCTCGTAAGCGTTCTTTCTCTTCCTCTATGACAGGTGTACTTTCCTGTAATTGATACTGTGATTGTTGTAAAACAATCACTACCCATAAAGTTGACTGTTGCTTCCAATCTGGTAATATCCGTTCGCAGTTGGCACAGATATACCGACTAGGAGAATGAATTGAAATCTGAACTGCTTGTCCCGTTTTGCCAACCAAATGAATGGGACAGTTTTGTTTTGAACTGTAAACTGGAGGGTAGTTCACTAAATTGATTTGGTTTTTGCAAGTTTTTCAAGTTAATTCCTGCGATCGATAATAACTCTTAAAACTTCATAAAAATCATCAAACTTGCATAAAATTTAAGTTTCATTTGCTTGTATTGTGGATCAAGTTTACATTTTTAATCCGATTTTTATCTTTTATTAACCTATTACTAGCGAACTGACAAAAAATTTTTATATTTTCTGATGTAAATAGTTAACGACAACTACTTTCTAGAGAGTTTCGCTGCTAACATCCGAGAAACAAAAACTCACTAAAAAGCTGTAAAAATCTGCCTTTATTAGTCCTCCCATAACAAGAAATAGCAATTTGCACTGAAAATATGGTTTGAGATACCGGAGAAAGGGTTTTTCTTTACCTTTCTCCTAGCTCTTAGACTCGAATTGCAGGATAGAATCCTCAGGGCGATCGCACAATCTGGAGCATTATACCAACTTTTGATATAATTAGTTGGTATTAACTGAACAACCTATCAGGTGCGAACAGGACTAAAAAAGTTAAAGATTGGCTAGATAACTACAGGAAAAATAGCCAATTACCGATGACTCATCACTTTAGATCTTTGACTTTACAACTCAGGTTTTTCAGTCAATAACTGCGTGATTGTTTCAGCAATGTCAGGATTAGTAGTTTTGTCATGTTCAAAAAAGCGAGTCATCCAAGGTAAAGCTACTAAAATCCCTGCTAAAACTACTAAAAATATAGAAATACCTAGTAGTTGATCGCGGGGTATTTCTAGCACACCACGTAAAATTACCTCTCGCAAAGCTGAAACAATAGTAATTTCTACTGCTGCGCCTACAGATATGCGTTGTGCTTGTAGGTAATCGATTAACAAGCGGAATAACTCTACTAGAATTAAAATAAACAAAATATCAGATGTTACTTCCCGTAAATCTAATGGACGTAAAAAGGAAGTAAACATTTCTGTCAGACGAATCAGCATTACACAAAATAAGCCTAGACAGAGTGAGATAATAATAAAGTCTTGAAATATTTCTAAATTCCGTACAATTCTATCTCGTTGTAACCAATTATTTAACTCTATTATCAGGCGTTTTGGCATGGTACATCCCCAATTTATAGAATTGCATGTATTTATCTTAGAGAATGCAAATTTACAAATTGGTAACGAATAATCCAATACTTGTCGGTTAAGGGCAAAAGGGGCAAGAAAAACCTTTAACCCTTAACCTTTTACCTTTCCTCAAACCAAATTAAGAGTTGAAAATCATTAACCGAGCAGTATTGAATCGGATTCTGATCAAGAAAGTAGCTAATTTGTCATGAAAAACAGGACTTATATTTTTATAAGTCCTGTTAAGAATTATTAGACTCTTAATGGAAAACTGTCTCAGATTTTACTGAGCTTTTGCAGCTTTTGCTTCTACTTTTACGCTTTTAACACCTTTTTGTTCTTTGACTAATGGCTCAATCTTCTTGAGATCAGCCGTGGTGGGAACTGTCCCTGTGACTGTAACAACGCCGTCTTTGTCTTCAACTACTAACTTGCTACCAGGAATTTTTTCGGTTAACTTGCTGAGAATTAAACTTTTAGTAGCAGTTTCAGTAGCAGTAGTTTTGGTATTTGCAGCTGCTTCTTTGGTTGGAGTTTTGCTAGTTTCGGTAGTAGATTTAGCAGTAGTTTTAGTATTTGCAGCTGCTTCTTTGGCTGTAGTTTTAGTGTTGGCGGATGCTTCTTTGGCTGTAGTTTTGCTGGCTTCATTGGTGGTGGGAGTTTCTGATGCATTTTTGGTTGCATCTTGACAACCAAAACTACCAATTACCAGAATACTGCTGACTAACAAGGGTATGAGCTTTTTCATATCAATCTCCGAATTGACTACTTGAAGCGATTAATTAAGGTGTGTGTTATGTTGAGGAGCAAATCTTAAAAAACAATTAAATTTGAACTTACGCAAGTGCTAGTTTTCAGCACACAGGTGATTAAAATCTGAAACCCAGGAAACTTCTAAAGGCTAGGCTATTTTAGCCAACGCATAGAAGTACCAATTTAATTTCAGTTACGGCTACTAATGAGTCAGACTTGGCATACACTTGATGGTTTTATATCGTCACAATCTAAATACCCAGTAGCTGTCCTCCAAGGTAGGCTTGATTCATGTCTCTCATTAGAAGATAGATGTTATCAGATCTAAATAGCTTTGGCACTAAATTGCCCAAAATTTAATAATATTTCATTAGTGATTTTCATAAATGTGGCGATCGCTCTTGGTGAGTTGATCTCAATCTCAGGGGAAATCGCGCCTAGATTGTTCGGTTCTACGACTGTCGCCAATACACAAATGGCTATAACCTCGTAAGTAAGTAATGAAATGCTTAACCTAGCTGTTATTAGTCGCTTTCCAATCAAGGGGTGAAAACCTGTGTACGAATGGATATTGCCAAGTCTGAAGGAAATCTTAGCTGAGAATCAGTCACCTCTGACTGAGTGTTCATCAGCCAAAGCAGAATGGCAGTGGCGTATCAGCTTGGCAGCAACAGAACATCTGCTGATCAATTCTTTAGCGTCTGCTGCACCTGATAAAACCCAAGGATTAGTTTTAGCTGCACCAGCACCCCTGTTTAGCCAAGCATCACTCACTCAAAGCTTACAAACTCTAACTTTTACAGCCCAGCCATTTAATCCTTTGGCGTTGATGCCATTTGAAATGCCGATCCCCCTAGAAAAGGTAGAGGACGCTGCTTCCCATAAATCAGTATTACGCTTATTGCCTGCCGATCCTCTAGGGACAGAACAATTCTGCTTAGTTTTTACAGATAAATTTAGATTAGTACTAGTGTTGGCTGAACAAAAGAACGGCCAAAAAACATTTTTATTTTCCTTTGAACCAGAGGTAGTACAGCAAGCTTGGCTAGCTGTGGGTGCGAGGGTAATGCTAACTAACCCTGATTTTTACGCCGATTTGGATGCATTAGTACAAAAGTATGCTGTCGTGCCTCCAGATTACCGTACTGTCATGCAGTTTAGTCAGTTTTTACTGCAAGAATTCGCAGAACCAGAACAATATAAAGAGAATATTCCGACTTCACCACCAACACCCACCCCCGCCTCTTCGCCTACTCGTCCGGATGTAGAATTACTGCAAGCATTTGCTCATGAAGTTCGCACTCCTTTAACCACTATTCGCACCATGACTCGCTTACTATTAAAGCGGCGAGACTTACCGGCGAATGTCATCAGTCGCTTAGAAGTGATTGATCATGAGTGTACTGAGCAAATTGACAGGATGGAATTGCTGTTTAAAGCCGCAGAACTAGAGACATCTAACTCGGTGAAATCTAACCACACTCAACTAACACCGATGTCTCTCGATCAAGTTTTGCAGCAGAGTATTCCCCGTTGGGAACAAGCTGCAACTCGACGCAACTTAACTTTAGATGTGGTGTTACCCCAACAATTACCAACGGTAGTTAGTAACCCAACAATGTTAGACAGGGTACTAACTAACTTGATTGAGAATTTTACTCGCAGCTTACCTGCTGGTAGTCATATTCAAGTGCAAGTGATTCCTGCTGGTGATCAACTGAAGTTACAATTGTCGCCGCAATTTCAGTGCCAAGATACTACTAAAGCGCCGACACCGACAACGCCACCTATTCGCAAAGCCTTGGGTCAATTGCTGATGTTCCAACCGGAAACCGGTACAATTAGTCTCAATATTGCGGCAACCAAACATTTGTTTCAAGCCATTGGTGGCAAACTCATAGTGCGTCAGCGTCCGCACTATGGGGAAGTGATGACTATTTTCTTACCTTTGGAAGTTAGCACTAAGCAATGGTAAATAGAACGTTGCAATTAAAGATAGCTGGTAAGGGCTGTCATTGGTCATTGGTCATTGGTCATTGGTAAGGGTTTCAAACCTATTTACGTTTCGTAACATAGCTTGGTTTATTTACACCGACTTACTTAATACGCAATTTCAGATTTTGCGGAAGTTGAACCAGTGCGCCCTTGCGGGTTCCCCGACTTGTAGCAACTGTCTTCCAACTTTCCTTGGCGTAGCCTCTCCCTTTGGGAGAAGACGAATTTTGGATTTTAGAGTTGAGATTTTTAATTCAAAAATTAAATGACTGGCTGATCTTGAACACGCGCTAAACTAACTGTAAACGTTGAGCCTTCAGCTGGTTTACTTCTGACGGCAATTGAGCCACCGCAACGCCAAATTAACTGCTGTACAACTGTTAATCCCAAACCTGGGCCGCTAGATTCATCTATTGTCCCAGAACGCACGCGGTAAAAGCTGTCAAATATTTTGGAAATTTCGGTTTCGGCTATGCCAATACCTGTGTCGCGAAATTCTAATTGTACAAAATTGCCTTGCACGCGCGATCGCACCCAAACTTGACCGCCACTCGGGGTAAATTTAATACTGTTATGTAAGAGATTAATCACAATTAGTCGCAATCCCCCAGCCACACACCACACATACGGCAGTTCTGTGGGTACTGTATAGGCTAGCATGATGCCTTTTTCTTGAGCTACGGGCTGGTATGTACTGACTATACCAGGCACAATATCTGCAAGACTGACCGCTTCTAAGGTGGTATCTTGCAAATTACGCTCTAAATTGACTAAATCTACTAAACCATTAATTAAAGAATTTTGGCGATCGCATTGGCTATTTAACATTTGTAAATAGCGTTGCCGTTGGGGTGGTTTGAGGGTAGGAGAATTTAACAATGACAGCGCTGTTTTCATGTGGGTAAGAGGTGTACGCAACTCTTGACACACATTACTCAAATAGTCATCTTTGGCTTTTCCTCTGTTATATAGTTTTTGATTTTGCTGTTGCAACTTGGTAGTGCGCTTTTTAATTTGTTGTAGGTTAATTTCATCTTGTCGCTGAATTTGCTTGACCAAAAGCTGATTCATGAGTGTAGATTCAGGCATACTGGGGCAAAGAAAATCAGTCGGCACAATTGGCGATGATTCTGCTGTGCTGGCTTTTCTAATGCCATCTAGTACTTGCTGAACTACTCTACCTTCAACAGTATTGATCGCTAGTAAAGGTGTAGCTTTATTGGCATTTACCTTTTTTAATATTGGGTTCCTGCGTCTTTTAAGGGGTCGATAAGCCAAAATTAAACTACAAAACTGTGGCGACAAAATTATAAAAAAGTATTCCCGTTGTAGTTGCCTATTTGGTAATAACTTAATAACTTGATTATTCAGTGCTGGACTCAGGGATCTATTCCTTCTCTCTTCCCCTTTCCGCCTCTCTTCCATCTGACAGTTATAAATCACAACAGACACATCAACTGCAGATTGATAACGCTCTAATTCTGAATACCAAATTTTTCCAGGTGGTAGCTTTACCCATAAAGTCGCGGCAATTTTCTGTTCAATCAGCAAGTCAATTTGTGACCTAACTAGTGATAACAGAGCCGCCGGACTGAGAGGCAATGCTTGAGGAGGCGCTTGCACTCCCGCAACCAAATGATAAACAGACAGATCCTGAGCCAGAAAATCATTCATGAGTCAAGCACAAGAAGGAAAAATGAGGAAGGATAAAGGACATAAATAATTCTGCCTTTGCTTTTCACCCTAATATTTACCTTTTTTACGGAAAATCTACAAAATTTAATATTTATCAAGAAATATGGAATATAAATTGTAAAACTAATGGAGTGTATCATTTACCCTATAAGGTGGCAAGTATATATGGGTAACAATACATTGAGAATTTATTAGTTTTATCATTAATTATCTTTTGATTAATTTAGATATGGATCAAAGGTGTTTGCTGTTTGGTGTTTTTCAGAGGAAATAGGAAACAGGGCATCATCTTGAATGATTTATTTCTCTTATAGGAGACTTCCAGAAATTAAATTATTCCATCAGTAAGGTTAAAGATTTTCAATGAGGAATTTGGTTTAGGGAAAAGGTGTACCCCTGCGCTTCAGCAAGCTACGCGTAGCGTCTGTGCAGGAGAAAGGGTAAGGGTTAAAGGTTTTTTCTTGCCTTTTTCCTCTTCCCCTTTTGCCCTTAACCGATAAGTATTGCCTTGCTTCCTCTGCACCCCTGCACTCTGGGAAAAGAAATGCAGGGAATTTAAATTTATAAAAAGCGGCGGTTTTATATCTTCAGTCTTGCTTGTAAAGCTTCGCGTGCGTGTTCGCGGTCATCAAAGTGGATTTTTTCTGTCCCGAGAATTTGGTAATCTTCGTGACCTTTACCTGCAAGTAAGACACCATCGCCTGGCTGCGCTTGTAAAATCGCCGTACGAATGGCGGTAGCGCGATCGCCTATGACTGTAGGATTTAAAGTTGCGGGAATTCCTGCCAGAATATCTTGTAAAATCTTTTCTGGGTCTTCGGTGCGGGGATTATCAGATGTCACTACAGCTACATCTGCTAATTCAGCGGCAATTTTTCCCATTTTCGGACGCTTAGTGCGATCGCGATCGCCACCACAACCAAATACGCAAATCATTTTACCGGGAATAAACGGACGCGCCGCTTTAAGTAAATTCTCTAAACTATCTGGTGTATGGGCATAATCGACAATCACGCTAATGTCTTGATTAGCAGCAATCTGCACTCTTTCCATCCGTCCGGGAACGCCAGGAAAATCAGGAATTGCAGCTGCAACAAAGTCTAACTCTAAACCCAAATGTAAAACTGCACCTACTGCTGCCAACAAATTTTCTAAATTATATTGACCCACTAAAGGTGAACGAAAAGCTACATTCCCTTTTGGTGTATGCAATGTACCGCTAACACCATTCGGTTCGTAATTTAAATCGCTCATCCACAAATCAGCGTTAGTATGATTAACGCTGTAACTCCAAACTTTGTCTGCACCTAAAGAAGCGATTAATCTTTGACCATAAGCATCATCAGCATTAATTATCGCCCTGCCTTTAAGATAATCTGGGCTAAACAATAATGCCTTCGCCGCGAAATAATCTTCCATATCGCGGTGATAATCTAAGTGGTCTTGGGTGAGATTGCTAAATACCCCCACCTCAAACTCACAACCCAAAACTCGACCTTGGGCTAAAGCATGGGAACTGACTTCCATCACCCCAAACTCACAACCAGCATCTACTGCTGCTGCTAGTTGCTGTTGCAGTTCCACCGCAAACGGCGTAGTGTGAATAGCAGTTTCTGCAAAACCAGGCCAGCGAGTGTAAAGAGTACCCATCAAGGCTGTGGGTAAATTTTCCTTGCTTAAAAAATATTCAATCAGGTGAGTGGTTGTAGTTTTACCATTAGTCCCAGTCACACCCACAAGTTTGAGTTTTCGCCCAGGGTAACCATAAAAAGCACTGGCTAATTGAGCACAAGCTTTCGTCATGTTACTAGCACTAACGACAAAAGCCTCTGGTGTGGGAGGATTTTTTTGCACAGCTTGAGGAGAGACAATTGCACCTACAGCACCCAATGCGATCGCACTTTGCCAAAATTCTCCACCATCTACCCTAGTTCCTGGCATTCCAATAAACAAATCTCCCGAACCGCAAGCATGAGAATTTGTTTTCAAGCCTTTGACTTCCGCATCCTCCAAAGCCGGATGGTTTGGCAATTGCTCTACACTGTCTATTGCTGCTAGTAATTCCCGCAGTTTCATCTTGTGAACCTCGTCACACACTATATCTTGCGTTTATTGTGCATTATTTTACTAATTGGACAAATACTTATGCAGCATCTGCTCCAACTGCTGCACACTAGCACGAGGAGAAGGGCGTGGCAAAGGTTTTTCTATTAAGTTTTCCTCTGTGTCAACTGTGGCTTCACTTTCAGAGAAATATAAAACCGGAACTTCATACTGGTAAGCTAAAAACCAATCATCACGAGTCGTAATATCCCGCAGTTCTAACTCAAAACTAATATTTTGAATTTTTTCCAGCTTTTCCTGCAAACCCTCGCATAAATGACATCCCGGTTTCGTATATAAAATCAATCGCATTTACTTCCTTCCCTAATTAAATTCGTAATTCATAATTCGTAATTCGTAATTAAATAAGAGTCAACAATTGTAGAGACGCGATTCATCGCGTCTGTCACACATTATTTCCCCTTCCCCCTTCCCCCTTCCCCATTACCCCAATCCCCAACCATGCACAAATCCCAAAAAGCAATCACAGCCTTTCAAGATTTTTTATCTACTCCCCTAGAAACACTATTACAACAACATCTTGCAACTTCCGCACAAGCAACAGCTTTAGCTTTATTTCAAGATGTAGCTGCTAATGTACCAGCATACAAAGCTTTTCTAGCAGCAGAAAACATTGATGCGGCAACTATCCAGAGTTTAGCGGATTTCCAAAAATTGCCTGCGATCGCCAAGGAAAATTACATTCAGCGTTATCCTTTAACTGATTTGTGTCGTCATGGACAGTTGTCGGAATGTGACATGATTGCTGCGTCTTCTGGTTCCACTGGTAACCCGACGTTTTGGCCCCGCTTCTTCACCGATGAATTGCAAATCGCCACCCGCTTTGAGCAAATTTTTCACGATAGTTTTTCTGCAGATACCAAACGTACCTTAGCGGTGGTTTGCTTTACTTTGGGTACATGGGTAGGGGGAATGTTCACAACAAATTGCTGTCGTTATCTCGCTAGCAAAGGTTACCCTGTGACGATGATTACTCCTGGTAATAATAAAGATGAAATCTTGCGGGTTGTACAGGAGCTTGGGTTAGGATTTGAGCAAGTGGTTTTGTTAGGATATCCACCATTTTTAAAAGATGTGATTGATACAGGCATTGCCCGTGGCGTACAGTGGCAGCAATATCATATTAAGTTAGTGATGGCGGGAGAAGTATTTAGTGAAGAATGGCGCAGTTTGGTTGGGGAACGCATAGGTTCACAAAATCCCTGTTACGATTTCGCATCGCTTTATGGAACTGCTGATGCAGGTGTATTAGGAAATGAAACGCCTTTGAGTATCTGCATTCGTCGTTTTTTAGCACAACATCCCGATGCAGCCAAAGCATTATTTGGGGAATCTCGCTTACCAACGCTAGTACAGTATGATCCCATCAGTCGATTTTTTGAAGTTGAGAATGGCACATTGCTATTTTCTGGAGACAATGGCATTCCTTTAGTGCGTTATAACATCTTAGATACAGGCGGCATCATTAGTTATGATGCCATGCTACAGTTCTTGGCAGAGTGGGGATTCGACCCATTGCAAGATGAAAGCCTAGCTACCGACATTCAGCTAGCCAGAGGAATTCACCCCTTACCTTTTGTTTATGTTTTCGGACGCTCTAATTTTACAGTTTCTTACTTTGGTGCCAATATCTATCCGGAAAATGTCACAGTTGGTTTAGAGCGATCGCCAATTCCCCAATGGGTCACAGGTAAATTTGTATTGCAGGTCAAAGAAGACGCAGACCAGAACCGCTTATTATCTGTGGTGGTAGAGTTAGCACCGGGAGTCGAGGCTAGCGAGGAAAAAAGAAATGCGATCGCAAACTCAATTCTCTCTGAACTTCTCCGCCTCAACAGCGAGTTTGCTAACTACGTTCCCAAAGAATATCAAATGCCACAGGTTGCATTAGCCCCTACTGGCGATCCAGAATATTTCCCCATAGGCGTAAAACATCGTTATACCCGCAAGTAAAGTAATTCCTAACTACCAATTACCTATCCTATCCACTTGGTTATCCAACTGGATAGTTTCATGATTGCCAGGATACTATCTAATCTAAGCGTGACAATAGCCATGAGATAGTGTTGGCGATCCCCAATACTGTAAGAAAATTTAATCAGCACGTGTCAATCAAGTGCATGTAACCAAAACCTATGTATACAGGTATTTTCAGGCAATAAGCGGAGCCGAGTTATTGATTGCATAACACCGTTTAGCCTCTGGAACTCCACAATTTCCTGACTTTTAGAGGATTTTTCATGACTAATTGGATAGAAATCTCCACCGGATATTCTGGTAAATTAGGCAAATCAACAGCAAATAAGGGACGTTGGCAACCTTATTTTTTTTTAGGGATCACTACCAATTTAGTATTTTGGCTATTAGCTTTTTGTTATTTACTATTTACATCACCAACCTATACTAGTAAATCGGCTATCAATTTACCAGGAGCAGGTTCCAACGCCAATGTTAATTTACCAGGCATTGGACAAGCTTCTTATGAAAATTCATCTCCATACTCTTATAGTTCTACACAAGATCCGCGAGAAAATTATAAATTTATTGCTGGCAGTGAACCTGTACTTAAGGTTGCATCTGCTCAACTTAATATGTCTTTAGAAGAGTTTGGTAAACCGAGAATTAAAGTATTAGATAATACTACCATCATGGAAGTTGAGTTCCAAGGTAAAAGTCCAGAGGAAGCACAGAATAAATCTGTAGCTTTCTACAAAGCTTTAGAAGCAAGGCTTAATGAATTAAGAACTCAAGAAGCCCTAAAAAAAGACTTAGGTATTCAAACTTCACTCAAATCTTCACAAAAAAAATTACAAACTGCCCAGAAACGACTTTCGGATTATAAAGCTAGTTCAGGTTTAAACTCTGAAGAACAACTTAAGGAACTCACAACCAATATTGAAGAACTACGCAGACAAAAAGCTGAAATTTTGGCTCAACAACAGCAAGCTAACACTAGGTTGCAACAATTATCCGCTAATTTAAAACTATCTGCTCAACAAGCTACACAAGCTTTTGTTCTACAATCAGATCAGATATTTCAGCATAATTTAAAAGATTATAGCGAAGCTAGTGCTTCTTTAACTGTATTGGAATCAAAGTTTTTACCAGATCATCCTCAAATTATTGCAGAGCAAGACAAGCGAGACATGGCACTAAAAGCTCTGCTCGAAAGAGGCAAATATCTTTTAAAAGAACCAGTCACCCTGGCTTTTCTTAATCAATTAAACCTAAGTAGCAATAATAATGGTAATACTGCTCAGGATAGCTTGTTTCAACAAGTAGTAACAGTTCAAGCAGATCAAAAGGGACTAACATCTCAAGCTCACGCTATAGAAAGACAGATTACTCAGTTAGAAACTAGACTCAAAAATCTTGCACAGCAAGAATCCAACTTGGATGCATTAAAACGAGATATGCAAGTTGCAGAAGCAGTATTTTCCACTACATTAACTAGGCTTGATATCGGTAAGTCCAATGCTTTTGGTTCTTATCCCTTCATGCAAATTGTGAATGAACCAAGTTTACCTGATAAGCCTAGCTATCCTAAAAAAGAATACGTTTATATTGGTGCGACTGTTGGTTCAATTTTATTAACATCTGGAATATTTTTACTCTCACTGCGCGCTCGTCATCAGCAAAAATAATAGCCTTTATAGAATTAGCAATTATATGTTACATAAAATCAGTTCTAAGAAATTTTTTTAGAAATTCAATGAAACCTCAAAACTTCCCGGAAAAATTAGTTTGGTACTCACTTGTAGGAACTTATGGTTTGTACCTTTTGGGAGCAAATTATATTGCTATGTCTATAGTTATCTGGGTATTAGCTTTTTATCTATTTAAAAAACTTTGGCAGCAAAATTATAATACACCTAATAATGAAAAAATCATCATTACCCCTACTATCTGGGTATGGATTATTTCCATGTTAGTTATGGAAGTAAGTTTAATTGCCGCTCATATAGATTTTGATTTAGGAATAGGTAAAATTGTCACTTCATCAATCAATTGGGCTAGAACATGGGCTTATCTGGCATTATTTCCTTTGATTGGATGCTTAAAAATTCGTCCTCAATTAATTTATAGAGCCATTTGTATTATTTGCTTACAAAGCTTAATATTTATACCCCTCTGCTATATAGCTTCTCAATTACATTTACCGAATATCTTGTATAATTCCCCTTTACATTTAATAGGAGGTAATAGTAGTTTAATGTATAATGTGGCCCTGTATGGATTTGAAGAAGAAACCAATCAAATCCGTCTACAATTATTTACACCTTGGGCACCTGCTTTAGGCTTAACAGGCTGTATTTATTTTTTCTTAGCTAATCAGGAATCTGATAGAAAATGGCGCTTTATTGGTATTATTGGTTCTATAGCAATGATATTAAGTTCATTTTCTAGATTGTCAATGCTATGCCTTGCCATAGTTCCATGTTTTTCCTGGCTAATAGGAAACTTTATTAAACCTAAAGTACAAATTTTATCTGGTATTATATGTTTTGTTGCAGGTATCTTTGCCACTAAGCTAATCAATTTTATTCAGGATTTTAAAGAACAGTTTTCTAAGGTAAGAGCTAGTTCATCAAGAATTAGAGAAATTTTAGGACGCGTAGCTCTAGAACGCTGGAATGAAGCACCTATTTGGGGTCATGGGTTTGTTGACCCTAAGGGGCCTGCAATTGCCACTTTTATGCCTATAGGTAGTCACCATACATGGTTCGGTATCCTATTTGAAAAAGGATTAGTAGGCGCATTTTCATTATTATTTCCTTTTTTATGGAGCTTGATAGATTTAATCCATAAATATCATAAAATTCATACTGCTAAAGTAAGTCTTAGTATACTTTTAGTTTTGTTCTTCTTTACCTTTGGAGAAAATATAGAAACTTTAGCCTATCTTTATTGGCCAGGTTTGTTAATCATGGGTATGGCATTTAAAGAAAAGATTTAATCCTAAGATTACTATAAAATTTTCTAAATAATTAGAACAATATTATAATAAACTTTGTAATCACATGTTAATCAATAATATAAGGCAAACATTATCTACTAAATTTATTCGCAATGTTGGATGGTTGGGAGGAGCAGAATTAGCAAACCGTATTTTTCGCTTAGGCACAACTTTTACATTAGCACGGATGTTTAGTCCCTATGATTATGGACTAGTAGCTGTTATTTTAACTACCAATGAGTTTGCAAATGTTGTAACGCTGAAATCTGGAATTAGCTCTAAGATTATTCAGGCTGATGAACAAAATTTAAAAGTTATATGTAATACTTCATACTGGCTAAATTGGATTGTCTGCATTTTCATGTTTATCCTTCAGTGTACTGCAGCATTCCCAATAGCATTGTTTTATGGAAATAATCGAATTATTTTACCAATATGCTTTAGTGCTTTAGTATACTTAATGTTGCCATTTTTCATGGTTCAATGTGCATTAATTCAACGCGAAAATAGATTAAATATCATAGCTTTATGTAATATAATTCAGTCTCTATCAATTAATATTTTAACAATTACTTTAGCTATATTAGGGTTAGGTGTATGGTCTGTAATTTTACCAATTGTTATAACTACTCCTATATGGATAGTCATTAATAACAGGAATCATAAGTGGCAGCCTCCTAAATCATTTCAGCTAGAACAATGGCAAGAAATTCTATATTTTAGCAAAGATATACTGGGCGTTGAGTTCTTAAATAAGCTCAGAAGTAATATAGATTATTTAATAGTAGGCCGTTTTTTAAGCATTGATGCTTTAGGTATATACTATTTTGCCTTTAATGCTGGTTTAGGTATAAGTTTAAACGTAGTCAACGCATTTAATACTGCTTTATTTCCTCATCTTTGCGAAGTTAGGGCAGACTTTAAACAGATGCGATCACGATACTTTAGTAGTCTTAAGTCTACTGCAACGTTTGTAATTCCATTAATTCTTCTTCAATCCAGCCTAGCTCCTTTATATGTGCCACTTATTTTTGGGCAGAAGTGGGTAACAGCGATTCCGGTTTTGATCCTGATTTGTTTATCAGCTTTATCACTTCCTCTCTACAATGCAACTAGCTTACTAATCAATGCTGTAGGTAAAACTCATATTAACCTCTATTTTAACTTAACTTATACTTTGTTATTTGCCGTTTTTTTACTATTTGCTGTAAGGTGGGGAATTTTTTGGATAGCCGCAACAGTGTTAATTTGTCAATTAGTAATTCAAGGTGCATTTAGTATTTGGGCTATAAAATATATATTTACGAGACCTCCTAATTTTTATATGAGCAATAAACAGTAATAAATATTTATTAACATCAAATACAAATTTGAAAAATTTTACTATTTATGAGATTAGCTTAGTATTTTTTATTGCATAATTTTAGACAAACAACAAATTATTAAACTAATGAAAGATAAAATATTGATATTAGTTGAAAATTATAATTTAGGTGGAGTAAAATCTACTGTTGATGCATTAATACATTCGGAACTGAAAGATAAATTTGAATTCAAAGTTTTATCTATTAAAGAAATTGATTTTATTAAAGATTTTCAGCCTAAAATTATTTTATTTAATGTTGTGAATACTTGGAGGAATATTCTAAAGCTGCTATCGATAAAACTCAAAAATACTTATACAAAAATCATTATCATTGAGCATCATTATTCAAGATGTTTTGAACAATATAATGTACCTAACTTGTCTCGTTTTCACTTGATGCTCAAATTATCGTATAGTCTTGCAGATCATGTAATATCAATATCCCAAAATCAATTTGAATGGATGTTACAAAATCGTTTACTTCCTTCACATAAAGTATCTGTAATCGAATCATGCCGATTACTAGAAAAGTTTTTTGCGATTCCTTCAAAACCTATTCACAAGCCTATTATCTTGGGGGCATATGGGCGGTTTTGTCTCCAAAAAGGATTTGATGTTTTGCTCAAAGCGATGAAATTAGTATCACCAGCACAAGTTACTCTGCTGTTAGAAGGAGAAGGAGCATTAGAAAGCGAACTAAAACAATTAGCCCAAGGACTAGATAATGTCAGATTACTAGGACGTGTTAATGATGTACCTAGTTTCTTAGAAAAGTGTGATGCTGTAGTGATTCCCTCTATATGGGAGCCCTGGGGTCTTGTTTGTTTAGAAGCTAAAGCAGCTGGTAAACCAATTATTGCGTCTGATGTTGATGGTTTAAGTGAACAAGTATACAACTGTGGTATTTTAGTACCTCCACAAGATCCTGTAAAACTAGCTCAGGCGATCACATCTCTATCAAATCAAGATTTAGAAATTTGGGGGAATGGTGGTCGGGAATCAGTCAAAAATGCTTGGCAAAACTACATAATTAAGTTGGAAACTTTGATTGAGGAAATACTTGAATTATAGCTACTCAAAAATGCACATAATATTGTGATTATTTGCTTCTTTGATTTGTGATTATTTTTGCATATAATATCAAGATTTATTAAAACGAAATTTTATCCGTTTTATGATTTTTTCTAACATTAAACAATAACAAACATGAAAATGATTTGTTTTAAAAGAATTCCCCAAAACAATACAGAAGAGAATGACATAAATTTTTCTTGTATTAAGCGAGTAAATTCACAAATAATTATCATATTCACGTAATAGTAAATATCAACAAACAGCTTTAAAAATGTGCAAAATTTCTGTAATTATTCCGGTATATAGAGTTGAAAAATTTATAGCTGCTACTGTAGAATCTGTACTAAGCCAAACTTATACAAATTTTGAGCTTCTGATTATCGATGATGATTCTCCCGATAAGAGTATAGAGATTTGTCAGCAATTTGCAGACTACAGAATTAAAATAATTCATCAGCAAAATCGCGGATTAGCTGGAGCTAGAAATACTGGAATACGCCATGCCCAAGGAGAATATTTAGCGTTTTTAGATGGAGATGATATTTGGTTACCAGAGAAGTTAGAAAAACATATTGCTCACCTTAGAACTTCACCAGATGTCGGTGTGAGTTTTAGCCGTTCCGCCTTTATTAATGAATCGGGTAAGCCATCAGGTACGTATCAAATGCCTAAACTGAAAAAAATTACCATACCTGATGTACTTTGCTGCAATCCACTTGGCAATGGCTCATCTGCATTATTTCGTAAGAAAGTTTTTGCAGATATTAAATTTCAAGGCAATCTTTACGGTACTGTAGAAGATTTTTATTTTGACGAACAGTTTCGTCAATCAGAGGATGTTGAATGCTGGATTCGGATTTTAATCCAGACTAATTGGAAAATTGAAGGTATTCCGGAATCATTAACATTGTATCGCATAAATTCAGATGGGCTTTCGGCAAATCTTTTCCAGCAGTTAGATGCTTGGGAAAAAGTAATTGATAAAATCCGCTCTTATGCACCCTCGGTATTAAATAATTGCGAAGAACTTGGTAGAGCTTATTATCTCAGATATTTAGCTCGCACAGCGTTACGTCTACAAGCAGGTTCAATGTCTGTGAAGCTAATAAATAAAGCTTTAGCTACTAACTGGCGAATTCTCATACAAGAGCCACGACGGACAACTTTTACCTTAGTTGCAGCATATTTGCTTTTTATTCTACCCCAATCTATTTATAAACAAATAGAATCTGTTGCTTTAAAAAGTACAGGCATTACCCAACGGCGACGCATTTTACAAGATCAACGTTCTTAAGTATCCATAGAGATCATAAAGGAAAGCTTCATATCGAATATGGGTTTTAGTAATCAATAATCACTACTAAAAGGCTATGAAGAAAGTTTCTGTCATTATTCCAGTTTACCAAGCTGAAAAATATATTGCTGACACAGTAAAATCTGTGCTTAACCAAACCTATCAAAATCTTGAAATCCTGATTATTGATGATGGCTCTACAGATCAAAGCAGAGAAATTTGCCAAAAATTTACAGATAAACGAATTACAATTGTCTCTCAAGAAAATGCTGGAGTAGCCGTTGCTCGGAATACTGGTATATGTCACGCTCAAGGAGAATATTTAGCTTTTTTAGATGCAGATGATTTATGGGCCCCAACAAAGATAGCAAAGCACGTAGAACATCTTGATAACTCTCCAGCAGTTGGCGTTAGTTTTTGTCGCTCTGAATTTATTGATGAAGCAGGGAAATCTCTGGGGATCTATCAACTAACCAAACTCAAGCATATTACTCCTTTAGATCTCCTTTGTCGTACTCCCATCGGTAATGGCTCTGTACCGAATGGCACTAAGTTAAGCTGAAGGGTATGCAGCGTAAGGATTGCAGAGGGGCAGGGGTGCAGGGGTGCAGAGGGGAATTTCTATTTCTTGCGTTCGATGCATAAAACTTCTTCTTTCTCCCCTGCTCCTCCGCTCCTCTGCACCCCTGCTGCCTCAACGATTTTCTCTTTTCTTAGTGCCATTCGGCTCTGTACCAGTAATTAGAAGAGAAACTCTAGAAGACATTGCCTATAAAAGTCATTTATATTTTGATGATGATCGCCAACTGCATCCTTCCGAGGATGTGGAGTGTTGGTTACGTATTATGATGACAACTAAATGGCTCATAGAAGGAATTCCAGAAGCTTTAACTTTTTATCGCGTTAATTCCCAAGGATTTTCTGCCCAATTAGTTAAAAAGTTAAATTCTTGGGAGAGAATGCTTGAAAAAGCTCGTGCATATATAAATCCGGAATTAATGGCTGAGTTAGAAAATATCGCAATGGCTTACCAAATGCGATATTTAGCACGTAGAGCAGTGAGTCTGCAAGATGCATCAATGGCTGTAAAGCTGATAAATAAAGCTTGTGTGACAGACTGGCGTGTTCTTTTGGAAGAGCCACGCCGCACGCTTTTAACATTAGCAGCCGCTTATTCTCTATGGTTGTTACCCTCGTCGTTGTACAGTTATATAGAGGCTGTGGCTTTAACAACTAAAGGAAATAATCAAAGAAAGCGCATTTTGCAAGACCAAACTGGTTAATAAGTAGTTAGACAAAATTAATTACATAATTTTTTCCAAATTCTCTGAGAGTTTTTTCAACAGATGCGACAAAGGTCTGCCAATTTTTGTAAGCATCTATTTTAATCCATTCATACTTAATAAACCGCCACAAAATATCAATCAAATTTAACTATGGTGAATAAGTAGGCAATTTAAAGATGGTAATACCACGTTCTTTCCATTCTTCTATTTTGTCAAGAATAGCATCACTAGTATGAATTGAGGATTGACATTGGATTTGTTAAATAAATACTTGAAATTACTCATATTAAAGTAGCAAAGTTTGCGTAATATTCCTGTAACACTAGTTTTCTTCTGTAGATGTAGATGTGTTCCGTAATTCAAGTAATCGGCTATGAGCGATCGCAAATTCTGCATTCCCTTAGTCAATGCTGGCTGCATTGGTATGATGGTGCTGACTACTGCTATTGCAATTACACCTGTAAAATCGAGTTGTAGTGCTACATCCGGCTACCAGTGGCAAAATGTTGCTATTGGGGGCGGTGGCTATGTTACAGGTATTTATCTGCACCCTCTACAGCAAAATCTTGTCTACATCCGAACTGATATCGGTGGCTTTTACCGTTGGAATCCTGCAAATAAGACATGGATACCTTTAACAGAGCGCTTTCCCCTCTCTCAAAGTAACTACTATGGAGGCGAAGCCCTAGCACTCGATCCTCAAAACCCCAATGTTGTCTATATTGCTGCGGGTAAATACACTGGTAGCTGGGCTGGTTTAGGGACAATTTTTAAGTCTACTAATCAAGGCAAAACTTGGACGAAGTTGAATATTGACTTGCCGATGGGTGGCAATGAAAATCAGCGTTGGGCTAGCGAAAGACTGGCTGTTAGCCCGTTTAATTCCAATATCATCTTCTTTGGTTCCCGTACAAATGGGCTATGGAAGTCATCTGATGCTGGTGGTAAATGGCAGCAAGTTACTAGCTTACCTGCAAAACCTCAAGCAGATATTGGCATTGCTGCCATCGTGTTTGATAAAAAAGCATCTGGTGTTGTATATGCCAATACTTACGGTGATGGCATATATCAATCTACTGACAATGGTCTCACCTGGCGTAAAATCCCAGGTAGCCCTTCCCATGTGAATCGCATGACGGTTGTCAGCAACGGTATTGTTTATGCGACCCATAAAGCCGGAGTTAGCAAATATACAAATGGAGTCTGGACTAATATCACCCCTCCTAATGCTCAAGCTGGCTTTGGTGCGATCGCAGTCAATCCCAGCAACCCTAATCAAATTTTAGTTGTTTACGACCAGTATCAAAAAAACAACTCTTACACCATCTTCCAATCTACTAACGGTGGATCTTTATGGCAAGCTAAAAAACGTACTTTAAACTCTCAAGTACCTTGGTGGCCTGATTGGTATTTCGCTTCTGCAACCGCAGATATTGAATTTGACCCCAAAATTCCTGGTAGGGTCTGGTTAACAGATTGGTATGGCACATGGCAAACAGATAATATCAACGTTGAATCACCTATCTGGTCTAATTACGAACAAGGGCATGAGGAAGTGGTTAGCTTTGCCCTCGCTGCGCCTCCCAGTGGTTCGGTGTTATTAAGCGGTTTAGCTGATGTTGATGGCTTTCATCACCAAAAAGGACTCAAGGCTTATCCTTCCACACAGTTTGGTGGCAATAATGGTCTACGGTTTCAAGACACCTATAGTATTGATTACAGTGAAAGCAATCCTTTACGAATGGTGCGTTTAGGCGGCAATCGCTGGAACAATACCTATAATGGAGCAACTTCGACAGATGGCGGTAAGACTTGGAATAAGTTTTCCTCATTTCCCTCTAAGACCATACCTCTGCGTGTAGCCACATCTGCAACTAACCCCAATTTGTTTGTCGTCATCAATAGTCAAAGTCAGCCGCTCCGCACTACCAACGGCGGCGCTTCTTGGAGTCAAGTATCGGGATTACCCAATGGCCCCCAAGGGCCTTGGTATTGGGGTCAGCCACTAACCGCAGACAAAGTCAATGGTAATGTATTTTACTATTACAATGGGGGCAAATTTTACCGCAGTGATGACGGTGGTACATCTTTCAATGTTGTTAACTCATCCCTAGCCAATGAAAATTGGTCTACCCTGAAAACAGTTCCAGGGGTAAGCGGCGAGGTTTGGGTGAGTCTCAACTGGAATGGATTACATCGCTCAACCAATGGTGGTCAGACATTTACAAAGATTCCCCAAGTGGAGAGAGCTTATTTATTTGCTTTTGGAAAGCCACAAACGAGCAGCACAATTCCTGCATTGTATTTGTATGGCAAAATTACTGGTCTAGGTGAAGGAGTATTCCGTTCTCTAGATAATGCCAAAACATGGACAAGTATTGGCGATCCCCAAATACCTATCGGCAATAACCCAAATGTCATGGAAGCCAGTAGACAGCAATTTGGGCTGGTCTTTATTGGTACAAATGGGCGAGGAATTTACTATGGCAGCCCGTAATTGAATACACTTGTGTGTTCATATTGTCTTAAGTAATTTGGTCAAAATACATCTCAGATAAGTAATTGGTAGTGTTATCTGAGATGAATGGCACTAAGAAAAAGTGAAATCCTTGCCTGGACTGGGTGTTGGGGGTAGGGTGCAGGGTGTAGGGAAGAATAAAGAGTTTCTAGAAATCAGTGCCAACATAAATAAATCTTCAACTCACTACACCCCACACCCGACACCCCACACCCAAAAGCCTTATAGGTAATGGGTTTGCCGTTATCTTAGTGCCATTCCGCTCTTAGATATCTCTCGCTATGAAGTTGGTAATAGGGTGAGCTTGAATTATGAGCCTCTAAATTGGGAAAAGATAGTTGTGAAAGTAATTACCCAAATTCAGGCTATTTCTCAATCTCATTTTTGTTTGAAATATAACATTGCTCAATCTCTACCAACCATCTATGGCGATGAGTTAGAGATTCGACGCGTTTTACAAAACCTCCTAGATAATGCTGTGCGTATCAGTGAGCCTCACAAGCAAATATTGATTAATGTTGCTAGCTTCAAAGACAACCAAGTCAAAGTTTCGGTGCGCGATCAAGGTAGAGGGATTGCACCACAGGAAAAAGAACAACTGTTTTACCGTTTTGTACAAGGACGAGGCCGACGTGGTAAATGTGGACTTGGTCTTTATTTATGCCGTCAAATCATTGAAGCTCATGGTGGCATAATTGGCGTTGACAGTTCCCTCGGTAAGGGTAGTACCTTTTGGTTTACCTTACCAGTTAATACAGATAAGGCTAGGTTCCATCATGCATAGTGTTAAAAGTGTAGGAACAGGAATCATGTCTGAGAGTGACGAACAAAAAAACGTACGGATTTTATTAGTAGACGATCATGCTTTGGTACGCCGAGGGATGAAAGGCCAATTTACGATAGAACCTGGTTTTGATGTCGTTGGAGAGGCTACAGACGGCAAACAGGCAATAGAAATAGCGATAAAACTCCAGCCAGATGTGATTTTAATGGACATTGATATGCCAATTATGGATGACATCACAGCTACACAGCAAATCAAAAGCGATCGCCCTCATATTCGCATTCTGGCCTTGAGCGCATTCGACCATGATACCCAGGTAATGGGAATGCTGGCAGCTGGCGCAGATGGTTACTGTTTAAAGAGTATTGAATGGGAGCAATTAATTGTAGTGATTCAATTGATTCTCCAAGGTGGTGCTTATTTAGACCCACAAATAGCGCAAAAAGTTTCCCGAATGCTTAGGCCTGTGGTAGTTGCCCACAAAGTCGCTGTTTCTGAAACATCGCAACAGCCAGTCCTCAGCAACCGGGAACGGGAAATTTTAAAACTAATTGCTGATGGCTATTCCAACCAAAGCATTGCTGATGAGTTATACCTATCACTAGGAACAGTGAAGTCCTATGTACGTATGATCCTCAATAAACTCAGCGTAGACGATCGCGTTCAAGCAGCCGCAATTGCTATCAGAGAAGGATTAATTTAAATTTGGAGGAGTTCTTGCAAACGTATAGACAATTCTGATGGGGATTTAACATTGGTTCTATCCCCATCAACAGTTTGCTCTGACCACAAAATGTAAGGTTGGTCTATACATGACACAAAGCCTTCAGGTAGAGGTTGACAGAGTACAAAAACATGGGGATTGAACAGAGTTATCTCTTCATTGAGCGGAACACCATAGTAAGGGAACACTTCTAAATCCTTTGTCATACAGTAGCGGCTGACACGTTGCACTGTAGTGACTTTGCTACCAATGACCATAACGCGAGGTCTTTCCATGACAACGACCGAATGATTGAGAGGATAATACAGCTAGAGATGATAGAGATAGCAAAAATGTTTCAGGGTTTCAAAAATTATATAGCTTGCATTATTACCCTCTTCATTAAAGACAATAGCAATCTTTAATTAATGAATTAATAGCTATAAACAACGTTTAAATATAGCATTTCTAGAATCGTTTATGCTATATGTATATTTTTAGCTAGTTGACGGCTAGAGTCTCATATTTTTGAGCTACTTTATATAGATGAATTTATTATGAAGTTTCAGCTATCTGTACGCTACAACCAAGCGGATAGCTATGTGGATAATCTTATTGACTAATGAGAATGCTGTATTGATGAGAGCTTAAATAGCCGTTAGATAGTTTTTTATATTGATATGAGCAGAGGAGACTGTACCCATATCAAATAAATAAAATCTCTGGTTATATCAATGCTCTTATTTGTTGATGCATAAGATTGTAATGCGAATATTCTCAAGGGCTTGATAGATTTAGCCCTATGGCATTCCTTGTATAGCAAGCAAGTAAAGAGGTTTGTTTTAACCCTGCATCAAGCGGTGTGTACATTGTGCTGCTATTACAACACCCCAGCATTTACCAAATTTCAATAATGGGTTTCAAAATATATGGCAAACCGAATGAGTTTTATTACTCCTCGTTTTGGGAGTATTTTCTTTTCTAGAAAAATCAAACTCTTAATTAGGAAATATTTCCAACGTTATCGTCATGCGATAGCTCAGGAATTTACAGACAGAGTTAATGTTTTAAATATTGAAATTGATAACTTACTAACAACAGATCTGTTAGAAAGACTTGAGAAAGGTATTGTATTTACACCTAATGTCGATCATGTAATGAAATTGCAACGTGATCGGGAGTTTTTAGAGGCATATAGTAGTGCTGATTATAAACTCTGTGATAGTCAAATTTTGATTTATGCTTCTAGATTTTTAGGTAATCCCATCAAAGAAAAAATCTCTGGTTCTGATTTCTTTCCCGCCTTTTACAATTTCCACAAAAAAAACGAGCAAATCAAAATTTTTTTACTGGGTGCAGCCAAAGGTGTAGCAGCTAAAGCTCAAGAGAAAATAAATACTAAAGTCCACCGCAATATTGTTGTGGGTAACTATTCACCAGCCTTTGGTTTTGAAAAAAATCAACAAGAATGTAAAAGGATAGTGAAATTAATTAATGATTCAGGAGCAACTGTCTTAGCTGTCGGTTTGGGTGCGCCTAAACAAGAAAAGTGGATCTGTAAATATAAAGAGCAATTGCCCAATATCAAGATATTTTTAGCCATAGGTGCAACAATTGACTTTGAAGCTGGAAATATTCCAAGAGCGCCAGAATTTATTAGCAATTTAGGTTTGGAATGGTTGTATAGAATGTCTCGTGAACCAAAGAGATTATGGAAAAGATATTTAATAGAAGATTTACATTTTTTATGGTTAATCTTACAACAAAAGTTTAATATTTATCAAATGACACCTAGCGAAGAACAGAGCAGTAAATAAAAGTCCAACAGGACAAATTAAATGGACTTAAATATTCGCCAAAATTCTGATCTATATTGCTGGCTTTCAATACTGATTGACTGAACCTTTAATTACCATGTCTAAACTCTCTAATTCGCAACCAAGTGACATCCCAGTTGTGAATCGTGCCTATCTTGCCCATGTTGCTCAATTCCCAGTTCATCCTTCTGTTAATAGCAAAGCGAAAAGGGTAATTGACATCTTAGGTGCTGTGATAGGACTAGGGATTATGGCAGTTATTTTGATTCCCGTGGCTGTAGCCATTCAATTAGATAATCCTGGCCCTATATTCTATAGTCAAATTCGCTGTGGGCTGAATGGGCGCTCTTTCCGGATTTGGAAATTTCGTTCTATGGTAGTTGGTGCGGAAAAACTCAAGCATCTAGTGAAGAACGAATCTCAAAACAAGCGTATTTTTAAAAATGAGAATGATCCGCGGATTACGAGGATAGGGAAGTTTCTCCGGCGGACGAGTTTAGATGAACTCCCTCAGTTTTGGAACGTACTACTAGGAGAAATGAGCTTAGTCGGTACACGTCCTCCAACCCCTGATGAAGTGATGCATTACTCAAGTCATCACTGGCAACGTTTAAATGTCAAACCTGGGATGACTGGAGAATGGCAAGCTAATGGGCGTTCTCAAATCAAAGACTTTGAAGATATTTTGAATATGGATATTGACTACCAACGTAAATGGTCTATAGCTTACGATATTATTTTAATTATTAAAACTCTCAAAGTTGTATTTCAGAAAGAGGGTGCTTTTTAGGATTATTTCTATTTCATAATCATAAAAATAAAACGGTGATGGCAATCTGATTTGCTTTGCCAAAATATCAGTATATATAAGTTGAGATACCACTTACTTCAGCAAAACTCACATCCCAGAAACCCGACTTTTTGAAAAAGTTGGGTTTCTAAATGCTCGCTTCCGGAAACATTGCCCCAGCCTGTGGAGTATATGTATTATAAAAATACTAGTCTTGGAAAACTACGGTAACGGCATATGTAGTCCCTGGTCTCAATCAAATTCACTTCAATGGCGAATGCTAGCAATTTCTGATTTTCTCATTTAGAAAAATTGCTGATTCGTTTCAATTCGTCACCCAAATATTTGATTGCTATCAGCAAGGTAGAAAAGTCATGGAACAAATCTATAAATATCCGCGTACCCATCATATTCAGGGTTCGCGGTTGCAACCTGGGGATGAAGACCTAGAGAGTATTCCCTTTGATGCACTCAAAGAAAAGTATGTAGTTGTTGAAGAAAAAGTTGATGGTGCAAATGCAGCCATTAGTTTTGCGGCGGATGGTCAAATTCGACTGCAAAGTCGAGGACACTATTTAACAGGTGGGGCGCGAGAAAAGCACTTCAATTTGTTTAAACAGTGGGCACATACTCACGCTTTAGCTTTTTGGCAGGTATTGGGAAGCCGCTATATTCTGTTTGGGGAATGGCTGTATGCGAAGCACACAGTATTTTATGATGCCTTACCCCACTACTTTTTAGAGTACGACGTACTCGATTTAGAAAAGCAAGTATTTCTCAGCACTAAAAGCCGTCAGCAGTTACTAGCTGGATTGCCTTTATGTTCTGTACCTGTGCTGTTTTCTGGTCATATCCAATCCTACAAGCAAATGATTGGCTTGGTGGCTGAGTCACATTATCAAACCTCCGCACATTTGCAAACTTTCTGCCAAATTTGTCAGGAAAGAGGACTTGATGTGGAACGTTCTCTCAAACAAACTGACCAAAGTTCGTTGATGGAAGGTTTATACATCAAAGTTGAACCAGGAGATACAGTAATTGCGCGTTATAAATACGTGCGTTCCAGCTTTTTAACCACTATTCAACAATCCGATGGGCATTGGCTCAATCGCCCCATCATACCGAATGTGCTGCGTTCTGATGCAGATTTGTTTGGGTAGTTGGGCATGGGGCATTGGGCATTGGGCATGGGGGATTAGTCATTTCCCCCTCATCTACCTCATCTACCTCATCATCCAAGGCTTAAAATTTATGAGTTTTTCTAGTCAAGATTGGTCTTTTCCTTATTGTCCGAATGAAGCCGATTGGTTGATAAATTGGTCGGCGCTGGAAGCAAAATTTGATTGGTTGCGATCGCTTGCTAATTGTCCCCAAAATCCGCGTTATCATGCTGAAGGTGATGTTCTCATTCATACAAAATTAGTATGTGAAGCTTTAGTTGCTTTACCTCAATGGCGAGTATTACCAAGCAAAGAGCAATCAATCTTATTTGCAGCAGCTTTACTGCATGATGTGGCAAAACCTGCAGCTACTGAAATTGCAGAAGATGGTGCTATATCCTCGAAAGGTCACGTAGTTCAAGGTGCAAAAATGGCACAGCAGATACTTTGGGATTTGCAAGTACCATTTAAAGAACGGGAGGCGATCGCTTCTTTGGTGAAATATGGTAGTTTACCCCTATGGTTTTGGGATAAGTCCAATCCAGAACGGGCAGTGATCAAAGCTAGCCAGATTATTCGCTGCGATATGCTGGCGATACTTGCAGAAGCAGATGTACGCGGGCGATACTGCAATGATCAAGCGCAATTACTCGAACGTATAAACTTCTTTCGCGAATTTTGCCAAGAAAATAGCTGCTTTGAGCAACCAAGACAATTCCCATCAGCGCACAGTCGGTTTATTTATTTTCAAAAAGAAAATGGTAACCCAAACTATGAAGCATACGACGACACGCGCTTTCAGGTGATAATGATGTCAGGATTACCAGGTTCGGGAAAAGATACTTGGATCAAAGAAAATCTCCCCGATTGGCAGGTAATTTCTTTAGATAAACTGCGTCAGCAAATGGGAATCGACCCAGAAGACGACCAAGGTGTAGTAGCAAATGCAGCTAAAGCCTTAGCTAAAGAATATATGCGAAATGGACAATCCTTTGTGTGGAATGCCACTAACCTGAGCCGCCAATTACGGGGAATGCTCATTCGGATGTTTGCTAATTATCAAGGTCGAATTCGCATTGTTTACTTAGAAACATCTTGGGAAGAATTATTGCAGAGAAACTGCGATCGCACCGCCAAAGTTCCAGAAAAAGTACTTTATCGGTTGAAAAATCGCCTAGACGTACCCGATATTACTGAAGCACAGGCAGTAGATTGGATTGTATAGAGAATTAGGCATTGGGAATTGGGTATTGGGCATTGGGCATTTGGTATTCGTCATTAATTACTTTTTATCTCCCTACTCCTCAATTACCAATTACCAATTACCAATTACCAATTACCAATTACCAATTACCAATTACCAATTACCAATTACCAATTACCAATTACCAATTACCAATTACCAATTACCCAATTCATAACCACTACTCATTAATTACATCTCCAACCTGAAAAATTTGCCCTTCTACTGTTACTTGATCGCCTGAGAATAATTTTCTTCCTCGCCGGGTTTCAACTATGCCATTAACTTTTACATCACCATCAAGGATTATCAGTTTTGCTTGTCCTCCAGTTGAGGCTATACCTATTAACTTTAAAAATTGATCAAGTTTAATCATATTGAAGAGCTAAATCAGTTTGTATTGAGGATTGGTCATTATTTATAGCACTAAAGCCTTGTCTAATTCTCAAGTAACTTTAATTATAGTTTTACAGATTGCACAATCTTGTGATAGACAAAATTTTAGGGATACCATGTTTCTATAGAACTCATATTTGATTTTTAAAACTTACGTAGGATGCGTTAGAGATAGTGTAATGCATCTGTGGTAATGCTTTCATGCGTTATGGCTGGTGTCTAACGCACGCTACATTACTGATATTTTTTTAGAAATCAAATCAGATTCTTATATGTACTTTTTGTATGTGAAATATAATTCACATTAAAGTATTTTACGATTTTTATCATAATTTTTGGAATATACCATTAATGGATAAAATCATAATCATTCAGATTATGCAAACTAGTTTGGCTCATCAGCTGTATATATCTTTCACAACCAAAATCAGATTAATCATATCCTTAACCAGATATTAAGGAGTATGGAAATAATTTATAAGAAAGCTATATATAGCTAATTTGAACACCTTCTGTCTGCCATAGGCGATTACCTTTTAAGTCTGCTTGCCCATCTTATGTAAATCCGAGGTATTTATGAGTTCACGCTGCAATCATCTCGATCAAATTCAAAGCGTCACCCCCAGTGCCCAAGGATGTGAAGAATGTCTGAAAACAGGCGATCGCTGGGTACATTTACGTATGTGTCTCACTTGTGGACATATCGGCTGCTGTGATTCCTCAAAAAACAAACATGCCACCAAACATTTTCATGCAACTAATCATCCATTGGTACAATCATTTGAACGCGGTGAAAACTGGCGTTGGTGCTATTTAGATCAAACTTTCTTATAATTTTTGCGCCAGGGATATATGCCTTATGGTAAACATTTTCATAGTGAGTTTTCCATAAGGCACAATTATCCAATGAGCATTTCCGCAGGTTTAATGAGTTAGCCTAATTTTGTCGTATTTAGCACGCACTGCTTGTATATCCTGCCACATCAACCATTTTGGGCCGCCTACTTCCCTAGAAGGGTTCCGCAGTAGATAGGAAGGATGAAAAATTGGCATACACAAACGTCCCTGCCATTCCATCCACTGTCCGCGAATTTTCGTAATGCCTCGCTTATCGTTAGTTAAACCTTTAACCGCAGTTGCACCAGTTAATAAAATGATTTTTGGGTCAACTAAACGAATTTGTTCTAATAAGTAAGGTAAGCAAGCTGCCATTTCTTCTGTAGTTGGCACTCGATTTTCTGGCGGGCGACATTTGTTGATATTACAAATGTAAACATCAGTCTCAGTACTCAGATTTACAGATGCCAAGATTTTCTCTAACAACTGCCCTGATTTACCTACAAATGGTAAACCTGTTTCGTCTTCGTTTTGACCTGGTGCTTCCCCCACAACCATAATTAGCGCTTTGAGGTTCCCTCTTCCTACCACAGCATGAGTGCGGTTATTTCCTAATCCACAACGATGGCACTGATTACAGTGTTGTGCCAACTCTGTCATATCAGAATAGGTATTGGCAGGTATAGGAATTTTAGCGTCTGTGGGAATCAGATCTCGCTGATTAAAAGTTGAATCGTCGAATAGGCTCAGTTGGGTTTCGCTGCTCATGACAATCTAGATTTTGGTGAAAATACCACCTGTCTCATCTGAGTGCAACACTAGTGGAATACTTGTGATGTCGAAGATTTTTGGTAAATCAGCTATAGCTGAAATTTTTTATTTACAGAATCTTTATTGTATCAGTTGTATCGGTATCATGAGCAAACCAAAACCATCGTCAGGCAGGGAGCGTTGAGAGATGAGGGGGATGAGGGGGATGAGGGAGATGAGGGGGATGAGGGAGATGAGGGGAAATAACAAACACCAATTACCCAATCCCCAGTCCCCAGTCCCCAGTCCCCAATCCCCAATCCCCAGTCCCCAGTCCCCAATCCCCAATCCCCAGTCCCCAGTCCCCAATCCCCAGTCCCTAATCCCCAATCCCCAATCCCCAATCCCCAGTCCCCATTACCCCATTGTTTCGTACTGCATAACTTTGGCATAATCGCCTAAAGCATAGCAGGCAACTTTCAGGCTGGCAAAAGCTTGTTCTTGACTGCGAATGTCGTTGAGACTAATGGCTAAAAGTAAACGCTGTTCGTGGTATTCAACAGCTTTTGTGTAATCACCCAAGGCTTCACAAGTAACGCCTAAACTCCCTAAAGACTGTTCTTCAGTTCGCTTGTCTTGGAGTTCTCTAGCTAATTGCAAACGCTCTTGATAGTAAATAATAGCTTGAGTGTAGTTGCCTAAGGCATAGCAGGCGTTAGCGAGATTCTTCAGCACGTGAATGGCGCTACGAAAGTTTTTCAGCCTGCGTGATATGAGTACACACTTTTCATAATATGCGATCGCTTTTGGGTAATCATCCAATGCATACCAAGCATTACCCAAGTTCTTCAGTACTTGTTCTTCTCCCCAATGGTCATTAAGTTCTTGTAAAATTGCTAGACTTTGTTCTTGATAATTAATTGCCTGTGTAAATTTACTCACAGCTTTATACACTAATCCCAAATTATTCAAAGCTGCTACTTCACTTCGCCTGTCTTGTTTGTGCTGGGTAATTTTTAAGGATTGCTCTAAAAACTCGATAGCTTTGTCATATTCGTTGAGGTGTCGGAAAGCATTACCTAAATGAGACAGTACTTGCATTCTCACTGACAAATCTGAAGTATCTTCCATCAAGGAGAGACACTGTTGGCAGTAGGAGATAGTTTTCTGGTAATTACCGAGTGTATAAGCTATTAATGCTAGCAAAGAAAGCACTTTTTCTTGCTTAAGCCTATCTCCAATCGCTTGAAACAATACCAGCGATTGCTCTAAAGAGTTGATTGCAGTCGCTAAATCACCAGCTTGCTGCTGTTGTATTCCTTGACGCAATAGCTTGGATGCTTCTAATAGCTGGGCGTTTGTTTCTGGTGAAACAGGAATTTCTTCTAGGGTAGCTTGGTCAAATTTATGGACAATGGTTTTTTGCTTCCCCAATTTCCGATATGGTGTTGGAAGTTTTGCGGAATCTGCATTTGTGAAATCATTATTCCATCCGCCTGTAGACATCGACCAAGTCCTGGTAAGTTTGCTGATAGTCTTTAGTATTCCCAGAATATTGAAGATATATTCACATCAGCCAGTCATTGATAAACATTACATAACTTCAGTCAACGATTCATAGGCGTTTTTGTCTGCCATATTTGTTCAAATTCTGCTTTATTAATAGCAAAATCTTTGACATCCTCTTGATTAAGTTGTTTGTCGCACAATCTGCCATAATTATCTGCAATGTGGCTGGGATCGTAAAACAAGACATTGCCATTTTCGTAAATTTCTATTTGTCTAATTGCATACAAATCATGACCAACTTCCAAGAAGTAAGTGCTAGTACCCCAATTATCATAGTCTCCTCCCAGAGATTCGTCCCAAAACCATTTGCAATAGCTCTTGTTGGTTGGTAATAGAGACATAATTGGTTAACTCCTATATAGAGATTGTTCACTTGCTGCTTTTAGATAACATATAGTAATCCGATTTAATTTGCATCAGTTATTTGCTGAGTTAGGTAACAGTTAAGAAGGAATTAAAGTATTCCTAGCTTCGCAAAAATAAAATATGAGTCCCATACAGGACTTACACAAAAATAACGTAACTCAGTCATTACAAGCGATAGCAAACTAATCTCCCCTAACGCTGGGATTGCTTCCCTAAACTTGGTTTCGGTCGCAATGAAATTATCGGCGTTGCGTAAGTCCTACTATATATTTAGTCGTTATGCTGAGAACGAAGTATTTCTCGCACTTCCATTAAAATTAATCCCAACATATTTTTACCGCTACCATCAGAGCCGCAACCCCAATAGAAATCAATGGGAGAGTTTTCTACTAATTGTTCTTCACCCGTAGCAAGAAGAATTTCTTTGATATCTGCATGGGTTTGAAATTTACGTAATACTGCTTTTCGCATAATATCGTCTTTAACTTGTTCCCAATCTTGGCGCAGAGGACGACTTCTTTCACGTCCCATTCTGGCAGCATCTTTAGGTTTTTTGACTAACCGAATTTCTTCTAAATGTGCAGTACCAACAAATTTTTGGGCTTGAAAATAATGTTCGCTAGTAGACCAATACAAACCATCTAACTCAAAACCATGTGGTGAAAAGTTAGAAAAACAACCATATTGTTCGCGAAGTGCATAAAAATAAATTGTCATATGTGTAGTTACTCAAATTAATATAAATATTGATAGCTATCCGTTTAGAAGGTGTGAAGTTACTCGTTCAGGTAGGGAAAGTAAAGAAGAACTTACAAATCACAAATTAAATAGGAATGCTATTTAAATGTAAGATTAACTATATGAGATGCAATTTTTATTGTAGCATCCTGAAAAGAGAGCAATTATCAATATTAGTGATATTTTTTAGCTCTGTCTACTGTAAAAATACCGTTATTAATATTATTTAACAGCAGAGGGCGAGCCAGAGCGATCGCATTCTCTAGCCATCTGTACAAAAATTGCGAAATCACTCGTTAAAATAGGGAGAAAAATTTACAAATAGACTTATTTTTTGACTTAATTGCAAAGATAAAGGATTTTTTGTGCTATTTCTTTTGGTGATAAAATCCAGTCTACAGCTACAGCATTAATTGCTGCTTTTGGCATTACTGAACATTCAGCAGTAGTAGGTTCTTGAACTATTGCGATTCCCAAACGTGACTTAATTGCTTTTAAACCTTGTACGCCATCTTCATTGGCTCCTGTTAAGATTACACCAATCACTTGTTCGCCATAAATATCTGCAGCAGACTCAAACAAGACATCAATTGAAGGTCGAGCATAGGAAATTGGCTGATCAGTAGAAAGAGCAAAACAGCCAGATTCTACTAATAAATGATAATCGGCTGGTGCTAAATAAACATACCCAGGCATAATTTCGTCTTTGTCTTCTACCTCCCGCACTTGTAGATCTGTGTGCTTTTGGAGAAACTCACTCAATGTATTGTAAGATTCTCGATGCCGATGCTGTGCAATTGCTATAGGAGATTTTAAGTTTTGAGGTAGGTTTCTTAATATCTCTTTTAAAGCAGCAAATCCCCCTAATGATGCACCTATGACTACAATTTTAAACACCACTAATTCAACCTCCGATAGAGCTTTTCACCTTTGACAAGCTCTTGGTATTGATGGTCATGGGGAGTAAAACGAATTGACTCTTGCCGTCCTAATCCGAGAATACCAAAAGGACAAAGGCTATTATAAAAAAGTTCATGTACTTGCTTTTGTAGGGTTTGATTAAAATAAATTAAAACATTACGACAAATGATGATATGAAACTCATTAAAAGAACTATCTGTTGCTAGGTTATGTTGAGCGAAAACAATATTTTCCCGCAAAGCAGCACGAAAAATTGCACTGTCGTAAGCGGCTGTATAGTATTGTGAAAAAGATTCTTTGCCTCCAGATTTTAGGTAAAGTTGGGTATAATCTTGCATGAGTTTCAAAGAAAAAATGCCTGTTCTAGCTTTTTGTAGGACTTTTTCATTAAAGTCTGTAGCATAAATTCGACAACGTTGATATAGGTTTTCCTCCTGTAGTAAAATTGCCATTGAGTAAACTTCTTCTCCTGTGGAGCATCCTGCGTGCCAAATGCGAATAAAAGGATAGGTACGCAATAGCGGAATTACCTCTTTTCTTAAAGCGAGATAAAAGCTAGGGTCACGAAACATAGAAGTAACATTTACTGTTAGACTTAGCAAAAATCTTTCTAAACATTTGCTATCATGTAGCACTCGTGCTTGCAGTTCTGAAACACTTGTACAGCCTTCTATTTTGATAAAACTGTGGATACGACGTTTGAGAGAAGAAACAGCATAATTACGGAAGTCGTAACCCCAGTAACGGTAAACTCCTTCAAGTAGTAACTGAATTTCAATATCTTCTAGTTTTGCTTTGGGTAAATTCATAACAGAGGCGAAAGAAGATAAAAAAGTCTTCTTGCTGTAAACATTTCAATATAAGCTATTCGCTGTGATTGCTGAAATTACTGGCGTAACAAGAGAACAGGGGAACAGTGACAGCAAAGAAGGAATAAAGTTATACCTAGCTTCGCAACAATCAAATATGCATCCTATATCGCCAATTGCTATTACTTAGTAAACCATGTTTTGGCAATATTATCTATTACCGCTAATCGGTATACAATGACAATTGTGGCTGCCAGGACAATCATTATTTAAATGATTGATGAGATTTTGTAGTGAAAATCGAATCTGCTTTAGCGGTACTGCTGCAACTGTGTTTCTGGCTATTGCTTTCGATGTATTCATTAGTCCGCAAGGTTTATATCAATGTTTTTATATATTCAAAATAATGTTTTATCACTAAATTTTCTACTCTCTAAAGTGAGACGAAGATATTACCTAAAGTAAGAAATAGGATTTTTAAATACCACGAAAATCAGAAAATAACCTTAAAAAAATTTAAAGATTGCTTCGCTGAAAAGGCAAAAACCGGGTTTATTTAAAAACTCGGTTTTCCTTGTTAGTTTAATTTTTGAATTTACATCTACCCTATATTTTTAACCAACCTCTTCAAAAAAATAAAAATCAAACAGTAACTGCGCTCAATTTATTTGGCGCAATATTTTTCATCATATTCATATCTTATAATGCAACTTAAAAAAGCACATCATACTGCAGAACCAAAAATAGGTTCGCCTCTTCTAACTCAAGATTTATGGGGGTCATTCGCAAGATAGCAATCAGCAAGATGCAGCAGTTTTGATTAATTCAAAATTACACTTCAGTGATACAACCAAACCCGCAGTAGGGAAAGTAGTTGTTCAGTGTCTACGGGCTTGGTAATATAATCTGAGGCTCCTGCTTCGATGCATTTTTCGCGATCGCCTTGCATGGCTTTGGCGGTTAAAGCAATAATCGGTATTGTGCGGAATTCCTGTAGCTGACGAATGGCGCGAGTTGTTTGATAACCGTCCATTTCCGGCATCATGATATCCATTAAGACGATATCGATATGAGAGTTGGCTTGCAATGTAGCGATGCCATCTCTGCCATTCTCTGCAAATAATACTTGCATTTGATAGCCTTCTAACAAGCTAGTCAAGGCAAAAATATTCCTGACATCGTCATCGATAATTAAAATCTTTTTATTTGCCAGTATGGGATCGGAACTGCGGAGTTGTTCTAAAATGTGCCGTTTTGATTGGGGTAAATTGGCCTGAACACGATGTAAAAATAAGGCAGTTTCATCAAGTAACCGTTCAGGCGATCGCACATCTTTAATAATGATTGTCTCAGCCAAGCGTCGCAATTGGGTTTCTTCTTGGCGCGAAAGTTCTTTCCCGGTGTAGACAATAATCGGAATTTTCAACCAGTTGGGTTGTTGTTTGATTTCCTCAATTAGTTCTAAGCCAGTCATATCAGGCAAACCCAAATCCAGCACAATACAATCTATATGCTGGGATTGCAGTGTAGTTATGGCTGCAGCTGCTGTATGGACTGCTGTACTGTGAACATCGCCATTACCGATTAGTTCAATAATACTGCGGGCTTGGACTGGGTCATCTTCAATTACCAGCAGATTCTTGACCTTACGCTCAACAAAGCCTTTAATATCGGTTAAAGCACCAACCAGTTGTTCTTTAGTAACAGGCTTTTGTACATAAGCGATCGCGCCTAACTCTAAACCACGTTGTTGACGATCGTCAATGGAGAAGATATGTACGGGAATATGGCGCGTTTGGGAATCATGTTTGAGCCGATCTAGCACCATCCAGCCATCTATATCTGGCATACAGATATCCAAAGTAATGGCATCGGGTTTAAACTGTTGTGCTAGAGCCAAACCTTGTTTGCTGTTTAAGGCTACCAACACCTTAAACCCTTGTTGGCGCGCCATATCCAGCAAGATACGAACAAATTTTACATCATCTTCAATCACCAGCAAAACGCGATCGCCGACTTGAATTGCGTCTCTATCGTCTGCAACTTCAGTTTGCGGAGTGATAGGAACTGCGGGAGGAGGAGAAGCTTCAGCACGTGCGGGAATTGGGAGAGGTAGAGAAATTTTCTGTTTATCTTGTAAAGTATTATCTCTGCTCTGTCCTTGGCTGCGAACTCCCTGGATTGGTAAATAAAGTGTAAAAGTGCTACCTTTTCCTAGTTGGCTAACTAGTTCAATTCTCCCACCTAGCAAATGAGCTAGTTCCCGGCTAATCGATAAACCTAAGCCTGTACCGCCATATTTGCGGCTGGTTGTCCCATCTGCTTGTTGAAATGCTTCAAAAATTAATTGCTGTTTATCATTAGGAATACCAATACCTGTATCGCTGACAGCAAAAGCAACCGTATCTGCGTTGACTAGACTAATTTGTAAGGAAATTCCTCCTTGTTCAGTAAACTTAAAAGCGTTTGCCAATAAATTATTTAAAATTTGTTGGAGGCGTTTAGAGTCAGTATGAAATGTGAGTGGTAAATTACCGTCAATTTGAATATTAAAACTCAAATTTTTCTCTAGTGCTAGCTGGTGGAAATTCCCTTGGAGGTAGCTTTGCAAAGTTATCAGGCTAACTTCTTCTCTTTCAATCGCAAACTTACCTGATTCAATTTTCGCCAAATCTAAAATATCATTAATTAATCGCAGCAAATCATTACCAGCACTATAAATTGTTTGGCTATATTCAATTTGTTTCTCTGTTAAATTACCTTGGGAATTTTCTGCCATTAAGCGCGCCAAAATTAATAGGCTATTCAGTGGTGTCCGCAACTCATGGGACATATTGGCTAAAAATTCTGACTTATATTTTGAGGTGAGGGTTAATTGTTTGGCTTTATCTTCTAAAGATAGCCTTGCTTGTTCAATTTGTTGATTTTTAACTTCAACTTCTCGTTTTTGTGTTTCTAGCAATTCCGCCTTTTCTTCTAACTCCTCATTTAATTGTTGTAATTCTTCGTTGGACTGTTGCAATTCTTCTTGTTGTTGTTTTAGCAGTAATTGCGATTCTTCTAACTCCTGCGCTTGTTCTTGTAACCTTTGATTACTCAGCTTCAGTTCTGCTTGCTGATGTTGTAATTCTTCGGTTAAATCCTGAGACTGCTGGAGTAGTTCCTGAGTGAGCATATCGGACTTAATCGCATTTAAGACTACGCCGATAACTGTAGTAACTTGCTCTAAAAAAGTTAAATGTAATTGATTAAAAGTTTGGAATGATGCGAGTTCAATAACAGCAACTACCTGCTCTTCAAACAATACAGGTAAGACAATAATATTTAACGGCGGCGCTTCACCTAAGCCAGAACTAATGCGAATATAATCATTGGGAACTTGGGTGAGCAAGATTCTTTGCTTTTCTAAAGCACATTGTCCTACCAATCCTTCACCTAAGTGAAATTGATTGGCTAAATTTTTTCTTTCATTGTAAGCATAGCTACTCAATAACTTCATCACAGGGTGATTTTCTACAGAATCCATCACGTAGAAAACGCCTTGTTGCGCTCCCACTAAAGTAGCTAACCGCGATAATATTAATTGTGTAACATTGGCTAAATTTCTTCTTCCTTGAAGACTGTTACTCAAATCAGCCAGATTCGATTTTAACCAGTTTTGCTCTTCATTTAATTGCTTAGTTTCTCGCAAATTAGCAATCATTTGATTGAAACTGTTTGTCAGTACACCTACTTCATCTTGACGTTTTGTATGTGGTAAGTTAGGCGATAAATCACCAGCCGCAATTGTGGTGGCGATGCGAGCAATTTTCTCGATAGGTTTCGAGATATTTCTTGATAGCACATAGCCAATTAAAGCGATCAAGATAAAAGCTATAGGAATTCCATAGACGATAGTAGCAGTAGTTTGATTGGCGGCTGCTTTGGCTTGGCTTGAACGTTCAGCTAATAATTGACGTTCTGCTTGTTTCATTTCCTCAGCCAAGTTGCGAATCTGATCCATCAACTGCTTTCCTTCATTTGAAAGCACTAACTTCTGAGCAGCTTCAAATCCTTGATTTTGGCGCGCCGCAATCACTTTTTTCAGGACATTTATCCTAGTATTAATTAGCGGCTCTAAGCGATTGAAGCGCTGTTCTTGCTTGGGGTTATTAGCAGTTAAGTCGCGGAGTTTTTGTAGTGGTGGCTGTAAAGAGGCGATCGCACTCTCATAAGGCTCTAAATATTGCTGTTCTCCAGTAATTATGTAACCACGTTGTCCAGTTTCCGCATCTTTAATTTTGGAACTCACCTCATCCAAAAATCCCATCACTTGGTATGTACGGTTTTCCAAATAGGAAGTTTTGATTAGTTCTTGAGTTGTACGATAGGAAACGTAACCAATGGCGCTAAGAATTACTAAACCTAAAGCGAAACTTGCTCCTATTTTGCTGCCAATTTTCAAATGATTGAACATTTCTCTTGTGAATTGCAACTATATCTGCTGTCGAGTATGAGTTTTTATATCATCTTCTCCAAACAAAGCTAGAGCAGACATTGCATATTTGGTAGCTACTCAATAGCTTTTGCTGCATACTCTAAACTTTTTAATATTTTTTAGTTTATTTTAACATAAAGTAGTATTAATCAAAATCTTATGTTATTCAGGATACCAAATAATTTAATAAAAGCTGATATTCATTCTAGAGATTATTCAACTTGATTCGGAAGAATTAAATAAATAATGCCTAAATTTAAACTTGCGATAGAGCAGGAAATCACAATAGTGCATTATAAATTGAACTAAATAGATGAAATAAAACGGTGATGGCAATGAGTGCAAATAGTTTTACAATACCTAAATTTTCGCCTGGGGAAACAGTAGAATTTATCGGTGGTATGGGAATGATAGTAAAGTGCAGCCCTAATTCAGCGACTTGGGCATATTATGTAGAAATGCAAATGGGAGACGAACCAGAAATGGGTAGAATCGGTTATGAAACCACAATCTTATTGTTAGAAACAGATATTGCTTCCTTAGCAACCCAGCTGATTGCAGCCTAAATCCCAAGCTGATATCGAATTAAGGATGGTAAATTAAAAACTAACTCAAAGTAAATTAAGTATACAAAAACATAACTTTTACATTTTGCTATCTAACAGCCTGCAAATAAGCTGTTGTTCGAGAAAAATTGAAATATAGCAATCCTCAATTAGTTCCGAAACGACAAATTAAGGTAGGGAACAGGAAGAAAAACGTACAACTGTAGATTGGCTTTCACATATAGGAATGCTATACATCATATTTCAGGCGATCGCGTACAGTAGGGGCACAATATATTGTGCCCCTAAAATTATATATATCTCATCAACCCGCGACTGTAGGATGTGTTAGGCGCGAGACGTAACACATCTAAATCTTTGGGAAAGACGAGTGAGGTTGAATCTAACTGTAAATTCCTGAAATGCTTTACTCCTCAGGAATCAGCTATTTAATTCTTCAACTTAGCCTACCACCAGACAGAGAACTTATTATCTCGAGATAGAACTGACAAAGAGCCTACCTCTATCGAGAAATTATTCCTAGAAATCTTCAAGATGAGTTGAGCTAGCTCAAAATTATATATCAGGAATTATCAAAAACCTGATGAATTATCTTCTTAAGATAGAATCGCTGCCAAAAATAACAAGCTAATCTATAAACATTGAATGACTTGAGCCACATTAAAAAAATCACTAAAATTTAGGAGCAAATGTATGAGTTTAGAAAATAGAGCCAAAGCCGTTGCCAAAAATATCGAAGGTAAAATCCAAGAAGTTGTTGGTGACATCACTGGTAACCCCAATGATAAGGCTGAAGGACAAGCAAAGCAAGTAGAATCTCAAGTGCGCCATACAGCCGAAAACGTCAAGGATGAAATTAAGAAAGCTGTAGATTAATTAACAGATATTTGCATAAGAAGGTAGAAAATAATGCCAATAAAAATATTATTTACTCTACCTTCTTACTTACAGAAGTCATATTCGGACTGATGTCAATACTTGTCGGTTAAGGGCAAAAGGGGAAGGGGAAAAGGGGCAAGAAAAAACCTTTAACCCTTACCCTTTCACCTTTTACCCAAACTAAATTCCGAGTTGAAAATCCTTAACCGAGCAGTATTGGGACTGATGTAAATTTGATTTTGAATGTAGGAATCAGGAAATCAAATTGTCAATTTAGGTTTAACTCATTAATAATTTAAGGTTATAAATTATGTTCAATGTTGCCTTTGCCTATTTTCTTACAGAAGCTTCATTAGCTACAGAAAGCAGTTTTAATTACTCACTAGTACTCACAGTAGTTTTTCTTGTAGGTTTTGTTGCGTCTGCTGTGATTGGTTCGATTGCTTGGTATAACTCCAAACGTCCTGTAGGTTGGGAAGATAAACAACGCCCCGATTTCGTTCCAGATGTAGATAAGTAATTTAATTAGTGTTTCCTTGTTTGCCATAAGTTTATGATAGTGTTTGCTCATTTCAACAGCAGACACTATTTTCTTTTGTTGATGCTTTAACTCATACTAAATCACGAACCGGGAGTTCTAAGCCAAGCTTGTGTTAATCCATCGTTTGCAGCCAGTAAATGGAAAACATGGAAACAAACAATTTTAAACAATTAAAACAGAAAAGTACTTCTAAGTATACCAATAGTCACAGGATCACTATTAGGTGTATGTCCGGGTTCTAATATATGAATGATTCCTGGGGTAATACTAATATTATCTGTGACTTGAAAGCGATAAAAAGCTTCGATTTGCAGTGTCGTTCCTGGTTGTCCGCCTGCACGTCCTAAACCTGTATTAATTGTGTCAGGAACATTGCTACCTGTGCGTAAGTTACTGCTAGTAATTTTTGGCGGTTGTCCGACATAAATTCCGCCCAAATTTCCTTTAGCAAATAAATCAGGGAAATTAACAAATGCCATGTAATTTGTTGTTTCCACACTTCCCGATTGCCCAGGAATGTAAGAACTGGTATAACCACCCCATCCCCCAATAGTAATGCGAGGTGAAATTTGCCAAGTGACGGTTGCACCCACAGCATTGGTTTGTAGAGGTGCGGAATTTGCTGTTAAGCACTCATCACCTACAAAGCTGAGTAAACAACCATCTGAAGAGTAATTATTCACATAATAAAGACTTAAATCTATAGCATCCGTTGGCGTTACAAGTAACTGTACACCAGTCGTAGTATTACTATCAAATATGCCAGTACCTTTACCTGGATTACCAGGATTAAAACTAGAATAAAGTGCCTGTAAACTGAGGCGTTTAGCAATTTGCCAATCCAAAGCTATGCCACCATGACCAAACCCTATATTTAAAATAGGGTTACGTTGTGCGAACAGAGATAGGGGGCCTGTAGCACCACTTTCTGCTCGGTTTGGGCCTCGGAAAGCGGTTGTCATATTGACGTTTTCTGTACCGATCATCAGCGCTAAGTTGTCAGCTGCTAACCAGTGATAATGCAGGTCACTAATGATCAAGCCATCCGTAGGAAATTCGTAGCCCAGCAACACATCATTGCGAGAAATGCTATTGTTAAACCTCGGACTGGTAGCACCGATTCCATGTAAAAGACCTGTAAATAAGTAACTACGCGGCGTAAATTGAGTAGTTAAATACAGCTGACTCAAGGAGATAACATTAGTATTTGTCCCTAGGTCATTTGTATCTTTGATACCATCTCTAGGGTTAATGTCACCACGATTGCTATTTCTTCCTTGTACGCCAATTATGGCGAAGCCACTGAGTTTCGTTGTTGTGGAAAATTGATTGGCTTCAAGTTCGGCTGTGCGCGCTTCTAATTGATCGACTCTACCCCGTAAAGTGGCTAATTCTGGGGCAAATTCTGATTGTAATTTTTGGATTTGGGCTAAGTCTTCGCGGCTAACTAAGTCACTGGTAGCTGTAGCAATTAACTCGTTAACTCTATCTAAGCAAGCATTAACACCTGCGGCAAATTCATAGCGTGTCAATGCGCGATCGCCTCGATAAGTGCTGTTGGGATAACCTGCGATACAACCGTAGCGTTCTACTAAAGATTGTAATGCTTGAAATGCCCAGTCCGTCGGTTGTACGTCTTTTAGCTGTGATACCGATGTTACTTGCTCCATCGGTTCTGGATTTTCTAGAGCAGATTCTTCACTAGAAGAAGGCAAACTATAATCTTGAGCGATCGCTTGTTGGCAAAATCCATTTACGCCCGTAATTATTAACCATGCCAGCATCCAGGTCTTTATTTTAGTGGGGCGTATCATTGGCTTCTACTCTGCTTCCATACTTAGGCCATGAGTGTATTCATATTTATGTATAAATGGCTTGAGTAATTTTACGGTTTTTGTGTCAAATTAGACTGGAAAATTTTTGGGCAATATTTAAAAACCGCGAGTATAAAAGATAAATTATGCAGCCTCAAACTACTTTCTAGATAGAGTGCAAACCAACATGGTCAATCGATTGCGAAAGCTAACTTTAAAACCCTCATGGCAAAACCAGTCTCATGTTGGGAGAAATCAAGATGTCTCTACAACACACCAAAAAAATTCTCAATGGGGAAATAGACTGACATCAACTCTAGCGATCGCCATATTGTTGAGTAGTGTTGGTGTATTAATTACTTTTGCTTGGCTCAGTATTCTTTATATTTTTAATCCAGAAAAAATTATCTGGATGAATAAATTTTTACCGGAATGGGCGCAAATATCTCGGGGTAATTACAAGGATAAACCCCTGACTCTCAAACAAATTAAACTTAGCCTGAGTCAAAAAAAACTCATGGCTGGGGAGACTATAACTGTACCAAAGGATAAACAACAGTCTTTTTTACTGCCAGTTTTCCAACAGCGTCCTGATTGCCTGAATGATTGTCAAGCATTGGTAGAACTGAGGGTTTATCAACAATCTCAAGATTTGGAATTACCATCTCCAACCGAAAAATACTACCGTTTAGCCAGTCAACTAGCCATAACTGGGCCAGAAGAATCTTTTGTGGCTTCTACTGCTGATGAAGTGGAATTAGATAACCCAGAAAATAGCCAACCCTTACCGTTAACTGAAGTCAAGCGCTTTCCGGGTGGCACATCATCAGGATTGTGGCTGAATCTACAAGGTAAACTACCCCAGGGAACTAGTGCGATCGCCTACGGTAATATTATTTACTACAATCCACAACGCAGTACTCTGCAACAGATGTTGACTTGGAAAAGCCCCAATGGACAACTACCAAAATGGCAGCAGGTGACTGGAGATAGTGTCAAAGAATTAGTTATCGATCAAACTATAGGTTTAGAACCAAGGTTACGTATTTATCAAATTAAACCTTTAAAATTATTTCTCCATCCCATTGCTTTAGAAGAAATTTCTTTAAAAATACCAGCCCTGAAAAATCCTGCTTACAAAAACGCCTTATTACTAGCCCGTAGCGGACTGTGGACTCCAGCTTTTGAGTGGCTGCAATCATTGCAGAAACAGCAAAAAGCCACACTTCCTGCAGATGCACAAGCGCAAATCGATGTAATTAGCTTGCATTCCCAACTGACGAAAACCGAAGCTGATAAAACTTGGGCAATTCCCTCTCAAGAGGTGCTAGCAGATTTAATTGATGGTCGCTGGCAAAAAGCATTACAGGTATTTGAAGCTTCGCCACAAAATGTCCCAGAAATTGCGACTCTGCTGCAAATGGATGGAGGTAGGTTATGGAACCGCATCACTACTGCATTGCGAGTCAACCCCAATAGACCAGAGGTAATCGCTTGGGGTGCATTGGTATTAGCTGTTCAACGGGGGGAAGAACACGCGATTTCTTGGTTGAAAGCACAACCACAAATTACTCCCCAAACGATGACTTATATTGAAGGTTTGTTAGCCACACTCAGTAACGAAGGTATCAGACCCAAAATCCTTTCTACTCAGCCCAGCCGAATTGTGGGTTCGGTGCAACTCATTACCCAAGTCAACAAAAAAGATTGGCTAAGACCAAACCTGACAACAGACCTGCAACTCACAGATAACGAAGTTTGGTATCAAGTAGAGGTGAGTGCATTTAATGATGGTAAACGCTGGCTCAATTTCCCCTTTGGGAATTTTCAATTACCTAAAATTTCTCCAGCAAAATTTATGTGGGACACCTTGGGTATTAGTGCTAACCCCACAATTTTAATAGTGGTTTGGTTACCCAACGGAGAACAACAAATGACCACCGCCACAATTAAAGGCGTGCAATTGCAAGGTGGGGTTTTACGCTTGCTAGTATCTGGACAACCAATTGCGGAAAATCAAAATCATCTCCAACCACGACCTTTAGCTTTAACAGATGCAGCGCTGGAATGGGTACAACCATCCCCCATCACTCTGCAAGAACTATCACAACAAGATCCAGCCAGAGTGTCAGCCATGCTACCAACAGTGTGGAAGTCATTACAACAATCAGGTCAAATTCCCAATGGTGCTATGCCCAGTCTGCCACAGATGTTGCAACAAATAGGCTATTGGCCCGTGCAAGTCTTAAATTTAACCAATAATACGCATCCAGAAAGTGTGTTGACTATCTCAGACGAAGCGATCGCATCTTTAAATCATCCAGGAATTGACGCACAAGCAGCCGCCAAAAATCTTTCTCGTCCCCGCACTTTAATCTTGTCTGATAGTGGTAAGGTAATTTATACTGAGTTTCAGCAAAATTACCACCAAACACTAACGGGGATAGCCCAACTTGCAGATGGACAATCTCTAGCGCTATTAGTAGAAAATGGTGATAAATATAGCCTCAAGCGCTGGTCAAAGAAAAATCAACGCTTTGAATAACAGCCGCAGGAAGGTTGAAGGCTGAAGTATAAAGGATGAATTTAATTTAGGGTTGCAAAAAATTGGCTAATTTGGTTTTAGCCTTGAGCCTCCAGAATTCAACCTTCAGCCTGCGTTGAGCTTATTGCTCTTGGCTATCAGCAGACAGGCGTTGTTCCTTCAGGCTTTGTAACTGTAACAGCAAAGATTCTACCTCTGCTCGCAGGTGCATTAATTTAGCTTGTTGGTCGTCTTGGTAGTAAGCCTTGTTTAACTGGCTTTTCCAAAGATCTTGGCAAGGACGATCAGAAACACTAGTAGAAGAACTGGTAGACATAGTTATTTAAATCCACAACTCAACTCACACCATTAGAGATAATATAATAATGTAGTTTTAAGCTTTGTTAAATGATTGTATACTTTCAATCATTTACTCTAATGGGTTTATAGTTTTGTGATAAGAGACTCAAATTGTGATGCCTGTGTTCCAGAAAAAACATCACAGATGAGATTCGCTTTTGGCAAAACTTCTGACAAAGCTGACTAGAAAATGGTAAATAAAAATCTAGGTAAAACGCCCGCACTATAAAAATTACTTTGTTCTTGTGATGAGAGCGTCTCTTGGTGCAAGATGTTTACCATTGAAATTTTTCTGTTTGCACGAAAAAACTGATATAAATTACCGTGACTGTAAGCCTATCTGCTGCTAAATCTCATCGCCAACCTTGGCCCGGACTGATCGAAGCCTATCGTGAATACTTGCCTGTCAGCGAAACAACGCCCGTTGTCACTTTGTTAGAGGGTAATACACCGCTAATTCCAGTGCCCGCGATCGCAGAACGCATTGGTAGACAAGTCCGCGTTTTTGTCAAATATGACGGTCTTAACCCCACTGGTAGCTTCAAAGACCGGGGAATGACAATGGCTATTTCCAAGGCTAAGGAAGCAGGGGCAAAGGCGGTAATTTGTGCCAGTACAGGAAATACCTCAGCAGCAGCCGCAGCTTATGCTAGGCGTGGCGGGATGAAAGCTTTTGTGCTGATTCCCGATGGTTATGTAGCGCTGGGTAAGTTAGCACAGGCTTTACTATATGGGGCAGAAGTGCTGGCGGTAAAAGGCAACTTTGACCGTGCCTTAGAAATTGTCCGTGAGATGGCAGAAAGCTACCCCATCACCTTGGTGAATTCAGTCAATCCCTACCGTTTAGAAGGGCAGAAAACAGCCGCCTTTGAAATCGTTGATGTTTTAGGTAACGCCCCAGACTGGCTATGTATCCCAGTTGGCAATGCGGGGAATATATCTGCATATTGGATGGGATTTTGTCAATACCACCAAGTAGGGAAATGCGATCGCTTACCCACAGTGATGGGCTTCCAAGCAGCAGGTGCAGCACCTTTAGTTAACGGTCAGCCAGTACAGCATCCCGAAACAGTAGCAACAGCAATTCGCATTGGCAATCCTGCGAGTTGGGAAAAAGCTGTGGCAGTAAAATCAGCTAGCCAAGGAAACTTCTACGCCGTTACCGATGAGGAAATTCTTGATGCTTACAGATTGCTCGCATCAACAGAAGGCGTTTTCTGCGAACCAGCCAGCGCTGCTTCCGTAGCCGGAATGTTGCAGGTGAAAGACCAAATTCCCTCAGGAGCAACAGTTGTGTGCGTCCTCACGGGTAATGGTTTAAAAGACCCAGATACAGCCATTAAGCACAGCCACAGCCAATTTAAACAAGGAATTGAGGCAGAATTAGGCGCAGTTGCCACAGCGATGGGATTTTAGAATTTGCGGAAAGTCTGAGCGGCGGCTTCCGCCGATCAGAACTTTCCAAGACGGATTTTGGATTGATCAGCAGATCCCCGACTTTTTCAAAAAGTCGGGGATCTAAATTTCTCTACGTTGATTGAGAATGCTGCTAAGTAGGGAGGCATAATTATTTGTAGGATGGGTTAGCGATAGCGTAACCCATGCGGGTGTTGGGTTTCGTGCCTCAACCCAACCTACGTCCATCTTATATTTAATTCCAACCAGCTACATAGCGCAGATTCTAGAACACCAATAATGAATATCACAATCAGAAAAGAAGTGCCTGGTGATGTTGCTGATATTGAAGCTTTGACAACAGCGGCGTTTCTTAATACGACCTATAGTAGCCACACCGAACAGTTGATTGTGAATGCTTTGCGTGACTCAGGGAACTTGACAATTTCCCTTGTTGCTGAAGCTGATAGCAAAATCGTTGGGCATGTTGCTGTATCCCCAGTTTCAATTTCTGATGGTAGTCAGGGTTGGTATGGACTGGGGCCAATATCTGTATCTCCACAGCATCAAGGCGTTGGTATTGGCTCACAACTAATGAGGGAAGCGTTGGCTACTCTACGCCAACTAGGTGCATCTGGATGTGTATTACTGGGAAACCCTAACTACTACAGCCGTTTTGGTTTTCAGGTAGAGCCTAGTTTAGTTTTACCCGATGTTCCACCCGAATACTTCCAAGCTATTTCCTTTAACGGGCAAATACCAACTGGACTTGTCTCATATCATGAGTCATTTAATATACAAGTTTAATACCAACCAATTTAGTCAGATAGATTTTTTGTAGGGGCACGGCACCAGTCATTGGTGTCAACTTAACGTGAAACCCGCTCTTGTGCAAGGTTTCGCCCTCACCCCCAGCCCCTCTCCCACGGGGAGAAGGGAGCCAGAGATTTAGTTCCCCTTCTCCTGCGGGAGAAGGGGTTAGGGGATGAGGGCGCGAGGTATTTGTACAACGCCCGCCCTATATCGCTTTTAGCTTAAGTTGACACCAATGGACACCAGTAAGATATTTGATATGCCGAAATATTGTGGATGCTGTGCCCTTACTTTAATTATGGATGCTGCGTTGGTGCGTTGTGCTTGGCGAAAACACACCCCACATTAATTTGTGGCATTCTTTTTTCCAAATGTTATTAATTTCCGACCTGTAGAGAATGGGTGAATTTCAACGCTTCAGTTACACTGGAAGAGAGTAAAAGAATGCAAACAAAACAATGGATATACAAACTATAAAAGAACGAATTGCCATCGTTCAAAGCAAACGTGATTATTTACTCAGTCTCTTAGAACAACCAAATATTGGGACTTTGAGAATTGATGTAAATCAAGCCTTAGAAGAATTAGATGATTTGCTGGACGAATTTAGACGCACCGTTCCAGAGGCAGGAAATAATTAAGCCAATCTTAGTTTAAATAACAACAAAATTGCGTTGGTACATAGTTATCGATCAACTGTACCAACGCTTTTAATAGCTATCATGTCCCTAAATCCCCAGAATTCTCTTGCGCTTGGGTTAATCAAGCACTTTCACTGTATTGCATTATTTATATTGGAACTTATACCAATTTGAAAACTGATTGCGATAGATGAATGGCTCAAAAGCTCAGTCAATAAATCTTTCACAATCCTTGTTGGAAAATTTGACGGCAGCTGCTACAAGTCGGCAAAGCTGCCCAACGCAGTGTCTCATCAACAAACTGACTCAACTTTCCGCAAAATCTCAAATCCAAAATGGTATTAACCATTCATTGCTCTGTCTCCTAATTCTCTCACCCTAGCGATGAGTTCAGTGGTAGGTACATCTTTTTTGCAAAATTCATCAAAGTTAGACATACCATTGGGATGAAAATTAGCATCTTCCACTGAAGAGTAAGCCAAGATTTGTGTTTTGGGAGAGATAGCTTTAATGTGCCCTGAAGCACTCCAGCCATCCATAACGGGCATTTGTAAATCTAAAACAATTACATCAGGTTGATAGCGTTTAACCATTTCTATAGCTTCTTGACCATTGCTGGCTAAACCTACTACCTGGATATTCTTTTGACAAGAAAAAGCTAATTGTAGCGTTAGGCGGGTTAGTTCGTGATCGTCAACCACTAAAACACGCAAGGTAGAAGACTCACAGGACAACATTAACATTTAAAAGTTTAAGTACGATAACTTTTATAGTGTATGGGAATTAGTCCTGCGAGTTACTCTATCCTATGGTTGAATAATTAGGCTTTTAGCGCACTAAATAATTTAGATTTTGTGAGGAAAAATTAAAGTTTTCTAAAAGTAGTAGATTTAGCTAATTGTCAAGATAGAAGGAATTCTTTTTTGTATCAATCAGGTTTGAGCTAATACTAGTTGAGCGTAATGCCATATTGATGAGACTTTGTTGTGAGTGTGCTTCCGGGGCGCGATCGCACGGTTGTCGTTGAATATAGCTGCCATTGCCCTGTAATTCCCAAGCTTGGCGATTGTCCGCTAGCATGATTCCCAAGATTTCTTGCAAATCTTTAGCAATATCTGGGTCTTTAATTGGGGTAATTACTTCGACGCGACGATCTAGGTTACGACGCATCCAATCGGCGCTACCAATATAGATTTCTTCTTGGGCATTGTTGTAAAAATAAAAAATGCGGGAGTGTTCTAAAAAGCGGCCGACTATGCTAATGATCCGAATATTTTCACTAATATCTTTCAGCCCTGGGCGCAAGCAGCAAACACCGCGCACAATCAAATCGATTTGGACTCCAGCACGGGAGGCTTCATATAAAGTCGCAATAATCTGGGGATCAACTAGAGAATTCATTTTGGCAACAATTCTCCCAGTAATGCCATTTTTGGCATTTTCGATTTCCCGATGAATTAGTGCTAAAAAGCGATCGCGCATATTCACAGGTGCAACTAATAATTCGCGATAAGACTTTTGCCGGGAATAGCCTGTGAGAAAATTGAATAGGTCGGTAATATCAGCACCAATTTCTTCGTTGCAGGTGAATAATCCTAAATCTGTATATAGTCGTGCAGTTTTTTGATTATAGTTGCCAGTGCCAATATGGACATAGCGCCGCATCCGGTCTTTTTCTCGACGCACAACCATAATAGTTTTACAGTGAGTTTTCAACCCAACTAAACCATAGACAACGTGAACGCCGACTCTTTCTAAACGTCTCGCCCAGTAAATATTATTCTCTTCATCAAACCGCGCTTTTAATTCCACCAATACTGATACTTGCTTGCCATTTTCCGCCGCTGCAATTAAAGCATTAACAATAGGCGAGTCCCCAGAAGTCCGGTAAAGGGTCATTTTGATTGCTAGGACATTCGGATCATGGGCAGCATGGGTAATAAAACGCACCACGGTTGTGGAAAAAGATTGATAGGGATGGTGTACTAACAAATCCTTTTCACTGATGACTGCAAAAAAGTCTTTTCCTTCCTCTACCTCTGGAATTTCCGCACTGAGGCTAGGTTCTCGCAACCATTGTAAGCGAGAAGGAACTACAGATTGTCTTGGTGGATCTTTAAATTCTGGTAGCGGTAATGACATAAAGTACATTAAATCCCGCAGTCCCAAAAGTCCATCGACTTCGTAAACATCGCTTTCGGATAATTCTAAATCTTCCAATAAACGCGATCGCACTGTTTCGGGAGTTTGGGATTGAATTTCTAAGCGGACTGGGGTTCCACCAATGCGGCGTTTTCTGAGTTCTTGTTCAATCGCTAGGAGTAAATCGTCAGCTTCATCCTCTTCCAAAGCCAAATCAGCATCACGAGTAATGCGGAAAGGATGATACTCCTGAATATTCATTCCCGGAAATAGGGAATCTAAATTATGTGCGATCGCTTGTTCTAAAGGTACACCAGTCCAGTGAGCAGGTTGACCGTTGTGATAAATTCCTAACTCTGGCGGTAAGGGTATAAATCGCGGTAAAACTTTCGGGACTTTAACTCTGGCAAAAAATTCTTCTTCTGTTTCGGGGTTTTTCACCACTACAGCCAAATTCAGGCTGAGATTGGAAATATAGGGGAAAGGATGGCTAGGATCAACCGCTAAGGGAGTTAAAACCGGAAAAATTTGTTCTTCAAAATAGTTATCTAAATAATTCCGTTGTTTATCAGTTAACTCTATATAATCCAGAATATGTATTTTATTTTGCGCTAATAATGGTCTGAGTATTTGCTCAAAATGCTGATGCTGTTTAGTTACCTGGGGACTGAGGGTAAACCTGATATCATCTAGCTGTTGTTGTGGTGTGCGACCATCAGGACTTAACTGTGAGACTTTAGCCTCAACTTGTTGCTTTAATCCCGCAACCCTGACCATAAAGAACTCATCCAAGTTAGAGGTAAATATCGCCAAAAACTTGAGTCTTTCCAAAAGAGGCGTTCGCTGGTCGAAAGCTTCATGTAAAACTCGGTTATTAAACTCTAACCAGCTTAATTCTCGGTTGATGTAGTATTGGGAATCGCTCAGATTGATGGGAGTAGTAGCGCTCTTTTTGGATTTTGCCATGATCACCTTAGGGCGGATAGTTGCAGCCCATGCAACTGAATAATAAACATAGTAAATGAAATAGTGTAAGCAAGCGAGCAGCTTTTTAGCAACTACTTTGTTGACTGTTGGCTGTTGACTGTTGACTGCTGAATAATTTCGCAGTCCCATTACCCCTTATCCCCAGAGGGGGCCCCGAGTTCCCCAATCCCTAATCCCCATGTTCCAAGCTACTCGCCGCCGTCTGGCTCTTTGGTACACTGCTGTAACGGCTGTATTACTCTTATTATTTGCCAGTGGAGTATATTTCTATGTCCGTAATACATTGATTGAGCGGATTGATGATACTCTCAATCATGTTGTGGAAGTAGTAGAGCGATCGCTCGTCATTGAGTCAGTTAATAGCGGTACTGAGACATTACGCATTAATTTAGAAGCAAGTTTTCGTGATAATACTGACACAGTAGAAGATGATCATATTGATTTGGAATGGTTTAGCGCCAATGGAGAATTACTTTGGTCAACGCTATCCACACCTTTAAATATTCCCATTCATGCGAATCGCACTGGTGAAACGGTGCGCGTGGGGAATGAAGGTTGGCAAAAGTCACCAGTCTTATTACGCCAAGTTACACACCGGGTAGAATTTGGCCGTCAAGTATTAGGTTATCTGCGTGTTAGCCATCCCTGGTTTGAAGTTAGTAAACCTAGCCGTCAATTTATGTTGGATTTAGCCATTGGTACATGGTTAATGGTGCTTTCTGTGGGTGCTAGTGGTTGGTTTTTATCTGGTAAAGCAATGGAACCAGTAGGGGATTCCTATCAACGGCTCAAACAATTTACAGCTGATGCTTCTCACGAATTGCGAAGTCCAATTACTTTAATTCAAACTAATGTACAAGTTGCGCTGGCTGATTTAGAGTCAGCAGAGGTAGAACCTACGACATCTTTACAATATCGCCAACAGTTAAAATTAGTGGAACGACTGACTCAACGCTTGGGTAGGTTAGTTAATGATTTACTATTCCTCGCACGTCAAGATAGTGGCATTAGCAAAGATAACTTTTCCTCTTGTCCCTTGGATGCTTTGCTAATGGAAGTGCTAGAAGAACAGCAATTATTAGCTAAAGAAAAGAAAATCAGCCTGGCTTTGGATTTGGTAGATCCTGCAGATGGAGACACTAACCCCGAACTGTCTGACAATTGGTTCACACTTGTAGGAAATTGGGATCAATTGGTGCGACTGTTCACTAATTTGATTGGGAACGCTGTGCAATACACCCCATCTAGTGGACGGGTAAATGTAGAATTAGCGCGGTTAGAAGGAATGAATCGAGTTGCTGGCTTGCGCTACAGTAGCGCTCAATTACAAGTTAAAGTCAGTGATACTGGGGTTGGTATTCCTGGGGATGCACTACCAAAGTTATTTGACCGCTTTTATCGGGTAGATCCGGCGCGTACCCATAGTAATGGCAATACAGCTACAGATATTTCTACTGGTTCAGGATTAGGGTTAGCGATCGCTCAAGCTATTGTCGAACATCACCAAGGCCAAATTCAAGTCGAAAGCCGTCTAGGTAAAGGTACTACTTTTATCGTTACTTTACCTGTAACTCTCGAGTCTTAATGCTGGAATTTGCATTTGTTTCTTATGACAGATGAAACAGAATTGCTTTCCCTACTAACTTAGATAGTAAAAATTGCTGTATTGAGATTTTTATACTCTCAATTCTGATGACATCCATTTAATAAACTGCTAAATCTGGCTGCATAAAATTTGATTTAATTAATATTTCTCGAGAGTTTATTTTTACTAACTCATTTTCAATAGGTTGGCTAATTTACTCATAATTTATTATGCAAGTAGACAAATAAATTATTTGTAGGGGCACGGCATCCACAATCTTGTGGTATATCAAATTATCTTAATGGTGCCGTGCCCCTACCTGCCCATCTGTGGGGTTTTGTTTTCAAAATGTTATAACTGGTATAACTTATAAAAAATCAGACAATTATTAATTTCTCATTCTTGGGAAATAAAGAAGAATTACAATTTAATTCATTTTCAGACCTTTGGTTAGATATAAAAAGCTGGCTAATTTGTTAAATTAAAATCACTGAAATCAAAATTATAACAAGCAAATAATTTCAAGATTTGAGTGTAATAAGTGCAAATTTGTTACCTAATGTAATTTGCTGATTTATCAAATTCATCAATAATTTCAGGTAAGATTTTCTAGGAGTATACAATGAATAGCAATTCGCAAAAGTTTCGCAAGTCGGCTGAATTTTTGGCTGCTCTCTGCGGCGGTTTACTGATGAGTGTACCAGCACTTGCACAAACGCCAATACCAGTAACACCACAGCCTAGTTCTGTTGGTAAAGTCAATCCTTGTCCCAGAATTTTCTATGAAGAACCACATAACAGTCGAGTTTTGGTTCCTCAAGGATGTCCCCCTAATGCTTTAACCCAACAAGTGCAATCCCAAGGAACAGTTCCTTATAATTCCACTAACCCATCACCAGAACAAACAAATATGGGTGTAGGTGGGGATACACCAGGAAGTGTGACTAACTCACAGCTTAACCCTAATCCCAGTGTTTTTCAGCAAGCGCCTTACAATCGCACCCAGCAACCTGCGCCAACTGGAAGTTCAACTCCATATTCCACACCACAACAGGTTCCTTCACAAACAAATTCTTTAACTGAACCCTCAATCAGACAACAAGGAATAAGACCTATTGCGACAGTGGCGCTCACAAATGGTAATGTCAATGTCAGGCTAGTGAATGATACTGGTGCGAATGTAACTTATCAAATTATTGGCGATACTAACGAGCGATCGCTTAGTGGAAAATCTGATATAGTACTACAGAATTTACGTGCGCCTATCACTGTGACATTCCAACGCGAAGATGGCGGATTATTGTCAGTGAATGCACAACCCTCCGAAACTGGATTATTAGAAGTCAGATTGAATGAAACCACAGACGTAGCTCAAGATGCAAAAGCTATGCGAATTCAATCTAATGGCTCAGTATTTTTGAATTAGGCATTTGTCATTTGTTATTTGTCATTTGTCATTTGTAAAAATAATAGTAGGGCTGGTGATGTCCAACCCTACTATTATTAAGTGATTGCTTTCAAAAACTAAAAGGTAATAGGCAATAGTTTCGTATTTGGAAATTAAAGCCGATTCTGAAAATAACTAGGGTTTTCAAAGTAGAAGCGGTTGAATCCAAAATCTAAAATCTAAAATTGTCTTAGTGTTTAGGTAATTTAGTCAGCTTATCAACCAAAAATACCTCCTGCTTGCTGTCTTCCAACGTTCGCGCTAATACGAGCGCTCTTTCGTAAAAGTTCCGAGCAGTGAGATAATTATTGAGTTTTTCGTATATCTTGGCGTAGGTCATAAAAACTCCAAATTCTTCCTTTAGATTTTGTGAGTCTCTAGCCATTGCTAGGCGTTGCTCTAATAAGTCGAAAGCACGCTCATTGCGTCCTACAGAACTATGAGCTGTGACTAAACCGTCAATAGCTCTTACATAATTAGTGCGATCGCCTGTAGTTTTCGCTATCCTCAAAGCAGCGCCATAAGTGCCAATAGTATCGTCATAATTACCCATTGCGAAGTAAGCATCACCCAAATTGTTGAGGGTATTTGTCTCACCAATCACATCACCACTTTGGCGACGGAAAGACAAAGCAGTTTCATACAATTTTATTGCCTTGCTGTAATTGCCGACTCTGGCATTTACTAGTCCCCAATTACTCAAAGACAAGCCTTCTCCGGCAATATTTTGGACATTTTGGGCGATTTCCAGTGCTTCTTGTACTGTTTTACCTGCTGGGATGAATTCTCCTTTTTGTAGCAGAACTGTACTAATATTATTCAGTGCAAAAATCTGAGACTGAAAATCTTTAGTATCGCGAGCGATCGCTAACCTCCGGCGTAATGCATCTTCCCCTTCTTGCAAACGGTCTAGCTGGATGTACGCTTTTGCTAGCAAATCATAAGTCATACCTTGGGCTTTGTAGTCACCCAAGGAGTGATAAATTTCTAGTGCTTGCAAGCAAGAATCAAGAGTTTTATCGGCATAACCTAACTTGTATTGTTGTTCACCGATATTTAATAAGCTATCTGCTTGGTCTCTTGAGTCTCGTAACGTCGAACGATTTAACGGACGGTGCAGTTGTTGAGTAATATCAACCGCACTGGCTGCTAAGGGACTAAAAGCCACAGCCAAAATTAACAAGCAAGCAGTCAAAAATTGGGATTTACCACCCTGGCGCGAGGCGAGGATAGCACAATCCCAACTTCTTAATCCTGATTTCAGGCGGGGATTTAAATTGAGAATGCTAGCCTCTGGTAAGAAATACCGTTGTTTCATAAAACTTACCCGAGAAATGTCGCTTTTAAGTAGAAGGTTTTATAAGCAAGGCTAAAACTACCTCCGATTATTTTAAAATTACGTGTTTACACTTAGACTAAGATTAGGCTGCATCTTCGCCTAAATAAATCGCACGAATATCTCCAGGTAATTTGTCCTCTAACATACGATATCCTTCCTGGAGAAAATTGGCTACTTCGTTTGGGGTAAAATTCTCGCCCTCAGCTTGGAGATAAGCAGCAATTCGCGTTTCACTCCAACGGAAAGTCTGGGCCATTAAGACTACAAAGCGCAAAACTGGGGGTAGTTGATCCAATGCTTGCTCAACATAGCACCATAAAGCAGGGGAAGTAGCTTTGAGAGAATAATGAATTGCTTCTGTGGGTGGTAATTCAATCTCATTAATGCAGTAGGCGGTGATGTTAATCAGCCAATTTTGTAGAGTTAAGGGTTCTTGGTTGGGTGTTGGGCTATTTAAATCTAGCCCACCGAGTTCGTAGTAAATATGTCGCCAAGTGAGGGCGAACAAATAATCTGCTTGCACAGGCGATCGCGCTGAATGCCGAATTAAGGTGTAAACTATCGGGCTATAGCGGCAAAAAATCGCTGTAAAGTACTTTCCGCTTTCGGGAGAGCGTTGAAACAGATTTACTAGTTCTTGGTCACTTTGATGGAACAGCGACTTAACCAGGGGGTGATTAGCTTCGGGAAAGTGAGGGATTTGCACGAGCCGTAGGTTTGATAGTTGTTAATATAAGTTTGGGATTGTCAGTTTCCCATTGAGCGCACAATAACTTCATGTTTGTCTAATTTTGGTTCAGACTCACACCACTGGAGTATTGATACACTATAAACAAGGACTTAATTTTAGTCTTTATCGACAATAATAAAAGCCATTCCCTTATACAATATTTGACTTGTTCATGGTTATAGCCTCTAGTGTGATATCGTTCCTACTTAGTCCTTTAACTTTAGGCTCGTTTCTGCCTTCCCTGCCCCTGGATAGCCTACTCTCCACCCAAGGCATTATGGTATTGCTCCTGGCAGCTTACGCTGGAGCAATGTGGATGTTCCTCACCAGTGCGCCCAAAGTACACACCGTCATGGTGTCAGATTTGGAAATTGCTCGACAGTTGTATGAAGGGCTGCTAGATTTACCAGCCGCTGAAGTGCCTTTGCACTACTATTACAATTACGAACAAACTATAGGAGCAACAGGCATAGACCCGCTTTATATGTCTACAGGGCCTAGTTTCTCCAACAAAATGATGAATAATGCCAGTGAAGGCTTGTGGTATCAGTTAAAGAAAAATACCCAGTTGCACGTGATTACTGGCGCTAGTTTAGGCACAAAAAACCAGCAACGCCATGTTTGCTTCGACCGCGATTGCCTAGAAATGATTTTAATGCGAGTAGAAACACGCGGTTTGAAATTCAAGATTCGCAACCAAAAACCCCTTAACTTTTTAGTTAAGGATTATGAAGAACGCATTATTGAAATGGCTGAGGTTGCGAATTAGTTATTAATTAGGGGTGTAGTCATCAGGTAACCATGAGTTAGGGGCGCAAAGCTTTGCGCCCCTACATATTTTTAGGTGCAAAATTTTTTAGAATTAGTTTATTTCGCAACAACAAAATAATTAAATTCCTACCGCGTAACCTGACAAATTTTGCAAACCCTATTTATAGGAAAATACGGTTCGGATAATACAATTCAATTGACGTTAAATCCTGTAGAGACGCGATTTATCGCGTCTTCAGCAACCCGAAATCGTGAAGAACAATTAAGTAGTTAAACAAAATTAATTACACAATGTCATTGCGAATGGAGCGGAGCGGAATGAAGCAATCGCAAGGGTTGAGATTGCTTCGCTGCGCTCGCAATAACTGTAATTAATTTTGCGTGGTTACTTATCCCGCTTTTGTCACTCTCCGGGAGGGCGATCGCTAGAAGCCCGATGAGGCAATCAATACAAGCTATACTATTAGAAAAAAGTTGGTCTTGTATTTGTTATTAGAAAATAATCGCGCAAACGCTTGTTATACAAAAGCTCTAGAATTCAGAAATGGTAAGGATTCAGGTCTAAAATTGAGGAACTAGAGAAGGGCGAGACTGAGAATTAATAGAGTCAGCAATTAGTGCTTGTACAAAAAAATCAATAACAGACAGACTTTGACGACGACAGGTTTGAACCACCGTCAACAAATTGGCAGTATGTTGAAACCGCTCCATCGAACGGGAACCACCACTAACTTTACGTTTTGTCACAGCCAAACGCAGCGATCGCTCGGCTTGATTGTTATCAGGAGGAACTTCAGGGTTGTCAAGGAAATACCACCATTGGGAGGCTTTATCGCGCAAGGAACGTAAAAGGTTTCCTGCTGTAGCTCCGGCTAAGTTAATCCAGTCATCAAGTGTTTGTTGCAATTTAGATTTGAATTGATTGACCCAATCGTTATAACTGGCGCAGTCAAGAGTCTCAAACCATTGGGCATAATTTCCAAAAGCTTCATCAATTAAATCCACAAATGCTTCACCAATAGCTTGGTTGTGAAGACCTGGAAGTTGAATTAGTTTTTTGAAGTGACGGCGTAGATGAGCCAAACATTTCTGCTGCTCAGGCACCGCATAGCCATTGTAAACACTAAAATCATCGCTGCTGATTACCCCTGTATATTTAGCCCCTAAAATGGCTTCTAGTTCTGCTCTGGAACGAGTGTCAGCAGCAGTAAACAGGCAAAACTCAGAATTGGCAACTACCCACAACCATTCTTTAACTCCCTTGACAGACCAAGGTGTTTCATCCACATGAATGTTAGGTTGTGTCTGTTTTACCCAATTACTTAACTCAGTAATGCTTGGTTGAATCGCTGTTTGAATTCGTTCATTTGTGGTGACTAAAGTTCCCAGCCCAATTTCAATTTGACCTAACTCCCACAACATTTCTTGCTGTTTTTCATAGGGCATATGTGCATAATTATTTGCCCATCCTAAAAATGCCTGTAAAGAAATCCCTAAATCCTGTCCTGGGATGATATCTTGTGACCAGGAGGCTGTTTGTATATTGCCACAGTACTCACACTGGCACGTATGGCGTTGATACTCAACTATTTCAATGGGACGCTCCACTAGTTGCGCTACAGACTGTTTTTCTACTTTTACTGCCACAGCCGCAAACGCTTTTTGACCACAACAGACACAATCACTTGGACGTAAGATTTCACAACGATCTACTCTACCAAAACCCTTACGGGTCTTACCTTGATGCCCTGGTTGCCCACCTGGCTTTCTTTTGGGATGATTTGATTCTTCTTGCGGTGCTGCTTTTTTGTTTTCACTCTTTTTGAGGATGTCCCCTGATGGCGGCTTAGATGAGGTTTTGCTGTCTAAATCTCTGCTGACTTTTAAACGTTCTATTTCTTGCTGTAGTTCTAATACTGTTTTCTGTAATTCACCTATTACCTTGCTCTGCTCAATGATTATCTCTACCAGTTCTTGTTTCGATAACTGGTTCAAGCTTTCCCGGTTTAAATCTTGAGGCAGGTTTTGGTTCATATCTGTGATACTCCTCCTCAAGCGATCCCTTTGTCAATACTCTGCCACCTGAATCCTTACCAGAAATGGCAAAAGTTTTCGGAGAGTGACAGAACAGGGTTATTAACTTTAGCGAGATTTAGATACCCGACTTTTTGAAAAAGTTGGGTATCTGGGTAGCAAGGTTTGCGAATTTTTGATATCTCGGTGCGTTGCGCTGCGCGACAACACACCCTACTACCTAGCATCAGCACTCAAAACTCTAGAGATTTTTACCGCGAATCTCTTCTAACTTCTCTAAGAGTTCTGCTGCTAAATTAAAAAGTTCAATTTCATCAATTTCAATCGTGCTGTAGCGGTAACTGTCTCCCACAACCACCTTACCTGCTAAAAAATTTTTAATAGCAAAAATCTGGTCTTCTTGTGGGAAACTCAAATATTTGTCCAGCTTGCTAGCAATTTCACAGATGGGTTTGTCTTGCAGTTGCTTGCGTACCCTAACAGCTACCCAGTTATCACTTTCCAGGAATGCTATTACAGCAGCTTCAAAACTCTGCGGCTCTTCTTCTACCCATTTTTCCCACCAATCTTCATCAACATCATCAAAATATAAATTTACACAGTCAAGTCCATAAGTCATCCATTCTCTTTGTAATTGCCTAGCTGCTTCTAAATGTGCCAAAAAATTTTCTAATCTTACTTGAGGTTCAACTGGAATTTTGTGCCCCATAATCATGTAGTTTGGTGAAGACAGTGAAGGAAAATGGTCTACAACTATAAATTGAATTTTAAGTAAATACCTGTTGGCAAGCGATCGCTGTTGTATAGTGAGATATTCACTACCTGATTGACAAAATCCGTAATGTGGGGATTGTAACTTAAGAACAAACCTCTATCTATGCTCCAAAGTAGCAAGGTATTTTCCCAATTATCAGATTTTTCCTGAGAAAATTCATCCGAAAGACTAGTGATCTGAATACACAGTGGTTGCTTCTCTCGATTACTAACAATTATATCAGTTGCCATTGAGAAGTCTGCTATATAACACTGCCAAAAAGTTCCTTCCCGATGGATGATATCACTAGCAATCAATCTCAAAACATTGATATCCGCTTGATGGTACTCTCCCGCCATCAATTTCTGTTTCCAAATAGAGAATTTTGGATCTACTTGATTCAACCATTTGGGGAATAAATAACTATACCAATAGTATTCCGTTGGTGTCATCCGTTCATAGTATTGTTGCCGCTCCTCTAGTGATGCGGAGGACTGAATATCAAGCCAAATCAGTGCGTCTTTAATTATCTGTTGCAGAAAAAAAAGTACAAATTTCTTAGATGTTAGGGAACCAGGCTTAACATCTTTTACCCAACGATTGATCTCTTCTAACCTTTTCGCTAAACCAGGATCTATTAAAGATGCTTCATCTATGAGTAATCTTAATTGTTTTTTAATATCTTTGGCTTGCAAATAATGATAAACCTCAAAACTGGAGTGAGCGGCAAGAATTATAAAATTATTTTATAGCATTCTTAATTAATAACCTGCAAAAACGCAAAAGCTTACGTCTTTACAGGTGTTTTTAGCCATGTAATTGCTAGTTGGGATTAAGTTGTAGCCTCTAGTCCGATTTTTTGGGTTTGAGGAGGGGGAAAGCGATCGCACATTATCTTAAACCCTGACAGATGAAAGCAGACCAGTAACGCGGATGTGAAAAGGGATACTCTTCCGTAGAACTTTCGATGGCTTGAATTAATCGGTTAAATCGAGCATACATCTTATATTCACGCTCCCATTGGCGATGTTCTAATGTCCCAGGGCTGTATTGTTTTCTACTTTTTATCAGTTCCCTTTCCCTGGCTTGTGCTTCTGGAGAAATTTCTTTAATATCCTCTTTCCTTAAACTGCGTAAGGAGATTTGGGCTTGTCGTAAAGCTTCCGGACGACTTTTACCCTGTTGTCGATGTTGGTAGTAAAATACTGAAAATACTGCTGTGGCTAAATCATCTACTGCCCAGAGAGTACTGACAACGCTTCTCGCACCAGCACACAAAAAGCCAGTGGAGAGGGTGAGAATATCATCTGTTAGCCCAGGAATACCCAAATTCGTCTCGCAGCAGGAAAGAAAAACATCAGAGAGATTAGGTAAACGCCATCCTGGTGTCATTAACTGCCCTAAAGTAATAGTGCCATCCCCCAATTTCAAATATGATGCCAGGGGATTGTCAAGACATGATTCAGCATGATGACAGCAGTGAAGTACTTGGACTTGTTGAGCTAGCTGACGATAATTAGCTTTAGTCGCTTGAATGCTACCTCTCAGGCGTTGAGAGTGAGGAATGTTGTATAGTTTGGCAAGTTGTTCACCTTCAAAACTGGCGCAGGGTAAATCATCTGTGGCATCTTCAACAGTGCCATACAATTCGCAGTTTTCTATCTTGTCGCGTTGTTGACAAAACTCTAAGATTTGGCAGCTAGGAGTATAGCGAATCAGAAACTGATCTCCTAGATATTGATGATTTCCAATTGGTAAAGCCGCAAAGGGAATTTGGTGCAGCAACAAGTGAGGTACTAGAATTAGTTCTTCGATACCTTCTAAATGTTGAGAAATTAATTCAGACAGTTGCAAACGTTGAGCTAGTTCGCCCAGACTCTGATTAATTTGGCTATTCCATGTCTGGATATCACTTGTATAAGCTGATATCCAATTCTGCTCAATCCAGTCTTGCAGCGTTTCTATCCCTTGTCCGGCGCAAGTGTGAAGGGTAATTTGATTTTGCTGCAGGACAAAGATATGGGTGTCGTTATCGGTAGTATAAAAACTGAGAATAGCGGTAGTAGGCTGGTCAATCAGCTTTTGGATTGCGGAAAAATTAGGGGCGCTAACTTGAATTTCGCCAGCTAACACAGGATCTAAGCGTCTGATTTGTTCCCAAACTTGCTGTTTTTCTGCTTCCAAGGATGCGATCGCTTCGTTGTAAGCTTGGAATACAGCGCGTGTTTGACTACCATTATCGTTGGCTTTTGGGCGATCACGTTCTTGATCAATTTGCTGTTGCAGTTGTTCATACTGCTGCAATAATTCCTTGACTGCTGGGGGAATTTCGCCGCTTTGGTAGAGGTCGTTACTTGCCATTAAGTCTACCAGGCGTTTAGAGCGCGATCGCTCGGCATATTCAAAGGCTTTTTCTATTTGTCCTGCTTTAATGCAGATTTCTACCATCTCTTGATAAACATCAATAGCTTCTTCTAGAATTTCTTGGCGGCGAGTTTCAGAATTATCCCAGGTACGATAGGTTTCGATCGCTTCTATAGCTGTGGCGTAGCCTTGAATGGCTGTTTCCCACTTATCTTCCATAAGACTTATGAAGGCAAGAGATCTTCCTGCGTCATAGGATAGCCGAGGAAACCTATTAGGTGTATATATTTCTAACTCTTGCTGCCAACAGTGGATAGCTAAAGCAATATTTTCTTGATGATTTCCTTGGATGCGATTTGCATAAGCACCACCGAGATTATGTTGAATATCAGCCCATCTTTCAGGAAAGCGATCGCGAGTACATACTTGTAATGCTTCTTGGAAGTGATATATAGCTTTTTCAAAATCCTGAATTCCACCATAAGCAATCCCTAGTTCCATGTGAGTTAAACCACAAAATTCTGGATTGCGCTCTGGAGTATATTCTTGCAGTGCTTGCTGAAAATAGAAAATAGCCTGTTTAATATTCTCAGTTTTAGAACCGCGCATTCTATCGACGTAAACTGTAGCAAGATGTAATTGAATTTCTGCCCATAGGTGTGGATCGCGAGCGCGGATATCCACTTGTAAAGCATCTTGGCAATGTTGAAGAGACAGTTCTAAATTTTCCGATTTATCTCCATCAATACGTCTGCGAAAAGCAATACCTAAATAGCTTTTGGTTTTAGCCCATGCTTCGGGTAAATGTTGTTGCGTCCTTACTTGTAGAGCTTGCGTAAAACAATCGATAGCCGATTCAATATTTTCGGCTTCATCTCCTCGGATACGACGCAGATAGGAATTACCCAAATGTTGTTGAACTTTGCCCCACTCTTCGGGATATGTTTCTGGGCTAAATACTTGTAATGCTTGTGTATAAGAGTGGATAGCTTTTTCTAAATTTTTAGCTCTATCTCCTGTATGATTGACATCATAATAATCACCAATATTTAGTTGGATATTTGCCCATTCTTTTGGGTTTTCCTCTTTTGTAAATAAGTTCCGTGTTAACTGACTGAGTTCCTGTTGAATATCTTCTATATCATCTTCCGTGTTTTCAACGGAAATGCTAGCAAGATTAGACTTAAGCTTGAACCATAGTTCAGTAAACCGTTCTGGTGGAAATGCTTGGATGGCCTCTGTCAGATGCTGAATTGCTTGCTTAATATTCTCAGAACGTTCACCTTTAATGCGATCGCTATAGGCAAGTCCAAGGTCATTCTTTGCGCCTAGCCATTGTTGAGGATAGCGCTTTGGTGTGTGTATTTCTAATTCTTGATAAAAACAGCGGATAGCTTTTTCAATATTCTCTGCTCGTTCTCCTCTCCAACATTCCAGGTATAATTCCCCAAGATTGTGTTGAATCATCGCCCATATTTCGGGAAAGTGAGAACGAGTAACTAACGTTAGTACAACTTCATAACCAGCAATGCAAATCTCCTGACAAACAACTCTATTTCCCTGCTCAAACTTATTCAACAGGAGCATTAATTTTAAAGTAGCATCTGCTGTAGCATAAGCTTGTTGAGAATTTGTAGATAATTTAGTTGTTAACCAGCGCCTGAAAACTGGAGGAAATTCCTGATTCAACTTATCTTGGTTAGCTTCAAGCAACCGATAAGCAACTTTAGGTTTATTTGGATTAGATGAAATTACCTTTAATAATTTTTGTAAAAAATTAATATAAATTGTATATTGATTTTGGTTCTTTTTTGGTTTTTTAACACCAAAACCTTTCACTATATTATTAAAGCTCATGTTTAGTTATGTTTATCAATGAAATCTACTAACTTCTCTACTAGTTCTTCTGCTAAATCTAACAACTCAATTTCATCAATCTCATTATTGCTTCCGCGATTACTTTCTCCAACCGCCACACTACCAGCTAATACATTTTTAATAGCAAAAATTCGGTCTTCTTCAGATAAATTCAGACATTTTTCTAACTCTAGAGCAATTTCCTGTGTTGTCTTTGTACTCAACCGCTCTCTTACTTTCACTGCTACTAAATCATCACTTTCCAGCAGTTTTACTAAAGCTGTTCTCAGTCTATTATCCTCACTAGAAAACTTCTCAATTGCTGCACGAACATATTCCCGCACACTCATGTTTGCAGCTAATGCCTTTTGTGCCACTATCTCTGGTACATCTACTAGCAATACACCATCATTATCGCTAGCTTGATATAAGTCATCTCCTTGCTTGACTGCTACTAGCAAATCTGCACCCAAGGTATGTAAATAGTGCAACACAGATTCCAATTCATGGTCTTTTAGCGCCGATTCTAGCTTTGACACCGCCGCTTGCTGTACTCCCAGTTGTTCGGCTAGCTGTGCCTGAGTTAATCCTGCTTTATTACGTATTTCCCGCATGGCATCGGTAAGATAGAGGCGTAAATATTCTAGCTTCCCCGCCAAAATCACCTCTGAGTCTTCGCTGATTGGCTGTTGTAACCAAGCTTGAAAATTAGGCTTTTTCATGATTCCTCTGCTGCAATTGCCGCAATCTCTCTCTTGCAGGCGCTTTGTCTCTTTCTTTGATAGCGTCGTTGTATTTTTTCATAAAGGCATGTAGCACCACAAATCGCTGAGGAGTCACAGCCGTTAAGATAAACCGTGGATTATGTTCACTCTTGGTCATCCGTAACTCATACAGATCATCTTCCAGCTTTTCAAAAATGCCGCTGGTGAGTGATGCTAGTCCTTTGTTGCACAGGTAGCCCAGATTAACCTGCAAGCGTCTGGTTTCGGAAGCACTGAGTAATGGCTTTGGTGGATTTTCTGGTTCCTCCTCTGCTGGAATCATCCTGATGAAAAAAGCAAGTAAATCTTTGGGGATTTCTCCATTGCCATCTTGATAAACTTCCCAAGTCCAGGTCACTTCCTACCTCACAATATATTATTCCTTATAAGGAATGTCAAGCTCATTATTCTTTATAAGGAATATCATAGAGGATTAGTGAGTGCAAGTAAGATAATCAAATATTGAATGATAAAACATAGTGCGTTAGGCAAAGCCATAACGCACCTTACTGTTTTTATGCAATTGCGAGTGTTGATTAGGTAGTTGCTTCTGGGGATGAGTCAGATTTTTCGGGTTTGAGTAGGGGGAAGGCGATCGCATCCCGAATACTGGCAGAATCAGTTAATAGCATCACCAACCTATCAATCCCAATTCCCAATCCCCCTGTAGGTGGCATACCATATTCCAAAGCTGTTAAAAAGTCCTCGTCAACGCCTTGGGCTTCTAAGTCGCCAGCAGCTTTGCGTGCAGCTTGGGCTTCGAGACGTTCTCTTTGGTCGATGGGGTCGGTAAGTTCTGAGAAACTGTTACCAGTCTCCCGCCCTACAATGAATAACTCAAACCTTTCTACCAAACCAGACTTAGAACGGTGCGGCTTCGCTAAGGGCGAAATTTCTACGGGATAGTCAATAACAAAAGTTGGCTGAATTAAGTTGGCTTCTACTTTTTCTTCAAAGGCTAAATTCAGTAACTTACCAATAGATTGAGCTTCATCTACACCAGGAATCCCAGCATTTTTACTGGCTGTTTTTGCCTCTTCTACTGTTTGGAAGGCATTAAAATCCAAGCCTGTGTATTCTTTGACTAAGTCATGCATTGTTACCCGCCGCCAAGGTGGTGTCAAATCAACAGCTACTCCTTGGTAGGTAATCTGCAGTGTGCCGAGTACTTCTTGGGCAACAGTGGTGATAATTCCCTCTGTTAGCGCCATCATGTCATTGTAGTCAGCGTAGGCTTGGTAAATTTCAATTGTGGTAAATTCCGGGTTATGTCGAGTCGAAATTCCTTCGTTGCGGAAAATTCGCCCTAACTCAAATACCTTTTCAAAACCACCAACAATCAACCTTTTCAAATGCAGTTCTGTGGCAATCCGCAGATACAACTCCATATCTAAGGTGTTGTGATAGGTGATAAACGGACGTGCATCCGCACCCCCAGCCTCACTTTGCAGCACTGGCGTTTCAATTTCCAGAAAATCGCGCTGTTCTAAATAGCGACGAATACCCGCAGTAATTTGGGCGCGGCGGCGGAAAGTTTGTCGCACTTCAGGGTTAACAATCAAGTCAACATAACGCTGACGGTAGCGTTTAGCCACATCAGTCAACCCGTGCCACTTGTCGGGTAGAGGTAATAAGGATTTGGTTAGAATACTGTATTGTTTGACGTAGACAGATAACTCGCCCTTTTCAGTCCGTTTTATAGTGCCTTTGACTCCCAGGATGTCGCCTGCGTCTGAGAGTTGCTTGAGGTGATTGAAAGCATCAGCATCAATATCAGCCATGCTTTCTTGAATGCGATTTTTCTCTAAATAAAGCTGAATCGTGCCTGTTTCATCTTGCAAGGTGAAGAAAGCCAGTTTACCAAAGACACGACGCGCCAGAATGCGCCCAGCAATGGCAACTTCTAAATCAACTTCTTCACCACTAGGTAAATCAGCAAATTTTTCTTGTAGTTGTGCTGCGTGGTGGGTAGACTCCCATCGATAGGCATAGGGATTCATTCCCAGTTGTTTTAGCTGGTCTATTTTTTCCAGCCTCGTGGCACGGATATCTTCTTCCGACATGGTAACGAACGCTCATAGGGCAAGATTAATTATAGATGCTGCAAAACTAGCCGCGACTCTCAAGGCGGAAGATTTACTAATAAGAAATATTTTTAACCAAATTAGCTAATAATCTTACAGACCTGAGTTTAGTGACACATTTCCCCGTCACAGGCTACAACAGAGTGAATTCTGGCACACAATCGAATCTACTCCTTTGTGGAGAAATATGCAAAAATGGTACCTTTACCTCTTATAGTTGACACAATTATCTCAAATTTGCTTGAAAATACTGCTAATAGCATTAGCAGAACAATCGATGAAATCGCTACTAGTTATAGTACTTCAGCTTTCTTGGGATCTTTACTTAAGGATGACAATCGCTACATAGAAGCAATCATACAATCTCAAGTAATTAGCGACAATCACCTTAATGAGTTACCAAAACAGTTGCGTGTGGAGTGTAGTAAACAACTTCTTGAATTATTAGGTGAATGGCAAACTAATCAAGTTCAGCGTCAATTACCAGATATTCGCAACTTCTTTGAACAAAGAAATTTATCAAATATTTTTAGTCGGGAAGAAACTTACAATATTTTAAGTAATGGGCAAAAAAAACATCGGTTACTAGTATTAGTGGCACCACCACATATTAGTCCTCATTGTCCATCTTCTTTGCAACATGATTTACCAATTGAACTTCCAGAAAAATTAAAAACTTTTCTCCATAGAGATTATCCTCTCAACAGTGACCTATGCCCTGTAGAATTCTATGGCGACTATTTTATGCGTGCCATTAGTGATACAGATATCCTTCAATTACAACAAATTTTGCCGCCTATTCCTACAGTCGTAATGCACAGCAAAATTACTGATTATGAAGTTTATTTTCATGTAAATTTTTGGCATCCCAATAATAGCAAAATAATTAAAATTAATCTACCTACTTGGAACTGGGAAGAAGCCTATGAAGCTTTACAAGCAGCTGATTATAATGAGACGCGGGCTATTCGCACTATTAGGCAAATTATAGTGACGCTTCACCAACTGCTAGCAGCATTGCTCACAGATTGGTATTACTTACATCTCAATCATTTATACGAACCACAACTATTTGATTTAGAGCCAGAGTTGGCAATTGGGCAATGCTCATCAGATTTGCTCAAACCATATACTGATATCCTGCACGATTTTTATCTACAGCAAAAGCAAGCCCATCAAGAGACTTTGAACTATTTAATTCATGAAAAATCTGCAAAATTTAGTGAAATTAATATCGGAGTTGAAAAAACTATAATTAAACCAGAATATTTTAGAATTGGTCAAGACGATGTTCAAATTTTTAACAATAAATTTAGTATAGATTACTCTAATTTGCAGCTTCTTCTATCAGAAAAAAACTGGCAAGCAGCAGATATAGAAACCACAAAAATTATTTTCACTATCGCAAGTCAACAAATAAACAACTTGAATTTAGAGTTACCAATGATGAATCAGATATTGTTTTCTGACGAATCTATTGCAAATTTTCCTTGTGAAGATTTGCGGATCATTGATAAGCTCTGGTTGAATTATAGTAATTTACATTTTGGATTTAGTATTCAAACTTGTATTTGGCAAAGAGCAAGCCAAACATCTGAAGAGCTAAATTTAAAATGCAAAGATTTTACCGAGCATGTCGCTTGGATTGTAAATGGTAAGTGGCTCAAAGACGAGCAAATAAATTATAGTCTTGAGGCTCCTTTAGGGCATCTTCCCTTTGATTTCACGAACTTATTTATCAGTAAAGATTTAAAAAATCTGAATAAATGGGGTTGTTGGTATGAGTTGTACGATCGTATCCAAACTTGTGCAATATAAAATAAAGTTTAGATAATTTTGTGGTGATTTTGGGTGGAAAAATATTGCAATTTTATTTAAAGAAAACTCTAATTTATTAAGGTATAATTTCTGTCATTTGATGTATTACTGGTAAGTCAGAAAAATTATTACAAGCTAATGAGGTTTAGTTAATACCAATTTGAAAAAAGAATGCGACATACTTTAGGAGCAAGGAAATGCCTTGCTCTCTAGAATATATTGATGTGATGTGTAGCAAACATTATTTGAAGTGGTATAAGCTCATTAGCGATTGATTTATCCTTATTAAAAAAGCCAACAGAATTGGGGGATTCTCCCCCAAACCCCCGATTGGGTGACGGTTGCGTCCCCCAAACCCCCTCCAAAATTATTGCTCTGTTTTCTTTGTTGAGTAACTAGTTTTTTGGTTTTGTTAAGCCAAACCACATCTAGTTTGCATAATCTTCAATTGTATATTTATTGTGGGGTGGGGCATCTTGCCCGCCCAATATATGCAAGTTAAATATGGAACAGCTTATCGATTAATTTTTTTAGCTGAACTATTTATTATTAGCAACAATATTCAAGTAATTTAAGGGCGCAATATATACGCCCTCATACATGAGTTGCTTTATTTATGCTTGACTTTTTTGGCTCTTAGCTAAGATTCTGTAGACTCTGTTGATTTATGATTTCTGGGAATCACTAGTACTTTATCAACTCTGTTGCCATCCATATCCATGACTTCAAAACGCATCCCCTGCCATTCAAAATGATCTGCGGCGGCGGGTATTCGGCCTAGATGAGTAATCACAAAGCCACCCAAAGTTTGATAGCTACCTCGCTCATCTGGTTGCCATTCCTCCATATCAAATATTTCTAAAAATTCTTCTACAGGTAACATTCCATCTAACAGCCAGGAACCATCTTCTCTTTGTACCGCTTGGGGTTGATCCTGACTGGGATCGGCTGGCACATCACCCACAATTTCGCTCATGATGTCATTGAGGGTTACTAGTCCTTGAATTACACCATATTCATCCACGACCAGCGCCATGTGAGTCACAGTTTGTTTAAATAATTCCAAAACTCTTAAACCACGGGTACTTTCTGGCACAAATACAGGCTGTCGTAATCCCACAGTTAAATCGAGGGGTTCACCCTTAAAACTCCTAGCTAATAAGTCTGTCACCGGGATGACACCCAGGACGTTATCTAATCCTTCTTGACAAACTGGATACCGAGAATAGGCACTATCCACCATTTTCTCGCGGTTTTCTTCTGCACTGTCTTCCAAATCCAGCCAGACAATATCAGGGCGAGGAGTCATAAAAGCGCTGACAGGCCTATCGCCTAAGCGAAATACTCGCTCTACCATATCCTGTTCAGCTTCTTCAAAAGTACCAGCCTCGGTACCTTGCTCAATTAAGATTTTAATTTCTTCTTCCGTGACTTGCGGCTCAGTAGATGGTCTAATTCCTAACACTCTCAACACCATTTCCGTAGAAGCACTTAACAGGTAAACTGCTGGAGATGCGATCGCAGCTAAAGCCCGCATTGGTATGGCTACAAATGCAGCAATGGCTTCTGGATTGTTTAATGCCAAGCGCTTCGGCACTAATTCGCCCACAATCAGCGACAAATAAGTGATAATTAAAACTACTAGCCCAAATGAAACTGGCTGACTGTAAGCTGCTAAAAACGGGATTAACTTCACATAAACTGCTAATTTTTCCGCAATAGTCGCGCCACCAAACGCACCAGTCAGAATTCCAATTAGGGTAATCCCAATTTGAATGGTAGAAAAAAATTGATTGGGAGACTCAGCGAGTTTCAATGCTGCTCGTGCTTTTGCGTCTCCTTGATTAGCCAACTGCTGTAACCTTACCTTACGTGCCGAGACGATGGCCATCTCGGACATAGAAAACACCCCATTGGCAATAATTAATACCAAAATGATTAAAATTTCAAAAGTCATGGAGGACATTCTTATAATTGCCGCTATCAAGAGCGAACTTAGCTTAACTCTTAGTATCTAGTATTAAAGGTGCATCGATAAACGCTTTAATTGTACATAAAGAGAATGGGGCATGGGGCATTGGGCATGGGGTAATGGGTAATGGGTAATGAGTAATGGGTAATGGGTAATGAGTAATGGGTAATGAGTAATGAGTAATGAGTAATAGTAATTGCTCCTTGTCTCCTTGTCCCCCCTGCTCCCTCATCCCCCTCATTCCCCAATCCCCATTACCCCTTATCCCCAGAGGGGGCCCCGAGTTCCCCAATCCCCAAGTCCCCAGTCCCCATTACCCCTTATCCCCAGAGGGGGCCCCGAGTTCCCCAATCCCCAGTCCCCAGACGGCTGTTAACAGTATTTAAAATGGTTGACATAAGCTGCCACTCGACGACTCCAAATTTATAGTAAAAGTTATGGCATTTTCTTCTATTGTGCGTGCTTTAGTGCGATCGCCACTAACCACCGAGCTAGTTTCTAAACTCAATCGTCAACAGGATTTGCGGTTAAATGGTATTCCCCGCCTTCCTAAGGGTTTAGTGGCTTCAGCATTGGCGCAAAATTCTGAAAAGAATTTATTTGTGGTCTGTGCCACTTTGGAGGAAGCTGGACGCGCTTATGCACAATTAGAAGCGATGGGATGGAAAAATATCTATTTTTATCCCACCTCCGAAGCTTCACCCTATGAGCCTTTTGACCCCGAAACGGAAATGACTTGGGGACAAATGCAGGTGTTGGCTGATTTGGTCAAGAGTCAAGAAGCAGCCAAAAGTCAACAGTCAACGGTCAACAGTCAACGGTCAACAGTCAACAGTCAACAGTCAACAGTCAACGGTCAACAGTCAACAGTCAACAGTCAACAGTCAACAGTCACCAGTCAACAGTCAACAGTCACCAGTCAACGGTCAACAATCGCGATTGTGGCGACAACGGGGGCGCTACAACCTCATTTACCACCACCAGAGGCTTTTATCCCTTATTGCTTGACTTTAAAAAAGGGGATGGAATTTGGCTTAAATACCTTTAGTACCAAACTCGCTACTTTAGGTTATGAACGAGTACCCTTGGTAGAAACAGAAGGGCAATGGAGTCGGCGCGGTGATATTGTTGATATCTTTCCGGTAGCATCAGAGTTACCAGTGCGGCTGGAATGGTTCGGAGACGAAATCGAACAAATCCGGGAATTCGATCCCTCAACTCAACGATCTGCCCTTGACAAAATTGACCACATTGTTCTCACTCCTACAAGTTTTGCGCCCATTGTTACAGATGAACTAAAGAATCATGCTGATTTCGCAGCCATAACTGCTGAATTAACTTCAGACTCAGGACTCAACACTGAGGACTCAGCACTCTTAGAAGGAAGCCGTCGCTTTTTAGGGTTAGCTTTTGAGCAACCAGCATCTTTATTAGATTATTTAAGCGAAAATACCCTAGTTGCCATTGATGAGCCAGAACAATGTCATGCTCATAGCGATCGCTGGGTAGAAAATGCTGAGGAACAATGGTCGCTGGGAACTGGGGAAATTGGTCTAGGTTCTTTACAATTGCCGAAAATCCATCGGTCTTTTGATGACTGTTTAGCAACAGCAGAGAAGTTTAAACGAGTATATTTATCGGAACTGGCAGAAGAAAATACCGGAATTAATCTCGCCAGTAGACCTGTTCCCGTTACACCACATCAATTTGCTAAACTGGCTGACACATTACGCCAAGAACGCGATCGCAATTTTTCGACTTGGCTAATTTCGGCTCAACCTTCTCGTTCAGTTTCGCTGTTGCAAGAGCATGATTGTCCGGCGCAGTTTATCCCGAATCCCCGTGATTACCTCGCAATTGAGAAGCTGCAAATTAACCATATACCTGTAGCACTTAAATATTCTGGATTGGCGGAACTCGAAGGTTTTATTCTCCCAACTTTCCGCTTGGTAATAGTTACAGACAGGGAATTTTACGGACAACATTCCTTAGCTACACCTAGCTATATTCGCAAGCGCCGCCAAGCTGCATCAAAGCAAGTTGACCCCAATAAGCTACGTCAGGGAGATTATGTAGTTCACCGCAGTCACGGGATTGGTAAATTTGTCAAACTCGAAAGTCTGACAATTAACGATGAAACCCGTGATTATATTGTGGTGCAGTATGCTGACGGTTTGCTGAGAGTTGCAGCCGATCAAGTTGGTTCTTTATCGCGGTTCCGTACTACCGCCGATAAAGCACCCGAACTGCACAAAATGACGGGTAAAGCTTGGGAAAATACCAAAAATAAAGTCCGCAAAGCCATCAAGAAATTGGCAGTGGACTTGCTGAAATTATATGCAGCGCGATCGCAGCAAGAAGGCTTTAGTTACCCACAAGATATGCCTTGGCAAGAGGAAATGGAAGATTCTTTCCCCTACCAACCGACTACAGACCAGCTAAAAGCAGTACAAGATGTCAAACGCGACATGGAAAGCGATCGCCCAATGGATCGCTTGGTTTGTGGCGATGTCGGTTTCGGGAAAACGGAAGTTGCTATTCGCGCCATTTTCAAAGCTGTCACAGCTGGTAAACAGGTGGCTTTACTTGCACCAACAACCATCCTCACCCAGCAACATTACCACACCCTCAAAGAACGCTTTGCCCCTTACCCAGTGAATGTTGGCTTACTCAACCGCTTCCGGACTGCGGAAGAACGGCGAGAAATTCAAAAGCGCTTATCGACGGGGGAACTAGATGTAGTAGTGGGAACACACCAGCTTTTAGGCAAAGGTGTATCTTTCCGCGATTTAGGACTGTTGGTTGTGGATGAAGAACAACGCTTTGGCGTTAACCAAAAAGAGAAAATTAAAAGCCTGAAAACTCAGGTGGATGTGCTGACACTCTCCGCTACACCTATCCCCCGTACCTTATATATGTCTTTGTCAGGGATTCGGGAAATGAGCTTAATTACCACACCACCCCCATCCCGGCGACCAATTCAAACTCATCTTGCCCAGATGAATTATGAAACTATCCGTACAGCTATTCGTCAAGAACTAGACAGAGGCGGACAAGTATTTTACGTAGTTCCCCGGGTAGAAGGCATTGAAGAAACAACCGCAAAATTGCGCGAAATCATTCCCTCAGCTAGGTTTGCCGTAGCTCACGGTCAAATGGATGAAGGACAATTAGAATCAACAATGCTTACCTTTAACAATGGTGATGCAGAGATTTTGGTTTGTACGACAATTATTGAATCTGGTTTAGATATTCCCAGAGTCAACACCATCTTAATTGAAGATGCTCACCGCTTCGGGTTATCGCAATTGTATCAATTACGCGGTCGTGTGGGACGTGCGGGGATTCAAGCTCACGCCTGGTTATTTTACCCCCAGCAACGGACATTATCGGAAGCCGCACGCCAGAGATTACGGGCAATTCAGGAATTTACACAACTGGGTTCTGGGTATCAACTAGCAATGCGCGACATGGAAATACGTGGTGTCGGGAACTTGCTAGGTGCAGAACAATCCGGTCAAATGGATGCGATCGGCTTTGATTTGTATATGGAAATGTTGGAAGAATCGATTCGCGAAATCCGCGGTCAAGAAATACCCAAAGTTGACGATACGCAAATTGACCTCAACCTCACAGCCTTCATTCCTGCTGATTACATCCCCGACTTAGATCAAAAGATGAGTGCTTACCGTGCAGTCGCAGCAGCGAAATCTAGAGAAGAATTAAACCAGATTCAAGCCGAATGGAGCGATCGCTACGGTACAATTCCCGCGCCAGCTAGTCAGTTATTGCTAGTAATGGAACTCAAACAGCTAGCTAAGAAATTAGGATTTAGTCGCATTAAACCCGAAAACAAACAGCACATTATTTTAGAAACTCCAATGGAAGAACCAGCTTGGAACTTACTCGCTGCGAACTTACCAGACAGTTTGAAAACACGCTTTGTCTATTCTCCAGGTAAAGTAACAGTTAGGGGTTTAGCAGTTCTCAAAGCAGATAAACAATTGCAGAGTTTACTTGATGCTATGAGTAAAATGCAGGGTGCGATTCCTGAAGCGGCTGTTGTTTGATTGGTTGGAAGCATGACAATTTAGAGAAAAAAGGACAAGTGCCTGATGCTATATAAAGTTCCATTATTGCTGACACCCCAACCTGAAGGCGGATTTACCGTCACATCACCTTTGCTACCAGAATTAGTTACTGAAGGGGATACAGTTGAGGAGGCTTTAACAAATGTTAGAGATGCTTTGACTGCTGTAGTCGAGGCTTATGAGGATTTGGGACGACCTTTACCAATAAATATGCGAGTTGCTGACACCAATCATGCTCTATGGTTGGAAACTGTGGTGACAACTCCATGAAATATCGTGAGGCGGCTCGAAAATTAGAAGCACTGGGTTGTCAAGAATTACCTCGGCGAGGTGGAGGTTCTCATCGCAAGTGGTTTAATCCCGACACACAGCAAGTCACCGTATTACCAGATTGGGGAAGTCGGGATCTCAAACTCGGAACACTTCGGGCTGCAATTCGCCAGCTAGGTGTTGACTGGGAGAGTTTCAACAACACATAGATTATTCTGCTACTTAAATGAGAAAGTTAAAGCTCATTTTAAGTAAGTCAAATGCCATTTTGCTGATTAAAATCGACGTTATTTCTTTTTTTGATGAAATGATCAGTTATGGCGATCGCAGAATATGTGAAGAAGTTGCAATAGAAGCTAACAGGTTAAGCGATCGCCTTTTCTCTTAAATCAGGAGCGTTACAATTTAATCAACTCTGTCAGCTGTTGAATTTTCGCAGAGTTGATTTGTTATATCAATTAGGAATTACTTTGACAATCTTGGCAATCCTGGTTGCACACACCAAAATGGTATGCAAATATTCAGCAAGCCTAGATGAAGGAGTCAAGAATTATGACCGACGCTATTCCAGAACGCCCACGCCGTCGTCGCTCTTGGGCTGAACCATATAAAATTAAGGTGGTTGAGCCGTTAAAAATGACTACCCGTGCTGAACGCGAACAAGCGATCAAAGAGGCGGGTTACAATACTTTTTTACTGCGTTCTGAAGATGTTTATATAGATTTACTGACTGATAGCGGCACTTCTGCCATGAGCGATCGCCAATGGGCTGGCATGATGGTGGGAGATGAAGCCTATGCTGGTAGCAAAAATTTCTATAGTTTAGAAGAGGCTATCCAAAAATATTACGGCTATCGTTACATACTGCCCACCCACCAAGGACGCGGTGCGGAAAATATTCTCTCCAAAATTCTGATTAAACCCGGTGATTACATCCCCGGTAATATGTATTTCACCACCACCAGGCTACATCAAGAATTGGCTGGCGGTAATTTTGTTGATGTCATTATTGATGAAGCCCACGATCCGCGATCGCTACACCCATTTAAAGGTAATGTCGATTTACAAAAGTTAACTGACTTGATTAAACGCGTTGGTGCGGAACGCATTCCTTATATCAGCGTTGCCGGTACCGTTAATATGGCAGGTGGACAGCCAATTTCTATGGCAAATTTGCGTGCTGTCTACGAATTAGCTAAAAGTCACGATATCCGTATTATTCTTGACGCTACCCGTGCTGTAGAAAATGCTTACTTTATCCAGCAACGAGAAGCAGACTATCACCAGCAATCAATTGCCACCATCTTAAAGGAATTTTGCTCCTATACAGAGGGTTGCACTATGAGTGGTAAGAAGGATGCATTAGTAAATATTGGTGGTTGGCTAGCCTTGAACGACCCCGATATTTACGAAGAAGCACGTAACATGATTGTAATTTATGAAGGATTGCATACTTACGGTGGTATGGCTGGGCGTGACATGGAAGCTATGGCCATAGGTATTGAAGAATCAGTCCAAGACGATCATATTCGGGCAAGGATAGGGCAAGTTGAGTATTTAGGTCAAAAGCTACTAGATTGGAATATTCCTATTGTTATGCCTATTGGGGGTCATGCAATCTATTTAGATGCGAAAGCTTTCTTACCCCACATTCCCCAAGACCAATTTCCCGCACAGCTTTTGGCAGCAGAACTATATCGAGAGGCGGGTATTCGGGCTATGGAACGTGGTATTGTTTCCGCAGGACGCAATAAAGATACAGGCGACCACTATTATCCAGAGTTAGAACTAGTGCGGCTAACAATTCCCCGCCGTGTTTATACTCAAGCTCACATGGATTTAACTGCAGAAGCAGTAGACGAAGTCTATTACAATCGCCATCGTCTACGGGGATTGAAGATGGTTTATGAACCAAAATATCTTCGTTTCTTCCAAGCAAGATTTGAGCTGCTCTAAAGGTATAAATCTCGATGATCCAAAAAACTAATATAAAGAAAGTCTCAAACAGCGATCAATTTACAACTCTCCATGCAATTTTTCAAAACTTTACTACGTGTTCGTCACTACGAAATGGATGCTCTCGGACACGTTAACAATGCTGTCTACCAAAATTATCTTGAACAAGCAGCAATTGAACACTCTGAACACCTGGGTTTAAGTTTCGATGTCTACAAACAATCGGGTGGTGTATTTGTGATGCGGCGGGTAGAAATTGACTATCTCCGCCCAGCCGTTGCAGGTGATACTTTAGAAGTCACAACTTGGTTGCGGGAAATACGGGGGACTCGCTGCTTTCGACTTTATGAAATTCGTAAACAAAACCAAGATGAGTTACTAGTCACAGCCGAAGCCATGTGGGTATGGGTAGATGCTAAAACCATGCGTCCGCGACCCATTCCCACTATGATGTTAGATAAATTCTCAGCAACAATAAACTCTAGCGTCGCCACGAACTAGTGGTTATCTATGAAATCCTGATGAAAAGTTTCTAGTAATGATCACGGTTCCAGTTTCAACTCTCAATATGTAAATTTGATACAATATGACGCGATAATTCCGGAAAATCCAGACTATGATATGTAATCTCAAAAAGATACAAATTTAGTCACCGCATTCAAAATCGTGCCAATCAATTCACATTCTCAGGTCAATCTTATGGAGCAACGTCAGCAAGAAGAACGGGAAACTGCAGCCCAAGAGTTTGAAGCAGCCTTGGATGAATTGGAGACTATTTTACAAGGAAATCCAACCCCAGATCAAACTACATCAGGATTTTCTAATGGTAGTCTCAGCGATGCTCAACTCAAAGCTGAAGAAGAAGATTTAGCTTCTATTGATTTAGAAGCTTTTGAAGATGCGGTGGCTGATATTGAGAAATATCTTGCGGAACGCATCAAATAAGTAGGCTGGTGCAATTAAATATTAAGTGGCGAAGGCTGTCATTTGTCATTAGTATGGGCTTAAAGCCTATATTCACCAACTTACTTCAATCAAGTATTACTGACGATAAATCATTTGCCTCTGGGCTTCGTATAACATCAACGCAGCTGCGATCGCCACATTCAAGGATTCTACACCTGGACTGAGGGGAATTTGTACTTGCTTGTCTGCCATTGCTGCGATCTCTGGTGACAAACCAGCACCTTCATTGCCCAATAAAATTAAACTGGGTTTGCGCCAATCTACTTCCCAGTAAGTTAACGTAGCGCTGGGTAAAGTAGCGACGACTTGCATTCCCGCTTGCTGACTTTGCACAATTGTCGCTGTTAAATCTTCTGTGACTGCTGTTGCTAAACGAAACCATTGTCCAGCAGAGGCGCGTAAAACTTTCGGGTTATCTAAATCTACACTATTCCCACTCAGCCATAAACCTGATGCACCTGCGGCTGCGGCTGTACGAATAATCGTGCCTAAATTCCCAGGATCTTGCAAAGTTTCCACAGCTAGCACTATCCCAGTCTCAGGTAATTGTGTTTGGCGATCGCGCCTTTTGGCGGTGGCGACTACCCCATCTGGTTGGACTGTGGTGGCGATCGCATTTAAAACTTCTGCACTGACAATTTCAGCGCGATCGCAACTACTACAGGCTTGCTCCCAAAGTTCAGGGTGAGAAGCTTGCCATTCTGGAGTGCAACAAACTACCACTAAAGGATAATTTACCGCACAAGCCTCTTCTAACAAGTGCGTCCCTTCTAATAAAAATAATTCTTGCTTATGCCGCTCCTTCGCCGCGTGCAGTTTGCGAATTTGCTTGACTAGGGGATTTTGTAAACTGGTCAACATGACAGTAGTGAGTTAAAAGTGCTGAGTGCTGAGTCTTGTTCCTACTCAGGAATCAAAACTCAGCACTCATTACTCAAATGCGGAACCCGGGACTTGAACCCGGAAGCCTTGCGGCACTAGAACCTGAATCTAGCGCGTCTGCCAATTCCGCCAGTTCCGCTGGCATTTTTTAACATGACGATTTTTGATTATTACGCATTTATCTAAATTTGTCAAGTCCTTTGTCTGGTTTTTCAGGACTATGGGATTGTACTCAGCTAAGAATTTCTATGTTTGCTGGGTGTCAAAAATTTTAAATTCTTAGAAACTTTGCCCTTACTAGTTTTCAGCCATTATCCCCAACCCAAAACCACCATTGATTGATGCAAGAAATAGGCACAGAATGTAGACAAATCAAATCTTTACTGTAGAATCAGAACCAACTTCAAACCTTATAAAATTGACATATTTATCTTGGAGGTAGGCTTATTAATCCTTCTAGCAGCTTACCAGATGCCAAATCCACTCTGGAAGCAGACTCCTCAGTCTTGCAAATTTGGGGCGGGCATCCTTTGCGGGGTCATGTAAAAATTAGCGGGGCCAAAAATTCAGCACTGGTAATCATGGCTGGAACCTTGCTATGTTCAGGAGATTGCCGTATTCATAATGTCCCCTTATTAGCGGACGTGGAACGGATGGGTGAGGTTTTATCTGCTTTGGGCGTTCGCCTCACGCGCAACGGCGACATTTTAGATATCAATGCCAGTGAAATTACCACTTCCAAGGCTCCCTACGAATTAGTTACCCAACTGCGGGCAAGTTTCTTTGCCATTGGGCCGATTTTGGCAAGGCTGGGAGTAGCTCAGATGCCATTACCAGGAGGTTGTGCAATTGGAGCTAGACCAGTTGATTTGCATGTCCGAGGACTGCAAGCGATGGGAGCCGAAGTTCAGATTGAGCATGGCATTTGTAATGCCTATGTTCCTGGAAGCAATGGCAGATTAAAAGGAGCCAGAATTTATCTAGATACCCCCAGTGTGGGCGCAACTGAAACTTTGATGATGGCTGCTACTCTTGCAGATGGCGAAACCATCATTGAAAACGCCGCCAGGGAACCAGAAGTAGTTGATTTGGCAAACTTCTGTAACGCGATGGGAGCCAAGATTCAAGGTGCTGGTTCCAGTACAATTACCATCGTCGGCGTGTCCAAGTTGCATTCGACGGAATATACAATTATTCCCGATCGCATTGAGGCTGGAACATTTTTAGTTGCAGGGGCAATCACTCGCTCAGAACTGCTTCTCTCACGAGTCAGTCCAGAGCATTTAACCCCAGTCCTTGCTAAATTACGCGATATTGGCGTAACCATCATCGAAGAAGCGCCCGATTGCTTACGTGTTCTCCCTGCGACAACTCTCAAAGCCACCGATATAGAAACTCTACCGCATCCAGGCTTTCCCACAGATATGCAAGCGCCGTTTATGGCTTTGCTAACTTTGGCGGAAGGTGACAGCCTGATTAACGAATCTGTGTTTGAAAACCGCTTACGTCATGCTTCCGAATTAAATCGCTTGGGGGCTGATATTCGTGTCAAAGGTAACACTGCCTTCGTGAGGGGGGTACCAATGTTATCAGGCGCACCAGTATTAGGCACAGACTTGCGAGCATCAGCAGCGCTAGTCTTAGCAGGGTTGGCAGCAGAAGGCACAACTACAATTCAGGGTTTACACCACCTAGATCGTGGCTACGATCAATTCGATCTCAAGTTGCAACAGCTGGGTGCGAAAATTCTGCGTGTAGGTGAACCATCCACAGATGGTTCAGCTTCTAGCATCAGTAATTCCCCCGCCTCGATTCAGTCCTAATCAGTAGGTAGGCATTGCCCGCCCTACTAAATCGTTATACTGGGGACTAGGGGCTAGGAAAAAGCAGAGGGAGCAGAGGGAGCAGAGGAGCAGAGGGAGAAATTTTTACTCCAATGCCCCATGCCCAATGCCCAATGCCCCATGCCCCATTCCCTTTTACGCTTCTCACACCATGTCATTAAAAACACCGCTGATTGGTTTAAAAGCCGACTCTTTTCGTCATCCCTTAGACTTGGAAGCTACAAAAACTCTCAAACAGATCCCAGGTTTAGATATGATGGTGCGGAATCTGCTTGGGCCAATGGCAGAGCAGGTTTTTTATGTAGAAAATATTGCCTCTAGCGTTTTGGTAGGTGAAAAACAACTGCCAGATTTATACAAATTGCTGTTAGAAGCTTGCAAAATCTTAGATATAGAGCCTCCTCAGTTATATATCAGGCAACATCCAGCGCCTAATGCCTATACCTTTGCCATGCGAGGTCAGCAACCTTTCATTGTGGTGCATACTTCGCTCATAGATATCCTTACACCAGAAGAAATTCAAGCGGTCATTGCCCATGAGTTAGGACATCTTAAATGTGACCATAGTGTTTACCTAACTCCAGTAAATTTACTCGTCTTAGCAGCCGCAATCTTACCTAATGTCGGCTCTTTCATCGCTCAAGCCATACAAACACAATTGTTAGAATGGGTACGCTGTGCTGAGTTTACTTGCGATCGCGCTGCATTGTTAGCTACCCAAGATCCCAAAGTTGTGATGTCAGTTTTGATGAAGTTAGCTGGTGGTTCGCCAACTTTAGCACCGCAACTTAACCTTGATGCTTTTGTTGCCCAAGCTCGTGCCTACGATGATATTAGCAAGAACGAACTCGGCGAAATGGTCAAAGCCGCCCGCACAGCCCAATTAACTCATCCAGTACCAGTACTGCGAGCCAGAGAAATTGACAGATGGGCAAGTAGCAGAGAATATCAAAACTTATTGCACAACCATAAACCAACCGAACTTACACCCAAAGGTGGATGGCGAAATTGGTAAGAGTTTTCAAAAGAAGAAGCGAGCATTTTAAATCTCGTCTTCTTCTTTGCGCCCTGCATCTAGGCGTGAGATATTAAAATACCGAACGCCTAGCCAAAATCCACAATCACTTGCAACCAATCAACCTTTTTGAATACGAACAGCTAGCAAAACAGCACCTCTCGCAAATGGCGCTTGATTATTACAGTAGCGGTGCTGGAGATGAAATTACATTACGAGATAACCGTGCTGCATTCGAGCGCTTAAAGTTGCGTCCACGCATGTTAGTAGATGTGAGCGATCGCAATTTATCTACCTCTATCCTAGGGCAACCGCTTGCCCTACCTTTACTAATTGCACCAATGGCATTTCAATGTCTAGCTCATCCAGAGGGAGAAATCGCTACCGCCACAGCAGCAGCAGCAGCAGGTGTGGGTATGGTTCTCAGTACTTTAGCGACTAAAACTATTGAAGATGTTGCAGAGATACGCCAACATTTCCCTAATGCTTTGCAATGGTTCCAACTTTACATCCATAAAGATAGAAGCTTAACTCGCGCTTTAGTTGAAAGAGCCTATAACGTAGGTTACAAAGCATTATGTTTAACTGTAGATGCTCCCATGTTAGGAAGGCGCGAACGAGATCAGCGTAACGAATTTTCCTTACCACCTGGCTTACACGCCGCTAATCTTGCAACCATCTCAGGGTTAGATATACCCCATGCACAAGGTGAATCTGGGTTGTTTACTTATTTTGCTCAACAGCTAAACCCGGCATTAACTTGGGATGATTTAGCATGGTTGCAATCAATTTGCCCTCTACCCTTGGTAATAAAAGGTATATTACGAGGAGATGATGCCATACGTGCAGTCGAGTGCGGAGTCAAAGCCATAGTTGTCTCTAATCATGGTGGCAGACAATTGGATGGTGCGATCGCATCTTTAGATGCTTTAGCTGAGATTGTCACTGCTGTAGATGGTAAAGCCGAAATCTTGATGGATGGTGGTATCCGTCGTGGTACAGATATTCTTAAAGCCTTAGCATTAGGGGCAAAAGCTGTACTCATCGGACGGCCAATTTTATGGGGACTAGCAGTAGCCGGAAAAGCTGGTGCATCCCATGTAATTGCGCTGCTACAGGATGAGTTAAGTTTAGCTATGGCACTTAGTGGCTGTGCCAAACTCGAAGATATTGATCCTTCTTTAGTCAAATCCTTAGAAAAATAATTTTCTATCCTTGTTGAAAAACTCTCAGATAGTGTATATTAGTAAAGTTGCATCTAAGGGCGGGTGGCGAAACTGGTAGACGCACCACACTCAAAATGTGGCGACCTTGCGGTCATAGGAGTTCGATTCTCCTCCTGCCCACTTTGAATAATAGAGTTATCAGAATTTTTACTGAGCGGCTCTCTAGCAAGGCTCATAGAATTATCGTAATTGACTTTTTTTAGGTAAGCAAGTTACTAGTTGCTACAAGCTAGCATTACTAGTCTTTAGCTGAGTAAGCTGAAGCATATCTAGTGTATACGCCTAAAAAGTCGAAAGTATTATGAGGTAGGTATTTTGTCCACTAGAAGTATGCAATTTGAATATGGAATAGCATCTCAGCGCCAATTATTTTTTTGGACAAAGGAAACTATACAACAGTTAACTGCGTCTAGATTTTGAAATGATACTATCTGCATTCCATACATTATGGTCTTCAATATCAAACTCCGAAATCATCAACTATCAAAACCAAGACTCATCAGACTTAGCAAGAAGTAGCTAAGATTACATATTTGCTACCACTTAATACTTGCATACTATGTATAAGATTTCTTCTAATATAAGTGTTTATACTCTTATTTGGTTCATGCCTAACTAACCATGAAGATTTAATGCTAATATAGTTATGAGCTAACGATGAGATGCAATAATTCCTCCCTAATCAAAATTAATTGATTAAGTTTGTGTCTGCATTTCGTCATAGTCACCATTGTTTTTCACTTTCCAGTTACACAAAGAGTAAAAAATATGAGATTGAAAAGATGGGAATCCCCTCGCCGAGAAGGAAGGAATGACAAGGGGAAAGGTGGTTCAGCAAGACAGCGACAACTTAAAAAGCAAAGGCAAATGTTGCGACAAAGGCTAAAAGAAAATCAAAAATCGGACAATAAAAATAACAATGCCAAGGGAGAAGAAAAATTAATCTTCTCCTTTTTTATTTAGTTGCAAATGCAAAAAATATAGATTTAAAAGATAATTGTCTGAAATATAAACAAAAATTATTAAGTCATTGAATTTTTAATTAAATTTTAAATTAGATATCAATACTAGGGAAGATGACGCTGTTAATTGCAGAGTCTAGGTGATAAATATCAAGTCAAAAAGCGTTTACAATCAGGTGAGTCTGTGTTATCAATGTACGAAACAGTTATCTGCAACACTATCAGGGAACTATTACTGTGTTGGGCAGTCGTTAGCTAATTAGGAAATCAAACTTGCTTTTGTGTGGAAATTAATACTTTATAATTTGATTAAAGTGTAATATATGCACACAGACAATTCTTCAGCTTACATAGTTTTTAATTTTTAGCTTGAGTTTGATACCAATTTCAGCTAATTTGCTGATGATCGCAGCACCTGCAGACAGTTCTGGAGGATGCGAAAATCTCTAGATAATCACCCTAATTGAATAGACAAACAACAATATACCGTAGCAAAATGTATCTTGATTAACTAAAACTTTAGTTACTGCCAATATCTATTTTCAGAGAGTTCATGAGATTTTTTGTCTCTACTATCTTCGAGCTAAAAGCTTGAAAATATTATTTTCCAGTTGTTCTACGTAATTCTTTTTCCAGATGATCTTTTACTCAGTTCATGATATTTAAATAAAATGTAATCTTTATGTAAAGGAATTGCAAAGCAAATATAAAGTAACCATAAAGTTTATAGTAGATTTTGGGAAAAGCTTCAGATAAGCTTGTAAACTAAGATACGAGGAACGCATGTTTTAAAAATACCAGGGTAACCAGAATCTTACTGATAAAGCTATTGCATCTCCATGTGTATGAGTCAGACCATGCCAAAAACTGAGAAGAAAGTCAGCAATAGGATCACCTGATTGTTCCACAGTTGGCAATGAACTAATTGATGTTTAGGATTTTTGACACAGGAGGAATTTATGGGAGAGGTAAAATTAGTACCTACTCAAAAAGTTCTGGATTTTCCCATTACTGCATTAACTTTTGAAAACCAAATACAAACAATACTGAAGTGGGCGATCGCTCGGGAGAGTAAAACAGTCTGCGTTGCCAATGTACATATGCTCATGGAAGCTCATTGGAATCCCGAGTTTGCTAGAGTACTAAAAACTGCAGATGTCGTCACTCCTGATGGAATGCCTTTAGTTTGGATGATGCGGCGGATGGGTGCGCGTTCCCAAGACCGTGTAGCAGGGATGGATATTCTACAAGGATTATGTAAGCTAGCTCAAATACAAAATGTTAGTGTTTTCTTTCTAGGTTCCCAAACCGAAATCCTTGCCAAAATGCGAAAAAGGCTGGATCAAGAATTTCCCAACCTGAAAATAGCAGCGATGGAACCTTTACCCTTCCGTCCTCTGACAGAAACTGAAGACGCAGATTTGGTCAAAAAAATCAATAAAAGTGGTGCTGGTTTAGTATTTGTATCATTAGGATGTCCAAAACAAGAAAATTGGATGGCTCAACACAAAGGTAAAATCCAAGCTGTCATGATTGGAGTCGGTGGAGTTTTCCCAGTTTACGCAGGAATCCATAAGCGCGCACCACGCATAATTAGAGAATTAGGCTTTGAGTGGCTTTATCGCTGGATTCAAGAACCGCGCCGTCTCTGGAGCCGTTATATGACAACAATTCCACCTTTTATTTGGCTGGCTACAAAACAGTTACTCTCATCCAGTCGTTTGGCAGAAGTCTTCCTTCAAGGAAGCGGGGATTGAGCAACCTCAAATTTGAGAAATTTCAGATGTAATTAAATTAGAAAATTTAGCTATGGGTGTATTCCACAATTGGTAAACACCAATAATAGCTATGTTGAATGGGTATGAATATTGAGAGACAAAGATCAATTTTGGACACAGGGAAGTGACCATCATCTTCAACCTAACCGAGATTCATGAAAAATCTTTCTTCTAGTGAAAAACAACAAAAGTATTTTAATACCGATCATCTCAAAGCAGATTTAAAAGGTCGCTCTGTGCGTGGTGGTGCAATCACAATGGTTGCCCAAATTGCCAAGTTTGGCTTGACTTTGGTATCTAACGTAGTTTTAGCTAGATTGCTGACACCTCAAGATTATGGTTTGGTCGGAATGGTGACTGCTGTTACAGGGTTCGTTACCTTGTTTAAAGATTTGGGATTGTCAATGGCGACTGTCCAAAAGGAAGAGATTAATCATGAGCAGGTTAGTACTTTATTTTGGGTGAATGTAGGTCTGAGTGTTGTCACAGCTTTAATAACAGCTGCGATCGCACCTGCAATTGCTGAGTTCTATAATGAACCTCGTTTAATATGGATTACCTTAGCTTTGACAAGTGGATTCATTATTAGTGGATTAAGTGTGCAACACTCAGCTTTGCTGAATCGCCAAATGCAGTACAAAGTACTCATGTTCAACGATGTGTTTGCTACAGTTCTCAGCATAGTAGCTGCAATTGTTGCAGCTTTTTATGGATTGGGTTATTGGGCATTGGTTATTATGCCACTAGTAGGTGGAGTGATTGGTACTGTAGGTCTTTGGATTACCTGTAGTTGGCGTCCTGGTTTCCCTGCAAGGCTCATGGGTGTGCGCTCAATGTTGGCTTTTGGTGGACACTTAACAGCCTTCAGTACAATCAACTATTTTGCCCGCAACTTAGACAACGTGCTAATCGGACGTTCTTGGGGCGCTCAACAGTTAGGTTTATACGCTAAAGCTTATCAATTATTACTTCTGCCCCTTAATCAAATTAATGCACCTATTACTGGTGTTGCTATTCCTAGTCTGAGTAGATTGCAACAGGAACCAGAAAAATTTCGCCATTACTATCTTAAGGCTCTATCAATAGTTGCTTTTCTAACCATGCCTACAATTACTTTTATGATTGTGGCAGCAGAAGAAATTATTGGCACCTTACTTGGCTCTCAATGGCAAGATGCTGTTGCTATTTTTAGATTGTTAAGTATCTCTGCAATAGTTCAACCTATTTGCAATACTACTGGTTGGCTTTATATTTCCACGGGTAATACTCAGAGGATGTTTAAGTGGGGTTTATTCTCCTCATCCCTAGTTGTGGCATCATTCTTTATCGGCTTGCCTTATCAGGCTTATGGAGTTGCTTTATCTTATACTGTTGCAATGCTTTTACAAGCTGCTCCATGCATTTATTATGCAACAAGTGGTACATCTATTACTATCTTTGATGTGCTAAAAGCTGTAAAGCAAGTATTTATTTCTTCTATAATATCTAGTTCTATAGCATGTGCAATCAAAATTGTTATAAGCTCAAGCATACCCATGTGGATCTGCTTAATTATTTATTCTCTTGTAATGATTGCAGTATATGTTTTATTAATGTTTTATATCTTTGGGCAAAAGGATTTTTACTTGAGCTTCTTAAGAGAATTTAAAAAAACAAAATAAATGAATTTATCTTTTGATTAGAGTAATTACAGAAATAATTCTATACACTTTAAATAATCGTATGCAAAATAAAGATTTTTGGGAAGAAACAAAATTTGTACAGACAACCAAGGGATATAGAGCCTCAAATAATCCTATTCATGTTGGCGTTGGCTCTCGCTTTATTGTGAATATTCTAGGACGAACTTATGAACCATTAATTAACAAGTATGCAAAAGGTTTATTGCTAGACTTAGGATGTGGCAATGTACCTTTGTATGCTATGTATAGAGATAAGATTGTCGATAACGTTTGTGTTGATTGGTCTAATAGTATACACAAAAATAAATATCTTGACTATGTATTTGATTTAAATGATAGATTGCTTCTTGAAAGTGAACAATTTGATACTATTCTCCTAACTGACGTACTTGAACATATCGCTAATCCCGAATTCTTAATAAATGAAATAACAAGGCTTCTAAAGCCAGGTGGTCATCTTATTTTGACTGTACCTTTTTTTTATTGGATTCATGAGCAACCTCATGATTATTTTAGATATACAGAATTTTGTATTAAAAGATTTTGTGAGAACAATAAGCTCAATGTGATTTTATTAGAACCTTATGGAGGTGCGCCAGAAATAATTTTAGATATAGTTGCAAAAAATTTGATGGATGTATCACCTATGTTATGCAAAATTCATTGTAATGTTAGTACATTGTTTATCAACAGTTATATTGGTAAAAAAATCTCTACCAAAACTTCTAAAAGCTTTCCATTAGGTTATTCCTTGATAGCGCAAAAAGGAAAATTATAATTATTACTATAATATCTCATATAATACTAATGAATCTGATAATAAGTACCATTGAAAAACACTCTATCACAGATTAATTTGAGCTTTATGAATAAAACTATTGCTGTTATAGCCCGTCAAATTGGTGCTCGTTCTGAAACTTTCATTAAACGACATATGGAAGATATACTACCAGGTAAAACGGTAGTAATTACAAGTTATGTTTCTGGTTTTGATGCTGGTTATTGGAATGTAAATTGTCCTGTCTTAAAAGTTTATGACCTATCTGAACGTAGTGGAGGGATTAAGAGAGTAGTACGTGCATCTACAGCAAAGTTTGCTGTTCAAAATTTTTTAAAAATACATAAAGTTGATGTTATATTAGGTGAATTTTTGCATTATTCGTGCAATTTCTTCCAAATCGCCCAAGAGCTAGGTATCCCTTTTTTTGCCCATGCTCATGGTAAAGATGTTTCGGAACTATTACGAGATCCTTATTGGCAAAAAGAATACTTACGCTACAAGAAAGCAGCAGGCATAATTACTATTAATCAGGTCAGTCGAACCAGACTCATAGATTTAGGTTTAGATCCCCAGAAGATACATATTATTCCCTCTGGTGTAGACGTACCAGATGAACCTTTAAAAAGGTCAGAAAAAGAAATAATTCGTTGTCTTGCCGTAGGTCGTATGGTACCGAAGAAAGGGCCAATTTTACTACTAGAAGCTTTTCGCAAAGCGGTAAAAGTATACCCCAATTTGCGACTAGATTACATTGGTACAGGAGAGATGTTACCAGCAGTCCGGCAATTTATTCAAGGACTGGATCTTACTAACAAAGTGACCCTACATGGCGGTCAACCCCATGAGTTTGTTCAGGAGTATATGAAAAAAGCTGATATTTTTTTACAGCACAGTATAGTTGACCCAGACAGCGGAGATGAAGAGGGTCTACCTGTATCAATTTTAGAAGCAATGGCTTGTGCCCTTCCTGTAGTTTCCACTATACATGCGGGGATTCCTGAAGCTGTATTAGATGAGAAGACAGGTTTTCTAGTTAGCGAGGGAGATTGCTTGAGTATGGCACAGAAAATTATGATCTTGGCACAAGATGCTGATTTACGCTCAAAAATGGGTTTTGCGGGTTGGCAAAGAGCTCAAGAATTATTTACATGGGAAAGAGAAAGAGATAGTCTTCTCCAAGTTATGGGGCTAACTAAAAATTGAGTAAATATATAGCTTGGATAGAAAATAAAAAATTTTGTACAAGCGTATATAAATTACTCGACTATTAGTCGATTATTGATGCGACTAGCAATAAAAAATTCTCAATACTAAGGATGTGTTGGTGCCAAAATTATGTAATTTTACCTGAGGTTAATTATGCAAAAAATATTTAAAATACATACATTTTAATCATATAAAAAATAATTACAAGGCACATTTATGAAAGTAGCTTTCATCACTCATTTTCCGAATTTATATGGGGCAAATCGCTCCCTTCTGAATTTAATAGATGGCTTAAAGCCTTATGGTGTAGTACCTCATATTATTGCTCCCTTTGAGGGACAATTGACAGCCCAATTAAAGATTCTCAATATAGAATATGCGGTAGTTCCTATTCAATGGTGGGCAGATGAATTTAAAGGTAGCTTTATAGACAAGGCTTACCAAATTGCTTCATTTTATCCGAAAGCTTTTAAACGTTTGTATTTGAATTTTAAGTTAATCCCTACTTTAGAAGAAATATTAAAATTATGGAATATTGATGTAGTGTATACAAATTCTTCTGCAACTCCAGCAGGTAGTCTAGTAGCAGAGAAACTACAAGTTCCACATATTTGGCATCTTAGAGAATTTCTAGATAAAGACTATAATCTATATTTAGATTGGGGTAAATCATTCTGCAGTTATTTTATTCAAAAATCATCTGCAAAAATTGCTATTTCTAAAGCAATTGCATCGCATTTTTTTCCGGATTGCTCAACAGAAAATTTGCATATTGTATATAACGGTATTGCTTCAACCGAAGAATTACAACTTCTATATCAAATAGGAATTTCCTCATTAAAGGTTAATAGGCCATTTACATTTACATTAGTCGGTTTAATTCATCCAAATAAAGGGCAAGATGTGGCTATTAAAGCTTTTGCAAAAATAGCCAAAAAATATCCTCAGGTACGCTTATTAATAGTTGGAGATGGTGATAATGATTATCTTGATCAACTCAAGAAATTAACTGAAGATTTGGGAGTTCTAAATCTAGTCGAATTTTGGGGTTATTTAGAAGATCCTTATAAAGCATATTTAGATTCAGATGTTATTTTGATGTGTTCTAAAAATGAAGGAATGGGCCGAGTTACCGTAGAAGCGATGTCTGTATGTCGTCCTGTGATTGGTTATGATAATGCCGGAACATCAGAGATTATTCAACATGAATATACTGGTCTGCTATATCGAGGTGATCATGAGGCGCTTGCAGCATGTATGAAGCAACTTATTGAAAATCCTGACTGGGCAAAGCAGCTAGGAATGAACGCATGGAAGAGAGTTGTTGAAGAGTACAGTATAGAAACTTATTCTCAGAAAATTTATGAAATTTTACTATCAGTGGTTACACAGCATAATATTTCAAAACAATTAATACATATTTAGTATCTCGCTCTTGGCAAATATTGTTTTTAATCCTTAGAGGTAAAGCATGATTAGTATTATCACCCCAGTTTATAACGGCGATCGCTTCATTGAAGACTGCATCAAAAATGTTATTGATCAAAACTGTACTGATGTTGAACATATTATTGTCGATGGAGGCTCCACAGATAGAACTGTAGAAATTATTAAAAATTATGCAGAACAATATCCACATATTAGATGGATATCTGAAAAAGATAAGGGACAGTCGGATGCCATGAATAAAGGTATTACCCTAGCGGAGGGAGAGATTATCGGATTTCTGAATGTAGATGACTATTATGAATCGGATGTTTTCAATAGAGTCATAGAAATTTTTAAGACCTTACCCGATCCTAGCTTCCTCGTCGGCAACTGTAACTTATGGAACGATAGGGGTGAGCTTTTTCAAATTAACAAACCCCGGAAAATGCAGTTTAATGATTTATTGTTGGGATGGCATATAAACCCTTTTCCTGCAAACCCATCTGCATATTTTTATCATAGTTCAATACATCAAATAATTGGTTTATATGATGTTGATGATCATGATGCTATGGATTTACATTTCCTCTTACAAGTAGTGCAAATTGCTACAGTTAAATATGTAGATGAAACTTGGGGAAATTTCCAAGTAATCAAAGGCACAAAAACTTACAATAGTAATCAAAGTGGTCAGACGCTAGAGCGTATAGAGCGAATTCTAAATACTTATCGCCAAAGGCTTCCTTTATCTCAGCAATTAAAATTAGCGTTCAAAGGTAATTTTTTGACCAAGAAAAAAGGCATTGAACGTAGAATAAAAAGCTATTTAAAAACATAACTATTTGTATTAAGTTTGGAGCAATCTCTTGATGGTATTTCCTCACTTATTACAAATATTAATTAGAAACCCATCTTCTTTGTATAGCTAAATCAATTTTAGAAGTCAAGAGAGAAAGCTTGTGAATCCTAGAGTATCTATTATTATTCCTGCTTATAATACCGATAACTATATCAAACAAGCGATAGAATCTGCATTAGGGCAGACTGAGTCAAGGATTGAAGTCATCGTAGTTGATGATGCTTCCACAGACAAAACAGTAGAAGTAGTGAGAACTTTTACAGATCAGCGCCTTAAGCTCTTAGTTAATGAAAGTAATAAAGGGCCAAGTTACTCACGTAACCGTGCTCTAAAAGAGGCAAAAGGCGAATGGGTTGCTCTACTAGATTCAGATGACTGGTATGCACCAAATAGATTAGAAAAGCTGTTGCAAGTAGCTTATCAAAAAAATGCAGACTTGATTGCAGATGATATGCATTTAATCGCAGATGATACAGATTCCTCTCATAATACATATTTTTCTGGAAAAAAAATAAACTTTAAAACTCCGATAAACATAGATACTACATATTTTATTGATTTCAGCCTCGGCATCACAAAGCCTTTAATAAAACGTGAATTTTTGATTTGTCATGCTCTTGAATTTAATGAAGAATTGAAGTATGGAGAAGACCTTTTTCTCTTCTTATTATGCTTAGTTAATGGAGCCTGCTTCACAATTGTGCCGGAACCTTATTATTTTTACCGTAGTCGTACTGGCTCACTTATGACTGAACAGACACAATTTTATGAGCAAGCTTACAATACAAATTTATATCTTTTACAGCAAGAATTTACAAAAAAAGATCCAAAAATAGCAGCTTCTTTATATCGGCGTTTATCAGAAATGAAGCTACTTAGAGCATTTTATAAAGTAAAACCATACATCAAAAAAAAGGATTTTTTAAATGCATGGATTGTAGCCATGCAAAATCCAATTTTCTTTTGGGCATTATGCGTCAGGATACCAATAATTTTAAATTACCATCTTTCTCGTCGCCTATCGCTTTTAACTCAAATTTTTACAAATCAAAAGACTCAGCATTAAAACTATGAATCAATTAAATATACGCAAAAAATTGAATAGACCAAAACATAACTCAGCCATGCTATTAATAAAGGAGACTCTATTATGAAAACTGATTGGCTGATTATAGGTGCTGGGTACTCAGCCTGCGTGCTAGCTGAACGAATTGCTACTCAACTTGCACAAAGGGTACTTATAGTGGAACAGAGAGACCATATCGGCGGTAATGCTTACGATTACTACAACGAGCATGGCATTTTAGTTCATAAGTACGGCCCTCATATTTTTCACACCAAATCTAAAAAAGTTTGGGATTATCTTTCACAATTTACAGAATGGAGACATTACTATCATCATGTTCTGGGAGTAGTAGAGGGTAAAAAGGTTCCTATCCCCTTTAATTTGAACTCTCTTTATGCCCTGTTTCCTCCAAAATATGCAGAAAAGCTAGAAAATTTGTTGCTAGAGCACTTTGGTTTTGGAGTAAAAATACCTATCCTAAAACTGCGTGAAAGCGCTAGTGGAGATTTAAGCTTTTTAGCTGATTACATTTATCAAAATATCTTTCTCCATTACACCATGAAGCAGTGGGGTGTAAAACCAGAAGAACTAGATAGGGGAGTAACAGGACGTGTTCCAGTTTACATAAGTCGGGATAACCGTTATTTTCAAGACCCTTACCAAGCTATGCCTAAGCTGGGTTATACCGAAATGTTCCGTAAAATTCTAGCTCATCCTAACATTAAGGTACTCCTAAATACAGATTACCGCGAGATTATCAATGATGTAAAGTTTAACCGAATACTTTGTACAGGGCCAATAGATACCTTTTTCGATTATATGTATGGCGAACTGCCCTATCGTAGTTTGCGCTTTCAATTTGAGACTCTAGATCAAGAATGGTATCAAGAAGTTGGTACAGTCAACTACCCCAATGACTACGATATTACACGCATCACCGAGCAAAAATATTTGTCGGGACAAACATCTCCTAAAACTACCTTGGTAATGGAATATCCTCAAGCTTATGTACCTGGCAAAAACGATCCTTATTATCCTATTCTCAATGAAGAAAACCGCGATCGCTTGAATTTGTATTTGAAAGAGGTAGAAAAACTCAACGGTACAGTAATATTTGCAGGTAGGCTGGGAGACTATAAGTACTATGATATGGATCAAGCAGTAGTGCGGGCTCTGGGTGTATTTGAGAAAGAAATAGCAAATTCGATTTAGGAATTAAAACACAGATTGCGTTAATTCAAATCTTAGGATTCAGCAAATGCAACAATTGCAAACTCAAAATTTACAACCAATAGAACTACCTCAACTGCCAGATAGACCTTTAATATCAGTTTTAGTTCCCAACTACAACTATGCAAAATATATTGGCGAGACTCTAGACAGCGCTCTTCAACAAACTTACACCAATTTTGAAATCATAGTTTGTGATGATGGCTCCAAAGATAACTCTTGTGAAGTTATCGAAAGTTATCTTCAAAAAGATTCCCGAATCAAGTTGATCCGCAAACTAAATGGAGGTGTTGCCACAGCATTAAATACAGCTTATAGCCACACTAAGGGTGAAATTATTTGCATTTTAGATGCCGATGACATTTGGATGAATAATAAGTTACAGAAAATTTTAGAGGTATTCAGACTTAACCCTAAATGTGGCTTTGCCATTCATAATGTAATTCAAATTGATGGCCAAGGTAATTTATTAAAATCAACTCCTATGTTTAGGCGTTTAGCTTCAGGTTGGATGGGCCATTCTGCTTTACAAAATGGTGGATTCGTTGACAATATTCCTCCAGCATCTGCTTTAAGTATCAGACGCGAAGTAGCCAACTATATCTTTCCCCTGAACGAAGCATTTGTACGTAATGCAGATAGTTTAATATTCCGTTTTGCTCCATTTATCACAGTAATTGGTTCAGCACCAGATGTACTAAGTAAATTTCGCTTACATGGCTCAAATACTACTAGCCAAACAACTGTGACAGCAGATTTTCTAGAGAAAGAGCAAGTGACTTTAGCACGTGTACATCAAGAACAAAAACAGTTTCTCCAAAAAATTTATGGTACAGCCATTGCAGATAGCCTAACAGATTTGCATTTTAGTGTTGCAGTCTGTCATGATCTTTATTTACTAGCTCGTTTTAAGCATTTATCTAAGTTAGAGCGCAGGACAATACACCAGCAGCTTGTGACTCATCCCAATTTTAATAATTGGTCTGTAGCTCAACAGTGGCTATTTCGCTGGGGTGAGTATTTACCAGATAATATTTTTCAAAAATGGTTTGATCTGATCTATGGACAGAGCCGTCTGAAGCGCTTAGTCAAAGAGCTAATTGACAGAAAATTTGCTCTAACTTAACCAAGTGCATAGCTTCATTTGCCATTACCTTAAAAAGTTAAAAAGAGGCGTGGTTCAAGGTACTCATTTCAGCAATAATGATGGGGTTGTGAGAGTAGGGAAGGAGCTATTAATAGGTTTATTTGCACAAGCAATTAACAAACAGAAATTGATGTTAATTTCATCCCTAACTTGACTATTGCTAGTCCAGCTTGCTGAATGGGATCGCTATTAGAATTTCCTAATAACTTGCCAATTCTCAACAGAATTTATGGTTTGGAGTCCAAATTTTATGTCTTTAAAAATAACGTCTACACGTAATACCACAGGAGAGATTTATGAGCGGTATAATGAAATCTCTTGTAGACCAACAGTTAAAGATCATAAAGCCAAAGAGAAAATTTGTAAATCCTTCCAACGTTCTTTAAAGCATTGGTTACCAATAGATAGATCGCTCAAAATATTAGACGTGGCTTGTGGCGAAGGAGCTTTATTAACTTTCTTAAAAGAAAAAGGATATAAGAATCTTTCGGGGTTCGATATTTCCGAGCAAAATGTAGCTATTTGCCATGAATTAGGATTAACATTTGTGCAGAAATTTAATGCAGAACAACTCAACCAATTCAGAGATGCAGAAAAGTATGATCTCATTTTTGCTTTAGATATTTTGGAACATTTACCAAAGCAATCAGCAAGTAAATTTATCAAGCAAATTAGAGAAAAATTGAAACCTAATGGCTGCCTTGTGATTCAAACACCTAATATGGGCAGTATATTTAGTTGTCTGTGCAGATATAATGACCTGACTCACGAATTCGGAGTGACAGAACACTCTCTTCTGCATCTTTTATTACTAGGTGGATTTGATGCTAATAAAGTTGAGATCAAACCACAGTGGTCTGCATCTACAATCTTGGGACGGTTCAAAGAAACTTACTTGTGTTTACTACATCAACTCATTTTTATTGCTGAAGGAGCAGGTCGTCCTAGAATACCAACAAAAAACCTCTTGGCTCGAGCATATCGCTCCTAGCAGCCTTGCAAAATTATGTTCAAATTATAGTGATAATTGCCCACAATGACGAACTCTAAGCTGCGTGTACTTTTTGTTAGTCACGCTTATGTAGTTGGTATAAACCAAGGTAAGCTGAATGCGATCGCAGAAACCGGTAAATTTGAAGTTGGCTTACTAGCTCCTAGCAACTGGAAAGCGCTGGAGTGGAATCGCCAGTTTGAAGTTGAAAAGCCTTATCCCAACATTAAAGTTTATACAGCACCTGTACTGTTTTCTGGTCGTGGAGGTGCTCATGTCTATACACCTTGGCATCTGTGGCAAGTTCTGCAGAATTTTCAACCTGACATAGTGCAAGTGGAAGAAGAAGTATTCTCACTTTGTACTTTTGAGTTAGCAATTTGGAGCAGAATCACAGGCAAGCCAATGGTTGTATTTGGCTGGGAAAATATGGATCGCAAACTGCCTGTTGCGCGTCGCTGGGTACGTCAATTTGTCATGAATACAGCCAAGTTGATGCTTCCAGGTAATCAAGATGGAGCTAATTTATTACGGCAATGGGGTTATACCGGACTGATGGAAGTGATGCCACAGATGGGAGTGGATACTCAATTATCTAGTCCGCGATCGCCTGAAAAGAAAAATGAAGAATTCCACATAGGATTTCTGGGCAGATTGGTTCCTGAGAAGGGTGTTGATACTATATTTGGTGCTGCACGACTACTGAAAGAAAAAGGACTCAATACCCGGATTATTATTTGTGGTTCCGGTTCCCATGAACAAGCGCTCAAACAAGAAGCTCAAAAACAGCAAATAGCTGATTTAGTAGTTTGGCGCGGTTCAGTCCGTCATGAGCAAGCACCCGAAGAAATTAGTAAATTTGATGTTTTAGTCCTGCCTTCCTTAACTGCTACTACATGGAAAGAGCAATTTGGTCACGTTTTAATTGAAGCAATGGCAATGGGTGTTCCTGTAGTAGGCTCTAGTAGTGGTGAAATCGCCAATGTTATTGGTCGTTCTGATCTGATATTTCCAGAGGGTGAATCAGCAGGATTAGCAGCAATTTTAGAGCGAATGATTTGCAATCCGAATTGGCGGCAAGAGTTAAAGCAACATGGTATGGCTAGAGTTAATCAGCATTATAGCCATGAAAGAATCGCTGAACGTTTAATCAACCTTTGGCAACCTCTCATCCGACAAACTAGCATTCATGCCTATGCTATGAACAAAAGTTGAGGTTAGTTGAAAGTTGGAGTGTGATGCTAAGGGGAATTAATCATGCGTGTAATTATTGTGCGTACTATGCAAGAGTTCAGCATGGATATCTATGCCAATGGGATTATTTCAGGTTTAAAAACTGTCAGACCTGACTGGGAAATTGTGGATTTAGCACCGCGTAATTATGATAGAACAAGTTCTTCTCTTTTACTAAGAGTTATCAAATACTATGAGCGCTTTTGGCGCTTTCCCAGCTTGGTAAGACAACAATCAGCAGATGTTTTCCATATTATTGAACCTGCAGAAGCTCATATTGTTTATTGGTTACAAAAAACTACTAAAACTGTTGTTGTTACTTGCCATGATTTAATCAACTTTTATTACTCAGGCAATCTTCAAGGTTCGGTGCAATTGCCATTTGTGAGTAAAAATGTCTGGTTATTTGCTGTCAAAGGCATGAAATATGCCGATCACATCTTTTCTGTTTCTTGTGTAACTGCTAAAGATACTACTAAATTATTAAATATAGAACCTGCCAAAATTACTGTAACTCCCAATGCTGTAGATCCTATATTTCGGCAGTTATCTCCATCTGAGATTGATGCTTTTTACCAAAATCATAGTTGTAATGATCAAACAACTTATCTCCTAAATGTAGGAGCCAATCACCCTCGTAAAAATATTTTTACTATACTTGAATCTTTAAATATTTTAAAACAAAAAGAAATATCTTTTAAATTTTGGAAAGTGGGGGCTGACTTTACAGATGAGCAAAAAGAATATATTCAAGAACATCAGTTAGAAAATTATATTACTTACTTTGGTAAACCAGATAAGAAAACGCTAATCGAAATATATAATGCTGCTGATATTCTGATAGCGCCTTCGCTGCATGAAGGATTCGGCATCACAATTTTAGAAGCTATGGCTTGTGGCACTCCAGTTATTACTTCCAACACTTCAGCTATGCCGGAAGTAGCAGGAGATGCAGCTATTCTAGTTAATCCCCAAGAACCACAAGCAATCTCAGAAGCAGTAGTGCGATTGCATAATGACACAATATATTATCAAGAATTAGTCGATAAAGGACTGTCAAGAGCTCAATTATTTACGTGGGAAAAAACAGCAGAAAAACTAGCTGAAGTTTATGAAAAATTATTAGCTAATAAAAATTAATGCATCAAAATTTTTCCATTTAGCATCTGTTTGATGCAAATATCTAAATAACATTGTTTACCAGACTGTATCTTTATCTGCTTATGAAAATATTAATTTCTGCTTATTCGTGTGAACCTGGAAAAGGCTCTGAGCGTGGTGTCGGCTGGAATGTGGTTTGGGAAGCTGCCAAATACAATGAAGTTTGGGTATTAACGCGACCTGATGAAAGTAAAGAAGCTATTGAAGCAGAGCTGGCCTCTAATCCAAATCCTAACTTGCACTTCGTCTATTTTACCTTACCTATATTGGGTGGACTGTGGCGCTTAGGGTCGAATGGGGCAATGCAAATCCATTATTATCTCTGGCAGATACAAGCATACTTTGTAGCTCGGAGATTGCATCGTCAAATTGGTTTTGATGTTGCACATCATGTAACGTTTGTTAAATATTCCAATCCCAGCTTTTTGTCATTATTGCCCATTCCCTTTATCTGGGGCCCTGTTGGAGGTGGGGAAACTGCTCCCAAGGCATTTTGGCGGGATTTTGACTTTCGCGCTAAAGCTTACGAAGCAGCACGTATTATCTCTCGTTCTTTAGGGGAACTCGATCCATTTGTACATATAACTGCAAGAAAGAGTGCTGTAGTTAGAGCCACAACTGAAGATACAGCTAAAAAGTTGTATAAAATGGGCGTGAAATCTGTAGATCTTATTTCGGAATCAGGTTTACTTACAGAAGAAATCTCTGTACTTAACCAATACCCTATCCCTACGCAGCAACCTGTCAGATTTATTAGTATGGGCAGACTTTTGCATTGGAAAGGTTTTCACTTAGGGTTACAAGCTTTTGCAAAAGCCAACCTAACTGAAGCAGAATATTGGATTGTTGGGGATGGCCCAGAATGGGAACGATTGCAAAGCATGGCAACCCAGTTAGGTATTGCACATAAAGTGAAATTTTGGGGTAGATTACCTCGCGAGAAGACTCTAGAAAATTTAGGAAATTGTCATGTATTAGTTCACCCTAGTTTACATGATTCTGGTGGATGGGTATGTATTGAAGCTATGGCAACAGGCCGCCCAGTTGTCTGTTTAGATTTGGGAGGCCCAGCGCAGCAGGTAACAGCAGAGACTGGCTTCAAAATTGCTGCAATTAACCCAGAGCAAGCAGTTGATGATATGTCAAAAGCCTTGATTACTTTAGCTAAAGATCCAGAACTGCGCGTCCGTATGGGACAAGCGGGAAGGCAGTTAGTTCGAGATACTTATAGTTGGCAGGTTATGGGTCAACGCCTGGCTCAAGTCTATGAAGAAGTCATATCTTTTCAAAAACCAAAAGTACTTAATTAAATTAGCAGATTGTTAAATAAAAAATAATTACACTAGTGCGCCTTGCAAAACTAATTTTTGCTTAAAACCAAATAAAAAGACTGTTCAAGTATTGATAGCTAATAAATGACATAGTATTTAACTAGAAAATATTCGAGGACAGTAAGATGGATAAGAAAGCAAGATTTGCAGGAATCGATTTATGCCGTAGTATTGTGTTCTCTCTCAAATTATATGTTCTTTACATAGTTTTTTATTAGTTGGCTAGCTGTGCATTTGCTGATAAAAAATAGAACAATTGCTAAAAATTTATTTCAGTAATTAAAACAAGTACAACATTTTATCTAAATCACTAGTCAATTATTTAATCAAATCATGCATCTTTTAATTGCTGCTTTACACAGACCAACAAAACCTACTGGAGTTTGTAGACATGCTGCAAATCTTGCAAAATGCTTGGCTGACACAGACAAAGTTAGCAAAGTTAGTTTGATTATCGGTTCATGGCAAAAAGCATATTTTGAAAAGTCTTTTTCTCTAGAATCAGAAAAAATTAAATTGGTAATTGTAGATATTAAAAATACCGCCATTCAAAGAAATATTTGGTATTTATGGAGTTTACCACAACTTGCCAAACAACATCATGCAGATTTAATTCATCTTTCATTTCCGCTACCGTTTATTCGTCAACTGTTCCCATGTCCTGTGGTAGCTACTATTCATGATTTATATCCTTATGAGTATCCTGAAAATTTCGGTTACCCTAATGTAATATTTAACCAACTGTTTCTAAAGCAATGTATTAGTAATAGTGATGGATTATCTTGTGTTTCTCAATATACTTTAGATAAATTACAAGAATATTTTTCCAAAATAGAAAAGCGCAAACAAACTGCTGTCATTTATAATTATGTAGATTTTAGTCATGTTACTCCTCAAGCTATCAAATCTACTAATATTAAATCACATTTTTTATTAGCTGTTGCCCAGCATCGCAAAAATAAGAATTTAGATATTCTCATCAAATCTTATCATATATTATTAAATAATAAACAGATAAACGATGCAACTCAGTTAATTATTGTAGGTAGTACTGGGCCAGAAACAGAAAATATACATCACCAAATCCAAGCACTTTCTCTACAAGACCGTATTCTAATGATGACATCAATAAAAGACGAGGAACTACGTTGGTTGTATGAGAATTGTCAGCTTTTGGTTGTACCGTCTTCAACAGAAGGCTTTTGTTTGCCTTTAGCTGAAGCATTATCTCTTGCTTGTAAAGTAGTCTGCTCTAATATTCCTATATTTAGAGAAATTGGGAATGAGAATTGCAATTATTTTGAACTAGAGGGAGATATAGCCCAAAATCTTGCTAATGCGATTACTGAATCCTTATATAATCAGGATTATAAGGAAATTGTTCCCGATCAGCGTTTTAGCAAACTAAACACTGCAAATCAATATCTCAAATTTTATGATATGATTTGAAATAATTTTTTTAAATATTTTTAATAACCGAGGCTGATTAAGCCATGTTGTGGAAAAATTAATTGATAGATTATCAATTAATCAACTGAATTTTCTGGAAAATCTATGGATAGTTTGATTCATGAATCACTAATTTATCAAAAAAAGAAACCTGGGTATGTTAAAAACATATTTTTAATATTATTTGCCTTCGCCAGCGCTTTTTATCCTCGGATTATTAATGCAGCTGGTGCCCCATCAATTATAAATTTTGTTCATTTTCTAATTGTTCCTGTTGTTTTTCTAATTGTCATAACCAGTACTTCTACAAGAAATCGGGTACAGATAAAGTTTTCTAGGGAAATTCTTGCTGGATTATTGGTATTATTAGGCGTAATGGTAGCCAGTGCACTATTAAATCGTGCAGGTTTTATTAATGTAATATTAGATTTTATATTACTGACTGAGCCTTTTATGCTATTGCTAGCGATATCATGTCTGCCTCTATCAATAGCCAGTTGGAAAAAATTAAGGTCTTTTACTTTAGTTTCTGCAGTTATTAATATAGTTTTAGCGATCGCGCAATATTTCCTGCTGATTACAGGGATCATGAAATATTCTAGATATTCATTATTAGATAACGTACAGGGTGTATTCTACTTATCGGGAGCCGGGAATTATGTATCTGTTTCAGTTTCAGTAAGCGTTGCTTTATACTATCTTATAAATGCTAAAAGCGCCCCTTTGTGGTGGCGAGTTTTTTGTATATTTGCCTCATTTTATCACTTAGTAGCTTCTGACTCTAAACAAATATTAGTAGTATTTTTTCTGGCTTGGATAATATTGGTGCTAACTAAATTTAATGATTTTCGCAAACTGCTCTTATATTTTGTAGGAGTAGTTATTGTTATTGGAGGTTTCTTTTGGGCAATAGAAAATCTAGATATAGAAGCTTTAGGAGCATTTAAACATTGGGCAAATAGAACATCACTTTACATTCCTCCCGATGGAGAAGGTTATCAGGCTAAGATTGCAGGTATTCGCATGATATCTGGTTATTTTCGCTCTCCTTTGAATTGGTTGATCGGTTTAGGCCCTGGTCATACTGTGAGCAGACTAGGAGGATGGGTATTCCGGGATTATGCAACGATGCTTGCTCCGTTAGGTGTTACCACTCATCCTGTAACCGAAGAAATTTGGGCTTATGTCAACTCTAACTGGTTGATTCTGGAATCTTCTCTGTTTATCCCTCTTTTCAGCTGGGCTGGTATTTGGGGCGATTTAGGCTTTGTGGGTTTACTTACCTATCTGTATTTGGGATATATCGTTTGGAGTCGTATGTGTCGTGACGATTTAAGCAAACTGCTAATGCTGACTTTGTTCATTTACGGACTGATCATTACTCAGATGGAGGAACCAGGCCAAACAATGATTGTAGCTATTTTGATTGGTTTGCAATGGCATCAGCGACAAATGAGCAGGCAATCGCTTGATCCTCTAGCACAACTAGAAGCTAATGAAACCAGTAGCTAATTTTATACTAATTTCATGAATATTGGCAGTATATTCACTATGTTTCCATAAAGCAAAGCAAATAATCTTAAATTTTTTTGCTCAAAGTACTTGACACTAACCCAGCAGTAGCTGCTATATTATCTAAAGTGCAATCTTGCATTGGGGCGTAGCCAAGTGGTAAGGCAGCGGGTTTTGGTCCCGCCATCCCTAGGTTCGAATCCTAGCGCCCCAGTTAAACAGTTATTCTAAAAATAAGAACCAAAAGTTTTGTAGGGCTTCCACAGTGTACTCAAAATACCACTGTACACTGAATTTTTTTATTTATTTTTATGAAGCAAGGCAAGCGATCGCTGCTTTGCAAGCAACCTTCATATTGAGCCTGAGCAGAACTAAGTCAACAGTAAATCCTGTTAGATACTTGTACTTCTACCTCTTGATTGGAACTGAACTTACCTGCTCCACAGTCTTTTTAGGAGACTTTGAAAACAGTATTGAAAATAACTTTAATATATTTCAAGTAGAAAAAGGAAGATTTTGCGAGTAAATATACTTGCAAAATCTAAGTAATAAGGTATATTTCAAGAGTGATTTTACCGTATTTATACTAGAAAAACCGACCTATGTTAAGAAAATTCTACTTAATCTTTTAAATAATTTCACCAATTCTTCTTGCGTAATGCTACTGTAGTTAAAGTATATGTATTCAAGTTTATTTGAGCTTTATATCAAGTCGTCAAAGCTAAATCTTTCCTCATACGTAGTTCTTGCGTATTAAATATTACTACATTTATTAATGGTATTATCTAAGTAGTCAATCAATTCAATTGATTTACGTGGGTGCAGAAACAAAAAAGCTTACTTCGGAGCAATCTAACTACCTATCCAAGATTGAATCGAAGAATTCACCTGTTAAAGGAATATAAGTAGTTTAGTTGACAAATGCTATGCTGAAGTCGGAAAAATATTCTCACCCCTTGTCACAATCAAACTTTACCCAGTTAAACGATGAAGAAGGTGGATTAAACCTGGGTCAAGTTGGCGCAGTTTTGCGTCGTAGACTATTGTTAATCGGTGGTACAACAGCCTTAGTAGCAACAGCAGCAGTACTTAAGGCGGAAACCGATCCCCCAATTTATCAAGGCACTTTTGATATTCTTACCAAACCAGTGACTGGTGAGGATAAGGTAACGGCTAATGTTCCTCAATCTATAAGTAGTCAAGACAAAGTAGCACCTCCTGAGTCAACAAAGGAAGTTCAGACAACGATCGCAGTTTTACAGAGTCCTAAGGTGTTGAATCCGATTGTGGAAAAGCTGCAGGAGCAATACCCAGGAATCACATATGACTTGCTGGTCTATTACTTGACTATCTCATCTAAAAAGCCAAATATCATCAGCATCGAATATCAGAACTCAGATCAACAACTAGTGACTGATGTGTTAAAGCTACTTGCTGATGCTTATCTGCAATATAGTTTGCAGGAACGGCAATCAGATGTGGAAGTGGCTATTCAGTTTGTGGATAGACAAAAACAGCCATTAGAGAAGAGTTTAAAATACTGGCAAGAGCAATTGCGAAATTTGCGGTTGGACAATAATTTGATTGAACCTGCCCAGAAAGCTCAAGAATTGTCTGGGCAATTGACAGTTTTCCGACAACAGCGAATAGAGAATCGAGTCCAGCTAGAACAAATGATAGCTAAGTATGAAGACTTACAACGAGAATTAGCCCAAGAACCTGGCGAAAGGGCTGGTAATTCGTTGTTAAGTGATAATGCTCGTTACCAAAAGATTCTCGATCAGATCCAAGCAGCAGATATTGCGATTAAACAACAGTCAGCCGTGTTTACAGATGAAAACCCGGCAATGATTACTTTAAAACAAAAGAAAGAATCATTACTGCCATTGCTAGCGCAAGAAGAGGCGCGGGTACAAAAGGACTTTCAAAGCCGCATTCAGGAACTTTCAGCGCGCGATCGCTCCCTTGATGAAAAAATCAATAATATTTACAGTGAAATTAGAAAGTTGGCAACTATCAGCCGTAATTATGACAATATCCAAAGAGAATTACAAATTGCCAACGAAGCTCTGACTCAATTTACAAGTAAGCAACAAGCTTTGCAAATTGAAAAAGCGCAAAAGCAACAACCTTGGGTACTGCTAGATCCGCAACTCTCTAAAGTCAATGAACCTTTGGCAATCTCAGACAGCGCAAAGAAAAATTTAGCTTTGGGTGGTTTGTTGGGTTTAATCTTGGGTGTAGGAACAGCTTTAGTTGTAGATAAACTCAGTAATATTTTCTACTCTTCTCAAGAACTCAAAGATGCTACCAGGTTGCCATTACTAGGAATAGTTCCTTTAAGAAAAGAACTAGAAGCAGGGACGAAAGACGGTCTCTCCAGAGGTGGGCAAAATACAGAAGGATCTTCTTTCTTTGAAGTTTTCCGCTCGCTTTACACGAATATTTTGCTGTTGGGTTCGGATACACCAATTCGCTCACTCGTCATTAGTTCAGCTGGACAAGGAGATGGTAAGTCTACAATTGCGACGCAGCTAGCACAAGCAGCAGCAGCAATGGGACAACGAGTATTACTTGTGGATGCTAATTTGCGTGCGCCTAGTCTACACAATCGAGTTGGACTCATGAATATTCAGGGTTTGACTGATGTCATATCCCAAGATTTAGACTGGCACAATGTGATTGAGCCATCTCCTCAAGAAGATAATATGTTTGTGATGCCAGCAGGGCCGATTCCGCCAGACTCGATGAGGTTGCTTGCGTCTCAAAAAATGCAGAATTTGATGGAGGAATTGCAAGTTAGTTTTGACTTAGTAATTTATGACACACCTCCACTTTTAGGATTTGGAGATGCTTACTTATTAGCAGCCAATACTGATGGGCTTGTACTAGTTGCAGGTTTAGGTAAGCTCAAACGTACTGCACTACAGCAAGCATTAGAACAGATTCAAATTTCTGGCACTCCGCTATTAGGGATGATCGCTAATAAGTCTAAAGATGCTGCGCCTGTTTCTTATCAGTACTATCAACAATATTACAGACAAAGCATGAGTGGTGAGAAAGTTAGTGTGGAGAAAGTCTCAACCAGTGCTAACTCTGCCAATGTCTCTTCTAACATCAATAAAGCTAACCGCAGTTAAAAGAGAAATGTGGGTAATTGTTATTCATGGTTAATTAACTTAGCTACTGATTAACAATTACCACAATACTGTTAAGTACTATCTACTATTGGTCGGGTGATTTTAAAGCCTGATCTAGAACTTCTCTTGCTTGTTCGGCTTTAGTTCTAGCTTCGTGGAACCGGAGATTAACTTGGGCAAAATTCTTGAGAACTTTGAATCCTTCTTTCAGGCGGGTAATTTCTTCTTCAGTAACTGAGTCATCTGAGAACAGAACATCAACCGCCTTGCGGATTTCTATGGCTTCATTGCGTGATTCTTGAACTTTTAGCTTAAGTGTGGCTAAGTTGCTGAGAATCTGGACAGCTTGAGTAATAGCATCTTCACCACTAGCGGTATCAGATGCTGTCTCTTTAACTTCAATTAATTGTTGCGGGCCAAATCCTTCTTCTAGTTCTGTGGGTAGCTTACCTGCATCCATCAGTTCTATCAGTTGATCCATTGCTTTCTCACGGGCTTTGGCTGAGTCTTTGCCAGAAACAGTGAGGATAATTTCTGGACTTTGAGCGAGAGTATACTGAACCATATGACGAGCAGAAAATTTGCTGTTTAACCAAGCCGAGGAAGATAATTCTAACATGAATAGAATGGCCACTAAAACCGCAAATTTGCAAAAATCGGGAATTGGTTTGCAGGTGAATCTTGAATTGGCGATCGCACTCCCCAGACACCCCAAATAAAACTTTATACTTGAAGAAAGATAGTAAAGATATTTAACAGGAGGGGAGAGCAATGACTCCCAATCCCACCATTATGCAGGCTGTGGAACAACTGGGTTATCGCGTCACAGTTGGTGATGTCGCTACCCAGGCAGGATTAAATATTGCACAGGCTGGACAAGGGTTATTAGCTTTAGCATCTGATGCTGGCGGACATTTGCAAGTAGCAGAATCAGGTGACATTGTTTATCTATTTCCCAAAAATTTTCGCGCAGTTTTACGCAACAAATATTTGCAGTTACGCCTTCAAGAATGGTGGCAAAAGATTTGGGGCGCTCTATTTTACTTAGTGAGGATTTCTTTTGGGATTTTCTTAATTGTTTCTATCGTCCTAATTATTATTAGCATCTTCTTAATTCAAAGTTCTCTTAACTCAGATCGTGATAGCAACAATAGAAGTAGTTATTCCGGCGGTGGAGGCTTCTTCTTTTTTCCTGATTTATTTTGGTATTTAAGCCCCAATTATCATACTGAATATCAGCAACGACGACGGGAAAGAAACCAGAGTAGTAATCTAAATTTTTTGGAGGCGGTGTTTTCCTTTTTGTTTGGTGATGGTAATCCTAACGCCAACTTAGAAGAACGCCGTTGGCAAGAAATTGCGGCTGTGATTCGCAATCATCGTGGCGCAGTAGTAGCAGAACAAATTGCTCCTTATTTGGATAATCTGGGTGAGAAATATCAACAAGAGTACGAAGACTATATGTTACCTGTACTCACAAGATTTAATGGGCAACCAGAGGTAAGTTCAGAAGGGCAAATTGTTTATTACTTCCCAGAGTTACAAGTTAGGGCTAGCAAAAATTATCGTCAATCAATACCTGTGTATTTAGAGGAATCATTGTGGCGTTTTAGTGCCGCAAGTTCTGGACAAATTATGCTTAGTGCTGGGTTAGGCATACTCAATTTTGTGGGAGCCTTAGTACTGGGAAGTTTGTTAAGAGATGGTACAGTTGCAGCGCAATTAGGTGGGTTAGTAGCTTTTGTACAAAGCATTTACTGGCTACTGTTAGCTTATGGAACAGGTTTTTTAGCTCTACCTTTACTGCGTTATTTCTGGATTCAGTGGCGCAATCGCCAAATTAGCGCACGTAACCGTGATCGCCTTTCCCGTGCGAGACTATTAACAGATGTGGATGCCAGTTTACAGCAAAAAATTGACTATGCTCGTCAGTTTGCAGCAGAGAAGGTGATTGGCAAAGAAGATTTGGTGTACTCTAGCGAAACTGATTTACTGGAACAGGAATTTGAGCGTTCTGCACAAATTGATGCGGAATGGCAACGCAGGTTAGATGATACCAAATCAAGTTAAATTACTGATTTTATTCCAATACAGTTCAGATCATTAGTGATTGATTTGTCAGTTGTGGAAACAGCTAGCAAAATTGGGGGATTCTCCCCCAAACCCCCGATTGGGTGACGGTTGCGTCCCCCAAACCCCCTCCAAAATTATTTGTTTTGTTGTCAATTTATTTTCTTAACTGAACTGTATTGGATTTTATTCTGGAGTTATCACCAGTATGACTCTGCTGATAACAATTTGACTGTATAGTGAAAAAACTATGCGATCGCTAATTTGAATTTAGTTGTTGTAGCCGCTGTAAAAACTTGGCAACATCCTTACGCGGTTCGCGATTTAGCTTTAATTCAATCAGAGTGGTTGTAAACGGCCAGAAAAGTCTCACTTTGGATTCCCGTAATAGGTATGAGATATCCATCTGTGCATCCCACTCTCCTTTATTATTCACTCCCAGATAGTCAATTAGCTGTGAACCTGATGATGCAATAACGCGCATCATCAAATTTGGTAAATTCGTTGGTTGCTGCAAATTTTGGGGATTGAGAATCCGATTTAAGTTGACATAAAAACAGCGAAGACTTTTATCCCCACTATATGTATGTACGTTGGCAGCAAAATTATCTATGGCTTGGAAGTTATCATTACCTTGGGTGAATACTTGAATGTGGTAGTCAGGAATGGGATCGTCACGTTCATCTACGGCACGAACGACAAACTGCTGCCACAAATCAATAGTCTTTGGTGAGAGTTTCTCCGTAGTTTTTAGATGCCAATCCTGAATTTTTTGTTCGGGGGTGAATTGCAGTGCTTCACAAACTGCATCCACTAGTTCATCACGGGGATTGCTCATAATTGTCTGGTGATTCAACCCCTCAACTAATACTGTGGGTGCAATACCATCATTTTTAGAACCATCAAAATCGATGCGCTGTTCCTCCTCCTGCTGCTTGGTTAAGTCAAGTGCAATCTTGCGGCTATTTAAACCACAACCCGCCCAGCGCACAGTACCATCAGTTCCGGGATCGCTGACTAATTTGGCTAAACCGCTATAGGGACTGGTACCACAGAAGGTAAATACATAAGGGGTATCATTTTTGTTCCCATAGAATATTTCACTACCAAATAAATCTTTATGTGCCAAATCCCAAGTGAATTTGCTTCCCAGTTCTAAGCCATCCAGGACTAAATCCCCAGCTTCTAGAAAGTCGGGGCCAAACTCTTTGTTTCCTTTAAACATTGCACCTAACCAACTCCGTCCCTTATGGGCTAAGGGAGAACCGAAGGTGGCTGGTGCTAATCCAATCACGTGTTTAAGTCGATTTCGTCGCTTTTGCGAGTATGCAGTTAACCAAGCGCGAATCACCAGCATTCCAGTTGAGTGCACAATCGCATCAAATTCCTGATCTGGGGCTAACCCTCCCTCTATAGATAATGCCCGATCAAAACCTTCGGCAATATCTTTAATTGTGACTTCGTTAGTCAAGGTTACATAGCTACAAACATGGATAGTTGAGACATCATACCCACGCGCTTCTAGCTTTTTTTCCCACACTTTGAAAGATTCACCAGAAGCAGAGTAGCCGTGGATTAAGACAATTGGATTACTGCCCATATACTTTTGTTAGATATTACTTAAACAGGCAAAATCAAGATTCTGAACTTATGCAAGTAGTCCAAAATCTTACTTTTTAGAAATGCTCAAGGCTCACTAAATATTGCTATAGAACTTAAAGGCACATTATCTCAGGTTTAATTTGTAATTAGGCTGAAACTTTGAAAAAATTTGCTTAATGTCACATCTGCTTTGAAAAGGGAATAAAAAGCTGCAAAATAGTTATTTTCTATGCAAGAACGTAAAATTGCGCGTTAAGCTACTGATTATGATCAGGGTATGAAATTTTTGTACCCTTACTTTAGCTTGGGTTGTAGGAATTGAATAATTGATTGTTGAGACTGTTCTGACTGCAGTATTTATCTGTTTGCATCTTTTGTAGCGAAATATTTATGACTATTGCTACGCTATACAGGAGATTTATTTAAAAATACTTGTAATCCCAACTTTAAAGACCTTGCAACACATCAATGATGAATAAGAGCGTACAGATGTGCGCTCTTATTCATATATTTACGCTGGTATAAATACATTATTGAAAACTAGCTATTGCTATCAAGCAGTGTCGCCAAAGAATAATAAATTTAATTATGAGCGTAAGCGATGGTGCTGAGAAGAGCGTTTTCTGCTTGTCGTGAATCTAACCGGGTATGCTGTACGACAATCGGTGCATCTGACTGAATCACGCTTGCAAAATCAGTATCGTGAGGAATTGGTTCTGGATCTTTGAGATCATTAAAGCGAATATGTTTTGTCCGTCGTGCGGGAACAGTGATTTTGTAACCACCTACAGGTTCTCTATCGCTATAGTAAATTGTGATTTCTACATGAGCATCTTGATCCCCAGCATTTAAAATACAGACTGTTTCATGACTAATAAACTGAGGTTCAGGGCCATTACTATAAGCAGGAATATAACCTTCTGCGATCGCCCAGCAATTACGTCCAATTGACTGACTCATTTACTTCTCCTGGTGCTAAAGAGCATAATCTTGCGGTTATCTATTTAAATTACAAGATTAATATGAGCAAAAAGTGACATAAAAAAAGTGGTTCTATATGAAATAGAACCACTCTCAATTTTGTCAAATCCTGATTAACTAGCGGGCCATACCTTGAGCAGAAACCGCATCAATGGGCTTCATGAGGTACAGCTTAACCATATGCCAACCAATTGAGGTGAGAATTGGCAACTTCTGGAAGAATTGCAGGAATTTAGGAGTGTTGGAGTTGGCGTTCCCCGAAGGGGTTGTCGAAGACATCGCATTTAATTTTGCCATCTTCTCAACACATATATCCAAGCGTTGATAAAACTCTGGATTATCAACATCCAGCATCAACGGGAAAACTCTTCCTGCGGTTTCATTGGTCTTTTTGATCACATGGATGTCGTATTCCCGTGCATCCAATCCTAGAGAAGCGTAAAAGTCTTTGCGTTGCAGGTCATTGAGATACATCGTCACAAACACTGACAACAGGAAGAAGCGACTCCATAGCTTCGCCTTCCAGTCATTCAACATTTGCGGTTGAGATTGCATCACGGCATCAAAGAAATCACCATGACGGTTTTCATCCTGACACCAGTTTTCAAAGAACCGGAAAATGGGATAAATCCGGTCTTCGGGATGTGCTTCTAAATGACGATAAATGGTGATATAACGCCAATAACCGATTTTTTCAGAAAGATATGTGGCGTAGAAGATAAATTTCGGTTTAAAGAAGGTATAATCGCGGCTCTTTGTCAAAAACCCTAAATCTAGAGAAAGATTAAAGTCTGACATCGCTTTATTCAAAAAGCCAGCATGACGGGCTTCATCCCGTGACATCAAGTTAAAGCACTCGGCTAAAACTGGGCTTTTATCTTTTAAGCGGCGGCCAAGTTCTTTGTACAGCAAAAACCCGGAAAACTCGGCTGTACAGGAACGCTCTAAAAATTCAACGAATAAACGGCGAGTTTCCCCATCAATATGATCCCAGGATTGTTCAAACTCGGCATCCCGAACAAAATGATGGCGGTTGTAATCAGCACGAAACTCTTCGAGAATGGCTTGTAACTCGTCTTCATTGACGGAGATATCCATCCGCGCCATTTCATCAAAGTCGGTGGTGTAAAACCGGGGTGTTAATAGTGTTTCTTTTGCCGGGACTTTAATCCCTGGACGCAATTCTTCAAAGCCTGGTTTTTTGAGGGAATCTACCATGTTTTGATTTCTCTTCTGTCTTTATTATCTTCAGTACACCAGAAAGCCAACGTCAGACGCTCTCAAGGCGTAACTAGACGACATTGACGCTCTCCCATCTGCAAAAATTTGGGAGATTCTTGAGCAGACATTGCCTAGTTACATTTAGTAGTTATGCTACTAAAATTGGCTAGGTCTTACATATCTTGTCCTACCCGAACCAACTAGGATATTACGTGTTTACCTAGAGTCCTGTTTATGGGTAGCTCTCCAAGCATTTAGGGTTGATCTGGTGAGATTGCTCTCTAACCCTATTTCCTGTATGCCCTACAGTACACTCTATAATTCGTAATTCTTAAATGAGCTTTTCATTACGAATTACGAATTATCAATTACAAATTATATTATTGCTAAATCCTCTAGCTTTTGAGCAAGGGATACAGTACTTATCACTAAGGCTGATAAAGTTCAGTCTATCAAGGTACAGGCTCAAAATTTGTAGATAAAACGTTAAGAGTTGCAACAATAGTTATATATTCTGCGGAATCAGCAATTTGGTATTGGGAGTCAGCTAAGGTCTTTGTACTCTTTTTTGCATCCAGCTTGTGGGCGAAAAGCTAACAACAGACTGAGTATGAAACAAAACAGCGCCACAAAAGCGTCTCAGATTGTAAGCGCGAATCCAAGGGAATCAAAACAACATGAAGGTTGATAATAACACCAATCAAGACCGTCTTCTTGTTTCCTACATCTTGTGTGCTATGGGGTTTTTCGGCTTGGGGGGACTGCACCGGATATACAACGGCAAAATCGGGACGGGTGTGTTGTGGCTGTGTACGTTTGGGCTATTCTACTGTGGGCAGTTCGTCGATTTATTCCTCATCCCTAATATGGTTGACGAATATAGCCTCAAACTGAGGTCAAAAGCGGGTTTATCTCCCTTGGGTGTACCACTGAATCAACCTGCGATCGCTTCTCAAGTTTACCGCCCTACTGGTAACCAACTGATAGTTAAACTGATTGAAGTGGCAGAAAAAAATGGTGGCTATCTCACTGTGACTCAAGGTGTGAAAGGTACAGGAGCTAACTTTGCAGAAGTAGAAGCCGCCCTCAAGGAAATGTATAAATCAGGATACGCCAAAATAGATAACGACCCCAGAACTGGAGCCGTTACCTACCATTTCCATGAACTCTAAAGGTACTAAGTAGGTCGGCGAAATTAAAGATAACTGGCTGAGGCTGTCATTTATCCTACCCTGCGGGAAGCCGCTAAAGCGTCTAGGTCATTGGTGAGCCACTGCGTTGGACGGGTTCCCCGGCTTAAAGCAAGTGGCGACATTGGTAAGGATTTCAAGCCTATTTACGTTTTTTAACATAGTTTGCTTTATTTCCACCGACTTACTTACTAGCATTTTTGTCATTTGTCTCATAACTAATGACAAATGACAAATGACAAATGACAAATGACTAATTTCTACCTAGCCACTTTTGCCCGTTTAAGCGCTGCACTAAACCAAATACTAGTAAGTCCAGAGTGATTTTACGTTCATCTATTAAGAAGGATTCTAGTGTGCTAGGTTTTTTACCTTCATTACAAGAGAATCCTTTTTTCCCTTGAATATCTTCATCGGGGAAATAAAGATTAAACTGGCGCAAACCGTTTTGCCAACTTCCCACAAGTTGGTAGCAGTCCTCGGCTGATTCAAAGCCAGAGATAGGAACTTTCTGTTTAGCAAAAGACAACTGTAAATCAGCAACACCTTGCTGAGTAATTGCCGTTTGTACAGCAGGTAAGTAGTGTTGCTGGATAAACTCTACAAATGGCTTATCTTCAACAGCAGGAGCCTTTTCTTTTTTGGCTGCGGCGGCTTTAGCAGCGGGTTTTTCTTCTCCATCTGCTGTAGCGGCGGGTTTTTCTCCTGCGGCGGCTTTAGCTGGAGGTTTTTCGCGCTTGGGAGGTACAGCAGTTGCTTTGGAATCTGGCTTATTGGCAGTAGGGAGGTCTGTCGCTACTGGTTGGTCAGTGGTGGGAGCTACCTCTCCCGCTTGATTTTGATTGGTTTCGTCTGCCATTGCTCAGGTCAATCCTTTATCTAGCTTTCAGAGCGATCGCTCACCTTATGGTATTAGTTATTTTCATTTTGGCATAGGAGCGTATAGCTATAGCTAGCAAAAATAAATCTCAGCAGTTCTTTTGTAAGAGTCTGTGATTTTATTCAGATAGCAAATTTTTACCATAAAATTTTTCGATACTCACTATAAGCATCTTATGTGACAATGAAAAATCTTTTTAAGCATCTACCAACTAAAAGGGGAAGAGTAAGTAAAAATCAATAAGGGATTCAAATTTGACTTTTGACCCTTGACCCTTGACTCTTAAAAAATCACATATACTAATGTATGCAATTTATTTTCCTCAAATTGAATTCTTAATATCATTTACCAGTTCATCAATTCTAGATTGTGTAGTATTCCAAGAACACACAAAACGGACTCCACCCACACCAATAAATGTATAAAATTGCCAGCGTTTTTCTTTTAAAATTTGAATAGTATGTTCTGGTAGTTTGGCAAACACAGCATTTGCTTCTCGGGGAAACATCATCTCAACGCCATCAATATTGATTAATTTATTTTCTAAATATTCAGCACATTGATTGGCGTGTCGCGCATTCTTCAACCATGCGCCAGTTTCGAGTAAACCTAACCAAGGAGCCGAAATAAATCGCATTTTTGAAGCTAGTTGACCTGCTTGTTTACAGCGATAGTCAAAATCTTCTGCTAAAGCTTTATTGAAGAAAATAATTGCTTCTCCTAAAGCCATGCCATTTTTTGTGCCACAAAAACATAATACATCTACACCACTTTTCCAAGAAATTTCCGCCGGGGTTTTATTCATAGCAGCAACTGCATTAGCAAAACGAGCGCCATCCATGTGAATTTTTAAGTTATACTTGCGCGCAGTTTCTTTAATTGCTGCTAGTTCATCCAAGGAATATAAAGTTCCTACTTCTGTAGCTTGGGTAATACTAATAACTTTTGGCTTAGGATAATGAATGTCAGTGCGCTTAGTTACTAGTGATTCTATAGCCTGTGCTGTTAACTTACCATTTTCGCCTTTAGCTAATAGTAATTTGGAACCATTAGAAGCAAACTCTGGTGCGCCACATTCATCTGTTTCAATGTGGGATGTTTCATGACAAATAACGCTGTGATATGACTGACAAAGTGCAGCTAAAGATAAAGAATTGGCTGCTGTCCCATTAAAAGCAAAAAATACTTCGCAATCAATTTCAAATAACTCACGAAAATAATCTGTTGCTTTTTGCGTCCATTTATCATTTCCATACGCCGGAGCGCTACCCTCATTAGCTTTTAGCATATATTCTAAAGCTTCAGGGCAAATTCCAGAGTTATTATCACTCGCAAACTGTTCTAATTGATTAGACATAATTTATACTTAAGATTTGGAATAATTTGATTAGGCTTTATTACTCAATAAATTAAGAGTGTTCCAAAAAATAAACGATCCAAAACCTGTCATTGCGAGCGAAACGGAGTGTAGCGAAGCAATCTCAGCCCTTGCGATTGCTTCATTCCGCTTCGCTCCATTCGCAATGACAATTGAGCATTTTTTTACTTGGAGTACTCTAATATTTCAATTTCTCAATTTTAATCATTTTTCAAGAATCGTCTATATCTGAAAATAATGTTTCTAAATCTCTACGCGCATTCACTACACGTAAAATTTCCACACCATCATCCACCACTCTATACAAAATGACGTAACCATCAAGCGGAAGACCACGCAACTCCGGCTTAATGTGAGAATAACTACGCCCTATATTGGGAAATTTAGCTAAGTTTTGACATTTTCTATTGAATTCTTGAAAAAGCTTTTCTCCTGCTTCCAGATTGATTGTTAAAAAATAATCTGCAATCTCATTTAAATCTCTGCTTGCAGAAGGAGAGATGATGTAACGGCTCATTCTGCCGCCTCTCGCGCTTTTTGGAATCTTTCAAGTATTTGCATAGTAAATGTCTCACCGTCTAATCCTTCTCCTCTTTCCATTTCAGCAATAGCGACTTCAACTTTTTGGCGAGTTTCTTCTACCCATTGGCTGTACTCAGCATTCAACTTTTCTAGTAATTTCAATGCTGTACCAATTACTTCATCTGCATTTGTAAATCTACCACTAGCAATTTGTGCTTTTATCAATTGCTCATGCTCTGGTTTAAGATTAATAGTCATAGGTTAAATACCTCTACTTAAAGATAATAAGATTATTTTAGATTGTTCTATCCAACTTAATTCCATCACTGGATTTTAACGGATAATTTAATATGTTGTTAGTACATTTAGTCTGAATGCTTATTCACCAAATTTAGAAAATAAATCTGCTAAAACTACATTAGAAAATAAAAATCCTTGGGGATCGGTTAGACGTAATCTTTCATTTATTACCTCTACCCAGCCTTTTATTAAATATGGCTGTAGGAATTTCTGAAGTTCTTCTAGTTTATCTTCGCCAAAATCCGCCGCTAAAGCTGCTAAACTCACGCCTTTAGCCAAGCGTAAGCCTAACATTAAGGTTTCTAATAACACTTCATTTGGTGGTGTGATTTCACAATCAACGACACAACCAGCTTTTACCCATGCGTAATACTCTTTGGTTTTACGTGGACGTGTGAAACGCTTACCTTCAATATAGCTGGCTGCACCCATACCAAAACCATAATAAGGACGATTTTCCCAATAAACCCGATTATGCTGACATTGATGTCCAGGCTGGGCATAATTGGAAATTTCATAATGTTCATAACCTGCATCAGTCAAAGTTTGCTGTGCCATTTGGTACATTTTGACTGTGGTTTCATCTGTGGGTAAAGGATTCGCGCCAGGTTCATAGTATCGGCCAAAGGCTGTACCTGGCTCTATGGTAAGGTCATAAATCGAGATGTGAGTTGGTGCGATCGCCACTGCTTTAGCTAGGGAATCTTGCCATTGCTCTAAAGACTGATGCGGTAAACCAGAAATTAAGTCTAAACTCAATTCGGGAATCTCGACTTTGCGGACTAATTCCACAGCTGCAAAAATATCTGCAATTGAGTGCGATCGCCCAGCGAGTTTTAACAACTCTTCTTGAAATGCTTGTATACCTAAACTGACACGATTCACCCCTAAACTGCGGTACCCTGCTATATGTGCTAAATCAAATGTCCCTGGGTCTATTTCCATAGAAATCTCTGACCCAGGTAAAATGCCAAAATGCTGCTCTAAAGCTGTTAATATCTGCTGTAACTGCTCTATTGATAGCAGCGAGGGTGTTCCACCACCGAAAAAAATTGTCTTTAAAGGTTCACCAAATCTTGGTGCGGTAGGAATTTCCTGAGTTAGCACTTCTACATATTGAGAAATTGCATTAGATGTTTCCCCGCGCAAGCGATCGCCCACAACAGATATGGGAAAATCACAATAAAAGCACCGCCGTCTGCAAAACGGAATATGCACATAAGCAGAAGTGGGAGTGCTATAAAAATTAACTTTTTGAGGCATTGTAAGAAACAATAAAATTCATCATACTGAGAATGACAAACGATAAAAATTAGTAGTTTATTTACAAGTATTATCGTTTTACAACAAAACAATTAAAAATATGAAGCTAAAACTATTTGGTTATAATATTTGCAGATATTACCTGCTTAAACCCCTAGAGTTAAGTAAACATTTCTAAAGCTATTTGCCTATGAAATAAAAAATACTTACACTTTTTCGGTTAATACAGTTGCAGGAAAACCACAAGATCATGCTTGATGCCATTATTATTCTCTCATTCATCCTAGCAGCATCGGGAATTGGGTTCTACAGCATTGAACTACTACCCAATGGCTCGCTAGACCGGGTAACAAATTTAGAAGCCTTGCGCTTAGTGGTTGCCGTCTTTGCTGCAATCATTGGTGGTGCAATTGGGCTAAGTTTCCAAACTACATATCGCCGCCTAGAAGCACAAGTCCGAGAAATGCCTCTAGAAGTAATTTTAACGCGTGCTATTGGTTTGGTGATTGGGTTATTGTTAGCCAACTTAATGCTTGCACCGTTATTTTTATTACCCATTCCCCCAGATTTTAGTTTTATCAAGCCTTTAGTAGCAGTGGTTGGCAGTATTATATTGTCGGTCACTGGTATGAATTTGGCAGATACCCACGGACGCGGCTTATTGCGGTTTATTAATCCCAACACCGTAGAAACGATGGTAGCAGAAGGTACTCTTAAACCTGCTAATACTAAAGTTTTAGATACAAGCTGTATTATTGATGGTCGGATTGAAGCACTGTTAGAAACTGGGTTTCTAGAAGGGCAAATTATCGTACCGCAATTTGTCTTGCAAGAATTGCAACAAGTAGCTGATGCGAGTAAAGACCAAAAACGGGTACGGGGAAGAAGAGGATTAGAAATTCTCAACCGCATTAAAGAAGCTTATCCAGAACGCATCCTGATTAATCCCTCTGATTACGAAGATATTCCCACTGTTGATGCGAAGTTAGTCAGATTCGCTCAAGATATCAACGGCACATTGCTAACTAACGACTACAACTTATCAAAAGTTGCTAGCGTTCAGAAAGTGCCAGTTTTAAATGTCAATGACTTAGTTAACGCTGTCCGTCCCACCTATTTACCTGGCGATAACCTTGATTTGAAAATTCTCAAAGAAGGTAAAGAACCCAGCCAAGGAATCGGCTACCTAGACGATGGCACAATGGTTGTCGTTGAGGAAGGTAGTGGTTATGTAGGTGGTGAACTGCGAGTAGTAGTCACTAGTGCTTTGCAAACTACAGCAGGACGCATGATATTTGCTAAACCACAGGCTTCAGCATTGGCATAAGACAATAGAATGTTTAATCCATCTGAATTGGCGATCGGTGCAGGTTAACTGCACCGATTATTTATTGGATTCATGAGGATAATGTAATCAGCAAAGTTTAAAATTTATTGATTATTGGTAACTGTCTAGGTAGGGGTGTAAGAATTATTTTATTGCAAGAATAATTATGGTAGTTTGCATAAAAGTATTGTCTGACTTTAAGGGCAAAGTTGTTCACGACCATTGGCAACCCTATGCTTCTTCTCACTTACTCAAGAAAGTCAGGCAAAGCGATTGATTATTTTTTTATTTGGAAGTCCTTGAGACGGGTAAGGTAATAATAAATTCTGTAGATTGATCGGGAGTCGAGTGGACGTGAATTGAACCTCCATGTTTTTCCTTGATTACTTGATAGCTAATTGATAGCCCTAAACCTGTTCCTTTACCCACAGGTTTGGTAGTAAAGAAAGGGTCAAATAAACGCGATCGCAATTGTTCTGGAATGCCAATGCCGTTATCCCCGATAATAATCTGCACCTGGTTTTCTTCTGTCTTGGCTGTGCGAATCCAAATTCGATTAGGGTTACTAGTGATCTCCGCGAAACTGCGACCCCGATTGCTCTCTTCCACAGCATCGATCGCATTCACAATCATATTGATAAACACTTGGTTAATTTCTTTAGCGTAGCATTCTACCAATGGTAGCTCACCATACTCCTTAATCACTGCAATTTCTGGACGTTCAGCCTGTGCTTTCAGTCGAACTTGCAACAGCATTAAGGTATTATCAATGCCTTCGTGGAGATTCACAGCTTTGTATTCTGATTCATCCAACCGCGAAAAGTTACGTAATGATAGGACGATTTGGCGAATCCGTTCCGAACCAATTTTCATTGATTTCAAAATGCTATGTAAATCTTCACTTAAGAAGCTAAATTCTAATTCTTCTAGTTCTAATTGTAGCGATGCGGGTGGATGAGGGTAGTGGGATTGATAGGCACTTAATATGTGCAGTAAATCTTGTGTATGTTGATGAATATAATCTAAGTTGCCATGAATAAAATTAATCGGGTTATTAATTTCATGGGCAACTCCTGCTACCAATTGTCCCAACGCTGACATTTTTTCGGATTGAACTAATTGCGTTTGAGTGCGTTGTAGCTTTTGCAAAGTTGTTTCCAGATTTCCCTTCTGTTCACGCAGTTGGTTTTCCATCTGTTTGCGATCGCTAATATCTCTAGCTACGATCACTACTTTGTCTTCACCCATGCAAGCGATATTGCCATCAAACCAAATCTCACGCTCGCCGATTAGTAAACTATATTCAATTTTCTGCGCTTTTTTAGTGGCGATCGCTTGTTGAATGTTCCTCACGAAATAATCAGCCATATCAGGCGGAAAAACTTCATGGGCAGTTTTGCCGATAATTGCGGTAGGAGGTTTGTATAGTAATGGTGCGCTACTAGGAGCAACTTGCAGGTATCTGCCATCTACATCTGTGACAATAATCACATCTTCAATGGCATTGAATAATGCTAATAGTTGCTCGCTTTTTTCTTCCGATTCCTCAGTCCGGGCTGCAACTTTCTGTGCTAAATTGCGTGAATATGCTGTTAATTGGCAATACAACTGAGCATTTTTCAGGGAAATTGCTATTTGGGCATTCAGGAGTGGAATTAATTGTAAGCGATCGCTTGTAAATGCGTTTTGGAGGGACTTATTTTCTAAGTACAGAACGCCAATTAATTTTTCTTGCTGCGTCAGGGGAGTACATAATACCGATTGGGGTTGGTGGGTGGTAAAGTAGCAATCGCCGGCAAATTCCACTGTTTGACTGAAGTTGTCTAACACAGCCATCTGTTGTGTCTGCACTACCGCATCAATTAAAATCTGAGGTATTTCTTGGTATCGCTCAAGGGGTATTTCTAAACTTTGGATCTGTTTGGTATCTCCTTGTGCCACTACTAACCATTGTGTATCTTGGTAAAGAATTAAACAACCAATTTGCGCTCCCATTGATGCGATCGCTATCTGCAAAAAAGTTGTCAATATTTTCTCTAATTCTATTTCTCCTGATAACTGATATAGCTCTGCACTCATTTCATCTTCAGGAATACTTACTAGAGTCATATCCTACTACCCAATTATTGATACTTTCTAGATTTAGTATTCCCAGATATGCAGCAGAGATTTAGTCTAACTTCCCACGGTGGAAATGTACTCAACAGACTTTAAAAGCATCGATAGCCAAAGTGTAAAAATTGCCGCGATGGTGAATCAAGATGTGGGTTTTGATGCAGGCAAGAAATTGCAATTTTACCAAGTAGTGTAGCTTTTATTTAATTTAAGAATTAAACATTAGCTCTCATAAATTTCTAATGGCAAGTTATCCGGGTCTTTAAAGAAAGTAAATTTTTTGCCTGTAATTTCATCAATTCTCATATTCTCAACTTCTATACCTTGCGATTGTAAATCAATCACAGTTTGCTCAATATCATCAACTGCAAATGCTAAATGTCTTAACCCACAAGCTTCAGGCGTGCTAGGTCTTTGCGGAGGATTAGGAAAAGAAAATAATTCAATTTGGCTATTCTCGCCGACTCGTAAATCTAGCTTATAAGAATTGCGGTGTGCGCGAAAAGTTTCTTCAATAATCGTAAATCCTAAAACCTCTACATAAAACTTTTTTGAGCGTTCGTAGTCAGAACAAATGATGGCGATGTGATGAATGCCATTGATTTTCATAAATTACGAATTACGAATTACGAATTACGAATTACAAATTACGAATTACAAATTCTACTCACCCAAGCAATTATTCTTGTAAAACTGTCTTTGAGACAATTCTAGTTTTCTTCCGGTCTGCTTCCGAAAGTTCTTCCCCAGCTTGTAGGCGAGTAGCGGAAGTTTGTAATACTGTGGCTGCGCCTGTATCTCCTATTTGCAGGGCGGTTTTGGCAGCTGTTTGCAACATTGTGGCTGCACCAACGCGATCGCCTTGTTGTAATTTTGCTTCGGCTAATTGAGTTTGGCGATATTTGGCTAATGCCAAAATTGATTGCTGTACCTGGGGATTAACTGTTGGTTGGTAAACTCGCACCACATCTGCATACACAGGTGCGATCGCAGATAGTAAGCCTTGTTTATCTAAGGCTGGATCGTCGTAGCGGATTTGAATTTGCCCGATCTCTTGTCTACCTTCTGGTAACTGACCAAGATAAATATTGGCTAAAACTAACCGTTCTACATCTTGCATTAAGTCTCCCAAGCGCACCGCAAAGCGGCCATCAGCTTCTTGTTGCACTGGTAACTCAATTGTATCTGGGGAAACTTGGGCGATGGGTTTGAGTTCTGCTAGCCGCACATTTGGCATTAAGGACAGTAGCAAATAGGCGTTAGTTAACCCTACAGATTGAATACGTCTAAATAAACGACTAAATTCATCAACTGCTTGTTCTGGATGCTCAATATAAGCTAAAGTCCCACCACCAGCATCGGCAATTTTTTCTAGTAAATCCTGGTTCCAGTTAGTCCCAAATCCCAAAGTATTCAGAGTCAGGTTCAACTTAGCCGCCTTGTGCGCGAGTTCCAGACAGCGTTTGTTGTCATCGGGGCCTAACTCCCACTTCCAAATTTTCAAGCTGCTTTCACCCTGTCCATCTGTGAGTAAAAAAGCCTGGGAAACAGTTCCTTTGGTTCCTTTCATCAGTTCTGTAATTCCCAAGCCTAAACCCTCAGCAATTACCGTCCCACCGCTAGCGTTAAGTTTGCTTTTAATCTGTTTTTTGATGCTGTCTAGGTCTTGGACTTCTTGGTTAGGTACAATCACTTCAGCCGCACCAGCAAAGGCGACTACCGAAATGCGATCGCCAACTTTAAGTTGATCGACTAATCCCTCGACTGCTTGAATCACTGTGTTGATGGGTTTTCCATGCATGGAACCACTTTTATCGAGAATCAAGCATAAATTCAGGGGAAGATAGCGATCATATTCCCCCGCAATCGCAGAAATCGCAATTCCTAGTTGACGCTGGCTACTCGATTGAGCCAGATCGATATTAGTATCACTTAGCGCCGACAGTAATTTTACTTTCATGGGCGGGGTGTATCTTGCAACACGGTTTTGGAGACAATTCTGGTTTTCTTGCGATCGCTTTCAGATAACTCTTGGCCAGCTTGCAATCTGGTGGCGGAAGTTTGCAACACTGTGGCTGCTCCTGTATCTCCCATTTGTAAGGCAGTTTTCGCAGCAGTTTGCAGCATAGTGGCTGCACCAGCGCGATCGCCTTGTTGTAATTTGGCTTCTGCTAACTGAGTTTGGCGATACTTCGCTAATGCCAAGATAGACTGTTGCACTTCAGGATTAGCCGCTGGTTGGTAAACTCTGGTGACATTGGCATAAACTGGGATGTTGGGTGTCAACAAACCCATTTGGTTACTAGCTGGATCGTCATAGCGGACTTGCAAATTGGCGATCGCTTGTTTCCCTTCGGGTAATTGTCCCAGATAAATATTAGCTAAAATTACTCGCTCTGCATCTTTCATCAAGTCTCCCAGGCGCACAGCAAATCTGCCATCGGCTTCTTGTTGAAAGGGTAACTCAATTGTATCGGGGGAAACTTGGGCAATGGGTTTGAGTTCCGCTAGCCGCACATTTGGCATCAGGGAGAATAGTAAATAAGCATTTGTCAAGCCAATTGTTTGAATACGGCTGAACAGACGGCTAAATTCATCTACTACCTGATCGGGTTTTTGAATATAAGAAAGTGTACCTAAACCAGCATCGGCAATTTTTTCTAAAACATCCTGATTCCAGTTGTCACCAAAACCCAAGGTGTTTAAAGTCAAACTATAATTAGCAGCTAATTGGGCAAATTTCAAACAGCGATCGTTATTGCCATGTTCATTCTCACCATCAGTTAACAAAAAGACTTGGGAAACGGTATCTTTTTTGCCCTTTGCCAACTCCTCAATGCCCAAACGCAAACCTTCATCAATTGCTGTGCCACCATCAGCAGTTAGGCGGTTAATTTGTCTTTTAATATATTCTGGATCTTCAATAACTTGATTAGGGATTAGGACTTTAGCCCGGTGATCAAAAACTACAACCGTCAAGCGATCGCCTGGTTTAAGTCTATCAACCAAACGAGTTGCTGCTTGCTTGACAGTTTCTAAAGGTCGCCCATTCATCGAACCACTATGGTCGAGAATTAAGCATAAATTTAGCGGCACATTGCGATCTACAACTTCTGCGATCGCGGAAATGGAAATTGCTAACTGACGCTGACTATTCGTTTGATTGGCATCTAAATTACTATCATTTAGGGTCGGTTGTAAGTTAACTTTCATAACTCAAAGTTCCTAGTTAGGATACAGATATTTATAAATAACTTCAAAGCGTAACATTAGCGCTACGGAAAATAAATAGATTTATAAGCTGTAACGTTTTGAAATGTCAAAAGTCACAGAGACAGGTCTCAAATTTTTTGAGCTTTGATTTTTGACAACCTTAACGAAAAAATATGCAACTTAAAATCGCAGTAGCTTATATTCAGAATATCTTAGAAGCTAAGGATTGGCAGATGCTCACCCCCATGAGCCATTAGCCAGAAATCCACACCTTGAAGATAACTAGCATCACGCTAGTATGTATTACAGTTAACGGCATAATTTCAGGCGCTCAGTTGCTATGGACATTTCCCCCATCAAGGCTGTTCAAGCCCCCTATTACGGCGATAACTCTTACCGGACACCGCCGCCAGATTTACCCTCACTCTTATTAAAGGAGCGAATTGTCTATCTGGGGATGCCACTGGTGCCAGCTGTCACGGAATTGATCGTCGCTCAACTCCTTTATTTACAGTCTGACGACCCAGACAAGCCGATTAAAATTTATATCAACTCCACCGGTACATCCGGTTATAGTGGCGATCCCATTGGCTTTGAAACCGAAGCCTTTGCCATTTATGACACCATGAAATACATCAAGCCACCCATCCATACTATTTGCATCGGTTCCGCAATGGGTATGGCAGCGATGTTACTTGGTGCTGGTACAAAAGGTTGCCGCGCTAGTTTACCCAACGCCACCATTATCCTGCATCAGCCCAAGAGCTACGCCCAAGGACAAGCAACGGATATTCAAATTCGGGCGAAGGAAGTTTTGGCAAACAAGGCTTCGATGGTTGACATCATACATCGCACCACCGGACAACCCCCAGAAAAAATTACCAAAGATATGGATCGCCTCTTCTACATGACTCCTTATCAAGCCAAGGAATATGGTTTGATTGACCGAGTCTTTGAAAAAGAAGAACTGGCAAATCCACCTCTACCTGCAAGCATTCTTTAATTTGTCATTTGTTATTTGTCCTTTGTCCTTTGTCTAAAAACTCATGACGAATGACGAATGACTAATGACTAAATACTTAAATTACAAACGGAGTAGCGAAAATGCCTATAGGTGTTCCTAAAGTTCCTTACCGGATGCCCGGCGGTCAGTTTACTGATTGGATTAGTATCTACGATCGCCTGTACCGGGAAAGAATTATTTTCTTGGGGCGTGACATTGATGACGAAATAGCCAACCAAATTATTGCCGTTATGCTATACCTGGATTCCGAAGATCCAGGTAAAGATATTTATTTGTACATCAATTCCCCTGGTGGTATGGTCACCTCAGGCTTGGCGATATATGATACCATGCAACACATCAAATCTGATGTGGTAACAATTTGCGTCGGTTTAGCCGCTTCTATGGGTTCTTTCCTATTGGCAGCGGGAACCAAGGGCAAACGCATGGCATTGCCTCATTCACGGATTATGATTCACCAACCTTCTGGTGGTACCCGTGGACAAGCAACTGATATCGAAATTGAAGCTAGAGAGATTCTGCGGATTCGTAACCAGCTCAATCAGATTTATGCCAACAACACAGGTCAGACTCTAGCCAAAATTGAAAAAGACATGGATCGTGACTTTTTTATGTCTGCCGCCGAAGCGAAAGAATACGGTTTAATTGACCGCGTGATTGAAGAACGTCCGTAAGAGGTAGGGGCAGGGGGCAGGGGGATGAGGGAGATGAGGGGGATAAGGAGAAATTACTATTACTAATTACCCAATCCCCAATCCCCTATGCCCCATGCCCCATGCCCCATGCCCCATGCCCCATACCCAAGACAAATTGTTAAAACTGAACTTACACTTAGAAAATTACTTTTTATTATTAAAAACTCAACTTAAAGCTTTTTGCTTTAAGCTGAATATTCGCTAGCTCATAGCTCAAGATGGATCTTGGAGATTGCTACCGTTTATTGGGTTTAAGAACAGGAGCCTCTTTTGCCGACATCAAAACGTCTTATAGACGATTGGCGCAGCAATATCATCCTGATATCAACCCAGATGACAACCAAGCTAAAGAAAAGTTTATTGCCTTAACCGAGGCTTACAAATTCCTGTTGACGGTAGTAATACCAGAAGACACTTTTGGCGAAAAGTCGAGTCAACAGCCAGTATCTAAGGCTGAGGCAACAAAGACAGCTTCTCAGCCGCAAGAGAAAGCCACTGCTACTTCGGTAAAAACGCCAAAGCCACCGACTACACCAAAGCCGCCCAGCGTGACTGCCATAGAACAACGGCTAAAATGGAAGACTTATGAGCAGTTGCAGCGCTTTTTAAAAGAAAAAAGATTTCCTCAAGCGATCGCACTCGCAGAGGCTTTAGCAGATCGTTTACCAGATGATGCAGAAGTTCGCCAGTGGCAAGCGATAGCTTATCAACTTTGGGGAAGAGTGCTAATTGATCAACACCAAGTGTTAAAGGCCAGAATTTATCTGAAAAAAGCTTTAAAAACTGACCCCAACAATAAAGCTTTGTGGAATGAGGTGCAACGCGATTTCCAGCGCTTAGATCAGATTTTTTAAGATATTAGGGTAGGCAATAGCAAAAAAAATCAATTATCTACTATCTTTATATAGGAATCCGCTTTGATTCCTGAAATTATTTGCGTAGGGAGGGAACAGGGAACAGGGAAGAAGAAATAAAAGTGTACTTAGGTTTTTTCAAAAATCAAATATGAGTCCTATATTATTAGTGATGCGTTAGGCAAAATGCTTAACGCATCATACTTTTTGCAATTATTAGAGTGATATTTATAACTATAAAATCTGATTTTTTCAGATTTTATATAAATTGTATTAACACACTTATCTGAGTCAATCTATAATTCTCTATATTAAGGTAGTTTTATTTAGATACTCATCTGGATTATCTGCATACTATCGGCGTTTATCAGCTTTTATTGGCAGTTATTCATTCATTATTTGAAATTTTTACATAAGTCTGTAGTATTATATTTTTAGGCAAATTTTTTGTTTTTAAATTACAGTAAACTCCAACACAATCACCCTAATAGGTAAAAGTTACTTTGGGTAAATAATCCCTGAATATGATAGTCAGGGAATAATAAGTTTTATTTATGTCAAATTCTTCAATCAGTATAACCGTCAAGTTATTTGCTGCTTATCAAGAAGCGTATGGGACATCAGAACTAGTATTAGAATTTCCCAACGGTACACCAGTGAAAGCAGTATGCGATCGCTTGATTAGCGATCGTCCAGAACTAAAACAATTTCGAGACATCACCCGGTATGGGATTAATCTTATATTTGTGGAACCAGATACCCCTCTTCAAAATGGTGATGAAGTGGTATTAATTCCCCCAGTTAGCGGCGGTTAGTGGTCAACAGTCAACAGTCAACAGTCAACAGTCAACAGTCAACAGTCAACAGTCAACAGTCAACAGTCAACAGTCAACAGTCAACAGTCAACAGTCAACAGTCAACAGTCAACAGTCAACAGTCAACAGTCAACGTTTGATATCTTGACAAATACCAAATGCCAAATAATCAAAACAAACCAATTGTTTGGGTGCATGGAGACTGTCTGAGTCCCTACAATCCTGCATTGCAAAAATACCCTGATGTGCCAGCTATTTGGGTTTGGGACGACGATTTAATAGAAGAATGGCAACTCAGCCTAAAACGCCTCACCTTTATCTACGAATGCTTGCTAGAGTTACCTGTAGAAATTCGCCGTGGCAATGTTGCTCAAGAAATTTTAACCTTCGCCCAAGAGCATAATGCCAATTTAGTTGTGACAGTCACCAGTCCCAGTCCCCGCTTTACTGATATCTGCAAGTTGGTGAAATCGTCTTTAGCGATAGAAGTGCTAGAGGTAGAACCATTTTTTGATTACGACGGCTATATTGACCTGAAGCGCTTCTCACGCTACTGGAAAGTCGCCCAGAAATATGTTTGAGACTAGTTAGCTCAGACAGCTAGCTGTGTTGTCACTTAAGGGATAAAGTGGCCGAAATTAAAGGATAAAGTGGCCGCCTTAAAAACCTGCAATGCTTATTTTTGCGTCACCCTAATTTCGCCATACTTTACAAGCGATCACACTCAATTCTCTCAAATACGCTTCTGTCATAGGTTCTGTTCTGCGGCCACTTATTGCTTTAAAAACGGTCACTTTATCTTTTAAGCTACATGTGTTCTAAACTGAAACTAAGTTGTAAACACTCAATGATGACTCAAGTCACATTTAAGGTAGAAGCATTTTGGGACTCAGATGCACAAGTCTGGGTTGCAACTAGTGATGATGTGCCTGGATTAGTGACAGAAGCTTCTACGATTGAAGTTCTGACGCAAAAGTTACGAGAGATAATTCCAGAACTGATCATTCTCAACAAAATTGTTCATCAAAACTATGTAGGTTCTATCACCTTTGAATTAACCAGTCATCGCCAAGAGTTGATAGAGGTAGCTTCATAGATGAGTGTGTCATTTACTCCTGCGTTAGTACTTATCTTGTGCATCCAAGACTGTAATTTTGTACCACTACTAATTTTGGAACTCACTAGCAGAAATTGCGCGAATAATTAGAAAATAAATGCAGTTCGTCATGCTTACTACCTGGAAATGCCGACTAAACTTGCTGATGCACAAAATTTGCTTTCTGACCTAATCGCCCGCTACTCATCTCAAGTAGATTATTTGATGATCCGCCTGGAAGAAGCAGAAGGTACAGACATCTTATTGCGTGGTGATAAAGTAGAAACACTAAGCGAGGGTATCTCCATTGGTGGACATATTCGCGCTTGTTATAAAGGTGGGTGGGGTCTAAGCTGCTTTAATCAGCTTTCGACAATTACAGCACGGATTGAAGAAGCGATCGCAGCTGCACGCATGGTGGGAGATGAAGAAACCATACTAGCCCCCATTGAACCGATACAAGCAATATGCAGTCTACCCTTAACCGGGACAGACCCGCGCAAAATTTCTCTGATTCAGAAAAAAGAATTGTGCGATCGCTATTCTGAGTTACTCAAAAGCGTTGATCCCCGGATTAGTACTACTTCGGTACGCTACGGTGATAGTTCCCAAAAAATCATCCTGGCTACCTCAGAGGGAACATTTATTGAGCAATCTTGGGTGGATATGGAAATGCGCTTCGCCGCCACTGCAAGAAACGGCGAAACTGTACAAACAGGAAGAGAAACTACTGGTTCTCGCAAAGGCTATGAAGACTTAACTCATTTAGACGCACAAGTTAAAAATGCAGCCGAAAGAGCGATCGCAGCTTTATCTCTACAGTCAGTTAAGGGCAATACTTATACTGTGGTTATTGACCCCATATTAACTGGTTTGTTTGTTCATGAAGCTTTCGGGCATCTTTCGGAAGCAGACATGGCTTACGAAAACCCCGATTTATTGGAAGTCATGACAATCGGACGGCGATTTGGCCCAGAAGAACTACAAATTTTTGATGGTGCTGCGCCTCCAGGACATCGTGGTAGTTATTTTTACGATGATGAAGGTACACCAGCCACCACCACCCAACTCATTAAAGATGGATTTTTGGTAGGAAGATTACATTCTCGTGAAACCGCAGGCAAATTAGAGGAACCACCTACAGGCAATGCACGTTGTCTCAACTATCATTTTATGCCCATTGTGCGGATGACAAACACATGGATTGAACGGGGTACAACACCAGTTGTAGACTTATTTAGCCATATTAAAGAAGGAGTATATGCCCGTAATTGGCTAGGTGGCATGACAAATGGTGAAATGTTTACCTTTAGTGCTGGTGAAGCATGGATGATTAGAAATGGCAAAATTGCTGAACCTGTGCGTGATGTCACACTTTCAGGAAATGTTTTCCAAACTTTAGCTGATATTGAAGCCATTGGTGATGACTTTTACTGGGATGAATCTGGAGGTTGTGGTAAAGGTGGACAAAATGGTTTACCTGTAGGTTGTGGTGGCCCAAGTCTACGAATTCGAGATGTAGTAGTTGGAGGCGAAGCTTAAAAAATTCATAATTTGTAATTAATAATTCAGTTTGAAACATAGAATTTTAATTACGAATTACGAATTAAAAATTACGAATTAAAGGCATATTTACCTGCACCAATTAGCAAGCTCTAAGCTATGCTTTTAAGCATAGGGTAAACACATTTTATTTTTAGCTGTTCTCACTATTCAGAACGGTTTGCATAATTTTCATGACATAGTATTCATGGAAATTTTTTGACATTGGTCATGCTTTGCGTAAATCCTGTTGAGTTTTGATTGGCATCAACTAACAGAGGGGAATTCTACAATCAAAACGCTTTTGTTCTGTTGTTAAACAGCATTTAGCGTGAGAGGTATTTAATTGTGGATAACGCTTCCAAGACGCAAAGCAATGCCAGTATTCCCCTACTGAGCAGATTAAGTTTAAGAGTTACAAAAAAAAGAGTATTTACTAGCTTAATTTTATTGTTGGCTGGCATCAGTTTGGGTAGTTTCTGGTTTTACAACAGATATAAAGTTGCCAATAAAATGGTAGCCAAACTCCAAGAATTATCTAACGCTGAGTATCCAGGAAATCCAGCATTATTGAGCAAAAACTATCAAAGATATTCTAACCGCAAGTTAACTATTATCAAGAGAGATGATACTCACTTCGATTTTGTACTAGAACCAAACAACAAAACCACAGCAAAAATAGTCATTAAAAATATTGACCTAAAACTCTTAGTACCCAAGACCCCAGAATGGCTCAAAAAAGATAAAGATTTAGCATTAATTACTTTGATTGAGCGTGAATGGAACCGACAACAGGTAACTTTTCCTGCTAATTCAGAAAATATCGAAATCATCGGTGGTGATGGTTTTGAACAACAAAATCTCACTGAAATTGCCTTAACTAACAATTGCTTAAATGCTGGTTTTTGGGAAATTGCCCTTTTCACTAAAGAAGATAGCAATAAAACTCTTTACTATCAAGGTTGGTTTGATTTTCCCATAGGGCATTATAAAAATATATTTGAAAATGCCAATAAAATTTCTTATTGGGATTATTGGTGGAGATTAGAACATTGGCAAGAACCAAGCGGTGCAATTATTAAGAATAATCTACTCAGAAATGTAATTAATGAAAAGTTAGCTTTAACTAATTTCCCTCTGGATGAAAAGATAATATCATCGGGAGAACAGAGCAGAAAAGTACGCACCACGCTGACAAAAAACCTCACCACTTGGAGAGATTTTTATAGCAATCAGCAAGAAATTCAATTTGCAACTTTTCGTACCCCAGGATTTTATCAGCCAGAACAACCTTGGAATACCCAGTACTGGAGAATCGGTAAATTTGAAAAAGCAACATTGCGGAATATTAAGCCAATTAATAGCCAATCAACTTTACAAGAAATCGAGTTACTATTTAGCGATACGAAGACAGGTGAAAAAAATAGATTGTTGATTGGCGGTGTGAACTTCAAAGATTTGCCAAAGTTGGCAATATCGGATTATACCAAAGGCTTATCTATGCCATTGGGTATCAGCTTACCTCCATTTTTCCAAAGCTACGAAGATTTACAAAATAATCATCCAGATGAAAGTCCCTTCTTTAGCTTTTTGGTAGATTCTCAAAATAGATGGATTAATCATCATCAATTAGGGGTTGATGGTTCAATTATGCATCTGGATAAAGATAACCCCAATTTATTGCATCTTTATTTACTTTCCTATGAAAGGAATACCTTAATTGCACACTTTCTCGTAAATCTTGAATAAATGATGCATAACTAATAAGATAGCCGAATTATGAAATAATTCGGCTATCTACTGCTTTTATAAAAAATTCTGAGTTTACTCAAATTTCAGTCCAATTTGACTTGCTTCACTAAAGCTATCCACATATCAGATGGATTTGAGTAATAATCAATTTCTTCAACTTGATATTGATAAGGTTGACAGCCAGACTGTACCAGAATGTAATCGCTGGGTTTAATACCTTTTCCTGTACCAGTCATGTAACCACCTAAGCCTCCGTGTAATTGATCAAAGACATAGTCTCTACCACGGACTAATTGGCTATAATCATGTATTTTATGCTTTTGTTTTGATTCATTTAATATAACAAGCATTGGTAAGAACCCACTTACTAAACTGAAGCTGAAATTAAGACCTGTTTTAATAAGAGACATAGTGAGTTCTCCGCAAGGTTACTTTGATAACGAGGGTCGTAACAAGGTTTTAGAACACTAAGCCGAGAGAAGATTGTGTATGAAATCTAATTAGGGAATAACCTTGAAATTTATTGAATTACAAACAAAACAATATCCTATAAGGGCAGCAATTACCCCATATAGTTTAGTTAGTCTTGCTTATTTTTTTGGATAAACCTTAACCTTTAATTCAGCTAAGGAATATCTAACCCAAGTTTTATCTGCACCCTATAAAAATGTAAACTAAAAAACAATTAGCATTTTTTTAACCAGGTAAAAATAATTCTATACTATTATTTAGAATTATTTTTCTCAAAAGTAAATTAGGGCATATATTTTAACTTGTTACAATTTACACTATTTGTGATACTAAAGCTCCATAGTTCATAGAAACCAGAAGTATCCAATCTGTAACTAGCTAATTATCTACCCTCAATATAGAATGCGCTCTTAATAAATAGTCTACATTAAGAGTAATCTCGCCGTCTACTGTAAAATTACGAAGATATTGTGTAGATTTGATTGATATTGAAGTTTTTTATGTGGAATATTGGTCTATTAATTAATCTACCAGTATCGAATATTTTGCCACTAGCGATCGCATGTATTTTAAGCAACAAAAATCTTCTATTTGGAGCTATTTGCTTTCAGTGCCTCGTCTACGTGCTTAAGTAATGATTCTACGGAAAATGAGTTATTTAATACATAATCTGCTGTAGCCATTTTTTCTTTAATGGGCATTTGGCTAAGTATTCTAGCTTGTGCCTGTTCCTTGTTTAAGTGATTTCTTTGTATTAATCTTTGCATCTGCTGTGATTCGGAACAATACACTACCCAAATTTCTGTCACTAAATTAGTCATGTTCGCTTCAAACAACAGAGGTATGACTAATACTATTGTTGGTGCCGAGGATTCCGCAATTTCTTGGAGGAAGCGATCGCCTACATACGGATGAATCAAACTCTCTACCCAATGGCGTTCCTCTGAAAGATGAAAAATAATTTCGCCTAACTTTTGGCGGTTTAAGTTACCATCTGGTAGTAAAATCTCTGAGCCATAACGTTGAGCGATCGCACTCAGAATCGGTGAACCTACAGACACCGCATCTCTAGCATAAATATCTGCATCTAATATCGGTAGATTGTAAGCACTAGCTAAGTAATTAGCGACAGTACTTTTACCTGTAGCAATACCTCCAGTTAGTCCAATAATCCGTTTGTTCATTTGTCATTTATTCGTGTTGTCTTGTCGCTTTATCGTGTGGTTTGGTGTTTGGTGTTTAGGATTGGTATTCTATATCTTCCCATTACCAATTACCAATTACCGATTACCTAGTCCCCAATCCCTAATCCCTATTTTTCGCCCAATTAATTAAAGCTTGAGTTAAGCCATCTAAAGTATATTCTTCGGCTTCTACATCTACGCGTCCAATTAAAGAATGACAAGTTTTGGAGGTTTGGGGGCCAATGGAAGCAATACAGACTTCTGCTAAGATATCCAAGTGATTGGTAAATCTACTACTAATTAGTTGGCAGAAAAACTGTACAGTTTTAGAACTGGCAAAAGTAATTATATCTACTGAGTGATTTTGCAGAGCTAATTCGGCAGCTTGGGGAATAGTACTAGGACAGCAAGACTGATATGCTGCAACTTCTATGACTTCTGCATTCTTAGCAGTTAATTCCTTCACTAAAACTTCTCTACCGCCGCTTTCCACTCTAGGAAATAACACCTTTTTCCCCGCTAGATTCTCTGGGAAGTTTTCTACTAAAGAATCTGCAACAAAATTAGGGGGAATAAAATCGGGTTGTAAACCTCGTTGTTTGAGACTTTGGGCAGTCTTTTCGCCAACGACAGCAATTTTAGTATTGGCTAAAGTACGTGCATCTTTGCCCTGTGCGGTTAATCTATCAAAAAAGTAGTCTACTCCATTGGTAGAGGTGAGAATTAACCAGTCGAATTGAGGTAAATTAGCGATCGCACTATCCAAAGCTTCCCAACTCGAAGGGGGGCCAATTTCTAAAGTAGGCATTTCAATTACAGTAGCACCTACAGCTGTGAGGCGATCGCAAAATTGGCTTGACTGTCCAACTGCACGGGTGACTAAAATTGTTTTACCACAAAGAGGGAGCTGAGAGTTGCCTGACATAGTAGAAGGGCTAAAAGTTTGGGCTAAAGTTAAATTCTCTGAAGATATTGTCTCAGGTTGTAAGTAATTGCGTAGCCCCACCACCTCACCAATTACTATCACCACAGGCGAAAGAGATAAGCCAGCCGTCTGTTCGAGAATATTACCCAGTTGGGCTACCCAAATTTGTTGGTTGGGAGTACCAGCCCAACGAATAATTGCAATTGGTGTCAGACGCGATCGCCCTTGCTTAATCAGGCGATGTACAATCTCTGCAAGATGCTGTCCACCCATCAATATCACTAAGGTTTCCAGCCGTGACAGTGCTTCCCAATCTAAAGCCTCTGGTTCATGGGCTGTCAAAACGGCAAAGCAACGGCTTAAAACTGGATCTGTCAGAGGAATAGCTGTAAGTAAAGGTGCAGCTAAAGCCGAAGAAATTCCTGGTACTACTGCAAATGCACAGCCAGCAGCTTTCAAAGCTTCAATTTCCGCCGTACAGCGCCCAAAAATAAACGGATCGCCTGACTTTAGTCTAATAACTCGTTTTCCTTGCTGACAATAGCTAACTAATAACTTGTTAATCTCAGCTTGGTTGGTGCTGGGTTTACCGCCACGTTTACCGACATCTACCTTTAAACAATCAGGCGGTACAAGCTGCAATAATTGCTCATCTACCAGGGCATCGTATACCAACACCTGAGCTTGCTGCAAAAGATTGTAAGCTTTTACCGTGAGGTATGCCACATCTCCTGGCCCAGCACCGACAAGGTAAACTTTACCCATTGCATCAATCATGGCTGAGATTTTTTACTGATATGATTTCCTTTAAATTACTCTTACAGATTTTGCAGCTAAATCAACGAATTAGTACCAAAAATCTGATGTGCAAAATTGAAATCAATTAATTTGTGAGTTAATCTTTTGCAGCAATTGCTCAATACGCTCAACCATCTCCTGATTATGCTCAGATTGAAATAACTCTCTAGCTTTTTGCAGATTGGCAACCGCTTCATCTCGTTGGTCTTGTCTGCTGAGAGACACACCCAAATTATAATAAGCGAATGCAGAGTTCGGATCTAGACTTAGCGCCTTTTTGTACTGAGCGATCGCTTCTGGAATTTTGCCTTGATCAGACAGCGCATTTCCCAAAAGGCTATACCCAAAAGAATTTTGCGGCTTGAGGTTTATAGCTGCTGTATATTCCACCACAGCCTCTTCCAGCTTACCTTGATCTTGGAAAGCACTCCCTAAATAATAGTGCGCTGCTGCATATTGCGGATCGATTTTAAGCGCTTGTTGATATTGGGCGATCGCTTCTTGCGTTTTACCTTGATCGTACAAAGCATTTCCTAAAGCTGCATAACCTGCTGGGTTTTTCGGTTCCAAGCGAATAGTTTCTTGATAATGGGCTGATGCTGCTGCCAATTTTCCTTGATTATATAGAGCATTGCCTAGCCGATAATGAGCCTCAGCATCATCAGGCGCAAGCCGAATCGCTTGTTGATATTCTGCGATCGCTTCATCTAAACGCTCAAGCTTTGTCAAAGTCAAACCCAGATTTAAATAAGCTTCAGCATCGTTAGCATCAATACTAATAGCTGTTTTATAACTAGCGATCGCTTCTTTACTTTTACCGCGATCGTCGAGAACATTTCCTAACCCAATATAAGCTTTAGCATAGTTGGGTTCTAATTCAATCACTTTCCGAAAAGCGGTTTCTGCGCCTTGTAAATCTCCTTGAATATAGAGACTAATTGCCTTTTCTAAGCTAGCGATCGCGGCTTTATTCTTAATTGCTTTTGTTTGATATGAGTTCTGCCATTTTGCTAAACTCCTATCCAAATCCGTTGCTAATACAGCAGTCGTCTGAGTCAAACATAAGCCTATAATTACCGCAGGCAGCAGAGTTCTGATATTTAACATTTTTACTACTTTACCTACATTCTAGTTCAGCTTATCCTGTGTATCTCACAAACAATTTTTACCGTAAAAACTTTATATAAATTTAATTTTGTATATTTTGTATATTTTTAACTAAATATTGATTTTTATATTTTTAATTAGATGTTTTTAGCATCTTAATCAATTGAAAAAATAATTTGATGAATACATGATTATCAGCGTACAAATGTGCGCCTATAAAGATAATTGATGTATACCAAATATTATTAAACTGGTACGATTTCCTACCCTAAGAAAAATTGCTGCACGTATATATATTGTATGTATGAAAAATAGATTAGTCTGATGGGTTATACCCCCTATAAATAGATAATAATAGGGGCACAAAATTTTGTGCCCCTAACGATGTACTTCATTTACCTGAAATACGCTGTAAATTAAACCGAAAAATTACTTAGCTTACTTCTCACGCCACGCAAGCATTACGAATTACGTAGCGCTTTGCGCTTCCCGAAGGGTATTACAAATTAGTAATTACTACTTAGATTTAGCATTCATTTTTTCTAAAACCTGGGCAACTTTCTCAGCCTTTTCTGGTTGACGTTGTTTCCGCAATAAATCTTGTGCTATTTGCAAATTAGCCTTAGCTGCTTCTCGCTGTTCTTGCTGCATTAACACATTTGCTAGACGCAAGTAAGCTTGGGGATTTTTCGGACTGCGAAGAATCACGTCTTCAAACCATTCTTTTGATTCTGCAATTTTACCTTGCTGATTTAAAGTATCTCCTAACAGCAAGCGCACCATATCATTAGTGGTATTACGAGCAATTACCTGGCGAAAAGCAGCTTCTGCGCCTTGATAGTCTTGCTGCTGATAAAGATTGACACCTTTTTGAAATAAATTCGAGGTAATCAAAGTTTTGACAGCAAAATAAATTAGTAGAGCAATGCTAGAAGCTACTAAAACAACGGCAAAAATATCAATGGTATGAAAATTATTGAGCATTTTTTTTAAGCCAAAAGACAGGCGATCGGAAAAATCAAATATTCGATGAAAAACAGCTTCCAGATAAATTGGTAGAATTGAGCGATCGCACTTTTTTCTTGCAAGTCTACTCCCAAACTCCGCACCCACAGAACACACAGCACTACTAGGTGGGTAATTACCAAAAACAGGATGTTAACCGAGGCTAAACGCAACACACCCACTAAAATCATCCCCACATAACAGATAGTGAGTACCCCTAGCGCCAGATTAAACACAGCTTGCGGCCCTAAGTGAATAGTCAAAGTTCTGATATTGTACAAGCGATCGCCTTCCATATCGGGCACATCTTTAAAAATTGCGATCGCAAATGTAAACACCAAAATAAATACTGTTAGCACCCAGACTGTAGCGGGAATAGATGTATTCTTTTGTGCTAACCAACTAAAGTGCAAAAATAGCCCTAAATTAACAATCGTTCCCCGCACCGAAAAAATACAGAAAGCTGCCCAAAACGGAAACCGCTTCAAGCGAATTGGTGGTAAAGAATAAGCAGTACCAATCGCCAAACTAATAGCCACCATACCAAATAGAAATGGCCCAGATAATGCAGCAATGACTAGCGCCAAAACACCAGTAATCGCCACAATTATCTGTCCCTGTTTTTTAGAAAAATCCCCTGATGCTAGTGGTAAATGCGGCTTATTAATCTTATCAATCTCAATATCTTCTAGTTGATTCAGCCCCACAATATAAACATTGCCGCACAAACAAGCAAACCAAGTTGCTAAAACAGCAGAAAAAGCATAATTGCTATTTCCCACAGCCACAGCAATTAAATACAAAGCCAACACACTCAAACTCGTACCAATAATTGTGTGTGGACGAGAAAATTGCCAAAAAGCATCAAGCCAACGACCCCAAACACCAAAAGGCTTTTGCCCAGAATACTGATTCATAAATAATTTTTCGATGCCAAATCTTCAATATAGAATCTTGGGTGAACAAAGAACTAGTACCGCAACGCGGAAATCAATCTCCCTAATCTCCCTAATCCCCCTCATCCCCCTCATCTACCTCATCTCCCAATCCCCATTACCCCTTATCCCCAAAGGGGGCCCCGAGTTCCCCAATCCCCAGTCCCCATTACCCCTTATCCCCAGAGGGGGCCCCGAGTTCCCCAATCCCCCATTCCCCATTCCCTCACTTATCCCCGCACAATAACCCAAACCGAATCAAACCACTCTGATAGCCTCGACTCATCAAACCTAGAGATAGCGCCCCGACAATCGTAGTCCAACCCGCAGTTAATAAACCCCAAATTGCTTTAGGTGTAAATGCTGAATCAATCACAAAATCCCAAAACGGGGCTACAGCTTTTGACCAATCAGCCGTGCGAACATTTTTTAAGGAAATTTGATTAGCGATCGCAGCATACTCTGGCAGTGAAATTACGTAGGGTAAACAATACACTCTGTAAATATCATGTAAGTGCTTGCGTTCATCATCGGTCAGTGGTGCATTATCAATTGGGCGATGACACCAAGTCACCATAATCAACTTTCCACCAGGTTTCAGCACTCGGTAGCACTCTTGTAGAAACTTGATTTTATTGGGCATATGTTCGCCACTTTCCAAAGACCAAACCAAGTCAAAGCTATTGTCAGCAAAAGGCATTTCTTGAGCATCTGCGACCAAAAATTGACTTCTATCGCTCAAATTCAACTTTTGGGCACGTTCTGTAGCCCTATTCGCCTGTACTGGACTGAGAGTTATTCCTGTCGCCTTAGCATGAAACTTTTCTGCCAGGTATAGCGAACTCCCACCAATACCACAGCCTACATCCAAAATATTCTCTGCTGTTTCTACTTCTGCCCAATGGAGTAATTCCTCAATTAAATCAATTTGCGCCTGACGACGGTCTTTTTTCTCAGTACCGTCTGGCCCGTAATAGCCGTGATGCATATGTTCGCCCCAAATCTCTTCCCAAAGACCAGAAGATGCATCGTAAAACTGCTGAATTTGTTGGTACAGTGTTGTGCTCATGAAGAAAGCAGTGTTATGACAAAGCAGAACTGAAATAAACCTACTCGTAGGCTACCATGTGTGTTTTTAATTAAAGAAGGGTATTTTTGGTTCCGAAGAGGGAAAAGCCTATTTATACCTCTGGGTATAAATAATTAATTGGACTGTGAACGGCTGTAAAATATTGGAATTGATTACAGTCAGCCCCCAGCATTCTCAGTAATTGAGAATTTTTTGATTTGGAATTTTAAATTATTTATGACTGTTGCCCGAACAATTTGCTTAGGATTTTTGGCGGTCATTACTGTAGGTACTCTCCTACTGATGATGCCTTTTTCCACTGCTAGTGGTAATTGGAACGATCCAATTGTGGCGCTGTTCACCTCCACATCCGCAGTTTGTGTAACTGGTTTATCGGTAGTTGATCCTGGGACTTATTTTTCCTTTTGGGGCCAATTCTTTATTTTGCTATTGGTTCAGATTGGTGGTTTGGGCTACATGACAACCACCACCTTTCTAATTTTGCTGATTGGGCGCAAGTTTGACTTAAGAGACAAAATTGCAATTCAACAAGCTTTAGATCGACCAGGGATGAGTGGTAGTAACCAAGTCATTCGCTCTATTATTGCCACTACCTTAATTTTTGAACTCACTGGTGTCTTCTTACTAATACCAGCATTTGTCCCCACTTATGGTTTGGATCAAGGGCTATGGTTAGCAATTTTTCATAGCATTAACTCTTGGAATAATGCAGGTTTTAGCCTATTTAAAGATAACTTAATTGGCTATCAGACATCGGCTCTAGTAGTATTCACCGTTTCCGGCTTAATTATCTTTGGTGGGATTGGTTACCAGGTAATTTTGGAAATGTACTTTTGGTTACGCGATCGCCTACAACAAAAAACACAAAAACAAATTTTCTCACTAGATTTTAAAGTTGCTACCAGCACAACTTGCATACTTTTGTTTATTGGGACTATTGCATTTTTAGCTATTGAAGCCAGAAATCCCCAAACCTTTGGAGGTATGAATTTACCTGACAAATTGTTGTCAGCTTGGTTTCAATCAGTAACGCCAAGAACTGCTGGCTTTAACACCATCGATATCGGCAAGATGACCACTGCTGGTTTATTTATCACAATTGCACTGATGTTTATTGGTGCTAGCCCTGGTGGTACAGGTGGCGGTATCAAAACTACAACTTTAAGAGTTCTCACCAGTTGCACGCAATCAATTCTCCAAGGCAAAGAAGAAGTTTTATTATATGAACGTAAGGTAGCAATATCTTTAATTCTTAAAGCTGTTGGTGTGTTAGTTGGATCTGTAGCTACTGTAATTTTATCGACCGTTTTAATTTCCCTCACAGATCCCAAGTTAGATTTCATTCAAATTTTGTTTGAAGTAGTATCTGCGTTTGCAACAGTCGGGCTTTCCACAGGGATTACTGCAACTGTTTCCACCGCCGCCAAACTAGTCTTAATTGCCACAATGTATATTGGAAGAGTTGGTGTATTGCTCCTCATGTCTGCTATCCTTGGAGACCCACGTCCTACCAGAATTCACTACCCTGAAGAAAATCTATTAGTGGGATAGTTGAAGTTAATAGATAGGCAAAAAGTCAACTCCAGTTGCTACTGCACAACCTGCTACAATTTACACTACCAATTAAAAATCAATGTTTAAATCTGTGACAAATTAAATTTATCTTTGAGGAACAAAAACATTATTAAGTAGGCATCTTGTTTTTCCTCATAAAACAACTTCAAAATATACTGACTTACTTCAGCCCGTATAGATTTTTCGCCATTAACAAAGGGTGTACTAATAAAGGATAGTAATTGTGAATCTTTCAGCCTTAAATTTTTTTCGCAGTTTACGTAAAGACAATCACCAATTTGCAGTCATTGGTTTAGGTCGCTTTGGTCGCTCTGTATCCTCTACATTGCATAGATTAGGTTATGAAGTATTGGCAACAGATATTGATGAAAAGCGAGTATCTGAAGCACTCACAGAACGTATCGTTGGTCATGCATTACAGCTAGATTCTACAGAACCAGCAGCACTTAAAGAAGCCGGCATTTTTGAATTTGATACTGTCATCGTAGCCATCGGTAATTATATTCAAGAAAGTATCATCACTACCTTAAATGTCAAAGAAGGGGGCGTACCTCATGTAGTAGCCAAAGCCTCTAGCGAAGTTCACCAAAAGCTGTTAAAACGAGTGGGAGCAGATCATGTAGTATTCCCAGAATACGAAGCAGGTTGCGCCCTTGCACGTACACTTACTAAACCATCAATTCTAGAACGTTTTGACCTCGATCCAGATAACAGTATTGTCGAATTGATTGTACCCGACGAATTTCATGCCAAAACCATCACAGAGTTACAATTACGTAACCGCTACGGCTTAAATTTAATTGCAGTCAGTCAGGATGGTAAATTTATCATTAATCCAGAACCCACCAAACGTTTAGAGCGCGGTTCTGCGATGGTAGTAATTGGTCACAACAAAGATATCAATCGCTTGCCAATTTGAGTAAACTATCAAATATTTCAGCACGCTGAACTTTAATCGTCACTTTCAAACATTAATGTATTGAAAAGCAATGATCAAATTATTTACACATAAGAATTTAACTTATTTTCTATTACAAACTTCATCGCCAAATAGTAATTTAAAACATTACTAACTGGTCAATTAGTAATGTACCAGGTAAGCAATTCTTACGAATGCTGATTGCTCTACAATATGTTATCTCTAGTTAAAGAGCTTGATTGAAATTGTTGTAGAGAATCTAATGCTTAACATTACGCAGAAACCACAGGCTAGAATGTAATCTAGAAAATTCTCCGAAAATTGCACAAGTTAAAAAAACAATATACCTTATATTCCTTCTTGCAGAAGTCGGGAAAAGGAGAAGGGGAAAGATTTTGTACATTCCCTTTTTCCTTTGTCTACCTTTTGTAAAAATCACTTTTGCAAAAGGTATACTATTCACTTTTGGATACTTTGTGAGTTCTCCGAAAGAGTACCCTATGAGTATATTTGCTTTATTTACACCCTGATGCACTAGCGCCAAGTGGTTTCCCCAAATTGAGCAAACAGTCGATTGGGGTTGCTCTCGTTGTAGCAAGTGGACTGGAAACCATCTGCTTACCAGTCATTGCTCCACCTGTTCCCTTTCTACATGAGTAATTTCAGCAATCAAAGCCGTTCCTATAGCTGATTTCCATCAGCCTCAGATTTTCCTCATTTTTCAGGTCTAAGTTAATAGATAGCAAAATAACCTGTAAACCTATACACGCTAATTCCTTAAATCGGTTACACAAATATGTATTAGATATGAATTTTTTAGTATTGAATACAGATTTAATGAGAAATAAACCCGAATTAGAGCTATTTAGCTGAATTAATCTTTACTTTACCTAATTTATTTCTCAAAATCCCTACTTTCAAGCTTAATAGTCAGTTGTTAATGCCATAAAACTTACTTTTTCGTTCTTAAACTAAATGATAGAAGCTAATGTTTTTGTAGATAAAATTTTGATTTATACCATAAAGATCAGATAAATTTAAAATATTTAGATGTTTTTCACATTATTGTTACAATTGCTGAATAACCACCCATTTATTGGCATTACAGATATATAAACTAACAGTGTATGCATCATTAAATTGCCAATAATTAGATTTTATATACGCTTATACACGTCAATAAATTAATTTAAATATCTTATTTTTCTTTGAATAAATAAAAATAAGAATCTATCAAGAATTTTACAGATTAAAAGTAATAATTCCTTATTTATACGGAAGTTTTTTTTCAATAAAACAAGCTAGATTTTTATTTACCCAATGAGTTAAACAGCACGAACAAAGAAGAAGTCTTTCTGATGCAAATAAGTCTTGGTTATCAAGAATTAATACTGCTAAAGTTAGAAAAGATGTCTTTAAACCTCTACTGGAAAAGTTTTTGAGTTCAATTATTCATTGAACTGAGCAAATGAGCTTCCTAAGACTGTAAAGTTTTAGGCTAATTTAACTTGGCAATTGCCAGATGAATGGCTAAAAAAAATCCTGCTTGTTTTAGCAGGACAGATTTCGATTGAATATATACACCTCTATCATGCCAAAAACTAAGAGATTTATCAAACAGCCTTCAAAGTTCTACCGTTCTTTGGTAGCAACAGTATTATTGGCTAACGGCATTTTCCAGTTTGTTACACCTGTATTAGCTGAAGGGACAACTGCTGGTCAATCAATCAGCAACACAGCAACCGCAACTTACGAAGATCCCAACAATCCAGGGACGACTATTAATGCAACCTCTAACACTGTAACTGTGACAGTTGCAGAAGTTGCAGGTATTACCTTAGCACCTAAGGGCGTACCAGAAGATCAGACTCCTGCTGATCCTGTTAAGGTCGGTGATTTAATTATCTACACATACGAAGTCAAGAACGTAGGTAACGACCCCACCAGATTCCGGATTCCTAACTTAGCAACCACAACTGGGCCTGGTACAGTTTCCGGCACACTACCTGGTAGTACCACTAGTGGCGAATTGCAATACAGTACTGATGGTGGTACAACCTGGCTCAACTTCAATGCTGCTGAAGTCGTCACACCTTCAGTTCCAGTTAACGGTACTGTATTAGTACGTGTACCAGTTACCGTCCAAGCTGGTGCAAATACAGGTGACCTGATTACAGTTACCTTAGGTAACACACCTGGTAATGCTCAGAACGTAGAACGCATAGGACCTAATATTAACGGTGGTGACGTTTACACCGTAGATAACCCAGATGGTACTGGCGCTCCTGAAATCAATGGCGCACCAGTCAATGGTACTCGTGAAGCTAGCGACATCCAAGAAATTCAAGTTGGTGCTGTTCAGAAGAATCTAGCCTTAGCAACATTATTGAAAACTCGTGGTGCTTACGTAGATAATGATGCAACCCCTGGAACACCAACACCTGCCGATCTCTCAGATGATAGTGTTACCTACAATTTGAGTGTCAGGGTAGAAGGCAATGATGTTACCGGTTTAGGTATTACTCCAAATCCGTTAGCAGGTACTACAGGTATTAGTGTAGATGGCAATACCAGCAAAAATTACATCTTAATTTCTGATGATATTCCTACAGGTACAGTCTTAAAAGCAGCGCCAACAGCGCCTGCAGGTTGGACAGCAGTTTACAGCACTACAGCTATTGGTTCAACTAAAGCTAACGATGGTACTTCAGTACTATGGAAAACCTTCCAAGCAGGCGGTACTTTACAAGGTGCTGATACTTTAGCATCTGTAACACGTGTGGGTTTTGTCAAAGAGACTTTAGTCGCTGCTGATAATATTCCTGTAAATACAACTTTGACAGGCTTCTCAATTAAATTAGGTGTTGTTGGTACACCAGCAACTTTATCTATCAACAACATCGCGCAAGTATTTGGTCAAACGCCTAATGGTGGTTTACCTGTTTATGATGAATCTGGTGACCAAAATCCCAGTAACTACGATGGGCCTGTAGGTGGTATGACACCTCCTGCTGGTACAGATCTCAATAATGATGGTCTACCTGATAGCCCAACAGCAGTGAATAATACCGTTACTAATGGTGTTGCTGACCCGACTACACAAGGTGTTGACGCAAGTAATGACAACACTGGTGCTGGCCCTGGCGGTGAAGTTAATACCTTCCAAATTCAAGCTGCTACAGCTGCATCTGTACTGAATGGGCCTTTAAATGCACCTGGCGCAACCGGGCCAGATGGTACAACTGCAACTGACTTTACCAACAAATCTTCTTTAATTCCTGCCAATACATTACCAGGTAGTAAAATTGACCCGTCACCAGTAGGTTTCACTAACACATTACAGAACACTGGTACAGGAACAGGTAACATCACGCTTACACCGATCACACCAACCAATCCTTTAGACTTACCTAGTGGTACAACAGCAACTATTACCTTTGGTAGTAATTCTGCTGTTTATACCTATACTCAAGGTTCTGGTTTCGCCCTGACTAGTGGTACAGCGATTACAATCTCCAACGTTGCACCAGGTACACCTACTAGCTATGGTTTAGAAGTTAATTTACCAACCGGTACCAAGCTGTCAACTGATACTTTGACAGATTATGCAAATGATGTAGAATTTGGTTACCCTGTACCAATTCAAGCCACTATTACTGTTGGTGCAAATACATCCACTAACGTTACTATTGACCGGGTATATACTGGCTTCCTCAAATTAGTTAAAGTTTCACGAATCTTACAAGGAAACGGGCCAGCAGTAGGTACAGGTCAGGATGACTTTGAAAGTACACCGAAGTACACAAATCCCAACACAAACGTAGATATCGATCCTAATCCCACCGTTACTGATGTACCCAGAAATCCTGCACCTGGAAATATTATTGAATATCAGATTCGATACACAAATATTTCCAATGTCCAAGCTGGTGCTGGTAATGTGGTCTTGAATGCAGGCAATGTCGTAATTACTGAAGATGGTACAGCATCTCCCAATAATTGGGCAGTAGACAATGATGGCAACGGTATCATTGATACTAGTAACATAACTAATCCACAGGCTGCAGATTCTACGAGTGGAACAATCCAATTTTTCCCATCTGGTAACCAAACTGGAAGTACTCAAGCCACAGATGTTACTAAGTATGTAGACACCGCTAACGGTAATGTTATCCCGCAAGAGCAAAGAACATTTACCTTCCAACGTCGGGTTAACTAGAACCCCTCACCCCCTTTAGAGAAGAGGGGTTAACAAGTCCGTAGTCATGACTACGGACTTAAAAAATTAATGACATAGACCACTAGAACAATTTTCTAGCACCAGTAGGGAAAAATAAATCACTTATCAACATCTGAAAATATTCTGAGGTTTATTGACATGAAGCATGTTTCTATTGCAGGTATGGGAGCGATCGCTTTAATTGCGACAATTCCCTTTGTGAACCAAATACCAGGAGTAGCAAGCATTTGGCAATCGGGAAGTGCGATCGCACAAAATAGCAAATATCAAGGTCAAGTGCAGTTGCGCCTGGATGCAGAAAAGCAAGTAATCGAAAAGGATCAGCAGGGTAAACAAACCAAAAAATGGCAACCTTTAAAAGGGCAAGCTGTAGTTCAACCAGGAGATGTACTGCGCTACACCTTGAGTAGCGAAAATAAAAACGCTAATCCAATTAAGAACCTCACTCTCAATCAACCCATTCCCAAAGGAATGGTTTATGTGCTGAAATCTGCAACTGTGGATGCTAATAAAGAAGCCAAAATTACTTACAGCATTGATGATGGACGCAGCTTTGTAGAAAATCCCACTGTTAAAGTTACTCTACCCAATGGCAAAGTAGAAACTCAAGCTGCACCAGCCACTGCTTATACTCATATCCGTTTAAAACTACCATCCGTAGGTGCAAAGTCAATAGTCAAAGCATCTTATCAAGTGCAAGTACGTTGACAAAAAGGATGAGGGACTAGTACCGCTACCTTGGAAGTCAAAAGTCATTAATTATTTCTTCCTCATCTTCCTCATCCCTCATCCCTCATCCCTCATCCCCAGTCCCCAATTCCCATTCCCTAGTCCCCAGCCCATAGTCCCCATTCCTCAATTAAATTCACAGTCTTGGTATTTCATAGGAGAAATGTTAAGTGCTATTTCCCCAAATCCAAAAGCATTTCACTCCTAATAGTAGATTGTTGCAGAAATTAACTGCAACACTTCTTGTTAGCAATATCTTGCATGGTTCTTTACCAGTAAGAGCACAAGAAGCTGAAAACCAAACTGTGCGTCCAGCATTTATTAATCAAGCTCAATATACTTATACAGATACAGCTACTAATGACAAATATGAAGCAACTTCTTCTCAGATCAACCTTGGCTCTGATAAATTAGTTGACCCATTAGGCAGAATTTTAGGCTGTAGTGGGGAATTATTACCTGATTACACTGGATTTTCTATTGCTGTCTATGAACTCAATCCCAACGATCCAACAGGAACAGAATTAGGGCAATTATTACCACTAACGCGAACAGAATTTCCTGATATTGCTGACAATCAGATACCTGGTGGATTAAAACCAAATACTGAAAATAGTAATCCCTACTTTCTGACTAATAGCGAACCAAGAGGTACTTATAACTTTTTATTAGATCCAAATCAAGGACAAACAAATACAGGTAGCACTTATATTTTAGTCATCAATCCACCTGCAAATTCAATTTACCAACAACGACGTATCAAGATTCAAATTGTGGAAAACAATGGGGATGACAATAACAGCATCATTAAATATGTTGCTACTTCCCTGGATGGTCAACCAATTACCACTACAGGTGGTACTAATTTTACAGACACAGTAGCCCTTGTCCCAAATGCAGAAACCGTAGGACTTGATTTATTAGCATTTCGATTCACCACAGGGATGTGTCAACCCAATCAAGTACAGATTATCAAAACAAGCGATCGCGCTACTGCTGAACCTGGGGATACAGTTATTTACCGCCTGACAATCAAGAATTTATCAGATGCTGGTTTAAATAATCTGGTAATTACCGATAACTTACCGCTAGGATTTAAATTTTTACCACAATCAATCCGTGGTGAAATAGACTCTCAACCAGTCGCCATCACTTCAAAAACCAATGGCAACATTATTACATTAAGCGCAGATGTTACTGCTAGCGTCGGAAAAACACTGAATATTGTTTATGCGGTGCAACTTACCACTGATGCAGTGCGCGGGACGGGTCGCAACAGTGCAATTGTGAATGCACAAAGAACTGATAACGGTTTCAGTACTAAGGATGGGCCAGCCACTTACCAATTAAAAATTCGTCCCGGAATTGTTTCGGATTGTGGGACAATCATCGGTCGTGTGTTTGTTGACAAAAACTTTGACGGTGAACAACAACCTGGTGAGCGAGGAATCCCTAATGCTGTGATTTTCTTGGAGGATGGTAACCGTATCACTACAGACCCCAATGGACTGTTCTCCGTAGCTAATGTTTTACCAGGAAACCATACAGGTGTATTAGACCTTAGCAGCGTCAATGGTTACACTCTAGCTCCTAATGAGAAATTCCGCGAACGTAATAGTCAATCTCGCTTAGTGCGTTTAGAACCTGGTGGGCTAGTACGTATGAATTTCGCCGTCACCCCAGCCTTCCCGGAGCAAATTAAGAAATGAAACCCAGACTCCACCATACAACTACTTTCAACCTCAGCTTGATCGGGGCTATGGCAGGAGCCTTGAGTATAATTTTGTACCCAGTTGTTGCTCATGGGGAAACTACTGATAATTCACAGCTTGCGGTTGAGGTTAATGACAACTTCAATTCTGCTTTACAGGCGGAGAAGGTTGAACAAATTACAGTCAGTTCAGAAGAACCAGAGAGCAAGGTTCCTGATACAATAATCGATGTAAATTCAGCTGATATTTTTGCGAAAAATCAACAGCAACTTACAACAGCTAGCTTGATTGAGAGTTCATCTATCAATTTTGATTCTTCAACATTTGATACCGAATTTAGCGATCAATACGACACAATAGCTACAACTGAAATTGAGAAAGAAATACAGCCTTCTTCACTAATACAACCCTTTCAACCAACAGTTGAGACCACATTACCCAGAGGCTTATCTAAAATTGCTGCTGATGTTTCTAGTAGTACTACGTCAGCAACAACAGAAATCCCAACCTTTCAACCAACAGTTGAGACCACATTACCCAGAGGCTTATCTAAAATTGCTGCTGATGTTTCTAGTAGTACTACGTCAGCAACAACAGAAATCCCAACCTTTCAACCAACAGTTGAGACCACATTACCCAGAGGCTTATCTAAAATTGCTGCTGATGTTTCTAGTAGTACTACGGCAGCAATAACAGAAATCCCAACCTTTCAACCAGCAGTTGAGACCACATTACCTAGAGGCTTATCTAAAATTGCGGCTGATGCTTCTAGTGATAGTACGGTAGCAACAACAGAAATCCCAACCTTTCAACCAGCAGTTGAGACCACATTACCTAGAGGTTTATCTAAAATTACTGCTGATGCTTTTAGTGATAGTACGGTAGCAACAACAGAAATCCCAACCTTTCAACCAACAGTTGAGACCACATTACCTAGAGGCTTATCTAAAATTGCAGAGGGAATCAAAGAGAGTATAGATTCTAATTCGCCATCTCCTAATACTTCCCCCATTTCCACAGGAGTGAAAATCCTAACCCCAACAGCTGACAGTGTTTTAGATGCTCCAGCAACTACGGTGAGTGTACAATTTCCGGCTGGGAGTCAAGTGGAACTGCGGGTAAATGGAACGCTGGTAGATTCTTCTTTAGTTGGACGAACAGAAAGTGATAGTACTACTAACCTAGTAACGCAGACATGGTATGGAGTCTCGTTACAATCAGGAAAAAACACTATTTCTGCACAAATCTTAGGTAGTACAGAACCGCCAGCGACAGTGCAAGTAGTAATTAGAGGCACGCCAAAACAACTCACATTAGAAACAGTAGAATCTCGGATTCCTGCTGATGGACGTACAACAGCCACAGTAAAGGGTCAATTAATCGATGAAAATGGCAATCGCTCTAATCAAGATGCTGTCATCACTTTAATACCTACGGCTGGGGATTTTGTTGGTCAAGATTTCAAGCCTGACCAACCTGGATTTCAAGTGGAGGCGAAGGGAGGACAATTTACAGCTACGCTGCGTTCTAATCTGAAAGCCCAAACTGTCAGAATTCTGGCCAAGGTGAATGATCTAGAAGCCTTTACCCAACTGCAATTTGAAACAGCGTTACGTCCTAGTCTGCTTACTGGTGTAGTCGATTTGCGTTTAGGTGCTAGAGGTACAGATTATTATGGCAGTTTTCGTGATTTTCTCCGTCCAGACAGAGATAACAGAACTCAATTAGATTTCCACTCCGCAATATTTGCCACTGGTGCGATTGGTGATTGGTTATTTACTGGTGCTTACAACAGTTCTCGCAACCTCAACGAGGACTGCAACTGTGATAACCGTCTATTTCGTAGTAACCAATTCAGCGAGCAAAACTATCCTGTCTATGGGGATAGTTCCACATCTACCGTTGTCACGCCTTCCATTGACAGCGTGTATGTACGTTTCGAGCATTCATCTGGTATCCCAGGGACTACTCCCGATTATTTTATGTGGGGTGACTACAATACAGAGGAATTTGCTCGAGCATCGCAGCAGTATACCGCCACTACCCGTCAACTACACGGTTTTAAAGCCAACTACAACCTAGGAAATCTTCAATTTACAGCATTCTATGGCAATAACCTCCAAGGTTTCCAACGAGATGCGATCGCTCCTGATGGGACTAGTGGTTATTATTTTCTGTCTCGCCGCATCTTAGTTCCTGGTAGTGAAAATGTATTTTTGGAGTTAGAAGAACTCAACCGTCCGGGGACAGTACTACAACGTAAACAACTAGACCGAGGTTCAGACTACGAAATTGATTACGATCGCGGAACTCTATTATTCCGCGAACCAATTCTCCGCACTGATGTTGATCAAGATGGACAAGTTTTAGTCCGGCGGATTATTGTCAGCTATCAATATGACACTCAAGATTCTAATAGTGATATTTATGCAGGTCGCTTACAATACAACTTCTCTCGCGCTGTCAATCAGGAAAGTTGGTTAGCTGCAACCTACGTCAGAGAAAACCAAGGGGTGCGCGGCTTTGAATTATATGGCGCTGATGCCATGATTGCTTTAGGTGGTAACAGCAAGTTAATAGCAGAATATGCTCATTCCACCAATAATTCTGATGTTATGGGTAAGGTTAGTGGTGAAGCTTACCGCTTAGAAGCTGAAGGACAAATTTTTAAAGGTATCCAAGGTCGTGCCTATTATCGTTATGCTGGGACGGGTTTTGCCAATAATGCCACCATCAGCTTTGTCCCGGGTCAAACTCGTTATGGCGCACAATTAACAGGTCAAGTTTCTGCAACTACCAATATCCGACTGCAATATGACCACGAAGATAATTTTGGCATTGCACCTCAACCCCTAGATACATTTGAAGAACTGTTTTCACCACGTTCTCAAGCTGTTCCTGGTAGTCAAGTAAATAATTCCCTAACGACAATTTCCGCTGGAATTCAACAACGTTTTGGTAGCACCACTGTTGATTTAGATTGGATTCATCGCAACCGGGAAGATCGGATTCCTGCAAATGCGCTCAGTAGTAATTCCGATCAATTGCGATCGCGTTTGACAGTTCCCTTAGCGAGTAACCTGACTTTCCAAGCACAAAATGAACTGACTTTATCTTCAACCAAGGATACTGTTTACCCAGACCGGACTATTTTTGGACTCAACTGGGCTGTCATCCCTGGTATTAATATCAGTCTTGCCCAACAGTTTTACAGTAGCGGTCAATTGTCCGGTAATTCTATTACTAGCCTCAGTGTGAATGGCGAACACAAGCTTGGTACTGATACCACCTTGACTGGTCGTTACTCAATTTTGGGTGGTGCTAATGAAATCACTACCCAAGGAGCCATAGGTTTGAATAACCGTTGGTCTATTGCGCCTGGTTTGCGGTTAAATCTGGCTTACGAACATGTATTTGGCAGCTTCTTCCAAAAGACTGGGGCGGGTCAGCAATTTAGCCAACCTTTTGCTTCTGGTCAAAGTGCTTCTGCTATTGGGTTTAATGGTGGTGATAGCTACAGTGTTGGGCTGGAATACTCTGATAATCCTCAATTTCAAGCCAGCGCCCGTTATGAGTATCGTAGTTCCGCCGGTGGTTCCAATACTGTAATTTCAGCGGCTGCAACTGGTAAGATTTCTCCGTCGCTGACAGCTTTAGTACGTTATCAACAGGCAAACTCTTCTAATCAAAAACTTACAGGATTAGGAGATACAGTCAACCTGAAGGTGGGTTTAGCCTACCGTGACCCCCGTAGCGATAAATTTAACGCTTTGTTGCGTTATGAATACCGTCAAAATCCCGCAACTATCCCGGACACTATTTTGTTAGGTAGTGGTACAGGTTCCGAAGATCATACTTTTGCTTTAGAGGCTATCTATGCTCCCAATTGGCAATGGGAATTTTATGGCAAATATGCTTTACGTAATAGTACCTCTTACCTAGCCAGTGATTTAGTTGGTACTACTACAGTCAACCTGGCCCAATTCCGCGCTACTTATCGCTTAGGGTACAGCATGGATTTGGTTGGTGAAGCCCGTGTGATTAATCAATCTACCTATACAGAAACAGGCTTTGTCATCGAAGCTGGCTATTATCTCAGCCCTAATTTGCGGCTTGCTGCTGGATATGTTTTTGGCCGAGTTGATGATCGAGATTTTTCTGGTACTCGCTCTGCAGGAGGGCCATATTTAGGTATCACACTGAAGCTCAACGAATTATTTGATGGTTTTGGGCAGCAAAAAGTTACCCCATTCCAAGAAAAAGAATCTCAAGTACCAGGAAAGTTAAGAATATGACGAAATATATACGTATTTTTTTAAGTAATTTAACCTTAAAATCAAACAACTCACACACCATAAAAGCAAATAAAAAAAGAAAATTAGGAGGGTGAAACAAGTTACGCACCAAATTGCTCTAGATATCAAATTTTACATTGATGAGGGCAAGAAATGTTAAATATAATCTTACTTGCAGCAGCAATTATTATAGTCACCGTAGTGATGATTTTACACAATCAAATAAGTACTAAATTATACCGAAATTTTATAATTGGCTTTCTAAGCCTCATCCTATTTATCAGTCCGCTCAATTATCACAACGACATCGTTCTCGCTGCGGGAAATGACCCTTGTGCCACACCCGGAAAAGATGGTTTTGGCACCATCAACGGTATTGTCAATTCCTATTTCGCTGCTAATTCTGGAACCGTCAATAGTGGCGCAACTTCGATTACCGTAGGAACCAAATTGCCTACTTCAGCCCCCAATATTGCAGTTGGGGATTTGCTGATGATTATTCAGATGCAAGATGCTGACATTGACTCCAGCAACACAGCTAGCTACGGAAATGGTACTAGCGGAGATGTGCCAGCCTATAGTAGTCCTGAGCCAACACCGCCTACAGTGGCTACTGATACTCCCCCTTCTACAGGAGCCAGTGGCTTTACAGTAATTAATAATGCCGGACATTATGAATTTATTACAGTTACTAGTGTGTCGGGGTCAACAATTGGGATTAAGGGGACTGGAGCTAGTAAAGGACTGAACTATACATATCGCTCCGCTTCAGCCACGAGTACAGCAGGTAGACGTAGTTACCAGATTATTCGAGTACCTCAATACTCTAGCGTTACCTTGAATACGGGCGTGACTGCTTTACCTTGGGATGGAACTGTTGGTGGAGTTTTTGCTATAGATGTAGCAGGCAAAATGACTTTGGGTGGTGGTACTATTGTCGATCTGCGGGGTAAAGGGTTTCGTCCCGGAGCAGGTCGTCAATTAACAGGAGGAAGCGGTGGTGCGAATACAGACTATCGCTCTATCAGTACAAATGGTTTTAATGGTTCCAAGGGAGAAGGTATCGCTGGTACACCTAAATTCGTACTTGACTACTTGAACCCCAGTACCATTAGTGCAACCAATGGTAACCCACCGACGGCACCAACAACAATCACCAATACTGACGAAGGATATCCCAATGGTAGCTATGGACGAGGTGCGCCTGGCAATGCAGGCGGAGGTAGCACAGATGGCAGACCCTCAAATAACGACGAAAACAGTGGTGGGGGTGGTGGTGCCAATGGTGGAGATGGCGGTCGTGGGGGACGAGCTTGGAATAGTCAAGTACCATCGGGCGGTTTTGGAGGTAAGGCATTTACCACAGCACTAATTAATAATGGTGAACGCCTATTTATGGGCGGAGGTGGTGGCGCAGGTACAACCAATAATGCCACAACTTCTGTTAGTAGAACCCTTGGTACGACCTATACTGGTGACCCAACCTATGCGAATGGTGCAGATTTTAATGGTAGTAATACAACATCAGGTACTGGTATCTACAGCAGTGGTGGTGCAGGAGGGGGCGTTGCCTTAGTTCGGGCTGATACTATTGCTGGCAGTGGTACCTTTGATGTTCGAGGTGTACAAGGTTTAAGCATCGGAAATGACGGAGCTGGCGGTGGCGGTGCGGGAGGAACTGTCTATGCTGTTGCCTATGATGTCAAAAGTACAGGTACAACAGGTATTAGTAATCTCAGCGTTAATGCTGCTGGTGGTGATGGCGGTTGGTCAACTTTTAGAGAAGCTCATGGCCCTGGTGGCGGTGGTGGTGGTGGCGTTGTCATTAGTACGAGTGCCGCAGCAACTGTCACTAGCCTTGCGGGAGGAGCAGGTGGTCAAACTGGATTATTAGGTAATGCCAATCCGCGTAACTTTTATGCAGAAGGCGGCACTGGTTTAGTAGCCCCAATTTCTGCGAACGATAGCCCAGGAATTAAAAGTGGTGCTCAGTGCTTACCGAAATTAACCGTAACTAAAACCACCAGCACTCCCACAATCACTAAACCGGGAACGGGTGCAATGACAGCGACTTATACCATCACAGTATCTAACGCTGCTCTCACATCCTCAGCTACTAATGTGGTGATTTCCGATTTGCTGCCTACAGGTTTCACCTATGCTTCGACTACTTCAGTGACTATGAGCAGTGGTGCAACTCGGCCTACAAGCACTAATCCAACTGCAGCAGCAACCAATCCCAGTTGGGGGACGTTTAAGATTCCGGAAGCTGAGTCTGTCACCATTGTTTTTAAAGTTGATATTCCTAACGCTACTGCCTTAGGAACTTATCAAAACCCAGCAACAGCCACCTATGACGATCCAACTCGGACTACAGCAGGTGGAACTACAACTGCTAGTTATAATTCTGCCTCGAGTACGGGAGAAGATGTAACGATTATTGGGATAGATTATGGCGATGCACCGGATACTACTAGTGGTACAGGTGCAGGCGACTATCAAACAACTTTAGCGAATGGAGGAGCCAGTCATAACATTGTTAGTACTCTCAAAATGGGGGCAAATATTGATGCTGATGATGGCACATTGCAAAATGCTAATGCCAATGCTGATGATACAACGGGTACACCTGATGATGAAGATGGTGTGACTTTACCTGCTATTAACACCAGCACCACATCTTACACTGCTACAGTCAACGTTACTAATACGGCGGCGGCGGCTTATTTAGTTGGTTGGATTGACTTTAACAAAGATGGTGTGTTTGCAGCTAGTGAAGGTGTGGCTTATGATTCCAATACAGGTTTAGCAGGTATCCAACCGATCGCAGTTAGTGCTACAGCCCAAAACATCAATATTCAGTGGACAGGGATTACGGGATTAACTGTGGGTGATACTTATGCTCGTTTCCGCTTGAGTGATAGCGCCACTCTCACAACCTCTACTCCCAATACTGCGATCGCCAATGGTGAAGTTGAGGACTATAAAATTAGCATTGGTGCTGTGCCAAATCTTAGCCTAGTTAAACGAATTACGGCGATTAATGGCACAAATATTACCACTGCCTTTGTTAATGATTCCACCGTCAATGATGACGCAACTGGCTGGCCAACTAATAAAGATAAATATTTGCGTGGAGCGATCGCCTGCAATACTGGTAATGCTTGTAACTCAGTCTCTGGAGTATTACCAGGAGATAACCTAGAATACACAATTTACTTTCTTTCCAGTGGTACAGATAACCTCAAGAATGTGAAAATCTGCGATCGCATTCCTACTAATACCACTTTCCAAGCAAATACTTACGCCTCTGGCAATGGCATTCTTTTTGGTTGGGATAATACAGCACTGGCTGATCCTAGTACTTCAACAGGAACAGGTAAAGTACAACTCACCAACACTGCAGATAGCGATCGCGGTCAATTCTATAGTGCGGGCACATCATTACCCAATCCTCCTTGTGGTGCAGCTACCAATACGAATGGTGGAGTTGTAGTAGATTTGGGTGCCAGCACTATCGTTCCCAAAGCCACAGCAGCTGGGACACCTTTTGCTTCCTACGGTTTCGTCCGCTTTAACGTGAAAGTCAATTAATCCACTGCCAATCAAACTTATGTTATTTACTTACTCAGTAATAAGCCCAAAATCCTTGCTTTTGCCTCTAAGTGCGATATAAATAACGTGTTATTATTGCACTCTTTTTCTCATACTCAGGGTTTATACGGAGAAATACCAGATATGAGTTAACCCTTCTGCCCATTAGGGGGAGTTACTTTACAGCCAAAACTAGATAATCGCTATGTCAACCTCCTTTCTTCGAGCATCGACTCGCTTATTTTTAACCACTGCCATAATTTGTGGCAGTTTCTTACCTTTACTCAAAACGGTTTTGGCTGATTCGACTCCTCCGGGGACTACTATCGACAATAGCGCCACGGGCAGTTTTGAAGGAGAGACATCAGGCACTACTAATACCGTGACTTCTAACACTGTCAGCGTCACTGTTTTAGAAGTGGCAGGAATTACGATTAATTCAAGTAGTGTGCCAACAGAAGCCCCTAGTAATGTGACTAATGCGGGCACATATCAAGGAATTGCGGGAATTAATACAGGTGATGTGGTCTATTTTGACTTCACCATTACTAATACTGGTAATGATCCGACGCAATTTTTTATTCCTGGTACAGCAACAATTGCAGGTGGGACATTAGAAGGTATTCAGATTATTGCTGTTGATCCTGATGGTACAGGTGCGGCTTCACAGGCAACAGTTGCCGTCAATGTTCCCAGTACCGGGGATAATACAATCAATTTGTTAGGTACGACTAATGGTTATATCCCTGTAAATGGCACAGTCAAAGTGCGAGTAGCTGTCAAAGTTACAGAAACAGTGGTGAATAATTCTATTACTGTAACTTTAGGAAATACACCTGTTCCTCCCAATCCCAGCAGCCAAAACCAACCTTATACAGCCAATGGCAATCTTGATGTTTATACAGTAGATTTGCCCAATGGGACAACGATTCCTAGTAGCTATGCCAGCATTCCTACAGTTAGTCAAGTTGCAGAAGCTAGCGGTAATCCTGCTAATGGCGATTCTACCAATCATCGCCAAGAAGCAAGCGCAAATCAATCTATTGCATTAGCAGCTACACCAAATACTTCTGGTTATAAATCAGTACAATTAACCACCGACAATGATAGTACCAATAGCGTTACTTCTGGTGACAAACTTACCTGGAGAGTTACCTATGCTAATACTGGTTCGGTAGATATTAGCAACTTCCAAATTACAGATGCTTTACCAGCAGGAGTAACACTATCCACAGCATTAGCTGCTGCGAATATTACTGTCAATGCTACACAAGCAACAGCACCATCTGCTAATACTAGTTATAACGGTACAGGTAATAATAATCTCTTTGCTGCTGGCGTAACATTCAAAGCAGGTGGAGTGATTACAATTGATATTCCTGTGAATGTGAATGCAGCATTACCTAATGGCACAATTCTCAGCAATCAACCTACTGGTAATGGCTCAAATTTACCGACAGTGGGCGTAAAAACAGACAATATTGACAATACTACGACAGGGTTACCTACAGGAGTTACGCCGTTAACTAACAGTATTCTGCAAACTCAAAATTCTAGTATTGATCCCACAACTGTAATTGTGGGAACTCCTACTGTAGTTGGTTATAAATCAGTTAAATTAACAACCGATCAAGGTGCAACAGGTCTTGACCCTGGAGACACTGTAACATGGACAGTAATTTATAAAAATACCGGAACAGTTGATGTTCCTAATTTTCAAATTACTGATACATTACCATCAGGGGTAACTAAATCAGGAACACCTACTGTTGTAACTGCAAGTGGTGGGGGGCAAACTTCTCCGACAATTAATAGTAGTTATGACGGTGTTAGTAATACTAACCTCTTTACTTCTGGAATTACATTAAAAGCAGGAGGAACAATAGTTGTTAATATTCCTGTAACGATTAATAGCGGAGTATCAGGTACAAAATCCAACCAAGCTACAGGCAAAGGTAATAACTTAACAACCGCAGGCATCAATACAGATAACGTTGATAGCGACACAGGAATAACAGAAGTTCCTGCAGCTAGTATTAAGCAAACTCAAACAGGAACAATTGACCCCACTGTTATTAATATTCCTGCTACTACACCAACGCCAAATTTATCAGGTTATAAATCTGTAAAACTGACAAATGATTTAGATAGTAGTAGTAGCATTACTACAGGAGATACAGTTACATGGACGGTTACTTACATCAATACAGGTACAGTTGATGTAAGTAACTTCCAAATTACTGATATATTGCCATCAGGATTAACAAAATCAGGCAGCATTAATATTACGACTAATAATACTCAAGGTACAGCACCAACTGCCAATAGTAGTTATGATGGCACTGGCAATAATGGTCTTTTACAAACCCCAATTACTTTCAAAGCTGGGGGTATTATTACAGTTACAATTCCTGTAACTATTAACGCTGGAGCATCTGGTACAAAATCGAATCAAGCAACAGCTAATGGTGGGAATATCTCAGCCACCAATACAGATAATGTTGATAGCACTACTACCGGATTACCTACAGGTGTAACCATACCTAGTGGTAGCGTTACGCAAACACAAAATCCTAGCATTGATCCAACTACATTTACAATTATTGCGCCTCAAGTATCAGGTTCCAAATCTGTGAAATTAACCACAGATGCAGATACAAGTAATAGTGTTACGCCTGGAGATACAGTCACATGGACAATTATTTATAAAAACTCGGGAACAGCGAGTGCTTCCAATTTTCAAATAGCAGATGCTTTACCAACTGGAGTTACAAAAACCGGAACACCAACTGTCAGCGTCAGTGGTGTAGGGCAAACAACGCCCACCGTTGATACTAACTACAATGGTAACGGCAATAATAATCTTTTCAGTACTACAGTGCCTTTAGTCGCTGGGGGTGTAATAGCTGTTAAAATTCCTGTGACAGTTAATGCTAATCAAGTAGGAGATAAAGTTAACCAAGCTGTAGGTACAGGCACAGGCATCACCGCAGTTAATACAGATAATGTAGATAGTACCTCCACATTACCTAGTGATGTATCCGCTCAAATTGAAACAGGCAGTATAGCACAAACTCAGCTAGCATCTGTTGACGCTACTAAAATCAGTATTCCCGAAGTTCAAGGATTTAAATCTGTCAAATTAACTAATGATGTAGATACTAATAATGTAGTTACTGCTAATGATGAATTAACCTGGACAATTGTTTATAAAAATACTAGTAACGTACCAATTAGTAATTTCCAAATTACAGATTTTTTAGATACTAATGTGACTAGAACTGGGGCAAATCCGATTTCTGTAAACGTGAAAATTGCTGGAGTTAGTCAAACAGCACCTACTATTAATTCTGCTTACACAGGTTCCAATCCTAATGCGAATTTAATTGATGCCTCTACTCCCTATACATTACCTGCTAATGCTGTTATTACTATCAATGTTCCTGTAAAAATTATCAGTGCTACTCCGGCAAATACAGTTTTAAGTAATCAAAGTATAGCCACTGCTAGTAACTTGCCTAGTATTGGTATCAAAACAGATAACGTTGATAGTAACCCTAGCACTACTTTACCAGCAGATGTCACTATACCCAGCGATAGTATTGATCAAACAGAAAATGGCGGAACAATTGACCCAACTACTGTAACTACAGTTGTTCCCCCTGTAAGTGGTGTTCCGAATTTACTGTTGGTGAAAAGAATTACCGCGATTAATGGTTTGAATATCACAGGGTTTGTAGACGATACAACTAGTTCTCAAGCTAGTGATGATGATAATGCTAACTGGCCTACTCCCAAGAATACCTACTTACCGGGAGCAATCAATCTCAGCAATATTAAACCAGGCGATCAGCTAGAGTATACAATTTATTATCTTTCTACTGGTACTCAAGATGCGACAAATGTCACAATTTGCGATTTAATTCCTAGTAATACTACCTTTTTGGGAACAGCATTTAATGGACTGACTGCTGATACAGGTGGTTTACCACAAGCAGATATGGGGATAGCATTTGCCAATAGCAACACTAGTTTACCTACTGTGCCAACAGTTTACATGACTAATGTTGCTGATGGCGATCGCGGTTTCTTTTATGCGCCAGGGACTACACCTCCAAGCATTTGTAAAAAACCCGTTAGTTTTACTACGATGACAGCCGCAGATAACACTAATGGTTTAGTAATGGTTAATGTAGTGACAAGTCCTACAACCTTACCCAAAGCGACTGGATCTGGGAGTCCGACTAATTCTTATGGATATATAAGGTTCAAAGTTAAGGTGAATTGATCAGCTGTTACTCATTTAAATTGTATATCTCGCGCTCATTGGTCAAGGGTCAAGAGTCTTTGACTTTGGACTCTTGACTTTTGACAGACCTAACACCAGAATATTTGATTTAAGCACGTATCAACGTAAGTTTTGAGGTAATAGGATAAATATATAAAATAAGGGCACAAAGTTTGTGTCCCTACAGAATATAAATTAATACGCTTGGGTTAAGCTCATTAGCGATTAATTTATCACTTATTAAAGAAGCCAGAAGAATTGGGGGATTCTCCCCCAAACCCCCGATTGGGTGACGGTTGCGTCCCCCAAACCCCCTCCAAAATTATTGTTCTGTTTTTTGTTGAGTAACTAGTACCGCAAGGCGGAAGTCAAAAGTCAAAAGATTTATATATCTGGGCTTTTGACTGTTTGAAACGGTAGCTTTATTTACGCCGTGTTGTACTAGTTTTTTGGTTTCGTTATCAATTAATTTTCTTAACTGAACTGTATTTGAATATAAATGAGTTGCAGATATTGTTTGAATTTGGATAACAGTCTCTAATGTTTAACGTAAAATGGGGCAGCTATTTTTTAACAGGTAATACCAATTACAATCATGTTTGTGAAAAATTGGTATTACCTATTCTTTTGTTAAGGTAAAAATTTGGATTTATCTCAAATAAAAACCGCATTAATGAGAATTCATTGATGTTGGTTGTGGTGGCACCAAAATTGGTACATAGCCAGGTTCACCTTGAATTTCTTGAGGATTTTCTTGAGAATTTTCTTGAGGAACTTCAGGTTGATTTGTTTGTTGTAAATTATTGTCTGGAAATAGATTAATGGCGGCGGCTGGCGCAGCAGGAGTCTCTGTCTGAGCAACTTGAGGTGGTTTAGGCGCTAATATTTGAGCCATTTGTTGCATTAACGTTTGCATTTTCTCAGCTTGCGCGATGTTCCCTTGAGCATTGTACTCATGGTGGGCGCGTTTAAAGGCACTATTAGCAGTTTTAAAATTACCTTGATTGTATAAAGCTACACCCAAATTATAGTAAGCTGAGGCGTTTTTAGGATTATGTTGAATAGCTTGCTGGTAAACAGCGATCGCCTCTGACGTTTGCCCTTGCAATGCCATCAGGCTACCCAAGTTACTGTAAGCTACGGCATGGTCTGGATCTTGTTCTATGAGTTGTTTGTATGTAGCGATCGCTTCTTGAATTTGACCTTGCTGTTGTTGGGCGATCGCTAAATTAAAGTAAGCATTACTATTGTGAGTATCCAGATTAATTGCTTGCTGATAAGCTGCGATCGCTTCTGGTATTTGCCCTTGTTCGTACAATACTACGCCTAAATTATATTCTGCTGCTGCGATTGTCGGATCTATCAACAGGCTTTGACGATAAGCAGTAATTGCAGCTTCTCTTTGACCTTGACGTTGCAAGGCTAGACCTAAGTTGTAGTAAGCTTGGCTGGAATTAGGATTAATCTTAATTGCCTCTGCAAACTCTTGTACAGCTACATCCAAGCGGTTTTGTTGTAGGAAAATGGTGCCTAGGTAATTCCTAGCCATTCCTATTTTAGAATCTAGGCGCAATGCTTCTCTGAAGGCATATTCGGCACCTTGCCAGTCTTGACGGTGATAACGCATCACTCCCTGCTGAAAGAAACTGGCGGCTTCTAGATTCTGGCTGACGACATTCTGGGCTAAAACCTTGCTTCCTGGTAAATTAGTCAATGTTGGTACAGCCAATACCAACATTGCAACAGAAGTTGAGAGCAGCTGCCGATAAGCACTTCGGTGCAGCGCTAACTGAGAAAAACTACGAAACCACTGGCGAAGTTGATATTTCTCTGACATGAGTGGCAGGCCTCTACTTGTTCCTTAGATCCTTATTAGTCAGAGTACCCACCACAACATGAAAAATTAAAAGTCAAAAATAAAGATTTTACGGTAGTGATGTATTTGGGGAATGGGGAATAGGGAATGGGGAATGGGGAATGGGTAATGGGTAATGGGTAATAGAGTATTTGGTGTTTCCCCTCCCTCATCTCCCTCATCCACCTCATCCACCTCATCCACCTCATCCACCTCATCCACCTCATCCCCCTCATCTCCCTACTCCCCCTCATCTCCCTACTCCCCTGCCTCTTCGCTTATGGCAAAATTAACATGGCATCACCGAAGGAATAGAAACGATATCGAGCAGCGATCGCTTCTTGGTAGAGATTGAGCAATCTTTCTCTACCAATTAAAGCACTCACTAGCATTAATAAACTGGAGCGTGGCAGGTGAAAATTAGTAATTAGACCATCTACTACCCGCCATTGGTAGCCGGGATAGATAAAAAGATTTGTTTTGCCACAGAATGGTTGTAATTCTCCAGATTGAGCCGCTCCTTCTAAGGATCTGACTGCTGTTGTACCTACCGCAATTACTCTACCGCCTGCTGCTTTTGTGGCGCGAATTTGCTCTACTGTAGCGGCGGGCACTTCTATCCATTCTTCATGCATCTGGTGGGTGGTGACATCTTCTACTTCTACAGGGCGAAATGTACCTACACCCACATGTAATGTGATGAAAGCTTGATTAATGCCGCGATCGCGCAAATTTTCTAGTAATTCGGGGGTAAAGTGTAGTCCTGCTGTTGGCGCTGCGATCGCGCCTGGATGTTGGGCATACACAGTTTGATACTGTTCGTCAGTCGCTTCGGAGGCTGTGATGTAGGGTGGTAAAGGAACTTCTCCAAATACTTCTAATATTTGCACCAAAGGCACTTCCCCTGGCACATCAAATTGCAATAGCCGTCCCCCAGTTGCGGGATCGGTTTCTAAAACTGTAGCTGTGAGAGATAAAGAGGAATTCACTTCCTCATCTCCCCCTGCTCCCTTGCTTCCTTGCTTCAAAGCTCCCCTTGGTTCAAAAATGATTTTTGAGCCTACTTTGAAGCGCTTACCTGGCTTGACTAAGGCTAACCAACAGTTATACTGGCGTTCTTCCAACAATAACACCTCAATTTCCGCACCAGTAGCCTTCCGTCCATACAGTCGTGCTGGAATCACACTAGTATTATTCATCACTAACAAATCACCTGCTTTTAATAAATGTGGCAGGTCGCGAAATATATGATGTATACTTCGGGAATTAACTACCAGTAGCCGCGAGCTATCTCTGGGAATGGCAGGATTCTGGGCGATAAGTTCTGGTGGTAGTTCGTAATCATACGCAGATAATGAACGGTCTAATTCCGTATTTACTACATCATTATTTGAGTTTGGGGTCAAAGCTGCTGGTGTTAATTGTTGCTCCATTGAATTTTATTCTGCCTTTAATTCAGCCTGTTTGAGCTTTCCTTGCTCATCACAACTCTAGGCGATCGCGGCTCGATTTTACTCCCTGAATTTTTGATTGATACTATTAGGTAATACGGACACACTTAATTGAAAATTGGGTAAACCTCCCTATCCAAAAACGGGGGCTTCTACCCTACCGGGAATTGGTAATTATTACGAAGATAGAAATGTAGGATTGGCTTTGATCCCAAGCACCAACATGGAATACTTGTATTACCTGGCAAATGCCAGTCTAACTCTGAGGGTCGTTCAATACCTGCACGGCAGACCCCAGATGCCTGTTTCGTTCGTTACCGTCATCCATCAAATAGATGGTTGGGTGGTGAGGATAAAACTAAAAGGTCAAGTGTCACCCCAGGTTGATGGTGATTTTCGAGCTTTTCTGAACGAATTAGGAATCAGCTACGAACCACCAATGCGGGTGCAAATGGCACTTTGGAGTTTGGAAGCAGGACAGTGCCCTGTAGACGTGATGCGTCGCTACCAAGTAGCAATAGTTTCTCATGGTAGCCCAGAAAGAGAGGAAATTGAAGCATTTCGACAACAGTTTGTTCGGGGATTGGGCTATTGTCCCGAAACATTAGCATAATCGCCTTTAGTGGTTACATTGATAGAAAATAATTGAGTAATTGGTCATTAGTAATTTAGATGTTATATCTATTGCTGATGACCAATTACGCGTTATCAATTACAGAGTCGAAAGCGGCGGGAATGTATTCTTGTAACTGGAACTGATAACCCGCAACTACAGAAGTAGCTAAGACTTGAGGGTTAGATATCGCTTCATAAAAGTTTTTGGGGATTTTTTGGCAATAAACAATTGCCACATCAAACCGACAAGGGTAATCTGCTTTGTCTGGGTGTTGAGCTAAGAATATCTTTGCAGTCCGCCAAAGTTTTGTTTGCTTTTTTGCTGTGATGGCGCTTCTTCCCCCTGTATCCCAGTTACCAGGGCTACGAGTTTTGACTTCTATAAATGCCAAGGTGGAGTTCTGAGTGGGACTGTCATGATATTGAGCAATAATATCGATTTCTCCCCAGCGACACAAAAAGCGCCGATGCAAAATTAACCAACCTGTAGATTGCAGCCATTGTGCTACTAGGTCTTCACCTACGTCACCAATGTCGGGATAATGGGATGGAGGAGGGTTCGCCATTGGTTAAAAATATGATGAATAAAAAATTAAGTATTAGGATTTGCACAAGTATACTCTGTGTATTGCTGGGGGGAGTAGTTGCCATTACCGCAATTATTGGTTTTGTACCTACAGCTTTGGCACTAGAATACAACAAAGAAATTTTGATAGAAGCTGATTTTTCTAACAGAGATTTAACAGATTCTAGTTTTGCGAAAGCTAATCTCAGACAGAGCAACTTTTCTGGTTCAGACTTGAGTGCTGTTAGCTTCTTCGCAGCTAATTTAGAATCGGCAAATTTTGCAGGAGCAAATCTTAGCAATGCTACTTTAGATTCAGCTCGTCTTATCAAAGCAAATTTGACAAATGCAGTGTTAGAAGGTGCTTTTGCTGCTAGTGCTAAGTTTGATGGTGCGATTATTGATGGCGCAGATTTTACTGATGTATTGCTGCGTCCAGATGAGCAGAAAAAATTATGCAAGGTTGCTAAAGGCACTAATCCCACTACAGGACGGGATACGCGAGATAGCTTGTTTTGTCCTTAGCAATTGAGAAAATAAATTTCAGTTTTTTGCGGCAATGTTTTAGACTTGCCAGCAAAACTTTGAGTTTTGAGATTGAATGATGGTGTTTGGCAGGCGATCATACTGTATCTAATCATCAAGCTCCAAACTACCAAAATTCAATCCTACTTTTGCTGAAACTGGCACAGCAACCAAGCGCAGACTTTAGATTGACTGATTTCAAGGCTACGGCGTAAGGCTTCGGCATGATTATCTGCAAGCCCCATACACAAAATATATTCGTTTATTTACTTCAAAGCGATCGCATGATGGCGAATGTGGTCTTCGATAAAGCTGGCTATAAAATAGTAGCTGTGGTCATAGCCTTCTTGATAGCGCAAGTTGAGGGGTTGGTTGACGGCTTGACAACTTTGCTGAAACACTTCTGGTAGCAATTGTTCAGCTAAAAATTTATCAGCAGTTCCTTGGTCAATGAGAATGGGGCTATGATACGCTCCTAGCTTGATTAATTCACTAGCATCATAGTTACGCCAATCTTCTTGATTTGTTCCTAAATAACGGCTGAAGGCTTTTTGTCCCCAAGGACAGCGCATCGGTGCAGTAATGGGTGCAAAAGCGGAAACTGATTTATAAAGATGGGGGTTTCGCAGCGCACAAACTAGCGCCCCATGTCCCCCCATTGAGTGACCGAAAATACCTTGTTTTTGAGCGATGGTGGGAAAGTTGGCGGTAATGATTGCGGGTAATTCTTGGACAACATAACTATACATTTGATAGTGCGATCGCCAAGGTTCTGTTGTCGCATCCACATAAAAACCTGCACCTGTGCCAAAATCCCAATCCTCATCCTCACCGGAAATCCCTGTATTGCGCGGACTGGTATCTGGCGCAACTAGCATTAACCCATACTCTGCTGCGTAACGCTGCGCCCCAGCTTTAACAATAAAATTCTCTTCAGTGCAAGTTAAACCAGCTAGGAAATAAAGAATTGGTACAGGTTGTTGACTCGCCTGTGGTGGTTGATAGACTGCAAAGCGCATTTCCCCGTTACAAGTCGAGGAGAGGTGGGAGTAAAAGCCGACTTTACCACCAAAGCTTTTAGATTCGGAAATTAGTTTGAGGTTTGTCATTTGTCATTTGTCATTTGTCATTTGTCATTTGTCATTTGGTAATGGGTAATTGGTAATTGGGTGTTTGTTACTCTTTTCCCCTCATCTCCCTCATCTCCCTCATCTCCCAATCCCCAATCCCCAATCCCCAATAATGACAAGCTTCATTTTGGGAATACTAAATTCACCTCCCAGTAAATTTCATCACTCAACGGTTATGGTTAGCACGCAAGTTAGTATTCCCGGTTATCGCATCAGCGAAGAAATCTACAATGGCTCGAGAACGCTGGTTTATCGTGGGTATCGAGAGGCTGACCATCAACCTGTGGCAATTAAGCTGCTAAAAAATTTTTATCCTAGTTTTAGTGAATTGGTGCAGTTTCGCAATCAGTATACCATTGCCAAAAATCTTCCATCGCCTCTGGTCGTGCAAACCTATAGCCTGGAACCCTATCAGAATGGCTATGCATTAGTGATGGAGGACTTTGGGGGAATTGCGCTGAACTTGTGGTGGGATAGGGGGGAAGCTGTAGGTTGTTTGCTGGAGTTTTTGAAGATTGCGATCGCTCTATGCAATATTCTAGATGTTCTCTATCGCCAGCGCATCATTCATAAAGATATCAAACCTGCCAATATTTTAGTTAATCCCGAAACTCATGAAATTCGCTTAATTGACTTTAGTATTGCATCTTTATTGCCAAGAGAAAGTCAAACTGTTGTCAGTCCTAATATTTTGGAAGGAACGCTGGGATATTTATCTCCAGAACAAACGGGGAGAATGAATCGCGGAATTGATTACCGCACTGATTTTTACTCTTTAGGTGTAACTTTTTACGAATTGCTGACTGGAGAATTACCATTTCAATCAAATGACATGATGGAGATGGTACATTGTCATATTGCCAAACAACCAGATCAATTCAAAATTCAAAATTCAAAATTCAAAAATGGGGAATTGATTCCGCCAGTTCTGTGTGAGATAGTCATGAAACTGATGGCGAAAAATGCGGAAGAGCGCTATCAGAGTGCATTAGGACTGAAATATGATTTAGAAACATGCCTTGAGCAACTACAGACAACGGGGAAAATTGATAGCTTCCCAATTGCACAAAGGGATGTGAGCGATCGCTTTATTATTCCTGATAAACTTTATGGTCGGCAAACTGAAGTAGAAGCGCTGTTAAATGCCTTTGAGCGAGTGAGCAAAGGTAATACAGAAATGATATTAGTTGCTGGCTTTTCGGGAATTGGTAAAACTGCTGTTGTCAATGAAATCCATAAGCCGATTGTCCGTCAACGTGGTTATTTTATTAAAGGTAAATTTGACCAATTTAATCGTAATATTCCTTTCTCGGCTTTTGTGCAAGCTTTACGCGATTTGATGGGACAATTGCTGTCTGAAAGTGACGCACAACTACAAATCTGGAAAAATCAAATTCTCCAAGCTTTGGGTGATAATGCTCAGGTCATTGTGGATGTAATTCCGGAACTAGAACAGATTATTGGTGTGCAACCACCTGTAGCTCTACTAGGAGGAAATGCAGAACAAAATCGCTTCAATTTACTATTTCAAAAGTTCATTGCTACTTTTACGACAAAAGACCATCCTCTAGTCATATTTATTGATGATTTACAATGGGCGGATAGTGCTTCGTTAAAGTTAATAGAACTATTGATGGGAGAAAATCATCATGGCTATCTATTGTTAATTGGCGCTTACCGGGATAATGAAGTATTTCCAGCCCATCCTTTAATGGTGACTTTAAATGAAATTAGCAAAAAGCAAAGCAATTTTTCTACCATTACCTTAAGCCCACTCAAAATATCACAGATTAATCAACTAATAGCTGATACGCTCAATTGTTCTCTGGATATAGCTTTATCTTTAACTAAGTTAGTTTATCAGAAAACTCAAGGTAATCCCTTTTTTAATAACCAATTTCTGAAAGTCTTGTATGAAGAAGAGTTGATTATCTTTAATATTGATGTCGGTTATTGGCAATGTGATATTGCTCAAGTTAATACCTTAGCGCTGACAGATAATGTAGTAGAATTTATGGCAATGCAGCTACAGAAATTGCCACCAGCTACACAAGAAGTTTTACAATTAGCAGCTTGCATTGGTAATTTATTTGATTTAGAAACTCTCTCGATTGTCCATCAAAAGTCCCAAGTTGAAACTGCGGCGAATTTATGGCGCGCTTTACAAGTGGGTTTAATTATCCCCACGAGCGAAGTTTATAAGTTTTTTCAGGGAACGAGTAATAATTCTGAAGGCAAATTTGCTCACGATTCTCATAACCAGGTTGCTAGTTATAAATTTTTACATGACCGCGTTCAACAGGCTGCTTATTCTTTAATTGCTGAAGACAGAAAGCCCCTAACTCATTGGCAAATCGGCAATTTATTATTAAATAATACGCCTAAAGTTAAACAAGAAGATAAACTATTTGAAATAGTTAATCATTTGAATCTTGGAAAAATATTAATTTCTGAACCACAAGCATCTTTAGAATTTATTAATTTAAATTTAAGAGCTGGAACAAAAGCTAAAGCAGCAAATGCCTATGCTGTCGCATCTGAATATTTAAAAATAGGCGTAGAATCTTTGCCTGCAAATAGCTGGGAAACTTATTATAATCTGACCCTAGCGCTGCATGAAGTAATTACAGAGGTATTGTGTCTCAGTGGCGATTTTGCGGCAATGGAAACCTACGCTGATGTCGCGTTGCAAAAAGCCAAATTGCTACTTGAACAAGTGCCTATTTATAACATTAAGATTCAAGCTCATATGGCACAGAGTAAGCATCTTGACGCTTTACAAGTCGCGCTGAATGTGTTGGCAATGTTAGGTATAGAATTACCGAAACACCCTGATAAAAGCAATATAGAGCATGAGTTGGATGTGACCAAGCGTCTATTAGCAAATAGAACTTCGGCAGATTTGCTCGCACTACCAGTAATGACAGATGTCACTATTAAAGCTGGGATGCAAATTCTTTCTAATATTATTTCTGTTGCTTATCAAGCTGCTCCTGAGTTATTTAGGCTAATTGTACTCAAGCAAGTTCAACTATCTCTCAGCTACGGTAATGCGCCAGAATCTACCTATGCTTATGCTACCTATGGCTTGATGTTATGCGGCGTATTAGGCGAAATTGATGCAGGCTATGAGTTGGGACAACTAGCATTAGAGTTAGTCAATCAACTTCATGCAGTGAAGCTAAAATCAAAAACTATTTTTGCTGTCAATTGTTTTATTAGACATTGGAAAGTTCATCTCAAAGAAACCTTAAATTCTTTATTAGAAGCATACACTTGCGGTTTAGAAACAGGAGATATTGAATATGCGATGATGTCTGCTTATGTGTTTGGTAGATACGCTTACTTAAGTGGTCAAGAATTGGGCGAATTAGCGCAAGCTATGAGCAATTATGCCAATGTTATGAAGCAATTAAAGCAAACCACATACTTGAACTTTAATAGTATTTACCAACAATCGGTTTTTAACTTACTAGGAATGGCAGATAATCCTTGTTTGTTGATTGGTGAAAGCTACAACGAAGCAGAAATGTTACCATTACATTATGCTGCTAATCAATTCAGCATTATTTGTCAGGCTCATTTTTGTAAGTTGATTCTTTGCTATTTATTTGGCGAATATGACCAAGCTGTAGAAAACGCCAATGTAGTGAAGCAGTATTTCAGCAGCATTACTAGCTTGGCTGTGATTCCAACTTTTTATTTCTATGAATTGTTGACACAATTGGCTTTGTATCCAGATTCACCATCTTCACAGCAAGAATCTATGATTGAATATGTCACCAACAATCTAGAAAAACTGAGAAAATGGGCTAATTACGCTCCTGCAAATTATGAGCATAAATTCTGTTTAATTGCAGCAGAAAAACATCGAGTATTAGGGCAAAAAGCGGAAGCTATTGAATATTACGACCGCGCTATTATCCTGGCTAAAGAAAATCAGTACTTGCAAGAAGCAGCACTTGCTAATGAACTGACAGCTAAGTTTTATTTGGCATGGGGTAAAGATAAGGTAGCTCAATTTTATATGCAAGAAGCTTACTACTGCTATGCTCATTGGGGTGCCAAAGCCAAAATTCAAGATTTAGAAAAACGCTATTCTGAACTGTTATTGCCGATATTTCAAGCTCAAAATCATCGCTTCCAACTGAGCGAAACTTATATTTCTACTATTGACGCGTCCTCCTATCTCAATCAAACTATCCAAACTACTAGATCTAGTAGCAGTAGTAGTATTTCTAAAAATCTTGATTTTGGCACTATTTTTAAAGCCTCACAAGCTTTATCTAGTGAAATTGAATTAGCAAAATTGCTCAATACCCTCATGGAGGTATTGATGACAAATGCGGGTGCAAAAAAGGCAGTTTTATTAGTAGTTAGAGATGGCAATTGGTTAATTGAAGCAATTGCTACGACAAACGAAGGTACAAATCAGCAAACTGTACCATTAGAAGTTAGTCAAGCGATTCCGGAAACATTGGTAAATTATGTCAAACGTAGCGGTAAAACTGTGGTTTTGGATGATGCAACTTCCCAAACTGATTTTATCGCTGACCCTTATTTGATGCAGCAACAACCAAAAAGTGTGATGTGTACACCAATTTGGCATCAGGGCAAATTAATAGGTTTATTGTATTTAGAAAATCAATTAACGATCGCAGCCTTTACTCGCGATCGCACAGAAGTTATCCAACTATTATGTACTCAAGCTGCCATCTCCCTAGAAAATGCCCATCTTTACCAACAAGCTCAAGATTATGCCCAAAAGTTGGAACAGATGCTGAAGCAACTGAAGCACACACAGCTGCAAATGGTACAAAATGAGAAAATGGCTTCCTTAGGTAATTTAGTTGCAGGGGTAGCCCACGAAATTAACAATCCTGTAGGCTTTCTTAAAGGTAGCTTGAATAATACTGAACAGTATATTCAAGACTTACTTACCCATCTGCAATTGTGGCAAGAAAACAACCCGATTCTCGCTCCTGCAGTTATCGATCATGCCGAAGAAATTGATTTAGAATTCCTAACAGCCGATTTACCCAAGCTGGTGGATTCAATGAAAGTTGCATCTGAACGCATCAAAGATATTAGCACCAGTTTGCGTACCTTCTCACGGGCGGACACATCGGAAAAAGTTGCTTGCAATCTCCATGAGGGGATTGAAAGTACTCTGTTGATTTTGAAATATCGCTTGAAAGCTTCAGAAAAACGCCCAGCTATTCAGGTAATCAAAGATTATGGTGATTTACCCCAGGTTAAATGCTTTTTAGGGCAGCTCAATCAAGTATTTATGAATATCTTGGGTAATGCGATTGATGCCTTAGATACAGCCAGCGAGGGGCTTTCTTTTGCTGATTTAGAAGCTTATCCTCAGCAAATTACTATTCGTACAGATATCTCTGATGATGGACGCATAGCAATTATTGGCATCAAAGATAACGGCCCAGGAATGCCCGAGTCAATTCGCGATCGCATTTTTGATCATCTGTTTACCACCAAAGAAGTTGGTAAAGGAACCGGATTAGGATTAGCGATCGCGCGTCAAATTGTTGAACAAACCCACAATGGGCGTTTAAGCTGTAACTCTGTTCTGGGTGAAGGGACGGAATTTGTCATCGAAATTCCCGTGTAAACTCTACTAGCCATGCAATACTTGTCGGTTAAGGGCAAAAGGGGAAGGGGAAAAGGGCAAGAAAAAACCTTTAACCTTTTCCCCAAACCAAATTCCGAGTTGACAATCCTTAACCGAGCAGTATTGACTAGCCATGAATCTATGAAGAGGGGCGCAAAGCTTTGCGCCCCTGCAGATGTTTGATGTGTTGCAACAATCTTTTCCAGATGAGATTGATGTCTAATCATTTTATTATTACAGATTATGAAGAATTTTTAATCTATGCTGGTGCTTTGACAGTTAATGTACAGCCTTGTCAGCAGACTGAAGAACATACCCGAGGAATTATCCACAAGCGCAAATCCTTTTTGTGAGAGTGATTGGTGATATCAGATAGCAAAACAGTTACTAGAAAACATTTCTCTACCTGAGAATCTAAAGAAATTGTTAAGTATTAGAAATTATTGCTGATTGCGTGAGATTGTAAATAAACAATAAAACCTCTCATTTTAAATGGGGTCAGCCATTATAAAGACCCTAAACATAAAGCTACTTGGCACTCTCACTGTTTTTGACTTTGGGGGTGCCAAGTGCTTTTGAGACAAATTTAGGCATTTATAACTGTATTTGAGCGCTAACTTGCATAAATAACAATATATCTCGCCAAATCTGCTCCTAATATTAGGAGCTTGAAAAGAATCTCTATAAATTTATTCGTTATTTTCTGTTACTTGTCTACGTAAAAAATAGTTCTAGAATTCAAACTGGATTGTTAGAGATATGCAATTTATCTACTCTTTACTAAAACTTACGCAAGTGTCATATTTTTTTCGTTTAGGTTTGTCCAGGGTCAAAAGTCAAGAGTCCAAAAAACCTAAATTTTTGACCCTTGACTTTTGACTCTTGACTCTTATGTCAGAGAATCACTGTGCCAGTTGCGTAAGTGCTGTTTACATCTAACCTGGGCGAGGTAAAGTTTATTTACTCATTTATAAAATGCTGAAAATAGTTGGGAATACTAAATTTCTGGGAACACAGATTTAATAATCCAATTATTATGGTTAGCATCGAAGTTAGTATTCCTCATATTCCTGGTTATCGCGTTAGTGAAGAAATCTACAACGGTTCCAGAACGCTGGTTTATCGAGGATTTCGAGAGGCTGACAATAAACCTGTGGTATTGAAACTATTAAAAAATTCTTATCCTAGTTTCAACGAATTGGTACAGTTTCGCAATCAGTACACTATTGCTAAAAATCTGCAATCACCACTAATTATTGGGACATACAGCCTGGAAGCATATCAGAATGGCTATGTGTTAGTTATGGAGGATTTTGGCGGAATCGCTCTGAGCCAATGGTATAAAATTAGAACAAATGTATTGAGCTTAATGGAGTTTTTCCAAATTGCGATCGCACTGTGCAATACATTAGATATTCTTTACCGCCATCGCATTATTCATAAGGATATAAAACCTGCGAATATTTTAATTAATCCCGAAACCAAGCAAATTAAATTAATTGACTTTAGTATTGCATCTTTACTACCACGAGAAACTCAAACACTTATTAGTCCTAATGTATTGGAAGGCACACTCGCTTATTTATCGCCAGAACAGACAGGGAGGATGAATCGCGGGATTGATTACCGTACAGACTTTTATTCTTTGGGTGTGACTTTTTACGAAATACTCACCGGAGAATTACCATTTCAATCAAACGATCCGATGGAGTTGGTACATTGTCATATTGCTAAAATGCCTACGGCATTAGGGAATAGGGAACAGGGAACAGGAAATAGGGAAGGAATACCGCAGGTACTTTACGATATTGTGATGAAACTGCTGGCGAAAAATGCGGAAGACCGCTATCAGAGTGCTTTAGGGTTGAAATATGATTTAGAAAATTGCTTAGAACAACTACAGACAACAGCTAAGATTGAAAGTTTCCCGATTGGAAGGCGGGATGTGTGCGATCGCTTTCTTATCCCTGATAAACTTTATGGCAGAACGGCAGAAGTTGAAAAGCTGCTGACAGCATTTAAGCGAGTCAGTATAGGTGCTAAGGAAATGGTATTAGTAGCAGGCTTTTCTGGGATTGGGAAAACTGCTGTTGTCAATGAAGTTCACAAGCCAATTGTGCAGAAGCGAGGCTACTTCATTAAAGGTAAATTTGACCAATTTAATCGCAATATTCCCTTCTCTGCTTTTGTGCAAGCTTTACGTAATTTGATGCTGCAATTACTGTCAGAAAGTGATGCACAATTGCAAAAATGGAAAAGTCAAGTTCTCACAGCCTTGGGTGAGAATGCACAGGTAATTGTGGAAGTAATTCCCGAATTAGAACAAATTATTGGTGTGCAACCACCTGTACCTGAATTAGGAGGAAATGCATCTCAAAATCGTTTTAATTTACTATTCCAAAAATTTATTGCTATTTTTACTACCAAAAAACACCCCCTTGTCATCTTCCTTGATGATTTGCAATGGGCAGATTTGGCTTCTTTAAAGTTGATGGAATTATTGATGAGCGAAAGCGATATTGGCTATCTCTTATTGATGGGAGCCTATCGAGATAATGAAGTTTCTCCAGCTCATCCTTTAATAGTAACTTTAAATGAAATCCAAGTAGCTGGGGCTAATATCAATACCCTGACATTACCTCCTCTAAAATTATCTCAGATTAACCAACTAATTGCTGATACACTGAGTTGTTCCCTGGAACTGGCATTACCTTTAACAAAATTGGTATATCAGAAAACTCAAGGTAATCCCTTTTTCAACAATCAATTTCTCAAGGTTTTATATGAAGAAGGATTAATTACTTTTAATGTCGAGCAAGGCTATTGGGAATGCGATATTGCTAAAGTTAATGCCTTAGCACTCACAGATGATGTGGTTGAGTTTATGTCTATGCAATTACAGAAATTGCCTCCAGCCACTCAAGATGTTTTAAAATTAGCTGCTTGCATTGGTAACACTTTTGATTTAACGACACTAGCAACTGTAAGACAAAAATCTCTAGTAGCAGCTGCTGCAGAATTATGGTCTGCTTTGGAATCTGGGTTAATTTTACCGCAAAGTGAGGTTTATAAGTTCTTTCAAGAAGTTGAGAATCATCCCGATACCAAATCATTCAAATATCAAAATTCTCAAACTCCTACCTATAAGTTTTTACATGATCGTGTACAACAAGCAGCTTATTTTCTCATTCCAGAAGCGCAGAAAAAATTTACCCATTTAAATATCGGGAGATTAATGTTAAAGAATACTCCCAAAGCGCAAATAGAAGAGCAAATATTTCAGATTGTCAATCAGTTAAATCAAGGAGTTGAATTACTCACTTCACAGGATGAGAAACATGAATTAGCTCAATTAAATTTCCAAGCAGGATACAAAGCCAAGAATGCTACGGCTTACAGTGCTGCTTGGGAATATTTGACGATAGGGCGGCAGTTATTAGCTGATGATTATTGGCAAAGTCAATATAATTTGACGTTAAGTTTATACGAAGCATCAGTAGAAGTTGCTTATCTCAGTGGTAACTTTGCTGAGATGGAAAAATTAGCGGAAATTTTGCTTAAAGAAGCAAAAAGCCTATTGGATCAAGTTAAAGTATATGACGTTAAAAATCAGGCTTTGGTAGCACAAAATAAATCTGTAGAAGCAGTAAATAATGGGCTACAATTTCTCAAATTATTGGGCATAGAATTTCCTACAGAACCCAGCCAAGCTGATATTATAGCCGGATTACAAGCAACTCAAAGCCTTTGGCAAGACAAAGGAATTGCCGAATTAATTAACTTACCTGTAATGAGCGATCGCATTCAGTTAGCAGCGATGCAAATATTATCTAGCATCTCAGCAGCTAGCTATTTAGCAGTGCCGGCACTTTATCCGTTAATTTATTTTAAACAGGTAAGTTTATCAATTAAATATGGCAATACTGCCATTTCTACCCATAGTTATGCCTGTTATGCTCTCATTCTTAGCGCCATAGTAGGAGATTTTGAAACAGGTTATCAATTTGGTAAACTCGCTTTAGATTTATTACCCCAACTCAAAGCCAAAGAACTGGAATGTAAAGTTCAATCTATGGTTTATGGGTTTGTCAAGCATTGGAAAATTGCTGTCAAAGAAACTTTAATACCTTTGCGTTCAGCTTATTATATTGGTCTAGAAACTGGGGATTTACAATTTGCTGGCTACTCAGCCGTAATGTACTGCGGATTTACCTATTTTGCAGGCATAGAAAAAGAATTATCTGAGTTGCAACGAGAAGTATTTGCTTTGAGCGATTCTATCAATCAAATTAAGCAGATAGCTTGTTTACAATATTTCCAAATGTTGCAACAATCAATACATGATTTACGCACAGGCAGAAGTGTTATTGAATATTTACAGGGAGAATATTACGACGAAGAAAAAATGCTAACTCAGCATTTACAAGCTAATGATAGACTAGGTGTTTTTTATCTATACTCTCATAAATTGCTGTTGAACTATTTGCTGGGCAACTATCAACAAGCGGTTGCAGATGCTGCACTTACAGAACAATATGTAGATGGTGCTGCAGGCTTTGCTTATGTTCCCATATTTTACTTTTATGATTCTCTGACACAGTTGGCAGCCTATAGAGAAAATCTGGTTGTAGACAAAGAGAAGTTAGTTGCAAAAATCACAACAAATCAAGAGAAAATGAAAAATTGGGCGCATTATGCGCCCATGAATTGCCAATACAAATTTGATTTAGTCGAGGCAGAATATCAACGGCTATTTGGGGAAAAATGGCAAGCAATGGAAATGTACGATCGCGCCATTGCAGGGGCTAAAGAAAATGGTTATCTGCGTGACGAAGCACTGGCTAATGAACTTGCTGCTAGCTTCTATTTAGATTGTGGTAAAGAGAAAGTAGCTCAAGCTTATCTACAAGAAGCTTATTACGGCTATGCTCGTTGGGGAGCCAAAGCCAAAATCGAAGATTTAGAACAGCGCTATCCCCAATTGCTCAAGAGTATGTTGCAAAGACAACAATATTCTTTGAATGCAACCACAACCATTGCTAGTACTGTCTCTGAAAGCAGCAGCACGACATTAAGCGATCATACAGTTTCAGAATTTCTCGATTTGGCAACTATTATCAAAGCTTCTCACGCTCTCTCTAGCGAAATTCATTTAGAAAAGCTACTTTCAACTTTGCTGTCTGTAGTCATGGAAAATGCTGGTGCAGATAAAGGTGTATTACTGCTACAGAAACAAGAAAAGTTAGTACTAGAAGCCATTGCTACATTAGGGGAATCACCTACACTGATGCGATCGCTGCCTTTAGAAGAATCTCTAGATGTCCCAATTTCTTTGATTAACAGTGTTAAACGCACTCTGCAAGCCGCAACCATTGACAATGCAACCATAGATCCCATTTTGATGGTTGATGCTTACATTATTTCCCAACAGCCCAAAAGTTTGTTGTGTACGCCAATTATCCACCAAGGTAAGCTGCTAGGCATTCTTTATTTAGAAAATCACCTGACAGTTGGAGCTTTTACCAGCGATCGCCTCACTTTACTCAATTTATTATGTACTCAAGGAGCAATTTCTCTAGAAAATGCCCGCCTTTATCAAGAATCGCAAGCTAATGCCCAAAAACTAGCACAATCCCTCAAAAAACAGAAAACCTTGTTTGATGTGGTAACGCAGATGCGAGAGTCTTTAGACTTGGATGCCATATTTTGTGCAGTTACCCAAAATATGCGACGAATTTTAAATGCCGATCGCGTTGGCATTTATCAATTTGAGGCAAAATCCAAGTATGAATATGGCCACTTTATTGCCGAAGATGTCATCCCCGAATTTCCTTCTGCTCTAGCTGTTAACGTTAAAGATCATTGCTTTGGCGAAGACTACGCCAACCTTTATAAACAAGGGCGGATCTGCGCTATGGCTGACTTAGATTCAGCCCAGGTACTAGATTGCCATCGTGCGATTTTAGAACAATTTCATGTCAAAGCCTCCCTAGTTGTCGCAATTATTCAAAATGGTGAACTGTGGGGTTTGCTGTGCGTTCACCAATGCGATCGCCCCCGTGAGTGGCGAGGTTCGGAAATTCAATTTGCCCAGCAAATAGCTGCTCAATTAGGGGTAGCACTCCAGCAAGCAGACTTGTTGCTGCAAACTCGTCAACAAGCAACTCAACTCGAACAAGCGCTTCAGCATCTCCAGCAAACTCAACTGCAACTAGTGCAGAATGAGAAGATGTCAGCTTTAGGTAATTTAGTAGCTGGTGTAGCTCATGAAATTAACAATCCCGTGGGCTTTATTGCTGGTAACTTGGAACCAGCAAAAGACTATGTGCAAGACTTGTTTGATTTAATAGAGTTATATGAAACATTGCCCTATGACAATGCGGCAATAGAAGATAAAATTGCCTCTATTGACTTAGAATATCTGCGCGAAGATTTACCTAAATTGCTAGATTCGATGTCATTGGGCATTGAACGCATTGGTAATATTAGCACCAGTTTACGCACTTTCTCCAGAGCCGATAAAGCCTACAAAGTCCCGTTTAATATTCACGAAGGTATCGACAGCACAATTTTAATTCTCAAGCATCGCTTAAAAGCTAACGAACATCATCCAGCTATAGAGATTGTCAAAGAATATGGGGAGCTACCAATGGTAGAATGCTTTGCCGGACAATTAAACCAAGTATTTATGAACTTGTTGGCGAATGCGATCGATGCTTTAGAAGAGTCAAATACTGGACGCAGCTTTGCCGAAATTCAAGCCAACCCCAATCAAATTACAATTCGCACGACTAAAAGTGGAGATGGTAAACAAGCAGTAATTAGCATTCAAGATAACGGTACAGGAATGTCTGAGGAAGTCAAACACAAGATATTCGATCATCTATTTACCACCAAAGGAGTTGGTAAAGGCACTGGTTTAGGATTAGCGATCGCACGTCAAATTGTGGAAGAAACTCACAACGGGCGTTTGATTTGTAACTCTATTTTAGGTGAAGGTACAGAATTCCTGATTCAAATACCTATGTAAATTTTTGGGGGAAAAGGTTAAAGGGTAAGGGTGAAAGGTTGTTTCTTTCTCTTTTCCCATTCCCCTTTTTCTCCTTAACCGAAAAGTAATTTTTTGGAGAAAGGGTGAAAGGTTGTTTCTTTCCCTTTCCCTTTCCCCCTTCCCCTTTTCCCCTTTCCCATTTAATTGACTGTAATCATCACTCCCTGGCTTTCATTCGCTAGCCTATCGACGGCGCACACAGCGTATGTTCCTGGGCCGACAGTAGCAAAGTTTGTACCAGCAGATAAAATGCGCTGAATTACCCAGCCATCAGTAGTTTGGCGATAAAGTGTCCAAGAACGAACTTGCTGATCGTCTCCAGGTTTCCAATTGAGTTTACCGTTCACATAAACTAGCCCCGTGGGTGCTGCTGGTGCTGTGGTAATTTGGGAAGACCAAGTAGGAGAAATGGCAGGTTTGCTATAAATTTGAGTTTGGAATTTATCAGCAATACCTTGGCTATTTTCCATCAAAACACCCAAATTAAAGAAGATATTACCCAGGGAATACCTTCCAGCTTGGCTACGACTAAATATTACCTGCTTTTCAATCTCTTCACTTTCCCGACTCTTGTTGCTGGGTTCGGTCAAATTGTTACCAGCGTAAACGTGTTTTTGCTTGGTGTTTACCTGTGTCCACCAATTGAGTAAAGCAGGATAACTTTGTTGTGTTTGGTCGGTACGCCAATAAAGTTGAGGCGCAATATAATCAACCCAGCCCAGTTCTAACCATTTCTTGGAGTCAGCATACAGGACATTATAGGCATCTAAGCCCGTAATACCTGCTGGTTGTCCAGGGCGATAAATTCCAAAGGGACTAATGCCAAATTTAACGTGCGGCTTTGTGGCTTTGATTCCTTCCGATAACCGCAGCACCATCAGATTGACATTTTCTCGTCGCCAATCGCCTAAGCTAAGTCCACCGCCAGCGTTTTTGTAAGTGTCATAGGTTTTGTTGTCGGGGAAAGTTTGCCCAGATATGGGATAAGGATAAAAATAGTCGTCTAAGTGAACGCCATCGATATCATACCGACGCACAACATCAAGAATAACGTTATAAGCCCTGTCCTGAACAATTTTAATCCCTGGATCCATCCACAATTGATTGCCCCATTTATAAACCACGTCTGGATTCGTGACAGCTATATGGGGACTAACATTAATTCCGCTATTGATACTAGTCTTAGCGCGGTAAGGGTTAAACCAAGCATGAACTTCAATGTTGCGCTTGTGGCATTCTGCGATCGCAAATTCTAAGGGATCATAATATGGATCTGGTGCTTTTCCCTGAGTTCCGGTAATCCAAGCACTCCAAGGTTCTAAAGTCGAAGCATACACAGCATCCCCTTCTGGACGCACCTGTAAAATTAAGGCATTAAAGTTGAGTTGTTGTAATCGAGTAATAATCGCAACTAGTTCCGATTTCTGTTGTGCAACAGGTAGTCCAGGTTTAGAAGGCCAATCACCATTCCAAACAGTTGCTACCCATGCTCCACGAAACTCCCTTTGATGACTTAGCCTCACAGTATTCTGTGGTACTTCTACCTTAGGCGGCTCAACTGGAGGTACTACTACCACAGGTGGCTGAGGATCTACTACTACTACAGGTGGCTGAGGATCTACTACTACAGGTGGCTGAGGATCTACTACTACTACAGGTGGCTGAGGATCTACTACTACCACAGGTGGCTGAGGATCTACTACTACAGGTGGCTTTGGAGGTACCACTACCACAGGTGGGTTTGGCGATGGCACTAAGTACGTAGAGGTAATTTTTTCTGCTTGCCCCAGATATACCAAAGCTTGATAGGCTATGACCGCTAAATCAGCACGGGTTGCGGCTAGATTAGGGTTGAGTAATTTGAGATTTGGGTAGTTAACTACTAACCCTGCACTCGTAGCAATAGCTACTTGATTTTTGGCATAGCTGGCGATCGCAGTCGCATCTGTATAATATTGTGACAATTTATTAACTAAGTCAGGTTTTATCTTAGTAGCAATTTCCAAGCCATTAACTATTGCCACTAAAACATCACCCCGAGAAATTCTATTATTGGGGCGGAAAGTTTTATCAGGGTATCCAGAAATAAACCCTGCTTCATAAGCATTTTTAATAACAGTGGCTGCCCAATGATTAGTTGGTACATCAGTAAACGGGGAATATTTCCGCTTAGAAGTAACTGTAAAGACTTTTGCAATAAGGGCAGCAAATTCAGCACGAGTTACTGAGTTATCTGGGCGAAAAGTACCGTTAGGATACCCATTGATCAAGCGCCGCCCTGATAAAGCTTCAATAAATGACCTTGCCCAATGGCCTTTAATATCTGAGAACGCTGTAGAAGTAGATACCATTGTTGATTGCAGCTAGCGTATTGTGATTATCTCTTGTTAATTTAGCAACATCAGCCCCATAGCTGCATTTCTACATTTTTCTTGTTAAGCTATTCTGCTTTTAAGTTGCACAATCCCTCATGAGGGCTGTTGACCGTTGACCGTTGACAGTCAACCGTTAACAGTTAACAGCCTTCTTGAGTAGTTATGCAATTTAGGCGCGCATTAGCTTACTTCTCCTCATTCCTTTCATCTGCTTTACTTCTAATATGATTATGCCTACCTTACAATTTGTATTGATTTATTTTAAAATTGTTTAAATTGTGGTATATTTGCCAAAATTTGTAACCACAAAGTTTCTGATTGCAGTTAAAGGGAACCTTTTTGAGGCTGACTAGTTCAGATATCAACTAAGTGTAATTATTATCTAGCAATAGAAATTTTTTCAATAGTATGTTTATGATATTCAGCAAAAAAAATCGCTTTACAGTTGGTTTTGTTACTTTATTACTTTTTGGTTTTGCCAATAGTCATCTCTTGGCTCAGTCACAAGATAAACAAATCGCTTCAGCACATCAGACTACACAGAATATTGTTACTGAGTCGGAAAAACCCCTAACTTTATCCTCTTTCCTTCTTCCTTTAATTAAATCTGCTCAAATACTTGCCGCAAGTGGGCAAAATTTTGCGCCCCTTCAACAAATAACTGCTGGGACACCTAGCAATACAGATAATAATACATTGGCTCAGAGTGTAGTATCAGTCTCTACAAAATATAATGTAATTGATGAATTTAAGAAATTTAAATTTAGTGTTAATAATAGTCAAGTTTTCTCGGCTGGTAAATTGCCAGCGACAAAGATAAGCTTCAACCAAAAAGATTTGTTAACTGTTCTTACCAATACCAGAAAATATTATCAAGACCATGCTAATGCAGACCCTGATGTTTTACGTACAGGGCTGCTAGGTACTCAGGGAGTAACTATAGATGATGTTCTCAAAACCTTAGATTTCATGGTTGCTGTCTTACAAGAGGACATTGCTAACAATCGCACTACGCGGTTACAAAATGCTAATTTTATTAACAGCAATTTTAAAGTCATCAAATGGACTCCTTATAACCCCAAGCAGACCAATCAACCAAAATTACGAATTACAAAATATGCTGTTTTTAATCACCCAGGCTCCCATAAAAAAACAGCTACATATAATATTCCAATTTATAGCCTAAAAGATAATTTAGCTGCTGACAAATTCTATACCAGATATACCAAACAAGATGTGCTCTCAGGAATTTATGAACCTGGTGGTAAAGAATATGGCAAAGTTGAACCCATTGCATATTTAACCCGCCAAGGTTTAGAAGAAGCCCTGATGGAGGGAACAATATTAATTAAATTTACCGATGGCACAGAAGAATATTTCAATGTTGATAGAAACAACGGAATGCCCTATATCCGGGGATTAAAAGCTACTGCCCAAAAGCGTTACTGGTACTTTAGAAAAGTCAATGCTATTAAAGGTTATGGCTATAAAATTGATGCCAAAATTTCCATTAAACCAGGAGTCACCTTTGCTGGTGATGTGCTCAATATTGGCTTAGGGAAAATCATTGTACTTGAGCATACTATAAGTGGACGCAAGCAACTGCAAATGGGCGTGATTGCTGACACAGGCGGAGCTTTTTTACCTAACCTGCATCAGCTTGATTTTTTAGCAGGTATTTTTAATAATCACCAAGAATTTGGAAAGAAGATTGCACAAATGCCTGACTATGCTAATGCATATATATTAGTGAAGAAATGAAAAATCAGGCGTTAGGCAAGATGAGGAGAACGAGGAATGATTGATTGAAAGCGGCGGGAAACTCCATCCCCTTGTGGGTGGAGAGGGACAGCTGCCCCGCCGCTTGGGGCATTGGGCATTGGGCATTGGGCATTGGTAATTTCTTCCCCATGACGGCAGTTGCTACAACGGGGGGAACCCCCGCAACGCACTGCCTCCCCGATGCCCCATTCCCCATGCCCAAAAACTCCATCCCCTTGTGGGTGGAGTTTTTCATACAATGATTGATGATTGCTCAATCAGTGCATCAGGTAAGCGTCCCCATTCATTCCACGAACCATCATAATTTCTGACTTTGGGATAACCCAACAAATATTTCAAAACAAACCAAGTATATGCCGATCGCCCACCAATGGCACAGTAAGGAAATACTTCCTTATCAGGCGTAATCCCTTTACTACTGTAGATCTGATGCAACTGTTCGGCTGACTTGAATGTTCCATCTGCATTCAAAGTCAAGGTATGTTCAATATGGACTGCACCCGGAATATGTCCGGCGCGTTCTGTTCCTTGTGGCGGCTGCATCATGAATAGTTCGCCATTGTACTCTTGAGGAGTACGCACATCTAATAATACACGCTCTGTTTGCTGCAAAGAGGCTTGAACTTCCGCCAGCAAAACCCGCAAGTTAGCATCGGGTGCTTTGGCTTGGTAGTGTGTGGGTGTAAAAGTAGACAACTCTGTTGCTAGTGGCCGACCTTCTGCGACCCATTTCTGATAACCGCCATTGAGAATATATACGCGGTTATGCCCAAAGAGTTGCAACAGCCAGAAAATCCAACCTCCGGTTCCAGGATAGCTACCATAGGCGACGACTGTTGTGTCAGGGGAAATACCCGATCGCGAAAGCAGCTTTTCTATAGATGTGGGATCTAAATTGATCCGCAAATCGGGAGTTAAGATATCCGTGAAGATATTCCAAAAGACTGCACCAGGGATGTGAGCATTTTTGTATGGTTCTGGACTCATATCCACCTCAACCACCCGCACACTAGAATCGTTGAGACGATCCATCAGCCATTGCGTATCGATCAGAACTTCAGGATGAGCATACTGAGACATCGGCGGTTCTCCTGTGATTTACACTAAAACTAAGATTAGGAGAAGAGACTTAGCTCGCCCAGTCCTCGATCGTGTACAGTTTTCGACACAATAATTATGAGAAATTCCTTGCAGATGCTCTTTGAAGCCATCAACCAGGCCCAGAATGAACAGGAATTGCGATCGCAAGTTGTGCCGAAACTCGGTGAGTATTTTACGACTAAAAAATGTGGCGTTTTTTTCTTTGATCAACTACGCCTTTTAGATCGCAAACTGCAGAAAATACTAGAAATTGCACTATCAATCGAACATAATCCAGTTGCACGTTACTTGGTGGAACGTCATACTCCAGTTCATGAAGCCTTAGTAACATCACCCCATGTCTGGAGAATGATTTGTCCCCGAAGCGATCATTGGCACGTCATGGCAGGGCCGATTGTCAGTGAGGGAAAATTAGTAGGTGCAATTGGCTTTACCCGCGAACAGAAAATGGCTGCATTTGATGCCCAAAATTTAGCCGATTTAAGTGCGCTGTGCCTGCACCTCTCGATTTGGAATGCGACAATGCGATCGCAATCTCATAATTTCAAGTGCGATCGCCTAACACCTCGGGAATTGCAAATTGCTGAATTAGTGGCTTTAGGTTACACCAACGCCGAAATTGGTCAGCAACTTTGGATTACTGAAAATTCTGTGAAACAAGCACTGAAGAGAATGTTTCGTAAGCTTGAGGTTTCCTCTCGCGCTGAGATGGTTGCTCAACTTGCGGCAGTTGCACAGCATTCTTCACCAATAACAAATAAAATACAGCAGATTGCAGGTACATGAGGCAATACTTATCGGTTAAGGGAAAAAAGGGGAATGGGAAAAGGGAAAGAAAAAACCTTTAACCCTTAACCTTTCACCTTTCCCCCTTAACTAATTTTGAGTTCAAAACGCTTAACCGAGTAGTAGTGCTATGTTAGCCCTCATCATGCCAACCAATTTCTCTTTCTATAATTTCCTTGATGAATTCGGGAATACCTTTATTCTGTGCAATAGCCTGTTGTTGTAATCTTTCATATATACCAATATCTTCTCCCTGCCACATTAAATCTATTCTTCTGATTTGTCGCATAGCAATATGTGTATAGTTTTCTGGATAAGCCCAGTAACAGGATAAACAGATAGACTTATCCTTGAGATGATTCCAGTTTTGGCAATGCTCACAAGACCAAGATTTTGCTCGGTTGGCAGAGCCACAAAGCAGCATAAAGTTATCAGCTAAAAGTTCAGGTTCCCCATCAACTTCAAAAGGAATACGGTGATCTATCTGCAATTCACGTTCATCTAATTCCTCCAAATAAATGAAGCATTTACAGCCATATCTTTTAATTAACTCATGCTTCAATTGTTTTGATAAACCAGTTCTACCAGAGAATTTAGAAAATCTAGCCTTACTAATATCACCAAATCTATAAGCAGCTATCCTTCTACTATCGCTACCTGTAACACGGAAAGTTTCTAAAGGAATTCCATGTTCTCTAACATCTCTGGCTGCTCTGGGAGGATGATTATAGCCATATGTGTTCTTGAGTTCTTCTGTCGTTACGAAACCATGTTGCAAAATGTGATCGATAACAGCTTTTGGTCTTTTGGCAGTAACGGACTGACAAAGTTTGATGAAATCATCGGGGAGTTGCTGAGAACTGTCCATGCTTCTCCAACAGAATAAGCTGTTTTTGTGATTGGCTAATATAGCGCTCTATCTCTGAAGTTTGATGACGAAGTAAAGATGGTGATAAGTACAAAAACTCTATTGTTACTTCATCTTTACCCAAGAGTGTTGCTTGGGATGAGCGCCCAACTTCGATTTCTATTTTTTTCAGCCCTAATGCTTCTGGTAAGGACTGGCCGAAAGTTTTATTTCCTCTTTTGCCATCATAACTAACTGCAAACGCAACTTCCTTGCGATTTAAATCCTCAAGAGCTAGAACAAAATCATCAAAATTTATTCCCGAAAAATATCTTTTATCTCTATTACCACATACACCTTGATAAGGCGGATCTAGATATAAAAAATCGCTTGGTCTAACTGTAGATAAAACTTCTCTATAATCTAAGCAGGTGAACTTACACTTATTTTTCAACAGATGAGAAATCCCTTCTATATTTTTTCTCATTTTGTTAGGCTGAGTTCCCTTGCGCCTTTTATCAGGGCTTTGATTGAAAAGACCTTCAGAGTTATATCTAACAGAGCCTTTAACACATCTAGCCAATAAATAGAGAAAAATTTCAGGGTCATTATTTCTATTAAACTGATCTCTAGCTTGATAGTAATGTTTTAAGGAATTACTATGCTGCTCATTCCAGATATTTGCATAAGCGTTTGCTATTATTTCAGGTTGCTCTACGATTAATTCTAATAAATCAATTAATGGCTTGTTTAAATCATTGAGCCAAAAATTTTGGGATATTTTTTGAGCAGATGCAGCAATACTAATTGCAGCAGTTCCCGCAAATGGTTCTACCAATCTCTCCACATTTATAGGGAGAAATTTGAGAATATCTGAAGCTAGGTTTCTTTTACTGCCTTGGTATTGAACCAAATGCGGAAGACTTGCCATCTTAGCCAAGAACAAATGATCTAATTCAGCTTATCATAGGTGTTAAGACAGCTAATAGATGAGAGTCCCTCAACTGAATTCCTTTTTACTCATACTCATGCAACGCCCCTAGCTTTCGCATCTCTGGCCAAATCATCGCGGTTGCAACCACCACCAGAATTGTGCCAATTCCACCGCCAACTACGGAAACTATGGGGCCGAACAAAGCCGCCGCTAAACCTGACTCAAAGCCCCCTAATTCATTAGAAGCACTAATAAACACGCTGTTAATTGCTGCAACTCGACCGCGTAAATGGTTGGGTGTGCGAATTTGAACTAAGGTATGGCGAATCACAACGCTGATACTATCTAATGCGCCACTGAGCGCCAGCATCAGCAACGACAGCCAAAACCAGCGCGACAAGCCAAATATAATTGTGACTACACCAAAACCTACCACAGACCAGAGTAAGGCTGGCCCAGCTTTACGCATAGGTGGCAGATGGGCTAAAGTTACCGCCATAATCAGCGCACCTATGGAAGGAGCAGCTTGCAAATACCCCAACTCTACAGGGCCAACGTGCAAAATATCCTTAGCAAAGATGGGTAATAAGGCTACTGCACCCCCTAGTAAGACTGCAAACCTAGGGTAATTGCTGCTAAGATTATCTGATTTTTCCAGACAAACTCAGCACCCCCAGCTAAGGCTTTGAGTGAGATTGGTTCTTTAGAAAGAGTGGTGTTTTGCTGTTTAATTGGCAATGTTAAGGCGAAACATAAAAATGCTGCCACAGCCGCTAATATATATACGCTTGTAGCATTTCCGAAAGCTGCGATCGCAAATCCTCCCAAAGCTGGGCCGATGACTGTTGCTAGCTGAAAGCTGGTACTATTCCAAGTAGCGGCATTGGTAAAGGCGCTTGTTGGTATTAATTGCCACATCATGGCATCGCTGGCAGGCTTTAAGAACGCTCTAGCTACACCTGAGAAGACTAAGCAGGTATAAAAAAGACTAATTGTACCTTGAGTATAGGAAACTACTGCCAAAGCTAATGAGGAAAGAGCTAGTAGCAGAATAGATAGTAGGGTTGTAAGTTTGCGATCGCGTCTATCTGCTACATGTCCAGCAATTAATGTCAAGGCGATCATTGGTAGCACTTGCGCCAGTCCTACCCCACCTAATACCATCGCTGAGTTGGTGCGTTCATAGAGTTCCCAACCGATAGCTACTGTTTGCATTTGTGAGCCGGTAAACAGTACTACTCGCCCAATAGTAAATAATCGATAATCGCGAAACCTTAAAGCTGCAAAGGAGTCGTGTTGTTTTCCCTCTAGATTAAGGAGCTTTTTTAACTTCTGTTTGCTCAAAGACATTTTTTAGTAGAGTCAACCCTGCTTCAATTTGTGATATTTGTTCTGGTGTCAGACCATCAAGAATATCGGCAATATGAGCGCGAGTAGTTGCTTGGGATTGCAGCAACAGAAATTTTCCTGATTCTGTTAAATTCAAAACTATTCGCCGCCGTTCTTGAGGATGATCTGTACGCTGTACTAAATCGCGTTGTACTAAGCGTTCAATTGTTGTTGATGCTGTAGCGCAGGTAACTCCTAAATGCTCTGCTACCTCAGATAATGATGCACCAGGATTGCGATTGAGAAAAGCTAGCGATCGCAACTGAGGTATGGATAGAGATTCAGCATTGTGACTACGCATATCTGCTCGGATAAACCGCATCAGCAAGGGAACTGTTTCCATTACTCTCGCAGCACATTCTTCCGTGGGTTTTCCGAGCTTGGGCATCTTTTTCTCCTAATTACATAGCCACCCGTGGGTACAATCGTCCACAGATGATAGTCAAGCCTATTAATGTTAGCAAGAGAATTGTACAGTCCAGACCAAACCCATAGATACTGGAGCCATGAGCGATCATTGCACCGCGTAAGGCGTCAACTTCATAAGTTAAGGGATTGATACTAGAAATTAGATGCAACCAACCTGGCATGAGTGATAAGGGATAGATGGCATTACTCGCAAAAAATAAGGGCATGGTAATTAATTGCCCTATACCTGTAAACCTTTCTCTACTTCTTACCAAACAGCCAATAATTAATGAAAAAACACAAAAACAGGCTGCACCTAACAGCACAATTATCACGACTTCGAGAATAGCCCAAGGATGCAAATTGAGCTTGACACCTAACAGCAGGGCTAATCCATAGATAATTACTATTTGTGATAAGCTCCTGATTCCACAGGCTACAGCTTTACCCAACACCATTGCAGCGCGGGGTACAGGACTAGCGAGAAATTTATGTACAATTCCTAAATCTCGCTCCCAAATCAGCGTCATCCCACCAGTGAAAATGGCTACAAAAAGTACGCTTTGAGCGAGAATCCCCGGAGCCATAAATTCTAAATAAGATAAGTCTCCTGTAGGGATAGCGCGAGTGCGGGTGAAAACTTGCCCAAAAACTAACAGCCACAATGCAGGTTGTACGCCCCGAATTAATAAATCATAGGGATCGTGGCGCAGTTTACGTATTTCTAGTTCAGCGATGACAAGAGTTTTGCTAAATAATTCTGCGATCGCAGAAATAAAATTACCTCTATTTCGAGGCTGAGGATCAACCCAACCGTTGAGCATTACGTCTGGTTCTTGCTGTGTCACGATAACTAACTCCTGATGCTAATTCGGCCCCTGTATAGTGAATAAACACATCATCCAAAGTGGCGTTTGGTGTATCTAAAGCAGCTTTTAAATCTGTGGGTGAGCCAGTTGTAATCACCTTACCCCGATTCATAATCGCTACTCGATTACACAAGCTGTCCGCTTCTTCCAAAAAGTGAGTAGTTAAAAAGATAGTTGTGCCGTAATTTGTATGGAGTTCCTTAACCAAATTCCAGACTTGGTTGCGCGCCACCGGATCGAGTCCCACAGTTGGCTCATCGAGGAACATAATTTGCGGCCGATGCAAGATGGATTGGGCAATTTCCAGTTTGCGAATCATCCCCCCAGAATAATTTCTCACTAAGCGATGGGCGACTTCCTCTAAACCCATGAATTCCAGCACATCACGGATGCGCTGTTGGCGACGCTGAGATGGAATGTCATACAGCTTGGCAAAGATTAAGAGATTTTCATAGCCTGTAAGACTCCCATCAGCAGAAAGCGCTTGTGGTACATAACCAATAGCTTTTCTTACAGCCTGAGATTGATGAGTGACATCATAACCAGCTATGGTTCCTCTACCAGCACTGGGCGGTAGTAGCGTTGTCAACATCTTAATTACTGTGCTTTTCCCTGCTCCATTGGGGCCAAGCAAGCCGAATACTTCACCTGCTGCTACAGATAAATTCAAGCCATCAACAGCAGTAAAGCTGTCAAAACGGCGTGTGAGTTCGTGAGTTTGCAATATGACCGATTGTGGAAAGTTAGTAGCAGTTTCCATTCGGTCTGCTCTTCCTGTCAGTTTTGTCACAAGTCAGATGCACTTCCTTGAGAATTAATTTAGACAACCTAACTATTAGCTTCTCATATATTTACTGGAAGTCAAGAGTCTGGTTGTAGAAAAAGTTATCAATAATTGACTAGGTAAGTCTTTGAAGAAACACGGGGGAAAGGGTAAAGGAATTGAATTACCGATGTTTCGTTATGATCGGCAAGAGAGTTTTTAAACGCAAAGTATTGCAACGGTAGCGCGGAGTGGCGCGGAGGAGTTTTGAAGTTAATTTAGTTGGCAGTAATATTAGCTATGGAAGAGTATTACAAAGAAGACCTCGCATTTATTCATGATGTCGGTTTTAATGATTATGCTCTCAAGTCTGCTCCTGGGATATTGGAAATTCTGGCACAACACAATATCCGAGAAGGGCTGCTCGTAGACTTAGGTTGTGGTAGCGGTTTATCGACGCAAGAGTTTACCAAAGCTGGGTATGATGTTTTGGGAATTGATATTTCTAAGTCGATGATTGCACTCGCACGCGCCAGAGTCCCAAATGCTGAGTTTAGGATTGGTTCATTGTTTGAGGCTGAGATTCCGCCTTGCAATGCTGTGACATCAATAGGTGAATGCCTTAACTACCAGTTTGACGCAAAAAGCGATCGCCAAACCCTCTCTCATCTTTTCTATCGCATATATCACGCCTTAAATCCTGGGGGTGTCTTCATTTTCGACATTGCAGAACCAGGACAAATTACCCAAGGAATCACTAAGGGATTTAGTGAAGGTGAAGATTGGATAGTACTGGTTGAGAAGCAAGAAAATCAACAGCAAAACATTTTAACCCGCCGGATTATCACCTTTCGCACAGTGGGAGAACACTACAGACGTGATGACGAAATCCACTATAGCAATCTTAAATGATTTGTGAAATCTTACATATAGGTTTGTTGACTGTTAACCGTTGACCGTTCACGTAGGATGCGTTAGCGATCGCGTAACGCATCAGTGCTGAGATTTTTCAGAAATAAAATAGGATTTCTATATATCTTATAAGTGACCTCTTATTTATTTAGATATCTTAGTTTTTACTGTTGAAATCATCAAGATAATTTCAAGAATCAATCAAAATAATTCTTCCTAGAAAGAATGAAATATTACTTGAACACCAAGGGCATCAATTTGGATTATTCCTTGTTTTGTGTTATCGAAGATTCGTTACTCGGGGTTAGGTTCGTTATTTGTATGGAATCTTTGTGATAAATTTCTGAGATTCTAATTCAGACCTTAAATTAAACATTTAATAATCTTTTCTTAATCATTGTTACATAAAAGTAATAGAAATGTCATATTTCTCGCTATGACAGATACAAAAAAGTCTCAAAACAATTCTTATTGATTGGTAAATATTTATGTTAAATACAAAAATAAATAGGTAATTCTGCATTTTTTGCAACTACAGAATAATTTCAATTTATTCAATGCATCGTGTCATTAAAAGATGAATTGAATAGTAGATTTGTTGACTTTAAATGGAGAATTTCAAGAATGAAAGGTTCATTGCATCCTAAAAATAATATTACTCTCAACCCATCTAGTAACGAGTCAATTTATGACGTAATCAATCGCGTCAGTATGAAGCGTCGGCGCTTTATTATGACGGCGGTAGGTGCGTCAGCGCTAACTGTTCTAGGAGATGTCTCTGTAAGTGGTTTGCTCCAAACTGTTGAAGCTACACCAGCACCCAAAAGTAAAGGTTTTGGTGGTATTGGCTTTAAGAGTGTACCGCCAAATCTACTCAATAAAACTACAGGACTTCTAGAAAAGGATCTTGTGAGTGTTCCTCAAGGTTATACAGCCAAAGTACTGGTTGCTTGGGGAGATCCGGTTGTCTCTGGTGGCCCTACTTGGTTGGTAAATGCTTCCCAAGATGCAAGCGCACAGGAAAAGCAATTTGGGATGCACGCCGATGGTATGCATTACTTCCCTTTTTCACCAGGAAATTCTTTTGGTAGAAGAGTAAGTTCACAAATTGAATTCTTTAAGAGCTTTTTCAACAAGTCAACAAATAATGGTTTGTTGTGCGTCAACCATGAGTATACTCAAGAATCTCTTTTGCATACTGATGGTCTAGATCAAGTCACCATTGCCAAGGTGCGAAAGTCTCAGGCTGCTCATGGTGTGTCTGTTGTGGAAATTTTCAACAAGGGCAATAACTGGAAATATAATCCCAATTCCCACTATGGTCGCCGCATTACTGCTAACACCGAGATGCAAATTTCTGGGCCTGCGGCTGGTGATGCTCTATTGAAGTCTAAGAAGTTTGAGATCACACCAAATGGCTCTATTGACACAGGTAGGCTCAACGATGGCTACACCGCATACGGTACAATCAACAACTGCTCTAACGGCTATACACCTTGGGGTACATACCTAACTTGTGAAGAGAACTGGAATGGCTACTTTGGCAATCTTGGTGAGACTCTAGTTTCAACTCCAGGTATAGTAGACTCCGAGATTCTCGCAGGACAAAATCGCTACGGTCTGTCACGTACAGGAGCCGGCTATCGTTGGTACGAGGTCGATCCACGCTTCAACAGTCGTACAAACCCACTCGAACCTCACTTATTCGGTTGGGTAGTCGAGATTGACCCTTTCGATCCCTATAGCAAACCAGTTAAACGTACAGCTCTTGGTAGATTCAAACACGAGAGCGCTCAGGTTGTTGTCGATGACAATAACCGTGTTGCTTTCTATATGGGTGATGACGAACGCAACGAGTATATCTACAAGTTCGTGTGCGCTCGGCGCTTCAATTCTAGACAACGTAGTGCTAACCGCAATTTACTTGACGATGGCGTTTTATACGTTGCCAAGTTTAATGATAACGGTACTGGTGAGTGGATTCCGTTGGTTTATGGTCAACGTGGTCTCACACCTGAAAATGGTTTCAGAAGTCAAGCTGAAGTACTGATCAAAACACGTCAGGCGGCGGATCGAGTTGGTGCAACGATGATGGATAGGCCAGAGTGGACAGCAGTACGTCCTCAGATTCGTGGTTTTAAAGATATTGAAGTCTATTGCACGCTAACTAACAATAGCCTTCGTGGTACAACTCCACCCTCCGTAAATAATCAAGATGGCTCGACAGGAGCAGCCACTGCGCGTCCTCCTGTTGATGCCTCTAACCCACGTCCTGACAACCGTTACGGTCACATCATCCGTTGGCGTGAAGATGGGCGCAGTGTGACCGCTACAACCTTCAAATGGGATATTTTTGTTCTGGCTGGTGACAAAACTAGAGCAGAATCAAACCTGCAAGGTAATATCAATGGTGATGATTTCAGTTCACCAGATGGCCTGTGGTTCGATGACTTCGGTCGTCTCTGGATTCAGACTGACCATGCAGGAAATGGTAGCGGTGACTTGGCAAATATTGGTAGTAATAATATGTTGTGTGCTGACCCCAACACCAAAGAAGTTAGACGCTTCTTGACTAGTCCTATGAATTGTGAGGTAACAGGCGTAACTACAACCCCAGATGGTAAAGCCCTGTTCATCAATATTCAGCATCCAGGTGAAGGCGCACCTGCTTCAAATCCCACCCAAACTAGCAACTGGCCTCACAGTCAAGGTTATGGCCCATCTGGTCGTCCACGTTCTTCAACTGTCGTGATTACCCGCGATGATGGTGGCATTATCGGTGAATAACAAAAATCAACCAAATTCCTCATCGTAGCTGTAGAAATAGATAGTTACAAGAGGAGCGTTACGCGATCGCATAACGCTCCTCTATGTGCATAATACTCAAATAATGTCTGCGACACATCAATAACACGGGGATGTGAGGACACCCAGATAAAGTAAAAAATCCAGCATTTCTGCCGGATTGGAGCGTTTATCTACACCGTTGTTTGTCTTCTACCCGAGCGAATCGTCTCACCAAACGTCTTTTTTTACTGATTGCACTCAATGCAGGAAAATAATATCTCGATATTAATTTGAAGCCTTGAGAACTATTTGTACAAAGGCTTTTAAGCTATCTTTGATTTGCGTTTAACTAAAGATCCAGCACTTAAAGCACCAAAAGCAAGCAAGCCTAACATGGAACTAGGTTCGGGAACAGACTGAGAAGGTAATCCAGCTAACTGTCCAATAGAACCCTTAGTGCGGAATATTGTGTAATTAGTATTTGCAGAGGTTCCTCGTTGTTGCTTATCGGCAGTAGTCACATTCAGAAAATCTGCATTTTGGGAAATTCCTGCAATTGTACCCCAAGGTGTAGTGCCATTAGCGCCTCGTCTTTCCGCACTACGCCAATTTCCTCCTTGAATTTCTCCGACTAAGTCTGTTACCAGAGGAACATTTCCTTCAAAAGTATCACCTGTTCCTAAGAAACCCTGATCTTGTTGAGTCACGGAATTTCTGAGGGTGTATGGGTTAGCTCCTTTGCTGATCATGTATTCCCAATCAGTTGCTTTACTCAATAGAGTCTGACCCGTAGAAAATTCAAATTGACCAATCCAAGATTCGTCAACACTTTGATCGTCCCAAACAACTAAATATAAATAATCAGATGCATTGACATTAGTATTCCAAGTTTCTGCATTAGACCAGTTATACGCTCCTGAACTCCCCTGGCTTCCCAGCTCGTTACGACCTACAAAACTTAAAGAGTTGCCACTTGCATTTCCATAGAACAATCCATAGTGATTGTCTGCGGTAATAGTTGTTTTCATATCAACCGCAGAAGCTTGTCCTGCACCAGCAATTGCTAAACCAAAAGTCAGGACTGTTCCTGTTAAAAAGCTTTTTAAGAGTTTCGACATGGTTTTTTAGTGCTTTTGTTACCAATACCTTGGCATACAAAATAGTTAATTGTCTAGATAAAAATAATGTTTTTTCTACAAATTAAAGCTTATAAAATATCTCTTATTAAAATATTGTTATAGTATTTTTTATTTTTGCTATTTAATAGTATTTACTTAAATAAATCTAATGTTTAATATTAAAATAATGCTGAATAGATAATATTTATGTGATATCTACTATATCTAAAATATGTCAGCAACAATAATCATCCAATCTTTAGTGGATTTAACTTAGATGAAAATATAAAATATGTGGAAAATACTGCAAAGTATCATGCGCTTACCCTGCTAGTACAAGTTGGCGTAAATAAACAGACTATCTGTAATTGCTAAAAGGCTTGTGGTATAAGTATTCTTTCTTTTTACTTTTTACGTTTGCCTTGTTGTACTAGCAATTTTTATAGTTTAGCTGATGGCTTGTAATGAAATAGTTTGAGGAAAAGCTTTTATACACATATAATAAATTCGAGTTTAAATTGACAAACTCCAACCGTGTTAATACGTAAATTTAGTTTATAGATATAAACTTGTTCCTATTTGGCAATTGCAGAGAAAGATAAAATAGTCAGCATTAAGGTTCTTAAGATAAATCTCAAAAAAAATGACCAGCCTCCCACAGCTGGTCTAAAAAATATTTTCCGCGTTGTCTTCTCATTAGAGTTAAAACCCTGTTGCGCGTTCCCAAAATGCAACGGGCAACGTTTCTTAACAATATTGTAGCAGTCAACACAGTTTTTTCAGAAAAATTTACCAAAAAAAGATACTGTTAAGGTTTGATGACCTCTATCTTTGAGAATAATTCGATATGTCTATCAAAAGACAGATGACTTAATAATCAAAAGTTACAAAGTTTGACCTTTTACTATTGATTGTGGTTGTCCCCACAGGATACGCTCTTGCTTGTAAATGGCAATTCCAGGTTTCGCACCTTTAGGTTTGTAGACGTACTTTGGCTGAGTGTATACTACTGGCACTTGGTCACTTTGACGAGCGCGACTATAGTAGGAAGTAAGGTTGGCAGTAAATTGCAAATCGGCTTCTTCAGGGACTGCGCCTGGTTCTAACCGCAGTAAGACATGACTACCAGGAATTTCTTGTGCGTGGAACCACAAGTCATAATCTCCAGCTACCCGAAAAGTTAATTGGTCATTCTGGCGATTGTTGCGACCAATTAATACTTCAAAGCCGCTGGGAGTACGATAACGATGAAAGTTGCTGCTACTATCTTCGTTAGTAGTACGGTTGCGGTATTCTGGGTCTTCTAGATACCGTTGTCCAATTAGCTCATCGCGGATTTCTTCGAGCGCTTGTAAATCTTCAGGTGTTTGATATTTTTCTATCTGAGCGATCGCAGCTTCTACTTGCTCTAAGTATTCTATTTCTGTGTTCACTTCTGCAAGTAGTGGTTCGACCGCAGCACGTGCGCGTTTCAGCTTTTGGTGCTGTTTATAAAGGCTTTGAGCATTTTGCACCGCATTTTTATCTGGTTGCAGAGCGATCGCTACTGGTAAGTTAGTTTCAAAATCAGGAAGGGTAATTTCTTTCATCCCTGCTTCCCAGTTATGCAAGTTAGCCATCAATAAATCGGCTTTGTGGCGATATTCATCGGCTCTATCTGATTGTTGCAAGCGTTCTGCAAAGGTGTTTGCCTTTAGCCGTAATTTTGCCAAGATATTATTTAGTTTTTGGTTCAGCTGATGGCGGAGTTGAGCAAATACTTGTTCGTTGAGTTGGTCGGTATAGTAGCGGTTGAGTAGTTCTTGTGTATCCTTTGCTGGTGTTACTCCACCCCAACCCATGACGGTGTATCCATCATCCATCCAAGCAGGGTAAAACTTTTCTACTTGTAATGCTTCTAGCCATACTTGCCATTGTTGAAACAATCTTTGCCAATCTTCCGGTGTCAGGCTATCGGTGGTTGTTTCTGGTGGTATATTTGCTGATCGCACCATTGATTCTACCAGCGATGCACTTAAACCACTATAACTTTTGAGCAACTGACGCTTAATCGCTCCTGGTACTAAACTCACTCGTTCTTGCCAGCGTTGTACAGATTCACTCACACTAGGAACTGGGCCAGTGAGTTTCGGTGGAGTTTCATAAGTTTGTCCGGTTTGGATGGGACGGACGCTAGATTGTTGCTGACTAACTTGATGGGCGGCAGTGATAATTAGATTGTTAGCATCGGTGAGGATGACATTGCTGTATTTCCCCATAATTTCCACGTAAACGTGATATAATGCGCTTTCTTGGGGACGACGAGCAAATTGGAAATCGATAACACGCTCCCAAGGTGCGATCGCTTCAATACCTACTAATGCCAAACCACCCAATTGGTGTATAAGTTGTTGACTAAAAGTAAAAGTATCTGGTACCCGTGGCGGCGGATTACCAATGCAGATGCGTGCAGCTTGGGGATGCCAAGAAATCTCTAGCCAACCCCGCTGTTTGAGGGTACGTAAGGCGATAGAAATAGTATAGCGATCGCGCTGGAAAACCTGCTCTGTTCTGGATGGTAACCAGTAAGTGCGAAGTTCGCTACAAGCAGCGGTGAGGGTAGTAAAATCAACTGGTTGCACAACAATTAGTTAGCCATTGGCGTTCATACTATCGATGCTAAGTATAGTCCTAAATGCCAAGAGTCAAGAGTCAATAGTCCAAGATATCTAATAGAATATCTCAAAACCAATTACCCTTGACCCTTGTACAGACGCGATTCATCGCGTCTCTGCTGTTGCTGTTTATCTTTGCAAAGCTGGTTCTTTACTAACTTGCGCCGCAGGTTGCGCGACAGATTTTTCCAAACTAGACACCAAAGCTGGTACTAAATCTGGAACTACAGGCTGTTCTAACAGTTGGGTGTAAAGTTCACTCAACTGAGATGCCACACCATCCCAACTAAACTTACTGATCACACGTTCCCTCGCAGCTTTCCCTAACTGTTCTCGCCATTCGGGATTCATCAGAATGCGGTCAATGGCATCTGTAAAGGCTGGTACGTCTCGAGGTGGCGCTAATATCCCAGTTTTTTCGGAAACTACAGTAAATTGCAGACCACCCACATCACTGGCGATGACTGGTGTACCGCTAGCCATAGCTTCAATCGCTACGAGTCCAAAAGGTTCGTAGTGGCTAGGAACAACGCAAACATCAGCCGCAGCGTAGTAAGTAGGTAGGACAGTTTGACAGAGGCGACCGGGTAGGGAGGTCATCTCTTTCATACCCAGCTCATCGATAATACCTTCAATGCGATCGCGTTCTATACCGTCGCTGTTACCTGGGGTGCTACCACCACCAATAATCAATTGTAGATTTTCCGAACCACGTAATTTTGAGGCTCCAACGGCACGTACTACGGTTTCTATACCTTTACGAGGGTCAAACCTGCCAACGTACAATACTACTTTTGCATCAGATGCAATTCCTAACTTAGCTCGCGCTGCTTCTCTATCTATAGAGCCAAATTGCCGAATATCTGTACCACAGGGAATGATATCAATATTGCCTTTGGTGGAAACGAGCGATCGCATATGCTGCTTTTCTTGGGGACTCGTCGCCACAATTGTTTCTGCTGTCTCTAATACTTCTTTTTCTACTGCTAAACGTTTACTAGCAATTGCTGGAATATTGTCTATGGTGTTGTACTTAACTGCTCCTAAAGAGTGGTATGTATGAACCTGCTTACTTCCTTGGATTTTCTTTAATTGCATCCCCACCCAGCTAGAAAGCCAGTAGTTGGTATGAACTAAGTGATAGGTAATACCGTTTTCTTGCTGGAATTGGCGGAACTTTTCAATAAATTCTGGTAAATAAACAAAAAGATTATCTCTTGGCACAAACTCTAAAGGCCCAGCTTGAAAGCGAATGGTGCGGCAGAAGGGACTGTGCTGCACAATTGTTTCTTGCTCCGCACTCACTTGGCGGGTAAACATATCAACCTGCCATCCTAGCCGCGCTAGTGCTTCACCTACGTTGCGGACGTAAACATTCTGACCGCCGGCTTCTTCCTTTCCTATTTCAATCGCCGGGTCTCCGTGGACTGAAATCAAAGCGATGCGTTGTTCCGTGGTAGCGTTCATAGTTTGTTGTTGTGCTGATTGTTAAAAAGTTGCAGGCAGCTCCAAGATTGCGCCTAGCACTTTTACTGAAAAGATTTGATAACTTTTGATTAAACTTGATTTTAATTTAATAGGTCAATTCTTTTTATGCATCTACTACGGGAAATATGCTTTTCGGCACCGTATTTATATTTAATCTTTTTATCTGTGCATTGGTATATTTATATCTAATCCTGGGGATAGAGGAGTTTCTAAAAAATTTTTGCTACAAGAGCATACAGTAGGATGTATATACGTTATTAAACGTTTTTGACTGCCAATACTCTACTTTCTACGCATCATTTTTAGCTATTTTGCTTCAGTTTTAATACGCATTTAAATATGTATTAAACGCTAGTTAACTATATATGAATTTTTAGTTTTAGCCTTGAAAAGTTTGATCAATCAAGAGTTTTCTTACTGTGGTGTTTTCCCTCAGAGAATATACCAAAATAAATACATTGTATTTTCTTATACTTTTAAAAAGATAAATATTTTTTTGTTACATAAGATACAGCATTTACAAAAAGTAATAATTTGTGCCTTATTACAAAGGTTCATATTGCCAAATATTAAGCACAAGAAAAAGCTTATAGAAGCTATAGGATATACTTATACTTCCAAATACTTGAGCAAAAGCCGCAGCAAATTTGTTTACGAGTGATTTAAGCGATTCAACAACTAAGCAATAGGATTCACTTGTTGATTAATCATGGGTGTAGCGGTACCTATAAAAAGCTATTAAGCAAGGCAAAAACCAGAAATTGCGAGTAAAGTGGAGAAATATCTAGCCTAATTTCTAGCTGTTGTGCGATCGCAGTTATGTGTAATAAGACATAGGTAAGATAAATTGTCATCTCAAGTTTATGCAGCCACTCTCCCAAACTCAATTCCTGCAAAAGTGTCCGCTAACGCTAGCGCCGAATACATCAGTTGAGTTTGCAGTCCAAGCCATGAACCAAGAAAACAGCAGCTATGTCTTGGTTGTAGAGCAACACCAGCTTGTAGGAATTTTTACTCAAAGAGATTTGGTAAAGGCGATCGCATCTGGTGTGAATTTGAGTGTGGCGACTTTATCAGATGTAATGACTGACAATGTCATTACTGTTAAGGAATCTGAGTTAGGCGACTTATTTAAGATATTGCGACTGCTGAAACAGCAGCAAATTTCCTACCTACCAGTTTTAGACAAAGAGGGAAAATTAGTAGGTGCGATCGCGCTTGCGAATATGCAAGCAGCATTGCTCCTAGAAATTGAGCATCGTGAACAAGTTGCACAAACTCAACCAAATTACCAAACTCAGCTTGATGTCATTCTGAGCAGCACGAGAACAATTATTAGTAGAATTCGGCTACTATCCGCGCCAGAATTCCGTTGTGAATATATCTCTCCTAGCTGTCAAAGCATTTTAGGATATTCTCCTGATGAATTCTTAGCAGATCCTCTGCTTTGGGCTTCTAGGCTATTACCAGAAGATCAGAATGTGATTTTGCATCATATTCAGGATGCGATTCAGTCTGAGAAAATACTTACCATCGAGTATCCCTTCAGTCACAAAGATGGATCAATTTGCTGGATTTGCGATACTTTTAGTTCCGAGTGGGATGAAATTACCCAATCCTGGCAGGTAATGAGTGTCAAAACAGACATCACTCAGCGCAAACAAACCGAAGAAGCCTTACGCACAAGTGAAGAACGCTTGCAGCTAGCCTTAGAAGCCTCTGGAGAAGGGGTTTGGGATTGGAACATAATTACAGGGTATCTTTATCTCAGCCCTCGTTGGTGTGAAATGCTTGGCTATGCTGCTGATGAACTAGCTGATGATATCACTACTTGGGAGCAATTGCTGCATCCAGAAGACCGTCCTTGGGTAATGGATGTACTACAATCTCACCTGATGGATAGTTCCATTCCCTACACTTTTGAATATCGAATGCGAACTAAATCGGAAGGGTGGAAATGGATTGCTAACTATGGCAAAGTCGTGAGTCGAGATAAAAACGGTCAAGCTTTACGGATGGCGGGAATTCACCGCAATGTGACCAATCGCAAACGCGCCGAACAAGCTTTACAAGAACGCGAAGCTTTTTTAAGGGCAATAGGAGATAACATTCCCCATAGTTATATTTACCAAGTAATCCGCGAAAGGGATGGTAATTATCGCTTCTACTATATTAGTGCTGGTGTGGAAGCTACAAATGGATTCCATCCCACAGCAGTTTTAGCAGATTCCAGCTTACTCTATAACAACTTGCTCCCAGAGGATCAACTTTACGTCAGCCAGAAACAAGAGGAATCTGCCCAAACAATGTCAGTCTTCGATGTTCAGGTGCGAGAATATACCCCGCAGAGAGATATTCGTTGGATACGCCTCTGCTCCACACCTCGGCATTTAGATGATGGGCGGATTTGTTGGGATGGTATTCGACTGGATATTACCGAACAGAAATTAACTGAAGAAAGACTACGCAAAAGCACGGCTCTACTTACAGAAGCTCAACAGGTAGCTCAAATTGGCAACTGGGAATATGATTTAGCTACACAAAAAATTACTTGGACGGAAGAGCTTTTCCATATCTTAAACCGAGATCCAGCACTACTAGAACCTAGCTATGATGAAAACCTGCAAATTTATCAGCCACAAGATGCAGCAAGGTTGCACAAAGCCGTTGAAACCACAATTACAACTGGTGAATCATATAAGCTCATACTAAAACGCAATCCCCGTCCTGATGGCTCTATCCGCTACATTGAAGGTACTGGACAAGCCGAGTTCAATGCTGATGGACAAGTAATTCGGCTTTATGGAACCGCCCAAGATATTACAGAGCGTTTCTTAGCACAACAAAGCTTACAGAAAAAGGAAGAATTTTTAAGCAGTATTTATAACGGTGTTGAACAATGTATTTTCGTAGTTGATGTTTTGGTAGATGGTGAAATTTCCTTTGTAGATATCAACCCTGCCTATGAACGGTTAACAGGGATTAGTGCTTTAGACATCCAAGGTAAAACATTAGATAAGTTACTACCACCAGAAGTTGCATCATTAGTGCGCCAGCATTATCAAGCCTGTGTTACCGCGAGAGAGACTGTTACCTATGAGGAATGTTTACCAATCTCCGGACAAGATACTTGGTGGATCACTAGTTTAACTCCTTTACTTGACGAAAATTCATGTGTGTATCGTATCGTTGGTAGCAGTACAAATATTAGCGATCGCAAACGGTTAGAACTAGCACTGCAAGCTTCTGAAAGCCGATTAAATAATATTCTCACTACAGCTAACGCTTCTATTGTGTGTTTTCGTGTCTTTGCCAATTACGACTGGGAATATGAGTATCAGTCTATAGGTAGTGAAGCTCTATTTGGCTATACTCCGGCAGAAATTGTATCTGACAAACAGATGTGGATGTCACAGGTATTTGCAGAAGATAGAGAACAAGTTTTATATCCGCTGTTTGAGGAAATTTTGGCGGAACGCACTAGTACTATTGAGTATCGGTTTCATCACAAAGATGGTTCTCTGCGCTGGATTTCTGCAACTTACTCCTCCCATCGAGACAAAGTGGCTAATTGTTGGATTGTCACGGGAGTAAGCATTGATATTAGCGATCGCAAACGCTTAGAACTAGCACTGCAAGCTTCTGAAAAACGATTACAAAATATTCTCTCTACAGCCAGTGCTTCTATATTTAGTTTTCGGATCTCTGCTAATCAAGAATGGGAATATGAATATCAGTCTGCTGCTAGCGAAATAATTTTTGGTTATTCTCCTGCAGAAATTCTAGCAGATAAAAAGCTGTGGATTTCACGGGTATTGCCAGAAGACAGAAAACAAGTTATGTATGCTCGGTTTCAGCGAAGTATTGCTGAAGGTACTAACTCTATAGAGTATAGATTCCGTCACAAAGATGGTGCTGTTCGCTGGATTTCCACCACTTATTCTTCTGTTCGCCAAGAAGAAACTGATACTTGGGTGGTTATTGGTGTCAGCATTGATGTTAGCAGCCTTAAACTAGCTGAAGAAGCCATGCGCCAAAGCGAAACTTTATTTCGGACTCTCAGCGATTCTGCACCTGTCGGTATTTTTAGAAGCGATACTTTGGGCACAAATATCTATACAAATCCCCGCTTTCAAGCAATTTGCGGATTAAGTTTAGAAGAATCGTTTGGTGATAGCTGGTTACAGTATATTCATCCAGAAGATTTAGCAGTATTCTGGCCCCAGTGGCAAGAGTTAGCAACTGTCAACCTAGAGTTTTGTACGGAGTTGCGTTACATTCGCCCCGATTCAACATTACGCTTTTTACGCATCACTATTGTCCCAATCATCTCTTCTCCTCATGAAATTATAGGGTACGTTGGCACAATCGAAGATATTACTGAAAGTCGCGCAATTGAGAAAATGAAAAATGAATTTATCTCAATTGTGAGCCATGAATTACGAACACCTTTAGCTTCTATTCGCGGTGCTTTAGGATTGCTGTCATCTGGAGTATTAAAAACGCAACCAGAAACGGCTCAACAAATGTTAGATATTGCTTACAGCGATACGGAACGTTTAGTACGTTTAGTAAATGATATTTTAGATTTGGAACATTTAGAATCCAACAAATTTTCTCTTGTTAAGCAGCGGTGTGATGCTGCTACACTGATACGCCAATCTGTCGAAGCTTTACAGCCTTTAGCTACAGCTAATAATGTTGTATTAGAGATGTCGCTAACCTCTATCCAGATATGCGTAGACCCCGATCGCATTATGCAAACCCTGCTTAACTTAATTGGGAATGCCATCAAATTTTCCCCAGCGAATAGTACAGTCACGCTAAGTGCCGAAGATTTGAGCGATCGCATTTTATTTAAAGTTCAAGACCAAGGTCGAGGCATACCTCATGATATGTTAGAAACTATTTTTGGACGCTTTCAACAAGTTGATGCCAGCGATTCCCGCCAAAAAGGTGGCACAGGTTTAGGATTAGCTATTTGTCGTGGTATTGTGCAACAACATGGTGGCACAATTTGGGCACAAAGTGTTTTAGGTGAAGGGAGTATTTTTTATTTTACAATTCCTAAACCAGAAGTATAACCTATACACTAGAAATTTAAAAATATTTGTAATAAATATATGTAAGATCTGTTGTCGCCCAGCGCTGCACCGATGCAAAATAAACAATTCCAGGTACTATATCTTTAGTATGAACACACCCTATTCTAAATTTATATTTGTTCTCATAATTAAAATTTTCTCACTAAATTTCCTTAATTTTGAATTTTGAATTCCCCGTAGGGATTAGCTGGTATATTACAATCTCGCTCATCTAATGCTGAATTCAAATAGATAGTATTGTGGGAAATTTCTGGAAGTATTTAATGATTAGGATATTTAATCTAAAATCCAAAATCTTCTTAATTCCAACCCAAAATGCCTGCTACCTGTTCCGCCAGCCGTAAAGGATCAAAAGGTTTATTAATCACGCCTGCAATTCCTAACTGGGCATATTGTTCATGCTTAGTAGGTTCCACTTTAGCAGTGATCAACATAACTGGAATACTTTGAGTTACAGGGTTCTTTTTTAACTCTTGTAACACAGTAAATCCATCTAAATCTGGCATCATGACATCAAGCAAAATAGCATTTAGCTTTTCAGTTTGGGCTTTAAGTAAGCCTTCTCTGCCAGATTCAGCTTTTAGTACTGTCCAATCGGCTAAATTTTCTAGACAGGCTTGAATTACTGTGGACAGCGATTTTTCATCATCAATCAAAAGAATACGTTTTCTGGACATATTACAGATGCTAATTTTCAGTATCGAAATACCATAGATACGCGATTACGCAGTTAATCCTAGATTTCGCCATTGGGTTGTTAAGAGTCCTGATCCAAATACTAGATTGGACATGAGAACGCCAGCCACCTCTCCCATAGGTGATGCTACGCCTAGCTTGCTTCCCCATAGGGGTAGAAGTTGCGATGCGATCGCTATAGGTACTGACTCCTCTGAACAAAGGAAATTTGAATCGAAGAATAAATTATCTCAGCGCGTATCGGCTGATCTTTAACCAGCCACAAAGAAGATAAATAGTCAGCCAAACTATTTCTTTATCTTCCCATTATTTACCTTTTTCCCGCTAAACTTATTACTTAGACTAAAAAATAAATATGAGGAAATTATGAGGTATTTTCTTTATTGAAAAATAAAAAAAATAAAGCCATTTATGCCCAGTTTTAACACAACCAAGCATAAAAATCTGTCTTTCCGATGTCCTATGCCCTATGCCAATTTTCAAGTTAGTATATTTTTTAGCTTAAAGCCTTAAAACTGCCACCCCAGAGTGTTTGCAACTAGTTCTGATAAACGCAAAGGATCAAACGGTTTAGAAATCACTCCTGCAATGGACAATTGGGAAAATTCCTTTAAATCTACTGTTTGGACTTTAGCTGTTAGTAAAATTACGGGTATATTATTAGTGGTCAAATTTTCTTGTAGCCGTTGAAACAGCAACATTCCATTGATATCTGGCATCATAACATCTAACAAAATTGCATCTGGATGTTCACTTTTAGCTACAGCTAGACCTTCACTACCAGATTGTGCCACTAAGACTTGCCAACTTCCAATATTTTCTAAACAAGCTTTAATCACTGTACAGAGATTTTTTTCATCATCAATGACTAAAATGCGTTTTTTTGACATAGCGTCACCCTGGCTACTGGTAATATTTATGTAACAATTTTTTGCTCAGATGTGTCCGTTCTAGCCGATTCAAAATCCGAGCAATTAATTCTGGCTCTACAATTGGTTTTCTGATGTAGTCGTCGGCTCCAACTAAATAAACTTGATAGAGTATTTCCGGTTCAAAATGGCCAGAGAGAAACAAAATTGGTAAGCGATGCCAAAAATGATCATTCCGGATTATTTGGCATAATTCTATACCATTAAAATCTGGCATCTCAATGTCTAAAATTAACAGATCTGGTTTAGTAGATTCTAATACTTCCCAAAATCTTTGCGATTCTTGTAATGGCGTAACTTGTAATCCCCAAGGTGAGAGCAAAGTAGTCACCTTTTTGAGTATGAGCGGATCGTCATCCACAACTAAAACTTTTGCATCTGTAGCAGTTTGTTGATTAAGCGCTATATTAATAGCGCTTAAAACCTCCACAGCAGACATGGTTTTATTTAAAAAGCTTTGTGCGCCTAAACGAGCAGCTTCTACCCTGTTTTGTAATTGATTATTAGTAGTCAAGACTAAAACAGGAATTTCTGGATGCGTCTCGCTTAGTTCCGCGAGAAAAGTTAAACCATTTTCTTCTTTAGCAGGAAATGATAAATCCAGTAAAATAACTTCGACTGAATTTAAGGAAAGGATAGTTCTCGCTGTTTTGATATCTACTGCTACATCTACATTAAAACCCCAGGATATAGCTTCTAATTTAATACGTTCCGTCAGGGTCGTATCGTCATCAACAATCAGCAGGTGTGCTGATGATGTAATTTGAGCATTGGCAGGGATAACTGGTGAAGATGGCTGTTGCTGCAATGTTTGTTTGAGTAATTTCAGTAACTCTACCAACTGCAAAGCTATTCTCTGGTAGGGAACAGTGTATCTTTCTAGCAGTTGTTCTATGTCACGCGCTATTTTGGAACCTTCTAGAAAACCGTAACATCCCAAAGAACCAGCTAAACGGTGTGCTTCCGCCTGTGCTTGTTTTAATATCCGCTTATCTGGAGTGACAGTTGATAATTGCGCGATCGCTTGTTCTAGTAACTCAAACTTTTCGCTAAAACTTTTGAGAAACTCTTCCCGCATATTTGCCACTACAGCCATGACTTTGGCTTCGGCTTGCTCTTTCTCTGATAAATTCTGACTGGGAAGATTTTGCTTTTGTGGCTGATTTTTTGGTTCTTTCAGCCGATAACCTAAACCATATACTGTTTCTATGAAATCTGCAGTCATTCCTGTTGCTTTTAGTTTCTGGCGCAAACCCTTGATTTGGGTTGTCACCGCTTCTTCCCCAGGAAACTCATCAGCAGACCAAATTCTATCTAATAAAACACTTCTACTAAATATGCGGCGCGGATTTTGCAAAAAAAGTTCTAACAAACCATACTCTTTAGGGGTAAGGTGCAGACGCTTGCCAGCATAGGTGACTTCTTTGATGTTAATATCAAGCTCTAAATTCTCCCAGACTAACACCTTAGCAACAATTGTCTTACCTCGCCGCATTAAAGCTCGAATTCTGGCGATGAGCTCTGATAGCTCAAACGGTTTGTTAATATAATCATCTGCACCCGCCTCTAAACCCATGACGCGCATACTAATATCGTCCTTAGCAGTCAGCATCAGAATGGGTACTTGAGATCCTTCCAAACGGAGTTGGCGACAAAGACTAATCCCATCCAATTTTGGTAGCATCACATCCAAAATTAGCAAGTCGTAATCAAATGCCTTCGCTAACTCTAATCCCGTTTCACCATCGTTAGTGGTCTCTATTTGGTAATTGAGAGTCGAAAGCGCTTTCGCTAGAACTAAATTTGTCTGCTTGTCATCTTCTATTAAAAGAATTTTCACACAATTTTTTCCCCAACTTATCCATAACTCAGGTATTCACTTTTGCTTTTCAATGCCTTACTTTTCTACTCGGCATTGCAAAAAAATTTCTGAGGATGGTCTGCTAGGGATATTATTCCCAATGCCACAGTAGTTTTCATGATTTTTTATGATTCTTTATCACAAAATTACCAACAGTGGGAACACAATAGCTGATTCGTTTTCCGTAATGATGCGGATGGGGACTGGATTGAAAATAGGGATTAGGCGCTAGATAATAAAGATTCTCTCACAAGTGATTAGCTTGAAGATAAGTAATTTTGAATATGAGGAGCGGGACTTTTATCCCTTGTGCGTGTAACTCTTGAGAATTTTCTGATCGGCAAATTCTCAAGAATTAATAATTAACCGCCGATAAAAACACTTAATACTTATGGAAAACAAAATTGGACTCCAAGCAAAAATATACGTACCAATAACAAAAACCTCAACTATATTCTAGAAAAGGCAAATTTAGTTACTTCACAGGTAACTTGCTATATAATGTTGTAAATTTTTTGCTTTGGTTTTCCTGCTAGTAAAAAATTAAAAATTAAAAATCAAAAAAATTCTGATTTTTAATTTTTAATTGCTTTTGCATCAAGATTAATTTGTAGTTTGTGCAGCTAGCATCTGCTTCAGCTTTTCTAATTCAGAAGCCCAACGGGGATCTGGACGAATAGCATCTGAGTCAGATGTTGTAGTCGTTTCGCGTCCGCCACTAGCCGCACCACCACGACGAGACTTCTTAGAAGATTTGTCGCGACGGTTGCTTTCTTTGTGGGTAACAGGAGCAGGATTACTGCTACCAGCGCTTTGAGCAGCTTTGGGTGCTTGCTCGTCACCTTCGTCGCCCTTAGTGCGTGGTAATGCCTTCTCTAACTTGATGGCAGTGTCTTTGAACAATTGACCATTATACTTTTCAATAATTTGATCGGCTTGTTCATCATTATTCACTGTGAGAAAGCCGAATCCACGGCATTTGCCTGTTTTCCGGTCTTTAATTAATTTTGTGGTGACAGCATCACCTTCAGCCGCGAAAACTGCTTGCAGTTCTTGACGATCTATTTCTTCTTTTGGCAAATTGCCTATATATAGGCGAACAGACATGAACTATACCTCCAGAGTTGAATGAACAAGGCAAAATGAGAAAACAATCACTTGGCTTTGGCTTTCAAATATATGCTATTTCCCAAGACTGCCATAAACCAATTTTTTTACTCAAAACTGTCAACCTATACAATACAATTTTTCGTCGGGGTCAAGCTTGTTTAATGCCAAAGAACAAACGAAGCTCAATTAAATACCACCTTAGTTATAAGAATTGTAAATTTAATAGTTTACTGTCTGCTAAAGTAAACGTTTTCTTGTGCCCCTGTTCGCAGAATTAAACACCATCCCTTACATTATCACGGTATTTTCTACGTAGCTAGTTCAGCGCACACATTTCTGGCATATTCTTGTAATCGAATCGTAACATAAAATACAATTTTTTCTCAACAGGTAAATATTAGGAAACAAAAACCAGCCGATGGCTGGTTGATTTACTGCTGTGTTGGGAGAATTACAAAGATAGATTGGCGCAAGCGTTGGTGATAAATAACTAAGCTGGAGTGCCGAGTTATATAAATTAGAAATGTTTATGTAAATAAATGTAACACCTGCTGGCGAAAATTGCAAATTTTTGTAACATTTTTGGGATGGGGCATTGGGAATTTGTATTTCTTGTCCCCTTTGCTTCCTCTTCTCTAGCTCCTAGCCTCTGAGGAAGATGAAAGCGCCCCATGCTTGGGCTGCTACTGCGATGATGGTAGACCAAATAGGATGAGCGCTGTTAACGGTTTGACCGTTTTGGGTTTGCATGGTTTGGATATCAATCCAGGGGGTTGCGCCACGCCGGAACCAGCCTGTAACTGTAATTTGCCTACCAATGAAGTCTTGAGGATTGATGGATTGTCCCAGCCAGGGAATGTGGTGCAATTTCACTAACCCGATGTTGGTTTGCAAAATTAAGTCTTGTGCAAGAGAATTGCTGATTCCTGGACGACCTAAGAGCTTACCTGCAAGGCACACATTGATACTATCGATGGGGATAGCTGAAGGGTTAGCTAAAAGGCTGGGTAAGCGATCGTCAGTTTGTAAAGCTTGGGGTTGGATATCTGGGAAGAAAGAATTCATGCGGATCACCATACCGATACTAAAGCCAATCAGCAAACAACCTGAGACAAAAGACCAATCCTCATAGATCCATTTGAGGTTTAAAATTTTGAGTGCAAATGCGATCTGCCAACCTAACCAGATCAGACCTGCAAACAAAAAACCGAAGGGAATACCCAACCAAGGAGCAATTTGTAAAAAGAAAGGATGCTTTTTCGGTCTTAAGGATTGCTCGTTGATCAGATGTAATTCTGGTTCCAAATGCCAGTGGCGGGCAATTTTACTAAGGCGTTGAATGCGATCGCCTATTAAAGGATGACTATTATTAATAGTGAACCAGTGACGATGGGGATTGAAATTATCCCACATCAATAATGATGTAAAAGGAACTTGACCAGCTAGACTACCTAAAGAAATACTTTGCTGATAACTCACAGGTGCTACCAGATTCAAGCTTTCTAACTGCCAACTAGTTTGTTCTTTGTGGGAAATATCACCAGCTACACCAATAGCAATTTTCAATAAGGCGCGGGTTAAAGCATTGGGATTACCAGTAATTTCCGAGGCGGCGCGATCGCTATAATAAAGCCGCAACTTCGACAACCACAAAGCTATGCCAGTCAGTAGACACCAAATCCCATAAGTAAGACTAGCTAAGACTCTAGCAGGCCAGCGCCCAAATGCCGATGAGATGCTGTTGCCCCACTCCGATATACTCTGATATATTTTGTGGACAATCACGGTCACTAGCAATATCAGAGACATCACCATAAAATCTTTGTGGATGATATGCCCTAACTGCGTGGCGTAAATAACGGCAATTTCATCATCAGCTAGTTGATCTAATAGCCCTTGACTGATGACTATCCGAGCATTGCGAGCTAAATTACCATAGGTCAGAGCAATAGGAGCAGCCATTGGCAAAATTCGCAGTTTAGGAAATGGCCAGCCTTTCTGTTGACAAGAACGTTGTAATACCCGAATTGCTTCCCGACTGCGATTATTTAACTGCTCCTTGGGTAATTCTTGCTGGCCATAAAAATTTGTGAGTAACCGATCTAGCAACCAAGGTGATAAAGCCAGCGCTATCACTAATACCGCCATGACAACCACAGTTGGATCGCGATATAAAAATTGCCAAGGCTCTAAATAAGGTAGTTTAACTAAAATCTGATTTATTAAACCCATTACCAGCTTCAGCATTTCCCGCATCACCCAAAATAGAGCGAAAAATGTGCCAGTAGCCAGTAATTTTAAAGGAATTAAATTTAGCTTATGTAGGGGTTGCCAAACTTTTGCCCGGCCTGCGTGTCGCCAATAGATAGTGAATAATTTAGGTTGTGGGCGATGGAGAGAACCAATATAATTGGCTCCCATCATGGTGTCTACATTGGTATTTTTAATACCACTGGCTGGTAAAGTTGATGTAGTGCCCGCATGATTCGTGGCTTTCACCCCTGAATTTTTGGTCTGCTGTGGTGATGCAGTATTTACAGGCGCAGCATCTGGTTTATGAGAATGATCAAAAGCAACAAATCCAGTTGCAGAATTTTTGGATGAGGTCTTTTTACGTTGTTGGTGCTTTTTTAAATGCTCAAGAGCACGTTCTGCCCACTCTTGAACCTGCGGATTTGGACTCACAATCAGATTGTTACACACAGCGATCGCTTTGGGGACTTGGCCACTGCGCGCATAAGCCATAACCAAGCCCACCTGCGCCTGTAAGCCAGTTTTGCCATCTTGCTGGCTATTGGCCACAGGTTCCAGGTGAGCGATCGCTGTGGGATAATTTCCCTGTTTTAGAGCAACTAAACCAGCCTCCAAAGACGATTCGGCATGTGAAGGCATAGAATTTCTGGCACTCCCATCTGTTCTAACTGATCCACGTTTATGCTCAAGCGCATAATGTTTAGATTCCCCAGCTCATAGCTTGCGTCCGGAATTATCCCTCCACTGATTGCTGAGTAGAATACACCGGAGCGATCGCGCTTAATTTTAACTTGGGATGATCTCCCTGTAACTGTTGGCAATTCCATTCATTACGGAAAAGCAATACTGGTCGTCCCATATTGTCTTTGACTGTGGTGGTATTGAATATTCGCCCCACCTCATTCAATGCTTCCCAACCGCCTTCCACCCAACGGGCGACGCTATAAGGTAGCAAGTCTAATATGGTTTCTACACCATACTCATTTTGTAAGCGGAACTGCACTACCTCGAACTGCAACTGACCCACCGCCGCTAAAATTGGATCGCGTTTGGCTTCGTCAGTGGAGTACATAATTTGTACTGCACCTTCTTCCCGTAATTCCGAAATTCCTTTTTGAAATTGCTTAAACTTGGAAGGGTTGGGGTTCCTTAAAGTCGCAAACAATTCCGGTGAAAAATAAGGAATTCCTTCATATTCGAGCTTTTGCCCAGTGTAAATAGTGTCGCCGATCGCAAAAACCCCAGGATTATTTAAACCGATGACATCGCCTGGAAAAGCGACATCAATTGATTCTCGCTCTTGGGCGAAAAGTTTTTGTGGGCGAGACAGACGGACGATTTTGCCTGTGCGGGCGTGAGTCACCGTCATATCTTTTTCAAACTTACCCGTGCAGACGCGAATAAACGCCACGCGATCGCGGTGCTTCGGGTCCATGTTAGCCTGGAGTTTGAAGACAAAGCCAGAAAACTCGGGATACGTAGGGGGAACTTCACCAACGCTACTATTATGAGTTCCTGGTTTCAAGGCATAATCCAAGAAGTGCTTCAAGAATAGCTCTACCCCAAAGTTGGTCATGGCACTACCGAAGAATACTGGTGTCATTTTTCCTTGATGCACCAAATCTAAATCTAGTTCCGGCCCGACTCCTTCTAAGAGTTCTAAATCGTTTTTCAGTTGGTAATAGAGATCCTGTTCCAGCAGTTCCTCAATTTTGGCATCACCCAAATCAACTATTGTATCTTTCGCTTCTCTGCTACCGTGAGCGCTACGTTCAAATAAGTGAATTTGTTGATTTTGGCGGTCAAATACACCTTTAAAGCGATCGCCCATGCCAATCGGCCAGTTGACTGCATAGGTTTGCAATCCCAATTCTTGCTCGATTTCGTCTAATAATTCCAGGGGTTCGCGCCCGGGACGGTCGAGTTTATTTACAAAGGTAAAAATGGGGATACCGCGCAACTTACAAACTTCAAATAGCTTGCGAGTTTGGGGTTCCAAGCCTTTTGCCACATCAATCAGCATCACTGCATTATCGGCAGCAGCCAGCGTCCGGTACGTATCTTCACTGAAATCTTGGTGTCCAGGAGTATCTAATAAGTTGATATAACAGCTACGATATTCAAATTGCAATACTGTAGATGTAATCGAAATACCCCGTTGCTGTTCCATCGCCATCCAGTCTGAGGTGGCTTTACGCTGGGCCCGGCGGGCTTTGACTGCACCAGCTTCGTGAATCGCACCTCCGTATAACAGAAGTTTTTCGGTCAGTGTAGTTTTACCTGCGTCGGGGTGTGAAATAATCGCAAAGTTGCGGCGAAGTTCAACAGCCTGATGCAGATCTGAGTTGAGTTCAGTTGACATAAGTGTAATTGTTTGCTCTTTAGTTAACTTAACTTAATTTTTTTTCAAGATTGGTGAGTCTTTTCATCTTAGAACAACGATGCACGCGATCGGGTACGAGGAATTGGGAAGCAGTAGTAGTTCCACACACAAATATTGACAGGTGTAGATTGGCGAACGGGAAAAGGGGAAGGGTTTAAAACCTTTAGCCTTTCCCCCGCCTGTCAAAACAACTTTGGCAGACTAGTAGCAATAGAGTGAAGGGTGATTTTTTGCATATCAAACACACATCCTCGATAAAAATTACTCACGATCAACTATGTACCCAGAGAAGGATGCATTTTTTGTGTCATTTATGTTTTTGATTTGTGCCTAATATTTCTAAAATTCAAAGGGTAAAAGCGCCAATTTGTACACAACTAATTAATAAAAATTTTTATTTTTTCAATCCCAGTCTGCAAATAGGATTCACAAAAAATGCCAAAGAATCTATTAATTTCTTCTTTAATGTATAGCTTTATGGAAGAATAGATTGCAGTACTACTTTCAGTAACCTTGAGATTGTTCCCCTCATAGGTAAAGGGTATCTACTAAACTGGGGGCTAATTATAGTTTTGGGCAATAGTGCTGCTATTTGGCAACCCAGATTAACCATACCGTTAGGCGTTCAGTTGCAGAGGTTGTTTCGCGCTAATTATGGTACTTGGTAATTCCGCAGCAGTCATTAAGTAATTGAGAATATTTATAGTTGAGAAACATTAGTTTTTGCACTACTCATTACCAAATTTCTGCAATTAATTTTGGGGGATTTTTATCAGGTTTTTTTTGCAGTGCGTCGAAGTGATGTCTATCACGCTGTACAATACGAAATTGCCCCACAGCTTCATCAACAGTAGGGCAAAGGACAGTTAAGCACTGCTGGTAGTCTGTCCTAAATAAGTAAGGTTTTTCCTTGCTTTTGTGACGCTTTCTATTGTGTCTATTTGCGTTGTAATTCTTCATAAAACTTTATGTTTCCAACTCACCGCCCCCGCCGTCTGCGTACACATCCCCAACTGCGCCGGATGGTACGAGAAACTGTTTTATCAACAAGTGATTTGATTTACCCACTTTTTGCGGTACCAGGTGAAGGAATTGCTAACGAAGTCAAATCCATGCCTGGAGTTTACCAGCTGTCGGTAGACAAAATTGTTGAAGAGGCAAAGGAAGTTTACGACTTAGGAATTCCCGCCATCATTCTATTTGGTATTCCCGCCGATAAAGATGTAGATGCTACTGGCGCTTGGCATGATTGCGGTATTGTGCAAAAAGCAGCTACTGCGGTGAAGGAAGCAGTACCAGATTTAATTGTGGTGGCTGATACTTGTCTGTGTGAATATACAAGTCATGGTCATTGCGGTTACTTACAAGTAGGTGATTTAACGGGAAGAGTTTTAAATGACCCTACTTTAGAATTACTGAAAAAAACAGCAGTATCTCAAGCCAAAGCTGGTGCTGATATTATTGCGCCTTCAGGAATGATGGATGGCTTTGTGCAAGCAATTCGTGCGGGTTTAGATGAAGCGGGATTCCAAGATACACCAATTTTATCTTATGCGGCTAAGTATGCTTCGGCTTATTATGGCCCATTCCGGGATGCGGCGGATTCTACACCGCAATTTGGTGATAGAAGAACTTACCAAATGGACCCTGGTAACTCCCGCGAAGCGATTAAAGAAATTGAACTTGATATCGCAGAAGGCGCTGATATGCTGATGGTGAAGCCAGCCTTAGCATACATGGATATTATTTGGCGTGTTAAGGAAGCTAGCAACCTTCCTGTTGCAGCTTATAACGTTTCCGGTGAGTATTCCATGATTAAAGCTGCTGCTCTCAATGGTTGGATTGATGAACAGCGTGTAGTGATGGAAACTTTAACTGGCTTTAAACGTGCTGGCGCTGATTTAATTTTGACTTACCACGCCAAAGATGCGGCACGCTGGTTAAAGTAAGCTGCACAATTGATGTAAAAACTCATCTTTTATTCAAAATCTCATGCACAGGTACAAAGGCGCAAATGGTATTTGAGTGTCTTGGTGTCTGAGCGTGAGATTATTGTTTCGATAGCTATGATCAATTTCCCAAATTTTGAGAATACATTAATTATTTATAAGGGTGCAAACCTTTGCTTTTCTACCTCATGTATTGGTTGTAGGATTTTGTCCAAAAACTAAAGTATTGATTTTGCTTTTGTCAAAATCAGGAAGTATTTTTTTAAAGCTAATTTTTATACGCTATTCTACGGATATTTAAAATTTCTATCAAATATTTCTTACGGGTTATTACAGAAATAAAGGGTTGCGGCGTTTGCCATAGAAGTAAGCGATCGCTTATAAAGTATATAGTTAATAAAATGCTAACAATTGATATTTTATGTCAATTGATTTAATAAACAGAATGTAAATTATTCAATAGGAGCATGGGATTATGGATATGCAAGTCCTGAGAGAACGTGCTGGTCTTAGCCGTGCTGAGGTTGCCTTCAGGCTTGCAATCAGTGAAACCAGTGTTCGCAACTGGGAAGCTGGGCGGACTGAACCCACAATGACACCAAAGAAATATTTAGATGCTTTGCGTTTGTTTAAATGCACACCTGAAGAATTGGCAGCAGCTAGTGAAAAGTCCATAAACCAGAGGCATAAACGCAAACCAGGAAGACCAAAACGCTTTCCAGACGCAGTGGTAGCTCAAGTCACTGATTCGCTTGCCAGTTTGTAGTAGTTAGGGACTGGGGACTGGGGACTGGGGACTGGGGATCAGGGACTGGGGAGAAGGAAGCAGTCCCAATGAAAAAATTTTCACAAGCCTTGCATGAAAGTCGAGGCGGGGATTTTTACTCAGCAACGCCAGTTGCTTGAAGTCGGCAGAGCCGCCCAACGCACTGGCTCCTCAGCACTCAGCACTTTCAAACTAAGGGAGACAGGGAGATATAATACCTGTCTAAATTTCGGTGCCCCATACCCAATGCCCTATGCCTTATGCCAAAATTTCCAAGTAGTGCGATCGCTCACGGTATTTGCCAACGGTGGCGCGATAAGATTCTAAAACAATAATTGTGAATACAAGGTTTAAATGGCAGAAACTCTTTTCTTCAACGCCCTCCGTGAAGCCATTGACGAAGAAATGGCGCGTGATTCTAATGTATTTGTTCTTGGGGAAGATGTCGGACACTATGGTGGTTCCTACAAAGTTACCAAAGACCTTTACAAAAAGTATGGTGAACTAAGAGTTCTTGACACCCCTATCGCCGAAAATAGCTTTACTGGCTTGGCTGTGGGAGCTGCGATGACTGGGTTAAGACCCATCATCGAAGGTATGAATATGGGTTTTTTGCTGCTAGCCTTTAACCAAATCTCTAATAACGCTGGGATGTTACGCTATACTTCCGGCGGGAATTTTAAAATTCCAATGGTAATTCGTGGCCCTGGTGGTGTTGGTAGACAGCTAGGTGCAGAACATTCACAACGGCTAGAAACTTACTTTCAAGCTGTTCCTGGATTAAAAATTGTTGCGTGTTCTACACCTTATAACGCTAAAGGACTTCTGAAATCAGCAATTCGCGATGATAACCCAGTACTGTTCTTTGAACATGTTCTGCTTTACAACTTAAAAGAAGACCTGCCATCAGAAGAATATTTACTTCCTTTAGATAAAGCCGAAGTTGTGCGTCGTGGTCAAGATGTCACAATTCTTACTTATTCACGGATGCGCCATCATGTATTACAAGCCGTGAAAACTTTAGAAAAAAAAGGTTACGACCCAGAAGTCATTGATTTAATATCACTGAAACCATTAGATTTTGATACCATCGGTGCATCTATTCGCAAAACCCATCGCGTGATTGTCGTAGAAGAAGCGATGCGGACAGCAGGTATTGGCGCAGAAGTCATAGCTTCTATTAATGACCGCTTATTTGATGAATTGGATGCGCCTGTACTACGCCTTTCATCTCAAGATATTCCCACACCATACAACGGTAATCTAGAGCGTCTAACCATTGTTCAGCCAGAACAAATTGTAGAAGCCGTAGAAAAAATGGTGGCTATGCGAGTTTAGGTTGGGAGTAGGGGACTTGGGTAAAGGGAAAGGGGAAAGGGGAAAGAGAACAAACAGCAATTACCAATTACCCATTACCCATTACCAATGCCCTATGCCCAATGCCCTATGCCCCATTCCAGTAATAATTCTTACTAATAACCAATAACTCATAACTATTAAAAAGAGCGCTATTATAGCCTTTGTCAGTTGCGAGTGATGGTTATGGTATGCAGAGACAGCGATCGCTATTAGCTTTAATTGTAGTGTTGATTATCGCCGCTTTTGCGGTGATTTTCACAATCCCTATTCCTCTGGGGTTAGATTTGCGGGGTGGTTCACAGCTTACAATTCAGGTAAAAACTACCCCAGAAATTAAGCAAATCACCGAAAAAGAATTGGAAGGGGTGAAGAAAGTTGTTGAAGGACGGATTAACGGACTTGGCGTTTCTGAACCAGTAATTCAAACTGTAGGTACAGACAAGATTCTAGTACAACTGCCTGGGGTTAACGATCCAGAACAAGCAGAACGAGTACTTGGTGGTACAGCACAGTTAGAATTTCGCAAACAAAAATCTGGTACAGAACCTCAACTGTTTGCTTATCAAGCATCTAGGGCAGAATTAAAAGCCAAGCAACAGGAATTGAGAACCAGCAATGATGCTGCTGCGATCGCTAAAAATCAAGAAGAGTTGCAGAAAAATAATCAAGCGATCGCAGAATTGTTTGAAAGTACCGATCCACCTCTGAGTGGTCAATATCTGGAAAATGCCTATGGTGAACCCACCCAAGGTAACAACTGGAATGTTGCTCTCCGCTTCAAACCAAAAGGTGGTGAACTGTTTGCTGAATTAACCAAAAGCCTTGCTGGGACAGGGCGCGGTATTGGCATTTTTCTCGATAATGAATTGATTAGTTCTCCTAGTGTCGGCCCTGAATTCGCAGCTACAGGGATTACTGGTGGTTCTGCGGTCATTACAGGTAGGTTTACTGCTCAACAAGCCAATGACTTAGGCGTACAGCTACGTGGTGGCGCATTACCTGTACCAGTAGAAATTGCTGAAAGACGGACAGTCGGGGCTACCTTAGGTAAAGATAGTATTCAAAGCAGCATCTATGCTGGGCTTGGGGGTTTGACTTTAGTACTCATATTTATGGTTGTGTACTATCGACTACCAGGGCTAATTGCGGATATTTCATTAGTAATTTACTCTTTGTTAACTTGGGCGTGTTTTGCGTTGCTGGGTGTAACCTTGACTTTGCCGGGAATTGCTGGTTTTATCCTCAGTATTGGGATGGCGGTTGATGCTAACGTACTGATTTTTGAGCGTACCAGAGAAGAACTACGTGCAGGTAAATCATTGTATCGTTCTGTAGAATCTGGTTTTTACCGAGCATTTTCGAGTATTTTAGATAGCAACGTCACAACATGGATTGCTTGTGCTGCTCTGTTTTGGCTAGGTTCTGGCTTAGTCAAAGGCTTTGCCTTAACTCTAGCTTTAGGGGTAGCAGTGAGTATGTTTACTGCAATTACCTGTAGTCGCACATTGTTGTTTTTGGCAATTTCCATTCAATCCTTACGGAAGACAGAACTATACTGTCCTAACGTACCAGTTGCGAATAAGGCAGAGGTCGCACAATGAAACTGACTGTTAATAAATCGCGATCGCTATGGTGGGCTATTTCCGCTGCCTTTATCCTCAGCGGTATCATCTCAATGGTGATTTCTTGGCAAAACCCTAATATCCATGCACCCCTACGCCCTGGCTTAGATTTTGTTGGTGGTACGCGGTTGCAATTTGAACGCGACTGTACAAAACCAAGTAACTGCGATAAACCAATTGATATTGGTGTAGTGCGGGATGTCGCCAAAGCACAAGGGCTAGGTGATAGCAGTATCCAAATAGTTGGTGAGAACGGTATCTTAATTCGGACAAAAAACCTGGATGCGGATCAGCGTACCAAATTACGCAATACCTTAAGTGAAAAAGTTGGTGAATTTGATCCGCAAAAAAACCAAATTGACTCTGTTGGGCCGACTTTGGGAGCAGAGTTATTTCGCTCTGGGGTTCTGGCTTTGGTTGTGTCCTTCGTGGGAATCACCGTTTACATGGCCTTCCGCTTTCAATGGGACTTTGCCATTTTTGCGATCGTTGCTCTATTCCACGATATTTTAATTACCGTTGGGTCTTTTTCAATTTTGGGTTTGCTATTAGGCATTGAAGCAGATAGCTTATTCATCGTCGCCTTGCTGACAATTACAGGTTTTTCTGTGAATGACACAGTCGTAATTTACGATCGCATTCGCGAAACTATCAAAGTTCATCCAGATAGACCAATTGCTGAGATTGTCGATGATGCGGTTAATCAAACTTTAACCAGGTCACTTAATACAACCCTAACCGTATTGTTGACATTACTGGCTATCTTTCTGTTTGGCGGAGAAACTTTAAGAAATTTCTCCCTAGCTTTAATTATTGGCTTCACAATGGGAGCTTATTCGAGCATTTTCATTGCCAGTACTCTATTAGCTTGGTGGCGAGAACGTACAGGTCAATCTGTAGCAGTAGCAACTGCTAATGCAACTGATACCTCCGCCAGTTCTTAATAGAGTTAAGCTGGTTTATGTTCATAACTTGGGTCGAACAATTTTGGATTTAGATTTGAGATTTGAGATTAATGCATATCACTGAAGATTAAAAAATTAAAATTCAGTGAAACACAATCAAAATCAGTGTTAGTAATCAAAAATATCAAATTCTAAATTCCAATTTGGTACAACCCAAACCTTGCAGTTTTACAGGATATGGAACACTCAGAACAACCACCAATGAGTGGCAATAATTTTGATAATTCTGACCCAGTTTTTGGGCAACAAGTCCAAAGACTACATCAATTGACAGTATACGGAAGGTGGTTGTTTGTGGCTTGTTTATGGCTCACAATCGCACCTATTTCCTTGTGGAATTTACAATCAGAAATTGCCCTTTGGAGACAATACTTTACCTGGGTAGCAGTGCGATACGGTCTTGTATACCATCCACTGGCTACAATTGGTTTAGCATTTTGTATTGCCATGACAGCTTCTGTTTTAATTTGGCAAAGTCGAAATATTTTAATAGGGCTACCAGAACCAGAAAAGCAACGTTTAGAAAAGCAAGTTTTTCGCATCCGTCAGCAGGGACAAAGTCATCCTTTATGGAAGTGGGTTTGTCAGACTAAGCGAGAAATTAAAGATTAAAAATTCTTGAGCAAGATGAGTAAGTCTCTAGCAAAAATTTAAAATTGGCTGATTTGAAATTAATTACTATCAGGGTAAGTCTAGGATTGAAATTAATTTGGTTTTACTTTGTTTATATTCGATAAATCAATAGCGTTTAGTGCTGATTTTAAATTTCTATATTAAAATCAAAAAATCTTTTTTGCTTTGGTGATTCGAGGCTGCACTAATGAAAAACATGAGTGCGATCGCTAGAGATGATAGCGTAAAAATAGCAGATTCATCTGTGGCAAAATCTGTAAAAATTGAAATAATCGGTAGTCAAAATACTGCTAAATCGGGTGTTGTACATGAACTATCCTCAAATTCAATTTAGCGATCGCAAGTCTGAAATTGATCTAGAACAACTGCAACAGCTATTTAATCTCTGCGCCTTTTGGGCTAGAGAACGTAGTATTGAAGATTTGAGTATAGCGATTAGCAACAGCGAACCAGTAATTTCTGTATGTGATGGAAACCGACTCGTTGGCTTTGCTCGCGCCACTTCCGATGGAATTTATCGCGCCACAATTTGGGATGTTGTCATTCATCCAGACTATCGTGGTACGGGATTAGGAAGCAAATTAGTAGAAACTATCTTGAGTCATCCTCGGATGAGGGTTGAGCGTGTTTATCTCATGACTACTCACCAGCAAGGTTTCTACGAAAAGATTGGTTTTCAGCGCAATACAACTACCACTATGGTGCTATATAACCAAGCTAATCTTGATTCTCTACCGACTGGGGAAATTCAGCTTCAGGAATTACGAGGGGGATAGATACCTGCAACCTAGTAATTTCGGGAATTTCTGCTTGATTGGTTGGAAATGGCACAATTTCCAACTTTCCTCCCATCTCTTCTAACAAGGTTTGATTGAGTAAGAGCCTCATTCCTGGAGATAATGTAGAACTCTCTGTTTTGTTACAAATAGCTTTGTCTGGCGAATCCAAAAAATCTATCGATTTGATAAAATCTATAGACTCGCTCCCAGGTAGAGTATGAGTTGGCACATCTAGCCAAATATATACAGAATCCTTACTAGGTGAAAGACTACTAGAAATGGAGATTCCGCCTTCTTCCATTTGAGAAATACTGGTGTCTACTAAGCTAATTAAAACTTGGCGTAGCCACCGAGGATCTGCCAAAACATAAATTCCTGGATCTGGCGGCGACACTTGCAACTTAAAGTTACGATTCGCCGCCAGCATATAAATTAATTTATCAACTTCTTGTAAAACTTCTTTGAGTGATAGAGGTTGAATATCTAATTTATTGGTTCCATGCTCAACTCTGGCAACATTGAGAACTTCATCCATCAATTTGAGCAACTTGAGCGCTCTTTCGTGAGCCTGAGCTACAAATTCTCGCTCTTCTTCTGGATTTTCGCATAAATCAGACAAAATTAACTGATGTAAACCAATTAACCCATTGAGAGGCGATCGCAATTCATGGGTAGTCCGCGCTAAAAAACCCGCTTTAAACTGGCTCATCTCCTTTGCCATTTCGTATGCGAGTTGTGTTTGCTGTAGCTGTGGAAAATGCTGTGGTTGTGTTGTTTCTATTACCTGAGTGCTAGTTCTAGCGTTGGTAGATTTGGGAAATAACCACCGCACACTTATACCCAACACCAGCCCCGATCCTAAATATACCCAATTAATCCAATCCATAATATTTAGCAGTTGTTCAGCTTTATTTTTTGATCGCAAAGGCTCAAAATCAAGTTCCTAGTTCTCATGATTCATAACGGTAAAATTGCCGATGTTTTGCAGAAGTGAGAAAAACTGTGACAGAGCAATAGTGGTAAACAAAAATACCATACCCTAAAAAGTTATGGCAGTTGCCAATTTAAACCAGACTGTACCTAGAAGTAATACAAATTGAATTTGGTGAAAGGGAAAAGGGTAAAGGTTTTTTCTTTCCTTTTCACCCTTACCCTTTTTCCTTCAAGTATAAAGAGATAGCTAACTTGTTGATACAGCTATAACTTGATCGTACCTTGCCGCAAAATTTGCCAACTTGTCCCCGTCCATTTAGCCACTGTAGAAGGTACACCCATTGCTGAGACTTCCGTTTGAAATTCTGTGGCGATTAAAGTCAAAGCTTCGGGAAACTGAGCGTCAATTTCTGCCATCGTCTGCAAAGGTGGCTGTCCAGAAAGATTAGCGCTGGTGGTAGCCATAGGGCCTGTTTGCGCCAAAATTTGTTGGGCGATCGCACTTGCTGGTACTCTAATTCCGATTGTGGTAGGGTCTGTAGGGTTCATCTCCTTTGGTACTAAAACAGAAGCTGGTAAAACCAAAGTTAGACCCCCAGGCCAATATTTAGCTGTTAATTCTTGCCAAATTTGATATTCGCGATCGCTTCCCTGCACATAAGTCCACAAATCTGCTCCGCTAGCCGCCATTAAAATCAACGGTTTATCTTGACTGCGCTGTTTAGCTGCAAATATTAAAGCCGCTTTTTCTGGTAACGTTGCTAGTGCAGGAACCGTATCTGTAGGAAAGCTAACTAAATTGCCAGCACGTGCGCCAGTTACCAGTTCAGCCAAAGAAACTTGTGTCATCGGAAGTATGAAGGATGAAAACTCATAAATATTATGAGGCTATGGTACAAATGCTTGCATTTTTTATACCAATTTTGAAAAAAATGCGACAGTAGGGGCAAGGCACTGCCTTGCCCTCAAGAATATTATTGATGTGTCGCTCAAGAATATTATTGATGTGTCGCAAACTCAGAATTGGATTTCATAAAAAGCGAAAGGGAAAGGTGAAAGGCTGTTCTTTACCTTTTCCCCTTACCCTTTTCCCTTTAACCCCAAACTTAAACAAGCAATCAGAGGCTAAGACCTCCAATTTTACGCCTTTCACCCTTCATCCTTAAGGTAAGCTAAGGCAAAACGTTCAATTCCCTCTAAATCAGAGTGAATTTGAATATTTTTATAGCTACCGTGATTTTGCAAAATTTCTCGCACGTTATCAGCCTGTCCTGCCATCATCTCAATTAGCCATACGCCACCAGGCCGTAAATAGCTAGGAGAGATTTCAATTAAATGGCGGATGCAATCTAAGCCATCACCACCACCATCTAAAGCTAAATGTGGTTCATGGCGAATTACTTCTGGTTGTAGGGTAGGTAAGGCACTGGTAGGAATATAAGGCGGATTCGATACCATACCACTAAACTGACCTTTCATCGGTGTTAGTGGCTCCCACCAGGAACCTTGATAAAACCTAATTTGGTTGGCAAAACCTAATTTTTGGGCATTTGCCGCTGCGATCGCCAAAGCTTCAGGACTGTAATCCACAGCGTGAATGGTTGACTCTGGAAAGACACTTGCTAGTCCGAGAGCGATCGCTCCACTACCAGTACCTAAGTCCACCCAATGTCCTTTTGTTAATGATGGGATAGTCCCACTAGTTGCAGCTGCTGTTACAGCTAAATCAATTAAGCATTCCGTTTCTGGCCGGGGAATCAAAACTGCGCTCGATACGGCAATTTTAAACTGTCGCCAAGGTGTAACTCCTGCGATGTACTGTACTGGCAAGCGATCGTGTAACCGCCTTTGCCACAATCGATCCAAATCTTCTAAAGACAACTCCAGTTGAATTTGAGGCCAATTTTTGTACGATTCCAAACGAAGTGCCAAGCGATCTAAACCAGCTATCTCTTGTAGCAGCCAATCAACTTCCGCTACTGAAACATCTGTGGCGATCGCAGCTTGAATTGCCTTCTGTCGCCACTGCCAAAGTTGTAAACCAGAAATTACTTTTGGCTGTGTATCCGTCATGCTTTCAGGTTATCGAGGCTTGGGAGCTTGTGTATTGTTCCGCGCGGGAGCCTTGGGTGCATTGGCATTATTATCTCTAGGCAGAGTCTTGATATATTCTCTAGATTCTGGAGATGGCACTAAAACAACTTGATTCAGCCAAGGATCGTTTTTATCCTGTAATGTTTTAATGACTCCGTCTACATCAATCACCTGAATATCAGCCTTGGGATATTTTGGCTTGACTTGGCTTAATAAACCCTGTGCGTCTTGCTTACTTAAAAACAAAGGAATCAACTGCTGTTCGTTAGCAGTCAGTTTAATCGGTACATATCCTTGATCTGGCGCAAATCTCACCGCGAAAATCGGCACACTCTTAAATTGATCTACTTTTTGACCGCTTTGGCGTAGCAAGTCCATTGCCCCTTGGATTTCCTGATCTACAGGTTTAAAGGCAAATAAAAGACGGTTGGGTTGGTTTTTGCTTTGTTGTAATTGCTGATAAATTACCCCCAGAGGCACTGCTGTCACCTGGAGACTTTTAAGCATGTCTTGAATTTTCGGATCTTTTTCTTTGGTATTTCGCAAATCGTTGATAAATTTTTGGGCTTCTTGTCTGCTCAAGTAAACTCCTGTCACTGAGCCACCAGGTTTTTGTCCGTTTTGGTTTTCTGGTAAAGGACGGCTGAGGGGTAAACCTTTGTCATTCGTCACCAAATACACAGGTACGGAATCTAACTTGTCTTTTATTTGCTGTTCAGACAATGCCAGCACTGGTATATTGCCTGCAAAGACTGATCCTAGGAGTGTACTGCCGACTAGACCTAATGTTGCGCCCCAGCGAACCAATGATTTCATGACTACTCCTCGTGTCAACAATTTAATTCTTTCAAGCAAACAGTTGGATTTGCAAAACCAACTTGTTTTAGTTATATAGCAATCCCTTAAAAATGTGAAAAATTGCTGCTATCTATTGCATGTAAATAGACAACCCTCAAAAAGTAATATTCTCCAATAATTTAGGATTGCTACAGGATCGCCTTCACCTATTGATGATGCTTAAATGCTGCTTACTCAATGTTAACTAGGCTATTTTTGCTCTTGGGCAGAAAATGCCGTAGATGCTTATTATATGGTGCGATCCAGACTGGATAAATTGCTCAAATTATTTCAGCGCTAAATGTCATTTGATTTTCTTTACCCTGCTATAAATGACGACATTATATAGTGAATCGTTCCAATTGCCTTTAATTTCAAATCTACTGAAATTTATCTAGCTATGTATAATATTCAGGCTCTAGATAACTAGCTCCTAAACTGACAATTTAGTCTACAATCGCTCACACAATAGCCTAAGAGCAACAAAGCTAAATTACACTTCTCCGAAAAAATATCTAATTTAGCAGCACATATATTCGACAAAACAAACCCCCAATCAATCATCGATTTTTCTTATTCAATAATTAAAAAACCGTAGCTCTACTTATGGAACTACGGTTTTTTGAATTTAATTCCAATCGGGATGACAGGATTTGAACCTGCGGCATCCTGCTCCCAAAGCAGGCGCGCTACCAAGCTGCGCTACATCCCGTTAGTGAATCTATCTTTCAGTTGCGTGATCGCATTCTAAAAAAGTAGCTTGAGCATTGAACAACTACCAAAGTTTACTAATCAATTTGCTAGATGAGCAAAGCACTATGCTGATTATATCAGACTTAGCAGATATTTGCTAACTTTTTTCTGCATCTGCCAATAATCTAGATTCTACCAGCTTTTAGCACCCATAAATAATAATTAACGCCAACCAAGCTTAACCATCAAGGTAGTTGCTGGCATCCCAAATAAACCTTTAAAACTAATTTTTAGAAGATTCTGCCTATATTAACTAAATTAGAGTGGCAAGTTGGTGATTTCTCTAAAAGATTTAATGAGGATACCAGAACATACCTTTTATACCTTCTGGGTCGGCCATAAAACCCATAGTCCGATAAAAATCGACTACATGGGGGTCAGCAAAGAGAGTCACATTGCTAATCTCTTCGCTTCTGAGTTTTTTGAGGACATATTTCATCAACGCTTTCCCCAGTCCTTTCCCTTGAAAGTCTGGGTGAACTACCACATCCCAGATTGTGGCATTAAAAGCATGATCGGAAGTAGCGCGAGCAAAACCAATGAGCCGCCTTTGGTTTCCTCGTACCTGCCACATGGTGGCGACGAGAAAACTATGCTCAATAGCTTTTTTAACTTTTCGCAACGGACGACGCGACCAACCAACGGCATCACAGAGTTCTTCGAGTTCATACAAGTCAATCTCTCGCTCTGTGCTAAAGACGATGCGATCGCTACTGGGGCTAGAGTTGCCCATCACATCCGCACTCATCTCTTCAAAGGCACCTGTTCTGGTTGCCGCAGTAGATTCAGAAGTACTAAACCAAGTTTTCCAAAAACCCATGCCAACGCGGTTCGGGTAGTATAACTGAATTGGTTACCACTATAAATAAAGTGGTGATTCACGTTTCACAAAGCCAGTACCATCTAGTATCCCTCACACTCAAGGTTATTTTGGTGTTTTGCGGATGCTCAATGGCAACACTCTGCTAGGGCGTGTTTCGCACCAATCATTTTCAACTTTAGCATTTTGTTGCAAAGCTAGGAGAAATTCACCAAAAGGGAAAGATAAGTAGAGTGAATTTTATATAAGGATTAATGACTGAGTATGAGAAATGGGCAAATAATTAGTCGCCAGCGCCTATCTTTATATATATGGAGAAAAATTATAGGTAACCGTATACTGCAACACTTGAGGCGTACTGATTTCTATCCAGCGCATTTATTTCGTGGAGTTACCCAGTCCTTAGTGCCCATTGTTAATCTCTCTTTTCCTAGCCCCAGTTTCTAGTCCCCAGTCTCTTGTTGACTTATCTTGCGAGTCTTACACCAAAGATGGCTTCTGGTTTAAAATCTTCCACACTTGAACTTCTAAAGCGCTTTAACCGAGCGTTTCCCCAGTTTTATGAACAGTTTGTTAGTAGTGAAATTCAACTACAAAACCTACGATTAGCCTACCGTCTCTATAAAACCAGACGCGCCGTAATCGAGTTGAAACCGGAAGGTAGTAAAAGTGCCCTACATTTTGCCTACCGTAACCAGTCTTTTCTCCTCAGCGATATTTTTGGCGTGCTGGCGGCTTATGGGCTAACAATCCACGGTTTGAGCTTATACGGGCAAATTCGAGCGCCGATGCTAGTTTTTATCAAGCTGCTAGTGTCTCGCGGTAGCAAAGCTTTGACCGAAAAAACCGCTGATAATGTCTGTCGAGCAATTCGCGAGGCATTAGGAGGACGGTTTGAGGTAGAAGAAATGCTGGCTGTAGAATTCAATCTCGATAGCGGCTTAGATTTAGTACAGACAGAATTTTATGTCGATCCGGTTTTTCATCTCCCAGCCCTAGTTATTGAGGCTGATAACCAACCGGGATTATTCTACAAAGTCATGTACGCCATCTGGCAGGAAGACCTGTTGGTAGTCAACGCCAACTTACTAGTTTGGCGTGGACGTACAAGGCTGATTCTGTATTTGCTGGGCCCCAACGAAAGCTTGATTCCCGAATATTTAGGTCACAAAATTGCTGAAGGAGTCCGGCACCGGTTATTAGGTAAATAAATTAAGAATTATTAATTAAGCAGGAGAAAATTTTTCTACTTTGGCGTTTCTCCTTCATCCTGTAGCATTGCGTATTTAGTCGTACCCGCCCTTAAAGGTACGATATTAAGTATGGCAACCATCGAAATCTTGGGCGTTCCCCACGCATACGAATTAACAGCTCCCACCTCTTGCCCTCATACTTTAGTTTTTATCCACGGTTGGCTAAATAGCCGTGGATACTGGCAGCCTGTTATTTCGCGGCTGTCATTAGATTTTCAGTGCTTGTCTTACGATTTACGGGGTTTTGGCGAATCGCAGTCCCAACCAGAAACAGACTTTAATCGGGAACAAATTTCTATAAATCTACCTCCCACTCCCAGTAATCCAGTTGGCTCCAGCTTCGATCCTCTATATACTCCATCTGCCTACGCTCAAGATTTAGCAGTTCTGTTGCAGCAGCTAAATATTACCAGTGCTTGGCTGATCGGCCACTCTTTAGGTGGGACGATCGCTCTTTGGGCAGCAGCACAAATGCCTGATTGTATTCAGGGAGTCATCTGTATCAATGCCGGTGGTGGTATTTATCTCAAGGAATCCTTTGAGCAGTTTCGTTCGGCTGGGCAGCGATTTTTACAGATGCGTCCTCGCTGGCTATCACAAATACCTTTGATTGATTTGCTGTTTACCAGAGCCAGTGTAGCGCGTCCTTTAGAGCGTTATTGGGCACGTCAGCGCGTGATTGATTTTGTCGTAGCCGATCCAGAAGCAGCTTTAGGATCGCTGTTAGATTCGACCACCGAAGAAGAAGTTAACCGCTTACCACAATTAGTCTCCCAACTGAAGCAGCCAGTTTATTTCTTAACGGGAACCAATGACAAAGTTATGGAACCCAAGTATGTTCGCCACCTAGCTAGCTTTCATAAGCTATTCCAATACTCTGGAGACAATGTGATAGAAATTCCTGATTGCGGTCATTTGGCAATGTTAGAACAGCCAGACGCGGTGGCTAGTCATATTAGCTCAATTGTTGGAGCCTAGGGATGAGGGAGCAGGGGAGGAGAGGAAGCAGGAGAGTAATAACTTATACCCGATGCCCAATGCCCAATGCCCAATGCCCCATGCCCACTAACCTTGTTGATACAACTTCATCACCTGAGCCAGCGATAACCTAGATTCTACGCCTAGCGTTAGGGGAGAGGTATGCCCTCGCGATAAATGTTCGGCGGCAGCACAGGCAATCATGGCAGCGTTATCAGTACAAAATTTTAAGGGCGGGAAGAGGACGCGCAAGTTATGCTCGGCAGCTGCTGCTTGTAAGTTTTTTCTTAATCCACTGTTGGCTGCTACACCTCCGCCTACAGCAATTGTACTGAGTCCATAATCTAAGGCACAGGCGATCGCTCTTTTGGTAAGCGATCGCGCTACAGTTTCTTGAAAGCTGGCTGCAACATCGGGGATAGGGATGGGAGTATTATTCTTCTCTAATTGCTGCACTAACCGCAGTACAGCCGTCTTCAAGCCGCTAAAACTGCCGTCATAGCGATGATATCCCCCGCCAGGGAGGGAAACTTTGCCTTCTGGCAAAGCAAAGGCTTGAGGATTGCCTGTCTGTGCCAATTGATCAATTACTGGCCCCCCTGGATAACCCAGCTTTAACAGCCGCGCTATTTTGTCAAAAGCTTCTCCTGCCGCATCATCACGGGTTTCTCCCAGAGTTTCGTAAATACCACAATCCTTGACATAAATCAAGCTTGTATGTCCTCCCGAAACGAGTAAGCTAAGGAAAGGGGGATTTAAAGTTGGCTCGCTCAAGTAAGTTGCGTAAATGTGGCCTTCGAGATGGTGAACTCCCAAGAATGGCTTTTTTTGGATGATTGCTAAAGTTTTGGCAGCAGTTAACCCTACCAACAGCGCGCCGACAAGTCCAGGGGCGCAGGTGGCGGCTATGCCATCAATTTGCTCCCAGCTGAATTGGCTTTGCTCTAACGCTTGCGCGATCGCCCAATTGATCGTTTCTAGGTGCTGGCGAGATGCTACCTCTGGTACTACTCCGCCATACTGCTGATGGATGGGAATTTGAGAAGCTATGATGCTGCTACAAACATGACGATTGTTAACAATTGCTACGGCAGTTTCATCACAGCTAGTTTCGATTGCTAAAACGGTTGCCATTGCGACACAAGAATTATGAGTATTGAATGGGGAGTCTAAAGTCCTGGGTTTTGGCGTTCAGTGATCAGCCTTGAATATGCTCAAATATTACGAAATTTTACTCGGCAGTTGGCACGCTGAACTCAGAACTCAATAGAAACTTAGTTGAGAAGCTTTAACTTTTATTTACTTAAACTTTACTCGGTTCCCCGGCAAGAGTATGATGACTTGCTAGTTATCTAAATAAACACTGTACAAGCCGCTTCGTTTTGTACAAAAAACTTTTTGTTTTGTAATAAAAGGAAACAACTCCATGCGACGATTGTTTGCTTTGGCTTTAGCGATTTGTCTTTGGTTCAATTTTGCCCCGCCTGCGAAGGCACTGGGGGCTGATCTGAAACCATGTGCAGACACTCCCGCTTTTCAAGAGCTAGCAAAAAATGCCCGTAATACTACCGCCGATCCCCAATCAGGCCAAAAACGGTTTGAGCGTTATGCCCAAGAATTATGTGGCCCTGAGGGTTACCCCCACTTGATTGTGGATGGTCGTCTCGATAAAGCAGGTGACTTTTTAATTCCCAGCATTCTCTTCCTTTACATTGCTGGTTGGATTGGTTGGGTAGGTCGTACTTATCTACAAGCCATCAAAAAGGCATCTGATACTGAACAAAAAGAAATCCAAATCGACCTCGGTTTGGCGCTACCAATTATAGCAACAGGCTTTGCTTGGCCTGCCTCTGCTATCAAGGAATTGCTCTCAGGTGAATTAACCGCTAAGGATACAGAAATTCCCATTTCCCCACGCTAATTCATCACCATTAATTAACTTGTTTTGGAGGCTAAATTCATGGCAGACAAAGGCGATAGCTCATCGTATTTGATTAAGTTTATTTCCACGGCACCTGTAGCTGCTACCATTTGGTTAACAATTACAGCTGGGATTTTAATCGAATTTAACCGCTTTTTCCCAGATTTACTTTTTCACCCATTACCATAAATTGAAGACGGTATTTTCATAATTTGAATTTGTTGTCTTCTGTCTTAATATCCTGTAGTTATATACTTCAACCTCATGGGGTGAAAATATAACTACCATAGGGTTTATCAATAAATGAAACTCGTAATGCTGTCAACAGGTTGCGAGTTTCATTTATTGAAATTAGCTAAATTAATTTTTCTAAACTTCTCTGCCAAAAATCACCGTTAGATACAATTATTATTAATATGAAACTGCCAACAATTCTAAATTTAGAGGCAACATAAAATATGCAAGCAGTAGATGCATCCAAAAATAATCCCAGCGATCCTAGAAATCGTGAGGTTGTTTTTCCCGCAGGACGCGATCCACAAATAGGCAACCTAGAAACACCAGTTAATTCTTCTCCCTTAGTGAAGTGGTTTGTTGGTAACTTACCCGCATATCGTCCTGGTCTCACTCCATTTAGACGTGGGCTAGAAGTTGGTATGGCTCATGGTTACTGGTTCTTTGGCCCCTTTGCTAAATTAGGCCCACTGCGGAATACACCCAGTGCTGACTTAGCTGGCTTACTAGGAGCAGTCGGCTTGGTTGTACTTCTAACCGCTGCTTTGTCTTTGTATTCTCACAGCAATCCTCCCAAAGCACTTGCTAGCGTTACCGCTGGTAATCCTCCAGATGCTTTTACTAGCAATGAAGGCTGGAATAACTTTGCCAGTGCTTTCTTAATTGGTGGTATTGGTGGTGCAGTAGTTGCTTACTTCTTAACAATTAATTTGGAACTAATTCAAGGCCTAGTAGGTTAAATTTACCTCTTTTCATCCCAGCAATTGCTGTAGCGGAAGAGAGCGAACATGGGGCATAGGGTATGGGGTATGAGATATGAGACAAATATCAATGCTCTGTTCTTTATGCCCCAAGTATTTTGCTGGCTGTTCATACCGTCTTGAATTGGCATGGACAATCAAGCGCCGACTAACTGTAATAAAACCAACAAGGACAGATAAAACAGCTAGACTGTTTTATCTGTCCTTTTATCTAGTAAATTGTGAAAGCGCTCAAGCTGGGAATAAAAATGCCAAATTACCCGAATAAATCTGCTTCTAGCGCATTTAAAGCGGTTTCAAAATCGTCATTAACGATTTGAACATCAAATTCATCTGCTGCTTGAATTTCTTCTTGAGCGCGGCGCAGACGACGAGCGATCGCTTCTTCAGAATCTTGAGCGCGACCGCGTATCCGCTTTTCCAGTTCATCGAAGGAAGGTGGCAAGATAAAAATGCTATGGGCACTAGGGAAAGAAGCACGAATTTGCCTTGCTCCTTCCAACTCAATTTCTAGTACCACTAACTTTCCAGAATTGACCTGGTTAAGCACGATTTCACGGGGTGTTCCGTAGTAATTACCAGCAAATTCTGCCCATTCCAAGAATTCGCCTTGGGCCACTAATTGTTCAAACTTGCTACGGCTCACAAAATAATAATTTTTGCCGTTGCTTTCGCCAGGACGAGGAGAACGAGTCGTCATGGATACAGAATAATAGAGTTCCGGATGACGTTGCAAAAGTACACGCATTAAAGTACCTTTGCCAACTCCACTGGGACCAGTTAAAACAATCAGCCGACCATGAGGCAGGCATTCTTTAGTAGTAGCAGCACTCTGGATGGGTAGAACTTGCATCATCCGCTAAACCTGTAAATTAATCGATAGACGGGATTTCTTAGTTTAGTATTTGTTAACTTGTAACTTTCGACTAAGAAATTAGTAACAGGGGTCACATAAAATATCGTCTAATTCACATAGTACTGCCGATGTGGTGCAAATAGGGTAGGGCTAATAGCCCACCCTGATTTAATTTTCTACATTTTGATGTTCGCGGGAAATTACGAAGCGATTCGCTACAGTTTCTGGTTGAATCGCTGACAAAATGACGTGGCTGGAATCGGTAATAATCACAGCTCTCGTCCTCCGACCATAGGTTGCGTCAATCAGCTGACCTCTGTCGCGGGCATCAGTAATGATCCGCTTAATCGGTGCAGACTCTGGACTAACAATGGCAACTACGCGGTTGGCAGATACGATGTTGCCAAAACCTATATTAATTAGTTGAATTTCCATAAATAAACGGATACCAAATGGTATGTGAGCAGTCAGTACATAATTATTTCCATGTTATCCCTAAAAAATTCGAGTTACAACGCTTAAATTAACGTTATTCCTAGTTTTTATATAAAAATTGCTATCTTTAGCGATTTCTACACTAATTTACCCGAAAATCATCCTAAAGATATATGCAAAATAAACCTTAGACAAATTATACTTACACGTCTTTTTTAATACATAAACCTATTAATACCAATTCTTGACAATTTGGCAACAGGTTCCCACCCTCAAACCTAGATTAGGTGAGATTTTCGTAATAACGGGTTGGTATAAAAATTTTATCGGCGCTTATACTAATTAAAAACCTATTTTACACATAATAATTTATACAAACACACCAATATATGCTTATGTTTATCTGTTTATCGCATTTGATTTTCAACCTGGTATCAGGGTAAAAACAAAAAAGTAAGGGAATTACAGTTTCTCCCTTACTTCAAGTTTGTAAATCATCGTTAGAAAGCTTAGGTCATAAATTTTTTGAATTCAGTTTAGGGACTTCCAGAAATTAAATTATTCAATCAGCAAGGGCGAAGGTATTGAGCAAATTCTTTCTCTCCCTCTGCTGGCCCTGCTACCCCTAGCGATTGGTGATTTTTTTCTTTGAAAGTCCCTTAGTGGTGCTAGTTGTTACTTCTTGCCACCGTTGTCGTAGTTGCTGCAAGTTAGGAGTATGGCTACCATAACGCCACTTCACATAGGCTTGACAAATTTCATCAATTATCTGGGCGTTACTTGGGGCATGATGCTGGTAAGCAACTCTGGCGTACTCTAAGGGTGTTTGTGCCGGATGTTTGCCTAAACCTTGTTTTGCTGTCCATTGCAGCATTTGTTGATAAAGGCTTTCCATTGGTGATAATCTTTTTAACCATCGACGGTTCAGCCACTCGCGCCACTGTACCCAACCCAGCCAAGTAAAGAAAGCAGTTGTGGTGGACAAGATTAAGCCAGTCAACACACCTAGCCAACCCTGAGAGAATAAAGCAAAAAACCAAGCGATCGCTTTACTCAAAGAGATAAATATTGTCCCAAATAGATAATCCAGCCAGCCTTTAACAGGAGAAGGTAACCAGCCAGCCACCCAGCGCCACAGTTGATTTAGGACGCTAAAAGTCTGAGTATCTTCTATTGATGGGGGTATAAGCGGATGGTTAGGAATTGGATCAAAGGCAAACCAGCCATATTTAGGAAAGTAAACTTCCGTCATGGCATAGGCATCTGTATTACGGACAACATACATCCCCGTAAACGGATTGAATTGTCCTGGGCTAAATCCTGCTACCAAGCGTGCAGGAATGCCTATAGAACGCAGCATGATTGTGAGTACTGTAGAAAAGTGGTCTGGGTAGCCTCCTTGGTACTTAAACAAGAAAGTATCCACTAAATCTTCTTGATCACCTAAATAAGGTAGCCCTAAAGGATCATCGGGAATAGAATAGTTTTGTTTTAAGTACTGGGCTAGGTAAAGAGTTTTTTCATAGGCAGAATCTAAGGTTTTATTTGACTTACCTACTCGTTCACGATTGTAGTTAGCGAGTATTTCTTCCGTGCGTTGTTTAACTTTTTCGGCAATTTCTGGGGGAATTTGCAGATAATAATTTTTGATGCTTTGGGGATATTTAGTAGAGGCTTGTCCTAAGTTAGTGCGATTGCGGTATGGTACTTCCGAAATGACTGTATAGGTGAGATCCTCTGATAATGCCACAGGCGATCGCAAGCCATTTTCTTTATCGACAGCGATGATCGATGTGGGAAAGTAAATTTCTTTGGGATAACTTAGTGCAGGGATTAAGTTAGGTAAATCTGATACAACCGTATAAGTTTGTACTATCTCTTGAGTTTTGCCCCCAATAATTGGCCTCGGTAGAAAAATTTGGTAAGACCAAGGCGATCGCCGCAGGGTGGTAACATCTTCATTGCGAGATACTTCCCAGCCTTTACCTGTATAGCGATCAAATGCTAATACGCGCCAAAAACCCTCAGCCTGCGATCGCACCCGCATCACTACCTTGGGCTTCATTGCGCCCCGCAGGTTTTGGTTCATTTGGCTATTAAAGCCGTAATAAAAATTATCATCTATTTTGCCTGGTTGGCCGTTTGCGCCTTGGCCATTCCCATCACCATTGTTACCATCGCCTGGATTTTTGCTATTACCTTGACGGACATAACCAGGATTAATAATGCTCCGACCTGTAAAATTACCTTTAATAGGAATAGAAGAACTAACAGGAAAAGTACGTAATTGATAACCAGGAAATCTCGGTAAAACCGCAAAAATCGCCAGCCCTAGAGCCACAATTAATGTAAATAGTAAAAAATAAAAAGGTAAAAGAGAAGATAATTTTTTCTCTTTTACCTTTGCTGGTTTCAGGTTTAGTTTCTCCAAGCCCAGTCTAGAGCGATAATCTTGGACTAAAGTTGGCAGTGCGATCGCTAAAAATAACAACAGCACAGGCGCAAATGCTAAAGTCTGACTCAGGGTTGCTGCCACCCCTAGTAAAATGAGCCCAATGACAATTGAATAGCCCAAATCTTTTCGACGGGGCGTATCAAAGCTGTGGAGTATTTGAAGTTGAATCAGCAACTCTGCTAAACCCAACCGGGTATCATTTAATTCCCCTAATAACCGCCCAAAGAAAGCACCCAGTGCTACTAACATTCCTATGGCAATGCAGAACTTGACTGTAATATTGGCATTGCGGCGACTACGGTAACTCCAAATTGCACCCATAACACTTACAGGAATAGCCCAAAGACTAAAATTAGTCTGGGCAGCAATATCAGTTGCCCCAATTCCCGTAATTACCAAAGCTAACACTAGCACCCGTAAGGCAATTGAATCTTCCACTTCTATCAAAGGCGACTTCTGCTGATTTTGCCGCCAATCGTCATGTCCTACAGGTAGACGCCAAAACCGATTGATCCTGGATAAGTTAAACATTTAAAGTACGAGCCAAGCGATGATGTAGACGCTAAGACACTATGCTGGGTATGGAAATTAACTAACCTACCTCCAGCTACTACCCTACCCTACTCTATGGAAATGCCTTTAGCGAATGGGAATTTCCTAAGTAAAGTGGTAGCAAAATATAAATGCCTCTCTGTGAATCTACGCGTCTTGTGCTAGGTTCTACCAATCAATATATGTTTGCGTAGGCTCCTTCAATACCGCTTGTTGAAAAAAAAAGATAAGTTTCAAAACCAGGATAATCTGCAATTATCTATTGACGTTTATCAAACTAGGGTGCTAGTAATGACCATTTCACTTATGTTGGATTAATCACAAACAAAAGTGGCTGTTGGTCGATTTCTGGGAAATCCACTTCTAAGGTATAAGTTTGGTTAATGTGCTGGCAAGGTAATTCTACAATCAAGCTTCCCACACTAGAAGACTGGGCTACGGCTTGGGTACCATTACCTTGAAGTTGGAAAATACCTCTTGTGGGTAACTCACCTTGAACCCGCAGTTTTCCTTTCTGGGATTGGTATTCAATTTTCAGCTTCAGAACACCCACAGTAGTCAGCCATTCTCTTTCTACCACTGAATTGGTGAGTGAGATGGGTATAGTTAAAGTCTCTAGTAGTTGCTTAACTGTGAGTAACGACAACGCCATTTGTTGAGATTCTTTTAAATCTGAATAATCGTTCTGAAGATTAGGCATTGTCTCCAGTGCTTCTACAGATCGAGAAGGACTTCTCAGAACTAATCCAGCTATGCTGTTGAGGTTGTTTAGGGTTTGAGTATCGCTAGGAAATAACTCTTCCACAGCCTGAACTAATTTTGCCCCCAAAGGTAGGGAAGATGTCAGTAATACTTGACATTTTGCTAACAACTGACGGAAAATGCTTTCCGGCAGAGTAACTGGCAAATTCAGCTTTGACTGTTGTGCTATCCAACCCCAAGTAGGAACAAAAGCTACCGATGGTTCGTCGGCGTAATCGGGGTAGTCTACTAATTGTGTTTCCCAAGGGAATAAGGGAGGACGGTTTTGAATTTGAAGTTGTAACCGGTGTTTAATGACGGCTTGAAAACGTTCTTGCACAGTAGGAATTTCTCCCAATTGAAAGGTTTGGGGTGTCCCACCCAACTCTTGCCTCCCACCTTCAAAGCCGGCAGTTTGCTTAAGTGGGTTTTCCACCCCGTTAATTTCCTGACAATCTACCGAGGAGAACTCAGTGGTGGTGACATCTTCTGCCAACACCAAACTAAGTAATTGGTGATGAAAGGATTCTGAGTCACTATTCATGAGTAGATGCACCTGATCCGGACACTAAAGAGTTACGAATTTCCCAAGCTTGTTCAAGAATTTTAAACCAGCGTTTTTGTAGTTGAGCCATAGACAAACCTAAGGTTTTGGCAATTTTTTCATCAGGTTCTCCTTGCTGCTTCATATCTAGTAGAGACCGCTGTTTTTCATCTAGCTCTGCTGTATATGCTTGCCATTGCTGGGGAGTCAAACCTAAATTCGTAGGTAATGAAGCTTCCAACCATTCATGAACCAATTCCCAACGATGCAACAAGGCAAACCGAATTAAATGATATTTAAACCTTTGTTGTAAGTAATCCCTCTGGCGAGGGGTTAAGCCCAAAATCGACTCTATTTCCTGTGCTGAGAGATCCTGAAGGCGGAGGCTGAAGTAATCGGCACAGTCGTTTTGTTGGCGTTGTTCCAGATAATTTAATAGTTCTGTAATGACAACAGAGCGTAGTGTGTCTTCTTCGGGTTCTGGTTCTGCTTGCGTAGCCATTGCCGAACGCAGTTGTTGTACTGCTGGTTCTTCCCAGGAACCATCAGCCTCGTTAGCACTACCTTCTGAGGCTTGTTCAATGTCTACACTGGTTTCTGGAGGTTGCTGTTGCGAGAAGGTTTGCGCTCGAAGAATAATTAGCTGCTGTTGTCGTCCTGGCAAAGGTATCCGTCGCTTACCATAGCGCTCGGTAAATGCCATGTATTCTGCCAATTCCAATAATGTTTGGGGGCGATAGGCACTACCCAATTGATTTTCGCGGCGGAAAGCGTTCAAAGCCTCCAAATAAAAGCTCTGTAGGAAATCTTCAATGATAGTTAACCGCCCTTGATAACTCAATTGCTTCTGAGGCGGGTTAATATAGCGATAAATGATGGCACTTAAAGTGCTATGTAGTTCGACCCTACCCCGATTTGAACCCAACTGATAGTATCTAATACACTGTTGGAGTCGGTGTTTAGCTAGAGTCATCGCTGAATTTTCTATAGCACCGGAAGCTTGAATACGTTTACTCTCGGTGCAAATGCGGTATACTTCGGCGGCAATTCGTGTTGCCACATCATGGCAATTCCGTTCCGAAGCTTTGGTTGACTGTTTAAGCTCCTTGAATAGGAGTTGAAATATCACCTCCACGCCGATAGAATCTTCTCCCTGAATAGTTGCGGTTGCGGCTGAATTCATAGTCTCTGTTTTTAAAAGACCCTAACATACTTAAACACAACCTGTACGACCGTGGGTGTTGGCTTGATGATTTTGCGTATAAGCTAAACGCAGACCAATCCTGCATTCAAGATTTGGTTTAATTTATTATTCCCAACTTGGTTGGGTTGATCATACTCTGTTTTGATGTTATGGCCATTACCCAGGAGCCGTGGACAAGTCATTATGGATTTAGAAGCACAAATTCAATTGTTGATTGATAATGCACCTCACGATGGTATAACACCACAACTTGTTACAGCAATTGCCCCTGCTTTAAAGGCGATCGCTCATCAGTTAAGTCACTCTCAGTATTATATTCTCCAAAGTGTGGAGTCTGAGTGGGTTTTAACTACATTGAGCAATCGGGCAAACCCAAGATTAGAAAAACATGTTATTTACGCATTTCCTACCTTAAAAGATGCCTCACTGGCCTCATCTGCGGGGGTTGAGGAGCAAGTAATAGCTACAGAAATTCCTGTAACTCACATTTTGTTCCAACTGGTGGCACTAGAAACCGTAGATAGTATAGTATTTTTTGAAACTTCTGGCATGAGTACAAACGCTGTTGAGGTGCAGCGTTCTGATTTACAAAACCGGATTCAGCAACAACTGCAAAAAAAGCGATCGCCAAGACAAGTACCACCTGATATTGCTTGAAGGGAATGGGGCATTGGGTATTTTCATATACTACCCAGTTTCTAGCCCCTAATCCTTAATACAGCCTACTCAGTACATAGTTAGCCATGTTAATTAAGGCTTGACGCGATTCTGAGGGTGGTAGAACAGCAATATGTTCAGTGGCGAGTTTTGCATGGTGATCTGCTAATTCTCGCGCCTGCTGTATTCCTTGGCTTTCTTGAATCAGTCTCAGCGCTTGCTCTAAATCTCCTTCTTGAGCAAACTCTCTCTCAATCAATACTTCTAAATAAGGTTTTTCCGCTAGAGCGAATAACACTGGTGCAGTGAGATTTCCACTCTTGAGATCAGAACCCACTGGTTTACCCAAAGTCTCTACTGAACTCGTGAAATCGAAAATATCATCCACAATCTGGAAAGCTAGACCCAGATGGCGACCGTAGTTATACAAATGTTCGGCGGTTTCTGGGGATACATCACTGAGTAAGCCAGCTGCTTTTGAGCTGTTGGCAATTAATGAAGCAGTTTTGTAATAGCTCTTGTTTAAGTAAGTCTCTATCGAGATATTAGTATCAAAGCGATTTAGTCCCTGCTGGATTTCTCCAGCGGCCAAATCCATAATCACTTCAGAAAGCAGTTTCACGACTTCTAAATTGTCCAAGTTGGCTAAATACCAGGAGGATTGGGCAAAGAGAAAGTCTCCTGCTAATACGGCTATGCGGTTACCGAACAAACTATGAACAGTCGAGACACCGCGTCGCATTTGAGATTCATCCACTACATCATCGTGCACCAAGCTTGCTGTGTGGATCATTTCTGTAATCTCAGCTAAACGTCGGTGACGGGATGTAATGTCTTGTTCTAGCATGGTCGCTCGCGCAATCAGCAGAACTATAGCTGGTCTAATGCGCTTTCCCCCAGCACCAAATAGGTGTTCGGCGGCTGCATAAAGTATGGGGTGGCGATTTCCAACTAGCTGTTTGAGATTATCTGCTAGTATTCGCAGGTCTGCTTCCACAGGGGTAAACAGGGAGGTGGCTGGGGTCATGGATGGGCGGACTCTGGCTTAGGTTACGAAAGTTTACATATCCTATACTCATTTTAAGATAACCCAGGGCCAGCGCAAACTTTTGATCCGGGAATACCTCACTCAGAACTCTTCAGTAATAGGCGAAAGTCTTGATATTCCTGATTTATTAGTTTTTTTATGTTGATTAAAATAGTGGACAGGGCAAAATTAACTGCCATCAGCAACCGCAAAATTCTCATAATTTTTCTTTGAAACATCGAAGTCTATTGTCTTTTAACCCCTTTTAAGGTGATACTCGTTCCTAGTTCCCATAACTAAAGTGTTAGTCCTTCAGTTAAAATCCTCTTCCCTCGGACAATTTGAAGCATTGGCATTAACCTTTGGTAAATCAGGGATTACTCATGAGTGACTCAAGCTTTTGAAGTTCGGCTGAATTATTGAGGAAAATGTATCTTCAGCTACAGCAAAGGTTTATAATTATCTGCATCTTACTTTTTCAAGACAAACTTGAAATCTATCAGGTTTCTAGCCTCTTCAGATGAGTTCACCATATCTTTACTGGTGAATAATAGGAATTACTTAAGTACTGTCGTATTATTTCGTAATAGTAGTTATTTTTAATACTTTAAAAAATCTCTGCCTAAAAACTATTTTGCAGAGCTATATTTCTCTATTCAAAAAATTTATTATTTAAATTTTATTTACTGAGTTACTTTTGTTACAGTTAATTATTTGTACCAGTTATCAATTATTTAGTATAATTAAGTACCCGCATCATGAGTTGTTAAGCTAAATTGTTCTCACTTGTTGAAGCCCTTGAGAAATTTTAAAATTTAGCCACAAAGTTGGCTTAAAAGTCGGGAACCTTGTGTTACGCTAAGATCTAGGGATTTTAAATTTTTCAGATATTCACTCGCCGAAAGTAAATTACCTTTAGGTAATTATACTCTTTAGGAGTTGTGAGTCAATAGATTGTCGCGGTTGAGTCAAGGGAGTGATTCCTGATTTAATATCCGCGGCTTGCAGCCTCTTGGTTTGGAGTTATACGCCAGCCCTACAGGGCACCGCTCGGTTTTACTTGACATTGAGCTTTGGCGTAACTCCTGTAAAAGCGGTGTGAGCAGCAATAACACGGACTAGGTAGACTGCTGAAGAGAGTAGTTAGGGATTGCCGTTTGGCAATTTAACTGCTCTGGAATGTATAGTCCGTGAAAAATTAAGTTAAATACTAAATCCGTTTTCCGTAGAGAATTTATCCCTACGGAGTAGTCTAGCATAGCAAACTACAGCCATCAAGAATCCTCTTGGGTGGTAGAAGTTTTACTTATGTGTTGAAAGTGCATATTCGTTTGAGAAAGGTGCTGGTAGAACAATGATTTACGGAAATATGCCTATGATGATTTTTATTTTAGCTGCTGGATATTTGTTCACCGTTTACCTACTCTTAGCACTAGCAAAGCGAACAGGAAAAAACAGTGATGCTACAAATGTAACTTTGGCAGGGCAGAAGAAACATACACAAGAGCTATCAGTAGCACCAAAGGTGACTGAAGTTGTTAATAGTCAGTAGTCAAGGTTTGGAGAGACGCGATTAATCGCGTCTGCACTCCACAAAAAATTGTTTTGGACTGTGGACTCTTGATTCGTAAACACTACTACAAACAAATTTTTGTTATAAGTGAGAAGCTTTAGCTTCACTGAAGCTAACTTCCTCAACTAATGGAGTATAGCCTAACCACTGTAATCCTGATTGGGCAAACTGTTGGGCACAGCCGCTAACCGCAAAGCGTGTGGGTAGTGGGGGATGGGTATTCCTTAAACCTAATAAGTCTAAATCTTGGATACAAGCGGCGACAACATTAACTGCTGGATCAACTAGCTTCACATGAGCAGGAAGAAGCGATCGCAGGACAGGGGCAAGGTGAGGATAATGGGTACAGCCGTAAACTAAAGTATCGATTTCCTGCTTGATTAAGGGTTCTAAATATGAGCGAGCCACTTCAGTGGTGTAGGGGTCATGAATCCGGTTTTGCTCAATTAGAGGCACAAATTCTGGGCAACCAACTTGCCAGACTTGGACATGAGGATCAATCTCTAGTATCGCTTGCTTATAAGCATTACTTTTAGCCGTGGCGGGGGTAGCAATCACACCAATCCGCTTGCCTTGTTGCACCGCGGCTCTAGCTCCTGGGAGAATCACGCCAAGAATAGGCAGATTAAATTCTGCGCGGACAATATCTAAAGCTAAAGCCGAACTGGTGTTACAAGCCATAATTACCATTTTGACCTGTTGCTGTTGCATCCAGGTCAAAATTTCGCGCACATACTGTAGAATTTCTGCTTGTGAACGAATGCCATAGGGCAGTCGCGCTGTATCGCCAAAATAAATAACAGATTCGTTAGGAAGTTGCCGATAAACTTGTCGTAATACCGTTAAACCACCCACGCCGCTATCAAAGATACCTATCGGGGCGCGTTGTGGTTCTTGCTCGGAAAAATTATAAAGATTGCCTTCAAAGATGGAAGATGAATACACGGGCAGATATGGGTTGAGGTTTTTTGATTTAAGATACAGGATTTAGTAGCCAATTTGCTAAGACTCATAAATCCTGTACGCAAAAGAAGTCTGATATCACCTCTTTAACTAGGTAAGTTCTACTACATTTTTACCTTCTTTGTAAGTACTTGAGAATGCCATTAGCGATCGCTTCTGCCATGCGATTTTGGTAATCTGGGTTACCTAGTCTCGGATTGTCTTCTCGACCAGTCATATAGCCAGTTTCTACCAAAATTGAAGGCATAGAACTCTTTCTGAGGACGTAGAATCGCGCTTTACGCGTACCTCGGTCTTTGATAGTGCCGATATTCTGGAGAATCGACTTGCGGACAGTTTCGGCTAGACCGTAACCGCTGTCGTAATAATATACTTCTAATCCATTCACATCAGGGCGACGATCAACTGAGTTAGCATGAATGCTGACAAACAAAGTCGCATTTACTCGCTCGGCGATATCTACCCGTCCCTGAAGTTCTACAAAGAAGTCAGCATCCCTAGTCAACACTACTTGTACGCCATTTTGCTGCAAAATCGAGGCTACTCGTTTGCCAATGGGTAAAACCACATCTTTTTCTAGCAGTCCGCCTAAGCCAGGTGCACCAGAATCCTTACCACCATGTCCGGGGTCAATCACTACTAATAATTTGCCTCTAGGAACTGTGGGACGTGGTGTTGGCTGCGGTATAGTTCGGGGATTATCTGCGGGGTCTGGTAATTGCCCTTGGGTGGGTGGTAAGGGTGGTAAAGCTACAGGGGGTATTCTGGGCGATGTAATTGCTCGAGAGCGTTGTAGTTGTAATGCTACTAACTGATTCCCAATTTGGTTAAGTTCGCCAATTTGTACGCCTGCTGCTGGTTGAACATAGACAACTACTGTATTTGGTTCTTGGGGTTGTAGTTTCACTCGCAGAATCGGGCTACTGGCGTTTAAGTCGGGCCCGTTCACCCTAGGAGCTAACTTAGCATTAGGAATAGTAATGCGAAACAAGCCAGAGGATCTATCCCAACCACCTGTAGCAGACAAAGCTTGGTCACCGCGAATTATTAACTGCGTACCATTCCCAGCTAATTCTACAGATTGAATTGTCGCTGGAGAGTTGGTACTGGGGATGACAACATTGGCATTGTTATTCCCTGCAGGTAATCTCACTCCACCACTATTGGGTAAAAGTACAAAGCCACCCACACTGCTATTACTGGCTCGCCAATCGGGACTATTGCTATCTACCCGCATTGTCATCCGCACGACAGGCGGTTGAGATTGTAATTGGCTAAATTGAATGCGATTCACGCCATAGCGGTTAATTGAGACATCCTGCTGCTCAAATGTGGGTGCCAAAGCAGCCCCAGCAATATCAATATTAATTGTCTTTCTGTCTTCAGTGCGGTTGACCTGAATTTTGGGGTTACCGCCACTGGTACGGATAAAAAATCCATCACCTGTGGGTTGTAATTTTTGAATTTGAGTTGCGCCTGAATTAGAGTTAACCGCAGTGCGATTATCGATGGGAGTAACCGGGGCGGTTCTGACTACGTTGTAAATATTTCTCGGCGGTAATGAGGTGGCTGGTGGTTTAGCAGGAGTGATAGTTCGAGGAACTGGTGTTTGTTGCTCTGGAAGATTATTAGACGCAGACACCTGCTCCATTTTGGGATTCGGTAACTTTACTGACCACCGACTGGCAGTGATACCTGTAAATTTTATTTGTTGCGGGTCTATGGTGTACCCTGGGTTCAGTTCGACCACAATACGAGTTGTTTCTGGGTCGAACTGTCCCACACGCACTGAACGAATTCCGCCGCCTACTGGTTGGGTTACCTGAGGACGACCAAATACAGTTTGTGGTAAATCAATTACCAAACGAGTAGGGTTGAAAATGAGTTGCGCCTTTGGTTGTACGCCACCGGCGGTGTTGATTTCTAACTGATTTTGATTGGCATCAAAACGCCAAGATTCTAGTCTCGCTGCAAATGCCGGCGACGACAGTATGAAGATGGTTCCAAAAGTACCGGGTAGTAACCAGTGTAATTTCACAGTCCTTTCTCCTGATTCGCATTCATGGGAGCCGTTAAGCTTTCAAAATATTGATAAATCCTCACACCGTCACCGCCCAAACATTAGCTTTAATGCAGCAAAAACTTTTGGCGCTGGCATTAACAACATACTTAATGGCGTGGAATTTTAGCATATTTTTGCAACTTTGCCATGTTGTGAATGCTGCCAAATTCCATCTCCAAAGCATTAAGGTACACCAAAAAAAGATAATTAGAATTAAACTGACCATTGAAGTATGTTCGTAAAGTGTTTCTGAAGAATCAGGATAAAGTCTCAAGAAGTAAAAAACAGAATTTTCTCCAAAGTAAGTAAATTTAATTAGGTCGCACAATAAAGAGGTATTTTGAGGTCAACTCCCGTAAAAACCAGGTAGCTTGTTGTCGTCTAGCAGATTTATCTTCAGGTATGAGCTTCATACTTCCCTCTTTACCCTTTATCCTGCAGTTAACTGTTTGTTTACTAGTAATTAATGCACCTAGTGTAAAACTCTAACTACGTTTAGTTTGTGTACCAAGGCTAGTGACAGCCACTCTTTAATATTTAGAAAAATATTTTATAGATGGGTGTGTCGAACTGTACAGATGAGATTAATTGACTTTATAAGTGAGTTAGCTTTGATAAATTTTTCAGCATGATTATCTGGAAAATAGTCCTAAATGTTGACTGTTGATTGTTGAGCGTTGACTGGGAAGAAAGAGTTTCATCGATATTTCTTGTAGTAGTTATTCAGCAATAAATATTTTAATCCTTAAGTTGGTATTAAAATTACGTAAGTATCTATTTTGAGAACCCGCTGCTAGTGAAATTACTCAACTTTTGCTGCTTGATTATCTTTGTTTAAGATACTGGAGGATACCGCGAGCGATCGCTTCCGCCATTTGATTTTGATAATTTGAGCTTTGGAGGTTGGCAACATCCACTTGACCAGTTAAATAGCCAGTTTCTACCAAAATAGAAGGCATAGAACTTTTTCTGAGGACATAAAATCTAGCTCGTCGCACTCCGCGGTCTCTGATATTTAAACTTTGGAGAATGTTGCTATGAACAATGCGAGCCAAACTGAGACCACTGTCGTAATAATACGTTTCTAATCCATTCACATCAGGACGACCTGCACCTGCTGAATTAGCATGAATACTGACAAAGACATCAGCTCTTGCTCTGGCTGCCATCACAACTCGCCCTTCCAAGCTGACAAAATAGTCAGAATTACGGCTCATAATTACTTGCACGCCATTTTGCTGCAATATCTGTGCCACTCTTATGCCAATGGGGAGGATGATATCCTTCTCACGCACTCCACCAATCCCAATGGCTCCTGGGTCTTTACCGCCATGTCCGGGGTCAATTAGCACTACCATTCGCCCATTGGGAATTGTGGAACCTGAACCAGGTAGGGGAAGATTGTTATCTGGTAGATCTGAAGGCGATCGCGGTGGTAAATCGAGAGGTGGTCTAACTTGGGAAAAGCGTTGTAATTGTAGCGCTATTAGCTGACTACCAACTTGGTTAAGTTCGCCAATTTGCACTCCGGATGCTGGCTGAACTAAGACAACCACTGTATTTGGTTCTTGGGGTTGGAGTCTTACCCGCAAAATTGGACTAGTAGCATCTAAAGCTGGCCCTTGAACCCTGGGAGATACCTTAGCATTGGGAATTGTAATGCGGAACAAACCAGAAGATCTATCCCAACCACCTGTTGCAGATACAGCTTGGTCAGCACGAATCAGCAATTGTGTGCCGTTCCCCGCTAATTCTACAGATTGAATATTGGCTGGGGAGTTGCTAGAAGATGTTACAGGCGGTCGATTATTATCTTCGCTGGATGCCACGCCACTATTATTGGGCAAAACAACTAACTCACCAACCCTGCTACTCATAGCCCGCCAATCAGGGCTATTACTCTCTACCCGCATTGTCATCCGCACTACAGGCGGTTGATTTTGTAATTGCTTGAATTGAATCCGATTCACGCCATAGCGGTTAATTAAGATATCCTGTTGGTCAAACCTTGGTGATAAAGCAGCGCCAGAGATATCGATATTAATTAACTTTTTGTCCTCAGTCCGATTCACTTCTATCTTCGGGTTACCACCACTAGTCAAGATAAAAAATCCATCACCCGTGACTCGTAATCTCTGAATTTGAGTCACTCCTGCTGTGGCGTTTATCAACGGGGGTAACTCAGGTTGAGGTGCAGCATCTGTTGCAGCTGGATTGTAAACATTGCGATCGCCAGATGGTATTTTCACCACTTCTGGATCGGGTAATTTTACCAGCCAACGGCTGTCATTAATCGGGGTAAATTGTACCCGCTTGGGGTCTATGGTATAGCCTGGGTTGATTTCGACTACGATGCGGGTTGTTTCTTGGTCAAACTGTCCCACACGAATTGAGCGAACTGCTCCGCCAAAATTTTGCGTGACTTGGGGACGGCCAAATACAGTTTGTGGTAGATCAATTACTAGACGAGTAGGGTTGAAAAGTAATTGTGCCTTCGGTTGCACAGCACCCATCGTATTGATTTCTAGCTGGTTTTGATTGGCATCAAAACGCCAAGAATCTAGCCTCGCTGCCAATGTTGGTGATGCTAGCAACAAAACAGTTCCTAACGTACCAGGTATTAACCAATTTAGATTCAAAGTCATTTCTGCTGATTTACATTCATGGGAGTAGTTAATATTTCAACATATTGGTAAATTGTCACACTTGCATCACCTAAAATGAATTTTTATGCCTATTTGAGCTTGAACATTGCTATTAAGACATCAACTTAAGAGCATCAAATTTGCCACAAGCTTTGATTTTGCTAGCGATCGCACCAGACCACAACCACAAAAAATCACCAGAATTGACTTTAAGCAGTAAATCCCAGTCAGTAAAACTTGAATTAGTCAGGTAATTGAGTTCAAGTTATGCGATCGCTAGCAAAAGTTGTGAGTACAGAGTCTAAGTAAAAAATACTAGTCTCTATTCCCTTGCTCATACTTGGTGTATGCCGTTCATGACTACTACTTACTTCCTCACTGCTGAAAAAATAACCAAAGTAAAGATAGTAAAACAGGGAAAAGCTAGCAACCGATCAAAGGACAAATACTGGTCTGAATGAGAAAAAACCAAATTAACAATCTTAGGGGACGGACACTCAAAGCTATAAGTTTCCCGTGACCATAGGAAAATACTCAAGTACATTGAGAACTATGATCACGGAATGCTACGTAGCCAACACCGAGAGCGATCGCATTTAAGCTGACTGAGTTCTGAATTGTAATGATTCAGAACTCAGTCTTAATCTACCTCAGTAGATAATCAACAGGGTGTTTCTACTTAAGAATCCAATTAAGTCTCTGAAGAATCCGGAGCCGATTCTAAATTAGCTACATCTGGCGATTGTGCGGTCATCAACTGAGGTTCTTCGATTGTTAAGGATGTAGCACCAGCACCATCTAATACCAATGTCTCTGTATCTGTTGTTTCGCTAGCTGGATCTGGAAAGACAAACCGTAACAGAGGTGGTGCCAAAAAGGTTGTCAAAATTACCATCATGATAATTGCTGCTCCCAGTGGTTTGGAGAGTGCCCCACTAGCAGCACCAACACCAGCAAATACCAATCCTACTTCACCTCTGGGAATCATCCCCACACCAATGGCTAAACGGTTGATTTCTGGCTGACCAAATACCGTTAAGCCTGTAATTACTTTTCCAATAATGGCTACGATAATCAGGAAACTAGCCATGATTAAACCTTCCCGATTAGTGGGAATAGCAGGGTTTAATACACCCAAATCAGTTTTTGCACCGACAGTGACAAAGAAAATTGGCACTAACATATCGGCAATGGGAATGACTTGCTTTTGCAATTCTTTACGCTTATCCGTCTCTTCCAAGACTAAACCAGCCGCAAAAGCTCCCAAAATTGCTTCTAATTGGATTACAGCAGCGAGATATGCCATCACAAAGGCAAAGATGAATGCTGGAATTACCAATTCACCCCGGGTTTTGAGACGGTTGACGATGGATACAAAAGACTTGTTGAAAAAATTGCCTAGCAAAATTGCGCCTAGCAGGAAAGTAGTTGCACTGATAATGAGAAAAATAACTTTAGTGACATCTACTTCACCATCTTTAGCCAAGCTAGCAACCACTGCCAAGACAATAATTCCTAGTACGTCATCAATTACAGCCGCACCTAGAATAATCTGCCCTTCTTTAGAATTGAGTCGTCCAATTTCTGAAAGTACCTTGGACGTAATCCCAATACTTGTAGCAGTCAAGGCTGCGCCAGCAAAAATCGCTGGAACAGCATCGATACCAAACAAAGTCATCAACCCCACAGTACCTGCAGCAAAAGGTGCTACTACTCCGACGACTGCAACAATTGTGGCTTGGATACCAACCGCCATTAAGTCTTTTAAGTTCGACTCCAAACCAATTTCAAATAGCAGAACGATTACACCCAATTCTGCTAACACAGAAATCACTTCTGACTGCGCTGCAAACACACCATCAGCAGCTTGTGGAGTTAACCCAGCAGTAGATTGTAGGAAGGCAATAATTAAAGAACTAGAACTATCTGTGCCACCTTCAGGAAATACTAAAAGGTGCAACACAGAGATACCGACGACAACACCGCCTACCAGTTCGCCTAAAACTGGGGGTAAACCAACCCTGTTAGATAACTCTCCGCCAACTTTGCTGGCGAAGTAAATTACCACTAAACTTAGCAGCACTGCTGCCATTACCATTGAACTGTCTACTGTTTCTGTGGCGCTGGCCAACAGGGGAACAGAGGAGCTGATTGCATTTAAAAACTGCATTGGTTCTGCGAAAATCTTTCTCTTTATTTTTACCTGTTTCCACGAGAAGCCTGCTGCTATCTCGCCAGATTAGGGACTTTTTAGGCAGCCCTAATTAAAAAAATTTCACCGTCATGTATAAAAGTCTCACTGGCATTTTTACTCAGCAACGCCAGTTACTACAACGGAGAGAACCTCAACGGACAGTTTGCTCCAGTCGGGAAACCCGCCCACGCAACTGTCGTCCTCAACGCACTGGCTTCTGAGCACTCATTTGTTGTTTGCTAACTGCATTAAGCGTTGCCAATAGGATTCTGAAACTGGGACGACAGATAATCTAGAAAGTCTTAGTAAGTCAAAGTCTTTAAAAAAACTATCTTGCTTGATTTGAGCTAAGGTAACTGGCTGTTTGACTTTCTGTATTGCCCGTACATCTACAACTGTACGTTTGGCATCATTTAATGCTGGATCGGCGTAAGGTTGACTGACTATCTCTGCTATACCTACAACCTGCCGTTCTTTCCCTGTATGGTAAATCAAAGCCAAGTCACCAATCACCATTGTTCGCAGATGTTTTAAAGCTAGAGGATTGTTGACTCCATCCCAAACTGTACTGCCTTCTATTGCTAAATCAGAGTAGGAATAACTATCGGGTTCAGTTTTCAGCAGCCAATACGCCATCAAAATCTCCACAGTCAAACAATTTTAGATTGACCCCGTAGCGAAACGGGAGCTTGAAGATTTTATATTGATTCCACAGCAAAACGGCGGCTTGTACCATCAATGAATTATTGGTCAGTTGTAATTTTTTTAGTTTCAAAAAATGAAACCATTTCCGTTTTTGACTGTAACAGTGTCAAAGTATAAACATACAAATCGTATCTATTCAATCCCATAAGAATTGTGAAAACTTAGTGGTGGCGGTTGACTATGCACAGTTAACCGTTAAATGTTGATTGTTAGATATGCTCTATGACAAACATCCGAGATAATTTTTTTGAGGAGTGCAAATTTTATGTTGAGAGCCGCTTTATCCGGTTCACGGTTTAACGTTGGCAATTTTTGTAAAACCCTACCTTTAGCTCTGCTTGTCTGTGTAACTTTTATACAACCAGGGTTAGCTCAAGAAAAAGAAAAATTGTGGCGTACTCTGACTGTGAGTGGTCGTGGTATGGAATCAATTCCTACTACCCTATCTTTAGTTAACTTAGGGGTAGAAATTCAGGGTAAAACAGCCCAGGAAGTACAGCAAGAAGCAGCCCAGCGTTCAGCAGCAGTAGTGGCGCTACTCAAGAGCCGGAATGTGGAGAAGTTACAAACCACAGGTATTCGTTTGAATCCAGTTTATAGTTATACCAATAACGTGCAGCGAATTACTGGGTATGCTGCTAGCAATACCGTTAGTTTTCGGATTGCAACAGAAAAAGCTGGCCCCTTATTGGACGAAGCTGTAAAAGCTGGTGCTACACAAATTAATGGTATTAGTTTTGTGGCAACTGATGAAGCGATCGCAGCTGCTCAAAAGCAAGCACTCAAAGAAGCTACCCAAGACGCGCAAGCACAAGCACAAGCAGTTTTCGGTTCCTTGGGTTTGACATCTAAAGAAGTAGTAAGCATTCAAGTTAACGGTGCGAGTGCGCCCCCACCATTACCTGTTTTATACCGTGCTGAGTCTGCGAAGCTAGCTCAAGCTGATGCTTCGACTCCAGTAATTGGTGGCGAACAGCAAGTAGAAGCATCGGTGACATTGCAAATTAGTTATTAGTCAACAGTCAACAGTCAACGGTCAACAGTCAACAGTCCAGTGTCAAACTCTATGACCCTGGACTTTTGACTTTGGATTCATTTTAGAAATGTTCTGAGGACATATCTGTCATTGCTGCTTCACTGTCTCGTTTAGAACCTAACAACTCTAGTTGGTCTACTCTGATAATTGGCGAAGATCTATTTGCTCCAGTTTGGCGATCGCTCCATGTGTCAAACTTTAAGGAGCCTTTGATACCAATTAAGCTACCTTTCCGCACATAATTACCAGCAATCTCTGCTGTTTTATCCCATAATTCTAATGTGAACCAATCAGGCTCATCTCGATTTCGCGATCGCCTGTTGACTGCTAACGTCAATCTACACTTGACACTGCCTGACTGTTACAGTCGATAAGCAAGTCGCCCTGCTTACCTCTGTTTCAGAACCGTGCGTGCGACTTTCACCGCACACGGCTCCTCAATAACTCAGCTTGCGTGTGTACCTCTTGCGTGTATGATGTCATGGCAATGTCGATGCACCAGTGTAAGATTGCTGAGTTTGTTATTTCCGCGATTTTGATCGATGTGATGAACTTCCATAATGTCTTCACTGGTAAACATGAGATGACATTCGCTACATTTTTTCTCCTGTTTAATCAAGAGTTTGGCTACTACATGACGTAGCATAGGATGTTGAGCCAGACGATTACTCCAGTAAGTTAGGTCGCCATCATAGGGGCTTCTTTCCCCTTTGATTTTGACGTGCCTTTTGATGTGAGTGTCCCGGTATCTTTCTAGGACATACTCATTATCTGGAGTCATGAATTTCCAGCCTAATCCTCTGTTGACCCCCCAGTAATTGGAGACTAGCTCAGTATTGTTTTGTCCCCGATTTTTTCTTTTCTTAGCCCAGGCAAACAATTTCTGGTACAAAATACTATCCATATTGTTAAAAGTATGACTGCTAGCAACAGTTGAGTAATATGCTGCCCACCCTCTAATAACTGGGTTAAGCGCATTAATTACTTGTTCTTGGCTAGATTTGCCATTTCTTTCCAGTAGGTCATCAATTTTGTTCAGGTGTCGTTTGATGGCTTCTTTACTGGGTCTGATGAACGTTTTGTATCCTCGTTTTCTTTCAGTTCCGCCAACTGACCCACTTTGTTTATCACTACATGGATACTGTCGGATATGAAATCCCAAGAAGTCGAATCCTACCTTTTCTTCATATTTCATGAATGTATGAGTGATTCGCGTCTTAGATTCTTTGAGAACTAACCCCATTTCACTTAACCATGTTTCTATTAACTGTTTTGCTTCTAGAACTACTTCCAAACTCTCATCCATAAGAACAAAATCATCTGCATATCTGACGAAACTAGGTTTTCGTTTTCTGCTAGTTTTTCCTGTTCTTCTAGAGAAATTTTTCGTCAACATTTCTTCGATTCCATGTAAGGCAATGTTGGCAAGTAGAGGTGAAATTACTCCCCCCTGCGGCGTGCCTTCTTCTGTGGGGAATAACGTTTTTCCATCCATAACTCCAGATTTGAGCCAAGCTCTAATCTGTCTTCTAAATGTTGGCGTTGTGTTGAGTTTATCAAGTAGCTTTTTATGGTTAATGCGGTCAAAGCACTTCTCAATATCTGCATCTAAAACATATTTTGGCTTCTGCACAATACCGTTATAAATTGCAGTTATTGCGTCATGACATGACCTACCGGGTCTAAAACCGTAACTGTTAGGCTCAAATTTTGCTTCCCATTCTGGTTCTAGAGCCAGCTTCAATAGGGCTTGCTTCGCTCTTTCTTTCATCGTTGGTATTCCTAACGGTCGCATCTCACCACTCCCAGGCTTGGGAATCCATACCCGTTTTGTTGGTTGAGATTTGTCACTCAAGTTCAGGTTGTTGGCAAGATGAATTTTCTGGTGATTTCTGAGTCTTGAGACTCCATCAACCCCAGGCGTATTTTTGCCTTGATTGTCCTGAGTTACTTTGCGGACTGCTACCGCTTTGGCGTTCCAAGATTTGGTCAACAGCCTCTGTAGCCGACGAACTGCCTTGACATCACCACGCTCTGAGGCTCGATAGATTCTTTTTTGAAGCTTAAAGACTAATCGCTGGGTTTTTGACCAGTTGATTGTCTCCCATTCATACATCGGCTTGTTTGCCGTGTCCATGACTTTTTGACTCCTACTGAATTATCCATCTCTGAGTTACCGTGGCTCTGTCTGCATATCCTTTGGCTTTCCCAAAGGCTTTGGCTTCTGAGCCAATCCCTCCCTTCAATTCCATGCGGGTGACTCCCTGCTCACAAATCGACCACTGTGAGAGAAATTGAGGGGTTATCCCGTTCCTAGCTCCTGCTTTGCGATGGGGTTAGAGTTCTACTATCCGCCGGGTTTGTGTGGGGATGCTCTAGGTCAAATTTCGGATTGCCTAGCCCAAATCCTTGCCTTTTGGCACAGCCAATAACCTGTGTAGGCTGATATAAATGACGACGGCTCAAACGTAGATTCAGAAAATCTTACTCATGCCCATCTCTGCTTGGGGGGATTCTCTGTCAGGTTCAGAGTTACCTCCGTTACTCCCCGCTTCACTAGTTTGATAGTCAGTCGCCCTAGTGGGGGTGTTGCATCTCCTTGCATCTAGAAGGAGGGAATTGAAATTCTAAAGAGTTTATTAAAAGTTTGATTCCTCTTAATATTTCTTAGAAATCTCACCCTCTCAGAAGCTAAGTTGTCAAGGTTATGTAGGCATTCCTACTTATCCTTGCGAATGGCTTCCAACCTCAAAAGAGATTGGTTTCCCATTCAACGGGTCGCACCAAAATATTTAATATCTGGGTCGCTGCCTACACGACCGACAAGGGTGACAACATTGATGCTCATGTGCGTTACCTTTCAGTACATACGTACTTATTGATTCTGAATTCCATCATAGCGAATTGTGAAAGTGTTGAAAATATGTTAAAGAATTAGCAATATAGTTGCGTCTAAAAATGATACAAATTACTCAGAAGATTGTAGAAAAGTTTACGGATATACTGAGTCAATCACAGAAGATCAAAAAATAGAACGACTGAGTTGTCGTAAAGATTGCCAAAAGTTATTGAAAAAAATAGCCTGCTTTACTGGACTCAGGATCAAAAACATAATAGAATCCAGCACGATTAACCTAACCATTTTAATCATCAAGTATTGCAAATAGGGGGCGTAGGACGCGTGGGTCTTTTCAGGAACTTTCGCTCATCGTGGGATATGGGTATCGACCTCGGTACTGCTAATACCCTCGTTTATGTATCTGGTAAAGGTATTGTACTCCAAGAGCCTTCGGTAGTAGCCATCGATCAAAACGAAAAGATTGCACTGGCTGTAGGTGAAGAAGCTAAAAAAATGCTTGGTCGTACACCAGGAAATGTGATTGCGCTCCGTCCTTTGCGTGATGGTGTAATCGCTGACTTCGATACAGCTGAACTGATGTTGAAAAGCTTTATTCAACGTGTTAATGAAGGCAGATCGCTGATTTTACCCCGGATTGTCATTGGTATTCCCAGCGGCGTGACGGGTGTAGAAAGACGAGCAGTGATGGATGCAGCTACCCAAGCTGGCGCTAGAGAAGTTTATTTAATTGATGAACCAGTCGCTGCGGCTATTGGCGCAGGACTCCCAGTTGCTGAACCAACTGGCAACATGATCATTGATATTGGTGGCGGTACCACAGAAGTAGCAGTACTTAGTCTTCAAGGTACAGTTATTAGTGAATCAGTTCGCATTGCAGGTGATGAACTAACAGATTCCATCCTGCAATATATGAAGAAAGTTCATAATTTGGTGATTGGAGAACGTACTGCGGAAGACATAAAAATTCGCATTGGTTCTGCTTATCCTACCAATGATGATCATGATGCCATTATGGAAGTCCGAGGCTTACATTTGCTTTCTGGTTTGCCTAGAACTGTAACTATCAAAGGCCCGGAAATTCGTGAAAGTATGTTGGAACCGCTATCGGTAATTATTGAAGCGGTGAAGCGAACATTAGAACGGACACCTCCCGAACTAGCAGCTGACATTATTGATCGAGGAATTATGCTCGCTGGTGGTGGTGCTTTACTGAAAGGATTAGATACTCTCATTAGCCATGAAACAGGTATCGTCACACATATTGCTGCCGATCCTTTATGTTGTGTGGTTTTGGGAACGGGTCGTGTGTTGGAAAACTTCAAGCAGCTGGAACGGGTATTCAGCGGTCGTTCTCGCAATATGTAATAAAAAATATCAGATATTGAGTTCTAAATACGTAGAATTCATTATCTGATATTGGGTTTCCTATAAATAGAACCCAAAATTCTTCACAATATTCAAAGATATAAAAATCGGGTATGGATAGATGGTTATCTTACGTCGTTGGTGGGAACGCAAAGGTCTACAAATTGGATTAATCGCTCTCGTGTTAAGTAGCGCTTGGATTTTACGCCAAACCCAAGGAGCGCTATTACTGGAGATGTATCAAACGATTACTCGTCCTTTGCAAATGTTGCAGACGGGGCCTACTGCAGAAGAACGCCTGAAAGATGCGCGGACATTGGAGTTACAAACACGTATTGCTGATTTAGAAAGCCAAAACAAAAAGTTACAAAATTTATTAGGCTACGTAGAGAAGGAGCCAGCTACTTCTCGCCCAATGACAGCGCGGGTAGTTGGACGTAGCGCTGACCATTGGTGGCAACAAATCACCTTGGATCGCGGCTCAAATGCTGGAATTCAAGAAGGTTACATTGTGAGGGCAGAAGGCGGATTGGTCGGTTTGGTAGAAAGCGTCACCCCCAATACTAGCCGGGTTTTATTAATTAGTGACCTGAAAAGCCAAGTTGGTGTCACAATCGGTCGCACCTCAGCCAAAGGGGTTTTGCGCGGAGATTCTTCGGCGGAAGCAGTGCTGGAATTTTATGAAAAAGTTCCGAATGTGAAAGTAGGCGATTATGTTTCTACTTCCACTTATAGTCAAAAGTTTCCTGCTGGTGTCGCAGTCGGCAGAATTAAATCTTTAGATTTAAAGAAACTTCCAGCTTCAGTCGCAAAAGTTGAACTTTTCCCACCAATACGATCGCTCGATTGGGTATCTGTATATCCAAAACCCGAAAACCCCATCCCCGCAACAGAAAATCCTCCAACGACCAACCCAGAACCGCCAAAATCTAATTAATCAGTTTGTAATTTGTAATTCGTAATTCGTAATTCGTAATTAAATATAGTTTCAAAGGATGATTTCTAAACTGGCAGCTAGTGGGTTAAATACTACCCAGGCAGCACTGATGTCGAAAACTGCCAAGATGTCAAAAACGCAAACTCTATAATTTTGTTGCGTAAATCCTCATGACGAACTAGAAATTACGAATTAGTAATTAATTCTTACCCTCCCCATAACTGTTGCACCAACATGAAGATGCCTGCATTTACTGGTCGCCGTCCAAATAAGTCAAAACCGTCAGCGCGGAGAGCCAAATTTAAAATCCCGCCGATCGCACGTTGGAATCCTCGCACACGTCAGTTTGTCGATTGGGCGGTGACAGCGGGATCTGTGTTGTTATGTTTGCTATTGTTACCAGCCCGCTTACCAGGGATGGAATTATTGGGGATTGGGCCGAACTGGTTGTTAATTTGGGTGGTGGCTTGGAGTGTAAAACGCACAGTTTGGTCTGGGGCTTTTGCTGGTATAGTTTTGGGCTTACTTCAGGATGGGATGACATCGCCTAACCCCACTCATGCCTTATCGCTAGGAATAGTGGGGATGTTGACTGGTTTGCTTCAGAAGCAGCGTTTTATTGAAGAAGACTTTATTTCTATTGCCTTGATTGTCTTTGTGATGGCAGTTGTCGCTGAGGCAATTTTTGGAGTGGAGTTGAGTTTAATGGGCGATCGCAAAACCGAATACATCTGGACTTATTATCAGCGTGTTGCCTTAGCTTCTGCTATCCTCAGCAGTCTTTGGGCTCCAGTAGTTTACTATCCCCTGAATCGTTGGTGGCAAGAAATGAAATTGTTCGAGCAATCTTAAATTTGCTGCGTCAACTAGTGTTTAGGTGTGGTCGAGATTAAGGAAAACACCATTTTGCAAGTAAATATACCAAGCTGGGGGCACAACAATGTTGTGTCCTTTTGATTTTTCAGCAACATTCAGGCTTGGAAGTGCAAAGTTCTTGTTTGGAACTAGAACATTCTCGTTTTGAGGTGCAACGTTCATGCTTTTTGCTTCAACGTACTTGTTTTGAAGTCCAATGTTCGAGCTTTTTGCTTCAAGTTTCGCCTTCTGAACTCGAAGATTCTCGTTCTGAGGTGCAACGTTCTTGTTTGGAACTGGAACATTCTCGTTTTGAAGTCCAATGTTCGAGCTTTGAGCTTCAACTTTCGCCTTCTGAACTCAAATTATGCACTGCGCGATCGCCTTTAACTACAAATTCAGTAAATGGGTAAAAATCTTTACAGTCATTGCGAGCGAAGCGAAGCAATCCCAGCCCTTGCGATCGCCTTCCTTCCGCTCTGCTACGTTGTGTAATTAATTTATCTGACTAGTTATTTAACCCTGCTCGTCTAACAACTCGTTGAGTGTGTTGCGATCGGCAATACCCCGCAGGATAGCATTGATAATTGGAGCATCATAAAAATCCAAAGGCTCACACAGCAAATCTTCATCTCTCTCACCGTCTAATATCAGGTGAATGGCAGCTACGAGATTAACCAAACCAGCTTTGATCAATTCTTCCAGCACAGGTTCTAGCTGTTGCTTCACTTGTGCATCATTTACCGTCGTAACTACCGTAGCAATAAACCACCCAAACCGTTGTAACTCATAGCGCGTCCCCGCAAATGCTGCCTTTGCCTGCCGCGACAGGCGACGATAGTCTTTAGCTTGGGTGGTTTCGCCTAGTTTTTCAGTAATATCTGCCAAAATATGGTAAATTTTCCAAATCTCAGCCGCAGCAGGGTCTAATGTTTCCTCGATAGCCAATGCTTCTTCTGCTAATTGCCGCGCTTCTGGGAGGCGGCAGGGTTGGTTTTGCAGGAGGTCAGCGAGGTTGTTGAGTGACCTTGATGTTTGTAACCTATCTCCCGCAGTTTTTGCACCTGCGATCGCCTTGCGAAACCAAGCCTCTGCATCTTCCTGTTTACCAGTGTCTGCATTTATTAAAGCTAATTCATTCCAAGTCGTTACAGCACCTTTTAGATTCCCTTGAGATTCATTAATTCTTGCCGCTTCTCGGTAGGCATGTTCGGCAGCATCCCACTCCTTAGCTTGTCCATACACCCTACCCAGTTGATGCCAATACATAGCTTCCACTGCTGGTTCATTCAGTCGCTGGAAAGTAGTCAGTGATTTAATGAAGCATTGTTCTGCTTCTCGGAGGTTACCTTGGCGCAGAAATAAGGTGCCGAGTTCCCCATTTGCTACTGCAATACCTCTAAAGTCGTCAATTTCCTCTTTAATAGCTAATGAAGCCTCATAGGCTTCTCGTGCTTGATCGTAATGCCCCATATACATCAGCGCAACACCCAGATCAGCCTGCAAATTTCCCATCTGACTCTTTACATCGTTAGACTGTTCCAAATGCGTTGCCATTGCCAACCCCTGATGGTAAAACTCTGCTGCCTGTGCTGTTTGTCCTTGAAACCGCAAGCAATTTCCTAGATGATTTAAAGTCAGACAGCCTTCATAACTCGGTTCCTCACCTAAGCCCGTGAGTATCTCACGAAACACCTGTGCCGCTTCTTGATAGCGTCCGGCGTTATATAATTGCTGACCTACATTAGTCCTGGCAAGATACCATGTCTGGGAACCTACTTCCACCTGCACCTGTTCAACTCGTTGGGTGAGTGCAACGCTATCTCTGTTGAGTCCGAATACCTGGAGAATATGGTTTACATTACGAACAAACTCCACCACCCATTTTTCCCCCGTATCCAACGAGCCGTTGACTGCATACAGCAAATTCGGCAGTTCTCTCTGGGCAATAATACGGGTAAAATAAGGATCGTTGCGATCTTCAAAATACAAATATTTAGATGATTCATAATGCCATAGGCGATAACGGGCGAGGAGTTCGCTTTGTACTTCCGGTGACAAGCGCGACCACAAAACAGGGGCTAAGGTGGGATGAAATTTCAGGAAAGGAACACTAAAACCAGGCAGATTTTCTGGTTGTATCAAGCCTGTATTTTCCAGTGCTGGGCGTAGCTGTTGCCATTGTGACTCAGAAATCTCGGTAATTGCTAACAATAAATTTTCCATCGCCCCTCCCTGAAACACGCCTAACTTCGGCAACAACTCCCGCGCCTTATCATCCAACCGTTCCAAAGACAAATTCAAGGATGCTAACAAGGGATTATCGGGTGTTTCCTCAATTAACGCTGCCAACCGTTCCCCCAACTCTGCCACAGGGCGCATTTTCAACTGTCGTGCCAATAAGCCGAGGGAAAGCGGATGAAAATCTACTAACCGAAATAATCGCCTCAACTCATTTCGTTCTGGCAGTTTATATACAGGTGATGGCGGTAGCTTCCACAAACTCTGGATATAAGCCAAAGCATCTTCCCACTCTAAGCCCGACAATGGTAATGAGCGATGTTTTAAACTGCCTTCAATGGCATAATCTGAATGATAAAAATTCGGTGTGCGGCTGGTGAGTAATAGGCGACATTGCCCTACCTCAGACCATTGTTTCGCCACGGTTAACAATTCTTGCAATGCTTCTGGCTGTAAGCTTTCCAAGTTATCTAAAATTAATAACGTCGGTGTTTGCCCCAAAGCAGCAGTCGCGGCTGACACATCAATTAAATTCTGTCCCAATACCGTCGCTAAGGTACTGACCGCCAAGCCTACAGCATCCACACCCTGAAACGCGGCATAATTCACAAAACATACTTTCTCAAACATCCCCGTGCGGGACAACCACCGCCCCGCCTCGGCTGCTAAATAGGTTTTTCCCTGTCCACCAAAGCCGGATATGGTAATACGCCGCGTTCCTTGAATAAACCAGCGTTCTATTTCCCATAATTCCCGACTGCGACCGAAGAAACCAGCTTCTTGGAGTTCGGGGAGGTTGGTAGTAGGTGGGGGGGATGAGGGAGATGAGGAAGATGAGGAAGATGAGGCGGATGAGGGGGTTAATAAAGGGGTATCTCCGGCGGCTTGGTATAAGGCTGGGAGAAACCAGTCTTGTAATTTGAAAATTATTTGCTTGTCTCCTCTTCGCCTTTCGCCGCGTTCTTTGTTGAGGTACAAGTCCCGTCGTCCATTATCTAAGGCTGCGCCGATACCTTCAGCCCGCACTAAGCGTTGATAAAATTTGGCAAACAATTGATGGGCTGTGACTACTAATACTGAATAGGTCATCGCCAATACTGCGGGAATCCCTGCATGGGTTAATCTGGCGGCGACACAACCCATAGCATCCTCACCCGCCACTGTTGCTGACTGACAAGCAGAGAGAACAATTAACCCGACTTTTTGACGGTGCAGCATTTCTCCCAAGGTTTCGGCGCTAATCAGGGCCATCTTGCCTTCTGTATTCTCAAATAACAGATAACCCATATTGCTGCCATTGCCATTTTCCCCTTTGGTCGCTCCTTCTGGGTCACTAGATTTCGCCAGCTTATGGAATCTGCCATCAGGGTCATATACGCCATGCCCATCAAAGTGGACAATATCAATCGCTGGTAGGCGTGAGTCTTCTAAGCGGGCGACTAAATTATCCAAAGTCGCGGGACGCAAAAATTCTACCTCAATTTTTCCTGCTGCTTCTTGAGCCACAGCATCTAACACCGCTTTGGCTTCTCCACGAGGGTCAATAAACCCCGCATCACTGGGACGACTGACTACAAATAGCAACCGCAAACTCTCTTTTGGCTGAACTTTAAACGGTTTGCGTCCACCACCCGCCCCCGCCAAGCGACGACGCACAGAAATCCGGGGATTTTCATTAAATAAATAGATATCTGATGCTGGGTCGCGTAACAACTCCCAAGGTAGAGATAAAATTGCCGGATGACTGGCGCTAATAGTTAATAAGCGTCCTGGTTCATCTGCATCTTGAAAATCATTAAATATCCTCTGGGCGGCGCGATTCTGAAAAACAGCCTCAAATAAGCCTGCACCCCATTGTTGAAAGTTATCTTCAATCCGCTTCGCCCGTTCATCATCCACATCAGCCGTGTAACTTTTAGCATAGACTTCAAAATACCAGCGAATATCTTCCAAGTCTTCGGCTGTTAAGGGAGATATAAAATTTAGCGTGTTAGTTTCTTGGTCATCAAGCCTGACAATAACTTGATTAATTTCCGGAAAACGTAAATTTAATTCCATATTCAGGCGAATAGCAGCTTAAGTATAGGGATGATTCGATTGTAAATAAGCTACCGCCACATTTGCTCGATTCCCAGAGTTTGGGGAAATGAGAGATGAGGAAGATGAGGAAGATAAGGGAGATGAGGAAGATAAGGGAGATGAGGAAGATAAGGGGAAATAACAAACACCAAACACCCAATTACCCATTACCCATTACCAATTACCAATTACCAATTACCCATTACCAATGCCCAATGCCCAATGCCCAATGCCCCATGCCCAACCCTGTAAGTTAAGATCACCAAAAGTAAAAGCTGAATATTACTGTGAAAATCTCGCGCAAAAGAGCAGCTAGCGTGGAAAATATTGAGAGTGTTCCCCAAAATTATGGATAATTCTCCTGTGGTCGCTCAAGCAGATGCATCTCCTAACTACACTCCAGAAAATACGCTTCCAGTTGATTCGGCTGGGAACAGGGTAGGAAGTGATTTTGATTCCCTGATGATGCGGCGGTGTTTGGAACTCGCCCGTCGTGCTTTGGGACGCACTTCCCCAAATCCTTTGGTGGGTGCAGTGGTTGTTAAGGATGGGGAAATTGTGGGGGAAGGGTTTCATCCCCGTGCTGGTGAACCTCATGCTGAAGTTTTTGCGCTCAGAGCAGCAGGAGAAAGCGCTCGCGGTGCTACTGTTTATGTGAGTTTGGAACCTTGCAACCATTACGGGCGCACTCCGCCTTGTTCGGAAGGTTTGATTAATGCGGGAGTGTCAAAGGTGGTGGTGGGGATGGTAGATCCAAACCCACTAGTAGCAGGCGGCGGGATTGCGCGGTTACGTGCTGCAGGTATAGAAGTTTTAGTAGGCGTGGAAGAAGCAGCTTGTCAGCAACTCAATGAAGCTTTTGTACATCGCATTCTCTACAAACGCCCTTTAGGTATTTTGAAGTATGCCATGACTTTGGATGGCAAAATTGCTACTACTTCCGGTCATAGTGCTTGGGTAACAAATCAAGCAGCCCGCGGTGAAGTTCATCAACTACGGGCTGCTTGTGATGCTGTTATTGTGGGCGGTAATACTGTGCGGCAAGACAATCCTTACTTAACTAGCCATCAGGTAGGGGCCCATAATCCCTTGCGGGTGGTGATGAGTCGCCATCTCGACTTGCCAGAAAATGCTCACCTGTGGGAAACAGAGGAAGCTCCTACTTTAGTGTTAACGGAGGTAGGCGCTAATCCGAATATTCAAGAAATGTTACGGCAAAAGGGTGTAGAAGTGGTGGAGTTCACGTCACTCACACCAGATAATGTCATGGGGCACTTGTATGAGCGGGGTTTTTGTAGCGTTCTGTGGGAATGTGGTGGTACTTTAGCTGCAAGTGCGATCGCACAAAGAGCGGTGCAAAAAATTCTTGCCTTTATCGCTCCCAAAATCATTGGTGGTAGTCATGCTCCCACGCCTGTAGGCGATTTGGGTTTTACCACGATGACGGAAGCTTTAACTTTAGAAAATGTTCGCTGGCGTGTAGTTGGTTCTGATTGCTTGGTAGAAGGTTATTTACCCCAACAACATCAATAGCCAATAGCCCAATTTTACTGCCCTGACACTGAGGACTAAGATATTGCGATCGCTCTTGTCTTAACACTGTCGTTCATAAGCTAAATCGCGAATCAAAGACAAACGAGATTGTATGTAATCACAGAGAAAATCTGTTTCTTTCGGTTCTAACAATGCTTGGGTGTTGGTTTGTTTGACTAACCATTGCACCAAGCTAGCATCGTCTAGCTGTAATAGGGTCTTGGTTTGCGCGGTTTCAACCACAGACCATAGCTGACGCATAATCGTAGGAGTCATCAGACCTCAATTTCATTATTAGCTTTAGCTGTTTTCAGATTACACAATTACAGCAGCAAATAACGGAATGAATGTCGAAGCTGAGATAAGTATTATTAAAACCTTAATAAACTGATTTATTTCTTTATGAACGTTCAGAATCAGTTATTTAAATTGACAAATTCCTTTGAAGATTTGACTAAAATTATACAGTATATATGCTTAATTTTACTAGTGTTTTTTGAAAAAACAAAATTAGTGTAACTGCCTACAACCAAATAGAATTACATAATAATTGGTATAATTTTCGACTTTATAGTTGTTGCTGGTAATAAATCTCTATTGCGCCTACAGCTTTTAATAAGGGTGAATCTAAATTCTCAATCCAATCAGCAACTTCCCGCGCCAAGCCTAGTGTGACAGTTCCACCTGATGATTCTAAGCGATCGCTAATCGTTTCGGCTTTAATTTGCTGTAATTGATCGATTAAGTTATTTAATCTATCTGAAGACGGATATCCAGTATCAAGCATCGATTTTCCTACATCTAGCGCTTGATCAATCAGCTTCAGAAATTCTACTTTTTTTGCTTCCATCTTTTTAATTAGAGATATTGGTAAATAATGTTGCGATCGCCGTTTATGAGCATCTCAGTTTTTGGATGTCGGTTAAATATCCAAAATTGCGATCGCAACTTTGTACAAATTTTATCTGGAAGTGATTAATTTGGCACCTTTTATAAAGGACACTTAAATTCTGCTACTTGCAATGGGGTTCCTTCAGACCATTTTAAGTTTGGATCTTTGGAATTCTGAATAAATATTTGCTGTCCGCCGCCTGGATAACATTGTGAAGGTTCTTGAGGCGCGACTATTCCTTGATACACTTTCGTTCCAGCCGGTACAGTGACTGTTAACATTATTTTCGCTTGGTTGCCCCATTCTTGTTTTAAGGCTAATTTTCTAATTACTTCTACATTATTGTTGTAAAGATTGGTAGTGAGATATCTACCAAATTTATTAGTATCACTACTGAAGTAACGGTAGTAAGTTTTAGCTTCTGTGAGTTTCACTTCTTGACATTCAGATTTTAAAAATGTTACTGCAATTTCTGTGGGTAACGGGCAAGTAGAAACAGAAGTAGAAGTATTAGCCTGTGCTTGTAAGCTAGCTTGATTTGCAGCTTTATTTTGAGCCAAGCTACTGCTAGTCATGGTACTCAGGGAGAGAGAGCATAAAGCAAGGGTGGTAAACAAAGGCTGGTATTTTGCCATAGTGGTTTTGAAATCAAAAACTCATTGTTGCTAGTATATAGTTATACCTTTATTGATTGAATTTGTACAGAAAAAAAAGTAATACCAATTTGAAACAAGAATGCGACAGATGGATTGACAGAACTCTTACACAAAGACTAATTCTCAATCCAAAATCTAAAATCTAAAATCCAAAATGGTATAAATAGTGGGTATCTTCAGTCACCCATAAAAAATAGCTCCCCGAATTAACATCGAGAAGCTGAAAGGTTAACCAAAGCAAACTTTAACTAAAATTATTCTTGATACTCAACCCAGCTATTTGCTGTTTCTGAAACCCTTACTTTGAGTTCTACATTTGGCGGTAACTGCTGCTTAGTTCGGTCATAAATATACTTGGCAATCATCTCAGCAGTGGTTTCATATTCTGGGGGTAAGACTTCATTAAGCACGCAGTGGTCGAGTCCTCCTTTAGTTACGTCTTGTTTCGCCCAACGCAAAGTTCTAAAGTCAGCCACCATAACCGGATGTGGACAAAATTCTGAAGAGTGAAGTTGTGATGATTTTGCCTCCATTCTGACTTTATAGGTATGCCCATGCATCCGGCCACAAGGGCCATCGTAATCTTTGATGTAGTGAGCGCTATCAAATGTAAATTCTGTTACTAGTTTCCATTCGGGCATTTTGCAATCACCATAACGAGTGCTAAGTCAGGAAGCAATTTCAACTTAGCACACAGCAAACCTGCCCCATCAGGTTGTCAGTTACGTATTCCATAACTACAGGCTGTTGGCTATAGCGTCCTGATTGCTGTTCGAGAAGCGATCGCCTTTGTAAAGACAAAAGTGCTTCTAATAATTCTCCTTCAGAAATTTTCGGTACAACATCTTGTTGTAATTCCGTTAGCGTTACCCAGGTTTGTTTGAGTGCTAGGGAGTACATGACTTGCTTTTCGTTAGCAGACAGGCGGTGAAACTGTTGCTCTAAAATTACCCAAATGTCACCGAAAACAACTGGCCCTTGCTGTAAAAATTGGGAAATATCGCCATCAAATAAGCTCTGGATCGTTGTTGCAGCAATTTTCAATGCTAAAGGATTACCTGTATAAGATTGAATTAGCTGCTTAGTTTCGGCTACTGAATTGACTAATCCTTTACTTGAGAGGATTTGCTGCGATTCTAATTGTGGTAATCCAGTTAATTGAAGCGATCGCACTGGCAAAGTGTCACCTTCCCTTGCTGTAAACCCGCTGGGAGTCTCCCTAGTAGTAAATATCAAACAACTTTGATGTACTTCGTCTCCCACACGGCGCAAAAGTTGACCATATCCCTCATATCCTGGGGAATAATGTCCTGCGGTTTCCCCTTCCTGAAAAATCGATTCGATATTATCCAGCAAAATCAAGCAGTGTTGGGAACGTAAATACTTAATCAAACACGAAATTTGACCATCTGTGGTTTCTGGTAAATTTACTTCTGTCTCTTGCGAGAGAAACAGAATTAAATCCCGCAGGAGAGTAGAAATCGGTGGGCGATTACGGAGACTACGCCAAATTACAAAATCAAACTTACTCTGTAACTGTTCTGCTACCTTCACAGACAAAGCTGTTTTACCTATTCCCCCCATTCCTAGCAGCATTACTAAGCGGCATTTTTCTTGGATAATCCACTTTTCCAGTAATGCTTGTTCTGCTTTGCGTCCATAAAAAATTGAAACATCTATCGCTTCTCCCCAATCTTGACGGCGCTGGGGTTTCGCATTGGGAAATGCTGTAGTGTTAGATCCTGCTGATTCTGCTGGTACAAAGTTGGCATAATACCTTCGCAGCACTGTTTTAACGTTACTTTTAGCGATGTTTTCTCCCAGTGCTTTTGAAAGTGTCTGCCATAACCGAAAGCCTACATCTCGGATGTAATCATCGTCATAACCTGAGCTTTCAGCAATTTCTGCATAGGTATATCCTTTCCAGCACAATCGCAATACTAACTCTTGAATGTTACTTAAATGCTTTGTCTGCAACACTCTGTCTAATACCAGCATTGCTTGCTCGAAAGTTAATTCTACGGCTGTCACATAAGGTCGTCCTACTAAAGCTGCACTAACCTATCAACGCTTCATCAAGATTTTATGCAGTCAACCCATCAATTTACATTTCTTAGCAAACTGGGTAATAGGTAATAGGTAATTGGTAATTGGTAATTGGGTGTTTGGTGTTTGGTGTTTGGTGTTTCCCCTTGTCCCCTCATCTCCCTCATCTCCCTCATCCCCAGTCCCCAGTCCCCAGCCCCCAGCCCCCAGTCCCCAATCCCCACTTAAAAATCCCCTCAGTGATATAGGGAAATCTAAAATATCACTAAGGGGATAGTTTTTATCAAAAAAATTTCTCCAGTATTTCACACCACTAAACCCCTTGATCAAAGCAGGTAATATGTTATAATCATCTGCGTTGATTAGTGGTTACGCTCAAAAACGGAGCGCAGCATTAATAGTAATCGTGTTGTGGTTCCGGTTCTGGTTGAGTCATTGCAAAGTTTGATGCGTCGTAAAGGTAGCGGCTTGCTTCCTCTTCTAAACGATGAATCAGATAAGGCTCGATTGCGTTGCCGTGCCGCAGAGCGGCGAGATATCCATCCAAATACATCCGCATATCATCCATGCGATAACCACGATTCCATAGCTCGACGAAGGCGTCGGTCAGTCTTTGGTAATAGCGGATGGTTTGTGTGTCTTGGAGCATAACTGCTGAATTAATCTCTTTGGAATGAGAATTGTAAATGATTCACGCGGAAATGTGAAGTGTCACTTTCCCCCTGGCATTGAGTCAAAATCAATATCTCTGTTTTGGGCATTACCCTCCAGCAGCTACAACGTATTTAGATCCTATTCCAGAAAAGCGAGAATAAGATTATTTGGTAAGCTATTTTTATAATTTACTTTTAGTAACATCTCAGCTTTATCTGTGTAAGTCAACACTAAACTGATGCAAGGTGCAATCTGTTTTCACCATCAAGCTGAAAGATAAGAAAGACAAATAGCTAAGGGTTAGCTTTTTGGTGATTAAGTTGTGTTGGATTACTGCGTTGTAGGAGCTTGGATGTTCATCTAGCACTAATTTAAATAATTATAACAAAAATTTAATAAAATTACTAATTGGCTGGGGCTAAAGCATAAGTTAAACTTCTAGCCAATATTTCTATAAGGAAATATAAAGAGAATAGTAGTAGGAGTAACAAAGACTACAAAACCTTGAGACTGGGCTTGTTACTTTGAAATTCATCAACGCTAAGGGGTCTTGCCACCGTGGGTTCGGTTTGTATTGAAATCGTTGAGGGGAATCCCCATCTCAGGTCGTTGCTAGGTTGGCACTTACAACAGTTGGAATATCGAGTACACCAAGCCGCCAGCATTTATCAAGCAAGGGAAGTGTTTTTAAACCAGCAACCAACATTGGTAATTCTGGATGCTGATTTACCTGATGGTGATGGCATTGAGTTTTGCCGTTGGTTGCATCGTCAACAACAACCTTTAATTTTAATGCTATCTGCTCGTAGTAATGAATCTGATATTGTCGCTGGTTTGAAGGCGGGAGCAGATGATTACCTGAGTAAACCTTTTGGAATGCAAGAGTTTCTCGCCAGAGTAGAAGCACTAATTCGCCGCAACCGCACACCAGTAGCACCAGCTTATCTGGATTACGGTTCGCTGCAAATTGATTTAGTGCAACGCCGGGTGAGATTTCAAGGGGAGTTTATTGACTTAACACCCCAAGAATTTAGTTTATTATACGTTTTAGCCCAAGCGGGAGGAGTACCTCTTTCTAGATCCGAGTTACTACGTCGTGCTTGGCCTGACGCTATTGACAATCCCCGAACTATTGATACTCATGTTTTATCGCTGCGGAAAAAAGTTGAACTAGATCCTCGCCAACCTAGTTTAATTCAAACCATCCGCAATGTGGGATACCGATTTAACATGGAAATTTTGAATTCCAATATTCCCAACTCACCAGCAAAGTTAGCTAAAGAGAGATTTAGCAATCAGCGTTCAACCCTTAGTACTCAACGTGTATAGCTGAATCAGAGCAGAAAATTCAAAATTAAAAAATTTCATAGATTTTTGACTTTTGACTTTTGACTCTGGACTCTTAATCAACCCCATTCTTCAGAGGCTTGAGCTTCTGCGTGCATCAAGCTGGTGCGTAAGTTGAACCAGTCTATTTCAGACACTGGTTGATTTGCCAACAACCGACCTTGTTGTAGGTGTAAAAGTCGGGTGCAAAATTCCTGTGCTAGTTCTAGCTGGTGATTTACCATCAGAATTGTGATGTGATGAGTGGTAGCCAGCTGGGTTAAATTTTCTATAACATGAGACGCTGTACCAACATCCAAGGCAGAGGTTGGCTCATCTAATAATAAGATTTTTGGTTGGATAACTAAAGCACGTGCGATCGCTACTAGCTGTCGTTGTCCAGCAGAAAGTTGCACTTCCGTCCTTCCCAACCAATCACTAGGGATACGCAGTTGTTCTATCCAATGACTTACTCGTTGCTGAATTGTCTGTTTGGATAAACCACGCAAAACTAGTGGATAAGCTAAAGCTTGCTCAACTGTCATCCCTAAAAGCTTAGACTCTTGCAATACCAGTGTCACTACCTGGCGTAACTGGAATATAGGAATTTGGCGATATTCCTGATTTTCCAGAAATATTTTGCCATTAGTCGGCTCAATCAGGCGGTTTATCAGCTTGAGTAAGGCTGTTTTTCCTCCGCCTGATGGGCCGACAATCACAATCCGTTCTCCAGCGCGTACCTCGAAACTCATATCCTGCAATATTGGGTATCCTTGATGATTGCTGGAAATTTGGGTTTTGAGCTTTGTAAATAGATTGACTTGCTCTAACCTGAGTGTGGCTTTAGGGGTGACATTATCCAAGTTCAAGTTGCTGGGGAAAGGGTCAATATAATTCGTAATTGATAATAGCCTGCGGCAAGCCCTTCGGGTTCAGCAGTTGCTTCAAGTCGGGAAACCCGCCCAACGCACTGCTTCACCACTGCGCGTCTACGTAATTCGTAGTTAATCTTACTGGAGTTGAAAGAAGAAATAAATATTTATTTTTTCCTTCAATACCCTGATTTACTATGCCTTGTTAATTACGAACTACGAATTACGAATTAGTAATTATTGATTTAAGGCTGTGGTGATAGTCCAGCTATCTACCAACAGTAATAATAACGTGAAACCTAACAAAATTATATACATCCAAGGCTGGGCTAACGGGCGAACATCTGTAGTATCTATACCCGTTTTTTCTTGTACTTGTCTTACCAGTTTGGCAAATCCCGCTACACGCACTGGTAATAAATAAGCTTGTCCTGACTGGCTGAGAAAATAATATACTATACCTCCTTGACCTGTGGTGCGGGGTTTTAATTCTTTGACATCAGACCAGTTTAATAACCAACCTTTACGAAAAAATCGCGGTACCCAGACAGGATAAGTCACCTGAATTCCTTGGTCATCTAAAATGACTCGTTCTGTCAACACTGCATACAAAGCCATAAAACCAATTCCAATTCCTAGCCACAATAAAGCTGGTGGTGTAGGTGCTGCTGTTACCTGCGCTAAAAATGGTAATGGAACTGTGAGTGCTAAGTATAAACTCAGCAGCGTTATTCTAATCAACGGCGAGAGGCGAAAAACAGAAGTTGAGGTGTTAACTAAGTTTGCAGTCACGGCTCAATTACAATCATTGACTTTTATTTCATCCTAACCAAGGACTGAGCAAGCCGTTCATTTTCGCTGAAATTAAAGAGCTGCTTTCACACTTTGGCATATAAATACAGCAAGCACTTTAGTGCTATGTTCAGCATTAAAGTGCTTACTAATTTAGAGAATTGCTTTTGCGATCGCATCTCAATAGTACTTTTATACTAATAAGCTCAAGAATTAAGGTAAATACTTTTGGACGACACTCCAACCTGTGAGTGATACCCAAGCAAAACCTATAAACAGAATAATATTTGTGCCTACGTGTAAAGTTCTCACCCAAGGTCTTTCGGGACTAATTTGGGTTGCACTAACAGCAGATAGCAAAACTAATCCTACTACTACCAACCCAGCAGCCAAGTGAGATGAATGTCCTAGCGAACCGAAATGGCCCAACGTGCCAATAATACCAATCGCCAGTAGTAGTAGCACTAAACCGACCATACTAATGCCTATTGTATAGTGGAGCGATCGCATCCCCGCATTTCCTCTATTTAAGAAAGGTATATTAGGGGGATTTTGCGAACTTCTCGCTTTAAACATCCAAAAACCGGTGGTCGCTAACATCACGTATGCTAGCAAGGATAACCCCATTGACCAAGCCGCTATTTTCCACAACCAAAGAAAAGAAGGCAAATTCATACATTGATTGTAGAAGAGAAAGGGTCATGGGGGCTGAGGATTAGGGATTGGGGACTGGGGAACTCGGGGCCCCCTCTGGGGATAAGGGGTAATGGGGACTGGGTATTGGGGACTGAGAAATGAATTAGGAGATAAAAAAGCAAAGGGGACAAGCAACACCCTATTAACCCTCTTTTATCTTTTTCGGGGAAGAATAATCTGGAATGCTGATAGCATAAGACTTTTACCAAGAAAAAATCATTTCAGCCATTGTGTTAGAAAATAAACGCTCAAATGTCCTTTCTATCTACAGTTCAAAATTTGGCTTTGATTTTTCTTTTCCTGGAGTGACAAAAGCGGGATTAATATGTAAATTCTCTCAAATCTCTTCCTTAATACCTGTTAAAACGTTTCTCTAACAAACACCAAATACCAAACACCAAACACCAAACCACTACTCAACAAAAAAGGCTGCTGGCTTCAGCAACCCCTAATTTTGAGAAAATTTTTTTAATCAACGGAAGCTAAACCAGCGATTGTTAAAGGTTTTGTTGTATCGTCAGTTTTTGTATTAATTGGCTGCACTATTGATGTTTTATTAATAGAGTCTATTGCTACTGATGAGCTGCTACCCAACTCATAAGTACCATCCTCATTAATTGCAAGGCGAACACAAGGAATAGTATCCGATAATATTGCGCTTGCCATCATCCCTGTATGAATCTCCATTTGAGCTTCTTTAGGGGCTGCAAACACGAGCCGTTGTCCAGGAAAAACAACCCTTTCAAAATACCAATTAGGAATGTTGGAGATGCGGGCAACCTGGATTTTGCTCGTGGCATTTACGTAGCAGCAGAGAATAGTTCCCGATTGCTCAGGTGGTAGTGGATCTAATATTTGAGCCATAACTGCTGAGGAGCTTTACGCCACAATTTTACATTACATCTGTAAAAGTAACACTGGGCGATCCCCATAAGCTGTAACTCCGACTACCAACTGCATATTTCTGCAATATTTCTATCTAAAGATATGTATAAGTTGTGAAACTTTTGTAAATATATCTAATTTTTCTATAATTATACACTATAAAGGAAGATCTTGTATATGCATTCCTTGATAAACAAGTTGTTATATAACTTCTTTAATCGCAGAAATTTGAGTGTAGAGGATAACGATGATCCCGCGATCGCTAGGCTGTATTACAAGTAAATTTTTTTGAGCGACTAATTCCCAGAGTTATAGATGAGAATCGTCGCTTAAGGAATAGACTCAATGTTATGGTAAAGCTATAAGCAAAAAATCTTCATAAACCAAACCTATGGCTATCATACCTACTGGTATGCCGAGCAATTTTTGCTATTTCAAAAGTTACCAGTAGGGAATTCGCTTTGAGCGAGACATAGCTTAAATGTTAAGTGCGATCGCGCTCAAATCAAGCAGCCTAAATCAATACATACAGTTAACAACTGGATGTTTTTTCACTCACTTTCCCCACAGAAACGGCAAGATGGCAGTTAACGCAAGCACAATGGAAAATCGAATTCTTTACGTTCGCCTTCCCTGTAACCCCATCTTTCCCATTGGGGTTGTCTACCTTAGCGATCATGTCCACAAACAGTTTTCTAATATTGAGCAGCGTATCTTTGATTTGGGATGCGTACCACCTTTAGACTATGCTCAAGCCTTAGAGCGCTGTATCGATGAATTTAAGCCTACACTGCTAGTATTTTCTTGGCGAGATATCCAAATATATGCCCCAGTGGGCGGTCGTGGTGGCAACCCGTTACAAAACGCTTTTGAATTCTACTACGCGAAGAATCCGCTGATAAAATTACGCGGGGCTTTGGGTGGCTTGCGAATTTTCATTGCTTACTACGTAGAGTTATGGCGCAATCTGGGATTAATTAAACGTGGCTTAAAACGCGCCCAGAGGTATGCGAAAACTGCGCGTGCAGTTGTTGGTGGTGGTGCAGTTAGCGTATTTTACGAACAGTTGGGTAAAAGCTTACCTGCAGGCACAATTATCTCTGTAGGTGAAGGAGAAACCCTCTTAACTAAATTTTTAAGTGGTAAAGAGTTTCGTGATGAACGCTGCTATGTAGTCGGAGAAGCGCAACCAAGACAGCGCTTAATTCACGAACAACCCACACCGCTAGAAAAGACTGCTTGTAACTACGACTATATCGAAACCATCTGGCCAGAATTTAACTATTATCTCCAAGGGCAAGACTTTTATATTGGTGTCCAAACCAAACGCGGATGTCCTCATAACTGCTGTTATTGCGTCTACACCGTAGTTGAAGGCAAACAGGTACGCATTAACCCAGCCGATGAAGTAGTAGCCGAGATACGTCAATTATACGATCGCGGTATTCGCAACTTCTGGTTTACCGATGCCCAATTCATCCCCGCCAGAAAATTTATCGATGATGCAGCAGAACTGTTACAAAAAATCGTCGATTCTGGGATGACAGATATCCATTGGGCAGCATACATCAGAGCCGACAATCTCACACCCGAATTGTGCGAATTGATGGCGAAAACTGGGATGAATTACTTTGAAATTGGAATTACCAGTGGTTCTCAAGAACTCGTGCGGAAAATGCGGATGGGGTACAACCTGCGTACTGTCTTGCAAAACTGTCGCGATTTAAAAGCTGCTGGTTTCAATGACTTAGTTTCCGTCAACTACTCCTTTAACGTTATTGACGAACGTCCCGAAACCATCCGCCAAACCATCGCCTATCACCGTGAACTCGAACGCATTTTTGGCGCAGATAAAGTTGAACCAGCCATTTTCTTTATTGGACTACAACCTCACACCCATTTAGAAGAATATGCCTTTAAACAAGGTATTCTCAAACCTGGGTATAATCCTATGAGCTTAATGCCGTGGACAGCCAAAAAACTCCTGTGGAATCCAGAACCCTTGGGTTCATTTTTTGGTGAAGTCTGCTTGCAAGCTTGGCAACAAAACCCCAACGATTTTGGACGTGAAGTTATGAAAATCTTGGAAGAGAAATTGGGTTGTGCTGATTTAGAAGCAGCACTATCTGCGCCAATGGAGAAAAACGACAAACAATTAGTAGGTGTTTAATTAAGCATCTGGGGTAGGCTTTTTGCCTACTCCAAATTTGAGACTCGCATCTTCAAAATCAACCCACAACCAAATAAGAAAATCTATCTTTCCCATGCCCCATTCCCAATGCCCCATGCCCCCTTCGGGTTCGCAGTCGCCTGCGGAGGGAAACCCTCCCGCAGCGCTGTCTCACCATTCCCAATTTACGTAAGCTAACTTTTGTATAAATATTCAGACTTTTGGTCTGTAGCGTAATTCATACAGCAAAAAGTAAACTGAAAAAGTTATAGACAAAATTAAAATTTTTTATCTTACGCCCACCTTCGCGGTTGATTTAAACAAACCCCATGTTAGAAGGCTCCATACTCCAACAATTAGAAAGTAATCATCGCCGTAGTGTTAGACCAATTCGCTTCGGAGTGTATTACAAAAATACCCTAGTTGCCTTGTGTCATGCCTTGGAAGACCATATTCTCAAAGATGATGGTCAGCCCTTAGTGATTACTGCCTTCCAACGAGGTAAATGGTATCTCCAAGAAGCAGAAAGATACGCAGACATCGCTCAAAAAAGCGGCCAAATTGTGATTATGGCTGCCTCCGATGCTGGTTTTGCGGAACATTCTACCAGCAAACTACCGAATGTAGACTTAGTAGCTTTAGATCCCACCGACCCTGTAGCTCAAGAGTGGCACTTAATTATTCTCTCGCCTAATTACACAGCAATGGTAATTTGTCAAGAATTATCAGAAGCTGATTATGGCAGTGGTGGGCTACCCGCATCAGACTTAGAGCGTAAATTTTATGGCTTATGGACATTTGAGCCAGAGTTAGTCAGAGAGACAGCAGAATTAGCGATCGCTCATATTAAACCATTAAACCCAGAACTAGCAGACAAATTAACTGCCTATAAAGATGCCATTAAGCCTAGTTTAGTGACACCAGAAGATTTGAGTGCAGTTGTTTCCCTTGTCGTTGATTACCTCCAGACTGGGCAGGAAAATTTACCCGTTCCCACAGCGCTACGTCAGCAAGTACTAGACAACAACTTGGTTTCTAATGAAATCCAAGCATTCTTGCGGATGGCACAATTAATAGATTTGGCAGATATTAATAACCCAATGGCTGCGGCGGAAGTCGTAGCCCTGTCCGAAACAGTAGGGCAATTATTAAATCTCCCTGCATGGCAAATTAAAAGATTGCGCCTAGCCGCTTTGTTGCACCGCATAGATCCTTTACAAAAAGCCGAAAGCGTTCTGGTGCCAGGTAGCTCTAGACGTTACCACGAAGAAGACTCCAATCGTCCCTTAAGCTGTCCCCTAGTACCCGGCGCACAAGTATTGCGAACCATGCCCAGGTTACGAGCAGTTGCTCAAATTATTACTCATCAAACTGAGTGGTGGGATGGTTCAGGAGAGCCAGCCGGTTTAGCTGGAGATGAAATTCCCCTAGAATCACGCATTTTAGCCTTAGTTGCAGACTTTCAATGGCGAGTCAATCAGAAAAAATCTCCCCAAATCAGCCGAGAGGAAATTTTTACTCAAGCTTTAGATGAGTGCAAACAACAATCAACCCGCTTTGACCCTAAACTTGTAGATACCCTAGCTTTGTTAGTCATGGGTTTGCAACAAGGATTAGACTTACCTTTAATAGAAACCAAAGTCAGTGCCGGAATGTGGCTAATTGATTCCCGTTGGGATAGTCACAGTAAGAGTAGTGAGGAGATTGGTAGTTACCCACAATGAATATTGAAGCTATTAAATTAGGAACTCTTAAACAACTCCCAGGAGCAAATTTAGAAGACGAGGAACTCTCTCAACTTGATTTAAGCCGCATCAATCTTGCAGGTGCTACCCTTGTAGGTGCCAATTTCACTGGTTCCAAATTTGAAGGTGGACATTTAGAAGGCGCAAATTTGATGGGAGCCAACCTCCAAGCCACCGACTTACGGGCAAACCTCATGGGAGCAAATTTGATGCAAGCAGATTTAACTGGTGCTGACTTGCGTGGTAGCAATTTGCGCGGTGCTAACTTTATGGGTGCGACACTCAGTGATGTGTCATTGACAGGTGCTTTTTTGAGTGGCGCTAATTTGATGAACGTCAATTTACAAGGCGTTGATTTACGCAGTGCTGACTTGCGCGGTGCTAACCTCACAGGAGCAAATCTCAAAGGTGCAGACTTAACCCGTGCTGATTTGCAAGGGGCGTTGTTAAGCGAAGCCAATCTCGAAGAAGCCGATTTGCGTGGAGCGAACTTAGCTGGAGCTAATTTTACTGGCGCAAATTTATTATGTGCTGAGTTAGAAGGTGCGAATTTAAACGGTGTGAATTTAGATAGGGCTTGCGTAGTAGGAACAGTTGTGGAGAGAGTTTAATCAGACTTAAGCATTGTGAGAATTTTCTCAGGTGAAGCAGGTGAAAAGTTGTGAGCCTAAATGATGTAATTAAGCTAGCAAAGCAACTTTCTAGTGTGGACAAGTTGCGATTAATTCAGGAAATTACCCCTGATTTAGAACGCGAATTAATGTATGGAGTGCCCATTCCGCGCAAATCATTGTGGGGTTTGTGTGCTGATTTAGGTTCAGCCCCCAGCACAGAGGAAATTGATGAATCCCGTAGCGAGGAATGGATCAACTTCCCACGGGAGGATATTTAATGCTGCGTGCTGTAGCTGATACCCATACAGTCATTTGGTACATTTTTGGCGATTCCCGGCTATCGACAACAGCAAAAGATATGATCGAGCAAATAGTATCTGATGGCGATCAAATTGCATTTGCTTCGATTACCTTAGCCGAGATTGTTTATTTAAGCGAGAAAGGACGCATTTCTGCACTAACGTTGGGAACGTTGGCTTGCAGCTGTTGATGCAAGGAATGCTGTATTAGTTGAAGTTCCTTTTGATCGTCATATTGCTCAAGCTTTATGTTTAGTTAATAGCACACAAGTACCAGATTTACCAGATCGCATTATTGCAGCTACAGCCTTATATCTCGGAGTTCCTGTGATTAGTAGGGACAGCAAGATTCAACTATCTAGTGTTCACACTATTTGGTGAAAGCAAATTTGTGGTTTTTCCTCGCATCCACAAAGCTAATATAGTCATAAATAAAACACCCATTGCACCTTGTAAAGGATTATTATTCACACCTGTAACCCAATCAGGAACTTGCCCAGAATATTTGATTAATCTCCCAATATTAATAATGTAATAGCCCCAAACTAAACCACCATGTAACCCAATTGGTAAACCAAGTCTGCCTCTACGCCAGCGCTTGCCCCATACCTGCGTTAATCCTAATAATACTAAAGCTGGAAATTGCGGCAGTGTATGAATAATTGCTGCTAAAGGCTTAATAAAGTGTAATCCAGCAAATACAATTGCATCTATCCATAAAGAAATATTTGGGTTGTAATTACGTTCCAATTCATTCAACAACCAACCTCGGAATAATAATTCCTCAGCAAAACCTACAGCGAAACCAACAATTAAACCTTCTAAAACAATTTTTAATAAAAAAACTTGCGGTTGTTGCCACACTAACCAACCAAAAGCACCTTGCAATCCAAATACTATCAATACAGTAATTAATCCAATCGCCAAACCACGCAGCCAATCTACACCGTTCTGACGAGAAATTTCTAAGCCATAATGCCGTAGTATTTGAGGTTCTTGATCAACATACTTACCCCATAACCGCAGTAGCAAAATAAATTCTACATATAGCAGTACCATTGTTAATATACTTTCTAAATTAGAATCATCCACTAGTAAGTATATTGGTGCAGCAACAGGCAACCATAGCAATAACAAAGCCAAAATAAAACAACCCAGCCTTATAGGGGCAGGGCGTTGAGCTAAATCGAGCAGGTTAATTTTCATGTAAAAACAGTCAACAGTTACAAGTCAACATTTTAAATTGAGACTCATAATTGATGACGTATGATTATTCATCAGGTTCAATAGTGCTACTCAAACCGTGACTTTTCAAAGTTTCACAGTAGAACTCAGCATGTTCCTGAGCGCAAGTAATCACTAAAGCTAGCCCGTTAGTATGGGCTTCCATCATAATGCTAATAGCCTGGGGCTGGGTGATGCTCGGCACTGTGGTCATTAGTACCTGTACCACGTACTCCATAGAGTTGTAGTCGTCATTATGGAGCAAAACGCGATACTGAGGCGCGAGCTTGCGGGTTGTGGAACGCTTCTCAATGGTTTCGACTGACACGGCTCTTGCTCTTTCTTGGTTGATTTACTACAACAGAGTATCTGTCTTGCGATCGCTTAACAGTTATTCACCTATTTTATAACATTTATATTCAGACTGAGTTTGATTGCGAAATCGAGGTCTAAAAAATTGTAGCTGTCATGGTATTACCTTCAGGTTGCAGCTGTAGCGCCATCTCAGTTTTACCATGAAGAAAACTACAATATTATTCCTGCTGCTTGAAGCTGCTTGATTATGGAGATAAGCCTGGAATTTCAATCAGGACAAATTGTTTCGTTAAAACATGGCGACAAGAATTTATATGCAGAAGTCATTCAAGTCGTGGTTTCGCGCCAGTTGTGCTGGGTACGTCCTTTAGTGCTGGTCGATTTTTTTACAGAACCGCCCCAAATCACTGACTTACGAGATGCATCCGATTTGCTATGGCCTGTAAATTTATTTCAACCGGCCTTAGACACAGAAGTCATTACAGTATTAAGTCAGGTTTTAGCGAAAGAACCCAAAACAGAACCTGACGCACTAGCCAAGCAGCAACTGCATCAGTTTATTCACTTAGTTTGGCAGGAAGGGGTTAGGGGCTAGGGGGATGAGGGAGTAGGGGAGAAACTCAAAAGTTCCATTACCAATTACCCATTACCAATGCCCAATGCCCAATGCCCAATGCCCTTATGCCTCATATCTAATCCCAGCATCTTTTAGGCGTTGAATTGCTTCATGCATTCGCTCATCCGTTATGGTTAAGGCAATCCGGAAAAAGCCTTCTCCAGATGTGCCATAACCATTACCTGGAGGCACAAGAATGCCGCATTTGTCAAGTAACAGGGTAACAAACTCTGTGGATGTATATCCTGGGGGAACTGGAACCCAAACGTAAAGAGTAGCTTGTGGAGGCTGAATTGGCCAGCCTAGAGATTGCAACCCTGTGACAATAATGTCTCGACGATTTTGGTAAACGCAGATGAGAGATTGTAATTCTGCTTCATTGGTAGAATAGGCTGCGATCGCACTTTGTTGAATTGCCTTAAATACCCCAGAATCGACGTTGCTTTTCACCTGGGTTAAGCCTTTAATCCCAATCGGATTCCCAACCGCAAAACCAATCCGCCAGCCTGTCATGTTGTAGGACTTAGACAGACTGTGAAACTCAATTGCTACATCCTTGGCACCTGGAACCTCTAGCACACTGGGGGGTTTGTAGCCATCGTATGCCATTTCTGAGTAAGCGTTGTCATGGCAGAGCAAAATATCATACTGCTTACAGAAAGCTACTAATTCTGCAAAAAAATCTAGTGTTGCTATTGCCCCCGTCGGATTATTAGGATAATTAATCCATAAAAGTTTCGTTTTATGGGCAATTTCCTCTGGAATCATATTCAAGTCAGGCAAAAATTTATTTTCTGCCTTCAGAGGCATTGTATAAGGCTCACCACCAGCAAATAATGTTGCAGTTCGGTACACTGGGTAACCAGGATCGGGTATGAGGGTATAGTCTCCTGTTTCGACAAAAGCTAAAAAGGTGTTATGAATCGCTTCTTTAGAACCAATCGAACAGACAACCTCTGTATTTGGATTTAAATCGGCCACACCAAACCGACGTTCCATCCATTTAGCGGCGGCTTCCCGAAATTCTTGAGTACCTTGATAGGGTGGATAGTTGTGAGTAGCAGCGTCATCTATCGCCTCATGCATTGCCTGGAGAATATGAGCCGGAGTTGGTTTATCTGGATCGCCGATCGCCAAATTGATGATATCAACTCCCTTAGCTTCAAGTTCATGCCGTTTGCGGTTAATTTCAGCGAACAGGTAGGGAGGAATTTTTTCTAGGCGTTTAGCGAACTGCATGGCGACTTACTACTAATGCAAATTTTTGATGCTCACTAGCACAGTTTACGCCAGAGTAGGTAACGAAATCTCCAACTCACGCCAAAATAACGCCAAGCTCAGGGCATTATGTTGGTATGGCTGCGGTGACAGACCAACACCAAAAGGTAAAAAATCAAGCTGCTTCAGAAATTCGTAGCCGTGGATATGCTGACCATTCGCGCTTTAACGCTTCCCTAGGTTAGGTTCAGGTAGCTTTAATTTTACCAAGCTGTACTATTTGTCAAGGCTACAGTCTTACAATTCTCGGAAATATTCTCAATTTATATAGCTCTAGATAGAGGCAAAAGCTACAATTCTCAGCGATTGTTGTTACTAACCTAAGCTAGGAACTAATTTAATTCGACCTGCATCCATCTCTGCCATTAATAACTCTAAAGCTTCATAATCAACGTCAGATATGTAACCCATTTCAGTTAATTCTGAATTGATTTCATTTTCAATTTCAGGAGTTAATTTTTTAATATAAAGGGCTTTTTCTACCAATTGACGAATAGCATGTCTAGTTCTCATAAAGACTTAGCCAATTTGTATTTGCTGTTAATTATCCAAGATAAAGTTTGGTATAAAAAGTGATCCAGATGCCCAACTCGATGTGATATAGATCACAAGTGTCTAGTAAAAGTACAACAAGATGAAAGCTAGTATCTGCGGCTGACAGGGTGAAGACTGGGGGCTTTTACTAGTAACCAAACGTTAATAGACATCATCCTTAGCTATAGATAAAATCAACAGTCTCAGCATAGCTACGGAGATTGATTTTGCTCTTGGAATTGCTATGTTGATTGTTTTTGAACTTGAGTGAAAAAAAAGTATATATACATACATTTTAACTAATAATTACAACAATCTTTAAATAGAGGTAGAAAACCTATAAAGATTTAGCAAAGAAACATAAGACAAATGGTCGATGTTATGAAAAAAAGTTTATGTTCAAATACATCTAAGCTTTAAGGTTCAATAACTTTAAATTAGGATTTCATTATGCAAGCGGTACTTAAATGTCCAAAAGTTACATTTATTCGTCCTCAAGGCTGCCTTAATGCCGCTAACGCTTTAGAATTTGAGCGGGATCTAACTACAGCGTTGACACAAGATGATACTTCGATCTTGTTAGTGGATTTGGCAGCAGTAGAATCATTAGACAGTGCCGGGTTAATGGCATTGGTCTCTGCGCTGAAACTGGCTGGGAGCTTAGGACGAAGTCTCCAGCTTGGCTCTGTGTCTCCGTCAATTAGAATTATTTTTGAATTAACACAACTCGATCAGGTATTTGAAATCGTTTAAGGTCGCCCTGATGTGCAGCAGCTTGACTTCACAATAATTAAGCAATGCTGCTGTTGAGGGTAACCGGGACAGACAACTTTGTAACAGAATTGTAAGTTGCGGTAAACAATTCTGTAGAAAGACCTAATCAATGCTAATGTTGGAGGTGAGTAGCTGTAATTAAGGTAGCTAGAAGATAGCACAGTGGCTGTTGCAGTTGAAAAGTTAATCACACCGGATATTTTAAAACCAGCGCGTTACTTAGGTAATGAGCGCCTAGCAGTACATAAACCTTGGGACACCGCATCAATACGTTGGGTGCTAACCTACCCGGAAGTATATGAAGTCGGAGCCTCCAACCTAGGACATATCATTCTCTATAACATCCTCAACGCCCAGCCGCGGCAGTTATGCGATCGCGCATACCTCCCTGGGACAGATCTGTCAGCTAAACTCCGAGCAACAAACACACCATTGTTTGCAGTAGAGTCGAAGCGATCGCTGACAGAATTTGACATTTTAGGGTTTAGTCTGAGTTACGAACTGGGAGCCACCAATATTTTAGAAATGTTGGATTTGGCAGGTATACCCCTTACCTGGGAAGAACGAGCAGCAGGTAATTACCCCCTGATTTTCGCGGGAGGGCAAACAGCAACCTCTAATCCAGAACCTTACACAGACTTCTTCGACTTTATTGCCCTCGGCGATGGCGAGGAACTACTGCCAGAAATTGGTTTAGTCTTGCAAGAAGGTAAACAAGCTCTTTTGAGCCGCAGGGAATTATTGCTGGACTTAGCTCAAATCCCAGGGGTATACGTTCCCCAGTTTTACCAAATGGCGGCAGATGGTTCAGTCAATCCTGTAGCGAACAATGTCCCCAAACGAATTCTCAGACGGGTAGCTACACCCATACCTGCTTATTCTATTGGGCTAGTGCCTTATGTCGAGACAGTACATGATCGCTTAACAATTGAAATTCGCCGTGGTTGCACTCGCGGTTGTCGTTTTTGTCAACCAGGAATGCTGACCCGTCCAGCGCGGGATGTCGCGCCAGATAAGGTAGTAGAAGCCATTGAACAGGGAATGCGGGCGACTGGTTACAATGAATTTTCCCTGCTGTCTCTAAGTTGTTCAGATTACTTATCCCTCCCAGCAGTAGGGATGGAAATTAAAAATCGTTTAAAAAATGAAAATATTACTCTGTCTCTTCCTAGCCAACGAGTAGACAGATTTGATGAAAATATTGCCAACATTCTAGGCGGAACCAGACAATCAGGGCTAACCTTTGCTCCAGAAGCCGGCACCCAAAGAATGCGGGACATTGTCAATAAGGGTTTGACCAATGAAGAACTGCTCAGGGGTGTAAAAACAGCTTGGGAGCAAGGCTGGGATAAAATCAAATTGTATTTTATGATCGGCTTACCAGGTGAGACAGATGCCGATGTCATTGGCATTGCCGAAACGGTGAGTTGGTTACAAAGAGAATGTCGCGGACAGGGCAGAAGACCGCTAAATTTTAACTTGACAATTTCTAACTTTACCCCTAAGCCCCATACACCATTCCAATGGCATTCAGTTTCTACCGCTGAATTTCAACGCAAGCAAAAGTTACTCAAACAAGAATTCCGCCGCATTAGAGGAGTAAAAGTAAATTTTACTGATGTGCGGCTGTCGGCAATGGAAGACTTTATAGGTAGAGGCGATCGCAGTTTAGGAAAAGTTCTCCGCCGCGCGTGGGAATTGGGTGCAGGTATGGATTCCTGGTATGAAAGTATGGACAAAGCGTTTGCAGCTTGGGGAAGCGCGATCGCGCAAGCAGGTTTAGACTGGAAATACCGCCAAGTGGAACAGGGTGAATGGAATTTATTTGCCACCACCCAAGAGCAAAGCAGTGAAGTTGGATTGTCTCCTTCCCTCGATGCTCCTCTCCCTTGGGATCACATTGATACAGGAATTGACAAAAAGTGGCTCAAAGAAGACCTACAAAGGGCCTTAGAAGCCGCGATCGTTCCTGATTGCTCTTTTGAGGGGTGTTCTCACTGTGGTGTCTGTGGCACCGATTTTGGACATAATATTGTCATTGAGCCACCAGCAGTCCCAGAATTTGCTGGGGAATTTGTACCAAATACCGCTAGAGTCCAACGCGTGCGAGTCTGGTTCGGTAAGCAAAAAGACATGGCTTTAGTCAGCCATTTAGATTTGATGCGTCTATTTGATAGAGTAGTGCGAAGAGCCAGCTTACCAGTCTCTTTTACAGGTGGTTTTCATCCCCATCCCCGGATTTCTGTGGCTAATGCTTTAGCTTTAGGAGCTACAAGCACAGGCGAAATTGTGGATTTTGAGCTAACTGTGCCAGTAGATGTCAAGACATTCCGAGCCAATTTAGCGAAGGAGTTACCCCCAGATATACCTATATATGATGTCAAGGAATTGGATTTAAAAGCTCCCGCAGCTAGCCAAATTATAGAAGCAGCAGAATATTTAATTACTGTTTCTGTTACAGGAGAAGCCACACCTGCACAATGGCAAAGCTGGATTGAGCAAATTCACACCAAAACAGAAATTCTCTGGGAACAAATTACCAAGTCCGGTAAACACCAAATCGTAAATCTGCGCGATCGCTTGTTGGAACTAGAGTTAGTCGCAACTAACACTAATCAACCAGAGCCTACAGCTACCTTGCGTTATCTAGGTATCTGTCGTCCCGATGGTGTGCTGTTGCGTCCCGAACAAATCCTGTTTATGCTAGAAAATGTAGCTCACACAGAATTTCATCTCTGGCATATCCAGCGCAATCGGCTCGTTTTGGGTATATAATCCGTCAAGGGCAACTGGCTAGTAGTTGCCCTGACATCATACATCGTGGGAATTGATTTTTGGCAAGGTTGCGTTAGAATGGGATGAAGAGAAATTTTCTGGCGCTGCATTGAATTAGCTGGTTCACAACCCTGATACTCAGGGAGCAAAGGCAAAGATATGAGAGTGCAACTTCTAGGATTTTATCCCGGATAAACTGAGGCAGGTTAAAGAACACACTCTCTCTATAGCTACCGTGTGAATCAGTAACTCACAATAGGCTCCGTCGGCAACTCTTCCTCTATGCTTTTTAAACAACTGCTGAATACCTAATCTTTCACTGGTGAAGGTATAGCATCAAAAATCAACCATAGATGGTTGATGTAATTGCTTAAACATATGCAGCCTTTCTGGAATAATCAGGCGTGTAAACGCAATCACAGTATCCATAGCTCTTTCACTGGGAGCTTAAATTCACAATTATTATTATCAGCTGCACCTTTTGGGGCTTGCAGGGGAGAGAGGCTAAAAAAACCTCCTTTACCCATCGGTGCAACGAATTTTTGAGGGAATTGAATGCCAAAGCAAATTATCATCGCGGAACAGCATCAAATTGCTGCTGTATTTTCGGAAGATCAAATACAAGAACTTGTTGTAGCCACCGGTCATCACCAAATTGGTGATATTTACTTAGGAGTGGTAGAAAATGTACTACCAGGTATTGATGCAGCTTTTGTAAATATTGGCGATCCAGAGCGTAACGGCTTTATTCACGTCACTGATTTGGGGCCGTTAAAGCTGAAGCGGACAGCCGCCGCAATCACAGAATTATTAGCACCACAACAAAAAGTGTTGGTGCAGGTAATGAAAGAGCCAACGGGCACAAAAGGGCCAAGGCTCACAGGTAATATCACTATGCCAGGACGCTACGTAGTCCTGATGCCCTATGGTAGAGGTGTAAATTTATCTCGGCGGATTAAAAGTGAAAGCGAGCGTAACCGTCTGCGGGCATTAGCAATTTTGATCAAACCCGCAGGTATGGGTTTATTAGTCCGCACAGAAGCCGAAGGTAAACCAGAAGAAGCAATTATCGAAGATTTAGAAGTATTGCAGAAACAGTGGGAAGCCATTCAACAAGAAGCACAATCCACCCGGGCCCCAGCATTGCTGAATCGAGATGATGACTTTATCCAACGCGTCTTGCGAGATATGTACGGCGCGGATGTGAATCGCATTGTAGTCGATTCTAGTACTGGTTTAAAACGCGTTAAGCAGTATTTACAAAACTGGAGTGGGGGTCAAACACCGCAGGGATTGTTAATTGACCATCATCGCGATCGCTCACCAATTTTAGAATACTTCCGGATTAACGCCGCGATTCGAGAAGCCCTCAAACCAAGAGTAGACTTACCTTCTGGTGGCTATATCATCATTGAGCCAACCGAAGCCTTAACAGTCATAGATGTTAACTCCGGCTCCTTTACACGTTCCGCAACAGCTAGAGAGACAGTACTGTGGACTAACTGCGAAGCCGCTACAGAAATTGCCCGACAGATGCGTCTGCGGAATATTGCTGGGGTGATCGTGGTCGATTTCATTGACATGGAATCACGACGCGATCAACTGCAAGTACTGGAGCATTTTAACAAAGCCCTGAAAGCAGACAAAGCTCGTCCCCAAATTGCTCAACTCACTGAACTGGGTTTAGTAGAACTCACCCGTAAGCGCCAAGGTCAAAATATTTACGAATTATTTGGTGAAACTTGCCCGACCTGTGGAGGTTTAGGGCATACTGTGCGTCTACCGGGAGAACTAGAAAGTAGATTGCCCACCATACCCACAGAAGTACCAGAACGCTTTATCCCTCTGCCGAATAGGGAACCAAGAGAGGCGCGAGAACCACGGGAAGCCAGAGAACCTCGTCAGCCAGTGGCCCGCATTCCCGATCCACGGGAGACCTACGATGGATTTGGCGATACATTTGATAACGATTCTGACTTGGGTGCCCTCAACTTAATCAATCATCCCAGCTATCAAGAACTGAGCGATCATAACAAGCGCCGCACCCGCACCCGTCGTAGTCGCATTGGTATTGGTGCGCCCAATGGCAAAGATGAAGGACGGATTGTCAACAATCCACTCGCTTTTGTCAACGACCCCGACTTAGACTTAGATGCTGATAATGAACTAGCGCCAGCACCAGAGATACCACCACCAAGCTTGAATAAACAAGGTTGGAGTGATCGAGGAGAACGGGCTAAAGTTACCAAAGTAGAACCAATCAAACCAGTGGTAGAACCACCGGAAATTAGAACTGTAGAAATGACCCATGAAGAACAAGATGTTTTTGCTTTGATGGGTGTTTCTCCCTTGGTGAAGTTGGATCGGGAAGTGAAAAATCCGAAATCAGTAATTATCAATATTGTGCAACCAGGACAACTTCCCACTACAGAATCTACCTCTGATTCTACCCCCACGGAAAAAGTCAGCACTGCTGTCAGCACCATCAAAGTACCGACATCACAACTTGAAGTAGAGCCAAAACCATCACCCCAACCAGTTATTGAATCACCAGGATTTACTGCGATCGCAGAAGAACCTGAAGCCACGGAATCTAATAGTACTGCTGCTAGCCGTCGCCGTCGTCGTCGCTCCTCGGCCATCGACGACAACAATGAAGACAGCTAACTGCCATGATGGTAGAGCCAGAGCAAACTGCCGCCAATCATAATTCTGCGATACCTCAAAGTGAACTGCTGTGGTTAGAATTGTCAACCTTAGCGGGTACTGCGGGCATAGCTGGTGTGGATGAAGTAGGGCGAGGTGCTTTGTTTGGCCCTGTAGTAGCAGCCGCCGTTATGCTACCAGAGTGTGCTTGGCCAGAATTGATGGCAGCTAAAATCAAAGATAGTAAAAAGCTGTCTAGCTCTCGCAGAAAGGAACTAGCACAGCAGATTTGTGCATTAGCAATAGACTGGAAAATTGGCTTCGCTTCCACTGCGGAAATTGACCAAATCAACATTTTGCAGGCAACACTGTTAGCAATGAAGCGGGCTGTGCTCAAACTGAAAGTACAGCCTGCACTGTGCTTAATAGATGGGAATCAGTCAGTAAAAGACTTGTTATTACCCCAACAAACAATAGTCAAAGGAGACGAGCGATCGCTCAATATTGCCGCCGCGAGTATTGTGGCTAAAGTTTGGCGTGATGAGCTAGTAGTGCGCTTGGCAACCAAGTATCCCATGTACGACTTAACAAGTAACAAGGGCTATGGTAGTCAAAAGCATTTACTAGCTCTACAAAAATACGGGCCTTCACCGTTGCACCGTAAGTCCTTTCGTTCTTGTCAAATTCAAAATTGAGGTTAAATAAAACGCAGAGACTCCTAGAGTAAATTTACTCCATATTTAATATGGGCAATTCTGCGCTATCTTCGTTCAGCTTTTGAACATTCGTTTGAGAAATTACCCAGCGACGATAATCGGCTAATAGCTGATGTAGTAGCCGCTGTTTTACCGTCAATAGCACACTCTTAAGTAAGCCATTACCAGTGGTTTCTAAAATTGGTTTGGGAGTAAAGCAAAATGGTGGTGGTAACTCTACCTGCACTTCTAAATCAGCTTTGCCTTGCAGGTATGTACCTGTACTGAGTTGTGATGGTGACAAGTAACCTTTTAAATTCAAAGCAAAACGTTGATTAATATACTCAACACCAAGAATTTCACAACCTACAGATCGCAAACAAATAGTGCCATTAGATTCTGCCCAGACTCTCATGTCTACAGTTGGTTGCAAACTAAGTGACATAAAAGTCAGAGGACGCATTTTTAACCGAAATACTTCTTCTGAAAGTTGCTGAATGCGATTATTGTCAACTAAAGCATGAACCAAACGTTGTGGTTGACGCAAATAGTGCTGAATAGGAATAGGCTGCTTTGGAACAGCAATTTCAACTGATTGAGAAGCCGTAAACCGGGTAGCCATGAGTAAATTAATATATATGTTGTTTAATTTTAATATTTTTTAATATATTAGATTGATTTTGAGATAAAGTCTCAGCTTTATTGATTATAAAAACTATTGTGACTCATAAACTATACATTATAAATAATAAAGTTAATAATTTGATGACTATCTTTAGTTAGAGAAATATATCAGTAATCATCAAAATTAATCATTGACAAATTAAGTATTGTATGCAGTTAAAAATCTGCCAATAATAAAATTTTGAGCAATTCTCTGAGGAATTAAAATACAGATTAATCAGCAGAATTTATTTCAGAAAATGGCTGTTAAAAATGTGTAGTTTACCTATCTGTAAACAAATCCAACTTGCACCTCAAAGCTAAAAAGATGACACTAGCGATCGCACATTTAGGGCCTCCCGGTACTTATGCAGAGCAAGCAGCTGTTTTTTATCTCAATTGGCTGGCTCAAACAACAGGAGTTGCAGCTACGTTACGTCCTTATCCCAGCATTGCTCAATCACTCCAAGCTGTTGCTCAAGGACAAACGCAGTTAGCAGTTGTGCCAGTGGAAAATTCCATAGAAGGCAGTGTCACCATGACAATGGATACATTGTGGCTATTGGATAGTTTGCAAATTCAGTTGGCTTTGATATTACCTATTGCCCATACCCTAATTTCCTGTGCCTCAGGTTTAGAGCAAATTAAAACTGTTTATTCTCACCAACAGGCGTTGGCTCAATGTCAAAGCTGGTTAGGGCAATTTCTGCCGACAGTACAGATAATTCCCAGCAATTCCACTACCGAAGCATTACAACTACTAAAGCAAGATTTAACAGCTGCGGCGATCGCATCTATGAGAGCAGCTGAACTCTATAACCTCCCAATACTAGCCACTGGTATCAACGATTATCCAGAAAACTGCACTCGCTTTTGGGTAATTAGTCAAGCTCAAACTGAGATTTCGCCACAGAAATATTCAACAACAAATACCCATACTTCCTTAGCTTTCAGCTTACCCGCTAATCTCCCAGGCGCACTTGTCAAACCCTTGCAAATATTTGCTCAACGAGAAATTAACCTCAGCCGCATTGAATCTCGCCCGACAAAGCGCTCTTTGGGAGAATATTTATTTTTTATGGATTTAGAAGCAGACCGCAATTCACCCAAAATGCAATCTGCTTTGGCAGAACTCAGCACCTACACAGAAATTTTAAAAATTTTTGGTAGCTACAGTATCCTACCGATTACAACTCTACAGTCAGTAGAATCCATTGATTAACTTATAATTTTTGATTAAAAGTGTCTTTAAGAACTGTACGAGCTGCCAAGTGATTGCGAGTAGAAGTCAAAATTTCCGATTCTCTTTCCAAGCGAGCTGCTGTATCACGCATTTCTAGCAATGACTGCTGTTCTGCGGCTACCCCATAAAGGTTACTGGCTACCCAATAAGATAACTCGGTAGGCAGATCGGGTACATCTTCTGGTAGTTCAATATTTTGTTCAGTTAACTTTGCTGAAAGACGCACAACATCTCGTAGCAGTTGTTCTACTTCAGAAGCTAAAGGTCGCAGATCTTTTGTTGGTGTTTGGTCTTCAAACCACTCAACCAAAGCCACTCGGTAGGGTTTTTCGCGAACATATTCTAAAACACGAAATCTTTGCTGACCTAAAGTTAACATTTTCATCCGGTTATCTGGCAATCGCTGGTAATGAATAATCTCTGCACAGCAACCCACATTAGCAATGGTACCTTTGACTGGATCGACCATCAAAACCCCAAACCTGCGATCGCTTTCAAGAATCGTATTCATCATGATTCTGTAGCGAAATTCAAAAATATGCAGGGGTAATGGTCTGCTAGGAAAAAGAACTACTTCAGGTAACGGGAACAGAGGTAGTTCGCGAACTGCAATTCTAGAAGAGGATGTCATAGTTACTCTGGTATAAATTTAATCGTTAAAATTTATGAGTCTCTGTTTCTCCCGTACAATGTTTACATTCTATCATTTGTTTTCAAGCTCAGAAAAAGCCCTGAGAGATATTTCTTCAGGGCTGTGTAAGTATTAATACAAAAGTGACTATCAAGCGTCGAAGGTCAATGGTGATTACACTTTTGACCATGCCAATTTTAGATTTGAAATTTGGAATTTTGGATTGTTTTTCATACAAGCCCCGCCTCTTTTGGGGCCACTCTCGTGGGCGAGTTTCTCACGCCAGTCCGAACCACAGGGAGCGACTGCGATCTTGGGGTTTCCCCAAGAGGAGCAAGTGGCGTGGTAACCCCCGCAAGCGGCTGGCTCAACTGCAGAGAAGTGGCGTGGCGGAACAAATCTAAAATCTAAAACCCAAAATCAAAAATTGTTTGACTTTTGACTTATAAAATTAAAGTTTTACTTCGATGTCCACACCAGATGGCAGATCTAGCTTCATCAGAGCATCAATAGTTTTAGAAGAAGGCTGATAAATGTCAATAATCCGGCGATGGGTGCGAGTTTCAAAGTGTTCGCGGGAATCTTTATCTACGTGAGGCGATCGCAATACACAATAAATCTTACGTTTTGTTGGTAAAGGAATAGGCCCGATAGCTGTGGCGTTAGTGCGGTTAGCGGTGTCTACAATCTTCTCGCAAGATGTATCCAATAAACGACGATCAAAAGCTTGTAAGCGGATTCTAATTTTCTGCTGCTGTAGAGTTGCCATCTTTAGTTTTCTAGGTTCTGATTATTTAAGGGACTTTAGGAGATTAGAGATTGGGGAGTGAGGAGTTGGTACTAGAGATAAAATCTCCATCCCTAATCCCTAATTCCCAATTGCTAATCACTTGAATTGAAGGAAGAGAAAGGAGCAGAGAGTTTGCTATCTCTGCTCCTTTTTAATTAAGTGAAAAGGTGCTATTTGACGATCTTAGAAACGACACCAGCACCGATGGTACGACCACCTTCACGAATCGCAAAGCGCATTCCCTGCTCAATTGCGATCGGGTTGATCAATTCTACAGTCATCTTGATGCGATCTCCTGGCATGACCATTTCTGCAGCGCTGCCATCATCAGCGGTGAAAGCTTGGATGGTACCAGTTACATCTGTTGTCCGTACATAGAACTGAGGACGGTAACCAGCAAAAAATGGGGTTTTCCGACCACCTTCTTTTTCTGTCAGAACGTACACTTCACCTTCAAATTGAGTATGAGGTGTAATAGAACCGGGTTTAGCTAGTACCATACCCCGTTCAATATCTGCCTTTTGGATACCGCGCAGTAATACACCTGCGTTATCACCAGCTAAACCTTCATCCAGACTCTTCTTGAACATTTCGATCCCGGTAACAGTGGTGTTGCGGGTGTCTCTAATGCCCACCAACTCTACCACATCACCAACCTTAACTTTACCGCGTTCAATCCGACCAGTAGCTACGGTACCACGACCAGTGATGGAGAATACGTCTTCTACAGCCATCAAGAAGGGTTGATCAACAGCCCGCTCTGGAGTGGGGATGTAGGAGTCTACAGCATCCATCAGTTCATAGATTTTATCTACCCACTTATTCTCACCACGCTGGGTCTTGGGGTTAGCAGTCATTGCTTCCAGTGCTTGTAGACCAGATCCTTTGATGATGGGAATGTCATCACCAGGGAAATCGTAGCTAGAAAGCAGTTCTCTGAGTTCTAGTTCTACTAGTTCTAGCAGTTCTGGGTCATCCATTAAGTCTTCTTTGTTCAAGAAGACAACCAAGCTGGGAACGCCTACCTGTTTTGCTAGCAGGATGTGTTCGCGGGTTTGGGGCATGGGTCCATCGGTAGCAGCTACTACTAGAATCGCTCCGTCCATTTGGGCTGCACCAGTGATCATGTTTTTCACATAGTCAGCATGTCCTGGACAGTCTACGTGAGCATAGTGGCGATTTTCGGTTTCATACTCAACGTGAGCGGTATTAATAGTAATACCCCGCGCCTTTTCTTCTGGTGCGTTGTCGATTTGGTCGTAGCCTTTAGCTACAGCTTGGCCAAGAGCTGCCAAGGTCATGGTGATGGCTGCTGTTAATGTTGTTTTACCGTGGTCAACGTGTCCAACAGTACCGATGTTAACGTGGGGTTTCTTCCTTTCAAACTTTGCGCGTGCCATGAATGCTCGTTTCCTTTTTTAATTAAGCGTTCCCTTTGCTTTTTGCAATGATTGCCTCAGCCACGTTGCGAGGCACTTCGTCGTAGTGGCTAAACTCCATTGAGAAGATGCCCCGACCCTGAGTCTTCGACCGGATATCGGTGGCGTAGCCAAACATTTCTGCCAATGGGACTTTAGCAGTCACTTTAGCAAGACCTTGCTCAGATCCCATACCCTCAATTTGCCCACGACGGGAATTGAGGTCACCCATGACATCGCCAAGGAAGTTTTCTGGAACTTCAACCTCGACTTTCATCATAGGCTCTAAAAGAACGGGCGCAGCTTTGTGAGCCGCTTCTTTCATCGCCATAGAGCCGGCGATTTTGAAAGCCATTTCTGAAGAGTCTACATCATGGTAAGAGCCATCAACCAAAGTAGCTTTCACATCAATGAGTGGATAGCCAGCTAAAATACCAGATTCGCAGCATTCTTTCATTCCTTGTTCTGCGGGGCCAACGTACTCTTTGGGTACGGAACCACCAACAATCTTAGAAACGAATTCAAAGCCGCTACCAGGTTCACCTGGTTCCAAATCGATCACAACGTGACCGTATTGACCTTTACCACCACTTTGGCGAATAAATTTACCTTCAACTCTGGTGACTGGTTTACGAATTGTTTCGCGGTAAGCTACTTGGGGTGCACCCACATTTGCTTCCACTTTAAATTCGCGTAACATCCGGTCTACGAGAATTTCCAGGTGTAGCTCTCCCATACCTGCAATCACTGTTTGGTTGGTTTCAGGATCGACGTGGACACGGAAAGTCGGGTCTTCTTCTGAGAGAGATTGCAGTGCCTTGGATAACTTATCCATGTCGTTCTTGGTTTTGGGTTCAACCGCCACCGAGATCACAGGCTCAGGAATGAATAGAGATTCCAGAATTACTGGTGATCCTTCATCAGTAATTGTGTCACCTGTTAAGGTATCTTTCAAACCCAAAGCTGCGCCTAAATCACCAGCCCGCATTTCTTCGACATCTTGTCGTTCGTCGGCTTTTAAAATAACTAAGCGGGAGATGCGTTCTTTCTTACCTTTAGTAGCGTTGAGAATGTAGCTACCCTTCTTCAGGACACCAGAATAAACGCGTACAAAGGTTAAGCGACCATATGGGTCAGCCATAATCTTGAAGGCCAGCGCTGATAAAGGTTCGTTATCATCAGCCCGACGTTCAACGGTATCACCATTAGGCAATGTACCTTGAATTGCTGGTACATCAATTGGTGCTGGCAAGTAATCTACAACTGCATCCAGCATTAGCTGTACGCCTTTGTTTTTAAATGCTGAACCGCAAAGCACTGGCACAATCGTACCTGCAATTGTTCCCTTTCGCAGAGCAGCCTGAATTTCTGCTTCTGTAAGTTCTTCACCCTCGAAGTACTTAGTCATCAGATCGTCATCAGTTTCTGCTACCGCTTCGATCAGTTTGGTGCGGTACTCTGCTGCTTGCTCTTGCAAGTCGGCGGGAATTTCAGTTTCCTGAATATCTGTTCCCTGATCGTTGTTGTAAATATAGGCACGCATCCGTACCAGGTCAACGATGCCTTTAAATTCGGTTTCACTACCAATTGGCAGTTGAATGGCAATAGCATTAGCTCGCAAGCGATCGCGCATTTGTTCGTGAACTCTATAGAAGTTCGCGCCTGTACGATCCATCTTGTTGATAAAGGCTATCCTCGGCACTTTATAGCGGTCTGCTTGCCGCCATACTGTCTCTGATTGGGGTTGTACGCCACCTACAGAACAGAACACGGCGATTACACCATCCAACACACGCATGGAGCGCTCAACTTCAATAGTGAAGTCAACGTGACCTGGAGTATCGATAATGTTTATTTGATGATCTTTCCAGCTGGTACTAATAGCAGCCGCGGTGATGGTGATTCCTCTCTCCCGCTCTTGCTCCATCCAGTCTGTGACGGCGGTTCCTTCATGGACTTCGCCAATCTTATGAATTATCCCAGAGTAAAACAATATTCTCTCTGTTGTTGTTGTCTTGCCCGCATCTATATGCGCCGCAATACCGATATTGCGTACTCTCTCTAGCGGGATCGTACGTGCCACAGTAGCCTCCTATAGTTTTTGCCTCATGATATCTTGTATATTACTCTTTGTTAAGATTCTATACTTTTACGGAAAACCGTCTTTTTTGAAAATCCGCGATATATCGCTTTTGAATGCGCGATATATCGCTTCTAAAATTAGTAACGATAGTGAGCAAAGGCTTTGTTGGCTTCTGCCATGCGGTGTGTTTCTTCCCGCTTACGAATGGCATTGCCGGTTTCATTAGCAGCATCCATTAGCTCATTAGCTAATTTGCCTGCCATTGTCCGTCCGGCTCTAGAACGAGAAAATTGTACCAGCCAACGTAGCGCTAGGGTAGTACCCCGTTCTGAACGCACTTCCATTGGTACTTGGTAAGTTGCTCCACCAACCCGGCGAGCTTTTACTTCTACTAGAGGCGTTGCATTCCGTACTGCTCTTTCAAAGGTCTCTAGAGCAGGATTACCAGTGCGTTCCTCGATAGTTTTTAATGCATCATAAACAATGCGTGCTGCAAGTGATTTTTTACCATGACGCATTACTCGCCGCATGATCATGCTAACTAGGCGGCTATTATAAACTGAGTCAGGCGGAACTGGTCGCCTTTGACTAACACCACGACGTGACATACTTCACCCTTAATTCGGTTTTGGCAACGAAATTATATGCTATCAGACACCGGAAACTAAAAGCGGTAGGAAACGCCGCTCAAACTTCCTCAATTTTTTCATCTTACAGATGCAGCCAGGCAAACTTACTTTACTTGTTACCTGTCATCAGACAAACAAGGCGACAACGTTAATAAACCTTAATATTTAGATTAAAGCGTTGCTGTCACTCAAATACGATTCGGATCAAAATATCCTACACTTGCTCGCTTAGTGCAGGACTTGATTTGTGGATACAGACACAAGAACTATAACTAATGCTGCGATCGCAAATGCCAGTTTTTTCTCCCTCAGCTATTCTAGGCTAGACGATTAATCGTAATTCATGCGATTAACCGCCTATTTCCTATTTTTTCGCTGCTTTGGGACGCTTGGTTCCATACTTGGAACGCCCTTGTTTACGGTCTTTGACTCCGGCTGTATCTAAAGTTCCACGAATGATGTGGTATCTCACGCCAGGAAGGTCTTTAACCCGACCGCCACGAATCATCACAACTGAGTGTTCTTGTAGGTTGTGACCAATACCTGGAATGTAAGCTGTTACTTCAAATCCAGAAGTCAGCCTGACTCTTGCCACTTTCCGCAGTGCTGAGTTAGGCTTTTTAGGCGTAGTTGTGTATACTCTGGTACAAACACCCCGACGTTGTGGGCATTGCTTCAGAGCCGGAGATTTGGTTTTCTGACGCGCTTGTTCGCGTTCATTACGGATGAGCTGCTGTATTGTTGGCATGAGTTACAGCGCGTAAGCTGCTTAGTGTCTAAGTTTTAACAAATCCTAATTATAACTTTTTTCAAGGTTTCATGTCAATTATTATTTGTGATTTGGGTCAATTGCTCAGAAATAGTTGTTTTTACTACTGATTATTGCTCAATGAATCTTGATTTAAGTTAAAAGAATTACCACAGCCACAAATAGAACTTGCTAGAGGATTTTGGAAGCGAAAGCCACCACCCATCAGATCTTCTGAATAATCAACTATTAATGCATCAACGTATTTTAAACTATCTGCATCTACAACTAACTGGATGCCATTCAGGTCAAATACGCGATCGCTGACTTTTACTGTCTCATCAAAAGACGTATCATAAAACCACCCAGAACAACCTCCGGGTTTAATTGCTAAACGGAATAAAACGTTTTGCGGCTGCTTCAACTTTAATCGCTTAATTTCACTGGCAGCGGCTGGACTCAATTGCATCATGGAATTTATTGTACAAATTTCCAACTCCATATTTACAGTATTACAGAATGGGGATTGGGGACTGGTGATTGGGGATAAGGGAGATGAGGGAGATGAGGAAGCAGGAGAGAAATTTCCGTTACCAATTACCCATTACCAAACCCCAAATCATAAAAAATCCCACCTTTTATGCGGTGGGATGAGTATAGAAAACTTATAAGGCAAGAATAGGGCTAAATGAGCGATCGCATCTTAACGGCTTTGATCGCCAGTACGGGCATAATCATCTTGATAGCGAATAATATCGTCTTCACCTAAATATTCACCATTCTGTACTTCAATCAGCACTAAGGGAATTACGCCAGGATTTTCTAGGCGGTGGGCTGTACATTGAGGTACATAGGTAGACTGATTATTGCTTAACAAAACTTCTTTTTCTCCACAAACTACCCTAGCTGTACCAGACACAACAATCCAGTGTTCGCTACGGTGATGATGCATTTGCAGGCTGAGGCGATGTCCTGGCTTTACTTCAATACGTTTAATTTTATATCCTCGCCCTTCTTCTAAAACTGTAAAAGAACCCCAAGGGCGTAATTCAGTTGCTGCAACGCCTCTGGAAGTTATCGCTGGAGGTAAGGGCAGAGCGTTAGTTTGTGTTGTTTCTGAAATTTGAACCATAGTAACCTCATTTAAAGACATAACAAACCGTCTGTACTTTAGGAACCATTGATGAGAATTCTGGCGTTACCGTGCAGTTGCGAAAATCGAGAATCGTGTCGCACCTTGCCAACGATAACAAAAGCAATCTTGAGGATGTAAAAGACTGCTACTAAAACTACAGCGTCTATACCAATTCTTCATCAAACACAAGGGCAGCTTTTTCTTAACTTTATGAAGGAATTGGGAATTTTAGATTTTAGATTTTGGATTTTAGATTTAAACCTTAATCCAAAATTGCAAATCCGTCTTGAAAAGTTTGCTCAACGGGGGGAACCCCCGCACGCAACTTTTCGCAAAATCCAAAATTGAATTGCCCTATGCCCTAAATCACTTTTGTTCTAAGAAAATACCTATGCCGTTGTGGACACGTGCAGCGGTACTGGGAGAACGATCTATTAATTGCCCTCCTAAGTAGAGACTGGTAGAGCTACCACCGTCTAAATTGAGAGCATCTACACAACCTAGAAGTTGCATCAGCCTTGCGTGTTCCGCTAATGTAGGGCCAGGGCCGCCAGCACGGTTATGTACAGCAGCAATCATCAAATTACCTGTAGCATTTGTGCAAATACCACTACGAATTGCTTTTTCGGCAATAAAAGCATCACTGAATTTTTCGCTCTTAGCATCAAGGACAATTTGACGGTTTTTGATGAGTAGTGGCCCCGCACCGATGATATTGGCATAACGATTAAATTCATGAGGAATTGTGCCACTTGTAATGCTAACTACGCTGCCAACGGGTAGTTGGGCAGCAGTATTCACTGCATTACCTCGTAAAGTGACAAGATAGCCATCTGGAGGAATAGGAAAGTTAGTTTGCCCAGCTTTACCACCTGGTAATTGATTGGTAACCTGGTCTTGCTGAACAGTTAAGATGATTTCGTTATCTGTAAGGGGAGTGTAAGTTTGACCCCAAGTAGGCGTATAACGAGCAATACCACTCTGAACATAGGCACTATTAACAAACAGAATTGGCGATCGCAAATTATTCGGCCCAATTAAAGTTTCCTGTAAGGTGAGGCGATCAAAATAAAATTCGCCGGAATCATTCCAGGCGATCGCACCTCGGTTTAATATCGGGCCTGATATCCACTGACCATTTTGACGAATGGCACCCAGTGGTAAGCGATTATTGCGGTTAAAATAACCACCATTAATTGCGGCTGCTGCTGAGAATTTAGGGGCCATTTGAATTAACGGTGCAGTCCCTACCGCACCATTAACATTACCGCGAATAGGTTTGAGCGTTAGCCCAAAAGCACGGGGATTAATTTCTAACCAAACAACTGGAAAGCGATCTGTGCCTAAATTAACTAACTGTTGTCGCCAATTCAATCCCCTAGCCCAAGTAATATTCTTTTCTACTAACGCATCGGGTCGAACTTCGATAATTAAGCGGTTGGGGTTAGCAACAGTATTAATTCGGGGAGACAACCCAAACGGAATGCTCAAACTAATTACCGTTTGGTTGTTCGCTACTTCTACTTGCTTGATTAGTGTTTCTGGTGCAGGGGTGGGTAATAATTGTTTGAGCAGATTTGGTATTGGCGCTGGTAAGGGTGCTGGTGGTAAGGGAGTATACCTTTGGATTAAAGCTGGATCAGCAATGCCATCGATAGCAATTTTCCAGACTCTATGAGGAATTTTCGCAGGTTTAGCTGTTGCTGTATCCGGATCTTGCGGACTTTTAGCTGGTAATTCTTGTGTAACTTGCCAAGGAGTTGGTCGGTCTAAATTAATAATGACGCGATCGCCAAAACTTTCTTGATTTTGTGAGATTTCTGTGACATTCGCAGCAGGTGTAGAAATTGCTAAAATGTTGCCATTGGCTTGTATCTGCCATCCTGCTGTTTGAGCAAAACTAGTAATATCTAAATAACGATATCCTCTTTGCAACCAAGCATCTAAAATTAATGGTGCTGTGCTATACGAAAACCAATTTATGGGTTGTCTAGCTGGATTGTTGCTGCTCAACAAATCTATGCCAATTAATTGCCTGAGTACACCATCACTCAGATGAGTTGTCAGTTGATCGGTAGTTCCTGGTCGCTGCAACCAAGCTCCTGATAAAGTACGACCATTGAGCGATATTTGATTGCCAGAGGCGATGACTCTAGAAAAGGGAGCTTGAGTAGACTGGGGCTTGATTGATGGTGTGGAAATATTTGTTGGGGGTAACTGTTGGGCCCTTGTAGCACTGGTAGTATATAAACACAGCGCTGTAGCGATTATTGGCGAAATCGGAGCCAAAACCAACCTGCTATGACTTCTTTTAAACACAGCAGTATGGCATTTGTGTCGATAATTATGCGGCATTTTTAACATGATTTGCTGGTACTTGTGAAAGCTATCACCCAAAATTGATATTGACTGATGATGCAGAAATCTAAAACAATAACGATCAAAGCTTTGAAAAAACGTGATACTATATATGATGGCTTGTTGTCTCTTGCAGACACAAAAGGGCATTTTTGACTAAACAACCACTGCAATTAAGTGTTTTAACTGGCACTTCCAGTAGTCTAAAACGGCAGTTTTAGAGATTAGCGCTGGATTAAAATATTCCCTCCTCACCGATGTTTGCTACTGTTGCTACTTAAGTGAGGTATAGCTAGTAGTAACGCAAGTGGCAATCGATAATTAACCAAAATCTAGATAACAACAGAAATATTTAGGAATTGTCAAATGGGCATATAGTGTAATAGGCTGATTTTGTTACCGCAATCAGGTAATTTCGGCAACAAAATTTAGTGAAGCGATCAGATTGATTTTCGTTTCAGGTGAGCTATTACTAGCTTTACTTGAAAAATAGCCATCATCTGGAAAAGCAAGAATTGAGAAACTACTTAGCTTCACGCAGGATATCAATATAAAGACATTTAGGGCAAAAGTAATTTGTCTAACTCAGCATAAACACATAAAAAAATAACGCGATTATTTTAACACGGGAGAACAACAACAACTGACCGAAGTTAAAATTTTTTTTCCCTAAATTTCGGTGAATGTTTATATTCTCCATTGCGAAATCTTAGAAATTTTTCTCATTGGCGGCGGCAAAATTAGTAACTCAGCATTTCAGGATTAGGCTATGAATAATACACCAAGGAATCAAGTGCAGAACATGTCATTTGCAGATAGGGAAAAAGATAGTTATCAGGGTCAAAGGTGGTTAGTTGAGGAAAGAGATGCCTGTGGTGTGGGATTCATCGCCCATCGCCAAAATTCTGCGAGCCACGAAATTATTGCCAAAGCCTTAACAGCCTTAACTTGCTTAGAACATCGGGGTGGTTGTAGTGCCGATCAAGATTCCGGGGATGGTGCAGGTATATTGACCGCCATACCTTGGGAGTTGTTCCAGCAAGAGTATATCCAAAGGGGGATAGAATCTTCATCTACAGGTAATTTGGCTGTGGGGATGATCTTTTTACCCCAAGACCCCCAAGCAGCCGCCAAATCCCGAGCAATGGTTGAAGAAATTGCGGCTGAAGAACAATTCACGGTACTGGGCTGGCGCGTAGTTCCAGTAAAGCCTGAGACATTAGGGATACAAGCAAAAGAAAATCAACCCCAAATTGAGCAAATTTTTCTAGCTGCTGCCAACAAAAGTGGTGAAGAACTAGAAAGGGCGCTGTATATTACCCGTCGTCGCATTTTTAAAGCTGCAAAAAACATCTCCGAGGATTTTTACGTTTGCTCTCTATCGAGCCGGACAATTGTCTATAAAGGCATGGTGCGTTCCGCGGTGTTGGGAGATTTTTATCTCGATTTAAAAAATCCCGCTTACAAAAGTGCCTTTGCTGTTTATCACCGCCGATTTAGCACCAACACTATGCCCAAATGGCCCTTAGCACAACCAATGCGGTTGTTGGGTCATAATGGCGAAATCAACACTTTATTGGGTAATATTAACTGGATGATGGCGCGAGAAGCGAGTTTAGCCCATCCAGTTTGGGGCGTTGGCGCAGCCTCTCCGCAGGAGTCTCGCATTGAGGAATTCAAGCCCTTAGTTCATATTGACAACAGCGACTCTGCCACCTTAGATAACGTCTTAGAACTATTGGTGCGTTCTGGACGCAGTCCTTTGGAAGGCTTGATGATGCTGGTTCCAGAAGCTTATCAAAATCAGCCTTCATTACAGGATTATCCTGAGATTACCGATTTCTACGAGTACTACAGCGGCTTGCAAGAAGCTTGGGACGGCCCAGCCCTTTTAGTATTTAGTGATGGGCAAAAAGTTGGTGCCACATTAGATCGTAACGGACTCAGACCTGCTCGCTATGCAATCACCAAAGATGACTACATCGTCGTCGCTTCCGAAGCTGGTGTAGTAGATTTACCGGAAGCTAGCATCGTGGAAAAAGGTAGACTGGGCCCAGGGCAAATGATTGCCGTGGATTTAACTACCAATGAAGTGCTCAAAAATTGGGAGATTAAGCAGCGGATTGCCAAGCAACACCCCTATGGGGAATGGTTGCAAAAGTATCGCCAAGACCTGAAATCCTTGGTAGCTGATTATTCTGCAGCCAGCAATGGTAATGGCAATGGTGCAACCAACAGCAACGGTAACGGCTATGCTGCAACTAATAATGAACACCTAGCCGCAGAAACAGTTGACAGAAAAACCTTGTTGCAACATCAAGTAGCCTTTGGTTACACCACAGAAGATGTGGAAATGGTGATTCAGCCAATGGCTATGCAAGGTTCAGAGCCAACCTTCTGTATGGGTGATGATATTCCCCTAGCAGTGTTGTCTGAAAAACCCCACTTGCTGTATGACTATTTCAAGCAGCGCTTTGCTCAAGTCACCAACCCAGCTATTGACCCCCTCAGAGAAAAGCTAGTTATGTCTCTGAAAGTCGAGCTAGGCGAACGGGGTAACTTACTAGAAGTCAAGCCAGAATATGCTAAGAGAATCAAACTAGATTCACCAGTCCTGACCGAAGCAGAATTAGAGGCGATCAAACTCTCTGGCTTTACAACTGCTCAATTGTCAACTTTATTTGAAATTGCTGCAGGGCCAGAAGGCTTAAAAGCAGCAGTAGAGGCTTTACAAGCCAAAGCTGCGGAATCAGTACGGGCGGGTGCCAAGATTTTGATATTGAGCGATCGCTCTTCCCTAGGAACCGAATACAGCTATATTCCACCACTGTTGGCTGTAGGTGCAGTACACCATCACCTGATCCGTGAAGGGTTGCGGATGAAAGCATCCCTGATTGTTGATACTGCTCAATGTTGGAGTACTCATCACTTTGGCTGTTTGATTGGCTATGGGGCTGGTGCAGTTTGTCCTTACATGGCTTTAGATACTGTCCGCGATTGGTGGGGCGATCCCAAGACGCAGCAGTTTATGGCTAGGGGTCAAATTGCTAGCATTACCCTAGACCAAGCGATCGCTAACTATCGCAAAGCCATCGCCTCTGGATTGCTAAAAATTCTCTCGAAAATGGGAATTTCTTTGCTGTCCAGCTATCAAGCAGCGCAAATCTTTGAAGCTATTGGGATTGGTAGAGATTTGCTAGAACTAGGATTCAAAGGTACAGCTTCCCGCATTGGTGGGTTGACTGTCAGTGACTTAGCCCAGGAAATTCTCTCCTTCCATCACAAAGCTTTCCCCGAACTCACAATTAAGAAACTAGAAAACTTGGGCTTTGTGCAGTACCGTCGTGGCGGCGAATATCACATGAATAGCCCCGAACTGGCCAAAGCATTGCATAAAGCAGTCGATGGGAAGCAATACGACCACTACGAAGTGTACAAAGAACACCTGAAAAATCGCCCAGTTACGGCTTTGCGTGACTTGTTAGATTTCCAAAGCGATCGCGCCTCCATTCCTTTAGAAGAAGTGGAATCAGTCAGCGAGATTGTCAAACGCTTCTGCACAGGTGGAATGTCTTTAGGTGCGTTGTCCAGAGAAGCCCACGAAACTTTAGCGATCGCCATGAACAGGATTGGTGGTAAATCCAACTCTGGGGAAGGTGGCGAAGATCCAGTCCGCTACAAAGTTTTGGATGATGTTGATGAATCTGGTCACTCAGCTACTCTCCCCCACTTAAGAGGTTTGCGGAATGGTGACACAGCTTCCAGCGCCATTAAGCAAGTTGCATCGGGAAGATTTGGTGTCACACCTGGTTACTTAGCTAGCGCCAAACAAATTGAAATTAAAATTGCTCAAGGTGCCAAGCCTGGGGAAGGTGGACAATTACCAGGGCCGAAAGTCAGTCCTTACATTGCGATGTTGCGGCGTTCCAAGCCTGGTGTCACATTAATTTCCCCACCACCACACCATGACATCTACTCTATTGAAGACCTCGCCCAGCTAATTTTTGACCTGCATCAAATTAACCCGAAAGCACAGGTATCTGTGAAGTTAGTTGCAGAAATTGGTATTGGTACCATTGCGGCTGGGGTAGCGAAAGCTAACGCTGATATCATCCAGATTTCTGGTCATGACGGCGGTACAGGTGCGTCACCGCTAAGTTCGATTAAACACGCGGGTTCACCGTGGGAACTCGGATTAAGTGAAGTACATCGCGTCCTGATGCAAAATAGCCTGCGCGATCGCGTCATTTTGCGTGTAGATGGCGGTCTCAAGAGTGGCTGGGATGTGCTAATCGGTGCATTGATGGGCGGTGAAGAATTCGGTTTTGGTTCCATCGCCATGATTGCTGAAGGCTGTATTATGGCGCGGATTTGCCATACCAATAACTGTCCTGTAGGTGTTGCTTCCCAAAAAGAAGAACTCCGTAAACGGTTCTCCGGTATGCCCGAACATGTGGTCAACTTCTTCTACTTTATTGCAGAAGAAGTGCGGAGTCTGTTGGCGAAACTAGGCTACCGTTCGCTATCGGAAGTCATTGGACGTGCAGATTTGCTAAAACAGCGTGAGGATATCAAACTCGCCAAAACCCAATCACTCAATCTCAACTGCTTAGTGCAGCTACCAGATACCAAAAATGACCGTAGCTGGTTAGTGCATGAAGAAGTTCACAGTAACGGCCCGGTTGTAGATGATGAATTGCTAGCCGATCCAGATATTAAAGCGGCAATTTTTCACCAATCTACCATCGCTAAAACTGTGAAAATCGTTAACACCGATAGAACAGTCGGTGCAAGATTAGCAGGTGCGATCGCATCTGAATATGGCGATAGCGGCTTCGCAGGACAAATTCATCTCAACTTCCAAGGTAGTGTAGGGCAAAGTTTTGGAGCTTTCAACCTACCTGGGATGATTCTCCGTCTAGAAGGAGAAGCTAACGACTATGTCGGTAAAGGAATGCATGGTGGTGAAATCATCATCAAACCTCCCGCTAATGCTACCTATAACCCTGCACAAAACGTAATTATTGGCAATACCTGCCTCTACGGTGCTACAGGTGGGGTGCTATTTGCCAACGGTCTAGCAGGAGAACGCTTTGCTGTACGTAACTCCAAAGGTTTAGCAGTCATTGAAGGCGCAGGCGATCACTGCTGTGAATATATGACTGGTGGTGTGATTGTCGTCCTGGGTAAAGTTGGGCGCAACGTTGCTGCGGGGATGACTGGAGGATTAGCTTACTTCTTGGATGAAGATGGTTCTTTCCCTGAATTAGTCAATAAGGACATTGTCAAAATTCAGCGAGTAGTCACAGAAGCCGGGGAGAAACAACTGCAAGAATTAATTCAAACCCATTGCGATCGCACTGGTTCACCAAAAGCGAAGTTAATTCTGCAAAACTGGCAAGAATTCTTACCTAAATTCTGGCAATTAGTTCCACCTTCCGAAGCTGATAGTGCAGAAGCAAATCCCCAAATTAAACAGTTGAGTACAGTTTAGTAATTGAGTGGAATTGTTAGGGATTTCCTAACATCATCAAAATCTAAATTCTTCTTGTAGGGTGGGACGGAAAGCCCGCCCTCTTTTGTTTCAAATTATCCATTCACGGCAGATTTTGGCACAAACAAGCATGAAAATTTTCCCATGCCCTATGCCCCAATACAGTTCAGTTAAGAAAATTAATTGATAACAAAACCAAAAAACTAGTTACTCAACAAAAAACCGAACAATAATTTTGGAGGGGGTTTGGGGGACGCAACCGTCACCCAATCGGGGGTTTGGGGGAGAATCCCCCAATTATGCTAGCTTTTTCCCAAGTGACAAATTAATCACTAATGATCTTATCTGAACTGTATTGCCCCATACCCTTTTTCATAGGTCATAACAAAACCCCACATAAGCTTTGAGAGGCTAACACCAATACCTAAAGCTTAGGTGGGGTATTTTAATTTGTAAGTTAACTTAAATAGTAAATTATTAGTGATACCTTTTACTTTTTATTAGCAATTAACTTTTGGTCTTTATCTTGCATTTCTAAAAGTTCTGGAATAGTCACAAAACTGTAACCTTCCTTCTTAAATCTGGCAATAATAGTTGGTAAAGCCTCTACTGTTTGGGAACGATTGCCACCACCATCATGCATCAACACGATTCCGCCCGGTTTTGCTTCCCTAAAAACATTATTGATTAACCGTGGCACACTTGGACGGGAGTAGTCCATAGAGTCTGAAGACCACATGATTACTGCATACTTACTATTTTTCGCATAATTAGCTACACCATTATGCATCATGCCTCCTGGTGGTCTAAACAGATTTGTTTTCACACCCGTCGTTTTAAAAATTATGTCTGTTGTGTTGTCAACTTCATAAGCAGCTGTTTGTGCATTCATAAAATGATACCAGTGATGCCACGTATGGTTAGCAACAGTATGACCTTCAGCTGCCACCCGCTTTAAAATGTCGGGAAAATTCTTGACATTCTGCCCTACTACAAAAAACGTTGCTTTGATATCATTTTTTTTGAGAATATCTAATACTTGTGCAGTACTCTCAGGCCAAGGGCCGTCATCAAAAGTCAGTGCAATGACTTTTTGTCCTTGAGTGAGTTTTGCTGCTTTGATGGTCGCCCCTACAACACTTGCTGGTAAAGGATAAGCCATACCCTTAGCTTGTGCTTGTTGTTGCCAGCTTGTCAGCATTGTCGCCTTTAAACTTTCTATCCTTTGTTGAGTTCCTGCTTGAGCAGATATAGTGGTTTCACTTATACTAGGCTGACCTTGAGCATCAGAGGCATTTGGTTTGACAAGCATCATCAAGCCAAGACTGAAAGTCCCAACTAAGCCAACTAATGCAATCAATATTCCTTGTGGCCAAAAAAACGACTTACTGTTTTCCACTTAATATAGCTCCTTCAAGGGACGAACCATCAGTTAAGTACCTGACGGTAAGTTATAACACATTTTCTCTAGATACTTAGATACAAATATAACTACTGATAATCCTGAAATTTGAATCAAGATTAACAGATAATTTAGCAATCGGTAATATAGATATAACAAGTTTCTCTGAACACCAGATTATCTGGCTTGATGAGAACCCTATCTATAGGGTATTTGGTAGTGTGGAATGCCCAAGCCCAAAACCACAAAGATTGGTATTTGCACTTGTAAATATCAATAGTTAAATCTAAGAAACAGTACAATCCGATGATTGACTGCACTTTTATAAGGTTTATGCTAGCAGGATTACTGATATTGACTCAGCTACCTTGTCTCATGAGTTGATTAATTTGCACACTCTTTACCTCTTAGTAATAAGCTTTGTTTTACTTTTACGCAAGAGGTTAGCTCCCCAATTAGCCTAGATAGAAGGCTACATATACGCTCCTAGCATTGAAAGGATTATTCAGTTTCATAGTTTATCAGGTATATTGTACTGCTGAGAGTGATTTTTTTCTTTTTAAAAAAAAGTTAAATTGTTAACTCTCCGACTGTTACTGTTTGATGCCATTAAATAAATAGACTACATTCAATCGAATATAGTTTCTCATTGCTTAAATAAACTTAGTCGTTAAGCTAGATACTCTTTACTAATGACATCAAATAAAATTTTATTTGGTTATCAGCTAGAGATTTTGATCCTGATACTTTCTGCAGTAAGTGGCTGAAAAATTATTGCTAATTGTAAATAGTTAAAATCAGCAAACTTTTCTACACTTTATCAATGCATAAGTTTAAGAATTCACGTATATATTTCTATAATTAAGAGCTATATATTACCGTATTTTTACTTAAAAATCTACAAGAGATGGCTGTAATCATATCATAACTTTGATTTCATTTAAATATAATTTCTACTGTGATGGCTGTCATCAGCAGTTTTAAAGTATTTTTCTAAAATATATAGTTTTAGATTATACTGCGTAACCTAAAATTGATGCTGATTGCATAGATCAAGTTTCTTCTACCTAACAGATTGTGGATTAATACTTAAACTAAAGGTTGAGGCTGGGCATCAATAATGACACAAAGTATAGCACCTATGTAAACAGTATTAAAGCCAAGTTAGCGGTATTGCTTAAGGAAAACATTTGGAGTAAAAAATAAAACTCAGCAATGTATACTCCGATCACGACTGCTGAGAATAGGAATGATGAATGAGATGCGATCGCCACTCAGGTGTCACTTCAGTACTAAAATACCTTCCAGAGGAAAAATACCAGCAGTTAATGCTCAACAACAATTTTGATGAGTTAGTCGTCAGCACTAACATACGGTATAGGGCTAAAGCAATCAGACTAAATTTCTGACTAAGAATCTGTTTCTAGAAATTGAACGTCAAGATGATGGTAGACAATTTAAGATATCAGTTCATAGTTTTAACTATGTAAGCATTGATAGTTTGTGGCACAAAATCTTTGGTTAAATTTGTTTAATAAATATGGCTGCTCCCAATTTTTTTAGAGTCAATAAAGATTACTTCATATTATTCATAATTTGGTTAATCGCCTTAATTATAGATAGGACATGGTTTTTCTTAGATGAATCTATCCCTGCTTACGATCAAAGTGCCCATTTAACAATGGCATTACACCATTATCGAGTTTTTCAAGATTTTAATCCTTTCTCTGGCGATTGGTGGTTATCTTTATGGCAGCGCAGTCAGAGTTACCGTGCACCTTTTGTTTATATTTGTACTGTACCTTTTTTCTTATTATTTGGTAGAGGATACGATCAGGCTACTTTAGTGAATTTATTATTTACTGCAATAATTATTGTATCTGTATATCATTTAGGCAAATATTTATTTAAGCGTAGTCAGGTGGGCATAACCGCCAGCATATTTTGTCTGTTATTTCCTATTTTGGGAATTATGCGGACAGATTATTTATTAGATTATGGGTTAATGGCAGTTGTTATCTTTACTTTTACGATTTTAACGGTTTGGAAAGATAGTTTTACAGGTTTTTATTCCTTGATATTAACCCTAAGCCTAGGATTAGGAGTAGGGTTGATAATGCTGGCTAAACCAACAGGATTTATTTTTATTTTAGTACCTAGTATTTGGCTATTTATTGGCTTTATTAGAAAACGCCAATATATTAAATTGCTACAAACTGGTTTAGCCTTAACTGTAGCTTGGTTAATTTGTGGTTTTTGGTACGGCTTAAATTGGCTGACGATTATTACCTCTGCATTAAATGCTAACAATGTTGGTAAAGCTGAAGGCGATCCACCAGCCACAACTCTTGCTGGATGGTTAGTTTATCCAAATATGCTACCTGAAAGTATTGGATTACCAATATTATTTACTAGCATTGGTATTTTATTGGTTTATCTAATTAAAAATAAATTTAAAAAGGCAGCAATTAAAGCTATATGGCATCAACCTGGTTTAAATTGGTTATTAATCTTCTTATTCAGTAGTTATATATTCTGTTCCCTAGGCACAAATAAAGATATTAGATTTATTCTGCCTGTCTTTCCTGTTATTAGTTTGATTTTGGCTTATTTATTGCATTTAATTGAGAATAGATGGTTTGATAGAGTCAGATTTACGGCTATTGGACTTAGTGGCATAGTTTTAATCAATAATTTATTTCCATTACCCCTAATTCAAGCATGGGGAGGAAAGCATTTACCTAATGATGAGGGAAAAAAATATCCTTTAACGCAATTAATCGATAAAATTAACCAAACTAATCCCTATTTAAGGACAACTTTAGGAGTAATCCCGGTTTCTACGCCTCAAGTTAATGAGTTTACATTAGATTATTTTGGTACATTAGCTGATTTTCGCGTCTCTGGTAGGAAATTAACTACTAACTTATCTCAAGTAGAGCAAGATTTAGAGAATTTTTCTTGGTATGTGACTAGAGATCATGAACCAGATGAACCTGGTGAAAGAGGGGAAACTAAACGCAAATTAAAATCTTTAGTTGAGTCCTCTCCTGATTTAAAATTACAGGGTGAATGGGGATTGCCTAATGCTGATCAATTACGAATATATCAGCGCGTAAATCCGGCTGTAGTGGTTGAAAAATTAAATGAGAGTAATGCTGCCATTAGTTTAAAGCAAGTAATAGCAGCTAATCAGTTAATTGTGGGTAAAAATAATCCTATTACTTATCAAATAACAGGTTCATGGGATGATTTGCAAAATGGCTTATTACTTTTAAAATGGCAAAATGAACAATCAGCTTGGTATCACGATCATGCCATTGCCTTAGGTAATTTATATTGTGGGCTAAAATGCCATCCTCAAGGTAGTTTTCAAGTCACGGAAAATCTATCTACATTTATCCCAACAACGCTACCAATCGGGAAATATCAACTATCAGCCTTGTATTTGGATAGAAGAAATGGCAAAGTTACACCTTTCAATATTCCTAACACTAGTGTGGATGTGACAGACACAGGAAATATAGCAAAATCACCAGCATTAGATTTAGTTTCTCGAATGTCGCAATTAGCTGGAGAATTTCAGCAGGGTAAGCTAGATAATATCTTTGTGCAAATAGGGAATTTTAACCAATATGATGCTAACAAAGATTATTTAAATCAAATTGAATTCGCGGCTAACTATTATTTGCAGAATGAACCCAATAACCTCAATTGGCGTTATACTCTAGCTTTATCACAACTTTTACAGCGTCAAGTTCCAGAATTAATTCAAAATTTAACAGAAATAACTAAATATGATGCCAAAAATCCTTATGCATGGCTTTACTTAGCGTTTGTTTATTTATATAATTTTCAACCTAGACAAGCAGAACCAAAATTAGCGATCGCAGAAAAACTTAAACCAGATGTACCCGAATTAAAGACTTTAAAAACAGTCACAAATATTATGAAATTTTTGCCGTTAATTCACTTTTAAAATATGCGCCCATTCACAGACAAAGAATGGTTATTAGCTTTATTAGCAGCTTCCCTGGTTTTGTGGCTGATATTTTTGGGTAACTTACCCCTACGAGACTGGGATGAAGGGACTTATGCGATTGTCGCTAGAGAAATTTATCGCAAAGGAAACTGGCTTTACCCTACTCTTCAAGGAGAACCATTTTTATTAAAACCACCTTTAATGCAGTGGTTAATTGCATTGTGCTACCACATCGCAGGAGTGCAAGAATTTACTACTAGGTTTCCTGGCGCGTTGTTAACAGCCTTGGGAGTACCTTTACTTTACATGGTGGGGCGTTTGGTTTTTTTAGAAAGTTTACCAGCGCTGTTTTCTGCTTTAGTTTACTTAACTATGCTTCCTGTGGTGCGTCACGGTAGATTAGCAATGTTAGATGGAATGACAATTTCGTTTTTTCTACTATTGCTGTTTTGTTTATTCAAGGCGCGTCATCAGCAAAAGTATGCTTTGGGTGTGGGTTTTTGTTTAGGGCTAATTACTCTTACTAAGGGAATGTTAGTAGTAGTGTTGGCAGGAATTGCTGGGTTATTTATTCTGGTAAATAGGCAATTCATTTTATTAAAAAATCCTTATTTATGGGTGGGAATGTTGTTAGGTAATGCACCTGCGATCGCATGGTATGTTGCTCAATATCAACATTATGGTGATGCATTCTTACAAGTGCATTTTCAAGCCCAAGCTTTAGATAGGCTGGGAACAGCAGTAGAAGGAAATACTGGCCCGCCTTGGTATTATTTACTAGAGATTCTCAAATATGGTTTTCCCTGGCTATTGTTTTTACCCGGAGGTTTATATTTAAGCTGGAAAAAACGCCAAACTGCTTGGGGTTGTTTAATTCTCGTTTCCACAATTGTCTATTTAGGGATTATTTCCTTGATGAGAACAAAACTACCTTGGTATGTAATGCCGATATATCCTTTTTTAGCTTTAGGAATAGGTGTTAACTTAACTGAAATCTGGCAACAAGATAAGTTAAAAGTGAAAGCCTTAACTGTATTATTTGCTGCCTTATCTGTTGTTGGTTGTGGAGGTTGCGTTTACTTTTTAATTGCCGATCCACAGCCTAGTTTAATCACCATGAGTATTGTTTTAGCAATCACTATGGGTATGACAGCATGGTTGATTAAACAGCAGAATTGTAAGTTTATTCCAGTATTATTTGCTGGGATGTATTTAGTTTTAGCCTTGTTAATGAGTTCAAAATCTTGGGTTTGGGAGTTAAATGAAACTTTCCCCGCCAAACCAGTAGGCGCATTAATTCGGGCAAATGTACCAGCCGGAACGCAAATTTACACTTCTTTTGCTTATGGTCGTCCTAGTGTAGATTTTTATAGTGATTGTAAGGTTACAGCTGCTCCTTTGCCTGTTTTACAACAAATGTTAGCTAAAAAGTCTTATTTGCTGTTAGATAAAGATGCTATGCAAAAAATAAATCTTAGTAAGAGTAAAGTTAAAGGTGAAGCTGAAGGATTTAGTCTAATTGCACCATAAATTAACTACTCTTTACTAAATAAATACACATCATCACGCTGATATTGCAATTTAAATTCCGGCTGAGTTTGCAACTGATTGTATAAGTTCTGATAATCTTCTGGACTTGCTGCCCAACCAGGATGGCGCAGATTCAGCAATATATAGTGATAATTATTTACGTCGTTGAGATTATATTTAAAGCTAATTAATTCTCTATGGGTTAAATGTGGCGTAATTATATCTGTAGTGAAAACGCTATCTGGAGTTTTAATTAAAGCGATCGCATTTTTAGTGGCTTGCGAATTATCTACATTTCTGAGATACCTAGAAGTAAATAATCCCCATTTACCTAGAACTAAAAACCCTATTAAAGACCATATAATAATTACCCGATTTTGCTTTATCCAGGCTTTACCACTTGCAAGGCTGGCAATTATCGCTACCATTAAAAATGGTAATGCTGCTAGGGAGTAATGCAAAACCAAATTTTTCTGTGAGGGATGATCGGCAAGTATATTCAATGCGATACAAGGAATTGCACCTATTAAAGGTATCATATATTGTGGTTTTAAACCCCATAATATAGGCGCTATTAAACTCACTAAGTATTCTAAATTGATAGATGAAAAAATATTTTTGAAAATAACTTCTGGGTGGGATAGTAAAATTTGTATCGTTTCCGAAAATGAGTTTCCTAAATAGCTATAGCGATAAAGATGACGGTTGAGTAATGCTGCTTCACCACCAAAAAACGGGATAATCAACTCATTCGCAATCAGAAACCATGCTGTACCGTTAAAAAGTGCGATCGCACCATATAATCGCTGCTTTTCAAAAAAGAATAACCACACCCCCATAGCCGCTACCGTCAAGGAAAGTACGGCTTTACAACCTAAAACCAAAATAATACTAATGCAAAACCAAATTATTTTTTTGCTTCTAGCAGCGAAAATTGCTGTTAAAAGTGCAGGAACAGCAATTACATCGGGGTGAAAATCACACAAATTGCTGTTATAAACTACTGGATATAGTAGGTAAACAGCCATCATGACGACTGCTTGAGTTTTGTCTAAACCTGCTTGCAATGCTAGCAAGTATGTAGGTAAAGCACCTAACGCTAAGGCAAAAGATTGGACTGCAAACAGCCAATAAACGCTAGGGTAAATTTTGTAGAGTAAAGCCAAAAAATATAATATCCAAGCAGCATGATCTGCTAAAGCATGAAAACCAATTATCGAAGAAACTGGTGTTTTTCCCTGACTAATTAAGTAAATTCCTTGGTCAAAAAATGCTAAATCTCCAGATGAGTTAAATAATTCATGTCTGAGGGTACTAGAGATAAATAAGATGATGGTGCTAATCAAAATAATTGCACCAACAGTATTCAATTTGGGAATTTTTTTATCCACTAGAATTTATGATGATTCTCTAGGAAATTTTGGCTTTTAATTTCGGATAAATCATATCACAATGACGCACAATAAACCAAAGCGTAAAACCTAAAGGAAAAGCAAATAGTTTGATATATATCGGAGTTCCTAGATAACCAAAAAATGAAGCCATTTGTACTGATATGGCTACCCAGCGATATTGAGGAAAATAAAACGCAAAGATAATTGACAATATATCAGCAGGGTAAAAATATCTTTCGTGCATTTTCGGCAGAATATAGGGCATAAACAAAACCGATATAGTTGCCAAATGAATCAGTCTGTCTTGAGTAATTTCTAACCGATTTTTGAAAACAACAAGATAGGCTAATAGCAACATAGCTGCTACTGTTAAAGCTAAACCTATCGGCACTACAATATTATAAAAATCGTTGGGAATCCATTGATATAAATTTGGTGAGCCTTTCGCTAGTTCCTTATATTTATTAGCTTGGTTAAAGTAGACTAATAGTAAATCAGGCATGGGTCTGCCTGCAAACCAAGCTGGTAGCATTAAAACTATATATACCAAGGGTACTATAGGCAGCAAATACCAAGAGATTCTTTTTTTCAGCACCATGATTAAGAGTAAAGGTGCTAAAAACATCGCTTGTAATTTAAAAGAAACGGCTACACCAAAACTAATTAAAGCTGGAATTTGCTTGTAAATAGATAAAAAGTAAACGCAAGCAACTAATCCCGTTGTATAGATAACGTCACATTGACCCCAAAGGGAACTATTGTAAATAACTGTAGGGCTTAAAATAACTGCTAAAAAAGCAAATATTGCCATTCTGCCAGATGGATATTTTAATTTAACAATTTTGTAAGTGAAAAACGCACAAACAAAATCCATAGACATGGCAAAAAGCTTAATTCCCAGTATTTTTGGCAATCCAGAAAGCAGCGTTGCTGCAATCAAAATCCAGTAGAGATAGGGTGGTGTATAGTCAGCAAAACCATATTTTAAAGCACTAAATCCACCGTGGGAAGCGATGAAATCATACCAAGGCGCTAAAAAATATTTATAATCAACTGATTTATTGGGAATACAAAGCCACCGAATGAATACAGCGAAAATAATACCAAGACCCAAATATACGCTAACGGGGTAATTGAGCGGAGATTTGATAAATTTAAAAAATGTCTGCTCTGAAGTTTTCGCCATAAATGATTATCTATTCTTCAGAAATTATAAAATCTTTCTATTCCTTTTCTGCAAAAATTCGGATGCTGTTGAGGCAATCCCTACAATTGTTTACGCCTAAGCATCTGCTGCCAAATCAATAGGGTACAGCATTGCTGTACCCTAAAATCGTCAATATTTACCCTACCCAAATTTGCTTGGCAAAGCCTACAGCTAGCCTGGCAAGTAAGACAGCAAACAAGCCCAAGGTTAAATAACCCCAGCGATAATGCCGAGATAGCAAAACACCTACGCCAACGCTTAAAGGCACAATACCATAAGCAAGACGGCTGAGTGAGAGCGTACCCCCAGAAGCTAACAGTAAACCTATACCGCAAAAACCATAGATTGTAGTTACTGGGGTGAGTTGCTTACGCAATCGCCACAAAATGAAGCCACCACCCAATACTGTAAACAGGTTCAGGAAATTATTAATGAATTGTTCGTTAACCAGAAAGAAAAATATTCCAGCTAAAGCATACAATCCATAAAATACCTTAGCCTCAATTAAGTATTTGCGGAAGCGCCATAAAGGATAAGCGCTGACAAGTATGATGCTAAACAACAGAGGGTGCCAAGGATTTTTTACCCAAGCATCCTGCCAATTGGATGTTCCTATGGCAATTTCCATCACCATATTCCACCAACCTTGCCCATCAAACCCAAGAGAAGGTCGCCAGCCGCGTTGCGCTTGAACGAAGGCTAATGGGTGACCAAATTTAATCAGGCAAAAAAGGCTGAATGACAGGATACCAATCGCTGTAGCCAAAGATGCTACATAAGCGATCGCAGGTCTACGTTGTCTCCAAGATGCGATCGCTAATGCTGGAATCAGCGCCATCCCTGTTGGCCGTGTGGCTGTGGCTAGTGCGCCCCACAAAGCTGTCCAACGATATTGCTGTTGATCAAAAGCCCGCAAAGCCGCAGTACTCAAAAATAAATACAGCCCCTCTGTATAAACCACTCCAGTAAACATAGCTTGAGGACACCAAGCCATCACAGCAGTCACCCACTGCGCGGCGATGATTCCACAATGCTGTTTCACCCAAAAGTAAACACAGTACAGGGCGGCGCAAAATGCGATGTTATTGATCAGCGTTCCTGCTAATTCAAACGATAAGCCCAGCTTCATTAACAGCCAGATACTTAGGGGAAATAGGGGAAAGAACGCCAGATTATGTTGGTTGCCATCATCGACAAACTCATAGCCAGACGTGACTATTGAGCGATAATGTACGCTATCCCACGCATTCACAACTTCCCAGCCAAAGTTAGGAGTCGTTCCGTCCGTTGGATCTGATAAATGTGGGGCTAGCAGCAGCATGGCTATGAAGATGAAAATTCGGCTGAAAACCCAGACTGCTGCCGGAAAAATGAGTTCATTTTTCCATAAAGATTTTGCTATAAATATTTGAACTTTAGCCATAGACTTGAGTTTTTCAACCGACTCCTTGATGCATCCTTTGAACTATGGCTACCATTCTAAAATTTCTAAGTATCATTCAACACCTCACACTCATCCACTCACTCAATTAATCAACTGTAAAAGAAAAAGGCTTGTAATGTTATTAGCCTTTCTTAATCAGTAATAGCTGTCGGTTACTAATTGCACAAATTCTAGGCAATTATGATTAAATTTATAGTATTTATATACACTGTTTTGAGCAATGCTCAGGAAGAATCAACTAGAGAGGGCTGTACAGAAGTCTAGAGCAATTAATCCCATCTGTACTCAAGAGTCAAAAGTTAAAATTTCCGGGTAAAGTATATTTCTGAATTTTGAATTAAAAAGTGGCAGCGAATCAATCAGGGAATTTATTCAAATGAGATTTCTTGATCCTCTCTGCTCCCTGCTAAGGGACTTCCAGAAATTAAATTATCCATTTAAGAGAGCGAAGCCCATAATTGTCTTCTTCCTCCTCTGAGGTGAAAGTGCTGAGTTCTGAGTAAAAATCCCATTACAGCTTTTATGCAAGGCTTTGGAAATTTTTTTCATTGGGACTGCTTGCCAAAGCGATCGCTATATTTGTTAAATGAGAAGCTTGTATCCTCCTGGTGCGGATATCAATAGGGCTGATAGCAGTATGACTTCTTAATCAAGAGTAATTCTCTATCTTGAGTTGCATTGATTCTACCCATGACTGTGATTAAGAGTCCTCAGCAATTTATAGTGAGAATTGTTTGTAAATCCTTAAACAATTGTGAAAGCTATTACTCTTGTTGGTTCCACTGGCTCTATTGGTACTCAGACTTTAGATATTGTCTCTCAGTACCCAGATCAGTTTCGGATTGTAGGATTGGCAGCGGGAAGCAATGTAGAAATGTTAGCTGCTCAGATTCGGCAGTTTCGACCGCAGATAGCAGCTATTTGTGTAGAAGAAAAATTGCCAGCGCTACAAGAAGCAATCAAAGACCTCGATCCGCAACCAATTCTTCTAGGTGGCGAAGCTGGGGTTATAGAAGTTGCGCGCTATGGTGATGCCGAAACTGTTGTGACTGGTATTGTTGGTTGTGCAGGTTTGCTACCAACAATTGCGGCGATTGAAGCAGGTAAAGATATTGCCTTAGCAAACAAAGAAACTCTCATTGCTGGTGGGCCTGTAGTTCTGCCTTTAGTAGAAAAGCATGGCGTAAAATTGCTACCTGCTGATTCCGAACATTCCGCAATTTTTCAATGCCTCCAAGGTGTACCTAAAGGCGGTTTAAGAAAAATTTTACTCACTGCTTCTGGTGGTGCTTTCCGAGATTGGGAAGTAGAAAAGTTAGCAGAAGTCACCGTTGCTGATGCCCTCAAACATCCTAACTGGTCTATGGGGCGGAAAATCACAGTCGATTCTGCGACTTTGATGAATAAGGGTTTAGAAGTAATTGAAGCTCATTTTCTCTTTGGCATGGATTATGACCAAATTGAGATTGTTATCCATCCCCAAAGTATTATTCACTCGCTGATTGAACTACAAGATACTTCAGTTTTAGCTCAACTGGGCTGGCCAGATATGCGCTTACCCCTACTGTATGCTTTATCTTGGCCCGATCGCATTTACACAGATTGGGAAAGATTGGATTTGGTAAAAGCAGGAAACTTAACCTTCCGCGAACCAGACCATCAAAAGTATCCTTGTATGCGGCTAGCTTATGCAGCAGGTCGCGCTGGCGGTTCCATGCCGGCTGTGTTAAACGCTGCCAACGAGCAAGCTGTGGCTTTATTTTTAGAAGAAAAAATTCGCTTTTTAGATATTCCCCGTTGTATTGAATCGGTGTGCGATCGCCATCAAAATGATAACTGTAAAAATCCCTCTTTAGATGACATTTTGGCAGCAGATAAGTGGGCAAGGCAAGAAGTTTTAGCAGCAACTGAAAATTTAACAACTCAATCGCGGGTAATTTCTCTGCGATAAATTATTAAACCCAACAAAGCAATTTTGTTTTGTTGGGTTTTTTTGGTAATGGGTAATTGGTAATTGGTAATTGGTAATTGATACAAACACCAAACACCAAACACTAAATACTTTTCAGTCTCCCTTTTGTAAAACTTCCTGAAGCATAGGCGCGAGTTCTTTACTTAAGCGACCAGAACGCACAAATTCCGCGTAGGTGTCTGCCTCAATAGAGAAAAGTTCTCCGCGCAACTGTTCAAATATAAAGCTTTTTAGGTTGGGATATTCATTTTGTAATTTGTCTATTTCTGCTTGTAAATCTTCAAGTTCACCTTTAATTAATGCCTCTTGATAACGGTAAAATTCTGGGTCTATACCTGGACGCTGATCGGTTTGCAGGTGTTGCAGAACTCTTTCTAAAGCTACATGACGAGCCGATAATTCTAAATAGCGATCGCGTAAGGGAGCATCGCCTAAAAGATTGAGTTTTTGCAACAAAGGTTTAATCGTTAGTCCTTGAACTAACAAAGTAAATAGAACTACTCCAAATACTGTAGCGATAATTTCTTCTCGCTCTGGCAATATTGTTGGTACACTCAATGCTAAAGCTATAGAAACAGAACCGCGCAATCCTCCCCACCACAAGATAGTTTGGTCAGGTAAAGAAATTTCTGAGTTAGTCAGTTTTGTACTTAATTTGCTGAGAAGATAAATCGCAATTAATCGCATCAAAATCATTGCTGCAAGTGTGATAGCAATGATGTGGAGGTTTGCTGCCAAACTTGTAAAGTGAATTTGGTCGCCAATCAATAGAAATACTATTGAGTTAACAAAAAAAGCTAAAAATTCCCAAAATTCAGAAACAATAATTCGGGTACGGGGATTCATGCCGATACGAGAGCCAAAGTTACCTAAAATTAAGCTTGTAGTTACTACCCCAATTACGCCAGAACCCCCTAAGTCTTCAATAATTAGGTAAGTTCCGTAAGCTGAAACTAGAGTTAAAGATTGTTCTACTAAAGGTAAATCGAAGCGTTGAGTTAGGTAGGAAATACCAAACCCAATGAGACTTCCTACTGCCACACCAATACCAATAACTTTCAAAAGCTGTAACAAAATTGCTTGGATTTCTAATTCTGCATTTCCTAAAGGTAATGCCACTAAAAAACCAAAAGCTACTACCGCCATACCATCATTGAATAAGCTTTCGCCTTCCATGAGAGTGACCAGTCGGCTGCTTACTCCCAATTCTCGAAACACAGCAGTAACAGAAACCGGATCGGTAGCCGACAAACTCGCCCCAATCAGCAACGCTGTAGTTAAAGATAAGCCAGCAAATTGATTGAGACCTATTGCCACCCCCACAATAGAAATCACTACTCCCAAAACTGCATATAAGCAAATTGGCAGCAAATCGCGCTTCAAATCAGACCATTTCAAATTCCACGCAGCTTCAAATAGTAAGGGTGGTAAAAATATTAATAAAATCAATTGCGGCGAAAGGTTGACTAAGCGAATATCCGCAAATGCCAAACCCAATCCCACAATTACCAGTAGCAAGGTATAAGGTATCTGGCGAAACCAGCTAAATATTTGCGGTAGGGTTGCTACTCCTAAAGAGACTGACAGTACTAAAAGAAATTGCTTTAAGTTAGCTGTAATAACTTGTTCAGCAATTGCTGGTTCAAGCGTCATAAAGAAAATCCTGGTAAAGTGTTTTACTTACTCTGCATCTGACCATTTCTAGATGACATCAGTCAAATATAGGATTTTAATGAACCAATGACTAAAAATTCACCTTTCAAGGAGGATGGTCTTGGGTAATAACATTCGAGACCGCTTTAAAAATTTTCGTCGCCAAGGATCTCAACCAGAGCAACTCCAAAAAATCCAAACGGATTTGCTGGCGGAATCAACCTTAGACGCATCCTACCTAACTTTGATTGTGGGTTCCTGTGCGATCGCTACTTTTGGTTTATTGTCCAATAGTAGTGCTGTCATTATTGGTGCGATGATTATTGCGCCTCTGATGCTACCGATTCGGGGATTAGCCTTTGGCGCATTAGAAGGTAATGTAATTCTCTTCCGCAAAGGGATAATAGCCGTCGTGGTGGGTACGTTCTTGGCGGTAGTCATGGCTTACAGCTTGGGAATGCTTGTACCTATACCCAGCTATGGTAGTGAAGTGCTAGCCCGTTCTGAACCCACACTATTAGATTTAGGCATTGCTGTCGCCGCAGGTGGTATCAGTGGCTACGCCAAAGTTGAGCCGAAAATTTCTGGTAGTGTGGCGGGCACTGCGATCGCAGTCGCACTTATGCCCCCTATCTGCGTGATTGGTTTAGGCTTGGCGCAAGGCAACTGGTCACTAAGTATAGGCGCAACCCTGCTTTACCTCACCAACTTATTGGGGATTACTTTATCCTGTATGCTGACATTCTTGGTAGCAGGATATACATCTTTCTCTCGTGCCCGTCGTCCTCTCATTTGGACATTAGCTTTAACCGCAGTCTTGGTCATTCCTCTAGGTGTCAGCTTTGCTCGGCTGGTAAGACAAGGGCAATTGGAAATGAGCTTACGCAGAGCATTATTGAATCGAACTGTTACCTTTCAACGCTTACGCTTAATTAATAGTAATACCAACTGGCTAGCAAATCCGCCAGAAGTGCGTTTAATTGTGCGATCGCAAGAACCCGTCACACCTCGACAAGTGAAGTTATTAGAAAACTTTATCGAGCGCGAAATGGGACAATCCTTTACCCTAATTTTTGAAGTTGGTGAGGTAGAAGAAGTTCGCGCAGAACAAAGTCAAGCAAAATAATAATATTTTCATAATTGTAGAGACGCGATTCATCGCGTCTTTACTCCAGAGTCAAAGAGACGCGATGAATCGCGTCTGTACAAGAGTCAAGGATTATTTTTACCCAGTCCCCAGTCCCCAGTCCCCATTCCCCCTTATCCCCAGAGGGGGCCCCGAGTTCCCCAGTCCCCAATCCCCACCTACACTTCCTGCGTAATTTTAGGATTTTGCAGCTGATATTTCGCCATCAAATTTTTAACTTGAGCCACCACTAGGGGATGTTTGTCTTTTTGCAATTGGGGAAGTAGTTCTACAACAACACGACGTGAAACTACGCTGAGATAGGTAATTGCAGCTTCCCTGACAAAACCTGTGGGATGGCGCAGAGAAATCATGATTTCGGGGATTGTCAGGCGGATATGGCTAACTTTCGCAAAATGGAAACAGCAAGCTAAACACCAGTCAGATAGGAAGTTGGACAACATTAATAAACGACGCAGGCGATCGCTAATTGACATTTTTTCATATTCTCCTAACCCGGCTGCGCCCAACAGATAAAGTTTTTCTTCAGGCGATCGCCGATCTAACATATTCAGCAACAATGTTTTGCAAGGTAAATTGATCGTATGGTCTAAGATTTCTAAGCCTCGTGCTAAATTCGTGCCGGAATCAGACCGGAGATTAAAGGCTGCTGCTTGCATTTTGTCTGGGGAATAAAGCAGCTTTAATAGCAGTAGGATTCTTTCTCTCACATCGATTTCTAACTCTGCTAAGGAGCGTTGCAGTAAATCAAAAACTAATTTTGACTGCTCATCTGTAGTAGTTTGTTGTTTAGTAAAGTCTATAAAAGCGGCATAGATTTCGCCTAAAAATTTTAATTCCTGTTCAATAAAAGTTCCCACTCTACCTTCATAAAATCTATCTTCTAAACTCTGAATTTCTGGTTGTTTATGGATTTTCAATAAGCTACGCAAAATATGATATCTAGTAGCACCCCAAGATTGTTCTAAGTTTTGCCATAAACAATCTACGGCTTCCACAGTGCCTATTTGACCAATAGTACGCCAAGCGTACATCCTCAGTATTTCTGGTTTGTAATTATTAGTAGCCAACTGCAACAGCATTTCTAGGGCTTCATTTTCTAGTTTCACTAAGGCACTCATTGCTGTGTTGCGGGTGGATTTATAGTATAGTGCGGCTAATAGTGCTGAATAGTATTCTTCTAAGCGAGTAGAAGCAATCATTTCTAAAACAGCACAGCGTACCCGTAAGGATTCATCCTGTAATAAATTTGGGATATGAATCCGCAATGCTTGCAAATAAACTGCTTCTCTTAAGGCTTTAACTCCATTCACCCGTTCCCGTTCTAGTTTATGAGTGAGCATCCTCCGCATAGTTGTGGTAGCTGCTACCTTTTGCATTGGCGTTCCTTGACGCAAAAGTAAAGCGGCGGCTGTAGCACGAATGAGTGAGTGTTGTCGGGGATTGAGGTAATCTTCTAATAAAGCTAAATTAGGATGTGGTTCAGCCAGCCAAACGTAGCGCAAAGCTAAAGCAAATACTTCTGGGGTAACACGCTGTTCGGAATATTCTAATAAAGGCCGGACATCAGGTAAATATTTTGGATTGGCCTCAGCCATCAGCATGACTTCCAAACTTTGACATTGCAAATCTGAAGGTAATTTGATGAGCAGAGGTGCTAAAACTTCGACTGCACCCTGGAGGTCAATTTGGGTTAAAAGTTCAATACAAGAGCGTTTATCTGCTAAACTACCTTTTTCTTCTAAAGCTTTGACTACACCTTGTTGTAGTACCCGCAAACCGACGTTTGTAGCACTTAGCTCTCCCCGATCTGCACTCAAAACTAACAAATCGACATAGTGCGATCGCAGTAACATTACTACTTTTAAACAGATAGCAGCTACGATTACTGTTTCAGCAATAAATACCCACTTTTGTAATTCTTGAGGAACAAATTGCGCGCAAAATAATAATGTCAGAAAAATGACTACACCAGCCAAACCTGTAGCGATCGCATCTGCTGTTCCTCCTGATAATATCTGCGTTCTGTTCCGAATGCGTTCGGGGATTGGTTGGTACAGTGCTGGGCCGCTACTCATAATAAAGGTGTAGCGCAACAGTTCATCGAAGAATTTGAGAATGATTAACCCCCAGAAAAAACTGGAGAATTGCATTGTGGGAAATAGATTGAATAAAGCAATCCCAACAGGTATGAAACAACCTACCGTAATTGGTAATAACGCTGCGGCAAAAAATACTCCAATCCTTTCAATTAAGCGGCTGGAAATAAACCACTGTGTCATCAACTCACACAGTCCTACCATGCCGCCAAATAAACCTAAGAAACTTGCCAGTTCTTTCTCGTCAAAATTAGATTTCAGTTCGCGCAGATATTGAAAATCGATTAACAATCCCAGTACTTGCAACAGACCAACAAAAGCAAACAATTGCCAAATATAAACTTTGAGTGGCTCTTTGAGGCGATGGTGCCTAGAAGCTTCTTCTGGAGCCTGTAGGCGTTGTGGTGCGTCGGGAAAGGAAGTGCGATAGTGATGACTTAGATATAAAAGAATTACTGACCCTAAAATAATTACTGCACAAGCAATAACAATCACTTTACTGAGCTTCGCATATTCCAGTAGCCACGGCAAACTAAAACCGCTAATCACATCAGCTACTAACAAACCACTGCTTACCAGGGGATAGGTGCGTTTAATTTCGCGAATATTAAATAGTTGATTAGCGACTATAGAAGTATTTAGGTCATTGACTACATAAAGTGCGTCTACCCATAACCGCATCAAAAATACAATCACTACCGTTAAATAGGAAATATGTATTTCCCAATGTAAAAATACTAATAAAACTAATGGCGTAACCATGCAAGGTGCGATCGCCACAATCACCCAGCGCAAAGGAAATATTTTTTGTAGCCAAGAATATAAAACAACCAGCCCAAAACCGATTACCGCGCTGGCAATATACATCAAAGGCAGTGGATCGGCTCCATATTCATCTAAAAACAGCGCTACTGTACTATCTTCAGCCCACCGTAAACCTACAGATACAGTTGTATAAAAAGCAAACATCATCCATGTCCGTTCGCTTTCCTCAGGCCGGAGATTCAACCACTGTAGCAGCCGTGCCACAGTGCCTCTATTTGTAGGCAACCAGTTATTTTTCTGTTCCATTTAGTTTTACTTTCTGGTAGTTTTATCGCGTATTGGGTAATGGGTAATAGGTAATTGGTAATGGGAATTTGTCTATTTTTTCTCCCCCATCTACCTCATCCCCCTCATCTACCTCATCTCCCTTATCCCCAGTCACCAATCCCTGACCAACAGAACTTACCTAGAAATGGCAAAAGTCCTGAACAACTGAGTATTAGTTTTCCCACTCAGTATTCAGGACTATCATCTTTGGATAAATTTTACCGACTTATATGTCGAGGTGAAATCTTCAGTTGTAATTTATACTGTTTAGATAAGACAGCTGGAAGATTACTTTTTGGGAGAAATCAGCATCATCATATTTCTGCCTTCTTTTTTCGGTGCTTGCTGCACTTCTCCAAACGGCTCTAAATCAGTAGCCATCCGCTTGAGCAATTCTTCTGCTAAGTCACTGTGTTGAATTTCTCGACCCCGGAACATAACAGTAGCTTTGACTTTGTCTCCATCTTTCAAAAAGCGCTCGGCTTGCTTGACACGCACGTTGTAGTCGTGTTCTTCTATTTTGTAGCGCATCTTGACTTCCTTCACATCAGCCGTGTGCTGCTTTTTCCGGGCTTCCCGCGCCTTCTTCTCTTGTTCAAACTTGTATTTCCCATAGTCCATAATCCGACAAACTGGCGGGTCAGCCTTGTCACTAAGCAGCACGAGATCCAATTCTTTTTCTTCGGCTAGCTGTAGTGCTTCTGAGGGAGTAATAATTCCCAATTGGCTACCGTCAGTATCAATGACGCGAATTTTCGGAAATCGAATACGTTCGTTAATTTGGGGCAGATCGCGAGTTCTTTTTTTCTCAATCACAGGCATTATGATTTGTGGGAGCTCTTTATTTAAGAATTTGGCTTGGTCTTGATTGGCCTAGGTTTTGGTTGGTACGCCTCAGAGTTAAAATATAAAAACTACTGAGAACTGAAAAATCAGCCATAGTTCTAGATTAACTAATCTATAAAATGGTTGTGTCTGATTCTGTATTTGTCATTCTACTCATTATGAGAGAATTTCTCTAAAATCGTTAATCTAAATTACACAACCTGGCGAAACGTTAAGTATTGTAACAAGTATTTAACACTTGGTTGACATAGAGTTTTACAAGTGTATTTCCAGAATAGCAAGTTTACAGATAAAATAGCTTTTCGCCAATAAAATGTAATATTTTATACAATAATTTACAATTCGTATAACGTCAAGCCGTGAGCTTGGAAGCTTCTTGATTTTAATCTGTTTGCGGCAGTAATCCTGAATTTATAGCAATTTTTGCAGGAATTACGAAATTACTCGTTAATTTAGGGAACAGGGAACAAGAACATAGCAATGTACTTTCTCAATAAATGCGATCGCTCTCTTCGCCCTCTTAATATGGAAGTTGAGAGGGTTTTGCTCTTGAGACATGGGAGGAATATGTGACCACTGGATTACATTGGCAGCAACGGGTTGGTAATCAAAGAGACTGGATTTGGCGAGGTTGGCAAACTCGCTATACTTACATCCGTTCTGCCCAAAATCACCAAAACACAACGCCCCTGATTTTGCTGCATGGGTTTGGTGCTTCTATTGGTCATTGGCGGCATAATTTAGAAGTTTTGGCAGCACACCAAACAGTCTATGCTCTGGATATGCTGGGTTTTGGCGCTTCGGAAAAAGCTGCGGCTAGTTACAGCATAGAATTGTGGGTAGAGCAGGTTTACGATTTTTGGAAGGCATTTATTCGTCAACCCGTTATTTTAATTGGTAATTCAACTGGTTCACTAATTTCCTTAGCCGCCGCTGCTGCTCACCCAGAAATGGTAAAGGGTATAGTGATGATGAGCTTGCCCGATCCTTCATTAGAGCAAGAAGCTATACCAGTTGGACTGCGACCAATTTTAATGCCGCTGATTACGACAGTTAAAAAGATAGTCGCCTCCCCAATCATACTTAAACCTGTGTTTAATTTTGTACGCCAACCAAGTGTACTACGTCGCTGGGCTAGTCTGGCTTACGCTAACCCAGAAGCCATTACCGATGAACTCATAGAAATTTTAGCTGGGCCTCCTCAAGACCGAGGTTCAGCTCGTGCTTTTAGTGCGCTGTTCAAAGCGACTATGGGCGTTAACTTCAGCCCCAGCGTCAAAAAAGTATTACCAACCTTACAAATTCCTATGCTGTTGATTTGGGGACAAAAAGACCGCTTTGTTCCTCCTATACTTGGTAGCCAATTTGCTCAATACAATGAGAAATTGCAACTGCTTAATTTAGAAGATGTAGGTCATTGTCCCCACGATGAATCTCCAGAGCAAGTCAACCAAGTAATTTTAGATTGGATTCATCAATGTCTTGAGGATAGCCAACAGCCTGTTGTCATCCCCGATGCAGAATCTATCCCAGAAACTCAACAATTTTGATGTGTAAGTAGTCATGCACAATTAAATATATATTTGTCATTGCGAGTGGAGCGTTCGCGTAGCGTCCCGTTCGCGTAGCGTCTCCGTCAGGAGAAGGGAAGCGAAACGACGCAATCGCAAAGGTTTGGAGATTGCTGCGCTACATTTCATTTCGCTCGCAATGACATAAATAATTTTGCTTAAGCACTTATCATTGATGTCATTAATCAAGACTTCAGTCTTGATTGTTAATGTGCTAGAAACAAAGGTATTTCACTAACCTATTGTGACTTGGTTAGTCTCAACACCTGCAGCACCATTGACTGAACGCGCTACAGAAACCATGCGGTTGAGAATCTCTTGGCTGGGAACTTTACCTTTGAGGACTACAGTACCGCCTGTCTGAGCAACCCAGAGAGTATCAACATCATCAAGTTGTTGGTCTTGGTCAAATGCTAATGCTACACGCTTGGCTAATCCACTTTGGTCGTATTCTCCGTTTAAACCTAACCGTTCTGGGGGGATGGTTTGAGTAGAAGCAGACGCAGCGCTAGTCTCAGGAGCAAAGGTAGCGTTAGAAGATTGTGGTACTGCTTGGGGAGCAGGATTTACTTGTGCATTTTGCGGTTTTTCTAAACCAAATAGTCTTTTTAGCCAACCCATAATATTTTTTCTCCTGTAAGAGGTCTGTACAATTTGAGGATAAAATTTTTACAGATACTCCACATCTGCCAGTGAAAAGATATCAACGCTCAGAGGTTTCTGCTTACAGGATGATTTGTCCAGAAATTTAAGTTCTATCAGAAAGTGTAATCAGTGCAGCCTTGAGTTTAAAATTAGAAAACAGATTTCCTTATAAATTTTAGTAGGCAATACTTGTAGGGCAATTATTAGCTAATGTTTGTATTAGTAAAATGATGCCTGAGCCTGTTTTGGCAAAGATGAAACATACCCTTTCAGTTTTGGTAGAAGATGAGGCGGGGGTTCTGTCCCGCATTTCTAGTTTATTTGCGCGTCGCGGCTTTAATATCGAAAGCTTGGCTGTAGGGCCAGCTGAACAGGGAGGAGTATCCCGAATTACGATGGTTGTACCTGGTGACGATCGCGTGATCGAACAAATCACCAAACAACTCTATAAGCTAGTTAATGTTCTCAAAGTGCAGGACATTACCGAAACTCCCTGTGTAGAAAGAGAATTGATGCTCATCAAGGTGAATGCTACTAGCAGCAACCGTTCTGAAGTCATCGAACTATCTCAGATTTTCCGAGCGCGAGTGGTAGATGTCGCAGAAGATTCTCTCACGCTGGAAGTAGTAGGCGATCCCGGTAAAATAGTGGCGATTGTGCAAGTGTTACAAAAATTTGGTCTGAGGGAAATCGCCCGGACTGGCAAAATTGCGCTGACACGTGAATCTGGTGTGAATACTGAGTTGCTTAAGTCTTTGGAAGCAAAGGTGAGTTAGCAAGACTTACAAACCCATAGAAGCTAAAACCAAACGGTCATAGACTTGACCGGGTAAAAGATACTTGAGCAATGAAGCAATTTTCGCGTCTTGTCCTACGAGATAGCTCGTTTTGGGCTGTTTTGCAGTTAATGCATGAACAACAGCCTGAGCGACAAGATCCGCCGCAATTCCCTTGCTAGCCATAATCCCCACTTGTTTGCGGACTGTATTCATTGCTTGTCCGTAGAGATTTTGTGCGAATTCGGGAAGATTATCTCTATCAATGTCAGCTTGCGTTAGAGATTTATCCCAAATTGGTGTAGCAATTGTACCTGGGCGAATAATTGAAACGGAGATTCCCCAAGGTCGCAACTCCAGCCGCATTACTTCGGTAATTGCTTCTAGGGCGAATTTAGAAGCATTATAAGCACCGAGAAAGGGAGCAGCACTTTTGCCACAAATCGAACCCATATTGACAATTCGCCCCTGACCTTGGCGGAGTAAACCCAGAAATGCTTGGGTAACTGCAAGTTGTCCGGTGACATTAACTCGCATTTGATGTTCAAATTCGCTAATGGGGAGCAGTTCTAAAGGGCCAGGAATTGCTATTCCCGCATTATTGACTAAACCTGCTAGCTTTCCATTGCTGGCTTTGCTGACAGTTTCAACTGCTAATGCGATCGCATCATTATCTGTAACATCTAAAAAAATTGGGGTGAGTCTGGATGAGGCTTTCCGCTTAAGTTTTTCAGCATCAATTTCTCGACGCACACCAGCAAACACATTAAAGCCTAATTTATCTAAGAGTAAAGCAGACGCTTCGCCAATTCCTGTGGATGCGCCTGTAATTACTACAGTACCTCGAGTTTCTGCCAGCATTTTTTTCTCTGGGCTACAACCTCTCAAATATAGAGTCACTCACTAGCTACAAATGATAGCTTTGTGACGGCCGCATCTTTGTCACGCTTTTGTAATACCCACGTCAAAACCCTGTGTGATATTGGACATGGTATTTGGTTACAAAATGCTTTCAACTCGGTTAGAGGTAGGGTTTCTACCTTTAACTGATTTTTTTATGAGCAATTTTTTTGCCACAGTATAGACACAGGATGAATAATTTGTAATTGGGTAAGCCAGAGTAGTGGACTAATAAGATTTTGGATTTTGGATTGAGAATTAGTCTTTATATAACAATACGCTTGGGTTAAGCTCATTAGCGATTGATTTGTCACTGATTAAAGAAGCCAGAACAATTGGGGGATTCTCCCCCAAACCCCCGATTGGGTGACGGTTGCGTCCCCCAAACCCCCTCCAAAATTATTGTTCTGTTATGTTGTTGAGTAACTAGTTTTTTGGTTTTGTTATCAATATAATTTTCTTAACTGAACTGTATTTCTTTATACTTTATATAAGAGTTCTGTCAATCCATCTGTCGCATTCTTTTTTCAAATTGGCATAACACAGCTAATTTGGTACTTTAACAAAAATCTCTTTTATCCATGTGTATCGGCGTTTATCTGCGGTTAATTTCATCAAGCTTGTGATAGCTAGTTCACTTGAGGTAAATCAGCAAGTTCAATCCGGGGATGGTGCGGGAGAGTGTCCACAGAACTAAGGTAATATATAGTAAACCTAGGCTCCATTCATACCAGCCTAATGTGGCGATAATGCTGGGTAAATGCTCATCTCGCATCCGAATATCGTTAAATCCTAACCTGACTAAGTTATTCAGGCTAAAGTCATAATAATTCAGCCAGTTCCAACGCCGATCCCACAAAAGATGCATATAGCGTTCGCGAAAGGTAGGATTTCGGGGAATCACAGGTAAGCGTCCAATTAATAAACGTAGCTGGCGAAAGGTACCGTCTTCTGTGAAGTAGGAAACTTCTAATAAATCGTGATAACGACCTTGCTGGTAAAGTCTAGTTAATAAAATTATCGGTATGGGGACAATAATCATCAAAAGACACCCCAGGGTTAGCCAAGGTTGTTCTGCGCTGCGGAAAATGGCTAATAAACTCAAAAATTCTAAGCAGCTAAAACTAATTAATATAGATATGGTTTCATAATAGGTGGGGATAATCGGCACGGGACGCAAACGCCGATAGCGATCCACTAACCAAAATAGCAAGCCAAAAAAAGCGATCGCCACACCACCAACACCAAATACTAGCCAAATATTTGTACCATAGCCACTCAATAACAGCAGCACACTCAACGCTAGCCAACTCCAAGCTTGGAGTAACCACACACCGATTGATAAAGGTTCGCTGACAATTAGGCGATCGCGCAATTGGCTGTAGGTTTCTAAATCAATATCTGCTAAAGTTAGTAATTCGCTGCTATTGCGGAATGGTTTTACTTGACGACGTTGGGCGATCGCTTCTGCTTGAGTTGTAGAAAAACCTAATTTATTTAACCTGGTGACGGTAGCAATATTGATATTTGTCCCTACCAAACGCCGAGTTAACTCCATTAGCCGCAAGCGCTGTTTTGTATATTCGAGCTGATTTGCATCGGCTATTTGCTGTTGCTGACGAAAATTTTGCCCCAAATTCCGCAAGACATTTTGATTTCCTTGCAAGGTAGTGACGCAAAATCTCTTGCCAATTTCGCCAGAATTACCTAATATTTTCGCTTGATTAGAATTAAAAGTCAGACCAGATACACCTAAAAAAGCTGCTTTGGCAAAGTTAGCATCGCTAAAATCTGCCAGATTAAGAATGCTAGCACCTTGCAGACTCACAGGTTGATCAAACTGCGCTTCGCGAAAAATCACTGCTTGATCAAAAGTCGCTGCTGTCAAAAACAAAAACTGATCGAAATTAGCTTTAGTAAATTGTGCTTGATTGAAAAAATGCACATCCGAAAAATCAGCATTTCCTAACCATTGCACAATACTAAATTTAGCCAACTGCTTAAAATTCGCCTGATTAAAGTTGGCGATATCTTCAAAGATACTGTTTTGAAAGTCAACAGGTTCCTGAAATTGAGTTTGTTTAAAATTAGCCTTGTTAAAAAAAATACTGCCTTGAAAGTTACTTAATTGCCGAAAGGTAGCACCAGTAAAGCTGACAGCCCGGCTGAATCTAGTTTCTGTCCAGTTGGTAGGCTGGATAAATGTTGCACCTTGGGCATCTACAGACTGCAGGAAGAAAATATTAGGAAACCATACTTCGCCATTAAAGCGAGTATTTACTAGTGTCAAAGAGCCACGAAATACAGTAATTTCACTAGATGTATCTGGCTGCGTTCCTAATAGCGATCGACAGTCTTTAGCGTTGGGTAAGGAAACTGCTAATGATTGTAAGCAAACAAGGCGCAAATTTTCTAATTGCTCTTGTTCAGTTGGGGTAAAAATGGGGGCGATTTCTTGGGCGTAAAGGGGAGTTCTTAAACCCAACTCACTACCCATAAAATCCCCTTGAATCAGAGAATAGCTCAAATCTAAACCCAAAGGTTTCGCACCAGTTTTTTGTAATTCTTTCCGCAGCAGTTGATAAAAAGCATCGCGGAAACTGGCATTTTCTGGGCGTAAATCAATCACCATCTGCCGCAAATCTATTGTTAAATTACCTTCCCGCAGTATGGGTGTACGCACCCTTTCTTGTAACAGTTCCAGAGTTAAGGGTGTACGTTGTAGAGAAGTTTGAACTGCGGAGGCTGGGAGAGCAAAGCAGAAGATAATTAATAAAACGCAGAGGAACGCAGAGGTAAAACGCAAAGTTACACAAATTAAGCTCATCCCACCCATAAAGGGGAGTGAGATTTCGCGGGCATTGGGCATTGGGCATTGGGCATTGGTGGCTTTTCCCTTGCCCCATTCCCCATGCCCCAAGTCGGCGGGCGGCGGTTCATCCCACCCCTTGAAGGAGTAGTCTTTCCCACCGATTTTCTGCAGTTTCTCTGTGAGCCTTTGCGCTTTCCTTTGCAAGCCTTGGTGTTGCCAAAAAAATTTACTCAAACTGTTGTTTACTATTCATCGCTCATCAGCAGAACAATTTTACCTGCGATCGAGCCATTTTCAAGTAATTGGTGAGCTTTTGCTGCTTCTTCTAAAGTAAATTTGTGGCTAACATGGATTTTTAACTTCCCTTGATCGATCCAAGTGGCGCATTGTTCGAGAATTTCTGCATGGTGCTGAAGACTTTCTACTAAGCCTTGAACCATCGGTGTTAACATCAATTCCAAACCAATGCGGAGGTTGCGGTTTCGCGCAACTTTCCAAACAGTTTTGGGATCGGGTTCTAGAATCGTCACAATATCGCCATAAATTCGGACTGCGGGGAAAGTTTTACCAAAGGTTTCGCCACCAACAGTATCAAAAGCCAAGTCTACCCCTTCGCCATTCGTCCAATCTAAAGCGGCTTGCACAAAGTCAGTTTGTTTGTAAAAAATGACTTCATCAGCACCGAGTTCTTTAACGAAGTTCGCCTTATCTTGAGAACTGACTGTGGTAGCGACATTCGCACCTTTAAGTTTAGCTAGTTGAATTGCCACATGACCAACTCCACCAGCACCCGCATGAATTAAAACATTTTCCTTGGGTTCTAGCCTTCCCCGTTCATATAAAGCTTCCCAAGCAGTAATCAATACCAAAGGTGCGGCTGCGGCTTCAGCAAAAGATATAGAATTCGGTTTATGGGCGACAAAGCGCTCATCGACAACAGTATATTCAGCATAATTGCCTTGGTGTGAGCCTAAGCCACCATAGCAGAAATACACCGCATCCCCTGGGCGAAAGCGCTGCACTCCAGCACCTACCGCTTCCACCACACCTGCACCATCACATCCTAAAACAGCAGGCATTTGTTCGGGGTAAAAAGTACCTCGTTGACGAAGTTTTGTATCGATGGGATTTATACCAGCTGCTACCAAGCGTACTAAAAGTTCCGTATCTCCTACAGGAACACCAGGATTGGTAATTTCCTGTACCTTTAGTACATCAGGGCTACCTGCGGCTGTCATTAAGACTGCTTTCATAAGTTTTTTCCTCCTAACTCCAGCTAGATGCACGCACATTTGCAACTTTAGCGTGTCTCTGTAACTAGTGATGCGAAGACTTTTCGGTTAAGGGTAAAAAGGGGAATGGTTCAAGGGAAAGAAAAAACCTTTAACCCTTAACCTTTAACCTTTTCCCCAAAACCAATTTTGGGTTCAAAACGCTTCACCGAGTAGTATTGCTAGTGATGCAGTATCGATTGTATTTGCTGTGTACTTTGTAATGGCGCTTCTGGAGTGCGGTTTAATATAGTCACTGTTACCCCCAAAGCCGAAAGCGCAGCCACAGAAACCCCAGCTAGCCATCGGACTTGCTGACGCAAAGTTTTAATCTCTCGGCTCATCTTGTCTACTTCTAACTGAGAGTATGGTTTAACTTCTGAAGCTGCTACAGCGATTTCTTGAGGTAATTCTGTTGGATCTTCAAAAGCAACCTTGAGTTTTAGCCAATCAGCAATTAATTGCGGACAGTTCTTTTGAAACCAATGCCATGCAAAAATTCTAAACACCGGTTTAGACATTCTGGCAATTGATTTCATGGTGCGGTTTAAAATACGCGATCGCAATTTTTGATTAATTAAGTTAACCGAGCCAATATCATAGAGACAATCAATAATTAGTTTAATAGTTGCTTCTTCACTATGAGCTAAATTTTGTAGTAATAGCTTCACATCTTGCATTCGCTCGTCTGCAAGACGTTGTTGAGCTAAACTCTCAGAAGGTATTACCGATTGATGCAGACGATTCCTGGTAACTATTGTCATATTTGTATATTAAAATCGCGATCGCTAAAATATGAGTATCTTTAGTTAGAAATATTAGTTATTAACAAAGAGGATAAATTAATAGTATTTTTGCTATTTTGACAATATTTCTAAAGATGTAATTTAAAAAATATTAAACTGTCAAATTTTATAGATATTGTCTTTTTAAGAAAATCAATCTTTTGGCTATGGAAACTATCATAAATACTCGAAGAATCATTAACCATTGATTTTCAACAAAAGCCCTTGATGAGCAAGGGTAGGCTAATACTTTTGATAGAAGTGATTTTAATCTTCTGATAGACGTTTAGGCAAACGACAGCAGTTATTCTTAATCAAAGTTACCTTGACGGATAGCAAACCGTCGTGGGGGTTTTTACGAGGGTACAAAATATTGTTCCTTTAATGTTGCAGTTCTAAATCAAGTACCAGGATCATACTAAAAGCAGAAGTTTTTTCAGAAGATAAAAATCCTTATGAAAATAATGAGAACGCTCTTGTTCTTTAACTATCGCTGAAAACTGCCCAGGCTTTCTTCCAATCTTATCTACCGGATGTTTTGAAACCTTTCACCATTAGTTGGCGGGTTCCTCAATCTGTCGTGTTTCAAAAGACTGAATTGAGTAACATATTCATTTGCAACAGCATTTTGACAATCTATCAATCACGAAAATATCAATTAAATTAAGGAACCATAATCATGAGGCATTGGAATTTATCTAAAGTTGTTTTGGCTGGTGTGTTTGCTCTCAGTTTTACTGCTGTACCCTTAAGTATGTCTGCCTCAGCCCAAAGTGGCTCTTCTGGTGGTGGCAGTTCTTCTGGTGGTAGCGCTGGTACAGGAAGTGGTTCTGGTTTAGGTACCACAGGTAGTGGTTCTGGTTTGGGTACTTCCGGTTCTGGCACTACAGGTAGCGGTTCTGGTTTAGGTACCTCCGGTTCTGGCACCACAGGTAGCGGTTCTGGTTTAGGTACTTCCGGTTCTGGTTTAGGTACCTCTGGTTCTGGCACCACAGGTAGTGGTTCTGGTTTAGGTACTTCCGGTTCTGGCACTACAGGTGGTGGTTCTGGTTTAGGTACTTCCGGCACAGGCACCACAGGTAGCGGTTCTGGTTTAGGTACCTCTGGTTCTGGCACCACAGGTAATGGTTCTGGTTTAGGTACTTCCGGCACAGGCACTGATAGTACAGGCACAACAGGCACAGGTTCCACAGGTAGCGGCATTAATAGCACAGGAACTGGCACAGGCGCAACAGGTACAGGTTCTACTGGTACTGGCACTACAGGCACAGGCACGGCTACTGATGGTACAGGCACAACAGGTCTTGGCACGGATGGCACAGGTACCACAGGTACTGATGGCACTGGTACAACAGGTACAGGAACTACGGGAACTGGCACAGGCACCACAACTGACCCCTCATTACGAGAAACTAGCGATGTCAGAGGCGATCGCGGTGGTTCTGATTGGAGTTGGTTAGGTTTATTAGGGTTAGCTGGTTTAGCCGGTTTAGCTCGTAAGCGCGAAACACCCAAAGCTTATGCAGATCCTAATCAAGTTACAGGTTCTGGTTCCTCAACAAGATATTAAATCGCTGAAATGTTTTGGTTAGCCACTGAGCATCAGGCGATTGCCTTTTGAGTGAAATAGTTTTCTTACTGCCAAAAGCCTTCTCTGATATAGTGAAGGCTTTTTTATCAACGTATAACCTAACTGCTGATTTGCTGCAAGACTTCTGCCATAGGAATAGCCTTTCCCTCTATCTGTAGAGAGACGATGAAGCTAAACGCATAATAATGTCAATATACTTATTAAGTAAGACACCCTTCTTATGCTAAACATTAAATCTCCATATGTTAGAAACAAAGCCATCCGAGGCTGAACCTGCTGTGATTGCAGCGGTTGCTGACTATTTCAAGGTGCTATCAGAGGTGAGTCGGTTACACATTTTAACTTGTCTAAAGTCAGGGTCAATGAATGTGATGGAAATTGCAGAAGCGACTGGCTTGGGACAGGCAAATTTGTCTAAGCATCTCAAAGTGTTAACTCAGGCAGGGATTTTATCTCGTCAGCCTAAAGGTACCAGTGCTTATTACGAGATTGCAGATCCAATGATTTTTGAACTCTGTGATTTAGCGTGCGATCGCATTAGTGAACGCATTCTACAACAGGTGGAAAGCCTCAAAGGTATAAGGGGCAATACAGCTGGTTTTTGATAACCTCGGACTAGCCGCGCACCATTAGCTTTTTTGTTCCCTATTTTCTATTCTTTGTTCCCTATTCTCTGGTTGCTTCAAAACAACCGCACGGACGATACACAACCCTCTACAAATGCCAGAAATATCGGTAATTCTCCTTTTACCTTTTACCTTTACCCATATTTTATACAGCAAAAATAAAAGCACCCTTAGCGCAAGGGTGCTGATAAGTAGAGAAAAGAAGAGATACTATCAATTACAAGCTAACTAGCGATGCTTGGTGCGGCTGGAGCGATCGGATGAGGGGGAAGAGGCAAGGGGGCAGGGAGCAGGGGAAGGGGAGAAAGAAGCAACGACAAATCCAATTACCAATTACCCATTACCAATTACCCAATGCCCAATTAAAACCTGTCAAACAGACCACCTCACTGATAAAATTACTTATCAGCTATTTAGTTAATAAATGAACAAGTCTGTTATGACCCATGTCCTTCCTCCCCTACGGATTGGTAAACATATTGCCCGCTATCCTATTGTTCAAGGTGCAATGGCTGTGCGTGTTGCGGGCGCGAAGTTAGCTGGTGCTGTTGCTAATGAAGGCGGAGTGGGTATCATTGCATCTCTGGGACTGGGGTTGTATTCTCCTGATTTTGACCAACGCAAACGCGGTAGCTTTTTTACAGCGAATAAACTCGCTTTGATTGATGAACTAGCTAAGGCGCGCAGTATCAGTCCAGATGGTGTAATCGGCGTAAATATTTTAGTTGCTACTAAAGATTATCCAGTATTGGCTCAGACTGCTGCGGCTGAAGGAGCAGATTTAATTATTACTGGAGCCGGATTACCTTTGACTTTACCAGAGTATACTGCAGACTATCCTGATGTAGCGCTGGTGCCAAGTGTTTCTAATGTGGAAGCAGCGCAGTTCATCTGCCAAGTTTGGCAAAAACGTTACAATCGCTTACCTGATGCTTTTATTGTGGAAAATTGCCAGAAGGTAGGCGGACATTTTAGCCAGTGCGAACAGATTAATCCCCCAGGATTTTCAATTGCGTCGGTGATTGCACAATTACGGGAGTATTTTGCAAATCAGTTAGGTGTGAGTATACCGTTGATTGTCACCGGAGGAATTTGGGATAGGGGTGATATTGATAAGATGTTAGCGATCGCAGCAGATGGTGTGCAAATTGGTACGCGCTTTATTACTACAGAGGAATGTGATGCCGATCGCCGTTATAAAGAATTTCATCTTCAGGCTTGTGCAGAAGATATTATGACAGTGCCTAGTCCTGTAGGCAAACCTAGCCGGGCTTTACGTAATGCATTTGCAGAAAATGCGATCGCAGGTTCATCATCAATAGAGCGGCGATGCATTGCCAATTGTTTAGAATCATGTCTGTGTCGTGATAGTGGTAAAACCTACTGTTTGCTACAAGCCCTTGCTAGAGCAGGACAAGGTGATGTAGAGAATGGTTTAATCTTTTCTGGCGCGAATGTTAGGTACACTGAGCGAATCGTGTCTATTGCCGAACTGATGGCAGAGTTAACCCAGCCTCAAACGGCGATTGCGCTTTAATTATTAATCAAAAGTTGAGTGATATGAATTTGGATGAAATTCTTAAGCGTTACGGTACTGGAGAAAGAAATTTTCAGCGAGTCAATTTACAAGAAGCAGAGCTAACAAACGTCAACCTCAGTGGTGCAGATTTTAGCTATGCTGATTTACGTCAGACTAGGCTCGGTAAAACTAACTTCAGTCAAGGTTGTCTGCGTGAAGCAGATTTAAGTGAATCTATCCTCTGGGGAACAAACTTAAGTGAAGCAGACTTGTATGGTGCAATCCTCAGAGAAGCAGATTTAACTGGTGCAAACTTAATTAAGAGTAATTTAGAAGCGGCGAATTTAATCAAAGCTAGTTTATGTGGCGCTAATTTAACTGGTGTCAAGCTTTCTCGTTCTCTGTTATTTCAAGCAGATTTACGCCCTAGTTCCGATCAGCGTACAGATTTGGGATATGCGGTTTTGACAGGAGCAGACTTGAGCTACGCTGACTTGAGAGCTGCTGCATTGCATCACGCCAACTTAGATGGCGCAAAATTGTGTCGAGCAAACCTCAGCCGGAGAGTGCAGTGGGGAGATATGCCCACAGATTTAACAAAAGCGAGTTTACAAAATGCAGACTTAAGCTATGTCAATCTCAGCAACGCCATCCTCCGCAACGCCAATTTAAAAGGCGCAGACTTGACAGGCGCTATTCTCACAGATGTAGACTTCCAAGGCGCAATTATGCCTGATGGCAAAGTCCATGATTAAAAATGTGCGATCGCTCTCCAATATTCAACAAAGATGCGATCGCCCATTCCTTCAGCAATTGCTAGGCACACAGACGCACCACATTATATTAAGAATGATTAACGGCACCTTCTATAATTCGCTTCCAGTTATATAGTTGAAAAGCAATCTACCAAATTGGCGGTGCATCAGTAGTGGTACTCATCTGCTGTTCGTGATGTCAGTCCCTTCAAATACCACAACAACCCGTTAGCTTTGGCATTAATTATTTACGTGTCAGCTTCAATTACCTATTCAACCAACTATAAAGTGTCTAATTTTTATTAGGTCACATTATGGTAGGAATCAAGCGGTTAATTAATAATGATTATGCCATTTTTTATTTATCTATCGCATTAGTTTTGATGAGTTTGTAGCAAGCACTTCAATGCAGCAAAGTTAAGAGCGAAACTCCTGGCTATAAACTCAATATTTGTCGGTTAAGGGAAAAAAGGATAATGGGAAAAGGAAAAAAACCTTTAACCCTTAACCTTTAACCTTTTACCCAAAACCAATAAGCATAAATTGTAACTAATACCATCAATTACTACTCAACATTCAAAGGTTGATATTTTGCTATGTTCAATCAACTGTATAAATATATTCCCAGAATCCCCTCCGAATTGCGTTACAGAATAGATTTAATGCGCCATTCCAGGAAATTACCTGCGCTATCTCCACAAGATAAGTTGATTGTTGATACTCTGCGTCAAGAAGGAGTTGTGACTACTTCTTTGCAAGATTTAGCACTTCCCAAAACAGCAGCATTGATTCCATCTGCCGAAAGCCAGTTGGCTAATATGGAATTAGCTTTAGCTGCTAAATATAAAAATCCGCAAAAATTTGGTAGCTTAGAAAATCCAGCTTATCCGCAGATTTTTACTGTCACAGATTTACCTGAGTTTTTTCACTGGGGAAGTGAACAAAGGTTACTGAATATTATCGAAAACTATATCGGTCTACCGATTGCCTTTCAAGGCGTACATTTACGGCGAGACTTTGCCAATGATGAGCAACTAACTACAGAATTATGGCACCTAGATGCAGAAGACCGTCGCATGGTTAAGGTAATTATCTACCTAAATGATGTGAGTGTAGAAAATGGCCCATTTGAGTATATTCCTAAATCTCAACTGTCATTAATTCAACAGTTGCAAATTCGCTCTAAGATTGTACCCAAAACCGCAAAAGGTTTAGTCGGGCTGAATGATGCAGAGATAGAAAAAATTGTGCCTAAGTCACTGTGGAAATCATGTCCAGGGAAAGCTGGAAGCATAGTTATTGCAGATCCGAGAGCTATTTTCCATCACGGTAAACCCCGTACACAATCACGGTCTACTCTGTTTTTTGTGTACACTGCTAAGAATCCTTTACGTCCAGAATGTTGTAAGCAATATAGCGATCAAACCTTTGCAAGAGTATTGCCAGCTTAGGGACTTTTAACTAAAAAAATATTCCATTGCTGTGTATGCAGAGGAGAAAGACTCTGCCAATCTGAAAATGGGATAATTTATTTTCTGGAAGTTCCTTAACATCCGTCATATCTATCATCTGTTGTAGGGGCATAGCACTGCTATGCCCTGATTATTTAAGTTAAAAGGTGGATGATCGCAAATTAGGCTTCCTTAACTATCCGTTGCTTGTAAGTAAAAATTGCTGCCATAATACCAAATTAGAGCAGATATAAGTAATTTCCACATTGACTTTGAGTTTATGGAACTTGTGACGCTAACGGTTGTGGTGAATGCGATCGCCTCTATACTTTGGAATAAAGCACAAGAAAAAATTGGCGAAAATATTGGTGATGCGGTTTGGACGCAAAGTGGCAAGTTAATAGACAAGCTACGTAAGAAGAATAAATTGCCATTGCTGACTGCGACTGTAGAAGCTGATGAAACCCAAAGACTAGATTATGGTCAAGCAGTGCTGGAATTGAAAGCAGCAGCCGAACAAGATCCAGAAATTGCTCAAGCAGTTGTAGACGTAGAAGCAGCCATTAAAAACGATCAGTCTGAGACTGGGAAAGAAATTCAAAAATTAGTAAAAGAAATCACCTCAAACCCTTCAGTTGTCAACAATGCCAAGTTAGCAGATGAGATTAAGAATGTCTTCCAAGGTAATACATTTAGTGGCTCAGTCACTTTTAACTGACTGGAGTCGCCCGACGGGGAAAAGCGGGTAAAGTTAACTCCCAATGACTGGCGGAAAATCTGTCGTCAAATATTGACAGACAGGCGCAAGCTGACTACAAATCCTTTGACATTAACTGAAGGAGTCACCCTGCAAGTTGATGATGTTTACGTACCACTGGGATTAGTTGAGCGCAAAAAACAATCTAAGCATAAAGATAATACTTCTTTAGAACAGGGGACAGATAAGATTCAAGATGATGTTTCTCCAGAACAGGGATCTGAACTTTATAAAGAAACAGAAATTACCAAAAATTTTGAGCATGACGCTTTTCTGGAAGAAGTTTTAAAACAGAAGAACACGCCTAAAAGTCAAGGTAAGCGAATTGCCATTATTGGTGAACCAGGTGCAGGAAAGACAACACTGTTACAGCAAATTGCTGATTGGGTATCTCGTGAGATTCAGCAGTCGATTGTCATTTGGGTATCATTAGCAGATTTGCGCGAGAAGGAATTAAAAGCTTATCTTTTTGAGACTTGGTTAAATCAGGTAGCTGAGAAAATAGGTAAAGCTGAAGCCACCAAGCAACTAAAAGATGATTTTGTTGCTCTGTTTAATCAAAATAATGTGTGGCTACTGCTAGATGGGTTAGATGAAATGTCCGCATCTTCAGGTAATTCGCTAACAGAAATTTCGCGTCAATTGCGTGAAGCAGGAGCAATTTCTCAATCGCGAATTGTGCTGACTTGTCGGGTTAATATGTGGGATGGCAGTATTAATGCACTTGACGATTTTGATACCTATCGCACTTTAGATTTTTCTTATCCAAAAGATGTAGAGAAATTTATTGATAAATGGTTCAATAAAATTGAAATTCCCCAAGCTGGGAAGCAGTTATGCATAGCCTTGAAAGAACCGGGGAAAGAACGGATTCAGGATTTAGTGAAAAATCCTTTGCGGTTAACGCTTTTGTGTTTGAATTGGCAATCAGGAGATGGGAAATTACCAGATACTCAATCCGGACTCTATCAGCAATTTGTTGATGACTTCTACAAATGGAAAAAAGACAAAGTTGCGATAACTCCTGCCCAGATTCAGCAACTAAATATTCAATTAGGAGAATTAGCTAAAACAGCAATAGACCAAGAAACCACTCGTTTTCGCTTGCAGCAGGATTTTGTTAATCGCTTTTTAGGAGATGCTGAAGATAAAAATTCTTTGCTGAGTTTGGCATTAAATCGAGGTTGGCTGAACAGTATAGGGATAGATACACATAGAAAACCTGTTTATGCTTTCTTTCATGCCTCATTTCAAGAGTATTTTGCTGCTAAAGCAATTGATGACTGGAACTTTTTTTTACCCCGTAAACACAAAAATAAACCTGTTAAATTTAAAGACGCAAAATACCGCGTCTTTGAACCGCAATGGAAGCAAACAATATTGCTGTGGTTAGGAAGAGAGGAAGAAACTTTCAAACAGCAAAAGCAACAGTTTATTGATACTTTAATTAGTTTTAAAGATGGATGTCAAAAATTTTATGAATATCGCGCTTATTTATTAGCAGCCACAGGGATTGCAGAGTTTAAAGATTATGTAAGAGCAGATGAAATAATAGCACAAATCGTCAATTGGATAATTGATAGTCACAGTTCTCTAAAAGAGGAAGCTAGGTCAGCTTTACAGCAAACAGACCGGACAAAAGCGATCGCCGCCTTGGTGCAACTGCTGCAATCACAAAATCTGTCTGACTACACCATTGGGCAGGTAGTAGAAAGTTTAGAGACAATCGGCACAGGCAATGAAGTTGCGATCGCTGCCTTGGTGCAACTGCTGCAATCACAAAATCTGGATTACTCCATCCGTAGGCGGGCAGCAGAAAGTTTAGGGAATATCGACCCAGGCAATGAATTTGCGATCGCCTCCTTGGTGCAACTGCTGCAATCACAAAATTTGGATGAGGACACCATTAGGCAGGCAACATATAGCATAAATAAAATTGGCACAGGCAATGAAGATGCGATCGCCGCTTTGGTGCAACTACTACAATCACAAAATCTGTCTGACTACACTATTAGGGAGGCAGCAGAGCAATTAGGGGAAATCGACCCAGGTAATGAAGATGCGATCGCCGCCTTAGTGCAACTGCTGCAATCACAACATCTGTCTGACTACAGTATTGGGCAGGCAGCATATAGCTTAGGGCAAATCGGCACAGGCAATGAATTTGCCATTGCTGCCTTAGTGCAACTGCTGCAATCACAACATCTGTCTGACTACACCCGTTGGCTAGCAAGATATAGCATAGAGAAAATCGGCACAGGCAATGAATTTGCCATTGCTGCCTTAGTGCAACTGCTGCAATCACAACATCTGTCTGACTACACCCGTTGGCTAGCAAGATATAGCATAGAGAAAATCGGCACAGGCAATGAATTTGCCATTGCTGCCTTAGTGCAACTGTTGCAATCACAACATCTGTCTGACTACACCCGTAGGCTGGTAGCATCAAGCTTAGGAACAATCGACCCAGGCAATGAAGATGCGATCGCCACCTTGGTGCAACTGCTACAATCACCTAATCTGGATGACTACACCCGTAGGCTGGCAGCATCAAGCTTAGGAACAATCGACCCAGGCAATAAATTTGCGATCGCCGCCTTTGTGCAACTGCTGCAATCACCTAATCTGGATGACTCCACCCGTAGGCTGGTAGCATCAAGCTTAGGAACAATCGACCCAGGCAATGAATTTGCGATCGCGGCCTTGGTGCAACTGCTACAATCACAACATCTCGATGAGGACACCATTAGGCAGGCAGCATATAGCTTAGGGAATATCGACCCAGGCAATCAAGTTGCGATCACGGCCTTGGTGCAACTGCTACAATCACCTAATCTGGATGAAGACACCATTAGGCAGGCAGCAGAAAGCTTAGGGAATATCGGCACAGGCAATGAAGATGTGATCGCCGCCTTAGTGCAACTGCTGCAATCACAACATCTGGATAACTCCACCCGTTGGCAGGCAGGATTAAGCTTAATCAATATCGGCACAGGCAATGAAGATGTGATCGCCACCTTGGTGCAACTGCTGCAATCACATAATCTCGATAACTCTACCCGTTGGTTGGCAGCAGAAAGCTTAGGAAAAATCGATCCAGGCAATGAATTTGTGATCGCTGCCTCAGTGCAACTGCTGCAATCACATAATCTCGATAACTCCACTCGTAGGGAGGCAGCATCAAGCTTAGGGAGAATTATCCGAGATAATAAGCATCGATTTACAGCAGTTAAAGCTTTAAGCAGTTATTGGCGATTAGATGATAATTTCTACAATTTAGCCTGGGAATGTGCCAAGAATATGCCTTACCCCGATTTCTATCAAGCTTGGCATCAACATAATTTTGCTACGCGTACAATGAGAAGCATTATGAAAATACTCCTTACAGAAATTTGAGTGTAGCCGCGAAGGTTGGATGCCGTTCCCATGCCCCATGCCCGCAAAATCCCACTTACTTTTACGTGTAGGATGAGCTTAAAGAAGCGTTGGTCACCAACGTTTGCTCTTTCGTGACCAACGCTTATGTCTTGGTCACCAACACAAAAGTTTTACTTATCAAACAATGACTTTGGTCACCAACGTTTGCTGTTTCGTGACCAACACTTATATCTTGGTCACCAACACAAAAGTTTTACTTATCAAACAATGATTTTGGTCACCAACGTTTGCTGTTTCGTGACCAACGCTTATGTCTTGGTCACCAACACAAAAGTTTTCATGACCAAAGCTTGTATTTTCTTAACCAAGGTTATAACGTCTATCTGTAGTCATGAGAGTTACATACCTTGTGCAAATCTTCTCTTAAATCAAAAAGACTAGAAGTAGCTTTTAACTTACTCCTAGTCTTTTTAAAGTGATGGGCAGTACCAGACTCGAACTGATGACATCCTGCTTGTAAGGCAGGCGCTCTACCAACTGAGCTAACCGCCCGCTCGTTTTCACTCACATTTATAGAATATAGCAAAAGATTTTGAATCGCGCTAGTATTTTTGAGAAAAAATTTTTGAGAACTTATTAAATGCCCTCTGGTCGAACCCACGATAGCATTACGCTGTATGCTCTGCCGATTGTTGCGGGTGTGACTTTCTGGCAGACTGGCAGTAGCAATGTAACTTTATTCGTTTCCGGCGGGTTTCTGTTTGGTGGGCTGATGTTCGGCCCAGATTTGGATATTTACTCTATTCAATACCAACGCTGGGGCTTCTTGCGCTGGATTTGGCTACCTTATCAAAAAAGTTTACGCCATCGCTCTTTTTTATCCCACGGGCCGATTATTGGCACGACGCTACGAGTAGTTTATCTCTGCTGCTTGCTAGCGATCGCCACAATCGTTTTCGTAGCCATTGCCGAAAAGCTCTTGAATACCGCCTCTCTTTGGCAAAACGTCGGTGGAACAGTGGAGCGATCGCTCACAAGTTACGGTACTGAATTCCTCGCCCTATTCTTAGGCATGGAACTCGGTGCTATGAGCCATACTCTCAGCGATTGGAGCAATTCCACATACAAGCGAGTCAAAAGGCAAGGTGTTCGGGCGTTGCTTCCTAGTGGCAAAATTAAGAAACGTAAACCAACTCGTCGGCGAGTGGGTGTGAAAAAGCAGGGGAGCAGAGGAAGCAGAGGGGTAGAGGACGCAGGGGGACAAGGGAACAAGAGGAAATGACCAATGCCCAATGCCCCATGCCCCATGCCCCATGCCCCATGCCCATTGACCAATAACAAATTACTATGAACGAAAATCTAGCAGCATTACAAGAATTAATTGATGTGGTGGCAAAATTGCGATCGCCTGATGGTGGTTGTCCTTGGGATTTGGCACAAACGCCGGAAAGTTTGACACCTTATGTCATTGAGGAAGCTTATGAGGTGGTGGATGCAATTAAGAGTGGCGATCAAAATGCGATCGCAGAGGAATTAGGAGATTTACTCTTACAAGTAGTCTTACAAGCTCAAATTGCCAGTGAAGCTGGGCAATTCTCTCTTAAAGAAATTGCTGACGGTATTTCCCAAAAGTTGATTCGTCGTCATCCCCATGTATTTGGTGATGTGACAGTAGCGAGTGTCGATGAGGTGCGGCAAAACTGGGAAGAAATTAAAGCCGCAGAAAAAGGCGAACCATCCCCAGAACATCAAAAACTTAGTACTAAACTTAGCCGCTATGGGCGTAGCCTTCCCCCATTAACGGCGGCGATGAAAATTTCCCAAAAAGCTGCGGCTGTAGGGTTTGAATGGGAAAATATTGCAGGAGTATGGGAAAAATTTCATGAAGAGTTAAGCGAATTCCAACAGGCTTTAGCCTCAGAAACAAAAGAAGCACAACAAGCAGAATTAGGCGATTTACTGTTTGCAATTATTCAGCTAGCCCGTTGGCATAATCTCGATCCTAGTGATGGATTGCAAGGTACAAATCAGCGATTTATCCAAAGGTTACAAAAAATGGAGGCAGTTGTTAACCGCCCCCTTTCGGATTACAGCTTACAGGAGTTGGAAAGTTTGTGGCAACAAGCAAAAGCTCAAATTGCACAAGAAGGCTCATAATAATTCGTAATTAGTAATTCGTAATTCGTAATTACAGAGGTAGATGCGAAATTATTGCCTTCCATTTATTCATCACTGCAAATGGTGATTGTTTGGCAGAACTTAAGATTTTTTAACATCAAACCACTTATCATAAAGGGATTGATAAGTGCCATCTTCTCTCAGACTTAACAATGCACTATTAATTTGTTTGCGGTAAGTACTGTTATTTGGTAGGACAATACCGTAGTTTTCTTCACGGAAGACGCTACCAACAACTTCTACCTTACCTTGACCTTCATGAGCCGCATAGAACAGGAGTACGGGAGCATCAAATACGACAGCATCCGCTTTTTTATTTTGCAGAGCATTGTAAGCTTCCTCAATTTTCGGAACTTCTAAGGTAGAAATATTATGTTCTTTGAGATATTTGGCGGCTGTACTTCCAGATGTTGTTGCTACTAGCTTACCGGGTAAATCATCTACACTTCTAATATCTCCTTGAAGCTGCTGTACTGTTAGCGATGTAGTAGCTGCGGCTGTGAAGTAGGCAACAAACAACACACCGATAAACATCCAAATAATGGCGATAAAACGTCCTACTACTCCCTTGGGCATTTCGTCAGCTTGGGTTGCTAATGTGGCTGCAGCCCACCAACAAGCTTTAAAAATCCCAGGAAAGTATGATTTATCAATCATGCCTTCTTTATGATTGCGTTCGGACAGCCAAATAACATGAGCTGCTACTACAATCAGCAGCAGTGCAATGCCAACTACTTGCAAAAGTGACGCAGAAAAAACCAATTGCAAAATATTAGATAAAGCACCACCATTTGTTTCCGGTGGTCTTACCATGATCTGCAATCCAGCAGCAAACATTGGTAAAGAGAAATCAAAATTCTGCTGACGTTCAGCTGTAATGGAAATAGCTGCAATTCCAGCATTTGCTTTGCCATCCTTAACAGCAGAAAGCAAATCTTGGACATTGGGATATTCCACAAATTTTGAGTTGATACCTAATTTGGTTGTAATACTGCGCCATAAATCAATACTAAAACCAGATAGTTCACCTTTCTCCGCAAATACAAAGGGTGCTATCACCCTTGTAGCGACTACAAATTCATTTGTTGATGCTTCTTCTGGTTTTGGCGCTACTTTTGCTGTTGGTGTTGGTTCTGGGTTTTGGGCTAGTCCTGGGTGAACTCCCGTTAGCACCACCAACAGCGCTAATATTCCACCAACTAATACTAGCCACAGATGGCGTTTTGGGAAAAGCTTGCTTTTGTTCTTACTGTAAAGTCTGTAAAAATAAGCAAACGGTGCGATCGCATTTATCATTGCAACTTTCTTTAGGTGATATTCAATACCTTCTTATAATTCCCACTTACAAGGCAATATAACTGAATAATCAATGATGATTTGTAAATTCAGATATGTGGGTAAAATTAGACACCTAGATTTTACGACACAATCGGGTTTTACAGAGGCGATCGCACTATTAATATTTAGACTTCTTGCATAAGTCGGGAAAAGGCTAAGGGGGAAAGGTTTTGTGTTTTCCCTTTCCCCTTTTTCCATCTCTTGCAAAAAGCACTTCTGCAAGAGGTATATTGCACTGTCCACCCAACAAAATCGTGAAGTGAGGGGGTGAAATCCTTTAATCGTCAGCCGTATCCTATAAAAGCTGCGCTTATCCGCCGACTTTCTACACCAGACTCCATCGAATCTAGCACAGCATTTCTCGTCACCTAATTTGAATTAAATAAGTGATTGGAAATAAACCAAACTAGATTACGAAATAGAAATAGGCTTGAAACTCTTACCAATGACTAATGACAAAGGACAAATGACAGCCTTAACTAGTTATCTTTGAATTACACCGACCTATTTAATCTCACTCTTCCTCAGTATTAAAATCAACTTTATCGTAAATATCAGCTAGTGTAATTTGAAAAGAAACAGACGCTAGAGATAAAATTACATCTCCATCTTCATATTCAGAAAATATCCATTTATTGTTTTCAGTTTTAAAATACTGCTCAACGTGCATTCTATATTGGTCAATCAAAACATACTCTTGAAAACCAGGAATAGTCCGATAAGCAGCAAACTTTTCATCCCTGTCATAACTTTTAGTAGATTTTGATAACACCTCAGCAACAAATATTGGATTAATCAGAGTATCACGTCTTCCTTCTTGATATTCCAAAGGTGTTTTGACTATCATTACATCAGGGTAAGTATGAATTCTCTTATTAGGAATCCACAAACGCTGATCAGTTACAAAAGCTTGATAAGGTTGACGCTTGAGCGCAAAATTTAGCGCACCGCTAAAGTTTAAAGCAATTTGATTGTGATTTAGTGTTCCGCCTGTCATAGGGATAATTTGACCATCAATATATTCATGTCGTTCCTCAGAATTAACCTCTAATTCGAGATACTCTTCCGGTGAATAATACTTTTGTGTCTGTGCAATAGTCACGTCGCTTTGCTCCGAATTCAAAATTCAAAATTCAAAATTCAAAATTAAAGACCCCACGGATAAATCCGGGGGCTTGTATCATTGTTTCTTTCCGTCATAGGATTTCACCTAACCTAATACTTCCGCTTCTTCGACAGCATTCATTTGGTCAAGAATTCCCCAAACTTCCTGTAACATCGGTTCCAAACCAGTGCGGGTAACAGCTGAAATTACGAAAACTGGAGCATAAGAGAGGTGATTTAATTCTGTAGCTAATGCCTCTAAGTCTACAGTTTCTCGATCAACCGCATCAATTTTATTCAGCGCCAAAATTTGTGGACGTTCTGCTAAACCTCTTCCGTAGGCTTTTAATTCTTGTTGAATTGTTTTGAAATCACCTAATACATCTTCGCTGGTAGCATCAATTAAATGCAGCAAAACTCTTGTACGTTCAATATGGCGCAAAAAGTCATATCCCAACCCTGCACCATGAGAAGCCCCTTCAATTAATCCAGGAATATCGGCAAAAACTGTACCATCACCAGAGGGTTTACGTACTACACCTAAATTCGGAATTAGGGTAGTAAAAGGATAATCAGCAATCTTAGGACGTGCAGCCGATAAAGATGAAATTAAAGTGGATTTACCAGCATTTGGTAACCCAATAATTCCTACCTCAGCCAGAAGTTTCAATTCCAAACGTAGAACCTTCATTTCTCCAGGTAAACCGGGAAGTGCATATTCTGGGGCGCGATTGCGGTTACTCAAAAAATGCTGATTTCCTAATCCGCCTTTACCACCTTCCGCAACACGAAATCTTTGTCCAGGTTCGATTAAATCTTCTAATAAAGCACCTGTTGTCGCATCATAAACAGCTGTACCACAAGGAATTTCAATAATTAAATCCTTTCCTGAAGCCCCTGTGCAATTATTAGGGCCACCACGACCCCCATTTTCTGCCTGAAATCGATGATTGTAGCGAAAATCTAGCAAAGTTTGCAGATTTTCGACAGCTACAAAAATTATTGAACCACCACGTCCACCATTTCCACCAGAAGGGCCACCCGCAGGCACATACTTCTCTCGACGGAAGGCGACAATACCATCGCCGCCTTTACCAGCTTCTACTTCGATAACTGCTTGATCAATAAATTGCATATTTTTGGAGTGCTGAGTCTGAAGTCCTGAGTTAGAGTTTTAAATTATAAGTTTTATTGAGACCACAATCTTGCTTGCGTTTGTATCTATGGGCTAAACAAAACAATATTGGCCTTCTCTCTTTACTCTATCGTTTTAACTCAGCACTCAGCACTTAGATATAGGGCGAGACATCCTCACCACATTCATCTGCTAGATAGGAAAGGGCGCGAAAACGCAATCCTACCATTTGTTCATACAAAGGATTAATTTTACATAGTGGCGGAATATGTACAATTTTACGACCAAACAGCTTCACATCCCGTTCAAAAGGGCATTGTGAAGGAATCATTTTACATAAGAAGCGAGCAACTCTAGGATCTTCAATATCTAATCCATCCATCCAATCGCGCAGGGGAGTGAGTGCATCCTGAGGAGGTGCATAGGGCGCAATTGTTAAAGAGGGATTCGCAGATGCTTCGCGCTGTAGGAAACTCTCTACAGGATCTACATCATCTATATGTTCTAGGGTATGACGCAGAGCTTCAATTAAATCCTTTGGCTGTCCCAGGGCATGACATAACTCTTGCAGAACTTGGTCTTCGCTGGGAGAATATGTACCATCTGCGATCGCTACCATCACCGCAGTCCGCAAAAAGTTCTCTGCTGCTGCGGTACCTTTGCCCAAAGTTTTGGCTAATTCCTCTGGTGTGATAACTTCCAGCGAATCAAATTGAATCCCAGGGGCCAATTCTTCCTCTGTGATACTAGCAATTAACTGCTGTTCATGAGGGTCAAAGTTACCATCAGCCCAAGCGATAGTCAGCAATCCACGCAGCCAGACTGCAACTTGTTCACTACTGTAGGGGGATTGAACGACACTTTTCATAAACAATGCCTCAAGCTGTCCTCAGTCCATACACTAAATACTAAGCTACCTTCAAGGTAATTAAACTGTTACATATTTAACTTTAGAGACTGTAAAAATTGGTTTTTTGTCAGCCTCAATGCAGAAATCTGCCCTTGATATCGCGTTCAGTGAAAGATTTTTCATTCAGATCAAACAGAAGTAGGAAGTCAAGGGAAAAAGCGTTTTTGCGCTTTTGTACAGACACAGGAATTATAACTAATTAACAAAAATTGAGATGACTCAACAAAATAGGCAACAGTGCTTATTTCTTTAGCACTATTTAAACACATTTAGAAAAAAGTATTGATAATTTTTATATTTAAGCTAGCTGTATCTGCAAAAAGCTTTTTCGCTTTTGAGCTTCAAAGAGCAGAATAGTCATAGGATGTAGCCAAATTATCAAGATTTTTGCGGCAATTAATTACAAATTTGTTACACTAACTATTGCAAAACTATCTCAGGTAGCTAGCAAAGATGAGGATTTCAAAACTCTATTCTCATCAACAATAGCTGTGGAAATAGCTTTCCAACCAGTTCTCAGCACTCAAATTTAGCTGAACGCCAAATCTTTAAGGAATATAATGATGTTTTTTTTCGGGATTGAACATGAAGTTGCTTTTCTGAACCAAGCAGGAAAGTTTGCTGATTTTGCAGAGACAAAATATGCAGAATTCAATCAAATTGTGGAAAGGTTACCCACCTATCCTAATGATTATTCTCAGCTACGCGTTGGTGATGCTGGTATTAAAAAAAAGAGATGGTATATTGAGGGATTTGAAAGATTCGCTGACTCTGATAAAGTCATCGATTGCTTACCTAAAGGTATTGAAATTAGAACAACTATACATTCTCATATTCAAGGTGCTGTTGATGAATTGACAGAAAGTTTTCGCTTATTGCGTGAAGTAGCAGCAGATTATGGCTTTTCACCTGTTTTAGCTAGCTTTAATCCTTACAAGACAATTTTTGAACCTAACCCACCATTAAATGATTATGAAATTCAGCAGCTACAGTCTTATCCTGACGAGCATACTGCTAATATCTACATGGTTACTTACGGGCCAGATTTAAATATTTCTATAGCAGACTTGTCTGTAGAAAAACTAATTGATGTTGGCAGAAAATTAACTTATTACAGCCCTTATATAGTTCCTTTTAGCTATAGTGCGCCTTTTTATAATGGCAATTTATGGGATGGATTGTCGGTCAGAACATTTGTCAGAACTGGTAAAAGACCAGCTACACTAGTATTTGTAGAAAAAGCAGAACAATTAATTACCAGTGTTCCTTCATTAACAAAAGTAGCGCGTATACCTGCTGAAGTCGGTAGAATTGAATTTAAAGCTTTTGATAGTTGCGATGATTTTTCACTTTATGCGGCTCTATTAGCTTTGTTGAAAGGTTTAGTTTTAGATGAAACTTTGACAGGTAGAGCCACTATTCCAGATGCCGAATTACACCAAGTTTCGGCAAAACAGGGATTTAGTAATGCAGAGATTTTTGACAATGCCAATAAGATTTTAAAAGTAGCAGCAGCAGCTCTTAAAAACGACCCAGATATTGATTTCTTAACTCCACTAAAAAATATTTTAGAGAGTGGAGAAACAAAGGCTCAAGCACTTATAAAACAATATCAGCATTTGAATTCTATAGAAGCGGTTTTAAAACAAACTTACTTAAAATAAACCCAATTTTTATATCTATTAGGAATCCGATTTGATTTCTGAAAAAATCTCAGTAAGCCGTAATCCACAAAAATCTTTCGCGCTGATGCGTTACGCTATCGCTAACGCATTCTACTAGAAATCCAAAAATCAAATATGACTTTTATATCATCAGGGTTTCAACAAAATATCTAGTATTATCAACCCTGATGATGCAAATTAAATGTTAGTTGCTTACTTTACTGTACTCCCCGCAATTTGCGAGTATTATCCACTAAACTTTGAGCAAATTGATCGAAGCGTTGGGAGAGTTTTTCATCTAACAGCTTACCTTCAGCATTGAACGCGCCCCAAGCTTGTCCAATCGCAATTTGTTCTGGAATTACCCAACCATGTACCCAGCGCAAAATTAATCGTAGTTCATTGAGGGCATTACTATTGGATTGTCCACCTAATACGCTAACTACCCCTGCTACTTTACCAGACAGTTCATCAAAACTGAGCAAATCTAGAGTATTTTTCAGTACACCGCTAACGCCACCATGATACTCAGGTGTAGCCAAAATTAACCCATCAGTATTAGTTACCGTGTCTCGCAAACGTTGAACATCTGGATAATCGGAATAGTCTTTACCACCATTGCAAAATGGTAGCTGCATCTGCCGCAAATCAAGAATTTCTACTTCTGCACCTAATGCTTCTACCCTTTGCGCTGCAACTTGTAAAGCAATTTGGGTATAAGAGTTAGGTCTTAAACTGCCACCAATACCAACAATTTTTACCATAAAATCCACCCACAGACTAAATAAATTTACTAATTAGAGAATTGGGAATTCGGGTAATTACCAATGAAATGACCAATTACCCATTACCAAACACCAAGTATGAAATGCCAAAAACTTTTAACCATCCTGCTACTAGCAGAGATGACCGGAAGTAGCAAGATTTTTGAAAGGCGGAATCATTACGATTATGTTTATCTTAGCGATTTGTTGCGTAATATGTCAAATTACATCTCTAAGAAAATTTTGATGTTAAGGGGGTAAAAGCCCCACCTCAGACAGAATTTTGTCAGAATAGTTACTATGTATGCAGCTTCGAGAGGAATGTCAGCACTTAGCAATCCAGGAAACTTCAGATCAGTTTTCAGGTTCATTCCCCTAGTAGGTAAATTTCCCCTTGCAGATAGGAGCGTATTCCTCAAAGCTGATAGAGAGTTTGGGAAATGGTTTTATGTGGAAGTTAAACTAGATCAGAATTCAATTATTTCCAGTTATTTCAATTTCTTCTAGAAGAATAGGCATAAAATCAGCGTTCAGCTTTTGCCAGCAGGAAAAGGGTAATTATTATGACAAATTTAGGGAAAAAGGCATTGAACAAACAGCGAACGGCAAAGCGTGTTCCTTGGACTGGTGCAGTAGCAGCCAGCTTAATATTATTGCCAGGCATTTTAGGTGGAAACCCTGCCTTGGCGCAAAAAGCCGAGCGTAACTCTTTGACTTATGGGGAGTTGATTAAAAAAACCGAAAGGGGAGAAGTTGCAAAAGTCGAGCTGGATGAAACTGAACAGATAGCCAAGGTTTATTTAGTTGGGCAAAAATCAGATTCACCCATCCAGGTAAAACTGTTAGAGCAAAACCCAGAGTTAATTAATAAACTCAAAGAGAAAAATGTGGATTTTGCGGAAGTTTCCTCTGCTAACAGTAGAGCGGCTGTTGGGTTATTGATTAACCTGATGTGGATTTTGCCACTTGTAGCTTTAATGCTATTGTTCCTCAGACGCTCAACTAATGCTTCTAGTCAAGCGATGAACTTTGGCAAATCGCGCGCGCGCTTCCAAATGGAGGCGAAGACAGGCGTAAAATTTGAAGATGTTGCCGGCGTAGAAGAAGCCAAAGAAGAATTGCAAGAGGTTGTCACTTTCCTAAAACAGCCAGAAAGATTTACAGCTGTAGGCGCAAGGATTCCTAAAGGTGTACTGTTAATTGGCCCTCCTGGTACTGGTAAAACTTTATTAGCAAAAGCGATCGCAGGGGAAGCTGGTGTCCCATTCTTTAGCATTTCCGGCTCGGAATTTGTGGAAATGTTTGTAGGTGTAGGTGCATCTCGCGTCCGTGACTTATTTAAGAAAGCTAAAGAAAATGCTCCTTGTCTCATCTTTATTGATGAAATTGACGCTGTAGGTAGACAAAGAGGTGCAGGAATTGGTGGTGGTAATGATGAAAGGGAGCAAACCCTCAATCAACTGCTCACCGAAATGGATGGTTTTGAAGGTAACACAGGCATCATTATTATTGCTGCTACCAACCGTCCCGATGTCCTTGATGCAGCGTTACTCCGTCCCGGACGCTTCGACCGTCAAGTAATGGTTGATGCACCGGATCTGAAAGGGCGCTTGGAAATTTTAAAAGTTCATGCCCGCAATAAAAAAATTGATTCTAGTGTATCCCTAGATGCGATCGCCCGCCGCACACCCGGATTTACAGGCGCAGATTTAGCTAACTTACTCAACGAAGCTGCAATTCTCACCGCCAGACGTAGAAAAGAAGCTGTTACCATCCTGGAAATTGATGATGCTGTAGACCGAGTAGTTGCAGGAATGGAAGGCACAGCTTTGGTTGATAGCAAGAGCAAACGCCTCATAGCCTACCACGAAGTTGGACACGCTTTAGTCGGCACCTTAATTAAAGACCACGACCCAGTACAGAAAGTCACTCTCATCCCCCGAGGACAAGCATTAGGGTTGACTTGGTTTACTCCTAACGAAGAACAAGGTTTAATTTCTCGCGCCCAAATTATTGGCAAAATTACTTCAATTTTAGGTGGCCGCGCTGCCGAAGAAATTGTTTTTGGTAAGCCAGAAGTTACCACAGGTGCAGGTGATGACTTGCAAAAAGTAACAAACTTAGCACGCCAAATGGTAACAAGATTTGGGATGTCGAGCTTAGGCCCATTGTCCCTAGAAAATCAAGGAGGAGAAGTCTTTTTAGGGCGCGATTGGATGAATAAATCAGAGTATTCTGAAGAAATAGCTTCCAAAATAGATGCTCAAGTCCGAGACATTATTAGCCAAAGCTATCAAACAGCAAAAACAATTCTGACAGAAAACCGCATAGCCTTAGAACGTCTTGTTGATTTGTTATCAGATCAAGAAACAATTGAAGGTGAATTATTCCGCCAAATTGTTGCTGAATATAATCAGGTAACTGATGAAAAAATAGCTGTATCTCATTAAGTAATTACTAATTCGTAATTCGTAGTTGCTACATTTTGAGTTTAATTCTAGTACCCTACAGTAACACCTAAAATGCAGGTAGCTGTAGGGTATTATGCATAAAAGATTTACAATTTCAGGTAAATACAGCAAATCTAGGTGTAATTTTTATGCAATCAATTTTCTGGACGGTAGAAGAAGTAGCCCGAAGAGCTAAGGAATTTTATGAAAACGATATTCGTCAAAAAGTTGAGTATGGTGACAATATAGGCAAGATGATTGTAATTGATGCAGAAAGTGGTGAATATGAAATTGATAAAACTGGTGTAGAAGCAGCATTAAAGCTAAAACAGAAAAACCCTAATGCTAGGTTATTTACTATAAGAATTGGTTATGATGTAGCCGTAAGTTTTGGTGGTGCAATGGAGCGTACTGCTTGATGATTTATGGAAAAGTAATTGATGGTAAAGCAATCATTCCAGTAGTTTTTCGCTTACCTTTGCAGCCAGAATTTTCTTTAGATTTTGTGATTGATACCGGATTTAATGACCATCTGACTTTACCACCACAGGCAGTCAATGCAATGAATCTTCCCCTATATTCAAGTACATCTGCAAGGTTAGCTGATGGTAGTGAAGCTTTATTATCTATACATTTTGCAACAATTTTATGGGATGGTATAGAAAAATTAGTACCAGTTCTAGCTGCTGGTTATAAACCTTTGCTAGGAACTTCTCTGATGGCAGGATATCATTTAGAAGTAAATTTTCAAGAGAATGGTTTAGTGTCATTAGAAAAAATGTAATCAATTATTTATTGTTTGGGTAGCTTCATTCATTTCAAAATCCCATCCGATGTTATGAAGAATAACCTACTCCTGTCAAAGTCTTCAAATACAAGAAAGTTTTATGCTTGATCTGACAAAACTAGCGCGACAAATGCAAGGTTTAAGTCAGCATCTTACCGTAGAAGCTGCTGCCAGTCGCCAGCGTTTAGAATTAGCGCAAAAACATCTGCAACAAGCTTACGCATTTCAAAAAGATTTAATTGATCGACAGGAAAAATGGCGCGATCGCATTCTCTTTGCTAATGCTACTCCTATGGAGCCATTAGAAACCTGTATTGATATTCCAGTTCCCCCAAAAATTCATACTGTAATTGCTACGGATGGTTCGCAAATTGCGCCTAACCATCACGAAATTGCTTATTGTTATTTGCTCAATATTGGCAGAGTCGTTTTACACTACGGACAAAATCGCCATCCTATATTAGATAGCTTGCCAGAGGTATTTTACCGTCCAGAAGATTTATATATGTCTCGGCAGTGGGGAATTAGAACTGAGGAATGGATGGGTTATCGCCGCACTGCTAGTGAAGCCACAGTATTAGCAGAATTGGCTTGTGCTGTGAAGGGAGAAGCACCATCTCTCGCAATGGTAGATGGTTCTTTAATTTATTGGTTTTTAGAACAGTTACCTATTGATGCGCGCGATCGCATTTTACCGCCGATTATCGAAGCTTGGCAAAGACTGCGCGATGCTCAAATTCCACTGATGGGCTATCTTAGCGCCTCACGCAATGTTGAGGGTATGAACTTTCTGCGCCTGTTAGCTTGTCCCCACCCCGTACCAGATTGTATAAGTTATTGCCCTAACCAGTTAGAAAAGATACCTTGTAAAATCTTTGAACCTTTACGAGATACATCCCTTTGGTCAACTCAACTAAAACCAGGACAGCGCGGCCCTTTATGGCGCAGTAATGCCAAAATTCTAGATTTATATGACGACCAAAAAATTTACTTTTGCTACATCCATGTAGGCACCGAAATTGCCCGGATAGAAGTTCCAGCATGGGTAGCAGAAAATACAGCTATATTTGACCAAACTTTAGGATTGATGCTAGCACAGGTACAAAAAGGCTATGGTTACCCAGTTGCGATCGCAGAAGCACATAATCAGGCTGTAGTCCGCGGCGGTGACAAAGCACGTTTTTTTGCCCTCTTGGAAAAACAAATGATAAAAGCCGGCTTGAAAAATGTCGGTACTTCCTACAAAGAAGCTCGCAAGCGTGGAAGTATCGCCTAATCATTTCACTCAATTGCTAAATGTTGAGAAATAGCAAAAAAAGGAGCCTGATTTAGGCTCCTCATTCAAACACAGTAATGAAAAATTAATTACTTCACTGTTACTGTGCCACCAGCTTCTTCGATGCGCTTCTTAGCATCTTCAGCAGCTTCCTTAGCAATACCTTCCTTAACAGGCTTGGGCGCAGCTTCTACCAAATCTTTGGCTTCTTTCAAACCTAAGCCAGTGATTTCGCGAACAATCTTTAGTACAGCAATCTTCTTGTCAGCAGGAACTGATTCAAGAATCACGTCGAATTCGGTCTTCTCTTCTACTACTTCAGCAGCAGGAGCAGCACCAGGAGCTGCGATCGCTACGCCAACAGGAGCAGCTGCACTTACGCCAAAAGCTTCTTCAATTTGCTTAACTAATTCAGCAGCTTCTAGCAAGGTCAAAGATTTCAATTGTTCTAGAATGTTATCGGTTGTAGCAGACATTGATATAACTCCTGTGATGTTTGATTTAGTTATTAGTCATTAGTCATTAACTGTTGACTGTTGACCGTTGATTTTTGACTTTTTTCTATTCGCCAGCACTATCAGCGCTACCGCCTTTTTCTGCATCAGCCACTGCTTGCAAAGCACGCGCCAGTGAACCAGGAACTTCGTTGATACCAACAGCAATCTTGGTAGCCAAAGCGTTGATTGCTCCAGCAATTTGACCCATGAGTTGTTCCTTAGATGGCAAGTCTCCTAGAGCCTTAACATCGGGTTCCCTCAGCAAGCGACCTTCCATAACGCCGCCACGAAGTTCTGTCTTCTTGGTAGCTTTTTGGAAATCTTGGTAAGCCTTAATTGCAGAAGAAAAATCGTCTTTAACTAACAAAAAGGCAGAAGATCCTTTTAGCAGTTCTGACAGTGGTTGCCATTGTTCTTGATCTTGAATAGCAATGCCCATTAAGGTGTTTTTTGTTACCTTACAAACAGTACCACTCGCACGTAACCGCCGCCGTAAGTCACTGATTTCAGCAACAGTTAAACCCTGATAATCAATTACCAGTGCCAATGTTGACTCACTCAAAGTTTCTTTGAGATCGGCTACTATCTCTTGTTTGTTTTCTAGCGTTCTTCCCATCTTTATTTCACCTCCTAGGGCAAAATCATTAATTTCCCCTACGCGTTTTGTTATGACTTACCCAAACAATAAACCCCAGCTTTTAGGGCCGGGGTTTAGTAGCAAGACTCTTGCTGCCATAGTAATGACACCGTTAAAGGTTCTACTTCAGGCAATTTAGAGCTTCAACCTCGGCAGGATATTAAGCCAATGGCTCCTGCTGTCTCCGGCTTTCTTTATTCGATTAGGATTGATTGGGTATTGGTCATTGAGTATGGTAGCTTAATCTTCTAGCCCCTACCCTCTAGCCTCTATTATGCGGCTTCGTTCAGTTTCAAATCCCGTAGAGCGCTGATATCGACTTTAATCGATGGGCCCATTGTGGAAGATACGTATACTGTGCGCCAATAACGGCCTTTAGCTCCTGAAGGACGGTTACGATCAATTGTCTCTTGTAACGCCTTGAGGTTAATTAACAAATCTTCTGGCGAGAAGGATGCCTTACCAAACATAACATGGACGATGCCTGTTCTGTCAGCACGGAATTCTAATTTACCAGCTTTAAATTCTGCGATCGCACTAGCGATATCAAATGTCACGGTTCCACCTTTAGGTGATGGCATTAAACCACGGGGCCCAAGCAATTTACCTAGCTTTGCTACCTGAGGCATGACATCTGGTGTGGCAATTAGCTTGTCGAAATCCATTCTACCTTTTTGGATTTCGTCAATTAGCTCTTCTGAACCTACAACATCCGCACCAGCATTGCTTGCTTCGTTGACCTTTTCACCTCTAGCAATTACTGCCACACGTACTTCTTGGCCTGTACCCTTGGGCAGTGCTACGGTTGTCCGCAATTGTTGGTCTGTATACTTGGGGTCAATTCCCAACCGGATATGCGCTTCGGCTGCTTCTGGAAATTTTGCTGTTGCTGTTTCTTTTAGGAGGTTTAGCGCCTCTAAGGGTGCATAATCTCTATCTTCTACTTTTGCTTGCAATGCCTGCAAGCGACGTGAAATTTTTCTTCCCATCTTTCTCTCCTGGGGTAATTCCGAAGCTTTGCCTCTCCCCCGATAATTTTTATTTATGAGTACTGAGTCTTTTGACTTTTGACTCTTGACTCTTGACTAGTCTGCTATCGTTACGCCCATGTTCTTGGCAGTACCTTCCACAATCTTCATTGCCGCATCTATATCGTTGGCGTTGAGGTCAGGTAGTTTAGTTTGAGCAATTTCTTGTAATTGCGCCCTGGTGATTTTACCAACTTTCTTTTTGTTGGGTTCATTGGAGCCACGCTCAATCTTCGCCGCCTTGCGAATCAGTACTGATGCAGGAGGGGTTTTGAGTACAAAGGTAAAACTCCGGTCTTCATAAACCGAAATTTCTACAGGGATTACCATTCCAGCTTGGTCTGCTGTCTTGGCGTTGTACTCCTTGCAGAACATCATGATGTTAACGCCATGTTGACCCAAAGCAGGGCCTACTGGCGGTGCTGGGTTGGCTTTTCCAGCATTCAGGGCCAGTTTAATGACCGCCACTACTTTCTTTGCCATTGTTATTTAGCTCTGTTTTTCTACCTGATTAAATTCCAACTCTACTGGTGTATCTCGTCCAAAAATCGATAGTAAGGCTTTGAGTTTACTCCGCTCTGGAGAAACTTCAATTACCTCACCTTCAAAGTCTTTAAACGGCCCAGAAAGCACAACTATCTTATCACCAGTCGCCATATCAATTTTGACTACTGGCTCTTGTTCGCTAGTCTGTTTGAATATACGTTCAACTTCTGAATGACCCAGAGGTACTGGCTTAACGTGACCACGGCCTTTACCGCTGCCACGTTTTTGTTCTGCTCCCACAAAATTAATTACATGGGATGTATTGCGTACTACCTGCCACGTATCATCATTCATGACCATCCGCACCAGCACATAACCAGGGAAAACTTTTTCCTCTGTGTGCTGGCGACTGCCATCTTTACGGATTTTGACCGCTGGCGTATGTGGAATTTCGACTTGGATAATTTTATCAGCCACATCAAAGGTTTGGATGCGCTGTTCCAAGTTTGTTTTAACGCGCTTTTCACAGCCTGAGGCTACTTGCACCGCATACCACCGTGCTTCTTTGAGCGCAGCTTCTGCGGCTTCCTCTGACTGCAACGTTGAGTCGCGTGGTTCGTCTGTTGCAAAAGTCATCAGAACACCTGTTTTGCTGCCCAGCCAAACAATCCATCAACCAAATATATTAAAGATGCGGAGAGTGTCACCATTAACAAAACAGCTGCTGATTCGCTCACCAGTTGTTTGCGACTTGGCCACACTACTTTCTCCAGTTCTTCTTTAGTTCCTTGAAAAAAGTTGTTTAAGGCTGACCCATTATTGTTTTCTGGGATTTCCGCTTCATTTTTCTTGGCCACAGCCGTTCATACCCCCGTTTTGTAATTCAGGTTTACAGCTTGACTCAACCCCAACTTAAATCTGGAAGCAAAAAAGCTGCAAACATAATTATACCCGAAAATATCAATACTAACCGCTAATTATAGCAGCTGTGTTGTTATTTCGGGCTTTGTTTTTTGCTTTTGAGCGCGCCCTGGAGGACTTGAACCCCCGACATCAGGTTTTGGAGACCTGCGTTCTACCAACTGAACTAAGAGCGCACAAGCTGTCTTCGATTCAGTGATTGCGCTGAACTTTTTTATTCTAACGCAATTCCGAATCTTATCTTACCTTAAATATTTCTCTTGGGCAAGTGAGCGGCAGATGCCGCTTTTTGTCTAACACATCTCCCATACCTGTAATTGTAAATTACAGAGGGCGATCAAAGCGTTGCTTGATTCGGGTTGCTTTACCCACACGTTGACGCAGATAGTAGAGCTTGGCACGACGTACTTTACCACGACGCATGACTTTGATGCTTTCAATGCGAGGCGAATGCAGCAGAAATACCCGCTCAACGCCAACGCCTTGAAATACTCGGCGGACTGTAATTGTTTCGTTAATACCGCCGTTACGTCTAGCAATCACTACACCTTCATAGGGTTGAACGCGATATTTATCGCCTTCTTTAATTTTCACGCCTACTTTGACGGTGTCGCCCACATAAATTTCGGGCAGATTCGTTTTTAGTTGTTCCGCTTCAATGGAACGGATGATCTCTTGAGCGTTCATTGACTGTCTGGTTTAAAAAACTCACGATCATCAATCATAAATCTATTCCAGCCAGACAGTCCAGTAGTTTTTAGTGGATGATTTTCCTGATACGTAAATTATCTTAGAGAAAAAATGTTACATAAGAATGTAAAAAATTTTATGTAAAACGTGAACTATAAAGCTGAGAATTTGATTTTTCCAATCATTCCTAGCTGTAAAAGCAGATGTTCACTGAGCTATAACTAGTCTAATTCGTAACATTAGCTTAGGTGATAAAGCAAATCACCCATTTTTCAACTTGGATTGATCAAATTTTTCTCAGGAGTCAACACCTGAAAAACAGCCCTGTAATCAGGGTTTAACTGTAAACCTCTAGTGGTTGTAACTATGAAATTTAGTGTCGTTATCAGCACTTATAATCGCTTAAACTTACTTAAACGAGCTATTAATTCCGCTCTTAACCAAACGATTCCCTGTGAAGTGGTGGTGGCTGATGACTGTTCTGCTGATGAAACTGAAGCTTACGTGAAAAGCTTGGGTAACTCTGTAATTTACCATCGCAATGAGGTAAATAAAGGCCATGCAGCTACAGTGAATGCGGGAGTTACCAAAGCCAGTGGCGACTGGATTAAGTTTTTGGATGATGACGACTATCTTGCGCCTAATTGTATAGAAGAGATGGCAAAGGCAATTTCTCTCCATCCCAGTGCTGTTATCTGTTCTTGTATTGGCTCTCAAGTAGACAGCAATGAACAGGAACTCAGCCGCACACCAAAAGTTGGGCCAGGGTTAGCCTTTTATATTCCCCAAGCTGATATTCATTACGGTATGCTCTTAGAGCTTGTACCTTTTGGCACGCCTGTACAAGTAGCTTGCTGCCGTGATACTTTCTTGAAAACTGGTGGTTGGAATCCCCAGCTTGATGCTAACTGCGATGATATTGATTCTTGGATCAGCATTGCTCAGTTTGGCGATGCTATTTTCTTAAATCAATGCCTAGCTTATCGCACGATTTGGCCTGGTGCTTATAATCAAAAATTTTCGCTATTGAAGCGCTTAGATACAAATATTTTGATGAAAGAGAAGATTTATGCTTTAGTTGAGCAGAAACATCGTTTTCATCTACCTAGTCTTGAAAATACGAGAAATTACGTTAAATTGCACTGGTTTATTGTAGCACTCAAGCATAGGCAGTTAACAGAACTGTTCAAGATGATAGATGGGGGAATTTTATCTCCCATCGCTTGGTGGGTTCTAGTAACTGCTGCTTTATCACGCCGTCAGAATTACCGTAATTCCCATCTCAAAAAATTTGTATTGATTGAATGATTACCAAGCCAATATGGTGCGTAAGGTTTGGGAGCATGGCAAAGCATAATGGGAATTTATGCATAGTCAGGGTGGGCTGTCCGTCCCACCCTACAAGATTTTGAAACAATTTAACCTACAAACTTAGATGTTTTGCGGTTTATGTCACGAAAAATTTTTCTTCCATAAACGCAGTTGCATAAAAATTGGCTTTGTCCAACCCCAACTAAAAATATCGTGTAGCAGGGTATAAAAGCAGGGAATAATAAATAGAGTCAAGAGTGTTGCTAAGGACAAACCAGAAAACACTACTACGCCTAATGGTTGCAAAAATTCTGAGCCTTCACCAATTCCCAAAGCCAAGGGAAACATCCCTAAAACTGTAGTAATTGTGGTCATCAAGACTGGACGCAAACGTTGCGGTGCAGCTTGTAAAATGGCTGTTTTGCGGTCAACTTTCTCTCGTTCTAGAATTTGATTTGCCAGTTCTACCATGATGATGGCGTTGTTAACAACAATACCTACCAACAACACAGCACCGACAATCACAGTTGCACCAATAGCTGTTTTGGTAATATAAAGTCCAAAAATACCCCCAGCTAATGCTAACGGAATTGTAAACATAATTACCAATGGGTCAATCAAGGAATTGTATTGCACCGCCATCACCACAAAAACTAAAAAGGTAGCTAATCCCCCTAACAGTTGTAATGCGCTTTGCAGTTGTTGATTAGATTCAACGGCTGCACTTGGTAAAATACTGACACCTTCGGGTAAATCAAGACTATTTATGACTGTATTTACCTGCGCTAAGGCATTACTCAAACTTGCACCTTCACTCAAATTACCAGCAATCAAGAACACCTGACGTTGATTAATCCGTTGCACTTCTCCAGGTGCTTGAGCTTCGATAATTGTGGCGACATCACTCAAACGGACTTGGCGATTGTTCTCGACAAATAAAGGTAACCTTTCTAATTGCGAAGGTGCTTGTACAGAGCTTTCATTTAACTGCACCCGCACATCTACTAAACGATTACCACGTTGTAGTTGAGTGGGAATACTACCTTCGATCGCAGTTTGAATTGTGTCTCCTATTTCTTGAGCAGTCAAGCCAACGGCTGCAACCCTCTCCCAGTCGGGACGAATCTGAATTTCTGGTTGTCGGTCATCAGCATCAGGACGGAATCTGGCTAGGGTGGCTTGTTCTTCCAAGGCTGCTAATACCTGACGACCAGCTTGTTGCAGTGTCTCTGCATTATTTCCCTGTAAAATCACATCAACATCAGCGCCTCGGACTGGAGAATTGTTGACAATTAAACCCCGAACTTGTCCTGGTGCAAGGCGCAGACGGATTCCCGCTAAATTCAGCTTGTTAAATTCTTGACTAACTCGTTCAGTATAAGCTTCTACATCACTACCGGGTTTGAGGGTAATGTTGCTGGTACCTCTAAGGGGGTTGGCATTGGTAGTATTACCAAAGAGCGCACCACCAATTGTAGTGAATACATATTCGGTTTCTGGCTGGTTGCGGAGAATTTCGTTCACCGCATTCATCACCTTTTGGTTGGTTTCTAGGGGAGTACCGGGAGGAAACTGAGCATTTAAGTTTGCTTGTCCGGTATTAATTCGGGGCAAAATTTCTTGGGGAATTTGGGGAGCCATCCATAAACTACCGCCACCGAATAGCAGCAAGGCTAGGGCGACTGTCACTAACCGCCAGCGCAATATTCCTGATAAAAAGCGCCCATATCCAACCGTAGCTGCATCAAAACGACGATTAAACTGCCGCAGAAACCAAAATTGACTCAATCGACTGGAAAATCGCCATGCTAGCATTCGTGAAGCCAGCATTGGGACAACGGTGACTGCAATCAAAATGGAGGCGGCTACAGAAAAGCTAATAGTGATAATTAACTCATTAAAGAGTAAGGCAATAAAGCCACCAATGAGCAAAAACGGTAACACCGCCACTAAGTTGGTACTCGTGGAAGCAATTAAGGCTGATTCTACTTCTTGGCTACTTTGTTCTGCTTGGGAAATTAGTTGCTGAGAACTCAAGCGGGTTTTCGTATCTTTACCTGGAGTCATCCCCGCACCTTCGGCAATGTTTTCTAACATCACGATGGAGTTATCTACAACAATACCCACACCCAGCGCCAAACCGCCCAAACTAAAAACGTTGAGGGATAAGCCAAATATTCCCATCAAGATAATCGCCGCGAGAGTGGCTAAAGGAATAGCAACGACGATAATAAAAGTTTGTCTCAAGGAACCAAGAAATAGTAAAACTGCGATCGCAGCTAATGCAGTACCCACCAATCCTGAACTGGTAACATTAGAGATGGAATTACGGATAAATCTTGATTCGTCTAAAGTTGGTGTAAAAATAGTTCCCTCAGGAATGACACCAGATTTTCGCAATTCTTCTAAACGTTTTTTCACACCATCCACAACATCAATGGTGTTAGCATCTGGCTGCTTTTGAATACTGACTTTTACAGCTTCTTCCCCGTTGAGGAGGACGTAAACTCGCTGTTGTTCTGAGCCATCAATGACTTCGGCAAAATCTCGCAAATAGACGCGGCGTTGCGGAACTGTAGTTGGGGAACTGGTAGCTGTGCCATTAGCTGGAGCAGAGCCTACTTCAAACGACAAATTTCTAATTTCGTCAGCACTTTGAAAACGCCCCACAGTACGGGTTAAAGGTTCGGAATTTTGCCCCAAAATCCGACCGCCAGAAACATCGACGTTACGGTCTCTCAGTTCATCTAAGACATCGGTTAAACCTACACCCAAAGCTTGCAAGCGATCCAAATCAATATTAATTCTGACCTCTTCTTGCACTCCACCTGATACATCTACCCCTGCAACGCCTGGGACAACACCCAATTCTCTGGCTAGTTCTTCTTCGGCAAAAACCCGTAAATCAACACCTGCTAAAGAAGGTGAGGTTAATGCTAATTCATATACAGGTAGCTGGGAAGGATCGACTTTAAATAAACGTGGTTCTTCAATGGTGTCGGGTAAGGTGCTTCTAGCTCTGTTAAAAGCTGCTGTCGCATCATTTAAAGCCTGGTCAATATTGCCTCCTGGTTGGAAGAACAAATCTATACTGATTTGGCCTTCACGTGTTTGGGAAAAAACCTGTACTACGCCCTCTGTGGCGGAAAAGGCTTCTTCTAGAGGCTTAGTGACTTCATCAACTGCTACTTCTGGGGAGACACCAGGAGCTTGTACTCGTACCCCAATCCGGGGATAGGTGATGGATGGCAGTAAATCTACTGGAAGATTAATGATAAAAAAAACACCCATTACTATCACCGCCAAAGTCAGCATGAGTGTGCCAATATGTTGGCGGATGGAGATGGCGCTTAGACTGAATCCGCTACCGTTTTTAACCTGCTGCATCTTTCTAATTGTTTTTTCAAAAATTACTGTTGATTCCCCGTAGGGGCGGACTAAGATTTTTCTGAAATAATTGAAAGACGCACAGCGTCTCCATCTTTTAGTGGTTTACCACTACGCACTACATAGCGATCGCCTGGTTGTAACCCAGATAAAATTTCGACTTTGCCATCAGATCTTTTCCCCAGGGTGACAGAACGGGCGGCTACCTGGGCTTTACCTTCGACATTGGTGACTACAAACAAAGTTCCAGTTTGGTTATCTGACTCTTGTTTACTGGTTTTTGGTTGGGAAGAGGCGGAATTTGTGGCTTGCTTCTGAATAGCTGTTTGCGGTACTACTACTCGCTGTGCGGCTTGGGTGGCAAAATTGACGCGTGCTAGCAGTCCACTACCAATTTTGCCCTCCCTGTTGGCAATTACTACCTCTACTGGTATCAAACGAGCCGTAGCATCGGCGGTTGGGGAAATGCGTGTCACTCTCCCGGTTAATGTTTGGTTGGGAAAGGCATCTAAGCGGACTTGCACAGATTGCCCCACGCGAATTTGTGCTAGTTCTAATTCAGAAACTTGCACTACGACTTTGATTTGGTTAAAGTCGGCAATTTTTAAGACTTCGCCCCCAGCTTGGAGCAAATTGCCTGGTTCTGTAACCTTTTCGGTAACAACACCAGTAATGGGAGATGTCAAACGGCTGTAGGATCGGCGTTCTTTGGCTTGGGCGACTACTGCTTGTTGGGCGACAACTCTACCTTGGGCGGCGGCGACTGCTTGCTGTTCTGTACGCACTTGCTCGGTAGCGGCTCGAAGGGCTTGGGCGGCTGTTTGAGCTGCTGTACGGGCTTGTTGGGCTGTTTGCTCGGCGATCGCACCTTGTTTGACTAATTGCTGCTGGCGTTGTGAGTCGGCTTGGGCTTGCAACAATTCTAAGCGCGCCCTTTCGACTTCGGCACGGGCATTACTTACCTGATTTGTTGCCCTTGCGACTTCTGATTTGAGGGATGCTAACTCTGCTTCTGCTTGCTTTAAGTCTGTGAGCAAGAGGACATCATCTAACTGGCCAATGTTTTGCCCTTGCTTGACTCGATCTCCCACATCTAGATTTAAAGCTAATAGCCTTCCTTCTACTTGCGATCGCAGTGAAACTGTGCGGAAGGGTGTGGTAGTCCCTGTATATTCTGGTGCTGTTTGCAAGTTCTCTGTGCGGGCGATCGCCACATCTACGGGTGTTGCGCCTCCCCCTTGTCTTGCAGTACTCGGCCCTTGAGATTGTGCATCGGCTGATTCTTTAGGGGAGGAACCACAACCTACTGTCATCAAGCTCAAGCCTAGGAAGCAAGCAATCAATAAACTAGACTGAGATCCACAAAAATGAGGAAACTTCCGCCTATGTTCTTGATTACTTGTGTGGTGTAATTGAGAGTTAATTAACTGAGATGCTTTGATGGTATTTGGCATTGTTGAGAATTTGTGCGGTTGATTTCCGTCCAAAATCATGAATTTTGCTCGTCATTAGGCGGCGTTGAATAACAACCTTCTACTGGCGAGCTGTATGAAATTATTCTTTAAATCTAAAATCCGAAAAATTTCCTGGGCTTGTCTGCTGATGCAGAGCCAGGGAATTTGAGCATACTGAATCCAAGGGTAAATTTAGTATACGTATTTTTAGTCTTACTAAGATCTGTCGGAAGATATATGACCGATCCAGACTACAAAAATACTTTCTTAACTTTTTGCTTCTATCCTTGGGCAGAAACAATTTGAAATGCCGATGTTTAGCATTGTAGCCAAACTATCAGTAATGTTTTTAATATCTAGTTTAGATTAAAAATAGTAAAGAAATTTGGTATTCGGTACAAACTTAATGTATCGAGTTTCAAAACCCAACAATCTCTATCATTGTGCTGAAGGCAGGCAATTAGTGACATTACCAGTAAAACTTGTACAAACAGTTGAAAAATCCGAGATTGCTGAATTTTTTCAGGAATCGGTTGGTGAATGGCGATCGCAACGGCGCTATTACACCCTGTCATCGGGGACTACCAAAGAAATTGTTAGTGCGATCGCTATTCGGTATTTAGAACAGGGAAGCGCAGAATTACAACAACTAGCTAAGTTGCATGAATTACCAGATGCAGTCAGTTTAGTCTGCGGTACTGAAGTAATTTGGGAAAGTACAGATTCAGTTACAGGTAAAAAAGAATCTCAAGGTTCAACTTTATTTGGTGCTTTAGGAAACATTTTGTATCGCGATCGCGGTTTTGCGACATCAAAACCAATTACCGCAGAATTCTATTTCCCCAATCCCAAAACACTTTGTTTACGAACAGAGTACAATAACTCAGTTTTTGAAGAAGAGTTAAAGCTAATTGGGAGTAAATACCGTACCCGCCAGACAATTATCTCTCGTGCTGGTGAACAGTTGATGATTGGTCAGTATTTGGAAACCAGAGTAGAGAGTGTCAGTATGATTCCATAGGGGGTCTCAGGAGGGCAAGGGGAACAAAAAATTCCAAGTTAAAAATCAAAACGAGACTTTTGACCCTAGGCCCTTAAATCTTGAGCAACATTCAGGACTTTCATAATTTAACTTTAATTTTTAACCCTTTACTTAAAAGTTTTTTTTAACCGTTCCTCTTCAAGAGGTAGTTGCTATATCATTAATTAAAGATGAGAATTAATTCGGTGATAGTGGTTTTTGTTAGTATTGACAGGCTTTTTCCTTTTGGTATTTTCAGACTCTCTCCGAAATCTAAATCTCTACACGTTTATGATTTTGGAGACATTTTATGTCAATTTACGTAGGTAATCTTTCTTACCAAGTTACAGAAGACGCTTTAACTGCAGTTTTTGCAGAGTACGGTTCTGTAAAGCGAGTTCAAATTCCCACAGATCGCGAAACAGGCCGTGTACGCGGCTTTGCTTTTGTCGAGATGAGTTCAGATGATGAAGAAACAGCCGCTATTGAAGCACTTGATGGTGCTGAATGGATGGGCCGTGACTTAAAAGTCAACAAGGCTAGACCAAAAGAAAATAAAGGTGGTTCCTTTGGTGGCGGTGGCCGCGGTGGTTACGGCGGTGGCGGTGGCGGTGGACGCAACCGTTACTAAGCTGTTTTATTGATGTCAAAAGCGATGGGGTGTTTTTACCCCATTGGCTATATCAACTTCATAACAATATTGTAAAAGCTCAAGCGATCATGCTTGAGCTTTTTTGATGGAATGATAATTAAGGGTTAACTCCTTGAGGCAATACAGATCAGATAATTAGTAGACTTCTTGCACCGATTTTCGCCTTCTCCTTCGCGTCTATGCGTGAGACAAAAAATATTTATGCTTTTGTGGAAAAAGCTAGCTCATTTGGGGGATTCTCCCCCAAACCCCCGATTGGGGGACGGTTGCGTCCCCCAAACCCCCTCCAAAATTATTGTTCAGTTTTTTGTTGAGTAACTGGTTTTTTGGTTTTGTTGTCAATTAATTTTCTTAATTGATACCAATTCAAATCCTGTGTGCGACAGATAAATTCTTTGTACGGGCACGGCACCAGTCATAGGTGTCAACTTAAGCTAAAAGCGATATAGGGTGGGCGTTGTACAAATACCTCGCGCCCTCATCCCCTAACCCCTTCTCCCTGCGGGAGAGGGGCTGGGGGTGAGGGCGAAACCTTGCACAAGAGCGGGTTTCACGTTCAGTTGACACCACTGGGCACCAGTAAGATATTTGATATGCCAAAAGATTGTGGATGCCGTGCCCTACTACCAATCTGTCGTGTTCTTTTTTCAAAATGGTATGACTTAACTGAACTGTATGACCCCTGAAGGGGAATTCAAAATTTAAAATTCCTGTTCCTTTTACTTAATAATGGGTTCCCGACTTACGATGATGCACTGCTGTGACACCATCTTGATTGAGGACTTTGCCATTCTCGACGGTTGCATAAACGAGCCAATGATCGCCAGATTCTAGCCGATTTTTGACGGAACACTCTAAATATGCCAAAGCATCATTCAGAATCGGAGAACCATTTTCAGATTCTTCAGTGGCGACACCTGCAAATCTGTCTTGTGCTGGGCCAAAGGGTTTGAGAAAGTGTTTCATCAAACCTAAATGATTTCCTTCTTTGAGGATATTCAGCACAAATTTATTTCCTGTGTGGGTCAAAGTTTCGACAGCGCGGTCTTTAGCAACGGCGATGGTTAACCCAGGGGGACTAAAGCTGGCTTGAGCAACCCAAGAGGCTAACATGGCACTGGATATATCTCCTTGCTTGGCTGTAACGATACACAAAGAACCAATTATTCTGCCTACAGCTTGTTCTACATTGGTAGCAGGGACACTTTGCGATCGCACTTTTCTTGCTTTCTTCAATGCTTGCGCGAAGTCTGTTCCGGCTTCTTCGCACAATTGCAAGGTAGGATCGTCGGGTTTAAACTTCACGCGGATGGTGTCAAAACCAAAACGATAACCTGCGTCTTTGAGTTTATCTTCAATTAAATCGACTGCTTCACCACTCCAGCCAAAAGAACCAAATACCCCAGCCAGTTTATTGGTGGTAGCGGTGGAGAGTACAATCCCCAAGGCTGTTTGTACGGGTGTGGGTGCATGACCACCAAGAGTAGGCGAACCAATGACAAAGCCAGCAGATTTCTCGACAGCAGCACGGATATCTTCTGGATCGGTGAATTCGCAATTAATTGATTCAACAGCGACACCAGCTTTGGTAATTCCCCGTGCGATCGCTTGGGCTAAGGTGGCTGTATTCCCGTATGCTGATGCATAAATTAAGGCTACTGTCAAGTCAGCAGTGGTTTGTTGCTGACTCCATTCGCGGTAAGCTTTGGTAAGTTCAATCAGCGCATAACGCACCAAAGGCCCATGTCCGGTGGCGTAAATTCTCGCTGGAAAATCAGCCAGTTTATCTAATGCTGTTTCTACTTGGCGCGCATGGGGAGCCATTAAGCAATCAAAATAATAGCGGCGGTCTTCGTTAATCGATTCCCAACCTTCATCAAAGACTTGATCGCCACAAATATGCGCCCCAAAGAACTTATCTGTGTAAAGAATTTCCGTTTGAGGGTCGTAGGTGCAGAGGAGGTCTGCATAGCGGGGGTTGGGAGTAGGAATAAATTGCAAATCGTGACCCTTACCTAAATTCAGGGTTTCTTCCCCCCGCATCACCAGAATTTTTAGGTCTTGGTTTTCCAGGGCCCCACGTAAATTGATCGCCCCTGGATTAGAACAGACAAAGGTAATTTGCGGTGCAACTTCCAGCAAAGCCTTTAAAGTAGCGGCGCGGTTGGGATTGACGTGACCTAAAATTACATATTCAATGGTTTCAACATCAAATCTTTCCTGCAAAGCCTTTAAATAGATTTCTGTAAAAGTTTCTCCAGGTGGGTCAATCAGGGCAAGTTTATCGCCTTGAATCACATAAGAATTAGCAGTAGTACCCTTAGCCAAAGCATATTCGATTTCAAACCTTAACCTTGACCAACTGCGCGATCGCAGTACGGTAGTATCGGTAGCTATGGGGTAAACTTGAACGTCACGAGGTTTATTTGTAGGCATGATTGGGTAATGGGTAATGGGTAATGGCTAATGGGTAAGGGGTAATGGGTAATGGGCATTTTTTATTTCTCTTTTGCGTTGCTACTTCCTAGTACCCAGTCCCCAATCCCCAGTCCCCAGTCCCTAATAATGGTTACCAACTTTACGGTGATGTACGGCAGTTAAGGCTTCTGGGTTAGATACTCGTCCGGCGTAGACGGTGCTGTAAACTGCCCAGTGATCGCCGCAATCCATGCGGCTTTTGACTTCGCACTCTATATATGCCAAAGCATCGGTGAGGATGGGTGCGCCGTTTTCGGCTGGCTGAGTTTTGACTCCTTCAAAACGATCTGCACCAGGGGCGAATCGTTTTAAAAAGTGCTTCATCAATGTTTGATAATTACCTTCTTCTAGGACGTTAAGTACAAAGCGATCGCCTACTTGCATGAGTGATTCAATCGCCCTGTCTTTGGCGACTGCGATGGAAAATCCTAGTGGTTTGAAGCTGGCTTGGGCTACCCAAGAGGCTAACATGGCGCTCGAAACATCGCCTTTTCTGGCGGTGATGATATATAAGCCACCGCTAAGTCTACCGAGTGCTTTGTCTAAATCAGCACCCAGAGATTTCATCGCTTTAATACTGCGATCGCGTGTTACCCATTGGGCTAAGTCTGTACCCGCTTCTTCGCATTGCTTGTAGGTGTTTTCGGTGGGGTTTTGTTTGATGCGAATTTCTGGGAAAGCTGTTGTCAGCCCTAAGTTACGGAATTTACTTAATAATGGATCTATCGGTTCGTCGTCGCCACCACCAGTTTCAAATACGCCGATACCTTGTTTTTCTTTGACAGATCCTAAAACGGTACTCACGGCTGCTTGGATGTTAGGACTGCTAGAAACTGGCGGTACACCTACCACTAGTCCCGCGCAACGACCTACCAATTCTCGCAATTCTTGTAAATCAATGCCTGAACCCAAGTCTACCCATTCTACAGCTACCCCTACTTTGCCGATACCATTAGCAATTGCTTGGGCTAGGCGATCGCTATAGCCATATTCGGAAACGTAAAATATTCCGATTACCGTTTCTGGCTTGGCTTGGGTTTGACTCCACGTGCGGTAGCGTCGAGTTAATTCCTCTACATGATGAGATAGTAACGGCCCGTGACCAGTCGCAATCATCCCCACACTTGGTAGTTCGCCCATGCGCTTCAAGGCTGACAGCACTGACCGCGCATTCGGCCCCATTAGGCATTCGTAGTAATATTTAAAATCTGGTTCAATCGCTTTTAAATCATCATCAAAGGTGCTTTCGGTGCAATAGTGCATCCCAAAAGCATCGCAGGTGTAGAGAATTTGGGTTTGGTGGTCAAAACTGAAGATAGTATCCGGCCAGTGAAGATTTGGCGCAATCACAAATTCAAATTCATGACCATTACCAATATCTAAGCGATCGCCATTTTTCACAATCCGGCGTTTAAATGGCTGATGTACTAAGTCTTCTAAAAATTGAATCGCCACTTTCGAGGCGACTACAGTAATATCAGGAGCCATTTGTAATAAATCTTTCACCAAGCCGCTATGGTCAGGCTCAGTGTGGCTCACAATTAAATAATCAATCTCCTTCGGATTAATTAGCCCCGTCAGCGTGTCAAAATACAGCTGACGAAACTTTTCATGGGAAGTATCAACTAAAGCAGTCTGCTCACCGCGAATCAGAAATGAGTTATAGGTCGTACCATTTTGCAGACCAAATTCAATATCGAAGCGATCGCGATCCCAATCCAAAGAGCGAATTGCCGTAGTATCTGCAGCAATTTCTACAGTTTGTATGGTGAGCCTTTTTTCTATTCTTTCGGTGAGCGCTACCATAACTCCCTTCCTTAACACAATGAGTATATTTTCCTCTAATTCTATTGTTACACGTGTTGAATGTTAATTTTTATTAAAAAATCTATAGATAACTTAAGAAATTTAAATTGGGCATGGGGGAGGCAGTGCGTTGCGGAGGACAGTTGCGTGGGCGGGTTTCCCGACTTGAGCAAACTGTCCGTTGGGGTTCCCCCCGTTGTAGCAACTGCCGTCATAGGGCATTGGGCATGGGGTATTTGGAAATAATATGTTTTTATAAATATTGGTGTGATAAGTGATTAAAAAAAATAATATTTGGCTAGCCTTGGAAATTGGTAATTCCCGGCTACATTGGGCATTATTTTTCGGCTCAAAGCTTGACTATACTTGGGATACTGAGTATTTATCTGAGTCAGTCATACAGCAGTTAGCACAATGCCAAACCCTGGATGATTTACCACTAGAAGTTTTCCCCCCCATTTACAAAAAAGCACCCCAGGAAAAATACACATCCCCCTCATCCCCCTCATCCCCCTACCCTCTCCCCCTCGCCATCGCCTCTGTTGTTCCCAGTCAAACAGTACTTTGGCAAAGTTACCCCAATGTCCGAGTAATCACCTTAGACCAGATACTTCTCAAAGGGCTTTATCCCACATTAGGAATTGACCGCGCCTTAGCTTTGTGGGGTGCGGGTAAAACTTGGGGATTTCCCATGCTGGTAATTGATGCGGGTACTGCACTAACTTTTACGGCTGCGGATGCGGAAGAATGTTTAGTTGGGGGTGCGATTTTACCAGGATTAGGCTTGCAATTTACCTCCCTTGGTCAGAAAACCGGACAATTACCTTTAATAAAAACGCAAGCAATTGCATCTCTCCCGCCACGGTTTGCGTTAAATACCACAGAAGCCATACAAAGCGGTGTGATTTACACAATTTTGGCGGGAATAAAAGATTTTATAGAGAATTGGTGGCAATTATTTCCGGAAGGTAAGATTGCGATTAAAGGAGGCGATCGCACCATACTATTAAATTATCTGCAAGCCTTATATCCTGCGATCGCATCTCGTTTGACTGTAGAACCCAACCTGATTTTTTGGGGCATAGAAAAAATAGTCAGAATCCCTTAAAGCTACATTTGTTAAACTCATTCAGAGACGGGAAAGAATATCAATGCCCAATGCCCCATGCCCAATGCCCCATGCCCCATGTCGGCAGTAGTCTTTCCCGCCGACTTTCTGTAAAGTAAGAGTCAAACAGTAGCAAATAGCAACTATGTACGTGCTAATTGGTGGATCTGGTTTAGTAGGATTGAGCTTGGCGCAGAAATTGGTAGAACTAGGACATACCGTAGCTGTAATTGACATTGATCCTAATGCTTGTCGCTACGCACGTGAACAGGTGGGCGCAATGGCTTTTGAAGGTAGCGCCGTGAGTACGCAAATTTTATTAGAAGCTGGAATACGAAAAGCCAACGCCTTAGTTGCTGTGCTGCGAAGTGATGCTTTGAACTTAGCGATGGTAACTCTTGCTAAACATTACGGTGTTCCTCATATTGTGACTCGGATGCGTCATTCCGATTTCGCTGAACCTTTTCGTTTAGCGGGGGCTAATCATATTATCAGCACTGTGGAACTAGCGGTTTCCACAATGGTAAATGCTATTGAATACCCACTAGTAGAATCAATGATGCATTTTGAGCAAGGACAAATTGAAGTTTTAAAACTTTCCATTCCCAACAATTGCTATGTTGCAAATCGTAGCCTTGCCGAAATTGCTCAAGATTCTCGCTTTCCTACGGGTTCTTTAATTATTGGCTATCAAGCCCATCCCCTCGAAGATTTAACAATTCCTAACGGTAGTACAATTTTAGAACCTGGTTCAACAGTTTTAGTTGTCACTAAACCAGGCTCATTGCATCAAGTCATAGACTTTATGGAAGGTTGTAAGTAGTACGGCGAAATTAAAAATAACTGGCTGAGGCTGTCATTTTCCCTTAGTCATTCATTGGTAAGGATTTCAAGCTGATTTACAACCGATTTATTCCTCTTTTTAATTCATCCTTACAATGAAGCTTTACCCACGCTTTTATATAGTATTTGCTTTGATTTTTTTAGTATCTTGCACATCGCCAGATAGTCAAGCAAAATCGCCATCCACAACTACTTCATCACAAATATCGCAACAAGTAGTTACTTTAGATAAAAATTTTAAAATAGCAATGGGTCAAACTATTTATGTCCCTATTTATTCCCATATTTATCATAACGATGAACGGAAAGTTTTAGATTTAGCAGCCACATTAAGTATTCGGAATACAGATTTAAATAATCCCATAATTATTACTTCTGTTCGTTACTATGATTCCGATGGTAAATTAATTAAAAATTATTTAGATAAACCTATACAAATTAATGCTCTTGGTTCCACTGATTTTTTTGTCAACAGAACAGATACTAGTGGCGGTTCAGGAGCAAATTTTATTGTAGAGTGGGTATCCTCAAAAATAATTTCTGAGCCAATAGTCGAAGCAGTAATGATTGCAACTGAATTTCAGCAAGGAGTTTCTTTTGTAAGCCAAGGTAAGGTAATTAAAAACTTAAGAAACTCCCCAGTCACCTCTTCCAAATAAATTTATGATTTTCTCCAATGAAAATATTAATAAAAAAAGAGGCTATTTATAAATCATGGATGGTGCATTACAGCTAAATCTAATTGTCTCTAAGTCCCAAATCCTTACATAGCCGTCACACACCCTACTAGACTTTGATAATTACCAATTACCAATTACCAATTACCAAACTCAATCATCCTCCAATTGCAGCAATTGCTCATCAAGTTTCTTCAAGCGTTCATAAACTATTTCTTCTGAGAGAATTCGCTGACGAATAGCCTGATTGAGTGCCGCTTTTTCTGCTAAAAGTAATCGACGGCGAATAGCATCAAGTTTACTAGAGCTACCTCTTTTTTCCTCTAAATCATCCGCACGACGATTATATAATTCTCGTAATGTTTTTTCTGCACTTGCTACTTGCACTTGATAAGCTGCACGCATCTCTTCATGAACAGCTTTTGGTAATACCCCTGTTTTGAATAAAGTATCTAATTCATCCTGTGCTGCTTTAGCTGTAATTAATTGCGCTTGTAATTCTTCAACCTGTTGACGAGTTGCTGATACTTGAGACAGTTGCAACCGCTTGACTAACCACGGTAAACTTACTCCTTGCCCAACAACAGACAGCAATACTGTACCAAAGACTATAGCAATCAGCTGTTCTCGTCCTGGGATTGTGACGGGGATACTCAACGCCAACGCCATCGACAGCGAACCCTTAATATTGCCAAAAAACAGAACATGTTGCCAGCGCCAAGGTACTGGACGGTCAAACCAACGTACTATAGCTAAGAGTGGATAAACAGAAACTATGCGTGCTATTTGATAAGCTGCGATCGCTAATAGTACAGCAGGTAAGATTTGCCAAAGAGTTGTTAAGTTAACTTCTATACCAATTAATAAAAAAATAAAGCTATTAACACCAAAAGCTATAGATTCCCAAAAGCTTAGTAAGGTCAACCTTGTAGAAGCCGATACTTTACCTGAAAGACCTACACTGCCGACAATTAAGCCAGCAACAACTACAGCCACAACCCCAGAAACGCTAAAAGATTGCCCTAGTTGAAAAGCACCTAATGCTACAGCTACTGTGAGCAAAATACTACTCAGTGGTTCGTCTGCACGGACAAATAAACCTGTACTTAAATATCCCACAGCTAACCCTACTAAGCTGCCACCAACAACCACCACAAATAATTCTTGTAGTCCTGCAAGAAATGTGAGTGAACCAGCCTCATGCGCTTTGACAATTAAGCTAAATAAAACAAGTGCTACACCATCATTAAATAAACTCTCGCCCTCAACAATGGTTGACAAGCGCGAAGGGACAAGCACCTCCTTAAATACAGCAATCACCGATACTGTGTCTGTAATTGCCAAAATTACGCCTGCTAGTAGTGCAGCTGTCCAATTTAACCCCAATCCCCATTTTAAAAGTGCAGCTGTAACACCAGAAGCAATTACAATTCCTGGCCCAGCTAATAAAGAAATGGGCTTTATAGTGCTACGGAGGCGGCTAATATCAGTATTAATAGCTGCCTCGAATACTAGAATCGGCAGAAATAAATTTAAAATCAGGGAATCGTTTAAACCTATACGCTGTGGTAAAAGTTCTGTCAACGCTAAACCAGCTAGAACTAAACCTGCAACATAAGAAACGCGTAACCAACGCGATAGCAATGCTACAGCAGTGGCTACAAGCAGAAGAATAATTGAAACAGTGACTAATTGAGCAACACTCACTTAATAAATGCGGAATAAAGGGTTATATTTGACTCTGGGTAATTATGCAACTTAAATGCGTAACAGCTTATTTCTTAATATATTCCCTAATATCTTCAGCTATTACCCCAACACAAGATTCTGGTAAATCATTGCCAGCATGAGCAACCATTTTAAACTCAGAGTTAGGCAGCGATTGAGCATAAATTTGACTTTTAGCAATGGCTTCTGCCGTATCTTTTCCACCTTGTAAGATTAAAACCGGAAATTCAATTAAGGACAATTGATTTTGCAGTAATTCTGCTTCAACCTCTGGGGGTTTTCGATCAAATAACAATTGGCAACCTGTCGGATATTGCAACATTAAATTACGTAGCTGCAAATATTGTTGAACTTTTTCCTGCAAGCCCACAATTTTAATTAACGGACTCAGCAGTTTTAATACTTTAAATATAAATGGTGATAATTTTGCTACGCGCTGCATCCTCTGCCATTGCTTTTCTTGTTTTTCTATTTTTACACCTTCTGGTGATAGCAGCACTAAACCATGAACTTGTTCTGGATGCTTTAACGCATAGCTAGTAGCAATCCAACCTCCAAGAGAATGGCCGACTAAAAATACTTTTTCTAACTTTAAGGCTGTTAAAAACTCAGCTAAACATTCTACTTGCAAATCAATAGAGTAATGAATATTGGGATTATCTGATTCTCCAAATCCTAGTAAATCTGGTGCCAAGCAATGGAAATTATCAGATAACAAATCTATCAATGGTACCCATTGACTGCTATCGTTCCATGCACCATGTAATAAAATTACCGGAATACCTTGACCTGCTTCTCGCCAAAATAATAATCCTTGCGAGAGTTTTCTCCGGGAGTTACGAAATAACGTATCCATCTTAAATTTTAAAAGTTATAGCAATTATCACTTGATGATGTAACTAAATTTTGGCATGAAAAAATTGAGAACAGAGAACTGTCCCCGCAACACCGAAATTCTCATTACACTCAAGTGTAAACCGCTTTAAGTTGTAGCATAATTTAGCCAACAGTTCATAGCCATTAGTTATAGGGAACAAAATTTAGCAAAAAACTAATGACTAATGACAAACAAAATCTTGTTATGCCACTATTGTCAAACCATTCAAATAGTCTTGCAACTGCTGATGATGGTCATGAGACATTGGTTCTAGAGGTAGAGAGTCAGGAGAAAACGCTTGGATATCTGTGACTTCCAAAGTATCCTGAACCTCCATTTTTCCTTGTACTTCTGCTTCCACAGCAATACAAATTGAATGAATTCTCGGATCTCTGGTTGGCGAAGAATAAACTCCTACCAATCGGCGAATTTTCACCAAATCTAGTCCAGTTTCTTCTTGTAATTCCCGGCGAACTGTACTAGGAATATCTTCTCCCCAGTCCACCATACCTCCAGGCAAACTCCATCGGCCATTGTCACTTCTCCGAATCAGCACAATCCGACCATCAGGTAAAATCGGGATAATGCTGGTACCAGTAATGGGATGGCGAAATATCAGACCCAGTACTGTTTGTCCAATGCGCCATAAGTTACGTGTGGACTTGATAGCTATCGTAAACAAAGCAAGAACGTTCAATCTGCAAATGTTTTTATTGTATGCTATTTAGTTCTCACCACTTAACATAGATGTCTAAATATCAATTTATTGAGTTATGTATTATACAGCTATGTTGATGGTTTGAGATTTTATTCTAGCATTTACTCAATCCTAACATTACGTTTAAATATATCAACGTGTACATTTATACAAAAAATCATGAAAAAGATGTTTTAACTTTTTTGCTTTTATCTGTATTTATCATTTAAAATCACAAATAATAAACTCTTGACAATGATAAATATATATGTTCCGTCCTCTAGAATTTGATAAATTTAACTTTCAGAAAATATACTGCTGAATTCTATAGGAATCCGCTTTGATTCCTGAAATTATTTGCGTAGGGAGGGAACAGGGAACAGGGAACGGGGAACAGGGAAGAAGAAATAAAAGTGTACTTAGGTTTTTTCAAAAATCAAATATGAGTCCTATAGTTCATAAATACTAATTATATTTATCAAGTAGAGAAAAAATTGTCAGTAGACCTGGTTTTCCTGCCTCTGGAGTTCAATCAAATTTAATTTTGAAATCCTAAAACCCTGACGCAGAAAAAAATTTTGTGAAGGCAATACTTGAGTAAAGACAATTAGGCATACCTCTCAAGGATGATTTAAACGCAAATTCTGATTTGTTAAAAAAATATTTAATATTTAATTTGACTTAAATATGTTAAATACGCTATAATGATATGCTGTTCAAGCTTTGTGAATGGCTAGACTGGGCTAAAATTATATCAATAACAACGGTAGCTGATATGGCCTAGTGGCTTTTTTTTGTTGTTTATTTAATGAGGTGAACATGGCTAAGCGCCGTAACCCGAAAAAAGAAAAGGCGCTACGGAACCAGGCATATGCCAGAAAGTTTCGTAAACGAACTACTACAGGAAGAATGCAGAGAAGGTTCCAACAAAGACCACCTAAGAGTGAGGACGATGAGGGCGCAGCAGCAATTGATGCTGAGTAAGTCATCTAACAATATTCTTGCTCTGTGAATTTTGTAATTTTGGGCGTACATAACTTTGTACGCCCTTATTTATTAGGGTTTGGGGTTTGGGGTTTGGATTTTTTTTACTTATTCCCATTAAAATACTGCTCGGTTAAGGATTTTCAAATCGGAATTTAGTTTGGGGAAAAGGTGAAAGGGTAAAGGTTAAAGGTTTTTTCTTGCTCCTTTTCCCCTTCCCCTTTTGCCCTTAACCGACAAGTATTGATTCCCATTACCCTTATCCCCAGAGGGGGCACCGAGTTCCCCAATCCCCATTGCCCCTTATCCCCAGAGGGGGCACCGAGTTCCCCAGTCCCCAGTCCCTATTCCGCCATTTGCGCGCGGGCGGCTTGGATGGCGTTGCGGACTTGGGTAAAGCCTGTACCACCGTAACTGTTACGTGCAGCGACTACTTGACGAGGCGAGATTGCCTCATAAATATCGGCTGCAAATGCTGGATGGATTTGTTGCCATTCTTCTAAAGTTAAATCTTTGAGGAGTTTACCTGCGGCAATGCTGGTTTTTACCACTTTACCCACCATGTTATAGGCTTCACGGAAAGGTACACCTCTTGCAGCTAAGTAATCTGCTACATCTGTAGCATTAGAAAAGTCTTCTGCGACTGCTTCTGCTAAACGTTGAGGACGAAATTCTAAGCCCTCCCGCAGCAAAATTGTCATCGCTTCTAGGCAAGCTTTCACTGTGTTGACGCTATCAAATAAACCTTCTTTGTCTTCTTGTAAATCTTTGTTATATGCCAAGGGTAGCCCCTTCATAATCACCAGCATCCCTTGCAGATGACCAAATACACGCCCTGTTTTTCCTCTGACAAGTTCTGGCACATCAGGGTTTTTCTTTTGGGGCATGATGCTGGAACCTGTAGCACAGGTATCTTTGAGAGTCACAAAACGAAATTCCTCTGATGACCAAAGAATCACCTCTTCTGAAAGACGACTGAGGTGAACCATAATTAAACTAGCAGCACAGAGAAATTCGATCGCAAAATCGCGATCGCTCACACCATCAAGGCTGTTAGCATAAATCTGCTCAAAATTCAATAGTTCTGCTGTGTAGTGGCGATCGATGGGGAAAGTCGTTCCTGCTAAAGCACCACACCCTAAAGGTGAAATATTCACCCGGCGATAAACATCTCCTAGGCGTTCCCAATCACGTTGCGTCATCTGAAAGTATGCCAAGAGATGATGCGCTAAACTCAGGGGTTGGGCGCGTTGCAGGTGCGTATAGCCAGGAATTAGGGTTTCAACGTTTTTTTCGGCTATATTTAGTAAAACTGCTTGAAATTCTCGTAATTGGCTCTTGATTTGTTGGATTTGTTCACGCAGATAGAGCCTAGTATCAGTGCCAACTTGGTCATTACGCGATCGCGCAGTATGTAATTTTTTACCCACATCGCCAACAATCTCTGTTAATCGCCGTTCCACAGCAAAGTGGACATCTTCAGCATCAATACCCGGCTGAAACTTTCCTTGGCGATATTCTTGGCGAACCTGTTCTAAACCTGCAACTAGTTGCTCTCCTTCTGCTGGGGAAATGATACCAGTATGAGCTAGCATTTTGGCATGAGCTTGAGAGCCAGTAATATCGTATTCGATTAACTCAATATCGAAACTTATACTGGCATTAAAACGTGCGATCGCGGGATGTAACGCTGATTCAAATCGCTGGCTCCAAGTTTGTTGTTCGGTCATAAACGTAAAGGGTGGGAACGTACCACTTACGTGCTAATTAAAACCACAAAAGTCCTAACCTGAACTAATCCTAGCTTCAGTGCTGAGATTAATTTAGGTACGGACTTGAGGATTAATCAACCGTAACTAGTTAGATTCCGAATCATATAGCCAATGACCAAACCAATCAACAACGCCCAAATTTGGCCTGTCTTGACAAAGTGATTCCAACCATGCTGCATCTGTCCCAAAACATCTGGATCGGTAACGTTTTGAGCTAGCGTAGAACTCACAGGCAAACGCCAAAATAACTCAGATAGTAAATCACTGAAGTAATTCATACTGTGTGATCGAGAAGACTTTTATGTCATAACCTCTAGTTAGGGTAATGTCCAGTGAAGGGGATTGGGGACTGGGGACTGGGGACTGGGGATAAGGGGAAAGGGGAAGGGGGAAGGGGGAAAAGGTGAACAAATAACGGACACCAAACGCCAATTACCAATTACCAATCACCAATTACCAATCACCAATTACCAATTACCAATTACCAATTACCAATTACCCATGCCCAATGCCCAATGCCCAATGCCCAATGCCCCATAAATTGCCACTTATCCCTCAAATTTCAACTTTTGGGCTGTTCGCAAAATTTGCCCTGCTAAAACTGCTGCACCAAAGCCATTATCAATATTGACTACGCCGATTCCTGGGGCACAAGAGTTGAGCATTGTTAAGAGTGGTGCTAGTCCACCAAAACTGGCACCGTAGCCGATGCTGGTGGGAACAGCAATTACAGGACAATTGGCTAAACCTGCAACCACGCTAGGTAATGCGCCTTCCATACCCGCGACAACAATTAATACTGATGCTGACTCAATCAGGTGGCGATTATTCAACAAGCGGTGAATACCAGCAACACCAACATCCCAGAGACGCAATACCCGAAAACCAGCAAGTTCGGCTGTAACTGCGGCTTCTTCTGCAATGGGTAAATCAGCAGTTCCCGCCGACAAAATACCAATGACACCCTCAAACTGTGGTTCGAGTTCATCGGGAGTAATAGCAGCAATCCGCGCCATTTCGTAATATCGCAAACCTCTAACTTTCGATTGCAGTACAGCATAAACTGCTGGTTCAATCCGAGTAGCCATCACTACCGGATTGCGGTGACGCATCACTTCCATAATTTGAACAATCTGATCTGGAGTTTTGCCTAGTCCCCAAATTACTTCTGGGAACCCAGTTCTTAAACTGCGATGGTGATCGATTTTGGCAAAATCACCTACTTGTTCATAGGCTAAGTCTTTGAGAGAGTCTAATGCTCTATCTGGGGTAACGTTACCATGAGCCACTGCTTCTAAGAGCGATCGCAAAGCTTTCTCATTAGCCATTTGTGATGTTCTCCTTGGTCTTTTGTTATTTATCATTTGTCATGAGGTAGGGTGCGCTGTATGACAACGCACCCCACTAGAGCGATGGCTACGCCCGCCGCAGGCATCGCAAAGTTTTTTTATCGGTCATTGATCATGAGTTGGAAACAAATCACAAATGACCAATAATCAATGACTAATCTACAATTTTGATTTCATGAATGTTCCAGAATGCGCCACCAAGTCCAGAGTATTTAATACCTTCAAAGCGATTACGCACTGCTGACATTGAATAGGCATTCACCAAGTAAATAAATGGTAAATTCTCCTGAGTAATTCGTTGAGTCTCAGCGTAAATTGCTTTGCGTTTGGGTTCGTCTAATTCTCTAGCTGCTTTGATGTAAAGTTCACCAATTTCTGCTTCCCAAGGTGCTACTTCCCAACCTTTAATTGGTTTTTGTCCAGCTTGGGGTTTTTGATTAAACATATGTAATCCCCCTTCCGGAGACCAGACGTTAGCACCATCATTTGGTTCTAAACCACCTGTTAAACCTAATAAAGAAGCTTCCCAATCTAATGAATTAGAAAGTTTATCTGTGTATGTATTCCATGCCAGTGGCGTGAAGTCTACTGTAATCCCAATTTTGCTCAAATCTCGTTTAATTTGCGAGCCCACTGCTTCGCGAATCTTATTACCTGCATTCGTCAGCAAAGTGAAGCGTACATTGTTACCTTGAGAATCGATTAGCTGATTTTTTTCGTTGTATTTAAAGCCAGCTTTGAGTAACAACTGCTTGGCTTTATCTATATTGTAATTATAGACTTTTAACCCTTCTTGCGGTGAAAGATAATAAGGACTTTGTACAGAAATAGGTGAATTTTGAGGTTGACCTAAGCCACGAAATGTATTGTTGATCATTGTTTGTCGATCAATGGCATAGGCTACTGCTTGCCGAAACTCTACAGTATTAAACCAACGTGATTTTATAGGATCTATGAGAGGTTTACCATCTCTAGAACCCTTATTTAAGTTGAAGAGTATAAAAGTTGTACCAGAACCAGGCCCGCCATTATATATCTTGAAATTACCCTGGTCTTCTTGTACTTTTAACAACGAAAAGTATTCTGGTGACACACCAACAGTATCTAACCCACCAGAACGGAATTGCAGTAAAGATGTATCTGTGGATTCAACAATTTGCCAAATTATTCTTTCAATATAAGGTTGGGCTTTACCTTGAGCATCTTTGCGCCAATAATAGGGATTACGTCGAAAAACTATCCGTTGGCTAGTATCATATCTTTCTAATTTAAAAGGCCCGTTGACAATCAGTTGAGCTGGAGGTGTATCTACACTCCACTTTGATAGAAACTTTGGTTTACCTTCTTGGTCTTTTGTAGTTACTGATTCTCTCAATGCATGGGCTGGTAAAATTGGGTAACCTGTAGCACTACGTAAAAAAGGCGCAAACGGTTCTGGAACAGAAAATTCCACCCGACGATTATCAATTTTTCTGACAGTTGGTAGCTTACGACTTTCGCCAATTCTCATACCATCTCTGGCATCTGTAGGAATGGCTTCATTCAGATAAATTTCATTATAGGTAAACACTACATCATCTACTGTTAGTGGTTGCCCATCAGACCATTTAAGATTATCTCGCAGGGTAAAAACTATTTTTAATTTATCCTCAGAAATTTGCCAGGATTCTGCTAAAGCAGGCTCTACCTTTCCCGTCTCGTAACTTTCAGTAATTAAACCTTCATAAGTAAGTCCAAAAATATTCGGTGACTCGGAACTGAGAGCAAAGTTAAATGTTTTAGGATCGCTAAGAATACTAGTTACTAATTGGGGAACTTGAGCCGCATTTGTTTTAAAATTCGATGGATTACAAGCAGCTACTGTCAAGCCTGTTACTATGGCGATTATTATTAGTAGCCACAAGCGTCTTATTGTAGACCATATGTTAGCGAATAGCATAATTTTAATCATTGAATAGTAAGTCTAAGTATTTTGGGAATTGAGCCAATCTAGAAACTTTTGAGTATTATTTAAATACTTGATTCCATAATTATGCAAGATATTTCTAATTTCTGGTTTACCAAAGTCTTTGCTATTACCGCTTAAAAATACCTTGCTTTCTCTAGGATACAAATTTGCATGATGAATAATAGACTGCAAAATTAAGTTATCCATAATATCTTGTTTAATAAGTAATGTTTCTGGCTGTGTAATTACTGCTTGGGAAATATTACGAATTATTGTATTGTTTAAATTTATCACCTCTGCCTTTTGCAGAAGCATATCTATAGCATTAAAAAGACGAATCTGAATATCGTTGAGTAACAATTGATTCCAGATACGTGCCTGTTCTAAGTGAGCCAAGAAAATTTGAGCATTAGAAGAGGTTAAATCTCGTTTTGAGTTATTTATCTGTTTATCAATATTTTTTTCAAATTCTTGTACATAATATTTTTCTGTTTCCCACCTATTCAGGGCTTCAACATAACAAAAGTTTGGGATAACTATCCGAATGGATGAAGGTAAGGAACATAATAGATTTTCTGCCTCTAAATCTTGCCTTTTTGCAATTGCCATCAAAAAGTTAGTTTCAACGTAAAGTATTACCATCAAGATTTACCTGAGAATAAGAAATTCCTCCTGAATGAGCAATTACTACTTGTAGCTTTTTGCAATAATTCTATTGCTACTAAATTTTCTGAGTAGTTCCTCCTTGTAGTTTTTGCAATAAACCTATTGCTGCCAAATTGTCTGATGCTGGTGGCATTTCTGATTTCCAATGATATGCTAAGTCTCTCAACCAAGCTTCTACAAGGGTTTCTAAATATAGACCCAAGATTTTTCTGTCGCTAAATTCAGGATCGTAATGACTAAGTATATTAGCAGTTTTAATTGCGATTAAAGATTCAGACAAATTTTTACCATTCCATTTAAAAATCTCAATATCTCTGAGATTAACCAACATGAGAAACATTTCATCAACTAAAAATAAATGATTATTTTTAATTTCATTTTGCAGATATGAATTTAGTTGTGTAATAGCTTGCTGTTTGGCAACTTTCCCTTCTACCTCTGTACTTTTAACTTCAACTAATAAAACAATTTGTTCATCCTTGTCGAGGACAATAATATCAGCAACATAATTAGGAATTTGAAATTGTGCAGCTTCCATTGTCCTCATCTCCCAAATAGATTAATAATTTATTGATGCCGCTATAGCTTGCATATTCCTATGCTAGCTATTGACTACTCCTAAATATAAATTTCCGTTAATTAGCAGTGACTAACAACACAACAGCATAAGCGCATATACCTTCTTCACGCCCTACTGGGCCTAATTTTTCGTTGGTAGTAGCTTTAATACCAACTTGATTTGGTTGCAGTTCTAAAACAGCCGCTAACTTGTCGCGCATTGTCTCAATATGAGGTTTCAATTTTGGACGTTCTGCGACTACTACAGAATCAATATTGCCAATTTGCCAACCGCGATCGCGAATTAGCTGATGTACTTGGCTTAATAGCTCTAAACTATCTGCTCCTGCCCATTTGGGATCTGTAGGCGGAAAATAATGCCCAATATCCCCTAAAGATAGTGCGCCTAACATGGCATCCATAATCGCATGGGTGAGGACATCAGCATCACTATGTCCCAGTAAACCTAGTTCATGGGGAATTTTCACTCCTCCCAAAATCAAAGCGCGATCGCTTACTAGTCGATGAATATCGTAGCCGTTACCAATACGAATGTTTGTCATTTGTCGTTTGTCATTTGTCATTTGTCATTGGGCGTTTGCTCACAGGGAACAAAGAACAGGAAGTTGGGATTAATAGCATAGTTACTCTCCTTGCTTCCTCTGCTCCCCTGCTTCCTCTGCTCCCTTATCCCCAGTCCCCAGTCCCCATTGCCCCTTATCCCCAGAGGGGGCCCCGAGTTCCCCATTTCCCCTCTGTTGCTGCCATTTTTCCAGTAAATCTGGGCGGCGATCGCTTGTTCTTTGGATTTGTTGTTCGTAACGCCACTTGGCGATTGCAGCATGATTTCCTGAGAGTAAGACATCCGGCACTTTCCAGCCGCGAAAATTTGCTGGGCGGGTGTATTGGGGATAGTCTAATAAACCTTCCTCAAAACTCTCTGCTGTCAATGACTCTACCTTGCCGACAGTTCCGGGTAAAAGTCTCACAACGCCATTGAGCAAAGCCATTGCGGGAATTTCGCCACCTGTGAGAATAAAATCTCCTAAAGAGACTTCCCGGGTAACTAAATTGAGAACGCGATCGTCAACTCCTTCGTAATGCCCGCAAATCACAATTAATTGGTTATAATTTGTGGCTAATTCACGTAAAAGTGGTTGATTGATGGTTTGTCCTTGAGGACTCATCAAAATTACCTCTCTTTGCGGTAGAATCGGCAGCGACTCTACAGCGGCAAAAATGGGTTCTGGCTTCATTAGCATCCCCACTCCACCGCCATAGGGTTCATCGTCTACTTTTCGGTGCTTGTCAGTGGTGAAATCCCGAGGATTAATCAGATTGACTTGAGCAATCTGCTTGGCTAAGGCTTTAGCCAGCAATCCGGAATTTAAAACAGAGGTAAAACAGTCAGGAAAAAGCGTAACTATATCAAAGCGCACAGTTATTCGTATTCAAGAACACTAATCTTAAATTTGAATGTCGAAGAACAACAACAAGGTAATGTCTGCTAAAGCTACAGATAAGGTTTGTCAATAGTAACTAAAAGTACCAGAAAACTAAGCTCTTTCGTGAGATCAAAAGTTTTTCTAATTACTTAATTTATGTTTAAATATTGTCACAACTACATTTAAATTAATAATCTGTCCAAGTTAACAACTTCCAGGATGCATCGAGCCAGCCTCAGAAAACAGCTTGTCAAAACCTGCTCGCCCAACTCTAGGGCGCAGCGTAGCCTCCACTTAGCCCTACTCGCACTATTTTGCCAAACTAGCAAAAGTGGACAGGTAAACAACAAGGCGCTGGCTTTAGAGGATAAGGGACATAGGAAAACTGAGGCATTGTTTGGATCAAGCGAGAAGTTGGCAAGAAGGCTTATGCCAATCCAAATTTCACAAAAGTGTCCTCCCCAAAAAGCAAAGCGTGAAAATCATCAGGCTACTGAACCTTGTTATATTCACACGCCATTCGCCACAAGCCGACGGCACTTCCTTCAAGTCGGCAAAGCCGCCCAACGGAGTGCCTTGGAAACCCATCCCAGGCGATGGTTCCTGAAGTTGTTGACAGGAGAAACATAATGCCGCAATTACAAGCTAAATCGCTGGAAATGAGGACACCCCAAGCAACTAAAACCGCCGTTCTGGTTATCGGAGGCGCAGAAGACAAAGTTCATGGCCGCGATATCCTCAGAACTTTTTTTGGCCGTGCTGGTGCTAGCAAGGCATATATTACAATTATTCCATCTGCCTCCCGAGAACCTGCCATCATCGGTGGTCGGTACATTCGGATATTTGAAGAAATGGGTGCTGAAAAGGTTGAAATTTTAGATATTCGCGAACGGGAACAGTGCGAAGCCTCGCATATTAAAGCATCCTTAGAAGCCTGTAGTGGCGTATTTTTAACAGGAGGGGATCAATTACGTCTCTGTGGTGTATTGGCAGATACCCCAGTGATGGACATTGTCCGACAGCGAGTCAGATCAGGGCAGCTTACCTTAGCAGGCACAAGTGCAGGGGCAGCAGTGATGGGACATCACATGATTGCTGGCGGCGGTAGTGGGGAAACCCCAAACCGTTCTCTGGTCGATATGGCAACTGGTTTAGGATTTATTCCCGAAGTGATTGTAGACCAACACTTTCACAACCGTAATCGCATGGGGCGCTTAATTAGCGCGATCGCCGCTCACCCCGATCGCCTAGGTATTGGCATTGATGAAGATACTTGTGCGGTGTTTGAACGTGATGGTTGGTTACAAGTGATGGGTAAAGGTAGTGTGACTATAGTTGATCCCACGGAGGTAACTCATACCAATGAACCCCATGTAGGTGCCAACGAACCCCTAACAATACATAATTTACGTTTACATATCCTCAGCTATGGCGATCGTTTTCACCTGTACCAGCGGACTGTATTGCCTGCTGTACACCGGATCTCCAGCTGACGGAATAGAGTATCTGAGGTTACACTGAGTTGATCGCTGATTTATTTCTTACTGTAGAAAAATCACTTGAATCCTATCTAAAAAGAAAAAACTGTTCACCATAAACAGTTTAGCGATCAAAATCAGTAAGAAACTAGAATATTGGTTCCGAATCTCCATCTACCTATTCCCATGAGAATCCTCAAGATCCAGACCTTACGCGGCCCAAACTACTGGAGCATTCGACGCCACAAGTTGATCGTCATGCGACTCGATTTAGAAAACCTAGCCGAGAAGCCCTCGAATGAAATCCCTGGTTTTTACGAAGGATTAGTTGAGGCGCTGCCAAGTCTGGAGGGCCACTATTGCTCCCCTGGCTGTCGTGGTGGTTTTTTAATGCGGGTGCGAGAAGGCACCATGATGGGCCATATCGTCGAACATGTAGCTTTAGAACTGCAAGAACTAGCTGGAATGCATGTAGGCTTTGGTCGCACCCGCGAAACTGCTACACCAGGCATTTACCAGGTAGTAATTGAGTACCTGAATGAGGAAGCGGGACGCTACGCGGGACGAGCTGCTGTGCGCTTGTGCCAAAGTATTGTAGATCGCGGTCGCTATCCCAAAGCAGAGCTAGAGCAAGATATCCAAGACTTAAAAGACTTCTGGCGAGATGCGTCTTTGGGGCCCTCTACAGAAGCGATCGTCAAAGAAGCAGAAAAACGAGGTATTCCCTGGATGGCTCTGGGGGCGCGCTTTTTGATTCAGCTAGGTTATGGCGTGAACCAAAAGCGGATGCAAGCAACCATGACCGACAACACGGGCATTTTGGGAGTAGAACTAGCTTGCGATAAAGAAGCTACCAAACGTATCCTCTCTGCTGCTGGTGTACCAGTGCCTAAAGGTACAGTCATAAACTTCTTGGACGATTTGGAAGAAGCTATTGAATATGTTGGTGGTTATCCCATAGTTATTAAGCCTTTGGATGGTAATCACGGACGGGGTATCACCATTGATATTAGAACCTGGGAAGAAGCAGAGGCAGCCTATGAAGCCGCCAGACAGGTTTCCCGCTCAGTTATTGTCGAGAGGTATTACGTCGGACGCGATCATCGGGTATTGGTGGTAGATGGCAAGGTCGTCGCAGTCGCCGAACGTGTACCAGCTCATGTAGTGGGTAATGGTAGATCTAGCATTGCGGAACTAATTGAGGAAACAAACCAAGACCCCAATCGCGGCGAGGGACATGATAATGTGCTCACCAAGATTGAACTTGACCGGACTAGCTACCAGCTTTTAGAAAGGCAAGGTTATACCCTAAATAGCGTGCTTCCCAAAGGTACAATTTGTTATCTCAGAGCAACAGCTAACTTAAGTACAGGAGGCTGTGCTGTAGATCGTACTGATGAAATCCACCCGGAAAATGTTTGGCTAGCACAAAGAGTAGTCAAAACTATTGGGTTGGATATCGCGGGACTAGATATTGTCACCACCGATATTAGTCGCCCCTTAAGGGAAGTAGATGGCGTAATTGTGGAAGTTAACGCTGCCCCAGGCTTTAGAATGCACGTTGCACCTAGCCAAGGCATTCCCCGCAACGTTGCTGGCGCAGTGATGGATATGCTGTTCCCCAACGAACAATCCAGCCGCATTCCGATTCTGAGCGTTACGGGCACTAATGGTAAAACCACTACTACAAGACTGTTAGCACATATCTACAAGCAAACAGGCAAAGTAGTAGGTTATACAACTACAGATGGAACTTATATTGGTGATTATTTAGTAGAGGCTGGTGATAATACTGGGCCGCAGAGCGCTCATTTAATACTACAAGACCCCACCGTAGAGGTAGCAGTATTAGAAAGTGCGCGAGGGGGTATTCTGCGTTCTGGCTTGGGGTTTGAAGCCGCAAATGTTGGTGTGGTATTAAATGTTGCTGCCGACCATTTAGGTATAGGTGATATAGATACCATCGATCAGTTAGCTAACCTCAAGAGTGTAGTTGCAGAAGCTGTATTCCCTGATGGTTATGCCGTACTTAATGCTGACGATTATCGCGTAGCGGCGATGGCGGAAAAAACCAAAGCGAATATTGCTTACTTCACCATGAACCCTGATTCAGAATTGGTGCGGAAGCACATTCAAAAGGGTGGAGTAGCGGCTGTTTATGAAAATAATTATCTTTCAATCGTCAAAGGCGATTGGACACATCGCATCGAAAGAGCAGAAGCTATCCCCTTGACAATGGGTGGGCGTGCGCCATTTATGATTGCTAACGCCTTAGCAGCTAGTTTGGCAGCCTTTGTGCAGAATGTCTCGATTGAGCAGATTCGCGCTGGTTTAAAGACATTCCGTGCTTCTGTGAGTCAAACGCCAGGACGGATGAATTTATTTAATTTAGGCAACTACCATGCTTTGGTAGACTATGCTCACAACCCAGCTAGTTACGAAGCTGTGGGTGCTTTCGTCCGCAACTGGACTTCTGGACAGCGCATTGGTGTAGTTGGGGGCCCTGGCGATCGCCGTGACGAAGATTTTGTTACCTTGGGCAGATTAGCAGCCGATATTTTTGATTACATCATTGTCAAAGAAGATGATGATACCAGGGGCCGTCCCAGAGGTTCTGCCTCAGAGTTGATTACTAAAGGCATTACCCAAGTTAAACCGAATTGCCGTTTTGAATCAATTCTCGATGAAACCCAAGCCATTAATAAAGCCTTAGATATGGCTCCGGAAAATAGTCTGGTTGTGGTTTTACCAGAAAGCGTCAGCCGCGCTATTAAGTTAATTCGCGCACGTGGCGTAGTCAAAGAAGAAACACAGCAATCAAATACACCCGCAACTGTTGTAGATTCTCAAAATGGTGTGGCTTCTTCGATCATCAACACGCTGCTTTAGTCAATAGTAGAGATGCGATCGCTCGTATCTCTACCATTGACCTTTGCTATGCTGCCAATTTTGCCGATTACTGGTCTTGGTCTGAGTTATTATCCGCACTAGAACCTTTAATTTCCTCCTTAAAACCCCGTAGAGTTTTACCCAGCGCACTTCCCAATTCGGGGATTTTTTTGGGGCCAAAAATTACCACAGCGACTATCACAATAATGGCAACTTCTGGCCATCCAAGTCCAAATAACATATAGGCTTCCTCTCAAGGATACTTAATTAAATCATAGAGTAGTAAGAGATGAGAGTAGTTGGGTAGGTGGAGAAGAAATATTGTTTAGCCTCAATCTCATCTAATAAACTCGCACTATTTATGGACAATACTAAAGATATATTTTTCCTATCATTTATATAACAAGCGTAAATTCTTATAAAACTATAGAATTGCTTTTATTTCAGTCTGGAATTAAAAAGCTAACATGACATTTTTTGAATCGAATAAGATTAAGACTGTTGAAGTGGATAACGTTACGTTTGAAACTGTAGTATCAGATAGGGAATTAACCATTCCAGAAGTAAAGCGTGGTGTTTATACTCTTGTAAGGCTTGGTATTCGGATTATCAATAATAGACAAACACCCTTATACTTCCCATACCATTTTTATTCGATGTTTCCAGAAATGATCGCACCAGACGGTCAAGTCATGTTAACAGGTTTACACTCTGAACGACTTAGTAAACGAATTGAATCTGATTATGTACTACTAATTCCAGGAGAGGCAGTAACTTTTTATCGTGATAGCTTTCTTTTTTGGATACAAAACCGAAAGAAAAAGCGTGAACGCAAGTTGACGTTGAATATACCATTTCCATCTGAAGATATTTATATTTTCCGTCCACTGTATCCGGGAATATATCAATTTCGGTTTAAATATAATGAATCTCATGAAAGTATCAAAGATTTTTATCAGTGGAATGAATCAACAAAAATAAACAATATCTGGGTTGGAAAAGTAATAACTCCGCTTGTAGAAATTCACTTATTAGAGCCATAAATTAAGGTTTAGATTATTTGTTTTAGATGTCGATTTCTTTAATCACTTCAGCAAAAGGGGATTGGCGGAAAAATTCTGAGAGTTTGCTTGGTTGCTCTGGGTTAGTGTTATTTGTAGTCAGGCTTTGAACCAAAATTTGGATAATATACAGTTTCTGGTTGGGAGAAAGCTGAAGGAGTTTTTGTTCGAGTTCTGGTATAAGCAGGATGGGGTTTCAGCAGAAAATAATTTCCTATTGTTTACTAATTTCTATGCCTAACCAATCGCTTAATTCATGGGCTAACCATTCTAGTTCTGCATCCGATTTAATACTATCGTTACCGCCAATTTGATATTTTTGGACACCAGCCCAGATATCTAATTGAGCAGGAACTTGAGTGCGGGTACCTTCTGAGTCTTTAGTAAAATGCTGCGGCGTATAAACTAACTTAGTAATATTTTCTCTGGGTGATGGCTGAGGGCGATGGGATTTAAATCCTAATAAATTGTAAGTTAAAGTAATTTTTTGCCGATCAAGGTGTAAGCGGATGCTTCCCCAAAGGCTAAATATAAAACCATACATCATCAAGCCGCCTGCACCCCAAAAAGGCAGAGAGAACAAAGCAAAGGGGAGGTTGACAGGAAAAGGGGCGGCGAGTGCGTTAATTGTCCAAAAGAGAATAAATGAATTCCAGGCGATCGCAAACGTACCTAAGAAGATCATTGATGGTTGCCAGCCAGTAGGCGGAATAATAATTTCTAAGGCATCTCGATGTTTAGTTAGTTGAATTTTGCTCCCAGGTGGTTTCGCAGTAGTTAAAGCCAAAGCATGGGGAATTTCCGGTTTTTCTAAGGCTTTGAGCGCTTCTAAGGCAGAACTAGCACGCTTTTCTAAGTTAGGTTCAATTAACCATTGCAACCAATTAGTGAAGCTGGGGCTGAGATTCGCTGCTTGCTCAAACTGAATGCGAAAATCTTTTTGGGGTAAATCTGCTGGCTGGATACCCGTTACCAAATAAATTAATGTCGCCCCTAAACTGTAAAGATCCGAAGCTGGGACAGTACGCCCACCAAATTGTTCTGGTGGCATATAACCGTAGGTTCCCACTATAGTACGAGTAGAGCCTTCAGTCGCCAAAACAGTTTGTACTGAGCCAAAATCCACCAAATAAACTTGACCGACGCTATTACCAGAGCGATCGCCTAATAAAATATTGCTGGGCTTAATATCACGGTGAATTACGGGTGGATGTAGTCCATGCAAGTAACAGAGAATTTCTAAAAGCGCTTTGGCTATCTGCTTAACTTCTGCTTCTGTAAATATCTGCCCAGCTTTTAAATATTGCTCTAAAGTTTGTGCTGAGATATAAGTTTGTACTAGAGCAAATCCATTAATAGTAGGTGTATTTAGCTCAAAATAATCTAAATAGCGAGGAATAAAGGGATGCGATAAAGATTTTAAAGTTTCAGCTTCTCGCTCAAACAGCTTGAGATCATCCCATTCAAAGTCACCACCAAAGGAAAGTAACTTCACAACTACAAGTTCTTGAGTTACCAAATCACGGGCTAATAGCGTCCGCCGCCCAGACTTTTTTCCTAATTCCTGTTGAACTTCGTAGCGATCGCTTAATATTTTCTGAGTCATGATGATTACTGATAACGCTACGTCTAAAAGCTTTTGATAGCCTACGACCACTCAAAACAGACAAGCTGATATCTTTAGTATAAATATGTAATTTTATGTCCTCCCAAATATGGCCTTATATTACCCCTGGTATTCCCGATGAGTTGTTCGAGTACTTACCTGGAATCCCCTTAAGCCAACGCGAAGTTAGGCTATTGCTGATTGCTCAACTACGACTGCAAGCAGATTCAGTGTTATGGGATATTGGTGCAGGTACAGGTACAATTCCTGTAGAAGTGGGACTTTTATGCCCTGGTGGCAAAATTATCGCTGTCGAACGGGATGAAGAAGTAGCTAACCTCATCCGCCGTAACTGCGATCGCTTTGAAGTCAAAAATGTCGAAGTGATTGAAGGTAGCGCGCCGGATTGTTTGCAGGATATTAAAGTTACCCCTCACCGTGTTTGCATTGAAGGGGGAAAGGCCATTCAAGAAATTTTGCAAGCTGTGTGGAATTATCTACCACCAACAGGGAGAGTGGTGGCCACAGCTGCTAATCTAGAAAATCTATATGCTATTTCTCAGACTTTTTCTCAATTAAGAGCTCGCAATATTGAAGTTGTGCAATCTTCGGTGAATCGCTTAGAAATGCGCGGCTTTTCTCAAACCTTTACCGCCGTTGATCCTATATTTATCCTTAGTGGTGAGAAACTAGACTAAATCCGAAGGATGAAGGCTAAAGTATGAAAAATCAAGTTAAACAACTAAATTACTGAAAATGCGGCAATTCATACATAAAACCTGATATTTACAACTTCATCCTTCTCCTGCAAAGACGCTACGCGTAGCTTGCTTCTTCGGAGGGGTACATCCTTATTCTTTCATTCTTTATTGCTATGCCTTGGTCTCGGATTATTAGTGGAATTGTGGCGATCGCACTGGCTCTGTTTGCAACCCTGTTGGGGGGTTGGTACTTTACCATTGTGATTGCTATTGTGGTCTTTTTAGGACAACAGGAATATTTTAATTTGGTGCGAGCCAGAGGCATAGCTCCCGCAGCTAAAACCACCATGTCTGTCAGCCTCATCTTACTGGCAATTTGTACCTTGGATGGGGGGTTAGCTGATGCGGTGATGCCAATAGCTGGGACATTTATTTGTTTTTATCTATTGTTTCAACCCAAAATGGCGACGATTGCTGATATATCAGCATCAATTATGGGGCTATTTTATGTAGGTTACTTACCAAGTTACTGGGTGCGGTTGCGATCGCTTGGTAGTGCTGCCCTGAGTAATATACCGTTAGGAGGTTATTGGCCTACAGGTTGGACAGATATCCTAGACCAAAGAAATCTTGCATTACTACCGCAAGGTTTAACAGCAACAGTGCTAACCTTTCTTTGTATTTGGGCAGCTGATATCGGTGCTTATACTATTGGTAAATTCTTCGGCAAAACCCGTTTATCCGATATTAGCCCCAAAAAAACAGTGGAAGGAGCCGTCTTTGGGATCAGTGCTAGCGTTGCCATAGGTCTTGCTGGTGCTTATTATCTTCACTTACCCAGAGCGCTCTATACTGGTCTAGCATTGGGGCTATTGATTGGTATTGCCAGTTTGTTAGGTGATCTGATTGAATCTGCCCTAAAGCGTGATGCTGGAGTGAAGGATTCAGGACAGTTAATCCCCGGACATGGTGGAATTTTGGATCGTACAGATAGCTATATTTTTACCGCTCCCCTAGTTTATTATTTTCTCACTTTGTTGTTACCGCTAATTACGGAGAGTTAATCAGGGGTAATGGGGAATGGTTAATTGGTAATGGGTAATAGTGATTTTTCTGCTTTTCCTCTACCTTGTGCTTCCCGATCCCCTTCTCTCCTATACTACTCATTACTCATTACTCATTACTCATTACTCATTACTCATTACTCATTACTCATTACTCATTACTCAGCATTATCTCGTAGATGATAACTAATGCCAATTTCAGTGATTTCCACGAACTTTGGCATGAGAATTATAAATTATTATAAATACTAAGTCTCTTGAGTTTTTGATTATTAATCATCAGGGGTTAACGTTAATTCGCCCGCGACATACTAACTTACCGGGGATCAGCGTGAGTTCTTGGATATCTACCTCTGGGCCAAGATCAATATTGTGTTCTTGATTACTTTCTGTTTGCACTACCATGTCGTACTGGATTTGGATGGGTGCTAGTTGCAACTCCTGAGCGTTGATCAACTGTAAGCCCAGAAAAATCTTCACGGGCGTAGATTCCCCTTCGGATGCTAGAATGCCACTCAGTATAATTTGATTGGTATCCAGGATAATTTCTTGCCAAGTAGTAGACTTGGTTTTTGTGCAGTGTTCTGGTAAAAGTTTAACCAGTACATCATTTAAAGCCGTTGCTAATAACTCCGAAGACAGAGATTGATTGAGATCCTGTTCTTCCATACTCAGTTCACCAAAAACTGGTACTGTCTCTAACAATCGTAGCGGCTTGCCCTTGATGACTGAGCCGATGTTGACTTGTATGTTTTCTGCCACTAGTTGAATTTTTCCTATATGGAGACCTCGGTAAACGGCATGACTAGCAAAAATCGATACCCAAGGAATCTTTCCCGAGAGAAGTTGGCGATCGCTTGCTTTAATTTCCACTTCGATTTGCGATACTTGAGTTACCTGTGCTTTCAACCACAGCTTAAGTGCGGTTTTCAGCATATTGGTAATTACGCGGATTTTGCCGTTACTTTTGGGGTCTGAATTCTGCTCTGGCATTCAACTCCTGTGTTTATGGGTGAAAACTCTACAATTGGCTGAAGTTAAACAAGCCTTAAATGTAACATTTATGGCTATTAACAACAAAATGCAAATATTATGATTTAAATGTTAGCGAGAGAATAAGCAAATTCCACATGGAGGTACGGTTACAAAAAATTCTTGCCCAATGGGGTATTGCCTCACGGCGTGAAGCTGAAGAAATGATTCGGCGATCGCGCGTGCGGATCAATGGAGTATTGGCACATTTAGGTCAAAAAGTTAACCCCCAAACTGACCAAATTACAGTTGACGGTAAGCCCGTAGTTACTAAGCAACGTCCGTCTTTAACATATTTATTGCTGAATAAACCTGCTGGAGTAGTTTCCACTTGCTACGATCCTCAGGGAAGAACAACTGTTTTAGATTTACTACCAAAAGAATTACGCCAGGGATCAGGTATTCACCCTGTAGGGCGTTTAGATACAGATTCTACAGGAGCATTATTACTTACTAACGATGGCGAACTGACATTTTCTCTCACCCATCCTAGCCATAGTGTCCCGAAAACTTATAGTGTATTGGTTAAGGGACATCCATCGGAAGTAGTTTTACAGATATGGCGACAAGGTGTGGTTTTAGAAGGGAGAAAAACACGACCAGCCCAGGTACGCCTAATAGAAAGTTTTTCTACTAACAGTAGATTAGAAATTGTGTTAAAGGAGGGACGCAACCGCCAGATTCGCCGTATAGCCGAACAATTAGGCTACCCGGTGATTGAACTACATCGGACTGCTATTGGCCCGATTCAATTACAAAGATCCAAACAACCCTATTTAAAACCGGGTAACTATCGTTCCCTAAAAGATGATGAGATGCGCTTTTTGCAACAGCAAATTAAGCACACACCTATTAAGGATTCAGCTGAGTTAAGGAGTGTAATCAACCATGACATGGTTCAGAAGAAAGAATAATCAGCCGCAAACCCTTTCAGTAGAGCAACAAAGAGCTGAAAAGTTAGCAGAAATTGGCGCGCAACTTTGGGCTTCTCGTCAAGAACAGGGTTTATCGCTAGAGGAAGTAGTTGTGATGACTAGAATTCCTAAGCGGCTGTTACAGGCTATTGAAGAAGGTAATTTAAACGAGCTGCCAGAACCAATTTATATTCAAGGATTGATTAGGCAATTTGCTGATGCATTGGGCTTTAACGGCGTAGAATTTTCTAGCACTTTTCCGATTGTTTATCAACAGGTAAGTTCTACTTCTACTTGGACAAATAAGCCCATTAACCAATTGCGTCCTCTGCATCTTTACTTACTTTATATATTTGTGATTGTTTGTTCTGTGAGTGGCTTATCTCAAATACTGAATAACGCTGCTTTACAAGCAAGTACTAGCCAAACTAACCCAACCAACGCTCAAAAAGAGTCTTTCGCACAACCAGCTCAATCAACAAAGCCCCTGGAGATTAAACCATTTAGCAATACTCTCCTGAGTGCCAAAGATGGTCAGCCAGTGCAGATTGGTGTAATTTTGAAATCCTCATCTTGGATTCGTGTGGTAGCTGATGGCAAAACACAATTTGAAGGTACGCTACCACAAGGAACTCATCGGACTTGGAAAGCTCAAGAGCAATTAACAGTGAAAACTGATAATGCTGGTGGTGTACTGATGAGCGTTAATCAGGAGCAACCTAAGGAAATGGGAGAGCCAGGAAAGGTAGAGGAAATCAAAATTGCGGCTAAAACTAGATTTTGAAGAGTACTCAACCAAGTTGTTAATTATGTAGATAAAAGGTTGGGATTTGGTAATTGGTAATTGGTAATTGGTAATTAGTAATTGCGAAAAAATTTTTAACTATTACCTATTACAAATTAAACATTACTAGTCTGAAAATGATAATTAGCAACTTATTCACATCGATTTTTGGGGCACAAGCAACGCTTGTGCCCCTTTAGTTTATGTATTCAAAACTCATTACTCAGGACTCACCACTCAGCACTAATCAGGAAGACTCTTTAGGCGCACGTCCATATAAAGTGGTGAGACGTTTGAGTTTGTGGCTTAATTCCTTAGTTAAAGCGTTTTCTTGGTAGCGCCACTCCCAGTTCCCCTCAGCAACACTGGGGAAATTCATCCGTGCTTCTCCGCCTAATCCCAAAATATCTTGTAAGGGAAGAATTGCTTGATTGGCAATGGAACTTAAAGCGAGTCTAATTAAATCCCAGTGGATACCGTCAGGACTGACACAACCTAAATAAAGCAATAAGTTTTCCTTTTCCCAGTCGCCAGCTTTATTGAACCAACCGATAGTAGTGTCATTATCGTGGGTTCCGGTATAAACTACAGCATTACGTGGGTAATTAAAGGGTAAAAATGGATTACCAGGATCGGAACCAAAGGCAAATTGTAAAACTTTCATTCCTGGAAATTCAAACTTGTCCCGTAATGCTTCTACCTCTGGTGTAATTACGCCTAAATCTTCTGCCAAGACTGGAAGTTTGCCTAATTTTTGGCGAATAGTTTCAAAAAAAGCTCCTCCTGGCGCTTCTATCCATTCACCATTAATGGCAGTTTCTTCACCTTGAGGTACAGACCAATAAGCTTCAAATCCTCGGAAATGGTCAATCCGAATAATATCTACATAATCTAGCATCGCTTCAAAGCGCTGCAACCACCACTTAAAGTCTTGCTTTTGTAATTCTTCCCAGTTGTATACTGGGTTACCCCACAATTGACCTGTGGCGCTAAAGTAATCTGGTGGTACACCTGCCATTTGCGAGGCTTCGCCAGTTTCTTCATCTAAAGCAAAGATATCAGGATTTGCCCAGACATCAGCACTATCATGGGCAACGTAAATCGGAATATCACCAATAATATCTATACCGTGTTTATTTGCATAGGTTTTGAGTTCTGACCACTGCTGGAAGAACTCATATTGGATGAATTTATAATAAAAAATCTCCTGAGTCAGTTGTCGCCTTACCCGATCCAGTGCTTCTGGTTGACGCTTGGCAACTTCAGGTTCCCAGGTATGCCAACTGGCACCATTTTGAGTATCTTTGAGCGCCATAAATAAGGCATAATCATCTAGCCAATAAGCTTTGCGATCGCAAAATTCGGCAAATTTTTTCTGCTGCGTCGATGTTGCCTTGGTGTGAAAGTTCTCGCAAGCCTTTTGCAGTAAAGAATTTTTAATTGGTACAATCTGCTCGAAATCTACTTTGTTTGCCGGAAATCCTGGTAAATTAGCAAAGTCTTCCTCTGTGAGTAGGTCATCCTTGAGCAGTTGTTCTGGGCTAATCAGCAAGGGATTTCCCGCCATTGCTGAGTAAGACATATAAGGCGAATTGCCATACCCAGTAGGGCCCAAAGGTAGAACTTGCCAGTATTGTTGGTAGCTATCTTTGAGAAAATCAATAAAACGGTAAGCTTCTAAGCCTAAATCCCCAATGCCAAATCGGCTGGGAAATGAAGTTGGATGCAGCAAAATGCCGCTGGATCTGGGAAAAGGCATATTTAACCTGATGATGTTTGAGGAGGGGATGTCTACGACGGGCTACGCCTACGCATCGAATCTATCACGGTAGGGACTGGTTTAGAAGCTACCAATGGAGGGATAAGTACAGAATGTAATAAATCCCTATAAAAGCTCATAATTACTACTTAATACTTAATATTGCCTATGAATTACCGTAATCCCGCTCCGACTGTGGATGTAATTATTGAATTAATCGATCAACCTCATCTACCTATAGTATTAATTGAAAGACATAATCCGCCTCTAGGTTGGGCGCTTCCTGGTGGTTTTGTAGATTATGGTGAATCTGTGGAAACAGCAGCGAGGCGGGAAGCTGAAGAGGAAACGGGTTTAAAAATCGAGTTGGTGGAGCAATTTTTAGTCTATTCTGACCCCAACCGCGATCCGCGTCAGCATACTATGAGCGTTGTATTTTTGGCGACAGCGAAAGGACAGCCCAAAGCTGGGGATGATGCTAAGAATATTGGCATTTTTGAGTCGTGGCTTGTGCCTGGTAATCTGTGTTTTGACCACGATCGCATTTTGCGTGATTACTTGCAATATCGGCATTATGGGTTACGTCCGAGGTTGGGTTAGGGGAACGAACCGCAAAGGCGCAAAGGGCGCTAAGAAGAGGAACAGAGATAAATACCTTTGATGCAAAAGTATCGAGATTATACTGTGTCAGAGGTATTTAAGGGCGCATTATGGATGCTGAAGAACTTTTAAAGAGATATGCGGACGGTCAACGGGAATTTCATTCAGTAAATTTAAGAGGGGTAGACCTCAAAGGTGCAAACCTGAGTGAGATAGACCTAAAAAGTGCAGATTTGACAGGAGCGAATTTGAATGATGCCAATCTCAGCAAGGCATTGCTTTATGACACTAACCTTACTAGGGCATCCTTGACAGGTGCTGATTTGCGTGGAGCAAGCATCAATAGGTCTAAATTCAGTAATGCCAGCTTGGATAATGCCAATCTTAGTGATTCTAATTTAGAATCTGCTAATCTAACTCAAGCCTCATTGAGAAAAGCAAATCTTGTGAGAGCAAACCTGGGTGGTACTAATTTTACTGGGGCTAACTTGAGTGGAGCTGATTTAAGTCAAGCAAACCTCAATAGCGCAATACTCAAAAATGCTAATCTCGAAAGAGCCAAGATTCGGGGTGTTAATTTCACTCAAAAGGATTTATCTGGCATAAATCTAGCTGAGGCTGATCTGGGTGCGGCAAATCTAAGAGGTACAAATCTTAGAAAAGCTTGTCTACAAGGAACAAATTTAGAGAGAGCAGATTTACAACAAGCTGATTTGATGAAAGCAAGTCTCAGTAGAGCAAGCCTCAAGAAGGCTGATTTGACTTCTGCTCATGTCTACGGAGCTAGCTTTAAAGATGCTGACCTAACTGATGCGATAATGCCTGATGGAGAGGTTTACAAGCCGATCGCCTGTGAGGTGGAAGTCGGTAAGCAAAAAGCATCTTGGGAAAAAGTAGTATCTATGACACGTCAAGTTATTCGTACTGATAATGCACCTGAACCAGTGGGGCCATATAATCAAGCGATCGCAGCTTCTGGTCAAATGGTGTTTGTAGCTGGACAAATTGCGATCGATCCTCGCATCGGTCAGGTTGTCTATACTGATGATGTGAAAAAGCAAACTGAGCAGGTAATGGCTAATTTAGAAGCTATTTTGACCGCAGCAGGGGCAACATTTGCAAATGTGGTTAAAACCACTGTCTTTCTCGCAGATATGAATGATTTTGCGACAGTTAATGCGATTTACGCGAAATATTTTCCCGAAGATACAGCCCCAGCCCGTGCTTGTGTGGAGGTATCACGGTTACCAAAAGATGTGTTGGTAGAGATTGATTGTATAGCCGTAATTTGAGATTTACAACCTATTTCGGGTAAATAAGGTAGGCAGGTAGGGGCATGGCATTGCTATGTCCTTAGAATTATCTGTACCTCACTCTTTCTCATCGAAACTCCATTCTTTTGTGAGTGGAGTGTTGATATTAGTACGTTATACTTCCCGATAACGTACCATATAAATTAACGGTAATTAATATATCTAATTCAACCAGTATTTTATGGTAAGTTACGTATGTTTTTGCGAAGAAATATACATCTTCAATGTCGCAAAACATACTTTGTAAAATATTCAACACGATTTAAGTTTTTTACCTGCATAAGTGACTTTTAGTTACTACGAAATTGTACAAAAAGTCATGAATTTTTATTAACTTTAATCGCTGGTAATTCTATTTTTATTGTCCAAAATCAAGATTTTGTATAATTCGTAACTTTTTACAAGTTAAATATCGCACTAATATCACAATTTAATGATATTTACAGCTACCTAAAAAGTTAGCTAAATCTTTGTGAGGAGCAGTACAAAAGATAATGAGTAGACGATTTAACAGACGCAGGTTTTTAATATACGGTTCCGCAACCCTCGGTAGCACAATTTTTCTCAAGGCTTGTACAACTGAAACTCCAACTGCTACCAATAGTCCAGCTACATCTCCTACTGCTGCGCCGGCTGCGGCTACTAGTGGTAACACAATCAAAGTAGGTATTTTGCATTCTCTCAGTGGCACAATGGCTATTAGTGAAAAAAGCGTTGTTGATGCTGAAAAATTAGCAATTAAGGAAATTAATGCTAATGGTGGTGTTTTAGGAAAGCAAATTGAAGCTGTAGTAGAAGATGGTGCTTCTAACTGGGATACCTTTAGAGAAAAAGCTACTAAGCTGATCGATCAAGATAAGGTAGCGGTAGTTTTTGGCTGTTGGACTTCTGCTAGCCGCAAGAATGTCAAGCCAGTTTTTGAAAGTAAAGACCATATGCTGTGGTATCCTGTGCAGTATGAAGGTCAAGAGTGTTCTAAAAACATCTTTTACACAGGCGCAGCACCTAATCAACAAATTGAACCTTCTGTTGATTGGCTGTTAAAAAATAAGGGTAAACAATTCTTTTTAGTCGGTTCAGACTATGTTTTCCCTCGCACTGCTAACACCATTATTAAAGCGCAATTAGAAGCACTAGGTGGCAAAACAGTTGGAGAAGATTATTTACCATTAGGTAATACCGAAGTAACACCAATTATCACCAAAATTAAGCAAGCTTTGCCTAATGGAGGCGTGATTTACAACACCTTAAATGGTGATAGTAATGTGGCTTTTTTTAAACAATTAAAAGGTGCAGGCTTAACACCAGATAAATATCCTTCGATGTCGGTAAGTATTGCCGAAGAAGAAGTTAAAGCTATTGGTGTGGAATATCTCAAAGGTCACTATGCAGCTTGGAATTACTTCCAAACAGTAGACACACCTGCAAATAAGAAATTTGTGGAAGCTTTCAAGAAAGAATATGGCGCAGAAAGGGTAACAAATGACCCGATGGAAGCTGCATATATTGCTGTTTATCTGTGGAAACAAGCAGTAGAAAAAGCAGGTACTCCTGACTTAGTGAAAGTGCGTGCTGCGGCTTATGGACAAACTATCGATGCGCCAGAAGGTAAAGTCACAGTCAACGCCAATCATCACATATCTAAAATTGTGCGAATTGGTGAAGTGAGAGACGATGGTTTGTTTAATATTGTTTATGCTACACCTGCGCCTGTTGAGCCAGTTCCTTGGAATCAATTTGTGAAAGAAACTAAGGGATATGCTTGTGATTGGTCAGATCCAGCTAAGGGTGGTAAGTACAAAAAAGCCTAAGGCTAGCTAATGGGTAATTGGTAATCGGTAATTGGTAATTACCAATTATGAATAGCTTAGGTCTTAGTTACCCTACTTTCAATAATTAGGGAACATCAAAATTTCAATTATGCTTTATTCCCTGTTCCCTGTTTACTCTTTCAAATACCAAACACCAAATCCTCATCATTAGGTTAAAAAAGTGTTAACAGGTTTTTTAGATGCGGTATTTAATGGAATTAGTATTGGTTCTGTATTGTTAATTGCGGCATTGGGATTAGCCATTATATTTGGCTTGATGGGCGTAATTAATATGGCGCATGGCGAATTGATGATGTTTGGTGCTTATACCACATTCGTTGTGCAAAATGGCTGTAAACAATTGGGCGGGTTTTGGTTTGAGATTTATATATTTCTGGCTTTAGTTATCGCTTTTATTTTCACAGCTTTTATCGGCTTAATTCTAGAAAAAGGCGTAATTCGCTATCTTTATGGACGACCGCTAGAAACTCTCTTGGCAACTTGGGGAGTGAGTTTAATATTTCAGCAGTTTGTCCGCAGTGTAAATTGGGTATTAATCATTTGCTTAGTTTTATTTTCTCTATTATTTTTTGGGGGTTTGTGGTTTTTAAATTCCCGCAATAATTTAGAGAGAGTGCGTAACTGGGTTGTAGCGGTAATTTTATTGCTATCTCTAGCAATTACAATCACTACAGGTAATTTATTAAGTCAAACTTACAAACTAGCAGTAACTCAGCCTTGGTTTGGGGCGCAAAATGTGGATGTCACAGCACCAAGATGGTTGCAATCTGGGATATCTGTTGCTGGTGTACAATTACCTTTTGCTAGGTTATTTATTATTGGTTTAACAATCATCTGTGTAGCGGGAATTTACCTCTTCTTACAGCGTTCTAAGTGGGGATTAAGAATTAGGTCGGTTACCCAAAACCGCAGTATGAGTGCTTGTTTAGGTATCCCAACTCAAACAGTTGATGCTATCACTTTTGCGTTAGGTTCTGGTTTAGCGGGTGTGGCTGGTTGTGCAATTAGTTTACTCGGTTCTGTAGGGCCAAATACCGGACAAAATTACATCATCGACACCTTTATGGTTGTGGTTGTTGGTGGTGTGGGTAACTTAGCAGGTACTATTGTCGCTGCTTTGGGAATTGGGACAGCTAACTTTTTAATTGGTTCTGGAACTCTGGCTTTGTTATTAACTCCTGTAAAGCCTTTGGTAGATTTCTTCACCTTTTTTGCTACTACAAGTATGGCGAAGGTGATGGTATTTGTCCTGATTATTCTGTTTTTGCAGTGGAAACCTGCGGGGATTTTTCCGCAAAAAGGGCGTACTGTTGATGCTTAGGATTTTTGGGAAAGAAACCGCTAAGGATGCAAAGTAAGAAATGAAAAGAAAGGCAGGAAAGTTAATATTAATTGAAGTTGGGGTAGTAGTGGCGATCGCACTTATCCTGATTTTAATTATGCCAGTGGTGTTATCTGAGTTTCGCTTGAATTTGTTGGGGCGATTTTTGTCCCTGGCGATTGTGGCTTTAGCTATTGATTTGATTTGGGGTTATACTGGCTTACTCAGTTTGGGACATGGGATTTTCTTTGGCTTGGGTGGATATGCGATCGCTATGTACCTGAAGTTGCAAGTCCCATCTGGTGAGTTACCGGATTTCATGGGATTGTATGGTGTAACTGAACTTCCCTGGTTTTGGAAGCCTTTTTATTCTTTTCCCATAGCAGCCGTGTCGGTGGTATTAATTCCCGGTGTGCTGGCGGGTGTGTTGGGATATTTAGTATTTCGCAATCGGATTAAGGGCGTTTATTTTTCGATTTTGACCCAAGCCGCAATTATTGTCTTTTTTAACTTCTTTAACGGTCAACAACAATTTTTTAACGGTACCAACGGGCTGATAGATTTTACAACTTTGTTTGGTGCCACAGTCAGCGACCCAAAAACCAAATTTATTTTCTACACTCTCACAGTCATCTTTCTCGTTGCTACCTACGGTGTTTGTCGCTGGTTAACAAGTGGACGTTTTGGGAAATTATTAATCGCCATTCGCGACGATGAAAGCCGGGTGAGATTTTCTGGCTATGATCCTACAGAATATAAAACATTAGTGTTTGCAGTTTCCGGCGCGATCGCAGGGATTGCAGGAGCATTTTACACCCTCCAAAGTGGTTCTGTTTCACCTAGAGCAATGGATATTGCATTTTCCATTGAAATGGTAATTTGGGTAGCTGTAGGCGGAAGGGCTACTTTAATTGGGGCGATTGTGGGAACTTTATTAGTTAATTATGCCCGTGCTTTTTTAAGCGAACAATTTGCCGAAATCTGGCTATTTTTCCAAGGCGCACTATTTTTAATAGTAGTAACAGTGCTTCCTGATGGCTTAGTCGGATGGTTGCGTCAACACAAGATTCCTTTTATCAAACCTCCTCAAGAAATTTCCACATATCCCAGCTTAGAAGAAGACCCGGAAGTGCAACATGAACGCCAAAATTTTGGAAACTGAAAACGTAACTGTAAGTTTTGATGGCTTTAAAGCACTCAATCAGTTAAATTTTAGTATGGATGTAGGGGAATTGCGAGTAGTAATTGGCCCCAATGGTGCTGGTAAAACTACATTTTTAGATGTAATTACAGGTAAAGTACAACCAACTATTGGACGGGTTTTATTTAAAGGTAAAAATCTCCGTTCTATACCGGAACATCAAATTGCTAGGCGAGGAATTGGGCGTAAATTCCAAACGCCGAGAGTATATCTCAATTTAACACCACGCGAAAATTTAGAAATTACCAGCAACCGCAATAAAAATGTTTTTTCTACCTTATTTGGGCGTGCTGATAGTTCGGAAAAAAATAGTATCAAAGGGTTATTAGAAACAATTGGCTTAACTGTCAAAGCAGACATCCCCGCAGCTTTGTTATCTCACGGAGAAAAGCAACGTTTAGAAATTGGAATGTTAGTAGCCCAGTCTCCTGACTTACTGCTAGTTGATGAACCAGTTGCAGGTTTAACAGATGAAGAAACATATAATATTGGCGAACTACTGTTAACACTCGCGCAAAATCATTCAATTTTAGTCATTGAACATGATATGGAATTTGTACGCCAAATTGCCCGCAGAGTCACAGTATTACATGAAGGTTCAGTATTATGTGAAGGTAATTTTGAAGAAGTGCAGAATGATCCAAAGGTAATTGAAGTTTATTTAGGTCATCAAGAGTAAGTTGGGGACTGGGGACTGGGGACTGGGTAATGAGTAATGAGTAATGAGTAATGAGTAATGAGTAATGAGTAATGGGTGATTGAGAAAGATAAATAAATTTTGAATCTTGTACAGACGCGATTCATCGCGTCTCTTCAACCGATAATCCTGTCTCTACAATATGCTAAACATCTCTAACCTTAACGTTTACTACGGTGAAAGCCATATTCTTCGCAACGTAGATTTGAATGTACCATCTGGGCAAATGATATGCCTAATTGGACGCAATGGTGTTGGTAAAACAACTCTACTTAAAACCATTATGGGTTTACTTAAACCCCGCAGTGGCACAATTAATTTAGAAGGAAATTTAATCAATTCTAAATCACCCGACCAAAGGGCAAAAATGGGAATTGGTTATGTTCCCCAAGGAAGAGAAATTATTCCCCGATTAACAGTTAAAGAAAACTTGCTGTTGGGGTTAGAAGCTAGAAAGAACCCAGTAAAAAAAGCTGAAATTCCAGAAGAAATTTTTGGCTTATTTCCAGTTTTAAAAACCATGCTGTCGCGCATGGGTGGTGATTTAAGTGGAGGACAGCAACAACAACTTGCGATCGCACGTGCTTTAATGGGACAGCCTCGATTACTCGTCTTAGATGAACCCACCGAAGGTATTCAACCCTCAATTATCCTAGAAATTGAAGCCGCAGTGCGTCGCATTGTTGAAACTACAGGAATTTCTGTTTTATTGGTAGAACAACACTTACACTTTGTCCGCCAGGCTGATTACTATTACGCTATGCAAAAAGGCGGGATTGTGGCTTCTGGTTCCACCAATGAACTTAGCCAAGATGTAATTCAACGATTTTTGGCTGTTTAGTCAGTGTGGCTGAATTTATCTAAACCCATTCAAACCCCTGTGCTGCTAAATATTCCTTAGCTGATTCCAAAACATCTTCTCTCAGAATCAGCTTGATTTCTGGCGAACTGAGATACAAACGCAACCTTTTCTCAAACAGTTGGTTCGCTACTTCTATTTTTCTAACTGCATTCCAGGGAATTAGTAATGGCGGTAACCCAAAGCTAAACAAAGGAAAAATACTCAAGTAAAGTCCTTGACGACTGACACCTACATTTAAAGTTGCTTTGTAATATATCAAACCTACAGCACCGCTTTGCATCAGCCAGAAATTTGGTGGTGGTTCTTCATAGGTGCGATAGAGTTCAGCAAGGCGACTCCAGTCATGACGAAATGTCAGAATCATACCTACCATGAACAAGGCTGGGAAAATACCGTATATCCAATGAGATGTTGCTGACATTAATTGTTACTAATAAAACAAAATATTATAAACAGTATGAATCATGCTAATAACTCTGTAACTATACATTGAGTTAATTTGAGCAGAAATTTACTGTTTAGGACTTACCCAAAAGTCACGGAATTACGTCATTACGAGCGTAGGGAAGTAATCGCATAAAATTATGGGATTGCTTCCCTACACTACGTTCCGGTCGCAATGACAAATGTTGCTTGCGTAAGTCCTGCTGTTAATGTTTAGCTATTTGTAGAAGTGTAATTTTTGACTTACCATTATTTTTCTTTCTACATATTCTTATTGAAAATAGCAAAGTAAATACACCAGATTTCCTGAACTTGCAGATTTGCTCTATGGATTTCATTGATTAAACGCTATACATCGTAGTATTGACTTTTATTCCTAAAAGCCCTAGATTCTACTCTTGGAGTAGTTGCAAGTTATTTGCAAAAATACTGAGAATACTTCCTAATGGAGAGTGATCAATGAGAGTGAGCAAGAAGGGCTTGTTGGTTGCTGGTTCTGCATTGGTATCACTTGCAGGGCTAGCATTTAGCACGTTTGGGGAAATGCAAGCAACGAGCGCTAATTTTGCTCTTAAGCAACAAACACCAAGTTTGCTTGCCCAAAAATTAAAAACTTTGACAGTAGTTTTTCCTAGCAGATCTGATTCTACAGATTTGCAAAACAAAGCCAATGCTGTGGGAGCATTTTTATCGAAAGAATTAGGTATCCCAGTTAAAGCACAGGTAAGCGATGATACGGCTGCGGTAGAAGCTTTGAGAGCAAATCGGGCTGATGTGGCTTTCCTGAGTAGCCGTCCAGCATTGAAGGCTGAACAATTAGCAAATTCTCGTTTGTACTTAGCTGAAGTCCGTGATAACTATTCGGGAAGACACACTTATAGCTCAGTATTTGTTGTCCCCAGCAATAGCCCTTTAAAAAGCAGAAATAACGCCAAAGCTACTCTAGAACAACTCCGTGGTAAAAGAATGGCGTTTACTTCGCCTACTTCGGGTTCTGGGTTTATTTTCCCTGTAGGTGAATTGGTCAAACAAGGATTTGTTCAAAGTAGCGATCGCTTGGATGGATTCTTTGGTCAAGTTAGCTACGGTGGTAATTACAGCAAAGCTTTACAAGCAGTGGTACGCGGTCAAGCTGATGTAGCCACAGTATCAGAATATGCTCTCAATAGCCCGTATATCACCCCAGAAGAAAAGAGCAAGTTACGCGTACTGTATCGTATTTCTGGTGTACCAGCCCACGGTATCGCTATTGATGACGACGTTCCCGCACCAGAACGCGAAAAAATTATTAACGCCCTCCTCAAGTTAAATCAATCACAAAATAATGCGTTACTACGCAATTTATATAACTCTACAGAGTTGGTGAGAGTCGATCACAATCGTCACCTAGCACCCGTTCGGGATGCGCTAGCACGTGTTGGGATTGCACCTTAATTCAGCTGTCAGTCAGCGATGAAGGGGAAAGGTGAAAGGGTAAAGGTTTTTGCTTTTTCTCCTTTTGTACTTCACCAATATGGGAACGGCTATCAATTGCTAGGTGAAAACTATCAATTAACTGTTTAGTGGAATTGAACTAGGGATGAACGACCATATCATTGAGTGCCACAATTTAGAGACAGCTTATGCGGCATCTCTTAATCGCCCTATCTTAAATGGGATTAATTGTCAAATTCAACGGGGTGAATTTGTAGTATTGCTGGGACTCAATGGTGCTGGTAAGTCTACCTTATTGCGATCGCTTGTTGGGTTGGTTCCCCTAGTAAAGGGAGAAATCCAAATCAATGGTGTGACGCTGAGTAAGCGCACACTAGGCGCAATCCGCCGGGATGTCGGGATGTTATTTCAAGGCGGCGGATTGATTAAGCAATTATCAGCCCTAGAAAATGTTCTATGTGGACGGCTAGGTAATCGCACAACTTGGCAAACTTTATGGGGATTTCCCCAACGCGATCGCCTTTTGGCATTAGAGTTATTAGATCAGTTGGGCTTAAGAGAATTAGCCAACCAAAAAACCAGTCAACTCAGTGGTGGACAACAGCAAAGAGTAGCGATCGCCCGGGCTTTAATCCAATCACCACAAATATTATTAGCCGATGAACCGATTACCGGCTTAGATGTCTTAGCTTGTCAGCAGGTAATGCAGACTTTTTCAGACTTGCACGCCCAAGGAATGACGATTGTTACAGTGTTGCATGATTTGGGCATCGCTGCCGAATATGCCCAACGTGCGATCGTTGTCGATGCAGGGTGCATTGTTTATGACGGCCCTTGCGATAACTTACAAGCAAAATTTTCCCAAGTTTCAGCATAAATCATGAATGACTTGTTGAATTCCTCTATTTTCCGGCGCTATTCTTGGGTGAGTTGGCTGATTATCCCCTTAATAGCTGTTGTCGTTTATATTTGGGCGTTACAAGGGCTAAAAGTCGATTATGCAGTCCTGAGTACTAGCTGGCCATATATCACTGATTTTATCTCCAGGTTATTCCCCCCAGATTGGACAGTTTTAGATATCGCAGTTAAAGCATTGATTGAAACTGTACAGATGTCACTTTGGGGAACTACCATCGGTGCAATTATTTCTTTACCGATTGCGATCGCTAGCGCCAGCAACGTTGCGCCCCAATGGTTGCAATGGTTAGCGAATTTACTCCAAAATACTGTGCGTTCCGTCCCGTCTATTATTCTCGGTTTAATTTTTGTCGCCGCCACAGGATTAGGCGCACCAGCCGGGACATTAGCCTTAGGAATTTACACCATCGGCTACCTCGCTAAATTTTATCAACAAGCAATTGAAGCCGTTAACTCTCGTTCTTTAGAATCCTTAGAAGTGATTGGTGCATCCAAATTGCAAATTGCCCAATATGGAATTTTGCCCCAAGTGCTGCCATTAGCATTAGGTTATACCTTCTGGATGTTTGAATACAATATCCGTGCTGCTTCTGTTTTAGGTGTCGTGGGTGCAGGTGGAATTGGCTTTCAGTTGAAGAGTTACATTGACGGATTTGAATACAACAAAGCTACAACCATGATGTTGGTATTGCTGGTAGTAGTAACAGTAATTGATGCTTTTAGCAGTCAATTACGCCGTCGTTTAGATTCGATGTAGTCTAGCTGAATATAATTCCTTTAGGCACTCCATCTGCAAGGTACAATTTTTAGCTCGCCAATCATAGATGCGATCGCAAACCGCAAAAATAAAAGGTACATTATCCCGAAAAATCGCAATCCCACAATTAATTTGCCTTGTTTTTGTATAGTTAAAAACCAGATCGCCATAATTAATGGGGCTATGAGCAACATTTCTAGCTTAAACAACCACTCTCCCACCTGACGGCAAATGTAATAACAAGCACTGTAATAGCCAGAAGATGTACCTGTACACCAGCTCGTCAACCCAATAAAGTGCAGCACATAGTAGGCTTCACTTAAGAGAAACACAGGGATAATTGAAAACTTCAAACAATTTTTCATATAACTAATTAATTACAGCATTTCATTAATTCGTAGTGAATTAGCTGGAAAAATACTCTTCGTGACTTTACTCTCACCTCCGCTTTCCTTTGGGTTTCAAAAAGTTACGCACTTCTACAAAACCTGACTAAGTTTTCAAACAAGAACTTTAAGGAGGCCCAGCAGGAGGTGCATAGCGCATTTCTGGGTATATTTCCAAGTAGTCATGATATCCATTCAGCCATTGACAACGCTTCAGAGTCATTTTGTCCCAGTAGGTAGAGACATACTTTCGCAGATCCTCAATATATCTGGTTTCCCCAACTAATAGTGGTGTACCTAATGAGTAATACAATCCTTGAAATCGTCGATAGGGATTGTAATCACGAGCCGCATTGCCCTCCTTATCCAGAATTTCTAGTTCAGCGACAATTGCCTTTTGTGGGCGATCGCTATGATTAGTCACTACCAGAGTAAAATTCACTTCATACTCGGAACGCGTCCATTCTTTGATCTGACAACTAGATGCTGCCGTTAGTGGGGGTGAACTATAATTTGTGGGGACATTTTTGGGCCAGCGATCGCTTGTGGATTCTAGCAAATTTGCCATGATTTCTCCGTCCTGGCGTTCTAATTTATCCACAAAGATATTGCGGTAATAAACCTTGCCAGAATAGGGATTGGGTAGATAAGGATGCTGCCAGTCACTCCAATTTGAAGGCTTGTTAAGATTAAAATTATTAGGTTTTTTCGGCTCATCGAACCCCATCATCAGATAATCTGCTCTTAAGTAGCGGCTAGGAGGTATTCTCTTAAAAGCTTTCAGAGGTGGTAGTAACTGATAAATCTGATGCTTGCTTGATAGCTGCTGGTAAAATTTGGGATTAATTTGCAACTTTTGAATATCCCACCCATCTTTGAAAACATAAAGTATCAAAGTATCAATACCCTGATCCGCTAGTAAACAGCCCTGTCGATAACCATTCGGCAATTCTGGAAGTGGGTAGGTAAAAGAGATGCGTTTCTCTGTCACCGCTTGCTGGAATTGTTTCCAAATCACACAAGGCGGAACAATGGTTTTGTGAGAGAGATTAGTGACTTGGGTTAAGTGAGAAGATATAGAGGCGATCGCTGGTGGAGGTTCTACGGTAACAGGTTGAGAATCTGGCTTTTGTTCACAACTGATGAAGAAGAAAATAAAAGCTGCTACAAGAACAGCCATCTGAATGCGACGTTTAGCATAAAAACGCATAAATAATGGTGATTAAACACCGAATTTAGTTCTACATATTAGAAATACAGATGGTACAAACAAAATTCCTGTAGAAATGTAATTTTTTGTAATACGAAGATTGCAGGCTACTAAAAAAACATCAAGAAGGCTGAGTTTTCCCTATTCCTGTTCAAAGTTCTTTATAGAACCATAGAACAAACAACTCTGCTGGCGTAACTTCAGGAACTGGGTTTAGTAACAATGCTCGCTCAAAATGACTGCGCTTCAATACAAATATTCCATGCTGGGCTAAAATATCTGTTGCCTCCGCTAGTTGAGCCTGCCACTCACCAGCAGGTAGTTGATCCAGCATCATCCAGTCGAAATCTACGAAGCCAACTGTGCCAGTCACAAAAACACCATTTTTATACACCTGCCTTGAGTATCCTGCACTATAAACTGCGATCGGTGCATCGCGGTTAATTTCCAAGACAATTCCGTGTATGATTTGCTCTACTCTATTTTCATCTGTAATTGTCAGTTGTGATCCACCTTCTTTAAGATAAATAAATAGGTGAAAGAATGAAGTGAAACCTTCACCAAAAGGATATTCGATCAACCAGCTACCAGGAGCGTGATCGGGGAACAAATCAAAGGTTTCTGCTCCCTGAAAATCTGTGATAACTCTATCAAAATATGCGTCTTTTGTATCCCAATCTAGGTTGTAGGGGGGTTGTTCGTACATACTAGGGGGATGATGAATTATATCTACGAGTTGTTTCAGTATTTGATCGGGAACTGTCATTATGGCAACTACCAGATTAAAAACGGGAGCACAAAGCAGAACAGCTAGTTTTTTATGAGTCCTAGTGTATGTATTTGATGACGGCTAGGTTAACAATTTCGTTTAGAGATTTTTCCATCAGGCATTTTTGTATTACAGAGCTTGGCTTGATCCATCACAGACCCTTTCAAGTTAGCACCCTCAAAGTTAGCTTCACTTAAGTCAGATCCTGTAAAATCAACATTTGGCAATCCTAAATCACCGACTGGAGTCCGTCCAACATAACTAAAATTAGCACCAGTTAAATTCGCATTTCTAAAACTTGTACCATCCAGATATGTACAAGTGCCAGCACCACAGTGAAAATCAGCTTGAGACAAATTTGCACCATCAAAAATAGTATTTTCTAGATTGGCTTGCCGTAGCACAGCTTGTTGAAGATTAGCATGAGAAAAATTAGCGTTCCGGAGTTTAGTGGCTCCTAAAATTGTGTTTTGGAGATTTGCCTGAGAGAAATCTGCATTGTTGAACTGTTTCAATGATAGGTCTTTGTTCGATAGGTCACATCGCTGACATTGATTAGTTTCTCTTTGCAAAAAACGTTGCTTTTGAGCTTCAGGCCGATTCCAAAATAAAAATAAGATGATTGGCAGAGTTATTATTCCAGCTAGATAGCATAGACAAACTACAATACAAGAACGCTTATTCATCCATTCTTGTCTGAGAGGGTATTGAGGCGCATCTCGGTTAAAGCTTGGCATTGAATTTGCAACTAAAAAATGCACATCATGAATTAACTGTGTGCATTAGTGATTATTGTCATTTAAAACTTTACCAAGAAAACTCACAAACTACGTAATTGTCACTTAACTGCCACCCAATGCACTAAAGTACTTACTACATAGGCTGTAACATCTGATTTATGTGACACTGATTTTGCAAAAATATTGCAAAACTTCACAGTCGATCAAGAAAAGGGAACACGAAAAATTTCTTAATTATATTTTCACATGAAATTATCACTATTTAACTAACTATTGCTGACAACAGATATCACTATTTCTTTTTGAGGCTCTGGCTGCTGGTTTTCGCTATTTTTGGCAAAATGCTTATCCATGAGTGCAGGAACTTGTGCGGCTTGAATGCGACTGTAACGAGTTTTATCTGGCATTACTAAGTTAGGCCCACCTTTGCAGTTTTTCATACAGCCAGTACCTTTAATCGTAACTTGGTCTTCCAAACCGCGATCGCTTAATGCTGCTTCCAACGCTTGGCAAAGTCCTTTACCACCGCGTTTCATGCAATCAGATTTTTGACAAACCAAAATAGTGCTTTTCGGAGATTTCTCTTTAGTTTTATTAATAGATGGCGCTGCTGTTAATGTCGTAATGTCATGAATTCGGGAGACTTCGGGGATTGCTGCCATGACACGTTCAGCTTTCAACGTGATTTTGCCGCTTTTTACTTCATGCTTTTTTGTCCCGACAATTTGCAGCCAAGTACCTGGCGGTAAGCGCAAATCAAAAGCATATTTTAAATGTTTAGCAAGTTTCACATAAGATTCACCTTCAGCAGTCCCGATGAGCAAGCCTTTGAGCTTATAGCCATCCTTAATCACAAATTCCAGAAATCTTCCTTCAAGGCAAAAATCTGATACTTCGGTAGCGTGCGATCCACTCATGTTGGTTTTACCTGTTATTTATAAGACAACCTTGTTAGCGAGATAGCTTCAACGATTGAAACGTAGCCAGCTTTTCTCCAAACTCGAAATTATGTCTTGACGGGAAACACTGAACTGGCGCATGACACTCCAAAGTTGAATTATTGCTAAAGGATTAGTAATTTCAACTTGCAATGGCTGGTTAGACTCACACCAACAGGGAATCTCTAATTGCTGTAAGCGTTGATAAACTTGCCAACGATCCGCCCAATTCACTTCTAAAGTGTGTCTGGTTTCTACTTCTGAGCTAAACGATTTCAAGAGATGTACCTTCAAAATGCAACTATTTTGCAGTAATTATGCTGGTTTTGCTCCTTGAGGTTTCCCTTCTCTAGGAGTCCAGCTTTATAAATAAGCATAGCTTAGATGCAAACAATTCTCATTTATTTTAGATAAAAATCTCTAATATTTGCAATGTTCTTTTATTAATGGGGGTTGGGGATTGGGGAACTCGGGGCCCCCTTTGGGGATAAGGGGTAATGGGGACTGGGGACTGGGGATTGGGGATTAGGGACTGGGGATTAGGGACTGGGGATAAAGGGGATGAGGGGATAAATTATTTTGAGCCTTGACTCTTGTACAGACGCGATTAATCGCGTCTCTGTGACCCTGATTCAGCAGAGCAACCCTTCAGTATAAGAATGAAATTGCATAATTTTAGTAATGAAAAAATTAAAAGTCTATGAAATAAATTGGAATTGCTTTTAATTTTTAGAGTGTTAATATGTAGAAACTTCAGAAGTTCAAAACCTTAACTGATTAAAAGCGAGGAGAACAATGTCTGATACCACTACTGTGTTAAGAAACTTTGGTCATGTTTATGACAATCCAGTTTTATTAGATCACAGCGTAACTGCACCAGTTACTGAAGGATTTAACGTTGTCTTAGCAAGTTTTCAAGCTCTTTCCTTGCAATACCAAAAACATCATTTTGTGGTTGAGGGTGCAGAATTTTACTCTCTACATGAGTTTTTTAATGATAGTTATAAAGAAATACAAGAACATATCCATGAAATTGGAGAGCGCTTGGATGGACTAGGTGGTGTACCAGTAGCTACCTTTAGCAAGTTGGCAGAATTAACCTGTTTTACACAAGAGCCAGAAGGGGTATTTTCTGCGCGCCAAATGGTAGAAAATGACTTAGCAGCAGAGCAAGCAATTATTGGCTTGATTCGCCGCCAAGCTGCTCAGGCAGAGAGTTTGGGAGACCGTGGTACCCGTTACCTCTACGAAAAAATTCTTTTGAAAACTGAAGAACGCGCTTATCACTTGGCTCACTTCCTAGCAAAAGACAGCTTAACCTTAGGTTTTGTTCAACCTGCTCAGAACTAGAACCTGATAAATTTCGATAAGTCTGTTTAAGTCAGTTAATACTGAATAATAATTAGTCAGTAGTGAGTCTTAAAAAAATATAAAAAATTGCAGAGATTAGTATTTCTATATCTCTGCAATTTTTAATCTTGTTATATCAATGAATAACTATATAAACTATGATGATAATTAACAATACTTTTCTAATATCAGCTAATTAAAAATTACTGTTATTTAATAAAATCTATCTTTAGATAGATGCATTCTCTGGATTACTTTAAATTTAACATTATTGTCATATCAACTACCGCTACTAATAAAAAATATTACCAATTATTTGCAATATTTACTAATGATAATTCCCAATAATTTCAACATACAAAAAACCGGAGATTAACCAAGTAAGAGCAATCCCTAGTCCCCAGTCCCTAGTCCCTAGTCCCCAGTCCCTAGTCCCCAGTACCCAATCCCCAGTCCCCAGTCCCTAGTCCCTAGTCCCCAGTCCCTAGTCCCCAGTACCCAATCCCCAGTCCCCAGTCCCTAGTCCCTAGTCCCCAGTCCCTAGTCCCCAGTACCCAGTACCCAATCCCCAGTCCCCCAATCCCCTCCTGTCATCAAACTTTAGAAAACTTGCTAACAAACAGCGTGACCAGGGAGAAAGAATCTTAAAATAATCAGGATTTGTATTCTCTTACTCCATCCCTTAAGACTATGCCCCGCCGTCAAGACCTCCGGAAGATACTGCTGTTAGGCTCTGGCCCAATTGTGATTGGACAAGCCTGTGAGTTCGACTACTCTGGCACTCAAGCCTGTAAAGCTTTGCGAGAAGAAGGTTATGAAGTGGTGTTGGTGAACTCTAACCCAGCGACAATCATGACCGATCCAGAAACAGCCGAGCGTACTTATATTGAGCCGCTGACACCGGAAATGGTCGCAAAAGTCATTGCCAAAGAACGTCCAGATGCTTTATTGCCAACTATGGGAGGACAAACTGCTCTGAATCTCGCCGTGGCTTTGGCGAAAAATGGTGTTTTAGAAGAGTATGGCGTTGAGTTAATTGGTGCGAAACTCCCAGCTATTGAAAAAGCTGAAGACAGAAAACTGTTCAACGATGCAATGGATAAGATTGGGGTGCAGGTTTGCCCCAGTGGTACCGCCTCATCTTTAGAAGAAGCAAAAGCGATCGCTCGCCGCATTGGTACTTATCCTCTAATTATTCGTCCTGCTTTCACTATGGGTGGTACGGGCGGCGGTATTGCTTACAACCAGGAAGAATTTGAGGAAATGGCACAGGTGGGTATTGATGCTAGCCCTGTGTCACAAATTCTCATCGATCAGTCCCTACTTGGTTGGAAGGAGTACGAATTAGAAGTGATGCGGGACTTGGCAGATAACGTGGTGATTATCTGCTCCATTGAAAACCTCGACCCGATGGGTATCCACACCGGAGACTCAATTACCGTTGCACCAGCTCAAACCCTCACCGATAAGGAATATCAACGGCTGCGGGATATGGCAATTAAAATCATCCGCGAAATTGGGGTAGAAACTGGCGGTTCTAATATCCAATTTGCTGTGAATCCGGTAAGTGGGGATGTGGTGGTGATTGAAATGAACCCCCGTGTGTCTCGTAGTTCTGCCTTGGCTTCCAAAGCTACTGGTTTCCCGATCGCCAAGATGGCGGCGAAGTTAGCTGTTGGCTATACCTTGGATGAAATTAAAAACGACATTACTAAGAAAACTCCCGCATCCTTTGAACCCACAATTGACTATGTAGTCACCAAAGTTCCCCGCTTTGCCTTTGAGAAGTTCCCTGGCTCAGAACCAGTGTTGACAACCCAGATGAAATCTGTGGGCGAAGCAATGTCAATTGCCCGGACATTTAACGAATCCTTCCAAAAAGCTCTGCGTTCCTTAGAAACTGGACGTGCAGGTTGGGGTTGCGACAAAGCCGAGAAATTACCTAGCGGCGAACAAATCCGCGCCCAGTTACGGACACCTAACCCAGAGCGCATTTTCGCCGTGCGTCATGCAATGCAATTGGGGCTAACTAATGAAGAAATCTACGAACTGACAGGTATTGACCCTTGGTTCCTCGATAAATTGCAACAACTGTTAGAAGTCGAGAAATTCCTCAAACGCACTCCTTTAAAAGAGTTGACAAAAGAGCAGATGTATGAAGTGAAGCGTGAGGGATATAGCGATCGCCAAATTGCTTTTGCTACCAAAACTCACGAAGATGAGGTACGCGCATACCGCAAACAGTTAGGAGTCGTTCCAGTTTACAAAACTGTAGACACCTGTGCTGCTGAGTTTGAAGCCTTTACTCCTTACTACTACTCCACCTACGAAGAAGAAACCGAAGTTTTACCCACCGACAAACCCAAAGTGATGATTTTGGGTGGTGGCCCCAACCGGATTGGGCAAGGAATTGAGTTTGATTACTGCTGTTGTCATGCAGCCTATGCTTTGAAAGGTGCAGGCTACGAGACAATTATGGTCAACTCTAACCCAGAGACAGTTTCTACAGATTATGACACCAGCGATCGCCTGTACTTTGAGCCATTAACTAAAGAAGATGTCCTCAATATCATTGAAGCTGAGAATCCTGTAGGCATCATTGTGCAATTCGGTGGACAAACACCATTGAAGCTAGCAGTACCTCTGCAACAAATACTCAGCAATCCCGAATCAGGACTCACTACAAAAATTTGGGGTACATCGCCAGATTCTATCGATATGGCAGAAAACCGGGAACGGTTTGAAAAGATCCTCAATCAGTTGAATATTGCTCAACCCCCCAATGGAATTGCTCGGAGTTACGAAGACGCGCTGATTGTCGCCAAACGCATTGGTTATCCAGTGGTGGTACGTCCTAGCTATGTGCTGGGGGGAAGGGCAATGGAAATCGTCTACTCCGATGCAGAACTAGAACGTTACATGACCTTTGCGGTACAGGTAGAACCCGATCACCCAATTTTGATTGATAAATTTTTGGAAAATGCCATCGAAGTTGATGTAGATGCGATCGCAGACCACACGGGACGAGTGGTAATTGGTGGTATTATGGAACACATCGAACAAGCGGGGATTCACTCTGGTGATTCAGCTTGCTCTTTACCTTCCATTTCCCTACCGCCAGCAGTGCTAAATCAAATTCGCACCTGGACAGTGCAGTTAGCACAGGCGCTTTCGGTAGTTGGGCTAATGAATATTCAGTTTGCTGTTGTGGGTGCTAGTAGCTATTCACCGCAAATTTACATTCTAGAAGCCAACCCCCGCGCCTCTCGGACTGTGCCCTTTGTTTCTAAAGCAACCGGTGTGCAATTGGCAAAACTCGCATCCTTAATCATGTCAGGCAAAACCTTAGAGGAGCTAAACTTCACTCAGGAAGTCATCCCCTCCCATATTGCGGTTAAAGAAGCAGTATTGCCATTCAATAAATTCCCCGGTACTGATACGATTTTGGGCCCTGAAATGCGCTCCACTGGTGAAGTTATGGGAATTGACACAGATTTTGGCCGCGCCTTTGCCAAAGCTGAAATCGCTGCGGGTGAGCGTCTACCATTGTCGGGCACAGTATTTGTATCCATGAGCGATCGCGATAAAGCTCCAGCAGTAAACGTCGTCAAAGAATTTATTGATTTGGGCTTTACAGTGATGGCAACATTTGGCACGCGTAAAGTTCTTCAGGAACATGGGCTACCTGTTGAGTTAGTCCTGAAACTCCATGAAGGTCGTCCTCACGTCCTGGATGCTATCAAAAACCAAAAAATCCAACTAATTATCAACACCCCATCGGGAGAAGAAGCCCATACTGATGCGCGGTTAATTCGCCGCACAGCCTTGGCTTACAAAATCCCCATCATCACCACCATTGCAGGAGCCAAAGCCACTGTTGCAGCCATACATTCTCTGCAAACTACCACTTTAGACGTAAAAGTCATCCAAGAATACTGCCTGCTGCAATAGGAATGTTGATCATCATCTCTTGCAAAAGGTACTTTTACCAAATCTGAGAAAGCGGTAAAAGTTAAAAGAACGGGCATGGGGCATGGGGCATTGGGCATGGGTAATGAGAAGTCAGCATTTGTTTTTCTTCCTCATACCCCTAATCTGTCCCTGCTCCTTTCCCAGTCACCAGTCCCCAGTCACCATTACCCCTTATCCCCAGAGGGGGCCCCGAGTTCCCCAATCCCCAATCCCAACAAAAGCAAAAGTTAATTAATTGTTATAGAACATTATTTATACTTATCATTGATTTATTTTAAGAATTATGAGAAACAAATTTCTTCCTACAGAGACATTTATGAAGTCAGCTAATAAGCGAGATTCATCTATATGACAGCGTTAGAGCTATGGGAACAGCCTTTAAAATTCCGAACTCAAGGGTATGAGATTTTTATCATAAATGTTACAATTATTAATCATGAGAAAAACCAAAAAATGTTCTACTCAATACCTTTTATCTAACTCTAGATACTTGTGAAACTGGGTAAATAACTGTAACGTCTAGAGCAGTTAAGAACCTGAATAGATTAATATGAGCAGCCGAATTTTTCGGACAGTGAAATTGCCAACCATAGTCTGGGTTCCCATTCAAACTGGTTAGCAGCCTGGCAAAGCATTTATCACTAAATGACCATACCGTCAAATCCAACATTACCAATGAGTAGCGCCATGAAGACCGCTCAGACAGCCACGGACCTCGTGCGGACTTACCTGCGTGAGATTGGCCGTGTGCCACTCTTAACCCACGAGGAAGAGATTTTTTATGGCAAACAGGTGCAGCGTTCAACTGCTTTGTATGAAATAAGGGATGAGCTTGTCACCCAGTTAGGTCGTCAACCAACTTTAGAAGAGTGGGCCAAAGCTACAAATCTAGAATTGGCAGAGTTGAACGAAGTGATCGCCGACGGCGAATATGCCAAGCGCAAGATGGTAGAAGCTAACTTGCGATTGGTTGTATCTGTTGCCAAAAAATATATTAAGCGCAATGTCGATCTCCTAGATTTAATCCAAGAAGGCAGCATCGGGATGCAACGGGGTGTAGAAAAGTTTGACCCCACAAAAGGTTATAGATTTTCTACCTATGCCTATTGGTGGATACGTCAAGCTATCACCAGAGCGATCGCCGAAAAAGCTCGTACTATTCGGTTGCCAATCCACATTACAGAGAAACTGAATAAGATTAAAAAAGCACAGAGGCAATTATCCCAAAGGCTGGGACGCGCTCCTTCTGCATCTGAATTAGCTAAAGAATTGGAATTGACACCTAAACAGGTACGAGAGTACCTGGAAAAGGCCCGTCTACCTCTATCCCTGGATTTGCGGTTGGGAGATAATTACGACACTGAACTGGGAGAAATGTTGGAAGATCCTGGCGCTTCTCCAGAAGACTTTGTGATGCAATCTTCATTGTCTAATGATTTAGAGCGCCTGATGGGGGATCTGACTCCCCAGCAAAAGGAAGTAATCACCCTGCGCTTTGGCTTAATGGATGGTCAAGCTCTAACTTTAGCCAGAATTGGTGAAATCCTCAACATCAGTCGTGAACGAGTACGGCAAATTGAGCGGGAAGCACTCACTAAACTACGTAAGTCTAAAGCCAACATGGATGAATATTTGGCCAGCTAGTCATTTGTCTTTTGTCCTTTCTGACAGAGTTCTGAGCACCTCAAACAGGCGCTCAGGCTTTGTGCTTTGTTATGAGCTATTTACAAAGGACGAAAGACAATTGATTAGAAATCAAGGTAGTGCAAGCCTCTGGCTTAGGGTATTAGCAGTCTCATCAATATGAGGTGAGAAAACACGCCGGGTTTGGTACGGTTACACCCACTCACTAATCAAATTGCACTTGTTACATTAATTGACAGGAACAGCAAAGTACTAGCTGAGGTCAATACGAGATAAGCACTTATTTTTAAACTTTATAAAAACCGTAGCTAGTAGTATTAATCAAGGAGATGCAACGTGAGTAACCCATCTAATCGAGTTTCAGAATTTTTTGACAGTGAATCAGAAACTACCGATGTACTCTGGCAATATGTTAAATCCTTGAGTCCAGAGGCAGTTTCTCAGTTATCAAAACCCAGTTCTCCGGAAGTTCTGCAAGTAATGGAACGCAATATTATTGGTCTTTTGGGTAACCTACCTTCGGAACACTTTGACGTTAGCATCACTACTAGCCGCGAAAGTTTAGGACGGCTTCTCGCCTCTGCAATGATTAGTGGTTATTTCTTGCGTAATGCTGAACAAAGAATGAATTTTGAAATGGTTCTTCAAGGTACTGAAACAAACAACAACGAAATTGAATAACAATGTTGTTGGGTTCATCTATAGACCTCCTACAAGCCAAAATCAGCAAAAAACATTACTCTGCGAAATCTAGATAGTATGCTGATAATTCACCCCTTATCTATAGATTGAAATAATAGCTATGATTAGGGGTAGCATACATACAATCTGAAATTTAGACAATCAGAATAGCTAGGCAAATCGAGGCAAATAAATTTAAAAATTTGTGAATGCATAATACAATATAAACTCGGCAAACATTTAGAAAAGCTTGCCGAGTTATATGTTTGCTTATTAATTTTAAATTCTGCCTTTTTTTGCTAGTTTATTCTGTACCCATCAACCATGAGTGAAACTATTTCTCTCCTCCCCCATAAAATTATTGGTGTCGCTGTAATTTGGAATGACCAAGAACAAATATTAATTGATCGTCGCCGTGCGGGAGGAGCAATGGGTGGTTTGTGGGAATTTCCTGGCGGCAAAATTGAGCCTGGCGAAACTGTTGAAGAGTGCATTAAACGCGAAATTTACGAAGAACTGGGAATAGAAATAGCAGTAGGAGAACATCTCATTACTATCGATCACACCTATACAGAGTTGCGCGTTACCCTAACTGTGCATCAATGTCGCCATCTAGCAGGTGTACCTCAAGCCATAGAATGTGATGAAATCCGTTGGGTAAATTTAGCAGATTTAGAACAGTTTGCCTTTCCCAAAGCAAATGTGCAAATTATCGCAGCGTTGAAGGCGCGATTGGGGACTGGGGACTGGGGATGAGGGAGATGAGGGAGATGAGGGAGATGAGGGAGATGAGGAAGATGAGGGGGAAATAATTTACCAATTACCCATGATCCATTACCAATGCCCAATGTCCAATGCCCAATGCCCAATGCCCCATTCCCATTACAAGTAACGATGTATGAACTGCATCAGGTTACGACCCGCAATTTTTTAAAATAAACCCAGAGACTTTGATAAAAGGTGTTAGCAGACAAATGCCTAAAACCGTTGCCGACGTGATGAGCCATGATCCGGTGGTTGTCCGATCTGAAACTCCACTGAAAGAAGCCATACAAATTCTTGCAGAACGACGCATCAGCGGATTACCTGTAGTGGATGATGTTGGTAAATTGGTGGGCATTATCTCAGAAACAGATTTGATGTGGCAAGAAACAGGTGTGACTCCTCCGGCTTACATCATGTTTCTCGATAGTGTCATCTATTTACAAAATCCTGCCGATTATGAGCGTGACTTGCATAAAGCACTGGGACAAACTGTTGGGGAAGTGATGAGTAAGAATCCGATCACTATTTCTCCTGATAAAGCTTTACAAGAAGCAGCCAGAATTATGCACGATCGCAGTGTGCATCGTTTACCAGTTTTAGATAGCGCAGGTCAAGTCATTGGTATCCTTACCCGTGGTGATATTATCCGCGCTATGGCTGCCGAGCAAGATTAGTCAATAGTTAAATGTCAACAGTCCAATATCAAAAGTCAAAAGTAATTAGTCATTTGACTTTTGAGTGCAGACGCGATTAATTGCGTCTTGGCGACGTTTGACCCTTTTTGAAACTTTAGGATAAATATAATGAGTGTTACTCCTGAGTCGGTGCAGCAATTGCTCGGTTCCGAAAATTTGGGCGATCGCTTGCGAGGTGTGAATCAAATCCGCGATTTAGAACCTGCGATCGCTTTTGAATTAATTCAAACGGCGGTTAGTGACAGCAATGCTCGTGTCCGTTACTCAGCAGTGAGTCAACTGGATACATTTGGTACACAAGATGCAGAATTATCATTGAATATATTACGCGAACTACTGAAAGACCCAGAACCGGATGTGCAAGCAGCCGCCGCAGATTGTTTGGGTGCGCTGAAACTCACATCAGCTTTTGATGATTTACAACAGCTTTACGATGCAAGTCCTGAATGGCTAGTCAAATTTAGTATCATCGCTACTTTGGGAGAGTTAGGCGATCCGCGAGGCTTTGAATTGCTCCAGCAAGCGCTCACATCTGACAATGAGTTAATTCAAACTGCTGCGATTAGTTCCTTTGGCGAATTGGGAAATACAGATGCTGTCCCACTTTTAGCGCCTTATGCCAAAAATCCCGATTGGCAAGTCCGCTACAGAGTTGTGCAAGCTATGAGTCACTTGGGTGGCGCAGATGCGAAAGCTGTATTAGAGACTATGGCTAATGATGAAGTAGAAGCGATCGCCAATGAAGCGAAAAAATCTTTGCAGGCAGTTTAATTTTACATAAACTTGTCTGAAGGGTAAAATAACAATCTTTAAGGGTACAAAATTTTTGTGCCCTTATTGTGTAGTCACATTGCCATTAATAGCCTCATAAAAAAATTCGTAGTAACTTCTTCAGTGATTACTACGAACACAAAGCTATAACACTTAATGAAAACCAAAATCGAAATTATTTTTACATATTTCTATTAATAATGATACTCCTTTTCTGTCTACAATTTAATTTTTATTTTGTGGGTAATGCTCAAGAACTAGCTTGAGCTTTGCGACGGCGAGACATAGCCATGACTGCACCTACAGCACCCAAGCCAAGTAATGTAGTTGGTTCAGGAACAGAGGCTACTGTCACACCTTTGAAACTTGCATTAATTGTTCCACCTGTACTGTATGCATTCTGTGCAGTTGTGGCATTCAGTAAAGTAGTAAAATCAATATTTCCTACTGCTTGGCTACCATCTTCAAACAATCCAGTGAAATTAAAGCTAACGTCTGTTCCTCCGAAAACAGATGTAAATGTTGGGGAAAGAATACTAGTCAAACTCAGAAGTTTAACGCCATCTGCTGCACCAACATCTATAAATTTAGAAGGTAAACTAGTATTTAAGAAACTGTAAATAGTGCCTGTGGAATCTCCAAGAAAATCTCCAGTTTTGATTCCTAATGCAATTGTTCCAGGATTAGGATTAAAGGTGATACCAGTCTTGCTAATACCAGCTACAGTGCCAGAACCGTCAAATGTAAACCCACCACTATAAGCTTGAGCAGAACTAGCAGAGGTTACTATTCCAGCAATAGCTAAAGGAAGTACAGCAGTAGCAGCTAAGGCAGAGTTGATGACTTTAGATTTAATAGCAAACATGGTGATTTAAGGTTCCTGTAAAAAGAAATTAGTTTATTAATTAGGTGTAATTCTAAAACTAGTTATGGATGCGATAAACCATCAATAAAAGAGCATTAATGCATCCTATCTTTGTCATCTAGATTAGAATTATTTTCTGAATGAATTAGGTAGAACAATGACCCTGTTGGTTTTTAGCGAGTGATTTATTTATCACTCTTACAGAATGACATAGCTGTTTACTAATACGCAAGAGCTACCGATTTATCTTGATATAAACTTTATTGATTCCATAGTGGCATTTACTAGATACGTCATTTGGTAGTCTCTAAAATTACGTAATTTTCCTGGATTAGCGAAGGTTTGGCTTCAGTATGTTTAACAAACTGCTAGTTTTCATTTTTAAAGATTTCTATACAAATTCTGTGGATGATACGCACTTCAATAACTCAGTAAAAATTGTGTTTTCTAGATGAACTCTTTTTGTCTTTTAGATAAGCTGAGTGCAAAGAACTTATAAACTATAAATGAAGACTTTGTTATGGCTAAAAAAGCAGATTTTCTCTCAAATCTATAATGTTATTAACCGGGTTTTTGTCACTAATAAAATAGGGTGGGCAATGAATGCCCACCCTACTAAAGTTTTATTGAAAGCGGCGGGAAACTCCATCCCCTTGTGGGTGGAGAGGGATAGCTGCCCCGCCGCTTGGGGCATAGGGCATAGGGCATTGGTATGTTCTTTCCCATGCCCCATGCCCAATTCCCAATTCCCAAAAACTCCATCCCCTTGTGGGTGGAGTTTTTCATTTGCTTAATCTACAGGAATCTTAGCTGCCATATATTTGCGGCCAAGTGTTCACTATAAAAACTACCACTGCAGCGATCGCTAATATTCCTTGGAGTAAATTTCCCACGACTGTACCAACGACAATTCCAATACCAGCCTTGATTGCGACTCCTAGTTGACGCTGGTAAAGGTATTCACCAATGATTGCGCCCAATAATGGCCCCATTAAAATACCTAATAGCGGCCCGCCAAAGGGTAAAGCTGGTAATAACCCGAAGAATCCCAAAAGCAACCCCACAAATGCGCCTATTTGTCCCCACTTACTAGCGCCAGCTTGTTTCGCGCCTATATAGCCTGCTAAAAAATCTACGCCAATACTCAGAAGCAATACAATCACTGTGACAATTAGCGGTATTTTAATTGCTGCAAAGGAACTGCTAACAACTCCCCAGATAATAATTGCAATTAATATTAAACTGGTTCCAGGGATGGCAGGAACTACAGCGCCGATAACACCCACAACCATCACTGCAATCAGTAACCAATAGATAATTTGCATAAAGTTTTAACTTTCTGACTCAACTTGCAAATAGGAACTGAGAGTTACAGCTAATTTATCAGCAATTCCAGATATCCAATTTTCATCTTGTTTGGTGTAACTGCGAGGTGCATTTGCTCCTAAAATTAATACACCTTGGTTACCGATAGGTTGACAAATTACCCCTTGAGTATTTTCGGGTAAATAATCAAATTCTATTTTGCCTGGATAGACTTTTAATGCAACTAAATAAACTGGTTTTTGTGTTTCTAATACCCTTTTTAAAATTGGGCCTGGTACAACCTCAGATTTAGGCGAGAGAATACCGCGACGTAACAGAACCTTACCTTGGTAAAAAACTAAGAGCGATCGCGTGACGGTGTTAGTTAATAATAAATGGGATGCCCAAGCTAGTTCTGTTTTCACGGCTTCTGGTAAATCCGCAGCCAACACAAAACCTTCCTCCCCAATCAGTTGTACAGTATCAGGCGATCGCGGTTGTACTTGCTGCCAAATTAATCCAGTTAAAATTAACACCGCACTTAGAATCACGCCCAGTACATCCCCACGGGCTTGGGATTCTGTCAGTTCCGGTGTTAACAAGCGGTTAATTAGCAAAAGTACAGCGCCTAAACAGCCAACTACTATGGGTAGACGGCGTAAAACTAGATTGGGATCGGGTTTATTCATTTGTTATTGGCTATGGGGCATTGGGCATGGGACATTGGGCAAGAAGGCAATAGGTAAGTCTCCCTTATCTCCCTCATCCCCCTCATCTTCCTCATCTCCCCTATTTATTCCTCCCCAGGTTCAATTATCCGTTGGAATAAATAACCAGTGCCACGGGCGGTAAGAATCAATTCAGGGTTGCTGGGATCGTCTTCTAATTTGGCGCGCAAACGGGAGATATGCACATCCACCACGCGGGTATCTACATGGCGTTCTGGTGTGTAACCCCATACTTCTTGCAAAATTTCTGAACGGGAAAAAGCTTCTCCGGAGCGACTAACCAATAACTCTAGTAAGCTAAATTCCATACCAGTTAGGCGAATGCGCTCATCACCTTTGTAAACTTGTCGCTTATTCGTATCAATTTTGATATTAGCAACGTGGATGACTCCAGAACTAGGAATTCCCGAAGCACTGGTTTTGTCTACCCGTCTGAGTACAGAGCGAATCCGGGCTTCTAGTTCCTTTGGGGAAAACGGCTTAACTACATAGTCATCAGCGCCTAACTCTAATCCGGTGATGCGATCGGCTACGTCCCCTAAGGCTGTTAGCATAATAATAGGGACATCTGACTCCTTACGTAGTTCTTGGCAAACACCGTAGCCATCAAGTTTTGGCATCATGACATCCAAAACTACTAGATCGGGGTCAGCTTTGCGAAAAGTTTCCAAAGCTTCTTCTCCATCACCAGCCGTCACTACATCGTAGCCAATCATGGAAAGGCGCGTTTCCAAAATCCGGCGAATGCTGGCTTCGTCGTCTACCACCAGGATTTTTTCTTTATGACTTTCCAAGTTTCTCAACGCTCCTTAACTAAAATTTTTCATGATTAATTTTTAATACCATAATATTAAGATATCATTCCATGAATTAGATGAAAAAAAGCTGTAACTACTACTATTATTGAACTTTTCTTTTCGCCAAGAATTAAGGAAAAATTAAGATTATTTAATAAGATTTAAGAATGGCAAAGTCCAAAACCTTTTACATTTGTAACGATTGTGGTGCAGAATCTTCTCAATGGTTTGGTAAGTGTCCCGCTTGTGGTACTTACAATTCTTTAGAAGAACAAATTTCTATCCAATCATCGGTCGATATACCCAGCCGAGGGGGAGTCAGTGGTTGGCAATCAGCGTCTACTAATGGCAAATCTCATAATAAGCCAGCAAAACCGCGCTCTTCCTTAACATTCGATCAAATTAGCGATCGCCAAATTGCTCGCTGGGAATCTGGCTATGGAGAATTAGATCGGGTTTTGGGCGGTGGTGTTGTTCCTGGTTCGATGGTGTTGATTGGTGGTGATCCAGGAATTGGTAAATCAACTTTACTGCTTCAAGTCTCTAATCAATTAGCGCAGAGATACCGCATTCTCTATGTCACAGGTGAAGAATCAGGTCAACAGGTAAAATTAAGGGCTTCACGCTTGGGTGTAGCAAAAGGTGTGAATGTAGTAGGAGATGAAAATACAGTTGTAGAGGCAGTAACACCTGTTCCCATAGATCCTCAAAGTGAAGTCATACCTGTTGCCATAGACAGCAACAGTATAAACCCTGACAATATAGGCGCAGATTTATATATATTGCCAGAAACCGATTTAGAAGAAATTCTCCGGGAAATAGACTCTCTTAAACCAAATGTGGCAGTAATTGATAGTATTCAAACAGTGTTCTTTCCAGCACTGACATCTGCACCTGGTTCCGTAGCCCAGGTGCGGGAATGTACAGCCGCACTGATGAAAGTGGCAAAGCACGAAGACGTGACAATGTTAATTGTGGGACACGTGACCAAAGAAGGTGCGATCGCAGGGCCGAAAGTTTTAGAACACTTAGTAGATACCGTATTGTATTTTGAAGGCGATCGCTTTGCATCCCATCGGTTATTACGAACAGTAAAAAACCGCTTCGGTGCAACTCACGAAATCGGTATTTTTGAGATGGTATCTCATGGATTGCGTGAAGTTCCTAACCCCTCAGAGCTATTTTTAGGTAATCGTGACGATCCAGCACCAGGTACTGCTATCGTTGTGGCTTGCGAAGGAACTCGCCCCATCGTTGTGGAATTGCAAGCTTTAGTCAGCCCTACTAGTTACCCCTCCCCCCGGCGCGCCGCCACGGGGATAGACTATAACCGCTTAGTGCAAATATTAGCGGTGTTAGAAAAACGGGTAGGAATTCCCATGTCGAAGCTAGATTCTTATGTTGCTTCGGCGGGGGGATTGAATGTTGAAGAACCAGCAGTAGATTTAGGAATTGCGATCGCCATTGTTGCAAGTTTCCGCGATCGCATCGTCGATCCAGGTACAGTCTTAATTGGTGAAGTCGGGTTAGGGGGACAAGTGCGATCGGTTTCCCAGATGGAACTGCGGTTAAAAGAAGCTGCGAAGTTGGGATTTAAAAGAGCGATCGTCCCCAAAGGGCAAAAATTCCCTGACCTTAATATCGAGATTTTACCAGTTTCCAAAGTAATAGATGCAATTATCGCCGCTATCCCCCATCAAGAACTCACAGAAGAAGATTTGGAACCCGATGAAGAAGAGTAACCCCACCCCAACCCCTCCCCCGAAGTTCCGATCGGAGGAAGCCTCCGCTCGGACTTCTCTCCGCAAGCGAGGAGGGGCTAAATTACTCACAAACAATCCTTCGACGATAGGAAAGTTTGGAAAATTCCTCCCCCCTCTCTGCTTGCGGAGAGGGGGGTAGGGGGGTGAGGTTCTTTCCAACCTTGACATCACACCAAAAGCAAACCCCACTATGACAACCCTCACCCAGAACTATCAAATCACTTGGGAAAAACTACCCGACGATTACAAACTCCCAGACGATCCAGTGGACAACATCAACCAACCAGCCTTAGCTGCTGCACTAACACAAAGTTTAGAACTTGCTGGTAAACTTCCACCCAACGCCCTCACACCAACAAATTACGGTATCTGCGCCACATTAAATGGCAAAATTGTCGTCAAAGCCCCAGACTGGGCGTATATTCCCAAAATTAGCGTTAATCGAGAAGATGTAACTCGCAGTTACACACCACAGCTACAGGGAGAAATTCCCTTAATTGTCATAGAATTTCTTTCTGATACAGAAGGTGGGGAATATTCCATCAAACCCACCTACCCCCCAGGTAAATGGTTTTTTTACGAATGCGTCTTAAAAGTTCCAAACTACGCCATTTTTGCACCTGATAGCGGAGATTTAGAATTTTATAGTTTAGATAATAATACTGGCAGATACGTTGTCCAAAACCCTAACGAAAACCAGCGTTACTGGATAGCCCAAATGAATCTTTATCTTGCTGTATGGCAAGGTACTCGTGAAAATCGTACCGGAAATTGGTTGCGCTGGTGGGATGAACAAGGAAATTTACTACTTTGGGGTTCAGAATTAGCTGAAAAAGAAAGACAACGCGCCGAACAAGAAAGACAACGCGCCGAACAAGAAAGACAACGTGCTGAAAGATTAGCAGCACAATTACGGGCGGCGGGAATTGAACCGCAAGATTAGATTTTTTGTAAATAATTTATAGTTGCTAGATTAGCCAATAATTTGCTAAATCTAGCAATTTTTTTGCGTTTAGCCCCAATGGGCGTTGGCTTAATGCTGGAGATGATAGCGGAAATATCAAAATTTGGCGATCGCAGCTAGTTGTACAATAACAGCGTCAAAATATTATTAGAACTGGCGAACAATAAACACAATATGAAAGCATACGAATTCCCTGCTAATGTCACCGATGAAGGCAAAATAAAATTACCTAATGCTGTTTTACAACAATTAGCAAATAACCAGCAGGTAAAAGTAATTATTCTCGTCAATGAATCCACAGAAGAAGAAGCCGCTTGGTATCGTCTTGCAGCCGAGCAATTACTAAAAGGCTACAGCGAAGATGATGTTATCTATGACATGATTTAATCTTAGGACTTGCAAACAATCAGATATCAGAAAAATGCTAGAAATTACTAAAAATTACGTCATGGATGAAAATCAGCAACCTATCGCTGTACAAATTCCTATTGCTGACTTTGAAAAAATTGAAGAAATATTAGAAAATTACGGCTTAATCAAGCTAATGGCGGAATCAGAAGACGATGAACGTCTCGCTAACGATGAAGCATGGAAATATTATCAATCATTAAAGCAAAAGAATGTGGAAAGTTGAATATACTAAAAAGTTCTTAAAAGAATTAGCAGATTTACCACAAGATGTGCAAGCTCGCATTGAACCAATCGTCTTTCAAGAACTAGAATCAGAAAACCCCTTTGATTTAGGCTATTTGCAAAAAATGAAAGGCTACGATGATAAATATAAAATTCGTGTCGGTGATTACAGAATAGGTATTAGTATTGACAAAGAGACACAAACTTTAATTTGTCAAAGAGTCGCACATCGTAAAGATATTTATAGGACTTTTCCTTGATACAATATCTGTGTAATAATCGCTCAATTAGCTTTGATATCTTTGGGTTATTGCTGACATAAACTGTATTGCTCTACAAAAATATCAGGCGTTAGCTTAACTTACCCTAGCTATGGTTCTTTAGGGAACATCAACAAATAAATTATCCCGCTTGTAGGGGCACGGCATCCACAGACTTTCGGTAATAACGATAAAATATCGGTGCCGTGCCCCTACCGATATGGTTGTTTTGTCATGATAATTTCTTTAAAGAGCAACTGTTTAGTTCTAAACACAAAAATTTTCACTAGAAACGAAAACGTTCTCACTTCAACCCAAAACGTTCTCGTTTCAAACTAGAACATTCTCACTTAAAACAAAAACGTTCTCATTTCAAACCAAAACATTATCACTGACAACCGCAAAATTTAAGCTTCTGACTTGGAGTTTTTCATTTAAAACTGAAACACCCAAGTTCAGAAGCTCAAAGTTGATGTTTTTATCTAAAAGCGCCGAGTTATAGCCTTTCCTAACCACATGAGTTATATCATAGCCCCCTCCTCGCTTGCGCTACGGTGTACACACAAGTCTTAAAATTCCCCCTAGCACTTGGTTTGGTCATCTAGGCTTAGGTTGTGCGATCGCTCCCGAAGCCTGGGAGCAGCGAGGAGGAACGACGTAGACACGAAGTGGCTTCCCGTAGGGTAGCAATCGCAAAAACCACGGGATTATGTGATTACTTCGCTGGGCTATCGCTGCGCTCGTCATGACAATTTAAGGGGTCTATAACGCCTGAAACCCTTACAGCTACCACTTGTGTGTACACCGTAGCCTCGCTTGCGGGGAGGGGGTTGGGGGTGGGGTTCTTATCCCTCACCAATAACGATAAATGCTATATCTCATAAGAGTGCGACATTTGCGGTTGCACTTTTTTCGCTTTCCGGGCAAATCTTCGCCCTAAATCATCAACCATTGAATCTAAACCAGCGCCTTTACCACTAGCCTTGGCATAGTTATATACTAGCAAACCCGCCGCATAAGCTTCACTGCCAACAGCCACAGAAGTATCATCCACCAGTTCTTGCAATTGCGTCAATGACAGCAAAATCGGATACAAAGATTCAAATAATTCAATATCTCGCCGCATTTCATCCACATCAAAAGAACGCGGTAAGAAATCAGGATTTTGTGCAGCTATTTCCAACGCCTTACTGACAAACGCGCGGCTCTTATCCCCCAGCTTCGGTAAAGCTTTACGTTCCTCAGTAGACAAATCAATCAAAAACGGTAACTTTTGCCGAATCGTACTAATAGCTTCCATCACCGCTTCTCTATCTGCTGCGGAAATCTTGGCGCTGACTTGAGTGTCTGCCATTTTACATACCCCTTGATTAGGACTAAATTTCAGTATTCCCCAAGATATTTAGGCAAATATAGTTGTTTATCACTAATTAAGACAAAAATTTTTATACCATTACATCAGTGATATCTCAGAATCACCAGCCTGGGAAAAGTCTGCTTCAGTAGGGGCGGGTTTACAGATCAGTGGTGTCAACTTAAGCTAAAAGCGATATAGGGCGGGCGTTGTACAAATACCTCGCGCCCTCATCCCCTAACCCCTTCTCCCGCAGGAGAAGGGGAACTAAATCTCTTGCTCCCTTCTCCCTGCGGGAGATGGGCTGGGGGTGAGGGCGAAACCTTGCACAAGAGCGGATTTCACGTTAAGTTGACACCACTTGTTTACAGATATACTCCCATAACTCACGACTATCGCGCTTAACCCGCCCCTACTTGGGCTATTAGCCTCTTAATTCATGATACTGTTGGCGACTATTAGCAGAAAGTTTGCAGCAATTAGGCATGAATATTGATGATTTAGGAGAATTATTGTAATTGTCGGTAAGCTAATAGACCTACAGATAGAATTGCGATCGCCTGAAAATTGTCACAATAAATGACGACATCCGTTATTTTGGGACAATCAATCCTATGGCATTTGGAATTGGCGATTTATTCTGGATTTTCCTGCTCCTCTCTTCCCTACAACCCATCTGGCAAAAGCGTCAAATAGAATATCGTCGTTTGCGCGCTTTACAAGAATTTGAGCAAGGACGTAACAGCCGGGTGATTTTATTAATTCACCGTCAAGAGTCTATCAGCTTACTGGGCATACCCTTATCACGCTACATCACCATTGAAGACTCAGAACAAATACTGCGCGCAATTCGCCTCACTCCCCCAGAAGTTCCCATCGATTTAATCTTGCATACTCCCGGCGGTTTAGTTTTAGCTACCGAACAAATCGCTAGAGCATTAATTCGCCACCCGTCAAAAGTTACCGTGTTTGTACCCCACTATGCCATGAGTGGCGGCACAATGCTGGCGCTGGCTGCTGATGAAATTGTTATGGATGCAAATGCTGTCTTAGGGCCAGTCGATCCCCAATTAGGTAATTTCCCCGCAGCAAGTATCTTGAAGGTGGTGAAAGATAAACCCATCAGCGAAATTGATGACCAAACATTAATCATGGCAGACTTGTCAGGTAAAGCCATTCAACAGGTACAGCGCTTTGTGAGGACTTTACTCAAAGACAGTATTCCTAAACAAAAAGTCAGCCCAGAAAATATTGAACCAATTATTGAAGCTTTAACAACGGGACGTGTCACTCACGACTATCCTATTACCGTAGAGGAAGCAACAGAAATGGGGCTACCCGTTACAGTTGGATTGCCCCATTCTATTTATGAACTCATGGATCTGTATCCTCAACCACAAGGAGGTAGACCCACAGTTCAGTATATTCCCATGCCTTACGATGACCGTCGGCCAATGTTACCGACACCCAAAGGCAGACCTTTAGAAGAACCAACTCAGACAAAATAAAGAATAAAGTGAATTATTTGGTTGCACCCAAACAGTGCAACTATCTTCAGTCTTTCCCATAATTGTATGAGCCAGTTAATTTCAGACTTCAGACTTTACACTTCATACTTCAAGTAACGCCTAGAGTATCTATTGAGGTGTTGCTGTAGAAGTTGGTGTCGGAGTAGATGTAGGTGTCGATGTAGGCGTAGATGTAGGTGTCGATGTAGGCGTAGATGTAGGTGTAGATGTAGGTGTCGATGTAGGCGTAGATGTAGGTGTCGATGTAGGCGTAGATGTAGGTGTAGGTGATGCTGTTGGTTTTGCTGTCGGTTTTGCTGTTGGTTTACCAATAGCATTTTTAGCTTCTGTATTCAGCTTTTGGCGGAAGGCTAAATCAGCAATTCCCGTTTCTTGTAGCTGAAATTTTTTCTGAGCTTCTTTAACAGCAGCTTCTGTCTGAGGCCCATAAAATTGATCCCGGGGTAGGGGGGTTTTGGGTTTAACTACTGCATTTAAATTGGCTTGCAAAATTTGTATTATCTGTGCAGCCCAATCTTGAGTTTTTGGGCCTGCTATCCCATCTACGCCTAATTTGTAGCCCTTTTGAAATTCACTGATTGCTTGTTTTGCTTCATTATCCGTTAAGGCTGCATTATTGACGGTGATTTTATAGCCTAAACCATGAAGCACCGCACGAAATTGCTGCGGTGTATAGTTACGCTGACGCGCAGCAAAAGAAGTGCTTGCAGACACTACACTTGCTGTAACTAGGCAAGCAGTAACAATGGTAACGCTTGATTTTCCAAAGCCACACCACATAAATTAAAACTCCTTTGGTTTAAATCAGCAGAATATATTAGTAGGACTTACGCAAGTGTCATATTTTTTTCGTTTGGGTTTGTCCAGGGTCAAATGTCAAGAGTCCAAAAAACCTAAATTTTTGACCCTTGACCCTTGACTCTTGACTCTTATCCCAGAGGATCACTGTGCCAGTTGCGTAAGTCCTGATTAGGTTAACAGGTGTATTTTAAGTTTCTTGAACATCTGTTTTCTTAATTATTAATTATTTTTGATTAAAAATACTTTTATTGGTTAAGTTAATTAATCTTTGATGATAAATTTTCATCATTCTCAGGAAAGATTTTTAACTACCACTCCTGCCATCTAGGAAAGCTCAAAAATTACAAGTAGGTCTATGTTAAAAATTGTCGTTATGACAAGACGCAGGTGAGCCACTGCGGTAGACGAGTTCCACAGCATAAAGCCAGTGGCGCACCATAAGGACAGAAGGCAGAAGAGAAGAGGGTTTTAGGTAACTTGACTTTTCGTTACATACTGCGGTTGATTTGCACCATTCTACTTATAATTTAAAAACTTATAGCCAATTACTGTATAATTCAACACTAAAAAAATGGCTAATATCAAATCTTCCCAGAAGCCACAACTTTACTTTGAAAAAGTTATGGCAATTACAGCCACAGCAAATTTATGCTTAGTTTTGTTTAATTTGAGTTACGTACCTTGGCGAGATTTTTACTACAGAAAATTACCGCAAATTACCCAAATTTATGACCCAATTAAAGGTATTGAACCCCACCGAGAAACGAAAAGCTACCTGCAAGCAGTCACAGCATTAGAAGAACAGGTAAGCCAGACAGGGTTACAGTCACCTCAAGTCCAAACCAAGCTAGAAGAAATTAGCCGTCTCAGCACGGAGATAGTTGACACCAACCCCTTTGCCGCAGTTGGTAAGAGTGGTACCTTAGAAAAAATCAAAAACCGAATGCGCGATCGCGTCGGTCAAGAATCAGCCAAGCAAGCTTTTAGAACTTTTTGGAGCCAGCAATATTTATCGCAAAAGGGCTGGAACCCAGAAATTAATTTTTTTAAACAGAAGATTCGCCCTTTAATTGCTGGTAACTACTATCGCCGCATAGGTGAAGATGGCGAATTACTAGATAATTTTTGGTTAATTGATTTACCATTTGTCGGTTTATTTGCGCTGGAGTTATTAGTACGTAGCTTTTATATCAGACGCAGTCATCCCGGTTTTAGCTGGTTAGATGCTCTGTTATGGCGTTGGTACGATTTATTATTACTGTTGCCGTTTTTGCGATGGTTGCGAGTTATTCCCGTTGTCATCCGCCTCGATCAAGCGCGGTTAGTAAATTTACGTCCAGTATGGCGGCAAATTAACCAAGGAATTGTCGCCAATTTTGCCGAAGAAATCACCGAAATTGTGGTGGTGAGAGTCATTAATCAAATTCAGGGATCAATTCAACGTGGGGAATTTACTCGCTGGCTGATGCAACAAGAGAGTCTACGTCCTTACATAGATATAAATAATGTCAATGAAGTAGAAGCGATCGCAGGTTTATTAGTACAAACCGTTGTTTACCAAGTATTGCCCAAAATTCAACCAGAAATTAACGCCATTTTGCGTCACAATATCAACACTGCCTTACAGCAAGTACCTCTGTATCGCAACTTGCAAACTCTTCCAGGTGTAGGACAAGCCCAAACTCAAATTAGTGAGCAGTTAGTAACCCAAATCACAACTAGTCTATATAACGTATTAGTGAGTGCTGTAGAAGATCCCGTTGGGGCAAAACTCACCAGTCAATTAGTCCAAAGCTTCAGCCAAGCCCTAGGTACAGAAGTCCAAAACAAACAAGTACTTTCCGAAATTCAGAGTTTACTATCTGACTTTTTAGAGGAAGTCAAACTGAATTACGTTCAGCGCTTATCTCAAGAAGATATAGACCAAATTCTCCAACAAACCAGGCAGTTACGCACACAAGTACCATTCCAACCAATCACAGGTAGTAGTGCAATAACAGCCCGGGAAAAGTCAGGGAGATGAGGGATTGGGGACTGGGGACTGGGGACTGGGGATTGGGGAAGATGAGGAAGATGAGGAAGATGTAGACGCTTTGCGGCTTCCCGAAGGGTGGGGGAAATAATAAATGCCAATTACCCATTACCCATTACCCATTACCCATGCCCCATGCCCTATCCCCATATAATAATTTCTTCCTACTCCCTCCAAAAGAAATGCGCTAAACTCAGATTAGGTCGAACCATATTTGGTTCGTAACAAGACTTCTTGGAAGATATCCCTATCGCAGGAAGTGGGTCGATGCCCACTTTTTTTATTGGATTTTCGCATGGCTCATCCTTTAGTCCCACAAATTATTGATTTGGCAACACCAGTGGCAGAAGAACTGGGATTGGAAGTTGTTAGTGTGGTTTTTCACACTAACCAACGTCCACCAGTGTTGCGGGTAGACATTCGCAATCCTCAGCAGGATACTGGTTTAGATGATTGCGAGCGGATGAGTCGAGCTTTAGAAGCTTCTTTAGATGCGGCGGAGATTATTCCAGATGCTTATGTCTTGGAAATATCTAGTCCCGGTATATCGCGACAACTGGTGACAGACAGGGAGTTTATTTCTTTTAAAGGATTTCCTATCATCGTTTCCACTTCTCCACCCTACGAAGGACAGCAAGAGTGGACAGGTCAGTTGATTCGCCGGGATGAGCAAACGATTTTTTTAAACCAAAAAGGTCGTGTAGTCGAAGTTCCCCGTGCCTTAATTACTAAGGTGCAGCTGGATGAGCGCCGATAACCTAGAGGTTAAAGGCTAGAGGCTAGAGGCTAGGGGCTAGAGGCTAGAGGCTAGGAGCTAGAGGCTAGGGACTAGAGTAAAACTTTTCTCTAATCCTTAATCTCTAATGTGTTGTTTTCACTACCTAGTCCTGAATTTCTAGCCCTTAGTCCTAGTCCCTAGCCTTTTCCATCCTTGATTTTTAAAGGAGATTACTTATGTCAATGGTTACTTTACCTGGATTAAAAGATTTAATTGAAAGTATAAGTCGTGAGCGTAATTTACCTCGGTTGGCTGTGCAATCAGCAATTAGAGAAGCTCTGCTCAAAGGTTATGAACGCTATCGTCGTGCCCAAAATTTGGAGCGCAAACAATTTGATGAAGATTATTTTGAGAATTTTGAAGTAGAACTCGATATTGAAGAAGAAGGTTTCCGGGTACTTTCAACTAAAACAATTGTCGAAGAAGTTAGTAACTCTGACCACCAAATCTCTCTAGATGAAGTACAACAAGTAGCGCCTGAAGCTCAGTTGGGAGATTCTGTAGTCCTTGATGTTACCCCAGACCAAGGGGAATTTGGCAGGATGGCGGCGATGCAAACTAAGCAAGTACTCGCTCAAAAACTGCGGGATCAACAGCGCCAGATGGTACAAGAAGAGTTTCAAGACTTAGAAAGTACGGTGCTGCAAGCAAGAGTTTTGCGGTTTGAGCGACAATCAGTAATTTTGGCTGTTAGTAGTGGTTTTGGTCAACCAGAAGTAGAGGCGGAATTACCAAAACGAGAACAGCTACCTAATGATAACTATCGAGCTAATGCCACCTTTAAGGTATATCTCAAAAAGGTTTCTCAAGGTCAGCAACGTGGCCCGCAATTATTAGTTTCTCGCGCTGATGCAGGCTTAGTAGTATATTTATTCGCCAATGAAGTACCAGAAATAGAAGATGAAGTGGTGCGAATTGTCGCGGTAGCACGAGAAGCCAATCCTCCTTCTCGTTATGTCGGCCCCCGGACTAAAATTGCCGTAGATACTCTCGACCGTGATGTAGACCCAGTTGGCGCTTGTATTGGCGCACGGGGATCGCGGATTCAAGTGGTAGTGAATGAATTACGTGGTGAAAAAATTGACGTGATTCGCTGGTCTCCAGACCCCGCAACATACATTGCTAATGCTCTTAGCCCCGCACGAGTAGATGAAGTCCGCCTCATGGATCCAGAAACGCGGCAAACTCATGTGCTAGTGGCGGAAGATCAGCTGAGTTTGGCTATTGGTAAAGAAGGACAAAATGTCCGTTTAGCAGCCCGTTTGACAGGATGGAAAATTGATATTAAAGATAAAGCTAAATATGATCAAGCTGCAGAAGATGCTAAATTTGCTGCTGCTCGTGCTAAATACCAAGCAGAGCAAGAGGAAGAAGATGAATATGAATATGAAGATGAGGATGAATCCGATCTACCAGAACTAGAAGATAGCAATCAAGAAGACTTAGAATTAGATGATGACTCTTTTGACCATAACGATGACGAGTAGTTTATTAACATCCAGTTATTTAAGTAACAACACTTTGATAAGATGTATTAATAATTGCTTCGTATTTCAGGGTTAGGATAAGCAAAAATAGAAGATTAAAGCATCTATGCTCAACCAAACTGCTGAGGTGAGGTAGCAAAAAATTCATGAAACCGAATTATCGGCGTTGTGTGAGTTGCCGCCAAGTAGGCTTAAAAGAAGAGTTTTGGCGGATTGTCCGCGTCTTTCCATCGGGAAAGGTACAATTAGATGAGGGCATGGGGCGTTCTGCTTACATCTGTCCACAGACGAGCTGCTTGCAAGCCGCTCAGAAAAAAAATCGACTAGGGCGATCGCTACATGCAACAGTGCCAGAAACACTGTATCAAACATTGTGGCAGCGTCTAGCCAATAGCAATACCCAAAATCAAATTTTAATTTAAGAAATTTGTGACGGTAATCCCTAGAGTAATTGTGCCAGAAGCCGAACTAGCGCTAGTAACACAGTCTCTGTTGATTGCTGGGGTTAGTGTCAAAATAGTAAATGGGTGTAGTTGACAAACGCCTCTTTTACAATTAAGAGAGACGAAGTAATACTCCCAACAAGTTTTACTCGATTGTGTTGTGGAAGACTCAGAATCAGCAAAACAAAAAACTACAAAATGGCAACCTGGTAGCGCTCAAGCGCAGTTCGGCATCCAGAGCACCTATAAAGATTTTTTATTTAAAAAGCTTTTATGGGTGCCCAGACATCATGATTACTGGTGGGGATGCCAGCAATGAACCGAGACATCTCTCTTTCCTGATTGGAGGCACCGACAAAATCTAAACGGCAACCAAAAAACAGTAGTCAAAGGATGGAGATGTCACAAACCAGGCAACCATCCGCTAAAACTGTAAATTAAAGGGGAAGAGTGGATGAACAACGGCAAAGTTAGAATCTATGAATTATCAAAGGAATTAAATTTGGATAACAAAGAGCTATTAGCAATATGCGACCAGCTCAATATCGCGGTCAAAAGCCATAGCAGTACAATTTCAGATTCGGAGGCAGAACGCATCCGTTCCGCTGCAGAAAAATTCGCAGCAACGAATGGAACGCCTAAAAAAGACACAGGCCTCAACACACATCAAGCAAATGGGCCACAAGCTGGCTCTCGCAATCGACCTGCACCACCACCTCACAAACAACAAATTTTGGAAATTCGTAAACCCAAAATATTGAGAAATCCTAACTCTAACGCCCCAGAGGCATCAGTTACTACTAATACCCCATCTGCTTTGTCTGAAGCTAATCCTCCTTCACCTCCAAAGCCCTTCGCTACACCAGTCTCACCCATGCAGCCGACGGCACCAACTCGACCCGTACCCCGGAATCAATCTGAGACCCCACAGCAACCAGCTGTTAAAAATGCGGATACAACGCCTAATGCCCAACCGAAAGAAAAAATAGTTGGGGAAAAGCCAGAAAAACCAGTTTCAGCTAAACCGAGGCCAGAGAAACCGCAAAAACCTCAACTAGTTGCGCCACCAGCCAGACCAGTATCTGAAGCACCAGAGACCGAGCCTCTGAGTCAGGCAGACAAACCAATTCTCAAACGCGAACGCCCCAAACGCGGCGAAGAAGAACGCGAGCAAATTAAGCCCAGGGCGGCCAAACCAGGCACAGATCCAACAGCACAGCCTACACCACAAAAACAGGCTCGTGCTACACCCGGCCCAGTTAAACCGGAACAAAGAGGAAATCGTGCTCCTGGTGGAGCACCATTCGCCGATTCTCAAAGACCCAGCAGACCAGTTCGTCCCAGCGAATCTGTAGCAGCAATGCCTATTGCTACGCCACCCAGACCCATGCAAGGCGGAGCAGGGAAAGCAGCAGCAACAACAACACTGGATGAAGCGATTCCTGCTGATATCCTTGATTTGAAACGTCCCACACCACCTCGTCCATCCAAAGGTGGTAAAAAGTGGCAAGAAGAAGAAATAATTGATGAAATCAAAGAAAAGTCTGGCAAGGCTGGTGTTAAAGGTAAGCGAGTCAAGCCACTTTTAGATGATGATTTTGAGGAAGACGATTTACTGGATGAAGAAGGTCTGGAAATTCCAGCTACAATCCAGGTCAGCCTTTCCATCGCTCGTCCTCCCAAACCAAAAGCTACGCGACCAACACAACAACCTGCAATAGCTGTTGCTAGCCCTACCACTAGAGGGAAAAAGTCTGCTGCTACCAATCGCGACCAAAATCGTCGTCAAGAAGTAGAGACTAAGCGGGAACGTCCAGAAAAATTGGTGGTAACTGGGCCAATGACAGTGCAGGAACTGGCTGACGCTTTAGCGATCGCGGATACAGAGATTGTGAAAATCCTGTTCCTCAAAGGTATGGCAGTGAGCATCACCCAAAATCTGGATGTGCCAACTATTACCTTAATTTGTAACGATTTAGAAGTAGCAGTTGAAACCGCCGAACCAGAAGCAGAAGCCCGCAAAGTCACAGAAATGCTGGATCTGGCAGACATGGAAAATCTCCATCGCCGTCCACCAGTGGTGACCATTATGGGTCACGTAGACCACGGGAAAACCACCTTGCTGGACTCGATCCGCAAAACCAAAGTGGCCGCTGGCGAAGCTGGGGGGATCACTCAGCATATTGGCGCATACCATGTGGATATCGAACATGAAGGTAAGCCACAGCAAATCGTCTTCCTCGATACCCCTGGTCACGAAGCATTCACCGCTATGCGGGCCAGAGGAGCAAGAGTCACAGATATTGCCGTTTTGGTAGTAGCTGCTGACGATGGTGTACGTCCGCAAACCATTGAAGCCATCAGCCACGCTCAGGCTGCGGGAGTGCCCATTGTTGTAGCCATTAACAAGATTGACAAAGAAGGCGCACAACCAGAGCGGGTAAAACAAGAACTTACCAACTACGGTCTGACAGCAGAAGACTGGGGTGGTGAAACAATTATGGTTCCCGTGAGTGCGATCAAGGGAGAGAACCTCGATACACTTCTGGAGATGATTCTGCTAGTTGCAGAAGTTGCCGAACTATCTGCTAACCCAGACCGAGCTGCGAAAGGAACTGTCATTGAAGCACATTTGGATAAAGCCAAGGGCGCAGTTGCTACCTTGCTGATTCAAAATGGCACCCTGCATGTCGGCGATATGTTAGTCGCTGGCTCCGCATTTGGTAAAGTGCGGGCAATGGTCGATGACAGAGGTAGAAGAGTAGACATTGCTAGCCCTTCCTTTGCTGTCGAAGTCTTAGGGTTGAGCGATGTACCAGCCGCAGGTGATGACTTCGAGGCTTTCGAGAACGAAAAAGAAGCACGCGCCCTAGCCAGCGATCGCGCCGACAAACAACGTCAATCCCGACTCTTACAGGGACGCGTTACCCTCACAACCCTGTCAGCTCAAGCACAAGAAGGCGAGTTGAAAGAACTCAACTTGATCCTGAAAGCAGACGTACAAGGTTCCGTGGAAGCGATTGTGGGATCGCTCAGACAAATCCCGCAAAACGAAGTTCAAATCCGGATGCTGTTAGCAACTGCTGGCGAAATCACCGAAACAGATATCGACTTAGCTGCTGCTAGTAACGCCGTCATTATTGGCTTCAACACCACCTACGCTAGTGGAGCCAGACAAGCTGCTGATGAAGCTGGTGTAGATGTGCGGGAATACAACATCATCTACAAACTCCTCGAAGATATTCAAGGAGCCTTGGAAGGTCTGTTGGAACCAGAATTGGTGGAAGAACCCCTGGGTCAAACCGAAGTCCGTGCTGTCTTCCCAGTTGGTCGCGGTGCGGTTGCTGGTTGTTATGTACAATCTGGCAAACTAGTCCGTAACTGCAAAGTGCGGGTACGTCGTGGCAATAAGGTAATTTACGAAGGCGTTCTGGACTCCCTAAAACGGATGAAAGAAGATGCGCGCGAAGTCAATGCCGGTTATGAATGCGGTATTGGCATAGATAAATTCCACGATTGGGCTGAAGGTGACATCATCGAAGCTTATCAAATGGTAACTAAGCGTCGCACCCTGACAATGACAAAGTAGTGCTGAGTCTACTAGTGCTGAGTTCTAAGTAAAAGCTCTGAGTTTTGAGTTCTCATTCTCAATACTCGCAACTTACAACTCAGCACCTACCACTCAGAATCGAGAAATGTAACTATGGCCTCATTTCGCTCTGAACCTATCTTGTGGCTTCATGTCGCTGGTTTGGCGACGCTGCCAATTTTTTTGTTTTTGTGCCTAGTGTTTCTATCCGTAGGCGAGCCAGTCTTGCCTGTCTGGATGGAGCTATGTTTAGTGGCGGCGATTGGTGTATTACCACTACTGTGGATGCAATTTCGTCGCCCATTTTACATATTTGCGATTTTGGGCGTTGCTCTCAAACCAGAGAATCTGACTGAGCAGCAACGCAAAATTCTTTGTTTAATTAATACTAATTTAAATCGCGTGCTGTCCGTTTTAGCAGCAATATTATTAGTAGGGGTGCTGTGGCAAATGTACCAAGCTGCGCCACTGGTAGCCAACATTGCCAGTTTTCTACCCCAATGGCGCAGCGTCGGATTGCTGCTAGCTGCTTTAGCTTTTTTTGCCAGCAATCTGTTTTTGCAAATTCCCGTGAGTGTAGCCAGAATTTTGGTGACTAATGACACAGAATTTGCAGCCATAGAACCATTACCTTTAGATAAGATTCAGCAGGATTACACAATTGTAGGGGTGCGGGTGAATCAAATATTGCCCCGGTTATTTAAATCCGTGTTAGGTATGAATACAAACACCCAGCAGAACCTAGAGCAAAACACCGATGAAGATTAGGAAAAAATCATCTATTTTCTCCTGTGAAAGTCGGATTGCAAAAAGTGAAACCTGCGGTACATTTTGAAGTTAAAACCGAGGAATGAGAAACTATGGCTCAAATTCCAACTTCTAGCGATCGCCAATTTACTGATGATAGTGAAATTTGGCACAGCCTCAAATCCGCGATCGCCGCTAGTTCTGGTTTCCAACGCTGGCAACTAGAGCACGATTTGCAATTAGATGGAGTACGTCTGGAACAACAAGTACAACGCTATTTGCGGGAAACTTTAGAAACACTGGCTTACTAAACGCCCATCAGATTTTCTATGTTCGTCTGCAAGCGCCGGAGTTGGCGGTAGGCAGTTTCCAACCGATCCCCGTCAACTTCCACTTCTGATGTAGGATAATTTTTTAAAATTTCGATTAGCGTTATCTGGCTATCTTGCCTAGCAGAAAGCACTAAAGCAGCACGTAAAGCTTGCCTGTCTGCCTTTTGGGACGGTGTATGAATTACTTGACTAATTTGATCCAAAATCACGTTACCAATGGGCGTATTTAAAACCCTATCTAAAAACACTGGGTTTACTTTCACTGGTTGCGTTAAATACTGACGTACTGCTTTGGGGTTTTGCCGCGCCAAAGCAAAATTTATGTTGAGGGAACTAGAAAGTTCGCCTGTTTGGGCAAATCTCGAAATTTCCTCTACTGAAAGTGATTCCCGAAAAACTTTGTAGTTCAACACTACTTGTTCTGCTGCCCAGGCAGGAGTAGCAACTGTCAACAGCAAAATCTGCACTAAACTCAGAAAGTGATACCGCATGTCTGTTGATTTCCCAAAAGCTGGCTGTGGTGGAAATGATATTTCTGCAAAATCTATTGGCGCATCCGGCGCTGAATATGTATTGATACCCGCCATCGAGTGATATCAGTTCTCGAAAGTGGCTTTACAAAAATTTTTAGTGATAAATAATATAAGTTCTGTAATTTATCTGTGAAATTTAGCTGATCAATTGCTGACGATCCGGTATAGTTTTGCATGGGTTTGGCAGCTTAATAGCTGTCACCTACCACCTTATTGTTTAAGGTAACTTCATTCAGCACTTCACAGACATCAAAAATGAAATATCGGGGTTTTCACATTATTCCAGCGAAAGGTTTTCGCCCTATTTTTGGCATTCTTCTCAGATCTAATCTACCATTAAGAGCCGGAATTAGTACTGTTTTAGTAGTTTCCAGTGGTTTAACAATATTACCTGGCGTAGTAAATGCTGATTCCATTCGGCAAGCTGGTATTGCTCCTACTCTGACAGCACAAACTCCAGCAGCTGCAACTGTAATTTATGTAAACTCAGCAACTGGTTCAGATACTGCTGCAGGTACAACACAAGCGGCTGCTTTAAAAACTATTACTTTTGCCCTGACTAAAGCCCAAGCTGGGACAGTCATTCAATTAGCGCCTGGTACTTATAATCAACAAAGTGGAGAAACTTTTCCACTCATCCTTAAACCAGGAGTAACTATACGGGGTGATGAAGCCACCAAAGGTCAGGGAATATTAATTAAAGGTGGAGGTTACTACACCAGTAAAACATTTGCCAGACAGGATATTACAATTCTGGCCGATAATAGCACCACGATCGCAGGTGTCACTGTGACCAACCCCAATCAACGGGGTACAGGTGTATGGGTGGAATCCACTAATCCCCTGATCACAAATAATACTTTTACTGAAAGTCTTAGAGAGGGAGTTTTTGTCACGGGGACAGGAAATCCCAAAATCGAAAGCAATGTTTTCGTGCAGAACTCAGGTAATGGGGTTTCTGTAGCTAAAACTGCCCAAGGCGAAATTCGGAATAACTTGTTTCAGAATACTGGTTTTGGTTTGGCAATTGGTGGAACTTCCACACCTTTAATTACAGAAAACCAAATTATCGAAAACCAAGACGGTCTTTTTATTTCAGAAACGGGTAAACCTATACTACGTAAGAATTTCATTCAGAACAATAAGCGGGATGGTGTTGTAGCAACTGTTAATGCTGCACCAGACTTGGGTACAAATGAAAGTCCTGGTGGTAATCTCATCCGCAATAACACCCGTTATGACGTAAATAATGCCACCAAAAATCAGATTGTCGCTATTGGCAATGATATCGATCAAAAGCGCATCTTTGGTTCTGTAAATTTTGTAGCAGCAAACGTTGGCGGTGCTACTGCCTTTAATGATGTACCAACAGGTTACTGGGCAAAGGCCTATATAGAAGCTCTAGCCTCGCAACAAATTATTGCTGGCTTTCCTGATGGCACCTTTAAACCCAACGATCCGGTAACACGCGCTCAATTCGCTACTATTGTCACCAAAGCTTTGGCACCAGCATCTAAACGCCCAGCGATTAGTTTTAAGGATGTCCCAAGTAATTTTTGGGCTTATGCTGCTATCCAATCTGCTTACCAAAGCCAATTTGTCTCTGGATATCCTGATGGTACATTTAAACCACAGCAGCAAATTCCCCGAGTGCAAGCTTTAGTTGCTTTAGCTAGTGGTCTTGGGTTAACTGCGGATAATCAAAATATCCTGACTTTTTATAGTGATGCGGCTCAGATTCCCAATTATGCGCTGAATCAAGTTGCTGCTGCTACTGCACGGCAAATAGTGATCAACTATCCCACAGTCAAGCAACTTAATCCTAATCGTGACGCTACTAGGGCAGAAGTTGCTGCTTTTGTGTACCAAGCACTAGTTAATGCTGGACGTGCCCCAGCGATCCCCTCTTCTTATTTGGTCAAGGTTCCATAGATGAATGTTAGTGGGCGATCGCAAAAATTTTGCTAGCTTTGTAGTTATTGATGAGAGTGCTTAAAGATACAAAAATTTCGTCATGACTCCGAATTTATTCTAGCGTCATAATTGACGTGATTAAATGCTAGTAGCCTGTTTCATGAATGTAATTTTGATAAGTTCGTAGTTAGCACAAAATTTGCCTCAAAATCTAGGATATTATTCCTGACTACGAGCTTATTTCCTCATAATTATGAATTCGTAAAATTAAAAGCGCCAAGCTAACAATTTGTCAGTCTTAGCGCTTTTAATTTTGTGTTTTTCCTGAAATTTAGGGTCTAAAAATTTAGCTGACCCTCATTTAACTTCGCTTATTTATATTCAAGGTCTTTATATTGGCTGACCTCGTTTCAACAATTTTTAGTTTCTCAGAAAATTTTGTATTTTTCGATTTCCTAAGATTTTTTTTATTTTTTCTGACTGTATATTTCAAAAATTCAACTATCGTTAATTAACTTAAATATGATAGAGAGATATAAAGAAGTAGCATTACTTGAGGACGAGGTTCTGTGAGTAAAATTGTGATTTTTTTTGAAGCTAATCTCAAAAATTCAGGACTTACGCAAGTAAAATTTGTCATTGCGACCGGAACTTAGTGTAGGGAAGCAATCCCATCATTTCAGGCGATTACGTCGCTACGCTCGTAATGACTTAATTCCGTGACTTTTGCGTAAGTCGTAAAACTTAGGAACATCTAATCAATTTAAGAGCGTTTTTGCTTTTGCTGTTCCCAACGCCAGAGAAATACCATTAACGCAACAATTCCTACTTGCAGTAATAGGCTAGGCAAACTGCTATCCACATCCCGCCCAGCAAGCAGTCTAAAAAAAAATACGAAAACGCCAATCATCCCAGAAGCGCCACAAGCGATATAGATAAATTTTCGCAAGCCTCGGTAAGGCGCTGCCATTTCAGCTTTGAGACGGGCGTATTGTTCAGGGCTAAGGCGACTTTGAGGATTTGGTTCTACCATGAGTCAAAATTATGCTACAATCTTGGATTGTGTACGCCGATGTGGCTCAGTGGTAGAGCAGCTGATTCGTAATCAGCAGGCCACGGGTTCAAATCCCGTCATCGGCTTTCATTAAGTAAAGTGTGACATAAATGAACCTTGTAGCCAATTAGGGTAAAAACTTTGCTTAAATTTTTATGTGAGACTTGATGTTTACCCTATAGAAGGATAAACATCAACAAAATCTGAATTTATGTTTCAAAAACTCTCAAATTCCATCTATAAGTCTTCAGAAAAACTCTCTGTCTGTGGAATTTATTTGCCTATTTTCAATTGTTTTTACTCCGCTTTAGTACCTGCCAAAGAGCTTTGATATGTTGGTAAGCTTCATGGGGAGGTATTTTTCCACTTGTGACTAAATTAGAGATATAGCTAATGCGCTGGCTAAATTCTTGTAAATTAGCATTAAAAGCTACATTTTCAGGCTTAGTCTGCCCATAGTAGCGACTACGAGCATAGAGAAAATCATTTTGGTTAACCAATATGTTTTATCCTATTTATTAATTTTTAATTAAATTGACAATAAAAATCTAGCCAAGTAATGAAAAAAAAATTTTATTTTAATCAAACAAAAACAGCAGGGCTAACGAATCTCAACTCTAGAGGTTGTATACATCAGGATTATAATTCCACCCAATATTGACATTGAGTAAACCTAATCCTTAATGGAAACAAGTTTGGCAAGAAAATGCGTTAACCCTACTGGAAACTGACGTACTCACTATAAATTTATACCGTCCAACTATCCTGTCTTCCTAGGGTAAAAAATCATAAAAAATCAGGTATTTGCTTTAAAGGGAAAAATTGTTGCTTTGGGAGTATTGCATAATTGGTGGAATTTATGCGATCGCACTCACTCACGCCCATATAGTCAAGCAGGATAATTTTCACAAAAGTTTTGCAGTAAAGATATGCAGTTAGCGATCGCGCCTAAATGAGCAATTTCATAGCCATGAGTGTTTTGTGTCGGAAATGCCAAGCAAGCAGCACGCCCTACATGGCCAAATTTCATGGCAATCGAAGCATCACTACCAAACTGACTGAGAATTGTGAGTTGCACTGGAATCTCTATCTGTTTGGCACAATGGCATAGTTGCCCATTCAATGCCTCATCATATATGCCATAGGCATCTTGAGAGAGAATCACCGGGCTTTTACCATCCTCAATCGGATATTCGCTGGATAAAGGACAAATTTCCAAAGCAATCAACGCATCCAATACCTGATTTTGGGTGAAAAATAGCGCCCCGATCGCACCTACTTCTTCTTTGGCTGAGGCGACTAAATAAACATCGACTGCTGGTTGTTTGAGTTGTTGCGCTAGTGCTAGCAGAATGGCCACAGAAGCTTTGTTATCTAGAGTGTAGCTGGCAATGTGATCCTTTAATCTAATGGGATGCTTGCGATGTTTACCAACTACCATTCTCGTACCAGGACGAATCCCAGCTGCTTCTAACTCAGCAGTGGTACATTTGGTTTCAATCCAAGCATTTTCCCACTTAATGCTAGTATCTTCCTGCTGGACTTTTTGGGGTGATTCATGGGAAACATGACGAGAACCAAAGCTGAGAATACCGCTAATAGTTTCGGCATCGCCTAATAAATCTACAACACCTTCACCGTAAATCCACGGGTAAGAACCACCGAGTTTGCGGACTTCTACACGTCCGTGATCGCCAATAGTTTTGACAATCGCACCAATTTCGTCTTTATGAGCAGTAATCGCAATTGCTCTGTCAGGATTTTTACCAGGAATTTTGGCAATGACATTATCAGCGCGATCGCTCCATACTTCTACACCCAGTTTGGCAAATTCTTGCAGTAAAAATTGGTTAATTTCCGCCTCTACACCACTGGGAGAATGATGCATCACCAATTCTGCAATTATTTTGAATAAATGCTCGTAATCCCACATAGAGCTAAAATTTTAAGCTAACAATTAAGTATAAAGATTTTTACGGACAATCATATATCCAAAGGTCAAAATGCAAGCAATATCCAGGGCCAAGCCAAACTTTTTTCAGCAACCCACCTTTGCTTCGTTGAAAGAAGAACGTCTACACCGCAAGCAACGCCTAGCAGCCGCATTCCGACTGTTCGCCCGCTTTGGATTTGATGAAGGTATTGCAGGTCATATCACTGTCCGCGATCCAGAAAATCCCGAGCAATTCTGGGTTAATCCCTTAGGAAAACACTTCGGTTTAATGCGCGTGAGCGACCTAATTTTAGTAAACCAGAAAGGCGAAATTGTCGAAGGCGATCGCCCCATCAATGGTGCAGCTTTTGCAATTCATTCCCAAATCCATGCAGCCCGTCCTGATGTAGTAGCTGCAGCTCATGCCCATTCGGTTTATGGTAAAAGTTGGTCTAGCCTTGGTCGCCTGCTTGACCCCTTAACTCAAGATGCTTGTGCTTTCTACCAAGACCATAGTCTATTTGATGACTATACAGGGGTAGTTCTCGAAGTTGCTGAAGGTAAGCGAATTGCCGAAACTTTAGGCAACAATAAAGCCATAATTCTGAAGAATCATGGCTTATTGACAGTTGGTCACTCAGTTGATGAAACTGCTTGGTGGTTTATCACAATGGAGCGTTCTTGTCAAGCCCAGTTACTCGCTGAGGCGGCTGGTAAACCTCAACTAATTAGGCCAGAATCAGCTAGCTTGGCACATCAGCAAGTGGGCGGACATGACTTAGGCTGGTTTAGCTTTCAACCTTTGTATGAATTGATTGTCCAGCAGGAACCAGACTTGCTGTCTTAAGCAGTGATTGTTTGCGTTTGCGCTTGAGTAATGCTGCTGCACCAAAAGCACCGATAGCCACAGTCCCCAATGCTGTAGAGGGTTCGGGGACTGGCTGCATAGATTTTTCAATTTGCTGAAAGGCGTAATCACCTAAGATTTTATGAGCAGCAGTTGTGGGATGAAGCCCATCCCAAAAGAAATATTGATTTTGGATGCTTGTGTCAGCTGCACAGGAGGGATCAACTAGGCAAGGTTTTGCCACTTCTTTGAAACCATATTTGACCCCCTGCATATTTTTTGTATCGTTCATAATATCTGTAAATACAGAATTAGCATCCAGACTGATGAGTTTTACATCAGGATTGAGGACTTTGTTTAAATCAGCGATCGCATCTGATAACTCTGAGTTATGCTCTTTAGTCAAATCTGTAAGAGCTTGGGAAGTACCATTAGCCACAGGGAAAGTCGGATCTAAATTTTGAGCGCGAGGTAGCTGGCCTAAGTCGGGTAAGTTAACTACCAGAATATTTTTAGCACCAACATCAGCTAGAGATGCGATCGCTATTTTTAAACTATTAATTGTCGTTGTTGGATCGGTAAAAGGTTTGAAATAATTGGGATCAGCATTCGTAGGTAAATAATCATTCGCACCAGTCCACAATACATAAAGTGCGTTTGAGTCAGCATTTTTAGTTTGCAAAAGTGGTGCTGTAAATGCTGCAATCTGCTTTTGAAAGCCAGGTAATAAAGGCGAAATAGTGTTTTTATCTATACTAGTAGCTCCACCAAAGGCAAAGTTAATGCCGTTTTTCGGCGCAGCACCTTTGGCAACATCAGTAACAAGAGTAGGAGAACTATCTAGTTGCAGCTTTTTAGCAAGCTCATCTATCCAAATCGGCCCATTGGAAAAGTTTCCGTCAACATAAGGCGGTGGCGGAAATCCTATTCCTGTATTGGGGTCTATAGTAGAGTTGTATACATTACCTGAATCTGAAAGACTGTCCCCAAATACGTAAATCCCACTAAATTGTGCAGCAGTTGCTCTCAACGGCAACATAAAAGAGAAAATAATAAAGCCTGCTGCGACAAAGCGTTTTTTCATGATCGTGCAACTCTGGTTATAATTTGGTACGTCTTAATTAAAAAATGCCAAGTGTCTCAATGGATCTACTGGCATGGGTTTGAAGTCTGGCAAAATCCAGCTTTAACTTCAAATCTTCAAACTCATTTACGTGTTTTTAATGAGACAATCTAAAATTTTTATTGCTTCCAAGAATATAAGCTAAAAATGCTGTAAGTGCCTAAATTCACTGAATTTTTATATATTACCTACATTTTTTTTACAAAAAATTTTTAGATTTTCATGCCAAATATCAGTACAGTTTGTAATCCGGATGATAAAGTGAGCTACCCTACTTAAGTAAGACATGAATCGGCAATCAAGTATCAAGTTTGGGGACGCTTTAGCTTTAAAGCATCAACAGCCGATATTCCTTCACCTTGAATGCCGAAGTACCACAAAGCCGCCGCCGCCTCTGCACGAGTCACAGGTTTTTTCGGTTGGAATAGGGTTGTATAGCCAAATACACGGCGGATATTTGATTGTTCGCCATTTTGGTAATCAGCTACCACAGCTCTTAAAGCTTTCGGATCAATTTTCCCTGCATCTTGAAAACCCCAAGTTTGCCTTACCACCTCTAAATTCGCTGATGGTAAAGCTTGGCGAGTATCCAAAGGTAGTTTCCACAGTAGCAACTGTTCCCTTGTTAGGGGTGCATCAGGACGGAATAAAACTGCTGTAGTATCCCCAGATAAGGAACTAGGAATTAATCCGGCTTCCGCTAATCCTTGAATCACAGGAAAATCAGAGTCTTTGGCAGACACATCACTAAAAGCAGGTTGAGCGCTTTCCGATACTGAGCGAACCTGTTTCGCTGGATTGTTAGCATACATAGCATTATTAGCCGCCACTAACCAACGAGCATATTCTCTACGAGTTATGGCTTTACTAGGCGCAAATTGGTTGCTTGTAGTATTGGAGTTGCCCTTATTAACTGTAGATTCTGGAGATAAAACTCCTAATTTTGCTAAATCTTGAATGTGTTGCCGCAGTTCTTGAGGTACTTTATTCAAATCGCTAAATTCTTGAGCTTCCTCGGTAAATGTCGCAACTGTTTGGTTATTAGATGTATTTGCTGGCTGTGTCGCCACGTTTGTAGGTAGTACAGGGCCAATAAATTCTGGATTACCAGGTTGGGAAGTATCAATAGGCGTTTGGGCGTTAGTAGTTTCGCTGGAATTATTAGTTGGCGTAGGTTGTGCGGTGGCTGTGGTTGCAGGAAGATACTCAATTAGTAATTCAGTGGCTGTTTGCGGCTGATTTGGTGTAGGGTTCGTTACTGATTGAGCTTGAATAGAAACTTTCACCTGCAAATTACTGCGTTGCGCCTCAAAAACGCCTCCTAAATCATCTGTGGGTTGCTGTGAAATTTGCCAATTATTCGCTTGCAGTTGTTCGCGGTAGAAGTTGGCAATAAAATTACTCGGATCAGAACTGAGCCAGCGAGTAGATGTTCTGTTTTCTGTAGCGCTAGGTGGTGTAACTGCTTCTAATTTGGCATTAGGATATAACGGAATATCTTGGGGAAAATCAGTTGGCAATTTAACTGTTGATGCGTTCTGTTGTGCTTGCTGTTGGCTATCCTTAGCTTCTCCAAACACAACTGGGTTATTTTGCAACTGAGGATCAGCTGCCAAAGATTGCTCAAGGTTTTTGGCAGTGGGACTGTTGGCACAGGCTGTTAACGAAGTGAGTAAAACAGCCAAACTCAGAAATATAGCCGGACTTTTACAGGGCAGCACAGGAAATCACAAATCTAGTGTCAATTCCTACCCTAGCGCAGACTGTGAACTCCAGTTCAAATTTGAGTATGAAATTTCACGGAGAAGATTTTTAAGATTTGATTATCTACAAAATAGATAGAGTTTTCCTTGTTCGCTCTTAGTTTTGTTAAAAATTCCATGTTAACTGTCTCAAAATTGCAAACCGCAGTAGCCGCAAAGGAAAGTTAGAACCTTGGAGAACTTTCACTCGCAGAAAGCGTCCAGTTCCCAAACGAGCAATACCCTTAAGCCTTGCCCAAAATCTTACCCTAAACAAGTTGAGTTTACTATCTTTGGCAGCATACAAGGGCATAAAGGCAAGTTTACCGTAGAGGACATCAGCGCGATGAGTTTTACTGAGATTATTTTTGTAATGCTCTAGATTTGGTAAACCTCCATGTTCGCCATAGTTACGCCAAGGAATATAGTTTTTCAGACCTTTACGTCGGAGAAAACTATCAATAGTTGAGTCCCAACTCGAATAGTTAGTTTCTCCTACATTGGTGCGAATTTCCTCAGCCAGTTCTAGTAAGTAGCGGGCACTTTCAGGATTTACAATATATGCAACTGCTGAAGTAGAAAACCCTTCAGCATAGCCATCAGGTGAGACGTAATATATCTGTGGTGCACAAGTATATAGCCAGCTAATCCCCACATTACTTTGGTAAGGATTAAAAGGTAAAGGTAGCTTGCCAAAATTAACTACTGGTACAAAGTCTGCCTCAATAATCATTGTTGGTTGAGTTTCTTGCATCGCCCTTTCCCAAGCTGTGCGATGGTTCAAAAGACACAGATAACTCCGAGAGTAATTTTGATATTCGGGTTTACGTTCCTGTCTTATAACTTCGCAGTTCAACCCTTGATTTGTTAATACTTCTTCTAAATCTTGAGTTGATTCTTGATAGGCAATAATAAAGGCTCTACTAATATGCTTCATCAAGGAATTTTCATCATTGCCATCCTGGGCGACATTCTTAATTTCTGAAGCGTTTTTTGGCGGAATTTGCATATTAAAATTAAATTACAAAACAATTTACCTAATCTTCTTGATATTGGTAAAATTATGAATATGAACCAGATTTGATAAATCTAGAAATTTAATTATTGAAATTCAATAAATATTTTTTGTAAATATAAAAGGGGCTAAGAAAAGCTCCAATTAAAAGTTCCAACTCACAAGCAGCTATAATATCAGTCTTCAGCACTAAGCGATATTTAAACCAATGAAGAAATATCTTGCGGATATCGTTAACCATATAAGCTAGAGAAACAAAAGGCTGTTGCCAAATTTGTAAGTCTAGCATCCTGGTATAATGACGGCTGAGACCTACACCACGCATTAATTTCAATAGATATTCTTTTTCTAAGCGCTGCTTAGGAATCCGGTGATAAATTTCCATTTCGGCATTATGCCAAATTTCCCACCCTGCTTTTTTAATATGAGTTAATGCTTCTATATCTTCAGCAGTAACTAACGAACCGTTAACTCGACCTTGAAAAAAGAGATTTTTCGGAATATTTTCAATCCATGCTTGTTTACGAATTACTAATCCGGCTCCAGGTGGAAGCATTTTTTTATACAAAAAAATGTTTTCTGAAGAAGTATAACAGAAAGTTGTTTTTCCTCCTCCAATGGCTAAAAAGGGGCTAATTCTCTCAAAGTTATTAGGTGGTGTTACTTCATAGTCTCCGTAAATACGTCCACCATAAGCCCCAGCTTTAGGATGATGTTTACCAAAACTATAAGCAGCTGCAACCCAATTCGGAGTAGGTAAATTATCATCATCCAGAAAACCTACAAATATGCCTTTGGCTTCTTGAATAGCACGCTCTCGCGCATAGCTTAATCCTTGTCTAGATTCAAAGCAGTATTTAATCGGATAAGGTGTAGGCCAATCTTCTTGATATTCCTGAATTACTTTAGCAGTATTATCTTTACTATTATTATCAATAATGATAATTTCCCAAGTTATATTTTCTTCATTACTCGATGTTCCTATACTATAGGCACAACAATCTCTTAGCTTATCTAAAAGAATAGGTAGACGTTCTTCACCATTAAAAGTACATATTGCCACACTAAAATCAATCATATTTTTTAAGAAAATATTGAAATCTAAATTATAGAAAAGTTTGCATTTTTATAAAATATACGTAGAGGCTAAACTCTACTGTATCTAAATATTTTTTAGTTTTGATACATTACTTAATCTAATTTAAATATGTTTTTATCTATTTAGCAAAGGTTTGAGTTATTGACCTATGATTTTCAGCAAATTTTTGATATTTAATTAATAATTTGGCATAACAGGTAAGGAAGAGCCATAATTTTTTTGTTGAAATTAACTAGCAGTCAAATTCAGTACCTTAAGATACTGTAAAGTTGATGCTTTTAAAGTGAATTGTTCAATCCAGTTAGGATCAACTGTGGGGTAATTGCCAGATAGTATATTCAAAATAGCCTCTGCCATAGCTTTACTATTACCTACAGGAACTAAAGAACCGTATTTACCATTAGCTAAAATTTCCGCAGGTCCACTCTCGCAGTCGGTGGAGACTACTGGAGTTCCTACAGCCATCGCCTCTATGAGTACTGTCGGCAAGCCTTCCCAAGCAGAAGATAAAGCGAACACAGATGCTTTCGCCATGTAAGCATAAGGGTTTTGCTGAAAGCCAAGTATTGATACGTGATTTTCCAAGCCTAATTCTTTGATTAGTTGGTTAAGACTAGAACGCTCACTACCACCCCCTAAAATCATTAACCGAGCAGGTCTAACTTGTTGCACTAAGTTAAAAGCATGAATAAGTGTGGAAAAATCCTTTTGGGGTGTCAACCGCCCTACTCCCAAAATAAGCGGTATTTCTCCAGGTTTTAGCCAAGGATGTTCTACCGACTGTTGAGACTTTTCTAACATTTCACCAGTCACGACTGGATTATAAATCACATGAATCTTCTCAGTATGTAATCCTCCTACTTGGCAAAGATCTTTTGCTACCCCATGAGAAACAGTTACAACCCCATCTGCCCAAGGGTAGAAAAGCCTTGTGGTTAAGGGTGTAAGACGCATTTTTAAATTGTCTGTGTTGTTTACCTCTAAAGATAGCGTGCTGTGTTCGGACACCACTACTCTTGTGGGCATTCTCGAGAGATACTTAGCTCCTACAGCAATTTCACAACAGTAATGACCAGCACAGAGCAAAGTAAATGGTCGATTTTGCCTTAAATAGGCTACTAACTTAGGCAAACTGCTTGCTAGTTTTGGGGTTTGTAGATTTACTATCCGCACTTTATGTGGTAACTGTAAGCGAAATGGTCCAGCTGGCTCTGTGGTAAGCAGTAAATCTACCCTTAAACCCTGCTCAACAAATCCCTGTGCCAAGTTCAAAATTACTCGCTCTACGCCACCATCCATTAAGGAGCGAATAAATATAGCAATATGAGGATAATCATCAAACATAGTTATGCTTTACTAGGATCTCTGGCTCTCTATTTTGTAGAATTCCCTAAAATCTCAGCAAAGTCACATAACTCAGAAAAAAACTAGAACGGCAAAATAAACTAGAGTAGGTTTGTAATGATTGAAACAGGCGTAAATAAGTAAACCAAAATTTTCAACAATGACAAATTTACGAAGTTTGAGTTTTTGCTCTAGCTAGCTTTGCCACTCTAGAAAAAAACCAGAATCAATATTTCATAGATTGTTGTAAATCAATAATTGTTGGGTCGTGAAACTGATTTAAAACTCGCCACAGCACAGTGTAACTGCCATCAGCACGACGACGAACTGGGCGAAAGGCTAAAAGTATATCACTGCTATGTAGTTGTGGTGCTTGCCCTAAATATTGCCGTTCTTGGGGTGAAAGTTTTCTATTGTTCAAAATAATGTCTGGTAGCTGGAATTGTAGCGATCGCACTAAGTAAGTATGGTTTAATTGAGCTTGAGCGCTCGCCAAAATCACCTGATTTAAATTCCAGTTCTGGTCTTTACCAGTCAAGAAGCGTCGCCGTTCTACTTGTAAGTCATCTAATTGCTTAGGCGGTTGGTAGTTGAGGAAAAATTCTCTTGTGGATTTGACCACAGTTTGCAACTGAGAATCTAACTTAGTCAGGGGGATATCACCCAAATCCACCATGAAGCTGTAATCTACACCTTGATGTCCTAAGGCAAAGTGATCGCCAACTAGTTGAAGTGCTAGACTGGGAGTAAATCCGCCTTGAGTATCAGCCAACAAAGGGAAAGGATAGCGTTCACTGACAGTAGGTGCCAAGCGGTTCTGGATAGTATCAAGCGGACGCTGGTAAGCAGAATCAGGTAAAACGCGGAAAATCCCAGTCCGAGGCAATTTTAAAAAGGTAGCGTAAATTTGAGGTTCTTGGGGGTCGATGTCGTAACTAAAGTGGTCAAGTACTGCAGAGGTTTCCTGAGGATTAGTAAATTGATTTTTTAAGGGGAATTCCACCTGGGCTGCGGTCAAAAATTTCTTCGCATCTGCCAAAATTGTCAGTGCTTCAGCAGGAGGTGCGATCGCAGGTTGTGCAAGTGGTACATAGTCTGCTATTGCAGTTTTCGCTGTTCTACCGATAATAGGTAGTGGAGGTGAAACTAAATTGGGTTCTTGGATGGCAAAAGGTGTCGCTAGCTTGTCCAAATTAGGAAGCTGCATCGGCGCGATCGCCAGCACAGAATCTGATTGTCGTTCTCCTGAAACCAAAGGTAGCGGTCTGACTAAGGCTAATTCCCCACGTCGGGATAGTAACCGATCTAATACTGGGGTAAGTTTTAATAATTCTTGGTTAGAAGCATACAAAGAGCAGTAAATTTTTATTTGTGACTCAGTTAATGGCTCGGCTAAAAAAGATAAGTTCTCCGTAACATCAACTCTGGAAATACATAAAGTTTTGGGGTTTTTGTATTGACGGTTGAGAAAAGCGTCTACAAACTTAGTGTAGACAGTTAATTGCCCTTGAACGGATCGCATCCGATTAGCATCAGGCATAGTCATAGCTTGCTCAATGCGGGCAATCAAATCAATCTGTTGCTGTACCATTCGGCTGGCTGTAGTATAAAAGCTTTCATTGGCCGGTACTGCTGCCAAATTTTGATCAGCTGATAATAAAGAGCGATAATCAAGGCTCGAAAGGTTATCAGGAACAGAAACCAAGGAAATAGGTAGCAAAAAGCTGAAGAAGATGTGTCTCATCTGAAAAATGCAGGACTGATAGGTGTAGGAAAAATCTAAAATAGATATTAAATTTAAAAGAAAGAACGACCATCGACCAGCGTCAGTCCATCTTAAACTTTCTGTCAAGCGCCGCCGGGTTGTTACCAGTGCTGAAACACGATTACATGCCAGTTTCCCAAGATCAGCCGATCTATTCTGAGGCTCCACTCCAGCTGTTGCTGTTTGTTGATGGACGGCCCAAGTCCCGACAACAGGTACAGCGAATACGTGCTTACTTAAAAGAATTACAGGCTGGGTATCAGTTTGAACTTCAAATCATTGATGTTGGACAACAACCTTATTTGGCGGAACACTTTAAATTAGTGGCAACGCCAGCCTTAGTCAAAATCCACCCGGAACCCAGGCAAATTATTGCTGGTAGTAATATAATCGGTCAACTTAAAAATTGGTGGCCTCGTTGGCAAGCTTCTGTCGATGCCTATTTAAAATTACAGGAAGATTTACAAGAACGTCTAGAGGACAATAGCCGGGTGGTAGCACCCAAATCTACGATTAGTTCCGTGGCTGTTTCTGCCGAACTTATACGTTTGTCAGACGAAATTTTTCGTTTGAAACAGGAACAAGAGAAACTTCACGAACAGTTGCAATTTAAAGATAGGGTAATCTCTGTGCTGGCCCATGACCTCCGCAATCCTTTAACTGCTGCTGCGATCGCCATAGAAACGCTACAATCTAACTACAATATCGAAACTGGCCAATTCCAGCGCCTCAAACCAGCAATGACGGCGCACTTACTCAAGCAAGCCCGGACTCAAACTAAAACAATTGACCGTATGATTACGGATCTTTTGCAGGTGGGTAGGGGCAATGATACAGAGTTACCAATAGTACCCCAAAAAATGGAAATCGGCAAACTCTGTTTCAGTGTATTAGAAGAATTGCGCGATCGCTACACTGCCAAATCCCAACAGATAGAAACAGATGTTCCTCAAGACTTGCCTTATGTTTATGCCGATCCAGAGCGCATTCACCAAGTGTTAATTAACCTGTTGGATAATGCCATTAAATATACGCCTACTGGTGGCAAAATTAGCGTTACAGGACTACACCGCACTACCCAAAAAGTTCAGATTAGTATTGGTGATACTGGCCCAGGGATTCCTTACGAAAACCGCGATCGCATTTTTGAAAATCACTTCCGGTTACAGCGAGATGAAGGTACTGAGGGTTATGGCATTGGTTTGTGCTTATGCCAACGGATTATTCGGGCGCATTATGGTCAAATTTGGGTAGATTCTGTCCCCAATGGTGGCGCATGGTTCCACTTCACCTTGCCAGTTTATCCCTCTTAGCCATATAAATTTCAATTTGCAATTGAGTTTCTACCTTTGAGCGTGAGCAGAGAGAAGAAACTTAAGATTGTCTATATTCAATTTGGTTGCTCAATAAGTTAATGAAGTAAAAACTTTAAATATTTATTGGTTAATGGATACAAGTAGCTCAGGGTTAAAAATTATCGCTATGACAAGGCAGGAGGGAAGAGGGTTATAGCTTGGTTTACCTTTCTTAACTTAGTTTTGTTTTTTCCCACTGACTTACTTACAGCATTAAAACTGATAATTAAAATTTGATTTTTAAAGTAAAATTTAAAAGCAAAATCCTAGAGTCAAAGCCTAGGATTGACAGACTCTCTATCAATTAATCACTTGAGAATAATACGATTTCGTCCTTCTGCCTTTGCTTGGTAAAGTGCCTTATCAGCAGTCACAATTAAATCTGAAGGTGAAGATTCCCAAGTAGGAACAACAGTTGCTACACCCATACTTAATGTGACATGTTGACTAACTTGCGAACCTGCATGAGTTATTTGCAAATTTCTCACCCCAGCTTGCATTGCAGCAGCCACATGAACTGCACCAAAAGCATGGGTATGGGGCATAATTACAGCAAATTCTTCACCGCCATAACGCGCTACTAAATCCTGATTTTTTTGGGCGGTATGACTTAAAACTGCACCTACTTTTTGTAAACAAACATCTCCAGCTGGGTGACCATATTTATCATTGTAAAATTTAAAAAAGTCGATATCACATAAAATTAATGACAGAGGTGCTTCCTCTTGGGCTAAATTAATCCACTGAGTATTGAGATAATCATCAAAACGGCGACGATTAGCCAATCCTGTTAAGCCATCAACGTTGGCAATATGCTGTAAAGCCTGGTTTGCTGCTTCTAACTGTTTGTATACTTGTGCTTGTTGTAATAGTCTTCGCAAGCGTTGGCGTAAAACTGCCCAGTGGATAGGTTTAGTTATGTAATCCATTGCTCCGGCTTCAAAAGCACGATTGACAGAATCTTCGTCATCTAAACAAGTGATCATTAATATGGGAGTTCGCTCCCATAGTTTAGAGATAACAGTATTGCCGAGAGCAGAATCTGTATCAAAACTAGCTAGTGCTGACATCAAGTTATTTCTAGCAATCTTGAGTAATTGTTTACAACAAGTAAAGCCATCCATGACAGGCATGACTGCATCTAGCAAGACTATATCTGGTTTAATCGTATCGTAAGCATCTAGACACTGTTGGCCATCATTGACTTCAACCACTCGATAGCCTTCTTGTTCCATAGCTTTACGCAACAGCACTCGCATGGTCTTGTCATCATCAGCCACTAAAATTAGTGGCGGTTGCTTAGAAAGAGGAAATGGGCTTATGCCTGACATGAGTTGCGTTCCACAGAAAATAAAAGTATCGCTAAAGGCGAACTTGAAAAGACTTGCCCCCTGAACTAAATCGCCTGTAAGCGATAGTTTTTGCGGTAGTCATCAGATTAGAGAAAACAAAAGTTTATAGTGTTCTGGTTTTCACTGGATTGTGAGAAACAGGAAAGATTCTGCTTCTTGATGTACCAGGTTGCTAGATGTCCAGTAGTGCAAATTTTCGCTGAATCGGTATAAGTAGTGAGTTGGCAAATGAGTACGAAAAAAGGTTGTGCTACTAGAAGCTAAGGATACTTGCTTCCATATAAATGCCAATACTTGCAAGCACAAGGTATGCTGCTGTTGGTGCGTAAAACGTTCCATGATTTTCAGCCAAGCAAATGGTAGATTACTAGGTTGCATAGACAATTTATTGAAAACACAAAAGCAATTGCAATCTGGTTGTCCAGGTAAGGACATGGTCAGAAATGTATTGTTGACGTTTAATGAGAATTAAATCTTGAAACCCTGATAATTTCGTAGTTAGCCACAAAACGATGATTGTGGACTAATCTTGAAACCCTTATGGCATAAGAGGCGTTTCTAATTCACATTAGGCGTACTATTTATATTTCCCTAGACCTGAAGTCGAATTGCCATTTCCGGGAAAACTTCTAATATCTACCCTCTTTTTCAGTTATACAGTAATTTTTAGCACTCAGCATTTTATGGCAACCCATAAAATGCTGCAAAAAAATATAAAGATAAATTCTGAAAATACTTGTTTTTCAAGTCTTTACGGCTAATATTAGCTCTTGATAGTTTTTTATCGTAATATTGCTATAAAAGGTGGATTTAAAAAATATATTATTCACCAAAATTTTGCTATATCTAAGTGTAAACACGTAAAAACATCTAAAAGCAAACAAAATATTTAGGCGATTGAGAGTAGGCGATCGCAGATCCACAGCATTTGTCACATTCGCCAGATTGTTGGGTCGCCAGGAGATAGGAATATACAGCCGATCTTAGGTACATAAAGTCCAAGGCTAGGAGTACAGCCATGTTCCCTACAATTATCTGTGCCTTACACAGTTCCAAGCTGCTGTATTTTGAAAATATGATGCAATTTTGAATATTGGTGCTAATCTACTCAACTAAAATAAAAGTAAAGATGAAATAACATAGCTCACAGCCTCATTAGTCTGAATTCAATTTCTTCAAAAAACCGACCTTTAACAGCAAACACCAGTAATCTCAATGCCCGATCCATTAATGTATTTACAGGATAATTATGTTGTCCTAGAAACTAACCAAGCAGAACAGTTTTTAACTGCCTCGGAGTTATTAGAAAAGTTGAAGTTAGTTGTCCAAAACATCTCTGTTGAGGATTTACCACCCGATGTGCAGAAGATTGATGAGGTGGAGGCACAAGCCCAGTATTTAATCGATACAAGCTGCGAATTGGATTTAGGCCCTGGTAAATATTTACAGTGGTATGCAGTACGCTTAGAAAAGTAAGTTGTATCCACAATATTTTTAATAAAAATCAGTGGAAGCTGTAAACTTCCACTGATGGAAAATCACTAAATTTTTGATTTAGTAGAGCTTGTCTGGAAATTATGAATTAGTAGTTGTAGTAATCAGCGCCAATTCAATTTTATCTTCCTCTGGCTGTGTAATTTGAATCTCAACACCAGGGCCAAAATATTTGAGCATTTTTTCTTGTTTTTCCTGCCAAGCATCAATTGGGAGCAGTGGCGAATCAAATTCTAAAATTAAAGCGTAAGCACCATTGATTGCCTTTTCTTTTAATCCTGTAACGATTGGTGTGTCTTCGTCTGTTTTACCTAAACCGAGGAAAGAGAGTGCCCTATCAAGATGGGCGTTTTGCCCATAGCAATAGCGGGTGATATCTTTACGGATTTTATTTTGAGTCACAGTGGCTTGTTGTTCGCGCAGTGCCAAAACTTCAGGTGTAGTAGTTTCGCTAAAGGGTATAGGCTTCAGTTCATTGGCTTTGAGCGCTAATCCCCCTAACAATAGGGGAAAGCCGTAAAAAAAGCCCACAAGATTGAGTGTGGCATTATCAGCCGCGTAGGCGACAAAACCAACAATGGTTAGGATAGCACCGACAGTTAAACCGATGGTTCCCAAAGAAATTTGGCGTAGCATGAGCTGAGATTGTATAAATTCTTAAAACATTAATTTTATTATCATCGGTTATTTGTGCCCTACTCAGATGAAGTCAACATCAGCTACTGGGTAGGGCCTTTGTGGGATGGGTTGCAATACTACAAGGGATAGCGTTTTGAACTCAAAATTGGTTTTGGGGAAAAGGTTAAAGGTTTTTTATTGCCCTTTTCCCATTCCCCTTTTTCCCCTTCACCGCCAAGTATTGAGATGGGTTGTGCGTCGCACAATCACAGCGGACTGTCCCACCCCACAAAAGTTTGATTAAATTTAAGATGTAAATTTGGTGTGTTTTAGCTTATTAGCTGTTAACTGTTGACTCCAGAGAAAGATTTTCCTGTGTGTCATGTTCAGTAACTCGTTCCCTAGTCCAGCTATCGATCGCATCACCCAAGGCGGTAGTTAAATTATTGCGGGTTTGAGCGTGGTTGTCTTGCTCGGTTTTCAAAGCTTGCAACAAGCGATCGCGTTCTTTAATGACTGTAACTAATTTCGTTTTCAAATCTTCTACCGATTTTATCTGTGATAGTTCCTGTTGAATCGCTGTGACTGCAGTAGCATCGGGGAGTGCGTCTGTATCTAAACCCTGAACTCTTTGTAGTTCGGCTTTTAGAGATGCGATCGCCTGTTGCGATAACTGCGTATCTGTACGACGTTGTTCTGCTTCGGTGTTATAAAGTTTACGCCATTTTTGGGCACTTTCCCAAGCTGCATCGCGATCGCGCTGAAGTTCTGCCATTTGCTGTTTGAGAGATTGGATTTCACTCAACCATTGCGTTGTTAAGTCTTGACTCATAGCGATTGTTGATTGGTTAATAGTCATTAGTTATTAGTTATCAGCAAAACGTAAAAGTCAAGAGTCAAAAGTTAAAAATAACAAGGAATAGGGCATTGGGGATTGGGCATTGGGCATGGGTAATTGGTAATTGGTAATTGGTAATTGGTAATTGGGTGTTTGGTATTTCCCCTAGTCCCCAGTCCCTAGTCCCCATTACCCCTTATCCCCAGAGGGGGCCCCGAGTTCCCCAGTCCCTAGTCCCCAATCCCCAAAAATCATGTACCAATCTCGGTTTATCCGCTTCTTTCGCCACCTTACCTGGCGCAACCTGAAGAAAACTTTTGCGAGGACGCTCGAAAGGCGACTTTTAGGACTGTCCTCGGAAATTGCTTTCAACGCCATGTTATCGCTGTTTCCAGCAATATTGGCTTTCTTTACAGCCATTGGCTTATTTGCAGAATCTTTGCAAGATACTTTTAAACAACTGGCGGCGCTAGTCAGTCAAATTGCACCGGAAGAAGCACTGGTGCTGATTCGGGATTTTGCTTCTCGAGAAATCGCCCACTCCAAAAATGGTAGCTTGTTCTCTATCAGTTTTGCGATCGCCATTTGGACTGCTTCAGGTGCGGTAAGTACGGCGATGACAGCCTTAGATCAAATTCATCAAATTCCCCCAGAAAAAATGCGTCCTTTTTGGAAAGCCAAGCTGGTTTCTCTGGGGTTGACAGTCGGTACTATGTTGCTTTTAGTATTGGCATCATTTTTAGTTTTTCTCAGCGACCTACTCTTGGCAATGGTAGTCAGCGAAAATAATGCTTTAATCTTCTTATTTGATATTTGGCAACTTTTACGCTGGCCTTTAGCTTTAAGTATTGTTGCTTTTACCTTTGGCTTTGTCTATCGCTATGGCCCCAGTATCTGGACTCCAGGTATGCCAATGATGCCAGGAGCTAGTTTAGCAGCTGTTTTTTGGGCAGTTTTGTCAGCTTTATTTCGACTTTATGTAGCTAATTTTGGTAACTACAATAAAGTATATGGTGCTGTTGGGGCTGTGATTGTCTTAATGCTTTGGTTATGGATGAGTGCGGTTGTGCTACTGGTAGGCGATCAATTAAACGTTACAGTTGGTGAAGATATGCAGTTCCGCAAATCGTCAAAATTGATTAAACAAAATTAATTATTTAATAGACAGCAGTAAAATACTTAACTATTCAAATTCAATCAAGCGATCGCACTCATGCCTGATTCACCTTCTCGTTATCCGATTATTGAACCTGATGCTAAGGCTCCTAGAGTAAGGCGACTGCGTCAGCTAAGTAGAATTTTAGATAATGCTATTACTATTCCCGGTACGCAGGTTGGTGTTGGTATAGATCCAATTTTAGGATTATTACCTGTTGGCGGTGATTTTTTAGGGGTAATGCTTTCTTGTTACATTGTTGTCGAAGCTGCACGCTTAGGTGTACCTAGAGCCACCATTGGCAGAATGGTGTTTAATATTATCGTAGATGGTTTAGTAGGCTCTTTCCCCATGTTGGGAGACTTGTTTGATTTTGCTTGGAAAGCGAATAGTATGAATATTCAGCTTTTAGAAGATAACTTAAAGTTTTCTAGCCAAACTCAAAAAGCCGACAGGTTATTTATCTTTGCTCTAGTCGCTGGATTATTGGTGATTGCCATTGTCTTAGTTGTCTTACCTGTGATACTAATTAGATTGCTGTGGCAAGCCATCACTGGTGGCTAATTTAGGTATTAATTACAGTAATGAAAGATTGGTGGCAGGCTACTTTTCCTCAAGGGCGACAAAGTTTAATTATTACTGATACTAAAGGTTATCCTGTACACATTGCTTATGGTGAAAAAGGTACAGGTAAGCCACTCATTTTATTACATGGTATGGGCAACTGGAGCTATAATTGGCGTTACAGTATTGACCCCTTGTCGAAATATTTTCGGGTAATTTGTTTTGATGCCAAAGGCTTTGGTTTCTCCGAAAAACCTGTATTTAGAAGAGAAGATAACGGTCATCAAGTTCTAGAATTAGCGCGCATAATTCAGGAATTATGTGATGAACCGCCAGTGATTGTAGCAGAATCTTTAGGTGCCTTAGTTTCTCTTTCTCTGGCTCAAGAATATCCTGAATTAGTAGGGCGGTTAGTAGTAGTCAATGTGCCAATTTTTGCTGAGAAATTGCCGCATTGGGCAATGTGGATACTATCACAAACGCCGCTAGAACTCATCCAAACAATTGACAGCTTACGTCTAGCATATTTCTTCGCACCTCTATTTAGAGAAATTATGGCAATAGAGCGGCGACAGGTGCTATTCGATCCATCAGTATTAACCCAAGAAGATATCTATTGGATATCCTACCCATTTATTGAAATTCCTGGGACACTCGTAAAAGTTGCAGAAGACTTACAAATAGCAGCGAGAGAAATTGAGCATTGGCAAACCCAGAAACCAAATATGCTCAGTACAATTCAAAAAAAGTTAAGTAATATTGAATGTCCCACTCTAGTTTTATGGGGTGAGCAAGATAATTGGTTTCCTGTAACTCATGGAGAGAAATTGTATAGATGTCTCCCCAATGCGAAGTTAAAAATTTTGCGTAACTGCCGTCATGATGCCGCAATTGGTTCTGCAAAGGAAGTCAATGCAGCGATTGTAGAGTTTTTGGCAGAGACAAGCTTTTTGTAGACTTTGAAAGTGCAAAAGATTTGTAGTTTGGGCATTTAGTAGGTCAACACACAAATATTGACAGGTGTATATCGGGAAAAAGGCAAAAGGGAAGGGTTTAAAACCTTTACCCTTTTCCCCTTACCCCTTCTTATCAAAATAAACTTGATCACCTACTAGCTCGCTACAGGTGTTTGATATTATTGCAATAAACCACTGCCAAAAGCAGCTGAAGTCATGTTTGCTCTAATCTCCCCAGAAAAGATTCAATTGCCTCCTGGTGCTGTGGTACGTTTACCTGCTAGCTGGCAGGATTACCAATGTCTTTGTGAACAGCGGGGAGATGCTTCAATTCCTCGCATCAAATACCGCGATGGGGAAGTATTACTGATGTCGCCTTTGCCTGTACATGGACGAGATGCCAATTTACTGGCGGATATTGCGAAGACACTTTTAGATCATTATGGACGGGAATACGATGCATTTACCCCTATAACGATGACGCTACCTGAAGAAAGTGGCATTGAACCTGACTATTGTTTCTACATCGATAATTGGCAAGCGGTTTCAGGTAAAAAGCGGATTGATTGGAGACAAGATCCACCACCGGATTTGGCGATTGAAATTGACGTAACTAGTTATTCCGATATCCAAGATTATCTTCCCTACCGAGTTCCAGAAGTTTGGTTATTCAAAAAGCAGCAGTTATTGATTTACCAATTACAAGGCACTGATTACCAACTGCAAACTCACAGCCGCTATTTTCCAGAGTTTGACTTACAAAATGCCATTACCCATTGTGTTCAAATTGCTTATGAACGTAATACCAGTGCTGCTATCCGTCATTTGAAACAGTATTTCAAAAATAATTCTTAGGGTTAATGAATTACTTTGGTGCGTTACTAAATTTTGGATTGAAAATGATCGCCTTTCTTTTGGTTCTAGTTGTCACGGTGCGGGACGAGTTATGAGTCGTGCTAAGGCAAAGCGGTCAGTTATAGGCGATCGCTTGCGTGGAGAACTAGAAAAAGAAGGAATCAATATTCGCGCTGGTTCAATGTCTGGTTTAGCTGAGGAAGCACCCCAAGCTTACAAAGATGTTATACCAATTCAAAATTCGTCTTGAAAAGTTGGCTCAACGGGGGGAACCCCCGCACGCAACTTTTCGCAAAATTCAAAATTCAAAATTAAGAAAACCATATGTAGCAAGGGTTTTTGAGTTTGGATCTGTTGCTGAATTTTGGAGAATTGGTATTAGCTGTGTTGTTAATGTGGTTCACAATGCTGGTATTGCTCGTAAGGTAGCACGCCTCAAACCTGTCGCTGTAATTCAAGGCTGATACCCATCAATAAGTAGAGGGGTCTAGTTATTAGCAACCAGACCCCTCATATCTGTGAGCCAATTTGATCCAACATTGCCTCCATAACGAGTTTGTGTTTACAGGTCTTGCATTTATATCTGAACCTCCCGTAGTCGCTTCTTCCTAAGCTATGGGTTGGCATGACTCTTAATCAAAGACTTGCGATCAGGGTGTCGCCACATTCACCTATTTGAGAGGTTCTCTGCAATTCCACTATTATATTAACACAGTTTTCTATAAGTGAAAGGAAAATTTTTAAATTTTCAGCTATTAGAAATATGCTCTTTTTTTGCAGTCTTTGCATTTAGCTATCTCTTTGATTGTAAGCGTGACTACATGATAAGTTTACGGACTTTTGTTAAGAAAAACGAAAAATACTCAAGCTTAACTAATAAATCTTACTGTTTTTGTTAAGCTAAAGACATTAAGCATCTACTATGAGAATTAAGAGTTTTTACCTTTCTTGTAAACCTTACCAAGCAAAGCATAGGGTAAGTTATGTGTTTTTCTCAGGTTAGGCTTCTAGCTCACTTGGAAGAGACTATTTACCCTCAGAATAGTTGCTGCGATCGCTTAATAATTGCTGTTTAATACAATCCGGCTAATTTCATCAAAAGCCGTCAATTTGTGAATGCTCAGTTGGTAATTGTTTACCCCTAACTGAAGCAATTAAAAAAATTTTGTTTGTAAGCTCAATAGTTTACCAGCACTAATTTTAGTTTTTACCCAGTCTTCAAGACAGATGCAGTAAAAATCTAACAGCCAGGTGAATAAATACTGAGAATTTGCATATTTTTGCCATCTTTCGATGGCAATCAAAAACCATATCGCCGAAATCAAGAAATATCAAGATTACCAGAGGAGTCAGAAATGGAAATCTTTGATTATGTGATTTTAGGAGCTGGGTTAGGTGGACTGTCAGCAGCAGCCTGTTTAACCAAGCAAGGATACCGTGTAGTAGTTTTGGAGAAACATTACTTACCAGGTGGTTGTTGTCACACCTTTGATTATGGAGAATACAGCTTTTGCGCGGATGTGCATTATATTTCTCAATGTGGTTCAGGTAAGACTATCAACCAATTTCTCAACTACATCGAACGGGATGTACCCTTTAACAGCCTCGATCCAAACTGTATTGACCGAGTAATTACACCAGAAGCGAATTTTGCGATTCCATTGGGATGGGAAAATCTGCGTCAAGCCTTGCTGACTAGCTTTCCTGAAGAACAACGAGCCATTAACCGCTACTGTGATGAGATTAAACAAATCCATCAACAAATTCGCAGCTTAGTTCAAGAAGTGCGTTGGTTTGACCGTAAATGGTTGGATTGGTTGAAGTTACCAAAATACTGGAATCTCTTTTGGAAGCGGAATTGGACTCTACAAGATTTGTATAACTATGTTGGCTTGTCGCCAAAACTGCAAGCTGTATTAGCAGGACAAAGTGGTGATTATGCATTACCACCTAAAGAAATTGCCCTACTTACCCATACTTCCTTAGTTTGCGACTATTCCGAGGGAGCCTACTATCCAAAACATCACTTCAAACACTTTGTAGATAGCATTACCCAAGCAATTACAGATGGTGGAGGCGTAATTCAATACTCAACGCCTGTAGAACATATCCAAGTTAGTCACAACAACATCCACAGCGTCATTGCCGATGGTATCACCTACAGCGCGCGTCAAGCTTATATCAGCGACCTAGACCCGAAATTAACAGTAGAGTTGATGCATGATGTTGAAGCCTTGAGCCACAAGGAACGTCAACGCTTAACAGGCTACGAATACTCAGCCAGTGCTTTTAATATCTACTTAGGTTTAGATAGCAGCTTCGAGCCAGAGCGCTACGGTATTGGTAACTGGAATATCTGGTACTATCCTACAGGCAACCTCAACAGAGAATATCAACAACAATTAGCAGGAGACCTCAGCCATCCGTGGATTTTCCTCTCTTGTCCGACAATGAAGTCTCAGGAAGCAGGGATGGGGCCACCAGGTCATCATATTCTAGAAATTGCCACAGTCTGCCCTTATGAGCCTTTTGAATACCTACACAAACACGACCCCAAAGGCTATAAAGCGAAAAAACGGGAAGTTTATCAGCAAGTAATGACCAGTGTCCGCGATTTAATTCCCGATGTAGACAAATATGCGCGGATGAAAATTTACGGTACACCTACCACCAGTGAATTTTATCTCGGACAACCCCAAGGTAATATTTATGGTGCGAAATTAGTACCCAAACAAGTAGGCTTAGAGCGTCTGGGATATACAACAGAATTACCAAATCTGTTCTTAGTAGGTGCGAGTGCAGGCTATCCCAGCGTACCTGGCGTAATTGGTAACGGTATGGATGTAGCAGAATTGCTGACAGGACAATCCGTGCGGGGGAGAATTGAAACACCGAAGCCGTTGGTATCTGTGGGATGAGGGAGATGAGGGAGATGAGGGAGATGGGGAAATAACAAACACCAAACACCTAATTACCAATTACCAAACCCCTAATTTTGAGATTTTGGTATTGAATGAGTTGCGGATTTACGCCCCAACTCATTCAAATTACGAATTACGAATTACGAATTACGAATTATTTAAAACGTTGGCTTTTCAAATAGCAACACAGACAATAAGAAATCCATCATAAAAATTGACACCCAAGTAGTCACAACTGCTGTGGTGGCTGATTCTCCGACTTCTTTTGCTCCACCTCTAGTAGTTAAACCCCAACTACAACCATTGACAGCAACTATAGCTCCAAACAGAAAGCCTTTGAGTAAAACAATCCATAAATCTGAAGGTGTTAAAAAATTTCTGACTGACTCTAAAAATGTCTCTGGCATAATCTGATAAAACTGCGATGCGGCAAAAATTCCACCGATAATGCCAGTCAGTAACCCAAAAATTGTTAATAATGGTGTCATCAAGCAGCAAGCAATGACTCTAGGAAGTACTAGATAATCAATTGGATCGGTTCTCAGCATATGCAGCGCATCAATTTGGTCTGTGACTCGCATTGCACCTATTTCTGCTGCGAAGGCTGAACCTACTTGTCCGGCGATGATACTAGCAGACAAAATGGGAGCCAATTCTCTGCAAAAAGCTAGTGCAAAAGCTCCTCCTACCGCACTCACAGCACCAAACTGCACTAATTCTCTGGCTGTTTGGATGGTGAAAATCATGCCTGCAAAACCGCTTACTAAGAGAACCGGACACAGAGAAGCTGGCCCAGCAGTTACCATGTGTTCCAGAATTTTGCGGTGATAGGTCTTTCCTTGGAGCAAATGTAGCAAAACTTGCCCAAAAAGCAGAAATACAGAAAAATAGCGCCCAATTGAAAATTGTTTGAAATTTTTTCTATGTTGTACTTTTACTACCATTTACTATCCCCTCACAACCTTGATTGTGGAAAATTCGCTAGACTGAAAACTTGCTAGATGCAAGAGACTGAGGGAAAAATCTGATTTTAGGCATTCAACGTAATGAGATAACAAAGCAATGTAGTAATTGCTAAAGACGCTTAAAGAATATCTAATTCTAGCTGCTTGTGTCCATCTTTAGGCCTATGCGCTTTGGGTGAAGGCGATCGCATCTCAATACGCTTAGGTAAAAGGGAAAGGTTTAATGCACCCTTAACCTTTTCACCTTAGTCTTTTTGCTCAAACTCAAAGAAATAATGAAAAGTGGTTATTCGTAACCTATCGCCAACCTACTATCAGGTTTGCTACCCCCTTAGGGAAAATAAAATAGAAATAAACACTCAAAAATGAACCAGGTAGACTACCTCCGGATTAGCTTAATCGATCGCTGCAATTTCCGGTGTCAATACTGTATGCCAGAAGGCGCAGAAATCGACTATATTCTCAAACAACAACTTTTAACTGATGAGGAACTGCTGACCCTCATTGCAGAAGTATTTATCCCTGTAGGCTTTACTCGTTTTCGGTTAACTGGTGGGGAACCTTTGCTACGTCCCCATGTGGTGGAATTGGTGAGGGCGATCGCATCTTTTTCCCAAACTCAAGATTTATCGATGACAACCAACGGGTTCTTACTCGCTCCCATCGCCCAAAATCTCTATGATGCGGGTTTGCGGCGCATTAATATTAGCCTCGATTCTCTAGAACCAGACACCTTTGACCAAATTATTGGCAATCGCGGCCGTGGACGCTGGGAGCAAGTTTGGCAGGGGATTCAAGCAGCCCATCGCGTCGGTTTCGACCCCTTGAAGCTGAATGTAGTGGTGATTCCTGGGGTAAATGACCATGAAGTGCTAGATTTAGCTGCTCTCACCCTTGACCGCAACTGGCACGTGCGGTTTATTGAGTTTATGCCGATTGGCAATTGGCAATTATTTGGCGATCGCGGATGGGTTTCTTCTGCCCAACTGCGGCAACAAATCCGCGACCGTTGGGGATTGACAGATTCTCAAGTTTGTGGTAATGGGCCAGCCGATATCTTTCAAATTCCGGGAGCCAAAGGAACACTGGGATTCATCAGTCAGATGTCAGAGTGTTTTTGCGATCGCTGTAACCGGATGCGTTTAAGTGCCGATGGCTGGCTGCGTCCCTGTTTATTAAATGAAACGGGTCAATTAGATTTAAAAACTGCTCTCCGATCTGGTGTCAGTACCGCACAATTACAAGAGCAAGTTAGACATTTATTAGCAATTAAGCCGGAAATCAACTTTAAAGGGCGCGAATCTGGTACCACAGGCATTTATTCACGTACTATGTCCCAGATTGGCGGGTAGTCATTTGTCCTTAGTCATTTGTCCTTGGTTATTTACAAAGGACAAAGCGCAAAGTCTGAGCGGAGGAAACCTCCGCTCAGAACTTTGTAAGAAGGACAAGGGACGAATGACTATTACGCTTGGCGTGAGTAGTATTCCACAACCAGCAGTTCGTTAACTTGCAGCGCCACCCATTCTCTTTCAATAACACCGTTGACTTTACCAACAAGCTTGGTTTTATCAAACTCCAAGTGACTGGGTAGGTTAGCTAATCCAGGATATTGGAGGTTGGTTTCTGCCAACTTACGGGATGCTTCTTTGTTGCGAACAGCAATTTCTTCACCAGGACGGCACTGATAGCTAGCAATATTAACTACACGTCCATTCACAGTGATATGGCCGTGATTTACTAGTTGCCGTGCTGCGGGAATAGTGGGAGCTAAACCCAAGCGGAAAACTGTATTATCCAAGCGCATTTCTAGAAGTTGCAACAGCGCTTGTCCGGTAGAACCAGTAACTCGTCTGGCTTTACGGACATAACGTAGCAGTTGCTTTTCGGTTAGACCGTAGTTTAAGCGTAGTTTTTGCTTTTCTTCTAACCGGACAGCATACTCAGAACGCTTTTTGCGGTTTTGACCATGCTGACCAGGTGGATAAGCACGTCTAGCGCTTTTACGAGTTAATCCTGGTAAATCGCCTAAGCGGCGTACAATTCTGAGGCGAGGCCCTCTATATCGGGACATGTGTTTCCTTAATCTATTCCTGTTTCAACTTTACCTAGACATACCATTGTGGCATTCCCCCAACTTAACAAATCAAGCGATCGCTTATTTGTTTCTCAAGTCGGGGGATTCTTAGTTCGCTGAAAACCCTAGCTCTAGTAGAATAAATCTAATTAGAACAGAGGTATCTTTTCCACACCCAAGGCTTTAAGTCGGTAAAACCGACGGTAGTTAATTGAGCTTTGTTTCTCAAAGCAACACACTACTTGCCCCAGGCATTGGTTCCCAAGCGTCAATTCCCCAGTGCCCCTAGGTACTCGAATACATGAGTTTTTTGTTTTGTGGTTTCGTAGGCGACTCAATCGCTAGATTGATTCACGTAGCATTTCTACACAGAAATACTTTTTATGTTACCTACTTAATCTTCGATCAAAATATCGTAGCACATCAACATGAGATAAATCTTGTAGCGGGGTGAGGTATTGGGCATTGGGCATTGGGAATGGGGCATTGGGCATTGGGTGTTTGTCATTAATTATTTCTCCCCTGCCCCCTTGCTTTTCCTAGTCTCCCTCATCCCCCACCCTGCGGGTACTCCTCTCCTACTCTGCGAGCAGGGCTACGCCCAACGGAGAACTCGCAGAGTAGCCGCAAAGCGTCTACATCTCCCGTATATGCTAGTAAAATTCACTATATTAATGAGGATTGAGCGTAGTTATTGAGTTAGCATAGCCATTGGGTGTTTGGTGAACGGAATATTCAGGAGTAAAAATTTATGAGCAAAAAAGGCGGTTCTAAATATAGGATGTTGTCAACTAAAGCAATTAGATGGACAGGGCCAGTTTTAGCGATCGCTGGATGGTTGGCAACGATGGTTCCCTCTATGGCGGCCGCCACCTACAGTAATAATGATTACCGTGCCTGTGCTGGTCAGCTTTTGCGCGTCAACATTAATACCAACTCAGCATCGCAAGCTTGTGCTGGCGCATTACGTCCACGGGAATTGTCTCGTTGTGTGGTCAAAATTAGCAGACAAACTCAAATTAGTGCTGTAGATGCTCTTAATTCTTGTACGTTAGCACGCCGTCCCGAAGAGTTGGCTACCTGTGTAGTTGATATTAGCCTTTATCCTAGTAAGGAAGCCGCTAACCCCGCAATCTTAAATTATTGCGGTCGCAGTTTGTTGCCTGTGAGCTTTTCTCAGTGTGTCGTAGGCTTACGAACTGAAACTAAATTAGATCTAGTTCCTACCCTAGATACTTGTATTAGTGGTAGCGACAGAGTCAGCAGCTTTGTACCTTCCTCGACATCACCACTGCAACCAACCACACAATTTAACCCAGTGTTTGAAACTACGCCGATTCCTGCACAACCAGTGAATAAGTAAAAATTATGGTTGGCAAGTAACTGGTTGATCAGGGCAAATTTAAAACATGAAAAGAGCTATTTCCGATTGAAAATAGCTACATTTACCATCTATAAGTTTTATATGCTTCTGTGCCTCTGCTTGGGAAAGAAACGATTTCTTTAACCACAGAGGCAAACAATAAGCTGTTGCATATAAGAAAGCACATTGATTCCGCAGGGAAACAAGGGGCAAGGGAGAGGGTTTGCAGCTCTTACCAATATGAAAATGATGCAATTTAAATGACGATTAACTTACCAATTCAAAATTTGTTTTGGAAAGTTTAACTCTTGACATCAATTAATTAGTCTTCTTTTTTCCCAAACACCATTTGTAAAATCATAGGAACGCCGCCTTCTTGGTGATACCTATCTGCCCAAGCGCGAATCACTTCGTCCAGTTCTTCTAGAGCCTGTTCTAGGCGTTCTGGCGGAATATCCAGTTCTTCCAAAGCGCGCATAGCATTTTGTCGCTTTTCTGCCCAATCTTTCATTAAACGGAAATATCGAGCGGTATCTTCGACCATGATATAGGTGCGCTCTTGGTCGTCAGCAGGCGCATAGAAGGGACGGGTGAGTGCGTAGAAAGGCATTCCCCAAGGAGAATCAATGCGTGTCACCGTGCCAGAGTACAGCAGGCGGCGCTTGATATGCTCCGCTAAAGCTTCACTCAAAGGCATTTGGTGTTCAGGAGGCATTTCCTCCTGCGATCGCTTGTGTAAAAATTCAATTAACTCTAGAAACTCAAAAGAGGTAATTAACTGAGCATCGGGCAGATTACTCGGTAATTTATGCTCGATTTGTTTCTTTTCCTCGGTTGTCAGACTGGTGCCGGGAATACGTGATTTCCCAGGCCGCCAAGGAAATTTTTCCATCCAGACATAAGGCAATTGAATCAAATAGCGAGGCTCTTGAGAACCCAGCATTTTCAGCAACTTACCTTCAGTCAGGGCTTGTCTGACTTCCTCAACAATGATTTTGACCCGCTTCGGTTCTAAGTGGTGTAAATGACCAGTCATCCGCAGGTTTTGCCCCTGCTCTAGATAGGTCATGTAAATTGCACATTTGGCTGCCGTAGCAGCTGCATCTAAAAATGCCCCATGCCTGTGCCCACTAGTCCGCATGGCACTAAAAGCCAGATAAAGCATGATCTGATCCATCGCACTGGGGCCGAGACGTTTGATCAGATCTATGTCGTTACTCATATAACAGACAGTTAAATAGCACGTTTACAAATTTATTAGCCGTAGGAAAGTAAGTAGTATACACCTGACTGAAGGCAATATTTTCACTTCAGATTATTTATTATGCTCCAAGTATGAAGTTCTTGCTAGTCAAAACCATGAAATTCGGTGTAATTTCAGACACATACTTTAGAAAAATGTAGTTAATGTATTTTATATAACTTATCTCCGTAATATTACTGCCATTTTTTTAGCCCTCCATTCTTATACTGCAATTCCCAAGCTGGTTTTTTAAAAAAGATAAGATCAGCAAGCTGTATCAAAACGCTTATACTTGCCTAAATATTATTTCGCTCCAGTTTTTTAATTAATTTAATACTGAAAGATGTTTATCAAGTTATTCAAAAAAATACTTGTCAGCCAGTAATTCAAGATAATTAGCTACTACGGAAAGCCACAGACAAGTTGGTCATCGAAAAATCGATATCAGCAACTGACGATTCAATTTTGATTAAGAAATTTAACAATCAAGCTACTTAGTTTTGCAGATTGAAGTACTTTGACTCCATAAATGCAAGATTTGTTATCGTTTGCTGTTTCAGTAATTGACAAATTACTGAGAATAGCAGATAACAAATAAAGCTCGCTCGAGCAGATTTTTAAGTTCCTTATTTATTTGTTTGGAAATATTATTCCTTAATTGTAGCATTTTATTTACTTTTACTTATATTAAGTCAGGAAATTTAATGATTGCACTAAATTATTATTTGATTTTTTTATACAAAAAGTAAAATTAGGTTTCACGAGATTTGTGTCATTAAGACTAGTAAAATGCGGCGTAAATAAAGTTACCCTTTCAAAACTATGTATCTATAGGGAAAACAACGCTAACTATATTCGGCTTGTAAGCTTAAGTAGGTTTTAAAACATAATTTCATCTCTATGGCAATCATCAATTAGTCAAAAGTATGGCAAAAATTGTTGATTAAAAGCCTAAAAATTGGTTTTGCTAAAAATAATCTATATGTCACACTGCTCAATGTCATTATATTCCCGAAGTATTTTAATAATAGTCGGGAATATGTATAGATTCAGCTTGCCAAAATTAAATAGCACTAGAGTTGCCATTTAATTTACAGTATTTGAAGACTTTGGTTGATTTCGCATTTTTTCAAAACTAAATGCTGCTGCTCCAAATGTCACTAATAGGACTCCCAAAATTTGTGCTACTTCTAAATTTTCTTGAATAAGCAAACCCGCAAAAATTACAGTGAGGAATGGTACACTGGAGCCGATAATTGCAGAACGGATGGCACCAAGTTGGCGGATACCAACGTTATTAACCACATAACCAAAGAGAGTCAGTACACCCAAAATAAATGCACTTAAAATAATTTCTAACAACTTATTAGGATTCAATACTAAACCTAAGTCTTCAGGCAATGGCACCATTAAACCGATGAAGCTTAACAGCAACATGGTAGCGAAGTTAATTAAGGTAAAAGATACTGGATGTACTTTATTAGCACATATTCTTGTGAGGATGACGTAAACAGCAAAAGCTATACCTGACATAATTGCAGTGGTACTTCCTAGGGGAACATTACCTAGAGTTGAACTAGTAGCACCGCCTAACACTAGTAATTCTCCGCAGAACAGCGCACCCATCGCCCCATAACGGAATACATTAGGGCGATCGCGGAATAGTAACCAAGCCAAAAGACTGCTAATTAGTGGGTAGATAAAGAAAAGTGCGATCGCCATCCCTGTGGTAACTTGGCCGATAGCAATATAGATCAGCACTTGCGATAAAAACAAAAAGCATCCGCTAGCAATTGATAACTGCAAAACCTTCCTGGTTTTGGAATTATCAGGATTAGAGTTTCCTTTGAATGAAGCAAACAAATTTTGCAAGTCTTGCCAGACTGGTGGATGCATCATCGGCGCTAAGAGTAACATTAATGGTACAACTACCAGCAAGCGCAACATTAAAATTAACAGTGTGTTGCCTAAAGTTGGCACAAGCAAACGCTCTACTTCAACTACCCCCAAAATTGCTCCATCTTGGAAAATCACTTTAATCGCAACGTTATAAAGTGATGACACCACTGCTGACAATACAATCAGCAAGAAACCTATTTGGATAGTTGATAGCTTAGAGGAGTTAGGTAAATTCAGCGATGGTGGTTTGATTTCCTGCTTGGGCGATCGCACCACAGGTTCTGGCTGATTTTCGCTCTCCGATAAGTTATTAGAAAGCACAGAAATTGGTTCATCTGAGTTGCTGGTGAATGGCGCAGATGTTTCCTCTGGTTGAGTTTCTCTTTCCGATAAGCTATTAAAGAAAACGGAAATTTCCTCCTCATCAGCGTTATTTGTTGACGGTGGAGGGGTGGCTTCCGGTGATGGAACAGTGGGTTCTGCTGTCGTTTCATTTTCAAAGAAGTAACTAGAACGAAAAGACATTGGTTCCGTGTCATTTTCGCTTTCTTGTAAAAATGCGTCTGCTTGCTGCGCCTCTAAGTCTGGTTGTGATGTAGTTTGATTTTGTGAACTCTCTACAGGGATGGTATTAAGTGGTTCGACAGCTTGGCTATTGATTCCTGCTGGCTGTGAATAACTATTCCCAGAACTTTTTTGTTCTTCAGCCGGTTGCAAAACTGTGGGGGGTGATACTTTCGCTACTGGTTCTTCAGCCGGTTGCAAGATGGTGGGTAATGATACTGTAGGTGCTGGCTCTTGGGCAGGTTGCAAAACAGTAGGTGGCGATACTTGTACTGTTGTGAGGGGAGTTTTGGCAATGGTTTTTTCCAGACCTTGCAATCGGTTAATTAACTCCGCTATAATGTATTCCCCTTGCTGTTGTTGATTTTGCATCCGAGACAACTGCTGAGAAATATTGCTTTGATAATTCTTTAACTCTTGTTGCAGTGAGTTAAAAGTAATGGTAAGAGTATCATCCAAAGAGCCAAGCATTTGCTCTACTTTTTCACCATTATCCGTCTGGCTTGCCCCTAATGCGGCTCTTTGGGAAGAATTACTTTCTATGGCTTCGTTAGCTAAAGTTGTCAGAGAGGATTGCAGTTGAGAAGAGATATGCTTCGCCAAAGCTTCTGCTAGCTGACGGATTAACACCTGTTGCTCGGTGATTTGGCGCACTTGTTGTAACTGTTCTTTTTCTTCCTGCAGCCGTTGAATGTCATCTCCTAAACGGTTTTTCTCCGCCTGAAGTCGCTTTACTTCTTCCTGTAACGATCGCAGCACGTGCTGTTGAAGATTTTCCAAGTCTTCAACCACAGCCCACAGAGCATTTTCGGCTGCTCTGGATAAATCACCTCTGGCTCTGTCTGGTTGCTTCTCAAATCGCCCCATGAGCTTTTAACCTCTAACACCTTGACAATAAAGCTGCTTCCCGCATAACTGCTTGGCACTCATACTAATTTTTTGTACCTTCTTAGATAAACCAAAAATTTTAACAGGACTTACGCATATCAACGTAATTTTGTCATGCTGAACACAGAGTTGGCAAAGAGAATAATTTAACTCATAGCTGAATAAACTGTGTTTCTTGCAGCATTAGTGGTATAAATATCCTCTGTTTTTGTACATTGGGAAGTAAATAAAATTGCCATCCCATGAGCCACAACCATCAGTGTCACAAGTCACTATTCAGTTAGGCGACTCAACACGCAGGCTTTTGTTGACTTCCGCACAGAAGTATTAATTCAATCATCTATGCTTTTGAGCAGGATTGTTTCGGGAGAAAAATTTTTACCCCAAATCAATACATATTCTTTTTGTGCGATTAGTAATTGTCAAAAAATTGTGAAGGACTACTGAGCTAGTATCAGGCGAGCTAAACTGTTAGAGTTATGTCTAAATTATGGTGTAATGTAACTTACGAGACAGTTTATATTTCTGAATGAGATTAAATTATTTGTCGGCGTAAATTAAAATTATTGCTGATCTCTGAAATATATTTTAGTGAATTAATCACCATTCTGCAAAATGCTCTAGCAGGAGCGTTTATCTATATTTATTAAAAATTAAATGATATCATCTCATCGATTGTAAGGCGATTTATTTCTGAATGCCTGCAATCAGGAAAATTACAAATATTTATCCCAATTTGTGCAGTTTTTTGATTAAATACCTCATACCTGATGACTAAAAATTTAGGTATAAATTTAGGAAAAGAGGCTAAAACTAGGGAATTATACTAAAAATAAATGTTGCAGAAAATTTACAAATTAAAAATTAGAGATATCTGATTTAACTGTAACTGCCGAGTAGGAAAATCTAAGGTAATTTTTACAGAAAAATCATCCGGACAAGACTAAATATAGCTGCGCTGAGAATTGCACTAGCAGGAACTGTAATCAGCCATGCAGCCGCAATACCTTTGAGGGTTTGGAATTGAATCGATTTGATATTTTGCACTAGTCCAATGCCAACGACACCACCAACAAGAGCGTGAGAGGTGGATACAGGTAACCCCAGGCGAGAGGCAAGTAATATAGTTGTGGCGGTTGCGAGTTCAGCACAAAAGCCACTACTGGGTTGCAAAGAAATAATATTTTCGCCAATGGTGGCAATGACTTTTTTACCCCAGATGGCTAAACCCCCCACAATGCCGATACCACCAAGGATTAAAATCCATAAGGGGGTGGTAATGCCATTTATCGGTACGCTGCCAGTCTGATTAATATAAACGATCGCAGCTAAAGGAGCGATCGCATTCCCCACATCATTAGAACCATGAGCAAACGCGACAAAGCAAGCGCTGAGTAATTGGAAGCGAGCAAATAAGCGTTCGGTGGGATTGGGGATTGGGGATTGGGGATTGAGGATTGGGGATTGGGGATTAGGGATTGGGGATTGGGGATTGGGGACTGGGGACTGGGGACTGGGGACTGGGGATTTATGTCCTAATTGGTTCCAGCTATAGAAGGTGAGTCCAACTGCGGCTACTGCACCAGTGAAGATGGGAATATCGTAAGCGGGAAGATTTAAGCCAATTTGGTTAATTAAAAAATTGCTTAAAGGTTGAGTCAGCGATGGGAGAACAATTACGCCAAATGTGCCTATGAGTAGCGCACTCAACCAAGGAAGCCACTCATTTAACTGCACCAGTTGATTTGGTTGGTCTAAAATCCAGCGCTTGATTTGACTGTAGAATAAAGCCGCGATCGCACCACTAATTATCGGCGTTAAAATCCAGCCAACGGTAATTGAGCCAATGGATGACCAATCAATTGCACCAACTCCCAAAGCTACCCAACTAAAACCTGCGATCGCACCGACTACTGCATGAGATGAGGATACAGGTAAACCCCGCGATGTGGCAATTTGCAACCATACCCCAGAGGCTAGCAAAACTGTTACCATTCCCATAACCAAAATTTGGGGTGTAGCCGCAAATAAGGCGGGGTTTGCAACTTTTGTTGCTAGCGTTTCTGTTACCTCATGCCCAAACAATACCGCACCTGCAAACTCTAATACCCCAGCAATAATTAACGCCTGTTTCAAGGTGACAGCTTTGGAACCAACAGACGTTCCCATTGCGTTAGCAACATCATTAGCGCCGAGATTAAAAGCGACGTAGAAAGCGAGTAAGGCGACGAGTGCGAGGGTGATGGGCATTTTTTGGGGATTGGGGAAAAGGGGAAAGGGAAAAGGGTGAAGGGAAAAGGGGAAAGGGGAATAACAAACAGCAAATGACAAATGACGAATGACAAACGCCAATTACCAATTACCCATTACCAATTACCCATTACCGAATGACACCTTGATTTACGGATAAATTAAGATTTTGTACGTTTCTGGTGTGGGGGCGATCGCTTGATCGACGGCGGCTGATAAATTTTGTAGGGGATAGCGATCGCTAATTAATGCTTGTACATTAATGCGTCGGTTAAATACTATATCTGCTGAGAGATTTTGTAGGCGATAGGATGAACTATAACTGCCCATTAGGTCAATTTCTCGGCGATATAGCAGATTGGGGTTGATGGGAATTTGTACTTCGTCGGGGAATTCTGCAAAAAAGAGAATTTTGCCGCCTTTACGAGTGCAATCTAAAGCTTGAAAGAATGCTTTATCGCTGGGGACTGCTAGTAAGGTGACATCAACACCCATCCCACCAGTGATTGCATGGATTTTCGCTGGTAAATCGGGATCGCGTGCATCAAAAGCAGCTTCCGCACCGAGATTTAAAGCTTTTTCAATTCTAGAAGGTAGTAAATCGGTAGCGATCGCTCTCGCGCCGAAATACTTGACTAACATGACAAACATTAAGCCAATTGGCCCCGCACCAGTAATCAACACAGTTTGTCCCGGTGCAATTTGCGCTTTTTTGACGGCTTTTAAGCAGCAGTTAGTCGGTTCTACAAAACTCGCTTCTTCAAAACTAATATCATCGGGGATGGGAATTAAGCCGCCATTTTGTACGATATGTCCTGGTACTTTGACATATTCCGCAAAACCACCGCCACTGGCGTTAAATCCGGCTGTGGTGGAGATGTTTTTATAAACATCACACATGGAATAATTTTCATTGAGGCAGTAGGCGCAACGCATACAGGGAATATGGTGCATTACCGCCACCCTTTGTCCCACTTGCCAACCTTTAACCTCAGAACCTACAGATGCGATCGTTCCCGCCGTCTCATGTCCAAAAATCCGTGGCGGTTCGTACAGGGGATAACGAATTTTTTTAATATCTGATTGACACAACCCTACCACCCGAACCTGAACCAGCACTTCATCCGGTTCCAGAGTCGGTACTGGGATTTCTTCGTAGGAAAGTTGATTTACGCCTCTAAATACCTGTGCTTTCACGTTGGTTTTTCACCTCTCAACGTTATTAGATGTAGCATTTAGTGGTTAAAGTTAAGCTATCAGGTTTGAGATTTCTGCTTTTCATACAGTACCTCTGTCAATATCCGAAGTTGTAAAAACTTGTGGAACATAGTTAGAGATGTGATGCTACTACTGCAATCGTAAAGCGTAATGGTAGAATTCTACATCTTTGACATATCCTTGTGATTCATAGAGTTTCTGGGCAGTTGTATTAGAAATATGAGTGGCTAAAACTATCCGAACTGCACCACTCTGTTTTGCATAATCTTGTGCAGCATTAATCAATAATGTTGCTACTTGCTGACGGCGATGTGATTCTTTAACATACAAATCGTTTAATATCCAAACTCGCTTCATCGAAACTGAAGAAAAGCTGGGATAAAGTTGAGTAAAACCTATGATTTCTTCATTAACCTGAGCTAAAAATACTACTGAATCATGATGCTGAAAACGCTCTTTCAGAAATTCTTTTGCAGCTTCAATGTCTGATGCCTGCCCATAAAAAACACGATATTGATCAAACAAGATTGATAGGCTTTCGAGATGATCTGTATTAGCTAAAAGAACTTTCATTTGCTATCTTCATCCATTCAATTTTAACAATTTTAATATTCATACTTGTAGAAGCCCAACTCTTGACTTGTTGCAATTAATTCATCTAATGCCAAATCAAATAATGTTGGCGACACATCAATATATTCTAGAGGGCATGGCACTGCCATGCCCCTACAATCTGTCGCATTCTTGTTTCAAATTTTTATACCAATTTACTAAGCTTTTCATCTCGCTGCTGTTTATACTTCTTTAAATCATCGAAATTTACTCGAAGATGGAAACCAACTTGTATATATGGAATTTTCCCTTGTTCAAACAACTTGATTAAATAGGGGCGTGATACGTTGAGAAAATTAGTGGCTTGTTGTGTTGTGAGTTCTCGTTGTTCAGGAACTACAGCTGCCGTCTGGCATAATGCCATTTTATGCACAACTTTACATACTACATAAACGAAATATCCGAAACAAGATTATCTTGTCCTTATATACCCTATTCAGAGACAATATCTCGAACAATGAATGCGGTTAAGTAATGATGAATCAGACATATCAAGCTGATGTTTTAGTTGTAGGTGGCGGAGTAGGCGGTACATCTGCAGCAATTCAGGCGGCGCGACGTGGGGCAAAAACTATCCTGGTGAGTGAGTTTGCTTGGTTGGGGGGAATGTTAACCTCTGCTGGCGTATCTGTCCCTGATGGAAATGAATTAGAAGCTTTTCAGACGGGGTTGTGGGGTGAGTTTTTACGAGAATTACAGCACCGTCAGCCAGAAGGTTTGGATCACAGCTGGGTAAGCTTTTTTAGTTTCGATCCCCGAGTTGGGGCGCAGATTTTTGCAGATTGGGTGCAGGAATTAGCAAATCTGCATTGGATTGCGGGGGAAGTTCCCTTAGAGGTATTGCGTGAGGGAAGTTGTGTAACTGGGGTTCGGTTTAGCGATTTTATTGTTAAAGCCAAAATTACTCTCGATGGCACAGAATTAGGCGATTTATTGGCTTTGGCGGAAATACCTTTTCGTTGGGGTTGGGAATGGCGATCGCAATGGGGAGAACCTAGCGCCCCAGAATCTCCTAATTCTCTCACGGAAAAATACCCTGTACAAGCGCCAACAGGAGTGGTGCTAATGCAAGATTTTGGTACAGATATCGCCCCAGAAATTCCCCCAGCGCCTAATTATGATCCATCCAAATTTGCAGGTGCTTGGGATGGTTATGGTGCAGAACAATTTTTAAATTATGGGCGCTTACCAGGAGGTCTATTGATGCTCAATTGGCCTATCTGCGGTAATGACTATGGCGAAGGTTTAGGACGGCTTCTAGGGTCAAAAGCTAGTAGAGATGAGTATATCCAAGAATCTCGGTGGCATAGCCAAAATTTTGCCCATTATATCCAAAATCAGCTTGGTAGGCGCTATGGTTTAGCAACACAGGTATTTCCCCATTCACCCACAGCTTTTGCTTTGCATCCCTATTACCGCGAAAGTCGGCGCTTGGTGGGAATGACAACGATTACCGAACAGCATATCTTACCTGTGTCTGGGGGTCAGGTAGCATCATTAAATATAGATGCAATCGCGATCGCAAATTATCCTAACGACCACCATTACCCAGGCTTTAACTTTCCCCTGCAACCGAAATCTATTCGCTGGGGAGGACGCTGGACAGGGACACCCTTCACAATTCCCTACAACAGTCTGATTCCTGCAACTACAGACGGCTTTTTAGCCTGCGAAAAGAATATTTCTGTTTCCCATATTGCTAATGGTGCAACTCGACTGCAACCTGTGGTGATGGGTATTGGTCAAGCTGCGGGAATGGCTGCGGCGATGTGCATTGAGTTGAACTGTCAACCGCGCAATTTACCAGTGAGGGCGCTACAAATGGCTTTATTACAAGACAAGCGATCGCCTACGGCAATTATCCCGTTGTTCAATTCAACACTGGCTCATCCTCAGTGGATACGGTCGCAAATAAATTATCTCCACAATCCTGCCAGCTATCCGCTTGATGGTAACTGTCCAGGCTTAATATCATCTACGTGTAATTACGAGACTGAAAATCCAGTACTCTCACGGTTGAGTAATTGCGTTACAGGTGTATTTCATCGCTTGCATCAGCAAGATTACAGATTCCGCATTATGACACCAACAACGCATCAAAAGCAGATTTGGCAGCTTGTAACCTTGCGATCGCACATTGATCACCAACTAAAAGCTTGTCTAGATGGGCAATTGGTAACAGTTTACGGTCGCTTAAACTCGGCTGGTAATTGGATACTAGTGGAACATTTTGTGATTTAATAAATTTGATTTTTATTCAGTAAAAAAAAACACGTTTTAGGGATTTGTCCGGATGCAGTAATAAAAACTAAGTAAGGTGGGAAAGAGAGTTCTAAAATAAACATCTGCTATGCGTGCTGTAGTTTCACTTTTAGCCTCCAGTTTGGTAGCTGTTTCCTTCGCTATCAACTGTCAAGCTACGATCAATCAATTCTCACGTTTGTTACCATCCTCATCTGGCTCAGAACAGTTGCTCTCAGCCAGACCCAAGCCCAAGCCTAACCAGCCAGAAAAACCTGTACCGCATCGCGGTAGTGGGCGTAGAGAACTGATAGAATCCTACAAAAATGTTCATCCTGCCGTTTGAAAATCCAGCAATTTTTTTTGTCTTCGGGGAGTTAAATTACAGACAAATAAGGTGTCGTGCTTCACATACTTTACACAAATTTCTTAGTAAAGATAGCACAGTGCATACATATATCAACTCAGCATTTGCCCAGTATTTGCTCCGTATGGTGTGTATACATAATCTGATTCAACCCTGAGGTTCAGAATGTACGCTAACCAGGCTCCTGTATTAATCGCATCACCAACTCCTCAAAAGCTACGCTTACTGCTTCTAACTCCTGTAATCGCCAGAATTTGATAAAGGTTATCGGTTGAGATCAAGGGTTGCTAATTCTGTTCCAGTCATTTACCAGGCCCATCCATACTCATATACCGAAACCTAGATGAAAATGGCTTAAAAGCTTATATTCATTGGTTTTTGAATTATAAATTTTGTAGAAATCTATAAGCTGACTTTTCATAGAGTATTTTCAATCTGTGTAGAGGCGTTTTTGCCATGCGCCAAGATAAAAGGAAAGACTTGGTTTAAGTTCACCCTTGTCTGCCAATTTCTAGTGGGCAAACAAGGCTGTTTAACTTGTGCTATGGAGTCCTTCACAAGAGAGTCATAGGGGCTAGGCTAGGGCTAGAGGCTAGAGACGAGTATTTTTTACTCAGAACTCAGGACTCAGCAACGCCACTTGCTACAACGGGGGGAACCCCCGCAACGCAGTGGCTCCTCAGCACTCAATGAATCAAAATGCAATTTGCTCCCTTGTTTCCAATTATCTATCGCCTTCTGCAACCGACATTTCCTAAATGTCTGTGGAATGGCGATCGCAAACGCAAAACGATCGCACTCACGTTTGATGACGGGCCTCATCCCCAATATACACCTGAAGTATTGGCAGTTTTAGACCGTTATCAGATTCCAGCGAGTTTTTTTTGGTTAGGTGCTTGTGTCAATTGTTCACCACAGATAGCTAAAGCAGTATGCGATCGCGGACACTGGATTGGATTGCATGGGTATGATCATCGTTCTTTCCCCATGCTATCCCCAACGGCGTTGAGAGAAAGTTTGGCTAAAACCCAAGCTGCTATTTACAGTGCGTGCAATCTCCCACCCGAACAAGTCAGGGATGTCCGGCCTCCTAACGGTTTTTTTACACCGCAAACTTTAAATTTATTTTTTGAGTGGAATTATCGTCCAGTTATGTGGAGTGTTGTCCCAGAAGATTGGGTAAGACCTGGCGTTAATACCGTAGTGCAACGAGTTCTAGAGCAAGTACAAAACGGCTCGCTGATTGTCTTGCATGATGGTTATGATGGCGGTCAAGATGTTGCTGCAACAATCCAAATTTTGATTCCCCAATTATTACAACAAGGCTATAAATTTGTGACTGTGGATACTTTGTGGCAGCAAGTCAATCTCTAACGGGAATTCAAAATTCAAAATGATGCTCGTTCGCGTAGCGTCTCCCCTTGGGAGAGGACTCGCTCTAAGGGAAGCTATGCCGTTGGCGCAGCCTCTCGCAGAGAAGGCTTTACGCTGCGCTAACAAAATTCAAAATTAATTAACCTACCGATAAGGTTGTAGGGTAGACACTGTGAGATATTCTGTGCAAACCCTGATGATAAATACAGGACTTACGCAAGCAAAATTTGTCATTGCGACCGGAACGAAGTGTAGGGAAGCAATCCCAGAATCTCAGGCGATTACGTCGCTGCGCTCGTAATGACGTAATTACGTGACTTTTGCGTAAGTCCTAAAATAGTGTCCACCCTACGATTAACTTGCCTACGCTTTTTTCAAGCTTTGATGACAAAGTGAAAGAGTGAGCGTAGGGTAAATAGCTGTATGTGGCACGAGAATTTTACCAACACAGCTAGAAGTAATCATTAGTCATTTGTGTTTGCAAAGGGCAAAGGACTAATGACTAATGACTAATGACTAATGACAGTCTCAAACAGATAATGTGCAACTTAAATGCACACCAGCTGATGTCAGTTAGCTGAAGATAGATTTCAGCTACTTGTGGCGTGTTGCGTTGGCGCAACTTCGGCATTAGGACTGAGGTTAGGGGCAGGGTTCTCAGTTCCTAAGAGATTGTGTATTTGACTTAACGAACTTGGTGGAGTGCCTGGTGTTTCTGGTGACTCGCTCATATACTCAATTAGGTCTTCTACTCGGCAATTAAGCGCCTTACAAAACCTAACAATTCTTTCAATATGATCCGTTCCAGTCCTGCCACTTTCCCAGTTCTGGATAGTGCTTTCCGTCACGCCAACAAGACGCGACAACTCAAGCTGGGTTAGCCCTGCCTTTTCACGAAGCAAAGCGATCCTTGGTTTTGCTTTTTGTTTCACAGCTATAGCACTTTTCTCCAAATATTTATTGTCGTAGATCCTAGCATTAAAGAAAAGCAACTCTAAAAAAACACCAGAAAAAATTTGGTTCTACATTTTTAGTGAGATATCTATTAACTTCGCTATTGATACATTTGTTAACAAGTTATACCAATTAGAAAAAAGAATGTGACAGATTGTAGGAGCACGGCAATGCCGTGCCTTCTAGAATATATTGTTGTGTAACCAACATTATTTGAATTGGTATTACAAGGATAAGTTTTGTAATAAATAACACTTTTTAGAGCCATTTATCACAAATTTATCTGATTTACAGTCAGGTGTGTTACGGCGCTACAAGGGATAATTGCGAAATCTAAATTCCATGATATAACCCCATGTATCACCTAATATTTGTACTGCTATTCAGATACATGTATGGTTGATGTGCAGTTCCTAAAAGGAGATTATAACGTATTTTCATCTATTTTTTTAACATAGCCGCACTACACTTAACTAATTCATTCTATGGCTATGATTACAGTCCATTACCAATTAAAATAAAGGGTGCCCAATAAAAGGGATGGCTGAATTCATTTGCGGAACCTGCACTGATAATACGACTACTTTTATTTCGTACTCTAGCTATTTCTGCGGTTTTATTCACTCCAGCATAATTACCTGTAATTAAAGCAATTTGGGCTTTTTGCAAAGCTTCAGCTTTTGTCAGATTACCCGATCGCAAAACTTGATAGAAAACATTCATTAACGCTTGTGTACCACCATCAGACACAGACCATAATGAAGCAATGGCAGCTTTTGCGCCCGTCAGTTGAATTTGATATCCTAATCCTAGAATTTCTTGACCGTTACCTAATTTATCGCCCAAGCCTGTTTGACAAGCGCTCAAAACGACTAAATCAACATTCGGTAAAGACCAATTTTCGATATCCCGTAGAGTTACATATTGTCCATTACCAAAGAGAATAAATGAATCTTCGGGATGACCTTTAACTAATAGCCCATGAGTTGCCAAATGCACAATTTTGTAATCGTTCATTTGGGGAACTGTGGTGGCTGGACTAAACAGATTATCTAGTAATATTTTAGTACCGGGAATGGTCTTAGCTAAGTTTTCTACTTCTACTTTGGCAAACTGCAAGCCGCTAAAAACTTCGTCACGACTGGCAATTTTGACTGTGTAATCGCCTTTGGTAAAAGCCGCAGCTAAAACGTTGATATTCTTCTCTACTTTATTGTCAAATTTCGTTAGACTAGCTGATGTGATATGATTAACCACAAAACGTTGTACTAGCCAATCTTTACCATCATATAATGCTGCTAAAGGGATATATCTCAGTTGTCCATCAGGAGCATAAATAATTGATTTAGCATCGGCTTGCTTTAAGTCGTTTTCTATCGGCTTAATTAACCAGTTATACAATTTCAGTGCTGGTTCTTTAATACTTCTACGGGGAACTACTATTGTTTTTCTGTACTCTTGAATTGTTTGATTTAACTCTGCTTGTGTAACTTTAACTGTGCGGTGTATGGGTGGTGAATCTGCGGTGACAATAACTAACTCTAATCTGTCTTCTAAAACCAAGGGATACAGTAATACAGCTTTATGACGTAACTGACGCAAATTATCCCGAATGGAATTGAGTTGTCGTAAATTGAGATTTTCTTGGTTAGAAGTTACAGATAATTGCTGCACCAGCGCTACCACAGCCGGACTTTTGATAAACTTATTAAACTCCGCATTACTATCCTGTTCAAATTTCACAAGTTCAGCCATCCGTTTTTCTTGTGCAGATGTGCGTTCTTTAGGATGAATTTTCCGCAGACTTGTGAGTTCTTTACCTAAAAGAATGACTTTATCTTGAATAGCGCTATATTTTTGCGAGATTTCTTGTTCTTGGGGTTTGAAAGGTAAGTTTTGCGCTGTCTGCAAATCGTTATTAGCTATTCCGCGTTGAGGATTGGCTATTTTAGGGGGATTATTGGCATTTTTTGGGGTGTTTACTGGGCTATTGCCAATAAAATCTTTAACTTCCTGGATTTTTAATAAATCCAAAACTTGTTGTGCTTCCGATGGACGATTTTGCTTGAGTAGTAAATCGGCTAAACGGCGATATCTGTCAGCAACAGTTTCGGTGTAAGATTTTTGGATATCTGTAGGAACGACACGCAGACTTTGGCGAATAGTTTCGGTAAGATTGACTGATTGTTTGTAGAATGCGATCGCTAATTGTGGTTGATTTTGGTTTGCGAGTACATCACCGAGATATTTGAGAGTGGCGGTTTCACTGGCTTTATCGCTAACTTCTCGGTGGATGGCTAACGCTTGCTGATAAAGTCCTAAAGCCTTATCGTATTGATTCTGTTTTTGGTAAATCTGTCCGAGATTGCTGAATGTCACCCCTTCACCAGTGCGATCGCCTACTGCTCTATAATTAGTCAAAGCCTGTTGATTAGATTCGATTGCTGGGGCATATTTGCCTGTATTGGCGTAAATATTAGCAATATTATTTTGCGTGACAGCAATACCTGCGGGATAATTGTTTTGTTTGTAAATATCTAAAGCTTGTTGATATAGTTTCAGTGCTTGGTCATATTTACTTTGGCTAAAGTAAATTTGCCCAATGTTATTGAGGTTAAGTGCTTCGCCTTGAAATTGAAAAGAATCCTTACCAAATGCATCACCTACAACTGCCCGACTGGTAATTTGTTGCAAAGCTTGGGGATTTTGTCCCAAAGCATCGTAGAGTAACTGGATATCTTGCTTATTGGTTCCCTGATATTCACCAGTGCGGAATTTCTTGTAAATATTCGCAGATTTCTCTGCTAACTCTAAGGATTTTTGATATTGCCCTAAACTAAAGTAAGCGCTGGAAAAATTATTTAAAATTGCGGCTTCGCTACCGTAATAGCAAGTTAATTTTTCTTTATAGCAGAAGTCTTGAACAGTGGTTAAAGCTTGTTGGTAGGAATCTAGCGCTTGAGTGTAGCTGCCTAAATTAATGTAAACGACTCCTATATTATTCAGAGTATCTGCGCTACCAATTCGGTCATTATCAGCTTTTTGGATTGCTAAGGTTTGTTGATAAAGCTCCAACGCCTTTTGATATTGACCCATCCTAAAATATAATGCCCCCGTATTAGCCAGCATTCCTTTTTGACTGGTAGAGTAGCTGGAATCCTTGGGGTTAGCTGTGCGGAGTTCTTTGAGAATAGTTAAAGTTTCTTGATAAGCATCTAATGCTTTTGGATATTGACCCAGATTGATGTATGCTTCACCTATATAGGACAGAGGTATCCATTCATTTTGGCGATCGCGTGTTTGTTTGCGAATTGCTAAAGACTGTTGCAAAAAGTCCAAGGCTTTAGAATATTCCCCTTTCCGCAAATAAACATAGCCAATATTGGTAAGACTGTTAGCTTCTCCAGCTTTGGCATTGTATTTTTTGAAAATAGCCAAGGCTTGCTGAAACATTTCTAACCCGGCTTGCAAGTCACTTAAACCGACTAAATCTTTATATACAATACCTTCACCGTTATTATTCAGGGTAATCGCCTCTGTAATCTTTTCTTCTGCAGTTGGTGTTGGTGCTTGGGCGAGAACCTGTGTGGAAGTCTTAAGGGGTAAGGTAGGGTAAGCTAATGCCAGCAAAATGCTGACAGTAATTAGACGTAGTCGCATAAGTAATATTTTTATATTTACTACTTAAGATAACTCTAGTACTTCCGTGGAAAATCAAAAAGTTAGAAAACTTTGATTAGGAAATTGGGGATTGGGGATTGGTTAAGGGATAAAAAACCTTTCCCCCTCTTCAATACTTTTCGGTTAAGGGGAAAAAGGGGAATGGGAAAAGGGAAAGAAAAAACCTTGAACCCTTAACCTTTCACCTTTCCCCCTTCCCCCTTAACCTTTACCCTCTTGTAATTACGAATTACGAATTACGAATTACAATTATTTTTCCACCGCACCCAAGGCTTTGAGTGTGGCTTTCTGCGCTTGGGTTAAACCTGTTACTCCAGCGATATTCATACCTTCATAAGGTCTTTCTACTCTGAGATTTTCCCAGCATTCGCCTGTGTTGATATTCCAGAGTTTAATTGTGCCATCGCCGCTACCGCTAGCTAAGGTTTGTCCATCAGGATGAAATGCTACTGACCAAACTCTGTTGATATGTCCTGATAAAGTCCGGATGCATTTACCGTCACTGACTGACCATAACTTGATTGTTTGGTCATCGCCGCTACTGGCTAAGGTTTGCCCATCGGGACTAAATGCGACTGACCAAATCCAATTTGTATGTCCTGGGAGAACTTGCAAACATTTGCCATCATTGAGTGACCACAGTCTGACTGTTTGGTCGTTACCACCACTAGCTAAAATTTGCCCATCGGGACTAAATGCTACTGGCCCAACTGGCCCTGTATGCCCTTGCAAGATTTTAACTATTGTACCATCGTTGATTGACCATAATCTGACTGTGAGGTCATAACCAGCACTAGCTAAAATTTGTCCATCTGGGCTAAAGGCTACTGACCAAACCTGATTAGTATTTTCGTGTAAAACTTGCAGACATTTACCTGTACTAAGAGACCATAGCCTGATTGTGCTGTCATAATTACCACTGGCTAAGATTTCACCATCGGGACTAAAGGCGATTGACCCGACTCGATGGGTATATTCCGCTAAGATTTTGAGAAACTCGCAATTTTTCACTGACCATAATCTGATTGTGCGGTCATGGCTGCAACTAGCTAAAATCTCTCCATTCGGGCTAAAAGCCACTGACCTGACTTGCTGAGTATGTCCAGTGAGAGTGGTGCGACATTGGTGATTACTCAGTGACCATAGCCTGACTTTTTGGTCGAAACTACCACTAGCTAAGGTTTGACCGTCAGGACTAAAGGCTACTGACTCTACACCATTGAGGTATCCTTGAAAAACTTTCAGGCAATGACCATCGCTCACAGACCACAGCCTTACAGTTTGGTCATAACCACCACTAGCGAGAATTTTACCATCAGGACTAAATGCCACTGACCAAACGCGATCGCCATGTCCTTGAAAAATTTGGTAGCGTTGTCCATCACTCACTGACCACAGTCTCACAGTTTGGTCGTAACTACCACTGGCGACAGTTTGGCTATCGGGACTAAAGGCGACTGATAAAACTCTGTCACTATGTCCCTCTAGCACTTGTAAGCATTGACCATCACTCAGCGACCAAAGCCTAACTGTCTCATCGTGACTACCGCTAGCAAGCAGTTTACCATCAGGGCTAAATGCGACTGACCGTAAACCATCAGTATGTCCGTGGAAGACTTGCAAACAGCTACCGTCGTTAACTGACCACAGTCTCACGGTTTGGTCAAAACTACCACTGGCGACAGTTTGGCTATCAGGACTAAAGGCGACTGACCAAATGTGATGAGTATGTCCTGCGAGAACTTGCAAGCATTGACCATTATTAACTGACCAGATTCTCAAAGTCTTGTCAATACTGCCAGTCACTAACAATTGACCATCGGGACTGACTGCTAATGACTCTATGCGATCGCTATGTCCTTGTAAAGTTTTGATGCATTTACCATCGCTGATTGACCAGAGTTTAACGGTTTTATCCACACTAGCACTAGCTAAAGTCTGACCGTCGGGACTAAATGCGACTGACCGCACAAATCCTGTATGACCTTTACAAATTAAAATTTGTTGACCATCATCTATTTGCCATAGCCGAATTTCACCATTAGCATCACCTGTAGCGATAATTTTACCATTAGGACTGAAGGCAACGGAGAAAATAGTTGTCAAAATATCGGTAAAAACTGACCTTTCTATGGCAGCATTGTTTAATTTGAGTTTCTGCAAGTTAGCACCTTTGAGATATGCTTGCCACAGTGCTAAATGCGAAAAATCATAATTGCCTAAATCTGTTTCTAAGTAACAAAATAAATTTAAAATATTCCCACCAATATACCCTGGATGTTGGGGAGATTTTGATTGTAATGTAGCGATAATTTGATTTAGCTGCGCTTCCAGTTTTTTCTGACTTCCCAGCCTATCGAGTAGTCTTTCTGCTAGAGGTTTAACAATTAATCGAATTTGCGCTTCGCGGATATAATCTTTCGCCGTCGCCTTCATTAAAGCATAGCGATTAGCAAAAGTAACTTCGCCGCTAATGAGATTTTCTGACACTTCTGCAATCAGGCGATCGCTTAAATATTCCATCACCACAGGTTGCAGGGTAAAGAGGGCGTTACTTTTCTCAATTAACGAACGTCTAGCTAATGACTGCAAAGCTTCCATCAAATTTGATTGTGATGGTAAAGCAACTATATCTTCTCGTAATTCGCTAATCCCTACAGGCTCACGATTTATCGCCAGCCAATACATCACCTCTGTTTCTAAATCTGATAGGCGATGAAATTGCTGATTTAACAGTTCGCGGATACCACCAAACACTACGGTATTTTGTGATAAAAATTCGGCAATTCTGCCATCAAATAGTTCTTTAATGGTTGTGGCAATAATTTTTAAAGCTAGAGGATGCCCTTTATAAAATTCGATGAGTTTAATTTGTTCTGCATCTGTACCTGAAAGTCCTTGAGTCTGGAAAATTTCTTCGCCATCTACGGCTTTTAATCCAGTTAATTGCAAAGCGCGGACTGGTAGATTTTCTCCAGATGACGCGGCGATTTCTGGAGGGTTTTCTCTACTCGTTAAAATTAAGCAACTTTGATGAGATATACCACCAATGCGTCTGATTAATTCTCCATAAGCCTCATAACCTGCGCGATATGCTAAAGCACCAGTCTGCAAAATTGATTCGGCATTATCTAGGATTAATAAACAGCGTGAGGAGCGGAGATAATCAATTAATAAAGAAATACCATCATTACTATCTTTTGGGATATCAAGTTGCTGCTGATGCGAAAGAAATTTGATTAACTCCGCCAAAATTTCTTGTATCGGTGGCGCATTTTGCAGACTACGCCAAATCACATAATCAAATTCATCCTGAATCTGCTGTACCAGCTTAATAGCCAGAGAAGTTTTGCCAATTCCCCCGATTCCCAACAGCGCTACCACACGACAGCGTTCTTGCACAACCCACTGTGTTAACTTACTAAGTTCTTCAGCGCGCCCATAAAATGCTAGTACATCCACCGCCTCACCCCAATCAACGCGATGTGCAGTTTGAGGCTTTAGCTGGGGGATAGGGCGTGGATTCTCTACTGATGCAATTGCTGGCTGCCTTTCGCGCCGTTTATCTATATAATCTAAAACTTGCACGGTGCTAGCAATAAAGCCAATTAAGCCCACAATAAAGCCGATTGTCGCGGAGATAGGATCCATCTTTTTAAGTAGTTGTGCAAAAGGTGGAGAGAGGGAAGGGGGAATGGGGACTGGGGACTAGGGACTGGGGACTGGGGAATGGGGAACGGAAAAGAAGTTTTGGTAATTAATTATGTTGAGGTATTCATTTCCCTACTGAGGAAATTTCTGATTTAAATTTAACATTCGCCCAGGAAAGCGGGGGAAAGGAGAAGGGGATAAAAACCTTTTCCCTTTTTACCCTTACCCTTTCCCCTTTCACCTTTCCCCTATAAAGCTTGACATATTTCGGATAAATCGCACCTACTTACGAACTGTGAGGGGAAATTGTAGAGAAACGCGATCGCAATTAGGAATAAATGCACAAGAGTATTTATCATATACTTACGAGGGCTGATAGATACTGAACAATGACCTACTGCCTGAATCCCAACTGCGATCAACCTGTAAACCCACAAGATAGCAATTTTTGCCAAGGTTGTGGGATAAAATTGACACCACTATTGCGGAATCGCTATTGCATTATTCAACCATTGGGAGGCGGTGGATTTGGCAGGACTTTTTTAGCAGCAGATGAAGATAAGCTAAAAGAACATTGCGTGGTGAAGCAGCTATCACCGCAAGTAAAAGGCACTAATGCGCTACGTAAAGCTACAGAACTGTTTAAAGAAGAAGCAAGACGTTTGCAGCAGCTAGGAGAACATCCTCAAATTCCTACTTTGTATGCTTACTTTGGTGAAGATAGCTACCTCTACTTAGTACAGCAGTTTATCCAAGGACAAAGTTTACGACAGGAACTAAAACAACAAGGTACTTTTAGCGAAGCCAAAATTTGGCAACTTTTAGGTGAATTATTACCTGTACTCGATTTTGTCCATGAAAATCAGGTAATTCACCGCGATATTAAGCCAGATAATATTATGCGTCGTTCCCCCCAGTCTCAAAGCACCGGGGGGAATTTAGTGTTGATTGATTTTGGTGTATCCAAGCAAGTAACTGCTACCTCGATGGAATTGACAGGTACTAGCATTGGTTCTTATGGCTATGCGCCAATGGAACAGATGAAGTATGGTTTAGCATCGCCAGCTAGCGATTTATTTAGTTTGGGAGTAACTTGCTTTTCGCTGTTGACGGGAATTCAGCCATCGCATCTGTATATGGAAGCTGGCTATAACTGGGTAAAGAGTTGGCGAGAACATCTGAAACATCCCATATCTGCACAATTAGAACAGATATTAGACAAGCTATTACAAAAAGAAGTTGAGCATCGCTACCAATCAGCAAATGCAGTTTTGCAAGATTTACCACAGCAAACGCAACAAAAAACTTTACTACAGGATAGTACGGGTAAAATCAAGGTTTCAGGCTTGAACCTCAAAGCTGCAACTCATCTGCAAAAGCTGCTAGGTAAAACCCAGTTACCATATCAACTGCTGATGGGTGGCGCAATTGTGCTGCTAGGATGGGCAGGATATGGATATTGGCAAAGTTTACCGCTAACTGGACATGGTGGAGAAGTTAATACCCTGGCTTTTGTGCCAATTTCCCCATCTTCTAGATCTCAACGTCAACAACCAAATGTGGCGCTGTTACCCTTACAGCAAATAGCCACAGCAAAAGAAGGCATATTAGCTAGCGGTAGCGACGATCAAACAGTTAAAATTTGGAACTTGCAGCAAAAACAAGTAATTCGTACCCTGAAAGCGGATTCTGGTTGGGTGTATGCTGTGGCAATTACCCCAGATAGTCAAACTGCGATCGCAGGTTATAAAAACCACACCATCAAAATTTGGAATCTCAATACTGGTAAGGAAATTCGCACTCTCAAGGGACATCGCGATTTAGTTAATTCTGTGGCGATTACCCCAGATGGGCAAACTGTAGTCAGTGGTAGTTACGATAAAACTATTAAAATCTGGGATTTGGCGACAGGAAAGGAAATTCGCACCCTCAAAGAACATACAAGAGAAGTTTTAGCTGTAGCTATCAGTCCCGACGGTGAGAAAATTGCTAGTGCTAGCGCTGATAGAACTATCAAAATTTGGCAGCTAAAAACAGGGAAAGAAATACACACACTCAAAGGACATTCCCTCGATGTCAACGCTTTAGCCATCAGTCCCAATGGACAGTTATTAGCCAGCGCCAGCGATGATAAAACCATTAAACTCTGGAATCTAAATACAGGCAAGCTAATTCGTACCTTTGACGGACACACAGCCGATGTGAATGCGATCGCCTTTAGTCCCAACGGCGAGTATATTGCTAGTGCTAGCGATGACAAAACTGTAAAAGTCTGGCAAAAAACCACAGGAGAAGTCATCAAGACTTTTCAAGGACATACAGCCGAAGTGTACGCTGTGGCTTTTAGTCCCAATGGTAAAACTTTAGTCAGTGGTAGCAAGGATAAGACGATTAAAATTTGGCATTTGCCCTGATGATAGCAAGCGCAAATTGTAGAGACGCGATTAATTAGAGACGCGATTAATCGCGTCTCTACAAGGGTGTGTTGTACAATCTGAAATCTGGTTGAATTTCATCGTAATTTCATTTTGAATTGCCAAACTATGAGTAATACACAAAATTACTCATAAACATAATCCCTATGCGATTCTCTCACTGGAAAAATAGTTTTTTGTCATTAAGCTTAATTGCGATCGCATCTGTATCTAGTAACTTGGTAACAGCTTGTTCCCAAAGTACCGCCCAAAACCATACCAATAACGATCACCAGATGGATCACGGGGGTATGATGCATCACGGTGGTGGGATGAATCACAGCATGGCAATGGATTTAGGGCCAGCCGATGCTAATTATGATTTACGCTTTATTGATGGCATGATTGCCCACCATCAAGGCGCGATTGTGATGGCGAAAGAAGCACAGCAAAAATCAAAACGCCCAGAAATCAAAAAGCTAGCAGACGACATTATCAAAGCCCAAAATCAAGAAATTAGCCAGATGCAAACCTGGCGCACAGCTTGGTATCCCAAAGCGGAGGCTAAACCAATGGCTTATGATGCTCAACAAGGTAAGATGATGGAGATGTCATCAGAGCAAATGCAAGCCATGATGATGAGCATGGACTTAGGTGCAGCCGATAAAGAATTCGACCTCCGCTTTATTGATGCGATGATTCCCCATCATGAAGGCGCTGTGACAATGGCTAAAGATGCTTTGCAAAAAACCAAGCGTCCTGAGATGAAGAAATTAGCGCAAGCAATTATCAAAGCACAAGACGCTGAAATTAACCAAATGAAACAGTGGCGAAAGGCTTGGTATAACAAGTGAGGGGAATGGGGATTGGGGATTGGGGATTGGGGATTGGGGAAGGGGGAATGGGTAATTATGTAAGTCTTTAGCCTACAAAAGTTGCTTATGAATTTGTGTAAGGCGATGCATTGCGATTGTGACTCGATACATTAACAATGCAAGGCGATACATTGCGATTGTGACTCGATACATTAACAATGCAAGACGATACATTGCGATTGTGACTCGATACATTAACAATGCAGGGCGATACATTGCCATTGTTACCCCATACATTAACAATGCGAGGCGATGCATTGTGATTGTGACTCTATACATTAACTTCCCTAGTCTTCAATCCCCAGTAACCTATGCGAGTTCTCTTAGTAGAAGATGAAGAAGATTTAGGTAGTGCCATCGTTTGAATTTCATAAATCAATACTAAGCTTCTAGCTCACAATAATGCCAAATCCTCTTAGCATTGTGGGTAAATAATCATCAAGATTCTTAATATGTTCATCCGTAAGTTCAATCAAATTCAAATCATATTTCTGATAAATATCCTGTTTTTCTCTTTTACGTGATACATATTGTGGGTCATTATCGTAGCCCCAATACTCAATATAAACTCTACCAGCAGGAATATAAAAATCACAGTAAACTTCTTCTGCAACAGGAAGTTTTCGCTCATAAGCATGAACTAAACCAGCCATGTAAAGCCAGTTATCAATTGACAATTCAGCTTTGGAACGAACCCAATGTCCATCTGTAGCGCGATAATTACCAGCATGAAACTTCTCGCGAAAGTCTGACTTACCGTTATCAACAGTTAAGTTTGCTTCCACATCATATTCGCTAATTTTGCGAAATGTATCCAGAAAAATTTGATTATTGAAGATTTCCTCTGTCCAAACAACGTAAGGTTTTTTGCCTTTGTCATCATACTTTTGTACTCCTCCAAAGTTCAACCCTAAATTTGTAGCTATCCAACCATTCTGAACTTTATCTAATAATCCGAGTTCAGCCAGGATAGGATTAATAGCATTCCGCGATACACCAAGCCGCTCACTGATTTTGGTAGCTGATATTAATGTAGCAGTAGAAGCCAGACTATGAGCATGAGATGTAGAAGCAGCTTGAGAATCTATAGAGTTATTTGCTTTTGAATTATTGACTTTCCAATGCTTGTAGCAAAGTTTATAACCTGGCTTTGAAACTAACTGGTTGCAACCTAAGACTGTACAATATTCTGCCATTATAGATGACGTTGTATATAGTAAATATACAGACATATATAACATTCGTAAAAATTATCAGCACCCGAATTAATACTAAATATTAATTACAGCCACAAATTCAAATAAATTGATCATTAAAACAAAGTCAATCGTTTTGCGATCGCACAACTCACAACTACAGCTCATTCCTTGGTTGGTTGAGCATCAGCGTTCTATGGGCTTAGTCAAAGCTGTTCGTCAGCGACACCGACGCAACGCCGCCAGGTCGCTTGACATTTGGGCTTCTGCCTTAACTTGACACCTATGGCAAGATGCCCGCCCCACAAGATGGAATAATTTATTTCTTGGAAGTCCCTAAGTGAACTCGCTACATTAACAATGTCAGCAGGAAGTAGCGATAAAGGGTATGTAGACGCGTAGTAGTGTTCGCGTCGCTTGCTTCCCCGTAGGGGTACGAGAACGCTAACGGCGAATCCGTAGGGTGAGAGATGCAAAAGCATAGAAGAAATTCCCATTACCCATTACCCATTACCAAATCACGTTGCTCCCCTCACCATTCGCGTAATCCAAATCGGAAATAATTAATTCCCAAAAAACCATGAAATTCCTACTATATATAGCTTTGGTTTTGGTAATCAGAATAGAAAGCTTACACTTACCCGATTTCCCTCAAAGATTTCAGTAGGAATCTGAATGTATCGGTGCGATCGCACCGTCATCGCACTGTGAACTAACCACGCCTCTAAAGGGTATATGGATAAAAGTTTGATGCGATTAATCCTTTTTTTGTAAGCCTTTTAACCATTTTGATGAATTCTTTATTTTCAGAATCGATTACGCGAACGATGAGGACTAACGGTAGAATATACCTAATTTTCGTAGCTTCAAACAACGAAGTATGACAATGCATTCTTCTCTTCAACGTGCTTTTGCTAACCGCTGTGTCCTGAAGGCGATCAGCGGTTTAAATAACTTTGATAGCGATCGCGTCGCCGCTACTATCAAAGCCGCCGATTTAGGCGGTGCTACATTTGTCGATATCGCTGCCGATGCTGATTTAGTTAAATTAGCGAAAACATTGACCAATTTACCAATCTGTGTGTCAGCAGTAGAGCCAGAAAAATTTTTGCAAGCTGTGGCAGCTGGTGCAGATTTAATTGAAATCGGAAATTTTGATTCTTTCTATGCTCAAGGACGTAGATTTGAAGCTGAGGAAGTTCTCGCACTAACTCACCAAACCCGCGCCTTACTGCCAGAAATCACCTTATCTGTTACTGTTCCCCACATCCTGACACTAGATCAACAGGTACAACTAGCAGAAGAACTAGTCAAAGCTGGCGCTGATATTATCCAAACCGAAGGCGGCACTAGCAGCAACCCTGCCCACCCCGGAACCTTAGGCTTAATTGAAAAAGCTGCTCCCACCTTGGCAGCAGCCTTTGAAATTTCCCGTGCAGTTTCCGTACCAGTATTGTGCGCTTCCGGCATTTCTAGCGTCACAGCACCACTTGCGATCGCTGCTGGTGCAGCTGGTGTTGGTGTTGGTTCCGCCATTAACCAACTCAACAGCGAAGTAGCCATGATTGCCGCCGTTCGCAGCATCGTTGAAGCCTTAGCAACCGCTAAAGTAGAGGTTAAATAGGGCATGGGGCATGGGGCATGGGGCATTAATTATTTTCCCTTGTTTCCCTTGTCCCTGCACTCCTTACTCCCTTCTCTTCTACTCAGCACTCAGCACTCAGCACTCTTCTATCCCAAACAATCTTTCAGGGCGTAAATCACTTGGTCTTGTTGTTCTTGCGTGAGTTCTGGATACATGGGTAAAGCAATCACTTCATGAGAGATTTGCTCTGATACTGGTAAGTATCCTGGTTGATAGCCGAGGTCTTGATAAACTGGCTGCAAATGTAAAGGCAGGGGATAATAAACCATTGAACCTACGCCCCGTTCCTGTAATTGCTGGCGCACTGAGTCTCGATATTGGGCAGTAGCACCATTGCGCCCTTTACCAGAGACGCGTATTGTATATTGATTCCATACCCCAGCGCCCCCGGCTAATTCTTGAGGCGCGATTAAACCGGGAACTTGGCTGAGGAATTCGTGATAATAAGCTGCGATCGCCCGCCGTCTTTCATTCCAATTATCTAAATAACGCAGTTTAATTCCCAAAATCACTGCTTGTATTGCATCCAAGCGGCTATTTACGCCAATTTCTTCATGAAGGTAGCGAACTTTGCTACCATGCTCACGTAATACCCGCAGTTGACTAGCAATAGCTGGGTCGTTAGTAGTGATTGCACCCCCATCACCGCAACCGCCAAGGTTTTTTGTGGGGTAAAAACTAAAGCAACCAATATGTCCAATACTACCTACTTTTTGATTGCCCCAACTTGCGCCTGTAGCTTGGGCACAATCTTCAATTACCACCAAATTATGAGATTGTGCGATCGCCATTAGCGCCGTCATATCTACAGGTTGCCCAAACAGGTGAACTGGGATAATAGCTTTAGTTTTGGGTGTAATTGCCGCTGCTACCTGTTGTAAATCAAAATTAAAAGTATCATCAATATCAACAAAAACCGGCTTGGCACCTACAGCACTAATTACCTCAGCCGTAGCAATAAAAGTGAAAGTTGTCGTAATTACTTCATCACCTGCACCAATATTTAAAGCACGTAGCGCGAGAAAAAGTGCATCAGTACCAGAATTACAAGCTACACATTCAGTTACGCCATGATAAGCAGCAAACTGTTTTTCAAAACCTTCTACTACAGGCCCGCCAATATAACGACCAGAAGCCAAAACTTCTAAAACAGCAGCACTCACTTCTGCTTCTATAGTCGAGTATTGCTGTTTAATATCAAAGGCAGGAACGGAATTTAAACTTTGGATCATGAGTTTTTATGAATCTGGAAATACAAAAGATGCACTTCGACAGCCAATTGTTGCTGATTAAATTGTCAATTAGAAAATCACAGCAGACTGTCGTTGAAAATACTTATTATTGAGGGTTTATACTGGGCATTTGGTAATTTGGTGTTTGGTGTTTGGTGTTTGTTATTTCCCCTATTCTCCTTGTCCCCATTACCCCTTATCCCCAGAGGGGGCCCCGAGTTCCCCAGTCCCCAATCCCTAGTCCCCAATCCCCAGGAGGTAACTAATGCCAGATTTGATCAAATTAGATTTAGCTGATTTAGCGATCGCAATTGGCTTGATGGCGATCGCAGTTGGTTTATCTGCTTGGGAAAAGTTAGGGCTAGAGTTGAGCTTGGTTTTCGCTACTGGAAGAACTATTCTCCAGCTACTCGTCTTGGGATACGTTTTGGACTTCATCTTTGCTGTAAACAACGTTTGGGGGGTTTTGGCAATTTTAGTAATCATGCTGACGATTACGGCGATTGTCGCACGAAACCGCATCAGTCAAAAACTTCCCCTTGTGTTGCCTTGGGTGTGGGGGTCAATTTTTGTTAGTACAGCATTGACTGTGCTTTATAGCATCTTTTTGATTATTCAACCAGAAAGATGGTACGAACCAAGGTATATAATTCCGCTAGCTGGGGTAGTTTTAGGTAATGCCATGAATGCAGCTGCGATCGCAGGGGAACGTCTGGTAAATACCATCAACTCTTCCCATTTAGAAATCGAAACTCACTTAAGCTTAGGCGCAACTCCCCAGCAAGCTATTACCCAGTACCGCAAAGAAGCCATTCGCGCTGGCTTAATGCCTACCTTAAATCAAATGATGCTCATCGGTATGGTTGCACTCCCAGGAATCACCACCGGACAATTACTCGGTGGCGTACAACCCCCCGACGCTGTATCCTACGAAATTTTATTGTTATTCATGGTTGCTTTTGCGAACTTGCTCACAACACTGTTAGTCACCAGAGGTTTATGTCGTCAGTTTTTCAACTCCACCGCCCAATTGGTAAGGTGATGAGGGGGATGAGGGAGATGAAGAAGATGAGGGAGATGAGGGGGATGAGGGGGATGAGGGAGATGAAGGGAAATAACAAACACCCAATTACCCATTACCCATTACCCATTACCAAATGCCAACCTCCCATTTTTGTTACATTTGTTTGTGAAAGTGGAAATCAAGCAGCAAGAAGTATTCCGTGACTAAGCAAATATACCGCAGGATATTGCAGCGCCAAAGCCATTTATCGAAAATAATGGGAGCAGGATGGATTGCGATCGCACTTTGTTTAACAGGATGTGAGCAAGCGATCGAGTATTTGCCACCCTTACCACACATTGAAATCCCATCCAACAAACCACCACAACCGCCACAGCCAGCACAAACTCCCCAAACTGCCGAAATTGAGTCACAAGTTCGCCAACAAATTAACCAAGTACGCCAAAAAAATGGGCTTCAGCCTTTAAAAAATAATGAAAAATTAGCGCAAGTAGCCCGCAATTACAGTCAGCAGATGGCAGAAAAAAACTTCTTCAGCCACACCGGAATTGATGGTAGTACCCTCAGCGATAGAGTCAGCGCTGGCGGAATCTCCTATTGGATGGTAGGAGAAAACTTATTTAGAAGCAAAAATATTTCTCAGCCTGTACAACCTGCCGTTGATGGTTGGTTAAAAAGTCCAGGACACAGAGAAAATATTCTCCGTCCAGTCTTTAGAGAAACAGGTGTAGGAGTGTGGCGTAAGGGTAATACCTACATCATTACCCAATTATTTTTACGGGGTTAAAACTACTAGTAGTCTGCCAAACCAAAAATGTTAGGTGGAGGTTGGGTAAAGGTTAAAGGGAAAAGGGTAATGGACAAAAACCTTTCCCCTTTACCCAACTTTGCTGGACTGCAAGATCCCCGACTTCTTAAAGAAGTCGGGGATCTGACCCCTCACCAATTCTCATCACTTTTGCGATCGCCCACTAGATTTAACTAGCTGGATTATTAGGCGGTAGTTGTTCTGGTGGTGCTTCGGCTGGGGGAGCCAGTACAGCATCCGGTGCAACTTCTTCGACGGGAATCGGTTCTTTATCCTCAGCCTCAGTATGTGGTTGTGCAGCTTCCACTAATTCGGGAGATGGGGGATTTGGAGGAATTACTTCTGGTATTGTCTCGCTGGTTGTGGTGGTTTCGTTAGTTGTGACTACCTCATCTACTGGTGTTTCTAGTATCAAAGTGGGAGCTTCACTAGTTGCGTTCACATCCTCTTGTGGTGTTTCTGGTGTAGCTGTGGTGTTGTCAATAATTTCTACAGTAGGCGGAACTTTGGGTGTAGGGGTAGTTGTTGGAGTTTTCGCAACTGGTGAGGTTTTTTTATCAGTTTTTTGGAATCGATTTTTCACACCGCTCAAGGTGTTACCAACACCCTGTTGCAACTGCGCCAAGCGTTCTGTGAGTGACAACTTAGTAACCTGCTGCTGAATAGAAGTTTTCACAGCGTCGGAACTGGGAACAGGTGTTTGTTGGGCCTTTGGTGTCACTTGTCGGCGTAATGAGAAAGTTTGCCAACCAAACCAGCCTAAAAGCGCGACACTAGCTACATGACCCAGTAAAAGACCGCCATTAATACGTGGTGCAAAAACCCATAACATTAAGGCGTAGAATAGCCCTACGCCACTCCAGATAAAGTCATTCTTCCGATGGATTTCTGGAAAAAAGAAAGCTGCTAAATAAATGGTTAAGCTACCAAGGCCCACCGCCAAAGCTAGGACAAATGCCAGCATTATTTGGTTTCTCCTTTTACTAGGGGTTAGGGGTTAGGGTTTAGGGCTGAGGGGTGAAACATCACTCTATTCCCTAGTACAAAACAGCGCCAATCAAGCAACCATTGGAATTAGGCCAAAGCCTTGATAGGCAAAATGTTTGACGTTTGACTTTTGAGTTTTGCTACAACGGGGTTCCCCGCGTAACGTGCTGGCTGCTTTTGACTTTGTCGCAGCAGTACTAGGCCCCATTCTCTAAGTTCCTCGCCCCTTTGATCAGATATTTTAATTTTGCAAATTTTGCAACCTAATTGTTGATTTAGATACAAATTAAAATTAATCACCTATGTTAGCTGCGGATTAATCTCGCTGAGATTAATCCTTTCTTAAGATCTTCTTTAGGAGAGAAGCTAATATCTCGGACTACCCTTAAAGATAAAAGGATCTGCAAGAGTTAGCCAAACATAGTTTATGACCCTACAAAGCTTTGGTGTGATTGGTTTAGCCGTTATGGGCGAAAATATCGCTCTAAACGTCGAGCGTAATGGCTTCCCAATTGCAGTTTATAACCGCTCCAGAGAAAAGACCGATGCCTTCATGGCTCAACGCGCGACAGGAAGGAATGTTAAAGCCGCCTTTACCCTGGAAGAATTCGTAGCTGCACTAGAACGTCCCCGCAAAATCTTGGTGATGGTGCAAGCTGGTAAGCCAGTAGACGCAGTTATTTCTCAACTCAGACCTTTGCTAGACGAAGGCGATATCATTATCGACGGTGGCAACTCTTGGTTTGAAGATACAGAACGACGCACCCAGGAATTAGAGCCTACAGGTTTGCGATATCTGGGTATGGGTGTGAGTGGTGGCGAAGAAGGCGCACTCAATGGCCCATCCCTAATGCCTGGTGGTACAAAAAGCTCTTATGAGTATCTGTCACCAATTTTTAACAAAATTGCGGCTCAAGTCGATGATGGCCCTTGTGTAACTTATATTGGGCCTGGTGGTTCTGGTCACTACGTCAAAATGGTGCACAACGGCATTGAGTATGGTGACATGCAGCTAATTGCTGAAGCCTACGATTTGCTGAAGAATGCGGCTGGACTTGACCATAATCAGCTGCATGAAGTCTTCGCTCAATGGAACACCACCGATGAACTCGATTCATTTTTGATTGAGATTACGAAGAATATTTTCCCTTACATTGACCCAGAAACAAATCTACCTCTAGTAGATTTGATTGTTGACGCAGCAGGGCAAAAGGGAACTGGACGTTGGACTGTGCAGACTGCATTGGAATTGGGCGTTTCGATTCCCACCATCACCGCCGCCGTTAATGCTCGGATTATCTCTTCTATTAAAGAAGAACGGGTAGCAGCCTCGAAAATTTTGACAGGCCCTAGCGGTAAGTATGATGGGCAAGTCAAAGACTTTATCAACAAAGTTCGTGATGCGCTGTATTGCTCAAAAATCTGTTCTTACGCTCAAGGGATGGCGCTGCTATCTACAGCTTCCGCCACTTATAAATGGGATCTGAATCTGAGCGAAATGGCGCGGATTTGGAAAGGTGGCTGTATTATTCGCGCTGGCTTCTTGAATAAGATTAAGAAGGCTTTTAACGAAAATCCAGCATTGCCTAACTTGCTATTAGCTCCCGAATTTAAGCAAACAATTCTCGACAGACAAGCAGCTTGGCGGGAAGTAATCATGACAGCAGCTAAATTGGGGATTCCAGTTCCAGCGTTTAGCGCTTCTTTAGATTATTTTGACAGCTATCGCCGCGATCGCTTGCCTCAAAACCTCACTCAAGCACAACGCGACTACTTCGGCGCACATACCTACCTGCGTACCGATAAGCCTGGAAGCTTCCACACTGAGTGGGTTCCCATTGATGAGAAAAAGTAAACTACATTCTGTGATGGTGTAGAAAGCTTCAATATTTACTTGGTAAGTGGTTCTGATTTTCAGAGCCACTTTTTTGCCTTGTGTTTCAGGCGGAATATTCCATAGCTTAATACGCTTGGGTTCAGGTATTTAGAGATTGATTTGTTAGTTGGTTGAAAGGCAAAGACTTGGGGGATTCTCCCCCAAACCCCCGATTGGGTGACGGTTGCGTCCCCCAAACCCCCTCCAAAATTAGGCTGCTGTTTTTTGTGTTTTTTTGTTGAGTAACTAGTTTTTGAGGTTTGTTGTCGATTAATTTCAAGACTTACGCAAGCAAAATTTGTCATTGCGACCGAAACAAAGTGTAGGGAAGCAATCCCAGAATCTCAGGCGATTACGTCGCTGCGCTCGTAATGACGTAATTACGTGACTTTTGCGTAAGTCCTAAATTTTTTTAACTGAAGTGTATTGTTTATTTTTGTATGTATGGCTGTTTTCGTTTATGCATCACATCATAGGGAACAATGCTGTGCCCTAATAATGATCTGTATTCTCAGCAATTGAGAACCGCTATAAACTTTATAATCATCCTTCCGTATTGTTTTTGATAGATTAGAAAGAAAGCTTATATAATTTACGCTGACTTATCATAATTTCCCATGACAACTTCTAAACGCCGCTATCACATTACTACTTTTGGTTGCCAAATGAATAAAGCCGACTCAGAGCGCATGGCTGGCATTTTAGAAGACATGGGCTTTGAGTTTGCTGAAGATGCCAATAATGCAGATCTGATTCTCTACAATACCTGCACAATTCGGGATAATGCCGAGCAAAAAGTATATTCTTACTTGGGTAGACAAGCCAAGCGCAAACACGAGCAACCTGATTTAACTTTGGTTGTTGCTGGTTGTGTTGCTCAACAAGAAGGTGAGAGCCTGTTGCGGCGTGTCCCCGAATTAGATTTAGTGATGGGGCCGCAACACGCTAACCGCCTCAAAGATTTGCTGGAATCGGTATTTGAAGGTAATCAAGTTGTGGCTACTGAGCCAGTTCATATTATGGAAGACATCACCCAGCCGCGACGGGATAGTAAAGTTACCGCTTGGGTGAATGTGATTTATGGCTGTAACGAACGCTGCACTTATTGTGTAGTTCCTAATGTGCGTGGTGTAGAACAATCCCGCACGCCGGAAGCCATTCGTGCTGAAATGGTAGAGCTAGGAAAGCAAGGTTACAAGGAAATTACTTTACTGGGTCAAAATATTGATGCTTATGGTCGTGATTTACCAGGGGTGACACCAGAAGGACGACATCTGCATACCTTCACAGATTTACTGTATTACGTGCATGATGTGCCAGGAGTTGAAAGAATACGTTTTGCTACTAGTCACCCTCGTTATTTTACTGAGCGATTAATTAAAGCTTGTGCGGAATTACCCAAGGTTTGCGAACACTTCCATATTCCCTTTCAATCTGGGGATAACGAATTATTAAAAGCGATGGGGCGTGGTTATACCCATGAGAAATATCGCCGCATAATTGACACCATTCGCCAATATATGCCAGATGCATCGATTAGTGCAGATGCAATTGTCGCTTTCCCTGGAGAGACAGAAGCACAGTTTGAGAATACCTTGAAACTGGTAGAAGATATTGGCTTTGACCAATTGAATACAGCCGCCTATTCTCCCCGTCCTGGTACACCAGCGGCTTTATGGGAAAATCAGTTGAGCGAAGAAGTCAAAAGCGATCGCCTACAAAGATTAAATCATTTAGTGGGCATCAAAGCAGCCGAGCGATCGCAACGTTACTTTGGACGCATTGAGGAAGTTTTAGTAGAAGACCAAAACCCCAAAGATCCAACTCAAGTAATGGGACGCACAGGCGGTAATCGTCTGACTTTCTTTACTGGCGATATTAAAGAACTCAAAGGACAATTAGTGAAAGTCAAAATTACTGAAGTTCGCGCCTTTAGCTTAACTGGCGAACCTATAGAAGTGCGCCAAGCTGTTTCAGTTTAGGCATAGTTCGTAATACCCTGCGGTACTCCTACTCTACGAGAAGGGCTACGCCCAACGGAGAACTCGGAGAGTAGGTTTTGCTCATCTACGTAATTCGTAATTACGAATTCAAATTAAGGTTAAGGGTTAAAGGTTTTTTCCTTACTTTTTCCTATTACCCTTTTTCCCGTTAACCGACAAGTATTGATATAAATGCGATCGCTTCTGGTAAAGCCGACTTAAACTAGCTTCATAGCATCGAATTTACGTGCTGCATCTTTGGATTCCAAACATCAAACACCAAAAAACTAACGTAGTAATTCCTCTATTTGATGTTGACTCCACAAAGTTCTGTAAAGGCCTTCTTTTTGCACAAGAGTTAAGTGAGTACCTATTTGGACTATTTTCCCCTTTTCCATCACAAAAATTCGGTCAGCAGCAGCCGCCGCCGATAGTTGATGCGTAATAAAAACGACAGTTTTCTTGACTGTACCAGTCGAAAGATTTTTGAGGATTTGGGTAGCTGTTTGATTATCGACGCTAGAAAGAGCATCATCCAAAATTAACACTGGGGCATCAACTAACATAGCTCTAGATAAAGCAGTACGTTGTCTTTGACCTCCAGAAAGAGTAATCCCCCGCTCACCAACTATAGTGTCATACTTTTGGGTAAAATTGTTAATTTCTGATTCAATTTGCGCCATCTTCGCTACGTATTCTACATTTTCTTGCTCGCTAAGTGGGTCGCCGTAGCGGATATTATTTCTAATGGTGGTGCTGAACAGAAAACTATCTTGGGGGACATAGGCGATCGCAGCTCTTAAATCGGCTAAGGCTATTTTGGTAATGTCCGTTCCATCTAGAAATAACTGTCCTGGCTCAATTTCTAATAAGCGAGGTAAGGCGTTGGCTAAGGTAGATTTCCCAGAACCAATAGCACCAACAATTGCCACGGTTTCCCCAGGATTAATCGTGAAGTTGATATTATCTAAAGCTGGGGTGGTAGCGCCTGGATATGTATAGGTGAAATTTTTGGCTCTCAGTTTCCCTTTAACTTGGGTTTTTGGTAGATGAACAACATCATCTGCATCTTGAATTTTGGGTGTAACGCTGAGAATTGATTCTAAGCGATCAATACTCACCTCACCTCGTTGGTAGGCGGTAATGGTAAACCCTAACAAAGCAGTGGGAAAAACTAAACGCTCGACATAAATTAGGAGTGCTAAAAAATCCCCCACAGCTAGGTTTCCCGCCGCAATGCGGGATGCTCCCAACCAGAGAATTATCAGTGAACTAATATTGGCTAAACCCCCAATCAGGGGAAACAGTGTATTGCGGCTTTTTGCGAGTTCCAAGTTAGCCGTCAATAGCTGCTGATTTTTCTCGGCGAAGGCGCGACGTTCGTTTTCTTCTTGAGCATAAATTTTAATTAAGGCAATACCACTAATATCTTCTTGAATGAGTTCGCTAATGTCAGATAGTTGTTCTTGAACTACAGTTTGTTGTTTACGTAGGCGATCGCTAAACAAATGCACCAACAAGAACATTAAGGGGTATACTGCCAGCGAGGCTAATGTCAAATCTACGCTAATTGCCAACATCACAGGCAATGTTAGAACGTAGGCAAAAAATGTATTTGCTAAACTCAGGACGGCAAAACCCAACAACCGCTTGATATTTTCGACATCACTAGTAGCCCTACTAATTAAATCACCGATAGTATGTGTGGCGAAGTAAGAAGGCTCTAGCTTCAGTAAATGTTCAAAAATCCGTTGTTTTAAATCAAATTCTACCTCTCTTCCCACTCCGAACAGCCAAATGCGGGAAGACATCCGAATTAACCACATTGCTGAACTGAGCAAGAAAATGACGACTACGTAATTGAGAATTTCATACCAGTCGAAATTTGTTGAAAGTCTGTCAACGCAACCGCGAATCAACCAAGGTATATAAACGCCTAATCCATTGACAGTCAGCAAAGCTATAATGCCTAAAATTGCCTCCCGCCAATGGGGACGCAGGTAAGCACTGAGTTTAGCAAGTCGTCGAGATTGTAACATTCAGAACTAGCACAGAGCAGGGAAGTGGGGAGCAGAAGATGAGCAACTCAAAATTCAAAATTGAGAAATTTTGAACGCCAGTCACTTCTCCCAAAGGGAGACGCTACGCGAACAAGTCGGGAAACCCCCCCATAGCGCTGGCTCTTATTGCAAGCAACACTACTCACCCTCCTCCTATTCTGACAGAAATAACAATTTAAATAAGGCCAGCCACCAAGACATAGTGCTTTGGCCTTGCGATTAATGACCTTTTAGGCTTATCCTTGACGACCACGCAAGAAAATATAAATCTGGTTAAGATAACTTTCCCAGACTTGGGTTGTTACTTGCAGGGTTTCGGCACTTGGTACAAAGTCTTCAATGCGTAAACCACGGTTTCTGATGTCCTGAGGATTCTGCAACAAATAAGGCGGGACTTTCACACCAAATTGATTTAAAGCTATGGTTGACTGACTCATATCAGCTGGAGGTAGAATACCATTCGCTGCCACATCAGAGACATTACCGATGGTATTTGCTGGGCCTAAAGCCACCAGAGTTTCTGAATCAGGAGTTAGTTGGGAAGCCGCAGACGCTAACCTCATATACTCAACTCTTTCGAGCGCTGCTAACTGAGGATTACCCACCGTTGCAACAGGTGTCCTGACTAAAAAGTAAGCAATAGCGGGTGTACTTGCTAACAGTAAAATTGTCAGCGCCCAACCTAGTAAATATCCTCCTGGTTTATCGATTCCACCCCCCTTGATTCTCTGTGCCGCGAAAATCAACATCAAGACCGATGCACCTAGAGGTTTTAGTGGAAATGATACCATCCTCCACAAAGATGCTACAGCTGGTTCGTTAGGGTTCAGAAACGCCAGGGCTACAACAATCAACAGGATGACTATGACTAATCGTCCCACAAAATTCCCCGCAGGATAGAATCTTTGGAACAAAGAGTATACAACAGTGCCAATTAATAGCCAAAGTAGTACTCGGCTTAACAGTAGAAACATAGTAGATTAACTCTCAAATTTTCCGATGCAGTGAGCCATTGCGGTAGACGGGGTTCCCGACATATAGCAAATAGCATTCCTTTAAGGGACAGCCTCAAGGTTTCGGGCAGCGGATTTATTTTCTCGTCAAATTGTAAACGCACTGTTACCTGACTTAAAATACCTCACACCTCACACCCAAAGACTACCGTCGTAGTGATTTTAGTGCAATTTTTTGACACTGCGTCTATTATTTAAAATTTTCCCAATGAGTAATGAGGCACCAGTACATTAGATTAGTTGAGTAACTGTAACTCAAAAGGATAAACTATGTCACCGGAAAAGCCCACTATTTTAGTGACAGGAGGAGCAGGATATATCGGTTCCCATACCGTGTTGGCCCTGAAGCGAGCAGGTTATGAAGTGGTAATACTTGATAACCTCGTGTATGGACATCGTGACTTAGTAGAGCAGGTGTTGCAAGTAGAGCTTGTAGCTGGTGATACTGCCGATCGCCCTTTACTTGATAAATTATTTCAAACCCACAATATTACGGCAGTGATGCATTTTTCTGCCTACGCCTACGTGGGAGAATCAGTTACAGACCCAGCAAAATACTATCGCAACAATGTTTTAGGTACCCTGGTGTTGCTAGAAGCGATGCTAGCGGCATCTGTTAAGAAATTTGTATTTTCTTCTACTTGTGCAACCTATGGAGTGCCAGAAGTTGTACCAATTCCCGAAAATCATCCCCAAAATCCGATTAATCCCTATGGCGCTACCAAGTTAATGGTAGAGCGGATTCTTTCTGACTTTGATACTGCCTATGGTTTAAAATCGGTGCGTTTCCGCTACTTTAACGCTGCTGGTGCCGATCCTACCGGACTACTAGGAGAAGACCACAACCCCGAAACCCATTTGATACCCTTGGTATTGCTGACAGCTTTAGGTAAGCGGGAATCGATTTCTATTTTCGGTACAGATTATCCCACACCAGATGGTACTTGTATTAGAGACTACATTCACGTGAGCGACTTAGCAGACGCTCATGTTTTAGGATTGGAATATTTATTACAAGGCAACGACAGCGAAGTCTTTAATTTAGGCAATGGTCTAGGCTTCTCAGTAAAGGAAGTAATTTCCGCAGCCGAAGATGTAACCGGATTAACCATCCCAGTCAAAGAATGCGATCGCCGTCCCGGAGATCCACCATCCTTAATCGGCAGTAGCGAAAAAGCCCGCAAAATCCTCGATTGGCAACCCCAGTATCCAGCCATCAAAGATATCGTCCTCCACGCCTGGCAATGGCATCAAAAGAGGCATAAATAATGGGCATGGGGCATGGGGCATGGGGAATGGGTAATGGGTAATGGGTAATGGGTAATGGGTAATGGGTAATGGGTAATGGGTAATGGGTAATAGTAATTTCTCCCCTGCTTCCTCATCTCCCTCATCTCCCTCATCCTCCTTCCTCATCCCCCTTGTCCCTTTTTTCCTTTTTACCTTTTCCCCAGTCCCCAATCCCCATTACCCCTTATCCCCAGAGGGGGCCCCGAGTTCCCCAATCCCCAATCCCTAATCCCCAGTCCCCAATCACCTCCGCCGCTTCTGCATGACAGCCAGGACAATACCTAACGTGGCAAACACAGCGGCGGCGATCGCCCACAAGGGTAAGGGTGGAGATTGAGTTTCTATGGCTTGATTATTGACAGGTTGATTGACATTCTGGGGAGCTTGTGGTATAGTTTGCGAACCTGATGCCACAGTAACTTGAAACTTTAACTCAAAAGGTTTGAAGCTTTCCCCAGAAGTCGGTTTACCAGTAAGTGCCAGCTGATAAGCCCCTGGCTTGGGAAAGGTAATTTCTGTACCTGGCGTATCTTTGTAACGTTCAGCAGACACAGGTTTTAAAGGAGGTTCTAACAGAGGTGGCTCTTGTGGTGTATGGGGTTCAGCATAAATAGCCAACCGACAATCACAATCTTTAAGTGCGATCGCTTTTCCACCTTTGCGAGTGAGTGCAAACCAAGCTTTTGCAGGTTGTCCCGCTTGGGGATTATCATTCGGTTCAATATGTAGAGTGCCACCAACATCTGCGGAGATTTTCACTGAATGAGCAGAAGCGGCGTTAAGGGGAGTTAAGGATAGCAGTAATAAGAAAATTAAAGGAATAGAAGATTTAGCGTGACTTAGTTGGGGGAACATAAAATTTTGCTAAGGTTAACTTTGACCAAAAACAACGTGAACGCAGCAGCAACACACAAAGGGTAACAAACCCAACTGTAGCTACTGCTAGTTTATTTCCCCCAGTTGATTGTGAGGAACCCAAATAATGGGAACCAATTATAACTGCATGAATTACGCTTAACAGCAAAGCTGGCACACTTAATAGATGAATTTGTCGCCAACGCTTGCCTAAAGATTTTTGTACCCAATCAAAACTTGTCAAGGCTGCTGGAGTCATCAATACCAAAGCGACAGCACCAGCAATTATGCTCCACTGAAAATCTGGTTGTAAAAACCAAAAGGCAGCAAGATTCCATTGCAATAAATGTTCCATCATGTGGAAAGTGTGAACCACAGACAGCACAAATGCTCCTACTCCTAAAGCACGGCGATAACGTAGGGGTGATGCCCAAATTCCACTAATGGGACGAGCAATTAGGGCTAAAATCAAGCAAAATAAAGCAGCGTGTCCGGTGTAATCGGCCATTGTGTCGCCGGTTCGCAGCAAAGTAATTGCCCCAATTGCCAGAGTTACCCAACCACCGAGGCGAAATAACTGACTACGCTTGTCTTGGCTTACCAACGACGCAGAAATTCCTGCGCCTAACATCATCGGTAGGGTTCCCAAGCCAAAAGCCAGCATAGTTGCTGCACCCATCCATAAATTGCTAGTTTCGGCAGCTTTGATTTGGGCAGCATAGAGAAAACCACAAGGCATTAAACCCCAAGTCATGCCCAAAAGTGCTGGTGTCCACCATTTGGTTTGTAAGGAAAGGTTGAACATTCCTTTACTGAGATGATTATGTAAGCCTCCTTGTAATAAAGGATGTAAAACAGGAATTTTTGGCAGCAAATCTGGTTTGATTTGCCCTAAACCAAACCAAATCAGCATCAAACCAGTGATAATGGCCATCCAGCGACGTAAATCGCTACCAACGCCAGCTACCTGTCCCCCCTCTAGTAACACTGAACCCAGCGCCCCAATCCCCGCGCCTACTAGGGTATAACTCAACATTCGCCCTAGATTCAGCAAAAGATGAAATTTTAACTGCTGTCGCCAATCAGAATTTTCTTGCTGATGTGATAAAGAGAATGCCATTGTTAAGGGGCCACACATCCCAAAACAATGTCCGAAACTGCCCAAAAAACCCAGGATGATGATGAGTGATAAATCTAGCATTGGGGATTGGGGACTGGGGACTGGGGACTGGGGACTGGGGAACTCGGGGCCCCCTCTGGGGATAAGGGGTAATGGGGATTGGGGAACTCGGGGCCCCCTCTGGGGATAAGGGGTAATGGGGATTGGGGAACTCGGGGCCCCCTCTGGGGATAAGGGGTAATGGGGACTGGGTAAGGGAAGAAGTAATCTTGTACAGACGCGATTAATCGTGTCTCTCCAACTCAGCACTACCTACTGCGGAAATTTAGGGGAAATTGTTGACTCTGTCAAAAGACGAGCTGTCAAACTTGCTGTTTGCGCTACCTTAAGAGTCTGAGAAGCAAGGATAAACCCACATGAAAAAATGGATTTGGCTGGTGCTGTTGCTTTTGGTGGTAGTTGTAATTGTAAGTAGTAAAGGTACTGCGAAAAATCAGTTAGTTGATAGACCTTCATCATCGGTAATTGTTGAGCGCATCCCAGCCGAAAAGATTCCCACACAGAAGTCTTTGCCAGTAGCTAATGATTTGCAAGTGTCTGCTGACAAGCTATTGAAACATATTCAAAATTTGAATTTTCCCCGTTACACGATCGCAGCGCGATCGCGCACTCGCACTTATATTACAACTGAACTGAGAAAATTAGGCTGGACACCTAAGTTAGAAAAATTCTCTGAGGGGATAAATATTGTTGCTGAACGCCCAGGAACTAAAAAAGCGGCTGGTGTAATTTTAGTGGGAGCGCATTATGATACAGTTGCTGTCTCTCCTGGGGCTGATGACAATGCTAGTGGTGTGGCTGTAATGCTGGAAGTTGCCAGAATTCTTGGTTCACGTCCCACACCCAGAACATTGCAACTAGCTTTTTTTGATCGCGAAGAAGGCGGACTTTTAGGCAGTAAGGCTTTTGTGAGCAAAGCAGAACGCTTGCAAAACCTCCGAGGTGTCATCGTTATGGATATGGTGGGTTATGCTTGCTATACTGCCGGATGTCAGCAATATCCTACAGGGTTACCAGTTACGCCACCTAGCGATCAGGGCGACTTTTTAGCAGTAATTGGCGATACAGAACATTTACCTTTATTAAATGCCTTTCAAAACTCGCAAACAATCTCCCCAACTGCTGTAAATAAAGCAGATACCAATCTCCCAGCAGTGCTGAAATTGCCTATTCCGCTTAAAGGCTTGGTTGCACCAGACACCCTACGCAGCGATCATGCGCCGTTTTGGTATCAAGGAATCGGTGCTGTATTGGTAACGGATACAGCTAATCTGCGTACTCCTCACTACCATGAGCCTACTGATATACCAGCAAATATCGAGCGATCGTTTTTCACAGGTGCAGCGCAAATCGTCTTGAATGCTACTAATACATTGTTAGAGAGTGAACAGGATTTAGCGACTCAACCATCATAAATTTTTGCAACCTACATTTATAAGGAGACTCGTTGAAAACCTTGTGGCTTTAGCCCTGTTTACGCCTCATTCACTCTTTCTATGCCTTGGTATACTTATGCTATTTATGTTAGCATAAGCATGTGGTAAATTGGTCGATGCCCATGATTGTTTACGAGTTCAAAGTCAAGGGAAAAGACAAACAATATCAGGCGATAGACGAAGCAATTCGTACTAGCCAGTTCATTCAAAATAAGTGCTTACGCTACTGGATGGACAACAAAGATTCAAAAGTAGATAAGTACGCATTGAATAAATACTGCGCTGTATTAGCTGCAGAATTCCCCTTTGCTGATGAACTCAATTCAATGGCTAGGCAGTCTGCGGCTGAACGTTCTTGGAGTGCGATAGCTAGGTTTTACGATAACTGCAAGAAAAAGGTTAAAGGTAAAAAGGGGTTTCCAAAGTTCAAGAAAAACTGCCGTTCAGTGGAATATAAATCAACTGGATGGAAGCTTTCATCAAGCAGGAAAGCCATCACCTTTTCAGACAATAAAGGTATTGGAACTCTGAAATTAAAGGGAACCTATGACCTTAATTACTATGACATCAAGCAAATTAAACGGGTGCGCTTAATGCGTCGTGCTGATGGATATTATGCCCAATTTGCGATTGATGTTAACGTCAAAATCGCAACTCAACCTACAAATCAAGTAGTGGGTATCGACTTGGGGTTGAAGTACTTCATTGCTGACAACAAAGGTAATGTTGAACCATCTCCCCAGTTTTACCGCAAGTCACAAAAGCAATTAAACCGCGCCAATCGCCAAAAATCCAAGAAGTTCAGCAAGGATAGGAAAAAAGCCAAACAACGGCAATCAAACAATTACCACAAGGCTAGAAATAGATATGCCCGGAAGCATTTAAAAGTAAGTAGGCAGCGAAAAGAGTATTGCAAGAGATTGGCGTACTCCGTCATCCAATCTAACGATTTGGTAGCCTACGAAGATTTAAATGTGAAAGGGTTGGTTAAAAATCGACATCTAGCTAAATCTATTTCTGATGCTGGCTGGTACACTTTTCGCAGTTGGTTAGAATATTTTGGACACAAATATGGAAAGGTGAGTGTTGCAGTTCCTCCCTACAACACAAGCCAGAATTGCTCTAACTGTGGCAAGAAAGTGAAAAAGTCTTTGTCTACTAGGACTCACGTTTGCCCTCATTGTGGATACACAGAAGACAGAGATATCAACGCAGCAATCAACATTTTGAGGCTAGGACTCAGTACCGTGGGACACACGGGAACTTACGCTAGGGGAGATTTGCCCTCTTGGGCGGTTGGCGCAAGCCTGCTGTCTAACGGCGAGTCGATGAACCAAGAATCCCCTCACCTTTAGGCAGGGGAGTGTCAATAAGATAGATAAAGTGCGACTTATTTCTATTTCTATAGTTAGTGTGAGGATATCTTGAGCATGATGATTAACTGAATAAATATGCTCATGGGCTAAAAAACATCTAATTTGCATATATCTATGCCGTCAAAATCTTATGAAGATGGGCATTTTACCCAACTAATTGATGTAATAGCGATATGGAATAGCTGATTTCATGTGCCAGCATTGATCGATCGCATACCAAGCTTTCCGACAACTATCAAAACTGCAAATATTGATATAAGGTCATTCTATGATTCTAGTCACTGGAGCCACCGGGGGAATTGGTCGCAGAGTCGTGCGACTATTACGCCAACAAGAGAAATCAGTGCGAGCATTTGTGCGTCTGAGTTCTCGTTACAGCGAATTAGAACACCGAGGAGCCGAAATCTTCATTGGTGATTTACGGCAAGATAAGGATATTCAACAAGCTTGTAAAGGTGTTGACTATATTATCAGCGCTCACGGTTCCGGTAGTGATGCTTTATCCTTAGACTACCGCGCCAATATTGAGCTAATTGACCAAGCAAAAGCTAATGGAGTCAAGCATTTTGTTTTGATTTCCGTATTGGGTGCTGACAGAGGCTATGAAGATGCGCCTGTGTTCAAAGCTAAACGCGCTGTAGAGAAATATCTAGAAGCTAGTGGCGTGAACTACACTATTTTACGTCCGGCCGGATTAGCATCAAACTTGCTACCATTAGCAGAACGGTTTCGTGAAACAGGGTTGTATCTGCTAATTGGCGATCCCAAAAATCGGACTTCGATTGTCAGTACAGATGATTTAGCTAAAATAGCGGTCGATTCTTTGACAGTGGAAGGCGCTCGTAACCAAACTTTAGCAGTAGGAGGGCCTGAGATTTTAACCCGTGGTGATATCCCGCAAATTTTTGGTCGCATCTTCAACAAACAGCCAATAGTAATTAATGCGCCCCTATTTGCTATTGATGGATTACGCAGTGCTTTGGGTTTATTTAATCCCCAAACACAACAAGCTTTGGGAACCTATCGGACTTTACTCGCCAATGAATTTTTCTGCACAAAAGACGAAATAACCAATTTAGAAAAGATTTTTAACTTTCAATTGGAAACTTTAGAAAATTTTGTGCGGCGCTATTTAGCTGTTTGAGGAATAAGGGATTGGGGATGAGGGAGATGAGGGAGATGTAGACGCTTTGCGGCTTCCCGCAGGGTGGGAGAAACAATAAACGACAAATCCCATTACCAATTACCAAGTTTACCCCTTGCCCCATGCCCAATGCCCCATTCCCAATGACAAAGGACAAATAACAAAACTTCTATGAAATATTCCCTAGTTGCGAATGCTACTCAAGCGCGTCAGACAAAAGAGCGATTTGCTAAACCAGATGAACAATTGTCTTATGAATTGGGTAAGGCAGTACAGGAATTGCCACCGTTATACACTAGATTGTTGGCGGGAACGGTTAGCCTGATTGTATTTGGGGCGATCGCATGGGCACATTTCTCGGAAATTGATGAAGTAGCGATCGCGTCAGGGGAATTAATTGCATCTACACAAGTCAGGCCCATCACCTCTTTAGGTGGTGGCACAATTATTAAAATTAAAGTTAGAGAAGGCGATCGCGTTAATAAGGATCAAGTTTTAATTCAACGCGATCCAGATTTACAACAAAGTGATGTGAATCGCCTGGCTAAGTCTACTCAGTTGATTCAAGAAGACTTACAGCGTTTGGATGCTGAACGTGTGGGAGTTAAAAGTACTGGGACAAAAATCCAAGATGAGTTGTTAAACTCGCGGCTTACAGACTTCCAAGCGCGTCAAGCAACTGCGGAAGCGGAAGCCAATCGCCAGCAAGCAATTATGGCTCAGGCTAAAGTGCGACTCAATCGGTTACAAGAAAACCTCGTTAATGCCAAAACTAGTTTAGGTAATGCCAAAACTAACTTAATTAACGCGAAAACTATCAGTTTGAAAACAGAAAATAATTTGGCGATCGCGCAAAAACGAGAACAAAGCCTACGCACTTTGATGACTCCTGGTGCTGTACCCAGAGTTGATTACCTAGAGGCGCAAGAAAGATTAAATCGGGCTACTACAGAAATTACCAGGTCTAAAGATGAAGTAACTAACGCTCAAAATAAAATTATCGAGGCACAAGATAGAGTTACATCCTTAGAAAAAGATATCGCCGCCCAAGCCCAAGAAATTCGCCAAGCCGAAGAAGCTTATCAAGCCGCACGCAATCAAGCACAGCGTTTAGCTTCAGAACGCCAAAGTGAAATTCTCTCCCAAATTAACAAGCGCAAAGAAGAACTCACCAATGTTGCTGGGCAATTAGAACAAGCTAAAAAGCAAGAAGACGATGAAACAATTAAAGCCCCCTTTGCAGGCACAATTTACAAAATTAAAGCCACTAAAGGGCCAGTACAAGTTGGTGAAGAGTTACTTTCAATTTTGCCAGAAGGTGAAGAGATGTTATTAGAAGTCAAAGTCCTCAACCGCGATATCGGATTTATCCGCGAGGGGATGAAGGCAAAGGTAAAAATGGCAACTTTTCCCTTTCAAGAATTTGGTGTGATTGAAGGTGAAGTGGTGCAAGTTAGCCCCAATGCAGTTACTGATGAAAAATTAGGTTTAGTATTCCCCACCAGAATTAAACTCAATAAACATTCAATTACTGTCCGGGGTCAAGAAGTTGCATTTACCCCAGGGATGGCTGCTAATGGTGAAATTGTCACTCGTAAAAAGTCGGTTTTAACATTCATTATGGAACCAGTAACCCGACGCTTTAGCGAGGCCTTTTCTGTGAGGTAGGATGAGAATTAATAATTGTCGGTTAAGGGTAAAAAGGGTAATGGGAAAAGGGAAAGAAAAACTTTTAACCTTTAACCTTTTTACCGTAACTAATTTTGTATTCAAAACGCTTAACCGAGTTGTATTGGATGAGAATTCAATAGGTTTTGGCTAAGTTTTGATATTCCTTGTATTTGGTAAAAAGGGGAAAGGTTTGATTACCCTTTCCCCTTTTCCCCTTAACCAAATATCTTACAGCTTTATGCTGATGCTATCTTGTTAAAATTCAACTTGTAACTACTATCCACTGACAGCTTGTTGCCAAGAGAATCTAGATAGTTGGTGGCATAAACATCGATATAGTAATTACCTGCAGCTAGATTAGAGAGATTAAACGATTCTGATGTGGTACCAGTATTAGCAGAAGTGGCGATGACTTCTCCTGTATCAATCAAGCCATTATTATTGGCATCGTAAATTAACCTCATATCTGCATTCGCAGTCAAGTTATCGAGAGTTGCTGATATCGTACCTGTACCACCTAGTTGAATGCGGTGGAGTTGGTCAGTAAATTCGCTATTGACGACATAGGAATAATATCCGCCTGTGAAACTAGTCCCTGCGGCTACGACATTGCCGTTGTTATAGTTATAAACCACGTTAGCCAGGGAACTTGGAGTTCCACCTAAAGGCAAACTATAAGGTTGGGCTGCACCAAAGTTAACATTCCAACCAATATCTCGCAGCGCCGCTAGAGACAATTGGCTAAAGGACGAGGTTGCGCCTTTGGTGATATGAGTCATGGTTTCGCTACCAAAGACTTCCTCTTTCCAATGGATATAGTCAGAACCTTCGCCGATACCCGTTGTCATGGGGATGGCTGTTTGGCTAAATGTTCCTCTTAATTCCCCATAAACCCAGCCTGCATAAGTATTGGCTTTATAAGTTCCCGTAGCTGGATCAACAGCTGAACTGTTGAGTAAGCCGACAAGTCCTAAAGCGTGACCAATCTCGTGAATAATTATATCTGGAGTATAATTAGCAACCGTATTTAAGGTATTGAGATAGCCACTACTGAGTGTTAATTTCCCAGAAGTCGGTATGATATGACCTTTAGCATCTGTGGCTGTGGTTAAATAGTTACCTTGAGCTAAAGTACTGCCAGTGATGGAAGTGTCTTCAACAACTGTTAATGCAAAAGTTTGAGCAGTATTGAAACTGCTATAAGCGATCGCACCCTTCCAGAAGTTAATTGCCTTTTGAATCGTAGCTTGTGCAGTGGCGTTGATGTTGCTACCAAAGGAAGGACTAAGAGAAAAACTCAAATTATCGCTAGCAGTAGGGGTAAAGTCCGTGCTGAGATTATAGTTAGCAGTTTGATTGTTATAGCTCATCACTTGCAGATAATAATTACCTGCATCCAGAAACCGACGAATAGATTCGCTAATAGTACCACGTTCCCATTGCCAAGCGAGAATCTCTCCAGTATCTAAAACTCCAGTTGTAGAGTTGTAGAGTTGAGCAGTATCAATCGCACCACTGCCATTAATATCTTTAATTAAGCGAACATCAGCATCGCTAGTTAAACCAGTTAAATTGGCTGTAAACACACCAGACTGATTCACACTAAAACGGTAAAAATCATTAATATCTGTAGCACTGACTTGTTCACTCCGCGAGAAAACGGCTGAGTTTTCTACTTCAGCATTACCTAAAGAATTACCTGGATCTGTTGAAGGAGTAGCAGAAACAGTCAAATTATAGTTAGTGGCAGTACTACCCGATTGATAAACTTGAATATAATAGTTACCCGCACCTAATTTCAGGCTCATAGATTCTGCTGTCGAGCCAGCATTAGAGCTAGTTTGAATCACTGCTCCATTACTGTTAAGCAGTTGCACATTAGCATCTGCAGTTAATTCGTTCAGTGAGAGGTTAAAGTCGCTATAAGTCGATAAGTTGAACTCATAATAATCATTCAAGTCAACAGCACTGAGGCGATCGCGGAAATTACCACTACCACTCACTGTACCCATCTTAAAAGCATTAGCAGTGGTATTACCAGCAATATCAATAGCAGTTGGTTCGCTCCAGTTAGTACTAACGCCAGTAATTTGCCAGTTAGCATCGGAAACGCCATCAAAGAATACACCGTTGAGGAGTTGAGCGCTACTCATGTACCATAAGGCATTTTGCCCATTAGCAGAGTTACGCCATACGATGTCTGAGTAACCATCATTATTGAAATCAGCCGTTCCCTCAATTTTCCAGCTAGTATCAGTAACGCTATTAAAGAATACACCGTTAAGAAGTTGATCGCTCTTCATATACCACAAGGCATTTTGCCCTGTAGCAGAATTGCGCCACACGATGTCTGAATAGCCATCCTTATTGAAATCACCCGTTCCTTCAATTTTCCAGTTAGTATCAGTAACGCTATTAAAGAACACACCGTTGAGAAGTTGATCGCCCTTCATGTACCACAAAGCATTTTGCCCTGTAGCAGAATTGCGCCACACGATGTCTGAGTAACCATCATTATTAAAATCAGCCGTTCCCTGAATTTTCCAGTTAGTATCAGAAACGCTATTAAAGAACACACCGCTGAGGAGTTGTTCGCCATTCATATACCACAAGGCATTTTGCCCGTTAGCAGAGTTACGCCACACAATATCTGAATGACCGTCATTATTGAAATCACCACTTCCCTCAATTTTCCAACTAGTATCGGCCACACCATTAAAGAACACGCCGTTGAGAAGTGTATCATTATTCATGTACCACAAGGCATTTTGCCCTGTAGCAGAGTTGCGCCACACTAAGTCTGTTTGATGATTTTGAGTTGATACAGAAAGACTGTAATTAGTCTCAGAATTATTAGTACCTTGGTAAACTCGAATGTAATAACTTCCAGCATCCAGAATACTATTAATTGATTCAGATATACTGTTGGAATTTGCCGAAATAGCAATCAATTCACCACTACTGTTGAGTAGTTCTAAATTCGCATCGGCAGTCAAATTATTGAGGCAAAGACTTAAGGCACTGCGACTAGTAAAATTCAAACCATAGTAATCGTTATTATCTCCAACTCCCACCCAATCGGTGAAGCTTTGGGTGCCGGAATTAAGATTAAAACCTAAAGCTGTATTTAATGTATTACCTGCATTGTCAGAAGGCATAAATATACCTATATTATTGGGCTAAATTACCCCCTTGAAGACCTTGCTAGCTAAAGGTTTCATCAGGAAAAAAAGACAGAATTGATTTGATTCTGCGCTGTAGTAATACAAAATAGCCTGGGTATACCTGCCCATTTTTAAATAAAAATATGATTATTTATCAGTATATTTTCGTTATTTGTAGATAATAATTAAGCCAAAATATGGCGCTATTTCTATGTTAAAATTCGGCAATCAATATTTATACTTGATACCCAAAGTCTTAAATTAACAATAGTATTCAGTAAATATCACGGGTAACAAGGGGAATGGAAAAAGGAAAAGAAAAAACCTTTAACCCTTAACCTTTAACCTTTTCCCCAACATCAATTTTGAGTTCACAACGCTTAACCGAGTAGTATTGGAACACTAATAAATTCGTCAAAAATAACTGATGTATTAATTTAAATTAGGAATAAGGTTTTATTAGGGTATTTTTACTTAAATAAATAATATTTTTGATACTTAAACTTAAAATTTATCAAAATAAAATTTATAAATGTAAATTTTTATACAAAAATCGATAAAATGGGGAAATTTATCTGTCGATGGCTTTCATTTATGGATACGTAAGCGATCGCATAGTAAAGATTTTGAGTACTGCACTTTGAAAGGCTGGTGTGCTTATACCAATTTGAATCAAGAATGCGAGAAATGGGTAGGGGTCAATACCACTCACTTTGAAGAATGTAGAGATAAGTGGGATGGAAACGATTGGACTCCTGATACCGAAGGATCTGAAACTGGTATCTGTGAATCCAATTTTGATTTTGACGCTTGGGCAGAAGAATACGAAGGAGAGTGAAATGAGAATATTAGTTAGAACTTGGCACAAAGTAAGAGTTGATGGTCAAAAAGAGTTTCAAGAAAAGAATTTCTTGAAGTCTGTAGAATTGCCAGATAATGCTGTAGAGCAAATACTGCAATGGGCGAAAGACTATCAGACAAATTTACTCATCCGTAAATATAAAAAACCTGCACTAACCTTCTCGCAATCTCAGTCTCAAGACCATCTAGTTGCAATGAATCGAATTTTTAGACAACTACAAGAAGATGGACTGAACTCAGAGGATGAAAGATTGGCTATTGGGTTTCTGTTTGGACAATACAGAGATAATCCAGAGCTAATAGATTTGCAAGTCGCTTCTCAGTTTTTTGTTGAAATCGAACAAGAAAGGCAGACAGCATAATGAAACGGACTGTTAGTATCCCAGTTGACTTACCAGCAGAAAGGCTTTTGCCTCTGATGAATCAGTGTGCAGAAATATTTAACGCACACGTTGATTGGGCTATCGCTAACAGTACCTACAACAAAAATAAGGCACACAACGAACTGTATCACCTGTTAAGGGTTCAGTATCCAAGTGTGCCTTCTGCTTTGTTGCAAACAGTCAGAGATAATGCACTTGAAGCAATTAAGGCAACCAAGTTTAAGAGCTTTCCCAAGAAAAAACCAACATCAGGATTAAGGTATGATAAGCGCACCATGACGCTGAGAGGAAAACAATTAACTCTTAGTTGTATTGGTAAGCGAGTTACCTTAATTCTTGATGTGCCTGATTATTTCAAGGAGGTTTTTGAGACTTGGGAGTTTTGTGGGGCAACTGTCACTTATACCAAAAACACTAATCAATTTTGGGTGAGACTGGTTTTTGAGACAGAAGACCCGCAACAAATAGAAGGACAGATTCAAGGAATTGACCGAGGTTTGTACCATCAAGCTGTAACCTCAAATGGTCAATTTTTTAGTTCTTCTAAAATTAGAAAAGTGCAAAGACGTTACTTATACAATCGTCGCAAACTCCAACAAAAAGGCACTCGCAGTGCCAAGCGTCGTTTAAAAGCGATGTCTGGTCGTGAGAAGCGGTTCATGAAGGATACGAATCATTGTGTAAGTAAAAAGTTAGCCAACCAACCAGGAATAGCGGTCTTTGTGCTAGAGGATTTGTCCAGCATTCGCACACAGCGAAGGGGCAAGAAAATGAATAAATGGTTGGGCAGTTGGGCTTTTTACCAACAAGAGCAATTCTTGACTTACAAGGCAGAAGCACTGGGTAAGCGAGTAGTTCATCAAGACCCTCGTTACACTTCCCAGAAATGCAATATCTGCAAGCACATTCGCAGGACGAACCGCCACAAGTCTAGATTCCATTGCAAAAACTGTGGACATCGGACACACGCGGATCTCAATGCTGCAAAAAATGTCAGGGATGATTACATTCTCTCCTCTACCCAGCGCAAAGTCGGAGCGGAGGTTTCCTCCGATCTGAACTTTGCAAGAGAAGGGACAGAGGAGCAGGCATCAGTCAATATGCCATACGTTTCAGCCGATTCTTTCGGTTAGTTACAAGCCCCATCCCCTTGTGGGTGGGGCGGTTGACCGAGATTTAGCTCCCGACTTTCTCAAAAAGTCGGGGAGCTGGACAGTAGCGTTTGCTGTAGGCTAAATGTTAACGAACCATTTCCGCAATTCATCCACTTGTTCTTGGAATTGTCGCAGAATTTTTTCTATATCGGTTGCTGGCTCATCATCATTTTTTGGCTGATCTTTCAAGCTGTTGTAACTGCTGCTATTGAAATCGCTCTCATAGTATCGCAATTGTGACCAGTTAGCAGCCTGAAAATTATAATTGCTTTCAGCCTCAGAGGTAATATTCAAGCTGAAATCAGAGAGATGATTATCATTGAGGGGACTAATATTAAAGCTAGAAGTAGACAGTTGTGTACTATTAGCTGCTATATCTGCAATGAACTGACTAAGAACGGAACCAGCACCGAAGCCAAGGTTGGGATCTGAGCTATTATTACCTGCAGTCTGTGTGAGAATTTGCCGGACTTGAGCATCTGTTAGCAGAGGATTAGCACTCAGCATTAACGCTACTACTCCAGCAACGTGGGGAGTTGCCATTGAAGTACCACTATAATAACCATACTGATCGCCAGGTAGTGATGAGTAGATATTTACTCCTGGTGCTGTGACGTAGGCGAGTTGAGAGATTCCTGGTTGGTTAGAAAAGTCAGCAATTTTATTGTTCTGATCTACAGCTCCAACTGCTAGTCCCCACTGGTCAGCATAGCTGCCGGGGTAAGATATGACGGGTAGACCATTATTACCAGCAGCCATCACCACAACGACCCCTTTTTTGCTGGCATATTCTATGGCTGATGCTAGGGTGCTGTTAGGAAAATTGCTTCCAAGGCTGAGATTAATTACATTTGCTCCTTGATTGACAGCATAGTAAATACCATTAGCGATAGAGCTAACCGAACCTGAACCAGCATCATTAAGAACTTTTACAGGCATAATTTTGGCATTATAGGCAACGCCAGTCACACCAACACCATTGTTTTCTCCAGCAATGGTGCCAGAAACATGAGTACCATGACCATTTCTATCGATGACTTCATTGGTGCTTTCTATAAAGTTCCAACCGTGAATATCATCAATGTAGCCATCGCCATCATCATCTATGCCATTACCAGCAATTTCTCGAGTATTAGTCCAAATATTATTTCTTAAATCTATATGGTTGTAGTCAACCCCAGTATCTAGAACAGCAACTACAACGCCTTGACCTGTATATCCTCTCGCCCAGGCTTCTGGTGCTTTGACAAAGTCATCACCCCAATTTTCGCCACCAACATCAGGAACATCAGCAAAGGTATTTTGACCAATAGCTTTAGCAACTGCTGCTGACGCATTTACCAGACCATAGCCTGTAGCAGAGTCATAACTTTGGGTATTAAAAGTATCGTTACTATTAATTGTTGCGTCAAAACTACTACGGCTACTGTTGTTTAAGCTGTAGTTATCTCGAGGATTAAAAGTATCTACTGAGGAGATAGGAGTGACATTTAGCCCGTTATCAGTTAATGATTTTTGATTAGTATACTCAAGGGGCATAAGTAATTTTTCCTCAAAGATAAGAAAATTTTTGACAGCCAAAACTTTTAAAACCTCTGTCATTAAGAGGCTTTAAATAACAACAATTGGTATTGCCAATAATTACTATGAAATTAAAGAAAAAAAAGATATTTTAATTACAAAGAAGTTGTGAAAAACTGTAAAAAAATTGGGATTATATAGGAAGAGGATTCGAGTTATGAAAAAATCTCAATTACCAGTAACGCACGAAAATTTAGACCAGAGATGCGTTACGCTATCGCTAACGCATCTTACGCATTACGCACATATAAGACTTACGCAAAAGTCACTTAATTACGTCATTACGAGCGCAGCGACGTAATCGCCTGAAATTCTGGGATTGCTTCCCTACACTTCGTTCCGGTCGCAATGACAAATTTTGCTTGCGTAAGTCCTGACATAATTGCAAAAATTAAATACGAGTCCTATATCTTATCTGTATCACTACACCCCAGTTTTGTATCATTTAAAAATTAAATCTAAACGTTGCTGGGTAATATTTAGGGCTGCTGTTGGAGAATTTTTACCTAACAATACAGATTCAATTGCCCGACCTAGATTATCAGAAATCCTGGTGTAATTGGGAAAAATAGGACGCGATCGCCCATATTTTGCTTGGTCTAAAAATACCTTAAGTTGCGGGAATTTCCCAGTAAATGTTTGATATTTAGCACTTTTGCGGGATTTTAAATTGACAGGTAAATAGCCAGTGCCTAAGGCTAGTTCTGTTTGAAATGCTTCACTAACCGCATACTCAGCAAACTTAAAGGCGGCTGCTTGTCGTTGGGGAGTGGTTTTAAACAGGAACAAATTTTCACCACCAATACTAGTGGCAGGATTTTGTTGAATGGGAATAGGAAAAACTCCAAAATCTACACCACTTTGTTGGAATTCTCCCAAACTCCACGGGCCTGTAACTTGCATAGCAACTTTACCGCTAACCAAGGCATTAATTTCATAACCCCGTTCTGGTTCGGATAGCATAGCGGAACCATCGGCAATTAAATCGTGCCAAAATTGCAAAGCTGCGATCGCACCTTGATTATCTTTTAAATTTACACTTGCGGCTTGCTGGGATTCTCCACCAATCAATTCACCGCCGCCACTCCACATAAAGGGTAACCAGGTAAATACAGTAAATTCGCCTTTCCCCAAAGGTAGCAGCATCCCATAACTATCAATTTGCCCATCACCATTGGTATCGTGAGTTAATTTCTTAGCTACTTGTCTTAACTCTTGCCAAGTTCGGGGTAATTTTTCAATTCCTGCAGCTTTGAACAAACTGGGACGATAAAAAACGCCAACATTATTTGTCGCAAAGGGAACTGACCAAATCTTGCCCTCATATTCCATTGATGTAAATAATGTGGGGTCAATTTCGTCTTTAATCGGGGAATTTTCTAGCAATTCATCCAAAGGAGTTAAAGCATCAAGTTCTACTAATTGACCAGCAATGGTTGGGTTGTACCACAATAAATCAGGAGGTGCATTACCTACTACAGCCGCCAAAATTTTTGGCATTTGCTGATCCTGCTGTCCCACATACAGCGACTCTACTTGAATTGTGGGATGGGTTTGGTTAAATTTATCTACCAGTTTTTGCAATACATCTCGATTTGGTGGTGGATTTACCCCTTGCCATAAGGTTATATGAACCACCTGTGCATCTGCGACTCGCCTTTGGATCACTTGACATCCTGTGACAACTAATACGCCTACAAGCATCAACAGCAACCAGCGTTTGAGGTGGCGAGAAAATATCTTGCTGTGTCGCTGGGGAAGGCGAGGAGGCGAAAAAAAGTTATACATAGCCTTGATTAATCATCAACTATCAAAAGCGATCGCCTCAACTTTTTACACCTTATTCCCAGATTGCACAATCATCTTAAGTTAGGGATTGGGGATTGGGTAATGAGTAATGAGTAATGAGTAATGAGTAATGAGTAATGAGTAATGAAAATTTCTCCCCTTACTTCCTCATCTCCCTCATCCCCCTCATCTCCCTCATCTCCCTCATCTCCCTCATCTCCCTCATCTCCCTCATCTCCCTCATCTCCCTCATCCCCCAATCCCCCATGCCCGGCTATATCTTAATCTGGAGATAGAGTCTAGATAAATTTAGGTTATGGCGGGACATAGTAAATGGGCAAATATTAAGCGTCAGAAGGCGGTTGTGGATGCCAAAAAGGGTAAAACCTTCACTCAGCTTTCACGGGCGATTATTGTGGCGGTTAGAAGCGGTATTCCAGATCCAGCAGGGAATTTTCAACTGCGGACTGCGATTGATAAGGCCAAGGCGGCTGGTATTCCTAATGATAATATTGAACGGGCGATCGCTAAGGGTGCGGGGACATTTGGCGGTGATAACTCTAGTTTTGAGGCGATTCGCTATGAAGGTTACGGCCCCGGTGGTGTAGCAATTTTAATTGAAGCCCTCACAGATAATCGTAATCGTACTGCTGCGGATTTACGTGTGGCTTTTAGTAAAAATGGTGGCAATCTTGGTGAAACTGGTTGTGTTAGCTGGATGTTTGACCAAAAAGGCGTTTGTATAGTCCAAGGCATAGTTGATGAGGAACAGCTTTTAGAAGCATCCTTAGAAGGTGGGGCTGAGTCTTACGAAATGGCTGAGGACGAAATGGCGGAAGTTTTTAGTGCAGTAGAAAATTTAGAGACTCTTAACAAAACCCTCAAAGATCAAGGCTTTAAAGTAACTGATGCGGAATTGCGCTGGATTCCTAGTAATTCTGTAGAAGTGACAGATTCCGATCAAGCGCGATCGCTTCTGAAATTAATTGATACTTTAGAAGGTTTGGATGATGTACAAAATGTCACATCTAATTTTGAAATGGCAGAAAACCTGATGGCTTTGAGTATGGTTTAGTTAAATATTTATTAATTTGTTGTCTAAATCACATTGCTAAAAATAGACATACAAATTTCATAGAAATTGCAAACTTTTGACATAAGGCTATGGGATGCTTTGATTGTTCATATATATATGAATCATCACCAAATTTGTCTAATCCTGTAGCCGTTTTCGCACTTCCAGCCCTAGTCAAGATTTTTTTGCTCAGAGTATTACCTAGTAGATAAAATTTGCTATGGCTATTAAAACAGTGTCACCAGAGTAATGAACAACCTCTAAGAGAACAGAGAACACACAATGCTTGATGCCAAGATAAGGAAAAAAGGAGAAATCCCAGAAAAAACATTTAACCCTTACCCTGCAAGCTTTTCCTCAAATCGAATTCAAAGTTAAAAATGCTGTAATTTTTATTGTCGAGCAAAAAGGAAGGTATAATTGTATAAAATTTTTCTATAAATAAAATCATAGCCAGACATAGCATTTGCGGGAAACGTAGTCACATAGCTATCGGCAAAAACAATTTCTTCAGAGAATAATATAAAAATCTACATATAAAATTCATATAAATTACAAGATATTGGCACAGTATTTTGTCATACTAATATTGTCTGTTATTGAATGAGATTAACATCTCAGAGAGAGGCGTTAGCTTGAACTTAATTTCTCGCTTCAGCCTTAGCTGCTACTCACAAGCTTGTTTAAGACCAAGTCATTTGAGGCTCCTACGCAGCAGACTTTAGCAAGAAACTGTTAAAGCTAATCTTGAAGTTTGATAGCAGATATATATTAATTTTTGATTTTCCCGTAACTACACACTATACCATTTAGACCTGGTGCCTCTGGCAGCGGGTTTTTTTGTGTTCTGGATTGAGTAATTACAGCAGATCGCAACTTTTTGATACCAATTAAAAAAATGATTGCGACAGATAGATTTACAGAAGTCTCAATCAGAGGACAATTCTCATGTTGCTAAATTTTGGTGCATTGTTATTAAACATGAAGATAAATTTTACTGAGTTTTCTATTTCCAGAATCCATCGTAATTAATGAGATTTTTTTATGTCTAGGTAAAAGCCAACACAATATATGAAATTATGCCATAAGCAAATTGTGAGAAACTAGTAAATCCATAATGTAAATAAGTTTTTTTTATCAAACAAATTACATCAAAAATTCATAGGAATAACAAGACAAAGTCATATACCTTTGGGATAGTTAAATTGTTCAGATTTGAATCAAGGAAATCTCCAGCTACCATGAATAAATTCGTTAAAGGTGTATTGTTTGCTTTAGTAATTGCTACCCCTGTAGCTATTGCTGCGCCAAGTTTTCAAGCTGAAGCTGCCACTCAAAATACCACTCATCATCTGGTAAGTTCTAAAACTAAAAGTGGTAAATCTTTGAAGCATAAACATCTCAACCACCATCTAAAGAAACATACAAGCACAAAAATTAACAAAAAGTAAATTATTACTTTTTTAAAGAGTTGATTTCAGAAATATTGGAACAATTACCCAATATTTATAGTTGCTTTGTGTCCAATTTTTTCTTTATTTATCTTCGCTCAAAATTCAGAATATTAAACCTCGCTACCGCGTTAGTCATTAGCGAGGTTTTTTCTTGTTTAAACAGATGCATGAAGAAGGGGAAGGGGAAAGAGGGGAAGGGTTAAAGGGGCAGGGAGCAGGGGGAGAATTATCTGTAGCTCTGATTTAGAGCATTGGTAAGCTAAACCACATCTAGTTTGCATAATCTGAAATTATATATTTCTTGTGGGGTAGGCATCTTGCCCGCCCAATATATGCAAGTTAAATGTGGAACATCTAATTAATCTAAAATCTAAAATGGTATAACTTGCTCTAGACCACGCGATCGCGTAAGAATAATAGTTAAGATGCTGTAACTTGTCTTAACAATGCCGCAAACTCTCACCCCTCCCCAAATATCCACAGACAAACGGGGATACGACTATGATTTGGTAATTGTAGGCGGCGGGATTATTGGATTAACCCTAGCCTCTGCTTTAAAAGATTCTGGCTTGAGTATACTGCTGGTGGAAGCGAAAGTAGCGTCAGCCGCAGTTGCTAAAGGTCAAGCCTACGCAATTCACATGCTTTCGGCGCTGATTTACCAGGGAATTGGGATTTGGGACAAGATGTTGCCTCAAATCGCTAAATATCAGCGTGTACGCCTATCTGATGCTGATTTTTCAGAAGTAGTGGAATTTGAAACAGCAGATTTAGGTACACCAGAGTTAGGTTATGTAGCAGAACACCAAGCGCTGTTACAGCCGTTGCAAGAATTTGTGCGAGATTGTGCGAATGTAACTTATATATGTCCGGCAGAGGTACTAAGAACAGAGTACCAAAAGGACATAGTAGCTATAGAGATTAAGGTAGCCGAAGAAATCCGCACAGTTCGCAGTAAATTAGTGGTAGCCGCAGATGGATCGCGATCGCCAATTCGCCAAGCCGCGCAAATTAAAACTCACGGCTGGAAATATTGGCAATCTTGTATCGTCGCCTTTGTTCAACCAGAAAAACCCCACAATAATACTGCTTACGAGAAATTCTGGACTAGCGGGCCATTCGCGATTTTACCTTTACCGGGGAACCGTTGCCGCATTGTGTGGACAGCCCCCCACGCCGAAGCTAAAGCCTTATGTGAATTAGATGACGAGCAATTTTTAGCAGAACTTAGCCGTCGCTTTGGCAATCACATGGGTAAATTGAAACTATTAGGCGATCGCTTTATTTTTCAAGTGCAACTCATGCAAAGCGATCGCTATGTCTTACCCCGATTGGCTTTAGTTGGTGATGCAGCCCACAATTGCCATCCTGTAGGCGGACAAGGTTTAAATCTCGGGGTTCGTGATGTCGCCGCCTTAGCCCAAGTCATCCAGAAAGCCAACGCCTCTGGCGAAGATATTGGCAAAATTCAGGTACTCAAACGCTACGAACGCTGGCGACAACGAGAAAACCTGACAATTTTAGGTTTCACCGATTTATTAGATCGGATGTTTTCTAATAACTTCCTCCCCGTGTTGTTAGTGCGTCGCCTAGGCTTATGGATTATGCGCCGAGTCCCAATCCTCAAAATCAACGTTCTCAAATTGATGATTGGGTTAAAAGGAAGAACTCCAGAATTGGCGAAAAGGTGAAATTTTTATGGGGCATGGGGCATGGGGCATTGGGCATTGGGCATGGTAATGGTATTTATCTCCTTTTCCCTTTCCCCCTTTACCTTTCCCCAGTCCCCAATCCCCAACCCCTCAACAACTCCGCCACTGATTCCGCCCTACAGCTTGAGCAATTGTGGCTGCTAAGTCTGATGGGTTGATGGGCTTGGTAATGTGGGTTTGAAAACCGGCGGAAAGGGCTTGTTGTTGGTTGATTTCTCCGGCATAGGCTGTCAGGGCGATCGCAGGAATTTGTCTGCCTATTTCTGATGGCATGGATCTGAGTTGCCGAATCAGCATATAACCATCCATATCTGGCATTCCAATGTCGCTTAATAACACATGGGGCTGAAAGTGGGTTAAAGCCTGTAACGCTTCCAAAGCCGATCGCGCTTGCATGACTTCTGCTCCCGATTCTTCCAAAATGAAGCTAATTAATTCTCGGGTATCAACTTCATCATCAACTACGAGAACTTTTACACCCTGCAAGTCTGGCGAGAAGTTGATTGCTGGATCGCTGCAATTGCTGGCTAAATTTAGCTGGATGATTGGCAGGGTGACGGTAAAGGTTGCCCCTTGCCCTTCTCCGGCACTTTCGGCTTTGACTGTGCCTCCATGTAACTCTACTAAGTGACGGACAATAGCTAACCCCAATCCTAAGCCGCCAAATTTCCGGGTACTGGTGCCATCGGCTTGGCGGAAGTAGTCAAACACATAAGGTAAAAATTCTGGGCTAATGCCTTTACCTGTATCCCGCACCTGCAACTGCACTTGAGAAGCTTGGTATTCTACAGCAATTTCTATCTGTCCATGTTTGGGGGTGAACTTAACGGCGTTAGATACTAAATTCCAGACGACTTGTTGTAAGCGCGCCGAATCACCAACCACAGGAGCCATATTTGGTTGCACTGAAACCTGTAGCTGAATGCATTTGGCTTCTGCTGCTAGTCGCACAGTTTCAATCGCAGCGTTGATGGTTGCTGCTAAATCAACTTGAGTAATATTTAGACTCAGCTTGCCTTGGAGAATGCGAGAAACATCTAGTAAATCTTCTATCAGTTCAGTTTGCAGCTTGGCATTACGTTCAATAGTTTCTAAAGCCCGGGCTGTAGTGGCTTCATCATACTTTTGAGTTCGCAGTAATTGCGACCACCCCAAGATAGGGTTGAGTGGTGTACGTAGTTCGTGGGAGAGAACTGCTAAAAATTCATCCTTGACGCGGTTAGCTTGAATTAATTGCTCTGTTTGCTGCTGTAATGAAGCCATCAGTTCAGCACGTTCTAGCGCGATCGCAATCTGGTCGGAAGTGGCTTGCAACAGCGCTATCTCTTCTGGGGTAAACTGAGTGCGAGTGCTACTGCCAAAAGACAGTACACCGAGTAACTTACCGCGCGCAATTAACGGTTGGGCTGCATAAGCTGTAATTTTCAATGTGCAGAGTATTTGAGTATTGGGATGGGTAGAATGCTGCACATTGTTAACAATAATTTGTCGGCGCGTTTGGGCTGCTAATCCACAAACTGCTTCCCCAAATTCTAGCGATTCAATCAATGGCAATATTTCCTCATCAATCCCACTCCACGACTTCAACCGCAGTTTTTGCCGATTTTCTTGGGTATCAATTAAATAGTTGAAGTAAAACTGTAATTCCATCTGCGCTGAGAGTTTGGCGAATAAATCGCTCATCAACTCTAGAGGATGCTCAGTAGAGAGCAAATCGCTGGCTGTTTCTGAGAGTAGTTTTAGGCGATCGCTATGCTTTTGTAGTGCTTGTTCTGCTTTTTGGCGTTCTCGTAGTGCCCGTTCGCGTTCAGTAATATCAACTGCGACTCCTCCCACTAAACGTTGCCCAGAGGGATCGGCAATGGGAAATTTATATACTAAAAAGTCGCCAGTTGAGCCATCTGGCAAGGGGGCTAGCTCAATTGCTTCTACTACTTCATTTGTCTGGGCTACCTTTTGAATGTTTTTCAGAAATTTTTCTGCAATTTCTACCGGGTAGAGGTCGAAAATACTTCTACCGATCGCATCGTTGGTTAATAATTTGAATGTGCTACTGTAAGTAGGGCTTAGGTAAACTATCCTGCCTTTACTATCAGTAATCCAAGCGGCAGCTGGGCTGTTATCCATAAACGCCTGAAATCTCGCTTCGCTTTGGTGTAGAGCTCTTTCCGTTTGTTTACGGCTACTAATATCCAAAATAAACGCCACTGACTGCTGACGTGATTCCCGTAGTAAGGAATACCCTACAACCACAGGCACTCGGGAACCATCTTTACGAATAAATTCTTTTTCATAGGGAGTACAGGCTCCCTTAACATGAGCTTCGGCAATTCCTAATTCATCACAATCAAAGTATTCTGGTGGTGTAATATCAACCCACCGCAGTTGTCCAGTTTGCAAATCGGTGCGACTATAACCAATAATTCTTAAAAACTCATCATTGGCTTCTCGGATACTACCGTTTTCATCGCCAAAAATAATTCCCACTAAATTCGCTTCAAAAAAACTCCGCAGCCGTTCTTCGCTAGCGCGTACTGCTGCTTCTGCTTGTCTGTGTGCGGTGATATCCATCATCGTCACTAACACACTGTCAAATTCAGCAGTTGGTGGCGGAAAGGTAATTGTAAATAAGATATTGAGTTGCTTTCCTTGCAGGGTTTGGAGAATTGTTTCTGATTCCAAATAGTTTTGCCCAGCAACTAATACCAAAAGTTCTTGAACAAATATTTCTACTGTTTCTGGGACAAATATTCGGTGCAGGGAACCCAACAGTTGATTTTTGCCTTCAGCGCCAAACATTTTGACGGCGGCGTTATTGGCATTCACAATTCTCACTGTGCCAATTAACTGTTGCACAACATCAGGATTTTCCGCAAAGAAGGTGGCAAAATCTTCAATACCTTGGGCTTTTAAAGTATCTAATGCTGTTTTGACGAGGGAAAAATCTTCTTCAAAAATTGCTACACCTGCGGCTTCAAAAATGTAACGGTATTTCCGTTCTTGGATTTTGAGCGCAGCTTCGGCTTGCTGGCGATCGCGTAGCGCTACTTGCTTGTCGCTAATATTGTGAAAATATGACGTTATTCCCTGCTCAGAGGGATAAACATGGATATCGTACCAGCAGTCACAAGGTTGATAATAAAATTCAAAGTGAATCGCCTCTCTGGCGGCGAGACATCTATGATATTGCTGGTAAACTTCTGTATTAACTAATACTGGGCACAACTCCCAGAGATTTTTACCCAATAATTCATGGCGAGGCTTACCTATGACAGACTCTCCGCCTCGGTTAATGTAGGTAATACACCAATTACAATCTAAGGCATAGAAAGCATCGGTCATGCTTTCTAAAATGTTGGTAACTTGCTGTTTGGTGGCTGCTAGCTCATCTATTAATTCTTGTTGGTGCAGTAAAGTAGCCTGGCGCACTTGACGCATCTTCAAATTGACTTCAATCCTTGCCAATAATTGAGAATCAGAAAATGGCTGGCTGAGATAATCATCAGCACCAGCCGCTAATGCTGCTGTACAAATCTCTTCCTCAGCCTTTGCTGATAACAAAAAGACAGTTAAATCTTGCGTTTGGGGATGGGAACGCAGCGATCGCATCCACTCCCATTCATTGCTTCCTGCTAGCATCACATCCGCGATGACTAAGTCAGGAAGCGGCTGTTGTTGGATTGTACTTAAGGTATCTAGTCCCTCTCCTACCTGCACCTCATACCGTTGGCTTAACAGCTGCTGCAAGCGGCGCATTTCTGTACCGTTGTCAGCCAAGAAAATTTTGGCGGCAGGGGTATTTACCTTTGCTTCCCAAGTCACAGTCTCAGCTCCTAATTATTAAAAGTACCTGGACTAGGAGTGCAGTAACTCCTCAATCTGCTTCAAAGGCAACTGTAATGGTTGTTTCCATCTCTTCTGCCGACAGTTTCCTGTTTCGAGAGCACCTCTTAATTGGGTAGTTAACTGTTCTGTGGACAGATAAATTTTCTGCCGCAGAACACAACCTAAATCTGAAAAATTCAGATATTTTATTACAGGCATCTTATGTTTTTTATGTTTATATATAGATTGAAGATTAAAACAAATCTCGTGTTCTTGGTCTCTTACCTAAGAAATATTTTAATGATTAATATCATTCTTAATTATGTATATTCCCGATGACAGAAGAGACCATAGGCTTATCGCTGAGTAAAAGCCATGAGTATTTTGAGAGATTGTTTTGATAATTATTAAGATTAGTTCTAGCTCTAATCTTAACCATTATTTAATATTTTAATAAAGATTGTATATCTATAAACTTACCAGCATTTCATAGATAATTATTCCTAAAATTACTGAGATAATTTTGATTTAATTTGCATTAATTGATGACTATCAAAATTTTCAAAACAAATAATTTACCAAAAGCTGAAGCTATTTTTATTAAAAATAATAACAATTTATTTCTACATATTAAGATAGCAATTTTACTCAAGAATTACTCACCAGCCAGGAGAATTTTTCTCAATCAAAATATGGTCAATAGCTATTATCTATTAAATTGGCTGAGATTTATGATTGCGTCTGCTTTGCCTACTCTATGGTGAATACAACATTAATCAAAAGTTGGAGATTTAATTTATCAAATAGGCTCCAGGCAAAAAGAATCGCCCACTACCAGCAAATTGAGAGTGAACAAAGAATAAAACTTAACTTTTATTAAGTGTATTTAATTGCGAAATTTTCGATTAGAATAGCCTATCCTATACTGAAAGATAGATTTGATGGGATCGCTGATGAGATAAAACTCATGACAATCCGGGATCAACCTATCATTAACAGGCTTTACAGCTTTGTGCATCAGATTAAAAAGCAAAAATGGAAAAGTGGCAACACTGACCGCTACTAATGTTAAAGTTTCAAAGACTTCATCTGAAAATTTCAGCGGGTATTCATGCTGAAGCAGCTTAAAAAAAATCCAATTCCTGTAATTGCCGGTGCTGGACTCTGCGCTTTCTTAGCCGGGGCAATGGTTTCAGCACCTCAGCTTGGAAAATCTGTAGGGCAATGGCTAAAGTACGGCAACGAGAAAACTGAGCAAATATCAGAGGCTAGCAAAGCGAAATCAGCCGTTTATCCCCTGGTATCCAAATCTCTACCAGAACGGGCGGCAAAATTAGCAGAAATCGCCGAAAATTCGCGTTCTCCAGACCGAGAACGGGCACGTTATTTATTGGCGAGTGACTATGTTGAAAGAACTCAAGGGAAAAAAGCCCTAGTTTTACTCCAAGGGTTAGAAAAAGAATATCCTATTCTCGCCCCTTATATATTACTGAAACAGGCACAAGCTCAAGATTTGCTGGGTGAAGATGGCAAAGCCTCAGACTTGCGGCAGAAAGTGCTGAAACAGTATCCCAAAACAGCAGCCACAGTCAAAGCCATCTATTTAATCGCCCAACCAAAACAACAAGATATTGCGATCGCACAATTTCCCACTCATCCCTTAACCTGGGAAATTATTCGCAAACGCTTAGACGAAAATCCCCAACAGCCACAATTGCAGTTAAAGTTAGCCCAATATGCAGCTGACCAACCTGGAACCGTGGGAGTATTGGATGATTTAGCTAAGGAGTCAACTCTTAAACCTGAAGATTGGGAAATTATTGGTACAGCCTACTGGGCAAACAATCAATTTGAGAAAGCCGCAAAAGCTTACGCCAAAGCACCCAAGACACCCCGCAGCCTTTACCGTGCTGGACGTGGTTTGCAAGTAGCAGGTAAAGAAAGAGATAAAGCGATTGCAACTTATAAACAATTAGTACAACAATTCCCCGAAGCCCCAGAAAGCGGCACAGCCTTACTGCGGTTAGCAGAAATGGCGAAAACTCGTAAAGATGCCTTACCTTATCTTGACCAAGCGATCGCAAAATTTCCTAATGTCGCCAGTCAAGCAGTAGTAGAAAAAGCCAAAATCTACCAAACCCTCAAAGATAATAAATCAGCTGCCCAAGCCTGGCAATTACTGATTGGCAAATACGCAAATTCCGATGAAGCCGCCGAATATCGCTGGAAAATCGCCCAAGAAAAAGCCAACGCTAAAGATTATATCGGTGCATGGCAATGGGCAGAACCAATTCCCACCAACAACCCTACCAGTATTTTGGCTCCTAGAGCAGGTTTTTGGGTTGGTAAATGGGCAACTCAGTTAGGGAAACAGCAAGAAGCGAAAACCGCTTATGAATACGTCATTAGCCAGTTTCCTTACTCTTATTATGCTTGGCGATCGGCAGCAGTCTTAGGGCTAAATGTCGGTAACTTTAATAACCTGCGGCAAATGCAGCCCGAAGTTGTCCCACCCCAGCGTCCCGTCCCCCCAGCCGGTTCTGAAACCTTCAAAGAATTGTATTTGTTAGGACAAGATAGAGATGCTTGGTTGCAATGGGAAACCGAATTTGTCAATAAAGACCAACCCACAGTAGCCGAACAATTCACCGAAGGCTTAATGCAACTAGCCAGAGGCGAAAATAAATTAGGAATCGACACAATTTCTAAATTAGAAGACCGAGAAATTCCCGAAGAAAAAGCCGAATATCAAACTCTTAGCCAACAGATCACTTACTGGCAAGCCCGTTATCCCTTTCCCTATGTCCAAGAGATTGAAAAGTGGTCAAAAGAACGCCAAATCAATCCCTTGCTAGTAACTGCTTTGATTCGCCAAGAGTCGCGCTTTGAAGCCAACGCCAAATCCGTAGCCAACGCTATGGGCTTAATGCAGGTATTACCCTCCACAGCCCAATGGATCGCCCCACAAATCAAGGTTGATGGCAAAACCTTAAAGCTAGAAGATCCCAACGACAATATCATGTTGGGGACTTGGTATTTGGATCATACTCATCAGCAATATAGCAACAACAGCCTGTTAGCGATCGCTAGTTACAACGCTGGCCCCGGTAACGTAGCCAAATGGCTGCAAACCCTACCCACACAAGACCCCGATGAATTTGTCGAAAAAATCCCCTTCGACGAAACCCGAAATTACGTCCGTCAAGTATTAGGCAACTACTGGAATTATTTACGACTATACAACCCAGAAATTTCTGCCCTAGTCGCGCAATATTCCAGCGAACACCCGAAATTACCTAGCAAGTGATGGGGATTGGGGACTGGGGACTGGGCGATGAGGGGGATGAGGGGGATGAGGGGGATGAGGAAGCAGGGGAGAAATATTTATTACCAATTACCCATTCCCAATGCCCCATGCCCAATGCCCCATGCCCAATGCCCCATGCCCCATGCCCCAGTACAATAGTTAGCAAATGTTGCCTAATTGCTGAACCATGTCGCCACAAAATTTAGACACAGAAACTCAGTCCGATTTACCGGAAGAATACCCAGAGATATCTGCTGCTACTCCAACCGAAATTGACGTAGAGGTAGATAGCGATTCTGAGGCTGATCCGCTTGATGATTTACCTGGTGAAGTCGAAATGTCCTTTTTCGACCACTTAGAGGAGTTACGCCAGCGGATTTTCTATGCGCTAATTGCTGTTGCAGTAGGTATTTTTGGCTGTTTCTTATACGTCAGGCCGATTGTTCAGCTGTTAGAAGTTCCCGCACAGGGAGTAAAATTTCTTCAACTTGCGCCTGGGGAATATTTCTTTGTTTCTCTGAAAGTTGCAGCCTATAGCGGCTTAGTACTTTCTACCCCCTTCATTCTTTACCAAATTATCCAATTCGTTCTGCCCGGTTTAACTCGTCGCGAACGTCGCTTATTAGGGCCTGTAGTTTTAGGTTCCAGCGTGCTATTTGTGGCAGGGTTAGTATTTGCCTATTTTCTACTTATCCCTGCTGCTTTAAAGTTTTTCATCAGCTACGGTGCAGATGTAGTAGAACAACTTTGGTCAATTGAAAAGTATTTTGAATTTGTCTTGTTGCTACTATTTAGCACCGGGTTAGCATTTCAAATTCCTGTTATTCAACTATTACTTGGTGCTTTAGGAATTGTTTCTTCTAAACAAATGTTTGCTGGTTGGCGTTACGTCATTATGGGTGCAGTAGTTTTAGGTGCTGTCCTCACACCATCTACTGACCCCCTCACCCAAAGTTTGCTAGCTGGCGCAGTTTTAGGACTTTATTTTGGTGGGATTGGCTTAGTGAAGGTGATAGGGAAGTGATTGGGGAATAGGGCATAGGGCATAGGGCATGGGGCATTGGAAATTGACAAATAACAAATGACAAATGACAAACCTAAACAAATCACCTATGACGACTTTGAAAAAGTCGAAATTCGTGTTGGTAAAGTTATTCAAGTTGCAGATTTTTCTGCAGCACGAAAACCTGCTTATAAACTTTGGATAGACTTTGGCGATTTGGGCATTAAAAAATCTAGTGCCCAAATTACTAAACTTTACCAACCAGAGAATTTAATTAACAAATTAATATTAGCTGTAACTAACTTTCCACCCCGCCAAATTGCAGATTTTATGTCTGAAGTTTTGGTATTAGGCGTAGTTCTTGATGGTGGCGAAGTAGTTTTAATTCAACCAGATAGAGATGTATCTTTGGGTAAAAGAATTTTATAAGCAAATACAGTTCAGTTAAGAAAATTAATTGATAACAAAACCAAAAAACTAGTTACTCAACAAGAAAACAGAACAATAATTTTGGAGGGGGTTTGGGGGACGCAACCGTCACCCAATCGGGGGTTTGGGGGAGAATCCCCCAATTGATCTGGCTTTTTTAATAAGTAACAAATCAATCACTAATGAGCTTAACCCAAGCTGATTGTTTTATAAGCTGTCACGCCCCTACCTTTTTACAAATTATGCAACTCTAACGCAAAATTTTGTCAATCATTCTATTGGCTTGAGAAGCATAACCGCCACCAAATAAATTGAAGTGATTAATAATGTGATAGAGGTTATAGAGGGTTTTTCTCTGCTCATAACCTGCATCTAAAGGAAAGACTTCGTTATAACCTTGATAAAAAGCTGCTGGGAAACCACCAAATAATTCTGTCATGGCGATATCAACTTCGCGATCGCCAAAATAAGTTGCTGGATCAAATATCACTGGTTCACCCGATACTGTACACCCAGCGTTCCCTCCCCATAAATCGCCATGTACTAAGGCGGGTTCTACCTGATGATCTGCCAATAATTCGGGGATAGCGGCTAATAACTTCTCTTGATTGGGAAAACTCCCCCCTCGTCGCCTCGCTAACTGAAATTGATAACCCAAGCGATGTTTCCCATAAAATTCTGCCCAATCTGCTGTCCAAGTGTTGATTTGGGGCGTTGAACCAATCGTATTGTTGATTTTCCAACCAAAACCTTGGCTGCTAGTGGCTTGATGCATTGCTGCTAGCTTTAGCCCCATTTCTTGCCAAGATTTGGTATTACCTCCCCCCATTTCCAGCCACTCCAACACAATGTAGCCAGAATTGCCAGCCGTACCCCAGCACAAGGGTTTTGGAACGCGAATACTAGCTGTATTCAGCATTTCCTCCAATCCCAGCGCTTCAGCCTCAAACATGGCAACTTGAGATGCTTGATTTAGCTTGACAAAGTAAGTGCGTTCATCATCAGAGACAGCATAGCCTTGGTTAATACACCCACCACTCACGGAACGCTTTTGCTGACTCTGAAATTTTTCACCAGTTACCCTGCTAATATGGGCATCAATTTCTGTCCACATTGTGTTTGTCATTTGTCAGTTGTCATTAGTCAGTTGTCATTTGTCATTAGTCATTTGTTGTTTGGGGTTTGGTAATTGGTAATGGGTAATTGGTGTTTGTTATTTCCCCTTTTCCCTTTATCTCCCTCATCTCCCTCATCTCCCTCATCTCCCTCATCTCCCTCATCTCCCTCATCTCCCTCATCCCCATGCTCAATGCCCTATGCCGGCTTGATGACAACTACACCATAAGCATCGGGAGAAAGATATTGTTGGGCGGCTTGCATTAAGTCGGTTGCTTCTTGGGCTTGAATGTTTGCGGGGTAGTTAAAGGCTGGTTCTAGATTTCCTAGCATGGATTGATAATAACCATACAAGCCAGCGCGATCGCTTGGTGTTTCATTACCAAAAATAAATCGGTTGGCTACACGTCGGCGTACACGGGCAATTTCTGATTCTTTGACTAGTTCTGTGTGTAAAATGCGGATATGTTGTGCGATCGCTTCTTCTACTGCTTGTAAGTTTTCTACTGCACACTTGGCGGAAATATAAAACGTGCCTTGCAGTTGATTACTCATATTACTGACAGAAATCGAAGACACTAAATGCCGTTCTTCTCGTAAATCCTGCACCAGTCTTGATGTGCGTCCGTGGGCTAAAACTCCCGCTAAAACATCCAGTGCGTAAGTTTCATCAATATATTGCAACCCTGGAACTCGCCATACCATTACTAGCCTGGCTTGCTGGAGACTTTCATCAACAAATTCTTGACGGACTATTTCTGTAAACGCAGGTTCGGGTAGATGTGGTGTGTGATAAGCAGGGAGTGGTGCATTTTTGTTACTAGTAGCCTCAGCAATTCCTTGGGCAACAATATCAATTAATTCTGCTGTCGGTAAATTTCCTACAGCCACAGCCGTAATCGACTGGGGTTGATACATACTCCCGTGGAAATTCCGCATTTGCTGGGGTTTTAGTTGGGAAATCACCGATTCTGGGCCCAACACTGGACGACGATAAGGTAACCGTTCAAACGCCAATTCCATCGACCGCCGAAAAGTCCGCCGCTGGGGATTATCTTCGGAACGCCGAATTTCTTCTAGTACTACCAAGCGTTCCCGTTCAAAAGCGTCATCATCAATACTGGGATTCAATACGACATCAATTTGTAGCGGCGCAAGTTCGGCAAAATCTTTGGGAGCAGTAGTGATGTAGTAATGAGTGTAATCTTGGCTAGTAGCCGCATTAGTAACGGCTCCCCGTTCTTCAATGCGACGTTCAAACTCGCCACTAGCTAGGCGTTCTGTACCTTTAAAAATCATGTGCTCTAAAAAGTGAGCCATGCCATTAATGGTATCCGATTCTACTGCCGAGCCTACCTTAATCCACAAACTTAGGTTAACGGCTTCAATCGGCATTTGCTCCACTACTATTGTTAAACCGTTGGGTAGCTGGTGTAGTGTTGGAGCGTTGAGACGAGGAAATTTTACCAGGGTTGAGGTCATTGCTAGTAGTGAGTGGTGAAGAGGACAGAGAGAAAGCTTTCTTACTTCTCTATCTTATCTAGGAAGGAAGAAGGATAAAGGATGAAGTCTGAAGTAAGAATCTCTACAAACTGAACTTTTTTTACAAGGCGCTAATGCCTAGCTTGCTTCCCCATAAGGATACGTCTCGTTAGCCTAAAGCTTCTTATGGGCGAAAAATAAAATTTTTCCTTATTCATCACCCAATTTTTTTATTAGTGGGTTAATTTTATACTTCATCCTTCACCCTTAACAAACAAATGCAACAAGACTTTTATCTGTTACTGATTCCTGGATCTATATTGTTCTGGTTATTTTTGATTTTTTTACTCAGTTTTGATTGGAATAAGCTGGCGAAACTATACCGCACCAATGAACCAGCACCAGCAAATCTCTCACGCTTTGAATATGGTTCTGTGGGTATGGCGTATTACAAAGGAAGTTTAAATGTTGGTGTGTCTCCCCAAGGGCTGTATTTGAGTATTTTTGTTTTGTTTAACTTTGGGCTTCCAGCGTTGTTGATTCCTTGGAGTGCGATTAGAAAAATTGAGTCAGCTAATCAATTATTTGTGCAGCGCTTTCGCTTGTATCTGACTGAGCCAGATGTAAAGATTATTCTGAGGAAAGAGGCTTTGGAAGGTGCGAGGAAATATTTAGCTGCACAGGGTATTGAGTGGATTTAGATTTTGCCTTCCAGAATAGTGCCGTGAACATTTGCACTTTCAATATTCACATTTTGCAGAATCGCGCCTTCAAGATTGGCACTTTCAAGAATCGCACCTTCAAGATTCACATTTTGCAGAATCGCGCCTTCAAGATTGGCACTTTCAAGAATCGCACCTTCAAGATTCACATTTTGAAGAATCGCACCTTCAAGATTCACTATATTAAGATTTACCTCTTGAAGATTCACATTTTGAAGAATCGCGTCTTGAAGATTTGCTCCTTCCAGATTTGCCCATTCAAGATTCACTCCATTAAGATTCACCTGCTGAAGATTTGACCCTTTAAGATTCACCTGCTGAAGATTTGACCCTTTAAGAATTGCCCGTTCAAGATTTGACCCTTTAAGAATCGCTCCTTCAAGATTTGCCCCACTAAAATCTTGGGAGGATAAAATACAGTTTTGTAAATTTAAAAAACTTAAGCAATTTAAGGACAAAACATCATTACTATAACGCTCAACTCTGTGTCCACGTAGGCGATAAATCCAATTACCAAAAGCGTCAGGATAAGGCCATATAATCTGAGAAACCTTTTTTATCACCCTTGCACAAGCATTCAAAATAGCTAACAGCACTTCTTCTGCATTACGTGCTTGCCGATTTGCTTCCTGAAAATTGGTTAACTGCAATTTCTCCATCGGCATTCCATTTTTTAACATATAACCTATTAAGTCACATATTGTCTGCTGCCATTCAGCAACATCAACCTGATATTTATCTTTCTGTAATCGAATTTCATCGATAATAAATCTAAAAATATCATTATCCATAGCGGTTGAACCGCATAACTTCGCCCAGCGTTCTAAAGCTTGTAGCTTATTCCATCCATAATCTGAATCTTCTTTGTTAGCTTTTAGCTGATTATTAATGAGTTTTAATTCCTGCACAATACGTCTTGCAGTTAAATACTCACCAAAGCTTTTGTGAGTAAATTCAAAAGTCTCCTCACGACCTTTTAAGCCACGTTGACGGAAATAGAAAGCAGTTAACAAACGAGTTAAGCTAGCTTTTTTATCTTGCTTAAAGATATTTAATATCCGTTCCAGAATATTCCTATCACAATACTTATCAATTTCTGAAACCGTCGTTACCCTAACATCGCCTCCATGCCAAGCAGCAACAGCAATACTTTCTAGAATCCGAACAAAATCTTTTTCTGTAACTCCCTTAATAATTGGATTATCATGACCCCAACTTCTTTGATAAACTGCTGTGAGTAAATCTGCATAAATTTCATTGAGGTTACTATCATCGGAAAATTTAACTGCACCACGAACTAAGCTTAAAGCAACCAAGTAATTTAATAACGGCTGGGATGTAATTTCTCTTAAATGTCCCTTGTCTAATTCTGCAGGTAAGCTGTCATATCCACGACCGCTAGCTTTACCATAATTACACCACCAAATTTGCCGTTGGTCTTGCTTTAATAAATTTTGAGCATCAATGTAATTATTCTGCTTTCTTTCTTCCTCATCTACAAAATAAGGAAGAACATGAAGGATTTGCTTAGGTTTACGAAAATCGCTTTGATTTTTTTGGATAACTAATTCTCTTCCACTAATTAAAACCTGCAACCGAATTTGAACATGATTAAATGTAGTGACTTGTCTTTGGACTTCACTTAAAAACTTTTGAGCAACTTCCTCTCCCATCTTGCCCTGCATAGCTAATTCATCTAAACCATCAAAAATAATTAGTAATTTTTCTACCTTGTTGTCTTTATCTAAAGGATTAGGTGGTAAAGGAATATCACGCAAGTCATTAATAAAATTACCGATACCATTAACTAAATCATCTTCTGGATCAAACAGGTGCAAGGGAATAAATAAAACTGAGATTTTGCCTATCTTTGCCTGTGTAGCTGCAAAAATTTTAGAAAAGGAAGATTTACCACTTCCTGGCCCGCCACTAATTACCCGGATAGCATCTTTTTGATCAGCTTCGTCTAACCAAGTTTGGAGTTCTGCTTGTAAATCAACAATAATCCGTTCAGTTTTTTTATCTAGTTTATAGTTCTGTCTTACCCCGCTAGCAAAATCATCATCATCTTCACCTGCTATTTTGCGTTCATAGTAAGCACGGAGGGGAACATAAACTTGTTCCAGACTAAATGCTTCAGAAAACATCCGTTCATTAACTTGTTTTTGCAACCATATAGAGTAACGTTGCCAAGCTTGTTCTCTTTCGCTTGCTTTAATAAACGGGGTATTTAGTTCAGTTTGTAAAACTGTATATTTATCGCTATTTTTCTTCCATTCCTCAATGAGTGAATAGACAAACTCTGTAGAAAGACGATTACTAATTGCTTCTGCTTGTGCTGGTGTGGTGACAAATTCTGTTAACCACTGGCGAAAAGGTTCTTTGATGGCTGGAACAATGGCTAATTCTTCAGGATGAGCAAAAAAATTGCTGTCAATTGTTAATTCTGTGGCTTCTAAATTTTGGAGACAGTTTTCTAAACGGTGTTTAACTATAGTCTCAATCTCATCATTATCAACTTTTTTGAGTAAATCCTGATTATCATCTACTAAACTAGCCATTGCTTGAATTAAAGAACGAAAAATTAAAAGCCAAGCTATTTCTCCCGGTTCTTTAGCCAAGCCAACAGCAGCACCCATCTCTACCAAATTTTCGGGAACGTTGCTAACATTACCAGTCAACCCATTCACTACAGCTTTGGTTAGCGCTGTAAAACCACTCCCGAAGTTAACATTAAGACGCTTGCTGAAGACGGAAACAGGCTGCTTGATGAGAATTCCAGGTTTGCTGCTCATAGCTGTTGTATTGTATTGATAAATATGGTTAGCTCATACCAATTCCCCAAAATTCTGATACATATAGATTCTTCGTAGGGGTTTAGCACTGCTAAACCCTCACCCATATATAAGAATCATGATTAAAGTGAAACGGTATGAGATATTGAGACGATATTTGCTAGTAATTGTACGCAAATTTACTCTTAAATATTCTTATTTATACTAATAAGCTTCAAGTTTCAGCCTCAAAGCCTCAACTGTCAGCCTCAAAGCCTCAACTGTCAGCCTCAGAACCTCAAGCTTCAGCCTCAAAGCCTCAACGTTCAGCCTCAGAACCTCAACTGTCAGCCTCAGAACCTCAACTGTCAGCCTCAGAACCTCAAGTCTCAGCCTCAAAACCTCAAGCGTCACCCTCAAAACCTCAAGCGTCACCCTCGAAACCTCAAGCGTCACCCTCAGAACCTCAACTGTCAGCCTCAAAGCCTCAAGTTTGGTAGGGTGTGTTATCGCGTTAGCGTAACGCACCGTAAATCTCTGGTGGTGCGTTAGGACTAAAGTCCATAACGCACCCTACACCGATTCGCCCTTGTTTTAGTTGATAGTTGTTGCGCTTTTCTTCTTCTTAGAACTGCGAGTAAACCTACGTCCCATCTCATCTATAACTGCATCTAAACCAGCAACATCACCGCTAGCTTTGGCGTAATTGTAAACTGCTAAAGCTGCTGTATATGCTTCACTACCCGCAGTGATACAGGTATCATCCACGAGTTCTTGCAGTTGCGTCAGGGATAAAAGTACTGGATACAAAGCCTCATACAGCGCTACATCCCGGCGCATTTCTTCTACATCAAAGGAACGGGGTAAAAAGTTTGGGTTTTGCGTCGCTACTTCCAACGCTTTGCTAACAAAGGCGCGACTTTTATCACCCATTTTTAAAATTGTGCGTTGGTCTTCCGTTGTCAAATCTACCAAAAACGGTAACTTTTCGCGAATTGTTGCGATCGCCTGCATTACTGCTTCCCGATCAGCAGGGGAAAAGTTAGCACTGAGACGATTATCAGCCATTTTTGTCACTCCTCTGAGATAACTCTTCTCAGTATTCCCAAAGTAAAACAGGTAATTGGCTGATTTAAGCTCACAATACCTGTTCCTTACCAAATTGCAGCTGATAAGTAGTTGGACAGAATTAATTCACAATGTCATTGCGAATGAAGCGAAGCGGAATGAAGCAATCTTAGCCCTTGCGATTGCTTCGCTCTGCTCGCAACGACTGTAAATATTTTTGTTCAACTACTTACAAGCTTGGATTACGGCTTGGCGAAAGAACCACTTTTGTTAAAATTAAGAATAATATTAAGAAATATAAACTAAAGTCTCAATGCCCAGTCTATCGCTTGACAAAAAAGCATCTCGTGTCATTGTCGTCGGTGCAGGAATAGGTGGGCTAACTGCTGGTGCATTATTAGCCCATAAAGGTTACAGCGTTTTAATCTTAGACCAAGCCCTTGTACCTGGGGGTTGTGCTTCTACGTTTAAACGCCGAGGATTTACTTTTGATGTCGGCGCAACCCAAGTCGCTGGTTTAGAACCTGGGGGGATTCATCACCGGATTTTCTCAGAATTGGGAATAGATTTACCTGCAGCCACACCTTGCGATCCGGCTTGTGCGGTTTATCTCCCAGGGGAATCGACACCCATCAACGTTTGGCGCGATCGCGAAAAATGGCGAGAAGAACGCCAACGACAATTTCCTGGTAGCGAACCATTCTGGCAATTGTTAGCAACTCTATTTGAAGCTAGCTGGGAGTTTCAAGGACGCGATCCGGTGCTACCACCACGTAATTTATGGGATTTGTGGCAGTTAACTCAGGCGGTACGTCCCAGTACATTAATTACTGTGCCCTTCACTTTATTTACTGTGGGCGATGCTTTACGGCTATATGGATTAGGTAACGATCAACGCTTACGGACTTTTTTAGATTTACAACTGAAGCTGTATTCCCAAGTCAATGCAGAAGAAACAGCCTTACTTTATGCAGCCACAGCGTTGAGTGTCTCCCAACTTCCCCAAGGATTATTTCACCTCCAGGGTAGTATGCAAGTCCTAAGCGATCGCCTGGTAGAATCTTTGGAAAGAGATGGCGGTAAATTATTGCTGCGCCACACCGTCGAAAAAATTACTGTAGACAATGCTCAAGCCAAAGCCGTCACTATTCGCAATCAACAAAGCGGCGAAGTCTGGACAGAAACAGCCGACCATATTATTACCAATGTCACTGTGCAAAACCTCGTCCAGCTTTTAGGCGACGCAGCGCCAGCAGGTTATAAACAGCGAGTCGAAAAATTACCCCCATCATCAGGGGCGTTTGTCGTCTATTTAGGTGTAGATGCTAGCGCCATTCCGCCCGAATGCCCACCGCATCTGCAATTTTTATACAACCCCGATGGGCCAATTGGCGAAAATAATTCTCTATTTGTCTCCGTTAGTCATCCCGGAGATGGTCGCGCCCCGGAAGGTAAAGCCACAATTATTGCCTCATCTTTTGTAGATACACGTAGGTGGTGGCAAACTGAGAATTATGAAGAACTCAAGCAGCAGTATACAGAAGAAGCGATCGCCCGCCTAGCAAAATTCTTCTACCTCAAACCCGAAACCATCATTCACCAAGAAGCCGCCACACCCCGCACCTTCGCCCATTTCACAGCACGCGATCGCGGTATCGTGGGCGGTATCGGTCAACGTATCCCCAACTTCGGCCCCTTCGGTTTTGCCAATCGTACACCAATCAACCACCTCTGGTTAGTCGGTGACTCCACTCACCCCGGCGAAGGAACAGCAGGAGTAAGTTACTCAGCGCTAACTGTCGTGCGACAAATATTAAATAGCTGAGTCAACCGTCAACCGTCAACTGTCAACAGTTAACATCAAAGATTTTGTAAAGTAAAAATCTATGGCAATACTTGTTGGTTAAGGGCAAAAGGAGAAGGGGAAAAGGGGCAAGAAAAAACCTTTAACCCTTACCCTTTCACCTTTTCAGGGAAATGCTGCACTCATATCACTTACTTTTCCCCAATTAAACTTAACAGCCCAACAGATTTTTGATGCTGCTCAGTGAATTACCCAAATTTGTGCAGAAGTTCTTTCATAAAAAAGGGCACATTTCTGTGCCTTTATCTACATAGCAAATTAATTGATAACAAAACCAAAAAACTAATTACTCAACAAAAAAACAGAACAATAATTTTGGAGGGGGTTTGGGGGACGCAACCGTCACCCAATCGGGGGTTTGGGGGAGAATCCCCCAATTGATCTGGCTTTTTTAATTAAGTGACAAATCAATCACTCATGAGCTTAACCCAAGCGTATTGATCTATATAGGTCATTAACCTTTGCCTAGAAATTAAGTTGTAGTTACACCTGTTAGTTTGGAGTGCCAGTACTAGTTGGCGAAGGTGACAAAATTTCCGGCACAGCTGGCGCAGGTTCAGGATTGAGAAAGTTTCGCCAAGTCTTGATTTGCTCTTGTGCGGCACTGTAAGCAGAAGTACCTCTAGGAATTAACTTCGCCGTCTCAATGCCTTGATACATATCAGATTGACCTTGAGAACGGGCGATATCTAACAACTGCTGACTCCATTGGTCAATGGCAACATTAGCATCCAAGCGTAAGATACTCCGCCGGGGAACTTGTTGTGCTAGTTGTATAGCATTTACCAAAGCTTCTGCTGTACCAGGTAAAGCAGCATCTCGCGCTTTCTGCCAGTTTTCTTTGGCGCGGATTTGCACTCGCCAATCGTCTATGGCTTCTTGGGCTTCGCCAGAAAGTGCCCGTCCTGATGATGCTATGGATTGAGCCGCACTAATTGCCCCATTTAAATCGCCTCGTTGCGCTAAGTCTTTTGCTTGATCTAAATAAGGTCGGTCTTCAATTCGCTGAATTTTTGCTGTCCAATTACGGATTTTTCTGCGTGCTTCCGAGTATAATGCCCGACCATTACGGATTTGGCTAGCTTCTGCGATCGCAGCTTGCAAGGAGTTGATATCATCCATTAATGCAATCTGATCGGCACGATCCAAGAAAGGTCTATCTTGGATTGTCTCCACTTCAGCTTGCCAACGTCCGGCTGCTTGTCTGGCTTCGCTAGCACGGGGGTTACCGCTAGGAATGAGTTGAGCTTGGGCGATCGCCGCACTTAAATCACTGATTGTACCTTGGCTAGCTAATGTCCGCGCCTTATCTAAACGGGCGACATCTTCAATTTCCAACTGCCAACGGGCAATTAATTGTTGTGCTTTATCATACACAGCCCTAGAAGCATCGATTTGTTGCGCTTGGGAAATTGCTGTCTGTAAACCATCAATGGTTCCTAGCCAAGCACTTCTTTGGGCTTCAGCCAAGCTGATAAAATCTTCAACTTCCGTTTGCAATCCCGTATTTTCTGGAATTTGGCGCACGATATCTAGCGCTGCATCTGCATCTCGCTTATCTAACTTAGCTTGAGCTAAATCCAGCATCTTGCGCCCATATTGGGGAATTAACTCTTGCGCTTTTTGATAAATGTAACTAGTGGGGCTAATTGACTCCGCTAGCTTAATGGCTTCGAGTATCTGATCGGCTACCCCACTTTTAGCTAAACTATCAGCTTTTGCTAATTTTTCGCCATCTTCTCTAGCTGTGGCAATAATGCGGTTTAATTCGTCGTATTTAGTAGTTGCCCAGTGCTTATTATCAATACGCAACAATTTAGCAGACAGCATAAAAGCTGATTGCCAATTTCTTTGCCGCAGTTCGCCTTCCGCTTCTTGATAAATGCCCTCTGCTTTTGACCAAATCGACTGCCATTTATCTACTTGTGCTTCTACATTGCTATAAGCAGGCAAATCGTTAGGTATTTTTCTGGCAGTGGCGATCGCTTCATCTAATTTTCCCGCTTGAAAACTTTGATCGGCTAGTTGCAAAATATCCTTAGACCACCTCTCAATAAAGCGATCGGCTTCTCCACGCAAGGGGTGGTTTTTCGGCAATTGCTTCACTAAGTTGATCGCTTGCAGTAAGTCGGTGACTGTTTGTTTAGAAGCCGCTAATTGCGCGCAGTGTAACCGTACTGACTCACTAGCCAAAGGCCAGAAGATTTTGGGGCAGTTAGGGGCTGTTGGCAATTTTAACAGCATTGCCATTGCCAGGAATCCTATCCCCCCTGGAATCAAAGTTAATAATACTAACCACACCACCCAATTTTGCATCCAGCGGGGCAATTTACTGAATATATAATTGGGTGAAATAGTTTTCTCTGACTGATTATTAAAAGGTAATTCTTCGGAATGATTATCTGTTTGCCGCTTCACTGACTTAGAGTTAGAACCAGTAGCTGGAATATTAAATAAATGAGGTTCTCCGAATTGTTGTGTTTCGGATAATCTCGCCATTTCATCCTGATCTCTGGCTCTGCCTCGGGACCAACTGTCTGTAATATCCCGCTCTGTCATCTCTCACACCAAAATAATTGAATAGCGATCTGTTGTAGATCGATAATTCCATTGTTGCCATAGTAACTTTCTCATAATTAAAAAGCTACCTTTTTTATTATCTTTCGCCACAGATACCATCAACAATTGGAAAAATCAGTGTGGTTTTACACCCTAACCAGAGACCGAAGATTCCGTCTGCAAATCGACAATTAACTGAGCCAACTGATCGCTGCTGGCCTGGTAGACTCGGCCGCAAAAGTCGCAAGTGGCTTCAGCGCCATCATCTTTCACGATCATATCTTGTAGTTCAGCTTCTCCCAAGATTTTTAATGCTCCCAACATCCGATCAAAGGAGCAACCACAGTGGAAGCGCAGAATTTGGCTTTCCGGAAATATATTCAGATCCATATCTCCCAGTAAATCTGTGAAGATTTCCGGCAAGTTCTTGCCTGCTTGCAATAATGGTGTAAATCCTGATAAAGCAGCTACTCGTGATTCTAAGGTGGCAACTAAAGCTTCATCCCTAGCAGCTTTAGGTAACACTTGCACCAACAATCCACCCGCCGCCGTTACGCCATTTGCGCCCACAAATACACCTAAAACCAGCGCTGAAGGTGTTTGTTCAGAACTTACCAAGTAATGGGCGACATCATCACCAATTTCACCAGAAACCAGTTCTACCGTACTCGAGTAAGGGTAGCCATAACCGATATCCCGGACAACGTAGAGAAAACCCTTACCTACTGCACCACCAACATCTAATTTACCTTTAGCGTTAGGTGGTAATTCTATAGATGGGTTACCTACGTAGCCACGGACTGTACCATCTAACCCCGCATCTACCAAAATGCCACTCAACGGGCCATCACCTTTCACCCGGACGTTCACTCTAGAGCCTGGCCGCTTCATACTAGAAGCCATTAACAAGCCTGCTGCCATAGTCCGCCCCAGTGCTGCTGTTGCCACATAAGATAGCTTGTGACGTTGTCTTGCTTCTTCTGTGAGGCGCGTAGTGATCACACCTACGGCTCTAATCCCACCGTCGGCTGCCGTGGCGCGAATTAATTGATCCGCCATGAAAAACCTTACCAAATAGTATGTTACTAAACGCCTCTGCTATGAGGCTGGGACACTAAAGTCTTATTTAGTATAACTTAGTATATCTAAACTAAACTTAAACATCTTTCTCATACTAAGTTCCGTAGGTAGGGATTTCCCGACAGTACATCAATAAATCAACTCTGCCTATCTGCAGTAGGTTTCAAAAATCAAATTTAACTGCTATGCAAAAATAAATAATTGATTATCCAGCTTGATATTTAAATGCAACAACCCTAATTATTTTCTGATTTTTGATTCTATATTTGCCATACTACTAAAATAGTAATTAATTTTGGCTCAGTGTCATCCTAAAAAATGCTAGGTACTTTTCAAAAAAGTCAACTGCGGATAGAAATCGAAGCATCAGCAAATGCCATCCATGACAGTCTGCTACGTCCAGCGCAATTACAAAAATGGCTTTTAGGGCAACGCTTTGCTTCTGGAATGCCAGAAGAACTACAGTCCGGGTTTCAGTTTACTACTTGGACAGGGCCCATCCAGATTCATCATCAAGTAAGTGTGGTTAAGCCTAATTGCCTACGCTTGTTACTCAGTGGCGGAATTGATGGTTTTCATGAATGGTATTGGGGAGAAGGTTGGGTACAGTCCCGCTTAGAAGGAGTGTCACTATTACCGTTAAATTTAGGACAAACTTTCAGCTTATTGAGTTTGCGGCAATTTTTAGCAAGCCAAAAATCATAAGAATTTTTATAAATTTTGATAGGGCTGTAGTAAGTATTTTCGTATTGATAATTTAAATCCGAAATTGCTTACTACAACCTACAAATCTGTGAGTAACCTGGCTTTTCTTAACATAAATGTCAATACAGTTTCTTCCTGGGCAATAATATCGGCTGTTACTTCCATACCTGGTTGAATGCCATAGGATTGATTACCTTTAATTAGCTCCAGTTTATCCGGCTCGATTGTGACTTCATAGTAAGGTACAACTGCAACATTACTATTAGTTTGGGGTGCAATTGCATCAGCGCTAATGCCTCGAACCGCACCATTGAGCGTGCCATAATCTGGGTAAGGATAAGCAGAAACCCGCATAATAACTTTACCCTGGTTACATTGCGTTACTTGAGTAGCTTGACATAGGCGCACTTTACTAATATCAGCCGCCGCTACACGGGCTTTCACAATTAAAGGTGCTTGATTAGGGGAAATTTGCGCGATCGCATCTCCCGCACGCACTACCTGCCCAGTATTTCTAATTTCCAGCTTCAAAATTGTACCCGCCTCTGAGGTGCGAATGACAGTTTTTTGCAGTTCTGTAGAGACTTGTGTTAATTCTTTTTGGTCGCTATTAATCTGGTTTTGGATTTCAACTTGACGGCGAATTAATTCTTCTTGTTCTTTCTTCAAAGTCGCCAGTGTCGATTCGCCTTTAGCCTTTTCTTGGGCAATACGTTCATTAGCGATTGTCACAGTCGCATTACTGGGGTTAAGTCCAGCTTGAGCACGTTTGAGTTTAGCTAATGCTGCTTTATAAGCCTGTTCTTTCTCTTTAATTTGCAGAATAGCGATCGCACCTGTATTTCCTAGTTGCTGATATCGCTTCATTTCCTCCTTAGCTAATTCCAGCGCGGCTTCTGCTTCTTGCACTTGTGTGAAAGTGGTGATTTTTTGGTCTTGATAATCTCGTTGGTTGCGCCTCAAGTCAGCCGCCGCCGCCGCGATCGCTCGTTGCATAGAATTAGATTCCGCCGCGATTTGAGTTTGTAGCGTCTTGACTTGGGCTGCAATTTGTGATAACTGTAAATTATTCTGGTGAATCGTACCTAAAAGCTGACTTTTTTTAGTTTCCAGTTGCGAAGAATCAATATAGGCGATCGCATCCCCTGATTTCACCACCTGATTTTCTTTCACCACAATCTTTTTCACAACTCCCTCACTACCTGCTTGCACTAAACGTACATCTCCTGCAGGGCGAACGATAGCGGGTGCTGTAACGGTGACGTTGTAGTGAGTTACCGCAGCCAAAACCAAGGCTATACCTACAGTGCTAACGAGAAATAAACCCCCTAAAGTTGTCCAGAGACTAATTGCTGGAAGAAACTGATCGCTGCTGATGGGGCGAAACAAGTCTGGACTGGGGTCATTATGCATAAATTACGATGAAAGGTAGGCAGTATCTCAATTCATGCACAAGCAACCAAGTAGCAGCAATGGAAATTCCACTGAGTTAAATTTAAATTTAACCCTCAGCAGTTAAAACTTGCTCTACAGTTAATTGCAACTCTGGAAAAATTTGAGATTTTATGTAATCACCATCAACGAACTCTACAGGTTCGTATAAGTCTTCAATTAATGTAAACACAGTTACTTTCTTGAGTAAAGGATCAACAATCCAATACTCTGGAATATTGAGAACATTATACTCAACTCGTTTAGCTCGATAATCAACAATCTTTGTTGATTCACTGACGATTTCTACAACTAACAACGGTGGTGGTTCGTTAAGTTCAATTACTGCTTCGCGGTTTCTTAACTCACGCCACTGAGACATGGGAATCACCAATACATCTGGAATTCTGGAGGTATCCCATCGCCCAGCATGTGGGGAACGAATACCAATAACCATTTGTTTAGAAGTCCAATCTAACTTTAAACGGTTAATTTCACTGCGGAAACAAACATTTAAAAATTCTGCAACTGCACCATGTTCCCCACTTCCCAAACTTATCGGAATTAGTTCTCCATTGACCAATTCATAGCGGGTATCGGTGCCATCGTCATAAGCTAAATATTCCTGAAAAGTTAGTCGTTTAGTAACTGCAGGAGTTATTGTCATGGCATTCTTTTATTGCCTTTAATTCATTCTAATTTGGCTTTACCACCAACACCGAACAACTCGCTTCTTCTACAACTTGAATACTCACAGAACCCAGGACAATTCGCTTCATTCCTGTTAAACCACGACTACCAATAACGATTAAGTCAGCATTATAAATATTTGCCAAGCGAATAATCTCTTCCGCCGGATCGCCATTTACCAGTTCTAATGCACTTTTAACTGACAAACTCTCTTGGTAAGCTTGCAGCTGCTTTTCAATATGAAAGAAAGACAATGTTGGTGAATCTGAATGAGGTTTATCGGCGGGTAGTTCCATCTCTGACTCTGGTGTAGGAAAAACATGACAGAGAATCACTTTGCTATCTTCTGACAGCGCCAATTCATCTAAAGTCTGAATTACCCGTTCTGCAACTTCCGAACCATCCAGAGCTACCAAAATAGTTTTTAGCACCGCCCCCGTCTCCTCAAGAGTAGACCCCTTAAACACATACTGACTAAAGTTTGTTGGCAGCTATACCAACAACTAGCTGTCAACCAAGTTTCTATATGACCTGATTAGCCAAACTTTTGGTTTGCAGCCATCTATTGACTTTTACCAAAAGTATAAGCAAAAATTCTGCACTTTCAATCATTCTTCACGCTGAATTCGTCTTCTTACTGAATCGGCGTGAGATGGGAATCCCTCTGCTGTTGCCAATACATCAATTGCACCAGCTACCTTCTGCAATGCAGATTGGGAATATTGAATAATATTGGAGTGTTTCATGAAAGTTTCTACACCCAACCCCGAAGCATAACGAGCTGCACCAGAGGTAGGCAAAGTATGATTTGGCCCAGCTAAATAATGCCCGATAGCTTCCGGTGTAGAGTCTCCTAAGAAAATTGCCCCAGCATGGCGAATTTTTGGTAGTAATTCCCAAGGGTCTTGAATTTCTAATTCTAAATGTTCAGGGGCAAACTCATTAGCGAGTTCTGCTGCGGCATCGAGAGATTCTACAATCACAATTAAGCCATAGTGAGCGATCGCTTTTTCTGTATCTATTCTGCGGGGATGATCTACCAATTGTCTTTCCACGGCAACTTGTACGTTTTTTGCCAAAGCCGCATCCGTAGTCAACAAAATCGCTGCTGCCATTGGGTCATGTTCGGCTGGTGCTAACATATCAGTAGCCACATGTACGGGATTTGCGGTTTCATCAGCAATAATTAGCACTTCGCTTGGCCCAGCTAAACAATCAATACCGACAGTACCATAGACCAATTTTTTTGCCAGTGTCACATAAATATTCCCTGGGCCAGCAATGACATTAACTTTAGGAATTGTTTCTGTACCATAGGCTAAAGCCGCGATCGCTTGTGCGCCCCCAACGCGATAAATTTCTTGAATCCCAACTTCTTGAGCTGCGACTAAAACAGCCGGGCTAATTGCTTTGCCTGCTCCTGGAGGGGTTACCATAACTAAGCGCGGTACACCAGCCACCTTGGCCGGAATTGCATTCATCAGTACCGTGCTAGGATAGCCAGAGCGACCACCAGGCACATATAAACCAGCACGATCCACAGGGTTGTAGCGTTTGCCCAGTACTACATCATCATCACCAAATTCTACCCAACTTTTTGGTACTCGCTTACGGTGAAAGGCTTCAATTTGTTGGCAAGCCAGCCGAATCGCTGCCAGCAACTCTTGAGAAACTTGTTGGTAAGCTGCATCTAGTTCTGAACCTGTAACGCGCAGTTCCTCTGGCTTGAGAGTTTGGTTGTCAAATTCGGCTGTATAATGCAACACAGCCTTGTTGCCTTGGCGCTTCACTGCTTGTAACACTTCTCGCACCGTTGCCTCTTTGTGAAGCACCTGGTCATCATGGGTGCGATCGCAGATACGTTGTAGTTCTGCTATAACGTCTGCCTGCTGAGTAATGATTCGCAGCATGGAGTAAGGACAATGCCAAAATTAGAATGTTCCCGCCTGAGAATCAGTCTTGCTTTTTCCCCCAAGAGGTACCAAGCTGACGCTAATTCTCTTCTCTAGCTTAACCTGGATTTTTTTGATACTTCCAGTGTTCTCACTGCTGTATTGCTTGAGTAGGCGACTTCATTGCTCATTCCCACAAGCTTTAGTGGCTTGTAGCAGGGAGTTGGCGTGCCAAGTTCCACTACCCTTTGATCCCATCACTCAATTGCCCGCCAGTATAGATATCATGTGTTTGCACATCGATTCACTCTGAATCGAGAACTTAGTTAGGGACTGAGTATAATTTTTACTGACTTTTCTTAATTTTACTAGCTAAAAGCGATTGCGAAACAATGTGTTCAATCTCTAAATTTTCACCTTTAACTGTAACTAGTAATACTTATTTGCCTCTGAGATCTAGAGATAGTACATCGGCAAGTTGACTCCTAACGCATCCGCCAGGAAGCTAAGATAACTATGATTCTTTATGGGAGTAATTTATCTTAACGCATTTCTCATGTTGAAGGCACATCTAAAACCCCCGCCAAAACTGCAGTACCAGTCAACAACGGCAAAGATCTGAGATAGAGCAGGGATTTCCCACTCAATAAAGTATCCAATCTCTATGCCCAATGCCCAATGCCCAATGCCCCATATCCCATATTTCTAAAAAACTCAGCAGTGATATTTTTTCGGAAATCTTAACATTGGCGATCTGGATGCTATATTAGTAAATCTAGTAGTGTGTGTACATATTAATAGTCTTTTTGGAACTGACTGTGGCGAATACAAAGTCTGCTCTCAAGCGCGCCGAAATCGCAGAACGTAATCGTTTGCGTAATAAAGCATATAAATCAGCTGTTAAGACGCTGATGAAGAAGTACCTTAGTGCAGTACAACTTTATGCTGCTAATCCCACTCCTGAATTAAATCAACAAGTACAGGAGCGGTTGGCTGAGGCTTACAGCAAAATTGATAAAGCTGTCAAGCGAGGTGTACTTCATCCCAACAATGGGGCCAGGAAAAAGTCAAGATTGGCTCATAAACTCAAACCACTTACACAAACCGCACAGTAGTCCAAAATCATTTAGTCATTAGTCTGGTACTAATGACTAATGACTAATGACTAATGACTCTTAAACCAAAATGCAGCTAATTGACACCCACGTTCACATTAACTTTGACGTTTTTCAACAAGATTTAGCAGCAGTGCGATCGCGATGGCAAGAAGCAGGTGTAGTGCATTTAATACATTCCTGCGTCGAACCATCAGAATTTCCCAGTATCCAAGCCATAGCACATGAGTTTCCCGAACTCAGCTTTGCCGTAGGTTTACATCCCTTAGATGCTAAACAATGGACTGATCAGACAGCCGATGAAATCTCAAAGTTGGCGCAATCTGACGCGAAAGTAGTAGCAATGGGGGAAATGGGGCTGGATTTGCGTAAAGCAGATAACTATGAGCAACAGCGCATGGTATTTGAAGCGCAATTAGCGATCGCCACTGAACTTAATTTACCGATAATTATCCACTGTCGTGATGCTGCGGCACAGGTAAGAGAAGTGTTGCAAAAATGGCGAGAACAAAAAGGAGAAAAATTACGGGGTGTAATGCATTGTTGGGGTGGAACACCTGAAGAAGCTCAATGGTTTATTGACTTAGGGTTTTACATTAGCTTTAGCGGGACAGTTACCTTCAAAAACGCCAAGCAGATCCAAGCTACCGCCGCAATGGTACCGAGCGATCGCTTGCTCATTGAAACAGACTGTCCTTTTCTCGCTCCCGTCCCCAAACGAGGTACAGGTAGGAATGAACCTGCTTACGTCCGTTATGTAGCAGAGAGCATAGCCCAACTGCGTGGGAAAACAGTAGAAGAGATAGCTAATCAAACTACCCAAAATGCTTGTGAATTATTTGGTCTGGTACTATAGACTGTACCTGTAAGTGTAGTTAGCTGTGTAAAAATAAATAAACACCTCGGAGGACGGAAATATGCTAAAATTATTTCCTCCAAAACATTTTGCTTGCGCCATAATGATAAAGGAAGGAAATCAATACTTCTAAGATTGGTAGTAACCTGTTATCAACTTGACCATCGCCACCCCCAGAGCAGTTCCCCTTTGGGTAACTAAGCTGCTAATTTACAGGGGTCGATCATCCTCCTATCTCTACAAGCGGATGTACGAGCCGCGATCGCCAAGCCTGAAAATATAGTAGGTTGAGCTAGACGCTTTCAAAAAAATACCTTTTCCGTATTTCACCTATAGAAAACTGTTAAACGTAATTGCCTTGTGAGAATAACCCAGCAAGAAAAAGACATACTAATCCAGAGTCGGTTAACAGCCACTCGGTTTCTTAGTTTTAGGATATCACCGTGAGTCTAAATATAGAGGGGTATTGAAGACACAACAGAACAAAGCTGCGGAGTCTAATTAACGCGCTTGTGGGAGGGGAAGTGACGACAGCCAATTTAATTCCAGACTATCTCAACCATCTGCTTTTGAGCAATCAACCTAGTAGCTGGTTATTAGTTATAATGGTCACTTTTAAGGGAGTACTTTCCCCCTTGTCAAGATAGCACTTTCCAGCTTTAATTTCTGCGTTTGCCCGTACCTGCGCTCTAGCAGGTGGCGTTAAGGAGAAGTTCCCAAACAGCTACGGACACTGGCTAGCGGTGGGAACCGTGAAACAGCAGTGTCCAATGGTAAGTTTAACCAGGTTGACAAAGGTAGAGGCATGACAAACGAAACATATATTGAACCCGCCTTTCTGTTGCCCGACTTGATTGAAATCCAGCGTTCCAGCTTCCGTTGGTTTTTAGAAGAAGGGCTAATAGAAGAACTAAACTCCTTTAGTCCGATTACAGATTACACTGGCAAACTAGAACTGCACTTTTTAGGTCAAAACTACAAACTTAAAGAACCAAAGTACAGTGTCGAAGAAGCCAAACGGCGAGATAGTACATACGCCGTCCAAATGTATGTTCCCACAAGGCTACTCAACAAAGAAACCGGGGATATTAAAGAACAAGAAGTCTTTATTGGCGATCTGCCGTTGATGACCGATCGCGGTACTTTCATTATTAACGGTGCCGAACGGGTAATCGTCAACCAAATTGTGCGATCGCCTGGAGTTTATTACAAATCAGAAATTGATAAAAACGGTCGCCGCACCTATTCAGCTAGCTTAATTCCCAATCGGGGTGCGTGGCTGAAATTTGAAACAGACCGTAACGATCTAGTGTGGGTACGGATTGATAAAACCCGCAAACTCTCAGCCCAAGTGCTGTTAAAAGCCCTAGGTTTATCAGATAACGAAATCTTTGACGCTTTACGACACCCTGAGTATTTCCAAAAAACCATTGAAAAAGAAGGGCAATTTTCGGAAGAAGAAGCCCTAATGGAGTTATATCGCAAATTGCGTCCTGGTGAGCCACCTACAGTTTTGGGTGGACAGCAGTTGTTAGATTCCCGATTCTTCGACCCTAAACGTTACGATTTGGGTCGTGTAGGGCGCTATAAGCTCAACAAAAAATTACGGCTGTCGGTTCCTGACACCATGCGCGTCTTAACCCCTGGCGACATCTTGGCCGCAGTAGACTACCTGATCAATCTGGAATATGACATCGGTAGCATTGACGACATTGACCATTTGGGCAATCGCCGGGTGCGGAGTGTTGGTGAACTGCTACAAAACCAAGTACGTGTAGGTTTAAACCGCCTAGAGAGAATAATTCGGGAACGGATGACAGTATCCGATGCAGAAGTTCTCACCCCAGCCTCCCTAGTCAACCCCAAACCACTGGTCGCCGCCATTAAAGAATTCTTCGGCTCCAGTCAATTAAGTCAGTTCATGGATCAAACCAATCCCTTAGCAGAACTGACTCACAAACGCCGTCTCTCTGCCCTTGGCCCTGGTGGTTTAACCAGAGAAAGAGCTGGGTTTGCTGTGCGAGATATCCACCCCAGCCACTACGGACGGATTTGCCCCATTGAAACCCCAGAAGGGCCCAACGCTGGTTTGATTGGCTCCTTAGCAACCCATGCGCGGGTCAACCAATACGGCTTCTTGGAAACTCCATTTAGACCAGTGGAAAACGGTCGTGTGAGGTTTGACCTGCAGCCAGCTTACATGACTGCCGATGAAGAAGACGATTTGCGAGTTGCTCCTGGGGATATCCCAGTTGATGAAAATGGGATGATTATTGGCCCGCAAGTGCCAGTCCGCTATCGTCAGGAATTCTCTACCACCACCCCAGAGCAGGTGGATTACGTAGCAGTATCTCCCGTACAGATTGTATCGGTAGCTACGAGTATGATTCCTTTCTTGGAGCATGACGACGCAAACCGGGCATTGATGGGTTCCAACATGCAACGGCAAGCAGTACCCTTGCTCAAGCCAGAGCGTCCATTAGTGGGTACAGGCTTAGAAGCCCAAGGCGCTCGTGACTCCGGGATGGTAATTGTATCTCGTACTGATGGCGATGTGGTTTATGTCGATGCCACAACAATTCGCGTCCGCGTCAAAAACTCAAATTCAGAAATTAAGTACACCCTATCCAAGTATCAGCGTTCCAACCAAGACACCTGCCTTAACCAAAAACCCTTGGTAAGGATAGGTGAGCGTGTTGTTGCTGGTCAGGTATTAGCTGATGGCTCCTCTACAGAAGGGGGAGAATTAGCCCTGGGTCAAAATATCGTCGTCGCTTATATGCCTTGGGAAGGCTACAACTACGAAGACGCGATTTTGATTTCCGAAAGGTTAGTTCAGGATGATGTTTACACCTCAATTCACATTGAGAAATATGAAATTGAGGCGAGACAGACCAAACTGGGCCCAGAAGAAATTACCCGAGAAATTCCTAACGTTGGGGAAGATGCTTTACGGCAACTAGATGAACAAGGAATTATCCGTATTGGGGCTTGGGTAGAAGCTGGGGATATCTTAGTTGGAAAAGTTACACCCAAAGGTGAATCTGACCAACCTCCAGAAGAAAAACTACTCAGGGCAATCTTCGGGGAAAAAGCCCGGGATGTGCGCGATAACTCCCTGCGAGTTCCTAACGGTGAAAAAGGACGCGTTGTTGACGTGCGTCTATTTACCCGTGAACAAGGAGATGAACTACCACCAGGTGCCAATATGGTAGTCCGGGTGTATGTCGCCCAGAAACGAAAAATCCAAGTCGGCGACAAAATGGCAGGACGACATGGCAACAAGGGAATTATCTCCCGCATCTTGCCCTTAGAAGATATGCCTTACTTACCAGATGGTTCACCAGTAGATATCGTCCTCAACCCCTTAGGTGTACCCAGCCGGATGAATGTCGGACAGGTGTTTGAGTGTTTGTTGGGATGGGCAGGACAAAACTTAGGTGTCAGGTTTAAGATTACTCCCTTTGATGAAATGTATGGGGAAGAATCATCTCGCCGAATTGTGCATGGCAAATTGCAAGAAGCACGGGATGAAACAGGTAGAAATTGGGTATACAACCCCGATGATCCTGGCAAAATCATGGTCTTCGATGGCCGCACTGGCGAACCCTTTGACCGACCAGTAACCGTGGGCGTAGCTTATATGCTGAAGCTGGTGCACTTGGTGGATGATAAAATCCACGCCCGGTCTACAGGCCCCTACTCTCTGGTGACGCAGCAACCCTTGGGTGGTAAAGCACAACAAGGTGGTCAGCGCTTCGGAGAAATGGAAGTGTGGGCATTGGAAGCCTTTGGTGCTGCTTACACCTTGCAAGAATTGCTGACAGTGAAATCAGATGATATGCAGGGAAGAAATGAAGCCCTCAACGCCATTGTCAAAGGCAAGGCTATCCCCAGACCAGGTACGCCAGAATCCTTTAAGGTGTTGATGCGAGAACTGCAATCTTTAGGCTTAGATATTGCTGTCCACAAAGTAGAAACCCAAGCAGATGGTAGTTCTTTAGATGTGGAAGTTGATTTGATGGCAGACCAATCAGCTCGTCGCACACCACCTCGACCCACCTATGAATCTCTATCCCGTGAATCACTGGAAGATGACGAATAAAGATTAGGCAATAGGGCATAGGGAATAGGGCAGAGAAATTAATCTCAATGCCTAATGCCCAATGCCCCTTGTCTAACGCCCAGTTTTCAACAAAAAACTAAATATACTCATAACTCAGAACTCAGCACTTAAGTATGAGAAACGCCCAAACCAATCAGTTTGACTACGTAAAAATCGGCTTGGCATCACCAGAACGCATTCGGCAGTGGGGCGAACGCACTTTGCCTAATGGTCAGGTTGTGGGTGAAGTTACCAAGCCAGAAACAATCAATTACCGTACTCTCAAGCCAGAGATGGACGGCTTATTTTGCGAACGCATCTTTGGCCCAGCAAAAGATTGGGAATGCCATTGCGGTAAATATAAAAGAGTTCGTCATAGAGGCATTGTTTGCGAACGCTGTGGTGTAGAAGTTACCGAGTCACGGGTGCGGCGGCACCGCATGGGATATATTAAACTCGCTGCCCCAGTTGCTCACGTTTGGTACCTCAAAGGGATTCCTAGCTATATTTCCATTTTGCTAGATATGCCCTTGCGGGATGTAGAACAAATTGTCTATTTCAACTCTTATGTTGTTCTTAGCCCTGGTAATGCCGAAACCTTAACCTACAAGCAGCTACTCAGTGAAGACCAGTGGCTAGAAATTGAAGACCAAATTTATAGTGAAGATTCCCAGCTACAAGGTGTAGAGGTAGGTATTGGTGCTGAGGCCCTGTTACACTTACTCGCTGATATTAATTTAGAGCAAGAAGCTGAAAGCCTCCGGGAAGAAATTGGCAATGCTAAAGGACAAAAGCGAGCCAAGTTAATTAAACGCCTGCGGGTAATTGACAACTTCATCGCTACGGGTTCTAAACCAGAGTGGATGGTAATGGCAGTTATCCCTGTGATTCCTCCAGACTTACGCCCAATGGTGCAACTCGATGGTGGTCGATTTGCCACCAGCGATTTGAATGATTTGTATCGCCGAGTCATTAACCGGAATAATCGTCTGGCACGCCTACAAGAAATTTTGGCACCAGAAATTATTGTGCGGAACGAAAAGCGGATGTTGCAAGAGGCAGTAGACGCTTTGATTGATAACGGTCGGAGAGGACGCACTGTAGTCGGAGCCAATAACCGTCCCTTGAAGTCCTTATCTGACATTATTGAAGGTAAGCAAGGGCGCTTCCGGCAAAACTTGTTAGGTAAACGGGTTGACTACTCGGGTCGTTCTGTAATTGTGGTGGGGCCAAAATTAAATATCCACCAGTGCGGTTTGCCCAGAGAAATGGCAATTGAGCTATTTCAGCCCTTTGTGATCAATCGCTTGATTCGCAGCGGTATGGTCAACAACATCAAAGCAGCGAAAAAACTCATCTCTCGTAACGATCCCAGCGTGTGGGATGTACTGGAAGAAGTGATTGAAGGACACCCCGTACTGCTGAACCGGGCACCGACACTGCACCGCTTAGGGATTCAGGCATTTGAGCCAATTTTGGTGGAAGGGAGAGCTATTCAACTCCATCCTTTAGTCTGTCCGGCATTTAACGCTGACTTTGACGGTGACCAAATGGCGGTACACGTACCCTTGTCTTTAGAAAGTCAGGCAGAAGCGCGGTTATTAATGCTGGCTTCTAACAATATCTTGTCGCCAGCTACCGGGAAACCAATTATTACACCCAGCCAAGACATGGTATTGGGAGCATATTATTTAACTGCAGAAAACCCTGGTGCAACCAAAGGGGCAGGCCGGTATTTTGCTTCTCTTGACGACGTAATTATGGCGTTCCAGCAAGAGCAAATTGACTTGCACGCCTATATCTACGTGCGGTTTGATGGAGAAGTAGAATCAGACGGGCCCGACACAGAACCACTGGAAGTGACAGACAACAGCGATGGTACTCGAACTTTGCTGTATAAATACCGCCGAGTCAGAGAAGACGCTCAAGGAAATTTATTGTCTCAGTATGTCCGCACGACACCAGGCCGCGTTATTTACAACAAAGCAATTCAGGAAGCACTGGCAAGCTAACTTGGGGATGAATCACTAATGACAAACGAACAGGCAATTTTCCGCAATCGCGTAGTTGATAAAGGCCAGCTGAGAAATTTAATTTCTTGGTCTTTTGTAAATTACGGTACAGCGCGTACCGCAGTCATGGCGGACAAACTGAAAGACTTAGGATTTCGCTATGCCACCAAAGCAGGGGTATCTATCAGTGTCGATGATTTGATGGTGCCACCTTCCAAGCGGGCGCTGCTAGAAGCAGCTGAAGAAGAAATTCGCGCTACTGAAGCTCGTTACCAACGTGGGGAAATTACGGAAGTAGAACGCTTTCAAAAAGTAATTGATACCTGGAACGGTACCAGTGAAGCTCTGAAAGATGAGGTAGTTGTTCACTTTAAAAAGACCAATCCCCTCAATTCCGTGTACATGATGGCATTCTCTGGCGCACGGGGTAATATCTCCCAAGTCCGGCAGCTGGTAGGGATGCGGGGATTGATGGCAGATCCCCAAGGGGAAATTATTGACTTACCCATCAAAACCAACTTCCGTGAAGGACTCACCGTTACGGAATACATTATTTCGTCTTACGGTGCCCGCAAAGGGCTGGTAGATACAGCCTTACGGACGGCTGACTCTGGTTATCTGACCCGTCGTCTGGTGGACGTATCCCAGGATGTAATTATCCGGGAATTTGATTGCGGTACTACCAGAGGCATTCCCATTCGGGCAATGGTAGAAGGTGGCAAAACAAAAATTCCTCTAGCTACTCGCTTACATGGGCGGGTAGTGGCGGAAGATGTGGTAGATCCTAAGACAAAAGAAGTGATAGCACCAAGGAATACCCCAGTTTCCGATGAATTGGCAGCAAAAATTCAAAAATCTGGGGTAACTGAAGTATTGGCGCGATCGCCTCTCACTTGTGAAGCGGCACGTTCAGTTTGTCAACATTGCTACGGCTGGAGTTTAGCCCACGCCAAGATGGTGGACTTGGGTGAAGCTGTGGGGATTATTGCCGCCCAAAGTATTGGGGAACCTGGTACCCAGCTAACCATGCGGACATTCCACACAGGTGGGGTGTTCACTGGGGAAGTCGCACAACAAGTACGTTCAAAAATTGATGGTACTGTCAAAATTCCTCGGAAGCTGAAGGTAAGAGCATATCGTACCCGTCACGGTGAAGATGCTCTGTATGTTGAGGCCAACGGTATCCTGATTTTGGAACCGAAAAAAGTCGGCACCGACACCCCGCCTCCCCAAGAAGTACATCTAACTCAAGGCTCGACACTTTATGTATTTGATGGGAACCAAGTAAAACAAGGGCAATTGCTAGCAGAAGTTGCCCTTGGTGGACGTACAGCTCGTGCCAATACTGAAAAAGCGGTAAAAGACGTAGCAACAGACTTGGCAGGGGAAGTACAGTTTGCGGAAGTTGTACCCGAACAAAAAACAGACCGCCAAGGCAACACCACCACCACAGCCGCTAGAGGTGGTTTGATTTGGATTTTGTCTGGGGAAGTCTATAACTTACCACCTGGTGCCGAATTAGTAGTGAAAAATGGGGATGCGATCGCTTCTAATGGTGTATTAGCAGAAACCAAACTCACTACCTTGCACGGTGGTACAGTCCGCTTGCCAGAAGCTACCCCTGGTAAGAGCACTAGAGAAATTGAAATTATTACTGCTTCTGTCGTCTTAGACCAAGCTACTGTCACAGTTCAAAGCTCCCAAGGTCGCAACAACTACTTAGTTACTACTGGTAATAACCAAGTATTTAACCTCAGAGCTACACCAGGCACAAAAGTGCAGAATGGTCAAGTAGTAGCGGAATTAATTGATGACCGCTATCGCACCACCACTGGGGGCTTCCTGAAATTCGCGGGTGTAGAAGTTCAGAAAAAAGGTAAAGCCAAGCTCGGTTATGAAGTAGTACAGGGTGGTACCCTGCTGTGGATTCCCGAAGAAACCCACGAAGTCAACAAAGACATCTCCTTGCTGTTGGTGGAAGATGGACAGTTCGTGGAAGCTGGCACCGAAGTCGTGAAAGATATCTTCTGCCAAAACAGTGGTGTAATTGAAGTTACTCAGAAAAACGACATCTTGCGGGAAGTCGTGATTAAGCCAGGTGAACTGCTGATGGTAGACGATCCCGAAGCAGTCATCGGTCGAGACAATACCTTCATTCAACCCGGAGAAGAATTCCAAGGTACAGTAGCTACCGAATTGCGCTATATCCAGTATGTGGAGTCTCCAGAAGGCCCAGCTTTATTGAGCCGCCCCGTAGTGGAGTTTGCTGTTCCTACCAACCCAGATGTGCCATCCACCACATCTGTTAGCCAACAAACTGGGCGTTCAATTCAGTTACGGGCAGTACAAAGACTACCTTACAAAGATTCTGAACGTGTCAAGTCTGTAGAAGGCGTAGAACTGCTGCGTACCCAACTAGTTTTGGAAATCGAGCAAGAAGGCGAACAAGACCACAATGCTTCTCCCTTAGCAGCTGATATTGAATTAATACCCGATTCTGACGATGCAGATCTGCAGCGCTTGCAGTTAGTAATTTTGGAATCTTTGGTGATTCGTCGCGATATTACCGCTGACGCTACTCAAGGTAGTACCCAAACTTCACTAGAAGTACAGGATGGACAAACCATCGCCCCTGGTGCAGTTGTCGCCAGTACCCAAATCTTGTGTAAAGAAGGCGGTACAGTACGGGGTGTACAGAAAGGCTCAGAAAACGTCCGCCGTTGTCTAGTTTTACGTGACAGCGTTGACAAAATCACAATCAATACTAACGTCCAACCCAACCTGAAGGTAGGAGACTTGTTAGTCGAAGGTGCAGAAATCGCTCCTGGCATCTTTGCTCCTGAATCTGGGCAAGTCATAAATATCAGGAATACGGCCGCTAGTTCTGCTGCTGGTGAATCAGCACTCAGTACTAAAAATTACTCCGTTGATATCCGTATCGGTCGTCCCTATCGAGTCAGCCCTGGTGCTGTGTTGCAAATCGAAGACGGCGATTTGGTACAGCGTGGTGATAACTTGGTGTTGCTGGTATTTGAACGTGCTAAAACTGGGGACATTATCCAAGGTTTGCCCCGGATTGAAGAACTACTAGAAGCCCGGAAACCCAAAGAAGCTTGTATCTTATGCCGTCGGGCTGGTGAAGTTAAGGTAGTTTACGGCGATGGTGATGAAGCGATCGCAATTAAAGTAGTAGAACCGAATGGAGTAGTCACAGACTATCCTCTCGGCCCTGGACAAAACTTAGTGGTAACAGATGGTTCCCATGTAACTGCAGGACAGCCCCTCAGTGATGGCCCTTCTAACCCCCACGAAATTTTGGAAGTTTTCTTTAGCCTGGGTTCCGAAGATGGAGTCTACGCTTGCGCTAGCCATGCTTTACAAAAAGTGCAAACCTTCTTGGTGAACGAAGTGCAGTTAGTATATCAATCCCAAGGTATTGATATTGCTGACAAACACATCGAAGTGATTGTTCGCCAGATGACCAACAAAGTTCGGATTGATGATGGTGGTGACACCACTATGCTTCCCGGTGAATTGGTGGAATTGCGCCAAGTTGAGCAGGTGAACGAAGCAATGGCTATTACTGGCGGTGCTAGGGCACAGTATACCCCCGTATTATTAGGGATCACCAAAGCATCCTTGAACACCGACAGCTTTATTTCTGCTGCTTCTTTCCAAGAAACCACCAGAGTCTTAACCGAAGCTGCCATTGAAGGTAAATCTGACTGGCTGCGGGGGTTAAAAGAAAACGTGATCATCGGACGCTTGATTCCTGCTGGTACTGGCTACAATGCCTATGAAGAAACAGGAGCCATTGATGATTACGCTGCACTAGATAGCAGCAGCGTCTTAGATGAAGTAGACGATCCGTTAGATATGGTGCTAGATGATCGCACAGCTCGTACCTACAATTTAGATGCTCCGTCTCTGACTGAACCTACTTTTGGTGCTACCAGACGTACAGAACGCTCTATTTTGGATGATGATGACTTAATCGCCGATGAAATCACCGACCTTGTAGATGATGATGACTACGAGGATGATGATGACGATGATGAGGACGATTACGAATAAAAACCTGAACAGGTAGAAATTAACTAAAGGCAAAAGAAAATTTTCTTTTGCCTTTTTTGTTGTTATAAAAATTATGAGTTACAAATTCACTAGCCCCACTAAAATGAATTGATGACAGAGTTTGTTGAGCTAATCATTACTTAATACCAATTCGTAATGCGTAATTCGTAATTCGTAATTTGTGAGGCGATTGCTGGCGAATGTCATCTGTTATTAAGTTGTTAATGACGAGTAAATATTATGTCTCTCAAGATTGTTCAAAACTTTGATAGCAGTTTTTCCCTGGAACCCCAACTTCAAGAGAATCTATATAAATTATTAACCAATGAGACATTTATTCAACAAATTTCTCAACAATTAAAATGTGCAAAAGTTGAATTTACAAAACTACTTTTTCAGCCAGTTCCTTATAGTTTAAATACTCCTAAAGGAATGCCTAGAGAATTTGAAAAATATCATGAGTCTAAAGAATACGCTATTATCAACGTACCGCCAAACTTTATGTTTAATGCCAAAATTTTTCAGCCCAGCCGCCTTTGTGCAATTTACAAAATTGTTTAATTTTATTTTGACCTTCTGTTTAGTGAGAAAATTATTCAACTTCAATTTAGCTTATGGCTACTGAAACAAATATTCCGTTGTTGGCGACGCTAGATTATGTCAATTACATAGATGATCATGGGCAAATACCTGAACAGTTTCAAGGTAAAATTGGAGTCTATGCCATTTTTGACCAAGACAAAGTACTGCAATTCGTTGGCTACTCTCGCGATGTTTACGTTAGCCTCAAGCAGCATTTAGTACGTCAGCCGCAACAATGCTACTTTGTCAAAGTTCAAACTATTGACCGTCCCAGCCGCGCTATTTTAGAAAATATTGAGCAGGCTTGGATTGCAGAAAATGGTACTGTGCCATTGGGAAATAGCGATCGCAAAGCCGAATGGACAACCGCCATCAATGCGAAAGCGATGATGACAGCCGCAGAACAGGAAAATTATCAAAATCCTGTCAATGATGAATTGGCACAGATGAAAATCTTGAAAAATGTCGCACGGCGAGTTGAAGCGGAGATTTTAGCGATATTGGAAAGCCGGGGTTTACAAACGCCGATTCGCTTCAATCCCAAGTTGAAGGAAGAAGGATTGCTGGATTTGAAATAAATGTAGTTTTTTCTACATATAGTTTAATAACTTAAATTATTAGTCAGCATTTCAGAAGCCCCCAAAAATTCAATGGGGGTATTAATATTTGATCGATAAACTTAATTTAGGATGTCTAGTGTACTGATTGTACGGTGCCTAAGATGACAAATACGCCTCCCGATCCTGAGTCATCCCCAAAAACTGCCCTTGGTTTTGACGAATTTATTGCCGTTCTGGTCGCTTTTAGCACAATTGGCGCGGTTTTATTTTGGTCGTTATCCCGTAAAGATACTAGCTGGGATTTTAACGGTTTACTATCTCTATCCCCAAAAACCTCAGCTACGACTCAGCAAAAACCAGTTTCACCCTCGCCTGTTCCGACAGTACAACCAGAAGCAGATACAGATGTAGATAATTTGCGATCGCCTCTACCTGCACCTATTGTTGTACCTAGCAGCTATCCCTCTCTGGTTAACCAGGCCCCTGCAACCTCAGTTTTATTACCTGCTGAAGTTGCGCCAACTATTTCCCCCCAAGCACAAGGGCCTGTACCATCTTCTGTCACAGTCAATCCCGAACCATTTTCTCTGGTAACTCCCTCAAAACCAAAGTTAACCATCCCGCCACCCATAGCATTTAATGATGTCCCGGCTGATTTTTGGGGTCTGGGTTTTATTAATGTTCTGTCTTCGCGGGGTATTATCAAAGGTTTCCCAGATTATACTTTCCGACCAAATCAACCTGTGAACCGTGCTGAGTTTGCAGCTATATTGCAAGGAGCGTTTGAATATAAGCCAGTTAAGAATAAACTCAAGTTTAAAGATGTCACGGATAAATCTTGGGCAAATACTGCAATTAACCAAACTATTAGTGCAGGATTTTTGAAAGGGTATCCTAACCAAACTTTTCAACCAGAACAAAAGATTCCGCGAGTACAAGTTTTGGTGGCTTTGGTTAGTGGTTTAAATCTCAAAACACCTGCATCACCAGAGAAGATTTTAACAGTATATAAAGATGCTAAAGATATTCCTAAATATGCCACTGAGAAAATAGCAGCTGCTACTGTTAATGGACTAGTTGTTAACTATCCAGATTCGGATATCTTTGCTCCCAACAGAGAAGCTACCCGCGCTGAAGTAGCCGCAATGGTCTATCAAGCTTTAGTCAAAATGGGAAGATTGGAAAAAATTCCATCGAAAAATATTGTCCGTGTACCGCAGTAAGGTAGAAAATACTCAGACAATAAAGGGAGTCTGCTTTCACAGACTCCCTTTATTTATATGTAGACTCCGCACCATTAAAGAGTGGGAGATATCTAACTCAATACAGTTCGGTTAAGGGGGAAAGGGAAAAGGGGAAAAGGATTAAATTCACCCTTACCCTTTTTCCCATTACCCTTTTCCCAAATCACGAGAGAGATGCAAAATACTCATCTGAACCGTATTGATATATAACCGAACTTGATTGCGATCGCTTTTAGTCAGATTTATAGCTAATAGCAGGGTCAAGCTGACATATTAGGCTGAAAAATTGCGATCGCTAATAAATTACTCGGAAACGCTTTTGCCAACAACCTGTGATTTCAGAGTTGTAATTTCGTTGGTTAACTCTTTCCGAGTTGAAGCTTTGAGTAAATAACGGTAAACAAACCAGGCTGAGTAACCAATACCGATCAATTCAAAGGTAGGCGCTACCAAAGGAATATCGTTCAAAGAGTCTAATATCGCCAAAAGTACCCTAACAGCAACAATTGCGCCTACAATTAAACCTACGGAAATCAACGGCTGCTTGTATTGATTGAAGAAGCTACCCAGATATTCAGGGAGTGTGCCTAAAAAGCCTGAAATCTGTTCTCCGTACTTGAGCCATTGTTCTTGGGACTGCGCGGGAGGCTGGAGCTTGGTTATGGTTCCTGTTTGGTTGTTGATATCTGTCATCGTGGTCTCTGAGGACTTGGTTTCTGTGTATTCCGGTTCTGGCATTTTCGTTTCCATAAATTGTAACAGTTGAGTTTCTCTAATCTGGACAATTACAACCAAAAGGCTGTTGATTAGGCGATGTATGAATGCATCTGTACAACTGAGTTTGGGGTTCAAAAGGGTTTTAGTGTCCTATCACCATAATTGCCCCTTAACTACTACTTGATCAACTACAGGGTAGGAAGTCAGTAGGAGGATAGAAGTTCAGAAGGCGGTAAGGAGCTGTTTAAATTAGCTTTCTGAGTTCTGCGGTCTTAAATCAACTGGAATCCTCAGGTTGCTATTATCCCATGTCATGCCAATTGCCCATTATCGTACTTATTAGAAGTACAAATCTTGCAAAAGTCAGTCCACCTCTCATTTATACAGGTTTAAAGCTCGATTTCAGCGGATATTAAAGCTATCTTAAGCACTAATTAGTTATCGAACCTATAGGTAGTGATATTAATACTTAATAAAATTCTTTATGTATTCAAATATACTAGACATATAAGCTGATTTGTGATATGTAGGTCAGGGGCTACAAAAGAGTTATTTTCAGCCCTTAATTGTGAAATTCTCAGATGAGGGACTAGGTGGAAAAATTGCTGAGTTTTGAGGATTTAAGTATTGATTAAAAATACTCATCCCTCATTCCTAATCTCTAGTCCCTATTTTATTGATTGAGACCCTAGTACTTATACCTCTTCAGGAATAAATAGAGCCAGAGAAATTTCATCCACAGAAACACTGAGGCGATATTTTGAGTTCTTGTAGAGAAATTTAGGGATAAGCGATCGCAAGTTAATGTTATTTTGCTTATCCCCAATTTACTACTCTATGTAGTGTTGATGCTTACTTAGTTCAGCCTATTTCCAATCAGGAATTTCTACTGCGTCTTCACCACCAATGCCGATACCAGTATGATAAATTTCTGCATCAGTAAGAGTCAGATTATCCATTGAAGCGCGATATACATTGGAATCGTAAACTTTAGCGCGAGTCAAATTGGCATTATCAAGATTGGCTTGCTTTAAATTCACATTGGTTATGTAAGCTGAAGTTAAGTTAGCGCCTGACAAGTTTGCACCCGTGAGATCTGCACCCTCAAGGTTAGCGCCGCTAAGATTAGCATTTTGAAGATTTGCATCTCTTAAATCAGCACCAATCAAATGAGCGCTACTAAGGTTGGCTCCTCGGAGATTACACCCTACACATTCCCCAGTGCTCAACAACTTTTGCAAGTCTTGCGGATTATCAGCTTTTACTGCACCAGTAAAAAACAGGGGAGTCGCTAAGGCTAATGCCGCTAATAGCTGGAGTTTCATAATTGTCCCCCTTTGCACTTAAATTATGTCCGTTCTTTTCCTCACAAATCTATTATCTCACTAAATTCAAAAAATAATGTTAATTGATAGTACAAACTGCTATGACAGCTATAGAAAATTTGAATTCAAAGACTCAGAATCTATCTATAACAAGCTTTTCATAAATTGTGAATCTTTGGTGTATTCATGCTGCACTGTAAAATTACTTATATTTTAGGGGGATGTTTACGACTTATTTATTTACAATTTTGTTCCCAGGACACTTTTGTTAAAATTTTTTAAGCAAATGTACATTTTGCGGTATTTTGTTAGGAAAAGCTAACATTTTTTATCTTGCCTAGTACAAGACTAGACAAGATAAAGTAAGCACATTTAAATGCTTAAAAAATCACGCATATACTGATTGACTAAATCTGGTTTTTCTTGCTGTACCCAATGGCTACAGTGAGGAATGTATTTAATTTGAAAATATTGGACGTAGGCTTCTGTACCATAACTCAGTTCTTTACCCAGTGCTGTATCATCTTCGCCCCAAATCATCAGCGTCGGAACTTGCAAGATTCCCCAATTTTCTTGTAAGAGTTTCTGGTCGAAAATGTTGCGATAATAATTGAGCATTGCAGTAAGGGCACCAGGTTTGGCCGCAGCATTTTTATAAGCGTCAATATCTGCTTGGCTAAAAGCATTTTTGTCAACTGCCATACCTTTAAAAGTTGCTTCAATTGGGGCATAATTTCCCATTTGAATAGCGAATTCTGGTAACCAAGGTAACTGAAAAAATGCCATATAAGAGCTTTTGAGCATTTGTTGCGGATTGCGTAAACCTTGAGAAAATTTTGCCGGATGTGGCAGATTGAGGATAATTAGCTTGTCTAACATCTCTGGATGAGTATATGCGAAATTCCAGGCGATCGCACCTCCCCAATCATGTCCGACTAATACACATTTTTCGTATCCTAAACCTTCAATTACCCCCTTAACATCTTTGACAAATTTAGCCATTACATAAGCAGATTTGTCTTCTGGTTTATCGCTATCGTTATAACCGCGTAAATCCAGAGCAACGACTTTAAAATCTTTGGCGAATTCTGGTATTTGATACCGCCAGGAATACCAAAACTCTGGAAATCCATGTAACATCAACATCAAAGGGCCTTCGCCTTGGTTGACATAGTGCAATCTCACGCCATTAGTAGTGATATATTCATGTGTCCAAGTGGGTTGAACTACAGCAGTCATAAATCTTACTCCATTGATATAAAATACCGTTGGTTTATCTGAGAGATGACTGCATTATCTTTTCTTAGACTTCGTACAACATCTGTTAAAAGAAAAGTTTCAGTAAGAGATTTAATGAATATAAGATTGATAAATATATCTTGAGATAATCTAAATATTGCCAATAGATAGATGTTAATAATATGTGAATTTTGCTAAAAGAATTTGCATAAATTATGGACAATACCATGACACAACATCTGATGGATCGCCCATCATTATGGGTAGAAAGATTAGGCAGATTTGGTTATGCTTCTAAAGGAATAGTTTATGCTATCGTTGGTTTACTAGCAGCACAAGTGGCTTTTGGTACAGGTGGCAAAACAACTGATACTAAAGGTGCTTTACAAACACTTGTAGAACAACCTTTTGGACAAATTTTACTGGCTTTGGTAGCAATTGGTTTAATTGGATATGTACTTTGGCGCTTTGTCGAGGCTATTAAAGATCCAGAACATAAAGGTAATGATGCTAAAGGTTTAGCACAGAGAATTAGTTATGCAATCAATGGTTTTATATATGCAGGTCTAGCTTATAGTGCTGTGCAAATTCTCTTGGGTTCTAGCAATAGTGGTAATAGTAACTCCACTCAAGATTGGACAGCACGCCTACTTTCTCAACCTTTTGGACAATGGTTAGTAGGAACTGGCGGCGCGTTCGTTATTGGTTTAGGTTTTTATCAATTTTATAAAGCTTATAGTACTAAGTTTCAAAGAGAATTCAATCTATCTCAGTTGAGTCATCAAGAACGTAAGTGGATGATTGGTATATGTCGCTTTGGTTTAGTCGCCCGGGGAATTGTATTCTGCATTATTGGCTGGTTTTTTATTCAAGCTGCAACACAATCTAACGCTCAAGCTGCGGGAGGCTTGGATGAGGCGTTACAGACTTTGGCACAACAACCCTATGGCCCTTGGCTTTTAGGCTTTGTAGCATTGGGTTTAATTGCTTATGGTATTTATATGGCCATTAAAGCGCGGTATAGTCAGCTAGTCGTGAATTAAAAATTGCGTTCCTCACTGGGGTTAACGCAGGTAGCGCACGCTTTGTTTTTAGATACGCACATGAGCTTAATAGAAACACGTGGTGTCTGGCTGACTAATACCGATAGTAAAGTACTCAAGTCACAGCAACGCATTGCTGAGGCAATGGATTTTCTGGCTGAGACAGGATTTAATGTTGTATTTCCTGTGGTTTGGAATAAAGGTGTCACCCTGTATCGCAGTCCAACGATGCAGCAAACATTTGGGGTAGAAATTGACCCCAGTTTTGCTAGTCGTGACCCTTTAGCGGAAGTAGTTGCACAAGCGCGGCGGGTTGGATTGAAAGTTATTCCTTGGTTTGAATACGGCTTTGCAAGTTCTTATAACCTGAATGGTGGAATGTTGTTGCAAACAAAACCGGAATGGGCAGCGCGCGATCGCGATGGTAAACTACTCAAGAAAAATGGCTTTGAGTGGATGAATGCCCTTGACCCACAAGTGCAAGAATTTTTATTGAGCTTAGTACGGGAAGTTGTGCAGAATTATGATGTTGATGGCATTCAAGGCGATGATCGCTTTCCTGCATTACCATCTGAAGGTGGTTATGATGAGGGTACAATCGCACGTTATCGTCAGCAGTTTAACCAAAATCCGCCACAAAACCCTAAAGATAGTCAATGGTTAAAATGGCGTGCGGATATTCTGACAGAATTTTTAGCACGTCTCTATCAAGAAGTTAAAAGTATTAATCCTAATTTAATTGTGTCGATGTCTCCCAATATTTATGATTGGGGATTTAAAGAGTATTTACAAGATTCAGCTACCTGGCTAAATCGTGGCATTGTGGACATGATTCACCCACAAATTTACCGCCGTGATTTCCAAATTTACAAATGTATTGTTAATAAGTTGATTTCTGAACAATTTACAGATGCAACTTTACCCAAGTTAGCACCAGGAGTTTTAATGAAGCTTGGTACTTACTGTATTACTCCTGAACATCTTCTGAAAGTAATTAACTGCAATCGTAAACGCGGTATTAACGGAGAAGTCTTCTTTTTTTATGAAGGTTTAAGAGAAAATAATAATGCTTTAGGTCAATTATTACGGAATGGCCCCTATGCTCAACCTGCGTCATTTCCGACTTTAGCTGATTTGACAGTAAGTCGTGCGGATAGCAGAAATACATTATCAATTTGGCAGAAGTTGGTAAGATTTTTTAGAAACCTTTTCTAATCACATTTGGGGAATAATAATGCAGGTAGAACAGGTAATTGAGATTCTCAAACAAGATTTACCAACTCTGTTTGAAAAAGATATTTCTTATGATATCTATACGCAGAATATTTACTTTCGCGATCCAGTCAATAAATTTAAATATAAATTCAACTATCGGATTATATTTTGGACGTTAAGATTTCACGCGCAGCTATTTTTTACGCAAATTTATTTTGATTTACATGAAGTCTATCAGTCAGCCGAGGATACGATTCTAGCTAAGTGGACAGTGAGAGGTATATTGCGTGTTCCCTGGAAAGCGAAGATATTTTTTAATGGTTATTCCACCTATAAGCTCAATTCAGATAATTTAATATATGAGCATATTGATACTTGGGATAGAAAACCCAGTGAGATTTTGCGACAGTTTATAGAAAAAGGCGGAGATAATTAATCCAGTAGGATGCGTTAGCGATCGCGTAACGCATCATATTATTAATTACCACCTACTCAAGCAAAAGTCGCTGTCCAAATCCCCGAATTTTTCAGAAATTCGGGTTTATAAATGTCAGGTAATAGCTATTTCCTCAACGTAAAAAAGAACTTGCTACCTTGACCCACTTCCGATTCTACCCAAACTGTACCGCCATATAGCTCTACAATTTTCTTGACCAAAGATAAACCGATTCCCGTACTATCTGAATTATCATCATTAGATAATTTCTGAAACATTTGAAAAATTTTTGTAAAATACTTTTCTTCAATACCCGGGCCATTATCAGCAACAATAAACTGCCAATAACTATTATCTTCAGTACAATTAATAATTATTCTACCTTGTGGCTTATCGATAAATTTAATAGCATTACTGAATAAATTTTGAAAAATTTGTTTGATTCTTGTTGTTTCAGCGCTAATAATTGGTAATGTACTTATAATCTCTATTTGAATATTTTCTGGTGGCGCAAGTAAATCGATTACATCTCTCACCACATCATTTAAATTAACTTGGGTCTTTTCCTCTCGATAACTACCAGCGCGGGAATATTGTAAAATTCCATCGATGAGAGCGTACATTTTTTTGACTCTACTAATGAGCAATCTGACTAATTCTTGTCCCTCATCATCAAATTGATCGCCATAATCACTTAACAACCATTCCGATAATGAACTAATTCCCCGCAGAGGTGCTTTCAAATCGTGAGAAACTACATAAGCAAAATCATTTAAATCTTGATTGGCACTTTTTACAGCTTTTAATAATTCAGCCATTTTTTCTTGAGATTGCTGACGTTGAACAATTTCTTGTTGGAGTTGCTCATTAGTTTTAGCTAGTTCAGCAGTGCGTTGTTCTACTAATTCTTCTAAGGTTTCTTTGTATTGTCTCAACTCTTGCTCGACTCGCTGTCGTTCTGCATTTTCATCTTTTAAAGCCATATATGCAGCTTCCAATTGTGCAGGACTGGGGAGAGCTAGCGCTTGGGGAACTAGAGGTATAAGAGTAATTGCTGTATATAAAGAAATTAGTGCAGTGATAGCTTTCATTGCACCAGATAGCCAATAAACAGGGTGCCAAAGCGTCCACACTTCCATCAAATGTGTGGTTCCACAAGAAATGATAAAAGCTCCAAATAATAGAAAAATTACTTTAAATGGAATGTCATCTCTTTTACGAACAAAATATATGAGTGTGAGGGGAATTGAGTAGTAAGAAAGTGCAATGAGAGTGTTAGCTAAGATATGCAACCAAACTAACTCTGGTTTCCACAGGTAACAATGGCCATGTGGAATGAAATTCCCTGAGGAGAAGAAATTATAAAGCAATTCCACTAGCAACCCTCCAACAGATAAGCTGATTTTATGAGACTTACCCAAAAAATTATATCTGTGGGAAGAGACATTTGTTTTAGTTTGTTGCTTAAGTTGTAGAGACGCGATTAATCGCGTCTCTACAAGATTTAAACGTCAATCGATTTGTTTGATCCGAACTTTATTCTCCGCAATGTTACTTCTTCAAAGCTGGATACTGCTGCAATACCTGACGCAAATATTCGCCAGTGTAAGAACGGGAATTTGCTGCAACTTCTTCTGGTGTTCCTACTGCAATTACTTCTCCACCTTTATCGCCACCATCTGGGCCTAAATCTATTACCCAGTCAGCGCAACGAATGACATCTAAATTGTGTTCAATTACTAAAATTGAATTGCCTTTGTCTACCAAACGTTGCAATACATCTAGCAATTTATGTACATCATAAAAAGATAAACCTGTTGTAGGTTCATCAATTAAATAAAGTGTCTTACCTGTGGCGCGACGAGATAATTCTGTGGCTAATTTTACGCGCTGTGCTTCGCCACCAGATAAGGTGGTAGCTGGTTGACCTAATTGAACATAACCTAAGCCAACATCAACTAAAGTTTGTAAGCGGGTAACAGCTTTGGGGATGTTTTGAAAAAAGTCTAAACTTTCTTCAACTGTCATGTTGAGAACGTCGGAAATGGTTTTATCTTTGTACTTCACCTGCAATGTTTCACGGTTATATCTTGCACCTTTACAGATTTCACATTGCACATAAACATCAGGTAAAAAGTTCATTTCTATGACATTTACACCCTGTCCGCTACAAGCTTCGCAACGTCCACCTTTAACGTTAAAAGAAAATTGTCCGGGTTTATAACCTCTCGCTTTGGCTTCTACTGTTTGGGAAAAGACATCACGAATGACATCAAAAACACCTGTGTAAGTTGCAGGGTTAGAACGTGGGGTTCTACCAATAGGGGATTGGTCAATAACAATGGCTTTATCAACAGAATTTAATCCTTTAATTTCCTCTATTTCTTTGGGTAAAGGAACTCTCTTTGTTAAATGGTGTTGTAATGCTGGGTAAAGTAATTCATTAATTAAAGTTGATTTTCCTGAACCAGAAACACCCGTGACAGCGACAAGTTTACCCAAAGGAATTTCGACATCAATATTTCGCAGATTATTGCGATGGGCGTTTTTAATTGTCAAACTCCGACCGTTTCCTTCACGGCGTTCGGCTGGTGTATGAATTACGCGCCTTCCTGATAAATAAGCACCTGTTAAAGAATCTTCTGCTGTTAGTAATTCCTGCAAATCACCTTGGGCGACAATATGACCACCATGAATTCCTGCACCAGGGCCAATATCAACAATGTGATTCGCTGCACGAATTGTTTCTTCATCATGCTCTACCACAATTAAGGTATTACCTAAATCGCGTAATTTGGTTAAAGTTTTGAGTAATCTGCCGTTATCTCTTTGATGTAAACCTATACTGGGTTCGTCTAAAACGTAGAGGACACCTGTTAACCCAGAACCAATTTGTGTGGCGAGCCGAATACGTTGAGCTTCACCACCAGAAAGGGTCATGGCGGGACGGTCGAGGGTGAGGTAATCTAATCCGACATCCAGTAAAAATTGCAATCTGGCTTTAATTTCTCTCAGGACTAAATCAGCAATTTGAAATTGGCGATCGCTTAATTTTAATTGTTCAATTCTCTGGCGAGAATCGCGGATAGAAACCCCAGTTAAATCTAATATTTTGTACTGTCCCAAACGCACTGATAAAGCTTCCGGTTTTAACCGCTTACCATGACAAACTTCGCAGGGCTGATCGATTAAATAATCTTCTAATTTCTGCTTAATTAACTCCGAACCGCCTTCATATTGCCTTTGCAGAATGGGAATTACACCTTTGAAGCTCTGTTTGCGCTCGGCTGCGGTAGTTGCTTCTTCTCCATACAACACAATTTGTTGCTGTTCTGCTGTTAATTTACTCCACTGTACTTGTAATTCAAATCCATGAGCTTGCCCTAAAGCATAGAGCAATTCTAAATAGTAAGAATTATCTTTTTCTGACCAAGGCGCAATAGCAGCATAAACTGGTGCATCGCTATCAGGAATAATTAAATCCGGCGAAAATCTTTTTAAACTACCAATTCCATGACAGTTAGGACAAGCACCATAAGGTGAGTTAAACGAGAACAAGCGCGGTGATAATTCTTCCATTACTGCCCCATGTTCTGGACAGGCGAAGTTCTCGGAAAATACTAATTCTTCTTCAGGGTCATTTGTACTTTGTTCTTGAGCATGACCGATAACAATATTAGCAATTCCACCTGATAGTTTGAGACACGTAGACAGTGAATCAACTAAACGTTCTTGAATGCCATCTTTTTTGATTAAACGGTCGATAACTACTTCAATAGTGTGAGTGAAATTCTTGTCTAATTCAATGGAATCGGATAATTCTCTGACTTCACCATCAACACGCACCCGGACAAAACCTTGCGAAGCTAAACTTGATAACAGTTTGCGGTGAGTACCTTTTTTACCTCTAACTACAGGGGCGAGAATTTGAAAGCGAGTGCGATCGCTTAAATCCATAATCCGATCTACCATCTCATCAATGGTTTGCGGCGAAATACAGCGATCGCATATCGGACAATGGGGTTCACCCGCCCGCCCAAACAACAGCCGCAAATAATCGTAAATTTCCGTCACCGTCCCCACTGTGGAACGGGGGTTATGAGAGGTAGACTTTTGGTCAATCGAAATCGCCGGACTTAAACCTTCAATCGCCTCCACATCCGGCTTATCCAATTGTCCCAGGAATTGCCGAGCATAGGCGCTGAGAGATTCCACATAGCGGCGTTGTCCTTCCGCGAAGATGGTATCAAAAGCCAAAGAAGACTTACCCGAACCAGAAACGCCAGTAAAAACAATCAGGCGATCGCGTGGTAATTCTAAATCAATATTTTTCAGATTATGCTGCCTAGCACCCCGAATACGAATCGTATTCTGGTTGTTGTGGCTCTTGTGCGGAAGATGTCCATTTAAGGATGCGGCTAGCTTTTGCTCTGACATATCGGCAAGCTGATGGTGAGGGAGGCGTGAAACAGTCCTTAATAATACTATCTTTACTGGAGTTATAGTAGAACGTGCGTACTGTTTTATTTTGGTAGTAATTTTACGCCCGCTTGGGGAGATGAGGGGGATGAGGAGGATGAGGGAGATGAGGGAGATGAGGAGAAATTACTATTACCCATTACCCATTACCCATTACCCATTACTCATTACTCATTACCTATGCCCCATGCCCCATGCCCCATGCCCCATGCCCATTATTTAACTTCTTTCTCAATCACCATTGCTAATTCATCTGGATCAACAGGCTTAGTAATGTGGTTTTGGAAACCTGCGGCGAGAATTTTATGATTATTTGTTTCGCCAGCAAATGCAGTCAGAGCGATCGCAGGTAGTTTTCCACCTTTTACTGCTTCCATTTCTCTGACTTGACGGATGAGTGTATAACCGTCGATTTCTGGCATGGCGATATCACTGATTAATAAATCTGGTTGAATTTGGGCGATCGCTTTGATGGCTTCACGGGCGGAAGAAACGGCTGTAACTTCAATGCCATATTGCTCTAAGATAAAGGCGATTAGATCCAGGCTATCAACATCATCATCTACGGCAACTACTCGCAAACCCTGAAGATTTGGGCCATGATTTTGCAATTCATGATTTTCAATGCTGTGAGAGGCTGGAGTCATCACGGGTAGCGTGACAGTGAAGGTTGAGCCGAAACCTTCTCCCGGGCTGCTGGCTTGAATCTTACCATCGTGAAGTTCCACTATGTGACGGACAATTGCTAGCCCTAAGCCTAAACCGCCAAATTTGCGGGTGGTTGCTGCATCTGCTTGCCGAAAACGCTCAAATACGTAGGGCAAAAAGTTGGGACTAATTCCTTTACCTGTGTCGGTAACCTGAATTTGGGCATTAGTTCCCAGCTGCTGGAGTTGGATGTAGATGCGACCTCCTTCTGGTGTAAATTTCACAGCATTGGTCAGTATATTTACTACTACTTGCTGCAAGCGGTTAGGATCGCCTTCTAATTTACCAACCGTGGGGTCAAGCTGGGTCTGAATTTGAATCGATTTCGCTTCAGCTGCTAAACGCACGGTTTCTACAGATGCTTCCACAATGGCAACTAAGTCAACTTCACAGATATTGAGGCTGAGTTTGCCACGGAGAATCCGTGAAACATCTAATAAATCATCAATTAATCTTGTTTGTAATTTGGCGTTGCGCTGGATGATTTCTAGGGCTTGAGTTGTCTTTTGGGCATTCAATTGGCGGTTGAGCAGCAGTGTTGACCAACCTAAAATCGGATTGAGTGGTGAACGTAATTCATGGGAGACAATCGCGAGAAAATCATCTTTCATCCGGCTGGCTTTTTCTAGCTCTATGCGCGCCGCACGTTCCCTAGCTAAAGCTTGGGCGCGTTCCTCAATTGCCAACTTTTGGTCGTGAATATCGGTACAAGAACCAAACCAGTTAATAATTTGACCTTCTTGATTACGTAATGGAAATGCTCGCCCTAAATGCCAGCGATATTCGCCATCAGTACGCAAAAAACGATACTCAATCTCATAAGTTTTGCCAGTACGCAGGGAATCTTGCCAAACTTCACTCGTGCGTTGCACATCATCGGGATGCAAAACCGTTTGCCACCCTTCACCACGCGTTTGTTCTAAGGTTTTTCCTGTGTAATCATACCAGCGTTGATTAAAGTATTCATGATAGCCATCTGGTTGGGTAATCCAAAAAATTTGCGGCATTGTATCCGCTAATGTGCTAAACATTAATTCCCTTTGGCGGAGTGCTGCTTCTGCTTGCTTGCGATCGCTAATTTCAAACAGCATTCCCAACATCCGCATCGGTTGGCCTTGTTGGTCGTACTGGAAGCGTCCAAAAGCTGACACCCAATGTAAGCTACCATCTGCCCAAACTACTCGGTATTCGTCTTCATAGTTTTGGCGTTTTGTCATCGCTGTTTTAATTGTTACCTCAAAGCGATGCAGATCCTCTGGATGAATGCGGTTCAGCCAATCCTGATAAGTTCGATGAGGGTTTCCAGGCTCATAGCCAAAAATCATTTCATGGTAAGGAGTCCACATCACGCGATCGCTCAACAGATCCCAATCCCAAGATCCCATCCTAGCGGCATCCAGCGCTAAAGCTAGACGTTCTTGGTTTTCCCGCAATGCATCTTCTACCTGTTTTCGTTCTGTAACATCCAAAAATGCGCCAATTACACCGCGAATAGAACCAGACTCATCCCACAATGGCACAGCTTTGCCGTAGACGGAGCGCACATCTTCATCACTAAAAACAAATTCACATTCTGCCTCAACTAGTTTCCCAATACGACCTGCTAATTGCATTGGTAATTCGTTTGGTGGAATGTCTTGACCATTTTTTTGGATTTTGAATTGAAAGGGAAACTCGCCATCAGCCGGAGTTGCAGTTAACACTGAGCCTGGTGGTAGCCGCATCAATTCATAAGCCGCTCGGTTAACGCTCATGTTATGACATTGCGGATCGTGGGCAATCCAAACAGCAGCAGGAACCGTTTCCATGAAAGTTTCTAGTTCTTGCGCTCGTGCTTTAGCGATCGCTTCACTTTTTTGCAGGGCGAATTCTGCACGTTTACGCTCGCTAATATCAACATTAATACCCACCATGCGTAAAGGTTGACCCGCATCATCGTAAAATACCTTCGCTCTGGCGTGCATCCAATGAATACTGCCATCTTTCCAAACCACACGCCAATCAGTGAAAAATTCCCCTGTTTTCAGCGAATTCATCAAATCTGCTTCGGCTTTAGCTAAATCATCGGGATGAACCCATCTCGCCCACTCTTCATAACTACCGCCAAACTCACCAGGGTTTAAACCGTAGAGTGCTTCTAACTCTTTTGACCAAATATTGACATTAGTTTGAATATTCCACTCAAAGCTGCCACTTTTCGCTGCTGCTTGGGCTAAATCTAACCTTTCTTGCTTTTGTTGCAGTGCTGCTTGACTTTCTTGCAGGGCGACTTCGGTTTGTTTACGTTTAGTGATATCAGTGAGCATGGCGATCGCACTCGAAAATTCACCCTGCTGATTCAAAATGGGGCTAGTGGAAACAATTGCCCAAAGTTCTGATGTGTCTTTACAGCATAAACACAAGTCAAATTGCTGGTTAATATCTTGCAGATTGTACCTTTGTTGCGTTAACCAGCGGTCTAATTCAATTTCAACTTGATGTTCTACAAAGTTGAAAATTGGTTGACCAATCATCTCTTCTATGGCGTAGCCTAGCATTTCGGCTAAACGCTGGTTGACATATTCTGTTTTGCCTTGATTGTCAAATATCCAGATACCTTCATTAGCTGTCTCTAGCAAGCGACGATAGCTGACTTGAAGTGTTGCTAACTTGGCTTCCGATGCTTGTTTAGCAACCTGCAATTCTGCATTTAACGAACTAATCAATAGTGATACTGAACTAAATATGATTAGCTCTAAAGCATCAGAAGCATTATTCAGTGTAAAAACGTATATAGGTTGTGTAAAAAAATAATTATTAGCTAAGATGGCCAAGACTGTAGCCACTAAACCAGCAGAGAACCCACCAGACCAACTACTAAAGACTACAGCCGCAAAAAAAAGTGACGCAACCTTTATTTGTAGCAGTTTTTCCAGCATTAAACCTAATAGCAACGCCATTAGCACTGACAAAATAGCAACACCGTAGCGTTGCATTTGTAAACGCTGGACTTTTAACATACTGCTTTTTGATGAGGTAGACTCTTATTTTACCTTGGGCAACTGGCTGGAGTAATATAGCTTTGGGGTATCGCCAATTGCAGTAAATTAGGATATGTAGGGCGATCGCTTTGCAAAATTGCAGAGAAGCTAAAGAGACTATAGACTTAAATTTGATTGCGCTAACGAGGCAGTATCACCATGCTCGCCAATGCCGCCACCTATGAAGTTACCTGGGAAAAATTACCAGATGATTTTGTTTTAGATGATGAGCCAGTGGATAACATTAATCAGCCTGCCCTTGCTGCAGCTCTGACAGAAAGCTTAGAAATATCAGGGAGATTACCAGCCAACGCTTTAACTATAACTAACTATGGCATTTGTGCCACCTTAAACCGCCAGTTCGTAGTTAAAGCCCCAGATTGGGGATATGTACCCTCTATTAAAGTCCCACGTGCTGAGGTGAAACGCAGTTATACTCCACGGCTCCAAGGCGATATTCCTGTAATTGTCATGGAGTTTATTTCGGATACGGAAGGTGGAGAATATTCCAGTAAACCAACTTATCCGCCTGGAAAATGGTTCTATTATGAGCAAATTTTACAAATACCAAACTATGCCATTTTTGAACCTGATGCCGGAATATTAGAAGTTTATCAACGAGATGATTCCGGACGTTATCAATTGCGATCGCCAGATGCAAATAACCGTTACTTGATTGCAGAAATGAACTTATTTTTAGGTATCTGGCAAGGAGTGCGCGAAAATCGTTCTGGCTTGTGGCTGCGTTGGTGGGATGAACAAGGCGAACTCTTACTATGGGGAGGAGAACTAGCCACTAAAGAACGCCAACGTGGTGAAAGATTAGGAGAACAGTTAAGAGCCTTGGGAATAGAACCAGAGCCTTGAGATAGATATAGTGCGATCGCTAGTTTAATTTCTCATTTGAACAAAAGAGCGATCGCACAAGTAAAATCAGGCAATATAGGTGATGTCAATTCATCATCATGGAATAAAGTCACAGCTAACTTTAAAATCCCTTGTTCTCTGCGATAAACTTCTATTTGTTGCTTCCGCCAATCCACAATCCAATATTCTCTTACACCTCGCGATGAATAGAGCTTGAGTTTTAATTCCCTATCTCGCTTTTCATTCTCTATTCCCGCAGATAGCACCTCTACCACCAATTCTGGTGCAGCAGTCAAATGTCCCGCCTCATCTAACACAGTAGCTAGTTTCTCATTGCTAGCCCAGACAACATCAGGAATCACATGATCGTTGTCGCCAAAAATTATACCTGGCGCTGTGACAACTTCTCCTAAACCACTAACTTGTGACCAGTTATCCAAAACCCCGCTAATTCTCACACAAGTTTTCTGATGCTTCCAGTGAGGCGCTCTCGCCACAAACAATTCCCCGTCAACAATTTCATAGCGGTTCCCGTTATCTGGAAACAAGTCCAAATCAGCGGTTGTCCAGCGAACTCTCTCAGTTGTCTGCTGGTTCATGAGATATTTCTTGTGGGGTATTTACCTAATTTTAGCTTGAGGAGGTGGGTCAAAAGGGAAAAGGTAATTTATTCTCTCTTCCCCATTACCCATTACCCAGCCTCTAAACTACAACCTTTTCCAAAATCAACTTAGAACGCTTCACCTGCTCAGGAATAGCAACGGGGTAATCGCCTGTAAAGCAAGCAGAACAGAAACTATTGGTGTCTTCTCTGGTGGTTTCTAGCATTCCCTCCCAACTGAGATAAGCGAGGGTATCTACTTCCAATTGCTTGGCAATTTCTTCTACTGACTTGGTAGCAGCAATTAACTGATCCTGGGTGTCGGTATCAATGCCATAAAAGCAAGGATGAGTTACTGGCGGAGAGGAAATTCGCATATGTACTTCTGTAGCACCAGCTTCCCTCAGAGTTTTAACTAATTTCCGGCTGGTGGTTCCGCGCACAATGGAATCATCTACAATCACCACGCGTTTGCCTACTAGCACATCTTTGAGTGGGTTGAGTTTCATCCGCAAACCAGACTCGCGCATGGATTGAGTGGGCTGAATAAAAGTGCGTCCTACGTAGCGATTTTTAATCAAGCCTTCACCATAGGCAATGCCAGAAGCTTGGGAAAATCCAATGGCTGCTGGTATGCCAGAATCAGGAACCCCAAACACTAAATCAGCCTCAACCAGAGATTCTGCGGCGAGTCGCCGTCCTAAACGCATCCGGTAACTGTACAAAGTCTCGTCATGCATGAGGCTATCAGGACGAGCAAAGTAAATCATTTCAAAGATGCATAATTTACGTTGGGTCTGTTGTTGCCATTGAATGGAAGTTAAACCTTCTTCGTTAATCCAAACTAATTCCCCTGGTTGAACATCTCGCACGTATTCTGCGCCAATAATATCTAAGCCACAAGTTTCGGAAGCTAAGACATAACGGTCTGGCTCACCAGCTAACATGCCAATGACTAATGGACGAATCCCATTAGGATCACGTACACCCATCACGCCATCAGGAGTCCCAATTACTAAACTAAAAGCTCCTTGGCAACGACGACAAGCTTCAATAGCGGCATCTAGCCAATTTGCCCCAGCATTTACTTCTTCTGCGATCGCAAAGGCAATCATTTCTGAGTCTGTCGTTGTCACTAAGTTGCATTTGTTTTTAAGCAACTGTTCGCGCAGTTCTACAGTATTGACTAAATTACCATTATGTGCTAAAGCTAATGAACCTAAACTAGTCTCGACTACAGCAGGTTGGGCATTAACCTTGCGACTAGAACCTGTAGTTGAGTAACGAGTGTGTCCTACAGCGAGGTTACCCGGTAACTCTTGGAGAACGGTTTCATTAAAGACTTGAGACACCAAGCCCATATCTTTATGCAGGTGTACTTTTGTACCCTCAAATGTGGCAATGCCAGCAGATTCTTGACCCCGGTGTTGGAGTGCATACAATCCAAAGTAGGTTAGTTTCGCAACGTCTTCTCCTGGTGCGTAGATACCAAAAACTCCACAAGCTTCTTCTGGCTTGTCTGGACGATTTTCATCACTATTGATGGCGTTGTCAGATTGTTGAGAGTAATCATCCAAAGAGTCGGGATGGTAGGGAATCATGCTAGCTTTGCTCCTGGTGGTGGTGTCGAGTCACTGGGATTGTGCAATCCCAAATGGGCAGAGATAGTATTATGGGAGATTTTTGGTCTCAGTCTTGTAGGTGATAGAAACCTTGTCGGCAAAGTTTCTACCATCCCAAATCCAAAATTTAAAATCCCCGATTTCTATGGGTGGATAGATGCAGACTTCTTAACAAATCTTTAACCATCCATTAAAACAGTACCGTAATTATGCTAAATGATGCTAATAATTCCCATAGGGGGGATTATACGAATTAACTGGGGGTAGTAATATGAACTGCTAATCGTTTAGCGATCGCTTGGGAATAGCGATTTGTCATATCGTTGATACTACCTTTTATTAAGGTTTGGTTATCAGAGGTTAAGACCCCCAAACCCATCTCTGAATTAACCACTATGCCCAGTTTTTGCCATTGTTGATTGAGATGTTCCTGTAAATAGGATTCCCAAATTTCCTGTTGTTCTGAACCCACGGACACTAAAATTTGTCCACCACCTTCGCCAAATAGCAATGTATCCCACCTTGTGGAGTTATTGGCTGGTAATTCTAAAGTGATTTGCGCCCCCAAGTTACCAGCAATACAAGATTCGGCTAAAGCCACAGCTAATCCGCCCTCAGCACAATCATGGGCTGAACGTATCCAGCCTGCACGAATCCCCTCACGACAAACTTTCTGAATCCGACGTTCCGATTCAAAATCCACCTTGGGCGGTTTACCAGCGATAGTATTGTGAATTGCGACTAAATATTCGGAAGCACCTAAATTATCATTAGATTGTGGCAGTGACCCTAAAAGATAAATCGCATCACCTGCAGCTTGCCAAGCTTGACCACAAATTTTGCTGATATCGGGAATTAATCCCACCATCCCGACAACCGGAGTCGGATAAATCGGCTGGGGATTTCCTTGAGAATCCAGGGTTTCATTATAAAGAGAAACATTCCCACCAGTTACAGGAGTAGCCAATTCCCGACAACCTTCAGCTAAACCGCGACAAGCTTCTGCTAATTGCCAGTATCCTATGGGTTTTTCTGGGCTACCAAAATTTAAGTTATCTGTCACAGCTAAGGGTTCAGCACCCACACAGCTAAGATTGCGTGCAGCTTCAGCCACCACAGCCTTAGCACCTTCGTAAGGGTCAAGATAAACATAACGCGGATTGCAATCTACTGTTGCGGCGACACCTGTCTTACTTCCTGTTTTTCCAGGGGGTTCTAAAGGACGTAAGCGCACCACAGCCGCATCAGCACCACCAGGGAAAATCACCGTATTATTCTGCACCTGATGGTCATACTGACGATATACCCAGCTTTTAGAAGCAATGGTGGGAGTATCCAGCAAAGTTAACAGAATATCATTCCAACTTTGCAGACTTCCTTGAATTTCAATCCCAGTAGTATTGCAAGGAGGTAACGAATCAGCCTGCCATTCCCAAGCTTGGCGCGCATATTCTGGAGGTTCCGCCAACAATTCCCGATGATAAAGGGGAGTGTTTTCTGCTAAAGCATCAGCCGGAATTTCGGCTGCGATTCCACCCTCAAATAGAATCCGTACAATTGGTTCCGCAATCACATTCCCAGCGACAACAGCCTGGAGTCCCCAACGGTGAAAAATATCAATTAACTCTTGTTCTCTTCCCTTGTGGGCAACAAACAGCATCCGTTCTTGCGATTCCGAAAGCAGATATTCATAGGGAACCATCCCCAATTCCCGCACCGGAATTTTATCTAAATCGAGTTCAATACCGACACCGCCTTTAGCAGCCATCTCTGATGTGGAACAGGTAATACCTGCAGCACCCATATCTTGGGCGGCGACAACCGCACCTGTCTTAAATGCTTCTAAACAGGCTTCAATTAATGATTTTTCTAAAAATGGGTCGCCAACTTGCACAGCCGGACGGTCATCTAAAGATTCATCACTCAATTCTGCACTAGCAAAACTTGCGCCTCCCATACCATCGCGTCCGGTGGTGGAACCGACATACAGCACAGGGTTACCAATCCCAGAAGCCCCAGATTTGACGATTTCTGGAGTTTCCATCAATCCCAAAGCCATGACATTTACTAAGGGATTGCCAGAATAAGCAGGGTCAAAGTAAACTTCACCACCAACAGTGGGAACTCCAACGCAATTGTGGGTGATAATACCAGAAGTCGTAACGAAAAGATGAGTATTATCTACTTCTACATCGTAGACATTGCATTCATCAACGTTTTTGGTTTCTATACTGGTAATTTTGACCACTGCTAAGGTATTTGCAGGTTGACGGAAACGTGGGAAAGAATATTTTGTTCCGTCATACCGTGCCAAAGCAGTAGCTAGTTCTGCCGTTCTTGCTTGAGAAAATACATTAGCTAAAGCGGTTAGTCCAGCAAAGTTGGTAACTTCTAACTGCCATAATGGTAATCTTGTATGCTTGCGCCCTTCTATCTCTCCTACTGATGCTGGTCGTTGATAAATGTAAGGAATTGCCCCTTGATTTTGAATTAGCATCAGAGTTTGCTCAAACAACTTGTGGCTAGTTGTCGCAAACGATATTTTGGCATGACTGCCATGAGTTTTTGTAGTTAGGGAACCATCGCCTCTAAGTAAACCCTTGAGGGCTTCACGTTGTAAATGACTTGGCCATGTGAACACAAAACTGGGAAAAGCTTTATTGCTGGCACCAGCACCACACTGCCAAACATTTTTCAAGATATGCCCAAACAGCCAAGAAGTAGCATAAACGGCGATTGTTGAAGACCGTTTTTCCACACATGGGCGTAATCCCAAATCTTTTAAAGCGCTGACAACATCTTCGATATATTCACTTTCATGGAGAGCGAAAGTAAAAATAATCTTATAGGTATTGCCATTTTGAGAGACACATCCTTCTGAGAGGTAATAGCCCAGTAATCGTGCAAAACCTGCATCAGGGGTGATAACCGCCCGCATATAATTGGCTTTGCCACGACGGAACAGGCGGACTTCGCTCCGGGATATTTTGAGTACGGATTCTAAAGCGAGAAAATATCCTAGGGGCAACCTACCATCTTTCAAGTACTGATGACGATTAACCGCAGAAGGTTCGAGTAATCGCAAAGCTGTACGAATTTCTGCTGTCGGTTGCCAAGTTGCGGGGAGTTCCACATATACATCTTTACCAGTCCCATCTTCTGGATTCAAAGTAGATATTAAATCTAATGGGAGAATTTCTTCGGCGCGATCGCTTTCTGGTAAAGCAGTAAGAATGGGGATTTCATCACCTACTTTTAAAGATTGGGCAGTACAGATATCCCATTGACCCTTTGACTGCACCAACATGGGATGATCTGGTGTCACCGTGAGAGTACGACCCAGATTTGTACGAATAGTTACCAGAGTTTGAGTGCGTCTCTTGAAAATCCGCCGTACACGCTGCCAACAACTAGCATGAGTATCAGGGTCTAGAGAAAGAGTTTCAACTGCAATCGCATCATCTAATTCTAGAGTGGTAACATTTCCACGCAACCGCGATTCGACAAAGTTGCCAATTTTGTCGAAATTGACACCATTGCGATCGCGCCAGATAAATGTTTCATTACCAACCAAGCAATTACCATAGTGGCTAATCCCAGCTACAACACCTTGGAACAGCCTTTGAGTTTTACCATCCTCTAGGGAACCAAAGCGCAAGGAATTCAACAAAGCTATGGGACGCGCACCCATCGTAAAGATATCTCTCAGGATACCTCCGACTCCCGTTGCCGCACCTTGGAAGGGTTCAACTGCTGAGGGGTGATTATGAGATTCAATCTTAAAAGCAAGTTGTAATCCGTCGCCTAAATCTACAACACCAGCATTTTCACCAGGCCCAACCAGAATTCGGGGGCCTGTTGTGGGAAACTGTTTGAGTAAAGGCCGGGAATTTTTATAACAACAATGCTCTGACCACATTACCCCAAACATTCCTAGTTCAGCTTTGTTGGGATGTCGCCCTAACCGTCGGACAATTTCTTCGTATTCTTCTGGTTTCAAACCTTCAGCGGCGATTTCTTGGGGTGAAAAGGGAGCAGAGGATTGGGCAGTCATGTAACTAATGCACCAAAAGGACAGAGAATTATTCTATCGGTTTCTTACCTAATCGCGTTACAGATAAAGTAATTGTCAAGTTCATTTTCCAGGCGATCGCTTCTATTACAGAATTCCACAGCATTGCTAGTGCTAGAGTTGTATTAACTGCAAGCTTTTGAGCCTACTATGAATACCATTACAATCCAAATTCCAGATGAGCATTTGCTGAAGTTGCAACAAAGAGCTACTCGTCTGGGAATATCAATAGAAGAATTGGTGTTAATAGGTGTTGAAGAATTGCTCAATCAGCCAGAAACATCATTTCCAGATGCAATGGACTACGTACTCAATAAAAATGCTGAACTGTACAAGCGTCTAGCATAATGCGCTATCTGACTTTGCAAGAGGTATTAGCACTTTATAATCGCATCATTGAGCAGTCTGGTGGTTCTGCTGGTATTGCTAACCTTGGCGCTTTGGAATCAGCTTTAGCGCAACCAAAAATGACCTTTGGTGGAGAGGAACTTTATTCAACCATCGTTGAAAAGGCTTCAGCACTAAGTTTTTCACTGATTAAGAATCATCCTTTCATAGATGGAGTGCGATTCGTTGGCTAGAAACCAATCCCAATAGGGCTTAAGGAGGATTAGCCGCTTAAGATTCATGAGAATCTTTTGATAACTGAATAACAATGTAGGTGCAAAACCTACCCTCCAAGTGCTGGAGTGAAAGCATATCCCCTACTGTAGAGACTAGCCATCAATCGGTAAAGCGGGGATAAAAGGTGGAAATACTGCAAGCCTAATGTGGTAATCACCAAGCAAAGTATCCATGAGTAAAGCCAAGGCTTAAAGACACGTCTGAATCATCGTGATAAAACAGTAGCGCAATCAGGCTGAATCGCTACAACCAAAAGGTAAAGGATAAAGGACTGGCAAATTTTACCTTGACCAGTATGCACTCCCAATAAACCCGGTGAATAGTGTCACTCTAAAGATACATAGCATTGTTATTCGGAACGAAGTAACCCGTTATTTACTCTCAGATGGTCGAGTATCTGAGTAGGTGCTAACCGGATGTAATAACGTGGAGAGATTGAGTAAGAAGCAAATGTTTAATTGTAATGATTGAAATATGCTGACGTACTCACAATGATTTGAAAGGATTGGTCTGATTAGGAAGTATATATGTCTAATACGAGTTTAAAGACTACGGCGGAATGGAATACGATACCCTGGCGAAAGTTAGAACGTAGCGTATACAAGCTTCAGAAAAGAATATACCAAGCTTCTCAACGTGGTGATACTAAGGCAGTCCGCAAACTCCAAAAAACCCTGATGAGGTCTTGGTCTGGAAAAGCTCTTGCAGTAAGAAAAGTCACCCAAGATAACCAAGGAAAGAAGGCAGCAGGTATTGACGGTGTAAAATCCCTTAAACCATCAGCCAGACTCACTTTGGTAATGAATATGAAGCTTAACCATAAGGTAAAAGCAACTCGTAGAGTATGGATTCCAAAACCCGGAAACGTTGAAAAACGACCACTAGGAATACCCACAATGCAAGATAGAGCAACTCAATCGCTTGTCAAACTGGCATTAGAACCAGAATGGGAGGCAAAATTTGAGCCCAATAGTTACGGTTTCAGACCCGGACGCAATGCCCATGATGCAAGAGAAGCAATATTTAATAGTATCAGATACTCAAACAAATGGGTATTAGATGCTGATATTTCAAAATGCTTCGATAAAATAAACCACGAAAAACTATTGACCAAAATTAACACATTCCCGACCATGAGGAGGCAAATAAAAGCATGGTTGAAAGCAGGAGTACTAGACAATGGTCATTTCTCAGAAACTACTGAGGGAACGCCACAAGGCGGTGTAATATCTCCACTATTAGCCAATATTGCCTTACATGGGCTAGAAAAGCTAGTAAAGGAGTTTGCAGCCAGCCAGAGAGGAGGAAAGGTGAAGAATCAGAACAGTATATCCCTAATTAGATATGCAGACGATTTTGTGATTCTTGCCCCCAATAAAACTCAAATAATAGTACTCAAAGAAATAGTAAAAACGTGGTTAGCAGAAATGGGACTGGAATTAAACCCTAACAAAACCCGTATAGTTTCGACTTTCAAAAGCTCAGAGATATTCGCCTCGCAAGAAGTAGGATTTAATTTCCTCGGTTTCAATGTGAAACAATACAAAGTGGGAAAGAATGACTCTGGAAAATTATCGAACGGTAAAAAGTTAGGGTATAAAACACTCATCAAGCCTAGTGTAAAATCAGTAAAGAAACACTACGATGACATAGCAAGAATAATCGATAATCACAAAAATGCTGCACAAGAAACACTAATAAGTAAACTTAACCCTGTAATCAGGGGATGGGTTAACTATTACTCAACATCAGTGAGTAAAGAGATATTCTCAAAGCTAAGTCATCTAATATATCAGAAGCTGAAACGCTGGGGAAAACGTCGTCACCCTGACAAGTCTAATGTATGGGTAACCAAGAAATATTGGCATACAGTAGGTGGCGATAACTGGGTATTCGCAGCAACAAAGAACGGAGAAATCACAATGAGGCTATTCAAACACTCACAAAAAGAAATTGTGAGACACGTAAAAGTAAAAGGTGATGCCTCACCGTTCGATGGGAACTTAAAATATTGGAGTTCAAGAAAGGGCGAAAATCCCTTAGTACCTAAAAGAGTAGCAATACTACTTAAAAAGCAAAAGGGGAAATGCTCTCATTGCGGATTGTACTTTAGAGAAGATGACCTAATCGAGATTGACCATATCATTCCTAAATCGCAAGGTGGAAAGGATGTATACGACAATCTGCAAGCATTACATAGGCATTGTCACGACGTTAAAACTGCCACTGACAACTCTTATAATCAACCTAAGAGCGATACAGAAATAAATGTGATGTGGTAGTGAGAAGTACCCACGACTTGGGTCAAGTCATTGAGGAGCCGTATGAGGTGAAAGTCTCAAGTACGGTTTTGAAGACCAGCAGGATTGGTGACAGTCTTGCTGAGTTTAATAATAAACGCATCGGTCACGCTGCAATGGAAGTTTTCTTGATTTTGAATGGTTTTGAGATTAACGCCACAGTGGATGAACAAGAACAGGTAATTTTGCAAGTAGCAGCCGGACAGTTAGGAAGAAATGAATTTACTGAGTGGCTTCGCAGCCATATTGTTTCTATAGCTGATTTTAGAGATTTTCCCTAGGGTGCTTAAGCACCCTTAATTCTTTCACAGTTGTTCACTATTCTCTGATTTAACCAACACTCCCACTTGCTTTTTGTGGCGCAGAAATAATAAGCCAGCACCCGCGATCGCTAATCCAGCTAAAAGCGAAGACTCTGGGACTTCTACTGTCCGCTGAAAGCTGATAGGAGTATTAACTAACAATTGATCGCTACTGCTAAAAATCTGGTCTAAGCTAAGGTGTAAGCTTTCAGTTGATTCACAATCTTACTGCCTCTTAATCTCTCTTTAGCAATTGTTTGGCTTAAATTAGGGAGATTTTAAAAGAAGATGAACTCTACATCTACTATCCAGCAAGAGATTTATCAGCTATAAATATCTCTAGAATTTACCGTTGAGTTTGCTGCTGATGGCGAATCGGGGAATTTTTATGTATTCCACTGGTGACCAAATTCTCAGTAATCACCTATCATAATTAAATCTAAGTCTGCTGCATTTAGTATTAGGGACTTCCAGAAATTAAATTATCCAATTTCCGAGAGAAAATATTTTCTTTATCCCCCCTACTCCCTGCCCCTTTGCCAAAAAAGCGATAGTATATTTTTTAGTTGGAAGTCCCTTAACGAGCTACCTCGAGATTCTGTAAAATCAAGTCAGCTCTTGGTGTAAATCCGTCGCCATATGCTACTGGAAACTGGAGAATAACATAAAAAACTTTCCCATTTTGCTGACCAAGGTAAACATCACCCACAATATCTTTACCTTTACTAAAAACTATCTTTTCTTTTGCCCAAGAATAGGAAACTTTTTGACTGCGGCTAACAGCCCGCCAGCCATTAGATGCAATTAAACCATTTTTGCCATTTATAAAACTTCTTAACTGATTGATAGTTTTTAAATCATTTAAAAAGGCAACATGGATATATGCATTATCGTTTTTACTCCCTCCAAAATTAGCAATAAACCTAACTCCAGTTCCTTCACCAGAACTATTACCTTCCGCTACAAAATCTTTTTCAGGAAAGTAGGTACTAAATAAATCGCTGTATTGGTTATACAGTCTGAGGGTAATAGGAGTTTTTTCTCCTTCAATGCTAATAGTAGCGGTTTTAGTGGCTGGTCTATTGGCTTTTGAGTTATAACTGGTTTGGATAGCAGTGGGTGCAGGTGTAACGCTATTCCCTGAGGAGAGTTGATTCTGCGCTGATGTGGCGCAACCTAAGGTTGTTACCAGCAGAATTGCCCCCGTAATCAAATTCACAAGTTTAAGAGTCATTGTCCTTAACAACATTAGTTTTACAACATAATAACTAGACTTTGTAACTTAAGTTACAGTTCCTAATGCTATAATGTGCACTTTTCTGGCTAAGTCAGAAAGTCCTGGAGCAGATACAGTTAGGTACTAACCATCCAGTGACAACAATCACTAGTGCCCATGATTAAGATCCTCCCCGTACACAGGTCAACCTGGCATACTTCCTTATAACTGAACTCTAGCCGAGTCATTAATAGGGAACACAATACTTGCCGACAGTCTTTATATTAAGGGCTGTCGGCTTTTTGTTATTTGGGCATGGGGTAATTGGTAATTGGTAATTGGTAATTGGTAATTGGTAATTGGTAATTGGTAATTGGTAATTGGTAATTGGTAATAGATTATTTCTCCCCTGCTTCCTCTGCTTCCTCTGCTTCCTCTGCTTCCCCAGTCCCCAGTCCCCAGTCCCCACCCATAAAAGTTCCCCACAAACGGTTGATAACTTGACATTAGCTTGCCAAGGCCACAACCAGTTGTGGGGAGAGTATGATCAAATTAGGAATGTTATCGATTTTGAGTGCTCAATGTCAGCACTCGCTGTAGTAGACGCAAATCCACTACTCGAACCAGTACACAATTTGTATCAAGACATAGCCTGAATAATGTAATCAAAGTAGGGTGATGCTTCCGCAGCGTCTTCTGCACTCAATAAGTCAAGGGCAGCTTTTTTGAGGGAAGCGATCGCTTCTACCATTCCAGGTACGGGAACACCAAGTGAATTGTACATTTCCCTTACACCAATCAAACCAATTTTTTCGATTGGCTCTTTGTCGCCAGCAAGTACGCCGTAGGTAATCAGGCGTAAATACCAACCAAAGTCACGGATACATAGAGAACGCTGACGTTCGCCGTAAGCGTTGCCACCAGGAGAAATAAAGTCAGGACGCTTCTGCCATAATTGTTTGGTTGCTTCCTGAACTATCTTTTTTTCGTTTTCAGCTAGAGTACTGGCAATCCTGGTGCGCTTTACACCAGTTTGCATAAAAGCTTGGATGCTTTTCAGTTCGCCACTGCTGGGATAACGCAGTTCATCGTCGGCTTGGAGAATAACTTGGCTAATTACAGTCATGATTATTGCAATCACGCGAAATATTATTTGCTAGTTTAACGAGTTGGAGGTACACAAGTGAAGGGTTATACGCAGCGATGTATTGAATTGAAATGATTAGGGATTGGGGACTAGGGATTGGGGACTAGGGATTGGGGATTTGGAAAAAGCAGGCGGCAGGGAGCAGGGGGAAAAAATAAATTAAAAATTCCTCCTATTACCAATTACCAAACCCCAAATGACAAATGACAAATGACTAATAACAAATGACTAATACAAATTGGCAACAGGGTGAATTAATTGAAGTGACGATCGCGGATTTGAGTGATACCGGTGATGGTGTTGGCAGATATAACGATCGCGTTGTCTTTGTCCCCGATTCGGTACCAGGCGATCGCGTTGTTGTGCGCTTGTTACACGTGAAGCCGAAATACGCCCACGGCAAAATTCAGGAATTATTGCAACGATCGCCTCATCGTCAAAGACCAAGTTGTTTTGTGGCTGATAAGTGCGGTGGTTGCCAATGGCAGCATATTAATTATGAATTCCAACTTACAGCTAAACGCAATCAAGTCATCCAAGCTTTGGAACGCATAGGTGGTTTCACGCAACCATCTGTAGATCCTGTACTTGTACCAGTTTCTCCTTTGGGTTATCGTAACAAAGCTACATATCCAGTCGGGAAATCTTCTACAGGGCAGGTACAAACTGGTTACTACCAAAAAGCTAGCCACCAATTAATTAACTTGAATCAATGCCCAGTGCAAGACTCGCGATTAAATCCCATACTTGCTGAGGTGAAGTTGGATATTCAAAAGCGGGGTTGGCAAATTTATGATGAACGTCGTCATCAAGGGCAAATCCGCCATCTAGGTTTACGCATTGGGCGGCGCACTGGGGAAATTTTATTAACTCTAGTTGTTAAAGATTGGCATTTACCAGGTATTGAAACCCAAGCACAGGAATGGGTGCAACGCTATCCGCAGTTAGTAGGTGTATCGTTAAATCGCAATCGCGATCGCACTAACGCCATCTTTGGTAGTGAGACTCGCTGCATTGCTGGTATGCCATACTTGCGCGAAAAATTTGCAGGATTGGAATTCCAGGTACTACCCGATACGTTTTTTCAGGTTTATACTGAAACAGCAGAGGCACTTTTAGAAGTAATTCAGTCAGAACTGAATCTACAAGGGTATGAGGTGTTGGTGGATGCCTACTGTGGAATTGGAACTTTGACCTTGCCTTTGGCGAAACAAGTACAGCAAGCTACCGGGCTAGAAGTACAGGCAGAGGCAGTACAGCAAGCAATTTTGAACGCCCAACGTAATGGAATTAATAATGTCACCTTCCAAACCGGGGCAGTAGAAAAATTGCTGCCACAGATGGAAAGCGTCCCAGATGTGGTATTACTCGATCCGCCTCGCAAAGGTTGCGATCGCGCTGTCATCGAATCTTTACGGCAAACGAAACCACAAAGAATCGTTTACGTCAGCTGTAAAGTAGCTACCTTGGCTCGAGACTTGAAGCTGCTCTGCCAAGATGGGCTATATACGCTCACACGGGTACAACCTGCTGATTTTTTTCCGCAAACTGCTCATGTGGAAGCTGCCGCATTTCTTGCGTTATCACAATAATACGGGGGTACTGCCACCTTGACAAAAACTCAAATTTCAAATTTGTAGTCTATTGCATAGTAAAAATGCTAAAATTGAATTAAGCTAAAAATAGATTGATTTTTTTAAAAAACTGAAGTTGCATAGGCTCAATTAAATTATGAATCGGATTGTTAAATGCCAAATCGGCCAACAGACATAACACAAAAATGCTACTTTTAATTATTAGCATTTTTTTAGTGCCTGACTGCCTTTGGATATAACTCCAAGCCGTTTTATGTATTAAACAATCTCTAATTCATAAATAGAGTCAATGCTCCCTAGCATTTTCAAAATTTAGTTTTAAAGACGCAAGTTTGAAGGCAGCATGACCACCTCAATATTTATCAGGGTGCCTGTGATAGCAAACTGATGTCTAGCTAACTGAAAGCTATGGGGTTTCTCTTGTGATTACCATCTCGCTCCGTCCAGTTGGACGTTATTGGGGCACTATTAGTTTTGCCTCAACTCTCTATCTGTGTCCAATCTTAGATTTACTCTTGGCAGAAATTCCAGAAAGAATGCAAGCAGAACTGAGGCTAGGACTCCAAGAGGCCTTAGTCAACGCGGCAAAACATGGTAATAACCTAGACCCTAGTAAAACAGTCTTAGTACGTTTTTCCTTGATAGATAATCAATATTGGTGGATTATATCAGATCAAGGTAACGGTTTTAGTCCATCATCTGAATCTGAATCTGATTCTGATTGCGATCCCGATCCCATTGACTATCTCCCTCCAGATGAAGCAGAAAGTGGTCGAGGTTTATGTCTACTACATCAAATCTTCGATCAAGTAGAGTGGAACCGTAAGGGCACAGAATTAAGGCTTTGTAAACAGCTAGAAACCCCGCGCCCCCGCCTATCTCTGCGGCGGTGATACTAGGGATTGGGGATCGGGGATCGGGGATTAGTTATTGGAGATTGGGTATTTGTAAAGAGTTTAGAGTTCAAAGTCAAGAGTCTAAATTTATTAATTCTCCTTTTTCTCAGTCCCCAGTTCCCAGTCCCCAGTCCCCAGCCCCTACTCCCCAGTCCCCTTCCCCTTATCCCCATGAGTCGGACAAGGGGGAGCAGAAATAGAACGATCTAACCAACCAGTAGCCTGTTCCAATCGGGCGAGTGCTTCTTGTGGCTGATCCTTCAGTAGAAACACCAGAGCGGCGGCGGCCTGTTCACGAGCGCGGGAATTGCGGTTAGACTTGAGGCGATGCCAATCATTAGGAGAAATGCTGAGTCTCTCCATGAGAGCTTGGGCTAGTTCCAGAGTGCTAAATTCATTCAGTTGACTGGTTTTAGGCAGCTGGGTAGGTTGAGACATAACTCTAAATACTGAGTACTAAATGATAAGTGCTGAGTTAGTCTATAGTCTCAATTTTAGCTATTGACTATTGGCAGACTCACATTTAATCATAATTTACTACTGCAAAATGAAGCCGCCTAAACAGTTTTCTAATTCTTCAACCGAGGGAAATTCCGAAGCCGATTTTGAACAAGAACTGCAAGAAGTAGAGCGATCGCTTTTCTCTCTTAAGGAACGATACAATCAAGTGCAAAGCGATCGCGAACAAAAGGCACAATGGCAACAGCGTCGCCAAGAATTGCAGCAAAATAAAAATCCTGCCCCAGAAATTAAAGCAGAGTTACGGCAAATTAAACAGCAGTTGGAAGCGCTAGAACTCAACCTAGAAAGCCAATTATTTTCTTGGCGTAGCTTCAAGAAACCTTTCTGGCAAGCCGTCCGCTTTGGTGGAATGGGCGTTATCATAGGCTGGATATTAAAGTCCTGTGCTGGGTAAATTATGGTAAATCGACGAATTGTAGAAATATTGCGAAGTGGTGAACCTGATGACTCTCTCTTAGTTCAAGGCTGGGTGCGGACTAAACGCGAGTTGAAGGGGTTTGCTTTTATAGAAGTTAATGACGGTTCATCTTTGGCAAATTTGCAAGTTGTGATCAACGAAGATGTGCCAGACTACGAAGTGATTTTAAAAAAAGTCAATACAGGTGCGGCGGTAGAAGTAGCTGGTGTGTTGGTAGCTTCCCAAGGGAAAGGACAGCGAATTGAACTGAAAGCCGAAACCGTGAAAGTCTATGGTGAAGCTGATCCCGAAGTTTATCCACTGCAAAAGAAACGCCACTCCTTTGAATTTTTGCGTACCATTGGACATTTGCGATCGCGCACTAATTCTTTTGGTGCAGTTTTCCGCGTCCGCAATGCTTGTTCGACAGCCATTCACAACTTTTTCCAAGAAAGAGGCTTTTTGTGGGTACACACACCCATCATTACAGCTAGCGATTGTGAAGGCGCAGGCGAAATGTTTAGCGTCACCAGCTTGGATTTGAAAAATATTCCCCGCACAGACAACCAAGCTGTCGATTACAGTAAAGACTTTTTTGGTAAACCCGCATATTTAACTGTTAGCGGACAGTTAGAAGCTGAAGTGATGGCGATGGCGTTTAGTAACGTCTACACTTTTGGCCCTACCTTCCGTGCAGAAAATTCCAACACCTCGCGCCACTTAGCCGAATTTTGGATGGTTGAGCCAGAAATGGCATTTTGTGACCTTAATGGTGATATGGATTTAGCTGAGGCGTTTCTCAAATATATATTTAAATATGTGTTGGAAAAATGCCCAGAAGATATGGAATTTTTTAATCAACGCATTGATAATTCTGTATTAGCAACCGCAGAAAATATTATTAATAATCAATTTGAGCGTTTAACTTATACAGATGCCATCAAACTTTTAGAAAAAGCCGATTTCAAGTTTGAATATCCTGTTAGTTGGGGTCTGGATTTACAATCAGAACACGAACGCTATTTAGCTGAACAACTGTTTAAAAAACCAGTAATTGTTACCGATTATCCAGCGCAAATTAAAGCTTTTTATATGCGGTTAAACGATGATGAAAAGACTGTGCGCGCAATGGATATTCTCGCACCGAAAATCGGCGAAATTGTCGGTGGTTCACAACGGGAAGAACGGCTAGACGTGCTAGAACGGCGTGTATTAGCACAAGGAATGAAACCAGAAGATTTATGGTGGTATTTAGATTTACGTCGCTTTGGTTCTGTACCTCACGCTGGTTTCGGCTTAGGTTTTGAGCGCCTCGTGCAATTTATGACGGGAATGGGAAATATTCGCGATGTAATTCCCTTCCCTCGAACCCCTGAAAACGTGGAATTTTAATTTCATATAAAGCTACAAAAAAGTAAAGTAATAAGATGCATAAGGCTGGGAATTTCAACCTCATTAATGGCTAGAATAAAATTATGAATATTCACGCCTTAATGCATCATTATCTGTAGTTCAAAAACTTATTGATCAAGTATTTCCCGTCTGCGTCTCTCCCTTTCCTGCTGCTCTACTCTTGCCCGTGCTTCCGTATATTCTTGTACTGCTAGCCTAGATTCTTCTATCAATTGGTACTTTAAATTAACAGCAGGTTTTTCATCACCTAAAAGTGACATTAATTCTCGTCTTTTTGGTTTATCAAGTGTAAGAAACCATTTCATAAAAGCTGTTAAAATTTGCTCTTGGGAACCGGATATATCATCATAGGCAACGAAACAAGTAGGACAAACGTACACAAGATAAACTTTATCTCGCCACAGTACATATCTCATTTTTAGTCCCTGAGACATATATCCTCGCGTAACCTTACATTCTTGGCTAGATATATCTTTACTAGCAATACAATCTAAAATCTGAGTCGGAGAATATAAATTGTAATATACACTTTTATATGCTATCGTTCCAACCAAAACAGAACTGAGATATCCTGGTAATATTTCTCCTGTTGAGGAGAGCCAAGAGAATTTAGACAAAACTAAAGAGTAATGATATCTTGCTGATATACAATCTTTAATTGAATCGTTAACAGTAGCATCATTATCAAACCCCATTAACTTGTAATAATCGGAAGAAAGCGCATCTTTTTGACAACTTTTAGCAACGTTGGTCAGTATTTTCATATTAACCTGTGCATAACTGCTCATGGGTATTAACAATAATGCAGAGCTAGTTACAAAGAAAGTAATTAAACTTTTGAATACAAGTTTTCTCATTGATTTCCTTCTCTTATTACCTTTTCTAATTCATCTGATGCTTTTGGAATAGTATCTTTATACTCCCAAGGATTTTTAGTGTTAATTGCAGTATTATTTGGATTTACTACATCTTTTTTCTGTTTAACTGGTAGTTGCTGATTACTTCGGGCTTTTATAGTGTTTTTTTGTTGTGGCTTTGTTCGTAAAGCAGTGCGCTTGATCTGAGGTTTTTCAGCTTCTATTGCTTCCTGTTGTCGTTTGCGCTGAATTAAAAGTGCGTCTTGTCGCCTTTTTTGTACTAATAAATCATCTTGTATTTTTTTCTCCTTAATTAAAACTTCTAGCTTCTCCTTTTCGGCTCTAGCAGTAAATTCTCTTTTAATAGCCGCTTGTCTCTCTTGCTCTGCTTTAAAAGCAGCTTGACGTTTTTCTTTTTCTACTGCTTTGCTTTGAGGTTGTTCGGCTTCTACTGTTTCAGATACAGGTAAATTTAAAGGACTTATTGTTGGTTTAGGTTTAGCTTCATTTATAGTTTCTGGAATTTGGTTAACTGGTGAGGAAACTATACTAGGAATAGTAATTGGAATATTTTCTACAGGAGAAACTTGAGTTTTTATACTGGATTGGTTAATTGCTGTAATAGCAAAACCAGAACATAATATAACTCCTAAGCTAATGAAAAATTGCCCATATATTTTGCTTTTAGGAGTTTGCTTATAAGAAGTATTTAATGATTTTATGGCAGCAACTGATACAGTAGCTACAGAAGTCGATAACGCAGGAAATTTAACTTTGCTAGCTGATTGGAATATTCTTGGTTGATATAGTTTATGAGTGTTATGTAACTCTTTTTCTATATTTTGTAATTGCAGCAAAATAAATTGTGTATTTTGAGGCCGCTGGCTTGCGCTGGGAGCCATTAAATTGTCTATTAAGTCTGCAAAAAGTGGAGAAATATTTAATGCATATTTTCGCCAGTTCAATTCGTTAGTCAGAGGGTTATAAATTTCTTTATCTTGGGGTTCTTTACCTGTGAGTAGAAAAATAAAAGTTCGCCCCAAAGCGAAAAAGTCTGACTGTGGTACTGAATAACCATTTTGTTGCTCTGGCGGTGAATATCCTTGTGAAATGATTCTGGTATGAGAATTTCCTGCCAAAATAGTTGTAGTCACTTGTCGAACCGCTCCAAAATCAATTAAGACAAGCTGCCCACTAGGTCGTAACATGATATTCTGAGGCTTAATATCACGGTGAAAATATTGATGAGCGTGTAATTTAGTGAGAATTTCTACAAGTTGCTTGAGCCAATTGAAAGCTTGAGATTGAGAAATCGGTTGATAGTTATGAAATTCCATCCATTGCTCTAAATCTAAGCCCTCAATTTTCTCCATCACTAAGCAATGCAACGGGACAGAGCTATTTTTAGGTAAAACTGTAAAATAAGCATCTGAATCTACCCTGGGAATTCCAGGATTATCCAACTGGCTTAAAACTTTTGCTTCTTGCTGAAATAGTTCAATAGCTTTTAAATTATTCTCTGTTAGGACTTTTAAGACTTTAAGTGTACCTCCATCATCCACTTCAAAAGTCTTACCAAAGCCTCCATGTCCTAGTAGTTTCAGTACTTGATAGCGACCTTGCAGCAGAATATCTGACCCACAGTTACGGCAAATGCGGTTTTTTGCATTTGCTGGGTCAACAGATTTTGGGCAATGAGGATTGATGCAATAAGACATTTAATAGTAATAGAGTCCTCAAGCCATTGTTTTGTATTAATGGTTAGAGGTATCAGAATATAAATTTCTATTACTATAGTTCCCTAAAAATCTAGGCAAATTAACGTTGTCGTTATAACCTCAGCTTTTTACCCCTCTTTTAACCTGTCTGACTCGCTTCAAGGATAAAACGCCTGCTGGATTCCTTGATGGTGCGTTGCGCTTCGTGACAACACACCTTACAAAAGACCACCATAATCTTGTGATTTGGTGGTTTTGCTGTCTTTATTTAATTACGAATTACGAATTACGAATTACGAATTAGTAATTATTATTCGACTTCATTAAAAAGATGTTCTTCTAATAAAGGTTGTACCTTGCGGAATTCTTCTGGAGAAAGTAGTTCAGGTTCACCTGTGTTGGAAATGCGGGCAAAAAAGAGCAGGGGATCTAGTGGTGTATAAATGGCGTATTCCTGTTCTTCATCGTAGAAGCTAGCCAAGAGTTGTAATTGTTCTGGCTCTAAATCTGCTTCATCATCTTCGATTTCTAATGTGAACAGTTCTGAGTCTTCTACAGGAGGTAATTCGCCAGCAACTGTGAGTGCATAGGCGGTATTTTTTAACATGAGATTTTGCTCTGACAACACGGCTTGAGCAGTAGCAAAAATCTTTTCTAGAGTGTAATCATCTTCTACTAGAACGGCTTCTTCTTCCTCGTTTTCACCTTGCCAAGCAAAAATTTCTACAGGCGAATCCACAGGTAGAAGTAATACATATTCTTGCCCATCAACTGATAGGGAATGTTCAATGTAACAATCCAGAGTCCGCCCCTTGTCGTCAGTCAAGGTAATGGAACCAGCATTAGAGCGATCATTTTCGTCGGGAAATTGTGAGGAAAACATAGCCGAGATTTGGGACTTTATAAATAGCAGCAAATTTGGAGATCGTTTAACTATTTAATGACCGAATTGTGCCTGATAAATAGCTGGAGATGTAATACAACTGCCTGGTAATAGTTTTCAGAATATCATGTTAAAAGGTATCAATACTCAGCCGCTATTGCCGATTTATGAGATTGAGCGCGGCGAGCATCTAGCCATTGCTGCAAAATTAAAGCAGCAGCTTTGCGATCAATCAGAGCTTTGTGGCGTGATGGCGAGCGGTTTTCCGCCTTGAGCAGTTGTTTTGCTTGGAATGAAGTCAATCGCTCATCCACGTATTCCACAGGCAGTTGTAGGGCTTTAGCGAGCCTTTTGGCGAATTTTTGCACTTGACGTGCCTGAAAGCCTAAGGAACCATCCATTGAGTAGGGTAAGCCGATAACTAGTACTTGTACTTGACGTTGATTTACTAGTTGTCGTAGTTGTTCCACATCTTGTTCAAAAGATGTGCGCTCAATTGTGGTGATTCCAGTTGCGATTAAGCCTGTGCCATCACAACCAGCGACACCAATACGTTTACGACCGAAATCTAATCCTAAGGCTGAAATCAATGTTTGTGGTTGCTCCTGAGTATCAACTGAAGGTGGAAGAATAAAGTCTGAAATTAGCTCATCTATCAAGAGATATTAGTTAAATTAGCCACTAGGGGCAATTTTAAACCAATTAGCGCCTCATCTTTTATACTTTATCCTTCATCCTTTTTCATGCTGTGCATCTGCTGGTTCAGGCTGGCAAGATGCTTCAAAGGCAGCAGGTTCTGATTTAGTTGGCACTGTCCTCTCGGGCGATCGCGTTGGCAGTTGTGTCCATGACATCCCACCAGGGATAGGCTTACGGGCTGGTTGTAGTCCTTGCAACACTTCTGGCCATTGAATGCCTTCGAGGGAGACAAATTTTGACTCTCGTAATTTGTGCCATACTGAGCGAGACATAATTAAAGTATGTTCGATGCGTTTAGCTCCAATACGCTCTAAATACTCTTCTCGCTCTGGTTGATAATCGGAGGAAGCTAGTCGCAATCCTTGTTGGGGAAAATCTTGGACAATGCGCGCTAGCTGAGACAACAACTCAGGATACAGCCAAGTATAGGCAGGGTGAACCGTCAGGGTTGCTACGTGGGGGGTAATACCCTTGCGATCAAGTTGTACCTGAAAATGTCCGATCGCAGCTTTGCGTTGGGGTTCAAATACGTAGCCACTGACTACTTCTGTTTTCGTTACCCATTGTTTGACAGCATCACTTAAGGCTCCAAACAAACTCGTTTTGAAGTCACGGGTATTGCGATCGAACACCTGACGCACCAAAGGCGGCATTGATGCTGTATCTAATTGATAAAGCAACTGAGCATCAGCATTACTTATAGGCAGTAGGTTAGGCAAATCTGGCTCTGCTTGTGCCAATTCACTCAACAATTCCGGTTCGATTTCCCAGTAGGTCATTTCTGCCAACCGTTGAAATCCGTTTTGCCGATATAATGCTAAGGCTTCGAGGTCATTAACATTAACTTCCAGTATCCAAGTCCGTGCTTCGACCAGTGACTCAAAGCAATGCCGTAACAGTTGCGAACCTATTACTTGCTTATCTGTAGCACGGTCAAGCATCACCCGATCAACACGCCAAGTACTGCGGGTACGGTTGAACGGAGACACCTGAATCATTCCCAGCAGCATTCGCCCTTGCTCTGCTACGTAGGAACAAAATAGATACTGTAAAGGGTTGGGGAACCAACTTAAAAATTTCAAAAAGCCATACCAGCGTCGCAGCCATTGCATCTGGCGTGTGGCAGAATCAGCTCCCTTGGGAGTGAGAGCTGCGAATGACTCTTGATGCAGGCGTTCGATACCGTCCAAATCCCGGTATTGGACTGGTCGGACGATCACGCTGAGATTTCGAGGAAGTAGTGAAGTCATTTTAATTCGAGCCGCCATTAAGCCTTAATTAACTGCTCTTGCTGAGTAATTGCTGCAATAATAATATTAGCGGCTTTCCGCCTCTAGCTAGTGATCCAAAAGAGTGATCTTGCTGACAAAATACTGAAAATAAATAAAAAAAGCAGATTTGATGATAACACTCTTAGCATATATCAACAATATCCGCTTTATTTTTATGTAAATATTAAGTGAAATTAATTGAAAGTTTAAATAATTTACAAACCTTGCCGAGAAGCGAGCTTTTCAAAATAGGCTTGGGTTTGATGGAGTAATTGCTCTCGACTATCTTCTTGATTTGGCTTGAGAGGTGGAACCAGATTGCGAGCTTGTAAAGTCATGTGTAGCTGTAAATGGGCAACATACTCGCTAAAATCTTCATTTACTACACTTGTGCCCGTTAAGAGATTTGATTCCAATGCCACTGGTATTCTCCTTGATTAGTCTTGTGCAGTTTTTTCACATGAAAAAAAACTTATCACGTTGTTTAGCTTTACTTTTTATTTTGCAATGAAGTGTAATGTTGGGCATGGGGCATGGGGGATTGGGCATTGGGTAATTGGTAATTGGCATTTTTTGTGTCTTCCTCATCCTCCTCATCTCCCTCATCTGTTTCACCCTCCCGCTTCCATGCCCCATTCCCATTAAGGCACAATCAAAACTGGACAAGGAGAAAGATTAATCACGCGAGTGGTGACGCTATCAGTTGCTCCTTCATCAGTTAAGCCTAAACCCCGACAACCCATAATGATTAAATCTGCTGCAATTTCATCGGCAACATCACAGATAGTAAAAGCTGGTTTGCCTTGCCGTTCTAAAATTTCAGCTTGAATTCCTTGTTGAGAAAATAAAGTTTGGGCATTTTCTAAAAGTTTGGCTACCACATCTGGCGACACCATTGGATCGGCAACAGGTGCGTCTGTAGGTGGTTCTTCCACTACAGATAGTAGTACCAAACGACTACCATACTTCTGCACAACGTTGGTAACCACATCGGCAGCTTCTCTGGCTTCCCGACTTTGATCAATAGGAAATAGAACTGTCTTGAACATATCTCTCACCTCCGTACCCCGTACTCCGGTAAAATCTGGATGGTTCTACTTTCAAAACAATAACAAAAAGGCGATCAGGAGGGTCTGGCTGTGTCCAAAAAAACTTTAGCAAATTTATCTGCGACAGATGTATCTGGAAAACGTGCTTTAGTACGGGTGGATTTTAACGTACCTGTGGATGACCAAGGCAATATCACAGACGATACTCGGATTCGTGCCGCCCTGCCAACTATCCAAGATTTAACGCAGAAGGGAGCTAAGGTAATTCTAGCAAGCCATTTTGGTCGTCCCAAGGGCGTGGATGACAAATTGCGTTTGACTCCCGTTGCTAAACGGTTGTCGGAATTACTGGGTCAAGAAGTTATTAAAACAGACGATTGTATCGGTGATGATGTTGCCGCTAAAGTCGGTGCTTTACAAAACGGGCAAGTGCTGCTGTTAGAAAATGTCCGCTTCTACAAGGAAGAAGAAAAAAACGACCCAGAATTTGCTAAAAAGTTGGCATCCAATGCTGATTTTTATGTAAATGATGCGTTTGGTACTGCCCACCGCGCCCATGCTTCTACTGAAGGTGTAACTAAATTCCTTAGCCCCTCTGTAGCTGGCTATTTGGTTGAAAAGGAATTGCAATATCTGCAAAATGCGATTGAAAATCCCCAACGTCCTTTAGCAGCAATTATTGGTGGTTCCAAGGTTTCTAGCAAAATTGGTGTAATTGAAACACTGCTAGAGAAGTGCGACAAACTCATCATCGGTGGTGGAATGATTTTCACCTTCTACAAAGCCCGTGGTTTGAGTGTTGGTAAGTCTCTAGTTGAAGAAGACAAGCTAGAACTAGCGAAATCTTTGGAAGCTAAGGCTAAAGAACGTGGCGTTACCTTCTTGTTACCCACAGATGTAGTAGTAGCAGATAAGTTCGCTCCTGATGCTAATGCTACAACTGTCAGCATCGACAACATCCCTGCTGATGGCATGGGTTTGGATATTGGCCCAGACTCAGTAAAAGTATTCCAAGACGCGCTTGCAGATTGCAAGTCAGTAATTTGGAACGGGCCAATGGGTGTGTTTGAGTTTGATAAATTTGCTGTAGGTACAGAAGCGATCGCTCATACCCTCGCTGATATTAGCAAAACAGGCGCTACCACTATCATCGGTGGTGGTGACTCTGTAGCGGCTGTAGAAAAAGTAGGTTTAGCCGATCAAATGAGCCACATTTCCACTGGCGGCGGCGCTAGCTTGGAGTTACTCGAAGGTAAAATATTACCCGGTATTGCGGCTTTAGATGAAGCGTAATTACTAATTCGTAATTCGTAATTACGCTTAGGAATTCTTAATTACGAGTTATTTGTGATATCTCTGTGCTTATAAAAGCCAGGGATTAATAGCACTACTAAAGCAAACACTGCTGATCAAATACCCGACTTTTTGAAAAAGTCGGGTTTCTAACTCCCATTCAAGTAAGAGACATCCAAAGTCAGGTTAATCATAAAAAGTCCAGGGTCAAAAGCCAATTAGAATTTAGACTTTTGACCCTGGAAAAGTATTGTTGGATACTAGACGCGCATCAGCTAATTACAGCTTTTTGTCTCCTATTAGAGGTAATGAGAAAATTCACTACAATAAACCAGTAGTAAATTTCCAAGTATAGTTAGATGCAAGAGCATTGCCCGCTAAGTCCTTGACACCAGTGCTTCCGCCTTTGACCGTGACTGTAGAAGTAGACAAACTCAGTAAAGGAAGAATGGGTTTAAGTGTTGCCGTGCGATTAGTCTCATTATAAGTGACTGTAGCCAGTACACCTATGTTAAGTAAATTACGCAACTCAAAGTTAGTGCTATTAATCGTTGTTGAGTTGATCGGCTCACTGAAGGTTACTGTAACACTAGTAAAAATGCTAACACCAAATGCATTGTTACTAGGAGTAATAGCGGTTACAGTTGGAGCTGTAGTATCTCCCACAGTCGTAAATGACCAGGTGTAGTCCGCAGTCAAAGCATTACCTGCCAAGTCTTTGACACCAGTGGTTCCGCCTTTAATCCTGACAGTATAAGTAGTCGAATTTGCTAAAGCACTACTAGGTACCAGTGTTGCTGTACGATTAGTGGCATTGTAAGTCACTGTAGTAGTTACAAGTGTATTACTTGAATTCCGTAACTCAAAGTTGGTGCTATTAATCGTTGTGGAGTTAATTGCCTCGCTGAAGGTAGTTGTAATACTTGGGGAAGTGCTGACACCAGTTGCATTGTTGCTGGGAGTAGTAGAACTGACTGTTGGTGGCGTAGTATCCCCTACAGTTGTGAACGACCATGTGTAGTCTGTTGTTAAGGCGTTACCTGCCAAGTCTTTGATCCCACTGGCTCCACCTTTAATCCTAGCTGTGTAAGTAGTGGAATTTGCTAAAGCAGCACTAGGTGTAAGTGTTGCAGTCAAATTGCTACTGTTGTAAGCCACTGTAGCAGATTCAACTGTATTACTGGAATTCCGTAACTCAAAGTTAGTTGTATTGATTGTGCTGGAGTTAATTGCCTCGCTGAAGGTAGCTGTAATGATTGGGGAAGTGCTAACACCAGTTGCATTGTTGCTGGGAGTAGTGGAACTCACTGTTGGTGGAGTAGTGTCCCCTACAGTTGTGAACGACCAAGTGTAGTCCACTGTCAAGGCGTTACCTGCCAAGTCTTTGATCCCACTGGCACCACCTTTAATCTTAGCTGTGTAAGTAGTAGAAATTGCTAAATTACTGCTAGGTACCAGTGTCGCTGTGCGATTAGTGGCGCTGTAAGTCACAGTAGCAGTTACAAGTGTATTACTGGAATTCCGCAACTCAAAGTTAGCTGTATTAATTGTGCTGAAGTTGATGTCCTCGCTGAAGGTAGCTGTAATGGTTGTGGAATTGCTCACACCAGTTGCATTATTGCTGGGGGTTGTGGAGCTTACTGTTGGTGGGGTGGTATCCGTCGCTATGCTGGGAATAAACAGAATGTCAACCCAATAGTTAGCTGACTGGAAACTAGAATCTGGGAAACCGCCACTATATTTGTAGATACCGTTACTGCCACTTTCGCCATCGCGTAGCAGGTATAGTGGGCCGTTACTAATTCCAGAGTTAGCAAAGTATCCTAAATCTACAGCATAGTTCCCAGCAGGAGCATAGTAAGAAGCTACGTAGACGGTATTAGCAGTAATCTGCACTGGATTAGTAAAGTTTACTGTTTGCCAACCAGAGGTAGTTTCATTGGTGAAGGTTGCTGTAGCTAACTGCTGACCATTACTGCTCCACAGGGTACCAGTATGGGTGCCTGTATTGCCAACACCTTTGTAAAAGCGTACGCCAGTGATGTAGCCATTAACATTCGAGCGAAATTTGACTCCTAACTCTACAGCATTGCTGTCTGAGAATGATGGGTTTGCTGGAGTTGCGGAATTGTTCCAAATACTCTGAGGAGTTTGGTTTGCTGAAGTGGCGAATGACCAGCTGTAGCTTGTTGCCAAGGCATTACCTATCACATCTTTAACACCAGTAGCTCCACCTTTAATTGTTGCAGTGTAGGTAGTAGCAGTTGCTAAAGCGTTACTGGGCGTAAGTGTGGCTGTGCGATTAGTGGTGTTATAGGTAACTGTTGCAGGTATCAGTGTATTGCTGGAATTACGCAACTCAAAATTAGTTGCATTAATTGTTGTTGAGTCTATGGACTTGCTGAAGGTGGCTGTAATGCTGGCAACAGTACTTACATTTGTTGCATTGCTGCTGGGAGTTGTGGAACTGACCGTTGGAGCAATGTTATCAGAGGTGTATGTAGCAACGTAGGAACCGCTATTTCCTGGGAAAAAAGCATACTCAACCCCTTTAATTATAGAGGTAGTATAGCTAACATTATTATTACCATTGAGCGTAATATTGCCGAGTGTTAAATTACCAGAGAGCATTGGCAGCATTGCCTGCAAACCATTGGTATTACTGCCCTTGGTGATTGTAAAACTCAGATTGTTATTGTTCCATGCCAAGGAGCTAAAAGACGAACTGTTGCGACCATCGAGCCAAGTTAGAACTTGTTTGGCAGAGACAATTGGTATACTACGGGCTAGCGATGAACTAACTACAGCATCAGAAACTGATGAGTTAGCAAAATCAGTATGGGCGTTAACGTTGAATACACCATAATACCCCTCTGTACCGATCGCGCGATCAAGTAGGGTATCGATAGTGTAAGGGTAGGATTGTCCAGATTCATCTGTTAATTGGGTAGGTGCGCCAAACACATCAATCATTGCGCCGTCTTGGTTAACAAAGCGCATAGGCATACCAGAACCAGTAAAGAAACCAGGACGGTCTGTAATCCAAGTAGGTGGCCAATAGTAGTAAGTAGTATCTAATCTAATGCCATTATTCAATTCAATTTGTGGTGTACTGAACCAATCACTCCACACCAAGCAGTGATGACGTTGGGTTTTAGGGGATTCAATGCTGGTGTACTTACTAGTAAAGCTGCTTAGTTGCTGTGTATAGGCGATAGGTAATGAGCTAGCTGTGTAATCCGCACAGTTTGTATTTATGTGTAAAGCAACTTCAAAGCCCCCATCAATATTTACATATTGATTGGCTTGGACATTAGTTAGGGGTGAGTTGGAATAGATGTATGAAGTACCCCGGATACACTGCCAATCATCAACGGAACAACCAGCTGGACTGAGGGATTTAAATTGGTCAAACCTGCTAGCAGTACCTCCATTTGCATGGTCGTCACCACTCATCAGCACAACTGCCTTTTTACCATGAGGGAAATACCAGAAACGGGGTAGGGGTTTTTTTGGCAAGTTCATTTGCAGAATTAAGTTTGCCAGCAAGCGTTGTTGTTCATCAGCCTGGGGAATAGCAACCTTGTTGAGGTCTACCCAATCAGCTTGAGGATCACCACTCTTATTTCCGAAAAATAAGTCATCAGAGCGAATAGGTGAGAATCCATCTCGTTCTTGTTCAGCCCATGCTGGATTACCTTGACGAGTGAGGACAATAGAACGAGCTAAGTCGTAAGTAAATGCAGCAGCTTGTCCTCCATTACTACCAACACTATGGAGGGTAACCGCAGGATTAGAGGTTGATGTTGTGGCATTAGAGTAAAGTGTCGCTATACTGTCAGCACCATTCAGGGTATAGCGGTCAGCAGTTCCATGAAACTGCATAGTCTGATTGACAATGCCTTTGCCAGCAGAAGTGGAGTTATTAACTAGCAAATAAGCATTTGCCAGTGTGGATGCAGCATCCGTTAGCCCCAACAATCCTGCTAGTTGTTTGTCAGGATGCATAGCAATTAGATTTCCCCCACTTGTCACCCAGTTAGTGAACATTGTTGCCTGAGCCGATGTCAGGGGCATTTCACTGAGGATGACAACATCATAGTTAGCCAATGTTGACGATGAAACTGATGAGATGTCACTGACATTGAACAGGTTCAGCCCTTCGGTGCGGAGAATCTCGGCGTAATAGTTGCTAAAGGGATTAGCAGCAGATGTAACTATGAGAATTGGCCCGCCTGGTGGCGATGGAATTGCTGCCATCAGCGTGGCTTTAGGAGTTTGAATCCTTCCTTCCCTTGTAGATGTCAGAGGTTTTTGCGGGGATTTGAGAACTTTGTTGCGATTCGATGGGTTTGCTACTTGCTTAGGACGAATAGGTAATAAGTTGTTTAACTTTACTGTCCTTTCACGTACACCACTATTCAAATTCCACCAATCTACATCTCCATTGCGGCTACCACTAGCAAAGCTTGTTCCATCTGGGCTGATAGCAACTCCTGTAACAGCATCAACTGTACTTAGGCGTAAGCGTAGCCCACCATTTTTGGCATTCCACACAAAAATTGTGTTTTCATCACCACCTGCTACTAAACTTTGCCCATTGCGACTGAAAGCAATCGTCTTGAGAGGTTTAGTAGCATCACGAAAAACTTGTATTTCTCTAGCATTAGCCACATTCCAAAGTCGAACTGTACGATCCTGACTGACACTAGCTAGGTTCGCACCATCTGGACTAAAGGCTAATCCTGTAACTGCATCTGCATGACTAGCTAAGGTTTGAAGTTTTTGACCTGTAGTTAAGTTCCAAAAGATGACGGTACCGCCTGTGTCTCCACTCGCTAAAGTCTTGCCATCTGGACTAACGGCCAGAGTGTTGACAAAATTTCTGTGTCCTTCTAGAACCTTGGTGAGTTTGTTAGTATTTACATTCCATTGAAAAATCTTTGGATCTTCACCACTAGTAAATAAAGTCTGACCATCAGGACTCATTGCAAGTGTTCTCGGAGGGTGCTCTGGGCCTTCCAATATCTCACTTTCTTCACCTGTAATGAGGTTCCAAAATCTCACGACAGTGTCTTTACCAACTGTCCTCAAGATTTTGCCATCTGGACTGAAGACTGCGCCACTTACAGGTGCACCAAAGTGTCCTGGTAAATTCTTCATCAGATTGCCTGTTTTTGTGTCCAGCAAAGCAATCTGACTGTCGCTGACCCCAGTCGCTACTGTATTTCCATCTGGACTAAATGCGATCGCTGTTACTTCTCTGGGTTTTTGTAATGGCTGTGTTTGCGCTACTGTATATCCATGAAAATTCCCTATAAACAATATCACTAACAATGAGCAAATAAATAATCTCAAGTAATGAAAAAATTTTCTTCTCATACCTATCTAGGTACTATTCAAGTAACATTGAGATTATCCAACCAAACAACATTTTTTACAGATATCTTTATAAGAAATATATAAAAACCCGCATATATAATGTTTATTTTTATATAACACACTTCGCTATAGCAAATTACCAATTTTTCAGGAACATATGATGATCAATTAACATGCAAATATACTGATAAATGCATACTCTATTAAGAGTATATTATGTCATGACTCTTAGATAATAAGACTTTAATCTCCTATTCTTGCTAATTTTGATGCTTGATGTTTATCAGAGATAATAAATTTTGCAAACCAAAATTACAGTCTCATAGCTGTAGAATTCTGAAATTTAATGAATATTTTTCGTATTCCATATTCAGCGAAGAGCGATATGATAAATTTCCTGTAGATAACCTATGACAGCGCTCAATCGCTATCAAATTGATATTTGATAGAAGATAAAATATGTATAGCTTAATTCCTTTGGCGTGCCCATGAAATGAATTTTGGCGATCGCACCAAATTAGCTTTGTCAGTCCACTATGGTGAGATACCACTGACTCAAAATTTGCAGCACAGATACCCGACTTTTTCAAAAAGTCGGGTAGCAACTTAAATCAAGATATTTCTTAAAACGGGAAGAATTGCAGCAAAACTGAGCCAAGACTACCAATAAAGTCAAAAAAGCTGGGTTTACCGACGCTGACTTTACCATCTGGGGGCGTTTGCAGTTCTTTAATAAAAGCTTGGGATGTTTGGATTCCAGAACTATTTTGCTGAGATGTAAACAGCTTTTCGGCTAGTTGAGCATCTTGAAATGCGCCTTTGCGGTCTAGTATTTGGTAACGGGCAATACCACGTGCTAAGTATGCGCCTGCGTAGTCGTCTTTGACGACGATCGCTTGGTTAAAATAATCAATGGCTTGACGGACATTGCCTTTTTGTCCTTCGGCTACACCCCAAGCATAAAATTCTTCTGGTGTGGCAATTTGCGCTGGTATCCCCACAGCACCTTGCAGGTAAGTACTATTAAGATTGACTCCAGTTAATTCTGCATTTGCTAAATAGCTATTTCTTAAATCTGCACCTGCTAAATTTGCTCCCGCTAGTCTAGCGCCACTCAGGTTTACACCAAATAAACCAGCACCACTTAAATTGGCTCCTCTTAAATCAGCACCGGTTAAGTTTGCACGGCTGAGGTTAGCACCGGCAAGATTAGCACCGCTTAAATTGGCTCCTGTTAAGTCAGCTAATACCAAACCCGCATTTGTGAGGTCACAATTCTGACATTGTTTACTTGCCAATAATTGTCTAATATGTTCAGAATTTGCAGCTTGGGCGCTTGTTGTGTGGCTGATTATAGTTAAGAATACTGTTGTGGCTAGAAGTTGGCTTTTCATAATCGCTGCCGCCATATTAGTTACTCAATACTCAGCTGACGCTGAGAAATATTTATACTTCAGCTTATGATATGGGCAATATCAGCCATGTGCCATCTGTAGTATCATCAATTACTCAGCTACTTGGCTAACAGTGAACCCTGGATGCTCTAACTCAATACTGCTAGTGGTCTGGGTTGGCGCTGACCAACTCATTTTGGTAAATAAAACAAGACTTAACGTGAGGCCTACTGCTAATAATAATTTTTCCGACATAATAGTCACTCCCCACACCTGCCAGGCGATCGCTGAAAGCTTCAGCTTATGTATCAGTATGATTAATTTTGTACACAAGCTAAGTGACAAGTGCGGATATTCCCTGTGATATATATCTCACAGTGTGGTGATTGCGATCGCAGTTTTTGCTGTTGACGGTTGACTGTTGACGGTTGACTGGGGAAGAATTTTTTGTTAGTTGTACGCGATGATCGCGTCTGTTTGCATAAATAAACCTGCTTACAACCAGAAATCAAGTTGAAGCAGGCTTAGTTGGTGTTCCATGAGTTCCGCCGGATCGGCTGACGGAATTGAATTATATATAGATGATGAGTTGGATAGGAGGATTAGGATTTGGTTAAGGGAAAAAGGATAAAACCTTTACCCTTTCCCCTTTAACCCTTCCCCCTTTCCCATCCCTTAACCGATGAAGTTTAAACCACCTGTGGCGGCGATCACTCCAGCGATCGCACTTGCAACTAAGGAAGTGAAGGCTGTACCAAATAGCCACCAAGCTGCACTGGCGACAGTTTTCTTGGTTTCTTCAACTTGCTTTTTAGCTTGGTGTTGAATGGCTTTGATGCGCTTTTGTGCTTCCTCTTGAATGCGTTCGGCTCGATGTAAGACGCGATCGCGTGCGGCTTCGATGCGGTCGATAATACCGTTAGCATCTTCCTCGGAAATATCTGAACGCGAACTGATTAGCGCTACTAAGGTGTCACGATCAAAATGGCTGAGGCGATCGCGTAAGGCTTCAAATCCGGCTTGTGGATCGTCGAAGACTTTAGCAAAGTCTTGTTGAATGCTTTCATAGTTGAGTTCGGGACGATCCAAGGAGTTGAGATAGTTGCGGAATCTGTCAAAAACTCCATTAATGACTGATTGTACTCGTTGCTGAATCTGCTGATATTGTTTGCCCAGGGATTCGCTAATCGACAAGATTTGATCGACAATGCGGTTGGCTTCTTCTTCCGAGATATCTTCTCGTTGAGATAGCAAAGCTACAATTGTCGAACGGTCGAATCTAGATAAGCGTTCAGCTAAATTCCCAATACCCAATCTTGGATCTTGCAAGAGTAATTGCAAATCGCGCTTGATACTATCGGGGTTGAGTTCTTCTTTGTTGGTGTGACGCAGGTAATTTTCCAGAGTCTTTTCAAAATCTATTACCCGTTGGCTGGTGCGGTTGACTAAGCGTCGTGGTGCTTTGACTATACTATTAATCGCTTCTTGAACTTGGTCGATAGTGCGATTAACTTGTTCTTCGCTTAAGCCTTCCCGTTGACTCAGGAGTTGTACTAAGGTATCACGGTCAAATTGCGAAAGGCGATCGCGTAAAGCCACAGCACCTTGTTGTGGATCTGAAAGTAAAGTTTCTAAATCTTTTCTAATACCTTCGGGGTTGAGTTCTTCCAAATTGGTATTGCGGAGATACTCTGCAATTTTGGTACTAGTTTGTTCGTATTGTTCTTTGGCTTTATCTGCAACGGCTTGGGGTGCTTGCAAGATATTATCTCTGACACCTTCTAGCTGATGGATAATTTGATTAACTTGGTCTTCGCTCAAATCTTGACGCTGAGACAGCAATTGCACAAATGTATCTCTGTCAAATTGCGATAAGCGTTCTTTCAAAGCCGCAAATCCCGCTTGTGGGTCTTCGAGTAAAGTTCTAAAATCGCGCTTGATACCATCAGGATTCAGTTCATCCTTATTAGTATTCCGCAGATAGTCTTCTACTCGTTGGCGCAGTTCCGCCGTTTTCGCTTGTGCTTGTTCTTGCAATTCTCGCGCACTATTTAAGATAGAATCGCGAGTGCTTTCTAGTTGACCAATAATATTATTGATTTGCTCATCGTCAATATCTTGACGTTGCTGGAGCAATTGTACAAAGGTATCGCGGTCAAATTGCGAGAGGCGATGTCTATCGACAAGCCGCTGCGCGTCTACGCTTAATTCTGCAAATGCAACTTGCGGATCTTGGAGTATCTCTGTGAAATTACGCTCAACATTTTCCGGTTTGAGTTCGTCTTTTCCAGTTGAACGCAGATAATTTTCCAACTGACTACGCACATCTTGCCATTTATCTTTTGCGCTTGACTGTTGGACAGTTGCTAAAACTTCTTGGCGAATACTTTCTAACTGCTGAGAAATTTCTTTGATTCTAGCTTCGCTCAGATCATCTCGCCGACTTAGCAAGCTGGTAATATAGTTTTCATTGATTTCTTCCAACTCTCGGCTTGTGGTTGCTGGATCGGCTTGTGGATCGTAGATGAGTTCTTGGAATTCATCTTTGATTGTCAGGCGATTGAAATGCCAAGGGAAAGAATTGGAAATGTAATCTTCCACATCCGCTTTAATATTGTTGCGGTTGGATGAAGGTAATTTCTCAGTTATTTGTTCGGTAGTTTTATCGGTAAAACTTTGCAGTTCGTGGGTAATTTTCTCAACATCGATATCTTGAACTTTGTCTTTCAGTTTTTGTAACTGATTGGTAAGTTTGCCGATATCTACAGTCGAGAAATCCACTCGATCCAACACTGCGGGAATAGCAGCACCTACGCCATATTGAGCCGCTTGCTTCAATACACCATTGCTACCATTCCCATTACCGCTACCATTTCCGCCAACTGTTACTAATTCCTGCAGTCGTTCGCCTAATTTTTCTGAATTTAATTCTTCAGGGGTAGCCGATTTCAGTAAATTAATTACTTGCTCTGTGGGATTTTTCCGAGATGATGCTTGTGTCCAAGCAGCTTGCAATTGGTCAGCAATTTTATTGATATCGCCAGCCGATAATTTGGTGCGATTGCTAATTAAATCCACAAATGTTTGCCGATTGACATTGCGTAGCACATCACTATTAGCGATGCTACCAAAATCAACATCACTGAGGATCTTATCAAATTGTGAGCGAATATCTTTTAAATCGAGGTTTGGTATTTGCAGAGAACTTAAGGAACTTTGCAAGGTATTCCTAATGTTATCAGGGTCAAAACCCGAAGTTAATTCTCGCCGCACAGCCGCAGTGATTTCTTCAGCAGTAGAAACCATTTGTCTTTGCGCCATACTTGCACCGATACCCGCAGTTGCTGTACCTGTTAGGGTTTGCAAACCAGAAGTCAAGGTAGAGGCGAGAGAACCAATTAAAGAACCGATTGCTGATGAGCCAAACCAAACTACCAATGAGAAAAAGGTAGACCAAATAACTACACCAATGATGGCTCCAAAAAGGGCACTTTGAATTAAACTCAGTTTTACTGCTAGAAAACAAGCAATAAATAAGGCGATACTAGCAGAAACTAATGCCCACAAACCTACTTTCGCTTCTACTTTGCGAATTGAATGTCCCAAACTACCTGAGCTATCGTCATCATCTGGATCATTATCCCAAGATGAAATCCCTACAGCTACAGAAAAATTTGTGAGCAATAATTGAAAGGCTAAAGCCATCAAAGTACCAGCCAAAAAAGCCACTAAAAATTTAGGGCTTGAAAAGACAACAGACATTCTGCCTGGACTGATAACTTCTGGTATGCTATCTGTGCTTGTGATGCCTAAAGGTAGCCAGCCCCATCTCAACATAGTTTCAAAACTTTGAAACATAGTATTTTCTCTCTTACGTTCGATGGTTCAATGCCATTTTTCTAAAACATCGATTCATTTATTAATAATTAACGCTTTTGTCAGGTAGGCAATTGTGTACTATTTCTTTCCCAACTTAATTTATAGATAATGCCTAACCTGCGGTTTACCAAATATTAAATCGCTGTTAGAAGAAATGGCTTAGTTATCAGTGTAAATAGTAGTTATGCGAGCCTACACTTTCCTAAGTAATAAATCTCTGGGTCAAAAGTGGTATCTCCCATTGAATAAGTATATATAACATTCAAATTTCAGGCAGGAAATAGTTTATTGAATGGCTACCATTAAAACCAAATTTTTATGTAAATTTTTGTTTCGTCAAGATAAAAATAAAATTATTAAAATTTATGTAATAAAACACCAAGGTGTCATATTGAAGCAGTAATAAAAATAAATTGCTCCAGCAAAATATGCTGCAATGTACATAAAATTGAATGCGAAAATCCTTGCATAGAAAGCAATATATTAAAGATAAATTTCGCTTATTTAAAAAATCTATATCCAATGATAGAGGAATAATTTCTCCCAAATGATTGATGAAAAGCAATTTTAAAAAAGCCTAAATAGTCTTAGCTGAAGCTTAATAATTTTGTTGTTTAAGTAATTTTCTTATTGGGAGAAAACAATGGCTGTAGTTAGAAGAGCTATAGGTGTATTTCATAATCGTCATGATACTGAACAAGCATTGCGGGAATTGAGCAATTCTGGCATACCAATGGATAGAGTTTCTGTTATCGCCAGAGAAGGCGATCGCCACGGTGATATTGCAGGAACTCCCGTTACAGAAAAAGTTGGCGATAAATCTGATGAAGGTGCAACCATCGGTGCAGTTTCTGGTGGTGCTTTGGGCGGTTTAACTGGCTTATTGGTAGGTCTTGGTACTCTAGCCATCCCTGGAATTGGCCCTATCATGCTGGCTGGTGCAGCCGCCACAGCTTTAGCCACAACCGTTGCAGGTGGTGCAATTGGTGCAGCCGCAGGTAGTTTACTTGGGGGATTAATTGGCTTAGGAATTCCCGAAGAACGCGCCAGAATGTATAACGAACGCGTAGAACGTGGTGGCTATCTAGTAATTTTTGATGGTACAGAAGAAGAAATTGCTAGAGTCGAACCCATTCTCCGACGCTGGAATATTGATGAGTTTAATGTTTTTGATCGCCCCACTAGCGAAAATGTAGCTAGCGATCGCGTTGCGCCTGTTGCGCCTGTCGGTGCTGTAGGTACTCATAGAGATGTTCGCGCCAACAAACGGGCGATAGGTGTATTTGCTCATCGCCGTGATGCAGAAGCCGCACTCACAGAATTGCGTGATGCAGGCTTCCCCATGAGCCGAGTTTCGTTGATTGCTAAAAACAACGATCATGATCACATTGCGGGTGTAAATACTGGTGTAGATAGAAATGTTGGCACTGGTAATAAAGCCGATGAAGGTGCCAAAGCAGGTGCAGCTACAGGTGCAGCATTGGGCGGTTTGGGTGGCTTATTAGTTGGTCTGGGTGCATTAGCCATTCCTGGAGTCGGCCCTGTAATTGCAGGTGGTGCAGCAGCCACAGCCTTAGCTACAGCAGTCACAGGTGGTGCAATTGGTGCAGCCGCAGGTGGAATTACAGGTGGACTCGTTGGCTTAGGTATTCCCGAAAACCGGGCGCGAGTTTATAGCGATCGCTTCAACAGAGGCGACTACCTCGTAATCGTTGATGGTACAGAATCGGAAATCCATCAAGCTGAAAGTATTCTCCGCCGCCGAGGTATTGAAGATTGGGCAGTATACGATGCTACCGATATAGACAGAGTGCATCACCACCACGACAATCACGACAGACCAGTTGGAGATGTTCGCACTAACAGAAGAGCGATAGGTGTATTTGCTCACCGCCGCGATGCAGAAGCTGCACTCACAGAATTGCGTGATGCAGGCTTCCCCATGAGCCGAGTCTCGATCATTGCTAAACACAACGATGGCGATCGCATTGCGGGCGTAAATACTGGTGTCAACACTGGTGTAGATAGAAATGTTGGTACTGGTAATAAAGCCGATGAAGGAGCCAAAGCAGGTGCAGCTACAGGCGCAGCCTTAGGTGGATTGGGTGGTCTATTAGTTGGTTTGGGTGCATTAGCCATCCCTGGAGTCGGCCCCGTAATAGCAGGTGGTGCAGCAGCCACAGCTTTAGCTACAGCAGTCACAGGCGGCGCAATTGGTGCAGCCGCAGGTGGAATTACAGGTGGCTTAGTTGGCTTAGGAATTCCCGAAAACCGGGCGCGAGTTTATAGCGATCGCTTCAACAGAGGCGACTACCTCGTAATTGTTGATGGTACAGAATCGGAAATCCATCAAGCTGAAAATATTCTCCGCCGTCGTGGTATCGAAGATTGGGCAGTATATGATGCTACCGATTTAGACAGAGCACATCACCACCACGATAGAACAGTTGGCGATCGTACTCACCCCAATTATGTAAGTGATGTTGCCACAGACGAGCCTGCTGTAGTCATCATCGATCGCCGCGACGAAACCCTATAATCGCGCCTCTGCATGAAAGGGAAAAGGTTAAAGGAATGCCATTTCCCCTTCACCTTTTCCCTTTCCCCCTCCTTCTTCTCTCCCACACACATCAGCACAATTAACCCTTCTTATACCAAGAGTAAACAAATGAAAAAGCTAACACCGTTCTTAATTGGCAGTCTTCTAATTTTTGGTGCTGTTGCTTGTGATAATGGTGCTAAAACTAGTGAATCTGCTCCCGCCAATCCTAACGAAGCTGTACAAGCACCTAGCGCCAAAGCCACAGAAGCAGCGCAACAAGATGCTCAAAGCGAAACTCGCCGCAGACAATTAAACTCTGATATTCGCGCCCGTGAACAACGCAATAACACCACTGGCGGCGATGCAGAAAGAGCTACAGGCGACCTAGCCAGTGAAGTTCGCTCTAAATTAGAGGCTAACATCCCCAATGGTGCTTTAACAGTTGAAGCAGCAAAAGATGGTACTGTGACTGTTGGCGGAACTGTTAACAATCAGCAACAGTTAGCTAAGATTGAACCTTTGTCAAAAGAAATTAAAGGTGTCACAAAAGTAGTAGTTAAAGCCGCAGTTGCTCCACCTAAGCAACAATAAATTATCCATCGGCAGCTGGATTCATAAATCGCCCAAATGAATTTAACTAGTTTGTAGTTAGCACTTTAGTACTTAAATCTTGCACAACTGAAGTTATGACTACAAACTAATTCACCTTCCTAAATAGGGTGCAATGCACATAACCCCAAAATCTAAATTACAGGTTTAATAGTCTATAATCAAAGAAAAATTTTCCTTGATTATAGACTTTTGAATAAAAAATTAGGTAATTTTTATAGAATAAGTACTATTATTATTAGGGAAGCTCCATCACCTATAAAAACTGTTGTGTTACCGAACATATAAAACTTATGGAAACCCAAGAACAGCCAATTGAAGTAGCCAATTCTAACTCAGCAGAAGGGGCAATAGCTCTTACAGGGGCAGACAATCAAAACTTACCAAAGCTACCACCTGCTAAAAATTCTAATTCAGAATTGCAGGAAATTTTGAGCAATGTTTCTGATTTTTTGGCAAATTTGCCAGAATATTTAGGCAGCTTTTATCAGCAATACCAGCAGCCTTTGGTGACCATCATTTTAATTTTGTCAGCGATTGTCACACTCAAAGTAGTATTAGCAATCCTGTCTGCAGTCAATAGTATTCCTTTAATAGCACCAACTTTTGAGTTGATTGGAATTGGTTATACAGGTTGGTTAACCTTCCGTTATCTACTCAAAGCCAACACTCGACAAGAATTAGTTGGAGAAATTAACCAGTTTAAAGCACAGATTTTGGGTAAATAAGTACCGCAAACCCCATTACTGGGTGCTGAATGCTGTATAGGCTTCTGCGGGTACTCTTTCTCCGCAGGAGTACGCCATCATATAGCTACTGCGTTGGGCTACTTTGAGTAACGCACCATCCACGCGATGGTGCGTTAGGTTACAGTAATTTTATTTTTACTTTATAAATAACCATGTAGTAGCGTGTCTAGACTAAAATAGTGCATTGCTCAAACTCTTGTGGGATGGGCATCTTGCCCGTCCTGGGCGGACAAGATGTCCACCCCACAAGAAAATTATATTGCCACATTTTAGTCTTGTCAGTCCAGTAGGATGCGTTAGCAGCGAGAGTACGGCATCAACTGAAATTTTTTCAAAAATCACATCGGATTTCTATATTATTTATTATTTTTATTAGTCCAGTAGGGTGCGTTAGCAGCGAGAGTAAGGCACCTCTGGCAATGCTTTTCTTGCGTTACGGATGCATTGCAAATAGTTTTTCAATTTATCTAATATCAATTCAAATAATGTTTGTGACATATCAATATATTCTAGAGGGCAAGGCAATGCCTTGCCCCTACAGTTTGTCGCATTCTTTTTTCAAATTGGGATAACATTTCTCAAACGCTGTGAAATGCAGCAAAACCTTTGAAATTATCAATCAAGATATATCTTTTGATAGAGTAAATACTTACTCATGCAAATTAATTCCCTTCTCAAGATAGTATCCTTATCCTTTTTGAAACCGTAATCTAATCAAAGAAGTAATGAACAAAATGTTTTAACGAGGACAAGATTATGAGTAATAAAGATTTTAATAGAGCAATAGACTCTTCAGATCGCGTTGAATCTGATGTATATGATAGAGGTATTGTTCCAGCAGAAACCGCTGCTCGTAAAGAAAGAGAAGGAGACTTATACAAAACACTCCCCACAGAAGAAAGAGAAGCCAGCGCTCCTACTGACGACCAAACTGAGGGCGATAGTATTCGTACCACCGATGGCTACACTGTAGATAAAGAAGGTTTATTAAACAACTATGCAGTTGAGCCAGAAATGTATTATGAAGTTCCTGGCGATGCACGTCAAGAAGTCGAACAAGACATTGCCAACCGTTCAGAAGAACTAATAGAAGCGAATGAAGATAAGGAAGGTCAATTAACAGATAAGGATGATGTTCGCGGTAAAGGGCCAGGAATTGTCTAGCATTGTTGCTGTCAAATTTCTCTAAGTTTTCTAGGGGTACTGTAAGTTGAATGATGAGGGGTTTTCCTCATCATTATTTTTATGTAAAGTCATTGATTTTATTATTAATAATCTCATCCATTGGCATTCAATACTTGTCTGTTGGTTAAAGGAAAAAAGGGGAATGGGAAAAGGGAAAAAAACCTTTAACCCTTAACCTTTAACCTTTTACCCACAACCAATTTTGAGTTCAAAATCCTTAACCGAGTAGTATTGCATTGGCATTATTCAAACACCACTGAAAACATGAATCAACTGCTAAACTTGTTATTCGCCTCTAGTGCATTACCAGCAAAAGGTTTAATTAAACCTCTTGGTCATCATGAGTTGCTATTAGTGTTGCTGGAATTAGCTTTACTACTGCTAGTGGCTAGAGGTTTGGGCGAATTTATGCGTCGGATTAAGTTACCACCAGTGGTAGGCGAATTACTCGCTGGGGTACTATTAGGCCCATCAGTATTCGGTTGGATTCTGCCAAATTTACAGCATCATATTTTTCCTAAAAGTCAGGCGCAGTCTGATTTGCTTTCGGTTGTTTCTTGGTTAGGTGTGCTGTTCTTACTAATTGTCACAGGATTAGAAACCGACCTTAACTTAATTGTTCGCAAAGGCAAAACAGCATTACTAATTTCCTTGGGGGGGATTATTATTCCCTTTGCAACTGGATTGGGATTAGGTTGGTTTCTCCCAGAAAGCTTTTTAGCAAATCCTGAGCAAAGGTTAATTTTTAGTTTGTTTATTGCTACGGCGATGAGTATTTCTGCTGTACCAGTCATTGCTAAGGTATTAATGGACTTAAAGCTAATTCGCCGGGATATTGGTCAGGTGACTCTAGCTGCGGGAATGACTGATGATACCTTAGGCTGGATTTTGCTTTCGGTAGTTTCTGGTTTAGCAACCAGTGGGAAATTTGATTTTCCTACAGTATTTAGGTCAATTGGTGGTGCAGTACTATTTTTAGCGATCGCTTTTACTATAGGGCGATCGCTCATGGCTTGGGCGCTACGCTGGGTAGATGATTATATTGGTGGCGCTACAGCTAGTTTGTCTGCTTTGTTGGTGTTGGCGTTAAGTGCAGCCGCTTTTACCCACACCTTAGGAATTGAAGCCGCATTAGGAGCATTTGTCACCGGAATTTTAGCAGGACAATCACCCCGTTTTAGTCGTGAGGCGGGTTTAACTCTGGAATTAATCACGGCTGGGTTTCTCGCGCCGATTTTCTTTGCTACAGCAGGATTAAAGGTAGATTTAGTACAATTATTGGTTCCGCAAACCTTTGTAGTGGGTTTGGTGGTGTTAGCGATCGCTTGTGTTGGTAAATTTAGTGGTGCTTATCTCGGTTCGCGTGTCGGTGGATTAAGCCACTGGGAAGCGATCGCAATGGGATCGGGAATGAATGCGAGAGGCGCGATGGAGATTATCGTCGCTACCATTGGGGTTTCCTTGGGCGTACTGAATCCGCAGATGTATTCCATTATCGTTATGGTGGCGATCGTTACCTCATTGATGGCTCCGCCTTTGCTACGTTGGTCACTTTCCAAAGTCTCCATCGGTGAAGAAGAAGCCCAACGCTTAGAGCAAGAAGAACTCGCTAGCCGCAGCTTTATCAAGCGCATTCGTCGGATATTAATACCCACTCAAGGCGGGCCGAATGTCAGATTAGCGGCTCAGTTAGTCAACCATTTAGCACATCAAAATTCTTTGGAAGTGACAGCTTTATACGCTAAAAGCGATCAACAGCCTCTACGTAAATCAGTAAAAGCTGTCGCAACTGCTGTTAAAGATAATACAGCAGAAAATGCTATTGCTATCGTAGCTAACGAGATGAATCTTCCTAGTGGTTCACTAATTCAGACCAAAGTTGAATCAGGACAAAACAAAGCGGATGTGATTTTAAAAGAAGCCAATAAAGGCTATGACTTGATTGTTTTAGGTGCAACCGGAAATCAACGTTCTCGTGGTTCTGTATTCAACTTGTTAGTTGATCGAGTAGTGCAGGAATCTCCTTGCGCCACAATGGTAGTGAAGTCAAATTTATCGACAAATGAGCCAACTGGTTATCATAAACTCGCTCATATTTTAGTACCCACTAGCGGGAATGAATACAGCCTACACGCTGTGGAAGTGGCGAGTACAATTGCTGCTCAAACTGGAGCAACTGTAACTTTAGTCAATGTCGTCAACCGAACTCAGCGCGAATATGTTTTATTTGAGGAGCAGACAATTGATTCTATTACAGACATTGCTAAACAGATTGTGCAGCAGCAAGCTGAGGTGGGGCGAGGATTTGGTGCTGAGGTAAAAACAGCAATTTTGGCTGGTATTCCAGAGTTTGAAATTCTTAAATATGCTCATACTAAGCAAGTAGATTTAATTGTTTTAGGTAGCAGTATTCAAACAATCACAGGTCGAGTATTCTTTGGTCATCGGGTTGATGCTATTCTCAATAAAGCACGGTGTCCGGTGGCTGTAATTACTGTGCGTAGTAACTAAGGGATTTGCAACATTTGTCAGTTATTAAAAAAGCCAGATCAATTGGGGGATTCTCCCCCAAACCCCCGATTGGGTGACGGTTGCGTCCCCCAAACCCCCTCCAAAATTATTGTTCTGCTTTTTTGTTAAGTAACTGTTTTTTTTGGTTTTGTTATCAATTAATTTTCTTAACTGATACCAATTTGAAAAAAGAATGCGACAGATTGTAGGGGCAAGGCACTGCCTTGCCCTCTAGAATATATTGATGTGTTGCAAACATTATTTGATTTGGTATGAACTGTATTTCCTAATAAGTATTCATGCAAAATTAAATATATATTTGTCATTGCGAGTGGAGCGTAAAGCCTTCGGGAACGCCAAGGGCCAACGTAATGACATAAATAATTTTGCGTAAGCACTTATAAATTCAAAATTCAAAATCTAAAATTGTCTTAATTTAATGGGAGATGAATCACAAATTCTGTACCTTGACTGGGAGAAGAATTACACTCAAGAGTTCCACCATGTTTTTCGGTAATAATTTGCTGACTGATAGATAATCCTAACCCTGTACCTTTACCTTCAGGCTTAGTAGTAAAGAAAGGGTTAAAAAGTAGCTGCTGTACTTCTTGTGACATCCCCAATCCGTTATCTGCAATCCTAATTACTGCATATTCATTTTCTACTGTTGTTTGAAGATGAATCATGTTGGGTTGTTGCTCTAAATCTTGATAATTTTTACCTTCATTAGCTTCTTCTAAAGCATCAATGGCATTTGCCAATAAATTCATAAATACTTGATTGAGTTGTCCCTGATAACAGGGAACTTTTGGTAAATCACCATAGTTTTTCACCACCTGAATTGCGGGACGATTAGCTTTTGCTTTCAGCCGATGTTGCAGAATCATTAATGTGGTGTCTATACCTTTGTGGATATCACTCAGCTTTCTTTGTCCATTATCATTGCGAGAATAATTCCGCAAAGATTGCATAATATCTTTGATGCGATCGCTTCCTAGCTGCATGGAACCAATCATCTTTGGCAAATCTTCTAGTAAATAATCTATCTCAATGTTTGTTCCGTGTTCTTGAATCACACTCGGCGGATTTGGGTAGTGCTGCTGGTATAAATTTAAGTGAGCAATCAAATCTGCAATATACTGTTCAGCATAGGAGAGACTACCACTGATGAAGCCCACAGGATTGTTGACTTCGTGAGCAACACCAGCTACTAATTGTCCTAAAGAAGAGATTTTTTCAGTTTGTACGAGTTGCGCTTGAGTACGCTGGAGTTTTTCGAGGGATTGTTGTAGTTGTTGGGATTTTTCTTGCTCGCGCGCGTAAAGGCTAGCGTTTTCAATTGCGATCGCAGCTTGGGTTGACAACAGCTTGAGAATTTCTAAGCGATCGCTAGTAAAGGCATCGGTAGTTAAGTTATTCTCTAGGTAAATTATGCCAATCAATTTACCTTGATACAAAATTGGCGTACATAGCACCGATTTTGGTTGATGCTGAAGGATGTAAGGATCGGTGCTAGCAATACTCGCTTGGCTAGCATTACCTAAAATTAAAGTTTGCTGGGTTCTAGCAACATAATTAATTAAGGAAGAAGGGATATCTGCACTGTTTTCTACAGGCGTAGATTGCATAATAATTTCAGAATCGTTTTGTTCTTTATCAATAGCTTTGATCAGTAGCTGACCCTCTTGTTCTAAAATTAAACAACCCTTTTGAGATGCAACATTTTCTAATAAGATGTGCAGCAGCTTTTTCAGGAGATGATCAAGAATAATTTCACTGGAAATGGCTTCTGCTGCTTTCATCACCGTTGCCCAGTCTAGGATATTGTTAGTGCTGTGAAGATGATTTGTAGTTCTAGCTATGTTCTGGTGAGTTGTGATTGATGTTAAGCAATCATCAATGATTCCTTGATGACTTTTAGATCTAACTTGAGTTCTAGGAATCAAATCAGCATAGCGTTTTTCTAAGTCTGTTACCTTAGCGATCGCTCCCCATTGAATGTAACCATAATAAGCCTCTGTCATAAAAGTTTTGGCAATTTTAGTTTTACCTAAATCCAAGTAAAACAATGCAGCACGTTCATTTGCTAAAGACTCTTCTTGAATGTAGCTATTTTCAGCAGCGCCACTAATAGCCAGATCATACAAGTTCATGGCTGCTAAAACTTTTCCTTGAACTCGTGCGATTTCTGCTGCTACTAAATCATATTTATGTTGAAAGTTACATGGTGCATATTCTGCCCAATGCTTGAGCTTTTGTTGATTAATTTCTACTTGTTCTAAGGTTTTTTGTTGTTGGTCTACTTCCATATTGTTATAGTTAGCTAATAGCGCCAAAGAATAGTAGAAGTAGTAAACAGAAGCCAACATAATTCCTAAAGTCGCTCTTTGATAAGGAGCAGCTTTTTGACTATAATGAATAGCTTGTTCATATTCTGCAAAGATATACAAAATTATTACCTTCGCAATATAAGCTGCAAAAAGTCCTTGATAGTACTTAGGTTGCTCAAACCAAGGAACAATATTTTCCTCAGTAAAAATCTCTCCGTTTAAATTGGCTGGTTTCTCAACTACACCCTGAAGATTGACAACTAATTGTCCCCAAATCCTGGCATATCTCATATAAGGCTGCTGCTTGAGTTTTCGCAGTAGCTCAATATATTCATTTTGGCGCTGGTTAACTAATTCTAAGTTTTCTCCTGAGAGAAATAGTTGCGTACAATAAGCAATCACAGTTAAACCAGCATGAGCAATATTGCCAACTTCTAAGCCGCTATTAATACCTTTAATTAAGGGATTAAATGTAGATTTGATATGTTCCTTACCAGGTAAAGCATAGGTACTAACTACCATATAAACTTTAACTTCTAATTCTTTGGCAGGATATTGTGCTAATAAACTAAAAGCAATTTGTCCTGAGTGATAAGCAGCAGCCGGATCGCCAATAATCGATTGCAAAAATGCAGTATACGCACCATAAACATAAGATGCCAATGGTGAATGCCCATGTTCTAAGCATAGATTCACCATTGTTAAGACTATTTGGGGATAAATATCTGGTGCAGATTGATAAGCAGCCGCAGAAATTTTGCTGAGAATGCGAATACTTGCTAAATGACATGGATCTGTCATTTCTGGGAAAGTTGCTAAATCTGACAGCAATGGGAGTTGCGGTAAACTGTGGCGATCGCCTGTATATTTAACTAAAGTAATTCCTAGCATTTCTACTGCCTGTATCCCCACTTTTACGCCTTGAAATTGTTGGGATTGGGCAATATTCATGTCTATTATGAGTTCATAAACTTTGACTAAATCGAGTAAATTAGCTGCTTGTTGAATTACAATATCTGATAGTTTTTGTGCTACATCAAAGTTAGTGATTAAATACTCTGCTTCTGCACCTTCAACATAGGTATCCAAAGCCAAATTATATTGAGATTGCCAACAATCTTCAGCTAACAATCCTCTAGCGATTCGCAAATAAATTACCGCAGGTTCATGGGCGGCGGCGGCTTTGGCTTTATGTCCAGCAGTTAAATTCAATTGAGCCAATTCATCTTTTTTTGACTGTGTAGTAAAAAGTTCTATGGCGTAATTAAATTGATTGACAATATCAAAAATCTGAGACTCAATTTCGGCTTTTGATTTACTTTGCAGCAGTAATTGACCAATTTTAAAGTGAGTTGCTTGCTTCTGCGATGCTAAAATTAGTGAATATGCTGCTTGTTGTACGCGATCGTGCAAAAAACGGTAGGTAATTTGCGAATTATCAAACCCCATCATCTCCAACTCTTCATCGGCAAATAGTAGGGGGATGCTGTATTCATTACTCAAAGGCAAAATTAATCCCGCCTGTAAAGCAGGTTCTAAAGCAGCAGCCACCAGGAGCGATCGCTGTTCGCTGACTGTGGCTAAAATATTTAAACTGAACCGCGCACCAATACAAGCGGCTAATTTCAGAGTATTTTGGGTAGCGGCTGATAACTTGGCAATATTACCCGCTAGCAACTCTACAACACTTTTATCTGCAATTCCTGTAGCTTGAATTTGTTGTAAATCCCATTGCCAACAATTTTGAGTAAAATCAAACTTGAGTAGTTGATCGTGGTGTAAGGTTTTTAAGAGTTGAGTGAAGAAGAAGGGATTACCTTGGGTTTTGTTGAAGAGTAATTCTGCTAAAGATGAGCTATTTTTCTCATCATTTAAAGTATCTGATAAAATTTGCTGTACATGGTTCAACCCCAAGGGATACAGCACAATATTATTGATGATGGTTCCGGCTTGAGAAATCTCTTCTAAGGTTTTATTTAAAGGGTGACTAGCAGTTACTTCATTATCTCGATATGCTCCAATTAGTAACAGATATTGAGTATCTGAGTTAGTCATTAACACTTGAATGAAATCAAGGGAAGCAGAATCAGCCCACTGCAAATCATCCAAAAAGATGACTAGAGGATGTTCTTTTTGGGTAAAAACTTGAATAAAATCTTGAAATACCTGATTGAATCGGTTTTGCGCTTCTTTTAAACCTAACTGCGGTACTAAAGGCTGTTTGCCAATAATCCGTTCAACTTCAGGAATGACATCAATAATTACTTGTCCGTTACCATTCAAAGCTGACAGCAATTTCTGTTTCCACAGTTCTAATTGAGCATTGGTTTCTGTCAGTAACTGTTGGATCAGACTTTGTAACGCCTGAATTAACGAAGCATAAGGAATATTACGCTGAAACTGATCGAACTTACCACGGATAAAATAACCCCGTTGGCGAACAATCGGCTTGTGAACTTCGTTGACTAAGGATGATTTACCAATCCCCGAGTAACCAGATACCAACACTAACTCAATTTGCGATTGTAATGCTGCTACCCGCTCAAACGCAGATAGTAGCATAGATACTTCTTGTTCCCGTCCGTAGAGTTTTTGGGGAATAAGCAGATTTGCTGTGCGATCGCGTTCTCCAGGGGTAAATTTTGATATTGTCCCCTGAGTTTTTAGTTGTGCTAAACATAATTCTAAATCTGCCAATAGCCCAGCCGCAGTTTGATAGCGATCTTCAGCATTCTTCGCCATCAGTTTGGCGACAATCTCAGAGATAGCTTGTGGTATTTCTTCTCTTCTACCTTCTAATTTTGGTGCTTGTTTGGCAATATGATAGTGAATTAACTCTAAGGGGTCATTACTTTGAAAGGGTTGTTGTGCTGTGAGTATTTCGTAAAATGTCACTCCCAATGAGTAAAAATCACTACGGTAATCGACAGAACGATTCATGCGTCCTGTTTGTTCTGGCGACATATATGCTAGAGTCCCTTCCATATGGTTGGGATTGCTAATTTGGGGAGTTTCCTGATCCAACCGGGAAGCGATACCGAAGTCGGTGAGTTTCACCTGCTGGGATTGAGGATTGATGATGATGTTAGCTGGCTTAATATCTTTGTGGACAATGTGTTGTTGATGTAGAGAATCTAATGTTGTGGCTAATGCAACTGCGATGTTCAGGAAACAGAGAAGAGAAGGTTTTTCTGTGGAAAGCCATTGTTTGAGACTAATACCGCCAAAGTCTTCGCAAACCAGAACTAAACGATGTTCATAGTTTTCGATGCCATAAACTTTAACCACACCTGCTAAATTTAAATTTTCGCGAATTTTATATTCTTGTTTGAGTCGAAAAATCTGTTCTAGGCTAGGGTTGTCAGCTTTCAGTACTTTGAGAATTACTGGTTGTTGCTTCGTCTGGGAGGTTCCCCTGTAAAGTATGGTGTCTATCCCCTCATGAACAACTTCTGTGATTTCATACCCTAGTATCCCGAACAATGGCGACACAATATTTTCCCTGCTGATATCATGATTTTTATATATCTAGATTTCCCGTGGAAGAGAGTTAAATAACTATAGCCAGTAAAAATATAAATTAGTCTGCCAATCACTCAATAAGTTTAAGAGTTATTTATAAAGTAAACATAAAATAACCGTAGGATGGAATGTCACTTACTTTAGCGAGATTTAGATCCCCGACTTTTTCAAAAAGTCGGGGATCTGGGCAGCAACTTTTGCTTAAGCACCTCTGCATGGATGGTGCCCTGCGGCTAAATTTCATTGTCTCTAAGCCCCATTAATAGCCAAAAATCAGCATTCCCCGCCAATAAACCTATTTTTAAAATTTCTATGCTATACCTGTAGCGAAATTATGATTCAGTTTGTTAATTATCAGGAAGTATTGCATAGATATGACACAGCAATTCCACAAATCAGAGCTAAAACACTTCAGCAATCTTTATGTTTTTGGTGATAGTTATTCCGATATTGGCAATGCTTTCAATACTACTGGTGGTATTCTAGCTGCACCGCCCAACTATCATGGGCGATTTTCTAATGGTCTGCTGTGGATTGACTATCTCGCAGACAGTTTAAAATTAAGCATACAACCAAGTACAGAAAATAGCGCCAGTAATCACGGGATCAATTTTGCAGTTGGAGGCGCAACCACAGGTACAGAAAATTTATTTCCGGCTGTAATTCCTGATTTACCAAATTTACCAGGATTGCAACAACAAATAGATTCATATACCAGCCGCAAGCCGCATATTCAGCCAAATGCACTATATATTATCTGGGCTGGGGCTGCGGATTATGCGCCATTTGTCAATGGTATTCCTAAATATAGTGACACTATTACTACTATCGCCAATATTTCTACAGCCATACAAAATTTAACTGCATCAGGTGCCAGAAATATTTTATTAGTTAATGTTATTGATATTGGAAAAACACCTCTAGCACCAGAAGTAAATCAGATTACAAATTCCCATTTAGTGACTCAATTAGTAGAAAAACATAACGCATCTTTGCAAGAAATTGCCTATACTTTTGAAGACAAAATTAATTTAATGTTGTTCGATGTCAAGTCTGTTGTGGATGACGCGATCGCACATCCGCAAAAATTTGGCTTCACAAACACAACTCAAGCTAGCTCCCTGGTAGAATCTAGCAATCCAGATGAGTATGTATTTTGGGATCAAGTACATTTCACAACCAAGACTAATAAATTAATCGCGGATGCAGCTTTAGCCATCTTATCCAAGCGCTAAATCTCAAAGGGTTCAATTTCGCGATCGCACCATTGTCGCTGATACCATTCAGCCACTAAGGGACGGACAATAAATTTAGGCTGGCCTTCGCCTTTAACATCAATTCGCAAACAAGAGTAAGGTCTGTGTTTGTTGAAACCCTGGCCGCTGCGTCCGATGAACAGCTGCGATCGCGCTACTAATTTCTCGCCATCCGCCATCATTTCCTGTAACTCTGGCCCTTCTTCCCGTTGGCGACGCAAACTAAAACCGCTACCACCGCAAACAATCCAAGGAATATGGGAATCAGCGTGTCCGGTGTCTGCGGTTTGCAGATATTCTAGACAATGGGCGTGACCGTTAATAACTAAATCTACTAAAGGACGGCCCTCAGTTAGAGAACCTAATTTTTCTGCTACTGCATCTAACACTCCACGCAACCGAGTACGCACTGCTAGAGTTTGCGCTTGTTCCCATTTTGTCGCTTCAGTCACGTAGGGGGGATGGTGAAAATAAATTATCCTGCCGCGCACTTCTTTATTGTGCCAAGATTCAATTAGCTTTTGCCTTAGCCAATCTAGCTGTTCGATATCAGTTAGTACTATTTTGTTACTGTCGAGTTGCTTTTCTATATCAACAATAATTTCTTCAATTTGGGTAAGTTTAACTTGTAAATCGTCTAATTGTTCCGCATCCTTAGGATTGCTGGGACTTAGCAACGCTGAGGTGGCTGTAATTTGCTGCTTTTCTTGTTCTAAACTAGCGCGGCGTTTCTCTAAAATTCTGCGATCGCTATTGCCTTCTTGAGTGTTAGGCAGTGGTGGCGGATCGTTAAATGTATTAGAATCCAGTGCGAAGAAATCTATACCACCATAGCGAAACGTATAATAGCGGTTTGGCAAGCGAGTAAAGCTTCCCGGCTGGTAAGAGAGACAGCGACCGCTATCTGTATTTGCAGTGTAATATTTATCTAAATGATTAGCTAAATCTACCGGAGATTGGATACCGCAGAGATAATCTAAAAATGCTCTGGCATAAGCTTCACCCGTCCCTGAACCATACAAACCCACATCTAAATCCAGCCGCGATTTTAACAACCGCCGAATAGGTAATGTAGTCACCGAAGCTATACCAAATAAAATTGGCAGATTATAGTAATCATGATTTCCCGGTACAGGTAAAATCGGCAACTGAAAAACCATTTTGTCATAGGGAATCTTTTTCGGCTGTTCTCCCCCCACCAGAAACTCCTGGTAAGGCTGGATAAAGTTTTGTTGATAGTACTCCCTCGACCCCACCAAATAAATCACATCGCCAGTATGCAACATGAAACGACATTCATCATGGTGGGGTAACATCAATTCCGCTACCCGTCTTTGCGGATCATGTCCCTTATGTGTCCCGGAACCACTATCACCCACAACCAAAAACGAAAACTCCCCATCATCCGCGTGACCATCATCCAGAACCAAGCGAGTTTGGTCAATCCCGCGTTCCAAAATTAACGGGTCTTGCCATTTTACCCGTTGCTGCATCTTACTAATTTTTTTTGCGATCGCCGGATCAGAAACTAGTTTCAATAGAATTTACTCCTCAAGTGGGCATGGGGCATGGGGCGTGGGGCATTGGGCAAAAGTCAAAGGTCAAATACAGTTCTTAATTTTGAATTTTGAATTTTGAATTTTGAATTGTTTATCCCTATTCCCCCGATTCCTTCATCTCAATTACCAAATTGGGTAGTCCATCTAACTTCTCAACTGGTACTTCTTCTTCTTCCTGGGGGATAAAAAGCGTCAAACCGCCGGGGACGCATTTGACTTCAATGGGGGTTGTGCCGATGATTTCGCCATCTAAGACTACTTTTTGTGGTGGTTCTGTGGTGATTTTAAATTGTTTGGCGCGGAGGTAGCCAATATCATCACGTTCCACTGGATGACCTGCTGAAGCAGTTTGAAAGAGGTGATATGTAGCTGCGATCGCACCTGCTTTATTCACGGGGGCTACAATCGTTAAATCCAGTAATCCATCATCATAAATAATCCCAGCTGGCCCTTGCGCTAATACGGAAGTCGGCGGTGCAGCATTGGCTACAGTGACAGCCGCAGCACTAGTTTTGATGATTTTGTCTTCTGTCTCAATTTCCACATCAAAGCTTTCTAACTCCCGCAATTGCTGAAGTCCGGCGAGAACATAGGCCATAATCCCAAAGCGATTTTTGGCTTCTCTATCTGCCTTTTCTACGGTTTCCGCTTCAAAACCCACGCCTACCAGCAACACCATTGGCAAATCGTTGCAGTAGGCTATATCTACATTGCGCGTTGCACCTTGCAAGATAGTCTCACAAGCAGCTTCAATGGTGTCAGCAATGCCTAAAGCTGTGGCAAAGGCGTTCGCCGTACCTCGTGAAATAATCCCTAAAGGAATCCCCGTATTAACTACAGCAGCAGCCGCCGCCGAGAGAGTCCCATCACCCCCCGAAGCAATAATTTCATCTACACCACGCTGAACTGCTTCCTGTGCCAGTTTGTCAGCACCAATTTCTTCGGTAGTAAAGTAAACATCTAAGTCTATTTCTGGTTCTAATAATGCACGAATTTGATTGAGTTCTTGTTCTGAGTCTCCCTGACCAGCAACAGGATTAAAAATAAGACAGGCGGAACGCTTCATATAAATAAAAACTTAATAACTAATCTCATTAAAATATCAAAATTATTCATAACATACCTAGAAAATTCTCTCTTCCTCCTGACGACAGGTTGCCGATTTAAATAATTGGGGAAAGGGGAAAGGGGAAAAGGGGAAAGGGATTGAATTTATATTTGATGTTTGAGCAAAACGTTTTAGATCCCCCTAAATCCCCCTTAAAAAGGGGAGCCACTGCGTTGGGCGGGTTCCCCGACTTGTAGCAAGTGGCGTGGACTTTCAGAGGTTTTGCCCCCCTTTTCAAGGGGGGTTGGGGGGATCAACAAGTGGTGAAAATCATAACCAATTACTTTTCAAACAACCCTTCACCTTTCACCCTTCACCCTTTCCCCTTCTTGTAATAGATTCCGAAAAACCGCATACTCAAAATGTATATATCTGCCAGTTTAGCCTAGTTTTTAGGCTTATCCGGTGCAAATTGCATAATGAGTGATTATAATCAAACTCTGAAAATCCTGCTTTTATCCGCAAATCCCAAAAATACCCATCCACTGCGTTTGGGTGAAGAGATGCGCGAAATTAAGGAAGGATTGAAAAGGTCAAAGAATCGTGACCAATATTCCATAGCTACAGCAGAAGCAGTACGTTACAGAGATATACACAGAGCTATTTTAGAATACGAACCGCAGATTATTCACTTTTCTGGGCATGGAACAGGAGAAGAAGGTTTAGTATTTGAAGATGAATCTGGTCAAATTAAATTAGTTGATGCAGAAGCTTTAGCTGGGTTATTTCAACTATTTGCTGACCAAGTAGAATGTGTTGTACTCAATGCATGTTTTTCTCAATATCAAGCTGGGGAAATAGCAAGACATATTAATTATGTTGTCGGTATGAGTCAGAGAATTGGCGATAAAGCAGCTATTGAATTTGCAGTGGGTTTTTATGATGCGCTGGGTGCAGATAAAGGTTATGAGTTTGCTTATAAGTTAGGTTGTAGCTTGATTCGTGTAGCTGGCATAGCAGAAAATCTCACACCTAAATTAATTACCAAATCAGATACAGCATCATTAAATTCTGCAGCAGAGACAACGACAATATATATAGAAAGACCGCCAATTGAGGCGAAATGTTATGAAGCAATTTTGCAACCTGGGGCGTTAATTCGCATTAGGTCACCGCAGAGAATGGGCAAAACATTGCTGTTAGAGAAAGTCCTTAATCATAGTAGACAGGAAGGTTATCGAACAGCAAAATTAGATTTAAAACTGGCTGATAGTGAGATTCTATCTGACGCAAAGACATTTTTACAATGGTTATGTGTTGATGTTGCTGATAGCCTGGAATTAGAACCGCAATTAGATAAATATTGGCAAGATGTTTTTGGATTAAATAAAAACTGTACTCGATATTTTCAAAAATATTTATTAGCTGCTAGCGATAGTCCTTTAGTATTAGCTATCGATAATTTTGAGCGCCTGTTTGGATATCCAGATATTTTCCCTTCATTTTGTTTATTACTGCGGGGATGGTATGAAGCAGCTAAACAAGGAGATAAAATTGGTAATCTCTGGAAGAAACTGCGATTAGTTGTAGTTCATTCCACAGAATCATATCCTACTTTAGATACTAATCATTCTCCATTTAATGTGGGATTACCAATTGAGTTATCGGAATTTAATCTCCAACAAGTAGAATTTCTTACCCAGCAATATGAATTAGCAGATAAGTTAGGTACGCAAGCCTTAAGTGAGTTGATGAAGTTAGTAGGAGGACACCCTGATTTAATCCAGCAAGCAGTCGCTTACCTGCAAAATCCCCAAGCTACTATAAAAGAACTTTTGCAACTTGCGCCAACAGAACAGGGAATTTTTAGCGACCATTTGCGACAGCAATTATGGCATTTACAACATAATTCTCTGCTTGAGTTAGGGTATAAACAAGTAGTAATGGCGAATGCACCCGTTAGGTTAGATACTGAGGTAGCATTCAAGTTACATAGTTTAGGATTGGTAAAACTTTCAGGTAATGATTGTGTTCCCAGTTATGAATTATATCGTCAGTATTTCGCAGTGCGTTTAGGGTAATATCGGGAGTATTCCAAATGTGTAAAGACAGCTCTTGTCATTGCGAGGAGGAACGACGAAGCAATCGCAGCAGCTAGACTTTGCGATTGCTTCACTCCACTTCGTTACGTTCGCAATGACAGTCAAAAAAATGGGATGCTCTCCGATACCAAATGACCAATGACAAATGACAAATAACCAATGAGCAATGACCAATGACAAATAACCAATGAGCAATGACCAATGACCAATAACAAATGACAAATGACAAATGACAAATGACCAATATATATTTTCTGGAAGTTTACCGGAAAATGCCAGCACCTATGTTACACGCCAAGCTGACAGTGATTTGTATGCGGGATTAAAAGCGGGAAAGTTTTGTTATGTATTGAACTCCCGACAAAGCGGAAAGTCTAGCTTGCGGGTGCGAACCATGCAAAGACTCAGAGAAGAAGGCGTACAATGTGCAGCAATTGACCTTTCGGCTGGGGGGATTCAAAATGTACCGCCGGAACAATGGTATGCAGATTTAATTGATAATTTAATTGAAACTTTTGACTTAGATGTAGATTTTGGTGATTGGTGGGAAGCTAATCAGTTAAATTCGCTGGTAACGAGATTTCGCAAGTTTTTAGAAGAAATATTGCTGCTTGAAGTTAAAGAAAATATTGTTATTTTTATTGATGAAATTGATAGTGTACTCAGCCTGAAGTTTCCGACAGATGATTTTTTTGCACTGATTCGCGCCTGTTATAACAAGCGGGTTGATAATCCTGAATATAATCGCCTGACTTTTTGTCTGTTGGGAGTCGCATCACCTAGTAATTTGATTGAGGATAAACAACGCACTCCGTTTAATATTGGTCAAGCTATCTCTTTGACTGGTTTTCAATTGCATGAAGTTGAGCCGTTAGCTAGGGGGATGTCAGGGAGATTTTCTCATCCTCAAGCAGTCATGGAGGAAATTTTATCTTGGACAGGAGGACAACCATTTCTGACGCAAAAACTTTGTCAGTTGATGATAGAAGAATCTTTGCAAGACAATCCTCGCAATGTTGAGCAGGTAGTAAAGTCGCGGATTATTGCAAATTGGGAATCGCAAGATGAGCCTGAGCATTTACGCACAATTCAAGCTCGAATTTTGCGGGATGAACAACGTGCTGGATATTTGCTAGAACTGTATCGGCAAATTAGATTGAGGGATGAACATTCAAGATCCCCCCTAACCCCCCTTAAAAAGGGGGGAACTGAAATCAAAGTCTCCCTTTTTAAGGGAGATTTAGAGGGATCTGAAACTTTTGATACCGACAAGAGGAATTTTCAAATCTCCTCTGAAATTATAGCCAATGATACTTTAGAGCAAAGTGAGTTACAGCTTTCAGGATTGGTTTTTAGGCAGCAAAATAATTTAAGAGTTTATAATCCCATATACAACGAAGTTTTTAATCAAAATTGGATAGATAATCAATTAAAAAATCTGCGTCCATATTCAGAGAATTTCCGCTTTTGGGTGGCTTCTGGGGGAAAGGATACATCTAGATTATTGAGGGGAAAGGCTTTAGAAGAAGCTGAAGTATGGGTAAAAGATAAGAGTTTAAGTTATCAAGATAAGCAGTTTTTAGCAGCGAGTAAAGAGCAAGAAATTCAAGAAAAGATTGCAGTTAAGGAACAAAAAGCTGCTTTGGAAAGAGAAAGACAGGATAAAGAAGCAACAGAGAAAAGAAATCAATTACTAAGTGTAGCTAATCAAAAAGCTCAACAGAAGATTCGTAATGGAACTGCTGTTTTATTTTTGGCGGTGTTTATTGCGATAATTTTAGGAGTATTTGCAGCAAGGGAAGGAAGGAAACTATTAGAAGCACAAAGTCAACTGGTTTTAGCAAAGAAAGATGTTGAAAATGTACAAAAACTATCTGAATTGGCTGGAGAGTTACGTAATGAAAATCTGACAGATGAATCAGACGAAGCATTAAGATTAGCAGGTTTATCATTCAACGTTAAAGACTATAACCTTAAGCAAGCTCTACTACTTGCTTCTAGTTCACAAGCATATCAGCATTTAAAAAAGTGGGATGAAGCAGAAAAAGAAATTAAAGAAAGCAATATTTTTTTAGTACAAGCAGATAAAAGTATTAATTCTAGTGAAGGATTACAAATTCAAGTTTTGGCTAATAAGGTTAAAGGTAGTTTTCTAGTACATAAAAAAGAAAAAAACCAAGCTATAGAATCTTATAAATTAGCATTTAAAATCCTTAATAAAAACCCAGATCAAACTAATCCTTTTACAAAAACTAATCAATTACTCGCAGCCAAAGATATTGAAACTGTTCATCGCAATTTACTGAATTTACTCTCAACCAACACCCCTTTGAGAGAACGGGTAGAAAAATCTCTTACCCAACATTTATATGCTCAACTTGAGTATTCTTTGAAGGCTAAAAATTGGCAAGCAGCTGATCTGCAAACAGATCAACTCATGCTCAATATTGCTAAAAGAGAAAAAGAAGAGTATTTAGATCTCGACTCTATTAATAATTTTTCTTGTCCAGACCTGAAAAAAATAGACCAGCTTTGGGTTAATTCAGATAAACGTTTTGGCTTTAGTGTGCAGAAGGAAATATGGATAAGCACGGGGAATCGGCTGGGTATAAAGCCAGAAGAGTGGAATGACAAAGATGTGGAAAATTATTATCGGTTTGCCACGGCAGTAGGATGGTATGATGACAAAAAAACTAGGGACTCAGAAACGGGCGGCAGAGGAGGCGACTTTTTGAGGTATGACGAACTGCTGAAGCTTGTTAAAGATGACCCTACGTATGGTACGGGAAGCCTACCGTGGAGGGAAGCTGTAGCGGGGTATGTACGGGTTACGGGGCCGTCGGAGGTGTTCTTCTCTCGCGCTACAGGGTTCTTCTTCTCTCGCGCTGCGACTTGTAAAGTGTAACATTTAAGGCTTTCAGAAGTTTGTGAATATTTGTTTCCGCCTCATTTTCCACGTAACCATCAGCATTTCATAAATCCTCCTGCTACTTCATGCACCTCCGTAGATTCCGTTACTTTTTGATTGTCCCAAGGTAAACTCATCTGTCCCGGCGAAGATTTTTTGGGTTTAGCACTCTTAATTACTGAGGTTAAAAAGCGACTACCCCAATGATTTCGTTTCTCTGGCTTTGCTTGCGGTCGATAGTTATTTGTCATTAGTAATTTGTTATATCAATTCAAATAATGTTTGCGAGACATCAATATATTCTAGAGGGCAAGGCAGTGCCTTGCCCCTACCATCTAGCGCATTCTTTTTTCAAATTGGTATTATTTCTCTACTTTCCCGTATCCCTGCGTTAAGCGATCGCACCAATTCACAATGTCACTGTTTGAGTGAAAATGCGATCAGATCGACTCAGATTGCAATCAAAACGATTTTGACGATGATCAAAACGATTTTGACGACGATTAAAACGATTTTGATGATGATAAAACGATTTGACGACGATTAAAACGATTTTGACGACGATTAAAACGATTTTGACGACGATTAAAATGATTTTGACGATGATCAAAACGATTTTGACGACGATTAAAATGATTTTGACGATGATCAAAACGATTTTGAAGGCGATCGCACCAACTCACAATTTTGCTGTCTGGGTGAGAGTGCGATCGCACCAACTCACAATTTTGCTGTCTGGGTGAGAATGCGATCGCACCAATTCATAATTTCGCTGTCTGGGTGAAAATGCGATCGCACCAATTCATAATTTCGGTGTCTGGGTGAGAGTGCGATCGCACCAATTCACAATTTTGCTGTTTGGGGGAGAATGCGATCGCAGCGATTCACAATTTTGCTGTCTGGGTGAGAATGCGATCGCAGCGATTCACAATTTCGCTATGAAGTGAGAATGCGATCGCACCAACTCACAATTTTGCTGTTTGAGAGAGAGTGCGATCGCACCAACTCACAATTTTGCTGTCTGGGTGAGAGTGCGATCGCACCAATTCACAATTTTGCTATGAAGTGAGAATGCGATCGCAGCGATTCACAATTTTGCTGTCTGGGTGAGAATGCGATCGCACCAATTCACAATTTTGCTGTCTGGGGGAGAATGCGATCGCACCAACTCACAATTTCACTGTCTGGGGGAGAATGCGTAGACGCGGAGCGGCTTGTCGTAGACATCGCACCTACTTACTACCAAATAGTCTGAATTGTGGTTAAAGCCTGAATTTGCAAATCACGAGTCACGAAAAATTACCCCACATTTCTTGGCGTGCAAGAGCAATATCTTCTTCTGTAATATCTACCTTTAAATCACTACATAACCCTCTAACACTAAGTAAAGCAGGTTTTTTAGTAGTTTTTTGGTACAGAAATTCTGCAAAATCCAATAATTCTTGTTGCTTTTCTATAGGTAGCTGCCGCAATTTGTATAACACAGCTTGTTCAAGATTCATAATATTTCCTCATGATTATGCGTAGATGCTGCATCGGCTTGTCATAGACATCGCGTCAACTCACAATGCTATTGTATCGGGTGGCAATTGAATTATATTGTCTACACAACCTGTTTTGCCCCTATAAATAATTTTCTGTATCGCCAACATTATTTTAATTGCAACACATTAAAAAATTCTTCTAAAGGTTCATCAAAATCATCAGTAATGGAAATTAAGCCCTGATCGCTGCCAAAAAGTGGAGGACGTTGAGGGAGAGGTTGTAAGGAAACCAATTTGACTATTGGTTGGTTGTTTTTGGTAATAATAATTTCTTCACCATCGACTGCTTTTGCAATTAAATCTGACATTTCCGTCAGGGCTTGGGTAATATCAATTGTTTTCATCAGTTAATCTCCAGCCGCAGTCTTCTATTAGAGCTTATCTCAATTTTATGCTATTTTGATGCATACACGTAACTTTCAAAATATTATGAATCGTTTTTTACCATACTTTTTCAGTATTATTACCCTCAGCAGCTTGTCTATTGGCAGTTTAGCAATGGCAAGCACAACACCGGAAACTTCAAAGATACAATTAGCGCAAAAGCTCAACTGTAATAATGCTCAAACCCAGGCAGAAATTAATCAATGCGCGCAGATATCCTATCAGAATGCTGATAAAAAATTGAATCAGGTTTATCAAAAACTTGTGCCAACTTTATCTAGTTCCAGCAAGAGGAAATTAATCACCGCACAGCAAGCATGGATTAAATTTCGTGATGCTAGTTGTGAGTTTGAAAGAAGTCAATATGAAGGCGGAACTATTGCACCTACTATTTATTTTGGTTGCTTAGAACAGACTACACTGCAACGTACTCAACAATTACAGGAATATCTTAATTTAGATCGTTAATACTGAAGGGTGAAGGGTGAAGGGGGAAGGGGGAAATTAATTAAGATGACTGTAGGGTGTGTTAGGCGCTTGTTTTCAATATGATTTGTCACGCAAGAAATATCCTAGCGCCTAACGCACCATCCACGCGACGGTGCGTTACGGCTAAATATCATTGTCTCTGTGTCCGATATCCTTTCATAGCCGTAACACACCCTACTTGATACTCATTTTCACTTCATCCTTTTTCATGCTTTGCTTGGTAAATAAATGTAAAGAAACTCGCAATTAAACTTAATCGAAATTAAGCAATTAGCATCCGGTAAGTCACTCACTGCGGTAGTCTAGATGAGAGTGAATTTATCGCCTTGTTTGACATTTTGTTTTATGACTTCAGCTGTTTCCAGTCCTACACGCACAATTCGTATTGGTTCTCGTAAGAGTCAACTTGCTCTGGTTCAAACCCACTGGGTAAAAGAACAACTCCAAAAAAGCTATCCTGAGATTGCTTTTGAAGTTCATACCATGTCTACCCAAGGCGACAAAATCCTGGATGTAGCATTAGCCAAGATTGGTGATAAAGGTTTATTCACCAAAGAATTAGAAGTGGGAATGCTCAACAAGGAAATTGACTTTGCGGTTCATTCCCTCAAGGATCTGCCTACTAATTTACCAGAAGGGTTAACATTAGCAGCAATTACCGAACGGGAAAACCCAGCAGATGCTTTGGTACTGCACGAAAAGTATAAAGGGCAGACAATTGATACCTTACCAGAGGGTGCTGTCATCGGTACATCTTCTCTGCGGCGCTTGGCACAGTTACGCAATCAGTTCCCCCATTTCACATTTAAGGATGTACGGGGAAATTTGAACACACGCATGGCTAAATTAGATGCGGGTGAGTATGACGCGTTGATTTTGGCAGTTGCAGGTTTAGAGCGATTGGGAATGAGCGATCGCGTTCACCAAATTCTACCAAAAGAAATTTCGCTTCATGCTGTTGGGCAAGGTGCATTGGGTATTGAATGCCGTGCTGATGATACGGAATTGATATCTTTACTGAAAGCTATCGAACATCCCCAAACACGCGATCGCTGTTTAGCTGAACGTGCTTTCTTACGCGATTTGGAAGGTGGCTGCCAAGTACCCATCGGTGTTAACACTGAAATTAATGGTGACCAATTAACATTAACCGGAATTGTTGCCAGCGTAGATGGACAAAAGCTGGTTAAAGATACCGTCTCTGGCGAAGCTAAAAATGCCGAACAGTTGGGTACAGAACTAGCAAATCTGTTGCGTCAACAAGGCGCACAAGAAATTTTGGATGTCATCTTTACTGAAATCCAAAGAGGTTCTTAAGCTATTCCGCAACCTGATATGGTTAGATAAGTAATCAGTGAACAGTGAAACAGTGATAAGGAAACTCCAAAAAATAAATTATTCCCTATTAACGTTGTTGACCGTTGACTGTTCACAGTTAACAGTCAACAGTTAACAGTCAACAATAATGTTAGGAATATTTTTTTACTTGGAAGACCCTAATTGAGTAACTGAAAACTGATCACTGTGTAGGCAGAATCGGGGAAACATATATTACCATGCGGATTCTATTTGTTGCAGCAGAGGCAGCACCTGTTGCAAAAGTTGGTGGAATGGGTGATGTTGTCGGCGCATTGCCCAAAATCTTGAGACAAATGGGGCATGATGTACGCATATTCCTGCCTTACTATGGCTTCCTGCCAGACAAAATGGAGGTTCCCAAGGAACCCATCTGGCGGGGATATGCTATGTTTCAGGACTTTGCTGTTTACGAAAGCATTCTCCCTGGTACTGATGTTCCCTTGTATTTGTTTGGACATCCTGCTTTCCTACCTCGCCGCATTTATTCAGGAGAGGATGAAGATTGGCGGTTCACTTTATTTGCCAATGGTGCGGCAGAATTTTGCTGGAATTACTGGAAGCCAGAAATTGTCCACTGTCATGACTGGCATACTGGCATGATTCCTGTGTGGATGAACCAAGATCCAGATATTACTAGTGTATTCACTATTCATAACTTGGCTTATCAAGGGCCTTGGCGTTGGTATTTAGAAAAAATTACTTGGTGTCCTTGGTATATGCAAGGACACAATACAATGGCAGCTGCGGTGCAATTTGCCGACAGGGTAAATACAGTTTCTCCCACATACGCCGAGCAAATTAAAACACCTGCTTACGGAGAAACCATCGAAGGTTTGCTGTCTTTTATTAGTGGTAAATTATCTGGGATTATTAACGGCATCGATACAGAAGTTTATAACCCAGAAAACGACAAGTATATTGCCCAAACCTTTACTACTGACACATTAGATAAACGTAAAGCTAATAAAATTGGGCTGCAAGAAGAAGTAGGATTAGAAGTTAATTCCAACGCCTTTTTAATTGGCATGGTAACGAGGTTAGTAGAGCAAAAAGGTTTGGATTTAGTCATCCAAATTCTCGATCGCTTCCTAGCATATACTGACGCGCAATTCGTGTTGTTGGGAACAGGCGATCGCTATTACGAAACCCAAATGTGGCAATTGGCATCCCGTTACCCCGGACGCATGGCAACTTACCTGCTGTATAACGATGCCTTGTCTCGCCGCATCTACGCTGGTACGGATGCCTTTTTAATGCCTAGCCGCTTTGAACCCTGCGGTATCAGCCAAATGATGGCTTTGCGTTATGGTTCTGTGCCCATTGTGCGCCGTACAGGGGGATTAGTGGACACGGTATCCCATTTCGACCCCATGAACGACGCAGGTACTGGTTATTGTTTTGACCGCTATGAACCCCTGGATTTGTTCACCTGCATGATCCGCGCTTGGGAAGGTTTCCGTTTCAAACCTCAATGGCAGGAATTGCAAAAACGTGGCATGACTCAGGATTTCAGCTGGTATCAATCTGCCAAGCAATACGTGAAGCTGTATCGATCAATTTACGGCTTACCAGAAGAAGAGGAAGCACCTCAACCAGAGTTGGTGCTAAATGAGGCAGTATAAGAAAGTGCTGAGTGCTGTTAGCGGTAGCGGGGCGTTTAGCCTGTGCTGAGTGCTTTGCATCTGCTTTAGAGACTTCCAAATAAAATATCCCAGTATTTATTGTGGGGTGGACATCTTGTCCGCCCAGTGTATGTGGCGGGCAAGATGCCCGCCCCACAAGATGGAATAATTGATTTCTTGGAAGTCCCTTATGTGTAAAAACATTTATACTGTAGGGGTTTAGCACTGCTAAACTCTTTTTAGTGCGGATCTATTCCCAATCTAAAATCTAATACCAATTCAAATAATGTTTGCGACACATCAATATATTCTAGAGGGCACGGCAATGCCCATACGTGTCAACTTAAGCTAAAAGCTATATAGGACGGGCGTTGTACAAAACTTTCGCCCTCATCCCCTAACCCCTTCTCCCGCAGGAGAAGGGGAATTAAATCTCTTGCTCCCCTCTCCCGGTGGGAGAGGGGTTGGGGGTGAGGGCAAAAACCTTGCTACAAAGCGGGTTTCGCGTTAAGTTGACACCAATGGGCATTGCCGTGCCCCTACCCATCTGTCTCCATCTAAAATCCAAAATTAGGTATTGTTGGTGCGTCCGCATAATATAGCCCTTGGTAAAGAACCTCATGCAAAGTTTGCAATAATTCTTGAGTGGTGTAGGGCTTAGAAATAAATTTGTTGATAGTTGCATCTTTGGCAATTTTATTGCTGCCTACCAAACCACTAACAGCAATAATCTTCACTTGGGAATTCATTTTTTGCAATGTGCGAATGGTAGTTTCGCCATCCATTAATGGCATCATCATATCTACCAAAACCACACTAATATTATCTTGGTAACGGGCATAGAGTGCGATCGCTTCAATCCCATTGCTGGCAGTTAGCACTCTGTAGTTATAAGTTTCTAAAGAAATCTTGGTGGTTTCGAGAATTTCATCTTCGTCATCTACTACTAAAATTAATTCTCTATTACCATTTGGCAGTTCAACATTTTCGGCTAACAATGTTGCCATAGTCTCTACTGCTGGTATGAATAATTTAAATTCTGTGCCTTTACCAATTTCGCTATGGACGTTAATAAAACCACCGTGACTTTTGATGATACCTCTCACAGTTGAAAGACCTAAACCTGTACCTTTACCAACCTCTTTAGTAGTGAAAAATGGCTCAAATATTCTATCTAAAATCTCTGGCAACATGCCAATTCCTGTATCCGCAACAGTAATCACAATATAGGGGCCAATACTAGCCTCGAGATTCATCCGGGCATATTGTTCATCAACTAAGAAATTTTTAGCAGAAATAGTCAGAGTCCCACCATTAGGCATGGCATCACGAGCATTAACGGTGAGGTTCATCAGCACTTGATGCAAGTGTGTGGCATCTCCAATTACTGCCCATAAATCGGGGTTAATATCTGAAGAAAATTCAATGGATTTGGGAAATGTGCTATGAATAATCTGCTCAATTTCTAAGAACAAATGGTTAATGGCTACAATTGAACGTTTACCTTCAACCCCCCGCGCAAAATGTAGCACTTGCTTAACTAAAGCAGCTCCACGTTTACAATTGCTTTCAATAGTTCTATACATTTGCTGACTCCATTCTTCACTGGGAGAGCGTTTTAGCTGTAGTAGTTGTGCTGCAGATAAGATAGGTGTCAGGATATTGTTAAGGTCATGGGCAATGCCGCCAGCCAGGGTACCCAAACTCTCTAAACGTTGAGCGCGAAGAAATTGACTTTCTAGTAGTTTTTTTTCTGTAATATCAGTATTAACTGTCAAAATCGATTGCGGTTGTCCATTGCGATCGCGCATTAAAGTCCAACGACTAGCAACAATAATTGTTTGATTTTGTTTAGTAACTTGCTGTAATTCCCCGTACCAGCAGCCACCTGCTGCTAGGCTGTCGCGGATATTTTCTAGTTGCGGTAAGATTTGCGGTTGATAAATCAGCTGATTAATATTTTCGCCAATTACTTCTGTGGCTGACCAGCCATATAAATTTTCTGCTCCTTGGTTCCAAAAGCTAATATAATTGTCCCAATCGTGGACAATAATGGCATCTGTAGCGATATCGAGCAAAGCCGCTTGTTGATGAATTTTTTGTTCTGCTTGCTGGCGCTCAGAAATTTCTCTCTCCAAACGCTGATTTTGCGCTTGCAGTGTCTTGGTTAAGTTACGCAGTTGCAGATGCAATTCAATCCGCGCTAAAACTTCTTCATGCTGTAGCGGTTTAGTAACATAATCCACAGCTCCCAAACTCAAGCCTTTAACCTTATCTACGGTTTCTGTCAGTGCAGTCATGAAAATGATGGGAATATCCTGTGTTAAGGGATTGGCTTTTAAATGACAACAGGTTTCAAAACCGTCCATGCCTGGCATAAGTATATCTAACAGAATCAGGTCAGGTGGAGCATATTCAGCGCGTGCGATCGCACTCTCACCATCTTCTGCCACCAAAACAGTAAATCCTGCATTGGCTAAAAAATCAAATAACATTTCTAAATTAGTTGGGTTGTCATCAACAATTAAGATGACACCTTGATCATTCAAATCCGCGTTCATAAACCCTCATTTTAAATCAGGCAGAGGTCAGCAATTTTGTTATTCCACATCCGTAATCCCACTGCATTACAGTCAACCGCCAACAGTCAACAGTCAACCATCAACCGTCAATCTACTTACTACCTATTACTGGGGAATATTGTTTAATAAAATCTACGATTTGTTTTCCTTTAAACTCTTTAGCCAGTTGGTGCAAATGATTGGTAAACGGTAATAGTTGCTCGTCTAACCCCTCTAATTTTGCTGCTCTTTGGGCAATACTTCTCAAATCCCCCTTCATTGCCAAATCTAGCAAAATTGCAATTTCCTCTGCTGGCGGAGGAATTAGTTGTAAGTTTTGGTTTTTTGTTTTTACATTAACATTTTTTTGTTGAGTTTGAGCGGTTTCTAAATCTTCATAAATCCATTCCAAACCTAAGTGAATCCTTAACTTTTCTAACAGTTCTGCTACCCGAAATGGTTTAGGCAGAAAATCATTACAGCCTACTTCTAGACTTTGCTTTTGTTCAAACTCGAACACACTTGCTGATATAGCGATTACTACTACTTCTTTAAAGTTTGGTAACATTCTCAAGCGACGGGTGGCTTCAAAACCATCCATTACAGTCATTACCAAGTCCATAAAAATCAAAGCTGGCTGAAATTCTAATACTTTGTTTAGACAGTCTAAGCCATCTGTTGCTTCTAAAACTTCAAAACCTAAAGGCTGGAGTAAATTGACTAAAACAGAACGATTTGAGCATTTATCATCTACTACTAAAATTTTCTTTTGATCACTAACAAAACCAGTAATGTGACGTTCAACAATTTTCTTAATATTTGTCGGATAAGCGACCTCAGCTAAATCTAAGTCTACCCAGAAAACACTACCTTTACCTAAAGTACTCGTTACCTTTAGTTCACCACCCATCATCTCCACTAACTGACGGCTAATTGCTAAACCTAAACCTGTACCTTCTGTCTTGCGACTATCTTCTCCTACCTGCTTAAAAGGTAAAAATATTTCTTCTAATTGCTCCTCAGCTATACCTATACCGGTATCTTCTACTTGAAACCGGAATTTTTCTGCATGATAGCCTACTTGAAATCTGACAGTGCCTTTTTCAGTAAATTTGACAGCATTGCTGAGTAAATTAATTAAAACTTGCCTTAATCTTTTCTCATCGGCTCGCACAACTTTGGGTAAAACTGATAGTTGATCAAAAACTAAGGCAATGCCTTTTTGTTCGCTACGGATACGACAAATTTGGACAATACTTTCTAGAAATTCTGACAGCGAAAATTCTGTAGGATAAAGTTCTAATTTTCCGGCTTCAATTTTCGATAAATCTAAAATATCGTTAATCAGCGTCAGTAAATGTTCACCACATTGATGAATGATTTTGATACCATTCTTTTGTTCAGGAGTTAAGGTTTGATTTTTATTGAGAATTTGTGTGTAACCTAAAATCCCATTTAGGGGTGTACGCAGTTCATGACTCATGCTAGCAAGGAACTGACTTTTGGCGCGGTTAGCGGTTTCTGCTACCTCTTCAGCGCGTTGGCGATCGCGGATTTCTTGTTGTAGTTGTAAATTTTTCCCTTGTAATTCTAGAGTTCGTTCTTCTACCCTCACTTCTAGGGTACGATTATATTCTGCTAAATCGTGATAAAGACGCGCATTTTCAATTGAAATTGCTGCTTGCGATGATAAAAGCTGTAACACTTCCAAGCGCTGTGGTGTAAAGGCTCCAGTAGTTAAATTATTCTCTAAATACAGAATGCCAATCAGCTTTCCTTGATTCACAATTGGCGTACATAAAATAGATTTTGGCTTTTGGTTAAGGATATAATTATCGAAATTAAATACCGCTTCGCTAGTGGCATCATTCAAAACTACGTCTTTCTGAGTTCTCTGCACATAGTTAATAATCGATATTGGTAGCTGCTGACTGTTTTCTATAGGTAGCGATTGTTCAACACTGATTTCCTCTTGCTCGATACTGCCTGAAGCTTCTATCTGTAACTTACCTGCTTTTTCGAGAATTAAAAATCCCTTTTCTGCACCTGCATTTTCAATTAAAATTCGCATCAAATTAGTCAGCAACTTGCTTAAAACAATTTCGCAAGAAAGAGCTTGAGAAGCTTTCATCACAGTCATCAAATCGAGACTTTGAGTTCTGCCTATGATCGGGAAATTTGCCTGATTAAGTTCTTGATAATGAATTTCCAGATTTTGTGTATTTGGCGATATTGTAATTAATTGTGGATAGCGGATTTCCAAATCTTTGATTTTAGCGATCGCTCCCCAACGGCTATAGGCATGGTAAGCATTACTCATGTACGTGCGGGCAATCGTTTGCCTACCCCATGATAGATAAAATTTAGCAGCCAGTTCCCAGGCTAGTGCTTCTTCGTTGACATAATCGTTGTCTTTGGCAAGTGCGATCGCGCGATCGTACATCTCAACCGCCTCTATTTTTTCATCTAAAACACGATGACGTTCAGCCTCTACTAAATAAAATTTGTGCAAATGATTCATCGGGGCAGAATGCGCCCATTTCTGCATTTTTTGTTGATTATTAATTACTCTAGTTAATAGCTCCTGTTGTTGTGGCTGCGGTAGTGATGAATATATTGCTAGTTGTGCTAAAGAATCATAAAAATGAAACAACGGTACCATTAACCATCCAATTACCCCATCTAAATACTGTTGGGCTTGGCTAGCATGTGCCACAGCTTGAGAAAATTCCCCAAACAGATAGCACAGGATTAATTTATTCAAGAATACATAATGAATGACTGTTCGCTCATTGAATTGAATATGAACTGGTAAAAATTCCTCTTCATCATAAGCTGTGCCGACTAAAAGACAAGGATTTTTAGACTCTCCAATTAAATTTAAAACTGCTTGATGAAATATCTGATGCCAATTTAACGCTGTTTCTTGATTAATTTGAGCGATCGCCTGACTATATCTGGCCATTTCCTGTTCTAAGCTTTTTAGCTCATAACCGCTCCAATAGGCATATTGACATTTATTACTAGCTGCATATCCCGCATGGATTAAATCTCCATATTCTAAACCGCTATGATAAGCATTTTCTAAAAGTGGTAATGTTTCCCTCACATGATGTTTCCAAGGCAAAATAAATGTTGCCACTTTAAATAAGGTTTTACTTCTCACCTCATGAGTATCTAACTTATCTAATAGATTTAAAGCCACTTGTCCAAATTTATCAGCAGCTTCTATATCTTGTAAAATACCGCTAAAAAGAATTCCATAATCAGCAAATCCGCTCACAGAAAAAGAAGTAATTCCATGTTTAATTGATAAATTTACTTGCTGACAAGCCATCAAGATAAATAATGTCGGTGCAGATTGATAAGCCGCAGGTACTAAACTGACTATTAGCCGAAATGCTGCTAGTTTTTCTGCATCTGTCATTAGAGGTAGATTAACTAAATCTTCTATTTCTTGAGTGGTTAAATTAGCTGTTGTTTCCGCAATAGCTTGCTGAACATCGAAAGGGGTTGGTGATTCAGGGAGTTTGACTCCCAATATTTCTACAGCTTCTAAACCTAGCTTTACCGCTTCCAGAAGTTTTCTTTGGACTTCACAACTTTTGATTCGCAATTCATACACTTTCACTTTATGTAATTGCGATTTTGCTTGTTGTAGAACTACCTGGATTAGTTGCTCCATTTGCTCAAAATCACCAATCAAAAATACTGCTTCTGCTGTCTCTTGATGCAGCGCTAAGGTTATTTCATATTGCTGATACCAGCTATTAACTGGTAACAATTTCAAACCAACATTGAAATAACGAACGGCTGAGTCATACGCTGTCGCTGCTTTCGCTTTTTGCCCTGCTAAGAAGTTCAGTTGAGCTAGTTCATATTTTTCTGAATCAGATGTCAGTAGTTCAGTACCATAATTGAGTTGATTTACTAGTGCAAATATATTTTCTTTACGTTCTTCTGGGGTTGCATTTTGCAGCAGTAATTGACCAATTTTCAAGTGTGTTGCTTTCTTCTGCTCATCAGTAATCAGAGAATAGGCTGCTTGCTGTACTCGGTCATGTAAGAATTTATATGTAATTGTTGGCTCGCTATTGTTTATTTCTTTTTGCTCAAGTTGAAGGGGAATTCTAGAGGCATGATTTAAGGGTAATATTAAACCTGCTTGCAGAGCTTCCCATAAATCTGTGACTGTTGCTGATTGATTTTGTTTATTAACAGTTGCCAAAACCTCTAAAGAAAATTTATCACCAATACAAGCAGCTAATTTTAAAATATTCTGAGTATTCGGTAACAGCTTTTGAATTTGGCTGACCATTAATTCAATCACATTATCAGTGATGTCAATCTTCTGTAAAAGATGGATATTCCACTGCCAAGACCTCGCAGTGAAATTAAATGATAATAAATTTTCTTGATAAAGTGATTTGAGTAGCTGGGTTAAGAAAAAAGGATTACCTTGAGTTTTATTAAACAATAAATCAGCTAATGTTGCTAAGTTTTCTGAGTGATTGTGCAAAGTATCACTGAGTAATTGGGTAACATGAGAAATCGCTAATGGCTGCAACAAAATATTGTTAATAACTGCCCCAGCTTTTTGAATTGCTTCTAAAAATAAAATCAACGGATGAGTTTCATTAACTTCATTATTTCGATAGGCACCAATCAGTAACAAATATTGACTATCTGGATTATTCGTCAGCAGTTGAATTAACTTTAATGAAGCTGAATCTGCCCACTGTAAATCATCCAAGAACACCACTAATGGATATTCAGGTTGACAAAATACATGAATAAATTGCTGAAACAGGCGATTAAATCGGTTTTGCGATTCAGTAGGGCCTAATTGCGGCACCTCTGGTTGTGTACCAATAATTCTTTCAACATCAGGAATCACATCAATAATAATTTGACCATTATTACCCAAAGCTGCTAAAAGCTTTGCTTGCCAATTGGCAATTTGCTCGCTACTTTCTGTTAATAGCTGCCGAATTAATTCTTGAAAAGCTTGAATCAAAGAAGCGTAGGGTATATTACGTTTAAATTGGTCAAATTTACCCGAAATAAAATATCCCCGTTGACGAACTATAGGTTTATGAACTTCATTAACTAAGCAGGATTTTCCTATACCAGAGTACCCACTTACTAACATCATCTCCGTTGCTCCAAGACTGACGCGCTCAAATGCATTGATGAGCATCATAACTTCTACTTCGCGCCCATAAAGTTTTTGAGGAATCAGAAATTGGCTAGATAAATCAAGCTGACCAATCTGGAAATGGGAAATTTTTCCTGTTGCTTGTAATTGTCGTAAGCATTCTTCTAAATCTGCCTTTAGTCCCAAGGCATTTTGATATCTATCCTCAGCAGTTTTGGCTAATAATTTCATGACAATATCCGCAACTACTGGAGGAATTGCTGAGTGAATCTCTTGAGGTGATACGGGAGTTTTGGCAATATGGCAATGAACTAATTCTAAAGAGTCATTTACTTGAAAAGGTAACTGACCCGTTAACATTTCATAAAAAGTAACACCTAAAGAGTAAAAGTCAGTACGATAATCAATTGCACGGTTCATCCTGCCTGTTTGTTCTGGAGACATATAGGCGAGGGTACCTTCTAAAAAGTTAGTGTCGCTGGGATTTTGAGTTTCGCTGAATAAATATGATGAGATACTAAAGTCGATAATTTCTACTTTGTCTATTTGCGGATTAATGAGAATATTTTGTGGCTTAATATCTTTATGAATAATATTGTTTTGATGTAAATCGGCAAGAATAGTAGCTAACTGAATAGCAATGTTTAAAAATTTACTTAAATCAAAATTTTGGATATTAATAAAATTATTGAGGGTTTCTCCAGCAAAATCTGTCAGAATTAATGCTAAACCATTATGATAATTCTCTAGTGCCAAAGGTTTAACAATACCTGCAATATTTAAATTTTGCAGTATTTGATATTCATGTCTTAATTGAGTTAGTTGTTGCCTAGTGGGATACTCAGCTTTGAGAGTTTTAATAATCACCGATGTTTGCTCTGTTTCCCGCAAAGCACGGTAAACGCAGGTAGTAGTACCGTCATACAGGACTTCGATGAGGTTGTAACCTGCAATAGTAATACTCATAGGAACTTGCAAATAAATAAATATCCTATCGCTTTTGAAGCTGGGGGAGAAAAAATCTGATTAACCAAAGTTGTCACTTAGGTAAAAAAGCACTCGCAGAGAAGCGTTCCCGTTCGACGTTCGCGCAGCGTCTCGTAGAGAAGTCGTTTCCGCAGGGTAGGGTAGCAATCGCAAGAGTTTTGAGTAATTTATATTCTGTCACATAGTTAGGTTTATTCGTGTCTACCTACTTAAGTTGCATAATTACTTATCAGGATTGTCCAGAGTCAAAGGTCAAAGATCCAATTTTAACCTTGAATCTTGACCCTTGACGGCCCAAACAAGAAAATGTGGAATTTAAATGTGCATCAACTTCAAGGCTAAAGGAGATATCAAGGGATTGAATAAAAGGGATATGAAAATATAACCGTTTTGAAGTAAAAAATATTTCAGTTGATTCTCAGTAGCTTACTTAACCGAGTGTTAAGCTTGACTTCATCCAAAAAATTATTGATCAAATTACTCAATACCCACATCGAATATAGCTATAAAATTTCTGCTTTCCCTGTTTGCTAAAGCAATTGATTATTTTTGATTCGGAATTTACGAAATCGATTGCCATCATTCACTGAAAAATCATGGTTTTAGCTTAAAAATCTTAATTTTTATAACCGTATTATTACGGTTATCTATTTAGTTTACATATTTTAATATTATTATTAATAATATCCGCGCAGTGTGGCATTAATTAGCTATAGCATTCTTATTCCATAGGTAATTTATTCTGTTTATTCCCTCACTTAAAACGTAATATCGCAACTACTGCATGGATTGCTATATCCCAAAGAAAATCAGTTTTAACTGATATGATTTTCCCTAAAGCAATTTTGAATCTCTCAGCTTTAATCATAGAGAAAAAATTAGCAATATAGGGTAAGTTTACTGATTTTTCTATGGTTTTTGTTTGGTAATAATTGTATAGAGTCCAGTGCTTTATTACAAGAAATTGGTCACTCTCAAATTGATTGAATCACACGATATTTATTTGCCGAATTCCTGATTAAACTTATGCTATCTCTCGAACAAACAAGATTAGATAAATTATTGTATGAATTTCAAAACTCCATCAAAATTCAGTACAGTGGCCAGCTAAATGTTAAAAACCATCATAACGAGCAATGGAATTTCTATTATCATCTAGGACAGATAGTGTGGGCAACTGGAGGAAATCATCCTCGTCGTCGTTTATATAGATACATCACCCAGAATTGTCCGCAGATTGCTATTAACAAGTTACTCTTAGATGTTGAAGATACTGTCAGCGATTATTGGGATTATCGTCTACTAGAAATTCTATATACAAAATATCAAGCTACTCTCCCACAAATTAACAGCATTGTGAGGGGAACAATATCAGAAGTTATATTTGATGTAGCTCAAAATCTCAATCGTCATCCTTTATCTTATGAGCGCCATCAAGAAATAATTTTAAAAGCACCCACTGATTTCACAAATTCCAATATAGTTATTCAACAAGTACAAGAATCTTGGAATATTTGGTCAAAACCTGGGTTAGCAACTTTCTCTCCTCACTTAGCACCAATTATCCGTAAACCAGAAGAACTTCGACAGATGGTAAGCCCAACTGTCTACAAAAACTTTGCAAATTTAATGAACGGCAAATACACCTTATGGGATTTAGCCGTCAAAATGAATCAGAGTTTATTATCAATCATTCGTTCCCTACTTCCTTATATTCGTCAAGGAATTATGGAACTCATCGTAGTACCTGACTTGACTTTACCAACTACAGAACTCAAAAATAGCTATAACTTTACACCATTAAAAAAGCTAACCACTCCATTAGTAGCTTGTGTAGATGATAGTCCTCAAGTTAGTCAATTGCTCGAAGGAATTCTCATACCAAATAACTTTAGGTTTATTAATATTCAACAGCCTTTGCAAGCTCTACCCATTCTTATTCAAAATAAGCCAGACTTAATCTTTTTAGATTTGATTATGCCTGGTGTGAATGGATATGAACTCTGCGCCCAGTTACGCCGAACTTCTGTGTTGTCAAACACACCAGTGATTATTTTAACGGGCAGTGATGGTCTGTTTGATAAAGTTCGCTCTAAGGTTTTTGGTGCTACAGATTTTCTGACTAAACCTATAGAAGTTGATAAAGTCTTGGAGAAAGTGCGTGAATATTTACCTCATGCCCAAGGAACTTGCAACTAACAAAATAGTGAGCAGGGGGAGCAGGGGATGCAGAAATATCAGGCTAAAGGGGCAAGAAATAACTCTTGCCCGATGTCGCATTTTCAAATTTCAATGAAATTGAAAGTAATTTTTGACGATTTGTAAAATGCGATCGCTTGCTTTACCATCTCCAAAAGGATTGATAGCGTTTGCCATTGTGTCGTAGGCTTTGGGGTTGCTGAGTAATTCCGCCGCAGCTGCCACAATATTCTCAGTTTCAGTTCCTACAAGTTTAGCTGTACCCGCCGTCACTGCTTCCGGTCTTTCTGTAGTTTCTCGCAGAACTAGTACAGGCTTACCGAGGCTGGGTGCTTCTTCTTGCAAACCCCCAGAATCAGTCAGCAAGAAATGCGATCGCGCGATCGCGCCGACTAATTCTTTATAATCTAAAGGTTCTGTTAAAAATATCCGGGGATGATTCCCTAAAAGCGCCTGTAATGGTTCCCTGACTGTAGGATTGCGGTGTAATGGTAACAGCAGGGCCGTATCAGGAAATTTATCTAATATCTGTAAAAACCCCTGAGCAATTCCTTGTAGTGGTTCTCCCCAATTCTCCCGGCGATGAACTGTAGCCAGCAATGTGCGATATGATGACCAGTCTAAACCGGGAATATTGCAAGCTGGCTCAATTGCAGCCACATTTAACAGCGCATCAATTACTGTATTACCGGTTAAGTGAATTTCACCCAACACACCAGAACGCTGTAAGTTCTCCATAGCTAGTGGCGTGGGTGCAAAATGCAATTGCGTAATTTGCGAAATTAGGCGACGGTTCGCTTCTTCTGGGTAAGGATTAAAGATGTCATCAGTTCTTAATCCTGCTTCTACATGGCCTACAGGAATTTTTTGATAAAAAGCCGCCAAAGCTGCAGCAAAAGCTGTTGTCGTATCTCCCTGTACTATGACTAAGTCTGGCTTACTTTCTTTAAATAACGTTTCCAAACCGCGCAAACTACGACAGGTAATATCACTTAAAGATTGCTGAGGCTGCATAATCTCTAAGTTTCCATCGGCTTTGAGGCTGAACAGCTGCATTACTTGCTCCACCATTTCACGATGCTGTCCAGTCAAAATTATTTGTGACTCAAAATCTTGTGACCTTTGAAATACTTGAATTACAGGAGCTAGTTTAATTGCTTCTGGACGAGTACCTAAGATTATATAAACTCGTTTTTGATTAGTCATTAGTTATTGGTCAAGGGTCAAGGGTTAAGGGTCAAGGGTTAAGGGTTAAGGGTTAAGGGTCAAAGGTAATCATGAAAAACGACTATTAAGAAAATTAAATTGTAGAGTATGTTATCGCTATCAAGTAGGGTAACAGCAAAATTTAAGGTGCGTTAGCCTTTGGCATAACACACCCTACTTCATATTTATTCATAAATTACTAACACCAAATAACAAATAAAAACACCAAAAACCAAACACCAAATACTAAATAAACATGAAAAAACCCGGCTGAACCGGGCAGATGTACTGTTTGTCGAAGTTAGCAATTATTTGATTTCGCAAGTTAATGGACAAGATGCGTAGACGGAAGTATGTAATTGTTCTGCTTCTCCATGCAGCCAGTTCAGCCATTTGATTTGTTTTGGATGTACACCTTTAGCAGTTAACACCCCAGCAGCTAAAACAACTGCCATGACATTAAACAAAATCAAACCGCCTGCTACTAATAAAACTGCACTTACAGGCATCACAGATTGCAACACAATCGACAACAGACACCCGACCGTAGCCATCAAAACAACTAATGGGAACCCGACAACCAACAAACATACTGCCAACGTGAAAGTCCAGATCAAAAAACTTTTGATCATTAACAAGGAGTAGGTCTTACCTAGATTAGAGCTATCTGCCGAAACCATGACTTTTCCTCCCAAATACACAGCAAGATTTTTACTTCAGCTTTATCTCACTTTCGCGAGAACACTGAACTGTTCAATTAGAAGTTCAGTATATAAAAACCTACTGCTAAGATGAGCATTTAGTTACTAAAGTTTACAGTTAATTTTTTGTAAATATGAATGTAAAGCGTAAGTCATATATAGGTAGAAAGCCTACTATCAACATCTATCAAAAGGAATATAAGAACTTAAGCAGGCACTTCACTAATGGCTTTTAAATGATCAACATCACTCCTGCTTAACATTTCTTATAAAAATGCCTATGTCTTCTCATAATTCTCAGATAGCGCTGAAGAAATTATCTGCTAGTGTTTTTGCTGTTAATTGATAACTAGTTTTGTCCAGGCTGGAAATAAATTTCTCATTTAGAGAGGATAAAGTATTTTCTCTTAAGTAATATGTCTTAATAAAAACTTGTTATTAGCCGGAATATCACTGATGCTTTCCAAGGGTTTGAGTATGTTAAACAAGTTGATATCTAGTTAATAAATTTTACATAACTAATAAATGCCATAAAGCTAGTAAAAAAACATACTCATGTCAGTTGTAAAAAAAGAACTGACAACGGTTTTCAAATATCAAGCAAATAAACACCGAGCACCCTGTACTACAAGCACCTCGAGACTATCCATCAGTAAGTTTTCCGCTAATTTAATTTTTTGCTTCATTGTAAAGATTTATGACCGACCTACAGCGTCCATCTACTTCTAATCCCGCTCCACGTAATGTGCCGCCAATGCCGCCGCCAATGCCAGCACCACCGCCACCAACGCTGAGTACCCAACGCCAGGCGACACAAACATTGGATATGTCAAACTATCCTGGGGTTCCTGCTGCGCCACCACCAGTTGCACCACCACCACCCTCTGCGCCACCGCCACCAGCTGCACCTCCAGCAGCGGCCCATCGTCCTGGCACACCACCACCAATGCCTACTGTGCCGAGTCCCAAAAGCACTACTCCGACTCTGACATTACAGAAGCTAATTGAAGAAGCTTACGAAAAAGGATTTTCTGACATTCACTTGGGTGTAGGTGAAACTCCGCGTTTTCGCAACCGGGGCGAAATTGAGAAAACAAATCATCCAGAAACAGATAAAGACACTTTTTTCAGTTGGATGCGGGAAGTTTTAACTGAAGCTGAAATTCAACGCTTTGAAGAACATTTAGAATTTGACGGTGCAACTCAGTACGAATTTGCCCGGGTACGGATTAATATCTTTGGCTCGCTCAAAGGCTATGCAATGGTACTGCGGTTAATTCCGTTAAAAATCTTAACAATGGAGCAGTTAAGATTACCGCCTATTTTTCGGGAAATTTGTCATGCTCACAAAGGTTTAATTCTGGTAACCGGGCCTACGGGTTCTGGTAAGTCCACAACGATGGCAGCAATGATTGACTACATCAATAAAGAGATGCCTAAGCATATCATTACCATCGAAGACCCGATTGAATTTGTCCATAAAAGCCAAAAATCGTTGATTAAACAACGAGAAGTGGGAATGCACACCCGCAAGTTTGATAACGCCTTAAAAGCAGCCTTGCGGGAAGATCCAGATTTAATTCTGGTGGGGGAAATGCGGGATAAAGAAACAGTCAACACCGCGCTAAAAGCTGCTCAGACAGGTCACTTAGTAATGGGAACTTTGCACACTAATAGCGCTGTAAAAACCATTGAACGGATACTTAACCTCTACTCTGGGGAAGAACAAGATGCTATGCGGGTGGCAATTTCCGAGTCTTTAGTAGCAGTAATTGCCCAAGGGCTATGCCGGACGACAGATGGTAAGCGGGCAGCGTTCCACGATGTCCTGATTAATACTGAGGCCATTAAAGAATGGATTAAAGACGGGAAATATGACGAAATTACTGAACTCATGAAGCAAGCCAGCTTTGATGGCATGATCACCATGAATCAATCGTTGTATAACCTCTACCAAGATGGACGCATTACTGAGGAAACAGCCTTAGAGATGTCACCAACTCCGAATGAAATGGCTCAATTCCTCCGAGGAAGAGTTTAGTTACAGTAAATAAGTAAAGTAAAAAGTAAAAGGTAAAAAACAAAATTTTTTACTTTTTACTTTTTGTTGTGGATTTATGTAGTTCCCAAAACTGACTTGAATACAGATAAACTGACTAAAACCCATCTGTTTAAAGGTATTGCCCTGTTTACACCTGGAGGCGATTTAATTTACTGCATCGACCCTAGTAAACAAGGGAGATGGCATTTACAGCTGTGTGCTGCTTTGCAGGAAATTCTGGATCTATCAGAACCCCCACATTTTTTAGTCCCTTGCTATACAGCAACAGTTGATCACTGGCTAGATCCGCGCACCAAACAAGTACGAACCTTTGCTGAAGCTTATCCAGCAGTTTTGCGACATCAAGCTGTGCTCAACGCGATTTTTGGCACAGGGGATTTAGCATGGCAAGCTGCTCCCTGGGTCGATGGTTTGTGCGATCGCATGGTATTAACTACTTATCGTTCCTCATTTCCGCAGCTTTGGGAAGACCATGATTTAATTGTGCGTTTAGATGCGGAATCAACACAGAAATACCATCAAGTTGTCACAAAAACACAGAGTTTCCAACTAAAAACCCAAGCCTATGTCTTGCGGCTGTTTGTAGCTGGACATAGTGCAAATACGGAACGCATTCTACATAATTTACATGAACTACTAGAGCGATCGCTGGGACAACCTTACACTTTAAAAGTAGTTGATGTGTTAACTAATCCCGAACAAGCTGAAATCGATCAGGTTAGCGCTACTCCCACTTTAGTAAAAGTTTGGCCCCATCCCATTCGCCGCCTTGTTGGTGATTTAGATCAAGCAGAAAAAATCTTACAAATGTTAGGCGCGCAAGAGAAATTGTAAGTGAGGAGACTGGGAATTGGGGATGAGGAAGATAAGGGAGAAAAATCATCCAAAATTTAAAATTCAGAATTCAAAATAATGCCATGTTCCCTATCCCCTATGGCATCTCATAAATAGCAAACAACAAACCCCCAACACTCAACACCAAACAACTTAAGCTTTTTTAAATCCTAAATTAAGGATCAATTATGTGAGTCATGTTGACTCAGGCAATAAATTCCCTCTTGGATATTATCTGGAAATCTGAATTATAAATAACTATCCGCTGATATGTACTTATTGCACTAATAAAAGGTGTTGTTCACTGTATTATTTGTTTTTAAATATGAATTTTCTGTGGTCGTCAATCTATCTTAAGGATGAAAAATGATGATGTTCATTGCAAATAAATTGAGGGGTAATACCCCTCTGCTAGTTTGCAAAATATAAGTGTAAAATAAGACTTGGGTTTAAAGAAATATTTTGCTTCCAATCCTACTCATTTAATCTTGAGTAGGATGTTTTATATTTATTAATCCTAAGTTTTATTTAACTATTTAGGCATATATCTAGAAAAAGATGTATGTGCGATCGCCTAGTATTTACATAAGTTAATGTTAGTAAATCAGCCCGCGCGCAGTTAAACTATCATCAGATGCTGAGATACGTTTAAATAGATAAAAACATAACTCAGCAAGCTTTTCTATTTTTCACAGCGCAGTTCGTAATTGCATTCTTCCGCCTCTAGCTTGAAAGTGCTGAGTTCTGAGCACAAATCCCAGCCTCGACTTTCATGGATGGTAGTGAATTTTTTTCATTGGGGCTGCTTCCAATACTTGTCGGTTAAGGGCAAAAGGGGAAGGGGAAAAGGGGCAAGAAAACACCTTCAACCCTTACCCTTTAACCTTTTACCCAACCAAATTCTGAGTTGAAAATCCTTAACCTAGCAGTATTGGGGCTGCTTCCTCTAGTCCCCTGGCTTGCCAAAGTGATTGATTATTTTTATTCGCAAGAATCTTATGTTTCATCCTTAAAAAAAAGGCAGGATAACCTGCCCGTAGAATGAGTCTAAAAATCTATCTTCATTCAAGATAGCACTTGCCGTTGACAATGCTATGACAACACTGTGTCATCAATATGGTTAGTTTGTAAGTAATTATATTGTATTACCTAAGTATAATTAACCAAAAAATGATGAAGTGAGAGTGGGTAAAAGCTCCATAAATGTTGGCTCAACAAGATAATGGAACGCAGTAACGGCGAACCAGTAGGTATGCTCTGTTGATTTACGCCGTGCTGTACTATGAGCTATAAAAGAGAAATTTTCGTATTTGTTTTAGGGGGTTTTACCATAGATAAATGCCTGGAAATCTGTCAATTGCTGACTTCTGGCTATTTGAAATTTTCGCCTGATGAATGCGGTAATTGATAGTATTTTTCTCCTGTGATGGAGATGCTATGAGCAGGATTGCTTTCCAGCTTTATTAGTACTTTATACTTCGGCTTTGAATTGACAAAAATTTAACTTATTATATTAATTTAAATAATTTTTACCATAGATAAATTATTGGTAAGGGCTTGTGCTGGCTACACATCTGTCACATATTTTTAAAATTGGTTTAGAGTTTTGATTGTATTTTTTGTGAAGTCTGCACTGCTAAAACATCGGCAAAGATATCCAGCCTACAAGAATTGGAGACTTCTAATTATATAAATATCCTATCGTTTTTGAGGCTGGGGAAGCTGTAGAAGTAAAAATTAAAAAGATAACCCCCATAAATTTATTTAGGGGATTTAATAAGGATAAATTATACCAAATTAAATAATGTTTGCAATACATCAATAATATTCTAGAGGGCAAGGCACTGCCGTGCCCCTACAATTTGTTGGATTTTTATTCAAATTAGTATTAAGTTTTGGAAGTTTTGTAGATCATTTGCAATATAGGAAATGAATATAATTTAGCTAATTAGTTAATGTTAAAGATGCCAGATTCGATAAAATTCTAAATAATCCATATTTTCTGCACAGTGCCACAGAAGTTTAAAAGAGTTACGATATCTTTCCCATTCATCATCTAAAACTTGATAGCAGTTAGAATTTTTTAAAGCTGCTATTATTTGTGGTAACTGTTCATTGAGAACTATTTCTTTTAAGTTGTCGGCTGCACGTTTATGCAGTGATATACTTGCTGTTGATTCCATCAATTGTAATAGAGTGGTAAACGCAATTGGATTACCTGGATTGAGTTGCGCTAATTTATAAGCCCGTCTTCTTTGAGTATCTTCATCTTCAGAGGCGGCGATACCGCGAATTAATTCAGAAATTTTGGAGTTGATAGAGAAATAATTTGATGTGGCTGATTTTTGTTTTCTCTTGTTTCTTCTATGCTGATGAAATGTTGAAGTTGGAGAAACTGTAACGGATTTAGGTAACTCATCACCTTGAAGCATAGCTAAATTTTCTAAAGCTTGCCGGCTTTGAGAGGAATCAATTGCAGATGCAGCGATTTCTTTAAGTGTAGAAATGGCAATGGAATTTTGAGAATCAATTTTACCTAAACTATAGGCAGCTTTACGACGAGTAGATTCATTTTTGCTAGTGGCGATAATTTCTACTAAAGCGGCGATCGCAATTTGATTACCAGCATCAACTCTGGCTAAACTATAGGCTACTTGCCAGCGCACTGTATCATAACGCATAGTTTTGACGAGTGCTTCTAATTTAGCGATCGCAATTTTGTTACCTGGATCGAAAATTTTACCCAAGCTGTAAGCCGCATTCCAGATTACAAAGTCGTTTTGGCTGGAGGAGATGTAGTTTTCTAAAGCTGCGATCGCTTTTGGGCGATCGGTTTTTAATAAAGCCACCCGCGCACATTCTACAATTGGGGCTGGGTACCTCCACGGCTTTTCGTCTTGGAAGTCGCCATAACCAAAACGCCACGTTACCAACTGCTGCACAATTTCATCAGCTTTTTGACAATCTGCAAATTCAGCAATTCCTTGGGCGGCGACAAAATAAGCTTGATAACCATAGTAGCCACCGCAGTTATCATTGAACTCAATTAATGCTTGGATAAATTCTTCCTTGTGTGTTTGCGGAATGTCATCTCTACCCAGCCATAGCAAAATGACTTCGCGCCACTGGGGTGCAAATATGCGGTAGCTGGGGGATGTAGACGCGATAGCGGCTTCCTGTAGGGTGGGGGAATTGTTGAGATTTAATGTGTGATTTAGGAAAAAATGCCAATCTGTAACGGCTTGGGCGGCAAAATATTCTTGAAAGGTGGGATGGTAAAAAGCATAAACTTTTTCGCCCTGAGTTTCGGAGATACCTACTTGATTGAGCCAACCTAACTGTAATGCTAATTGAAATAAGCCATCATCAGACGCGCCGAGAACCTGTGAAACGAAGCGATGTCTGAGGCGAAACTTAGTTTTTTCTTGGGAAATAGCTAATAATGCTAATTCTCCTAACGCCCGATTTAACTGCTGTCGCTGGGTGGAAGTTGTGGGAAAACGATCCTGTTTCCATTCGTAGATTGACTCTACAAACTGTTCGTACAACATCGCTTTGGTAGTTGCTAATCTTCCCTGGGCTAATCCCCAGGTACGACATAATAAAGCTAACCTCAGAGGATTTTTTACCGCATCCTTAAGCCGTCGCCGTTCTGGTTGATTTAACTCTGCTTGTAAACTCTCACCACAAGCGGGATTATCTTGAAACCAATGCTGAATAAATTCTCCGACTTGGTTTGATGCAGATTTGGAACCGAAGGAAAATTCTGTGCCATAGCTAAAATTTAAGTTGCGATAGACTTTAAAAGCTTGCAGTGCATTTTTACCCCCATCCCAAACATTCAGCCGACAAGTCAAAATTATCTTGGCATCTGCAACCCAACCTGTCAAAAAACTCGCAATTTTCGTTAAAGCTTGGCTAGAGTCCAAAGCCATTTCATCCACTGCATCTAAGAGTAACCAAACTCGCCCTTGGTTAAACTGTTCGCAGAATGCTTCTTCAACTTCCTCCGAGACACGTAATTTGCGAAACGCAGTAGGTAGCCAATCTTGAATTAAGTATTGTTCTAAAGTTTTTCCTTGCAAATCTGCTAAAGAAACCCAGACAGGTAAATCTTTAGTATTATCTACAATCCATGCGGCAATTTTTTGCAACAATGTAGTTTTTCCCGCCCCTGGTTCTCCTAAAATGGCGATGCGCTGGTTATCTTGCACCCCTAATAATTGTTGAATAAATTCATCAGGGTTAAAAGTCTGAGTCATTTCCGAATCTTCAGGTTCATATAACCGCGAACCATCTTGCGGCGTGACATCGCCACCTTGACGCAGACGTTGTTTGCGTTCCACTAAACCTAGGGGAACATAAACCTGATTTAATTCAAAACTCACACCATCAGCACTTGTGAGAGGATTGGTAGTCAACCGTTGGTGATTTTGCGCCGTTAAAGCATCACGACAAAGTTGCTTCCAGTCAGGAGAAAAAGCAGGGGAGCAGGGAGCAGGGCGCAGAGGGGAAGGGCTTTCTCCTTTTTCTTCTTCCCTTGTTACTTGCTTCGACTTCTCCGGGCGGCGACTTTCCCAGTGGATATCAAATTTTTGTAAATTGGCTGTTATGTCTTGGCGATCGCACCATAAATTGAGAGTAAAGTGCCAAGTTTCTGAACCGCTACGAGATGGGCGATTATCTTCGAGAATTTCTAAGAAATCTGTAAACCGTTTTAAGGCTTCTTTAATTTGTTCGGCGTTTAATTGTCCTTCACCTGCTGCCAAACTTGTTAATGTTTGTAAAAATCTTACTTTCGTTCTGACAACTAGGCGATTCTCAGATAGCCAACGAGTTTGGATTTGGGGACGCAGAGCATCCAAACCAGCTTCATCACTACAGTCTAGGGCATCATTAGCATAAGCTAATAATACCTCTAACAAGCGGCGCGATCGCTTTTTTGCTTCTGGGCCATAACTCGCTCTTGCCATCGCTGTAGTTGTAGAACTGGACAACGTTCGGGAATTATCCAAGTTTAACAACTTCCGCGCTGGGTATTTAGTTAGTAAGGGGAAAGGGGAAGGGGGAAACGGTAAAGGGGGAAAGGGGAAAATAAAAGTAAATTCCCTACCCAATCCCCAGTCCCCAATCCCTAAAATTCTTTAATTTTGAATTTTGAATTTTGAATTTTGAATTGATTTGTCCCCAATCCCCAGATACGCGACAAAGTTCGGGGATTCCCCTAGCTTTTCAACTTCCCCTAGCAGACTCAGCCTTGTTCTATAAGCATTTCCAGCTTTTAAGGCTATATTGGCTTGGGGGAAATTCCCTCGCATATTCTTAAGACATAGATGAAGCACCTAAAAATTTAAATATCACTCAGCCAATATGTTAAAACTTACCTACACCGAAAACAGCTTTAGCTTAGAACATCTGGAAACCTCATTAGAAAATTGGGTAAATCAAAGAGTTACACTATCTTTGCATTCTGCAAATAATATTTACATTGAATCGAGTCAAGCAGCATTTTTACTTCCTTGTGATTTATCTAATCTGGAAGAGTTAGAGAAATTAAATCAAGCAAATATTTTAGAAATTTGTCCTTGTGATGCTGATGCTGTGGAAGTTGTTCTCAAAGGTACTTGGATAGCATCAAATCAAGAGAGTGAAGTAGGTATTTTTGTAACTTCACTGGAAAAATCCGCAGAATTATTACTTGAACAACTAGCGCAAACTAAACAATTTATGCCATTGTTAACTGTTGACAGTTCACAGTTAACAGTCAACAGTTAACAGTTAACACCTCAGTTTTTCAGTCTTGCTGTTCGCGGGACTTTGGTGCGACTTCCGAACCCGAACTTTGAATTCGTCCTAGCCAGTCGCGCCGCCTTTCCCCGGACAGCAACCTAAACAATTCAAAATTCAAAATTCAAAATTCAAAAATATTTAAATAGAATTATCTAATTTTTCAGTCTTGCTGTTCGCGGGACTTGAGTATGACTTCCGTTCCAACCTGTTAAGTTGATTGACCTAGTCATGCTAATCTTTCCCCGAACAGCACCATAATACAGCAGATTAGATTTTTATAAGGTACAGCAAGCAATTGAAAAAAGTAATGAGTAATAAGTAAATTTCCTACTCATTACTCATTACTCATTACTCATTACTCAATTTATATGGTTACTAATAATAACCGCGTTGAGCAGGTGGCGCGGGAAGATTTGGTGATGTTTATTAATGCTTGTCTGGCTTGTACGGGACAGCGGGAATTTTATGATGATGCTTATGGTCAAAGAGTATCAATTGACTTTTTACATGATTATATTTTGGGAAATTATCGCTTACTTTATGCTCGTTCTTTGGCGGCGGGGATTAATCATTTTAATCAGGCGCAGATTATTTTAAAATTGCTGGCGACGGGAAAGGATACGTTACCACAACATAAGGAAGAGGAGGGTGCGTTAATTGCTCATGCGCTCAATGCTTTACCGCCGCAACGGGCTTGGGGGGTGTTGCAGCAGTTGCGTCAACGACGAATTAACAACCGTCGGAGTCGCGCGATCGCACGGGATTATTTACAACAGCGACGCGATTTAAGTTTCCATGCTGTGAAGTATCGTCCCAAGGTAAGAGCGATCGCATCTCACGCACATTTGAAACTTCAGGGTGAATTGGGTACTTTTCTGTTCCGTAATTGGAAACAAAAGGTGTACGAAACTGAATTATTCGAGAAGTTTCGGCAAGCACATTTTAGCGAACAGGCGATTTATGACTTACCTTTCACTGTGGCTGAGGGATTAGCTGCAAAGCACAAAGTTAAACGCGATGTATTTTTAACCAGAATTCAACAGCAAATGACTGTGGGTGAAAAGTTGCGTTTCCAAGGTGCGGCGGAACGGACTGAAAAGGTGGAAATTGACTTAGATTTGGGAAAATTACCCTTAACTAAGTTGGCGTTGTATATCTTATCTTTGCCATTGGAAACCAGAACAGAGCAAAGGGAGATTTTTCACCCAGCCTTAGAGCGATCGGCTCGTTCAGTGCTAAAAAAAGCACCATTGAAGCTGGGAAAAGTGGCAGCAGTTTTAGATTGTAGCTACTCTAGCTCAGGTTCTAGCGAAAAGCGTCGCCGTCCTTTGGGTGTAGCTGTTGCTACTCACTATTTATTGCAAGCCGCATCACAGGAATATCGGGCTTTTTGGACGATACCCGTAGAAGATGCTTTGCAAGTCCGCCCACATGGACAAACTGACTTAGCTACACCACTATTAGCCGCCTTGGGTTCTGGTGCAGACTTAGTTGTGATTGTCTCTGATGGTTGCGAAAACTATCCCCCCAAAGGTGCGGCGGAAGTGTTGCGGATATTTAGAGCTAAGTTAGATCCAAAAAGAAGAACTTCCATTATTCATTGCAATCCGGTGTTTAATTCTGAGGATTTCTCCTTGCGAAATCTCAGCGCCAGCATCCCGACAGTGGGATTGCGCGATGCAGAAGATTTACCAACCATGCTGGGATTTGCACGCTTCGCTGATGGTTCTGCACCTTTGTCAGAATTAGAAGCATATTTGGCTGAACGAGTGCAACAAATGTTGAAATGGGCATAGGGAATTGGGCATTGGGCATGGGGGATGGAGTTTCCCTCTGTTTTCATGAAGGTTGCAGTTTTGAAGGTGGGAGTTGCGGTTTTGATGTCGGAATTTGCGGTTTTTAGCTTGAACGTTGCACCTTTGAGGCTGAAGGTTGCGGGTTTGATGTCGGAATTTGCGGCTTTGAGCTTGAACGTTGCACCTTTGAGGCTGGAAGTTGCGGCTTTGAGCTTAAATGTTGCACCTTTGAGGCTGAAGATTGCGGCTTTTTTGTCTCACGCAAAGGCGCAAAGGCGCAAAGAAGAGGAGAGTAGGGTGTGTTGTCGCGTAGCGCAACGCACCACCCATCATCTCAAGTACTTTACCCTATACCATCACACCAGTTTTCCCCATTCCCTCTTCCCCTTTCCCCATTACCCCTTCCCCCTTCCCCTTTCCCTTTAATCTTATGGCTACCAAACAGAAATTATTAACAGATATATCCTTAAAAGGATTGGAAATTGCACCATCCCAAATACGCGGTGCAGTGCGGATTGTCCCTTTATTGCGTCGTCAGGTGCGCGGAGACTTTCGTTTAGTGCGGCGTGATTATCACGAAGACATAGCGGTGGTTTCTTTAGAAGGTAGAATCACAGAACCAGGGATGCAATATTACTCCTATATACCTCACGGCTTGGTGCTTTCTTGGAGTGATGACGGTAGCCCCATCGCCGCTTTTGGTGGACAGATGTTCAAGCCGGATGGGAAGCGTTTAAACTGTGGTTGTGCAAGTGTGCGGTTAATGCATCGCATGGCGAAGCGGGAAGCTAAGAATCAACTGCGATTGTTACCTCTGCATTTGGCTATGGAAGGTTTTCTGTCGCTGTTCTTTTCAGGGCCGGATATTGCTTGGAGCGAGTATTCTAAGTATGCTCTGTCTCATGGGCTGGGTTCACGCTATGAAATGTCCTTTAGTGGACGTTATATTGCGGGATTAGAAGATGCTTTGCGGGTATTTGAGATTCATCCGCGTCAGGTTGGGGTGTTGGTATTTGTGGCTGAGACTTTAGCATCGGCTTTTGTCGTTCCTACCCCAGAGGATTACCGAGCTTTGCACACCAGTTTACTAGAAGACTTCTACGGCGAGTTAATTTATGAATACAGCATGATGTTTGACAAGCCATTTCCGATGGATTTGTCTGTGGATGATACTAAAATTCACAACTTGGCAGATTTAAGAAATGCGATCGCGCAAATGCGATCAGATTGGGCTACTTTCCAAGGCTTCATGGCGGAAGGCTTGCTGCAACGTCCCCTAAATTCCCAGCGAGTGTATACAATGGGGCCGTTTGTACTGCAACGCTTTATCACTAGTCTGCTTCCCAAGGAAGAAAACCATATTGGCGAAGCCATTATTCGTGAAGATGGCGAACTAGAATATCTCAAAACTTACCGTCTTTCCGCCGCCCAAACCCGCCGTGTCTATTTACTCAGCCAGTTACACTTCTACAACTGGAACATAGATGCAACCGCCACAGCCTTAGGTAACACCCGCGAGGAATTTGTCACCCGCCTAGAAACCGCCGGCTTTGGTTACTTACTCAATCAACAAGTGCGAGACGCAGCTAGGAAAAAGCGGAAGAAATGAGGGTTGTCATTTGTCATTTGTCATTTGTCATTTGTCATTTGGTAATGGGTAATTGGAATCAGCAATTTCCCCCCTGCTTCCTGTTTCCCTTCCCCCTTCCCCCTTCCCCCTTTCTCCTTTACCCCTTCCCCAGTCCCCAATCCCCAGTCCCCAATCCCCAGTCCCTCACGCACAGAAGCAAGGCGTTCATATATATCGGGTGGTAAAGCCCCAAGTAGCTGATTTTCCGGCTGCATCAGAGGTTTATTTGTGATTAACATTAGCTATCTCCTCAATTCTATTGCCTAGAGAAAATCAACCGATAAGTAATAGAAAAATTAAGAACTTTTTTCTAATGTCATTTACTAAAAAGTGTTGCATACCCCTATTACTATAGATAATACCAATTCAAATAATGTTTGCGACACATTAATATATTCCAGAGGGCGCGGCACGCCGTGCCCCTACAATCTGTTGCATTCTTTTTTCCAATTGGTATTACTCAACAAAAAACCGAACAATAATTTTGGAGGGGGTTTGGGGGACGCAACCGTCACCCAATCGGGGGTTTGGGGGAGAATCCCCCAATTCTTCTGGCTTCTTTAATCAGTGATACCAAATCAAAAAATGTTCGCGACGCATCAATATATTCTAGAGGGCACGGCGTGCCCCTATCATCTGTCGTATTCTTTTTTCAAATTGGTATAAGCTTCCCAGATTTGAGAACTTAGAGCAAGTACTAAGGACACAAAAATTTTGTATCTTTATCAATAATCAATACTTTACTTATAGTGATATTAAATAACTGAGTACAAGCTTTGTGTACTCAATCATGTATTTTAAATTGCCTTGGCGAAGACTTGGTTAATCAAGCTCAATGACAACTTTGCCAAAGTGTGAAGCACTTTTAACATAACGGTAAGCTTCCTTAGCTTGGGTAAAAGGAAAAATTCGATCAATCACTGGCTGTAATTGCGAATCTTGTATTACCTGATTCATCGCCTCAAACATTTTGCGACTACCAACATAAATACCTTGCAGTGTTATGCTCTTGAAAAGTATGGGCATAGGGTCAATCTCATTTCCTCTCCCTGAGAGTACGCCAATTAAGCTGACACGTCCCCCAACCCTAACAGCTTGTAAAGATTTAGGTAATGTACCTGCACCACCTACTTCTACTACATGATCTACACCTATGCGATCGGTGATTGCATAGACTTGCTTTTCCCAATCTGGCGTTGTTTTATAGTTGATGGTTTGATCTGCGCCTAAAACTAAAGCCTGTGCTAACTTATGATCGCTGCTGGAACTGAGGATAACTTTCGCACCAAATATTTTGGCAAACTGCAGCGCAAAAATCGATACTCCACCTGTACCTAGTAATAATACAGTATTGCCTTCCGTAATATTGCCTTTAGTAACTAGGGCGTGCCAAGCTGTAACTGCGGCACAGGGTAAAGTTGCACCTTGAGCATAAGATATATGATTAGGTAATATTACTAAGCCATCTTGGTGTAGAACCACATATTCAGACAACATTCCATCGATACCACCGCCTAAGTCAGATTTCATTTTTTCTCTAGTTAAAGCGCCAGAAATCCAGTCTTGGAAGAAGATACCCGCGACGCGATCGCCTACTTTGACTCTGGTTACTCCTTCGCCAATGGCTACCACTTCTCCCGCACCGTCAGACATGGGAACCAGAGGATATTTCACCCCCGCACCATAAGCGCCTTCAGCGACTAGCAAGTCACGGTAATTTAAGGCTGTGGCTTTGATTTTAATTAGAACTTGTCCCGCACCTGGTTGGGGTTCGGGGCGATCGGTTAACTTCAGTGCATCAATCCCCGCATTACTTTGAAGTACGTAAGCTTTCATAAAATTCCTCCTAGAAAAAAATTATAAAAAAATTCAAACTGAGAAAATTTTGCGTAACTACTGCAAAAATACCTGTATATCAATATGACTGATTTAGTAAAAGGTAATAAGAAAATTCTCACTATGAATATTTCCTATCCTAAATTGGCGCTTCCTAAATTTTCATTTGCACTATTATTAAGCGCTGTCAGCCTTCCCTTTGCATCCCAAATATTAGCTCAAATGAAACAGCGTCGCGAACAGCAACAGCAAAACTTAGAAGCACGAATTAGTGCTCTGGAATATTTGATAGAAGAAGATATTACTGGAGAGCAGACTGAAGAAGTAATTTCAGAACTTCACCAAATTTTACAAACTACCCAGAAATTGGCTAATCCGGAGTTTACTTTATCCTTACTCAATAGAATTATCAATACTTACGATATTCAAGATTGGTTGTTAGGAAGATTAATTAACAGAGTGAAACCCCACCAGAAACAACAAGCAATAAAGTTATTGATGTTAGTGGTGCGGCTCATGCAGAGCGTAAACCAGGGTTACAATTTTGAAAAAACCGTAATTTTCACCAAGATTGCTAATTATAGCCAAAGAATTGGCGAACAAAAACTAGCTTTGGAATTGTTGACAACAGCATTAAAAACTAGCCAGCTAATTCCAGGCGCAGAATTTCAAGCTAAGGCACTATTACCCATAGCGCAAGCATATCTAGCTTTCAAACAAACTACGCAAGCAGAAGAAATTTTATCAAATACGCTGCAAATTGCTCGGCAAATTGAGTCTGAAGATCCAACGGCTCAAAGTATTCCCCTAGAGGCTATTGCTCTTACCTATATTAAACTAGGTAAAATTGATATCGCCTTAGAAATTGCGGCATCAATCTCTTACCTTTACTATCGCTCTCATGTAATTTCTGAGGTAGTGCGGTATTTCATCAAAACAAATCAATTAGCAGCAGCGCTAAAACTAGCCCAAAAGCTAGAAATATCAGAGATGAAAAGCGCGAGGCTGCGAGAAATTGCCCTGATATATGTTGATGAAGGAGAACAAGAATTAGCAAATCAGGTATTTGCTACAGCAGTGACAGCCTTTACTGCTGCAGAAGAAGAAGCTAAAGGCATTTTTATTCAATCCTATGCCAAAGCTGGGCAGTTGGATGCAGCTTATTTAGCAGTTTCACAGCTACAAAATTCAGAAGTATTAGCACTAACTTTAGGCATCATCGCTATTGAATACCTAAAATTTGGCAAGAGAGAAATTGCTGAGGAAATTATGCCTCAGATTATTCCCTTAATTCAAACTGTAGAAGCTGTCGAGCCAATGGGAAGCGTGCCCAGCATCTTATCCAATGCCCTAGAAACACAACAATATCAGCTGGCTTTTGACATAATTCTAAATGCGAACCATCCCAATTTTTTAAATAAGGCAAGTTGGATTTTACAAATTGGTAATGCAGCAATTCAAGCCGGAGAAATAGAAATCACATTAAAGTTTGCTCAGAGTTTAGAACCAAGCAATATTGAGCAACGCAATCAGTTATTGCAGAAAATAGCCTTAATCTATGCCCAAAATCAACAAATAGAAAATGCCCTGGCTTTAGTCCCACAAATCAATAATTCTGGGAGCTTACCCTATCAGATTGAAACTTTAGTATTAATTGCCACTGCTAACGGTAAAACTGAGTCAAGCGAGCAACTATTTACACAGGCGATCGCAGCTGCGAGAAAATTAACACCACAATCGCAGGTTTTGGCTTTAGCTATCATTGCGCGAGAATATTTGCACATTAACAATCAACAGCTAGCAGATGCGCTGTTAGCCGAAGCAATACAGTTAGCTAAAACCGAAAAAGATGTAGTTGTACGAGAGTCTAACTTGCTGAAAATAGAAGAATTGTTGATGACAGCCAAACAATATCTTGCGGCTTTGCAAGTTATGCAAGCTCATCCCACAGAAACACAAGATAATAAATTAAATGGCTTGGCTTTATCGCTGGTTGAAACTGGCTATGAACAAATTGATGTGGTTAATAAAATTTACCAACAAATCAAAACTCCAGAAATTAAAACTACAGGCTTAATCAACATCGCAGAAACCTACATCCACGCCCAAAAAATTCGTTTAGCCTCCGAAATACTTGACTTCGCCTTTGCAGCAGCTAAAACAATTCCTGGCCCCGAATCTCGTGTTTTAGAATTCGGCTCGCTCCCAGATGGTTCACCCAGTACCATTATTGAAGATGAGCAAGATAGAGGTAGTTCTTTAGAAAAAATAGCTCTGCTCAAAGCTTTAATTGGATACTATCAACAAGCTTTAAAAATTGCTCAAGTGCTGGAAGATAAAACGACTCGTGATAAGTTGATTAAAAAACTGGCTGAGTATAAAAGGTAATTGGGGTTTGTCATTTGTCATTTGTCATTTGTCATTTGTCATTTGTCATTTGTCATTTGGTAATGGGAATTGAAAATTTCTCCTCTGCTTCCTCATCTTCCTCATCTCCCTCATCCCCAATCCCCAGTCCCCAGTCCCCAGTCCCCAGTCCCCAGTCCCTAACTCCTCACTCCTAACTCTAAAAGTTCCGTGATTGCTGATAATAATTTACCTAATTCCACTGGTTTAGCTAAGTGCATTTGAAACCCAGCAGCCAGTGCTTGTTTTTGGTTCATTTCTCCAGCAAAAGCAGTCAGTGCGATCGCAGGGATTTTTCCTCCTTTTTCTGGTGGCATAGCGCGAATTAAACGTATTAGCATATAGCCATCTATTCCTGGCATTCCAATATCACTTAAAAGTAAATCGGGTGGTGATTGGGCAATTACTTCTAAAGCTTCTCCGGCTGAATTTACTGCTGTAACTGATGCTCCCAAATTTGCCAGCATAATTGTGAGAAATTCACCTGTATCTTTGTCATCATCTACTACTAAAATGCGTAGCCCTGATAAATTACTATAATTATGTGATTTTTCGCATTTCTTAGCTATTTTTGGTTGCTCAGGCATTAATGGTAAATTAATAGTAAATGTTGCCCCTTTGCCTTCTCCAAAGCTCTCTACATCAACCATTCCACCATGCAGTTCTGTGAGATTTTTCACAATCGCTAATCCCAAACCCAAGCCCCCAAATTCTCTGGTAATTGTGCCATCACCTTGGCGGAAATATTCAAATACATGGGGTAAAAACTCTCGGCTAATGCCTTTACCATTATCTTTAACTTGAATTACAGCATTTGTATTGATTTGTTCCAGCCTTACTTCTATTTCTCCTCCTGATGGTGTAAATTTTACGGCATTAGAAAGGAGGTTCCAGACAATTTGCTGTAGACGTGCGCCATCACCAGCCACTAGCCCTATGTTTTGCTGAAAAAATGTTTTAACTTGAATATTTTTAGCTTCTAATGCTAAATGCATTGTCTCCAAAGCCGATGTAATAGTATTAACTAAATTTACTGTCTGGATATTTAACACCATTTTCCCTTGTTGAATCCGGGAAACATCTAACAAGTCTTCAATTAATTGAATTTGTAACTTAGCATTGCGCTCAATAATTTCTAGCCCTTGTAGCAGCTTTTCTCCCTGATATTTGTACATTTTAATTAATGTTGCCCAACCTAAAATCGGGTTGAGGGGAGTACGTAATTCGTGAGAAAGTACAGCTAAAAATTCATCTTTGAGCCTGTTTGCTTTTTCCGCGTCAGCGCGTGCGGTTTGTTCTCTTGTAAGTAAATGTTCGCGTTCTACTTCTGCTTGTTTGCGCCTGGTGATATTTCTAAAAAAGATGCCCAAACCATCTTCTGATGGGTAAGCATGGGCTTCAAACCACTTCTGATCAGCTTCGCAAAAAGCCTCAAAATGTACAGGTATGCCCTCATTTAAAGCTCGACGATATTCCCATTCAAATGTTGTATTTTGAGCGCCAGGCCATTGTCGCCAAAAATTTTTACCCAAGAGTTTCTCTGAGCCTAAACCAGTAATTTTGACTGCTTGTTGATTAACATAAGTAATTTGCCAATCATGATTGACAGCAATAAATGCATCAGTCATGCTTTCGAGAATATTAGCTAAACGTTGACGCAGAGAATGTTCACGCTTGAGTAATGCATCTTTATCTCGATTCGATTCTTCCAGCCGCACATTAGTTTCTACCAGTGAATCATTTAGTTGAAGGAGTTTTTCTGTAAGCGCTGCACGGGCTTGATATTCACCTAGTCTGACTCTTTCCACAGCTAACGCTATTTGACTTTTTGCCCTTTCTGTAATTGCAGTTCCTACCAATAAGCTAACAGCACACTGCACGAATAAACTCAGTTTGTGAACATGTAAAACTTCTGGTGGTACCGGAAACTGGGCCATCAATATAGCATTCGGGTAGACAATGAGATAGCAAAATAAAGTTACCAGTACACAGAAAGTAGAGATTACCATTCCACTGGTAACACCAAAGCGACTTGCTGCCCATAAAACAGGAACAAAGCTTAAAAATGAGAGTTGTTGGAACTTAAAGCTGGTTTGGTGAGTTTGAGTAACAGTGAGAATGGCGATCGCCACACACAATAAAATAATGATGCCAATTTCGAGGATGTAGCGCCGGGATTGCTGGGAGTGAAGCGCATTCAACATCGGATCTGAGGGTTCAGCATGGGTTAGCCATCCCCAAGATTGCAGGTATGGAGTTAGCACTAATAAAGCAGTAGGTGTAATAGCCATGATTCCTATAGCATTACCCAACCACCAATGAGGAATATTTTGAGCTAGGGTAGCCACCGACAGTTTTCCTACAGCTACCCAAGCGAAATTACCCACCACAGCTAAGATAGCAGAGGCGGCTATTGGTACAGTAAATGTAAAAATTGCTGCATCTTTGAGACTATTAAATTTCAGCGAACCTTGGTTAAAACGACGATAGAGTAACCAAGCAACCAAAGGTTCGATGACATCAACCAAACTAATTAGCTGTTCCCAACCATGCAAGCCCCAAAATCTTGACATCAATAAAGATGCCACCCCTGTGAGCAAGATACCATAGGGGCCGAACCAAAAAGTGAGCGCGATCGCCACACCTGATGGCGGAAACCATAAGGATATCCCTGGCTGAATTTGGTAGATGAGGGCCATTTTATGAGCCAACACTAAGGCTAATAACCCTACAAATGTCATTACAAGCCTTCTATACATAGGCTTAAGCCACAAATTTCGTGATTTTTATGAAAAAAGCGGGATAATCTAGAATCTTTAGATAAGAAGTTTTATATCTATAAAATATATATAAAAGAAAGAAAAATTTAAATCTATGGTGCTTGTTTAAAACCCCATAGCGAACAGTAGGAATTTTCCTTTCCCCTTTTATCTTGAATTTTTTACCTCTTATCTCAACCGTCGCTGTAACCATAAAGCCAGTAACGGTAAAGCCAGCCTATAACCCTGTTCTGCATTGTAGATCAAACCCTTGTGCTGTAGACCAGTTAAAGCACCTTGAAGGCTACCACCTCTTGAAAGTCCATGTTTTTGTATATATTCTTTACTTTGCGGTTTTTCTGTGGGATCTAAAGCTAAACATTCCAGCAAGTGTACCTGATTTGCTGGCAGTAGCATCAGTAAAGATTCAAAAATAATCGATAAATCTTTGAGCAATGCTTCAATAGCTTGCTGTACTTCTTCTTCAGTAATTAATCCGTCAGAACTGCACAAAGTTTGTAGGCGGCGAATTAATGCCATTGCATCGCCTATATGCCCCTGGACTGCATCGAGGAAAAGTTGTAATGCTTGAGAACGCGAATCAAATTTTAGTCCTTGAGTATGTAAAATTTCCCTCGCCCACACTGCCAAAACATCTTTAGCTAAGGGAGGTAACTGTACAGTTTCTATAGGGTAATCAGCCTCATCTGTTTGCTGGCTTGTCTCAGCAATAGTAGCAATGAGAACATAACTGACTTCAGATTGCGCCTTAATTTCTCCTCTAAATGTTGTTTCCCATAAATTATTTCTATCCCAAGAACGGATATGAGGAAAACTGTGCAAAATTAGCACTACCCGTTGCCGCAAATCCACAGCAATGATTTGTGGTAATGCTAGTAAAATTTCAAATGCTTGCCATAGCTGCTTTGGGTTGAGAGAAGGCAACAATTTGAGTTTACCTTCAGCATTACCAACAAAAAACTCATGAGCATTTTGAGCAACCCAGTCTTGGATTTTTTCAGGTTGCCAATTTTGGCTAATTGCTTCAGCTAACAATTGTATAAATCGCTGCCCATCGATAGCGCGGATACAATCTATTTCCAGCACGATCGCACCCACTTCTTGCGCTGCACCTCGTACCAAGGTACGTCTTCCACTCCCTGGTACGCCTGTAATTAGCAAATCACCATCCCGCGCCAGCACTTCTACTATTTGCTGAAATTCCGCCGAACGTCCAATTAATTGCAAAGGAGTAGACAAATCCAAAATGTACCCGCCTTCTAAGTTCCCACCTGTAACGCCCAGCATACTAAGTTGTGTTGGTAGTGGGCAAGCGTAGGGATTGGGGATTGGGGACTGGGGATTGGGGACTGGGGATTAGGGAGATGAGGGAGATGAGGGAGATGAGGGAGATGAGGGAGATGAGGGAGATGAGGGAGATGAGGGAGATGAGGGAGATGAGGGAGATGAGGGAGATGAGGGAGATGAGGGAGATGAGGGAGCAGGGGAGAATAGCCATTACTCATTACTCATTACCAAATGACAAATGACCAATGACCAATGACAAATGACAAATGACAAACAATAAATTGAAGCTAACTATGATTATTATCAAATTTCTCTAGTGTTTACATACATTTAAAACTAAATTTTCGTGCTATAAAATCTATGACACTTTAAAAAAGGAAATAGTTATGGCTCCAGCTGTATCTACCATCGCACCAGAAGATAAGCAGCTGACTGTTTGGCATGGCTTGGATATTTCGGATGCGATCGCGCGTTTGCAAAGTGATGCTGAATATGGGTTGAGTAAGGCTACAGCGCAACGGTTGTTGAATGAAGTCGGTGCAAATGAACTGGCGGCGAAGCCTGGTAAACCTTGGTGGTTAAAATTTTTGCTGCAATTTAACCAACCCTTACTAATTATTTTGTTGTGTGCGGGTTTGGTGAAGGCGGTAACTGGTAGTTTTGTCAACGCTGGGGTAAGGCGATTTGCTTTATTTTGCCTGTGAATGCTGGGGAATCAATGACAATTTTGATTAGTACATTATTAGCGAGAGACTTACCAATTTTATCCTTACAAGTTCTCTGGCTAAATATGCTCAATTCCATCACCATGACAGTAACCCTAGCCTTTGAACCCAAAGCGCAAAACGTCATGCAACAAGCACCGCGCCACCCCAACAAACCATTATTATCGGCTAGTCGGTTAAAGCGAATTTTGGTAATTTCTTTGTTTAACTGGATTGTGATATTTGGTGTATTTGAATATATCCGCCAAACCACAGGCGATTTAAATTTAGCGCGCACAATGGCAATTAAATCTTTGATTGCTGGGCGGATATTTTACCTATTGAGCATTAGCCAATTAATCCCCAATTTGATTGCTAAAATGGACGGCACCATTCAAGAGAATGTTGATATTCCTGCCATTGCCTTCGGGATTTTAGGGGCAATTATTTTGCAGATTATCTTTGCCCATGTGCCATTCATTAATTATGTATTTGAAACAGCGCCCTTAAGTTGGCAGCAGTGGTTATTCTGTTTAGGTGTCGGTTCACCGATGATTCTTTGGGCAGCAGTTGTAAATCGTTTCGATCCGCCCAATTAATAGTAGGGTGGGCATTGCCCACCTGATTTTTTATTTAATCAAAAAATGGGTTTCAAAAGGTTATTTAGTCGCATAAAATCTTGTTAGTAAATTAGTATCTTGGTAAGAAACGTTTTAGCCTGTGTGGAATTTCTCCAGGATTTCGATAACCTAAACCAAGTACCCTAATTGTGTATGGAAGATGTCCTTCTGGAGCATCAATACTAAATATCGCTTCTTCGTATTTACGCCATTCAGTGTTTACAAGATTTACCAACCAACCAACACGATGCCCAAAGAGTTTATAATCTTCGTTGGAATCTTGCCATATTTGTTTTTGCACACTAAAACCAAATCTGCCATTACTATACTTTAGCCAAAGGTTATTAATAATTCGTAAGTCATGGCGAGATAGCCTCTTAATGTCTCCATCGTCTAACCACTTTTCCTCTTCTCTATCGGAGATTCTAAGTAGATAAAGACAAGTTTCTTTATCTGCTTCTTGCCACTTGCTTTCTGCCAACAAATCTCGTAATTTACTATAGTTTATACCTGAATTAGAGGATACAAGAGTTGATTCGATTTCCAGTTGATCAACTTGCTTTTGCAAGCTTGATAATAGTTCTAAAATTTTATTTTGTGTCTCGCTTTCAGGGGGATTGTTAACTATACTAATAATTTGCGATGTTTGTTCTTTAAGGTGTGCAAATTCGTCTAAAATCAGCAAATTCAAGGTTGATTCAGGAGTTTTATCTATAATTTCTTGAATTTTATTCTGAGCATGAATAGCAACTTTTTCAGCTTCTATTGCAGTTTTTTCGGCAGATTCAAGCTTTTCTTTTGTCAGATGAAGCTCAGATTTCAATGAATATATTTCCGCTTGAAAAGACCTAACACTTGATTCCAAAGCTTTTACATTACCAGCTTTGATATTTTCTAACTCTTCTTGCAACTCTTCTTTTGCTCGTCTTAATTCTTCTATCGCCGTTTCGTAATACTCTAAAGGCGTTTTCCAGTTTGTTGGATCAGCTTGTTTCATAAACAACCTATAGTTAATTTATTTACCAGTCAAAAAGTTCTGTGATTGTTGACGCTCTAAAGCATAATTTTTAGTATGAGCATAATTTCTTTTTGTGTCTTCCCAAAACTCACAAAGTAAACCATATTTGAGCCAGTCTTCCATAGCTTGTCTTTTCAAGACTGGAGATTTTTTAACTAAAGCAGCCATTCTCGCTGCATTGAGTTGCAGTTGTCCATAAATATCTATTACTTTATCAATCGAAATGTTCTCATTTAAGTTGCTTAGTTCATAGCACTCAGTTAATTGATAAAGCTCAACATCAGACAACATAGGCCCAGGCTTCAGCCCTATTTTTAATCTCTGCCTACATTTATCAATCGGATTTGGTAAAGCATGAGCTAAATGTTTTCTTAATTCATTACGAATTAATTCTAATTTTTCATCCATATTTTCATTGATTTTATCAACCAGATAATCTATATCTTGGAATAATTTTTCTTCAACAATATTAACTTCTTTCAAAATATTTTCAGTTATTATGTCAGTTTGGCTCAATGCTCTCATTACAGTTAAAGAAATTTGATTAATTCTATTTTCTAAATAAACATCAACTTCACCAACAGTATCTCTTACATCTTGGAGAGCCGATTGACGTATATCATCAATTTCTTTGAGAGAATCCTTCACTTTGTGATCTGCATTATTTAGTAAAGACTCAATATCAGCTTTAGATTGAACTTCTAATTCCTCAACTTGTTTTATCCGTTCTTTAGATACATAGTCTAGTCTGTCAGCCAAGGGATTAAGTTTTCTATCAAATAAGTCGTTTATTTCTTTACTGCTTGATTTCACAAAATCTCGTGAGACTTTCTTTGCTGAACGCTCTAATTTTCTAACGAAACCACCAAATATCCATCCCAGCATTGTGCATCATCCTGAAGTGATTGTTTACTGGTATACAGTTTCAAAAATAACATTACAAAAAGAATGTGTCGAGTTAATAAATATCTCTAAATAATTAAGTATAATTTCGGTTGTTGTTGACAGTGAAGATTACTAAAAGTTACCTAATTATATGGCGTGATCGCCTGGATTTGATATGATGGGTCATCCGTTAACGCACTCTGTCTTAGCGATGCTCATCTATGCGTCTATCAGCAGTACTTAATATACCTCGGTTTCTGAAATTAATTATCAATTTAGTAGTCTTAGCAGCGCTGTTATTCATCTGTCAGCGAGTTTGGGCGCAAGAGTGGCTACCTGTGCGGGGTGGTATCCCTTTTGGTATCAGTGGAATCGCACTAATTCAGCAACAAAGTAATTCCCTAGATTTTCTGATTGTTCATGATAATAAAAAACCCGGACAAGGTCGTCTAGCAATTATTAATATTAAAGGTAAAAATCAACCAGAATATTTAGCTTTGAACTGGCCAAGTAAAGTATTACCAGAAGATTTAGAAGCTTTAACATCTATTCCGGGTACTAATAATACTTCATTTATCGCTCTAGCCAGTGCTGGTAAGGCTTATTATTTTAAATTAGATGTTGATAAAAAAACTATCTCAGTTATTCAAGAATTTAATTTACCAGCATTTCCAAAAGGCAGTAATTTTGAGGCTTTTTCTCTACAAGATATAGATGGTAAATTAATTGCGGTTTGGGCGCATCGGGGAGAAGCTGAACAACCTGCAACTATTTATTGGGGATTGCTGGATTTAACTAAATATCAAATTATTTTCGCAGGTTATAGCAATTTTATAGTTCCATTTCCATCTGGAAATGTTCGCCATGTTTCTGATATCAAAGTTGATTCGGCGGGAGTTGTCTTTATTAGCGCAGCCAGTGATGCTGGAGATGATGGGCCATTTCAATCGGCTGTATATGTTGCAGGTGCTTTGGGATATCGTAATAACAAATTAGTATTTAGACCAAACTCGCAACTTGTACCGCTTTATCGTACTAATTACCACAAAATTGAAGGGATAGAACTTGTCCCTGGTGCGAATGGCGGTGTAATTGTTGGTACTGATGATGAGAATTTTGGTTCTGCTGTGTATGTTGTTGGTGGAGAATAAAAACCGCCGATAAATCATCTGCGTTCATCGGCGGTTAAAATAATCCGTCTTGTAATTACGAATTACTTATACCAATTTAATCATGTGGAGTTGCACATATTTAGATCCCCCTAAATCCCCCTTAAAAAGGGGGACTTTGAGAGATTTTTTCCTGCTCCCCCCTTATTAAGGGGACTTTGAGCTATTTTTTCTGTATTCCTCTTATTAAGGGGACTTTGAGCTATTTTTTCCGGTTCCCCCCTTTTTTAAGGGGGGCTAGGGGGGATCAAATTCTATGCAGCTGCATAAAAATTGGTATTACACATTAAATCGGAACAACATCACATCGCCTTCTTTAACGATATATTCTTTACCTTCACTTCTCACTAAACCTTTTTCTTTCGCACCATTCATCGAACCAGTTGTTACTAAATCATCATAAGCAACGGTTTCGGCGCGAATAAATCCCCGTTCAAAATCGGAGTGAATTACACCTGCTGCTTGGGGTGCAGACATTCCGGCGTGAATTGTCCAAGCACGAGTTTCTTTAGGGCCGCTGGTGAAATATGTCCGTAAGCCTAACAGAGTGTAAGTAGCACGAATTAAAGATTTTAAACCGCCTTCTTCTACTCCTAAAGATGCTAAGAAATCAGCTTTATCTTCTTCAGGTAATTCTACTAGTTCAGCTTCTACTTGAGCAGAAACTATAACGACCTGGGCATTTTCTGGCGCTGCTATTTGCCGCACTTTCTCAACAAAATCATTGCCAGTTGCTAAGTCATCTTCAGAGACATTGGCGGCGTAAATAATTGGTTTATTCGTCAGCAGTCCTAGTCCTTTAATAATTTCGGCTTCTTCTTCAGTTAAACTAACTTGTCTGACTGATTTACCTTCATTTAAAGCCGCAGCTAATTTTTCTAGAACTGTGATTTCAAATTGTGCATCTTTGCTAGTCCGTGCTTGCTTGCGGGTGCGGTCAATGCGGCGTTCAATTTGTGCTAAATCTGATAAACCAAGCTCTAAATTAATGATTTCAATATCCCGTGCTGGGTCAACGGAACCAGCGACGTGAATGATATCATCATTTTCAAAACAACGCACCACATGAACAATTGCATCTACTTCCCGGATGTGAGAGAGAAATTGATTACCTAGTCCCTCACCTTGGCTTGCACCTTTTACCAAACCGGCAATATCCACAAACTCAATACGCGCTGGGATAATTTGTGCTGAACCGGATATGTTAGAGAGAACATTTAAGCGCTCATCCGGTACTGCAACAACGCCGACATTGGGTTCAATGGTGCAAAAGGGGAAGTTAGCGGCTTCGGCTTTGGCGTTAGCAACTACAGCATTAAATAAAGTAGATTTTCCGACGTTGGGTAGTCCGACAATTCCGGCTCGTAGCATTTTAGATTTTAGATTTTGGCTTACATTACCAAGGATAATTTAAACCGGTTCAGGAATTGTTTGGGGAATTGGTTCGGGAACTGTTTGCGGAATTGGCGCTGGTACAGGTTCGGGAACTGGCCCCGGTATAGGTTGGGGAATGGTTGGCCCTGGTGAAGGTTCAGGACTGGGTAAGGGATTGGGGACTGGATTGGGAATTCCGGGTTCGGGTATAGAAATAGCTTGAGGTTGAATCATGAAAAGTCTCAATTAATTTATTCGACTTTCCCAAGCTAAATGACAATATCAGGTACTGACATCTTCCAAAATAGCTAAGTCAGCGTCATCAAAAGTAATTAATACCGCTACGCAGTTTGACGCTGATGCGTTACGCTATCGCTAACGCATCCTACGTGAACTACGCGGAATTCAAAATTAATACTGTGTAAACAACGTAAAAACGGTAACTTTATCGTTTCACTGATAGTCACCGTTGTTAAATAGTCTATGTATGCAACCAGTATAAAGCTGACAAAATTAAGGAAGGGTGAGAAATAACCCACCCTAGACATTATTTACTTTGCAGTGCTTTCAGCTGGCGCACCAATTAATTTTGCAGCATTTTCTTCGCTTTCGAGAATACCAAATTCAATCAACAATTCTTCTAGTTCTTCCATTTCAATTGGTGTAGGAATTTGAAGATTCTGGTTGTTGATGATCTTCGTAGCTAATGCGCGGTATTCGTTAGATTGGTTGCTATCTGGTGCGTATTCGTTAACAGTCATCCGACGCAATTCTGCGTGTTGAACAATATTGTCGCGAGGTACGAAGTGAATCATTTGGGTGTTCAACCGTTTTGCCAAGGTTTCGATGAGTTCGTGTTCCCGGTCAGTTTTACGGCTGTTACAAATCAAACCACCTAAACGCACACCACCGGAGTGAGCATATTTCAAAATACCACGAGCAATGTTGTTAGCGGCGTACATCGCCATCATTTCACCAGAGGTAACGATGTAGATTTCTTGTGCTTTGTTTTCACGGATAGGCATAGCAAAACCACCGCAAACAACGTCGCCTAATACGTCGTAAGATACGAAGTCAACATCTTGGTAAGCACCGTTTTCTTCCAAGAAGTTAATGGCGGTAATAATACCACGACCAGCACAACCTACGCCGGGTTCTGGGCCGCCTGACTCTACGCACTTAACACCACGGAAGCCAGTCAGCATGACTTCTTCAAGTTCGAGGTCTTCTACTGCACCACGTTCAGCAGCCAAGTGAAGAACGGTGGTTTGTGCTTTAGAGTGCAACATCAAACGAGTTGAGTCTGCTTTAGGGTCGCAACCTACAATTAGGATGCGTTGTCCCATTTCTGCCATTGCTGCCAGAGTGTTTTGAGAGGTAGTAGACTTACCAATACCGCCTTTACCGTAGAAAGCTATTTGTCTGATTTTGCTATCGATAGACATGGTGGGTTTTTTCCTAGAATTAATGGGTCGATGGGAGTGAAAGGCTAACTGAGACTAAACCCTTGGTAGTTGCATATAGTTTTTGCCAAGCAACACACCAGGCAAATAATAGTAAAAGGTTGCATAGACGAAGATTTGATTTGTGTTTAAGGACGATTACAAAGATGCTCTTGCGAGTTAGCGATAGATATATTTGTGAGGATTTTCTATCAGGAAAACCTGGACATGAGCATTCTAGATTGTTGTAACTAAACCGTCATCACTGGTTCAGACATTAAGAGTTTTGAGATTAGCAATTTCAACCTTTGCAGGATTTTTGTCCTGCACCCAACCCACCAAAATTGCAGTTTACTTTTAATGTTTGTTACAAATTCTCTATGTTGCTTATGCCATAATTGCCTGATTTTATATCCTAAAATAACGAGCGATCGCTTTTTAGCATTTCTTGCAATTATTCCTAAAAAATCACTTCATGCTATTGCTACTAATGCAGGAAAATAATTCCCCAATTACAGGGTAAGTTTCTGCATTAATAACCTTTAACACTATGGTTTAGGCAGTATATTGGTGAATTTTGACAATTTAGTTAAATTCCTAAATTTATTGGAACGGTATCTACTCTGCTGGGAGTTTTAATTTTCCCAGTAAGCAAATCTGAGAACATAATTTCCCAAGTTAAGTAACCATTCTAAATTCTTTGGGATTGCCAGGATATACCTAGAGTCTTTCTCCCTAGACTCTAAGAGGAATTGGTGCTGGCTGTTTAACTAACTAGTATAGCCAAGCGTTACTTGGCTATTACCTAAGCAAGCTATGATTGACTTCAAGCCATTACTAAGGTAATTATCTTGATGTTCTGGCTATGATGAGCGTTACTAAAAAACATAACGACATTGAAGCGGACTTACCAGAGCAAAAGGACTTTATCGAGTTACCTCAATATTGTCTTGAAGTCTTTTTGCATTCTTACTTTTTGATTCCTGTTTTTAGATTAGCACGGATTTACTAATTTATTTTTCCTAAGCAAAATTATTTTTCAATTTTGAATTTATTGTTCACGTCTAACTAATTTATAGTTTATTAACCTAATTTCTATATATAAAGTATTAGGTTTAGCAATTTTTCTTAGAAAAAGGCTTTAGTATCGCGCGCGCTTGAATTGAAAGTCACATGGAAAAATAGTTATATAAAATACATTATCTATACAGAATTTATATAGTGCATTTTCGCGATATTTCACCTAAAATCAAGCCTAGAATGCAAAAACTTACATTGGTAAAATATATAACTCAGACTTTAGAGATATATTCTGTAGATTAATGGAATATCGTGTTAATGTTGAAGATGAGAATAAAATGGTACAAAAATTTTGTTTTTATTAATCGCAAGCTTTTACTCTTGGTTATTGACAAGTTTGTCTGTTACTTCATTGCGCTAGCGATTTCAATAATTAGATTAGATTGCCATAGTCATAAATCTGCTATTCCTCCAATCTGGAAGAGAAACAAATTCAAGATTATTCTTCCTGCATCCTTTAGTGTCATATATTTATGGAATCTAAAAAATACAAAATTGAATACAAGTTTCATTCCATTCACATTGAAGAGGAATCATTAAGCAGAAAAGCTTATTACTATAAAATTTTTGGGGAATTATGTCATAATGGCGGATTCGTCAATTCTATTGCTGAGGCTGAAAAGGAAGCAAAAGCAAAGATTGACGAAAAATTTCATCTCATAGAAAATAAAGCTGCATTGCACAGATATTGTGTAATGCGTGATTTTGACAGCTTTGTTGAGTTGTTAAACCAACAACAAGACATCTCCAAAGAGCTAGTTTATCAGGTGGCTTCTCAACTGGCTTTAGCTTCAACGTTAAAGTCTTTTACCAAGGAATCTATAAGTCTTGATACTAATAGCTCAGTAGATATTAATAGAGATGCAAGTGCAGAAAACTTGCAGTAGTTAATCAATTATGGTTGTGTTTGAAGATAGCCACTAAAATGCTGGCTCCATCACCTTTCCCTTTGTGAGCAGACAAGCTTCCAAAGTCCATAAGTTATTACATAGTGCAAAATCTGGCACTTTTAATTCAAATGGATGGGGTGGTGGCTGTAATAGGGAAGGTACAACTTGATTCTGGGCTTCAACTAAGCTAACTATCCAAGGAAGAAAATCTAAAATTTCTGTTGGTAAGATAGTTAACTCAAATTCCCAGAGGATATTCAGCCCTCGAGATTTTTGCCATTTTTTAGCCATCATATATTGAAGAGCGCTTTTATTAATAGCCAACCGCAGTATGAATGGGCGTAATGGGTTAAATTCGTCTGGTGCTGTATAAGCGTAGATGTTTACATAATTTAGTTGTTCTCTATTATCTATCCAAGATGCGATTGGAGAGTTACTACTATAAGATGTACTACTTATTCTCACTGGAGTTTTCATCGCAGCAGCGAACAAAGAGTAGAATTCACTTCTGAGTTCGCTAACAATGTGTTTGGCTTCTGGGTTCATATTTACTACACTTAATTATTGTGTAGATTGGATGTCTAAGAGAATTTTTAGGGATAAGGAAATTATGCTTAGTAACTCCCAAAAGGATGGGAGAACTAAAAATTACCTGCAAAACAAGCTAGAGAAGCTGAGAGACAGCACTGCTAAATTTCTCGTAAGGAGAAACTCCAACAATAGTTTCTGCTAACTCACCATTTTTGAAAATTAAAACTGCTGGAATACTGCGAAGACCAAATTTTTTTAACATTGGTTTGTTGTTATCCACATCTACCTTGACGACCTTTGCACTATCTTTGTACTCTTGTGCAAGTTGCTCCATTAATGGAGCAACTAGGCGACAAGGGCCACACCAAGTAGCAGTGAAGTCAACTACAAGAATGTTTTTTTCACTTAAAAGAGTTTCAAATTCACTTTCTTGGATATAAGCAACTAAATCAGTATCTGTAGACATTTTGGAATTCCTCAATATTAAACTAAAACTGCAAAAACATTTTTTAGCGACATTATGACCAATGAATATTTAATATTTTACCTACAAAGCGATACAAAAATTTTCTTTATAAAAGGCTAATAATTTATTTCACAAGTTCATAAACCTCTTACAAAAGTGCTGCAAGAGAAGGGGAAAGGGAAAATACAAAACTTTTCTTCCTTCTCCTGCAAAGACGCTACGCGTAGCTTTCTTAAGCGCAGGGGTACACCTTTTCCCGATTTTTGCCAGAAGTTTAATGAATACTTGTTTGATTTTGAAATCAAAATTGTATAAAAAAGGCTCAGGCATTTCTGCTTGAGCCACTAATACATCAAGTGAATTATATTGATCTAACAAGTTAGGTCAAATAGCTAAATTAGTAAAGCTTAGTAACGGTTGCGTCCACCGTAATTACCACGGTTACCACCGCCACCACCAAATGAGCCGCCTCTTTCTTCTCTGGGTTTAGCCTTATTTACTTTTAAGTCTCTTCCCATCCACTCAGCGCCATCAAGAGCTTCAATAGCAGCATTTTCTTCTGCATCTGTACCCATTTCAACAAAGCCAAAGCCGCGCAAACGGCCTGTTTCTCTATCTGTAGGTAGCTGAACGCGCTTCACAGAACCATATTCTGCAAAGACTGCATTCAGAGTGGCTTCAGTAACTTCGTAAGAAAGATTGCCTACATAAACTGACATAGATTGTCTCCGAAATTGTAAATATGTAGAGATTTAAATTTCGGAGAAAAGTTTGTAAATACCAAAAACAAAAAGACTGTCAATACTAAAAACAAAAGCTGTTAACCGAATTAACTCTCATCTCTCATTATGGCATAGAAATTTACTTTTAGGGGAATAATGGAAAAAAGAATATTAGCTGACTAATTCCACTAGAGCTTCTCGCTGAAACCTGACTACGCATGAGACTAAGCAGCCGCGATAATGTCCACTGGTAAATACTGAGAGTGTGACATTAGTCTGACCTTGATCTAAAATTTCTTTCACCTTACACATTTGCCGTTTATTTTTACAGTATGCAAATATGCGATCGCCAGCTTTGACTTCCAATGCTTTTATTTTCAATTTCTACTCACTTCTACAGTTATTCATCTAACCCATAGTATTTATGGGGAGGGTTTTGACCTGATTTTGGTTTCTATATAAGCACAACAATAATTGAAATATTTCAGCTTAATAAGCTGTTCCATATTTAACTTGCATAGATGGGGCGGGCAAGATGCCCAACGCCACAAGAAATATATAATTTCAGATTATGCAAACTAGATTTGGTTTAGCTTATATACACTAAGACCAATTTAAGCTGCATCTGCGATGGTTTTAGCTCTATTCACTTTCAGGCTATAACCCATCCATTCAGTACCTTGTAATCCATTAATCGCTGCTACTTCGTCGGTGTCTTTTTCCATTTGAACAATGGCAAAACCTCGCTTTTCGCCTGATTTTTGCTTGGTAGATACTAGTATCCTTTTCACAGACCCATACTTTAAAAAGACTTGTCTGATATCCTCATCTTCAATTTCATGGGATAGATTACCAATATAAACTGACATAGAATATCTCCGAGCTAACAGAATGTAGAGATTTACATTTGGAGAGGTATCTCTATAGTCACTTGACCAAAAATATTTCTCAATAATTTAATAGTAGCATGGTTTTAAATTTTAAACATATTTAAATCAGTACAGGTTTAAGTAGCTTGGTTTTTTAGCTTAAAAATTTATCAAGAGAATAAACCTCAGCCCATTAACTAAGGTAATAAATATTTTTTATAAGTAGACGCAACTGATAAGTCAATTAGCCAGTACAACAAGGCAAAAGTCAAAAGTTAAAGGTAAAAAGAAAGAATACTTATCCCACCAGATTTTTAGCAATTACAGATGGTCTGTTTATTTACGCCGACTTGTACTAGGCAGTTACCTACTTTCCCAAAACTCCCTTCTTTTCCATCCCCGTGAGGGGTAAGGGACTTCCAAATAAAAAAATATCCCAGTATTTATTGTGGGGTGGACATCTTGTCCGCCCAGTTTATGTGGCGGGCAAGATGCCCGCCCCACAAGATGGAATAATTTATTTCTTGGAAGTCCCTAATTGATTGAAAACAACTCATACTAAGGTACATATCGTACTTGTTACTTCAGTTTCCATCCCCGTGAGGGGTAATTGATTGAAAACAAATTATGAGGATTCATATGAGCGGGCTGACGCTATGTTTCCATCCCCGTGAGGGGTAATTGATTGAAAACCGCCTGTTTTGGGGGAAGCTGATTTGGATTAAGAAAAAGTTTCCATCCCCGTGAGGGGTAATTGATTGAAAACCCTACCCTTGTAGAAAGCTTATTAAATAAGGCTTACAGCACCATAAAACTGAGGGGGGTCTGTTTTACCTGTCAACAAGCCACATTTATTGACAATATGGACAGCCTGCAAGTGCCTCAAACCCTTATAGAGTAAGTTATCTGAGGGGGTCTACGAAAGAATCAGCATTTGAGCTTTTGCACGACCCCCTCAGGTTACATTTCTTAATAAAATGGCTTAAGGAAACTAACCATGAGGTTACAAGCCAAAGATATATATTTATTGAATTTTCAAGGTGCAGCGATTGGTATAAATAGTAGCATAGCCAATTTTCAAAGGCAATCTCTGCCTCACAACAATTTAATCAGCAAAAGCAAGTATTGCTTTCTTCAAATCTGCTTTGGCTTTCTCAAAAGCTGTTTGTGCTTTCTCATTTCAGTGTATTCAGCAAGCCAAAGCAAATATTGCTTGCTCAAAAGCTGTTTTGGCTTTCTCATTTCAGTGTATTCAGCAAGCCAAAGCAGATATTGTTTTCTCAAAAGCTGCTTTGGCTTTCTCGTTTCGGTGTATTTAGCAAGCCAAAGCAAATATTGTTTTCTCAAAAGTTACTTTGGCTGATTAATTTGGGTAATTTCTTTGAAAAATCGTAGTATTACTATGTAGCTAAATTTATTTGAGATTTGCCAAAATTCTCTCAGGCTGATCCATAGGAAATTTTTTAAGGTAAATAAGATTAAATCAGTTAATAATTCAACGGTAAACGGTCAAAAACCTGATGAGTAATTATGCAATTAAGCCTGTATTGTTACTTAACTGTTAACTGAGAAGCAGATTAGAAGGTGCATCTTAAATATGGCTAGAAGACAAAGAACTTCCGATGTGTTAATTAAAGCAGTGCGTCGTGCGGCTGGTATTAAATCAATTGATCCAAACTTAAATGCAGGTAATGGATTAACTTTATTTGCTTATTCCAACCTCATTGAGACAATGCGAGATCAAGAAAATACCTACAACAGTGCGCTTGCTAACTTGGATAGATTGTATACTGAAATGCTGGCAACCGAGCGTCAACTGGCAGACATGACAGAACACATGCTCATGGGTGTTGCAACTAAATATGGCAAAAGCAGTGTAGAGTATGGCATGGCGGGAGGAGTTCCGAAAAACCAACGGCGCAAGGGACTGCGAGGCGAATCGGCAATTGAGCTTACTGGTGAAGAAGCAATTATTACCGGTGTGAATGGCAATGGCAAGGTTAAAAGTCATTGACTTTAGCGAGATTTAGATACCCGACTGTTTGAGAAAATCAGGTATCTGGGCAGCATTGCTTCATTCATGATTTTACCTAAGCATCTAAGTTTTATGGGGGAAAGGGTGAAGGGTGAAGGGTTAAAGGTTAAAAGTTTTTTCTTCCCCTTTCCCCTTTTCCCCCTTAACCAACAAATATTGCAACACATCCCAACACTACTCGGTTAAGCGTTTTGAACTCAAAACTGTTTTTAGCTTAAAGGTAAAGGATTAAAGGTTTTTTCTTCCCCTTTCCCCCTTCCCCCTTTCCCCCTTAACCTCATACAAAATGCTTAATCACGACGCATAGCGAGTAATTCTTGGGGAGAAGCTAAGAGTTTAATTTTGGCTTCGACAATTTGGCGTTGTTGATTGAGAATAAATAACCAAGTAACGTTAACACCACACCAGGATGTGAAGGCTTTTCCTGCTACTTGGACTTGAATTTGCTCGTTTGGCAAACTCTCAATAATTCCTTGGTGCGGTTCGGCTTTAATACCTTGAGCTTCTTGTTTTAGATAAGTTGCGATCGCATCTGTCCCTACAAAACCAGATTCAAAGGGTGGATACATCATACCATCCTCAGCAAATAAGGCAGCAGTTGCCGCAAAATCTCCAGCATTCAAAGCTTCAAAGTAACGTAGAATAGTCGGTTCTGTAATTCCCTCAATTGATAATTCTCTGGTGTCTGTTTTTTTGTTAAATTCAGCAGTAGTCATAAAATTACCTGTTTTGAGGCTAGCTAAACATCAATGTTCATGGCAAACGCAGTCTAAAAAAAGCTGCTATCGGTATATATTGCTTTGTGATCATGAAGTCGTTCTCTGGATAGAGGCAAAAATTAAATTAAGAGAAATGAATAGCTCAGGCATAACCACGACTGATGTGGTAAAGAAAAAAGCGCAGGAGTTGGGATTTCACAAAGTAGGAATTGCGGCTGTGGATGGGGTAGATGAAACAGCAGCACAGCGCTTGCAAGCATGGCTAGCACTGGGTTACAACGCTGATATGGCATGGATGGCTAACCCCAAGCGTCAGGATATCCGCTTAATCATGCCAGAAGCGCGATCGCTGATTTGTGTGGCACTCAATTACTACACACCCCATCAACGTCCTACAGGTGAGGAATATGGCAAGATTTCTCGTTATGGTTGGGGACGAGATTATCACAAAGTCATGCATAAGAGACTTAAAGCACTAAACAATTGGGTACAATCACTGAGTGAAAATGTCCAAGCGCGTTATTATGCAGATACAGGCCCCGTACCAGATAAATTATGGGCGCAAAAATCTGGTATTGGCTGGATTGCCAAAAACGGCAATGTAATTACCAGGGAATATGGTTCTTGGGTCTTTTTAGGAGAGATTATTACCAATCTGGAACTAGAGTGCGATCGCCCAGCTACAGAACATTGCGGCACCTGTACGCGCTGTTTAGAAGCTTGCCCTACTGGTGCAATTACTCAACCCTATGTAGTAGATGCTAATCGCTGCATTGCGTATCATACAATTGAAAATCGGGCAGAACAATTACCCCCAAACGTTAAACCCCACTTACAAGGCTGGGTTGCAGGGTGTGATATCTGCCAAGATGTATGTCCGTGGAATCAACGTTTTGCAAAAAGCACAGATGTGGAAGAATTTAATCCTTATCCTGGGAATCTGGCACCGAAGCTGCTAGAATTAGCAGAAATCTCAGAAGAGGAGTGGGAGCAACAATTTACAGCTTCAGCCTTACGACGGATTAAACCAGAAATGTTGAGACGTAATGCCCGTGCTAATCTAGACGCATCAAGGCAACAGAATGACTCAGACAGTGATTATTTTTGATTTTGATGGCACGATTGCAGATACAGTAGACGCTCTTGTCAGCATTGCTAATCGTTTGGCTGTAGAATTTGGCTATGTCCCAATTACCCAGCAGGAGCTAGCACTCCTGAAAAACTTAACATCAAGGGAAATTATTAAATACTCAGGTATCTCTGTATTTAAAATCCCTTTTTTAGTAAAGAAAGTTAAAGGAGAGTTAAAAGACAAGATTCACGAATTTCAACCAATTCCCGGAATTAAAGAAGCCTTAATCAAACTCAAGGCTGAAGGTTATAGTTTGGGAATTATTACTTCTAACTCTAAAGATAATGTCAACGAATTTCTCAAAATTAATGAGCTAGATACTTTATTCGATTTTATCTACTCAGGAGTCACAATTTTTGGCAAAAAGACTATCATCAATAATGTCTTAAAGCAAAGGCAGCTAAAACCGCAACAAGTAATTTATGTTGGTGACGAAACAAGAGATATAGAAGCTTCAAAGAAAGCCAATATTCAAGTAATTGCCGTAACTTGGGGCTTTAATTCCCCAGAAATTTTAGCCAAACAAAAACCAGATTTTTTAATTCACCATCCAAGTGAATTGTTGACGGTAGTAAATAGGAAAAATTCGTAATTCATAGTGCGTAATTCGTATTTAGGGACTTCCAAATAAAAAAATATCCCAGTATGTATTGTGGGGTGGACATCTTGTCCGCCCAGTTTATAGGGCGGGCAAGATACATTGGTGTCAACTTAACGTGAAACCCTCTTGGTTGCAAGGTTTCGCCCTCACCCCCAGCCCCTCTCCCACAGGGAGAAGGGAGCCAGAGATTTAGTTCCCCTTCTCCTCGGGGAGAAGGGGTTAGGGGATGAGGGCGCGAGGTATTTGTACAACGCCCACCCTATATCGCTTTTAGCTTAAGTTGACACGTATGGGCAAGATGCCCGCCCTACAAGATGGAATAATTTATGTCTTGGAAATCCCTTAAAGCTGTTACCACCTAAATAGCAACATCACTTAGCAGATTTCAAAATGAGAGGTTCAGGTAATTACAGCAGATTCGATGTTGATTAGCTACAACAACTAATTGAAAAAAGTAATGAGTAATAAGTAGTGAGTTATAAGTAAATTTCCTACTCATAACTCATTACTCATAACTCATTACTCATGATGTACTTCACTAACTTCAGAATTGCTGTATAGATAACTTGGCTGTATCCTACCGAAATACACTGTATATTCGTAATTACATAGTGTCCTAATATTGGTAATTACGAATTACGAATTACGAATTACGAATTACGAATTACGAATTACGAATTACGAATTATCAACTTTTTGCTTCACCCTTTTCCAAAGCTTTTTTTATTAGCTCATCATCAATACTAGCTACACCTTCATTTCTAGAACCTGCAACATCCTTAGCCATATCTGCATAATCATCAGGATTACCAGTTGCTTGGGTTTCGAGTCTAGTTTCTTCTGGTTTGGGAACTTCATATTTAGGTGCTGTTGCTGCTTCAGCGGCTTTCGCACCTTCACCTGTGCGATCAATTTCACTAACACTGAGTTTTTGTGCAGCAGCGTAATCAGCTTCAAAATCTACTTGAGGCGCTTTTTCTTCACCAGCAGCTATGTTTTCTGCTGCTAACTGTGCGTCATGGGTAGGTGCTTCGCTGACATTGGGCTTGATTTCATCAGGCATAATTGACTCCTAGGTATTTTTTCGCTTGCTGTGGTCATCCTATCAAAGCAATCTGTAAAATCATTGGCACCTTAGGAGATATTCTTACCTCTATTAAAAGATAGATAAAAACTGCAAATTGCTATAAATAAATCTCTTTCTTGTGGAAGTCGATTCTGATTATTAAATTCTGTTAACCCTTAGTTTGATATGTTAAATTGCCTTGGAGATAAATAATGACTGCTAGCCAAAATCAAAGCGTTCCACAAGCTTTAACTAATGAAACTCAAAAAGTTGTAGAAGCGTTTAATAAATTAGATACCGATGCTAAATTAGCATGGTTTTATTTTGTTTATGAAAAGATGGGAGATTCAATTACCCCAGCCGCACCTGCTGCTGCAGAACCCAACTTAGCACCAATTTTACTAGGAGATTATTTAGATTTATCGGATGAAAAACAATTGGCAATTATGCGCCAAATTGTTAATTGCGAAGATAGCGATTATTCTCGTGCTTATGGTGCTTTAAAAGAAAATAATCAGCTATTAGTTTGGTATGCTTGGGCGGTAGCAATGGGAGATAAAGTAGTTGATCTACCCGATAATTACGAAACTACAGATACAATGGACAATTTACTTTCTCAACTCGAAGGATTAGAGTTTGAGCAACAAATGTCTGTAATGCGAACCATTGTAGGAAACATGGGCTACAGTGATGTCCAACCTGTAGAAACCCAAGCACAAACTGGTAAAACCCCAAGTTTGTAAGCTTAATTTAATTTGGGGAAAAGGTGTACCCCTGCGGGGAAGCAAGCTACGCGTAGCGTCTCCGCAGGAGAAAGGGTAAAGGTTAAAGGTTTTTTCTTACCCCTTTTCCCCTTACCCTTTTCCCCTTCCCCCTTTCCCCTTAACCGACAACTATTGAGTCCCTAAGACATCGCCATCTGGTTTAAATCCGCTGGGGTGAGGTGAGAGTGAATAACTTCACCATCGCGGAACCAAACTATGCGCGCAGTTTGACGCGCTACCTCTGGTTCATGGGTAACCATGACAACTGTAATCCCACTGGCGTTTAACTCGCTAAAGATATCCAAGACTTCTTGAGTAGTGCGAGAATCGAGTGCGCCAGTGGGTTCATCCGCTAACAGAACTACAGGACGATTGACAATAGCACGCGCGATCGCTACTCTTTGTTGTTGTCCGCCTGATAGTTGCGTGGGCTTGTTATTCAGACGCTTTTCTAAGCCGACTTTAATCAAAGCTTCCGTAGCGCGATCGCGTCTTTCTTGAGCATTGATTCCTGCATAAGCCATTGGTAACATCACATTTTCTAAGGCTGTCAATTGGGTTAATAAATGGAATTGTTGGAAGACAAACCCTAGTTTAATATTGCGAATATGCGCCAATGCTTTATCATTCATTTGCGCCACATCAACATTATCTAAATAGTAACTCCCAGAAGTAGGGCGATCCAGACAGCCGATGATATTCATAGCTGTAGATTTACCAGAACCAGAAGGCCCCATAATTGAACAATATTCACCTTCATCGATAGCCAAATTCACATTATTAAGTGCTTTGACTTCCGTTTCGCCGCTACCGTAAACTTTAAAGATATTTTCTAATCTAATAATTGGGGATTTGATATTTGTCATTTGTCCTCTCTTACAAAGTTCTGATCGGAGGAAACCTCCGCCCAGACTTTGCGCTTTGTCATTTGTCATTTGTTATTTTTCTCTGATTTTTATTTTTTATAACCTCTTTCCTCAGTAAATTCAGTAACTTACTCTGGTGTTCTTCAGAGGGTAATACAAAACACATCTAATTACATATTAAACTTTCTCAATCTTTTGTGGAGTGAGAATCTTGCCCGCCCAGATGAGAAACTTAAATGCCGATTAAGGGACTTCCAAATAAAAAAATATCCCAGTATGTATTGTGGGGTGGACATCTTGTCCGCCCAGTTTATGTAGCGGGCAAGATGCCCGCCCCACAAGATGGAATAATTTATTTCTTGGAAATCCCTAACGTATCTACATCTGTCTGTCAGCGTAAGTATTGTTTCTATCTTTTGTAGGATTATGCCTCTAGAATCATTCGTTAAGTTATGTGGAGTAACTAAAAGAAATTTTTCTTAGTAACTGCAAATGCTAAGAAAATTCGCCTAATTTGGAGTTTTTATGACCTACACAGTTGACGAAAGCACAAGACCAGCTTTAGAAAGATTTCAACGCTTTGATGTAGATACTCAACTCGCTTTACTTTGGTACGGTTACCTAGATTTGAAACCACAGCTCAACCCAGCGCCTCCTAACAGCGTTGATACTCCAGCGAGAGCTGTGTTCGATCACATTCAAGACTTGTCTCAACAAGAGCAATTGCAAGCACAACGCGACCTCATTAAGGGTGGTAGTGGTGAAATTAACCGTGGTTACAACGCGCTCAGTCCTAATGCCAAACTAGAGGTTTGGTTGCTGTTAGCACAAGGAATGGAAAATGGAACCATCATCCCAATGCCTTCTGATTATCAGCTTCCTAATGGCACAGAGGAATTTACAGCACAAGTTAAAAAGCTAGAGTTTGATCAAAGATTGAATTTTATGCTTACTGCTGTGCAAGCAATGGGTTAATCTATTTCTTAATTAGGAATTTAGGTGCGTTATTACGAGGGTAACGTACCTAAATTCTTAATTAATGAAACCTGGCAACGGGATTAAAACATCACTCAGAAGTTGGCATTGCGATCGCAATTTAAATCATGTTGGCGACAGTATATTATTCTTAAGGGCACGCCACTGTCATGCCCTTATAGTATTGGGAAAATGTTAAAGGTTAAGGGTTAAAAGTTTCTTTTCCTTTTCCCATTCCCCTTTTTTCCCTTAACCGACCTTTCTTTCCTATTCCCTCACTCCGTTTACTTGACTTAAATTGCTGCTTGAATGACTTCACTAATAGTTTTACCAACTAATGGATTATCCCAGTAGCTTCCATGAGCTTCACCACCCCAAATGAGTGGGATTAATCTTTGGCTAAAAGGACGGTTAAAAATATTACCCTTGTCTGTAATTACATCCTGAGTATTCACATAATCAGTGCTACCGTCTAAAAGCATTGACATCACGCCTTCTAATGGGTAGGCAATGGGATCGCCAGGATGAGAGAAATTACGCCAATTTAGCGGCTTTTTTCGCAAATTATAGAGATTTTGTAAAAATCTTCGCAGATCGGGTGTTAAATCGTGGGTACTCACTCCATTGACATTACCGCTAATATTCAACAGACTGAACAGCGCTAGTGGTGAACCCATTGTATGGATACTAGCTAGGGGGATTCCAGTTTGAGGATTGGGATCTAAACCAAACAGGACATTACGCAGATCCTTAACCAGTTTGATTGTCTCATCTTCTAAGTCGCGAGATTCCCACCGACGAGCAAAGAGGATGTCAAATAAAATTACTGTTCCCCAACTATGAGTGATTACATGGAGGCGATCGCTAGTATTGGCACCTTGTAGTACACTAAAAGCCTCAGACTTGAATCTTTGTACTACCTGGGTACCAACATGGCGGCTTAAGTAAAGTGCAGCATCACCGACAAACTCAAGAATCTGTTCTGTGCGAAAATCTCTAAACCAAAAGTCGTTCCATTTGGGAGAATCTTTGATATTGGTGACTAATTCCCTTTGTGCAGCCAAATTCAGATCTCCCCAGAAAAAATAAATCGGCTTCACAACTCTAGACTTATCGTTGATAGAATTTTGAATGCGATTCAGCAAGATATTGCATAATTTCTCAAATGCTGGTCTTTCATGAGTTTTGACACCGTGGACAAAGAGAACATAATCGGTAGGCATCTTAGTGGCCTCTCAATGACTTCATATCTCAAATCCAAAGTGTAAACGCAATAATTCGGAAGCGATCGCAAACGATCGCAAAACTTGAAAAGACGCAATCCATCGGCTTGAGAGTGCTGTTGAAGCTTCTGCGGCTAATCTGCGAGTTCTCCCAAGAGTAACCAAAAGGCGCAGACACTGCACCCTTAGGGGTTTCCCGCCTTAAAGCCAGTAGCGTTGCTGAGTCAAAACCCTATTTTTATTTTCATCGATAGTAGTCAAATTTTTGTCACTGTAACTTTCTTAAAAATAGGGGTGTTTCCGCTAGTGCATAGATAAGAGAGATTTAATCCAATACGCTTGGGTTAAGAAAATTAATTGATCACAAAACCAAAAAACTAGTTACTCAACAAAAAAACAGAACAATAATTTTGGAGGGGGTTTGGGGGACGCAACCGTCACCCAATCGGGGGTTTGGGGGAGAATCCCCCAATTGTTCTGGCTTTTTTATTTAAGTGACAAATCAATCACTAATGAGCTTAACTCAAGCGTATTGAGATTTAATCGTGATTAACTAGCTGGAAATACTGGAAATATCCCTTTAAAAACAACAACACCCAAACTCCTACTAACTGAACACTTTCCTCTAATTATGTAACACAGCCAGGGATGTACTACGATTTCATCACTTTAATGAAAAAGCAATGAGAACCAGTGACAGCGCCCCCTGAATTTAAGTATTTGAGGAAATATCAGGTTTTGTGTTGGGTGTTGCTGCTTTTTGACGAGACAGATGTAAATTAAACAGCGTTTTTACCTCTTAATTTAACTCCAAATGCAGCTGTTATATCTGCCAGGGAAGCTTAGTAACTTCATTTATTAGATTACCACCTGGAAAGTTCTAGATAATTTTTGGTCATTAAAGTTTACTTGTAATACTCATAGATATTGACGAAATATTAAGTATTTTTGGAAAAACTCTAATAGTAAAGTCTTCATTGTTTTAGCTGAATGAGTAATAACTCATGAATTGTTTAAGTTATAAAAAATAGGTTTAATTTGCCATCTTTCCGAGTTGAGTTTTATCGAATGGGCAGAATGGTGATTGACTTTGCATAGGGGATTAAGAGGTAACTCAATCCACAACTCTGTACCTTTACCTGCTTCTGACACACACTCTATAATGCCACCATGTTTTTCTACAATAATTTGGTAACTGATAGCGAGTCCTAAACCTGTACCTTTGCCTACAGGCTTAGTTGTGAAAAATGGGTCAAAAATCCGCTTTTTAACTTCTTCTGTCATGCCTGTACCATTATCGGCAATCCGAATCAGGATAAAGGATTGATCTGCGGAAACTCTCGTGGAAATACAAATTGACGGTATGAGAGACTGATCGTGTTTAATTTGTGTTTCTAAAGCATCAATAGCATTAGTGAACAAATTCATGAATACTTGATTCATTTGTCCGGCATAACATTTCACTAATGGTAAATCGCCATAGTCTTTTATCAGCTTTACCCCTGGGAAATTGATATTGGACTTGAGCCGATGTTGCAAAATTAATAAAGTGTTATCAATTCCTTCGTGTAAATCAACAGGCTTAAATTCCGCCTCATCCAGACGAGAAAAATTGCGTAAAGACAGCACTATAGAGTAGATTCTCTCAGCTCCTACTTGCATAGAGGAGATAATTTTGGGCAAATCCTCTGCCACAAACCCGACATCAATGGTTTTTTCTGCTAACAGAATTTCACTATCTGGCTCAGGATAATGTGATTGATAGAGGTATAAAAGCTGCAGTAATTGTTGGGTGTAGTCATTGGCGTAAGTGAGGTTACCGTAAATAAAGTTAACAGGGTTGTTAATTTCATGTGCTACCCCTGCAACTAACTGTCCCAAACTGGACATTTTTTCGGTTTGAATCAATTGTGTTTGTGTATGTTGCAGTTGTTGTAGAGTCCGCTCTAACTGTTCTGCTTTAGCTTTAGCCTGGTTTTCAGCAGCATGGCTTTGTTCATAGAGTTGTGCTTGCTGAATTGCGATCGCAGCCTGATCTGCTAGTTGTAGGATTAACTGAATTTCTGCATCTTGCCAATTTCGGGGTGCATTACATTGATGAGCAATGAGTAAACCCCATAGTTGCGTACCCATTTTGATGGGAATAATTAAGTTGGCTTGTACTTGCAGATTTTCCAAGAACTCCCGATGACAATCACTCAAACTAGCAGTGGAAACATCATTAATAGCCCGTACTCTTCCTTGATTGTAAAGACGAGCATACTCATCAGGAAAACATTGTTGAGGGGCTGTGGTTCCCAAAGCTGATGGATATTTACCATGAATCTCTTCTACAATCACATAACCATCAGACTCACTGAAGATTTTGTAAATTAACGCCCGATCAGAATTGAGCAGCGATCGCACTTCCCTGACTATGGTTTGGAGGGTAATATTTAAATCTAATGAACTGCGTATTTGCTCGGTGATTTGCTTAATGATTTTGGTAAAATGCAGAGATTTCTCAATTTCAGCAGTTTGTTCTTTTACCCTTTGTTCTAAGTTACTATTGAGGCCTTGCACTTCTTGATACATTTGCTGCTGGTGAATAGCCATCGAGAAGTGAGAAGACAAGGCTTGTCCCAGAAAGATATCTCCTGGTTTCCATTCTGGCGCTTGTCCTTTCCTTTCTTCTCGCCAAACCTCAAAGGACAGTTGGGGTAGTTGTTGTCGCTGATTTTGCTCGCAGCGTCCCGCCCACAAGATTTCGGTATCAAATTCTCGGCGAAAAATGGTTAAAACACCAATAAGATTTTGGCGGTAATGTAGAGGAATTACCAATAATCCCCGAATTGGAGTTGCTTTAAAGGCTAAGGCTAAAACCCGGAAATGGGGTTCTTTATAAAGGTCGGAAATTGCCCAAACTTGGCTAGGTTTGGATTGAACTATCCAGTTTTGCCATACAGGATGCTGCTCAATGACATTATTTTCTAACTCGTAAGGTAATTTCGGTTGATCGCCCCAGGTGTACAGTTCTCCACTCTGTTCGATGTAAATCCTACCACCGATACCACCAAAAGCATTAATAGTTGCCTTGAGAGCCTGTTGCAATTGAATTGTTGGTAGTTGATGCAAGAGGATACTGATTTGGTTAATAATCCCTTCTTGTTGTCGCTGAAAACGGGCTTCGCTAAGTAGATTGCTTTGAGCGATCGCAATTTCTACTTGATCGCTAACCTGTTGTATGACTTTCAGTTCCCACTCGGAAATAGTTCGGGGTTGGCTGTGGTGCGATACCAACAATCCCCATAGTTCTGGCTTTGCTGATTTCTCTGTAAGATTGCGATGTAATATTGGCACTACCAGCGAAGCTTGTACGCCCATAGCAGTTAAGTACTGAATATGGCATGGGTCTACCTGTCGATAGTAGATATCCTCTGTTTGTTGGTATGGGTCGCTGGTTGATAAATATAAGGGCGATAAGCCGATTTGTCCTGTAGACACATCCACAATAGCCCGTTGCCGCACGGCTATAAACATCTCTCTGGCGTACCGTGGGATATCATTGGCAGGGAAGTGTAAGCCCAGCAGAGATGGTAAACGCTGTTCGTGGATCGCTTCAGCAATCACTTCGCCACTCTCATCCGCATCAAAGCGATAGACCATCACCCGGTCTGTACTTAAAAATGACCGTACCTCGGAAACGGTAGCTGTTAATATTTCTGGAAGTTCAAGCGATCGCCTAATCTGATTAGTCATTCGGTGTAGTAAACTTTCTGGATCAAAAGTTTGCTGCACCTCACCAGTTTTTTTAGTAAATACCATTAGTTATATACACTCAAAGAATTGTATAAAACTCTTAAACCCTGATATTAATTAAATTTAGTTAGCGGCAGGTGAGTGGAACTTTTATGGAATTGCTTCCATGTCAAAGAAGACATTTTTAGACTAGATTGGAGACCGCTTAACACTCTTGCGAGAAGCAAGGAAAGCAGCATCAAAAAAGTCTAGCTAACTCACGCTTACTTTGATTTCTCTAGAGAAATCTGAAGTCTCGAGGGTGAAAGATTAAGAAAAAGTTAATTATTAAGTAATTTATTTTATCTCTTTGCTCTTATAGATGCATACGGTAATACTATGCAAATTAGAAAATGTTAATTTTTTATCTATAGGTCGTATAAAAAAATACAGATATTTAAATTAATTTTGCGATAAAAAAGATTTTCTTCTCATTAAAAATATTTGTTTCAAGAGAATCTAAGGGGAAATCAGTAAATTCCCCTTAAATTATTTTTAGCGTATTTTTTGGTAATTAATATTACAGGTATTTTTCAGTAAGTGTACTCACAGAGACTAACTTGCGGATTTCTTCACGTACGCTCATAAGAACTTTACCAAGTTGGTTTTGACCAGTTTTATTTTTTCCACAACCCCAAAAGTAATCGTTAGGAGAATCCTCTACTATGATTTCACTACCCGTGTTTAACAGTATGTCTCGAATTTCAGCATGAGTGAGAAACTTTTTCAATACAGCTTCTCGCATTACCTGAGTTTTGACAATATCCCAATCACAACGGAGTTGGCGACTACTACATCGCCCTAAAGCAGCGGCTTCTTCGGGAGTTGGGGCATTATGGATCGCGGGTATAATTACCGCATCAATACTGCCAACAAACTTTTGTGCTTGATAATAATGCTCAACAGTTGCCCAGTAAGTACCCTGGATTTGAATTCCATGCGGAGAAAAGTTAGAAAAACAGCCATAAGGCTGCCAAACCTTGTAAAAGTAAATAGTCATTTGAAAATTGCTCTTGAATATCAATTTATATCATGCCTGGAGATGGTAATTAGAGTCTGTAAAAACTCCCTAGGGACTTCCAAAAATCAATCGCTTTGGGAAGCAGAGGAGGCAGAGGCAGCAGAGGCAGCAGAGGAGGAAGAATATAATTATGGTCTTCCCTGCAAAAAATGGATAATTTAATTTCTGGAAGTCCCCTAACAGGAAATTTTCTACTTTCAAATCAACGCTAGCATTTGCCTCTAGATAGAAGATATTCCTTTGGTGAAAGTTCTAAGGTAGTAAAAATGCTAATCTGCGAGGTTGAGCATGGAGGCGAATAGTGAGCAACTCAAGCAACCGACACCGCTAATTGCTGCTGGTATTTTCCTGGGTTTAGGTTTAGGTGGATTTGTGGATGGCATCGTACTACATCAAATCCTCCAATGGCATCATATGTTAAGTAATGTAAGACCACTGAATAATGAGTCAAATATAGATTTGAACATGGTCTGGGATGGATTATTTCATGCCCTGGATTGGTTACTCACAGTAGTTGGGGTAGCTTTGTTATGGCGTGCTGGTGGGCGTGAAGATGTTCTTTGGTCATCCCAAACGTTTCTGGGATCTATACTTTTTGGTTTTGGCTTATTTAATGTCGTGGAAGGGCTGATTGACCATCAAATTCTCGGCATTCATCATGTGAAACCAGGGCCAAATCAGTTAGCTTGGGATATAGGCTTTTTAATATTTGGAGCGCTACTTATTGTTATTGGGCTGTTGATGATTAAAAATAGAAAAGTAGCAGAATAATCAACAATCAACCTCAGCACCAAAAATCTTTTTATCGTGACCTACCCATGCTTTTTCGCGTAAAAGATATTTTTGAATTTTACCAGTACTAGTTTTTGGTAAGGAAGTAAATTCAATCGCATTAGGACATTTAAAACCCGCAATTTGACTGCGGCAAAATTGCACTAATTCTTGTTCTGTAACTTGCATTCCTTCTTTGAGGGTAACGAAGGCTTTAGGAACTTCACCGCGTTTAGGATGAGGGATGGAAATTACGGCACATTCTAATACTGCTTCATGACGGTAAAGGCATTGTTCAACTTCAATACTAGAGACATTTTCACCACTAGTAATGATGATATCTTTCATGCGATCGCGCACTTCAATATAACCATCTGGATGCATTACCGCTAAATCGCCACTGTGAAACCATCCCCCATGAAATGCACGTTCTGTGGTTTTGGGGTCGTTATAATAACCCGTCATCACCATATTTCCTTGCATCACCACTTCGCCCATTGTTCGTCCATCTGCAGGAACATCATGCATATTTTTATCTACAACCCGCAAACCATCTGCACCTATATAGGGTACGCCTTGACGCGCCATGAGTTTGGCTTTTTCTGCAATCTCTAAATCTTCCCAATTTGATTGATATTCGCAAACTGTATAAGGGCCATATACTTCCGTCAAACCATAAACGTGAATAATTTTCGCGCCCATTTCGCTAATTTTGGCAATCAAAGTTGGTGACGGTGGTGCGCCTGCTGTTGTGATTGTTAGTGGTGCTGCTAAAACTTGCGGACAGTTGGGATGATTGAGGAGTGAAATTAGAACTACAGGCGCAGCATTAAAATGTGTAACTTTCTCTTGTGCAATTAAATTCCAGACAGTACTAGGGTGAAATTTACGCAAACAAATATGAGTACCACCTATAGCAGTTACCGCCCAAGTAAAACACCAACCATTACAGTGAAACATGGGCAAAGTCCACAGATAAACTGAGTTAGGCGTTAATGTGGTTTCAATAATTTCGCCTAAAGAATTCAGATATGCGCCGCGGTGGGAGTACATTACACCTTTGGGTTTGCCAGAAGTGCCACTTGTGTAATTAATAGAAATTGTCTCCATTTCATCAGCAATTAGCCAAGGTAATTCCGCATTGCTACCAGTTTGGATAAAGGCTTCATAATCTTCACCCTCTAAAGGCTCGAATTCTGCTATATCGCTGATATTGATAATCTGTTTGACAGTTGTTAAACTATCTTGAATTGGTCGAATAACATTTGCTAATTCTGTATCAACAAATAAAAACTTCGCGCCACAATCATTTAATATATAGGCGACTTCTTGGGGTGCTAACCGTGTATTAATAGATACTAAAACACCGCCAGCTAAAGGTACAGCAAAATGGGCTTCTAGCATGGGGGGAGTATTAAAACAAAAAAAGGCGACGCGATCGCCTTTTTCTAGCCCCCCATGACGCAAAGCTGAAGCTAGACGATTTATCCGTTCTGCAAATTCAGCGTAGGTGAAGCGGTTTTGTTTATATATAATCGCAACTTTATGACTATATACTTTAGCATTGCGTTTAATGAATGTTAAAGGAGTGAGAATGCTGCGGTAAACTGCTTCAGGGTTCATGGCTAAAGAGTCAAAGGTCAAGAGTCAAAGATTTTTAGGGAATTATCGTTTTTTTACCTAATAATTACGAAAAATGAATGTAGTGCATAAAGTTTAAAATTCCCACCTTGGAGCATATCACACATGAGTTACCTATAATAATAGGGGCATAAAAGATTGTGCCCCTACCCATATCAATGATTTAGTTGAAACATCTATGCATAAGGATTTTCAATTAAGATAATTTTTCTCCTTATGTCCGAAATTCATGTAAAGTATTTAACTCTTGACTCTTGATTACAGACGCGATGAATCGCGTCTCTCCAACCCTTGACTACCTCACATTTCTCACCAAAAAATCTGCTTGTCCGCAACTTGTGCGAGACCGTTTGAGAATGTCTTCACTACAAACACCAGGTTGACCGTCTTTAGAGTAGCAAAAGAATACTTCTTGTAAAAATCTTCCAGAACCGGAACAATAAGGCGCTATAGAATTAGGATTTAATTCTGGATTAGCACTAACCAATGAATTTTGTAATCCATTAATAGTAGTGCGGAAAGGTTTGCTAGGACGATTATAAGCTGTGGGAATCGCCACAGAATCTTTTAACTGCTTGGATAATTTTAAGTATTCTTGAGGAGTTTTACCCGAACAAGTACCATGTTTTTCCCATTCATGGTCATAAAGTTTTGGACTGGGAAACAAACCTGCAAACTCTTGCTTTAATTTTTTCGGTAATTTTTCAGAGGAACAATTTGCTGGATAACCCTTTTGGTATTGGGGCCACAAACCATGTAAGACAAAACCAAGTTTTTTACCTGCTTTGCACTGCTGTGGATCGCGATCGCCATTGTTGGCGCAGTAATCTGGTGACCATGATAAAGTTAGTACGTAAAAATCAAACTGGCCAGGAGTTCCACGATTTTGGGCGCTAACGGCGTTAGGGATAGCAAAGCTAGTAATCAACAGGGAAGATGCTACCAGGATGTTTTTGAACTGCATATTCACATCGAGATTTTTCGGTAATGAAAGTGACGACCTATACCTTAACTCAGAGCAGTAAAAAATAGTCAATAGCGATCGCAGGCATTCCCTCAGACAAGCTTTTCTGGCAAAATATCAGTGATACTGCTGACTATACTGCGGCGAAATCAGTTCAGTATGCATCTGTAGTTATACAGTAATTTGTGCATCCTTAAAGCTTGGATAAATAAAAATGAGGACAAAAAGCAAAGTTGATATTTGGTGGCGATATTTTTTCTTATTTACAGCGCTAATCATTTCTAGACCAACTTTTCATTTTGTTAACCAGGCTTTACGAGGACAGCCGCTAGATTTTAACTATTTCTGGAGTGAACTTTCATTAGAAAAAATTTTGGCTGCGGGTCTTTACAATGGCGATGGTGGGGCAGACTGGAAAATAGGCAAACCAAAAGCTACAATCTGGAATGCCGAACAGTTGCGTTCTGTACCAGAAATCAGAGAATTCGCCCTAGAAATAGTAAACCGCGATCGCGATTTAAATTATTTACCAACTTTGCGACAAGATACCATACTTTCCTTAGCTGCCCAACGTCATGCAGAAGATATGCTGGCGCGCAATTATTTTAGTCATATCTCTCTGGAAGGTAAAAGTCCGCGCGATCGCTATCTTTCATTGGGCGGTACTCCTGGTAAAGGCGTGGCTGAAAACATTCTGCAAAGCAACACACAGGGTTTCGGCTTAACCTATGGCGAAGCCGAAAAATTTCAACGCGGTTGGATGTACAGCAATGGACATCGAGAAAATCTTCTCGCAGTTCAATACACCAAATTTGGTTACGGAATTGCAATTGGTGTAGATGGGCGGATTTATGCAGTGCAGATGTTTGCGGAATAATTGGTGAAGGGGGAAAGGTAAAAGGGGAATGGGAAATCAGAAAGATTTAACCTTATCCCCAAACCAATTTAAAATTTTATCCCTTCCACAATATTTATTGAGTCAATCCAAAATCACGAATTTTAGATTTTAAATTTTGGATTCAATCTAAAATCGGCAATCCAAAATCTAAAATTGATTGATTCACCTCATATCGTAGCCAAATAGATTGGGGTCAACTTCGCCTAATTGCAAATCTGCTAAACCATACTCAGCCCAGCGTCGATCAACCATTGCGGCGACATCGGGATCTGATTCTAGTGGCGCGCCCCATTCATGTTCGGTTTCTGGGGGAATTTTGGTGGTAGCATCAATTCCCATGCGTCCACCTAAACCAATTTTCTCGCTAGCGAAATCTAAAGTATCAAAGGGTGTATTCGGTAAAATAAACACATCCCTGGTGGGGTCAACTTTAGAACTAATCGCCCAGACAACTTGACGTGGATCGCGAATATTAATATCTTTATCAACCACAATCACAAACTTGGTGTAAGTAAATTGTGGTAAAGCACTCCAAAAAGCCAAAGCTGCTCGCCGTGCTTGTCCGGGATATGCTTTATCAATAGAAATAATCGCCGCTTTGTAACTCAAAGCTTCCATTGGTAAGAAGAAATCGACAATTTCCGAGACTTGTTGTCGCAGAATTGGGGTGTAAATCCGATTAAGTGCGATCGCCATCATCGCTTCTTCTTTGGGTGGACGACCGCTAAATGTTGTTAGGTAAATTGGATCTTTGCGATGTGTCATACACTGAAAGCGGATTAATGGCGAATCTTCAACACCGCCGTAATAACCCATGTGGTCGCCAAAAGGCCCATCTGGTAACACTTCCCCTGGTGTAATCGTTCCTTCTAACACAAATTCTGCATCTGCGGGAACTTCCAAATCTACAGTTTTGCATTTAGCCAACTGCACCCCAGAACCGCCATACAGCCCAGCAAACAGCCATTCTGATAAATCTACAGGTATGGGTGTCGCCGCAGCCATAATAATTAAGGGATCTACACCCAAGGCGATCGCAATTTCTAATTTTTTACCTTGTTCTGCGGCTTTGCGTAAATGTCTCGCCCCACCCCGCACCGATAGCCAATGTACGGTCATGGTATTTTTAGATTGTAGTTGCAAGCGATACACACCCACATTCGGCGTACCCGTCTCACAATCCTTAGTAATTACCAATCCCAGGGTAATAATTTTCCCAGCATCATCCACATAAGGACGTATCAAAGGTAACTTATTTAAATCTAAATCTTCACCTTGAATTACCACTTGCTGACAGGCGGGGAAAAAGTCTCGTCCTGGTTTAGCTTTCAGGACATCAAACAGCACCTTACCAAAATCTATCGCTTGGGAAATCTTCTTTGGCGGCTTGGGTTGTTGCAGCATACTCAGCTTTTTACCCAGAGTTTCCAACTCTTCTGGATGCTGCATATTCATCGCCCAGCAGATCCTTTCCACAGTTCCCATCAAATTCACCGCCACCGGGAAGGATGCGCCTTTAACATTTTCAAACAGTAACCCTGGCCCACCTTTTTGCAGCATCCGGTTAGAAATCTCCGCAATCTCTAACTCTGGGTCAACTAAAGCAGAAATTCGCTGTAATTGTCCCCTTTCTTCCAGAAGTTTGATAAATCCCCGCAAATCTCTCGCCATTGTTTTAGTAAAGCTGAATAATTAAGAACTGTGAAGCGTTCTCTTATATTATTAGCTAATTCTCCACCGTTTCACACCGCAGGCGATCGCAAAAGATGCATCAGCACTTTACGCTGAATTAAGGTAAACAAATTGATTATGTAAGGTCGGGTGCGTGGGTGAGTGCGTTATCTGATGAGGAAATATACCAGGCAATCGGTAGAATAGTAGCAAATTTTGGCTTATATCAATGTAATGAATGTGCTAATGCTGTGATGCATTGGTTACAAAAAAATAATATTAAAGGACGAATCATAAAAATTCAAACAGCTTTTGGAGAGGATTATATAATTAGTACACGTCTAGAAAATCAGGGCATAACTGATTCGATTACGTTAAATGGTATTCATTACGGCGTGGAGGTTAAAGACAGAATATTTGATAATCTCTCAACACAAGGATTAACTGTTAACGATTGGCGTAATGATTTTGAATGCCCCAGTGGAGAGTTTTTAATTGAATATTTGGATGATATTTCATAAATAATTAGATGATTTCAGCAGGTTATCGAGATGAGCAAGTTATTTGAGATTTTGCAAAAGATTAGAAATAAACCTGGTATGTATATTGGCAGTGCTTCGGTTAGCGATTTATTCCATTTCTTAGTTGGTTTCAAAACAGCATTGAGAGAATTAGGAATTGCTGCTACTAAAGAAGAAATGGATTTTTATCGAGAGTTCCAGCCTTGGGTACAAAAGAAATATCACGTATCAACTTCAAATTCTTGGGCAAAAATAATTATGCTCCATTGCAAAAGTGAGCAAGAAGGTTTTAACACTTTCTACAAGTTGTTAGAGGAATTTCAACATCATAATAAGAATGTAGGTGGAGATTTATCTGACGCAAAGTCTTATGAAGACAATAAACATAACATAGAAGAAGTTATTGGTATATAAAAGTAAATATTGAGTTGGTAATTGAGGATTGTAGGAAATGAGAAAAAACTCAAACACCAAACACCTAAGACTAAATTAAGCAAGTCAGTAAAAATAAACCCAGCTATGTTAAGAAACGTAAATAATTTTGAAATCCTTACCAATGACCAATGACCAATGACAGCCTCAGCTAATTATCTTTAATTTCGCCAACCTACTTAAGCAATCTGACATATTACTTTCTGCAGTGGAATTTGCACGATAAATTCTGTTCCTTGCCCAGGAGTAGAATTACAGTAAATTTTGCCATTGTGTTTTTGAGTAATAATTTGATAGCTAATAGACAATCCCAATCCAGTGCCTTTGCCTATAGGTTTGGTGGTGAAAAAGGGATCGAAAAGTTGAGAACGGATTTCCTCTCTGATACCGATACCGTTATCTGCGATCGCAATTGTCATCCAGTTATCATTGGTTACGAAGGTGCGAATGGTAATTTGTGGTGTGGTGTTAACTGTTGACTCTTCCAGCGCATCAATGGCATTACTCAGCAGATTCATCACTACCTGATTGAGTTGGCTGGGGTAACATTCCACCATTGGCAATTGTCCGTAGTCTTTGATCACTTGAATTGTGGGATGATCGGGGCTACCTTTGAGGCGGTGTTGCAAAATCAGCAAAGTACTATCAATACCTGCGTGAATATCGGCGGGTTTGAGTTCGCTTTCATCTAAACGCGAGAAGTTGCGTAGAGAAACAACCAGTTGACGGATGCGATCGCTCCCCAATTTGAGAGAATTGAGTAACTTGGGCAAGTCTTCTGTGAGATAATCCACATCTACTTCTTCCATCCAAGCTTGAATTTCCGGATGGGCTTCGGGATGATATTCCCGATATAAAGAAACAAAAGTAATCAAATCTTGGATATGTTCTTCAGCAGGTTTGAGATTGCCATAAATAAAGTTGACAGGATTGTTAATTTCGTGGGCTAAACCTGCTACTAATTGCCCTAGGGAAGACATCTTTTCACTCTGCACTAAATGCACCTGTGCCTGTTTTAAGTCTTCTAGCGCTTGCGAGAGTTCGCTGGTGCGCTGTTCGAGAACTTGTTGGGAATTGTGCAGTTGCAAATGTACTCGAATTCTAGCTAGTGCTTCTTCATGTTGGATAGGCTTAGTAATATAATCCACAGCACCCAAACTCAACCCTTTGACCTTATCCACTGTATCCGAAAGGGCAGTCATAAAGATTACCGGAATATCGCTGGTTTCGGGTTGATATTTGAGCCGTTGACAGGTTTCAAATCCATCAATTCCCGGCATCATCACATCTAACAAAATCAAATCGGGCTGGTAAGACTGGAGGCGTTGTAAGGCAGCTTCCCCACTTTTGGCGATCGCCACTCGGTAGCCAATCTCACTTAAAATATCAAACAAAACTTGAATATTGGTAGGGTTATCATCCACTACTAAAATGGTTCCGGTGCGGGCAGTGGTTTCAACAATCATGGATGAACTCCTTAAAACAATTAAAAATAGAAAATAAAAACGGACATTTTTAACGGTCAATTCTACTATGTATAACTACATATTTGCTTGTAGCAAATTAATAATGCCCTCATCATCAAACTTCTGACTCAAATCTAGTAGCTTGTTCGCAAAGGGTGCATATTGGGGATTGAGTTGCTTCAGTCGGTTGGCTTCCTGCTGGATGTCTGCCATAAAACCGTCCTGTGCTGCTTGATACATGACTATCAATTCTGCTGATGCTGGTACAAGCCAATCTGTGGGATTGTCTTCTTCAGCAGAGGTTGCATCTGTCTGCGTTGGAGTTTCGTAAATCCAATGTAATTCTAGGTAGCGCTGCAACTCACGCAACAATCCAGTGAATTCAATGGGCTTGGGGAAAAAGCTATTACAACCTGCGTCCACCGTTTCTTGCATATCCACCTGAGATAAGCTGGCAGGAGAAGCGATAATTGGTAGTTGGGCAAAATCTGACAGTTGGCGCAGGCGGCGAGTCATTTCCAGACCATTCATCTGTGACATCATGATATCGGTAATAATCAAATCTGGATGCATCTGGATTGCTTTATCTAATCCCGTCTGGCCATTGTCTGCCTCCATCATCTTGAAACCCAGGGGTTCCAGCATTCCAATTACCACAGCACGATTCTCTCGGTGATCGTCAATCACTAAAATTTTGCGCCGTTCGCCTTGATAGCCAATTACCTTTTGATGGTTAGTCCCATTTTGGGAAAGCCAATCGGCTGCAGTGAGTAAATCGATTTCAAACCAGAAGGTGCTACCTTTACCAAGAATGCTTTTTACATGAATTGTGCCACCCATCATCTCTACAATTTGCTGACTGATAGCCAACCCTAAGCCAGTACCTTCACTATTGCGATCGCGTTTCCCGGCTTGTTCAAAGGGTAAAAAGATAGCAGCGAGTTTTTCTGCTGCTATACCAATACCTGTATCTGCTACCTGGAAGCGGATTCTCGTAGACAGGCGATCGCCAATTTCCTGATTCTCTAATGCCTCTACGCTAAAACTCACGCTGCCAAAGTCGGTAAATTTCACCGCATTGCTGAGGAGGTTAAGCAATACTTGCCGTAGGCGTTTATCATCAGCATAAATAGCAATTGGTAAATTAGCAGCAGGGTGGTAATTGAAGGCTACCCCCTTTTGCTCGGCTTTAATGCGACAAATTTCTACTGTGGTGCTGAGGAAGTTAGCTAAATGGAAATCTTGAGGATAGAGATCCATCTTCTGCACTTCCAATTTAGATAGATCCAAAATGTCATTGATCAGCGTCAACAGATGGGAACCGCACTGATGAATCACGCCTAATCCCTTTTGTTGCTTTTCGGTTGTCGCTGGATCGCGTTGAAGAATCTGGGCATAGCCAAGGATACCGTTGAGTGGGGTTCGTAGTTCGTGGTTCATATTAGCAAGAAATTTACTCTTGCTGTGGTTTGCAGCTTCGGCGGCTTGCTTTGCCTGTTGCAGTTCGGCGGTACGTTCTTCCACCCGTGCTTCTAGTTCTGCATTACTTTTTTCTAAAGCAGTGAATGAGTCACGCAATTGCCCTGCCATGTGGTTAAAAGAATGGGCGAGAATATTGAATTCTTGGATTTTGCCATCTTTGACTGTCTGGTCTAAATTACCCAGTGCCATTGCCTGGCTGGCTTGATTGAGGCGGAGGATGGGACGTGCAATCCAGCGAGAGGTCAATAACCCAACCACCGTTGCCACCCCCAACGCCCCAACACAAAGTAAGATAGTTGTTTGAGTATTAGTGTTAATCTGTGCCATAAAGCTACTTTCTGGCACGCTAGTCACGACCAACCAATTCAAGCCATATTCATCGTGCCAGGGAGCAATATGCACATAGTAATTTTCTCCCTGAAAGTGGAATTTCATCTGTTGTGTATTGGTGATGGATTGTAAGTTGGGAATGCTTTTTTGCAGTTCCTTAGCAATACCTTGCACTACAGAATTGGGACTCTCTGTTGCTTTTAGGCGCTTAGTTTGGTTGTTGACTACATTAAAAGGTTGTTCTGGTGCAGAATTGGCAACTAACATTCCATCCCGCTCTATAATCAACACTTGCCCAGCACGACTAATATCTAACGTTCGCAAAAATTCGCTTAACTTCAAGAGGTGGATTTCAACCCCTACTACGCCAATCAAATTTTTCCTAGAATCATAAACTGGCCGACCTGCTGCTGCCGAAATATAGGGAGGATAGGCGGGATCGTAATATGTATAGATAGGATTCCAGATGAATTTTCCGGCTTTTACTGGTTCAGTGTATGCAGGTTGATTGAGAACATCCCAATTAACGGCTGCTAGGATTTGAGTAGGGTTACCATCGTTGTCTGTCAAATAGGTTGTAGAATTTTTGGCAACACTGGGTGTTTTGGTGACCATATCATCAATAGTGATCGTTTTGCCATCAAAACGAGCGGCTCCAGATCCTTCGCCGTTGGGAAAATACAGACCGATGTAAGTTAAGTCATAAGCTTGCATTTCGTGCCAGAAGAACTTACCAATGGTTTTGCGATCGCGTATATTTAGCAAACCCATACGAAGCACATCAGCATTAATTTGAGTTACTTTATGGGGAATCGATAGATAAGCATTTAAATGATTATCTACCTCACTACTAGTGCGTTTCATTAACTGTGCTGCTAGCTCCTGAACCGCTTTTTCACCGTTTTTGAAGGACAAATATCCCACCAATCCCACTGCGCCAAACACTTGCACCACAAAAGGAACAATAAGAACAAGTTGTAATGGCAATACCCGGAATTTACTGGATGATGGCTGGTTCTTCATAAGTTAGAAATTTTGGTTCATCAACAGTCGGTGCCAAATTATGTACCCTGATAACTAGTAGTTTGCCAACCCAAAAATGTTAGGTGGAGGTTGGGTAAAGGTTAAAGGGAAAAGGGTAAGGGACAAAAACCTTTCCCCTTTCCCCCGCCAAGTTGCCTTGGTGTACTACTAGTAGAGGTTGCTCACTACCGACTTGGGGTTTTGGGCATTGAACTCTCTGCCATACCCAAAATCCCTTTGTCGATAGAGTTTTGGATGGTGAGGGCTATTGGCACGGCTTTAAATTCGCTGGCTGGTACTAGCAAAAACTTTGCCCTCTTTAATGAGGATTCCCCAAAAATATCTAATTTGAACAAAATTTACGCTTAACTATCTGCAAGTTGGTTTCTGTATGAGTTTTTTTTGATCGACGGAACTCATGCAGTGGTTGGTAGACGATAGTTTTCTGTTAACGACAACTTAACCTATTTCTTGACTCTTCTTAAAGACTAATGATGCACAATTTAGTTACCTTAAATGAGGATAAAGCATTATTTATTAACAAATAAGCGCTAACCTGATCAAACATGGCCAGAAAATACTAAAAACCCCGGTAGGCGGTCTGATTATCTTAGCTCCTACCGGGTTTATCTATTGAAAGCTGCGTCTTTTGTGAACAGCTAGAAACTGAATGTCGTTCTGAGCGCACCAATCACAACATTATCGTTTTGCTCATTATGATCTGGTGCTGTCAACCAAATTACTCCAGGGGTAATGGTGATATTGTCGCTGACCTTGTACTGGTAGAAAGCTTCAATATGATAAGAAGTACTCGGGTCTTTCTCCAGTCCGCTAACGTTGGAACTTGTAACCTTTGGTTCCATACCAAAGATGAAACCTGCTAAGTTGCCTTTTTTACCCAAGTCTGGTAATCCTAACGTCACAGCCCAGTTCCAGATATCAACACTACCTCGGTTGATGATGTCTCCGGCTGTGGATAAGTTACGCGTGTTAGTATATCCTACCCAACCACCCAGCACAAATTTTTCACTGAGGGCGAAAGACGCTTGTAAGCCGTAGGAATTACTAATAGTTGGTACAGGAATCGCTTCTTCACTTCCTGTGAGATTTTGCACAACTCCACCGAGAAACGAACTTACGTTGGCGCGGTTGCTTCCTGTTCCCAATTCTTGATTGTAAGCATTGATGTAGGTGAAGCCAACCTTTAAGCGATCGCTTGGTTTAAATGTGAGTTGGGCTAAAGCACCATATGCACCATTAAATAAACCATTTCCAGGAGTGGGATCATTAGCTGCACTGCTTAAATACCCCAAACTCAATGCTAATTGCTCACTAAAATCATAGTTAATACCTAAGCCAGCACCATCCATCTGATAATAAATGGAGTTGCGAGTCCCAAATGTAGATAAGGCACCAAAGCTACCATCCCCATCAAAGAGATTAATTGTATCAGTAATGTCATCTGCCGCCCCAGCATTAGCTAAGGCAATTACTTGTAATTTTTCGCCAATAGGAAATTGGTAATATAGGGCATCGATAAATGCATTCGTATTACCATCTTCCCCAGCAAAGAACAAGCTACCTTCTGGTGTGCCAATATTAGGGCTGAGAATATTATTTACTTGAATTCTCGTGAACAGTGTATCTTTGCCTGTGAAGCTAGTCACAAATTCGATTCTTGCCCGTGCCCCTAAAGTTGTATTCTGGTCTGTGATTTCTTCACCGTTGACTTGGCTACCTGAGAACACATCGCTAACTACAGCCACAACTTCTCCTTGCAGTTTGGAAGTAGTGGAAAATTGATTCGCTTCTAACTCTGCAGTTTTCGCTTCTAATGCATCTACTCGACCTCGTAAGGTCGCCAGTTCTGCTGAGAAATTCTCTTGCAATCTTTGCAGTGTGGCTAAATCTTCTTTGGTGACTAACTCCGCAGTGCTAGTCGCAATCAGTTCATTCACACGATTGAGACAAGCATTTAAACCAGCAGCAAACTCATATCTTGTGAGTGCGCGGTTACCCCGAAATGTGCCGTTGGGATAGCCTGCAATACAACCATAACGTTCTACCAACGATTGCAATGCTTGAAATGCCCAATCGGTAGGTTGCACATCTGATAGTTGAGATACTGAGGTAACTTGGGACATTACCTGTTGTTGCGGGGAATTCTCAATCTCTTGTTTTTGGTCAGCTGCAACAAGCGGCTCACTAATTTCACCCGCAACGGCTGCTGCACCTAAAAATAGCATTGCACCGCCAACTGCTGAACCAGCCAGCAGAGACTTCCATACTTTCCGCATTTTTTTCCTCACACCTATTGATAGTAAATAGCTTTACTACCCTGCTGTTTCACCAGGTTTATTAAAAACTATTCTCAGTATCTTACCAGGAGCCGACATTTTTTTATATAAGATTCCGTCAAAGAATCATCATGAATTATTTGCGCTCTAAATTGACGTGGAAGTAATTGCTGACACCTTAATTGCTTGAGAATGAGAATTATTATAATATTGATTTAGATTCAACTCATTAGCAAGAGTAGTGAATTAAAAGCCCTGGTAGCGGGGTGTTTAGCCCGTGCTGTGTCTAGTAAGGGTGTCTGTTATTAAGTACATGAGTACTGAAAAATACTTTTTCAGTACTCATGACTGAGCTTTGTCGATAAAAATTTTCACGAAAGCAGCGTCTGCTACTTTCCGGAGGGGAAAACACTGTGGTTCGCAATCATATAGAACCTAAAATAGGCAGACAAAGAAATGGTATTCTGCCTTTAATTGCTCTGGTAATGCTATCCATTGCTTCTGGTTGTAACCAATCACCTGCAAATCAGCAAGCAGCATCTAATGTATCGCCGCCTGCTAAAAAAACTAAAGTAGTAACGACATTTTTACCAATGTATTTGTTTACAAAAGCTGTGGCTGGGGATGCAGCAGAGGTAGAAATTTTAGTACCCCCAGGTACGGAGGTTCATGAGTATCAAGCCAAACCAGAAAATGTCAAAGCGATCGCCACTGCTAATGTACTAGTCAAAAATGGTTTAGGCTTAGAAGAATTTCTCGAACAAACTGTCAAAAATGCCCAAAATCCCAAATTAACTGAAATTGATGCCAGTAAAGGGATTAAACCTCTCGCAGAGATTTCTCCCATCGTCAGCACAGGGAAAGAGGAAAAAGACCACGATCACGAACATACTGAGGGTAATCCTCACGTTTGGCTAGATCCAGTTTTGGCAAAACAGCAAGTAACAAATATCCGGGATGGATTGATTGCAGCCGATCCCAAAAATAAAGCTACCTACGAAGCGAACGCCACAGCTTATATCCAAAAATTAGACAGCTTAAATAGCGAATTTCAACAAACTTTGCAGAAAAATCCTAACTGCACCTTTATCACCTTTCATGATGCCTTTCCATATTTAGCCCAACGTTATAACCTTAAGCAACTTGCAGTCGTAGAAATCCCGGAAGACCAACTTTCACCAAGCGATGTACAAAATGCAGTTAATGCAGTAAAAAAATATAAAGTTAAAGCCTTATTCAGCGAACCAGGAATCGATAACAAATTACTGAAAAGTCTATCTCAAGACTTAAAGTTAAATTTGCAAACCCTAGATTCTTTAGAAAATGGTGAGACAGATCCGCAACATTATTTCCAGGCGATGAAAGCTAATTTGCAAAACTTGTCGACAGCTTGTAAATAGTGGTTTGTCATTTGTCATTTGTCATTTGTTATTGGGTAATTGGTAATTGGTAATTGGTAATTGGAGTTAACAATTTCCCCCTACTCCCTGCCTTGCCAATTCCCCAGTCCCCAATCCCCATTACCCCTTATCCCCAGAGGGGGCCCCGAGTTCCCCAATCCCCAGTCCCCATTACCCCTTATCCCCAGAGGGGGCCCCGAGTTCCCCAATCCCCAATCCTCAATCATCTATGCTAAATGACCAACAAGCAATAACCTCCCCTGTTTTAAAAGTAGAAGGATTAACTGTATACCAAGGCAATTACTTAGCCTTAAGAGATGTTTCTTTTGAATTATTTCCTGGCACAGATACAGCTATAGTGGGGCCAAATGGTGCAGGTAAAAGTACTTTAGTAAAAGCTATTTTAAATTTAATTCCTCACAGTAATGGCTATGTAGAAATATTTGGTCAACCAATCAAAAATTTAGGGAATTTACGCCAGTTATTAGGCTACATGCCGCAAAATTTGATTTTTGATCGCAGCTTTCCCATTTCCGTCAGCGAATTGGTAGGACTGGGGTGGATGAGAACTTTTAGACAAAAACAAAAAAAAGGTTCATTATTCAAAAAATTATTGAGAAAAGAACCAGATAAATCAGCAGCGATCGCGCAAGCTTTAAAGCGAACTGACGCTTATCATCTACGCAATCAAGCTATCGGAACTTTGAGCGGTGGTCAACTCAAGCGAGTATTATTAGCTTATTGTTTAGTAACACCTCGCAAACTCTTGGTACTAGATGAAGCCTTCGCCGGAGTTGATGTACAAGGTGCAGCAGATTTTTATATTTTATTAAATGAGTTAAAGCAACAGGAAGGTTGGACAATATTGCAAGTTTCTCATGATATTGATATGGTCAGCCGCCATTGCGATCGCATTCTTTGCCTGAATCAAACTGTGGTTTGTACTGGAAAACCAGAAATTGCACTTTCACCGCAAAACCTATTAGCAACCTATGGGCCTGGTTTCAGTCGTTATCAACATCACCACTAAATCAATGCACAATTCAAAAATAATAAAATTACCGAGCAATCTGTGATAAATAAAAGGCTAATCAGTTAAAAAGCTTACAAATGAATTTATTCACAGATTGCCAGATAACTTGGCTAGCTGTCAGCGATGCTCAGGACTTGGTGAAATTGTTACAGTTTCCCTTTATGCAGCGTGCGATCGCAGGTGCTGTGATGATGGGAATACTTGGTGGTTTATTAGGCTGTTTTGTTACCTTGCGCCAGCTTTCCTTTTTTAGCCATGCGGTTGGTCATGCAGCCTTAGTCGGTGTGGCATTAGGAGTATTGCTTCAGTTAAATCCTACATGGATGTTGCTGCCATTTACCTTAGTTTTCGGTGTGATTGTCCTCTATTTAATCGACAAAACCGATTTAGCGAGCGATAGCGTACTTAGTATAGTTCTCTCAGGAGCATTAGCGATCGGTGTGATTCTCACCAGCCTCATCAAAGGCTATCGCGGTAATTTGATGGGCGTGTTATTTGGCGATATTCTGGCAATTGATGGCACGGATTTAATGTTAACCCTGCTTTTACTCCTAGGCAGCAGTATTTTCTTGTTATCAACCCTGCAACAGCAAATTTTATTGACTCTCAACGCAGATGTAGCCCAGGTACAAGGCATTCCAGTCCAGTTGCACCGCTATGGATTTGTGATATTGCTCTCCTTAGCTGTAGCTGTAGCCATCAAAGCTGTTGGCGTATTGCTAGTAAACGCCTTTTTGGTAATTCCTGCTGCCACTGCTAAATTAATGAGTCACCATTTTAGCCGCTTCCTAATCTTGTCAGTGATTATCGGTTCTAGTAGCAGCGTTGTCGGCATGATAGTTTCAGGACTATTTAACTTAGCCTCTGGCCCCAGTATCGTCCTGGTTCAGTTTCTCGTATTTGTCGCTGTTTTCGTCTGGATCAAGTTGACAATGAAAGCAGCATAAAACTTTTTTCCGTTTTGCCCTTGCACAATCGTTATAAGTTTGCTACATTTATTAATCGTGGCTAACAAAAGCGCCCGCCGGGATAGCTCAGTCGGTAGAGCAGAGGACTGAAAATCCTCGTGTCACCAGTTCAAGTCTGGTTCCTGGCATAATCAAAAAACCCTTGAAATCATTGAATTTCAAGGGTTTTATTGTTTCTAAGTCCTGATAGATATAGAACATATGTTCTATTTTGTATGCCAATTTTGGACATTTTTGGATACCTTTAGAGACAAATTGGGTGTAAATTGGGTGTAAAAGAGCTAGAGTAGAGGAGTAATTACACCTTGTAAACCTATGTTCTCCAAAACTCCTACAGGACGAGCATCTAAGGGTTCTGTATCGATCATTAACTCTAATGAACGGTTGCAATTACGATTTAGATATCAAGGCAAGCGTTATTACATCTCTACGGGTTTAGCTGATACTCCCGCTAACCGCAAATTGGCAGAGATGAAGGCATCCGAGATAGAGAAAGATATACTCTGTGAACGATTAGACCTCACTCTAGAGAAGTACCAAGCTCAATCTGCTTTAAGCACGATTACACCCATTACACCCATTAGAAAGTCTCAACCTCAATTAGACGAACTTTGGGACAAGTATAGTGAATTTAAAAAACCGCAAGTTAGCCCCAGTACTTATGCCAAAGACTTCTCTAAGCACCGTAATCACATTGCTAAGTTACCTACGCGATCGCTAGATGAGGCATCTGCTATTCGAGATCATCTGTTATCGAATCTCACTCCAGATGCGGCAAAGCGGTGCTTAACCCAACTGAAAGCTTGCTGTAATTGGGCAATGGATGAGGGATTAATCGACACTAACCCTTTTGCCACTATGAAAATCAAAGTCCCTAAGGGTACTTCCGAGGAACAGGACGTTAATCCTTTTACCAAGGAAGAGAGAGATTTAATTATTAGCACTTTCGCTAGCGATCGCTACTATAGCCATTACACGAACTATGTGCGCTTCCTTTTCTTCACGGGGTGCAGACCATCGGAAGCAGTTGCTTTGAAATGGAGGAACATTACTAATAGTGTGATTCAGTTTCGAGAATCTGTTGTTGTCTCTGAAGATGGCTTAGTCCTCAAAGAAGGACTGAAAACCCAAAGAAAACGGGATTTTCCAATTAATGCAGAGGTAAAAGCAATTTTAGATGAAATTAGACCTGAGGGAGATAACCCTGAATCTCTACTGTTTATAAGTCCGAAAGGAAAATTTATTGACCATCACAACTTTGCTAATCGTGCATGGAAGTCAATCTTAGATAAGTGTAATGTCCCTTATCGTAAAAGCTACCAGACACGACATACCTTTATTAGTTTATGTGTGGAAGCACATATTAATAGCACTGCGATTGGTAGATGGACTGGAACTTCAGCCAAAATGATCGACAACCATTATGGTGCAACCAACTTTACAAATCTCAGACCACCCGAGCTTTCCTAAAATTGCAATGTAAAGATTACCATCAGGTTCTATAACTCTTTTAGACTTTAGGAGCAAGAAAACTGTAGAACCTGAAATTACATCAAGATGATTGATGTTAAGGCTCCCCACAAGAATATGTTCCTTAAATCCACACACCATGAGAAGCTGCACAGATGGGAGGCAATCACATAAATTCCTAGTACCTCTGCGCGGAAGTCAAAAGTCAAAAGGATTGTATTTCGGGCTTTAATGCGATTTCAAATGTCCTGTTTATTTATCCCTATTCTGTTGCACCCCGAAAACATTTGCCATTGCTGAATTCTAGAGCTTCTATATAGCAAGCGATCGCGCGATTCTTTTCTAATAACAAATACAAGACCCATTTTTTTCTAAAAGTATAGCTTGTATTGATTACCTCATAAGGCTTCTAGGCATCACCATACCGGAAAGTGACAGTAGGTTTAATTAATACCCAATATTAGAAGTTAAATTTTTAACTATCGTATTAGGAACAAATTCATCAGAATTAAGTAATGGTATTTCTGTCTGTGCTTGCTTCAAAGATATAGTAAGCTAAACCACATCTAGTTTGCATAATCTGAAATTATATATTTATTGTGGGGTGGGCATCTTGCCCGCCCAATATATGCAAGTTAAATATGGAACAGCTTATCTCTTGCTTTTAGGAGCTAACGCAATTCGCTCTTTGTGAAGTATTAGCTGGCATGGCACTTTTGAATATTTACATTTTAAGTATAATCAGCTATAACTCGAATTGAGTGTGTAAAATAATACTCAATTATTAAGGCGGATAAGAAAGTATGAGTGAAATAGGTGAAAATCAACCTCCTACTAGAAGGGAACGCATAGCTGAGATACTTGAGAAACGCAAACCTTTGTCTCAAAAAATTGACCAAGCACGTAACTATGTTCAAGAACTATTATCAGCGTTGAGCTTACTTGAAGACTTGATTCCAGAGTATCGGAGACTTAGTGCATCTTCTGAAAATCTCAAGAAAATTGCAATAAATGAAATTATTGTTACTAAAGACATTCAGTCAACTCTAAATTCTCAGCTAGAACATCTTTTTTACTTATACGAACGTTTCTCTAAACCCCCTCTAAAAATTGCTGTGGCTGGTCTTCCAAAGGAAGGAAAAAGCACTTTTATCCGTGCAGTTACTGAACTAAGGGAGGAGGTAATTCCTTCATCAGAAGAATTATGCACAGGTGCATCATCTACCATTTATAATCATGAAAGTACTGAAACCTATGGAGAGATAGAGTTTTACTCTAGTGATGTTTTCCTTAAGGAAGTAATTCAACCTTATTACAGTGAATTAAACTTAACAGATAAGCCAATAAGTTTGGACGCATGGAAGCAACCTTCGTTTCCAATACAAGATGCAGTCGAACAGACAAAGTACAAGCGTCTTTTAGCATATTATGAAAAATACTCTAAATATAAAAATTACTTAAACCAAAAGCCGATAAAAGTTGCAGAGAATAATATTCGGCAATACATTGCTCAGGTAGATATAAATAAACAACCGATTGATATATATCGGTCTGTAAAAAATGCCATAATATATACAAAATTTCCCAATCATGATGTTGGTCAAATTGCTTTGTTAGATACTCCTGGGTTGGGAGAATTACGAAGTAGAGAAGAAGAGAACTTGGTAGAAATCCTTCGTAAAAGTGCAGATATTGTAATTTGTCTTATTCTCCCAAGACCTAACGAATTTACTTATCAGGCGAGGCACACTAACTTTTTCAGTCTAATGCAGAAAGGAATTGGACAGGCGGATAAGAGATGTCTATTAGTGCTAAACGACGACGGTAATAACTCTCAAGCTTGTCAAAGACTTTCTCAGCCAGATAAGCTAGCTGAGTGGACTTTAACTTTCGCTAAAGTTTTCGTTGCTAATTGCTCTAAGCCTGAGCAAGTTCAATCTCAAGTAGTCGATCCCACTATTAATTATTTAGCTGAAAAAATTTCTTCTCTTGATTGGGATGACACACAACATAGGTTTAATAGTATTCTTGAACAATGTGCCCAGACCTCTGATATTCTGCATAGAATTAACGTAGAATCATCTGGAAATATAGACATTTCTAGCCAAAAATACAGAAAACTGTTCGAGAAGGACTTTGTGCCAAAACTGAGTAATGCATTCAAGCAAATGCAACAGTATTTTTTTAACAGGCAAGATATTTCATCAGTTAAGAAAATAGTGAGAGATAAGGTCAATGCTCTTGAGTTTAGCATTCCTTCTGCACCAGAAATTGAGTTACGAAGAACGCCGAAAGAAACCTACGACAAAGTATTTATAGAAATATTAGGAGAACTTCGTGTACAAGGATGGCGGCACTTTCAAGACCTTGATATTCATCTTAGTCCATTGGTAGATGAATTAAAAAAGATTGTTGCAGATGAGTTCCATAAAATTGGATTAGACAGGTTATCAAACAGAGAGGGCAGTGATTTCATTGAAAATATTTATCATTTAATTCCAAAAACTTGTCCAATGCTCAAGTTAGCATTTCAAATGCTCAAAGAATTTGAATTAGCTTACTTTTGGTTAATTAGAGTTAAGATTTATGAAGGGCTAGAAATTCTAGATCCCCGGAAAAATAATTTAAAACCAGACAGCAGTAATTCCAGCAAACCAGTAACAGCAGAATTATTTTACCAAGCTCTAGAAGCAAGCTGTATATCAGCTAAGTCTAAGCTACTTGCTTTGCTTGGTGGAGATGCTACAGATGACTTTTCTCCAAATAATGCTGTGCTAGCAGCTTTGGAGGAGTTTATTGATTTAGTATTTTATGCTTCGGACGAACAGGGTAGAGGAATTGTTTCAGGTGAATGGCAAGACTTTCTAGAACCCCATAAAAGAAAAATTTGGGCAGAAGATTTCGGAAAACTTGAGCAAGAGATTGAGTTGAGAGACAAATTATCTAACGCCGTGGAGCAAGCGAGAAACTCTATAACGAAATTACAGCGAATCTGCAATTTGGAAGGTGTATTATGACTACTTTTAGAGTTTTAATGCTTGGTTATCAACGAGTTGGTAAGACAAGTCTTTTAGCTTCTATGTACAGAGCAACTCAAAAAGAGCTTGCTGGAAATTATCAATTCCAAATAAAACCTGGAAATGATCTAACATCTCAACTTCTGAGTAAAGCAGAAGATAACTTGAAATGTGCAACTGAATATATTTTTGGTGATGCAATTGCACCCACGAATGTATTACGTACCTTTTTATTTCAAATGTACTCGAATGAGCAAATGCTTTTTCAATTGGAATTTTTGGATTACCAAGGTGGTAGACTAATGGATTCGAGTACTTCTGATGCAGCAACGGTACGAGAGTGGTTAAATACATGTGTTGCTGTCATTATTCCTATTGACTCACCATCTCTGATGGAAAGTGAAGGTGAGTGGGCTAAGTTGATCGATGAATGGAATAATCCTGAGGGCATTGAAAATATTTTCAGGTCAGAGATGAATAGAAATACCCCCAGATTGGTTATCTTATCACCTGTTAAGTGTGAAAAATATATTCAAGAACAAAGAGGTGAAGAACTCAGAAGGAAAGTAGAAGATGTATATGAAAATCTACTTCAATATCTCAGTGCAGAACCTGATTTAAGAAAGAATTGTGTTGTTATAGCACCAGTTCAAACAATTGGGGGGGCAGTATTTACTGGCTTTAAAAAAGATCCTAATAAAGGAATCCGACCGACATACGTTAATACTAAAGGCGAATATAAACCACAGGATGGAGATCAATTACTCAGGTATATAGCTCGCTTTGCACTGGCTCGTATCAATAAAGAAAATCTTGTTCGATTTAATGAGATTAACCAAAAAATTGAAGAAGGTGGCTTATGCCCTCCCTCAGGGGCAAGACAAGAAAAAGAAAATCTGACGAAACAGATCATATTGATGAAGTCAGGATTGGCACAATTCTCTCAAAGTTGCAAGCAGGAAGGCGCTTTTAGAATTGTTAGCGGGGGAAGCTTACTAAATAGTTAAACCTAAATTTATGGATATCTTTGTACAAAGTAGAGGCGAAAAATGGTCACAGGAATATACTTGGGTCAAAAATAATCAAAAGACAGATGAACCCTCTATATTGCATCCTTTACGTCCAGTTATTTATGGAAATAATAAATCAGTTTTTTACATAACACATTTTTATGATTGCGAACAACCTTCTATCATAGTTGTGAGATCTAAGGAACAACTACTACTTCTATTAACTGGTATCAAAGCAGAATGGGATGCTCCTGGCGGAGCAATTTATCATTCTGTAGCTTGGTTGAGTAGCAGTAAGTCTCTTTCAAGAGAGGAGAACGTCATACGCAAATTGATAATTCGTGCTTTGGATGACAGGTTGCAGAATGAGATTTCCTCAGTCATAACTGCAACTCCCGAAAATGAACATGGTTTTTATATAAACATTAGCAGACTTGAACAGCTTGAAAAAGATGAAAGTTTGCTACTTGTGAATGGTAAGAGTGATGATCATATTGACAAGATAGGTACAAATAATGAAGAGTTGAAAGCTGATCTTATAAAGGAGTTGACAAGTCAGAGTTTACTCCAAGAAGAAGGTGTTCTTATTGTGGTAAGTGACTTTGTTACTAAAGAAGTTTTTCGAGAAGCAAAAGTTTGGCGAGGTTTGTCCGGGAAATTGAAGAATGAAGCTTGGGAGGCGTATGAGCGAGAAAAAAAGTCTCCTCCTCCAGAGGAATCCTGGAGAAGGAAGAAATTAATTTTGGTAATGTTATTTCTGGTGGCAGTAATATTAGCAGTGCTGTTAATAGGTCAAAGCCAGAGGGAGAATCCTTTGTTCAACCCCCAACACCCACAGAAAGAGCAGAAACAGACAGAAAAAAGCGAACAGAAAGAGCAGAAACAGGCAGAGAATCCTGTGAGAACACCTCCAAGCCAACACCAGGAGCAGAGTTTGATGATGAGCGTTCCGATCAAGAAGACTGCAAAAGCAAACCTTCAAGACTACAGCTAATTGTTTTAATAACTGGCGTGGTAGGTAGCTTAAATAAAGAATACAAAATAGGTTTACGTGTGTTGGCAAAGCTTCATGCTAGAGGCACTTTATACAGCATGGAAAATTGGAAACAGTTAACTAAAGGTCTTCGTAAGTATGAAAGCAATTCTACTGGAAGAGGTAATATAGATTTTTCTTCATTGCTAAATTACGGAAAAGAGCTTTATGCAAATGCATTACCTGAGATAGATCAATTGCCTGAATTTCTCATGTTTATAAAGGATTTAGAAGAACAAGAACTGAACGATTTTTATCTAATTGTATGTCTACTGTACCGCCAGCAGATAGCTCAACTAATGGAAGATGACGAAGAATACATAGAATACTACAAGAAACTTGTTAGAAGCTGAGATGATGCGATCACAAGACTGGAGTATCTGATAGCTAATCTGATAACGTTGCCAAACATAGCACAATCAACTCTTGAGCATCTCACAAGCACATCGCTCAGTTGCTGCTCAGAAGCTTGGATGATGCGATCGCAAGACTTGAGTATCTCATTACTATCTGATGACGCTGCTAAACATACACTAGTGAATATTCATGCCTCGGATTCAAGCTTTTCTAAATCGATTTCACTTAGATCAATTAAGGTGTCTACCTTTTGTTTAACAATCTCTAAAAACTCCTTAAATTGAGGACAATCTTGACACTTTACTTGTTTGCCTGGAATTAAACAATCACATACAAGTTGTAGTCTGTTTTGAAAGCGTCGTTGGCAATTCTTACATTGATATCTTTGTACCCCTTCACTGATTCCACATCTCCAAATCTGATTAGATTTGCATTTGGGGCATTCCATACCATAAATTTGTGGTTTTACTTGCCATTCCTGTAATGCTTGCTGCATTGCTAGCTCACATCTAAGCTTATTTAACAAAAACTCATCCTTAATCTTCATATATATCTCCAATGGTTACTAAATTTTCAAGGTTACTGATTCAATCTGTCCATTGTAGATAAGTATCTTCTGGACAATTTGATGATAGATTTTCACTTTATTGTCTGGTGACAGTGTGTGCCATATTGCTAAATTATTCCCAGCAATAATTATTTCCTCAGTTGTTCTTTGGGTTACTACATCAGATATGAAGGGGTTAATTTCTTCTGCTATCTGTTGACGAACTTTATCTTTTACTTTCTCAATATCAGGATCAAAACCAGGAATTTGCTCTAAAGCTTCTAAACGAGATTCCAACAACTTTAAATTTTCTGACTTTTCTTGTTCTATGCTTGGTTGCTTATCTAGTGACTCATTTGCTAGCATATATGAACGCTGCACTAACGTATTAATGAGAGCATCTTCAATATTTTGTTTGCGGGTAGATTTCTTATTTGAGCAACCCATACCCGCATATCTACAAGCAAAATAGTAATATTTTCCTTGTTCTTTTGATTTACCGCTTTTAGTAATACACTTTGATCCACATTCTGCACAAAAGACTAAGCCTGTCTGATAGGTATATTTTCGATAAACAATAGGGCTATCTAAATTTTGGTTAAAGCCAAAACCTCCAGTTTTAGAGTTGAAGTCTAGAATTTGTTTAATTTCTGCTAATTCTTCATTAGTAATGAGTCTATGCTCTGGATGAGTGTCATGAATAATCTGCCAATTTTCTGGCTTATTTTTTTTTCTTTTACCTTTACTAATAGTAATACGTTGAAAATAAGCAGTATGTCCACATAAAACAGGGTTAGTCAACCAATTTGTAAAGCCAGCAATTGTCCAATGTAATATACTGTCGTGACTATTTCTCTTAGAATTTCTTTTGCTAATGCCATACTTATTGAATATGGCTTTTAAAGCACGGCTTAGTCCTTTCTTTTCTAGAAAAATGTCAATACAATCTCTAGCTATTTGTTTAATAGTTAAGCTCGAAAGCTTAGTTAATTCATCTTCATGGTAAAGCTCTAAATAATTAGCAGGTCTGTCTGATATAAGGCAAAGAAATAAGCGGTTATTTAGCTGATATCTACCATCAACTACTTGATAGCCCCAAGGAAAAGATTCGCTGGCTGCTTGTTTACTTCGACGGTATTCTTTACCATGTCTAATACGTTCTGATAAAAGATCTGTTTCCCATTCAGCAAGAGAACCTAAAACATTGACCATTAACTTCCCTTGGGAAGTATTCAAATCTATTTGCTGGTCTAAGATTTTAAGATTTACTCGTGCTTGTTGATAGATATCTATACACTCGCGTAGTTTGGGTAATGACCTTGCCAACCTATCTATACGGGTAATAATCACTTCGTCAAGTTCTTTTGCACGGACTAAATCCATCAGTTTTTTTAGAGACTTTCTATCATCATTACTACCTGATTGAATATCTTGAAAAATTTCAGTGGCTCCAGCGGATCTTAGTCTTGCTATTTGTTGTTCTAGAGCTTGAGAATCAACAGCTTGTTCGCGGGATGATACTCTGGCATAGCCTACAATTCTTGTTTTTTGCATTACTTTAGCCTCAATATTTTAGTTCTTATTTATAAGAATAATACGAATTTTGTGCATATCCAGCACCAACTGGGTATGCACAAAAAAGCTGTTTTCGTAACAATAAAATCTGATTTTTAAACAATTAAAGTATCCAAATTTATCCATAATTTATTAAAATTATTCCTACACTCTAAGTACTTGGTTATTCCTATCTACAAAAAAATACCCTGATATTTTGATATCAGAGTAATAACAAGAGTGGGAGTTTTGGCTAAATTAGTTAAGTACTATTAAGTGGCTTGTGAAAGAATATTTCATGTTACTGCCAATCCCATTCAAAATAGCCTGATTGGGTTACAGTTCCATGAACAGCAACTCTTTGGTTTGTACTTTTAGTTTGGTAAGGGATACTACCCTGCCAGTAGAGATTAGTGTCAATTATCTCTATTAACGCTCTGTGTGTTTTTAGGTATACTTGCCAAAGTTTTTTAAATTTTATGTTTGATTGTTGAGATCTCAATGCTATCAGTGGGTAGCCTTCCCACTTCATATCCATAAGTATCTGGTAGTATTTTTGTTCAATATCTTGACCTAGATCATGATTGCTAAGATATTTTAGCCAGCGACGATAGTGTTGTTTATTATTTCTCTGATTTGTCCAATATGATTTTATTCGGAATGCTTCTTCTTGCACACTTCTTGTAAATCTAGATTTGAGCATACGAATAAATAGTTCTTGAAAGTTCGCAAAGGGATATTCAATATTTTTGCTTTCTGCCCAAGAAATAATTTCAGGTTCTCCTGCTTTAAACAGGTCATACATAGCTTTGTCAGCTTCAGTCTCTAGTTTTAAATTTTTTAGAGCTTCTGGTGGTAATATTTGTTCAATTGAACCCCCAGGTTGAGTTGGATCTGGAATTAGACGAAATATCTTATTGGGCAACAATATAGCTTTTGCTTGCCAATATAGTTGAACACAGCGCATCCAAATACCTTGGTCTTCATTATCAGGGGCAACATCAAAGACAGCAATATTGCTGATAGCGTTAGCTAAATGGCAAAAATCAGCAGTTTGAGTTTTATCAGGTAAATTAATTAATTTAAAAGGTATGTGTTGACGTTTGATACCCAATAATCTGTCATCAGCAACTACTTTCGCAGATGATAGTGCTAGAAATTCTCTCAATGGTACTTCTCTCGAACAACCATTATTATCAAATATTTCATAGATAGTTTCGTCTAGAATTACATCATATAGCTGCTTCATATTTCACCTAATTTTATTTAATAAACATCATTGCTGCTTTTGGGTGTGGCGATCGCATGAACCATATTCTTTGGGTAGATACACTCTAGCAATGATTTCATCTTCTAGACACAGGCACGTATTATTTGACCTATGAGCTTAAGTAATTAAATAAAATTTAAGGCAAAATAGGAATTAGCGTACTACACCTTTCAAGGTGGCAACGTTTTTTTAGTATTTATTTAATTATTGAATATCACCAAAATCCACAAATCTGCATGGTTGTGGTAAGAGTAAACAGCAGATTATCGTAGGTAAAAACAAGTTAAAGTTGTTATCGCCAGGAAAAATCTTGGCAAGAGTTTATGCTGATAAAACTAAGTCCAGGAAACTCCTGCCCATTTTAGTACAGAGCAACATGATCCAGGGAACATTATTTGAAACTTCCATCACCTTGCCGGAGTTGTCATCTCATTTGTGGGAAGCAGCGAATATTCTGCGTGGAAGTCCCGTGGATCGCACCGACTGGAAGAGTTACATTCTGCCATTGCTGTTCTTCAAGCGCATTTGCGATGTCTGGGACGAAGAACGTCAAACAATGATTGAAGAATACGGAGAACACTTTCCCGACGAACATCGCTTTCAAATTCCTGAAGGTAGCCACTGGCAAGACGTGCGTGAGGCATCTAGTAATGTGGGTACTGTTCTACAAAATGCCCTACGTAATATTGAAGTTGCCAACCAGAAACATCTATACGGTGTATTTGGGGATGCTCAGTGGACAAACAAGGAAAAGCTGTCTGATCAACTGCTAAAAGACCTTATTGAACACTTCTCTGCTCTTAACCTTAGCAACAAGCGTGTCCACAGCCATGTCATGGGCGATGCCTATGAATACTTGATCAAGAAGTTTGCTGATACTACCAAGAATAAAGCTGGGGAATTTTACACCCCACGTAGTGTAGTACATCTGATGGTAGATATGTTAGATCCCCAAGAAGGGGAAACAGTTTACGATCCAGCTTGTGGTACAGGAGGAATGCTACTTGCTGCTGTCACCCATTTACGCAATAAAGGTGGAGATGCAAGGACATTCTTTGGCAAGTTATATGGGCAAGAGAAGAATTTAACAACTGCTTCCACTGCTCGCATGAATTTATTCCTTCACGAAGTGGAAGATTTTGTCATTGAACGTGGTGATACACTGCGTACACCTTTCTTCACCAACCCAGATACGCATAGTTTAGCTGAATTTGATGTGGTAATTGCTAATCCGCCATTTTCTTTAGAAAAGTGGGGACGGGAAGTTTGGGAGGTTGACCCCTGGGGACGAGCTTTTGCAGGTCTACCTACAGATAGTAGTGGTGATTTTGCCTGGGTACAACACATGATCAAGTCAATGGCAAAGCCACATGGAAGGATGGCAGTTGTGTTACCTCAAGGTGCATTATTTCGTGGTGGGGTAGAAGGGCAAATTAGACGCACCCTGCTGGAAATGGACATGATTGAGGCAGTGATTGGATTAGCACCAAACTTATTTTATGGCACTGGTTTAGCTGCTTGTATCTTGGTACTGCGTCAGCATAAAGCTAAAGCACGAGCAGGTAAGGTATTAATTATCGATGCTTCAACCCTGTTCCGTAAAGGACGTGCCCAAAACTTTTTAGAGTCAGAACACACCTCAGAAATTCTGCGTTGGTATCAAGAATTTACAGATGTTGAGGATCGCGCACGGGTTGTTTCCTTGGAGGAAATTGAAAAGGAAGGATGGACACTGAATATCTCGCGTTATGTCTTACCGCCTATAGGAGCAGATATTCCTCCCTTAGAAGATGCGATCGCATCTTTTAAAGATGCTTTGGTACAATGCCGAGAAGCTGAGGAACGTCTGCACCAAGTAATGCTGGAAGGGGGGTGGCTGGAGTGAACGAACAAATTACACAACAAGCTATAGAAAGTTATCTGTGGGGAGCAGCTACCATTCTGCGTGGGCTAGTTGATGCCGGGGACTACAAACAATATGTCTTTCCCTTGCTGTTTTACAAACGCCTATCTGATGTTTGGGATGAGGAATTTGCCAAAGCACTGGCTGACACAAGTGATGCTAATTATGCTCGTGACACTGCCAATGATCGCTTTATTATCCCTGATGGATCACACTGGAAAGATGTCCGCGTTGTTGCCAAGGATGTTGGTAAAGCTTTACAAGATGCCATGCGGAGCATTGAAACCGCTAACCCTGGTCGTTTAGATGGTATTTTTGGTGATGCTCCTTGGACAAATAAGGAACGTCTTTCAGATTTTGATATTAAAGAGCTGATTGAACATTTCTCAAGTGTGGTGCTGTCCCTAGCTAATGTTCCTGAAGATGAATTAGGTAATGCTTACGAGTATTTAATTAAGCAATTTGCTGATGACAGTGGACATACAGCACAAGAATTTTACACCAACCGTACAGTTGTACATTTAATGGTGCAGATGCTTGCACCGAAATCTGGCGATCGCATTTACGATCCTACCTGCGGTACAGGAGGAATGTTAATTTCGGCGTTAACTGAGGTGAAGCGTACAGGTGGAGAACATCGCACCCTCAAGCTTTATGGACAGGAACGTAACCACATGACTGCTTCTATTGCTCGCATGAATTTGGTGCTGCACGGTGTAGATGATTATCAAGTCATGCGTGGTGATACCTTGGACAATCCCGCTTTTAGTGAAGACGATCAACTAAAAACTTTTGATGTAGTTCTTGCCAATCCCCCCTACTCTATTAAACAGTGGAACCGGGAAAAGTTTCAAAGTGACCCTTGGCAGCGTAATTTTTTAGGAACACCGCCTCAAGGAAGGGCTGACTATGCCTTTTTTCAGCATATTTTGAAAAGTCTTGACCCAGAAACGGGACGCTGTGCCATTCTTTTTCCGCATGGGGTACTGTTCCGTAAAGAAGAAGCTGAAATGCGTAAAAAGTTGGTTGAAGCTGATTTGGTGGAATGTGTCCTTGGTTTAGGAGCAAACCTGTTTTACAATTCGCCAATGGAAGCTTGTATTATTATTTGCCGTACTCGCAAGCCACCAAAACGTCAAGGGCAGATTTTATTTATTGATGCTGTTCATGAAGTAGCTCGTGTGCAAGGACAAAGTTTTCTCAAACCAGAACATCAGTCACGTATTTTCAGTGCGTATCAAAGTTACATTAATGACCCTGGCTTTGCTACAGTTGCTACTTTAGAGGAAATTGCTGCCCAGGACTATAGCTTATCCATCCCGCTTTATGTGCGACGAAAAACAGCCAATAGCCAAACTGAGGATCTCAAGACGCTAGCAGAAGTTTGGGCAGACTGGGAACAAGGTAGTAGAGCTTTTTGGCAAGAAATGGATGCCTTAGTTGATATGCTGGATTCCTTGTAAACTAATTTATTTACTGGAATGGTAAAGTATTAGCTAAAACCTAGTTGGCAACAATAGTATAAAAAATTTATTTACCAAAATGGTAAAGCATCATTGATATGATATGTTCTCTGGACATAACAAATTTGTTTACCAAAGTGGTAAACTTGTATTAGTCTATTAACGAATGGAAATCACTTTCGGCGATCGCAAACTACAAAAACTATGCGAGCAACAAGACCTAGCGCAAAGAAAATTGGGTGCAAACTGTGCCAAGAAATTGAGAACCCGATTGGCGGATCTTGCTGCTGTTAGTTGTGTCACGGAATTAGTTATGGGTCGTCCCCATCCCTTAACGGGAGATAGAGCAGGTGAATTTGCAGTAGACCTAGAAGGTGGTACACGACTTGTATTTAAGCCAGATAACGAACCCATCCCCTTGAATGAGGATGGAAGCATTGATTGGTCAAAAGTCACTGCTGTTTGTATTGTTTTCATCGGAGATTACCATGATTAAGACAACCCGTCCCTTTACACCAGATTGGGTTTCTCCCCCTGGTGATACTATCGCTGATTTCTTAGAAGAGCGTGATTGGACACAAGTGCAGTTAGCAGAGCGTTTAGGCTATACCACGAAACATATCAGTCAGTTAATTAATGGCAAAGCACCCATTAATGAAGAAACTGCCATGAAGTTGGAACGGGTTTTAGGGAGTACAGCAGCATTCTGGCTCAATCGTGAAGCCCAATATCGCGCTGCTTTAGCACGGATAGAAGAAGAAAACCGCTTAAAGGGTTGGACATCTTGGTTAGATCAGTTACCAGTCAAAGAATTGATGAACCAAGGTGTAATTCCCAAGTGCAATTTAATTGCCAAGAATAAACCTAGCTTGGTAAAAAAGTTATTACATTTTTTCGGTGTGGCTTCGCCGGACGAGTGGCGAAGTTACTATGCAGGTATGGAAATTTTCTTTCGTCGTACTCGCGACGAACAAAGTGATGTTGCTGCTATTTCTGCTTGGTTACGTTTGGGTGAAATAGAAGCAGAAAAACTAGACTGTCCCAAATACAGTAAACCAAAGTTTGAAAAAGTAGTGCGGGAAATTCGCTCTTTGACAGTGTTACCACCAGATGAATTTGAACCACAGATGCAACAGTTGTGCCGAGAAGCAGGGGTTGTACTTGTTTTAGTACCAGCAATTAAGAGAGCGCACGTCAGTGGTGTAGCACGGTGGCTAAATCCCCACAAGGCATTGATTCAACTTTCACTTTATGGTAAGACCAATGACCGCTTCTGGTTTAATTTCTTCCATGAAGCAGCACATATCCTACTACATGATAAAGAAAATATTTTTCTGGATGAATGGGATGGTGGGGAAAGTTTGGCATCTGAACCAGAACGCGAAGCAAATCAATGGTCGCGTGAAATTTTGATACCACCTCAGTACGACAGAGAATTAGCGCAACTTAAATCTAAAGCTGATGTTGTTGATTTTGCTGAACGTATAGGTATTCATCCGGCTATTGTCGTAGGTCGGCTGCAACATGATTGTATAATTCCTATCTCTTGGATGAATGGTTTGAAGGAGAGTTTATGTTTTCAAGGGGTAGAATAAGTACAATATGATACAAGCTGACACTTTAAAAGCAGGGTGGAAATTGGTAAAGTTTGGGGATGTTGTACGCCTCAGCAAAGACCGTGCTACTAACCCAGAAGCAGAAGGTATTGAGCGATACGTGGGACTTGAGCATATTGACCCTGATGATTTACGCATTCGGCGTTGGGGTCTTGTAGCTGAGGGAACAACTTTTACTAGCAAATTTAAGCCCCGACAGGTTTTATTTGGTAAGCGTCGAGCCTATCAACGAAAAGTTGCTGTTGCCGATTTCGAGGGGGTTTGCTCTGGTGATATTTATGTGTTTGAGAGTGCTAATCCAAAAGTGCTACTTTCTGAACTTCTACCATTTATTTGCCAGACGGAGAGGTTTTCTGAATATGCTGTAGGTACTTCAGCAGGGTCATTATCTCCGCGAACAAACTGGGCAAGTCTTGCGAATTTTGAGTTTTTTCTGCCGCCCCTAGAGGAGCAAAAGCGCATAACTAAGTTAATTAATACAGTTGAAAAAACTAACAACGAGCTTAAATTAGCTAGAGATTTAGCCGAAAAATTGCGTAAGTCATTATTGATCAATATTTTTAATAACTTAATGTCATCAGGTTCAATTGAATTGCCGCTATTAGGAATTACTACCGATTGCAATCGCATTAAAGTAGAACAAGCTGGAAGTGTTTTGATGGGACGGCAACTCTCACCGAAATACAAAACAGGTCTATTCTCACGACCATACCTGCGTGTCGCTAATGTATTTGATGGGTACATTGATATTAAAGAAGTCTACGAGATGGATTTCTCTGATGTTGAATTTGAAACATTCAAATTGTCTAGAGGTGACATTTTATTAAATGAAGGTCAAAGTAGGGAGTTAGTTGGACGAAGTGCAATTTATAGAAATGATGTTGAGAATTGTTGCTTTCAAAATACACTAATTCGTTTTCGACCAGCACAGACAGTAATACCAGAATATGCTCATTACTATTTCCAGTACAGCCAATACACTGGTCGTTTCGTACAAATAGCAAAGCAGACTACATCAATAGCTCACTTAGGTGTGCAGCGATTTGCAGCAATGCAATTTCCTTTAATTGATATAAATATTCAAAAAGAAATAGTCAAAATTTTATTAAATGCTGTACAGACAATTAGCAAGTTAAATCAAAGAATAGAATCAGCTAAATATATAAAAAAATATACATTAAATGAAATTCTGAAAATGTGATGTTCAACGAATCCAACACCGTCGAAGCTTTTGTCCGTGATATCCTCTGCGGTAAAATTATCCAAACCGCACTACCTCAACCTGGCTTATCACGCAAAAATAGAAATATCAACGGTGTCGGTTGGCACTACTTTCCTGCAGGAAATATCCCCCGCCAATCTCAAGAAGTTTTCGTTGAAACTTTTGTCCGTGAAGCTTTAATCCGCCTCAACCCAGAAATCGCCGCCAACACTAACCGAGCAGAAGAAGTTCTCTACCGCTTACGGGCAATTGTGCTGTCAGTCCGCAGTGATGGACTCATCCGCGCCAACGAAGAATTTACAACTTGGATGCGTGGCGATCGCACGATGCCCTTTGGACTCAACCACGAACACACCAGTGTCCGCCTCATCGACTTTGACAACCTAGAAAATAATCAATATATTCTCACAACCCAATACTCCTACCGTGCCGGGGCAGAAGAACGCCGCGCCGATTTAGTGCTGCTAGTTAATGGCTTTCCCCTTGTCCTGATAGAAGCTAAAACCCCGGTGAGGAAAGCAGTAAGCTGGGTAGATGGAGCCTTACAGGTACATGACGACTATGAGAAAAATGTCCCAGAATTGTTTGCCTGTAACGTCTTCAGTGTAGCCACAGAAGGCAAAGAATTACGCTACGGTTCGATCCGTATGCCTATCGACTTGTGGGGTCCTTGGCGACTGGATGATGACACACCCCCCGCTAGCCTCGCTGCCCTCAAACATACGATTGCTTCTCTACTTAGTCCCGCAGTTGTCCTGGATATCCTGAATCACTTCACATTATTTGCTACTGACAACAAAAAGCGTCGCATCAAAATTATCTGCCGCTATCAACAATACGAAGCTGTCAACCTGATTGTTAACCGTGTGCTGGCAGGTAGACCCAAGAAAGGGTTAATTTGGCATTTCCAAGGCTCAGGTAAATCCCTGTTAATGGTGTTTGCAGCTCAAAAAATGCGCTTGCGATCGCAACTGCGTAACCCAACAGTGCTGATTGTCGTAGATCGCATTGATTTAGATGCCCAAATTAGCGCCACCTTCCACGCTTCAGATATTCCCAACTTAATAAAAGCCGAAACCCGTGCAGAGTTAGAAAGGTTGCTGAAGCAGGACACACGCAAAATTATCATTACTACTATATTTAGATTTGGGGAAGCACAAGGTATTCTTAATCCCCGTGAAAATATTATCGTGCTTGTAGATGAAGCACACCGTACTCAGGAAGGTGGCTTAGGCTTGAAAATGCGAGCAGCATTACCGAACGCTTTTCTGTTTGGCTTTACAGGTACGCCAATTAATCAAAGCGATCGCAATACCTTTTATGCCTTTGGCGCAGAAGAAGATGAGCGCGGTTACATGAGTCGCTATGGTTTTAAAGAATCAATCCGCGACGGAGCAACACTTCCCCTGCATTTTGAGCCACGTCTGGTAGAACTGCATATTGACAAAGATGCGATCGACCAAGCTTATGCAGAATTAACAGGTGGGTTATCAGATTTAGATAAAGAAACCCTCGCCAAAGCAGTTTCTAAAATGGCAGTGCTGGTGAAAGTCCCAGACCGGATTACCAACATTTGTGCCGACATTGCTGAACATTACCAACAAAAAGTTGCTCCCAATGGCTTTAAAGGCATGGTCGTTACGGGTGAACGAAAAAAAGTGTGGGAGAGGAGTTAGCGGACAAATTCCGCTAACATATCTGAGATGCCATAAAACCAAACTTCCCATGAACAACCACCAATCAATTCTGTCTCACATCAATGACACACTCCAGGACTTACCGGAGTGTCACCATTTAGAAGAATTTGTGGGCGAATTTTACAATATGTGGCTAAAATTAGGGAACTTTGTGCAACAAAGCTTATTCCAAGCCTTAATTGAAGAAAAAGAAGCCGAATACTCACATCCGAGAACTAAACGAGAAAAAAGATATTACACTCCATTAGGTGAAATGGTTGTTGTACGTAGAGCTTATGAGACAACAGATGGTATTAAAGTCAAAGTTGATGAAGAGTTAGGACTACCAAAAGATAAATGGCTACCAATGGTATTAGAATTAGCCTGTGCCTTGGGAGTTAGTAGTGAATTTCCAAATTCTCACTCCTTGTTTCAAAAATGGACAAGACTAGATTTGACACAAAAAACCTTAGCTAATCAAGTAGAAAAGACAGGAAATCAACTACAAACACAAGAGTTTCAGGTTCGATGTGAGCAAGACACTTCTTCACAGTTTGGAATTCCCAATCAAGAGCAGGAACCACCAGATTTATTATATGTGGGAGTTGATGGAGTCATGACTCCCTTGAATCAAAAACAAGGATATAAAGAAGCAAAAGTTGGTGTAATTTTCTGGAGTAAAGACCATCAAAAAGTTGGTAAAAAAAGAGGTGTTATACGTACTCGGGAATATGTAGCTACTTTAAAATCTCGACCAGAATTTACTCAGAGAGTATCCCAGTTATATAATCAAGTAGCAGGTACAAAACCCACAAAAACCGTAGTAATTGGTGATGGCGCACATTGGATTTGGTCGATGGCATCAGAACAATTTCCAGGTTCGGTGGAAATTCTCGACTTTTTTCATCTCTCGGAATATGTGTGGGCAGTAGCGAAAGCAGCGTATCCAAATAACGAAGACTATCAATTGGATTGGGTAAAAACTCAACAACAATTACTAAAAAAATCACAATGGAATACAGTAATTGAAAATTGTCATCAATTCCCCAAAAAGAAGAAAGATTTAAAGGGAGCTATTACCGATTTAGAGCGTTATTTAACTAATAATCAGAGTCGGATTGATTATCACTCTTATTTAAAAGCTGGTTTAATGATTGGTTCGGGAGTGGTTGAAAGCTCCAATCGGCGTGTGGTTACACAAAGATTAAAACAAGCGGGAATGCATTGGTCTTTATTTGGAGCTGAAGGAGTTATGGCATTAAGGGCAGCATATTTAAGTAATTCAACTCGATGGTCAAATTTTTGGTCATCCAAATCTTACAATTACAGTCAGGTAGCGTAAAGTTTACGATAAAACTTGTCCTTTGAAGTTAGTACTTACATAGTGGTCAAAACAAGAGAACAGAATCTTTCAGATTTAGCACATAGAATAGAACAATTACAAGCCAAAAGAGAAGAAATCAACCAAGAAATCTCTACTCTTCTTAAGAGTGATGTAGCTGCTAATAGTTGTTGGATTGTTCGTTACCGCGCCAAAGGTAAGGGTGGCGCTTATTGGTATTACAAGTGGCAATCAGGAGAACCTATCTTTGTTACCAAAAATGGTAGCAAAAGTTGTCATCAATATATTGGTAAAGCAGGTAGTCCTGCTTTTTTAAAGGCAGTTGAGATGATGAAAAATCGGACAAAAATCGAAGCGTTAAACCAGGTGCTTCATACATTAGAACTAGGACTCAATGACCTAGTTGAAGAAGCGGCAAGATTTCAAAAATAATTCATACTCTCATAAGAGTTAACATCTATATGAGTCAGAGCTTAGTTAGCGTATGATGTACGCTAACTAAGCTCTTCCCCACACCTTTTTTCGTTCACCCGGTCGTTACCTACGATCAAGAATGCTGTCTTTTATATAAAGCAGAACTGGATAAACATCTGCCCCCAGAAGCCAGCGAAATAGTTATTTCCGCCACAGGGAAAGATGAGCGATTAAAACCTTATCTACGTAGTCGCGATCAAGAAGAAAAACTTTTAGATCGGTTCCGTGATGCCAACGATCCACTAAAAATTCTGGTTGTCACCGCAAAATTACTCACAGGATTTGACGCACCGATCCTTCAGGCGATGTACCTAGACAAGCCACTGAAGGCACATACCTTACTCCAAGCCATCTGCCGTACTAATCGCACCTACGGCAATAAAAAAACACACGGTTTGGTAGTAGATTATCTTGGCGTATTTGATGATGTCGCTCAAGCTTTAGACTTTGACGAGCAAGGCTTCCAGCAGGTTGTTTCTGGAATTAGTGCCTTAAAGAACGAACTTCCTGGTGCAGTCCAGAAATGTCTAGCATATTTCCCAGGAGTAGATCGTACCCTTAGTGGTTATGAAGGACTAATTGCCGCGCAGGATTGTTTACCCAACAATGATGTGCGTGATAACTTCGCTGCCGATTACAGTTACCTGGCTAATTTATGGGAAGCAGTATCACCAGATCCCATACTTGTCAACTATGAAACTGATTACAAGTGGCTTTCCCAGGTTTACATTTCAGTTCAACCGACAACTGGCATGGGTAAACTGCTCTGGCACGCACTTGGAGCTAAAACCATTGAGCTAATTCATCAAAACGTCCGTGTGGAAGCAGTGCGTGATGACCTCGAAGAAATCGTCCTGGATGCCGAATTATTAGAGGTGGTGCTAAATTCCGCAGATCCCAAGAACAAAGCCAAGGAAATTGAGATTAAAGTTGCTAGAAGACTTCGCCAACATATTGATAATCCCTGCTTTCGAGCTTTATCAGAGCGTCTAGAAGCTTTGAAAGAACGCCATGAACAAGGACAAATTCATAGTGTAGCCTTCCTAAAGGATTTGCTTGACTTAGCCCGTGACTTGGTGCAAGCAGAAAAAGACACACCGCCAGAGGAAGATGAAGACCGGGGTAAGGCAGCGTTGACAGAGCTATTTTTGGAAGTCCGTAATGAGCAAACGCCCAAAATGGTGGAGCGAATTGTTAATGATATTGACGAAATATTACGCTTAGTACGCTTCCCTGGTTGGCAGAAAACCAGTGCTGGGGAACGGGAAGTCAAGCAAGCCTTACGGAAAACCCTATTTAAATATGCTCTGCACCAAGATAAAGAACTTTTTGAAAAGGCTTATGCTTACATCAAGCAATATTATTAATGGACAAACTTACTAAGTTGAAGGACTAAACCTTTTTCATTTTCACCCTCCACATCCTGCATTGAAGTGATTGATGATAGCTGAAAGCTTTAACTTAACTAATTTGTAGGGTGATGCAGTTTGGTTATGTCCTCACTGCATTCACCCTAAAGACCCTGCATTCATTAAGTCCTAGCATAATAAGCTTTTCAAGGACTGAATGCAGGGAGTGAAGGGTATGCAGGGTGAGAAAGACAAGTTTATTTGGAATAAGATTCGCGAATGATAGCTTCGACTACTCCTCCCGAATCATCACGTTTAAGCCCACGAATTACGAAACCGCTACTAGTTTTCACTTTCTCCAGTTTTTCTCTTCCTAGACGGATAATCTCTGGGCTGAACTGCTTGTTAGTAAGCATTTTAGACCTGGTTTTGTAGCAGTAACTGCAATAATCACCATAGAGTTGATCTGTTCGGTCTTTGTCTTTCCCAATAGGAATTTGATTATTGCGATCGTAGACATAGTTATTATTCAACCAGTCAGCAACAGAATTAGTTTGTAGTAAAAACTCCAATTCATTCTCACCTATCATTCCACTTTCATCAACCTTGTAAATCAAAGTCTGATTAATTTCTTCTTCTGGAATACTAAGTAGATAATTAGTAAAACCAGAGATCTGTGCAGAAAGACTTGCTGAAAAATCAGGGTCAACTTTTGGAACTGGACGGTTGAACTTAAAAATAATCATACGTCGATCCAATCCTGAATCACTCGCATTAAAGACAAGGTGATTAGCAGTGATCATTACCATTCCTGTATAAGTTGCTGTGAAAGGCATCTCATATTTATGCTCGATAGTAATCTCATCTCCGCCAGTAATATTTTTGAGTATTTCTATGTTCCCTCGATAGTCATCAGCATCGTTGATACATACTAATCGTTTGCCATAAATGTTCCCTGCTTGGAATTGATGGTTGTTTAGAGATGAAAGAGTAACACTATGGCTAAAACGTTTGCCAACTAATTCTGTTGCTAGTTTCATAGCTGTAGATTTACCAGTTCCCCCTAACCCAGTAATTAAGGCAAATCTGTGCAGTTTCCACATCCCCCTTAATACTGCTGCATACCAGCATAATAGTAAGCGCTTTTGGTCATGATTATTGTCAAATACGAAGTCCATCCACTCTTCAATTACGTTCCAATCTGTAGCGCAGACATCATGTTCGCGATCGAGAATACTACGGAAATAATAATCCGGTGAATGAGGCATCATTTGTTTTGACTTCAAATCCAAGACTCCATTCTTAAAGGGAAGTAAATCTTTAGGTTGCTCATTCCACGCATCAAACAAAAGTTCCGGTATCAACATTTTTATGACTCCCTCTGGATAGCTGGCGCTGAAACCTATATCAGGATAAATTTCTTTCAGTTTCTGAACTATTCGTTGAAGGACTGATTCTTTGATAGCTATGCTCCAATAACCATTTTGATATTGCGTCCATCGGCTAATTTTGGAGTCAAATTTTAAGTTCGTTACTTGAGAAGCAATTATTTCTGCAGCTACTGAATGCGCTGGCAAATTATTTTTACCTTTTTGAGATTTGCTAGCTTGATCGCCTACAGTTTGCCTTTTAAATTCATGAATATCTTGTGCTTTCGCAATTTCCACATCAAATGCTGCTTTACCATTAGTCACCAAAAAATCATCCATTCCCTTACCTCTAGTTTCTTCCCAAATAACTACGCGAACTATACATTTCTGCTGGCATAGCACGTTAGCTAATCGGATTAATGCTTTCCTCACAGGAGTCTTGCGAACGATATCTGCATCAAAGCATAGGTAAATATTTCTTTCTGGGTTTGCAAATAGTTCTAAATGGCTAACTAATGTGCCATCATCTAATCCCATGTCTACTCCACATAATGCAAGCGTGGGGTATCCATTTGTAAGTCCTGCTCCAGCTTTCTTGCATCCTTCTGTGACAAAAATTGGTATAGAAACATTGCCAATTATTTCTGACCAATAATTGCGATTTCCTGTGTCCAAGCAGATAGCATCATGTTGAGCTTTGCTGGAGATATACTTAGCTGGCTTTGACTTATCTGATGATCCCAACTTTAACGGTTCATTTGGCTTGAACTGTCCATGCATTTTTCCCATCGGTAATCCATTCCTGGGATTGATGCCACTACACCACCAACCAGCAGTGTGCTTATATTTTTTCCAGTCTAAATGCTGTGCTATTTCCTCATTATCTTCGAGTGTTTTAACATTGAGGCGGGTAATTTCTTCTGAGACTCCGCTGCCATTCACCCACTCTTCTAAATGCCTAGCACATATATAGGATGAAGTTGCTTCGGATGAAGAGGACATAGATAAATTAGGAACAACCTTGTTCCTAAAATCTTCATTATTTGCTATACTCATACTTTAGAAAAAAATTTTACGAGAGCCATAAGTAGAGCAATGATTGCTGACTAATGGCTTTTTTTGTGCAAACAGAACAGGTAGTCAATATCTACTTGAGTAGCAAGTATTTTTACGTCCTTATTGAGGATCGTGAGAAGAATTTCTGGCGTTGCTTATCCGAATAATTATCTCGGTTCCTCGGAGCAGCAGAATTGTTTTAGAGACTCAATCATCTCTGCTTAGAACTATTGCGTCTTCTTTTTGGTTGGTTAGAAGGTAAGTCAGCCAAATAATTTTCAATGGCTCTCAAGTGGGCTTTAGGATTACTAATGTGGTTCTGTACCCAATCCAACACAAGGGTAATGTTATATCTCACAACTCTTGAGTTAAGGGTGATCCAATGAATATCCCTCTGCAATTTTCCCTGAAGTCTATATTTCTTCAAAGTGTTACTTGATAAACCAGTTACTTCAGACATTACCTGCTTAGTAACAAACTGATAGTCTTGAGGTTTGGAATTGCCCATATAAGAAGAATTTTTGTCTCCATATTAGATGAATAATCATGCTCACAATGGCAATTAACGTTGCAATTTGGAGCTTTTTGTACACTAACTCAGCTTATACGGGGTCAATTATTAATGGATTTTTTGGCTAATATTGTAAAGAAGTGTAAAGTAGTTGGGTATTTAGGCAACTACAGACTCTATTAGCTAGGTCGGTGGAGTTTTCAAGCAGTTGAGCTAAATTATGCTATTCTTCTCCCTGACAAAATTTCGATATAAATTTATCTAGCGAAGAAGACAAGGTTAGGAATTCACCTTCTAATATCGGTTCTTGATCAAGATACGTCTAACTAGCTTGCATTTAGCAAAGCCATTGCGAAGCGTAAGCAGACTTTGTTCGAGTAGCCACAGGCTGAAGTCTATCAGGGAATATAGCCTTGCTTCATATAGAATTAGTCAAGAATTATCTTTATATTGAAAATCTTAGGCTTTCCAGCCTGATCGAAATCGTTAAGAACCCGATTAAAACCAGACAAGCACAGACCAATAGTAGGAGAAATTGGGTGTAAATTGGGTGTAATAAAGGTTTTATTACTCAAAACCCTTGCAGATACTAAATAGTCCTCGGACTGAAAATCCTCGTGTCACCAGTTCAAGTCTGGTTCCTGGCATTACTCCAAAATCTAGATTTCTCCCACAGAGCAAGGGTTTTGGAGGTTTAGTAAAAAAAGCTGTAATCAAATTATTGGGTATGTTTAGGTCAATTTAGCGAAAAAAATGGTGTAAAGATGGTGTAATCCTTGTGTAGACTAGAATGTAGCTTACACCAGATACCCCATGAAAACGAAAACCCCAACTGGCAGGGCTTCCAAGGGTTCTGTCACAGCCATTCTTTCCAATGGACGCATTCAGCTGCGCTTCCATTTTGCTGGCAAGCGTCATTATATTTCCACGGGCTATCCTGACACACCACAACATTGGAAGCTAGCCCAACTCAAAGCCTCAGAAATCGAAAAAGATATTTTGTGCGAGCGGTTTGACCCAAGGATTTAAGCAAATATACCCCCGAAGGTTCTGTCCGTAAGGCTCAAGCAGGTACACCATCGCAAAAGTCCCAACCAACCCTTCCCCAGTTGTGGGAGAAATATGTAGAATTTAAGCGACCAAATGCTTCTCCAAGTACCCTGGCAAAGGATTATCAGAAAGTTGACCGTTGTCTTAATTTGTACCTGCCAAAGAAGTCTATTGACGATGCAGTTGCAATTAGAGACTGGTTGGTGGCGAATAAAACGGCCAATTCTGCAAAACGTATTTTGACGCAAATAAATGCCTGTTGCAATTGGGCTGTGAAATCTCAACTAATTACCAATAATCCGTTTGTGGGGATGGCTGCCGATATTCGGGTTCCCAAAGGTGAGTCGGAGGATACGGATATTGACCCTTTTTCCTTGGCAGAACGGGATAAAATCATTCAGACTTTTAAGAGCGATCGCCATTACAAATACTATGCCCCTTTCATTGAATTCCTGTTTATGACTGGCTGTAGACCATCCGAAGCGGTGGCTTTGCAGTGGAAACATATCACAGATGATTTTCGGACAATTCGCTTTGAGCAGGCTGTGGTGGAGTCAGAAAATGGCTTGGTTTGTAAAAAGGGGTTAAAAACGCAGAAAAAGCGGTCTTTTCCCATAAATCCGAAGTTGGCAGGGCTGTTACAATCCATTAAGCCAGAAGGTGTGACGGGGGAAGACAAAGTGTTTCCAGCACCGAAAGGAGGATGGATTGATACCCATAATCTCAACAACAGGGCATGGAATTCGGTATTGAAAAGATTGGATAGTAATATTGAATACCGTAATTTGTATCAAACCAGACATACCTTTATTACCGCAGCACTGGAAACACCAATTTTGATGCCCGATGGGGGAATGAGGATGTTGGATGCCAAGGACATCGCCAAGTTAGTCGGTACGAGTGCCAAGATGATTTACGAGCATTATGCGGGGGCAAGAAAAGAGTTGTTCGTGCCGGAATTTTAGGTTCTTTTTATGTCTTAGAAAGTTTGCATATAAAGAAGGCTGGAAAATATTTAATCTTGATTCTACGCCTAGTATAATTAATGAGTTTTGCCTAATATTCAGGACTCATACCCGATGCCCAGTGTCCTTACCCTTGCCCCCGGAATGCGAATACTGTGTCGTGATGCGGAATGGCTTGTGCAGCGCGTTGAAGCGTCTAACGATGCTGGCACGGAATATGCAGTACATGTCGTTGGGGTTGATGATTTGGTTCGAGGACATCAGTCGATTTTTTTGACGCAGCTAGATCGAATTGAGGCAGTTAATCCGCGCAAAACTAAGCTGGTTGCAGATAATTCAAATGGTTTTCGTCGTGCAAAACTATTCCTGGAAGCCCAATTGAGACAGATGCCAGCAGCTGGTGAGGAACCTGATTTGGTCGGTTTAGGTGCATTTGACCCGATGTCCTTTCAGGTAACATCTGTACGACGTGCATTGGAACAACTTCGTCCTCGATTATTACTTGCTGATGCTGTTGGTTTGGGGAAAACAATCCAGGTCGGCATGATTTTAACCGAATTAATGCGCCGGGGACGAGGCGATCGCATTTTGGTTTTATCGAAAAAATCGATGTTGACTCAGTTCCAAGCAGAGCTTTGGAACCGTTTTTCGATTCCTCTTGTGCGTTTGGATTCCCAGGGTATTGCTAAGTTAAGGTTGCGTATTCCCACGAATAAAAATCCTTTTGAAATTTACCATCGGGTCATAATTAGCATTGATACTCTCAAAGATGCGGGACGTTATCGCCACTTTTTGGAGTCCGCCCATTGGGATGTGGTGGTCATTGATGAAGCGCACAACGTTGCTGGCGCTAGCGTTCCCGAAAACCATCAGGCGCATCGGTTGGCAAGATTGCTGTCAAGACGGGCGGATACAATGTTGTTGACAACCGCAACTCCCCACAATGGCAAGCGAGAAACCTTTGGGCGTTTAATTTCTTTACTTGACCCTTCTGCAATTCCCGACCCCCGTCACCGCGAGTATGATGCAGAAGATATTCGCGGTTTTTATTTAATGCGGTTTAAGGAAGATGTCCGCAGCCAAATTGGACAGGAACTTACTGACCGAGTGGTTGTGCCAATTGGGGAAACTGCGATACAAGCGACCGATGGAGAGGAAGCGGCTTACAGTATTTTGGGAGAACTTCGACAAGCAGCTCAAATAGCGAAGGAAGCAGGGCAATATTCTGATTGGCGAAACCAGCGTTTAATTCAGTATGGATTGTATAAACAGTTTCTTTCTAGTCCAGAATCTTGTCGGAGTACAGTTGCAAAACGAGTTAAAAAAATCCAGGCAGAAAACTCTAAAAGTCCAGAGCTTCCATATTTAAAAAGGCTGGAAGAAAACTTGAAGCAACTTTCCCTTGAAGATTCATCACGGTTCAAACTTTTACTTGAGCAATTGCGTAAAGTTGGCTGGAATGGTCAGGATAGTAGCCTGCGTATCTTAGTTTTTACGGAATATATTGAGACACAAAAAGCACTAGCAGAAGCTGTTGCTAAGGAATTCAAACTTAAACACAGCGAAAGGTTTGAAGACCAGGCAAAGCAGGCGATCGCTTCAATTAGTGGAGCTTGTCCCGATGTACATTTGATGGCGGCAGTGGAGGCATTTGGCACAAAAACCTCACCTGTGCGGATGATGATCGCTACCGATGTAGCATCAGAGGGGATTAACTTACATCACCAATGTCACCATGTCATCCACTACGATTTACCTTGGTCGATTATTACACTGATTCAACGCAACGGGCGGGTCGATCGCATTGGGCAAACTCAATCGCCCATCATTCGGTATTTGATGGTGGAGACAAAAACTGGTTTACTTAAGGGGGACTCGGCAATTTTTGAACGGTTAATTAATAAAGTTGAGGAAATTAACCGCAGTACCCGTTCTGGGGAGAGTCTGCTAAAACTGTACGATCCAGAAAAAGAAGCAGAGTATATTGCTGAACAAGGATTGTTGAAAGGCGATCGCAATATTTTGGAACTACAGGTAGTACAAAATCAATCAGTTTCGGATGAAGCTGGCGAATTAGAATCTATTATCTCAGTTGGTAATACTAAGGATGATGATGACCTGCTGGCTTTTTTGCTAGGTGGAGGAAAAGCAGAAGGGGGAAAAGAAGATAAAAAACTCAGTAATAATTGTTCGCTTACTCTCCAAACTAACCGCATTCGCTTCTATAAAGATTTCGAGTTTTTACAAGAAGCGTATAAATTATTACGCGAATCAAATAGAGACTATCTGCCCATTGAAGTTGAAGGACGGATGATGACGCTAACTGCACCTGATGATTTGAAACGGCGTTTGGGTCAGTCTTCCCAGGCAAATGATATTATTTTCGGGGCAACGGCAATTCCTCAAGAAGCTTGGCAGGAACACGATCAGTTTCGGCTAACAGATGATGTCGAACGGGTAAAGTTGGCAATTACTGCTGCTCGTAATACTTCTGGTTATTGGTCGAAAGAACTTTTGTGTAGCGAGACTCACCCCATTATGCAATGGTTGGTGGAAAGGTTATTAATGCAATTTGCGCGAGGAGAAGCTCCTGTTGTGATTTCCCAGGAACTGGAAGCAGGGGAACTGGCATTTTGTTTTATTGGACAAGTTCCATCAAAAGCTGGTACGCCTTTGGTAGTAGATGCCCATGCAGTTCGCATCCATCGCGGGGGAAAATGTGAAATTGCGCCCTTACAAGAGACTTTAGCTGATGCAGGGTTTGAAAAGCTAGCAAATACCCAAACTCCAGTGCAGCTTGCAGCAGGAGAAATATTTATTACTGCTGCGGTGGAAGCAAGTTTGACATATTTACAAAATTTGGAAAAACAACGACAAGAAAAAATCAAACCCCTATTGCAGCAAGAAGAACAGCGACTGAAACAGTGGAGTCAAAAACGGCTGGATATAATTAATAAGCGGTTAGCTGAAATTGACCCAAATAGTGCCTCTGCTAAAAAGTTGCTCTCAGAACGGGAGGAAATGTATAAGTATCTCAGAGACCGTCAGCAATATTGGCGGGATACTCACTTGTTACCTGGAGAGTCGCCTATTACTCGGTTAGTGATGGTGATTGAAGGTGTAAAAAGTTAGTTAATTTAGTGGCAAATTAATCTTCCACTGCTTCCAACCAAGCTTGTAAGTCAGCCATGCTGCAAAAATCAAGCAACGCTTTTTCTCTGTTGAGAAACTGTTATGCTGAGGAAAAATCAGTATAATCTCGTATTATTATTCTTAAGTTATGGAACCAGTAACCTTAACAGCCGTAGGAACTGCGATCGCTACTATAGTTTTAACTAAGGCTTTAGAAAAAACAGGCGAAAAGCTGGGAGAAGCAGCATTAGAAAAAAGTAACGAGTTAATCGCACGGCTGCGCCAGAAAAATAAACTGCCCTCGTCATTGGCGAATACGTCACAGGAAAACACACAGGAGGCGTTAGATTATGGTCAAGCTGTGTTGGAGTTGAAAGCCGCAGCCGATAAAGATGACGATATTGCTCAATCGGTGCGGGAAGTAGAAGCCACAATCAATCAAGATGAATCCCCCAAGGCGAAGGAAATTCAAAAATTAGCCGCAGAAATTCAAGCGCAGCCAGCAATTGTGAATAACTTTGCCAAGTTAGCAGAAAGTATCCAAGCTGAAAAAGGGGCAATGGTTGCCCAACAAATCACAATTGGGGAACAGCACAACACATACAACTGACTACAGTCGCCCGAACAGGAACGGGTAAAGTCAAATCCTGAAATACCGCAAAATTTACCCCTGAGTGGGGTGGTGAAATTTGTGGGACGCGATGAAGAACTGCAAGAACTCCACAAACTATTGCAGGAAAATAACCAAGTAGCCATTGCGGCTATTTTGGGAATGGGTGGACTGGGTAAAACAGAACTCGCCTTGCAATATGCCATGACTCAGCGCGAAAACTACAAAGGTGGACTGTGCTGGTTACAGGCGAAAGTTGAGGATTTTGGCTCTCAAGTGGTGCGGTTTGCCAGAACTCAGCTTGATTTAAAGCCACCAGAAGAATTTGATTTACCTGCACAAGTACAATACTGCTGGCGGAATTGGCGTGAGGGTAATGTGCTGCTGGTGGTGGATGATGTTACAGATTACCAGCAAGTCAGACCTTACCTACAGGGCGCATCTTCCAGATTTAAAGTGTTAATGACTACGCGCAAAAAGTTGGGTGCAGCCATCAAGCAATTATCTTTAGATGTATTACAACCAGATGCAGCGTTGGAGTTGTTACGGTCTTTGCTGGCAGAAACACCAGAGCGAATTGAGAGAGAATTAGATGTAGCAAATCAATTGTGCGAATGGCTGGGGTATTTGCCTTTGGGTTTGGAGTTGGTGGGGCGATATTTGGCACGAAAACCGGATTTGTCCCTATCGAAAATGATGGGGCGATTAAAGGAAAAGCGACTAGAACAACCTGCAACTGTCAACCCAGAAGCAGATATGACAGCACAACGGGGAATAAAAGCCGCCTTTGAGTTGAGTTGGCAGGAATTAGCAGAGGGTGATAAGTTATTAGGCTGTGTACTCAGTTTATTTGCCGCCGCACCCATACCTTGGAACTTTGTAGAACAGTGCTTAACAGAGAAAGATGAGGGCGAGTTAGAGGAAATTCGGGATGATAAATTATTGAATCTGCATTTACTCCAGCGCAAAGATGAAGGAATTTATCAACTACATCCCCTACTGCGGGAATTTTTCCAATCTAAGTTTACAGGTTTAGAGCAAGCAGAGGAACTTAAGCGATCGTTTTCTCAGGTAATGGTAGCAGTTGCTAAAAAAATTCCTGGGACTCCCATACTTGAAGAAATTAACACTGTTTCCCTTGCCATAGCACACATAGCTGAAGTAGCAAACAATCTCATTCAATACGTCAGTGATGAAGATATAGTTTGGACTTTCGTCGGCTTGATTCGCTTCTATGAAGGACAAGGGTTATATACCCAAGCCGAACCTTGGAATCAACAGTGTTTATCAACAGTACAACACCGCTTGGGAGACAATCATCCCGATGTCGCCGCCAGCCTCAACAACTTGGCAGGACTCTATGAATCCCAAGGAAAGTACGACCAAGCTGAACCCCTGTATCTCCAAGCTTTAGAACTCTGTAAACGCCTACTGGGAGACAATCATCGTCATGTCGCCAGCAGCCTCAACAACTTGGCACATCTCTACTATTCCCAAGGAAAGTATGACCAAGCCGAACCCCTGTATCTCCAAGCTTTAGAACTCAGACAACGCCTGCTGGGAGACAATCATCCCGATGTCGCCACTAGCCTCAACAACTTGGCAGGACTCTACGAATCCCAAGGAAAGTACGACCAAGCCGAAACCCTGCATCTCCAAGCTTTAGAACTGAAACAACGCCTGCTGGGAGACAATCATCCCTCAGTCGCTACCAGCCTCAACAACTTGGCATTACTCTACTATTTCCAAGGAAAGTACGACCAAGCCGAACCCCTTTATCTCCAAGCGTTAGAACTCAGACAACGCCTGCTGGGAGACAATCATCCCGATGTCGCCTTAAGTCTCAACAACTTGGCTAAACTCTACTATTCCCAAGGAAAGTACCACCAAGCCGAACCCCTGTTTCTCCAAGCTTTAGAACTCTATAAACGTCTGCTGGGAGATAATCATCCCCATTTCGCCCAAAGCCTCAACAATTTGGCATATCTCTACAATTCCCAAGGAAAGTACGACCAAGCCGAACCCCTGTTTCTCCAAGCTTTGAATATTTTTGAGCGAAGTTTAGGAGGGAATCATCCTAATACTGTGACTGTGCGTGAGAATTTAGCAAATTTACGCGATTATCTCTCATGAGAACAGGAAAATTTACCTTCCCAACCTCATCAATCAAGCTTTTAGCTCCAAGTTTCCTGTTTTGAACTCAAAGTTTCATGTTCAGAACCCGAACTTTCGTGTTGCAAACGAGAATGTTCCTGTTTCAAACTAAAGTATTCTTGTTTTCAGTGAGAACGTTCTTGTTCTAAACGAGAATGTTCCTGTTTCCAGTGAGAATGTTCTTGCTGCAAAGGAGAATCTTCAGCTTCTGAGGTCGAATGATGGTGTTTTGAATATAGAACTTCTCGTTTGTATGCAATACACTCTACTACTATTCTTAAGATACAAGGTTGAGTTGAGGGACGTAGAGACGCGGAGCGGCTTCCAGTCTCGCTGCCATGCTCTGAGTGCGATCGCGTATAATCGTCAATTTGTATAGTGCATAAGTCCTACAATTAATTTAGAGTGTTCCAAGTAAAAAAATACCCAATTGTCATTGCGAGGAGGAACGACGAAGCAATCGCGTAATCTCCGAGTTCTTGCGATTGCTTCATTCCGCTTCGCTCCATTCGCAATGACACATTTTGGATCATTTATTTGTTGGAATACTCTTACGGCAAAACGCGATCGCTAACAATTCCCTCGCCCCATGTTGTCAAAAAGCAGGCAAGATGCCCCGCACTACTGAGTTATTTTTGTATAATTCCTGAATAATCTCAAATCCCCAATCCCCAAATGCCCCTGGATATCGCTGTATACAACGTTGGTGAATATTACTCATCTCATTACCTAGACACCAGTTTCTCTAAGGACGCGCAGAAGTTTACCCAGGGGTGGAAGGAAGCGGGTGCTGCTGCTTGTCCGCGACAGTTGCAACGATTGGGACAGCGATATTTTAAGGCTAAAGCTGAAGCTGTTGAGGAAATTGACTGGTCAAAGCGACAGAATGCAGGGGCTGATATTCAATCTTGGCACTCGTATTTGTTACAGGCTTTAGGTTATGGTGATTTACAGCAACTCGATATTCCCGTTGGTGCTGGGGATGTTTATGTGCCGAGTTTGGGACTATTAAAGCGGTTTGGGCAACCGTGGTTAATAATTTGTGAGAGTGCTTTTTGTATCCCCGATGGGAGTTTACCTGATGGGATACCGAGTGAAGACCCCTTGGAAATGCAGTTGCTACCGACAAAACTACCCACCAACTTAGCTGAAAATACCCACAAATTGCTTCCGGGAGATTGGGGAAAGGCTGTTGGAGAAATTTTTAAAACCGAGGAACCACCCCGTTGGTTGATGTTATTAGCGGGGAGTCGGGTTTTGTTGTGCGATCGCAAAACCTATGCAAATGGTCGGTGGTTGGCTTTTGATTTGGATGAGGCTTTTGGACGGGGTGAGAAAAGTAGTTTTGAGCAAATTGCTACATTTCTATCGCGGGAAACACTGGCTCCTGATAGCGAATCGGCTGATTTATTACACGATACTTTGGAAGAGCAAAGTCATAAATTAGCCCACGGTGTGACGGAAAATCTCCAGGTTGCGGTACGGGAAGCCATAGAATTATTGGCGAATGAGTGGGTAAGCGATCGCCGTCGTCGTGGTTTACCAAAAAATTGGGTCTAAAGCCCCGTGCTTCTAGCACGGCTTTTCTTCAACTTCCGGATCATCTCTCTAAGTACGTCATTTTGAGTGCGATCTGTTTCTTCGCAGTATTTCAAAAGCGTTTCATACTCTTCATTAGAGCATCGAACTGTTAATTTCTTCATGCCGTCATATTGCCGTCGTTTTATGGTATAATACTAGCATGAAAACACTGAAGTTTAAATTGTACGAACACAAAAGGAATAGACACCTCAAGCGCACAATCAACGCTGCTGGAGTGATTTATAACCATTGCATTGCTCTACATAAAAGGTATTACCGGATGTTTGGCAAGCATTTAAACTGTGCAAAACTTCAGGCTCATATCGCCAAATTAAGAAAGCGTAATTCTTTTTGGCAATCAGTAGGTTCTCAAGCAGCACAAGATATTTGTCAACGCATTGAGAAAGCTTACCAATTGTTTTTCAAACACAATAACAAAGGAGTAAGACCACCAGGATTTAAGAAGGTCAAGAAATACAAATCGTTCACCCTTAAGCAGGCAGGTTATAAGTTTTTGGGTGGAAATAGGGTAAAAATTGGTAGTCGAGTTTACCAGTTTTGGAAGTCCAGAGAAATTGAGGGAACAGTCAAAACCCTAACTATTAAACGCACCCCGTTAGGTGAGTTATTTATGGTTTTGGTTGTTGATGAGGGTAGCTCAGAAGTTGAAGTTAAGACGGGTAAAATCGCTGGCTTTGATTTTGGGTTAAAGACATTCCTCACTTGCTCAGACGGCACTAAAATTGAATCGCCCCAATTTTTCAAGCAATCCCTAAGCGCCATTAAAAAAGCAAGTTCGCGGCATTCCAAAAAGCTAAAAGGCTCATCTAACAGAGAACGAGCCAGAAAGAATTTAGTACGCAAGCATGAAGATATTTCCAACCGTCGGCGTGATTGGTTCTGGAAATTAGCTCATGAGCTAACAGATAGGTTCGATATTCTCTGTTTTGAGACTTTAAATCTCAAAGGAATGCAACGTCTTTGGGGCAGGCAAATATCAGACTTAGCGTTTGGTGAGTTTCTGCAAATCCTAGAATGGGTTGCCAAGAAGAAGAATAAACTGGTTGTCTTTATCGACCAGTGGTATCCAAGTAGCAAGACATGCTCTAATTGTAAACATATTCTAGAAAGTCTTGATTTGTCAGTTAGAGAGTGGCGTTGTCCTTCCTGTCAGTCAGTTAATGGAAGAGACGAAAACGCTAGTCGCAATATTTGTGCAGTCGGGGCATCGACTGTTGGCTTAGGTGATGTCAGACTGGCTACGCCAGCAATCGCTGTCTGAAGCTAGAATCCCCATGCCTTCAGGCTGGGGAGTATGTCAACAATGACTACTTTGGATGGTTTTGATACGGTGACTGCGGAACAATTGCGTCATGAAGCTTTGACTTTTGTGTATCGGTTGATATTTTGCTTTTACGCGGAAGCACATGGGGCGGAATTAGGGGTTTTACCGATAAATGATGATGCTTACCGTTTGGGTTATAGTTTGGAAGCATTGCGAGATTTGGAATTAGTACCTTTATCGGAACAGTCAGCCGAGGGTGTTTATTTCCAAGCACACATCAATCAGATATTTAGTTTAATTCATCAGGGGTTTAATTCTCTTCCCGATGAAACTAGTTCTAACCAATTGGAAATTAAATATGCGAGTAATACCAGGAGTTTTGAGTTACCACCCCTGACTGCAACCTTATTTGACCCCAATGCTACCCCATTGTTGACGAAAGCGCGACTTTCTAACCGTTGTTTGCAGCAGGTGATTCGCAAGCTTTCCCTCAGTTATGACGACAGAACCAAAACCACGGGACGGGTTAATTATGCAGATTTGGGAATTAACCAGTTAGGTGCGGTGTATGAGGGTTTGCTTTCCTATAAAGGGATGTTTGCGGAAGACGATTTTATTCGGGTAAAACGCGCTCAGGATGATTTTGGGAAACCGAAAACCCAGACTTGGTTTGTAGCTAAGGAACGGTTGGAGGAGTTTAAAAAAGAAGAAGTCGAGCGTTTGGGGGATGGGAAACCTGTAATTTATGTCAAAGGTGCGTTTATTTTGCATTTGTCGGGGTTGGATCGGGAGCAAAGTGCTTCTTATTACACGCCGGAGGTGCTAACAAAATGCTTGGTAGAGGAGACTTTACGACCTTTATTACAGGATTACACTGCCGAAGATGCGGATAAAATTTTACAGCTAACAGTGTGTGAGCCAGCAATGGGAAGCGGGGCATTTTTGAATGAAGCGGCGAACCAACTAGCACAGAAATATTTGGAGTTGAAGCAGAAGCAGTTAGGTGATACCATTGACCCCTCGGATTATGCGGATGAATTGCGCCGTGTCCGCCACTATATTACAACGCGCAATCTTTACGGAGTGGACTTAAACCCGACGGCGGTGGAGTTGGGAGCCTTATCTTTGTGGTTAAATTCCATGCATCGGGCGAAGTTGGTGGGGGAAGATGGGAGAGAAGAATGGGTACGGGGTGCGACTCCTTGGTTTGGTTTGCGGTTGCGGACGGGGAATAGTTTAATTGGTGCGAGACGTGCGGTGTGGACGAAAGCGCAACTTTTGGCTGGGGTTCATCTCAAAAGTGGTAACGAAACTGTGGAACCTCGTCAACTAAAACCGGGGGAAAAGCGGGGGAAAAATGAGGTATATCATTATTTAGTATTCGACCCCGATATGGTTCCCACTGCTGGGGATAGTTTGGTGAAACAGTTTTATTCCGAACAGGTTAAGCAAGCTAAGGATTGGATTAAGAAGGAAGTGCGGGGAAAGTGGCAGCAAACTGAGGTAAATTTGGCTTTAGATGTCAGTGATTTGATTGACGAACATGAGCAGAAGTATGCACAGCAACGATTAACAGCATTACAGCAAACCGCTTGTCCTGGAAGTGTGTTTCCCCATCCCCCGACAACGGAACCCGGAGCAAGTTTGCGTTTGCAGGAAGAGGTAAAAGCCAGTTTGGAAGCCAATTCCGGCAGCTTTCAACGGTTAAAATTGTTGATGGATGCTTGGTGTGGGTTGTTTTTCTGGTCGATGGATGATGTGCAAGCTTTACCGCGACGGGAAGATTATTTAGCAGCAGCGCAGTTATTGCTGTCACCGGATGGGGAGTTGGGAATTCAAGCTTTGCGGTGGAATTTTGATGGTGCGGGGTTGTTAAAAGCAAGTGCGAAAAGTGATTTGAATGTGGATTTGCTTGCTGCTGCGGTTCCTTGGTACGGGGTGAGTCGAGAAATTGCTGAACGGGAGCGGTTTCAGCATTGGGAATTAGCTTTCCCAGAGATTTTGGGGGGTGATGCGAGCCAATCGCGGGGTTTCGATTTGATTTTGGGAAATCCACCCTGGGTTAAGGTATCTTGGTCGGATGCGGCTTTGTTGAGCGATTTTGATGCGATGTTGGGGGTTAGGGAAGCGAGGAGTGCAGACTTTAATAAGGAACGTCCCCGGTTAATTGCCGAGGAACAGCAACGTCAGTTTTATTTGGATGCTCAAAAATCGAGTTTGGGGACAGTTGCGTTTTTGAATTGTCACCGACTTTATGAGGCTTTGCGGGGCAGTCAGACCAATTTGTATAAGAATTTTATTGTTAAAAGTTGGAGTTTGTTAGGGGAAACTGGTTTTGGGGGTTTGTTGCATCCTCAAGGTACTTATGACGACCCCAATGGAGGAATTTTAAGAACTAAATACTATTCTCGACTGAAAGCACATTATCAATTTGAAAATGAGTTAAATCTTTTTAAAGGAACAAATGACCACGGAAGAATGAGGTTCGGTTTAAATATTTATGCTGGTCGTCCTCAAGAAAACATTGATTTTGAGATGATTAGTAACTTATTTCATCCAGTGACTATCAAAACCTGTCGTGCAACAAATAATTATGACAAACCAGTTCCAGGAATTAAAAATGACTTAGGAAACTGGGATATTTCAGGACATCCAGACCGCATAGTAAAAATTAGTCATCGAGAACTGAGTATTTTTTGTGGTTCAGATAATGAAGAATTTTATTTAAAATGCCCTTTGATTAATTTACACGCTCGTCAACTTGTAACAGTTATCGACAAAATCAACCAAGCAGCAAAATGGCTTCCCGAACTGGAAGGAACATACTCTGCAACAGTTATGTTTGACGAAACCTATTCCCAACGCGATGGAATCCTGACTCGACAAGATAATCCCAGTTTTCAACCCAACAATACCAACGAATGGGTAATCAGTGGCCCCCATTTTTATGTCGGAACACCTTTAAATAAAACCCCTAGAACTCGCTGTCAACACAATAATGCTTACGATGATATTGATTTGACGGAATTACCAGAAGACTACTTACCACGAGCGGTTTATGCACCAGGGGATAAAAAAGGCGATCGCGCAAATTTCAACGCAGAAATTCCCCTATGGCAAGATTCTGAAAAAGTCACGGAATCATACAGATTTGTCAACAGAATTATGGCAACTCTTAGCAATGAGCATACATTAATTGGTGCTATTATCCCACCTGGAGTTACACATATAAACGCGATTTCTTCTATATCTTTTAATCAACTATCTGAACTACTATCTTTTGCTTCTCTATGTACATCTATTACTGCTGATTTTCTCATTCGTGCAGCTGGTAGAACCAATATTAGGGAAGCTGATTTACGAATCCTCCCCAAAATAACCGAACCCCACCTTACCCCCATTATGCACCGAGGATTACGCCTCAACGCCCTCACCCGTGCATATTCGCAACTATGGACATCCGTCAACCTCACCCAAATCACCCAAGATAGCTGGACAACCGAAAACCCCATGCTCGACTCCTTCGAGTCCCCTTGGGAAAACCTCAACCCCCAGGAATGGACATGGAACTCCCCCCTCCGCAGCGACTTTTCCCGTCGTCAAGCACTCCTCGAAATTGACGTACTTGTAGCCCTATCCCTCAGTTTAACCCTCGACGAACTCACCACCATCTACCGCGTCCAATTCCCCGTGATGCGACAATACGAACTCGCAGACGAATACGACGCAAAAGGACAACGACTCCCCAGCACCGACAGAAAAACCGCAGGAGGAAAAGAAATCCGCGAAGCACGCAAAAACTGGGATGGAACCTCTCCCTTAACTGTAACTTGGCAAATCAACGATAGTTCGGAAACAGTCACCAAAACCTTTTATCCCCCCTTCACCAAAGTTGACAGAGAAGAAGATTATCGAGTTGCCTACGAGGTGTTTCAAAATAGATATGGGGTGAAAGATGGAACCCTTACCCAATAACTGGGCAGAAATTCAAGCCGATATTGTATATCAAACTACCAACGGTCTGCTAGTTTCCTTTGCCAGCGAACAAATTAAAATAGGAATAAAGTATGACCTCAATGGCAAACATTTAAAAGCGATTGAAAAGGGACAGGTTCCAGCACGCGGTAATATTGGGCTTGTTCCCTCACAAGAAGAAGGCTACGATTTAAAGTCAAAAGTTCTAGGTAAAGGAGGTGACAGAAGATTTCATGGAAAGTACATAGATGGAGTCTTACATTTCCCTGGTTTAGTGACAGAACATTAATTGAGTATTAATCAAAATCATGACTCAACTGCAATTAAAGAACCATAAACTATGGCAAGATTTAACAGATATTTTAGAAAATTTAGATGTTAACACACTGATAAAAGAACATCTGGAAGAATGCGATTATAAAATATGTGGCTATTGGGATGAACAAGATAAATATTACGAAGAAATTACTTTACCTCGCTCCCTAGAAGCTGAGTTGATTAGCAGTTCTGCAAGTGTCACCAACAAAGAACACCTATTACAACTAAAGCTATTACTGAAAGTTTTAAATAATCATGATGTATATATGCAAAATTCTGAAAAGCTGGGTGAGTTGACTCTTGTGTACAACGACAATCTCGAATTTATTGATGAAAATTGGCTTTTAGATACAGAATCTCCACTGCTGGGAAAAATATAAATTTTTCAATACTAATTTATGTAATTTCAAGTAGTGCCAAATACCTAGCCTTAACAAAAAAGGCTAGAAGCCTGCTCCAAAAATAAAATTTAATTTAAGATTAATTATCATTTCTCGTAAGTCTTAAAAGAATCGCAGTCAACTGTTCTAAACCCGCATTAGTACTTCTGGGGGGCAACAGATCCCCGACTTCTCTAAGAAGTCGGGGATCTAAATACCCGAATATTGTTGTTATCATGAGAATCATGCATGATTATTACACCCTTTTTAACTCCAATAATTCCGTAATCGTTGTTAACTGAAAAAAATCTGCTAGTTTTTCCAAAGTAGAAACATCAAATCTAGAAGATTGATTTCTATATAATCTCCCTATAGTTGTTGGTGCTAATCCAGTTTTTTCGCTTAACTCCAACTGACTAATACCCTTTTCATCCATCAATTCTTTGAGCTTACAAAGTACTTTCACTTTTTCCATAACTCTACATTCCCTACACTACATCACTACAGCACTAGTGCATTACCGCTATAGAAATATTTATATATTTTACCGCACTCAATATAATCAGCACTAATGCGGAAGCGCGTTAGTATATGGTACTAAAGTATTATTTAGATGGATTCCAAGTTATTTGGAGGAGAAACCAAAAAAATTATCCCGGATACAGGCTAGAAGTCTGTTCCACATTGGAAGTTTTGCGAAATCATCACAGGGATGCTCCCTTTGACAACAGAACTTCAAATAATTATCATGAAATTAACTGATAATTTTATGATAATTATGAATCTCAGTCTTCGTAACATTTACCCACTATCAGAATTTCAACGGGGAGCGAAAGCCTTTTTAGAAAAGCTTCGGGGAAGCAAAGAACCTATTATCCTGACTGTTAATGGTAAAGCATCTGTGGTAGTTCAGGATGCTGAAAGTTACCAAGAATTACTGGATAGGTTAGAAATTTTGGAGACGAGTGCAGGAATTCGCAAAAGTATCGAAGAATTTCAGCAGGGTAAAGGTATCCCTTTAGATGAAGCATTCGAGCAGCTGCGGACAAAATATGACATACAAAGTTGAAATATCACCAACTGCGGTTGCTGATATCGAACAAATATTTCTTTGGATGCGAGAATCATCTGTTGATATAGCTCATCGATGGGTTAGAGGGTGCTATGAAATTATGCTGACATTGGAAAAATTTCCTAAGCGTTGTCCAATGTCACCGGAAAGCGATTATATGGGTATAGAAATACGGCAGCTACTTTACAAAAAGCAATTTCGCATTTTGTTTACTGTTAATGAAATTCCAGAGGAAAATAGCGGCATTGTTCGTATTCATAGGGTTCGTCATGGTTCACAGGATAGGTTACGCGATCCTGAACAATTATTCGATGATAACAATGAGTAACATCTTGGTGAAAATACAAATATATATAATCAAACAAGCGATTGCAACCGACCAGAACTGCCACAAAACTCAATTGCAGACCCCCTATTAATCCACATCGAACTATTATAAGGAAATAGCGATCGCTTGCGAGAAGCAGCAGAAATAATTTTTACTAAATTTATTCAAAGTTAAGAATATTTAATGGTGCGTTACGCTTCGCTAACGACACCCTACTTTAATCCACATTCCTAATACAAATTCTGCAAAATCAAGCTTCCTTATTCCCCGAACTAATCTCCAAGCTGTTAGAAGCGGAACAATGGGATGCAAAATTTAATACAATCGTCAGGCTATTTGCAGCATTCAAAAAAGGAATAGGCTATACTAATCAAAGGTACATTTACGTACTTACGTATAATCTTTAATTAATACATACTTTAAATTATTTATATATTTACTTATATCCCGAATAACCTTGTAAACTGCCAAATTACTGATAATGCTGCCAGCGCATCTCGCTGAAAACATCCGCCGTCAGGTGCTTTACTACCTGCAATCTACCTTTGATTTCCGTGACAAGGAAGTCAACCAAGCCTTTGAAGAATTTCTCGAAGACCCAGAACGCGGTATATTCAAAGGTGCGTGGGTGCAGTTGCGTCGTCCCTTTCGCCCAGCAGCAGATTCCTATAAACCTCCTTTTGATCTAACTGTTCCTTTCCATCCCTTCGTCCATCAAAGTCGTGCTTGGAGAAAGTTAACAAGTAAAAACCACAAGCCGGAAGCAACTTTAGTCACTACTGGAACAGGTTCAGGTAAAACAGAATGTTTTCTGTATCCCATCCTCGACCACTGTCTGCGAGCAAAAAGCGCCGGAGAAAAAGGTATAAAAGCAATCATTCTCTACCCGATGAATGCCCTGGCCGCAGACCAAGAACGGCGCTTTGCCAAAACTATTTGGAACGACCCCATTCTCAAACAAGCAGGTATTCTGGTTGGCAATTATACAGGGCGCTACGACCCCGCCAACCCCACATCCCAAGATTCTGGTACTACCAGTATGGGCGATAGCCACGGTATTACCAACCACGAAGCCCAACTAGAAAACCCGCCGGATATCTTATTAACTAACTATAAAATGCTGGACTTCTTGCTGTTGCGACCGCAAGATCAGGGACTTTGGCGTAGCAATCAACCAGATACCTTACACTACTTAGTGCTAGATGAACTACACACTTACGATGGCGCTCAAGGTGCAGACGTTGCCTGTTTAATTCGACGGTTAAAAGAACGCTTGGGTATACCCAAAGGGAAATTGTGTGTAGTTGGGACTAGTGCCACAATGGACGACCGCGATCGCAGCGATCGAGCAATGGGTCTTACAGTTTCGGCTGATGCGGTAGAAACTGGAGGCGATCGCTTGGCTTTGTTTGCTAGTAAGCTGTTTGAAGAAGATATTCTCCCAGAAGCAGTAATAGTAGAAGACCGTCTCAAAGTTGCAGAAATTATCAAACCAGAAGAAGATTTAATTTCTCTGGAATTGCCTCAAGTCGATGAATGCGATCCCTTGGGGGAAGAAGATGCAGTTACTTATGCCATACGTCAGGCTCAACTTTGGGGTGGCCCAAGTTTCGCCGGAGATACAGAAAAAGCAATTACCGATTGGTCAGTAGCTTTGGGGGAATGGTTAAAGGGTACAAAGCTGTTTAAGCAACTGCTGGAACTATTTGAGATTGCCGAACATTCTGATGAAGGTCCACTAACTTGGCTAAAACTGGTAGAACAATTAGCAGCGAAGGATTTTTCCTTTATTTCCATTCCCCAGTGGGAAGACCGTAAGCGGATTATAACTGCCTTTTTTGCCCTCGTTGCTCAAGCAAAAGAAATTCGCAGTGGTCGAGCCTTACCTTTGGTTCCCACCCAAGTGCAACTATGGGTACGGGAATTGACACGCATCGGTCGAGTTGTAGCAGAAAAACCAGAATTTGCTTGGCTAGATGAACCTACACCCGACCAAAAACAACTTCCCGCGTTCCATTGCAACGAGTGTGGTGCTTCTGGGTGGATTGGCATGGAAGATCGACGTTTGGAATCGGCGATCGCAGCTAGGGGTATCCAAGGTTTTAAACTCAATGATGATGTCAAAGCTATTTATAGTGGGTGGTTTAGTCGTAATGCTGGACACGACCCCCGCATTGTTTTAATTGTCCCTGACACCGATGGAGTGATCGACCAAGGGGACTTATTCGGTGCGTGGCATATTCATCCTACCAGTTTGGTAGTTCGCAAGGGACGGGGTACTTGTCCGGTAAGCGATGATACTCGCAGTTTTCGGATTGCATTTAATAAAGATGTGCAATCTCAAACAAAAGGTTCTCCCCGTGGGGTGCAAGCTTGTCCTTGCTGCGGTTCCCAAGAAGGTATTTTTATTATTGGTTCCCGTTCCGCGACCCTTTCCAGTGTTATGGTAGATGAATTATTTGGTTCTACTCTCAACAACGACCCCAAATTACTCGCCTTTACCGACAGCGTTCAAGATGCTTCCCACCGTGCCGGATTTCTTTGTGCTCGCACCTATAATTTTACCTTCCGTACTGCCCTGCAACGGGTAATTGATGATGCAGGTGTAGCAGGTTTACCCTTGCCGGAAGTGGGACAGAGGATGTTGGCTTGGTGGGGTAGTCCGGGATTGGGACGACCGGGAAATATTAAAGAAGCGATCGCGGCACTTTTATCGCCTGATTTATACGAGTATCAAGAGTATCTCAAATATCGCAATAATTGCCAACAACCGAACCCCCCAACATCCCTAAAATCTGACATCGAAACTAGGCTAACTTGGCAAGCCACCAGCGAATTTGGTCTAATGCTGCTGCGGGGAAGGACGATGGAAACCTGTGGTTCTGCTTGCATTGGTTGGGATTGGCAGAGAATTGAAGAGACAGTGCAAGAGATTTACTCGCGGATTGAATCTGTAGATACCCAATTGCGAAAAATACCCCAGGAAAATATCTACCGTTGGTTGTTGGGAATTTTATATCGCTATCGTCTGCGGGGAGCCTTGGGACATCCCTATTTATTTGACTTAGCCCAAAAAGGATACTGGGGAAAAGCCCCCTTCGGGCGAGCAATTTCCGGACGGGAGGTGCATCCAGGGCAAACCCGCTTCCAACCAAAGTTAATGGTAACTCGTGCCGAGAAAAAACATGATTTTCTTTTTGGTGCCACCTCCGGGAATACCCAGCCTTGGCATATTCGCTGGACACATCGGGCACTTGATCGTCCAATAACTGAAGCTGAAGCAATTGATTTACTAAGACTATTGTATGAGGTTGCTGAATCAAAAAAAGTTATATTTAGATTGCACGATGATGGTAATAAAATTTACTATGCCATCAATTCATCTGCTGCATTACTTGTACCCAACGGCGATCGCTTTACCTGCAACCAAACAGGAAGGCAAATAGTCCGACCAGAAAACGAAGCAATATTTTGGGAAAATGCCCCCAGTTTGGAATATAGCGCCGACAGAGGACTATATCTGCGAGAAAACTTTACCCGCCGTCAAGTTTATTACCAAGACCGTTACCGTAAAGGTGCATTACGTCGGGTGGTTGCCAACGAGCATACGGGAATGTTAGCAACAGAAACGCGAGAAAACTTGGAACGCACTTTCGCCCGTAGCGAACATGCTGACGACCCCAACATCCTCACCTGTACCAGCACTTTGGAGATGGGGATTGATATTGGTGACCTCTCCAGCACCATGCTTTGTTCCATACCACCAACCACTGCAAGTTATCTACAACGTATTGGTCGGGCAGGACGGGCAACGGGTACAGCCCTAATTATATCGGTAATTAATCACCAACCACACGACCTATTTTTTTACGCTCGTCCCGTAGAAATGTTACGCGGTAAAGTCGATCCACCAGGATGTTGGGTAGATGCTTCGGCGGTACTTGTGCGCCAGTATCTTGCCTATTGTATCGATTGTGGGGTGAAAACGGGGGAATTAAACGAATTACCTGCAACAGGGGTAAAATTTATTGCAGATATGAATAAGTCCCAGGGGCATTTTCCCCGTATTTTGGCATGGGTAGGAAAAAATCAAGCCCAATTACAACAGTCTTTCTTGGAACGTTTTGAGGGAGTGGTACGGCAAGATACTAAGCAGCGTTTTCTCGAAGAGACAACGACTGCATTAATGGAGGAACGAATTCGCAAGGTAGCGAATGAATTTGCGCGTCAGCAAAAGGAATTTAAAAATGCGCGTGAACGACTGCAAAGCCAAAAAAAGAGTCTCGACGAACACGAAGTCGAAGCCCGCTTGGAAATTGAAGACGAATTGCGAGTTCTCAAAGGTAGACAAAATAGCCTGAATCGCATTACCACCCTGGAACTATTAACCGACCACGGACTTTTACCAAACTACGCCTTCCCAGAAACAGGAGTCAGGTTCTACGGCTCAGTTTATAACCGCCACCGCAACAGTGAAAATCCGGTACTACCAATTGAGGCAGTCCGACCAGCAGCCACAGCTTTACGGGAATTAGCTCCCCACAATTACTTTTACACCCAAAAACGTCAATTTGAGATTCAGCAAATAGCTACGGGTAGCAAAGAAGAACCCCTGGCAGAAACTTGGGCAATTTGTGGGCGTTGTGGACATATGCGTCCCATTAGTGACCTGAATCAAGAAGCTGCATCCAAAGCTTGTCCTCAGTGCGGTTATGATGGCGGACAGGATAGCCAAGCCGATATCGGTCAGCACCGCAAATTCATCGAGTTTACTCGCTCGGAAGCGATTTCGGTGATGGAACAGTATGATAGCTTTTCAGGCGATCGCTCCGACCAAAGGGAAAACGAATTTTACCAACGACGGCGTAGTTTTGACCTCACACTGGATGCACCAACAGGAGCGGTGGGTGAGGAGGAAGTCCCCTTCGGGATTGAATATCGCGCTGGGGTGATTATGCGCGAAGTAAATGTAGGCTATCAAGACGAGAAGGGAACCGTAGCTTTTGGAGCCGATGGCCCCGCCCCAGAGACTGGGTTTTTAGTATGTGCTGATTGCGGTGTCGTTGCCTATCCAGGCACATTCATCGATGACCTGAAAATCCACCGCCGCAGTTGTCCAGCGCGTCGCCGTGCGGAAAAAGCCCGTGCGGAAGGTCGTTCCACCAATACCTTTAAAACCGAATCTGTCTACCTGTATCGGGAAATCCGCTCCGAGGCAATTCGGATTTTAATTCCACCCCTGCACGAAGACGATATTGCCACCTTGCAAGCCTGCTTTTTACTAGGCTTGCGACTGCGATTTGAAGGCGACCCCAGCCATTTAAGTATTTTCCCCCAGCAATTGCCAGATGGCGAGAATAAATTACAACGCAACTATCTTGTCATACTCGATAAAGTTCCTGGTGGTACGGGCTATCTGAAAACCTTATTTCAGGAAGCTGATACTCATAAACTTGCTGGAGAAGGAATTATGGCAGTGATGCGCCAAGCTCTAGATGCACTAGAATCTTGCCGCTGTGGCAGACTCAGCGCCAAAGAAAGCGATCATGATACCGATGGCTGTTACCGATGTATTCGCAACTACAGCCAACAATACAATGCGGCATCGATTAGCCGCGAACGGGGAATTAAACTGCTAAAACATCTGATTGCCGCAGGCGATCGCCGTCGAGAAATACAAGCATTAACGGATATTCCTAATACATCACTGTATGGTAGTTTCCTGGAGCAAGAATTTATTCGCAAGTTGCGGGAATGGGTAGAAGAGCATAATGGCACTTGGGAAAAAACCATCGTGCGTGGGAAAAGAGGATTTCGCTTTCACCTCCCAAGCAATAATTACAACTGGGAAATCGAACTTCAACCCCAACTGGGTATTGCTCAAGGAGTTGCGATCTCTTGCCAGCCAGATTTTATGTTGCGTTGCGCCGATAACGATGCGATAAAGCCAGTAGCCATTTTTACCGATGGCTTTGAATTCCATGTGGCGAATAATCGGATTGCAGATGATATGAGTAAGCGACGCGCCATTTTAACCTCCGGACGCTACTCCCTTTGGAGCTTAACCTGGGACGACCTCAACGCTGCTTATTTAGAAGAATTTACACTTATTCCCAAACCAATAGCCACAAAAGTCGATATTTTTGCCAACACCGCCATTAGTAAAGGTATACCCATCCCCAACCCCCTATTGGCTATTGGTAATCCCTGGCAGCAACTTGTCGCATTTATCCAGCGTCCAGATGCGAGTGGATGGCGGAGATTGGCAGAATTTACTGCTGCTTTTCCTCTAGAAATTTTAGCTGCCAACCGTACCCATACAGAATCCACATTCCACAATGCCATGAATAATTGGCAAAATGGTCAAGAATTTGTCGTTCCCCCAATCGATGATACTGGTGAGTGGGTTTGTAACGACCTGACCACCTCCACCAAAGATGCGATCGCATTTGCTTCTATCGCCGATTGTTTGGCAAACCGACGCGATCAAGTAAAGGTGACAGCTCGTTTGGGTGACAGCGAAACAGAGAGATTAGCAGCGCAAACTTACCGACCTCGCTGGCGTAAATTTCTCGCCAGTTTAAATTTGTTTCAGTTTTGCGGTGCCTTCACTTTCTTCACCACCTCCCAAGTAGAAGCAGGTACTGCACCCGATGTGATTCCCTATACTCAACCTCCAAGCACTAGCAACGAATGGGCTGAAGTCCGTGCCGAAGTGATTCCATCCCTACAATATATCGTTGGCGAACTAGCTGCGGCAGGAGTAACAGTACCCCAAGTTGCCTACGAAGATGAGCAAATCGCGGAAGCAGCGATCGCGGAAATGGCATGGCTAGAATTACGTATTGCCGTTTTAGCTGGTGACCAAGCTTGGCTTGCTCCTAAATGGCAAACTGCTGGCTGGCAAGTTGTGACAGTGAGCGAACTACAGGGAAAAGGGACTAATTTTCTCAGTGAAATAATTGTAACTAAGACAAAGGAGAAACCTTGATGGCTCAACTAATGATGCACGCCGAGGTACTCCGGCGCTTTTACAAGCTTCCCACAAAAGTGCAGAAAAAGGTTCCAGAATTAATTGAGAAATTCCAACATAACCCTTGGGACCCAGCAATTGGGCTGCATGGATTAAAAGAAACGATGCTGGACTCCAAAGTTCGAGGTGCTGACTTACCTGATGGCTATCGTGCAATCATTATTGCACCCGAGCAAGGAGATACCTTCCTACTGGTTCATATTGATTCCCACGATCGAGCTTATGCTTGGGCAAAAAATAAGCGTTTTGAAGTGCATGGTAGGACAGGGGATTTCCAAATATTTGATGTTCAAGAAACTGTAGAAGCATTAGAAGTTGTTCATCCTGTAACAGTATCCACTGAATACCCACTGCAACTTCTTTCCGACGATGAGCTTTTTCAAGCAGGTGTACCCCAACTGCTCATTCCCTCAATCCGTAAACTTAATACTGATCAAGACCTAGAAACAATTCGCCTTTATCTACCTTCCGAATGTTATGACGTTCTGATTGGTATTGCTGCGGGTTTATCTTTAGATGAAGCTCTAAAATTTGCGTTAGGAACTGATCTCGAAGATACCCAACCTGCAAGTGCCATTAATCCAGGAGACTTCTCGCAGCTTATGCAACGTCCCAGCCGTGACTTGGTTGTAGTTAAGGGTGAGGAAGCTCTTCAGGCGATGCTAGAAGGTGGTTCCCTGGAAGAATGGCGAATTTTTCTCCATCCCAGACAGCGAAAAATTGTTGAATGGCGTACCAATGGACCAATGAGTATTGCGGGGACGGCAGGAACTGGAAAAACTGTAGTATTGATGCATCGTGCAGTGCATCTTGCCAAAAATTTGGGCAACCCCAAAGACCGAATTTTGCTAATTACCTTTACTACAAATCTCTCGGTGACGATTAAAAGCTATATTCGTCGTCTCCACCAAGCGACTGCGGAAAAAATTGAAATTACCAACCTCAATCAGCTTGCCCGCACTATTTGCACTCGTAGTGGTTGGAAGGGGCGAATTGCTACAAGCGAAGAACTCGAACAGATGTGGGATGAAGTTTGGACTGACCCAACAATTACTAATTTACCAATGCCAAAACCAGAACTCCAAAAAGAGTTTGAACTGGTAGTCGATGCCAATGGCATTGATACCCAGGAGGATTATTTAACTGCCATCCGTATTGCTCGCCCTCGCATGGGAAGAAAGCAACGCCGTGAAGCTTGGGTGATATTTCAAGCCTTCAGACGCTTGCTCCTAAAGCGAAATTTTTTGACTTTTGAAGGGGCAATTCAGCAAGCACGGTTAGCTGTTGAGCAGGGTAACTTTCCCCAATTTCGCCATGTCCTTGCTGACGAAGTGCAAGATTTTAGTTTAGAAGCGCTACGACTACTTGCAGCCCTCAGTCCCATTGAGCAGCAACTATCAGACCCTCTGTGTGTTGCTGGAGATGGACACCAACGCATATACCGAGGAAAAGTACCCCTCAGCCTTGCTGGTATCAAAATTACAGGTCGTTCGCGGCAATTAAAAGTAAATTATCGTACTAGCGAGCAAATTCGGCGTTTTGCTCAATCAATTCTTGATGGTATAGAAATTGATGATTTAGATGAGGGACTAAGTATAGCTTTAGGCGATCGCTCTGTCTTTACAGGTCCTGAACCAGAGATTTTTCGTTGCCAAAACGAACATGAAGAAGCAAAATGTATCGCCATCTGGGCAAAACAGTTAATTGAAAAAAATGGTTTTGCATCCCATGAAATTTGCATAACTCCTTACAAAGATGGGATTGTCACAGCCCTAAAAGCTGAGGGGATAGAACACTTTGAACTCAAACCGCGAGAAGAAGACCCAGGAGCAGAAGAACCGGGAGTACGTCTGGGAACTATGAAACGAATTAAAGGATTAGAGTTTAGGGCAATTATCATGGGGTGTACAAATAAATTAGACGCGATGAATAATCTAGCGACGGGAGAACTCATCGAACGCTGTGAACGTTACGTAGCAGCAACAAGAGCTAGGGAACGCCTTCTAATTTGCATTGCTGAGTAGTTATTTTCTTCAAAGCCAAAATTTCCTTGTATCGTAGGCGATGTCTTCTCTTCTCTTCTCCCAAGGGGAGACGCTACGCGAACAAGAGGCTTCGCGAACGCCAACGGCAAACTACTTTGCGCCTTCTAGCAACTTTTCTATTTTAGTAAACTCAACGAGGTTGTCACCAACCCCGTTGGTCTTCAAAACCGTGCTTAATAGTTTCCCATTACACGGCTCCTCAATGATTCGGCACATTGTCATGTGTACTTCACAACTGAACCATCTTCAGTTGTCTTTTCGTCGTGGCAGTGTTTATGTAGTATCTGTAGATTTTTGTATTCGTCTTTTCCTCCCAAAATTCTGGGGGTTATGTGGTCAATCTCCAGTACATCCTCCTCTCGGAAGTACAATCCGCAGTGGCTACATTTCCCTTTTTGTGACTTTAAGAGCGTTGCCATTCTTTTGGTCATTTCCGGGTGTTTACCCATTCTTGTACTCCAGTAAATTAGGTTGCCATCATAAGGACTGGCTTCGCCTTTAACTTTCACATACCTAACTATTGGCGTTTGTGCATGAGAACGTAATCGCATCGGGTTTTTACCCTCATGGCTGGTTGCGAATACCCAATTATTACCACCGATGGTTTGCCAATATTTCTTTGACACCCATCCCCCAGATTTCTTGGGGTGGCGGTGTTTTGCCCAAGCTTTCAGCTTTCGATACATGAGATTATCTAAGTCAGAGTAAGCCTCTTTACTTACCATTGTTGAGTAGTAGTTTGACCATCCTGTGATTACCGGATTTAATCGGCTGATTAACGCCACTTGAGGCGCTGCTTTGTGGTCATTGATGATACTTGCTACTCGGTGGTAATGTATCTTTTGCTTTTCTTTGCTTGGGGTGATGATTGTTTTGAAACCCTGTTTTGAGTGGTATTTCTTAGCAGTGCTTTATGGTCTATGCGGTCGAAGCATTTTGCGATGTCAGCATCAAGCACATATTTGCTTTTCTGGACAATTGCAATAAATATGGCTTCAATTGCATCATGACATGAGCGCCCAGGTCTGAACCCGTATGAATTAGGTTCAAATCGCGCTTCCCATTCTGGTTCTAATACCAGCTTGAACAGCGCTTGCAAAGCTCGGTCGTTCATTACGGGAATGCCCAAAGGTCGTTTCTCATCCGTTCCTGGTTTGGGAATCCAAACCCGTCGTGTCGGTTTCACCTTTGAGTTGGGTTTTAATTTGGCAACTAAATTAAGACGTGCTTCTGGGGATAGTAACTTAATACCGTCCACTCCTGCTGTCTTTTTACCTTGGTTGTCTTGTGTTACCCGACGTACCGATAAACATTTTGCTGACCAGGACTTCATCAACGTCTTCTGGAGCCTGCGAAGTGCTTTGACATCACCACGAAGAGATGCTTTGTAAATTCGTTTTTGCAACTTAAAAACACGTCGTTCCAGCTTTCGCCAGTTGATGTGTTTCCATTCCCCCATCGATTCATTGCTCTTTTCCTTGCTGATTGGGTTAATCTTCAGGGGAAGAAAACCGTTTTTAGTAGGTTTGTGAGCAGTGATTCGTGTATTAGACTTTTGCATTGCTACTCATAACTTTACATTCCAAATCACCGTGAGTCTGTCAGCATATCCTTGCCGTTACAGCAAGGCATTCGCTTCTGACTCAATCTCACCTTTTCGCTGCATACAGTTAGCACTTACTTGGTATCGACCGACCAAGGACAGCGATAGGTTACTTCGTTCCGAATAACCATTGTTAGAACCTTTAGAATGATGCTATCCACCGGGTTTATTGGGAGTGCTTACTGGTCAAATGGGGAATTGCCAGTCCCTTATCCTTTGCCTTTTGGCTCCAGCGCATTCAGCCTGATTTCGCTGGTTTTTAGTCACGATGGCTCGACGCATCTTTGTTTTCGCTATTCATGGGTTCATGCTCGAAGGGAACCAGTTTAGGCTACCAGTTTTACCTCCTTTTCATCCCGCTTTACGGATTGATGGCTAGTCGCTACCGTAGGGATGATGCTGTTACCGTTGCACCTACGGAGAGGGACTTCTCATTAATTGGAGTCACCCTCATGGTTATTCAGTTATCATCTGAGAGAGATTAAAGTGCGAACTCCACCCCATCAGGGTTATCTCTCAAATGTCACTCATCCCTGAATATTTCTACTCATTTCGAGTGAACGAATCGCACCCCCATGTCTAAAATCAGGGTCTTTAAACCACGATTCATCTATCAGTCGCACAGAATTCAATGCTGAATTCTGGCTCCTGACTCCTGAATTATTCTTCGGTAATTTATGCTGTCAACTTAATAGTGTTGCCCTGTCCAAATGTGTCTTTTTTCAGCGAGTATCTATACCATCTGTGCAACAGTCTGCTGTTGAACTTGCTGCATCCATCCCTTAATTGCTTGTAGTTCATCCACACCATCAACTACAGCATTAACAACGTGTTTCTGATAGGAATTAGCAGCATGATTCGGGTGGTCAAACTTGTCTGATGCCCAAGCAATACACATGGTTTTTACAAGCTCATCAACTTTACTGTGATGAAGCTCACTGGGACTACTAACATCTTGAAAATGTAACCATTCTTTGATTAAATCAAGTGGATAATTAAGTAAAATCCGAATTTGTTTGACTCGCAAATCTTGGGAATGTATTGCAGATGCTACAGCAGTTTGCTTTGGATTTGATTGCGGTTGTGCAGATTGAGCATAATCGACTGAATCTGAAGTTGGAGTTAACTGAGATTGAACATCACGAATAATTGCTCCCCAGTCAGCGTTAGGATTCCATTCTCGACGAATACGGATTTTAGTTAAAGCGTCATAAAGATTGCAGAAAACTGAATTTTCATCACCTGGAGTAGCAACAATGATTAAAGGCTGAGTAAAATCTTTCACAACAGATGCAGCTAACAAGAATGATTTGGCAAAGTTGGTTTCAATGCCACTGCGGACGATATAAATTTCATCAGCTTGAACAACAATATCTAATTTTAGATTATCCTTGCCTTTGAAATCTTTATCTGTTAATCTTAGCTCCAAAACATAACCTGTTAATGCTCTTTGTCCCACAGGAATCTTTTTATCTTGTTCAATCTCACAGTTATACCAAGCATAAATCCGACCATCAACCTCTAATTTCTTTACATACAGATAAATTGGCTGTGGTGGATTACCTAATCCGAGTTTTATTTCAGGCATAATTAAAAATCATCCAGTTCAGTTTGGCTAGAATTCAGAAGTCAGGAGCCAGGAGCCAGAATGGAATTAGCATAACTTGTCAGTAACTTACTTACTTCTTCAAGTTGAAGCATTAATTGTGAGGTATCATCGTACCCAAGGTCTTTAGTAAGAATTAGATAATAACGACACTCTTCTAAGGAACCTTGTGCTATATTCATAAATCTTACTTTATCTGCTGTTCCTTTCTTTTTAAATCCCTCAGCTATATTTGCAGGAATTGAAATAGCTGCTCTTCTAAATTGAGAGGTTAAGCCATATATTTCAGATTTAGGAAATTGACTAGTAAGTTTGTAAACTGTTAAAACAAATTGATGTGCTTTCTTCCAAACTATCAAGTCTTGAAATGTTTTTGCTGGTTGTCTCATTTATTCTGACTCCTGAATTCTGACTTCTTAATTCTTCCTATTGTTTTTGCATCTTGACTTTATTCATCTGGTGAATTGATTCTTGAATTACAGTCCTGGCAGCTTCTTTCACAGAGGTTTTGGCTTGTTGATATAAAAATTGTGTTACGCCCTCTGCATCTTCTTCTGGGTCGATTTGTGCCCATAATGAGCAACCCAATTCCAACGATTCATAGTCACCTAAGTTAAATTTTCTGTGATAGGTGACAGCAATAGTTTTGATATCCATCAGTTTTTAAAACTCTCAAAGATGAAGTTTAGTGTTGCGGTTTGTTTCTGACTTTTATGGATTAACTTTTTTGAGTTATTGCAACTATTCCCTCATACAGCAAGTGGCGGGAGAGTTTTTTCTTATTGAAGTGCTTATTTAAAAACACTCTCCTCATGTATTTAGCTGCCATTTGTGATATCGCCGAAGCTGAACGCAAATCAGCGAGCTTTACTTCTTAATTTAGGACTTCTCACGTCCGACTTATTGTGATGATATGGAGGTGGTGGGCACAATGCGCCCACCATATTCTCTCTTAAACTACGCGATTAACACCATACTCTCTGGAAGTGGCCTGTACTCCATCAGCCGCTTCCATTCCTCGCTCGTCAGTTGATCAAACGGTTTATCCAACAATTCCTCGCAAGACCTAGTTTCGAGACTAGGCAATACTTCGACCATCGACAACGACCACACGGCATCGAATGCAGAATCACAAGGCACTTGCTTGTGATGCCCAGATGATGCTCTTTCCACCCACCAGCGACCGTCAGTGCATCCCGCCGAGCCTAGCTTTTTGTCGTTGTTGTAGATACCGTCATCGAGGAGTTCAAAGCCAAACTTTTCGCATTCCAAGGCAATTTGTGCCATCACTTCGTTACCAGTTGTATTGGCTGGAACTTTCTGCTGTTGCACTGGCAGTGTGCCTTGCTTGTAGTGCCAAGCGACGTGGCTGTGGCACTTGGCCCAGCTGTTTGCACGATGTTGTTCGGTTGAGTTCACCATGACCACCCAGCGTTGGGTCACGAAGTCGTCATGATCGTAGGTGATGCTGGCTATTAGTTTGTCGCCAACGTAAATTTCATAGTCGTAGCAGGTGATTTCGACAACGGTGAATTCTTCGGGTGCTACAACTTCACCCTGTTGTGTGATGTGCTGCTCTAATTGTGCTTGAGCTAGAGCTTGTTCGTCAACAGCAAAAGAAGCGAAAATTGCTTGCTGTGCAGGTGTTTTGTAGGTCATAATAGATATTCCTTTGATAAAAGGGTAAAAGGCGATCGCAAACTTTTCCAGGGCTAGCGATCGCCTTTGTTTTTGATGTACAAAAGAGCGCTGTGCAAATGACAAAATGCTCTCACAACAGAATCAGCGAAGCTGTACAAATCTTTGAATTCTGGACGTATATTCGATAAATAACCAATTTTTCAGACTTAGTTAGGTCATCGGAATCATCTCCGGCGGCTTGAGCATTACAAGTTTGGCTTCCGGCTGCTAATCCCGGTGGCATTGGGTTTTGGGTGAATTGAATGAGTTCAACTTGATGATTCAGTTGGCAAACCTTTTGAGCGTTCGGGTGCTGGCGGCTTGCAATTCCGTTGCCCTTATATTTATCACTATGCTCTAGTTAACTAGACTTGTCAACTATATAATACTAGTTAACTAGACTAGCTTACTATTGACTTGACTAGTTAACTAGATTAGACTAGGCAGCAAGACCAGTAATCTAGAGGAGGTGATTAAGTTGAAGTTGCTTATTTTTATGGATTTAAAGGAGTTGCGCGAGAAAGCTGGTTTATCAGCTGAACGGGTAGCAGTGGAGTTAGGTAAATCTGTTTCCACGATTCGATTTTGGGAGGCAGGAACATATATCCCTAGCCTTAGCCCCAGTGAAACGTTACAGCTGATCCGTCTTTACCAATGCACACTCGAAGAATTATCCGAATCTTTTATTGCAACTCAGCGAAAAAGTGGAAGGAAGCTCGATTAAAACAAAGCAAATAATTTCTGTAACGTTGCTATCACTTTTATAGGAATTAGACGCATTCGCTAGATAGAGAATGTATTACTTTTTTATAGGTTAAGGATGCTGCTAGCTTCTCCAGAAAATCAACTATTGTTCCACCTAAAGAAAGGAAAGCATTATCTACCAGACAGCGAAGAATGTTAGCAGAAAATTAAAAGCGATGCCTCCGCCAAAATCTGCGACGATAACCTGACAGGGGACAGTGCGTTAGCCGAAGCTTAACGTTATCGTAGCGTCTCGTTGGCATAGCCTTTCATAGAGAAGAAGAGTTATCACTCGATGGCGTTTTTAATCAGCAATGTACTAGCGTAGCTATATTTAGTTACAAAACTTTAAAAATCTGTGACGGCATGGTTGCAATGCCGCGATAGTTTCATGCGTCAAAATTTTGGAGATCGTATGGACGCAATTATAAAGTACGAAAGTAACAGCAGCCCATTTGACCAAATTAAACAGGTTGATACCGATGGATCTGAGTATTGGTTAGCAACTGAATTGTTAACACTACTGGGTTATCAGTTTGAGTTTAGACTAGACAGCAACAAATGACCCAGCAGTGCTGAGTTCATAAAACACAACCTTCAAGAATGAAGATATTTGAGATTAAGCAGATTTTTGTTCCTCTTTGCGTGGTTTAGAAGCAGTCTTTTTAACAATTGGATATCGTATTTTCCGGTTACGGGCTTTACCTGGTGTCCACCCAAGGGACTTTCCACGAGGTTTGGGTGGAGAGGTAGGAGTACCAATCGCGGCGAAAACTCCACCCATAGCTTGAGCAACTCGTCCCGGGGTCAATTTATCTATTGACTTCTGCCAGGGAAGAGGATGATCAGCAACGATATCACGAGCTAACCATAACTCCCAAGTGATTAACGGCATTAAGTCACTCCAATGTTCACATTGTTCTGGAGTACTGAATTTTGGTACTGTCCAATGTAAGCGTTGCTTAAGAAAACGATACCAATGGTCAATTGTGAATCGGCGCAAGTACAATCGCCAAACTTCATCCAATGGTGGCATTTGTTCCCCAGCCCAAGCCAACCACAAAGGTCTTAATACTCTCAAATTGCCATCAAGATCAAGACGTTCCACCCTCAGTAGCGTCATTGGGCGTGCAGCAGCTTTGCGAAAATGCAAATCTTCCCACAGACTGACTTTAACTCGTCCCAATTTTGGGTCATTTACTTCCAGCACAGATGCCACTTCGCCCCAGGTTGAGGGTTCATTGAGTTTAAATTGAGCACCATGCTTGCGAGGACGACCCTTGCCAGAGTAAGCGGGTGGTGCGCCCCATAGACACAGATTTGAACGTAGTCTAACTAAGATATCGGCTTTTATACTAGCTGTCTTTAATACGAAAGGCGCACAACCATATTCACTGTCCCAAAGCGAAATTGGTCGAACAGACATTGATTCACATACCTTTTTGAGTTGTTCAACTGCTTTCTCAATCGGATTGTCCCAACTGGTAATCCGTTCATGCCTCAGCGGTAGTGCCCAACTTCCTGAATCCTCTGGTATCCAAGCTATAGTACTATATCCCTGCCCAATCGTAATCGGTTTATTTCCCGCGATCGCTGTGCTACTGTGTTCTATTGTCCGTTCTTTGAGTGTCACCGCATCTGGGCGTGACCAAGCTGTATGATCTCCTGCCAACAATATGCGTTTTTCTGTTGGTATTTGCTTGATATATAACTCCATTAATTTCTCGCGGTCTGGTTTGGTATCTTGTATCGCTTCATAGATACTCGGCCATTTGCGTCTAAACACTGGCGATAACGATAAATCTGCCAGACTGTAGACATTACGGGTCAACAGTATCGCATCTGTTAGTTCAAATGTTGCATCATGTGCTTTGCTTAGATGCGTATAGGCGGCTTGACGAAATTCTTCGAGTCTGGCACGTTTCATATTGGCAGATAAGAGTAGGTGATTCTCTCTTAGCTTCTGCCGAAAGGGGGACTGTCTTCAATCAGACATCCCCTTTTTCTCTTTCATCTCTTCCATTTAGTCTAAACTCCAGTCAAATATCTTCATTCTTGAAGGTTGTGTTTTATGAACTCAGCACTGCTGGGTCATTTGTTGCTGTCTAGTCTAAACTCAAATTTTAAACATTGGCGAGATAAAACTGATAATTCAATTTCTACTTGATTTAGCCAAGAAGCGTGTTAAAGGCTATGAAGCCTATACAGCAAGCATTTTAACTTGCTTGTTGCCCCTTGAAGTAAAACATATATGACACGAGTTGAAAATGAAAACACTAGACTAAGACATTATTTGGTATGCCTTCACCGCAAAACTTTATGCTATTCTAAGACAGAAGAAATGCTGAGATACTCGGTTAAACTATTACTTCATTATTTGAAGTATCAAACTGTACCTACATAAATTGATTCATCCCTTCATTCAGCAACGCCATAAATTCTAATCAATTATGGATTCAGACAACTTGTCTAGTGTAATTGGTAGGTCACGAATCCGTTTCCCTGTGGCATGATAAACCGCATTAGATATAGCTGCTGCTACCCCAACAATCGGAAGTTCACCCAAGCTTTTTGTTCCTAGAGTATTCACATAAGGATCTGGTTCCCCAATAAATTGTACTTCTATATTTGGAATATCTGCATGAACGGGAATCAGGTAATCAGAAAGGTTAGCATTAACTATTCTGCCCTGATTTGTATCCATTACAGTTTTCTCCATCAGCGCCATACCGATTCCCCATGTAATCCCGCCAAGAACCTGACTTCGCGCTGTCTTGAAGTTGAGAATTCGTCCTGCATCATAAACTCCTACGCAACGTCTAACTTTGATTTCTCCCAACACTTCATCGACTGCTACTTCCACAAAAATTGCACCAAATGAGTGTTTGGCGTATTGCTTACCCTCAGGGCTGAGTGAGGCTTGCTCTGTGACTTCTAAACTTTCTAATTTGTGACGGCGCAGAATATCGGTGTAGCTGTCTCTTCTGGAATGATCGTGTTTTAAAAATATTTGCCCTGACTCCACGCTAATATCTTCTGCTTGAGATTGATAAAGTGGAGAATTTGGATCTTTGCTCGCCATTTGGATGATTCTATCCCGTGCAGCGATCGCAGCTTTATACACCGCCGGGGAAACACTAGCAACTGTAATTGAGTTACCCGTAATGGGCGCTTTCGGAAAATTGCTATCACCTAGTTCAAACTGCACTGGTAAACCTAATACCTCAGCAGCCACCTGCGTCATTACGGTATAAGTACCTGTACCAATATCTTGGGTTCCACTTTGTAGCCGCACCTCTCCACTAGCAAAAATTTCTACTTTGACTGATGCAGTTCCAACATTAGTGGGAAATGTCGCACTAGCCATTCCCCAACCAATTAGGAAATAACCATCTCGCATGGAACGGGGAATTGGGTTGCGTTGGCACCAACCAAAAATTTCTCCCCCTTTCTGGTAACATTCTTTGAGGAATTTACTTGACCAAGGTAATCCTTTGTGGGGATCGATATCTGCATGATTTTTTAGTCTTAGTTCAATTGGGTCAATATTTAAGGTGTATGCTAGTTCATCCATTGCTGACTCTAGGGCAAACATCCCTGTCGCTTTTCCTGGGCCACGCATAAAGGTTGGTGTGGCAGCGTTGATACGTGCTAAACGGTATTTAATTTCCAGATTTGGACAGGCATACATCATTGTTGTTGCTGCACCAACTGGTTCTACAAAGTCATCATATAGCGATGTTAAGCATGTGCCAATGTGATGAATAACGGTTAGTTTACCTTCGGTGGTTGCACCTAGCGTTAGCTGCTGCTGAGTTTGGGATCTGTGTCCGCAAGCAGTGTACATTTGCGATCGCGTTAGCACAACTTTTACAGGGCGTTTTACTTGACGAGATGCGATCGCCGCTAAAATAGTATGCGATCGCAACAATGCCTTACAACCAAATCCGCCGCCTAAATATTTAGAGATCACACGGACATTTTCTTGAGGAATATTCAGAACAGATGCGATCGCTTTTTGGGTTGCTGAAATGCCTTGAGTAGTTTCATACAGCGTCAAATTATCTCCTTCCCAGATTGCGATCGTTGCAGAAGGTTCAAGGGGATTATGATGTTCCATTGGTGTGGTATAAATTTGCTCCACCAGGACATCCGCTTGAGCTTTTGCAGCTTCAACATCCCCTCTGGTGATTTTACCTGGCATAATGCCAAAGAATATTGATTCGGGTTCAAATATCTCTGCATCTGCCATTGTGACTGTAGGCAATGCTTCTTCGTAGATAATTTTAACTAAGGAGGCGGCGGTTTGGGCTTGTTCTAAAGTTTGGGCAATTACAATCCCCAAATGTTGACCATCGTAGTAAATATTATCGTCTTTTGCGGTTGGCTGAGGTTGTGGCGGCGAAAATAAGGGGATTTTGATTAGAGATGGAGTTTGTTGGTAAGTAATGATATCTATCACACCAGGAACAACTGCGGCGGCGGATGTATCTATTTGGATAATTTTACCGTTGGCGATCGCACTTTGAAAAATCACTCCATAAGTTAAATTTTCTATAGCAACATCGGCTGTGTAGGGTGCTTCTCCAGTAACTTTGAGTTTGCCATCAACGCGATCAAGTGGTTTACCGATAATTTTATTCATAATTTTTCTGTCACAACTGAAAGCGCACGTACCAAAGCGCCTTTGACTAATTCAATTTTGAATTCATTATGTGTTTGCGGTTCTGCTTCTTTAACAGCTGCTTCTCCTGCGGCTTTAAAGGTAGCTTCATTAATTGCTTTACCTTTGAGAAATTCCTCAGCATCCCTGGCACGCCAAGGTTTGGGTGCTACCCCACCAAAAGCGATTCGTGCTGATTGAATTATGTCCTGTTCTAACTCTACGACAATAGCTACAGAAACGAGAGCAAATTGGTAGGAAGCCCGATCTCTAACTTTTAAATAATAGGATTTATATACAGAATTTGGAACTTCAATAGCAATGATTAATTCTCCAGGCTGCAATACGGTTTCTTTTTCTGGTGTATCACCTGGTAAGAGATAAAAATCATGAATTGAAATTTGACGTTCTTTTTCTACCCCTTGGATGTAAATTATCGCATCTAATGCCGTTAATGCTACAGCTAAATCGGAAGGATGAACGGCAATACAATGTTCACTTGCTCCGAAAATAGCGTGCATTCGATTGTAGCCTGTAATTGCGGCACAACCTAAACCTGGGGTGCGCTTATTACAAGGAAAAACCGGATCGCGAAAGTAGCCACAACGGACTCGTTGTAGTAAATTACCGCCCACTGTTGCCATATTTCGTAGTTGCGGTGAAGCACTTTGTAACAATGCTTGGCTAATTACTGGATAACATTGCTGAATTTTGGGATGAAAAGCTACATCACTCATCCGAGAGATTGCACCAATCCGGATTCCATTCGTAAGAGATACAATATCTGCTAATGGCAAATTATTAATATCAATTAATATATTCGCTGTTTGGACTCCATCTTTCATTAATCCCAGTAAATCCGTGCCACCAGCGATAAATGCAGCAGTTTCGTCTTGTTCAACTGTAGCGATCGCCGCATCTCGGGAAGTAACTTTAGCATAACTAAATGGCTGCATTTTCCATTTCCTCTAGCACATCCTGAATCGCCGCAATAATATTTGGATATGCTCCACAACGGCAAAGGTTTCCACTCATTTTTTCTCGAATTTCTGCCTCAGATTTTGGTGGTTCTTCTAATATCATTCCTACGGCTGATACAATTTGACCCGATGTGCAGTAACCACATTGAAAAGCATCATAGGTAATGAAAGCTGTTTGCATGGGGTGGAGTTGGCTATCTTGAGCTAATCCCTCAATTGTGGTAATTTCAGCGTCGATATGCATTATTGCTAGAGTCATACAGGAGTTAATTCGGCGACCATTGACTAGAATAGTACATGCTCCACATTCACCACGATCGCAAGCTTTTTTAGTGCCCATCAAACCCAGCTTCTCTCGAAGTGCATCCAGTAAAGTAACGCGAGGTTCTAGTTTGACTGAGTAGGAGATATTATTGATGTTCAGCGATAATTCTACTTCTTCGGAAGAAAATATTTGCAACTTTTGAGTAAGAGAGTTTGAAGTTAGTGGTTCCAAAAACTTTTCTTCCATGTTGAATGATGATACTAATAGTTTTTTCAGATGTTTATTGGATTTTATCTTGCCGTCCGCTTTGATTTTAGAATTGATTTGCATTAGCGGGTAAGAGTAAAGAGGCAATAGGAAAAACTTGGGGCTGAAGAAATAAGTTTCAAAAGTAGTCAACTTCCACCACAGCCTATTATTACTCAAAAACTTGGGCTTATTCATGGTGTTCCTTATGTAGTACGTTTGGCTCTATCTCGCGTTGCTGAAACGAGTTTGTTTCGGCATCATCCGATTTAGACACTAATGCTCAGAATTCACTTGCCATGTAATCACAATGAGTTCTACAAACGGTAAGACAACTATTAGCCGCGAAAATGCTCCTAAAATGGCTTCCATCGTCCAGTTCTGACTCTGAACCTCCCAGATCATCCAAACAATATAGAATCCAATCACCAACCAGGGTAGAATTACTGCTGAATTCCGTCTGCGATAGAAGCGGATCGTCCTCTCGCGCCAAAATGGGAAGGTGCTGAGGAGACAAAAAATGTAGGAAGTTCCTGCACTGATGAACAAGCTTCTTTGAGAACCCGAAGGCAGGTTTGGGTATCCAAGTGCGATCGCACTCAGGCAAACTCCCAGCGCGAGGTAAAGAAAAGTAAACAAGGTAAATCGTTTCATTATTTCTTCTCCAGTGAAGCTTATTCTCTGTACCACACACGCACACATTGAAAGCAATTGATTGCTAGACCCTGACTGATCATCACTGGGTGGAAAGCATTACTGGTCGTCACTCCGTAGACATCATCACTTGTGCCTTCAATCCGATCGGGTAAAACAACAGTTTCAACATTGATCACCTGTATCGTTGTACTTGCGATCCACTGATTTGCAGCACTCACAACCTCAGAGAAGGATTCATAATCGGAAGCTCCGCCGAAGGGTCCCCGTTCAGTAATCCGAGGTGCAAAATCTTTGCACTGAATCATTTGATTTACCACCTTAAAACTGTAAAGTTGAGCATCAATTCAAGTAGTGGGCATCGCCCACCATTTTTAAAACCTTTCACGGTAAAGCTTTGTGGGCAGTACTAGCCCTACGATATCTATTCCAAAACTTAAGCCAACCTTGCCAGTAAACCGCTAAGAACAGAGGCAAAAGCATGAAAGCTGACATGGGCTAACATTGCAGCCTCAAGCGAGTATTGCCAAAAGAGCCAGCCAAACGCAATCCCCACAATCCCATTCAGTAACAACGCCCGAATAATCACAACTGGAGTGAGAGGAACGATCGCGGCAGTCGCTGGCAGGTGTAGTAGTCCAAATACTAACGCGGCTAGAACGATCGCACCCTGGTAAATCCCTTGACTTGGCAACGTAACGCCTTGTTTTAGCCCTTTCCACGCGATCCAAACCAGCAGCGACATTAAACCCCAGCGCATCAAAATTTCCTCAGTAATGCCACCATAGAACATTGCTGTGAGCAAATTCAACCAACTTGGCTCTGTATTATTTGCTGCCCGTAGCGCTTCAGGTAGGACAGGTTGCATCAACTGATCGAGCAACAAGAGAACGATCGCTGCAGCTGCACCCACACCCAAGCTCCACTTCATCTCAACGGTAAAAGATGGAGACTTAGCGGTGTGAAACACCCAATGATCAATCAAATGGGAGCTTAATCCAACACGATAGGCACAACTAATTCCAATTAGAATGCTGATTGCCAGTAGAATTGAATACTGTAGTCCTTGCAGAAGCATTAAAATCCCCAATGGTGGCACTTTTTCCAGTATTTCTGGAGACAGTTTCGCTAACTGTTGCTCGACTAAAGGAATAGACGCGATCGTGAACATGACAATTCCCACACTGCCCAATACAAATAAAATCCCGAATTGTTTCAGAATTGCCATTGGTTTAACCTCCAGATGATCCTTCCTATCAGCCCATAAAAGCAGCTACCATCACCGGAATTGTGGGCAAGTTGAAAACGACGTGAACAATGACAGCAGTCCAGACCGAGCACTGACGAGATCACCGACGACCCTTGTGGTGGCTCTGGGAAACGGGTTCGGATGCCTCGTCGCGTTTGAACACCTTGTAGGCGATCGCCAGAAACACAGGTATTGCAACCAGTACTGATAGCGCCCCGTAGGTCGCGTGGTACTCGCTGACTGTGAACAAAGCCGGTGTGGTCATGGCACTTCCAGTGATGTTGATCAGGAGTATGCCGCCGATGTTGTTCGCGAAGTGTACGCCAATGGCGAGTTCGGTGGTTCCGTCCACTAGCGAGACCACAGTCCATACCAGACCCGGAACGAGGAAGTAGGTGAAGAATACCGTGAGCCAGCCGCCGGCGATCGCCTCCGGGTTGAGGAGGTGCGGCAGGGTGAAGATCGCGGCTGGCACGATCGCCACAAAGATGCGGTTAGTCCAAACAATGCTCGCGCCCTGCACGATGTATCCGCGAAAGAAAAGCTCTTCAGTAGTGGTCTGGATCGCGGTGAGAACCAGTGCGATCGGCACGAAGCGCACGAATGTCGTGAGGTCGGAGTTGAAGGAGAAGGTGTCAGGGTAGAAGAAGTACTGTCCCAGCCCACCGATCAGGCAGAATGGCACGAACCACGCCACAAACCCGTGACCGACACGCCGCCAGCTAATCTTTTCCCGCGCCGTAATCAGCGTTCGGGGGTGGCGGCGGTGGATAAGGGTAACGGCGATGAGAACCCCCGCGAGGAAAAACGGGAAACCTGCCATAACAAACAGGAACTTCCCAAAGGGATCAAGCACGGAGTAATCCGGCTGGCCGCTGAGCGCGAACGCGACGAATACGCTGGCCAGACTCCCGATAACCAGCCACGAAAAGAGTATGACCACCAATCCCAGAACATACCGCCACTCCCGATACTTGCCCCAACGGGCAGCCTCCACGTAAGTCGCGTCTTTCACTTCCGTCCCGATTCCCTGCTTTCCTTTAGTTGCTTTGATCCTCATCTTTATCTCCTTTACCGGTGCGTGGATGTGGTACTTGGATCTGGTCGCTAGTTGCCTTTGCGATTGTTTTCAGGATTTGACGGGATTACCGAAGAGCGTTCCGGTAGCTCTGGGAAACGAGTTAAGATGCCTTATTGCGTTTGAACACCCGGAAAACGATTACGAGGAAAACAGGAATCAGCACAAGAGAGGTGATGTCATAGAATCTCGCATGGTACTCGCTGATGCTGAACAGCGCTGGCGTGGTGAAGAAGCTTCCAGACCAGTTGAACAAGAGAAAGTACGCGAGATTGTTGGCGAAGTGCGCGCCGATCGCAAGCTCGGTAGTGCCGTCGATCAATGAAACGACCGCATATAATAGACCCGTGCCGACGAAGTAGCCGAGGAACATCCCGATCCAGCCACCCTCCTGTGACTCTGGGTTGGTGGCGTGCGGCAGGGTGAAGATCGCGGCTGAGACGATCGCCAGAAACATGCGGTTCGACCAGATCAGGCTCGCACCCTGCACGATGTACCCGCGAAAGAAAAGCTCCTCGGTGGTCGTCTGGATTGCGGTGATGACTAGTGCCAAAGGCACGAAGAGCGCGAACGTCTTAAGGTCTGAGTTGAAGGAGAAGCTATTGGGGTAGAGGAGGTACTGCCCTAGCCCGCCGAGCAGAACCCACGGCACGAACCCAGCCACGAAGCCGTGACCGATGCGAGTCCAACTGATCCTCTCCCGCGCCGTCACGAGCGTTCGGGGATGACGCTGGTGAATGAGGGAGACGGCGATGAGAATTCCTGCGAGGAACATCGGAAAACCTGCCATGACTACGACGAAACCTCCCACAGAACCGAACGCGGCGTAATCCAGCCGACTGAGCGCCGCGACACCCTCTTTGCCGCCGAGCGCGAGCGCGACGAGCGCACTAACGAAGTTAGCGACGATCATCCAGGCAAAGAGAATGATCATCAGCCCCAGAACATACCGCCACCACCGATACTTACCCCACCCGGCAGCATCCACGTAAGTCGCGTCTTTCACTTCCGTTCCGCTTCCCTGATGTCCTTGGGTTGCTTTAATCCTCATCTGTGTCTCCTTGATTTGTGCGTGGATGTAGTGCTTGGATCTGACCGCCAGTTACCTGGGAGGACGCTTACACTTTCCAGGGGAGCGGCGATCGATAGGGATTCTCCCGCATATCCAGCACTTCCCAAGTCACAGGGTTAACCTGTCCTGTAACGGGGATGTTGTAGCGTTGTTGTAAATCTCTCACCGCAGATTCTGTAATCGCGCCAAATGCACCATCAACAACCGCACCCCTCGGATTTCCCAACCTGACTCCAGCAGCATTTAAGAACCCATTATCTAAGAGAATTTGCTGCAACATTTGCACTCTTCTACCGCGATCGCCCTGTCTCAAGGTTGGCAATGTGAGATCCGTGTAGGCGGTTGCAACAAGAATAGGAGATTGTTGAGGTGGAGGGGTAGCGATCGCCGGATGCATTCGCAAAACCCCACCTACTCCCGTTATCACGATGATTGATAGAGTGGTTTTAGCAAGCATCCCAGTGATTCTAGAAATTGAGCGTCGTGTTGTAGTTAATTTCATCATCTTTTCTCCTGTTTGTCGCTATGAATAATTCGTATCGTGTTAGCGAACCTGTTTTGGGGTGATTCCAGTGAGGCGCTTAAGTTCCACAAAACAGTCAAAAGTTAGCCATCACGCATTCGATAGCTTACTAGCACTAACAAACAAGTCATACCAATTCAAAATTCAAAATTCAAAATTAAGAATCTAGACAGGATAAGGCTTTGGGTCTGTGTATCTGTCGCATTCTTTTTTCAAATTGGTATCAGATATGAATAGAGCTTAGTGACTTGCAGCAACAATGGCTGTCATCAACTCTGCCATTTTCCAGCGCCCAGTATATCGAATGTTATTGATAAATAGGGCTGGAGTAGCCGTTATTCCACTCTTGCATCCACTTTCGATATCTTCATTGACACGATCAATATGCACTTGTTTAGACAACTCTTTAAGAAATTGAGGGATATCAAGCCCTAAATCATTGGCGTACTCTACAAGATAACCATTTTCTAACTTCTGTTGATGGGCAAACAAAGTGTCGTGCATTGACCAAAACTGTCCCTGAGCGGCAGCGGCAACGGCTGCTTGGGCTGCCCGTTGAGCTTGGGGATGAATCTGTGCTTGCGGAAAATGACGGAAGATAAAGCATAAATCATCTTCTCCAAAAGAAGCACTCAGCTCTTGTTTGATTCTTTGAATTATCCTGTAAACATCCGCACTTTTAGAGCATTGATAGTCTCCATACATCACCAGCACGACCTTGGCACTCAGCACACCTTGCATCCAATCTTGAGTTGAAGGGAGTACAAGTAAGGAACTGTAGCTGCGATCGTCGTTCATTTTTTTATGTTTGCAGCAAGCATGGAACCTGGCAATTTACTTACTCAATCCATTCAGCATCATGATAGTTACCTCTTGTTGTGAATGGCTGTGTCACTTTGTCAAAAACTCAATGAGCAATACGTGTAGGAGCCAGCAATCAGAAGCGCCTCCTACAACCAGGATGAGTACGATCCTGGTTGCAAAATGGCGGGTTTAGGCATTGATATTTGCTGGCTCCTGCACTTAGTTGCGATCACTGGCACGATCGATCAGTGCGTTTGAGGGCAAGCTCGGATCAAGTACCTTGCGTGCACTGTCAACCCCTACAACGGGCAGTGTACCCGGATCAAGCATACCGAGTTGAACCAATACACTCGCCTGATCCCAGTAGAGGTGTTCGTGGGCTAGCTTGTCGTCACGAAACTGAACAATTACTACCAATGCCACTTCAACCCGTTTAAGAGTCGGAGCAATGCCAGGTAGCATCCAGTCCATCTGGATGGTATGAGTGAACTTAACTAGCATTTCATCGACGAGTTGATTGGTTCCGATTGTGCGCGAGACTGGAGTCAGCTCCATGTCCGGCGGCATCTGTGGAATGAAGTACTTGGAATAAAACTCGCGCAGTGCCGGTTTCCCTACTCCCCCAATCATTACCGGAATGCCGTTAACGTAAGCATCCTCAACCATCGTGGCGAGAGTATCTTCAGTGTTGTGAGCGTCAAACTCAAGCCGCAGATGCTCATCCCAGATTTCTTGCAAAAACTCCTGGGCTGGTGTCAGGTTGCTAGTTGCCTTTCCATTTGCTTGTTCGTCTACAGATTGCTGTTTGACCATGATTGGATTCTCCTAGTTCTATCTATTGAGAAAGCTAATGGGTTTCCTTTTAGCGTCTACTCTTCCCGGCGGAAAACTTCGGATATCAACCGTGTAAAGGCACCAGATTGGTCGTATGAATCAGGATTTGAGCGTTTGCGATCGCCCGCTTCCGTCCCCTTTACATTTCTTTAGAGACAGCCTCTTATACCAATTCAAAATTCAAAATTCAAAATGAAGAAAGTGAGACTCAGCATACTTTTTAGCGTTTGCATCTGTATCAAATTTTTTGTGAATTGGTATTACCGCTCTCAAGGAGCATGATTTGCCTGATTGGATGCACTTCTATTTGCATAAATTTAATATAGGAGATCGCCTTCAAGCTGTCGTCTATAGCAAGTTAAAAATTTTACAGTATAAATGGATAGAGCAACCATGCCATCGTGGAGTAGAAGGCTGGTTCTAACTCAAGTTAGAATCCCACTTCTATCGAAAGTACGCCTCATAAATTAACAATGCCGCGTTTAACGGCAACAATTACAGCTTGGGTGCGATCGCTCACATCCAACTTATTCAAAATCCGATTGACATGAGATTTGACAGTGCCTTCACCAATACTCAAAGCAGCTGCAATATCGGCATTGCTCATTCCCTGCGCCAGTGAGCGGAGTACTTCTAGTTCTCTTTCACTCAGTTCTGGATTGCTGAGGCGCTGTACCAACTTTGCTCCTACATCAGGCGGAATATACTTCTGACCCCGATGAACGGTACGAATAGCATTCAGAAGCTCGTCAGGTTCAGTTTCTTTCAACAGATATCCTTTTGCGCCTGCCTGCAATCCCCGATAAATATCTTCGTCACTATCATACGTGGTCAGTACAATAATCCGAGCAGATTTAGCAGTAGCACAAATTGCACCGATGGCGGCAACTCCTTCCACTTCAGGCATTCGCAGATCCATGAGCGTGACATCTGGTTGGTGTTCCCCAAATAGAGCGATCGCTTGTTCCCCATTTTCGGCTTGGGCAATCACCTGCATATCTGGGTCACGGTTAATAATGGTGGCTAATCCTTGCCGAAAAATAGCATGATCGTCTGCAATCAGAACCCGAATGGCTTGGCTCATGGTAACGCCTCCTGATCGACGGTAACAATCATCTCTGTTCCTTCTCCAGGTTGACTCCTAATCGTGAGTTGTGCGCCGATGCGCTCTGCCCGTTCGCTCATGCCTAGTAAGCCAAAACCAAGAGAGGCTGGAATAATCCCAACTCCAAAGCCCTGTCCATTGTCTCTCACGCGCAAGCAAAACCGATCGCGATCGTAGATTAGCTCCACTCGAATTTCATCAGCATTGGCGTGTCGAATCGCATTGGTTAAGGCTTCCTGCCCAATCCGCAGTAGATTACTCTCGACTTCAGTCGGCAGAGAATATACTGCACCCTCAATCTCATAATATAAAGTGGTATCCATTGCGGCAGTTCTGAGTTGAGCGACGAGACGATGTAGAGCGCTCTGTAGACTGCCTTCCTCCAAAAGCTGAGGACGGAGCGCTACTACCGATCGCCGCGCTTCAACCAGTCCAGTTCGCGCCAATTCTTTGATCAGGTCTAGGTGTGCCTCCGTGGCTTCTAAATCATCCGTTAGCACCTGTTTTGCCGCTCCCACCTGAGCCAGAATGCCTGTAAACGCCTGAGCGAGTGTGTCGTGAATTTCACGCGCCATGCGGTTGCGTTCTTCCAAAATTGAGGCTGCTTCTGCTCGCTTTTGCAGTGTAATATCTCGCGCTATCCAAATCACCTGTTCGTGCCGAATCGGTGCAATGCGAGCCGAAAACCACATTTCTCGTCCAGCTATCCACTGGCTGTATTCAACTGTGAGTACTTGTTGGGTTCTCAGCACCTGCTGAATGTAACTCAGAAATTCATCAGCTTGTCCCGTAGCATAGAGTTGATGCAGTGTTTTACCAATATACTCCTCCCTATGCAACTCTCCATATGACGGATTTCCTTTGATTGCACAGATCAATTGCCCTTGGGCAGTGAAGATACACAGCGGATCGGGAATGGCTGAAAAGAGCGATCGCAGTTCTGCTTCAGAGGCTTGCAACGCTACTTCTGCCTGTTTGCGATCGCTAATATCTGCAATCACCCCTTCGATGTAGTCATCGGCTGCATTCAAATAAGAAGAGAAAAGTCCCCAAAACACTGTCCCATCTCGTTTTCGCATCTGTGCTTCATAGCTTCGCACTTCCCCATCCCGCTTCATCACCTCAATGCCTTGTTGGCGATCGCTGGGATTGACCCAATAGCCTATAGTGTGTTCAATTCCAATAATTTCTTGGGGTGAATCAAAACCAAACAGATCGGCAAAGCGTTGATTGGCATTGAGAATTAAGCCATCATCGGTGCGGGTTCGGTAGATGCCAACCTGGGAGTTTTCAAAGATAGTTCGGAACTTGGCTTCACTGCGTTGTAATGCCTCTTCTGCTTGTCTACGCTGGGTGGTGTCATTGCCAACCGATAAGATTTCAACGACATCTCCTTGTTCATTGAAGATGGCTTGATTTGACCAAACAACCCAAACTCGCCGACCGTCTCGACACAGGTTTTCACCCTCGCCTTGCGGGTACGATTGAGGATTACGAAGTAAATCATGGACAAAGGGTCTCACATCACGTCCAGAAAGTTCTGTTTCTGGAATGATGGTTTCAAATAAGCTCCGCCCTAAAATCTGATGTTCTTCATAGCCAAGAAGTTTTACCCCATAATCGTTGATGTAGCGAATCCGTCCTTGCGGATCATAGCGAATGATAACGGAATTCGCGGTTTGTAGCAGGTTGCGATAATTTGCTTCACTTTGTCTCAATGCGGCTTCGGTTTGTTGCCGTTCCGCGATTTCCTGCTGCAAAGCTTGAGTTTGCTCTTCTACCTTCCTTTCCAGTGTTTCGGAATAATCCGATAACCGTTCATATAACCGAGCATTTTCTAGTGAAATTGCTGCCTGAGCAATCAACAGTTTAAGTACTTGCAAGCGATCGCTAGTAAACACTCCGGGACTGAGATTGTTCTCCAGATAAAGTATGCCAATCAGCTGATTTTGCTTGAGAATGGGCATACACAGGAGCGATCGCGTTTGTTGGTTTTGAATATACCGATCAGTCAAAAAAGACGGTTCGCTGACTGCATCATCAAACACCAGAGTTTCAGATGTGCGTTCTACTGATTGGATAACGGAGACAGGAATTGTCGCACAGCCAGCAACAGTGATCTTTTCTAGGTTACACTGTCTACTTCCACTGCACTGAGCCACAACAGTGAGCCGATCATCTTCCAAGAGAATCAGAGCGCCAGTTTCGGCTCCGGTATTTTCTATCACCACCTGCATCAACGTTGCAGTTAATTGATCGAGATGGATCATTTCTGAGATGGCTTGAGCCGCTTTCATCACCGCCGCCAAATCGATCGCCGCAGTCGGATGACGGATAGTTTCATCGGTCACGATTGAATGTGATTGCCGAACTAGGTTGGTTTTGAGGAGTTGTGGATAGCGTTTTTCTAAATCTTTAACTTTAGCGGTTGCGCCCCAGCGATCGTAGCAATAGTGCGCCTCTTTCATGTAGGTTTGGGCAATTTTTGACCGACCTCGCGCCAAATAATGTTTTGCCGCTAATTCATAGGCGAGTGCTTCTTCCTGGATAAACTCATTTTCAGCAGCAAGAGCGATCGCTCGTTCGTAAAACTCTTCAGCCTCAAAAAATTGCCCTAAGACTCGCGCTTTTTCTGCCTCGACTAGATGAAATTTCTGTAGATAATTCATGGGGCGTGTTTTGCCCATTTCTGCATCTTTTCTCGATTGATGTTAACACAATTGAGCCAAGCTAGCTACTTTTTGGCAGTTTGAAGCATCGAGCGGCTTTGTTGCATGAAAGAAAAAAAGGACATACCAATCCGTAATTGGATTTGAAATTAACCTTCAACTTTGTAAGTGTCTGGTTTACCTAACTGGATCATGCGATTAAGCGCGGCACATTGTAGAAATAACTCAACAGCCTGATTATCATGCATAGCGTCGTCTTAACTTACAACCATTGATGATTTTAAGGCGAAAGATTGCAGTTTCGGACAAAGAACGACGATGATAACCAGTTTCTTGTTTCCATTGCTTAAGCCCGACTTGGTTCACCCGTCGGAGGTTTTCATCTCTAGGATGTAGCTGTGCTTGCCAGTCTGGGTGTTGTTGAATTTTGGCGTTGCTACGAGGTGGAATTGCTGCTTGCCGCCCTGATAGATGAAACACCGACTGAATCGTCCCCATTTTAGCGATCACCACGTCACTGTAATAATTGGAACTACCCTTTCTACCTGTCTTCTGTTGGTTACGCCACTGCTCGATTATCTCTTCATTTACCCAGAAAGTTATACTGCCTCGTTGCTTTAGTGCTGCATCATAAGCGTTCCAATTTTTCACTTTGTACGCTTGCTTTCGTCATCATATGCAGGGCTAGGTGGCAAGCTAACATAGGCATAGGTAGAATTTACCATTTTGCCTATTCACGCAACAACGCCATTAAATTCTAGTGTTACAACAAACAAGCTCATTTTTTAAATTAACGATGAGTAGAGACTTAACGGAAAAATTTAGTTAAGGCTTGGCATTGCAGCATACCTGTGTAATCTCCTAATTAAAGTGTTATAAAATACTTTTTATATTTACGTATTTTAATTTACCGGATACCGCCGCATCATCTCCTGTACTTCCACCGCATCCCCATCCGGTGTAAAAACGACACTACCAAACATCGCAATCACAATCCTCTGTTTCCTGGCCCACTCGAACCAAGTACTCACATTGCTCGTTACTGTATTGTTGCCCTTAGCCCCACTTTTGCACCTGTTGATAAACAATCCCGTGGGATTATCACACCAGCTCTCATGAATTCCTTTCTTCACTCATGCGATCGCTTTGCCTTGTTCTTCAATTACCCTTAGAAGAGGGATATGCCTTACGAAGGTTTCAGTTCTATGTCTGCAATTTAGTGATGATTAATACGCTTAATAAACTCAGTGCAGCACTAATTACAAACATAAATGTATATCCCATAGCATTGGCGATCGCACCACTCAGAACTGAAGCAGCAATTCCCCCAAGGTATACTACTGATACTTGAAGTGCATAATCAGTAGCGGCTGTTGCTGATTCGCATTTATCCATCATGGCGCTTAGTAATGCAGTATATGCCATACTTTGGACTGCATTGACTGTGATACTAACAGCATACAGCACAGGTAAACTACTGATACCAATTGCAGGTATGATGTACAAAAGTGTCATCATGCTGGCAGCAAAACCAAATAGAGTTAGAGAACGTAACCTTCCCAAGTGGGTAATTAAAAATCCTGCAATCAAAGCACTAATAATACGGACACTGTAACTAATAATACCTAACATCAAGCCGATATCTGAGAGCGACAAACCTCTATCAACAAAAAGCGGACGCAGCATTGTCCCTGACATCATTTCGCATCCCATATATAGCAATATAACGAAAAGCCACGGTAATGCTTTGGGACGCGAGAGAAAGTTGATAAAAGGTAGAAAATAAGATTTAAAAAAGTTTGATTTCTGAGATTTATGACTAACTTGTTCTTTATACAATATTACTGGAATTAAAGTCAGTAAAATTACAACTGACATAATTATTAAGCTATACCGCCAGCCGATTCTATCTAGTAGAATCAGCACTCCGCCCCCACCAATAATAGCACCAAAAACATTTCCACCAGCTTGAATAGCATTTCCTAATCCTCTTTCTCGTAGTTCGAGTAAATTTACGGCTAAGGCATCAGTGGCAATATCTTGGCTGGCGGAGAATAAAAAAGCGAGAAACATACAAACAATTAAGATATTAAAATGCTCTCGAATATCAATAAATCCACATCCAAATGTTACAAGTGCTAACAGAAGTTGAAAACAGATAATCCAACCGCGATAATGTCCTAACTTTGGCAAACTGTAGCGGTCAATAAAAGGCGACCACAGAAATTTTAACGCTGAGGGAAGAATGAGAAAACTTAACAACCCGATAGCATCCAGCGACATATTTTGTTGTCGCATAAAAACAGGTACGGTTTGAATAAAAAAGGTTGTCGGAATGAATTGAGTAGTATAAAGTGCGGCAAGTAGAATTAATTTAGCAAGCATGGCGATATGCGGAGGATAACAAATCAAAAATAGCGACAGAAAAGATAATTTTTCCCATCGCTATAACAATTAAATTAAAAATTAGCTTTAACTTGCACGCCATAGGTCACGGGATCGCCAAATCCTGCGGTTCCATCCGGTACTGGAAACAAGAATCCAGAGGTGATGTAGCGAGTATCAAACAAGTTATTTGCATATAAATAAATGCCATATTTCTCAGCTTCATAACCGATGCGGGCATTAACTAAGGCATATGGTTCTTGCTTGATTTGGTTCGCATCATCAAAATAAGTAATCCCATAACCACGCAATTCTGCACGAGCAAATAAGCCTCCCGAACTGCGATATTGAGCAGCTAAATTGTAGGTAAATTGTGGGGAAAGGGGAACTTGATTATTGCTTAAGTCTACACCTGTATCGGAATTTAGGTAGTTTTTGTATATACTATCTACATAACCAACTGATGCAGTTAAATCGAATCCTTTAGCTGGTTTTGCTTTTAGTTCAAATTCTACTCCAGTGGCTTGGAGGTCAACATTGTTAACTCTGCCAAAAAAACCACTTGCGTCATATTGCAAAACTTGATAATTATTTACATCGTTGTGAAAGATTGATAGGTTAGCAATTAAACGATTATCCAGCCAAGAAGATTTCAAACCCACTTCATAACTCCAGGTTTTTTCTTCTCCAAATCGCAGTTCTGCTTCGCTATTGGCTCGATAGTTTAATCCCCCCGGTCTATAACCTTGGGCAATGGTCACGTATCCCATTACATTAGGATTGAATTGATATTTCAAACCGAAGCGGGGAATCAAAGCATTATTACTGACTTTTTCATTGGTGAATGCCGGACGCAGTGGAGTTAGCGTTCCATTAGCGTTTACTGAGTCATAAGTACTATCTGAAGATGCATCACTAGATTCGTAACGTAAACCAGCAAATACAGTTAATGGTTCTATCAGCTGATAATCTAGTTGTCCAAATACCGCGTAGGTTTGACGATAATCGTCTCCAGTACGTCTAAATCTGCCAAATCCAGGAAAGTCGGTTTGAGCATCGCCAACGTTAAAGTCACGAGATTCGTAGTAAGCACCTAACAACCATTGAAAACGCTTTGCCGTTTCTGGAGATTGGAAACGTAATTCCTGCGTCCATAATGTGGAGTCAATACCATCAATAATTTGTACCGCTCCTGTGCTTCCCGGCACAAGGTTTTCTTGATGGGTAAAACGACGTGCGGTGATGGATGTGGCTCGGAAACCTCCACCGTTGTAACCGATTTTTAAAGCTTGGGTATTTGTATCTAACTTATTGTATCCTTCTGTTTGTAAATTAACCTCGAATGGGTCAGCAGGATTTAGCTTGTTATAAGTCGGATTACCATCATCTGTAAAGCTGTTATAGCTATTAAAAGATACTGTCCAGTCAGGTGTGGGTGTCCACAAAAGTTGCGCTCTTGCAGCTAACCGCGATCGCTCGCCTATTTCATTACCTGTGGCTAGGTTCCTAATAAATCCATCCTGTCCTCTGTAAGCTCCCGCAATTCGCAGTGATAGTTTATCGTCAACTAAAGCATCGTTGAGAGAAAATTGGAATTCGCGGCTGTTAAATCTACCGTAACTTGCACTAAGTCGTGTTTCTGGTTCTGGCGTTGCTTGACGAGAAATGATATTGACGACCCCACCAGAACTATTTCGTCCGTAGAGCGTACTTTGCGGGCCTCTTAGCACTTCTATTTGTTCTAGATCGAGTAAAGCCAAGTCTAGAAAACCGTTATAGTCAATGGGAACATCATCAATATAAAAGGCTACGCTATCCTGAGCAGTCAGGAAATTTTGATTGTTCAAACCCCGCAAACTGTAATTACTAAACTCGGTACCGCCGGAAGATGTGGGAAGAAAGTTAAAGTTGGGCGTTTGATTGGCAATATCAATCAAAGAATCGATTTGAGCATCTTCTATTTCCTGACGAGGTATTACCGTCACACTAATGGGTACATCCTGTGCGTCTTCCGGTCGTTTTTGTGCGGTAACGACTAGTTCAATATCTGGTTCATTAGGTTTTTGGCTATCGACTGATGGTTGAGTTTCAGGTGTTGTTGGTGTCACCCCTAAAACTAAACCTTCATCGCTGTCAAATAATTCGACTTTTGGGGTCTGAGTTGTTCCCACTACAGTAATTTGGATACTATTTGCATCTTGATTTACTGCCAAAACTTCAGTAATTCCCGCAACTGGCTTTTCTTGACGGAAAGTGTTACCACTTGCTAAACGCAGTTGTGCATTAGGAATATTTGCAAGAAAGTTATTACCTTCTATTTTAGTTGTGGCTTGCAGCTTGTCAGATGCAGATGTTTCTAAAATCACTTCTAGCCCAGTAGCCGTCTGATTCAACTTTATCCCTGTTATTAGAATAGTAGATTGCTCTTGTTGAGCTAGCCACTCCTTGACACTTGTGTGAGGAAGCTTAATATCTGAAAGTTGGGGAATTTGATGATCTTCTTTTGTTACAGCTAAAGCTTGTTGATTGATAAATATGGCAAGTATGACAGCTAGTCCAAAATTTTCCAGTAAATATAGTTTCTTCATTCAATCCTCACACCAAAAAAACAACTCAAATTGTCAATAAAATTTGACAAAATTCGAGCCATTAGTAGCAAATCGATTCCAGGGTTTATCTACTAAATTGTTTGGCTTTGTGGTTAAAGTGTCAAATGACGAACTGTCAAACTTCCTAAAATGCGTTCTAACTTGAAAAACAGTTTTAGGGATCTCCAAAAAATAAATTATTACGGTTCAGTTCGTTGAGAGTTGACAATGTTCTAAAGTTAGATTTTTATAATAATTTTGCTTAATTTAATTTCTGATTAGTTATTCTTATATTTAAAACCTATTGATTGGTGTACTTTAAAAACTCTTAATAAACAAGCATTTTAGATTTCTTTGACTTATTGTCAAACAGCAAAAAATTTTTTTAATCAAATAAAAATATATAAAATTAATCATCAATCAACTTACTTAAAAAACAAGTGTTAATTGAGACTATCAATTTAATTTTTGGTATCTATCAAAGCATAAAAACCGTCAATACCGTTATAAAGTATATTGATTAAAGAGTATATTTTTTAACCTTGAATATATTCAAGGTTAAAAAATATATAGCAAAAGCTTATATGTATTTTTTTATACTCCATGCAATTAATAGACTTTAGATTAACAATGCTCTAAAGTCTGTATTAACTTAGGCTTTCTGTTTTGCAGAACTTATACTAGTTTTGGATAAAAGGCTTTTAGATTTTGGATTAAAAACCTTTTATAAGGGAACTCCAAAAAATTAATTGTTTCGGTTAGAGTGTTGACTGTTAACTGTGAACAGTCAATAGTACTCTATGAAATATTTTTTTACTTGGAAGTCCCTAAAGTTGTTCCAAAAATTTAAAATAATGCTTTTTGTACCAATTTTTTATTAGTTGAATATCTGAATAAAATCAAGCAAAATCTTAATGTTTGGTGGCTGCTAGTAATAGATTCAGATAGCTTGTTAGGACTGCACAACAGAACCTGAGCAATTTTTCTGAGTAATTTCGATGATATATAACAGTGAAATAACAACGTTAGCAGATTTAGCACGCGTGCAAGCACGTCTATTTTCAGACACTAAGGCATTGATATTCAAAGATAAATCACTTACTTATTCACAATTAGAGCAAAGAAGTAATCAGGTCGCAAATTCATTATTATCCCAAGGGATTCAACCAGGTGCGCGAGTAGCACTTCTAGATAAAGATTCGCTTAAGAGTTATGAAATTTTATTTGCTTGTTGCAAAATAAAAGCTGTTTTTGTACCGATTAATTGGCGTTTAGCTGCTGCGGAAATTAGCTATATTCTCAGGGATGCTAATGTGGAAATTCTGTTTGTTGGGATGGAATTTTATCAGTTAGTCGCAGCGATTAGAAATGAGATTGATGGTGTAAAAACCATTATTGGCTTAGAAGAAATTGACGGCGATTGTCTGAGTTATGATATTTGGTCTGAGAAACATAGTGATGAGCTACCAAATATCGCTGTTGCAGCCAATGATGTAGCCGTACAAATGTATACTAGTGGCACTACTGGAAGACCCAAAGGTGTGCAATTAGGACATTATAGTTTTTTTGCGATCGCTAAAGAATTTGCTCAACGAGGCGAAACATGGATAAATTGGAACGCAACTGACAAGAGTTTGCTGACTTTATCTTTATTCCATATCGGTAGTTTATGGTGGGCGATTCGTGGTTTAGTAGCCGGAGCAGAAAATATTGTCTTAGAAAATTTTATCGGTGATGAGGTTCTCCAAGCAATTGAAAAGTACCGCATTACTAAGACATTTATGGTTCCAGCCATGATTCAAGTTTTGTTGAACGAACCATTATGCCAAAAAACAGATTTTTCATCACTAGAATACGTTATTTATGGCGGTTCCCCCATAGCTGAATCATCATTGAAAAATGCGATCGCCACATTTAATTGTAATTTTGTGCAAATATATGGAATGACTGAAACTGGCAATTGTGCCGTCTCTTTACCTGCAAAAGACCATACATCTGCAAATAAAAACATCCTCAAAGCTGCGGGTAAACCCTTTCCTGGCGTATCGATAGCCATCATCAACAGTGTAGGTAAAGAATTATCTTGCTTTGAAGTGGGTGAAGTTTGTATCAAATCTCCTGCAAATATGATTGGTTATTGGAAATTACCAGAAGCTACAGCAAAAACTTTAGTAGATGGCTGGATTCATACTGGTGATGCTGGTTATGTTGACAAAGAAGGCTACGTTTACATTTGCGATCGCTTTAAAGACATGATTCTTTATGGTGGTGAAAATGTCTATCCAGCAGAAATTGAAAATATTTTATACGAACATCCAGCCATCAGAGAGGCAGCAGTAATTGGCGTTCCAGATGAAGATTTTGGAGAAGCAATCAAAGCGATCGTGGTTTTGAAAACAGGCATGAAAGCAACTGCATTAGATATTATTAATTTTGTTCGGGGTAAAATTGCTGATTTTAAGTTACCGAGAAGCGTTGAGTTTACTGAATCTTTGCCAAGAACGCCTAGTGGTAAGTTGCAAAAGGCTAAGATTCGGGAGAAATATTGGCAAGGGTATGAACGTCGTGTGAATTAAAGAGAGTATCCCAAATGTTTGGGTTTATTTTTAAAAGCAGAGGAGCGCAAAGCAGAGGAAGAAATGACCAATGACTAATGACAAATGACCAATGACAAATTCTAAAATTCCGCTTTGGAAACCGCTAACTGTACGCAACTTTTTACTTTTGTACATTGGTGAAACTGTTTCGCTTCTAGGCGACCAGTTTTACATCGTTGCATTGCCTTGGTTAACAATACAGTTAACTAACTCTGGGATTACGTTAGGTACTGTGTTAATGAGTGCAGCAATTCCCCGTGCTGTTTTGATGCTGTTTGGTGGTGTGGTGAGCGATCGCTTTTCACCACGATTAGTGATGTTGGTTTCCAATGCTTTGCGTGGTTTACTGGTTGTTTTATTTGCAACCATCGTTGCGTTGAAAATGACTCAACTATGGCATATTTATTTTTTTGCTGCTAGCTTCGGCATATTTGATGGCTTGTTTATACCTGCATCTAAATCAATTATCCCCAGTCTGGTATCAAAGGAACAGTTAATAGCAAGTAATACTTTAAGCCAAGGAACTTCCCAACTGATTTTGCTAATTGGGCCGGCTTTGGGTGGTTTGCTGATTGCAACTGCGGGGATTGAAGTAGCATTTGTCATTGATGGGATAACTTTTGCTATCACAACTATCACGCTTTTGCTGATGAAGGGAACAACAGCATTGAATGGCGAATTAAATCAAAATTCTGCTTCTACTAAAAAAACGATGAATTTGATTGCTGGTATGCGTGAGGGATTTGACTACGCATGGCGCAATCAGCCTTTGAGAATCTTTTTGCTGGTAATGGTAATTCTCAATTTTCTATTTATTGGGCCATTACAAGTTGGGATGACTTCACTAGCTCATAGTCGCTTCCCAGGTGGTGCAGTAGCTTTAGGAATATTGCAATCAGCTTGGGGTGGTGGTGGGTTAATTGGGACACTCACACCTCAATTTGTCAAAAATATTCCCAACATCGGAGTTTTATTGTTAACTATTGCCAGTGTTCAAGGCTTTGGTTTATTTTTACTTGGCTTTATTGGCAATATAGCACTAGCTAGTATGACAATTGCAGTGCTGGGATTTTGCAGTTGTATTTTTACCGTGGTAGGAATTACTTGGATTCAGAAACAAACTCAACCGGAAATGTTAGGAAGAGTGATGAGTTTGGGAATGTTTTCTGCTTTTGGAATTGCTCCTATTTCTTTTGCTTTGGCTGGTATTTTAGTTAATTTAAATCTGACAATTATGTTTACTGTTGCAGGTAGCATTATGTTAATTACAAGTCTTTGCTTGGCAGCAAATCCATCAGTACGTAAGATTAGTTAACTATATAAATCCGGTTTGATTTATTAACTTTCCTGTGAAGCGAGTAAGAAAACAATGAAAGTTCAATATCAAGATAATCAGGGAATGGGAGTTGTTGTTTATGACTTTAATCATACAACTGCTTCAGATCAAGATATTGAGGATGTGAAGCAATTGATATATGAATACAAAATTGTTGTAATCAAAGAGCAAGACTTATCACCTGATGAATATTGCGATTTTGGGTATCGTCTTGGGGAGGTAGAAAAATACTATCAACCAATGTATCACCATCCCGAAAGGGAAGAGATTTTTGTTTCCTCCAATGTTGCTGAAAATGGTCAGCAAGTTGGAGTTCCGAAGACTGGTAAATTTTGGCACGCTGATTATGCGTTTATGCCGAGGCCATTTGCATTTTCAATGGTATATCCTCAGATTCTTCCTAGTAAGGAGCGTGGCACTTACTTTATCAATATGTCTAAAGTATACCAGAGTTTGCCAGATGACCTGAAAGCGATCGCCAATCAGTCGAGTTGTGATCACAGTGTCAGACGTTTTTTTAAAATTCGTCCTCAAGATGTTTATCGTCCGATTTCGGAAATATTGGACGAGATTGAACGAGTCACACCTCCCGCAAAGCATCCAACAACCTTTATTCATCCCGTTACAGGAGAAACCATCCTCTACGTTACCGAAGGTTTTACCTATCGCATAGATGATTTAGAAGGAAAACCGCGAGATATAAATATTCTCCAAAAGTTGTTAACTCATTCCGGTCAGTTAGACAAAACTTTTCAATGTCCATTCATCGAACATCATGAATTTGAATTAGGGGATGTGCGGATTTGGGATAATCGCTCTTTAGTTCATTGCGCTCACTATGCTGCAAATTCCGAACCAGCCGTCACATTTCGATTGACCTTGCACGATAGCTATCCATTTTATCAGTTATAGAGCAATTGTATTCTCACTGCGTTTAAAACATCTCACCAAAAGGCGTTGCTGAATTTGAAATTTAAAAATTAACTCTTCTCAACTCTTACTCTCTGCGACTCTGCGTCTCCGCGTGAATTAAATCCATATCCTCAATCAGCAACGCCCACCAAAACAGTCATTTAATCAGGGGAAAATATCATGTTAAAATTTCCAGATTCAAGTCAACAAAGCATCCACATCAATAATGATGATATCTTACTGACACAAGTCCTCAAACCTTATAAAGCTAATTGCCAGTATCTTAAATCTGCTGAAGTAATTAAAGAGGGCGATCCTCAGGATGGGGGACGTGTAATCGGACGATGTGAATTTTCAATTCCAGAATCATGTTATATCGATGATACTGGTCATTTTAATTCAGTGGAATTCAATATTTGCTATAACCAAATGATGTATTATGTCATAGCTAAATCTGTGAAAGAAAGACTGATGGATTCATTTCAGTCGTGGACTATGGCAGATTATTGGAATAAACAGCTACCGGATGTCTATATTGTAAATTTTGCAAGTTCCTTTCGCCGGGCTATGCAGTCTGCTAAATTTTGGGGTGAGATTGAATTTACTAATATTCGGATCAAATCTGGGATGATGTATATAGTTACTAACTGTCGTTATTGGGATGATAAAGGTGGTAATTGCAGTGGTAGTGTCAAGTTAGTGATTGTAAATTCTCCGGGATAGATTTTTCACGCAGAGGCGCAGAGACGCAAAGAATATAACGCAAAATTTTGCTGAATTAGTATGTCGAAGATTGCATTTTTTACAACTTACATTCAAGAGGAAATCGCTAAGGTAATTGGGATAGAGACATCTGATTTGGATGTGGAAATGTCTTTAAATTATTTAGGGCTTGATTCATTAATTGCTGTCAAACTGAGAAATAAGTTTAGAAAAGAGTTGTCAGTAGATGTTCCAGCAGTAAAGTTTTTAGAGGATACTAATGTTGCAAGTTTGGCAATATTGGTCGATGAATTGAGTGCAAATGCTGAATCAAAAATAGATGACGATGAGTGGTTGGAAGGAGAATTATGAATTTAGTTGAGTTTCTCACACAACTCTCGCAACAGAATATAGAATTGTGGGTTGAAGATGATAAATTGCGTTATCGCGGTCGCAAAGAAGGATTAACTTCTACAGTTTTAAATCAAATTAAGCAGCATAAAACAGAAATTATCGATTTGCTGCGCCAAGGGTTTCGTACTTCTAAATCCTATCCTCTGACTTATGGTCAGCAAGGGTTATGGTTTTTGTATAAACTTGCACCCACAAGTGCAGCTTATAATGTGGCTTTTACAGCTCGCATCCGCTCTCATTTAAATATCCCGGCTTTACAACGAGCGTTTCAACAGTTAGTAAATCGTCATCCGACTCTCCGCACAACATTTGCACAAAAGGATGGCGAACCTTTTCAACAAATTCATGAATACCAAGAAGTTGATTTTGAAAATATTGACGCTTCAATTTGGAATGAAGATGAGTTGAAAAGCGAAGTCATCGCAGCATATCAGTGTCCCTTTGATTTGGAAAAAGGTAATTTATTCCGGGTAAATTTATTTACTTGTTCTGAAGATAATTATGTCATATTACTAACCATACATCACATTGTGATTGATGGTTTTTCTTTGGGAATTATTCTTGATGAGTTGCGTTTACTCTACGAAGCAGAAAATACAGGTCGAGTCATATCTTTACCTGCTATTAAGTACCAATATCAAGACTTTGTACAGTGGCAGAGAAATATTCTAGCAAGTTCTGTGGGCGATGAATTATGGAATTACTGGCGTGAACAATTAGCGGGTGAGTTACCCATTTTAAAATTACCAACAGACCGACCACGACCACCTATTCAAAGCTATAGGGGAGCTTCCCATACTTTTGAGTTGAATCAAGAGTTGACTTTTCAGCTACGAGAAATGGCGAAAGCTCAAGGCGCAACTCTTTACATGACTTTGTTAACCGCCTTTCAAGTGTTGCTTTACCGCTTGTCTGGTCAGGAAGATATCATTGTGGGTGCGCCTATTGAGGGGAGAAGTCAGCCGCAATTTGCGGAAACTGTGGGTTTTTTCGTGAATATGCTGGCTTTGCGGGTGAATTTGGCTGGTAATCCCACATTTTCTCAGCTTTTAACTCAAGTCCGCCAGACTGTATTAGATGCGATCGCTCATCAAGATTATCCTTCTACTTTACTAATTGAGCGATCGCAACTCAACCGCGATCCAAGTCTTCCTGGTTTGTTTCGCGTTTCTTTTAATTTGTTAAAGCTCAGTGAAATTGCCCAAGATTATGAATTATCTGTATCTAATAAAACTAAAGTTCGAGAAAATTGGGGAGGGTTAACTTTAGAACCTTTTGTGATTCCCCAGCAGGAAGGACAGAATGATTTAGTGTTCGATATGATGGAGACGACTGAATCATTAATTGGTATTTTAAGATACAACAGCGATTTATTTGATGCTACGACAATTACCAGGATAGCGAATCATTTTCAAACTTTACTCACAGGAATTATTGCTAATCCCCAACAACAAATTGCTTTTTTACCTCTGCTAACGGAAGCTGAAACAAATCATTTGTTGTGGAATTGGAACAACAATCAAGTCGAGTATCCCCAAGATATAGTCATTCATCAGTTGTTTGAGAACTGTGTGAAGCAGCAACCAAACGCGGTTGCGGTGGTATTTCCAAATGTAGAGACGTTTCATGAAACGTCTCTACAACTAACCTATCAACAATTAAACAGCAAAGCCAATCAACTAGCACGCTACCTGCGTTCCTTGGGAATAGGTGAAAATAAACTGGTGGGAATTTGTGTGGAACGTTCCCTAGAAATGATTGTTGCATTATTGGCAGTTCTCAAAGCAGGAGGAGCTTATCTACCTTTAGATCCTGCGTATCCCGAAGAACGCTTGAATTTTATGCTGGGTGATTCCCAAGTATCGATATTGCTGACGCAACAAAAATTAGTCACGAGTTTACCAATAGAGGATTTAACTGTAGTTTGTTTAGATCAAGATTGGCTAGATATTTCCCAAGAAAGTGAAGATAATTTAGTCATTAATACTACTGCTAAAAATTTAGCATACGTGATTTACACATCAGGTTCTACAGGTAAATCTAAAGGAGTGGCGATCGCTCATCGTAGTTTGGTAAATGCGTTTTATGCTTGGGAAAAAGCTTATCAACTCCAGTCTGTGACTAGTCATTTGCAAATGGCGAGTTTTGCTTTTGATGTGTTTTCAGGGGATGTAATTCGCGCTCTTTGTAGTGGTGCTAAGTTGGTTTTATGTCCGCGTGAGTGGCTGTTAGAACCGGACAAGCTGTATAAAATAATGCTTGTGGAGAAAATTGATAGCGCGGAGTTTGTTCCAGCTGTGTTGAGAAACTTGGTTGAGTATTTGCAAAGAACTCAGCAAAATCTCCACTTTATGAAATTGTTGATAGTCGGTTCAGATAGCTTGTATGTGCAAGAATATCAAGAATTTCAGCGTTTTTGTGGCGAACAGACACGTTTGATTAATTCCTATGGGGTAACGGAAGCTTGTATTGATAGCACGTATTTTGAATTGGGGATGGGGAAATTAGGAACTGGGTTGGTTCCTATTGGCCGTCCATTTGCAAACACACAAGTTTATATTTTAGATCGATATTTACAATTAGTTCCTGTTGGGGTTGCGGGTGAATTATATATTGGTGGTGCTGGTTTGGCTCAAGGTTATTTAAATCGTCCTGATTTAACCAAAGAGAAATTTATCTCCTATTCTCACCACAACTTTATTTTGTACAAAACGGGAGATTTAGCGCGTTATCTTCCTGATGGTAATATTGAATTACTCGGTCGCATGGACGACCAAGTGAAGATTCGGGGTTTCCGAATTGAATTAGGGGAAATTGAAGCGGTTTTGAGTAGTCACCCCCAAGTTCAAGCAGCAGTGGTAATGGTTCGAGAACTGCAAACAGAAAATAAATCTATAGTTGCATATATTGTTTCTGGACAGCAATCATTAACAATTAGTGAATTGCGTAACTTTCTCAAACAGAAGTTACCTGATTATATGATTCCAAGTGCGATCGCCATTCTGGAAACTTTACCTTTAACCCCCAACGGTAAAATAGATCGGCGTGCTTTACCAATTCCAGATATGGAACAGAGTCGAGAAATAGAGTTTGTTCCACCACGCACCGCAACCGAAGAAGCGATCGCTAATATTATCGCTGCTGTTTTGGGACTCACACAAGTAGGCATTCACGATAATTTTTTTGAATTGGGGGGACATTCCCTACTTGCGACTCAAGTAATTTCTCGATTACAACAAACCTTAAATATTGAGTTACCGTTACGCTCTTTGTTAGCATCTCCTACGGTGGCTGGATTGAGTGAAGCAGTCACATCTTCAACAAAGACAGAATCTTCATTTAATTTACCAACAATTGTCCCAAATCCACAACAGCTATATCAACCTTTTCCCCTAACCGACATTCAACAAGCTTATTGGCTAGGACGCAATGAAGCTTTTGAATTGGGGAATATTGCTGCTCATGGTTATTTAGAATTAGATTGTCATTATTTAGATTTAACAAGATTAAATCAAGCTTGGCAAAAACTCATTTTGCGTCACGATATGTTGCGTGCTGTTATTTTAGCAGATGGTCAACAGCAAATTCTCCCAACAGTACCGGCTTATGAAATCGAAGTTTTGGATTTGCAAGATTTAGAGGTGATGCGTGAGCAAATGTCCCATGAAGTTTTACCTGCGGAACAATGGCCTTTATTTAGAATTCGAGCTACACCTATAGATGAACAGCGTACCAGACTCCACCTCAGTTTTGATGCGTTGATTGCTGATGCTTGGAGTGTGTTTTTGCTGATGCGGGAGTGGTTACATCTATATAATAGTTCTGAATTTGTCTTACCATCCTTAGAACTTTCCTTCCGCGATTATGTGCTGGGGGAAGCAACTTTAAAAAATACACCCCAATATCAACGTTCTCAAGAATATTGGTTTCATCGATTAGATAGCTTACCACCAGCACCAGAATTACCATTAGCAAAAAATCCCAATGGAATCGCCAATCCTCGGTTTCAACGTCGCAGTTCCCAACTTTCGCCAGAACAATGGCGCAAATTACAAAATCGCGCTCAACAATTTAACTTAACTCCTTCGGGAGTTTTGTTAGCTGCTTTTGCAGAAATTCTCAGTCAATGGAGCAGAAATCCCAAGTTTACGATTAATCTCACCTTATTTAAGCGTTTACCTTTACATCCCCAAGTCAATGAGATTGTCGGAGACTTTACATCTTTGACACTTTTAGAAGTTGATTTCTCAATTCCTCAAAGCTTTAGCAACCACGCTCAACAATTACAGCAACAACTGTGGCAAGATTTAGATCACGGTTATATCAGTGGTTTGCAAGTACAGCGAGAACTTAGCCGTCAACGCCAAAGTTACCAATTTATGCCGGTGGTATTTACTAGTACCCTGGGTTTAGAATCACTCGGTCAGGATACATCAATATTAAGTCAGTTAGGCGAGATTGTTTACAGTATCAGTCAAACCCCACAAGTTTGGTTAGATAATCAAATTAGAGAGCAAAATGGAACTTTAATATTTAATTGGGATGCGGTGGAAGAACTTTTCCCCCCAGGTTTGCTAGATGAAATGTTTGCTGCTTACTGCGATTTGCTTCAACGATTAATTACCTCAGATACCATTTGGAGCGAAAGTCAGGGAGAATTACAAAAACTCACAATTGCAAATTATCCCACCGCAGCCATTTCTGAGGAAACTTTGCACAGTTTGTTTATCAAGCAAGTGCAAATTCAAGCTGATTCTCTAGCAGTCATTACTCCAGAGCGTACCCTCACTTATCAGGAATTATACCAACGGGCTCTGCAATTAGCATCTCAACTGCGAGAATTGGGAGCAAGTAGCGACAATGCGATAGCGCGGAGCGCTGTGCCAGAGGCAATCGCCATTATCATGGAAAAAGGTTGGGAGCAAGTTGTCGCTGTACTAGGAATTTTAATCGCCGGTGCGGCTTATCTTCCCATTGATTCCGAATTACCAGCAGAACGACAATGGTATTTACTCACCCAAGGACAAGTTAAATTAATTGTCACTCAACCTCATCTTCACCTATCTTTGCCATCAGGTGTTGAACAAGTATGTGTGGAAAGCCAACTCACACAAGATGAGAAAGATATCAAACTAGTCCAAACTCCCGAAGATTTAGCTTATATTATCTACACTTCCGGTTCCACTGGTTTACCCAAAGGCGTGATGATTGATCATCGGGGTGCGGTAAATACCATTTTGGATATTAATCGACGTTTTGGAATTAAATCAGGCGATCGCATCTTAGCTTTATCAGCATTAAACTTCGACCTCTCAGTTTACGACATCTTCGGTATGTTAGCGGCGGGAGGAACAATAGTTATTCCCTCAGCAGATAAAACCAAAGATCCCGCACACTGGTTAGAGTTAATAGTATCTCAGCAAATTACTCTGTGGAACTCAGTTCCAGCTTTGATGCAAATGTTGGTAGAATATCTCGCCAACCAACCACAACAACCTTCATCTCTGCGTTTAGCTTTGTTGAGTGGAGATTGGCTACCTCTCAATTTACCAAATCAAATCCAAAAATTGTGGTCAAGCATCCAAGTAGTGAGTTTGGGAGGAGCAACAGAAGCTTCAATTTGGTCAATTTACTATCCAATTACCCAAGTAGATCCTACCTGGAAAAGTATTCCCTACGGCAAACCACTCGATAATCAACAAGTATATGTATTCAATCATAATTTGCAGCAAACTCCTGTTTGGGTGACGGGACAACTATATATTGGCGGTATAGGATTAGCAAAAGGTTACTGGAAAGACGCACAAAAAACAAACGCCAGCTTTATTACTCATCCAGTTACCAAAGAAAAATTATATAAAACAGGGGACTTGGGACGCTATTTACCCGATGGAAATATAGAGTTTTTAGGAAGAGAAGATTTTCAAGTCAAAATCAACGGTTATCGCATTGAACTTGGTGAAATTGAAGCAATATTAAAACAGCATTCCACCGTTAAAGAAGCAGTAGTCACCACAGTAGAACAAACACAACAATTAGTTGCTTATATCGTTAGCAATACACCAAATCCCAATTTAGGAGAAGCTTACCAACCAACTCAACAACCAGGAGTATTAACCGATGCTGGAGAACGCATCGAATTTAAACTCCAACAACCAGGAATCCGCAAATCAGAATCATCCCCAATTGCTATTAACTTACCCAAATCTGAACTTGAGCCAACAGCTTATCTAGAACGCCAAAGTTACAGACAATTTTTACCGCAACAGATATCCTTAGAACAATTTAGCAAATTTCTCAACTGTCTCCAGCAAAAGCAATTTGGTGATTATCCCCTCCCCAAATATCGCTATCCTTCTGCTGGAAGCCTTTATCCCGTACAAACTTACTTATTCATCAAACCCAACAGCATCGAAACCCTTCCCGCAGGAATATATTATTATCATCCCAGCCACCACAATTTAATCTTACTCCACAGCACCAACGAAATAGATAGTAGCATTTACCTTGAGAATCAAGTACTTTTTGAACAATCCGCCTTTACGATATATTTGATTGGGAAACTAAGTGCGATCGCACCGATGTATGGAGAACTCGCCAGAGACTTCTGTCTTTTAGAAGCAGGACACATCGGACAATTACTCATGAACAGCGCACCGACTCAAGAAATTGGTCTTTGTCCCCTTGGCTATTTAGAATTTCCCCAAATTCAAGATTTATTTCAACTAGAAGCCAATCAAATTCTCCTTTATAGCTTTGTTGGTGGAAAAATAGACCCAACAGATTCTCAGCAATGGTCATTAGTTAAAAATCCTCAAACTACCAAATCAAATACTACCCAATTCCGAGAATATCTACAGCAGAAACTTCCACAATATATGAGACCTGCTGAATATATTCTCATTGACACCTTACCCCTAACCCCCAACGGAAAAATAGATAGAAAAGCCTTACCAACTCCCAATCTCGCAACAGCCACATCAGCAACCTTAGTTCCTCCGCAAACCCAAACCGAAAAAACAATCGCCGAATTCATCCAACAACTGCTGCAAATTGAAGTAGTGGGAATACAGAATAATTTCTTTGAATTAGGAATAGATTCGCTCAAACTCGTGCAGTTGAAAAATCACTTACAAAATCAATCCCAAGTTAACATTCCCATGCGCCAATTATTAGTGGAAACAACAAATATTCAACAACTGGCATTAGCCATTGACGAACAATTAATTATCGCCAAAATCACACAAAAACCCCTAACCACAGAACAAGACGACGATAAAGAAATCATCCAAATTTGAATGTATTGATAGCTCACGCAGAGACGCAGAGACGCAGAGAGTAAGAGTTGAGAAGAGTTGATTATTGAATAGCAACGCCAACAGTATATTAGACCTCTGACAAAAGTCTTCCTCCCTGTTCTCTTCTCTGCGCCTCTGCGCCTCTGCGTGAAAAAAATCTTTGAACAAAAACATGATGAACAAAAACCAACTTTTAATCGAACTCGAAAAACGAGGAATCAAACTCTGGCTAGAAAATGATCTATTAAACATCGAAGCACCAAAAGGAACATTAACACCAGAACTACGCGATTCCCTCAAAGAACATAAACCAGAACTGATCAAACTCCTAAACCTCAACAACATCAAAACAACCTCCCTACCAATCATCAAACCAAATCCTCAGCAACATCACCAACCATTTACACTTACCGACATCCAACAAGCGCATTGGTTAGGACGCAATCAAGTATTTGAATTAAGCCATGTCAGCAATCATGTTTACATAGAATTTGAAACTACTAACTTAGACATATCGCGCCTAACAACAGCTTGGCAAAAACTCATTCAACGTCATGATATGCTCAAGGCGATAGTATTACCCACAGGAGAACAAAAAATCTTAGATAAAGTTCCCGATTATCAAATTACTATCCTAGACTTGCAAGAATTAGAAACCCCACAAATCGAAATCGAATTAACAGCAATCCGCGAAAAGTTATCTCAACAAAACCTACCTTCGCACCAATGGCCGTGGTTTGATATTCGAGCCACTTATTTAAATCAACAACAAATTCGGCTACATCTCAGCATGGATTTATTACTGATAGATGCTGCGAGTATTCGGATTTTATTTCACGAATGGAATCAACTTTATCAAAATCCCGAATTATCATTACCACCATTAGAACTATCATTTCGAGATTATGTCATTGCTAAAAATTCTCTCCAAGACTCAGAATTAGTCAAGCGATCGCAAACTTATTGGTTTAATCGTTTAGATACTCTACCACCAGCACCAGAACTACCCCTAGCTTGTTTTCCTAGTGAATTAAAAGAGTATACATTCAACCGCTACGCAGGAAAACTAGAACCCCATATATGGCAAAAATTAAAACAGCGAGCTCAAAAAGCTGGTTTAACTCCTTCTATCATCTTGCTAACTGCTTTTGCAGAAGTTTTAACTTTGTGGAGTAAAAATCCTGCCTTTACTCTCAACTTAACTGTCTTGGAACGTCTACCACTCCATCCACAAATTAATCAAATTATTGGCGATTTTACTAATACAAATCTCTTAGCAATAGACAATTCATCACCGAATACATTTATAAATCTAGCTCTAAAAATTCAGCAACAATTACTCCAAGATTTAGATCATATTTATATTAGTGGAGTAGAAGTACTGCGGAAATTGCTCAGTCAAAAGCAAACAGAATTGACCGCAGCTATGCCTATAGTATTTAGTAGTGTGTTAGGTTTGGGTAATTTTTCTCAAGCAGATTTAGAATATAACTTTTTAGGAGAAGTGGTGTATGGTATTAGCCAAACCCCGCAAGTTTCCCTAGAACATCAAGTTGCAGAACACAATGGAAGCTTAATTTTTAATTGGGATGCTGTAGAAGCACTTTTCCCTATGGGAATGTTGGATGAAATGTTTACAGTTTACTGCAATTTGCTGGAGCGTTTATCCCTAGAAGATGAATTGTGGACAGAACCCATAGAATTATTACCATCAATCCCAATTCATCCTCATCCACCAATCCCGCAAACAGCTTTACTCCACACTTTATTTTTTGCACAAGTATCTCAACGTCCACAACAACAAGCTGTAATTAGCAGCGATCGCATTCTCACCTATCAAGAGTTAAGCGATCGCGTCACTGAATTAGCACGACAATTAGGCGATCGTTCTCAGGTAGCGATAGCGCGGAGCGCTGTGCCGGAGGCAATCGCTATCATTATGGAAAAAGGTTGGAAACAGGTTGTTGCTGCTTTGGCTATCCTTGCTGCTGGTGGTATCTATGTCCCCATCGATCCAGGATTACCACAGGAACGTATATGGTACTGCTTACAACAAGCAGAAGTCAAACTCATACTGACGGAAAGTAGCCTTGTTCATAGTCTGGAATATCCACAGAACATCCCGACTTTGTGTATAGATTCATTACCAACTCCACCATCTCACCAGCCATACCAGCAAATCCCCAAACCCACAGACTTAGCCTATATCATCTACACCTCTGGTTCTACAGGAACACCCAAAGGCGTGATGATTACTCATGAAAGTGCAGTCAACACGATTTTAGATATTAACGAACGCTTTGGGATCGATTCAGGCGATCGCATCTTAGCTATTTCTGCTTTCAGCTTTGACCTCTCAGTTTACGACATCTTCGGCACCTTAGCCGCAGGAGGAACCATAGTCATTCCTGATGCTGCAAACAGTAAAGATCCATCTCATTGGAGTGAATTAATTACCAAACATCAAATTACAATTTGGAACTCAGTTCCAGCTTTCATGCAGATGTTAATTGAGTATAATTTCCATCATTCTCAAGTTACATTTAATACTCTGAGATTAGTTTTATTGAGTGGTGATTGGATATCCCTAAATTTACCCAATCAAATCCAAGCATTATCTCCACAAGCTGAAATCATTAGTTTAGGAGGAGCAACAGAAGCCGCCATCTGGTCAATTTATTATCCAATTACCCAAGTTGACCCCAACTGGAAAAGTATTCCCTACGGAAAACCACTTAAAAATCAATATATTTATGTTTTAAATACATCTCTCAAGAAATGTCCTGTTTGGGTGACAGGAGAATTATATATTGGCGGAATGGGATTAGCCAAAGGTTACTGGAAAGATGAAGAAAAGACAAATGCTAGTTTCGTTATTCATCCAGTTACCAAAGAGAAATTATATAAAACAGGCGACTTGGGACGCTATTTACCCGATGGGAATATTGAATTTTTAGGTCGAGAAGATTTTCAAGTTAAAATCAATGGTTATCGTATTGAACTCGGTGAAATTGAAGCCACATTACAACAGCATCCCAGCGTTAAAGAAGTTGTCGTGACAACAGTACAAAAAACACAACAAATAATCGCTTACATTGTTCCCAAACCAGAGTCAAACATCACCACGCAAGAAATACGTTCTTTTCTCCAAACTAAATTACCAGCATACATGATTCCCTCTACTTTCATGTTGTTAGCATCTTTCCCCCTCACCGCAAATGGTAAAGTAGATCGTCAAGCCCTACCTATTCCTGAAGGTACGCAACCAGAATTAACACAAACTTTTACCCCGCCTCGTAACCAAGTAGAAGAAATATTAATTACAAGTTGGAAGGAATTATTTCAACTTCCGCAAATCAGCATTTATGACAACTTCTTTGCATTAGGCGGACATTCATTTTTAGCACTACAATTAATCTCCAAAATCAATCAAAAATTTCACCCCAATATACCTCTGAGTACACTTTTTCACTATCCAACGGTAGCCGAATTAGGAAATTTTCTGATCCAAAATCATCACGCTTCCTCAACACCTATATCTTTAGTTCCCATCCAACCACAAGGAACTAAACCACCATTATTTTGTATTCATCCCACAGGGGGACAAGTCATGGTGTATCAACATCTTGCCAACTGTTTAGGAACAAATCAACCTGTGTACGCTCTCCAGTCTCGCGCTCTTAACAACTCACTGGATGAGCATAATAGCATTGAAAATATGGCTGTAGAATACGCCAAAATCATTCGCCAACATCAACCTGATGGTGCTTATCATCTTATGGGTTGGTCTATGGGTGGAGTCATTGCCGTTAGTATTACTAAAGAATTAGAACAACAAGGATGTCAAGTTGATTTTCTGGGACTTGTAGACGCGTTCTTATTTCCAGATATTACACCAACTTTGACACCTGATCCTTTATATGAATTAGCATTAGTGTTTGGTGGTACTTTTGTTGATGCTTTGATGAGCCTAGATACTGTTCAACAGCAACAACTACGAGAACAACTCATGAATTTAACTGCTATTGAACGTCTGCAATTAATCATGAATTGGGGACAATCACAAAATTTACTTTCAATAGAACTATCAGAATTATCTATGGAAATATTGCAAAAACAACTAGAAATAACCGAAATTCACCAAAAAATCTTAAAAAAACACCAACCACCACAAATCAAAACTCAAATCTGCATTTGGTGGGCTGCAAAACAACTCACACCTAAATTACCCCGTACCAATTGGAGTCAATATACTATCAAAGCAACTCACACAAAAATCTTAGATGGCAACCATTTTACCATCATGCTTTCCCCCTGCAATACAACGCTTGCCCAGCAATTACAAGAGTACATTTAATTACCTAGCAGAAGAATTCAAACGCTTGCCTGGTAGTCATAAAGTTTGACAGCCTGTCATTTGACGACGCAAGCCATGAAAAACGAAAATTAGTTGGGATATTATGCCGAATAAACTTTTTGCAGAGAGAACATGGAATGAAAAAGATTATTTCAGTGCTGTTTCTAGGTGTAGCGATTTTCACTTTTGCCTTCAATAATCCAGCTTTAGCAGCAGACGCAGCTAGTGGAGCTAAAATCTTTAGTGCCAATTGTGCTTCTTGTCACGCAGGTGGTAAGAACTTGGTTCAAGCTAACAAAACTTTGAAAAAAGATGCTTTAGAAAAGTTTGGAATGTACTCGGCAGAAGCGATTATCACTCAAGTTACAAACGGTAAAAACGCTATGCCTGCTTTCAAAGGTCGTTTAAAACCAAATCAAATTGAAGATGTAGCAGCATATGTGTTGGGGCAAGCAGACAAGGATTGGAAATAAAGTCAGAATACGAGAATAAGACTGTTGTTCTCTAGTTAAGAAATAGTAGGTAGGGTCTGTGCCTTATCTACTCAACCTATGACAAAGCTTTCTTATTACTGAAAAATTTACAGCAACAACTCTCATCATTATCAGAAATTGCTCTAATCCCCATAGACGCAAGGACTAAGGAATATGGAGTTACTTCTTGAAACTGTCTAATTATTGTCACAAAGAACTCAAATACTCACCTAATTCCTCTAATGATGAAACGGAATCACCAGTAATGGCACAAGTACCAAAATTAACCATACCCAAGACCAAGGTTTTGGCTGTCCGATAGAATCTGGTTGCTGCAAAAGTGCATCTATTCTCTGTATAACATGATTGGTTGAGATATGCTGGGCAAAAGCTGCACAAAAATTTGACTCTAGTAAAATTGGCGTATTGACAACCAATAGTAAAGCTTCTGCTAATAACAAACTATCAACTTGTCTAGCAGCCCAATAATCAGCCCGTATTTCCCTTAAAAGTAACAACTCTTGCCATAAAGCTTCAGTGTGCGGTAGCCAAGAGGTTAACTGACGTAGCCACCCCAAAAAGAAAAACCAATAGGTATCGCGGTAGTGGCGATGTCCATCTTCATGGGCTAGTACAGCTTTGACATGGGGGACATCTAAAGTATCTAATAATCCCTGACTGATAATTAACTCAGGTTTCCAAAAACCAACCAAAGCACAATAAACAACAGGCGCATTTAGTAACCGTGCTGGTGTACCGTAGACATAAATTATGGGATAGGTGCGAATTTGTTTTAGCATCCGGTTTCCCTCCCATACCAACTTTAGCCATAAGACACCTGCAAATCCTAAGAAACTGATGGCCAGTCCGTAGCTAACCCAACCTTCCCACCCCCAAACCATAATATGTCCATGAGGCCCCATGCAAAACACAGCAAATGTTGTGGTTAATAGAAGTAATGGCGGGAGGAGAAATAGCAACAAGGCGTGGGGAAAACGTTCCGTCCAACTTCCTATAGGGGATGACCACTGACTTCTCAAGTACCAAGCTAGGATTAACGCCATTACTACCATCAGCAGGTGCATTATTCTTTCTCCCTGAGTTCACGAACTGCTTGGATTTTTTTTGCGATCGCCTCAAACTGTGCCACACTGGCCTCATCCAGACTGTCAGCAAAAGCAGCTACAATCTCCGGCTTACCCAATTCGAGAAATCTCTGTAACTGTTCATAAGCTTCTAAAGACTGGGCTTCTGAATAAGAAATCAAAGGTTGCCAGATATATTGACGTTGCTGTTTCTCAGATTTTAGCCACCCTTTCTTAGTGAGGCGATGCAGTACTGTGGCCACTGAGGAATAAGTTAACTCCCGCTCTGGATCAGCAGTAATATGCTCATGTATATCTTTAACTGTGGCAGTACCCAGAGAGTAAATAATGTTTAAAATCTCTGCCTCTAAAGGGCCTAATTTTAGTTGTTTGGGACGGTAATTTGGCAGAGGATTCATTTTGATTTTTAGTGTATTTTAACTAGATTAACCATAATTTATTGATGATCAATTCGCCTGCAAACTTCATCAATAAATTTGACAAGTTGTCAGAGTTAACTCTGACAACTTGTCTTTTGACATTTCTCACCGACTGACTTAAGGTCGGAGGGGATTTTTAGCGTCATTTAGCTACTCTTTTACCACCTAAAAATCACTGTTTAGGCAGCAAGGGAGATGAAATCGCACCGGTAATTTTACACTGATAAGGGAGTAATTAGAATCTTGAATAAACCTCAAATTATCCATAAATTAAGGAATATGTGGATTGTGGCTCAACTAAGAAAACTTACCAGACATTCAATATTTTTTGAGCAAATAATCATCTTAATACCAGATTATTTAAAATCAATATTAAGTAGTTTATCTATACTATAGTGATATTTTTATCAATGTCAAAAGACAGACTGTCAAACAATTTTAGGTTTGGGATTGTGGATTGAAGCCAAGGATAAATCTACTTAATTTATCCTGTAAAACAATAATAAGTCAAAAGACAGTTTGTCATTTTAATCTCTGACATTTCGTCAAACTAAAAAATCTATAAAAAAGTTAAAGAATAGCTAGATAAATCATTATTGAAGACATTATTTGAAGAATATATTTGTTAAGTTTAACTAAGTGCAGGATATTTGCACAGGAAAAGACCATGTTTGAATATCTTCCACCTTTGAACGACCACAACTTACCTTACCCAGATACCATTCATCCGATTGTTGTCCACTTCGTGATTGCGATGGTATTGTTTGCCGTATTTTGTGATGTAGTGGGTTATTTTAGCCATAACGCCCGTCTTTTTGAAGTCAGTTGGTGGAATATGTTTTTCGCCACCATAGCCATTTTTATTGCTATCATCTTTGGTCAGATTGAAGCGGGTTTAGCCGAACCTTACAACGCAGTTGAACCAGTCCTAAATTTACATACCCTCATTGGCTGGTCGCTTTCAGGAATTATTGCTGCGATTACAGGGTGGCGTTACGTCATTCGGTTACGTGACCCAGAAAAAGTACCAGTTCCCTATCTGGGTGTGGGACTACTTTTAACTTGTTTGGTGTGCTTCCAAGTGTATTTGGGAGATGAATTGGTGTGGGTGTATGGACTGCACACAGTACCAGTTGTAGAAGCTGTGAAGGCAGGTATTTTGCGATGAATACCCAACTAATTGAACAATTGCAAGGGCAACTAGGCGCAAACGGACTACCTTACACTATTCCCATTCATCCCAACTTAGTCCATCTCACCTTGGGTTTATTTATCATCGCCATTGCCTTTGATGTTGTGGGTGTATTATTCCCTCTAGAAAAACCAGTCTTCAAATTTTTAGCCATTCCCGCCACTCGTACCGGCTTCTTTGATGTGGGTTGGTACAATATGCTGGCTTCAGCCATCATCACCTTTTTTACAGTGGGTGCAGGCTTTTACGAAATCATGTTGGCACAAGCACCAACAAATTTAAAAAGTGCTTGGGGATTACCAGCGATGGAGACAATGCTGTGGCATGGTGTCGGTGGTGTCCTCCTCTTAGCACTAATTATTGGCATGACCGTATGGAGAGGATTTCAGCGTTATTTATGGCGTAAAGATAGCAGTCAACAAGTGCAGTGGAGTTATCTAGCGGCTGGGTTCTTCATCATGTTTATTATGTTCGTTCACGGCACATTAGGAGCGCAACTGGCGGCAGAATTTGGCGTACATAATACAGCAGATCAATTACTGAAATTGGGTAAAGATATTAATGCGGTATTGAAATGAAAATTCGGAATATTTTGATTTTAATTGGCTGTGCGATCGCTCTCACAGGTGCAAGCCTCTGGATGGGACAACAAGCCTATTCCTGGTTTCCCCCCCAAGCCGCCGCCGAATCCAAACTTATAGATGAACTATTTAGCTTTTTAGTATCTTTAGGAACCTTCATTTTCCTGGGCGTAACTGGAACAGTCACCTATTCCATAATTTTCCATCGTGCAGGTAAATATGACACCAGCGATGGCCCCCCAATTGAAGGGAATATCACCCTAGAAGTCGTGTGGACAACAATTCCCATTCTGCTGGTGCTGTGGATTGCTACCTACAGCTACAACATCTATGCAGAAATGGCGATTCAAGGGCCAATGGAAGCCATGCACATACATACAATGGCATCAGCCCATGCAGCCACAATGGAGTCTACAACCGAACCCATTGAAAAAATAGAAGTCCTTGCCAAACAATGGGCTTGGGTTTTCCGCTACCCCAATCAAAACGTTACCAGCACCGAATTACATTTACCAGTTAATCGACGCATTAGTTTAGCACTCCAATCAGCAGATGTTCTCCACGGCTTTTACATTCCCGCCTTTCGACTCAAACAAGACATAGTACCCAAACAAACCATCGACTTTGAATTTACCCCCATTCGCCCAGGTAAATATCGACTGCGCGACTCCCAATTTAGCGGTACTTACTTTGCAGCCATGCAAACTGATGTAGTAGTCCAATCCATAGAAGATTACAACCACTGGCTAAAAACAGCCGCAACCCAAAAACCCACCCCCGCAAACAATCAAGCCGCCAACGAATACACCCAAAAAATCAAAGGCGCATTCACCAGTGGCTATCCCACAGTCATACCCGCACCACCCCCTCTAGTCAACTTCCCCTCTTAAACTCAATTTCTCTGCGCCTCTGCGCCTCTGCGTGAAAAATCCTATGACCAATACCCAAATCGAAAAACCCAAAATAGCCGAACCACACCACCCCCCCACCACCTGGAAAACCTACTTCACCTTCAGCACCGACCACAAAGTCATCGGTATCCAATATATAGTCACTTCCTTTCTCTTCTTCCTCATCGGTGGTATCTTCGCCATGATTATTCGCGGCGAACTTATCACCCCAGAAGCCGACTTAGTTGACCGCACCGTTTACAATGCCATGTTCACCATGCACGGCACAATTATGCTGTTCCTGTGGACTTTCCCCGTATTAGTTGGTCTAGCAAACTACCTTGTCCCCTTAATGATTGGGGCGCGAGATATGGCATTTCCCCGCCTGAATGCCGTAGCCTTCTGGATGGTGCCAGTGTTCGGGATTATACTGATGGCTAGTTTCTTCCTACCTGGTGGCCCAGCCCAAGCAGGTTGGTGGTCTTATCCCCCAGTGAGTCTGCAAAATCCTACAGGTAATCTCATTAACGGTCAATTTCTCTGGCTGATAGCTGTAGCCATATCGGGTGTATCCTCGATTATGGGCGGTGTTAATTTTGTCACCACAATTGTCAAAATGCGCGCCCCAGGAATGACCTTCTTTCGGATGCCCGCTTATGTTTGGGCAGTGTTCAGCGCCCAGATTATCCAACTATTTGGCTTACCTGCACTTACAGCCGGGGCTGTTATGTTGTTACTCGACCTTAGTATTGGTACAGCCTTCTTTGACCCGGCAAAGGGCGGTAATGCAGTTCTCTTTCAACACTTTTTCTGGTTCTATTCACACCCTGCCGTCTACGTAATTATACTACCTGTATTTGGCATTTTTTCGGAAATATTCCCTGTTTATAGCCGTAAACCTCTGTTTGGCTATAAAGTAGTTGCCGTTTCCTCACTCTTGATTGCTGGTGTGAGTGGTTTTGTCTGGGTACATCATATGTTTGCCAGTGGTACACCAGCCTGGATGCGGATAGTGTTCATGATTTCCACAATGTTTGTTTCCGTCCCCACGGGAATTAAGGTATTTGCTTGGGTAGCGACAATTTGGGGAGGTAAACTGCGGCTAACTACACCAATGCTGTTTGCTTTGGGTGGATTGATTATGTTTGTGTTTGCTGGTATCACAGGCATTATGCTGTCTTCCGTACCGATTGATATTCACGTCAATAATACATACTTCGTTGTAGGTCACTTTCATTACGTCCTCTATGGAACTGTGACAATGGGGATGTTTGCCGCATTTTATCATTGGTTTCCCAAGATGACTGGGCGGATGTACTACGAAGGCTTGGGTAAGCTGCATTTTTGGTTATCATTCATCGGTACTAACCTGAATTTTTTACCTATGCACCCATTAGGCTTACAAGGGATGTTGCGGAGGGTGGCTTCTTACGATCCAGAATATGCTTTTTGGAATGTGATTGCTAGTATTGGCGGCTTTTTGTTGGGGATGTCTACATTACCCTTTATTTTGAACATGATTGGTTCTTGGGTACAGGGTGAGAAAGCACCGGATAATCCTTGGCGGGCTATTGGGTTGGAATGGCTGGTGGCTTCTCCGCCGCCGGTGGAGAATTTTGAGGAGATTCCTGTGGTGATTTCTGAACCTTATGGGTATGGGAAGTCTGAACCGTTGACGGCGAATCTGGAAAAGCAAGAGTTAATTAAGGATTTGAATTAGCTGCTGATTTATTGGATGAAAAGTTCACGCAGAGGAGCCAGTGCGTTGCGCGGGTTCCCCGCGTTGTAGCAACTGGCGTAGCGCAGAGGCGCAGAGAGAAGGAGGGAGTTATGACTGTGAATAGTTCTATTAGTCGAGAAGAGTTGCAGGAGTCTTTGGAGACGAGGACTGTTGAACATACTCATGATGAAGCCGCCAATAGTATGTTTGGCTTTATCGTATTTTTACTTTCGGAAAGCATTATTTTCTTGAGTTTTTTTGCGGGATATATTGTTTATAAAACCACAACTCCTGATTGGCTACCGCCTGGTGTTGAGGGATTAGAAGTTAGGGAACCGGCAATTAATACGGTGATTTTGGTTTCCAGTAGCTTTGTGATTTATTTCGCGGAACTTGCCCTAAAACGTCATAATATGTGGGGATTTCGCCTGCTTTGGTTAACAACAATGGCGATGGGTAGCTACTTTTTATATGGCCAAGCAGTTGAATGGAATAGCCTGCATTTTACTGTGACATCTGGCGTATTCGGGGGAATGTTTTATCTACTAACAGGATTCCACGGTTTGCACGTTTTCACTGGTGTGGTGTTGCAGTTAATTATGTTAGTGCGATCGCTCATCCCCGGTAATTACGATAAAGGTCATTTTGGCGTAGATGCAACTTCCCTATTTTGGCACTTCGTCGATGTAATTTGGATTATTTTATTTCTCCTCATCTACATCTGGCAATGAGTAATAAATCCTTACCTTTGCGTCTTTGCGCCTACTCTTTGCTACGCAACGCTACCGCGAACGAGAACGGCTTCCCTACGGGACGCTACGCGAACGCCGAATGCGTGAGCCTTTCCTATTCTCACTTTCTCACAGAAAACCCTTATGATTATCGACGATCAACACTACGACATTATCATCGTTGGTACTGGTGCCGGTGGCGGTACATTAGCATATAAACTCGCCCCCACTGGTAAAAAAATCCTCATTCTAGAACGCAGCAATTTTCTCCCCAAAGAAGAAGAAAATTGGAGTGCTGTTGAAGTCTTCAAAAAAGAACGTTATCACACTCAAGAACAATGGTACGACAGCGCCGGCGAACCATTTCGTCCGCAAATTAATTATTGGGTAGGTGGGAATACAAAAGTATATGGTGCAGCACTGCTGCGGATGCGGGAAAGAGATTTTAAAGAAGTTAAACATCAAGATGGGGTTTCAATTGAGTGGCCTTTGAAATACCAAGACTTTGAACCCTATTACACCGAAGCCGAGAAACTCTACCATGTCCACGGTAAATCAGGCGATGACCCTACAGAACCACCCCACAGCGAAACTTATCCCTATTCCGAAGTTAGTCACGAAGCGCGGATGCAGGAAATTGCTGATGCTATCTCCCAACAAGGGCTACATCCAACACATTTACCTTTAGCACTCAAGAGTGATTGTATCCGATGTCACACCTGTGATGGTTTCCCTTGTAAAATAGATGCGAAAGCTGATGCTCATACTGTGGGAATTAACCCAGCTTTATCACATCCCAATGTCACTTTGAAAACCTCAGCTAAGGTTGTGCGTTTACACACTAACCCATCTGGTGTGGAAGTAAAAGCTGTGGAAGCAGAAATTGATGGACAATCCTATCTATTTTTTGCAGATATTTTCGTGTTAGCTTGTGGTGCGGTAAATTCGGCGGCGTTGTTATTACGTTCTGCAAATGACAAACACCCCAAAGGACTTGCTAATAGTTCCGATTTGGTGGGACGTAATTTTATGAAACACCTGATGACGGCGATGGTACAACTCAGCCCGACACCAAACCCAACGGTTTTTCAGAAAACCATCTCTGTGAATGATTTTTATTGGGGAGAATCAGAGTTTCCTTTCCCGATGGGTCATATTCAAAATACAGGTAGTATTCTGCAAGAAATGATTCCGTCCGAAGCATCGCCTTTGTTATCGCTGATGTCGAGGTTAGTACCTGGGTTTGGAATGCGACAGTTAGCCAATCATTCTATTGGTTGGTGGTTACAAACGGAAGATTTACCTGACCCAAAAAATCGGGTGCGGGTAGTAGGTGATAAGTTGTATTTGGATTATACGCCTAATAATATCGAGGCACACGATCGCCTGATTTATCGCTGGACGAATATCCTCAAAGCTGTAGACCGCACCTCAGAAAACCCGGTGTTTCGTCGCGGTATTTATCCCCGTAGTGATAGCCCGATTCAAGTGGTGGCGAATCAGTGCGGTACTTGTCGGTTTGGGGAAGATGCAAAAACATCTGTGCTTGACCTTGATTGTCGCACCCATGATGTGAATAATCTCTATGTTGTTGATGGTAGTTTCTTCCCGTCTAATTCTGGGGTGAGTCCGGCTTTAACTATTATCGCTAATGCGTTGCGAGTTGGCGATCGCTTGATTGAACGCTTACATTAATTGATTACAACCTACTTCAATCTTTGAGGTGGTGACTTTGGCGTTTTCAGAAACATCACTGATGCAAATACCAGATTTACAGGCTTAATATTTTAACTTAAAGCCCAACCTATGTGATGGTTAGACTTGATTGTTTTCTCGAAATTTTCCTTTGTCATGGAAAAAGAATATCACGAACTGGTGAATGAAGTCTTCAAACAAATAGGACGAAATGTATTGATATTTCAGCAAATTGAAAAAGGCTTGAAATTACTTCTTCCGTATATACACTCAGATGGTAGTCAAAAGGGTATAGATAGCTTTCGGAGTTATAAAAAAGCAAATAAGTCACAAACTCTAGGGAATCTAATAAATAGCTTGATTGATTCTTGTGAGTATGATTCTGATTACTTTGTTGAGAACTTAAAAAAAGTAGTTGCTAATCGGAACAAACTGATTCATCACTTTGGAGAGTCGGAAGGTATAAACATATTAGCCACTAAGGAAGGATGTTTGAACTGTATTGCTGACTTAGAATCACAACACCAAGAAGCATTATCTTTTTATCAAGACATAAAGCTGTTTGTATTGGGCGTGCTGTACCTACTTCGGGAAAATTATGCTGAATCTCATCCAAAAATAGATTTGTTATACAAGCAATTCAGAGCAGAAGTTACCTCTAAGGTTGAATATATCAATCTTGACAATCCATCTGATACAGGATGGGATAATACACAAATTGTCAAGTTACTCCGTTTAGCCGAAACAAACACAGACAAAATAGGTGATATGACTTTGCTAGCAAGAGCAGGGGAATTTATTAAGAGTCAATATCCTGAGTGTACACCAAAAAAGTACGGAATTAAAACTCTAAAAGGTGTTTTGAAAGTGTCTGGCTTATTTGAAATTATTGAGAGCCAAAATGTCCAGCAAAACGGTGTATCTGTTCTATATAAAAGCAAAGTTCTGCAATAGCTACACTAATCTACACGATTGATGAATAAACTTTAGCTTTGTTTGGGTGTTATCTATTTCAAGTTTATTAAATGAGTGCATTTTAATGAAATCGATGGAAAAAATCACCACTATGAAACATAGAGAATGGCAATGGAAAAGTTTGTATGTAGCTTGATCACAGTATTTTTAATCTCCATATCACCTGATTTTTGAAGTGTAATTTTGGAGATGTCTAATAATTGTATTATAAACTTCAGTAAATCACAAATCTCAATAAATAAACAAGGGATACAAACAATTTTGTATCCCTCAATTATATAACAGGTAGGTATGTATGCACCTCTATGTTTCAATAGGACATACTTGAAGCGAATATGATTTTTATTATTACTTGACAAGTATGGGAATGTCAAAAGACAAGCTGTCAGAGTTTTTAAAAGTTAAATATGAAATATTCACAAAAAAGTTCAATAATTTACTCTTGTTATGACATGGTTGACTGATGAACAATCTCCCCCTACACCTCTATTTTGTGTCATCAAAGTCTTAAGCTTTCCCTGCTTCTAATAAAGATTGACCGAGATAACCATCTTTTGCCAAAACTCCTGGTAAAGCAAAGAAATATCCGCCACCAATCGGTTTGATATACTCTTCTAAAGGCTCTCCATTTAAGCGTGACTGGACTGTAATAAAACCTTTCTCTAAATTTGACTGGAAACAAACAAACAGCAATCCCATATCTAGCTGTCCAGATTTGTCATATCCACGGGAGTAATTGAAGCCACGACGCAGTATTAAACTCGATTCTGACTGGCGGGGATTGGCGAGGCGAATATGAGCGTCTAAAGGAATTTGTTTACCTTTGGGGTCTTTTTTATAGTTAGGAATATCATGCTCATGTTTCATTCCCAGAGGTGCGCCAATATCCTTATCACGCCCGATAATTGTCTGTTGTTCTTGTAATGGTGTTCTGTCCCAACGTTCAACAAAGTTACGAATCACTCGCACTACTTGATATGTACCACCAACAGTCCAAGCAGGTTCATCGGTGTTTGGTTGTACCCACACAACTCGATTCATTAAGCCATTGTCGTTAACATCTAGATTTGCTGTACCATCTTTAAAACCTAATAAATTACGTACCGTATCTTTACCCAGTTTCTTGATAGTATGGGGTGGAAGAAAGCCTTCCATCTTCCAACGTAAACTCAATAAATCTGGAAAGTTTTTGATAATATCGCGTAGTGCGTGAATATTAGTTTCGGCTGTATTTGAACAAAATTGAATTAACAAATCTCCATGACACAAACTAGCATCCAAAGCATCATTCGGAAAGTCAGTCATAGTGATTAAATGCTTTGGTTTGAGATGGCTTAAACCATAGCGGTTATCAAATAATGATGCTCCTACTGCAACTGTAACTGTGAGGTTATCAGGAAAGACTTTCGTACCTAAAACACCAGAGTCGGTAGGTGGAAGTTTCGAGTCTACAATTTTGGGAGTTCCTCCAACCATTAAAAATTCAATTCGTTCGGTCAGAGTTTTAAATAGTCTGACTAAATCTTCTTTAGTTTTGGCGACAACATCAAAGCTCACAATTAATGCTGAAGCAGATGCAGGGGTTAAAATACCCGCTTGATGAACACCAAAAAAAGGTTGTCTTTCTTGGGTAGTGTCCTCGCTATTAGCAACAAGTTTCCGAAAACTCAGTGTAGTTAAAGCTGCAACTCCACCAGCTGCGGCCATCCCAATTAAGAGGTCTCGACGGCTAATGCGAGGGGTGATGTGTAAATCTAGTTTTTTGACAGTAGACGACATTATCTTGATTCCTTATTTCATTCCACACCAAGGGTTCCCCGCAGTTGCGAGAGGTCTTCGGCTAAGACGGTAATTGCTGCTTTTAAGTCTTTTTTGTCGCCTTCAGTCAGCTTTTCATAAGTAACAAAGCCACCTTCAGGAGCTTTGTATTTTGTCAATCCCTGATTTACCTTGGCAAAATTATCATCTACTCGCTTCAGTAGTTGTGGATTGTTTTTTTGAATTTGCGATCGCAACAATTCAACTATCTTTTGAGAACCTTCAACGTTAGAATTAAAATCCCACAAATCAGTCCGACTATAGCGGTCTTCTTCTCCAGAAATCTTGGTTTTAGCAACTTCTTCAATTAAAGCCGCAGCACCACCAACCATATTTTTTGGCTCAATAGTCAGTGTGGCTATCCGCTTTTGCAACTCTAGAACATCTTTGTTCAACTTTTCGGCAATGGGTTTCATACCTTTGGTAGTGTTGTCTTGAAAAAGTGCTTTTTCTATGCGGTGAAAGCCTGTAAATTTGGGGTCTGCTTCTTTATTTTGGAAGTCATCGGCGCGAGCATCCATACTACCATCAAGGTCAGAAAAGAGTTCGGCAATTGGTTCTATGCGTTCCCAATGAACGCGGGTAGGTGCATATAATTGCTTCGCTGTTTTCAGGTCGCCTGCGATGACTGCATCGGTAAAGGTTTTCGTTTGATCTACCAATTTGTCAGTTTCTTTGGTGACGTAAACTTTGTATTCGGCGATCGCACCAATGAGTTTATTCTGGTCAACAGTAGTACTTGCTTGGATGGCGTTATCTCCAGCCTTGACTATGAGTTTACCTTTGGCGTTGCTGCGTAAACCGCAAGCCATGTCATATTCCCCTGCTTCCAACTGTTCTTTGAGCTTTTGTACAAACCCAGGTGCAATATTTTCCCTCTCAGCAACCACCTTCACACCAGATAAAATTTCCCACTCTAAAGATTGACTACTTTTATTGGTAATCACAAAGGTATTTTTACCTGCTGTAACTGTTAGTTGATTGGGTTCGCAACCTTTATCTGTGACTGTAATTGCAGTTTCGGGAATGGTTTTGCTATCTATGTTGCTAACAGTTTGGACATTGGATGAATTATTGCTGTTTTGGCTGGTTTTGTTAGAGTCACAGGCTGTTGTTGTTAAACCTATCAAACAAGCGATCGCAGGTATATACATCCACTGACAAATTTGAATTTTCATACTTATTTTCTATGTAATATTACATAAGATGATTGCTACTTCCAATAACTTCCGAACACATCTTGACTTACTGGGAACGATTGACAGCAGTCTTTTGTGTTGTCTGACTTCCAGAAAAGAACAGCACCAATGTAGGAATCAAATAGCCAAAATAGGCGATCGCTTCCCCAAGGGTAGGAGCATCGTTGTAGCTAAAAATACCTGCTAAAACTGAACCAATAACTCCATGTGTAGGAAGAGTTTGACTAGCATCAAATACGATATTTTGTAGTGAATTCCAAATTCCCGCTTCATGAAAAGCACGTACCGCACCTGCAAGCAGTCCCGCAGCCACGACAATAATAAAAACTCCTGTCCACTTGAAAAATTTTCTCAGGTTAATCCGAATACCACCTTGATAAATTCCGACTCCAACGGCGATCGCGGCTAGGTATCCCAAGACTGCACCTAATGGTACGCCAAATCCCAAGTTTTGCTGAAAACTAGCCAGCAGAAACACTACTGTTTCCAACCCTTCACGCAGCACAGCGAAAAATGACATCCCTACCAACGCCAAACCCCATCTATCACCTTGGGAAATTGCGGTTTCAATTTGGCTGTGCAACTCACCTTTAATCGAACGCGCTGCGCGGCGCATCCAAAAAACCATCCAGGTTAGCACCCCAACAGCAACTACTGAGATTGCACCTGCAAATAATTCCTGTTCTTGTTGAGGAAAATCACCGCTTGTTGCTTGCAAAATTATTGCCAATGCCAAACATAGTAAAGTAGCCAGGATAATTCCCATCCACACGGCTTTCATCAGATAGGTGCGTCCAGTTTGCTTGAGGTAACTGGCAATAATACCAACAATCAAAGCCGCTTCCACCCCTTCCCGAAACATGATTAGAAAAGTGGCAAGCATATTTATCGCTAAAGTTTCTCTTTTAACCCAGAACTTACTTTAGAATTAGTTGATATTAATTGTCAAATGTATGACAATGCGTCAGAGGAAAAAAGTTAACAATTGAGAACAAAGCTGAATACCGATACTGTTTATTTCGTGTGGATGGAGAGAAAAAAGGGACAAGTCCATCTCCAAGATTTGACATTTATTCTCTGCTCTCAATCTCCTCATCTAGGAAGAAACTGATACGAATGGCACTAAGAAAAGCTGAAACACTTGCGGTTTAAGCAGTTTGCAATTGCTTGCGTAATTCGTGCCGGGGTTTCGTCATTAAGGGGTAAGCTTTCGGGCGGCGTTTACGCACTCTTGCTTCGCTTCGACCTGGGCGATAGGGAACTGCTTTATGAACAATAACTTTAAGTAAAGTCCGATAAATTCGGAGACATTTTTTAGAAGAAGCGGCTAACAATTGGTGAATAAAGTTGTTTAAATGATGGCGCGTGCCTTGCAAAGACAAGCGTAACGGAGGAGTGCTGTAAGTAGTACCTGCCGACCACATCAAACTACGAAGTAGATTATAAACGAGCAAATAAGCATAAATTTCTTTGCGTACCATTGAAGGGGTTTTACATCGCAAAATATCCATGCCCAAAGTAGTTTTGAGATGTCTTAAATCTAGTTCAACATCCCAACGTTTACCGTAAAGCCCAACGATTTCTAAAGTAGAATAAGTTGTTTTATCTAGGAGGGTAGTGATTAAACTAACTCTTTGAGTCCGGAAACCGGGAATAACAATATAATAGTAAATCTCTCGCACAGTTATAATTGGAGGTAGAGCATCAAATTCATCTAAACTCAATCCTTTGGGGCAGATTTTAGGTTTGTGCCAAGTCACTAACTTGTCACATTCTCCAACAATCTTACCTTTTCTCATAGAGTTTTTCCGGCTTTGATGTTTACGGAATACTGCATCACAATCAAGTTTTTTAATAGCGACTATATCGGCATAAGCGCAAAAAGCTCTATCTCCTAAAAGGATATCTAAGGGATTAAGAAACTGATATAGTTGACGAGCAAGTTTGATATCATGAGTATTCAGAACATCTATAACTAAGGCAACAGCAGCACCTGTTGCTAAACTAAATAGCACACCAATTTTGGCAATTGGAAATCCACATCCAGATTTTTGAGTTTTTAGTTGAGGGTATGCTTTCTGGTTCTCCGCAGTGTCAGGCATGGAGACAGTTGAACCGTCTATTACCAAGACATTTCGACCACACCATAAATGTTCTGTCGTCACTTTCTCTTCTATATTTTTCCCAGCCTGATTGAAAAGTTTTTCTAATAACTTTTCCGGCAATCTTGACCGTGCTTGACAGTAAGCACTTGTATCAGTTGTTCGCGGAGCGTCTCGAAGAGAAGGAATTTCCACTCCTTCTCCTGTTAAATAGGCAATTATTTTACTCACGGCATTGTGGCAACTTTTATCAGTATCTAAAACCTGAGATAAAAATGCCCATAATGTTACAATTGGGTCAAACAATCGCTTCTTATATTTAATTTTTAACTCCCCTAGGACTTTCTCAATTACCGAGTATGGTAACAATTCTTTAAAAGGTAATCCCAGACTTTGGTTAAATTTATCCTTGAGGATTGTCACACGATTTGTCACAGTAGTAGTTATGCTATTGGCTTACTTGTATCAAAGAAAGTATTTCATGAACGAGTAAGCTTTTTCTACCTACAAAAATTTTTGCACATTCCCTACATACTTGTTTCATCCATTCCACTCTTCGAGCGCGATCGCCCTTCTGGGGCTACGCGATCGCTCCCAGGAGGACGCAAGCTATCATCACAAATAAGGCCTCCTCAAAGCGATCGCGTAAAACGAAACTTCATTAACGATAATCTTCTGAGCCATCCTTCCATTGTTCAATAGCTTTAAAAGCTGTAGAGCTTGTTACGCATAGCTTATAGCTTTTCTTAGTGCCATTCGATTCTCACTCTTTGTGGGCGATAGCTCTCATAAAGTGCATCTTTTAAACCTTCGGTTGCAGTCCACTCGACCAGATCATAATCCAGGACTACAACTTCTTTTAGTTCTAAGGTTATTTCTGGTTGCTCCCTTGCAGTCTGTTTCGGTAGTGCAATAATTTTCCTGGCAGGGATTTGAACAGTTTCAGTAGGATGCTGCCATACTGGTCGTGCTGGAATTTGCTCAATCAGCTTCAGCAGTTCGGCAAGCTCTACAGTTTGAGGAAGACAAGAAATCTCCGTAGGATTAGCAGCAGGCACTTTATCGATTACCGTCAGCCGAGTGTCGATTTGTGTACCATGCTTGGAGTACACTTTGCCGTTGACTCCGATTGAAAGCACTACTGTTGCTTTTTCCTGCAACCTCGTAAAGGTCTCTCGCCAAGTGGGATTTGCAGATGAGAACCAATTAGCAGTGATTGTTACCAACCGTCCGCCATTGCACAATCGCTGCAATGCTGAATTCAGATGACGAGCCGTGGCATCTGGATTGCGATCGCTAATTTTAGGTGATGAAGAAAATGGTGGGTTGATCAACATTACCGATGGCTGAGTCTTAATAGCTAAATAATCATTGATTTGCTCGGCGTTGACAGAGAATAAAGGAACACCAGGAAACAAGCGCCGGAGAATTTTTGTTCTATCTTGGGCTAGTTCATTAAGCATCAGACTCGCACCCTGAAGTTTTGCGAACTGGGCTAATATCCCGGTTCCTGCACTTGGTTCTAACACAAGGTCATTACTATTAATTTGTCCAGCTTTTGCAACCAAGTAAGCCAATGGTAATGGTGTTGAAAACTGCTGAAGTTTCAGCTGCTCCTGACTGCGGCGGGTATGCGTGGGGCAAAGCGATTCAAGCAGTTGCAGTTGTTCGAGGGGATTTTGTGTCAATCTTGTGTGGCGGAGGTAGAGGATGAGTGCAACTTCGATTGCTTCATACGCATCCTTCCACAACCACGCGCCTTCAGCCGCAGTGCCGAGGAAATAGCGATTCATCTGCGATTGAATTATTTTTGTGGACAGAGGTCGATGATCAATTAGTGATTTGGCTAGTTCTTGGGCAACATTTACCACTGATTGCCCATAGTCTAGAACTGTTTGTAGGTCAAACAGGCATCCTTGTGTAGCGATTTGGCTGACCATATCTATACATATTAATCTTCACTTCAGCTTGGCGTAGCCAATACTGCTATTAGAAGACTTTGCCCAGCAGCAGGAAATCAAAGCAAAGTTAATTGTTTGATGTAAATCTCTTTTGGATGTTCACGTTCAATCCAGTCAAAAGCACAATCCAAATTATGAATAAATTCTTGCCAAGATTGAGGCTCTGGGATGCTAAGAGATGTTTTCTCGGCTGCATATTCGTTCACCAAACAGGCTAATTCCAGCATTTGTGAATATATATCAAAAGCCAGTTGATTGCACTTTGAACGAATTCGCCGTTTCACTTTTTCACTGGAAGTTTTCCAGAAAATGCTGTATTGGGTTTTGTAATATTCGTCAGAAAGTGCGATTGCTGTTTCTAAATGCTGTCTTGCAAGTGCAAAACCTGGGTTATCTGGAGCGTATTTTAGAGCTACTACTAATGCACAGTGCGCCGCTTGCATATCTTAAAAGGTTGAAACATCAAATTGAGCGATCACTTGATATGTGATCGCTCTACGTCAAACTGAAAGATTGAAATTAAGCCGCTTTCTTCCTTGGTCTACTGGGTTTGCGAGGAGGTTTATCTGTAGTAGATTTGGATTTGGCAGTTGAAGCAGTTTTCTTAGTAGTTTTAGAATGTTTCAGTTGTAATTTTGATGCTGGTGGTAGTAACTTGAGTGTAGAGAATGGTATTACAATTAAGCTGGTTTCGAGAGTCAGGGGTTGTAGTTCTGGCTCCAGTTCCCAAGGATTAGGGATTTGTTCAACTGGTGGCGCGATAACTGAAATCTCTGACACTGAAACCATTTTAGGACAGTAGTTTGACTTTTTGAACTTGATCGAAGATTAGTCTATAAAGGCACACACCACCAGCATCTAGCACAATTCGTAAGGGCTGAGTGTGACTTACTGGATAAATACGCAGCACCAAATTTTTGAGAAAGAAAAAGTTAAGAAATTATTTGTGCATAAAATTGGAAAGCATTGCCGCACAAGCATTTGGCATGGGTGCGACCGCCTAACACTTTTGTGCGGTCGCAGATCTTCAAGAGAAAAGTATAGGCTAGGTTATGTGGTGTTAGCGGGTTGAGAAGGCTTCTCTAGAAGCTCAATTTCTCCAGTTAACTTTGCCGCTCTAGTTTTTTTGTAGCCTTTAAAACTGAGTGGGTGTGGCTTTGAAAAACTTCTCGGCAATGAATTGCGATCGCTTGCAGCTATATTAAACCTAGTGCCTAAAAAATTCGCACTCAACAATTGAGTGCGAAACAAATCAGCTACAATCCTTATACAACAATCAATTCAGCCCTTGCTTGTTATTTTGGCGGCAAATTTCAATAAGTCTGCGAATTTGGTAGGTAAATTTCACTTAGTCTGCGAACCCACACTAAGTCCGAAACAAATCCGCCGAAACCCCACATATTGCGTTCGGAAAATTTCACTTAGTCTGCGAACCCACATCAGCTTGCTTACCAGTTATGTGGCCCAGCCGTTGCATCAAGTGCTCTAAATATCAAACTCGCTCGCTGCATGGCATCTGCCCAAAAACGAGTGAAAATCTTGCGTTCTGACAGTTGCAATCCTGCAGGCAAGTTTTCCCAGTTGTAGTGAAACACCTGAAGGAAGCTACGTCCCCATCCGGCTGGCTCAAGCCATAGTCGTCCTTCTACCGTCGTTTGCCAGACTGGACGAGTGAGCGAAAATGAGATATGGGGTAAGAACGACGGCGGAGACTGTCCTGGCAGAACAACCTCCTGAATTGCCATTTCTACCATTCCACTGGCATCTCCAATCAAAATGGGGAGTGACTGATTTGGTGCGATATTGCCCTGCGTTGCCAGCAGCCAGTATTTCAGGCTGGGAGGGCTAAAAAGCCTATCCCAAGTTTCATAGGTTGATGCTGGCAGTTCAATTTGGGCATAAGGACCCATCCGTCGCCAGCACCAACGCCATTCGGTGCCAGTACGTAAGTAGTTCGCTAGTTGATCGAGGATGCCGTTCCATCCGCCGCCGTTCCAAGTTTGCCAATCCCAGGGGGGATTCAGGGCTTCTTCGGTGACAGTGATGCGCGTTCCAGTGGTGATCGCTTCTAAATCCCAGGTAACGGATGTAGCTTGACCAATACCCAACCAACGCCAAAAATATTGCAATCGATGAGATGGCTCAACTACAGCCGAACGACAGAGAAAAAACTCTCCATCTTCAAAGTCCAGCATACAATCTTGATCAACTTGCAGTAAGGAACCATGACACACCGCCAGCCAAAGCTTGAGAGCATCAGGATTGGTCAATGCCTGCCAAACGATCTCTAGGGATGCTGGCAGATCAATACTAGTGACCAATTGCTCCCAGCGATCGCGAACCAGTGTGCGAGCACTGGCTATTCCGAGACGAGGAATCATTATGTCTGTCCCATCCAGGTTAGCCAGACGAAATCTATCCACGAAATTGGGTGGCGGCTTGCCATCTGGACGAGCAAAATCGTTAATGGCGTTAACACTAGAGTCAGTCATGGATGCTTGCCTTAATTACTCTATTCAGATGCAATACTTTGGAGTTGAGCCTCGGTAACGTAATTGCCCATTGCAAACTTGAGGCCTGTGAGGTAGGCGGCTGGCTTGCTATCTGGATTGGCAAGATCGAATAACGGTAACACTTGGTAAATTCGCCCTTCTCCAGGATTACCCGCAGGCGGAATTGCTTGCACATGGTCAATAGTTAACTCAATCGGTTCCTTGTTAAACAGCGTCATCCCCAATTGTGGCAGAGTAAATAATGCTGCAACCGCCATCCGGCAAGCTTTCTCAGGTTGTTCACAGTTCATATCTGCCCAAGGTGTCCGCAGCATTCCCGTAGATAGAATATCTGGGTTCAGCGTCACGACGATCTGTCCAATTTCAGGGGCTTCCCCTCGCATACACATTTCAATTAAGTTTGTATAAACTTCTGAATCTAGCCACTGATCTGTAGAAGGCTGAGAACGGGCAACCCGAACATAGCCCTGAAAATCAACCTTAAATTCACCTTTTCCAGGAATCATAAAGGTGTCGGTGGAGCTAATGCCTAAATTGTCAATACCAGGAGGTGGGGGGGTGTAAGGGTCAACAGTCTGTGGTGCATAGAGATTTGGCAAATCACGTAAATCAACGCGCGGCCCCCAAGTGATTTTCGGGTTGGTGACAATGGTTGTCATATCAATCAATCCTTATAAAATTATTCGCGTGTCTATTACAGTGATTATTCTGACTGAAAACACATCACCCCAACTTCTCTCAATTTGCTCAATTCGCCAGTTCATGAGTTCTTAGCTGTCTTACCCTCACTTCTCAAACGAGTATGAGAGTACAACCTTTGAAAGCATTTTAAATAAAGCAATCTCGAAGAAGTAAGCCACCTTTACCCTCTGGCAACATCATTAACATCATGGTGTTATTAGCAAGGAGAACTGCCTTGACTCTTCCGACACCACCGACTCTTTGCGGCTTACCGTTCTTCGGCAATTTCCTTGATTATCACAAGGATCATTTGGAGGTTTTTTGGCAAGGTTACAAGACACTCGGCCCCATTTTTTCGCTGCGTCTGGGCCCGCAACAGGCGGTGGTGCTGATTGGGCCAGAGTATCATCGCTTCTTCTTTACCCAGGTCGATAAGATTTTATCCATGCCAGAAGTGTACAGGTTCGTTATCCCGATGTTTGGGAAAGTCCTGAATGCGATCGAGGATGAAGATGTTCGCAAAAAACAGCTTGCTTTATTGCATTCTGCTTTCCAGGGAAAGAAGATGCAGATTCACGTTGAGGTTATGGTGCGAGAAATTTTGGCTTGGCTTGATAGCTTAGGCGATTCTGGCACGTTTGAACTGTATGAAGCTTTTTCAGCAGTGGGAATGAAGATTGCAGCCAGTGCTTTCATGGGGCAAACAATTCGTCAGCGAATCTCAGAGTTTTTGCCACTCTACGAAGATCTTGCTAGAGGAATGGATTTTGTGTTGCCTCCAAATCTGCCTCTACCTCGTTTTCGACGACGCGATCGCGCTCGCCAAAAATTGATTGAACTGATCCAACCTGTGATTGCAGAGCGTCAGGCATATCCTGAACGCTACGACGATTTTTTACAAACAATTGTGGCCGGTAAATATCTCGACAAATGTCTAGATACCGATGAGATGATTGTGGGTTTAGCACTCATGACCGTATTTACTGCCTATATCACCACATCTGCACAGTGCTGCTGGAGTTTAATTCAACTGCTGCAACATCCCAATTACTTAAGTCGTGTTTTGGATGAACAGGATTCCATATTGCACAACGATCCAAAGCAGATCAACGTTGAAAGTCTGAATCGACTGGATAGACTAGGATGGGCGCTCAAAGAAACAGAACGGATGTATCCGGTAATGAGCCACCATGCCCGCTATAATGCTCAGGCCTATGAATTGGATGGCTATTACATTCCGCAAGGTTGGTTTACGATGATTTGTCCAGCGATTGCTCATCGTTTACCGCATGTGTTTTCCCAAGCGGAAATTTATGATCCAGAGCGTTTTGCGCCACGCAGAGCAGAGGAGCAAAAACAAGAGTACAGCCTAGTCGGTTTTGGCGCTGGGTTATACCGTTGTCCTGGCGCCAGCTTCGGGATTAACGAGATGAAATGTATATTGAGCCTATTGTTACAACGCTACAACCTAGAGTTGGTAAAACCGAATCCAGGGCGTGATTTTGAGATGGGAGTGATGCGACCCCGTTTTCCTTGTCTTGTCAAATATACCCGTCGAGCTCCAGTTCAGACGAGTTTTGAGATTCCTATTCCAGAGTTGAGATGAGTTCCGAATGCAGGATATCAATCACAATGACCATCACATAAGGACTTGACTTTCATGACCCAATTCAAAAGAGATCCTCTCACCAAGCACTCAGAGAGCAATCTTACCGTTACCAACAATAGCAACATTTTTATTCCCGAAAATTGGGCTTCGATGAGCGCACAACTCAAAGAAACTCTCGTCGAACTATTACTTTCAGGCCCGATCTCTATAGCTGGTAAAGAGACGCTGGTTTCCCAAGAAGAAGAAACACGTCAGCTGCATCTGAGTCTGCTTGCTCGCTACGTTGAGGAACAAGCAACCAGGAACTATGTATTGCCAGAAGACACAACTGCAATGACCACAGAGGAAAAAAATCGTCTCTTTGATCAAGTTGTGCAAGGCAAAGTGGCTATCTCGCCACAGGAACTACGACTACAAAATGTCGCCTTATTTTACCGCTATATCGAGTGCGAAAATGCGCGAGACTACGAAAATATGAAAAAACTCTTCCATCCAGAAGGGTTTTATAGCAAAACTTATTTTGGTAACGATCCGATTAGTTCAGAGTCCCATGTCAGAATGCTGAAAGGACTTTTCCGGGCTTTCCCAGACTGGTTCATGGTGATCTACGAAATTATTTCTTCCGATGAACGCGCCTGTGTAGGACTGATTACAGGGCGCGGTACTCAGTATGAAGAATTCTTTGGCCGTCCTCCTGCTGACCACCAGATTGCTATTCCCACACTGCACGCGATCAAGTGTGAGAACGGTGTCATTGTTGAACATCGTCATATCAATCCTTTTGAAGATATCTTCGCAGCTCAAGCAATGGCTCCATTAACGGAAGATATTATGGCAGTTCGGGCGCAACAGGGCTTTGACAGTAGCATGGCTGAAAAAGCTTATGAAGCCGCTATTGCTGCTGGAGCTTCTGAGGAAAAATTGGCCCAGTTGCGAGAACTCGTCAAAAATAAATCACGCCAGTGCCAGACGCTTCTCAAGGGGACACTGCGGCGGTGTGCCATGATTGCAGAGCCAGGTGAACTTTATTGTAGACACCATCTGCATCATGGCTATGGCATCGACGGAATTGAAGACTAGGGATATTTTGTGCGATCAGCTTTGGTGATGGCGATCGCGATCAATTACATCCCATCAAAAGTTAACCGCTTACTTAAGCAGCTCTCGCCAGGAGATGAATATGTCTGACAATTATGAGAACGTAGCATCAGAAAACAACAAAGCAACATTGCGGAAATTTCAAGAGGAAGTTTTTAATCAGCACGATTGGCGGATTGAAACCTTAGAAAAATACCTCACTTCTGACTTTGTTGATCACACGGCAGGCCCCAAGGCCGAGCCTGGAATTCAGGGGGTTGCCCATCGACTAGAACGCTGGTCTAGTGCCTTTAGTCAAGCCTACAAAGAGAATTACGCCGTACTGGGCGAAGGCGATATGGTGGCGACGTTGTGCTATATGCACGCCAAACACACAGGCCCATTCATGGGAATTGAGGCAACTAATCGGCAGGTGATGATTCCGGCGATCGAAATCCTCCGCTTCAAAAATGGTAAGATATCTGACTTCTGGTCAATTTATGACTATCTCAGCACTGCTGCTGAAATTGGGGCTAGGATCAAAATGCAGCCTTTAGCAGCAGATCAGGTAAATACAGAGGATGCCAGCCAGGAAGTTTACCCAGGATTTGGCCCGGATGATCGTCATGGCATTCCCATCAATGTGATTAACGTCGGAGAAACCAGCGATCGCGTTGCACGTAACAAAGCAGCATTGTTTCGCTTCCAAATCGAGGTATTCAATGGGCAAGACTGGCGAGTTGAGACCTTAGCCAAGCATCTCACCTCCGACTTCATTGACCACGCAGCCAGCCCCAGAGATTTACCTGGGTTAGAAGGTGTGCAGAGTCGATTTTCTGCATGGCAATCAGCTTTCTTTGCGGCGCGAGAAGAAAATCTCGCCATAGTTGGTGAAGGAGAGATGTTAGCGGTTTTGTATGATTTACATGCCCAACATGGGGGTGAGTTCATGGGTATCCCAGCCACTAACAAGCCTGTCGTCATTCCCGGAATTGAATTCCTGCGGTTTGAGGATGGCAAAATCGCTGAACACTGGGGTATCTACGATTTCATCAGTACAGCAGATGCGATCGGTGCAAAACTCGAATTTGTACCTCGCACTCCAGGCGACGAGAGTGGCAGACGAAGCGTGTATTCCCAGACAGGAAATGTACCTAGTTAGGAGGAACCCGATTCATTCACATCACCCTATAATCAATCACAGCAGGGTTTTCATTCTCGGTAGGCATAGACCAAAACATCCTCTATAATACGAGACTAGCGACCAGCAAGTGACTCAAAGGTCAGCTTTCTACCTTGTTAGGAGTGAGGCAAATGGCTAAATCAAAAGCAGGATCGCGCAGTATTAAAGAGGAGACGGTAAAGGCTAAAACTGGTAAAGGCTGGGACGAATGGTTCTCTATACTCGACCAGTGGGACGTTAAAGAGCAAGGACATACCAAAACGGCGGCATATCTCCGCTCCCAATACGCACTTAGTCCTTGGTGGTCGCAAGCCGTAACTGCCCGATACGAGTGGGAACATGGGCTAAAACAAGCAGAAAGTGACTAATGTAAGACATTTTTCCGTAATATCACTCAGATGATTACTAACATTGCTAAAGTTGGTGTTTGTGTTAAAGACCAGGACAAGGCTTTGGACTTCTACACCAACGTGCTGGGTTTTGAGTTGATCGCCAATGAGCCAATGGGAGCAAATGCTCGTTGGATTGAGGTATTACCATCAGGCGCTGAGACGAGCTTGGCACTGTGGACTCCCCCTGGCTTGGAAGAGAGAATCGGGACGTTTACCGGAATTGTCTTAAAATGTCAGGACATCCACAAAACCTATGAACAGTTGCGTCAACAAGGTGTGAATTTTACGCAGGAACCTGTGGAACAACCGGGAGGGGTCATGGCTACATTTGTTGATCAAGATGGCAACACATTTGTTCTGCGTGAGTGACGTTCAAGACTTGTATTCTAGACTGTCGTTATATTGCATCTTGTGAGATCATCAGTACCATTCCTCTACAGGTAAGCTATTACGCCGCAGACAAGATGCACATTAACTTGTGAAGTCAGCTGGCTCACTAATGACGAGCATAACCAGAAATTCAGCAATTTTGGCGCGCCTAGCTTAACAGTGGCACTCAGACTAAACATGATTATACCGAACCACAAAGAGGAAAAAACAATGTATGACAACAATATTGATGAGCGCCTTTACGAAACTGGCAGGACACTGCGAGCTTTTTTTGAAGGATTTCTAGGAGTGGAAGTTCCCAAAAAACGGAGAAAATCTCCCAAGAAAGAGATCATGGAATTTCTCAGCGATTTTCAGGAAGTCATTGTTCGCAAGGACGAATCAGCATTGGAGCAAATGATTGATGATGATTTCACCTTGGTTGATAATACCGGGAATGTGATTGACAAACAAAACATGATTGAGCATATCTTGAGTCCCTCACCTGGGGGAATAAATTGGAATGAATTTGAAAGAAATGTTGAAAGCGCGAAATTCTATGGAAATGTGGCAGTGCTGGTCAGCCAGTTTCAGATGAGAGGTAACTTTGAAGAAAAAGATTTCAGTGGTACATACCGCGATACCAATTCCTATGTCAAACGGGATACTGGTTGGCAGATAGCGTCTTCTCATATATCCTTTGTTTCTCCATGACCGATTGATATCAGATCGACAAGATGGATCAAAAACATGAGATACAAACTGTTAGGCAAAAGCGGACTGCGCGTCTCCGGCCTTTGTCTAGGGACAATGGGGTTTAAGGAAGGATTGAACTGGGGATCTTCTCAAGCAGAAAGTCAAAAAATTTATGATATCTTTACCGAGTCAGGTGGCAACTTCATTGACAGTTCTAACTCCTATGGTTCGAGTGAACAATGGCTAGGTGAGTTTATCGCCACTGACAGAGGACGAATTGTTTTAGCAACTAAATATACTGGGAGCAATCTCACCAATGATATCAATAGTTCTGGCAGCCATCGTAAGAGCATGGTGCGCTCTGTAGAAACCAGTTTAAAGCGACTGCATACAGACTATATCGATCTTCTTTGGCTCAACGTGTGGGACTTTATGACCCCCGTCCAAGAAGTTATGCGCGCCTTGGACGATATGATACAACAGGGCAAAATTCTTTACATAGGTGTCTCGAATGCGCCTGCCTGGATTGTTGCCCAGGCTAACACACTAGCTGAACTGCGGGGATGGTCTGCCTTCATTGGGTTGCAGATTGAATACAATTTGATTGCCAGAGAGGTTGAGCGCGAGTTACTCCCAATGGCACAAGCTTTGGGCATCGGAGTTACCGCATGGACTCCACTTGCAAGTGGTTGGCTGACTGGCAAATACAGCCGACATAATTGCACAGTGAGTCACACCGCACAGCCAAATCGTTTGGATGATCCCATCATGGGACACTTTGTTGAGAGGAGTGATCGCAATTGGTTGATTGCGGAAGAAGTCAGCAAGATTGCTCAAGAGATTGGCCAAACCCCAGCCCAAGTAGCTCTTAATTGGCTCAGACATCAAAATGTGATTCCCATTATCGGTGTACGTACAGCACAGCAAGCCAAGGAAAATCTGGACTGCTGTAACTTCAATTTGACTGAAGAACATATCCATCGACTCAATAGGATCAGCGAGATTGAACTAGGTTATCCTCATGACTTTTTGGCCAGCAATATAGTCAAAAAATTCATATATGGGGGGATGCTAGATTTAATAGACGTTGCTGAGTACAATACCTTAGCCAAAATAAGAGGATGAGGAGAGAGGGCCAGGGCAAACGCATCTAAATATTGACAAAGTGCCAAATAGAGATGGGTTTTAGTAGAACAAATGAACTAGATATAACTTGCGAACAGAGCGATGCCTGCGGCAACCTAGCGGAACGCTAAAAATGATATTGTCATTCTCAAACTGTGCGTTCGCCGATTTTGAAGCAGTAAAAGGAATTAATGGCTTTATCGGTAAGGGTTAAGACGATTTTTAAAGCAAAGGTATTATGAGAGAGGATTTGAGGGTAGTGTGAAGCTCAGATTGTGTTGGAATGGAGTGCATCGATGAGCGAGACAGAAGTAAAAATAAGCTCCGAGCGGATAGACGATATTCCATTGATAGTTGAATGGCTCAAGCAAATTGAAATAGCCAAACATATCGACCAAAAATTGAAGAAACCACACGGAAACCACCAAGGAATGAGCTATGGGCAGTTGAGTGTATTATTTCTAACATATATAATCACTCAATCAGACCATCGCTTGTGTGCGGTCGAAGCATGGGTAGAAACACACCGAAGAATATTGGAATTAAGTACGGGATGGTCGATAGGAGAAAAAGATGCTAGTGATGACCGATTGGCAAGGGTAGTAGAAGAATTAGGAAAGCAATCACTTGCTAGGCAGGAAATAGAAATCAAATTAGGAAGGCAGATAATTAAAGCCTACGAATTACCAACGACTAGGGCACGCACGGACACAACGAGTTTCAGTGTCAACCATGAAAATCAAAGCGATACAGAAGAGAATCTACTGTGTTATGGCTATTCCAAAGATAAACGCCCAGACTTATTGCAATATCGTCAGTTGTTAGCAACGCTTGACCCGATGGGAATGCCGTTAGTTAGCGCCACCCTCGAAGGAAATGGAGCCGATGACCCGTTATATTTTCCCACTTGGCAAAATATACAAAAAGTCAGTAGACCGAAAACTTCTGCGATCGCTAAAAAATGGTAGTTTACGATATAGTTTTGGGGGGAATATACAAAAGCTGATTGCTTGGCTAAATGATAAGATTAATTTATAAATAAACCCCAAAATCAACCAAAATCAGCCAGATGGTAAGTAAACTTCACAGGCAACTCCATAATTGCGGTCTACTGCTTGACGTAAAAACTCAAGCATTTGTTTAAGGGTAAATAGATGGGAGAAAACTTGTCTTGAACTTTTTTTTAAACGGCTGAGATAATGCCAGACTAGATAAATCCAAACATTAATAATTAAAAAAGCTAAAGCTACAAATAGAAATCTAATTGTGGGATTTTTGATAGTTGTTTTAATCCGACATTGATTTTTCATCCGATAGCTACTTTCAATTCCAAAACGGAGACGATAGTCGTCATGTATTGAATGTAATGACAACTTAACTTTATACACAGCATAAACAAAAAATTCTCGCCCGTGCGCTCGCCTTTTGCCTTTTTTATAGGTACAAACTATCCAAACTTGAAAAGTGACAGAGCCATATTTATCGCTGTTTAAAGTGTAAGTTGTTTTATAGCTTCGTCTGCCTCTAATTAATTGTCTAGTACCTCCATGTTTGCCGCGAACAATTACTGGCATTTCAAATGGAATATCAAGAGCTTGTAACCATCTGATCACTGGGACACAGAAGAATTCACGGTCTAAGTATAATCTTTCAATTGTAAGATTTAAAGGCTCAATCAGTGCTAGAAGATAAGTGATAATTGCTGCCTTCGTATTTTGTTGTTGAACAGCTTTGATAGCTAAGGTGACTCTTTTATTCTTCTTAATTACATAAACAGTAGCGTAGGCATAGAAAGAACAAGTACCACTTTTAGCTTGACTTCTATAAATATATGGTGCTTCTGATGGTGAAGGTTCACCATAATAAGGAATTAAGTTGAAATCAATAGCTATTTTTTGTTTACCTTCTCGGATTCCATCTGGTAATCGGCTTTGAAGTGATGTATTTAAGTCTGTTTCTAGAGGTTTAATATCTGAATATTTCTCGCTTAGGGTAACGAATGTCGTTGCTTGAGGGAACGTTTTTTAAGACTTTGGTTGTGTTTTCAATACTATCCCTTTGGGTGGCTGCTCGAATTAAAATTTCAAAGATATTTTGTTGTTTACACTTACCTTGAGTCTGAATTGGAATATGTTCTGTTAAACAGTTAACTACTTCGTTTAAGGTTTTACTATCAGTTAGAACTGGCTCCGTTGCATTCATAGCCAAACTAAATAATCCTCAACTTTGCTTCTTTACCTCCATACTTTACAAAAATTGCATACTACAGATCCAGAACTATCTTTTGGTGGGCGCGTTACTCTTAACTTTTTCAGTGATTAATTAGTTTTACTTATTTATAGTTGCTGAAGGAGTTTTCTAAAAAATGTATTTCAGAATACGGTTTTTTTGACAACAGTCGGTTTTATAGGTATCGCTCTGTGCGTGATCGCAGAACTTTTAGGTCTACTGACAATACATTAGATTCTTCTGATTCCTTATGTCAAGCCTGATTGAGATGCTCTTACCCTGCATTAAAAGCTATATTCCTTGTTGTGTATGGCTTATAGCTTTTCTTAGTGCCATTCGCTTATATCCTACATTCCGCACCTGAAACTCGTCTAAACTCCAGTAAATGAGGTAGGAGCAAAATGAGCAATTTCGGAGAAGTACTAAATTTAAGTTCGAGTATACCGTGGAAGTATTTACTGTTAACTGAGTGACTGCTTGTCAATTATTTGTATGAATCAAATTGAAGTATAGAGCAATTTTAGTGCTTTCCAAAACGAGTTTATGGTACACACCTCTAATCTGGCAAAAATCCTTTAATAAAGTTAATTAGTTTCAGGCAAGGCTTACGTACCAATTACAATCCTCAATATTACTCCAGCTTTGCCTCTAAACGATCTTTATAAATTTGCAGTCCAAGTAACACTAAGTAAATTAACATTTGATCTGAATTTCTTTGACTTTCTTGTGCCAACTGACGAATCTCGTCGGATGAAATTTGTTCGTTAAATAGAATTAAGTTATTCCTCAACTCTTGAATTAAAGTACGCCGATTTCTCCTTGCGCTTTCCTGAAGTTCCTGACCAAGGGGAGATAAGAGCAATAAATTCAGTAGCTCAACTACAAAGCGTGACATTGTATTTCCCTCTTCTCTTGCCTGATCTGCTACTTTGTTAAGTAACTCCTCTTTCATGTAAAAAGTTGGACGACGCGCCTCTTTATTGCCAGTTTTATTTTCTTTTCGACTCAAATCTAAGCCTCGTATTTTATGTATTATTATTAACTTTTTTGTGATTATAATTAACGATATTTATAATATTTATCTATTAAAGTCAGATAGTTATATGGTTTGATTTAGCTCAATCTAAACACCTATATAATCTTTATACAATTTTTTGTTTATTAAAACTTGTAAACTTCGCTTGAAAGAGGTTAAAGTAGTACTTTAACCTTATTTTATAAATTACTCTTTGAGTATCCTCTCTCGTCAAAGTTTATTTTTCCATTTTTAGAAGGACAGAACTTCTTCATTTTTGCTGTTTTAGTTTACTTTGTGTATTTAGCTGAACAAAAAACTATAACTTTGGGTGTTAGATTTTGAATTTTGCTATAGAGCAAACTTATAGGATAAGGTAATTTAATTTGTCTTTATCTTGCCTTCTTTGCCGACTATTTTTTAGCGCTTGTATAGTTCTTTTTCAGCAATAAGACAGTTCTGCTGTAAATCTTTTTGCAATTTCAAATATGGACACAACCTTGCCCAGCTTTTAGACATCAAACCTAGAAGGGAGCTTTTGGGGTTTTGGCAAACTTTGGTCAATCACTCTTTATATAAAAGGTTTTAATATGACTCCTTGTTTAGCCGGGCTACGCCAACAGATCTTCGGTATTTCATTAAAAGAAACAACCTTTGCCCAGAGATGTTTTCATCAGGGAGATGCGCGATCGCAACAGCGATTAGAGCAGATTGGGGAAATATTTTTGTTTGGCTATCATACGGCACTTAGATATGACCGTTCAGAGGTATTAGCGCATCAGCTCAACCAAGTTGAACTTGAATTACGTGGGTTTGCCTTTGAAGGAGCCGCAATGGGGCTGGCTCTCCAAGATGCCCTAATCCCTTGGAGGCGGAATCGCCTGCATAATTTTCTAGCAGGACCTGGAGCCGCACACGTATACATGGTGCATGTAGGAGTTGGTTGGGTTCTGGCTCGACTGCACCAACGGGTTAAACCATTTCTACAGCGTTTAGATCCGTTATTAGGGTGGCTAACAGTCGATGGATACGGCTTCCATGAAGGCTATTTTCACTGGCAATGGGCTGTGGCAGAACAAATAGTGCCAAATCGGTTGTCTGGTTATGCCTGTAGAGTTTTCGATCAAGGTCTAGGGCGGAGTTTGTGGTTTATCGATGGTGGGGATGTTGCGCGAATTCCTGTCACAATCTCGCAATTCCCTACAGCACGACAGGCCGACCTTTGGAGTGGTGTCGGGCTTGCTTGTGCTTATGCTGGGGGTGTAGAGCGCGCAGGAATCGAAGCATTAAGGCAATCAGCAGGGATTTATCTGCCTTGCATAGCGCAGGGGGCTGTTTTTGCCGCGAAAGCCCGTCAAAACGCTGGTAATTCATCAGAATACACAGAAATCGCCTGTGAAGTTCTGTGTGATTGTTCTGCTAACGCCGCCGCTAAGATAGCTGACATTGCCCTAGAACAACTCCCCATAGGAACAGAGCCAGCGTATGAAATCTGGCGGCGAAGGATTCAAGCACAGTTTGCCATCAAACAAGTCCAGCCATATATGAATTCATGCAGATAGCACTATATATCTGATTTCCCTAATTTCTAAAGAAATATGGGTGTGGGGAGGAAAAAGTAACTAGATCTAGGATAGTGCGTTGCGCTTGGCGACAACACACCCGACCAAGTAAAAGAGATTTTATTTACAGTCACTCTTTGGTGAAGCTGTATGAGTTTTATAAAAAGCTTTGTTTGGCATCATACAAGGCGTTTGGTAGCGATCGCGCTGATTGTGACGTTATTCTATTTTGCTCAACTGCCAGATTTATCTGCTCCAGAACGAGGGGCGATCGCCAGTCGATTTCGCTTCACTCGTTTACCATTACCAGAATTAACAGGACAATCATTGCAATTTGTGCGGGCAGTGCATCCTAGTTTAGAACGCCACGCCGCCTGGACTTCTTCAGTTGGTGCAGCCGTTGCCCTCAACGACTTGGATAAAGACGGGTTGGCAAATGATGTTTGCTACGTCGATCCCAGAGTAGATCGAGCGATCATCGCTCCCGTACCTGGAACACCCAACCGTTATCAACCATTTGCCTTGACTCCTGGTTTACTCTCCTACGAATCAAGCGTCATGGCTCCAATGGGGTGCTTAATCGAGGATCTAAATGAAGATGGTTGGCTGGATCTGCTGGTTTATTACTGGGGCAGAACCCCGATCGCCTACCTGCGAAGAGAAACAGACAAACTGGCCCTAACTAATAGTAACTACGTACAACGCGAGATTGTACCCAAGAGTGAACGTTGGTATACCAATGCTGCCACCCTGGCTGATTTAGACGGGGATGGACATACCGATTTAATCGTCGGCAACTACCACCCAGATGGAGCGCGAATTCTGGACGCGAAAGCCACCGGACGCGAACATATGCAGCATTCGATGTCGCGAGCGAGGAATGGCGGACGCAAGCATTTGCTGTTATGGACAGGAGCAACAGCAGGGGTAGAGCCAACAGTGCAGTTTCAAGAAATCGAGGGAGTTCTGGACGAGACTGTAGCCAATAGTTGGACGCTGGCTGTGGGAGCAGCAGATCTCGATGGCGATCTTTTACCTGAAATCTATTTTGCTAATGATTTTGGCCCCGATCGCCTGCTACACAATCGCTCTCAACCAGGGGAACTGCACTTCGCCATCTTGTCAGGCAAGAAAAATCTAACCACTGCCAACTCCAAAGTTTTAGGTCACGACAGCTTTAAAGGAATGGGGGTAGATTTTGGAGATATCAACAGTGATGGTTTATTAGATATTTATGTCAGCAACATTGCTGCGGAATATGCCTTGGAAGAAAGCCACTTTCTGTTTCTCAACACCGGCAAGAGAATACAGCAAGGTGTCGCGCCCTACATTGACCGCAGCGAGCAATTAGGATTGTCGCGCAGTGGCTGGGCGTGGGAAGCCAAATTTGGTGACTTTGACAACGATGGAACCTTAGAAGCACTGCAAGCAACGGGTTTTGCTAAAGGGAATGTCAACCGTTGGCCTGAGTTGCACGAACTAGCAATGGGTAACGATCAACTCCTGAGTGATTCGCGCAGTTGGGCCAGATTGCAACCGGGTGACGATTTAAGCGGTCATCAGCATAATCCGTTCTTTGTACGTGCCAAAAATGGTCGCTATTACGATTTGGCAAAGGAACTAGGACTAGATGAAACTTCGGTCAGTCGGGGAATTGCCACTGCTGATGTTGATGGAGATGGTGACTTAGATTTTGCTGTAGCCAACCAGTGGGAACCTTCTTACTTTTACCAGAATCAAAGCTCGCAAACGAAAGCATTTTTAGGACTGCATCTTCTCCGGGTACTGGATTCATCTGCCAGCACCACTACTTATCCAGGGCATCCAGGAGCAAAAACTTTTGCACAGCCTGCAATTGGTGCTACAGCAACCGTATATCTCCCAGATGGACGACAACTCGTCGCTCAGGTAGATGGTGGCAACGGGCATTCAGGAGTACGCAGTACAGACTTGCACTTTGGACTCGATCGCTCGTCTTTGGATACACCAGTGCGAGTTGATTTACGCTGGCGCAATTTGCGTGGACAGGTGTGCGAACAGACATTGCACCTGCAACCTGGTTGGCACACAGTCCTGCTGAGTGGATTAGCAGAAAAGGAGATTTAATGGTGACGACGGATAGCTGGAATCAAACCAACCGATTAGCAGGATTGCGACGCTTTGCGACCGCGATTACGATCCTCAACATTCTGGGGCACACTGTTCTAGGTTTTGAGCAATCCTGGGTACAGCCGCTTGTGGCATTGGGCACGGCTTACAGTATGGAGATACTGCTGGAGTTGATAGACGCTTCTGTAAAGCAACGCCAGCCCCAGTTCGCCCAGGGTGGGCTAGGCAAATTCGTTGATTTTCTGCTCCCTGCTCACATTACTGGGCTAGCAGTTGTGATGCTACTGTACGCTAACGAACGGTTGCTGCCGATCGCTTTTGCAGTTGCCGTAGCCATTGGCTCAAAAGCCATCTTCCGCACTCCTGTCGGCAAAAGTTACCGCCATTTCTTCAATCCCTCCAACTTTGGTATTAGTGTGACGCTGTTGCTCTTTCCCTGGGTGAGCATTGCTCCTCCCTATCAATTCACGGAGAACCTTGATGGAATTGGGGATTGGCTCTTACCGGGAATCATCGTTGTTTCTGGTACCTTTCTCAATGCTCGCTTCACCCATCGCTTACCCCTAATTGCTGCCTGGTTGAGTGCCTTTATTCTCCAAGCAGCGTTCCGCAGCATCCTCTTCGCTACGCCCCTGACTGCGGCCTTACTACCGATGACAGGCGTAGCATTTATTCTCTTCACCTTTTACATGGTTACAGACCCTGGTACAACACCCAGCCAATTACACAGTCAAATCTTATTTGGCTTAGCTGTTGCGGTTGTGTATGGGTTGCTGATGATCACTCACATCGTCTTTGGATTGTTCTTCGCTCTCACCATTGTCTGTACTCTCCGGGGGCTTGGTCTTTACCTGCAAGCGTTGGCTACTCCAGTGCAGGCTATTCTACTGCCGACACCCGCATCCGTAGGAGAACTTTGAATATGAAACCCGCAATTACTATTGTTGGCATGGCTTGTCAGTACCCCGATGCTCGTTCTCCGGCAGAGCTATGGGAAAATGTCTTGGCTGGGCGTCGCGCCTTCCGACGCATACCCTCCGATCGCTTACGCTTGGAAGATTATTTCTCTAGCGATCACAACACGCCAGATGCTACCTACGCTACCCAAGCCGCCCTGATAGAAGGCTATGAATTTGATCGGGTGGGTTTTCGGGTGGCAGGCAGCACCTACCGTTGTGCTGATTTAGTCCACTGGCTAGCATTGGATGTAGCAACTCAAGCACTCGCTGATGCTGGATTTCCCCAAGGTCAAGGTTTACCGCGTCAAACCACCGGAGTAGTACTGGGAAACACGCTCACAGGTGAATTTTCCCGCACCAATTTGTTGCGTCTGCGCTGGCCCTATGTACATCGTGTGGTGGAAGCTGCCTTGGTTAATCAGAACTGGCCACATCAGCAGCGCCAGGAATTTTTGCAAGCCCTGGAAACGCAGTACAAAGCCCCCTTCCCGCCAGTGGGTGAAGAAACCCTGGCAGGTAATCTATCGAACACCATTGCCGGGCGGATCTGCAATTACTACGACCTCAAAGGCGGCGGCTATACGGTGGATGGAGCTTGTAGTGCTTCACTGCTCGCCGTTGCTACTGCCTGCTCAGCCCTGGTAAATGGCGATTTAGACGTGGCGCTGGTAGGTGGAGTGGATGTGAGTATCGACCCATTTGAGATCATCGGGTTTGCGAAAGCGGGCGCTCTGGCAACGGAGGAAATGCGCGTCTACGATGCCCGTTCTGCTGGTTTCATTCCTGGCGAAGGCTGTGGTTTTGCCGTACTCATGCGCGATCAAGACGCAGTGGACCAACATCGCCGCATCTACTCGCTGATTCGTGGTTGGGGTATTTCATCGGATGGCAACGGGGGAATGACTCGCCCCGAAGTCGAGGGTCAGCTTTTAGCAGTACAGCGCGCTTATACCCGTGCTGGGTTTGGGATTGACACAGTTGCTTATTTTGAGGGACATGGTACAGGAACGACAGTGGGAGATGCCACCGAACTGCAAGTCCTCTCCCGTGCCCGTCGGGAAGTTGGTGAGCATACTCCACCTGCGGCGATCGGCTCGATCAAGGCCAATATCGGTCATACCAAGGCAGCAGCAGGGATTGCCGGACTGATCAAAGCTACCTTGGCAATTCATAACCAGGTGTTGCCACCTACCACAGGTTGTGAGCAGCCCCATCCGGAACTCACAGGCGAGCATCCTGCTTTACGACGGTTAACAACTGGCGAACTGTGGTCATTGGATGCCCCACTTCGGGCGGGTGTGAGTGCAATGGGCTTTGGCGGAATTAACACCCATATTGTTTTGGAAGGTGTGGCAAGCGATCGCCGACAAAACCTCAGCCCTCAAGAGCGCGTTTTGTTATCATCTGCCCAAGATGCAGAGTTGTTGTTACTTGGTGCAGAGGATACTACCCAGTTGCAGCAGCAAGTAGAACGCTTACTCAGCTTTGCTGCCAAACTTTCTCGCTCCGAACTCACGGATCTGGCCGCGCAACTCGCCCATAACTTAGGTAATTCACGCTATCGTGCGGCAATTTTAGCTATAAATGCTTTGCAGCTAGAAGCTAGTTTAAAAACCTTGCATTCCTGGCTAGACAACGGTGTAACCACTCGGTTAGATGCTGATGCCGGGATATTTTTAGGTATAGGAACGCACAAACCCAGTATCGGCTTTCTCTTCCCCGGACAAGGCTCACCGATCTACCTGAATGGGGGAGCTTGGGAGCGTCGGTTTGCATCGGTGCGATCGCTCTACGAACAAGCAAATTTGCCGCAAGACAGCTGTAACCTTTCTACACTTGTCGCACAACCTGCGATCGTTACTGCTTCAATGGCTGCGCTGCCCATCCTAGAGACGCTGGGAGTGAAGGCGAACATGGCGATCGGACACAGCCTGGGCGAACTAACGGCGCTGCACTGGGCTGGCGCGTTTGATCAAGCAACGCTACTGCGGATTGCCACAGTACGCGGACGGGCGATGGCAACTTTAGGTAGTTCAACGGGCGCAATGGCAAGTATCCAGGCAGCACCACCTCTAGTTGAGGAGTTAATCCTGGATACTGGCCCAGCTAATTGGCATAGTAAAGCTTATGCAACCAATACCATCACCCATCCGACCGCGATCGCAGGGTTTAACTCGCCGCGTCAGACAGTTATTTCTGGAGAAGCGACGGCAGTAGCAGCGATTGTCGCTAAAGCTCAAGCCTTGGGACTGAAAGTAGTTCAACTGCCCGTTTCCCATGCATTCCACTCTCCCCTAGTAGCGGCAGCTGCCCAACCTTTAGCAAATCATTTAGTAGATGAGGAAATTCACTCGTTACAACGGTTGGTAGTTTCAACGGTAACGGGTTCGCCGCTTGCATATGATGCAGATCTGCGAGAACTCCTCTACCGCCAGGTCACTTCTCCTGTCCGGTTTATGGAGGCAGTTAGCAACGCTGTGGCAGATGTCGATCTCTGGCTCGAAGTTGGACCGGGTCGAGTCTTGAGTGGACTGGTGAGTGAATTGGTTGACACTCTAGTTATACCCCTCGATGTCAGTAGTAATTCACTCAAAGGCTTATTGCAAGCCGTTGCAGCTGCCTTTGTTCTAGGAACACCAATTCACCACAAAGCGCTATTTGCGGATCGATTTACGCGATCGCTTTCTCTGGATTGGCAACCGAAGTTTTTTGCCAATCCCTGTGAGTTAGCACCGCTACCTGAATCCGTAACAGAGCATATAAGCACGGAAAACGAGGCAAGTCATCCTGAACCAATAGAAGCTACAGATCGCATCTCCACCAACTCAGAACTTTCTGCCTGCGATCTAGTCCGCCAACTTGTAGCTGAACGCGCTGAACTGCCTCTATGTGCCGTGAACAACGATAGTCGCCTCTTGAGTGACCTACATTTGAATTCGATTACAGTGGGGCAGCTAGTCGCTCAAGCCGCGCGGTGTCTTGGCTTGTCACCACCCGTTGCCCTCACAAACTACGCAGATGCAACAGTAAGTGAAATTGTCCAAGCATTGGCAGAACTGGCTCAAACCGGAAAATCGGTATCGACTGATAACGACAAATACCCGCCATCCGGGATTGATGCTTGGATACGCCCTTTTACTGTTGAGCTAGTCGAGCGTACCCTACCCCATCGTCACTTCTCACCAAATGCAGTTGGAACCTGGCAAATTATTGCACCACCAGAGCATCCTTTGGCAAATTCCTTACAGGAAGCATTCAATCTATGTGAAGGTAATGGTGTGGTTGTGTGTTTGCCACCACAGCCGGATGTTTCTCACATCCATCTTTTGCTGACAGGCGCTCGGATTGTATTAGCAAAAACCCCTACACAGTTTGTGCTTGTGCAGCATGACAACAGTGGCGGAGGCTTTGCCCGCACACTTCATTTAGAGGCATCGAATCTGACTACGTGTGTGGTCAACGTGCCGATAAATCATCCCCAGGCGGCAAAATGGGTACTGGCAGAAGCAAAAGCAGCGATCGCTTATTCTGAGGCGCATTATGATGATTTGGGAAGAAGACACGAGCTAATGCTCAAAGTTTTACCCCAGTTAGAAACATCTACTGAACTTCCCCTGAAATCAGATGATGTGTTGCTAGTTACGGGTGGTGGTAAAGGAATTACCGCCGAATGTGCCTTTTCCTTAGCCAAAGATACGGGAGTGCGTTTGGTGTTGTTGGGGCGATCGCAGCCAGATCAAGATCCTGAACTTTTGACCAATCTCGACCGTATGACGGCGGCGGGCATTGAATTTCGCTACATTGCCACCGATATTACTGATGCAGTTGCAGTTCGATCAGCCATTCAAACAGCAGAAGCAGCATTCGGTTCCATCTCCGCGATTTTACACGGTGCTGCCCGCAATGTGCCGCAACGGTTGAGTAACTTGGATCAACCCGATTTTCTCCAAACCCTTGCTCCCAAGGTTCAGGGTTTGGAGAATGTGCTGGCCGCAGTCAATCCAGACCATTTGCGACTGTTGATAGCCTTCGGTTCAATTATTGCCCGCACAGGCTTACCCGGTGAAGCGGACTATGCCCTAGCAAATGAATGGCTAGTACGTCTAGTTGAACGCTGGCAGGCAGATCATCCTGATTGTGGCTGCCTGACTATCGAGTGGTCAATCTGGTCTGAGGTGGGAATGGGTTCGCGTTTGGGCAGTATAAATACTCTCTTGCGGCAGGGAATTACGCCGATCTCGACAGATCGAGGCATTGCCATGCTATATCACCTACTGACTCAGCCATTCTCTAGCAATTCAACGATCGTGACTGGGCGTTGCGGTGGACTCCCGACACTTCAGCTAGAGCAACCAGACCTGCCATTACGGCGTTTTCTAGAACAGCCACAAATCTATTATCCTGGTGTAGAACTTGTAGCTGATGCCACCCTATCCACAGCAACCGACCTTTATCTGAATGATCATCAGTTTCAGGGTGAACGAGTGTTTCCCGCCGTCTTGGGACTAGAGGCAATGGCACAGGTAGCTATGGCATTGGCAAGAACAGAGCAACCACCGATGTTTGAGCAGGTAAAGTTTGATCGCCCCGTTGTTGTTAGCGAATCCACACCTTTGAAAATTCGGATTGTTGCTTTAATGTATAAGCCGGGACACATAGAAGTAGCACTCAGAAGTGAGCAGACTGCATTTGGAGTCGATCACTTCCGAGCCACCTGTTGGATGGGTAAACAGGAATCAGAGATTGGTCAACTATCCACCCATGCGCCGAAATGGGCATCTGTCGCCGACTTTGTGACGCTGAATCCAAACCGGGATCTTTATGGTCGCCTCCTCTTCCATCAAGGGCGATTTCAGCGATTGTCTCGTTATCGGCAACTGAGAGCGAAAGAGTGTCTGGCTGAAATTGCACCAGATCAAGGCAGTCATTGGTTTAGCTCTTATTTGCCTGCACATTTAGTTTTGGGCGATCCCGCTGCACGAGATGCAGCCGTTCATGCTTTGCAAGCCTGCATTCCCCAGGCAACGCTTTTGCCGATCGCAGTCGAGCGATTGGAATTGAGTAGTCTACCCAGTACAGAGCCACAATTTGTCTATGCCAAAGAGCGATCGCATGACGGGGACACTTTCATTTACGACCTAGAAATTTTCGATCGCTCAGGTCAAATTCTAGAACGCTGGCAGGGATTACAGATCAAAGTGATTCACTCAACAGAATTAGAAAATCCTTGGGTCGAATCACTGCTAGGCCCCTATCTGGAACGGCGAATTCAGCAACTGGTTCCGCTAGCTGATATCACCGTTATAGTTGATTGCGATCCTGCTGTAGAAAGACGAGTACGCAGCGATCGCGCCATTCAACAAGCTATTGGCTCAAAATTACCAATCTGGCGGCGATCGGACGGCAAGCCAGAAGTATTAGGTGGTCAGCAAGTCTCTGTGTCCCATACCGAAGCTTTAACCATAGCCGTCGCTGGACAAGGTGCAATTGGCTGTGATGTTGAACCCGTAGTTCCTCGTCCTGTCTCCGTCTGGCAAGACCTGCTGGGCACAGAGAGATTCAAACTAGCACAAATCATTCATCAGGAGTGGGGAGAAGACCAGAATACTGGTGCTACTCGGATTTGGACGGCAATTGAATGTCTCAAGAAAGCTGGTGCGATCTCAACTGCCCCCCTCATACTCGTTAATTCAAGGCTTGGTAACGATCAAGTTTTGCTGGAATCAGGAAACTTGCAGATTTTTACCTTTGGCATATCCGTGCAGACCTCTGCCCACAAACTAGTTTTTGCCGTACTTCTCAACAAACAATAACAGGACTTATACCAATTCTCTGTAAACTTGCACTGAACAAAATCGTATTCTCTTTTTTTCTTTCTTTCTTTGAGTTCTTTGTGTCCTACCCTGCCTTAAGCCGTGATCGCGTCTATGTGGTTCGTTTTTTCTTTATCGAACCACATAGAACGCAAAGGACACGAAGTAATAAGACTTTCTGAGAGGAATGGCACTAAGAAAAAGTGAAATCCTTGCCTGGACTGGGTGTTGGGGGTAGGGTGCAGGGTGTAGGGAAGAATAAAGAGTTTCTAGAAATCAGTGCCAACATAAATAAATCTTCAACTCACTACACCCGACACCCGACACCCCACACCCAAAAGCCTTATAGGTAATGGGTTTGCCGTTATCTTAGTGCCATTCCTTTCTGAGAGTTCTTGCATAAGTCCGAAATAATTCGCAGCTAAACCTAACAAAGGATACTTGCCATGACAAATACCAGAAGTTTGCCCAGAAACTCCACATCAGCAATTTTTCAATCTCTGATCCATACCCTAAACGGACGTTGGCATCGACGAGCTATGCAGATTTTTATGCTTGTTATCCTTGCTCATTTGCTTGAACACTTGTTGCAGGGATTTCAGCTTTGGGTACTGCACTGGCCCAGGCCCCAATGTCTAGGCGCATTAGGACTATTCTATCCCTGGTTAGTGCAATCGGAGTGGTTGCACTACGGTCATGCTCTGTTTATGCTCCTGGGTTTGGTATTGTTGCGTCCAGCCATCACCATTAGACAGGCACTTTTCTGGTGGAACGTTGCCTTTATCATCCAATTCTGGCATCACATTGAACACGCCTTATTACTAGGTCAGTCACTAATCCACAACAACCTATATGAATTTGCTGTGCCAGTTAGTATTGCACAGATCATCTCCCAATACTTTAGCGATCGCCCTTTTACTGGACAACCTTGGCTACCTAGAATCGAACTGCATCTTTTCTACAACCTGATCGTGCTGATACCGATGCTGATCGCCCTACGCTACCATCGTTTTCCGCCAGATGGTGATGTTGAAGTCGGTTAATCGCCAACATAGGGTACAAAAAACTTAATCTTAAAGGAAAGCGATGAAAGCATATGAATATCTGCACATTGTCAGCTTTGAAGAAACTAACCTCGTCGGTAATGTGTACTACGTAAATCACCTGAAATGGCAAGGGCGTTGTCGTGAGATGTTTCTGAGAGATCATGCCCCTACAGTTTTGAAAGAGTTATCTCAAGGTCTTGCCTTAGCAACTGTTCAAGTGTCTTGTGAGTATTTTGCCGAACTTTCTGCCTTCGATACCATCGCCATTCGTATGCGCCTGAAGGAACTTACCCAAAATCGAGTTACTATGCTCTTTGAATACTGGAGGCTTACGAGTAGTCACGAAGAATTGATCGCTCGTGGTGAGCAACAAGTAGCCTGCATGAAACGAGAAGGAGAGCGAATGCTGCCAACAGCTGTGCCAGCTGCACTAAGGGAAGCTTTGCAGCCTTATGTTGAAACCAAGGTACTTAATTGAGTAAACAGCGATCGCAAAAATTTCAAATGTCGTTGCAAGTATAGGGAGATTCATATGCTAGTGGAGCATTTGTCATCTGCTACCAACTGCCGAGAAAGTACCGCATTGTTACGATGTCAGGCAACTGAACGAGTCATCCTAGCCATGCATAAACGATTAGATGAAACACTTTCCCTACAGGACATGGCAGAAATTGCCGCCCTTAGTCCTTATCATTTCAATCGTATATTTCGTCAGGTTACAGGCATCCCACCTTCCCAATTTCTCTATACACTGCGCCTGGAAGCTGCTAAAAGACTCCTCCTGACTACTCAACTGAGTGTGACTGAAATCTGTTACGAGGTGGGCTATAACAGTTTGGGTACTTTTATCACTCGTTTTACCCAACTGGTGGGTTTATCACCCGGTCAGCTACGGAAGTTGTCAGTAGAACTCATACCCTACGTTCACAACTTGTCTGAAGATGCCTGTCAAATCAACCCCATTGTTCCCTCAACCTTGGGATTGACTGGCCAAGTTAAGGCTCCAGATGACCACGTAGGACTGATCGCCATTGGTTTTTTTTCAACACCAATTCCTCAAGGGCAACCGATCGCTTGTACCCTTTTAACCGCACCTGGCCATTTCCAGGTTTCTTTACCCGATGGGTTTTATTATCCATTCGCTGCGGCTTTTCCCAGGTCAGAGAATCCAATTACTGCTTGGTTGAACAATGCAATACTACAGGGAATGGCGAGTCCCATTCTTGTGCGTGGCGGTCAGGTGAGTGGTAATGCAGATATCACCCTGCATTCCGCCCAACTCACTCATCCACCTCTTTTACTAGCCTTACCGTTCTTGCTTGCTCAGTATGGGGCAAGTCAATCGGGAACGTTGCCTAAAAAACTTCGAGCCAAGCAGAATAAGCAATTTCAAAGAAGCAGCTACTCTACCTGTTAGTAATATCATAAGCGTGAAAACCAATGATGGGATTGCAAACTGGTAATTGTTTTCCTGCTCAGTCGTACCTCAAGAACAGTGCATTTCCAAAATCTATCCACTTGTGATGCCACTAATACAAGTAGTCTCATGGTCAGGGCGGAAGTAGGATATGTAACTCACTTCAATAGGAGAAAAGCAACCAATGGCAATTGACCTTTGTAATAAATCAAATCTACAGCAAGCATCTCCACCAACAGAAAAGAAGCAACCTGGAAATGGGCTAAATGATGTTCCGGTTGTGCTTCATACTCCTGAACAGCGCAAAGTTCTTGAAGTTGCTTACCAATCAACACTCAACTATACAGAACCTCGCTACATCGTTGGTGATCCAGCAGCTTGGGCAAGTGATTTTGGCTATGCCCTCGATCGCATAGCCATGCGGCTTGACTCACGTCCTAATCAGGAGTTGCAACGACAAGCACTTAGCCATCCCGATCCTGTGATGCGAGAACAGGCATTGTATGAGTATGTCGATCGCAATGAAACTGATGCAATTGAATTACTCTGTCAGGTAGTTGAACACGATGCTGATCGTGAGGTGCGCTGGGATGCACTTTGGGCAATTGAAAAACTAGGTGGTATTCAATCGATTCAAGCACTGCAAAAGTTCTCTCAGGATGCCGATCCAGAAATTGCAGAATGGGCAAAATTGTTTATCTCAGAATTGCAAACTGGCGATCCAGCCTTCGACAATCGCCACTGTCGCTACACGCCCGCACGAACCTTTGATGAAACGATTTTCCTATTGATTCACTGCGATTTGTATATTCGACTGGATGCCACAAATCAACGGTGGGGCAAGTTGTCCCTGGCACCCCAAGGTCTGGCAAGGGTCTACGGACAGGCTCATGCTTGTCCAAATGTCGAAACCCGTGAACGACAGTTAGTCATTGCTAAGGCTATTTCTGGACTACACGCCGATGGCAGTTTACACATCGATAACTACCTATTCCGGGGCTTTACAGAAAGAACCCGTCCTGATCGGGGCAATTTCTACTTTGAGTCGCAAGTGCAGCGACCCTTTTACCTGTCTGGTCGGGCAGATGATGCATCCCAGGGTGTACGGGATGCTCTGATTGGGTTTGCACGACAAGGCTGCTGGTATTTAGACAACCGCTTCCAGATTCGGGGTGCAGACGCGATTCGCTATGTGCGCGGACGCTTCCAAGGTTGGGGTTACACCAATCTGCAACAGTTGGCGGGCAAATCGTTAGAAGACATTCTCCGACCGGGAAATGGCATTCTCTCAACATTACACGATCCTGTTACAGGTCCACTCACCAATGTGTTTATCTCTGGCACGTTCAAAGGCAAGCTGAACGATTGGGATGAGGATGGTTACATAGACCTGAATTCACGCAATGTTTACTCCACAACGGAAGGTGAACTAGATAGCGATATGGATGGCATTCCAGATCAGCCTGGTGTGTCCTGCTGTAGTGGAAGCAGTTGATCTGAAGTATTCAACTACAGATTTTCTGCAACAATCACTTACACAGGGAGAAATTACTTTGACTACAATCTTTGAGCCGTCCGCATCGGTTGCTCAAGCCCCCCAATTCAACATGGATATGGCAAAGGCTTCAGCATTCATGAATCGAGTCATGGCAGACCTGAGTGGTACATTGGTGAGCATTCTGTGTAGCCTGGGAGATCGCTTAGGTCTATTCAAAGCTTTAGCAGCGTATGGGCCTGTGACTTGTGCCGAGTTTGCTGGTCGGGCGGGAATTAATGAACGTTATGCGCGCGAGTGGCTGAGTGCGCTTGCCTGTGCTGGCTATTTGGAATATGACCCATCGACTCAACGTTTCGCCCTGCCTCTCGAACACGCCTTGGTTCTAGCCCAAGAACGAGGCATGATGTTTATGGGTGGTGCATATCAACAAATACCGGGACTTATGGCTGTTCTGGATCAAGTTGCCCAAGCATTTCGTCACGGTGGAGGCATACCCCAGTCGTCCTACAACCGGGATTTGCGCCAAGGCATGGAGCGTATGAGTGCGACTTGGTTCGAGAATTTGCTGGTACAGCAGTGGCTACCGACGGTTCCCGATGTGTTATCCAAACTCGATCGCGGTATTCAGGTTGCAGACATTGGCTGTGGCGGGGGGTGGGCGCTGATCAAACTCGCTCAAGCGTTTCCCAATTCTCGTTACGTTGGCTATGATGGCTTTGCTTTGGCGATTGATGTGGCAACAGCCAATGCAAATTCTGCTGGTATGAGCGATCACGTGCGGTTTGAGCAACGGAACGTCATGGCTGGGCTGCCAGATCAGTATGATCTGATCACAACTTTTGATTCGGTTCACGATTTTGCCAACCCACTTCAGGGATTGCAAGCAATTCGGCAATCCCTGCGGCCTGATGGAACTTATTTGCTACTAGAAATGAACTGTGCGGACAAGCTGGAAGAGAACTTTGGCCCCGCAGGCACGATTTTGTATAGTACCAGTGTGCTTTACAACACGCCCGTTTCTCTCGCTGATGGCGGTGCTGGGTTGGGTACGATGGGGCTACCAGAGTCTAAAATTCGCCAACTTTGCACGGAGGCAGGTTTTAGCAGCATTCGGCGATTACCAATTGAAAATCCATTTAACATCCTGTATGAGGTAAAACCCTAATCAAATCTCCGTGAGCGCAATTCATCCTGGCTCAACTAGCCTGATTCCCGGCCCATCTCCTTTACCTGTGCTGGGTGGATATGGTAATTTGCTGCCATTCATGCGCGATCCGATCGCGCAAATGCACAGTTTACACCAGCGTTATGGAGAAATTGTTGGGCTGGCAGCAGGTACACCTCAGATTGTGTTTGTTTTTTCGCCTGAGTACAACCAGTTGGTACTTGGTAATACCAGTCTGTTTTACGCGCGCGATGCCAAATCCTTGCCCATCAAAGTTCCTGAAAATAGCCCTCTCTCACGTCTGTTTGCAGGGCTACATCAAATGAATGGTGTCAAGCACGAACAGCAACGGCGATTAATTATGCCCGCTTTCCATCCCCAGCGAATAGCCAGCTATCGGGATGACATTGTTGTTTTGGTTGAGCAGACATTGAGCAATTGGCAAATTGGGCGATCACTCAATCTTTGCGATGAACTGCGGCAACTCATGCTCAAGATTGCCATCAAAACTCGGCTAGGACTCGATCCAGCACAGGAAGGCGCGGAAATTGGCTACCTGCTAGAATCCTGGATGAATCTGGTTTTTTCCATCCCGGCACTGCTACTGCCATTTAATATTCCAGGTCTACCTTACTACCGTCTGTTAGTTACTTCTGAGCGTTTGGAGCGTGAAATTCAAGCAATCATCCACCACAAGCGAACCAGTCAAACAGATCAAGGAGATGCGCTGTCCATGCTCATGCAAGCGCATGACGAAAACGGCACGCAGTTAACGGATGACGAATTAATTGGACAAACTGCCGCTTTATTTGTCGCTGGGCACGACATTACTACTAGAGTGCTGACCTGGACATTGTTTCTGCTTTCTCAGCATCCTGGTGTCATGGCTGATCTGCTAGATGAATTGGCAGGCAAGCTGCACGGCCATGCACCTACAGTAGAGCAGTTGAGCCAATTGCAGCTACTGGAGTGGGTGATTAAAGAAAGTATGCGCTTGTTGCCTCCGGTGCTTTGGTGGAGCCGGATCAGCACTGCGCCTTGTCAACTGGGACTGTATGCAATTCCTCAAGGAGCCGCTATAATTGTCAGCCACTATATTACTCACCGTCTCCCAGATGTCTACCCTCAGCCCAACAAGTTTCTTCCACAACGCTGGCAAAACATTAATCCTGGGCCTTACGAATACATCCCCTTTTCTGCTGGCCCGCGGATGTGTCCAGGAACTGCATCTGCCATGCTGGAGATGAAGCTAGTGTTATCAATGCTTTTACAGCGATATCATTTGACCTTACCTGCCAAAACCAGGATTGATCGCAGTGGATTAATGTTGTCAGCACCAAAGCAAGGATTGCCGATGATTGTAGAACTGCAACGTCGCCAGTTCCGCAAGAATGAAGTATGTGGCAACATCCTCTCTCTGGTTGACTTAGGGTAAAGGATTAACAGAGCAATCACGGGAAAATCCTACAACCAAGCTCCTTCTTCCTCTGTTCCCCATTTTCAAGACAAAGCAATCTGGAAGAAGATGCGATGTCAATTTAGTGAAAACATCATTTCATTGTGCAGAGAAATTCAAACTTCATTAGCTACGCCGAAGAAGGTTACTTTATGATCCTCGAAGAAGCCAACAAAACCGTTGCAGAGATAAACAAACAAATCATCCGTCGTTATGTAGAAACTTGGAATCGAGGTGATTTGAAAGAATTAACTGAATTCTGGTCGCCTAACTTAATTCATCACACACGCACCAATGCTCACGGCTACCAAGACACTCAAAGAATTGTTGGTGCGATCATGGCTGCTTTCCCCGATATGCAGTTTCAAATTGACGATATTCTGGCGGAAGGAGACAAAGTTGTGACGCGTATGACTTGGCGTGGTACGCACTCTGGTACTTACATGGGAGCGCCGCCAACTGAAAAACAAGTCACCTGCACTGTACTTGGGGTTGCTCGTTTGGCTGATGGGAAAATTGTGGAACATTGGGGTGTGACAGATGAACTGTACATGATGCAACAAATGGGATTACTGCCAGAAGAATTGCTGAGTGCAATGGCGTGATTCGACAGGATGCTGATATGAGCAGTGTGAATGGTGAAAAAAGCAAACGAGCCATGATCATTGGTGCAGGCCCTGGTGGACTAACAGCAGCGATCGCGCTTTCTCAGGCTGGCTTCGAGCCAGTAATTTATGAGCAAGCAAACGAAATGCGCGAAATCGGCTCTGGATTGACTCTTTGGCCTAATGCTATGTGTGCGCTAGAGCAATTAGGGCTGGCTGAAGCAGTACAGGCAGTCAGTCTGCCATTCTCTGGCATTGCCATGCGTTCCTGGCGTGGCGAGTTGTTGTTTGATGTAGTGCATCAGCCAGAGGAAAATTTTGGTGTATATGGTGTTGCCATTCACCGGGCAGAATTACTTAATGTGCTGTTAGGGGCGCTCAACCGCACAGCAATTACCTTTGGCACTCGCTGCATAAGTTATCACCAGGATGATCAGCAGGTGAGTGCTATTTTTGATCGCGGCTTAGAAGTCAGTGGAGATATTTTAATTGGTGCAGATGGAATTAAATCGGTAATCCGGGCGCAATTGTTTAAGGCGACACCATTACAATATGCAGGATATACCGTGTGGCGAGGTGTCACCCAATTCAAACTTGGAAACCTGATTGGGTTAACATCTTTGGGACGAGGCGCACAATTTGGGCTGTTTCCTATGACTCAAGATCGAGTATATTGGTTTGCCTGTGCCAACGCACTCGCAGGCGATCTCGATTGGGATGTGGGGCGTAAACAGGAACTTCTAGAACGATTTAGAGATTGGCATGAACCAATCGCAGCAGTGATTGCAGCAACCGATGAATCCGCAATTCTTCGCAATGACATCTACGACCTAGATCCTTTGGAGCAATGGAGTGACAAACGGGTGGTGCTGTTGGGCGATGCTGCCCATCCAGCTACACCAAATCTGGGTCAAGGTGTCTGTCAGGCGATCGAAGATGCCGTAGTCTTAAAGAACTGTTTACAAGCAGTTCCTGAGATTGCCTTGGCTTTGAAAGCCTATGAATCTCGACGAATTCCCCGCACGAGTGAGATTGTGATGCAATCAAGGCGGATGGGCCAAATGGGACAATGGAACAATCCCATTTTGTGTTGGTTGCGAAATCAACTGATCAAACGCACACCGGAACTCGTGAGATTTCAGCAGTTGAGCAAAATATTTTCTTTCTAGTCAGTCCCTCATGAGAAAAACCCACAGCCAAGCATGAAAAAGGAATTGGATAAAATCTCTTGCCAATATTACTGGTGTTGTACATATTTTATTTGGTACTTATGATTTACTTAAGTAGGTGGGTGGAATTAATTATAAGATAGAAAAACTGCTAATTAGCTTGTTATGCCTGCCCCTTTACGCATTATTCTGACCCCAGAGGAAGACCGAACCTTAAATGAACTGCGACTTGCTCAGCGCCTTCCTCAAAGAACCCGTGACCGAGCCCATATGTTGCGCCTGAACGCTCAGGGATGGAATGTACCAGCGATTGCAAAGATGTTCGAGTGCCATGCTCATACGGTCAGAGCGACCCTACGGCGATGGGAAAAAGGAGGATTAGGGGGACTGTGGGAAGCCCCAGGACGGGGAGCAAAACCAAAGTGGCAAGCAGGAGACCTGGACTACTTGACGGAGTGTTTGGAGCAAGAGCCCCGAACTTACAATAGTGTGCAATTAGCTCAGAAATTGAAACAAGAGCGCTTAGTGGATTTAAGTAGCGACCGATTGAGAAGATTGCTCAAAAAAAAACTATCGCTGGAAACGAACCAGAAACAGCAATCGTTGCAAACAAGACCCAGTAAAAAAGGCACTTAAGTGTAACGACCTGCAATACTAATCGCTCAAACCTGCAATCAAGACATTTTCAAACCAGGATTAACTGCAACTATAATCACGCTTCAGCCAGGATTAATTGCAACTGAACCAGGATTAAATGCAACCAACCTGCAATCAGGAGTTTGAACCAGGATTATTTGCAACTAACCGAAAGTCCAGTCAAACTGTAGTTTGACGGTTTTCTCAAAAAACGCCCTAATTTACAAACACGCATTATTTAAATTTCAGCCAGGATTATCTGCAACTATAAAGGTAAAGAAAACGGTCGTTTTTTTAACCGTTATTACCACCCAGATTGCAAATCAGAAACGGAATCAAGTTTAGTAACGAAACTCGGTAATTATATCAAAGGCAACATACGCTGTTAAGTAACGAGTATATGTACTTGTTGAGGTTCAAAGTATGTTGATAGGCTATGCCCGAATTTCAACAGATGACCAAAATCTGAACCTGCAAATGGATGCTTTGCAGCTTGCTGGTTGCGAGAAAATTTACTCCGACCGTATAAGCGGTGCAAAAGCAGTAAGACCTGGACTAACTCTTGCATTGGAGGTAGCACGAACTGGTGATGTTTTGGTGGTATGGCGGCTCGACCGCTTGGGAAGGTCGCTCAAAGACCTATTGAAACGATGGAAACTTTAGGCCAGCGAGGAATTGGGCTTTCTAGTTTACAAGAATCCATTACTACCACAAACAACAGTGGTAGGTTGATTTTCCATTTATTTGGCGCATTGGCGGAATTTGAACGCAACCTAATCCGCGAACGCACAACTGCTGGACTAATCGCAGCGCGTAAGCGCGGTCACAGGGGAGGAAGACCAAAAGCCCTTGACCCAGCTAAACGTCAATTAGCAGTAAAGCTTTATACCGAAAAACAACACACCATTATTGAAATATGTAAGTTGATGGGAATTTCCAAACCAACGCTCTACAACTACATTGCAGAGATAAATACCTAACATGGTACATAAGCAAATCCCGACAGAGGCGCTCATCAATTTACGCCACCGCCTCGACGGTTTGCCTAGTCGTTGCCAAGAGCGTCGAATTCTCATTGAAGAAACAGCCGCACTGTATGGAGTGTCAACTGATACGTTATATCGGGCGTTGCGTAATTCATCACGTCCAAAATCTATAAACCGCTCAGATAGCGGGACACCCAGAAAGCTTTCACTCTCAGAAATGGAACGTTACTGCGAGGTCATCGCGGCGATGAAAATCCGTACCAGTAACAAAAAAGGGCGACATGTCTCTACAGTACGGGCAATTGAACTGTTGGAAGAATTTGGGATGGAGACACCTGATGGTTTTGTCCAACCGCCTAAAGGCGCATTGACTCTTATGTACTGTCAATTATTATTTGAAAACCTGGGGGTACGACACTGAACGTATGACTAGGCAACCGCCTGCGGTACGTTTTCAAGCAGAATACAGCAACGAATGTTGGCATTTCGACCTCAGCCCATCGGATCTCAAACACGTAAAACAGCCATCATGGGTGGAACCGGGTAAGGGTAATCCACTACTGATGCTGTACAGCATTGTTGATGACCGTAGTGGCGTATGTTATCAGGAATATCACTGTGTTTATGGGGAGGATGTTGAAGCTGCATTACGTTTCTTATTTAATGCGATGACGGTGAAAACAACTGACGGATTTCCCTTTCATGGGATTCCAGAAATGATTTACACCGACAACGGACCAATTGCTAAAAGCCATGTATTTCAAAATGTGATGGATTGCTTGAGAATCAAGCTGGTTACGCACATGCCTGCGGGTAAGGATGGTCGCAGGGTAACAGCTCGCTCCAAGGGCAAAGTGGAAAGACCTTTTCGGACGGTCAAAGAAGCCCACGAGACTCTGTATCACTTTCATGAACCGGAAAGCGACGTTGAAGCTAACTTGTGGTTACGCCAATATTTGTTGCATTACAACGACAAACCACACCGCATAGAACCACATTCGCGGATAGAAGATTGGTTGCGAAATATACCCAAGTCTGGGTTACGTTCAATGTGTAGTTGGGAGCGATTCTGTAACTTTGCCCGCGAACCACAACGTAGAAAGGTTGGTTCAGATGCCAGAGTATCAATTGAGGGCGTAGCTTACGAGGTAGAGCCAGACTTGGCTGGTGAAACCGTCGTCCTTTGGTGGGGTTTATTTGACAACGAGCTATACGTTGAGTTTAGCGATCGCCGCTACGGGCCATTTTACCCAGTTGATGGGCCCATCCCACTACATCGCTATCGCAAACACAAGAAAACTAAAACCGAAGAACGGGCAGATAAAATTGCCGATTTAGCTAAAAAGTTGGGCTTGCCACGGACAGCTTTAGACAAAAACGCGGATCTACAATTTCTGGTGGATAAGTACAAGGAACTTACGCCAACCATCACACCTTTTAATGACCCCGACCCATACCAAGAATTTACTTATCCCACTGTACTGTTTGCTAAAAGGGCGATTTCCGATTATCTGGCTAAACCTGCTGAAATTAAATTGCTGTTTCGCGGACAACTCGATCCAGCGCGATCGCGTGAATTACAGGAACAAATGCTAGCGGCTGGGTTGCCGCTTTGAGTGGATTAAAAACGCAAGAAAAATGGAAGTATTTATAGTTGCAAATAATCCTGGTTCAAACTCCTGATTGCAGGTTGGTTGCATTTAATCCTGGTTCAGTTGCAATTAATCCTGGCTGAAGCGTAATTATAGTTGCAGTTAATCCTGGTTTGAAAATGTCTTGATTGCAGGTTTGAGCGATTAGTATTGCAGGTCGTTACAACTAATAGAGGTATTACAAGATTGGAAACTCAATTGGGTCAACACTTGGAGCGAATCGACCCAAAGCGCAAATATGGCAGATTGTGCATCTACTTGGTCAGTGCGAGTATTAGATATGTCTGGTTTGCTGACCAATCAATCCATAAGTGCATAGAGATTCAAGAACTTAAAAAAGAGCAAGAAACACAAAAACAAAGAGTAGCAGCAAATCTAGACATAATTGAGCTGCTCTAATACTTAATTAGTACGTTATACCAAAGAAAAATCCGAAGATAGCACCTAATAATGCACATATCTGTATGACTTTTGTTGGCTCTATGTATTTATTCGTGTATTTATATACCCCAGAATCTGGGCTGACAAAAGATAAAAATGTATACAGCAAGAAATAAAATATTGTGGGAGTCAGACCTCCTAGAAGAAATCCGTAAACAGCCCAAGCCAATCCAAAAAAAACAGATGTCATTATTTCTGTCTGTATTACTCAGAGTACTTATACTTATTTACCATAAAAAGAAGCAAGAATAGGCTCAATGGCTGAATCATGGGATGATTTCGCCCAGCGAATAGTCTCGTGCTGGCATTAATGACTGGACGCAGCTATTCCCAACACAACACGGTGGTTTACAAAATTGATGATCAATATCGGGGAATGCCCCATCGCCGCTGTATTTTGATGAATCGCACAGATGCAGAAAAAATTGGGTTAGCCGAACACGATCGCGTCACAGTACAGGGCGATGCCGACAAACTAGAGAACGTGGAAGTGATTTATGGTGCTGTACGAGAAGGGGCAGCGTTGATGTTTTATCCGGAAGTGAATGTCATTTTTAAAGCCAGAACCGAAACCCGCTCCGGTACGCCTGCTTACAAACGGGTGTCGGTGCTAGTGTATGGAAAATAGCGATCGCTACATTGATCTGCTTGGAGATCCAGTATTAAGTTTGTAATCTGCTCATACTCTTGTCGTACTACAACTATAGGCAACCGATTTAATCGGCTCTCTAATACCAAAGGAACTTCATCTGGAAATTGAGTAATTTGTGATAACCACCAGGTATCATCTGTAATCCGAGAGTGTATATCTTGTCTGCCATCATTATTTGAAATGTGAATTTCTAACAGTCTTTCTAATGTCAGTACCAACCATTTATGATCTTGTATGAATTCTTATCGTCCATAATTTAATTTTGTCTTATGTCTTCCTTAGAAATTGGCGTATTGTCAGCAATCGCATCAGGTAATTGAGTTTCTAATAAACGTAGAGGTTGGTATAAATAGAAGCCTACTGTGGTCAACATAGTCAGTATTCCCATAAGAATAAATAATAGGGCAATGCCGTGTCCTTTCCCTACACCAATAATCTGTCCAAGGTTTCCGGCTAATAACCCTCCCGGAACAAGTAAAGGTTCAAAGACTCGATCAGCTAAGGGGCCTGCTACAAAACTAGCAAGCGGTAGAGATCCCCAAGTCAGCATACGTCGCAAAGCAAAAACTCGTCCCTGGACAGCAAGCTCCACTTTGCTTTGCCAAATAGCTTGATCGCAACTGTTGACAATGGGGAAGCCGAAGAAGTAGGTAAACGCAGCTGCAAAGAAAACTGGTGCTGCTGGTTTGATTCCAGCCATGATAATAGATAACCCACCCAACAGGGTAAAGCCCAGTACAGCATGAATACGTCGCCGTGAACCACCCCAAAAGCTCATAACACAACTGCCAAGGAGCATACCACTGCCACCAATTGAGAGTACGGTGCCTAAGACAGTAGCGGAAGCAAAAGATAAAACTAAGGGTGTAATCAGTACGTTAACAGTTCCTACCAAAAAATTTTTTATAGCAAAAAATATTAATAATGCCAGTAGTCCCGGTCGAGTAGTGATGTATGTCCAGCCATCCACCACCTCCCGTAGCAGGGATTTGTTTTTCTCTACATCTGCGATCGTAGTTTTGATTTTCGGGAATCGAACGAACATCTGCGTGGCGATCGCAAAAACAAAGGTCACACTATCTAGTAATATGACACCTTGAAGATTGATTGAGACTACTAGTATTCCTGCTAAGGCTGGTGCAATCAACCGTGATACTGCTTCTGCAAACTGTACCATTCCATTAGCACGCCCTAAGTGCTGTTTAGGAACGAGTAATGTGGTTACAGCAGCATAAGCAGTCCACTGGAAGGCACTGAACATTGAACTGATGGCAACAATAAGGTAAATTTGCCAAACTTGGAGTTTACCCAGCCACAGCAACAGGGCAATTATCAGACTACCTAAACCTGCTCCAGCATCACTAAAAATCATCAGCCAGCGTCGATCCCATCTGTCTACTAAAACGCCGGCTAGTGGTGCTATTAAAAGACCTGGTAGTAGTGAGAATAAAGAAATGAGTGCATACTGTGTAACTGACCCAGTTCTTTGATAAACCCAAACTCCTAGTGCAAAGCCTGTGAGACTCGAACCCAGCAGTGAGACTAGTTGTCCAAGCCAAATGAAAGTAAAAACTCTCATGCTTTGGGCTACAGTATATTGCGGCATTTAATTCTCCTAGATTAATCTTGAGCGAGATAATGTCTCAAATGTTCTAGGAGAGTTTGAACGTGAGGTTTGGTCAGCATTGTGTAGTGCGTTCCTGGCACATTTACAATCTCTACTGATTCCGAGGAAAGTTCATTCCATCCCAAGGTTTGGTTTTGTGGTGCTTGATTAAAGTTGTTTTCACTGGCTCTAAAGAGAACAACTCGCCCTGGATAAACTTGCGGCACATAATTTAATATGGCTTGGATATTACTTTTGAAAACTTGCAGAAGATTACTCAGTTGCTGATGTTCAATATCTGGGGGGAAAATATTAGCTATTTTTGCCTGTTCTAAGAAATATTGCAATTGCTCATCTGGCTCTAATTGCTGAAGTTGTTGCTCAGAAATTGCCAAATTTCTGCCAGTCAAACTAGCCATATCTTGAGCTAGTTGAGATAGCATTTTGGCATCGTTATACTCACTAATATTTGTCGGCTTGTTTTGAGGAATTGGTGCTAGGCTATCGAACAAAGCTAGTAAATCAACTTGATCGCCCTGTTGATGTAACTGCTGTGCTATTTCAAAAGCGATCGCACCACCCATAGACCAGCCTCCCAAAAGATAAGGGCCTGTTGGTTGAATGGTACGTATGAGTTGAATATAGTAAGCAGCCATGTCTGCGATGCGGTTGTAAGGCTGTTGTTCTCCATCTAACCCCAATGCTTGCAATCCGTAAATTGGCTGGTCTGGTTGCAGATGCCGGGCTAATTCGTAGTAGCAAAGAACATTACCACCAGTCGGATGTAAACAAAAGAAAGGTCTTTTGGAACCGTGAGGTTGAAGAGGTATCAAAAGATTGTGAGTTTGTACATCAGACTGCTGGCGTAAAATACTCGCTAGTTTTTCAATTGTGATTCCTTGAAAAAGGATAGACAAAGGCAAGTCTTGGTTTAATTTAGTCCGAATCTGCGCCATTAAACGTACAGCCGAAAGCGAATGACCTCCCAAGTCAAAAAAGTTTTCCGTCACACCAACGGGGTGAATATCTAAAATGTCTTCCCAAATTTGGGCGAGTTGAAGTTCTAAACTATCACGGGGAAAAACCAAAGTTTCTGTGAAACGAAAACGTATTTGCTGAGGTGTGGGCAATGCTTGATAGTCTACCTTGCTATTAGGTGTCAGTGGTAGTGCTTCTAGAGTGACAAAATTCACGGGAATCATGTACTCAGGTAGTTTTTCGCGCAGGTAACTGGTTATTTGGGGAATCAACTCTGAAGTTAATTTACTCTGGCTGTGCAAGGGTTTGTTAGCATAGGCATCTAATGGCTGTTGGAAATCAGTGGCGATCGCACCAAATTCCGGAATCAGATTTGTAGAGTTATCTGAGTAGCGGCGAAACAGTAGATCGTAACTACCATCAATAGCAGCGTTAGCCCAACTGATATCTACTGTATACGGTAAATCCTGGCTCAAAGTCCAAAATTCTTCAGGATCAACACCTAATGGTGAAAAATTTGACTGCAAGGCTTGTTTGAGTTCACCAACAGTTTGTATTCCTGAATCTTGTCTCAGTAATTCTACTGCTTTTACAGTTGTTTCTACACGAGCATTGGGTATATTTCGTAGCCCTAGCGTTGCTGGTGCGCTGGACTTTAACAACTGACGTACAGCAGTCACCGTGAGTTTTTCCTCATACCAATTTAACCACAAAATATCCGCAGCTAAATTTACTTCTGCTTTGATATGAAGAATGACATCGTAGTGAAATTTTGTCAGTTCATTGTGATATGAACCACGTTTAGGACAAATCTGTACATAACTAATTTCTGGCAGATATTTTTGCAGCGCAGTGAAGAAGCCTGGATTGATAACTAATTCCTTCTCAGCAGATAATTGTTCTTGCACCCGTTGGTACAATTGCGCTGTACTCCATGAAGGTGGAACTCGATTTAACTGCACCCAAGTGTGAAAAGCTTCTAGAAGTGGCAAACTGCGTACACCACCCAGAAAAATACATCCTCCTGGCTGGACAACTTTCACAGCACTTTGTAAAACATCAACAAAATATTCAATGCTAGGAAAATGCTGCACGACTTCATTCAAAATAATAGTGTCAAACTGTTCAGTTGCTATGTCTTGAAAGTTGTGTGCTGCTCTATGCAAAAATGAAACTTTGGCGAAAATATCTGGTTGACGAATTGCCAATTGCTGCTGAGTGTAACGCAAAGCTACATCTGAGATATCTGTACCACAGTAATGCGTGCAGTGAGGAGCTACCCGCAATAAAATCACACCAGTACCACAGCCAATCTCTAATACCCGTTTGGGTTGCAGATTTGAGAGGATACGTTGTGCTGTGCTGTCTGCATACTCAATGACTTCTGCTTCTGGTAGGGGCTGATTAGTATCACTGCTGATCCAGGCTCTCAGGCTAATTGTAGAGTCTAGCTGAGAAAAGTTCTGATTTTGACTATAAATTTCGTCATAAACTGTTTGATAATTGGCAATATGCTGCTGTTCTAGAATTGTTTCATGGGAGTCAAGGTGTTGGGATGATGGTACTATATATGCGACTAAACGAGAGTCGCCTTGTATCTCCCTAGATACTACCGCCACTTCCCGAATTGTTGGATGTTCTTCTAGTACCGCCTCAATTTCACCCAGTTCGATGCGAAAACCACGAATTTTGACTTGGCGATCGCTCCGACCTAAAAATTCAATGTTACCATCAGGGCGATAACGAGCTAAATCTCCTGTTTTGTACAAACGTGCGTTTGGTTCATTGCTAAAGAAATCGGGTATAAATTTTTCTGCTGTTAGCTGAGGTTTACTGAGATAACCTCTAGCGATTCCGTCACCACCAATGTACAGTTCACCAGTCACACCCACAGGAACAAGTTTCCCATCAGAATTAAGGATATAAATTTGTGTATTAGGAATAGGACGACCAATAGGTATACTAATTCCTGTTTCGGGACAAGAGCAATTGTAGACGCTACTCCAAACTGTTGCTTCTGTTGGGCCATATTCATTATATAAAGATGTGCTTTTCAGTAATTCAAAATGATATTGAACCAATTTTTTTGGGCAAGGCTCTCCCGCTACAATCACTGTATGTAGTGAAGTTAGTTGTGCAATTTCAGCTTGTTCTAATATCAGGGCGTATAGAGAAGGAAGAGAAAGCAAATGAGAAATTTGATATTGAGATATTAACTTCACCAACTTTCGTACTTCTTTTTCTTCACCGACTTGAGGAAGATAAAGAGTTCCCCCACAACACAAAGTCCAAAATATTCCCGCAACTGAGCTATCGAAAGCGAAGGAGGACAGTAAGAGAAAATTTACATCATATTCTGGATAATAATTTATCCTCGCTATGGTGGAGTGAATTAAATTTTTATGAGTTATTTCTACGCCTTTGGGAAGGCCTGTAGAGCCAGAAGTATAGATGATATATGCTAAGTTATCTGATGTAATTTCACATTCAGGATGAGCATCACTGTGTTGTGCAATTGCCTCCCATTCGGTATCTATGCAGATAATTTTTATATTGTGATGAGAAAATTTTGGTAGTAAATGTTTTTGTGTTAATAAGATTTCTATTTTGGCATCTTGCAACATGAAATCTAATCGCTGTTGTGGATAACTCGGATCGAGAGGGACATAAGCTCCACCTGCTTTGAGTATACCTAAAATACCGACTAACATTTGCGGGGTACGCTCCACGCAAATTCCCACTAAAGTTTCAGTCACTACGCCCCAATTTTGCAAAAAATTAGCTAATTGGTTAGCACTACTATTAAGCTGTGCGTATGTTACTTTTTGATGTTCACTGGCGACGGCTAGATTGTCTGGTATTCTGGCTACTTGTTGAGCAAATAGTTGATGAATGCAATTGTATTGAGGATAATTAATTTTTTCTCCAGTAGATATAGCTAATAATTGGTATTTCTCATCTTCCTTAACTGTCTGATTGGCAACTTCAACTAATTGATAATTTGCTGTTGATTCTCTCGCCATTACAACCAAAATTTGAGCATATTTGTCACCTATTTCCTCTATTTGTTGCTTAGAAAACTCAAAGGTATTACACATTAAAAATAATTGTAGTTGAGATGCGAAAACATCAAAACTAAATTCAGCGACTAGGGCAAAATCTGTCATTGCAAAGCCCTGGGTGTCTATTATCTGTAAATTACTGAGTTGTTGCAAACGTTCGTAGATATGAAAGCGCGTGAAGTTTACCGATGTTTCTGCTAGACGCTGATTCCCCAAATCGATTTGCATCTGAGCTAATGGATACAATCTGTGGGGTAATAACTCTTTCTCAGCCGCAAAAGTTTGTTGTACTAAGTCTATCCAAGTACCGCCGGAAAGTTTCATCCGCAGTGGTAGGGGAGTGAGAAAAAGTCCTAAACTCCAATCATTATCAGTTGTTTCTGGGCGGCCATGAGATGCCATAATTGTCACCACATCTGATTGCCCACTCAACTGACTAAGTACATATATATGTGCAGCGACTAATACACTCTTAAGGGAAACTTTGGCTACTTTCGCTAGTTGTTGCAATCCAGTTGCAGTTTCATCACTAATGAGAACGGGGAATGCACGAATGGCTGAGGTTGTGGCAGACTGAGGCTGATACTCCCGTGGTATTCTAGTCATCATGCAGCCCTTGAGCTTTTGCTTCCAGTAGTCTTGAGATGCTTGTGATTGGAGGGCTGTTTGTTGTAAGGCAACAAAATCTCGAAAAGCTATCTCAGGCGATAATTTAATAGTGGGTGTTTCTCCTCGCAATAAACTAAAGTAGTTTTCAAATAACTCAGTCAGCATTGTAGCGACACTCCAGCCATCGAGAATTGCATGATGTTCGCTAAAGTTAAATTGAAAAGTTTGGCTGCTGCGGCGATAAATATGAAAGCGTAATAGTGGTGGAGATATCCAATCAAATTTATGGCGTTTTTGGACATCTAACTGAGCATTTAATATCTCTTCTTGTTCAATAGTCGAGAGGTGAGATAAATCTTCTACTTGCAAAGCGACAGTAACATTTTTATGCACCAACTGTAACGGTTGACTAAAGTTACTCAAATCAAACGAAGTCCGCAAGACCGGATGGCGATTAATCAATTGCTGGGCGGCTGTCTGAAAATGTTGCGGTGCAAAAGGAGCTTGTATGTGTAAACTCGCAACATTATGATAAATAGGTGTATCAGTATCATACTCATTATGAAAGAGCATCCCCATCTGAAGCATAGTTAAGGGATAGGCATCTTCTATATTTTCCGGTAATTGCGATCGCTCTTGTTCACTGATTAAGCTAAATGCTGCAACTGATTGTGTGATAGCCTGGGGATTTTCTTCTATAACTACATCTGCAATCAGTTCGTGAATTGTCTGATGTTGAAAAATCTGTTGTAAAGAGAAATATAACCCATGTTCTTGCGCTAGAGAACGCACTTGAATACTACGAATCGAATCTCCCCCCAAAGCAAAAAAGTTATCATAAATGCCGATTTCTGCAAAACCCAGCACTTGTGACCAAATTTCGGCGAGTATCTTTTCTGCGGGAGTGCGGGGAGCGACAAAAGCAACATCTAATTCTGGTCTGTTGGTGCTTGGTTCTGGCAATGCTTGATGGTCTAGTTTACCATTGGCTGTTAAAGGTAAAGCTTCCACAACCACAAACACTGATGGCAGCATATAATCAGGCAGTTGTTTTTTCAGGAAGTTTCGCAGTTGGCTAGTTGTCGCAGTTTGCTGATGGCGGAAAACTACATAAGCGACTAGATATTTTTCTCCCGATGAGGTTTCCTTAGCCAGTACCACCGTTTCTTGCACAGATGGGTGTTGAGTTAAGATCCCTGCAATTTCCCCTAATTCAATACGAAAGCCGCGAATCTTCACCTGATGGTCGATGCGTCCCAAGTATTCAATATCACCATTGGGTAAGTAACGAGCTAAATCACCAGACTTATAAAGCCTTGCATCTGGCTGATTGCTAAAAGGATGAGGTATAAATTTTGCGGTGGTTAAATCCGGTCGGTTCAGATAACCTGGGGCTAAACCTCCACCACCAATGTACATCTCACCAGAAACGCCAATGGGTACGAGTTGCTGATATTGGTCTAATATGTACACTTGTAAGTCGGGGATAGGACGACCAATTACACTCCCTGAGTTAACTTGCAAGTCTGCCATTGTGATGGGACGATAGGTAACATGAACAGTTGTTTCTGTAATGCCATACATATTGACCAACTGGGGATAGCGATCGCCATGCCGCTCAAGCCAAGGTTGCAAGCTGGGGATTTCTAAGGCTTCTCCGCCAAAAATTACCAAACGCAAGGCTAATTGATGATTTAAAGACTCTTCAGCTTGTATTAATTGGCGGAAGGCTGAGGGAGTTTGATTGAGTACCGTTACCTTTTGTTGACACAACAATTGATAAAAAGCTTCTGGCGACCTACTCAGCCAGTAAGGTACTATAACTAACTTTCCACCATGCAACAAAGCCCCCCAAAGTTCCCACACTGAGAAGTCAAAAGCAATGGAATGAAATAGCGTCCACACATCCTGTTGATTAAACTCAAACCAAGGTTGCACAGCCTCAAATAGACGTGTGACATTTTGATGAGGGACTAATACACCTTTGGGTTGACCAGTAGAACCGGAGGTGTAAATAATATAAGCTAAGTTATCCACGGTAGCAGTACAGGCAGGATTAGCTTGATTTTCCTGAGCAATGATTTGCCAATCTCTATCCAGAGAAATTACCGGAACCTGATGAGGCGGTAAAAATTCCAATAATTGCTGCTGGGTGAGCAAGACTTCTACTTGAGCATCTTGGATAATAAAAGCGAGGCGTTCTTGGGGATAGCTGGGGTCAAGGGGTACATAAGCTGCGCCTGCTTTGAGGATACCGAGAATACCTACTATCATCCACAAGGAACGCTCGACACAGATACCCACTTTCACCCCTGGTTTGACACCAAGGGAACGCAGGTAATGTGCTAGTTGGTTTGCTTGTTGATTGAGAGCTTGGTAAGTTAGCTGTTGATCTTCAAAAACAACTGCGATCGCTTCTGGTGTCTGTTGTGCAGATTGTTCAAATAGTTGATGAATGCAATAGTGCTGCGGATAGCTAATTTCTGGGTGATTCCATTCATATAAAAGCTGATGTTGTTCAGCCGCACTTAAGAGAGGTAAACTAGCAAGACGCTGGTCAGGGTTAACTGCAATACCACCGACTAAAGTTTGAAAATGTCTGACCATTTGCGTAATTGTCGCCGCATCAAATAGGTCTGTACTGTACTCCAGCCAACCCTTGAGACCTTGTGAGGTTTCCGATAATATCAAGGTTAAATCAAACTTAGCGATCGCTGTATTGATTTCTAGCAGACTCAACTTTAAGTCACCCAATTCCCCAAGCGAGCTAGACCGATTTTCCAGCACAAACATCACTTGTATCAATGGATTTCTGCTTAAATCCCTCTGGGGCTGTAGTTCTGCGGCTAACTGCTCAAAGGGAATATCCTGATGTGCATAGGCTGTTGATGCCTGTTCATGTACCCTAGCAATTAGTTCCCGAAAACTGGGATTACCGGATACATTAGTACGCAGCACCAAAGTATTGACAAAAAAGCCAATTAACTCTTCAGTTTCAGCCCGGTTGCGGTTAGCAATGGGAGAACCCAGCAGTATATCTTCCTGTCCTGTGTAGCGATAAAGCAAAGTTTTGAACGCCGCCAACAGGGTAACAAACAAAGTAGTTCCCTCTGTTTGACTCAGAGTCTTGAGGGCTTGCGTCACCTCAGCAGATAGGGAAAAAGATTGCGTAGCACCCCGAAAAGTCTGAATTGCTGGGCGAGGACGGTCAGTAGGTAGTTCTAGTGCAGGTGGGTGATTTCCTAGCTTTTCTCGCCAAAATGCTAATTGATTTGCGAGAACTTCTCCTTGCAAGTATTGACTTTGCCAAAGCGCGAAATCTGCATACTGAATAGGTAATGCGGTTAGGGGAGAAGGTTGACCACCGCAAAATGCTTCATACAACACCATTACTTCTCGAATCAAGACATCTATTGACCAACCATCAGCAATAATGTGATGAATGGTCAATAATAGTACATATTCAGTTACATCTAACTGTAATAAAGTTGTTCTTAGCAGTGGTGTTTGTGTCAATTCAAAGGGCTTTTCTGCTTCTACTTTTATTAATCGAGTAACTTCAGTTTGACGTTTTCCATCAGGTAAATCCTGTAAATTTACCACAGACAAGGGTATGTTAACAGTTGGATCAATTATCTGAATTGGTTTACCATTGACAGTCTCAAAACGGGTGCGTAAAATTTCATGTCGTCGCGCAATTTCATTAAATGTTTTTGTCAGTGCCGCAATATTTAAACTTCCCTGAATACCTATAGCCGCAGGCATATTATAAACAGAAATATCAGGGTTTAACTGATGCAAAAACCATAGTCTCTGCTGGGCATAAGAAAGCTGACAATGGCTTTGTTCTATTCTTTTCGGAATGGTTTTCTGTTCTGGTTTACCGATTCCTTTTTTCTTAAGTAAAAGCTGTAAAAGTTCGTAATGTTCTGGTGAAATATCGCCGAGGCTTTCAGAAAAATTACTCATAATTAAATTAATATCTATAAATTTTATTTTGTAATTAAAACACTATCTGATATAGGAGTAATCGATTGATAATCTCGACTGACAATAAACTCTGGTCTTTTATTCGGAATGCTGACAGGGATATTTTCAACGCTGTTATAAGTAATAATCACCACACTCCGAGAAAAAGGAGATATATTACTAGGTGAAGCATGAACAATATTACTATCAAAAAATAACGCCGAACCAGCTAATGCTTTGATAGCCGAAATTCCATATTTATTAACTAAATTAGCAACAGTATGACGATTTAAAGAATAAGTTAAATTATTAGAAAAATTTGCAGACCATTGAGTTTTATCCTGCTCTTTAGTATCTGTAGTATTTTGGGAAACAACATCAATCATTCCCTCTTGATGCGAACCAGGAATAAAAAATAGCGGCCCGTTAAATTCATTCATATCATCCAGAAAAATCACAACATTCGTCACTCTATTAGTTGGCATTCCATCTTCTTTCCGCCAAAAAATATAATCTTGATGCCATTGCCAAACATCACCACTAAACGCTGCCTTAATATTAATTTTGAATTGATAGACATAAACCTGACTATTTAAAATTTGCATTGCAGGCTCAACCAAACGAGAAATTTGTGAGAGATTCTGAAAAACATTACTATTAGTATGAGAACCGTGAATAGAGCGAATAGTTGTTTTATCATTCTCTAAAACTGTGTAATCAGAATTTCCCGCCAATAGATGAGCCTGTTCAGTTTTCATTCTTTCCACTTCCAAAGCAGAAAAATAATCGGGTAATAAGATAAAACCCTTCTCTTGATATTCCTTTAACTGCGCTTGTGTCAAAATCATAGTCATGTCCTCAATAAATTAATCCTCAGTCAAAAACTCCGCGTGAATCTGCGTGTACTTCGCGCCCCTCTGCGTTTAAATAAAATTACTTATCAAGCATCTCCCTCACCTCCTCCGGTGAAAACTGTTGAATTTCCAGCAATATTTGAGCAATATTTTCCACAACATCACCTCCACCTAATTGCTGTGTAATCACCTCTAATAACCCTGCAACCGTCGGTGTTTCAAATAGTTGAGACAGCGATAATTCTACTTGAAAAATCTTATTCAGCTTAAAGAAAACTTGAGTAGCTAACAGCGAGTGACCACCCAATGCAAAGAAATTATCATAGATACCGATTTGATTAACACCAAGCGTTTGTTTCCAGATATTTGCAATCACCTTTTCAGCCGCAGTGCGTGGTGCTATAAAGTTAGCCTTGAAGAGATAATCATCTAAATTGATATTCAGTAATGCTTGGCGGTCTATTTTTCCATTTGATGTTAAAGGTAGCGATTTTAGGAAAATAAAAGCCGATGGAATCATGTACTCCGGTAGCTTTTGTTGTAAGAAGCTATAAAAATCATTCGTTGCTTCCTGGAGTGCTTGATTAGATACAATATAAGCAATCAAACGCTGCTGATTTGTAGTATCTGGTTGAGCCAAAACAACTGCTTTATTTACATCAGGATGCTGATTTAATACAGCTTCAATCTCACCCAATTCAATCCGAAAACCTCTAACTTTAACTTGGTGGTCGATGCGTCCTAGATAGTCAATATTCCCATCTAATAGATAGCGTGCTAAATCTCCAGTTTTATAGAGACGGCTACCAGTTTCTTTACTAAATGGGTCAGGAATAAATCTCTCATTTGTCAAATCTGGTCGGTTCAAATAACCTCTTGCTAAAGAAACTCCCCCAATATAAAGTTCACCAATAACACCAATGGGAACTGGATTTAGGCGTGAATCTAGGATATGAATTTGCGTGTTTGCAATCGGAGTACCAATAGGTGGATGATATGACCATTCATCAGGATTTGAACTTAATTTTAAGGCAGTTACTACATGAGTTTCTGAAGGGCCATAATGATTATGCAGGGAACAATGTTTTAAGGCTTTAAAGAAGTTGATGATATGTTTAGTAATTTGTAATTGCTCACCTGTGGTTGTAATTTCTTGCAAGTGTGGGAACATTTCAATATGCAAGGGAGCAACACCAAAGTCACCAACAAACTCAGCTAATTGTTGTAATACAACAACTGGGATAATTACCTTTTCAATGGAATGTGCAGAAATATATTTGCCTAACTTAATAACATCAACTCTTAATTCTTCAGATACAATAAATAGTGTTCCCCCACTGAGCCAAGTGGCAAATATTTCATGAAAACTAGCATCAAAACTCAGGGAAGCAAATTGAAGGGTACGAACTCCAGTTAATAAAGTTGAATTATGCCATTGTAGAAGATTAATTAAAGGACGGTGAGCTAAACTGATACCTTTAGGTTTACCAGTTGAGCCAGAAGTGTAAATTATATATGCTAAGTTATCTGCTGTTACTTGATTAGCTAGATTTTCTGAATTTTGAGATTTGATAAGTTCTCTATCTTTATCTAAGCAAATGATATGCAGTGCATCTTGAGTAATACCCTCAACTAACTTTTTATATGTCAACAGGACTGATATTTGGGTATCTGCTAACATAAACGCTAGTCGTTCTTGTGGATAGGTGGGATCTAATGGTACGTAAGCACCTCCAGCTTTGAGAATGGCTAATAAACCTACTACCATGTCTAAAGAACGTTCTAAGTAAATACCTACAGGTACATCTGCTGTTACTCCCAAAGCTTGGAGATAATGGGCTAGTTGATTCGCTTGAGAATTTAATTCTCGGTAGGTAAGTTGTTGGTCTTGAAAGACTACTGCAATTTTGTCTGGTGTTTGTTCTACCTGGGCTGCAAATAACTGATGAATACACTTATCTTGGGAATATTCAGTTTGAGTATTATTCCAGTTTATGAGTAGTTGTTTTTCAATGGGGCTTAAAAGCGGTAATTGACTAATTACTATATTTGATTGATGAATAATGTTAGTTAATAATGTTTGAAACTGATCTGCTAATATTGCAATGCTATCGGCTGAAAATAAGGTGGAGTTATAGTGAAATTCTGTAGTAATCGTATCTGCTTGTTCAAGACAAGAAAGTTTAATTTTAAATGGTTCAAAGCAAACATATTTTTGAGCTATTGCCAATAAAATTCCGTTATTAGGATAATCTGGTTGTAGCTGTTCAAATTCAAAGCAAAATAATGACGGACACTCCTCAATATTCTCTAATTCTGGAAATATTTGCTCCCAGCTAAAGTAATCTTGTCTAGCATGAACCTCAGTACTTGATTGGGCGATCGCTTGCAAAGCTTGGTAAAAGTTATAATCATTTTCTAAATGAAAATGAATTGGTAAATATTTCGCAAATAAACCAAATGCAGATTGCAAACTTTCATGGGAGCGACCATCAAAAAGGACTGCAATAACAATATCTGGTTGTTGGGTAAGACGAGACAGTAAAATCGCAAAACAAGTTAATAAAAATTCAGAGGTTGAAGTTTTGCATTCTTGTGCAAAAGCTTTAATTTGCGCTACTATATCAGGACAAAGTTGGATAGCTAGAGATTGTGGTTGAAACTCTGATTTAACAGCAGTTTGATTTTCTAAAGGCAGTTTGAAACTGAGAAACTTATCAATATGATGTTCTTGCCAATATTCTCTGCCTATATCTGTTTCTGCTATAATTTCATTCTGCCAAGCCGAAAATTGGGCATATTGTATAGGTGATTCATTTACATCATAATGTGCAGTTTGAGAGTAAAAATTGCTAATTTCTTGTACTAAGTTATTCAGAGTTTTGCTATCAGCACAAAGGGCAGGAAGTGTTAAAATTAATGTATGCTGCTGTGGTGAGATAGATAGCAGATGGCAACGCATTACAATCTCAGACTGCAAGTTAAAATAATAGTTTTTTTTTGCCTCAAATAATTCTGTAATTCTATCCTGCTGCTGTTCCCAGGCTAAACTCGTCAAATCAATTTCTTGCCAGTATATATGGGGTCTATCACATATACATTGAATAGGAAATTTAAAGTTGGGTATTTTGTGAAATCTTGTACGAAGAATTTCATATTTATTAATCAATTTATCGAAAGCAGATTTGAGAATTGCAACATCAAGGTTTCCTGTTATGGAAATAGCCAGTTGGACTTGGTAAGCTGAATTATTTTGCTGCAATAGCCAAAGGTGTTTCTGTTGTGGTGAAAGTTCAAATCCTTCAATAGTATTTAGCATATAGGAATCCGTTTTGATTACTGAACATAGTTGTGTAGTCAGGCAATAGGGAATAGGCAAGAACAAAGAAGGCAGGTAACGACGTACTAATTTTTTTCAAAAATCAAATATGAGTTCTATATTAATTTTGTATAGTTAAAATATAGTATTCGCCAAAGTTACGAATTACGAATTAATAATTACTATTAAGGCTTACATCCAAAAGCTAAAAAACCTGTAATGGCGCAAAAAAAACGCCCAGCTTGACTTGCTGCTTCCAAATTAGTAATCCAATTAGCGGCTTCTGCGATTGAGATTAAACCTGCTTGTTGGGCTTTCATCGCCGCATTGATTACTCCCAAATGTTTATCTGCTAAGGCGCAGTCAGTCAAAATTAAAGTATAGGTATCAACATTGATTTTATGTAACCCAACTTCTTGAAAAAGCGTAGGTAATTGTCGTCCTATCCAGCCGTTAACGCAACTATCACAATGAAAGTTTAATATCTTGCGAGTTAAAGCGCGATCGCCTGTATCAATGACCAAAGTTTCCCAATCAGGATCAGAAACAACAACTCGTCCACCACAACGAGTGACGCGCACTATTTCCGTTAAAGCTTGGCGGGGATTTAGCAAATGTTGGAAAGTGCGATCGCTACGACAAGCATCAAATGTATTATCTGGAAACTCCAGCTTTTCCGCATCGCCTACATAATACGCAACAGGTAAACCCAAGTCTGCGGATCGGCTTTGGGCTTCTTTCACCATTGTCTCACTGCGATCAATTCCGACTACTTCGCCAGCATTACCCACTTGCAAAGCAAGCGATCGCACATCATCACCTATTCCACAGCCTACATCAAGAATGCGATCGCCTGCTTGTATTTCTAAGCGCGTAAATGTTTGTTGTTTGTAAGCCTGAATAGAATTTAAGCTACTGATAGCATCTAAATAAGATACAAAATCTTGCGGATTTGCAGTATCATCAACTTTACTAAAACCAGTTATATTTTGCTTTTTCATATAGTTTTCCTATTCACAGTTCCCTATTTCCTAAATTAATGTTCTTGCGTAAACGCCTCTCCCATCGCCACCATAATTTTGCGTTTACCCACAAACGGATTACGACCATGCGCTACTAACATATTGTCCAGTAATAATACATCTCCTTGCTGCCAAGGAAACTTTACAGATACTTGCTGATAAACTTCCCGAATTTCATCTAATACTGAAGTCTCGATAGGAGAACCATCACCATAATAAGTATTACGAGGAATATCTGACTCCTTAAATAGTTCTAACAGTGCTTCACGTACCTCTAAATCTAAATTTGAAATATGGAATAAATGTGCCTGATTAAACCACACCATTTCTTGAGTTTTTGGATGTATTGCCACACTCGGACGTATCTGACGAGTTCTGAGGCGGTTTTCATCTAGCCATTCAAATTCCATCGGGGCTTGACGACAATAATCTTCAACCACAGATTTATCATTAGTCTGAAATGCTTCTTGCCAAGAAAGGTCTATACCATTGCCATAATTACGGACATACATCACTTGTTTTTCGATAAATTTATCTTTAATTATCGGATTAATTTTTGCTAAAAACTGCCGACAATCTGCAATAGGAGTTTCACCGCCATATACGGCTGTTTCTGCACAGTAAAAACAAATTTTTAGCGGCCAAGTATAAGCGTAGGAAAACTCATTATGCAAAGCAATATGTTCGTGGGCAGGATATTCAGTTGATGTGTAAATATTTCCACCTAAATCTGTTCGCGGCGTTGAACGTTCACGGTATTCTAGTAATTCTGGAGAAATCACTCTCATGAACTTTTCAAATATCGATGTTGAGCTAATCTTAAAATCCCTAAATAAAATTGCTCCATGCTTTAAAAGCTTTTGTTCAATAAAATCTAAATTATTCTGACTCCATGTAACTAAATCTAGATTGTCTTCCAGTGGTTGAATAACTATAGGTATTGGCTTATCTGGAAACAAATAATTTATTTTTACCAAACTTCCAAAAGATAATCTGAAAGTCTGTGGTTTGATAGTAGCTAATTTTGGGAAATTATTTGTTTGAAGTTCTTGCAGTTCTTGATTCTTCTGATTTTGTTCATTAGCCTGAATTTTATCTATTAAATCATTTAATTTTAAAGTTGGTGTATTCACCAGATTTACTAACAAGTAGCGTAAATTTTCTAATATCCTATTAATTTTGTTTTTATGAAAGCAACGAACATCATAACCAGCTTTTAAACATAACTCTACACCTGGAATTACATTGATAGTCAGGGGATAATTAGTTGAGTCTTCTGTATGGATTTTGCTAATTGTAAGACTACCAATTTCTGCCTGTAAAACATCTAAAAAAGTATTTTGAAAAATCAAAAGACTGTCAAATAAAGCTACACCTGGCGGTACCTCACTCCAACTTTGAATTTGTACGAGTGGCGTGTGTTCATATTCATGTAATTGAATTTGTTGACTTTGAATGTTGTGCAGCCAAGTTAATAATGAATCTTCTGGAGATACTTGCACTCTTGCGGGTAAAGTATTCACAAAAATTCCCACTGTAGATTCAACTCCAGTCATGCTAACTGGGCGACCTGACATGACTTTTCCTATCATTACATCTTGATTACCGCTATAATAACTAAGCAGTAATGCCCATGCTCCTAATACTAAATTGCTCGCAGTCAAATGGTATTTTCGAGCAAAAGTATTTATTGATGCTGTATCATTTGCAGATAAATAAATTGCTTGATGCTGATAAGATGCTGGCTGATTTATCTGATTCTTAATATTTTTATACAAAGGTGTTGGGGTAGTAAAACCTTGTAAAGTTTGTCGCCAAAAAGTTTCAGTTTGAGAAATATCTTGTTGCTTCAACCATGTAATATAGTCTCGAAAAGGCGGACTTACTTCTACGTCAAGTTGTTTACCATGACAAAAAGCTTCATAAAAAGCAAACACTTCTTTTTGCAAAATTACACCAGACCAGCCATCTAATACTAAGTGATGGCTAGTCCAAACTAATTGATAACTTTGGGCTGCAATTTTAATAATACTTAACCGAATAAGTGGCGGTTTGGCTAATTCAAAGCCGCGCATTTTATCAGCTAGACAATAATCTTGTAGACGTGCTTGTTGATTTGCAATATCCAGTTGACACCAATCATATTTGGCAATCTCTAATTTTACCTCACGGTAAACAATTTGAACTGGCTTTTCTAGTCCTTCCCATACAAAACCTGTCCGCAAAGCAGAATGTCGATTGACAACTTCTTGCCAAGCCTGTTCAAAGGCTAATAAATTTAGATTACCATGTAAAATACAAGTAGTTTGGCTAAGATATACACCAGAATCAGGCGCAGACAGTACGTGAAATAGTATCCCTTGCTGAGTAGGTGAAAGGGTGTAAATATCTACAATATTTTCAGCTTCCATATTTAATTTTGATGCTTTTTGAGAATCTGATTAAGTTCGCCTTGGCTCAATTCTGCTTCGGGAAATTGTCTGGTTTTTGTAGTAGTCAAAGGCTGTTGTTTTGTATTGAATAAACTTGTATCTGCTACTGTTGATAGTTCGGCAATTGTGGGATGGTCAAAAATTTGATTGATGGTGAATTTAATACCTAATTTCATTGCTCTAGCAGCGATTTTAATACTTTGAATGGAGTCACCACCCACTTCAATGAAATTGTCATGAATACCAACTTGCTGGAGTTTTAAGACATCAGCCCAGATATTAGCTAATGTTTCCTCAACTGCTGTGCGGGGTGCGACATAATTGGTTTGTAATTTTGTCGCTTCTTCTTGCATTAACATTTCCAGAAGTTGGCGTTTTTCTGGGGAAAGTTGATTAATCTGATTTAAAATATCTTCGTTCATGTCAAGAATATAGAGTTAAGGTATTTCACGCAGAGACGCGGAGGCGCGGAGAGGATTTAATTAGGTTGATGATTTTTTTGAGAAAGGAGGGTTTTTACTTCGGCTTCTGAAAGGGAATTGAGTTTTTTGAGAAGTTCAGTTAAAAGTTCGTTGTTGGGTTCTGGTGCGGGTAGTTTTTGGCGGTCAATTTTACCGTTGGGGGTTAGTGGGAGTGTATCTATTTGCAGAATGACTGAGGGAATCATGTAATTTGGTAGTTTGGTTTGTAAGAAAGAACGTAGTTCATTAGTTAAAGAATGTTGTGGTTGAGATGGGACAACATAAGCTACTAACTGCTGATTTTCTGAGTCAATATTTCTTGCTATAACTATTGCTTGTTTAACTTGGGGGTGCTGTTGTAATACTGCTTCAATTTCCCCTAGTTCAATACGATATCCTCTGAGTTTAATTTGATGATCGATACGTCCGAGAAACTCAATGTTGCCATTACTGAGATAACGTGCTTGATCTCCGGTTTTATATAGGCGTGCGTTTGGTTGTTTACTAAAAGGGTCAGGAATGAATTTTTCAATGGTTAATTCTGGTCGGTTGAGATATCCTTTACTTACACCAAAACCACCGATGTAGATTTCCCCAGGTGTTCCGATTGGTACTGGTTGGAGGTGAGAATTGAGTATATAAATTTCGGTATTGCCAATGGGACGACCAATAGGAATAGGATTGTTGTTTAAATCGTGGTGGGAACAGTTATAAACACTACTCCAAACGGTGGTTTCTGTTGGGCCGTATTCGTTGAATAGGGATGTATTTGGTAGTAATTTTTGATGATTTTTGACTAACTCAATACTACAAGTTTCTCCGGCTACAATTACAGTTTGTAGCGATATTAATTGCTGGTTTTCTATATGCGCTAACAGGGAGTTATACAGTGAAGGTACGCTCAACCAATGTGTAATTTGATGTTGCTCAATTAGTTGTGCTAACTGCCAAATATCTCGTTGCCAACCATCTTTAATTAAAATTAATTTACCACCTTGGCATAATGTCCAAAAAATAACGGCAACAGAACTATCAAAAGCAAAGGATGGAATCAATAAAAAGCTGCTAATTGGTGTTTGATAGTAGGCTATCCGGGCGTTGGTGGAGTGGACTAAGTTTTGGTGAGTAATTAACACTCCCTTGGGATTACCTGTGGAACCGGAGGTGTAGATTACATAGGCGAGATTTTCTCTTGTTGTTCTACAACTGGGGTTGTCATCACTATTGTTGGCGATAATATCCCATTCAGAATCTAAGCAGAGAGTTTGTGCTTGATGATTCGGTATTTTTGGCAATAATTGGGATTGAGTTAATAGCAATGATACCTGAGTATCTTTTAATATAAAGGCGAGATGCTCTGAAGGATAAGTGGGGTCAAGTGGTAAATAAGCTCCTCCGGCTTTGAGGATTCCCAATATTCCCACGATCGCATCTAAAGAACGCTCAACACAAATAGCTACTAGCGTATCCGCACAAACTCCGAGACGCTGTAAGTGATTTGCTAGTAAATTAGCTCGTCGGTTGAGTTCTTGGTAGGTGAGTTGTTCATTTTCATATACTAGGGCGATCGCATCGGGGTTACGTACAATTTGCGCCTCAAATTGTTGATGAATACACAAGTTTTCAGGATAGGCGATCGCAGTTTCATTCCACTCTACTAGTATTTGTTGCTGTTGTGCGGTACTTAGCAAACATTGTTCTTCATGACGGTTAAATGGCTGTGTGGCCATCGCTATCAAGGTTTCGCTGTAATAGCTACCAATGGCGGCTAATTGAGTGCTGCTGATTTCTGCCATTTTGCACTCTAAGTCAAGTTGAATGTGGTCAGTAATATGGTTGCGATTAAACTCTACTCTTAAGGTAAAGTTACTTTCACCAAAACCTTGACCCCCAATAATTTCTAACCCTGATAAATCTTGCAGAAGTTGATAAACATGAAAGTGTGTATAATTAAACACCGTCTCTAATAAAGGTTGGAGTGGCTGGCGATTGCCAAATTTTTGCAACTCTGAATAGGGATAGTGTCTGTAGGGTAATAACTCTTGTTCGGCTGCAAAAGCTTGTTTTACTAAGTCAATCCAAGTTCCTGCTTTTAGTTGTAGCCGTAGAGGTATGGTATTGATAAAAGTTCCGAGAGTTTTTTCACCATCAGCTTCCTCTAACCGACTGTTAGATTCTAATCCTGTTAATACATTTTCATCGCCAATTAATAAACTCATCACTTTTAAATGTGCAGCTAACAAGACATTTTTTAGAGGAACTTCGGCGAGTCGCGCTAGTTGCTTGAGTCCATCAGAAACTTGAGGAGAAATCGGTACATCCAACACACCAACTTGGACGTTTTTTGTTGAGTTAGTCTTATCCCAACGAGGGATTTGCTTAATCACCAATCCTTGTAATTTTTGCTGCCAATAGTTTTGATATTCTGGAGATTGTAAAATCCGACTTTCGACAGCGACAAAATCCCGATAGGAAATTGTTGGTGGTAATTCTATCTGATTTTCTTCTCCATTCAACAGGGCATGATAACGCTGTAGTAATTCTGTTAAGAGAGAAGCATTACTCCAGCCATCTAAAATCGAATTGTGCCAACTTAAAGTGAGACAGAAGGTTTCATCTGTCAAACGATGAATAAACAGGCGCATCAGTGGTGTACAAGACAAGTCAAAACGCTGATGTTTTTCAATTTCAATCCAAGATGTAATTACCTGTGTTTGTGCTGCTGGTAATAATGAGCGCAAATCCTCTACAACTACTGGTATACAAGCACTTCGATGCACGAGTTGTAAAGGCTCATCAAAGTTAATCAAATCAAAAGAGGTACGCAAAATTGGATGGCGATTCACAAGCTGTTGTATCGCTATCTGTAATAAATCCAAGTCGAAACTAACCCGCAGATGATATTGAAAAATATCATGATACATCAAGGATTCCAAGTTGTACTGGCTATGAAAAATGATGCCAGTCTGAACTCTGGTTAAAGGATAAGCATCTTCTATATCGTTAGGTAGTTTATCTCTTTCAATGGCTGATATTAAGCTAAAAGCTGCGGTTTTCTCTGTTAATAAAGCATCAGGTTGATTCAGAGAAACTGCTGTTAATAAATTATAGATAGTTTGATATTGAAAAACCTGCGCTACAGAGAACCTTAAACCTCTTTCCTGCGCTTTCGCCACAACTTGAATACTGCGGATAGAATCTCCTCCCAACTCAAAGAAGTTGTCATGAATCCCCACTTGTTCAATCCCCAAAACTTCGCTCCAGATTTGCGCCAATATCTTTTCATGTAGAGTGTGAGGAGGGACGAAAGCTTTTTCTAAATTAGGTCTATCTTGACTAGGATGTGGTAAAGACTTTTTATCTAATTTCCCATTTGCGGTGACAGGAAGTGCATCAAGCATGATGAACGCCGCCGGAATCATGTAATCGGGTAGTTTTTCACCTAAGAAGCGGCGTAATTCAGTAGTATTAGGCGCAGGTTGATGACAACAAACACAATAGGCGATGAGTTGCTTTATTGTAGATTCAACTAGCAGTTCTTCGGTTAATTCCCCTTTGAGGAAGTTTCGTAAATCAGTAATTTCTAAGTTATTTTCTGGATGATTCAGCACAACTTGGCGTTTTACAGCCGATGTTTCCCGCATCACAACAACGGCTTCCCGCACAGCTGGATGTTGAGTCAATACAGTTTCAATTTCTGTCAATTCAATGCGGAAACCACGTAACTTAACTTGGTCATCCAGTCTTCCTAGATACTCAATAATACCGTCTGTATGGTAGCGTGCTAAGTCACTAGTTTTGTACAAACGATCGCTTGAGTCGCTACTGAAAGGATTGACAATGAATTTATCGGCTGTGAGTTCTGGTTGGTTGAGATAACCCCTAGCTACACCTACTCCGCCAATGTGTAGTTCTCCTGGAACACCAATAGGAACTGGTTGTAAATGCTTATCTAGGATATAGATTTGCGTGTTGGCGATCGCTCGTCCTATAGGGACAATGTTTTTATCAGAATGGCGATTACAAGCCCAAAATGTAACATCAATTGCGGCTTCTGTAGGGCCATACAAGTTATGCAATTCTGCATCCAATCGCGTAAAAAATTGCTCTTGCAGCTGCACAGGTAATGCTTCCCCGCTACAAATTACCCGCCGCAAGCATTTACACGCCTCAACGCTGGGTTCTGCTAAAAATACTTGCAGCATTGAAGGTACAAAATGAGTCGTGGTAATTTGCTGCTCTTGGATTAATTTAACTAAGTAAGCACTATCTTGATGCCCTCCTGGTTGAGCCATCACTAAACAAGCTCCGGTAGTCAAAGGCCAGAAAAATTCCCAAATCGACACATCAAAGCTAAAAGGTGTTTTTTGTAACACCCTATCTACTATTGTTAATTGGTAAGTTTCCTGCATCCAAGCTAGGCGATTAGAAATTCCCCGATGGGTGTTCATTACCCCCTTGGGTTTCCCAGTTGAGCCGGATGTATAAATTACATAAGCTAGGTTATGAGTTGTTACCTCACTCACTGGGTTGACAACACTTTCACTAGCCCAAACTTCATTGTCCTTATCCAGACAAATCACCGTTGCTTGATGTTCGGGTAAACTGGCTAAAAATCTCTCTTGAGTCAATAAAACTGCAACTTGAGCATCTTGGAGCATAAAAGCCAGACGTTCTCGCGGATAGCTGGGATCTAGAGGTACATATGCCCCTCCCACTTTGAGAATCGCTAAAATACTCACCACCATCTGGGGCGATCGCTCTAAGTAAACACCAACTAAAACCTCTTTTTTGACTCCCAAACCTTGCAGGTAATGTGCTAATTGGTTAGCCTCTTGATTCAATTGTTTGTAAGTAATTTCTTCCTGCTCAAAAACTACTGCTACCGCGTCTGGTGTCTGCTCGACTTGGGTAACAAATTGCTGATGTAAACAAATACTGTCGTAATCTTTCTGAGTAGCATTCCACTCTAGTAGTATTTGCTGCTGTTCTTGCTGAGTCAGCATTGGCAGCATACCCACAGGCTGGCTAGAGTCAACAATGATACTTTCTAGTAATGTCTGGAAATGCCCAGCCATGCGGGTAATAGTAGCTGCATCAAATAAATCTGCATTGTATTCCCAAGAAGTGGATAGCACACCATTGACTTGGGCGATCGCTAAAGTGAGGTCAAACTGAGCTATTTTCTTGGACAGTGGGAAAGACTCTAACTCTAGTTCTCCTAGTTTTAATCTTGCACCTTCTTCTCCTAAAGCAAAGCCCCCTAATCCTTCGTTATTGGGCAAGTGTGTTTTCTGGAAGACAAACATCACTTGAAATATAGGTGAGCGACTGGGATCGCGTGTAGGCTGTAGTTGCTCAACTAACCGTGCAAAGGGATAATCTTGGTGAGTTAACGCATCCAAAACCAGCGATCGCACTTGCTGTAAAAACTGCTCAAATGTTGGATTTTCAGCGAAATTTGCCCGCAATACTACCGGATTGACAAAATAACCTACTAAAGAGGCAAAATCAGCCCGACTTCTCCCTGTGGTTGGCGAACCGACTAATAAATCCTCTTGGCCTGTATAGCGATACAGCAAGACTTGAAAAACTGCCAACATGGTCATATACAGGGTGACTTGATGTTGTTGGCTGAAGTTTTGCAGTTTATTTGTGAGTTCTTGACTAAGTTGCCAACTTATACTATTACCTCTATAGGTTTGCATGGGCGATCGCATCCGGTCAGCAGGCAAATTCAGCACTGGTAATTCTCCTGCTAATTGCTGTTCCCAATAAGCTTGGAGTTTTTCGCCTTGAGAACTAGTCAGCATTTTGGCTGTAGTGGTTACATAGTCAGCATATTGGCAGGTTACGAGGGGAAGATTTACGGATGTATTGTTGATTTCGGCTTGGTAAAGTTTTCCCAACTCATCTACTAATATCGTCAGACTCCAAAAGTCAGCAATGATGTGGTGAACAACTAGCAGCAAGATATGTTCTTGAGGTGAGCGAGTAAATAAACTCACCCGCATCAAGGGGTCTTGCTCTAAATTGAAGGGACGGTATGCTATTTCTAATAAGCGATCGCTCAAGTATGTCTCATCCCATGTTGTCGCATCTTCTTGTAGCCAACAAACTTCTACTTGTTGACACACTCTTTGCTTGGTTTGTCCATCAATAGTTGTGAAACTGGTACGCAAAGCCGGATGACGGTCAACTAAAATTTGCCATGCTCGGTGGAATGCGGCAATATTTAACTCACCATAAATCCGCGCCGCCCTAGCAATGTTGTAAGCATAATTTTCTGGTGCTAGTTTTTGTAAAAAGTAAAGAGCTTGCTGACCGTAAGTAAGGGGATACTCAGACGAATGAGAGTTTTGGACGTTGTTGATTAAGGGGATGATGTGAGATTTTTGAGGAAAACCAAGAGTATACTCTTTGCGCCTTTGCGCGGCAGTCGCTTCAAGTCGGGAAACCCGCCCAACGCGCTGCCTTGCCTCTGCGTGAGATATTTCCATCTCGCATTTATGCAACGCCGATTTATCAAGTATTACCGTTGCTAATTGATTAATACTTACATCTGCCAAAAAGTCTGTAACTGCCAAAACTACACCAAATTTCGTCTCAATGGTGTGCTGAAGTTCAATGGCCATGAGAGAATCTATACCGCAAGTGCTTAAAGGCTGTTGTGGTTGAATTTGCGATATTCCCACTTTCAGAATTTGAGCAACTTGCTGTTGCAGGTACGATATTAGCTGTGGCTGTTCCGAGATAATTTCGTCTGCTACATTTACCCCAGTTTCAATACCTTCTAAAATGCTACTGGCAATAGTCTCCCAACTTCCTGCTAAAAATTTCGCCCGACAAGCATAACGCTGAATTTTCCCACTAGAAGTCCTCAAAATGCTCCCTGGTTTGAGCAGCAGTACCCCATACAGTTGTAGTTCATGATTGACCACGACAGCCGCACGGATTGTGGCAATTACCTCGTCTATATCCAACTTTCGTATGTGACTGCGTTGGACTTCTTGAGCGATCGCCAGTCTTTCTTCCCCATCCACATCAATACTAAATGCTGCCCCACCGTGAGGTTCTAGGGCTGGATGGCTCTGCTGAACTGTATTTTCAATGTCTTGGGGATAATAGTTTCTGCCACGAATGACGATCAGATCCTTCAAACGACCTGTGATAAATAGTTCGCCATCCTGTAAAAATCCCAAGTCTCCTGTACGCAAAAACGGCCCTTCTTTGGTGTCTTTTGTATAGGCTTTAAAGGTGGACTCTGTTTGCTCTGGTTGATCCCAATAACCTTGAGCTACACTCGCTCCCGCCACCCAAATTTCACCAACTTGGCGATCGCTACAAACCGTCAAGGTCTGGGGATCGACAATGGCTATTTTCAAATCTTCTAAGGCTTGACCACAACCAACTAATATTTGTGTACCTATTTCTCCCGCTTTAGCTGGAACTATCAGATTTTGCGTCAGAGCCTCTGATTGGACTGGCTGTAATACTGGTAGAGTTGTTTTACACCCTCCAGAAACAATCAATGTGGTTTCTGCCATTCCGTAACAGGGATAAAATGCTTCGCGCCGAAAGCCACATTCTCCAAAGGTGACAGCAAATTTTTCTAATGTTGCTTGGCGAACTGGTTCTGCACCATTAAAAGCGACTTCCCAGCTACTCAAATCTAAGTTAGCTCGTTGTTCGGCTGTAATTTTCCGCACACATAAGTCGTAGGCAAAATTAGGACCGCCGCTAGTTGTAGCGCGATACTGAGAAATTGCTTGTAGCCAGCGCACAGGTTTTTGCAAAAATGCCACTGGAGACATGAGAATACAAGGTATCCCTAAATATAGAGGCTGGAGTATATTCCCCACTAAACCCATGTCATGAAACAGTGGTAGCCAACCCACAAAGATGGTTGCTGTGGTGTGCTGCATCGCCTGTTTAATCAACAACTGGTTATGCAGTAAATTTCCGTGACTCACCATTACGCCTTTTGGTGTACCTGTAGAGCCGGAAGTGTATTGTAAAAAGGCCAGGGTGTCCCTATCTATAACTGGCTGTCGCCATAAATTTGCCCAGTCATCAGCCATCATGTTATCTGTGGTTAGCAACCGCAGAGTTTTGAATGTTGGATGCTGCTGGAAGTGGGACAAGACTGTTGTTGTAGTCAGTGCGACTGTTGAATCTGCATCAGTAGCGATCGCACTCAGTCGAGACAAGGATTGATTCGCACGCGGCGGATAAGCCGGAACTGCGATCGCTCCTGCATATAAACAGCCAAAAAATGCCGTGATAAATTCTAAACCCGGTGGATATAGGAGTAAAACTCGTTCGCCTTTTTTGACTCCACAAGCTTGTAATAAGCCAGCAATTCTCTGAGCTTGATTGTCTAATTCCCCATAAGTTAATGATTGGACTTCAACCTCTCCATCCAGTAGAAAACAATAGGCTTGCTGCTGAGGTTGCTTTTGCGATCGCCAACGGATAATTTCCAGCAAATTCACAAATTCTACTGATTTTTGCGAAAGGTTTTTATCCATTGATACCACTCCATGACTTAATTACTTTTGTGGAGTAAAATTGTTGATGCTTGTTAATAATTAGATTCTTGGGAAAGGTTGATAATTTAGTATTATATGACTTGCAGAAATTAAATTATCCCAACTTTGAAACGCGAAGACAATCGATCATATTTTTTCTCTCCCAGCCTTCCCAGCTTCTAAACAGATAAGATATCTATGTTTTTTGTAAGTCTTTTAGCTGTTATTCACTTGATAATGATAATATTTATCATCTAATGTTTGTTTCTGTCAAATATAAACAAATATTGCAATTTCATTCAAAAACGAAATATTCTGCTGCTCTAAATTCATGTTTATTTTGGCTAGAAAATCATGGAAGATAATTTTAAATTAATTTGACAAAATGTCTAATTTTTAAAAAGTTATCTAATTATTTTGTCCAGAAGTAAGTAACTGAATCGTTGAGGAAATCCTTGACTTTTATTATCAAATTGGTATTGTAAGAATGATTATCTTTATTTTCTAGTGCCACCTAGCAAAATATTTTGAATTCAGCCAAAATAGTCTTGATTGACCAATACTTACTTAATCAATCACTTATCAGAAAAATAAGTTGATTTCTCAGCTATTTAGGACAGAAAGATTTAACAAATCTAAATTTGTTGTGTTTTAGATGGATTTTTTCCATTTTTACTTATGGTTTAGACTATGCGAGAATGATTATCATATACAACCAGTTCAGAGTCAAGCGAATTGCGATCGCGTGCAACTGAGTTGGTGTTGATTTCATAAAAATTTGGTGTGGAGTAAAGCTTTGAAACGCAGACAACGTGCTTATTTGGGAATTTTAGGAACTATTGTTTTATTGGGGACTCAGCCTGCAAACGCCCAAGCAAGCCCAAATTTGGTAAATAATACATCAGTACCAAACACACAGATTCCTCAAACGAACATCAAAGAACTGTTAGCGCAGGAGCAACAACAAAATCCAGCAGTCACAATTGTTACAGGAGTCCGCCTGAACTCAACAGCTAACGGCTTGGAAGTCATTTTAGAAACACCCACATCAGACAAGCTACAAACAGCAACTCAGAACGAGGGAAATAGCTTTATTGCAGATATATCCAACGCGCAACTGCGTCTGACAACTGGTGACTCATTTCGCCAAGAAAAGCCAGTTTCAGGAGTTGCAGAAATTACAGTCACTAGTCAAGATGCTAATAGTATTCGCGTCGTAGTGGTGGGTGAAACAAGTCCTCCCAAAGTGGAGCTATTTGACGACGATCAAGGTTTAGTTTTTGGTGTGACACCAACTGCAACTTCTACACAAACACCTGATACGCAACAACCAAGCACTGAAACACCACCAACTCAACCATCAGCGCAAGAGAATGAACCGATTGAATTAGTAGTGACAGGAGAACAGGATGGGTATAGTGTTCCTAGTGCGACAACTGCAACCAAGATAGAAGCCCCACTCAGGGACATTCCCCAATCAATTCAAGTAGTTCCCCGTCAGGTAATTGAAGATAGACAAATAGTTCGGATTGGTGAAACTATTGAAAATGTGAGTGGAGTTCAAGAATTACCAGGATATGGTGGTTCAACATCCTTGACAGGTTATTACTTTCGGGGTCTTTCGTTGGCTTATCAAAGTCTTCGCAATGGCTTCCGAGATATTGGAGTGATTGGTAGTCGTGATATTGCTAATATTGAGCGAGTGGAGTTTTTCAAAGGCCCCGCTTCTGTGTTGTATGGAGGACGTTTTTCTTTAGGTGGATTAACCAACACAGTCACCAAAAAGCCGCTAGAAGAACCTTATTACAATATTGGTGCAACCATTGGTAGTTATGATTTTTACCGCCCGACGCTTGATATTAGCGGCCCCTTAACCAGCGATCGCTCTTTATTGTATCGTCTGAATTTAGCCTATCAAAATTCTGGTAGTTTCCGCGATTTTAATGAGAATGAAAGTTTCTTTGTTGCTCCGGCAATTACCTGGAAAATCAGCCCAAAAACCAGTCTAACAGTAGAGCTAGAACAACAAAACTATAACTACACCTTTGATTATAACTTTCCGCCAGAACGGGAAGTTTTTCAACTACCAATTAGCAGATTTTTGGGCGAACCAAATTTTAACGATGCTACCTTTAATTCCACATCAGTTAGTTATAATTTTGAGCATAAATTTACTGATACTTGGAAGTTTCGCCAAGGCTTTAGTGCCATTATGGTCAATGCTGATACGCGCCAGGTAGAACTATTTGACCCTCTAGGCGATGACCGCAGAACATTACCCCGTTCACCATTGAGAACTGAAGAATCACAAGAAGATTACGTCCTCCAAAATGAAATATTTGGCGAATTTAAAACAGGTTCGATCCAACACAAAATTCTTGTAGGGCTGGAATTATCGCGTTGGGGATATGATTTTAACTACTTCCGAGGAACACTAGATCCAATCGATATTTTTAACCCCCAATATGGCGCACAAGCCACAAACTTTGAACAAGAATTACATCGCAAGCAAAGTTCAGACAACTTGGGAATTTATATCCAAGATTTTATTGAACTTGCATCAAATCTTAAACTATTAGCTGGTGTTAGGTTCGATGTTAATGATGCGTCTGTTGTTAACCAAATAACTAATACAACAATTAACCAGCAAACAACAAGTCGCTTTTCGCCACGAGTGGGGATAGTTTATCAACCAAGTTCCACAACATCACTGTATTTCAATTGGGCTAATTCCTTTAATCCACAATTTTTTAGAGTGAGTCGTACAGGTGAGCAATTTGACCCCACAACCGGCGAACAGTTTGAAGTAGGGGTAAAACAAGATTTCTTAAACAATCGCCTCTCCGCAACCTTAGCACTGTATCAAATCAAGCAACAGAATGTACTAACAACCGATTTAGCAGACCCTAGATTTAGTATCGCCACAGGTGAACAAACAAGTCGTGGTGTGGAATTAGATATTGCGGGAGAATTACTACCTGGCTGGAAAATTATTGCTAACTATGCTTATGCAAATGGTTTTGTCAGTAGAGATAATAGCATTCCTGAAGGCGATCGCATTGCTGGTATCCCTTCCCATAGCGCAAGTTTGTGGACTACCTATGAGTTACAAAAAGGCAATTTACAAGGATTAGGATTTGGTTTAGGACTTGTATATGCGTCTGAACGAGAAGCCCAATTACCAAATACTTTTACTCTTCCTTCATACGTGCGAGTCGATGCAGCTTTATCCTACCGTCGGGATAATTTCAAAGTTGGACTCAATTTCCGCAATTTGTTTGATACCAAGTATTACAACACCGATACCTTCTACATTTATCCCCAAGCACCTTTGACGGTATTGGGAACAGTATCAGTGCAGTTTTAATATGAAACACATCAAGGTACTATTTGGCATCATCCTCATACAAATTTTGGTGGGTTGTAATACAGCTACACCTAATCGAGTAGCTAACAATTCTTCTCATTCAAAAAAGCAAATTGTCATTGCTTTAGGGTGGGGAGATTCACCAACAGGGTTTGATCCAACATTGGGTTGGGGTTATCATGACCCTCCTTTGTTTCAAAGTACTTTGGTGCGTCGGGACGAAAATCTGCAATTAGTCAATGATTTGGCTAAAAGTTATACTTTGAGTCCTGATAAAAAAGTCTGGAGATTTAAAATTCGTCCAGATGTGCGATTTTCTGATGGTAAACCGCTAACAGCCGCAGATGTCGCCTATACATTTAACCAAGCCAAAGCTAGTCCAGGGCTAACCGATGTGACAATTTTGGATAAAGCCGTAGCGAAGAGTGCTGATGAGGTAGAACTACATCTGAAGCAGCCGCAAATTACCTTTATTAATCGCATCGCCCAATTGGGAATTGTCCCCAAACATCGGCATAATCAAAACTATGGACGAAATCCCATTGGTTCAGGCCCTTATCGTTTGGTGCAATGGGATGAAGGTCAACAAATGATTGTTGAAGCTAATCCCGATTACTACGGTGAACAACCAGAAATTAAAAGGATTGTATTTTTATTTACTAAAGGAGATGCGGTATTTGCGGCTGCTAAAGCGAGAGAACTGGACTTAGCGCAAATTCCACCTTTTTTAGCCAAGCAGTCAGTTACAGGAATGAATCTGTATGCAATGAACAGCAATAGTCGTGTAGGCTTGATGTTTCCATATCTTCCCAATACAGGGCGCAAAACTGCTGAGGGAAATCCCATTGGTAATAATGTCACCGCAGACATAGCCATTCGGCAAGCGGTAAATTATGCAATTAATCGTCAAGCTTTGGTGACAGGTATTTTAGAAGGTTATGGTTCACCTGCTTATGGTGCAGCCAGTAAATTACCTTGGGATCAACCACAAGCTGCGATCGCAGATGGAAACCCCGACAAAGCAAAACAAATTTTAGCTAAGGGTGGGTGGAGAGATACTAACGGGGATGGGATATTAGAAAAAGCGGGAATGAAAGCAGAATTTACGATTCTCTACCCTGTAAGTAATCCTACCTCCCAAGGACTGGGATTAGCGATCGCCCAAATGCTCAAACCTATAGGTATCAAAGTTAACGTTGATGGTAAAAGTTGGGAGGATATTTCGCGGAGAATGCACCAAGATGTGGGGCTGTTTCCCTGGGGAATATACGACCCAATGGAGTTATACATTCTCTACCACAGTTCAGCAGCCCAAGGAAACTGGCGTAACTCCGGTTACTATTCTAATCCCCAGGTTGACCAAGCACTCGACCAAGCAATGGCAGCAGCATCAGAAACAGCAGCTTTACCATTTTGGCAACAGGCGCAATGGAATGGTGAAACTGGAACGATAACAATAAGCGATGCAGCATCAGCTTGGCTAGTTAACCTCGATCAAACTTATCTTGTGAGTTCTTGTTTAGACATTGGTAGACCAACTCAGAGTAGTAATTACACTGGCTCAATTATGATCAATATTACTAAATGGAAGTGGGTATGCAATTAGCTAATTATCTTGATGAGGAGATAAAAATGTGAATCGTATTTTTTTATTTATACTCAAAAAACTCTTACATTTATGTTTACTTTTGCTGGCTGTCTCGGTGTGTAGCTTTGTATTGATGAGTTTTTCTCCAATCGATCCCATAAATGCTTACGTGGGGGCAGATATTTCTCGCATTGGCACAGAACAACGAGAATTAATTGCTAGACAATGGGGATTAGATCAACCGATGACTACCCGCTTTTTTCTGTGGTTCCAGCAATTTCTCCAAGGAAATTTAGGCACTTCAATAATTTTTAATCAATCAGTCTCAGATGTCATTGCAACTCGCTTCCAAACATCTTTAGCATTGATGGCGTTAGCGTGGTTAATATCGGGTGTTTTGGGAATTAGTTTAGGTATTTTGGCAGGGGCAAATGCAGGTTCAATAGTAGATAGAATAATTCGCTTTTATGCCTATACTTTGGCATCTAGTCCGACTTTTTGGATTGGGTTGCTGCTGCTTAATTTATTAGCTGTGCAATGGCAAATAGCTCCGATTTGTTGTGCTGCGCCTATTGGTGTTTTACTAAAAGATGTGACATTTTGGCAACGCTTACATCATCTATTTTTACCAGCTTTAACTTTAAGCTTAATTGGGATTGCAAGTATTGCTCTGCACACCCGTGAAAAGCTCATTGAAATTCTACATAGCAACTATGCTTTATTTGCTTTTGCTCAAGGTGAAACGAAAATGGGCTTTATTATCCATCATGGATTGCGGAATATTGCACTACCAGCCATTACATTACAATTTGCTAGTTTGAGCGAATTATTTGGCGGTTCTGTCCTAGCGGAAAGAGTATTTGGATACCCAGGATTAGGTGATGCTACTACACAAGCAGCTATGCGGAGTGATGTGCCATTACTAGTGGGAATTGTGTTGTTTAGTGCTTTATTTGTGTTCACAGGTAATTTTTTAGCTGATTTGGCTTATCAGCTAATCGATCCGCGCATCCGTATTGGGAAATCTGCATCATGAAAATCCCAGTGGTTGTTTCTCCCCCGCAAAAGTTTTGGTATAAATTGTCTAGCTTTTTAGGCAATCGTCGCCGTCAGACATTGGCGATCGCAGCACTATGCAGCATTATATTGATTACTTTACTATTAAGTACCCAAATTATTAGTACAGATGGTTTGGAAATTACCTTACCAGAACGCAACTCAGCACCTTCATTCGCCCATCCCTTTGGTACAGATTGGTTAGGTAGGGATATGCTAACTCGCACTCTCCACGGTTTGAGTTTGAGCTTATGGGTGGGGCTACTCACAGCTACAGTCAGCGCAGTTATAGGTTTAATCTTAGGAACACTTTCTGCAACTTTAGGCGGCAAAGTAGATGCAGTAATTGTTTGGGTAATTGATGTATTTTTTAGTTTGCCCCACTTAGTATTAATTATTTTAGTGGCTTTTGCTATGGGCGGTGGTACGCAGGGCTTAATTATTGCGATCGCCTTAACTCATTGGACTAGTTTAGCTAGGCTCTTACGAGCAGAAGTTTTGCAACTCAAAAGTGCTGCTTATGTGCAACTATCTGCCAAACTGGGTCATTCTCCCTTGTGGATTGCTCGTCACCACATCCTACCCCATCTCATCCCTCAATTTCTGGTAGGGCTGATATTACTCTTCCCCCATGCAATTTTACATGAGGCAGGTTTAACTTTTTTGGGATTGGGAATCTCTGCACAAACCCCTGCTATTGGCATTATTCTCTCAGAGTCAATGCGCTACTTATCGGCTGGATATTGGTGGTTAGCGGTTTTACCAGGAGCAGCTTTACTCATAGCTGTGCAAACTTTTGATATTTTGGGGCAAAGTTTACGCGCTTTATTAGACCCAAAGACTAGCCAGGGGTAATGACTAAAATATGCTATCAGTAAAAAATCTCAGTGTCACTTTTACAATGTATGATGTGGGCTTAACCCAGAAGCAATTAACAGTAATTACTGACTTAGATTTAGAGGTTAATGCTAGTGAAGTCGTTGCAGTTGTTGGTTCTAGTGGCTCAGGGAAAAGTTTACTCGCTCACGCCATCTTGGGTATATTACCGCACAATGCCCAAGTAACAGGACAGATAATATTTCAGGGAGAACCGTTAACTGTAGAACGTCAGGCGCAGTTGCGAGGAAAGCAAATCGCCCTGATTCCCCAATCCATCAGCTATCTTGACCCTTTGATGCGTGTTGGTTCTCAGGTGCAGCGAGCAGGTATTTTGAGTGGATTAGCGAAAACAAAAGCTGAGAATACAGTTAAGCAAATATTTGACCGCTATGGGTTAGCTACGGCGGTGAAACAGCAGTATCCTTTTCAAATTTCTGGAGGTATGGCGCGGCGAGTGCTAGTTGCTACAGCAGCAATAGGGTGTGCTGAGTTATTAATTGCAGATGAACCTACTCCTGGGCTGCACGCAGACATTGTAGTAGAGACGTTGAATCATCTGAGGGAACTTGCTAATGAGGGTAAAGGTGTAATTTTAATCACCCACGACCTAGAAGCGGCGTTGCAAGTAGCCGATAAAGTAGCTGTGTTTTATGCGGGGACAACCCTAGAAGTGGCGAAGGCTGGTGATTTCACCTCTGGAAATCTGCGTCATCCTTACACCCAAGCTTTGTGGCGATCGCTTCCCCAAAATGAGTTTATCCCAGTTCCCGGTAGTCAACCCAGCCCAGAGGCTTTACCTGTTGGTTGTTTATTTGGCGATCGCTGTCCACTAGCAACAGAGGCTTGCTGGGAAGCTAGACCCCAAGTTCAGATAGTACGGGGCGCACCCGTGAGGTGTATTCATGTTGAAGGCTGAACATTTATCTTTTCGTTATCATTCCCAGCAACAGTGGATTTTGCAAGATTTTAGTTTGGAATTAGCCAGAGGCAAAGTTGTGGGTTTGACTGGGGCGAGTGGTTTGGGTAAAACCACAATTGCTAAACTTCTGGCTGGATATCTCCAACCAACTCAAGGAAAGGTGACTTGTGATGGTCAACTTTTACCCAGCAGTAGTTATTGTCCTGTACAGCTGATTTTTCAAAATCCTGAACTTGCTGTCAATCCGCGTTGGCGAATCAGCAAAATTTTAGCAGAAGGACAGCCGCCTTCAAATGATTTACTTGCTGCTTTGGGCATTCACCAAAGTTGGCTCAATCGCTATCCTCATGAACTCAGTGGGGGTGAGTTGCAACGAATTGCAGTGGCGCGATCGCTCAATTCTTCCACACGCTACTTAATTGCAGATGAAATGACGGCAATGCTAGATGCTAACACTCAAGCTCTGATTTGGCAGGTAGTGATTAAATATGCCAAAGAGCATGAAGTGGGAATTTTAGTTATCAGTCATGAAGCAGCTTTACTCCAACGTCTTTGCACTCACATCATTGATTTGAAATAGCATAACGTTTTGCGATAGCGAAGCGGTAGCGACGTTAGGAGCGTCTGTAAGCGTGCTAGATAATGGCGGAACCGTGTATTTTTACCTTCTACTCTGGTCATATAGTTGATCGTAGAATATTTGTTGTTTAAATCTACAGTTTTTTCTTCAGGATTGAATCTAGCATAGGGAAACTAGAGCTTGGAATCTCTTTTACCGAGTTTTTCCAACAACAAGTTTACGGAAATGCGATCACATTACTTGAAATACAAGCAGAACACCTGGATATATTAGCTAAGTTACCTTTTTACCACAAAGACCCATTCGACCGCTTGATTATTGCCCAAAGTGTAGTCGAAAATATTCCATTAGTTACAAAAGATGGTGCATTTACAAATTACCCTGTAGTGCTGCTGTGGTAAAAATTTAGATATTATTGCGAGAGCGATCGCTTTTCTATTTACTAGGGTTCTGAAGTTTTAATCCCCAAATGATATTGTAGTTAATCTGTTGAGGCTGAGTATTAGCTTAGACACACCAACTTTCCTTACCTCCCCAAATTAAACGCAAAAGGCGGTAAAGTCACCTCAACGCCATCCATCAAACTCACACTTACCAAAAACTTCTCATCCCAATTACCAACCACACGGGTAAATATGTAAGAATCTTCACTTTCTGCATTTAATCCCGGTTCATCCAAAATACCTGTTTGGTCGCTGACCCTAAGTTTAATCCCAGACGGTAAACTACTTAAAGCAGGTGCGCCTAAAATTAGTAACAAACTCCATTCTGGCTTCTGTGATTCCGATAGTAAATGCCAAGTCACAGCATACAACCGCAAAGGTATCCCAGCTAAAAGTAAATCTTGATACGCACCCCGCGCTTGTACGGGAATTTCTAAACCCCTCTGTCGTAATTGAGTAGCTATTACCTCAAATTCTTCCTCTGGACTACGTATTGGGCGCATTTGGTCAGCATCTGCAAAACTGGGTAACAGCACCCAAGAAAGTGAAGCAGCTAAATCATCCAACTCATCCCACAACCAACGTCCAGCATTTAAAGCAGGTTGGGTAATTAATTTAATTACATCTTGTAGGGACGCAAAAGCATTTGTTGATTCTGGGTTGGCGCTACCCATCTCTAGATTCTCTGTAGCTGCTTGTGTTTGTAATGTGTAAACCCAATTGATCAATTCTGGACTAGTTAAAACAGCAGCAGCTTGTTCCCAAGTTAAAACTTCATATAATTCCCGTTTCGGTGATTGTAACTGAGGTAATAATTCAATCAATTGATGTTGTATATCTGCTAAAATCGCACTCCGAGTTGAGGGAATAGCAGGTAAAGATATTGCTGATGATTCCAAACATCGCAGATATAATAACAGACGGTCTGGATTACTATCAAAACAAGATATTGGGAGTTGATAATTCCAATCTGACTGTAAAGAATTTATTTGTAAATTCTCTTGTAATTCTTCATAGCTTAAAAAAGCATAAACATTCGCTGCTTCTTGCTCTTCCAACACATCCACTAAAACATAAAAGTGGGGAATAAACTCTGGTAAATCGACAACTACTCTGGGAATATTCACCATTTCATCGCTTAAGCTACCAGTAGCAATTAAACAGACTTTGAATGCTCCTACTTGTAAATTAGCAACACAACTAATAAAATTTGCTAAAACTGGTTGTAAAATTGTACATTGCTCGCGATTAATAGTTAAAGATTCTGCTCTTTCTTGTAGCCATTGCTCAAAAGCTGATAAAGCTAAATAATGAAGATAAGCTTGCCATTGCTTAGATTCATTAATGACTTGATTACTGAGTACTGCGGCTTGGTCAATCTCATCAGGTGAGAGAATAAAGGCTGAAGTTGGTAAAGCATCAAAATCAAGGTAAGACATGGGAGGAAGATTACTTAATAAATTTGTCATAATTTTGGTTTAATTTGTTTTTCTAGTTTGGAGATATTCACATAAATGTTCGGCGAAAATATCAGCTTTTAGGTGAGCTTTCATCGTTCTTGATTGAATCTCGGAATTTTCTAGCATTTGGCTAATTTCCTCAAACAGAAAGCTTGTCAATCGCTCGTCTAGGTTTTTTAAAGCTTGGGTATCAACATATACTTTAGCTTTTTCTTTGAGAGAATCCTTTAAAATTACCAACATTTCCTGTTGGACATCAGTCCGTAAATCTTTTAACTTTAATAACTTTGTTACCGAATCTTGCGCTCTCAATCCCAAGAATTCAGCAATTTCCTTCATGGCTAATTTTTGACATTGAGATAGTTCCAAAGCAGTTAAAAACATCGTGGATTTATCACCTTTTTTGCGTTCTAAATATCTAACTCGTGATTCTGTAACTTGAGCTAAAGCTTGTTGTAAGCCAAGTTGAAATTGCTGGCGATAAAACTGTAAAAATTCGGTTTGTTCGTCGTTTTCTTCTACAATATTATTAGTTTCAGGAGCCGGGATTTCTTCTATCAAAGAATTATACTTGCTTCCATACACAGCGTCTAGAGAACTTGTCTGTACAGAACCACCCCGAACATAAATTCGGTACTCGCGCAATTGAGCAGCTAGCTTTTGTAGTTTCTGACTCAAAACTTCAATCTCAAAAATTTGACCTGTATGCTTTTGAATATCTTGGGCGATATCTTGTAATTGTTGAGTATCAGGCGCAATACATTTACTCCTGAGACCTTTTCTCCGTTGTTGCAGCCTTTGCAAGCGGTAGACATTATGATAGCTTTCTAAAATAGATTGCGCTTCTTTAATTGCTGCGTCGCTAAAACCACCCTGACTAAAAATATGAAATTCTTTGAAAATGCGCTCTAATTGTTTAGGTTGAGTATCATTTAAAATCGCCCAATTACTAATTAAATAAACACCGCATTCTAACAAAAATTGATTCAATTCAGGCTGTTGCTTTAATTTCATAATCGCCCAAGTAGTCAGACTACTTTGTTGCGAATCAAAACTCTGGAGAATTTTTTGCGAGAAGCATTTATAGGAACTTACTGATGATAATTTACCATCATCATCTAGGACATAAGGGAACAAATTTCTAGCAGTAAAATTATGGTTTTGACCAAATTTCCTTTCTAATTGCAGACATCCTTGCTCGAGAATCCAAGATAGAAAACACAGCAAACAACGTTCTGCGAGCAAAGCAGTCTCCCCAGAACTATGGCGGTATAAATCTAGCAATTGATGCTGGATGTCTGCATCTTGTACATCATCTGGTGTCAACTGCTCAAATACTTGTGCGTAAAACGACTTCGCAGCAGGTATCTCTTGAGTTTTCCTGTTCCCTCCCGCATCAATTCTCACCAATTGCCAATATCTTGAAGCCTCGCTCATAAGTATTTGTATTTATTGGTCATTGTTAATTGTCACATTGCTGATGCTTTTCAACGCAATTCCAACGATTTTTTGAGATTCCATACTGAGTACCTAATTTAACAATTATCTTTAGCTTTCATTTTTTAGTACTTCTGAGGAAATCGACCTTATGCAATTTTGCGCCAGTCTCTGCTGAAAAATTGCATATCCTCCAAATCCTCAGAAATACACATATCCAGCAAAATTAATTCCCAGTTCGCACTTATGAGACGTTTGATTTCCAGTCTGATTTTGGCAGGTTGTTTTTTCAGTGCTACCAGCTTTTCTCTGCTTCCTCAGCAAGACCGTGAGTTCGCGCAGGCACAAACAGCAGATGAATTGTTTTATACATTTTACGGGCAAAAAATTCCTTTGGATTTGCGCCGTGATACGGTGGCTGTGAGCTTTAAACCCAAGAATACACGCTCTCGCTCTATCCAACCTTTATACTTACAGTTGCAACAAGATTTACGACGTGGTGGCGGTAATACTCGTAGCATTGGTAGTAATCATCGCTCTGATGTAGATGTTAAACCTTTGGGAGAAAACATCGCTCTAGTTAACCTACCGAATGGCACTCGTGCTTCCTTGAATACAGTTCAACAGCAGATTCAAAAACAGCCTTACGTGCAAGAAATATTACCTATATTATCCCGTAAATCACAGTCAGCATCTCCAGAAACAAAATCTGAGTCAGTTATTGTACTACCCAACGAGATTGTCATTAGTTTTGCAGGTGAGATGTCCGAGAGTCAAAGGCAAATTATCCTGCTGCGCCACAATTTAGAAGTACTTCGTCCCTTGAGATTTAGTAAAAACCGCTACTTAGTGCGTTCTAAGTCAGTATCTGGAACTGAAATTTTACATGTGGCTAATCAACTGACTCAAGTACCAGGGGTATTCCTGGGGTTGTATCAGTAGGTGCTACAAATATGACGGGTAATCGCACCTTCTACAGCAGTTATGGCGGCGGATTAGATTTAGTCGCACCTGGCGGCGAAATCCAAAATAGTCTCAGTGGTGGAATTTTAACGACAGGTGGTACTTGGTTGGATGGTTTTTGGCAGGGAATGTCTGTACCAGATTACGCCTGGGGTTTGGCTTTAGACCCTTTAGGTAAGTATGTCCAGGTACAAGGGACTTCTTTTTCGGCTCCCATTGTTTCAGGAGTAGTGGCCCTGATGAAGGGAGAAGATCCAAAACGGCGTTTGAGCCGCGATGAAATTGTCTCAATTCTCAATCAGACTGCTACCTATGATGGACTCAACCTTTCTAAAGCGGATGCTAATCGCTATAGGTTGCAGAAGGAAGTCGGTTTTGGAACTGTTGTAGATGCTCCGGTTTCGCGACCTTCTGGTATTTTCCCTAAGGCGAAACCTGTTTCCGCCCAAGAGTATTTCTTCGGTCGTGGTTTAGTTAATGCTGATGCTGCGGTGCAGGCTGTGAAGAACAGGTAGGGATATGTGGTAATGTTCCAGGGCTGATTAGGTAAGGATGCAGTGGGTTAGTCATAAAAGGAGGTAATATTGGCTTTGTGGGTTGTTGGGGAATTATGTAAGGAGCGGTACTAGCACCAATTCCCGCCGCACATAAACCAACACCGACCATTGCGATAGTAGTTATGCAAATTGCGATCGCGTTCCTTTTCTTCCTGATCACGCTGCTGCCGTTCTTCAGCATAAATTTCGAATAAACCTCAGATCGTGTCAATCACTTGCTGAAATAGCCCTGGCGCTGGAGTGAGGTTGTGCAAGTCTACTTCAATCTGTTCTTGAAACTGCTTGCAAGTAAGAGTGGAAAAGTTATGCAACAACCCTAAGTTATCTTCTCCTAGGCTCAGATAGTAAGTGACATAAGAGTAATTAGTAATAATTAATGCTAGTTCTTGATTGTGAGATAAGTAGCTAAACAAAATTAATTACACAAATTTAAGCCATGAAACCCTTATCCAGACTAGAATCTAATGTGTAAATAATTCTGTGCGATTACTTACCTCAAGATTTCGAGTTTGTGCAGAAGTATGTTTATGATGAAAATTATCATACTTTTGATACAGACAAGTTGCCTAAAACTGGGTATCAACTTAAGGTGGCAAAATTTACAGGGAAAAGGTTCCAACCCCTAATTGTCTAATTAGTATGGAAAGCAGATAAACTGAAAAAGGAATCTAGCCGCAGCAAAAAGAAGCGTGATAGTAAAGAAGCCATGTCATCGCCCACAACGGAGTTTTCCTGATGCTCAACGTATAATTGTGGAATGTGAGTTAGATAAGTGTATCCATTGTGGAAAGAATTTAGTTAACCACAGAGCCTGGAATATGCGAAAAACTGTTCAAACCATGAGTGGAGGCGTGTTTGTAGTAAGTAAATAGTAAATTCAATAATAATGTTCATTTTTTGGGTGCAGCAGCGGTGTCTATGGTAATAACTTCTTCTTTCTCTAAGCTATTGAAACAGACAGTAGTTCAATTAAGGGGTGCTGCAAAACGTAAATTTAAGGGACTTCCAAATAAAAAAATCCAACCATATCATAAATTTAGCAATCGTATAAATCGTAGGTCTGAGGTTAACCCGTCCCCTAGAATTTCAGATAATTTATTTTTTGGTATTCCCACTATTCAGAATGCTTTTTGAAAAGTTAAAAGTATTGGCAAATACTTATGTTACTAGGTATTGATTTTGGCACTTGTAATTCTAGTGCTGCCTTGATGCTAAATGGCTCTCTAAAGCTGGTAAAAGAACCAATCAAAGGAGGCTACTCATTTCCTTCTTGTGTTTATTTAACTGAACAGGGAGAAATGCTGGTAGGTGTTGCAGCGGATAACAATCGACTGCGCGATATCGGTAGGCATCGACAGGAGTTTAAGCGGGAACTAGGAACTAATGAGCCTTACGAGTTAGGCGATCGCTTTGTCCTACCTGAGGAATTGGTGGCCGAGGTACTCCGAAAACTCAAAAGTGAAGCTGAGAAAATGTTGCCGCCTGGACGAGGAGCAATCAAAAATGCTGTGATTACAGTACCTGCAACTTATCAGCAACATAAACGCAGCCTGATGCAAAAAGCCGCACAAGCTGCTGGATTTATTTCTGTCAGGCTTATTGAAGAACCTGTAGCTGCTGCAACTTACTACGCCCATCAAAACTTATTAAAGCCAGGAGAGATTATTCTTGTCTATGACCTTGGTGGTGGGACTTTTGACGCTACCTTAATCAAAAAACAAGGCTCTACATTCAAAATTCTAGCTACACCAACGGGTCTAGAAGACTGCGGTGGCACCGATTTTGATAAGAAGATTTACCAACATCTCAAAGGACGCTGTAGTCAAGCGTTGCGTGAGCAACTAGAGCAAAAACAGTCATTACTGGCAAAAGTACAGGTATTTGGGCGGTGTATTGACATCAAACACCAATTAAGCGAGGCAAGAGAGGCAAGTATCCATATTCCGGTATTGGGACAAGTCGAGTCTTATCATTTGACTCGTATGGATTTTAACCAGATGATCGCTCCATATATTGACCATACAATCGCTGTTTGCGATCAATTGCTTCAAGCTGCTGGGATTGAATGGAAGGAGGTCAGCCAAGTACTGCTGGTGGGAGGTAGTTGTCGCATCCCCTATGTGAAAACTGCTGTAGAGAATAAGTTAGGGCATTCCCCTTTATTGGTAGATGAGCCAGAATTAGCAGTTTGTCAAGGGGCAGCAATTTATGGAACTCCCAATACGCTAACCGTCTCACCCTACGGCGAGAATCACTACAAAAGCATCAGTGAGGCACTGATGGATGCTCCTCCTAATGCAACTATTACAGTCCATCCCGGTATTTATCAAGAAGCGATTGTTATTGATAAACCTATAAAAATTGAAGGCTACGGGCAAGTTGCAGAAATCATTGTTGAGAGTAAAGATTTGCCCTGCATTTGGATGCAGACTGCCCAAGCTCAAGTAAAGAATTTAACTCTGCGTTCTATAGCTACACAGTCTGGGAATAAACACTTTGGAGTAGATATTCCCCAAGGGCAATTACTCTTGGAAAATTGTGATATTACCTCTGATTCACTTTCTTGCATATATATTCATGGTTCTGGGGCTAATACTACCATTCGCCAATGCCAAATTCATCATGGGAAACAATGTGGTATTTTAGTCCGCGATCGCGCTCAGGCTTTAGTGGAAGATTCCCAAATTTTTCGTAATACTTTATCCGGAGTACAAATTAGAGAAGGTGGCAATCTTACTATTCGCAAATCCCAAATATCCGATTGCAAACAAAGTGGTATTTTTGTCTATGATAGCGGTCGTTTAACCGCAGAAGATTGCCAAATATTTAATAATGCTTATTCAGGTGTAGAAATATTGAATCTTGGTAATCTTAGCCTCCAACATTGTCAAATTCATCGCAACCAAGGCTATGCCATATACGCATATCAAAATGGCATAGTCAGTGTTGAAAATTGTGATTTAAGAGACAATAGTCGCCGTTCATCAAGGTATTTGTGGGAACTGTCCCTTGAAATTAAGTCAAAGCGGTAGCTGCTACGTTAATCTGTTGCCTATCAACAATATTTACCGCAAGTATAAAACTGGAACTTACCCAAAACTGGGTACAAATGAAATAGAAGTATTGAAACGATATCGCTATCCAGTGAGAATTGGCTCTTATGGAGACCCAACAGCAGTACCCTTTGAGGTGTGGGAGCCAATCATTTTAGCATCGAAAAAATACACTGGTTACACGCACCAATGGCAATTGTGCGATGCTTCGGTACAAAGCCAAGCTGAAGCAGAGTTAGCCCAAATGCAGGGTTGGAGGACTTTCAGAATCATCGCTCCTGATGCTCCTTTGAGCCAAGGCGAAGTTCTGTGCCGTCATACCGAGGATGACAGAATTCAATGCGAAACCTGCTTATTGTGCGACGGTGCATCCTCAAAACCGAATGTCGTTGATCCCGTTCACGGTTTAAATTGGAAAATCTCAAATTTTCTTAAATACACCGAATCAGTATCAATTTAATTGCAGGAACTCTTATCTGTCTTCTCAAAATCATCAGACCCAGAAGTCAGAATACAGGAGTCAGAATTCAGAAGTTAGAAAAGTTAAATAATTAGGAAAAGACAAGTTCCAAAATATACTGGATTCCTTCTTAATTCTGACTCCTGACTCCTGGATGCTGAATCCTTACAGCCTTACGGCAAGAGAATGTAGAACAGAATGTAAGGTGCTATCAATGGCAGAAGTATTGTTTAAAGCAGAAATTATCTCGCCACCGAGTGCATCTATCATCATTACAAGTACCAAAGGCAATCAGCTCAAGGTAGGACAGTTAAAAAAGTATGCCTTCCCAAATCAAGAATGGCATGGGGAAGAAGGCGTAGTCACAATTAGTTTGTCTGGAAGCGGTAAAGCTTTGACTCCTATTGCTTTGGTTAGCGATCAGCCTTTGGGGGTAATTGATAAAGAATCCTTTAGCGTTTTAAGTGAAAAGTTAATAGCTCATGGGAGAAAAATTCAAGGATTTCAATTTCATGCAACCCTAGAATCAGCACCAGCAACAATTGCTAATATTAAATTAGACCCTGAATCAATTCAATATCCTAAAGTGTGGGTAACAGAACAGCCATTAGTCAAAGAAACGAAACTTGGCTACTTAGAAGAACTAAATACGCTCCTCAAACAAAAGTATCAAAAGAAAAATAATCAAGGTCTACTGCACGATGATGAAGCATATTTGGGAGCAGTACGACTCAATGATGAATACTTTAAAGTTTTTATGCAACAGAGAGGTCAAAATTCAGAATCAATTAAAGCGATCGCAGATGAAATTGAGCGGCAGTTAGAGGGAGAAAGTTTTATTGGAGTTGCCCAAAAAGGTAATATTGAAGAAATTTACTTTTGTATCACTATCCCAACTGAGCGATCGCAAGAGCAAACAGCAGCCAAAATCACTGATACTTTCAAGTTTCCCCTGGAATACGACCAGATGGAAAATGGACAAAGGACAAAATTTATTGCCATCCCTGTAGATGAATTACAAGAGATAATCTCACAAACCGATAAGGTAACTGCCACCTCCTCAAACCTCTCTCAAAAGTTAAACAACCAAGAAATAAACCTAAAACTACCTAATACTGACCAACAAGATTTAAAGAAGGCTCATGCAGAAGATATCTCTACACCACAAGCTGTACAACGCGAAGATTGGGAAAAACTCATGCTCAAAGATGCGCTTTTGAGCTTGAAAGCTAATCCAGCCAATACTGGAGAAGAAATTCAAACTGCAACATTTGCACAGAACAAATACCGGGTAGTTTACTACTCTCCTTTAGAAACCTTGCGAATTGTAGATGAGGTGGGTCATCGAGGGACATTGTACAAGGCACAAAAGGGTCAATCTGCCCAAGTTTGTCAGTTTAGTGAAGATGAAAAGAAAAGTTTTCAACAAGAATCTCAACAATATCAGTGTAGAGACTTGCAGCAGGAATAAATTTCGCTGATTACAATTCCACCAAACCACGACGTAAAGCACTGACTGCTGCTTGGGTACGGTCATCAGCACATAATTTATTGAGAACATTACGGACATGGCTTTTCACAGTTCCAACCGTGATGTAAAGCCTGGTGGCGATCGCTGCGTTATTGTAACCTTCTACAATTAGCTGTAAAACCTCTGATTCTCTTTCTGTAAGAGTGAACAGATCAATCATTTCATCATCTTCAATATTACTGGAGTTTTTGGTAGCCAGTTTTTGAGTCTTGAATGATGCTTTATCTAAAACGAATGGAGTTTTTTGCGCCTGTTCTAATACAATACGTGCAATTGTGGGGTCTATCCATGTATTGCCATCATAAGTCACACGAATAGCTTCCAATAGGCTATCAAATTTGATATCTTTCATGCAGTACGAGTCAGCCCCAGCCGCAAACGCAGCTAACACAGCTTCTTTTTGATCACATAAAGTTAAAATTAATACTCTAACTTTTATGCTTTTTTTGCGAGCAATTAATTTTATCTCTCTTGTTAGTTCAATACCATCTTTGTCTGGTAAAAAAATATCTACAATTACAATATCAGGTTGCAAATTCTGTAATAGTTGTAGCCCAAGAGTAGCATTAGCTGCTTCCCCTATAACTTCAATATTTTCATGTTGCATGAGTGCAGTCCGAATCCCAATACGAGTTAATTCGTGGTCTTCAATTACAACTGTGCGAATTTTAGTAATGGGTTCTAAACTAATTTCTGGCTCGTTTATTAGTGAACTAAGTTCTAATTCTGTCTCTGGATTACTTGGAGGTAAATAATCATGCTGTTGGGTATTCAATTTGATATCTGTCATTAAATCTTGGTTCATTTTGTTTACCTTCTTGAAAATTAAGGTTTTTTAACTCGTAACAAACAATAATTAGATACTTGATTATGTCCTTTTTCTTTATTAGTTAATAACCTTTGAGCAGATGCTTTACTACAACTGAGATTAGTCAAACTTTCTGAATTCCAATTTACAATTTCGCGTGCGAGTTTGCCTTCATAACTTTTCGACCAGCGCAAAGTCTCTACCTCTGCAACAGTTAATAACCTGGGCTTCAAAGGTGCATATCCACCAGCCAACCACACAGGAACAGATAATCCTGTCAAAACACCAAACCCGATGGCAGCTATTAATAACCCTATAGCTGGTAACATTGTCCTTAAACGACTACGCTCTTTTGATTCGCAATGGTCAATTAGTTTATCTACCATCCTACGGATTTCCACTTCTTGACCACTAATAGCCGTGCGTTTCGCCTTTTCCAAGTGGTCGTAAATTGCTTCAGACCACCGTTGAAATAAGCGTTCTAACTCGTTTGGTTTATCTTCCAGCAATACTTGGAGTTGACCAGTTGCTAGCATGACAAGAAATAGGGGGTCGCTTGTAGAAAGTCCATGTTCTACAGCTATTGCTAACACCCGTCGTTGAAACTCTGCATCTTTACCTTCAAGTAAACGAGTCAAAAAACTTTCTGTTTTAGCTTGTCGCAAACTACGCACCATAATCAATCCCTTTTGATTCGTGAATTATGGCATCTTCGTTTTGTAAAGCCATTATATCAAATTGTTTTGGTCGAGTATTTTCAATATATGTAGATGCTTTTATATTCTGTATTTGTAAGATTTGGGAAAAATTTACTGCATCCGCTTCTTTGAGTTCATCTATTATATCAGCTTCTAAAGTAGCACTGAGAATCGTATGTTTATCTTCTGATGAACGCAATATAAAATAATATTCTGCAAAATTAACTGTAACTATCCCAAAGAGTAATAGAACAAACTCATTGGTATCTTTTTCTGCACAGTTTTCCAAAATTGTATCGATTAAAAAATTTTGAATTGCTAATAATTCACTTTTTTGAAGCTTTATTTCTAATTCAGCCTGCTCTGAAAGTATTGCAATAACGACAGGCTCCTCTTCTTCAATAGATAGATTTTTGCTATTTTGGAAACTCGCTTCTCCTGTTTCCTGTAATAAAAGCAACTCTTCTGGAGAAGAACTAAATACCAACTGTCTCAATTGCTGTAAATTAGTTGCACTGATATTTAATCCTATTAAATTTGAGTTTAGACTAGACAGCAACAAATGACCCAGCAGTGCTGAGTTCATAAAACACAACCTTCAAGAATGAAGATATTTGAGATTAAGCAGATTTTTGTTCCTCTTTGCGTGGTTTAGAAGCAGTCTTTTTAACAATTGGATATCGTATTTTCCGGTTACGGGCTTTACCTGGTGTCCACCCAAGGGACTTTCCACGAGGTTTGGGTGGAGAGGTAGGAGTACCAATCGCGGCGAAAACTCCACCCATAGCTTGAGCAACTCGTCCCGGGGTCAATTTATCTATTGACTTCTGCCAGGGAAGAGGATGATCAGCAACGATATCACGAGCTAACCATAACTCCCAAGTGATTAACGGCATTAAGTCACTCCAATGTTCACATTGTTCTGGAGTACTGAATTTTGGTACTGTCCAATGTAAGCGTTGCTTAAGAAAACGATACCAATGGTCAATTGTGAATCGGCGCAAGTACAATCGCCAAACTTCATCCAATGGTGGCATTTGTTCCCCAGCCCAAGCCAACCACAAAGGTCTTAATACTCTCAAATTGCCATCAAGATCAAGACGTTCCACCCTCAGTAGCGTCATTGGGCGTGCAGCAGCTTTGCGAAAATGCAAATCTTCCCACAGACTGACTTTAACTCGTCCCAATTTTGGGTCATTTACTTCCAGCACAGATGCCACTTCGCCCCAGGTTGAGGGTTCATTGAGTTTAAATTGAGCACCATGCTTGCGAGGACGACCCTTGCCAGAGTAAGCGGGTGGTGCGCCCCATAGACACAGATTTGAACGTAGTCTAACTAAGATATCGGCTTTTATACTAGCTGTCTTTAATACGAAAGGCGCACAACCATATTCACTGTCCCAAAGCGAAATTGGTCGAACAGACATTGATTCACATACCTTTTTGAGTTGTTCAACTGCTTTCTCAATCGGATTGTCCCAACTGGTAATCCGTTCATGCCTCAGCGGTAGTGCCCAACTTCCTGAATCCTCTGGTATCCAAGCTATAGTACTATATCCCTGCCCAATCGTAATCGGTTTATTTCCCGCGATCGCTGTGCTACTGTGTTCTATTGTCCGTTCTTTGAGTGTCACCGCATCTGGGCGTGACCAAGCTGTATGATCTCCTGCCAACAATATGCGTTTTTCTGTTGGTATTTGCTTGATATATAACTCCATTAATTTCTCGCGGTCTGGTTTGGTATCTTGTATCGCTTCATAGATACTCGGCCATTTGCGTCTAAACACTGGCGATAACGATAAATCTGCCAGACTGTAGACATTACGGGTCAACAGTATCGCATCTGTTAGTTCAAATGTTGCATCATGTGCTTTGCTTAGATGCGTATAGGCGGCTTGACGAAATTCTTCGAGTCTGGCACGTTTCATATTGGCAGATAAGAGTAGGTGATTCTCTCTTAGCTTCTGCCGAAAGGGGGACTGTCTTCAATCAGACATCCCCTTTTTCTCTTTCATCTCTTCCATTTAGTCTAAACTCCAGAATTAAGCTGCATCCATTCATATATATTAATACTCCTGACGCTTATGATGGATTATTTACGTCTCATATGAGGATGGTATTTACGAGCTATTAAAGTTATTTTCGGTTAATTCTTGTCAGTAAATCCCTCCCTTATGACGTAAATATATTTATCACTAGAGTGATAAAAGAATCTATGACTATGGTGATATTAATTTGATAATCAAGCGGCTGAAACTATTGTCTATCAATGATTTGCTAGAAAATTATGTGAAGAAAAATCAAGTCTAGATAATTTAATTTTTCATTAGAAGAATTGCCGCGAAAAAGATAATTATGTATAACTAGTTAAAAGCACTTCCTTTGATCTCTAAATTCCAATATTTTGACTTCAAAATCTCCAATGTTTTCCAAGCCTGGTCTCACCAATCATCATGTCTATCAATTTCTAATTAGAACTTTTAATTAAGTAAATGCTAAAACCTGGCAAATAAATTAGAAGGGATACATGAAAATAAAAGAGTTTTTCGCTATGAAAAGTACTTCAAAAAACATGACATTGCAGCATTACCAGTTGGTAAATAAGCAAGTAGCAGCAGAAATGACTGGCTTATCTTCTGAAACTTTGAAAAAATATCGACTCGAAGGAATACTTCAAAAAGATATCCATTGGGTTGTAATAAATTCAAGAGTGATTAGATATAATATTTCTCTTGTACTTGATTGGATGCAAAATAAAGATAGTAATCCTCAAGGACATTTAAGAGCAATAGAAAGCTATTTAGCATCTCTTCCATCTGGACAGAATAAGCCACGAGCTAATCGCTCCCGTCGATATAAATAGCTATTTGGTGGCTTTTATCTGAAAAACTCGTACCCATTGCACTTTATATTTAACTATATAGAGACAAGTGTAGGGAGGGTGCTGTGAGCGAATATCAATACTACGAGTTTCTGGCATTAGACCGACCTTTAAATGCTACAGAAAAGGCTTATGTTGAAAGTCTTTCCAGTCGTGTTGAATTGACATCAACCCAAGCAAAGTTTGTTTACAACTACGGCGATTTTCGTGGCAATCCACAGGAATTGTTAGAAAAATGCTTCGATGTCATGCTTTATATGGCAAGTTGGGGTTCTCGACAATTAATATTTCGCTTTCCCAAATCTCTGATTAATGCAGATGTGTTTGGACCCTACTGTCTGGAAGATAGAATTACTGTCTCAACCACAAAAAATTCTGTAATCCTAGATATAAACATTCACGATGAAGAGATGAGCCACTGGATAGATAGCGGTGAGGGTTATTTATCTGACATGGTATCGTTACGCAATGATTTATTGCAAGGAGACTTGCGAAGTTTGTATCTTGCATGGCTCAAAGCGGCACCAATATATTTCGATCCAGAGTCAGAAGATTATATAGAACCGGACGTACCTGCCAATTTGGATGATTTACCAAATTCACTCTTAGTTTTGATTGATTTTTTGGAAATTGACCAGGATTTGATTGCAGCAGCAGCGAGCGCAAGTGAGTCCCAAGAACAAAAGGAAGAATCTCTAGAAGATTTAATTCCCAATTTGAGCGAACGCGAAAAAAATGATTTTTTAGTGAGGCTACTCAAAGGCGAGTCCCATCTTGGGGTACAGCTAAATCATAGGTTGCGGGAATTATCTGGTAGAAAAGAAGTTCATGTTAATAACGACACTAAAAGACGCACACTTTCTGAATTACTAAAACTTGCACAAGGAGAAACTACTCAACGACAGAAAAAAGAACAAGAAGTTACACGGCTTGCAAAAGTGCAAAAATTAGAATCAATGGCAAAGCGCAAAGATAAAATTTGGGATCTGGTTTTTGCTGCGATCGCACTCAAGCAATCAAAACCCTACGACCAAGCTGTTGCACATTTGGTTGATTTACGTGATTTGGCTGAGTATCAGGGAAAATTAGCGGAGTTTCAAGTAAGTATTAAGCAAATCCAAAAAGATTATAGTAACCGTCCTGGATTAATTTCACGCTTGCAGAAAGTGGGGTTGTTGGAGAAGTAAACCAATTTTGAATAGCTATACGGATGCAATATGAAAGAAAATACTAAGCGATTAAACCGCATCACTGCAATAACTTAATGCCTACCCAATCCACCAAAGTATTAGATAAATATTTTTAATTCAAGCAAGGCAACTTATTATCGGAAAATATCGAAGCCCTGGTAAATACCGTTAACTGTGTCTTATTTGACGCTCCCACGGCTTCAATGTGTGGGAGTATCAAAAAAACAGTATCTTCACGAATCGCAAACAAAAAAATGATCGCTTGATGGCGGAAAGTTCAGATTAAGCGTGACTGCTAAAATTAAAGGTATAAACAACAAGCGATATCCAGCAACCAATGGCAACGCAAAAAGTCACGGTTGAACTTCCACAAGCCATCTTTCAACAATTGGCTCGTATTGCCTCAGCAACCCAGCAACCCTTAGAAGTTCTGGCAGCTCAAAGCATAGCCAGCAACTTACCCCCCACACCTGACAATGCTCCGGTAGAAATTCAGGCAGAACTTTTACAAATGCAAACCTGGGATGATCAACAATTGCTTGCGATCGCTCAAAGTCAAATAACTTTAGAACAACAACAACGCCATGTAGAATTACTAGAGAAAAACAAAGATAGTGAATTAACACCTGTTGAACGTCAAGAACTTAGCTCCTTAAGAATAGCTGCTGACCGATTAATGTTACAAAAAGCTTATGCTTGGTCAGTTCTCCGTTGGCGAGGACACAGAATCCCAGCAATACAAGAATTGCCGGCATAATCATGGCTATTTCTGAAAAAAATCGCGCCGAAATTATAGAAAGAGCTGGCTATCGGTGTGAGTATTGCCGAACCAACTCCCGCCTGATTGGTATGCCATTGGTAATGGAGCATATCCTTCCTAAAGCAGTTGGGGGTAAAGACGAATCTGAAAATTTAGCAGCTTCTTGTTATCGTTGTAATGAATTCAAAGGTGCAAAAACTCATGCAACTGACCCACAAACAAGTCAGTTAGTTCCGTTATTTAACCCAAGACAACAATCTTGGCTAGAGCATTTTAATTGGGTCAATGGTGGAACTCATGTGGCTGGTATAACACCTACAGGTCGAGCAACCGTAATTGCTTTGCGACTAAATAATGAGTATATAACTGAGGCGAGAGCATTGTGGATTGACAGTAATTGGCATCCACCTAGCTGGTAGTTATTGCAAGTGAAGATTTTTGATGTCTAGGAAAAATGAATCCAATTTCAGCATAGGCTAAAAATAAAACTCCTGGGTGCTATGTCGATTCCACCAATCTCAGAAGCAATAATCCGCCATAACTCCAATGTTTCATCCTACAGTCGCGGTCAAGAATATTATAATCGGGGAGCAGTAATCAACCTGAAAAAACGTGGTAATACGATTCAAGCAGCAGTAGAAGGTAGCGAAATTAAACCATATCAAGTCAGTATTGATTTTGATGCAGGTGGAATTAATTCTGTTGACTGTAACTGTGCTTACAATTACGATGGCTGGTGTAAGCATATCGTCGCCACCTTGTTAACTTGTTCGCGTTCATCCGCAATAATTGAAGAACGTCCAACGCTGGAACAGTTATTAAATCGCCTCGACCACCTAAAAACTCAACGTTTGGTTCAAGAATTAGTACAGAAAAACCCAGAATTAATTGATGATGTTGACTGCTTTTTGAGCTTAATAAATTCACCGACTCCCGCAACAAAATCTTCATCTTCTAACCGTCGTACCAAAATTGATGTTGCACCTATTCGTAGTCAGGTAAAACGGATTTTGCAGGATGGATTAGAACAATTGGAGTATGGCACCGAAGATGACCCATTTACCGAAGAATTGACTGCTATTATCGACAAAGCGCAGGAATTTGCACAAAATGGGGATGGGAATAATGCGATCGCTATCCTTGAAGTCATTACGACAACCTATGTAGAGGAATGGGACGAGCTATTAAGTTACGGTGGTGATTCCTATTCGATCGCAGAACCTCTCGATAGCGCATGGACGGAAGCAATTTTATGTGGGGAGATATCGGCAGAAGATGCGATCGATTTGCGAATAATGCTGGAATCCTGGCAGGATGAAATTAGTGCAGATTTTTCCATGAGTTTGTCAGCATTGCATCAAGGCTGGAATTACGATCCACTGCAACGGGTAATGAAGGGTGAAACTGATGCACAACTTTGGGAAGTTATCCGTCCGGCTTTTGCCGATAACTTAGCATTAATTCGCTTGGATTATCTCGAGCGACAAAATCGTTATACAGAGTATTTAAACTTAGCTTTCTCAGAAGGAATGACGCTGCAATACCTAACGCAATTAGCAGCTTTAGGAAGAGTAGATGAAGCTATGACTGCCGCGAAAACCCACATGGATACAGCAGAAGCAGCCTTTGCTCTCGCCAAAATATTACGGGAAGATGGATATTTGTCGGAAGCATTAGTAATTTCGCGAGCGGGATTAAGCTTACCAGGAAACTGTACGTATGAATTTGCTTCTTGGACGAGCGATTTAGCAGAAGGATTAGGCGATAGTTCGATCGCATTAAATGCCAGTATCGTTGCATTTGAGACCAGACCATCATTCCGAGATTACATGAAAGTAGAAAACTTGGCTCTTGATAATTGGTCTCTGCTGAAACAAGATCTACTCGAAATACTTCGGGAATCTGAAAGTTGGTATGCTAATGGTGCAAAAGTTGATATTTTTCTCCATGAAGGGCTAATTGATGATGCGATAAAAACAGTAAAAACAGATAGTTACTATGCCTCAGAATCATTACATCGAGTTATGGAAGCAGCTATTCCCCATCGTCCAGATTGGGTAATTGAAAAGGCTAAAAAGCTGGCAGAAGAAATTATGAATAGTTCTAAAGCCAAGCGTTATAGTGATGCTGTTAAGTGCTTGAAAAAAGTTAAAGCTGGTTATTTGCAACTAGGAAAACAAGCTGAATGGTCTGCTTACCGTGCAAAATTAGAATATACTCATGGACGCAAATATAAATTAATGGATTTATTCAAAGAACTCAATAAACCATAATTTTGTGAGTTTGAGCAATTATTTACTCTTCAAAATTGAGGCGTTTATTTTTTCAATTTGTCGGAGGTACTCCTGAATAGAAATCTCGTTTGCTGGTTGTCAGTTTAGGATGTTATGCGAATTCAGGGAATATGCGAAGCTTGCGTGACGTAAGTCGTTCGCGTTGGTATAGCCTGTCCTCTTGGGACTTAGTGCTGATCTTTCGGTTCGCATTAATCCTGTTCCAAGTTGATTATTAATGGGTTCATCACTACTTGGTTTTCTGAGGGATGTTTGTAGTGAGGTTGCTCAATTGGTGAGCATAAGTAATCAAAGGAATTATCAGTGTGTTCCAATCGCAAATTACGAGGTGCATTTAAAGCGATAACTGCATCTCCAATTTTCTCGCAGCGCTTGCAGTCACAAGCTGTTGCACCTGTAACTAATATCTCTTTGAGATTATTAGCAATATTTAGAAATCCCCTTGTATTCGTATTCCTGGGCAGTTGGGAAGCAACTTCTACTAATTGCTCAACTTCGGAACGATATTTTACCAAAAGAAAGTCTTCAATTTGGCACTTGCTTCGACAGTCTTTTGTATCTCCAAATTCCAGAACAAACTTTTTCAAGTCGGGAACTGGATTTTTTAAATCGATAGTCAGTGGGACAAGAGAACGGGCACAGGCTGTAGAATCATTGCAGTTAGGAAATTTTCTTCTGATTATCAGTTCAAAACGTTTGATGTAAATTACTAATACAGATAGAGCTTTTTCTTTATCTTTGGGACTAGAGAAATTAAGCTGACGGATACTAAAAAGCTGAGGGATAACTTGCAATATTGCTTTGAGTTCACTTCCTTTAAACTTATTGCTCCATAATGCAATTGCATCACCTATAGTATTAATTGCATCCAAACGCAGAACAAAATAAAAAGAGATAATATTGATTAAATAACTACGTTTTATTTCCATTTTGACGTAGTTGGATATATAAAGCGGTTCCGAATTCAATTGAGATTCTAAATACTGCCGATAAGCTTGTGTTGCAAGTAGTAATGACCTCATTACCGAGGTATCTAAAAAATGCTCTTGGACTGATGAACCTGACATATTTATAACGTTATCTTTTATTCTGGAAAATCGCTCTCAAGTTTGACTCCAAAAGGTAAAGTGTCAAAGCCTATTTGTTCTAGAGTTAGAATTGCATTTTCTACTTCAATATTAGTAATTTTTTCTCGCTCAACTAGGGATAAAAATAGGTTATATACATCCTGGTACTGTTCGCCACCATATTCAATCCAATTATTTTGATAAGCAAGTGCATCATGTAGTGCCATTACTATTTCTGTATATGGATCGTCCATATACATATCATGTAAAGAGCGCATTTTTCGTAATAAACTATCAGCAAAAACCGCAGCTACTGGTTCTCCTGCACACCTGGAGAGTTGTTTTAAATCTGATAATAAAGACTTAGTAATTTCAACTGCACTTATTTCCAAGACAGCTTGTTCGTTATCCATTCAGACTCTCCCTTGATTATTTTGGTTGTTTTACGATTAGAAATGGGTATTATTTTGAGATAGATTTACTAGTTTAATTTTACATCTTGTTATTGGCTTATTGTGCTTGACAACGCAATAAGCTTGGAAGATAGAAAATCGCTTTTTCTCCGAAATGCTTCCCGCAAGGTAGAAGTATCGAACGCTATCGGACGATGTTTACCTGTAAGCGAACTGACAAAAGCCCTCCGGCCATCCAAGACTGGCTCCTACCCTAAGCCCTTTGGGTACACTTCGTGAACGGAGCCGCTAAGCTAGTCTGCGGTAACACTGCGCGTATACTAACGCAATAAAATTGCACCAGTACTGACAGTACAAAAATAGAAGTAGTGCTTATATTTACTCTATATTCTTAGAGGAAATTTGTGTGAGATGAGAACGTTGTATGTGATTCAGACAAAAGCCTTTCCAATCAGGGAACACAGCTTCAAATTCAACTTCAGAAGCAGTCAAAAATAAATGGTGTAAACAATACCGTTGCCAATTTACGAGGGTTCAACGCCCGTAGAAACTGTATGAATACGTCCTAAAGAAGTAAGCTTGGCAAAAATCTGGGTTAATAAAATAGGCTCAGGCATTTCCGGAAGCATTTTTAAAATTTCACGAACATATCGAAAACCACGATAGTGAGCCTTAAGGTCAATAATGCCGGAGTCGTGATTAAGGAGACGAAAATCAGCGAGAAGATAATGGGATAAATTGACCATGAAAAATGCTAAATTAGCAGCATTAGTCACCGCAGTTTGACTTAAGTTCATGAAAACTTCCAATCCCCAAAACTGCTTGGCATCTCGAAAGTTGAATTCGATTTGGAAGCGCAATTTGTAGTAGTCGATTATTTTTTCGTAGGACAAATCTAGGTCACTAGAAAATAGAATTACATAGCTACGAGCATTAGTTTTAAGATTGGTTTTAACCAAAATAACTATATTTAGTGCCTGGGCAAATTCTTTGTGAAGTAGAGTGGCTTTATAAATATCAGTTTGGATCTCATCCTCAATGGTACTTTTACATAAATACTTATTAGGTATATTACAATAGTCTAACTTATCTCCGTATTTACGACGGGAGCGACTATTGGAGTCAGGGTTCTGATAAGGTATATATAATGCCGAATCATAGCGGAGCTTGGAAATTATGTGCAAGTTAACTTGGCGAGCCATCTGCAAGGTATTATTGTTCCCAAAGTGACCATCTAGTACTAAGTAGGTAAGGGGAATAAACCCGTCTAATAACTTGAATAGTGAATTAATCATTTTCTGAATTCGCAGTAATTCAGATGTTAAAATTACCTCGGCTTTATTCTTGTTCTTACTCCCTTTTGGTCGTCCACGCTTCCGTTTATCTTTAGGTTTAACTTCTCGGGTTGGTGACGAGATACTTTTTTCTTCATCGCTCTTTATCACCTGTTCTATCTGAATCGGAAATGAGTGCCTTTTCTCCAAACTTACTAACGATAATGTAAAAAAAGATAGCCCTGATATGGGTTTGCTGGCTAGGCTAGAAAAAAATCTATCCAGCCCATAAGTTTGTTTACCTGATTTACTTATTACAACTTCATCTCCTGCAAGCAAATACACCTCATTCGCACAAAACAAATGCTTGCGAAAAAACAGCCAAAACAACGTCGCCCAAGGTATTACTGTATGAAAAAATCTCAACATAGTCCGATAACTACCACCAGTGCCTGCCCAACGCGATATTCCTAACATCGTGACTCGGCCGCTCATGGCTAACATGGCCTGGATTATCTGGTTCAATTGCCTCATTGTTGTCGCATTTATCTGCGGCAGGAGGCATTGCAGGAGTGCTAAAATGTCGGGCATGGGCTGTTCGTGGGTTTTGAGTTGTCGTTGTGAGAGACAATAACTCTACTACGGCAGCCCTATATCTTCAAAGTTTGCGATCGCACTCAAGAAGAGGAAATTTCTGCCAAGACAATAACTCTATTACATCGGCCCCCTCTCTTCATCCTCTTATTTTGGCTAAGGTATTGATTACAAGCCCGACTTAAGAGCGATCGCCCATCAGGTAATCTATATAATCTTTGTGCTTCAATTATTGGGTCGCCTTTTTTCCAAGGACGCGATGTTGGTTCAACATTACGTACATCACCAGTTGAATAGGCGGAAATTAAGACATCACCTGGACTATTGCGTAAAGCGCCGGAACCTGTGATGGTAAAAGAGTTTTCTTGTCGCTTACTGCCGCGTGCAATGCAACTATTAGCAATCAGTGCGTTGGTGTCAATGACGTTTGGCGATAATTGGCTGAAGCTGTTTTGAATCGAACTGTTATCGGGTGTATTGAGATTGATGACACCGGAAATGCCTTGTTCGGAACTGGCAGTAATATCACTTTGATCGGTTAGTTTTGCACGGGACTCGATACCGAAGATGCCTCGCGAGTTGATTTGGATGTTTCCACCAGTGCCAGTGAAGGCATTGGCGCTAATGTCGCTATTCTCGTTGGGAATTGCCACGATGAACTTGCCATCAAAGGTGATGTTGCCGCCATCACCCCCAGCAAAAGCAGTTCCAGCAGTGGTGGAAATAAAGCTACCTCGCCGCAACAGCAAGAGATCCTGAACTTGCAGCGTCATGTCGCCACCCAGCCCCGATGCCGTTTGTGCCTGAATCGATCCCTGATTATCCAGGCGAAGTTGGTGAGTCATGATGTCCAGGTTGCCTGCATTTCCTTGACCTTCAGAAGATGCCGTTAATTCACCCCTATTCGTAATTGAGAATAATTCGGTATTCACCGTAATTTTCCCACCCTGACCATTGGCTTGATCTCCCACTTGGCTAAAAATACCACTGGGAATTCCATTAATGTTTGTACCATCAATGAACACTGCTTCTCTTGCCGTAACAGTTACAGTTCCCGCATCTCCCTGTCCAAAAGTAGTGGCACTGACTGCCGCTCCGTTAATGATAGAGAGTGTACCTGCGGTGATGCGAATATTACCGCCTCGACCAATAGCTCCAATATCCACAGTGCTACCAGCACCACTTGTTTGCGATGTGCTTTTGGTAGTACCATCAAAGGACACTGCATTTCTCGCTGTAAGGGTTAGATCTCCTGCATTCCCCCGCCCTAAAGTAGAATTAGTTACTGTTCCCCCATTGGTGAAAGACAGAGAATCAGCGGTGATGGTGATATCACCTCCCCGACCAGTAGCCTCAGTATATACTAGGCTACTAACGGAACTTCCAAATCCATTGCTACCCTCACCATCAATAGATACCGCATCTCTCGCCGTAATCGTGATATTCCCCGCGTTGCCTTGACCATTTATACTGGTATCTATATACCCCCCATTGGTGAGGGATAAATTGCCTGTGATGATGTGGATATTGCCTCCCTGACCAATCGCTCCATAGTGCACTCGGCTATAAACACCACCGTTGTCTCCATTGATGTTTACACCATCAAAGGAAACCGTATCTCTCGCCGTAATGGTGATATTTCCCGCATTACCTTGACCATAGGTGCTATCGCTTACCAGTGCCCCGTTGGTGAGATAGAGCGTACCTGTGCTGATGCTAATGTCGCCTCCCTGACCGATCGCTCCAGAATACACATCGCTAAAAGCCCCACTGCTCAATCCATCGCTGCCGATACCATCCATGAATACTGTATCTCTCGCCGTAATGGTGATATTTCCCGCATTGCCTTGACCAGATGTGCTGGCAGACACGATCGCCCCATCGGTGAGAGCGAGTGTATCTGTGGTAATGGTGATATTTCCCGCATTGCCTTGACCATAGGTGCTGGCAAATAGGCCCGCCCCGTTGGTAAGAGAGAATTTGCCTGTGGTGATAATGACATTACCACCCTGCCCAATCGCTTCGGGAGACACCTGGGTAGCAGCGGCACTGGAAAATCCATTGCTATCGAAGCCATCAAAGGAAACCGTATCTCTCGCTGTAATGGTGATATCCCCCGTATTTCCTTGACCAAATGTGGCAGCAAGTATTAGTCCCCCATTGGCGAGGAAAAGAGAACCTGTGGTAATACGGATATCGCCAGTATTACCTATTCCGTTTGAAAAAATTGCATTAAGGATGCGGCTTGTATCAAGGCTTACGATTTCTGTTGCATCGATATCAATATCTCCTGCTTGAGCACCTACAGTCCCTAAGTCTGCTGATATACCAGCTTGCAACTGTGTTTCGGCTCCAGTCATCGTCAAGTTGCGAGCGATTATGGCAATACTCCCACCTGCACCAGAATTAACACCCACGATCGCACCATTGGTTAACCCTCTTTTGTCACTCTAGGCAGAGGAAAAGTAGAAATCAGGGTGAATCAGGGATATAAAAATTGAACTGGTGAGGCTATAAATAATAGATTGAAGTTTAAAAAAACCCAAAGCTAATTGAGGAATAGGAAAAACCGTTAACCAGGGATATATCAGATTAAATAAAGTAAAAGGTTGAATAATCAAACGAAGATTGTTAAGAATGTTCTTCCAGCCATTTCCATTATCCCACCAAGGATGTGAAACAAATTTTGACTCTCGTTGTGATGGAGACTGAAACAGTTGCTCCGAATGCAGACTAACCATTAAATAAGCACTGCAAATAATTTCCCACCATCGCTCAATATCTGGGTAGTGAGTCAGGCGAAAATCTGACCAACCTAATTCATTCTTACTTTGTTTTAACCCGTACTCGACCCAAGTTCTTAAACCGTAAAAATTTCCAACTTCTCTTGGCGTAATGTCTGGATATTTACTCATCACATACCAAGTAGTGTTATCAGGCAAATTTTCTGGATCTGTAGTAATTTGCCAATATCTAAGTTCTCCACGTTTTCCCGGAATAATTTCTCTAATAAATCGATTTTCCCGACTCAAGTCAGAGAATACCCTTTGAAACTTCTGCCACTTTAAATATTGAATATGTTGTCGTGGAAGTATTTCTACATAATGATTTGACCGAATCGCTACTATATAGTTCAAGTTTAGTTCATCTAATACAGATATGAAATTCTTACCACTCTCTCCATATAAGCTATCTGCAAGTACTAAGTTGAATTTAAAACCCATTGATTGTAGCTTTTTTATCAGTATTGCTGCTATTTCTGGTTTAGTGCGGTACTTATCTCCTGCCTGTAATCTTTCCCTGGGTTTATACACTTCAAACAGTAATGGAAATGTCATCCCACAGAAAACACCATATACTGTCACTGCCACAATTCCATTATCTGTTTTTCCCAAATTTCCTATATACTGCCGTTTCACATAATCTGTCTTGCTCCCTTTCTTTTTATCCCCTGTCTCATCAATAATTAAAATGATTGGTCTACCTTTTAGCACTTGTAAAATTAACTCTAACCTTAAGGTTCTTAACTTTTCTATATCCCAAGGTGATGTAGTTAGAAAATGATGCAACCCTTGCTGGTTATCTAATCCTACGATTTTTGCTATTTCTGGCAATGTTTTACGTTTTAGATCAGAAATGCAGCCTACATGGAGATATTTAAAAGCCTCGAAACTCCTAACATCTGGAAACAGACTTTTATACCACTGGCAATATTCGTCCACAAATTTGACTGTTGGTGCGGCTGGACGGGGCTGTACCATGCTCTGTGTCTTGGTTCTAGCATTTTTACCTTATTATACTACTGCCAGAGTGACAAAACAGGGTTAAAGAGAAATCTGCTCTCGCCAATCCATCCGGCACACTCAACCGCCACTCCCGTCCCTGCTGTGTTAACCCAACTTCGCCGGTTGCTGCCATGCCTGCCAATTCCACCAGTCCTCCTGGCGCTAGCAACTGCCCGCCATCAATATTTACAGTGCCGCCTGCCAGGGTTAAGGTTTGACCATCGGGCACTTGTAAAATTGCACCCTGTGATTGAATCGCTCCCGGATTGCTGCCATACTGCAACCCAGTAGGCACACTCACCATAAGTAATGAAGGTGCTTGGGGATTTGTGGCACTAAACAATTGTTGATTCCCAAACTGGACTCCATTGGCTGTTGTCCCGACAAAACTTCCTTGCACATCTAAAGAAGCATTCTGCCCAAATAAAATTCCATTGGGATTAATCAAGAACAAATTTCCTGCACCAGCAACTCCCAACGTCCCGAAAATATTCGATGCATTTCCACCTGTGACCCGCGTTAAGATATTTTCTACCCCAGTGGGGTTGGCAAAATACACACTTTGCCCATCTTGGATATTAAACTCGCTGAAACTATGGAAAAGATTGCTGCCGCGTGTTGCACCACCCTCAATTTTGTCACCTAAGGCACCATTAATTATCTGATTTTGATTGAGTCGAGAAGCTTCTGCACCCAAGGTGTTATCGGGTGTGATTTGTGCCTGGGCTGGTGAAGCCAAGCTAAATACATTGGATATTAGGCATAAATAAAAAATACTTTTAAGGCTGAGTTTTTCCTGTTGATGTACTCGACTCATAAATAACTTACCTTGGATAAAATACAACCCACGATCTTGCTTATGCGTGCAATATTTCCTTTAACTACAAGCCCGACTTAACAGTAATTGCCCATCAGGTAATCGATATAATCCTTGTGGCTCAATTATTGGGTCGCCTTTTTTCCAAGGACGCGATGTTGGTTCAACATTACGTACATCACCAGTTGAATAGGCGGAAATTAATACATCCCCCGGACTATTGCGTAAAGCACCAGAACCTGTGATGGTAAATGAGTTTTCTTGTCGCTTACTGCCGCGTGCAATGCAACTGTTGGCAATCAGTGCGTTGGTGTCGATCGCGTTCGGGGATAATTGGGTGAAGCTGTTTTGAATCGAACTGTTATCGGGTGTATTGAGATTGATGACACCCGAAATACCTTGTTCGGAACTGGCAGTAATATCACTTTTATCAGTTGGTTTTGCACGGGACTCGATACCGAAGATGCCTTGAGAGTTGATTTGGATGTTTCCACCAGTGCCAGTGAAGGCATTGGCGCTAATGTCGCTATTCTCGTTGGGAATTGCCACGATGAACTTGCCATCAAAGGTGATGTTGCCGCCATTACCACCAGCCTGAGCCGTTCCAGCCGTGGTGGAGATTTGACTGCTGTTGCGTAGTAATAGTAAGTCTTGCAGATTTAGGGTAATATCCCCGCCATTACTACTGCGGGTTTCGGCAGAAATTTTACCATTATCCAGGGTGAGAGTACCTGCGGAAAGCTTAATATTGCCGCCAATTCCTTCTCCCTGGCTATTGGTAGAGATAGTTGCCCCATCTCTAATTATTAACGTTCTAGGGTCGATGATAATACTGCCACCTTTACCAATAGAACCTTCATTTGTGCTGGCAAATAGTCCTGTACCTTGCCCAGTCAGGAAAAGTTGATCGTTCACCTGGACGTTGAGGTTGCCGGCTGCACCAGTGTTAAAGGTATTCGTCGAGACTTTTGCCCCGCCACTTAGGGTAAACGTCTCGGCATTAATGCCAATCTCTCCAGCTTTCCCTACACCTGAGGTGGAGGCGGAAATTTCCACTCCGTCTTTGAGATTCAGTTGCTGGGTGGCAAAATTTATATTCCCGGCATCGCCTGTACCCTTGGTTTCGACGGCTAATCGTCCGAAACCTGCAATGGTAATTGACTGGGGTGCCGCCACGATTAAGTCACCTCCCTTGCCGCTACCGGATGTGGATGCCGAAATCTGGGAGTTAGGTATTAACACAATATTCAGATTGGGTTGATTGTTGTAGGGATTGAGTCGCAAGGTGCCAGCTGGAGCCTGTCCCTCTGTTTCGGCAAACACACCGACGATGCCGGCCAAATCCATCTGGGAAGCATTCAAGGTAATGCTGCCACCACCTTCTGGATTTGTAGAATTTTCTCTTGCTGTCGCCGTGATCCGAGCGGTATCTGAAAGGGTGAGGATCGGCGTATTGATGACAATATCCCCCGCTTTGCCTGCATCACTCGTTTCAACCGAGATCACTGGTGAAAAATCTTGAGATTTAGTACCGAGATTAACAGCGTTCGGTGCAGTGATCGTAATTGTTCCACCCTTGCCGATGCTTTCAGTGGCCGCCAAGACTTTGCCACCACTGGCGATCGTCAAGGTTGGCATAGAGAGGATGATATTTCCAGCATTTCCAGCACCAGAAGTATTAGAATTCAATACAGCTCCATTACTCACTTTCAGTGAGTTTGCTGTAATCACGATATCGCCACCATTACCAACTGCTCCTGGTGTTACAGAGCTATAGGCACCACTTGTAAGAGGTACTTCACTGCCGTTGATAGGCTTTCCTATCCCATCAAACAAAACTTCACCTTGGGTCTTAATCGTGATGTTGCCTGCATTACCTGCATCAAACAGGCTAACGCCCAACACCGCCCCATCTGTTACAGCAAGTGACCCTGCTGTTATGTTAATGGTGCCTGCATTACCACCACTGTTTTTCTTAACGCTAAAAATGCCACTGGATATACTACCGTCGTCTTCCGGTCTGGTGGGGATGCCGTTTGTGTACAATCCACTGACGGAGACTGCATTTGTAGCATCAATGATGATATCTCCTGCATCGGCCTGTCCAATATTCGAGCTAATGACTTTAGCACCGTTAGTAATGGATAGTGAATCCGCTCGAATGGTAATGTCTCCACTCTGTCCTACAGTAGATTCAGTGAATACACCACTAGAATTCCAACGGCTAGGATCTAAAAATACGCCGTCAAAGATGGCAGCACCACTCACCGTCAACGTTATACTCCCCGAATTTTCCGTTCCCCGATTACTAGTAGTCAAATATCCACCATCGGCAAGTATTAGAGAGCCTGCCGTGAGTTCAATGTTGCCCGCATTACCCGTCGCCCCCCTGGCCGCAATTGATCCCACAATACTTCTATCACTTACTAAAACCGTACCATAGGCATTGAGAGTAATATTGCCTGCATTTCCTTGTCCACCAGTGCTAGCAGATATCTGAACACCATTTCTTAAGTAAATCGAGCCATTTGTGCTGCTTACAGTAATATCACCCCCCTTACCTTTAACACTTCCCGTTATTTGAGAATTCAAGTATGATCCCGAATTAGTGAGGGTGATATTCCCTGACCCAGTGTAAAGGTATATGTTTCCCCCCGACCCTGCATTACCAGAGCCTGAGTACGAGTCCGATCGCAAGCCAGAGTTATTGAGAGTGATATCCCCTGAGCCAGCGTAGAGGGCAATGTTTCCCCCCGATCCTGCATTACCAGAGTCCGATTGCGCGTTCGAGTTCAAGACCGAGTCGTTGAGAGTGATGTTACCTGAGCCAGAAGACAAGGAAATGTTTCCTCCCGACCCCACATCACCATATGCCGAGTACGAGTACGAGGGCGAGTGTACGTTGTTGAGAGTGATGTTACCCAAGGTCGAAATTAAGGATATGTTGCCCCCATTACCACTATCCCCAGCGATTGTATAGGAAAACGAACCCAGTGCAGCGAATAATCCAAATGGATCGAGGAATGAGTTAGTGTTGATAATATCGCCCTTTGCTCTTAATTCAATAGTTCCGCCATTGCCCCCCGTTGTACTGGAGGCATCAATGCTATGAAAGGTAATACCTCCTTCAGCAGCGGTCAGCTTAACCACTCCCCCCTGAGTGTTGGGCTGCATACGCACGGGACTGAGCAGGGTAATTCCAGTCGGAACAGTTCCACTTGTAAATCCTGGCGGACTATTTTGACTGGTGCCGCCATAAACCAAGCTATTTTGTCCAGAACGAATGATCAGACCTGGTTGTGTTCGTAATGCGGCATCCTCGCCCACAAAGGTAGAAACCGTATCGGGTGCATCAATGGTAGCGGTACCCTGAAACCTAACATTTCCTTGAGACTCGATCAACAACGATGCTCCGCGATAGTTTGCCGCAATATCCACATTGCCAGTGCTACTAATAATTGGGTCATACAGGCTGGTGAAATTGACCAGATGCCCAGAAAGACTTTGAATGCGGAAGTCACCGCCACTGCTAAAGTGAGCATCCCCAGAAATGAGTCCATCACTGAGCAAACTCAGGTTTTTGCTACTGATAAAGGCTATATGCTGTGGATGGCTTAAGGCGAGAATATCAATTCCTTGATTGCCTTGGATAGTTAGATTACCACCCGATCGCGCCACAAATGGATTCAGCGCAGTATCTCGCACCTTCACCGTATCCTGTCCCTGGAGAACCAGATCCCGTCCAGCAATCAGTTGTCCTTGCAGGTCAAGTTTGTTTGCTATGAACTGCAAGTCTTGCCCAACTCTCAGGTTACCGCGATTGGTAATTGTTGCCTCCGGTCGAATCGGGCTATACTGCAAGCCGAGAGGGACGCTGACGCTTAACAGTGGTGGTGCTTGGGCAGTGGTGGCGCTGTACTCACTACCGTCAGTAAATTTGAAACTATTGGCAGTACTTGCTTTAAACGAACCGCTAATATCTAACTGAGCATTGGGGCCAAACACAATACCATTGGGATTGAGCAAATATAAATTAGCGTTCCCCAATACGCCCAATGTGCCGAAAATCTGCGAGCGCTCGCTTCCTGTAACGCGAGTCAGTATATTGGCAATACCAGCCGGATTGGTGAAATAAACTCCCCGTCCAGTATCTATATTGAATTCTTGAAAGCTGTGGAAGAGATTACTACCGCGTGTTGCACCACCCTCAATTTTATCACTCAGTACGCCTTTAATTATCTGATTTTGATTGAGTCGAGAGGCTTCTGTACCTAGGGTGTTATCGGGTGTTATTTGTGCCTGAGCTGGTGAAGTGAAGCTGAATACAGTGGATATGTATAAATAAAAAATACTTTTAATACTGAGTTTTTCTGGCTGATGTAATCTATACATAAATAAATTACCTAGGATAAATTAAAAATCCACGATATTGCTTATGTGAATGTTTTTTTGCTAGAGATATGTACGAATCAGACTATCATTCAAGAAATATCAGCAGCTAGCTTTCTTTTGCCTAATATGAATAAGAATAACTGTTGTTATCACATTTTCAACATTAAAAATAAATATTGCAAAATATTACTTTCTGCACTGCGACAGACCCATATATTGCTGAAAGTGAGTAACCTTTGCCAACGGATAATTTATGTCTCTACTCAGCAAGCCAAAAAACTAAATTTTCAGCGATTTACTAAATTATTTTTTTTACTAACCCTTTTAATTTGTTTATTATTTGGACAAGTCGGAACTGCACAAACTCCACATACGGATGTACTAGTTGAGCTAGGAATCAAAGACTATAATGCAGGAAATTTTTTCAATGCTATAAAAAATTGGCAAGAGGCACTCAATCAGTATAAAAATAATCCGTCAGCTACAGGGGTTGTGAATGAAAATTTGGCGCGTGCTTACCAACAAATAGGAGAAAACAAAGAAGCGATCGCATCTCTGGAAGCCGCAATTCGTGACTATGGTGCGGTAGAGAATATCCAGCAAGTTGGACGGATGAAGTCAGAATTAGCCCAAGTTTACAGCAATTTGGGACAACCTCGCAAAGCGATCGCACTTTTGTGTGGTCAACTGGTAGATAAGTCAAAAAATCAAGTAAGTCAGGAACTAAAATGCACTCCCGAAAGTGCTGAACAAATCGCCAGCAAATTTAATGATAAACGCGGACAGGTTGCGGCTTTGGGGATTCTCGCTGAAGCATATCGCTTAATCGGCAGTTACGACCAAGCAATTAAATATTTAGACGCAGCACAACAAGTTACTCCAGAATATCAATTTTTGGTGTTCAATAGTTTGGGTATTGCTTACAAAAGTCGTGGTCAATTGCGAGAGTTACAAGCAGATTCGGCAATGATGGCTGGTGTTTCTAGTAAAGAACAAGAATTGACGCAAAAGTCTCTAGATGACTATAACAGAGCTTACCAATATTTTCAGGATAGTATAAAATTCGCCCGCAAAGAAAAGCAAGCTATAGCCGAGATGCGGGGATTATTAAATTTAATTCAGTTGGCTTCCGAAACAAATCACAGCAAATTTATTAATGATGGGGAGTTTAACAAAACCTTTGAGGATGCTTTAAATGTTCTCGAAAGTTTACCCAATTCAGCAACAAAAGTCTATGGAGAAATTGATTTAGCATACTTGCAGCGCAATACAAAAGGAACTTCACCCTTTACCTACTGTCCAACTGAGATGATTTTATCTAGTAACAACAGAAGATTGAATTTGCTAGAAAATTCAGTATTAACAAGTAAACAATTACAAGATAAGCGCCTAATTTCTTATGCTAACGGGGCTTTGGGACATTTTTGGGAATGTCAGAAAAATAATGAGAAAGCATTAAAATATACCCAATCGGCAATCATTGCCGCAGACAACAAGTTGAGTGCAAAAGATAGCTTGTATTTGTGGGAATGGCAAGCAGGAAGGATTTTAGATGCACAGAACCAAAAACAAGATGCGATCGCATCTTATCAGCGAGCATTTGATACTTTAGAAGATATCCGTCAGGATATTTTGACTGCTGAACGGGATGTACAGTTTGATTTCCGCGATGTCGTTAGACCATTGTACCGGACATTGGCACAGTCGCGGCTTGATTTGCTGGGAGTTGGGGCAATTGCAGACGAACAACGTGTGAAGGAACTATCAAAAGTAGTTAACACCATCGATGCTCTGAAACTGGCAGAATTACAGAATTATTTTGGCAATGATTGCATTTTGAGTGGGTTGAATCCCAAATCGGTGGGCGAACTTCTGGAAGATAATAGTGTAGCGTTTCAGAATACTGGGTTTTTGAGTTCCATAATTTTAGATGGCAAAACCGGGATATTATTGCAGTTACCTAATCAGGCAACCAAATTTAAGTGGATTGAAGACCCCAATCAACAAGGTACAACCAAAATAGTTAGCAGCGACACCCTAGAGAAAAAAATTGCCGAGTTTCGCAAAGGATTAGTTAGCAAAGAAGAAATTAACTACGATAAAACAATTGCGGCACATCTTTATGATTGGATAATTCGCCCTTTTGCTGATGACATCAAATCCCAGAAAATCAAAACCCTGGTATTTATTCAGGATGGGTTTTTGCGTAGCGTGCCAATGGCAGCACTTTATGATAGCCAACAACAGAAATATTTAGTCGAAACCTACGCCGTTGCTACAACCCCCAGTTTACGACTTACTAAGCCTAAATTACGCGATCGCACTATGCAAAAGGCGTTAATTTTGGGTTTAACAAAAGAAGCCACAATTGACGGCAAGACTTTTGATGCACTTTTTGCTGTTCCTAATGAAATCAGTGCAATTGAAAGGATATTCCCCGATCATACTCCTTTGATCGACGATAACTTTATCCCCGAAAATTTTCAGCAAAAACTCGATCAAACCAGATATTCCATTGTTCACATAGCTAGTCACGCTCAATTTGGCATCATTCCCGAAGACACCTTCATTGTTACAGGGAAAAACCAAAAACTTACCATCAGCCAATTAGAAACATCTCTGCGAAACCTCAACAACAAATCAGATAGCGTCGAACTACTCACACTGACTGCTTGTGAAACCGCAGTTGGCGATGATCGTGCCACACTAGGATTAGCCGGAGTTGCATTGCAAGTTGGAGTTAAAAGTGCGATCGCATCTTTGTGGAGTGTTAGCGATGAATCGACATCCGAAATAGTCAAAACGTTTTACATAAACTATCGCCACACTGGTATGAGTATTGCCCAGGCGTTGCAAACAGCCCAAATGAGAATGATTAATGCTAAAAAATTACCATCATCTGAAAATATCAATCCTCTATACGATCATCCTGCTTATTGGGCACCAATAATTGCGATCGGTAATTGGCTTTGAAAGGCTTCCCGCGACAGCCAAAACTTCCAAGTAAAAAAATATCCCATTGCTTTTGAAGCTAGAGAAGAAAAATTTCAATGCATAAATGGGATAATTTATGTTTTGAAGTTTTCTAAACCACTAAATTTTCGCCGTTTTTATTCTGCCTACTATTTTCTATCAGTTTTCACTGGCAATTTTCTGGAGGTATTCGATTCGTTTCTGAATATTTTTTCTGTCTATGTCGCTATCCGTTGGCATTTCTGACTGTGCGAGTTCTTTAACTAAAGTTGACGCAACTTGCCCTAGTTTACCATTATCGGTTGCTTTCAATGCTTCTGACAGCGCTTCATACCACAATTCATTTTCAGCATAATAATTTACCTTTTCTAGAATGCTAGTAAATTGATTCTTAGGAAGTGATTGAGGGTTGATAACGGTAAATTCAGTATGGCTAAGAATCGTGTCGTTTTTGCAATCAATAGCAATTTGCCATAAATATGTTTTACCTACTGTGAGTTCGGGGTAATTGAGGGGAAGTTTTAGCTGATTAATCCCGACTATTGTGGGTATTTCTTGAACTTTACCGATTTGTTTAACGCTTTTTACAGATTCAAATTCAAACAGTCGGAATCGCACATTTTGGGAACTGGACATATACCAGACTAAAGTTGGACGTGTAGAAGCCGTTTTCCCGATAAATGTCTGAGGTGCAAGTTGTGTCAGGGGAATACCGCTACTTGAACATCCACGAGAACCACCCGCGCGACTAGTTCCACTGGCTGGTTTGCGATCTTTTGGTTTAAACTCAGCAGATGCGGGGAATGCAGTCATCAAAAAAAGCACTCCTACAACTAAGCTTGTAAGTCTGCGGCTATTTCGCCAAAATGTAATATGTTTATGTCTCATAGTACTGTTGTTGATTATATAGTTATTTAACAGGGCAAACACACCAGAATACGCGAAAAACCCAAAACAATGGCTATTCATTGACTACATATAGGGTTTTACATTTTTCGGAAAAAATTCTAATTAAATCTAATATTTGATTGAAATATAGCGATTCTCATTTAGATGCAATACAGAGTAAGGGCACAAGCATTGCTGTACCCCTACAAATAATCTGTATTCTATGCAATTGTATTTTATCTAACAGCTAACAACTTCAAGCTGCTTCAAAAATCTCAAATTTTAAATTTTTTTATAGGTGTCCAACTAAGTTCGCAAATAGTTCCGCGAGGAGAAAGCGATTCACGTCGAAATTCTCCTCCTAATTGTTTAGCAAGAATTTTAGAATGTTTTGTGCCTTTATTTTCTAGCTTTGATTTAAATCCTGAACCGTTATCTTTGACCGACAAATTGTATTTATTCTCACTATAAACACCCGATGCTTGAACGCGCTTGACTCCTTTGGCGTGTTTCCCCACATTACATAACGCTTCTTCCAAAAATAGACATATTCCCCGTTTATCTTCCTGATTTAAATATTTCTCGTCAATCGGGTCAAAATTGCGAATTTTAACTTTTAACGTTTTAAAATTTTCAAAATCTTGACGTTCTAAAGTACTTGAATAAACTTCATACAATAAATCGTGAAGCGGTCGATTTAATTCAAGTATTAATCCGCTACCTAAACGTAAACTCTCTTCTTTGGTTAACGCTTCAAGTTTAAGAAATTCACCAATTTCTCGAATTTCTAGATTTAGCTTTTCAAATTGCTCAACTAGTTGTTCATAGGGAATATCTTGAGCACGTAGATGTTGTAATCCATAGGCGAGAGTTTGCAAGGGGCCATTATGGATTATAGTAAAAGTGTGTTGAATGGTGTTTTGACGTTCGTTAATTTGCGATCGCAAGAATTGATCGTGCTGGTAAAATGCAAAAGCACTCAAGCCAAGCCCATTCAAAGCTAATATCAGCAAATTAGGTGCTACAGGAATCCATAGACCCCACACCCACAACATTACATACCCGCAGCTAAACAGACAAAATCCGGCTACACCAACACTCAGTATATTTCTCCAAACAGATTGGGTAAGTCGTCCAATAACAATCGGCAAAAAACCCCAAATAAATATCCATGCGTACTCTCCTATATCTCCCCAACTGTGCAACATTGGGCGACTATCGATTACACTACTAAGAATTTGACTGATGACATGAGCGTGATAGTCAATGCCGTAAATTACACCTTTTAATCCTAATTGTCTCACAGCAGATGTATAAAAAAAATCACCTGCGCTCATGTTGCGATTGCCAACTAAGACAATGCGATCGCGCAACAATTTCCCATCAACTTTCTCGTTTAAAATATCGAGTAGCGATACAACATGAAAAGGCTGAGAATTGTTGCGGAAGTTCATCAAAATTGACAAGGGAGCATCATCGACATTGACGTACCCACCAAAATTATTGGTAATACGGGGTAATTCAATCCCATTAAATCTGATAGTATTTGGGTCATTTATACCCGTGTCTATTTTAATTCTGTTATTTTGAAAGTACTTAGTAATTAATAGTAGCGCTAGAGAAGATTTCCCTTCCTTGATATTCTGAGGATTCGATGTGTACAACAAATAACGTCGATTTTTGCTATCCTCATCATTACGTAAATCAACAAATCCAACTTGTTGGGGTGGCAAACTTGGGGGTGGGGAAATTGTATCGGGTGGTAATATTTTTTCAATCCCAATAATATTATTATTTTTCTGCAATACCTGTTTGAGTTGTTCACCACCAGGTTCCACAGGAACGTTTTTAAAGATATCTAATCCAATTGCTAACGGTTGATAGGTTTCTAGCTTGGTAAGTAACTGTGCAATTTTTTCATCTGTAACCGGGTATTGTCCCACCGATTGAATATCCTGTTCATCGATACCCACAATTACGACACGTTCATCGAGTTTTTCTACCGGACGCAGACGTAACATAGTATCAAGGAGCATCCATTCTAAAGGTTGCATTCCTCCAGCAATCCGGATCAATATCACCACAACCAGCACCATGATCCCAGGAGGTGCAGCCTGTGTCCACAACCCCAATTCTTGGCGAATGCGATTCCAGATTCTCCTTTCCATCTCGTTTCCGGCTTAACCATCCTGCATATTAATCAATTAAACCTTCTTCACGGGAACGAATTTCGGTTTGGATTCGCATATTCTTACCGCCTTGCTTGCAGTCTTCTGGGTACACTCCCAGCACATCCTGTATTTTCGTCCAGTAAGTGCGTACTGCTCGTTCTGATTTATACATCCGCTCGGCGATCGCTTTATCTGTCAAACTCTCTTCAAAAGCCAACCGCAACACCTCCAACCATTCCGGTTTGAGTTCAATACCCGTTTTGATGTCTTTGGTGTGAGTTGCACCCTGAAGTGCTAAATTAACCCGCATCAGCATTTGGGCTTCGGGTAATCCTTTATCTGCGATCGCAAACCCAGCTTGATGATTATCAATCTCGTGTTTAATGCGGATTAGCGCCTTTACGTAACTAGTTTGCACCATGAAATTGCGATCGGGATATTCTTTGAGCAACGTTTGCAACAGCTTAATTCCAGTATCAATTTCTGCCGTCTCCCCTAGCTGATAGGGAATCGACAAATCCATCATAATCAGGTTAAACGCTTGAGATTGAAGTAAAGTCAGTGTCTCTTTGGCTGTCTGCGCCTTCAGTATCTTCGCTTCTGGATACTGTCTACTTAATACATCAAAAGTGCCAGTCAAAATTAATTGATGGTCATCGACAACCAGAATACATAGCTTTTTTTCCACTGGTAAATGCCCATAAATTTGATGTTTTTCTAAGCTTACTACTGCCATCACATTCTACCCATATTCAGTAAGGTGAAGTTTTGTAGGAATAAAAATATTGAAGTATGTGCTGATTCTAATTGGAGATCAAGTTTTAATCTATGCACAAAAGTGCAAATCTAATACAGGATTTTGTACATTTTCACAAAAAGAGCGATCGCACTTCTGTACCAAGAGGTTTTGAGCAGGCGATCGCATTTCGCATCCAAATGTAGTAAATAATGCGACAAAAAATTGCACTTCTATACTGAGAAATTTTGAGCAGGCGATCGCCTAATTTCCCAAGCAGGAGTAGTAAATCGTTCAGTCAATGCATAAACATGCAAATAATTATGCGTTAACAAGCCGGACTTAGGAATAAAGAATTCAGCATAATGCAACCAGAAGCAAATCAATCAACAGAAAGATTAGGTATAAAACTATGTCACTAGAAATTATAGATACTCACAACCGCGATCGCGCAGAAGTTGCGGTTTCTCAGCAAAGCACAAATCTCAAAGCCCTCAAAGCAGTGAAGTTAGCGATCGCGGTGGGTTCTATTGCAGCCGGAGCAGTCGCAGGGAAACCAGCTCAAGCTGAGACTGTAAATAAAACCTTGAGCTATGGAGATAGAGGTTCAGTTATAGCCACATTGCAATCAACATTTGATGATATTGCGGTTCATGGGATCTTTAGTTCTCAGACCTTAAGTAAACTCAAATCTTACCAGACTCCACACGGGCTGGAAGTTAATGCAACTGCCACACCTGAGACTCTTACACGTTTAGGGTTGCATAATCTTGCTCCAGGTTCCCAACAGTATGGCAAGTTAAAATTGGTCAATAATCTCTCTCATGAAGTAATGATCTTTATATATCAGCCAGGGGAAGAGAAGTATTCCAGATATGCATACCTTCCTCCTTGCAGTCAGAGAACATTGCAATCAAACTATAGCAACCTCTCGCAGGTTAGCCTCAACCTTCAAAAGAAGGGTTCAATTGGGAATTTGCAGGGAGATCATTTTGAATTCAAAACGTCTAGTTTTAGTGAAGATAGATATTCTGTCTGCCCGGGGCAACTTCAAGTAGCTGGAAGAAAGCCTACAGTAGATTTAGTAGTAAATTTCCCGGGTTTAAAAAAAGCCGCCAAAATACCAAGCCTTCTTGCAAACCTCTCCCTCTTATCCAAATTGGCGAACGCATTATCAGATGGTAATCTCAACGAATTTTTGAAGCGTGTAGACCCTGAGGAATTTCAAAAATTAACTGCTATAGATATTGATCTTGCAAAGAAGGGAAATCTTCCAGAAAACGCAGTTATAGGATCAGTTAAAATGGCATTGGATACACAAGAGTCTGAGTTTCTAGAAAGTATACTTATCTCCAAGGCTAGAATTACAGATCAAGACGATATCGTTCAAACAGTTGAGGTGATAAAAGTAAAAGCCAAAGAAGGAAAGTTTGAAGAACTAAGAGAGTACTTTGGAGATGGAAAAGTACAAAATTGTTTCAAATTCACAAAAGCTGAAATAGAAAATATAGTGAACGCTTTGAAATGGAAAAATGATATTGCTAACAGCCTAATCTTTATTCCTCTAAAGGTGAAAAGTGGAACTGAGTCTGCTACTCCTATAGCTGGTACTTCTATATCAGATAAGCAGAGTTACGCTCATGGATCAAATGAGAAGAGTTCTCATCCCTTATCTAAAGTGCAGATACTTTGTCCTACACGCTTTGAGACTCCAAGCACAAGAAGTAGCTTAATCTAATTAAACTTAGACATTGCTGATTCAAGGTATGAATTGATGTCTAATGCTAAGTCACAAAAATCGTGATCCAGATAGATTTTTCGTAAGGGTTTAGCATTGCTAAACCCTTACCCACGTATTTGTATCATTGGAAAGATGTCATTAATTTATGTTTTTAAGCTCTAAGTAATCCTGAATACGCTCACAAGTAGTTCTCATCAGGCTATCTAGACTTAAGTTCAAAGTTTGTACGTGTCTATAGCCATCATAATCATTATCTACATAAGTAGCTAGAGCAATTTCTTCTTTATTGGGACTAAAAGCAGCAGCCTCAACCTCTATATCAAATCCTTGTTTATCCAAGGCTAGAATCTTCTCTAGCCAACTTCCATCGATATTCCATATCTCTATGTAACCGATTTTATTGGTTTCACTTATCGAAACAATTACTTCATCTTCACAGCAAACTTTCAAAGCATAAACCATCCCTTTCGTCTCTCTACGCAAAGGCTTGATCGAGCCATCACTGCGACTACAAAGTTTGATTTCATATTCATCAGTTGTTGAATTAATAACCACGCCAATCATTTGACCGTCATTGCTTAAACTCAGATCAACAACACTACCTCCTACATCAAAGATAGTTTCAGGTACTTGATTAGCATCAAGAGCCAGGCTCCAAAGTTCTACTTTACCGTCATCACTACCTGAAGCGAAAAACTTACCATCGCCACTAAAAGTAATTGCTGTAATAGAGGTCTTTGCAGGATTAAATGTTTTTAATAACTCTACATTCCAAGGATTTCTATTTATCTTCCAAAAATCTATACGATTATCTTCACTCGTTGTTACAAAGATATCTTCAATAGGGCTAAGACGAAGGAGGTTAATTGCCTGTTGATGCTCTTGGATGGAAGTGTAGACCATTGTCCCATCTAAGCTATACAGATTGATCCCACCATCACTTCCTACTGCTACAACAATTTTATTTTCTCGGCTCAATTGAGCATCGCTAATTTTGATTTCATCACCAAATTTATTTTGTAGTTCTCCGTTAAAATTCCAAAGCTTGAAATTTCCTTTTTTATCTACCGTAGTGACGATTTGATTATCTGTACTAAAACTCACTTTCTGAACTCTAGCCCCCGAGTGTCCTTCAAAGTTGCTGCTAAAATACCAAAGCTTAACTGTTCCGTCATAGCTACTAGAAAGCAGTTGGGAGCTATCTGATGTAAAGCTAATCTTAGTGATCTCTGCTTTATGCCCTGCTAACCTATGTGATTTTTGCAAATTAACATAAATCTCGGTGACTAAAGAAAGGTTCCAAAAATTGATGATTCCATCGCTATGAGATGATGCAACTATTTTACCATCAGGGCTGAAAGCAATATGACTTATACTTTCCTCATACTCCCTAAATGCGTGTAATCCAGGCTCACTCAAATCTTCACTGATAGTCCAGATTTGAAGTTTTCCATCCCTACCGCCAGAAACTAGAGTTTTGCCATCAGGGCTAAAGTCAATTGCTGAAATATTACCTTCATGCTCTGCATCAAATTTAAAGTGATTAACACCTGGACAAACTTGATATTCTCCATCCTGGCAAACTGGATATTTCAAAATATTTATGATACTCTTTTTGACATCTTTATCCAAAGGAACATCAGTAAAAGCAATCAGATTATCTGTTGGGCTAAAAGCTACCTGTAGAACAGGATGAGGATGGGTGATTAATGTCCTTATAAAAGCACCTTCACGAGACCAAAAATTTATTTTTCCGTCATTGCTAGCCGAAACTAAGATATTTCCATCAGGGCTAAAGCTTAAAGAATTAACATAACCTCTATGTTTTCTAGTCTCACCTTGAATTTCATAGAAAGAATGCCAGCCATTGCGATCATTTTTATAGAATTTAATTATACCTTGTTCTCCACCTGTAACCAGAATATCTCCATCTGGACTAAACGCTAAATCATAAATTTTCTCTTCATTTTCTTCAACATTTATTAACTTTCCCTTCCAATCCAAAAAACAAACCCTGTTACTATTTTGACCAGATACTGTAGCAATGACTTGAGTTTTTTGATTACTGCTAAAGTTAATTATTGGCTCTCTGGTATCAATGCTATTAAGCTCTCCTAATTCACTCAATAAGTGATTAAATTTAATCAGAAAATGAAGTTGTTTATGCTGAGTAATTTTCAGCCCTTCTTCAAGATTTTCCTGCAAAAGCTCTCCTGCTTTAATCATCTTAGCTATTGCATCAAGCCGATCATTTGCAGTAAAGAGCCTCTGAGATTCTGTCGTGTTAAGTTCTACCTGATTTTCTAAGCTTTGTCTTTCTTGCTCCCTTCTTTTCTTAATACTCCGTTCAACAAACTCTGCCTCTTGCTGATTAAACCAGCTATTTTCCGATTTAAGAACTTTTTCAAGCTGATTTAGGCGATCGCCATTAGGCAATAAAAGTCCACTATCTTGAGGATTTTTTGCCCAATCATTGGCAGCAGCAGTCAAACGCTGCCGTAGTACAAATCCGTCTAATTCTTTATCGATCCATTCCTTTAACCTCACCCATCCTTTCACCAAAGCATCGTGGGCAGGCTCTATATATTCTTGATTTTCTGCATCTAAGCCCCTGATAAGCAAACGTGTTTCTAAAAAGTAATGGATTACTTTCTGTACCTGTTTGTTTTTTGGCTCTGGATAAACTAATTCAGATGTTGGTACTCTTCTGCGAGCTGATTCACCACCACTAATAGCAACCATTCGCAGCATTATATCACGAATAGTAGACGAATCAACTTTTTCTTTTTCTACTAAGTCATTATGTGTTTTGTCAGCAGTGTTAGTCAGAGAGCGTGTAACCCCACCTATATTTTCATAATCTTCCTCAGTAATCGTTCTGTCATCCTTTTCTGGATCTTCCTCTGCTTTTTTAAGATATTTCAAATAAAGCTCACTCAAAGTAAACGAGAGGAGAGGTAAAGCCCCTGGCATTTGAACAACTTCATCAATCAACTGGTTAACTAACTTAGGAGACTCAAAAAATAATGCCCGTTGTGCAGCAGGTTCTTCAATCGCTTGTTGTAACTCTTCCCTGTTCATCGGAGTTACAATAAACCTCCCATTTTGCCAATCATCTTGCCAACGAGTTTCCTTGATTGCATCCCTGATTTGAGGCTCAAAATCAGAACGCAATGTTATTACAATTCGCAATTTTTTGGATAAATCTGGTGAAGCTAAAGCTTCTGCTAACAACTGCAAAAACGTTGCTCGTTCTTCATTTTTGCACAAGGTGATTAATTCTTCACACTGATCGATTGTTAATAATAACTTAAGATTTGGCTTATTTTTACTCCATTCTCTGGCAATTGCCGTTAAAAATTTTTTATTTTGCTGTAATTCTTGAATTAAAGAATCAAAAGGGATATTTGTAAGGGGGTGTATCGTTGTTGCAAGAGCAGTGAGAGGATCATCTCCAGGTCGCATTGGATCGAGAACGTACCACCATTCCTGACTAGTTTTTTTTTCTGATATTAATGCAGGAATTAAACCAGCTTTTACTAAGCTAGATTTACCCGACCCCGAAAGCCCTAACACCACCGTAAGTTGATTGTCGCTCACTTTTTTCAAGAGACCTTCTTTTGGTTCTTCAATCAGTCTCTTTCTGCCAAAAAACAACTGACTATCTTCTTTTTCAAATGATGCTAAACCTTTATAGGGATTAGTATTTTCATCCAGTTTAAGTTTTTCTAGGTTTGGCTCAATACCATCTGGCAGAAAGATATACTCGCCCTTGTCATGCTTTTTGAGGCGAAAAAGCTCTGGAGTCTGTTCTTCTGCATCATTCCCTAGTCTATTTTGCAGATAAGTAAAGAGTTCTTGGGCAGTAATTACGCCATCTTCGACAATCGCCTTGAGGTGGTTATCCTGCTTGACTTTATCTGGTTCAGCTTTTAGCACTTTCAGCAGTAAGTCGGCAAAGGGAGAATGTCGATTTTCGTCACCCTCCCTTCGTGCCAGACGAGATGTATCCTGCGCTTGCTCGTCATGGGCGGCTGAAGTAATGACCTGTTGAGCCGGAAATTTGATGAAGCGGTCATAGCTTTGTTGATACATTTTACGACCATAGCCTCCTGAATTCCGCTTTAGTGCTGCCCAGCGAATTCCCCCTGCAAAGCAACAGTCCAGAATCATTAACAGATGACGGCAATTTAAGTCAGTGAGAGCATCGTGCAATTCCTGCATAGACAGCCAGGTACTTTTTTCATCGTCCTGACTATCTTGTAGCATCAGATAACCTGCTGGTTTGACATCTTTATCTTTCCTTTCCTCTGCCTTTTCAGCAATACCATGACCAGCAAAGTAAAACAAAACGCGATCGCTCTCTTTGACAGAGATTTGCTCATCATTGTCAGGTAATTTAATCCTATTCTCCTGAAGATTTTTTAAAAGGTTAAGAAGTTCTTCCTTGCTTGCTTTGTCATCTGTTAAAAGTAAGACCTCGTATTGATATCTCTCCTTGAGAACCTTAGCGAGTTCCTCAGCATCGTGGACAGCACTCTTGAGTTTACGAATATGTTTGTATTGATTAATGCCAATGACGATCGCTAAACTACGCTCAATATGATTATCTGTCGTCATAGATTTTCTTTTTTAGTAGAGAAGTAGGGAAATTTTCAATTTTCTTGATTGTTGATACCCTTCTTATCCGGTTTGACGAATCAGAAGGGCAGTTGCAACTATGGGTGGAGCGCAACCGCCAATGCTTTTAAACCCGCTTCGGTGGTAAAATAGGTCAGATGATCGCAAGCAACATTTGATAGAACTTTTGGCTGAGGAGAGCGATCGCTACTCACGCTTTTAATACTGGCTAGGTGAACGGCAATATCATTAGGTTCTCCCCCAAACACCAAACCATCAACCACCTTATTAATGACTGGAGCGAAAAGTTTTTCATTTAATAGCCTTAAGCGATTCGATTGCTGCTTTAATATGGGAATCGATCTATCTCCAGCAATAATGGTGTAAGGAATCTGGGGGTCTCGGTTATTAGCGATCGCACCGAAAAATTCTGAGTCAGGTTGCATTTGGTCGAGAGCATGATCGTTCGCTTCCACAAACTCTATTGACTTAGCGACTAAATCAGCCACGACTTTAGCAGGCCAAACTATCTCAGGCATTTGATTCAGACCCCACCCTAAAAGGGCAAAAATCATATCCTGAACTGCTGGCCAAGGAGAACCAGCATTAGGAGTTCCCAGCATGACTAAATGTTGAACAACTTGATTTCCGCCTTCTTGTTCAATAAACCAGCGAGAAACTAATCCTCCCATTGAGTGGGCGACTATATGCAATTCTTTGCCATGATTCGCTCCTAAACCCACAGCTTCCAAACGTTGTTTGAGCGATCGCGCATTTTCTTCAATGGTGGTGTGAAGATTTTCGTAATCGAAAGTTAAAACTAGGTCATAAAGTTCCTGTAGCGGACGCAGTTGTTCATTTACCTCTACTTTTGCCTGTTGAACGCTACCAACTATACTTGCGGTATCGCCGATAATACCATGAATGTAAAGAACAATTTTCTGAGCAGAATCAACCCGTTTTTTTACTGCTGCTAAATTTGGTTGGGATAATTCTGGTTGGTAAATGACTTTAATCTGATTATCTTCTTCTCTCACCTCTGCGGTTGTTAAAATCGGATAATCATAAGAATGTCCTAGTTGTTGACTGCGAACTTTTTTGAAGAAAATTTTGATTGAACCGCCCAAACTCCGGCTACTTGTAGTTGCTTGAGGCAAACGTTCTAAGGTAATTTTTATTTGCTCTCCCTGCTTTACACCTCGACCAAGAGGTAGGAAAAACTCCCCATCATAGCTTACAGGTAAGATATATTCATCTGCTTCTAAAGTTTGATTAACTAGTAAAGTTAGAGGTGAATCTTTTGTCACCAAGTTAACATTATTGACAGCAAATAATTCTACAGCACTCAATCCTGGATCAGTACCACGACTGTTAGTAAATTGAAACGATTCAATCACTCCAGGTTCATCCCACAAAATGGGTGGCACAATTAGATTACCGATATCTCGTGTCGTTTGGGAAACAGTAGTCAGGGTTACTTGCGCCTGCAAACTGGGATGAGGTTGCACTTCAACCAAACCATTGAGAAGTTTTGCAGCTTTATCTGGTTTAATCTGTTCAGCAGTCCGTGGTTTGACAATGGTAACAGCTACTTCTTTAGTAATCCAATCGTCATATTTTTTCCCAAACCCCCCAGAATTACGGGTATCAATTTGCTGCATTAAACGCTCGAGACTTCCCCTGGGCACATTTCTTGTAGGTGGAGGAGGCTGTAATCCTTTTTGTTCTAGTGAATCGACATTAAAGTCTGTTGTACTGATAATCAGCTTAAATATATCTTTGTACTCGGTGATGCCATTTTTCAGAAATTCAGGTGGAATGATTAAACTATCCCAATCTGTTTTCCTGGTTCTATTTATTTCCCCATCTTTAACTTGAAGCACATAGGTCTTTCCGCCGTACCTTGTCACAGAATAATCTTCTGATAAAAACAGGATATTACAATATAAATCCTCATCAGTTTTATTAGTCAGTTTGACTTCTATGACTGGTGGTTTCCACTTACCTTGGTCATAAATGTACTCTAGGTAAAGTCCAGAATCTTTAGTTAATGGTTTATCTGAAGAGTTAGGTTCATAAGCCTTAAAATCATCTTCATTGTTTCCATGACCGACCAGAATAATCTCCATCTCAACTTTATTGGGATCAATCTTACTCCCTTGACTCTTTAAGTTGAGAATATCTTTCCAGCGTGCGATCGCTTCTAATGCTTTGATTGTTTTTCGAGCATCATATTCTGTGTATATGCTGGGATTAGGCTGTTCTGGAATGGGAGCAACTACAGGCAGATCGTTATCTTTTTGAGTAATCCAGTATTGTCCATCGCCGATGAGCAGATTGTAATCAGCCTCTTCAAAGTTTTCGACTGTAGCAACGTACAGCGACTTTTGAATATTTGCTTTTTCTAAGAGGTTCTTAGCTAATTCTACATCCGTTTCCAGATTTCCCTTAATGTAAACCTTTAACCGATTCATGGGTAAACTGGTTACGAATGCCCAATAACTTTGATTTTTGTCTAATTCTTCTGTATAGTTGCTGATTTCAACTCTACTTTTTCCGGTGAAAACTTCAGTTACTTTAGCCTCAGCCAGTGGGAATTGTTTTAATTGCTCAGAAGTGCTATCTAACGGAAATATGGCTAAATATGTAGTTTCATCTGAATCCGAAGAAGATGGTTTGGGAATGCCATGTATCACCCCAGCATTAATCTCCCAACCGTCATCATCGATACTACTATATCTTAAAATAAAGGAGAAAGGACGTTCGGGAATCGCGCCTCCTAAAAACGATTCTTGTAAGTCTTCAGGGTGAGTTGCTTCAAGTTGAGGTGCTTGATCTTTAACTTTTCCATTCACTAAAGCCTCAATATTTCTGACTATATCTTGATAAGATAATCTTCCGTTGCTCTGTTGTAAGGTCTTGAGAAAAAAATAAGAAAAAACACCTCTGGTTTCACTATTATCTCCTTTTTGTTCCTTCGCATATTGGTAGTCCCGACAAGCTGCTAAGAGAATATGCCTTCCTTGGGGCAAATCTAACCCTGCGCTTTTCTTATTTACTTGCTCAGAAGTTAATTTAAAGGTTTTGTCCTCAGCAAAAATAAAACTAGACAAAGGGCGATCTCTTGTATCTTCTGGAGCTAGACGTACTCCTTCATCAATATTTCGAGTTCCCGAACCTGAGTGACAGGAATCGAGAATCACAATGACACGGGGATTTTTCTTTGCTACTTGAAACAGTAAATATTTGAGTTCTTTATCAGCTAAATCGTGATTTCCTGGGGTACGGCTGTCGTAGCAAACTAAAGTTTCATCTAACCGATCTGGTTCTAAATGCCAGAACTCTTCGGGAGCTTTTTCTTGTCCCCCATGTCCTGAATAGTAAAATAGAGCGATATCGTCGCTACCAGCTTGACAAAGATAATTTTGAAAACCATCAATAATTGCCTGACGAGTAGCCTGTTCATTTGTAAGGATTCTGGGTTTTCTCAGTTTCCATTCACCAGCAATCTGATTTTTGAGATAGGTTTCTATTGCTGTAATGTCGTTTACACAACCTTTGAGGGACTTAATTGGCTGGGGATAATTATCGATACCTACAAGCAAAGCGTATAAATTACGAATACCAATTTCTGGGGAGTTACTAACCATAATGTCACCCTTTTTAATAAAGTCTTATTTTTGAGCGATTCTTGGAAGCTTCGCAAATTGTTAAAGATATTGATTGATTTCCTAGTGTTGTATTATGCTGACTTTTTTATTACTAAGTCTTGCTAGTTAATGCATAATTATTTGCATGTTTATGCTTGACACTGAAGTAAAGACTATAGGAGGCGATCTCGCCTAATGCTTTGTCGCCGCAAAAGTTTTGATGAATTCGTAGTCAGCACTTAAGTGCTTTCAAATGCCGGACTGAAGTCCTGGAGGGAAGAGGATAGACGTTACCATCATCTGGAATTCTCAACGTGTGCAGCTGATTAGGCGATCGCAAATATAGTAAGTTTGTTTGCAGCTTGTAGTCTGCTTACCTCAGGGAAACCCAACATCCATTAGCTTTAGATGCCTCTGGATGTTGTTGGAATTTCGATACCTGAGCAATCTACCGTGAAAAGCAAGTTGTCATAAGAGGAAAGCGATGCTTTAGCAAGATAGGTTCCCGCCTGGGGTTACACCAAGCTGCCGGGTATATTGCTCATAGCGTTGGATTCTACTCTGAGCCTGTGGAGTCACCTGCCCTTTGCCACATTCAAGACCGCCATTGATGATGTTGATAGTCATACCGAAGCCGGAATTGCGTATAGCGTCGTGGCACGATGATTTTGGTGGTTGGGGAGTCATCCAGAACCACAAGGCGGTTGCAAAGGAAATGGAGCTATCCCTGGCAACCAAATCGGGGTTGTTGAGCAGATCGATGCCGAGGGCTGCCCCGCACGCACCATAGTTGTAGTTCCACGACAACTGGATTGGGCCGCGACCGTGATAGGTTTTACCTGGCGCACAGGGATAAGTACCTACCTGACAGTAATGCGGCCAATTGGCTGTGTTCTGTTCTTCTATGTATCGTAAATCCCCAGTTTCGTGGGCAATATTAGCCAGGAAAGCGGCTGCCTCCCGTTTACGTTGTTCGTCTGATCCTTCATTGCAGAAGCTGGGATATTTCTGTGTGGCTGCCACCAGTCCGCCGTAGGAGTAAAAACCGTCCCGATTTGGGAACAGAGCCTCGAAGGTTTGGCGCGACACAATACCCGCAAAAGCACTGCCAGTAGGAGGAGGGAGAGTCCCAGATTCGATGATGATTGAGGAAGTCCGATCGTTGAAGTCGTCACCCACATAAGGCGTATCAGCCGTAAACGTCTTGTTTGTGCCACTAAAGTGAGTATCACTGTAAAGTGTTACCTTCATTCCTACAGGAATCTTCAACGAACTGATACTATCGTTTTTAATCTGCCCCCAGTCATATTTTCCTATACCTAGAGCTTGGCTAGCTCCGCGATATTGAGAGTCATCGTAGACGACTACGTTGCCAGTATTTGGCGAAGGAGAATCAACTGCCAGAATTTGCAGTTGTTGACCAATTTGTAAACTTTGAGGCTGAATATTACCGTTAGCAGCAGAGATTTTTGGCCACTGATTCCCATCACCATAGTATGCTTGAGCGATGTCAAATAATGTGTCTCCAGCTTCTACGGTATGGGTTGTTGGAGGATTTCCCTGTTTTCTAGCCATAATTTTTCCTTTCAATAACTTAAATTAATCAATTTCTAAGGGATGGGATAGCGCCAGTTGATGGCACAGGATTAGATGCCCAGTTTGGGGTCAGACCTTACACCAAACGGCCTGTTAAACTGGGTGTTTCTTGACAGCAGTCGCTAGGGGACATATTGCCCAATAACGTTCCCTTGAGGGCTGTAGCGGCAGACTAGAAACTCGTCCTGACCGTTATTAGCGATCGCGCATCCCACATGGGTGGTAGAGCGCCAAATCATTTGCGTATAGTGTCCAATTACACCTCCATCAAAACCCACGCCCGTAAATGCTCCAGGCACAAAGGATTTCTTCTCACTGCCCCAATCGTCAACCATGCGGGTTAAGCTAAATGCACCTGGGGGGCTACCTCCAAACAAAGATTCTCCTTGACCGGTACCCTCGCTGTGGATTAGGTTGAGTCCTCCCAGAGAAGCAAGGTAATCAGCCCAAGGTTGAGCATCCGCCGCTAAGGAGTCTGACCATTGCAGAGATGGAACTCCCACTTCGGCGCGGTAGCGATTGTGAGCAGCCAAAATTTCTTGGGCGAAAGCGTTCGCTGCTCCTGGTTCAACTGAAATGGCAGTACCATCCCACGCCTTATGGTTCAGCGATCCGGCTGTATCGCTCGTAAACACATCTAAGCGACCTGGTGCCCAAGAAGCAGCACCAACCCCGTATCGACAGTCGCCACCGAGATTTTCCCAGCCACTCCAGCCTGAATCCCAGGCGATGTGATAGGTTGCATTATCAGTCCCAATCCCAAATGCATCGATGCGATTGCCTGCCCAGGAAACAGCAGCAGGTGCAGAAATAAAGTTACCCCCTAACGTTTCCCAGTCGCTCCACGCGCCATCCCATGCCTTATGGTATAGAGATCCGTCCGTTCCGATCGTGAAAATATCTAAGCGATTAGATGCCCAAGAGGCAGCAGCCACCCCATACCGACTGTCGCCACCAAGATTTTCCCAGCCACTCCAAGCGGAGCCATCCCAGGCGATGTGATAGGTTGCATTATCAGTCCCGATCGCAAACACATCAATGCGGTTCTCTCCCCAGGAAACAGCAGAGGGTGCAGAAATGAAGCGACCCCCTAACGTCTCCCAGTCGCTCCACGCACCATTCCATGCCTTATGGTATAGAGATCCATCTGTTGCGATCGTGAAAATATCTAAGCGATTAGATGCCCAGGAGGCAGCAGCCACCCCGTACCGACAGTCGCCACTGAGACTGTCCCAGGCACTCCAGTTGTAACCATCCCAGGCAATGTGAGAGATTGTATTGCCAGTATCAATTACAAATGCATCAATGCGGTTCTCTCCCCAGGAAACAGCGGCAGGTGCAGATGAGCAGACCCCGCCTAAATTGTACCAATTGGTCCAGGCCATAATTAACTTTCCTTTGCTATTAATGTAAGTTGATTTTTCAGTAGAAAATTGCGATTAAGACTGTTTTCCTTCAGTTGTATGTATTATGCTGAATTCTTGATTACGAAGTCTGGCTAGTTAACGCATAGTTATTTGCAGGTTTATGCATTGGCTGAACTAGGAATAAGTTAGCGTTAAAAAATTCTTTTCTTTTTCCTTTCCCACACCTCTTGAGCCTAATGCTCAGGGGTTACACTTAACGAGCTTGCAATTAGTGGTAATTTCCGCTTTTTCTTCGATACTAATAGTTGCACTTAACTCTTGTTTTTGTCAACTAAAGATTGCATAATATGTCCAGCCAAGAACAGATAAAAGAGGTTGTAATGTTACCACTAACTGAAGTGGTATCTATTAGATGGACAAAGGAGCGCGGGCAGAAAATGCGCTCATTGCGTGGTGATATGCCATTAGTAACTTTATCTAAAAAGCTTGCTGAATATGACGTAGATATGTCTCGGCAATATTTGAACCGGATGGAAACCTTCACAGAGGTCAAAAGTGCTTCCCCAGAACTCGTTACTGGCTTATGTAAAGTATTTGGCTGTACCTTGGCTGAATTACTGTGTTTGAAAGAAACCAAAATTGTGCAATTAGGGGTTGACAAATGCAACTAAAGGTTGCACTATATTGTTAGGGAGAGCAAGAAGGAGTCAGGAGTCAGAATCAATCAGTTGGGGATTCAAACCTGCGACTGATTGAACGCAAGTGCGTCTCTATGAGGGAGAAGAGCACCAAATTTTCAATTTGATGGGGGTGCAAAAACGCTGTTTCGCTCTAAGGGTGACGCTCTTGCGTCGCTCTAAGCGTAAAGCCTACGGCATAGCTTCGCTTAGGGCGCAGCCGACGCACCAGAAGGCTTTACGCTGTGCTAACGGCGGTTCCTTTAAGTGGGAGAACCAGACTGCCGAACCAGTCGCACAGAATACAAGCAAGAGAATTCTGGCTCCTGACTCCTGACTCCTGAATTCTGTTTAGGTACCCACAAAACCCAATGCCACCGGGATTAGCAGCCGGAAGCCAAACTTGTAATGCTCAAGCCACCGGAGATGATTCCGATGACCTAACTAAGTCTGAAAAATTGGTTATTTATCGAATATACACCCGTAATTCAAAGATTTGTACAGCTTCGCTGATTCTGTTGTGAGAGCGTTTCATTTGTACAGCGCTCTTTTGTACAACATCAAAAACAAAGGCGATCGCTCTAGCCTGAGAAACTTTGCGATCGCCTTTTTCCTATTACGGAGATTTTCATTATGACCCATACAACACCTGCACAGCAAGCAATTTTTGCTTCTTTTGCTGTTGACGAACAAGCTCTAGCTCAAGCCCAACTAGAGCAGCACATCACACAACAGGGTGAAGTTTTAGCACCTGAAGAATTTAGAGTTGTCGAAATCACCTGCTACGACTACGAAATCTACGTTAGCGACAAACTAATAGCTAGCATCACCTACGACCACGACGAATTTATAACCCAACGCTGGGTAGTCTTGGTGAACTCAACCGAAGTACACCGTGCAAACAGCTGGGCCAAGTGCCATAGCCACATCGCCTGGCACTACAAGCAAGGCACACTGCCTGTGCAACAAAAAGAAGCACAGGGGCAGAGGTGCAGAGGAGCGGAGGGGCAAGAATCTTTCTCCCCTGCGCCTCTGCTCCCCTGCTCCCTTGCTTATTGGGCCACTGGTAACGAAGTCATGGCACAAATTGCTGTTGAGTGCGAAAAGTTTGGCTTTGAACTTCTCGACGATGGCATTTACAACAACGACAAAAAGCTAGGCTCGGCAGGATGTACTGACGGTCGCTGGTGGGTGAGAAGAGCATCATCAGACCATCAGCAGCAAGTACCCTGTGATTCTGCATTCGATGCCGTGTGGTCGTTGTCGATGGTCGAAGTATTGCCTAGTCTTGAAACTAGGTCTTGCGAGGAATTGTTGGATCAGCCGTTTGATCAACTGACAACTGAGGAATGGAAGCGGCTGATGGAGTACAGGCCACTTCCAGAGAGTATGGTGTTAATCGCGTAGTTTAAGAGAGAATATGGTGGGCACAATCCGCCCACCACCTCCATATCATCACAATAAGTCGGACGTGAGAAGTCCTATTAGATTCATTCAAAAGAGTTAATCATAAATAGGAGTCAGAAGTCAGAATACAGGAGTCAGAATACTCCACCCATGTTCACGAAGTGTTCCCGTAGGGTAGGGATGGAGTTTTAATTAGTCAGAATATTTTAATTCTTTTCGCCCACAATTCCACTCGCTTTTAAACCAATATTCATCCGCCAGTCGCACAGAATTCGATTCTCAATTCTGGCTCCTGATTTCTGAATTATTCTTATTAAAAAAGTTTGGGTTTAAATCAACGAACAGCGCTGAATCAATTTCAATAAGATGAAAATTGACAAGTTATGCTAATTCCATTCTGACTCCTGGCTCCTGACTTCTGAATTCTAGCCAAACTGAACTGGATGATTTCTAATTATGGCTGAAATAAAACTCGGATTAGGTAATCCACCACAGCCAATTTACATGTACGTGAAGAAATTGGAGGTTGATGGTAGGATTTATGCTTGGTATAACTGTGAAATTGAACAAGATAAAAAGATTCCTGTGAGCCAAAGAGCATTAACAGGTTATGTTTTGGAGCTAAGACTAACAGATAAGGATTTCAAAGGCAAGGACAATTTAAAATTAGATATTGTTGTGCAAGCCGATGAAATCTATATCGTCCGCAGTGGCATTGAAACCAACTTTGCAAAATCATTCTTATTAGCTGCATCTGTTGTTAAAGATTTTACTCAGCCTTTAATCATTGTTGCTACTCCTGGTGATGAAAATTCAGTGTTCTGCAATCTTTATGACGCTATAACTAAAACTCGCATTCGCCGAGAATGGAATCCTAACGCTGATTGGGCAACAATTATTCGTGATGTTCAATCTCAGTTAACTCCAACTTCAGATTCAGTCGATTATGTTCAACCTGTACCACCACAATCAAATCCAAAGCAAACTACTGTAACATCTGCAATACATCCTCAAGATTTACGGGTAAAACAAATTCGTAAATTATTAAACTACCCGCTTGATTTAATCAAAGAATGGTTACATTTCCAAGATGTTAGTAGTCCCAGTCAACTTCATCACAGTAAAGTTGATCAAGCTCGAACATTGCGTGGTAAACGCCCAGAAGAAGCGAAAACTGAGTTTGAATATTCCAAGCAGTTTACATTAGGTGGCAAACCCAGTGGCAGCATTGACCTAACACAGGCATTGTGGCGGGATTATAAGGTCGCAGGGATGAAAGAACGACACACAGGCGGTGCAGTTGCTTTGTTCTTTTGGATTTTTGACCTGACAACCACCTTCGTTGGACGCAACCCTTTCGCCTTCACCAACCCCAGTACTATTCTTGCCTGCCTTGTCTACAACTTAGGCTCAATGATGGCTGGCGAAATTGGCTACACCATCTGGAAATTAACCAAATGAAGAAGAATCCAGAAGTCACAAGTCAGGAGTCAGAAGTCAGGAGTCAGAAGTCAGGAGTCAGAAGTCAGGAGTCAGAATGCAATTAGTGGGGGATTCAGATAGTGGGGAATTCAGACCCGCCACTAAGTTGTAGACCGCTAAATTAAAAATTTAGCGGGGGTCTTAAACCCACTTATTCAGACGCTCTCTACGAGACGCTGCGCGAACGAGGACTCGCTCTAAGCGTAAAGCCTACGGCATAGCTTCGCTTAGGGCGCAGCCTCTCCGACAGGAGAAGCTATGCCGTTGGCGTTCGCGTAGCGTGTCGCAGACAAGCCTCTCGTTCGCGTAGCGTCTCCCCTTGGGAGAAGAGAAGGCTTTACGCTACGCTATCCGCCAGTCGTACAGAATTCATACTGAATTCTGACTCCTGACTCCTGAATTCTATTTTGATAATCAGTATTGGTGAAATCTATGGATTTTCTCAATTATCAACCAGACCCTGCATCTAATCACAACCAGGCTAATCAGGAAAACCGAGTACCATCTTTAACTACGCTAGAAACTGCCCGGCTCAGAGAAGATTATCCTTCAATTGAACACCTGGAAGCGGGAAATGTTGCTGCTTGGTTAGTTGAACGCACTGATCAGCTATTAATTAGAGCCAAAGATGAGCGAGCCGGGATGAATCTCTCGAAACTCATCACTCTTGCAGGTGGGGCAATTGGAGCGGTATGTTATGCTACCAGTCCTTTGGCACCCATCGGTGCGTTGATTGCCAGTGCTGGGTATGTTTGGGCGGTTGCAACTGACATGAATGCTTCCCATCAGTTTGCCCCCATACCCTTCATTAGAGGTAACTTCTTTGAGTTTTTATCAGCGATGGGTGATAGTCAAGCCAGAGAAGAATGGTTCTCAAATCAAAACGAATTTGTTGACTTGATGCATCATTTAGAACCCTGCGAGCGTTATGAATTTGCCATGCTCAGACAGCACACCCATACCTTAACTGAGTTTATTAATATTGTGGAACCTGGGAAACGCTTTTACGCTTACCGATATTTGCTTGATTGCTTTGTTAATTTTCGTGGTGTTTTCCCCACATTTGACCAACTCAATCAGCATCTTGCCAAAGTTTCAGTTGACCCTAGAGTTAACTACCACCACGTTCAAGCTATTCAACAAATACGCCCACCACAATTAGAGGCTCCCCAAATCAACTTACCACCTCCACCTATTGCTCACTTACCTTTAGCTGCACCAACAACTGATTTACGGCTTGGTATTTCTTACTCACCAACTTCAGACACTAACACGCACATTGATGAATACAGTCCCCAAATACCGCAAACACTTGATGTGATTGAGAAGATGTCACAACGGATTTCTAACCATTTAATTATTGGTATTCCTGGGGCTGGCAAAGGTTTGCTTGTGAGCAACGCTTTGCGGCGAATTACAGCAATTTTCAGGTAATTGAACCACAAAATCGGTAAAGTAGATATGAAGTGATTGTTTGATTCGATGCCAGTATCTTACTCAGGGGATTTGCGCCGTCGTGTGATTGCAGGGTGGGAAGCAAAGGAAGGCTCTCAACGCCACTTAGCTCAACGATTCAAGGTAAGCTTGTCATTTGTACGAAACCTACTGCGTCATTATCGTCAAAATGGAGAAATTGAAGCGAAACAACGTGGGGGACACCAAAAGCCAACGATTCAAAACGAACATCTCATCCTGATTCAGTCTTGGGTGGAAGAAAAAAATGACTTGCTACTAAGAGAATTATGCGTAGGCGTAGCCCGCCGCAGGCATCGCTTTGCAGAAAGTACAGGAGTCAGGGTCAGCATTCCCACAATGCACCGCGCTGTAGAAAAATTGGGCTTACGTTGTAAAAAAAAGTCTTTACGCAAGTGAGCAGGATACTCCACGAGTACAGGAATTACGACATGACTATCGTCGGTGGTTAGATAAAATTGACGTGCGAAATCTGGTATTTGTCGATGAAGCTGGACTGAATTTGTCAATGTCGCGCTTGTTTGCCAGAGCAGTAGACGGAGCACGAGCAGTTGGCAGTGTTCCTGGAAGTAAAGGTGGAAACGTTTCTCTGATTGGTGCTTTGAACCTTGATGGGCTAGTCGCTTCAATGACTGTGCCTGGAAGTACAAATACTGAGGTATTTCTGACCTATGTGACTCAGATATTAGTACCTCAGTTGTGGAAAGGGGCAATTGTTGTCATGGATAATCTTAAGGTTCATCACGCCCAGCGTGTCAGAGATGCTATCGAGTCAGTCGGTGCAAAGGTCAAATTTTTACCACCCTATTCTCCTGACTTATCTCCGATAGAGCTTTGTTGGTCTAAACTAAAGCAATTTCTCCGTTCCTCTGAGGCCCGTACCCTTGAATCACTCGACCAAGCAATGGCTGAGGCTGTAAATTATATTACTGAGGATGATGCCTTCGGTTGGTTCAATCACTGTGGTCTATTTACTTGAAAATTGCTGTAACACTGAGTAAAGGTGACATCAATCGCTACCGCTTGCAAGCAGATGTGGGGTTTGGTGCAGCCGGAGATTTTCCATATGTGCGTCCTTCTGGGGTGTTTGGTAAGGCTAAACCTGTGTCGGCAGAGCAGTATTATTTCGGTAGTGGGTTGATTAATGCTGAGGCGGCTGTGGCTCAAGTAAAGCGATAGTTTGGAATTTTTGTGAGGCGATCGCACTTCACTCATAAATTGCGATCGCATCTGCATATCCCCCACGCCAGTTCTTGCATCCTTTGAGATAGTCTGAGGTGGGAATTCTCAGGGCGGACTGTTCTGACCAGATTTTTTAAAATAGCTTGAAGCCGAAGTTATTGAGAGTCTCTCGTAAGTTTTTGCATCCCTTGAGATAGTCTAAAGTGGCGATTCTCAGGGCAGAATGTTCTGACCAATCACCAACAACATTCATGTTTTGTTCGGTGTAGAACTGTTTCATAATATCGTTGTAATGAGCGATCGCATCTTCTTGTTCTGCTAATTTATAGGTTTCTCGATGGAAAACCGCCGACTGTGGTAAACGCGGCTTCACTGCTGGTTGGACTTCCGGATTAGGATAACCTAGACACTGCCCAAATACAGGAAACACAAAAGGTGGTAAATTCAATAATGTGGCGACTTCTTGGGTATTATTGCGAATTGCGCCAATATATACTGTTCCCAAACCCAAGGATTCTGCAACTACAGTTACATTTTGCGCTGCTACGGAAGCATCAACGATGGCTTTTACCAATAGTTCTACATATTCCAGCGCCACATTATCTAATCCGCGACTGTCAGCAATATGAGCCAAACGACCTAAATCTGCTAACCAAACTAAGAATACAGGCGCTTGTTTGACTTGGGCTTGATTATTAGACAGTCTGTATAATTCATCTTTGCGCTGTTCATCTTCCACCGCTACCACACTCCAGCTTTGCAGATTGGCGGAAGTCGGCGCAGATTGAGCCGCAGCTACTAGCAACTCTAGGATTCCCGGTGGTATGGAATCGGGTAAATAAGACCGGACTGAACGATGAGATAAGATTGTCCCTACAGAGTCATTCCAGGGAATATTGTCATCGAAGGGAATTTCACCGTAGCGCGATCGCAGTATTTCTATCGGATTAGTCATAGTTAAAACTCCAAATATTTCGAGATTGCAAAAAACTCCATCAAAGCAGCACTCAATCAAAAATTCTCAGCGTACCTCTGTCTTGAAAAGTTTCCTACGCCGGGAAACCCGGCTTTCCTTCGGAACGCTTGCGCGAACGAGGAACTTTTCGCTGCTTGTACCTTCGCGTTCCTTTGCGTTAAACAAAAAAATCACTCAACATTCCGAAAGAAAGCAACTCGTAAAGCTAATCGACTCTCAGATGCAGGAGTATTTAGTGGCGTTACCATGTGCCAAGAATTTTCTGAGCGCACAATGACCACAGACGAATGACTTAGAGGTAAAATATCTTTAAAGGCTGATTCTGGTCTGGAATTTTTGAGAATTCGCAAACAGCCGCCCCAATCTCTAGACCATTGTTGATTGAAAAATAGCAGATGAGTTAAGACTTTATTCGGTTCGTCTGTGTGGGGAAAATGTTGGTGTCCTGACTTATATTGCCGAAATCCAATATCCATCACACAGTCTTTGAGGTCTAACCCTGACATTTCTGCTAAGGCGGTGCGGTAAGTATCAGTCCAGAGTCCTTGTATTAACTGTCGCCAGACATGATTCAGATGTCTCAAATCACTGGTAAGTCGTCCTTGTGCTAGACGCTGTCGCCAGCGATCGTCCTTAACCCTGTTTTGTCACTCTGGCAGTAGTATAATAAGGTAAAAATGCTAGAACCAAGACACAGAGCATGGTACAGCCCCGTCCAGCCGCACCAACAGTCAAATTTGTGGACGAATATTGCCAGTGGTATAAAAGTCTGTTTCCAGATGTTAGGAGTTTCGAGGCTTTTAAATATCTCCATGTAGGCTGCATTTCTGATCTAAAACGTAAAACATTGCCAGAAATAGCAAAAATCGTAGGATTAGATAACCAGCAAGGGTTGCATCATTTTCTAACTACATCACCTTGGGATATAGAAAAGTTAAGAACCTTAAGGTTAGAGTTAATTTTACAAGTGCTAAAAGGTAGACCAATCATTTTAATTATTGATGAGACAGGGGATAAAAAGAAAGGGAGCAAGACAGATTATGTGAAACGGCAGTATATAGGAAATTTGGGAAAAACAGATAATGGAATTGTGGCAGTGACAGTATATGGTGTTTTCTGTGGGATGACATTTCCATTACTGTTTGAAGTGTATAAACCCAGGGAAAGATTACAGGCAGGAGATAAGTACCGCACTAAACCAGAAATAGCAGCAATACTGATAAAAAAGCTACAATCAATGGGTTTTAAATTCAACTTAGTACTTGCAGATAGCTTATATGGAGAGAGTGGTAAGAATTTCATATCTGTATTAGATGAACTAAACTTGAACTATATAGTAGCGATTCGGTCAAATCATTATGTAGAAATACTTCCACGACAACATATTCAATATTTAAAGTGGCAGAAGTTTCAAAGGGTATTCTCTGACTTGAGTCGGGAAAATCGATTTATTAGAGAAATTATTCCGGGAAAACGTGGAGAACTTAGATATTGGCAAATTACTACAGATCCAGAAAATTTGCCTGATAACACTACTTGGTATGTGATGAGTAAATATCCAGACATTACGCCAAGAGAAGTTGGAAATTTTTACGGTTTAAGAACTTGGGTCGAGTACGGGTTAAAACAAAGTAAGAATGAATTAGGTTGGTCAGATTTTCGCCTGACTCACTACCCAGATATTGAGCGATGGTGGGAAATTATTTGCAGTGCTTATTTAATGGTTAGTCTGCATTCGGAGCAACTGTTTCAGTCTCCATCACAACGAGAGTCAAAATTTGTTTCACATCCTTGGTGGGATAATGGAAATGGCTGGAAGAACATTCTTAACAATCTTCGTTTGATTATTCAACCTTTTACTTTATTTAATCTGATATATCCCTGGTTAACGGTTTTTCCTATTCCTCAATTAGCTTTGGGTTTTTTTAAACTTCAATCTATTATTTATAGCCTCACCAGTTCAATTTTTATATCCCTGATTCACCCTGATTTCTACTTTTCCTCTGCCTAGAGTGACAAAAGAGGGTTAAATTTGAGCATCAAAGGAATATCTTGGCTAGAGGCGAGTATCTTTCCCCAGTAATAGCCATATCCTTCTCCTGTTGACAATTGAAACTCTCGGTGGGGAAAACTTGCAGTTAGTTCTAAGCTAGCTTCTGGTGAAAGCAAATTTTTCACCAAAGCCCAGTTATATGGAACTGTTTGCATGACAGCAGTACGGATGAATTGAAGATTTAGCATGATTCCCAAGGATGTGACTCAATGAATAAACTGAAAACAAAGCGTAAATCTGTTTACGATCGCATTTTGCACACAGCGTCAGATTTGTTTTATCGGGAGGGGATTCGCAATGTTGGAATTGACAGAATCATTGCGGAATCTGGCGTGGCGAAGATGTCGCTGTACAATCATTTCAAGTCTAAAGATGCTTTGATTGAAGCATGGTTACGCCAAGAGCATGAACAATGGTGTCAATGGCTGAAAACCACCGTTGAACAACAAACTACCGATCCCACTAAACGCTTGCTAGCTATATTTGATGCTTTACGAGAATGGTTTGAAGGGCCAGATTTTCGGGGTTGTGCTTTTATGAATGCCTCAATAGAATTAGCTAATCCTGACCATCCTGGCTATCGAGTTGCTTTAGAACATCAACAATCGATATACCAATATATTCTCCAACTTGCTCAAGCAGCAGAAGTTACATTACCAGAACAATTAGCTAGACAACTGCTGTTGCTCGTACAAGGTGCGATCGTAGTTGCTTTAATGGAAGGAAGTTGGTCAACTGCATCTCAGGCGAAAAAGGCGGCGGTAATGCTAATTCAGACAACATCAAAATCTTGAAAAATGGTAATCGCATCAGGTTTATCATACAAAAAGGCTGTGAAATTGGGGTAAATCTATGCGAATTCATTGCTTACAACATGTGCCATTTGAAGGACTTGCTAGTATTGCACAGTGGGCGACACAGCAGGGTCACATTATTTCTGCAACTCAGTTTTATAACGGTGATAATTTACCATCTGTTGATGACCTAGATTGGTTAATAGTCATGGGTGGGCCGATGAATATTTATGAGTATGATCAATACCCTTGGTTGAAGACAGAAAAAGATTTTATTGAAGCAGCAATTCAGAAAAATAAAGTAGTCATTGGTATTTGTCTAGGTTCGCAGTTAATCGCTGATGTTTTAGGTTCTAAAGTATATCAAGGTCGAGAGAAGGAAATAGGTTGGTATCCCATTACTCTGACTCCAGAAGCCCATAACTATTCTGTCTTTGCATCATTTCCCCAGTCTTTTAATGTGTTTCATTGGCATGGGGATACTTTTGATTTACCTCCAGGTGCAGTGCGAATAGCTTATAGTGAAGTCTGTGCAAATCAAGCTTTTATCTATGGTGATCAAGTATTAGGGTTACAATTTCACCTGGAATCAACAAAGGAAAGTGTTAGCCAAATTATTGAAAATTGTGCTGCTGAATTGGTGTCAGGTAAATATATTCAAAAAGCTGAGGAAATGCTGGCAAGGGATGATGATTTTAGCAAAATAAACACTTTTATGTGTCAAATTTTAGATTATTTTGCTATCTCTACTAACTAATATGTAGAGGACGGTGTGTTACGCCAAAGGCTAACGCACCCTACTGGCTGTTATGATAAATGAGATTTCCATTTGTCTGTAATTTTGGTTGCTGATTTTGATAACCTTTTATCCGAAAGTTCGGCAATATTAATCATAAAAATAGCTAGGAATAATCCTAAAAATACAGATGCAAGGCTATAAAATAGCTTTACTTGCATTGTTGATTGGTGGGGATTAAAGACATTTCCGATTAACAGAATATTGCCGATGATGATGATGCCAATCCATAATAAAATTATTAAACATAACAGACCTGCTGTTAGTAATAGCCATGTGCCGATGTCAAAATAAATAGAAAAGTTTGATAAAATTGGTAATTTGCTAAATTTCATTTGTCACCCTAGATAGTCAATATTCAGAAGTTAATTTAAGTGTTTAGCCGCTAAACAAAATGTACATCTGTAGGGCTGAATGCCAGCTTAATTTTTCCATGACGATAGATATTTTCGGATGTATAACCCCGGCGTAATTTGGCAGTCAAAATTTGTTCTCCCAGTTGAAAGCGAATAGTATCAGTGCCTATCCCACGTAAAATTCTCTCTACTCGTCCTTCTAGTCTCACGACTCCTGGCTGGTAGGGAATTGAAGAATTTGTATGATCAAGATAGAAAGCATCACTCGATAAACAACAGGCTGTGATGGGTGTTTTAAGTTCACCAGGGTAGAAAAACTCTAGACTGTTTGCCAGCTTAATTAAATAACCGCGATCGCCTGGCTTAATCTTACAGGGAATGATATTATCCATGCCCACGAGTCTGGCAATTTGCTGATTAGCTGGTCGGCGGATCAGGTTTTCTAATTTATCATCCTGAATAATACAACCATCAAATAGTGCGATCGCGCGATCGGCAAAATTCAAGATATCAGTAAAGTTGTGGCTAACTAATATCACAGCCGATCCTCTGTCTTGCGCCCATTGTCTAATTTTTTCGATAATTTGCGGACGGATTGCCACATCTAAGGAGGCTGAAGGCTCATCTAATAGCAGTAATTCGGAATCAGCTACTAAACCAGAGGCTATACAAACTCGTTTACCTTCGCCACCAGATAAAGAACGAGCCGACCGATTTGCTAAGTGTTCGCAACCAAAAGTCTCTAGTGCAGTGTATACCCTTTGTTTAATTTGGTGTTTTGGAACTCCGCGAAACTGTAAGACTCTGGCAACATTATTAAAAACTGTGTCATCTAATAGTAATGTCTCTTGAAAAACCAGAGCCGAACGACGACGCAAGTTTGTTTGATTGGCATAACTGGCATCTTGACCAAACAATTGTATTTGACCGCGATAAGGCTGCAACATATTGATTGTTCTTAACATGGTGCTTTTGCCAGCACCATTAGGGCCAAGCACAGCGACTAGTTCCCCAGGACGGACAGCGAAATCATCAATTGTCAGGATATTTTTGCGGGTTTTGCTATCGACTTTTACCTGATGCATATTCAGGACATACTCGTTTACACCCCCCAAATTTTTCTGTCGTCCTACAGCAGAGGCGACAAAGGACTTGAAACCAGTAATTTTGATCATAAAACTTTCTTTTCGTGCTGCAAGATAGTCAGCAATACAACAATGCTGTAGGTAACGATCAGGAGAATATATGCGATCGCCATTGCCACATCGAAATTACCTTTTTCGACTTCGGTGACAATCGCTGTAGTTAAAACTCTTGTCTGTCCTTTGATATTCCCGCCTACCATCATCGAGGCCCCAACTTCGGAGATGACACGACCAAAACCTGCAATTACTGCGGCTATTAATCCTAACTTTGCTTCCTTGATCAGCAATAAATTAGCTTGCCAAGGTGTTGCCCCCATTGATAGCAGTTGCCAGCGAAGTTTAGGATTAATACTGAGAATGGCTGCAAAACTAAAGCCAGCGACAATGGGGAAAGCAATCAATGCTTGGGCAACGATCATTGCTGCGGGTGTATACATCAGTTCTAAATCGCCCAAAGGGCCAGACCGCCACAAAAACAAGCTAACGACTAAGCCAACTACGACTGGTGGTAATCCCATGCCAAAGTTAACCAAGCTATTTAATATCTGTTTCCCGAAAAACTCTGTTAAAGCTAACCACAATCCCAAGGGTACACCCAGCACAACACTAATAGCCGTCGCTGTTCCAGATACTAGCAAAGTCATCATCATGACCTGGAGAACGTCGCGATCGCCCCTTGTTAATAACTCAATAGCTCTGATTGCTCCTTCAATGATTGTATCCACAGCTCAATTTTGGTAACCCACTAGAGTAATTTATTTCCAGGCTTCTTCTGAGTGCTGCTCGTAATCATTGTAAGCATTCACTAGACCCTTGAGAACTTCAGCTGTAGTCTCAAAAAGGGCCTGAGCCTTTGGATCTTCGATTTTGGTAATATCTTCACGCAAGTGTGCGATTAGATCGTTCAACTTCCCTTTGATTTTTGCTGTGTGATTGTGTGGATCACTTTTGGGCTTTTGTTCGATTGTCATGAATTTACTCCTAGTATAGAAAAGAATGAATGATTGATACTATCCCTGTTCTGTCACTCTCCGAAAACATTTGCCATTTCTGAATTATGCGAGCTTTTATCTACCAAGGGTTAACACGGGGTGAACGAAATTTTGTGTGGGATTTCTGGCTAAGTATCCAAAAAATGACTCTCCACACTCCCCACACTCCCCACACCTCCCACACCTTTTTTCGCTCACCCGTTAACACGATTTTTTTCTAATAACAAATACAACACCCATTTTTTCCTAATAGGATAGCTTGTATTGATTGCCTGATGAGGCTTCTAGCGATTAGCCTTCCGGAGAGTGACAAAAGCGGGCTATTCTTTGATATTTAAGGTTATCTAAAAACCGTAATCTTTCTCCGTCTTACCTCCATCAACAATAAACAGTGGCTGTCCAAACTCTTTTCTCGCGTGATCTGCAATTATTTTCTGTCCTTCAGAAGATAAAACAAAATCAATAAACGCTTTAGATCCCGCACTATTAACTTTGGGGAACTTTTGCGGATTTACTTGCATTACATGGTAGAGATTTAATAATTTTCTGTCTCCTTCTACTAATACCTGCAAAGCTGAAATATTTTTCTGTTGAAATATATATGTTGCTCGGTCTACTAAGGTATATCCTAATTTTTGGTTAGCTACTTGCAAAGTTTTCCCCATCCCTGAACCTGTTTGCTGATACCAATCACCAGCAGGCGTGACTTTCGCCTGTTGCCATAAATCTTTCTCAAGTTTATTAGTACCTGAGTCATCACCCCTGGAGATGAATAACGCTTGGTTTTTGGCAATCAAGTTAAAGGCTTGCACAGCATTTTTGTTTCCTTTAATCTTGGCTTTATCAGCAGATGGCCCCACAATCACAAAGTCATTGTGCATAACTAAGCGGCGATTGGTTACAGCACCACCTTGCAAAACTTTGCGTTCAGCTTTCGGTGAATTAACAAATAGCGCGTCAACTTCGCCTTTTTCAGCTAAAGCTAAAGCCTGTCCAGTTCCAACTGCAACCTTTTTGAGTATATATCCCGTTCTCTTTTCAAAAGCTGGAACTAAATCATCTAAAAGTCCACTATCTTCTATGCTGGTTGTCATAGCAACTATGACATTTTTCTTAGTTGCTGATTGTGCATTTGCTGGTTGTTGTCGGACTAGTAAATTACCAGCACCAGCACTCATAACCGACAAGCAACAGGCCAAGCCTATAATGATAAACCTTCTTTTAATCATAGAACCTCTGAGGATTTACACGGATGATGCCCAATTATTTAGCCAAACGATAATTTGGTTTAATTTTCGGATTTTTGAGAAAGGAGATGAGCGGGATATTTATTCTGAGAATCTGGTTTTTATTAATTCAGCAAGTATTGATCGCACGGTTAATTTTACCGTCAAGAAAATCTAATTGCGATCGCACTAATGCAAGTCACAAAATACTTACATAATTGCTGTATTGGTGCTATTTTCAAGTGTTCTTTGATCGTCACAAAGTCGGCTCGCGAAAGAGGAATATTATCTTCCCTAATATCGGGAGAATATAAATACATCTTTTTTCTTCTAACTTAACGCAAGTATAGCATACATCATGCAAAAATACCTTGCAAAAATCGACTTTTTACACCTGATATATTTTCAATTAATGTATAAGCATATACAGATTTTTCTGTCTTTCATTCTATTATTCCAAGTTTGATAGAGTAGAGTGATAAAGTTAGCGATTGTAGGATTTTTTTGTCTAGAAAATTTTGCCAACTGTTTGCTAAACACATCATATTTTGAATTTTGAATTGATTCATTTCTACCGACTTACTTATGAAATCGATTGAGTGATAAATTTTATGATGGAAGACAAATTAGACCGTGCAAAAGCACCGCCCATATCTTGAATATCAATTTGCCGACAGTCTAACCCCAGCCTTGGAAGAGTTTACACATTTGCGATTACTTCCCCAATATTGCTGATGTCATAGCCACCGAGAACCTGTAAATGCGATCGCACTACCTGATGTCCCAAGATATTGATAAATTGCTGTACTGGTGATTGTTCCAAATATTCTTTCAGAATCACCAAGTCGTAGCGCGCTTGATGTAAAGGGATAAATCCCAACCCAAAGGTAGCAGCTATCGATGCTGTACTGATACCTGCATCAACCATACCGGAAGCTACAGACAAGGCAACATCTTGATGGTTGTGGGCGATGCAGTCAAACTTTTTCACGCTTTGGAGTGGTACTCTTTGTTCTTGGAGTTTTCGTTCTAAAAGCATCCGCCCCGCAGAACCCGGTTCCTGAGTAATAATAGTCGCGTCAAATTCTACTAAGTCGGCAACTGTCTTAACGCCCATTGGGTTTCCTGCTGGCACTAACAATCCTTCTTGCCAAACTCCAAGGGAGATGATCATTGCCTTCCTACCAGCTAACGCTGCTCGCACAAAAGGAACGTTATGTTCCCCTGTTTGGGGATCATATAAATGCATTCCCGCAATGTGAACTTCACCCTGGCACAGACTACGCAACGCTTTCATGCTGTGGGCAAAACGATAATTAACTCGCAGTTTTGGATACCAACGTTCCGTTGCCTTTGCTAATAGAGAAAGCACAGGTGTGCAACCAGCAATCACAACCGTATTTTGCAATTTATCAACATCGTCCACCAATCGAACTACAACTTTATTTTTCTCATTCTGCAAGTAACTTTTGTTACTTTTTACAATATCCTGAGATAATGCTAGTTGAGTGATGTTGGGGAACTTTTTTTCTGCCAATGTCTCACCATCAGATGGAATCATTTCCATGCGAAAAGCATCGTTGCCAACTAGAGGATAAGCTATCCATTGCTCTCCAACCTTCGCCAGAGTAACTTGTGATGGCTGTTCGTCAGAGTCCGTCTCAGCAATTATTGCCTCAATTTCCAGGCGATCGCCATCTAGCCAGAACAAGTCTTCAACTTTGCAATCAAGTGCTTTGGCTAAACGCAAGCACATAGCTATAGAAGGAGCATATTGTCCCGCTTCTAGACTCCCAATGGTCTGACGAGTGACACCAACTATGTTAGCCAAGTCTTGCTGGCTTAAATCTAAGCGAGTTCTCATTGATCTGAGATTGTTACACAGACTCACATCCATTTTCATCAGGCTGTATCTCTCCGTTAGAAAAAGCCACAGGGAAAAACTTGACTTACCAAAGCAATAGCAAAGGATTGAGGATTTGATGTGGTTATAGAAACTAGGAATATTTCACTATTTCGCAAGTTTATCATACATAGGGCAAATATTTTTTACAAAGACTAGATGATTTATAATCTAAGATTATTTTAAAATTTATTTTTTATAATTAAAAATGATAAAAATGATAAAAATCTGAGTATTTTTACTAACTCAGGAGGTATTAATAACAAGATTAATTTTGCCGTTAAATGCTACAAATTTAGCGGCTTTATCGCATTTCCCATATATTGAGATGCTGATAATTCTCCTTCTACTCCCTTACTTCTGGGGAACTAGGCTGAGTAATTCTTCAACTGTGAGACTGCGTTTTGTTTGCACAGATTGATGTCGCACAGCATCTAATACCGATTGAATTTCCGTTTGACCGAGGTTGATGCCATGTTGTTGCAGTACACTCAGCAACAAATGTCTGCCAGAATGTTTACCTACAACTAAACGGCGTTCCCAGCCTACATCTTCTGGTGCAAAAGGTTCGTAGGTGACAGGATTTTGCAACACACCATGAGCATGAATACCCGATTCATGTGCAAAGGTATTTTCACCGACGATCGCTTTCCAAGGTGGTACGGGATAGTTGGTGGCTTTGGCTACTAACTGCGACATTTCTACTAGTCGTTTGGTATCTATACCCGTTTGAATTCCGTGGAGATGTTTGAGTCCCATCACGACTTCTTCTAGGGGTGCATTTCCTGCACGTTCGCCAATACCATTGACGGTGGTATTGACTGATACTGCTCCGGCTCTCACACCAGCTAAGGTGTTTGCTAATGCTAGTCCAAAGTCATCATGCATGTGCATTTCTATCGCAATTGATAGATGAGAGACTAAACGACTCACTTTGTTGTAAGTGCTGACGGGATCAAGAATTCCCACTGTGTCACAGAAGCGAAATCGAAAAGCGCCCCATTCTTGAGCAGAATAAGCTACAGACAAGAGAAATGATTCATCAGCTCTAGAAGAATCTTCGCCACCCACAGATACAGATAAACCGCGATCGCGTGCAAAACTGATTGCATCTTTGAGGCGATCTAATACTAGTCGTTTCCGTCCTTGAAACTTGGCATTAATTTGAATATCAGAAACGGGTACAGAAATATGCACTCGCTCTAGACCACAATCTATAGATGCTTGAATATCAGACAAGTTAGCCCGATTCCAGCCAAGCAATTTAGTATTTAATCCCAGATTGGCAATGGTTTTAATCGATTCTGCCTCTTCAAGCCCCATTGCGGGAATCCCAACTTCTAGCTCCTGCACACCTATGGCATCAAGAAGAGTGGCGATCGCAATTTTCTCTTCCACAGTAAAGGCTATACCTGCGGCTTGTTCTCCATCTCGCAGGGTTGTATCGTTAATCTGAATAGCATGGTTGTTCATCATAAAAGTTGCAATCAATTAAGTGAGAGTAAACAAAACTCATGCAAAAAGCGTCACCAAATCTATACAAGGATTTGAGACTCATCCTTGCAGACATTCTCGGAATGCAGTCAGAGGTAAAGGTTTAAAGCCAGACTTTGTTCCACTGTGCTGTACTAGTTGTTCCTATTCACAATGCCCAATGCCCGATGCCCAATGCCCAATGCCCTTTCATGCCCTTTCATTAAATAGTTGCTACAACTTCCCCTATCTTGCTGATGTCATAACCGCCAAGAACTTTTAGTTGTGATTGCACCAGCCGATGTCCCAAGATGCCAAGGAACTGCTGTACAGGTGATTCTTCCAGGTATTCTTTGAGAATTACCAAGTCATACCGCGCTTGATGCAAGGGAACAAATCCCAAACCAAAGGCCGCAGCTATAGATGAAGTACTCACACCTGCATCAGCTATTCCTGATGCTATAGCTAAAGCAACATCTTGATGGCTATGGACAATCCGCTCAGATCCTTTGACTATGTCCAATGGTATATTTTCTTTGTTGAGTTGGCGTTCTAAAAGCATCCGACTCCCAGAACCAGGTTCGCGGTTGATGATGGTTCCTCCTAATTCCACTAAATCAGCCAAATTTTTGATTTCCATTGGATTACCTGGTTGCACCATCAATCCTTCTTCCCAAATACCAAGGGTGATTAAAACTGCACTCCTATCAGCTAAAGCTTCACGAACAAAGGGAATATTATGTTCTTCAGTTTCAGGATCATATAAATGCATCCCTGCAATGTGAACTTCACCTCTATCCAGACTACGCAAGGCAGCCATGCTATTAGCAAAATGATAATGAACTCGCAGTTGAGGATACCAACGTTCAGTTGCTTTTGCTAAGAAGGAAATTACAGGTGTACAGCCAGCTATAACAACTGTATTGTGCAATTTATCTATATCATCAAGCAGCTGAACTTGAACTTTATTTGTAGTTGTTGGGATATGTGCTTTACCGTCAGCGGGGATCATTTCCATACGAAAAGCATCTTTCCCAATTAAGGGATAAGCTATCCATTGTCCCCCAATTTTTGCTAGGCTGACTCGCAATTGCTGTTCACTTGGAACTGGTTTAGTAAGAACTGCCTCAACTTCTGGTAAATCGTCCTCTAACCAAAATAACTCCTCCACTTGGCAACCCAACGCTTTAGCTAGACGCAAGCTAATGGCAACCGAAGGAGCATATTGTCCTGATTCCACACTACTAATAGCCTGACGAGTTACGCCAGCTATATTAGCTAAATCTTGCTGACTCATGCCTAAGCGAGTTCTAATTGACTTCAGGTTGTTGCAAACATTAGCATCCAGCTTCATAAGGCTGTCTTCCTCCTGCAAGAACGGCTACCGCAGACAAACTTATACAATTTTGGATTGAGGATTGTAAAAGATTGATTGACCAAGCTTTTGGGCAATGCATCTATCGCAATCATTCTTCCCATAAATTGGTATTAATTTATCTAGGCAATAGCAAGAAAGTCTTCTAGTTTATGCCTTTCCTATTGGAAGACCTGTTAATACTCTCGGATGATTGCATACATCATAATATATGGCTTATATGGCTAAGATACTTACTGGGTTTCATTGTTGCAGTAGACAAACTAAACTTGTTGCTAGTTGATTTACTGCTGTTTGATTTCCCCTTAAGGCAACTATAACATACATTTCGCCAAAATAATTGCCAAAAAAACTTTTAATCTTCATTTTTTTATAGTAATTATGTATAGATAAATACAGAAAGTTTTTATATTTTATAAAGTGGTTCAAAGATTTTAACTGACTCGTAAATCCCGTTAAACAGAAAATCCTAATTAATCAAGGGTAATAGGAATAGCTTTACCACCTCGATTCAGAACATGGGTATAACTCATCGTTGTTTTTACATCTTGGTCTCCCAGTAATGCCTGCACCGTGCGGATATCATAGCCGTTTTGTAATAAATGGGTAGCAAAACTATGACGAAACGTATGACAACCTACCTTTTTTTGAATATCAGCTTGATGAACCGCTTGTTTCCGTCTAATAATTATAGTTATGCAGCAATATACTTGGTAGCTCAGGATACTATGGAATGGCATTATTTAATCTCCGATCAAGAGGAATTAGTTGATAAAGTTCTTGCTTTTTTCACCTCTAAATCAACAAATTCTGAACTATTCCAAGATATTGTTGCTAAATGCAAGAACAACCCGCTTTCATCACCTGGTAATTCAAATCACGAGGCATCTCTTACTCTAGGATATCTATCGGTGAATGATTTTCTTTTTTATGAAAGTAGTTTCACAAATCAAAAAGGCATTCCAGTTTCTATAGTAGAAATTATTCTCAAGAAACTCTGCCAGGAACTTATTTTATTTGAGCAACAGTTGTTAGGCTTTGGACATAATATGCCTTATAGCCTCAATGAAGAACTGACGCAATTCTTATACTCAAGAGGTTTACTCAAGAATGTGATATTCGGTTTTAGTTATATAGTGCAAAATTACCAAAATTCTGTTTTTAAGATAGTTGTTACAACAGATAGTGGTGACCCTAGCCTGGGAACAGGATTTCTTTTTAATTGTCAAACAGTTGAGGGAAAAAAATGGAGTATTATCATTACTAACGAGCATGTCGCTAAGTATCATAATGAATTGGCAGTACATCACAAAGAGGGTCAAATTGAAACATGGAAAGAGATTATTCTTTCAGAAAACAGTGATCTGGCAGCAATAATACTAAATTCATTTGTGAATTTACCTTCATTTCATCTTTTCTCCGATCCTAAAATACTCGATGACATCGTAACTGTTGGCTATCCCCCTATTCCTACTGCTAACGATCGATATCAACTTGTTCACAAAGGGGAAATTAATTGCTTTTTGACTAACTATTGGAATCACAACTACTTTCTATTTTCTGCAAGAACATCACCTGGTAACAGTGGTGGGCCAGTTATAAATAGCATGGGCATGGTTGTAGGAATTGTTACTCAACAACTATTTGAACCAGGTTCATTTGAGGAGAAAGGTCAACTGCCTTATTTTGCAGCTGTTCCTTCTACTAAAATTCTGGAATTTTTGAATGAGCAAGTTTTCAGTAAGTTAAAATAACGAATTTTAAGCTTTTATGAGGATTTTAGAGAAAAAGGCAGCACAACAATTCAAATGCAGAGGACGGTTGAGAGCTACTAGCGCTGAGTTAGAGGTTATCTACCTCTGCTCACTTTAGCCGTTACCGCGATCGCTAGGTAGTGGCACTAACTATAACTATGTGAAATTATACGCCTGTTGTGTAAATTTTACCCTTCAAGATGTTGTGCTGCCACCCATTGAAGTTCCAACCACAAAACAGGGTTGGTTTGTTTCAGGTTAGATCCAGGATCGCGGATAATGCGTGTAGCGTTCATGCAGATAGCTTCTGATGTCCCCAAATCTTGGGCAATATCTCTAAAAATATCTCTGTAGTCAATAATTGAGGTAAATAGCTGATGGGGGAAGTAGACAACAAAATATTGACAAAGTTTAGGATTCACCCCCCAGTAGAAACTGACAAGTTCAATATGACAGAACTGAAGTAAATTACTGATTTCTGGACAGCGTTCCTTAGCTACGGTAGTAAATTTTTGCACTAAAATTTCTTCGGTTAACATCATTGTTCTTCCTTCTAGTGAAAACAAACTTAAGTATTGCACGCCAATTTTTGAGAGGATGATAGGCGGTCATTAGTACATCACAGCAGAAATCAACATACCATTCTCAATCTGCAACACCACCTACAACATATCTATCTCTCATTTTCACCCTTCACCCTTTACCCTTTACCCTTTACCCTTCTTGTCCTAGTCAAATAATCCAAACGTCATGAGCAGTTTTTCCAACTGCTGATTAGACAAAGGTTTTGGCATCACAAAATTTTGATTCTGATCTATCGCCCTTGCCAAATTACGATAGTGTTGCGCCTGTTTACAGTCCGGAGCATACTCAATCACGGTTTTACTGTAAAACTCTGCTCGTTGCACCATATTATCTCTAGGTATAGAGTAGAGCATTTGAGTACCCAGTTGCTCTGCTAAAGCCTGAATTAACTCTTCTTCGCGATCAACATTGCGAGAGTTGCAAATTAATCCACCCAAACGGACATCGCCTATCAGAGAATATTTTTGAATTCCTCGGCAAATGTTGTTAGCTGCATACATTGCCATAATTTCGCCAGAAGTGACAATGTAAATTTCTTGAGCTTTGCCTTCACGTATCGGCATGACAAAGCCACCACATACTACATTACCCAAACCATCATAGAAAGTGTAGTCAAGATTTAGCTTTTGATCATAAGCACCAAGTTGTTCGAGTAAACCAATTGATGTCAAAACACCTCGCCCTGTACATCCTACACCAGGTTCCGGCCCACCAGATTCTACACACAGCGTTTTCCCCCATCCCTCCTTGCGGAAGTCTGCTAGATTTAAATCTTCTTCTTCCTTACGCAGTGTGTCGAGTACAATATTTTGATGCAATCCTCCCAAAAGCAACCTGGTAGAATCTGCTTTTGAGTCACATCCCACAACCATTACTTTACAACCTATTTCGGTGAGTCCAGCCACCAAATTTTGAGTGGTTGTAGACTTACCAATTCCCCCTTTGCCATAAATAGCAATCTTCCGCATAAAATCTCTACTATCTTGTGTATTGATGTCTGGTGATACGAAGACAGAAGATTAAATCTGGTTCAGTTAAGCGTTTTGAACACAAAATTGGTTTTGGGGAAAAGGTTAAAGGTTAAGGGTTAAAGGTTTTTTCTTTCCCTTTTCCCATTCCCCTTTTTCCCCTTACCCGACGAGTATTGGAGCAAAACCTAACCCAGTATTTTCAATTTTCTCAACTGAACTCCTCAAAAATTGAGCTTTTTACTCTCCATAATGGGGGCTGATAACTTTACCTTGAAATACTCGGTAAAGATAGACATTATAAAGTAGTAAAAGTGGGACAAAAAAGCCAATAAAAGCAATCATGAAGGCTTGGGAGCTAAGGGAAGAGGATGCTTGATAAATAGTAACTTGGAAAGGAATAATGTAAGGAAACACCACGAAAGCCAAGGCAAGAATAGTGATTAAGAAAACCACTATTGACCAGATAAAAGGCATTCTTTCCTGACGTAGGTTAATACTATTCATTAGTAGCCCTACTGCACCAGTTGCCAAAATGGGAATTGCTGCGAATATCCAAACTTCTGGTTGATGGAATAAGCGATCGCGCACTTGTTCGTAGAACATGGGTGTGGCAATTGTTAAGGCTAATGCACCAGAAAATGTAGTGAGAGCGCTAAATTTGGCGGTAATGTAGTGATATCTTTTTAATTCACCTTCTGTCTTGGCAATTAAGTAGGTAGAACCGATTAAAACGTAGCCTTGCACTACAGTTAATGCTACTAATATTGATGGTAAATTCCACCAATCCCAAGTACCACCAATAAAGTTACCAGCTTCATCAACTTTAATTCCCGCAATTACGCCACCTAAGATTAATCCTTGAGACAAAGCTACTAATAAACTACCTCCTCCAAAACCAATATTCCAAAAAGTTTTGTTGAGAGAATGTTCGCGAAATTCAAAGGAGACAGCGCGGAAGATAAACCCGATCACCATCAAAGTGATTGGAATATAAAGAGCATTGACGATAGTAGCGTAAGCGAGGGGAAATGCACCATACAATAATCCGCCTGTACATACCAACCAAGTTTCGTTAGCATCCCAAACTGTACTTAAGGTATTGATAATAATCCCTCGGCGTTCTTCGTTAGCAGCAGTTAGCGTTAAAATTCCCACACCTAAATCAAAGCCATCTGTAATTAAGTACAAAGTGAGGAATAAAGCAACAAGTGCAAACCAAAGTAGTGGTAAGGTCGTATTTATGGCTTCCATGAAATCTCCAGTAATGTTTGATTGATGGTGACCGAACAAGGCAAAAGTAAAAAGATAATTTTTACTTTTTACTTTTTAAGCTTTAGGTCAAACTTTCTGCTTTACTGCTCTTGAGTAAATCTGGATTGGGGATTGGAAGTCCTAAATTTGGCCCTTGGCGAACAATCCGACTACCAAAATACAAAGCGCAGCCAAGTAACATTAAATAGATACTGGTATAAGCAATCAGTGAGACTAAGACATTGCTAGCGGGAACGTGAGATACAGCCTCAGCAGTACGAATTTTGCCGTAAACAATCCAAGGTTGTCTCCCAACTTCTCGCACCATCCAGCCTGATTCCACAGCGAGATATCCCAAGGGTGCAGCAAATATCCAAGCTCGCATTAACCAAGTTTGGGCAGTAATATTTTCTACAGTCAGCTTACCGCGCAACCATTGCACGAGGCTGACTCCCATTAAGCCCACAAAAAAGAAGCCAATACCTACCATCATGCGGAAAGAATAAAATATCAGAGATACTGCATGGGGACGATCTTCTGGTTTCCACTCATTTAAACCCAATACAGGTTCGTCAAGTTGAGGTTTCATGGATAAAACCATACCTAAACCACCTGGTACACTAAGTGACCAGTTATTCTTACTGTCTTGAACATTGGGTGCAACCAAAACATTCCAAGGTGCAGATTCACCAGCAGGTACGGTGTCCCATAAAGCTTCGATCGCAGCTAATTTTGCAGGTTGGTTGTGGTATACTTCCTCACCACTGAAGTGACCAACAATAATTTGTAGAGGAGTGACAAGAATAGCTAATGCGATCGCAAGTTTGAAAGATTTGCTAAAAAACTCTTCATAGCGCTTGTTGAGGATATACCAAGCACTGATACCACCAATGACAAACAAGGCGGTTTCGAGAATTGCTAATACCATGTGAACCCAGCTACTTAAAGCTGCTGGGTTGAAAATTGCTTCTAGGTAACTATGAACCAAAAATTTCCCATCCACCATTTCCCCACCAGATGGTGTTTGCATCCATGAGTTAGCAACAATAATCCAGAAAGATGAGAGTGTAGCACCAATGGCGACCAATATAGTTGCTAGCAAGTGCATCAGAGGTGGAACACGATTCCAACCATAAATCATAATTCCCAGGAAAGCAGCTTCTAGCATAAATGCCATCGTGCCTTCAAAGCCTAGAATACTACCTAAAAAGTCACCAACAGCTAAAGAAAATGGTGCCCAATTTGCGCCAAATTCAAATTCAATGGCGACACCAGAAGCAACACCAAGCCCAAAATTAAGAATGTATAGTTTTGACCAAAAACGTGCATGGTGATAAAAATTAGTATCTTTGGTTTTTAGCCATAGTACTTCCATCACCACCAAATACCAAGACATCCCAATTGTTAAGATGGGCCAAAACATATGGAAGATGCTGGTAACAGCAAATTGGATGCGTGAAAGCATCACTGTATCTGCAAAAAAACTCATAGTTTGTCCTCAAATATTTTGCCATCCAAGGCATTTTTGATGTGTCTTTATTTCCAGAATTTACGAGCAAGAAGTAAGCTAAATAAGAAATGATTATTCTCGTTACTTCAATATCTGGGAAATAAATTCCTATTTGGAAAATCGGGTCTGAATATTAGCCTAGAAATATTCAGTTCGATTTTCTGTATCACTTACCACTTGTTCAATCGAAAATATAAAAACCAGAAAACTGAAGATATTTAATTTATCTGGCTATTTTGATATCGCAAATCATAGCATATTCAGAGATTTAAGGTCTGTGACAGCTTGTCTTTTGACATCTATCAGATGATTAGATATTAATAATAGTAATCATTTTGGCTGATCAAAGCGATAAGTATTTAAGGTTTAAATTACATAATTATGTCTATTTGTCCATGTACTTAACAAGATTGAGTAGATTTAATTATGTATTTTGGATATTTTCTGCTTATCGCTTTTCCGTCTTTAAATTATATATTCTCTAAAACTTGAGATGGTTTGATGTACATATTGAGAAACATATAAAAACTAATATTTAATTTGCGTAAATTTTCACGCAAATTAAATATTAACTTTTCCATCCCAAAATTATCATAGTTATAAATCTCAAGCCTTTTAGCTCTTATACCAATTCTGCAAGTACACCTTAAATTGTAGTGGACTGACACGCCTAAAATAGTGCATAAAAAAACTCTTGTGGGATGGGTGTCTCACCCGTCCAGGGCGGACAAGATGTCCACCCCACAAGAAAAATTATTGCAACATTTTAGCCTTGCCACGCTAGTAGGGTGCGTTACGCTATCGCTAACGCACCATCTTTCTTGGTGTCCTGGTAATGAATTTGCTCTCTAAACAATTTCTTTTTGGAGAGAGTGAATTCTGTTAACTAATTCTTGACGAGCAGAAGCTTTGAGTAGATATCGAGAGATAAACCATCCTACATAACTAATACCAACCAACTCAAAAACGAATGGCAGTAATGGAATCTCATTGATTGCATTTAATAAAGCTATAACTAGCTTCACCGTAATTAGTACAGCAATCATCAAGATGATACCGAGAATTAATGGCTGGTTTTGAGAAGAAAATTTAGCTATGTATTGAGGTAATTGTTTTAAAATTCCCCAAACTTTTCTGCTAACTAGCTGCCATTGAGATAATTGTAGTTTAGTTGGCGATGTCTGAGTTTCCAGTATTAAAGTTTCATCGCTTGCTCCCGCATCGTCAAATGTCATATCCACAGATTTTGCTGATTGTACTTCGCTGTCCATAAATCTCCTATTTTCTTCACTAACAAGAGTTCTGAGTTCTAAATTCCAGCCTTTGACTTCATGTGTAGGGAGAAATGAAGAGTTAGCCACAAGATTATTTCTATCTACACAAAGGCTTTGATGAGCAGGTGTTTCCACAACCACTTGATCTATAGTCGAGATATTGCTTGTTTTCTCAACTACAGGCCTTTCCTCGGCTTTGACATCCTCAGAGAATAAAAACTTCTTGGTTTCATCATCGCGGATATCAATACCAGCCAAGTTCATCAAAGGAGAGTAAATGGCATTGTATAAGTCACGCGCCATATTCACTGCACCTTCAAATCCCATGTATGGCCCATTGTGGTAACCATGACCATTGATGTATGGTAAGTGCAATTTCTTGACTAACGCACCGACACGGGGCCCAGTCAACACTACATCAGGACGGATCATCTCTAGAACTTCAAAGAATTCTAGTTCATTACCATCATCAATATAGATTGTGCCTTCTTGACCTCTGGCAATGACTTTTTCAAAGTCTTCTTGGTGTCCAAACTTGGAAGACATGGATACGACTTGCATTCCTAAGTCATCTTCCAATGCTTTTGTCCAGTGCCACAATCTGGGGCCACCTGTCCAAATACAGACTTTTTTGCCTTTGAGCCGTTCTTTATACCAATTCATCCTGTCTTGGTATTTAGCAACTTCTTCAGCAATCACAGCTTCGGCTCTGTCTTCAATACCAAAGAAAGCACCGATTTTCCGCAATGCTTCTTGGCAATAGTCAAAGCCCCAAGTGTCTACGTCCATCCGGGGGATGCCGTATCTTTTCTTGAGTTCGTTGGCGATATAACCGGCACTCCGGGCACAGTTGGTAACGTTGAGTTGCGCTCTGTGCATTCCTCTGAGCGCGTCGTAAGTACCGTTCCCTGTAAAGTGGGCGATGATTTGTACGCCCATTTTTTCCATGTACTTCTCCAGTACAAAGGTGTCACCTTGGATGTTGTAGTCGCCGATGACGTTGATGGTGTAGGGTGAGGTGATTTCTGGTTCAAATGTCCCAACTTTTTCGTTAATCCAAGCGATGTTAAGGACGTGGTGTCCTTTGGATTGGCTCACACCAGCAAATCCAGGACATTCTACACAGAAGATGTCTACATCACCTAGTTCTTGCTGTGCGCTTTTAACGACGGCGCGAATATCATCACCAATCAAGGCGGTGGCGCAGGTGGTGTAGACAATCATCCGTTTGATGTCGGGAAATTCTTTGAAGGCTTCTCTGATGGATTTGGCTAGTTGTTTTTCTCCACCAAAGACGACGTGTTGCTCTTTCATGTCTGATGACCAGACATATTTGAGTTGAAAGTGTCCGTTGTCGCTGGGATAGCGTTTGGTGTGCCAGGTGTCGTAGGCGCAGCCGATGGGGCCGTGAATCATTTGAATGGTGTCTTTGAGTACACCACCAATTACGAGTTTCGCACCGCAATAGCTACAGCCTCTTTCTGAGAGTGAGCCGGGGATGGTTTCAATGTTTGATAGTGGTAAGAATTGGGTGGTGTCTTCGCCTTTTTCTTTGATATAAACGTGCTTTTCCCGTTCGGGAATTGTTTCGTCGCATTTCAATAGTTTCAATGGCATATCTAATTGCTCCTGACGCAATACCCACAGAAGAAGAGAGATTTAAGGTATTCTGCTTTGAAGTTACACAATCAATCGTGAGGGCTGTTGACAGTTGACCGTTAACAGTTAACAGCCCTGATTAGTAGTTATGTAATTTAGACGCGCATTAGCTTATTTACTGCCGTTCTCTTACCAGAAATCTTTGTCTATCGCTGCTCTTTTTAAATAATAGTAATCTTGTTAGTTAATAATAGTAATTTTAATCACGAAATTTGAAGTATTCTTAAAGTTATTCTATGAATGAAAATAGATAGACAGTTCTGTATATTTCAAAATCAATTAAATGTTTTGTGATAGTAATAATTAAATAAACAAGGCGAAATCAACTTGATTGTTAGAAATATTAGCTGACAATATAATGTTTGATTACCGCAATAAATCAATTAAAAATTTTAATTTTGTGTAACCTAAAAATCAAGTAAATCATTGAATAAGCTACAATTAAATTACTTAGATAAACTAAAAAAAATAATTACATCTTATACCTTGTTGCAACGGTCTGCATTCAGTACAGAAGATTCTTCCCTTGCTATCACTATATTATTAGAGTTGATCACTACGTAAGCTTCTGTACCTTCGGATAAATCTAATTCATCTACTGAGGCAGTGGTAATAATTGAAGTTAACTCTACTTCTTGAATCACTTTGATAGTGATTTGACTAGTTATTTCTGTACGCAACACTTCTGTGATGATGCCTTGAAGTATATTATGTGAGTTAATTTTGAGATGCTTTTGAGAATTAGTAATTTCTATAAACTGACTATTCGGCTCTTTTTGTTGTGGCTTTGGAGTTGCTGTTGATTTTGGCGATCGCGTATAACTTTGCTCAAGCCCACGTAACATTTCTCGCAGGATTTCTGTTTTAGTACGGCGCAACTTTTTAGATAATTTATCGAGCAGTTTTCGCTCTTCATCTGATGCTTGAAATGTAATCCAGCCCTGCTCTTTTCTTGGCATATTACTGTTAGCAAACTACTTGTTGATGTTGGTAACCTAGTAAAAATTGACACAGACCATTTGCACAGATAGAGAAAGTTTCACAAATGATCCTCATTGCACAATAATGATATGCATCAACCAGCCCCTACTCAGATGGGGTGAGATAGTGCAACTGGAATCTGAGCAAGCATAGTCTGGTGGAACACTGATGAAAATTGACCGCTAGTTTCCCAGTTGTAAATCCTGTGGTAACTGTAGTCACATTGTTGAGCGTTGGACACAAGGTGACAGTTTGTGGTGCTAACATCAGACCAGATAAGGTATAGACGCGCCACAGCGCGTCTGTACGAGGGATCATCTACACAAAACATATATTGTACGCAATTATTTTAGCATAATGTTATATAAACTTGCCTCATAATTCAATTGCTATTGCTGTTTGTCGAGAAACCCTGATAATTTGGGAATAAAAATAAAAATCGGCAAGTACTTTGGCAAGATGTATGCTATTCTTGCAGTAGAGGGAATAAGAATAGCAAATGTATTAACAGTGCTTCTACATGAAAAACTTCCTGTTGTGCATACTTGCTTAGAAACAAAAATCACAGAGGCATGATTAATCGCGTACCCAGAAGTCAAAAGTCAAAGGTAAAAAATAGACTTGAGGCTTGAAGTTTCATGGATTGATTGTATGTCCCGATCAAGAGTTAAGCCTTGATATAGATTTCAATTATTATGTAATCTGGCAAATTCATGACATTTGAATGCAACTGACATTACTAATAGTTGCTATCTGTAAGTCAGAAAATTTTTGGTTACCACAATGAAGCGAATTAGCTTGACGCTTTTTCACCAAATATAAAGTTTTCATACATGGTGCATCGACCAGGGAAAAGTTTCTTTTCCCGCGAGTTGGATTACAGATAGAGGATGTGCAGTCAATATTATCTATAACACCGTCATCGTAGGTTGATTATGGTTAATCCTGTTAGTTGCTCACTCCTCTATCTTTCTTAACCAGGCTGCAATCAGAAATCTTAAAAAGATGGCGCGACAGCTAACTCAAGTATTTTACTGATTAATTTTTTCACTCTATCCGAACTGATATAAGGAAAGACATGAAAAACTCTCAAGAAGAAATCAATAACTTACTCAACAATACAACTTGCGAACATAAACAAGTTACATCTAATAACAACAAAAAACCTACTTGTAAAAAACCACCACAACCAGGAGCGGCTCAAGGTAATTGTCCTTTTGAAGGCGCAATGGTTGCTCTAGGCCCAATTACTGATGTTGCTCATTTAGTACATGGCCCTGTTTCTTGTACTCGTAACCCTTGGGGAAGTCGTGGTAGTCTCTCTTCTGGCTCTAAACTTTATCAAATCGGCTTTAGTACAGATTTGAGTGAACAAGATATTGTTTTTGGTGGAGAAAAGAAGCTTTATCAAAGTATTCTAGAAATTGCTAAACGTTATCATCCGGCAGCTATATTTGTTTATGCTACTTGTGTGACTGCTTTAATTGGTGATGATATAGATAGTATTTGTAAAGCTGCTGAAGATGAAACTGATATTCCTGTTATTCATATAAATGCGCCTGGATTTATTGGTAGTAAGAATTTGGGTAATCGTATTGGTGGTGACGCTTTATTAAAGTACGTAGTTGGTACTGCATCACCAGAATTCACTACTCCATTTGATATCAATATTATTGGTGATTACAATGTTGCTGGTGAAATATGGAATGTTTTACCACTATTCAAGAGTTTGGGTATTCGTGTTTTATCTAAAATTACAGGTGATGCTCGCTATGAAGAAATTTGCCATGCTCATCGTGCCAAGTTAAATGTAGTGATTTGCTCTAATGTTTCGCTCAAAATAGCACAAAAAATGCAGGAATTGTACGGCATTCCTTATATAGAAGAATCTTTCTACGGTGTAGAAAATATGAGCCGTTGCTTGCGGAATATTGCCGAAGCATTAGGTAAATTGCTTGGCGATAGTTCAGCTACACGCTATCTTCTAGAGCGCACAGAACGCTTGATTACTAAAAAAACCGCAGCCTTAGATATTGCTTTAGCTCCTTACCGTTCGCGGTTAGAAGGAAAGCGTATTGTTCTTTATAGTGGTGGTGTCAAAAGTTGGTCGATTATTTTAGCAGCAAAAGATTTAGGAATGGAAGTTGTTGCTACGAGCGATCGCAAAAGTACAGAAGATGAAAAAATAAAAATTAAGCAGCTACTTGGACAAGATGGTCTTGTTCTGTCTAAAGGTAGTCCTAAAGCATTATTACAAGTTCTACAAGATACAAAAGCTGATATGTTAGTGGCTGGCGCTAGCAATCAATATACAGCGCTAAAAGCACGTATTCCTTTCTTAGATATTAACCATGAACGTCATCATGCCTATGCTGGTTACGATGGCATGGTAGAAATGGCAAGAGAATTATATAAAGCTTTGTATAGTCCTGTGTGGCAACAAATAAGAAATCCTGCTCCTTGGGAACAGAAAATTGGCGATTTAGCTGAGGATATTACTCTTAATTGATTGCACAAAGATATATGAGGTTTGTTAATAGTTAATAGTTAACTGTGAACTGTTAACTGTTAACTGTTAACAAGAAAAATGTAGCAGTTGTATGCGAGATAGCTGATGAACTAAAAACTATCAATTATGAAATTAACCAGAATATCAGAGGATTTTGTATGAATCAGAAACAACCCGTGCTTTACACCTATCGGCTTGTACTAATTCCTATCTTAATCCTTGCCTGGTCAAGCCAACTTGTGGGGATCTACATCGTTTTCGTGTAAAAACAACAATTACTTTTCCTGAAGGAGAGCCATAAATGAAAGTAGCTTTTACGACAAGTGACGGAACACATATTGACACTCATTTTGGAGTGGCGAAAGAAATTGATGTGTATGAAGTATCTAAAGATGGGTTTAATTTTGTTGAGACTTTAACTTTTGAGGGTGACCTAGAAGCAGCCGAGCATGAGGATAAGATTACACCCAAAATGGAAGCAATTATTGATTGCAAAATTGTATATGTGAAAGCTATTGGTACGCCAGTCGGCAACAAATTAACTAAGCAAGGTGTAACTCTTGTAAGAGCGCAAGAATATGATAGAGTTCCTGATATTTTGCATATGTTAGTTAAAAGTTGTAATGGGGATGCACCGCCTCTTTTGCGTAAAGCTTTGCTACAGGAAGAAAATGACTTCGCATATTCTCATGATGAAGAATAGTTTGTTGACTGTTGACTGTTAACTGTTGACTGTCAAAACTGAAAAGATGATGTAGGATGTGTTAGGCGTAAGCCGTAACACATCAACATTTTTGGGAAAGATGTTGTAATTTCAGAAGAGAAGAGATGCGTTACGCTGGCGCTAATGCATCATACATAATCATAAATATATGCATATATTTCAAAAATAAATAATTTAAATTATTGATATTTTGTTATTTATATGGTTCAGAACCCCGACTTCTTCAAGAAGTCGGGGGTCTAAATTGCAACGGATGATTTATGACTAAAAGAGCTACTTGATGCAATACCAAAAATGCAACTTGGGTGTGAGGTAAAAAAGAGCGATCGCCAGTATAATCTCCATCGGTACTAAAGAAAAGAATAGGCTGGAACAAAACCAAAACATTGCAAATAATATAGCTATTATTTGCAAAAAATGATTAGTTATTTTAGCTGTGATGCTTAAACAGATTAAAGCTAGAAATAATGCAATTGATGAATAGACAATCGTTAGCATTGTGAGTAAATAATAATCTAAAAAAACCAAGATGATTGATGAACTGCAAGCAGACCTATGTCTCCCCAGAACGCTAGAACTGCTACCAATCTATTAAAGCTACAATACCTCCAGAACATTGTAGATTTAGATCATCAGTTCATCAAATCATTGGTTTACCCACAAAGGGGATTTTGTTTATTTACCAGAGCCAGACGAATGTTAGCCAACAAATTGTTCGTGATTCACAAAGGTTGTTCCAACTGTAACTGATTTGATAACTTTTCTATGACTGTTTGGGGTGCAAACCTAGCCTCAGAATCCATTCCCAAATCCGAAGAGTTATCAATATTCCCTATTTGCATACCAAGGGAAGATGATAATATCTTGTTTTGGGTTTATACAGGCGCATCCCAAATATTTAGTTACAAAACGCTACATCGGAATTAATTGGATTTGCTGACACAAAAGCAGAGTTTTTTACTTGGGTTTCTACCTAATCCCTATGGAAAATCTTTTTGCTTTTGCTCTTTTGATTCCCTATATATAAATCATAGCATAGATATTGCCAAATAACTTGCGAATAGACAGAATTCTTGCTTTAGAAAATATATAAATGCTAAACTTTCGCCTTGTTTTGCTCATAAAGTAGATTACCAATATCAAATAAATACTGCATAGTGCCTCGGTAGCCTACTTTGGTGGACTGATTATGCCCTAAACGGTCGTAAATGGGGATTCCCTGACGATAGATTGGGATTGTTAGGCGTTGAGAAATGGTAACTGCATGAGAATTACTAATGAGTAAATCTGAGCCAACTGCTAGTTGCTCAAAGTCTTCTAAATCGCCGATAGTCACGCTGGTGATTGGAAGTTTTTCTAGCAGAGGGGAACGTGCTGTAGTCACAGCCGCGTGAATTTGCGCTCCCATCGACTGTAAAAAAGAAACTGTTGACCAAAGTAAATCTGGTTCCAATGCTAAGGAGACTCGTTTACCACCAAAGTAAAAGTGAGCATCTAGCATTGCATCTTGTAGCTGTAAGCGTTGGTAACGATATTTTGCTGGTACAGGGATACTGCTGATATCTGCTAATGCTTGGAGGAATTTATCAGCAGCTTCTAAACCTGAAACTGTGTCAAACACTTCGTAAGGTGTACAGAACTTTTGAGATAAGATTCGCGCTGCACCGCGCATACTCTCACCTAATGCGATTGTGAATACAGAATGAGGAATAGCTCTTAATTGTGGCAAGCTAGTACCACCAGATGTTACCAAACTATGCCGATCATCTAATGCGTGAATATTTAGTAACCCAGATATGTCAGGGACAATGATAGGCTGCAAACCAAAAGCAGAGACAATTTCTTTAATTTCTTGCAAGTCACCAGGAGTAAAAGCAGAACTAGCCAAAATAGTGATTTGCTTGGGACAACAATTTTGTCTGTCAGTCGTTTGCGGAATTTCCTTGACGATACTTTCTACAGCTGCAGCAAAGCCATCTTGTAATGTACCCTTAAAATCTGGTGTTGAGACTAAGTAAATCGGTACTTGAGACAGTTCCGAATAACGTTGACGCATATCTTTGAGCAGTCGTCCCATGTCATCCCCTCTGGTTTCCGTCAATCCAGTGGTACATATACCAATCATTTTGGGTTGAGATATCTGCACTAATTTTGCGATCGCCTTTTCAATATTTTCCTCACCACCTAAAATAGTAGAAACCTCTGTCATGGCAGTACTAGATAGAGGAAATACCTTACCCAGATGCTTGGTTAAAACGACCTTGGTAAAAGCACTACAGCCAGGAGAACCATGTAACATTGGCATCATACCTTGCAAGCCTAAAAAAGCTAAGGTTGCGCCTACTGGTTGGCTTTGCTTCAGAGGATTAACTGCAACTGATGTACTTGTGATGCTAATAATCGCCATAATTTAACCTTTGAGAGAACAGAGGAAGTAATGAAAAATGATTGTGAAAGATTGATTGACCAAGCTTTTAGGCAATCAATCTTTCACAATCCAGAATCCAAAATCTAAAATCTAAAATCTAAAATCTAAAATTTTATTACTCCCAAGGCGCAGGACGACGCACCTGCTCCCATACAGGACTGTAGAGAGTTGTATACAATTCTTGTGCCACACTGATAATTCCTGCATAACCTGTATATGCATTTTTGCGTTCCTGATTTATGTCTAAAAAAGGAATCTTGGTTTTCATAGCTGTGGCTTGATAGTGATTGCTAGCAATTAATAAATCAGGTTTAAATTCAGTAATTAACTGACTAATCTCTATCCCTAAAATTTTAGTATTCTCACCGAATAAACCTTGAATTTTGCGTTGATTATCTTGAGTTATCTTGTTTGTGCTAGAAAGCAGCACTTCCATTCCCAGATATTGAATAGCTGAAATAATTGCCCAATTATTGAGATTGGTAATATCAATTAAAATCCGTTTTCCTTGGAGACTAGGAAGATAAAAATCAAGTTGATTATTTAAAGCCGTAGTTTCTGAATTAATTAAATTCTCTGTGCGTACCTGTAATTCTGTGTCACCTAACTTAGCTGCAATATTCCTGAGACAACGATTGAGATTGTCTATACCATAAAATGATTCTGTGATGTAAGGAATATGAAAACGCTCTTCCATCTGCTTTGCCATTTTTAACATAGCCTTAGCAGAACTATTAACAACATTCAGCTTGGCACGATGGGCGTAACATATTTCTTGATAACGCGCATCACCTGTAATTTTTGATAGTACTCTAATACCTAATTCTTCTAACATTGGTAATATATTCCAAATATCACCACCAATGTTATACTCACCAATCAAATTGATATCATAAAGCGTGGTTTTATCAGGTTCGGCAGTACCAATTACATATTCTAACAAAGCTTCACTCGCTAACCGAATACCTTGATTCCGATGACCCACAAATCCAGGCGCATCTATAGGAATAACTGGTGTTCCCGTTATTTCAGCAGCCTCTCTGCAAGCTCCATTAATATCGTCACCAATGAGAGCAGAAACGCAAGTGGAGTAGACAAATATCGCTGCTGGTTTGTAACGTCTTTGCAATTCTAAAATTGCTCTGTACAGCTTTTTTGCACCACCAAAAATGATATCGCTCTCATCCATATCAGAAGTAAAGCAATTTTTGTACATCAGAGAACCAGAGGAGAGATTATCACGACCACCCCAATAGTTACCTATGCAGCCGTTTGGCCCGTGGACTAAATGAGCTGCATCAGTAATAGGAACTAGAGTAATCATGGCACCATCAAAGGCACAATCGCAATTATCTCCAAGCTGAGATAATTGTGAACAAGACTGATTATTTTGCTCGGCTTCTGATTTATAAGGCTGGTCGTTGATTTCTTCTTGACTAGTTTTCATTGCTCTTTTGAAGGGTAGATTTTCAATGGCAAAGTATGCATAATTAAAAATATTTTTTCAAATATATAGGACTCATATTTTATTTTTAAATTTCATGTGGTAGGATGCGTTACGCTATCGTAACGCATCAGCGACAAAGCTGAATATGAATAACAATTCTAAAAAATAAGGGATGGTAATAATATTCCATCCCTTATGGAGTAAATAATCAACCAACAGAGAAGGAGAAAACAAAACCTCAAATAACGTAAATTTTTAGCTGTGCAAACATTAACAGCTTGGTGCTAATACAGTAAAATATCAATAATCTTTTAACCTCCACATCCTGAACAATATTTGAAGAAAAGATGGGCTATTTTAGCCCACCTCATGGCTACATAAAATCTACTTCTTGAGAGTCAATACAAAGCTTACTTTTTATCTCTACCGGAAACGATTTCTACGTTGCCTTTTTTGACTGCTTCGAGTGCTTCACCTTGAGCATCCTCTTGCTTTTTGGTAGTTTCTTCTTGAGCTTTGCTGATACCAACTAATTTTTCTTTTTCATCGTCGCTTTCGAGAATACCGAATTCAATCAACAATGCTTCTAGCTCATCCATTTCGATGGGTGTAGGAATAGCCATATTTTGATTGTTGATAACCTTGTCGGCTAATATCCGGTATTCATTCGCTTGATTACTATCAGGTGCGTACTCGTTGACTGTCATCCGGCGCAACTCAGCGTGTTGTACGATGTTGTCACGAGGGACGAAGTGAATCATTTGGGTGCTGAGTCTGTTGGCGAGGGTGGTAATTAATTCATCTTCCCGGTCTGTTTTGCGGCTGTTACAAATCAAACCACCCAAGCGTACACCACCAGAGTGAGCATATTTTAAAATACCACGAGCGATGTTGTTAGCAGCGTACATCGCCATCATTTCACCGGAAGTCACAATGTAGATTTCTTGTGCTTTACCTTCCCGAATTGGCATTGCAAAACCACCGCACACAACGTCACCTAATACGTCATAGGATACGAAGTCTACGTTGGAGTAAGCACCGTTTTCTTCCAAGAAGTTAATAGCGGTAATAATACCCCGACCGGCGCAACCTACACCTGGTTCTGGGCCACCAGATTCTACGCATTTAATGCCTCGGAAGCCTTGAAGTACGACTTCATCAAGTTCTAGGTCTTCTACTGCGCCTCTTTCAGCAGCCAAATGTAGTACGGTGGTTTGAGCTTTGGTATGTAGAATCAAACGGGTGGAGTCAGCTTTAGGATCACAACCCACAATCAGAATCCGTTGACCCACTTCTGCCATTGCAGCTAGGGTATTTTGAGAGGTAGTAGATTTACCAATACCACCTTTACCGTAGAAAGCTATTTGTCTAATTTTTTCACCTGACATGATTGATTACCTGCAATGGTTTACTTACTGGGTCGATTTGTTTATGAGTGTTCACTGTGGAAGGCCAACAGTGATTTGATATAGAACGTCGTTGGAGGCGATCGCTCTACAGCAAAAGCAGTTAAAATCCTCAACATATTCAAGTTGTGACAAGTTTGCTTTCACCACTAGTCATTAATGGTGCAACCTGACTAATGGCTGATTTTTGATATAGTTGCGAATGCAAATACTACCTGTGATGCGATCGCAATTTGGATAATTTCCCAATCCAAAATCTAAAATTATTAAATTGGTATTACGCAGAGGTTATCCTAAAACACCCAATCCAAACTTTGCAATCAATTGCCAATAGTTGCGACAACTGCGCCAATATTGCTGGTGTCATAACCACCGAGAACTTCTAGTTGTGAATGCACAAACTTATGTCCCAAAGTATTGAGTAACTGCTGTACTGGTGCTTCTTCTAAATATTCTTTGAGAATTACTAAATCGTAGCGTGATTGATGCATGGGTACAAATCCTAGACCAAATGCAGTAGCTACCGATGCCGTACTGATACCTGCATCAGCCATTCCTGATGCTACAGCTTCCGCAACATCCTGGTGGCTTCTCACAATCTGCTCAAACCCATGAATAGCATCAAATGGTACTTGTTCCTTTTGCAGTGTTTGCTCTAACAGCATTCGACTTCCAGAACCTAGTTCACGGTTAACAATAGTTGCTTGGGTTTCTACTAAGTTGGTAACTGATTTGATACCTTTGGGATTCCCAGACTGCACTAATAGTCCTTCTTCCCAAACTCCTAGAGTAATCATCACTGCTTCCCTTCCGGCTAATACTTCACGCACAAAGGGAATGTTATACTCCCCAGTTTCCGGATCATATAGATGCATTCCCGCAATGTGAGCTTCACCTCGGCATAAGCTGTGCAATGCTGCCATACTATTTGCGAAGTTATATTGGACTCGCAGTTGCGGATGCCAACGTTCGGTTGCTCTGGCCCATAATGAAATCACCGGAGAACAGCCAGCAATCACGACAGTGTTATGAAGTGCGGCGATATTATCATCTAACAACCGAACTCTCACTTTATCTGTCGCTTTTTGACTCACGCCTTCACCCTTCGGGTACCCTGCGGGAACCCCTTCAGGGAACGACAGTTTGCTTATGCCGGGGAACCCGTCCACCGCAACTGTCTCACCATCAGCCGGAATCATATCTTGGCGAAAAGCATCTCTGCCAACTAAAGGATAAGCTATCCATTGACCTCCTACCCTTGCCAAACTCAGCCTAAATTGCTGACCTAAAGGGACTTCTTTTGTCAAAACTGCTTCAATTTCAGGTAAATCCTGCTCTAACCAGAATAGATCCTCAACTTGACATCCCAAGGCTTTAGCCAAGCGCAGTGTAATTGCCACTGAAGGAGCATATTGTCCCGACTCTACACCACTAATGGTTTGACGGGTAACTCCCGCAATATTAGCTAAATCCTGCTGGCTCATGCCCAGGCGAGTTCTGATTGACTTCAAGTTATTGCGGAGGTTGTTATCCTGCTTCATTGGCTTCTTTTTTTCAGTGATAAAAAGCCGTCGCGGATTTAACTGTATTTGCCAAAGCAAAAGCGCGGCCTCTGATTCAGAGTATATCTTTGTGTATAGTAGCCTGTGCGTTTTTGCGTTTTTGATTCCCTCTATTTAAAAATATCATAAACTTTTGCCAATTTACTGGCTAAAGGAAAAAATTTTTGCGCTATGGCTGCAAACCTCCAATTGGCGAGGATTAAGAATTTTTCTGATTAAATTTATAGATTTTTACCAATTTAATTGGTAAAATTAGCGCAATTATCCGATTTTAGTAATAATACATTACCAAAAAATCAATTTTTCTGTTTATAGTCGTTGACCGTTCACTGTCAACATTCAACAAACATGGAGCGATCGCTACAGTGTTTGCAGCACTTATGGTGTGACTATTGACAAACACTGTCAGGATATAGCGATCGCACTTCACTTATAAATTGCGATCGCCATATTAAATAAAGTAGCAACTAAAAGTGATCGCCTCGCCAAAATTCCAAATTACGAATTACGAATTACGAATTACCGCTTTACTTCTGCCACAGTCGCCTCAGCATTAATCAACCCACTACCGAAATAATACTGCTCTGCTGAAACGGGTTTAGCCTTACCAAACACCTCTGAAGGACGCACACATGGAAAATCCCTGGCTGCATCAAACCCCACATCTGCTTGCAAGCGGTAGCGATTGATGTCACCTTTACTCAGCGTTAAGCCATTGTAACTCGCAGTAGATTTGAGAATTTTCACAGTTCCACTTGCTATGACATATTGCAACTAATTTATACCGTTTCTCTAAATTCAGGCAACAGATAATTCTCACCCTGCTCCCTGCCCCTCTGCTGCCTATGTGTAGCGATATTTTGGAGAATTGGTATTAGCGGACATAATATCAATTCCCGCAGTTAAGCTTAATTACGTAAAAATACTAATGTATAAATTTATATAAAGTAATAATATTGACGTTTAAATGAATTGAAAACACATCAATTTTTTGGCTAATTTAGCTTGGGTTGCAAATTACTGGAATGACACGATTAAAATGATGCAAAAAGATTTTGGGTTGGGTTAAACGGAGTAAAGCTCGACACCAAGCTCCATGTTGTGTTTCGCAAGGCGAAACAAAATCTAATGCAGCAAAGTTATCTCTGTCAAACCAATCCAACGATGGCTGATGAGTAAAATTTATTGACTAAAAATTATGTTTTGGGTGAGATTATCAAGAATTGGCGTTCTATAAATCAGGGATGAGTTGATGGTTAAAACCATTGATAATTCGTGCTAATTAAGGTGCAGTCATCCCATTATTTAGGAAATTGAAAAATCTATCAATCGTCAAAGCAAAAACTCCTGAGAAGCGAACTATCTAAGTTGGCAACGAGTGATGTACAGAGGTAGAGGGGTAGCATTTTTGTGTTCTGTGTCCTACCTGTATATGTCATTTGAAATTTCCAGAACTCTAATCTTTTCTGCAAAGCGCATTTCTAATATGACTAGTTCTAATTCCATCAATACCCTTCTGTTTGTCGATCGCAATGTCGAGAATTACCAATCTCTTATTGCTAATACCCAAACGGGAACTGAAGTTATTCTCCTCGATGCTAACCAGGATGGGGTAGAGCAAATTAGTAATGTTTTAGCCCAGCGAAGTAATATCGCTAGTGTCCAAATTATCTCTCATGGAAGTGAGGGACAAGTTCAGCTAGGTTCCACTCTCCTAAATACAGAAACCATCACTCAATACCGTCACTTACTAGAACAGTGGCGCAATTCTTTGACAGAAAATGCTGATATTTTGCTGTTTGGTTGTGATGTAGCTTCAGGAATAGGCGAGGAGTTTCTTCAGCAATTAAGCGAAATTACCGGGGCTGATATTGCAGGTTCTACAGATATTACCGGAAATGCAAATTTAGGGGGAGATTGGAATTTAGAAGTTCAAACAGGAAGTATTGAATCGAGTTTAGCGGTTACTGAGGAGGCAAAGCAGGGTTATACCGATTTATTATATTTGAAAGCAGAATATTTTAACGATAAAGACCTAGATAAAGACCCTGGTCTTTTTGACAGTAGAGGTACGCGTTATGACATTGATAATATTAATTATGCACAAAACGATGAGAATTTTGATTTTGTAAATGGAAATGACGATAAAGGGATAATTTGGACGGGTTATGTTTATGCACCTGATAGTGGAAATTACACTTTCTACGCGGACATTGATGACGGTGTACGTCTATGGGTAAATAATACAAGAATTATTGATAAATGGAATAATGGTACTGGTGAATACACAGGTAATATCTCTTTAACTGGAGGACAATGGTATCCCTTTCAGATGAATTTTCAGAATAATACAGGTGGTTGGCGAGCGATTCTGAAATGGTCTAGTCCATCTATTTCTAAGCAAGTTATTCCCGCTGCAAATTTTATTCTTCCTAATGAGATTCCATCCACCAAATATCAAGTTTCTATTACAACTTCTACATCAGAAGTAACAGAAGGCGAAACTGCAAGATTTACTATTAGATCTAATCGTGATGTTTCAGGAGAGGTAAAAGTTTTTTACAAGGTTGAACCTATCTCTGGAGCAAATAGCAATGATATTGATAATATTCCTCAACCTCAGTATGTAGCCAAATACGTCAAATTATCTGGGAATAGTGCAACGATAAATATCCCTATTAAGGATGACTTACTCACTGGAGAGTCTGGAGAGAAAGTAAGAGTCACCTTATTACCCGATCCTTCTAATGCTTATTCAATTAACACCAGTTCTGCTACCGTAACTATCAAGGATAATGAACCTGTAATTAGCATTGAAAAAATCAAAGATAGCTTTGGCTCAGAAAATATCCAAAATGCTCAATTTAACCTAATTTTAGATCGCCCTGCTTCTCAACCGTTTACAGTTAAGTTTAATCTTGGAGGCTCTGCAAGTTATGGAGAAAAACAAGACTATTTCTTCACAAATATAGATATTCGCACAGGACAAGGGGGAAAAAACAATCCTATTCCGGTTACTATCACGATTAATGATGATGACATTCGAGAAGGAGATGAAAACTTTACAGTCTCTTTAGATAGTACCCCTAACCAAGGTTATACAGTTGATTCATCTAACAGTTCAATCACTTTTAATCTGATTGATGATGAACCAAAAATAGGGATTACTAAAATTAAAGATGGCTCAGAAAATATCGGAGATAATGCCGAATTCGAGCTAACTTTTGACCGCCAAAGAACAGAAGACTTCGCCTTAAAACTAAAGGTTGATGCTGTCACTAAAAAAGATGCATCTGACTCTGACAAATACCTAAAAACTACAGGTAATCAAGTTATTCGCGGTGAATTTATCGACACAGCTAAAGGTGCTGACTATCTTCTCTACTGGCGCTACAAAGACGGTAGTAAGAAAGAATATATAGCAGCCGATCAATTTACAGTTACCGCTAACACAGGACTTGGTGATAAAGCAATTATTATCGGCGTTGAACCGATTAATGACGAAGTAGCTGAAAATACTGAATCTGTAAAAGTTGAATTGGTTCAACAAACTTCTGGTAGTAACAAACGCTACTATGAAGTTGATAGCAGTAATAAATCTGACACCATCAATATTGATGACAATGAACCAACCCTAGAGTTTGTCACTTTTAAAAATGCCAAAGAATACGATACATTCTTACCTAATGGTGAAGATTCAGGAACAATTGGTTATATTGAATTAAAAGCGGATAAACCTGTTCTCTCTTCCTTGGGGTTGTGGGTGAAATATACCATCACAGCTGGTAATACCGTTATTGAAGGGGTAGATTATCTCAGTTCTCAATATCGTAGAGTTTCTTTCGATCCCAGTACCCAAACAAAAGGGATTATTGTCCCTAACAGTGAAGACTTAAAGATTGCTGGTAACAGTGTTGTAGATGCTTCCAAAATCCGCATCTATTTTATGGGGTTACCAGATGCAATTAAAGAAAATATTGAAAACTTAGATATTAAGATTCAACCCTATCACTTTGATTTAGATACGACAGGTAATAAGACAATCTCCAATTACTTCCTCAAACAAAATGGTGCGATTGTCGATTCTATTAACACTACCTTAAAAATCGAAGATAGCGGACTGTATTCACCACAAGTATTAATTCTCGACCAAACTGGTCAGTTAGTTAGCGATAAAAATCCCTTAGCAGTCACAGATGGTAAAGCTACCTTGAAACTCAAATTAGGTAGCCAACCTTTGAATGATGTTATTGTTAAATTTAATCCCCCTGCACCAACAACATCTGCTTCCTTACCTACAGGTACAACTACAAAAACCGAAGGAACAGATAACAACAACCAACTCGTTAATGCTATTGCGATTACCACCAGTTCTTTCAGATTTGAGGGTGCAATCAGTAGTAACAAAGACATTGATACTTTTAAGATTGACCTTAAACCAGGCGATAAACTTAAAATTGATACTGATGCAAGAAAACCCAATTTATCAACACTAGATTCTCAAATAAATCTCTTAAACTCTCTGGGTGAAATAGTTGCTAAAAATGATGATACCTCTGGAGATGATTGGGATTCCTTACTAGAATATACTGTCAGCAAAGCTGATACATACTATATTCAAGTTGTTTATAGTGAGTATTACGGTGCATCTGGTACAAAATATAGTAGCGGTAAGTATAAACTAGCTGTAGATGTAACTCCCATTGGTGTGGCGTTAAAACCTGGTAATAGTGTCACTTTTAATGCGACTAATTGGGATAAATTACAAACTATAAATATTGAAGGAGTCACTGCTGATTTTAATTTACAAGCTCAACTTACTAGTAGTGATGCTAACTATCAGAACCTCAATCTTAGTCTTCCTGTTACAATTACACCTCCTTTACAAACAATAGTAAAAGAAGGTGTAGCAGCACAAAATTTAGGTACACCCAAAGTTAGTATTTTTGCTGTAGGTGATCCTACCTTAAACAACAAAGACCCACGCATTCAAGAAAATAGTTTAGAAGTGGCTCAATTTGTTGTTCAACTAGACCATGTAGTTGATCAAGATTTAACAGTTAGCTATAGCATTGGTGGTACAGCAACTCAGGATATTGATTACTCCAGTAAATTTCCAACAGGTGCTAACAATACTTATTCTGTCACAATTCCCAAGGGTGAAATTTCTGTTGCTTTACCTGTTGTCCCTATTGCTGACGATATCAAGGAATTGTCCGAAGAAATTACCATTACCTTGAATTCTGGAAACAGCTACACTGTTGATGCAAATGCTAACAGTAAAACCATCGCTTTAATTGATAGTAATATTGTTGGGTTTAAATTAGCTAATGTCAGCTTTGATGATACAAATTTAGATGCACAGGGTAAACCTAAAGCGATAATTGCTTCTAGTTTCCGTCCATTGCAAACTAAAGAAAGTGGCGAAAGTGAAACATTTGCTATTCGGCTAAAAACCAAACCAAGTAGTAGCGTTACGGTAGATTTCACTGGATTAAATATCAAAGAAAGTAGCCTCAGTATCTCTATAATTACCTTTACTCCTGATAACTGGGATCAATATCAATTAGTGACAGTTACGGGTAAAGCTGATAATGTTATTGATGGTGATATTACTTACGATATTCAAGCAAAAAGTAGCAGTAATGACTCTAATTACAATGGGTTAGGTATTCCTATTACTGTTACGAATCAAGATATCAACAATAGTATTGATAAACTTGTCACTCTCGAACGTCCTAATCCATCTCTACCTCTGGTAACAATCCAGGGAACTAATACTACCTTTGCGGAAAATAGCAGCGCATTTAACACAGTCAAAGTAATTTTAGATCGGCCTGCACCCAAAGGAGGGTTACCAGTATTCTTTTCCTTTGATGGTAGTAGTGCTACTTGGAAACAAGATTTCACTTTTAATACCAACTACTTCCAAACACAAACTGAAGCAAAAAATCCTTTTAATGGAATTAATGTTGGTAAGTTCAGTAATCCTAATTTTGCAGATCTCGATAAAGATGGAGATTTAGATTTAGTAGTTGGTAACGGTAATGGTGTCGTCCAGTTTTATCGCAACATTGGTACTACAGCGACTCCCTTCTTTAGTGCAGAAACAGGTAGTAGTAATCCCTTCACAGCTATTAAGGTTGATGGTAATAGTACACCAACCTTTGCCGATATCGATCAAGATGGAGATTTAGATCTAGTTATTGGTAGTTCCACAGGGAATCTCTCTTATTCTGAAAATATCAGTGATAGTAAAGGAATTAAATTTGCACCACTGCAAAAGCTAGAAATAATTGGACAACCAACAATCACCAACAGTGCGCCTACTTTCGCAGATATTGATCGAGATGGTGATTTAGATGCAATTATCGGTGCCGGCGATGGCACAATTAAGTATTATCTAAATACTGGGACAAAAAATACTGGTACAAGCATACAGCCAATCTTAACTCCCCAAGCAGATGCAAATAATCCCTTTAAGGGTATTGATGTTGGTGATGATAGTAAACCGAATTTGGTAGATTTTGATGGCGATGGCGATTTAGATTTATTTGTTGGTGGTAAAGATGGTAAAGTTTCCTTTTATCGCAACATTGGTACAGCCAAAAACCCTCAGTTTACCCTCGATAATAATACTCCAACTAATACCTGGAATATGGGGGGCAATAGTGCGCCTTTATTTATAGATTTAGACCAAGATAATGACTTAGATACAGTTATTGGTAAGGCTGATGGTACGCTGCAATATCAGAAACAATACCAAGCTATTGTCATTCCTGAAGGAGAAACCATAGGTGAAATTACAGTTCAAGCAATTGACGATCAAATTCTAGAAGGTAATGAAATTATTAACCTAAAACTAGCAGAAGATACTAGTTATCGTGTTAATACTAATCAACCAGAAAATCACCGTCAAACTCTGACAATTCAAGATAACGATAAAGCCGGATTACTACTAAAAAATGCCCAAGGACAACCTGTCCAAAGTCTGAAATACCAAACACAAGAAAATAGTAATATTCCTGTTAATTTCAGCCTTGAACTGACTAGTAAGCCGACAGATCAAGTTAAAGTCAGTATCTTTAGTCAAAATGTCAGGGAAGGATTACTCCAGAAAACTGGAGATACAACTGCTAATCAAGTTGTTGATTTAATCTTCACCCCAGACAACTGGAATCAACCTCAATCTTTTTCCATTATTCCCCAAGACGATCGCGTTCAAGATGGGGCAATTGCTTATACAATAGGACATCAAGTTCAAAGTCTTGACCCCAACTACAATGACACCGCCGACTATCAACTAGGTTTTAGCATCAGCGATAGATTAGTTGATCGGGTAAGTATTGCCGCAGATGGTACACAAGCAAATTCTGCTAGTAGCCTATTTGATTCTCCTACTATTAGCGCTGATGGACGTTATGTGATTTTCTCATCCTTTGCCAACAACTTAGTAGAAAATGATAGTAACTCTAACTCAGACGTTTTCATCTACGATCGCAATACCAAGGAAACTGAACGCATTAGCGTCAGTAGTGATGGTATTCAAGGGAATAATCAGAGTTTTCAGCCTGCGATTAGTGCTGATGGACGCTACGTAGTTTTTACATCATTGGCTAGCAATCTAGTGTCCGGTGATACTAATAGCAAGACAGATATATTTATCTACGATCGCACTACTCAAGCAACTCAACGGCTGAACCTCAACAATAATGGTACACAAGCAAACGATCATAGTTTTAACCCTGCAATCAATGCTGATGGACGCTATGTTGTCTTTGAATCCGATGGCAGCAACTTAGTATCGGATGATACGAATAGTCAGCGAGATATTTTCATTCGCGATCGCACTACCAATCAAACCCAACGGATAAACCTCAGCAATAGTAATCAACAAGCAACTGGTAATAGCGATAATCCTGTAATTACTGCTGATGGACGCTATATTATCTTTGAATCTGATGCTGATAACTTGGTAGCAGGTGATAATAACGGCAAAAAAGATATCTTCATTTACGATCGCACTACCACTCGCACCATTGTTAGCAAAGTTGTTACTAACCCCATTAACACCACTGGCGGGACTATTTCCGTTTCTATTACCAATTCTCCTACTGGTGAAGAAAAAGACAAAGCATTTGATAACGACACAAATACTAAATGGTTAATTTTTGGTTCCTCTGGTTGGATTCAGTATGCATATCCAGTCAGTAACGTTGTAGTCAACAGCTACTCGATTACCTCTGCTAATGATTTTTCAGAACGAGATCCCAAAGATTGGCAATTACTCGGCTCCAATGATGGTATCACCTTTGAAAAAATTGATGAACAAACAGGGATTAACTTTAGTACTCGTTTGGAAACCAAGACTTTCCAATTAAATAACGCCAAACAATATAGTTACTATCGCCTCAATATTCTGTCTAATCATGGAATCGATCCTAAAAGCGGTGGTGCGGTTCAATTAGCGGAATTTAAACTCAATGCTAACACTGCCACAACTGTCACAGAATCTGTAATTACCGCCGGAGAAGGTATACAGCGCATTAGTGTTGCTAGCGATGGTACACAAGCAAATGGCAATAGTGCGATCGCTTCAGTCAGTGCTGATGGGCGCTATATTGTTTTTGAATCCGATGCTAGTAACCTGGTAAGCGGTGACACCAACGGCAAAAAAGATATCTTTATTTATGATCGCACTACTAAACAAACTCAACGCATCAGTGTTAGTAGCGATGGTACTCAAGGTAACGGCGATAGTTTAGATCCTACTATTAGTGGCGATGGACGCTATGTCGTCTTTGAGTCGGAAGCTAGTAACCTAGTAGCAGATGACACTAACGGTAAAAAAGATATTTTCCGTTACGATCGCACTACCAAGCAAATCGAACGCCTCAATGTTGCGAATAATAACGCCCAAGGGACTGATAACAGTTATAATCCGGCGATTAGTGGGGATGGTAGCTATGTTGTCTTTGGTTCGGTAGCCGAAAACCTGGTTGCAGGTGATAGCAACAAATTTAGTGATATCTTCGTTTCTTCGCCTACTAACGATTTAGTTGTTACCAATCTGGATGATAATGACAAAGCGGGATTTGTCATTACTCCTTTACCAATTACTACTGAAGGAACTCAGGATGCCTTTAGTATTAAACTTGCTAGCCAACCCACAGGTAAAGTTGTTGTCACACTGACACCCCAGGATGATGAATTTTACTTTGTTGGTAAAAAACCCGGCGATACCATCACCATTACTTTTAACGCGCAAAACTGGGATAAAGCCCAAACCCTGCAAATTGCTGCCGTTGATGACAACAAGGTAGAGTATTTACAAAGAAGTGCGATCGCCTTTGAGGTTAGTGGCGAAGATCCACTCTATAACAATATTGGTGCGAACCTCAAACCTGTAACTGTCCTCATTCAAGATAACGATCTTCCCACAGCTAGCATCAGTGCTGGTAGATCCGCCGCCGAAATCTACTCTACACCAGGATATTTTGTTGTTCAATTAGATCGCAATCTTGGCGAACAAGGGACTTTAGTCTTGGATGGAGTTGATGACTATGTTACTCTGGGCGATCCCAAAATTGGTGGCGACTTTACCCTTGAAGCCTGGATTAAGATTGATAAATATCAAGATTATGCCACCATTCTTGACTTAGGAAATGGTCAAGATAAAGATAATATCCTTTTCAAGTTTGATAATACAGGTAAACTACAGTTAAACACTCGCAACGGTAGTGGTAACCAGACAACTATCACGACAGATCAAGTATTAGCTATTAATCAATGGATTCATGTCGCCGCAGTTAATGATGGTAAAGGTAATGCTGCTATTTACCTTAATGGTGAGTTAGCTACACAAGCCAGTGGTCAAACCATCGTCAATAATATTGCCCGTAACAGTAACTTTATTGGTAAAAGTAACTGGAGTAATGAATATTTTGATGGCAATATCACCGAAGTAAGAGTTTGGGATACAGCCCGTAGTAGCGACCAAATTCGGCAAAATATGAATCGTTTTCTCACAGGTGCAGAAAACGGTTTAAAAACTTACTACAGCATTAATGATGCCAATCCCACTAACCTCAATCCCGAAACCTTAACCGACTATACAAATAACGGTATTGATGGCACTCTCAAAAATGGTGCAGTTTGGCAAGTAGGGAACTTTGACGCGCCTGTTTATGCCCTTCCTGTTGATAATACAGGGCTGGAAATCAACTACAAAATTAGCGGTGGTACAGCGATAAAAGACTCAGATTATCAATCAATTGGGACAGATGGTAATATAGGTAAAGTTCGGGTTTTTGGTAATCAAATTCTTATTCCGATTGTTCCCATTGATGATAAGAAAATCGAAGATGTAAGTTTCACAATTAATAATGTTTCTACCGTATCTAGCAGTGATGGTAAAACAACTTTACGTTTAGATGTTCTGGGCAATGCCATACAACCTTCCTTGAAAGTCAAGGAAATTAACGTTGACAATACTACTTCTCTCACAGGAGAAGAAAAAGAAAAAGCCGCTGATGGTAACATCAATACTAAATGGCGCACTGATATGCAGTCAGATATCCCAAATGTTATTGATAACTGGCTGCAATATAAATTAGAAAATACGGCTGTTATTAAAAGTTATGCCATCACTTCTGCTAATGATTCTCCGAGCCGAGATCCACAGAATTGGCGTATTTGGGGTTCTAATGATGGTAAGTCATTTACCCAACTAGATGAACGTTCAGGGATTACTTTTGCCAATCGCTTTGAAACTAAAACCTTTGATTTCAAGAACACTACCCCTTATCAATACTATCGCCTAGAAATCGTTAAAACCAACGGTGCAAATACAGTTCAATTAGCAGAATTTAAACTTCTGCCTACAGTTGATGTCGATTTACCAACAGGTAGTATTGTTGATTTTGGTAATAACTTAACCGGAAACCTGACTCAGGATGTTACTCTGAATCAATTAGCCCAAGGTTCCTTTAGCTTTGATGGTACTAATGATTACGCTACTTTAGGAAGTACAACAATTGGTGGCGATTTTACAATTGAAGCTTGGATCAAAGTTGATCAGCATCAGTCGCAAGCAGAAACTATTGTTAAGTTAGCTAACGGTCAGAATGATGACAGAATAAGCCTGTATGCTTTCAATGGAATACTGTCTCTAGAAACTATTAATGGCACATCTTCGATAGCGAGTGCTAACAATCCTTTACCGACTAATGAATGGGTTCATGTCGCAGCAGTTAATGACGGTAATGGTAATGTGTCTCTTTACATTAACGGTGAGTTAATTAAACAGGCAAGTAATCAAAATATTGCTAAGAATATTACCCGTAGCAATAACTTTATTGCTTCAAATGGCTCGGCTAATTATCTTGACGGTAATATTGCTGAAGTCAGAGTATGGGATACAGCCCGCAGTACTGAAGAAATTCAGGCAAATATGAACCGTTTTCTCTCTGGGAAAGAAGACGGTTTAAAAATTAATTATAGTGCTAATACTGCTAATGCTAATGCCACAAATAAAACCAGTGGCATAATTAACGATTTGACTGGTAATGGTATTAATGCCAGCTTACAAAATGGTGCTACTTGGAATGTTAGCAAAATAGATTCTCCTGTAAACAGTAACGTCATTAATTACACGGGAACATTAGAACTAACCGTTAATGATACTGTCGCTAGTCAAATTAAAGCCGGAAATGCAGCCAGGATTCCTTCCGAAACAGTCACGGTAACATTACTCTCTGGTGGCGGCTATAAATTAGGAGATACTAGTTCAACAACCGCCAGCCTGAATATTATTGATAACGATGTTCCTGGGGTGCGGATTGTTCAAGGTGGAAATCGGACTATTGCCATTGAAGATGATTCATTCAAAACCAATAATGGCGATACAATTCGCACATCTCAGTTTGAAATCTCTCTACTCAGTGAACCTTCATCTGATGTCACCCTGACTTTAAAAACTAACACCACCAAGAAAAATGCTGCTGGTGAAGATAAGAAACAACTAGGCTTTATTGACAAAGATGGTAAGTTAGTTGATACGCTGCAAGTTACCTTTAAACCAGAGGAATGGTATCAATTAAAAACCATTACTGTTCAAGGTATAGATGATGGAATCCTGGAACCAGATTTAGAAACAAATATCGCTGTCATTGACTATAAACTGAGTAGCAAGGATATTAACTATGACAATCTGGCTGTTGTACCCCAAACAGTTTATATAGTTGATCGGGTTCTGGATAAAGTTGAAACCATCAAAGGGATTGAAGCTGGATTTGGTACACTTCAAGGTACAATTGATAACTTAGAACTACCAATTATTGGTTCACTCAAAGGACGTTCTCCAACTTTACTGCAAGATTTAGGCAGAATTGTCAGTCAAGGTGTCAGCCAAACCGATCCCAATCAACTGACAACAAAATCGCTAGATAAGCTAATAGAAGATGCTTTAACTCAGTTAGGAATTTCTGGGGTAGATGTCAAAACCACAATGACAGATACCGATGTTTACTTTGAGTTTAATGCTCAGAAAAACTACAAACTTTTTAATCTCAATCTTTCCTCAGATTTAGGTGTTCCGGCTTTAGGGATTGGCTTTGAAACTCAAGGTAATTTAACGGGTAATTTCAAGTATGATTTATCTGTTGGATTTGGCTTAAATAAACTCCTTGGTTTCTATATCAATCCAGACAAAACTAAGTTTCATGCTGATGTCAGCCTGAATTTGAGCAAAGATTTTAAAGGTGTAGGTAATTTAGGCTTTCTGCAAGTTGATTTTGCTAATGATCCTACTAATCCAACTAAATTAGAAATTTCTGCGGATATTAGCTTTAAAGATCCAGATGCTAGCAAGAAAAAACTTGTCACACCACAACCAATCACCACAATTGATGTCACCGCTACCAAGGTAGACAGTACCCCCGCCGATACTTTAGTTATTCCCACACCGCCACAGCTTCCACCTGCACCTACGGAAAAATTAGCGCCGAAATCACCAGCTGCTACCACGCCAAATTTACCTACTCCGGTAAGTAAAACTAATCCTAGTCAAGAAATTGCAGAAATTCCTGTAGCTAATCCCGTTTTAGCGCAAACAGTAGATACAAAGACGGTAGAATATAACCGCAATCTGCAAACTATTCCCCAAGCAGCGTCTTTTACCTCTTCTTTTTCTAATGTCTCAGCATCAACCCTAGCGACATGGTTAAAAAACCCAGCCACAGCAACGGCGGGTATTCCTCAAGAAGTGCTGACAGCCTTAACAAATGCTTCCCCAGAAGTCAAAGTTTTATTGCAAATTCTGTTAGCCGAAACCACTGGGGTAAATATTGCCTTTAACGATAAACAACTGCAATTTACCTATCCCGGATCGATTGATTTTGCGAAGTTAGCTACTGTGATTCCGGGAGTTAAGAATATCCCCCTCAATGGCTTAACTCTGCCTGTTACAGGTGCAAAACTCACAATTAATAATCCGGGATTAGAAAATGCTGACTATACATTTAGTGCAGCTAGTTTACCAAAGGCACAGTTAGTTAATTGGTTAAGTAATCAAGCTAAAACAGTAATACCGCAGGGTGTACAAGATGTCCTCAATTCATTACTAGCATTAACTAATAATGTTGATTTGGTATTAGGCAGAGATCAACTGCAAATTACTTACTTGGGTAATCTGGATCTTGCCCAAATCAAAGATAAAATTCCGGGGATTAAGGATTTACCTTTAACTGGCTTAACTTTACCTGTTACCAATCCCACAATTACCATTACTAATCCAGGTAATGCTAGTGCTAATTATGCTTTGTCGGCTGCTAGTTTACCCAAGGCACAGTTAGTTAATTGGTTAGGTAATCAAGCCAAAACATTACTACCCCAAGGTGTACAGGATGTTGTCAATAAACTCTTGGCGTTAACTAATAATGTTGATTTGGTATTGGGTAAAGAACAAATCCAAATTGCTTACCAAGGTAATCTCAACCTGACACAGTTTATAGGTGTAATTCCGGGGATTAAAGATTTACCTTTAACTGGGTTGAATTTACCTGTTACCAATCCCAAAATTACAATTACTAATCCTGGTAGCGTTAATGCAGATTATGCTTTTGTTGCCGAAAAACTCCCGAAAGCACAATTAGTTAACTGGTTAGCTGCTCAAGGTAAATCTTTATTACCCCAAGGCGTACAAGATGTTTTAAATCAACTCCTAGCACTCACTAACAATATTGATTTGGTGCTAGGAAACAATCAAATCGAAGTTGCTTATCAAGGTAATCTTGATTTGGCAAAATTAGCAGCTTTGATTCCTGGGGTAAAAGAATTACCTTTAAATGGTTTAACCTTACCTGTTACTAATCCTCGCCTCACAATTACCAATCCTACAGGAACTAACCCAGATTATGCTTTTGCAGTTGATAGTCTACCAAAACGTCCAATTCTGAATTGGTTAACTAATCAAGCCAAATCTGTATTACCTGAAGCTGCTCAAAACCTCCTGAATCAGCTATTTATTGAAAACTTTGAGCGAGTAGATTTGGTATTGGGTAGCAAGCAAATGCAAATTACCTACAAAGGGGATTTGCAATTAGATAAGTTAATCTCGGCGATTCCTGGGGTGCGAGATTTACCGTTAACAGGGTTAAATTTACCTGTGACAAATCCGAGTTTAACTTTATTAAATCTCGGTACAAATAATGTTGATTATGCCTTTAGTGTAGAACGCTTACCCAAACAAGAATTAATCAATTGGGTGAAAGGAAAAGCAGCAGCTTTATTACCAGAAGAAGTACGTAATGTTCTGAATGGGTTACTAAATTTAACAGAAAATGTTGATTTACAACTGGGTAATAACCAGATTCAAATCAGTTATTTAGGTAAATTAGACCTTAGCAGTATTTTACAACAAGTTCCGGGGCTAAAAGATTTACCTCTGAATACCCTGAAGTTACCTGTTACTAATCCACGACTGACAATTATTAATCCCAATAGTCAGGATATTGACTATAGTTTTGCGGTTGAACAGTTACCCAAACAAGAATTAGTTAATTGGCTAGTTCAACAGTTACCCACAGAAGCTAAATCTATTTTGAATACGGTTTCTGATGTTGCTCAACAGGTAGATGTTTTATTTAGCGACAAGCAATTAAAACTGGCTTATCAAGGTAATTTAGATATTGCCAAAATTGCCAAAGTCATACCGGGAATTAAAGATTTATCTTTGGATGGATTGGCTTTACCACTTAGCAATCCCCAGTTGATTTTAAGCAACTTAGGTACACAGGATCTCAGTTACGCCTTTAAGAGCGATCGCCTACCGAAAAAAGAACTAGTTACATGGTTAACAAACACAGTCACCAAGCTACTCCCGGCTGATGTGCAGTCGTTTGTCAAGCAACTGCTGAGTGTGGTTGAGAATATTGATTTACAATTTGGGAATAATCAAATTCAAATTGGCTACTTAGGCGATCTCAACCTGAAAACCATCATCGATGGAATTACCAGTCAACTCGGTGATTTCCTGTTACCACTCAAGGGATTAAACCTCACCCTAACTAATCCCAGTATTACAATTACTAATCCCAATCTTGCACCGAGTTTTAGCTTTAATTTAGATCGCCTCCCTGTAGATCAAATTAAAACTTGGTTGGTAGATCAAGTTAAAACTCTAGTTAACGATCCGAGTGTGCAAAATTTCCTCACCGGATTATTAAACAACTTAACCAACATTGATTTAGTTCTCGGTGATAACCAAACCCAAATTACCTATTTAGGTTCAGTTGATTTAGTCAAAGCTTTAGATATTATTCCGGGTTTAGACTCTGTTACCCCCAAAAATTTAAGCTTACCTGTTCTCAATCCCAGCTTTACAATTAACAAAACCGGAAGCGATCGCAACTATAGCCTGACGGCGGAAAGTTTACCCAAAGAAGAGTTAACTCAATGGCTGAGTAAAGAAGTCATGGCGCTGTTACCTACAGAAGTTGCAGGGATGGTGAAATCTCTGCTCAATGTAGCGCAACGCATGGATGCAACCATTGGGAGTAATCAACTAGCGCTGAGTTATCAGGGTAGCTTAGATTTAGCGACAATTATTAAAGAAATTCCTGGGTTAAATGAGTTACCCCTGAATAATTTATCTTTACCTGTGCTGAATCCCAAGATTGAGATTCTCAACCCAGGTAAGAATGCTAGCTATAACTTTAGTGCTGAACAACTGCCAAAACAACAGTTACTCGATTGGTTAGTGCAACAGTTACCGGCTGAGGTGAAATCGGTATTACAGGCGATCGCATCTGAAGCGCAAAACCTGGATGTGGTTCTCGGTAATAGTCAGATTGAAATCGGTTATAACGGTAACATTGATTTAGTTAAACTCCTGGCGTTGATTCCTGGTGTGAAGGATTTACTTACCACTGGGCTAAGTCTACCTGTACTCAATCCCAAGCTTACCATTCTCAATCCTGGCGCAAATGCTAGCTACAGCATTGATGCCGAAAAATTACCGAAACAACAGTTAATAAATTGGCTCAGTTCTAAGTTACCCAGTGAAGTGCAAACTGTACTGAGCAAACTTTCTACTAATTTAGATATCAATATTGCTCAAAATCAACTGCAACTCAACTATCGTGGTGATGTTGATTTACTAGAACTAGCGGGAGTTATCCCTGGTGTTAAGGATCTACCTCTGCAAGGATTAAAACTGAATGTTACCAATCCCAGTTTTACCTTAATTAATCCAGGTAAAGCCAACGCAGATTATATCTTCAATAGCGATCGCCTACCTACCAAGGATCTCCTAAATTGGCTAAAAACCACAGCTACCAATAGCTTACCCGACGCGGTGAAATCAGTTCTCAATCAATTACTGGCGCTGGGAACCAATATTGATTTAGTTTTGGGTAAGGGACAAATGCAACTTGCTTATAATGGCAATTTGGATCTTTCCCAAGTTATCGGCTTAATCCCTGGGGTGAAAGATATTGGTGCTTTATCTGGGTTAAACCTCCCTGTGACTAATCCTAGTATCACCATTCTCAATCCTGGAACAGCCACAGCCCAGTATTTACTCAAGAGCGATCGCTTACCTAAAGAAGAACTGGTACAGTGGGCAAAAGAAAAAGCCACAGAATTACTACCCGCAGATTTAGTCAAGGTATTCAATACTTTGATGAATATTTCTGAAGGTATTAATTTAGAAGTAGGCAATAATCAGCTAGAAATTGCTTATGAAGGTTCGGTTGATTTAGCTACCCTCCTCAAAGAAATTCCCGGATTAAATGAATTACCCCTCAATAACCTGAAATTACCTGTTCTCAACCCCAGTTTAACTATTACTAATCCTGGTAAGAGTGCAAGTTATAGTTTTGCTGCTCAACATTTACCAAAACAGGAGTTAATTAGCTGGCTAAAAGAACAAGCTAAATCTTTAATTCCTACAGAATTACAAGGAATTTTCAACGCTTTAGCGGCGGTAGGCGAACAATTAGATATTCGCTTTGGTGATAGTCAATTCCAAGTAAATTATCAAGGCGATCTCAATCTAGTAAATATCCTCAAAGAAATTCCTGGTATCAAGGATTTTGACTTTACTGGTTTAACTTTAAATGTTAAAAATCCCAGTATTACGATTACCAACCCAGGTAAGGATGCAGACTTTAGCTTTAGTGCCGAAAAACTACCAATTGCTGATTTACAAAATTGGTTAATCACCAAAGCTGGTAATGCTTTACCAGCAGAAGCTAAGGATATTCTCAATGGACTTAAGGGGTTAGCACAGGATGTTAATATTCTCCTGACAGATAAACAAATCCAAGTCCTTTATGACGGTACTGTTGATGTCGTTGGGCTAATTAAAAATATTCCTGGAATTAGTAATGTTCCCCTACCGCCAAATAACGCCCTTACTGTTACTAAACCAACTTTAACTCTGACGCGAGTAACTACAAATAACATTACCAGCACAGATTTTAACTTTAGTGCAGAAAAACTCAATAAAGATGGCTTGAAGAAATGGTTAATCGATCAAGCAGCGAGTGCGCTACCGTCATCAGTTAAAAATGTTATTAGTTCCCTAATTTCCACCGCCGCCGATTTTGAGGTTCTCTTCAAAAATAACCAGCTACAAATTAGTTACCCAGGAACGCTGGATTTAGCTAGTGTGATTAAGCAGATTCCTGGCTTATCAGAATTACAAACTATTGGCTTAACTTTACCAATTACCAATCCTGTTCTCAGCATTTCTAACCTAGATAAAGGTGCTTCTAATGCCAACTATTCCTTAACTGCGGATCATTTGCCAAAACAGGAATTAGTAGATTGGTTAACCAAACAAGCGAAAGCCGTTTTACCTGGTGAAGTACTAAACGTAGTTGAGGATTTGCTGGATTTAGCTAGAAGAGTAGATTTGCAAATAGGTGATAGTCAGATTCAGATTACCTATGAAGGTATCCTAGATTTGAGCGATGTTTTAGAGAAAATTCCTGGCTTAGATGCGCTCAATGTTAAAACTCTCGATTTACCAATTACTAATCCTAGCCTCACCCTAACTAAACCCCTTGGTGCTACCAGTTGGCGAGATGCTAACTTTAGCTTTAAAGCCGATCAATTACCTACCAAACAATTAGCAGATTGGCTAATTTCCCAAGGTTCGGCATTAGTTCCTAGTAGTGTAGCTACGCCAGTTAAAGATTTACTTAATGCTTTTGGTAATGTGAATGTGGGGTTGAGTAACAATCAATTCCAATTCTCTTCTAACCAAATTAACCTCAGTCAAGTTATTAATGCTATCCCCGGAATTAATAGCATTTTCACTGCACCGCCAAATCTCACCCTGACTAATCCGAATTTACTGTTAACTAACTTTAATTCGGGAAGTACTAATTATCAGTTTTCCGCTTCTGGGGTGAATTTAGCTACTTTAGCAACTTCCTTAGGAATTCCTACCAGCTTAAGCAGTAAGTTACCAACAGTCGATTTCTTTGTTAGTAACGATAAAGTGCAATTTTCTGCACCCCAAGGCATTGATTTGAAGTCTTTCGTATCTTTGGATAGTCTCGGTTTACCTGATGTAATTACCAAATACATCCCAGAAATTAAAATAGATAATCCCCAAATTACAGTTACCAAAGCTGCTAATTCTGCTAATAAAATTATTGACTTATCGGGAACAGTTGCCGGATTAAATATTGGCTTAAACTACGACGGTAATAAATGGACATCCAAAGGAATTGATGATGGTGGTCGCCTGAGTGCTTTGGATTTAATTAATGTCTTTAAGACAGCGAAAACTAATCAGCAGGACTTTTATAACTTCATTGATTATCAACTCAAAGGCGAAGCTAATCTCGGTTTAAAAGCTAAAACCAGCATTAATGGTAGTCCGGTTTTTCCCTCCTTTAGTTTTGATGTTACTGCCAATTTCCCGATTTTCAATTACGGCAATGTTCAACAAGCCAACAAAAATGGGACAAATATAAAACTCAATAATGTAGCAATTGATTTAGGCTCATTCATTAGTAATTTAATGGGGCCAGTCATCAAAGAAGTTAATAATATTATTGAGCCAATTAAACCAGTTATTAAACTCCTGAATGCTGATACCAAGTTATTTACTCAACTCGGTTTAGGTGATTTATTTGATGCCAATCACGATGGTACAGTCACAGTTTTTGAAGTTGCTAAACGGTTAGCGCCTCCTGAAGATCGGGCAAAATTAGAAAAATCCGAGCGGTTTATTAAAGCTGTCGGTGATATTGTCGATTTAATTACTGAACTGAGCAAAATTCCTGCCAATCAGCCAATTGTTATTGATTTAGGTAGTTTTGCCCTCAATGATTTGAAAGCAGCTAGCAAAGATACTACCCAAGCAGCAAATAAAATTGATACCAGTTCTAGTAATACAGGTGGTTTACAAACTACCAAAACAGCAGCCGATCCCCTCACTAGTGCCACCAATAAAACTAGTGGTAGTTCCACAGGTAGCTTCTTAAGTAAGCTGAAAAATATTGAAGGCTTACAATTCCCCATTCTTACCAATCCCCTCAAAGCCATTGACTTGCTGTTAGGAAAAACCACCGACTTGGTGATTTATGATATTCCTGACTTGGAATTTAACTTTGGCATTTCCAAGAGTTTCCCGATTTGGGGGCCAGTTAAAGGTGAACTTGGTGGAAGTTTCTCCGCGAAAACTAACTTGGTTGTAGGTTTCGATACCGCCGGAGTTAATGATTGGAAGGATGATGATTTTGAGTTCAGCAGTATTTACAAAATCTTTGACGGTTTTTATCTCAAAGATTGGGATGCAAACGGTAAAGATGTTGATGAATTGTCTTTAAATGCCACAATTACTGCTGGTTTAGGCTTAGATGTTGGCGTGGCTGATGCGACAGTGCGGGGTGGTGTTCAAGGTTATCTTGGTATTGATGTCGTAGATATTGGGGAAAATACAGGAACTAGCGATGGAAAAGTGCGCGGTTCCGAGATTATTTCTCGTATTAGCAAGCCTTGGGAATTGTTTGATCTCAATGGTAGTATTGATGCTTTCTTAGAAGCAGAAATTAAAGTACTTTTTGTCGGAACTGTATGGAAAGAAGAATTTGCCCGCTTTAACTTAGCTAAATTCACCCTGAGTGCTGATGGCTTTACCTTCAGTGGCGCACTTTCCCAAAGTTATATTGCTGGTGCCACAATCTTTTTAGATACCAACTTTAATAATCAGTGGGATGTAGGGGAAGTTAAGACAATTTCCGATGAATACGGTCAATTTAACCTGGATATTCCCCAAGAAGTCGATACTAATGGTGATGGTGAAATTGGGGTTGATGAGGCGCAATTAGTAGGATTAGGCGGCTTTGATACTTCTAGTGGTTTGTCTTCTGGTGCTTTAATTGCCTTACCAGGTTCGGCGATTGTGACACCGTTAACTAGCTTAGAAGCAAGACTAGTACAATCAGGCTTGAGCCGAGACGCAGCCGATGGCATCATTAAACAGCAATTGGGCTTAGATTTGGCATCAAATCTCGAAAGTTTCGACCCCCTCAAAGCTGTGGGAGAAAAGCAAGAAATTGGCTTAGATGTCTATTTGTCACATATTCAAGTACAATCTCTGCTCAATCAAACCCGTGCTTTCTTAGATGGTTTGCAACAAGCTGCTACAGGTGTAGTTAATCCTAATAATTTACTAGAAGCCATTAATGCCCTAGCTGTATATCTGCAAAATAGCATTTATTCTCACCTGGATTTGACGAATACAGAGATTCTCAAATCCTTCTTTAACTCAGTACTTGAGCGCAATCAATTAACTGCATCGGCTGAACAAGTAAGTGCTTTAGCTTTAGCCGCAGCCGCAGGTAATGAGTATTTAGAGAAAGTGGCGAAAGTGGGTGCATCAAAAGCTGTATCGGAAGCCTTACCAGTACTAGCCTCTCTCAAACGAGTTACCGAAGAACATATTCCTTTCTTAGTACAGCAGATGGCTGGGGGGGAACTGACTACAGAGCAACTTATAGGTGCGATCGCCGCGACTTTTGATCAAAACTATTATTTAGTTGATGCTAACGGTAATAGCTTTGGTAATCGTTATGCTTCTGTAAGTGTATCGCCAGCAAGGGTTTCTGAGGCTGATGCGACTAAGGTACAATTCCGCATAGATTTAACCCAAGAAGCACCAAACCAAGGTTTAAAGATTCTCTATGACTTCTCCGGTACAGCTACTTTAGGGGAAGATTATCAAATTGTCAGCGCAACTACAGGGGAAATCAATATTGCTCCTGGTGAAACTACTGCGGTAATTGAGGTTCAAGTTCTTAATGATAACTTGGCAGAAAACTTAGAAAGTATCGCCTTGAACTTGAAAACTGTGGGTGAAGGTTATGCGATCGCGCCAAATGCTAAAGTCGCCTTGATAGATATTCAAGATGATGACCAAACAACCGCAGATTCAGCTACAAAAGGAGTAGTTCTTAAGGGTAATTTGTTGGCTAATACCCTCACTGGTGGTGTTGGTAACGATCAACTCGAAGGTAAAGAAGGTAACGATTATCTTGATGGTAAAGAAGGCAATGACTTCTTACTCGGTGGTAGCAGTAATGATACCCTGATCGGCGGAGATGGTAACGACCAACTCGAAGGTAACTTTGGTGACGACTCCTTAGAAGGCGGTGCAGGTAGCGATAGATTAGAAGGTGGTGAAGGAAGCGATCGCCTTTTAGGTGGTGTCGGTAGCGATATAATCTTAGCTGGTTTAGGCAATGACTATTTAGAAGGTAATCAAGGTAACGATCAGCTAGAAGGTGGCGACGGTCAAGACACCATTTACGGTAACGAAGATAACGACTGGATAGTTGCTGGTAGCAGTAATGATATCATCGTCGGTGGTACGGGAGATGACATCCTCAATGGCGGTACTGGTGCAGATGTCTTCTTCTTCAACTCTCCCAATGACGGCTTTGACACAATTCTCGATTTCGATCCCGAACAAGGAGACAAAATCCAGATTTCGGCTTCCGGTTTTGGTATCAGTGACCTCAGTGGTTTCCGCTTTATTAATGGTGTCTTAGACTTCCAAGGAAAAAATCTCGCACTGATCCAAAATCAAGGCAAAACCTACGCCTACTTTTCTCACCTTGACCAAATTCTAGAACTTGTTGACCAACCCACCCCGATTCCATCTACTGAAAATAAACTGATACAGGAAAACCTGTATAGCTTTAATGCTCCCGCAGTATTGAATGATCTAGTTCAGAGCAGCCAAGGAACTGCGGCTAACCTCTTAGAAGCAATTTTACAAAGAGGTTATCTCAAAGTTGCTTCATCCAGCCAAAACTCGATTCTCAGCTTTGATTTAGAATTTGTTGGTGCTTTAGCAGCTGCTTTATTTGGTAACAAAAACCAAGTTGAAATCGTTAACACCACCTCTAGCGATGGTTTTACTCAAGTTGCTAATAAAAACCTTGACCTCAGCGTTAGGCGAGTGACTGAGAATCTTGTCCGAGATGGTGGTTTAAATGTGGATTTTGGCCCAGTGTATCTTTACGATCACCAAGGTATTTTAGTCCCCACTGACGGCAAGATTCAGAAGATTGAAGATCTCAAAGGTGCAACAATTGGTGTTGTTAGCGGCAGTACAGCCTACGCTAATTTAGTAAATATACTGCAACCTTTAGGTATTAACTTTACACCGCGCTGGTTTGACAATGGAGCGCAGATGTTTGCGGCTTATGAAAAAGGCGAAATTCCTGCTCTGTCTATTGATACAGCTTTAGTTGATAATTACTTACGTAACTTCCCAGATCCACAAAAACACAAGCTTCTTGATGGCGAATTTTCTAAAGAACCCATCGCCTTAGTACTGCCAGAAAATGAATCTGCTTGGGCTGATGTGGTACGCTGGGTAACTTACGCCACAATTCAAGCTGAAGAATTTGGCATTACTTCCCAAAATATTGACCAAATTCTGGCAGTAAATAAAGATGATAACCCCAATAATGATTCTGACCCTGCTATTCGCCGTTTCTTAGGCTTGCAAGAAAAATTGGGGGCTGCTTTAGGTTTGCGCGATGATTTCATCGTCCAAGTGATTAAGCAGGTTGGTAACTACGGCGAAATTTATCAGCGTCATTTTCCGAATTTAGAGCGCGATCGCAATCTTCTATGGACTGATGGCGGTTTAATGTATACACCGCCTTTCTCAGGTACACCTAAAGAACTGAATCTGATTGACAATGACAAACGTAACGTCTTAGACGAAATCAAACAAAGAGGTGTGCTGAATTTTGGCTTACCTGAACCCTTTAATTTCCCTGGTTTTACGGTAAAGCAGGAAGATGGCACAATCAAAGGCTTTGATGCAGATTTAGGTAGAGCATTAGCCGCAGCCGTATTTGGCAATCCCAATCAAGTAAAATTTGTACAACAAGCTTTTGCCGATGGCTTTGGTAATACAGCTAATGGTGTAGTAGATGCTTCTGCTGCGGCTTATACAGAGAACTTGGTGCGTGACGCGAGTTACGGAATTGATTACAGTCCGATTTATCTCTATACCGGACAAGGTATTCTCACCCGCAAAAATAGCGGTATTAGTTCCATCCCGACTCTCAATGGTCGTAAAATTGGTTTACTCAGTGGGATGTCAGGTACAACTGCATTGAGCAATTTGCAAGATGCATTGGTAAAATTTAGCGCCAGTCCTACCCTTGTCACTTTCGATAATTCTGCTGATATGTACGCCGCTTACGATCGCGGTGAGGTCGAAGCCGTCTTTAATGACGTTACACTCTTAGCAGGCAAAATTCCCACTTTATCTCAGCCACAAGAACACCAAATTCTCCAGGATACTTTTTCTAAAGAACCTTTAGCTTTAATCATTGATGAAAACCAATCGGATTGGGCTGATGTAGTTCGGTGGACAATGTATACTTTGGTGCAAGCTGAAGAATACGGCATTAGTTCCACTAATATTGATGACTTGATTGCTCGTAATACCGACGCTGACCCCAATAATGATTTTACGCCGGAAATTCTGGCATTCTTAGGAATTAAAGGTAATCTTGGTGCAAAGCTGGGACTCGCCAATGATTTTGCAGTTCAGGTAATTAAGGCGGTAGGTAATGCAGGTGAAGTATACGCCCGTAATTTTGATACAAATCTGTTACCACGCGGACTGAATGAACTTTATACCAGTTCTGGCTTACAGTATGCAGCACCTTTTGGCGGTATCGAGCCACAACAGCCCCATATTACCTTGAATACTGACACCAAGGTATTCCAATTAGAAGGCGATACTGACACAATTAATCTCAAGTTTAGTCTGAGCAGTAAGCACCTCAATAGCCAAAACATTCACCAAATTGCGTTGGTTGCTTATGATAACGCCCAAGGGGAAGTTGATGGCTTCAAACCTGGACAAGATGGCTACCTTAATGCTGTACTCAAACGTTCTCAGGTGCTGTTCTCGGTACTCCCTGATGACTTTATTTCTAATCCGACAAAAATTATTCAAAGAGCTAGTCGTGAAAACTTGGGATTGCTGTTTTTCCAAAATACCAGCTTAGATGCAGTTCTTGGTAATAGCAATCTGCTGAATCGTGTCTTTCTTGGTTCTCCTTTTGGTACCAGTTCTACCCAAGCCATGACGGTTGCGTCTCTGGATAACAATCAATTTAGTTTGAGCTTTGAGGATCAATTAGGAGATATTGACCCTGATTTAGTCGTGAAGTTAGAAATTACCAATGAAGAGATTCCTTTAGGCGCGAAGTTACAAACCCAAGGAACAGAGGAACTAATTGACCTTACAGATTTAGCTGGGTTACAAGTTCAAGTTTCCTTCCCAATTGTGAAAAGTGAAGCGGCTTATGATAATGTTTTCGGTTTCTATCAAATTGAAGACATTCAAGGTTCAGTGGTTGACTCCCTCACTGGTAAATTAATTCGTGTTGGTGAAGCAGGTTACGCACAAGCTGCAATCCGCAACAGTCAACAGCATGGTATGACTATGAATGACCAAGGGGTATTAACTGGTAGTACCTTTGCAGGTGGGAAATTCTATGCACCATATCTAATTGCTAATGGTACAGTTGATGCTGGGCTGAAAGGCGATGTTTCTGTCTATTTTAGCTTTATTGGGGCAAATTCTGACCATACAGATCATTTCCTCTCACTCGGCAATAATACTTGGGGTGTTGAAGACTTAGCAGGTGGTGGCGATCGCGATTTCAATGATATTGTGATTCAAGCCAATTTCAAAGTTGTCTAACCCTAACTCCAGCGCATCGGGGATATCTGTGTTTAGAAAAAGAATTGGTGTAGTCCGCACTTATAGGGCGGAGAGTTTCAACTAAGTACAATAAACATGAATCAGGAATATATTCAAAAAAAGAAATACTTATGAGAAGGATGGGAATACTGAGAAACAAACATCAGTATTAATCAAAAATCCATGACTCCTGCTCTGTTAAAAGCATATTTGAATAATCTAATCAGTAAAAACTTGCAAATTAGTACGATGATTTGGGGGGCGGCTGGTATTGGAAAGTCGAGCATCGTCAAGCAGATAGCTCAAGAGTTTGAGATTGAGTTTACAGATGTACGCCTCAGCCAACTTGCACCAACTGATTTGCGTGGTTTACCCGTTGCCGAAGATGGGATATCTAAATGGTATCCGCCAGAATTTCTCCCTCGTGGCGGTCAAGGTATTTTATTTCTCGATGAACTCAATATGGCACCGCCAGCAATGCAAGGAGTGGCTCAACAGTTGATTTTAGATAGAAAAGTCGGTTCTTATGTTTTGCCATCCGATTGGTTTGTTTGGGCTGCTGGCAATCGTAAAGAAGACCGCGCAGCTGTGTTTGATATGCCTGCACCTTTAGCAAATAGGTTTTTACATTTGGAAGTGCAAGCTGATTTTGATAGCTTTAAAGCCTATGCCTTAGAAAAAGGCATACACGAGCAAATTATCGCCTTTATTTCCTTTCGCCCCACATTGTTGCACAAAATCGATCCGCAGCAACCTGCTTGGCCTTCGCCTCGTTCTTGGGAAATGGCAAGTGCGCTACACCAAGCAGAATTAGATATTACACCAGCAGTGGGAGTGGCTACTGCAAGTGAGTTTCAAGCTTTTACCGACCTTTACAAGACTCTGCCGAATCTGAAGTTGATTTTAGCAGGTCAAGGCGATCGCATTACCTGGCCACAAGAACCAAGTACTAAATATGCCACAGCTATCGGTTTAACAGTACGTGCGGCTGACGCAAACCAAGCTTACAACGCTTTTCTGTGGCTCAGTCAAGTTGCTACTGCCGAATGGGTGCAATTGTTTGCTGTAGATTTATTTCGAGTCATGCGGAGTAAGGGAAATCTGGGTACCCTAGCTCAATTAGTCCAGAAAGATGCCAAATTACAGCAATTTCTCCAAGATTTTCAGCAATTAGTGGGTTTGTGACCAGACATAACCGATGAATAATCAAAATAGCTCCCGAATTATCAGTGCTGCGGTGCTGCGTTTGCGGATGAAGTCGCCATTTTTTGCCACCCTAGCCTTGTTTGCCCGCTTCGTTCCATCAGTGCAAATACCAACTGCTGCTACTGACGGTAAAGATATATTTTTTAATCCAGAGTATCTGCTGGCTTTACCCACTCCACAACAAGACGGACTGCTACTACATGAAGTGTTACACGCCGCCCTGCTTCATGTAACCCGTCGGGGTGTGCGGGAAGCTGAACTGTGGAATATTGCCGCAGATATAGTAGTCAACGGCATTATTAGCCAACAGGGTGTATTTGAATTGCCTCCGGGGGGATTGCGAGTACCTAAACTAGAGCATTTGAGTGTCGAAGAAATTTATGAATTGCTATTAAAAGATACTCACAAAACCGTAAAATTACTGTACCCTGATTTACTCAATGAAGCCCCTAGTGATGCCTCATCGGCGACAACTCCAGATGAGACAAACAATGTTAGCCAAAATCACGGCCTCTCCAACCCTGGAAAAGCAGATGCAAAGATAGTACCTGCTAGTAACAGCGATAGTCTCTCAGTCGCAAAAAATGCAGTGTTGGCAACCCACTGGCATAATGCTTTGCAACAAGCTGCGATCGTCGCCCGCACCACGAATCAAGGTTTACTACCAGCCGGCATAGAACGGGAATTAGGAGCATTAAGCACCGCGCAAATTGATTGGCGTAGTTACCTGTGGCGTTATCTAGTGCAGACACCTACAGACTTTGCCGGCTTCGACCGTCGCTTTATTGGGCGAAAACTGTATCTGGAAACTCTGCAAGCAGAAAATGTGGAAGTATATGTAGCTGTTGATACTAGTGGCTCAATTGACCATGAGCAATTGTCAATGTTTTTAGGTGAAGTCCAGGGAATTTTAAGTGCTTATCCTCATTTAAAATGTCAGCTTTATTACGTTGATGCTGAAGCCTATGGCCCCTACGAACTCAATCTCAATCTGACTTTACCAAAACCCCAAGGTGGGGGAGGTACATCATTTGTCCCGTTTTTTGAGAAAGTTACAGACAGTTGGGATGGGCAAACTCAAAGCGTGTGTATTTATTTAACAGATGGTTATGGTACTTTCCCGGATAAAGTGCCGGAATTGCCTGTGTTGTGGGTCGTCACTCCTGGGGGTTTAACTTTGGATGAGTTTCTCTTTGGGGAAGCAGTGCGATTATTAAATGTGCTGGTCTGTCCATGCTTGAAATACAAGTTCTCGCGGTGCATTGAAGATACGGGTAATGATAATCTCGCGTTCAGACTGAGTGGATGTGGAGTCATTTTGTTTCAACATCTTGTTTCTCCTGAAGAAGGGAACGCAGTTTATGATTCGCGATCGCGTTTATTATCCTCGGCTTGCAATTGTTGTAAATACTCGTCTAGACGATCCAAATTCTGTTCCCAGAATTGGCGATATTGCTCAATCCAATCTGCTGCATCCTTGAGCGCTTGTGCTTCTAATCGACAGGGTCGCCACTGAGCCTCTCGACCCCGTGCGATTAATCCCGCACGCTCCAGCACTTTGAGATGTTTAGAAATGGCAGGTAGGCTCATCTCAAAGGGTTGGGCTAGCTCTGTTACCGATGCTTCGCCCAAAGCAAGATGAGCCAGGATTGCTCGCCGAGTCGGATCGGCAAGGGCGGCAAAGGTGACGCTCAATTGATCAGTGGACATTGAAATTGGATGTATTTAACCGCGCAGTTAATTAACTACTAGGTTAAATGTACTAGTCCACAATGTCAACCCCTCTGAGGAATTTAAAATTCAAAATACCCTGCGGGTTTGCTGTAGTGCTTTGCAGAACCCGTATCCCTACTTGATAATCCGTTACCTCTGAACCCGTCCACCGCAGTGGCTCCCCCTTGTGAGCAGTCTTTTAAATTCAGCACTCTTCATCAGAAGTCGGCGGGAAACCAATACTGCTCGGTTAAGGATTGTCAACTCTTAATTTGGTTTGGGGAAAAGGTGAAAGGGTAAGGGTTAAAGGTTTTTTATTGTCCCTTTTCCCCTTCGCCTTTTGCCCTTAACCGACAAGTATTGGGCGGGAAACTCCATCCCCTTGTGGGTAGAGAGGGATAGCCGCCTGCCGACAAGGGGCATTGGTAACTCTTTGCTATGCCCAATGCCCTATTCCCCATGCCCAAAAACTCCATCCCCTTTTGGGTGGAGTTTTTTATTGAGAACATTAGTTCTTTCGTACCAAATCATATTTTGATACCAATTTGAAAAAAGAATGCGACAGATGGATGGATAGAACTCTTACACAGAGACTAATTCTCAATCCAAAATCCAAAATCCAAAATGGTATGATTTGGTATGAGTTTTGATACTCCCCTCGCATTCTACGCATAGAGAGTATCAAATTCTCTTTTTAGATATTGATACTTTGAGGAATCTTGGAAGGTAGCAAATACTCATAAGCTAATAATCTTTCGCTACTTTGATTACGTTGCCGAATTTGCTCCTCAATAGTTTTAAGTTCCTTCTGGAAATTTTTCAAAGCATCTTGTACTCGTGGCGAAGAGTGAAAATCAGAGTTAGTGTAATCGCCCAACTTCGTATAGTAAATAGAGCCAAGTAAATATAGTAAATTAATCTGGTCTGTAGCTCTATCTAGTGGTGGTAAACCATCTATAAAATTTTCTTGCTGATTGGGATCTGTTGGTGCGGGGATATAACGTGCTAAAGGAAATGCTGGCGGATATAGCATCAAACCACGTTGGGCAAAGTTAACAGCAGCATGTTGAGCGCTGGCAGTGAAAATAACGGTTGAAACAGCCTCAATTAAATAATTGAGCGTCTTAATTCTACCTTGAGCATCCTCACCAAAATTCTTCAAGCGGCCTCCTGTTGGAGAAACCAATTGCGAAGCCCATTTCTGTAAATCTTGATCGTTCTGCACGGAAGCATCTGTACTGTAGTAAGAGCTTAAATAACCCTTCACCCAATCATGGATAGCATTCCAAATCAACATTCCATCATCTCTGTAAGGATAAACAGGTAGTTGATTAGGATCGTTAACACCTCGACGTTCTAGAGTCTTAGGAAATGCAACTTCATTAAAGTTAAATAGGCAACTCTGTGCTCCTTTGACAGCTAGCTCGTGGTCAGAGTTAATATTACTAGCTAATAACTTATCTACAGAACCCTTTGGTGCTACTAAAGATTGATGAGCGCCATAATTGATTAATACAGTACCTTCTAGATGCGGTTTCAACAGTTTTCTGAGATTATGATCCTTAGACAAATGATTAGTTGCAACTACAAAAGGCTCAATAAATAAGTGAGTTTGACCTAAGTGGCTATAAACCTCATGGTAGTTGCTATCTGCCATTTGTAAAATGCTCTTAGCACTCATCCAGGTTCCTGTATGTAGCGGTGTAAATAGAGCCTGTTGAATCTTAATTGCAACTGGTATTAAAGAGCGAGAGGAACTACCAACTGGTGGAACTGCAAATAATCCTAAGGGTGCATAAATATATTTTTGGTCTCTGGGGTAATTCCCATTTACCATACCCTCTAATAGAGAATAGTCTGCTAAGTAAATTCGACCTTCTTGCAGCGCTATATCTAGAGAATCAGCTTTGCCAATAATTTTAGAGGTAATTTGTTGGTATTGTTCGCCAGTGATTGGTAAACGTGGATCTGCTGTTTTGATTTGCTTGAGCATGACTGGATTTGGCCCAGCCACCTGCATATAGGCAAAAACTATATCCTGTTGAAATTTTGCAGCAATCTCTGGTTTGGTTATCAGTCGAAATAGGTTATCGTAATCCTCGAGGGTATGAGAATAATTATCTCCCACAGAACCAAAGTTAACATTTGTGCCATCTTCAGCATTCTCAGTAGCCTGTATATCAGCAAGTTCTAATAACTGAGCGTTATATCTGATGATATTTTTTAGATTAGCGATCGCAATTTGTTCGCTAGAATCTAAATCGAATGAAATATTATCTGGATTTTCTTCTAGTTGTTCAGCAATCTGAACATCAATTTTTTGGAACTCTTCTTCAAATGAAAATTGAGTATTACTATCTGTTGGGTTAGCATCTTGATGATTGCGATACTCATCAAGTTGTTCATTAATTGAAAGATGCTCGTTAACTTCTTTGAGAGTTGATACTAGCTGAAAAGCAATATCATTGACATCTTCTGTAGTCTTGACTTCGTTTATCTGCTGCTCAATTGTTTCTAAAGAATTAAGTTTATCGCTTAAAAAAACGCTATCGCTGTCTACATCATCTGTACTAAAAGAGACAGTGCCGCTACTAGCTTTAGCAGTATTATTAATATTATAAACACTCATTGCCTTTAATACTAAAAGTAGCCACTCGCGGCTGGGAATTTCATCTTTTGGTAAGCGAGGCAAATTGATTAATGGCATTTGCGGCACATCTGTCATCGCCAAAGGATTTAGATAGTTGTAGTTGTATTCATACCTATCACCTTGAGTAAATATATAACGATCTACAAGCTTGTACAAAAATAAAAGCAAATCTTTTTGATTCAGCATACTTTTCCTCTTTAGCTATCAATAATGATGGATAGTTTAGCGTTGAGCGGAATTAATTTTGACAAGGATATAAGTAATTAATGAAGACTAAGTATGCAGGGATAAATATAATATGCTGTTTTCCCAGCATATAATTTTTTCTCAAGCAGACACTGGGCGTAGAGTCTTGTAAAGAGTAATACCAATTCTCCAAAATTTAGCAACAGATATAAACTCTCAAACCTTTGAGAAATCTGGCTTTCTTAATTTTGAATTTTGAATTGGTATAACCTACTTCTTACTTGAGAGAACTCGTTCGCGTAGCACGATAGCAGAAGAATAGCAATTCTAGCTTTTACAATTGCTTTGTTGTTTCTCCACTCTGCCGGAATTAAGCTACTTGATGAAGACTTATATTTAATGATGCCTGCTTACTTAGAGGATGCAATTGTTGTTTAACCTTGTCAGATGAAAATGCATTGCCTGTACTTTTATATACTCAACACAGATATTTGCCTAGGTTATTTAATGATGTCTTAACAATAACATTGCGTACATACAATCTTATAAAAATAATTAATCATTAAAAAAAATTGCAGTCAGTATGTATTAATAAGTATTGACAAAATATTTTTTGTCTTAAGAGAGGTGAATCTGAATTTATAGTTGATTTTTCTGGCAATTAGCCAAATATTTCTCTTTATTTAATTGTCAACAAGCCAAGATTATTGCGATTTACAGCTATTTTGGCAATTCATATATTCTTATTAATGGCTCTTCTTTTGTATGTTTTTATACAAAATATACAAAATTTTGTATATTTTTTTATCCTTCCGTAGTCAACAAAGCTTGTATTATCCCCATAAGTAAAGTATGGTTTAATACTAAGATTTTATGTATAAGGACTAACCTATGCCACTTGAAAAAGTACGTGGTACTTCTTTAGAGTACTATCTAATTTCTTTTGATGAGAAAGGCAACGAACGCCCAGAAAATGGCAAATTAATTAGTCAACAAATCTTGGATGTTTTATCTAGCCAGCCAATTACAGATGTTTTTTTCATGAGTCATGGATGGCAAGGTGACATTCCAGCGGCTAAAGACCAATACCAACGCTGGATTGCAGCTATGGCAGATAACCAAGCTGACATTCAAAAAATGCAACAGCTACAACCTGGGTTTAGTCCATTACTTATTGGGTTGCATTGGCCAAGTAAGCCTTGGGGAGATGAAAACTTAAACGGTCAACTTCCCTCTTTTGACACAGCAGACTCTCAACTAAATGATTTGATAGAGGATTATGCTCGTCAAGTTTCAGACACAGAAGCTAGTAGAGAAGCACTCAGAACAATTTTTAGTGCGGCTATTGAATATGACACGCCACCAGAAAGTTTACCACCAGAAGTTGCCGCAGCTTATCAGGTATTGATTCAAGAAGCATCCTCATGCAATCAAAGTGAAGATACTTCCGAATGGAATAACACCGAACCCTTAAATTTTGACCCTGAAACTGTATATCAAGCCAGCTTAGAAGAAAATACCGAAGAAGTCAGCTTTGGAATAGGCGATTCTATAGCATCAGCTTGGGATAAGTTTTTGAATGTACCCAGATTGTTATCTTTCTGGAAAATGAAAGACCTGGCGCGTAAAATCGGTCAAACTAGTGGCTTTAACTTATTGACCAAACTGCAACAAGTCGCAGACGATCGCGTCCGATTCCACCTCATGGGCCATAGCTTTGGGACTATTTTTGTATCGGCAACAGTTGCAGGTACAAAAGATCATAATAGACTTGTGCGCCCAGTTAATTCTCTAGCCTTAATTCAGGGAGCTGTATCGCTTTGGTCTTACACAGCCAAGGTTCCCTACAGAAACAATCTTGCTGGTTATTTTCACCCCATCATTAGCGATCGCAAAGTATCTGGGCCGATTATCACAACCCAATCTCGCTATGATAATGCCGTCAGGGTAGCTTATCCTGTAGCCGGAACAATGGGATTAGGAATCGGCCAAGATATCAATTTTGATGTTTCCAAACCAAACTATCCTGGTGTGGGTGGCATAGGTTTCTATGGAATTCAAGGGGAAGATTTGGATATTACGGATATCGATATGCTCAACCCCAACCAATCCTATGATTTTAAACCAGGTAAAATTTACAACTTAGAAAGCAGTAATTATATTACTGTTCCCAATCCCGATCCTTTTGTCGGCGCACACAACGCGATTGATAATCCGGCTGTAGCTCATGCTGTTTGGTCTGCTGCTCTGGTTAATTAGCAGTTACGAGTTCTGATCACCATTCTCAATCACAGTAGGGTAAACACTGCCCTCTCAATACAACACATATCTGGCACAAACATCAGGAGACAAAGAGCATGAGTGTAGAACAGCTTACAGAAGAACTATATTTCAATGGCATTGATGGCGCTTCCGGGGAATATTTGTTACCTCCTTTAACGCCGGAACAAGTTGCGAGACTTGCTCAAGGCGAAAACTTCGACCCGATAGAAGTTAGTGAACTCAAGAAAAAGGATCTGCATGTCAAAGGTCTAGAACCAGACTTTGCCCCGATAGAAGGAGTAGATCCGAAAAATCTCGCTGAAACAGGTTGGGGAGTTATTTTTGCCTATAATGCTGATCCCGCCATTAAAGAAGCGCTCAAGGAACTGCTAGAGCATCGCCAAAGACAAGCAACCAAAAATTACGACCATTATTATCAGGAATATACTGGCCCTAGAGGTTATCGTCCTGGTGAGTCAAAGAACGCATTTTTGGCGCGTCATGGAGTTGGGCCAGGCCCAGCAGATCCAGAAAAAATGCCTTATTATCTGCTGATTGTTGGCGATCCTGAAACAATTCCCTATCGCTTTCAGTACCAACTTGATGTGCAGTATGCAGTCGGTCGGATTTACTTCGATACCCCCGAAGAGTATGCCCAATATGCTCGGAGCGTTGTACAGGCTGAAAGTCCAGGGTTTTCACTTCCTCGGCGGGCTAGCTTTTTTGGGGTACAAACTAGCGGTGATGCAGCTACACAATTAAGTGCGAAGAACTTAATTCAACCTCTTGCTGAATGGATGGGAGGAGAGCAAAAAGATTGGAAAGTCGAAACTATCCTGGCACAAGAAGCCACCAAAGCCAGACTTAAGAAACTCTTAGGCGGTGAAGATACACCTGCATTGTTATTCACTGGTAGTCATGGTATGGGCTTTCCCAATGGGGATGAACGACAATTACGCCATCAAGGTGCCCTACTGTGCCAAGACTGGCCAGGCCCTATACAATGGCGTGGTAAGCCAATACCAGAAGACTTTTACTTTTCAGCAGATGATGTTGGCGCTGATGCGCGGTTGTTAGGCTTAATTGCGTTTCACTTTGCTTGTTACGGTGCGGGTACGCCCAAACTAGATGAGTTTGCCCATCAAAAAGGCTCCAATGAAAGAGCCACTATTGCGCCCCATGCATTTATTGCACCCTTACCCCGACGTTTACTTAGCCATCCCAACGGCGGTGCTTTAGCTGTAATTGGTCATGTGGAAAGAGCTTGGGGTTGTTCGTTTGTTTGGGAGAAAACAGGTAAGCAGTTAGCAGTATTTGAAAGTACTTTAAAGAGGCTGTTAGAGGGTCATCCTGTAGGGTCTGCGGTTGAGTATTTCAATGAACGCTATGCCGAGCTGTCTTCTGATTTGAGTACTGAACTTGAAGAAATCAAATTTGGCGCGACAGCCAATCCAGTCAGCTTGGCGGGAATGTGGACAGCAAACAACGATGCTCGCAGTTATGCTATTGTCGGCGATCCTGCAGTGCGTTTGGTGGTGAGCGATCGCCAAAATGCTTCCGAGCGACAAACTATAGAGTCAATAAAATTACCTGCTGCAATTGCTGCACCAAATACCTCTGATGGCACTGGTGATACATCAGCAATTAAAAAGGCACAGACAGATTTAAATCAAGCTCTAGAACAGTTTATTCAAAATGTCGATCAAGCTTCTGCAACTCGCACAGAAAAGCTGGAGGCAGCGATTTCTGGAGTAATGAGTTTATTAGAGGCTTTGAAAAAGCTGAAATAACCTATAGGGCGGGCGTGGCACAAAAACTTTCGCCCTCATCCCCTAACCCCTTCTCCTGGGGGAGAAGGGGAATTAAATCTCTTGCTCCCCTCTCCCGCCGGGAGAGGGGTTGGGGGTGAGGGTAAAAACCTTGCTACAAAGCGGGTTTCACGTTAAGTTGACACCAATGCACTGTGCCCTTACATACAATCTGCTGTATATGCATATAGCTCATCTTATATAGGTCTTTATTAGCTAAAAAACTATGAACACATTCGAGATTAACATCCAGCGCAAATCAGCAAACCACTGGCCGATTGTTGTAGAACATAGTCGCCCTGGGGAACTGCTCTCATCGCGTTCGGAAGGAATTCTCGAACTCACATCAGCAGACTTAGAAAAACTCACCAGCTTATTAGGACAGCCCAAAGACTACGGTACATTTCTCGGGAAAGCAATATTTAAAGAAGAAATCAGAGACGCTTTTGTCAGCGCTTTGCGGGACTCAGACGCAACAGTCAGGGTATTGTTATTTATTGAAGCTGAAGATAAAGAAATCCGAACCCTACGTTGGGAAAGACTCTGCGCCAACATCGATGATGGATGGCATTTATTAAGCTTAGAACAGCGCACACCATATTCACTTTATATCCCGGCGATTACAGACCGTCGATTTCCCCCCATTGGCAGGAGAGATTTACGCGCCTTAATACTAGTAGCTAGTCCACAGGAAATAGAACGGTATAAATTAGACTCATTTGATGTGGAAGCTGCAGTCTCAGGTGTGCGGCAAGCATTGGGGAAAATACCATGTGATATCTTAGCTACGGTCGATGGGGCAATTGGCAAACCAACTATTGATGAGTTGTGTAAACACTTAAGTGATAGAACAAAGCAGTATACTATGCTGCATTTTGTCAGTCATAGTCGCGTGATTCAAGATAGCGGCGAAACAGTTCTCTACTGGGCAACAGCGGAGAATAAAGTAGACCCAGTCACAGGAACGCGCTTAATTGAGAGATTGCGATCGCTCTCAGCCAGTAAAGGGCTACCACATTTTACCTTTCTTTCGACTTGCGAAAGTGCTAGCTCAGAAGCAGAAGCGGCATTGGGGGGTTTAGGGCAAAGATTAGTCCGGGATTTGGGAATGCCGGCGGTGATTGCGATGACGGAGAAAGTCACTGTCAAAACTGCTTTGGCATTAGGGGCGAAATTTTATGAGCAGTTGGGTAAATCCGGGGAAGTAGATTTAGCACTGCAAGAAGCGGCAGCATCTTTAGCCGAGCGGCAAGATATTACTGTCCCGGCTCTGTTTAGCCGCTTGGGTGGGCGACCTTTATTTAACGACCAACTTGATAGAGAACTCACTAACGCCGAAATTCAGTATGGTTTGGAGCAATTTGAGAAGTTATTATCAGAACGCGCCCCTGCACTCCGCCAAAGATTTTCAGAGCAAGCCCAGAAACTATACAGCTGTTTAGGGACAGAGATTACAGCCTTAAGCAAACAAGCCCGTTACGAACGAGAGCTAGCATTAGCAGAGATAAATACTCTCTGTGAGGAAATAGTAGACCTCAGTTTTAACGCCCTAGCTTTAGGACAAGAACCACCTGCTTATGATGCTCGTTGTCCCTTTTTGGGTTTGTATCCTTTCCGCGAGTCCAACCGCGAATTTTTCTTTGGACGAGAAAAATTAATTGCTCAATTGCAAGAAAAGCTGAGAGAGCATAACTTCTTAGCGGTGTTAGGTGCTTCTGGGAGTGGGAAATCATCAGTAGTGTTAGCTGGGCTGATTCCGGCGCTACAGGAGAAAGAACCGAATTTAGTAGTGTCATATATGACACCAAATAATAACCCGATCGCACAACTGCAAGCTACTCTTGCTGGGGTAGAAAAAGAATTACATTCCATTGTTGATAGCGAATGGGCAATAAAGCCAGAACTCGTCACTAACTCAGCAGGTAGTTATTTACCTTTAACCAGAGAGCGGAATGTCGCAGCAACTATCAAAAAAACGCCTATTTTAGTAATTGACCAGTTTGAGGAAGTATTTACTCTTTGTGCTGATGAAAATGAACGTCTAGCTTTTATTGAGCAAGTTTTAAACTTAACCCAGCAACAGAAAGTTGTGATTACCATGCGGGCAGACTTTTGGGGTGAATGCGCTCCTTACCGCGAATTAAAAGAATTGATGGAAGCGCGACAAAAGTTAATTGGGCCAATGGACAATGCTGAGTTGCGAAAAGCGATGGAAATGCAAGCCGCCAAAGTGGGTTTACGCTTTGAAGCCGGATTAAGTAACACAATTTTGGATGAAGTCAAAGACGAACCAGGGGCAATGCCATTATTACAACATGCGCTGCTGGAATTGTGGAAGCGGCGACATGGTAGATGGTTGCAAGCTTTTGAGTATGAAGCTATTGGTGGTGTAAAAATGGCGATCGCTCAGACTGCTGATGATGTTTACAATACCTTATCACCGCCAGAACAAGCGCAAGTTAAAAATATTTTCATTCGTTTAACTCGCTTAGATGACAGCGCCCTCCAGGGAGAGAAACGCAGAGATACTCGCCGACGAGTTTGGTTAGATGAATTAGTACCTGCGGGTGGTACAGTTGCAATGATTAAGGAGTTAGTCAATCGTTTAGCCGGAGAAGGCGCTAGATTGGTAGTTACCAGCGTAGACGGCTCGACAAAGCGAGAAGAAGTAGAAGTAGCCCATGAAGCCTTAATTCGCTACTGGCCGAGGTTGTTAAATTGGTTAGATGAAAACAGGACGAATTTGCAGCTAAGAGAAACGATTCGTCAGGGGGCTTTGGATTGGGAAAAGCAGGAAAAAGATGATAATTATTTAGTGCATCGTGGTGGCAGATTAGATGATGCACAGGTGTTAGCCAAGCAAGCTGGATTTCTCAATCAAGTTGAGGCTGACTATGTAAATGCTTGTATTCAATTGCGCCTGCGTCAAGAACAAGAAAAAGAAGCGCATCGCCGTCGAGAAATTAGGACAGCTTGGGGAGTAGCTGGTGGCGCAGTTGTTGCTGTGATTGTTAGTGCTAGTTTGGGGCTTTGGGCTTTTTATCAAAAGGGAGAAGCTGTAAAAGCTAAAGTTGAGTCCATGAGTCAACATTCTTTAGCACTGTTTGATTCCCATCAAGAGTTGGATGCACTGATAGAAGGGATTAAGGTTGCAAAAATCCTCAGACAACAAAACTCAAGCGAGCCTAATGGGATGCAAGCATTGCAAACAGCTGTTTATGGAATTAGGGAATACAATCGGTTGACAAGTCATCAAGATTTAGTTAATTATGTTGCCTTTAGTCCTGATGGTAAAACTATTGCTACTGCTAGTAATGACAAAACCGTAAAACTCTGGGATTTACAGGGAAAAGAGCTGGGTACTCTAGAGCATCAAGAATCTGTATATAGTGTCATCTTCAGTCACGATAGTCAAATCATTGCTAGTACTAGCGCAGATGATAAAGTAAAACTGTGGAATGTCAAAGAACAAAAACTATATTCCCCTCCTGAGATTGCAAATTCGATCAATAATGTTGCCTTTAGTCCTGATAATAAAACGATTGCTGTTATTAGTGAAGACAAGAAGGTACAACTGTGGAATGTCAAAGAACAAAAACTATATTCCCCTCCTGAGATTGCAAATTCGGTCAATAGTGTTGCCTTTAGTCCTGATAATGAAACAATTGCTGTCATTGGTGAAGACAAGAAGGTACAACTGTGGAATGTCAAAGAACAAAAACTATATTCCCTTCCTGAGATTGAAAATTCGGTCAATAAAATCACCTTCAGCCCTGACGGAAAAATCCTTGCTCTTCTGATTGAAGATAATGAACATAATCAGGTAAAACTGTGGAATGTCAAAGAACAAAAACTATATTCCCCTCCTGAGGATGAAGATTCAGTCAAGGATGTCACTTTTAGCAACAATAGTCATATCCTTGCTACTACTAGCACAGACAATACGGTAAAACTTTGGAATTTAGAAGAATTAGAAGAGTTAGAAAAACAAGAACCTATAATTCTCCGTGGGCATGAAGAGCTTGTCAATAGTGTTGCTTTCAGCCCTGATAGTAAAACTATTGCTACTGCTAGTGCCGACAAAACAGTAAAACTTTGGAATTTAGAGGGAGAAGAACTACTTACCCTCTCTGGACATGAAAATCCAGTCTATAGCGTTGCCTTTAGTCCTGATGGTAAAACTATTGCTAGTGCTAGTGCCGACTATACAGTAAAACTCTGGAATGTAGACACAAAAGAACTACATACACTCTCTGGACATAAAAATGCAGTTAGTAGCGTCGTTTTTAGTCCCAATGGTCAAACCATTGCTACTGCTAGTTGGGACAAAACCGTAAAACTCTGGAATGTAAGCACAAAAGAACTAAATACACTCTCTGGACATAATGAAGCAGTCAATAGCGTCGTTTTTAGTCCTGATGGTCAAACCATCGCTTCTGCAAGTTTAGACAATACCATAAAACTCTGGGATCTAGACGGAAAAGATAAACAGACCTTCCAGGACCAAAAAGATACGGTTAATAGTATCGCCTTCAGTCCTGATGGTAAGACTATTGCTACTGCTAGTGGAAAAATTGTCACACTCTGGAATCCAGATGGAACAGACAAAAAGACCCCCCTTGAACATAAAGATACGGTTAATAACATCGCTTTCAGTCCTGATGGTCAAACCATTGCTACTGCTAGTGGAAAAATCGTAAAACTCTGGAATCCAGATGGAAAAGACAAGCAGACCACTCTTGAACATGAAGATACAGTTAATAACATCATTTTCAGTCCTGATGGTCAAACCATTGCTACTGCTAGTGGAAAAATCGTAAAACTCTGGAATCTAAACGGAACAGAAAAGCAAAAGCCCCTGATGCATGAAAATACGGTTAATAGCATCGCTTTCAGTCGTGATGGTCAAACCATTGCTACTGCTAGTTTGGAGACAACAGTAATCTGGGACTTAAAGGGGAACAAACTACATACTCTTTCTGGGCATAGAAATTTGGTCTTGAGCCTTGCTTTCAGTCCCGATGGTAAAACTTTAGCTACCGCTAGTAAAGACAGTAGAGTTATTTTATGGAATTTAAATCAGTTAGCCGAAAATGATGTGATGGTTAGTGCTTGTGATTGGGTACAAAATTATCTCAAAAATGGCGCGGATGTAAAAGAGGATGATCAGCATCTGTGCGATGGTATCGGCAAAAATTAATCTTTGCAGTTCGCCCGTAACCACACACAGTCTACATTCCCAGCCATGAACACATTCGAGATTAACATCCAGCGCAAATCAGCAAACCACTGGCCGATTGTCGTAGAACATAGTCGCCCTGGAGAACTGCTCTCATCGCGTTCGGAAGGAATTCTCGAACTAACATCTACTGATTTTCAGCAGTTAACGAGTTTATTAGGACAGCCTAAAGACTACGGTACATTTCTCGGGAAAGCAATATTTAAAGAAGAAATCAGAGACGCTTTTGTCAGCGCTTTGCGGGACTCAGACGCAACAGTTAGGGTATTGTTATTTATTGAAGCTGAAGATAAAGAAATCCGAACTCTGCGTTGGGAAAGACTCTGCGCCAACATCGATGATGGATGGCATTTATTAAGCTTAGAACAGCGCACACCATATTCACTTTATATCCCGGCGATTACAGACCGTCGATTTCCCCCCATTGGCAGGAGAGATTTACGCGCCTTAATATTAGTAGCTAGTCCACAGGAAATAGAACGGTATAAATTAGACTCATTTGATGTGGAAGCTGCAGTCTCAGGTGTGCGGCAAGCATTGGGGAAAATACCATGTGATGTCTTAGCTACAGTCGATGGGGCAATTGGCAAACCGACTATTGATGAGTTGTGTAAACACTTAAGTGATAGAACAAAGCAGTATACTATGCTGCATTTTGTTAGTCATAGTCGCGTGATTCAAGATAGCGGCGAAACAGTTCTTTACTGGGCAACAGCGGAGAATAAAGTAGACCCAGTCACAGGAACACGCTTAATTGAGAGATTGCGATCGCTCTCCGCAACTAAAGGACTACCACATTTTAGCTTTCTTTCGACTTGCGAAAGTGCTAGTCCAGAAGCAGAAGCGGCATTGGGGGGTTTAGGGCAAAGATTAGTCCGGGATTTGGGAATGCCGGCGGTGATTGCGATGACGGAAAAAGTCACTGTCAAAACAGCTTTGGCATTGGGGGCAAAATTTTACGAGCAGTTGGGTAAATCCGGGGAAGTAGATTTAGCGCTGCAAGAAGCAGCAGCATCTTTAGCCGAGCGGCAAGATATTACTGTACCCGCTCTGTTTAGCCGCTTGGGTGGGCGACCTTTATTTAACGACCAACTTGACCGCAAATTAACCAACAGCGAAATTAAATATGGTTTAGAGCAGTTGCAAGTATTGTTTCAAGAGCGATCGCCTATACTGCTACCAAAGCTAGAAGTCCGAGTTGAAAAGTTGACAAATCTGCTGAATATAGATTTAGCAGCTTTGAGCAAAGAAGCCCGACAAGAGCGAGAACAGGCTCTAGAATATGTAAACAATCTCTCTGTTGCTGTGCTTGACATCAGTTTTAATGCTGTCGCCTTGGGTCAAGAACCACCAATTTACGATGCTCGTTGTCCTTTTTTGGGCTTATATCCCTTCCGCGTTGAAAATCAAAAATTTTTCTTTGGTAGAGAAAAATTAGTTACACAACTACAACAAAAGCTAGAAAAAGAGAATTTTTTAGCTGTGTTTGGGGCTTCTGGTAGCGGTAAATCATCCTTGATACTAGCAGGGCTAATTCCTGTACTGAAAGAAAAACAGCCGGATTTGCAAATGGCATATATGACACCCAACAGTAATCCCATTGAGCAAATGCAAGCCAGTTTCTTGGAGGTACAAAATCAAGCTGTAATTTTAGTGATCGACCAATTTGAAGAACTGTTCACCCTCTGTACTGACAATCAGCGCCGACAGGAATTTATTGACAAATTGCTGTTTATTATCCAGCAGCAAAAAGTTGTAATTACCATGCGGGCAGACTTTTGGGGTGAATGTGCGTCCTATCCCCAACTCAAGCAGTTAATGCAATCGCGCCAGGAATTGATCGGCCCAATGGATACCTCTGAACTGCGGAAGGCGATGGAAATGCAAGCGTCTCAAGTGGGGTTACGCTTTGAAGCTGACTTGAGTAATCAGATTTTGGATGACGTGCAAGGTGAACCAGGCGCAATGCCATTATTGCAACATGCACTGCTAGAGTTGTGGAAACGGCGACATGGCAGATGGTTAAGAACAATGGAGTATGAAGCCATTGGTGGTGTAAAAATGGCGATCGCTCAAACTGCTGATGCTGTTTACGATCAATGTGAACCACCACAAAAAGAACAAATTAAGAATATCTTTATTCGCTTAACTCGCTTAGATGATTCAGCCCCAACCGGAGAGAAACGCCGCGATACCCGCCGCCGAGTTTGGTTAGAAGAATTAATTCCTTCTGTGAACGATGAGGTACTGATTCAACAGCTCATTAAGAAGCTAGCAGGTGAAGGCGCTCGTCTCGTAGTTACTAGTTTAGACTCAGCTACACAACGAGAAGAGGTAGAAGTTGCCCATGAAGCCTTAATTCGTTACTGGCCGAGGTTGCTAAATTGGTTAGATGAAAACCGTTCTCTACTGCTACTGCGAGAAAAGATTCGTCAAGAAGCTTTGGAATGGGAAAACAATCAAAAAGAAGAAAGTTATTTAGTGCATCGCGGGGAACGCTTAAAAAACGCCCAGGAATTACTTAAATCCAATTTTTTAAACGTTTTAGAAGCTACTTATGTCCAAAGTTGCATAGTATTGCGCGATCGCCAACAGCAAGAACAAGCAGCCCGTCATCGTCGCGAAATTCAAATTAAATGGACAATCTTCACCGGAGCAGTTGTGATCTTGTTGACTACTAGTTTAGGAATAATAGCTGTGAAGAAAGGCTATGAAGCTGAATTAAGTAAATCCGATTCTCTGCGTCAAAGTTCCTTGTCATTGTCTAAATCTGCTAAAGATTTAGAAGCCCTCACCAATGTCATTAAATCTGCAAAAATTATCCAAGACACCAAAATTTGGTCAAACATTAGCAGCTTAATTATTAAAAATCAAGACCAAATTAATTCTCAGGCTCAGGTAATCGCAGTGTTACAGCGAGCTATAGATGGAGTAAAAGCACGCAATTACTTAACTGGACATAGTTCTACGCCTACAACAGTGGTCTTTAGCCCTAATGGTAAAATGATTGCCACAGTTAGTAAAGATAAAACTCTCAAACTTTGGGATTTGCAAGGTCAAGAATTAACAAAATCTCGGCTCAAATATTATGTAGGGGTGACTCAGGTAGCCTTCAGTCCTGATAGCCAAACTCTAGCCACAGTTATTCACAACAAAACCGTCCAACTTTGGGATTTACAAGCCAATCATCAGTTAGGAACTCTGCTCAAACATGATACCGCCGTTACAAGTTTAGAGTTCAGTCCCGATGGTAATACTCTTGCTACAGCAAGTTTAGATCGTAGCGTCATTCTCTGGCATTTACAGGGCTATGAACTACCAACAAGCTTCCTTAAAGAGGATAATGCAATTACAAGTTTAGTCTTTAGTGCCGATGGTAAGACTATTACCACAGCGACAAAGAATAACACCGTCAAAATTTGGGATTTACAGGGTAAGGAACTGGCAAAAACCTCCTTGGCAGATAACCCCAAAGAAACTAGTTTAGTATTCAGTCCCGATGGCAAAACTATTGCTATGGTGACAAAAGATAACACTATCAAGCTTTGGGATTTACAGGACAAAGAACTGGCAAAAACCTTAGTTGCTAATCAATTGACTACTCAAGAGTCGCAGATTCAAGATAATATTTTTACAATTAGAAATATCAACCCGAATCAACAGCCAAAACCACTCTTTAAGCATAAGTCAGGAATTACAACTCTCGCTTTTAGTGCCGATGGTCAAACTATCGCTACAGGTAGTGAAGATAATACCGTCATCCTTTGGGATTTAAATGGCAATCAACTGCAAACTTTTAAAGGACATGAGGGTGATATCACCAGCCTAGCCTTTAGTCCTGACGGTAATATCCTCGTTTCTGCTAGTAAAGATAATAATATTATTCTCTGGAATTTAGGGGGCAGAATCCTACAAACCTGGACAGGACATCAAGCTGGAGTTACCAGCCTAGCCTTTAGCCCTGACGGTAAAAACATTGCCTCTGCTAGTAAAGATAACACTGTCAAACTTTGGGATTTAGGAGGCAAATTACTCCGAACTTTTAACGAACATAAGTATGCTGTCACCAGTGTAGCTTTTAGCGCTGATGGTAATACCATTGCCTCTGCTAGTGAAGATAATACTGTCAAACTTTGGGATTTAACAGCTAATTCCCCATCCAACGTAACTATCCCCGGAGCACAAGCAGGATTTACCAGTGTAGTTTTTTCTCCCCATAATCTTCCACAAACAACTAACTGTCAATTCCTCGCGGCTGCAACTAAAGACAATCTCATTCAACTTTGGGATTTAAGGGAGAATAAGCCGCATATTTGGGATTTAGGACAGAAGCAACCGCAAATATTGAGAGGGCATAAATATGCAGTTACTAGTTTAGCTTTTAGTCCAGATTGTCAAACTTTAGCATCTGCAAGTGTTGACAAGAGTATCATGTTATGGAGTTTAAACGGTAAGCAACTGCAAACATTCAAAGGACATGAGGCTGCTATTACCAGCATCGCCTTTAGCCCCGACAGTAAACAATTGGCTTCTGGTAGTGACGATAAAACTATTATTCTCTGGGATTTAAAGGGCAATCAACTGCATAAATTTCAAGGACATGAGGCGGGTATTACCAGTGTTGCTTTCAGTCCCGATAGTGACAATATAGCTTCTGCAAGTCTAGATCGTAATATCATCATTTGGGATTTAAATGGTAAGAAATTGCAAACTTTGAGAGGACATCAGGCTGCTGTTACTAGTGTTGCTTTTAGCAGCGATGGTAAAACTCTAGCATCAGCAAGTGAAGACAATACTATTAAACTTTGGAATTTAAAAGGTAAGCATCTTCTCCAAGGACATCGGGATACTGTCTATGCAGTTAAGTTTAGCCCCGATGGTAAAACTCTAGCATCAGCAGGGGAAGACAATACGATTAAACTTTGGAACTTAAAAGGTAAGGAACTGGCTACACTCAAAAACAGTGAGGCAGAAATTATAGATATAGTATTCAGCTATGATGGGAAAAATCTAGCTGCTGTGAGTGAAGACAATACCATTAAACTTTGGGATTTAAAAAGTAACGAACTATCTATTTTTAAAAGACATCCAGCAGAAATTACAACTATATTCTTCATCAAGAATAATAAAATGCTGGTTTCTGGTAGTAAAGACAAGACCATCAAACTGTGGAATTTGCAGGGTAAGGAACTAGCTACCTTCAAAGGACATCAAGCAGAAATCACCACTATAGTCTTGAGTCCTAATGGTAAAATGCTGGTTTCTGGCAGTAAAGACAAGACCATCAAACTGTGGAATTTGCAGGGTAAAGAACTAGCTACCTTCAAAGGACATCAAGCAGAAATTAAAGATATAGTTTTTAGCCACGATAGCCAAAATCTGGTTTCTATGGGTGCAGATGGGGCAATAATTTTATGGGATTTAAAGGGAAAGCAACTGCATACCTTCAAAGGAAATGAGAATCAGTTAGCAAAAATAGTTCTGAGTCCAAATAGTAAAATTATTGCCTTTGTGAGCGCAGATCAGACAATTACACTCTGGGATTTTCAGGGTAATCTTAAACGAACTCTGATAGGACATGAGGCTGGGATAAAAAGTATGGCTTTTAGCCCCGATGGCTACACCCTGGCTTCTGGTAGCGCTGACAATAACGTAATTTTGTGGGATATCAATGATTTAGATATGGATGCGCTTCTAGATGATTTGATAGCCACAGCTTGCAATTCGGTTAGAGATTATCTGCACTATAACCAACAGGTAGAAAAGAGCGATCGCAATATGTGTGATGATCTGGGCACATCAAAATAGGCGTTGCATATTTGCGTGCTCAATGCTCCCCCTGCTCAGAAACACCTTCCCCTCTACCGCTTTGGTAATGTCTCGCAACACTTTTGTGCTGTCGGAGCTACCGGGGCGGGGTGATGTTTAACTTCACAGAGGAATGTGCTGCTCCATCCAACTGTGATCAAAAATCAATTGATAAATTCTATTATGGACTTTGAGAGCACCTTGTTGTTTCACCACCAGCCCTGACAAGAGCAACTCCCTTGCTTGCGGAGTATCAACGGCAGGAATTTCTGCTTGTTGCAAAATTTGTCTGTAAATCTCTAACAACCGAGCGGGTTGTAGTTCGCTGTTGAGAATGCGATCGCGAATCGTTCTTAAATGCTCTGGCTCGTCCTGGGATTCCCAATTTTCTATTAATTGAGTTTGTACCAAATTCTCAATCCATTCGGCTTCACCTTTTGTAGGAATGGAAAACGAAGAATTACGAATGAGGCGACAAAGCTTTTGCGTGAGAAAAGGCTGACCATTTGTCCAAGCTAATATTTCTTTCAGCACTACTTGAGGATTACTAACTTTTTCTATCAATCCTTGCAGTAAAGGTTGAGCTTCATGTTCTTTAAATCCCTCTAATTGAATTGCTTGACCAATGTTAAAAGGCGTTCTCTTGTAGTCACTAATTAAATCTGAAGGTGTAGCTACCCCAAATAAAGCAAAGGTTAAACGCCGATACTTGGGATTAATACTGCGCTGATTGTAGCAGAAGCGGATCAGTGCAAAAAAGTCATTAACGGGGAAATTTAAACCCAAGATGCTATCAATTTCATCTACAAATATAAAAATCTTTTCACTTTCAACTTGCTCTAGCAAGATATTTTCTATAAACTGACTCAAGCACTGAATAGGCGATAAATCTTTTTGCTCATTCCACCAAGCTTTGAGATTCACCAATCCTTGTAGTTCAAAACTCTGCCATAACTCCACCGCTAATCCCTTGTACCATTGATTAGGAGTGATATTTTCACTACCAAGGCGAGTCATATCAATCGCTGCACAGCGAAACCCCTCTTGCTGAAAATGGTGCATCATGCGTACCATCAAGCTTGATTTGCCCATCTGCCGTGCATTAAGAATATAACAAAACTCTCCGCGTTTCAATGCCTTGTAGAGCTGGCGATCGGCAGAACGCACTACATAAGTCAGAGCATCCATCGGCAAACTACCCCCAACTTGATAATCGTAGTTTGAGGATTGTGCGGCACTTTGCAAAAGAGCGTTTTCAAATACAAGTTTGGCTTGGGTAGCTTTGAGAATTTCTAGTGTTTGTAACAGTTCTTGAGTGCGCTCATCAACTTTTTGTTCTAAAGAAGAGTTGGACTCGGCTAATGCTTTTGTCGCCTGTTCCAAGGCAACATTCTTGATAGCAAGCTCTTGAGTAAACTGAATCCGCTCCGCTTCCGCTCGTTTGCGTTGGCTGATGTCGGTAAAGGCAGCTATGGCATAGACAATTTGACTTTTTTCATCAAAAATTGGGGTAGCAGATACCTCTAGAGGGACAATTTTATCTGTTTGGTGAATCTCCATATTATCGATGGTGATACAATCGCCACTCAATGCTCGGAAAACAGGTTGCTGTTCTGTAGGATATAACTGCTCAGTCCCGCTGACGTAGACTTGATATATCTCATTTAATTCAGCAGTTGTAGCTTCGATGAGGATACCTTTGCCAAGTATCTGTTGTGCGGTTTGATTGGCATAGTAGGGTTTGCCATCAGCATCAACAACGAATATACCCACAGGGACAGCTTCCAAAAATTGAGCTAGTCTTCTTTCACTTTCACGCAATGCCTCTTCTGCCTGTTGGCGTTTGTCAATTTCTTGCTTTAAGTTAAGATTTAAAGCAGTCATTTCTGCATAAAGTTGCGCGTTTTTCAGCGAGATTGCTGCTTGAGAGGAGAGTATTTTTAATACTTCTAATCGTTCGGAGGTAAAAGCATTGGTAGTGAGATTATTTTTCAAATACAGCAGACCGATTAGCTGACCTTGATGGATAATCGGGATGCACAATATAGATTTGGGTTGATGTCTTGTAATATAAGGATCGTTAATAAACCTCCCTTCATGGGTGGCATCATTTAAAACTACATATTCTTTTGTTCTTTTGACATAATTAATTAGAGATAAGGGGAGACAATCACCAATATTTACTGGCGACAAGCGACAGACAATAAATTCATCTTTATCTATATATCCCCTGGCTTCTACTACCAGTTGACCATTTCTTTCTAACATCAAACAACTGGCTTGAGCACCAGCATTCTCCATCACAATTTTCATGAGCTTATTGAGGAGTTTGTCGGTAACAATTTCACTAGCCAGTGTTTGTGAAGCTTTGATTGTAGTTGCCAAGTCTAAAGCGCCAGTATTGCTCGTTTCTGACGCAAATGTCTGCAAAACGAATTGTGGATATCTTGACTCTAAATCTCTTACCTTGGCAGTTGCTCCCCAACGCATATAGCAATAGTGAGCTTTCGCCATGTAGCTTTGAGCAATCTCTTTTCTGCCTAAAGACAAATAGAATTCTGCTGCTAATTCGTAAGCCAAGGCTTCTTCTTGAATATAGCCTTGTTGTCTAGCTCCTTGAATGGCGCGATCGTAATACTCCATCGCTACCAGAATTTGCCCCAAGACACGGGCTTTTTCTGCCTCCACCAACTCGTACTTGTGCTGATAATTCATGGGGCAATGTTGCGCCCAATATTGCATTTTTTCTTGATTTTCTAAGACTTGGCTTAAGTACTGGTGTTGCTCGTTCTTGCTACCTAAATCTACCTGTACCCCTGTAGGAAAATGGTGAGCTAACAGTGCCAGAGAATAGTAAAAATTATGTTGTACAAAAATAATTTCACTTTGAACATATCCAGAGTATCTGGCTCCTATTTGGGCCGATTCTAGAGATTTTTCATAATTTTTAAATAAATAACAAACCATACATTTAGCAAAGTAGATGCTGAACAAAGAGATTAAGTTATTATGTTGTTGCAAATATGCTATTGTTTCTTCCTCGTTCAGATACTCACCAGTTAAAACTAATTTATCTGGGGAACACTCTCTTAAATTATCTACTAACTGCCCATCAATTCTTGTCAAGTAAAGCTGATGTTCTTGCCTAAATTTTTCGATAAACTTAATATATTGTTTCTGCTTATCTTGCACGTATTCTAAGTTATTGCCGTTGAAGAATAAATGACCGCAGTAAAAATGAGCAGCATGGCAAGCAAATTCTATATCGCCAACTTCTAACGCATCTTGAATTGACCGCAGCAACGGTTCTATCGTTTCTTTGGTATGCTGCTTCCAATGAGTAATATTAATAGAAATTGGTAGTAATGATTTAGCTTGAAACTCTCTAGCATTCAACTGCTCTAATAATAGCTGAGATAATTGACCGAGTTGATACGCAAAATCTATATTTGGGACTAGCCAAATCCTGATATTGCCATAAACAACATAGGCATAAATGGATGGCGGCGAATTTCCATATTGCCTGGATAGTTCGACCATTGTATATATGATAGGTAGCGCTAATCCGCTTTCTCCAAAACAAGCGGGTGCGTGTATGAGCATTAAAATTTCCATCGCTGCCAGCTGATCGGGAGCGGTCATGTTTGATAATTGAGCTATCTCCTCAATATCTAGTTCTTGTGGTAGCGATCGCACTAAAGCTACTCCCAGCATTTCCAGAACTTGCAAGCCTATCTCTATTGCTAGTTCAATCTGATTTTGAGCCAGCGCCAGCTTAATTTTAATTTTGTATATTTTGACTTTCTCTATTACTGTTTTGATATGTTGAAAGGCAATATTACATAATCCTGTCGCCTGTTCTAAATTAGAGTTAAGATATTGCGCTTCTGAGGTTTCTAAATAGAGGTTATAAGTTAAATTATATTGATATTCCCAGCTATCTGTTCCTAAAAGATTTAAACCTATGTTTAAGTAATTAACCGCGGCTTCGTATGCTATAGCTGCCTTCGCTTTTCGTCCAGCAATAAAATTTAAGTTAGCTAATTCATCTTTTTGCCCTTGATTAGTGAGTAGCTCGACACCAAAATTTAACTGATTGACAAGAGCAAATATATTATCATTTTGCTCTTGGCAAGACATATTATTTAGTAATAATTTACCAATTTGATAATGAGTTGCTTGGTTTTCGCCTGCGAGAATCAGAGAATAAGCAGCTTGTTGCACTCGGTCATGCAAAAACTTGTAGTCAACTCGCACATCATGTAATGGCAATTCTATTGCTTCTACCTCAGAGAAAGCCAGAGGAATTTTATATGTATTGGATTGAGGTAAAATTAAACCTGCTTGCAGAGCTGGCCAAAGTTTTCTAGCTGTAGATAATTCCGATTCTTCCGTGACAATTGCCAGGACTTTTAAATTAAAATAGTTGCCAATGCAAGCCGCAATTGTTAAAACTTTCTGAGTTTCTGATGGTAGTTGGCGAATATTTCTAGCGATCAGTTCAACAATATTGCAATCAAGGATACCAATAGCTTGGATTTGCTCTATGTCCCAATACCATGAATCACAATCTACTCGATAAATTAGTAATTTTTCTTTATATAATGTTTGGATAAACTGGGTGATAAAAAAGGGATTGCCTTGGGTTTTATTAAAAACTAACTCTGATAACTGCTGCACCTGCTGCGTTTGGACATTTTCCCCCAAGGTATCTTCGATTAATTGAGTTACATGGATATCAGATAAAGGTGCAATAGTTAGGTTAGCGATCGCAGTCCCATCTGTCCTAATTTTTTCGATTGTCTGAACTAGTGGGTGAGTCATATCCACCTCATTATCTCGATATGCTCCAATCACAAACAAATATTGACTGTTATCATCAACAGTCAACAGTTGAATTAATTTTAGAGATGCTGCATCTGCCCACTGTAAATCATCAAGAAAAATTACAAGGGGATGTTCTGCTTTGCAGAAGGCATTAATAAACTGCTGAAATACTCGATTAAACCTATTTTGCGACTCAGTTAACCCCAGTTGTGCTACCTCTGGTTGCTTTCCGATAATGATTTCTACTTCTGGAATCACATCAATAATAATCTGTCCGTTGGACGCTAAAGCATCTAAAAGCTGCTGTTTCCAAGCAGCAATTTGTGCTTCGCTTTCTGTTAGCACCTGACGAATTAATTCGCGAAAAGCCTGAATTAAAGCGTCATACGGAATATTGCGCTTAAACTGGTCAAATTTACCAGCAATAAAATACCCCCTTGCTTCTACAATCGGTTTATTCACCTCATTGACAATGGAAGTTTTGCCAATGCCTGAGTAACCAGAAACCATTACAATCTCAGTTGCACCCAGAGCAACTCTGGCAAAAGTATCTAAGAGCAGCTGTACTTCTTGTTCGCGTCCGTAAAGTTGTTGTGGGATGAAAAGTTGACTACCGCGATCGCGTCTCCCGAGTGGAAAGGTTTCAATTTTTCCTGTCGTTTGGAATTGAAGTAGGCAGTTTTCTAAATCAAACTTTAGTCCCGCAGCATTTTGGTATCTGTCGTCAGCATTTTTAGCTAAAAGTTTCATTACAATCTGTGAAACTGCTGCGGGAATTTTTCTGATTTCTGAAGGTGGTACTGGTTGCTTTGCTATATGGCAATAAACCAACTCCATTGGATCAGAGCTAGGAAAAGGCACAACTCCAGTCAGCATTTCATAAAAGGTAATGCCTAAACTGTAAAAGTCAGTACGGTAGTCAAGGGAACGATTCATTCTCCCGGTTTGTTCCGGTGAAATATAAGTTAGTGTGTCTTCTATTAAGTTAGGGCTATTAACTATTTGTTGCTCTTTTGGTAAGTTAATAGCACTATTAAAACCAGTAAGCTTTATCTGATTTGTTTCCAAATTGATAATAATATTATCAGGCTTTATATCTTTATGAATAATGGCACAGCTATGCAGTTTAACTAAGGTTTGAGCCAGAGAAATTGCAATCGTAAGAAACTCAGTCAGCGACAGTTGATTGGTTGTGAGTAACTGAGATAGAAGTTGACCGCCAATATCTTCTAAAATCAGTGCTAAGTTATTTTGGTATTTTTCTAGTTTATCAGCTTTCAAAACTCCTGGGCAATTTAAATTATGAGTAATTTTATACTCTTGTTTCCAACCAGTAATTTCTTCAATGTTAGGGTATTCTGTTTTAATAATTTTAATTAGGACTGGCTGTTGCGATCGCTCGTCTATGCCTCGATAAATAGTTGTTTTTAATTTTTCGTAAATAGTTTCTCTTACGTCGTATCCTGGTAGCACGAACATAATAACTTTCCTCAGCAGCAATAGGATGCGTTATCAACGCATCCTACTGTATTCTCAAACTATTGATCAATCTATTAAGTAGGGCGGTGCCTTTAAAGATAACTAGTCAGGGCTGTCATTTGTCCTTTGTCCTTTGTCCTTTGTCATTGGTAAGGATTTCAAGCCAATTTACGTTTCGTAACATAATTTGATTTGTTTACACTGACTTACTTACTCAAATAGATTTTGAATTTCCTGCTTAAGCTCTGTCTTGAGATCTTGACCACCCCTTGGTACAGGAGCGTCGTCAAGAGAGGATAAGCTATCCACAAATTTCAGCAACTCTTTTAATATCGAGCGTGGATAATCTTCCTCGACCGAAACCCTATACTTATCCTGTGCAGGGCCGAGATTCTGCAACCATGTTGTGTGCAATGATAGCCCAAAGTTGAGTTTAGGATGATACAGCTTACATAAGGGTTGTTTGTCATTAAGTTTTTCAGCATCAAAAATCCAAATTTCATCGCGATCTGGAGTAAAAACGGTACACATGATATAACCGTTAGTTGAACTTTCTTCACCGACAGTGCGAGGAATAAACTGGGGCGAAAGTGCTATATGACCTGGAGGAAATTTGTAGGAATCCTCTATCCGCATTGATTCATTTGATGCAGTGTTTAATCGGAATAAACAGGAAGGTTTGCCTTCTTTAGCAAGTTGCAGCACTTCATCCAGAGGCACTTCTCTATAAGGATAGTCCTCATATTGCTCGCGCATAGATTCAGTTGTCAGTTCTTCCCAAAGTCCAAAAGACACCCAGTAAATATTATCTAGTTTTTTGGGAGTCATACCTGACGATGGTAGTCTATCAAGATAAGTGAATAAACCCGTTCCCCAAGTACAATCGCGATCGCTAATAACATGATCGGGATTGACTTTGTTTTCTTCAACTTTCAAGTTATTAACATCTATGACATAACGTCCCATACGGCTGATATCCATCGGACTCTGTTGGGTGCCACTCAAACGAGGCGAAACAGGTTGAGATGTATCATAAGGAGAGCGATCGTTTTTACGCAACCATTCAGCAACATCCCAAGCGCAGATATGGGCAGCATGAAGTGTAATTTTGTTACCAGGATTTTCATAGTCCAGCAAAAAGTGAGATGCTTCGAGCGGGATCACTATCTTTTGTGCCACAACCTTTTCTTTGCCCTCTTGCAAATCGTCGCGGCGAATAATATATATGGTGGAGTCCGGTGACGGCTCAATCCGGAGTAATTTTCTTTCGTCTATTAGGGGAATATCTGGAATATTAGTCAAAATTTGCTCAATTCCAGTCGTAAAGGCTGTATCCATCAGCACGATATAATCTTCAGTTAACCCAATCTGATGCATACTCTGCCTAATTGTGACTGGCGAACCATTGGGGTGAATCAGCTGCCATTTTTTCAATTCACCTGTACCATCCCAACGCATCAGATAGACAAAATCATTATTCCAGAACTTGCCATTTAATACTTGCTCCAGTAATTCACAAATTACTGATAGCCGTTGATGTTTTTCTTGCTCTTGTTGTTTTGCTTTTTCTGCATTTAACTTACGAATAATATCGTTTAAATATTGACTTAGGGTTCTGGCGTAATTGACTGTAAACATCTCGTGTTTGTAGGTATCAAACACAGGATGGGCAGTGCTTAAAATTGGCTTAAAGGGATAATCAGGAAAGTCAATTGCTCCTTCCCATTCATTTAGTTTCCCAATTGGAGTTACTAACTCCAGAGTTTGTGTATCAACTTCGTAGGGACGACCTGCGTCATAAGTAACTAGCAAACGCTCGTGGGATTCCCCAGGAAATTTCATTGGCAAGAAGCCTGTATTTAACTCATTGCGCGAACCAAGTAACCAAGAAAATCTGATCAATCCGTGGTTGCGGAATCGTAATAAGGGTATGTGTTGAGTTTTCTCGTCAACTTTATAGTCTGGTGTTTTAGCGAGCCGTTGCTTCCATCTCACCTCACGAGGTTGATTGAAGTCAAATCGATAAATCATACCGTCGCCATTCAAAAAAGTATTTCCGTCGTTGTAGGGAAGACCTTTTGACTTGACTGTGCCGACTGGTGCAACCAGAAAAACATGACCCTGTAGATCTTTAGGTAGTTTTCCTTCAGCAATCTGCATTGTCTGATCGGGGAGTTCATACCGATTCGCATCCATAATCGATTGCGGGACTTTGGGAGATGCCTGAACCATATATTTATCCTTGAATATGGAAAAATTATCAACTTTGATTGCCTCTCAACGAGCAATTAGAACAATACTTGACATTCGAGGCAAAATAGGAGCTAAGTTATGCTATTCCGCCAAAATTCCTTAGCAAAGCATTTTGGCAGATATCTAAATTTTAAAATTAATTTCAGCACGTGTTAACACATAAAACTCATATAAATCTCATATCTTCTCAAGATATTTAATGAGATTTGCTAGAGCCATCCTATTCAAGATATGAAAAATTGTAGGATGCATTATAAAAACGTATCCTACTGAAGATTTAGTTAAGGATAAATGTAGGTTGGGTTGTAGCTTGCTTCCCGTAGGGTACGAAGTGAAACCTAACAAAGCACCGAAAATGTTGGGTTTCGTCCCTCAACCCAACCTACGCCTTATTCAAGATATGAAAAATTGTAGGATGTGTTTTTATAATGCACCCTACTGAAGATTTAGATGAGAATTTGTATGAGATTTCTATAAAACAATAGCTAGAATAGTAGTTATAGTAGTACAAACTATCATCTACTTATGTGTAAATATCATTATTTAGGATAAAAGCAAGAAGTATTTTAGATGAGATTGTAAATATTAAAAATGCGATTATGAATCAAGATAGTAACCAATTTACCGAAAAAGATAAACTTTTGCAGGAAAGTCCAAAAATCTCCCCCGAACTCTTGAGAAATCATCAAAGCAAAGGCAATTTTTTAGAGATGCTAGAAGTTCTGGGAGCATTTCAATCAGCTCTACCAATCGGAGACCCCAAGCAATATCAGGTTGAAAATATATTGGGTTTCATCGGTAAGTATCAGTTTGGCGAACCTATATTAATTGAGTTGGGATACTACAAAACCAATATTTATTATGGGCATGGATCTGACAAGAATTACTGGCAAGATAAGTGGATGGGAAAGCATGATATTGATAGTAAAGAGAAATTTCTGCAATCCCCAGAGGTTCAAGAAATCGCCATTCGTGAAGCTTTTACTCTCAACTGGAAACTGATTGACAAGACACTGAAAAAACAAGGAAAATCGCTTGAAAGCTACCTCGGTCAGGAAAAGACTTTTGATTATGGAGGGGAGTCAAAAACAATTACTATTACTCTTTCTGGTATTCTCGCAGCTGCACACTTGCGCGGCCCCTATGGAATGGCAAACCTGCTACTCAAAAATCCATCATGCCACGATGAATTTAACATTTCTATTCTCCGCTTTTTAGATGAATACAGTGGTTATGATCTAACTATAGAGGATTTCGCTATTAGTTAAGTGCGATCGCCTATATTAAATATTCTTCCTCACTCAAAATATTAAATTTTACTTTTAAGAGCGATCGCACTTGCTACCAAAGCCCTCAAATATCTTCGCAGCTTTGGTTCTAGCGCAGCATTGTAGATATCTTCTCAGCACGTCTGCAATTTGATAGTTGATTTTCAAAATACTGCTGATATAGCTGGCAACTGAGTGTTGCTTTGTTACCACATAACTCAATTAGCCCCATACTAGATAATTTATAACCTAGAGTTGGTTCTATTTGTACGGCTTCTGCAGCATCCATAACAGTATAAAGCGCTGCTGCTAATTCTGGCTGTTGTTCCAAAACTGACCAATGGCGCTGTAAGTGATGGGAGTAAATTCCCGTAGATGTAGGTGCAAATTGCAGCAGTTGCGCCATACTTACATCTTCACGGCTCAGGTGATAAAGTGCTAGATGTACGAGTGCTGGATGTCCTCCTATTAAAGCCATGAGCTGGTGCGCTTCTTCTACATTCCCATCAAGTCCATAGCGTTGAGCTAACTGCTGCACCTGCTCTAAACTGAATTTGCTTAACTGAATTGGTAGCCCTACATTGAAAGGAGACTGGTTCAGTTGCAGAGGAACATAGACTTCCGTTGAATGCACCACAATTAGGCGTAGCTTTTGCCACGACGGTATCCTTTTGGCTTCTTCGTACCACGAACGCAACATAGGGAAAAAATCTTTCGCTACCTGTGGATGCTCAAAAATTTTGTTCACTTCATCCAATGCTAAAACCACAGGAGAGTTAAGTTGCTCCAGTAAATAATTGCGAAAGTAGAGGGTACAGCTAACTTTGCTGCCGATATCATCATCCCAATAATCGTTGAGTCGAGGCTGTAATTGCAACTGATGAGAAACATTAGCACATAACCAGCGTAAAAATCGATTGAGATCGCTCAAAATTGTGTAATCAATTTGCTCTAGATTTAAGCTCACTGTGCGGTAGCCTTGTGAGTTGGCATAGTCAAGCATCCTCAGCAGCAGTGAAGTTTTACCCCTTTCTCTGGGAGCTTTAATCCGCACCAAGGCTCCTGGTTTTGTAATTTCTGCATAGGCTTGAGCCTCAATGGTGGAGTGCTGAATGTAAAAAGGCGAGTTGAGAGGTACTGAACCACTGGGATAGCTGGGCGATATGTCTTGGGGATCGGTAGGGGAAAAGACGTTTGTTTGTGATGTGCTTTTTACAGCATAAGACTCTAGCAATGCTCGACAGTTTTTTTTAGTCACGCGCCTGCCAATCACCCCAGAAAGGCGTTGCCATAATTCTGGAGCCACAACATTGGTGAAGTAGCCAGGGCTATAACCCTGTTTTTGGGCAATTTGGTTATAGGTTTGATACTGCCATATACCCTGCAGAACCATTACTTCAGTGGTATTGAGCGGGCGATTTTGGCTTTCAACCAGTTTGCTGTTAATAAATTCAAGGAGAGAATCGAGATTCATAGAAGCGACTGACTCGTTTGATTAAATTTGAGATTTGCCAGAATGCGCTAATCTACAAGTTCATGTTCTAACTTTCCAGATAAATGCATCATTTGAATTTTTAATAGTATTTATATAAATCTATACTATTTTCTGCTTCTCAATAAACCTCTACTCGTATTTAAATTGTCTATTATTTGTTCACATATAGTGCAAAGAATTTATATGAGATTTTATATGAGATTTATATCTTGTGCAAAAAATGAAGCCAAGCTAATGTTCTAGTTAAACGAAAAACTGCACCCACAAGGCTTCTGCCGTGAGCGTCAGCCGAACGGGCATGGAGTATGGAGAAAAACCTCCTCCACCCACAAAGGGATGACGTTTCCCGTCGATTTTAATGAACTCAATTAAAAAGTTAGAAGTTTTAATAATTGGTTATAAATCTATCGATTATTCAAGGTTAAAATATCAATTAAACTTTTATTAAAATCCCAATAGTAAACAAGTAAAATATTTCATTAAAATTTAGTAGCGATCGCTTCTTGATGATTATCTCTTGTTACGCATCTATTTTTTCTTGCCGACGATAAATTTCTCCAATGTTAGCGATTATATGAATTATCTGGTTAAATTGCCGCATGGTTTTAGCGTTTATCTGCGGTAACAGGCACTCTCCGCAGTCATAAGATATCGAGCATGGGCTGATTGTGGTTTTTGAGTTGTCGTTGTGAGAGATAATAACTCTACTACATCGGCCCTCTCTCCTCATCCTCTTATTTTGGCTAAGGTATTGTGTTTAATATTTTTTTGAGCTAACGTGGCACTGACCACGATCGCACTGCACCCAAAGTCACTGGCATAAGATTGGCAACGTCAATTGTGAATCGATATACCTTTTTGGCGCGACGGCTATTTTCTGAGTCGAAAAACTTCAGCATCACATCCCAACAATTACTGTTAAGGCGACAAAAGGGGCTTTTTTCAATCTCAATGCTGTCTAGTTCCATACCGCTATTAATGGCTTCAGCAAAGGTGGAGGCAGCTTGGAAGGCGTTTGTAGCCGCAAAATTGAGGGCGCGATCGCGATCAAGGTGTCCTAAGTTGCGGAGGTCATAGTAGATGCGATGCAGGAAACTCTTGAGAGAACGTCGCATTCTCACGTTGTCAGGTTGGCTGGCTCCAGTAGTAACGGTGTTAATGGCTGCTTCCACAAGGGCATTTACTTGCCAACCGTAGATCCCTCTAATATTGGGTAGTGCCAGGACAGGAACAACCTGTCCGGAAAAAAGTTCAACGGTGCGATCTGTCAAATTGCCGGGAATGCTAACGCGTTCAATGTAATCATCGCTCTCTTCGGGCTGAATTTGTCCAGCCAAAAGCATCTGAAATACGTTATATATCTCGCTGGCAAAAGCTTTTTGGGGTTCTAGGGCGTAAATTGGGGTAAGTTCCTGATTCAGCGTCCAGATGAGGGATTTGCCTTCAGAGGGATTCAACTCTAGATGATTAACCATCTGGCGGGCATCGTAGGGATTGGCGGGAATTAAAACGCCATCAATACTGACCGCAGACATCTGTTGCTTGAAGGTGTCGCGGCGGGCTTCACTGCCAAAATCGTAGCCAAGGCTGCCAAGGGCGTAGACTTTTCTGGAGACGGCGCTGGGGGTGACGGTAGAAGGGGCAATGTCTGCAATTGTGGCTGAGGCGGTGACGAATTGAGTAGAGGTAGAACTGTAAATCTCATTGAGCGGTTGGGAGGCATTTATTACCGCAGATTTGGAACTATCTGGAATGGCTGGTAAAATAACTTGTGGAAGGGCAACTGCACTTGCTTGAATGTTGGGTAAAAGCTGCCCAGTTAGTAATTGATAGGCTCCGGGAATATTTAATTTGCCTACTAAACAGCGTTCCGGTTCTGCAATTTCGTTAGGGTCGCACTTAATGGCACTATTAAGCAAAGCAGTACGGACTGCTTCAGCATTGGGTTTTTCGCCTCGTTGTAGTTGCAGACTCATTAGTAATGCAGAAATACCAGTTATTAAGGGGGCAGCTAAACTTGTTCCTTGTTGAAGTGCTGGTTCATCGGTGCCGGGTTGTGCTGCTACTATGTTTTCACCCGGTGCGAGAATGCCCTGTTCCTGATACTGTCCACCCCAATTACTGTAGTTAGCGGGTTGCCCATCGTCTTTCATCATACCCACTGCCAGGACATTTGGTAAAATCGCCGGAGCGCAAAACCATTCGCCCTTATTGTTGCCTGATGGAGCTACGATTAGAATATTATTGTCTTGACATTGTTTGACAGCTTTTTGAATCATTTCATGGGCAAACCCAGTTTGAGTGGGATGACAGGCAGCACAATGGATGATATTTACCCCCAGTTCCAATGCCAGATTAAAGGCACGAGCTAAGTTCAACGGTGAGAGTGCCTCATCGCTCGTTGGGGTTTCAAATAAGGGAATGTTAATAGCTGTGCAGTAAGGAGCGACTCCTTCAACTGGGGAACCGGGTTGCCCAAACATTGTACTAAAGATGCCTGTTGCATGAAAGATACCATTGAGGCGATCGCGCACAGGTTCAGGAATTGAGTCTTCCAGTGCCTCGATCTCTATCTCTAAAGCTTTAATTTCTGCTTTATAGTCAATATCTGCGGGTATTCCTGGTTTGTGTGTTGTTTGCTGTAGCTTCGAGTCTTTTAACTGGTGATATTGTTCTAGCAATAGGGCTTCTGTGTTTTCTAATACAGCATTGAAGATAGTAGTAATAGGAAGGTGTGATCGCGACGGCATTACTTGAGCAACAGGTAACAATAAAGCTGTATCCGTATCCCGCTTCTCGATCTGCTTCAATGCTTTCTTCAAAGCCTTTTTTTTGTCTCCCAACTTCCTAATTAGAAGTTCCCTTTGAATATATATAGGCTCGATTGGCTCTAAATCTGTTTGCCAAAAAGCTTTGGCTTTGCTCAAGTTTGCACCCCGAAAGCAAGCACGATCTAGATCGGCTAGTCCATCTAAAACAGCAATTTTAATCCGAGAATCACCACGAGTCAGAGCTTGCAGGGCAGCAAAACCGGGAATGGTATTGAGTTCAGGCATAGATATTCCTTAAAAAAGATTGTCATTCACCGCTTCAGTGAACCGAGAATAAACTCTCCAACGGAAGACTCTTCGTATTCGTTGAGATTGGCGATTTTGCCGAACAATTCGGAATTCCCTCCACCGATGGCGCTGGGAGCTAATTGCATGGCAGTCGCAACTAAGTAAAATGTCTGAAACAAAACACCAATATGTTTCAAAATCAACCCATAACCGATGCCATAGTACTTCCAGAATAACCGCCCAAATCGAGCTGTCACAATCAGAAGCACTTGGGGAACATCTTGGTGTCCCGTTGATTTCCAAGCATCGAAAACTAACCCTTCAATTTCTGAATTTCCATCTGCGATTGCATACAAGGCATGAGACAACGGCTGGTAGTGATACAATCCTGAATCCAATCCCTGACAGCGATTAATCACAGGATAAATTTCCAACTCGTATAAAGCACCACCAGCAGGGTAAGGACGTTTTGTAAATTCTCCAATGTTCATCATATCCTCCTCATGGGTGTAAACTCCTTTCACCCTGGCACACCGATAGAGAAACTCTCCCAACTGGTTAAGGGTGATAGGTTGATTATCGTACTCACGAATCGATTGTCTGGATTCGATCGCTTGGGTGAGGGAAATATCTGTTTTGGCTAAGGTTTCTAGGTGAGGTTTCTCTAAGAAAATCGCCCCATCGCTCATGGGAGACTTGACAAAATGCGATCGCTCGCTATCCTCGAAGCTCAGTATTTTTGATTTTTGCACATCGTCTAATCGCTGTGAACGGGTTTGCCGATGAAACAGAAGATTGTGAAATTGCCATTCGGCTAACGCTTCACTTTCAGGTTCTAGGGAAATCATCTGAGTCGCAATCAGCAATTGAATCAGCGATCGCACTATTTCTACATCAATTAGCGACTCTGCTAAATTTTCTAAAGTGAATGACGAATCAGACTGAGCCAGTTTCCCAATTACAGCAGCAGCACGCCAATCTAGGAGAATAATTTTGGCTTTAGATAAGGGAGATTCTAAAACGAATTGTTGATTTTCTTGACGTAAAAAGGCAAAGCGAGATAGATTCAAAGGCTGTTCACTATCAAAAACAGAAGAAACCAATTGATAATCAGTAGCGATCGCAACGGCGATCGCTAACGGTAAAACAGAATGACAAATCCAGCCCAGGTTAATCAGCTTTTGTAACTCAGCTTCAAAGTTTAAACCGGCTTCCACACCATCAGCTTCTACAACCAAAGCAGTTAGCTGGGCTGCGGTTAGGGCAGAATGCTTTAGGTGTTCCAATGCTGATCGCAATCCTGGTTGGGGACGATCGAGAGTGAGGCTGTGAGGAGCGAATTCCAGGATCAAGCGATCGCTTTCATTAATCAAGACAATTTCGGGACGGAAGGAGAGGGTAAAGGTATCGGACATACTAAAACACCATTGGCATAGGATTCATCTGCTCTTCAGCCAAGGGAGCCGATAGCCAACCGAGTTTTACAGGCACATCATACAACCTTCCAGCCCCAAAACGTGACCAAAAGTGACGTAAACCTGGTACAACAACCTTAACCACAGGTAAGCCAATATCGGGACGAGTCTGGTTAAGTACCAGCATTTCCAGCCCTACTTTGCTCACAATCTCCACACAGTTCAAGACATCTTGATGGATATCGTCGCTCCACTGTTGGGTATAATCAGCGGCTTGTTTGGCAGGAGCTTGAGAAGGTGCTAAATAGGGTTGGTTGGTGATGGATGCGTGAGTAAACCAGTAATTCAATGCCGAGTCTGCATTGGTTGGGGGATACTTCTCTGGTAGGTGACCCCCCATTTGATTCACCTCCGTCACTGCTCGTAAGATGGCAATTTTGGCATCGAAATGTGCGCCATAACCCGCAATGATGTATTCCTGTTCTCCACCGATATAACGAGAAACGGCAGCAAATGCGGGAATATTCAAATCTGTAGTTAAATCTAAAACCCACAATTCTCGCTGCTGAGTGGCATACCAGGCTTGCAAATCCAGTAAATAAGGTTCGTTGAAACTGGCTAAATCTACACTAGGACGCTGTAGACGGTTGTACCACCAAATTGCCACACTATCGCGCTCTACAAGTTCCAAAAATCCTTGTAAAATCGCATCCTCCAAGGTTCCACCAGCCGCATTACCATTGGAATCGGCAAAACAGAAGCGATTTTCTTTAGGCAGCTCGTAATTGTAATAACAGAAGGCAGTGGGGAGATATTTGTGGGTTTGCTCGGTCATTGACCAAACAGGTGTCCAGTCAATTATTTGGGTTTCACCAAAGGGTTGGGGAATCCAATCGTGATCGACGATCGCATTTTGATTCAATTCCTGCCGATTTTGATACTGAGTTTCGCTAAACAGCAAACACTGTGCTGGATGAATGGCACCGTCCAAATCTGCTAACTTAGACTTGATTCGCGGTTCGTCACCCTGGTAAATACCAGAATAGCGTTCAACCGCCTCACAAAATCCACTGGCTTGAGATTGGCGATCGGTTTTACCTTTACCACCACTTTTATGACCAAGGGATTTCCGCAATTGACCCAAACTAGAAGCGGAACCAAAAGCATGAACCGCGCTGTAAGTATGGACAAAGGGGTTTTCTGGATCGGAAGCTCGCGTTAAGCTACTGACAACTCCAGTAATCGGGCTAATTAGATGTTCGTAACGTTTTAAGATTTGATCTGGTGTAAAAGCGCGATGTCCGCCATCCTGAGTAAACAGCTTTTTGCGACTGGTGAGCGCGATCGCACCTTTGACTTGTTGACTAACTAAATCGGGATTACCACAAGCAGGACATTGGGGGCGCTGAGTTAGGGAATGGGTTTTCAGGGTAAAATTCGTTTGATCGAAAGTGATGATTTTCCCAGCTAGAGTCTGAATTTTCGCCTCTGGGACAAGCTGCTGCACCAACCATTTAGCAACTTCGGTAGTTGTAAGTGCGATCGCAGTTTGCTCCGTCGAAGGCAACCCAGCTACAGCAGTCGGTAAACATGCATTTCCCGTCTTCCCTTGTTGTTGTAAAATCGAAGCTTCCACCTCTCGATTACCCTGTAACCGATGAGCCAAACATTCCCAGCAACCTGTTTCTTTGGGAGTAAAAATAGAACCGAACCACGGTATCCCGCAGTTTGGTTTAATGAGTAGCCAAGGTTGCTGAGTTTGTAATGCCATTTTATTGATCCGGCTCAGTTCTGGCTGAAGATAGTCATCAGTGAGAACTACCCACAGGGAATGAACCCCCGATGTTGACTCCTCTGGCTGTCCTGGCTCTACGGGAATTCCTACTGCTTGCAACGCTGCAATCAAATTTTGCCCGTCTACTGCACCAATAGTTGAGACAAAGACTTTTGTTTGGGGTAAGCGATCGCTTACGAGTTGCGGATCAACATTCAACAGACTCCAAAATGCTGCCGCTTCACGAGTTAGGCTGTGAGCAGCATCGGTCAAATAGCCTTTTTCATCCAGGCGATCGAGGACATAATCAAAGTGTTCAGGAGGAACTTGCCCATCGAGTTTTTGAATTATTTCTGCTCTGGTGTGTTGCCCATCCAGAAGGGGAAGAATTTGGCAATAAAGGCTACCTGTCAGCGCGTAAGTGGCAGATTCGCTGAGTAAATAGACATTTTTGGGTTCAACAATCTCCACGCGGAAGTGGGGTTTAATCTGGGGAATTTTCATGACACTTTATAAAGTAAGGTTGGACATCTAAAATAAAGAAGCTTTAACGAGCAATGCGATCGCTATGCCCAAATTCGCCCCCGCCGAAACGGGACATCTGCCTGTATTGTTTGTTGTTTTGCTATTTCCTTATACCAGTAGGCGTAATCTTCTAATCCGGTTGATCTCGTTAACCGTTCCTGAGCATTGAGATTGACTTTGATGGGAATCTCGGACTCTTCCCAAGCAGCATTGCCCAGAACAGTTCCCATTGCCCGATTGGTCGTTTTATCGCCGATCGCGGTGCCAAACCCTTCAGTTAATGTCCAGCAGCGCACTAACCCCAGTTCCCGCCCAGTGAGGAAGTAGGTCATATTTGCCTGAATTTCGGCTTGCGATCGCGCGAATCGCCATACCCGCACTTCCAGGAATTTGCCATGAAAGCCGGAGTCTGGCACCTCTGGATATCCTCCTAAATAGGTATTGCCAAATGACACAACTGGAGAAATTGCCGTTTTATTGTCGTTTTCTACGCTGTTAATGTAGAGCTTCGTATCGCCGGGACGACTTCCCCCCCGTGCCACTGCAAGATGATACCAATTACCAGCCACCAAACCCGCAGCAACTGAGGAAATAGCCTCTGCGGCTAGGATAGGCTGAAACTTCAATTCGCCAGCTTCTAGGTAAAACCGCGTCTCTCCATCAGCAAAAATCACCTGTTTTCCCACATCCGTCGCAGGACACACCCAAGCTTCGATGGTGAACCGTCCTTGTGGTCGCAATGCTCCGCTACCTACAGCAATTCCCTGAGAATTGGCATCGAAAACCAGCACCTTCAGGCGACTCTCAAGGTGTATGCTCTGTTCTTTTTCGGATGACTTAGACATAGTTGCAACAGTTTCGATTGAGTTTGTTTATGGTCAATGGAATTACAGAAACGCCCCAGCGATGGGGTGACAGCAACCACAGCCACCGGAGGTTTTGAGTTGGTTATAGCTGCGGTATTGAAACCCTGCAGGGTCGTTATAGTTTGCACCATGCAGTAATTTAATCCGAATATTAACCAAATCTTCGACGCTGCCGTGAACCACACTAACAGTCTCGTGGGGCTGAATTAAATCGGGACGTTTGACGGGAAGAGATTGTTTAGGAAGTTTCATAGTTTGGTTCCTTTTGATGATCCAAAACGTTGTGTAGGTAAGCCAGCTAGAAAGTCTAATTGGGGAAATAAACTTCTAGCTGGTTTAGATATCAAAGGGGGCAAGAGAAGGGTAAAACCTCCCCTCGTAACCACCTCTCCTGCTTCCCCTAATCCCTCATCTTTCCCTCAACCCGACAGGTACCAGGTGAGGGCGATCGCGGATAAATTCATCCGAGCAAACCAGGTTCCTGGAAGGACGGAAAGGGAACTTTGAGAGAAATTAGCGAGAACCTATTCTGCGTCGTCTCCCTCATAAGAACAGAAAATCCAACAGTTCCATTCCTTGCTAGACGCTAGTACTGATGCGCTATTGTCGCCATGCAGTTTCAGAGTTTCTTCCGACAACTCAGCCAACTGTGCAGGCAATTGCCCAGTAGTAATGCGGTTGACGGGTTGTGCTGCTTGAGGCATTAAGTTTTGCTTATCCATGAGAGTTTTTCTCCATTTTTGTTGTTTGTTAGTGTCCCGTTGTCGAGCCGTGGCTCAGTCGGTGGGTCTGACCGCTTCTTTTGTGTAAAAATTGCACTTGTATATCTAGGAGGGCGATTACCTACGGTAGGTAAAGCGTGAACGCAACTTCCCTAATCAATCATCTTCCTCAACCCAACAGGTGCCAGGTAAGGGAAAACCCCAGGTGAGGGCGAGCGCGGATCAATTCATCCGAGCAAGTCAGGCTCCAGGACGGACGGAAAGAGAACTTTGAGAGAGATCTGAGAACCGAATGGAGTGGGAACCTATCCTGCATCGTCTCCGTTATCTGATACAGGTTCGCGTACAGCCGAAACAGTCACCCGCCATGCATGGCGGTACACAATCACCACATGCACACACTTCTACTTTAGATGCTAGTACTGATGCGCTGTCGTCGCCATGCAGTTGCAGAACTTCTTCCGACAATTCAGCCAACTCAGCAGGCAATTTCCCAGTAGTGATCCTGTTGACGGGTTGTGCCGCTTGGGGCATTAAGTTGTGCTTATCCATGAGAGGGTTTCTCCAATTTAAGTGTTTGTGAGTGTCCCGTTATCGAGCCGTTGCTCAGTCGGTGGGTCTGACCACTTCGTGTGTATGAAAGAAGACTGTATGCTCAGTACTTCAATTTAATGCGCCGAAGACCAAGTTCTCACGTCACCTAGCGTCACTGGAATCAGGTCGCTCACGTCAATGGTGAAGCGGAATATCTTTTTGGCACGACGGCTGTTTTCTGGGTCAAAGAACTTCAGTTTTACATCCCAACAATCGCTATCCAAGCGACAGAAGGGGCTTTTCTCGATATCAATGCTGTCGAGTTCCATCCCTGTTGCTACCGCTTCGGCAAAGGTGGAAGCCGCCTGAAACGCATTCGTTGCCGCAAAGTTGAGTGCCCGATCTTGAGAGGTGGTACCAAGATTCCGTAAGTCGTAGTAAATCCGGTTAAGGAAATTGCTCAACGTGCGCCGAATTGACTCTTCTTGGGCATCTCCCACGGTGGTTTGCACCGTTTCTATGGCAGCAGATACTAAAGTATTAATCTTCCATCCATACATCCCCCGTGGGTTCTGGGGTGCAATCAACGGCACAATTTGCCCGGAAAATAGCTTCACAGTTTTTCCGGTCAAAACGCCAGGGATACTCACCCGCTCTACAAATTCCTCGCTGGTTTCGGCTTGAATTTGCCCAGCTAATAGCTCTTGCAAAACTGCGTAGGTGTCTCGCGCAAATGCTCCTTGGGGTTCGATCGCATAAATTGGGGTTAATTCAATGTTCAATGTCCAAATTAGCGACCTGGATTCTGAAGGACTTGCTGCTAAGTAATCCACCATTTGCCGTGAATCATAAGGGTTCGCTGGCACGGCAATATCACCAATACTATTGGCAGGCATCAATTGTTTAAAAGAATCTCGCCTTGCTTCCGACCCAAAGTCATAGCCAAGGGTTCCTAAAGCATATACAAATTGACTGTCAGCCAGTTCGCTGGGAGCTTGGCTAGCGGTGACAAAGTTCGATACAGATGAGGTCATAGGAGATATTGATGGGGTTATAGATTGGGGAATTGAGGCAGCGATTGAATTTGCAGTTAATCCATTAACAGGAGATAAATCGGATGCTTCCACCTCAGTGAGTTTGATTCCAGTACAGCCGCAACCAGAGGGAGCAACGGCTTCTATAGGGTCTGACACAGTTCCTCCAAAAAGATAATTAAGTGAACCAGGGATATTCAGCTTGCCAACTAAACAACGACTTGCGTCTGTTGTATCAGCAGGTGTACAGGGTAAAGCACTCTTTAAGATTGCGTCCCTAACTTTTTGCGGATTGGGGGTTTCACCGCGCTGAATTTGTAAACTTAATAACAGTGCTGCCACTCCCGTGGTGATTGGTGTGGCAAAACTTGTACCACTCAACCGAGTTGTCCCACCTCCTGGCTTTGCCCCCAAGATGTTTTCACCCGGTGCCAGGATGCCTTGATTCTGGTAACTCTCGCCCCAATTACTGAAGTTAATGGGCTTACCCTGGTCATCCATTGCTCCAACCGCTAACACCGCAGGCAGGGCTGCTGGAACGTGTAAACAAGCACAGCCATCATTGCCTGCTGCTGCCACAATCAGCACATTCTTTTCCTGGCAAAGCTGAACAGAGCGTTGTAACCACCCTTCCGCTTCGCCTTCATCGGTGAGTTGTCCACCGCTAATGTTGATGATATGCGCTCCAGCGTTGACAGCTTGCTCGATCGCACGGGCTAAATCGAGTTGAGACAACTGCCGTCCTTCATCTGCAAACACTGGAACAATCAAGCCTTTGCATTGAGGGGCAATTCCCCTAACAGGACTACCCAACTGACCAAAGATGATGCTGGCGACATGAGTGCCATGCAGAGACATCTCACCGTCAGGATTCGCCTCCCCACTAACCAGCGTCGGTAGCACAGTCAAGTCTGCACCCAGGAAACAGGGATGTTTTAAATCAATCAGTCCGTCGAGTACAGCAATGCAAATTTGGGGGCTACCGGAAGTCTTTGCCCATAGTTGCTCAAGAGCTAAAAGATTCATTGAGAATAGCCCTTATCCCTTATTTGAGTGGTTCACAAATTTAATTAGTTCACAAAATTATTGGGGCTCATGCGATATTGTTAGATCGGGCTTTAATTCTCAGTTATACAGCTAGATTCTCAATACCAGCAGCTATTTCACTGCGATCGCACTATTAAATCGGTGATTTCTACCCCTAATTTTTAGCACTTAACACATTTTTTTCGTTTAGGCTGTCTAGGGGAGCCAGTCACGTGCGGTGAGATCAGCGCTGCAGGAGGATTTCCAACGCCACTTGCTTCAAGTTGGGAAACCCGCCCAACGCAGTGGCTCCTCTGTAGGCGACTGGCGATCGCGTAGCTTGAAGAGAACTGCAACGAGATGCGATCGCCTGCTATTTCAAATAGACAACCATCACTGGTGATATGGAGCGATCGCTCCATATCTGCGTTGATTTGATTAAGCTGTTACGCATTTAAATTGTATATTTCGCACTCAGGTTGTCAAAAGTCCAGAGTCCAGAGTCAAAGGCTAGCTTGGACTTTGGACTCTTGACCCTTGACAGTCCTAACGCCAGAATATTTGATTTATGTGCGTATCAGCTTACCTTCAGCTGTGACGAGAATTTTTTAACTTACAGTGACATCATTTTCCAGCTTCATCAGGTCATCACCTGCAATTACAGTTGCATAGAATACATAATTTTTATCTGATCGATAGCGCTTATCTTGCTTCACCAATTCCATAAATTGTCTGTGTCCTGCTGTCGTGCGCCCCACTAGGCAACCAGCACTAGCTGTCTTGATATCGTTTTGGGGAAAGTCAAATCCCCAATGTTGGTTGATGCCGAAAAAACCAGTATCAATTTTGTCATTTGTACGCAGGAAGTTTTTATCAAAGTCTCTATGAACGCTCACCTCACCGCCTGTTTGCACTAATGCCTCATGTGCCGTTGGCTTGCCTGCTTGGTGCGTTCCTACCTGCCAAGCTCGATACTGTCCAAACTTAATCCTGGCAGCGCCGTTACGATTTAGAGGGGTATTAGTGTACCTTGCTCCTGGTTCAGTTGTTCCCTCCCATAGCTCTACGATCGCAGGCTTGCTTTCTTGAATTTCTAGCACCAAGCGCAGATCGTTGAAATAATTTGGGCGATCGTCGTTGAGTGTCAGATCTACATTCATTCCTTCTATATAGATGATGTTGTATTCCTGTCTTTCTGTGAATACGGTGTAGCCCTTTTTCACCATGTAGTTGTAAATCCGACTAGCCATATCGCCAGTTTGGGATTTGCCATTACTCTTGGAACTCTTGAGTTGAACTGCTGCTCTAGCATGGGGCTTGGCATTTAGAAGGCTGGATGCAGTTTCCGCACTCAAGAAGCCATACAGCCGTTCTGTACTAGTTTCCGGCAAGTATTCAGCTTGAAATCTCAACAAGGCAGCAATGGTAGCATCATCAAAACCTTTTTCTGATAAGGATGCTTCACCAGATGGAGGTTGTAGATAACCAATTTCAATGAGTATCTCCCGAATTTCATAAGCTAGCATACTGTCTTGAGCGATCGCCTCAACACTGTACTTTTCGTTTGCCCCAACAAAACCTTGTAGATTCATGGTTAACCTCACAATATAGATTTGATTATTTGGTAATTTTGAGCGTCACTTGCTTCGTTGTCTACTCACTACTTGCAGATGCGGCAACGGTAAGCTTTTGTGTTTGCGGTTGCTCGTCATCAATATAGTGGTTCATAGTGCTTCGAGTGGATTTCCTGCGGTATAAGCAGTACCCAATGCACAAACCATAAGCAATCTTCAATTAGTAAATTCTTCAAGCCTTGTTAAGAAAAGTCTTGAACGATTTTTCAGATAAAGAATTTGAGCTTACTTTTAAATTTAGCAATTTTCTTGCTGAATAATCTCATAACAATCTCATGCAAATACTCATACAAAAGCAAATAAGTGAGAAAATTAAGATAATATGAGAAAAATATTTTTGTCGTTGCGTAATAAAAGCCTGAATTCAAGCAATCTACTGTGCAATATCCAGACTAGGGGGGCTTTGTTACATAAATAAAAAAGACAAACTCTCTCCGTTGAGAGTATGTGATTAGTCTTTAAAATTATATGAATAACCCCAGTCAAAAGATGCGATCGCCGCCAAAAAGCCCAGATAAAATAAGGTTTTAGCCTCATTTGCCATTCATTATCGCCATGCCAACTAATAAAATTTGTGCCAATTATATAATGATTATCATTGATAATTTTGAATTTGTAGCCAGTCATATCAGTAATTTTGTTCCTCAACTACGCCAGAACCTCAGCCCCAGCAACGGCATCAATTGCCAGATTTTTGAATATAAATACTTGCAACTTCACCCCCATAAATACATTACCAACGGGGAACAGGCAAAGTTTTCCTTATAATTTTGGTCTGCTGCTACTGCTATTGCAGTTTTCAGCAGTGCTGGTGTAATCAGCTCGATTCTTTTAGGTGTAGTAACTCTGAAATAGCAATTATTTAAATTAAATTTTTTTATAGTAAATGACTATCGTAAATTTGCTAATGCTGCTAATATACTTTTAAATGCTGTTCTATAAATTTGTACGAGTATCATCTGGAAAATAGTAGCTATATAAATTTGTGTTGCATACGAGTTAAAACCTATGGAGCTACTACTCATATTTTGTGTTGGCTAAATATGAGCTAGCCAGATTTGAGTAGAGTAAATCAAAACAGAAATTAGAGAAATTTGACTAATTGAACTAGAACGTCAAGAAAAGACTATGACGCGTAATTTATATACTTTGTTGGTTGGAATTGATGAATATGTACGTCCTGTTTCTCCATTGCAGAGTTGTGTAAACGATGTAACTGCAATCACAGAGTATTTAGAAGGACAGGTAGATACTGATGGATATCAGCTCCATTTACATACACTTTTAAATCAAGATGCTACTCAGCAGGCGGTTGTTAATGGTTGTCGCCAACATCTGTGTCAAAGCGTGACGGATGAAATCATTACAAGCCATACAGAATTGATAAGTGAGGGAGCATGACAGAAGAAGACCGCAGCGCCAGTGTGGGAGGGAGTGCCCTCAGCAGTGCTATTATTACGGGCGATCGCAATACTGCTACTATCACTATCACCAATTACTATTACCGTGAAAATACAACAGTATTACCTGTTAATTCTACGGATGCTCCTGACGAAAGTCTTCCCTGTCCTTATCGCGGTTTGTTTCACTTTGGCCCCGATGATGCGGAGTTTTTCTTTGGACGTGAGGTATTTGTAGAAGAACTATTTGCGGCGACTCAACGCCGGAAGTTTATACCCGTGTTGGGTGCATCGGGAAGTGGAAAATCTTCGGTGGTGTTGGCGGGATTAGTGCCGAAGTTACAAAAACAAGGTTATTGGAAGTTTACTCACTTCCGTCCTGGTTCAGAACCATTCCAAGCTCTGGCTGAGTCACTGGTTCCCCTGTACGAGCCTAATCAAAATGCTACTGAGCAAATGTTTCAAGCTCGTCGGTTAGCTGAATACTTTGCCAATGGTTCTGTTCCTCTGCAAGATGTTTTCTCCAAAATTAAACGGAATTATCCCAATCATCGGGTGTTGTTAATTGCCGACCAATTTGAAGAACTTTATACTTTGTGTGCAGATCAGAAAATTCGCCATAGTTTTCTAGATACCTTATTAACTTGCTTTCAATCTGACCCTGACAATAATACTGTGCTGGTTGGAACCATGCGGGCGGATTTCTTAGGGAATCTCCTTTCCTATCGTCCACTTGCAGATGTGTTGCAAAATGCTGACATCAAGCTGGGGCCGATGAATCGTGAGGAACTTTCACAGGTGATTGAAAAACCTGCTTCTAATTTGGGTGTGACATTTCAAGATGGACTGGTGGAACGCATTTTGGATGATGTGGAAGATAACCCAGGGAATTTACCTCTTTTGGAGTTTGCATTAACAGAGTTGTGGAAGCGGCGAACGGGTAAACAGTTAACTCATACAGCTTATGAGGAAATTGGTGAGGTAAAAGGTGCCTTGGCTCGTCATGCAGATGAGAATTATGGTAATTTGAGCGCCACTCAAAAAGAACAGGTGCGGCGAATTTTTATCCAGTTGGTGCGTCCGGGTGAAGGAACGGAGGATACGCGGCGACTAGCGACGAAAGCTGAATTGGGTGAAGCCAGTTGGGGATTGGTGAAACAGTTGGCGGATAATCGATTAGTAGTTACCAGTCAAAATTCTGCTAACCAAGAGACAGTAGAAGTTGTCCATGAAGCGTTAATCCGTAATTGGGGTGAACTTCGGCAATGGATGAATGCAGACCGCAGCTTCCGGGCTTGGCAAGACCGTTTGCGCTCCGCAATGTATCAATGGGAACAGACGCAACGGGATGAAGGGGCATTGTTGCGGGGTGCAGCGTTGCTAGAGGGGGAAGAAAAGCTAAAACAACGGCGAGAGGATATTAGCGCAGGCGAGCAAGAGTTTATTCAAGCCAGTGTAGCATTGAGGGATAGGGAACAAAAACAAGAGGAAGAAGCTAGAAAGCGTCAGATCGTAGTAACTTCAATTACATCAGTATTCTTTGCTGGATTTGCTATTTTTGCTGGATATCAATGGAGACAAGCAGAAATCGGGCAAATTCAGGCTTTGAACCAATCTTCAAAAGCTAATTTCACGGCGAATCGAAATTCTTTTGATGCGCTGATTGATGTATTAAAAGCAGGGAAGCATTTACAACAATTGCCTGGAGGCATCACCGACCAACAAGTCCAGGCTGATGTTCTGACAAATTTAGCGCAGTCTGTGAACTGGGTGAGAGAGCAAAACCGCTTGCAAGGGCATACAAACTTTGTTCAGAGTGTTAGCTTTAGCCCAGATGGTAAATTGCTTGCTACAGCCAGCTATGATAACACCGTAAAACTGTGGCGACGGGATGGAAGCCTATTCAAAACTTTGGAAGGACATACACAACAGGTCATGAGTGTCCGTTTTAGTCCTGATAGAAAAACGATAGCTTCTGGCAGTCGGGATGGAACAGTCAGGCTTTGGGACAACAACGGTAATTCTATACGATTTTTTCAAGCTCACCAGAATCGGGTTATGAGCGTAAGTTTTAGCCGGGATGGAAAGACGATAGCTACTGGCGGTAAGGATGGAACCGTAAAACTGTGGCGGTTGGACGGTCAGTTGCTCTCTACTCTTAAGGAACATAAGGGCTTGGTAAGGCAAGTGAGTTTTAGTCCTAAAGGCGATCGCATGATCACAGTCAGTGATGACAAAACAGTAAAGCTATGGAGCCAAGATGGCAAGAAGCTACTAAAAACTCTCAACAAATATTCTAACGATGTTGTGAGTGCAGATTTCAGCCCTGACGGTAGCTTTTTTGCCACTGGTAGTTTAGATGGAACAGTCAAGCTTTGGAATCAAGAGGGTGAGCTTTTAACGACTTTTAAACCTCCTGAAAAGCTACAGAGTGAGGTATGGAGCGTTAGTGTCAGTAAAGATGCACAAATAATTGCTTCTGGTAGTAAGGATGGAAGCATAAGACTCTGGGCGCGAGATGGCAGATTACTGGATACTTGGGTAGGTCATGAAGGAGCAATTCCCAGTATAGCTTTTAGTCCAGCAGATGGAAATATGCTTGCAACTGCCGGTAACGATAATATTACGAAGTTTTGGCAGGTAAATCGAAGTGGGCTTACTGTTTTGGCTGGACATCAGGACAATGTGCTTGGCGCAAAGTTCAGTCGGGATGATAAACGAATTGCAAGTGCAAGTTCTGATGGAACCATAAGAATCTGGAGTCGAGATGGTAAGTTACTCTCTACCCTGACAGAGCATAAAGGTAAAGTCAATGCTGTTAGTTTTAGTCCAGATGGAAAAACTATTGTTAGTGGCGATGACCGCACAATAAGGCTTTGGAGTGCAGACGGACAAGCTCTGAGAACACTGGGAGAGCATAAAAATAGGGTTATGTCCGTTAGCTTCAGTCCTGACGGACATACAATTGCCTCTGCCAGTGCTGATGGAACCGCGAAGCTTTGGAGTTTAGATGGTAGAGAACCTATAACTTTAGACAACAGCAGTGCTAGAGTCTTGAGTGTGGCTTTCAGTTCTGACAAACGTACAATTGCCACCGTCGGTGATGACAAGACTATAAAATTGTGGAGTTATGAGGGTAAAGTACTTAAAAAATGGGAGAAAGCACATACAAGTCAAATTCAGTCTGTTGGTTTCAGTTCCGAGGGACAAACCATCATCACTGCTGGTGACAAGACAATAAAGCTTTGGCAACGGGATGGAACATTAATTACAACTCTGAGTGGACATACAGGTTCGGTACTTGATGCCAGCTTTAGCCCCAATGGAAAAATAATCGCCTCCGCTAGTAGCGATGGGAAGATCAATCTTTGGCAACAAGATGGAACATTAATTACAACTCTGAGTGGACATACAGGTTCGGTGCATACTGTGAGTTTTAGTAGCGATAGCAAATGGTTGGCATCTGCTGGTGCAGATAAACTTGTTTTACTATGGGATGTATCAGATATTAGTTTGAAGGGGTTGCTGGAAAAAGGATGCAGCCAAGTCAGAGATTATTTGAAGACTCAAGCAAATAGTTTAAAAAAATTATGTAATTGATGTACAAAAATAAGAGTATTACTGAATCAAGAGTTGATTCTTATGCGATAGAATATTTACTCGACAATAGAAGGAATCGGCAAGATACTATTGTTGTCAACTTAAGGTTTCAACCCATTTGTCAACGAGAGGTTTTGCCAGAAATCAAGTATAAAACCATAAACTTTTATCATGGTTTTATACTTAGTTTTAGAGCGATATTGATGACAAAGTTGTCAGATTATTAAGGGATAACGCAGGTGTTCAGTGGTACCCAGAACTGCTTGAGAAGTTGCTTAAAATGTCCAAATCAAATATCATCAATTCGCCATTGAGCATTCAACCCGTCTGCTTTCTCCATTAGCCCAACAGTTCCCTCTCTTGTTCTACCATCTAAAAATCTATAACCATCTACATCTCCCAAACACTTCAATGTTACAACAGTACTATCACCATTAGAAGGAAGTATTTGCCATTTAGTGCCAGTCAACCAGTCTTCGATATCCATTACTAGTGCAACAGTTCCCTCTCTTGTTCTACCATCCAAGAATCTATAACCATCTACATCTCCCAAACACTTCAATGTTACAACAGTACTATCACCATTAGAAGGAATCTCATCCATTTCCCATCTAGTGCCAGAAAATCTCGCTTCTATACTAGGCGCTAGTGCAACAGTTCCCTCTCTTGTTCTACCATTCAAAAATCTGGAACCATTTACATCTCCCAAGCAAGATATCGAGACGACCTTAGGAAGTCTAATGTATTTATGATCTCTATTTATTTGGGAAGCAGCAGCCCGCCCCTCTAAAAATGCCTTATCTACAACGCTTGAATTGAGAGGTTTGTCACACAATTCTCGGTAAAAGGCAGTGGAAAATTCAACTGCGGATGGACTATCAATATCATCATTTATTCCAATCACCCGTTTAACATTTTTAGCGTTTTTAGCAATGAAATTGGCAGCTTCTTTTGAGTAGCAAAAATTGAGAATTACACAGTCCACATCTCCAGCATTTTTGATATATTCTGCTAGAGTTCGAGGTTCTAATTCTTCAGCTATTTTTGGATCTTTTTCTACAATCTTGATTTTGCCTCCTCCTGTGCCGTGTCCAGAAATATGGATAATTTGAGCCGAATTTCCTGCACGCTGAATTGCACGATCAACGTCGCCAGTGGAATCAACAGTTCGGTTATCTACAAAAAATTTACTGTTCTCTGCATCCATAATATATTGAATTGCCTTCACCTCATCGTCTATGTTGATATCAGGGGAGCGCGTTCCTATATATAGAATTTTTTTAATTGTTGATGTAAGTTGATTCATATGCTCAATTTCCTCCTGTCTATGTATGTATGTAAAAATTAACTATATTTTCACTTGTTTTCAGGCTGATCAACGCCGACTAGTTCCCCTCTGAATGAACCAACATATATGTCCTTACCACGCCAATTTCTTTTATTTAATTTTTCAATAGCATCTTTTTCCTCTTCATCATTACCTAGCTCCACATAGGCAATACTCTCATCATTTTTGATATCTATACGATGTATTTTAATTATTCTATAGTGCGAAAAAAGTTCGTCTATATCGGATTCAGTAGTCGAAATTGGTAAATTGCTGACCTTGAGCATTTTGAATACCCCTGATTAATTCAAATTGTGAACTGTTCACGGAGAGTAGAACTTTCGCATAAACACATTAAACTTTTGTTGAAAAAGCTTAGGAGTGTAGTACAAACACAATTTTACCATTAAGTATCTAAAAGCTCATCGGCTATAATGTCCATTGTTTCGTAAATGCAATCACGCTCATTGAGTTTTTTCCAAAATTAAATGGAATCTAAGTAGTAATCAAAAATTAAATATACATGTTTCTTTTTAGTGCCAAAGAATGGCTGTAATAACCTCAAAGCAATAGCTAATATTAATTTGCTTAAGTAATAAATGTATATTTTCTTGTTTTTTTACTGATACACAGAAAGATTGTAGATACCGTGTACTGAGACGTATATTTTACAAAATTTCGGAAAATATATATTTAATCTGTATTAAAATTTCGAGCACATATTAAAAAACCATATCAAATAACACCGTGAAAAAAATCCTCATCCTCTCCGCTAACCCTAAAAACACAGCAAATCTGCGCCTAGATGAAGAAGTGCGGGAAATCAAAAACACACTTGCCATATCTCCCCACAGAGACGAATTTCAAATCATCACAGAATCTGCGGTAAGAGTAGATGATTTAACCCGCTTCCTGTCTCACCATCAACCAACAATTGTTCACTTCTCCGGACATGGTTCTGGTACTGATGGATTAGCCTTGGAAGATAATTTTGGCAACGCGCAACTTGTCAGTACTCAAGCCCTGGCAAAGCTATTTGATTTGTTTCAGCAAAAAGTTGAATGTGTGTTACTCAACGCCTGCTACAGCGAGGAACAAGCCACAGCAATTCACCAACATATTGATTGCGTGGTGGGGATGAATCAAGCGATTGGGGATCAAGCAGCAATTAAATTTAGCATCGGATTTTATACTGCTTTCGGGGCTGGAATGAATTATGAAGATTGTTTTCAAATGGGTTGTACCTCCATTGACTTGCAGGGAATTCCCGAATACGCAACCCCAGAAATAAAAATTCGGCGACGGCGTTATCAGATTGAAAAACTAACAAATCCAGCGAAATTTGATGACTCTAATAGTATGAATCATGACAACAAAGGCGGGCAAAACCTTTCAATTTCGATTGGGGGTAATGCCACTGGTAGCGCAATTCAAACAGGAGATAGCAACACTGCAAACATCAATTTTCAACAAGTCAGTTTACCCGCACCTGCAACTGTCAACATAGAGGCAGAAATCAACGCCTTACGTGAGATTATAGCGAAATTAGAAACCTCAGACCGTCGTAAAATTGATAATGCCTTTGAAGATGCCCAAGAGGAGCTAAATAAGCCACAGCCAGATAAAGATGAGGTAGGTGATGCATTAAACCGAGCTTTGAAATACGCCAAAAAAGCCGAAGGGTTTGCATCTACAATAGGAAGACTTCAGCCCCATATCACTAAAATTACTGCATGGCTAGGTGCTAATTGGCACGATTTGTTAAATTTGGTGAATTTAACCTAGTAGTACGCCAAGTTGCCTTGGCGGGGTAAAGGGGAAAGGGGAAAGGTGAAAGGTTTTTGTCCCTTACCCTTTTCCCTTTAACCTTTCCCCAACCTCCACCTAACATTTTTGGGTTGGCAGACTACTAGGTTTAATATATCTGCAAGCGATCGTCAATTCATTACCAAGGAGTTTTTCAAAGCCACACCACTCAGTTTTAAAGAATACATAGACAAAAAGAGATTATGTTTACCTCTATTTTCTCCTCCATTTAAGCTAAACCAAATCCAATACTGCTCGGTTAAGGATTTTCAACTCGGAATTGGGTTTGGGGAAAAGGTGAAAGGGTAAGGGTTAAAGGTTTTTTCTTGCCCCTTTTCTCCTTCCCCTTTTGCCCTTAACCGACAAGTATTGAAACCAAATCTAGTTTGCATAATCTGAAATTGTATATTTCTTGTGGGGGAGCCACTGTGTTGCGCGGGTTCCCCGCGTTGTAGCAAGTGGCGTTGGGCATCTTGCCAGTGGTGTCAACTTAACGTGAAACCCTCTTGGTTGCTAGGTTTAGCCCTCACCCCCAGCCCCTCTCCCTGTGGGTGCAAGAGATTTAGTTCCCCTTCTCCTCGGGGAGAAGGGGTTAGGGGATGAGGGCGCGAGGTATTTGTACAACGCCCGCCCAATCTATACAAGTTAAATGTGGAACAGCTTAAGCGATTGCTCTAACCCCATAAAAGGGAAAAACATCTGCTTGGGGATTATTGTATCTTGAGCTATTAAAGCTTCAAATCATTCGTAATTATAATTTGATAGTTGATTGTCATGTTAATTTTCTAAATCCTCCAAATATTCAATTAGTAAATTATTCAAGCCTTGTTAAGAAAAGTCTTGAATGATTTTTCAAATCAATAATTCGCACTTACTTTTGATTTTAACAATTATCCTACTGAGTAATCTCATATTAATCTCATATAAATTCTCATACAAAAACCCATAAGTCATAGAAAATAAGATTAATATGATAAAAATATTTTTGTTGTTGCGTAACAAAAGCATGATTTGAAGTCATTTGCTGTACAATATCTAGAGTATGGTAGCTGTATTCTATGCATAAAAAAGACAAACTATCTCTGTGTATAGGAGGGAGTTACTCTACAAAATTATGTGAACTGACTCAAAATTACAGATGCGATCGCAGTCCAAAAGCCTTGATTAAATAAGGTTTTAGCCTCATTAGCCATTCATGATCGCCGTGCCAAATAATAAAATTTATGCCAATTATATAATGATTATCATTAATAATTTGGGATTTATAGCTAGTCATAGCAGTAATTTTGTCCCTCAACTACGCCATAATCTCATATCCAACAATGGCATCAATTCCCAGCTTTGGGAATATAAATACTTGCAACTTCACCCCCATAAATATATTACTGACGGGAACAGGCAAAGTTTTACTTATGATTTTGATTTGCTAATACTGCTATTGCAACCTTAAGCAGTGCTGGTGTAATACAATCGATTATTCTATGTGCAGTAACTCGGGAATAGCAATTATATAAATTAAATTTTCTTATAGTAAATTACTATCGTAAATTTGCTAATGCTGTTAATATACTCTTAAATGCTGTTCTGTAAATTTGTACGAGCATCATCTCTAGGAAAATAGTAGCTATATAAATTGTGTTGCATACGAGTTAAGACGTATGGAGCTACTACTCATAGTTTGTGTGGGCTAACTATGAGCTAGCCAGATTTGAGCAGAGTAAATCAAAACAGAAATTAGACAAATTTAACTAATTGAACTAGAACGTCAACAAAAGACTATGACGCGTAATTTATATGCTTTGCTGGTTGGAATTGATGAATATGTACGTCCTGTTTCTCCATTGCAGGGTTGTGTAAACGATGTAACTGCAATCAAAGAGTATTTAGAAGGACGGGTAGATAGCGATGGATATCAGCTTCATTTACGTACACTTTTAAATAAAGATGCGACTCGGGAGGCGATCATTAATGGTTTTCGCCAACATTTGTGTCAAGCGGAAAGCGAAGATGTAGCGTTTTTTTATTATGCAGGACATGGTTCTCAAGAAGAAGCCCCGCAAGAGTATTGGACTATAGAGCCAGACAGACTCAATGAAACACTGGTTTGTTACGACAGTATGAGTCCGGGGGGATGGGGTTTGGCAGATAAGGAAATAGCAAAGCTGATTGCAGAGATTGCCCAGAAAAATCCTCACATTACGATTATTATGGACTGCTGCCACTCCAGTTCGGGCACGCGTGGTGATATTGAAGCAGATACTGCAGTGCGGAAAGCTCCTATTGATCGCAGAAAACGTCCATTAGAAAGCTACATTGTGTCTCATTTAGAAGCTGAACAACTATTAACTGAACGCAGTCTGCTAAAAAAAACCACAGGTTGGAATTTACCACGAGCAAAACATATTTTTCTAGCAGCTTGTCGCGATCGCGAAACAGCGAAAGAATATACTATCAATGGGCAACGCCGGGGAGCATTTTCTTACTTCCTAGTAGATACTTTGAAAAAAGCCAATGGCAGTTTAACTTATAGAGATTTATTCAAACGTACCCATGCTTTAGTTCAGAGTAAAGTTTTAGCGCAATCTCCGCAATTAGAAGCCACAGAATTAGATGATATAGAACAACCCTTTTTAGGAGGAGCGATCGCTCAACATCAACCCTACCTAACTGTCAGTTATCACAAAGAGTATCAGTGGGTAGTTGATGGGGGTACGGTTCATGGAATTCCCCAACCCTCTGGGAATGAAACAACTTTACTGGCATTATTCCCCTTTGACAGTTCCCCCGAACAGATGGAGAAATTGTCCGCAGCTATAGGTGAAGCTAAAGTGATCGCAGTTATGCCACATCTGAGTCTAGTGCAGATTAGCGGTATTGCAGCTTTAGAACCAGAGATGACTTTTAAAGCTGCGATCGCTAGTCTACCTTTACCACCTAAAGGAGTTGTGATTACTGGTGAGCCAGCAGGAGTAGAATTAGCCCGCACCGCCTTACTGACAATTAGCACCAGAAACCAGCCCTGGCTCTATTTGAGGGAAGTTGCAACTCCGGAAGAGGCGGAATTTAAGTTACTGGCGCGTAATGGACAATATGCAATTACTCGCCCAGCCGACGATCGCCCATTGGTTGCACCAATTCAGGGTTATACAGAAAAAAATGCCTTGCAAGCAATTGAGCGATTACAGCATATTACCCGTTGGACAAACATTGCTGAACTCTCCAGCCCCGCTACCAGTAGTATTCCCTCCGATGCAGTGCAAATAGTAATTTATCAAGAAGGGCAAGAACTGAAAGCTCCTCAAATTAACTTGCATTATCAACTGCAAAATGGTAGATGGAAAGGCCCCGCTTTTAAACTCAAACTCAAAAATACTAGCAATCAAGAACTGTTTTGTGCCCTCCTAGATTTAACAGATAGCTATGCAGTGATTCCAGAATTATTAGAAACTGGAGGTGTTTGGCTCAAACCAGGAGAAGAAGCTTGGGCATTAGGAGGTGCAAACATCTATCCTACTGTGCGAGAAAAACTTTGGCAGCAGGGAATCACTCAAAGCCAAGATATTCTCAAGCTGATTGTTAGCACTGCTGAGTTTGATGCTACCTTACTCAGACAAAATGAACTAGATTTGCCTTTCTTCCCGGAAAGAGCAGTAGGACGAGGACGTGGAACCTTAAACCGTTTAATGAAGCGCGTCCAATCTCGTGATTTGAGAGCCGTACCAGAGAAAGAAGAATTCTATGATGACTGGATTACCAGTCAAATCCAAATTACTACAGTGCGCCCTAGGCCATAACAGAGTTCAAAATAATAAAGTTCAACAATTTCAGAAGCTACAACCCTTAATTTTTGGTGATCCATTACAGATGCTGAAACAGGACTTACGCAAGCAAAATTTGTCATTGCGACTGGAACGAAGTGTAGGGAAGCAATCCCAGAATCTCAGGCGATTACGTCGCTGCGCTCGTAATGACGTAATTACGTGACTTTTGCGTAAGTCCTATGAAAAAATAAAGGTTGCTATTTTGCATAGCTTGAAAGCCTGTACTTTTCAGCTATTGGTTACGACAAGATGGGAGTTGCAGCAACTGTTGGGGATGGTTCTGGAAATAGTCGCCCAGCCAATTGCAACCTTGGGTGAGGAGATCGTCAAGATTCAAGTTCCAAGAATAGAGCATTGACCCACTACTAGAAATCAAACGGTTGCCATCTGGGGTAAAATTGAGGAATGAATTAAATGCCCCACCCATAGGGATGCGAGTGATGGGTGTACCGTCGGCTTGCCAGATATGGATTGTGCTATCGATAGTCTTGGCAATCAACAATTGCCCGTTTGGGCTAAATTCAAAGCGACCAATTTGATTAGTTTCAAGTGTGTGAATGAGCGTACCATCAGAACGCCAAACTTTGATATTTTGATCAATTCCCACCGTCGCCAACTGCTTTCCGTCGTTACGGTGAGCGATATCAATAATCGCTGCGCCATGATTGAGGGTTTGGATGAGATTACCCTCAGCCGACCAAATTACTAGTTTACCAAAGCGATCGCCAACCATAAATTGCCCACTGGGGGAAAATCCCATTGCTGTGAGTTCATGGGGTTGTCCTGATAAGGTTTTGAGCAGTTTTCCGTCTCTTCTCCACAGGCGCAGGGTGGGTATGGGGTTATTGCTAGAAGTTACTGTTATATAGGTTTGATTGTTGGGGCTAAAGTAGAGCGAATCGGCATCTTTGATAGTCTTTAAAAATTTACCTTCCCTACTCCAAAGTTGGATTTTATCGGGTTGATTACCAGAAATTGCCAACTCTTTGCCATCAGAACTAAATTCGATTCCTGGCTTATAATGAGCCGCATCCATTTCTTGAATTAGATCCCCATTCGCTAACCTGAATTGTATTTTTTGCTGACGAATAGATAACAAAACTAAACGCGAACCATCGGGACTAAATTTAATAATACTTTCTGGTAGATTAGTTTGTATTGTTGTGATTTCGCTGCCATCTGCCTTATATAACGTCATTTCTCCATTGAATTTTGTGGCAGCAATTGTCTGTCCATCAGGACTCAGAGTCGCATCCATAATTCTATTTTGGGCATCAGATTTTGCCCCGGCAATTTTTAGTTTCTCACCCGGTAGTTGTATGCGGTTGATGCGTTGCTGATTTCCCACAACCACACGGGGAGTTTGTATTTGTGGTGTCAATGGAGTCGAGATTTTTTGAGGATGGATTTTCCAGAGTTTCAGCATCCCATCTGGATGACTTGTGGCGATGACAGAACCATCAAAGCTAGAACTAAAACCAGAAACTAGCAGTTGATGAGTTTTGATTTCTGCTTGTAAAGTTCCGTCTGGATGCCATAATTTGAGGCTGTTGAGATTTGCGGAAATGTAAGCGCCATCTTTGGTGCGGAAATTGTGCCAAAGGTTATTGCCTAAATTATGGTTGATGTTAGGATAGGTTTTGATTAACGCACCAGTTTTAATGTCTCTAACTTCCGGTTTTCCTTGGGCATTGATAAACACAATCGCATCGCCTTCTAAACTAATGGTAAGGTTAATACCCTGTTGAGGTGGAGCAATTTGCCTTGTATAAAGTAATTTCCATTGCAAATTCAAGACTGCAACTTTGCCAAAGGCGTTGACTACTACAATATTGTTATCATTTGTGAACCGGACATTGGTAAGATTTTCATGATCGAGTTTTAGCTTATTGACAAGAGTACCTGTTTTGAGATGCCAAACCTGGATTTCATAGTCGGAGTCAGCAGATAAAATATACTGACCATCAGGACTAAAACTCAAAGAAGTAATGGAAATCGGGAAGCCTTGGAGAGTTTTAGTTTTGTGAGTTTTGATTGTCTGAATTTTCTTTCCCTGTATTGTCCAAAGAGTTATCGCCCCGTCTTCTCCTCCAGTTGCTAACTGTTGTCCATCACGGCTAAAAGCGATCGCTACCGCCGGACTATCTAGATGCCAACGATTCTGCTCATTAATCGTGGCAAGAACAGTTTGTAGGGCAAATAAAGGCGTGTGGGTGGGTAAATGTTTAAAAGAATGCTGTTTGGTCAATTGTTTGAGTCTTTGCGCTGATTTCATCGCCCCTAGCAAATCCTTCAGTTGGTTCCCATCTGCACGCACTTGCAAAATTCGGCTTCCTTCTCGTTCTAAATTTAAGATATCTGCATTAGTTTTGAGTTGCTGCTCTGATTGCTGGAAATAGAAAAACGTGCCGATGGTGCTAATTACAGCCGCAGAAAGCGCGATCGCCCCAATTCGCAATCGTTTTTTGGTTTGATGTTGTACGGTTTTTAATCGCTGAATTGCTTGAGTTTCTTGTTGTATCGCTGTTTGGGTTTTGGATTGGGCGATCGCTAGTTCTTGGGCTTGACTAGCAGACAAAAATTGATAATCACTATGACTCAAACTCAATCCTTTTGCCCAAACCAACGCCCACTGTAATGCTTCATTTTGCAGTAAATATTTAGCATCTTGAGAAATTTCCCAAGCGGCGATTTCTGCACCATAGGGACGGATAGCACGCAAAGCTTGTTCTGTCCAGGTATAATCAAAGACGGTGGCGTAGATGCGGTTATAGATACTCAATTTGCCTTGACGTTTGACAACCAAACCAGAAAGACACAACTGCATCAACTCCCAGCTATCTTCAGCCGAAAGTTCCCCTTGATTGAGCAATTGCTGATAAAGTCCTAATGACCAACAAGCCAAAGATTTATTGTGGAGAATGCGATCGCGAATTGTTTGAAAATGCTGCTGTCGATCATTTGCTAACCAATGTTCGATCATTTGCGATCGCACAATCGCTTCTACTGCTGAATTTTCCCATCCCGATGCAATAAAAGTATTTGATGTATTAATTAGTTGACATAACCATTGAGTTAAAAATGGTTGTCCACCAGTCCAAGCTAAAATTTCTGCCATCACCTTGGTAGGATTTGCAGCCACCTCAATTAAGCCTTGTTCCAGGGGTTTGGCTTCAGACAATTGAAAACCTGTAAGTTCGATGGCGCGACTATCTACATTTAGTGGTGTAAATTTATTATCGGCGATTAAATCAGTGGGTGTCGCCACACCAAATAGGGCAAAGGTTAATCGCTGAAATTGGGGTTTATCAGCGCGTTTGTTGTAGCAGGCTCTTACAAAAGCAAAAAAATCATCCTTAAATTCTAGATTGAGAATACTGTCAATTTCATCTACAAAAACGATAATTTGCTGAGATATGTTTGCTAATAAAACTTCTTCCACAAATTTACTCAGCCGTAAAAATGGATGTAGCAAAGCATTTTGAGACCACCAAGATTCTAAATCAATTTCAATGTTGAGTTCACTAGCGAAATGGCTGACAAATCCACCATAAAATTCATCTGCACTCACTTGATAAACGCAGAGTTCACGCATTTCAAAGGCAATACAAACAAATCCTTCTGACTGTAAGCGCGACATGGTACGCACTCGTAAACTTGATTTACCCATCTGTCTAGAGTTGAGAACATAGCAAAATATTCCCGCTTTTAGTCCTGTATATAAATCACTATCGGCTTGACGATGAACGTAAATTTCAGTACCTTCTCGTAAACTACCACCGACTTGATAATGGTTGTAATTGTTCATGTTTGAATTCCCAAACGTTCACGAAAATATTGACGGTAAAGTTCGTAGCGTATAGATACTTGGTGTTGCTGTAGCTGGATTAATCCCAAGTCATAGAGTTTCACTACATCATCGAGATAGAAGTGCGGTTGAATGGAAATAGCAGCATCAGCTGAGGCGATCGCTTTTAATGGTGCAAGTAAATGAGAATGAGTTTGTAGCTTATGCCATTGTCTTTCTAGATGGCTGCGGTAGATACTATTGGGAGTTGCTGCGGTATTGAGCAATTGCTCAAGGGAGGTTGGGTTTTGAGCCAGAAATTGTAAAGTCAAGGTAACAAGGTAAGGATGTCCGCCAACAATTGCAGTTAATTTTTTTATCTCTTGCTGACTCCAGTGCAATTGATACTGATTTAGTAAAGTGAGGATTTCTGTAGAATTTAGTTCTGTAAGCTGAATTTCTGTACCTGCGTTAAATGGCGATTGGTTAATGTCAATTTGGGTGTAAACTTCAGTGTGTAGAACTATCAAACGTAACTGAGTCCAAAGCAATTTGGTTTTAGCATCTTCATGCCAAGTTCTCAGCATTCCGAGAAATTCACCAGCAATTAATTGATGAGCAAATAGACGATCCACTTCATCTAAGGCAATGACTAAAGGGATATCATCAGTTAAGAGATATTTTTGTAAATAAGTTCTAGACTTGATTTTGCTATTGCCTAAACTTTTTCGCCAATGAGTTTCCATATCCACTGTTAAATTCAGCGCATAGGTGACACTGGCAATAAACCACTGTAAGAAACTATCTAAACTGTCAAAATCATCAGCAACCGCATCCCGCAAATTGATAGCGATCGCTCGATACCCTTGTTTTTGAGCATACTTGAGAACTTGCGCCATAAGTGTGGTTTTACCAAACTGAATCGGTGCTTTAATACGAAGTAATGCCCCTGGTTTATCAATCTCTGCACAGCAAAATTCCCACTGAGATGGTTGATGCTTAATTCCCTGGTAAGATTGGGGCTGATGGGTTTGCCATCGTCGCTGAAGGGCTTGGCGAAAATTGGTTTTTTTCACCTCTTCTTGGAGTGCTTCTGAAAGCAATTGCCACAATCGCCCGCCGACTTCACTAACATACTTCACGGTAAGATAAGACTCAGCCGCGATCGCTTCATAGGTTTTACCTTCCCATGCACCCTGCAAAACTTGGATTTCCACATCACTCAGATGCTTTTGCGTAGTCTGTACCATCAACTCATCGACGAGTTGTTGAGCAGCATTCCATTGAAATCCAGCGTCTAAGCTCATAACCCTACATTAGAAAGCGATGTTTATCTTCTAACATAGGATTTCTCAATAATTCTCCCTAATACCCAAACAACCAGAACAAACCGTTATCACTTAGTGATGGAGAATAGTTAGCGGGGTTTTTCCGGAAAAAACCGGAATTTACCGCCTCAAACAACCAGATTTCCTCCGGCTGACAATGACAGCAAGCGTCAAGCATCATACAAATATGACTGCAACTACTGAAATATTTATTCAGATGCGTAGGTTGGGTAGAACGCAGTGAAACCCAACATATACAAGGCTTTGGGGTGTTGGGTTTCGTTCCTCAACCCAACCTACATCTGAAATATGTATTTTGTTTCCAAATCTGTAACTCAATTCTGAGTCTGAGTATTCATTAGCTAAGTTGAGACTGCAATATTTACTGATATTTCTTAATCAATATTCTATGCTGCAACACTTTTCCCACCAATTCTTAGTAAAATCAACTATTATCGGATGTCTGCTGGTTTCTAGTTCGCTAGTTACTTTACAATGTAGCGTTGCTAATCCGCAAATTTTGACTACACCACAAGCAAAGACGATCGCTCAACAAGTGCTTCAAAATGCGATCGCCAAAGAGAAAGTTGATAATACTGCAAAAGTCGTTCAAGTTGCTCGAATTGCTAAGGGCGATACCTGGATGTACAATCCTGTACCTTACTGGAAAATTGCGATCGCCGATCAACGTCAAAATTTGGTTTATTTCACCACTGATAATGGTAACTTTAGAGTCTTGATGCAAAGGAACGGGCAAAACATCCATTCTCTGGGAAAACCTGCTCAAGAAGTTCCACCAACGGCAATGATAACAGCAGCGATTCAACAGGCGAAAGAGTGGGGCTATCCTGGAGAACCCGCATTAACTAATATTTCATCTGCAAAGACAACTTGGGCAAGCGGTTGTGAAAATATTTCTGCCCCTGCTGCTTGCGATCCCATTCTTCGCCGAGGCTGGAAAATTACCATTCCCCACCAACGCCAAAGTTGGGTATTTCGAGGTGAAACAGCCGATGATTTACAATTGATTGCACGTAATAATCCTGTGATTGAACGCGGTTTACCGATTCCGGTGGGTAATGAAATCAAGAGTATTGCCAGCAAACACTTGCAAATCTTACCCTCAGTTGTGCTGATTACGAAAATCGAGCCTCAAACCTTTACTGATAGCTGTTTAGGATTGGGTAATTTAGCCGAATCCTGCGCTCAACAAACAATCCGGGGCTATCGGGTAACGGTGGCGGGAAAGCCCCAAGCACGGCAAATATACCGGATTAGCAGTTATAAAGTTTATCTTCGCACCGAAGCGATCGCCGGACTTCCCACCCGTACTGATGACTTACCAACTGCGATCGCTCGCACAGTATTCAACGCCGCCCAATCAGACTTGAAACAACCCATTGCTAATCTTAGCATTTCCCAAGTTGCACCAAGATTCTATTGTTTCCGCAGTTCCACGGCTGCACCCAATGAACCTTGCATACCAACGCAGCGCCTTGACGGTTGGAATGTCACGGTGACAAATTTTCAGAAATCACTGAATTACACTGTGAATCTCAGTGGAAAGATTCTTCGCAAGAGATAGCTGAGTGCTGAGTATAAATCAATATAGCTACAAGGCTTTTAGTAATTAAAACCGCCCGAATTTAACTGAATACGAATATACAAAATCAGCTTATGATGCTAACACGATGCCTGTGGCGAGCGAAGCTATCGCTTGCTTTGATTATTGCTTCTCAACTAATTTACTCTGTTCCCATTTATGCGGCAGATGCTAGGATAACAATTTCTAAAGCTTGCCGTGTAGAGCTAACTGGTGAAAGTACCCGACGCTGGAGCGAAATTTCTGGAATGTCTTTAACTGATAGACTCCCCGCAATTACCAGAGAGCTAAAAAACGCTCAACGCCGAGGAGATACAACTTTTACAATCCAGACATTAGATTTTGCCATCAAGACAATTACTACTCAAATACAATCACTGACAGATAGGGATAATCCAAAACTTGCTACTATTCTCGATCAAATTGTGGTCTTAGCTAAACCTTTACCGAGTGGGTATAGTTTAGGCAAAACTCATATCTTGACGGAATCTGCGATCGCCTATGGAAAAATTGGCCACTTCACCATAGGAAAACAAACGCTACAGCTTGCGTCTGAGTCGGTATCAGGAATTCGCAATACTCCTAAAGATTTAGTTGCGGCGCACATTCGCCTTGCAGAAGGGTGGATTGCTCTCGACCAACCGGCGGAAGCTGCATCTTCCCTCAACTATGGATTTGAGCAAACTATCAAAAATCTGAAAGATATCTATGCAAGACGTGAATATTTGTCAAAACTGGTTAATTTATATCTCCAAATTAACCAACCCACAAAAGCTTTAGAGGTGCTAAAGCAACTTTCTCCTCAAGATTACGATCCTGATATTACCGTCACTCAGATTGCTGCTACCTACTTTAAAGCTAGAGACCCAGTAAAAGCAAAGAAATTACTAGATCCATTGCTCAAAGCAGCACTAGCAATTAAAGATGTGGAACAACGGGAAATTAAATTAATGAATTTGGTGCTACACTATGCCCCCAGTGGAGATTTAGGGCGATCGCAGCAAATTGTTTCCCTAATGAAACGCCCTAATTCTTTCCGGGCTAGAAGTTGGTTGACAATCGCCGCAGAAAGTCGCAAATTTAACCAGCCAGAAATCCGCGAATCTGCGATCGCCCGTTTAGTTGCTGATGCTAAAGCCGCTAAAATAGCCGATCAGTTTGGTGGACGCTTTGATAATGAATGGTATGGCGAGATGGCAAATTTATCTACAACTCGCGGCTATCAGCCAGAACTCAAAGCCTTGATTGCTGAACTGCGTGCGGTGAATGTCTTGGGAATTGTCCTGAAAGATTTGATTGCCAATAAGCAGTTTACAACTGCGCGGCAAATGGTACCACGTCCGATGATCGTACAGATAGATGCAGGCTATTTCGATGAAAGCGATCGCTGGCTGGATAATATTGCCATAGCCGCCCTTGAAGCCGGACAAACCCAGGATGCAGAAGCTAGAATTGCTGGGGAAAAAACCGATGTGCGGCGATTGCTGCGGTTTGCTCAAGCTTTCCATCGCCGTGGTAATGTTGCTGTTGCCGATCAATTATTCACTCGTAGCCAAGTAATAGCTAATAGCATTTCTGCTTTACCTACCGCTATCACAACTCATGCTGCGATCGCCAATGCTTTGATTTCCACCAATCGTCCAGCTGATAAGCTATTGAATCGAATTGTCACGCTGATACAAACAGAAAAAGCATTGCCACAACAAGCACAATTATTGCTATCAATCAGTGCAGAATTTGACGCAACGCGATCGGCTTATTTTACACTGGCAGAAAAATTAAAGTTACTTCAGCAAGTAGATTTTGCTACCTTAGCAGGTAATCAAGCGATCGCCAATCGTCAGCCAGAGGAAGCATCCCGTTTCATTGGTTACGCTGGGAGAAATCCTAGCGAAAAGTTGGACTTTGCTTTACGAGTTGTGGAACTGAATCTGACTCAAGGTAATTTTACAAAAGCGCGATCGCTCCTCAATATTTCCATACAAACCCTCCGTAATGGGCCAGAGTCTTCTTTGCCACCGATTGCAGAACGTTCCCGTTTTTGGGGGCGGATTGCTTTAAATCTAGTGCGTACAGGAGACAATAAAACTGCGATCGCCATTGCTGAGAATGTCACACCATCACCAGAACGCGAACAATTACTGCAACGCTTACGCTGTTATCAGAACTGAGACTTAGGGACTTCCAAATAAAAAAATATCCCAGTATTTATTGTGGGGTGGACATCTTGTCCGCCCAGTTTATGTGGCGGGCATCTTGCCCGCCCCACAAGATGGAATAATTTATTTCTTGGAAGTCCCTTATCTAGTCATACTCATCAGGTGAATTCCGTTGTTTGGTTTTCAACTGATTTGCGTTCCTCGGCACAAAAAGCTAGCCTGAAGGCATTAGGAGCGAGGGAAATTTTTTGAGATTCAATTTTGATTATTACCAAAAAGTTTACTCGACTCACAGAGAATAAATAACAAACAGACAAACATTTATAAGTTTCCTATTCGCAGTAAATTTACTGAAGTAGTACTGATACGTAAATGTTAGTTTTGTGATGTTAATTTGACGAAGTGTGCATGAAAGCGAACGGAGGGGGAGATTGGGTAGACATAAACAGCTAGATATTGAAAGTACAGGAGAAAACGTAGAAAATGAGGTTTGGTTTCCCCAGAGTTTTGCTGAGGTTGTCGATCAGGTAAAAAGCTTTGTACTTGAAGAGTTCGATCGTGAGATTACCCAGAATCAACTTTACTATCACAATCATGAGCATATAAGTCATGTGCTACGTCGAGCTAAGGCTATTTTTCGAGTAGTTGCTCCCTATTGGCAAACACCCGATGGTCAAAAGGCTGATGATCTCGAAAGGATGCATTTGTTACTTGAGCTTTGTGCTGTAGCTCACGACATGGTACAGGTTTTTATACCTCAACATCAACCTCATACTTCCAGACAGCGCTCATCTGGGGAGAGTGAAAATTTGACTTGGGAAAAATTATCAAATTATCTTCAAGCCTTAAATCAGCAGCTAAAAAAGAATTCTTTTGATGATTCTCTGCTGTTTCAAGATGCAGATATATCTATTATTCGAGAAACTATCCAAGCTACAGTTTGTGTTTATGACCCATGCGATCGCAGTATTTACCAACCTGACATTTACGACAAAAACAAGGATTTATCACTTGTGACTCGGATCATTGCTTTGGTAGATATTAACTCATTAGGAATCGATGGTATTGATATTTATAATCGGGAAGGAACTTTAATTTTTTTAGAAGAGAATCCCGATGTTATTCCGATTATTTTAGATAAATTAAATCATACATTAGATAAAAATTCTGCTACAGAAAACTCAGAAATTTCCGAAAATATCCGCCAAAGATTACTCAAACGCGCTCGCTTTCAAGTAAATTTTGCTAAGTCACGTTTACAACGCTATCCTCAAGAAATTAGTAGCTTTCCCCAAGCAGTAATTCCAACTCTCACCAAAGAGATTTTTTCCTATTTAAACCCAGAAATAATTCAAGAAATTGAAACAACTACTCCCGTAGATGAAGATACTTCTTTGGAAGAGTTAATCAGGTTTTTTAAATTTGAGGATTTAGAACAAATAAAAATTCAAGATAAAAGATAAGTAAGTCGGAGGTAAATTGCCTTGAACCCCTTACCAATGAATAATGACAGCCCTTACCAGTTATATTTAATTACGCCTAGCTACTTAATATATTTTTTATCCTTATGTTAATGCTTCTTTTCCATATTGGAAATAATTTATATGCAATTGAAAGTTCTCGTGTTATTGAGGTAATTCCCAGAGTTTCCTATCGAGAGGTTCACCACGTACCAAGTTATGTTGCTGGTGTCTTTAATTATCGCGGTGTAATTGTTCCTGTAATTGACCTTTGCCATTTAATTCGAGATAAACCCAGCCAAGCAAATCTAAGTACCCGTGTCATGATTGTGAGTTATTCTGGCGGAGATAACACATTGCAATATATGGGTTTGATGGCAGAAAAAGTGATTAAAACAGTCAATAAATCAGCCAATGACTTTTTAAAATCTGGAATCAAGACAAATGATGCTCGTTATTTAGGAGATATGATTATGGATGAAAAAGGGATGATTCAAAATATCGATTTAGAACTTTTATTTAATAATTTTATAGAAATAGACTTATTGGCAATTAAAGGAAATATAGTAAATGTCCCTCAAAGCCATTGAAACGCTATTAAGCCAAAAAATTGGTGTAGATTTTAAGATTATTGGCTCAACTAAAATTGCCAAAGTTGTAGAAAATCGTCGTTGTGCAGCCAATTTAGCTGATTTGAAAGCCTATTTCCAGCTTTTACAAACTTCCTCAGAAGAGTTGGCCGAATTGGTTGAACAAATAGTTGTACCTGAAACCTATTTTTTCCGCGATCGCAAACCTTTTGATTTTCTCATAAATTATGTTCGGACTGAGTGGTTAGTCAAACCTAGTAGTGCTATGTTGCGCGTATTGAGCGTACCCTGTTCCACAGGAGAGGAACCTTACTCAATTGCGATCGCATTGATGGAAGCAGGATTAACTACTTCTCGATTTCATATTGATGCTATTGATATTAGTCAACAAGTAATTACCAAAGCGAAGCGGGGTATCTATGGTAAAAACTCGTTTCGGGGTGAGGATTTTGTTGACAGGAATCGCTATTTTCAGCAAATAGCTGAGGGATATGAAGTTTCTCCTGCTGTGCGAGTTAGTGTCAATTTTCGACAGGGTAATATTTTAAACTTTCCTCATATCAAAAGTAAATATGATTTAATTTTTTGTCGGAATTTATTAATTTATTTGGAACCATCTGCTTGTACCCAAATATTTAAAATATTGCACCAGTTGTTGCCACCAGATGGATTACTTTTTGTCGGATCTGCTGAAACTGGAAAGACCCCTAGTAATTTGTTTACATCAATTCGTCAGCCTTCTACTTTTGTTTACCAAAAAGTCAAAGAAGCTCAACCATCATCGGTGAAAACTTCAATATCAACGAATTTAAGAAATGAGTCTCAAACATCAACTAAAAATATCTACAAACCAATAAATAAACCTTTATCAAAAATACCCATAATGGCTGGAACAATCAACTCTAATATAAATCTCGAACAGGCTCAAAAATTAGCTGATGCTGGATATATAGAATCAGCTATTAATCATTGTAAAGAGCATTTAAAGCAGGATTCAACAAATGCTAAAGCATATACTTTACTAGGTACACTCTACCAAACAAAAGCAAATTATGTGGAGGCTGAAGAATGTTTTCGCAAAGCTCTGTACTTAAATCCCAATGATTATGAAACACTAATGCATCTTGCACTTTTGAAAGAACATCGTGGCGATTTAGTTGGTGCATCAATTATTCAGCAGCGAATTCAAAAGTTAAAACTAACTTGATAAATTCTATTTTAATTATCTAAAAACCAAGGAAAATAATTATGGTAAATAGCGTATTTAAAGACCCATCCTTACAAGGTCGAATTATGTCAGCTTTCATGTTAATGGGGGCATTAGTGTTTTTCGTTGCACTTGTTGGTTTTGGTGGAACATTTCGTTTGAGTAGTCACATTGATACATTAAGTAACAACAGTTTACCAAGCCTACTGGGATTATGGAAGGTTAACGAAGGACAAACTCAAATAGAATCCTCAGAACGGGCTTTATTAGTTGTCGGATTGACACCACAAGAACGACAAGCCGAACTAACTCGGATTAAGAATGCTTGGGGACAAATTGATAACGGATTCAAGCAATATGAATCAACTCCCAGAACTGCGGAGGAAGATAGAGCTTATAAAAAACTTCAAGACAACTGGAATAAATGGAAAAATGACCACGAAGAATTTCTGAAGCTCAACCAGCAATTCGAGAGTTTAGGAATTTTCAACCCATATGCTAAAGAAGCGGAGTTACTGAGTCAGAAAAAAGAAACTTCACCAGAAATGGCAACAGTGAAAAAAGCAGTTGATGCATTGAATCAATTACGCGATCGCACGAAAACAAATCGCATCAATTTTGAAGCTGCAACTACTTCAATTTTAGATACATTAAAAGTTAACGAAAGTACGGCTACAATAGCACAGAAAGAATCAGAACAAGACGCTAACCAGTCAAAATTCTGGACGATTGTAGCGATGTTTTTGGGGCCTGCGATCGCAATTATTCTGGGACGGTTTCTTAGTAAGGCTTTGGTTCGACGCATTCAAAAGTCTGTGGTGCAAATCACCACCTCTGCAACCCAAATTGCGGCATCGGGTAAGGAATTGGAAGCGACAGTTGCCGAGCAGGTTGCTTCTACGAATGAAGTTAGTGCAACCGCAACTGAAATTGCCGCCAATTCCAGACAACTAGTGAGGACGATGGAGCAGGTAGCGGAAATGACTCAAGCAACCGCGATGTCTGCAAGTCATAGCAAAGACGAACTTGCCAACATGGAAACTGTGATGCGGCAACTGACGGAGGCAACTAATTCTATCTCCTCTAAGTTGGGAGTGATGAATAACAAAGCTGGTAACATCAATAATGTTGTGGTGACAATTACCAAAGTTGCCGACCAAACCAGCATTCTATCCCTAAATGCCGCCATCGAAGCCGAAAAAGCCGGAGAGTATGGTGCAGGTTTTGCGGTTGTAGCAAGAGAAATTCGCCGACTTGCCAATCAAACTGCTGTTGCTACCTTAGAAATTGAGCAAATTGTCAAAGATATGCAATCTGCGGTGACAGTGGGTGTGATGGAAATGGATAAATTCAACAAATCGGTAAGCGATAGCGTAGATAGGGTGAGCAAAATTAGTTTCCAGGTTGAGGAAGTAATTAGCAAAGTTCAAAGTTTGCCTCCTCAATTTGAGCAAGTTAGTCAAAGTATGGAGGAACAATCCGAAGGAGCGCAGCAAATTAGCTTGGCAATGGAGCAATTAAGCGAAGCATCCGCACAAACAGTAGATGCTTTACGGGAGACAAATAATGCTTTAGAGCAATTGGATGATGCTGCTAGAGGGTTACGCAATTCTATCTCTTCTCAAAATTAATGGAGGGAATGACGATGCTGATAGAACAATCTATTTCCGAAAATTCAACATTAAATGATTGTTGGAATAAGATTGGGGTAATGGGCGATCGCACTTGCGGTGAGTTAAAATCGGTGATTCATTGTCATGAATGTCCCGTATTTGCCACGGTTGGGGATAGTTTGCTGGAACGGGAACCACCACTTAATTATGTTTCCGAGTGGATTAATGTCCTCGCAGAAGCACCCGTTGATGAAGAAATCCGAAGCCATGAAGCCATCATCCGTACAGCAAAAGCTATTTCCGTGATGATTTTTCGTCTCGGAAATGAGCGATTAGCTTTAAGTGCCAATATTTTGCAGGAAGTCACCCATCCTTGTGTCATTCAACCTGTACCCCACCGTAGTAATAACTTATTTCTGGGACTTGTGAATATTCGGGGAGAAACCTTGCTTTGTGCATCTCTGAGTCACCTGTTGAGTTTAAAACCCATTGAGGTTGATTCTGTAAATCCTCAATTAACAAGCTCACAACGAATGATAGTAGCAGGACAGCAAGACCAAAAATGGGTATTCTTAGTTGATGAGGTTTATGGGATTCAACGCTTTCACCTGAATGAGTTAAAAGATGCACCCGTTGTAATTGCCAAAGCGGATCAAGCCTATACTCAGGGGATTATTAATTGGCAAGATGAGAAAGTTAATTATCTCGACTCAGAATTATTGTTTTACACGCTTAATCACAAAATTTTGTAGTGAATTAGGCAATTAATTATGTATATAGGAATCCGCTTTGATTCGGAGAAATTATTTGCGAAGGGAGGGAACTCTTAACAGGGAACTCTTAACAGGGAAGAAGAAATAAAAGTGTACTTAGTTTTTTTCAAAAATCAAATATGAGTCTTATAGGATTCATATTTGATTTTTCAAGTAGGATGCGTTAGCGTAACGCATCCTTACTAATAGCCATTTTATAAATCTAATTTTTATCCATCCTTAGTATATGAATGATTACAACTTACTAGATTTATTTCGTCGCGAGATAGAAACTCAGGTAGACATCCTCAAAGAATCTCTAGCTACACTGAAAACTCAACCCTCTTCGATGACTGACTTGGAACGAGCAACCCAGGCTGTACACTCAATCTGGGGAAGTGCAAGATTAGTAGATCGGGAAGTGGCTGCTAATTTAGCACAAATTATGAAGGAGTGTTTTATTGCGGCACAAAACAAAAATGTAATATTGGGTGAAGAACAAATAGATGTTTTACTTCATGGTAGCCATTTACTTTTAAGTATAGGCAAAACAGCTGCCTCTGATTTTGAGCATTGGATGTCAGAACATGCTTGGGAACTCACAACAACCCAAAAAACTATTTCTATTATTTTAAAATCTGAAATTATCAATCAATCTTCTCCCAATAAACAAGAAATAGTAACTGTTTCCCCATCTCAAAATGACTCCTCTTTAAATCTTGAAAAAAACAGCAACGCAGATATAACAGAAAAAATCCGGGAATCATCTCTGCATTCATCCCAAATTACTTCCCCACTTAATCCTTGGGATAACACAAATGTAACTACCGTTTTTACTGACACTCCCAACCCACCAAAAGCGATCGCACTGACTGCTGACAGTTCAATGGTGGATTTGTTTCGCTTGGAAGTGGAAACACAGGTTGGTATCATGAATGACTGTTTACTAGCATTGGAGGGCAACCCACAATCGGCACAGGTTCTAGAAAGTTTGATGCGTGCAGCACATTCAATTAAAGGTTCTGCCCGAATTGTTGCCCTTGATGCTGTCGTGGGTTTGGCTCATGTGATGGAAGATTGCTTTGTGGCGGCACAAAATAAAACAATTACGCTGTTATCGGCACAGGTTGACATACTCCTTCAAGGGGTAGATTTATTGCAAGGTATTAGCAGTATAGATAATACTGAATTACCTAACTGGTTAGGAGAAAATCAAGCCATATTTGCAGAGGTACAATCAGCAGTCACAGGTATTTTGAATCCTCAAGTAATCCCAGCAAAATCAATTCCTCAACCCATTGAACCAGTGGAACCGGAAAAACCTAATGCTCCAGTTCCTCTAACAGCATCCGGGGAAGAAAGCGAATCAAAGCCTGTATCTTCGCAATCTGCAACCGAACCAGCACCTACACAAGACCGAGTAGTACGAGTGAATGCGGAGAATTTGAACCGGATTATGGGTTTAGCTGGGGAATCATTAATCGAAGCTAACTGGTTACAACCTCACGCAGACTCGATGATGTCGCTAAAATGGAACTTGCTTGATTTGTCGAGGACACTAGAACAATTAGAAGATGCTCTCGATCGAAGCAATCAGCAGCAATCAGTCAAACAGCACTTGCAGGAAGCAAGAATCAAAGAACAGCAATGTCTCGATTTATTGAGCGATCGCTTAAATGAACTAGAGCTTTATGCTCAACGTACAGCTAATTTATCTGATCGTCTCTACCGAGAAGTAATCACCTCCAATATGCGTCCATTTGCCGATGGTATCCAAAGTTTTCCTCGGATGATTCGGGATTTGGCACGGAAGTTAGGTAAGCAAGTTAAGTTAGATATTGTTGGGAAAGCAACTTCGGTAGACCGGGATATCCTCAAGAAGTTGGAAGCTCCATTAACGCATATATTACGAAATGCCACCGACCACGGTATCGAAATGCCCTCCGAACGCATTGAAAAAGGTAAACCCCCTGAAGGCACAATCCGCTTAGAAGCATTTCATCGGGGAGGAATGCTGGTGATTACCATTACTGACGATGGCAAAGGCATTAACTTAGAACAGTTGCGACAGAAGGTAATTAATAAAAACCTAGCAACATCAGAAATGGCGGCTCAATTTACAGATGCGGAACTAATGGAGTTTCTATTTTTACCAGGATTTTCCACCGCTAAACAGGTGACAGAAATTTCTGGACGAGGTGTGGGACTAGATATTGCCAAAAGTATGGCACAGGAGGTAGGAGGTACAGTACGAGCTGTTTCCCAAGTAGGTAAGGGTACGAGTTTTCACTTTCAATTACCGCTAACGCTTTCGGTTGTGCGAACATTATTAGTCGAAATTTCTGGAAGACCCTACGCTATTCCCTTAGCCCGGATTGAGCAAATTGTTATAGTCGAGCCAGCCTCAATTTATGAGGTGGAAAATCGCCAATATTTTACCATGAATCAACAAAATATTGGCTTAATCGCAGCATATCAAGTGTTGGAATTACCAGAATTTCCTGCTAAATCTCGAGATATTTCGGTAGTCGTAATTAGCGACCAGTCTAATGCCTACGGGTTAGTGGTAGATCAGTTTCTGGGAGAACGGGATTTAGTTGTTAGACCCCTCGATGCTCGCTTGGGTAAAGTCCGCGACATTAGCGCTACGTCTTTACTCAGTGATGGCTCACCTGTTTTAGTTGTCGATGTCACAGATATGGTGCGAACAATGGATGCAATTCTCAATGCCGGACAACTCAACAAGCTGGGGATGGAAACAACAACCATTTTATTAGATCAGCCGAAGAAAGTTCTCGTTGTGGATGACTCGATTACCGTCAGGGAAATGGAGCGTAAATTGTTGGAAAATCGCGGCTATCAGGTGGATATCGCTGTGGATGGGATGGAAGGATGGAATGCTGTACGAACTAACCACTACGATTTGGTGATTAGTGATATCGATATGCCACGGATGAATGGGATTGAACTAGTGCGGCAAATTAAGAACCACTCACGCTTACACTCGCTTCCAGTGATTATTATGTCCTACCGCGATCGCACCGAAGACCGGATTCAGGGAATGGAAGCTGGTGCTGATTACTACTTGACAAAAAGTAGTTTTCATGATGATACCTTAGTTAATGCTGTAGTCGATTTAGTTGGTCGCTAATTTATGAGAATTGCCATTGTTAACGACTTGACAATTGCTGTCACAGCACTAAGACGGGTATTGCAGACTGTTCCCGAATATCAAGTAGCTTGGGTTGCCCATGATGGAAAAGAAGCAGTTGCTAAATGTACCCAAGACACACCCGATTTGATTTTAATGGATTTGTTGATGCCCGTGATGGATGGGGTAGAGGCAACTCGGCGAATTATGCTGGATTGTCCCTGCGCGATTTTTGTGGTCACAGCTAGTACCGAAAAAAACATCACTAAAGTCTACGAAGCGATGGGTTACGGTGCTGTGGATGTAGTGGATACACCAGCTGACAGTAGCGATGTTAGTAAGCTACTGACTAAAATAGCCAGGATTGGTAAACTGCTGAAAAAGTCAGCAACTACTGCCAAAATTTCTTCTTTAGCTTCGCAGCAACAACAAAATAATTCTAGATTGACAGCGCCTTTAGTCGCGATTGGTTCATCAACTGGGGGGCCGAAAGCATTAGCGGATATTTTATCGAAATTACCTGCGAATTTTAACAGCGCGATCGCAATTATCCAGCACGTTGATGCTCAGTTTTCCAGAGGATTTGTCGAATGGTTGAATCAACAATCTAAATTACCAGTGCGATTAGCAGTTGCAGGAAATCGTCTGGAAGTAGGAACTGTATTAGTTGCTGGTAGCAATGACCATTTGTATTTAAAGCCAGATTTAACCCTTGGTTACACCAAAGAACCTGTTGACTATCCTTACCGTCCATCGGTTGATGTATTTTTCAAAAGTCTCGCTCAGAATTGGAAGCGCAAAGGAATAGGTATTGTGCTTACAGGTATGGGACGAGATGGTGCTGAAGGATTAAATGCTTTACGACTTCAAGGTTGGCATACAATTGCTCAAGATAAAGCCAGTTGCGTAGTGTATGGAATGCCCAAGGCTGCTGTGGAGTTAAATGCAGCTGTTGAGGTATTATCACCAGATGATATTGCTGCTAAATTTCTGATCTAGTAGAGTTCAGTTAAAAAATAAATTGACAACAAAACAATAATTTTGGAGGGGGTTTGGGGGACGCAACCGTCCGAAGTTTTGTGGAAGGAAACCTTCCCCACAAACTTCACCCAATCGGGGGTTTGGGGGATTCTCCCCCAATTGAGCTAGCTGTTTCCACAACTGACAAATCAATCATTATCTGAACTGTATTGCATCACGATTCATAAACTCCCTAAGACTCAACTTGTTTCCGCCCCATTAGCGATTTTGATCAATCGAGTGGGAATACTGAGTATAAAGTATAATTTTGCGGCTGACACAATTTGGTTTGCAGTGGTGCAAAACTTTGCCATATCTTGACTTCCAACTTTATTGACAAAGTGTCTATAGTCTAAGACCCTGTCTGTATAATTAGCCACCACCAAAATCTACAAACCCAAACCCTATGTCTCCCACAACCGAAGAACAAATAAGCGTTTTACTAGTTGACGACCAATCGATAATTGGCGAAGCCATCTCTCGAATGTTAGCTCCCGAAAAAGACATAGTATTTAACTATTGTCACGACCCAACCCTTGCTTTAAAGGTAGCTAATGAATGTAAACCAACCATCATTTTACAAGACCTTGTCATGCCACAAATGGATGGATTACTGTTAGTCCAGTATCTCCGTTCCAAAGATTCTCCTACTTGCCACATTCCCTTAATTGTTCTATCGAGTAAAGAAGAACCAGTTATCAAAGCCAAAGCATTCTCACTAGGGGCAAATGATTATTTGGTAAAACTCCCCGATAAAATGGAGTTAATCGCCCGAATTCGCTATCACTCCACAGCTTATATTAATTTTCTCAAACGACAAGAAGCAGAAGCTTTATTCAAAGCGGAAATTCTGCGTCAAGCTGCATATATTGAAGAAGTGAATAGGGTTACTGCTGCTGCTTCGGATGTGGAACGCGATGCTTTTGAACCAGATGCTTTAGATGAAGTTGCTAAACGCAGCGATGAACTAGGAAAACTCGCACGGGTTTTTACCAACATGGTAAAAACTGTTAAAGTACGGGAAAAAGAATTAATAACCGCCAATACTCAGCTAGAGTCGCTATTAAAAGCTTACGGGCGATTTGTACCTCATGAATACCTACGGTTTCTACGTAAAGACGCGATTACTGATGTAAATTTAGGCGACCATGTAAGTAAAGTTATGGCAGTAATGTTTAGCGATATTCGCTCATTTACTACCATCTCCGAAAACATGACACCTCAAGATAACTTTAACTTTGTCAATGCCTACCTCAAGCGTGTTAGCCCCGAAATTCGCAGCAACTACGGTATCATTGTCAAATTTTTAGGCGACGGGATGATGGCAGTATTTCCCGAAGGTGCAGATGATGCGATCGCTGCTGGAGTGGCAAAACAAAACCAAGTTCAAGAATACAATAAGCAAAGGGCAAAAACAGGTTACTTACCATTAGAAGTTGGCATTGGTATTCACGTTGGACACATGATGTTAGGCATGGTGGGTGAAGAAAGTCGAATGCAGGGAGATGCTTTTTCCGATAACGTTAACTTGACCGCACGCCTAGAAGGACTGACAAAATTTTATGGTGTATCGCTGCTAATATCAGAACAAGCCTTACAAAATATGAGCACTGCCAATAAATATCAAATTCGGTTTTTAGATAGAGTTATTGTCAAAGGAAGAACCGAAGCGATCGCAGTCTACGAAGTCCTGGATGCCGAAGTTGAAGAAGTTCGCCAACTCAAAATTAAAACCCAACCTGATTTTGAAGCAGCATTGCAATATTATAAATGTGCCGACTTTACGACCGCACGGGAAAGCTTTGAAAAAATGCTTTCTGTAAATCCCACAGATAAAACAGCGAAATTATACCTGGAACGGATTGAAATTTTATTACAACGCAGAGTCCCTGAAAATTGGAATGGTGTATGGGCTTTGACTGAAAAGTAATACAAATTTTTTCAGCGTTTTCGTTAGTTGAGTCAATTTTTTGGGAAAAGCAACATTATATAGGCACTTGCAAATAAAAAATATTCCAAATCTTTTAAGTATAAATACTAATAAATGAGTAACCTACTAGACCCTGATATTACGTCATCTAAACATACTCTGCAAGGAAATAACCCCTTAGTGTTATCCTACAACGCTGTTTGGTTGGTCAAATCCGGTACAGTTGCTGTGTTTGCCGTTGCGACTTTAAATGGTGTTTCTCAGGGAGGAAGACGTTACTTATTTGATGTTGAACCTGGTTCAGTTCTGTTTGGTATTTCTCCGACCGTAGAAGGGCAATCCTACGAGCTGATAGCTGTTGCTTATGAAGAAACTCAACTGCTCGAGGTAGATTTACAACAGATTATCTATCAAGATGATTCTGTTTCAAAGCAAACATTAACAGAGATTTCAGAATTAGTGGAACAGTGGACTGAGCGCTGCATAGCTTTGTTTCACAATACTAACATCGCTTTTTCGAGTATTGATAGTACTGAAATTAAGACACCAGCAATATTATTGGAGCAGTTGCAGCAATTCCAAGCCGAATTTTTAGTTTGTTTGCATCAACTCCACCAACAAGAGGAAGAAGCACGAGAAGTCCAATTTCACCATCGTCTCAAACTTAACCAACAAGCTAGCGATCGCTCCATTGGTTATTTGACGGCTATTTTTCGTCCGCAAGCGGCAGAATTTTTACAAGAAGGAACAAATTTGTTAGTTGCTGCTGGGTCTGTAGGTAGAGCTTTAGGGATTGACATTCGTCCTCCTGCCAGTTCCGAAGACCTCAACCGGGTGAAAGACCCTTTAGAAGCCATAGCGCGCGCTTCTCGCATTCGCACTCGCCGGGTAATTTTAAGCGGGATGTGGTGGAAGTTTGACTGCGGTCCCTTGTTAGCCTATACAGCAGAAACAGAGAACCCAATCGCATTGCTGCCGGTAGGAAGCAATGGCTATGAAATTTTTGATCCAGAAGCACGACGACGACTGCCTCTGAATGCACAAACAGCTCAACTCATCTCACCAGTAGCTTTCATGTTTTATCGTCCCTTTCCCGAAAAGGCTTTGAAAGCACTGGATATCGTTAAATTTGCTACAAGGGGCAGAACTCGGGACATCATTACCTTGGTGGTCATGGGTGTAGTAACAGCATTATTAGAAATGCTTGTTCCCCAAGCTACAGGTATCTTAATTGATCACGCTATCCCTGATGCCAATCGCGGTTTGATTTTTCAAATTGCGTTGGGTTTAATGGCTGTGGCACTTGGAAGCATAGGATTTGAACTTATACAATCCATCGCCACATCCAGGTTAGGAACCTTTGCTAACATAGAAACCCAAACGGCTGTGTGGGATCGCTTACTCAAGTTGCAAGTGTCTTTCTTTCGCCAATATTCCATAGGAGACTTGCAATCGAGAGTCTCTTCTATTACCCGTATTAACCAAATCCTCAGTGGTGCTGTGCTAGGCACAATCTTTAATGCGTTCTTTTCTGTCCTCAATTTGGGGCTGTTGTTTAGCTACAGTCCGCAGTTAACATTAATAGCAGTCATTGTTGCCGTAGTGAATATAATTGTCACTAATATTGCTGGTGTTTTGTCACGGCAAAAAATGGTGCCGATGCAAGAAATACAGGGTGAAATATTTGGGCTGACAGTGCAGCTAATTGGCGGTGTTTCTAAGCTGTATGTATCAGGTGCCGAAGAAAGGGCATTTGCCTACTGGTCTAAAAAGTTTAGCCAAGAACTGCAATTAATGCTCAGTACAGAAGCAATTGAAAATGCCATTACTTTTTTTAATAGCATTCTGCCTGGTATGAGTTCAATTGTGATTTATTTTGTAACTATCTCCTTAATTACTCAATCTACGGCACAAGGTGGTGCCGTAGCATTTACCACGGGGAATTTCCTGGCTTTCAATGCTGCCTTTGCTACGTTTGTTGGTGGTGCAACCAGTTTCAGTAACTCAATTATTCAGGTTTCGGAAGTTTCTGTATTGTGGGAACGTGCAAAACCGATTTTAGAAGCACCTCCCGAAGTTGATGATAGTAAAACCGACCCAGGTCGTTTGAGTGGTGGGGTGAAATTAGACCGGGTGAGCTTTCGCTACCGAGCAGATGGGCCGTTAACCCTTGATAAAGTAACTATAGAAGCTAAACCAGGAGAATTTATAGCTGTCGTCGGCCCTAGTGGTAGTGGCAAATCAACCACTGTGCGCTTATTACTGGGTTTTGAAGAGCCAGAAGAAGGAACAATTTACTACGATGGTCAAGATTTGTCTGGATTAGATGTCGCTGCGGTACGGCGACAGTTAGGTGTAGTTTTGCAAAATGGTCGGATCAGCAGCGCTTCCATCTTTGAAAATATCTCTAGTGGGGCGTTAGTGACAATGGATGAAGTCTGGGAAGCGGCGAAAATGGCTGGTTTTGCTCCTGATATCCAACAAATGCCAATGGGGATGCACACAGTAATTTCCGAAGGTGGAACAAACCTATCTGGTGGACAGCGTCAGCGTTTATTAATTGCTCGTTCTTTGGTACTAAAACCAAAAATTTTAATATTTGATGAAGCTACAAGTGCTTTAGATAATAATACCCAAGCGATCGTCAGTGAAAGTTTAGAACAGTTGAATGTAACGCGAATCGTTATTGCTCACCGTTTGAGTACAATTCGCAATGCCGACCGAATTTATGTAATTGCCGCAGGACAAGTAATGCAGGTAGGAAATTTTGAGGAATTAATGGCACAAAAGGGAATATTTATCGAATTAATGTCACGACAGATGGTTTAAATATGGAAACTTTGTAAAAGAGAGGGGTCGGGGGAGAAGTCTTGAAGCCTATGAAAAGTCAGATGCAATGGCACTAATTTTGAAAATTTTGTAAATCCTAAATAAATAGAAAAAGCAGTATATACACTGCTATTAGCTCTAAGCAGCTTTGATTATGATTGTTAAGCTAAACCAAATCTAGTTTGCATAATCTGAAATTATATATTTCTTGTGGGGGAGCCACTGTGTTGCGCGGTGAGTGCAGCCACACGTGCGGCTATGCCGCCGAGTGGACTGCCGCTCGCGTAGCGTATCCGAAGGATTCACCCGAAGGGGTTCCCACGGCAGTCCGCTCAAGTCGGGAAACCCGCCCACGCGGCTGCCTCCTCGTTGTAGCAAGTGGTGTTGGGCATCTTGCCCGCCCAATATATGCAAGTTAAATCTGGAACAGCTTACCATAAAACTCAACATAAAAAATAGAGGTAATTATGTCTGAAAACAAAATTAATTCAGCAGAATATTTGGAAGATGGTGAACTATCTGAAGAGGAATTAGACGCACAAGCAGGTGGTACCCTAGAAGCATCTGGTGATAGTCTGCTTCTAGACCAATCCCAATCAAATATATTAAAACAAAATGACAATATGTTCACAAGTTTTGACGGTGCCAAAGGTACTTCTTTAAGTAATGAAAAATTCAACAATAAACCTATGAACATGTCTTTGCAATTCCCTTAGAAAGTTATTTCACAATTACACTCATTGCTCGTTCTGCTAAACCTTTCAAAATTTCCTTCAAACCTTGATTGGAAATTACAGCAAATTTTAGCTGCATAAATTACATGTATAATGCTTAAAACCCTGTAGAGACTCGATTAAATTGGGTCTCTACATGTAGCATATATTCTATTATCAGCAATCATTTTTATACAAAACCAGATTATTGATTAATAGGACTTACACAACGCCGATAATGTCATTGCGACCGAAACGAAATGTAGGGAAGCAATCCTAGTGTTAGGGAAGATTACCTCTCTTTGCTACGCAACGCTATCGCTCGTCATGACGGAGTTACGTTATTTTTGCGTAAGTCCTGATTAATTCTAGTAGTAGATATTATTATATTAAATGGCAACAATTGTTATTCATAGCTCGGGGACTTTGGGCGACCATTTACCCTATATTGCACTGGGGGAATCGTTACAAGCAAGAGGGCATAAAGTCCGCATGGCTATGAATGATTCTATGCATAATTATGTGCTGCAATCAGGATTAGAAGCAGTCTCTTGTGGCATATCTATGGGAGAAAAAGAGGCGCAAAAGGGAGCAGAAGATTGGGATGAATGGCACCCTCATTCTAAATCTTTTGCCGAAAGAGTTGAGCAAATGCAAAAGTTCTTTAAATATGATATTCCTCTTGTTTTTGAACAATTACTAGCAGCTTGTGCTGGTGCCGACCTCTTAATCTGTGGGTTACAACGTCAAGTGTTCGGGACGATGATTCAGCATAAATTAGGGATTCCTTGGGTTGCTACCTCTGTTGCACCAGCTGACCAGTGTGCAGATTCTGGTAATCAGTTAGGTAATAAAATGCAAATTATGCGCTTCTGTACAGCGACCTTAGAGGAGATTTATAAGGATTTAGGGGTGCTAGAGATGGACTGGCTGGAGCATACTAGAACAGGACATGCCATCTTAGGTTCTAGTCCTCATTTTTCTCAACTCAATTCTGAAAATTCTTACTACCAGCAAACGGGCTTTTGGTTTTATGAAGACCCTACATGGAAAGATTGGCAACCTGATGATCAGTTGCGACAATTTGTAGAGCAATCATCTAAACCATTAGTTTTATCTTTTAGTAGTTTACCACTCAAAGATGCTCGAGCTGTATTAGAAGTTCATGTACGAGCTGCTGCCAAGTTAGGACGGAGAATTTTAATTCACCGGGGGTGGGCTAATTTTAATGAAACCTTATTACCGGAAGACTGCGATCGCGAATTAGTAATGTTTGTTGACTTTATACCCCAAGATTGGCTGTTTTCGCGCGCAGCTGCAATTATTCATCATGGAGGTATAGGCACAATTGCCAGAGCATTACGGAATAATTGCCCTATGGTCGTAGAACCCTACGGTAATGACCAATTTTTCAATGCCAAGCGTGTTATGGCATTAAAAGTTGGTACAGCCATGTGCCCATACAAAATAACTCCCGATAACCTAGCCCAAGTGTTAGAAAAAAAAGTGCTAACCGATGAAGTTAAGGAAAATACTCAAGCTCTTGGTGCCAAAGTCGGCGAAGAAAAAGGTTTGGAAACAGCTTGTAATTTAATCGCATCTTGGATGTAGTTACTTTAGAAAAATATGGCGACAATTGTTATTTCTAGTACAGGAACAGATGGCGACCATTTACCTTATATAGCTCTAGGAGAAGCTTTACAAGCTAGGGGACATAAAGTTCGCATGGCGTTTAGGGAATCTATGAGGTCTCATATAACCAAAGCAGGGTTAGAAGCAATCTGTTGTGGTAAAGACTTAGTAGAAGAGGAAGCACGAAAAGATGCGGCAGATTGGGATGGATGGCAGCCACCTTCAACATCGGGTCAAGAAAGATACGATAAAATGGTTGATTACCTACAACACGAAATTCCTGTCGTTTTTCAAGCCTTATTAGCAGCCTGTAAAGATGCCGATTTATTAATTTGTGGATTACAACGGCAACTATTGGGAGCTATGATTGAGAAAAAAATAGGAACTCCTTGGGTTGCAGCTTCAGTTACACCAGCTTTTCAATGTTCAGAAATAGGACACCACAACATTAGTAATAGGTCAGAAGTTGTATCATTATTTTTGCCAATTTTAAAAGAAGTTTTTACCAAGTTAGAAGTAGAGGAAATCAACTGGCTCGAGTATCATAAAACAGAACATGCAATATTAGGCTCTAGTTCTCATTTTTCTCAACCGACTCTGGAAAATTCCCACTATAAACAAACTGGCTTTTGGTTTTATGAAAATCCAGATTGGCAGAACTGGCAACCTGACGAGCAGTTACAAGAGTTTGTGGAAACATCACCAAAACCTTTAGTCTTATCTTTTAGCAGTATTCCCGTAACTAATCCAAAATCCGTCTTAGAAGTTCATGTTCATGCTGCTGCAATATTGGGGCGAAGAATTGTAGTTCAACGAGGTTGGGCTAATTTTAATGAAACCCTATTGCCTAATGATATAAATCGCGAATCTGTGATGTTTACTGAATTTATGCCGCAAGATTGGCTACTTTCTCATGCAGCTGCTTTCATACATCATGGTGGTGTAGGTACAATAGCCAGGGCATTACGAAATGATTGTCCCATGCTTGTAGAACCCCTAGGCAACGACCAATTTTTTAATGCCAAGCGAGTTCTGTCTTTAAAAGTTGGCACAGCAATGCATCCACACAAATTAACCCCCGATGGTTTAGCTAGGGTTCTCGAAACAAAAGTACTAAACGATGAAGTCAAGCAAAATACTCAGGTAATAGGTGCCAAAATTAGGGAAGATAAAGGTTTAGTAACTGCTTGTCAGGTTATAGAATCATGGCTACCATAATATTAATTTGTCTTATCGATAAACTTAAGCAATAATTGGAACTTTATTCATAAATCATTGAGAGTTGATAACGTTGCCAACTTGACTTCTCCAGGCTCTAGCTATCAGCAAATCTCCAATGAAATAAAAAATGAATACTGGTGGCTCATAACTCATGATTAAGGTTTTATACGATGTCTCTATTTTGGGTATTAGTCACCGCGATAACCATACCTTCGGCATTCCAATAAAGGCTGAAAATTAGTTGGAACAACTGCGCGCACCGAACGATGTCTCGTGATCATCAGGTGTTAGGTTAGTCGATTTGATTCTAATTTCATTTCAAATTGAGACAACTTGTTTTGCTATTCCACAACCCTGACAAGGTGTAGGTATTTTACCATTTGCTAATTCAGTTGCTAAATCGGCTCTTAGCTGAAGTATTTCTTCTCGATGTAAGTTTTCAATAGTACCAAAAGCCCAACTTTCGGCTTTGATTGTACAGCAAGGTGTAATTCGTCCATGACGATCCATATTGATTCCTTGCTCAAGCCAGGGACATGATGTAAGTTTTCCTTTTTCAATATCGATTGGTCTAGGTCTAAACAATTCGTCATAGAAATGATGATGAAGTGATTTTTGGTGCCAAATATTTTGTGCAATATCACTCACCATATAGCTTTGATATTTTTCTTTGTGGCTATTATCAAGATATTCTGCCTCCATTCCATCATATATATTTGCATAATGGGGCATTCGGTTAAGTAATTGAATCGCAATACCACCGTCCATACCTAGACGGGAGTACATATCGAAAACACTAGGCATATCATCTAAGGTTGATGCAAGTACCGTTAATGCAAACCCTACACTTGGTTTATCTAAACCTAACCGCGAACGTTCAGATAATAGACGAGAAATACCAGCTTCTATGACAGCGATAGAACCGGAGCGAATTTTTTGAAACTTTTCTGGTATCGTAGTTTCGAGAGATACACGAATCGAGCGAATACCTGCATCTAGAATGCGTTGGATATTAGAGTGTGAAAAAAAACTACCATTCGTTATTAACGAAATGTGAATACCTTGAGAGTTTGCCAGTTCAACCATATCAAAAAACTCAGTATTCATCAAAGGCTCACCTTCACCTTGAAGCTCAAGATGTTGAATCTCAGGAAACATTTCTAGAAATTTGGCAAAATTTTCAAGTGATAGATTTGATTGATCCATATACCTTCCGCAACAAAAACCGCATTTAAAATTGCATTTTGTTGTAGGTTCAATTTGTGCCAAATACACTTTATTCATATTATTTACTTCTCTCATTGCTATTAAGTCGCCATCATATTGACTTCCACTAGAATGGATGAAAATGGAAGGTGAATGTATGTATTTTGATAGCTATTAAACATTTATTTTCAAGCTAGTTGTGTAGTTGTATAAAATTATTTAGCCAGCTTGGATTAATTGAGCATATGCTCCTGGTACATCCTTCATTTCGTTATGGGTACCCCGTTGTACTACCTTCCCCCGTTCCACAACAATAATCTCATCACAATCGCGAATTGTACTCAAACGGTGGGCTACAATAATGCAAGTGCAACCTCTGCGCCTGATATTTCGGTCAATAGTTTTCTCTGTTTGTGTATCCAGCGCGCTGGTTGCCTCATCCATTACCAAAATTGCTGGGTCATTAACTAAAGAGCGGGCAATTTCCAACCTTTGGCGTTGTCCACCGCTTAAATTGGCTGCACCTTCGAGCAACTTGCCATCAAGTCCCCCAGGTATTGCCATCACCACATCTAAAATTGCTGCATCTTGGCAAGCTTTGATTAACTGAGTATTGGTAATAGTTTCATCCCACAGAGTTAAATTATCCCGTACTGTACCGCCAAACAAAAATATTTCCTGCTCTACCATCGCTAGGGAATTAGTTAAGACTGGACGAGGAATATTTTGTCTACTCGTACCATCAAAAAGGATTTCTCCTTCCCAAGGTTCGTAAAGTCCTGTTACAAGTTTAGATAAAGTAGACTTACCCGAACCACTACCACCAATGAATGCAACTCGCTGTCCTGGTTTGAGCGTGCAACTAAAGTTTTGAATCAAAGGTTCTTCGACGCGACTGTAACCAAAGCTAATATTACGTAATTCTACATATCCTTGTAAGCGATAGGTACCACTTTCAGGATTACGAGGCACCGCATATTCATGTGGCAAGTTATCAGTTTCTGTTAGCGCCTTTAATGCTGGGTTGATAGGGTTAGCTAACACATCATCCAAACGCTTAAGGTCTCCTTCTAGCTCCTGAATTTTACTACCCAAAGCGACTAAAGTCTTAACTGGAGATTGAAATTTACCCATCAAAGTTTGAAAAGCAACCAACATACCAATATTCAAATGTCCATCAATAACACGAAGACCACCGACAACCAATATCAGCATCATGGAAATGGAAGATAGTAAAGTAGGTATAAGACCTAAAAGTTGGTCGGTTTGGCTTAATTCCTGTTGAGCATTGGTGGCTTTAGCATAATACCCTGCCCAACGACTAAAAAAATCAGATTCCAGAGCAGCAGATTTAATGTTTTCAATACTTTGTAAGCCGCTAATTTCTACCCCTGCAATTTTGCCAAAATCTTGATTCATACGCATATTAGTATCAACGCGCATTCTGGCTATCCATTGTAATACTATAATATTAATTGCTATTCCAGCAATGCAAATTAATGTCAGTACCCAATCATAAGCCAGCATTACTCCACCATAAAAAATGACCATTACAGTATCAATAGCGGTTCGTGCTAATTGACCCGAAAGTAAATTTGCAACTTTGTTGTTTAAACCAATACGGTTACTAATTTCTCCAGCATAGCGTTGAGCGTAAAAACTAACAGGTAGACGAAGAATGTGCCATAAAAATTGACCTGTCATACCAATAGATAGCTTTAGTTGTAAATACCTTAACTTTGTTAATTGCAATAAAGTTAAAATCGTTTGCAACAGAACTACAATTCCTATACTGAATAATACGGGCTTTAACCAGTCTGTCCGATTTTGTATTAATATATCATTGACAAATATTTGGTAAAGAGCAGCTGATGCTAATTGGGGAATTACGAGTAGAAAACCAGCAATAATACAAAATAGAAGTTCTTTATAAGAACTTCGCAAACGAGTAATTAAAGCTCTAATTATACTTGGTTTGCGTCCACCTTTTTTAAACTCTGCTCCTGGCTCCATAATCAGGACAACACCAGTATAAGCTTCATTAAACTCTTGAAGTGTAACGCTGCGTGGGCCTGTTGCTGGGTCATTCAAGTAAACGCGATCGCCTAAAAAGCCTTCAACAACAAGAAAGTGGTTAAAGTTCCAAAATACAATGAACGGTGGCTTAATCTCTTTGAGTTGGGCAAGTTCCTTTTTAAACCCTTTCGCCTGCATCCCATAATTGCGCGCAGCTTTGAGAATATTTGAAGATTTGGAACCATCACGGGAAACACCGCAAGCTGTTCGCAGCTCGGGTAAAGGAACAATTCGATGGTAATAGCTAAGTATAATTCCCAAAGCTGCGGCACCGCATTCCACAGTTTCCATTTGCAACAGTGTGGGTGTTTTCACACGAATATTGCTAACTTTGGTTGGTGGAGAACTAGATTTATTCAGATCTAACTTTTTAATCGCTTTTTCAAGTAACTGCATTTTCTATAGGATGTTACGAGTTAGGAGTTAGGAATTACAAATTGTGAATTTTCATTTTTGATTACTTGATACCTACTAACTCTTGAAGTATTGGTAAAATAAAAGTAATCGGTGCCCTTTCTTCAATAGTGACGCGAACTGAAGTTGTAGTACCAGGAGTAATTTTAGAATCAGGCCCCTTGGAAGATGACCATTTATAACCACTAAAGGTGCTAGTATCATTAATTAGTCCAGCATTAACTTGAATTGCTGCTCCATTCTGACCAATTAAAGAAGCAACAACTTCCTGATTACCAATTATGGAAACAGCACCTTCTTTAGTGATGGGAAGCGCAGAAACATCAGTAATTTTGCCAACAATGCCTCCAAATCGCTCTCTTTTTACAGTATCAGGAGTAATTGAAATTAGCATTCCTACGCGGATTTGTTTGCCGTCTTTGATAGGAAAAAAAGCAACAGTACTAGAGGAATCATTAACTCCTCCCATCCTCATTGTTCCCAAACGAGTACCAGGTTGAACTACTTGTCCAACAGTTGCGGTTAATTCCAAAATACATCCATCTTGAGTACTTAAAATCTGACTATTTTGTTTGAACTGCTGATCAAGTCTAGCTATTTCTCGACTTACCTCTTGAATTTCTTTATTGCGCTGATTGTTGCTTTCTAGATTTTCTTGGACTAAACGTTTTTCTTTGGTTTCTAACTCTTGTATTTGAGCTTGAATATCACTAATAGAGCGAAGATTATCTAAATATTCACGTTCTGTTTTACTACTCTCCAAAACCAATTGTTGCATCTGTACTTGAATTTCGCCTATTGACCTCAAATTCTGTAAGTAGCTTTGCTGAGTTTGAGTTTCAGTAACATCAAGTTGTTTTAACTCAGCTTGCAATTGATCCACCGATTGAAGCCCCTGCCTGTACTCTTGTTCTACTTGTAAAATTGTTTCTGTGGCTATGGCACCAGCTGCTGCTAGTTCGCGGCGCTTCTGAAGTTTTTTTTCGAGGATGGGAACTAGAGCTTGAGCATCCTTTAAACGTTGCTGAATGCTAATTCGCTGTTGCCCAAGGGCTGTTAATTCTTTATCTTTAAGTATGGGCGTGAGAGTTTGAGTATCCTTTAAGCGTTCCTGAAGGTTGACTTGCTGCTCTTTAATTGCATCTAAGCCTTTTGCCTTGAGTACTGGAGTTAACATCCGAGCATCTTGCAAGCGTTTTTCAAGAGTCGCACGCGAAGCCACAATTGCATTTTTTTCCAATTGCATTCGCTGCGAGGTCACTAATAATGCCTCAGTCGCTTGTGTTTGCAATTGCTCTAATTTTCCTTTTGCTAGTTGTAGCTGCTGTCTTAATTCGGCTGGATCTATCGTTGCTAAAACTTCATCTTTCTTCACACATTGCCCATGCTTGGCTTGTAAAGATTTTAATTGCCCAGTAATATTCGATTGAAAATCGACAATTTGCCGGGGTTGAATTAATATTCCCTTACCTTCAACGTTGATGGGAATGCGACCAAAAATACTCCAAATTAAACCAATAAATGTTAAACCACTAAAAACTGTTAGTACCAGCCAATCTTTTGGATTAATGACCTGCATTAACTGGTCTAGTCGTTCCGGCGAAGATAGACGTTCTAGAGATGCTTGCCGGAAAACGCCTTCTTTATTTTTATCTCGATTGAAAACCATATATTAACTGGCGATAGGAAATAGGAGATAGGAAATAAAGAAATGAGATTGACATACTCCCCAGCCTGAAGGCATGGGGATTCTAGCTTCAGACAGCGATTGCTGGCGTAGCCAGTCTGACATCACCTAAGCCAACAGTCGATGCCCCGACTGCACAAATATTGCGACTAGCGTTTTCGTCTCTTCCATTAACTGACTGACAGGAAGGACAACGCCACTCTCTAACTGACAAATCAAGACTTTCTAGAATATGTTTACAATTAGAGCATGTCTTGCTACTTGGATACCACTGGTCGATAAAGACAACCAGTTTATTCTTCTTCTTGGCAACCCATTCTAGGATTTGCAGAAACTCACCAAACGCTAAGTCTGATATTTGCCTGCCCCAAAGACGTTGCATTCCTTTGAGATTTAAAGTCTCAAAACAGAGAATATCGAACCTATCTGTTAGCTCATGAGCTAATTTCCAGAACCAATCACGCCGACGGTTGGAAATATCTTCATGCTTGCGTACTAAATTCTTTCTGGCTCGTTCTCTGTTAGATGAGCCTTTTAGCTTTTTGGAATGCCGCGAACTTGCTTTTTTAATGGCGCTTAGGGATTGCTTGAAAAATTGGGGCGATTCAATTTTAGTGCCGTCTGAGCAAGTGAGGAATGTCTTTAACCCAAAATCAAAGCCAGCGATTTTACCCGTCTTAACTTCAACTTCTGAGCTACCCTCATCAACAACCAAAACCATAAATAACTCACCTAACGGGGTGCGTTTAATAGTTAGGGTTTTGACTGTTCCCTCAATTTCTCTGGACTTCCAAAACTGGTAAACTCGACTACCAATTTTTACCCTATTTCCACCCAAAAACTTATAACCTGCCTGCTTAAGGGTGAACGATTTGTATTTCTTGACCTTCTTAAATCCTGGTGGTCTTACTCCTTTGTTATTGTGTTTGAAAAACAATTGGTAAGCTTTCTCAATGCGTTGACAAATATCTTGTGCTGCTTGAGAACCTACTGATTGCCAAAAAGAATTACGCTTTCTTAATTTGGCGATATGAGCCTGAAGTTTTGCACAGTTTAAATGCTTGCCAAACATCCGGTAATACCTTTTATGTAGAGCAATGCAATGGTTATAAATCACTCCAGCAGCGTTGATTGTGCGCTTGAGGTGTCTATTCCTTTTGTGTTCGTACAATTTAAACTTCAGTGTTTTCATGCTAGTATTATACCATAAAACGACGGCAATATGACGGCATGAAGAAATTAACAGTTCGATGCTCTAATGAAGAGTATGAAACGCTTTTGAAATACTGCGAAGAAACAGATCGCACTCAAAATGACGTACTTAGAGAGATGATCCGGAAGTTGAAGAAAAGCCGTGCTAGAAGCACGGGGCTTTAGACCCAATTTTTTGGTAAAGAATAGGGTATTGGTTCTTGTCACCTTTTTCACCTCGTCTCCCTTACTCCCAAAGCTGCTTTTATCGACGGAGTTGTTGAATCATCCAGTCAAAACGCTTGCCAGCAATTGCAGTTCCTTCCAAAACATCAAAATCGAGTTCGTCCTCTACTTCAATATCTTCTGACAACAACTCCATGCGTTCGGAGTGGGTATTGGTAATGCCTGCACGCAAAAGTAAATCTAAGCAACGATTGGATAAAATAAGAACGAGTGAGCGATAAAAACGACCTGCAAATCCCCTATCTTCGTGAAACTTGGCGGCAAGAGTAGTTTGTGGCAGTGCTAACACCCAAGCATTTTCCAATGTCTTGACACTAGCAGAAGCTACACCTCCATCGACAAATGACATTTCACCTAAGATGTCACCCTTAACGCGCTTGGCAACTTCTTTCTCCTGCACTGCACCGTTGTTGTTGATGTTGACGTAAATACCCAACATCCCCTCTAATAGCAAGTAAACTGCTGGTACTGTTTGTTCTTGTTGAATTAAAGCGCTTCCTAACCCTGCCTTTGTTGCTACCCCATTAGCTACCATCCAAGCAATATCACTGTCATTAAGAGTTGCAAATACTATTAGTACTTTTCGCAGTGGTTCTCCTTCTTTAATGTTCTGGGTTGCCATCAACTTAGTTAATTTACGTAGTCGGTCAGATAAGTTGATTGCTAGGAGATGATAAAAACGAGCAGCAAAATCAGCAGATAACTCGATGCAATCTATTAGTTTCTGTTTTGGAAATACCAACAATTCTGAAGGTTCGGTAACAATAATGGTTGTTGCTGCTACTTGATTGTCCAGAAACGAAGTTTCACCAACTAGCTCCCCATTTGAGAATGTTGTTAGCTGCTGCTTACTGCCATCTTGTTGAGACTGTACCATCGCTAAATTCCCACTTAAGCATACATAGATAGATGTTGTAGGTTTACCTTCCTCAATTAAAACTGTTCCTGATGGATAGGTTTTCTGCTGTACTACCGAGTTGAGACAATCAAAATCTTGATCTTGTAAAACTCTGAAATGAGGAAAATTAGCGAGCAGTTGTTTTACAGTAGTTACTTCTGAGTTCGATAATATAGACATAAAAGTATTAACGATGAAATAGTGGTGTAAAAAATAATCAGCAAGAGCAGTAAATTTTTGGTTGTAAAATTCAACGCCCTTTGAAAGTAAGTAATTTGTTCTACGCTTATATAGTTCCCAGAAACTAGGATTATCTATATGTGTAGTAGCGTTTATAGACTAAAATAGTGCGTTAGATTAGAAAAAATTAAACGCAGATAAACGCGGATAAAATTAATCTCTATTGCAATATTTAAGGCTAGACACGCTGGTAGGAGCCTATAACAACTACTGCTTTACAAAAAAACCGTTACCATATACATAGTTCCCGCTTTTAGCTCAAAAATCACAACTCGTTGTAAATCATTAGATCGGGGCTGATGCATAAAAACGCAAAAACAAGGTTTCTGCGTTGATATTATGTAATAAAAGCGCGCTTTCTGTTGGAAAAAAGTTTGCGATTTACTGAAGTTATTTGGTGGACAGTTCCCCTAGAAAAAGAGTGTGTGGTAATTGAGCGTTTAAATCCCACAGATACAATACCTGTGCGCGATCGCAGTTCATTTATAGTTGTGGCAAGACTTTTTGGAGTTTTGTTACTACAATCTGCGAGCAACCGATTAATTCCAATTCAGCAGATTCCGCCTAGCCACCTATTCCAATAGATATATGACATGAGGAATATTGCAAGAGCGATCGCTCTTATTTATCTTAGTCCTAAATCCAATTGAAAATATTAAGGTTTCAGTTCATCAATCAATACCCAATCAGCTTGCATCTCGACTGGTAAAGCGATCGCTCTCCTCATTCCCAAAGAGCGTAGGCTAGCAAATACCGCAGGCATCGCTATTTTTCTTATTCATGACTCATATTGAATGAATATTTACTCTCTTAATCCTTGTTCTTTCAATAATATATCCATCCATTCTCTATCTTTTACCAATAAATCCGGTACAGGAGGTTGATTATAATCTAAAGTCAAATCAAATCCGGCTTGTTCATATATTTCTAATAATAATTTCTGTAAATCTAATTTTATTTCCTGTTCTTGTTGCTCTAAAGGAATAGTAACATTAGGGATAGCTTCTCTCACAGTAAAAGCAAATAATTGAGCCGATGGTAATTGATGAGACCTGACAACTAAAATATGATAATCTGTGTCAGGAATATTTGTGAGAGTTGGCATTTTATCGCCATTTATAATTAAATCAATCTCTAATAAATTAGTATCACTTTGGAAGATTTTTTCTCTTTTTTCTAAATATGACTTTCTACCTGCCTTTGTAAGTTTATTTGTAGGAGAAATTACTTCAATTACTGTTACTACTTGACCAGTAGAAACTTCTCTAATTTCTAAATAACCTTCTTTAATTTCTAAAGGTAATGGTAATGTTACAGTAATAGATTTATTTTCTGTTTCCGCAGGTAAAGTTGCTATTGCTGTTTGACTAATATTTGATATTTGATTTTTGTTCTTGTTGTTTTGCTGATAAAATAGCTAAGTCAGGAATACCGATTAAGATTGCATCTTCAGTATTCATCCTATAGGTACGTTTTTCAATTGCTACTCGATATTTAGGACGTAAAGGAGGAGATATCGCAATAGCGATCGCTGTAATTAATCTATGATGTACCTCTGACCATAAATCAGGATTTTCTAAATAGGGATTCATTCCCAGAAATGGATACTTCATAACTATAATATTTATTAACTTACTATAACTTTAGTGTATAGCAAGTTTTATGGTTAAGAAGTAAGTCTTCATATTGTTTCACTCAAAAAGCGATCGCTCTTCGGGAATGAGGAGAGCGATCGCCAAATTCTAACTCCAATGAATATGTTTGGAACGAAAAGCCCTTTCCCAATCGTTAGCAATTACCTCCATCATATTAATCATACCTTCATAGCCAAAATATGGCTTATCAAGATAAGTCTCTCTGTTAGTTGGGCTAAAGACATCAAATGCAATTTTAATTCCCAATTCCTCCGCCATGTATTTCTCCCAAGCCGAACCAAGCACAGCATCAGTATCAATCTCTGTTAAGGCTTGCTTAATTTGATAACCATCTGCTGCAAATGCTACACGAGGCGAAATACCCATACTTTTAAGTTCTCGCTCCAAAATTGCACGAGATTCACGCATTGCTGAACGGAACAACAAAACTTCTGGAATCATTTCTAACTCTTCAAAGAGCATTCTTACTAACCCAATACCCAGAGTTCCATCAGCAGATACCGCAATTCTACAGTTACGATATCGAGGAATAATCATCAAGGCTCGCTTGCGAAGAGTTTCTACTACTCTATTTTCACCTTCTTTAATTAGTGGTTCTACTCTTTTCTCGTCTATCTTGAAATGTGCTGCTAATGCTTGCAACCACCGCGTAGTATTTTTCACACCTATCGGTAAAGGAATATCCTCCAAAATTAAGGGGATATTATGGGATTCTTGCATTTTCCGCGCAAACTTATACCCGACATCATGACTGAGAAGAATATTAGCAGTTGCGTTACCAGCTTGTTCTAATTCTTCAAAGGATGTACCGTGAGAAATTACTGTCTGGACTCTAATTCTTAAAGCTTTTAATGTCTCTTTAATCCATTGCAAATCAGCCCACCAAGTAGGATTAAGATTTGCCTGGGGTGCAATAATATTGACAATTCTGGGTTTTCTCCCGCCTCGCCGCTTCTGTCTTTTGTGGATGAAAGGTAGTAACGCCTCTAAACCCATTTCTAAGCCATCATAAGCATTACCGCGAAACCCACCAGCCAGCAAAGGAACGAGTTTAGCGTTAATCTGTGGCTGAAGGCTATGACATAATCCCTGAATATCTTCACCAATAATATCTGCCGCACAAGTACCAACGACAAACATCACTTTCGCTTTAAAAGATTGATCTGCTTCCTTAATCAAATTTTTGAGTTTTTCAGATGCTCCCATGACGATATCTGACTCAAAAAGACGACTACAACCTACTTTACGCTTAGTAAAATCCACCTCATGGTTATCATAGCCAGCCGCTACAGTAGAGGCGCAACCTTGGGGAGAATGAATTACAATACTGACATCTTTAATACCAGCTACCATATTAGCGATGCCTTCCAAAGCACAACCAACGATAGGATCTTTACTGTGATCGCAATTGTCAAATGTTAGTTGTTCTTTGTGGGAGGATATGACATTGAGTACCTGAGAGTTTTCGCTTTTTATTCCTGACAGCATTTTCCTGTTCTCTTGTTTGCATATACGGTACAATCAGCTAAGTTATTAAGCTAATACGTGTCTAAATTGCATAACTACTAATAAGGGCTGTTAACAGTCAACAGTCAACAGTCAACAATCCTCACGATGGATTGTGCAACTTAAAAGCAGAATAGCTTACTCGTTAAAACATTTGCCCCGCTTCTTCCCTCCATATACAGTACAGTCAGGTAAGTCTTGGGCTAATTTTCCTGTCAATGATTGAGCAGATGCTAAACCTGAATTTTTCGGGAATACCATTTGCTTGGTTAAGGAACTACGAGGTCTAAAGCCATATTGGAGTGCAGTTTTAATACACTTAGCTACCCTTAAGGCTCCGCGATAACCAAATCGAGGACGATTTAAGATGGCGTTTAAATCGACAACGGGAATATGGGGGAAACTCAAAGAAGAACCAAAATAAACTACGGAATCAGCATCCAGTCCCCCAATGAATTCTAGTAATTCATCTTCTGTTTGTTTCATCGACTCATACTTACCAAAAGCTAAAGTTCCTTTGGTAATCAAAATTTCTGGGTCTAATCCCGTTTCTAATAGGTAATCGACGCTGGTTTCCCGCGCTTCTGTACTCCAAGGATGGAAGTTATAAATCACCGCACGCATCCCAAAATCGCGCTCTAACATATGAGCAATAGACAAGCACTTAATAGCGTCATGTCCTTCGATGATGGCTAACTTACCTTCGATATATTGCTTTGCTTCCTCAAATTCGGTCTTAATGGCTGCATATTCCCGTTCCATCAAAGCAGCTGCTTGCGCTTCCATTCCTAAATATTTTGCCGCGCCTTGCAACCATTTTTCTGTAGCACTAATACCATAGGGAAGAATCGTAGAATTTAAGGGAGTACCGAATTTATCGTACATGGCTCTACCAATGGTATAGCCCAGATCCAAACATAAAGTACAGTTAACTGCTGCACTCGGTGCTTGTTTGAGTTCATCTAATGTACAGTCACCTGCAATTACACTGTGAACCCTAGCCCCCATTCCTTTAATCAGGCGTTTCAGTTCCTTAACATCACCTTCTACTTCTGTCCTTTCTGGCCCCATCTTGGCACCAACAATATTGACAGAATCGGCTAATTGTGCTTGACGTTCTGGTGTCGGCGGTTCCATAAAGTCTACAATTTGCCGAAAGACGATATCAAAGCCACTGCGATACTCTCCAGCAAAGCCTTCGCAATGTATCGTCATGATTTCTGCGTCGATTTCGCTGCGGGCTTTATTCACCACATCATCAACGCAATCGCCAATAATCCCCGACGCGCAACTAGTGGCGACAACGATCGCATCTGGGTGGTATTTTTGGTCTACTTCGCGAATTGCACCGCGTAGTTCTTTTTCTCCCCCAAAAATCACCGCTTTCTCACTCATGTTAGTAGTGACAACGGCTTCATAAGGGGAACCACTATTACGGCTATTTGTTAGCTTATATGCTCGTTTCACCCCATAAGCACAACCACTCGGCCCGTGAGAAATCACGATCGCATCTTTAATCCCACTTAAAATCTTGGTTGCAGTCCAGAATTTGCAGGGGCGAGTGTGACTACCTTGTAAGGTGGTTTGAATTTTACCTTCTTTCGCTAGCTGATACAGTTCGCTTAAATGTCCGTAAAATACAACGTTAGCATCCATGTTTGTTGGCATAACAGTTCTCCATCTCTAGGTCATCAGATCCCCGACTTCTTGAAGAAGTCGGGGATCTTACAGTGTGATATTCAGGCTTTTACCAAACGTTTAAGATCCATTCGCGATCGTGCTTGTATTCCATATCTGCAAACAAGGCGTTAGCGATCGCATCTCCCAAAAATTCCGCACCACGATAACCAATTACAGGGTGTTTCCACATACCTGCACGGTCAAAAGTGGGGAAACCTACACGTACCATTGGGATTTGGTTATCAATCGCAATATACCGACCTTTGGAATGACCTAAAATCAAGTCGATGTCGCCTCTTTCCTTAACGCGGCTTTCTAGTTCCCACAAATCTGCATTCCAGATGACTTCAATGTCATATTCAGCGTGGTTAGCTTTTTTGTCCAATTCAGCTAATCTGGGGTCTTTGGAAGGTGCTTGGTTATCATCACCCAACAACAGCAATACTGGCTCTAATTCTACTTCCTGACAGAATTCTGCCAAGCCAATGACTAAATCGGGGTCGCCGTAAATAGCTACACGCTTGTTAGCAAAGTACATGTGAGCTAAGTCAGCTAAAGCGTCAATAGCTTTACCTCTTTCTACTACCAAGGATTCTGGGATAGCTTTACCAGTCAGTTGTTTGATATTTCGCAACCAAGCGTCAGTATTTTTGATGCCAATTGGTGTAGGGCCGACAATTGCGGGAACACCATACTCTCTTTGCAAGAATTCAGCTGCGTTACCACCTTCATATTTGCATAAAGCAATGGTACCGACTGCATTGGCAGAACCAGCAATATCTTCAATGGTGGTATTACCAAAGGTAAAGCTTTTCATATCTGGCATGGTGGGAGCGTTGAAGGTTTCGGTATCCAATAGGATGTTACCTTCTACACCCATTTCAGCTAAGATGTGCTTAACTTCAGTTACATCACCAGGGTTAACCCAACCAGTAATGATGTTTAACTTACCATTGGGTTCGCCTTTCTTGGCTAAGTTAGTCACCAAAGACTGTACCCCAGCATCATAACCAGTTACCTGACTACCCCGGTAGCTAGGAGTATGCACAGGAATCAATTTAACTTCCCGATTGGGATACTCTTTCTTTAAGAATTTGTTGACCTTGTTGATTGTTCCTTCTACGTCATCACCAATGGTTTCAGTAGAACAAGTAGTGATGATGGGAATCAAGCGCACGTCAGGATAGCGTGCTACTATGGTTTTCACACCTTCTTCGATCCGTGGCATACCACCAAACACAGCACTTGCTTCATGGAGTGAAGAAGATGCAATGTCAAAGTTTTCTTTCAAGTGTTGAGCAAAAATCAGGCGGACAAACATACTGCAACCTTGTCCACCATGCACCAAAGGAATACAATCTTTAACACCGATAGTTGCATATTCAGCACCCGCAGGTTGACAGGTAAAGATAGGATTGATTACCCCAGAACGTTCTTTTTTGCTGACAGCTAAAGTCATCCGAATTGTCTCCTAAATAGTCTAAAGTTTTTGGAAAGAGAACTCATACCAATTCAAAATTCAAAATTCAAAATTCAAAATTCAAAATTAAGAACTACTGATTTATCAATAGGTTCTCAATTTGGATCTGGTTCAGAATTTTTGTGAATTGGTATTAGAACTTGTATTGCCCTCCAGAATTGAATTTCGCCTAAATTCTGCGGCTTTTAGTTCTGAGTTCTTTGTAAGTAATGGTATAAGTTCAAGAACACTGGGGAATCAGATAAATTGCTAGAAGATTGAAGAGAACTAGCAATTTTTCAGATTACTGAATTCAAGTATGAAAGTTAATAATTAACTCTGGCAAACTCTTACTCTCTATTTTTGTGTGCCTGGAGCGTGAGTTGAATTCATACCCGGATTCAGTAACACCCATTTTCTTTAGTAGAGAGAATGGTGCAATTCACCATTCCGAGAACCAGTGATCACGATACCGATCAGCTTTTGTTTAACTAGCTCCAGTACTGCTTTGATGTGTGCCTTATCGCTGTTCTCGAACCATGAGAATTTCTTTTTCAGGTCAAGTACAAGGATTTTGGCATCTGCGTAATGAAGCTTTTCAGGCAGGGTTTCATTAACTAGCTTTTCTCCTGAAGCAATGGCGATCGCTTTATTAATCACACCATTGATGTTCTCTTCTCTGTCCCAAGAACGAGAGTGGAACTGCCATAAACAACGCTCTTGAATGAAAGTTGTGATTTCTTCAGTCCGTTGTTGGATGTATGCTGTGACTTCTTCAGATTGCTGTTTCAGGGCCTCGCTATTATCTTTCTTGGCTTCATCATCGCGGATATCGATACCAGCCAAATTCATCAAAGGAGAGTAAATGGCATTGTACAAATCACGTGCCATATTCACTGCACCTTCAAATCCCATGTATGGCCCATTGTGATATCCATGACCGTTGATGTATGGTAGGTGCAATTTCTTGACTAACGCACCGACACGGGGCCCAGTCAACACTACATCAGGACGAATCATCTCGAGAACTTCAAAGAATTCTAGTTCATTACCATCATCAATATAGATTGTGCCTTCTTGACCTCTGGCAATGACTTTCTCAAAGTCTTCTTGGTGTCCAAACTTGGAAGACATGGATACTACTTGCATTCCTAAGTCATCTTCCAATGCTTTTGTCCAGTGCCACAATCTGGGGCCACCTGTCCAAATACAGACTTTTTTACCTTTGAGTCTTTCTTTATACCAATTCATCCTGTCTTGGTATTTAGCGACTTCTTCAGCAATCACAGCTTCGGCTCTGTCTTCAATACCAAAGAAAGCACCGATTTTCCGCAATGCTTCTTGGCAATAGTCAAAGCCCCAAGTGTCTACGTCCATCCGGGGGATGCCGTATCTTTTCTTGAGTTCGTTGGCGATATAACCGGCACTCCGGGCACAGTTGGTAACATTAAGTTGCGCTCTGTGCATTCCTCTGAGCGCGTCGTAAGTACCGTTCCCTGTAAAGTGGGCGATGATTTGTACGCCCATTTTTTCCATGTACCTTTCGAGTACAAAGGTGTCACCTTGGATGTTGTAGTCGCCGATGACGTTGATGGTGTAGGGTGAGGTAATTTCTGGTTCAAATGTACCAACTTTCTCGTTAATCCAGGCGATGTTTAAGACGTGGTGTCCTTTGGATTGGCTCACACCAGCAAATCCGGGACATTCTACACAGAATATGTCTACATCACCTAGTTCTTGTTGGGCACTTTTGACCACAGCGCGGATGTCATCACCAATTAATGCGGTGGCGCAGGTGGTGTAGACTATCATCCGTTTGATGTCGGGGAATTCAGCAAAGGCTTCCAGGATAGACTTTTTGAGTTGCTTTTCCCCACCAAATACGATGTGAGACTCTTTCATGTCTGATGACCAGACATATTTGAGTTGGAAGTGTCCGTTGTCGCTAGGATAGCGTTTGGTGTGCCAGGTGTCGTAGGCGCAGCCGATGGGGCCGTGAATCATTTGGATGGTGTCTTTGAGTACACCACCAATTACGAGTTTCGCGCCGCAATAGCTACAGCCTCTTTCTGAAAGTGAGCCGGGGATGGTTTCAATGTTTGATAGTGGTAAGAATTGGGTGGTGTCTTCGCCTTTTTCTTTGATATAAACGTGCTTTTCCCGTTCGGGAATTGTTTCGTCGCATTTCAATAGTTTCAATGGCATATCTAATTGCTCCTGACGCAATATCTATACAAGAAGAAAGTGCTTTTGTTTCTTTTCTCTGAGAAGCAATTTCCTTCTTGTTTCTATCTGTTTTAATAATAATAAAATTTTCAAATATTAAACAGTGATTTACACAACAAAACTTTAAAAAAATAAATCGGCTATTGGTACTAAATTCTAGCCTTTTATATAGACAGTTCTGTATATTTTTTGTGGGTCAATATTGCGCTTATAACTATAAATATTAATTTTATATTAACATTATTTATGGCTGTTCAAAACAGTCATAAATATTTGATTTATCTTCCCTATAAATCGGTAAATAGGCTATATAGTAAGATAGATAATATTTTATTTTTGCCAGTATATATAGGAATAAAATCCGCTAGCCATCATCTAGATTAGTTGGCTAATCTGTAATTACCTAATATAATCAGGACTGACAAATGCTTGCCCTATAAGGGTTTTGCGAGATTTAAATAGAAAAAATAAATATTTCAGAACTTATGCAAAAATAACGTAATTCCGTTATTACGAGCGACAGCAAAGTAATTTATCATGACATTGCGATTGCTTCCCTACACTTTGTTTCGGTCGCAATGACATTATCGGCGTTGCATAAGTCTTATATGTTTTAGTTAATTTTCCATTACCAATACCCCTCTTCTTAAACAAGTGATGCACTATGTTTTCCGGGAAGAAGGGGTAAAATTTTGATTGCGCTCAATCAATTTTCCTACAATAAGGGAGTGTCAAAATGATATTTGGCTAAGATTTCTTGTCCCAAGGGTGAAAGGATATACATAGCCAGCATGACTACAGAACTACGAGAGTTGTTAATCAAGGTCATGCCATAATTGGCTTTGACAGCTAAATTTTCTGGTAATTCTAATATTTGTAAACTTGGCGCTGCTAAACTTGCTAATCGAGCGTCTGTGCGATAGGTTAAAAGCATATCTACTTGTTGTGTTTCTAGGATGCAGTAAGCCAACTTATTCAGACCATAAGGAACAACAAAAGAGTTATAACCGCCTCGTAAATCTAGAACTTTTTTATTTAACTTTTCCCAACTCCCTGATTTTAATTTCTCGGCTTTTTGGAACACTTGTTGTATGTAATCGCTAGACAGTTCGGAATTAAGTGTTACTATGCCTACGCGAATATCGGAAGCTAACATTAAGTCTAATAAATTATCTGGTGTTACCTTGAGGCCAGGTTTAACTATGGCGCATATTCTATTGCTGACGAAATTGACTACAGGACTACCTTTACTAACTTGCATCAGTGCATGAGGATTTTTCAGATCCGCAGCAGCAAAGATATCTGCTTTTTCGCTTTTAAAAATCCGTTCTCGCAGCGAATCAGAATTGTCAAATTCAAGTTTTATAGGTATCTTATATTTCCTAGTAAAAGCTTGTGCAACTTCCGAAAGAGCGCCTTTTAAGCTATGAGAGGCGTACAATGTGACTGATAGGCGATCATTGTCATCAAAAAGAACCAAATTACTTAATTCCATAGCTATGCCCATAAATTGTTACCTCACAATCATTCAGTAAGTGTTGAGAAATTAATTAGTGATTACGCCAGCAATAGAGTAGTTTTGTTAGCTGAAAAGAATGTCTCCCAAGTCCTATAACAGCCAGGGAGTAGAAGAGAAATTATTGGGAGATTTCGCAGTAAATACTACAAATAGAGCAATTACCATATTTTATTGCTGACTTTAACTCAGTCATTTACAAAAAATATGGTCACTTTTAGAGATAGCGATCGCTAATTTTAACTATGACAAAATTTCGCCACCCTTTAAGTAAATCTCACGGAAGTCCGAGGGTGACAATTACAAAACTCTTCATCTGTTTGCTAGTTTGCAAGACTACTAAGTATAGACACAATTAATCGCGTCTTTCCATCTTTTGACTGACTCGATAGCGGTATCCCTTTCTATAGAATGCTGTGATTCCAAGTCGATTGATGAACTGCAAGCAGATGGAGGTATCCCCATAACTCCGAGTCTGCTACAGATCCATTGTTTCCGCAATCCTCCAGAATGTTGCGGAACATGACCATCAGTTCATCAAACGATTGGTTAACTCACAAAATGTCGTCTCATCACATAACAAGCATGGAGATTCCAGTGCCTCTTCTAGAATCCATCTTTGGTGATTTACGTTCTTGATTCCCTATATGTAAAGCATAGCATACATCTTGCAATTTTACTTGCGTTAGTTAATTTTCAATGCGAAAACTTGCAGAAATAGTAGTTATGAAGATTTTTACCAACTTAACTGGTAAAACTGGCACAACCGATACAATTTAAATAATCGATTTCAGCTTTGATAATTACTAGGTAACCAGTATATGCTCCTTGAGGGCTAATACCTAGCATTTGTATTCATTACAAAATCACTGCTTCTCTGCTGATGAATCCAGCACAGCCAAGAATAGTAACACTCAAAGCCAGCAGCCAGGACAGAAAGTTGCGTCAGCGCTTGCATCTCGCACCAACCATTGCAGCGCGACTATTCACCTTTCCAGTTCGCAATTCTTTGGGTTGGTATACCCTACAGCAGCATTGTTTAACTTGGTTCGAGGTAATTGGCTACACAGTGCTTTTGCAGTCAGACATTGATTGTGTTAGACATCCAGCACAACGTTATAGTAATAGTGAAGTAATTTTGCGCGATCGCCTGTTGAAGGCTTTGCAGAGAATTAACCCGACAATACCATTGTCTGCGATCGCAGATACCATTTCTCAGTTAACTGCCAAAAATAATTGTCTATTAGTTGAAAATAACCGTCGCTACCATAAACTCTTAACAGATGGTATTGAAATTAGTTACCCCAAAGATGGGCAAATAGTAAACGATCAACTCTGGCTGCTCGATCCATTAAATCTGCATAATAACGATTGGTTAGTCATACATCCATGTACGATTGTTGAGGGCAATTATACTCACAATTTAGATGTGGTGGTCTTTATTAATGGAATACCTTTAGCAGTAATTGTCTGGACTGACCCCAACAATCAAAAAACTAGCCTCAAGCAAGCTTATCAACGGTTGCAAGTTTACAAACAACAGATACCAACACTGTTTACCTACAATGCATTTGTAGTTATTGCTTGTGGAAGTCAAGCACGAGTAGGAACTGTAACCTCTGATTGGCAAGAGTTTTTACCTTGGCACAGTATTGATGGTGAAGATTTCTCCGCCACAGGAGAAACTGAACTAGAGATAGTAATTCAAGGAATTTTTGACAAGCGGCGCTGTTTAGAACTAGTGAAGCATTTCATAGTATTTGAAGAGAAGCAAGCTGATATCAATAAAAAATTGCTACGCCATCATTTTTGTACCAGACTAAACCGTTTCTGCTGTGATTAAAGGTATTCTTGATACTTGTCGGTTAAGGGTAAAAGGGGAAGGGTAAAAGGGGAAGGGTAAAAGGGGAAGAAAAAACCTTTAACCTTTACCCTTTCTCCTTTTCCCCAAACTCAAATCGCTTCGTCAGTAATGGCAATAAGTAAATGATTTACAATCACTATTACCATGACGACAATCAGGTACTTTCAATTCAAAAAATCTTCCATTGTTATTGCTGACATTCCACAGTCAACGACTTTAAGCGGAATAATTTATGTTTTGGAGTTACCTAAAAATTAACCTAGTTTGAAGGCATCATTAAACGCTGAGAACTAGGAGGAGAAGAAAGGTTTAAGAAAGTGATGAGTTTCAGTGTGCGACGGCGAATTTTCCAACGCCCATTTTGTTGGATAACTTCATCTTCATAAGTACCATTAGCAACATCAATGCTTGTATCAGAACGTTTGTGAGTCGCATGGAGATAGGAAGTCATCGTTGCATTATTACCATTAACGTTAATGTTGATTGTACCTATCAAATGCTGGGTAGCTACATAGCCATTCCCTTGGAATACAGCATAAACAAAATCCGCCCAAGCATTGGTGCCGATATATGTCTGGGTGGTTCCATCAGGGAAAACTGCTGTAATCGTTGCATTCGGTGTAAAGCAGTCCGGATAAATATTCTTTCCTCCTTGGAGATCTCCTCTCCCAATTGCATCTGTTCCCAAAGCGTAGCAAACCGTCAATTTTTCAATATCTAATTGAGCATTAGGTTGTGACGCAAAAGCAAATTCAAATGTCCCCCCTAGTAGTACTAGTACAGTAGCAATCACTGCTATTAAGGTTGTCATACCCGGAAAACTCATCAATCTCTGAGATTTGTTTTTTTTCATTTAATTTTGCTACCCTACGTAAGTCATTACCAATTGTGTTACCTGGAATTGCCCATCTAAATGATAGATGTCAATGTTTTTACAGCAATGCTAAATACTGTTGCATATTTGGGAATACTAAATGCGAAACTCGCAAATATACAATGAGTATGGTTAGCACTCAAGTTATTATTCCCGGATATCAAGTCAAAGAAATCATTTATGATGGTTCAAAGACTTTGGTATATCGAGCCATCCGAGAACAAGATTCCTTAAGAGTAGTCATCAAACTGCTGAAAAATTCTTATCCTAGCTTTAGCGAGCTGGTACAATTTCGTAATCAATATACTATTGCCAAAAATCTTGACTTCCGAGGAATCATCCAAACCTATAGCTTAGAAACTTACCAAAATTCTTATATATTGGTGATGGAGGACTTTGGGGGAATTTCCCTTAAGGATTATTTCAGCCATCAGACTTTACAGATAACGCCTCTACAGGAATTTTTACCAATTGCTATCTCTCTGTGCGATACCTTAGATTTTCTCTATCATCATAAAATTATTCATAAAGATATTAAACCCGCCAATATTTTAATTAATCCCGAAACAAAACAAGTTAAATTAATAGATTTTAGTATTGCTTCCTTACTACCTAGAGAAACCGAATCCCTAAAAAATCCTCAAGTTTTGGAAGGAACAATATTCTATCTATCACCCGAACAAACGGGGAGAATGAATCGGGTGATTGATTATCGCACTGATTTTTATTCTTTAGGTGTAACTTTTTACGAATTATTAACGGGTCAATTACCATTTCAATCAGCAGATCTGATGGAGTTGGTACATAGTCACATTGCTAAAATGCCTGCGGTATTAGGGAACAGGGAAGAGATTCCGCCAGTACTGTCAGATATTGTGATGAAACTGATGGCGAAAAATGCGGAAGACCGCTATCAGAGTGCCTTAGGATTAAAGCATGATTTAGAAAAATGTTTAGAACAAATCACAGAAACCGGGGAGATTCATGATTTTGAAATTGGTAAGCGGGATATTTGCGATCGCTTTCTCATCCCGGAAAAATTATATGGTAGAGAAAAGGAAGTTGAGCAGCTATTAGCAGCATTTGCCAGAGTTTCTGAGGGTGACAGCGAACTCATGTTAGTTGCTGGGTTTTCTGGTATTGGTAAAACTGTCGTAGTTAACGAAGTTCATAAACCCATTGTTAAACAACGGGGATATTTTATTAAAGGCAAATTTGATCAATTTAATCGAAATATTCCTTTTTCAGCATTTGTCCAAGCATTTCGGGATTTGATGGGGCAATTACTCGCTGAAAGTGATGCTCAAATCCAACAATGGAAAAGTAAAATTATTCAGGCATTAGGCAACGATGGACAGGTGATTATTGATGTCATTCCTGAATTAGAAAGAATTATTGGTCAACAACCACCTGCAACAGAATTATCCGGTACTGCGGCTCAAAATAGATTTAATTTATTATTCCAGAAGTTTTTACAACTATTTACAAGTAAAGAACATCCTTTAGTAATATTTTTGGATGATTTACAATGGGCTGATTTTGCTTCCTTGAAGTTAATTCAATTATTAATAGCAGAAACAAATCAAGGATATTTACTCTTAATTGGTGCATATAGAGATAATGAGGTATCGAACGCTCATCCGTTAATCATAACCTTAAATGGCATTAACAACGCGGGGGCGATAGTGAATACACTCACCCTCCAACCTCTGAGCCGCTCGACATTAAATCAACTTGTAGTTGAGACATTAAAGTGTACAGAAGATTTGGCAGTTCCACTTTCACAGTTAATTTATCGCAAAACACAAGGTAATCCTTTTTTTGCTACACAGTTTCTTAAGTCATTACATGAAGATGGATTAATTGATTTTAATTGGAGAGAAGGATGCTGGGAATGTGATATCTCTCAAATAAATCAGCAAACCCTCACCTCCGATGTTGTTGAGTTTATGGTATTTCAATTACGAAAACTACCAGAATCGACACAGCAAGTATTAAAATATGCTGCTTGTATTGGCAACTCTTTTGATTTAAAAACATTGTCAATTGTTTGCCAATTATCGGCAGTAGAAACTGCTGCGTCTTTGTGGAAAGCTTTGCAGTCAGATTTTATTTTGCCCCAAAGTGCGGTTTATAAGTTTTATCAAGATGCTGAAGAAAAAACTCAACTAAAAATTAGCGATCGCTACATATTTAAATATAAATTTTTACATGACCGTATTCAGCAAGCAGCTTATTCTCTGATTCAGGAAGCAGACAGACAAAAGACTCATTTACAAATTGGGCGATGTCTACTGCAGGCTACACCTACGCTTTTACAAAGCATTCCCCCAGCCAAACAAGCAGAACAGATTTTTGATATTGTCAATCAATTAAATATTGGTAGGATATTAATTGACGATATCCAAGAACGAAATCAATTAGCGCAATTAAATCTCATTGCTGGCACAAAAGCCAAAGCGGCAACTGCTTATACTGCGGCTGTGGAATATTCGCTAATTGGGTTAGAATTACTCTGCGAAGATAGCTGGGAAAAGCAATATCAACTAACATTAGAATTACATACATTAGTTGCTGAAGCTGCTTATTTAAGTGGTAATTTTGAGCAGATGCAACAGCTAACAGAAATTATTCTGCGAAATGCCAAAACATTACTAGATCAGGTTTTTATCTACGAAATTCAGATTACTGCTTGCATTATGCAAAGCAAACAAATAGAAGGAATCCAAATTGCCCGTTCAATTTTACAACAATTAGGGATTCAATTTCCTGAACAACCAACACCCTTAGATATTCAACAAGGTTTACAGCAAGTTATTGACAATTTACAAGGTAAATCCATCGCAGAATTAGTTCATTTACCGATAATGACAAAACCAGAAAACATCGCAGCGATGAAAATTTTAATGCGAGTCCTACCTGCGGCTTTTCAAAGCGATCCGGTGATGGTTCCCTTAATTACTTTTGCAATGGTGCAGTTATCGATTAAATACGGTAATACTCCCGTTTCTGCCTATGGTTATAGTTTGTATGGATTGCTGCTTTGTGGAGCCTTTAGTGATATTAATGCTGGCTGTGAATTTGGGAAATTAGCTTTGGGCATATTATCCAAATTTAATTCCTCAGAACTAAAAGCAAAGATATTGACCGTTGTTAATGCTCACATAGCCCATTGGCAACAGCATATTAAGGACACATTATCACCTGCGCTCGAAGGTTATTCTACAGGGCTAGAAACAGGCGACCTTGAATATGCTGGTTATTGTGCTTATATTTATCCAGTTCATTCTTTTTGGTTAGGTAAGGAACTAGAAAATCTGGAAAAAGATTTTAGCGTTTATGTTGATTCTTTGCAGAAAATCAAGCAACAAGTTGCTTTTTATTGGAGTTCAATTTATTACCAAACTGTTTTAAACCTCCAGGGAAAATCCGAACATTTAGATAAGTTAGTGGGTAAGGCTTATGATGAAGAAACTATGCTGAATATTCATCAAAAAGCTAATGATTTATATACAATTAATCACCTGTTTGTCAATAAACTATTCATTAATTATTTATTCAATGACTATGAAAAAGCCTTAAATAATGCGGAAATGGCAGAACAATCTCTAGGAGGAGTTACTGGACTGGTTGTTGTGCCTCTATTTTATTTTTATGATTCTTTAGTAAGATTAGCTTTGTATTCTAGAGTTCCACTTTCTGAGCAACCAGCAATTCTAGAAAAAGTTCAAACTAATCAGGAAAAAATGGAAGTTTGGGCTAGTCACGCCCCGATGAATTATTTACATAAATTCAACCTAGTCAATGCAGAAAAATATCGAGTTTTAGAAAGCAAATATGAAGCTGGAGATTATTATGATCGCGCTATTTCTCTTGCCAACAGCAACGGCTTCACTCAAGAAGAAGCCTTAGCCAACGAACTAGCGGCTAAATTCTACCTTGACTGGGGAAAAGAAACTGTTGCCGCAGGATATATGCAACAAGCCTATTATTGTTATAGCCGTTGGGGTAGTTTAGCCAAAACCGATGACCTAGAAACACGCTATCCCCAGCTACTAAAACCCATACTGCAACAAAGACGAATTAACCCTAATCCCTGGGAAACAATTTCCACCATTGTCTTTCGTAAAACATCTTCATCTGCTCATAGTTCCACGGCTAGTAGCAGCAATATTTCTGAAATTCTAGATTTTACCAGCGTACTAAAAGCGGCTCAAACTATTTCTAGTAGTATCGAATTAGATGAACTCCTTACTAGTCTCACAAAAATTATCTTAGAAAACTCGGGCGCAACAAAATCTGTCTTAATTCTTCCCCAAGAAGATACTTGGAAAATCCGAGCAATCACTTCTATTAATTCTCAAAGTGAAATCCAAACAATCCTTGAATTACAATTACTAGATATCTGTGAAGATGTACCTATAAAAATTATCAATTATGTCAAAAATACCCAATTACCTATTGTTATAGATAATTGTCAAATAGAGATTGCTGGGCTAATTAGCGAATATATACTCACGCATCAACCAAAAAGTGTATTATGCACACCAATTATTAACCAAGGAAATTTAGTGGGTATTCTCTATCTAGAAAATCCACTCACAAGCGGAGTATTTACTCAAGAACGCTTGCAAGTAATTAATCTACTTTCCTCCCAAGCAGCCATCTCTTTAGAAAATGCTCGACTTTATCAAAAAGTCCAACAAGCACTAGAAGATTTACAACAAGTTCAATTACAAATTGTCCAAAGTGAAAAAATGTCAGCTTTGGGAAATTTAGTAGCAGGTGTAGCCCATGAAATGAACAATCCTCTCGGTTTTATTTCTGCCAGTCTTAAACAAGCTAAACCCACAATTGCTGATCTTAGCGAACATCTGAACTTATATCAGCAAACTCTACCTCATCCAACTGAAGAAATTATTGACCACGCCACAGAAATTGACCTAGATTACATCCAAGAAGACTTACCGAAGATGATGGATGCAATGGTCATGGCGTGCGATCGCCTGAAAAATATTAGTACCAGTCTTCGCACTTTTTCACGAGCAGATAAAGATTACAAAGTACCTTTTAATATCCATGAAGGTATCGATAGCACCATTTTAATTCTGAAACATCGTCTCAAACCTAACGAACAACGTCCAGCTATTGAGGTGGTTACCGATTATGGTAATTTACCACAGGTTGAATGTTTCCCTGGACAATTAAATCAGGTATTTATGAATATTTTAGCAAATGCCATTGATGCTTTAGAAGAAGCAAACAATGGGCGGAGTTTGGCAGAAATTCAAGCAAATCCCAACCAAATTACCATTAAAACTTCATTACAAGAGAAGCATGTAAAGATTTCTATTGCTGATAATGCTCTGGGGATGAGTCCAGAAGTAAAACAGCAGATATTCGAGCATTTATTTACTACGAAAGCTGTAGGTAAAGGCACAGGATTAGGATTGGCGATCGCTCGACAAATTGTAGTAGATAAACACGCTGGGTTACTGGAATGCAATTCCTCTCTAGGAAAAGGAACTGAGTTTATCATTCAAATACCTATAGCGAGCCTAAATGAGTCGTGAAATTTTTCATCGACCCAGGGAACAGCCTGGAAAATGGTGCGTTACGCTATTTTGAAGTAGATATTTGAGTTTTGTTGATGATACAGGTGATTGCTAGGGCGATCGCAGGCGTTGCTGATTGATGGGATGATTTTTGTCTCACGCAAAGGCGCAAAGGCGCAAAGAATCGACTTTTAGCTTTTTCCCGAAGTCTGAATTCATCCCGCAAATATGCAACGCCCGATCGCACAATTAATTAACGATCCCCATTGGCAACTATCTTGGAGCCAAAGAACTTTTGGGGATTGGGGAGCAAAGGAAGTAGGGAAGAAATAACAACTACTCAATGCTCCATAGCCTATCAAGAATATTGAGTAATAATTGGTAACTCTTGATTGAGTAACCAATTACCAATGTGATTGAGTTTGTAATCTACTGGATCGTGGAGGGTAAAGGTACGCAGGTCACGCCAGTAGCGGTCAAAGCCGTATTTAGTAGCTGTGGATCTGGTTCCAGTGACTTCAAAGATGCCGTTGGTAATATTTAATCCCACACGGGTAACCAAGGCTTTGGCGGAGAAAACAGCAATTGCAATTTCTCCTCTTTCTTCAAAAGTCAAATCAGATCCTTGATCCCAAGCTTGTTGCACTTGGGTGGCGGTGCGATCGCTCAAAGCAATGGCGGCTTGCAGTTCTGCCCAAAATTCGCCATAATGCCGCAAAATATACGGGTCTTTGCTGGCACTGTCTACTCCAGAGGTAATCCAAGCTCTAGTTTGAGTTTTGGTGTATTCTTTAGCCGCAGCTAATGCGCCTTCAGCAATCCCTAAATATATGTAGGTTTTGGTTAATTGAGCGATGATTCCCAAAAATGTACCAAAAGCACTATCAGTAGGATGAGGATATCCCAGGATTTCATCTTTTTTTACCAATACATCATGAAAGGTGAATGTGTCGCTATCTGTGCGACGTTGTCCGATGTTATCCCAATCTTGGTTAGAAACTACTCCTGGTCTGTCTTTAGGAATGACAAACAACCAGGGCACTTCTACACCATCTTGGAGAGCAGAGAAGACCCGCAAATCTGCAATTGCCACACCTGTACCAAAGCTTTTTACTCCATCAACCCGAAAATTTTCGCCTTCAGGAGTAATTTTTAGCCTAGTATCGCGTGTATTAATGGCATTGGCCCAAAAGAGATTTTTTTCCGCTGTTTCGCGGTAATATCTTGATTTTTGCTCTACTGTACCAGAAACATGAGCTAAAGTAGTCAAATTCAGGTGATTGCCATACAACTGTCCAATAGAACCATCTGCTGTTGAGAGTTGTTGAATCACTTTAAAAGCTTCTGCCCAAGTTGCACCAGTACCGCCATATTCTTTGGGTACTACCAAAGGTAATAAGCCACTTTCCCGCAGCAATTGAATTTCTATATCTGGAAGTCCGGCTTTTTGGTCTCTTTCCACTGCGGTAGCTGTCAGTTCCGCAGCTACAGAAGATGCTATGGAAATCCAATCTTGAGATTCTTCTTTAGCTAATAGTTGTACCATTGCCCCTCTCAATTACGAATTACGAATTACGAATTGTTCTAAGCTGCTTCTGAATCAAGGGCATAATCAGACGCGCGATCGCTTTCTTGTCTAGTCATTACCCGTTGTAAAATCTTCTCAACTGTCTTGGCAAACTCTGCATCACCCCGAGAGCGGGGACGTGGAAAATCAATCTTGATATCCAGACCAATTTGACCATCTTCAATCAAAACTACTCTGTCTGCTAAAACTACAGCTTCTTCCACATCATGAGTAATTAACAGGGAGGTAAATTGCTGCTCCTGCCATAAATTCTCTAATAATTGTTGCATTTCAATGCGAGTTAGGGCATCCAACGCCCCTAGAGGCTCATCTAATAGCAATAGCGAAGGTTTGCTAGTTAAGGCTCTCGCTAATGCCACCCTTTGGCGCTGTCCACCAGAAAGGACAGATGGCCACTCATGAGCGCGGTCTTCTAATCCCACCGCCCGCAGCACTTGTAAAGCTGTCTGCCTCACATAAGCTTTAGAGTTAGAACCTAGTAAGCCTAGTTCCACATTTGCTATGACTCGTTGCCAAGGCAAAAGTCGCGGATCTTGAAACATCATACGGATGGTGGGATTAATCTGCTGGTGAGATTGTTGATCATTTAAAAACACACCACCTGCACTTGGTGCATCTAAGCCGGCAATTAGCCGCAGCATTGTACTTTTACCGCATCCACTACGACCCACAATAGCCACAAATTCGCCTGGCTTAATTTCTAAATCGATATTTTGTAGAACTGTTTTTGTCCCAAAAGACTTGCTTAGTTCCTTCAAGCTCAAGTGCATTCCGCGTGTTTCCAATGCCATGCGATAAAACCTCCTAATTTATGAGTGATTGTCTGTGAATATAAATGTAGAAATTTTGCTTACTGCTCTCTCGAAACCTTTACTTGTTAGCCATCAATATTGCGTTTTTTGCTCTCTCTGATATATCTCTGAATAGAGATAACTATATAAACTACGCAGTCTCAAGCAATCACAATCGGCATTTTCACCCTGAGTTATAAAAATAAGCTTTTGACCTACCATCCTTAGCTAAGAAACATTAATCTTTGGCATTTTTGCCATGAGATTTTATGCAAATTTACGCAATGCAATTAAAATACAGTAACTTGGTAGATTTTAAGTATTTTATTAAAGAAAGTTTCACATATTGAACAACAAAAGGCAAGGATTTTTGCTCAAGAGTCAAAAGCCATAGATTATTTACCCATTCCCCATTCCCCATTACCCATTCCCCATTCCCCATTCCCCATTCCCCACCTCCCACATACTGACAATTACAAATTTTCTTTACTTCACCCATTGCTTTTGTCAGCTATTTGTGAAATTATTATATACCAATACTACGGTAAATTGGTCAAAAAACCGGAGTTTATTAAAATTAATCAAATCAAACGTTCAAATTCCTGTCCCGCCTGAATTTCAGCAGAATTAGCCTCTAGTATAAAAGGGTGTAGAAATATGCCTCAGCCACGATACGGGATTTGGATTCCCGTTTACGGCAATTGTGGCGCGATGAACCATCCGTATGAACCCCGTGATGCTAGCTACAACAGAGCCAAGCAACTCATCCAACTAGCAGAAACCTATGGGTTTACCACCACTCTCATCGCCGAACACATTATCAATCCGAGAAATCAAGAATTAGACCAGCTGGAGACTTGGACAACCGCAGCCGCCCTAGCAGAAGCCACTAAATCTATAGAAATTATCGCCGCCATTAAACCTTTGCTATTTCATCCGGTAGTTTTGGCAAAAATGGCACTAAATATTGATGCCATTAGTGGCGGTAGGTTTGCAATTAATTTAATCAGCGCCTGGTTTATGCCGGAATTGCAAAAATCCGGCATACCTTTCCTACCCCATGATGAACGCTATCGCTACTCTCAGCAGTGGATGGAAGTGGTAAAAGCTTTGTGGAGTGGGGAAAAAGTTAATTATCACAGCGAATATTTTCAAATTAGCGATTTATGCTTGCGTCCTCGTCCTATCGCCCAACCATATCCGCTTGTATATTTAGGAGGAGAATCGGATGCGGCGAAGAATCTCGCAATGGAAACAGCAGATGTATTCTTTCTTAATGGTCGTCCTTTAGATGTCATCAGGGAAACTATTGCTGATGTGAGGAAGCGGGAACGGAAAAAACCTCATCCTCTGCGGTTTGCCATGTCAGCTTTTGTCATTGCACGGCCTACTGATGCAGAAGCCCAAGCCGAATATGAATACCTGCGAGAACTCGCCCAACAAGACGACAGAACGGAACTGATGAAAGGCGTGGAACCAGATGTAGTCATGTTCAAGAATATGGCGAAATATCCAGGGGTGGGAAGTAATGGCGGGACTGCTGCAGGGTTAGTTGGTAGTTATGACACCGTAGCCGCGAGAATTACAGACTTTGTGGAAGTTGGTGTAGATACTTTCATGCTGCAATTCCAACCTTTTCCTCCAGAAATGAAACGTTTTGCTGAAGAAGTAATGCCACGAGTGCGATCGCGAGAACTGGTGGCTTAATCTGCAATAATCAAGGAAGGCTTTATGAGCGCAACTTTAACTCGCCCAGCTTGGACAACCGAGTTTGAAATTGAAACCATCGATAAAATCATTGCCAAACACGCCCCAAATTTTCCCACCACTCGCGTTCAAGAACCGCGACAACTAACCACAGCAGAAGAGTTTGAGAAATTCTATCGCTTCCGCATAGGTGGCGCAGCCCACGATTTATATATTGTTCAAGTTTGTAGCAAGATTATTGACCAAATCCCTGACCCTGACTTGCAACTATTTTTAAGTCGTCAAATTGGGGATGATGGCGCACACGCCCAATTTACTCGTCAGCGAGTTTGGGAATTATCTAAACAAGACCCTACAGAAAAGATTGTAAAAGAAGTACAAAATCACTGGGAATTCATGGGAGATTTACCAATTCGTAATTGGTTGGGTTTTATAGCCTTTGAATTACATTATGAACTGCATATAGTCGCCCAGTTAATTTTAAACAGTCGTACCACAAAAATTGTTGATCCAGTAACTTCTAAATTTGCTAGTCAGACAATTTTACCTGATGAAGCTGTTCACCGATTTGGGGTTTTAGCTTGGTGGCAAAGTAAATATGATAAAGCCTCACCAACAGAGAAAACAGAAATAGCCGCCCAGTTATTAGAACTAGATGAAGAAGGACAACGGCGACGTAATCCTTATTTGCAAAAGAATTGGCAGATTGTCCACGATGCGACTGGTGCAGAAATTGCAGGAATCGGAGTAATTTATGACGCTTGGCGACGGGAAGTATTGTCTTACTTTCTGGATATTCCTATTTCCGAACTTCCTCAGCTTGTGAGTGTGAGCGAGTGACGCGTACTGTTTCAAAACGTGTTCTCTTTGTTGTTCCCCCTAATTTCAGGGGGATTTCTCAAAAGCTGTAATTAAGAAAAACAATACATTTTGTAGGGTGTGTTGTCGCGTAGCGCAACGCACCGTCTGAAATTGTCCTCAGCTAAAAATACATTCTATAAATATTGTATTTAATATTCAATCTTTAACTAATAATATTTTTCAAAAAAATATCAGGCTCAGTAGTAACTATGTTCAGTAATCTCACAAATAAACTCTTACCTTGGATTAACCAGAGAATCTTATGCAGAATATATAAACCAAAAATAAATAATTTTATGCTGTTATTTATTATTGGGTTGGGATTAAGTCTAACTCTCGCATCTTGTAGCCCAAATAAATCTACAGATTCTGCCAATGCTGCCAAACAAGAACCACAAAAAAGCCAGTTAACAGTACTAAAAATGGGTCATCAAAAAGGGATGGCACTTTTAAATATACTAAAAGCACAAGGAAGTTTAGAAAAGCGCTTACAACCTCAAGGTATCTCTGTGACATGGAGCGAATTTTCTTCTACTGCGCCACTTTTAGAAGGAATGGGTGTTGGTAGTATTGTGTTTGGTGGTGGTGGCGGTACAGGAAGTGTATTTGCACAAGCTAGCGATAAACAATTTGTGAGAGTAGCTGCTGGAATTGGTAGTACCAGAGGTTCAGCTATTTTGGTGAAAGAAGATTCACCTATTAAAACTCTGTCGGATTTGAAAGGTAAAAAAGTTGCTTTTGCTAAAGGCTCAGGACAGCACTATATTATAGTTCGTGCCTTAGAAAAGGTAGGATTAAAATTTACTGATATCCAACCTTTGTATTTAACTCCAGCAGAAGCCTTACCAGCATTTGAGCGTGGTGATATCGATGCTTGGTTGATTTGGGACCCTTACACAGCACAAGCCGAACAAAAGCTGCGTACTCGTTTGTTAGCAGATAATTCTGCAGTATTTGGTGATAAAGCTGCCTTAGAAAGCCCTTCATTCTATTATGCGGCTCCCGATTTTGTCCGCGACCATCCTGATATTGTCAAGATAATTTTACAAGAATTAGAAAAAGCAGGTTCTTGGTCAAAAAATAATTACAAAGATTCTGCCAAATTGCTTTCAAAAGTCTACAAAATTGATGAGCCAACAATGGAAATAGTGGAAAAGAGAGGAGGCGATCGCAGTGTCTTACCTGTAACCGATGAAGTGCTTTCAGGGTTACAGCGCATGGCAGATACCTTCTATGAGCTAAAGATTATTCCGAAAAAGATAGATGTCAAGGACAAAAATTATAACTGGGTTCCCGAGCAGAAATGGTGAGTTTTTCATTTGTCATTTGTGCTGGGATTAATTTATCCATGAAAGTGAGATTTTGTCAAGATTTTAAAAAGGCGATCGCATGAATATTAAACGTCGATTTTTTGTTATTGCAACTGCATCTTTTCTGGCTACGGTAACTAGTTGTAGTTCACCTCAAAATAACGGTACAACAACCACAGCAAGTAATCCTACTGCAACAACGGCTGCAAATACTGTTGCAACAGGAGTCAAAGAAAAAATCAAAGTCGGAGTTTCACCTGTTCCTGCTGGAGAGATTTTAGAATTTGTGAAAAAAAATCTCGCACCAGAAGCAGGGTTAGATATTGAAATTGTCACTTTTAATGACCCTGTGCAAAATAATACTGCATTAAAAGATGGGCAGATTGATGCCAATTACTTCCAACATATTCCCTATATGGAAGATTATGACAAGCGCAAAAATCTCAAAATGTATGCTTTTACTCCTCAAATTCATTTAAATCCTGTAGGAATATTTTCAACCAAACATAAATCTTTGGCGGAGGTTCCTAATAAAGCTTTAGTGACAATTCCTGATGATGTTAGTAACGCTCATCGCGCTTTAAAAGTATTAGAAGAAGCAAAGCTAATTAAACTCAAAGCAAACACCCAACCTGCTAGCCCTAAAGATATTATTGAAAATCCGAAAAATTTGCAAATCAAAGAAATACCTGGGGCGCAAGCAATTCCCACTCTTCCTGATGTAGATTTAGCGGGAATTACAGGTAATTGGGTTGTGCAATCTGGAATGAAAACAGATAAAGATGCTTTAGCAATAGAATCAGCACAAAATCCACTTTATGCGGTGACTGTAACGACATTAGCAGGAAAAGAAAACGATCCGAGAATTCAAAAACTCCATAAATTGCTACGCGATGACAAAGTAAAGCAATTTATTAGAGATAAATATCAAGGGGCTGTACTTCCTATTCCTTAAAAACTCTCTTCTCTTTGTGCCCTTCGCGCCTTCGTGGTTCGTATCACGCAGAGACGCTGAGGCGCAAAGAGTAGAACAATTTAACTTATATCTATGGAGAAGTTTGTAAATGATAGAGTTTATTGATATTCGCAAAATCTACCACCAAGGCGAACATAAAATAGTAGCTTTGGATGGTGTAAATCTGCATGTTAAAGCAGGTGAAATCTTCGGGGTATTAGGTCAAAGTGGCGCAGGTAAAAGTACATTAATTCGCTGCGTTAATCAATTAGAAAAACCTACATCTGGTTATGTAAGAGTTAACGGACAAGAAATCACATCTCTTAGCGGTACGGCTTTGCGTCAAGCACGCCAGCGTATAGGAATGATTTTTCAACATTTTAATTTACTCAGTTGTAGAACTGTGGCTGAAAATATCGCTTTCCCTTTGGAGGTGATTGGTTATAGCAAATTACGACGCAAAGCTAAAGTTGAAGAATTACTTTCGTTAGTGGGTTTGGAAGGTAAAGCTAATGCTTACCCTGCACAACTTTCTGGGGGACAAAAGCAACGGGTGGGAATTGCGCGTGCTTTAGCGGGGGAACCGAAAGTATTACTTTCTGATGAAGCAACATCAGCCCTCGATCCCCAAACTACACGCTCAATTTTAGAACTATTGCGTGATTTGAATAAACGCATGGGATTGACAATTTTGCTGATTACCCATGAAATGGGTGTAGTTAAACAAATCTGCGATAGTGTGGCGATCCTCCATGCTGGTAAGGTTGTAGAACAAGGTAGTGTCACTGATTTAGCAGCGCAACCAGATTCTTTATTAGCTAGAGAGTTTTTCCCCCGTTCTCATAACTATATACCTCGTCCTGGAACAGTTTTAGCAACAGTCGCATTTGCTGATGAAAGTGCGAGAAATTCTATATTTACTACCTTGGCGCGTCGCTTTGATGTTGATGTGAATATCCTCAATGGTAGCGTGGAAACTGTAGGCGATCGCCGTGTCGGTCAGTTTCAAGTTGAACTTGCAGGAATTAAGGTAAAGCAAGCTTTGGAATACTTACATAATTCAGAATATGCTGTTGAGGTGCATTAATGCAAGGATGGGAATTAATTAACAGTTTATTGCTTGCAAGTCAGGAGACTTTTTACATGGTGGGAGTCTCCGCTATTGTGGCGATACTTTTGGGTTTACCTGTGGGTTTATTGTTAGTAATGACTAGCCCCGGTAATGTTCTCTATGCTCCTAAGCTCAACAAAATATTAAGTGCAATAGTTAATACTGGGCGTTCTTTTCCATTTATTATTTTACTTGTAGTTCTTACGCCTTTAACGCGATTAATTGTTGGCACTTCTATCGGTAGTACCGCCGCCCTTGTTCCTTTGACTCTTGCAGCGATTCCCTTCTTTGGACGGATTGCGGAAACTAGTATTCTCGAAGTTGATAAAGGGTTAATAGAAGCAGCTTATAGCAATACCGTAAATCAAAAAAATCTCGGCTTGAGCTTATATAGTCAAGCAAAAAGATGGTATGCTTAATTTTAATCTACGATATATATATCGATTTTACGTAGATTAATGGCTTCGCCTCTCAAATTAAACAAATACGGCTGCTGCTTCAACTCTCAACAATTGAGATGAAGGAATAAATTGTGGTGAATTATTTACAAGAGCATAACTTTCGCTATAAACAAGCGTATTCTACCCGTAGTTTTTTACTTGCTGTTGCATATCTGAGTTTGATGGTTACTGGTTGCAGTCAAAAAACGGCTGTAAATCCCCCAGCTAACTCCAATTCTGCCTCACAAGTAGTGAGTAACAATCAAAATTCCGCAAAAAATAATGTAGTTCGCTTGGGATACCAAAAAGGCGGGATTATTCCCATTTCCCGTCAGCGTGGCGATTTAGAAAAGCAGTTAACAACGCAAAATATTAAAGTTGAATGGACTGGCCCTTTTGACCGATGTGCTACGCTGTTAGCAGCCCTTAATGGTAATCGTGCAGACATTGGTGGTTGCGGTGATATTCCTACTATCTCTGGGATTGCTTCTGGACAACCGCTATGTATTGGTTCTGTACAGCGTCCTAAAGCTGATTCTTTAGGTAGTGCTATCTTAGTGCGGGGCGATTCTGCTATCCGTAAACCTGCTGATTTAATTGGTAAAAAAGTAGCGGTTAATCAGGGGGGTGCAGGTGAATACCTGTTATTAAAAGTCTTAGAAAAAGAAAATATCCCCAAAGATAAAGTCCAGCGAGTTTATCTATCGCCAAATGATGCTGCACCAGCGCTATACCAAGGTTCGGTTGATGGTTGGGCAGTTTGGGAACCTTATATTTCCATTGCTGAATTAGAACATAAAGCGCGACGAATCACGACTACACATCCCGCACCAACCTACGGCATTATGGTTGTGCGCGGTGATGCGGCGAAGGATAATCCTGTAGCAATTAAATCTGCACTGACAGCTTTAAGCCAAGATGGTGAATGGCTGAATCAGAATACCGACGCAGCCGCAGATTTTATGGTGAAGGAACTGAAAGTTTCAGAAGCTGTAGCCAAGCAAGCTACTAAGAATCGTGGCCCTGAGTCTTACGTTTTTCCTGATGCTGATGATGTCGCCAAGCTTCAGAAAACAGCTGATTGGTTACTAGAGCAAAAAATTCTGCCTAAACGAGTAGATATTGCCACTTCAGTATGTCCTTTGGGAACTACGGCGACGAGGTAAGGAAGGGAAGGAAGATGAGGAAGATGAGGGAGATGAGGGAGATGAGGGAGCAAATGACAAATGCCTAATGACAAATGACAAAAATGCGTAAGTCTGAATCCCAAAAGTTAAATTACAAATCTGGAATTTTATGACTCATACAACTATTCTCGAATCCTTAGCAACAGACGAATGGTTTATTGATAGTTCTGACTTACGTGAGTTTGTGGCGATCGCAAAAGAAATTGTCTCACACACAGCAGGCGATCGCCAAGAAACTCTCAATACCCTAGAACCCCATTTTGCAAAAATCTTAAAAAAACAAGATTGGTTACCAGAACAATTCGCCCAACCAAATCACCATAGTGGTTTAGGCGGTGGAATTGGACAATGGTTACTATATCGTTCTCAGGATCGTTCGCTGACTATTTTTAGTTTGGTGATTCCACCCAATTCTATTACACCTGTTCACGATCATTTATCCTGGGGATTGGTGGGTTTGTATAAAGGCAGACAAGAAGAGACTGTTTACCGTCGCTTAGATAACGGTGATGTTGAAGGACGAGCGCAGTTACAAAACCTCGGTACTTTTAAAGTAAAACCTGGTGATATTTACCGTCTGTTACCGCCCGATGGAGATATTCATTCAGTCAAAGCGACAACAGTATTTACCCCCTCTATCTCCATTCATGTGATGGGAAATGATACTGGTAACATTTTGCGACATCACTATCACCCAGAAGCAGAAAGCGTTAAGTCTTTTCGCTCTGGATATTCCAATGCACCTTATAAAGAAAATTCATAAAGAACAACCCGAAGACTATGCCGAGATTTGATAGACCCCAACCACCAGTTTTTGCAAAAGTTGAAGATGAACGCCTTTACCGCAAGCAACGCCTAGCGGCCGCATTTCGCCTATTTGGTCGTTTTGGTTTTAGTGAAGGAATCGCAGGCCATATTACCGCCCGTGACCCAGAATTTACTGACCATTTTTGGGTAAATCCTCTAGGAACATACTTCGGTCATATCCGCGTTTCTGACTTAATTTTGGTTGATAGAGAAGGCGAAGTAGTTAAAGGCGATGCGGCTGTGAATCGCGCCGCCTTTGCTATTCATTCTCAAGTACATGAAGCAAGACCTGATGTGATTGCAGCCGCACACGCCCATTCTCTATATGGGAAATCTTGGTCAAGTTTAGGTCGCCTCCTTGACCCCTTAACTCAAGATGCTTGTGCTTTTTATCAAGACCACACAATTTTTGATGATTATAAAGGTGTAGTTCTTGATACTTCAGAAGGTAAAAGAATTGCCGAAGCATTAGGAGAGAAAAAAGCTGTCATTCTTCGCAATCACGGCTTTTTGACAGTAGGAAGAACAGTAGATGAAGCAGCTTGGTGGTATATCACATTTGAGCGCTCGGCTCAAGCACAACTTTTAGCTGAAGCAGCAGGTCAACCAATTTCTATTGACCATGAAATTGCTACTTTAACCCATAGCCAAGTTGGAACTCATGCAGGTGGCTGGTTTAGTTTCCAACCACTTTATGACAGAATTGTCCGCGAAGAACCAGATTTATTAGAGTAATAGGCATGGGTAATTGATAATTGGTAATGATAATTCCACCTTCCCTCTGACTTGAAAGTGCTGAGTGCTGAGTGCTGAGTGCTGAGTGCTGAGTAAAAATCTCATTGAGACTTTCATCCTTGGTGGTGAAACTTGTTTCATTGGGACTGTCTTCTGATCCCTCTTCATATATCGCAGATTTCCTCTGCTGCTTGTAAAAATTACAAAAATGGCAGAAATTCAATCTCAATACATGGTCTCAGAATTATGCAACTGCCATCAATGTTGATCAAGGCATTGTTTATCAAGATTACCAAGCAGGGCAAAAACAGCGATCGCAAAAATTATTATCTTTGCCTTAAGAGGCGAGCGCATCTTAGCAAAAAATTGCTGATACAGCTTCCCAAACAAGCGTAATTACTACAGACTGCTTGGTATTGGGAGTGGGAATAACTGCTGAAATACACCAATAGTTGAGAGTGTTGGCTTGCTGCTTAGTCTTTTAGCTTTCAATATCTTCCTGACTGTAGCTGCTGTAACCAGTGTAAGCATTAGTTATCAGTGCGATCGCACTCCCGGCGAAATCCCAACTCTCTGCATTCATCGCCCTGTGCAAATTCTATATATTGCCTTTAAATATTAGATGAAAATACAGGCAGTATAAGCAGTTGAGCCAATGCATGATTGTGGGCTATTTACTCATCTGGTAGAAATAATTCCAAGCTCTTATACTCATAGAACGCTACCATTAACCTCCCGAAAATTTTCTATAGAGTATGAAATCATGCCACGCATCTTTGACAACATTGACTTACAACTGCTACCGATTTTGCGCGATACCCTCAAAGTATCTTATCGGGCTGATTTTTGCGTGGGTTATTTTAACCTTAGAGGCTGGCGCAAGCTTGATGATTTAATTGAACAGTATGTGGGGGGAGAAACTTCTTGTTGTCGGTTGTTAGTGGGGATGCAAGGTTTACCCAGTGATGAAGTGCATACTGCATTTACATTGGGTACTGGGGAAGGTAGGCTCGATAATAATACTATTATTCGTCTCAAAAAAAAGATAGCGGCAGAGTTTCGCCAACAGCTTACCATAGGTGCGCCAACAGATGATCATGAAGTGGGGTTACGTCGCTTAAGTCGTCAGTTGAAAACTAAGAAATTAGTTATTAAATTATTTTTAGCCCATCCCCTCCACGCTAAGTTATACCTCGTTCATCGCCATGACCCCAATAGTCCGATAGTTGGGTTTTTAGGTAGTAGTAATTTGACTTTGGCAGGGTTGAGAAAACAAGGGGAATTAAATGTTGATATTTTAGACCATGATGCAACGAATAAACTGCAAAAGTGGTTTGAAGACCGTTGGCAAGATTACGGTTGTATCGATATTTCTAAAGAGCTTGCGGAAATAATTGATAATAGTTGGGCAAGAGAAGAATTAATTCCCCCTTATCATATTTACTTGAAGATTGCTTATCATTTATCTCATGAAGCGATCGCCGGAATTTCTGAATTCCGAATTCCCCGTGAATTTAATAATTTGTTCGATTTCCAAAAAGCCGCCGTACAGCTAGCAGCGCGTCATGTAACTCGCCGTGGTGGGGTAATTGTTGGTGATGTGGTGGGGCTTGGTAAAACATTAGTTGGAACTGCTTTAGCGAAAATATTACAAGAAGATTGTTTTTGGGAAACTTTAATTATCTGTCCAAAAAACTTAACTTCGATGTGGCAGGAGTATGTCGATGATTATCGACTTTATGCTAAAGTTATGCCCATTAGTAAAGTCCAAAATTCATTACCAGAATTGCGTCGCTATCGGGTTGTATTAATAGATGAAAGTCATAATTTACGCAATCGCGAAGGTAAAAGATATCGGGCGATCGCCGAATATATTGCAGCTAATGAAAGCAAATGTATTTTGCTTTCGGCAACACCATATAATAAAACTTATCTTGACCTTTCTGCTCAATTAAGATTATTTGTCCCTGAAGACCAGGATTTGGGTTTTAGACCGGAAGCTTTAATCAATGAATTGGGTGGCGGTTCCTTAGGAGAATTGCAATTTATTAGAAAGCATCAATGTTCTGTTAAGTCTCTTGCTGCTTTTGAAAAAAGCGAACATCCCGACGATTGGCGAGAATTGATGAAACGCTATATGGTGCGGCGGACTCGTTCGTTTATTAAAGATAATTATGCCAAATCAGATGCCAATTCTTTTTCCCTTAGTCAAAATAAACAAAAAGTAATACGTAAATATTTAGAGTTTTCCGATGGTAGACGTTCTTATTTTCCCGACCGTTTACCGCGCACTCTTAAATTTACTTTAAATACTGCTAATGACTCTTATTCTAGTCTTTATTCAGAAGCAGTAGTTGAAGTAATTAATCAATTAAATTTACCCCGTTATGGATTGGGTAATTATGTAGTTGCAAAACCTAAACAACCACCCACAGATGCAGAACAGCGCCAAATTAGTGGCTTATTTCGTGGGGGACGGAGGTTGATGGGTTTTTCCCGCACTAATTTATTTAAACGCTTAGAAAGTAGTGGTTCTGCTTTTATTCAATCAATTGAACGTCACATTTTACGGAATTTTATTTATTTATATGCTTTAGAAAACGCGCTTGATATCCCTATTGGTACTCAAGATGCAGAATTATTAGATACGAGGAATAATGATGAGGATGCTGATTCAATTACAGCAAGTTTATTTGATGTAGAAATAGAAGAAGATGACCTCACCTCCTCACCCGATTCTCCGCCAGCAGAGAAGGGAGAACAAGCCGGAGAAGAAATTATCTTCTCCTCAGCAGGGATGGGTTCAACAGAAAAATTTTTTAGACAACAAGCAGAGTCAATCTATCAGGAATATACTACCCGATATCAACGTCGATTTAAGTGGTTGCGTTCGTCATTATTTGATATTAAAAAGCTAAAAAAAGATTTATTGGCAGATGCAAAAGCACTAATTAATATATTGCAAAATATTGGTAAATGGAATGCTCAAACAGATGAAAAATTGATAGCTTTAATCAATCTGTTAACAACAACTCACCCTGGCGAAAAGGTATTAATTTTCACACAATTTGCAGATTCGGTACGCTACATCACAGATAACTTACAGGCAAAAAAGATTACTAAAGTAGCAGGAGTAACGGGGCGAGGTTCCTACGGAACCGCTACGCTAACGCAATATCCTACGGAACTGACGGGAAGATTTAGCCCTGTGAGTAATAATCAGCGAGATAAGGTATCTTCAACAGATGAATTACGTATATTAATCGCCACGGATATTTTAAGTGAAGGTCATAATTTACAAGATTGTGCAATTATCGTCAATTGGGATTTACCTTGGGCAATTATTCGATTAATTCAAAGGGCTGGAAGAGTTGATCGGATTGGACAAAATGCTGACAAAATTCTTTGTTATTCTTTTCTTCCTGCTGAAGGTGTAGAACGGATTATTAATTTGCGGGGAAGACTCAAGCAAAGATTACAAGAAAATGCCGAAGTTGTGGGAACTGATGAGGCATTTTTTGAGGATGATGATGCACAAGTAATTTTGGATTTATATAATGAAAAATCGGGTATTTTAGATGGAGATGAAGATACAGAAGTCGATTTAACATCAGAAGCATTTCAAATTTGGAAAAAAGCAACAGATGATAATCCAGGGCTGAAAAAAACTATCGAAGAAATGCCAAATGTGGTTTATTCTACTCGTGAACATACACCTCAACCAGTGCAACCGGAAGGGGTATTAATGTATATGAAAACCACTGAGGGGAATGATGCTTTAATTTACGTCGATCGCAATGGTGATAGTGTTACCCAATCGCAACTAGCTGTGTTAAAAATGGCAGCTTGTGATGAAGCTACACCAGCAATAGCTAAAGAAAAACAGCATCATGACTTAGTTAAAAAAGGCGCTCAATTGCTGGCTGAGGAAGAAAAAAATATGGGTGGTCAATTAGGTAGGCCATCGGGTGCGAGATTTCGTAGCTACGAACGATTGAAACGTTATGCACAGGAGATGAAAGGCACTTTATTTGTGACTGAGGAACTGTTAAAAGCGATTGATGATATTTATCGTTACCCATTAAGACAGTCGGCGATTGATACTTTAAATCGGCAATTAAAAAGCGGTATTAGTAGTCAGCAATTAGCAGAGTTAGTAGTTGCTTTACGGATGGATGATCGCTTGTGTATTGTCAGCGAAGAAATTGAAAAACGGGAACCTCAAATCATTTGTTCTTTAGGATTGTTTGAAGGTTAGCAAATTATTATACAATAATTATAGGGATTGAGTAATTAATTATGACATTATCACCTCATTTATCCTCAAATTTTTCCCTAGAAGATTTTTTGAAATTACCAGAAACTCAACCTGCTAGCCAATATATTGATAGTCAAATCTACCAAAAACCCATGCCCCAGGGAGAACACAGTACCTTACAAAGCTTTTTGGTGACTAGTATTAATGAGATTGGCAAACCACAAAAGTTAGCTTACGCATTTCCAGAGTTACGCTGTACATTTGGGGGGATGTCGTTAGTCCCAGATGTTGCTGTTTTTGAGTGGTCACGTATTCCTTTACGTCAAAATGGCAGAATTACCAACAAATTTGAAATTCCTCCAGATTGGATTATTGAAATTATTTCTCCAGAACAATCTGCTAACCGGGTTATCCGTAAAATCACATTTTCTATCCAAAATGGTGCAAAGCTAGGTTGGTTTCTTGACTCTGATGATGAATCAATAATGGTTTTTCAGCCCAATCAATTACCAGAAATAAAACAAGGAAAAGATATTTTACCTGTCCTCAGTATATTAGGAAATTGGCAATTATCTGTAGAGGATATCTTTGGCTGTTTGAGCTTTAGTTAAAAAATTGTGCAGTAGCTTGATAAATACTTGCAAAATAATTACAACAAATTGCAAGTTTATGAGGTACAGATAATCGTTGATTGTAGGGGCATTGGTACTGCCAACTCAATTACCTGAAATATGCTGTATCTTGCGATCGCATTCCTGAGCAAACCCTAAATAAATACGCATAAGCGTACATTAATTTTATTGTTTATTTCAGTGTTACTGACACTATCTTTAGCTTTTTCTAAGTAATTATCTATAGTTCTCTAAAGCCTTACTAGACAAGTCTTTAAGCTTTTATTGGGCTTATAGGCTGCGATTTAATCAAAAAATTATTTTTATACGGCTAAATTTTAACCGCAAATATACTACTAATTGCGGTATATGCTCATAGAAAAACTGGCGATTTGACAGTATAAAAACTGAGCCTTTTTGTAGCGTAAAAGGTTATCAAAGTACCAGTATTATTCCGTTTTTATAAATAAATCCTTATTAAGGGCCGCCTCTCCAAGACTTTGCTCTATGGGCATATTTTTTATGCTCGTTTTTTACTATACAAAATTCTATTTTTATCTGCCAGGGTAGTATATCATGACACTGAATTTTCAACAAACACGCGAATTATTACATAATTTTCAATTTCAGGATTTGTTTATTCAACAATTGGGTTGGTCAGATTCTTCGCAGAAAAAAGCTGTAACCTTGGAAATTGAAGAAAAAACTTACCAATACCAGCGAATTGCTGAGAGTTCTGGTGTGGCTATTTTTGAAGTTACAGCCGCAGAGGGTAATATTCCTGATGCAAAAATTCGGGCTGCAATTCACAAAGAAGTTACTAATTTAATCGCTGAAAATCTGTTGATATTTATTGATGGTCAGCGTACTCGAAGTCTTTGGTATTGGGTGAAGCGAGAAGAAAATAAAAGTTATATTCGTGAGCCTTTGTATGTCAAGGGTCAACCGGGAGATTTATTTTTAAGTAAGCTTGGTTCTTTAGTTATTGATATTACCGAACTCGAAGATGATAATCTTTCGGTTGTAGAAATTGCACGTCGTCTTCAAGATGCGTTTGATGTAGAACCTGTAACGAAGAAATTTTATAAAGAATTTCAAGAAGAACATAAGCAGTTTTTACAGCATATAAAAGGAATCGACAACGAGGCTGATAAACGTTGGTATGCATCGGTGATTCTCAATCGGATGATGTTTGTTTATTTTCTCCAGCGTAAGAGTTTTCTGGATAATGGAGATTTAAATTATTTACAAAATCGACTCAATCAAAGTAAAGATAAAGGTGAGAATCTTTTTTATAGTAGTTTTCTAAAAGTATTATTTTTTGACAGTTTTGCTACACCAGAAGAAGACCGTGACCCATCAGTAGAAAAGTTGGTAGGGGTAATTAAATATCTCAATGGTGGATTATTCCTTCAACATCGCATTGAACAAGAAAATAATATTTCAATTCCTGATATAGCATTTGAAAAAGTTTTAGAGTTATTTGCTAAGTATTCTTGGAATTTAGACGATACGCCAGAAGGGAAAGATGATGAAATATCGCCCGATGTTTTGGGGTATATTTTTGAAAAATATATTAACCAAAAAGCGTTTGGTGCTTATTATACTCGTCCACAAATAACCGAATATCTTTGTGATAGAACGATTCATAAACTAATTTTAGACCGCGTTAATGATTCTTTATCCGACAAATATAGACCTTTTGAAGATTATAACGAACTGATATTTAAACTAGATGCAAATATCTGTCGTTTATTAATTAATGATATTCTGCCAAAATTATCAATTCTTGACCCTGCTTGCGGTTCTGGTGCATTTCTTGTGGCGGCGATGAAAACACTCATCCTAGTTTACGGTGCAGTAATTGGGATGATTGATGTTATAGGAGATGCAAATTTAAAGCAACAAATTCAAGATATTCGAGATAAACATCAATCTATATCTTACTATTTAAAAAAACGGATTGTTACTGATAATCTCTATGGTGTTGACATCATGGAGGAAGCCACAGAAATTGCTAAACTACGCTTATTTTTAGCTTTGGTGTCTTCTGCTCATGATGTGAATCAATTAGAACCATTGCCTAATATTGATTTTAATATTATGGCGGGTAATTCGCTGATTGGATTGATGAAAGTTGATGCAACTGTATTTGATAAGGTTCAACTAACAGCGAAAGCAAAAGCACGGGGATATAAACAAGAAAATCCCGATTTGCAATTAAGTTTATTTCAATCTAGTTCTTATTATACATATCAGTCAATTTTAGAAGAGAAGAATAAGTCAATTGAATTGTATAAAAAACATGCTTTTATCCCTGGAAAGGAGAAAGTTGCTGGTTTGGATGATGGGACGCATCAAGATAAAAGACTTTTATTGCTGCGGGCATCTATTGATAATATCAATAATAAGTCACAAGAAAAATTAAATGTTTTGCTTTTGGATGAATTTAGCACGCGTTTAGGTATTAAATATGAGGAAGTTCAGTTAACTGGTAAACCAAAAAAGCGGGTTTTAAATGTTGATGATATTGCTGCGTTGAAGCCTTTTCACTGGGGTTATCATTTTGATAAGGTTTTAGGAAGGGGTGGTTTTGACGCGATTATTACTAATCCACCTTGGGAAATTTTTAAGCCCCAGGCGAAAGAATTCTTTGCACAGCATAATGAATTAGTGACGAAGAATAAGATGGATATTAAGGTTTTTGAAAAAGAACAGAAAAGACTTTTAGAAAATCCTGAAGTTGCAGCAGCTTGGTTAGAATATCAAAGTCAATATCCTCATGTAAGTGCTTATTTTCGTTCATCTGAACAGTACAAAAATCAGATTTCGGTTGTGAATGGAAAGAAAGCAGGGACGGATATTAATCTCTACAAATTATTTCTCGAACAGTGCTTTAACCTTTTGCGTCCAAATGGTGAGTGTGGAATTGTAATTCCTAGTGGTATTTATACTGACTTAGGTGCTAAACAACTACGAGAAATGTTGTTTAATCAAACAAATATTACAGGTTTATTCTGCTTTGAAAATCGTAAAACAATTTTTGAAGAAGTTGATAGTCGTTTTAAATTTGTTGTACTTACATTTGTGAAGGGTGGAAAAACAACAGAATTTCCATCTGCTTTTATGCGTCATGATGTGCAAGAACTTCAAAGGTTTCCTAGTGATGAGAGTTTACCAATTACCATTGATATGGTGCGGAAACTATCACCTGATTCTCTTTCGGTAATGGAATTTAAAAACGAGGTCGATGTTCGTATTGCTGAGAAAATGCTGAAGTTTCCCTTGCTAGGTGAAAAGATAGATCATAAGTGGAATTTACGATTGACTCGTGAATTTGATATGACAAATGATAGTTATTTATTTAAACAGCAACCAGGAAAGGGAAGATTACCACTTTATGAAGGTAAGATGATTCATCAATTTACCCATCAATTTGCTGAACCGAGATATTGGGTAGATGAACAGGAAGGAAGACAAGCTGCATTAGGAAGGAATAGGAAAGATGAAGGTCAAAACTTAGATTATCAAAATTATCGTCTTGGCTTTAGAGATGTAGCAAGAAATACAGATATTCGCACAATGATTGCTGGTATTATTCCACCCAAAGTCTTTGCTGGGAATACCCTAGTTTTATCGCAACCGTTGACTAATCAGAAGGAATTATTATTTGCTTGTGCGGTTTTGAATAGCTTTGCTTGCGATTTTGTGATTCGCCAGAAAGTAACAGCACATTGCAATATGTTCTATGTTTACCAGTTACCAGTCCCACGTCTAACAAAAAGCGATCGCACTTTTGCCGACATTGTACAACGTGCTGCCAAACTCATTTGCACCACCCCAGAATTTGACGAACTAGCACAAGAAGTTGGACTCGGTTCCCACACCAAGGTCGTCACCGACGAAAGCGAAAGAGCCAAACTCCGCGCAGAACTCGACGGAATCATAGCTCACCTCTACGGTTTAACCGAAGCAGAATTTGCATATATCCTCACCACATTCCCCATCGTTCCCGAACAAGTCAAACAAGATGCATTAACAGCATATCGGGACTTTGCACCCCTAACAGGTGACGCAGATATTGTGGAACTCATCACCACCTAAGACGAGAGTTTCACATAAAGTAAAAATAACTTCACGAAAAATCTGATACAGATTCAAACTCTAATTCCACTAGATGGCTAACACGATATTGCTTAATTTCTTCCAATGGTTGATTTTCTCCGGAGTCAAAAGCAGTCATTACATAACCACTAACCTCTACTTTGGCTTGATAAGCACCAATACTTCCATTTGGTGTGGTGAAATCAATCCGAACATCTGCCCATTCTTCATTAATTTGATCTTCAGCAAGGATTTGACCTGATTTTTGATATCCTAGCCAATTCCAACCTACTTGCATCCATATTTCTCTTTCGACAATTTGCGCGAAATAGGGTAAACCACCCCATCCACGATAGTAAGGATAAAGTTCTTGGACGGAACCATGATTCCATACTAATAAATCTAAAATTTCTGGCTGTAAACGACCGTAGTAGCGTCCTTGAGGTAAATCAACTAGGGTTGGTGCAAATTGATGACCACCAAAATGGCTGCTTCGCCAAACACGCAAGTTGCTATGAGGTAAAGCACCATACTCAGAACGCAATTTTTTGTAAAGAGGATAACCAAATCTGCTACAAGCAACATCAACGTTGCCGTGGATGCAAACAAGTAATTCTCTAATATGATTACTATCTTGCCGATATTGTTCAAAATCTCCGAGCTTTTCTGGTTCTTTGATTAAAGCTAGCGCTAAAGCACCAATTTCAGCATCCGGTACGAGAAATGCTTGTTTCTCATACTCAGCAAATAACCCGGCTGGTTGGCGGTAGTGGAATACATGCTTATAACCAGGTATAGAGTATTCTCGATCAGGCGCGATCGCCAACGGCCGAATATTCTCCGGTTCGGTAACATAGTTCAAAAAATTCAATGCTTCCACAACCCCTGGCGGCATAGGTTCAGCTTCAATCCACATCAGATCTGGCCAAGGTTGTTGAGTTTCAATAATTAAATATTGTGCCACTGCATTCGCAGAACCAATAGGGTCTTCACCATTAGCTTGGGAAATCTCTGAACAGAAACGGCACTTGTTATGAGTCTGATTGCTCACCATATGACCTACACACCACAAAAAATTAACAATAGTCAGTCACTCGGATTTGGAACGATGAATTTTTGCTAGTTTGCCTTTTTGTACTGCTAAGAGAACTCCACAGAATGATTGATCCAAAAGCTGTCATTGCGAGCGAAACGGAGTGTAGTGAAGCAATCCCAATATTTTGCGGTTGCTTCATTTCGCTTCCCTTCTCCTGACGGAGACGCTACGCGAACGGGACGCTACGCGAACGCTACATTCGCAATGACAATTGGGCATTTCTTTTTGTGGAGGTCTCTAAAGTCAGCAAATCCTAATTTTATTGAAATTAATTAGCACTAAATTAGTAGAAAAGAATTCTTCCTAGGTTGTTAAGGGATTTCCAAGAAATAAATTATTCCATCTTGTGTGGCAGGCAAGATGCCCGCCACATAAACTGGGCGGACAAGATGTCCACCCCACAATACATACTGGGATATTTTTTTATTTGGATGTCCCTAAGCATTTATATAGTATACTGTTTTTGCATATTTTTCTCAATTAGTTCTGATTGGAATACAACATCCAGAACATTTCTGGCTGATATTTGGCGACGTTATGAAAATTGGTCTAAAACAGTTTGGGGATTTATTAATAGACTATCTCAAGCCTCAAAAGGGGCGCGTTGTCAAGTTTGCGATCGCGCTATTAGCTAGTATTGGCTTGCAGTTGCTCAACCCGCAAATTCTACGTAATTTCATTGATACAGCTGTAGCAGGCGGTTCAGTGCAGAAATTATTCTTAGCCGCATTTCTGTTTATTGGCGTAGCTATATTAACGCAATTAATGTCAATTGCCGCTACATACTACGGCGAAAACGTTGCTTGGACAGCCACTAATGCCTTACGTGCCGATTTAGTGGAGCATTGTCTGAAACTCGATTTATCTTTTCACAAGATGACTACACCTGGTGAATTAGTAGAACGAGTAGACGGAGATATTCAAAATCTTTCTAAGTTTTTCTCGAAATTTAGCGTTTACATCTTAGGTAGTTTGCTACTGATTTTGGGTGTAATTGTGGTGATGTTCGCCGAAGATTGGCGAGCTGGGATGGCTATTTCATTGTTCGCCATTACAGCATTATCTACTCTAATTAGTCTGCGTTCCATCGCCGTTCCCTATTGGGGAAGCTATCGCCAAGTCAACGCAGAGTTTTTTGGGTTTTTAGGTGAGCAATTAACTGGTATTGAAGACATCAGAGCAAACGGTGCAAAAAGTTATGTGATGCACCGCTTCTATCAGATTCTGCAACGCTGGCTACCAACCTATCACAAAGCCCGCTTTGCAGATACAATCCTCTGGACGACAACTAACGGTATCTTTACTCTAGGTAATGTGATTGCTTTAGCTGTAGCTCTCTACCTTTGGAATCAAAAAGCAATTTCCATCGGCACTGCATACATATTTTTCTATTACACTACACTTTTAAGCGAACCAATTGAGCAAATCCGCACTCAGTTAGAAGATTTGCAACAAGCGGAAGCTAGTATCTATCGTATTCAAGACTTATTTCAAGTGCGATCGCCACTGAGTGTTGGAGGTGAACAGAAACTATCTCATGGCGCACTTTCTGTGACATTTGCCAATGTCTCATTCAGCTATAGCGATGTCAAAGGACAAGCCTCTACGAGGCTACGCATCACAAAGCCAAATACAAAACCAGAATTAATCCTGCAAGATATATCTTTTCATTTACCACCCGGCCATGTGTTGGGGCTATTAGGACGTACAGGTAGCGGTAAAACCACACTAGCGCGCCTATTACTCAGGTTATATGACGCACAATCAGGAATAATTAGCTTGGGAAATGTGCCTATCAACCAGACTCCTTTAACAGACTTACCCCAGCACGTCGGACTAGTAACTCAGAATGTGCAATTATTCCAAACCACAGTTCGCAACAATCTCACCTTCTTTAACCAAAATATTAGCGACGAGCGCATCTATGAAACCTTAGAGATGTTGGGATTATCTGCATGGCTACATTCATTACCCAAAGACTTAGACACTGAATTGGGGCCTGATAGTAGCGGCTTATCAGCAGGACAAGCGCAATTATTAGCATTTGCCCGGGTTTTTCTGAAAGACCCTGGTCTTGTCATCTTAGATGAAGCATCCTCACGCCTCGATCCCATCACAGAAAAACTGATTGAAAAAGCTATAGATCGGCTATTAATTGGACGTACAGGCATCATTATCGCGCACCGATTAGCAACCGTACAAAGAGCAAATCAAATCCTCATTTTAGATAAAGGTCGGGTCAGCGAATATGGATTGCGAGACGAATTAATGCAAAATTCCCATTCCCGCTTTGCTCAATTACTCAAGACTGGTTTGACAGATTTATTAGTTTAATTTTGGTGACACTAATTAACCTCACACTCCAATACTTGTCGGTTAAGGGGAAAAGGAGAAGGGTAAAAGGGGCAAGAAAAAACCTTTAACCCTTACCCTTTCACCTTTTCCCCAAACCAAATTCCGAGTTGAAAATCCTTAACCGAGCAGTATTGCCTCACACTCTTCTTGTAATGACTAAATATTATGTTATCCGCGACTAAAAAAGCCCAAGGGTGGAAATTATTATGGAACTTAATTTGCTATCAACCAAAACTATACACAATCGATACTTGCTTCTGGATTTTAATTATGGGCTTGCCTGCAATCCCTGGATTAATTATCCGAGAATTCTTTAATAGCCTCACAAATAAAGCACAATTTGGGTTAACACCTGTAGCATGGATTGTGTTGTTGGTAACTCTACATTTAGGGCATATTGGGACAATATTTGCTGGGCGCTTAACCAAAACCCAGCACCGTTTTACCATGAGTTCGTTGCTACGACGCAATCTATTAGAACGTTTATTAAATAATCCTACTGCTCAACCTGTGATTGTTAACAGCGAGGCAGAAAAAGCTGTATCTCAAGGGGAAATTATTAGTTATTTTCGGGATGATGCTCAACAAATAGAAGACAATGTAGCATGGGTTTCAGAACTGCTGGGAGAAGGAATATTTGCTATTCTTTGTCTAGGAATTTTATTAAGCGTTAATGTCCAAATGACCTTGTGTGTGTTTCTGCCTTTGCTTGGTGCGATCGCCATTATTCAAAAAGCAGAAACTTACATTAAAAGATACCGCAAGGCTAGCCGCCAAGCAACAGAGAAAGTAACAGGAATTTTAGGCGAAATCTTTAGTTCAGTGCAAGCAATTAAAGTAGCTGGTGCAGAACAAGATGTGCTGGATCATTTTCGCACTCTCAATGATCAACGCCGCCAAGTAATGGTGAGAGATAGTTTATTAAATGCCATGTTAGATTCTGTATTTCAAAACATGGTAAACCTAGGAACGGGTTTAATTTTGCTGCTAGCTGCTGTATTAATTCAGAGCAAAACTAGCAACTTGACTGTAGGTGATTTTGCTCTATTTATTTATAATCTGGCCTTTGTGACTGGCTTTTTCAACTCTTTAGGGCGATTCATCGCATTGTACAAGCAAACCGAAGTCTCCTTTGAACGGATGACAACGTTGCTTTCTGGTGCGACAGCAGACACCTTAGTAGCCAAAAATCCACTTTATCTCAATAACCTGCGCGATGGGCTACGCCCAAGTATAGGCGATGGCGTTCCGCCCACCGTAGGCGATCGCAAACCAAAACTTCCACCTTTAGAACAACCACACAGACAAGAGAGCGATCGCTTACAATTATTAACTATTTCTAACCTTACTTACCACTATCCCGGTACTAACCAAGGAATCACAGACATCAGTTTTCAGCTACAACGTGGTAGTTTGACCGTAATTACTGGTCGTATCGGTTCTGGTAAAACAACACTAATACGAACTTTATTAGGACTATTACCCAAGCAAGCGGGGGCTATTTATTGGAATGGGTTGCTAGTAGAAGACCCTGCTAATTTCTTTGTCCCACCTCGTAGTGCTTATACTCCTCAAATTCCCCAATTGTTTAGTTATACACTCAGAGAAAATATTTTACTTGGCTTAGAAAAAGATGATTCTGAAATTGAAAAAGCCCTAAAAATGTCAGTATTTGAACAAGATTTAGCCACCATGAATCACAAAATGGAAACTTTAGTAGGAGCAAAAGGAGTGAGATTGTCTGGTGGACAATTGCAACGTTTAGCCGCCGCGCGTATGTTTGTGCGTCAACCAGAATTGCTGGTTTTTGATGACCTTTCTAGTGCTTTAGATATAGAGACAGAACTAGCTTTATGGTCGCGGATATTTAATAATAATAGTGAAAAACAAAATTGGACACCAACCTGTCTTGTAGTGTCTCATCGCCGTTATGTTTTACGCCGTGCTGACCAAATTATTATGATGAAAGCAGGTAGGATTGTAGCACAAGGAAAGTTTGAGAATATTTTAGCTAATGAGCAAGCTGATTGGATTTTTTAGTGAGTTAAAGTTGCCAAAACTTGAAAATTATAACAATTAGAGAAAATCGTGAAATTACATAAATTTCGTAGTTTATTACTTGTACTAACTTTTTTGCTAGTTACTGCTTGTTATCACTATTCAAACCCAAACTTATCAAATAAAATATCGCCAACTTCAGAATGCCGATTAATTCAGCATGAATTAGGAGAAACTTGTGTTCCCCTAAAACCGCGACGTATTATTGCTGTAGATCAAATAGCATTAGAAGCTTTAGTTGCATTAGACTTAAAGCCAATAGGAATACCACATCCTGCTTTTGCTGGCAGCAAAGCGAATCTGCTTAAAAACAAGCTTATAGGGGTAAATTATATAGGAAAAGAACCACAGATTAATCTAGAGAAAATCTTGCAATTAAAGCCGGATTTAATTGTTGGTGTGTATGGAATAGATTCAGGAAATTATAAAATATTTTCACAAATAGCACCTACAGTTAAAGCCAACTATTCTTATACAAATTGGCAAATGCATTTACGACAAATAGGTTCTTTTACTAATAACAGTGGAAAAGCTGAAGAATTAATCACCCAATACGAACAGCGACTTAAAATTATTAGAGCAGAGTTAGGAAATAAACTTGACACATTAAAAGTTTCTGTTAGCAGGTTTCATGGTGGTGAGCAACTTCCTGAGTTTCATTCCCAATTTTCATTTCCTGGCAGTATTGTGAAAGCAGCCGGAATTTCAATGCCAGTTAAACAAAGTCAGTTGATTAAAACACCTGAAGATATTTTGATAATATTGAGCTTAGAACGTATAGATTTACTTGATGCAGATGTTTTATTTGTAGCAGTAGATCCAGGCGCAACAGAACTATTTAAAAAATATCAAGAGACTCCTTTGTGGCAAACACTGAATGTAGTTAGAAATAAGAAAGTTTACACTGTTGATTCTGGTTCCTGGATACTTGGCAGTGTCCTCTCAGCTAATGCTATTCTGGATGATTTAACGAAATATCTACTTGAAACATATTAATATCAAGAAAAGCAAAATAGCCGCACATCACCTCAAGGATTTGATTTAGGGCAAATTACCCAAGAGTTGATATTTAGGACTCATATTTGATTTTTGAAAAAACCTAAGTACACTTTTATTTCTTCTTCCCTGTTCCCCGTTCCCTGTTCCCTCTTCTCTCCCTACGCAAATAATTTCAGGAATCAAAGCGGATTCCTATTTAATATGTAGGTATTAATGAAAATTTTAATTCTTTATTTTCTAAAATAAAATAATTGTAGAGAAATAAAATCTCTCTACAAATAGCAATCGAGAATTAATTTATACTGAATTTTTGCTAGATGTTTCCTCCATTTTCTTTCTTAAGCTTAGGGGTCGCATATCAGTCCAAACTTCCTTAATGTATTCCAAACATTCTGATTTCAGCCCACTTTTCCCTGCATCTTTCCACCCAAGAGCATTTTCCCGGTCAGCAGGCCAAATAGAATATTGTTCCTCATGGTTAACTACAACTTTATAAATGGTTGTATCTTCTGAAGTTGTTTGGTTCATTTGATTTCCTAGCCTATAATTTTAGTAAAATTTTATCTATTCAAGCTAATGATTCTGTTGTTTGGATATGTTGATACTTGTACTCTATCTATTAATCAAGATAGTTGACAAACCTCTACAAACATTTAAACTTTGCTTGATAAATCGATAACTAACTAACTAAGTAGAAACCCACCTTCTTTTAGTTCTTTAACACTATCTTGAACAGATTGAACAATCAAATCAATATCTTGCTCTGTATGGGCTTCAGACAAAAAACCATCGCCTTTTGGCATCAGAACACCTCGAACAATCATATGATTAAATATAAGCCTCAGACCTATTAAAAATGTAGGTTCTGTTGCTATCTCAGAAGTTTCAGATACATTAGCATTGAAAAACGAGCCAAAATTTGATAGATAAATGGGTAGTTTTTCAACTTCAAAGTAAGCATTAAATCTCTCTACAAATTGTGATGTAAGTTGATTTAACTGTTCTTGTAGACTTACTCCTTCCGTTTTTAAATGCTGTAACAAAGCACGCGCCGCAGCTAAAGAGAGAGAATGCCTACAGTAGCTAGTTCCTGACCAGGTAACGGGAACATCAGGAGCAGACATATCGCCGTAATTCCACATACCGCCATCAATTCTATCCATATAAACAGCTTTACCAGCTACAGCTGCTAAAGGCATACCACCACCAACTATTTTTCCGTATGTTGCGATGTCGGCTTCAACTCCAAACCATGCTTGCGCGCCACCTGGATGAATTCTAAAGCCAGTATTCATTTCATCAAAGATTAACGGTATTTCTAATGCTTTAGTTAATTGGCGCAGTTGTAGAATAAATGCTTTGGGTTGAAAACCAAGCTGATGTTGCTGCACAGGTTCCACAAGAACAGCAGCTAATTCTTGCTTGTAGGTTTTAATTATCTCTAAAGCTTGAGGACTTCCGTACTCTAGAACCAAAACATCTTCAGCAACATTTGGTGTTACTCCCGGATACTCTGGAATTCCTTTTGGATTACCATCTGTCGTCTCTGCTTTAACTAAAGTTCCATCAAAAATACCATGATAAGAACCAGAAAATAGGGCAATCTTATGACGATTTGTCGCGGCTCGTGCTATGCGTAGTGCGAGCATCATGGCTTCTGTACCGACACTACAAAAAGCTACTCGTTCCATCCCCGTCAGTTCAGAGATTAACTCAGCAACTTCGCCAGCTAGTGCTGCTTGTGGGCCAGTTTGTATGCCATATTCAAGTTGCTCAAAAATAGCTTTTTTGATAAATGGTGGATTGTAACCACATAAATGTATTCCATATCCACCAGTGAGGTCTATATATTCATTACCATCAACATCCCACATTCTAGAGCCTAGAGAGCGTTCGGTGAGAATGGGATAAAACATTTCTTTAAAAAGTAAATTGAACCCCACAGCACCCCTGTTATTTGCAAAAACAGGACGATATTTCTGCGCTAGTTGTTTTGATGTTTTGGTTCGTTCTGTATAACGAGTAATTAATGTCTCTAAATGCTGCTGTTGTAGAGCATTGAACTCGATTTGTACATCATTATCTGTTGTTTCTGAAATCGGATTATTGGGAATTTCAAGTTGTTGCATATTAGATTTTATCGGATTTATCAAAGCTGAATTTTTGGTAGCTTAAGTTATGGTTGTGTTACTTAACAATTAGTCCATGCTCTATCTGATTTAAATATGTATTCAAATGCTCTGCTAAGACCTGTACATGAGGTTTCGCAAGCATTGTGTAATGAGTACCCGGAACTGTATAGATTTCCACTGGTTTAGAAGATAATTTACTCCAGCCCCAGCTAGGATCGTGAGAATAATCAAAACCTTCATTGCTATCGCTAGCACGCAAGAGAATCATTTGATTTGGATATACCTGTGCTACATAATTCCAACTTGCTTGGAGGTGACTTTGATAAACCTTGAGAAACAAGCAAAAGTTATCAAAGCTAAAATTAGCTGGGATTAAGTTAGCAATTTGCAACTGCTCAAAAACATAATTTAATTGCTTTTCATACTGCATTTGTTGAAAATATTCATAGGATACCGAGATAGTTTTGTCTGACGAACTGGCAATATCGTAGGCAAAACTCGCTAAAATTCGCGACTCATCATTTTGTTGAGTATTTATAGGTTGCTTGTGAGAATTGGGTGCAACATTATCTAATAAGATGAGTACAGGAACCTGTTGACCTTGCTGTTGCAGTTGTTGAGCCATTTCAAAAGCTACAAAGCTTCCCAGTGACCACCCGCCTAAATAATAGGGGCCTTGTGGCTGTACAGTTTGCATTGCTGCAATATAGTGAGCAGCCATATCTTCAATACGAGTATATGGTTCACATTCTCCAAACAGACTCGGTGCTTGCAGTCCATAAAAAGGTTGCTCGGAATCTAAGCAACGTGCTAATTCTTTATAGCAAAAAACATTGCCTCCGATAGGATGAATAAAAAATAAAGGTTTTTTAGAGCCATGTGGCTGAATGGTGACCAGGGGTGCTTCTAGTTCTTTTTGACTACAATTAATTGGCGAAAAATTGGCAATAGGCGTTGGTGGTAGAAACTCACCTGCTTGCATTTCTACTACACTTTCTTTCACAGCCTGGATGATATATTCTATATCGGCTTCAGTATGTGCTGTCGATAAATAAAGAGTACGTCCTTCCCAAACGTAAACTCCTTTTTCTAGTAAATAGTAATAGAATAAATTACCTAGTACAGAATTATTTTGGAAAGTAAAACGGAAAAGCGAACCAAAATGAACAACTCGGATTGGTATTTGTTGTTCTTCAAAGAAGTTATTCAGTGTTTTGGCTAATTTTGCTGTTTTTTCAGTTAGTTCTGCTTGCAGTTTAGACCCATAAGTTTTAATGTGATTTAATGCCGCCCAAGCAGCCGCCATTGCCAGAGGATGTTTAAAAAAAGTGCCTGCAAAAAAGGTGGTTTTTCCTTGAGGATAAGACTCATCACCATAGTTCCACATACCACCGTCTAATGCATCCATGAAAGCAGCTTTGCCAGCTATTACCCCAATGGGGATACCAGCTGCAACCGCTTTACCGTAGGTAGTGATATCTGCTTGAATACCCCACAACCCCTGAATACCACCTGGATGCATCCGAAAGCCGGTAATTACTTCATCAAAGATTAAGACAATTCCTGTCTCTTGGGTAAGTTGTCTTAACTGAGATAAAAACTCTTGAGGTTGCAAATCTGGGCGACTGCTTTGTATTGGTTCAACGAGAATGGCTGCTAACTCGTGGGCATGAGCTTGGATAATATCTAATGATTCAGGAGTGCCATAATTAAGAATGATGGCATTTTCAGCCATATACTGAGGAATTCCTAAATTTTTTGGTACAGAAGATAAGTTTCCATCAGCAGTCATGACTCCTTTGATTAAAACCTCGTCCAAGTTGCCATGATAAGAACCAGCAAATAAAGCTATCTTAGAGCGTCCTGTAGCAGTGCGTGCTAGGCGTATTGCTCCCATGACGGCTTCTGAGCCAGTGTTACATAAAGCTGCTCGTTCTGCACCTGTTAGTTCACAGATTAATTTTGCTACTTCACCAGCTAAACGCGATTGTGGGCCATGTAATATGCCATGTTGAATTTGTTGCTGTAGTGCTTCAATCACAAAAGATGGTGAATGACCAAATAAAAGCGTACCAAATCCCATAGAGATATCTACGTATTCGTTACCATCAACATCCCAAATTCTGGCTCCTTCTCCACGTTGTCCGTGAATAGGATAGATCATCTCTTTAATATCAGGAAAGAACCCTGTAACTGCTCTGCTATTAGCATGATAGGAACGGTAATCTTGAGAAAGCCGTTTTGATGCTTGAGTTTTGCTCACAAAAAGTGTAATTAAACTATCTAAATGTTTCTGTTGATGGGGAGTCAATAACGCTACTGACTCTTTTTGAGTTGCTGATATGGGAGTTAATTTATTGAAAGCGGCGGGAAACTCCATCCCCTTGTGGGTGGAGAGGGATAGCTGCCCCGCCTCTTGGGGCATAGGGCATAGGGCATTGGTATGTTCTTTCCCATGCCCCATGCCCAATTCCCAATGCCCAAAAACTCCACCCCCTTTTGGGTGGAGTTTTTCATGATTTTTATGCTGGTTATCAGGCTCTAATTTAGTTGAGTTAGATGTGAGATTGGAATTTTGTTGGGTTGAAATTTGAGCAGCTTGTTGACTTCTAAGAACAGTAGAAGACAAATTTTGAGTAAGTAAATCTTTCTGAGGCAATAAGTCTACCAATTTAGACATTACCTGAAGATGTTGTAAAAGAATCTGCTCAACATTACTATTTTGTGGTTGTTCTTCTTGGCGATCAAGTGCTGGTGTAAACTGATTTTGAATTGATAATGGTGTAACGGTGGGTATTGGCTCTTGAGGTTTTTCTTTAGTGATATAAGCTGCTAGAGAATCAATTGTTAGTGAATCTTCCAGAAATATATGAAAAGGAATTTGCACACCCAACTGTTCTTGAATGGCGCGGTTAATTTGCAGTAATAATAGAGAGTCTATACCCATTTCTAGAAAAGGGGTATGAATATTAATTTCGGATGATTTGATGCCAAGAGAATTACTAAAAATTTCTTTGAGGATTGACAAAGTATTATTTATAAATGTTGGTTGTGGCACTATAATTTCTGCTTCGGGTGATGAATTAACTTCACTATTAACTAATGGTTCAATCCAATATCTTTTCTTTTCAAATGGATATGTAGGTAAGGGAATACGATAAAGTTGTTCATGGTCATAAAATTGTGTCCAATCTATTTGGATTCCTTGCAACCAGAGTTGCGAGAGTGTATTGAGCAAGAATACAATATCTGATTGCTGGTTCTGTGGATGTCTCAGTGAAGAAAGCACTATCTGTTCTGCTACCTTCTGCTTGTTAACTAAGGTAGTTAATGTGCGTCCTGGGCCTACTTCTAAGAGAATTTGCTCTGGCTTTTGCAGTAATTTAGCAATTCCTTCACTAAAATGCACTGTTTGACGGAGATGTTTTACCCAATATTTCCCATCTGTTGCTTGTGCTGTGGTTATCCAAGTACCTGTGACGTTAGAAATAAAAGGAATTTTGGCAGAATTTAGTTGAATTTTGCAGAGTAACTCCTGAAATGGCTCTAGAATTGAGTCCATCATCTGGGAATGAAAAGCATGAGAAGTATGCAGACGGCGACAATCAACACTTTGTTGAGATAATTGATTTTGTAATTCCGCAACTGCTGCTTCGGTTCCCGAAACTACGCACAAATTTGGACTGTTGATTGCAGCTAGAGAAAGTTGTTTGTTTAGCAGGGGTTGAATTTTTTGTGCTGACATTGGTACAGCTAACATTGTCCCTGATGGCAGTTGCTGGATCAATTTGCCGCGAGTAGCTACTAACAGGAGTGCGTCTTCTAAGGAGAATACACCAGCCACAGTTGCAGCTACATACTCGCCAATGCTATGACCAATCATGGCGCTTGGGTTTATACCCCAAGACATCCATAACTGAGCTAAAGCATACTCAATGACAAATAACGCTGGCTGAGTGATATAAGTTTGCTGTAACTGCAAAGCAGCTGTTTCTTGCTGTTCTGGTTGCGGGTAGATAACGCTACGTAAATCTATTTCTAAAAGAGGTTTGAGTAATTCACAGCAGTAGTCTACTTGTTCTCGGAAGATTGGCTCAGTTTGGTACAATTCTTTAGCCATGTTTACATACTGAGTACCTTGTCCGGGAAACATAAATGCAACTTGTTGTGTAGACAGTTCGCTGTGGTGGCTGAAAACTCGTTGCGGATCTTTTGCTTCTAAAACTTGCACTGCATCGTCAAGGTTTTGGCAAACTACGACAAGACGATGTTCAAACGCTCGACGACCTACACTTAGGGTATAAGCAACATCAGCTAAATTAAGGTTGGGGTGCTGCTGGAGATGTTTAACTAAATTTGTAGTAGCAGTCTCTAGTGCTGATGCTGTTTTAGCAGAGAGTACCAATAACTGATACCCTCTCCCCTGCTTCCCCTTGTTCTCCTGTTCAATAACTGGGGCTTCTTCTAAAATTACATGGGCATTAGTACCACCAATACCAAAGGAACTGACTCCTGCATAGCGAGGATTAGCATCAGAATTCCATTGTGACAGCTGGTGATTGACGTAGAAGGGGCTGTTAGCAAAGTCAATTTTGGGATTAGGTTGTTGGTAATGCAGAGTCGGGGGTATTTGTTGATGTTTCAGGGCTAAAACAGTTTTGATTAAACCTGTAACACCAGCAGCAGTATCTAGATGTCCAATATTAGTTTTCACTGAGCCAACGGCACAATAACCTTTTTTGTCAGTTTTGGCGCGGAAAGCTTGTGTGAGTGCAGCAATTTCAATTGGATCTCCTAAAACTGTTCCTGTACCATGAGCTTCTATATAGCTAATCTTCTCTGGGGAGATTCTGGCGACAGCTAGTGCTTCGGCTATGACTTTGGCTTGACCCTCGATACTGGGAGCAGTGTAGCCAACTTTTGCAGAACCATCATTATTGATAGCGGAGGCTTTGATGACAGCGTGAATGGTATCTCGATCTGCGATCGCATCTTCTAACCGCTTTAAAACTATCATACCTACACCGTTACCGCTAACTGTTCCTTGTGCTTTGGCATCAAAAGCACGGCAATGTCCATCAGGAGACAAAATACTCCCTTGTTGATAAGGATAGCCAGTTTTATGCGGTACTCCAATGGAAACCCCACCAGCCAAAGCTATATCACTTTCGCCGTTGAGTAAGCTTTGGCTGGCGAGATGAACCGCAACTAATGAAGTAGAGCAGGAGGTTTGGACATTTACACTCGGCCCCTGCAAGTTTAATTTATAAGAAATTAGGGTAGGTAAAAAATCTTGACTATTGGCGATCGCAATTTGCTTACCACCTACGGATTCTATCAGCTGGCGATTTGAATACAGATTTGCCAAAAAGTAACTGCTCATGCTTGCGCCAGCAAAAATACCAATCCGACCTAAATAGGTTTCACTGTCGTAACCAGCATTTTCTAAAGCATTCCAGGCACACTCAAGCAAGAAACGGTGTTGTGGATCGGTAATTTCTGCTTCTCTAGGATTAAAGTTAAAAAATGACGCATCGAATAATTCTATATCATCTAATATAGCTCCGGCTTTTACATAATTAGGTTGATTTAACAAAGCAGGTTCTACCCCTGAATTGAGCAACTCGTCTTCAGTAAAAAAAGAAATTGACTCTACACCGTCTCGTAGATTTTGCCAAAATTCATCAATATTTTTAGCACCAGGAAAACAACCAGCCATACCAATAATCGCTATTTCATCGAGACAATCAGATGTATTTGAGTTATTCATTAGCTTACTCCTCCTACTTACTTGTTGCTCGATGTTCTTGTCTAAGTTGCCTACGTTGTTTTCTGGATTCTCGCTGGTTTTCACTCAGTTCATAGTTAGGTAAATCAGGTTTTTTTTCTTGTTCCTGATTTAAATATTTAGCAAATTTACTAATAGTTGGATACTGAAACATATCAAGCATTGATATATCTCTGTTTAAGGCTTTTTGGAGTTTACTATGAACCTGAACCATTAGTAATGAGTGACCGCCGATATCAAAGAAATTGTGATGAATTCCGACTTTTTCTATATGCAATAATTCTTGCCATATATTTGTAATAATTTGCTCAAGCTCAGATTGAGGAGCCACATAGGTTTCTTCTAAATCAAGTTGTGCTTGTTCGGGTAAAGCTCGATAGTCTACTTTGCCGTTGGGTGTTAGTGGCAAAGCATCTAACTTGATAAAAGCCGCAGGTATCATATACTCAGGCAATTTTTCTAATAAATAACTGCGTAGTTCACTAATAGAAATGCCTGGTTTTTGATTAACTACAACATAAGCAACTAAACGCTTTTCTCGCTCCGCATCCTCGCGGGCAATAACTACAATTTCCTTAACTTCTGGATGTTGCTCTAATACTGCTTCTATTTCTCCTAATTCAATCCGAAAACCGCGAATTTTAACTTGATTATCGATACGTCCAAGAAACTCCAAAGTTCCATCTGAACGGTAACGAGCCAAGTCACCTGTTCTATAAAGGCGTTCTCCTGCTTTGTTGCTGAAGGGGTTGGGGATAAACTTTTGTGCAGTTAATTCCGGTCGATTCAAGTAGCCGCGAGCAAGTCCTAAACCAGCTATATACAGTTCACCAACTACACCAATAGGTACTGGTTGCCAGTATTTATCTAATACATAAAGTTGGGTGTTAGCGATGGGTTTACCGATAGGAATTGACCCAGAATCACGCTGATTATTTGGTACTTGATAAACACAACAACCGACTACGGTTTCTGTTGGGCCATATTCATTAATTAGCATTGTGTCGGGGGCAAAATCTTGCCAAAATGTTAACTTTTCAGCTAACAAGTTTTCGCCACCGATAATAAAAGCTTGTGTACGTCCGGCTACTTCTTCAGGTGATAGTTGTCCTTTGAGTAAATCTAAATGTGCAGGTGTAATTTTGACTAGACTTAAGTTATGACTGCGGCGTAAAGTTGTAGAGAGTGCGTCAATTCCTTGGTTTTCTGGTACAAGTTCTACTTGACGACCTACGAGTAACGGTGAAAACAGACTGGTAACTGTCAAGTCAAACCCCAAAGGAGAGTGAACTAATGTACCTGTTCCTTGCTCAACATTGTAGGCTTGGGTACACCAACTCAGGTAATTAACTAGTCCTTGATGAGTAATTAATGTTCCTTTGGGTTTACCAGTTGAGCCGGATGTATAGATAACATAGGCTAGGTTTTGAGAAGTTGTCTGAGTGACGAGATTTTGTGTTTTTTCTAGAGCGATCGCTGACCACTCAGTATCAATATAAAGAAGTTGAATATCTGGTAAACTAGCCGCTAGATGTTGCTGCGTCAAGACTAAAGGTGTATTGGTATCAGCAATGATATAAGTTTGACGTTCTACCGGATAAGCCGGGTCTAAAGGTACGTAAGCTGCACCAGCTTTGAGGATAGCTAATAAGCCGATAACCATCCATAAGGAACGCTCTACACAAATTCCCACTAATACATCTGGCCCTACACCTAATTTTTGCAGGTAATGAGCCAATTGGTTAGCGCGAGTATTTAATTCTTGATAAGTAAGTTGCTGGTCTTGAAATACAATTGCAATATTGTCTGGTGTGGAATTACACTGTTGTTCAAACCAGTGGTGAATGCACTCGTATTGTAATTCTGTGGTTTGGGTGTTGTTGAAATCGATTAAAATTTGCTGGCGTTCGGTGTTGCTGAGAATATTTAATTGTGAGATGGTTGCAGAGGGGTTTTCAACGGCACTGATTAACAATGTTTGCCATTGACTAGCTAAACGTTGAATATCTGCTGGGGAAAACAGATTAGCATCATAGTGGAATTCTGCGTTAACTGTTTGATTGTGAGTGCGCGTGCAAGCTAATTTAATTTTAAATCGGTCAATACAAGCAGATTTTTGATAAATACTAAATAATATGCCAGCAGTATCATATTGATTTGCAGCTTCTTCAAAGTCAAAACAGAATGGTAAAAATGGCTGTTCTGTATTATCTTGGTTGGTTTCGGCAATTTGTTCCCAAGCAAAACTCTCTTGCCATTCTGTTAATTCAGTTGTAGAAGCACTAAGTTTATTTAAGATATCGCTGAAGCGAGATTTTTCTGTTAATTCACAGGTCAAAGGTAAATATTTGGCTAATAAACCTATTGCTGCTTTTAGTTCTTCATAATTATGACCATCGCAACCTAAACCAATGATTGGCTTTGATTCGTCGGTAAGTCTCCAGAGTAAAATTAACCAACAAGCTAGAAAGAATACACTTGTTGAACATTGATATTTTTTAACAATATTTTCTATTTTATTGCTGAACTCACTGGGAATTGACAGCTTCACAAACTGAGGTTGAAATTCTGGCGATTGAGAAAACTGCTGTTCAAAAGATAATTTAAAATTCTCAAGCTGAGAAATATCTAGTTGTTGCCAATATTTTCTGCTGGTAATTGTCTCCTCTGCTGCAAGTAGTTCATTTTGCCATGCAGAAATATCAGCATATTGCAACTGTTCATCAGCCAACTCATCACCGAGTAAACTAGCACTATAGCAACAGCTAATTTCAGCTAATAAATTATTTAATGATGCTGTGTCAGCGCACATTGCAGGTAAATTTACTAGTAATATATGCTTTTCCGGTGACAGCTTGAGCAATGTTGTATGTAATAAAGAGCTTTTTTGCCAATCAATATCTTGCTGGTTGTTTTCTTGCAAAATATTCTCAATATTTGCTGCTAAAAAAGTGCTTTCATGCCAAGATAAAGCAACATTATTCTCTACAACTTGAATAGGAATTTTTATACCTTTTGTTTTATGGAAACTAGTACGCAGTATTTCATTCCTATCAATAACTTTTTGTAAAGCCGCTTTTAAAATATTAACTTGTAAGCTGCCTTCGATGAGAATAGCACAGTTAGTCAAGTAAACCGAGCTATTTTGTTGTAATAACCACAGACGTTTCTGTTGAGGAGAAAGGTGAAATCCCTGGATTTGTTGCGGCATTTTTATTTACTACCTTTAATTATTAATATCTGCAAAGCTTGTCATGTCGCCCATAGCTACTAATAACTTTCTTTCTCCAATAAAGGGATTACGGGCATGAGCAGTTAATAAGTTATCTAGTAGTAATACATCTCCTTGTTTCCAGGGAAAGGTTACTTCTAATTCTTGGTATACTTCACAAATTTCTGCCATTATTGAATCTTCTATAGGAGTACCATCACCGTAATAGCAATTTCTTGGCAAATCTGCTTGTGCAAATGATGAGATAAACGACTCTCTTGTTTGAGCATCTAAGCAAGCCGGATGCCAATGTTGAGCTTGATTAAACCAGGTAATTTCGCCAGTTTGGGGATGTTTAGCTACTGCTGGACGCACCGAGAGAGTTCTTAAAGTTCCGTCTGGCTTCCATTCAAAATTGACAAAGTTGCGTTGACAAATAGCTGCAACTTCTTCGCGATTTGTAGTTTGAAAAACTGTTTCCCAGTTTAGCCCTAAACCACTACCATAATTACGGACATACATTACTTGTTTTTCAATAAAATTGTCCCTAATTTTAGGGTTGATGCGCTGAAAAACTTGGCGACTATCAACAATTGGCGTTTCCCCTCCCTGCTGTGCTGGTTGACGACAACCAAACATAATTTTCATCGGCCAGCGATGATTAAAGGAATTTTCGTTATGCCATAATAACTTGCGATCGCCAGGGTAAAAAACTGGAGTATAAACATTCCCACTCACATTATTACGGGGATGTTCGCCATTTTCATTAAAAAGTTCTGAGCAAATTGCTAAACCAAAACGCTCAAATTCTGATGCTGTAGTAATATTGAAGCCTCTAAATAATATAGCACCATTTTGTAATAGGTTGGCTTCTATAGAATCTCGATTACCTTCAGCCCAATCTGCCAGGTCAATATCATTTACAAGCGGTTTGATGACAATAGGTAATGTCTGACTCTTGATGAAATCATCTATTTCTATTAATTGATTTTCTAGTACATTTACTGCTTGGGCTTTGATAGATTTACCTAATTTTTTCATCTTTCATCTTCCATTTCATTAGCAGTGTTGACAACTTGGCGTTTAATGGTTTTTAATTTCCGTTGATATTCGGCTTTGGTATTTTTACTTTTCCAAGATTCTTCTTGCTTATCTGCTGCTGTTAGTAATTCAATTAATTCTGTTAATTTAGCTGTTGGTTTGGCTACAATTTGGTTTAAAAGTGTTTCAAAATGTTTGAGCATTCGAGCTATGGTAGTTGCATAGAATAAATCTGTGTTGTACTCCAATACAGCAACTATTCCTTGTTCTGTTTCTCTGATCTCCCAAAGTAAATCAAGTTGAGTTGTCTTTTTTTCCAACTCTAAAGGTTTGAGAGTCAGATTTGAAAGCTGTAAAGAGGGAATTTGAGTATTTTCTAAAATTAACTTTATCTGAAATAAAGGTGAACGAGCCATATGCCGTAATGGATTTAGCACATCTACAAGTTTGTCAAAGGGCAAATCTTGATGAGTATAAGCATCTAAAGTTACCTCACGGACTCGTTCAAGTAACTCCCGAAACGAGGGGTTTCCTGACAAGTTAGTCCGTAAAACAAGTTGGTTAACGAAAAAACCAATTAATCCTCTGATTTCCGGTTGGTTACGGTTAGCAATATCAGTACCTATAACTATGTCTTCTTGTCCTGTGTACCAATAAAGTAGTGTTTTAAATCCTGCGAGCAGAATCATGAATAAAGTAATACCTTCTCGTTGATACAAAGCTTTCAATTGTTCTGAGAAAGTTTTAGATAAAACAAGACATTGCCTAGCACCGTTAAAAGTTTGTAATTTTGGTCTTGGCATATCTGTAGGTAATTCAACTACAGGGAGTTGACCACTTAATTTTTGCTGCCAATAACTCAGCAGAGTTTCTAATTTTTCTCCCTGCAACGATTTGCGCTGCCAAACTGCAAAGTCTGCATACTGAATTGGTAGTTCAGGAAGTTGTGCAGCATAACCGCGAGCCAAGTTTTCATAAAGAGTTGTAATTTCATTAATTAATACACCTATCGACCAAGCATCAGCAGCAATATGGTGTATTGATAACAATAAAATATGCTCTATTTCGCTCAGTTGTAATAAAGTAACTCGCAGTAAGCAATCTTTAGTTAAATCGAATGATTTTTGAGTTTCTTGATTAGCTAAAGATAGAACTTCGGCTTCTCTTGTGTCTAGAGGGAATGCTTGTAAATTTACTAGGTGTAACTTAAATACAGCAGCAGGGGAAATTACCTGAAGCGGTTCTCCATCAATTAGGGTAAATGTAGTGCGTAAAGCTTCGTGACGCTTGACAATTTCTTGAAAACTTTGTTCCAGTGCTGGTACATTTAGCTTACCTGACAAACGCATAAACTGACAGATGTTAAATGCTGGGTTCCCAGGTTCCAATCGGTCGAGAAACCATAACCTCTGTTGTGAAAAAGAAAGGGGGAAATTATTAGACTCTCGATTTTGAGATTTTATTTGCGTGTTTGAAAAAACATCTTCTTTTTTATTACTCAGTTTTTGCAACAGAAGCTTACGTTTTTCTGGAGAAAGAGCGGCGATACGCTTGGCAATATCAGTCATTTGTGCAAGCTATAATAATGAGCTATAAATCAAGCACCGGAATTAAAAAATCGCAGTATAAAGATGTTATTTTACTACGATTGCTTAAGTTTAATTTTGAAACCTTAGCGTATAATTACTAATATTTCAAAATATTTACTGTGAAGCTCGTGTAATGATGAGCTTACCCTGGCTCTTGAGACCAGTCACCACTATCAAGCATATGTATGAAATCTATTTCGATATTTGTTAGATCGGGCTTGTAAAATACTACAAGCAGAACTACTCTAGGTTTATCGCTATAGTTCCACACTGTATGCTCATAGGATGGATCAAAGAATAAACACTTCCCTTCTTTCCAAGTACGCGACTCTCCACCCACGCTAATACCACAATTTTCAGGAATGGAAATACCGAGTTGACAAATTATAAAGGAACTTGCTGGATCGCGATGAGGTTTAACAATTTCCCCAGGTTTAAGAACTAATAGTTCTGCGGTTTCAAGCCTTGTGTGATTTGAAATTAGCTCTAATATTTCTAGTGTCTTTGGAAAATATAAGATACTTTCCTCTACCTTCTTACCTCCTCTAACTAAGTAGATAGAATCCCATCCGCCCATATTAACACCTGGATAGTAATATGGTTTTAATAGAGTATTACTTTCCCTAGCTTGAAGAGCTTCTTGGTGAATTATTTCATACTTATCTTCTAGCAGTTTCACTTTCGGTAAATCGCTTATTTCATACCACGGTTTAGAAGTGATACCTATCACTGTGAAGCCTTGTGAGGGTGGAAGTGGATTGGCAAAAGCTTTGTTATAAGCAAGATTAATAGAAGTTTCTATTCTTCTAATGGGTTCTGAACCAAATTTTTTCCTAAGTTCTGTGAGTTTATGTTGGCTTTGAATGTATATTTTTTTATCGTTTATTATCTCTTTTATTACTATTCCAATAATAACAAGTGTTGCAAGTATTGCTAGTATACTAGCCAAGAATAAAGGAGAAAGGCTAACTATTAAAAGATTGCTGAATTGCTTAGTTAATAGTATCGCATGAGTTGTATAGGCTGCCAGTAAGCATAAGAGCAAAATTGGTATAATAAACCGTTGTTGGAAAATTACTTTTTTTGTGGCATAAACGCTAAACATCAACTTTGAAAAAGAATCCCAGAATAATCCTATCCATAAAGCTGATATTGCATATAAAACACACAATAAAAGAGAAATCATAGAAGATGGAATATCCAAAATTCCATCTATTTTGATTACATATACAAAGATAGAGAGCATTCCAAAAAATAAGAATCCTAGCTGACACAGTAACAATAATAATAAGTATTTCTTCCCATTGATACCATATATAATGAGCATAAACTCACCTCAAATATTTACAAAATGTTGTCTATTTCAATTAAAGACTGAATTTTGTACAGCAATAATTGTCTGGACTTCTTCTTCCGAAAGCTGCTCGATTTCTGATAAAGCTTTTGTCAGATCTTGTACTTCTGCTTTTTCAGCTAAATTTTTGGCAATAGTTTTAGCTAATTCAACTACAGTCGGGAAATTAAAAAAGCCCTTATAAGAAAGTTCCACTTGGAAAGTTTTGCACAACTGAGAAACAAGCTGAGTAGCAAATAAAGAATCTCCTCCTAATTCAAAGAAATTATCATGAATACCCACACTATCAATGCCCAGAAGTTTTTGCCAAATATCAGCTAGGGTAATTTCCAGTTCGTTGCTTGGGGGAACATAAGCATTATCTAAGTTGGGACGGGGATGAATTGCTCTAGCTTCGTTGAGTTGGGCTAATTGTTCTTCTAGGGATTTATTAGATTGATGAGGCTGAAGCTGGCTGTATAAATTTTGTGTGGAAACAATAATTTGAGGCAAATTACTATGAGCTAAAATTTTATTAAATGCCTCAATACCTTCTTCGGCAGTCATTCCTGCTGTTAATTCTCCTTTGGTGATATTTTTGTGCCTTTCTGCAACTGCAACAGCCATTCCTAAGCTGTTCCATCTATCCCAGTTAATAGATGTAATGAAATTACTATGTTGTGCAGCATGATAGTGAGCGAAGGCATCTAAAAAAGAATTTTCGGCAATATAGTCAACCAATCCTGATGTACCTACAAAAGCAGAAAGCGAAGAACAAAGTACAAAGAAATCAAGCCTAGTATTTTGGAAAATTTCATTTAGTACTCTTGTTCCTTGAACTTTTGGCGCTAAAGCTTCATCTGCAATTTTTTTAGTTTTAAGTTGAATCATACCCCCGCCGAAAACTGCAGCTGCATGAATTACTCCGTTAATTTGACCAAATTGCAAATTTAATTTTTTAACCACGGCTGACATTTGCTCATAATTAGCAACGTCGGCACTAATTACCATTATCTCTGCGCCAAAAGCTTGTAGATTTTGCAATTTTCGGATTTTTTGGCTAACTATATTTTGTGCATCATGAATTGATAGCCATTCTGTCCATTCATTTGGTTGAGGAAAAGGCGATCGCCCGACTAAAATTAATTTAGCTTGTACAGTTTTTGCTAGATATTCGGCTAAAACTAGTCCAACACCACCTAAACCGCCAGTAATTAAATAAACTCCGTTTTGCCTTAAACGCTGATTTCCCTGAATTGAGGTGTCTAATTTGATAGCTTCAAAATCCTGCACCCAACGATGATTTCCTCGATAAGCAATCACTTGTTCAGGTGTTTGCAGAGAAATTTCTGTGAGTAATTGGTTGATTAGTTGCTGTTCTTGCCAACTATCTGTGGTGGGAAGAACTAGATCAATGCTGTTACAAGTAAGGTTGACATACTCTTGCGGAATTACTTTACAAGGCCCCATTATCAATGCTTTTTCTGGACACAGTTGTTCGGAACCTGTAACCATTTGTAGATGGTTGGAAATAACTTGAATGTGTAAGTTATCTTTTTGATAAAACTTTGCGATCGCTTGAGCAAGAAACACTAAGCTATAAAAGCCCAAGGATTCATACTGTTGTGGTGTTAATTCCTCTAGATTATCTGGTGTGACACTCCATAAATGAATAATGTGGCTGGGAGTTTTACCTAAATTACGCAGTTCTTGGCACAGAAACTTATAATCTTGTGGTTGTTCTGGGTTAATTGTATATGAGCGATCGCTCTGACAACTGTATTCATTTGCTACTTTGACGGTAATTACCTCTCCACCCTCTAATCTCAATCGCGTCACTATTTTTTCACCCAAACCGCACTCATCTATAAACACTAAGTAGCATTTGGGCTGAGTTGTTTTGATTTGATTTGGTAATTGCTGGGGTAACGAAGCTCGTTTCCAAGTAGGAAGATAAAACCAGTCAGCAATGTTAGGCTTTTTACCTGATAAAACAGTATTTTCTTTCCTCAGTTTCTGCTCGGTTGTTATTGATGCAAATTGTTTTTCTAATTGTGTTTTAATCTTCTGTTGCTGCGGTTCTACCCAATAACGCTGACGCTCAAAAGGATAGGTAGGTAAAGGAATATGGTAAAGTTTTTCATGGCTATAAAAACTCGACCAATCAATTTTTATTCCTTGCAACCACAAACGACCCAAAGTATTAAATATAAATGCTACATCTGATTTTTGTTCTTGGGGATGACGGAGTGAAGTGAGTGTGACTACCTCTGGTTTTTGATGCTTGACAAAGGTACTTAAAGTTTTTCCTGGCCCCACCTCTAAAAAGATGCGTTCTGGTTGCTGTTGTAACTGAGTAATTCCATCACTAAAGCGTACAGTTTGGCGCAGATGTTTTGCCCAATAATCGGGATCTGTAGCGGCTTCTTTCCTTATCCATGTACCGCTAAGGTTGGAAATGAAGGGAATTTGCGGAGGATGGAGGCTGATTTGTTGTAACAACTTGGTAAATGGCTCAATCATCGCATCCATCATGGGCGAATGAAAAGCACCAGATGTATGCAATTTGCGACAATTTATCCCTTGCTGTTGTAACTGCTGTTCTAATTTTGCGATCGCACTCACCGAACCTGAAACTACACAAGTCGATGGGGCATTACTAGCAGCCAGAGCCAATTCTACACCTAAAAAAGGTTGAATTTCTGACTCTCCCATTTGCACCGAGAGCATCGCACCATCGGGTAGTTGTTGCATCAAACGTCCGCGATGAGCAACTAATTTTAAAGCATCTTCTAAACTAAAAACCCCTGCCAAAGTTGCTGCTACATATTCCCCGATGCTATGACCAATCATCGCTTCAGGACGTACACCCCAGTTCATCCATAATTTCGCTAAAGCATACTCAATCACAAATAAAGCAGGCTGGGTGATAGCAGTTTGTGTTAGTTCTTGAGTCTGCGTTGCATTGGGATAGATGACATCGCGCAAATCAAAACCTAGATGTGGTTTGAGAAGTTCCGCACAATAGTCAATTTGTTCTTTAAAGTATGGTTCAGTTTCATACAGTTCTCGCCCCATGTTCACATACTGAGAACCCTGTCCCGGAAACATAAACACCACTGGACGATGACAGGGTTTTTGATAATGGGTAAAAACTTCTGGATTATCTAGAGATGTTAGGGTTGTAATAGCATTTTCCAGATTTTGACAAACCAAAATCCGGCGATGTTCCAACGCTTTACGACCTACCGCCAAAGTATAAGCAACATCAGCCAAATTTAAATCTTGATTTTGCTGAAGATAACTAACTAAATTTTGCGTCGCAGTTTCTAAAGCTGTAGCAGTTTTAGCAGATATACACAATAGTAAATATTCACTTTTGACTTTTGTACAGACGCGATTAATCGCGTCTCTGCAACTTTTGAATTGTAATGGTGCTTCTTCCAAAATCACATGAGCATTTGTCCCCCCAATACCAAAAGAACTCACCCCCGCACGTCGGGGAATACCGTTAGTTTGCCAATCAGTTAGTTGAGTATTGACGTAAAAAGGACTATTGACAAAATCAATTTGGGGATTAGGTTGTTCAAAGTGTAAACTAGCCGGGATTTTTTGATGCTTGAGAGCTAAAACAGTTTTAATTAAACCAGCTATCCCAGCCGCAGCATCCAAATGACCGGTGTTGGTTTTTAAAGAACCTATGGCACAAAAGCCTGTTTTGTCGGTATTGGCGCGAAAAGCTTCAGTTAAAGCCGCAATTTCAATCGGATCTCCTAAAGATGTACCCGTACCGTGGGCTTCAATATAGGTGATAGTTTCGGGTGCAACTTCAGCAACAGCTTGAGCCGTTCTAATGACTTTGGCTTGAGTATCGATACTAGGTGCTGTGTAGCTGACTTTTTGTGAGCCATCGTTATTGATAGCAGAACCTTTAATTACTGCATAGATAGTATCTCGATCTGCGATCGCATCTTCTAATCTCTTCAACACCACAACGCCCACACCTTCACCGCCAACTGTTCCTTGTGCTTTGGCATCAAAGGCGCGGCAATGTCCATCAGGGGAACCTATGCCCCCTTCTTTATAAAAATAGCCATGTTTGCGTAATGCACTAATAGAAACACCACCAGCTAAAGCCATATCACATTCTCCATTTAGGAGACTTTGACATCCTAAATGAACTGCAACTAATGAAGTAGAACAGGCAGTTTGAACAGTATAACTTGGCCCTTGTAAATTGAATTTGTAAGAAACACGAGTGCTTAAATAATCCTTATCTCCACCAATTGTTATTTGATGAAAGTCAACAGAATTACGAATATTTTCATTAGTATAAACATTAAATAGATAGCCACTCAAACCGCTACCAGCATAAACGCCAATCGTACCAGCATAACTTTCTGGATTGTAGCCAGAATTTTCTAAAGCTGACCAAGCAGATTCTAAAAACAGTCGATGTTGCGGATCGGTAATTTCTGCTTCTCTAGGAGTGAACCCAAAAAAGGAGGCATCAAAAAATTCTGCGTCTGCTAATACACCTCTAGCTTTCACATATTTAGGATTATCCACAAAAACTGGATCTATCCCTGAATCTATCAGTTCTTTATCTGTAAAAAAAGTAATTGTTTCTCTACCCGCTTGTAAATTCTGCCAGAATTCTTCAATATTTTTCGCACCAGGAAAACATCCTGATAAACCAATAATTGCTATTTCTGAACCATTTTGATTAAATGCTGATGAATCGTCCATTTTCTCTAATTCCTCTGTGAACTCTGTGCCTCTGTGGTTAAATTTTCTCTTTGTAGCCAGTGCATCTTGTTGATGATTAGCTCTGGTTTTTAAATATTTCTAGCTGATTTCATTTTTTGTAAACGTTTTTTTTGTTGCTCTTTAGCACTTGTAACTTTTTCTGACTGATTATCTATCTTTTGCATAGTTAGAACTTGATTTTTGAATTGACTCAATAACTCTGCTAAAGAACTAATAGTTGGATATCTAAATAAATCAAGCATTGCCAAATCAGTTTTAAAGATTTTCTGCAATTCACTATGCACTTTAACTATTAACAATGAATGACCGCCAATTTCAAAAAAGTTATCGTGAATGCCTATATTTTCAATATTTAAAAATTTTTGCCAAATATTAGCAATAGTTTGTTCTACTTCAGTTTGCGGTAATACGTAATTAGCTGCTAATTCTGGGCGAATTTTTTCTGGTGCAGGTAATGCTAGCCTATCTATTTTGCCATTGGGCGTGATTGGTAAAGCTTCTAAAATTACAAAAGCAGAAGGTATCATATATTCTGGCAGTTGTTCCTTCAAAAAGCTTCGCAGTTGAGTACCTGTGATTTGTGGCTTTGATTGTGAACTGACATATCCTACTAAACGTTTATCACCATCTTCCTCCCACACTTTCACTACTGCTTCTAGAACATCAGGATGTTGATTTAATTGGGCTGCAATTTCGCCTAATTCAATCCTAAAACCGCGAATTTTTACTTGCTCGTCAACCCGTCCTAAAATTTCAATTTCGCCATTAGGTAAATAACAAGCTAAGTCACCTGTTTTATAAAGAAGTGTTCCTAGTTCCTTACTGAAAGGATTAGGAATAAATTTTTCTGCTGTTAATTGAGGTTGGTTGAGATATCCCCTCGCTATACCCATACCACCTATGTATAGTTCCCCAGGTACACCAATAGGAGTAGGTTGGAAATAAGAATCTAATATATAAACTTGTACATTATCTATTGATTTACCAATTGGCACTTCTCTCAAAACATTGAATTCTGATAAATTTGATAGATTGCTAATAGTTGTCCCAATTGTTGCTTCTGTAGGGCCGTAAGAATTAATTAATTGTACTTTTTCACTTACACATTGTAGCCAAGTTGCCAATCGCTGTGAAGATGCTTTTTCTCCACCAATAATTACTAAACGCAGTGATTCAGGTAACGATAAATTCTCAGCAAATTCGGCGGTGATTTGATGCCAAAAGGCAGTAGGTAAAGCTAAGACAGTTATTTTTAGCTGATGACACTTCTCTAAAAACGCTGTTATTGAACTCAACATTACATCGTTACGCAACACTAATCTAGCACCAACTATCAAGCTAGTAAATATTTCTTCTGCTGCGACATCAAAGCAGATAGAGGAAAATTGTAGAATGCTGTCACTTGCCTCCAGCGCATATTTCACAATTGCCGTTTCTGTATAATTTACTAAAGAATGATGTTGCACCATCACTCCCTTGGGTTTACCTGTGGAACCTGACGTATAAATCACATAAGCCAAATTTGTAGTTGTAACTTTTATCTGCAAATTATCAGGTTTTTCTTGATTGATTAACTGCCAATCAGTATCTAAATAAATAGTTTGATGCTGATTTTCAGGCAACCATTGTTGCAATTTTTCTTGAGTTAATAATAAAGATAAATTAGCATCTTTCAACATAAAAGCCAGACGTTCCTGGGGATATGTTGGATCGAGTGACACATAAGCAGCGCCCGCTTTCAGAATGCCTAAAATCCCCACAATCATTTCTAAAGAACGCTCTACACAAATTCCTACCAATACCTCTGTCCCTACACCTAGCTTTTGTAAGTAACGTGCTAATTGGTTAGCTCGTTGATTAAGTTCTTGATAGGTTAAACATTCTTCTTCAAATACCACTGCGACAGCATCAGGTGTTTTCTCTACCTGTGCTTCAAATAACTGATGAATACATTGCCCTAGACGATAATCAGCTTGGGTATTATTCCATTCTATTAGTAACTGTTGTCTTTCAATGTTGGTTAGCAATAGCAATTCTGAAAGACGTTGTTTAGGGTTAGCAATTATACTTTCTAACAAAGTGATGTAATGATTGCCCCAACGCTGAATTGTTTGGGTATCAAATAAGTCAGTATTATATTCTAGTTCCAGCAACAACTCACTATCAGTCTGAATAATATTCAAATCAATATCAAATTTGGCAGTAGTATTAGAGTTTTTTGCTACTTCAATTTCAACATCTAATGAATCTAAATCAAATTGTGCTTGATCTAAATTCAACCCGACTGTAAATAGAGGATTTCGGCTTTGATCTCGTACCAAATTTAAATTTTTAACTAACTTGATAAAAGGATAAATTTGATGATCGTAAGCATCTAATAACTGCCCTTTGATATAACTTAGATATTCTGTGAATACTGGTGGCTCAGTCAGGTGACTGCGTATTGGTAATAAATTTACGCAATGACCAACCAGACAATTATGATTAACCAATGATTGCCCTGCCGAAGCAATACCCACAACGATATCATTCTGATTACTTAGTCGCTGTAATAAGACCATGTATGCAGCCAAGAGTGTCGTAAACAAAGTACACTTACACTCATCACTAAGGCTTTTAAGTTGATAATATAAAGAACTATTAATTACCAGATTTTCTATCGCCCCATTATGCATATTTACAGCTGGTCGAATCTTGTCAGTTGGTAAATCTAACACTGGAACTGAACCAGAAAATTGCTTTAGCCAATAAGCCTCAGCTTTTGCCATTTCTGAAGTTGTTTGCTGGAGTTTTTGCCACTTAACATACTCTCTATATTGCATTGCTTGGGGAAGTTGACAAGTGATACCTTGAGACTCAGCTGCATAAATTGCAGCTAACTCCCGTAGTAAAATTGTCATCGACCAACCATCAGCAACAATGTGATGAATAGTGAGAACTAAAAGGTGATGTTGTGGCTCTAACTTGATGATATGAAACCGGAGTAAAGGCCCTTTTTCCAGATTAAAAATTTCTTGAGCTTCTTGGTCTAAAAATTCTCTTAACTGTGCTAAACGATGTTGTCCATCTAATAGCGAAAAATCTATGTAAGGAATATCTATTTTCAAGTTGGGATGAATTAGTTGATCATCTCCTTCTGAACTAAAAGTAGTTCGTAGGGCTTCGTGACGATTAATAATTGTTTGGACTGCTTTAGAGACTGCTTCTATTTTAAATGACCCACGCAGATGAATACTCATTGATTGGTTATAAGCACGGGAAGCATTATTTCCGATTTGTGCCATAAACCAAAGTTCTTTCTGCACATCTGTTAGAGGAAGAGTAACTATTTCCTGATTATTCGCTAATGTATCACCTTGATGATTAATTACAGGCGTGTCTGATGGTAAAAAATCACCAGCTTGCAATTCTGATATACTTTCTTTGATAGCTTTAATTAAAATTTCAATATCTTCATCAGTGTGAGCAGTAGATAGATAAAAAGTCCGTCCTTCCCATATATAAATTCCCTTTTCTATCAGATGATAAAATAATAAATTCATCCAAACTAAATTGGGCGGGTAAACAAAACGGAAGAGTGAGCCAAAATGAACAACTTTAATTGGTAACTGTTTTTGCTGAAAGTAATTATTGAGATTTTGGGCTATATTTGCTGTTTTTATTGCTAATTGTTCTTGCAGTTCTGCGCCACTATTTTTGATATGGTTAAGTACAGCCCAAGCAACAGACATAACCAAAGGATTTTTGAAGAAAGTCCCGGCAAATATAGTAGTTTCTCTTTGAGGAGAAGAAGCATCTCCGTAACTCCAAAAACCGCCGTCCAGTGCATCCATAAAAGCAGCTTTACCCGCTATTACCCCAATTGGTAAACCAGAGCCAAGTGCTTTACCGTAGGTGGTAATATCTGCTTGAATATTCCACATTGCTTGAATACCGCCGGGATGCATCCGAAAGCCTGTAATTACTTCATCAAAAATTAAGACGATTCCTGTCTTTTTGGTTAGTTGTCTGAGTTCTTTTACAAACTCTTTGGGTTGAAAATCTGGCCGACGGCTTTGTATTGGTTCAACTAAAACGGCTGCTAATTCATGGGAATGGGCTTTAAGGATATCAAAAGATTCGGGATTTCCGTAGTTGAGTACGATAACGTTTTCGATGAAGTGTTGGGGAATTCCTGGTGCAGCTGGTAGGGAACTTAGTGTGCCGTTTTCAGTTGGGACTCCAGCAACTAAAACTTCGTCTAATGTACCGTGATAAGAGCCGTTAAATACAGCAATTTTAGAGCGTCCTGTGGTAGCCCTAGCTATACGTATAGCTCCCATAACTGCATCTGTACCTGAGTTACAAAAAGTGACTCGTTCTTGATTAGTTAGTTCACAAAATAACTTAGCAGCTTCACTTGTCAGATGTGATTGCGGGCCATTTTGAATTCCTTGCTGAATATGTTTTTGAATCGCCTCTATAACAAATGTAGGAGAATGACCAAATAAAAGCGAGCCAAAGCCCATTGACATATCGATGTATTCATTACCATCTACATCCCAAATTCTCGCCCCAGCACCACGTTGAGCATGAATTGGATACAGCATTTCTTTGAGAGAAAGACGAAAACCTGTAATTGTTCTGGGATTTGCTAAGAAAGGACGAGCAGTTTGTGTGAGGCGTTTTGACTCTGGAGTGCGTTGGACAAATCTTGTGATTAAAGCATCTAGATGTTGCTGTTGACGGGGGTTTAAAGTTGTTGTTTCTGCTTTTTCTGGCTGTTGGGAAGTAACTGATGCTTGAGGTTGAGGAATCTGCGTAGAAACTTGATGCAAAGGTGAATTTTTCTTTGATGAATGGTTGTGACGCAGCAAGTCTAATTGTTTAGTCATTAGCTTTAACTGCTCTGATATGAGTTGCGCGATCGCATGATTTCTACTATTATTATTTAATTCATTAGTCAAGCTTTTACTAACCTTTAGCAAGGGTAGATCTAAATTTTCCCTAGCGGCTTGCTGTGGGATTTTCGTTATTGTTTCTTGGTAAAAAGAAGACGGTAATTGTTGAGATATATGTACAGCTAAGTCATGAAGTGTGGGAAACTCTTCTAGCAATTGGCGAAAAGGAATTTTTACACCCAATTTCTCTTGCAGAGAACGACTAAATTGAATTAAAACGAGAGATTCAAAGCCAAGTTCTAAAAGATTAGTATGAATATCAATTTGAGCAGATTTAACCCCAAAGATTGTGCTTAAAATTTCTTTGATTTTTAACAAGACTATATCAATTTGCGAATTATCTAATGAGGGGTTAACTTTTTGATTAGGCATAATATTTTATTGGATATTTTTTAACGAACCGCAGAGGCGCAGAGAACACAGAGATAAAAGAAAGTATTAAATAATTGGTTTAGCTTAGGAAGATTATTCTTTGATTGATTGCAATAATTCTAACTGTTGAGACATTATTTCCATTTGTTGAGCTATTATTTCTGCCAAGTAATTGTCAAAATATTCTGGGGTGTCTGTTAATTGTATTTCGGGAATATTTGTATTTTTAAACTCTGGTTTTGTTGAATTTTCCGTTTCCTGAAGATGATTTTTATTAACTGATTTACTAGTAGCTTCAATCCAATATTTTTGTCGCTCAAAAGGATAGCTTGGTAAGGGGATACGATGATGTTTTTTATGAGCATAAAACTTTGACCACTTCACTGATACACCAGCTAGCCAAAGTTGACCTAATGCATCAAGTAAAAAAGATACATCTGACGATTGAATTTTAGGATGACGTAAAGAAGAAATAATAATTTGTTGAGTAATTTGATTTGAATGCTGTCTGGCAAAACTACTTAATGTCCGTCCTGGGCCGACTTCTAATAATATTTGATTTGGCTGTTGCAACAATACCGAAATTCCTTCACTAAAGCGTACTGTTTCTCTTAAATGTCTTACCCAGTAATTTGGATCTGTGGCTTCGGTTGGAGTTATCCAAGTGCCAGTGAGGTTAGATATTATGGGAATTTTTGGAGAATTCAGGTTAACTTTGCTAATTTGTTCTTGGAATGGCTCTAAAATTGAGTCCATCATCTGGGAATGAAAAGCATGGGAAGTATGTAAAAGACGATACTCTACGCCTTCCTCAGTCAATCTATTTTGTAAATTATTAATTGCCTTGAACGTACCAGAAACTACACAGTTAGTTGGACTATTTGTAGCAGCTAGACAGAGATTTTCAGCTAATAGAGGCTTAAGTTCTAGTTCTGATAGTGGCACTGCAAGCATAGCACCGCCTGGTAGTTGTTGCATCAACCGCCCTCTGGTAGCAACCAGTATTAAGGCATCTTCTAAAGAGAACACACCAGCAATACAAGCCGCTACATATTCCCCAATGCTGTGACCAATCATTGCTGAAGGACGCACTCCCCAGTCCATCCACAATTTAGCTAAGGCGTACTCAACAACAAATAACGCTGGTTGAGTAATAGAAGTTTGTTGTAATTGCTGTGTTGCTACTTCTTGATATTCGTCTTGCGGATATAGTAATGTCCGCAAATCTAGACCTAAATGAGGTTTAAGAAACTCGGCACAATAATCAATTTGTTCTTGAAAAATTTGCTCTGTTTTATAGAGTTCCCTTCCCATGTTTACATACTGGGAACCTTGACCAGGAAACATAAAAACTACAGAGTTATTATCTAATTCTTGGCAGTGGGTAAAATCTTGTGGTTCTTTAATTATTAAATCTTGGATTGCATCTTCAATATTTTTTGCAACTATAAATCGGCGATATGCAAATGCACGACGACCTACACTTAATGTATAAGCAACATCAGCCAAATTTAAATCTGGATTTTGCTGAAAATATTTAGCTAAATTAGTTATGGCAGTTTCCAAGGCTGTAGCAGTTTTGGCTGATAAGCACAATAGTAAATATTCACTTTTGACTTTTGTACAGACGCGATTAATCGCGTCTCTGCAACTTTTGACTTGTAATGGTGCTTCTTCCAAAATCACATGGGCATTTGTTCCCCCAATACCAAAAGAACTCACCCCAGCGCGTCGGGGAATGCTATTTGTTTTCCAATCAGATAATTGAGCATTCACATAGAAGGGACTGTTGGCAAAATCAATTTGAGGATTGGGTTGTTCAAAATGCAAGCTGGGTGGTATTTGTTTGTGCTTGAGTGCCAAAACAGTTTTGATTAAACCAGCAATACCAGCTGCTGCATCTAAGTGTCCAATATTTGTTTTGACTGAACCAATGGCGCAGAAATTCTTTTTTTGAGTGCTAGCACGGAAACATTTGGTTAATGCAGCAATTTCAATCGGGTCGCCAAGGTTTGTGCCTGTGCCATGAGTTTCTATATAACTGATAGTTTCAGGGTTAATTCCAGAGATGGAAAGAGCTTCAGCAATAACTTTTGCTTGTCCATCTACACTTGGTGCAGTGTAACCAACTTTGAAAGAACCATCATTATTAATAGCTGAACTTTTAATCACAGCATGGATATAATCGCCATCTGCGATCGCATTTTTTAATAGTTTTAATACTACAACGCCTACACCATTGCCAGTAAGAGTTCCTTGGGCTTTGGCATCAAAAGCACGGCAATGTCCGTCGGGGGAAAGAATGCTCCCTTCCTGATAAAGATAACCAGCTTTGTGTGGCATATTGATCAACACGCCACCAGCCAGAGCAATATCGCTTTCGCCGTTGAGTAAGCTTTGACAGGCAAAATGAACTGCTACTAATGAAGTAGAACAGGCAGTTTGCACGTTAACGCTGGGCCCTTTCAAGTTTAATTTGTAAGAGACAAGGGTCGGTAAAAAGTCTCCTCGATTACCAATTAAAGTGCGAAATTTACCTACTGATTCCTCTAGTAATTGGCGGTTGGGATATAGATTAAACAAAAAGTAAGTGTCCATTCCCACACCTGCATAAACTCCAATTTGTCCTGGGTAGGTTTTGGAGTCGTAGCCAGCATTTTCTAGAGCAGTCCAAGCCTGTTCAAGGAATAGGCGGTGTTGCGGATCTGTGATTTCGGCTTCTTTTGGAGAAAATTCAAAAAATGCAGCGTCAAATAAATCTACATCTTCTATTATTGCTTTGGCTTTGACATAATTGGGCTGATTCAACTCCTTGATATCTACTCCTGAAGATACTAATTCTTCTTCAGTAAAAAAAGAAATTGACTCTACACCATCTCGCAAATTTTGCCAAAATTCATCAATATTTTTGGCTCCAGGGAAACAACCTGACATACCAATAATGGCTATTTCATCGAGGTAATTAAATGTATCGGAGTTATTCATATTCAGTGCGCTGCTATTGCATTGTTGCTCGATGGTTTTGTCTGAGTTGTCTTTGTTGCTGGTTCGATTGTCGGCGGGCTGCAACTGAGTCGGAGTCTGGTTCAAATGCAAGCTGTTCTTGTGGTTGCTGGCTTAAATATTTTGCCAAGGTGCTGACTGTGGGACATTCAAACAATTCAACCATTGATATATCTCTGTTTAAAGTTGCACGCAGTTTTGTATGAATCTGTACCATTAATAATGAATGACCGCCGAGGTCGAAAAAATTATGATTGATACCTACTTTTTCAACTTGCAACACTTCTTGCCAGATATTGCTAATCATTTGCTCTAGTTCAGTCTGAGGAGCTACAAATGTTTCTTCAAGTTGAATTTGTACCTGTTTAGGTAGTGCTTTATAGTCCACTTTACCATTAGGTAATACAGGCAAAGATTTCAACATCAAAAAAGTGGAAGGTAGCATATATTCCGGTAGCTTTTTCAGCAAAAAGCTGCGGAATTCACTATTAGAGGGAGATGGTTGTTGATGACTAACTATATAGGCAATGAGGCGGGGATTTTCTTCTGTGGCCACAACTACAACTTCTTGCACTTGAGGATGTTGTTTTAAAGCGGCTTCAATCTCTCCTAGTTCAATACGATAGCCACGAATTTTTACTTGTTGGTCAATTCTTCCCAGAAATTCTATATTGCCATCTGCACGGTATTGAGCTAAATCTCCGGTTTTATATAGGCGTGCTGTTGGTTGGTGACTAAATGGGTTAGTGATAAATTTCTGTGCGGTTAGTTCTGGCTGATTAAGATAACCCAAGGCGATACCGTCACCACCTATATAAATTTCACCAGCAACGCCAATAGGAACAGGATGAAGCTGTGAATTTAAAATATAAATTTGAGTATTGGTAATAGGTCTTCCGATGGGAATTTTTGTTAATTCTTGAGGCTGACAAAGATAAACACTGCTCCATACAGTTGCTTCTGTTGGGCCGTATTCGTTATATAAAGACGCTTGAGGAAGATATTTGTGATGTAGTTTTACTAACTCACTTGGGCATACTTCACCAGCCACAATAATAGCCTGTAGGGAAGCTAATTGTTCTTGTATGGCTTGCCGCAAAATCAGAGCATAGAGAGAAGGAAGACTTAAAAGATGGGAAATCTGATGTTCGCAAATTAATTTAACTAACTTAGGTATTTCTAGCTGTAAACCTTCTTGAGGTAAGACTAAAGTTCCTCCACAGCAAAGCGTCCAAAAGATACCTGCAACTGAACTATCAAAAGCAAAGGATGAAAGTAATAAAAAGCGGCTGACAGGTTTTTGATAATAATTAATCCGAGCAGTTGTTGAATGAACGAGATTTTGATGGGTAATTTGTACGCCTTTTGGTTTGCCTGTAGAGCCAGAAGTATAAATAATGTAAGCTAAGTGATGAGGTGTAATTTGCAGTGTGAGATTTTCTTGATTTTGGCTGGTAATGATTTCCCAATCACTATCTAAACAGATAACTTGTGCTTGATGTGTTGGTAAGTTTTCAAGTAATAATTGCTGAGTTAATAAAACGGGTGTTTGGGAATTTTCTAAAATCCAAGCTAATCTTTCTTGAGGGTAAGTTGGATCTAAAGGTACATAAGCACCGCCAGCTTTGAGTATACCAAGAATACCAACAATCATATCAAGGCTGCGCTCAACACATATTCCTACTAAAGTTCCTGGTTTTACGCCAATTTGTTGTAGGTAATGTGCTAATTGATTAGCACGGCTATTGAGTTGACTATAGGTTAATTGTTGGTTTTTGAACTCTACAGCAATATTATTAGGTTTCTGCTGTGCTTGCTGTTCAATTAACTGGTGAATACATTTATTTTTGGGGTAATCAGCTTGAGTTTGGTTAAATTCTACTATTAGTTGGTGTTTGGCGCGATCGCTTAAAATTTCTAACTCACTAATTACAGCTTCAGGATTTTTTACTACGCTTTCTAACAAGGTGTAAAATTGTTCTGATGAACGCTGTATATCTTGTGCAGTAAAACACTGGGAATCATAATGAAACTCTGTAAATAATGCATCATAACTATGCACACAAGAGAGCTTTATTTTAAATCGCTCTATACAAGCATAATGATTTTGAATTGTCCAAGATATATGATTATTAGTATGTTTCAGAGCATTTTCTACAAAATCGAAACATACAGGGTAATAATTAACATTTGATGTCATCAGTTGCCAAGAAAAACCCTCCTGCCATTTATAAAGCTCATCTTCCGTTTCGCTGATTTGTTGTAATATTTCTGGAAATTTGGATTGTTCTTGTAAATGACAAGTAAGTGGTAAGCATTTGGCAAATAACCCCATCGCTGCTTCTAGTTCAGCAAATTTTCTGCCATCAAATGTTTTACCAATTAACAGATTTTGTTGTTGAGTCAATCGCCAAAGTAAAACTGACCAACAAGTTAATAAAAATCCAGAAATAGAAGTATTGTATTTTTGTGCGATCGCAGCAATTTGATCTTTTAAACTAGGATTAATTTTTAACCTGAAAAACTCTGGTTTAAATTCTGTTAATTCAGTAATATTCTGTTCAAAAGGCAATTCTAAATTAAAAAGATGGGACAAATCCTGCTTGCGCCAATATTCTCTGCCAATTTCAGCTGCTTCTGATTGCAGTAATTCATTCTGCCATTCGGAGAAATCTGCATATTGTAGTGGTTCTGCTGATAATTGTTCGCTATTTGTGTATGAAAGGCTGAGTTCATACACTATATTTATGAGAGTTTTTGTATCTGCATAAAGAGCAGGTAAACCAATAAATAATATATGTTTTGACGGTGATAAAGTCGCTAAGGATACACTTAAAGGTGAGTCTGTGTCAAAATCGCAGTTTTGCTGATGAAATTCCTGAAAAATTTCAGCAATTTTCGCTTCTTGTTTCTTAGAAGTATAACTGTCTAGATTATACTGCTGATTTAATCTGACATTGGCATTAGCAATTACTTGAACTGGAATCATCATTCCCGGTACATATTTAAATGTAGTCCGAAAAATTTCATGACGATGCACAATATTTTGTAAAGCTGCAACTAATTTAGTTGACTCGATGTTTCCCTCTATGAGAACAGAACACTTAACAAAATAAGCTGAATTTTGATTTACTTGCTGTAATAACCATAAATGCTCTTGTTGAGGTGAAAGTTGAAAACCCTCAATTATTTCTGTAGCCATATTCGGATATTCCAATTTTACAATCTAAAGTTCTTTAATATTTTGCGGTTCTGCCATCCCGACTAAAACTTGACGTGGCGCGACAAATGGGTTGCGTCCATGCACTGCTAACATATTGTCTAGCATTAAAATGTCCCCTTTTTGCCAAGGGAATGTTACCATTGCTTGCTGATAAACTTCGCGCAGAGTTTCTAACACTGAAGGCTCAATTGGAGAACCATCACCGTAATAGGTGTTCGTTGGTAAGTCTGATTCTTTGAAACCTGCTAATAATGCTTCGCGGGTATTTTTTTCTAATGTAGAAACGTGAAAAAAAGTTGCATGATTGAACCAGACAAGTTCACCTGTGCGAGGATGTTTAACAACAGCCGGGCCTACTTGATATGTTCTTAAGCGCTCGCCTTCTTTCCATTCAACTTTTATATCATGAATGCGACAATATGCTTCTACTTTGGCTTTTTCAGTTGTCTGAAATACAGTTTGCCAAGGTAAGCCAAAACCATCACCAAAATTCCGCATATACATGACTTTTTTTTCGATGAAACGTTCTCGGATTTTGGGATCTATGCGTTCAAAAATCTCACGACAACTACCAATTGGTGTTTCTCCTCCCTGCTGTGCTGGTGTTAGACAAAAGAAGAATATCTTCAAAGGAAAGGTAGGAGAATAAGCATGTTCATTATGAGGAAAGATACTCTGATCGGCAGGGTAATCGGTTGAAGTATAAATTCTATCGCTCACTTGAGTACGGGGTGAGGCTCGATAGCGATATTCCAAAGCTTCTAAGCAAATTGCTTTGATTACCTGCTCGAATCTTTCTACATTATCTATGTTGAAACCTCGGAAAAGAATAGCTCCATGTTTCAACAATTCTGTGTCTATAAAATCTCTATTACTAGATGCCCAGGCTGCTAAATCTACCTGTCTTACAGAAGATTTGATCACCAAAGGAAAGTTTTTTTCAGGTTCTAAATATTCTGTTGCAATTAAATCTTTTGCAGATATTTTGAGCGATTTTCGCTTAAATACTAGATTTTTGAGAGCTAATTGATTAGCCTGATTTTTCTGTAATTCTTCCATAATATTCAAACTTTACGAGCAATAAAACAGCCAACATGACCTGATGATTCTACGCCAAAATCATTTTTAATATCGGAGAAAACAATATCTGTAAAACCTGCCTGATCTAAAGCCGACTTAATATCTGTTACAGAATAAAGCTTCCATTTAAAAGTCATGTTGAAGCGTTGCCATTGACCATCGATTAATTCAAATCTTGTAGTGCGATCGCAACCTATTTTTGTCTCTGTATTGTAGTCAAACTGACTAATCCAGGCATGGTTATCTTTAGCTTCCCCTCGATTTTTAGAAGTCTGCCAATCTTCTATACACAGTTCTTCTACATACAAATCAAATACGAATATACCATTTTTTAGCAATGCCTGATACACATTTTGAAAAACACTTTGTAATTCTTCAATGGTAGTTATTAGATTAAGACCAACATCTGTAGAAATGACTGCACCAAAAGTAGGTAAAAATTGAAAATATCTGGCATCTTCTAGGATGAATTCTGCATTAGGCGCATTTTTTCTGGCATAGTGCAGCATTTCTTCAGAGCCATCAATACCTGTGACTCGATAGCCTTTTTGTAGCAGTCTTTGGGCTATTTGTCCTGTACCACAACAAACATCTAAAATATGTGCTTCTTTGGGGAGATATTGCAAGACTAATTTTTCTAATTGCCCTACTACAATATCATGCCGTTCTGTACCTTGTTCGTCATATATAGAAGCTAATTTATCATATTCTGCATAGCGATTTTTGGTAGTCATTGTTAAATATCTCCTATTTGTTTTTCTACCAAGACATTGTGATTTTTGTGCTTACTTAGACCTACGTTTAATGCTTATTAAATTCTGTTGCAGATTCTTTTGATATTCTTGTTCCTGTAAAAGACGCTGTTGCTGATCTGCTTCCACAAGAATTACTTTTAATTCATCCAGTTTGATATCAGGTTGTGACACCATCTGACTCAAAATTATTGCCAAATTTTGCAACATTTGGGATACAGTCGCAGCCTTGAATAAATCTGTACTATATTTCAACTCGGCAATTATTCCTTGCTCGGTATCTGTCAGAATTAAAAGTAAGTCAAACTCTGCAACTTTTTTATCAATATCTAATACACTGAGTGTTAACCCTGGTAATTCTAGGGGTGGCATGGGTGCATTTTGGAGAATACATTTCACCTGAAATAAAGGTGAACGGCTGAAATCGCGTTCTGGGTTGAGGACTTCTACTAATTTGTCGAAGGGTAAATCTTGGTGTGTGTAGGCTGATAAAGTGCGATCGCGTACTCTCTCTAACAACTCCCGAACACTGGGATTTCCTGTCATATCAGTACGTAGCACTAATTGATTGACAAAAAATCCAATTAATGCTTCCGTTTCTGCTTGATTGCGGTTAGCAACATCAGTACCCACCACAATATCATCCTGATTTGTGTAGTAATGCAGTAGAGTTTGGAACCCAGTTAACAAAGTCATAAACAACGTTACCCCAGCATTGGTACTCAGTTGTTTCAGACCTTTTGATAAACTCTTAGGTAATATCAGAGTTTGTTTTGCGCCTCGGAAAGTTCGCTGCGGAGGACTGGGAAAGTCCGTAGGTAATTCTAAAATAGGTAAATTATTTAATTCCTGCTGCCAAAAGTCGAGTTGGGTTTGTAATACCTCTCCCTGCAACCATTGACGTTGCCACACAGCAAAGTCTGCATACTGGATGGGTAATTCTGGTAGTGGAGATGTCTTTCCTGTACAAAAAGCTGTATAGAGGGTTGTTAACTCTTGAATTAACACACCCATTGACCAACCATCAGAGACAATATGATGAATTGTCAACAATGCAATATATTCATTCTCGTTTAAGTGCAGCAGAGTACATCGCAGTAATGGTGCTTGAGTTAAGTCAAAGGTGCGTTGTGATTCTTCAATAGCCAATCTTTGCACTTCAGTAGAAAGTTCTACTGTTGGTAAATCAGACAAGTCTATGATGGGCAAGTTTACATTAAAATTCGGTGCGATCGCTTGCAATGCTTGCTCATTTACTAAAGAAACATAACTACGCAATACTTCATGACGACGCACGATTTCATTTAAGCTTTTTGCTAATGCAGCTACATTCAAAAATCCTGTCAGGCGCACACCTGCTGATATATTGTATGTAAAACTGCCCGGATAAAGTTGTTCTTGCAACCATAGTCTTGCTTGAGCAAATGATAGTGGTAAATTAGTATTTCGACATACAGGTTGGATAGGAGGAATATTCAATCCGAGTTGGGCTTTTATTGTTTGTTGGATAGTTTTGGCTAGTTCAGCTATTGTTGGGGAGGCAAATAAATAACGTAGCGACAAATCTATTGCCAAAATCTTGCGTAAGCGAGAAATTACTTGAGTTGCTAATAACGAATGTCCACCTAATTCAAAGAAATTATCATTAATACTTACTTGTTTAATACCAAGAACTTGCTGCCAAGTTTCTGCAATAACTTCCTCAATAAAATTACGTGGTGCTAGAAAAATTCTTGCTAGATTTCTGGTTGTATCAGGTGCAGGTAAAGCCCGACGGTCTATTTTTCCATTAGGTGTGAGGGGCAACTTCTCCAAAGTTACAAAAGCAGAAGGAAGCATATAATTAGGTACTTTTTCTGCTAAGAAGCCGCGAAGATTAGCAAGAGTCAATGTCTGTTCTGGTTTGAGAACTACATAAGCAACCAAGCTTTTATCGCCTGGTTCATCTTCTCGAACTATCACCACACTGGCTTGCACAAATGGGTGTTGATTTAAAAGTGATTCAATTTCCCCTAATTCAATCCGGAAGCCACGCAATTTAACTTGATTGTCAATTCTCCCCAAAAATTCAATTGTGCGATCGCTTCGATAGCGCACCAAGTCCCCAGTTTTATATAACCGAGAAGCAGAATCAGGATTGAAAGGATTAGATATAAATTTTTGCGCTGTCAGTTCTGGCTGATGTAAATAACCACGGGCTAAACCAGCACCACCAATATGTAACTCACCCGCCACACCAATAGGTACTGGTTGATTGTATGCGTCCAGGATATAAAATTGAGTGTTAGCGATAGGATGACCCACAGCGATGGTATTTTCTACTTGATATACTGCTGACCAAATAGTAGTTTCTGTAGGGCCATATAAGTTCCATAATTCTTTACCCCGTTGTTGTAATTGTTGCGCGAGGGTAGCATCAAGGGCTTCACCACCACACAGAATTTTCAATTGTTGATTACCACTCCAACCAGCAGCCATTAACATCCGCCAAGTTGCTGGAGTAGCTTGCATGACTGTAGCACCGCTAGAAGTTAACCGCTTTGCTAATTGAATCCCATCAGAGGTTTCTTCACGACTAACAAGAACTAATTGCGCGCCTACAATTAAGGGCAGATATATTTCTAAAGCAGCAATATCAAAAGATAATGTGGTGACTGAGAGTAATATATCTTGTTGAGTGATTTCTGGTGTTTGGCGCATTGCCATTAAGAAGTTGACAACAGCACTATGAGAAATTTGTACACCTTTGGGTTTACCAGTTGAACCGGAAGTGTAAATTACATAAGCTAAGTTTTCCGGAGCGATTTTGTGAGTTAGATTACTAGTATTTTGTTGTGAAATTCTCTCCAGATCAACATCTAAACAAACTACTTGAGCATGATGGGGAGGTAAATTTTCAAGTAACAGCTTTTGAGTGAGTAAAACTGATAGTTGGGAATTTGCCAACATATAACCTAACCGCTTTTGAGGATAGGCTGGATCTAGCGGAACGTAAGCACCGCCAGCTTTGAGAATACCTAACAGCCCTACAATCATTTCTAAGGAACGTTCTACACAAATTCCCACTAATACTTCTGGTTCTACTCCCAGTTTTTGCAAATAATGGGCTAGTTGATTAGCTCGCTGATTTAGTTCCCGATAAGTTAATTGCTGATTTTCAAATACCACAGCAACAGCATCAGGTGTTTTCTCAACTTGGGCTTCAAATAGCTGATGAATACAGACAGATGGATAATTAGTCTGGGTGTGATTTTGCTCTATTAATAAATGGTGTAGTTCTGGCTCGGTTAAGATTGGTAAGTTTGATAAATACTGCTCAGGATTGGCTACAACCCCCTGTAATAATGTTTGAAAATGTCCCTGCATTCTGATGATGGTGTCAGCGTCAAATAAGTCGCTGTTATATTCAAACGCCCCCGTTAAACCTTGATTAGTTTCTGTGAGGAACAGAGTTAAATCAAATTGGGATCTTTCTATATCTACTTCGTCTATTTGAATATTTAAATCTGGCAGCTTTAGTTTTCCCATTGGGGCATTTTGCAGGGCAAACATTACCTGAAACAGTGGTGTATGGCTCAAATTGCGCTCTGGCTGCAATTCTTCTACTAACTGCTCAAAGGGCAAATCTTGATGAGCGTAAGCACCTAAAGTAACTTCTCTAACTTGTTTGAGCAACTCCCGAAAACTGAGTTTACCTAACAAGTTAGTACGTAACACAATAGTATTGACAAAAAAGCCAATTAGCTCTTCTATCTCAGCACGGTTACGGTTGGCAATTGGTGAACCGATGAGAATATCTTCCTGTCCCGTGTAACGATAAAGCAATGTCTGAAATGCAGCCAGCAGAGTCATAAATAGTGTGACTCCTTCCTGCTGACTTAAAGTTTTTAGGGCTGAGGTTAAGTGATGAGGAATAGTAAAAAATTGCTTTTTACCAGCAAAGGTTTGTATAGCAGACCTTGGTCTATCTGTTGGTAGTTCTAATACTGGTAAAGTACCGCTCAATTGTTGTTTCCAATAGTCCATCTGTTGCTGAAAAATTTCGCCTTGCAACCATTGGTGTTGCCAAACAGCAAAATCTCCATACTGGATAGACAATTCGCCAAGAGGTGAAGATTTACCCGTACAAAATGACTCGTAAAGTGCTGCGAGTTCGCTGATAATTACACCTGCTGACCAGCCATCGGCAATAATATGATGAATTGTAAATATCAACAGATACTCTTGTGCAGCCAATTGCAAAAGCAAGGTTTTAAACAGTGGCGGTGTACTCAAATCAAAGCTTTGTTGTGCTGCTTGTTTAACTAGCCGTTGAACTTCTAATTCCTGCGCCTGTGGAGATAAATTTTGGAGATTTAATATTTGTATTTTTAAACTTAAATCCGCATTAATCACCTGAACTGCTTGCCCATCTACACTGGTAAAAGTGGTTCGCAGAATTTCATGGCGACGGATAATTTCGTTAAGACTTTCCTCTAGGGCTGTGACATTCAGCGCACCTTGCAGTTTTAAGGTACGACAAAGATTATAAGTGCTGTTACCTGGTTCTAATTGTTCTAGAAACCATAATCTTGTTTGGGCAAAAGAAAGCGGTAATACACCATCTCGTGGGGCTTTTTCAATAGGTGGTAGTTGCAGTTTTTCTCCAGTTTTCAGGGCTATTTCTATAGATTCTGCTAGTGCAGCGACTGTTGGATATTCAAACAAACTCCGCAGGGGTAAATCTACTGAAAAAGCCTCTCGCAATTGGGAGACAATTTGCGTGGCTAACAGCGAGTGTCCACCTAATTCAAAGAAGTTGTCATCAATATTGACTTGTCCCACATTCAGAATTTGCGCCCAAATTCCTGCTATCACCTCTTCTATAGGAGTACGAGGGGCTTTCTGTGAGTGCGTTTGCAGTCTTAGCTGTTCTGGTGCAGGTAATGCTTGACGGTTGATTTTACCGTTGGGTGTTAGTGGTAGCTTCTCTAACATCACAAAGTTAGCAGGCATCATATAATCAGGCAATCTCTCTTGTAAGAAACTGCGACAGTTACTGAAGTTGCCATCCTGAAGGCTCTGCTCGTTAGATACTAGATAAGCGACTAATTTTTTCTCTCTGGAGTCTTCCCTCGCTACTACTACAGCTTCCCGCACAGATGGATGTTGACAAAGCACGGCTTCAATTTCTGCTAGTTCAATACGGAAACCGCGAATTTTGACTTGGTAATCGCTACGGCCGATAAACTCAACTTTACCATCTGGTAAATAACGTCCTAAGTCCCCGGTTTTGTAAAGCCGCGTTCCTCCTTCTTCACTAAAGGGGTTAGGGATAAATCTTTCTGCTGTCAAGTCTGGACGATGGAGATAACCTTGACCAATACCTAAGCCACCAATATATAATTCTCCAGCCACTCCCATTGGGACAGGTTGCAGATATTTATCCAAAATATAGATTTGGGTGTTGGCAATGGGACGACCGAGAGGGACAATTTTTATTTGGTCATTGTGAGCGATCGGATTAACTGCCACAATACCACAAGTCTCTGTCTGACCAAACATATTGATCAGACTTGCATTGTGCTGCAAGCCAAACCGCCATTGTGTGCAAATATCTGATAGTAGAGGTTCGCTGGCAGAGACAATTAAGCGTAATTTATTATCTAAAAGATTTGTTCTTACTTCTGGTTTTAAACTACTCAGTAAATGATTGCAGTTTCGCCAGTAAGAAGGAACGATATCAATTACTGTCACCTGTTGTTGTTTAATTTCTGCAAACAGTGTCAAGGGGTCTTTTCGCTGTTCGGAAGTTGCAATTACTATAGTTGCACCTTTAGTTAGAGGAACCATCAACTGTCTAACAGAGGATGAGAACGCAATGGATGCTGTATGTAAATATTTATCTGCTGCTACGATACCCAATGCTGTTTGCATTGCTTGCACATAGTGGCACAAATTAGCATGGGTAACTCTGACTCCTTTGGGTGTTCCTGTTGAGCCAGAGGTGTAAATTACATAAGCTAAGTTAGCCGCAACAGCTGTTTGATGTAAATTTTCTATTGGTTGTTGGGTAATTAAATCGCTATCTTTATCTAGACAAACTACTTGGGCTGAATGGTTTGGTAAGTCTTTAATTAAAAACTCTTTTGTCAACAATACCTTTGGTTGCGAGTTCTGCAACATATACGCCAAGCGTTCTTGGGGATATGTGGGGTCTAATGGTACGTAAGCACCACCAGCCTTGAGAATACCAAGAATCCCAAGGACAAAATCTAGGGAACGTTCGACGCACAACCCGACTAATACCTCTGCACCCACTCCCAATTGTTGCAAACGATGAGCAATTTGGTTAGCACGGTTGTTTAATTCTCTGTATGTTAGCTGTTGTTCAGCAAAGGCGATCGCAATTTGATCGGGAGTTTTCGCTACTTGCTCTTCAAATAAATGATGAATGCAGCGATCAACAGGGTAAGCTAGTTTGGTATTGTTAAGCTCAGACAGTAGATTAATTTCGCTGTTGCCTAATATCTGTAATCGACTTATAGCTGCTTCAGGGTGAGAAATTGCATTCTCGATTAATGTTTTTAACTGTTCTGCTAAACGTTGAATATCTGCTGTTAAAAAATAATTACTATTATATGTAAATTCTAGCTCAATTAAATTTTCTCGACGAATACAAGCTAGTTTAAGTTTATAGGTATCAATACATACATCTATTTGTGAAATTGAAAATACTACATCGTCAAAATTATGCTTTTCTATAATTTCATCATAATCAAAAGAAACAGGGAAAATAACCTGGTTATTTGCAGCTAATTCTGTTAATGTATCGGGACTGAAATACTCTTGATAATTATAATTTTCAGTAACAGCTTGATTAAGCTGATTTAATAGAGAGGATAAAGTTATATTTTCTCTTAATTCGCACTTTAAAGGCACATATTTAGATAATAACCCTAGACTCGATTCTAGTTCTAGATATTTCCGTCCATTTGTAGACATACCCAAAACCAGATTATCTTGTCCTGTGATACGCCACAGTAAAATATTCCAACAAGCTAAAAAGAAATTAGCTATTGAAGATTGATGCTGTGTTTCTATTTGAGATACCAGACGAGAATCTAGGGTGAAACTATGTGTTTGAGGCTGAAATACTAATTCTGCAACATTCTCTTTTTCTATAGGTAACTGTAATGCTTGCAAAGCCGAAAAATCTTGCTGAGTCCAATATTCTCTACCTGCTTCTGTATCTGCTGCTGATAATAATTCATTCTGCCACATTGCTAAGTCAGCATATTGCATGATTTCTGCATGATGATCATATTTATCAGCATAGGTATCGCTGATTTCTCTGACTAAAATTTTCAGTGTTTCTCTATCTGCAGATAATCCAGGTAACCTGATAAATAAAATATATTTAGTAGCAGATAAAGTTACCAAAGATATATGTAAAACTTCTCCAGTCTCTAGATTAAAATTTTGTTGACCAAATTGCTGAAACAACTCTTGTATTTTTGCTGCTTGCTCCTCATTTGTATAATTACTTAAATCATAGTTTTGCTGCCAATTAGCACCAGAATCAGTAATTACTTGTACAGGAATTGTCATTTCTGGCAGAAACTTATAACAGGTACGCAGAATTTCATGACGGCTGACAACTTTCTCTACAGCTTTTCTGAGTAATTCAATATTCAGGTTTCCGGTAATCGAAACAGCAGCTTTCACCTGATATAAGCGACTATCAGATTGTTGCAATTGCCATAAATATTTTTGTTGTGGCGAAAGTTGAAAACCCTGAATTTCTTGAAACATGGTTAATGGACTTCCAGATAAGTTGAGAACAAGAAACAAAAAAATAATCAATTATTCCTGAATTGCTTCCTTTGATATTTTCCTAGTTAAATTAATTTTGACGAAGAAAGGCAGAGGGCAGAGGGCAGAAGGCAGAAGGAAAGAAAAATGCTTGTTGGGTTCAAGCCCCACCCCTTGTGGGTGGCTGTCTTTAATGCGCGAATTTTGAATTTTGAATTTTGAATTGGAGCAAAGCGAATTAACTATTGTATGGTTATGCCATACCTACAACTACTTTTCTGTTGCCTAAAAAAGGTTGTCTTCCGTGGGCAGTGAGCATATTATCTAACATTAAAATATCTCCTGTTAACCAAGGAAATATTACTGTCTCTTGTTGGTAAGCACTGCGAATTTCATCTAATATTTCTGTCTCAATTGGTGAGCCATCACCGTAATAAGTATTGTGTGGTAAGTCTGCTTCGCTAAATTCTGCTAATAATGACTCACGGATTTTTATTTCTAAACTAGAAATGTGGAAAAATAAAGCATGATTAAACCAAACAGTCTCTCCTGTAACTGGATGTCTGGTTATTGCCGGACGACGAGAGTAAGTTCTGAGTTTATTCTCTCCTTTCCATGCAAATTTTATACTATTTTGGTGACAAAATTCTTCTACTTTTTCTGGATTGGTGGTTTGAAAAACAGTTTGCCAAGGTAAGCCAAAACCATCGCCAAAATTGCGGACGTACATGACTTGTTTTTGAGCAAACTTTTCGATAACTTGGGGAGAAATTCTCTGATAGATTTTGCGAATATCAGCGATGGGTGTTTCTCCGCCCTGTTGTGCTGGTGTGACACAGTAAAAGAAGATTTTTAAAGGCCAGTTAGCAGCATAGGAGTTTTCGCTGTGCAGCAGAATTTTTTGGTTAGCTGGATGGTCTGTAGATGTGTAGATTTTACCTTGAATAGCACTGCGAGGTGAAGAGCGATCGCGGTATTCTAGTAAATCCCCAGCAACTACTTGAATAAACTGCTCAAACGCTGCTACTTCTTTAACTTGAAAGTTGCGAAATAGAATACCACCATGCTTGAGTAAATATTTTTTAATCAATTCTTGATTGTTCGCAGCCCAAGCAACTAAATCTACTCCTGCAACAGTAGCTTTTATCAATAATGGTAGAGAATTTTCATCTATCAAGGGTGTAATCTGTACTAAATCCTTGACAGCTTGACGTTTGGTAATACCTAAACTTTTCAGGCTAGGTTTTGAAGCATTAGAGATAGTCATAATTGTAAAAAGTTTTTATCCTTTGCTAATTGCAGTTCGTTTGCTTAACTTCAGTTTTTGCAGACTGATAGTTTCTAATTGTTTTTCTTCTAGCAGTTTTTGCTGTTTATCTGATGCTGTAACAATAGCTGCTAAGTCTTGCAATGCAATATCTGGCTGATTAACTATAGTTTGCAGCAATAGTTCAAAATGATTAGCCATGCGGTTGATTGTCGCGGCATTAAACAAGTCTATTGGATACTCAAATGAACCTTGAAATCCGGCTGTACTTTCCCAAATGCTAAGTTTTAAATCAAATTTTGATGTACCGCTATCTATCTCTTGAGGTTGCCAGTTTAATTCAGAAATTTCAATCGATGGTATTGCTACATTTTGGAAGATAAACATTACCTGGAACAAAGGATTATAGCTGAGATGACGTTTTGGCTGTAACTCTTCTACCAGCTTTTCAAAAGGTACGTCTTGATGGGCATAGCCTTCTATAGCTACTTTTTTGACTCGCCCTAATAACTCTCTAAAAGTAGGATTACCACTCAGATTAGTACGCAGTACCAAAGTATTGATAAAGAAGCCAATTAATCCTTGTGTTTTGGGATGGTTACGCCCAGCAACAGGAGAACCGACAATGATGTCTTCTTGATTGGACAAAGAATAGAGTAATGTCTGGAAAGTTGCTAGGAGTATCATAAAGACGGTTACACCTTCTTTATGGCTCAAATCTTTCACTGCTGCACTCAGATTTTGAGGTAATGTCAGATTGTGCTTTTTACCTCTGAAGGTTTGAACAGAAGGCCGGGGTCTATCTGTGGGTAGTTGTAATAAAGGTGTGGTGTTGTTAAGTTGTTGCTTCCAATAATCAAGATGGGTTTTTAAAACCTCTTGTTGCAGCCATTGTTTTTGCCAGTAAGCAAAATCAGCATATTGAATTGGTAGTTCAGGGAGGGGAGAAGGTTTGCTTTCTTTTAAGGCTTGATAAACTGTTGCTAGTTCTTGGATGAGAACCCCAACTGACCAACCATCAGAAATAATATGATGCATGGTCAACACCAGCAAATGTTGATTGTCTGTGAGACACAACAGTTGAGCGCGTAGGAGTGGTGTTTGGGATAGGTCGAAGGGTTTTTGAGTTGACTCTAAAATTAACTGTTCTCTAGATGTGGCATCATCAAGGTGAGTACAATCAGCGATCGCAAGTTTCACTTCCAAACTAGGATGAATGATTTGCACTGGTTGTCCCGCTACAGATGTAAAGCTGGTGCGTAAGCTTTCGTGACGCTGGACAATTTCATTGAGACTTTGCTGGAGGATTGCAACGTTAAGAGTCCCATCGAGTTGGATGGCGATCGCTACATTGTAAAATGGGTTCCCTGGTTCTAATTGCTCTAAAAACCACAACCGTTCTTGCGCCAAACACAAGGGTAGTTGCGCTTCATGGGAAATAGGCAGGATTTCTAGTTGTTTTAGAGTGCTATCTTTCCCCTGGGCAAGAATTTGTTCTATTAGGGAATCAATACTAGCATCTTGTAAAAGGTCATTTACAGATATACTCACCCCAAAATCTACTTCAATTTGATTTTTGATATCAAAAGCTATCAAAGAATCAATTCCCAAACTTGTTAGAGGTTGTTGAGGTGGTAATTTTTGGACTGGAATTTTTAAGGCTTTGCCAATCAATTTTTGCAAGTATGAGGTTAGAGAACTCTGATCTTGTGCCGAGTTTATTGTTTCTAAATCTTCCCCACTATCAAGAATACTCTGATTTACTACTTGCAAACCATCAGCCAAAAACTCTGCCTTACAAGCGCGGCGTTGAATTTTACCACTGGAGGTTTTGGGAATAGTACCACCTTTAATTAAAACTACTGCATAAACTTGTACCTCATGTTCTTGAGCTACTGCCTGACGAATCGCAGTAGTCACTTCCTCTAGATTTGGTTTGGCGCGAAACTCCAACTCTTGCACTAATACCAAGCGTTCTTCATTGAAAGCGGCGGGAAACTTCGATCCGTGGGTGGAGAGGGATAGCCGCCCCGCCGCTTGGGGCATTGGGCATTGGGCATTGGTATGTTCTTTCCCATGCCCCATGCCCGATTCCCCATGCCCAAAAACTCCATCCCCTTGTGGATGGAGTTTTTCATTGTCTATGTCTACTGCAAAAGCAGCATTACTACCCAGACGCAATGAAGAATGACTACGTTCTGCGGTCAATTCTATATCTTGGGGGTAAAGGTTGCGTCCTCTGATGATAATTAAATCTTTAGCTCGTCCAGTAATGTAAACTTCGCCATTGTGCAGAAAACCTAAGTCTCCAGTCCGCAAGAATGGCCCCTCTTTGGTATCTTGCAAATAGGCGTGGAAAGTTTGCTCAGTTTCTTCTAAACGCTTCCAATAACCAAAACCAACACTAGGGCCAGATACCCAAATTTCTCCGACTTCATCAGCATTACAACGAGTTAAGGTTTCTGGGTTAGCAATAACAATTTCCTGTTGTGGTACAACTCGACCACAACTGACTAATGTAATTGAGTTACCTGTGTTTTCAATTGCATTAACAATTTCATTGCGCTCTAAAGCGCTTCTTTGCAGAGATAGGCTATTTACTAACGCAGATTTGATGCTACCAGATACCATCAAAGTGGCCTCTGCCATACCATAACAAGGATAAAAAGCTTCTGCACGGAACCCACATTCAGCAAAAGTGGCTGCGAACCTTTCTAAAGTCTCATGACGAATGGGTTCTGCACCATTAAAAGCCACATTCCAACTGCTTAAATCTAGGGTAGCGCGTTGTTCGGGGGTAATTTTTTCAATACAAAGTTCGTAAGCAAAATTAGGTGCGCCGCTTGTAGTTCCTCGATAATGAGAAATGGCCTGTAACCACCGATAAGGACGTTGGAGAAAAGCAGCTGATGGCATCATCAGACAAGGAAAACCACCATATAGAGGTTGCAGTACGCCGCCAATCAATCCCATATCATGGTAGACAGGCAGCCAAGTCACAAACATACTACTAGAGGTATGTTCCATATACTGGCGTGTCACCTCTGCATTGTGTAGCAGGTTCCCATGAGTCAGCATCACACCTTTGGGTATGCCAGTAGAGCCAGAAGTGTATTGTAAAAATGCCAGAGTATCTATATTAATAGGCGGCTGTTGCCAAGTTGCTTCTAACCCTGGTGTGAGATTGTCGGTAGTCAGCCAGTGAATATGATCTATAGCAAATTTATCAGCAAGCAAAGACTGCAACTGAGCCAGAATTGCTGTTGTTGTCAGGATAACTGCTGGTTGTGCATCTTTGATAATTGCCAAGATTCTGGGAGTATTGCGCTGATTGCGTGGCGGATAAGCTGGGACTGCTACTACTCCAGCATACAGACATCCAAAGAAAGCTGGTAAGTAATCTATTCCTGGTGGATAAAGTAGTAAAGCACGCTCTCCACTTAAACCAAGGGTTTGCAGTTGAGATGCGATCGCTCGACTATGAGAATCTAACTGTTGATAAGTTAGACTAACTGCTTGTGCTTCTCCATCGTGCAAAAAGGTAAATGCTGTCGTATCTGCTTGCTCAACAGACCGATAACGCAGCAGTTCTACTAACGTAGAAAAATTACAGACCATTGCTTCTAAATCTTGGACATATTGAGTCATTACACTTTCACAGCTTTGATGCACCAATAATTCGGTAATATCCAGCCCTAGTGACCTATTCCACAAATATGAGGGCGGTAAAGAACTGACTAAGCTAATGCGCGTCTAAATTGCATAAATATTAATCAAGGCTGTTAACTGTCAACGGTTGACCGTCAACAGCCCTCACGATGGATTGTGCAACTTAAAAGCAGCTTATCTGCTTAGAGTCTTGTTTGTGATTAAAACATTATTGCTAATTATTTGCAACTACTCTCAACAGAATAAAGGAACATGGACAAGATAGCAAGCAGATATTAATTAATAACTCTTCTCAGTATTTATTTAAGTGCTAATTTTTCAAAATCATCTGTCTAAAGATAGATGACTACATGTGCGTTAAGCAACCATGACTTACAGGTGATGATGTGATTGCCTTAAATAACTGAGAACTCAGGCGCGATCGCTACTCACTAGGAAAATTTCGCAAATCAGAAGTTTTGACAAATGCTTGCCCACGCAGAACCTTTATGATAATGTCTCCTAATAGTACTGAAGCTAAATGCAAATTATTGGCAGGTAGTTTTTAGTAATTTTAGATATAGCGCCAAATCTTATTGAAAAAATATCGCGTCCTTGATTTGAGACGCGAGGTTTTGCATCGGCTGTGAAAATGAGTATCAAGATGCCACTAGAGCATTTACTTAAAAGGCTATTAATTACAAGTTCAGTCCAAGGAGCAACAATAATGAAGTCTGGGTTCATAAGTGAGATACATTCGGTTGGATTAGCATTAGCGGTAATTAGCAGCTTGGTACAACCAGCTCATGCAGGAACACAGACAGCAAACCTATCTAACAGTGCCGTTCAACTACTGGTACAAAACAACAATAATTTAGCTACTAAAGTTACAGGCGTTAAAGTCACTTCTACAGATAAAGGTATCGAAGTAATTTTAGAAAGTGCCAATATAGAAGCACTCAAACCAGTTAGCAATAATCAAGGTAATAGCTTTATAGCAGATATCCCTAATGCAGTTCTAGCACTACCTACAGGTGGAAACTTTACTCAAAATAATCCTGCACCAGGGATTGTCTCTGTTAGCGTTACTCAAGCTGATAGCAATACATTGAGAGTCACGGTAGTCGGTGCAGCTGGTTTACCTAACGCAGAATTATTTGATGGTGACGAGGGTTTGATTTTTGCTGTCACACCAGTTGCATCTACTGCCCAAACACCGCAACCAACACCCACTCCCTCAGCATCTCCCACTGTGGCAGAAGTCACAGGAGTTCAACTCAATTCCACCAATAACGGTTTAGAAATCATCTTGGCAACGCCAGATGGGGAAAAATTGCAAGTAGCGCCTAAACCTGAAGGCAATACATATATTGCTGATGTTACCGCAGCTCAACTGCGCCTCTCTACAGACAACAGATTTCGCCAAGAAAAACCGATTGCGGGAGTCAGTGAAGTGACAGTCACTAACGTTGATAGCAACACTATCAGAGTGGCGGTAGTAGGAGTTGATACGATTCCGAAAGTGGAATTATTTGATAGCGATCGCGGTTTGATTTTTGGTATAGCCTCAACAGCATCAGTTACACAACAACCATCTCAAGAACCTCCTAGCCCAAGCGAACCCCAAGCACCGACAGCCCAAAGTGACGATCCCATTGAATTGGTGGTTACAGGGGAACAAGATTCAGGATATAACGCCCCTGATGCCAGCACTGCAACTAAAACAGATACACCTCTAATAGAGATTCCCCAAGCAATTCAGGTAATTCCGCGACAGGTAATTGAAGACCAAAAAGTACAACGGGCTGCGGATGTTTTGCGTAACGTTAGTGGTGTGACAGTCAAAACAGATTACGCTGGCACTGATACCTATACCATTCGCGGATTTGATACAAATGCCAACCTGAGAAATGGTTTTAGACAAGATAATTTCACAGGATTTACTGATACTGCCACTTTAGACAGGATAGAAGTTCTCAAAGGCCCTGCTTCGGTACTATATGGACAACTAGAGCCTGGAGGTATTGTTAATTACATTACTAAACAGCCACTGGAAGAACCTTATTACTCAGCAACATTTTCTGCGGGTAGCTATAGTTACTATCGACCAGAAATAGATATTTCTGGGCCACTCACCCCAGATAAAAATATTTTGTATCGCTTTGTGGCTGCTTACGAAAACTCTGGTGGCTTCCGAGATTTTGCGGATAAAGAGCTTTATACCTTTGCTCCCAGCTTAAGAGTGAAATTAAGCGATCGCACAACTTTCGATTTGCAATATGAATATGTTAATCTCAACCAATCCTATGATAGAGGCTTACCACCGATCGCCAGATCCTTTGATTTACCAATTAATTTTAACTTTGGCGAACCAACTGATAATTATGAACTGTTTGCCAATCGCATAAATGTGGCTTTAGATCATCGATTTAGTGAAAATTGGCGATTTCGCACTGCGGTTTCTGTACAAACAGTTGACACATCGCGTTCTAACTTTCAGCCACTTGATTTTGAAAATCCCTTTGCGGAAGATGGTCGGACTGTTGCTAGGAGATATAACAAAGTAGGAGATTACTCTAGAGAGTATTCCTGGCAAAATGATTTAATCGGAAAATTTAAGACCGGCTCAATTGGACATGAAGTGCTGTTGGGTTTTGAGTTAGGTAGAAGTGAGTTTGGCTATCCATTTTTAATCTCTAATGATGTGCCATCACTGGATATTTTAAATCCAGTATATGGCGCGGCAATTCCTACTACTTTTGACGAAGGCTTTCAAGATAGAACTAATACATATAGGGTAGGTCTTTACTTCCAAGACCAAATAGCCTTGCTACCTAATTTCAAAATGTTACTTGGTGGCAGACTGGATTTTGTTAATTTCAAAGATGAGTTCAATCCCGATCTGATTAATGGTGCAGAGACTGAAACTACAGAGCGTTATTATGAGAAATTTTCTCCACGCATCGGCTTAGTGTATCAACCTACTGAAAATCTCTCTCTTTATGCTAGTTACACCCGCGCTTTCAAACCAAATGAATTTGCTATAGCTGTTGGTGGCCGACCATTAGAACCGGAAACTGCTACACAATACGAAGTGGGAGTGAAAGGTGAGTTTTTCAATGGTAAGCTGACAGCAACCTTAGCAGCTTATGAGATTACAAAGAATAATGTCTCTACAACAGACGTGGACAATCCAGACTTTACAATTGCAGCTGGAGAAGTCAAAAGCCGTGGTTTTGAAATCGATATAGCTGGAGAGATTTTACCTGGTTGGAATGTCATCGCTTCTTATTCTCATAACGATGCTTATGTAACTGCGGATAATAGCTTAACAGTGGGTGACCGATTAGTAAATGCGCCGAGGAATAGTGCTAGTTTGTGGACAACCTACCAAATTCAAAATGGTAATTTGAAGGGTTTAGGTTTTGGTGGAGGATTATTTTTTGTGGGCGATCGCGAAGCGACTTTACCAAATTCGATTACAATTCCTTCCTTTGTGAGAACTGATGCTGCTATTTTCTATCGGCGCGACAATTATCAAATAGGTCTCAACTTCAAAAACTTATTTGATACTCGTTACTATGATTCGGCTGGCTTTTTACTTTCTCCAGGCGCACCATTTACAGTTGTGGGCACATTCTCTATCAAGTTTTAAATTCTCGATTAACAAAGAGGCATCTCGAATGAAATCGCGTAAATTACGATATATAGCCTTTATCCTACATCATTATATGGGTTGAACATGAGGACTATCAATAGCTTTTGTCGTTTTGACATTTTTTGAATTCAAAATGCAAAATTCGCGCATTCAAAATGAATAATAAAAATTATTTTGAATTTTGAATTGGAGCGAAGTGACTTGACCGAACAAGGCAAAAGTAAAAAGTGAGCCAGTCCGGTGGACGGGTTCCCCGGCATCAAGCAACTGGCGAACTCCGCAGGAGTGAAAAGGTAAAAGAAAGAAAAATAATCATGGTCACAAGCCCCTAAATTCATTTATGGAATAAAATAATATTTCCTTATTAAATCCCCTCTCTTACAAAGCTTTATTTATGAGGATTATCTTTTTACTTTTTACTTTTTACTTTTTACTTCTTAAAGTTAGCCTCTTGGTCTATCAGACAACATAAAATCGCTATAATGCTATGCAAAATTATCTTATCATCTGGCTTGGTCAGATGGTTTCTTTAATTGGCAGTAGTATGACTGCCTTTGCTTTTGCTATATGGGTTTGGGAACTAACACATCAAGCAACAGCATTAGCCTTATTTCAAGTCTTTGCACAAATACCACAAATTTTGATTACCCCTATTGCTGGTGTACTTGTCGATAGAATCAATCGCAAGTTGCTGATGATAGTTGGGGATACCGTAGGCGGTATAGTGACAATTACTGTTTTATTACTTTATGTAACAGATCATCTGCAATTATGGCATTTGTATATAACTTTTGCTGTGAAACGCACTTTTGAACAATTTCAAGAACTTGCCTACTCAGCATCAATATCTACAATAGTACCCAAACAGCAATATAGCAGGGCTAGTAGCTTAAGTTTTTTGGCAAGTAATGGTGCAATCATAATTGCTCCGGCTTTAGCTGGTGTTCTTTATGAAATTATTGGACTTGTGGGGATTTTAAGCATTGATATCATATCTTTCTTATTTGCGATCGCTACAGTCTTAGGCGTACATATTCCCCAACTTGCGATCGCACAATTCAATCAAAAAAAGTCTACACATATTATTGAGGATATGAGTTTTGGTTTTAAATACATCATCAAGCATCCTAGTTTGCTGACTTTACTAATATTGACGGCAATATTTTGGTTTATTTACGATGTTGGTGATTCTGTTTATAAACCAATGATTCTAGAACGCTCTGGTAATGACGCTAGTATTTTAGGTAGCTTATATGCCGCAGTGGGAGTTGGAGGTGTATTAGGTGTTTTGCTAATTAATATCTGGGGTGGCAGCAAAAGTCTAATTAAAGGCGTACTATTCGGTATGATCGGCACTGCATTAGGCAAAATTATACTTGGTTTAGGTCGTACACCTGTAATTTGGATTCCGGCTCAGTTATGCTCATCCTTTAATTATCCATTGCTTGGTAGCTACGTTGATGCTATCTGGCTAGCTAAAGTACAACCGCAATTGCAAGGACGTGTTTTTGCTACCCAATCAATGATACTGTTGCTCACTTCCGCGATCGCTAACTTAGCTGGAGGAACAGTTGCAGATCGAATTTTTGAGCCTGCGATGATGCCGGGAGGTAGTTTTGCACCCTTGTTTGGCAGTATATTTGGCACCGAAAAGGGTGCAGGTATGGCACTCATGTATGTCATATCGTCACTAGGCTTGTTGCTAGTAGGTATAAGCGGCTATGTAATTCGTAGAATACGTGAAATAGAGACAATCTTACCTGATTATGAAGATGTTACTTAATGGTTGATTCGTTCTGAATTACTCATAAGGGTTGCTTTACCGAAAGCCGCAGCAGCAAATGCAAAACCATCTAAATCCCAGACTGTACACGCCACAGGCTCGCATAAACTCCATCAAGGGCGATTAATTCTTTATGTGTACCCTGCTCGACAATTTGACCATGCTCCATCACATATATGCAATGACTGTGACGAATTGTCGAAAGTCGGTGCGCGATCGCGATCGTTGTCCGATTGACTGTAATCTTTTCTAAAGAACGCTGAATTGCTGCTTCCGTTTCATTATCTACCGCAGATGTTGCCTCATCTAAAATCAAAATTGGCGGATTTTTCAAAACTGCTCTAGCTATAGCAATACGTTGGCGTTGTCCTCCTGATAACTTTTGACCTCGTTCCCCAACAATGGTTTCATAACCTTGGGGAAGCCGTATAATAAAATCTTGAGCTTCAGCTACTTTTGCCGCATGAATAATGGCTTCTTCTGTTGCATCAAACGTACCGTAGGCAATATTTTCTGCCACTGTACCATGAAATAAGAACACATCTTGACTAACTAAGCCAATGCTGCGACGCAAATCGAATAAATTCAACTTTTGAATATCAATGCCGTCAATCGTAATTGCACCACTCGAAACATCATAAAAACGCAATAATAATTTCACTAAAGTGCTTTTACCTGAACCTGTAGAACCAACAACAGCAATAGTTTTTCCCGCAGGGATATGTAAGGATAAATCCTTAATTATTGCATCTCTATTTCGATAAGCAAAAGTAATTTTTTTAAAATCTACTTCACCCCGCACATTTTCAACAATTAAAGGCAAATCTCCCGTAGTAATTTCAATGGGAGTATCTAATAAATCCATAACGCGCCTAGTAGAAGCCATCGCCCGTTGATAGTGATCAAAAGTTTCTCCTAAAAAGACTAATGGCCATAATAATCTTTGTACAAGAACCAATAAAACACTATAATTACCTATAGATATTTTTCCTGAATATGCAGCCATACCTCCTAGGAATAATAAAGCAGTAAACCCAGCTAAAACCAACATTCTAATTAAGGGAACAAAGGCCGCAGAAAGTTTAATTGCTTTGGTATTACTTTTTCTATAGGCTTCACTTTCTTCCGCTAGTCTGGCATTTTCATAATTTTCTGCTGTGAAACTTTTAATTGTGGTAATTCCACTAATATTATTAGCCAGCCTTGAGTTGAGAAAACCAACTTTTTCTCTAACATCAGCATAACGAGGTTCGAGACGTTTTTGATAGATAAATGAACCCCAAAGAATAAAAGGCATAGGTAACATTGCTGTCAAAGTGATGTTGAGTGGTAAAATGAAAAATGCACCAGCAATTAAAATTATTAATGAAGTTGTTACTTGAATAATTTCATTTGCTCCACCATTTAAAAAGTCTTCGAGTTGGTTGATATCATCGCTGAGAATCGACATCAAACCGCCTGTACTACTGTCTTCAAAATAAGCTGATTCTAATTGTTGTAAATGATTGTAGGCATCTAAGCGTAAATTATGCTGGATATTTTGAGCAACATTACGCCAAAGTCTGTCATAGGCATATTGAGAAAGTGATTCAAAGACCCAAATAATAATGGTAATTAATGAAAGTAGAGCAAATTGCCATACGACTTCTTTAATACCAAATTTAGCGATCACAGAATCTTGTTGTTGGACTAATATATCTACCGCAATCCCAACTAACCAAGGTGGTGCTATATCTAAAATAGTATTAATTACAGAATAGGTAGAAGCTTGATAAATTTGTCCGCGATATTTTTGTCCATAGTTAAGTAAGCGTTGGAGTGGGGAGGGTTTATTTAGTCTGGGAAGAACTGTTGCTGTCATTGTCAGATGTCAAATTTATGACTTGATATTTTCTAGTTAGCAATTGCCATTGCAGTTTCATCAAAATATATCAAGTGTACTATTTTTTGATATGTGAACTCTAGCCGAAAACGGCAAAATTCTATCCCAAAAACGTAATTTATCATTAATTATGTCAATATATATACAATAGTGTTAGGGCTTACGCAAGCAAAATTTGTCATTGCGACCGGAACGTAGTGTAAGAAAGCAATCCCATAATTTTAGGCGATTATGTCCCTACGCTCGTAATGAGGTAATTCCGTGACTTTTGCGTAAGTCCTAAGTATGTTTAAGCCTGATTTAAGGTGTGTGAATTAGGTATTTAAATAAGTCATCAATAACTGCATCAGTTCCTAACATATTTGATGCAGCCCATGACATAAAATCAACATAATAAACCTGATTATCTCGCACAGCTTTAAGATTTTTCCAAAGTGGCTCTTGTTGTTTATTTTTCAAAAATTCATTGCCACTTTTAGAAAAAGTTGTCACGAATAAAATATCACCATCTGCTTTTTTTAATTCCTCTAGGGAAATAGGGAAAGCTCCATAGGGAGCATCAACATTTTGTGAGGCTGGACGTTGTAAATGAGCATCGCTAATAATTGAGCCAGCATAAGAGTTTTTGGCATCAATGTTTATTTGGTTGCGTCCGATATATATAAAAGATATTTTTTTGTTTTGATAGCGATCTCCTAATGCTTGTTGTAGCTGTTCCATGCGCTGATGATAGTGTTGCCAAAGTGCTTTTTCAGTTTTTTGTTTGCCTAATACTTCAGCGACAAAACTCAGATGTTTTTGCCAGTTTGCATAATCACTTTTATCCAACACTGTAGGAGCAATTTGGGATAATAAAGGATAAATTGGCTTGAACCAATCCAAACCAATAATTACATCAGGTTTGAGTAATAATGTTGCTTCTAAATTGGGTCGAGAAATTCCCAGGAGTTTTATTCCATCTGTTTTTTTCTGAAGGTATGTCAAAGAGTTGTTGTCTATCTGGACTTCGTTAGTTGCACCAATGGGTTTAACACCAAGTGCTAGTGTATTACCTAAAGTAGATAAAGATAAAGTAACCACACGCTGGGGGTTAATAGGTACACAAGTTTCCCCCATTGTATGTTTAACCATGCGACATTCTGCTGTTGGTTGTTTAGGTAAAGAGGATATATTTTGAAATGTATGATGATTGCAAGCTGTAAGCAGAGTAAATCCCAAGATGCCTAATATTAACCAACCCAAAAAATATCGCATGATTGATTTAATTATTAAAATTGCCAGGAAACTGTTCCTTGAATCGTCAAAGGCTGCCCGTAGTTAACGCGAGTAGAATTCACTGCATATTCAAAATATTCTACGTCAAATAGATTTTTAAAATTAAGTGCAACTCTAAATTTATCTCGGTTATAGTAAATTGCTGCATCAGTGCGAAGATAGCTAGGAACATCGTAAGTATTGGCTAAATCTCCAGCGCGATCGCCTACAAAAAACAAGCCTAAACCAAAGCCTAAACCTTGTAAATTACCTTGTTGAATTTGATAGGTTGTCCATAAATTGAAAGAATGATATGGCGTATTTGGCAATTGGTTTCCTGGCTGAAAAGTATTATCTTCAGTAATCCGTGCATCAGTATAAGCATAGCCTGCAATAATATTCCATCCTGGCAAAATTTCCCCTGTCAGACTCAGTTCCATACCTTGGCTATTTTGTTCACCAGTTTGGATTTGAAAACCTGGATTATTGGGGTCTGCTGTTAAAACATTACTCCGAGTTAGGTCATAGAATGCTAATGTTGCCGAAAGGCGATCGCTAAAATCTGCCTTTACCCCAGCCTCATACTGTCTCCCTCTTTCCGGTTCAAAGGAATTACTCAAAGCATCACCAGGTGAAATTAATCCGTTGGCGGGAGCAAATGAACTAACGTAACTAGCATAAAGTGAAATCGCTGGTATGGGTTGATAGACAATTCCCAAACGAGGGCTAAATGCACTATCTGACTTACTACTTGCTAATTGAAAAGTAAAATCTTCTGCCTTCTGATCAAAAGTATCAAACCGTATACCTAATAGCACCTTTAAATTATTTGTCAGAGCAATCTGATCTTGTAAATAAATTCCTAATGAGTTGGTGGTAGTTGCATCGCTAAATTCATCCCCAAGCTGAGGGCGTGGCTGACCGTAAACAGGATTAAAAATATCAATTGGCGCACCTGCTGCACCTCTAAATTTTGGTGTTCTGTTTTCAAAACGATGCACATCAACTCCAAATAATAGTTGATGTTCAATTGCACCAGTAGAAAACTTGCCAACAGTATTTGTAGTGAAAGTATAAGCTGTACTTGCAAAGTCAAATTCTCGGTAAAAACGATTTAGAGTGCGATTATCTGCATCTAAGCCAGAGGGAAGGTGTATTCTATCGTAATAATCACGATAGTTATACACAAAAGCATTGCGTAATGACCAACTGTCATTAAATTTGTGTTCTAGTTGATAGCCTATTCTTGTAACTGTCTGTTCAATGATATCGGAAGGTTCAGCCAAGTTACGATTACGGGGTATTTTGCCGTTAGGGTTAGGAAATATCGTCCCTATTGTTGGTACACCAGGTAATCGGAAAAAATCTTTTGCATTAATGTAATCCCCTTCTATGGTTAAGTTAGTATTTTTGCTAATTGCGACACTAATCACGGGTGAAATATTGAAGTTTTCACTTGTATAGGAATCGACAAAACTACCTGAGTTTCTGTAGGCTGTATTCAGACGATACAAGACTGTTTTCGAGTCATTCAATGGCCCAGATAAATCAATCGCACCCCGGTAGTAGCTATCACTACCAAAAGTTGCATCAACACCATAAAAAGGTTCATTCAAGGGACGCTTAGTGACTAAATTGATACTTCCCCCAGGATTACCTAAACCAAATAGCACTGATCCTGGCCCTTTGAGAACTTCGACTTGTTCTACACTAGCAAGTTCAACTAATTCTCCAGCACCGGGATCGGGTAGTCCATTTCTGAGGAAGTTATTACCTGTGTTTTCAAATCCCCGAATCCTGTAAAAGATAGACTGACCAGGGCCAAAATCCTGAGTCACACCAGGAATATTTCTCAAAGCATCATCTAAACGAGTTATTTGCTGGTCGCGCAATACCTGTTGCGGTACTACTTGAATTGATTGGGGAATATCTCTTAAAGGTGTATCGGTTCTTGTCCCAGTTGAGGTATTCGGTACACGATATCCATCTTGTTCTCCTGTCACCACCAACTCAATCGGCTCATCTTGCTGTGCTGCTGGCTGTTCTGGTTGTTCCTCAACGGGTGGCGTTTGTGGTGGTTGAGTCGCTGTTGTTGTAGATGCTACGGCAAAAATTAACCCTGCATTATCATCAAATAATTCCACTGTGGGTAAAGTTTTTTCACCTACTACAGTTACCCGCACAGTATTAGCATCAATATTCGTAACTGTTATCTCAGTAATTCCCGCAAGTGGTTTTTCGGAACGGAATGTGAAAGCGTCACCGTTAGGTAGCCGCAACTGTCCGCCAGTGATATCGGTAATAAAGTTATTACCTGTACTGCGATTGGTGACTTGCAGTTGTTCCCCTTGGGTTGTCTCTAAAATTACCTCCACACCTTTATCGGTGGGATTGGCTTTTACTCCTGTAATGGCGATAACTTCTGGTGTGGGTGCTTGCGCTAAAGAAGAGGCGATATATCCGGTTTTGAGATTATTGCTGGTATTGCGCTCGATGTTTTTGGGTTGCTGTTGCGAATCTGGTTGTGCGATCGCAAAGCGTTCCGCAGGAATCGCACTATTCACCATTACTACCCAAACCGAACCAGAAACAAACAATATATGTAGTAATTTTTGCAGCTTCATTGATGACTCCCACACCTTTTATTGTCCTTGAGACCTCTGCTTTGAGTGAGCAACGGTCAATTTATAGAGAAAATCTGTCAACTAGGATCTGTACTGAGCTTAGTATTTTCTCAGGGTGTGAGTCTATCTAAAAATGACGACTAATTATCCCAAAAAGGAGGTTTATCTAAAAATCTTATTACACTTTCCCCTTTAGACAATCACGGGGACTAATACCGAACTTACGTTTAAAGGCTGCTGAAAATTGCCCTAAGTGGGAATAGCCTACAGTATTTGCCACATCTGCCACACGCATATTACCCTCATACAGCAAGAGTCGCGCTTGTTCCATCCGATATTGATGTAAATATTGAAAAGCACTTTGACCAAATACTTTCTGAAAACCCTGTTTTAATTGATAGAGACTCAGTCCAACATTTTCTGCTAATTCAATTAAAGAAGGTGGATTTTCTACACGACTTTCTAAAATTTCTTTAGCTTGATAAATTTGCTCAATTACTGTTCGTTTTGATTGATACTTATGACATGGATTAATTGCTCCCGTCATATCCTGTTGTAACCGCAAAGCCATTAATTCTAAAACTTTTGCTTGCAAATAAACCTGTTTGACCATACCTTGAAAGGGACATTGCCAAATTTGCTGCAACGCAACCTGCATTTGGGCGGTAATTGCTCGCGTACTTACAGAATACTCTTCATCTGGTTGTCGAAACAAGTGTTTTAACTGTGGTGGAATTGCATCATCTTGAATCCCGAATAATTGTGTCAATAATTTCGCTTCGATGTGGATATCAATTTCTTGATTTATTTCTGAGAAACTATATGACATCTTGGGAGACATTCCACAACCGCACAAAGCAGTTTCGCCTGTTTTTAATGAAGCATATTCAATGTTACTAATAGTCTGACCCTGAAGTTTAAAACAAAACTGTAAAGGATGTTCGTGTGCTGGGGAAATTTCAGTGAGATTGGTGTTGTGATTTTGGTAATCTCGAATTGTCAGGGAAAATCCTCGACTTAGTTCAACTTCTTGAATATAACCCCGACCTAATTCTGGGGGATATTTGATAACTTCTTCTAAAAAATCTAGGTTGCGATCGCAATTCGTACTTTCTTCAGCAGTGACTAACAAATTTGAGCAATCAGATTCTAATATCTGCAAACTTTGATTTTTCATAGGAATGCAGCAAAACTAAAGCCGATTAATGTTTTGCCTAACAAATAAGAATGAATTGCAATAAGTATACAGGATTTGTTCTCAATTCTCAATGACCATACGTGTCTATGAGCGTGTTAGCGTAAAGCCTTCGGCAACCCCTACGGGAAACGGGAACGACTTCGTCGAAATTGAATCCCTTTCTTTGGAACAGTTGGAAAATTTGGGAGAGGCTTTGCTTGATTTTACGAGTATGGCTGATTTAGATGCTTGGTTGTCAGGGTTGGGCGATCATGCTTAAAGCAATAAACAGTTAATTATGATTACCTGTTTTAGCCAAGGGTAATAGTTGTTCTTGTAAAGATTTAAGCGTAATCTGTGTACCACTAGGTGAAGGTAAACCTAGACAAATATAAGTAGGAATAAAGTAGACTCGGTTTTTTATACTTGCAGTTAATGACTGAGCGAGAGAGTTGGTATTCCAAGATTTTTGCACAGATTGCAATTGAATTTTAGCAAAACTATTTGTATTTTCTATTTTGCTTAACTCAACTATGTTATGTCCTTGGACAATGATTAAATCGGCATCAAGTTGAGGTAATATTTCTACCGAAATTGGTTGAGTAATATTTGTTGGTTTACTTTGGGAAACAGTAGCCAGTTTAAATCCAATATCCTCTAATAAAGCACCACAAAAATCTAGAGAAGTGACCAGATTGATTGAGGCGTTGAGTTGTTCTGAGGACACCATGAGAACTTTTGGATAGGCTTTAACAACAGGTGCTAATACTTGACGGGTTGCTTCTATTTGCTGATGATGGGCTGCTATGATTTTTTTAGCTTGATGAGTGCGTCCTAATACTTGAGCGATCGCCTGTAGAGCATCTTGCCATTTATCCCTGCCAACATATTCAAATAGCAGTGTGGGCGCAATTTGGGATAATTGACTATATTGTTGTTGATTTCCCCGAATATCCCCCAAAATCAAATCTGGCTTGAGTCTGATGATCGTTTCTAGGGATGGATTGCTACTCATTCCCAGATTAGCAATTGGCTGGGTGATGCGATCGCCTAAATAGGGAATCTGCTGGCTAGGCTGATCAAAATCACCACGACGATTGCTAAATATTTCCGCATAGCCAATCGGCTGCACACCCAATGAGAGTACAATATCTAACATCTTGGAATTGAGAACCACAATCCGTTGCGGTTGTCCACAAATCTGCGTTTCTCCTCCCAGATGTCGCACTGTTTGACAATCACCTGTGAATGTGCAATGAGAAGATGAGATGTCAGACGCTTGGCGATGACAACCTAAAACTGAGACAAACATCAAACAACTTAACAACAATAATCGCACAATTACCCTCATCTTAAAAACTCACCGAAATCGAACCTACAACTGTAAATGGTTCTCCAGGGATACCTGCATTTGTGCGGCTACCAAATCCCCCCCGACTGTTTGTATATTCCACATCAAATAGATTGCGGAAATTAAGAGCAAACTTCCAATTATCTCGGCGGTAAAATAATGCTGCATTCGTGAGGAAATAGCTATCTAGGGTAAAACTGTTATTCAAATCTCCCTGACGTTCGCCAACATAGTTAATCCCGATTCCCCCACCCAACCCTTGCAAATTGCCACTTTGAATTTCGTAGGTTGTCCATAAACTCGCTTGGTGTTGGGGAATCCCTGTCAATTGGTTCCCCACCGGAATAGTATTATCTTGAGTTACCGTTGCATCTGTATAGCTATAGGAAGCAATAATATTCCAACCGGGTAAAATTTTGCCTGTCAAGTCGAATTCTACACCTTGGCTGCGCTGTTCACCGGTGGCGATGGAAATACCAAAACCAGGAAAATTTGGATCTTCCGTAGCGACATTCTGCTTGGTAACGTCGAAATAAGCTAATGTCGCCAACAAATTCCCGCCTAATAGTTCTGTTTTTATTCCTACTTCAAATCCTTCTCCCCGTTCAGGTTCTAAGGGGTTGCCATCTGCGTCGATGTCATCCACACTGGGGTTAAATGATCGCGAATAGCTGCCGTAAAGGGAAACATTGGGAATTGGTTGATAAACAAAACCGATTCTGGGTGTCCAGGCAGAATCATTTTGAGTTGTATCACCACCTGGGTAAAATAAAGCAGGTATATTCTGATTTCTTTGTGCTACTGTCTCATAACGCAAACCCAACAGTAGATTTAATGGTTCAGCGATTTCAATTTGATCTTGCAGATAAATTCCTAAGCGATCAATTTCCGAGTTGCGGTCAAACAGCAGCGTATCAAATTCTGGTCGATTTACGCCATAGCTGGGATTGAAAACATTAATGGGGAATGAGGTAAAGTTAGCTAAAGCAAAGCGGCTGGTATTAGTGCGACTCAAATCAGCACCAAATAGTAAAGTGTGTTTGAGTCCGCCAGTGGTAAATTTACCAACAACATTGGTTTGTAAGGCGTAATTACGAGAATTGAAATCATCTAAAGCAAATATTCGCTGGAGTTCGCCAGTTGTTTCATCAAATCCCAGAAATACGCTGAGTTTATCAGAGAAAACTGTAGAATCTGTGAAACGAAAAGCGTTACGAATTGACCAATTCTCGCTGAATTTGTGGTCTAGAGATAAATTTAGACTCAAGAAATCACGCCGCAAAAAATCATCGGGTTCATTGAAAATGCGATCGCGCGGAGTATTGATCGCTCCATCCCCAAAAGCCACTGTACCCGAATCCCAAGGTTGTTCGCGGTTGGAGACTTGTAAATTAAAAGCCAAGTTGGTGCGATCGCTAATTTCCCATTTTAAAGCCGGTGCAATAAAAAATTGCTTAAACTCTTGATCAAAATCTCTAAACCCATCGCGCCGAGAATAAACAGCATTCAACCGATATAGTAGGCGTTTATCATCTGTTAAAGGGCCGGAAATATCTATTTGTGGACGAATTAAGCCATCAGAGCCAAATTGTAGTTCAGTTTGATAAAAAGGTTCAGATAAAGGTTGTTTCGTGACGACATTAATTAACCCTGTTTTGTCACTCTGGGAAAAGAAAAATCAAAGCCAAATTTTGAACTGTAGATATAACGGGCAATTGAGCGTTTATTTTCTAACACAATGGCTAAAATCATGGTTTTTTGGTAAAAGTCTTATGCTGTAAGCATTCCAGATTATTTTCTCCCGAAAGTGATAAAAGAGGGTTAAACCCCCTGGTTGAATCTCACCATAAAGTATTGATGCTGGCCCTTTTAACACCTCAATGCGTTCTATATTAGAAACTTCGGGAATCTCCGCAAAGTCATACTGACGAAAGCCATTTTGTAATACAGGTGCTTGATCAAATCCGCGAATACTATAGTTTAAATCGCTAAAGGTATCTGCACCGTTATAGACAACACTACTAGAATTTTTTAAAGCATCCTCCAAGCGGGTTACTTGCTGTTCTTCTAACACTTGACGAGGTATCACCTGAATTGATTGGGGAATTTTCAAAATCGGTGTATCTGTGCGTGTGGCTGTAGTTGCATTCGGTGTGAAATACTGGTCTTGTTCTCCTGTAACTACTAACTCAATTGGTTCTTCTTGTGGTGTTTGGGTGACTGGTTGCGGTGACTGTGTCGCAGTCGTTGTAGATGCTACAGCAAAAATTAAGCCTTCATCCCCATCAAATAACTCAACTGTAGGCAAAACTTTCTCACCTGCGATCGTCACACGCACATTATTTGCATCTACATTCGTCACCGTAATTTCCGTAATTCCCGAAATTGGTTGATCGGAACGAAATGTAAAAGTATCTCCATTGGGTAAACGCAACTGAGCATTAGGGATGTCTGCAATCAGGTTATTACCTTCACTGCGATTTGTGACTTGCAGTTGTTCCCCTTGGTTTGTTTCTAATATTACCTCCACACCTTTATCTGTGGGATTTGCCTTAACTCCTGTAATTACTACAGTTGATTGAGCCAGTAAGATTTTCACATCAACTGTATTTTGCTGTTTTTCTGATGCCAATACCTGTGCAGGTTGGCATACACTACAGATGATACCCAGTACCAACCAGAGATGAATTTTCAGTGATAATGCCAAACCCTTGCTGCTAGAAACAAAACGCCAACTTTTCATGCTACTCCCTACACACCTAAGAATAATCTTGCTTATTGCGTATATTTCTTAATTGCTAACAACCAGAGTGTAAAAGAGTAGAACTAGTTGAGTCTATCCCAAAACAGTCTTATAGTCCCGAAACCAGCTTTTTACCTAAACAACATTCTCGTGGTGTGATCCCAAACTTACGCTTAAAAGCTGCTGCAAAATGTCCTAAATGAGAATAGCCGACAATATTAGCCACTTCCGCCACTGTAAAATCACTATTCTGTAATAGCTGATGCGCTTGTTCCATACGCTGATTTGTCAAATAACCAAACACCGTTGTACCAAACTGTATCTGAAATCCTCTTTGCAGGGTACTTTCACTCACACCTACCTGTTGAGCCAATTCTGATAGTAACGGTGGATTCTCCAACCGAGCTTGTAAAATTTCTTTGGCATGATGAATTTTACCAACAGTTTCCCTTTTTAATCGTGGTAGTAATTGCTTTACCGAATGATCTTCTAAAAAAGGAGCTAATTGCAAAGCCATTAATTCTATGACTTTACCCTGTAAATACATCCGCTTAGTTATTCCTTGATAGGGACAGTGAAGAATTTGCAGCACAACACTTTGAATAGCTGGATTAGTTGGAGAGTAAAGTAGTGTTTGCCAATCGCTTTCTTTTGCCAAAAATTTAAATTGTGGCAGCATTTCTCCGTCTTTTTTAGGGAAAAAAGTCTTTAATAAATGGGGTGGCATTTCTATATCAACACCCAAAATTCTTTGGGAATGGTGATAGCAAATATCAATTTTTTGCTGCATTCCACCACCAGAAATAAAGGTATTTCTATTTTCTCTCCCCATCTGCCCATAAGTATCTGTATACATCCCTAAAGCTAACGCATGAAATTGCAAGGGATGATGGTTAATGGGGGTTTTTAGTACAATATCCTGATGATATTCTTGATCAAAAATACATAACCAAAGTTAGAGGATATACTTCAATTGTGCGGTAGTAGCCTCTACCAAGCTGTTTGGGCATTTGATCGAGATATTCATCTGCTTCCAAACCTGGGGACGAAGTACTATTTTCCTTGCTTGCTTTTAAAAGTTCATTGTAGTCTTGACTACTTAAAGTAATCGTCATTGTCAGGAATTGCCCACATTAATGATAATTATTTGCAATAATTTTACCATTAAGTCGAGAGATAAGAATGCTAAAGATAAATAGTTTGGCTACCTTTCTCCAGGCGGAACTTGCGCGAAAATAGCAGACTGTAACACTTCAGGTAATTGTTTCCAAGCTATATTGCCTTTGCGACTCTTGATATACAATTGCATAAATTCTAGTAACGATGCGGCGCTTTCTTCTGGAGACAAATTGACAAAAAGATAGGTGGGTTTGTCTGGGTGAGAAGCAGCTACAACACAGCCGTGATTACAAGCCCACAAACATTCAACGGGTTTAATCTCTAGTTCATTTAGTGAATATTTCTCTTTACATAAATCATTTAATTTTTCAAGTAAAATATCCCCATCAAAAGGGGGATTTTCTGGTCGTTCTTGGGAGGAACGATGACAGGATTTGCAGACAAATAAATTATATTTTGACATAATTTTAAGTGATGTTAACTATGTATTGATCGAGGTCATCAAGCATTGCATAAGCTGCAAGAATATTCAATCCCCGCCAAACAGAAAAATCTACTAGATAAACTTGATTTTGTTGTACAGCTTTGATTTTAAACCATAAAGGCTTTTGCTGAAGCTGTTGGATAACTGAGTAATCATCTTTTTGTAGCGGTGCAATAAACAGGATATCGCTATCAATCTTGGGTAACAATTCTTCCGAAAGAGGTAAATCATTGTCACCAGATTCGGCAAATATAGGATTTAATACGCCAATGTCATGTAAAATTCCCCCTGCAAAAGATTTTTGACGAGTAATTACTAATCTCCCGGCAGCGACATAAGCAAATGATATGCGATTTTTTTGATGATTATTACCAACTGTCTGCTTTAATTGGTTAACACGTTGGTTATAGTAATTTATTAATTGAATACCTGTTTCTGTCTTGTTGAAAATTTTAGCAGTATCTTGAATGTGTTGTTTCCAATTTCCTTGAGTTTCAACCCAAGGTAGAATTACTGTGGGTGCTATTTGCGATACATATTTATAAATTCCGGCAAATCCTGGATGAGAAATCACAATAATTAAATCGGGATGGAGTAAAACAAGTTTTTCTAAATTAATTTGACTGCTAGAACTTCTTAATATTTCTACTCCATCTGCTTTTCCTTGAAAGTAAGGAAAGTCATCTTCTATTTCCGTTGTAATCCAAGTGGCGATCGGTTTGATGTCTAAAGCCAAAATAGCTGCAAAACTATTGAAATCTAAGGTGACAATTCGTTGTGGATTGAGGGGAATACAAGTTTCTCCTCTGGCGTGTTCTACTACTCGACATTCTAGACTTGGTTGTGGAGATTGTGAAGTCGCAACTTCATCAGAAACACTTTTGCTACAAGCGCAAACAAGTGTAAATATCGTAATTACTAGACATAGCACAGAGGTGAGACGATAAAGAAACCTGTTCATGAAAACCTAGACTTTTCAAAACTCCCAAGAAATAGTTCCCTGGACGGTAAATGGCGCACCAGGAGAGACGCGCAAGCGACTAAAAGCATTTTCAAAATAGTCTACGTTAAAGAGGTTTTTGATATTGATTGCTGCACGTAATCTGTCTTTTTTGTAGAAAATAGCAGCATCTGTAGTGAAATAACTAGGTACTTCAAATGTATTTCCAGTGTCGCCAGTGCGATCGCCTACATAAAACAATCCCAAACCAAAGCCTAAACCCTGCAAGTTACCACGTTGAATTTCATAGGTTGTCCATAAGCTAGCAGCATGGGGCGTTGTCCGTTGTACGCGGTTACCTACGGGAATGCTATTATCTTGGGTAACACGGGCATCGTTATAGGCATAACTAGCAAACACATTCCATCCTGGTAATATTTCACCTGCAAGGCTGAGTTCAATACCCTGGCTGCGCTGTTCTCCTGTTTGTATGGAAAAACCTACATTATTGGGGTCTTCAGTTAAAACGTTCGATTGGGTAACGTCATAGAAAGCTAGTGTAGCCGAAAGCCTATCATGAAAATCGGTTTTCACCCCAACTTCATACTGTGTACCCTTTGTCGGCTCAAAGTCGCTCCCATCAAAGGCTTGACCAATAGCAGGTTCAAAGGAGCGGCTATAGTTTGCATACAGGGAAATAGCCGGGATTGGCTGATATACAATACCTATACGGGGACTAAACGCGCTTCCTGATTGACTGGTTTCTGTTGTGGCGAGAAAGTCTCTATTGATTTGGGTGAAGGTATCAAATCGACCACTTAGGAGTAATTTTAAATTATCGGCAATTGTTACCTGATCTTGTACTATAAAACCCAGCTCATCAGTGACGGTATTAGTATCAAGCTCAAATGTAACTGCTCCTGGTGCTTGACCGTAAATCGGATTGAATATGTCAATGGGTGCGCCGATTCTACTTGTAAATTTTAAGGTATTGTTCAGCCTTCCTAAATCGATACCAAATAGTAATTGATGCTCAATTGCACCTGTGGCAAACTTGCCGATCACATTTGTTGTGAGTCTATAATCACGATAGCGATCGTTGGAATCGTTAGCTGTTCTCAGTAGGGTGCGATTATCGTCTAAAAGCCTTGTCCCAATATTGACACCAGCACTATCGTAGTTCAGGTATCCATACCGAAAAGAATTATTTAATGACCAATTCTCATTAAATTTATGCTCTAATCGATATCCCAGCCTGGTAGTTGTCACATTCAGCTCGCCTTCATTGGTAATGCGACTACGAGGTATCTCGCCATTTGGATTAGAAAATAGCGTTCCAATCGCCGGTAACCCTAAATTGTAGTTTTCCTGCTCTAAGTATTTATAAGTTCCTTCAATGGTCAGATTTGTATTTTTGCTCAGTTCTAGACTCAAAACCGGCGCAATTACTAAGTTTCTAGTTTGGCTCAAATCTGTAAAAAACCCTTGTTCTCTGTAAGATGCATTCAGCCGATAAAGGGCTTTTTTATCATCATCTAGAGGCCCCGATAAATCCACCTCACCACGATAAAAATCAAAACTACCTACAGTTGCTTCAATAAAGTAGTAAGGATCTCGTAAAGGCTGTTTGGTGACAAAGTTCACTGTTCCACCTGGAGATGTGGAACCAAGTAAAACTGAGTTTGGCCCTAGAAGAATTTCGATATTTTCGATTCCTGTCAAATCAGGCCCCACGTTAGAGGCTAAACCGTTAGTTTCTTTAATTCCATTCAATGTGGGTTGGCTAAAAAAGCCTCGCACTTGCAAGCGCAATGAATCAAAGTTAGAAGGTGCTGCGTTACGTACACTGGGAGCATTTAACAACGCACTAGATATATCTGCGCGTTGATCCCGCAATACTTGTTGGGGAATAATTTGAATCGATTGGGGAATATCTCGCAGAGGTGTATCTGTCCGCGTTGCGGTTGAAGCATTGGGTATGCGATATCCCTCTTCTTCTCCTGTAACTACCAACTCGATTGGCTCATCTTGCTGCGCTGCTGGCTGTTCTGGGGGTTGTTGGGTTGTCGTTGTCGGAGATACAATTGCAAAAATCAGCCCTTCATCCCCATCAAACAACTCAACTGTGGGCACAGCTTTCTCACCCACTACCATGACTCTTATATTATTGGCATCAATATTTGTAACTGTGATTTCCGTAATTCCCGCAATTGGCTTTTCTGAACGGAAGGTGAAAGCTTCGCCCGAAGATAAACGTAACTGAGCATTGGGAACATCTGCAATAAAGTTATTACCTTCAGTACGATTTGTGATTTGTAGTTGTTCTCCTTGGGTTGTCTCTAAAATTACTTCTACACCTTTATCTGTGGGATTGGCTTTGACACCTGTAATTGGTACAACATTAGTTTGTGGTGTCTGTACCAACATCTGCGCGCTGGTAGCAGGAAGTTCAATGTCACTAATTTGGGGAATTGGGGAATTCTTGATTATTTGTGGGTTTAAAGACGGTACTTCTGGATTTTGGGTTTTATCCTTTGCCCATCCTGGTTGTACTAACATCATATTGAAGTATCCAGAAAGGCTGATTAGAAACCATAAACTCACATTAGCGGACAAACACCAACGCTTCATCGTTCCTCACACACAATAAAAATATCAAACCCAAGCAACTTATTGCTAATTATTCTTAATAGCAATTAGGGGTAGTATAGGAAAGTCGATCGCCAGGTGTCTATCCAAAAACCGCCATTTATTTGCCAAAAACCGCCTTGTTACCTGCCAAACATTGACTGGGTGTGATGCCAAATCGTTGTTTAAATGCTGCGGAAAAATGACCTAAATGTCCATAGCCTACTAGATTCGCTACCTCTGCAACTTTGCGATCGCCTTGGCGTAGTAATTTTTCGGCTTTGTCTAACCGCAACTGTGTCAAATAGCCTACCACTGTTGTTTGAAAAAGTATTTGAAACCCGCGTTGCAAAGTGCGATCGCTCACTCCCACTAGTTGAGCTAATGCTGATAATGATGGTGGATGTTCGATTTGGGCGGTTAAAATTTCTTTGGCGTGATGGATACGGGCAATTGTATCTGGTTTGAGCCTTGGTAAATTGCGAATTGGTTCTTGACTGTCAGCAATTAAGTCTACATACAAGGCTAATAACTCAAATACCTTGGCTTGTAAATAAAGACGTTTAGCCGCACCGTGATAAGGTGGATGCCATAATTCTTGAGCAAGCGATCGCATTTTTGCTGTCACCTTTGGGTAAAAGGCTACTTTCCAATCCTCACCCTTGAATAGTTGCTTGATATTATCTAGTTGGCGTTGTCTGTCGTCCAAAAACGATTCCAGCACCTGTGGCGCAATTTCCACATTCACAAAACTCAAACGCCCTCCACTTTGATGCTTTTCGGTAACTGCGGGCGAAACCCCACTACCAGAAAAATAACTGCGCGTCTCATCCAAACGCGGGTGAACTCCCTCACAGTCAAGGAATCCTGATAATAAAATATTAATTTGAATCAAATGGTCGTGGGCAGGTATCTCGATCGTCAAATCCTGGTGGTATTCGCAATCCGCAAAACCCAACGACACCCCAGGAGATAGTTCTATATGACCAGAATAACCTTGACCAGCAACTTGCGGCATCTCCAAAACTTCCTCAAACGCATCAGAGCCAAACTTTTGCAGTTCAGGGGTGACAGTCTGCTGCCACATTTTATCCCAGTCCGATTTATTGAGGATTAATGTCATGATGGGGCTGTGGACTCAAAAATAGTTAATTGCTATATATTATCAATAACTATATCACACTAGCTTGTATATAGAGGTATAGGCTTGAGGGTGATGGTCATAACTGGGATTGATTAATCAAGGTTTGTGGGGAAATGAAGGTAATCATATAAGCATGAATTTCTAGGATCTAATTAGGAAACTATCTTAATTAAATTTGGCGATCGTTACATAGAAGCACAACGGAGATGCGATCGCGAACGATGAGAATATCTTGACCTTTCAACGAATCAAAATCAGTGTACCAGTTACAATCAAGCTAGTTCCTAATATCACAGATAGAGTTAACTGTTCTTGAAGAAATAGTACGGAAAATATCAGCACTAAAACTAAACTCGATTTGTCTAAAGGTGCGACTAAAGAAGCTTTTCCAACTTGTAAAGCGCGAAAGTAAAACAACCAAGATAAGCCTGTGGACAACCCAGATAAGATGAGAAATAGTAGGGTTTTTGGACTAATCGTCAGTATTGTATCTAGCTGTCCTTTCGCCACAACCCAACCCCAAACCATGATTAAAATTACTACTGTGCGGATGGCGGTTGCGACATTAGGGTTAATCGTTTCGACTCCAATCTTGGCAAATATCGTCGTCAAAGCTGCAAAAAATGCTGATAACAAGGCATAAAATATACTCGTTGCTTCGTTGTTATCTAACATTTTTTATCCCCAATTGCATAACTAATTATTGAAAAGTACTATAGGAATCCGATTTGATTTCTGAAAAAATCTCAGTAAGCCGTAATGCACGAAAAGCTTTGGCGATGATGTCGTATTCTCGCTGCTAACGCATCCTACTACTTTTTACTTTTTACTTTTTACTTCTTAATTTGCCCTTGCGTCCTATAGGTACACACATGGGTGTTCCCAAAACTGGATCAGAAACAACACGACATTCTAAACCAAAAACCTCTTTTACCATCTCTTCAGTCATTACTTGTTTTGGTTCGCCAGCCGTAAAAATTCTTCCTTGTTTCACAGCAACTAGATAATCCGCATAACGACAAGCCTGATTCAAATCATGCAGCACCATGACAATGGTTCGTCCTTGATACTGATTTAATTCATATAACAAATCTAAAACTTCTATTTGATGTGCTAAATCTAAAAAAGTAGTCGGTTCATCTAATAGTAAAATATCTGTATCTTGCGCCAGTGCCATTGCAATCCAAGCACGTTGGCGTTGTCCGCCAGATAAGGTATCTAAGGCTCTATCTGCTAACTCTAATAAATCTGTAATTAAGAGCGCCTGTTGTACAATTCTTTCATCTTTAGCTGACCACTGCTGCAACCAATTTTGATAAGGATAACGACCTTGAGCAACTAAATCTCTGACTGTTAATCCTTCTGGTGCTACTGGACTTTGGGGTAAAATTCCCAATTGTTGTGCTACTTCTTTAGTAGACAAATTAAAAATCGAAGTGCTATCAAGATATACGGTACCACCAATAGGTTTAAGCAATCTCACTAAACCTCGTAATAAAGTTGATTTACCGCAACCATTCGCGCCCACTAAAGCCGTAATTTTTCCCGTGGGAATTGCTAAATTTAAGTCTCGGATAATAGGCACGCCATCGTAAGCTAAAGACAAACTTTTGGTGGATAATCCTTTCATAGTTGTTATTATATTCACTGTTGACTGTTGACTGTTGACTGTTGACTGTTGACTATTGACTGTTGACTGTTGACTGTTGACTGTTGACTGTTGACTGTTGACTGTTGACTGTTGACTGTTGACTGTTGACTGTTGACTATTTTTTGCGATTGCGAATTAATAAATAGAGAAAATAAGGTGCGCCAATCGCAGCAGTTACCACTCCACAGGGAATTTCGATAGGTGCAAATATAGTTCTTCCAAAGAAGTCTGATGCCACAACCAGCATTCCGCCTAATAATGCAGAAGTGGGAATTAAACCTTGATGATTTGTACCTACTAACTGTCTGCCTAAATGGGGTGTAATTAATCCTACAAAGCCAATCATTCCCGCTGTGGCGACGGCTGCACCTGCTAAGGCTACACCGACTAGGACAAGTAAACCCCGTTGCCATTCCACACGAGTACCTAAACCTTTGGCAACATCATCTCCCAAATTTAAGACATTTAAATGTCTGGCTAATATCATCGCCATTGGGATAAAAATAATTAACCAAGGTAAGAAGGAAAAGACTTGTTCCCAGGTGCGTCCGTAGACGCTACCAGCTAACCACACCAAAGCATCACTGACGCTATAAATATCGCCAAAGGTAATTAATAAGCTGGTGAATGCGCTGGCGATCGCAGATAATCCCACACCCATTAAAATAAACAGAACCGGAGAACTACCATTGTTCCAAGCTAAGGAGTAAATTAAACCAGCCATTAATAAAGCACCAACAAAGGCTGATAAAGGCAAAGTATAAATGGGTGTTGATGGAAATAATACAATTACTGCAACGGCTGCTAGACTTGCTCCTGCATTGATCCCAATAATGCCAGGATCGGCTAATGGGTTACGCGCAATCCCTTGAAAGATAGTCCCAGAAATAGCTAATGCCATTCCTACCATGAAAGCTACGAGGGTACGAGGTAGGCGCAGATTGTAAATCACAAACCCATGATCTGGGTTACTTGTATCTATACCCAACAAAGTTTTGACGATATCTAAGGGCGAAATCGGATACTCACCCCGTCCTAAATTCATCACCATCGCTACCATAACCGCTACTGCCAAACATAGCAGCATCAAAGGTACACGTCGGTCTATGCGAAAAGATATCGCCTCGGAACGGATGACTAGCCAATCCAATTTCATTTTTTCACCTTCGATTTAGCCAAGTAGACAAAAAAGGGTGCGCCAATCAATGCTGTCATTACTCCCACGGGTAATTCCTGGGGTTTGAGTAATACACGCGCTGCTATATCTGCAACTAGCAGTAAACTGGCACCAACTATTGCGGAATAAGGCAAAATCCAACGGTAATCGGCTTTGATAAAAAAGCGCACGATATGGGGAACGACTAAGCCAATGAAGCCAACTGGCCCGGCTAGAGACACGGAACTTCCCGCCAGTAATACAATTGCGATCGCAGTGGCAATTTTCACCCAAAGAGTCTGTTGACCCAAGCCTTTGGCTACATCTTCCCCCAGACTCATGGTTGTAATTTGTCTACCAAGGGCAAAGGCTACCACTAAGCCAATCACGACGAAAGGTAATGCTGACAACAATATATTGATATCCCTTCCAGCTAGGGAACCAGCTAACCAAAAGCGAATTTCTTCTAAGGTGCGTTGACTAACTATGAGAATCGCCGTGGTGAGGGAAGAAATCAAAGCCGTGAGTGCTGCACCTGCTACGGTGAGATTTAATGGTGTAGCTCCTCCTTTTCCTAGAGAGGCTAGAACGTAGACTAACATTGCGGTTGCGCCTGCACCCACAAACGCCACAATGGTTAAAACACTGACAGAGGGACTACCAAACACAAAAATTGTGGCAACTACAGCTAATGCGGCTCCTGACTCAATACCCAAAATCCCTGGGTCTGCTAAGGGGTTGCGTGTCAAACCCTGCATTAATGCGCCAGCAACTGCCAAAGCCGATCCTACCAGCAGCGCAATGAGCGATCGCGGTAATCTCACTGTCTGAATCACTAGATGTTCGTAAGAACCATCAAAGATGAGGAAGGATTCTAGAATCTTGTTTATAGATATTTCTGCTGCCCCTAAAGTAACACTGTACACCAAGCAAGTTAGCAGAATCAGTATGCCCAGAATTAGACCCGCTAATGGCGATATTTTCGGTTTGTTCCAGTTCCGGGGCGATGCTGTGGTTGCTCTTGTCATTATCTTTTGATTAATTGAAAATTATCTTCATTTAGTTAAGCTAGTTGTGTCCTCTTTGACATTTGCAATCCCAACATCTTAATTGAGAATTTTTATAGAACTACTGAGTATGTATACAAGGTACATCCCTTTCATATTTAGCTTTGCAGCCTCAAATGAGCGATCAGTCTCAAGATTATACTTTATACTTATTAGTAGTTTTTTTCAACTGCTTCTGTGTTTGTTTCATGAACAGAAGACGAGGTGATCTGCATATTGGCAAATATAAAGTTGGGGAAAGCAACTAACCTGAGACAGCCTTTGATAGTTGCACAGTCATATTCAAGGAGCGCGATCGCAGCCTCCTAAATCTGCATAATATTTAATTCCCAGAGTCATTATTAATAATAAATATCAACTATTTAAGCAAAATTATTGTCAAATCCCGAGCTACTTCTTTGCTCTCAAATAAGATAAGCAAGGTAAAATGAAGTTGAAACTCAATATATCCCAAGTATAAAGGGTATTTACCTGAGTATATTTGCCAAATATCCATTTTTTACTGTTATTCACCCTGATTTGGCATTCTAGAGTAGCTGTAAATACGTTATCCTGACTAGCTCACGGTAAGTTTGACAAAAATTCTCCTAAAATTACTGCAAATAAATCTCAATTAATCTGATAAGATATGCTCGGAGCTTATTGAATATCTATATCAATAAGTATTTACACACCACAACCATGATCTCTAACTGGTTGAATTTTGAATTGGTATAACTCTGTATGTATAGGACTTATATTTGATTTTTGAAAAAAACTAAGTACACTTTTATTTCTTCTTCCCTGTTAAGAGTTCCCTGTTCCCTCCCTACGCAAATAATTTCTCCGAATCAAAGCGGATTCCTATATTTGTGGTTTTGAAGTTACTTAATTTTTGAGGTTTGAGAGTTTTTATGTCTGATGATATTGATGTTGTGTGGGTCAATTCTAGTACTGTATTGCAGCGTTTCGATCAACCATTGTTACAACATATATCGCAATATATGAATGTGGCTCAGTGGGAATATCGTCACGGTAAAGATGAAGGTAGTTCGATAGATGAGGCTGTAAGTTTATTGCATGAGTATTTGTCACAATGTCCCCATTCCATACATTTAGCAGGTCATGGTGCGGGTGGTGCGATCGCATTAATCTATGCAAGGCGCTACCCGCAAAAAGTGCGATCGCTCACTCTCCTAGCTGTCGCTTCTCAACCTGCAAATACTTGGCACGCTCACTACTATCTGCAAAGACAACTATTTACTATCAGCCGTGAGCAGGTTTTAGCAATGAATGTTCGCAATCTCTTTGGCGAACAACCACATTACACTACTAAAAAGCTAGTGGCGGTGTTAAATAAAGATTTAGAACAGTCTCCCTTATCACATTCTCTATTCAAGTTAATTGATTTACCTCAAGATGGAGTTTCTATGCCTATGATGGTATGTGGTAGCAAAAATGATCCAATTGTCAGTTCACCTGCATTATTAGGCTGGTCAAAGTGGTTTAAACCTGAAGATTATCTCTGGGAATGTCCAAGAGGGCATCATTTTTTTCATTATTTCTATCCGCAAAAAGTCGGGGAACAAATATTAAATTTTTGGCAAACATCTCATTTTCAAACAATACTGCCATCTCAAATTGTTTCTCCGAATTTGATAAATTAGCCAGTTTTTATTTAGGGGCGTAGATACACCCCTATTAATTTATTCCAAGCTTTAAATATTATTGATAACTTGCGCTGAAACTAAATCGTCAATGTTGGTTGGGTGTAAGAGTTGTGAGCAACCCTGAAAGTATTGAAAAATCAGGGTTGAGGGTAAACGTCATTACCTCTCAACTGGTGTTACTGATACCAAAGCTAACCGCAAACTAGCCGAAATGAAAGCTACTGTATTTATGCAACGCCGAATTTTTAAATTTGCATTGGTTTGATTCCCACCCAATCCAAGCAAAGTTGGCGGAAATGATCGCCCCGTACTTCAAAATTGGGATATTGGTCAAAACTAGCGCAAGCTGGAGAAAGCAGCACGACAGTAGCTTGGTGCTTTTTGGCTAATTCTGCGGCTTGGGGAATTGCCTTGTCCATCGTTTCCACAATTTTATAATTAGCATACCCCACCTCTTGCAGACGTTGGGCAAATGCTGGGGCGGCGTTACCAATTAATAAAACGGCGGCGGCTTGGGCTTGAATTTTGGCTAACCAGCCTGTGTCATCACCGGCTTTGGCTTCACCACCGGCAATCAAAATTGCTGGGCTTTTCACCGATGCTAAACCAACCTCCGCTGCATCGTAGTTGGTGGCTTTGCTATCGTTGATAAAATCAATACCTTCCCAAGTGCAGATATGCTCTAAACGATGGGCTACACCAGGGAATTCGCGAATAGCGCGGGAAATCGCATCGGCATCAATTTTTGCTAATCTTGCGGCTGCAACTGCCATGAGGAGGTTTTGCTGGTTATGTTCTCCTACCATCCGCAAAGCAGAGGCTTCTACAATCGGTTCTGGTGTGGAGGTTGCAGACAATTTTTCTATTACCCAGCCATCTTCAATATAAAAGCCTTTGTCACCTATGAGGTAATCTTGACCTTTGACACTTGTCCAATAGGCATCAGGCCAATCACTTAAACCTACTTTACTCAAATAGGCATCATCGCCATTGAATACTTGTAGTTGCGATTTATGTAAGAGCTGGGCTTTAATTTTATAGTAATTATCTAAAGTTTTGTGGCGACTGAGATGATCTGGCGTGAATGTCGTCCAAACACCTATTCTCGGCGCGAGAGTTACAGAAGATTCTATTTGATAACTACTGATTTCTCCTATTACCCAATCTGGCTGTTTTGCAGCTAAAGCAACTTCGCAAGCTGCATAGCCAATGTTACCGCAAGCAGGGGCATCTAAACCCGCAGCTTGAAAAATTGCTGCAATTAAAGCAGTAGTAGTAGTTTTACCATTTGTGCCAGTAATACCTACCCAAGGTGGAGTTTGTAAATATCGCCAAGCCAGTTCCATTTCACCGATAGTTTCAATACCTAATTCTCTGGCTTGAACTAATACCGGAATCTCCCAAGGTACACCAGGGCTGACAACTATTAATTGCGGTAAATCAGCTGTATTGAATTCTAGGGAGTACCCCAATTTTACAGTTATGTTTTCTGTAGCAAGTTCTTGTTGTTGTTTGAGGAGGGTTTCGGAGGTGTTACTATCACTTAGCACCACCTCCCAGCCTTCCCGTCGCAACAATCTTGCCGCAGCAATACCGGATTTTCCTAATCCAATGACAGCAGATCTAGGCATAGATTGTGTGTAGCAGAGTCTCCCTGGTTAAGCACTACTGATCGTAGCGTTTATTGGCAAAAATTACACCTACTTTTTGTTTATTTAAGCTACAAATTTTTGACAATTGCACCAAAGTCCGCTAAAACACGGGCATGATTGCGAAGTAGTCCTAACAAATTTAACCGATTGCGTTTAATTTCTGGATCGGAGTCCATTACTAACACGCTATCAGCACCATCGAAAAAGGTACTTACAGTAGGTGCGATTTTACTTAATGCTGTTATTAGCAGCTCATAATTACGCGATCGCTGTGCAGCTTGGGTCTGGGGTACCAATTCGACTATGGCATTATAGAAAGCTGCTTCTGAGGACTTTTGGAAGAGTTCTTGCCGAACTAGGTTAGCTGGTTCTAACTGTGCGGTATCCAAATCACCTTGGGCAGCTAACCTTGTGGAACGGTTAACAGTTTCATAGATGGTATCTAAAGTACCATCGCGGCGAATTTGCTGCAAGTATAAAGCGCGATCGCGGACATCTAATAAATCCTTGAGTGTCCGTTCCGTATATTCGGGGTCATTCTCTCCTAAAACGGCATTTACCAGGTCATAATCAATTTGTTTTTCTTCTTGCAAGAGGGTGCGGATACGTTGCAAGAAAAATTCGCGCAATGAGGTAATTAATGATGCCTGGTCTTTGTTATATGCAGTGACAAAATCGCTGGTAATTTGTGCTAATAACTCAGCTAAATTGATTGGTAAATTTGCTGACCAGGTAATGTTAACTACAGCATTTGCAGCCCGACGCAAAGCAAAGGGATCTGAGGAACCACTGGGGATTAAACCTAGACCAAAAATACTAACTAAGGTATCTAATCTATCTGCTAAACCGACAACTTGACCTGTAAGTGTTTCCGGTAAAATATCATCTGCGCCCCTGGGTAAGTAATGCTCAAAAATTGCTCTAGCAACTTCGGAATTTTCGCCACTGGCTAAAGCATACTTCTCGCCCATTACCCCTTGTAATTCAGGGAATTCATAAACCATTTGGGTGACAAGGTCAGCTTTACACAGCAATGCAGCTTTGTGAACATTTTGGCGTTGAGTTTCGGTTAATTGCAGTTGGTTAGCAATTTGTCCCGCAATTTTGACGATTCTATCTACCTTTAACCGTAGAGAACCCAAATCTTCTTGAAAAGTGACTTTTTCTAACTGTGGTAAAAAGCTTTCTAAAGGTTTAGCTAAATCAGTTTTATAGAAAAATTGCCCATCGGCTAATCTAGCTCTAATTACCCTTTCATTACCCACAGCAATCACATCGGCTTTGCTAGGATCGCCGTTAGAAATAGTGATGAAATTGGGCAATAAGTCTTTGCTATTTTCAGTTTTAAATACGGGGAAATAACGCTGGTGACTGACCATTACCGTAGTAATCACCTCCGTCGGCAAGTTCAAAAATTCGTCTTCAAATTTACCCACCACCGTAGAAGGATACTCAACCAAGTTTGTCACTTCGGCTAATAAATCTGGGTAAATTTCCGTAGCACCGCTTAACGTTTGGACTGATGCCTTCACTTGTTCTTGGATAGTTGTGGTGCGTTCCTCAGCATCCACGACCACAAAAGCAGACCGCAGAGTGCTAACATAATCATTAGCTTGGGAAATGGTGACCGTTTCCGGATGTAAGACACGATGACCACGAGAAATGCGATCGCTTTTCACTACCTTAGAAGCATTTACCAACTCAATCGGCAATACCTCTGCATCTAACAAAGCCACCAGCCAGCGAATCGGGCGGGAAAAGCGCACATCCCCATCGCCCCAGCGCATCAACCGCTTACCTTCTAAAGCATAAATCCACTGCGGCACCAGTTCTGTTAAAATATCCGCTACGGGACGACCAGCAATGCTTTTGTTGACAAACACAAAATCGCCCTTGTCAGTGGGGCGAACTTGCAGCGCTTCGATTTCCACACCTTGCTTTTTCGCAAATCCCAAGGCGGCTGGTGTGGGTTTACCATCTTTAAAAGCTGCTTGTGCGGGAGGGCCTTTAATTTCCTCTTCCCTGTCTGGTTGCCGAGATGGTAGACCTTTAATCAGTACCGCCAACCGTCGCGGAGTCCCGTAAACCTCCACTGCATCACTAGTAAGGCTGTGAGTAGAAAGACTTTGAGGAATTAGCGATCGCCATTGTACTATGGCATCCCCCAGAAAGCTTGCAGGTAGTTCTTCTGTTCCAACTTCCAATAAAAATTCCGGCATAAGGCAGTTTATCTAAAACAGTCAGTTTCAACAGTTTACCTCGCCTGTCATGCTGACTGCTCCCTTGGGGGCTTTCCAAATAAAAAAATACCGTATCGCTGTTTTCGCAGAGGGAGCAGAGGAGGCAGAATGACGAGCATCGCTTTCGTAGTGAAGCCTGGATAATTTAATTTTTGGAAGTTCCTGAATTTTCTACTTTTTTTGGGACTTTTCCGATTTTTACCTATAGCCTGATGAAGTTAATCGTAGAGAAAACGTGCAGTAGGGAACAATTTTTATTTTCTCGTTTCCCTGGAGCTAGGGAAACGAGAAAATTTTCTTATTTCACCCGGAATTTCATTTATCAGTAGTGAAGTTGATACAGCATTACCAAAAAGTTGCTCTACTCAATACCTATGAAAACGCAATCTTCTATTTTCAAAGCCCTCACAGTAACTACCACTACAAGAAACTGATGGTAAAAACATTAAAATCTGGAACTTGAAAACCGGAAAATTAATGCATAATTTCTCTATAGGAATTGACCCTGTTAATGCTGTAGCTATTAGTCCTGATGGCAAAACTTTTGCTATCGGCAGTTTATCCCGAGAAATTCAATTGTGGGATTTGAAAACTGTAAAAGTAGTCAATAAATTGAGTGGTCATGGTGGTGGAATTTATGCTTTAGCTTGGAGTAAAGATGGTAAAACTCTCATCAGTGGTAGTGGCGATAAGTCCATCAAGATTTGGCGTATGTAGCCTGTCCATCAGCAGCCAAGCTGTCTAATTACTAGTTAACGTTAAGCAATGCTTCTTCCCCTTGCGCTTCAAGCCTAGGCTGATAAAATACTAAAAGCCGATAGACTTATAGTTAATTATTGGCGCTACAAAAGAAAAATATATTTGATGCAGATAATTGTCTATGTCGGAAAAATATCGCTTTGAAACCTTGCAAGTCCATGCTGGACAAGAACCAGCCGCCGGAACTAATGCCCGTGCTGTACCAATTTATCAAACAACATCTTATGTTTTTGATGATGCGGATCATGGGGCGCGGTTGTTTGCTCTGCAAGAGTTTGGTAACGTTTACACTCGGATTATGAATCCGACAACGGATGTATTTGAAAAGCGAATAGCTGCTTTAGAGGGAGGTGTCGCCGCATTAGCCACTTCTAGCGGTCAAGCTGCACAATTTTTGGCTTTAAGTACCATCGCTCAAGCTGGAGATAATATTGTTTCTACCAGTTTTTTATATGGCGGCACCTATAACCAATTTAAAGTTTCTCTGCCACGTTTAGGAATCAACGTCAAATTTGTGGAAGGCGACGACGCAGAAAGTTTCCGTCAGGCGATCGACGATCGCACCAAAGCATTGTATGTTGAAACCATTGGTAATCCCCAATTCAACATTCCCGATTTTGCGGCTTTAGCTCATATTGCTCACGAAAATGGCATTCCCCTCATTGTTGATAATACCTTTGGTGCTGGTGGGTATTTAGCGCGACCAATTGAACATGGTGCAGATATTGTTGTGGAATCTGCAACTAAGTGGATTGGTGGTCACGGCACCTCGATTGGCGGTGTAATTGTCGATTCTGGTAAATTTGACTGGGGTAATGGTAAATTCCCTATCTTTACTGAACCATCCCCAGGTTATCATGGGCTGAATTTCCAAGAAGTGTTTGGTGTCGGTAGTCCTTTTGGCAATATTGCTTTCATCATCCGCGCCAGAGTTGAAGGGTTAAGGGATTTTGGCCCTTCATTGAGTCCATTTAACGCCTTTCTGTTATTACAAGGGTTAGAAACTCTATCTCTGCGTGTGGATCGCCATGTCAGCAATGCTCTAGAATTAGCCCAGTGGTTAGAACAGCAACCACAAATAGCCTGGGTTAATTATCCTGGACTTCCCCAGCATCCTTATCATCAGCGAGCCAAAAAATATCTTAGACATGGCTTTGGTGGAGTCTTAAACTTTGGTATCAAAGGCGGATTAGAAGCAGGTAAAACCTTCATTAATAATGTGAAATTAGCAAGCCATCTAGCAAACGTTGGCGATGCAAAAACTCTCGTCATTCATCCAGCTTCTACAACCCATCAACAGTTAAGCGATACAGAACAAGTTTCCGCCGGTGTCACACCCGATTTAGTCCGCGTCTCAGTTGGTATTGAACATATCGACGATATCAAAGAAGATTTCGAGCAAGCATTTGGGAAGATTAGTCATTAGTTATTGGTCATTTGTCATTTGTCATTTGTCATTTGTCCATAGTTAGTGATTTTCTCCTATTCTTCCCTATGCCCCATGCCCTATGACCCATGCCCTAATATAAATGAAATACCAGCACTTCATTTCACCGCAAACTCAGTATTACCATCTCTCCCAGCCGTTTGAATTAGAGGGAGGTGAAGTCTTAACTGGCGTTCAAGTCGCTTATCGGACTTGGGGAAAGTTAAACTCACAAGGCGATAATGGAGTGCTGATTTGTCATGCTTTAACTGGTTCAGCCGATGCAGATGACTGGTGGAAAGATTTATTAGGTTCCAAAAAAGCACTAGATAGCGATCGCGATTTTATCTTATGTAGCAACATCTTAGGAAGTTGTTACGGCACTACGGGCGCTACTAGCATCAATCCCCAAACCGGAATCCCTTACGGTGCATCATTTCCCGTCATCACAATTCGCGATATGGTGCGTTTACAAGCGGAACTAATTAAATATCTGGGAATTAAATCTCTACAACTAGTAATTGGTGGTTCCCTCGGTGGAATGCAAGTACTAGAGTGGGCTTTATTATATCCAGAAATAGTGAAAGCGATCGCACCCATTGCCACTTCCGGTAGACATTCAGCTTGGTGTATCGGATTGAGTGAAGCCCAAAGACAAGCTATCTATGCAGATCCTCACTGGAAAGGTGGTAACTACACAGAAGAACAGCCGCCAAAGCAAGGATTAGCCGTAGCGCGGATGATGGCGATGAGTACTTACCGTTATTGGCACAGCTTTACAGAACGCTTTGGACGGCAGTATGATGCATCTGCCGAGCAATTTGCGATCGCTAGCTACTTACAACATCATGGTCAAAAGCTAGTAGATAGATTTGATGCCAATACCTACATTACTCTTACCAAAGCAATGGATCATCATGATATTGCTCAAGGTAAAGACTATGAATCTGTTTTGCAAAGTATTCAACAACCTACTTTAGTTGTCGGTATTGATTCTGACATTCTTTATCCCCCAATTGAACAACAAGAATTAGCCGATTTTATCCCCAACGCTCAAATAGCTTGGCTAACTTCAATTTACGGTCACGATGCATTTTTAATTGATACAGATGCACTAAACAAACTAATAATTCGCTTCCGCCAAGCTTTAAATTTAGAATTCAAAATTTGTAATTCGTAATTCGTAATTATCTTAAATAGGGTTAATTTTTATTTGTAATTTATCTACCATAAGTAGTTACACAAAATTAATTACACAATGTCATTGCGAATGTAGCGTTCGCGTAGCGTCCCGTTCGCGTAGCGTCTCCGTCAGGAGAAGGGAAGCGAAATGAAGCAATCGCAAGGGCTGGGATTGCTTCTCTTCGAGACGCTACGCGAACGCTTCGCTCGCAATGACTGTAAATATTTTTGTTTAGGTACTTACTATGTTAAAAAATGCAGCGTAGTAAAGATAAATTAGGTAAAAAATAATCATATAGCTCTTGTGATACGGGCATCTTACTCGTAGATTTTTTAGTCTTCTACTAATTCAAATTAATGTTGGCGACAGATAATTTCTTTGTAGGGGCACGGCACCATTAAGATAATTTGATATCCCCAAATATTTTGGATGCCGTGCCCTTACCGGTGTTTTTCCAAAATAGCTTCATATTTTAATATACTGTATTTTGATAGATTTACTGTATATTAAAACATGAAGCTCAAATAATATCCATAGTTATTGACTCTAATGGCTCCTAGTAAAACGCTGCATCTACCAAACGAACTCTATCAATATCTGTTGTCTATCTCTTTGCGAGAACCGGAATTACTCTTCAAACTGCGGGAAGAGACGGCGCGTCATCCCAGAGCAAATATGCAAGTAGCGCCAGAACAAGGACAGTTTCTCGGTTTTTTAGTCAAACTGATAGGAGCCAAGAAGACTCTGGAGTTAGGCGTTTTTACAGGTTATAGTTCTCTCAGTGTGGCTTTAGCCTTGCCACCAGAGGGTAAAATCATCGCTTGTGATGTTAGTGAAGAATTTACCAACATCGCGCGTCGTTATTGGCAAGCCGCAGGTGTAGCAGAAAAAATTGACCTGAAATTAGCTCCAGCTATCGAGACTTTAGATAAATTATTGGCAGCAGATGAGGCAGAAACCTTTGATTTTGCCTTTATTGATGCCGATAAGGAAAACTATTATGCATATTACGAAAGAGTACTCAAGCTGATTCGTCCAGGTGGATTAATTGCCATTGATAATGTGCTGTGGTCTGGACGTGCAGCCAACGCAGATGTGCAAGACTCAGCTACCAATGCTATCCGAGAATTTAATAGCAAACTGCATCAAGACGATCGCATAGATTTAAGCTTGATTTCTATAGCAGATGGACTCACATTAGCAATCAAACGTTAACCAATCATGACAGGTAAATTAGACGGCAAAGTTGCAATTGTTACCGGAGCTTCCTCTGGTATTGGTGCAGCCACCGCCTTAGCACTAGCAGCAGAAGGTGCAGCAGTGATTCTGGCTGCTCGTAGAGGCGATCGCTTAAATGCCTTGGCAGAAAAAATTGCTACTACTGGTGGCAAGGCTTTACCCATTATTACTGATGTGACAGATGAAGCTCAAGTCCAGAATTTAGTTCACAAAACAAAAACTGAATTCGGCCGCATAGATATCCTCGTCAATAATGCAGGTATTGCGGTTATTGGTGCGATCGATGGTGGCAATACCTCAGAATGGAAGGAGATGATTAATCTCAATGTATTGGGGTTGTTGTATGTCACCCATGCGGTATTACCCATTTTAAAAGCTCAAGGTGCAGGACATATCGTCAATATTTCATCTGTTGCGGGACGCACTGCAAGGGTTGGTGTTGGTGTATATAATGCAACTAAATGGGGCGTAAACGGTTTTTCAGAATCCTTGCGACAAGAAGTTTGTAAGCAAAATATCCGTATCACAGTTATTGAGCCTGGGTTAGTCAATACGGAGATAAATGATCATATTACCGACCCAGTTTTTAAACAACAAAGTGAAGCGCGTCGTCGTTCTGTGACACCTTTAGAAAGTGAAGATATTGCAGCTGCGATCGTTTACGCAGTTACCCAGCCATCCCGTGTGAATGTGAATGAAATCCTCATTCGGCCAACATTACAAGAATGGTAAGAGAACTCCACAGAATGATTGATCCAAAAGCTGTCATTGCGAGCGAAACGGAGTGTAGTGAAGCAATCCCAATATTTTGCGGTTGCTTCATTTCGCTTCCCTTCTCCTGACGGAGACGCTACGCGAACGGGACGCTACGCGAACGCTACATTCGCAATGACAATTGGGCATTTCTTTTTGTGGAGGTCTCTAAATACTTACAGCTATTTTCAGGTAAATGAACCACAATTTTATATCTCACGCAAAGGCGCAAAGTAACAAAGAAATACAGATATCAGCCTGTGGTCTAAATACATGAAAACTGCTGTAAGAAACAGGTTAACAAGGTTTCAAGATTTAATTAGTTATTAAATCTTGAAACCTTTATAATTTCGTGGCTAGCCCTAGCCTAGCTCCAAAATAATAATTGTGGGTTAATCTAGAAACCCTTATGGTATAAGAGGCGTTTTTAATTCACATTAGAAGTAATTTATATTTTTTAATTACTTTAAGTGCGAATTTTTTATAAAAAATTAAGTTAATAATTATAAATTACCTATTATATTTTTATTTTTCTAAAAAATATTAGCTGATAAAAATGTTTGATTTACCAGTTGCATTTTTTTGCGAACTGTGGAAGAATTTCTTATATAGCAAAATACGGTAAATCAATCGGCTTTTAGTAGCTTACTGATTACAACTTTTCATCTGCCATAAACATCGCAGGGATAGGCACAGATTTTATAGCTATTTAGGCTACTAAAATTAGTGGCAAATAAACCAACTTTTCAATAAGCTTAGAGTTCGTTTCAAAAGTTATGAAAATACCATTTCTTCCACAACGTCGCACTGTATTAAAGCGGATGGTGCAATATACATTAGCAGGAGTTTTTGCACTATCAGCACCTTTAACAGTAAAAACAAAAGCCGAAGCTCAAATATGCAGTTAGGGGCAATTTATGATTGCCCCGATAATTTGTATTTCTGTGGAAGTTATAATTTATCTGAATGCAATTGTGTCTCACTATAAGCCATACAATACTTTTCAATAAACGTCGTATAGTTAGACAACCAAAATAGGAAACTCTTATCTAGCTTGAAATTATTTATATTGTAGTCAGCCTTTGTCATCAATCCCTGATAAATCAGTTAATCAGAAGTGATTCCTAATTCAAATTTGGATTTTTTTAACTGTTCCCACATTGTTTCAATCTTCTGATAAGCTTCCTCTGGTGAAAGTTTACCGTTTGTCTCCAAGGAGGAAATATAACCAACTTTTTGAGAAAATTCTTGCAGATTCGCGTTAAATACTAAATTCTGCGGTTTTACTTGACCATGATAGCGACTGCGAGGATAGAGAAAGCCATCTTTGATTATGCCGTTTGATTCCGCCATAATGTGCACCTGCTGGTAATCTAGAAGGCAAAATATTAGCAATTCCTCAATTTCTTGGCAATTGATACTTTCACTAGATTAATAAGTACCGTTTAGCATTGAGGGATAAGTGTATTTCCTCAAAATCAAAGATGAATTTTTCCCAGTGCTACGGATAGTACTGAATTTGCTAGGAATCTGAGTCTATTTCTTACGTCCGCCAAAGTGCAAAATTACAGCCAAGCTTAATAGGAAAAGCCCCAAAGCACAAACCCCATTCCACTGCCCAATTACCCAACTATAACTACCAAGTAAAGAACCAAGTGCCCCACCACTGTAGTTAATCACCATATAAACAGTGTTCAATCGGCTCTCAGCATTGGGAACAAGATTATAAACACGGATTTGATTGGAAAGGTAAGCGCTATGCATTCCCAACTCTAAGATAATTACACCCAAAATCAGACCCATTAAATGAGTCCCTGTTAGCCAGAGAATTGTAAAGCCAGATAAAGCACAACAAAGAGCGATACCTACAACGCGCCTCGCGCCCCATTTGTCTACTAACCTACCCACCAGAGAACTTGTACCTGCTCCCACTAAACCGACTAAGCCAAATAATCCTGCAACTTGACTGTCATAGTTATAGACAGGGGATTCTAGCAGGAAAACTAGTGTTACCCAAAAGACATTAAAAGCGCAAAATATTAAAGCGATATTGAATGCAGCTTCCCGAAGTACAGGCTGTTCATAGGTAAGATGGGCAAGACTCTGCATTAGTTCTGGATAAGACATCTGTGATGAGGAGCGATTTTCAGGTAATTGCTGACGAATCGCTAAAGCCAGAACAATCATTACACCTGCAGAAATCCAATAAATTCCAGGCCAGCCCATGAGCTTACCCACAAAACCACTCACAGAACGAGCTAGCAAAACACTAATAATTAGCCCACTCATTAAAGTACCTATCACCTTTCCGCGTTGGTTGGGCGGGGTGATTTGAGCTACGAAGGGAAGAATTAAATGGGCAACAATGCTGCTAAACCCAAGAAGGAAACTTGCTACACCCAGCCAGATGATGTTGGGAGAAATGGCGACTGCAACTAGGGTACAACTCAGCAAGCCGAACATTTTAATAATCAGCTGTTTTCGTTCTAAGCGATCGCCTAGGGGCACTAAAAACAATAAGCCGGTTGCATAGCCTACTTGGGTAAGCGTCGGGATAAATCCTACCTGCTGTACAGAGATATGAAAGCTTCTGCTTATATCTGCTAACAGAGGTTGATTGTAATACACATTTGCTATTGCTAATCCACAGGCGATCGCTAATGTGAAAACAGTCGTTCGATTTGCTAGCAGATTGCTAAATGCAGTTGTATCGTTGCTCTGAGACTGCTCTTGAAAATCCATAAATATGTAGTTAATAAGTTGGGTTATTGCTTAATTTCCGGACTTATAGCATAGTTTTTCCCAACCACATGACAAATCAGCCTGATGCATCCTTTTCCTCTACAAATTTTAGCCATCACTGATGAATATAAGCATCTTTAGAAATTGGTAAAACAATTTTTATCATAGGCTAGATAATTGCTTACAAAAAGCTAGATATAGCTGTTTTTGTAGATTAAAAACAGCACAAAAATGTACAGATATATGTACACATCAACATAGTACTGTAAATGTATCGAGTTTTAGTATTTTCGAAATATCGATATAGAATGGTTACATAAAATCTCTCAAAGGGCAAGGTTTTTATCGCAAAGCTTCAGTAGGTTTAAAAACTTTGTAATTGAGTTGATTGCCAAATCATTTTATGTCATTATCTACAGGTATAGGTATTAAATACCCTTAGTAAATAGCCTGATATTTATTCGTACAAGTATTTAATATCTGGTACAGATATCTGTGAGGTAAGACATTAGAGATGAATCAAAACACCAGCTTCACAGTAGTAGAATCATTAAGTCGCTCAAAATACGGAGATCCGAGCTTAGGTGATGATCGCCTGGTTGTTACTAAGGACTTTGTAGCTGTCTTAGATGGCGCTACAGATGCATCAGGTGCTAGTTATGATGGGCTTTCTCCTGGTCGTTTTGTAGCAGAAATAGGCGCTCAAGCTTTAGAAAGTCTTGCGGCTGAGGCTAGCGCCACAGAAGCCATTGAGCAGTTAACTCAAGCAGTCAAAGAAGCTTTAGCAAGAGTTCAATCAGAGACAGTGCCAATTTTTGCGCCCTGTTTTGCAATCATACTCTTCTCTAATGCGCGTCGAGAACTTTGGCGGGTTGGAGATTGCCAATATTTATTAGATGGTAAAGGTCACAATCCTTTCAGTAAAGTCGATGAAGTTACAACTCAGTTACGTTCATTGATTGTGCATTCCTATCTAGCTCAGGGTAAAACAATTGACGAACTATTACAAAACGATCCCAGCCAAAATTTTTTAGTATCTATCTATAGATTGCAAGCATCGTTATGTAATTCTCCGGCAGAACCTTTTGGTTATGGTGTAATTAATGGTGACAAAGTCCCTGAGAAATATATTGAAGTGATTCAAATTCCCGAACAAATTAAGTCGGTAGTGCTTGCTAGTGATGGTTATCCAGATTTAAGAATAACTCTCATAGAAAGCGAGGCCATTCTCTCAGAAATGATTGCCAAAGACCCTTTATTTTATGACATTTATTTAGGTCAAAGAGGACTCGCCCCAGGTAGAGAGTCATTTGACGATCGCACTTATGTTCGATTGGAATTAGGGCATGGGGCATAGGGCATGGGGCATAGGGCATGAAAAAGACAGATTTTCATACTTATTTGTGGCAAAAACTGCTGTTAATGCCTGAATTATGAATATTTTCGCCAAATGGCGGCTATTAGGGAACCTGTAAGATTGTGACAAACGCTAAATATGGCTCCTAGTATTGCGGCTACTGGATCAAAATGTGCGATCGCTAATGCCACAGCTAAACCGGAATTTTGCATTCCTACTTCTATAGAAATTGTACGGCAAATAGCTTTAGGTTGACCTGTAATAGCTGCACCTATATAACCTAAAATTAAACCGAAAACATTTTTTATTGAAAGCGGCGGGAAACTCCATCCCCTTGTGGGTGGAGAGGGACAGCCGCCCCGCAGCTTGGGGCATTGGGCATTGGTAATTTCTTCGCCATGCCCCATGCCCGATTCCCCATGCCCAAAAACTCCACCCACAAGGGGATGGAGTTTTTCATGGCTTTTGGCTAATTTGTACCCATGATATGGCACATCAAACTTTAACTGGTTGGTAGTAGGAAGCGCGATCGCCCCTCCCTTCACCTTTATCACCCTTACCCCACTCAATCATCACGCGAGTGGGGTTAATTTTGGGATTTAAGCAGACTCTAACCGTTCACTCGTAGATTTTCCTTTTTAAACTAAACTGTTTAGTTTACCCTTGGATGCAGCTTCCGTAACACTACCCCTAATTACTTGCTGAAGAGCGAATTTTTCCAACCACAGCAACATATGTTGCTGCCTACCTCCGCCCTCAGCTATTTTTCAAGCTAGTTAAACAGAATTAATTACACAAATATTTTCTCTGTTCCCTGTTCCCTTCCTCCACGAATGTATTAGACATCTCCAAAATAGTAACGTTCTGTGGTAATAGAACATTAGAGGGTTAGCGGTGAGAGGATGTCAATTAAATCACTTCCACAAATAAGCCACTGCGGGCATACTCTTCTTCTTCAGGAGTAAAGTGGGGAGTTTGATCGACAATTTCCGGATCAAAGTGGTAGGTTTCCTGAAGAAATTGTCCGGCGATCGCAGCAGCTTCCAATTCTTGAATATAATCTTGGGCTAGGATGCAAGCTTCCCTAATGCCTGACTCATCGCCTTTTTCTAACAGCTTTTGCAGTGTTGCTCTTACACCAGCTAGCCGCGATGCTGGTTTAATAATTCCATAGAGGCGGTATAGTCGCTCAACGGAGATGCTGAGGTGTTTGAGTGCTTTGCTGCGTGCCAATTCGGAATCGAGACTGGGCCAGTAGCGGGTAGTGTAAAAAGCTTTCTCATCCTTGTGATACCATTCTTCAGAGCGAGCGATCGATGAGGAAACGGTGTTATGTAGTTTCCAGAAAAATAAGCGCAAGGCAGGGCCATCTACAACTGTAGATAGCTTGGCTTCCATCGATACTTCAAAATTATTCAGTTGCGGATCACGTCCCAGCAATAAATATTCTACTGGGTACATATCGACTTCTTTGTTCTGCACCACATACATATTTAGGTGGTGACGACAGTAAGGGCAGGGGTACATTGTGGCAAATAGTTTAAAGAAATCTTTGAAGATTTCTACCACCACTTTTTGTACTGCATTTGGCTTGGTACAGACAATTTCTGCTGTGGTGTGGAAAAATCGCCACACAGCAGGGCCAATGTAATAAGGAAAGCTGACGCGCATCTGGAAATCCTTCACGTCACTTCTTGCCAAATAGACATCAATGAATGCTACATACTGGGATAGTGCCCCTGACTCACGCCCAAACTCTTGGCGTTCACGCCGTTTTTGTACACCATTGAGATAGTGATGTGTCAAACGCCATGCCTGCTTCACGGCTAGCTTTTGTTTAGGAGTACATTGAGCAAAGTTTTGTACTACATCTGCCCCATAGCGGTCAAATTCTCCAGATGCTTTGGTATCTTCATACCATTGATCGCACGCCGCTTCATCAAGTACTGTGTTGCTTGGGATATCTGCGGCAGTGTTGACACTGAAGGCGGCTAGCAGCTTTGGCATAAAATCTTCATACCAATAAGCTACAGGCATCATCGCACCGGATATTTCTTCTGAAGCATCAGAGAGGATAACCCGGTGCCACTGCTGGAGGTAATCTTTGGGATTGCCTGCTGATTTAGCGGGTGGTGGGGCAAGTTCTGCATTCAGTTCCATCTGTCTGAGACGGTTGAGTTCGTTGATGGCAAGTACACCAGAGGCAATATCACGAAAACTGAATTGCTTTTTCTTGACAGTAATCGCAAACTCAACCCCGGCGGCAAACTTCTCTCTGACGGAGATTGATTTACGCCGTGCTTCCTGCATCGCTTTTTCCTCAGCCAGCATCTGGGGTGTTTTTTCGATGGTGTTCCAGTTCTTGATGCGGTGTTGGAGTCGGGCGTATTCTGCTTCGATGGATTCAACAACGGCATCTAATAAGGGGTAACAAGCTTTTTCTACGACATCTAACCCTTTATACAATGCGATCGCTTTTTGGACAAACTGCACAAAGTCGGTAATTTTGTAGGGCAGGTTTCTCACGCGCAGGTGGGTTTCGTGGTTGGCGGAAAAACTTTCACGGAAGCTGCGATAGGCAGCCCCTTGAATCAGGCGGAATAACCCGATTTGCATTTGCAGGCGAGAAGTGGCGCGTTCTTTTTGATCTTGGGGATGTAGGGCAAGCAGTTCTTTGAGTCGCGCTACTTCTTTGTCGTCGCTCTTTATTTCCTGTGCAGGAGATGTGATGGTTGATAATGTAGGTGCTGCCGTAGTAGCCGCTATATCTGAGGTGACGGTGGGTGAATTATTTGCTGGGGAACTAGTAAAAGCAATGGGTGAATCTTTATAGCCTGTGGTGATTTCTGACTCTTCTGGAACCAGTTTCATGAACTCTTGAAAGTCAATTGAGGCATCGCCATCATGATCGACTTCTTTAATCATCTCATCAAGTTCTTGATCCGTCAGTCCAAACTGACTCATGATGCTGTGTAGCTCGTTTGTGGTAATCTGACCGCTACCATCTTCATCAAACACACTAAATGCCAACTTAAGACGGCTTTTGCGATCGCCTTGTACTGACACCATCAGGGTTTTGAATTCCTCAAAATCAATACTACCTGATAAGTCAACATCTACCTCTTTGATCATATCTCGCAAATCGGTTTCACTAGGACTTTGCCCCAGCGATCGCATTACTTGCCCTAATTCATTTGTGGAGATGGCACCGCTACCGTCAGCATCAAATACTTTGAATGCTTCCCACAGCTTTGTTACTTCTTCTTCACTCATCACCTTTTTTTCTAGTTCTACCGTTGCCATCAATTCATTCCCCCGTTTTTTCAGTACGGTAAAACCTTAGAATGCTTTTAATTCCCAGTCAAGCAAGTAACAGTCAATCCAATACTTGTCGGTTAAGGGCAAAAGGGGAAGGGAAAAAGGGGCAAGAAAAAACCTTTAACCCTTACCCTTTCACCTTTTCCCCAAACCAAATTCCGACTTAAAAATCCTTAACCGAGCAGTATTGACAGTCAATCAATTTTGAATTGGTAACTCTTGATGGCGATCGCTTGGCTATTACTAACCAAGCACTGAGAGATTTATCAGGCTGTAACGGGTTATTGGTTAGAGATTGGTTGGTATTTGTCTTTTATTCTTCCCCATTCCCCATTCCCCATTCCCCATTACCCATTCCCCATTCCCCATTCCCCCTTATCCCCAGAGGGGGCCCCGAGTTCCCCAATCACTTACTACCAATAGCCTCATAGCTATTTTGATAACTAGTCAGCTTGTCTTGTACTTCTTTGGAGACTGATGTCCCTTCGGGAATGCTTTGTAATAAGTTAATTGCTGCTTGTAATTTATCTTTTGCTTGTTGTAAAATCACCGATTCTGGTGGTGCGTTTTTGGCAATAAACTCGGCTTCCACTGCTAATTTTTGAGCATATTCTAAGTTGGTAGCAGCTTTCTTTTCATTCAAAACTTTTTGACTGATAGCCGCATATTTAGTACGATAGCTAATTAGTTGTTTCTTCGCTTGAGGAGAGACTGGGGTTCCCTCCGGGATACTTTCTAATAATTGCACTGCTTGTTGCCATTTGCTTTCTGCTTGCTGCCAATCTTTGAGAGGTAGTGGTGGCTTTTGCACCATCAAAGAAGCTTCCAGACCAAGTTTTTGAGAAGCTTTGAATTTATCTACAACATTTTTTGGTTGTTTACCACTGACATTGCCTGACTGGAATTGAGTAATTTGGTGATAAATTGTCCAACCACCCAAGCCTAAAACTAATACGCTGGAGGCAATAAATAAGATTGAATTGATGCGTTTTCTGGCTAAATATTTCGCAGCTTTTCCCAAGGGATCACTCTGGGGTAAGCTAACTATAGCTTGTTCGGTTTGCGTTTTTAAGCTATTAATATTTTCAACTAAAGTATTGATATTATTTTTATAGGATTCGCAATCATTAATAAACTCTGTTAATGGTTGAAACTTGCCCATACTAGAGATAATGAAGCCATATTCATCGGATAGCCATTGTAGCTCTAGCCCATTTTGCCCACAGAATAACGATAATCCTAGCAAAATTACTAAAATAGTCTGGCTGCTATTAATACTGTCAAATACTATAGATAATCTCTGTTGAATTTCTAATAAATCAGATTGATAAGTAATAATTTGCTTATTTTGAAATTCTAATTTTTTCTGATTGCCAAAGGCTAAATTAATGGGAATTATTTGTTCAATTTCTCGGAATTTTTCGGGAATATTTGTATAGTTAATATTACAATTTAGCTGGTTAATAATTTGCTCATCGCTTAACATATCTTTGGCTATAGACTGAAGCAATTCACCCCACTCATGCCAGCGAACCATTTGGGCTTGTAATTCGGTTAAGGAAAGCTGTTTATTAAAACTGCCGAATTTTTCGGCAATAAATCCATTATCCGTAGAAAAATTGTCAGGTATCAATAATGTTCTGGCTGTAACCGCAGAAATCGCGCTACATCCATTTTGATGAGATTTTGTCACATCTAATTCTTGAGCGATCGCCACTTGCAGATTGTGCAATTTTTCTTGAGCTTCGCTTAAACGTGTTAATTCTTGCTGAATTGTTTCAGTGTTTCCCACAGTTAGCTTTAGCTCTTCAACAAGTTTTGGCAGTTCATTCAGTACCTTTTCTAATTCAGCCATAAATATCCCTTGGCGATTGTTGCAAGTGGATGCCAAACAATTAAAATTACGATGCAGTGAAGTTATGGCTTGATTAAAAAAATAACTACGCCCACTGCATACTAGTCAATACTTTCACGTAAGTGTACTAGTATCCTAGTTGATTGACAAATCTCAGCATTTACAGAGATATATTTCCCGAAAATCCTGCTAAAGTAACAAACTTAGTAGAAAATTGCAGAAAAAACCTCAAACTACTCAGTAGTTCACGCATGAATACCACTGATTTAGCTTTTACCCCAGCACTGAAGTTGGCGCAATTAATCCGTCGCCGGGAACTTTCGCCTCTAGAGTTGGTAAATGTATATCTAGAAAGGATTGAGCGGTTAAATCCCCAGTTAGGCAGCTATTTTACGGTGACGGCAGATTTAGCGATCGCAGATGCTCAAGCTAAAACAGAAATACTGGTAAATAGTTCAGAGTTACCGCCATTTTTTGGGGTACCAATTTCGATTAAAGACCTGAACCCGGTAGCTGGTGTACCTTGTACTTATGGCAATCCTGCTTTAATCAACAATATCCCTACCTATGATGATGGGATAGTTACCCGCATCAAACAAGCCGGATTTATTATCCTCGGTAAAACTGCCACTTCCGAAGTTGGTTCTTTTCCTTACAGTGAACCTATGGGATTTCCCCCAGCGAGAAATCCCTGGAATTTAGACTATACACCAGGCGGTTCTAGTGGTGGTGCAGCCGCATCCGTAGCTGCTGGGTTGAGTGCGATCGCTCAAGGTTCCGATGGTGGTGGCTCAGTGCGTGGGCCTGCAGCTTGTTGTGGTTTGGTAGGCATTAAACCATCACGGGGTAGAGTAAGTAATGCTCCTGTAGGCGATCGCCTTTCGGGAATTGCCACTAATGGGCCGATTGCTCGGACTGTTGCCGATGCGGCTGCACTTTTAGATACTATGTCAGGTTACGTAGTAGGCGATCCTTATTGGTTACCCGATCCGGAAACATCCTTCCTCTCTGCTACCGAGAAACCACCCCAAGAATTGCAAATTGCCTATACAACGATTATTCCTCCCTTGGGTGAAGCAGATAGTAGCTGTGAACAAGGAGTTTTGCAAACAGTTAAGTTGTTAGCACAATTAGGACACAAAGTTGTAGAAAAATCGCCAGATTTTAGCGGATTAATTGAACCATTTCCTATCATCTGGCAAGCTGGGGTAGGTGCTTCGGGAATTCCGGCAGAAGTTTTGCAACCAATGAACCGTTGGCTATTGGCGCGTTCTGGTTCTGCGGGTGAATATCTGCAAGCAGTATCACAAATGCAAATCGCCGCTAGACAAATTGTTGGGTTTTTCCATAATGTTGATGTGCTGGTATTGCCAGTTTATTTGCATTCTCCAATTCGCGTAGGCGAATGGGCTGACTTAAGTCCAGAAGACACACTCAAAGAGATTATTAACTGGATTGCGCCCTGTCCCGCAGCCAATGCTACTGGACAACCTGCGATCGCACTTCCTGTAGGATTTGATAGTAACGGTTTACCCATTAGCGTACAGTTAATTGGCAAACCCGGCGCAGAAGCTACACTCATCAGTCTCGCCGCACAATTAGAGGCTGCAAATCCTTGGATTCAGCATCGTCCAGCTTTTGCTATTGATAAATAAAGCATATTTTATCACTTGGATGGCAGGGGGGTAGAGACGCGATTAATCGCGTCTTTACAAGAAGGGGGAAAGTGGTTTTGAGTTTCCTTATTAAGATAAGTAAGTCGGTGGAAATAAACCCAAATATGTTAAAAACCGTAAATAGGTTTGACATCCTTACTAATGACAAATGACTAAAGACAAATGACAGCCTCAGCCAGTTATCTTTAATTTCGCCTACCTACTTAATGTCATGCAGGCATCATTGGAACAACTCTCTCAAATTACTGTGTTTGCAGGGTTAACAACTGCAGACAAAATTAGTTTGCAACCCCAAACCCAACTGCAACATTATAGTAAGGGGGAGATGATTCTCCATGAAGGCGATCGCTTACCTGCAAAATTATATGCTGTTGTTAGCGGTTCCATTCAAGTGAGCAAAACAGCAACCACAGGCAAAGAAACGATTTTGCGTACCTTAGCAGTAGGAGAGATTTTTGCTGCGCCTGCTTTATTAGGAAATGGAATTTCCCCTGCGACTGTAACGGCTGAATCTGAGTGTGAAATTCTCACTGTAGAGCGAGATGCTTTATTAAAGGCTATACAACAAAATCCTGAAATTGCCTTACAGATGTTGATGGTTTTTAACAATCGGATTCAGCAATTACATGAAACAGTACATGGATTAGTTTCTGAAAGAGCTATTGTCAGGCTTGCCAGATTAATTCAATATTATGCTGCCGAATCTGGAACTGAGCGAACTTCAAAAGGCGAGACTTTAAAAGTTAAGTTATCTTACTACCTTATGGCTCGTAGTGTTGGGATTTCTTACGAGGAATGCGTGCGTTTAATTAAAAGCCTCAACTCAATGATTACCTACAGTCGAGGTGGCAAAATTACAATTCTTGATACTAATCAATTAGATGCGATCGCTCTTGGTGGCATAGAGTAATCTTATTTTGTCACTTATTAAAGAAGCCAGTAGAATTGGGGGATTCTCCCCCAAACCCCCGATTGGGTGACGGTTGCGTCCCCCAAACCCCCTCCAAAATTATTGTTCTGTTTTTTGTTGAGTAACTAGTTTTTTGGTTTTGTTATCAATTAATTTTCTTAACTGAACTAAACTGTATTTCTTCATACCCATTACCCATTCCCCATTACCCATTCCCCAAAAACATGACAAATGTCATGGAACAACATGACAAATATCATCTTCAAGTCGTGACATTTATTCGATGGAACTTACTTATTAGTTCCGATAAATTAAACCTAGAAAGAAGTTGACTACTTCAATCCCGATTGTTTGCGGTTAAGGGAGAAAGGACGCAGAAAGAACCTTTCGCCCTTACCCTTTACCCTTTTTACCAAACTCAATATCAATTTCAAAAAAGCATACCGACGATAGACATTTTCCAATACTGATTATGAATAGCTTTATTTATGAATATTTCCAAGAGGTAGAATTTATGAAAATTGATGAATCTGCTAAAATTCGCCTATTAATTGTTGACGACCAAAGCTTGATTCGTCAAGGATTAAAGGCAATGCTAGAACAGGAACGTGATTTACAGGTAGTGGGAGATGCGGAGAATGGCAAAGTTGCCTTAGAAATGGTTGCACAACTCCAGCCTGATGTGGTGTTAATGGATATTCGGATGCCGGAAATGGATGGACGAACTGCTACAAAATTAATTGTAGAAAACTATCCCCATATCAAAGTTCTAATTCTCAGCACATTTGATGATGATACTTCTTTGGCTGGGGCTATGCGGGCGGGTGCAAAAGGATATTTGCTTAAAGATATGCCTTCCAGCGAGTTAGCAAATGCAATTCGCTTTGGACATTATGGCTATACTCAATTTGGCCCGGGGTTATTTGATAAACTTTTAGCGAAAGAAACATCTCCAGCCGAAACTAGTGAAAGTTCCGCGCCTGCAAAGTTATCAGAACTCACTGCACGAGAACAAGAAGTTTTGCAGTTGATTGGCGTAGGCGCAACCAACCGCGAAATTGCTCAAAAGCTATATATTACTGAAGGCACAGTAAAAACTCATGTGACAAGTATTCTCAACCGTCTCAATCTCAAGAATCGGTCACAACTGGCGATTTATGCAAATACTATAAATCACAAATCTGCTGAGGGGGAGGTAATCGGTAATAGGTAATGGGTAATGGGGAAAGAGACGCGATTAATCGCGTCTCTACAAAACTTGACTAGACCGCAATTTCTTGTAAGGCTTGCAATAGTTGCTCAATTTCCTCGGCTGTGTTGTAGTGTGTGAGTCCAATTCGCACTAAACCACTGGTAGGTTCTATGCCTAGTTTTTCGATCAGAGCGATCGCATAAAAATGACCATGCCAAGAAAATATTCCGCGATCGCCTAATGCTTTGGCAACAGTTGCGGGGGTTTGTCCGGCTAATCGAATTCCTACTGTTGGGGTTCGCCAATTAAAGCGCTGTGGATCGGTAATGCCATATAACTTTAAGCCAGGAATCGCCAACAATCCCGGAATCAGTTTGTGACTCAATTCTCTTTCATATTGTTGAATGCTGGACATCGCTGCTACCAAAGCCGCCCGTCTGCTGTGATAAGCAGATGTAATTGCAGGTGTCGCTGAATCTGCAGAAGTGAGGAAGCTGGGACAGTGGAATGTTTCTATACCTTCCTTATCCGCTGCGATTAAGGCAGAAATTAACTCGTTATCAACGTTAGGTGATACATGACAACCCAATTTTGTCAAGTAATTTATTGCCGCTACTAACCCAGCCAAGCCTTCATAATTCAAAGTTCCAGTTTCCCAGCGCGATGGGACATCATCAGGAGCGGGTTTGACTTTATATGGCGTTAATCGGGCAAGATGCTCACGCTTACCATACAAAACCCCTACGTGGGGGCCAAAGAACTTGTAAGCGGAACAGGCGAGAAAGTCGCAATCCAACGCATGAACATTGAGAGGCGCATGGGGCGCATAGTGAACAGCATCAACAAATACTAATGCGCCCACAGCATGAGCTAAACGCACAACTTTAGGGACATCGTTAATTGTCCCCACTCCATTAGATGCAAAGCCAATTGCGACTAACTTTGTACGTTCATTAATTAGCCGTTCCAGTTCACCCATATCGAGGGTGCAGTCTTCCACATTGAAACCCACCTCACGCACAACCACGCCTTTTTCCTCCAACGCATACCAAGGGGAAACATTGGCGTAATGGTCAAGCTGTGTCACAATAATTTCGTCGCCTGCTTGCAATTCTCGACCAATAGCGCGACTGACGCTAAAGGTAAGGGTGGTCATATTAGCACCGAATACCACCTCATCACTATGACATCCCAGAAAATCAGCCGTAGCAGCACGCGCCGCCGTCAACAGTGCATCTGTGCGCGCGCTAGTCGCAAAAGCCCCATGAGCATTAGCGTTTGACCTTACTAAATAATCACTGATAGCATCAAGCACTGCACCCGGTACTTGAGTTCCACCAGGGCCATCACAAAAAATTACAGGCTTACCATTAATTGTTTGTGTGAGTGCGGGAAACTGGCCGCGTATCCATTTCAGGTCAAAGTGATGCATAATGATTCTCCTGAAATTATGAATTATGAGTTATGAATTACGAATTAAAGCGGCTTTGACACATCAGTATTAGTGATGCTGCAAAAGATAACACATAAATTTTGGGACGGCACTTGTTGGGGAATGGGGACTGGGGACTGGGGATGAGGAAGCAGAGGAAGCAGAGGTGCAGAGGAAGCAGAGGAGCATGGGAGAATAGCCATTACTCATTACTCATGCCCAATGCCCAATGCCCCATGCCCCATGCCCCATGCCCAATTACCAATTAACAAAACCCACATTCTTAAGAATATTCATTGGCCCTTGGTCTTTAAGGAGTTGCATTTGTTGCTGATTTCGCACTAATAGCGCACCTGCAAAACCTAGTGAGTTAACAGAAATGAACTCGTATTCTTCTTGCGATCGCGGTACGATTAACATCCATTCTCGTGTTGCTAAAAGGTTGTACGCACCAGATTGTCTATGATCGTTAACCGCAGCTATCTCTACAGCATGGAGTAAAGCATAATATAGTTCCATTGTAGTTTTTGCGGCTGGTAATGGCGACTCTGCCCACTGGGAATTTAAAGCTGCAAAAGCGTGTTTAAAAGGTAAACCTGGTATGGTTGCAATCGCATCCTGAAATTTTGCTTTTGCTAACAACGGCTGAATAGGTATTGCATCACCTGAAGTTGTCAAAGGTAAAGGTACGATTTGCAAATGCTTGTGTCGCTGACTGGCCCCTGCAACTTGACCACCGTTATAAAATGCTAAACCATCATATTCCGCTAAACAAGCCCACATTGCTGCAAAATCTTCTAAGGTAAGTAGGCTTTCTTGTTCCTCAAAAGCGCGAGTAATAATCAATATATGATGGTCAACAACGTTAAATTTATTCAGGAGACATACATGAGTTTCAGAAATATCTGCAACAAATAAATCTTCTTCGTATGGGAGAAAAGGATTAAAATCCTTACCGGATGTGGCGGTTTGTTGAGCCTGTTTTTTCTTGGCTGCATCCTTACGCACAAGATTTGCCAAAATCCTCACCAAGAAACGTACACCATCCTGCTCAATATATTCAAAATCCGTTGGTATCGACAGCAACGCCCCACATTTCAAAGCAGATTCAGTACGTTCTATGACACTTTGCCATAAAGTGCCAGGTTGCAACAATATTTTTCCCTCTGTCATTTTTTTTCCTTCCGGCTCGGTGAAACATTTTAGCAGGAAGCGCTGGGGACTGGGGACTGGGGACTGGGGACTGGGGATTGGGGACTGGGGACAAAGGGACTGGGGACAAAGGGACTGGGGACAAGGGGAATAACAAAGGCCAAATGCAACTTAGTTGTAAGGCGATACATTAACAATGTAGGGCGATACATTAACAATGTAGAGCAATACATTAACAATGTAAGGCGATGCATTAACAATGTAAGGCGATGCATTAACAATGTAAGGCGATGCATTAACAATGTAGGGCGATACATTAACAATGTAGGGCGATGCGATCGCATTGTCGCTCGATACAATGACATTGTTAGAGGTGCGATCGCCTTCCAGCAAAAAAATTCAATTATGCGTTGTCGCAAATCCTCCACAGTCGCCAATCCCCAATCCCCAATAAATTACTATTACCAATTACCCATTCCCCATTCCCCATTCCCCCTTACCCATTCCCCATTCTTTATTCCTCACTCTTAATATATTGCCTAACTACTAGCATTGCTTGTGTAGGAATTCTAGTAACTAAGCGAATGGGAAATGCTTGAGTGGAAGCAAATTGAGCATAATCTGGTGTGAGAAAAGGTTCATATTTTTCCGCTTCAGGAGTTCCCTGGGCTGCAAAAGCTAAAGCGATCGCTTGCAAATATTTACGAATATCTGCAGCTTGTTCGCCTACAACTTCTCCACCAGATAAGACTGTATTGAGCTTTGTGGCTTGATCCATTGTGGTACTGGGGTCTTTGACGCTCAAATGAGTACCGCCAAGTATACCCACTAGCCATTTAGGAGATGGAATTTTAGTGAATCCTATTACTTGTTCGGGTAAAGCTGGAAGCGTTTTATCTGCGGAAGCCGCCCAGATTAAGGTAGGTACTTTCACCTCTCTCAGTCCATTTTTACCAAACATTAAAGAAGAGGTCGGACTAAGTGCGATCGCTCTTTTAATTCTCTCATCTCGTAGCTGATATTTATTAGCTGGTAATTCTTGAGCAACGCATTGCAGGGTTTCTCCAAAACTAAATCCAGCTACATTCTTTTTACAACGCTGTTTGAGTTCTTCTAATTGTAATTCCGCTCCTGCAAGTGATAAGGCTGTCCCACCACCAAAGGAATAGCCAATTACCATAGCGTTATTCGTGGCGACTTTTCCCTGTAAGGGACTAGTAGCGGTTTGGTTGAGTTTTTCTAGTTCATCAAGGACAAAACTAATATCTTTGGGACGATCTAAAAACTCTTGGGGTTGGATAAACCTAGTGTTATTTTTGAAAGCTAAGTTGGTATATGTCTCATTACTACCCGGATGTTCTAGGGCTGCTACTATATAGCCATGAGATGCTAAATGTTGCGCCAAGTAGCGCATATCTGTACGCACCGATCCGAAACCATGACTAAACACAATTACAGGTTTTTCTGTGGTTGAAGAGTTTGACCAATAAACATCTACAGGAATTTTGCGGTTGCGTTTTTGGTCATTTAATTCCAAACCTAGAACCTGATATTGAGCTACTCCCGGTGCGCTAGGATCAATAGAAAAAGATAGTTGCGATGTGATGGGGTTGAGTTGCGGTGCGATCGCTAGCATAAACTGTTGCGTCAGCCAAAAACCTGAGTTTAAATTGCTGGCAACTCTAAATGATTGCGGTAAATTTATTTCTAAGCGTTGACTCGGATAAGATTTAATAAAAGATAGTATAGAAAGTCCATCGGGTGAAGTGGAGCCTAAGACGAATCCGGCTCTTAATGCTTGTACGCCAGCACTATCTTTTCTGACTAAAGCCGTAGATAGATCGTTGAGAATTGCTGTCCCAATTTGCGTATTCAATAAGCGACTAATAGCGACCACGTTTAGGGGTATCTTCATTCTCAAGGCCCCTAATATGGAACGGCGTTGTTCTTCCGGTAACTTATTGGTGAAAAGTGCTATGTCTCTGGGAAACTCTCCAGTTTCCGCAGCTTTTTGCAAATCGGCTACAGCGAAGGATTCTGCAAACGGGCCATATCTCACTACAACTGTTTCCGCCGCTTTTGCAGAGGTAGCTGTCCCTAAAATTTGCGCGATCGCAATTGCACAAAACCCACCTTTCACGGTTTGTAGATTTCCCCAGATTCTTCCCATTAACATCTTTTTTTTACCATGCTTAGGGGAATATAGCTGATATTGGTGTATGTTACTACCCATGCTGTAAAAAATCTTAGCAGGTGTCGTTCAGCATAGAGAGTTTACATAGGTAGCATAAATTTGCATCAAAACTTGCCTATTTTAAATTTTAGATTTTAGATTTTGGATTTTGGATTGCTTTTCCATACCACTGCTTTTGCTAGCAAAACTCTTCAATTTTTAGCTAAAAGGTAATAAATTACCACGGGCTGCTTGCTCACGCTCAATGGCTTCAAATAAGGCTTTAAAATTACCATTACCTAGCCCTTGTGCACCTTTGCGTTGAATAATTTCAATAAAAAATGTTGGTCTAGTTACTAATGGCTTAGTGAATATTTGCAGGAGATATCCTTTTTCATCTCTATCGAGTAAGATTTTCAATTCTCGCAACGTCTCTATATCTTCATCAATTTGACCAATGCGTTGTTGCAAATTCTCGTAATAAATATCTGGAGTTTCTAAAAATTCCACACCATGATTACGCAATTCTGTGACTGCTTTCACAATATTATTGGTTCTGAGGGCAATATGTTGCACACCAGGGCCATAATGAAAATCTAAATATTCCTGAATTTGTGATTTACGATAGCCTGCTGCTGGTTCATTAATGGGAAATCTAATTTGACCAGTATTATTTTGCAAAACTTTTGACATCAACGAAGAATATTTAGTAGAAATATCATCGCTAGTAAATAGTTGACTCTCTTGCAAGTCTAGTACTTTGCAATAAAAGTCTGCCCATAAATCCATTTTGCCTAATTCGACATTAATCACAATGTGGTCAATATCAAATAAACCAGCATAATTGTTGCTTGATATATTGGCAATCGGCTGATATTGAGGCGCAAAATTGCTATAGTTATGACGCTCGATAAAAGAATGAACTAGGTCACCGCTATAACTTTTGATTGTTGCTTTCACAAGATAACCATTTTGTTCTTGAAAAATCGTCGGTTCTAGTATTGGTTGTGCGCCACGTGCGATCGCAGTTGCAAAACAAGCACGAGCATCATCTACTTGCAAGGCAATATTATACACTCCGTCACCATGTAACCTCACATATTCGGCTACTGGCCCCTCTGGTGTTAGCGCCGAGGTAAACACAAAGCGGATATTTGATTGTGCGACAACATACGAACTGCGATCGCGCATTCCAGTTTCCAATCCCGCATAGGCGATCGCCCTAAAGCCAAAACATTTACAATAAAAGTAGGCTGCTTGCTTTGCATTACCTACATAAAATTCTACATAGTCAATTTTTTTTAATTTGATGGAATCCTCTTCTGGCAAAGGAAATATTTTATTTTCTCTAGTTTGCATGGGTAATTCCTCTATTTTACTAGATATCATTAAATACCAATTTTTGAACAATATATTTGCATATAATTAGCAGTATATAATGTAACTGTTTTCCAGTACATTTAAATTGGTTTAGTAATGTATAATTTAATATAAAAAATAATTTTATTTAATACATAAATTGGCAGTTTAGAAGGAAAGTTTTATTAAAGAATCCCTCTATGGTTAGATTGATTGGATTTTTTATATGTCAAAAAGCCGATACATTTGAAATATTTGCGCCATAATTGTGCGGAGATAAATATGCATAATCAAAATTTAAGACTGTAATTTATTTATCATTTATTATGATTCAAAAAATAATACCCTAGATAGTTTGCCTTCAGTCTCAGTTAGTGCAATATAGTTAGATAGTACTGTTAAATCAAAGCTTGCTGATAAATTTATTAGCATCATTATAATCAGTAGCGATCGCCACAAAACTTAATTGAATTATTACTTATCTTAATAGTAACAAGATGCTTTAAAAAAATGTAGTGGAAGGTGATACTTCTGTTCATAAAAATCTTCTCACTACTAAAGCTGCATTAACATTGCCCATCAGATAGCAGCAATTGCATCAACAATTACTGTTGAATTTATGCGTCGCCCATTTCTCTATTTTTTGCTTTTCCTAATTTCACTAATAATTTTAACTTTATGGTGGCCTATCAATGATTCTGTTTGCGATGCCGAAGCATTCCTGTCATCAAAAACCCAAAAATTCCAAGTACAGGCGGCTAAAGTTATCGTGCAGCCGTGGCGTGGTAAACATCATGTCTATGGAGTCTTCATGGTTCCTAACGAATACAAGGAAAGTCCATTTTTTGTATTAACTGTTAAAGGTTTTGGCAATGAATGTGCCAAACCATTTGGCTACAAGCAATACTATGATGGTATATCTGCCGCCCCAGGAACTCATTTATTGAGAGAATATATCAGAACTCGTACTGCACTGCGCCTAATTCTTCAAGGTTTATATAACCAATTAAATGATAAAAATAACTGGACTTTGACTTATCCTCAGCCAGAACAAGGTAGGATGCGTTAGCGCAGCGTAACGCATCCGTAAGCTTTTCGCGCGTTACTAAATCCCCAATTCCACAACTACAGGTGTATGGTCGCTGGGTTGAGTCAATTTTCTCGGTGCGACATCAATCATGCAACTCGTTGCCCGCTCATACAATACTGGTGTGAGATAGTGATGGTCAATCCGCCAGCCTAAGTTACGCTGAAAGGCTGCGGTACGGTAATCCCACCAGCTGAAGTGACCGCCTTCAGAGGTGAATTTACGAAAGGCATCAGCAAATCCCAGTGTCAGTATATCTCGCAAGGCTTGGCGTTCTGCTTCAGATGCCATGATGTGATTGTCTGGTTTGGCTTTATCGTGAATATCCTTATTTTCTAAAGCAATATTAAAGTCACCGCATACACAGATAGCAGGATGTGATTTTAATAGTAGTTGCAAATACTCCCGTAGTACTGTTAACCAACGCAGCTTGTATTCGTATTTTTCGCTACCTATAGATGAACCATTGGGAACATAAAGATTGACAATCCTCACATTATCAAGGACTCCAGTAATTACACGTTTTTGCTCGTCCCATTCAGGTTGTAAATTAGGCACAATTGCGGTGAACCCAGTACTTATATCTAACAAAGGTTGTCGGCTGATTAAAGCTACACCGTTGTATGATTTTTGCCCTGATATATATACTTGATAGCCTAAGTCTTCAAAAGGCGATCGCGGAAATTGGCTATCAGTTACTTTTGTCTCTTGCAAGCAGAGAACATCCACAGGATTTTGATTTAACCAATCAATAACTTGTTCTAAACGAATACGGATTGAGTTCACGTTCCAAGTAGCGATTTTCATTGATCCCGAATTTACATAATTTAATTAATAATCATTAATGAGAGGGATTTTTACATTTTTTTAATATTCATGCAACCTCTAGGTTATAAGCGCTTTTCCATCAATCAGAATTGAAAACAATTGATCCCAAGGGAGAATTTAGTATTTTCAGCTACAAATTTTTCCAATCAGTAGGTTAAGTTACAGAATAGGTCGAATTGTCTCAATGATCCCCAAGACAGATGAAATTATTCAGCAGTAGATTGTACATTGGTATTGTAGTCGCAAGGGGGCAAATACGGTTTATCTGAAATTGTTTGGTGCTGTTGCACAGTACGGTTAACCGATATTGCACTTGTGGGCATGAACTTGGTTAATTTAAATTTCAGAAGCTTAATTATAAGTTCTTCGCCCCCCAAGTTTAAAGTTAAGTTCTCATTTGCAGAACAACATTAATCGGCTGAACCAAAACATTATGAAGATCGCTCAAGTTGCCCCCTTATGGGAAAGAGTTCCCCCCCCTACATATGGAGGAATTGAACTGGTAGTAAGTCACTTGACCGATGAATTAGTTCGTCGTGGTCATGAAGTTACTTTATTTGCCTCCGGCGATTCCCAAACTCTGGCTAATTTGGAAGCAGTTTATCCCCGAGCATTACGCTTAGACCCCCATGTCAAAGAGTATGCAGTTTATGAAATGCTTGAACTGAGCCAAGTTTACCAGCGAGCCAAGGAATTTGATATTATTCATTCCCATGTAGGCATCTCGGCATTGTCTTTAGCGAGTTTAGTTCCCACTCCGACTGTACATACTCTGCACGGCAGCTTTACTAACGACAACCGTAAAGTTTATCGCCATCATCAAAAGCAACCATACATTAGTATTAGTAACGCTCAACGGCAAGTAGACTTAAACTACTTTGGCACTGTTTATAACGGAATTAATCCTGATGATTATCCGTTTAAAGCCCAACCCCAAGAACCAGAATACTTGGCATTCTTAGGTCGCTTTTCCCCCGAAAAGGGGCCACACCATGCGATCGCAATTGCAAAGCAAACTGGTTGGCGCTTAAAAATGGCAGGAAAAATTGATGCAGTAGACTCGAAGTTTTTTGAACAAGAGATTGCTCCCCACATTGATGGTCAGCAAATTCAATATTTAGGCGAAGTCAACCATGCCGAAAAAGCTGAACTTCTGGGCAATGCTGCCATAACTCTTTTTCCCATTACCTGGCAAGAACCTTTTGGTTTAGTCATGATTGAATCAATGGCAACTGGTACACCTGTAATTGCCATGAATCTCGGTTCCGTACCAGAAGTAATTGCCCAGGGTGAAACAGGTTTTATCTGCCAAAACTATGAACAAATGGCACAGATGATTCCGCAAGCTTTAAACCTCAATCGCCAAACCTGCCGCCAATACGTAGAAAACAAATTTAGTGTCAGCCAAATGGTTAACGGTTATGAAGCCGTCTACAAGCAAATTATCAAGGATCGCATAACTTCCAATGGCCGCATTCATGCTGCCAAGATTCAGCTTTAATTAACAAAAATTTTTTTTCACATTTCAACAACCTTTTTAGGGAGGACATCGGTATGAGTATGAGAGCCAACACTTGCCCCTGTTGTGGTGGTTCCCTCCTGCGCCATATTCGGCATAGTGAAGTGTATTGGTTTTGTCTATCTTGCCGACAAGAAGTACCACTGTTAAATTTGAGCCGGATGTCGAATGTGGAAACCCGCAATACAGGTGTTCTTCCCCAGCCTACAGCTAATTCTTAGGGCAATATGTTTGTAGTCAGGGCTAAAATCCTAAATTTTGTAGCACCCAATTGTTAACTACAGACCTATGGAATTAAGGCTGACTTGTGACTGACTCCACCTGGTAAAATCAGGTGGAGTTACTCATTTAGGTCAAAAGCTGTGTTAGCAGCCTTACTTTATGGTCAAGAAGATTTACGCTTAGAGCAGGTATCCGATCCGACTCCGGCTGCTGGTGAGGTAGTGATTAAGGTGGGGGCGGCTACAACTTGCGGTACCGATTTAAAAGTCTGGCGGCGTGGTGGTCATGCCAGAATGCTGAAACCACCTACTTTGTTTGGTCATGAAGCAGCTGGGCAAATTGTCGCCCTGGGTGAAGGTGTTACAGGTTGGCGAGTAGGCGATCGCATTGTTGCGAATAACTCTGCTCCATGCATGAATTGTTTTTTTTGTCAACGACAAGAATATTCCCTCTGCCCAAATTTGACTTGGAATAACGGCACCTTTGCGGAATATCTGAAAATTCCCGCGCCGATAGTACAGCATAATATGCTGCCCATTCCCAATGACTTGCCCTTTGCATTAGCCGCCATGACAGAACCCCTAGCTTGTGTATTGCATGGCGTAGGGCGTACCGAAATCAAACCCGTAGATCGGGTAGTAGTGATCGGGGATGGGGCAATTGGGCTCATGTTTGTCGCTGCCATAGCTGATAGTGCCAAAGCTGAGGTATGGCTATGGGGCGGTAACGACCAAAGATTAGAAATTGGTAAAAAGTTAGGTGCAGCCAAAACATTTAACTATCATCAAATTCCCGACATTCCCGGCGTAGTCAAAGAACACACCCAAGGATGGGGCGCAGATGTCGTCATTGAAGCCACAGGAGTACCCAGCGTTTGGGAAACTGCGATCGCTTGTGCCCGTCCTGGTGCAACTGTTAATTTATTTGGTGGTTGTCCACGAGATACAACTATTACAGTCAACACAGAACAGCTACACTATAGCGAACTTACCCTAAAGGGCGTATTTCACAACACCCCCAAATATGTACGCGCAGCCCTAGCATTAATAGCTAGCCATAGACTACCTTTAGAACTACTCATCAGCGAACATCGTCCCTTACAAGATTTAGCGCAAGTATTTAATGATATGAAAGCGCGCAAGGTAATTAAAGTAGCGCTGACAGCGTGAGGGAATGGGGAGATGAGGGAGATGAGGGAGATGAGGGAGATGAGGGAGATGAGGGGGATGAGGGAGATGAGGGAGATGAGGAAGCAGGGGGAGAATAAATTACCAATTACCAATTACCAATTACCAATGCCCCATGCCCAATGCCCCATGCCCTAATCCGTAAAAAAACTTACAAATTCAGCAATCTTTTTTAAATTTATATGAAATAATCTTGCCAAGAAACGGGAAAACTATATTCAGCACCCGATTGGGAGTAGCTAATGGGGTGATTTCATATAATTCCCGATTGAGAAAATGCTAAACAAATCTCTGCTTAATTGCTTAATTTTGCCGTTGTCTCTGGTTTCTTGGCTATCGGTGGGAATGCTTGCTGATTCCAAAGCCAATGCTTTACCAGGGCAAAAAACTGAAGAAGTAACTACCTGGATTCAAGCACATCCTACACTACGTCCCCACAGAGGAGAGCGTTTATTTGTACAAAAGACCGATACAGCAGCCCAGCGATTCACTTTTTTAGCATCGGTATTACCGCCAGGTAAAGTTGCATTTACTAAAGACCGTAGCATGATTCGTTCTGAGCGCATTACTATGTATGATGCTGTTAACGGCATGACATTTGAGCGCTTCCAAGAAGCTTTACGAATAATTTACGGGTTGGATATTTATCAAGATTTTGAACGTGCCCAGCTACTATATAAATATCCCAATGAGAGTGCAATTAACTCAGCCCGATTTGCCAAAACTCCCATTAGAGAAGCGTTACAAGGAGAATTGCGTCTAGGCGATCGCTATGCTTATTGGATAGAAGTAGCCCAGCCTAAGGAAGGTAAGGCTTTCACTGGTCAAATGACTATTTTACTTAAAAGTGATTTAGACAAATTAGAAGCAGAACTGCGAAATCGTTAAATAGATTGAAATTTGCAGCCTTATGGCAATTTTTATAGGATGGGTTAGATGCACAACAGTTTAGGGTTGTACCCAAAATTCTTGAATGCGTGCTAACCCGCCATTATCTTTTTGATTGCAAGTTTTCATGGTACTGCCTATACTCCCCCAAATCCGCCAGAAGGTGGAGTTTGCCATTTAGTAGAAAAGATACTTTCGGCTGCTAAAGCAATTCGCAACAAATCTTCCTTCAACAATGGTGGCCAATCAATCCCAGCCCTGCGTCCGCCAACAAATAGTTGTGAAGGCTTAATACTTAACTGAAAAAGAGCGTAAGCTAATTCTCTATCGAGACTAGAAGCTTCTTTGAGGGCCTCAAACACCACTTTTAACGCCAACAAAATCGAAGTGATTTGACCGGGAACTGGCGGTTTTCCCTGCTGCATACGCATTAACAGGGAATCTGGATTGTCCTCGGTGGTTATTGTTTGGTCTATGAGGATTTTGCGAGCTGTTTCGTAATTCATGCATTCACCTTACCCCAGATTTTGCCTCAGTAGTAATACTTGGTAAAAAAATGATTAATCCTTTACCAATGTTTGATAATTTACCCAAACAGGGTGTATCTAATATAGTTCGGTGAAGGGGAAAAGGGGAAAGGCAAAAGGGGGAAAGATTTGATTTACCTGTGAAATAGTAGGCGCTTACAGCAGTTTTTACGATTATAAATTCTCCCCCCTGCTCCCTGCTCCCTTGCCCCCTTTTCTCTTCGTGGTGCGATCGCAGGTCTCTGTGTAGCTCTATGCTGATCTATGGTGCCATTGATATATTCTTCCAGACTCATGTTCAAAGTACTTCCCAAACAAACAGCCTCAATGCATACACGTGATGGCGTGCGGTTAGATGCAGATATCTATCGTCCCGATGCGGCTGGGGAGTTTCCCATATTATTAATGAGACAACCTTATGGAAGAGCGATCGCATCAACTGTGGTTTATGCCCATCCTACTTGGTATGCGGTCCAAGGTTACATCGTAGTAATTCAAGATGTCCGAGGGCGAGGTACTTCTGAGGGAGAATTTAAATTATTTACCAACGAAATTGCAGACGGCGAAGATACAGTAAATTGGGTTGCAAACCTACCTCACAGCAATGGCAAAGTTGGGATGTATGGTTTTTCCTATCAAGGAATGACACAACTGTATGCTGCTGCTAATCAACCAGCTGCTTTAAAAACTATTTGCCCAGCCATGATTGGCTATGATTTGTATACAGATTGGGCTTATGAAGGTGGCGCATTCTGTTTGCAAACTAATCTAGCATGGGCAATTCAATTAGCTACCGAAACCGCCCGTTTAAGAGGAGATAAGGTTGCTTATCAAGCATTATTTACCGCCTCGCGAAATCTTCCTTTAAATAATCCAGAAATTTTGCAACATCTTGCACCAGAATCTTTTTATCATGAGTGGTTTGCCCATCCCCAAGCAGATAATTATTGGGCAGAACTGTCACCCAAACGCTATTTGCAAAGCGTTGATTTACCAATGTTCCATATAGGCGGGTGGTTTGATACTTATTTGCGGGGAACACTACATTTATATAAAGATATGGCAGCGCGTAGCACCACACCCCAACATTTATTAATTGGGCCTTGGGCGCATTTACCTTGGGGTCGTAAAGTTGGTAATGTTGACTTCGGCCCCAAAGCCGCCAGTCCTGTAGATAGGATGCAAATTCGCTGGTTTGACCAGTTTCTTAAAGATGTCGATACAGGTTTACTCAAAGAAGAACCTGTATGCTTATTCGAGATGGGAAGTAATATTTGGCGAACTTTCCCCAAATTCCCAACACCAATTCAACAATCCTATTACTTATCAACTACTGGACTAGCCAGCATCCGCGAAGACTCCGGAACTTTAATCGAAAATCCAAAATCTAAAATCCAAAATTGTGTTGATGTATTGGTTCACGACCCTTGGCGACCAGTTCCTGCTTTAGGCGGTCATGCAGCCATCCCTGCGGGAGTATTTGAGCGATCGCATCTTGATTTACGCTCTGATGTATTAACTTACACTACTGAACCACTAGAGACAGACTTGCATTTAGCAGGGGATGTCATAGTAGAAATCTTTTGCAACGCCGATCAACCAAGTTATGATTTGTGTGCAGTGCTGTCCGAAGTTCATCCTGATGGGCAAGTATATAATATCACTCAAGGATATGTGCATTGTCGAGAAGGCGCAAAACCCCCGACCAAAATTCAACTACAAGCCACTTGTGTGCGAATAGCTAAAGGTAATGCTTTACGTCTGAGTTTGAGCGTTGCTTGTTTTCCCGCCTACTCCATGAATTCTGGGAATAGTGCAATAAATAGTAGCGAAATTTTACTAAATGCACAAATTATTACTTTAACTGTGAGTTGCGGAAATGAGGCGACTTCTCGTGTTGTATTACCTATTGTGGCAGATATTTAAAAGCAGACAAGAGTATCAGGATAACAAATCATCAATACGAAACCAACTATGCAGATTAAAACTAAAACTTTTCAAATTAGTGCTAAAGAATTACGAGGGATTATTGCGACCGATTATTATAAACGCATGAAAGTTTTCTTCATCATCTTGTTGATTTTAACATCAATTAATATAGTTCTAGCGGTAATCCTGCAAAGATTTGATTGGTGGTTGATATATTTCTTAGGTTTAATAGCCTATTTTTTGTCTGTACCTCTGTGGATGCGTTTGCAGGGAAGAACATCTGCCTTAAATTTTCAAAGTAGATACTGTGAAATGGATGAAAACTTTTTTACCATCTGCTTTGAAGACGGCAGTCTAACAAAAATGCGATACGAACATTTTATGAAAGTAGTTAAAAAAGGGGAATATTACTTCTTGTATATTACAAAAGCGCAATTTCACTACTTACCAGTAGCCGCTTTTGAATCAGAAAAGGATATACACAGATTTGATTTATTTTTAGAAGGTAAACAACTAATCAAATTGTGGTAGATTGCAAGGCAAAATTCCACATAACTAAGAATTACGAACTACGAATTCCTCTCGATTTGCGGCGTAATACAAACATTAGGACTACTCCTAACAAAAAGCCACCTATACCTGCGATCGCAGCCATAGTCTGACCCCATCGCTGCGTAGCATTTAATACCGGGTTATTCAGCATATTCGAGGAGAAATGCAGGGATTGAATCGTCCATTTATCTTGGGCTTTTTGCAGAACTGCTGTCCAACGCAACGCCATATCAGCTGCTTTACCATCTTTAAAATAGAAAGATGCGATCGCATCTCCTGTAGAAACATCTATTTCTGGTGAAAGAAATGTTCTGACAGGTTCTCCTTTAAGCTGCATTTTGATATCTTTGATCGTATTCGAGAATTGCTGATTCCAGTACTTCTCAAACTCAGGCACTTTGTGAAAAACTTGGTTATCGACTGTTGTGATCGTAAAACTTGGGTGCAAGTAAGGTTCTATTTTAGAAAAATCGCGAGTATTTAGGGCTTGTAGCGCAATGTCTCGGGTGCGAATAATACTGTTGACATCCTGCTGATTAACATCTGCCAAAGCCGATTGAGGTATATTCCAAATTACTAGTGCGAACAAAATACTCCAAAGTAGCTGGCTGTATCTATGTCTGGCTACCCATAGCTGTTTCAGCATATAAAAATTTTTAAATTGAGTTTAATTGAGCGTAATTTACCAAATTATTTACCACTGTGAACAGTACTGGTTAATCAAATTAATTTTTATCAGTTCCTAGCAAGTACTTTAGTGCAGAAAAATCTAGGACTCAAGTTCTGAATGCTAAACTCTATGGTAGAAAATTCATTCCTAACCTTTATTTATTTTGTAAATTGTCAAAGTTTGTGATAAAATCTTTCAGTGATGGTAATTATTATGCCGGGATGTAGCGCAGCTTGGTAGCGCACTTCGTTCGGGACGAAGGGGCCGCTGGTTCGAATCCAGTCATCCCGATTTTTGTTGTAGATTAACTAATTAGTTCGTTTAACTGAATTGAGCTATCAATATTCACAGCTTACACTGAGAGAGTTTTTTTACAAACTACCCGACTTTTCAAACAGCCGCTTAAGTTTCAGTCAGGTTGTGATTCCCTGACTGAAACTTTTTTAAGAAAGTGCAAATCTTGTTATTGCTTGATTAATTAAGAACTAGCTGCTTTGAGAATTTCAACAATCTCTTTATGCCTACTCTGAGTTGCTAATTCTAGCGGTGTAGCACCGTTATTCCCTTTAATATTTAGATTAGCGCCTGATTTTACTAAAATCTTGACACCCTCGATATTATTTTGCCAAACAGCATCATGTAAAGCAGTATAGCCGTTATAAGGGCCTTGAGCATTGATATCAATACCATTATCAACTAATACCTGCATTACTTCTGGATGTCTTAAATAAGCAGCTGCGTGTAGTGCAGTGGCTTTCATACTGGAGTCTACAGCATTAATATCAGCACCAGCATCTATTAGCAACTTTACTATTGCTGCATTACCGTTGGCAGAACTTACAATTAACAAGCTATTACCACTACTATCCGTTTGGTTGACATCCGCACCTTGAGCAATCAGTTGTTTTGCCAGGTTAATATCATTAGTCTTGACTGCGTCTACTAATTTTTTACTCATATTTTACCTATTTCAACATTGCCTATTTGATACCCAAAATTTTCACCCAATGGTCAAGCCATAAACTCCCGGTTCGCTCATTTTTTTCTGAGTTAGCCAAAAAAGTATACCTCTAGATATATTCCAAAAAGAACTAAGTAGGTATAAGTTCGGGTTTATGGAATTTGAACCCAGAATTACAAACGAACGAGTTGATGATATACCCCTACTGCTAACACAACTGGAGCAGATGGGAGTAGAACAACTAATCGATAAACATTTTCCATGTCACGGAAACTGGCAAGGATTAAATCTAGGTAGTGTGGTGGTAATATGGTTAACACACATATTATCGCAAGCAGATCACCGTTTGAACCACGTTCAAGGTTGGGTGAGTAAGCGGTTAGAAACGTTAAAAAGCTTTACGGAAGAATCTTTACGCTCGCTCGATTTGGCAGATGACCGTTTGCAAGCAGTATTACGTTACCTATCTATAGATGCAAACTGGTTTTCATTTGAGTCGGAACTAGGAAGTAGTTTGCTACGGGTGTACGATATTATCCCAGAACAGGTACGTTTAGATAGTACAACGGCTTCAAGTCATTGTGGAGTTAACCCAGAAGGCTTATTTCAATGGGGTCATAGCAAAGACAATCGTCCGGATTTGGCGCAAGTGAAAATAATGCTATCGACATTAGACCCATTAGGAATGCCAATAGCGACGGAAATATTGTCAGGAGAAAAAGCAGATGACCCATTATATATTCCAGCAATAGATAAAGTACGTTCAACAATAAAAAAGTCAGAATTGTTATATATTGGTGACTGTAAAATGTCATCAATAAAGACAAGAACTCATATAGTATTGGGCGGAGATTTTTACTTATGTCCTTTAACAGCCAAGCAAGTATCTAACGAAGAACTAAGCAAATATCTCCAACCAGTTTGGGATGGTCAACAAGAACTAACAATTATAGATTACGAATATGCAGATGCCAAAACCAAAAATATAGCGGATGGCTTTGAAATAGAGATTATCCATGAAATAGAGATTGATGGGCAAGAAATCTCTTGGTCGGAAAGACAATTAATTGTGCGCTCATTTGCGATTCAAAAAACAGCAGAAAAACATCTACGTGAACGAATACAGAAAACAGTAGATGCTCTAGAAAAACTTAAAGTGCCTCGACGTGGCAAGAAAAAGCTCACTTCACACTTTGAATGGTTAGAAACATGTGAAGCTATTTTCAACAGATATCAAACAAGTGGATTATTTCAAGTTGACATTCAAACAAAAAGAGTTAAAAAAGTTCAAAAAAGATACCGAGACCGCAAAGCTAGAATAGTAGAAGAACTATGGTTTGACATGAGTTTTAAGATTGACGATTCCGCAGTTCAACACCAAATTCAAATGTTAGGCTGGCGGGTTTACGTTACAAATAAAAATCCAAATGAATTTGGTTTAAAACAAGCAGTTCGTGCCTATAGAGATGAGTACTTAATGGAACGAGGATTTGCGAGGCTGAAAAACTTTCCTCTTTCATTGACTCCGATATATTTACAACGTGAAGACCATATTACTGGTTTAATAAGACTACTGTCTATTGGTTTGCGAGTTTTAAACCTTTTAGAATTCCAGGTTCGCCACAATCTAGAAAAAGAGAAAGAAAAACTTGCGGGTCTTTATGTTGGCAATCCGAAGCGCGAAACTACAAGACCTAGCGCAGAAATAATTCTGGCTGCATTTAAAGAGATTACACTGCTGTTGATTGAGGTGAAAAACGAAATTTATGCTCACTTGACCGCTCTTTCACCTTTGCAGAAGCGTATTCTTGCTTTACTGGGCTTTTCCATCAGTATTTACACTCAACTTGATGGTCAATCTTTTACTCCTGAGTAGTCTTTCTTCTAACTTCCAAAAAAATGGGCGAACTGGGAGCCATAAGTAAAAACATAAGTAAAGAATTTAGCTTTTGATCCAAAAATCCGTCTTGAAAAGTTTGCAAGGGCGAGGGGGAACCCCCCTCCGGGTGAATCCTTCGGATACGCTACGCTAGCACCACTTTGCCTATACCGGGAAACCCTTCCATCGCAAGTGGTTCACCGCACGCAACTTTTGTCTTCTCTACGAGAGGCTCCGCCCGACGCGTTCGCGAAGCGTCTCGTAGAGAAGCGATGCCGCAGGCTTTACGACACGCTACGCGTAGCTTGCTTCTTTGCAGGAGTACGCAAAATCTAAAATTCTATGACCACTGTGCAACTTGCAGCTTTAATTCTTCAATATCTAAATAATCATTAATAAAAGCTTTACGTAATAGCGGGTAAGGAATAAATTCATCATATTTTTGCAGTTCTGGTGCTTCTGCTTCACTGATTAAATATTCCGCTGTAATTCTTTCTTCTGCCAATGCGGCAATTTCTGTAGCCAAATATGGAAATTTATCCTTTCCTAATTTAAGTATCAGATAATAAGGATTTACCCCACCAATACTTTTAATTTCTAAAGATTCTCGACAACAGTAATTTAGCCATCTTTCTAATGTGCGGTAAGCTAAAGTTCCCATCCAAGGTAATATACAACACTTACCTTTATCTAACTGTAATATATTCTGTTTATCTAAACCAGCTTTTCTAAATAATTGCCGAGTTTTTTGTAACGCTTGCAAAGCGTTAGTTTGTAAGTAGCTATATTCTAAATCTTCTAGTAATACTTGCCGCATTCTTTGCAAAACTTTGGTATGGATAATTCCACTACCACCACGCCAATAAATACTAGCTTTACCTTCTACTGGCTTAACGGTAATTACCCTTTTTTTGAAGTCAATTTCTACTACTTCCCAAGTTCTCCCCGCTAAGGCAAATTGATTACCAACAGGAGGCGGCTTTAAAATACTCCCAATTTCTGTTGACCCTTGCTTCACAGTATATTCTTGACTATCAGCAAAGACAGCATAAAATTGAAACTTGTTGACAACCTTCTCACCAGCCAAACCAATAATTAATCTACCTGTTTCTGTTTTATGAATATGGTCGATATCAATTAAATAACGTAGCAATAATTTAAAATCTTCTGGAGAAACTTCTGCAAATGGTGGTAGGCTGAAAACCTGTTTAGCTAAAGCCGCAGGTGAAAGTTCGCCTGTTGCTGCTAAAATACTCATTGTCTGGTGATAGAGCAAACTTAACGGGTATTTCACAGGCTTGATTGGTTCAATCCAACGTTCTTCTAAATAAAGTTGGATAATTGCAATACATTGCAGCAATTGCCAAGGAATTTGTTCTGGGAGAGGTGCTTCTAATGAGGGTTGAGTTTCTGCACAAACAAAGCGCATATCTGCAGCTTCACCTCTTCTCCCAGTCCGTCCTAAACGTTGTAAAAAACTAGCTACAGATAAGGGTGAATCTAACTGAAGTACTCTTTCTAAATGACCAATATCTATACCTAATTCGAGAGTGAGAGTAGCAGCTGTAACTGCTGGTTTGTGCGGTTCGCGCATCGCATTTTCAGCTTGTTGTCGCAAACTGGCAGATATACTACCGTGATGTACATGATAAATGTCTGGTGATGCTTGTTCGGTAGCAATTCGCCGTAAAGATGCGATGACAGATTCTGTTTGCGTGCGATTATTCGCAAAAATGAGACACTTGCGTGATTCGCTCAGATTAAATAAATATCTATCGTATGGAGTTACTTCGATTTCATCAACTTCATCATTCAGGTAAAAATGTTCCACAGCTAATTTAATTTGGCGTTTACCTGCTTCAATTTTTGGCGTAATTACTGACTTTTCAGTTCCTGAACGTAACCAATCTTCTGCCATTGAATAATCACCAAGTGTGGCAGATAAACCTATTCTTCGGGGTTGTGTTTGTGTGATGTTTGCCAAACGTTGCAATTGACAAATAATTTGACAACCGCGTTCCGAACCCATGAAAGCGTGAATTTCATCAATCACCACAAACCGTAAATCACCACATAAGCGAATTAAGTCATGATGTTTATTCACTAATAAGCTTTCTAAGGATTCTGGTGTAATTTGCAGAATACCTTTAGGGTTTTTTAACAGCTTATTTTTATGACTTTGACTCACATCACCATGCCAATGCCATACTGGGATATCAGCCGCTTTTAGCAAGCCAGTGAGACGCTCAAATTGGTCATTAATTAAGGCTTTGATGGGGCCAATATATAATGCACCTATGGTATTTGAGGGTTTTTCATGTAATTGAGTCACTACAGGTAAAAACGCCGCTTCTGTTTTTCCTGCAGCCGTGGCAGCTGCTACTAACAAATGAGCATCAGTATCAAAGATAACTTTACAAGCAGCAATCTGTGCGGGACGTAATTCCGTCCAATTATGCTCATAAATATATTCTTGAATGAACGGTGCTAGGCGATTAAAAGTATCGCTCATAGGATATTTTGTTGCAAAAGTTGTTCAGCATTATATAGCAGTTGTAATCAGTTATGAAAAGCAAAATTCCCAGCTTTTTTATAAAACTGGGAATCTTAGTTTGATATTCTAAAAAATTAATCAGAAAAATTCTCAATAATTTTGATAAAATTTAGTGACTGTCAACTTTTAACAGTCACACTTGCACTTTATCCACTTTAATGGGAATTAACAGAGTAACGTTTACATAAGTGCAAACCTCTCATGATTGCGTCTAGCAGTATTTCTAGTAATTAACCAAATCTACCACTGACATAATCTTTGGTATCTTGCTGCTGCGGATTGTTGAAAATCAATTCTGTCGCATCATATTCTACTAAGTAGCCGCTACGACCGCCTTTGTCTGACTGTTGGACATTGAAAAACGCTGTCTTATCAGAAACCCGTGCAGCTTGTTGCATATTATGAGTCACGATCACAATAGTATATTTTTCTTTGAGTTCGTGAATTAGTTCTTCAACCCGCAACGTAGAAATTGGGTCAAGGGCTGAACATGGTTCATCCATTAAGATAATTTCTGGTTGTACTGCGATCGCTCTCGCAATACATAAGCGTTGTTGTTGTCCACCAGATAAAGCTAAAGCACTTTGGCGTAGTTTGTCTTTAACTTCATCCCATAGAGCCGCTTGTTTAAGGCTTCGTTCTACTAACTCATCCAGATTACCTTTGTAGCCGTTGATTTTTGCACCAAAAACAATATTGTCGTAAATAGATTTAGGAAATGGATTTGGTCTTTGAAATACCATCCCAATCCGCCGCCGCACTTCTACTGGATCAATGTCGGGTGCATACAGATTTTTATCGTAATAATAAACTTTGCCATCTGCCCGGAAAGATTCAATCAGGTCATTGAGACGGTTGTAACATCTCAGCAATGTACTTTTACCACAACCAGATGGGCCGATAAATGCTGTAACCCGGTTTTTGGGGATATCTAGCCAAATATCCCGCACAGCTAAAAAGTTGCCGTAATAAATGTTCAGGTTCTCTGTACGTAAAACGGTGTCAGTACCATTAACTGTGCTAATGTTAGTAGCCATAAAATAGTCTAGTGTAAGTTTGGGGTAGTTAATTTGCCCTAGATATGCAGGTTGTCCTAAGCTTTCTGGCGAGTTGCCCAACGTGCAATGATACTGGTAATCAGCACCATCAACACTAAAATTAGCGACGCTGCCCAAGCTAGTGACTGTAGATTTTTAAACGGAGTAATTGCGAAGTTATAAACCAACACAGCCAGCGATGCTGTTGGTTGGAATAAGCTAGTCGGCCAAAATTGTGAGAACAACGCCGTAAATAATAATGGCGCAGTTTCTCCTGCTGCTCTTGCGATCGCCAGCGTGATACCGGTGACAATTGCTGGTAAAGCTGCCGGCAATACTACTTGTACTACCGTTTGAAATTTCGTAGCGCCTAAGCCTAAAGATGCTTGTCGTAAATCTTGCGAGACTAATTGCAATGCTTCATCAGTGGTACGTACAATAATTGGCAACATCAAAATTGCTAAAGCAAAACCACCACCTATAGCAGAGTAAGAACCTAAGTTGAGCTTTACTAAGGTTAAAACTATAATTCCATAGGCAAATACCCCAGCAATAATCGAGGGAACACCACTTAGAATATTTGTAGCAAAACGTACAACTCTCGCAAGTTTACCTGAACTAAATTCTGTTAAATAAATTGCTGCCATAACCCCAAAAGGGATACTAATCAAGGCACCAATCCCAACCATCAGCAGCGTACCTAAAATCGCATTACCAAAACCGCCTCCCTTTCTGAGAGGGGCTGGCGGTAATTCTGTAAATATGCTGGGACTGAGACTGCTAAAGCCTTGAATCAGCACATAAGAAAGCACTGCCAACAAAGGTAAAAGCGCCAATGCCCCACAGGTAAATGCAACACCAGTCATCACTGTGTTAAACAGTGTCCGCTTAGACATGGGGGCGCGTGTTAGGCTGCTTTCCGGATAACTAGTAGTCATAATTCAACCTACAACCACCCTAAATTCGCTTCATACGAAGAACAATTAACTCGGCAAAAATATTAACTATCAGTGTCAAAACAAACAAAACTAAAGCAGCATACATCAAAGCTGCCACTTGCAAACCACTAGCCTCCGAAAATTGATTGGCTAGTAAGGAAGAAATTGTATTGGCTGGCGCTAACACTGAAAGACTAATGTTGTTGGAGTTTCCAATTAACATTGTCACCGCCATTGTTTCTCCCATCGCCCGACCCAGGGCCAACATCACAGCACTGACGATACCCGAAAAAGCCGCAGGAATCAAAACTTGAAAAATTGTTTCCCAACGGGTTGCACCCAGCCCTACAGCTGCTTGACGCAAACTAGGAGGGATGGAAATTAAGGCATCACGAGATATAGCTGTGATGATGGGCAAAGTCATGATTGCTAAAATTACTCCAGCTGGCAACATTCCAGGGCCAGAAGGAGCAGTACTAAAAATGGGTAAAAAGCCCAAGGAACTATTGAGCCATTTTCCCACATTGGTAATGATTGGGACTAATACAAAAATTCCCCAAATACCATATACAACGCTAGGAATAGCAGCAAGCAGTTCAACTAAAAATACTAATACCAAGCGTATTTTTGATGGCAGAAAATTTTCACTGAGTAAAACAGCAGTGCCAACACCAATGGGTACAGCTAGCAATAAACCAATAAAAGAACTCACTAAAGTTCCATAAACTTGCGGTAATACTCCATATTGGTTATTAACCGGGTTCCAAGTGCTCTGTGCTATGAAGCCAGCACCAAACTCTTGAATGGCAGGCCAGGCACCAATACTAACCTGTATGGTAATCCACAATAAAGTAGCAGCGATTCCTAGTGCAAAAATCCGCGTCAGCCAAATAAAGCCCCGATCCAGCGACTTATCTATTTCGGAGCGACTTTTAAGAGCTGAGAGCAGATTATGAGTATTTGTAGCCATGAATACTGACTTTAACAATATAGATCGAGAAAAATGTGGGAGAGAACCAGATTAGTAAGAATGTCGCCAATTAATCCCATTTAACTCAAAATTAGGATTAAGTGTTGGGGAGCACCAAGCAAGCGACAAGTCTATATAATTTATTTAGTCAAAACTTAATTGACTAAATATATGCTCCCATAATGTAGCTCTTGACTTTCAAGTTAAAAATCGCTATTTACTAGCACTGGTATTGCCACCAACAGCAATCTTATAGTCAGGAGTGATTTGATCGGCAGCAGCAGCTACCTTAGTAATCACATTTTGAGGTAAAGGAACATATCCTAGTTCCGTAGCTAACTTTTGCCCATCAGTTAAAGCGTACTCGATCATTGCCTCTACGGCCTTGCCTTTGGCAGCATTATCATACTTCTTGTATGCCAAAATCCAAGTATAAGTAACGATGGGATAGGATTCTGCCCCTTCTGGATCTGTAATAAATTCCCGCAAATTTTCTGGCAAAGTTACTGATTCGAGAGTTTTAGATGCAGACGCATCATTCGGTGTAATAAATTGACCGCCTTTATTTTCTAGAGCCGCAAATTTGAGATTATTTTGTTTGGCGTAGCCATATTCAATGTAACCAATTGAACCTTGAGTTTGTTGGATTTGGGCAGTCACACCTTCATTACCCTTAGCACCAACACCTACAGGCCATTTTACACTTTTCCCATCACCTACTTTAGTCTTCCATTCTGGACTAATAGCACTAAGGTGTTTGGTAAATACGCCTGTTGTACCGCTACCATCAGAACGATATATAACTGCAATTGGCTGTTTAGGCAGTTTAGCGCTAGGGTTAGCTTTAGCAATTAAAGGGTCATCCCAGGACGTGATTTTACCTAGTAAAATATCTGTGTAAACTGCTCGTGGGAGCTTGAGTTCTGGAACATCAGGCAAGTTGTAAGCTAGCACAATACTACCAGCAGTTACAGGCAACAAAATTACACCCTTTTGTACCTTTTGGATTTCATCATCCTTCATGGCAACATCGCTAGCACCAAAGTCTACAGTACCTTTGATAAATTGCTCAACGCCAGCACCGCTACCAACTGATTGATAGTTAACTTGCAAGTTAGGATATTTTTTGTTCAAATCAGTAAACCAACTTGCGTACAAAGGTGCTGGAAAGGAAGCACCAGCTCCAGTCAAGCTGATATTTCCACCCAGATCCAACTTTTTATCAGGGTTGGAGGCAGTAGCATCTGTAGCAGTACCAGGTGTCTCCTTGGTAGCCGTATTGTCTGGGGTTTGCTGTCCACCGCAAGCAGCCAGGCTGATTGCCAGTGCTAATACTGACATTTTAGCTGCAAAACGAGTATGTTTTTTTGTGCTTATACGTAAGGACATTGCTGTCAAATTTTAGTCAACTTCCAAGTGAGCGCTTCTAGGATACCTCTACCAGGTAAAATCCAAGGTAAACAAAAGGTTAACAAAGCTAAAAATCTCTGTCTTTTTTAGATGAATTTTTCAAGTATAACTATGTGTTAAGTGTACTATTTTATACTTTAATGTTTATTGTGTAATTAATAATGCTGAGTAAATTATTGATGTGTATATTTACAAAATCTGTTGATTCATGTAGTGTTGGTGCCTCAAGCCAAAAAAATTCTGAAACTAAGGCAAAAAGTGATGAGACATAAGACTTTAAGTTTTCAACGACTGCCTAGTAGTTATCACTCTTTTAGCTATTAAAATTACGCTTAGGAGATGAATGAATACTAAGTAAGGTCTGATTTACACAAGGAGCGATCGCTAACAAATTTAACTGAAAAAGCCCAAAATTATATCTACTGCTACAAGTGCTAGCACAAATTAAATTTGCATACTAATATCTGTCGTGTTTGTTGTGGCTTGTTGAGCTTGCTTATTCCTTCTATATTTATATAATGTTTGCCGCTTCCAATCAATTATTATGGTCTATGATTGGCTTACTCCTGACAATGGGGGGCACCTTCCTTGAAGCCTACGGTGTTAGCTTACCTTGGAGTTGGAGTCAGCACAGAATTCAAACTTTTTCTTTGGGTGTTAGCTATCAAATTGGTGCGGTGCTACTAGTAGGTTGTTTAGGAGGTAAAAATGCTGGGGCACTCTCCCAAATAGCTTATTTAGTGATGGGTTTAACCTTACTACCTGTTTTTTCTGAAGGTGGTGGTATTGGTTACGTTAAATTAGCTCACTTTGGTTATCTCCTAGGTTTTATTCCGGGGGCTTGGATTTGTGGTTTTTTAGCCTTTAAAGCTAGACCGAGATTAGAAACCCTAGCTTTTAGTTGTCTTTGTGGCTTGTTATCTGTCCACATCTGCGGTATTAGTTATTTGATGATTAGCTATTTTTTCCAGTGGCAAGGCACAGAAAACTTGACATTAATACAAGCAATCCTCAGATATTCCTGGTCAGTATTGCCAGGACAATTTACTGTAGTCTGTGCTGCCACTGTAATAGCATATATATTACGTCATTTAATGTTTTATTAATTCCTGAGAGAATCAGCAATATAGGTTAGGTAATAAAGATTAGAAACCAAATAAAGTTTTCTTTTTTTATTCCTAATCTCTAGTATCTAGTCCCGAGTACCTAGTCCCTAATTTCATGCGTTTAAAAAATAACCTGTTCTGGATCGCTGCCCTCATCGCTTTTTTTATAGACCAATTAACAAAATATTGGGTAGTACAAACCTTTAAATTGGGACAAACCCTACCCTTATTACCAGATATATTTCACTTCACCTATGTGACTAATACTGGTGCTGCTTTTAGTCTTTTAAGTGGCAAAGTAGAGTGGTTGCGTTGGCTATCTTTAGCAGTTAGTTTGGTTTTAATTGGAGTAGCATTATTTGGCCCCTTGTTAAACTTTTGGGATCAGTTGGGCTATGGCTTAATTTTAGGCGGAGCGATGGGCAACGGTATAGATCGGTTTATTTTAGGTTATGTCGTTGATTTTCTCGATTTTCGGCTAATTAATTTTGCTGTATTTAATATGGCAGATTCATTTATTAGTATTGGTATTGTTTGTTTGCTAATTGCTTCTTGGCAAAAAACACCTACTTCAAATAACAGGACAAGGTAAATCAAGGGGTTGTTATTTGTCTTGAGGTAGCTGGTGTTGATGATTTTTACCTACTCCCTCATATTATTCATATAAAAAGTAGAGAAAACCACATACACTGGTTACGTAATAAGAAAAGCCTGGAAGCGAATTCTCCCAGGCTCTTATTAGCTCAAATTTTTACAGATATTGTTAAAATTTTGACAGCCAACAATCTAAATTAGTTTTTAATTACCATGAGCGCGAGCTTTAGGTAAACCACTATTTAGAAGGCTGTGATGGAGAAGTAGTACTGGGTTCAGTAGTACTGCTGGGGTTGGTAGAAGAATCTGGGGTAGTTGTGCTACCTGGTGCTGCTGGAGCTACACTACCAGGAGTACCAGATTCAGGAATGGTAGTGCCGCCTGGTACTGGAGTCATTTTATTAGTACTGCCAGAATCAGGGCTAGTTGTGCCACTTGGTGCTACTGGAGTAATATTGCTGGGACTACCAGACTCAGGAGTAGATTCAGGGGTAGATGTGCTACCTGGTGCGGGAGTAGTTGTATCAGAAGGGGCTGTCCCTGGTGTTGTATTTGTATCGGCAGGACTAGTCCCAGGTATAGTGGTAGTGCCAGGTGTTATGCTGTCAGGTTTAGTAGACCCTGGTGTAACGCTGGGCCCTGGTGTTGTATTATTCTCAGGAGTGGGGCTGGTTGGGCTGGTTGTAGAACCAGTGCTAGGACTACCAGTGTTAACTGCTGCGCCACCAGGACAACGGGAATTAAGCGGAAAATACTCACACAGAATCTTCATGCCTTCTGGTGACATTTTGATTTCCGTTGGTGCACTAGTGGACGAGCTATCAGCTTGGGCAATGGAGGATTTACTAGACTGGGCGGCAGCAACATTAGCACTTAAAGCCAAAGTTAGAGCTGTACCAATCAGGCTCAGAGATTTTCCCTTCATTCTGAATTAACCTCAACGGAACACTCGGCCCATTAAAACAAACAAAGTTAATTATAAAATCTGTCTAAATAGGGATGTACATTTTAGCTTTAGCGTGCTTTATATCTGTTGAAGCGGTAAAATTTACATCGATTATTTTTTGATTATCAGTTGCTAAGATGACAAAAGTAAATCCATCGCCACTGCCTATGAATAACATTAACACTAGATACAATCAGCATTATCGTTGCATCATAAAAATTATTGAATATGTAAATAAGTGTTCACGATTAATATCGTAAATACGCTTAATATAGATTGCGTAAGTGTATTATCTAATTTGAAAAAATCCGTATAGCCAATTTATGCTTTGGCTTGTGATTAAAATAGGGTAAGACAACCATTCAGATTGTAATCTGCCGACTCTTTATTAATAGCCGTGCTATAAGTAGCCGATGAGTTCCCCCCAACCTCCCCAAAAGCCACAAACTATACTTGGTCAACTGACACAAGCCGTACATACGATTCAAGCTAGAGTGGATTTTTCCAAACTAGCGCTCAAACCTAATGCTAAAGTACCGGAACTCTTGGTGCAGGATGCGGGGTCAGATAAGGCAGAGGTGTATCCATTGTTGGGCGATCGCTATGTTTTAGGTCGTAGTTCTAAATCCTGCGATATAGTGATTCGTAACCCGGTAGTTAGCCAAATTCACTTGTCATTATCACGGGATTCTACGCAACGCACTCCCGTTTTTGTGATTAAAGACGAGAATTCCACAAATGGTATTTACCGTGGTAAGCGACGTATTAGTTCTTTAGAATTGCGTCACGGTGATATTTTTACCTTAGGCCCACCAGAACTAGCAGCTTCAGTGCGGCTGCAATATATCGATCCACCAGCTTGGTATGTGAAAGCAGCAACTTGGACTGCTTATGGTGTTGGTGGTGTCAGTGCTTTAGTAGCTTTAGCAATTGGCGTGGAATGGCTGAAATTTTCCGTGAGGCCTTTACCTACAGCTACCCGTGCGCCAGTAATTGTGTATGCCCGTGATGGTGCTACCCCACTACGCGAACCCAGAACCACATCTCACGTAGATATGAAGCGGTTGGAGGATTTTGGCCCTTATCTACCCAAAGCGGTGATTGCTTCAGAAGATAGTCGTTATTACTGGCACGTTGGGGTTGATCCTTTGGGGATTTTGCGTGCTGTATTAATTAACAGCCGCAGTGGTGATGTGCAGCAAGGTGCGAGTACAGTTACTCAGCAAGTTGCCCGCAGTTTATTCCGTGATTATGTAGGTAGGCAAGATTCCCTCGGACGAAAATTGCGAGAAGCAGTAGTAGCGTTAAAGCTAGAAACCTTTTACAGCAAAGACGAAATTTTACTGACATATTTAAACCGCGTATTTTTAGGTGGGGATACCTCCGGCTTTGAAGATGCTGCTAAGTATTACTTTGAGAAGTCAGCTAAAGACTTAACTTTGGCAGAAGCTGCAACCTTGGTAGGAATTTTACCCGGCCCTAACGCTTTTGATTTTTGTGGCGATGGTCAAAATAAGCTGCAAGCTGCTGAATACCGCAATCGCGTAATCAAGCGAATGGTGGAAATGGGCCAAATTAAAGCAGAGGATGCTAACCGCGCTCGACGTTCCACTGTGCAAGTTAGCCCTAAAGTCTGCGAACAGCAAGCTAAAACCCTCAGTCCTTATTTTTACAGCTATGTCTACCAAGAATTAGAACAAATTTTGGGGGAGGGAGCCGCAAAAGAAGGCAATTATATTATTGAAACCCAGCTAGACTTGGGAATTCAGGCCCAAGCAGACGCAGCTTTACGAAATTCAGTTAGCAATGCAGGTGCAACTTTTGGTTTTTCCCAAGGCGCAATGGTTACCCTAGATTCTAGTACTGGTGCTATCTTAGCGATGGTAGGAGGCACAGATTACAAAAAAAGTCAATTTAATCGTGCAGTTCAAGCCAAAAGACAACCAGGTTCCACCTTTAAAATTTTTGCCTACACAGCTGCTATACAGCAAGGAATTTCACCATATAGAAGCTATTCCTGCGCGCCTTTAACATGGCAAGGCTTTACCTATAAACCTTGTCGCGTTGGTGCTGGTACTAGTCTAGATATGTCTACAGGTTTGGCTCTTTCAGAAAATCCGATTGCTTTGCGGTTAGCACGGGAAATTGGCTTAGATAAAGTCGTAGCCATGGCCCAACGTTTAGGGGTCAAGTCACCTCTTGATCCAGTTCCCGGTTTAGTGCTAGGTCAAAGCGTTGTTGATGTCTTGGAAATGACTGGTGCTTTTGGCGCAATTGGCAATCGGGGAGTATGGAATCGTCCCCATGCCATTAGTAGAATTTTAGACAGTAGCGATTGCCGCGATCGCAAAGACTTAAAAACCTGTCGAGTAATTTACTCCTTCGACCAAGATCCTGATGCCAATAGACGAGTACTATCTAATGACGTAGCCGATCAAATGACTACTATGATGCGGGGAGTAGTTACTAGAGGTACAGGTAGAAGTGCGGCTCTGGGATTAGGCGAAGCTGGTAAAACAGGTACAACCGATAAAAACGTTGACTTGTGGTTTATCGGTTTTATTCCCAACCGTCGCTTAGTGACTGGTATTTGGCTAGGAAACGACAACAATTCCCCCACTTCTGGTAGTAGCGCTCAAGCAGCCCAGCTATGGGGGAATTATATGGGACGAATTGTAAAGTAAAGAGTCAAAAGTCAAGAGTCAAAAGTCAAGAGTCAAAAGTCAAAAGACAAAAGACAAGAGTTCTCCTTCTTGTCTCTCTTACCTTACCTTACCTTGTCTTTTCTGTTCACTGTTTCCCATTCCCTGTTCCCTGTTCCCTCCTTTCTTATTAATATCCACGCCAAGGAGCGATTTCTAATTTACCACTTGGCTGAAATATGAGTTGGAAATGGGCTAGAGGTTCTTTGCTATTGGGTGCAACTAAATTTGAGCCTTGAGCCTGTTGCAACAACTGGGGAAGTGGAGTTTCTCGAGCATAATCATAGGCGACTTGATTGAGCGGCTCATAGTCTGTGATCGCACCATCTTTGTTGACCGCCACCCGATATTTCAAATATCTTTCAAAGGTGGGGGTACCTCCCCAGCTTTGCCGTACTGTGCCATATAACTTCTGGCTTAAATTATTAACTGTCTTAGCATCAGTAATTTTTGCACCCACAACCTCTGGTGTTTTAGCATACCCACGCCAAGGGCTAACTTCTAGTACCCCTGTTTTTGTCAACACAACTCTGTATTGAGCAATTGGTTCGTTTTGAATCGCGCCTCGGGTAGCAGGATTGTAAAGGAGATTGGGTAGAGGAGTTTTTTGTATTTCCTCATTTGCCTTTTGATTCACAGCTTTATAGCCAATAATGGCACCGTCCGCTGCTACACCTACACGATAAACCACATCCTCTGATAATTCAGCACGATTAGTCCAAGCCGGATTAATTTGGTTATACAATTGACGGTTCAAGGCCCGTAGTTTCGATGGATCGGTAATTTCCGGTACGGTAGTTAAAAGTTTTTCTAAATCTTTAACTTCAGGTGTACTTCCAGGAGTAGGTGTTGGTGTTACCGCCGCTATCGGTGTGGGTATAATTTCCGATGAGGGTGTTGGTGTTACCGCCGCTATTGGTGTGGATGTTGCACTGGGGGAAGTTGTGGGCGTAACAGCTGCTGCGGGTGTGGTTGTTTCAGCCGCCGCAGGTGTAGCGCTGGGTGTAACGTTAGGTGTTGTAGAGCTAGTTGGATCTTGTGACTTTGGCTCTGGTGTATGTAGTTGCGGAGATGGAATCAAGCTTAAGGTGAGTGCTGCAACCGCCAAACTCGAAACCCCTATACTAGCAGGTACTGCTTGCTTTAATACAGCTTGATTAGCAACACTATTTCTTCTTGTAACTGGTTGTAATTCTAGAGATAGCTCTGGTAAAGTTTGGGTGTCAGCAAAAAACTGATCTACCGCTTCTACTAAATCAAATAACTGTACTGTATTTAAATCAATTTGAATCGGCTCTTTATTATTGTTAGGGTTAGAATTAAAACCTTGAGATTCATCCTCTGAATGGACAATTAACCTGTGTCGGTTGATGTCTACTTTTTGTAATTCAACTAACTCTGAATCTTGATTATGAGCTTGGGGATTGGGAACGTTACTCAGAAATTCCTGAGCGTAGCCACTAACCGCCCTCACCAAACTTTCAAAAAACTCTCTTCCTCCCACTAAGGGCTGATTATAACTAGATAAATAGCATTCTGCATTGACCAATATTGATAATTCCGGGCGCATTTCTTGAAAATGTGCAGCCCGGCTGGCATCGCTTAAACCTTCTAAAAGCAACGTGCAATTAGGTAGACTGTACTTACGTTGAATATTCATTCTACTTCCCCATCAAAAAGACTGATCCAGAACCGCTGCATTCCAGCTGTGCCAGTACAGAAGAGTAGTTGTCCTAATAAATTTATTGCTAGCTCATCTAATTTATCGTCAGAAGTTAATGCCAATGAACCAGAACGGCGGGAACTCATCCTACTCTTAAAATGCGTTCTAAACCGCTCTAAATAATTAGATAGTCGGAGATTTTGTTCCAGTGGTAGTTGCTTTTCATTCATTTGCTGATAAATCATCAATAACTGACGAATAACTACTGTTAAACGTCTAGCTATATAGCAAGCAATTACTACCAATGCTTTTGCTTCCATAATAGTTAAAGGGCGACGCATATGCGCTCTTCGTAGTGGGTTAGAACTACGCATTCGCCATAAATTTACCCTATCTTTAATAATTCCTTTTAATTCCAATTCATCAGCAAAAGCCAAAATAGCTTCCGAACCACCGAGTTCCAAAGCTTCAATTGCCAGTAAAATTAAATCGATTTGTACCCGAGTTCTTCGGGGACATAGTTGCCCCTCTGTCGCCGGATCGGGTAAGGTATCCAGAATCATAGGCAATGACGAGGGAGTAGGACTGTTAAACGGCGTTAAACTAGCGGAGACATTCATTCTATAGATACCTTGTGCGCTTCCGACAGACTAGGTAAAACTAATTTAAGATAAATAGCCATACAAAAACATGAGGCTTGTAGCATTCGTAGTAATGCTTGATATATACATTACTTACTTTTTGAACTCCAAGGTTTCCGTATACTTAAATTTATGTTTTTAACATATAAGTGTATCAACCTCACTTGGTAGTGTAATTCCATCCCTAGCTTGAGTTAGATTCAAGTTATCGTCAATGGATCGCCAAGCTTGAGCTTCAATCCCCAGCGTATGACATTATAGTGTACGATTTGTCAGGTATCGGGAATTGGGGACTGGCGACTGGGGACTAGGGATTAGGAATTACAAACAGCAGGGGATCTCAGCGATCAATAGTCAAGAAAGAAATAAACAATGCCCCATCCCCAATGCCCCATGACGGCAGTTGCTACAACGGAGGGAACCTCCGCAACGCACTGCCTCCCCCATGCCCAATTATTGATCCCTAAGAGCGATTTTTATGGATTTAAAGTCTCTAATTCGTGAAATACCAGATTTTCCCAACCCAGGAATTGTCTTTCGAGATATTACGACGCTGCTGCGCGATCCTGACGGCTTACGCTACACTATTGACTTTTTTGCCCAACAGTGCATCAACAATGGACTGAATGCGGATTACATTGTGGGGATGGAGTCACGCGGTTTTATTTTTGGTTCTCCTTTAGCTTACAAATTAGGAGCTGGTTTTGTTCCCGCACGGAAAAAGGGGAAGTTACCAGCAGCAGTTCACTCCGTTGAATATGATTTGGAGTACGGCACAGATTCGTTGGAAGTGCATCAGGATGCGTTACCTGCAGGTAGCCGAGTTTTGATTGTGGATGATTTGATTGCCACAGGTGGAACTGCGAGTGCAACAGCAAAATTAGTCGAGAAGATTGGCTGCGAATTATTAGGCTTTGGGTTTATTATCGAGCTAAGAGATTTACAAGGACGTAAATATCTGCCAGATGTGCCGATTATCTCCTTGATTGAATATTAGCCAAGAGTCAAAAGTCTAAATTATCAAAATTACAGCATTTTGGCTCTTGAACACCACTTGTTCTCATTGGGATTTACCCAACACCTTTGACTAAACTATGACATCTTCTACAAAAATTTCTCTGGAGACAAGTCGAGACTGGCTAATTAGGCTAGTCACGAGTGAGACTTTTATTTATGTAATGAAAAGGCTATTACAGGCGCTACTGACTTTATTTTTGGCATCTGCATTGTCATTTTTCATTATTCAGTTGGCTCCAGGGGATTATGTAGATACATTACGGCAAAACCCCAAAATTTCCCCAGAAAGAATAGAGGAAATCAAGCGCCAGTTTGGTTTGGATAAGTCCTGGCCGGAGCAATTTGGGTTTTGGCTGTGGCGCATCTTTAGCAAAGGTGATTTTGGCACAAGTTTTGTGTACCAACGCTCGGTAGGGTCGCTGTTAGGAGAACGCATACAGGCAACGTTACTATTAGCGATCGCTTCTTTAATTGTGACATGGGCGATCGCTATTCCTTTAGGAATCGTTGCTGCGGTGAAGCAAAATAAGCTGGTTGACCGGGTTTTACAGGTAATTAGCTACGCTGGTCAAGGATTTCCCAGTTTTATCACTGCCCTCTTCTTGCTGATTGTCGCCCAAGTCACCTCACCTATTTTTCCTGTAGGTGACATGACTAGCATCAATCACTGGGAATTGAATTGGTTTGGCAGGGTTCTCGATGTTGCTTGGCACATGATTTTACCAACAATTGCCCTGTCAATTACCAGTTTTGCTGGTTTGCAACGCATCACTCGCGGCGAATTATTGGATGTTCTGCGTCAAGATTATATTCAAACGGCTCGTGCCAAAGGATTACCAGAAAACCGAGTCATTTACGTTCATGCGCTGCGTAATGCCATCAACCCTTTAATTACCTTATTGGGTTTTGAGTTAGCTGGCTTATTAAACGGTGCATTTATTGCCGAACAGTTCTTTAACTGGCCCGGTTTAGGAAGATTGGCTTTACAGGCTTTACAAGCTCAAGACTTATATTTATTAATGGCCAGCTTAGTCATGGGCGCAGTACTGTTAATTATCGGGAATTTAGCTGCTGATTTACTACTTAAAGCTGCAGATCCACGCATTCGCCTAGAGAATTTAAATTAGTCAACAGTCAACAGTTATTTGTGTCCTCCTTGTCTCCCTTGTCCCCCCTTCCCTTCCGTCTCCATGCTTTCCGAAGTTTATTATTTGGTACGTTCTAAATCTGATGGTCGTTATTTAACGGCTCGTCCCAATGCTGAAGCATCGGGTTATTTGTTGTTATTTAAAGAAAACTTTGATGCTCTTAGCTATCTCAACACCCACGCTGCAGAGGTAGCAAATCGCTTTTCTGTAGAATCTATTCCCGGTACACAGATAAATAGTTTACTCAAGCGTTGGGGTTTTAACGGTGTCGGTATTGTGACTGATCCTTTGTTACCCAAGGTTGAGTTTTTACAGCAAGGCTAAGACTATTTTGCTGAGATAGAAATCCTGCAGGAGTTGTGAAATTACTCGTTAAGGTATAAAACGGAGTACAGGCAATGAAAAACTCCACCCACAAGGGGATGGAGTTTTTGGGCATTGGGAATTGGGCATGGGGCATGGGAAAGAACATACCAATGCCCTATGCCCTATGCCCCAAGCGGCGGGGCAGCTATCCCTCTCCACCCACAAGGGGATGGAGTTTCCCGCCGCTTTCAATAAAAAGTATAAATTTACTCTTTGTTTCACAAATGAAATAGGAAAAATTCGATATCAATTAAATATATCAACTTATAAAAAAGTAAAATAGAGTCTTTTTTATTACTTCTTTGCGATATAATATGCGATCGCTTTACTGTATTTTGTCCGTCATGGCATTTGGCAGCGAAAAAAGCAGAATTTTTCAATTAAAGTGTTATGAACTTGTGCAATATTGTACTAAGTTAAATAACTAATAACGAATCAATCATGGCTCATGCTTTATCGTGCCGATTCTGCATGAGAAAATCAACTAACACGATCGCAACTGTTGCGATGATGGCAGAAAAGGAAAAAAGATGTCGGAGAATTTAAGAAGCCAAGTTGTAACGCAAGGGGTGCAGCGTTCGCCTAATAGAGCAATGCTGCGTGCAGTTGGTTTTCAGGATGAAGATTTTAATAAAGCCATTGTCGGGATTGCCAATGGTTACAGCACTATTACCCCTTGTAATATGGGGATTAATCAGCTCGCACAAAGAGCAGAAGCTGCTGTCAAAACCGCAGGAGCAATGCCGCAAATTTTCGGCACGATTACTATTAGTGATGGGATTTCAATGGGAACTGAAGGGATGAAATATTCCCTCGTTTCTCGAGAAGTAATTGCAGATTCAATTGAAACTGCGGTTACTGGACAAAGTATGGATGGCGTGCTGGCTATTGGTGGTTGCGATAAAAATATGCCAGGGGCAATGATTGCGATCGCCCGGATGAATATCCCTGCTATTTTTGTTTACGGTGGCACGATTAAACCCGGACACTATAACGGAAAAGATTTAACTGTTGTTAGTTCCTTTGAAGCTGTCGGTCAATATAGCGCCGGCAAAATTGACGAAAATGAATTAATACAAGTCGAACGTAACGCTTGTCCTGGTGCTGGTTCCTGTGGTGGGATGTATACAGCTAATACTATGTCTTCGGCTTTTGAAGCTATGGGGATGAGTTTACCCTATTCTTCTACGATGGCGGCTGAAGATGCAGAAAAGGCTGATAGTACAGCAAAATCGGCAGATGTGTTGGTGGAAGCAATTCGTAAACAAATCCTCCCCCGCCAAATCATCACCCGCAAATCTATAGAAAATGCCATTGCCGTAATTATGGCTGTAGGTGGTTCCACAAATGCCGTATTGCACTTTTTGGCGATCGCCCGCGCTGCTGGTGTGGAATTAACTATTGATGACTTTGAAACCATCCGTGGGCGCGTGCCTGTATTGTGTGATTTAAAACCAAGCGGTAGATATGTAGCTACGGATTTACACAAGGCTGGTGGTATTCCTCAAGTGATGAAAATGCTACTAGTACATGGTTTAATTCACGGTGATTGCCTGACAATTAGCGGTCAAACTATCTCTGAAGTCTTGGCTGATGTATCAGAAGAACCATCTCCTAACCAAGATGTGATTCGTCCTTGGAATAACCCAATGTATCCTCAAGGACACTTGGCTATTCTCAAAGGTAACTTAGCAACAGAAGGTGCTGTAGCAAAAATTACCGGGGTTAAGAAGCCGACAATTACCGGGCCAGCTAGAGTATTTGAGTCCGAAGAAGATTCTTTAGATGCAATTTTGGCAGGCAAAATTAAGCCAGGTGATATTCTAGTTATTCGCTACGAAGGGCCGAAGGGAGGCCCCGGTATGCGCGAAATGCTAGCTCCCACCTCAGCCATCATTGGTGCTGGTTTAGGCGATTCCGTCGGATTAATCACCGATGGGCGTTTCTCTGGTGGTACCTATGGCATGGTAGTGGGGCACGTTGCACCAGAAGCAGCAGTTGGTGGTGCGATCGCTCTTGTCGAAGAAGGCGATAGCATTACAATCGATGCACCTGCACGTTTATTACAGTTGAACATCTCCGAAGAAGAATTAGCACGCCGTCGTGCCAATTGGCAACCTCGCAAACCCCGTTATACCAAAGGTGTGCTAGGAAAATATGCCAAATTAGTAGCTTCTAGCAGCCTTGGTGCTGTTACAGATTTGGATTTGTTTGAATAGGGCATGGGGCATTGGGCATTGGGCATTGGGCATTGGGCATTGGGCATTGGGTAATTGGTCATAATAATTTCCCATTTTTCCCTTCCCCTTTTCCCCCTTCCCCTTTCTGCCCTTTTCCCTAGTCCCCAGTCCCTAATCCCCAATCTCCAACAACACCTTTAAAACACCTCGAGTTTGAGCTTGTTCAAAGGCTGCAAGTCCATCGCTGAGGTGGTAGCGGGCATGAATTAGTGGTTGTACGTCTAGTTGTTCGGTAGCTAGCAATTGTAGTGCGGCGGGAAAGGGGCCACAACGGGAACCGATGAGCGTGATTTCATCTACTACCAAAGACGAAACATCTAAGTTGAGATTGCCTGCATAGGTACTTTTGAGTACTAATGTACCGCGAGGACGGAGAGCGCGGCGGGCGATCGCAAATCCTTCGGGATTACCAGTACACTCTACGGAAATATCGAAAAATCTGTCTCTTACATCTGTGGCTGAACCTGTTTTAATCCCTCTCGCTGCAAGATTCGCCAGTTTTTCTGGATGACGACCTACTACTAAAAGTTCACAGCCTGTTAACGCTATTGTTTGTGCTACCAGTTGTCCTAGCTTACCATCTCCAACTACTAGGACTCTGTCATTTGCACTTAAAGCGACCTGTTGCTGAATTTCTAAGGCGGCTGCTATCGGTTCAGTGAATGTTGCTACTTCTGTGGGTACATTATCCGGTACAGAATGTAAATTCTCGACTGGTAAACAGAGGTATTCTGCAAAAGCTCCGTGGCGGTTAACAATTCCTAATACAGTGCGGTTTTCACAGTGAGTTGAATTACCACTACGACAAAATCGGCAATGTCCGCAGACTGCGTTAATTTCGCCAACAACCCGCCGATTTAGTAGGTTTTCTGGCCCTTGTTCCACAACACCAACAAATTCATGCCCTAAAATTCCCCTGTAGGGATAGTAGCCTCTGAGCAGTTCTAAATCAGTATTGCAAATACCTGCACGCAATACACGCACAAGAGCTTCTCCTGGTGGCGGTTCTGGAGTTGGGATGTCTGTGCGTAATTGCAATTGGTTGTTTTCGAGCCAAATTCCTTTCATGGTGATTAAGCCGCAATAACAGATACAAGTAGGCGGTGCATTTAAAGATAACTAATCAGGGCTGTCATTTGTCCTTTGTTCTTTGTCATTGGTAAGGGTTTATAGCCAATTTATGTGTCTTAACATTGTTTGGTTTATTTACACCGACTTACTTATTCTAAGTTTTGAGAGTGTATCAATTATTGTGCTGGTTAATTATTTCAATAGTGTGAAGTATAAAATTACTTTTATTTTTTGTCTTGGATTACAGTAGAGCCTTCATTATTATTTGCCTGAGTTCTACTTAACCAAATTACTAGATCCTCTGAATGGACTGCTATCTCATTACCTAAGGTTTTGATATAGAGAAGTCCGTCACTAATAGTTAAATCTCTAATGGGATACCAGGCATTTCTGTGTCTGATTAAGAGTTCTAAAGAAAAACCTAACTGCAAGGCATATTTACGGTATTTCCACCAAGCACGCCATAAGTGTACAGATTTAGTGCCATGCATCTTATAGCCACTGGGTATTTGACAGTATCGATACTCATAGAAACCCCGATGATCTATTTCTCCTGTCAAAATATAACTGTAGTCTGCTAATGCTTCGTTCATCACCTCCCAATGGGATGAAGTGGCATTAATTGAGAATGTTGCTGGCTCCTTCGCGAGTTCGGCTGTAGCAATCACTCCTTCGGCTTTTGTCATTACTTGGTTACTTCTATATACTGTTTGCGCTGTCAACACAGCGTTTGATAACAATACTTCCTGTTTTTGGATGGAATTATGAACAAATACTCGCATTAACTCTATATTGGACAACATGACTTTTTTATACTCAGTAAGCTAAATGCAATAATAGGTGAATGACAACACAGTATAAATGAGTTTCAAACTTACGCAAGTGCCATATTTTTGCAGATGTTGCCCAGGGTCAAATAATTTTAGATCTTAGATGTGAGATTTTAGGTTAGAGACTATAGGCAAATATGACAAAACCCTTGTTTAGCAAGGGTTTTGTCAGTATATTCTCTAACTAGAATAATTTTTTTAGGCAAGCTGTTTAAATTTTGACAGCAGACAAAAACGGTGTAAATACGGATACTAATTCTGGGCGACTAACTACAAGAGTAGGGAAAGAGCGATCGCTATAATCTACTCCTGGTGAAAGGGGAAACGGCTCTGATTTTAAAGATAACCACGTACCGCCAGCAGCTTGGACAATTACCCAAACGCCTGCTAAGTCCCAAACTTTCGGCGTGGCTTCCATCCCACCTAAAACTGCACCATTAGCAACTGTAAGAAAGTTATAGCTAGCTACACCCAGCATCCGAATTTTGCTTGGGAAGTCTGGCTGCATTGCGGCGGTGCTGCGAGAACAGAGATTAAAAAAGTGATTATTGCTAGGAGCATCGGGGCTAGTGTGAATGGGGTGATGATTAAGAAATGCTCCAGTTGGTGTAGCTAATCCCGATGTACCTGCCCAAAAACCATGAAAAGTTTGATTTAGTGGTGGTACATGAACATAACCAAAAATTGGAACTCCTTTATACAGTAAACCTAGAGAAATCCCCCAAATGGGAATACCCCGTGTAAAGTTAGTTGTACCGTCCAAAGGGTCAATTACCCAGCACCATTCTGTACCAGGGAAAGTCCGATCGCTCTCTTCAGTTAAAATACCGTATTCAGGAAAAGTAGAAGCGATCGCATCTCTAATTGTTTGATCTGCCCATTTATCAGCTTGCGTTACCAAAGTGCCATCAGCTTTATGTAAAGCTTGCACCCGCCCAAAATCCTGCATTAATTGCTTCCCCACTTTGGCAGTGGTGCTTTGGGCAAAATCAAGAATAGTATTCCAAAAATCATTCATTGATACATTCTCGCGCAAACCAGGCTTTCAGCCAAGCATTGGGGAATGGGGAACTCGGGGCCCCCTCTGGGGATAAGGGGTAATGGGGACTGGGGATTGGGGATTGGGGATTGAGGGATGAAGAAAATTACTCATTACTCATTACTCATTACTCATTACCAATGCCCTATGCCCTATGCCCCATGCCCACTTAATCTAAATCACTTTCTAATACAGAAGCGATCGCTTTTTTAGTGCTGGTTTGAAATTCTGCAACGTTGACGCGATTGAGAAACCAAATTGATACCAACATTCCTATGGCTTCTAAGACGAATACTAGTCCATAGGCTAGTTCTAAGCTGGGTAGTAAATTACGTCCTATATCTAAGACCGTACCACCAATTACTACAGCAATCCCTCGAGAAATTGACTGTGCTAGTCCCCATGCGCCAATAAATGTACCTGCGGCTTCGGCAGCTGTCAAATCTAGCATTAAGCTAATTGCTGCTGTGGTGACAAAACCAGTGGCTAAACCGAACAAAACTAAACCGAATTTCAAGAAAGCTGGATTCGCTGAGAAGCCGGAGAAGCCTAACAATAGCGAAGCACAAGCTACCAATATGCAGCCCAATTTGGCAGTCCTACGCTTGCCCAAACGCGGCACAATTACAAAGCCCGTTACGCCGTAGGAAATGAGGATACCCGTGCCATAGAACACGTTTAGCTTGGTACTTTCCGCTAAAGGCATATTAAAAACTTGCCCTGCATAAGGTTCCACAATCGGATCTTGCATAAACAAGCTGATAGTCATCACTAATAAAAAGGTGAAAAACAAGCCTGTTTGCCGACTAGCTGTTAAAATTCCCCATGCGTTACGTAAGCTGATGCTATCTTCGCGATTGACTACTTGGGAACGTCTGGAATAGAGTGAATACTTTTTCTCTACACCTAATGTCGCTGCGATCGCAAAACAAAATACAATAGCTGGCACAAGCATAAACAGCTTGTTGACGGCTGCTTGTAAAGTCGCTATGCTGGCTCCTGGTGTTAATTGCTTCAGTAAACTGGAACTAATAATTGCGCCAACAATAATTCCCACCATCAGCATCGACCAGACAACGCCAACTACTTTGGAACGGTTATCTTCTTCCGAGATATCCACCAACAAAGCAGCAAAAGCCGTACCACTAGCACAAATTGCTAACCCATAGACAGCAAAAACCAAGCACAGCAGTGCCGTCCAGCCCATAGTTTGAGTTGTCCATACCCAACCGCCAGCAGCTTCGGCAGCAAAATCCACCTGCCACATTACCTGCACAGATAAAAATGAGGCGATCGCAAATATTGCTGCTCCCACCCAAACATAAGCTGTACGATGATAGCCCCACATGGGTTTAGCATCTGATATCTGACCAAACCAAATACGCGAAGGCGAAACGAAAGCTGGGAGTGCTAGCACTAACGACACTAGGGTTGCTGGAATCGCAATTTCCTGAATCATGACTCTGTTCAGCACCCCCAGAGTCAGGATGGACATCATGCTCAACCCCATTTGAAACAAGCCTAGCCTAAACATGGTCAGCAGATTGACCCTTGGCACAGCTACGGAGTTTGTCGGAGAATCAAAGGCTTCACTGCTTGCCATAGCTAATTTTTCATAGGGAGAAATTCGTCTTTTAATTTAAAGATAAACCGAATTCTGCTAACAATTCCTAAGAATTTCGTCTTTTTAGCATCCTATTTTTAGGAGATTATGGCAAATAACCCTTGATTAAAGGGTAAAGGGAAAGACTCGTTGGTCTTCAACCTAAAAGTGTGGGCATTGCCAGATATTTGTTTTACATTTCTTGATGATAACCACTACTAACCATACATTTACTATCAATTACCAATTACCAATTACCAATTACCAATTACCCATTACCAACTACAAATTACTTTTTCATCGGTAAGCTTAAAGTAAAAGATGTTTGATTTGACAGCGTAGGGTCAAGGGTAAGTTTACCATTGTGAGCAATAGCTATTTCTCTTGAGAGGCTAAGTCCTAGACCTGTTCCCTCTACCTTTCTAGTTCGGGCTGGATCTCCACGATAGAAGCGGTCAAAAATGCGATCGCGATCGCTTGTGGGAATTTCTTGAGATGAATTGCTAATAGTAACTAATACTGTCTTTCCTTGCTGCCTAGCGTTAATTCGCATCCAACCTTCTGGAAGATTATATTTAATGGCATTGCTGAATAAATTTTGTAATACCTGAGTTAGTAAATCGCGATCGCCTTTTACCTTTAATCCGGGAGTAATCTCTGCTATCACTGCTAAATGAGGTGCTAGCAATTCCATATCCTCTACTATCTCGGCTAATATCTCGGACAAATTTACTTCCACTTGATGTAAATTCATTTTGCCGGCATCAGCTAAAGACAGCAACAACAGCTTGCGAACAATGCCACTGAGGCGAGATACTTCATCTAAAAGATTGCTGAGATTTTGTTGTAACTCTGAACCTGGTTCTGCTTTTTGCAAAGTTCGCTCTAGTTCACCTTGTAAAATTGCTATCGGTGTTTTCAGTTCGTGGGCTGCATCTCCACTGAAGCGAGAAGCCTGTTTAAAACTGCGTTCCAGGCGTTCTAACATCTGGTTAAACACCTGAATTAATTCTACAAATTCCGTATCTGTAGCAGCGATTGGCACTCTTTGATCCAATCCTTTCACCGTGACTTGGCGGATAGCAACAACTAACTCCCGGATGGGGCGCAAAGCCCCGTAAGACAGCAACCAAGCACTAGTAGTAATAATTAACAGGACAACGGGTATAGAAATCAGGAAAACATCACGGATAATCGCCATCTCCCGATCAATACCTTGCAAACTGACAGCGATCGCAATTTGGGATTCATGAAAAGCGATCGCACCGATGCGCCAAGTTCCTGTTTTCGTCCGTTGAGTGATTAATCGCGGAGGTGGGATATTAGGTGGACGTTCAGGAGGAAATCGTGGTCTGTCTGGAGGTGGTTGCGATGTTCCTGAAGTATTGGGTGGTCTTTGGCGATCGCGGCGGGGAAACTGAGATGGTAAAAACTTGGGTTGTGCAGGCCACAAACCATTTAAATTAAAATCAGCAGACCATAGCTCAGATCGATAAAGCGTTTGACCATCTCTATCTCTCACCAATAGGGCGATTGGCGTTTCTTTACCTGTCCCCAACTCCTGTGGTAATGATTTTTCAAATGCTGGCAAATAAGACTGCAAAATATCTTCTCTGGGCGGCTGAGGGCGACTCAATAAAGCTTCTAACTTTGCATCTAGTCGGCTAACCTTAGCCTCATGAATCAGCCACCAAGAAATACTACCAAACCCCGCCAGCGCACCACCAGCTAGCATGGCAAATAACAAAGCGATTCGGAGACGGAAGGAGTGGAGTTTCACGGTTGGGGATTGGGGACTAGGGAATGGGGAATGGGGAATGGGGAATGGGGATTGAGACAATTTACCAAAAAATTGGGTCTAAAGCCCCGTGCTTCTAGCACGGCTTTTCTTCAACTTCCGGATCATCTCTCTAAGTACGTCATTTTGAGTGCGATCTGTTTCTTCGCAGTATTTCAAAAGCGTTTCATACTCTTCATTAGAGCATCGAACTGTTAATTTCTTCATGCCGTCATATTGCCGTCGTTTTATGGTATAATACTAGCATGAAAACACTGAAGTTTAAATTGTACGAACACAAAAGGAATAGACACCTCAAGCGCACAATCAACGCTGCTGGAGTGATTTATAACCATTGCATTGCTCTACATAAAAGGTATTACCGGATGTTTGGCAAGCATTTAAACTGTGCAAAACTTCAGGCTCATATCGCCAAATTAAGAAAGCGTAATTCTTTTTGGCAATCAGTAGGTTCTCAAGCAGCACAAGATATTTGTCAACGCATTGAGAAAGCTTACCAATTGTTTTTCAAACACAATAACAAAGGAGTAAGACCACCAGGATTTAAGAAGGTCAAGAAATACAAATCGTTCACCCTTAAGCAGGCAGGTTATAAGTTTTTGGGTGGAAATAGGGTAAAAATTGGTAGTCGAGTTTACCAGTTTTGGAAGTCCAGAGAAATTGAGGGAACAGTCAAAACCCTAACTATTAAACGCACCCCGTTAGGTGAGTTATTTATGGTTTTGGTTGTTGATGAGGGTAGCTCAGAAGTTGAAGTTAAGACGGGTAAAATCGCTGGCTTTGATTTTGGGTTAAAGACATTCCTCACTTGCTCAGACGGCACTAAAATTGAATCGCCCCAATTTTTCAAGCAATCCCTAAGCGCCATTAAAAAAGCAAGTTCGCGGCATTCCAAAAAGCTAAAAGGCTCATCTAACAGAGAACGAGCCAGAAAGAATTTAGTACGCAAGCATGAAGATATTTCCAACCGTCGGCGTGATTGGTTCTGGAAATTAGCTCATGAGCTAACAGATAGGTTCGATATTCTCTGTTTTGAGACTTTAAATCTCAAAGGAATGCAACGTCTTTGGGGCAGGCAAATATCAGACTTAGCGTTTGGTGAGTTTCTGCAAATCCTAGAATGGGTTGCCAAGAAGAAGAATAAACTGGTTGTCTTTATCGACCAGTGGTATCCAAGTAGCAAGACATGCTCTAATTGTAAACATATTCTAGAAAGTCTTGATTTGTCAGTTAGAGAGTGGCGTTGTCCTTCCTGTCAGTCAGTTAATGGAAGAGACGAAAACGCTAGTCGCAATATTTGTGCAGTCGGGGCATCGACTGTTGGCTTAGGTGATGTCAGACTGGCTACGCCAGCAATCGCTGTCTGAAGCTAGAATCCCCATGCCTTCAGGCTGGGGAGTATGTCAAGTTATAAACGTAAGGTGTTATTTGAAGGTTTGAACTCGGATGTTGAGGCTTTGAGGCTGAACGTTGAGGTTCTGAGGCTGAATGTTGAGGTTCTGAGGCTGAATGTTGAGGTTCTGAGGCTGAATGTTGAGGTTCTGAGGCTGAATGTTGAGGTTCTGAGGCTGAATGTTGAGGTTCTGAGGCTGGATGTTGAGGTTCTGAGGCTGGATGTTGAGGTTCTGAGGCTGGATGTTGCGGCTTTAAGCCTGGAAGTTGCGCCTTTGAGCCTGGAAGTTGCGCCTTTGAGCCTGGAAGTTGCGCCTTTGAGCCTGAAATTTAACTCTTGGACTCCAATTACCCAGTCCCCAATCCCCATTCCCCATTCCCCAACCTCAAGAATTCCGAAACCGATACCCAACTCCACGCACGCTTTCAATCCAAGTTAAGCCAGTTATTGAGTCAATCTTTTTGCGGATGCGTTGAATACAGACATCAACGACATTGGTGTTGGGGTTGAAATCATAACCCCACACATGTTCTAAAATTTGCGTGCGGGTAAAGACTCGCCCTGGAGAACGCATCAGGTATTCTACAAGATTAAATTCGCGGGTAGTAAGTTCGACTACCTGTCCATCACAAGTAACTTCTCGCGTAATCCGATCCAGCTTGATGGGGCCGACAGAAAGTAGATTTTGGCGATCGCCTAAACTCCGGCGCACTACTGCATGAATTCTGGCTGCTAACTCTTCCACAAAAAACGGTTTGGCTATGTAATCATCAGCCCCTAAGTTTAAACCTTCTAGGCGATCGTCTAGTTCATTCCGAGCTGTTAATAAGATTACAGGCGTATTCCGCCCTTTCTGCCGCAATTGTTTGAGAATCGATAGCCCATCCTTCCCCGGCACCATAATATCGAGAATTAGGGCATCGTATTCGTTATCTAAAGCCTTGAGATATCCTTCATCACCGTTGTCGCAATAGTCTACGACAAATCCCTGCTCCTTCAATCCATCTCGGACGAAGTTAGCAATTTTTGCTTCATCTTCGACAAACAGAACATTCACAAGTACAAGCATTCATTACTTTACTGATGGCTCCATTTTAAATTGATTACCCTGTAGCTCAAATTACAAAACTGTAATTCAGAAACTATGTGGTTTGTAATTTTGGGGTGGCTAAATCATAAATATCAACACCACTCCACTACTTCAAAAGGTTGATTGTTATGAAAATTCGTCAAATGTTAGCCGTAGCCACGATTCCTTTTGTAATTGGTTCATTTGCATTTGCACCTAGTCAAGCCAAAGCTGAAGCACCATCCCATCAGCATGAACAAATAGCCCAACAAACCGATAGACCACTTATTGAACAGCAACAACCTAATAAAAAACCACAAGCTAGGCATCAAAAACCCCGTCCTCAACAGAAAAAGCGTTCTCCTCAACGCCCCCAGCAACACCAAAATCGTCAAAATCCCCAAGCCAATAATTTGGGTTTAGAAGAAATTCAGGTAAAACCCAATTACCGTTAATCACAACACTGGTAATTTTGTTCAGCCAATCCACTTAAATTACAAAACTGTAATTGATCATGAGGGCGAATTGTAATTTTGGGTTGGCTTAATCAGAAATATAAACAAACTATCTATTGAGGAAAGATCATGAAATTTCGTAGAACATTAATAATTACAGCGATTCCTGTTTTGTTGGGTACAGTTGGTTTAATCTCACTTCAGCAAGTAGATGCTGCTAATAAATTTCAGCACATTGCTCAGAATTCACAACCACCCAACGAACCCCAGGACGGGCAAAGAAGACCACCTCATCCTGATTTCGCAGCAGCGGCTACTAAGTTAGGTATCACAGAACAACAACTAAAGGATGCTTTAGGTGTTCCTGCTAATCCTCCCACTCCAGGCGATCGCAATCAGCAACGCCCACCTCGACCAGATTTTAAAGCGGCCGCGGCTAAGTTAGGTATTACAGAACAAAAATTAAAAGATGCGTTAGGAGTTCCCGCTAATCCTCCAGGTGAAGGCGGTAATCATCAGCATCCACCTCGGCCTGATTTTAAAGCAGCGGCTACTAAGTTAGGTGTCACAGAACAACAATTAAAAGATGCGTTAGGAGTTCCCGCCAATCCCCCCACTCCCGGCGAAGGCGGAAATCAGCAGCGTCCACCTCGACCAGATTTTAAAGCGGCGGCTACTAAGTTAGGTGTGACAGAACAACAATTAAAGGATGCATTGGGAGTTCCCGCCAATCCTCCAGGCGATCGCCCTGAAAAAAATAGATAATTGAGATATTCAGAAGCTAAAAATATTGTGGGGTGGGAATTTTACCCGCCTTACAAAATTACCAGAGAAATTTATAGTAATATCTCTGACAACAAGACTGTGAACAACAACAATCAGCAACTAAATTGGATTTTGAACCGCAGACAAACACTAGCTTTATTCAGAGTAGCTGGAACTGCAATACTGGTAGGATGTCTCCCCAGAAAGTTTCAATCTGTGCAAGCACAATCAAGTTTACCTGGGTGTGTAATTAGGCCAGAACAGACCGAAGGCCCATATTTTGTAGATGAAAAACTCAACCGTTCTGACATCAGATCCGATCCCGCAGATGGTTCAGTAAAAGAAGGTGTACCGCTACAACTGACACTGCGAGTTTCTCAAGTTAGTAATAATCAATGTCAGCCTTTAGCAAATGCGATTGTAGATATTTGGCATTGTGACGCGCTAGGCGTTTATTCAGACGTGGAAGATCCACGCTTCAATACCATTGGTAAAAAGTTTTTGCGTGGATATCAAGTAACAGACGCAAACGGAACTGTCCAATTCACAACCATTTATCCGGGTTGGTATCAAGGTAGAACAGTACATATTCACTTCAAAGTACGCACACAAGGGACATCAAACCAGAGTTACGAATTTACCTCACAACTATATTTTGATGATGCCATGAGCGATCGCGTATATACACAACCCCCATACGCCAGCAAAGGACAGCGCACACTCAATAACTCACAAGACGGGATTTTCAACGATGGTGGACAGCAATTGCTACTCAACCTCACCAAAACCAGCCAAGGTTACGCCGCAACCTTCGATATTGGGATGCAAACAGCTTGAGCAGTCTTGTGTATATTTGCCCCAATAATAAGAGCGATCGCATTAATTTAGGTAAAAGGTGAAAGGGTATAAAATTTTTTTACCCTTTTCCCCTTAACCTTTCCCCCTTAACCTTTCCCCCTTACCCTTCCCCCCTTAACCTTTTCCCCTTACCCTTTCCCCCTTAACCCATTCACAAACCTTCCCACGCTGCTTGAAAAAAGTCACGTTCACAGAACATAGCATAGCGGTAAGTAGAGTTTACCAACGCTGTAGCACTGGCGTAACTATCAACTAAACTTTCTAATTGTGCTGCTAATGGCTGAAAATCTGTACTACTGTAAGTCCGAATCCAGTTTGCATAAAGATGATCCGGAATGCCATCTTTAGCTAACTGTTCTCCTAAAAATGCATACAAACGCATACAAGGAGACATCGCCGCAGCTGTTAAACCCACATCTCCACCCCAAGCTGTCGCTAATAAAAAGTCAGTATACCGACGGGTGGCTGCTCCTGGTTGTACAGAATGCAAATTTACTCCCCACTCAGCAGCATATCCCTCATGTAGCCGCAATTCTTGCAAAACACCATCAGCTAGACTATGAAATATCGTAAATCCTTGCCAATCTGGTGCTTTAGCGGCGGCGATACTGTAAGCACGAGCAAAAGCTTCTAAGAAAAAAGCATCTTGTCCTACATAGTAAGCAAATTTATCTTGCTCCAGAGTACCTTTAGCAATACCTTGCACAAAAGGATGATTTAAACAAGCTTGAGCTAAATCTTGATTTGCTATCCATAATTCATTAGATATCGTCATCGTTCAAAAAATTTAGGATTTTATATTTTGCATTAAACCCATCGTAAATGTAGGGTGTGTTGTCGCGTAGCGCAACGCACCTTCTAATTCAAATTATTTATTTAAATCAACATAAATTGTTGGGTTAATATTACATAATTAAAATAAAGCACCCATTTACTTAACTAGGCAAATGCCTTTTAATAAATTCTTCTATACTTGATATAGTTAAAAAATCGATAGTTTTGAACTGCCTATCAATAGCTGGAAGACTACATATTTTTGCACCAATGCTTAAATATGCTTGCAAAATATTAGGAATGTTAACATTGCAAGAATCTGGACAATTTGGACTAATTTCTAGAGAGTATTGTAAATTTGGATATACTAAAATGCTTGGATGCATTAAATTATGACGCTGAAAATAATGATAAGCACAAGCAGCTTGCCAAGGATTTTGTGTCAGTAGCGATGCACATCCAAAAAAATATTTACAGCGACTAAGAATTAGATAATTTGCTAGCCCTTGCCATAGTAATAAAAGTGATTGACTATTGCGATATTCTTTAGCTATACAAGCACGTCCAACTTCCACAGACATTTGCAGCACATACTCGGGAATCGCATTAAGATTAAATATATCAGCAGCATCAAAACCTAATCCTTTAGAAGCCATCGTATAGGTTTGCATCCGATAGGTTCCTATAGTTTTACCAGTAACTTGAGAAATCAACATCAAATGATGGCAAACATTATCAAACCTATCTCGATCCATTTGGCTCAAGTTAGAACTAGATAAACCTAAATTTAACTCAAGATTAAAAACTTCAAAGCGTAAACGAAATATAGATTCTAACTCTTCTTCTGTTGAAGCAAGTTTTAAAAGATAATTTTGGCTTTGTAAAATTGGAAAATCTTGAAATAATGAAGGAGGACTAAGTGGCTGATAGATGTTGTGGCAAGAGATTTCCATCTGTCTTCCTACGGGAAATTTGAAAAATATCCTACTGATAAAAATCAACAATTAAACATCAAAAACTATTCCTGATGTTAAGAGAAATTTAAAGATTATAGAGTTTTGATACCAATTTGAAAAAAGAAGGCGATAGATGGATTAGTAAGACTGTAATACAGATAGTAATTCCCAATCCAAAATCTAAAATCTAAAATCCAAAATGGTATGAGATAGGTTGTTTGTATTATGAACAGAATTGCTAAAAAAATCTGGCAATAAGATACAAAATGTTTAATAAATGTTATGCATTCATAGCTTTGGTATAACATTCTCACAGAGAGACAAAAAACCCTCGGAATTATCCGGGGGCTTGTATATTTTTTACAGGTCTGATCAAAACCATTGAATTATCTATCATTTGTCAATGACAAATTTTCCACAATAGTTAGGATGACTAATAGTGCGATGTCTACGATGGGCTACGCCTACGCACTATATTTTCATCATGTTTCCTTTCCCTGAAGATAGACAAGAATCAGGGAAGGATATCACTTTGGCAATTGGTAGATGCGTAATTGTCCAGATATCAGACAATCAATTGCGGTGATTATTACTGTAGCGAACCCTAGTACCTGCCCAAAGTAACTTCTCTCGCAACGTTTGATAATATGAATTGTTCTCCCGCAAAATGATAAATTTAGCTCGACAATCAGCCATCCGCACATCAACGCGGTGTCCTGGCCAAATTGAAGTAGCTAAAACCCCATCTGTCCACAGCTTAGTACTCAAATCATAATCCCCCAAAGGCCAAATGCTGACCACAGAACCAGGGGGTAAGACGAGGGGACGACTAGAAAGGCTCATGGGGCAAATGGGAGTGATGGTAATCGCTTCCATACCATCGTGCATAATTGGGCCATTGGCGGAAACGGTGTAACCAGTGGAACCCGTGGGAGTAGAAATAATTAACCCATCGCCAACATATTGATCGACTACCTCACCATCAATTTCCATTTCCAAAATTGAGGTAATCATGCGATCGGCAGAAGCGGGTTTGACACAGAATTCATTCAAAGCCAAATAGCGTTCGCTGACTGGTTCTAAATTCGGGCCATAACCCTCAAAAACTGCCGCTTGCAACATCATTCGCCGCTGGATAGCATAGCGATCCTCAAAGAGTCGATCCCAAACTTTTTCCGTATCTTGAAATTCTTCAACGGATTCAGTTAAGAACCCCAGATGACCTCCCACATTCACTCCCAGAATGGGGATGCCAACTGGAGCGAGATGTCTGGCACCTGTTAATACAGTGCCATCACCACCAAGTACCAATGCCAAATCAATTGGTTGACCTGCGGAAGCTAAGAACACCGGATAAGGGTTATCTTTTGGGCCGCTAGGCCCCATCAACACATGACACTGGCGATTTTCTAGTTGTTTAGCACAGATTTCTGCCCAACGTTTACTTTGGGCATCCCGTGCCTTATAAGCAATGATTACCTGCTTGAGTTGCACGCAAAATTACCACTTCAGGAGATTAAACTGCTCCATATCGACGGTATCACGGTTGCGATAAATGGCAAGCACGATCGCTAAACCTACCGCCGCCTCGGCTGCGGCCACGGTGATCACAAAAACGGTGAACACTTGACCTTTAATTAATGTTGAGTCCAAGAAGTTGGAAAATGCCATTAAATTCAAATTAACAGCATTTAGCAGCAACTCGATTGACATCAGTACCCGCACAGCGTTGCGGCTGGTAATCAAACCGTAGATGCCTATACAAAATAAAGCAGCTGCAAGTAATAAAAAGTACTGGAGTTGCATGAATCTTTGGAGTTTTTATTGAGATATCGTTTGTTAGTTGTTGCTTTGCCTTATTCGCGGCGAGAACTGCCACGATATACGGGAGTATCGCCAGAGTCATTGCGAATGCTACCGATTGCTGCCATTTCTTTCGGACGTTCTGGCAAAGTTAAAACACTTTGTGCCTGTTCGGTAGTGTCTGCATCTGGTAAGTATTCGCGACGCGCCAAAATAATTGCTCCCACCATCGCCATCAACAACAAAACGGAAGCTAATTCAAAAGGTAGGAGAAAATCCGTAAAGAAATGCTGGCCAATCACAACTATTGAACTTTCGCCAGTTACAGGATTTGTTGCGTAAGCCCAAGGCGTTGCCAAGATCATTGTGCTTAAAAGCCCAAACAATCCCAAGCTGACTACACCTGTAAAGATTTTTCGTAGTCCAGCACTAGGATAAGGCGCAAAATCTTGCCGCTTGTTAACCAACATGATCGCAAACAAGATCAGTACGTTAACTGCACCAACATAAATCAGCACTTGTGCTGCTGCTACAAAGTCGCCATTGAGCAATAAATACAGCCCAGCTATGCTGATGAACACCCCACCCAGCAAAAAGGCTGAATAGACGATACTAGAAGACAACACTACACCTAATGCTGCCCCAATCATCATTACAGCCAGTATGCCAAAGGAAACAATCTGTACTCCTTCTGCTAGATTCACTGTTTTTTGTCCTCAATCACTTGTCGTTGGTCATTAGTCATTAGTCATTAGCCATTAGTCATTAGCAAAGGACAAATGACAAAGGACAGATGACTAAATCAATTTATTTTTCTGTTTGTTCTACCAGGTCTTCTGGACGCGCACCAGGACGGGGAGCATCAGCAGGTAGATCGTGGGGTTCCATGACACCCTTAGGCAGATAAACTAATTCGCGTAGTGGTGTCACCATTGGGTCGTTGGTTACCTTGTAAGGTAAGCGTCCCAAGGCCACGTTATCATAGTTCAACTCATGGCGATCATAAGTGGATAGCTCGTAATCTTCCGTCATGGAAAGACAGTTAGTTGGGCAATATTCCACACAGTTACCGCAGAAGATACAAACTCCAAAGTCAATACTGTAGTGATTGAGCTTTTTCTTTTTGCTGGCTTTATCGAATTCCCAATCAACTACAGGTAGGTTGATAGGGCAAACACGCACACAAACTTCACAAGCGATACATTTATCAAACTCAAAGTGAATTCTGCCGCGAAAACGTTCACCAGGAATTAATTTTTCGTAAGGGTACTGTACAGTAATTGGCCGCCGACGCATATGGTCAAAGGTTACAGATAACCCTTGACCAATGTAACGACCAGCTTGTACTGCTTCCTTGGCATAATCGCCAACTTGCTTCAGGAACTTTAGCATTGTGTTTTACTCTCTCTGTTGTTCTTTATTAGTCATCAGTCATCTCTTACAAAGTTCTGATCGGAGAAAACCTCCGCTCAGACTTTGCGCTTTGTCATTGGGAAGTTGACAAATGACTGATGACTAACCTCCAAAGGCGACGGGAAAAGCTAGTTTCAGGGCGGCGGTTAATAGCAGATTAACCAAACCAACTGGTAGTAAGAACTTCCATCCTAGATCTAACAATTGGTCAATCCGTACCCGGGGTACTGTCCAGCGCAACAAAATGGCTACAAATACTAGTAAGTAAGCTTTGAGTACGGTCATAATGATACCCAAAGATGCAGTGACAACCTGCAATACTGGATTGAGTTCACTAACACCTAGCCAATTAGCGATCGCACTGATGGGAATGGGAAAATCCCAACCACCGAGGTATAAAATAGCAACAAGTAAGCTAGAAAGGATTAAGTTAACGTAGGAACCCAGGTAGAATAAACCGAATTTCATACCGGCATATTCTGTTTGATAACCTGCTACTAGTTCTTCTTCGGCTTCAGGTAAGTCAAAGGGTAAGCGTTCACACTCAGCTAGAGCGGCTATCCAAAAGATTAAGAAACCTGCTGGTTGTCGCCAAATATTCCAACCCAAAATGCCGTAACCAGATTGTTGGTTAACAATATCAACGGTGCTGAGGCTGTTAGACATCATTGCGATCGCTAACACACTCAGCGCCAGGGGAATTTCATAACTAATTGACTGCGCTGCGGCCCTTAAGCCCCCTAAGAGCGAGTATTTGTTATTGGATGCATAGCCAGCCATCAATAAGCCAATTGGCTGAATGCTAGACAAGGCAATCCATAAAAAGACCCCCATGCCAACATTTGTAATCACAATGTTCTGTCCAAAGGGCACAATCAGAAACGACAGAAACACTGGAATGACAACAATGATGGGGCCGAGAGTAAACAGCCAGGGGTCGGACTTGGCTGGTACTATATCTTCTTTAAAGACGAGCTTCAAACCATCTGCGACTGGTACCAGCAAACCAAAAGGCCCCATGTATTCCGGGCCAATCCGCTGTTGAGCTGCGGCGGAAATTTTCCGCTCTAGCCATGTAGCTACTAATACTCCCACTGTTGCCCCAATTAGCATCAGTATCATCGGCAGAGGCATCCAAATCGCTTTGGCTGCGTCTGGTGGTAATCCTAAATCCGTGAGGGATTTAATAAAAGTTCCTTGGAGGTCAATTCCTGAATTCATGTTTCCGCTCTTTAAGTCAACTGAAATGTGAAGTATGAAGTATGAATAAGAAAATTTCAGCCTTCAACCTTCATCCTTGATCCTTGGATGATTACATTTAATTGATGATGATTTGCCAATTCCCATGTTTAGTATATCGTTGGATGGTTTTAGCCCTCCCAACCTAGATATCAAGATCTACTTATGGTTGGGATTGGGATTTACAAATCACAAACCCCCATTTACTTAGCTAAAATCAAAACTTAGGAGAGAAGCGTTGCACAGCAATATGGGCACATACTGCCTCTAAATTCAGCACAAATGTTTCCGCCTCCATTGTGGCAACGGTTTTCGCTTTCTACAAGTTTGATAATTTGCCAGAAATGGGGGCTGGGATTACTAGTACTCCACCAACCCAACTGTGAAGGTACAGAAATAAATCGCCTAGACAGGTTAGTGGGCTTTGCTTTGGTTGCTAATGTCGTAGCTAAGGCTTCAGCCAGATAGGGAACAAAGATTGTCAAGAAAGCGGGAAAAAAGAGAAATAGCAGAGTGGCTTTGGTGGACTACTAGTAAAGCTTGTATCAGCCCTACCATCGCCTCTGGCTGCCGCTGCTTCTACAAAAAAGCGATCGCCAACGCTCAAGCGGAGTTACTTGAAAATTATTTCCCCTGCCATAGCGCTTTTTTACGTTACCTATCTACCAAACAGTACCAAAGACCAGGAATTTTGACAGTTAATTAGCGCTGGTCAATGGGGATATAAGGAGCTTCATGCAGACCATTGTAAACCTGAGTGGGACGGAAAATCCGGTTTTCTTCTAGCTGTTCTTTCCAATGAGCTAGCCAACCAGCAACACGGGCGATCGCAAAAATTGGTGTAAATAAGTCGGTGGGAATGCCCATTTTTCTATACACCAATCCTGAGTAAAAGTCAACGTTAGGATAAATCCCTTTGTGACCTAATTTTTCGGCTACTACCCGTTCCATCTCTTGGGCGATTTCATAGTACTTGTCTTCGCCAAATTTGGAAAACAGTTGCTCTGCCAAGTTTTGCAAAATCGTGGCTCTGGGGTCTTTCACCTTATACACGCGATGCCCAAAGCCCATGATTTTCGCTTTGCGCTGCATGAGATCTTCAACGTAGGGACGAACATTAGCTACAGAGCCAATTTCTTCTAGCATTTGAATAACTTCTTCATTTGCGCCGCCATGCAAGGGGCCGCCTAAGGTTCCCACCGCACTTGCAACCACGGCATAGGGATCTGTGAGGGTAGAAGCCGTCACCCTAGCGCTAAAGGTAGAAGCATTCATCGTATGCTCGACATGAAGTATCAAGCAAATATCAAAAATTTTCGCTGCCAACGGATCGGGTTCTTTCTCGTTGAGCATATACAGAAAGTTAGCGGAGTAGTCCAAGTCATCCCGTGGGCGCACGGGGTCATTTCCTTTCCGCATCAACTGGAACGCCGCTACCATTGTGGGAATAGTAGCGATTAAGCGCACCACAGAATCTCGAATGTAGGCGGGATTATGTAAATCCCGAAGAGAATAGAACAGGCCTAATGCAGCAGCTGAGGCTTGTAAAGCATCCATAGGGTGTCCGCTTTCAGGAAAGCATTTCATCATGTCTCGGATGCGATATTTGATTCGTCTGTGGAGACGAACTTCCTCTTCAAATGCTGCTAGTTCTTCTTTACTTGGCAATTCACCCCAAATTAGAAGATAAGCAGTTTCCAAAAATGTACTTTTTGCTGCTAACTCCTCAATCCGGATGCCACGATATTCTAGTATTCCCTTTTGCCCGTCAACATAGCTGATACTGGATTGGGCAGCAGGAATGCCTTCCAACCCGGGCTTATATTCGCACACCGACATGGCAACACCATCTGCTTTGTGAAAGATTTGCTCAGGCTAACTTACCAGAAATCGTTATTGCAAGAACAGTTTACAGTTATAATCTAAGTCCTTTCATAACTGTGAAAAACCGTTAAAGCAAGTACTTGGGTGGTGTCAACCAAAACATCTGACTACGACCCAGGGGAGAGCCTATTTCTGGTAGTTTTATCCCGATCATACCTGCTTTTTTCAAGACTAAACCTGCTTTGACTTCCCCCCAAAGAAGAATTTCTGCCCATTGGCTCAAACAAGGTTCGTGTCCTACTACGGCAAGTCGGGCATTTGGGGCATAATTACTAGGCTCTAACCACTGTTTCACCCAATTATCGATATTACCATCAGGTGTCAGGTGATGAGATTCTTCTATCTGAGAACTTAATCCGGCTGCACTCAAAATCTCTGCTGTTTGTCGCGCCCTAGCTAAGGGGCTGGTAACAATTAAATCAAAGTGCAAACCCAACTTTACTAGACTTTTTGCAACTTTTGCTGTTTTTTGTCTTCCTTCTTTAGTAAGAACTCGCTCTTCATCTTGAATATCAGCAGTCCTCTCTTCGGCTATCCCATGACGAATCAAATATAATTCCATATTTGCTGATGTTGTTTATACAAAATTTATATCTATAGAGTTTGTTATTTATTGGTTAATTGAGCAGCTATAAAACGGGTTGATGAATAAACCAAAGGAAGTTTCTTGTATTTTATGATGTAGTCACTGCTATATCCTTGTTTGTAAACGAGATGATAGCTGGTACCCACACTACTGTTAAATAGCACTTACTTAAGCAAAAGTTGCTGTCCATATCCCCGACTTTTTGGAAAAATCGGGGATATAAAACTCGCTAAAGTTAAGTGAGATTCCACCCTACTGTTAATTAAAATTTAAGACTTTGCAAATACCAATTTCCTTAATATTTAAGAAACTACAACTAGATAAAATGCCAAGAAATAAAAATTCCTTGGCTCAAGTTTAAATGTAATTAAAGATGAATAATCATCTTTTAGCCTAATTTAATCGGCATTACCTATCTACTAGTTAAACTTTATCTCCAGGCTTACTCTGATTGAATTGGGTTATCTTTCGGATTAACTAATTTCAGCAATTTCTGCTTGATTTGAGTGTCGAAAACTTCCCATTTCATTTTTGCGTAAGCGGAATTTTCGTTACCGCCAGATAAAAATCCCATAGGAATTTCAAAGCCGCCTGCACCTGTTCGTCCACCACCAAAAAAGCGCCCATTACTATCTTGTCCAAACGCTTCTTTGATGAATTCATCAGGGTCGAGAGTAAGTTTAGTGGTTCTCAAAGAACCAATAACTACTTCTAATTCATCATCTTCATCGTGGACAATACCGTAAACTACAGCAGTATGAACGTTTTCTTCCGTCACGAGAAAATCTGCTGCTTGGGGGATAGCATCGCGGTCATCATAACGTAAATAACCAACACCAGCGATGGAAAAGTTATTTTGTACGATGCGGTTTTTGAGCGCTCGCTCAATTACATCCATTACCCGCTTGGAACGATTCGCCTGTAAAATGGCGTTTAGCAACTGGGCATCATAAAATCGACTCAGATATGCAGCAGCCATAAAATCCTCTTCTTGTGCTTGCATCAGTCGATTTGTATCCGATCGCAAGCCATGCATCAAGGCTGTGGCACATTTAACGTGCTGATTGATGCTGCTATCTAAGGTCAGTAATCCTGATTGTAGGTACTGGGTGAAAATTGTTGCTGTTGCTCGTACATAAGGACGGACATCGATAAATTCTGGTTTGAGATCCGCCTGTACGCTGTGATGGTCAATAACTGCAACTAGCGGTATTCCTGCTTGCTGCACTGCTGACAAGAGTTGACTTGTGGTGCCTTGGTTATCAATTAAGATAAAACCTTGGTAGGATGACAAGTCTTTACTTTTGAGGTTTTGCAACGTCCAACGTTGAGCGGGGAGATTTGTGAGCTTGACTAGGGCAATGTTCTCTTGGTGGCTTAAAGTCCCAGCATAAATAATTTCACACTTGATATCGTACTGCTGGGCGATTAACTGGTATGCCCACGCACAAGAGAGGGCATCAGGGTCAGGAAAGTCTTGTAAGATGATCAGCTGACGCTCGTGTCGGTGCGCTAATAGGGTTTTTTGCAGTTCCTCTGACTTTTGAGACACCAGAGAATTATTACGCTGAATTAGATAAATACCTCCGTCACTTGCCGATGGTGGTAGGGAGGTTTTAGCAAATGGCACCTCAACAGGTACTGGGTCTATTTCAGCATCCTCTTGGTTCGGCTCTGTGGTCAATGATAAACTATCAAACTGCATCAAGGAAGAATTCGATTGCATAGGGAATGTTGTTGTAAGCGTGAGGCTCCATGAATTCGTTGGAAAATACTACAATCAGATGTTCACTGATTTCGCCACACATAATGATCTTCGCAAAAATATAGAGGCATAGCACTATATATCTCGGTCTATTTTTTATCAAAACAAACAGTCAGTGTCTACCAAGTTCTACTAGCCAAAATGAATAGCCTCTGGCAAACATCTTACTGAGTATTTTAAAAAACATTATCAAGATAATATATTTTTTTTCATCTTCTTTATTTTTCTCTTTTAAAGAGAAATAAACAGAACTTTTGATATTTATCACTGGGCTCATAGCTGACCTTGAAAAGCACCAAACTGATGGATGTCTAGACTTGTCGGTATGCAGCTTTTTTACCCAATAACTCCGCCAATCATATATTTTTAGTGCTTTTGTACATTTTGGGAATTGGTATTTGCTTGGTTACAGTTTTTACCTACTTTGGCGCTGGTATTGAGTGATGGGATAATTCTCAAGCTCCTGGTTTTATCCCTTATTTTTATTGTTAACGAAAAATGCCTTTTTCCGATTGACTTTCATAATTCTGCTAACTTCCCTCGCCGTCTTGCAGTTTATGAAGGCCATAAGGTAGAATAAGGCGCTTGCCGATACCCAAAAATATTTGAGCGCAGGCAAAACTCAACAAGAGTAATATGTTGAGCCGATGACAACACCATAACTCTCTGCTCTGAGACACATTAAGGTATACCCTAGGTAAGATGACACAAGAGCATTCCTAGGTTATAGTCCTAAATCGTGATAATTTAAATTCTGAAGCTCAAAGACCTATCACATATTTTTGCCACTCTTGGTGCAATCCACTCTTTAAATGCTTGCTCACCTCAAAGTAGAGGCTGCTGTATGGTTGGCGGGGAGGATGACGTAAAAGCATATGGGCTTCATGAGGCGTGCGACTGCCTTTTTTGACATTACAACGCACACAAGCTGTAACAATGTTCTCCCAACTATCTCCACCGCCACGCGATCGCGGGAGAACATGATCCAGAGTTAGCTCGTCCCCTGTGTAACCGCAATATTGGCAAGTATGACCATCGCGGTGCAAGATATTTCTTCGAGTCAGAGGAATTTCTTTATAGGGAACGCGCACATAATGACGCAACCGGATTACTGTTGGCAATGGAAAATCCGAGTACAGGAATTTACCGTTATGTTCAATGCGTTCTGCCTTGCCCTTAATTAACAAAACCGCAGCTCGTCGCCAACTTGTAATATTGAGCGGTTCGTAAGAGGCATTGAGGACTAAAACCTTACCCATTGATAAGCGCTCAAGGTATTAGTTTTACATATATTAACACAGATCTATAGTAGTTGGGTGATGAGAATAAATTATACTTTCGCCTTAATTGCCAGTTATAGCCGATAAATGTTCATATATAAACATCAATTAACATAACCCTACAATAGTCAGCTATCTCGGGTTAGCTGAGTGTGGAGATATGAGAATAGCCAGAGCAATGCTGACTGAAGTTAAGTAGCAAAAATTACTGATAACCGATAGCTAGTAACGAAGTTGCATTTTTGTAAACCATTATCTTTGGTCTACAAAATGAATTTTGCCAAAAATTACTACACAAGGCACACAAATTTACCATTGAGCGGTCTTGTGACAATTCCATAATCAAGGGTAAACTGCCTGATTAATCTGATTCATCTGCCCAAAGTTGAATACATAGATTATCTAGGTTATCTAGAAGCCTTGTATGGTGTGATAGGAGTAAGTAAATATGTTAAGTAGCAAACAAGTTACCCCAGTAGCCTCTGGGACGGGATGTGATACCTATGCTTGGTTGTGCCAACGTGCTTGGGTAGAAATTGATTTAGCAGCGTTATCGCAAAATGTCCGGCAATTAGTCAGCTTACTATCTTCACAGACTCAACTAATGGCAGTTGTCAAAGCTGATGCTTATGGACATGGTGCAGTTAGTGTTGCCAAAACAGCATTAGAATCAGGTGCTAGTTGGTTGGGAGTCGCTACAGTTCCCGAGGGGATTCAACTAAGAGAAGCAGGTATTAAAGCTCCCATATTAATATTAGGTGCTATCCAAACTCCCGAACAAATTCAGGCGATCGCCCAGTGGAAACTTCAACCCACATTGTGCAGCCCTAAGCAAGCTTTGGTATTTTCTAACACCCTAGAAGCAATACAACATAGTTCTCCTTTACCCGTACATATCAAATTAGATACGGGTATGTCTCGGTTAGGGACTAATTGGCAACAAACGGGTGAGTTTGTGCAGTTGGTAAAAAGTTTACCCCATCTGAGCATTGCTAGCATTTATTCTCACCTAGCAACAGCAGATGATCCAGACACTACGATCATGAAAGAACAGCATAGAAGATTTGAGGAAGCGATCGCTCAAATCAAAGCTATGGGAATTGAACCACCTTGTTTGCACTTGGCTAATTCCGCCGCCACTCTTGCAGATTCCAGCTTGCACTACAATATTGTGCGTGTTGGTTTAGCGGTTTACGGACTTTACCCCTCTGAGCATTTACAAAATACCATCAACCTCCAGCCAGTTTTGCAAGTCAAGGCACGTGTCACCCAAGTGAAAACTATTAGTGCTGGGACTGGTGTTAGCTACGGACATCAATTTATTGCCCCTCACGAACTCCGGATTGCAGTTGTGGGTATTGGTTACGCTGATGGTGTACCGCGTCATCTTTCCAACAATATGCAAGTGTTAATTCGTGGTCAGCGCATACCCCAAATTGGCACAATTACAATGGATCAGTTAATGGTTGATGTGAGTAGCATCCCTGATATCCAAGAGGGAGAAGTAGTTACATTATTAGGGCAACAGAGTAAAGAAAAAATCTCGGCTAACGATTGGGCAAAGAAATTAGATACTATTTCTTGGGAAATTCTTTGCGGGTTTAAGCATCGTTTACCTCGCGTATCAATGACTTAGTAATCAAAAAAGCAATTTATTTTGCAGGTGCGTTATCAGGCAAGGCATAACGCACCGCCAAGGGACTGCAAGAAGCTAGGTTAAAAATTATTAAGGTAACTTACGATATGTTAAGAAAATTAAAATTTTCTGTTCATCCCTTTTTCTGCTGCTAGCTATTCCCATAGAAAAATTGTTGTGCTATGATGTTTTACTAATGCGGATGTGGCGGAATTGGCAGACGCGCTAGATTTAGGTTCTAGTTCCGAGAGGAGTGAAGGTTCAAGTCCTTTCATCCGCATTTTAAATCAAAATCATCCTCTACCTAATAAGTGGTGAATATGACGACTATTAGGTATTTATGTGGTGATGCAATTACTAAAACGATAGGCGCTTGATGAATCCCCTAGAATAAAGGAGCAAGCGTCAATTTTTTTAGTATCGAAAACCCTGAATCATGACTTCAAGATGTTCATTCTATCTGGAAGCAATAGGATGGGGTTGGGGAAGAATCAGCTAATGAACGCTGAAGTTACACTCAGTCAAAAATAATTTACTGGCTATGGGCGAATCGGTTTAGAGAAACGAAGGGCAATTAGCTGACGAATAGTACGCCAAGTTGCCTTGGCGGGGTAAAGGGGAAAGGTTTTTGTCCCTTACCCTTTTCCCTTTAACCTTTCCCCAACCTCCACCTAACATTTTTGGGTTGGCAGACTACTAATACTCAATGCTCAAGTTAGCGACTGTTTTACCCTCTACCTTTCAAGCGGAAATTTTTCTTGCTAATTTCTGTAAAAAGCGCGTCTATAATTATTACTTTTGACCCTAAATATACTTAGATAAATTCAGGGGTGAGGGGTTTGACCCCTTTAATGATTTTGGCAGAGATATTGTGTTCCACATTAACAACTAAACAATCCAAGTAATTTATATTACTTTAAAATTAACTTACTGATGATTTAGTTAATAATAAACTGAGTTTTGAGATTGCTTTTTCAGTCGTGGAAATACTTAAAAATATTGGTAAATATTGGTAGCCCAAGGGTATTATTACCTTGAAAATCTCCACAAAGGTTACTTGGGTTTCAATGACTTCATCCACTCTTTAAATTTTATTTACTTATTATCCAGAGATGTCTGATAATCTCAGTATAAGTAAGTAAATTAACAATAAATTCACAATTGGTTGAGGCTTTATAATCGGAAAACAAAGCTACAGTTAAGTTTACCCAGAAAAGGGTATCGGTATTTTAGTATGTTATGCTACAAAGCACCAATATTTTATAGCTAAATTGGTATCTTAGAAAAACTATGTACAAGTTTAGCTGACACGTATTGAATTTAGCTGAAGTAAAAGCAAAATGAGCACAACTCCTATAGGTAGCTACAGGTTGTTCCAGAAACTACATCCGCTATCGCTGTTGGCGCAGCTAACCAGCCGCCATGCTACAGGATGCTTAAGAGTATATACGGAAACAATATCCTGGTCGATATATTTAACAGACGGTAAACTTACTTACGCCTCTCATTCAGATCAAGTTTTTGAAAGGCTAGATAATCACTTGCGGCGGTTGAGTCAGCAAATTCCTACCCTCAACAGTGCCACTCGGGTACAGATGCGGTTGATGTTTGAAGCAATGAGTGAAAATCAATCGATTTCCCACTCAGACTATCAAGCAATCTGCTGGTTGGTCGATCAAGATTATCTGACTGCTAGGCAAGCTGGAACCTTGATCGAGGATTTAGCTAAAGATGTGCTGGAACCGTTTTTAGCCCTCAAAGAAGGTAGTTACGAATTCAACTCAGAAGCTACCTTAGATGGATTGCCGAAGTTTTGTAGCTTGGATTTACGGTTAATAGTCGAACACTGCCAAAAGCAGATTAGAAATCGGCAAAATATTCAATCACAGTCACCCCTACCTCCTGCGGCTGGTGGTTCCTCAATGATGCCAGGAACACAGATGCCACCAGCGCAACCACAGTCTCCAATTCAGTTTGGGCAACAATTATCTAATCAAAACAATTTTGCACGTCCGGAAGAAAAAAAGAATACATTTGTCCAAAAACGTGTTACTAAAGGGCTGTATACAATTGCCTGTATTGATGATAGCCAGACTGTGCTAAATTCCATCAAACACTTTTTGGATGAAGAAACATTTTCTGTTGTGCTAATTAACGATCCAGTAAAAGCTTTAATGCAAATACTGCGAAGTAAACCAGATTTAATTCTACTAGACGTAGAAATGCCCAATTTAGATGGCTACGAGCTATGTTCTTTACTGCGGAGACATTCACAATTTAAGGATACACCGATTGTGATGGTAACAGGCAGAACAGGATTTATCGATAGAGCCAAGGCAAAAATGGTCAGATCTTCAGGTTATTTAACCAAACCTTTTACACAATCAGAACTACTAAAAATGGTTTTTAAACATATCGGTTAATTTCCTGAGGGGTCACGGATATCACGAGCATCCGATTTAGTAAAACCAATAACATTTTTAGGAGATTTTAGTAGTGAGTCTTACTTTGATTGGCACCATTCTGATTGTCGAAGATTCGCCCAGTGAATTGGAACTAATGAGTTATTATCTCACAGAAAGTGGCTACAACGTAATACCAGCTACTGGTGCCAAAGAAGCTTTACAAAAAGCATTATTACAACAACCAGACGTGATTGTTACTGATGTAGTTATGCCGGGTATGAGTGGATTTGAACTGTGTCGGTTTTTGAAAAAAAATCCGAGTACAGAAAAAGTTCCCATTGTAATTTGTAGTTCTAAAAATCAAGAAATCGACCGATTATGGGCAATGAGGCAAGGCGCTGATGCCTATATAACTAAACCATTTACGCGAGAGCAACTTTTACGTGCTATCAAATCAGTAGCAAATTGAATTCATGAATAGTGCAAAAAATATTATTCCTGTCAAAAACATTCCCAACAACTTAGGAGATGGCTACATTAAGTTCCAACTCAATCAACAGACGTCTGCTATTTTATCAATGAAGCACACGCAAGAAGCGATTATTGTGCCTGTTGAGTCTGTTACCTCAATGCCAAATATGCCTGCCTGTATACTAGGGCTAATGAATTGGCGGAGTCGCATCATCTGGGTGGTAGATCTACCGAGAATGCTCAATTTAGAATTTTTAGACAGTAGGCTGCGACAGTACAATGTCATCATTGTGCGGGTAGAATCGCTGCTTTTAGGCTTAATTGTGCAAGAAATCAAAGGTACAGCTAAGTTCTTAGCTGATGAAATTTGTTCTCCTGTAGGACAAGTAGCATCCAGTCTAGTACCTTATTTATGTGGATGTGTTGTCCAAGAACAAGAGGTACTGCTGGTATTAGATGCACAGGCTATTGTCCATTCTTCTATTCTCCGCAGTGATTAGGGTGCACTACTAAAAAAGGGATTTTTAGGGTTCTCATTCACACCAACAGGAGAATTAATTTATGTTTAATAAAACTGACACAGCTAAGAGTAATAATACTCAAAATGGTTCCTTGCCCATTTCATCGGCAAAACTTTCTAATAGTACAGTTAAACAATCAAATAAGTTGACTAATAAAACTGCAAATAGTTCTCCTTGGAATAAGGCAGTTACTTATTTTCACAGGCTAAGTTTAGGTACAAAGGCTACAGTGTTAGCGATCGCTATCGGTACTCTCCCGACTTTAGGTATTGGCGCGATCGCCTATAGCTTTGCGAATAAATCGATTTATAAGCAAATCACCCAAGCGCAAGAAGCAGAAACAGTTGGCTTACTAGACAAAGTCAACCGTTACATCTTGGGAAGATACGGAGATGTACAGCTACTCTCGGATCTACCTTTTTTGACAAATCCCCAACTCAGAGACAGCATATCTACTCAACAAAAACAATCACTTTTAGATCAAATTGTCAAGACTTACAAAGCTTATGACAGCATTGCTTTCTTTGATTTACAAGGAAATGTGATTGTCCAGTCTAGTGGTGAAACTCTAGAAAATCATCAAGACCGTCAGTATTTTAAAGACGCACTGAAACAAAATACAGCTGTTATTGGCCAACCGGAAATATCAAAAACTACTGGTGCTGTCAGTGTTCATATTGCTGCACCAGTAAAAGATGCAACAACGGGTCAAAACATTGGAGTAGTTAGGGCACGTCTACCCGTAAAAATGTTGGAAGAAACTATCAAAAACTATGCCTATACTGGGCATGAATATCATTTGCTAGATAAATCTGGAAAAATTTTTCTTGCCACACAAAACAATCAAGAAGGTAGAGATGCCAAAACAGATTTTCCTGGGTTAGGTCAACGGCAAGGAAAAAATAAAATAGATACTTTTATTACAGTTAACCAACTGGGTAAAAAACAGCAATTACTGACCTATGTACCTTCAATCAAAATTGCTGGATTACCAGATTTAAAATGGGATGCGATTATTGCTACTAATACGGAAATTACATTTGCACCCCAGAGAGAATTATTGTGGACGATCGCCATTGGTACGGCATTAACCGCCTTAATTGTCGCTGCGATCGCCGCTTGGTTAGCGAAACAATCCACAAAGCCCATTTTGAATGCCACAGAAGCGGTAAACAAGCTTGGTCAAGGTCAACTCAACACCCGTCTTGAAGTCCAAAGAGCAGACGAATTAGGCATACTGGGTACCAATATTAACCAAATGGCAGAACAATTGCAAGTATTATTGCGAGAACAAGAGCGAGAAGCCCAAAAAGCAAAAATCCTTGCAGATATTACCTTAGAAATTCGTAAAAATCTCAAAACTGAAGATATTTACGCTATAGCAGTTAACGAAGTCCAACAAGCACTGAAAGTAGACCGAGTCATCGTCTACCAGTTGAATCCAGACACTTGGGATGGCATTGTGGTGGCAGAAGCTGTGACTGGTGTTTGGCCGAGAATGATGGGAGTGCAGATTGACGATCCTTGTTTTCAGGAACGCCATGTACAACTTTATCGCGAAGGCAGAGTCAGAGCGATCGCTAATATTTATCAAGAGGCAGGTTTGCCGGAAGCAAATTGTTACATCGAAATTTTAGAGAAATTTGCCGTCCAAGGCAATTTAATTGCTCCCATTATCCTCCAAGATCAATTGAGAGGTTTGTTAATTGCTCATCATTGCGAAAGCCCCCGCAATTGGCAGCAATCAGAAATTGAGTTATTTACTCAAGTAGCAACTCAAATTGGTTATGCCCTAGAACAAGCCAAGCTACTAGAAGAACTAGAAAAAGCTAAATCTGCTGCTCAACAAGACACCAAAGAAGAACGGCAACAAAAAGAAGCATTGCAAATGCAACTTTTAGAATTGCTGAGTAACGTCGAAGGTGCTGCTAGAGGAGATTTAACAGTACGGGCTGATGTCACAGCTGGCGAAATTGGCACAGTTGCCGACTTTTTCAACTCGATTGTGGAAAACCTGCGGGAAATTGTCACCCAAGTCCAACAAGCTGCAGCCCAAGTAAATACAGCGATTGGCTCGAACGAAGGCGCTATCCGTCAGCTAGCAGAAGAAGCTATGAACCAAGCAGCCGAAATCAACCGGACTTTGGATGCAGTTGATCAAATGACTTATTCTATCCAAGCTGTGGCAGAAAACGCCCAGCAAGCCGCGATAATTGCTAACCATGCGGCTCACACTGCAACTAAGAGTGGGCAAGCAATGGATTTGACAGTGCAAAACATTCTTTCTCTGCGAGAAACCGTGGGTGAAACTGCCAAGAAAGTGAAGCGGTTAGGAGAATCTTCTCAACAAATTTCCCGCGTGGTGTCTTTGATTAACCAAATCGCCGTGCAAACTAACTTGCTAGCGATTAATGCGGGGATTGAAGCCGCACGTGCAGGTGAAGAAGGACAAGGGTTTGCTGTAGTTGCCGAAGAAGTAGGCGAACTAGCAGTTAGAAGCGCCGCCGCCACCCAAGAAATTGAACAAATTGTAGAAAATATCCAACGGGAAACCAGCGAAGTAGTGCAGGCGATGGAAGTAGGAACCACCCAAGTAGTGGAAGGTACGCGCATCGTTGAAGATGCAAAACAAAGCCTGGCGCAGATTTTGGATGTATCACGTCAAATTGACGAGCTAGTGCAGTCTATTTCCCTAGCAACTGCATCTCAGGTACAAACATCTCAAACTGTCAGTCACCTGATGAAAGAAATCGTGGCTGTGTCACAACGCACTAGCGATTCTTCCCGACTAGTTTCCCAATCTTTACAACAAACTGTGGAGATTTCCCAAGAGTTACAAGAAACTGTGGGAACCTTCAAAATCAGTTAGTTTTGGCACCATCAGTCATTGGTGAGCTAAAACCCAACTGAACAAATGACAAATATCACAATAAGTGCTCTACTAGGCGCGCATTAGCTTAACAACTAACCAAAATCATGTCACAGGACAAAGAACTGGAAATCCAGATGCAATTTCTGGAAGAAGCCACTGATTATCTCAATACCTTAGAAGCGGTATTGTTGGAAATCGACACTAGTAATCGCATCGATTTAGAAAAGATTAACGGGGCACTCCGAGCCGCTCATTCCATTAAAGGCGGGGCGGGAATGATGGGATTTCGCACGCTGAGTGATTTAGCCCATCGTCTAGAAGATTCCTTTAAAGTTTTAAAGACGCGCAAAAATTCTTTAGAAATTGACACCCAGCTACAAAGTTTACTGTTATCTGGGGTGGACTGGTTACGTCAAATCGTAGAATTGCTCTCCGAAGGCAATGTGATTGAAGAGCAATGGTTACAAACCTTTTGTTATCCGGTATTTGATGAATTGCACGAGCGTTTGGGCGATCCGGTGCCAGAAGACGCTACAAGTATGCTTTCCCCCGAAGATGGGCAAGATATTATACCCTTACTTTTTGAAACAGAAGTAGAAGGCTGTTTACAGCGTTTAGAAGCTGTAGTGGCAGACGAACAACAGCCTTGTTTACAAGAAGAAGTGGCAATTATGGCAGCTGAACTAGCAGGCTTAGGCGAAATGCTTCAGCTACCAGCGTTTACCCAGCTTTGCGAGTCAGTGACGCACCACTTAGAAGCTGCTAGCCCAAATCAAGTAGAAGAAATTACCAGATTAGCATTACAAGCATGGCGGCGATCGCAAGCTTTAGTGCTGACAAATCAACTCGATCAGTTACCGACAGAAATCAAAATCGGTGATTTAGCCTCTGCTCCAGCCCTGCATCCGGCAAATACGCAGCCATCTAAACAAGCTGCAATTGCGGAATTTTTCGCCACAGATTCAGCCGCAGCCCACTTGTTAGAAGCAGAAGTCTTCTCACCAGATTTTGTGGAATCAGAAGAAACTGAGGAAGCTTGGCCCGATGAAGATGATGCGATCGTTGCTGCTAGTTTTGAAACGTTAGATATTGAGTTTGCTAACGATTCCCCAGATACAGTTGAGGTTTCTGAGCCAAGCTTAGTCACTGCGAGAGAAATTTCCACCATAGATTACAGATTTCTTGAGCGCAAAGGCGAGTCAGTTGCTATCGGTAAAGACCGAGAAATTCAGGAAAATACAGTCCGAGTTCCCAGTAAGCAACTTGAACAAATTAATGATCTGTTTGGGGAATTAATTATTCAGCGCAATGGGCTGAATTTGCAATTGGAAAGGCTACGTAAACTCGTTCGTAACCTCAGCCAGCGTGTCCAAGGGCTAGAGCGAGAAAACCAGGAATTACGCGCCGCCTACGACAGAATTTCCACTCAAACTTTTAACGGCTCGGGAATGCGATCGCTTGCTGATGACAACCATCAAGCTGATGGCATCGAGACTAACTTTGATGTCCTCGAAATGGATCGCTATAACGAATTAAACCTGCTATCGCAGGAAGTTATGGAAACCATTGTTCAGGTACAAGAAGTTACCACCGATGTGCAGCTAAGTGTTGATGACACCGATCAAATTGCGCGGAAGCTGAACAAAACATCTAAGCAGTTACAAACAAAGCTGACCCAAGTAAGGATGCGCCCGCTATCAGATTTAGTCGAGCGTTTTCCGCGCGCTATCCGCGACTTGAATGTGGAATATGGCAAAAATGTCCAGTTAAAAATTGAAGGTGGTAATACCTTAATAGAACGTAGCATTTTAGAAGCTTTAAATGAGCCTTTAATGCACCTGTTAAGGAATGCCTTCGATCATGGTATTGAAGATCCAGCCACCCGCAGCAGCATCGGTAAATTAGAACAAGGCTTAATTGAAATTAAAGCCACCCACCGTAGAGACCGCACAATTATTACCATCCGTGATGATGGTCGGGGTATTTCTCTAGAAAAAATTCGCGCCCGCGCCTTAGCGATGGGCTTAGATGCTTCACTATTAGCTAGTGCTAGCGATGAAGAACTGTTATCACTAATTTTTGAGCCAGGGTTTACCACCTCCGACCATGTGACCGCACTTTCCGGTCGTGGTGTGGGTATGGATGTGGTACGCAACAAACTCAAACAAGTCCGAGGTGATATCAAAGTTGATACCGAACTCGGAGTAGGAACTACCTTTACCCTATCTGTACCATTTACACTTTCAGTTGCACGCGTGCTGTTAGTGGAAAGCAACCGAATGCTGTTAGCATTCCCTACAGATGTAGTTTCAGAAATCTTCTTACTGCAAAATGAACAAGTGTTTGCGATCGCAGGTAGTGAAGTGATCAATTGGCAAGGTACGATGCTACCTTTAATTCGCCTGAGTAGACACCTAGAGTTTAATGGCCCCCGTTATAATAGCCCTGATTTAGAAACTCCCCCAGCAATCAATGCTAGTTGTGTATTAATTGTGAAAAGCGGTAATCAGCCAATGGCTGTACAACTAGACCGTTGTTGGGGTGAACAAGAAGTTGCGATTCGCCAAGTTGAGGGTAACATTCCTTTACCAGACGGTTTTAGTAACTGTACGATTCTGGGTGATGGTCGGGTAGTAGCATTGGTCAATGCCAATGAATTACTGTATAAAGTTGTTACAAATCAACGCAGCTCCAAAAATAATCAATTACCATCAGCTCGATTAAAAACTGCCTTTTTGATATCTGGTGAAGACAAACCAGTAGGATCATCTGTTGTTAATCAAAAAAGCACGATTTTGATTGTCGATGATTCGATTAATGTTCGCCGCTTTTTAGCCTTGACTTTAGAAAAAGGTGGATATCAAGTAGAACAAGCAAAAGATGGACAAGATGCTTTAGATAAACTTCAGAGTGGCTTACAAGTTCAAGCAGTAATTTGCGATATTGAAATGCCTCGTCTTGATGGTTATGGGTTTTTAGGTCGGATTAAATCCCACGATGATATGAAAAATATTCCCATTGCTATGTTGACCTCTCGTAGTAGCGATAAACATCGCCAATTAGCAATGCAGTTAGGTGCCAGAGCCTATTTCTCTAAACCTTATAACGAACAAGAATTGCTCCGCACGTTACATCAAATAATTTATTCAACTAATGGTAATGGCACATCAAACAATTAAATTTATAATTTGCCGTGATTAATGGTTACTGTCAGTTTCTCCCTGTCAGTTGTGGTAAATAACTCACAACTGGCAAGTTATCCAATTTTATTTGCTTGATGATCGGGTTTTGTTTAATTAATCTTTCTAAATATTTTTTGGCAATCTCAGAAATTACTTTTGCTGATTGCAATCTAATTAATCACATAGATAAACTCAGGAATTATACTAATATATTAGTATAATTTTTTACATTAATACTGGAGTATAGCGGCGATCGCACTTTCCCAGTTCTTCAATATTTCTATCTGATATGAGTAACAAACACAAGTCACAAGAAATATTGACTTTGGTTTATTTTATTTTTATTCGGCTCAACTTATTCTAGGGTGTTCTATTTCGGAGGATTTCCCTTGGTAGGATCGTAGCATGATCAAAAGTAGCTACCAACTAAATTGGTAAAAATATGCCTAGAAAAGAACAAGGATGGGTAACATTTCAAACCTCAGAAGAAGAACGCAAAATACTGGAAGAGTTTTGTAATCAGTCTCAACGTACCAAGACAGAAATTTTAAGAGAGTTGGTACGTGGGCTGAATAAATACTCTTCACCAGCGGTAGCGTCACCAACTCAGCAGGATGTTATACCAAATGCTTATACACCTGGGATAGAAATTAGTAGTTCAAAGAAACCTTTAAAAGTTAGCTCACGCAATATTCTCAAAGGCGTTGTTAAAAAGGTGGTTACTGGAGCAGTTAATACAGAAGTAACCCTAGAGATTGTTCATAAAGTAGAGTTAACTTCTATGATTACCAGAGTCTCAGCAGAGGAACTAGATTTAACTGAGGGAACAGAAGCCTACGCAGTAATTAAGTCTAACGATATTGTGATTGCTAGAGAATAATTAGCTACCTTGGGCACTAGAAACTGCGGATGAGACAGCAGAGGCAGCAGAGGTAGAGCAGGAGAGCAGAGGGGACAAGGAGACTAACTTTTAATCAGGGAATTTGCTGTTTCCTCTTAACTATTACCCATTTTTAATTACCACACTCATGTAAATTTACATTGAGTGTTTTTTTATACTAGCTATCGCACTTGTACAAATACAGATTGATATAGAAGAGTATAAGCAAATACAGTTCAGTTCAGAAAATTAATTGATCACAAAACCAAAAAACTAATTACTCAACAAAAAAACCGAACAATAATTTTGGAGGGGGTTTGGGGGACGCAACCGTCACCCAATCGGGGGTTTGGGGGATTCTCCCCCAATTGAGCTGGCTTCTTTAATAAGTGACAAATCAATCCCTAGTGAACTTAACTGAACTGTATTGGAGTATAAGCTACTATTGCAAATATTTTCATAATATGCATACTATCTTGTAAATAATTTTTATAAATTTCGCCCCATCTCCTAAGAAAGGCATAGGTATTGATTTACTTGAGTGTCATGGGTAACTAGACAATCACTATGGTTATCCCCACTATCCCCAATACTTGTCGCTTAAGGGCAAAAGGGGAAGGGGAAAAGGGGCAAGAAAAAACCTTTAACCCTTACCCTTTCTCCTGCACAGACGCTACGCGTAGCTTGCTTAAGCGCAGGGGTACACCTTTTCCCAAACCAAATTCCAACTTGAAAATCCTTAACCGAGCAGTATTGCCACTATCCCGATATTTACACATAGATGATATCTGTGATAAATCTGCCTTTGCTGCTGTAACTGCAAGTATTAATTTAATCTAAGTCAATTCTTGCATCTGAGATAATTCCGATCAGTACTCAAGCAACTACACACTTTTTTCTACCAAGATGTACTTATGATGTCTTCCGCCAACTTGTCGTATAACTCTGTTCTCAAAGAACAAATACCTCATCGCTTATTTACAAAGCGCGAAATGATACCACCACGTAACGATATATTGTGGCGAATCGAACGTGGTGCAGTTCGTACCTTAACCTGGAGTGAAGACGGAACATTTATTACTTTAGGTTATTGGGGGTCTGGTGATTTAATCGGTTCTCCATTGTCTAAAGTTAAACCTTACCAAATTGAATGTTTGACTAGTGTAGAAGTAAGTATTGTGCCACCTCATCTCTGGTATCAAGATGTGGAGGCGTTACTTTCTCACATTCAACAGGCAGAAGAACTGCTAAGTATAGTGCATTGTAAACCGATGTATCTGCGGTTGTGGCAATTTTTGGTGTGGTTAAGTACAAAATTTGGTCGTGATGTAGAAGAGGGTACACTAATAGACTTAAATGCCACTCATCAAGAAATGGCAGAGGTACTAAATACAACTAGAGTAACGGTAACGCGACTGTTACAGCAGTTTGAAGAGGAAGGATTGCTTTTACGTCAAAAACGTCAAATTATTTTGCGTTTACTCAACAAATGAATCAAAAAATTATGTCTCTATTTTGGTGGTTGACTAATATCAACCACCAATAAAAACAGTAGAATTGTGGCTGGCTGGCTGGTGTAAATAACCTGAAAAACAAAGAGTTTCAGGAATAAACTAGAGATTAATCTTGACTAAGCTTCGACTTTGACACCACGCCAGAAGGCAACATAGCCTTCAATATTTTTAGCTCTCTCTTTGGCGTTGGGATAGTACCAAGCTGCGTCTTGATTGACTTGCCCATCAACTTCAACACTATAGTAACTAGCAACGCCTTTCCACGGACAAGTAGTGTGGGTATTACTTTCTTTAAAGAATTGCTTGTTAATAGCGTCAGGTGGAAAGTAATGGTTACCTTCTACAACAATAGTTTGATTGCTCTCGGCTAGAGTTGCTCCATTCCAAATTGCTTTCGGCATAAGTAAGTTTAGTGATTAACTAGACACATAACATTATGATTGTTAACTAGTTTTTTTGCTTGCCAAGAACATTTAGAGTACTTATAGGATTTTGGATTGATTGCGCTTTTGGGCGATCCATCTGTCGCAATCATTTTTCAACACATAAAAATACCTGTCCTTGTTAGCCTAGCAAGTTAACAAAGACAGGATAGAGTCAGCAGATATACTACTTACCGCCGTAAAAAAAGGCAATTTCTTTTTCTTTCAAAGGTGCAAAACCAGCTTCTGTGAGCAAGGTGTCGAGTTCTGCTTGGGGAATGTGCTTTGCCCCAATTCTGACAATACGCGATCGCATGGTATTGGATACGCCGCTACGCTGTCTATTTGCCTCTAGAGCCATGACTTTGTTGTATAGTTCCAGCTTGGCAGTAGGAATGGGAGAACCGTCAAAATCAATTCCCTTTGCGATCGCTACGTCAATAGCATCAGCACCAGTGGTAGTTTGATTTACTTCATTAGTTTCAGCAGGCATGACAATTGGCTCATAAAGCTATGAGTATATTTTACCAGTCATGCTCACTCCCATTGTGTAGGGGATGTTGCTCTTAGACATCCCTTGACTCTTGGCATTTCACAGGAGACAGTGTTAATCAAGGGATACAAGGGGACAGAGGCAATTATTGCCTATACCCTTGTCACTTTTCAATATTTTGGTTTAATCTCAAACCATCGGTGTAGCTAATAGGTGATGCTATGTCTGAAGCCCAAACTCCCCAAAATAAAGACCGTACCCTTGAGCAAGCTCTGACTAACAAAATCATAGATGATTACTTTGACAATTCTGAAAGTTGGCTCAGAGCCATTTTGCGGATGTGTATCTTCTCTTTGGCGCACCTGGATGGAAAACCAGTTTTTGTAGTTGAATGTCCCAATCAAGCAGTAGCCAAGCGACTCAGCCGCAAAACCTATCCTTTTCGGGGAATTGTCTATTATTTAACTGACTACCTGGATGGTCAAGACCGCACTTTATTTTGTTACCAAGAACCCAAAAGTTCAACATGGTGCTGTTTTGACACGAGTACTCACTCTTGGAAACATTTGAGTAATTTGCAAGCGCCTACAGCTTCCACAGATAGTCAATAGTTGACGACAGGAAAAAGGTGAGTCAGCGCGGTCTTCTCACAAGGGGAGAGGCTAGCGTCTGCTGTAGGATTCCCGTTCGCGTAGCGTCTCCTTTAAGAGAAGGGCTGTAGGGGGTTTCCTCCATGAGTGACTGAGGCTTGTGTAGGGTATCCGAAGAATTCACTCGAAGGGAATAGAGAATACCTCCGTCACGCAAAAAGGTTGCGATTTTCATCTCCTGAAACCTTTATTTGTATTCATAAATGTCACGACTTCTCGATTAAGGAAACTGGGGAGAAAAATTGTCAGCTGAAAACTGACAATCCTTGATCGAGTAGTTTAGGCATATTAGTAATACCAAATCAAATAATGTTTGCGACACATCAATATATTCTAGAGGGCAAGGCACCGCCTTGCCCCTACAGTCTGTCGCATTCTTTTTTCAAATTGATATAACTTTTTTTGCTGGTTAATTAAGTATTTAATTATGCGAGTTTCTGGAATGAGGCGATCTCATTTATTAGGGTATTCTCTCTTTGAGATCTCAAGTATCGATAACCATATCAAATGCTGATTATGAAGTTGAAAAAAGTCTGCAAGGTTTGGTCTCAAAGCCTTGTAAATATTAGTTTGTGAGTTTTAGGATATGTCTATTGAAAAATGACGTTTGTACCGTTATTGATTCAGTGGCAAGCTGTCGAATTAAACAATCTGTGACATATTCCATAATCACCGGTTGTTGGGTATATTCGCCCGATCGCTTTTCAATTAAACTGCGCCATGTAAGCGATTCTAGGGATTCCAACAAACTAGCACGGTAAACAGCGGGTACAATATCTGCTTGCAGTTTGGTAATTGCTGTCCATTCTCGATTAATCGCCAAACAATACATAATGATCTGTTCCAAGGGCGATAACCTCTGAAATTGCTGATCGAGTAAGCGACGAATCCCGTTAAATATTGGAGTTTCTGTTTGCAAAAATGTGGTAATTACCCCATCAAACAAACTCTGAATTGAGGTAGCTACCATTTTTAATGCCAGGGGATTGCAATAATATAATTCACACAGATAGTGTTTTTCAGCCTCACTTCCCACCAATCCCTTCGAGTAAATTGATGCCAGGGATGCTTCGCAGGAACCTTTCAAAAACAGCGATCGCACTCCGCCATTCCAATCTTCAAATAATGCCACTTCTGCAGATTTCTCACGACTAGTCAGTAAAATACAACTTTGATGACTCGATTCTCCGAGTAACTGAAACAATTCACTATAATTGCTAAAATCTGGTTGATAATTGCCAGCGTGCTGACCTGGTTGTAAGAGAGTATCTTGATTATCAAGAATCACTAAACAGCGATGAGTCCGCAGCCAGTACAGCAACCGTTCTGGTTTGGCTTGGATGTCTTGCTGTTGGGAAAGGAAAGGTACTAGTTCCGCCAATAAAGTTTCTAAAAGTGGAGCGTTGCGGAAACTGCGCCAAATTACAAAATCAAAGTCTGCTTGTACCAATTGAGAGACTTTGGTAGCTAAAGCACTTTTACCTATACCGCCCATTCCCACCAAGGCAATTAGGCGACAGCGTTCTTCAATTATCCACTGCGTCAGCTTTTCTATCTCTTCCTCACGACCACAGAAGCTAGAAACATCCGGTGCTTTACCCCAATCTACGGAAGGTTGGTTTTGCAGTTGGCGATTAGGGATGGGTGCATTAAGTTGGCTAAGAAGGCCGCGCAGATTTGTTTTGTTAACTTTGCGACCTAAAGCATCACTCAAAAGCTTCCAGAATTTAGGGCCAATATCTCGCTGTAAGTAGTTAATGGAATAGCCTGAATGCGTAGCAATGCGATCGTAATTCCAGTTGTTCCAGGCACCAAACAAAAGGTTAAATTCCATCTCCGTGAGATTTCTAGCGATTTTGCTGCTTACAGCATGGTTAGCGATCGCTAGTGCCTGTTCAAACTCCATATTTATGCCTTTTTTGCAAAAATTTAGTTTGTTTAGGCTAAATTAAACCATACTTTTCACACTCAAATCCATACTTTTCTATAAAGATAAGTTTTCAGTCGAAATTTGCCGCTATTAAAAGCAATCAGTAGTAATAGCTTTAATTAATGGAATAGCGCGATCGCTCCGCAATGCGATCATAGTTCCAGCTTAGGCATCAAACGACGGGGCAATTTCAATATAGGTGAGGGGTATATAAATTTACAGCATAGTTGGCGATCGCTAGTGCCTGTTCAAACTCCAGATATCTTTTAGCTTCAGCAGAGTATACATTTTTATCAAACCATACTTTAAATACTTCATCTCCATACTTTTCTGTAAAGACAACACCACAGAGTTTTGGTAGTGTCTTAAACAACTCAAAGCTCTGACAAAAGAATGTTAATTCAAGGAGCAAATATAAAAGTGAGTGTTTCTTTTTTTGATGCTGATATCAGCGCACGTGATCTGGAGCCAAGGTATTTAGATACAAACGGCAGTATACTGCTTCTTCAGAAATTAGCCAGCTTGGTGATGATGCAACAACTTTTAGATTTACCAGTAGATGCTGGATTGGCTTATCAGATAAAAATATTTCAGTCTCAATTCAAAACCAAAGCTTCCTATGTGCAAAACCAGCTTGTTCCTATGTACATCAGCCACTTAGCTTCGGCATCAAATTTCGAGGCTCTCTTTAGTGCTTTTGTAACGATTGGAGAGCCTTTGATCAGACAAGCAACTGGAGATAGTAAGCAGAGGGCATCAGAAATATCTCTACTCCTCTCTGAATTTGCTGATATTCACAACAGCCAGACATTAACCATTGGTGCAAAAAATATTGGTGTTATCAAAAATAGGGTATCGCAGCTACAAAACAACTTCAATGATGCGATCACAAATGCTATTCAGCAAATGGGCGATACAGTAGCTGCAACAAATTTGGAAATTGACAAACTTGAGAATGAGATAAGGAAGAATATTAGTGATATTGTGTCAGGTGCAAATAAAGTTGGTGGTGCGCTCCGGGAGTTAGGGATTGGTGTGCTAACAGAGATCACCAAGATTAATGCGAGTACGGAGAATGCAGCAAAACCTAAAAGTGCCACTGAAGATGATAGTACTGATAATGATGGAGAGATTACTGAAGATAATGTTACTGCTGGCTCTCTAGGAGTACCATCAGTCAATTTTGTTGTCTCAGCAATTACAGGTGCAGAGGCGGGTGCTGCTGAATCTGCCCAAGCTCGCGCCGACCTCAATTCCAATAATCAGAAACTGGCAGATGCTTATCAAAAACTCGCACAAGTGAATGCTCTTGTCGCGACTGCTAAAGTAATTCAGCTTCAAAACCGAATGTTTGCATCCGAGATGAAAATGATTCAGGAGAAAATATCGAATCTTGCAACAACTTGGGGACAAAACCCAGTAATCTCCACGGGAAGTGGCATCAGCCTCGGTTTCTACGATTACGCCGGACAAATCACCGAAATTATTACTGCATCTGATGCTAATCCATTGTTGACATCACTGCGGAGTGCAACAGTAAGTTGGAACTCTTTGAATGATCAATTAATTGACATCAAGCAGGAGTTATCTGGTGTTCTCTAGTTTGTTGCATAACAAAACTCTCGAAGCCTTTGTCTATTAAATTTTCTTTTCTTTTGGAGACTTCATCATGTCTGTTGATCTAAACCACGGAGCTACTGAGATCGATTCTGCGAACAAATCACAAGCATCGCAGGGCTTAATTATTCAAACTTACTGCCAAAGTGTCAAGTCACAGCCAGCTGTCAACTTTGCTGGATACGACAACTTGAAAAGATATGAGCAGGACATCAATACTGGCTTGGGTCAAGCAAAAGCCCATGCTGACACTTACATAAACGTTATTCAACCCACCATCATTACTAATATCTCAAACATCTCCAATTACTATGCCATGCAAAATGCAATTCCTGTCGTACTTCCAGCTGGAGCTACATCAGAGAGATGGCTTCAAATCTTGGCAACATTAGAAAAAATGGCTACTGCTCATAAAGCGACAGCTGATGCAACTGTAACAGCACTCAACGGACTTTATAACAATCTGACAGAGGATGCTGGCTCATTTACAGATACTGTAGGAAAGTTGAATTCGGCAGTTAACGGAGACAATGGTGTAATTTCAAGTATCAATGATCAGTTAAAAGACATCCAAAGCCGAATTGACGGAACCATTGCTGGTGTTGTCGTCAGTGGATTAGCTATTGTTGGTGGAGTTTTCCTGACTGCTGTGGGAGGAATTGCTGAATTCGTTACTGCTGGAACTTCTACTCCACTGGTGGTTTTGGGAGTTGCAATCACTCTTGCAGGTGTTGGTGGAGCAGTTGCAGCAGGCTTAGCCCTCAAGGGGTTGTACGATTCAAAAGCTAGGCTACTTACGGATAAATCACGTTTGTCTGATGAGGTGGGGCTTGCACTTGGTATCAGTCAAGGCTTTTCGGGTTTGAGTAATCAAGTGCAGGGGGCAGTCACGGCAGCACTACAAATGTCCAAGGCTTGGAACATTTTGAGTTCAGACCTTGGAACGGTGGCTGATGATATCAGGCAGGGACGTCTATCTACAGATGATGCGAGGACTTTATTCTTAACCGCTGCTAACTCGCAAGTGCAGCAGGTTACCCAGGATATTAGCATCATCAAGGGGCAAATGACTGGGGTGACCAACCTTGAACCTATGCCAAATCGCAACATCAAAGACATCATTGACGATCTTGAGCGACGGGTTGTGGCATAAACTTCTTACGTTAAGGCAAGTCAAACGGCACTTGCCTTTTTTTCCATTCTGATAAGAGAAAAGCTCAGTAGGAAATAGGCAGTTATGGGTGGTGGAATTTTGAGTCAGGCGATGGCTAACGTTGCGTTAGCTGAACAACATATTCAAGCACTTGGTGGACTACCTTCAGATGCTGCCAATATTCAGTTGCAAATGGTGGTGTCAATTGGTAGGATCATGCCAGAAATAAAATATCTGCAAAAACTTGTTCTGTCATATGTTGATAATTCTCAACATCAAATAAATGAAATAGAAAATTTGTTGTCGGATAACGTTCCATTAGAAGTTGTGTTATTGCAACTCCAGGCATTACAAAACAATTCATCTGAAATAAAAGCTGATGTAGATTCTCTAACTACGAGGATTACATCAGAGATAAATCAGGTATATGGGTTTGCAGATCCGCTAGCTACTGTTCAGTCACAGTTAAAATTGCAGATTACTACACTTCAATCGCAATTGTCCGATGCCCGACGTGAGGAGGAGTCCATTCACAAGCGATATTTGTATCTACTCGCTTTAGGTCCCCTTGGACTAGCAGGATTGGCAACAGCACTCGGATTATACTTCAAGTGGAAATCTGATGCGGACAATCTAGAAGCACAGGTGAACGCAGGAAATCTTCAAGTCTCTAGACTAGAAATGATGACTACTGCAACAAATCAATTAATTGATGATTTTCATGATTTGGGTAGCAAAACGATCAACATGAAAAACTCTGTTGGTTTTCTAGCATCTGACATCGTTACAATTATTAGCGACGCTGAACAAAGGGGCGATCTCAGTATAATTGAACTCTATATTAAAGCTGCACTGTCCCAGGTCTTAACATTGAAATCTGATGTATCTTGATAAGTAGTAAAGTTATTAGAGTAATCCACAAAATGATTAGGCTCTCGAGAGTTGGAGAGTGGTCAAACTGAGTGATCGCCAATCATGTAGGATGCGTTAGCGCAGCGTAACGCATCGCCGAATTCCTACCTGTCCCTTTCCTCATATCCATCTCAGTTTAAGTACGATTTTGGTTTGTTGCTAAACCCGCAACAAATGCACCTAAAATTGAGCCTACCCACAACCCAGTAGTGCTACCTTGCCAAATTGCGCCTGGTGTTACCCAAGTGTTGCAGATTTGTTTCAAAGCCCAATTCTGATTTTGGCACTTCTGACTATGCAACATCAGAGTGAGTTGTCCACTGATGTAACCGCCAAAAAATCCTGATGATAATGCTACTAAAGTACAAATTAAAATTCTATTTTTAACCATATATTAAAGGTCAAGTCGCTGCGCTCCAATTCATAATTACTAATTCGTAATTCGTAATTAATACCCCTGAATTTATTCAGGGGCTTGGAATATAATGCTACGCATCTCGGGGTTTTTCATAACTAAAAGTTAGAGCCTTGAAACTCGCATGAATCAATTATTGATTTTGTCCGTAATTACGAATTACGTAGCGCTTTGCGCTTCCCGCAGGGTACTACGAATTATTAATTATTTTGTCAACAGTCAAAAGCCAAACAACTCTGGACTTTTGACTTTTGACTTTTGACTCAACTACCAAATCAACCTGTATTTCTCATCCCTGCAGCAATACCGTTAATAGTCAACAATGCACCGCGCAATAACTCACCTTTACTGTAACGGGAATGGATTACACCGGATGGGGCAGTATTGCGTGATTGGCGGAGGCGTTTCAGCAGGGAAACCTGGATAAACCCTAAAGGTACAATTGTGCCGTTGCGTAACTGCACAGAACGCTGTAATACCGGATCGCCATCTAACAGGCGACTGTGTCCGGTAATTTTTAACACTAAATCCTTGGTAAGATAGTATTCGCTAGAAATTTGCTCGAAAACCTTCTCAAATCGCGGCTTATCTTCTGGATTGGATAATTCTTGGACGTAATGCTGCGCCATTTGCATATCTACTTTTGCTAAGGTCATTTCTGCTTTAGAAATCACCATCTTGAAGAATGGCCACTTAACGTAAAAGTAGCGGAGCAGTTTTAAGTGTTCTTCTGGTTCAGCTTGCAAAAATTCTTGCAAAGCTGTACCAACACCATACCAGGAAGGTAGCAAAAATCTCGTTTGTGTCCAACTAAATACCCAAGGAATTGCTCTTAAGCTGCTTAAATCTTTCTTACCCGATGGGCGACGTGCTGGACGGGAACTAATTTGCAACTGGCTAATTTCTTCGATGGGAGTTACTTGGTGGAAGAAGTCAATAAAATCGGGTTGCTCATAAATCAAAGCCCGATAATGAGAACGCGATCGCGCTGCTAATTCCTCCATAATTTCGTTCCAAGGTTCGATATCGTCGAAACCTGTCCGCAGTAAGCTGGCTTGAATTACAGCCGTGGTGATGGTTTCCAGATTGTACAAAGCCAAGTCCAAGAGAGAATATTTAGAAGCTAAAACTTCCCCTTGCTCGGTAATCTTGATTCTGCCATTAATACTGTGACCTGGTTGGGCTAAAATCGCTTCGTAAGCTGGGCCGCCGCCTCTACCTACAGAACCGCCACGTCCGTGGAAAATTCGCAAATTCACGCCATATTTTTCTGCTATTTCTTGGAGCGATTTTTGCGCTTTATGAATTTCCCAATTGCTGCTTAAAAAACCAGAGTCTTTATTACTGTCAGAATAGCCCAACATGACTTCTTGCAGGTTCAAGGTCAACGGACAAGTGGCGTGGATATTGTCTGCGTTTTTCTCATTTGCCTTTACTTGCTCGTAGCCGCCAGCTAATAAAGCTCGATATAACGGTAGCTCAAAAAGTTGCCGCATCACAGTTCTGGAGCGTTGCAAGTCTTCTACCGTTTCAAATAAAGGTACAACTTGAATTGTCCCAACGGCGATCGCAGGGTCAAAAAGTCTGGCTTCTTTGGCTAATAACAAAACTTCTAGTACATCGCTAACTTGGCGGCACATACTGATAATGTAAGTTTGGCAGATTTGCACGCCAAATTCTTGTTGTAGCGATCGCAAGACACGGAAGGTTTGAATAACATCGTTGGTTTTTTCGGAGAATGGTAACTCTGCTGGAATTAAGGGACGACGAGTTTGTAATTCTCCTGTTAACCAAGCTACGCGCTGTTCTTCTGTCAGGTCGTTATAACTTTGAGGTAAGACTTGGAGATATTCCAGAATTTCATTCAATGCATCCGAATGACGTGAAGATTCTTGACGAATATCTAACTGTGTGAGGTTAAAACCAAAAATTTCTACCTGAGAAATTAAATTATCTAATTCTCGACAGCTTAAACCTGTTTCGGTCAAGTTGCGTTGAATCATTCGCAGTTCAGCCAGAAAATCTGCTCCTGACAGATACATTGGCTTGTCTTCATTCTTGGGCGTTTCCCGCTTATACAAAGCCAAATTGCGATCGCGGGTATTTTCCAGCCTTCTTAAGACATAGGATAACTTCAGGCGATATGGTTCTTGGCGATAACGGAGTGCTAAAGCGTCATAGATTTCGCTTAACTGCGACTGATCCAACTCCAGAGATTCCAGTAAATCAGGGAGGACATCACTCCAGTGCATCGAGACGCTTAATAACTCAATCAATTGCTTGACTGATTTAATATATCTTTCCAACACCATTTTGCGCTGATAACAAGCTGTTTGCCAGGTAACATCTGGTGTAACTGAGGGATTACCATCTCTATCGGAACCTACCCAAGAACCAAAAGAGCAAAAGTTTTTCTGTGGCGGTTCCAGCCACGGAAAGGTTTTATTCAGGGCGTATGTAAACCGTTTATGCAGTTGGGGAATCCCATCAAACAGCACTTCTTGGAAGTAGTGCAAAGCATAGTCTACTTCATCTAAAACTGTCGGCTTGAACTGGTGTAGTTCATCCGTGCGCCACCACAGGCGAATTTCTTCTAGTAACTTTTCGCGGATTTCTGCTGCTTCCCAAGGATAGCCCCCTAATGTACTCCCAGAACGGTTTTCTACCGTATCTAGATGTTGTAATAGATTGACAACTTGTCTTTGCTTATCCCGGATTGTATGACGCACAATTTCTGTGGGATGAGCTGTAAACACTAAACGCACATCTAATTGAGCAATTAGACGTTGAATTTGCTGCGGCGGGACATTGAGTTTGAATAAATGGGGGAATAAAGCGGCAAAAGTACCTTTGTGCTTGTCTTTTTCTTTAGCTAGCCAACTCTTAGCTAATAAATCCGCACCAATTCCCCGATTTACAGGTGCATCGTTTTCTAGCTGATTGGATGAATAGGTAATATTGGGTAAGATTTCTGGATCTTCTAGCTCTGTTTCCGCCTCAGAATAGCGGGTTAATTGCTGCCGTTGTTCATATTCCTGCTCTATGATGTTGATCAGCTGGAAATACAGTGCAAAAGCGCGAGCCGCCCGGATAGCTTCATTAATGTTCAGTTGTTCAATCAACTTTACCGCAGATTCAGCTTGGTCATGAGTAGCTTGACCTTCTGGCGAACACAGAGCGCGCAATTGTTCCAACAAATCCACCATTTTCTGCCCACATTCCTGCCGGAGTACCGCTTCCCACAGTTCCTCCACTACTTGGAGACGATGGCGTAAAAATAACTCTGAGGCGGGGTAGATTTTCGCTGCCTGAGACAAAGAGTATAAAACAGAACTCATATTTGCTATATTGTGCCAAAACGATTATTGTTTAGAATTCTTTGTGGTGTAGTCCAAACTTCTGGCATCTGTCCAGAATGGAGCATTTTTTAGAGTAAAATTTTTAACTGTGATTGAATTCGTTATCTTCTGGGAAGTCGAGTATGGGTAGGCGATCGCCCCGAAATAATTCTTCACTGGCTTGGCCCATAGCTTCTAGGGCTTTTACTGAGGCATTTCCTGCTGTACACAGCAGTAGTATAGACGCTGTACCTATTTGTAAAAGCAAAGATTGGGGAATGCTAAACAGCAACAGATTTAATTCTGGGTTTGGTGAAGGTTTTTGGGTTGCAGGTGACATCGCTAATTTTCGTTTGTTTGCAGATTAGTAAAATAAACAAAAAATCCAACTATAGACGTTGCTCACAACTAGACATCTAAAATCTTTGCCAATTTTGCAAGCGCATAAGGTAACAAAAGTGTTAAAACCAAACGTCAGGGTGTGATAAATGTATGGTTCTAGTTTACAAGCGCAGGCACTATCCCCCAATACTCGCTTTCTCTAAAAGTTAACTGCCCATGAAAACAGCATTACTAGATCGCCAAAAATCCCTAGTGCAATGGGTAAGCCAAGCAACTGGGATTAGCACTTTCGGGGTGAAAGTCCAGTTACGGGGAAATGACTTACATATCCTTTGTGAAGGCAAAGAGTGTCCAGGACGTTGGCGCACTTTATATGACTTGCTACAAGCAATCCAGCAAACAGACTTGGATGTCCTCACAAATGGCGAACAACCCTCAATATACCAAGTATTTGTCTACGGCCGAAAAAAAGGCGATGGGCGACCCCAGTGGTGCCATCGAGTTTATTTAAATCAGCTCGAACGACATTTGGAAGAGGCGAAGCAGGGTTTATTAGAGGATAAGCTAAAATCTCAACCAGGCGGAGCGCTGATTTTATCTAACGAAAGCTTGGCAAGAAAAGGAAATCCCGATGCCATTGCCCGTTATCTCAGCGAAACTCTGAGTACTTTTGGTGTGGCTGTAGAGGTAAAAGTCAAGCCGCAATCAAGCACAGAAAATAACCAAGTACAAGAACAACGCCTGTGGATATTTTGTCAGTCGAGTTATAGCCCTGATCCTTCACTATTAGCAGAGCCCATCGCTCAGAAGTTACGCAATCTCAAGTTGACAGGTTACCATGATGCGGTGATTTTTTCCCAGGTGAAGGGCGAAAATAAACCCGAGTGGCGATTGCGGGTGGATTTAACACCACCCGAAGAGATGCTCAAGGAATGGGCACGTTGGGGGGATGTACAGTCTATTGCCAGGCTGTTAACTGAGGAGTTATCAAATGCCAAAGTTGCTGTGCAAACTTCACTGCAAGAGTCAACTCTACATATTTTTTGTACTCCCAGTTCTGATGCTTTAGAAACAGCCCCAGAAAAACAATTATGCTTACATAAAATCAAATCTAAATTAGAAGCGATCGCTCCCCAAGGGATCAAAGCTGCTACTGTTTACGGCCAAAAAATTGCCGACAAGCAGCCAGCGTGGATTGACTGGCTTACCTTGCCAGCCGCTATACATGAACCTTTCGCCCCAACAGCCTTAGAATTGGCTAATTCTGGTGATCAACCAGCAATTAATTATTTATTAGAACGGTTACTGAATCCTGATTTAGATTGGCGCTTGAAAACAGGTGGAGCCAAGATTACTTTGTTGCACAAAGGTGATTTGTTTCACGTCATGTGTGATGCACCTGTATGCCCATCTCGCAAGAAAGTGGCAAACAAAGTAGTAGAGTTACTGCGCCAGTTCAAAATCCCTGGAGTCATGGGAGTCCGTGTCTATGGACGACGTGCAGGGAATAAGGAACCCTCTTGGCATCACGGCGAAGATTTTCAGCCTCGCCAACGGTTAGTCCCAGAAGCTACTCCCGAATTTGCGGCTACATCTATCTACATTAACGACCTAGTCACTACTCCTACAGATGAACCAATCTTGCGTCCTGATTTGACGACAGAGGAAGTTCAAACTTTTATTACAGAAGTAGCGCGGGATTGGGTAACCACAACCAAGCTCACTTTCAAAAAATTACTGTTACAAACGCAACTATTTAGCGAAATTGACCAACCCACAGAGTATAACCCAGAAGCTCAAGGCATTAAGGTTGCCTTAGTTTGGGGAACCCTGGGATTATTACTCACTATGCAAACTGACTGGGTATTGGGGCAAATCGTTAACCGCAACCTACCAAGTTCTACACCGCAAGTAACCGCATCATCTAGCCCTAAAGCCAAGACATCTCCAAAGTCTGAGGCGAATCCCAGCCAGATGAGTGCATTCTTTGCTGATACTAGTAAAACTAAACCAAATCAGCGTAAAGGTGGTGTATTCAATGCTTCTGGCTTCACCCAAAATGATGACGACACCGAAACAGAAAACTTAAAAGCCGCACCTTTAAAAGGCAAAGCTACCGCCACTGCAATTTTATTGGCAGCGCGATCGCAAATGCCCAGTTTTAATGCAAGGCAGTTAGACGAGCAAATTGCCTTGTATAAGCAAAGGTTAGCCAAAATAGGTAGACCTCCCCATGTGTTGATTATAGGTTCCTCCCGTGCCCTCAGAGGAGTCGATCCGGCTGCACTTTCACAAGCTTTAGCAACTCAGGGTTATCCCAATGTTGATGTATTTAACTTTGGAGTCAATGGTGCTACCGCTCAAGTTGTAGATTTTATTGTGCGCCGCGTTCTAGAACCGACAGAACTACCAAAATTAATTATCTGGGCAGATGGTACCCGTGCCTTTAATAGCGGTCGTAAAGACATCACCTTTGCATCAATTGCCGCCTCACCAGGTTATAAACAGGTATTGCAAAAAGCGATCGCCACGGGTACAACTGATGAGTTGCTCAAAGATCCAGCAAAATCTTCAGACGCAACCAAAACCAAAGCTCAAAAGCCAGAAATGAGCAGCTATCAGCTAGCTAATGAATGGTTAAACGAGGCTGTAGCTAATATTTCCGCCAGCTACGCCAACCGCGATCGCGTTAAAGAGTTATTGCAAAAGCAGCTTAACTCGTTACCTTTAATTAGCGATCGCAATCCTGGAAATACATCCTCTGCACAGTTAAGCAATGATGCTCCAGAAGAAGATACTTCTCAGATGTCTGTTGACTTTGATGGCTTTTTACCTTTATCAATCCGCTTTCATCCCACGAGGTACTATCAAAAACACCCCAAAGTTCCCGGAAATTATGACAACGACTATCAATCTTTTAAAGTTCAAGGGGAACAAGACACTGCTTTTCAAGCATTGCTGAGTTTTACCCAAGCCAAAAAAATTCCTTTAGTCTTTGTCAATACACCTCTAACTGCTGACTATCTGGATTCTGTGCGTCAACAATATGAGCAAGAATTTCAACAATATATGTCGCAGGTGAACAATCCCAATTTTATCTACCGAGATTTAAGTCAGCTGTGGCCAAAAAATCATAACTATTTTTCTGACCCCAGCCACCTCAACCGTTTCGGAGCCTACGAAGTCTCGAAAAAGCTAGCTCACGATCCCATGATTCCCTGGCCAGCAAAGTAGAGAGATGAGGGAGCAGGGGAACAGAGGAGGACAGTTGCGTGGGCGGGTTTCCCGACTTGAGCAAACTGTCCGTGAAGCAGAGGAAGCAGAGGAAGCAGGGGAAAAAAGGGGACAAGGGGAAATGAGCACAACCCAACCCCAAACCCCAATTACCAAACACCAAACCCCAAACCCCAAATGACTAACAAATGAACTTTATTTCAATTTTCTACGGTCTTTTTTTATTAAGTGTGCTGGGAATTTACTGGACTTTGTCAGAGCAAAAGTTGCGTTTATGGACAATTTTAATTGCCAGCCTGATATTTTATGCATCTTTAAATGCTCAGTACATACCTTTATTATTAGCGCTTACTTTTATTAACTTTCGCTTCGGTTTAGAAATAGGTAAAGATAACACTCCGAGAAAAAATTATTCTAATAGACGTATTTCTGAAGAATGGCAGTTCTACCAAGCTGACTGGAACCTTCGCCGCCGGAAGCTTTTATGGCTAGGTGTTGGTTTAAATGTGATACTGCTTTTAGGCTTTAAATATTTGCCATTTATTATTAATGCTATTTTTCATGTATCAATTACCTCACAAGATGGAGCTTTTAAATTTGTTGCACCTTTAGGAATTTCATTTTTTACTTTTGAATGTATTTCTTATTTAATTGATGTCTATCGTGGTGCGCCTGCTACTGGTCAATTTCTGAAATTTGCTGCTTACAAATTATTTTTCGCCAAACTAATCTCTGGGCCGATTACTCGCTATCACAACCTAGCAACTCAAATTAATACACTACAATTACCTACTCCCGATCAAGTAGCAGAAGGGCTGTGGTTAATTGCTAGGGGTGCAGTTAAAAAAGGCATATTGGCAGATCATTTGGGTATTTTTGTTGATTTATGTTTTGGGAACTTGCAAAGAGCAGGTAGTACAGATCTGTGGCTAGCGATATTTGCCTACGGTTTACAGTTGTATTTAGATTTCAACGGTTATGTAGATATTGCTCGTGGTAGTGCTTTACTCTTTGGCTTAGTATTACCAGAGAATTTTGATTTTCCTTACTTCAGCACCAGTATTGCGGATTTTTGGCGACGCTGGCACATGACTTTAGGTGAATGGCTGCGTAACTACGTTTACTTTCCTTTGGGTGGTTCTCGTAAGGGTTTAGTACGCACCTGCTGGAATTTGATGATTGTGATGCTAATTGCTGGGATTTGGCATGGTTCTGTTTGGGGTTTTGTCGTCTGGGGTGCTTACCACGGGTTAGCTTTGATAGTCCATCGCCTAACAGATGCATTGAGCGATCGCTTTGAAAATTTAGAACATTTTTGGCAACACCCTATAGGTATTTTTTCTGCTTGGTTGTTAACCCAATTGATGGTTTTCACTTCTTGGATATGGTTCAGATTACCTAATTTCCAGGATTCTTCTTTAGTATTTAGGCATTTATTGGGTTATCCGGCTGATATTCAGTTTGCCCAAAAAGTATATATAGAAGCTCTCAACATTAGCCAATCCCAAATGGCTGGCAGACTGCTACTTTTAGGTATTTTGATGACCTTGGCTTATATGTTCAAGAGTCGGCTCAAATTAGAGTTTAATTGGCCTGTCAAGCTGGTATTTGTGCCTCTTTGTTTCTATGCAGTTTGGTTATTAGCTCCTGAAGGTAGCTTGCCATATATCTACTTTGATTTTTGATTAGCCCTGTCGGTAGGGTAGGCACACATAAATTTTTGGCTCAACACCTATCAGCAAGTTATTGCAAAGTAACACCAACTGAAAAAAGAATGTGACAGATGCATAGGGGTACAAAAATGTTTGTGCCCCTATTATGTATTGCAAACATTATTACAGCTTATATCAAGCATTTTCTCATTAAGCGGACTCAGCAATAAAAGTAGTAGATAATGTTGAGTTATATTAAGCATTATCGAAAATTTCTTAATAAAAATATAAGAAAATAAATCACATGATTACAGTAAATTCATGTAGAGTTAATAAGTACGGGTGAAAATTTACTTCATCCAAACTCAATAATTTTTTACAACTAATCGCACTCATAAAACAATGACAACAACCTTACAACGGCGCTCTGGCACCAGTGTATGGGATCGGTTTTGCGAGTGGATCACCAGCACCGAGAACCGGATTTACATCGGTTGGTTCGGCGTATTGATGATCCCCACACTGCTAGCCGCTACCGCTTGCTTTGTAATCGCCTTCATCGCTGCTCCTCCAGTAGACATCGATGGTATCCGTGAACCTGTTGCAGGTTCTTTAATTTACGGAAACAACATCATCTCTGGTGCAGTTGTTCCTTCTTCTAACGCTATCGGTTTGCACTTCTACCCCATCTGGGAAGCAGCTTCCTTAGATGAGTGGTTGTACAACGGCGGCCCTTACCAATTGGTAATTTTCCACTTCTTGCTAGGTTGCGCTTGCTACCTAGGTCGTCAGTGGGAATTGTCTTACCGCTTGGGTATGCGTCCTTGGATCTGCGTAGCTTACTCTGCACCTTTGGCATCTGCTACCGCAGTATTCTTGATCTACCCCATTGGTCAAGGTTCCTTCTCTGATGGTATGCCTTTGGGTATCTCCGGTACCTTCAACTTCATGATCGTGTTCCAAGCAGAGCACAACATTCTGTTGCACCCCTTCCACATGTTAGGTGTGGCTGGTGTATTCGGTGGCAGCTTGTTCTCTGCAATGCACGGTTCCTTGGTAACCTCCTCCTTGGTGCGTGAAACCACCGAAACCGAATCTCTCAACTACGGTTACAAGTTCGGTCAAGAGGAAGAAACCTACAACATCGTAGCTGCTCACGGTTACTTTGGTCGTTTAATCTTCCAATACGCATCCTTCAACAACAGCCGTTCTCTGCACTTCTTCTTGGCTGCATGGCCTGTAGTCGGTATCTGGTTTACCGCGTTGGGTGTCAGCACAATGGCGTTCAACTTGAACGGTTTCAACTTCAACCAATCAGTAATTGATTCTCAAGGTCGCGTCATCGCTACTTGGGCAGACGTAATCAACCGCGCTAACTTGGGTATGGAAGTTATGCACGAGCGTAACGCTCACAACTTCCCCTTAGACTTAGCTGCTGGTGAAGTTGCTCCTGTTGCGTTGACTGCTCCTGCAATCAACGGCTAATCCTAAACCTTTAGCTTAATAAAAAAGCGCCTCCAAAATTGAGGCGCTTTTTTATTGCTTGGTCGATTATTTAGTAACAAATTTTTCCTGTTAATTGTTAATTGCAGATGGCATTGGTTTTACCAATTACCAGCCTATGCCAAAGTATAGTATTGAAGCGAACATCATATTATTTATTGAATTGCTTATCTAGTAATGCAGTTGCAGTTTTTTGATCTACAGGCTTAGAAAAGAAATAGCCTTGTCCATACTCACAACCTAAACTATGCAATTTAGCTTGCTGTGCAGCAGTTTCCACCCCTTCTGCAACTACATCCATACCCAATGCATGACTCAACATGATAATCGTTTGAACGATCGCAGCATCTTCGTCAGTATCTTCCATACGGCTGACAAAAGAACGATCTATTTTCAATGTGTTGACAGGGAAGCGATGTAAATAGCTTAAAGAAGAATAGCCTGTACCGAAATCATCAATACTTAACCTGAGATTTAAAGTTCTCAATCGCAGCATGATGCTAATTGCCGTTTCCACGTCATTCATGGCTACGGTTTCAGTAATTTCTAATTTTAAACTTTCGCCATTTAATCCTGTCTCTTGGAGAGTTTGCTCAATGTAGTCCACCAAATCGGATTGAGTTAACTGATGTCCAGAAATGTTGATGCTCATCATCAACGGAGGAGTTGTAGGAAATTGAGCTTGCCAAACAGCCAATTGTTGACAGGCTGCTTGCAAAATCCACTTTCCTAAAGGAATAATCAGCCCCGTTTCTTCAGCTAGAGGAATAAACTCTGCAGGTGAAACAAAGCCATATTGAGGATTATTCCACCTCACAAGTGCTTCAAACCCAACTATTCTAGCCGTGGTTAAAGAAATTATTGACTGATAGTAAAGCTCAAATTCCTGCTGTTCAATAGCTCGATGCAAGTCTATTTCTAACTGAAACCGCTTGACAATTTGGGTATGCATACCTGTAGCAAAGACCTCATGACGGCCTTTACCCAAATCTTTAGCGCGATACATAGCTGTATGGGCATCTCGCAGCAAAGCTATTGGTTCATAATCGAGTTCAGTCTGATTTAAAGCTATACCAATACTGATGCTAGTAAAAATTTCTTGTCCGTTATTTTTAAAGGGTAAGGACATTTTCTGATGTAGCTGGTCAGCTATAGCAGTCACTTCACTACTATCATTGATATTTTTCAGTAGAACAGCAAACTCATCACCACCAACTCTGGCTAATATTCCTCTATTTCCTAGGCAAGCTTTTAATCTTTGAGTGACATTCATTAAAAATTGATCGCCAAATTGGTGCCCAAAGCTCTCATTAATAAATTTGAAGCGGTCAATCCCTAAAAATAGGATGGCAAATCGTGAGCTTTTAGGTAGTTTTGTTTCAGCAATTACCCATTCCAATTGCTTCAAAAACAAACTGCGATTGGGCAGGTCAGTGAGGCTATCATGCAATGTATTGTGTAATAGCTTATAAGCCAGAAGCGTGCCAGTTGCGATCGCTAATGCCAAAATTGGTGCGACAAGCGGTATCCAGCCTGCTTGAGTGAAGATCCCAAAGCAAATAGCAAATAGACCACCCAAACAAATTACCCCAGCTACTCCTAAAGAGAGGGGATGGCGAAGTCGCCATGCAAGTACACTACCTACCAACGCCCAAGTCCACACCCAGAGGAATTCTGCCCATTCTGGCCAGAACCAAAATACAGGTTGTTGATCTAAAGTTGTGTTAAGAATTTGTCCGACCAATTGAGCGTGGAGTAATACTCCTGGTAAACCTGGGTTTGCAGGTTTACCAGCACTATAAGGAGTAAAAAACAAATCTTTTAAGCTAGGGGCTGTTGTCCCAATCAGTACAACCTTGTCTTTAATCCAGTTAGGTTCAAATTCACCCCGCAGTACTTGAGTTAATGATAGCTGTCGCGCTATGTTTTCAGGTGAACGGTAAGAAATCATCACTTGATAGCCTGCACTATCAATATCGTGATACCCACCGGAATTATTATTTAAAGTAGGAAATACACCATTACCTAACAGCAAAGCCTCTGATTTTACTTTGAGAGTAGTTCCCTGCTTGGCAAGATATTTCAGGCTCAACTGCAAAGAAAAGGAGTAGAATTTCTCCTCTCCTTGCTGGGCATAAATCAAATTTCGACGGACAACGCCATCTGGGTCAACTACAAAGTCATTAAAGCCTATTTGTTCTGGGGCTAAACCCGAAATAGGAGATACTCCTTCTGCTTCTTGATCCCCGAGATAATTAATAGTAATTACATTAGAAGCCCGAAGTTGCTGCATCAGCGCGTCACGACCTGGAGGTTGGGGGATATTCCGATAGAGGTCTAAACCAATAGCTGTAGGTTGAGCTTGTTGCAGCTTGGCTAATAGTTGAGCAAGGACGCTATCAGACAAAGGCCATTGTTTCTGTTCTTTAATATCAGCTTCTGTAATTGTTACTACCAACAGCTGTGGGTTATAACCAGCATCAGGTTGGAGGCGCACCATTTGGTCATAGCTGACCAATTCTAAAAGTTGCAACCACCCCAGTTGTTTCACACCCATTACCAATCCTGTAATCAAGATACTAGCAATGACAACTGATTGCTTTAAAGTCAGTGTGGTAATCGATGGGTTGATCTGATAGTTAAGATACTTAGTAACTAAAGATACTAATTTGCAAAACTTATGGGAGTATTTAGCAATCACAAAAGCTGTAGATTGATAGAGTTGGCTTTTGACAATAGATAAAGAGTTGAGTAAAAGACTACTTAAATTTTTATCTGCCAGATCTTATCTGTGTTTTAGTTTGTCTGGCAAGAAATATTTTTTCCAATTTGCTGTGGGATGAGAAAAGTACTTGATGGTAACTAGGGGGTGTTGGGGATTTGGATCTCCAAAAAAGGCTCCTGTGCGATCGCATCCAATTTTTCAGTTTTTAAGAGTTGTGTCCAATTAACAGCCAGTCTAGAATCATTCGGTTGAGTGGCTCGCAGTTCTGCTAATGTAGCTAATGCATCTTGCCAAAGTCCAGCTTTGGCATAAAGAGCTACAAGTCCTAAAGGTGATGTTGTTTGCTCTAATTGTTTATTGAAGTTTGAGTCTAGTTCTACTCTTTGAATCCAGCCATTGACCACAATATCGTTGGCTCTGTTTTCCGGATCGCAAATGAGTGACACATACCAATTGTATTTTTTATTGATGCCTAGTGGAGGTAAGGAGCTAGATTCAGGCAAACTAAAATTGATAATTCCGCCAGCGCTGCTTTTAGTAAAAGTAGTCTCATAAACTGATTGACGATTTTCATCTTGCAGTACAAATTCCACCATTGCTGATGTTGAGGTTGGTGGTAAATAGAATAAAATGTTGGGATAAGCTTTTTTGGTAAATCCTAAATTGTTTTCTGGTACCAAAGCCATTAAATGCCCAACACTACTAAAGCACTGACCGCGAGTTCCACCTCCCATTTTGCGTTTGGGTATACCCTGTCTTGGTTGCTCTTCAGAATTTGCAAGTGCTTGTTGAGGAATAGCCCAAGAACAAGTCAATAGCAATGCCAAACAGATAACAGTAAATGCCCTGGTTTTAAAAGCTTTTTCTAGCATGACACAGTGTGATTCAGTACTTTAATTTATAGGTTTCCTTATTCTATAAATACTCTAATTATTCAATAAACAGTAGATGCAACTCAGTTAATTCATCTTATTTTTAAAAGGTATATTCTTTCAGTTGAATTACTGATACTATCTCTAAAATCCGAAAATTAAACTACTATAATATTGATATTTATCTAAGTAATTTCAGAATATTCCGCAAAAATACTGTGGAAATCCCCATGAAAATTTTGTTTGAGCAAAATGCCTCAGTAATTTCAATCCTAGAGGATGTGTGGGTAGATAGCTAACACTCCCTCAACTAACAAACTATATTTTTGCTGTCTGATGAAGTTTTTGTAACAGGACTTACGCAACTAGCACAAATATTTTCGGGGCGTGGCTCTCAAGAGGAGCCAGTTACGTGCAGTGAGAGCAGCACTGCAGGAGGGTTTCCTAGGAACTGTCCTACTCCATTGGCGACAGGCGCTCACACAGCGTACCCGAAAAATTTACCTAAAGGGAGGTGTCCTGAGTTGCGCTGTGCTTAAGCCAACCTACTAATCTGGTGAAAAATTCGAGAGAAGTGAGTTGTTTTCGTGAATGCCTGGATTGAAAGTCCTGAGTACAAATAAATCTCAGTCACGCTTTCATGCTTGGTGATGAAACTTGCTCAAAAGCAGTGATTGCCACAGTTGCCTGACGGATAGTGCCAGAGGTGGCTGAATAATCTCTGATGAGAATTAGCAAATCTATACCGAAAATGGCAAATATAGCAACTATATTAAGTAAAACTTCGCAATCAAAGTAACTTTTAAGCCGGATAATGTACTATGTCATCGGAAACCTTCCTATGACTGAGTAACCAATTACCACTAGCTAATAACCAACAAACAATACATATATTTAGCGCTGATTACCAGAACTAGGCATGACATATATTAAAAACTCCTTTCAAGAATTTCTTGGCTCTGTTGAAGGATTTGATCAACTACCTGATGAGGAAATCGCCAATGTATCACAGCAACTGCAAGCTTGGCGCTACCGCATAGGCCAAAAAATTATTGGTAAAGAAATAATCCCCGAAAAATTAACAATTATTTATGAAGGACAAGTGCGGTTGTTGGGATACGACCCTCAAACACAGATGCCAGTAACCTTAAGGTTATTGCAACCTGGGGAAATTTTAGGTGAGATTGGCTTTTTACGTCAACTGGGCTGTGAGACGGCGATCGCTTCCACGGAAGTAGTATGTTTAACCTTAAGTGCAGTTGAATATTTACGCCTCCTTTCTTCTTACTCCACTTTTGCTCATGTGCGTAAAAACCGCCCTCATATCATCGAAATTTTTGATGTTGTCGGGTCGGAATTAGAAAAGCAAGCTTTAGCTAGTGCTAATCTCAAAGAAATATCGGAACAAGCTTTACCACAAGCACAAGTAAATTACTTGAATCCGGGAAGAAGCTCACTTAGCCAACTTGATAGCAATAGTATTTGGTTTGTGAGTGGTGGCGGTACAATCAAAAATCTCACCAATGGTTCGCGCTTAGATGTCAGTAATGGCGGCATAATTGAAGCCGAAGGGCCAAATTCTGTGCGTTTGATTGGTTTATCCCCATCTGATTTATTCTTTGTGGAGAAGAATGAACCAGTACAGCTGCAAGTGCGGGATAGCCAACCTCAAATTGCTGACGAACTAGATATTCCTTACGCTACAGAAGAAGAATATCAACCAGCTACGGCTGCAAAAGGTAAAGGTAAAAACCAGAAATACCCATTTTTCCGTGGTAATGGGGAAATAAATGCCACCTTTGCTTGTTTTCAAATGCTCTCCAAGCACTTACAAATTCCGTTTCGCAAGGAAGTAGTGCGCCGCATTTTAAATGAGCAAATTAAACGACAAGGTAATCTCTCGTTTCAACTTTGTGCTTATTTATCAGAATTAATTGGACTCAAAGTTCATCTGGTAGATATACCCGCTACCTCAATTACTCGCATTCCCACACCAGCATTAATTCGCTATGGCGAAAATTATGCAGTTTTATATGCAGCTGATGCCAATAGTGCAGTTGTGGGTGTACCCACTCAAGGGATAGTGCGTTGCAAACCAGCGGAATTGGTAGCGAGATTAGAAGTTGATGACAGTAAGATGCCGCCTCAGGTGCGGGTATTGCTGGTTTCCACTACTAAAGAAACCCCTCAAGAACGCTTTGGGTTGCGGTGGTTTATTCCTTATTTGTCACGCCACCGTCGGGTGCTAATTGAAGTTTTTATTGCTTCCTTTTTTGTCCAATTAGCAGCGTTAGCTAACCCACTGGTTATTCAGCTAATTATTGATAAAGTCATTGTCCAAAATAGTATTAGCACGCTCAATGTTTTGGGCGTTTTGCTATTGGTAGTAGGCATATTTGAAGCAGTGCTCACAACATTGCGGACTTATTTATTTGTGGATACTACCAACCGCATTGATATGAGTTTGGGGTCACAAATTATTGACCACCTACTCCGCCTACCACTACGCTATTTTGAAAAGCGTCCAGTTGGGGAATTATCAACTCGAATTAACGAACTAGAAAATATTCGGCAATTCCTCACAGGTACAGCTTTAACTGTTGGCTTAGATGCAGTATTTTCGGTGGTTTATATCATCGTTATGCTGTTTTACAGTTGGCAACTTACCTTGGTAGGTTTGGGTACAATTCCCGTATTTGTAATTCTGACATTAATTGCCTCTCCGACTGTACAAAGACAGTTACGCAGTAAAGCCGAACGGAACTCCGAAACACAGTCCTATTTAGTTGAGGTAATGTCCGGGATTCAAACAGTGAAAGCGCAAAATATCGAATTGCGATCGCGCTTTTCTTGGCAAGAACGTTATGCTCGATACGTAGCGGCTGGATTCAAAACTGTTGTGACTTCTACCTTGGCTAACTCAACTAGTAACTTTCTCAATAAATTGAGTAGTTTACTAGTGTTGTGGGTGGGAGCTTATTTAGTACTTAAACAAGAATTAACCTTAGGGGAATTAATCGCCTTTAGAATTATCTCTGGTTACGTTACTAGTCCTATCTTGCGCTTGGCTCAACTTTGGCAAAGCTTCCAAGAAACAGCTTTATCTTTAGAGCGGTTAAGCGATATTGTTGATACACCAGAAGAAGCCGAAAGCAATCGCCAAAATATTCCCTTACCTGCAATTTTGGGAGCAGTGAAATATGAAAATGTTTCCTTCCGCTTTGCACCTAGCGGCCCCCTGCAACTTTCTAATGTCAGTGTAGAAATTCCGGCGGGAGAATTTGTAGGCATTGTCGGTCAGAGTGGCTCTGGTAAAAGTACGATGATGAAATTACTCCTGAGACTTTATGATGTGGAGTCTGGGCGCATCTTAATTGATGGTTATGATATTGGTAAAGTTGAACTTTATTCACTGCGGCGACAGATGGGGGTAGTTCCTCAAGATCCTTTGTTGTTTGACGGTACAGTTCAAGACAACATTGCTTTAACTAACCCAGATGCAACCACCGAAGAAATTATCGAAGCAGCGCGTGTCGCCGCTGCCCACGAATTTATTATGGGTTTACCCAACGGTTACAATACACGTGTGGGTGAACGGGGTGCAGGACTTTCCGGTGGACAAAGACAAAGAATTGCGATCGCACGTTCGGTATTACAACGACCCAAATTATTAGTGTTAGATGAAGCAACCAGCGCTCTAGATTACGTAACCGAGCGCCAAGTCTGTCTGAATTTAGCTCAAGAGTTCAAAGGAAATACAGTATTTTTTATTACTCATCGTCTCACTACTGTGAGCCATGCAGATAGAATTATCGTCATGGATAGCGGCAGAATTACAGAACAAGGAAACCATCAAGAGTTAATGGCTGCTAAAGGTCATTATCATTACCTGTATCAGCAGCAAGAAGTCAATCTGTAATGATGCTATGAGCAGTTATCCAGCCACAATTAATTATGGATAACTGCTCAGTGAGTAACTGAATCACTAAAAACAATTACTAATTCAAAATCTAAAATAGCTATGACTCAACTTAATGGCACTAACTTTAGTGATAGAAATGGTAACGGTAGGTATAACAACGAACAACCGACAGATTCACACGTAGCCACATCTACTGGTAAAACACCGAAACAATCTCCACTGAACTTTCAAGAAGTTAACTTTGAGCAAGCTGTTGTTCTGCGTCAATCTCCAGTTTGGTCGCGGACAATTATGATCTCGCTGATGTGTTTGGCCTGTTTTGGTGTTGGTTGGGCTTATTATGCCAAAATTGAGCAAGTTGTACCCGCCGCAGGACAATTAAAGCCAGAAGGAACTAATAAAGAAGTTCAGGCTCCTGTGAATGGAGTTGTGAAAGCAGTTTATGTGAAAGATGGTCAAAAAGTCAAAGCGGGCGATTTACTATTAACTTTTGATTCTGTGGCTACCCGTGCAGAATTAAATTCTTTAAATAAAATTCGCGCTGCGTTAATTCAAGAAAACCAAATTTATCGCCGCTTGATGGAAGTAAGTACTGCTTCAGGAACGGAGTTAGAATTCTTGCGGAGTCGCTTACCCCAAGAAACTTACTTTTTGCTGAAAAGTCGCGCAGCATTAGTTTCCGAAAATGAATTATTGCGGAACCAATTAAAAAAATATAGTTCAGAAGCTGGATTAGGTACTGATGAGCAACAACGTTTAGCAGTTGCGAAAAAAGAATTAGAATCTCGCTCTTTAGCCGCACAATTAGAGGTTGAAAAAACCCGCAAACAACTTTCACAAACTCAAGTTAAAAAGCAAGATACAGAATCAAGTTTAGCTATTCAGCAAAAGATTTTGAATAAACTCAAAATCCTCTCAGAAGAAGGTGGTATTTCCCAACTGCAATATCTCAATCAGCAACAGCAAGTGCAAAATTTGAGTGCAGAAGTTGCTCAATTAGCTGAAGAAGAAAAACGTCTGCAATTTGATATTGAGAAAGGTCAGCAGCAGTTAACTAATACTATAGCTGCTTCGGATAAAGGGATTTTAGAGAAAATCTCGGAGAATAAACAGCGAATTGCAGAAATTGATACTCAATTCATGAAGGTGATTCTGGACAATGAACAGCGTTTGGCAGATATCACTAGTAAAATATCGCAAACGCAGGTGAATGTCAGATATCAAGAATTGCGCGCTCCGGTGGCGGGAACAATTTTTGATTTGCAAGCTAAATATCCTGGATATGTAGCTAACCCTACTCAAAAACTGATGCAAATTGTTCCTAATGAAAAATATATTGCAGAAGTTTTTATTACTAACAAAGATATTGGTTTTGTGCGGGAAGGGATGAATGTTGATGTCAGAATTGATTCTTTTCCTTTTAGCGAGTTTGGTGATATTAAAGGAAAAGTTATTGGTATTGGTTCTGATGCATTACCCCCAGATCAAACACATCAGTTTTATCGCTTCCCTGCACGGGTGAGTTTAGATAAACAATATTTGGAGATTAAAGGCCATCCCGTGACCCTGCAGTCGGGTATGTCGATCACAGCTAATATTAAAGTGCGCGAAGAACGCTCAGTGATGAGTCTGTTTACTGAGTTGTTTACGAAGCAAGTTGATAGCTTGAAAGAGGTGCGCTAGTAGCGCTGGGCGGAAGTCAAAAGTTACCAGAGGTGCGTTATTGATAGGGTAACGCACCGCACGCGCGTAATTTCAAAAATCAAATATGTGTAACAAAGCCAGATCAATTGGGGGATTCTCCCCCAAACCCCCGATTGGGGGACGGTTGCGTCCCCCAAACCCCCTCCAAAATTATTGTTCTGTTTTTTTTGTTGAGTAACTAGTTTTTTAGTTTTGTTAGCAATTAATTTTCTTCAGGACTTACGCAACTGGTACACACATCTTCTGATTTAAGAGTCAAGGGTCAAAAATTTAAGTCTTTTGGACTTTTGACTCTTGACTTTTGACAGCCTCAACGAAAAAATGTGACACTTGCGTAAATCATATTCTTAACAGCACTGTATTTCTTTATCAATAACCTCTTAAGTTTGGATTTCAGTTATAGGTATCTCCAAAAATGAATGTAGAGGCGTTAGTTATAACGTCTCTACAATAGTTTTAGGGAAAGTTTGATTATTTTTTGGAGATGTCAGATGAAGTTAAAGATAATACCAATTCAAACTAATCTTTGTAAGATATATAAGATATATAGTGGGCAAGATGCCTGATTTAGCTATCATCTGCTATAAATTTTAGATTTCGCCTTCAGGTGGTGGGTGGTACGGTAGGTAATTCTTGACTGTTCTCTGCTACCTTTCATTGATTTTGCATAAGTTCACCATCCTCAGAAATATAAGGAAATAGAGTCACAGATACTCAGCAAATTGCTTTTCCTGAAAGGAGGTGAAAAAATTGAGAGTAATTTAGCTGCAATTAACGAAAAATCCCGTGGTTCAATCATCAAAGTACTGGGAATTTGTCAAGTTAGATTCTACAAGTAAGCGCCGGGTGGAAATGATAGTAGCGGCTCAAACTTATTTTCAAAAAGAATTTGCCGGTAAGGGCGAGGTTTCTGATGCGGCGATCGCACGTTATCTGTGGCAACAAATGCAACAGGGTAAAGCGGGTGCTACGGAGGAAGCTAACTTAGCGGAAATTTGTTTGCGGTGCTATATATCTCAGCAAATATATCGAGTTTGTCTGGACTTGACAATGCGGTTTGGCAATCGCCACGGCTTTACTAGTGAGGAATTATTGCCTTTTGTTTTAGATGACCAAGTCATAGAAGCAACTTCTGATAAACCCAGAGTCCGCAAATCCACTTATGAATCTTTAGCTACCAAGCTGTTAAAAACATTCGATCCAGTTAAAGGTTCTCTGAATGCGTGGGTGAGTCGCTATGTGAAGCAGAATGCAGAAATCAAGCGATTTTTACTCCAGCATGGTGTATTTTTGATTAGCGATTGGGCGCTGTTGAATGATACGAACCCGAAGGAATTACAACGCATTCTCGCGGATATGTATCACTTAACGCCGATGGAAATTGAGCAAGTTGGCCAATTGTTGATCAGTTATCACGCAGTTTACCGCGAAGACCGCTTGCAGCAAAAATTAGCGGGGGTAAACCTACCCTGTCAAATCCCGACAGCAGAACAGTTAACTCGCATGATTAATGATTTGCAAAGTCGGACGAATCGCAAGCTGAGTCAGGAAGCGATGTTAAACCAATTGCAAGCAATGGCTAGCAAACTGAGACAATACCGGATTGCAGCACAAGGCGGTTATGTTGCGTCAGTTGCTTACGATCAACCGGAGATTCAACCGATTGTAGAGCGATCGCTCTTAACCGAGGAAGGGGATGACAAAGCTGATTTTATGAATTTATATCAAGAAGAATTTTTGACATCCTTAGACGCAGCTATTTCTCATGTGGTGGAAGTTGCTCTCGGTAAACTGCAAAGTAAGCGCAATACTAGTCAAGAAATAAAGCGATTATTTATGACTGGTTTACATCTTTTTCATTGCCAAGGTCAACCGATGAGCCAAATCGCACCGCAATTGGGAATGAAGAAACAATATGAAGTTACCCGGTTATTAAAGTTAAATGAACTGCGCGCTGATATTCGCCAAAGTATGTTGCTGATTTTACGCGATCGCGTTTTGCAAATAGCGCAAGAGTTTACAAATTTTGAACGGTTGCAACGTTTAGATCAGCAGTTGGAAGTAATTTTAGACGAACAAATTTCTGGAGTGATGCAAGAAGCTGAATCTGAAGTAAAAAACCCTGTACGCAATCAGCCTTTATCTGGTCTTTTAGCTCGTCGTCTTTGCCGTTATTTAGATAATAGAGGGGAGATAGGATAAAGATTATTTAAACTCAAAAATACCAGATAACAACACTATATTTCGACACATTATTAATTTTATTTGTTAACTTTTGACCCTTGACTCTTGACTTTTGACCATGATTAACCAACCTACTTCATATTTAGACACAGATTACCCAGATTGGTATTCACTCAACGAAACTCGCACGGAATTATTACCAGAACATTTTCAACGTGCTGCCAGTTTAAGCCAATCAATACATTTTTCCCAACAACGCTGGCAAGTCTATCTATGTGCGTTAGGTGTTTTAGGATTTGAACAATGGCTAAAACAACGCGCATCTGATTTAGAAATTAACATTAATTCTGCTTCGATTTGGCAAGCAGCAACAGCAGATTTATTATCAGCAGCTTGCAATATTCAAGTGGGAGCTTTCAAAATTTGTATTATCACTGCTAGCGTTTTAACTGATGAACATCGGGTGCCGAATGCAGTTTTTGATATTCCCAATTTTGCTGCCCATTTTTATGTGCTGATGCAGGTAGAAGAGGAACAAAATCAGGTGGCTGTATCTGGTTTTATGAACTATGAGCAATACCAAAAATATCAAGCTACTGCACAGTTACCTGTAGCAGAAGATTGGACTTATACTTTACCACAACTCTGGTTTAATCCAGATGCTAACGATTTATTACTTAATTTACGCTGTTTAAATCCAGCAGCTATTAAACTACCTCTAACATCACAACCAACTAATTCCACACCTTTAAAACAAAAGTTAACAACCATCAAACCACAACTGCAAAAACAGCAGCCTTGGGAATTACTCACGGTGAGTGAAGGGATAACATTATTGAGTAACCCAGAATTAATTAATTGGGTTCACAAAGCTGCTAATCCTTCCTTAATTCAACCATTAATTAATGTCGGTTTGTGGTTAAATAATCAAATAGACCAAGCTGCTCAAGAGTTGGGATGGATGTTGATGCCATTACCAGCATTTTCGCAATTACGCTCTTCACAATTACGCTCTTTGCAAGATGATTTCGAGCAAATTCGTGCCGGATTAGAACAGCAAGGTGTTTATATTCCTAACACAGCGCGGGGTGCATTTCGTGATTTGGATTGTGAAGAAGGGAGTTTGCGATTATATGCAATTATGTGGGTGTTATCGGAAGATGCTGCCAACCCTGAATGGATGTTGTTAGTTGCTGTAGGTTCACAACCACAAAGACCTATGCCACATACATTAACATTAGAGGTACGTGATGCAACACAAATATTATTTGATGAAACTTTATCAGATACCAGCTTAGGAATTCTTTACGCTCAAGTTATTGGCGATTGGAACGAAAAATTTTGGGTAACCGTCGTTACTGATGAGGTTGTCTTTGAAATTCCACCTTTTGGTTTGGAATTACAAACCTTGTAGAGATGCGATTCATCACGTCTCATATTCTCGGATTTTGTGTCATCTGGAATGGTATGTTTATTTACACTGTGCTGTACTAAAGCCTGAATAAATTAATTAAAAATTAACAGTTTTAATTGACAAAAACTGAGTTTTTGTGTTCTGATTTTTCGCCTCGTTGCGAAAAAAGTAAATTAGCTAATATGAAACTTAACTCTGATATTTTTAATCTGAAAGTTCAAAAAATCGAACAAATTTGTTTATTTGAACTATCTTGGGGCAAAGGGCAAAGATTAACTGCACAGGTTAATTATCCTTCTGCCCTTGGTCAGTTGTATCAAGACTGGCGACGGGCATATTTGAACTTTTATCGTTCCGATCAAATGCGCGGACGGGCGGTTGATGGTGGTATTGCCAAGCTGGGGATAGATTGGCACGCGGAACTGGTGAAGGCGGAAACTAAATTAATGTACGAGTTTCATCGCTGGTTACGCAGTGCTGAATTATATGAAATTCGCGCCCAAATTGCTCAAGCTAGCCAACAACTTGTTAAGGAAAATCCCGAGACGGATGAGGCGGTGCAAGTATTTCTCACCTGTGCGCCTGTGGAATTGGATCGTTTTCCTTGGGAAGCTTGGGAATTAGGAACTGAATTTGCTACCACTGGGGCGATTCAGTTTATCCGCACTCCCTTAAATATTTCTCAGGAAACAGGTTCACATCATCCTGATAAACGCCAAGGACGCGCCCGGATTTTAGCAATTTTAGGTGATGATACAGGGTTGGATTTTCAAGAAGAAAAGAAAACTTTAAAATCGCTGTTCCGCATTGCTGATGTGGAGTTTGTCAGTTGGAAGCTAGAAGAAACTCCCACAGAAATTATCGAGAAAATTGCCGATGCGATCGCAGATGAACGCGGTTGGAATGTCTTATTTTTCGCGGGACACAGCAACGAAACCGAAATGACAGGCGGAGAATTGGGGATTGCGCCTGGGGTGTCAATTTCCATTAGCGAAATTGCATCCCAACTCAGCGCCGCCAGAAAACGCGGATTGCAAGTAGCAATTTTTAATTCCTGTAGCGGGTTAAATCTGGCAGAATCTTTAATTGACTTGGGTTTTGGACAAGTTGTGGTAATGCGCGAACCGATTCATAACCGCGTCGCCCAAGATTTTTTAGTGAGGTTTTTGCAAGGGTTAGGCAAACACCAGAATGTCTACGAATCGGTGATTGCAGCCAGGCAATATTTACGTATGGATAAAAGCCACACCTACCCCTCATCTTACCTTTTACCTTCCTTATTCTGTCATCCAGGCGCTCACCTCTACCGCATTCCCCCCTTTCATTGGCAACAACGGCTGCGTCAAAGTATACCCAACCGCTTAGAGGCGATCGCGCTAACTGTAGGGGTCTTGTGTAGTGTGCTGACACCTATACAATCACTGTTATTAGATGGACGCACCTTTACTCAGGCAGTTTACCGCAGTGCTACCGCCCAAGTTGATGCCGAAGAAGCTCCGCCCGTGGCTCTAGTGCAAATTGATACTGAATCAATTTACCGCGCCCAGTTGCCAAATTCCCAACTATTCCCCATGAACCGCAGTTATCTGGCCAAGCTGCTGGATAGTACGCGTAAATTAAATGCTTCTGTTGTCGGCTTAGATTTTATTTTTGATACACCCCAAACCGATCCGCCAAAGGCTGATGCAGATTTAGCTACAGCCGTGCGTCAGGCTGTGGATGCGAAGACATGGTTAATGTTTGCGGCGGTGCAAGAACCCAAAAGAGAAGTCGGGACAAACGAAGCATTAGGGATTAACAAGTGGAATTGGACATTGCAAGGATACATTGATGCTTACCCCGACTTACTAGAATTCCCAGAAGCCGACAGCGATTGTCGTCAAGTTTGTCCCTTTGCATATTTGCTATCGCTGGTACAGCTAGCCAAGCAAGAAATCACCGATTTACCTCAGCCGCAAACCAACCGCGAGCAAAATTTACGGGCGGAATTTCTGGATGTGGTGCAGCAGCATTCAACAAAAGGGAACTTATCAAAATTATGGCAATGGAAAGCACCATTTAATATCCAACCAATTCTCGATTACTCAATTCCTCCCAGCCAAGTTTATACAACAATTCCTGCTTGGCAATTAATCGAAAATCCCGATATCAACAAATTTCCTTTAGTGTCCAAACAGGTAGTTTTGATTGCGGTGGGTAGCGATGATCGTTTAGGAATAGCACCAGGACAACCAGATCGTTCCCCAGCGCCACAAGCATACAGCTATTGGACAAAACAACCTTGGCTGACAGGTGGTGAAACATTGGCATATATGATTCATCATTTCGTCAGCAATCGTTTGGTAATTCCCATCCCCAGCATTTTGCTGATTGGGATTGCCATGATTCTTGGTAAAATCACAGTCTTTGTGATTAAAAGCCAATCGCGTTTAAGTCTCACGCGTCGTCGCCAAATCACCTCCGGCGCAGTCGGTGCTGTGATTGTATATGGTTTACTGGGACTGCAAATTTATATAACAGCCGCAATTTTACTACCCTGGTTTTTACCCTCGTCGGTGTTTTTAGCCTACGTTTTACCAGCTACAAGGAGAAAATAATCATGTTTAAAATTGATCATCGCAAGTCACTTTTGGGCTTTGCACTCATCCCTTTAGCGATCGCTTCCGGTAGTATCGTCAGTGAAAACCTCGCCAACGCTCAAAATATTCGGCAAACACAACAAATCTTAGCGCAATCTGTAGATTGGGCAGGCTTATTTTGGCAACGTCGCCCCAAAAAACGCCTAGCCTCTAGAGGGGTAGTGCAACCAGTCTGTGCGATTTCCCCTGGTTTAGTAGACACATATAAATTGTGGAGCGATCGCCCTTTATTTTTATGGCACAGTCCTGGTAATAATCAAGATGCTCAAGTAGTTATCCGCGATTACGACTCTCAAGAAGTAGTTTGGCAAAAATCGGTCAAAATAGCCGACCAACAAGCCACCTACGATGCTGAAAAGCCTTTAGAACCAGGTAAATTCTACCAATGGCAACTATCCGGTAGTAATAATTGGACAACATTCCAAGTAATGGAAGCAAGCGATCGCCAAAAAATTCAAAGCGGATTGCAAGCATTAGAACAACAACTGAAATCGGATAAAGCTTCACCAGAAGAAATCGCTTTGAAAAAAGCTGATTTCTTTATCAACTATGAAATTCAACACACAACAGAAACAGGAACATTTCACCCTTGGTCTGATGCTTTCCAAATTCTTTACCAAGTAGAAAAACCCTCTGCATCTTTTGTAAAACAACGTACTGAATTTGTTGCTAATGTCTGTAAACCAGCATCAGCAGCGCGAAATCAAGCTAAATAATGCGTAATTCGTAATTCGTAATTTGTAATTTGTAATTCGTAATTTGTAATTAATTTTGGTGATATAGTTAAACCATATTTAATTACTAATTATAGTAATTACAAATATTTTCTCTTGAATCAAACCCGTTGTTAGGGCATAGCATTGCTGTGCCCTAATATGACCATGAATGTTTTACAAATTCCATAAAACTGAGTAATTAGGAATCATTGCTCCTATGACAGACTTTTGATTGTCTGAACCTGACATCAATAAATGTCAGCATTATAGGATATTTCTTGCTGCATTCCTACAAAAATTAAATTTTTTACAAGACGTTAATAAAATTTCTTTGAACCAAGTTTTTATGAACGCCAGACATCAAAAAAAATATGCATTTATCAAACGCATTCTTTTTTTCTGTCTTTTTCAATCTTGTTTCCATCTTTTTTCAGCAGCCACAGCCCAAATCACACCCGACAACACTTTAGGCGCAGAAAGTTCTCGCTTGACACCCAATATTCCCATTAATGGTATTAACTATGATTTTATCGATGGGGGAGCGCAACGAGGTGCTAATTTATTTCACAGTTTTAGCCAGTTTAATATTAATGATGGGCAACGAGTATATTTTATAAATCCATCTGGAGTAGGAAATATCCTGACGCGGGTGACTGGTGGAAGCGCTTCTAATATTTTCGGTACTTTGGGAGTTTTGGGTAATGCAAATCTGTTTCTCATCAACCCCAATGGTATTGTATTTGGGCAAAATGCCAGATTAGATGTGCGTGGTTCATTTGTGGCCACTACTGCTAACGGAGTAAGATTTGGCGAACAAGGAATATTTAGCGCCACTAACCCAGAAGCACCGCCACTGTTGAATGTTAATCCTTCGGCGTTATTTTTTAATCAACTCAACCAAGGGAAAATTACTGTTCAATCAAAGGCGAATGCAGGTATTAGTCCGACTGGTGGAATTGCCACAGGTTTAAGAGTCCCAAATGGTGAAAGTTTGCTGCTGGTTGGTGGAGATATCAACATTAATGGCGGAGAACTTAAGGCTTTTGGTGGAAATATTGAGTTAGCAGGATTGTCTGCACCAGGTGACGTGGGGCTGAATTTTGTAGACGATAACCTCAGCTTAACAATGCCGGCTGGTGTACAAAGAGCAGATGTATCTTTCACTAATGGCGCAGTAGCGAATGTCCGCAGTGATAATGGTGGCAATATCAAGATTCATGCTCGCAATGTAGAGTTAGCAGGAGAAAGTAAATTGCGGGCGGGGATAGATATCGGTTTGGGTACGCCAGACAGTCAAGGCGGAGATGTTGTGATTGATGCAACGGGAGTAACAACTCTTAAAGAAGGCAGTTTTATCGCCAATATTCTGCTAGAAGAAGCTTTTGGTAAAACGGGTGATATCAATATTAATACAGGTTCATTGATTTTTGATAATGGTCAATTAAATGTGGCCAGCGACGGACAAGGAAGCAGTGGAAATATTTTTTTGAAAGTAAAAAATGACATAAATCTCAGCAATATTAGTGTCATTTATGGTGGTATAGAAAATACTGCCATTGGTAATAGTGGCGACATTAAAATAGAAGCAGGTTCTTTATCACTGGCATCGTCTGAAATCAGAACTAAAGCTTTTGGTCAGGGAGATGCAGGAAATATTAGTATTAATGTGGGAGAAGTAATTAATTTAAATGTTGGAGTTGGTAATGATGAACCAGCACGAATTATTAGTAGTGTTGATTATGATGGTGTAGGCAAAGCTGGAGATATTCAAATCACCACAGGTTCTCTCGAGTTGAAGAATGGCACTTTTATTTCTAGTATCACTTTAGGTAAAGGAAATGCAGGAAATATTACAATTGATGCTCGTGATCGCATTACTTTTGAAAATGCTAGTTTTACCAGTAGTTCAACATCTCCAGAAGCAGTAGGTAACGGAGGAGAAATTCACATCACAACTAGAATACTTTCCTTGAGTGATGGCTCTCAAATAAGCAATGATATTTTCGGGCTGGGTGATACTGGTGATATTACAATTAATGCCCGTGAATCAGTTCAATTAGATGGTATAGTCGGTACGCTAATTACTGGTATTACCAGCCAATCAAGGTCAGCTAATGCAGGTAAAGGTGGCAACATTCAAGTCACAACTGATTCACTATCTTTAACTAATGGAGCAACCTTAAATACAACGACTGGTGGGCAAGGAAATGCAGGTGATATTATCGTTAACGCACAGGATAAAGTCACAGTTGATGGGTTTGGAAAAAGACTAGTTTTTGACTGCTCTGGTTCCGTAATTTGTCAAACAAGAGTGACTGAAAATGGAGAAATTATCCAAGAGGCTTGGCTACCTAGTAACATTAGTAGTTCTACTTTAAGTGAAACAGCTAATGGTGGTAATATTCGGATCAATACGAAAAATCTCTTCTTAAAAGATGCTGGCAGAATCAACGCTGATGCTATTAGCGGGAATGATGGAGGGAACATATTTGTCCAAGCATTAGATACAGTTTCTCTTTCTAGCCCAGAATTTAGTGCTTTCTCGTCACAAATTAGCAGCGGTTTCTTGGGAGACATTTTCGGTTCTACAGGTAAGGGCGGTAATATCAATATTCAAACAGGAAAATTCCTACTCAATAATTCAGCGTTACTCACTACCACTTTAGGTCAAGGAAACTCAGGCAATATTGTTGTTGATGTTCAAGATACTGCATCTCTAATTAACAGCAGAATCTTCAGTAATGTTGAAGATTCTGCTATAGGTAATGGTGGAAATATTGATATTAAAGTTAAGACGATTCTGCTAGATAACTCTCTATTATTTTCTCCTACAGGGGGAGTTGGTAATGCAGGCAAAATTTCAGTACAAGCAATAGATTCTCTTAATTTAATAAATAAAAGTTCTATTTTCAGCAGCATCTTATCTACAGCAGTCGGTAATGGTGGAGATATAAATATACTCACTGGAGCATTTTCTTTAGATACTGTTTCTACAATCGTTGCTGCCAATTTAGGCGGTCAAGGCTTGGCAGGTGATATCTCAATTAGCACAGAAAATAATATTGATTTTGCTGGAGAATCATCTATAGCTACATTGACATCAGGGCAAGGCAATGCAGGTAAAATTACTCTGCAAGCAGGTGGTAATATCTCTATTACTGGTGGAAGTGGCATTGTTGGGAGTGTAGATAAATTAGGAATTGGGAATGGTAGTGATATTGCTATCCAAGCTAAGAATTTCTCTTTAAATGATGGAGGGATTTTACAAACCAGAACTACAGGAAAAGGTAATGCTGGTAATATCTCTATTAAGACAATAGAAAACTTAAATATTGATAAAGGAATTTTGGCTACTACCACCAACGGTCAAGGAGATGCAGGTAAAATTGCACTGCAAGCAGGAGAAAATATTTACATATTGGGTAATGTAAATAGCTCAGATATTAGTTTAGGTAGCAGCCTATTTAGCGGTGTAGAAGTAAATGGAGTTGGTCAGGGTGGTGATATTGAAATTCAAGCTCTTAACCTATTTGCTGACGGTACAAAATTACTCGCTAATACAGTAGGTCAAGGAAAGTCAGGTAATATTCAAATCAATACTACTAATAATATTACTTTCAAGAATGGTGCTCAAGCAGTAACATCTACTAGTGGACAAGGAGATGCTGGAAATGTCAAAGTTACCGCAGGTGGTCAAGTGTTATTTGATGGTGTGGATGCCAATGGTTTGAAAAGTGGAATACAGAGTACTGTAGGGGAAGAAAACTTCTTTTTTGGTACAGGTAAAGGCGGAAATATTGATATAAATGCCCGTGATTTATTGATTACCAATAATGCCCAAGTAAGTTCTAGTAGCTTTGCTGAAGGCAACGCCGGAGACATTTTTATCAATTCTGATTTTGTTCAGCTTGATAATAATGGCAAGATTGCTGCTGTTACTAATTCCAAAGATGGCGGCAATATAAACTTCAACATCTCAGATTTTTTATTATTGCGTCGCAATAGTAGTATCTCCACCACCGCAGGTTTAGCCCAAGCTGGTGGTAATGGCGGTAACATCACCATCAATTCACCCTTCATTGTCTCTGTAGCTAATGAAAACAGCGACATCTCAGCCAATGCTTTTACTGGTAAAGGTGGTAATGTTAACATCACCACTCAGGCTATCTTTGGTATTGCAGCGCGTCCGCAACTGACAAATCAAAGTGATATCACTGCAAGTTCTGAATTAGGTGTACAGGGACAAATCATCTTCACTCAACCACAAGTTCAAACTCCACAAAAACTCATTGAACTACCAACAGGATTGGTTGATGCGACTACAAAATTTGCTCAAACTTGTCCTAGAGGGCCAAATGCAAAACCTTTGGGTAGCTTTGTCGTGACTGGACGCGGTAGTTTACCGCCCAATTCCTTTGAACCACTTTCAGGTACAACTAGCCTCAGTCCTTTAGCTAGTTTGGATGGGGAAAGTTTCAGCAATATATCGAATGTATCCCCAACAGCAAATCTGCCAGATACTTCGCGAATTATTGAGGCGCAAGGTTTAGTGAAAACTGCTGACGGTAATATTATGCTGGTTGCCGAAGCGCCAACAGCAACACCTGCTGGTGTTAGTAGTTCTGCTATGTGTCCGGTAATTCAGTGAACACAAGTTTTTTATTTAACGCAGAGGCACAGAGAGGAGTATGAGGAAGATTAAAAGGTTTGTGGTGTTGATGGCGATCGCAAAAACTAATACCAAATCAAATAATTTTTGCGATACATCAATAATATTCTAGAGGGCACGGCAGTGCCCATACGTGTCAACTTAAGCTTAAAGCGATATAGGGCGGGCGTTGTACAAATACCTCGCGCCCTCATCCCCTAACCCCTTCTCCCGCAGGAGAAGGGGAACTAAATCTCTTGCTCCCTTCTCCCTGCGGGAGAGGGGCTGGGGGTGAGGGCAAAAACCTTGCTACAAAGCGGGTTTCACGTTAAGTTGACACCAATGGGCAGTGCCTTGCCCCTACAATCTGTCGCATTTTCTTTGCAAATTGGTATAAGAATCTTCTACAAATTATTCTGACTCCTGCATAAGTTACACCTCCCCAGAAATACTTAAGTGTAAGTGCAATGCAACCTATAACGCTATCAATCAACGATGAATCAGATACAGAACTGGCTCCAACGTAATTGTGATCATAAGTTGCTAGTGAAACGACGTAGAATAAAGCGAGCTAAATGCGATCGCACTTCCTTTCAAGATGGCTTTTGGCGAATATTCTCAATGATTACTGTGCAACCACAGCTCATATTATGCAGCCTCATTCTACTGAGTAGCACCCCAGCCTACAGTCAAATTAACCCCGATAATACTTTAGGGGCAGAAAGTTCTCTTATTACACCAAATGTTCCGATTAATGGTGCAAACGCCGACAGAATTGATGGTGGCGCTGTACGTGGTAGTAATCTGTTTCATAGTTTTACTCAGTTTAATATTAATGATGGGCAAAGAGTGTATTTTGGCAACCCTGCAGGCGTACAAAATATTCTCACAAGGGTGACAGGTGGACAAGGCTCGAATATTTTGGGCACATTGGGAGTTAATGGTAATGCCAATTTATTTTTAATTAATCCCAATGGCATTGTATTTGGGCAAAATGCTCAGTTAAATATTCGGGGAGCATTTACAGCAACTACAGCCAATAGCTTAGTCTTTCCCAATGGAGTTGAATTTAGCGCCACCAATCCCCAAGCACCACCTTTATTAGCTATCAATGTTCCAATTGGTTTGCAGTTTGGTTCTCAACCTGCAAGTATTACTAATCAAGCTGTTAACGGTTTAGGTGTTATTGGAAGTACCCTAGCACTAGTAGGCGGTGAAATTATCTTGGATGGAGGTATATTATTTGCCTTCGATGGACAAGTGAAACTAGGATCTGTGGCGGGAAATACAACAGTTGGCTTGGATGTTAATGACTCATCCTTAAATTTCAACTACCCAGAAAATTTACAACGGGAATCCATCAACTTAAATAATCGTAGCTTCATCCTGGCAATTGGCAATAGTGAAAGTGAACTATTTGGAGGTGACATTAAGCTCAACAATTCGTTTATGTTTGGGAGCAATGGCGGCTCAATTGTGATTGATGCAACACAACTGAGTTTAGATCAAAAGTCTTCAATTCAGAGCGCTATTACTGGTGCAGCGAACGGGGGTGATATTCAAATTCAAGCCAGCGATGCAGTTACTCTTGCTAACGGTAGCTCGATTTTATCCACTAACAATCCTTCAGCTACGGGTACGGGTGGCGATGTTACTATCAATGCTGGAAAAATCACAATTACCGGAGATGGAATCTTACAAAATACCGGTCTTACCAGTTTTATCTCAGTAAATACCACTGGTGCAGGTAATGGAGGAAACCTGAACCTTAATGCTACTGAGTCTGTTAATGTCAATGGCGGTGCTGTCTCTGTTATATCTGCGGGTGTAGGTAAAGCGGGAAACTTCACTGTACGGTCAAAAGATGCTGTAAATATAACCGACAAAGCTATTTTAGGACTTTCTAGCTTGAGTTCAGGTTCAACAGGTAACCTGCGAATTGAAACTGGCACTTTGCGAGTTCAAAATACCTCCCCAGAAGGAGGAATCACAGCAAATACTAGTGCTGGAACGGTGGGTTCTATTTCTATTCAAGCTAGGAATGCAGTTGAGGTGACTAATGGCAGCATCCTTACAGGTGTTCAACCCGGAAGTACATCTCAAGCAAGCGTGGGGGATATTACCATTGAAACCCAACGAGTTAGTCTCAAAGATGGGGGCTATATTAGTACAAGCACTTTTAGCAGTGCGAATGCAGGTAACATTTTTATCCAAGCTGATGAGTCTGTAGAGATTGGTGGTGTTTCTGCAACATTTCTAAACTTGAGTGGTGTATCAAGTCAAACAGGTTTTGAGGCAAAGGGGAATGGAGGTAATGTCACGATACAAACACCCAGACTCAGCCTAACTCAAGGGGGAAATATCAGCACTGATTCTACAAGCAGTAGTAATCCTGGAGATATTACTATCCGCGCCAAGGATTTAGAACTAGATGGGTTTGTTTTCGTACCTCAGGAACAGTTGATAAGCCTAGATTACCCTACTGTGCAAGCAGTTTTGTCTAAGCCGTTAGCACAAGAAACTTTATCTCGCTTTGGTGGTTTCAGCTTTATCAGTAGAATCTCCTCTGAGGTTAACGGCAGTAATGTAGATGTAAATGGTGGCACGATAACTATTGATACAGAAAGGTTGCGGTTGAGTAATGGTGCAAACATATCGACTTCAGTACTTCTGGGAAGAGGACAAGGGGGTAATTTGCTGGTTCGTGCCACTGATGCTATTGATATTTCTGGGTTTGGCCCCCAAAGAATTGATAATTCTTTTGCGCCATCAGGTTTATTTGCCGACTTGCAAATTGGAGGCATTGGTTCTGGGGGAAACATTGATGTAACAACAGGACGCTTAAACCTCAGCAATCAAGGACAAATTTCTGCCACCACCTTTAATCAAGGTAATGCAGGAAAAATTACGATTAATGCCAAGCAAATTAATATGGGTGGAAGTAGCAACATTATCACTCAAGTAGATAATGTTGCTACAGGCGATGCTGGCAATATCAGCATCAAAACTCAACTATTAAATGTACAAGAACAATCGCAGATATCATCAGGAACTCAAGGAAATGGCAACGCGGGTAATTTAACAGTACAAGCTGATAATATTATCCTGACAGGTTCAGACAGCGAGTTGATAACTGGCTTAATCACATCCGTTGACGAAAGAGCTAATGGTAAAGGTGGTGAGATAGATATTACTACCAATCGCCTTGTTGTCCGTGATGATGCTGAAATTTTTTCCGGCAGTACAGGTAATGGTGATGCCGGAAATATGAGAATTAAGGCTAATCTTGTAGAAATTAATGGTCAAGGAAGTGCGATCGCATCTTTGACAAATGCAGGTAACGGTGGAGACATCATTCTCGAAATTGGTGATTTATTACTGTTGCGCCGTGGCGGTTTAATTTCTACCACCGCAGGTAGGGCACAGGCTGGTGGCAATGGCGGTAACATCAACATCAATTCACCTTTTATTGTGGCAATACCCAACGAGAACAGCGACATTAGCGCTAATGCCTTCACTGGTAAAGGTGGTAATGTTAGCCTCAGCACTCAGGCTATCTTTGGGATCGAACCCCGTCCGCAACTGACAAATCAAAGTGATATCACAGCAAGTTCGGAATTAGGCTTACAGGGACAAATCATCTTCACTCAACCACAAGTCCAACCGCCACAAAAACTCATCGAACTACCAACAGGATTAGTTGACGCTAGTACTAAATTTGCCCAAATTTGCCCCAACGGACGCAATGCAAAACCTTTGGGTAGCTTTGTTATTACTGGACGCGGTAGTTTACCGCCCAATTCCTTTGAACCATTAACAGGTACAACTAGCCTCAGTCCCTTAGCTAGTTTGGATGGGGAAAGTTTCAGCAATATATCGAATGCATCCCCAACAGCAAATCTGCCAGATACTTCGCGAATTATTGAGGCACAAGGTTTTGTGAAAACGGCTGACGGTAAGATTATGTTGGTTGCCCAAGCGCCAACAGCAACACCTGCGGCTACTAGTAGTTCTGCTGTATGTCCCGGATCTTAATCGCAGCGTTTGTTGTGCGATCGCAGAAACTAAGAATATTCTGCAAATTATTGTGACTACTGCATAAGTTACACCTCCTCAGAAATACTGATAGTGTGAGTTCTATGTAGCCTATAATCCCAGCAATCAGCAATGAATCAGATACAAAACTGGCTCCAAGGTAATTGTGATCCTAAGTTGCTAGTGAAACGACGTAGAATAAAGGGAGCTAAATGCGATCGCACTTCTTTTCAAAATGGTTTTTGGCGAATACTCGCAATGATAATTGGGCAACCAAAGCTCATATTATGCAGCTTCATCTTCTTCAGCAGCGCCCCAGCCTACAGTCAAATCAACCCCGATAATACTTTAGGCGCAGAAAGTTCTCGCATCACACCCAATGTTTTAATTAATGGTGCAAATGCAGACAAAATTGATGGCGGTGCTGTACGTGGTAGCAATCTGTTTCACAGTTTTAGCGAGTTTAATATTAATGATGGGCAACGAGTATATTTTGGCAACCCTGCAGGCGTGCAAAATATTCTCACGCGGGTGACGGGTGGACAAGCTTCAAATATTCTCGGCACATTGGGAGTAGATGGGATTGCCAATTTATTTTTAATTAATCCCAACGGCATTTTATTTGGTCAAAATGCGCGCTTAGATGTGCGCGGTTCGTTTGTGGGAACTACCGCCAATGCTGTGCAATTTGGCAATCAAGGAATTTTCAGCGCCACAAATCCCGAAGCACCACCTTTATTAACTGTTAATCCTTCCGCGTTGCTGTTTAATCAGATAAATCCCAAACCAATTACCAATCAATCCCAAGCCGCAGCGGGTATCAGTCCTGCGGGTGAAAATGTTACAGGATTAAGAGTCGCAGATAATCAGAATCTATTGCTAATTGGTGGAAATATCAACATTGATGGTGGGGGACTGCGGGCTTACGGTGGCAATATTGAATTAGCGGCTATGAATGCACCCGCAACAGTAGGATTGAATATTGCTGCTAATAATTTACCCAGTTTAGCGATACCCGATAGCGTAGAACGTGCAGATGTTTCTCTCAGCAATGGCGCAGAAGTCAACGTCCGGGGTGCCGATGGCGGGAACATCAAAATTAATGGGCGAAATGTAAACTTAACTGGGGACAGTAAACTGCGTGCCGGCATAGAAATCGGTTTAGGTACAGCAAATAGTCAAAGTGGAGATGTGGTAATTAATGCCACAGGGACAACAAATGTAACTGAGAAAAGCATTATCAGCAACTCTGTGCGCGAACGAGCATTTGGTAAGTCTGGTGATGTTAATATCACCACAGGTTTGTTGACCTTAGATAAAGAAGCAATAATTAATGTCAGCACTATTGGGCAAGGTGATGCAGGCAATATATTTATACAAGCATCTGATGCTGTAACTCTAGGTAGCGATACAGCTATTTATAGCAGCGTGGCGAGTGGAGGTGTAGGTAATGCTGGTAGTGTTCATATCAAAGCCAATTCCCTAACTCTCAGTGATGGTGCGACATTATCAACAGATGTCAGTGGAGTTTCTCAGGAATTTCCCGTTGGGCGAGGAAATGGAGGCAATATCAATATCAATGTTGCCTCACTTTTCCTAAATAACGGTGAACTTAGTGCAAGCACTTATGGACAAGGTAATGCTGGTAATATTTTAATCCAAGCAAAAGATAGTGTTTTACTTAAAAATGCTACTGGTATTTATAGTTCTGTAGAAACAGGTGCGGTGGGTAACGGCGGTAGCATAGATATTCAAGCTGGTTCGCTGTCGATAATTGAGGGTTCAGAAATCAACACCAGAACTCTGGGAGAAGGTAATGGCGGAAAAATCACCATCAATGCCCGTGATACGATTTCTTTAGATGGGTTTGGGAATGATAGCAATATATTTAGCCGCATTATTAGTGCTGTTAATCCTTCAGGTGTAGGAAATGCTAGAGACATTCAGCTAACAACTGGTAGTCTTTCAATGACAAGCGGTGCTTTGATCAGCGCTAGTACTTCAGGAAGAGGGAATGCGGGCAACATTATCATCGATGCTTTTGACACCATCAGCTTTGATACAAATGCTCGTGTTATGAGTAATGTTTTTACTGATGCAGTAGGTAACGGCGCAGATGTTCGAGTAAAAACCGGGTCACTTTTGTTCACGAATGGCAGTAACATATCTACTAATGTATTAGGCCAAGGCAACGCAGGTAATATTACAGTCGAAGCCCGTGATACTGTCAAACTTGATGGTGTAACAACTCGTGAAGTCAATGGTAATGTCTTTGATAGCACAAGTGGACTAAGTAGTAGTCTACTTACTGGAGGAGTTGGTAAAGCTGGAGATATTAGCGTCACAACTGGCTCACTTTTTGTTACTAATGGTGCGGATATATCTAGCAGTACAAGCGGCCAGGGGAATGCAGGTAACATTACCATCAACGCCCGCGATACGGTTACTTTTGCAGGTTTTGCTGGTGAAACTTCGATCTATAGTCAAGCCTCAAGCAATGTTGATTTGAGGGGTATTGGTAATGGCGGTGACATTCGCATTAGTGCAAATACGCAGTTGTTCCAAAACGGCGGTACTCTACAAGCTTTTAACGGTGGTGAAGGTAATGGAGGCAATATATTTCTTGAGGCTAAAAATAGCATAACTTTTGACGGTTTTGATGGTAACGGTTTAAACAGCGCTGCTGTTACTTATGCATATAATGGCGATGCTGGTGGTATTCAGGTAAAAACTGGAGCGCTGTTTTTAACCAATGGTGGTCGAATGTCCACCAGTATATTAGGAAAAGGACAGGCAGGTAATATTACCATAGAAGCCAGTGATACTGTTGAAGTTAATGGTTTCATTTCTAACGTTACTCTACCTAGTGGTACTGTTGTTGATATTGGTAGTGGCTTGCAAAGTAACTTATTTAGTGGTGAAGGCAAGGGCGGAGAGATTCAAATTACAACTGGTTCACTTGCAGTCACTAATGGTGGACAAATTTCTAGCAATACAGGTGGGAAAGGAGATGCAGGTGATATTACGATTAACGCTCGTGATACAGTAACGTTTGATGGTGTAAGCCGCAATGGTTTTATGAGTAACGCTGGTAGTGTAGTACTGTCTGATGCCATTGGTAATGGTGGTAATATTCAGGTCAATGCAAAGGCGTTATTGTTAAACAATGGTGGACAAATAGATACATTTAGTGCTGGACAAGGTAATGCTGGCAGCATCTTTATTAATACTCTTGATAGAGTTGTGATTGACAATGGCAGTAGTTTAAATTCTTATGCAACAGAAAGTGGTAATGGCGGCAAAATTCAAGTAAATACTGGAACATTTTCATTAACAAATGGTGGTACTTTTTTAACTGCTGCGCTTAGAAATGCAGGTAATATCACTATCAATGCTCATGATGCTGTTATTGTTGATGGTGTAGATAGAGATGGATTTTCCAGTAGTCTTTTGAGTATTCTATTTGATGGAGGTATTGGTAAGGCTGGAGACATAGAAGTAACAACTAACTCCTTGACAGCACGTAACGGTGGGATAATGATTGCCAGCAGTGTGGGTAATGGCAATGCAGGCAACATTACAATTAATGCTGTTGACAGTATTACCTTTGAGGGTGTTGGCAGCAATGGATTGCCCAGTGGAGTTTATACCACTCTCGAAAATCAAGGTGAGGGTAAGGGAGGTGAGATTAACCTCACAACTGGTTCGTTGTCTGTATTTGGTGGAGCAATTAGTAGTACTACCTCAGCCAAAGGCGATGCAGGTAATATTACCATTAAAGCCCGTGATACGATAATTCTCGATGGCGCGGGTCGTGGTAATATTCTTAACCTTGAGAATATCGAGCGTCGCAGTAGTTTAAGCGGTATCTTTAGTGCAGTCGGTATTGGTGCTACTGGTAATGCTGGAAATATTGATATCAAAGCTGGTAATGTCCGCATTTCCAATAAAGCAGGGATCACAGCTGCTACTTTGGCTGGTAACGGTGGCAATATAACTCTTGATATCCGTGATTTCTTACTTTTACGCAGCGGTGGTTTTGTAACAACTACAGCAGGCGTTCAACAAGCTGGTGGCGATGGCGGTAACATCACTATCAATTCACCCTTCATTGTCGCTTTACCTAATGAAAACAGCGATATCTCCGCCAATGCCTTTAGTGGTAAAGGTGGTAATGTTAACATCAATGTGCAAAATATTTTTGGAACTGAAGCACGTCCCCAGCAGACAAATCAAAGCGATATCACTGCAAGTTCTGAATTAGGCGTACAGGGACAAATCACTATTTCTCAGCCAGATATTCAACCGCCACAAAAACTGCTGGAACTGCCTACAGGATTAATTGACGCTACTACTCAATTTGCTCAAATTTGCCCTAGAGACTACAACGCAAAACCTTTGGGTAGCTTTGTCGTCACTGGACGCGGTAGTTTACCACCTAATGTTTTGCAACCACTGGCTTTGACAACTAGCCTCAGTCCTTTAGCTAGTTTGGATGGAGAAAATGCTGATATTAAATTACAGAGAATTGTAGAGACTGACGCAGAGAAGCGAGTCAAGGAAGATGGGGGGAATTCTTCACAAATTGTTGAGGCGCAAGGGTTAGTGAAAACGTCTGACGGTAATATTATGTTAGTTGCCGAAGCGCCAACAGCAACACCTGCTGCTACGAGTAGTTCTGCTATGTGTCCCAAATCTTAATCAACAAAATCTGCAGACTTCGAGGTAAATAGATTTTATTTCACGCAAAAGCGCAAAGGTGCAAAGAGGAGTATGAAAAGGATTAAAAGGTTTGTGGTGTTGATGGCGATCGCAGCTTTATTATCCATGTCATCGCCAGGGTTAGCGCAAGTGGCAAATATTGCTCAAGTTCCGAGTTTATCGGTGGAACAGCAGGCGCGAAATTCATACGCTAAAGGGCAATTTGCAGAGGCGGTACAGTTGTTTCAACAAGCAGCACAGGGTTATCAAGCGGCTAAAGATCCAATCCGTCAAGCTTTGAGTTTGAGTAATCTATCGCTGTGTTATCAACAGTTGGGACAGTGGGATGATGCGAACCGGGCAATTACTGAAAGTGTTGCTATTTTAAATACTATTAAAGAGATAAAAGCTGAGAAATCATTGGCTTTGGCTCAAGCTTTAGATATTCAAGGTGGGTTACAATTAGCACGCGGTCAAGCGGAAGCAGCTTTGAAATCTTGGGAAGGTGCAACATCTTTATATACTCAGTTGCAGAAACCAAGTAAGGTGCTGACAAGTCAAGTTAATCAAGCACAGGCTTTTCAAAATTTAGGTCTTTATAAAAAAGCAATTTCTCTACTGGAAACAGCTTTAAAGTTACCGCAGATTTCTAGTAGTAAAACTGAACAACTCAAACCAGCGATAGAAAAAGTAGCTGCAACACCAGAAACAGCAACGGCGTTAAGAACTTTGGGTGAGTCGTTGCGGGTGGTGGGGAATTTTGCTCCAGCTAATTTAATTTTGTCACGCAGTTTAGCGATCGCACAGCAGTTAAAGTTACCTGAAATCGTCACTCTCAACCAAATCAGCCTCGGTAATCTCACCCGCGCGCAAATCAGCTTGAATAAAGCGAACAAGACTGAGATTGATCCTCAGACTGCACTCAATTACTACCAACAAGCCGCCGCGTCTGGAATACCAGATTTAAGGGTGCAAGCGCAAGTTAACCAACTCAGCTTGTTAGTAGAGACAAAGCAGCCAGATGCAGCCACAGCCTTGTTACCACAGGTACAACAACAAATTGCAGTATTACCTGCTAGCCGGAGTGCGATCGCATCACGGGTAAATTTGGCGCAAACAATGATCCAAATGCAAAAGCAAGCGGTTGAGCAGATTGACTGGCAAGAAGTCGCTAAACTGCTGGCGATAGCGGTGCAACAAGCTAAAGATTTAGGCGATGTACGGATACAAGCTGATGCCATAGGTAGTTTAGGTCACGTTTACGAACAAACACAACTGTGGGCAGATGCAGAAAAATTAACTCAACAAGCAGTGCAATTAGGACAACAAATCAACGCTGGCGATATCGCCTACCGTTGGCAATGGCAATTAGGTAGAGTGTTGAAAGCTCAAGGAAAAACAGAAAGTGCGATCGCCGCTTATAAAGAAGCCGTCGGTACAATTAAATCTCTGCGTGCAGACTTAGCCGCCGCTAACCCTGATGTGCAATTTTCCTTCCGCGAAGCCGTTGAACCTATTCACCGTCAACTCGTCGCCTTACTTATAGAATCCAATCAAAAAGATAATTTAAAGACGGCGCGCGATGTCATTGAAGGATTGCAATTAGTCGAACTCGATAACTTCTTCCGCGAAGCTTGTCTGAATGGAAACCCTGCACAAATAGATCAAGTTGATAGAAAAGCCGCAGTCATTTACCCGATTATTCTAGAAAATCAACTCGCGATTATTGCCAGCTTACCCAACTCCCAAAACAAAGCCGAAACCAAAGATAGCCGCGATTTTCGCTACTATAAAACTCCTATCAGCCGCGACGAGATTGAGAAACGCGCATCTCGTCTCCGCAGAAGTCTAAACCAAGATACAGTACTTGACCTGACACTGCCGCAACTGCAAAAAATGTATGATTTAGTAGTTCGCCCAGAAGCAGAGGACTTAGCCGCAAGTCAGGTAGAGACATTGGTATTTGTCCTAGATGGAGTTTTGCGGAACATTCCCATAGCAGCACTGCATGATGGTAAACAGTATCTCGTAGAGAAATACAGCATAGCCCTCACACCAGGATTACAATTATTAGCACCGCGATCGCTAAAACAAGAACGCTTGGGAGCATTAGTAGGTGGACTGAGTGAAGCGCGTTCGGGATTTGAAGCCCTACCCAATGTTGAGCAAGAAGTCGAAAAAATCAAATCAGAACTACCTTCTGAAGTTCTGATTAACCAAAAATTTACTAGTTCCGCCTTTCAATCTCAAATTGCTGCTGTTTCCTTCCCCATTGTCCACTTAGCAACCCACGGGCAATTTAGTTCTCAAGCCGATGAAACCTTTATTCTCACCTGGGATGGCAGAATCAAAGTTAACGAACTCAGTGGTGTATTAAAAACAGTCGAAGTATCCCGCAGCAACTCCCTGGAACTCTTAGTACTCAGCGCTTGCGAAACTGCAGCCGGTGATGATCGTTCCGCCCTAGGATTAGCAGGCGTAGCCGTACGTTCCGGCGCACGCAGTACAGTAGCAACACTCTGGCGCGTTGACGATGAAGCCACAGCCAAACTCATGAGCAACTTTTACGATCAACTAGTCAAAGCCAAGGAAACAGGTATCTCCAAAGCCGAAGCCCTCCGACTTGCCCAACTTTCAATTTTAAAGAACCCAGACTATCAATCACCTTACTACTGGGGAGCCTTCGTATTGCTAGGAAATTGGACTTAGTTAGGGACTGGGGACTGGGGACTGGGGACTGGGGACTGGGGACTGGGGACTGGGGACTGGGGACTGGGGATTGGGGAACTCGGGGCCCCCTCTGGGGATAAGGGGTAATGGGGATTGAGGATTGGACTTATAGACTTCATTATCCATTTTGTGGGGTGGGCAACTTTTCCAACAACCTCTTAGTAAAGCTTTGCATCGCGTACATTAACAATGTGACCCCATACAATCGCAATGTATGTCGATACATTAACAATGTGACCCCATACAATCGCAATGTAAATCGATACATTAACAATGTGAACCTATACAATCGCAATGTAAATCGATACATTAACGATGTTACGCGATACAATCGCTATGTAAGTCGATACATTAACATTACAGGCTAATATTCCCGAATAAGGACGCAGGGGGCAGAGGAAGTAGGGGAAACAGGGGCGCAGGGAGCAGGGAGCAGAGGGAGAATAAATTACCAATTACCAATTACCAATTACCAATTACCCATTACCCATTACCCATTACCCATTACCCATTACTCATTACCCATTACTCATTACTCATTACTCATTACCCATTACTCATTACTCATTACCCTATCCCCCATCCCCAATATTGCATAAGTCTCCCCCACCCAGAACTATAAGAAATTAGCTGAAAGTTACGGAGGGATTACCTTGCTAGAAGATCTGTATACACCGGAACAACTCAGTCAGATGCATCAGCAGTTGTGGCAGTGCGTCTTAGAATTTGCTAATCTTTCAGCCGCGCAAGAACGTAACCGTATTGCGCGAGAATTACATGATTCTCTCGGACACGCCCTCACAGCGCTGAACATTCAACTACAAACAGCAAGTAAACTTTGCAAACCCGATCCCAATCAAGCGCAAGAGTTTCTAGATGAAGCACATAAATTAGTTGCGATCGCCACTCAAGAAGTCCGACAATCTGTGAAAGCTTTACGCAGCGATCCCTTGGCTGGTAAATCTCTCGAAACCCTGATTGAATCGTTAGTACGGGATTTTCATCTAACCACGGGGATTGTACCGGAAGTTGAGATGAATTTAGCGATCGCTTTATTACCTCAGTTTACTGCTCCCCTTTATCGCATTATCCAAGAAGCACTCAATAATATTCGTAAATACGCTCAAGCAACGGCAGTACAAATTCATCTTTCCACAACAGCAAATGGAGTTTATTTAACTATTCAAGATAACGGCCGGGGATTTGATGCCCAAAAAGTAGCCAATGGTTATGGACTGCGGGGAATGCAAGAACGCATCGCCGTTTTACAAGGACATTTTCAATTAGTATCGCAGCCTGGAGCAGGTTGTTGCATAACTGTTGAAATCCCTATGCAAATATATAATATTCACGAAATAACTAATAACTTAGGTGCAATTCGGGAACTACCCCAACTCCCCCAAATGCCTCATCAATTAGATGAAATACCCGAAATACCTCAAATACCTCAAATACAAGAACTATCAAACATATCACTAATACCTGAAATATCCATTTCCCTAGAATCAAAGCCCATACTTCAATACCAGCAAGTAACAATTGGTGAATGGCAACCGCTCAATTTACATGAATGGTTAGAAGATAGAGGGTAGCGAGTGGGGATTGGGGACTGGGGATTGGGGATTGGGAGAAATCTCTATTACCAATGACAAATGACAAATGACAAATGACAAATGACAAATGACCAACCTACAACTTTGGTCTGACCCCTAAAGATAACCTCATACTTTTTATCTATACCAGCGATTGACGCTCAACTAAAGTAGGAAAAACTCAACAACAGATAGTCAAATAATTAAAATCAGGTTTTAATAATGCATATAACCTTTTGTCAACCAAAGCCCCAAATATATGATTCCTGTTCTGTTGTTGACCCTAGGGTGCTTGATACTAGTTTGCCAATTAGTAAACGCACTATCAATCTATCGAGAGAAATCTCAACAATTAGTTTTAATTAAAGATAAGAATTATGAATTAATTAATTTGTATAAAGGCTTAGGTCAGTCGATGATGGCTTTAAATATCCAACTGCAAGCAGCGCAAAAACTGTGGACAGTCAAGCCAATAGAAGCACAAGAATCGCTGACTGAAGCTTACCAATTAAGTGGAGAATTGATGCGAGAAGTCCGACAAATTGTCAGAAGCATGGATACAGTAAATACTGTAGTTTGCTTAGAGTCAAACCCAAGCCAAAATCTCCCAAGTTGTTGGAGTTACTTTATTCAACCCACCTATGAAAAATCTGATATACTGCCCAATATCAGACTTTTAGTTTCAGAAAAAAGGCAAATTACCCATGACCAATAACAAAAATATTTAACTTTTGTAATTGGTCTCTACAATCTTAAAACCCAAAATCCAAAATTATGATGATTCGCTTATTACTTGTAGATGACCAAAGTTTAGTTCGCCAAGGTCTGAAAGCAATGCTGAGTTTAGAATCAGACTTAGAAATTGTGGGTATGGCAGAAAATGGAGAAGAGGCAATTGCACAAGTTGAAAAATTACAGCCAGATATCGTATTAATGGATGTGCGAATGCCAGTGATGAATGGTGCTACTGCTACCCGCATCATCTGCGAAAAATTTCCTCAAGTTAAAGTTTTAGTTTTAAGCACTTACGATGATGACCATGATGTGAATGAAGCCATTCGCTCTGGTGCAAAAGGTTATCTTTTAAAAGATATGCCTTCAGAAGAACTTGTTAACGCGATTCGCAGCGTTCATCGCGGATATGCACAACTCGCACCTGGGCTGTTAGAACGAGTAATTATGCAAAAACAAGCCCAACCAACGCCACCTCAACCTATTCACCCAGCATTATCTTCATTAACACCCAGAGAATTAGATGTAGCAAAGTTAGTTGCAGTTGGTGCAACGAATCAAGAAATTGCTCAACAGCTATTTATTTCAGAAAGTACAGTTAAAACCCATATCAATAGCATTTTTAACCGTCTAAACATTAAAAATCGCGCCCAACTCGCGATTTATGCCAATTCTGTTTGTTCACCTGGCTTATAAGAATTTTCTATCAAAACTATTCAAAAATATTTGCGATTAGTGACTGAGTACTGGTATATTCAGGGAAAAGGTTTGGCTAATTACCAAACCTTATGAATAGAAGTGAAAGACTCAAGTCAATTAAATCATTCTTAACCATTGCGAGTAAATCTACCTTAAGGATGTATGCAGATAAGGTAGATACTGCTATTGAAATGTGGCAGTATAATTGCTTGAATATGGGCATGGGGCATTGGTTAATGAGTAATGAGTAATGAGTAATGAGTAATGGGTAATGGGTAATTTATTCTCCCCCTGCTCCCTGCTCCCTGCTCCTCTGCTTCCTCTGCTAACAAAGCGATGGAATATTTTTTTAGTTGGAAGTCCCTAGCCAAGCTAACTACTTTTGGATACACACAATTACAAAGCGAGTAGCTATACTAGCAACACATAGCCTAGATAGGCCTGAACGTGAAATTCTATTCGCTAAGTATTTTGCAAAAAATCAATGATACAGAGTCAGCCAGAAACCAAGCGTGTAGAAGAACTACGCCGATTGTTGCAGCAAGCTAGTTATGCTTATTACGTTTTAGATGCACCCATTATGGAGGATGCAGTCTATGACCAGCTATATCGGGAATTGCAACAATTAGAAATCCAGTATCCAGAGTTAATTACACCCGATAGTCCTACTCAGCGCGTGGGTGAAAGACCTGCAACACAGTTTACTTCGGTGCGGCACAATATCCCGCTGTACAGTCTGGAGAATGCTTTTAATATTGATGAATTGCAATCATGGGATCAGCGTTGGCGGCGACAAGCGCCAAAAATTGCAGCCGCAGAATATGTCTCGGAACTGAAAATTGATGGTTCTGCGATCGCACTTACCTATCAAAATGGTATCCTCACCAGAGGCGCAACTCGTGGTGATGGAGTAATGGGGGAAGATATCACCCAAAATGTGCGGACAATTCGCTCAATTCCCTTGCGCTTAAATTTTGAAGGCTTAGAAATTTTAGAAAAGGTAGAAGTCAGGGGTGAGGCGTTTTTACCCTTAGATGTATTTAAACAAATCAACGAAGAACGGCAAAAAGCCGGCGAACAGTTATTTGCTAATCCCCGCAATGCCGCAGCTGGTACACTCAGACAATTAGACTCCAAAATTGTTGCCCGCAGGCGTTTAGATTTCTTTGCTTACACCCTGCATATTCCTGGCAGAGATGATGCTAGTATTGCCAATACTCAATGGGAAGCTTTGGAATTACTACAAAAGATGGGCTTCCGGGTTAACCCCAACCATAAGCTATGCCCTTCTTTAGCGGAAGTTGCTGAATACTATAACTATTGGGATACAGAAAGGCTGAATTTACCCTACATGACTGATGGGGTAGTCGTAAAGCTCAATTCCTTTAAGCTTCAGGAACAGCTAGGATTTACGCAAAAGTTTCCCCGTTGGGCGGTGGCGTTGAAGTATGCAGCCGAAGAAGCACCTACCCGTGTAGAAAATATTGCAGTAAATGTTGGTAGAACAGGCGCTTTAACACCATTAGCAGAAATGCGCCCCGTACAATTAGCAGGAACAACAGTTTCCCGCGCTACCTTACACAATAGCGATCGCATCGCCCAATTAGACATCCGCATCGGTGATACTGTAATTGTTCGCAAAGCTGGGGAAATTATTCCAGAGGTGGTACGAGTACTCACAGAACTCCGTCCCCCAAACACCCAACCCTTTATCATGCCAAGCAATTGCCCAGTTTGCGGTCAGCCAGTGGTGCGGGAATTGGGTGAAGCCGTGACTAGGTGTGTTAATGCTTCCTGTGCCGCTATCCTCAAAGGTGCAATAGAACATTGGGTTAGCCGCGATGCTTTAGATATTAAAGGGATGGGCGAAAAGCTAGTACATCAACTCGTAGATAAGGGTTTGGTGCATTCCGTAGCCGATTTATATGACTTGACAGAAGAAAAATTATATGTATTAGAAAGGATGGGGCAGAAATCAGCGCAGAAATTAATTGATGCGATCGCCCAATCAAAAAATCAACCTTGGTCAAGGGTATTGTATGGTTTAGGCATCCGTCATGTTGGCAGTGTCAACGCTCAACTATTAACCGAGAAATTTTCTGATGTTGAGAAGATAACTCAAGCCAGACAGTCAGATATTGCCGGGATTTACGGTATTGGTGTAGAAATTGCAGAATCAGTACACCAATGGTTTCAAATTCATGCTAATCAAACTTTAATTTCTCGCCTCCAAGCAGCTGGTTTGCAATTAGCAAATTCCGCAGAAACATCAACAATTACTGATAGTAATCCCCAATTTACAGACAAGACTTTTGTAGTTACAGGGACTTTACCGACTTTAAAAAGAGATGAAGCCAAAGCTTTAATTCAAAAAGCTGGCGGTAAAGTTACAGATTCCGTGAGTAAGAAAACAGATTATTTAGTGGTAGGAGAAGATGCTGGCTCTAAATTGGCTAAAGCTGAAGCTTTAGGTATTACCCAGTTAACAGAAGCTCAGTTATTGCAGATGTTAGAGAGTTAATTATATTGTCGACAAAGTCGTTCCCGCAGGGTAGTGGCTTCCCGTTCGCGTAGCGTCTCTGCAGGAGAAGGGTAGTGTAATGCACCTTATCCCTGTTGTGTCACTCTTTGATTTTTGAATTCCGCGCAGAGATACTAGCTCAAAAATTTTAATTTTAATGATTTAAAAACTAGTAAAAGCCTCTCAGGGCAATAGTTAGCTAATTTTTCTGTGGTGAAAATTCAGTTTAAGATACTTTATATTTGTGGTGTATGTAGTCTCAAGACAAAAATCACTAACTAACTGGGTCTACATTTGCTGAGATACTAATTAATCGTCATGGCCAGTGTTGACTTAGTAAAGTAACCCTCCTGCACTGTCCCTTTACAACCTATACCTGATTAAGTAAGGTCTTATGCCTGCAAATCGGTGCCCTAACCCAAATTGCGAATATTTTAACCGCGCCTTGCCCAACAATGCGAAAGTTTGTCCTTGGTGTTCTACTCCTTTGGCTAATTTAATTACCCCTACACCAAGTAGACCTACTGCACCGCCACCGCCGCCGCCGCCACCCCCACCACCGCCACCGCTACCCGTACAACCTGTAGTTAATCCACCTAACTATCAACCCGTTGTTAATTATCCCAAGGATGATCAACAACGGGTTAATCCCCCTGTCTCAGCAGTACAACCTGTCTATACCCCACCGCCACCCGGATTACCTATTATCAAACTGATTCATACTACAGGTAGAGAGTTTCAATGGTCTGGAGAAGTCGGTTTTATTGGTCGCCGCAGTCAAAGCATGACCCTTCCACCAGAAATTGACTTAACTGGTTTGCCTCATGAAGGTATAATTTCTCGTCGTCATGCACGCATTTATTGGGACTGGCAGCAAAATACCTACATGATTGTTGATATGAGTACAAATGGTATTTATTTAAATAACAAGCTCTTAAATCCGGGTATGCAATATAGTCTACGCAATGAAAATTTATTGCAGTTTGGACAGGATAATCTCGTGCGATTTACAGTTTATATTATGTTTTAAAAATAAAGGGTAAAGATGTGAAAAATCAGAAAAAGGTAGAGAAAAATTATCAATCACACTTGACCCTTGACCCTTAAATTACAACTTTAGACTTTTGAGTTAAAGGAATTGTAATTACAAATTTAGTGCCTTGTCCAGGCTGTGAAGTACATTCCAAAGAACCACCATGTTTTTTGGTAATAATTTGATAGCTAATAGCAAGTCCCATACCTGTACCTTTACCAACAGGTTTAGTGGTGAAGAAAGGGTCAAATATTCGCTGTTTAATATTATCTGGAATTCCTGCACCATTATCGGCAATAATAATTTTTACTTGATGATTGTCTAGAAATTCGGTTTGGATATAAATTTGGGGATTTTTGATAGATAATAATTCTGCCGTTGACAACTGATTATTGATAACGGCATCTTCTAATACATCGATCGCATTCACTAAAATATTCATTAATACTTGGTTTAGCTGCCCAGAGTAACATTCAACTAAGGGCAGGTTGCCGTATTCTTTGATCACAGTGATTTTTGGTACTTGATTGTTACCCTTGAGGCGGCTTTGCAGAATCATCAGCGTACTATCTATTCCCTGATGGATATTAACTGCTTTCATCTCAGCTTCATCCAAACGCGAGAAAGTTCGCAGCGAAAGTACAATTTCCCGAATGCGGTTAGCGCCAATTTCCATAGATTTAAGTATTTGGGGAAAATCTGACCTGAGAAAATCCAGTTCGATCAGTTCCACAAAATCTGCAATTTCTGGCACAGGTTGGGGATAGTATTTTTGATAGAGTTCCAATAGCGTTAGTAAATCTTTACTATATGTATTGGCATGGTTGAGATTTCCATAGATAAAATTTACCGGATTGTTAATTTCGTGGGCGACACCTGCAACTAATTGTCCTAAGCTAGACATTTTTTCACTTTGAACTAACTGGGTTTGGGTTTGTTGTAGTTCCCGCAATGCAGCTTGGAGTTGTTGTGCTTGTTGTCGTAGTCGTGCTTCTGAATTTAGCAGTGCTGCTTCAGCTTGCTTGCGTTCGGTAATGTCGCGGAAATACCAAATTCTACCGTAACAGTTACCAGCAAGCGATCGCACTGGTGCGGAATAGCGATCAAAAATCCGTCCCGATTTGAGTAAAATTTCATCACGGCTGTATTCTTCGAGATGCTGATAGAGATACTCAACTTTGGTTAAAAATTCTGTGGGATTCTTTAGTTGCTCTAGTACCCATTGTAGAAGTTGGCGATCGTCACCTGTTTCTAGTACTTCTGGCGGAATTTGCCATAAGTCAGCAAAATTTTGATTATATGATGCTACTAAGCGATTCTCATCAATAATCAAAATGCCATCAATGGAAGCTTCTTGTTGTGCTTGCAATATAGCATGACTGCGGAGTAAGGCTTGTTCTGCTTGCTTATGTTGCGTAATGTTAGTAGCTGTGCCAGTGGTACCGATAATATTCCCAATTTCATCTCGCAATAAGCAAGCATTACACAACAAATTTAACCGCCTACCATCTTTAGCCAGAACAACAGCTTCATAGTGGAAAACTGACTCTTCGCTTAGTGTTTGAGGCACAATATTGAGGCCTTGATGAATTTGTTCTGGTGGCTCAAACTCGCTATAGTGACGACCAATCATTTCTTCTGGTTCATAACCATAGATAGTTTGCACGGCCTGGTTGACAAAGATAAAGTATCCTTTGTCATCCACTGACCAAATCATGTCTTGGGAAGTTTCCACTAAATGACGATACTTACCCTCACTTGTTTGTAAAGCTTCCTCAGCTTGCAGGCGCTTGATACCTAAAGCAATCTCATTAGCGCTTAATTTCAAAGCATCCAAGGTTAATTCTGTTAGGGGATGACGGGCAAACATGGCAATTACACCGACTAAATTCCCGTCCAAGATTAAAGGATATCCCGCAAAAGCCACCATACCTTCACGCTTTGCCCACTCTTTATCCCCCACACGCGGATCTTCTAACACTGCATTAGTTAAGTGAGGTTGACGTTCTTCAGCAATTAATCCAATTTTAAACATCCCTACAGGAACACGCCTGTGGGGCCCATCTATATGGGTATACATTCCCGAACTAGCTTGTAGTTCCAGTACGTTTTCTTGAGCATTCAACGTCCAGACGCGAGCAAAAGCAGCATTCAAATGTTTGACTATAGCATCAGTACAACCTTTCAAACATTCCTTAAGTGTAGAGCTTTGAGTAATAGCAGTATTAACTGCTACATGAAATGCAGCTAAGGATACTTTTTCTGCAAGTGCTAATTCTGCTTCTTTACGCGCAGTAATATCTTGACAAGTAACTAAAATGCCAATGAAATTGTTTTGTTCATCTTTTAAGGTAATTTTATTAGTTTCTAACCATAGTTGTTTACCATCTGCTTTTATATAGCATTGGACAATACCATACTCTGGTTTTTGGGATTCTATAACTTGGAAATCTGACTCCCAAAATAAGTTGACATTGTCTTGCTGTTGCATTAGTTCATAATCAGTTTTGCCAATAATCTGATTTGGGCAATCTTTACCCATAATTTCCGCAAATTGTTGATTGCAACCTAAATAAACAGAATTAAAATCTTTCCAATAAGTTGCGAGAGGGATATTATTTATTACTTGTTCTAATACTTGTTTTGATGAGCAAACTTTTGCTGATTGCAATTTTTCTTTGCTAATATCACGAATAATACCTACTAAAAAATGATTACCATATTCATCTTCAACTCGAGATTTTTTAATTAAGAAAAAACGAGTTAAGCCATCAGAATTGGTCAAACATTCCTCTGTTTCCTGAACTATGCCAGTATTAAATATAAATTCATCTTTCTCATACAGCCTATCTGCTTGTTTTTTAGGAAAGATGTCATATTCTGACTTACCAATTAATTCTGATTCATGAAATCCAATCAAACGACAATAGGCATTATTAAGGAATACCCAGTGATGTTGGCTGTCTTTAACAAATACTGGATCGGATATACCATGAAGTATCTGAAGTAGAAACTCTGGATATAAACTCATTTCTTGCATATTATCTTGATGTTGCTCATCTTCTAATAATGTGTTAATAATCACATGACTAGTTAGACAAAAATTTTTGTCGTATGACATATATGTTTAGTCATATATAAACTCTAAATATATACACTATACATACAAGTAAAATTGAATATTAAATATTGCTGATTATTTTATGGAAAAAATATATTTACTTTTAAAAAGTAGTGGTAAAACATAACATAAATATATTTTTTCATGAATTATTCAGATAAATATTACTGGAACATAGCTTTAAATTATTAATATCATCTCCTATTTTTTAGTTTGATATAAATATTTTTAAAAATGCGACATTTATCTAAGTGTTCCACTTTGAGCCTATTTAAGCGAGAGTATATAAAAAATTTTTGAGGAATCTGTGAGTAAGCATAATTTTCAAGCCTATAGCTTTTTGCAGAAGAGATTTACATTACTTAATAGCTATAGGCTTCATAGCTTTTACACAAGTTAATAAATAATTAATGTTTCATAATTTACCTTGATGACAGAAAGCCGACTTGGGGCATTGGATGCTTTTCCCATGCCTCAGCCTCATCCTTTGAGGGGTGGGATGAGCTTAATTAGAAGTCCCTTAGCGCTGCTCTAGTCGATTGCGTACACGGGTTAAGAGTTCTGCTGCGATCGCGGATTTATAAAGAAAGTCATCTCCACCAGCAGCAAAGCATTGCTGTACAATCTCGGCCTCTGTATGCGCTGATAAAAATAAAATAGGCAATTTCTGCCAGCGAAAATCATTACGAATTACTTGGCATAAATCAAGTCCGTTAATTGTTGAAGATAGAGAATCAGTTGAGTCAGATAGTTCGATATCTAAAATCAACAAATCGGGATCTGTTTGCTCCAAAGTTGTCCAAAAATTTTGTGGTGAATCAACTAGCGTCAGATGATAACCCCAAGGCTGCAAAATATGACGCAAAAGATGCGACATTTGCGGATCGTCTTCCATAATCAGCAGTTTTTGCGGAATTGGGCTTGACTGTTGCAGTACTTGAGTAACAGCTCTTAAAACTTGATTCGCAGCAATTGGTTTCTGCAAAAATAACTTACTGCCTAATCTAGCTGCTTCTAAGCGATGGGCAAAATCTTCCTTTGCCGTTAAAACCAGAACTGGTAGGTTAGGGTGCTGATTATATAGCGTGGCGAGAAAATTTAAACCGCTACCTGGGGCACCAGGAAAGTTGAGATCCAGTAATATCACATCTGGAAGCTGGTCAACCAAGAAACTTTCGGCTTGCTGCAAATCTGTGGCGACTTCTACAACAATTCCTTGCATTGCGGCTTTCGTGGCTAGATGCCTTGCCAGCACTGCATCGTCATCCACAATCAGCAAGCTAGTTCCATGAACAACCTTTGAGCCACTTGTCTGTGCTGGATGGGTTCGAGCTGCGGCTGATTGCATTTCCTGCTGTAATGCACTTACCAAGTGGACTAGTTGCTGGATTTGTAAAGAAGAAATGGATTCTGCTTGCGTGAGGATCTGCTGAATTTGTCGTGATATTCGGGAAGCTTCGCCTAAACCAAAACTACCCAATGAACCAATCAGAGTGTGCGCTTCATATTCTGCCGCCTGCTGCAATTCTGGGGAAATTTGACCATTTTTCAATGCTGTCACAGCTTGTTGAATAATCATGAGGCGATCGCAATAAGTTTCGCGCATCTCTTCCCACACATCTGAAATAAATGTGGTGAGTGATGATGGGGTCAAAATTGGCGAAGTTGCAACTTGTTCTTTGGGGCTTTCCTGTTCTCTGCGTTTGAGGCGATATCCTAACTTATAAATCGTTTCAAAAATTTCTCCTACGCCAGCTTTTTTTAATTTATTCCGCAAGCCTTTGACATGTGTTCGCACAGCCCAGTCGCTGGGAGCTTCATCACTCGTCCATAGCCGATCAATTAATAAACTAGCACTGAAGATATGGTCTGGATTTCTTAAAAACAGTTCTAAGATGGCATACTCTTTGGCTGTGAGAAGAATAGGCTGCCCTTGATAAGTGACTTGGCAATTATTAGGATTGAGGCATAATTCACCCCATTCCAACAGAGGCGATCGCGTAATGTAACTACGCCGCAGCAGCGATCGCACCCTAGCCATAAATTCATCGAGATCCACTGGTTTCACCATATAGTCATCAGCACCAGCATCTAGCCCAATGACTTTATTCATCACGCTGTCGAGTGCAGTTAACAACAAGATTGGCGTATTTTGATTTGGCGATCGCGCAACATTGCCATTTTGTAGCCGGATGCGTTTACAGAAATTGATCCCGTCAAGCTTGGGTAAAATTAAATCCAGTACAATCAGGTCATAAACGGAACTTTGCGCCAGATCCCAACCTTGTTGCCCATCTGGTGCTAATTCTACCTGGTAGTTCTGAGCAATGAGAGTGGCTCTGAGCAATTGGGCAAGACTTTCATCATCCTCTATCAATAACAATTTCACACCGACTCTATCCTCAAAGCTGTTAGAGGTTGCTAGCGATCGCAATCTGACAAAAAATTTACTTTAGCTTTTTTGATTTAACACAAAATAGCTAGTGATTACATTGATTTCCTACTGAATTTAGATTTCCCAAAAAAAATTAGCCCCTAACAAAAATCTGCGCTTTTTCCAGTTTTCTGAGCCAAAAGTAAACATGGAACAGGTCATAATTTTGAATTATTTGTCTCCCTCATCCCCCTCATCTCCCTCATCTCCCTCATCCCCCTCATCCCCCTCATCCCCCTCATCCCCCTCATCCCCCTCATCCCCCTCATCCCCCTCATCTCCCTCATCTCCCTCATCTCCCTCATCCCCCTCATCCCCCTCATCCCCCTCATCCTTTCCCAGTTAGCCATTTATCTGGAAAGTTCTGGAATTAGACTTTACAAACAGATATTTGGACGAAACCTTAATGGTAAGGTAAGCGTCAATAGCGTCAGCATTTATGCGAAATTAGTCCAGATGCTATTTTTTACTGTTGGATAAAGTAGTTGAGATAATTAAAATACAAGCTAAAACTCTAAATTGTAAATTGCTATGATACTGTCCTATAAATTTCCGCGATCGCAAATCCGGCGCTTACTCTTAGCCTTGGTGTTACCTGCTACAATCTTTGGCGCAGTAGCTTTTCCCTACCAAGTGCAAACCGTTACTGCTCAAACATCCACAGGAAACCGCCCGTTAACAATTCGCTCGGATGTTCAAGAGTATGATGCCAAAAGTCAAGTAGTAACTGCTCGTGGCAATGTGCAAATGTTGTATCCTTCGCGTCAGATTCAAGCCACAGCCGCCCAAGCACAATACTTTAGCAAGGAACGCCGCATAGATTTCAGTGGCAATGTCTATATTTTGCAACAAGGTGGCAATAGTATTCGCGCAGAGAAGGTGACATATTTGATTGATGAGGGCAGATTTGTGGCTTTACCGCAATCTAACCGTCAGGTAGAGTCGATTTATATGGTACAGGACGGTGAAATTGGCGGACAATCTGCCAGATCTGCCCCAAAAACCCCACCACTCAAAGGTTCTAATTAGTAGTAGTTACTCTCAAGGGGCATCTCTAGCGTGAAAATTGTCTTAGAGAACATCCACAAATCTTACGGCAAGCGCCAGATTGTCAATCGTGTTAGTCTTTCTGTTACCCAAGGAGAAATTGTTGGGTTACTAGGCCCAAATGGCGCTGGTAAAACCACAACCTTTTATATTGCTACAGGTTTAGAAAAACCAAATCAAGGAAAAGTCTGGCTGGATAATTTGGATATTACAGCGCTACCAATGCACAAAAGGGCAAGATTGGGCATTGGCTATCTAGCCCAGGAAGCGAGCGTGTTTCGCCAGCTGACAGTACGAGACAATCTACTTCTAGTTTTGGAACAAACTAATGTGCCAAACTGGGAATGGTCGGGACGAGTACAAAATTTACTGCGAGAATTTCGCTTAGAAAAAGTGGCAAACAGTAAAGGAATTCAACTTTCTGGTGGGGAACGACGGCGGACTGAATTAGCTAGAGCTTTAGCATCTGGTAGAGAAGGGCCAAAGTTTTTATTTTTAGATGAACCCTTTGCGGGAGTCGATCCCATTGCTGTTTCGGAAATTCAGCAAATTGTAGCCCGACTACGCGATCGCGGCATGGGTATCTTAATCACAGATCACAATGTCCGCGAAACCCTAGCAATTACTGATCGTGCTTATATCATGCGCGAAGGACAAATTCTGGCTTTTGGTAATGCGAATGAGCTTTATACCAACCCCCTCGTGCGTCAATATTATTTGGGGGATAACTTCCAAGTTTAAAATGATAGATATTCAATAATAGCTGCTCAAAAATTTTTCGTCTTAATGATTTAGTGCCAATTTAGAGTTTTTAATTAATTTAAATATCAATTCTAAATCATCAATATTAAATGCCCAATGACATAAATATTTCATTCTCAAGTTAGCTTATGGTATCAAAAAAGCTCACATCTTTTTATAGCCTCAATTCGCTGATGCCTTTTACGCTCATGGATCGCTATCTGACCAGCGAATTGCTACCGCCATTTTTATTTGGTGTAGGGGCTTTTTCGTCAATTGGTGTGACAATTGATGCCGTATTTGACTTAGTTAGAAAGATTGTAGAATCCGGTCTACCAATAGATATTGCTCTTCAGGTTTTTTTATTAAAACTACCAACTTTCATTGTTTTAGCCTTTCCTATGTCCACGCTTCTAGCTACTTTGATGACTTATAGTCGTCTTTCTAGCGAGAGTGAATTAATTGCTTTACGTGGCTGTGGGGTAAGTGTTTATCGCATGGTTTTGACTGCTGTAATGTTAAGTTTGGTAGTGACAGGCTTGACATTTTTGTTTAATGAGCAAATCGCACCAGCTGCTAGTTATCAAGCAAATATGACTTTACAGAATGCTTTAAAGTCAGATAAGCCAATTTTGAAGCAGCAAAATATTTTTTACCCCGAATATCGGGATGTAAAAGAGCGAGATGGTAGTAATACCAGGATACTGACACGCTTATTTTATGCTGACCAATTTGATGGTCAACAGATGAAAGGTTTAACAATTATTGACCGTTCCGAAGAAGGTTTAAACCAAATTGTTGTAGCAGAATCAGGGCGATGGAACGGTTCGCAAAACGTTTGGGATTTTTATAACGGCACTATTTATTTAGTATCTCCCGATCGCTCTTATCGCAACATTTTACGGTTTGAACACCAACAACTGCGACTTCCCCGCACACCATTAAGTTTGGCAGAAAAAAGCCGTGACTACGGTGAGATGAATATTTCCGAAGCTGTAGAACAGCTAGCCGTAGAACGTCTCGGTGGCGATCGCCAAAAAATTCGGAAATTGGAAGTACGGATTCAGCAAAAAATTGCCTTACCCTTTGTTTGTGTAGTTTTTGGCTTAGTAGGCGCAGCAATGGGCAGCATACCCCAGCGCACAGGACGCGGTACCAGTTTTGGTATTAGCGTGATTGTAATTTTCTCCTATTACTTTCTCAGCTTTATTACTGGTGCTTTAGGACAAGCAAATGTCCTATCTCCCTTTATGGGAGCTTGGCTACCCAACTTTATCGGCTTGGGAACAGGGTTATTTTTATTAATGCGAGTTGCTCAAAGGTAGGAAATGGGGCATGGGGCATAGGGCATGGGGCATAGGGCATGAATAATTGGTAATCTCTCCTTGTCTCCCAATCCCCAGTCCCCAATCCCCAATCCCCAATCCCCAATCCCCAATCCCCAATCCCCAATCCCCAATCCCCAATCCCCAATCCCCAATCCCCAGTCCCCAATCCCCAGTCCCCTCAAGCCTTATACTGTCGCCGACATTCCGGCGCTTCGGGGTTGTCTTTACAGTATTCTTCAAAAGAAACTTTAGCTGACTCCATACCTTCAGCTTTTTGGTGAGCTGCTTCGGCTTGGAGTTCTTCAACTTCATCCCAAGCGGCGGCGCAGGCTTTAGAATAGGCTCCTTGTTCAGTACAAATACCACGAGCTTGTGCGATCGCTTGTTGAATTCTCTCTTCTAAGACTATGGCTTTGGGAGATTCTACAAAGTCACTTTTTGTCAGAATATCGGTAATCGAGATAATCCCTAATAACTTACCTTGAATCACAGGTGCTCTACGAATCCCAGTATTAGCAAACAACCGCGCCACATATTCCACGCTCAACTCAGGATTAACGATAATGCAGGGCTTAGTCATGATTTCGTAAATCCTGACCTGTTTTGGATCTTTACCGTAAGCTGTAACTTTGTAAACAATATCCGTTTCTGTGACTATGCCATAGGCATCATGCTCATGACGACGATCCACAACCAAAGCGCGCAATCCTTTATCCTTCATTAGCCCCACCGCTTCAGCAACAGTCGCCGAACCGCGAATGGTAACTACGTTCCTGGTCATGATATCTTCAGCTTTCATCATTGCTGTAGTCTCCTGGTAAATAGTAATGCGATGCAAGCGCCAGGCGACAGCGCACACAATATTGCTAAGTAATGAGTGCGGTAGACGCTTCTGCGACTTCCCGCAGGGTAGAACCACTGCGCCTTTACGGGTTTCCCGGCTTCAAGCAAGTGGCGTTGCTGAATGGTGAGTAATTCTTACAGTTGAACTTTGAACTCAGCAGTCTTTTAGGCAGCTACAACAATAACCTTAGACTAGCTTTCAACTCCTGATGATATCGAAAGTGACCGAAGAAAGGCATAAGCCTGATTGTAGGGTGAAGAAGGTTGAAGAAAATAATTTTTTCCTTTGCCAATAAGGTTTTAAGCCTCTCAATTTATTTATGAAAAAAAAAGAAAGAATTCTTTCACCCGTTCTTCTTTTTTACCGTAACCAAATATTTTCAACCTCTGTGTTTATTTGTCACTCCCTCATAACTCAGATGAGCAGAAGATAAATTTTTTACGAATAATTGTCCAGCACTAATGACTCATAAAGATTGAACAGTTAGGATGAAATCATCCTTAAACTTTGTTTGAATTTTCTTTTAAAGCAGAACTTCCCCACAACAGCACTACTGACAAAATACGCAAAGCGCGATCGCTAATTCAGTAAATTTACTATATCCAAACATATGCAAAACCGAAATTATCCCCCGGCATACTTACGTTATCTTAAAGCCAGGTTACGGAATCTCAGCAGACCTAGCTTTTGGGGTACAGGAGTTTTTTTAGTTGTGCTTGGGATAGGAATGTGGCAATACTTGTCCAATCCAAATGTTTTGGCTGGTAAGTCACAATCAGAAGTAGCCTCGCCAAAAGTTTCTGACTCAGCACTGTCAGATGAAGACAGAGCTATGGTTGCAGACATTGATAATTTTCCCGTGTTAATTAAAGACTATGAACAAGCTATTTTGGCAGCCACTTTAAGTCTCCCACCGGAAAAACCAGCAGCCCAAAATAGCCCCAGTCTGTTTGAGGATGTTATCAGTAAACAATCTTCTACCACCAATGAAGCTAAATCAAATCCAGTTTTACCAACAGTAAATGACACATCTGCACCAAAGAATAACAATCCCTTTGTTGTACAAACCGAAAATTTATTGCAGATGAAGTCTGGTTATGGTGGTAGTCATTTGTTAGGTGCTAAATCTGTAACTGCACCCTTAGAAGAAACAGCAAGCGTCACCACCCCTTTGAATCAAGGGATGACATTAGTTAATCAAAGCGAAAAAAATCAAAATCCTGCTACTATCAGCCCTTTACAAACTGCTATTAATCAAGCCCCAACTCAAAATCTCTCTGGTTACAACAACACAGCTTCTAGTTCCACAAATATCATGGGAACTTCTGCCTACAGCAATTTCACATCAACCAATCAAAATCTCTCTGGTGCTGCCAATCCTACAAGTATGATGGGAACTAGCTCTAACAACAATGCAACACCAGTCACTAGCAATATATATAGTCAGCCTTTACCTGTTAACAATAACTTAAATACAGGTACAGTTTACTCTCAACCAACAGCCACAAACTTGCCCCAAAATTCTTACGCTAACTTTAATAACAGTCAGACATTAACTAATGGAATACAAACAACATCAGTGACACCATCCGTTAGTTCGACTACAACCACCAACATTTCACCATACTCTACGCCATCTCAAATTCCTAACGTTGTCAATAACTCAACCTCGTCAGTATATGGCAATTATGGTGTACAGCAGTCTCAGATATCTCTTCCTCGCCCCACACCTGGGCCTTATGGTGGAGTGCAGATTAACGGCTACACATATCCTTAAGAATTATTACGCATATCAACCGCAAGAAACGGGTGGCTTTCTATTGACAACATCGGTAAATTGAAGAATGCCAAGACTTCTTGAATTCAACCTAGATGATTGCGATGAAGACTGTAACTGCCCATGACAGCGGAGATTATCAGCGGATTGCTCAGGCGATCGCATTTATGCGCCAATCCCATCTCCACCAGCCGGATCTGGCTACAGTTGCCCAGCACATAGGTTTAAGTGAGTATCATTTCCAACGGATGTTTACTCAGTGGGTTGGCATAAGCCCTAAGCGGTTTTTGCAATATCTCACAGTTGAATATGCTAAATCACAAATTACCCGAACCAAAAGCTTACTAGATTTAAGCTTAGATGTAGGCTTGTCGAGTCCGGGAAGATTACATGACTTATTTGTCAACTTAGAAGCAATGTCCCCTGGTGAATTTAAAGCAGCCGGAGCAGGCTTGCAAATTCGCTATGGTATTCATGAAACGCTGTTTGGCAAAGCTCTGATCGCTACGAGCGATCGCGGTATTTGCAATCTGTATTTTTTAAATGGCACAGATGAGCCAAATGTCCAACAAACACTTCAGCAAGAATGGCCAAAAGCTGAGATTATCCAAAATCAACAAGTAACTCAACCATTGCATGACTTGATTTTTGACTCAGTGAGCTTCACAGAACAAAAACCCTTAACGCTTTTGGTTAAAGGCACTAATTTTCAGATTCAAGTTTGGCGCGCACTTTTGAGAATCCCCTTTGGGGGTCTGACAACTTACCAAAGTATTGCGGAAATAATTGGCCTCCCAACTGCTGCGCGAGCCGTTGGCAATGCTGTAGGCAAAAATCCCATCTCCTACCTCATCCCTTGCCATCGTGTGATTCGCGAGTCTGGAGAACTTGGTGGCTATCGTTGGGGTTTGGAGCGAAAGACTATTCTGTTAGCTTGGGAAGCTAATCGTAGAGTTGTATAAAATTTCTAGGACAAATTTTATACAATCTGATTGTTGAAGCGTAGCTTTTTCTTTTTTGAGAGAATTGGTCTGACCCCTAATACCGCGATCGCTGACTACGGATACAATGACTTTAGTTGTTTTTTATCCTAAAACTAGTTCATTGAAGCTGCTAAATTTCCATTGGCGATCGCTAGTTAGATTTCACCACTAAAATTTCCATAATCTATCGAAGCTTCTGGTGTTAGCCCTATTCTTACCAATTATTATCACCGAGCCAGAAGTGCGATCGCCTCATTAACTATTTATGATGTTAATAAATTTAGCAGTAGTATCTTTTGCTGACCATAAATAGTTGATAACAGAGGCTATATAGTGAGTTTTAAAAGATGCAATTGTGCTTTCCCCGAAAAAGTCAAAACCGCAAAAATTATTTTCTCTGTTAAAAATTTTCCCTTGGTATTTGCAAACAAGATTTTTAAGTCTTCCAAGTTTTGTTTTGAGACTTTACATAGATTCATTTAAATTTACCTAAGTACAGAATACCCCCATTAAACTTATGGGAGTGCCACAATTGAAGAAGCGAGAATTTAAAGACTATGTCATCTTCAGTTACATATACGCGTCTGCCTTGGGCTGAAACTTACAGTGAAATTATTGATGTTCGTTCGCCTAGTGAATTTATAGAAGACCACATTCCTGGCGCGATTAATTTACCAGTCTTGAATGATGCTGAACGCGCTGAAGTCGGAACAATTTATAAACAAGTTTGCACTTTTACAGCGCGAAAAATTGGTGCGGCTTTAGTAACGAGAAATATTTACCAACATCTCAGCCAGCACTTTGCTGCTAAAGACCCAGACTATCATCCTTTAGTGTACTGTGGACGAGGTGGGCAGCGTTCCATTAGCATGGCTGCGGTACTGACACAAATTGGTTGGCAAGTGACTGTAATTGATGGCGGATACAAGACTTATCGTAACTACGTCCGCCAGCAAATAGAACATTTACCAGCACAATTTAACTATCAGATGTTATGTGGTTTAACTGGTACTGGTAAAACCCATATTTTAGAAAAAATCCGTCAACGTGGCGCACAAGTTTTAGATTTAGAAAGTTTAGCTAATCATCGCGGTTCTCTTTTGGGCGGACAATGGCCAGGTAAGCCGATATCCCAACCTTCACAAAAATACTTTGAATCTCTCCTAGTACAACATCTGCAACAGTTTAATCCGCAGCAAGTAGTTTGGATTGAATCAGAAAGTATCAAAATTGGGCAAATATATTTACCTCAATCCTTGTGGCAGAAAATGAGACAGGCTAATTGTGTAGAAATTCAACTACCAATAGCTGCTAGAGTCCAGTTCTTGTTACAAGAATATCCCCACTTAATTACCCATCCTGATGTCTTAAAACGCAAGCTAGAGAAACTCAAAAATCGCTGTGGTTGGGAGAAATTAAGTCAGTGGTATCAATTAATTGATGCTGGTAATTGGGAATCTTTAGTGCAAGATATATTGGATTGCTATTACGACCCCATTTATAACCACTCAACAAAGAGTTATTTTAGTAAAGCTTACAGATTTTTATCGATTCCCGATTTATCGGATTGTAGTATTGAGAATGTGCTAGATTCTTTGTTGCCCAATTATGTGGCAATACAATGAAAATATGTTAATGGATGGTGTAATGGATGTAATGAATAATATGAATCACTATTGTTTGTTACATCCTCTACAAAATCTGCTAAATTTGATTTGATTTCTGAAACTGTTTGCTGAGAAATAAAACAGGAAACAGAAAAGAAGAACTAATATTTTGTTCGGTTAAATATTTATCGCTAGAAATAAACGTAGGATGCGTTACGCTATCGCTAACGCATCCTACCATCTAAAAGAAACAATGTTTGTAGGGTGAGCACTATCCGATATTTCACTTGGACATTGATGAAAAGTAGCGTTCACCCTTGTATTTTGACGTTAGAGACGCGATTAATCGCGTCTCTACAAATCGTAAACAAAACTATCGATTTGGCGTGCTAGAGAGATTACTAGGATTAATATTGATTAATGGCACTGAACCATTACCACCCATCACTGTAGGAAAACGTCCATCCCACTTTTCAATTGCTTGTTTCTGCAATAATTCTGCGGTTAAGGTTTGTCGCTGTAATCTTTGTGCTTCTGCTTGACCTTTAGCGCGGTTAATTTCTGCTTGTGCTTCTTGAGTCGCTTTTTTAGCAATAAATTCTGCTTGTTTAGCCTCTTGTTCAGCTATTTGTTTTGATTCAATAGCTTTACTAAACTCTGGCGAAAAGGAAAAATTGACTAGAGAAACATCATCAACCATTAAACCATAAGCTGATAGTCTATTTTTGAGATTGCTATCAATCTCTTCTTTCAGTTCTGTTCTTTTAGTAATGATTTCTTCTGCTGTTTTTTTGGCTGTGGCTGCTTTCAAAACTTCAGATACAGCAGGCGTAATAATCCCAGTAATAATTTGTTGTTGGTCTCCGACTTGTTGAAAAACTTTATTGACTCGTATTGGATCAACGTGCCAGTTAACAGCTAGTTCGGTAGTAATTTTTTGCAGGTCTTTAGAAGCTGCGTCTGATTCAAAAGTATTTTGCTGTACCCGCACGCTTAGTTTTTTGATTGAGGTCACCATTGGTATCATAGGATGCAGTCCCTCATCTAAAACCTGATCCTGGACTTTACCAAACTTCATGACAACGCCTCGTTCCCCAGCATTTACAATCGTGAAAGGACGAAAAATAAATGCCACTATCAATAGAAATATGCCACCAACAATATAGGAACTGAACTGGAAAGCATTTGCCGGATTTGGGATGTGGTTACGCATGGCTATTTTTTAATAGTAATTTTTGACTAATTACTAACCTCAGTAAGTTAACATTATCAAACCTAAACTAGTTAATAGTTTGCCGATTCTCACAGTGAGACAAATAAATAATTTTGATAGTTTAACTTTAGCCAAAGGGTACAAAGAATTTTAAGTTGATGACAACAGTAGCTACACTGTTGCTAAGGGAGATTTCGGTAAAATAGCCTTTAATTTTTGTTAAGTAAAATATTTATTATGAAGATTTATCAACAACATGATTGGCCCCAGACTCTAGAAGAAGCGATCGCAATCCAAGAAAAATTGCGAAACCAAACAATAATAGAAGATAAACTGCCAGAAACCATTAAATATGTTGCAGGGGTAGACATGGGCTTTGAAGCGGACGGTACAATTAGCCATGCTGCTGTAGCAGTGCTGAGTTTCCCCGATTTGCAAATAGTGGAGACAGCAGTAGCGCGCCGTCCTACCTCCTTTCCTTATATTCCCGGTTTTCTCTCATTTCGCGAAATCCCAGCTGTACTGGATGCTTTAGAAAAGGTAAAAATTCTACCAGATATAATTCTTTGCGACGGTCAGGGAATAGCTCATCCCCGCAGACTGGGTATAGCTAGCCATTTAGGATTGTTAATAGATATGCCAACAATCGGCGTAGCAAAATCCTTATTGATTGGCAAGTATGACGAAGTTCCAGAAACCAAAGGCAGCTGGCAACCTTTAATACACCAAGGTGAAACAATTGGCGCAGTTTTACGCACGCGCACAGGCGTAAAACCTTTATATATTTCTAGTGGTCATCGAATTAGCTTGCCTACAGCAATCGACTATGTACTACGCTGCACCACTAAATATCGACTGCCAGAAACTACACGCATTGCTGACAAGTTAGCATCTTCAAGATAAAGCGATGACAACCACTTGTGAAAAGGTCAATACAATTCATGGATGCTGAGAAGATTAAACAGCTTTATGCTGCTGGTGAGAGATATTTTCCTGCTGCCAACCTAATTAAAGCTAAACTGATTGGAGCTTCTTTACCTGGGATAAATTTATGGGGAGCAGACTTGAGTAGTGCTAACCTAGCTAGAGCTAAACTTTGGGGAGCAGATTTGAGTAGAGCCAACTTAGCCAACGCTAATTTGACTAGAGCTAATTTGTGCGGTGTAAAGCTAAATGAAGCAAATCTGCGAGGCGCTAAACTCAACTTCACCAAGTTGTATGGAGCAGATTTAACAGGTGCTTATTATGACGAAACCACCCGATTCTCTAAAGATTTTGACCCCATCAGTAGAAATATGCAGAAATTTTGACGATCAGCGTTAGAACTAAACACAAATCTGATTTAAAGTTTTTTCTAAACACTTGCTTGCTTGTGCCCAATCGTGTTAGGAATCGCACAGAAAGGAGTTGAAGTAACTAAATAAAAGTTACTAGTTATAACGATGAATGCACTAACTTTACAGTGGCATGATGCAGGTCAAGATAAAACCCAGAATATTTACGAACAACAGCCTAGCAAGAACCCTGGCACTGTCCGCATCGGTCGAGATCCACTCCGGTGCGACATTGTTGTCAGTAACCCTACCGTATCAGGTTTACACGTAGAAATATTTTTTAATAGCCAACAGCAAAAGTTTTACATTAGAAACTTGCGATCGCAAAATCCGCCCCTAGTAGATAGACAACAACTAACCCAAGGTGAACTGCCTTTAAGAGAAGGTAGCATGATCCAATTGGGGCAAATGGAACTTAGAGTCACTAATATTTTAATTAACAGTATTCCGCCCACAATTTTGACACCACCAACCCCGCCAGTAGTCAGTAACCAGCCTACATGGCCACCAATCAACCAGCAGCCACAGGTGCAACCGAGATATCACCAGCACCCACCCGCACCCCCACCAGGAATTTATGGCTTAGAATGTCCCAAATGCCACAAAGTCTCTCCCCCGGAAAATCTGCAAGTTGGCTGTCCCTGGTGTGGAACATCCTTAGCAGCAGCAGTTAGTGTGCTAGTTGCACCGAATCATTAGGATGAGGGAGATGAGGAAGCAGAGGAAGCAGAGGGAGCAGACGGAGCAGGGGAGCGTACAAGAAGACTAATACTCCATGCCCCATGCCCCATGCCCAATGCCCCATGCCCAATGACAAACACTAAATGCCAAAGACCAAATGCCAAATTTACAAATTCTATTAAGTTGGGATGATCCAGCTACGGGGGAACGGCGAGAACCCAGGTTGAGTGTACCAATCGCTTTTGGGCGAGAATTCGCTAGGTTACCAGATCAACTCAGGGGAGAGCGTGTCTCGCGAATGCTGCTGAATAGTAATGAAGTTTCGCGCTATCATGCCTTGATTGATTGGGAACAAAATCAACTGGTGGTGATTGATCAAGGTAGTGTCAATGGTTTATCTGTCAACGGTCAACGACAAACACGCTCTGTTTTGAATAACGGTGATACCCTACAAATTGGGCCATACATGATCACCGTGAACTTTAGTATTAATGCACTAGCACCCGCACCAGTTACTAGCCCACCTTCAACTATTCACTTTAATCCCAATACCAATATTCCAGATCCTAGTTTGCCGTCTGTACGGCCTGTAACACCGCTAGGTAGTAATTTTCCACCTCCAGCATTTCAGGCGCAACAAGTTGACGTGCAAGCACTTCATGCTACAGGCTTACCTGTGGATGAATGTGATTATCTGGCAGTTGGTGCGGGACTTGGCAGTTTTATTTGGACTGATTTACTGCGAATTAGCGGTGTGCGTGCTGACAAAATTGTTGCTTTGGGATTAGAAGCAGAGCCTTATGCACGATACAAGCGCCTCTGCTTGAATTCGCAAATTCCTTTATATGAAAGATTAAGGTCTAATTCTGATTCTTGCCCTGATAACATTTGGGGCTGGCCTAGTTATGCTTTACGGGAAGCTTGGCATGATATTACTCAAGGCAAACCCAATTCCGCATTCAGGTATTTATGGCAAGTATTTGCAGAACCTACATTTATAGAAACTTATACCCCAAGAGCTGGTAATGTTTTTGATTCTATAGATAGGGAATGCCGACGCATTGGTTGGCAACAAATTTATCGTTATGGGCGAGTTAGAGCTATTCGCAAAACTGCAGATGGTAGATATTGCGTAGCCTATTCTCGCGGGACGAGAGATTATGCTTTTTTTGTATCGCGTTATTTACACTTAGCAACAGGTTATCCCGCAATTCAGTTTTTACCAGATTTACAAGCTTATCGAGAAAAATATCAAGACTTCAAAGCTGTTGTGAATGCTTATGAGGAACATGATCATGTTTATCAACAGCTAGAACAACAGGGTGGAATTGTATTGTTGCGCGGGCGGGGAATTGTGGCTTCGCGGATTGTGCAGCGAATTTATGAGGCACGCAAGAAAAATCGCAATATTACAGTTTTGCATTTAATGCGATCGCCTAAACCCCAAGGTAACAAATTCCAAAAAGCCCAACGTTTAGTCAAAAATCATTACGAATTTCAACCCTTTAACTGGCCTAAAGCCTGTTGGAGTGGGGAACTACGGGTAATGCTAGAAAAAGCCACTCCTGATGAACGCAAAAGTCTACTCGCAGACTGGGGTGGTACTACTACTGCTGATCGCCATGATTGGCAGCAGATTACCGAACAAGGTTTAAGGGAAGGTTGGTATCAAATTACCTTTGGGGATGTGCTGGATGTAGAACGGGGAAGCCAAAACCGCACTATTAGCCACATCCGTGAAAAAGGCTTGGGAGAAATGAAGCTGGAGGCTGATTTTATTGTTGATGCTACAGGTTTAGATGCCAAAGTCCAAACCAATCCCCTATTAGATGACCTAGTAAAGCATTACAACTTACCACTTAATCACCTAGGGAGATTAGTTGTTGCCAACAATTTTGAGTTAGCCCAAATGCGTAACACCAAAGGTCAAATGTATGCGGCTGGCGCAATTACCCTTGGTGGCCCCTATGCAGCAGTTGATAGTTTCTTGGGTTTGCAGTACGCCGCCTTAGTCGCTGTGGAAGCACTCGCTAATTCCCGTGCGCCAGGAGTCAAGCATCTAAACGCCTTCAATTCTTTTAGCCAGTGGTTGAAATGGGTGTTTAATCAGTCGCCAATTTAGTGCTGAGTTGAAGAGACGCGATGAATCGCGTCTGTACAAGAGTCAAGAGTTATTCCCCTTCCCTGCCTAAATAGTGTTCGCGTAGCGTCCCGCAGGGATGGCATATTTTTTACTTGGAAGTCCCCAACTTCATCAACTCTTTCCAAAGTAGAGAGTAGAAATATACTTTGTAATGGTGTAGAAATGTATAGAATCTTGTAAAGATATAAAATAAAGTCTTTTTAAGATGCAAACATTCGAGCGACCTTCCTCAATGCAGCTGTCCATAGCACCAACCCATTGTCAGCCTTTGAAGATTATCGCACTAGGAGATAGCATAGTTTATGGCTTTGGCGATCCGGAAAGAGGAGGCTGGGTAGAACAACTAAGGCGATACTGGATGTTACCCAATAGTTCCGGCCATATTCTTTATAACTTGGGAGTCAGAGGCGATCGCACTCAACAAGTCGCCCAAAGGCTAGAAGTTGAATTTCGCCATCGGGGTGAACTGCGAAATCGTGTCCCTGATTTAATTATTTTGTCTGTAGGGGTAAATGATTCAGCGCGGTTATCTCGCCCTAATGGACGTAATTATACAGATTTTGCTTTATTTGAATCTCAAATCGCTGAATTACTAGAACAAGCACAACAACTTTGTTCTGTAGTATTTGTGGGTATGGTTCCAGTTGATGAAGCCAAAATGCCCTTTCTCGATTGTTTCTACTACAATCACGCCGATCAGTATCGCTATAAAGAAGCTACGAAAATAGCTTGCGATCAACGCCGGATTCCTTATCTCGATATTTTCGACCAATGGATAGAACGTGGTGAAACCTGGTGGCGCAAGCGCATCAGTGACGACGGACTCCATCCCAATACCTTGGGTTATCAAGCTTTGCTAGACGATGTCATCACTTGGGACGCACTCAGCACCTATCATTCCCCTGTAGCAGTTTAAACAATATTTTCCATTTATTTTTACGAAAAGCTCCACAATCCTGTGGAGTTTTTTAATATGGGTATGATTCAAGTGCTGACAGTACTTTGTATGTATTGTTAATTTTGACTTTTGACTTTTGACTTTTGACTTCGGAGCGAAGCGACGTGACTCCCACATTATTTGGTCGTTGGCAAACTCGATTATTACTATTAGCAACAGTAGGCGTATTAGTATCATTACCCTTTGCAATGGGTTTAATTGGCCCTGGGCCTAACTCAGTTTATTTCTTGATACTTACCTATGTTGCCATTTTCGGTTTAGGTTGGGATGTACTTTATAACTATCTGCAAAAATTCCGTTGGGATAGAGACTGGCCCGCAGCTTATCAACTCTTTGCTGGAATTTGGGAATTTATCTTTGTTTATTGTGGTGTAAAACTGTTTGGCTTTTTACCAATCCCCATACCCAAAGAAGAACTTCCACCACATATTTTTCTTTTGCATTACAGTATCGTATGGCTAGCAGTGTTCTTTTCCTCCCAAAGCCTCATGCGGATCATTTTCCCTCGTTGGCGTTTCCGCGGCGGAGAGTGGCTGTAGATGTGACTGGGGACTGGGGACTGGGGACTGGGGACTGGTGACTGGTGACTGGTGACTGGTGACTGGTGACTGGTGACTGGTGACTGGTGACTGGTGACTGGTGACTGGTGACTGGTGACTGGTGACTGGGAGATGAGGGAGATGAGGGAGATGAAGAGGCAGGGGGAGAATAAATTACCAATGCCCAATGCCCAATGCCCAATGCCCCATGCCCAATACCCAATGCCCAAGTACTCCCACAGACAAAATTGTATTTTAAATTACACAAGTACCCAAAATCCTTACACAGCAGGAATATTTGTAGTTTTCTAAAGTATAATTAAGAAAAAGATAACAAAACCGCAACAGTAAAGTAGGCAAAATATAGCCGGAAAAACTACTCAGAAATGGGTAAGCCTTTATTGTGCATTATAAAAAATATCGGTATCCTATACCTGCATTTATTATGTAGTCTTGGAAACCAAGAAAAAGTGTCAATTTCCCAGTTGAAGAGGCAAATAAAAGCGTGGGTCAGTATCAATCTGCTCAGCTAAGGCGCTACAATCCAGACGCGATCGCTAGTTATTATCGTTACCGTCCCTGGCTAGCCTGGGGGCGAATACTGACAATTATCTGGTCTTTTGCTGGATTTATTATTAGTTTGAAGTGGGATGAATGGCAAAATCTAGAAGAGCAGAACAAGAGTAAACGCGCCACTCAATTACGAGAACTGCTCACTCGCCTTGGCCCCACTTTCATTAAAGTTGGTCAAGCCCTATCGACTAGGCCTGACCTAATACGTAAGGATTTCTTAGAAGAATTAGTCAAGCTGCAAGACCAGTTACCGCCCTTCGATAATGATTTAGCCTACCGAATTATCGAGGCGGAGCTAAATCGCCCAGTTCAAGAAGCATTTAGTGAACTGTCACCTCAACCTGTAGCAGCAGCTAGCTTGGGTCAAGTGTATCGTGGACGTTTGCTAAGTGGCGAAGAAGTCGCAGTAAAGGTGCAACGCCCTAACTTACGGCCAATTTTGACCAAAGACTTGTATCTGATGCGCTGGGCGGCTGCTTGGCTAGCGCCTTGGTTACCCCTAAATCTCGGTCACGACCTCACCTTAATTGTGGACGAGTTTGGCACCAAGTTATTTGAGGAAATCGATTACATCAATGAAGGTCGCAACGCGGAAAAATTTGCTCACAATTTCCGCGACGACCCCAGCGTCAAAGTCCCCAGTATTTATTGGCGTTATACTAATAGCCGTGTTTTAACCCTGGAATGGATTAACGGCTTCAAGCTAACAGATACTCAAAGCATTCGCGCCGCAGGTTTAGACCCAGAGGACATCATCAAAATTGGTGTGACCTCCGGTTTGCAACAGCTATTAGAACATGGATTTTTCCATGCAGACCCGCATCCAGGCAATTTGTTTGCGATGCCTGATGGTCGGATGGCTTACATAGATTTCGGGATGATGGATCAGCTAGAGGAAACCACTAAAGAAACTCTAGTAGATGCATTAGTGCATTTGGTGAACAAAGACTACTCTGACTTAGCAGCAGATTTCGTAAAGTTAGGTTTTCTCACACCAAACACAAATATTTGCCCGATTGTCCCAGCATTAGAATCAGTCTTAGGCAACGCCATCGGTAAAAATGTTGGAGATTTTAACTTCAAAACTATTACCGATGAATTTTCGGAATTGATGTATGAATATCCATTCCGGGTACCAGCGAAGTTTGCTTTAATTATTCGTTCTCTAGTTACCCAAGAAGGTATTGCTCTCAGTCTCAATCCCAATTTCAAAATTGTGGAGGTAGGCTATCCCTATATTGCCCGCCGCTTACTAACAGGCGAATCTCCCGAACTACGCCGACGGTTACTGAATGTGCTGTTTAAAGATGGTAAATTCCAGTGGCAGCGCTTAGAAAATCTAATTGCGATCGCACGTACCGACGGCAGTTTTGATGTGCTACCTACAGCCCAAATGGGACTGCAGTTTCTGCTGTCTGAAGAAGGTAAATTTCTGCGTCAGCAATTGGTGCTAGCAATCACGGAAGATGACCGTCTGCATACAGAAGAAGTTCAACGTCTGTGGAACCTAGTCAAAGATGACTTACAGCCAAATCGTTTATTGAATGTTGCGATCGGCTTTTTAACAGAGTTATCGAGAGAAGGTGCAGCCGCAATTCTACCAAGAGCAACATCATTTATGACTTTTGGTGGTAATTCAGCACTAAACCAAAACTAACAACTCAAACCACAATTACTTTTAAATTTCTCTGCCAATAAGGAGTTTTCATGTACTATTACCCTCTGCATCCACCGTATGTCCTACTAGTTGTTGGTTTATTAATCGCTATAACTTCTGGAATCGCCTTATCTGGTACTTTAAAAGTAATTGTTCAGAAATGGCCAAACAAGAGCGCAGAAAATATCAAACCGCCTTCCGCCTGGAAGCAACTGATTGTCCCATTTTTGGGCATCACAGGTGGTGTTTGCCTGTTTCTTTGTTCCGGTTTCGAGATATTTGGCTTTCCCCCAATCCTAGCTTTAGGTATTGGCTTGCCAATGAGTTTGTTCACTTGTTTGTTAGTTTGGTGGCAATTGGGAAGTATGCTGGAGTTTGTAGAACGCCAAGGTATGCAATCTCTGGATTTAGATTCTTTATCTTAGAGACCGCAAAATTTACTCCTACTATTAATAAAAATAGCTGCTAGACATCAGTATCTAGCAGCTATTTTTGTTTGTTATAAATGAATTCCCATCATCTAATACCATTTTGAAAAAAGGCTTTGATAATTATTACTTATTAACTGAAATGATAAATTACTGGGTAGTAATTTAATTTTTTAAATATTTACTATTTTGATATTTATTATTGCTGACTAATGAAAATTCAAGTTTCAAAATAGTTGCACAATACGTAATATCACCATAGCATGAATGTATTGTTTATGTAAAAATAATACTTAGTTAGATGCTCAGACAATAAAAATTCATACTTTTAGTATGTTATATAGCAACTTAAAACCAATGCAGCAAGAGCAACAAGAAGTTTGTTTTTGTACTTTAGCCTTAGGTGAAAGATACCGCTCTCATGCTCTCCTATTGGCTCAAGATATTGAGAAAAATTTACCAGGCATATATTTACTTATTTTAACAGATAAGCCCCAAGAATTTAGTAAATATCCTAATGTTCTAGCTTTTAAACATCAGCAGCAGAGTATTGGTTGTTACCATGATAAAAGATTTGTAATTGCCAAAGCTATATCACTATTTAATACTTGTATATTTGTAGATGCAGATATCAGAATATTAGATAAGTTTCTATCAGAAATGACATGGCTGCCTGGTATAACTGCTGTAAGTTGCACTAGTATTGCCAAGCATAATCAAGTTTATATTGATTCAGTAAATGATAAATATAAACCAAAGCGAAGTAGAGATATAGAAATTCTGCGAAAGTTAGCGAAAAAGCTAGATTTAGATTTAGAAGATACTAACATCCAGTTTGTGATGGAAATGCTATTTGTCATTACGAGGCAAGATGGAAAAGAAATAGAATTTCTCAAACACTGGAACAATATCGCACTTTACTGTGAGTTAAATGGATTTTATGGTGCAGAAGGCTATGCAATAGGAATGGCTGCTGCTAAGGCGGGGTTACAAGTTCAATGGGATGCTATGCAGGGGATTGTTTATTTTAAAGATTGGGTGCAAAGGCAGAAAATCAAAAAAGGTCAAGCAAATGCAGATGATACTTTAATTTATTTTCAGCAACATGAAACGATTGAATATCGCCAAAGCTCTATATTGCAAAAAATAAAGCGCAGACTTAAAAAATTTATTGGTTATTATTATCGTTATCTCTATTTAAGAATAGTAAGTTTGAATAATTTTAATTTTTATTACCGCTAATTACCACTAATAATAGTCTATAATCTTTCAGGTGCGTTAGCCAACGCTAACGCACCTGACTGAGCATTCATTTTACAATCTATGACATCCTATCTATCAAGTGATACTATCTCTAAAATTGCGATAATTGAGCTTAATATTGGCGATTTTTTGCTTGAAGAAATCTGTAGTATTTTGTTGCAACTTTAAAATCAAGCTGGGACGCTTAAAGCTTTGTGGTCTAGTTTCTGGTGATTTTAAATAACGATAATGTAAAAACACTTCTCGATACGGAATATTGATATATTCACCTGCACAAAGTTTACTAAAAGCTGATGCACCGATACTCATATAGTGTAAGTATGTTAGCCTTCTTCCTTGGTCGTAAAGAACATTTTCTAGAACATCAAATTTAGAACTCCAGTGATTACCAGTTGCCTTCTCATATTCATGACAAGCAAAATTATAATAAGAAATTCCACTTCTCAATACTAAGTAGTTAAATAAAGATTGGTCAGGGCCTCCTAAAGCCATGACATCCGCTTCACCAGACTTTAGTTTATTTAATAAACTTTCTAAAGTGGCTTGGGTAAAAATTTGTTTTTTTGCACCAAACCATCCTGCACAAAATATATGAGATGGTAATTTTTCTGTTGGAAAAATCTGTTGGATTAACTCTGATGGGCCATCAAACACATATTTCAAATCAGATTTATACTGAAAATCGTTTGTTACCCAATCATATTGATCTAACTTTAAATATATATAGTCAATAGGCCCCATTAATAGAGTATCAGCGTCAAAATAAATAAATCTATCAAATCCACCATCTAAGGCACATAATTTGCGATGCATAGGTAGACGATAGAGTTCTGGAAATCCCCATTCTCGCCAAGTTTTTTGTGCTCTGGGATAGTTCTCCCATACCTGTGTGGCAAAATTATCCCAGTAATCTATAGAAGTATAATCCTCAAATAAAGTTACATTATCTCTAGTTGCAACCTCTGCCTTAACTTTATCTAACTGCTCATTATATGGAATGACACAAACCGGAATTTTTCTGCCGGCGTTAGCTTCAATGCTATTGAGTAAAGCAACTAATTGGTCATAAACCACATCATTAGCGAGGGTATAAATACCATCTACCATGAAAGTACTCCTGATATTAATTGCGAGTAGCAACAAAGGGAAAGAAACGGCGAGTGAGTTTGGGGATAAAAGCAAATTTCCCCTCATGAAGGTAGCGATAATGTTCCCACAATTCCCAATAAGGGCTACCAGCTTTTATCTTAGTTCCCGCCCAATGTAGATATTTCAGTCGTTGTCCTCTGTCATGGAGGGTATATCCTTGCTGTTGAAAATTGCGAGAACCAGCCCAACTACCAGGCCCCCCGCCAGGAATTTTCACAAGATTACCGCGTTTGGCAATAAGTTTGAGAACCAAATAATTTAAAATTGGTTGGTCTGTAACTCCTTCGGTAAAATCGAAATATTCACGATGAGCAGCACATTCACGCAAAGTTTCATCCATCTGTTGCTCAGTAATAGCTCCCTTGCATGAAGCCCAAAAGCCACTGTTAAAAACATCTTCTAATTGCGTATCAGAAAAAATTTGCTGTTCTATTACTAATGGCGAAAAAATGTTGCGTAACTTGTCATTAGCATGATGATAATCGCAGCAGAAAAAATCGACTTCTGCAAGTTTGTCTAAATTGTCAGCAATTTTTTCAAAAACGACAATATCTGTATCAATATAAATAAATTCATCTAAAGGGCCAAACCATGCTACCAGCTTACGCATTTTGTTGGGTAAAGCCAGAAAATCTCGATCAAATATTTCACCTATGCGGTTGGTGAATTGCTCAATCAATTCTAAGTTTGGGAACAATTGGACATTATGTAAAGTGCTAAGTTTCTCTGCAACTTTGTGATAGTTTTCATTAAAAGGTATGAGATAAACTGGAACTTCCGGATCGTAAAATCGAATACTATTGAGTAAAGCGATCGCATTATCCATTACTCGGTCGTTAGCAACGATATAAATTCCCCTACTCATAAATTATCCTTGGTTAATTAATTTTAATTTTCTCAAAGCTCTAGTGAATAAATTTGGTGGTGGAGCGTCATAAGGTCTAGGGTGATCATGAAATAGTGGACGTTTTTCTGGCTCATGTAAGTAGCGATAGTAGAGAAATAAATCTCTATAAGGAAAATCAATATTCTCACCAGTACATACAGCTTGATGGATATTAGGAGGTACACCAATATAATGAAGATAAGTTAGTCGATTACCTTTGTCATAAAGAATATGCTCTTTTTCTTCAAAGTGCTTAGAGCCGACAGAACATCCTGTTACTTCATGAGATGGTAATTGTTGAGCAAAATTATAAATAGAAAGGTGAGATTTCATCACCATGTAGTTAATTAAAGGCTGTTCGCCAGCACCTTGATATAATATGTCTCTTTCATCATTTTGCAGAGACAGTATTAGAGATTTTATCTGCTCTTTTGAAAATACACCTTTTTTAGAAGCATAAAATCCAGAACAAAATATCTCTGAATTTATCCGTTCTTTGGCAAAAACTTCTAGTAATTGCGGAGAATCAACATTATATACTTTACTAACATCTTTAAATTGAAAGTCATAGACAACAAAGTCATAACTATCTAATTTTTGAAATACTGTTGCTAGTGAGTTCATCACTAAAGTATCAGCATCTAAATATATAAATTTCTCAAAGGGGCCATCAAAGGCACAAAACCGACGATGAGCGCCATAAAGTCGGGATTGACTACGATTCAATCTTTCTGGTGCAGCTGACACCATAAATTGATCCCAGTAATTTATAGATTCTTGGTTATTGTAAATAAATACATTAGGTCGCTTAGTAATTTCATCAGCAATTCGTTGTGTCTGGTCATCAAAAGGATAAATACAGACAGGAGTTTCAGAACCTAATATTGCATCAATACTGTTGAGTAAAGCTACCAATTGATCAAAAACATAATCATTCGCCAGAGTGCAAATACCATTCATATTTTATGAGTGTTGAGCTACAAAATTTGATAACCAATTCAGCAGATTGAGTTTATGTAAAATGATTTGACGTGCTTCTGCGATCGCATCTTTAGCTGCATACCACGCATCGGGAGTAGCAGTTACTTCTTGAATGTAAGCAAGACCTTTTTTATCTAAGCTAGGTAATCTTAAAAAACTACCAGGAGGTAATAATTTATCAGCAGCAGGGCCTCCATAGTAAATTGGTAAGCACCAAGCCAATAAACTATCCCAAAGTTTCTCACTGACATACCAATTATTACCAGTATAATTTTCAATCGCTAAGTTGTAAAAATATGGTGCCATTCCATACCATTTATTACTTAGTTCTCCGGTAATATTTGCCCATGCAGGTAAATTTCGACCGTACAAATCAAACTTCAATCCATTTGATTGTAAAGAACGTAAAAATTCTAAACGTTGGCGATGATTGGCTGTGCGACTAATTCCAGAAGTAATCCAACTACAAGTAGAAACTTTCGGAGGGCATGGCATTTCATCTAAATCCTGAAAGGAATTAGAATGGTACCAAATCGCAGGCATATAATCGGGAGTTGGAGCAAAGTCATCGGGGCCAGAAACATAGCCACAATAATTTTGAGCTTGCTGATAATTACGATTAGTAATCTCGATAATTTCCTCTAACGGTGGTTCCCTCAATAAATACATAATTCTTTCTTTACTCACACCACGAAGTAAAGAATTAATATCTACTGTTGTTGACTCTGCTTGACGTTTACGGAACTTATCTAACCAAGATTGTTGGGGAGATGGTTGGATAAAATCAAACTGATACATGAGTAGAAAATCTGGTTTAACTTCTGGCGCACGCATTTGGATATTTCCCCACATTCCAAATGGCTTGGGACTTTGCTGCCACAGCCAATCGGCTCTATTTTCTAGACCTCGATAGCTGCTAATCATCCCGATAGTTTTAATATTCATAATTAATTAAAAGTACTTAAGCAATTAAGGGCGGAAGCAAAGATTTATCAACGTAACTTAAAATTTTAGCGGCTCGATTTTCCCAAGAAAACTGCTGAACGAAATTTATACTATTGGCATAACCTTCTACTTTCCTGGGATGAGTTTTTAAAAGATGCTGCAGAGATTCAGCAAATTTTCTCGGATTATCAGGCTCACACCAAGCAGCAATAGCTGAGGTATTTTTAAATTCCATTAATGAAGGAATTTCTGTAGCGATAATGGGAGTTCCAGAAGCAAAATAATCAAATAATTTTAATGGAGATGTGAAAGTTGCAGCTGCTCCTAAACAATGGGGATGAGCTAAAATATCTGCGGCTTGGAGTAAAGATGCTAATTCATGGTGCAAGATATAGCCCAAAAATTTAATGTTGTGAACTTGTTTTTCTTGAGCTAATTTTTCATAATGTTCGACTTCAGTTGTATTACCACCTGCACAAACAAATTGTACATTTGGCATTTCGCTAGCTACCTCAATTAAGACATCAATACCTTTAAATTGCCGTAAACCTCCGGCATAGACTACTAAATGTGAATGTTGTTGTAATAATTTATTACGCCATTCTGCTGCCTTTTCTGGTTGTCTCTGCATAAATAAGCGATTAAAGCCATTGTGTAACTTAATCACTTTTTCTGGTGGCATACCATATTTAATCATTGATTCACGAATGGTATCGGCAACGGTAACTGCAATTTGAAACAGTGGATGATTGATAATTTCCGGCTCAAATTGCTTATCTTCATGATGGTGATGTTCGTAAATTGCTGGCACACCATTTTTAATGGCAGCTTTGACAAAATTCCAGTTGCGACTATGAACAAGTTTGGTAGTTGGCAGGATATGAAACGGAAAATAATATTTACAGGCAATGGTGTTGGAATTAGTAAATTTATAGTGTAGTTTATCAATGGGCCAAGGCATAGCTAAAGGAGCAACCTTTAACTTGTCATGCAGGTTGTAATATTTAATCAGTTCTATGGGTGTTGGTCGAGGTTGAAAAGGCAGCAGTAAATTAACTGGATTTAAAGTCTTGATTTGTGTTTCTGGATAAACTAAAACAGTTGAGTACCCGAGATTTGCTGCTCCGTTAGCTGCATTTGTAGATTGCACTAAATGAGCTTCAGGTTTTGGTAGGGTTTCGCCAACAAAAAATATATAGTGCTTCTTTAAAGCTGTTTTATTCATAACTATAGTTAGTAATAATATCTTCGAGGTTTTCCAATTTATCTAATAAATATATAGAAGATTGATAAGATTCTGATAGTAATTGATTTTGCTCTTCTGGGGTGGCTGATGTTTTATCTGCAAGAGAACGGATAGAACTGCGGATAAGATTGAGCGAAGTCCGAAAATCATAAGACATTTGAATCAAACTTGGTGGTTGGATAATTAAGCTGTTCGGATTTTGCTCAACAACTGGAAGTAAACTTTTGTTCGTTTTCAAGTTAACAATATCGTCAAAAATATCAATAATATTCAGAATTCTCCAGGCTGATTTGTAGGTTTCTTCAATGATTTCGTGGCGCTCTTCAACATCATCTATCAGCTCCTCAAGTAATAAGTTGAGGAATCCAATCATTGAGTTCAGTTGTGTCCGAATTTCGTGCGAAATGCGGACTAAGCTTGGATTGTATTGAGTAACGACCTCAGGATAGGTAACCTGCGCTGAGTATTTCCGCATAGCACTGAGGATTTTTAACCTTGGCGAGTTCTTATCAGGACGATCGCTAAATTGCATTGAATAGAGGCGCGAGTAAAAACCACCTTTTTCTAACAATTCTTCGTGGGTACCTGTCTCTACTACTTTTCCATGATCTAAGACTGCTATTTGATCGGCTTTTTGGACTGTAGATAGACGGTGAGCAATTACCAAAGTTGTGCGATCGCGGCTGAGATCATCTAGCGCACTTTGAACTAGGCGTTCGGAAACAGTATCTAAGGCGCTGGTGGCTTCGTCGAGAATTAGAATTTCTGGATTTTGCACTAAGGCGCGAGCGATCGCTAATCTTTGCCTTTGTCCTCCAGATAACATGACACCGCGATCGCCAATTAAGGTATCAAATTCTTGTGGCAATTTAATAATAAACTCGTATGCGTTCGCCTGTTTGGCAGCCGCGATAATTTCCTCTTCGCTAGCTTCCGGTCTGCCATAGGAAATGTTATTTCGTACTGAGTCATTAAACAGAAAGGTATCTTGACTAACAATCCCCATCCGTTTTCTTAGGGATATAACATCAAATTCCCGCAAGTCTTTACCGTCAATAGTAATGGAGCCAGCTACTGGGTCATAAAATCTGGGTAACAAGTCTGCTAAAGTTGATTTCCCTGCTCCAGAACCGCCTACTAATGCCAGAGTTTTACCACGGGGTAAATCTAATGTCACATCTTGAAGCACCAACTTTTCATGACCAGGGTAGTTAAAGGACAATGAATTAAAACTGACTCCCTTTTCTAATTTTGTATATGTCAGCTCACCGTTGCCCATGAATGGCTTGTTAGTGAAGCTTAAAAATTCACTTACCATGTCCACACTAGTAGATGTGCTGGCAAAACTACTGCGAATGGAATTGAGTTGCGAAATTAATGGCAGTACCCGCAATAAAACCAATAAATAGGTTAAAAGTACAGCAGAAAGAGATACTATCTGATCGGCAAAGAAAATTTTACTTAATAAGACAATCAGCATTAAAGCTGAAACTCCCATGACTTCACTCAAAGGCCCGATCGCTTCTGAGTTAACTTGAGATTGAAAATCTGCCTTTTCACGCGCACGAATTAGCTTTTTAATATGTTGAAATTCTCTGGATTCGTTGCCTGTTGACTTAACTAAGCGAATACCATTGAGGACTTCTAATAAAGAAATTGAATATGCACTAGACATTTCACTCAGCTGCTTGCCAAACTTTCGAGAACGAGTAATAGCAGACTGGTTGATTAAAGTTACTAAAGACAGCAACAGTGTAGAAATAATTGTCAATTCCCAAGATATTGACAGTAATAACCCAATAAAAACAAAGATGGTAATTGAGAGTATTATTAATCTAATAGTACTGCCTAAAGTACTCGCTGTACGTCCAATTTCCCCACCTAGTTTATTAATTAAATCGCCAACTTTTGTTTTGGCATAATAATCTATATCAACGTCCAATAATAACTTTAATCCAGCTTCTCGCATATCTGATGTCAGCATTCTGCTTAAAGAGCTAGATGCTAAACTTCCAGTATAATTTGCTAAGTTTTTTAAAAATATTGTGAAAATAATCGCTCCAGCCATCACCCCAACACGGTAATTTTCTGGAACTTTATCAAAAGGAGACATAATAGCTGTTAAAAGCTTTGGCGCATTGGTTAAATCTACTTCTTGCCCGACAATTCTTAAAATTACTGGCACAATTAAAGTTGTACTTATACCATTAAATAATGCTCCGGAAAAGCCTAAAATTATTGTCAAAATAATCAAACCAGGATAAGGCTTGGCAAATCTGAGTAGCAATTTTTTGGTAGACATCAGTTCTGCGTATCATAATTTATTTATTATTAACACGAATATTACCGATGTCACTACATTGGCTAATTTTCATATTTATGATCAATTTTTTCAGGGTAAATACGTATTTTCTTAAAAAGAGAAATTTAAAAAAATATTAGTTTGTGAAAAAGATTTAATTTTTCTATAAAGATATATTCACAACCGAAAAATTACTGATTTTAAATGAAAAGCCATAGATTCCACACTATATTTTTCTATACATCGCTCACGTGATTTTCTACCACGGACATTTGCTGAATCTAAATCGTCAAATATTAATTGAATTGTTGTTGCAATTTGCTCTGGGTTAGCAGGTTCAACTAAATAACCAGTTTCACCCAAAATTTCGGGAATATCACCGACTTTTGTGGATAATACAGGTTTAGCCATTGACATTCCATCTGTAAGTTTCAGTGGAAATTGTGCGCGAGTTTCGGGTGTATCTCTTTGGGGAACAACAATAATGTGAGCAGCAGCCACTACATCAGGCATTATTTCAGCAGGATAATTAGGCAATTTGATAATCCAATTTCCCCAATTTTGTTGAAGTTGCTGATCGTAATCATCATAAGGACTACCACCAACAATTACTAACTTAAAGTCAGGTTGATTAATTTTATCTAGCGCTATGAGAACATCTTCTAAGCCTTTATAAGGTCGAGGAGCACCGGGAAACATTAAAATTTTATATGCAGATAAACCGTAGCGAATTCTGCTGTCTTCAGGTTGATATTTAGTTGGATCGAATAAAGATGTATCTTTGCCATTGGGAATTAAAGTACCGCCAAAACGCTGCTGGAGAAATTGAGTATGTACTGTCATAGCATCGGCATAATTTCTCCAATTCTCCATCCATTTGATATATAAAGGATGATGAGGATTTTTCAGCGCTCCATCTGGTTTAAATAAGTCCCTAGCTAATTGTTTAACTGTGGGTTGATATTTCCACTCATCACCACCATGCCAACTGAGTTCCCAGTCGTCTATATCTAAAACTATTGGCTTTTTGCTAGATATTTTTTTTAGTAAAGCGACTCCAAAACTGGCTAAATTCGGCTTAATTGCATAAACTATATCTCCTTTAATTTTGGGTATAATTTTGCGGATTTCTTGAGCAAAGCCTGGAAAATTGCTTCCAGGTAAATGGTAGATTTTAAATTCTGCTGGTAAATCGCTATATAATTTATTGCCAAATAAAAAACCAATAATTTCTACCTCAATATCTAAAGTTTTAATAGCTTTACCTAACAAGTAGGCACGCATAATAGCAGCACTTGATAAATCAGAGACTATTATTGATACTAGGGAAATGTTTTTCACTTATTTATTAATTAATTAATTAAAATTATTTAGTACGCCAAGGGTTAGTAATTTGATTTGGCATAAATAGTGGAGCTAATTTATCGAATATTCTCGTGTAAACAGAGCGAGTCACATCTTTAGCATATTGAGGTCGGTAAGGGTAAGTACAGTGCAATACTTTAATTCCCTCATGAATGTTGTAACATTCCTTCCATTTGCTGAGATAGTTATAGGTAGGAGGTAAGACTTTTATCTTTGGTTTAACAGTGGCGATCGCAGCTGCAAAAGCACCTTGGTCTTTTAATAGCAATTTATCTTGATTATTCTTGATAATTTCAAAATAATGCTTGAATTCATCAAAAAATTTGGCAGTTATTTCTGTTTTGCGAAAAGCAATAAAGCCACCATTGTATTGAATACTATCTTCCTGAAGTGGTAAACCTATAGCTTGTAAAGTTGGCAGAACATCTGCTAATATATCTTGCTGTTTACCTCTCAATAAATTTGTGGCTTTAATAATACTAGGCTGTACATCCTCGGTTAATAATAAATCTTCCATTTCTAAAGCTTCAAATACATCATTAATTGGTGATAGTAAGCAAATATCTGAATCTAAGTAGATGGTTTTTTGGAATTCCGAAGCTACATATAAAGCTAATTTTGCTTCTCGTGATGCTAAAACAGTATTTTCATTTGCTGGTGCAGGTTTTAAAATGACATTTTTGAAAGCTTTTAAGAAAAGGTAGAAGATTGGCGGAACTCGGTCAATTAAAATAATGATTGGCTCTTGATGAAATTTTCTCACAGATGCCAAAAAATGAATGCAGTCTTGAAAAGAATACATTCCTGTTAAAATAGTAATAAATCCTCTTTCAAAATTCATAATTAATATAATATTTATTATTTAACAGCGAATGCTTGCTGCTTAAACAACAAGCATTCGCTAAATCTTAAACTTTATGGTTTAGTTTCATTACTTTCAGAAAAAATAATGAATTACTTATCGTTTATTACCAATCCAATAATTTCAGTTGTCCTGTTTGGATATGATCGAAGACACGATTAATCAGGCGGCGTTCTCCCTCAGAAATATCACCATTAGCCAAAATAGTAGATGTCAGTAAAGTATGGTCTTGACGGCTCATTGTGCCTGATGAAATAATTTTATCGACAATTTTCTTCACAGCAGTTTCTGCTGGGGTACTGATGCTTGGATAAAGCAAGGCTGGGGAATTCATAAATCTCCTATAGATGCAAGTGAGCATGACAATATTTGCTAGACCTCTGTATTGCAAAAGGTTGGCAGGAAAATTTTTGAAATATTAAATTTTCTTGAATTAAACAAATATTGTTGATGCCTGATGACCGAAATTCTTTTTGTCGTAAGACAAGAAGAACAACATTAATCTAGCGTCGCATTTATGCTTCTTTCCAGAGAGATTGTACTGATTAATCTCATTACTTAATAAGTACCTTCACCCTCACCACCGGGAAAATACGGTTTTTCACGCTGATGTCTCATGATTTTTCCCGCTAAAATGAACAAAATATAAATAATTCGTATAGCTAGTACAAATAGCTCTGATGTTCTGCTCTGAGGAAATTGAGTTTATGCAGGTCATTCGTCTGGAAGCACTCTCGGATAACTATATATTCTTGCTGTACGATCGCACGCAAAATATCGCCGCTGCTGTCGATCCCGCAGAGGCTGAACCTGTATTCAGGAAACTAACCGAACTTAACGCTAAGTTAGTAGCGATTTTTAACACCCACCACCATCACGATCATGTGGGTGGTAATCAGCAGTTGATGCAAAAATTTCCTGAGCTAACAGTCTATGCTGGAGTCGAGGATCGGGGAAGAATCCCAGGACAAACAGTTTTTCTTGAAGATGGCTCTCATGTACAGTTTGGCGATCGCGTCGCTGGAGTCATCTTCGTTCCTGGACATACCCGCGCGCACATTGCTTACTATTTTCCCCCAGAAGTAGCTGGGGAACCAGGGGACTTATTCTGTGGCGATACTCTATTTGCAGGGGGTTGTGGTCGTATATTTGAAGGGACTCCTGCACAAATGGTGAACTCGTTAAATAAACTGCGCTCTCTACCTGATAATACAAAAGTCTGGTGCGCCCATGAATATACGTTAAAAAATTTACAATTTGCCTTAACTGTTGATGGTGAAAACGCTGACTTACAAAAACGCTTTGATGAAGTGAAAGCCTACCGTAGCCAGGGAAAAGCTACCATTCCTTCAACGATAGGGGTGGAGAAAAGTACCAATCCTTTTTTACGCTGGGAACAGCCAACACTACAATCAGCGGCTAAAAGTAACGATCCGGTGCAGACTTTTGCGCGGATCAGGGGGATGAAAGATAAATTTTAGCTATTTGGGTTTTGGGGTTTGGTTTTTGGTGTTTGTATGCTTGATGATGCTGGTTTTTCTCCTAATTACAACGCAGCACGGAAGCGGTTTCGGGATGCGGCGTTAGCTTTGGGATGTAGCTTAGAAGCATATCCCATAGAGCAAATAGGGCCAGATGGGGCAGATTTAACTATTGATGTGGCTTTTTTAGGAAACCCCAACTCGCAAAAAATTGTAGTTGTCTCTAGTGGATTGCATGGCGTGGAGGGATTTTTTGGTTCGGCTGTGCAATGTGCTTTGCTAGAGAAGCGTCTGGTAAATTGGAACCAAAGCCAAGGGATTGCTTTATTACTTTTACACGCCTTGAATCCTTACGGCTTTGCTTGGCGCAGGCGGTGGAATGAGGAGAATATCGACCTCAACCGTAATTTTCTGCTACCTGGCGAAGTATATAGTGGGAGTCCGGCAAAATATGGTGAGTTAAATGCTTTTTTCAATCCAACTTCACCACCATCTCAGTTTGAGCCATTTCTGTTAAAGGCGATCGCAATTATTCTCCGCTATGGCATCAATTCTTTAACCAGCACGCTACCAGTAGGACAATATGATTTTCCCCAAGGGTTATTTTTTGGCGGACATCAACCCTCAAAGACTTATCAGATTCTGGATAATAATTTTGCTCGGTGGATGGGGAATGCCACAGATGTCGTACATATTGACTTACATACAGGGTTAGGTAAGAAGGCAACCTATAAACTTTTTATTGATTATTCGCCGGAGTCTGAGTCTACCCAATGGCTAATTGCGAAGTTTGGTGCGAATTATGTGGAACCTTATCTAGCCAGAAAAGTTGCTTACAAGTTTCGTGGGGGTTTGGGAAATTGGTGTCAGGCAAAAGTTTCCCAATGTAATTACAGGTATCTTACCGCAGAATTTGGTACTTATTCAGTCATTCAAGTAGTGGAGGCATTACGAGCCGAAAACCGCGCTCATTTCTTTTCGCCAGCAAATCACCCATCTAAAGAATCGACAAGCCAGCGCTTAATGGAAGTTTTTGTGCCTGCGGATCGGGGTTGGCGGAATGCGGTAGTCTCCCAAGGACTAGATTTGGTAGATCGCGCGATCGCGGCGCTATAAGCAATACAATTTTTTTGCACCCTAATAGTTGCGATCGCCCCCTGCGATTCGCTAGGATCTGTAAGCTTTAGGGTATTGACCAAGCCGCTTGGGATACAGCTACACATCTGTGAGCTATCCGGCTGCACCCCAAGTTAATGAGATTCTACAGGAAAACGAAAAACAATGGTGAAACGCGTACAGTTAGTTTTAACTCAAGATGTGAGTAAGTTGGGAAAATTAGGAGATTTAGTAGATGTAGCTCCTGGCTATGCTCGTAATTATCTAATTCCGCAAAAATTAGCAACTCATGCTACTCCTGGTATTCTCAAGCAAGTAGAACGCCGTCGTGAACAAGAACGTCAACGGCAATTAGAGCTGAGACAACAAGCTTTAGAACAACAAGCAGCTTTAGAAAAAATTAGCAGCTTGAAAATTGCCAAGCAGGTTGGTGAAAACGAAGCTATTTTCGGTACTGTTACCGCTCAAGACGTTGCAGATGCAATTCAAGCAGCTACAAATCAAGAAATTGATCGTCGCGGTATTACACTTCCCGATATTAACCACCTGGGCACTTACAAAGCTGAAATTAAGCTACATTCAGAAGTAACCGCACAAGTAACTATTGAAGTTGTTGCTAGCTAACTGAATTAATTACTAATTCGTAATTCGTAATTCGTAGTTTGTGAGGCAGTACAGTCTTGGGGTCTCCCCAAGTTAAGTAACTGCCGAACCCAAAGGGTAATTCGTAATTTATTTAGGATACAGAATAAGTTGATTTGTTGAGGTCACAAGACAAATATTTTTGCTGATTTCTAGTTACTAAATTCATCTACGGACTAATCAAGAATTACGAATTCACAATTACGAATTATTGGCAATTTTTTATCATCAAGGTAACAAAGCAATCTGGCTCGCCAGTTGAACATCGCTTATGGCTGAAGAACTAAGTTTTCAGGGCAATGGTAGCGATCGCCTTCCACCCCAAAATATTGAGGCAGAAGAAGCGATTTTGGGGGGGATTTTGCTCGATCCAGAAGCGATTGGAAGAGTCAGCGATCGCTTAGTTGCCGAAGCTTTTTACATTAGCGCCCATAAAGATATTTATCAAGCAGCATTGCGACTACACGCGCAGGGTAAACCTACAGACTTACTAGCAGTGACAAGTTGGCTAGCGGATCACGATTTGCTCAATCGGATTGGCGGGAGAAATAAATTAGCCACCCTTGTAGATCGCACAGTGTCAGCCGTCAATATTGACGCTTTAGCAAGCTTAGTCATGGATAAATACCAGCGGCGACAGTTAATTAAAGCTGGTAATGAAATTGTTCATCTTGGTTACGAAACAGAGAAAGAATTACCAATTGTTTTAGATCAAGCAGAACAAAAAGTATTTGGCATTACTCAAGAACGTGCCCAATCAGGATTAGTTCATATTTCAGATACATTAATTAGTAATTTTCAGGATATTGAAGAGCGAAATCAAGGTATTGCTTTACCTGGAATTACTTGTAGTTTTTACGATTTAGATGCTCTTACTAGTGGCTTTCAGCGTTCTGATTTGATTATTGTGGCTGCAAGGCCGGCAATGGGGAAAACAGCATTTTGCCTGAACCTTGCTTATAATATTGCTGCTTCTCATAGAATGCCAGTTGCTGTTTTCAGTTTAGAAATGTCTAAAGAACAACTGGTACAGCGTCTATTAGCAAGTGAAGCAGGAATTGAAAGTGGTTATTTAAGAAGTGGCAGACTTAGTCAAGCACAATGGGAACCTTTAAGCCGCGCTATTGGTATGCTTTCAGAGATGCCAATTTTTATTGATGACACGCCAAATATTACAGTAACCCAAATGCGTAGTCAGGCAAGACGATTGCAAGCCGAACAAGGCATGGAACTGGGTTTAATTGTGATAGATTACTTGCAATTGATGGAAGGAGCAGGTGATAACCGTGTACAAGAATTATCTAAAATTACACGTTCTTTAAAAGGTTTAGCGCGGGAATTATCGGTTCCAGTTATTGCTTTATCTCAGTTAAGTCGAGGGGTGGAAGCACGTACTAATAAACGCCCAATGCTGTCAGATTTAAGAGAATCTGGATGTTTAACTGGCGATACTTTAGTGACCTTAGCAGATACTGGAGTACAAGTACCAATTCGTAATTTAGTAGGCAAATCTGGCTTTTCAGTTTTGGCATTAAATGAAGCGACAATGCAGTTAGAAAAAGCAATAGTTAGTAATGCCTTTTCAACAGGAGTCAAGCCTATATTTTTATTAAAAACTCGTTTAGGGCGTAAAATTCGAGCCACAGGTAATCACAAATTTTTAACTATTAATGGCTGGAAGAGACTGGACAGTTTAGAAATAGGAGATCGCCTAGCTTTACCAATGCAATCTTTAGCTGATGTTGCTCATTGTGGAACAACACTTTATAAGCAAAATGTGAGCCGAGAAAGAGCTTCAAGACTGGCTACAGTTGTCAAATCAGCAGAAATAAATCTTTTAGCTAATAGCGATATTTATTGGGATGAAATCGTTGCAATCCAACCTGATGGGGAAGAAGAAGTTTATGATTTAACAGTTCCTAATCTACATAATTTCATTGCAAACAACATCATAGTTCATAATTCTATTGAACAGGATGCGGATTTAGTAATCATGTTATATAGGGACGATTACTACAATAATGATAGTCCCGATCGCGGTATTGCAGAAGTGATAGTAGCTAAACACCGTAACGGCCCAACAGGTACAGTTAAACTTTTATTCGATCCTCAGTTTACAAAGTTTAAAAACCTAGCCAGGCCCAATAATTATTAACTAGTAATTATTAAATAATTGATTACTGGGGCTAGAACAGAATTCAATCCCCAGTCCCTAGTCCCCAGTCCCCAGTCCCTAATCCCTAGTTAACATCTAGTAATTCCACGTCAAAAATCAGGGTAGCGTTGGGTGGAATTACACCACCAGCACCACGAGCGCCATAACCTAACTCTGGCGGGATAATTAGCTGACGACTACCGCCGACTTTCATTGTACTGAGTCCTTCGTCCCAGCCTTTGATCACTTGTCCGCGTCCGATATTAAACTCGAAAGGACGATTGCGATCGCGTGAACTATCAAACTTTGTACCATCTTTTAGAGTGCCGGTGTAGTGAACTACAACCTTTTGTCCGGTTTGAGGAGTTGCACCAGTCCCCTCTTTTAGTTCAATGTACTTCAATCCAGAAGGGGTAGTGACAGCATTGGCATCAGACATAGTATTGCTCGCAATCAAGGTATTGTTTTCAGGGACAGCTATGGCTGCTGGTGTTGGTTGGCTGAGATTAGCAGCAATGGCAGAGTCTTGTTTACTGCCGCCAATTTGCGCTAATACTAAAACCACAACACACGCCAGCATTAATCCAACGCTGAGTATAATTGCTTTCAAAATTAACCCTCCCTACTTAGGTAGTTTGGAAAAAATGACCAATAGGACACAAATTAGTTTAAAGCACAAAGTGATATCCTAACGCCAAAGCTTATTTTCTAAATCCCGCACTTGACGTTCTAAACGGTCAATTCTACCCCGTAGCTCGTCTACCTCTGACTGACGAGCTACTCCTAAATCTTGCATCATATTACGCATTTGCCGTTGCATCTGAGTTTCCCAAGTGCCTTGCTCTGATCGCAACTGCTGTACAATATCATCCATCACAGCTTTTGCTTGCTCAGGATTCAGCTTGCCATCTTTGACTAATTCATCACTGACTTGTCGCAGTTTGTCAGCTACTAAAGATGTTGTGCCAATACCAAGCATTACTAACTGCTGCATCCAATTGTTATTATCCATACTCCCTTCCTCTTAATTATTTAAAACTAGCTAATCGCGGGCAAATCCCACAACCAAACATGATAATCACTCTTCTCTAGTCCCTAGCCCCTAATTTGAAGACAGCCAGCCCTTGCTATAACTTCTACGCAAATCAGCTATGCTAAAAGCGTAGTTACTCTAGCCTACAACTCTATTTTGGCAAATTGGCAAATACAAGGAATGCAGGGCATAGTTATAGAATTCCTTAAGTTTAAAATTCCTTCCCAGATGCAGGAAATCTTTATCCAGAAGGATGCGGAAATCTGGACAACAGCCCTTGCTCAATATTCTGGGTTCCTGGGTAAAGAAGTTTGGCTGAATCCCCAAGATCCTACAGAAATTATATTTGTGATTCGTTGGGCAACAAAAGAGCAATGGCAAGCTATACCGCTAGAAGAATTAGCAGCTATTGAACAAAAGTTTGCTGTAGCCTTGGGAGATACTTATGAGTTGGTGGAGTCAGCAGAGTATCAACAAGGTTTGGGGGGAAAAGGTTAAAGGGTAAGGGTTAAAGGTTCTTGTTTTGCCTTTTATCCTTGTGTCCTTCACCCACAAATATTTAATGATATCCAAGTAAGTCATGAGCCATCAGAAAGCCTGACAAATGACAGCCCTTAGCAGTTCTCTTTAATTTCGCCGTACTACTTAAGTCTGCAATGCTTTAAAACACCTATTCAAAACTGAATTGATAGTTTGTTTAATTTGGTGTGTGCGATTCCAGCGTTGGAAAGCTTTTTCGTAGTCTTCACCTTGAGTTTGGAAGGTATTCCAGATATCAAGCCCCACCAAGAAACTACAGAATAGCAAAATATACAGTGCCCAAGAGACACCGCCACCACTAATTAAATCAACTAGGATAAAAAAAGCATTGACGATCGCATAATTGCCCAAACGCTTTTTAAATCTACCTCGGCGGTAAAGGTTAAAAACTTGCCGACGTTGCACTTCGCTCTGTTGCACTTGCCAGTCGCGTTCTGCTAGTTGTAAGGTATCTGGAGAAATTTCTAACTCAGCGGCGATTTCTATTAACTCCTGATAGGAAAATTCTCTATCTATATTTTCAGCATGACTTGCGATCGCCAACTGGAGAATCTGCTGTACCTCTTCTTGGCTATAAGAACGGATGCTTTTTGGTTCAAATGCCGTCATAATTCTTTCTCTAAGTATTAATTTTAATAACGATTTACCGCTCGATAGAAGTTGCCTAACTACGCCAGCACCATGAGCACTATTTTCATTATGTCTACACTAACAAATCTAGATAGTGTCTTAGGTAGGAATTTCTAGAAAAATCTCCCAGTACAGTTTTTCTCTTTGGAACGAAAGCAGAGAGTTTTCTGACGCACCACAACCTATCAGACAGTACGTTAGGCTAACACTATAACTTTAGTTAGTAGATTTCTTCGTCAGAATTACATAGACTGCAATTTTGATATTAGGGGTGCATAAACATGAGATTGACTGCTGTTACTTAATTGAGCTATGCATCATCGCTACAAAGTTTACATCAGAAGATTTTTGCTGGCAGGTCTTTCTAGCTTGCTTTTAGCACCCGCACTGTTCTATGGATGGTTGTGTATTTTACGTCCATCCCGAAGCGATCGCCAGCAAGTATTGTTTCAGGGAATTGTGTATCAACGTCGCGCTGTTTCCCAGATGCGTCCAGTGATGCTTCATATCGTCACTATTGACTTGAGCGCGCCGGGAGTCAAACCTTTGGTAACTCCCGGCTTACCTGAGAAAGGTAAAAAAACTAACGCCCGAACTACCTCAGAATTTCTGAATGAATTTAAGTTGCAATTGGCGGTAAATGGAAGTTATTTCCATCATTTTTATGAAAAATCTCCTTGGGACTACTATCCTCATAGCGGCGATCCTTCCTATCCTTTAGGAGAAGTCATTTCTAATGGACATCGTTATTCCAAGCCAGAAGAAAATAAGGCTGTGCTGTGCTTTGCCCAAAATAATCTGGCGCAAATCTTTGCTAATGGCAAATGCCCAAAAGATACATTTCAAGCCATTGCAGGGCAAGAAATGTTAGTTACTGAGGGCAAGCCTGTGATTTCTCATCTACAAGAAAATAAACCTTACCCACGTTTAGCAGCAGCAATCAACCAGAAGGGTAATAAACTCTGGCTAATTGCTGTAGATGGCAAACAACCTTTCTATAGTGAAGGATTGACTCTCACTGAATTAACCAAGACTGCTATAGATTTAGGTGCTGATGCTGCAATCAATATGGATGGTGGTGGTTCAGTCACACTAGTTATGGGAAAAGCTAATGGCGCAAAGATATTAAATGCTCCTGCTCATACCAAACTACCTATGCGGGAACGTCCAGTTGGCAATCATTTAGGTTTTTACGCTTTGCCGACATCTGTAAACACAGCTAAATCGAAATAACCGCACCTATAAAGACGGACACCCCTACCAACAGAAAGATTAATGTTCGTTTACATTTCGTTACACTGGAAACATCAAGAGGAATGAAAGCAAACCTCTAGAAACAAAAATCAAAGGTGAACGACATGAATGGCACAATACGCGTTGGTAATCTCTTTGGGATTCCCTTCTATATCCATCCGTCGTGGTTTTTAGTTCTGGGTTTAGTAACTTGGACTTATAGCAGCGGACTGATGGGGCAATTCCCGCAATTATCTGGAGGACTAGCTTTAGTACTAGGATTGATGACAGCGCTGTTGTTATTTGCCTCTGTCGTCGCCCATGAATTAGGACATAGCTTTGTAGCTATTCGCCAAGGAATTGATGTTAAATCAATCACATTATTTATCTTTGGTGGTTTAGCCAGCTTAGAGAAAGAATCGAAAACCCCTGGTGAAGCTTTTTGGGTAGCGATCGCAGGGCCGTTAGTTAGTCTCTTAATCTGCGGTTTAACTACAGGTATTGGTTACGCTACAGCCGCCACCGGGCCACTCGCAGCAATATTAGGTGTGTTAGCTGCTGTTAACCTGGCATTAGCGCTATTTAACCTCATTCCTGGCTTGCCCTTAGATGGGGGTAATATACTGAAAGCCTTAGTTTGGAAGATTACAGGCAATCCTTATAAAGGCGTGACTTTTGCCAGCCGAGTTGGACAGATATTTGGTTGGGTTGCGATCGCTTCTGGTTTACTTCCCATACTATTCTTCGGTAGCTTTGCGAATATCTGGAACTTGTTAATCGGGTTCTTCTTGCTGCAAAACGCAGGTAACGCCGCGCAATTTGCTAGAGTCCAAGAAAAACTCACAGGTTTAACTGCTGCGGATGTTGTCACCCCAAATAGTCCGATTGTTTCTGCTAACCTAACTCTTAGAGAATTCGCTGATGAACGCATCTTAAGTGGCGAACAATGGCATCGCTTCTTAGTAACCGATGATGAAGGACAATTAGTAGGTGCGATCGCAGCTCATGATTTGCGAACCATCCCTACAGCCGAGTGGTCAGAAACTCAAGTTAAACAAGTAATGCGACCAATTGCAGAATCTACCACAGTCCAATCAGACAAGCCATTAGTAGAAGTAGTTCAGCTACTTGAACAACAACAAATCTCTGCACTTCCTGTAATTCGTGAAAATGGCGTACTCGTGGGAATTTTAGAGAAAGCTGCGATTATCCAACTACTACAACGCAGATCTCAATTTAACCCTGCATAGTTTTCCCATCACATAGACTCCTTCTCAACCCTCCCTCAGAATTTCTGAGGGAATTTTTTATAGGAAATTTTTACTAAGTTTGCTTTGATCGCCATATTTTTAGATCAATACGCTTAGGTTAAGCTCATTAGCGATTGATTTGTCACTGATTAAAAAAGCTCTTTCAATTGGGGGAGAATCCCCCAAACCCCCGATTGGGTGACGGTTGCGTCCCCCAAACCCCCTCCAAAATTATTATTCTGTTTTTTGTTGATTTTGAATGGTCTGTTTCTCTTACAAAGTTTGGCGGGACGGAAACCGACACCGCCAACTTTGCGCTATTTACGCCGTGCTGTACTAGTTTTTTGGTTTTGTTATCAATTAATTTTCTTAACTGATTAGATAACAAACCAGTTCTCTATTTTCAAGTTTTGAAAATCTGCATAGTCTGAAATATTATTTGTTACCAGAGTGAGATTATTCACTTGAGCGATCGCAGCAATTTATCCATCTGCATAAGCTGGAGGTTTACCAATTAATGTCAACCTTGCTCGTGCTAGGGCAAACCATTCAGATGCGGCGACATTGTAGGGAAGAATGGGAATATTTGGTTCAATTATATCTTGCAAATACTGCTCAATTCTCTCTCGCTTTCTAGAAGCTGGCAGACGATAGCAACCAAATAATAATTCATGCCATGTAACTGAGGAAATAGTAACTTCTCCCTGATACCGTTGCAACATAGAGATAATAGTCGGATTCGGTTGTAACTTCAATGGTTCAGAGATGATGTTAGTATCCAATAAGAAAAGACTCAAAGATTCACCTCACGCCCAGAAGATTTATCGCGTACATCCTGCCATACTTCATCGGGATTAATATCGATGCCTTCTTCTATGATTTCTTGGCGAAATTTTGTGACAGATTCCCAAAAACGAGGGCTTTTATTCAACAATCTCTCGTATTCTGCAGATGACAGAATAACTGCTACTTGCTGACCTTGCCGTGTAATCTGTATCGGTTCGCCTTGTTCAACTTCTTCAATAATTCTGTTAAAGTTAACCGGAATTTCTTCAATTGAATATTGCTGAGACATAAATATTTAACTCTATTGATTCTTAAAAGTTTATAGCTGGCGAAATTGGCTTTTCAAGTCGCGCAACATTTTACTGGTTCCTCTATCAATGGCTTTTTGCACCATTTGAGGAATTAGTTCGGTTAAGGGTAGATCCGGAAAGATGGGACTGATGGAAGCTTCCACATAGCCTTCATTAGAAAGAAGATATATTTTTAACTGTTTGTTGCGGTAAATCCAAACTTCGGGAATACCCATCGCTTCGTAAGCATCAAGGGTGGTTGTAGAGGTAACATCAGACTCTATGGCTAAATCTGGCGGTGGATACTCTGTTAAATCCAAATTGGTACAGCCTTGTACTCGGCCAGCGTTTTGGATGTAGAAGCAAGTATCTGGTTCAATACCAGCAATTTCTGGACGTTTTAGAGTAGTTGAACCGAAATCTTCCCAATCTCGTTCTTGAATATCCAAAATAGCTTTGACGACATCGGCAATAATGCGGTGGGGACGTTCATGCAAGGCTAGTGGGGACATGATTTCTAAAATCCCTCGGTAGTAAGTGACGCGACTACTGCGCTTTTCTCCTAAGTCGGTGAGAATTTGCTCAAAGTCTTGCCAGGAGAGGTTAGAGATCATAATCTGGCTACCGGGAGTAAGTTCGATAGCTTGAATAGGGACGCTGACGCTCATCTTTTTGCTTCACTAACTCCTGCGCTATTTCTTCCATACTGACACGCCACTTGCCAGTATGAAGCCGTTGCATTATTTCCTTATCCTAAGTAAGTCGGCATTTAAATACTACCAATTCTGCATTCGGGTTCAGGTTTAAATTTTGGTTTGTGGTCAGCTGTCAATTATCATTGAAGAGTTAAGGCGATCGCACTACACGCTTGTACCCTCTGATATCGCTAGTGTTCGGTAGTTGCTTTACAAAATGTGATAACAAGAGATTATGAAGATGGGTTATACCCCTCACCACCAAAATGTTATACTCTGTTAACAATATACGCTCATGCTCTCAAAAGCTATCTAAGTAGCGCTGCTTTTGATTGAGCAAACCCAGCCTCAAAAAATTTGCCAAAAATTTATACAAAAAACTTTCATTGGGGGGTCTTGCCCATCACCACAAAGATGCTATACTCATGTTATATAGATGCACCCTGATGACCTGGAGAGCTGCCCAAGTAGCTCTCTTTTTTTTGTGAATTACAAAAAATCGGCGGGAAGGTTTACTTAGGGCATTGGGCATTGGTAGCTTTTCCTCTGCCCACGAACTTTTAGGGGTGAGATGAGCTTAACTAGTAGTCTCTTAACTCTAAAGAAAGTAGAAACCACTCAAGTATCATCTTTGAGAATTTCTGCTAGGCAAAACATTAGACGCGATCGCGTCTGTACTGGCTAATCTGTAGCTGATTATCAGGAGTCTTCATCAGAATTTTGAATCAAGGCATTTAATAACAAGTAGTATCACTCATGTTAAAAATCTACTCATCTGCTAAGTAAATGCACCCTGATAATTTGAAAATTTGCCAAAGTAGTTGCCTTTTGTATTTTTTGTGTTAACCTGAAAGCCAACTTCACCATATTTTCATAAAAACCTGATTAAGGGGTATTGCCCCTCAGCAAAAATATGTTATGATGTGGTATATAGATGCACCCTGATGATCTGGAGAGCTGCCCAAGTGGCTCTCCTTTTTCAATTTTTGGTATTTGTCAAGGGTCATTTGGTAATTGGTAATTGGTGTTTGGTGTTTGGTGTTTGTTATTTCCCCTCATCTCCCTCATCCCCAAGTCCCCAGTCCCCAGTCCCCAGTCCCCAATCCTATGGAATTTTGAAGTTTGAATTTTGAATTACATAAGACTTGGTATAATCGCCAGTCGAGCCATTAGATAGTTGTGGGAGAATCATCATGGCAGACTGGCAGGAGATTACAGGTGGTATCACAGCACCAAGGGGATATCGAGCAGCAGGGATTACCGCAGGTTTAAAGCCTTCGGGATTACCTGATTTAGCTTTGATATGGTCAGATGTGGAAGCGATCGCAGCAGGTGTGTTTACCACTAGTCAAGTTAGAGCCGCCTGTGTAGATTATTGTCGCCAACGCTTACAAGCCAAGCAGAATACACGGGCAATTCTCTGTAATGCTGGACAAGCAAACGCCGCTACAGGTACTCAAGGCTGGTTTGATGCTTTGGAATCAGCGATGACAGTAGGCCAAGCTTTGAATATCCCTAGTGAATCTGTGTTATTGGCTTCCACTGGGGTGATTGGACAGCGCATCAAGATGGATAAACTTAAAGCCGGAATTCCGCAACTAGTAGCTGCACTTTCAGAAACAGGCTCAGATGCAGCTGCGGGAGCAATTATCACTACAGATTTGGTGCCTAAATCCATTGCCTTAGAGACAACTATAGGCGATCGCCCGGTGCGAATTGGTGGAATTGCCAAAGGTTCGGGGATGATTCACCCAAATATGGCAACTATGCTGGCATTTGTTACCTGTGATGCAGTTGTATCGCCAGCACTTTGGCAACAAATGTTGAGTCGCGCCGCCGACAGAAGCTTTAATTCCATTACCGTTGATGGTGATACCAGCACCAATGACAGCTTAATCGCCTTAGCCAATGGACAATCCCGCACTCCAGCGATTATCGAAATGGGGACAGAAGCGGAAAAACTAGAAGCGATGTTAACAGCAGTATGCCAGCATTTAGCAAAAGCGATCGCCCGTGATGGTGAAGGTGCAACTTGTCTAATGGAAGTGCAAGTTACAGGGGCCCATGATGAAACTTCAGCGCGTCAAATCGCTAAAACTATTGCAGGTTCATCCTTAGTGAAATCTGCAATTTTTGGCCGCGATCCTAACTGGGGAAGGATAGCCGCCGCCGCTGGACGTGCAGGTGTACCCTTTGAGCAAGAAAATTTGCAAATCAAGCTAGGGGATTTTTTACTTTTAGAAAATGGTCAACCGCTATCATTTGATCGTGCAGTAGCGAGTGCTTATTTAAAACAAGCCGCAGCAGGTGCTTATCTCAAAGAAGATACAGTATTAATCTCTGTGAGCGTTGGTAATGGTTATGGTACTGGTAAAGCTTGGGGTTGTGACTTGAGTTACGACTATGTGAAAATTAACGCCGAATACACTACTTGATAAATTGGTAATTGGTAATTGGTCAGGACTTACGCAAGCAAAATTTGTCATTGCGACCGGAACGAAGTGTAGGGAAGCAATCCCAGAATCTCAGGCGATTATGTCGCTGCGCTCGTAATGACTTAATTACGTGACTTTTGCGTAAGTCCTATTGGTAATTAAACTTCGTTCGTGTGAGGAAAGAGAATTTTTCCAAGAAATCAAAGGTTACGGAGTGTTGTGAAAAATCGTATCAGCTAATCAGTGTTTAAATTGCATCAACCCAGTGGGCAAGATGCCTACCCCAAAGGAGATTGATAAAATTTTAATATGCACAATAGATGTGTTTTAGCTGAGAGGAATAAATTAGAGGTAACTAATACCGCAAATTTCCCATTACCAATTGCCCATTACCAATTACCAATTACCATTATGGCTATTACTTATTTCCACTTTTATGCAGAATTAAACGATTTTTTACCACGCAATAAAAGGCGAGTCAAAATCATACATAATTTTGGGGAAAGAGCCTCAATTAAAGATATGATTGAGTCGTTAGGTGTTCCCCATCCAGAAGTTGATGCTATTGAAGTAAATAATAATTATGTAGATTTTTCTTATATTGTTCAGGATGGAGACATTATCAATGTTTATCCTATCTCTGAGACAAATACATCCAGTATTTCTGTGCGTCCGCAACCACTGAGTATTATTCGCTTTGTTTTAGATATTCATTTAGGTAAGTTAGCCACATCTTTAAGACTGTTAGGTTTTGATACTTTATATCGTAATGATTATGGTGATGAAGAATTAGCTGAAGTTTCTCACAGCCAAGAACGGATTCTTTTGACACGTGATAAGGGTTTATTAATGCGTAGTCTTGTAACGCATGGTTATTACGTTAGAAGCACAAATCCTCAACAGCAAATCATAGAAATACTACGACGCTTTGATTTGTTTAAGTTAGTATCACCCTTTCAAAGATGTTTGCGTTGCAATGGCTTGCTTGAATCGATAGCGAAGGAAACTATCATGCATCTACTTCCTGAAAGTGTGCAATTACAAAATCAGGAATTTCATCGTTGCCAAAGCTGCGCTCAAATTTATTGGAAAGGAACCCATTATGAACGGTTGCAACAGTTTATTGATGGAGTCTTAGATTCGGAAAAAACTGAGCAATTCAATCATGAGCATCATTGAGATCTGCTGCTCAAAGTAAAAGATGATAGCGATAAATGGATTTGCACAAGCTAAATCCAAAAAATAATCCAAAATCTAAAATTCAAAATCTCAAATCCAAAATCTAAAATTCAAAATCTAAAATTGTATGACATCAATATTAGCTCTCGACTTTGGCGGAACTAAGTTAGCCGCAGCAACGGTAAATGTTGGTTCTCGACAATGGCTGCGTTATGAACGTCGCCTATCACCAGCGATCGCTAATGGTCAGCCTTGGCGCGGTACAGGGGGGATGGCTGGAGAAATTGGACATATTGTAGTAGACCCAGCTGGCCCGGTATGTTTATGTGGTAAACGTGGATGTGTGGAACGTTTGGCTTCCGGCCCCTACATGGTGCAAAATGCCAGGGAAGCTTTAACAGCACAGCCGAAACTCTGGGAAGGAAAGATATTGCGGAGTTTGGTAGAGGATAATTTAGAACTATTAACAGGACAATTAATCAGTCAAGCGGCTGCTGCTGGGGATGATTTAGCTGTAGAGGTTTTACGCAAATCTGCTTGGGCTTTAGGTACAGGTATAGGTAATATAGCAAACTTAGTCAACCCGCAATTATTTATCTTAGGTGGGAGTGTAACTAAAGCTGGCACTCAATGGTGGGAAGTTTTACGTCAGGTAGCAAGAGAAACAGCACTACCAGAAGTTGATTTTGAAATTGTTTCAGCGGCTTTAGCTGATGATGCGCCTTTATGGGGTGCTGTTGCTTTAGCAGAATTAAAATTAGCTAACTAAAAGAGATTGGTCGCAACAATCATAAATGTCTTCTTGTCTGTATAGATATAGAAATCCAGTTGATTTTTTGCATAAATTACGCACCCTAAAAGTTTAAGTGTCGAATAGGCAAATGTGCAACTGAGTCTATTGTCAAAATCCCATAGGAATCGTTTAACAGCAAAACTATAAGAATTATTAGTAAAAGAGAGATCAGTACCGGAGTACAAGAGAATTTAAGATATATTTTAGTTGTTAATAAAATGACAGCGATAGCTATATGATCTGCTGCCTAAACCCCGATTGTCCAAATCCTCAAAATCCTGAAGGCTCCCACTTTTGTTTAAGCTGTGGAACAGGATTAGTGTATCTACTAAGAAATCGTTATCGTATTATCCAACCAATTGGCAGAGGAGGGTTTGCACGTACTTATCTAGCAGAAGATATAGACAAGCTCAACGAGAAATGTGTTGTTAAACAGCTAGTTCGCGGTCAATTTTACAGTGGTGGCGGTAGCGATGCTCAAAAAAAAGCAACTGAGTTGTTTGAGAGAGAAGCTAAACGCTTACAAGAGTTAGGAAAACATGACCAAATCCCCACACTTTTAGCTTACTTTAAAGAAAATGACTACCTGTATGTAGTGCAAGAGTTGATTGAGGGACAAAATCTGTTGCAGGAGTTAAAGCAGCAGGGAGTATTTGATGAAACAAAAATTCGTCAGCTATTAAGTGACTTGTTACCTGTTCTGAATACCATCCACGAACAACAAGTTATCCACCGCGATATTAAAGCCGAAAATATTATTCGCCGTCAACATGATGGTAAGTTAGTGTTGATTGATTTTGGTGTATCCAAGCAAAAAACAGAAGCAGCAAACACAGCACCAGGAACAATTATCGGTTCTTTGGGCTATGCACCAATAGAACAACTGCAGTTAGGTACTGCTTACCCGTCTAGCGATTTATATAGTTTGGGAATCACTTGTTTTCATCTGCTGACTAACGTGACTCCATCCCAACTATGGATGAAGCAAGGTTTTAGCTGGACTAATAATTGGCGCAGTCAATTGTCGCAACCAATTAGTCAGGAATTAGGGCTGATTCTCGATAGGTTAATGCCAGAAAACCACGAGCAACGTTATCAATCTGCTCAGGCAGTATTATTAGATTTAAATGTTCAGCCAGGTTTAAATCCCAAGGTACCACATACCATCTTTTCACCAGAACAGTTATTTCAATCACGGGGACGGATTCCCCAACAAACTAACCAAAGTGTTTCACACATATCGCTATCAGAACTATTACCTGGGGCTGTGATTGTAGGTACAGGTAGTTCTTTTTTAGCTATTGTCTTACTGAGTTTTTTAGGAACTACGTTGATTAGTTCGGGGTTATGGTTGATAATTTTAGGATTTGTAATTTTTATTCAATCTCGCCCTGTATTTGAGAAGAGTTATTTATTTTTAATTGCGCTAATAACCAATTTATTTATCGTGTTTATCTTCCAGCGCTGGCAAATTATTAATCCTTTACGCTCAGGCATTAATGGGTTGATAGTTGCGTTTTTGTTAATTATTTTAGCTGGCTTGTTGGCATTTATTTTGTCGGGTACATCACAGTTAATGAATAAACTAATGTCTAAATATTTCTGATTATTTTTGAATATCGGTTTATTGTAAAAGCAATTTTCAGATAAATTTAACTTAATTAATTGAGGAATTATTGATGACAACTAAACAAGAGAATATTCGTTTGCTAGCCTCTCTGGGAATTGCTGGAGTGCTGGTAGCGGTAATTTTAGGCTTAGTCAGTAAATTTTCGCCGGAGATTCAATCTACACCAAATTCTATGGTTACTCCCAGGGGAACCTCACGCCCACCTACTCCAGAATGGATGAGTTTGGGTGAAAAACTTTTGGTAACCGCCGATAAAACAGATAATAAAGAAGCTGGGGTGAATGCAGTCAAATCTGGTGATTTTGGCACAGCTATTATCAAATTTCAAGCATCGCTGCAAACTATGCGGAACGATCCAGAGACATTAATTTATTTAAATAATGCCAAAATTGGTAACTCTAAAGCATTAAAAGTAGGCGTAATTGTACCCATTGGTAATAGCTTAAATGAGGCTAAAGAAACTTTACGCGGTGTGGCGCAAGCGCAAGATGAAATTAATAGCAGTGGAGGAATTAATGGCGTACCATTGCAACTGGAAATTTCTAATTTAAATAGCTTTGACCAACTTGATAAAATAGATAATGAATTAGTCAAAGACTCTAATGTGTTAGCAGTAGTAGGTTTTGGACGGAACGAAGAACTCTATAAAAAGAATGGTTTAGTGAGAGTTTCTCCGGGAAGTTCCAGAAATCAAATGGGACAAAATCAGGCACAGGCCTATGGCGATAGTAAATATGTATTTAATATCAGCCCTAATCGGGAAATTTTCAATCAAGCTTTAGCTGAATTTATTGTTAAAAAAGAACGCCGCACTAATATAGCTATTTGCCGGGATACATCATTTAGAACTAGCCAAGATACATCTAATCAAGATAGGTCAAATCAAGAAAGATTAAATCAAGATATTGTTAAAGAATACACTGAGTTCATCACTAAAGCAGGTGGAAAAGTTACTGCTACAGATTGCGATTTAGGGGCTGCGAATTTTAGAGCTAATGATGTCATTCCCAAGGCTATTAGTGATGGCGCAGAAGCTTTACTATTAATTCCCCGTACAAGTAGCCTCAACGTAGCAGTGGATGTGGCAAAAGCAAATCGAAATAGGCTGACACTTTTTGGTTCTCAACAGCTATACAGTGAAAGAATTTTGAAGTTTGGGCAAGGCGATATCAAAGGCATGGTAGTACCTGTACCTTGGCATCGTGATGCTAACCGGAGTATGGATAAAGGTAATTCCTTTGCTGATAGAGCCTTAAAACTTTGGGGTGGAGATGTCAGTCCGCGAACTGCTACAGCCTATGATGCAATGCAAGTAATTATTGCCGGTTTAAAAGAAAATAGTACTCGTCAAGGCTTACAAAAAGTACTATCAAATCCCAATTTTTCTGCAATGGGAGCCACAGGTAAAATTCAGTTTTCAGCATCAGGTCAGCGCCAAGGTGGAGTATTTTTAGCCAGGATTGAGCCTTGTGAGTCAGGTAAGCCTTGCGCTTCTAGCACTGGTTATAATTTCGTGCTAGTGCAATAAGGGACTTCCAAATCAAACAATCGCTTGATTGAACAGAGGTGGCTGAGGAAGCAGAAATCTGATTGGTATATTCAATGCCGGAATTGAGTAATTGATTCCTGGAAAGTTCCTCATACAGAGGATATTTTTCCTTTGTCTTTGATACTGTATTAAAACTTAAGCCTTAATAAGCGCGCTTAATAGTCTTACGTAGCAGCAAACATGGTGCTGTGCTATTGCTTTCACACACATTACAATACTATTAAAATATAAAGTCATTTTTTATACTCAGCAATATTAGTAAATAACAATGTTAAACTGAGATTAGCTTTGAATTGATCATCGTTTAGATAGAGATAAATATATTTATTTTAAATCTTTATCAAGCTACTTGCTGCATATTAACAATTAAAAAAAATTTTTAATATACTTCTGGTAAATTAAACACTAATATAGTCAATACTAATAAGTATAAATTGGTGCGTCTAACTCTATAAAAGAGGCAGTAAGTTCAGAAAGTAAAAATCAAACTACTTAAGAGTTATAAAGCTATTTGAACCCAGATGAGAAAAATCAAATTTGCTCTTCTTTGTGGTAACTATCTTTCTGGATAAAAGCCTCCCATATAATCAGGGAAAAGTTGCGCTTTTTTGACCTATCTTTGACGAAGCAGCAATCGCAACAAGTGCATTACCCTACCAACTATGTTGATGAAATGAATCTGGTAACAGATGTTTTTTGTTGTATAAAGTTCGCCGCACAAGCTGATTGTATTTATGTCTAATTATTCTCCAAAAAAGCAAGTAGGTCATCAAAAAAATCATCAGTTAGAGGGTAATCAACAAGATATAGCGAACTCGAATTTAGATAGTGCAAAACGTCCAACAATAATTCAAATTCCTAGTTCTCAGCGTTTGGCACAGAAAGATTGGAGTTTGAAAGCCAAGGCCACATTTTGGTCTTGTGCTATTAGTATGCTGCCCGTGTTAGCAGTTGGGTCTGCAACTTATTACATTGGCAGCCAGCAAATTAGCGAGCAGATTTCCTATACAAAACCATTAAGTATTAAACAGTTAACAGCAACTAAACTGGCGCTACAAAACCAGTTATCGCTATTGTTAATGGGGACAGGGGTAACAACTTTGTTGGTGGGTGCGATCGCAGTCTTGTTGACTAATCGCGCCTTGCGTCCCCTGCTGAATGCGGCGGCCCTTTCTAATAATATTGTGCGGCGGCTACTACCAGATCAAGCGGGAATTCGGGGTGCGATCGCCTCTAAAGATGAACTGGTGGTGTTAGAGAAAAATATCAGCTTAATCAAAAAACAGCTGCCAGATTTGCTCTGGAAACAAGAACAAGAAACTGAACGCGTCCAAGTGTTAATGAATATCACCCGGCGCATTCAAGAATGTCTCAACGAGGAAGATGTTCTCAAAACCACCGTTGAAGAAGTTCGCACAGCCTTAAATAGCGATCGCGTGACCATCTTTCGCTTTCATCCCCATAGAGAAGGCACCTTTGTTGCCGAATCAGTGGGATTCGGATTACCAAAAACCTTGCGGACTACAGTCTCTGTTACCTTCGTTGGTGGCGAAGACATAGAAGAATACCAAAATGGCCACATCGTTGCTATTGATGACATCAATCAAGTCGAGCTCAGTGCTGCTCAAGTTGACTTTTTAGAGCGATTTGCTGTCAAAGCTAATTTAGTTGTACCAATTTTGCAGAAAAATCAACTATTTGGCTTATTAATTGCCCATGAGTGTACAAAACCTCGCTTTTGGCAGCAGTCAGAAATTGATTTGTTTGCTCAAATCGCCACGCAATTAGGATTTGTCCTTAACTACACTAACCTCCTAGAACAGGTAGAGAGCAAAGCCGATCAAACTCAGATATTTGTAGATATTACCCGCCGCATTCGCGAATCACTCAACGAAGAGGATGTTCTCAAAACCACAGTGGAAGAAGTCCGCAAGACTCTGAGCGTTGATCGCGTCATCGTATATGGTTTTGATTCCGATTGGTATGGTACTGTCATTGCAGAATCAGTGCTGCCGAGTTTTGCTAAAACCTTGCGAGCCAAAATCAAAGATCCTTGCTTTGCCCAAGGCTATATAGAAAAGTACCAAGCTGGCCGAGTGCAAGCGATCAGCAATATTTATGAAGCTGGTTTAACGGAGTGTCACCTGAGGCAACTTGAACCCTTTGGTGTTAAAGCTAATTTAGTTGCACCGATTCTTAAAGATGACCAGCTATTTGGTTTATTAATTGCCCATCAATGTTCTGCTCCCCGTGATTGGCGAAAATTTGAGATTGATTTGTTCACTCAAATTGCCATGCAAGTTGGATTTGCTCTCGACCATGCGCGGCTACTCCAGCGAATTGATGCTGAAGCTGTACGAACTCATTTGCTAGTAGATATTACTCGCCGCATTCAAGAATCCCTCAATGAAGAGGATGTCCTTAAAACCACAGTGGAAGAAGTCCGCAAAGCAATTAGTGCCGATCGCGTGATAGTTTATGGTTTTGATCCAGATTGGTATGGCACTGTAATTGCCGAATCAGTACTTCCCGGCTTTCCTAAAGCTTTGTGGGCGATTATCAGAGACCCTTGTTTTGCAGAAGGCTATATAGAAAAGTACCAAGTAGGTCGAGTCCAAGCTGTCAACAATGTTTATGAAGCTGGTTTAACTGATTGTCACCTGAGTCAACTCGAACCTTTTGCCGTCACAGCCAATTTAGTGGCACCGATTCTCAAAGATGGTCAGCTATATGGCTTATTAATTGCTCATGAATGTTCTGGCCCCCGTGATTGGCAAAAATCTGAGATTGATTTGTTCGCTCAAGTCGCCATGCAAGTCGGATTTGCTCTGGAACACGCCAGGCTGTTGAACCAAGTAGATCAAGCATACCAAGCTGCCACCGCGACATCTTTTGAGCAGTCTCAAAAACACGAAGAACTCAAGCTACAGGTTTCCGAACTGCTGAGAAATGGGAATGTAGTTGTGCAAACCCTTTCGACAAATGTGGCGCTGACGCAGTTGCAATCTATTGAATTTATCTACAATCAAACTCAAATGTTGGGTGATTTGACTCAGAGAATGGTCAATTATGCCCAAAAACTAGAACTTCAAGAACAGCAGATCAGCCAGACAGTACAGGACGAAAATCAGTCCATGAGCCAAATTTTAGAGAGCATCTATGCTATTCAAGAAACTATTTTCCAAGCTGCCCAAAGAGTTAACCGTCTTGAAGAACCTTGGCAACAGCTATCTGAGAAAATAAATCTGATCAGCAATGTCATCTCTCAGATTAAGCTGCAAGCTATGCATACAGCACTGGAAGCATCGCGGAGTGGAGAAGCAGGTCACAAATTTGCCGCGATCGCTCAAAAAGCACTTTCCTTAGTACAACAGTTAGAATTAGAGATCACAGACATTCAACCATTGGTTGCGGATATTCACATAGAAAGCGATCACGCGATCGTGGCTATGCAATCCAGCACAGAACAAGCACAAAGCAGCAGTGAATTGATTGCACAAACTCAACAGAAATTTCAACAGGCGATCGCACTAAGTATCGAAATGCAAACTCTGGTGGCAGAAATTTCCCAAGCTGCTGCTGTCCAAATTGAAACTTCTAGCTCTGTAAATCAATCTATTTTAGAAGTAGCTACTATTGCCAATCAAACTTCTGAGCAAGCCATAGCACTGGCTGATTCTTTAGCCCAGCTAACGATATTTGCACAGGAAATGTAGGAGGTATCGGATTTAGCAATCCCCTAAATTTGCCAAACGTTGTAGACAGGGGACAGAGACGCGATTAATCGCATCTCAACAAGCAGGAGGGAGAGAGAAAAGATTCTCTTTTGTAAATTGGATAATTTATTTTCTGGAAATTCTCAACTAAATCGATTAAGTGCATCTACTGAAATAAATAGTATAAATTGATTAAATCATCATAGTTAAAAACACCAGCATAAGCTATGGGTCTTGACTTTGGTATACAAAATAACGTTGTTCAAAATTTTGTGCAAGAAGCATCAGGGCTTCTACAGCTAATTCACGAAGGATTGCTAGAGCTTTCACATAACTATAGCGCTCCCAAGATACGTAGTCTAGTGCGAGTTGCTCAGTTAGTTAAAACTACAGCAGACCAGGTGAATTTCACTGAGATACATACCTTAGCTCATCGTTTGGAGAAGATTTTTCGGTTGATATCGCTGGAAAATGCGGTAATTGACGAGCAGCTAACAAATTTGCTCTTACAAGCTAATGATTGTTTGCGATTGCTGCTAACAGCACAAGTTCAAGAAGAATTTGATGATTTAACCAGCGTTTTAGCCAAAGCAGAACCAATTTTTGCTTATCTAGAGGCTAGGTTAAGCCATAAGCTAGAAATAGCGCCGGATGTGCTAGAAACTTCTTATCTAGAGGCAAGTGTATCTCAGTTAATGCCAACAACAGAGATGGCTCAGGCTTTAGAAAACCTAGAAAGAATTCTCGCGGAATCTGACATTGATAAATTACCAGAGCAACTGATCGCACAGGCAAATTTATTTTTGGGCTTTGGCGAATTCTACAATATCTCTGAGTTCATTGCGATCGCCCAAATTGCGATCGCGACTCTACAAACAACCCCACAAGCGGCTCAAACAATTGGGAAAGTAGCTTTGGCTGGTTGGCGTGCAGCTTATGAATCTATCTTGAATAAAAATGCTCCCCAAGCGGCTAATGGAACCTCTAATTCGAGTGGGGTTATCATCCAAAACAGTCAAAATCCAGCATCACCACACAAACTGAAAACCGCTAATTTATTTGTTTGGGTAGCGGATGGGAATGTTTTTACAGTCAACTCCGACAGCGTGGAAGAACTTTTAGTTGCAGAAGCTGACCAAATTATCTATTCTCAACGACAGCGGTTTTTGCATTGGCGCGGACAAGTAATTCCTAACTATCAACTATCAGAACTACTCAGTTACGGTAGTGCCAAACCCTTAGGAAATCGTCAGCCAGAACCAATGTTAGTACTCAACTTAGGTCAGCAAATTTTGGCTTTAGAACCAGAAATTCAATACCTCATTGCAGAACCAGAGTTAGTCATCAATCCTTTACCAACAGACCAAGAATTTTCCAGTTGCGTTTATGGTTGTACGATTTGGAAAGACAAGTTACTGCCATTAATTGATGTAGCGGCGCTGTTGCAGCAGACAATTAATCACAGTCAACAGATTTACTCCACTACTAAATTATTCAATCCAGCAGACACAGCAATTATTCACCGAGAACCAACAATTCTGGTGGTAGATGATTCCCATAGCGTGCGCCATATAGTATCTTTGACATTGCAAAGAGAAGGTTATCAAGTGTTGCAAGCCGAAGATGGACAAGAAGCGATCGCCCAGTTACAGCAAAATCCCCATGTGCAAATGGTGATTTGTGATATTGAAATGCCTAATCTCAATGGCTTTGAGTTTCTCAGCTATCGTCTCAAAGATTCGCAATTAGCCAAAATCCCAGTCATCATGCTCAGTTCATGCAGCACTAATCAGCATCGTCAGTTGGCTATGCAATTAGGCGCGACTACCTACTTTACGAAACCTTATGTAGAGGAAGATTTTTTAACAGCACTAAGGATGAGCGTTAATTAAATTACGAATTACGAATTACCTTAACAGGAATTTCAATTACAAACTTCGTCCCTTGACCTTGTATGGAGTCACACCAAAGATTACCGCCATGCTTTTGGGTGACAATTTGATAGCTCATAAATAAGCCCAAGCCAGTGCCTTTGCCAATAGGTTTGGTAGTGAAGAAAGGGTCAAATATTTTAGATAAAATCTCTTGGTTGATGCCTATACCATTGTCAGCAATCATAATCATCACTCGATTTGTATCTATTTGACGAGTTTGAATTCTGATGAAATTAAGGTTAGCAGAATTATCCATGAATGAACCCCGCTGATGAGATTCTTCTAATGCGTCAACAGCATTACTCAAAAGACTTATAAATACTTGATTAAGAGAGCCAGCATCACATTCAATTAGTGGTAAATCACCATAGTCTTTAATCAGCTGAACTTCTGGGTGATTGCTTGTTGCTTGCAATCGATGTTGTAAAAGTACCAAGGTACTATCAATACCTTGATGAATGTCTACCGCTTTCCATTCCGCTTCATCCAAGCGTGAGAAATTCCGTAACGATAACACAATAGTACTGATGCGTTTAGTACCACTTTTCATAGACTGAAGAACTTTGTCCATATCTTCCTCTAAAAAGTCCAATTCCAATTGATCTAATTCTGCTTGCAAGGCTGGAGATGGATGAGGATAGTGCTGCTGGTAAACTTGCAATGCTCTCAACAAGTTTTCGATATATTCAGAAAGATGAATTAAGTTACCATGAATGAAATTAACGGGGTTATTAATTTCATGGGCAACCCCTGCTACCATCTGACCCAATGCAGACATTTTTTCACTCTGAAGCATCTGTAATTGAGTCTGTTTCAGCGTTTCTAGGGTTTGCTTTAGAGCAGTATTCTTAACATTTAATTCTTCAGTTCTCTGCCGGACTCTAAATTCCAAAGTTTCATTAGTACTGGCTAATTCAGCAAAAGCTAAACGCAACTTTGTTTCTGCTTGTGTGCGTTCTGCAATTGTTGCTGTCAGTACAAGAATCGTGAGTGTAATTACGCCAATAAACAATTGTAGTTGCATCAAAGATTGGTTGAGATCCTGATGTGCAAAACCACCTTTGCCATTAACCGTAGCAAGGACTGCGATCGCAGCCACAATAAAAGTTAATAACGTTGCACCTGGTTGACCAAGTCGAAATGCAGACCAAATCAACATGGGAATTAACATATACTCCAGGTGATATCCATCTCCAAAAGCTACTTTGGTGATGACAATCACCAAACTCATCAGAATCACTGGATCTACTAAAATTAGCCAAAATTTGCAACGGTGTGAGGCTACTTGGGATTGTCCCATCTCTGAGGTGAAAATGGAGGCTAACCATTGCCGCATCGCACCTCGGTGTTGTTGAATGAATCGACCCCAACTAAGGAGTATCGGGGTGACAATAAAAATTCCCGAAACATTAGAAATCCACCAGGTTAACCAAACTGTCCAATATACTGCCCAAGGAACTTTACCAGTCAACGTCAAGCAAGTTACCCCAACCGTTGCATTAATAGTCGGCCCTACCATACTGGTTAATATCAAAAATTTAAACACATCGGGAATATGGTCTAAGGGATAGCGAAGATTGGTAGTTTTCCGCAGTAGAAAAGCACCCAACATAGTTCCCAATGTTGTGCCGAGCGCAATCACGAAAACCGGCAGCGTTGAAATCGCCAGAGATAAAAAATTTGTAGGATCTCGAAACGCCCAGAAGTTGGCGAAAAATGAACCCAGCAACACACCGTACCCAATCCAGTTACCAAACAACAAAACAGCCCCACTAGCAATTCCATCCGGGGGCCAAACTGGAGTCACATCTTGCGGTGTAGAAGCTATATGGCGTGAGATTTCCGCCATGCCATAGTAGGCGATCGCCAAAACAATAATGCATCCGATTTGCTTGAGTACATGAGGAACTATATGAGATTTTTGTGGAGTCATCCGTTTAGGGACTGCTTGGTATAGACGTTTTCCTTAAACCTAGAATTCCCTTTTCCTCTCTGGCAGGAACATCAAGCAGCCAAGAACAATTTTGGATTTTGGATTTTTGGATTGAGAAGTAGTCAATTTTGGATTTTGGATTTTAGATTTTGGATTGATTCACCACTAGTCCATCACAGAAAAAACCCACAACCAAACATGAAAATCTCTTTTTCCCAATGCCCAATGCCCAATGCCCAATGCCCAACCCCTAAGTCAACACTAAATTATCCCGGTGAACTACAGTTTCAGCGCCAGCATAGCCCAATATTGTAGGGATTTCTCGTGAATGACAACCGCGAATTTTTTGCAGTTCTTCACTGTTGTAATTCACCAGCCCTCTGGCGATTTCGTTACCAGTGCTATCACATAATTGCACGGCTTCTTGTGTATCAAATTCTCCCTCTACTGCTTTGATACCAGCTGCTAATAAGGATTTTCCAGATTCGGAAATAGCTGCGATCGCACCTGCATCTAAATACAATTTTCCTGCAGGGACAAGGCCGTAAGCTATCCAGCGTTTTCTGGCTGAGGTGGGTTCTGGCTGTGGTTCAAAGTGAGTACCTATCGGTTCCCCCTGTAATATTTTTTCGATGTTGCGAGGAAATCTTCCTTGGGTGATTACTGTCCGCACACCAGCTGCGATCGCAATTCTCGCCGCCGAAATTTTGGTGATCATCCCGCCAGTACCCCACTGGGAACCTTGAGAACCTGTCTGAATCTGTAATTTGGCTAATTCTTTAATACTACTCACCAAAGATATTGGTTGAGCATCAGGTACAGAACGGGGATCTGCTGAGTACAATCTATCAACATCAGTCAGCAAAAATAACCAATCTGCTTCTACTAAACTGGCAACTAATGCTGAAAGGGTGTCATTATCGCCAAATTTTAGCTCATCCACCGCTACCGTATCATTTTCATTCACTACCGGAATTACCCCTAGTCCCAGCAGTTCGCGAAAGGTGTTGTAGATATTGAGATAGCGGCTGCGCTGCACCAAATCGCTACGAGTCAGCAAAACTTGGGCAATTGGCTGTTGCAGGGTGGTAAATAAATCATCGTAAACCCGCATTAACCGCCCTTGTCCGACTGCGGCGACTGCTTGTTTGAGAGCGATCGCTTTGGGACGTTCCGTTAAACCCAACCGCGCACAACCCACCCCCACTGCACCAGAGGACACCAAAATCACGCGATGACCTTGGCGTTGCAAATCAGATAGTGTCTCAGCTAAAGTCGCAATAGTAGAAAGTGCCAGCTGTCCGGTTTCTGGCTGAGTCAGACTAGAAGTACCAATTTTAACGACGATGGTTTTAGACATGGGGTATGGGGCATAGGGCATTTGTCATTTGTTATCAGACAAAGGACAAGCCACAAATAACAAATGACTAATAAAAATTGTAAAGCGCCAGCACCTCTATTAGTGAGGGCTGACGCTCTACGGTTTTATATGTATTTATTAAACGTTAGGGTCTTTTTTTGGCTGACCCCATGTTATTAACACTTATAATCCCAGATTTTTGTCATTGCGAAAGATTCCTTAATGTTTTTTTTAGATTTAGTTTTTTAACTAAAAATCAATCTTTGTGAATTTTTGTGTATTTTGGGCTGATGCTAGCGCCCAAGGCTTCAGACACCCAAACTTCAAAGTTTCTGATGGGGTGAGAGCGCAGAGCTACTTCGGGATGGATAATTGGTTCTACCAAGATGGTAAACATTCCCAAGCGGTTACCTGCTAAGACATCGGTAAACAAGCGATCGCCTACCATCCCCACTTGGTGAACGGGTAAATTCATTGCTTTGAGTGCGGCTCTAATTTTGCGCCGTGAAGGTTTGGCTGCACCTAGATAATAAGGTAGGTTCAGGGAACGGGCAATACTCCCAATCCGCGCTTCACTCAGGTTATTGCTGACTAACCAAAGTACAGCACAGGCACGCATTTCCTCTACCCATTGTTGTAATTCTGCTGAAGCCGCCCCTATTTTCATCGGTACTAAAGTCTCATCGACATCCAGCACTAATCCCTTTAATCCATATTGCTGGATAATGTCTGGTGTCAGTTTTAAAATGGAACCTTCTAAAATCAAGTCCGGTTGTAAGAGGTTGTTCCAAGCCATATTTTAAGCATCAAGGGTGTCTTGGCAGCAGTCACAATTAACTTATGAATTAATGACTGTTGTTTTCTGTGAAGTTTTACATCAGTTATTTAGTATTTTTTTAGGTATGAAAAATCACAGATATGCTATGATAAGTTTCCTAAAAATACAAATACTTAGTTTTTTTAGGATAAAGCTTGGATGGTAACCTTGCCAACCTAAGAAAGTTATATATCTGATAGAGTGCGATCGCTATGTCAGCACAGGAAGCTGTTCTGGTAACACAAGTTTCACAAGCCTTGCACGCAAGTAGAATTGCGATTTTTACTCAGAACTCAGCACGGGCTAAACGCCCCGCTACCGCTAACAGCACTTCCAACCTATACACATAAAAAAGGAGGAAAGGAAAAAAAATTTCCCTTACCCCCTGCAAAGCTTTACTGGTTTAATCACGCTTAATTACGAGGATTAGCTATTAGCCATCAAGTTATTAAGAATCATCATGGCAATATCCACTTAGGGAACTCCAAAAAATAAATTATTCCGTTCAATTCGTTGACTGTTGACGGTTCACAGTTAACAGTCAGCAGTCAACGCTCAACAGTGAACAATAGCAATGGAATGTTTTTTTACTTGGAAGTCCCTTAATATCCCATCCTGAATATGGAACAGAATTTGCCATCAAAATCCCCATAGCATTAGTGAAACTAAGTACCAATCAATAAATCATGAAAGAAACACCCGCTTGCTAAATGTCTTAGTGCGATTCAGGTGAGGAGATGCGTACTTGGAACTCAATACAAGCAAGCGAGTGGGACTGATGATGGTGATGTACTCTCAATCCTAGTAATCTCGTTATGGCATGGTGAAATTGGCGAGACAATAACTAGGGAAAAACTACCGTTATCTTCTACCCTAAGTTAAATACTCTCTACTATCCCAACATCCAGAAATCGCCGCTATGTTGTGGGGAGCCAGAATCATCTACTGTCAAGCAATCAACAAACTACCACTTTACCTAGGGAGCGGAGGGTGAGCGGAAGTAGTTCCACCAAATGGTAGAGTTGCCAGCATCAACCAGTAAGGACTCTATTCTTAGCAGTGAATTATGAAAAAAAGTTACGAAACTTAATCATCAGCTTCACAATTCATAATTCATTGGTTGGGAAACTGGATGTGAGAATTTGAGGAATTAAATTGAGAAATTTTCGCCAATTCATCCTGCAAGCAGATTAGTACTCATTTAACTATCAGCTATCAGCAGTCAATTAGACAGCTAAAGCCTGACGGCTGAATGCTGATAGCTATTTAAGCCATTTGATTTTCAATCGCCCACCGTGCTAGTTCAGTACGGTTGTGGAGATTGGTTTTGCCCAACATGTTGGACACATGGCTTTCAACGGTACGCTGACTGACGTTTAACTCTTCAGCAATTTCGCGGTTAGCTAAACCTCTAGCTACGAACTGTACAACTTTCAGTTCGGTTGGAGTTAGCTGTACATCGAAGGGAACTTGGATACGAGAACCGTTTTCCCCTCCTTTTGCTTGGTGTTCTTTCCAACGGATGGTTTGTTTCAGTGAAGATTCTACTTGCGCTACGAGTTCTTCAGGTTCAAAAGGCTTGACCATATAAACGTCAGCACCTTTATTTAGCCCTTTAACTCTGTCTGCGCTTTGTCCTTTAGCTGAAAGGAAAAGAACGGGAATCCAGCTAGTACGTTCATTTTGCCGGACTTGTTCTACAAAAGTGTATCCGTCCATTTCCGGCATCATCACGTCGCAGATAATCATATCTGGAACATCATGCTCTAGAATTTCTAAAGCTTCTCTTCCATTTTCGGCGGTGATGACTTCATATCCCCGGAATTCCAAGTAATCCTTCACCAGCAAGATGAGGTTAGGGTCATCATCAATCAGTAGAAGTCGTTTGTGATCTTTCATGCTGGGCTCTTTCATAGCAGTGGCACTTGTCGCGCTTCGGTCCATCAAGGTCTTGTATATTTATCCTCTATGGTGGATTATTCTGAGATGTTGTCTTTTTTCCCACTTAACCTGCCTTTGCTTCTGGGAAGTCTTATCAGTGATAACCACTGTTTAGGAGACTACTAGCTTATTGGCAATAGTCCAGTAAGGATACGTAGAGCAGTAGTAATTATAATGCGTTATTATATATCGCTTTGAAAGTGGCGGGTGAAAAAAGCGCTGATTAAATAATAATCCTTCCGATTCACAAGTTCAGTAATGGCTGAAGATGACCCTAGCTCAAAACCAACCCCCGCTTCAGAGCGCTTACTACCTAATTACGATATCCTTCGGATGTTAAGTCCTCTATCAGTTGTTCACAAGCAACCAGAGAAGTTTCTGGCAAAGGATGGGTTAAAAATACATATTCTTCCACCACCTTAATTTGCCTATCAAGTGTTCTTGTGTGATCCGCTCAATCACTTCCGTGTTTGCTCGACGATACCAGACACCATCCGGGTAAACAACTATTATCCGTCTAGAACCGAAAACCCGCAAGCAATTAGCTTTAGTTTCGTTAATGCAAATGGGACGACTATTTTGCGTCTGATAGAGTTTGAGCTGCTTCAGTCGCTTTTTTAAGTATTCCCAGGATTCCAGACTAGCTTGTTTTCAGCAGCAGTTAGTAACTGTCTGTCTAAAACAAATGAAAATATGTCGTTAAATCTTTGCAAATCCAAGAGTTTCTAGACAATTACCCAGGGGTTTATTGCCCAGATATTTAGTGGTTTTGGGGATTTTACGGCTGTACTGGATCGCTATATTGTTATTCATCGAGCTGCTCCCTGATTACAGTTCTATAACAATTTCTCCGCTTTGCAAATAAATTCATTCCTATAAAAATATTCATCACTGACAGCAAAAAACCTGAAGATTAAATATTAATAAGTATTTATGCTTAAGTATGTGTAATTAAGGCTGAAGAATTAAGGGTCAAGAGTCAAATTGTCAAGAGTTGCATAGACGCGATTCATCGCGTCTGTACAAAGGTTAAGAGTTAATCCTTTCCCAGTCCCCAATCCCCATTACCCCTTATCCCCAGAGGGGGCCCCGAGTTCCCCAATCCCCAATCCCCAACCCCCAATCCCAAGCAGTTCGGAAACCCGTACACCCAAAATTGTTGCCATTGTGTGCGACTCTTCGGTAAATTAGCACTCAGGAGTTGAGAGTGCTAACTCTGGAGAAATTAAATATGGCAGCAGTATCTTTAAGCGTTTCTACAGTAAAACCTTTAGGCGATCGCGTTTTCGTGAAAGTGAGCGCATCTGAAGAAAAGACCGCAGGTGGTCTTTATTTGCCCGACACCGCCAAGGAAAAGCCCCAGGTCGGTGAAGTAGTTGCAATTGGCCCTGGTAAGCGGAATGATGACGGTTCTCGTCAAGAACCAGAAATCAAAATTGGAGACAAAGTTCTGTACTCCAAGTACGCTGGCACAGATGTCAAGCTCGGCACAGAAGAATATGTCCTGCTTTCTGAAAAAGATATTCTAGCAGTCGTTGCGTAATGGTCATTGATCATTGGTCGTTTTGTCATTAGTTAATGACAAAGGACAAATGACAAGGGACAAATGACAAAAGACAAAAGACAAATGACAAAGGACTATTAACAATTATGGCAAAGCGCATTATCTACAACGAAAACGCCCGTCGCGCCCTGGAACGAGGCATGGATATTCTAGCTGAAGCAGTGGCTGTTACCCTTGGCCCTAAAGGTCGTAACGTCGTGCTAGAGAAGAAATTTGGCGCACCGCAAATCGTCAATGATGGCGTAACCATTGCCAAAGAAATTGAATTAGAAGACCATATTGAAAATACTGGCGTGGCTTTGATTCGCCAAGCAGCTTCTAAAACCAACGACGCGGCGGGTGATGGTACCACCACAGCTACCGTTTTGGCTCACGCAATTGTGAAAGAAGGCTTGCGGAACGTTGCTGCTGGCGCAAATGCAATTTTATTGAAGCGTGGTATTGACAAAGCCGCTAACTTCTTAGTAGAAAAGATTGCTCAACACGCTCGTCCTGTAGAAGATTCCAAGGCTATTGCTCAAGTTGGTTCCATCTCCGCCGGTAACGACGAAGAAGTCGGTCAGATGATTGCCCAAGCAATGGATAAGGTAGGTAAGGAAGGCGTAATTTCCCTAGAAGAAGGGAAATCTATGACCACCGAACTGGAAATCACCGAAGGGATGCGCTTTGACAAAGGCTATATTTCTCCCTACTTCGCTACCGACCCAGAACGGATGGAAGCAGTCTTCGATGAGCCTTTCATTCTGTTAACCGATAAGAAAATTGCTTTGGTACAAGACCTTGTACCCGTGCTTGAGCAAGTAGCACGTGCTGGTCGTCCCTTAGTAATCATTGCTGAAGATATTGAAAAAGAAGCTTTGGCAACTCTGGTAGTTAACCGGTTACGTGGTGTACTCAACGTTGCTGCTGTTAAGGCTCCAGGATTTGGCGATCGCCGCAAAGCTATGCTGGAAGATATCGCTATCCTCACCGGCGGTCAACTAATCACCGAAGATGCTGGTCTCAAGCTAGATAACACCAAGCTAGATAGCCTAGGTAAAGCTCGCCGCATCACCATTACCAAAGACAACACCACAATTGTTGCTGAAGGTAATGAAGTTGCTGTTAAGGCTCGGATTGACCAAATCCGTCGTCAAATTGAAGAAACCGAATCTTCCTACGACAAAGAAAAACTGCAAGAACGTCTAGCTAAACTAGCTGGTGGTGTTGCTGTAGTTAAAGTCGGTGCAGCTACCGAAACCGAAATGAAGGATAAGAAGCTGCGCTTAGAAGACGCTATCAACGCTACCAAAGCTGCTGTTGAAGAAGGTATCGTTCCTGGTGGTGGTACAACCCTCGCTCACTTAACTCCTCAACTGGAAGAATGGGCTAACAGCAACCTCTCTGGTGAAGAATTAACTGGTGCGTTGATTGTTGCTCGTGCTTTACCTGCTCCTCTGAAGAGAATTGCAGAAAACGCAGGTCAAAACGGCGCTGTAATTGCTGAACGCGTAAAAGAAAAAGAATTCAACGTTGGCTACAACGCTGCAACCAATGAGTTTGTTGACTTGTTTGTAGCTGGTATTGTTGACCCTGCTAAGGTAACTCGTTCTGCTCTGCAAAACGCTGCTTCCATTGCTGGTATGGTGTTGACAACCGAATGTATCGTAGTTGACAAGCCTGAACCCAAAGATGCTGCTCCTGCTGCTGGTGGCGGTATGGGTGGCGGCGACTTCGATTACTAATATTTTCTAGCCCCCTATTTGTCAAAACAGCTGCTTCCCTGGTGGAGGCGGCTGTTTTTTTGTGTTATTAAATCGCAGAATTATAGTAAATAAATTGATAATCAAATAAAAATCGGAAAATAGCTTGAGTTACGATAACGCTTGTAAATATTTAGCTGAACAGTACCCAGCAGATTTTGTGCGCTGGCTGCTGGGAGTAGACGCGCCACAAATTGAAATATTAAAAACTGAACTGACACTTGAGCCAATTCGTGCAGATTCAGTGACATTTCTACAAGCTGCTAACCAAATTCTGCATATTGAATTTCAAACATTAACAATATCTAATCCGCCGCTTAATTTCCGAATGCTCGATTATTCGGTGAGGTTAAAGCGTCAATACCGATGTCCTGTAACGCAGGTGGTTATCTTTTTACAAGAAACTACCAGCGAAGTAGCTTTCATTGAAGAATATCGAGACGACACAACAATTCACCAATATCAGGTTGTTCGTCTCTGGGAACAAGATTCAACAACATTTTTGGACAATCCTGCACTGTTACCTTTAGCAACATTAACCAGATCTGACTCACCGCAAGGACTGCTTGCCCAAGTTGCTGAACGAATCGCTACAATTCCAAATAGGGATCAGCGACAAAATATAGCTGGTTGTGTAGAGATTTTGGCAGGGTTGCGATTTGAAAAGGATTTAGTTCAGCAATTTTTACGGGAGGATATTATGAAAGAATCTGTAATTTATCAAGATATCGTTCAAAAAGAAGCATTGAAATTGATTAGCCGTATGCTTAAACGGCGGTTTGGTGATATAGATACATCATTATTTGAGCAAGTTCGGAATTTATCTGCTGAACAGTTAGAAGATTTGGGAGAAGAATTGCTCGATTTTTCTGTAGTTAATGATTTGGTAGCTTGGTTAGAACAGCAAAATTAGGATTAAGAAAAACGGTTTATTTTTAAATATGTGTCATGTTTTAGAAATTGATGCTGCAAGTAATTTTCCGCTTTTATCTTGAGCTTGTAATTTTTGAATAATATGCTCAATAATATTACCTAAATCTTTACGGCGACGGATAGAGCGATTTGGGTCAAGTTGACCGTGTTTCAATAATTCTCTAACCTTCTCCCCTAGCTCAGTTAAGTAAAGCCTTAGTTGTTCTTCACCATGTTCGCGTAAAATTTGCCGACATTCAGCAAGGATAACATCGCCATTTTCCAAAGTTTTACTAGGATTTGGCTGCTTTTGTTTTATTTCAGATGAATCTTTACTTTTATGAGCATTTAAACTATTAGCTAAACATTTTTCTACAGCCTTGGCAACTTGCGGATCGGATTCTACAAGTTCTGCAATAGCCCTTAATAAATTTGCAATTTGTGATGCTTCCATTATCTACCTGCTCTCTGAATAACTTCTTTAGCAAGTTTTACCATAGACTCATGAGATTGGTCATATTTCTGTTTATAAGTCAAATAATTACTAAAATCTATACTTTCTGCTATTTTTGCTCTTTCAGGAATTTTCGTGGGAAAAGTAGACGGATAAAAAGGATTGCCAACAATATAATTCAAATTTTCATTTTGTCCAATAGTGCCGTTATAACGTGAAATTAAAACTCCTATTGGTTTTAGGTTATGCTCATAATCGATATTGAACTTTTCAATCTGTGCAAGAACAAGGTCTAGAGCGTTAATTGACATTCTATTAGGCACACAAGGTATTATGCAAAAGTTGCTGAAATAAAACGCACTTTTAATAACTTTATTAATATTAGGTGGACAGTCTATTAAAATATAATCATATTTGCTTAATAAAGGATTTAAAAGCCGACGAAGTAAGGATATTGAGCTTGGAGGTAAATCTTCTTGAACTTCAAATAATCTTGGACTGCTAGGTATTAAATGTAGGCAATCAAATGAATTTTTATTCCTCACATTTGAAACATTATTTTTAACTATAAATTGATCGTTACCAATATCGTTTAAAAATTCTTGATAATTCTGAAACAAAAAAGGAACTGTTAAGCCTTTATTATCAAATTGCTTTTCCCATACATCCTCAGACATCAAAGCACTAGTTAAGTTACTCTGAGGATCAAGGTCAATAGTCAAAATACGCTTACCGTACATTGTATTGCCTGCTAAATATTCTGCTAATGCCATGACGATGGTAGTTTTGCCAACTCCGCCCTTGAGGTTGCAGATACTAATCACTTTAGCTGTCATAATTTATGATTGACTGAAACATTTTAGGGTCTACATTTATAGATTTCCCAGAAACTCAGCCAAAGTAACAGGTTTCAATATTCAGACATGAAAATTATCTCTGTGTCCTCTGCATCTTTACGGTTCATTAAAAAGTGGTTCTGTTGACATGCTTGAGCGCAAAAGTTGACATTTTGACGAAGTATCACAAGGATAATATTCCTTAATTTTTCGCTTTGTACAAAAACATTGAGAAAAAACTTTGCACCTTTGCGCCTTTGCGTGAGATTATTATCCCTGCTGCTACACAAAATTAATGAGTGAAATTCTCGAAAAAGAAGTTGCTAATACTTGGCATGGCAAACTTAATTTAGTCTATGCCGATCGCAAAAATGCCACCCAGCTAATTTACAACCACCAGCAAGCACCGCTAAAAGTACAGCGTCCGTTTTATCCAGAAGGCGAAAAAGTCTGTCATAGCGTCATTTTACATACGGCTGGGGGAGTTGTAGGAGGCGATCGCCTTTCTCTCAATTTTCACCTCCAACCCCACGCACAAGCTTTAATCACTACAGCCGCCGCAAGTAAAATCTACCGCAGCAATGGACTGCAAGCCAAACAAATTATCGATATCAAAGTAGATGCTGGGGCTTGTTTGGAGTGGTTACCCCAAGAAACAATTTTGTTTAACAGTGCGATTTATCGGCAAGATTTACGGGTAGAATTAGCAACCGAAGCCAGTTGGATAGGCTGGGAAATTACGCGATTAGGGCGCAGTGCTAGAGGAGAAAAGTTTTTGCAAGGAGAATGGCGATCGCATACGGAAATTTGGCAGCAAGGTGTACCTTTGTGGATAGATCGGCAATATTTACCCGGTAGCGAGGAAGTTTTTCACAGTCCCCACGGCTTGGCGGGACAACCAATTGTAGGTAGTCTAGTTTGGGTTGGTAATCCAGTTGACTCAGAAATTTTGGCAAAAGCCCGCAATTTATGGGATGGTGCAGGAGAGGTGGGGGTGTCGCGACTCCAACATGGACTTTTATGTAGATATCGCGGTGCTTCGTCATCTGAGGTGCGAAACTGGTTTACGTCTGTTTGGCAGATGCTACGGGTTAATTTTTTGAGTCGTGGTAGCTGCGTACCTAGAGTTTGGCAGGTTTGAACGAAGCGCAGAGGAGGAATAATGCAACTTACCCCACAGGAAAAAGATAAGTTGTTAATTTTTACTGCTGCTTTAGTGGCAGAAAGACGTAAAAATAGAGGATTGAAATTAAATTATCCTGAAGCAGTTGCTTATATTTCTGCTGCAATTTTAGAAGGTGCAAGAGATGGGCAAACTGTTGCAGAATTAATGAGTTATGGCACTACTTTATTAACGCGAGATGATGTGATGTCAGGTGTGCCGGAAATGGTGCATGAAGTTCAAGTAGAAGCAACTTTTCCTGATGGGACAAAGTTGGTGACTGTGCATGATCCGATTCGTTAATTTGTAAGGGAGTAAGGTATGATTCCAGGGGAAATTATTACGCCAGATGGGGAAATCGAATTAAATGCTGGGCGTGAAACTATTAAATTACTAGTAGGAAATACAGGCGATCGCCCTATACAAGTTGGTTCACATTTTCACTTTTTTGAAGTTAACTCTGCTTTAAGTTTTGATAGAGAACAAGCGCGAGGAATGCGTCTGGATATTCCCGCAGGTACAGCAGTTCGTTTTGAACCAGGGGATGAAAAGGAAATTACTCTTGTACCTCTGGTTGGGATGCGTCAGGTTTATGGATTTAATGGCAGAGTTAATGGAGAGCTTTAAAGGAAGAGGTTTTTAACGCAAAGGGGCGCAAAGGGAAACGCAAAGGTACGCGGAGTTAGAGAGTTAGAGTTTGTTGGCGACACGTTTGATGCCGTCTTTGAGGTGGAGAACGTTAAAGTTGAGAATGAGTCCGAGTTTGCAATTAGTGAGTTTGAGATAAGTTAAAAGTTGTACGGAGTGGATTGGGTGAATAGATTCTACTGATTTAATTTCAATAATTACTTTATTTTCTACTATTAAATCTAATCGATATACACAATCTAATTGCACTCTTTCATATTCCAGTGGTACGGGAACTTGTTTACCAACATTAAATCCTCTCTTCTTTAATTCGTAATGCAAACACTCCTCATAAGCTGACTCCAACAACCCCGGCCCCAATGCTGTATGCACTCGCATCCCACAACCAATTATCATCCCACTCAAATCATTCTCATCCATACTCCGCGTACCTTTGCGCTTACCTTCGCGTTACTTTGCGTTTAAACTCAATTCTACTCTCACTTACCAGGAATGTAATATGCCTTACAGAATGTCTCGCCGTGCCTACGCAGAAACCTATGGGCCCACAGTAGGCGATCGCGTCCGACTTGCGGATACAGAATTATTTATTGAAGTTGAACAAGATTTCACTACCTACGGCGACGAAGTGAAGTTTGGCGGTGGGAAAGTCATCCGCGATGGGATGGGACAATCGCCCATTTCTAACGCCGATGGTGCTGTAGATTTAGTAATTACAAATGCTTTAATTCTCGATTGGTGGGGTGTAGTTAAAGCCGATATTGGGATTAAAGACGGCAAAATATTTAAAATCGGTAAAGCCGGCAATCCTTATATTCAAAATAACGTCGATATTATTATCGGCCCGGGAACCGAAGCTTTAGCTGGGGAAGGGATGATTCTCACGGCTGGGGGTGTGGATTCCCACATCCATTTTATTTGTCCACAACAGATAGAAGTGGCGATCGCATCCGGAGTTACTACGATGATTGGCGGTGGTACAGGCCCCGCTACCGGGACAAACGCCACTACCTGCACCCCAGGCCCTTGGAATATGTACCGGATGTTGCAAGCGGCTGATGCGTTTCCTGTGAATTTAGGATTTTTGGGTAAAGGTAACGCCAGCCAACCCCAAGGACTTGTGGAACAAATACAAGCTGGTGCAATGGGGTTAAAGCTGCATGAAGACTGGGGAACCACTCCCGCAACTATTGACACTTGCCTCAGCGTCGCGGATGAGTATGATGTACAAGTGGCAATTCACACCGACACCCTCAACGAAGCCGGATTTGTCGAAGATACCATTGCAGCTTTCAAAAATCGTGCTATTCACACCTACCACACCGAAGGCGCAGGCGGTGGACACGCGCCAGATATTATCAAAGTTTGTGGCGAGGCGAATGTTCTCCCATCTTCCACCAACCCCACACGCCCTTACACCCTCAACACTTTAGACGAACACCTGGATATGTTGATGGTATGTCATCATCTCGATCCTGCGATCGCGGAAGATGTCGCCTTTGCTGAGTCTCGTATCCGTCGGGAAACCATCGCCGCCGAAGATATTTTGCACGACTTAGGCGCGTTTAGCATGATTTCCTCTGACTCCCAAGCGATGGGGCGGGTAGGTGAAGTAATAATTCGCACCTGGCAGACATCTCATAAAATGAAGGTGCAACGGGGAATCCTTAACCCGCAAGGAGATGAGCAAAGGGCAGACAATTTTCGAGCGAAAAGATATGTCGCCAAATACACCATCAACCCAGCCATAGCCCACGGAATCGCCCAGTATGTGGGGTCAGTGGAAGAGGGGAAACTTGCAGATTTATGTTTGTGGCGACCGGCATTTTTTGGCGTGAAGCCAGAAATAGTTATTAAAGGCGGAATGATTGCATGGGCGCAAATGGGCGACGCTAACGCCAGCATTCCCACACCGCAACCAGTGCATATGCGACCGATGTTTGGTAGCTTTGCGGGTGCGCGTCACGCTACATCATTAACTTTTGTTTCCCAAGCGGCGTTAGAAAGGGAGATTCCTAGCCAGTTGGGTTTGCGAAAATCGGCGGTTGCAGTTTCCGGGACACGCCAAATAACTAAGCGGGATTTAAAGCTAAATGATGCGCTACCTCATATTGAAGTAGATTCAGAAACCTATGAAGTCAGGGCTGATGGCGAATTGCTGATTTGTGAACCTGCGACAGTTTTACCAATGGCCCAAAGATACTTTTTGTTTTAGTCCATGACCGAGCAATCTACCGATTACGATAGTCCTTGGAAAGAAATCATAGAGCTATATTTTAAGAGCTTTTTGGAATTCTTTTTCACCCAAGCTTACGACGCGATCGACTGGACACGACCTTATGAATTTCTGGACACAGAACTACAACAGCTAGAACCTGATGCAGAAATTGGGCGGCGTTTCGTTGATAAAGTCGCGAAAGTTTGGCTACTGGATGGGGAAGAAGCTTGGGTATTAGTTCACGTAGAAGTCCAAGGACAATATGACAGCCAATTTGCCGAACGGATGTACACCTACAACTACCGCTTGTTTGACCGCCATAAACAGCGAGTTATTAGCTTGGCTGTATTAGCCGATGAACAAGCAAATTGGCGACCTTCCAGCTACGGCTATGAATTGGCGGGATGTCGGGTCAGCTTAGAGTTTCCCATAGCAAAGTTATTGGACTATGAACAAACTTGGGAAACCCTAGAGCAAACCACCAATCCCTTTGGGATAATAGTGATGGCACATCTCAAAACCAAAGCGACCCAACGCAACCCAGAAAGTCGGCTACAGTGGAAACTAAGCCTAGTTAGACAACTCTTTGAAAAGGGATATAGCCGAGAAGATATTCAAGAAATATTCCGGTTTATCGACTGGGTGATGGTTTTACCAAAAGAATTGACAAGTAGTTTCAAAACAGAAGTGAGAAATTACGAGGAGACAAATAGAATGCGATACGTAACTAGTATTGAAAGGTTAGCAAAAGAAGAAGGGATTATTGAGACTGCAAGAGAAAGCGTAATTGAAGTTCTAGAAACTCGCTTTGGAGAAGTGCCAAATACTATTGTGGAAGCTATCAATGCTATAGAAGAACCATCGGTATTAAAGACACTTCATAAAAGAGCGATCGCAATTCCTTCCACAACAGAATTTCAGCAACTTTTGGAAAGTATAGTCTCTGGTGAATAACTGTAAGTATAAAACAGTTTTTTACAAGATATCTCTCTTAAAGATGAGAGTAAAGTTGCCCTCATCGATTTTCTGTCTTGGAGTTACAATCAAATAGTAAAACCTTGTATTTGATATATAAAATCATGCAACCTTTTAAGAAAAAAATTGTAACTGATGAAGCCATGCGTCCGGTAGCTGTATTGATAGATTATCAGGACTGGCAGGAAATTGAAAAAATATTAGAAGCTCATCAATCACAACAAAAACAAGAGTTTAATTTAAACCAGTATGCGGGTGTAATTCAACTAACTCAAGACCCTTTGGAATATCAACAGCAAATTAGAGATGAGTGGTGTTGACTTGAGGAGAATAAATGCTTAGACACGAAGTGGCTTGCTACTAGGCATCAATCTGATGCATTAATAATACAAGCCGACGTATTGGCATAACAGACCGACGTATTAACATTACGAGTCGATGTATTAGCATAACAGACCGACGTATTAACATTACGAGCCGACGTATTAGCATAACAGACCGACGTATTAACATTACGAGCCGACGTATTAGCATAACAGACCGACGTATTAACAATACAAACCGATGTATTGGCATAACACAGCAATATATTGGCATAACACGCCGATCGCCTGTTTTGTGGTGAGAGTGCGATCGCTTTTCTTGAGAGCGTCAGCATTAGCACTTTTTAAAAGCTAAAATCAAAGTGCAGCATTCCATGTTCAATTTATGATGACTCCGAAATTGATGATTGAACCTTCATATTGGTTGGGAACAGGAATCAAACTAGAAAAAGTTAATAATCTTAATTTTTTTAAGTTTACCGATGAACTGCAAGCACGTTCAGATGATCTGCTAGAACGGAGCAAATCTGGATTAATCACAGCAGAAGAAAAAGCGGAATTAGATGGTATATCTGAGTTAGCGCAGATTTTTACCTACGCTAATTCTGTTTTAGCTGCTGAATCAAAATGGTTCCCCAATCCATCCGAGAAATCATCGCTGACAGAGCAAAATACCTCTGCGAATATTGCCACTCCCCAGAATTTGTAAATACTGACCGCTTCACTGTCGATCATCTCATTCCACAGTCTTTAGGTGGCTCGGATGAACTGGAAAATCTAGCTTTATGTTGCCGTCGTTGCAATGAACGTCGCTATAATTTTACATCAGGAATTGACCCGCAAACTCAAAAGTAAATACCTCTATTTAATCCTCGTACACAACAGTGGTCAGAACATTTTATCTGGACTGTAGAAGGGACAAAAATAATAGGAATAACCCCAACAGGTCGAGCAACCTGTAATCGACTTGATATGAACGATCAACGTCATGGTAACGGATTCATTCAAAAATCTCGTCGGCTTTGGGTGCAAGTAGGTTGGCATCCTCCCCAAAAAGATCCACGCCAAGAAAATGATAATTAATTTAATAGTAAAGTGGCGATCGCCTGTTTTTTAAAGAGAGCGATAGCAAAAGATAATGCAATCTCACGAGTACTAGTATAAGCTGAGGCTCTGGAGAAAATCAGGGCATAAGCTAAGACGAAATAAAATGCTCTCACTGCAAAAATCTTAACTTTAGCGGATACGCTAAACCTGTGTCTATGGTCTACTATCTAGGCTGGGAAAGCTGCAGCCTTGGTGTATTTGCTTAATAAAATTAATGTCTGTTGCTTACAATATATCAACTTGCTACTAATTTAGTTTTAAAACTTAACCAAACATGATTCAATTAGTGAGTAATTCTTTGCTGATAAAAAATTAGATAATCTAAAGTTATATAAAATTAAAAAATCAACAGGACTTACGCAACTGGCACAGTGATCCCCTGGCATAAGAGTCAAAAGTCAAGAGTCAAGGGTCAAAAATTTAGATTTTTTGGACTCTTGACATTTGACCTTGGACAAACCTAAACGAAAAAAATATGACACTTGCGTAAGTCCTAATCAATTTAAGCTTTTAGGTAAATAATATTTATTCAAGAGGAATGTAAATATAATTCATATAAATATAAATAAGATTACAAAAATTCAATTTACCTATACCTGGTCGCTACATGAACTCACAGAATTCTCGCTCTGACAAAATTTTGGTTGTAGATGATTCTCCAGATAATGTGTTTTTAATCAAAACAATTTTGGAGGAAGAAGGCTACACCGTTAGCACAGCAGAAAATGGTGCTTCAGCTTTAGCGCAACTAGAAGCTTCTCCCTGTGACTTGGTATTGTTGGATTTAATGATGCCAGGAATGGATGGTTACGAAGTTACTCGGCGGATTCGGGGGAATGCTGCCATGCAGCAATATATCCCCATACTGCTGATTACTGCTCACGATGCGCCAAATGTTGCTAAAGGATTAGATTTAGGTGCTGATGACTTTATCCGCAAGCCTGTAACAGTGGATGAATTGCTAGCACGGGTGCGATCGCTCTTACGGCTAAAACACAGTATCGATGAACGTGATGAAATCGCTCGCCAACGCGAAGATTTTGTTTCTCGCCTCACCCATGACTTACGCACCCCCCTAGTAGCAGCCGATCGCGTACTGCTGTTGTTTCAGGAAGGTGCTTTAGGAGCCTTATCTCCGCAAATGGAAGAAGTAATCACCATCATGGCGCGCAGCAACACCAATTTGCTTTCGATGGTTAATACTCTATTGGAAGTGTACCGCTTTGAAGCTGGGCGCAAAACCTTGGCGTTTTTACCAGTGAATATTCAGCAATTATTAGAGGAAGTGGTGGGAGAATTAACACCCTTAGCTCAAGCCAAAACACTAGCCCTAAATTTTGCTGTTGCTGAAGAGTTAACCACTAAAACAATCATGGGCGATCGCTTGGAATTACATCGTCTATTTACTAACCTCATCGGTAATGCCATTAAATTTACCGCTTCTGGCTCCGTAAATATTCGTCTTAGTTCAACAACTGAAACCAGTCAAAACTTTGATGTCGATGCTGCTGAAAATTCAACAATTAGTGGCTACCTAATTGTTGAGGTAGAAGACACAGGCCCCGGTATTTCTGCTGAAGATCAAGCCAGTTTATTTGAACGATTTCGCCAAGGAAGTCACAAGACTTCTGGTAGTGGATTAGGACTATATCTTTCGCGGCGAATTGTTGAGGCTCATCAAGGTAATATTCTAGTTAAATCTGAATTGGGTAAAGGTAGTTTATTCATGGTTATGCTACCTATAAAAAAGTAAGTTAAAGGTCAAGAGTCAAGAGTCAATTGTCAAAAGTTAAAAAATATGATTGGTGAATTATCAATAACTGCGGCTGATATTATTCGGAAACAGCGTGAGTTGTTTCAAACTGGTAAAACCAAAGATGTTGCTTTTCGGATTGCACAACTGAAAATTTTGAAGCAAGCAATTCTGGATAATGAATCAGCAATTGTGCAAGCATTAAAAGCTGATTTACATAAACCAGAATTTGAAACTTACGCTACAGAAATTTTCGTCCTTAAAGAAATTGATTATGCAATTAAAAATCTTAAAAATTGGGTAAAGCCGCAGAAAGCCGCAGTTCCTATTGAATTTTTACAATATTCAGCCAAGATTTATCCAGAGCCGTTAGGAGTTGTTTTAATTATCGGCCCTTGGAACTATCCATTTAACTTAATTACCTCACCCTTAGTAGGTGCGATCGCATCTGGTAATTGTACAATTCTCAAACCTTCAGAACTAGCACCTCATACCTCTAGCCTACTGGCTGAGATAATTGCTAAATACTTTGAGCCAGCATATATTGCATTGGTAGAAGGAGGTGTAGAAACTAGCCAAAATCTGCTAGCAGAAAAATTTGACCACATATTTTTTACTGGTGGTACAAGTGTAGGCAAAATAGTCATGGAAGCCGCTGCAAAACACCTCACACCAGTTACTTTAGAATTAGGTGGGAAAAGCCCTTGTATTGTAGATAATGAAATCAATCTAGAACAAACTGCAAGGCGAATTACTTGGGGTAAGTTTATTAATGCTGGACAAACTTGTATCGCTCCTGACTATATTTTAGTTGATAAAAAAATTAAAAATAATCTAATCGATGCTATCAAAAAATGTATCAAAGAATTTTATGGAGATAACCCTGCCAAGAGTCCAGATTTTGCCAGGATTATCTCTCAAAAACACTTTGATAGGTTAGCAAATCTCCTCAAAAATGGTGAAGTAATTATTGGTGGAGAAATCAATTCAGAAGAACTTTATATTGCTCCCACACTGCTGGATAACGTTTCTTTAGAAGATGCAGTGATGCAGGAAGAAATTTTTGGGCCGATTTTGCCCATCATTGAATATGGTGACATTAAAGACGCGATCGCCCTAATTAACTCTCGACCAAAACCCTTAGCTTTATACTTATTTACCCAAAATAAAAGCCTGCAAAAGCGCATTTTGCAGGAAACTTCATCTGGTGGAGTTTGTCTCAACGATACAGTTTTGCAATTTGGTGTTCCTTCTTTACCCTTTGGTGGTGTGAGTGATAGTGGTATTGGCAGCTATCACGGTAAAGCCAGTTTTGACACCTTCTCCCACCGTAAAAGCGTCTTGCAAAACTCCTTTTTATTGGATATAAATTGGCGTTACGCTCCCTATCAAGGAAAATTAGCTTTCCTCAAACGAATTCTTGGTTACTAAATAATTCACAAAATTCCTAATTTCTAGAGCGCGTTATTCGCAAACTCATATTCAATTACGAATTACGAATTACGAATTAGTAACTATAACGCTCTTCCGCCCAAGGTTCACCACGTTGGTGGTAACCATTACGCTCCCAAAAACCCAGTTCTTCACGACTGAGAAACTCTAAACCATTAATCCACTTAGCACTTTTCCAAGCATAAAGATGGGGAACAACTAACCGCAGAGGCCCACCATGTTCTGCTGGTAAAGGTTCACCAAACAAATTAAAAGCAAAGAAATTTTCTTCACGCAGAAAATCTGCCATTGAGATATTTGTAGTGTAGCCACCATAGCAATGTTCCATCACATGAACTGCTTGGGGATCTACCTCTATCAAACTCATAAAATCTGTAACTTTAATCCCAGTCCACTTAACATCGAGTTTAGACCAGCGAGTTACGCAGTGAAAATCTGCTGTGAATTCAGATTGAGGTAAAGCCATAAAATCTGCCCATGTAAAAGTGGCAGGTTTTGCCAAACCCCAAACTTTAAATTCCCATTCTTCCGTATTTATTTGCGGTGTTGCACCATAAGTTAAAACAGGGAACCCCTTAGCTAGATATTGGCCAGGAGGTACCCGTTCGTTCTCTTGTTGCTCTGGTTTCTGAAAAAATTTTCCTAACATATTCGTAGAAAAATGAATTTTTCAAGATAATTTAGTACTCTTGAGATGATTGTCTAAGGATTTGAGCATCTGCGCTACCCTCAAAAGGAGGCAAAATACTAATCGCGCTGAATACTAAAAATCCAGAAACTACAGATAACTTACTTTTTATAAATTCTTTAAGCATCAGTCATAGGCAATAGTTAATTGAGCTTATCCAATTAACTATAACTATGCATAATACCGAAAAGCAGCGAAAAAGCGCTCATTTAATAGCGCTGTTCGTGCTTTTCTTAACTAGGGAATTTATTCTTCTTCTGCTTCCTCTTCTTCAGCACTTGGATAAACAAATGTAGAGCGTCCAGTCAAAATAGACTTGCCCATTGAAAGAGCTTTTTGAGCCTCAACAGCAGCTTTATGTCTCCAGGTAGCGCGGCGTTTATCTCTCTTGGATTTAGATGTTTTCTTCTTAGGAACAGCCATGATAGCGGATATCGCAATTCTTGACAACCTTTTTATTCTAAGCCATCCACTGACACTGGCAACAAGAGGTTGTTAAAGAATTGGGCATGGGGCATTGGGCATTGGGCATGGGTAATCGGTAATAGGTAATAGGTAATTGGTAATTGGGGTTTGGTGTTGGGTGTTGGTAATTTCCCCTCATTTCCCTAGTCACCAGTCACCAGTCCCCAATCCCTAGTCCCCAGTCCCTTAATTACTAGCAGGGGGAGTTGTGGGATTTTCTGTAACAGGTGGAGGTGGAATTGTGGGATTTTCTGTAGCAGGTGGAGTTATGGGATTTTCTGTAGTAGCTGGCGGAGTTGCGAGATTTTGCAGAGCAGGTGGGGCTGCTAGATTTTGTTCAAAAAACAATAGCGATCGCGCTGTCTTAAAATAAGTTGCCCACCGTTGGGTATCGGGACGATTCCGCCATTGGGGACGACTCACATCTAAAGCTAAAACTGGGGCGATCGCTCCTTGGCTTTGTACGGATACCATTACGGAAACATCTGTTACTAAAATATCTTGATCGAAGCTTCTCTGGGCTGCTGCTCTCGCTGCCGCTTCTGCCCTTCTCAGTACAGTTTCGTAGGTTTCTTCCGGTAGCCGATCAATTGCTAGATCAACTCTAGCGGTGTAAGCTCTAACAATCTGCGGGGCGATCGCTTCACAGACAAACCACACAGGAACAGCAGTTAAGAGCAAAAATATTAACGGAACTATCCGGATTTTTGTGCCAATTTGGCTAATAACTGAAAAGGAAATGATCGATGATGGTTGATGAGCAACACTTCTACTCATGACCTGGTAACTCCTTACTGCATTATTTGTAATTTAAATTCAGTGAAAGTATTTTCCGAGTAAATTATGTAATAAAAATTACATACAATTTTGGGTTCGAGAGAAATCTCCTAAACTATAAGACATAGGTTAACTTTGTTTTTTAGGCAAAGCCAACCGCAATTTTAAGCAAACAACTATGACTAAAGAGGGGATGACAAATTACTGGGCGATCGCAATTGGAATTAATCAATATCATCTATTTCAACCTTTAGATTGCGCCAAAGCAGATGCTGAGGCACTCAAGGATTTATTGGTGACACAGGCAGGTTTCACGCCGCAAAACTGCCTGTTGATGACAGATACTTCACCACCGCTTAATAAAGATAAATCTACCTATCCGACGAGGGAAAATATCCTGCTGTTATTGGAGGATTTAGCCGCATCATCTTGGCAACCACAAGACCATCTGTGGTTATTCTTTAGCGGTTATGGCATCAACTACAAAGGTCAAGATTACTTAATGCCAGTGGAAGGGAACCCCGATCTCGTGCAGGAGACTGGTATAGAATTGCGATCGCTGATGCAAAGTCTGCAACTTACTAATTTAAATGTATTGCTACTACTGGATATTAACCGTGCTTTTGGTACTCAAGCCGATGCTCCCGTAGGGCAAGAAACCATAGAACTAGCTCAAGAACTACAACTGGCGACAATTCTGTCTTGCCAACCAGAGCAATTTTCCCATGAAAGCCGTGAACTAGGTCATGGCTTCTTTACCGCAGCGTTATTGGAAGCTTTGCGTTCTGGTCGTGGCACTAACTTGGCGGATTTGGAACGCTACTTGAGTTTGCTTACGCCACAATTATGTCAACATTACTGGCGACCTACGCAAAACCCGATCGCTGTGCTTCCATCTCAGCAGCAGGTTATCTTACCAGCACCGCAACCCCCTACTATCCCAACTAAAAGCGAAGTAAACTCCGTGATTTTTCCGGAAGAATCCTTCGTTGTCGCACGTGCAGCACCTGCTCTAGAAAATTCTCCCAAAACTTCAGCAAATTTAGAAAAAACGGGTATCAACCGACCAGTTCAAGGAGTGGAAACTACTGTCAGTCGTAGATCCAAACCCGGAAAATCTGCTCAGTTGACGGTAGGAAATGAGAACTTTCCCGCTCAACCAGTCTCAGGTTCAGCTAGTAAATTCACCTCTCAAGCGCTTCTTCACCCAGAGGAGAAGTTTAAACAACTACCGCCATCTTCCCCAGAAGAAAGTGGTAGGGAAAGGTTTATTCCTGATGCTTCCCCTGGTTACATTTCCCAAGCGCCTGTAACTCAGCCAAATACACCATTTTGGAAACAGTTGTTGTGGTGGCTTGGCGGTGGTTTGTTAATAGTTGGTTTAGTTGCAGTAGTTTTTCTCCGCAATCAATCAAAATTTGGCATTACCGAAGTATTTAGGACATCAACTAATACAGCTACTAATCAGCCACAAGACATCAATACTTTACCAAGTACTCGTCCTATCACAACTGCCGCTTCTCCAACTCCAGAGCCAAAACCATCAAATTCGCCACCAGTAGTTAATCCTGAGTCACAAACACGGAGTCAAGCAGTCTTAGATCTGGCGAAAATGTCCCTGAGAGAAACTCAGGCTAGCGATTTAAGTTTAGCGATCGCCACGGCGCGCAAAATTCAACCAGGTGAACCGCTTTACGAACAAGCTCAGGAAGATATTAAAATCTGGAGTCGCATGATTTTAGATTTGGCAGAAGGTCGCGCTCAACAAAAACAGTATGCCAGTGCCGTAGCTGCCGCACAATTAATTACTAAAGACGAATCTCTGTATCCTAAAGCACAAGCATTGATTAACCAATGGCGACTAGAAGCCAAGCAGTATGTCAGTAACAAAACTCTTTTAGATGCTGCTAATGCGTTAATTAAATCAGGACAAGCATCTACATATAATCGGGCAATCGAAGTTGCAAAAAAAGTCCCACCAGGACAGCCAGGCTTCGATGTTGCCCAAAAATCAATTAATAAATGGAGCGAAAAGATTTTGGACGTAGCGAAAAATCGTGCAGTCCAAGGTGAACTCAATGCAGCAATTGAAACCGCAGCCTTAGTGCCAGAAATGACATCTGCCTATGAAGATGCTCAAGAAGCCATCCAAAAATGGCAAGTTAGGCGGATAAAAAATTAGTCCAGAGTCAAAGAGATTTGGATTAACTCTAATACTTCTCGGTTAAGCGTTTTGAACTCGAAATTGGTTGTGGGAAAAGATTAAAAAAGTTTTTTCTTTCCCTTTTCCCATTCCCCTTTACCCCTTAACCTGAAAAAGACGAAAGGGTAAAGGTTGTATCCCCTTACCCTTTGTTCTTGACCAAGCAATAATGGCTAAAAATGGAGAAGCGATCGCTTACGTTTAATGTGAATTCAGTCTTAAAAGCCTTTAATTTCTTCGATAGCCACAAAACCATAATTTTGAGCTAGTCTAGAAACCCTTATTAACTAAGCGGCGCTTTTCATTCACATAAGGCGTAACTTAGAATTAACAGTACTGAGACACATCCTCTCCACATTCATCAGCTAGATAGCATAATGCCCGGAAACGTAAGCTCACAACTTCTTCATACAAAGGATTCAGCTTACACATTGGCGGAATGTGAAATAAGGTTTTGCCAAATAACTTGACATCACGCTCAAAAGGACATTGGGAAGGAATTATTTGACACAAGCGGTGCGCTAATTTGCGATCGCGTACTTGTATTTTGTCTACGGTTTGTCGTAAGGGCTGGAGAATATCAAATTTAGACTTAGCAGCAGCACTATGTAGCTGAGTTACATCGGTATTGTTGGCTTCTGCTGGATTTATTGATACCCAACTTGCGAGAAAAATTCTTTTCGTGGTATTATCAAATACCTTCATGGTTTACTCCTCTATTGACTTGAGGGTATTCACCTTAACGATGAACATATACATAGTGGCTACGACCCTTCCCGGAAAATTCTTATTCTGACTTTGATGCAATCTGATGTTATCCGTAGCCACTGAGTCAGAACCCATTTATCACTACGTCAAGTTAAACGCAATTTCCCTGGAACCGGAAGTGTAATAATCCGATCTTGTTCATAACTTGACACAGTTTAAATTCTAATGAAGACATCTATCTTCAGGTAGGTTTTTGTGTAATCTTTACAAATATTATTATAGAATATTTTCGGCCGTATTTTTAGCTAGTCAAAATATTAGCAGCTCAATTATATACATATAGACTCACATACCTTGTATAAGGTTCCGTTAAGGAAAGGTGTATTTTGGGCATTAGGTAATGGGTAATTGGAATTGGGTGTTTAGGGTTTGGTATTGGGTGTTTGGTAATTGGTAATTGGGGTTTGGTGTTTGTTATTTCTCCCCCATCTCCCTCATCTTCCTCATCCCCCTCATCCTCCTTAACTGCTGTATTGTTATATGACATGACTGCTCATATGTAAAGCGAGTGACTGTCTTGCAATTTGCAATCTATGGCGTATTAGGACTGACTTACCTGGGGTTAGCATTGGGCTACATTCCTGGTTTGCGGATGAACCGTGCCACTATCGCCCTAGTGGGATCGGCGTTTTTAATTGCCTTGGGTGCTGTCAATTTACAAGAAGCTTGGCAGGCAATTGATGCTAACACCATCGTATTTTTACTGAGCATGATGGTAGTTAATGCCAGCCTTACCTATGCAGGATTTTTTGGGCGATCGCTCTCATTGCTATTGAGTATAACCCGCAGTCCTCTGGGATTATTAATTGCTTTAACTTTTGGTAGTGGTATTCTCTCCGCCGTATTTCTTAACGACACAATAGCGCTAATTTTTACACCACTAACCTTGAGCCTAACTCAAGCATTGAGTTTAAATCCTATACCTTATTTATTAGCGATCGCAGGTGCAACTAATATAGGTTCTGTTTGCACTCTCAGCGGTAACCCCCAAAATATTTTAATTGGTTCCTTTTCCGGGATTCCCTACCTAGATTTTCTGCGCGCACTTGCTCCCGTAGCTTTAATTGGTTTAGCAATTCAGGTAGGATTGCTATGGCTACTTTATCCTGATGTCCGTTCCACCCAACCATGTCAAGAGTTAAGTAGTAACAATAAAAATCGTATTTTTAAACCCTTATTTAATAAAACTTTAGTCATCACTACAGGGTTACTTATTGCTTTTGCGATGGGTTTACCTTTAGCCGAATCTGCTTTAGTTGCTGCTAGTTTATTGTTGATTACGCGGCGAATTAAACCACAGCGCATTTTGCAAAAAGTAGATTGGAATTTACTAGTGATGTTTTCAGGATTATTTATTCTGACGCGCGTCACACAAAAGTTAAATTTATTGCAGCCATTTACTCATGCAGTCAACACTTCTGCCAGTTTTTTGACTGTAACTGTTATCTTATCTAATCTGATTTCCAATGTTCCGGCAGTACTTTTATTGCATCCTCTAATTCCCAAAGATGATACCCACTATTGGCTATTACTAGCAGCCGGCTCTACATTAGCAGGTAATCTTACTTTATTTGGTTCAGTTGCTAACTTAATAGTTGTTGAAGCGGCTACAAACTTAGGCTACAAACTGACATTTATCGAGCATTTACGCTTTGGCGTACCACTTACTTTTTTTACCCTAATTCTAGTTTACCTATGGATTTAGAAGCCTGTAAAAACTAAGCAAACTAAAGTGATCTATTAAATTAACCAACCACGTTGCAGCCCTTGTTCTACACTACCCGCCCAGTCTGTAGTTAAGTGTTTCCTTACCGTATCAAACAGATGCCACACGACATTAGGATCAATTGAATTTTTAACGTAGCTATCAAGGTATCTATATTCTCTATCAGTATTTTTTTGTTTACGTAAAACATAAATTTGATCAACCTTATATTTTCGCAAATTTACTGCATCAGAAAGCTTGAGCCACTCCATTACTACAATATATAATCCGTTGGGATTTCGGGCTTTTACTTCTTCTGCTGCTCTAGATGAGCCTTCTAGCATTGTTTTATCAAGATATGTTTTACATTCTATTGCAATTACAGGAATATCAAAAAAATGCTCTTCTGAATTACCAGCAGTCAAAGTTTTACTGAATGCTGATAAGCTTTCAGTAGGTACTACAAGCGGGCCTTCAATTGGCTTTTCTATATTTTGATCTAATTCTCTTAAAATGTCCGCAGCCTTTGCTACTGCATCATCGACAACTTCAGTCTGTTCTTCAAGATTTAAATCATAATTTTGTATATTTGATAAGCCTGATTTACTCGTCTGTAAAGAAGCTAAAACTGTGACTCCTATAACAAAATCATGATCCTTTTTCTCAATCCTTGCGTAAGGTGTTTCCAACATTTTGGTGTAATTGGGCGCTGCAAAGAAAATATCCTTGAAAGTATGAGATTTTCCCATCAATGCACGCTCTCCAAAATCACTCACTAAATCCTTAAACAAATAGTATAAAAACTCCTCTAAGGCACTTGAGTGTAAGTTTGATCTAGAGTCAAATTTTTCAGCATAATGCTGTTGATCAATAAAGTTCTTATATTCCTCAAAAAATGCTACGCGTTTTTGTATTGTTTCTATATCAGTTTCTGCTTTAATTACACCGGGCCCAACTAAATCGATATTTTGTTTGTGCCAATTATCATATTTAGACCGAATTTCAGCTAAATATTCTTTACTTACAGAATCTTTGTATTTTGATCTATGATTTTCTTTTGTACTTAAATTCGCGCCATGTACTAGCATATTTTTTTAGTCTAATTAAGAATGTTTTCAGCAATAGATTTTGCTAATAGTGGCGGTACTGCATTACCAATCTGATTATATTGGCAGAGATGTTTTTCCTCTACTCTACCTTCTCTCTGAAGTAGCTTATGACTAACTACAGTCGGTTTACCTTTAAATACAAACCAATCAGGAAATGATTGAATTCTTGCGCCTTCTCTAGCAGTAAAGTTCCTATTTTTATAGGGATGTACAAAATTTGCATAGAATGATGCAGGAATAGTATGGCAGAGTTTATATGGGTGTAATCTTCTACTGTTTTGATCGTAGACTGTTTCAGATATAATTCCATTACTATTTCTTTTATATGGCTTTAAATGTTCAGGAATATCAGCTAGTGATTCTCCCCAAGACATTAATTCAAAACGTTCTATAGTCCGCTTAGAATGTTTCATTGCTACGTGGTTGTAAACTTTTTGCGAACCTATTCGCATTTGACACTGGTACTCATTAGTAGGTTCTCTATCATATTTCATTTCCTCTTGACCTTCTCTGGCATTGATATCAGGTAGATCAGAAATAGCATCCCATAATGAAGCGCATGGTTTCAGATGGGAATCAAATATTTGTAGCTGTTCCCCATCTTGAAAATAATGAGTAGGGGCTGGAAAGGGTCTTTCAAGTTTATCACGAGAGGCAATCACAAATAGCCTTCGCCTTATTTGTGGTATTCCATATTTAAAAGCTTCTAAGATATCAATATATACATAATATCCAATCTGTTCTAGTTCTGATTTTATAATGTTAATAACAGATTCACCTAGAATTGTCTTAGCTTTTATAAGTCCTGGTACATTTTCCATAATTAATAAGTCTGGTTGGAATAATTTTCCAATTCTTAAAAATTCTTGGAAAAGAGAGTTTCTAGGGTCTTTTGGATCACCTGCATTTTTCCTACATATTGAGTATCCCTGGCATGGGGGGCCACCTAAAATAACATCAGGTAAATTATCTTTAAACTCATCTAACAAGTATTCATCTGAAAAATTTTGTATATCTCCAATAAGTACTTTTGCTTCTTTGTGATTATACGCAAACGTTTCCGCCGCCCATTTATCTTCTTCTATAGCTCCTATAATTATATTTCCTGCCAGCTTAAACCCCAGACTAAATCCACCAGCGCCTGCAAATATATCAAGTACTTTTAGCAATTAAATACCTCCTTAAACCAATATTTTTATTCAATTAAATCTTGTTTGTTTAAGATATTTTACTAATAAGACTGTTTAACTATATTACACATGATGAATCGGAATAAAGGCTTTTTCACGTATTAGGAAAAATAGTTGAGTTGTAACTACATATAAAAAAACTAAGGGTGGAAGGCAAAGCCACTCCAACCCTTAACAAGTAAGAAAACCTTACCTTTAGTTCTGAATTTTAATTCTAAATACCTTACGATGCTACCTGAGCTGCAGTTCTAGTCCGCCGTCTTCTCCCATCAGCGACTTTTACAGGTGGCTCATCAGGAATCTGCATCAACAATGTCACAGTTGGTTGACATTGCAGTTCCCGACGGATGGAACGTTGCAACTCTCTTTCCAAAGTTCCTTGCAATCCACCCCAATCGACTTCAGGTTGCTCGCCTTCACCAGGTTGGGCAAATTCTGACCAGCGAACGCTTAATATTTCTTCAATGCGCTGTTGTACCCATTTTTGCAACAGCGATCGCTCTATACTTGTAACTACGCCCCGTAGGTGAATTTCTGGTTTAGCTAACAATTTACCACTCCAATCAATGGCAGCAGCGATGGTAACAATACCTTCGGAAGCCATGCGTTGGCGTTCTTGCAAGACTTTAGCGCTAACCATTCCAGAACTAGTAGTATCCACCAGTTCAATTCCTGAGGGTACTTTTCCAGCCACACCAATCGAGTCTTCTGTCAACTCCACGATGTCGCCATTCTGGATAATAATCATGTTTTCGGCGGGAATGCCCATACTTTGAGCTGTTTGGGCGTGCTTCACCAACATTCGATGTTCGCCGTGGAAGGGTACGAAAAACTTCGGTTTAGTTAAAGCAATCATCAGTTTTTGGTCTTCTTGACAACCGTGACCAGAAACGTGAATTCCCTTATCTCGACCATAGACTACATTTGCTCCTTGGAGCATTAATTTATCTATAGTATTGACAACTGCGATCGTGTTTCCTGGAATCGGGTTAGCGGAGAAAACTACCGTATCACCTTCGCGAATTTTAATGTGGGGATGTTCTTTATTGGCAATGCGGGTCATCGCTGCCATTGTCTCACCCTGCGAGCCAGTAGTCAGAATTAATACTTTATCATCTGGTAGACCGCGAACAGAGTGCAACGGTTGCAGCAGATTATCTGGACATTTGATGTAACCTAAATTACGTGCGTGGGCAATTAAATTGAGCATCGAACGCCCAACCACTGTGACTGTGCGGTTGTGCTTCTGTGCTAGATCCAAAATCATGTTGATGCGATGGACGCTAGAAGCAAAAGTTGTGACAAACAGTCGCCCTGTAGCTTGTGAAAATACGCGGTCAAGATTGGGATATACAGAACGTTCCGAAGGTGTAAATCCTGGCACTTCTGAGTTAGTAGAATCGCTTAACAAACACAGTACGCCTTTTTCGCCATGTTCTGCTAACCGTTGTAAGTCAAACCTTTCACCATCCACAGGGGTATGGTCAATTTTAAAGTCTCCTGTATGGATGACTATGCCTATAGGTGTATGCAGGGCAACTGTAAAGCTATCAGCAATGGAGTGGGTATTGCGAATGTACTCTACAAAGAAAGATTTCCCAATTCTCACAACATCCCTGGGTAAAACTGATCTTAATTCTGTGCGATCGCGTACTCCCGCTTCTTCTAATTTACCCTCCAGCATAGCCATTGCTAATCTCGGTCCATAAATCACAGGTATTTCAAACTGTTTGAGGTGAAATGCAATCCCACCAATATGGTCTTCATGACCGTGGGTCACAATCATGCCTTTAATTTTATGGCGATTTTCCCGGAGATAAGTCATATCTGGCAGGACAATATTTACACCATGCATTGCCTCTGTGGGGAAGGCTAAACCTGCATCTAAAAGGACAATTTCATCGTCATATTCAAAAACACAGGTATTTTTACCAATTTCATGTAAACCGCCCAAAGGAATAATTTTTAGGGCGGAATCAGCTTCGTTTTTAGCCATTTGCTCCTTAGATTGTTGTTTGTGGTTAATTTAAGTTAAAAAATTTAGTCTTGTATCAAAGACAACATTGTTAGCTGTCTTATAAAGTCATCTGAAAGCAGCTGAGTAAACGTCAGAATTTTCTATTGTTTGTTCAATAAAAATGGATTTTACGCTGAAGGATTAATAGTATAGCGATTCAGTCGTAGCACAGGTTTTGTTCAGTGCTACCTGATAAAAGATATGTATTATTCCCAGATTATATGTAATTTTAGATACTAACAATTTGCCATTCCTGAACAAATTGTTACTTAGAGTAAACTAAGTTCTTTCAGAACCACCTCTAACTTATGACTTACTTCTGGTTCAGCTTCAGATAACGGCGGACGAGTTGAACCTACCTCCCAACCTAGAAGTTTTAATGCTTTTTTAACTGGAATAGGATTTGTCGTTAAAAATAGAGCTTTAAACAGCGGAAAAAGTTGAAGATGAATCTCGGTGGCAATTTGAATTTTACCTAAATCAAAAGCTTGGATCATCTGCTGTAGTTGGTTGCCTACCAGATGAGAAGCAACGCTGACCACACCCTTTGCTCCGATCGCTAACAAAGGTAGAGTTAAAGAATCATCACCAGCGTAAATCTGAAATTCTTTTGGTGTCAAGCGGCGAATCTCACTCGCCTGGTCTAAATTTCCACTAGCTTCTTTGATACCAACAATATTATCAATCTCCGCTAACCGGGTAACTGTTTCGGCACTCAGATTTTGACCAGTACGACCAGGAATGTTGTATAACAACATAGGTAGGTCGGGACAGGCTTGCGCTACCGCCTGAAAGTGCTGGTACAGACCTGCTTGCGGCGGCTTATTGTAATAAGGAACTACTTGTAAAGACCCATGTACTCCTATTTTAGCTGCCTTTTGGGTGGCGGCGATCGCTTCTTTTGTGGAATTAGAACCACACCCTGCTATCACCTTGGCTTTTCCAGCTACAGCCTGCAACACCTCAACAAACAAATGGTATTCCTCTTCCCAACTAAGGGTAGGGGATTCCCCGGTTGTACCACACACCACCAATGTATCTGTACCGTTGTTAGCTAGATGTGCCGCTAGTTCTGCCGCTACATCATAGTTGACACTGCCGTCTGCTTTAAACGGCGTAATCATAGCGGTTAAAACTCTGCCAAAATCTCCCACCCTCTTTTCACTCCTGATTACCCTTTTTTGTTTTTTATAGCTTGGTGGTTTTTTGTTTTAATAGCCTATCTGCAAATCGCTTGCAAGTGCCATTTGTTAGTTATATTTTCTGGACAACTAATGACTAATGGCTAATGGTTTTAGTAGATTTTTTTCTACTAATAACTCCGCAATTTGTACTGCATTTAAAGCTGCTCCTTTACGGATTTGGTCACCACATAACCATAGTTCCAAGCCGCAAGGATGTGAAATGTCTTGACGAATTCTGCCTACTAAAACTTCATCTCGACCAGTGGCTTCAATGGGCATGGGAAAATGATTTGCCTGCCAATCTTCAATCAATTTTACTCCAGGGGAGCGACTGATGATTTCCCTAGCTTCCTCTGGACTAAAAGGCACCTCGAATTCTATATTAACTGCTTCCGAGTGGGCACGCAGTACGGGAACCCGCACACAAGTGGCGGTAATCCTGATTTGTTGTGTGCCAAAAATTTTGCGAGTTTCATTGACCATTTTCATTTCTTCCTCGCAGTATCCATGCTCGTTTAAGGGGGAATTGTGCGGAAATAAATTAAATGCCAAGGGATAAGGTAATACTTCGGCAACTGCTGGTTGCCCTGATAAAATTGCGCTGGATTGGGTTTGCACTTCTGCCATTGCTTTGGCACCTGCACCACTAGCAGATTGGTAAGTAGCAACAACCAACCGTTTTATTGGTCTTACCTGATGTAGGGGCCATAATGCTACCGATAGCAAGATGGTTGTGCAGTTAGGATTAGCAATAATTCCTTGATGATGAGCCGCAGCTTGGGGATTTACCTCTGGTACTACCAAAGGCACTTCTTCTTTCATACGAAAGGCACTGGAGTTATCAATTACTACTGCACCTTTTTCTACTGCTTTACCTGCCCAAGTTTTAGATGTCGAACCACCTGCACTGGCCAGTACTATATCTATACCATCAAAGGCGCGATCGCTAACTGCCTCTATTGGTAAATTTTCCCCTTTAAAGGACAGCGTCCGCCCCACACTTCTTTCGGAAGCCAATAACTTTAAATTAGCTAACGGAAAATTCCGACTTGCTAGTAATTCCAACAACTCTGTGCCGACAGCACCAGTTGCGCCCAAAATAGCTACATTATAGGATTTAGACAACCTAACTTCCTCCTTTAAGAGGTTATATAAGAGTTTATGCAACCGATACAAAACTTATGCAGTATTTAAATGACAGCCGTCTGCCTTAACATTTAAATAAAATTTTCTTTACTGGGAAATTTATGCTTTTGTTTTACTTTATTACATTATTAAGTTTTTTTCTTTTGCATCAATTAATTAATATTCTTGTTTCCTTTGGTTTGATGACATTCATATTTCGTTACTTTCATTTAAAGAATATATTATACAACTAATTTATCAGCAGCGAAAGAATTAAAATATCTGCACTCAGCCATAGTTGAAGTTTAATAGTTTTCCAGTTCAGTCAATAATTTTGCTTATTTATCTGGGCTGCACAGAATTATAGATGTACTATGATCCAAGTGAAAGAAAACCACGAACCACTACAAACTGAGCTATGCGGCAATGCAGTCAGTCCTAATCCATCCCACCTGGAAATCAAATTCTACTTGAAAACCAGGATATCACGGTGTTAGCCCCCTGAATCATAAATCCACTTCCTTGCCTAGATCCAGAGTGCGAAACCCCTAATTTTAGGGCATTGAGTAAGTGTTTGATGATGCAACACAGATGGCGACAGAGCTAGAACCCTCATTGTCATCACATTTAGATGTACAAAGAGTAAACTTATTGCGCTAAAGTGTTCAGGATTTTGCCATTAGCAGTAAACTGGATCTCTGCTGCCAGGCACTTATCCATTTTTGGATTCTCATGATGCCTTGTGGGCATTTGCCATTCCAGCTAAGAGACATCCACCTACAGAAGCGAACGATCGCATCTTGTCTGTACTCGGAGTCACCAATACCAGAAAACAGAGACGAAGCATGAAAGTCACCCAGGAAAAACTTCCCGCCAGCCAAATTGGACTAGAAATAGAGATTACACCAGAGATTACCAAACAAACTTACGAACAGGTAATTAAAAACCTAGCTAGTACTGCCAATATTCCTGGGTTTCGCAAAGGCAAAGTGCCTCGGCAGATATTGCTACAGCGCCTTGGCACTACACGCATTAAGGCAGCAGCCCTGGAAGAACTCATACAAGATGGCATAGAAAAAGCTGTTAAACAAGAAGAAATTCCGGCGATTGGGCAACCACAGTTGCGCTCATCGTTTGACGAATTGATTAATAATTATGAACCAGGTAAACCTCTGACCTTTTCTGCGGCTGTCGATGTGGAGCCGGAAATTAACATAGCACAGTACACAGGATTACAAGCGAAAGCCGAAGAAATCAAGTACGATCCAGCACGGGTTGATGAAGCGCTAGATCAAGAACGTCAACAAATGGGAACATTGATTCCCGTAGAAGGACGTGCTGCCCAAATTGGCGATGTTGCAGTTGTTGATTTTAAAGGCGTATTAGCGAAAGCTGAGGGTGAAGACGAATCCGCAGAACCCACGCCAATTCCCGGAGGAGAGGCGACTGATTTTCAAGTCGAACTATACGAAGATAAATTTATTCCCGGATTTATCTCGGGTATCGTGGGCATGAATCCTGGAGAAACCAAGGAAATTTCGGCCCAGTTCCCAGATCCTTATGCTAATGAAGAGTTAGCAGGCAAACCAGCTGTATTTACAGTCACGCTCAATGAACTCAAGGAAAAAGAACTACCTGAGTTGGATGACGATTTTGCCCAAGAAGTCAGCGACTTTGAAACCTTAGCAGAATTGCGGGCTTCCTTAGAAGAGCGCTATCAAAAAGAAGCCGAACAGAAAACCAAAACCAACAAGCAAGAAGCCTTGTTAGCAGAACTGCTCAAGCATGTAGAAATCGATCTACCAACGACATTAATCGAGCAGGAAGTTGATGCGATGCTTACACAAACAGCAATCCGGCTGTCGCAGCAAGGGTTGGATGTGAGAAAGTTATTTACCCAAGATATTATTCCGCAATTACGGGCGCGATCGCGTGATGAAGCCATTGAACGCCTCAAACGCTCCCTCGCTTTACGGGAAGTGAGTAAACGCGAATCCATCCAGGTGACAGAAGATGAAATTAAAGCTAGAGTCACAGAGTTGTTACAGGAATATCCAGACGAAGATGTAGACGCAGACAGACTGCGCTCAGTTGTGGAAAATGAACTCACAACCGAAAAAATCATCGATTGGCTGCTAGAAAACTCATCAGTGGAACTCGTCCTCGAAGGCTCTTTAAGTACCCCAGCCGAAGAAGAAGCCACATCAGCCGAGCCGGAAGCAGAATCCGCCACAGTGGAAGTTGTCGCAGAAACTGTTGAAGGGGAATAGGGGACTGGGGACTGGGGACTAGGGATAAGGGAGATGAGGGAGATGAGGGAGATGAGGGGGAAATAACCAAAACCAATTACCCATTACCCATGACCAATTACCAATTACCCATTACCCATTACCCATTACCCATGCCCCATGCCCCATGCCCCATGCCCCATCCCCAATTTCCCGCCAAAATGGTTAACAAATGTTAAAGAAATCACTAACTACATCTGCTACTATCTAGGCGGGATACTGGGGTACACGAGAAAAATTTAGATGAGGCATAATGGTAAACACATAGCTCAAATAAAAATCTAAATTAGTTAAAGAAGCAGTCTATGCTGCTTTAAATTTGTCCCACTTACTTGTCAAATGTTTTTTTATGCTTGTATCGCAGTCGGGAAATTACCCAATCAGCAGCTTAAGCCAGATGAATATTAGCTCCCACCTCAACGGCATCAGCAACATTGTGCCGATGGTGGTAGAACAATCTGGTATGGGAGAAAGGGCATTTGACATCTACTCCCGCCTACTGCGAGAGCGGATTATCTTTTTGGGAACACCCATAGACGATGCTGTTGCCAATTCCATAGTTGCCCAACTATTATTCTTGGATGCCGAAGACTCAGAAAAGGACATTCAACTGTACATTAACTCTCCCGGCGGCTCCGTCTACGCAGGGATGGCAATCTATGATACAATACAGCAAATTCGTCCCGATGTAGTTACCATCTGTTTTGGGCTAGCCGCGAGCATGGGGGCATTCTTGTTAACAGCAGGGACTGCGGGTAAACGCATGTCTCTACCTGATTCCCGAATTATGATTCACCAACCACTTGGTGGCGCTCAAGGGCAAGCTATTGACATCGAAATTCAAGCTAGAGAAATTCTTTACATTAAAGGTAAATTGAATCAGTTAATGGCCCAGCATACTGGTCAACCCTTAGAAAGAATTGAAGCAGATACGGAACGCGACTTTTTCATGTCGGCAGAAGAGGCGAAGAACTACGGTTTAATTGACCAAGTCATTTCTCGGCAAAATCTTCCCACACCAGGGGAAAACGTCACCATTCTGAAATAAGAGGCTGGTATGTCTAAGTACGACTCCCATTTAAAATGTTCGTTTTGTGGCAAGTCTCAAGAGCAGGTGCGTAAACTAATCGCAGGGCCGGGAGTCTACATCTGCGATGAATGCGTTGACTTGTGTAATGAAATCCTTGATGAGGAATTACTCGACACAAATGGTGCAGCAGCTTCCCAACCAACACCAAAGTCGGAGCCGCCTCAAAAACGCCGTACCCGCTCTTCCAGTCTTTCGTTTAACCAAATACCCAAACCTAGAGAAATTAAAAAGTATCTAGACGAGCACGTCATTGGTCAAGACGAAGCTAAAAAAGTATTGTCAGTAGCGGTCTACAATCACTATAAACGGTTGGCAATAGTTCAGTCTAAAGCCAGTGGTAAAGGTGGCGGAGAAGATGCCGTAGAACTGCAAAAGTCTAACATTCTGCTCATTGGCCCTACTGGCTGTGGCAAAACTCTCTTAGCACAAACCCTAGCGAAAATTCTGGATGTCCCCTTTGCAGTAGCTGATGCCACAACGCTGACAGAAGCCGGGTATGTGGGCGAAGATGTGGAAAATATCTTGCTGCGACTCTTGCAAGTGGCAGATTTAGATGTGGAGGAAGCGCAACGGGGAATTATCTACATCGATGAAATTGACAAAATTGCTCGCAAGAGTGAGAACCCCTCAATTACACGCGATGTCTCTGGTGAAGGCGTACAGCAAGCTTTGCTGAAAATGTTGGAAGGGACGATCGCTAATGTACCACCCCAAGGCGGAAGGAAGCATCCCTATCAAGATTGTATCCAAATTGATACCAGCAATATCCTGTTTATTTGTGGTGGAGCCTTCGTTGGTTTAGAGAAGGTTGTGGATCAACGAGTGGGTAAAAAGTCAATAGGCTTTGTGCAGCCAGGTGAAGGACAATCGAAGGAAAAACGAGCAGCAGATACTCTGCGCTACCTAGAACCCGATGATTTGGTGAAATTTGGCATGATTCCCGAATTCATTGGGCGGATACCAATGGTAGCAGTGGTAGATCCGCTAGATGAAGAAGCTTTAATGGCGATTCTCACCCAACCACGCAGTGCTTTAGTCAAGCAGTACCAAAAACTGCTGAAGATGGATAACGTCCAATTAGACTTTAAACCAGAAGCCTTGCGAGCGATCGCTCAAGAAGCCTACCGCCGCAAAACTGGAGCCAGAGCATTACGGGGTATTGTGGAAGAATTAATGTTAGATGTGATGTACGAGTTACCATCCCGCAAAGACGTAACTCGCTGTACAGTCACTAGGGAAATGGTTGAGAAGCGTTCCACCGCTGAACTCTTAGTACATCCCTCTTCCCTTCCTAAACCAGAATCAGCTTAGTAGTCAAGAGGAGCCAGTCACATGCGGAGGTTCCCTCCGTTGAGTGAACTGGCGTTCAAAAGTCATTAGTCCAACAAGATAATCAATAATAAAGAACAAGGACAGATGACAAAGGACAAATGACAAATGCCTTACATTAATGTTCGTGGTATTGAGCATTACTATGAGTGGGTGAAAAAACCATCAGATTCCTTGGTTAAGCCAGTGATGGTTTTCATCCACGGTTGGGCTGGTTCGGCTAGGTATTGGCAAAGTACTGCTAATGCGTTACTAGACCAATTTGATTGTTTACTCTACGATTTACGCGGCTTTGGGCGTTCTGGTGGTAAACCAACCATAGCTGAAGTTGGCGAATCGGTTGCAGAATCCAAATCTTTGGAAGCAACAGCAGCAGCAATTGAAGAATTAACCTATGAATTAGAAGAATACGCTGATGACTTAGCAACACTGCTAGATAAATTGCAGCTGCAGCGTGTCTATATTAATGCTCACTCAATGGGCGCATCCATTGCCGTTTTGTTTTTTAACCGCTATCCCCAAAAAGTCGAACAGGGAATTTTGACTTGTAGCGGTATTTTTGAGTACGACGAAAAAGCCTTTGCTGCTTTTCATAAATTTGGTGGTTACGTAGTCAAATTTCGTCCCAAGTGGTTAAGTAAAATACCATTTGTTGACCAGATGTTTATGGCGAGGTTTCTGCATCGCCCTATACCAAAAGCTGAACGTCAAGCTTTCCTGCAAGATTTTCTAGAAGCTGATTATAATGCTGCACTAGGAACAATTTTTACTTCAGTAAGTAAAGCACAATCGGAAGTTATGCCGCAGGAATTTGCCAAGCTCATAGTGCCAACACTGTTGGTAGCTGGAGAGTATGACAAGATTATTCCTGCTGAGATGGGGCGACAAGCAGCCACAATGAATAACAAAGTTGAATTTGCGTTGATTCCTGACACAGCACATTTTCCTATGTTAGAAGATGCTCCAACTTACCTACAGCGAGTGCGGGAGTTTTTGCAAATTCCCACAAAAGTTGATTAAAGTTGATGTCCAATCCGACGATTTTGGTTGCAGAATGCGCGGATGGGTAGGTGTTGAAAACGGCATTTATATATAAATCGCTGAAACTCCTTATATGTAAGAATTTCAAAGATTAATTGCTGTTCTATCATCCGCGCTCCTTACGCAGACTGGCTTTCAGCGATTTTGGTTTTGCTTTTTCTCTATTGCCTATGTTATGATTGACCTATCCGCGCACCAGAACCTTGAAAACCTTATATTGCTTGACTTTCAGGCTTCCGCTGTTGAAATTTCACTTAATCCCTATTAGGGATTGAAACAAGTATGGCACTATAGTAAGCAAGGCTATTAGGTTGAAATTTCACTTAATCCCTATTAGGGATTGAAACGCATTGTTCCAAATATTCAATCAGAATTGTACGTTGAAATTTCACTTAATCCCTATTAGGGATTGAAACATAGCACCAGAGCCACACGTACTCAGGGACAGAGGTTGAAATTTCACTTAATCCCTATTAGGGATTGAAACTAATTTCAAAAAGTAAAATACATGTATTCATAAGTTGAAATTTCACTTAATCCCTATTAGGGATTGAAACTAATGTTTTTATAATCACTTCTTAGCCTGTTGTAGTTGAAATTTCACTTAATCCCTATTAGGGATTGAAACGATGGACAAGTTAAAGCAGAACTACCATCAAAAAAAGTTGAAATTTCACTTAATCCCTATTAGGGATTGAAACTTTGTGGTGGGATGTATAGTAGCCATTCTTTACAGGTTGAAATTTCACTTAATCCCTATTAGGGATTGAAACTTTTTTGTTGCCTAAATTAGACTAATTTTGAAAAGGTTGAAATTTCACTTAATCCCTATTAGGGATTGAAACCTGGATGACTTCGACTTGCAGTGGACAGAGCGTTGTTGAAATTTCACTTAATCCCTATTAGGGATTGAAACTGCTGGGCGATCGCTTCGATTTCATTGATACCATGTTGAAATTTCACTTAATCCCTATTAGGGATTGAAACCAGAAGCGCTCACCTTCTGGTTCCGAAACAAACCACCGTTGAAATTTCACTTAATCCCTATTAGGGATTGAAACATCCCGAAACCTATGCCTTGATTTTGTACTGTGGCGTTGAAATTTCACTTAATCCCTATTAGGGATTGAAACCGACTTTACACAGATATTCTTAATGGTACATGCCAGTTGAAATTTCACTTAATCCCTATTAGGGATTGAAACGACATCAGAACTGGCATAAATGCTGATACGACAAACAGTAAACCTTAAATTGTAGTGGACTGACACGCCTACAATGAGGCATTAGATTTGATTAAATTAACCGCAGATAAACGCCGATAAACGCCGATGAATTTTTGCTATTGCATCAAATTAGCTGTGTCAGTCCAGTAGGATGCGTTAGCGATAGGGTAACGCATCGAGAAAGATGGTGCGTTACGGCTAATTATTACTCTCTTAAGTTCCGAAATCCTTGCACAGCCGTAACACACCCTACTTAATATTTACTTTATAAGTAGCCTCTTAATCCTTATTAGGGATTGAAATATAATTTATTCAACTTAAAATTGCTGTAAGTTTGGTTGAGAAATAAAATTTAAATTATTCTCAATTTCTCAATTCCTGCTTTTTTAAAACCGTATCTAACCAAACTAAATTTTCTGCTGACACCGCAGGTACAGGTTCTTGATTATAGTCAATCACTAAATCATAGTTACCTTCATCGTAGAGTTCACAAATTAATGTTTGGATATCTAATAATGGTTCTGTATCGCTTTCACGTAAAGGTAAGAGAAAAGCAGGTATAGGATTGGGTAAATTAAATGCGTATAAATCAGCTTTAGGACGTTTGCTAGCGCGGCTGACCAAAATTCTATAGTCAGTTTGTAGGTTATTTTGTAGTTGCTGTATTGGCTTACCATCTCGCAACAAATCAATTTCTACTAAATTGGTATAACTCCCTAAAATTTGTAACCGCTTTTTTGTATATGCATTCCGTCCTTCTCCTGGACGTTTGTTTTTTGGAGAGAGAATTTCAATTGTAGTGACAACTTCTTGTGTCGCAATATCTCGTACTTCTAAGTAAGTTTCTCTGACAGTTTCCGGCATAGTCACATCAACTGTCACGGCTGCAACTGATGGCGAAGCAACAGCGATATTAGCTGGTTCTGGTGATAATTTTTGTTGCGTATTTTGCACTGCGACATCAGCAACACCAACTAGTAGAGAATCCTCATCAATGGTTTGATATACTCGCTTTTCAATAGCTACTTTATATTTAGGGCGCAATTGCGGATTCAATTTCCGGAAAATAGCCGCTATGAGCAAATTGTGAACTTCTGGCCAAAATAGCGGATTTTCTAAATAGGGGTTCATCCCTGGAAATGGTGAAGCCATCGCCACAGATCCAAATACTTGATAATTTAATTATGACAATATTAATTTCGCCCAGCCAAAACTTGTTCAGCACTTAAATCTAAGTCTGGGAAAATGGGAGAGATGAGGCGTTCTTGGTTGCGGAATGCGATCGCATCATAAAAGCCTTCTACTAAAGTACACACAGTTACTACCTCTTGAATTGGATCAACAATCCAGTATTCAGAAATTCCCAGAACAGCATACTCGGAGCGCTTACTACGGTAATCTGTGGTTTGAGTAGATTCGCTAACGACTTCCACAACAAGTATCGGTGGCGGTTCGTTGAGTTCGATGAGCGCTTCTCGGTTGAAGAGTGCTTCCCACTGTTCTGTTGTTAAAACCACCACATCTGGAATTCGTGAGGTGTCCCAGCGTCCGCCACGTGGCGAACGAATCCCAATGGCAAACTTTTGTGCTGTCCAATTTTTCCCCATTTTGGCACTTTCGTCATCGAAGGTTCGCTCTAAAAACTTGGCAATTCCGCCATGCTTTCCAGTACCAAGACTCATGGGGATTAATTCTCCATCAACTAGTTCGTATTGGGTATCCGTGCCATCGTTATATTTGAGATACTCTGCAAAAGTTAGTTTTTTAGTAACTATAGTCATAGCGATCGCTTTCCTCTTCTTTGCGCCTCTGCGTGAGCAAAAACTCCCAACATCGAGACACAAAATTAAGAATTAACCCAAACCTAATTCTCGTTTCAATAAATTGATGGAATTAGTACCAATATAATTATCAACCTTAATCAACTTGGGCGGACGAATGATGTCTTCTACCGCCGCTTGTACAGCAGCTTGCACTGCTGCATAACTTGCTTGATCGCTGATAATTACCTCGGCTCGCTTGACGATCGCCTGAAGTTTGTACGCGTCTTTTGGTTGGGTTGTCATTACCAGTAGTTCATCTCCCCGGAGTCCGTGGAGAATCACTTCGGCGGCGCGCGCAATCCCAGAACTTAAGCTGACTATGCCCACACAGTTTTCTTTGGGCAAGGTTTTCAACAAATTAAGTTCTTTAGAATAGTCGTAGATATCTAGAGGAATCACCCTTACAGCTTTTGGAGAAGCGATGTCTTCTACCTCGCCAATAAAATACCGACTAGTCACAACTGTGGCGGAAGAAGTTTTATCTAGCACAGATGCTAATTCTTCCATTGGTATCAATTGAATTGGTATTTGCAGGGCTTTTTCTAATTCATAAACCATCAACTCCCCAGCACCGATGTCATAGGTAGGAACTGCTACTAACACCTGAGCGCTGCAACGCAACCGCCAATCAATTTCTGCTAAAAATAGTTCCCGCGCTTGCGAGAGGGTACATCCTTGAGAAAGAAGCTCATCAAGTGCTTGCTGGACTACTTTGTCTGCTTCGGGATGTTGCTTGAGAATGGGCGATTGCATTCTGCTACCACCCTCATGGCCTTGGGCGCGGACATAAATCCCCGAACCTGCGAGACTTTCGACAAATCCGTCTTCTTCTAACTGACGATAAACCTTGCTAATTGTATTACGGTGTAACCCCGTCTGCATTGCCAGTGCCCTTGTACTCGGCAATTTGTACCCAGGTGGATATTGCCGGGAAGCGATCGCAAACCGGATTTGATTAAACAGCTGGGTTGAGGCGGGAATTTCACTGTCTGGCTGAATGCGGAATTGAATCATCACCAAACCTCCTAAGTGCTAGTAGCGATATATAACCAGCTGCATTTGCTACCTTTTAAATAATTTATTTATACATAAAATTTTTCCGAGAGAAATTTCTAATCTGTTCACTGTTGTTAATTGATAATTTGATGGTAGAAAGCTTTGAGATACTGGCATAGTTATATCAAATAATTACGCAACCCTGGTAAAAACTATTATGACAGAGCGAGCAATCGACACCACAACGGTTCAAATTTCGCAAGATAATCTTTCAATAGTAGCTTACTTGGCACAGCCAAAAGAATCAGGCTCTTACCCAGCAATTGTGGTGTTGCAAGAGATTTTTGGTGTCAATGTCCACATTCGCGATGTTACCGAACGGATTGCAAAACTAGGTTATGTTGCGATCGCACCGGCACTTTTTCAACGCCAAGCACCAGGTTTTGAAACTGGCTATACTCCCGAAGATATTGAAATTGGCCGTGGCTATGCAATGCAGACCACAGCTTCTGAATTATTGAGCGATATTCAAGCCACAATTGATTATCTAAAAACCCTTCCCAATGTCAAAAAAGATAGCTTCGGCTGTACAGGCTTCTGCTTTGGTGGTCACGTAGCATACCTGGCTGCTACTCTTCCAGATATTAAAGCTACAGCTTCCTTTTATGGCGCAGGAATTACAACCCGCACACCCGGCGGCGGACAACCAACCTTTACTCGTACCAGTGAAATTAAAGGTACAATTTACACCTTATTTGGCATGGAAGATGCCAGCATTCCTGCCGAACAGGTAGATGAGATAGAAGCAACGTTAGAAAAATACAACATTCCGCACCGCGTGTTTCGCTACGATGGAGCTGACCACGGATTTTTCTGCGACCGTCGCGCCAGCTATAATCCTAAAGTTGCAGCCGATGCTTGGGAGCAGGTGAAACAACTCTTTGGTCAACTGGCATAAAACCTATGTAGCCGTTGCCTACTTTTTCGTCGAGGTGTTTTTAGTTATTTGTCATTTGTCCTTGGTATTACAAATGACAAATGACAAATGTTAATCTTAACGAGAAAAAGGAGATAGAAGACAAGCAATCTTCTGAAAACTCCAGTAGCATCAGCGCAAATAACAATATTATCTGCAAAAGTCATGAATTCCGAAGCGAAACGTTCTCAAACAGCCAATTCGTCATTTACAATGGACGATTTTGCCAAAGCACTAGAAAAACACGACTACCAGTTTCAAAAGGGACAAGTAGTACATGGCAAAGTTTTCCAACTTGACCATGATGGGGCTTATGTTGATATTGGTGGCAAATCGTCAGCGTTTATCCCCCGTGATGAGGCTTCTTTGAGAGCAGTTACCGATTTATCGGAAGTGCTACCCATGCAAGAGGAATTGGAGTTTTTGATTATCCGCGAGCAGGATGCAGAAGGCCAAGTTACTCTTTCGCGAAAACAATTAGAAATTCAGCATATTTGGGAACGGCTAGCGCAAATGCAAGAAAATTCCCAAACAGTACCAGTGCGGGTGACAGGGGTAAATAAAGGTGGTGTCACCGTTGATCTTCAATCTTTGAGAGGTTTCATTCCGCGATCGCACCTGATTGAGCGTGATAATTTAGAAGCGCTTAAAGGTCAAACTCTCACTGCTGGTTTTTTAGAAGTAGACCGCAATAACAAAAAGCTAATTCTTTCTCAACGTTTGGCGAGTCGTTCTAGCAACTTTAGCTTGTTAGAAATCGGTCAATTAGTGGAAGGTAAAGTTACTGGTATTAAACCTTTTGGTGTCTTTATAGATTTAGATGGTGTCAGTGCTTTATTGCATATCAAGCAAGTCAGCCAAAAATTTATTGAGTCTCTAGATAAAGTATTTCAAATTGGTCAGCCAATCAAAGCTGTGATTATTGACTTAGATGAAGGTAAAGGCCGGGTTGCACTTTCTACCAGAGTTTTAGAGAATTTCCCTGGTGAATTTTTAGAAAATATGGATGAAGTTATGGCTTCGGCTGAGGCGCGTGCTAATCGTGCTAATCAAAAAGCTGCTGAATAGCAGCTTTGATTAATTACCAATTAATTTTCACTGATGAGACGCTTTCTTTTCTCATTCCGTTTGCGATAAGAAAGCGTCTTTGTATTAACCAGAAAAAATCGGCTCCACTGATTTTTAGCTTGATGGTTCTAAATCGTCCAATCTTCCATCATTAAACCAGGAACCTTACCAAAGTCACGAGCATTTCGAGTTAATAAAACCAAATTACGAGATATGGCGATCGCTGCAATTCTTAAATCCATTGTGGATACACGAACCCTTTGCCCTCGTAACGCATCAAAGACTGCGATCGCCCCTGCATCAAAGGGTAAGATGGGAGCCGTTGCAAACCCTTGAAGAGTTGCCAACAGCAAAGCATATCCACGGATCATGTCAGCATTCGTCTGAGCACGATTAATGAAGTTATGAGCACCAAGCACCTGCTCATGAAAACTAATGATCGATAAGGCAAAGTCGGCAGAGGAATGTTGTCCCATTCGCTCTATCAAACGAGTAAACTCTGAACCTGAACGTCTCTGTAAAAAACTGATGTGGTCGGTATCGAGCAAATATTTCACAATTACTCTTCATCCTCATCATTAGGCTTATCAGCCTGACGAAAAGCACGTCCATATTCCAAAGCTTTCAGAAAAGCTTCCTCATCAGGAATTGAGCCGATGAGTTTTTCTAACCAGTTTTCTGAGGGTTGAGCTTCCACCTTGCGTTGGAGATCGGAGACTGCTTGCTCAAGGTTTAACAAACGATGCTCCAGAACTGTTTCATCTATCATGGTTATTTCCTTTAAACCTTCACTAATCTGCTAAAACTTCTCCGCTCAAAAGAAATTTTTCCTGACGATATCTATTTCTGAGCAACTCTAACTTTTCTTGATTAAAAGCAAATTGAATCAACTCAATTAGTTCTACCCAATTATTTAACATAGCTTCTGAGTGAGCTTGGCAGAATTCATCGATGAAAAATTTTGCCCACCACTGGGGTGCTTGTTTGTGGTGATGTGGTTCATGTTGCTTGCGCCAGCGTCTACGCCATTTGATAAAGTCGCTTTGGGTAGATGGTTTTACACCCAAGATTGGCGGAAAATCAGCGTAACTAACAAATTTACTCAAGCCTTTACCGTGGACGTAAACCATGTAGCGCCAGCATTCCACAGTATATATATCTTCAATGCTAATTTGGAATATTAAGCAAATTGCTTCTTCTGTAACAAATCGCGCCAACGGGTGAACAATTGCTGATTTGTGAACAATTTTTGATTCACGGATGACAAGCACTTTCGGCTTGAGTGATGATAGCATAAAAGATAATTCCCGTCAGAAAAGATGATTCCCTTCAAAAAAGATGATTCTCGTCAAACAGATGATTCTTATCAACAGAGAAGATTCTTAAATTTGATGGAATGTGTAGTTGTAGATAATGCGATCGCCCTTTAGTTTTCCAGTCCAGAGGGCGATCGTTATTATTTAGGATATAATTATTAAACGACTCATATAAGTCATTTGTCAAGCAAATTATGGGAATGGTTAGGCTAAAGATTCGAGAATTTGCTGCGGAGAAGGGCTGGACGCTGAAAGAGGTATCTGACCGTTCTGGTGTGGTTTATAGTACTCTCAGAACCTATGCGCGATCGCCTGGACTTGCAACTGTAGATTTTACCGCGATTCAGAAGTTAGCACGAACTTTTGATGTAATGATTGAGGAATTGGTTGAAGTTGTGCAGGAATAATTATACTAGTTTGGAGATGGGCATGGGGCATAGGGCATAGGGGAGGCAGTGCGTTGCGCGGGTTCCCCGCGTTGTAGCAACTGCCGTCATGGGAAAGACAAATTTTTATTGCTAAAACCTGGCATGAATCGCTGATATGAACAAAGGCGCGCTGTTATTTTAAACTAACGGTGGTACTTCAAAGTCATTAAAAAACGAAACATCGAAAGATGAAGCGCTTAATGCTTTCACCAGCTTATTGTCCAGAGTCAACAAAGTCGCATCTACCTGCTGTGAAAGCGCAACATAAGAAGCATCGTAGGCAGAAATGCCATAATTTAAGGCAATATTAACTGCATCTGCCATCAAATCGGCTGTAGAGAAAACACGCAAGGGAAAGGCTTTGAGAGTAGCTAAATCTGCCTGTATTTCAGCAGCAGTGTAGATTCTTGCACGGACGTATTTCCAGAAAACGTTAGCACACTCGATGTAAAACAGGTCTGGTACATAAATTTCAGTCTGTGGATTAGCAAGATGGCTAAAGAGTTGATTAACTTTCGCAGTTAGTGGGTCAGCTATAAAATACTTGATGCACACACTGGTATCTACCACGCATCTGAGAGAATTGGTCATCTGTCGCGGTCTTCTCGAATCAGTTCAGTACTATCAGGTAATCCAAAGTCTGCTGGATTTAACCGTCGGCGATTACGACTTTCCTCTAAAAGTTTTGGGACATTCTTTCGCCTTTCTTCTTCTGTTGGCTGTGCCTTTTTTGCCAATGCATTCTGCAAGATTGTAATCACTTGAGCATCAATAGAACTATGTTCAGCTTGAGCTAACTCTTGCAATTTCTCATATAAATCATCTGGTATATTGAGCAGATTTATATTAGCCATAGTTTTATATCTACAAGGTAGTTATTAGTAATAATAGCATGATGTAATTGAGAGGATTAAGATGTGCGATCGCTTCTGATTAAACATCCACAATTAAAGCTCTTTCTGGCAATAAAGACTGTTGATTTTTCGGAGCATTATTTCTTTTTTCTGGTAATAAACCAGCAGCATAAAGAATAGCCATTATCGATAATAAGCTTAGTATTATATAAGGGGCTACATTAGTTATTGAGTTGCCACTAGTGGGATATGGATTGAAAGATGTTGCCATCATTTTAGTGTTTAACAACTTTGTGGCAGATATATTTGCATTGAAATCTTGTCTTAGTTCTGCAACTGATTGATATCTTGTACTAGATTCATAACTAACCATTTTAGACAAAATACTTGCGAGCCAATTACTCACATCTGCTTTATCTCGCCAGACAACTTCTCCTAAACTATCTATTGTTAAAGCTTGAGGTTCTAAACCTGTAATTGCCTCAATTAAAGTCATTCCTAGTGCGTAAATATCACTGTTGAATTGCGGATATCCGCGCATTTGCTCTACGGGAGAATAACCTTGAGTATAAATTTGTGTTCCTGGTTTTTGCAACCTCGTATTTTTGACAATAATTTCTTTGACTGCTCCGAAGTCAATTAAAAATAAATTATCATTATCATCCACAATAATATTCTCTGGTTTAATATCCCGATGGATAATATTATTGCTATGCACAAATAAAAGAATATTTATTAATTTATCTAATATTTTGATAACTTCAGGCTCTTCTAGCTTTTGGCGAGATTTGATTTCTTTACTTAAAGTATTTCCTTGAATATACTGTTGAATCAAGTAAAACTCTTGATTTTCTTCCAAGTATTCATAAAACTTGGGAATCTGCGGATGTCCATTTAAATTTTTGAGAATTGTGACTTCACGTTGGAATAGTTGCTTGGCTGTAACCACCTCATTTTGATTACTGCTAGAGAAGGTAAAATGCTTGACTGCATACTGAATTCCAGACTGTAACAAGTCATTAGCTAGATAAGTTCTACTAAAACCACCTTCTCCCAGCAATGCAACTATTTCGTAACGTCCGCCGAGAATTTTTGATATACCTGTACTCATGTGACACCACTGTTGCAGAGATTATCCAAGCAATCTTTGTCAATTTATATTCAATCTTCTACGTCAAAGCTAGGAAACTAGATTGAGCGAAGTATGTAACATATTTTATACTACAACCAATATGATATGATCCTTTGGACACACCTAGAAGTTTTATTACATATTTTTCATTGATTAATCAATTATTGAATTTGTGGAATTATGAAGCAATTATCACTGCGCTATGGTGTATTTATAATTTGTTTTGTATTGCTATTACTTTATTTAATTACGCCATCGTTTATTCCTTGGTTTCCTTTTTTAATAGTGTTAGCCTTTTTAGGATTAACTGTCAAATCTACTATTGATGGGATTCGTCTGAAAAATGCTTTACTTCAACAAGTAGGTATAATCGAACAAAAACTTCGGTCTGAACTTGTCCAGAAAGTTCAAGGTATTAGCAGAAATCAATACGAGAGAATTAATAAAATCGCTTTAATTGAAAAAAGATGCAGCGAAAATCAAGAATTAAAAATTTGGGAACGACATAAACGCGCTTATCAATTACTTCCCAACTCTCTTTTAGCACTTGGCTTATTGGGGACATTCGTGGGTATTACCATGAATTTATTCTTAATTAGTAGAAATACTGGTGGTGAATTGCAATTACAAAAAGCCTTACCAGATATTATTGGTTCAATGGCGATCGCATTCGTTAGTAGCCTAGCTGCTTTAGCTGGAAGTGTCTTCCTGACGAAGTTTCATCCCACCTATGATTTAGATTTAGAGAAAGATAAATTGCTGATTTCTCTGGAAGATTTTCTTGATAATGATTATTTTATCTCTCAAAACCAGCCAACTGTCGCAGAACAGATAGATGTACTCATTAAAACTATAGACAATTATGCAAAAAGCTTGAGTGGATTTGTGACAACACTACCAAAAAATACTCAAGATTTTCAAAATGCTGTCACAGCAGCTTCTAACACACTCAATACATCTGCGAATAATTTTCAGATTGTAGCGAATCAATCTTCGCAATCGATGCAAACAGGCGCTAATGTTTTAACTAATGCGACTAACAACTTAGCAAGATTAACTACAACTTTTTCTGATATCACATCCTCTCTGCATGATTCGACAAAATCTTTCGACAATGCCATAGATACATTACAAATTTATGCAGATAAATTGGCAGATATTGGTAATGCTTTGGTAAATAACTCTACACAAACCCAAAGCTTGATTCAAACTAATCAACAAAGCCTAAATCATGTGAGCGATCGCCTGGTGCAAAATGCGAATACATTATCAGCAACTAGCCAAACTTTCAATAATAATATATCCCAGGTGACAGCATCCTTAACGCAGCACACAGGACAAGTAGGTAACCACAATAATAGATTGCAGAATTTACTTGGAGTTATTGAAAATACTACACAATCTTCTAATACTAATATCGGGCAAGTAGTATCAGTATTGAATCAAAATGCATCGCTATTAGGTAGTCAAATTAATCAATTGCAGAATGTAGCCGAGAGTATCGATAAAAACGCTCAAACCATGAGGCAAATCCAAAATAATTTTTCTGATTTATTAGCTGCATTAGCACAATTACAGAAATCTAGATTCTAGCCTCAATGGAGAAATTTAAATATGCGGAGAAGAACAAGAAGTTTACCGATAAATGACACCTTCAGTATCTGGACTTCTTTTACAGACTTGATGTCTAATGCTTTTATGATAATTACCTTGCTATTATTATTAGTGATAGCAAGAAACTCAAAGAGTATAAATGATTCTCGAATATCAACTGGTGATGATGAGAAACCGACAATCATAGAACTACCAGCATCAAAATATGAATTTCCTTCAGGTAGTGCAGTTTTACCAAAGAATTTGAAAAAAGATATTAATCACAATGGCATAATTTTAAAAGAAATTGAAAATAATATTAAACAAATTGAAAATAGTAATAAAAAAGTAGATGTTATTGAAGTAATTGGGCATACAGATGGGGAAGAAGTAGGTTCTTTAAATTGTAGCGATCGCAACGGCGGTAATTTAGATACCAAATTAGAAGAAGTCGCTACTCGTAATAAAGATGTGTCTATTCTTTGCCCAGGTTCTAATGCTGATTTGGGTTTAATGCGAGCCTTAGCAGTAGTGAAAGAACTGCAAAATGTGCAACGTCAAAGAAAATCTGGTCTTTTCAAACGACTAAAGTTTAGAGCCTATTCTGCGGCACAATTGCTGTTACCAGATGATCAAGGTTTTGCGCCACCAGACAGAAGCGATAATCCCAAACGCCGACGTATTGAAATTCGCTTCGCCCAACTAGGAAAGTATAAAACACCTGGTAGGAATTGATAATAAACTTTTACTTTTAGTTTATATAAAGAACCATTATAAATAATGAATAGTACTATGTTAACGAGGAAAGATAATACAATACAATACAGTTTAGATAAGCCTTTTTTCTCTCCCTCTGCTTTCTTTGCCCACCTCAACATAAAATCTTTTTAACTGACCTGTATTGAAAGATAATAGGGTAGCATAACTTATTATTAACTATCTATTCCTATTTCCTTTTCCTTTACCTTTGGGTTGATACCTTGCACCTCGAATAAAATTTCCTAAATTTGGGTCTCTACTAATTTGATAATTACCTTCGCCAAATTTTTCTCGAAGCTCTTGTTGATATTTATTAATTTCTTGTGGTACAGAACTGTTAGTTTTAATATAAGCTTTTGCAGTATAACTATCTAATAAACCACATTTTCTTAAGTATTGATCAAAATGAGTGTATGTGTTAATAACCTGCTCTTTTGCAGTTTTTATATTACTACCTTTTAATTCCACGAAGCAAATAATCTTTTCATTATCCTTGGCATAAAACACAATTAAATCACAAATTTTCATTCCTTGCTTATTTAAGCCTAATAAATTGCACAAATTACAATTAGGATTCGATTGAGTATCTATTAAGAAAAATAGAACCGTTTCACCACTGCTTGGTTGTAAATTTATCTCTACCCCCTCTTCTTTATAACTAGTTTTTCCTGATAGTAAACAACCTGATAATAATAATGTGTTAAAAGGCATTATCAAATCACTCCTAAATTTAAGGGTGATTATGGGAAAATATGAGAAATGTCATCCGATATATCACCAAATGTTCTCCAGTCTATATATCCTTCTTCATTTAAAATATTCTTGGCTGTACGATCTTCAAATAAATATACAGAAACTTTATCTTGAGGAATAAATGCTTCCGTTCGCTCTAAATAAAATCGTTCTTTTATAGCCTCTTGATTTTCATATTTAGCTGCTCTCATTAAATTAGTAAGATGATCCACAATATAAGGACTATGTGTTGTAATTAATATATTCAAACCTGCATGAACTAACATTGCCAAAAATTCGGTAATTGCTACTTGTGCTGATGGATGTAAATTCATTTCAGGCTCATCAATAATCAGTAAATCATCTGGTTCGGCTAGGTAGCGTAAACAAAGTACTAAAGGAGCTAATTCCTTAATCATAGAAGAAGCAACTGTCATTTCTAGGTTTGTATTTTCTGATGCTTGGAAAATTATTTCATTTTCTAATCCAGGCTCATTAAAATTTATTCCTACCTGCAAAATTTGCTCTTCTAACAATTCTGCCAATTCAGCATAAACTGCTATTTTGGGGCTTTGTTTAATTTCTTCCTGTCTTTCATCTGATGATTTGATATAGGCATTAGCTAAGATTTTTATTAAACTTTGTACTGGTTCACTTTGTTTTTTAATCCTCTGCTTAGATAAATCCTCAAATAGTATTCTTTTAAAATCTCTATCTACATCAGATTCTACTAAATTATTAAAATTTATATTTTCAATTTTAACTATTTCCTTTTTGATAGCAAATGGAAAACTGATAAAAGTATTTCTTTCTGTAGGAAAAATATAAACACAAGAATAAAAAGCTTTATGAATTATCTTAAAAGTTTCTTGAAGCAAAATTCTTTTAAAGACTCTTTTAGGAATATTATTGAAAGAACCATCCTCAGAAATTATATTAAAATAAATATTATTATCATCTATTTCCTTTGATATGTTTAAATATTCTTTTCCTTTTGTCCCAAAAGTAAATTGCCTGTCTATAGCTGTTCCTTTAATCTTTCTAAATATTTCTTGTTTGCCTTGAGGTAAATCAAACCTTACCTTCATCGCTTTAAAATTACCACGTTCTGTACTCAAAAAGTCTTTCATCCACATAGGGGATGATTGGGCAACATTATTAATATATGCTTCCGCATATTCTTCGGCGAAATTTATTAAGTCAATACTAACATTTCCTTCTTGTATAAATTGATCAATAGCATTATCTATAATGGGGTATTTTTTAATATTTGTATCATTAATGTAAGTTTTCAAATATCTATCAAATCCATGTTCACCTAAAATAGACGCTAAAGTATAAGCTGTCCAAGTCTTTCCTGTACCATTTCTACCAATAAAGACAGTAAGAGGTTTCAAATCAATTTCAGCCTTTTCTATAACACCTAAATTAGTAATTTTTACTTTCATGATAATTTGGTTTAAGACTTAGCGTGCAATGTATAACTTAATTACACCCTACCATGCTTTGTAAATTCAACAATCAGACCGATTGCTGAATAATATTGTTATTTACAGATGTAAGTTGGATTAAATTTCTACAACTTTAACCTTGAGATAAATTTATCTAATCGTAGGTTAAACCCCTCACCTCACACCTAAGAAGCCTAGAGGATTTACTAGCCAACTCTAAATAACGTCAGTTCAGGTTAAGGAGATTTATTTAACATTAAAAGCCTGAAACAGGGCAAGCATGTTGACAGATCCTAGAATTAAGCAACAGTGTAATGATGGTTTTAGCTTATCCCAAACTCAGGTTAAATAATGATATTGCAATCGGAAATGCTGATTTAGCATTTATGTGAGTCATTTTAACCCTGAGTAGCTTACATTATTTTTATGTCAGACATTAATTGTCTAAGTTGCTTGTTAATCAATACTTCAACGGAGAGGGGGAGATTCGAACTCCCGGAAGCTTTCACTTCATCCGATTTCAAGTCGGACGCAATCGACCACTCTGCCACCTCTCCAGTAAACTGTCTAGCTTTTTGCTGGTGCAAAGCCTTTGCAATATTAGCACAAAAGCTGACAGATAATACTATATCTCATGATCTACGCAGATTGCACTACTGGACGCGATCGCTCGTAAAAAATTTCTTCTGAGACTATCTGGTAATCATTGCCTACCCAAACTAGGGAGATTTGCGACACTATACCAGCCTCTAGGGAGACTAAAGAAAAATTCCGCCGCTTTTTGCCTTGAATTTCTACTATCCTGGGTACGCTAGCCGCATTCAAGTAAAATATCCCTTCTGGGCTTTTCAGCAGTGGCTTGCGTAGCTCTTTTTTCGTGTGCCGTAGGCTATGGTGCATATGTCCAAATGTCACCAGAGGAACGGTTTTACCAGCGTTGAGAGCTTGGGAAATCGCTTCGCCAAAATCTGGATCGCCAAAATCGCCCCCAATGGGGAGCCAGTCTTTACCACAGGGGTCTTCAGGGCGATCGCCTAATCCACTGGGGCCATTATGTCCTACAAAAATAATCGTGTCATAGGCAGCACTTTTGACCGCAGCCATAATTTTATTGGCTGATTCTTCAAAATCGTTGACACCGTAACGTTCTTTGCAGATGTCAGCAAATCTCCATTCTGGCCCACCCCAACTAAAAGGACGACCTCCCACTACTGTTAAATTCCATTGGGGAAAATCTAGCTTGCTATAACCAACATGGGCGGAACCTAATAAATCGAGTTGTTCTTGTACCCAGTCTTCCTTAGTGCGATCGTAGGGACATTTTTTCCGTCCCCATTCTGTGGCAGTGTACCATGCATCGTGGTTGCCCATTACAGCTGCTTTGGGAATATCAACAGAAGCGATCGCTCTTACCACTTCCACCGATTCATTGCCAAAATCCCCCACAAACAGCACTAAGTCCACACCCAAATGCTTGAGTGCAATACTATCTTCTTCTTCCCATTGGTCGTGAACGTCGCCAACTACAGCTATTTTCAGGTTTATTGATTCTGTTATCTCACTGGTCATGCCACTGTCCTTGCCGTCTACTTTTAGGATAGGCAACTCAGCAGGTTTTGGACATAAATTGTCAAAACTCTGGGCATGGGGCATTGGGCATTGGGGATGGGAAAAAATTAAATTACCAATGTGCTATGTCCAAGGATAGAGTTTCTATAAAGCTTCTACGATTTTTGGTAAAAACCACTATATTTTTTGGTAAAAACTACTATAATTAATCCACAGCATAACTGAAGGATAAAGTCTGTAAACTTCATCCTTTTTATCAACTACTTGCAACTTTAAGTAACCCCTGATTGTGTTTAACACTGCACTTGTTGATCGAGAAACCACCCATCCGGGTGTACTACCACTGGATTTATTTGCGGCGATTGAGAGTCTCAAAAAAGAACTCAACGCGGTGATTTTAGCCCATTATTATCAAGAGCCAGATATCCAGGATATTGCAGACTTTATTGGGGATTCATTACAACTAGCCAGAGCTGCGGCTAATACCAATGCAGATACAATTGTCTTTGCTGGTGTTCACTTCATGGCAGAAACAGCAAAGATACTCAATCCTGATAAATTGGTACTGCTACCAGACTTAAATGCTGGTTGTTCTTTAGCAGATAGTTGTCCAGCAGAGGCGTTTGCAGCTTTTAAAGCCGCCCATCCCGATCATCTAGTGGTTTCTTATATTAACTGCTCTGCAGATATTAAAGCCATGAGCGATATTATCTGCACCAGTTCCAATGCTGTGAAGATTGTGCAGCAAATACCGAAAGACCAGCCCATTATTTTTGCCCCTGATCGCAATTTGGGGCGCTACGTCATGGAGCAAACCGGACGAGATATGGTGCTGTGGGACGGTAGCTGTATTGTGCATGAAACCTTTTCCGAAAAGAAAATTGTCCAGTTAAAAATTGCCCATCCCGAAGCGGAGGCGATCGCACACCCAGAATGCGAAACTAGCATTTTGCGCCACGCTAACTATATCGGTTCTACAGCAGCTTTACTAACATATTGTCAAAACAGCCCAGCACAGGAATTTATCGTGGCTACAGAGCCAGGTATCATTCATCAAATGCAAAAACTAGCTCCCCAAAAGCGGTTTATTCCTGCGCCACCAATTAATAATTGTAATTGCAATGAATGTCCGTTTATGCGCCTAAATACCTTAGAAAAAGTGTATTTGGCAATGAAAAATCGTACTCCCGAAATTACCATGTCTGAAGATATTCGGTTAGCGGCTTTGCGTCCAATGCAACGGATGCTAGAAATGAGCATTTAGTTAAATTAATCTAATAATATTTGTATTATGTAGAAACATGATTTTATTGTGTTTCTACATTTTTTTTGCTTGTAATTCAATAAATGAAAAGCAATATTTCTGTTTTTAACCTTGTTGCTAATATTATATTTTCATGTAGTTCAATAAATAAACTTATATCGCTAAAATTTAATGGGAAATACTCCCACTATTAACACAAGCTAGGGAAAATTTACAACCTGAAAATTACGGTTGATATCATTATTTTACCTTGCCTATAATTACAATATTTAGTATGTAAACTTAAATCTAATAATTAGATATGACAAGTGGCGTATATATAATGACTAATAAAGTCAATGGAAGGAGATATATAGGTTATAGCGAAAATATTGAATCACGTTTTGAAGCAAATAAACGAGAACTAAAAAGGGGTTCGTTTGGTAAAGATTACCAACAATTCATTGATGACTATCAGCAGTTCGGAGAAGAAGCTTTTATGTTTGGAATTATCGAAGTAACTGCGAATGAGGCATCACTGATGAGCAAGCGATCTGAGCAATGGAAACAGATTATTCAACCTGAGTATAATCAATAAATTCAGTAGTGCGATCGCCTTTTTTTAGCAGTTTTCCTACGTCAATCAATCACAAAGGGAAACCATCTCATACAAAGGTCTTTCTCTCCATATCAAAATGACAGATGGGGAATGTGAATTCCCCACCAGTAGATAATTTCATCACTGACCTTTTTGAGCTTGTACTTTAGCCGCTTCACTAAATTTCTTATATAGTTGAATGCGACTTTGCGCCTCTTGATAGCGGCTATGTTCTGCTGGAACCTGACTCATTAAATCAGAAGCCTCTTGCCACTTAGCTGCTAGAGTTGACCATTGCTCTGAACTTGCGGCTGTTTTACCAGATGCAGAAGCTTGATTAGCAATCCGCACTGCGGCTGCAAATGGATCTGGAGTAGAAAGAGTTTTAATTCCAGGTGTAGGAGTTGGTTTCGGCTTTGCAGCTATGGATTGAGAAGCTGCTGCATATTTCTTATACAGTTGAATGCGACTTTGAGCTTCCTGATAGCGGCTATGTTTTGCTGGAACCTGACTCATTAAATCAGAAGCCTCTTGCCATTTAGTAGCTAACTCCAATCTCTGCTCAGGTGTTAGAGCCTTTTTACCCAATGCAGATGCTTGATTAGCAATCCGCACTGCGGCTACAAATGGGTCTTCAGTTTTCTGAGCAAAATTTTGAGTATTTGCCAGAGATGATACTTGCGGTTGGATAGTTAAAGATTTAGAAGTCTCTGCTGAAGTAGAGCTTTCGCCTTTACCTTCTAACCATGCATAAGCACCCCAAACTAGCAACAGTAGAGGCAAACATAAACTAGATACCTTCAGCAGTCCTAGAGGTAAGGACTGTTTGGGTATACTTTTACTCTGTAGCCTATTTTTAGCCTTATTCCTATTTCTGCGTCTGAAAACCACAGATCGAAAAGAATTAGGCTTAGGTAAGCTGACCTGAGCAAGTTCTGTTTTAGACTCTTTGTAATCTTGAAAGTCCTTCAGTATTTGCCTGAAAATATTCGGTTTTGGTAAGGTAATTTCCTCTGACCAAAGCAATTGATTATCGCGATCGCGATAAATTTCCGTCAACCAAAGTAATTGCTGTTCTCGAACAATTCGACTGTTGATATTTACTCGTCGAATGTTTCGCGGTGCAATCGACTCTAGGATTTGCCGGATTTTTTGCACTATAGTGGTCTTCTCAAGTTGGTCTACTGATTGTGCCTCACACAGCAGTTGTAAGACTCCATCAGAAAAAATCGCTCTGGTTCTAACCCCAGATTCGACTAGTTTGTCGTTCAGTAGTTGAATAATCGCAGCAACGCTACCTTGGTGTGCTTGCCAAGCGATATCGTTTATTCGATCTGCCATTTGTAATTTAGTGATAATTTTGCCACCCTGGTTTTTTAAATGGACTAATTGAAAGTATTTAGGTAACTGTTTTTTGCAAAACTTTGCTTTGCTTTTGATTTTATGAGTAATAATACAAGCTTGACAAACAAAATCATAAAACTAATACCTAAATTCTACCTTTAGGAAGAAGGCTTTATCAGCATCAGTTAGTTTATTCCGCATTCTAGGTAATTGTCTACCTGTGTCAGAAAGAATATTACAACTAAGAGTTTAAAGATGTGTTCGGCATCTAACAGCGAATAAGAGTGTGAAGCGAGAACGCTGTTTTACGTAATACTACTATATATATATGTGAAACATACTAAATGGTCACAGGATTAACACTGAGTAGTCATCAACCCGACACAGTCTGCATGAAATATGCGATCGCATTTTCTTAATAGAAGCAGAAAAGTCAGATTCTATGTATTGTTGATTAATCTTCGCGAGCGATCGCTTCCAAAGGAAAAATCACTGTAAATGTAGAGCCTTGTTCTGGCTGTGAAACTACTTTGATTTCACCATGCATTAACTCTACTAAGTGCGAAACAATCGCTAACCCTAGCCCTGTACCATCAGAACTTTGTAGCTCTCGGTCACTGACTGCACGAAAATAGGGATTGAAGATTTGTGATTGAGCATCTAGGGGAATCCCAATCCCACTATCAATCACAGAGATAGCCCATTGCTCCTCAGATACTTTCTCACAATGCAAACGCACACTACCAGACTTGGTATAGCGAATTGCATTGCTGAGGAGATTGGTAATAATTTGCTGAAGCCGAAGCGGATCTGTAATTACTCTATCAGGTACGCGATCGTAATCAACAACTAAAGCTAATTCTTTATTACGTGCTAATGGCTCAATAATTTCTACAACTGAGTTGATTAACCCACGCACATCAGTCACTGTAGGCTGTAATATCATTCTGCCAGCATCGTAGCGCGAAATTTCCAAAGTATCGTTGATCAGCCGCAGAATCAGCCTACCGCTCCTCATAACTCGCTCGATACTTTCAAGATTAGTATATGAATCCTTAAGTTCTGGTTTTTGACGATGCTGGCGGAGAAATAAATCTGCGTAACCAATAATTGATGTCAGGGGAGTTTTCAATTCATGGGCCAACTGAGATAGGCTATCTTTTACAGTTTGTAAATCGCTCTTTTCCGATTCAGAAAGTACTGTTGCTAATGCTGTTAAAACTTTAGGTAAGCTATCCCGTACAGCTTTAAAAGTTAGTTCTTTAGTAGCTTCAATCTGTTCATCTTCATACACCGCTTCTACCCATTGATCAACAATGGCATCAATTTTATGAATCAGAGTTTGGCTAAAGTCCATCTTTTGTTTAAGGATAGTCAGCGTCTTCAATTAGAGTTAGCTTAATCCCCTTACAAGAAATTTCGCACCTTACAAAAGATGAAGGTTTATGAGTAGCAAAAGGAAGAATAACCAAAAACAAAGCCCCTCCATAAACTATTGGAGAGGCTTTGTTTATTAAAAACAGACCTGGCATCGAGCTATTGTGGCGTAGGGCAACCCCTAGACTATCGTGGCCGCAGCAGCGTTTCACCTCTGAGTTCGGGATGGAGTCAGTGTGGTTCCACAGCGCAATAGACACCAGGAAAACTTGTGGTTGGTTGACGGTTAACGGTTAACAGTTAACTGTCAACAAAACCCTGAAGACTGCAAGTAACGCGAAATAACCAATGATTGATGAGGTCAAGCCCTCGGTCTATTAGTACTCCTCTGCTTCATGCATTACTGCACTTCCACATAGAGCCTATCAACGGGTGTTCTGCCCGTGACCTTACCTACATTTGTAGTGAGAGCACTCATCTTGAGGTGGGCTTCCCACTTAGATGCTTTCAGCGGTTATCCGCTCCGCACTTGGCTACCCAGCGTCTACTGTGGGTACAATAACTGGTACACCAGCGGTGCGTTCCTCCCGGTCCTCTCGTACTAAGGAGGACTCCTCTCAATGCTCTTACGCCTGCACCGGATATGGACCGAACTGTCTCACGACGTTCTGAACCCAGCTCACGTACCGCTTTAATGGGCGAACAGCCCAACCCTTGGGACGTACTTCCGCCCCAGGTTGCGATGAGCCGACATCGAGGTGCCAAACCTCCCCGTCGATGTGGACTCTTGGGGGAGATCAGCCTGTTATCCCTAGAGTAACTTTTATCCGTTGAGCGACGGCCATTCCACGCTGCGCCGTCGGATCACTAAGGCCTACTTTCGTACCTGCTCGAGTGGTCACTCTTGCAGTCAAGCTCCCTTTATGCCTTTACACTCGCCGCACGGTTTCCAAGCGTGCTGAGGGAACCTTTGCGCGCCTCCGTTACTTTTTAGGAGGCGACCGCCCCAGTCAAACTGCCCACCTGAAACTGTTCCTACACCCGGTAAGGGTGCGAGGTTAGAATTCTAGCTTCGCCAGAGTGGTATCTCACCGTTGGCTCCATATTCCCCACAAGGAATATCTCTTTGCCTCCCACCTATCCTGCGCAAGCGAAGCCCGAACACAATTCCAGGCTACAGTAAAGCTTCATAGGGTCTTTCTGTCCAGGTGCAGGCAGTCCGTATCTTCACAGACATTCCTATTTCGCCGAGTCTCTCTCTGAGACACCATCCAGATCGTTACGCCTTTCGTGCGGGTCGGAACTTACCCGACAAGGAATTTCGCTACCTTAGGACCGTTATAGTTACGGCCGCCGTTCACCGGGGCTTCGGTCGCCAGCTTCACTTTCGCTGACCAGCTTCCTTAACCTTCCGGCACTGGGCAGGCGTCAGCCCCCATACCTCCTCTTTCGAGTTTGCGGAGACCTGTGTTTTTGGTAAACAGTCGCCTGGATCTCTTCACTGCGACCCACTCTCGTGGGCACCCCTTCTTCCGAAGTTACGGGGCCATTTTGCCGAGTTCCTTAGAGAGAGTTATCTCGCGCCCCTTGGTATTCTCAACCTCCCTACCTGTGTCGGTTTCGGGTACGGGTAAGATATGTTCATCACATTCCTAGCTTTTCTTGGCACAATCGAATCACTACTCGGAGTTCGTAAACTCCTCCCAAACCAATCAGGGTGTAGCTATCTTTCATGCGTCCCTAGCAATGCTCCCATACCTTAGTCAGGGATTAGTCACCCTGTGTCCATCGACTACGCCTTTCGACCTCGCCTTAGGTCCCGACTAACCCAGAGCGGACGAACCTGGCTCTGGAACCCTTAGGGTTTCGGGGTATGTGATTCTCACACATATTTGCGCTACTCAAGCCGACATTCTCACTTCCGTTTCGTCCACAGCTGCTTGCCGCTACTGCTTCTCCCTACCACGGAACGCTCCCCTACCGATTTATTTTTCAACAAATCCCACAGCTTCGGTACATCGCTTAGCCCCGTTCATTTTCGGCGCAAGAGCGCTTGACTAGTGAGCTATTACGCACTCTTTCAAGGGTGGCTGCTTCTAGGCAAACCTCCTAGTTGTCTATGCACTCTCACCTCCTTTCTCACTTAGCGATGATTTGGGGACCTTAGCTGGTGGTCTGGGCTGTTTCCCTCTTGACAATGAAGCTTATCCCCCACTGTCTCACTGGCAATGTGTGCTTTGGGTATTCTGAGTTTGTCTCGATTTGGTACCGGTCTCCCAGCCCGCACCGAAACAGTGCTTTACCCCCCAAATATAATCATTACCGCTGCGCCTAAACACATTTCGGGGAGAACCAGCTAGCTCCTGGTTCGATTGGCATTTCACCCCTAACCACACCTCATCCGCCGATTTTTCAACATCGGTCGGTTCGGACCTCCACTTGGTGTTACCCAAGCTTCATCCTGGACATGGTTAGATCACCAGGGTTCGGGTCTATAAACACTGATTATCGCCCTTTTCAGACTCGGTTTCCCTTTGGCTCCAGCATTCTCGCTTTAACCTACCAGTGCCTATAAGTCGCCGGCTCATTCTTCAACAGGCACGCGGTCATCCGTTGAATCGGACTCCCACTGCTTGTAAGCTGATGGTTTCATGTTCTATTTCACTCCCCTCCCGGGGTTCTTTTCACCTTTCCCTCGCGGTACTGGTTCACTATCGGTCACACAGTAGTATTTAGCCTTACGAGGTGGTCCTCGCTGATTCACATGGGATTCCTCGTGCCCCATGCTACTCGGGATTCAGCTACTATCCTTCAGCTTTTGACTACAGGACTTTCACCTTCTTTGGTGCAGTATTTAGCTGCTTCGTCTAACCTCTAGATTCGATATCGCTGTCCCACTACCCCAGTCAGTAAACCAACTGGTTTAGGCTTTTCCCCTTTCGCTCACCACTACTGAGGGAATCTCTTAATTGATTTCTCTTCCTCCAGCTACTAAGATGTTTCAATTCGCTGGGTTGGCTCTTTCCTGCCTATATATTCAGCAGGTAGTACATAGGGTTGCCCCATTCGGATACCTCCGGCTCATAGTCTGCTTCCAACTCCCCGGAGCATTTCGTCGGTAACCACGTCCTTCTTCGCCTCTGTGTGCCTAGGTATCCACCATCAGCCCTTATTAGCTTGACCACAATACATTTGGTTTCACATCTGCAGTCTTTTGTCTTTCGTCTTTGGGTCCTTCTTTTGACTTTTGACTTTTGACTTTTTTGACTGCCTGCTATTTTTCGCGTTACTATGCAGTTTTCAAGGTTCTGGCTGGCGTATTTCCAGCAGTTTGACTGTTATTCACGTCAATTGCTGAATTTACCTATTGATCTTTGCAATCATTTTTATTTACCGAACACAGAATACTTTGAAAGTTCTTCACCAATCTCGACCGACCTAGAGTAGACCATCTTTGTCTCTATTGACTGTTTGCAATTGATTTCAAAGTTGGGTAGGTCTCCCTAAAAGGAGGTGATCCAGCCACACCTTCCGGTACGGCTACCTTGTTACGACTTCACCCCAGTCACCAGCACTGCCTTCGGCATCCTCCCCCACGAATGGTTGGAGTAATGACTTCGGGCGTTGCCAGCTTCCATGGTGTGACGGGCGGTGTGTACAAGGCCCGGGAACGAATTCACTGCAGTATGCTGACCTGCAATTACTAGCGATTCCTCCTTCACGCAGGCGAGTTGCAGCCTGCGATCTGAACTGAGCCACGGTTTATGAGATTTGCTTGCTATCGCTAGCTCGCTGCCCTTTGTCCGTAGCATTGTAGTACGTGTGTAGCCCAAGACGTAAGGGGCATGCTGACTTGACGTCATCCCCACCTTCCTCCGGTTTGTCACCGGCAGTCTCTCTAGAGTGCCCAACTTAATGCTGGCAACTAAAAACGAGGGTTGCGCTCGTTGCGGGACTTAACCCAACATCTCACGACACGAGCTGACGACAGCCATGCACCACCTGTGTTCGCGCTCCCGAAGGCACTCCTCCCTTTCAAGAGGATTCGCGACATGTCAAGTCTTGGTAAGGTTCTTCGCGTTGCATCGAATTAAACCACATACTCCACCGCTTGTGCGGGCCCCCGTCAATTCCTTTGAGTTTCACACTTGCGTGCGTACTCCCCAGGCGGGATACTTAACGCGTTAGCTCCGGCACGGCTCGGGTCGATACAAGCCACGCCTAGTATCCATCGTTTACGGCTAGGACTACTGGGGTATCTAATCCCATTCGCTCCCCTAGCTTTCGTCCCTCAGTGTCAGTTGCGGCCTAGCAGAGCGCTTTCGCCACCGGTGTTCTTCCTGATCTCTACGCATTTCACCGCTACACCAGGAATTCCCTCTGCCCCGAACGCACTCTAGCTATGTAGTTTCCACTGCTCTTATGAGGTTGAGCCTCACTCTTTAACAGCAGACTTACATTGCCACCTGCGGACGCTTTACGCCCAATCATTCCGGATAACGCTTGCATCCTCCGTATTACCGCGGCTGCTGGCACGGAGTTAGCCGATGCTTATTCCTCAAGTACCGTCATTTTTTTCTTCCTTGAGAAAAGAGGTTTACAACCCAAGAGCCTTCCTCCCTCACGCGGTATTGCTCCGTCAGGCTTTCGCCCATTGCGGAAAATTCCCCACTGCTGCCTCCCGTAGGAGTCTGGGCCGTGTCTCAGTCCCAGTGTGGCTGATCATCCTCTCAGACCAGCTACTGATCGTCGCCTAGGTGCGCTCTTACCACACCTACTAGCTAATCAGACGCGAGCTCATCTTCAGGCAGCAAGCCTTTTACCTCTCGGCACATCCGGTATTAGCCACCGTTTCCAGTGGTTGTCCCCGACCTGAAGCTAGATTCTCACGCGTTACTCACCCGTCCGCCACTATCTCCGAAGAGACCGTTCGACTTGCATGTGTTAAGCATACCGCCAGCGTTCATCCTGAGCCAGGATCAAACTCTCCATTTTGCTTTCGAGTTCGCGGCTCCGATGACTTTTTGTCTCGGAATCCTGTATTTCTTTTTTTAGATTTCTTTGGGTCTTACCCCAACAATCTTAATTGACGAGGATTGTTTTTGAAGCTTTCAAAGTATTTGTTTTTCTCGGTTCGGCTGCTTTGGCATCTCTTCGCCTCAGCACTTATCTACATTAGCAACTGTTTTTCTATTTCGTCAACCCTTTTCTCAACTTTTTTTGACCTGCTCTCTACCATAGCGGCAATCAGACATCAAACCTCTATCAGGTAAGGCTTTTGATGTTTTTGTCATCTTTAATGGCTGAGTCGGTCTGAATCTATGGCTGAGTATTTATCTCATCCGAATACGCCTGTGATGCTTAAACTCACCTCTACTCATCACTCAGAGATTGCACTAGGGAATGCATATTTCGGAAAATGACAGTACACCTTAGACAAAGAATCTAGGCGTTGCTGAATTATGGGATGATTTTTGCCGGGATTAGCTCCGCTTCTCTCCGAGACGCTACGCGAACGTTAACAAGCAAAGGCGCAAAGACGCAACGAATCGATTTTTAGCTTTGCCCAAAATTTTTGAATTCATAACCGCAAATATGCAACACCAAATCTATTGGAGGATGATTTTTGTCGGCTACACCCTGCTAATTTGAATTTCATCAAGTTGATTAATAACGACATCTGCACCTTGGACATGATCTGTTTTATTAATCCAAGTGATGCCAACACAGCCTGCAGCTTTAGCATTACGTGCCATTTGCATATCACCAACAGAATCACCTATCATGAGTGTGGCACTGGGTTCTACACCCAAAGCTTGGCACGCTTGTAGAAATAATATGGGATCTGGTTTACTTGGCCCTTCGTCTACTCCCATTTCTAGCTGTAAATAGCTCCCTAGCTGGTGATGTTCTACAAACATTTGCACTTCTTGAGTTGTTGCAGCTGAGAGAATACCAAGTTTTATTCCTGCTTGTGAAAGAGATTTAATCACCTCTAAGCTACCCACAAATAATTGTGAAGGTGTTTGACCAATATATTTTTCTGCTTCATCCAAAGCGTGACGGGAAATTTTTAAAGACTCAAACCATCCCCTACCAGTTTCAGCAATATATGCTGCTGCTGCAATTTCTGTTTCGCGGCGACTTGCGACTGCCATTAGACCTGCTGGGTTAAGGTTATTATTATTAACGCCAAATGCCATTAATAGGGGTTCTCCAATACCGGGGATTTGTGCGTCGATTAAGCGTGCTGTTCTTTGGGCAAGCGATCGCAAATAAGCTTCTGAGTCTTCTAAGGTACCGTTTTTGTCAAATATCACTGCTTTGATATTTGGAAATGTGATATTTCTACATTTAATAGTTGCCAAAATCTTTCACCTCATAGGAATTTTATGAGCATAAAAAAAGAGGGAAAATCCCCCTTTTTTTAACTTTAATGCCTTTAGTTAAAGAAAAATAGCAGTTTTTTATTCTTCAATAGCTGCTGGAATTTCTTCTTCAATAGCTGCTGGAATTTCTTCTTCAATAGCTGCTGGAATTTCTTCTTCAACTAGAGCATCAGCAGCTACAGAAGTAATTCCTTGCTGTTTTGCTAGCAACTGTTCCCGATACTTAGCTGCCATTTCTTCGGCCTTATCATAAACCAAATCACGATTTTTAATCATGTCGCCAGGTTCAGGTTCCAGTTGTTTGGTAGATAAGGAAATCCGACCTCTTTCTGCATCCAAGTCAATGATCATAACTTTTACTTCATCATTGACGTTGAAAACACTGTGGGGTGTATCAATATGCTCGTGGGAAATTTCGGAGATGTGCAACAGACCACTAACACCACCGATATCAATGAACGCACCGTAGGGTTTAATACCGCGTACTGTACCGATCACAACTTCACCAACTTCGAGGCGGTTCATCTTCCGCTCAACTAGCGCTCGACGATGAGATAGCACTAAGCGGTTACGTTCTTCATCTACTTCCAAGAATTTCAATGGTAGTTCTTCACCTACCAGTTCTTCTTTAGGTTTGCGAGTGCTGATGTGAGAACCGGGAATAAAGCCACGCAATCCCTCAATCCGCACTAACGCACCACCACGGTTAGTAGCAAACACACCAGAGCGTACAGTAGCATCTTCAGCTTGTAGCTGCCGTACGCGCTCCCATGCTCGCATATATTCAATACGACGGATTGAAAGGGTCAGCTGACCATCTTCGTTTTCGTCAGTAAGAATAAAAAATTCCCGAGTTTCGTTAGATTGTAAAACTTCTTCCGGGCTATCTACCCGGTTAATAGACATTTCTTGTATAGGTATGTATGCTGCTGTTTTCGCACCTATGTCAATCAGAGCGCCGCGCGGCTCTATACTGAAAACTGTTCCTGGTACAATATCGCCAGGGCTAAAGTGATAATCGTACTTATCAAGTAGAGCAGCGAAATCTTCGTGAGTAAATCCAATTTCTGTAGCGGTTAAATTCTGATTGACCATGCTAATTTGTTCCTGGTTCTAGTCTCCGTAAATTTTTTGTCGCGAGTGCAATTTCTAGGCAAGCTATATCATACTAGCCTAAACTTTTTTTATCCTAGCGCAGAAAAGCTAGTAACAACACATATCAACTTCCAGATAGAAGATTATATCATAATATCTGGTGACAAGTCTTTTATGAAAAGTTGATGTCTAGCGCCAAGGGTTTTAACCCTAATATTTATAATTTGCAATCAAATTACTCATAATTAAAGTATCTTACCCAGCCTCTAGCTTACACTAAAGTCTTACCTACTTCTTGACATCATGATGATCGATTGTTCATCAATAGTGATAGCGGAGGGTGTAATTTTTGTCTATTAAATTATTTTAAGAGTGATTATACGTAAATATCCGCTGTTACCCAAGAGATAGCAGCGGATAAATAGGTTTAGATGACCTTAAAATCCTGGTAATAGTAATCTAATCATCTTTTTTCGCAATGCGAGGGGGTTCGCGAAATGCGATCGCAAAGAAGAGAACTCCTATACACAGGGTGAAAATTAAGATGTACGCAACGCTTTCCATATTACAAGTTCCTGCCTATCCAGCCAGTAATAATATTGTAACAAGCCAGGTTATGAGGTGTTGGGGACTGGGAATTAGTAGTTGGGTATCTGAGAAAACTCTTCTGGAGCTTCTAGACCCTCATCCCAATTCCCTAGTCTCTAAAACTTAGAGAGCTTCCTTACGGCGGGTTGTCTTGTCACCCACTTTTTGGAATAGACCCCATTCCACTTGCTCTTCTAGATCCGCTTCTACACCAGCAAATACGTCGCGGTAGATTGTACGAGCGCCATGCCAAAGGTGACCAAAGAAGAATAAGAGAGCAAATACAGCGTGTCCAAAGGTAAACCAACCTCTGGGGCTAGTGCGGAATACCCCATCAGAGTTCAAGGTTTCCCGGTCAAATTCAAATATTTCACCGCCTTGAGCTTTACGGGCGTATTTCTTCACTTCAGCGGGATCTTTGATGGTTTGTCCATTTAGATTTCCACCATAGAAGCTAACAGTTACACCAGATTGTTCAAAGCTATATTTGGATTCTGCCCGACGGAAAGGAATGTCAGCACGAACAACACCATCTGCGTCGGTCAAGATTACTGGGAAAGTTTCAAAGAAGTTGGGCAGACGACGTACAGTCAATTCTCTACCTTCAGAATCTTTGAATACTGCATGACCTTGCCAAGATTGGGCAATACCATCACCCTTGTTCATTTGACCTGTACGGAATAAACCGCCTTTGGCAGGGCTATTGCCGACGTAATCGTAGAAGGCCAATTTTTCAGGAATTTTTGACCAAGCTTCTGTAAGTGTCGCACCTTGAGCTAGGTCGCTTTGTACGCGGCGCTGAATTTCTTGACGGAAGTAACCTTGATCCCATTGGTAACGAGTAGGCCCAAATAGTTCAATGGGAGTGGTCGCGTTACCGTACCACATAGTACCAGCAACCACGAAGGCACAAAAGAAGACCGCAGCAATACTGCTGGACAGTACGGTTTCAATATTACCCATCCGCAAAGCTTTATAAAGCCGTTCGGGTGGTCTGACTGTGAGGTGGAATAAGCCTGCAATAATGCCGACGATACCAGCAGCTATATGGTGAGCAACAACACCACCAGGGTTAAAGGGGTTAAACCCATCTGGCCCCCATTCAGGTGCTACTGGTTGGACGCTACCTGTGACTCCAAAGGCATCGGAAACCCACATTCCTGGGCCATATAGTCCAGTGAGGTGAAAAGCACCGAAGCCGAAACAGAGTAGACCAGATAAGAATAGGTGAATACCAAACATCTTGGGCAAGTCTAGAGCTGGTTCACCTGTACGAGGATCTCTAAAGAGTTCCAAATCCCAGTAAACCCAGTGCCAGACTGCAGCTAAAAACAACAAACCAGAAAGAATGATGTGAGCAGCAGCAACGCCTTCAAAAGACCAGAAACCAGGATCGGTTGCTGGCGCGCCAGTAACGCTCCAACCACCCCAAGATTGAGTTACACCCAAACGTGCCATGAAGGGTAACACGAACATCCCTTGACGCCACATAGGGTTGAGAACTGGATCGCTAGGGTTGTAAATAGCTAGTTCGTAGAGTGCCATCGAACCAGCCCAGCCTGCTACTAGAGCTGTGTGCATCAAGTGTACAGAAATCAGTCGTCCTGGATCATTCAGAACGACTGTATGTACTCGGTACCAGGGTAGTCCCATCGACTACGCTCCTCCTCGATGAGTTAGTTTACAAAGCAATTTTCTTACAAAAGTAATACATGGTAGAAGTCACCGCAGGGACTTCTCTCAGTTTTTTTGTTATTGCCAGGGTCTTGCTTACCACCGCTGAGTCTTAATCAATGAGACAGGGTGGGTATTCTGGCAATGCTGACACGCATAACGGTCTTTACCCAGGATAACGATCGCTATTTACTCGACTTACCTAAGAGTTTGCTTGCGAAAACCTTGGCTTGTTCTCGTAGAACTAGTTAAGTACTTCTCAGGCATTTAGGTAGTCAGGCGTGCTAGGCAATTGCCAAGCAAAAATGAGAATATTTTAAAAAGTGTAACTATTGATGGTACGGTTTGCAAGCGTGTAAATAGATGCGATCGCGTAGCATCTGCAAGAAATTTTGCTACAACTGCCTGTCACAGATTTAATTTGCGTATTCTTCGGGGGATGAGGAATATGAGAATGGCAAGGGAATTCTGCTAATTTCATCCCCAGCCGCTACTCCTCTTAGCCCCGATCCCCTATTGTCAATCGCCAGTCGCTACTATGTAACTGATTGCATGTTCTGCAATTGACACTTGGCTTGTGCTGTACCCAAACGTTCGATTACCTGTTCAGCTGTCATCAGACGCTTCAGTACTACTTGACCAATGGTATTTTGAACTGGAACTGGTGTTGTAGGTTTTACTTCTACAGTTAAAATGGCATCTTCAACTCGATAAAGCCACAACAATTCGTTATTTTCTATGAGACAAATATTCAATTGCTGAATATCTGGTTGTCGTCGCCATGCAGTAATCTGCCAAAGTCCATCAGATGCCCATACTCTAGAGACAGACCATCCTTCAGATAAAAAGAAATACTTCACGTTCTTAGTCCTACTATTTAGACTCTCAATCTGCTGTTTACGATATCGCAATCTTTTCAATGGCTGATGTATATATATTGATATTTATCTAATATTTATTAATCAAACTAGACAGCAAATGGAAAATGTTTGATTTAGATCTTCAGCAGCTTAATTATTGAGTACATTACAGTGTCACTAAAACACCTCTGCCAAATCGATGAAATCCTGACGCTGTCTTGCTAAATAGAATTTTGATTTTTAATTTTCAATTCTACGTAGCAGTACTAGGTACTCATAAAATTTGCGACAAAAATGAGTTAATGTTGCAATATTTTAATAAGTATGAATTTTTGCAAGATATAAAAATTTAATCTGTAAGTATGTAATTTTGCCAGAATTTGGCAATAAACTTGGCTATTTGATGTGGGCTATTCGCCAACCTATAGTAAAATGACTCACCATTGTTCTCAATAATTTTATTTCCATGACCAGGTTTGTCTTACCAGTTAGACGATGGAGGAGGATGACACAATTCCTCTCTTTATTCTGTCTATGTTTACTATTTGTTGTGAGTTGTAGTCCTCGCCAACAGACAACTACTTCTACTAGTTCTCCGAACTCTGCTACAGGGGATGGCAGGATTACTATCGGGACGACATCTAAGCCAAGAACTCTAGATCCGGCTGATGCTTATGAATTGGCATCGTTGGGTTTAGTATTTAATATGAGCGATCGCCTCTATACTTATGAGCCAGGTAGTACGGAAATTAAGCCTCAACTGGCGACAGCATTACCCAAAGTCAGTGCAGATGGTTTAACTTACAGCATTCCTTTGCGTCAGGGAGTAGTTTTTCACGATGGAACTCCCTTTAATGCGGAAGCGATGGCTTTTAGTATTAAACGTTTTATTGAGAATAAGGGTAAACCTTCCTTCTTACTAGCGGATACAGTAGATTCAGTCAAAGCTACAAGCGAGTCTGAGTTAACTATCAAGCTAAAAAAACCTTTTGCAGCGTTTCCTTCTCTACTGGCATTTTCTGGGGTTTGTCCAGTTTCGCCAAAAGCTTATGAGTTGGGCGCAGGGAAATTTAAGCCAGAGACATTTGTCGGAACTGGCCCTTACAAATTAGCAGCCTATGGTACTGATTCGCTGCGTTTGGATGTATTTGATAAATATTGGGGTGAAAAACCTGCGAATCAGGGCGTTAATGTACAAATTCAGACTAGCCCAGTGAATTTATTCAATGCTTTCCGTACAGGTGCTGTAGATGTCGCTTATCTTTCTTTGCAACCTGATCAAATTCGCAGCTTGGAAGAAGGCGCAAAAAAAGGAGATTGGCAAGCGATTACCGCCCAAGGTAGTGTAGTCAGCTATATGGTACTGAACCGCAATCAGAAGCCTTTAGATAAACCAGAAGTAAGACAAGCGATCGCATCTCTAATTGATCGTCCATTGTTAAATCAGCGAGTCTTGTTTAATCAAGCTGATCCACTTTACAGCATGATTCCGACAACATTTAATGTTTCCCAACCTTTATTTAAAGATCAATATGGGGATGGTAATGTTGACAAGGCAAAACAACTATTAACGGCTGCTGGTTTTTCTAAAGATAATCCAGCAAAAGTAGAAGTTTGGTATCCCGCTAGTTCACCTACCCGAAGTTTGGCAGCACAGACAATAAAATCACTAGTCGATCAAAAAATGGAAGGCATACTAGTACTGGAAGCCAAAACTGTGGAAGGTGCTACCTTCTTTAAAGAAATTGGTAAGGGCTTGTATCCATCAGCTTTACTTGATTGGTATCCAGACTTTTTAGATCCAGATAATTACGTGCAACCATTTTTAGCTTGTCAAAAAGGTTCTGTTGCCAAGGGATGCGAAGATGGAGGAAGCCAAACTCAAGGTTCTTTCTATTACAACGAAGCTGTCAATAAACTAATTGATCAACAACGGAAAGAACAAAATCTAGAGGCACGTAAGCAAATATTTACCCAGATTCAAACACAAGTTACCACTGATGTGCCTTATGTTCCTTTATGGCAAAACAAAGATTATGTATTTGCCCAAAAAGGTGTCAGCAATGTTCAACTTGACCCCACGCAAAATTTAGTTTATAAGCCAATTAAAAAGTAATTTCGTCTGTTGTCCTTGGTCATTAGTCATTTGTTCTTAGTTGGATAAATGGCTAATGACTAATAAATAATAAATAAATTATGTCTCGATCCAAAGCTCTACAATATTACATTGCTTCGCGGTTACTATTAGCGCCACTCCAGCTATTAACTATTATCACTATCGTATTTCTTTTACTCAGAGCAACACCAGGCGATCCCGCAGATGCAATTTTGGGCGGACGTGCGCCAGAAAGTGCAAAAGCAGAATTACGCAAACAACTAGGTTTAGATTTACCTTTGTGGTTACAGTATTTAAATTATTTAGGAAATCTACTGCGCTTTGATTTAGGAACTTCTTTAACAAGCCGAGGACAAAATGTTGGGGATATTATCGGGCAATATTTTCCCGCGACAGTAGAGTTAGCTGTATGTAGTATGGCAGTTGCTTTAATTGTGGGAATTTTAGTTGGGACGCTTTCGGCTTCTCGTCCTGGAACCGCTGTTGATGCTAGCGGACGTTTATTTGGAATTATTACTTATGCTCTCCCGATGTTTTGGGCAGGAATGATTCTGCAGTTAATTTTCTCTGTACAACTACGTTGGTTTCCCAATTCTAACCGCTTTCCGCCAAATCTTCCGGCTCCTAGTCATATTACTGGTTTGTATACCCTTGATAGCTTACTTGCTGGTAACTTCAGTCAATTTTTCACATCATTGCACCATATTGCACTTCCTAGTTTGACTCTGGGAATTTTGTTGAGTGGAATTTTTGAACGCATAGTGCGCGTCAATTTAAAGCAAACTCTACAAGCAGATTATGTAGAAGCTGCTAGAGCCAGAGGTATTCCAGAAAATAAAATTTTAGTTTCCCATGCTTTGAAAAATGCCTTAATTCCAGTCATTACAGTTTTGGGGCTAACCTTTGCTTCTTTGTTAGGTGGAGCAATTTTAACTGAAGTTACATTTTCTTGGCCTGGGTTAGCTAACCGATTGTATCAAGCAATTTCCGATCGCGATTATCCTACAGTTCAGGGAGTACTAGTATTTTTTGGTGCGATCGTTGTCACCGCTAGCATTTTAATTGATATTTTAAATGCTTATGTCGATCCGCGAATTCGCTATTAGGCTCGAGATCCCCAACTTTTTGAAGAAAGGGGATCTATAGATGAAATCAGCTACCGCCAATCGTTCCAGTTTTGATTAAAAATTGAGGTGTCAGGGAAGGCAGTAGGATTGCCATTTTGTTCCAACAAACGTTTGAGTGCTTCTAATTGTGGTTCGGATTTGGGTAACTCATCTACTAGTTGGTAGGGTGCTACAGCATTTTTGAGGGCAAAAGCTGCAACTGTTCCCGCAGCCGCACCAGCTGACCATTCAAAGGAGTGGACACGATAAGCAGCCGCAGCAATGTGACTAGTACCAATACTTTTACCACCAACGATTAAATTATCTATTTTTTGGGGAATCATCGCCCGTAATGCTATTTGGAAAGGATAAGCTTGGCCTGCGCCGCGTCTTTCACCAGCACGTTCTGTATTTCCAGGTGTTTCTGGTGGGCTTTGGGTCATACAAGGATGAAAATCGATAGCATAGTGACCAATACCAATAGCATCAGGGAAAACAGTAGAACGAGTTCGCCGCATGGCTTTATCTGGAGAAATTTGCCCAGAAATTACCGATGTTGCTTCTAAACCTGCTAGTGCTGCTCTTAACTGCTTATACATATCTGCTGGCAGCGTCTTACGGTAATATTCGTCATTGTAGTCACGACGAGAAATATCAATTTCCCAAATGCCAAAACCAGAAGCTTGTCCCCAGCTAGGACGACCAATAATCCGCCGTCCTTCTCGCATATAAGGATATTTCGACAAACCAGATACCGTCCCCATTGGGGAATCTAGCCCAGTTAACAAACGGTGGTTGGGGTATGGCTGCTTGACACCGTTTCCTAGTTGGGAATCTGTTGTTCCAGCCACTAGCCAGTAGTAATAGGAAAGGGCATTTTCTTCACCTTTTCTTAGAGTATCGGTTCTCAGTCCCCCCATCCAGCCACCAGGCTGCAACTGTCCAGTACTTTCTAATTGTTGGCGAGTATAAATTAAGTTATCAGCCGCCGTTCCTGGGCGATAGTCGTTACCCCATGTCCAGTTTTGCATGGAAATGTCCCCAGGTGAGGAAGCAGTAAAATTAATACCGCCAAATTTTGTTGGTTGTCCTTTTGTCGGACTCCAAATCCGACGGTAAGTAAAAACTAAATCAAAGTTTGCTAACCTCTGCAATTCATAGCTGAAATAAGGTGCATATTGGGGATAATATGCAGGCATTGTCTGAGGCTGTGCTTCCTTAGTCGCCTCCATTGCAAACGTGTAGGTAAAGCCTTGAGGACAAAAGGGGTCGTTTTCAGAGCTGGAAGCAGAAGGTTCTAAGTAGGAACGAGCATCAATACCTAATCGGTAGGGAACATCAGCTAGTCCAATGATTTCTCCGGTTTCGCTAGCATCTACAACATACCAATTGGGAGATGTTTGTTGATTAGCTTTAGGTACAAAGCGGATAATTGTTTTGCTAAACCGGGATGAATTGGCGTAAGTATAAGAATCTTCAATGGTTTGAGATAAAGGATAAGTATTGAGAGGGAGTGCGCCTTTTACAGGTTGATGTTGAATAGCGATCGCACTATTGATGATTTTCCCATCACTACTAATGTCTAATTCTTTAATGACTGTACTGCCAAACCATTGCAACTTGCCTTTGCCTTTGTTTTCGGCATCTTTGAGCATCTGAGTCAAAATGGTGTGAGCATCACGGGGTAAAAAGCAAGAGTCACTTACCCAGCAATTACCAGGATTGAGTTTACCGTACTTGCGCTGAATGCGATCGCGTAATTCCAAATAACCGCGAGAATAAAATTTCAGCGCTCTTTGAGTCGGTCTTTCGTCTAATGCAGAGGTTCCTTGAGCAGAAATTTGTCCCCCCAGCCAGTCGGTAATTTCTGTTAAACAAACAGTTCTACCTGCAAGTAAACCTTCGTAAGCTGTAGCGACACCCGAAAGTCCGCCTCCCACCACTAATATTTCACAATTTACAGTTTTATCTGGGTTTCTCGGTGGTGCAGCAATTAATGCCGAATAAGGCGCAAGCAAAGCAGATATTAAGCTGAAACTGATGAGTGAATGCTTTCCATAAACCAGTTTTCGTCTACATTTCATATTGGAGATCCCTGCAAATCCTTTTCACCTGTAGACGGTAGCATTAGGGTAATGTTTTACTCAAGTTTTTCAGCAATAAATTAGGGATTAGGGATTAGGGGCTGGGGATTGGGTACTGGGAAATTTGTGCTAAAGGTAAAAAATCAAACTGTAAGTCAGGAATATAGCAATAAAAAAGGTTTTTGTTCGTTTGGAGATATGATTTTTAGTGCAAGTTAATGAAAAATAATATTTGCAATAGCGCAATTATTAACTGGAGTAAATACTCCAGAATATAGATATTTTGGATATCACATTTGTGTGTATTTTGATGAAGTGGGGCGGACATATTGTCCGTCCCACAAAAATATCAACTGTGAGCAATACCTTCTTGACGCGCTGCTTGTTGCACAGCCGCCGCTACAGACGAGGCGACTCGCTCATCAAAAACGGAAGGAATGATATGTTCCCGATTTAAATCTGAAGGCTTTACTAAAGATGCGATCGCATGTGCAGCTTCTAAATACATAGTGGTGGTAATTGTCTTAGCTTGACAATCTAATGCACCGCGAAATACTCCCGGGAAAGCCAAAACGTTATTGATTTGATTGGGATAATCACTGCGACCTGTAGCAATTACAGCTACATCGTTTGTCACTAATTCTGGCTGAATTTCGGGAATCGGATTAGCCATTGCAAACACGATCGCATCTTTTGTCATTGATTGCACCATTTCTGGAGTCAAAACTCCTGGTGCGCTTACGCCAATAAATACATCTGCGCCTTGCAATGCACCAGCTAATGTACCTTGGGCTTTAACTGCAAATTCGCGCTTTTCTTCAGTCAAATCAGTACGGCTGGTGGAGATAATCCCTTTAGAGTCACACATCCAGATTTTTTCTGCCCCAGCTTTGCGGAGTAAGCGTGCGATCGCTACCCCAGCCGCGCCAGCACCATTAATCACAATGCGGATTTCTGCTAGTGATTTATTTACCAGCTTCAAAGCATTAAACAACGCCGCCAAGGTGACAATTGCTGTACCATGCTGGTCATCGTGAAACACGGGTATATCTAATTCTTGACGCAGCCTTCTTTCAATTTCAAAGCAGCGCGGAGCGGCGATATCTTCAAGATTCACACCACCGAAAACCGGAGCGAGATTTTTGACTGTCCGCACAATCTCATCAGTATCTTGGGTTGCCAAGCAGATGGGGAAAGCATCAATACCTGCAAATTCTTTGAACAGCATTGCTTTCCCTTCCATAACTGGGAGAGCAGCAGCCGGGCCGAGATTTCCTAAACCTAAAACAGCACTACCATCAGTAACAATAGCTACTGTATTTTTTTTGATAGTGAGGTTATAGACTTCATCTGGATTTTCAGCGATCGCTGTACAAATGCGACCTACTCCAGGCGTATAAGCCATTGCTAAGTCAGAAACACTCTTTAGCGGAATCCTGCTAGCGATGCTGATTTTACCGCCACGATGCAAATTAAAGGTGCGGTCATACACACTGAGCAAGTGAATATGTGGTAGTGCTTTGACTGCTTGTACAATGGTTTCCGCGTGTTCAGTGCTAGCTGCATCAACCGTGATATCGCGAGTAGACTCTTTGCGGGTTTGCTCGATTAAATCAATTTGTCCGAGTAGTCCACCACTAGCTGCGATCGCCTGGGTAACTGAAGCTAACATCCCAACACGATTGGGAATCTGCAAGCGCAGAGTCAAACTAAAACTAGAATTAGGAGTAAGGTCTGCCATTGTGATTTTTAGAATTTAAATTTCACATCTTATATTGAATTGATTATTAAAAACCTATTGCAAATCTTAAATGTCATATTTTACTAACTGTTCACTAATTGCAAGCTCGTAAATATACTCAGCAACTTCAGATATTTTTGCTATCTCATGTTCTTAACTGCTACTCAGAGAATACAGAACCCTGCTATCAAAAGCTTGTGTAATAGTGAATACATCTGTAATGCCAATAAAAAAGCGTTCTCTAAATCGAGAACGCTATTAATTTATATTAATCTCAGATTAACCATGCATTGCTGGAGTCTGCAAAGCTACAGGTATGAATTCATCAGCAGCCAAATCTAGGGGGAAGTTATGAGCATTACGCTCGTGCATCACTTCTATACCTAAGTTGGCACGATTGACGACATCAGCCCATGTACTAACTACACGACCTTGAGAATCTAGCACTGATTGGTTAAAGTTAAATCCATTCAAGTTAAATGCCATTGTGCTAATACCCAAAGCCGTTAACCAGATACAAACTACAGGCCAAGCAGCTAAGAAAAAGTGCAGCGAACGAGAGTTGTTAAAGCTAGCATATTGCCAGATCAAGCGTCCAAAATAACCGTGAGCCGCTACAATGCTGTAGGTTTCTTGTTCTTGACCAAATCTGTATCCATAGTTAATCGATTCAATTTCAGTTGTTTCCCTAACTAGTGAGGAAGACACCAAAGAACCATGCATTGCACAGAACAAAGAACCACCGAAAACACCTGCTACACCAAACATATGGAAGGGGTGAAACAGAATATTATGTTCTGCTTGGAATACAAGCATAAAGTTAAACGTGCCGCTAATACCTAGAGGCATCCCGTCAGAAAAGCTACCTTGACCAATGGGATAAATTAAGAACACTGAGGTCGCCGCAGCTACGGGTGCTGAGTACGCAACACAAATCCAGGGACGCATCCCTAAACGAAAACTTAATTCTCATTGTCTGCCCAGCCAACAGAAAATCCCAATGAGAAAATGCAAAACAATTAGCTGGTAAGGGCCGCCGTTGTAGAGCCATTCATCCATCGAAGCCGCTTCCCAAAGGGGATAGAAGTGCAAACCAATAGCATTGGATGTTGGCACAACAGCATCAGTAATGATGTTATTACCATAAAGTAAAGAACCCGCAACAGGCTCTCGAATACCGTCGATATCAACGGGTGGTGCAGCAATAAAGGCAATAATGAAGCAAATGGTTGCAGTTAACAAGGTGGGAATCATTAACACACCAAACCAGCCGATATAAAGCCGATTTTCAGTGCTAGTAATCCATTGTGAGAATCGATCCCACTGATTACCGCTTTCGCCTCTTCTGAGAGTTGTGGTCATGGCTGTATTGTTGATAAATCACTAAAATTAACCTTCTCAATCAGTAAAAATTGAGAATAAAGCTATTTTCAAAGACTTTTGCCAAATACCTTCTCCCTAATTACCGGGACTCTCTGACATTGCCTCACACCATATAAATATTACTCAATCAATTTCCCAGGGAGACGGTGTGAACAAGGGGGAAATTTTCTCGGCTCTTATTATCAGTTTTTACATAAATTCTTTGTATTGATCAATATTTTTTTTATAAAGTTTGATTGCAATTACTACTCCACCCCTTGTGACAGCAGAATTTTAATATTTCAAGATTAGGGCTTCAAGTATTTTTCACAAACCACGTTTGCTCTGGACGCAAAATTACTGAAAAATCAGTAAAAACTGGCTGATACTCTCTCAGAAATAGTTTCACAATTTATCCAGTGGCATTACTCAAGCTATTAAGTAAAACTCACATTTAAAATGTATCTACCGATTTTATCTAATAGCTTTTAATTGATATTGCAAATAATTTTACTTAGATTATTTATGTAATATTAAAAACCAAGCGGTTAGTAACAGTCAAGATATAAATTGACTTTAAAAATTAGGGTCTGCACTGCCACAAGCTTCAAAAGGGTACTACTGAGTACTCTGAATACTTCCAGTTCAAAATTTGGTTAGATGGAAAAATCCATGCTGAGTGATCATAAAAACATTTCCATTCATCAATTAGTGGAATTTCAGGTGTCACGAACCCCTGATGCTGTAGCGGTTATTTTTCAAAATGAGCAATTAACATATAGAGAGCTAAATCAAAAAGCCAATCAATTAGCACATCACCTGAGAACTTTAGGTGTAAAACCAGAAACCTTAGTTGGGGTTTGTATAGAGCGATCGCTAGAGATGGTAGTCGCGTTGTTAGGGATACTCAAAGCAGGTGGTGCTTATATTCCTCTTGACCCTACTTATCCTAAAGATCGTTTAGCTTTTATCATCGAAGATACTCAAATTCCTATCCTGTTAACCCAAGAGCATTTACAGGCATTAGTTTCTCAACATCAGGGATATACTGTCTATATAAACAGCGATTGGCAGAACATAGCTCAACAGCCAATAGATAACCCTATTAGTGAAGTAAGACCTAACAATCTTGCTTATGTTATTTACACGTCTGGGTCTACAGGTATACCAAAAGGCGTAGCAATTGAACACCGCAATACAATTGCTCTGATTGATTGGGCCACAGAATTTTTTACTCCTGAGCAATTAAAGGGAGTGTTAGCCTCCACATCAATTTGCTTCGATTTGTCTGTTTTTGAATTGTTTGTCACTCTTTGTTGTGGTGGCAGGGTAATTCTCGCTCAGAATGCCTTAGAGTTACCTAACTTACCAGCAGCATTGGAAGTTACTTTGATCAATACTGTACCGTCAGCGATCGCAGCATTGCTCCGCATGGAAGGTATTCCCTCTTCTGTAAAGACTATTAACTTGGCAGGTGAGCCTTTACAAAATGCTCTGGTACAACAACTTTATCAGTTAGAGCATATTCAACAAGTCTTCAATCTTTATGGACCTACAGAGGATACAACCTATTCCACAGTAGCTTTGATCCGAAAAGGATCAACCGAAATTCCATCTATTGGTCGTCCTCTACCAAATACAAAAATTTATTTATTAGAAGTACCATCACGTAGGAAAAATGATCGCCTCAAACCTGTTCCAATGGGCGTAGCAGGTGAATTATATATCAGTGGTTCTGGGCTAGCTCGTGGTTATCTGAATCGCCCTGATTTAACATCTGAGAAGTTTATTCTTCATTCCTTAAATCAAGAAACAGAAGTGCGGCTCTACAGAACCGGAGATTTAGCTGTTTATTTGCCCGATGGTAACCTCAAGTTCCTTGGTCGGATAGATCACCAAATCAAAATTCGTGGCTTCCGTGTGGAATTAGGAGAAGTAGAAGCAGCTATCAACCAATATCCAGGAATAAGAGAGTCTGTAGTCATTCCTAGAGATGGTGAGTTTGGAGACAAACGCCTGGTTGCATATATTGTTCCAAAAACTCACAATGATTTAGAACAATTAAAGCCAATGGATCAGTTATATACTAAACAACTTCAAGAATGGAGAAATGTATGGGATGCCACTTATAGTCAGCCTTATGAAGATGTCGATCCAACTTTCAATTTTATTAGCTGGAATGATAGTTTTACAGGTCTACCAATACCAGTTGATGAGATGCATGAATATGTGAATTCAACAGTTAAGCACATTCTCTCCTTAAAACCTCAGCGAGTATTGGAGATTGGATGTGGTAATGGACTTCTCTTGTTTCGTATTGCTCCTCATTGTAGCCACTACTTCGGTACGGATATCTCTAAACAAGCTATCCATTATATTGAGCAGCAATTAAACAAAAGCAAGCCAAACTGGTCACATGTGAAAGTATCTGAGGGTGCAGCCCATGAGCTTGAAGGGTTAGAAGTAGGCAGTTTTGATACCGTGATTATTAACTCTGTAATTCAATACTTTCCTAGTGTGGATTATTTTTTACAAGTTATTGAGAAGGTTGTTCGATTGCTCAAACCAGGGGGGCAAATTTTTATAGGTGATGTTCGTAGTTTACCGTTACTAGAAACTTTTCATACCGCAGTTCAACTCAGCCAAGCTATTGCTTCTCTGTCTAGCAATCAACTCCAAAAGATAGTTCGGGAGCGAATGTTGCATGAAAGAGAACTAGTACTTCATCCTACTTTCTTTTCCACTCTGAAGCAGAGGATTCCCCGCATTAATCATGTTCAAACGTTTCTCAAACGAGGTCAATCTCAAAATGAACTGATTAGATTTCGCTTTGATGTCATCCTTCATGTAGAAGCTGATACATATCAGGATTTAGAGCCTCTATGTTGGGATTGGCAACAACAAGAACTATCAATTCCACTAATCTGCAAATTTCTTCAAGAGCAACAGCCAAAAATTCTCAAGATTATTAATGTACCTAATGCACGGGTATTCCTAGATGTGAAAGCAGTGGAATTGCTAGCAAGTAACAGTAAAGCAACAACTGTAGGACAGCTAAGGGAAACACTCTGGCAAATTCATGAATATACTAGAGTTCATCCAGAAGAATTTTGGAATATCAGTCAAGATTTACCCTATAACGCCCATATAACTTGGTCTGAGTTAAATGCACCAGGTACGTATGACGTTGTACTACAAAGCCAGTTAAAAATAATAGAGCAAAAGGCTATTCCTATCCTGCCAGAGCAACCATTAAAGTTAAAACCATTAAGTGCTTATGCTAATAATCCTCTTCAAGTCAACGAGAAAAGCAAATTGGGTCTAAAACTACGGACTTACCTGAAGGAAAAATTACCTCACTATATGGTTCCTTCAGCATTTGTAGTGATGGAAACACTACCCCTGACAACAAATGGAAAAATTGATCGGCGATCGCTACCTGAACCAAAAAAAGAGCGCCCAATGTTAAAAGAGGCATACATTGCGCCTTCAAATCTAATAGAACAACAGCTGGCTGAAATTTGGTCTCAGATTTTAGGAATAGAACAAGTAGGTATTTATGATAACTTTTTTGAACTCGGAGGACATTCTCTGGTTACAGCTCATCTGCTATCTCAAGTAGAAGAGGTTACTCATGTAAAAGTATCTTTATCCTACTTTCTTAGAGAACCAACGATAGCGGGATTAATTAAAGCAATTAATACTAATCAGAACTTAGATTGTGATGTTAATTTTGGGGCAGAAAATCAGATAGATTTATATACAGAAGCAATTTTAGATCCAACAATTTATCCTGAGCTACCCTTTGTTGAATCCAAAAATGAACCAAAACATATATTCTTGACTGGAGTAACAGGATTTTTAGGTGCTTTCTTACTGGATGAGCTTCTGAAACAAACTCCGGCAAATATTTATTGCTTAGTTCGTGCCTCTAATATTGAGCATGGGCGGCAAAAAATTCAAACTAATCTAGAGCGTTACAAACTTGGAAACAGTAAGTTAAGTTCTAAGGTAATTCCCATCTTAGGAGATTTGTCACAACCTTTATTAGGACTAACTAGCGCAAACTTCCGAGAGTTAGGTAACAAACTAGATCTAATTTATCATGCTGGCGCACTTGTAAATTTGGTTTATCCATACAATACATTACGAGCTACTAATGTGTTAGGAACTCAAGAGATTCTTAGGTTAGCTAGCCAGGGTAAAGCCACCCCTGTTCACTTCATTTCAACCATTGATGTATTAAAGCCGCTTATTTTTCGTGGCAAGAAGACTATTACAGAGGATGAACAACTTGATAATCCTTACGAGCTGAAACAGGGTTATACCCAAACTAAATGGGTTGCTGAGAAGCTAGTAATTGCTGCTCAGTCTAGAGGAATTCCTACATGTATTTATAGGCCAGGAATGATGTCTGGTCATAGTCAAACAGGTGTTTCTCAAACTAATGACTTGATAAACAGAATCATCAAAGGCATGATTCAGATGGGATCTGCACCTACTTGGGAGCAATGGATTAATTTAACTCCTATAGACTATGCTAGTAAAGCTATTTTATATTTATCAAGACAGCGAAAATCTTTAGGAAAAGTATTTCATATTGTTAATCCTAATCCATTATTTTGGAATGATATTGTTACTAATATCCAAAATTTTGGCTACTACATTAGGATTTTACCATATGATAAATGGCAAGCTGAATTGCTAAAATTAGATATTGAGCAAGAGAATGCATTAGAACCAATTATTCCTCTGTTTACCGAAAATATTTTTAATAACCAAATGACATATCTAGAAATTTTCTTAAGAACTTCTACAGTATTTGACTGTCGTAAGACTCTCGATATGCTTGTAGATACTTCCATAATTTGCCCAACCATCAATGCTAATATGCTCCAAAGTTATTTCGATTATCTTATTAATAAGAGTTTCATTAAACTTCCCAAATACGAAATTGATAAGAGTTTTGATAAAGACATAATAAAAACAATTTCAGAGTGTGAAAATATGGCTAAAAACTAATGTAATGAAGAAACAATATTAGATAAAACTACGATGTACAAGTAAATTAAGGGACAAAGCTTGCAATTGTACAAAGACCAGTCTAATGACATCTATGGGTTTGATATTACCTGGGTCAAGTTACTAATTAATTTTTCCTCAAGCGTTATTTGTTAAACCTAATAGGGAATTATTAACTATGAATAATAACTAGTACCATCAACCCAGCATCCATCAAACACCCTATAAAGTAAGACTCGTTAAGACTATGCAAAGCCACCTACGTAAATCAATCGGATCAAGATTATTCTTCTATGTATTAAGTGGTGCTTTGGTTGGATTAGGTAGTATGTCCTATTTCTTCTATAAAGCACTCGAATATCGGGCACAAAAAGAAATAGAAGCAAATCTCAGCACGCAAGTCAGGTCTGTTGAGGGAAAACTAGGTAGAGCAGAACAATCGATGCTAAGTCTGGTTGCAGGGGCTAAAACTTTGAACGATATAGGAATAAAAGATCCAGATGCTTATAAGAAAATAGTTTTTGAAATTCTTCAAAAACGCTCATCTCTAACTATGGGAGCTGGGTTTGGCCAAGCAGCTTACAAAATTCTCTCAGATAGGAAGTTTTATTGGCCTTATATATATAAAGATCAGAATATACCTGGTCAAGTAGGGAACCCTTTACCATTTCCTCATAATGATTATCGACTCACTGATATCTGTGGGCTTGAAGCAACTTGTTTTGAAAATGACTACTATACATTACCTGTAAAAGCGGGAAAAGAAGTCTGGTTAGAGCCATATAATTGGTTTGGAATTACTATGACCACCACTACATCTCCCGTATTCAATAATCGTGATGAACTTATTGGTGTTGTAGGATTGGATGTCAGCGTTACAGCACTTACAGAAGAAATCAAAAAACCCGTAACCTGGGGAGGAGGTTACTTTGCAATTGTCAGCCAAAAAGGTAATTTGCTGGCGTATCCACCAGAACCAGGAAAAGCTAAATCATTAGCAACCTATAAGGACATACCAGAGTTAAGGGATGTATGGAAGCAACTCGAAACCGATAATGATGGTTTTATGCAGGCTAAGGGTAAATACTGGGTATTTCAACGGGTACAGGGAACTAACTGGTTGATGTTAGCAGTAGTCCCTCAGTCAGTTGTGTTAGTCCCAGTATTATCTATTGCAGTTGGTGGTGCTTTAGGTGCTGGTATGGTACTAGCATTAGTGGTGACTTTGTTTATCCGTCAACTTAATAAACGCTTGCAACCAATTCTTGAAGAATGCCAGAAGCTAGCAGAAGTGGATGCTCAAAGGGCACTTCGTCTAGGTCAAGATGCTGTATTGGTTGTTAATAGCAGGCAAAACTATCAATCAGAGTTCCAAAACGCCGATGAAATCGAAATTTTGACACAGTCTTTCCACCAAATGACAGCACAATTAAAAGAGTCCTTTGAGGAGTTAGAACTGCGAGTTCAGGAACGTACATCTGAACTCCAAGAAGCTAAAGAATTAGCTGATAGTGCTAACAGAGCTAAAAGCGAATTCCTGGCTAACATGAGTCATGAACTTCGTACACCTCTCAATGGAATTTTAGGCTATGCTCAAATTCTGCAAAGTTCAAAAAATATGACAGAGAAGCAGCAGAAAGGGATTATAATTATTAACCAATGTGGTTCCCATCTGCTGACCCTAATTAACGATATTCTTGACCTTTCTAAAATCGAAGCCAGGAAAATGGAATTACATCCGACAAATTTTCATTTTCCCTCCTTTCTCCAAGCCGTCGCTGAAATTTGTAGAATTAAAGCAGAACAAAAAGGTCTAAACTTTATTTATCAACCAGATACTCAACTACCAACAGGTATCCATATTGATGAAAAGCGTTTAAGACAGGTTTTGATAAATTTATTGGGTAACGCAATTAAATTTACTGAAAAAGGTAATGTAACGTTTACGGTAAAAATTCTACAAATTAAAAGTATTTCTTTTCAAGAACCAGTAATTTATCAAATTCGCTTCCAAGTTGAAGATACTGGTGTGGGGATTAGTAGTGAGCAAATAGAGCAAATATTTTTACCTTTTGAGCAGGTAGGTAACCTCAAAAAACAATCAGAAGGAACAGGGTTAGGATTAGCTATTAGTCAAAAAATTGTTGAGATGATGGGTGGTACTATCGAAGTGCAAAGCCAACCCGAAAAAGGTAGTAGTTTTTGGTTTGATGCCGATATCCCTGAATCTTTAGAATGGGCGGATAAATCTAAAGTAACTCAACAAGGCTCTATCACTAGTTTTCAAGGAAAAAAACAAAAAATTCTGGTAGTAGATGATCGTTGGGAAAATCGCTCTGTGCTCATGAATTTACTGGAACCAATTGGTTTTGAAATTGTAGAAGCAGAAGATGGTAAAGAAGGATTAGCCAAAGCAGTTGATTATCAACCTAACTTAATAATTACTGATATTACTATGCCAGTGATGAACGGATTGGAAATGATTCAACATCTACGTAATTTACCAGATTATCAAGATATCAAGATTATTGTTTCATCAGCTAGTGTTTTTGATACTGACAAGCAGAAGAGTTTAGATGCTGGTGCCGATGATTTTCTACCTAAGCCAGTGCAAGCTTCTGACTTACTTGAAAAATTACAGACTCACCTAGAAATAGAATGGAATTATGAAGAAGAAAATAACTCATCATTACCACTTAGTCAAGAAATAGTACCCCCACCAATAGAAGAATTAAATCGCTTGTATGAGTTGGCTTTAAAAGGTCGAATTAAAGCTTTACAAAATCAATTATCTGAAATAGAAAAATCCGATCATAGATTTCTACCATTTGTTCAAGAGATTCAAACCTTAACTCAGAGTTTTCAAATAGAAAAAATTCAAAATCTTATTGAGAAATATATCAAATTTACTTAATAAAAATGCTTTAATAGTTAAAATAAAGCTATTTAAATCAATAATTTAAAATCAGTATAATGCAGAACTCAGATACCAATTTAATCTTGATAGTTGATGATACTCCTACAAATTTAGAAGTACTTTCAGAAGCTTTAACTGATGCAGGATTTGATGTTGCAGTTGCAACGACTGGTGAAAGTGCTATTAAGCAAATCGAATACGATCCACCAGAGTTGATTTTATTAGATGTAATGATGCCAGGTATTGATGGATTTGAAACTTGTTGTCGACTAAAAGCAAATCCGAAAACCAAAAATATCCCCATCATTTTTATGACTGCTCTGAGTGACACAGTGGATAAAGTCAAAGGACTTTCTTTAGGTGCCGTAGACTATATTACTAAGCCATTTCAACAAGCAGAAGCACTAGCTCGTATTCAAGTTCACTTGAAGCTGCAAAATATTAGTGCGGCAATGGAAAAACAAAATGTGCGTCTTAAACAAGAAATTACAGAACGTGCTAACGCTGAAACTGCATTGCAAAAGTTAACTCAAGAGTTAGAGCAAAGGGTTACAGAAAGAACTAAGGAACTATCGCAAGCATTACAAGACCTGAAAAATGCTCAAGTTCAATTGATTCAAACAGAAAAGTTAGCCACACTAGGCCAATTGGTAGCAGGTGTAGCGCACGAAATTAACAATCCCATAAACTTTATTCATGGCAATCTCGATCACGCCAGTTCCTACATTAATGACTTGTTAGAACTCCTCAAACTTTATCAAACTCAGTTTCCTGAATCCACTCCAGAGATTACTAAAAAATCAAAGGAAATTGACCTAGATTTTATGAGGGCAGATTTACCCAAGATTATCTCTTCAATGGCAGTTGGAACGCAACGAATTCAAGAAATTGTCCAATCTTTCCGCAACTTCTCCCGCCACGACGAGGCGGAAGTTAAACAAGTCGATATTCATGATGGATTAGACAGTACGCTAATGATGATTGACCATCGGTTGAAAGCCAGTACAGAATATCCACCAATTCAGGTGGTTAAGGACTATGGAAACTTACCACCAGTAGAATGCTTTGCTGGACAAATAAACCAAGTCTTTATGAACGTCCTCAGCAATGCCATTGATGCTTTAGAAGAGTTAATGGGAGATGGGCATAGTTATTGTACCTTATCACCGATGATTCGGATTCAGACAGAAATTGTCGGTGCTAATCGTATTGCTATTCGGATTGCTGATAATGGCCCAGGTATACCGAAAGAAGTCCAAAAGCGGGTATTTGACCCTTTCTTCACGACTAAACCAGCAGGTAAAGGAACAGGATTAGGGATGTCAATTAGCCATCAAATTGTTACGGAAAAACATGGTGGTTCATTGTCATGTATTTCCAGTCCAGGCAAAGGTGCAGAGTTTATCATTGAAATTCCAATTCAATTGATTAAGTTGTCCAATACAAACTGGTGGCAGTCTCAAGATGTACCGACAAACTCTATGCAGAATCAATCATTTCCTCATTATCGTCAAGATATAGCAATTCTCAATGAATTGTGAAAATCTCTGATGATTTCTCAATTCTATAAAGGCTAAAATTAATTTAGGTAAATATTAATAACATCAACTACTCTGAATTCATATGATTAAGAACTGCTATTTATTTGCGATATAATCGTCCACTACGAACTTGTACCACTGGATGGTTACATTGACGTACTAGTTGTTCATCATGAGTCGTGACAATTACAGTTGCGCCAAAAGAATTTAATTTTTGGAGAATCTGCATAACTTGCCAAGAGTTATCTGGATCGAGGTTTCCTGTAGGTTCATCTGCCAAAAGTAGTGGAGGTGTTGCCACAATCGCACGTGCAATACTCACTCGTTGTTGTTCTCCGCCAGAGAGTTGATCGGGAAAGCAATCAGCTTTAGAAAGCAAACCCACTAGTTTTAATGTTGGTTCTAAACGACGTTGAATTTCTTTGCGGGTATAACCTTGAGCTTGCAAGATAAAGGTGATATTTTCAGCTACTGTCCGTTGGCGAATCAGCTTATAGTCCTGAAAAACAATGCCAATGCGCCGCCGCAATAATGACAAGCGATCGCCCCTTAAAGATGCCATATTGAATTGATCGACAATTACTTCTCCTTTTGTTGCTAACTCTTCACCATACAGTAACTTCAAGAGAGTTGATTTACCAGAACCACTGGGGCCTGTGATAAATAAAAATTCTTTTTCTTTTACCTCTAAGTTTACGTCCAACAAAGCATGACAGCCGTTGGCATAGGTTTTGGTCACAGAAGACAATCTTAATATAACTGGAGCGTTGCTACTTTGCTTTTGAGTTTCAATGTCCTGATGAACAAATTGCTTCTGTGTTGCTTGAGTGGTTAATACTGGCATTGCTGAATTGTTAGGTACAGACTGAGATTTAAATATTTGAAATTCCTTACAAAATTAATGATTCCCAAGCTAAACCCGGGAATCACAAATCTCAAACCAAAAATCTCAAATTTCTCAATAAGTAATTCTTACCACTCAAGGCTGAGGACTCAAAACTTGTATCCCTAACTAATTGCACCTCTTGCAGTGAAGTGATAAACAAAAGCTTTGAAGGCAAACTCTGGCAAAGCTAACATCCGTCGCCAGCGCCAAGGCTCTTGATAAAGCCGATACAGCCATTCTAAATTGTTATTTCCTAACCAAGCAGGAGCACGGTTTTTCACACCAGACCAAATATCAAAACTGCCACCAACACCAATCCAAATTGCGTGGGGACACAAATGACGATTTTCCGCAATCCATAATTCTTGACGTGGTACACCTAAACCTACAAATATAACTTGTGGCTGCAACTGGCTGAGAGTTTGCCGCAACTGTTCTTCTTCTTGTTTAGAATGATAGCCAGAGTGAGTACCTGTTATTGTCAATCCTGGGATTCTTTGCTGACAAAATTCCGCTGCTTTTGCAGCGACACCAGGTGCTCCTCCATAGAAAAATACTTTTGCATCTGGCTGTTTTTGTCCCAAATCTCGCAATAGTGTTTCTGCTAGTTCAATACCTGGACAACGTTGCACTTTTTGCCATAAAAGCCAGCGCAAATACAAAACAACTCCTGCTCCATCAGGAATGACTAAATCAGCATCTTGAATTACTTTCGCTAAGGAACCATTGCGCTCTGCTTGCATAGTCATTTCTGCATTGAGAGTGACTACATGAGTGCCTTTGCCTTGTTTTAAGCATTCAAGCAACCAAGCGGGGTAGTTCGCCATCACGTGAACTGGTATTCCCAACACTGAAAACGCTTTAGTCTGTTTAGACATAACAGATTCTTCCTTCACCTCTCACCACAATTTATAGAACGTTAGTCTATCAAATTTTTTAATATATTGCTTGTTGTAATTTTAGCAACAACGAATAGGTTTTTAACATCGATAAAACTCAGTAAATTATCTTTTACAGTTGGTTTAAAAAATAAGATGATCACAGTATTTTCAATATTTTACTTCATAAAAATTTCTTATATAAAAGATGTAGCAGTCATAAATTACCTACACCCTCGAATGAAAAAGGGACTTTGGCAAGAGCTTAGGGTTAGTATTTTTTACTCGGTATAAGCACTAGGTTAGCTTTAGCAGATAGACTATTACACCTAACTTTGGAGACAAAAAAGCTATGATTTACGCAAACAATAGCGGAAAATTAGCATTTCCGCTAGAGACATTTATGTATTTCTTCCGAGTTCTTGTATTTATGTGTAAGCCTTCTAAGCATGAAAATCCTTTTTTGCTAATGTTTGGTTTTCGGTTGGGGTAAACCCCTGTTGATTCTATGATTGAAGTGTATTGTTCCCAGAGAGAATGAATGCCTGTGGTAAGAGCAACACCCTTAAGTGTTAGCCTGAGTCACAACGCACTTCTAGCATTTGTAAGGAAATGTCTTGCAATTGCATCTCTCACAAATTTTGAACTTTTGAGTAAACTCGATTTTACAGTTAAGGTAGTGTAACGGGCGGAACTTGGCTATGAGTAAAATTCGTATTGCTCTCATTGAAGATCATGACCTCACCCGTGTGGGTATTCGGACAGCACTACTGCAAAAAGAAGAAATTGAGATTGTAGGAGAAGCTGCCAATGCTGCAGAAGGTCTAAAAATGCTAAAAATGCTACAACCGGATATTGCGATTGTAGATATTGGGTTACCAGATAAAGATGGCATTGAGTTAACGCGGGAGTTGAAATCTACTAGTAATGGAGAAGATTTAAGAACAAAAGTATTAATTTTGACACTAAGAGATAACAAGGAAGCTGTGCTAGCAGCTTTTGCTGCTGGGGCTGATTCTTACTGTATGAAAGATATCAAATTCGATAATTTACTGGAAGCAGTGCGAGTCACATACAATGGCAACGCTTGGATTGATCCAGCGATCGCGCGAATTGTATTGCAACAAGCACAACAAAATCCTGCTAAACAGGATAAAGTGTCATTAGACAGCAAAAATACTTTTCTTACCTCTGATCCTGGGGAAAATCCAGAAAATATAGATGCTTATACGCTGACAGAAAGGGAATTGGAAGTGTTACAGTTGATTGTCGAAGGTTGTAGTAATGCAGTTATCGCTGAGAGACTTTATATCACAGTCGGTACAGTAAAAACTCACGTTCGGAATATTTTGAACAAGCTATGTGCTGACGATCGCACCCAAGCCGCAGTTCGTGCCTTGCGTTCTGGATTAGTGGGATAGGGTTGATTTTAGCTGTAGCACCCAGTGCAGGAATTTAAAGAGAAATTTACAACTTTGACCCAATTCTCAAGTTCAAAGTGGGTAACTTCTCTTTATAGGTAATTTTTTGATTATGTCATGATTTATTATGTGTGATAAAAATTACACTATTTTGCTATTGCAGTATCTAAAAAGTTAAAGTCAAATATGACTGAAGTAGAAATATGCAAACTTAAGCTCATGGTGGTAGATGATGAGCCAGATAACTTAGACTTACTCTACCGCACTTTTAGACGAGATTTTGAAGTATATCAAGCCAATCATGCTCGTGCTGCCCTAGAAATATTAGACAAAGAAGGCGAGATGGCCGTGATTATTTCTGACCAAAGAATGCCAGAAATGAACGGTACGGAATTTCTCAGTCGCACAGTGGAGCGCTTTCCCGATACGATTAGGATTCTGTTGACTGGTTTTACGGATGTCGAAGACTTAGTAGATGCAATTAACTCTGGTCAGGTATTCAAGTACATCACCAAACCCTGGAACCCGCAACGATTGAAAGCATTAGTAGAACAAGCAACTGATACTTATCGTTTGGTAAAAAAGCGTACCCAAGAGTTAAGGCGTGCTTTGCGGCGAGAATCTTTGTTTAATGCAGTAACAACAGCAATTCGGGAGTCTTTAGACTACGACAGTATGCTGCACAAGATTGTTGCCACTATTGGAGAAACGTTTGAAGCTACTTGTTGCTTTCTAAGGCCTGTAGAGGGTGATTCTCTGACATCAGACCTGTATTCCTACCAAAATCCTCAATACAATGCATCAAGCAGTGTTTTCGATCCCAGTGAGTTAATCGAAAAAGTCCTTGCAACTCATCAATACCAACTGACTCAAGGTACAGATGATGGTAATCCTTGCCACCAATTAGTTGTGCCATTATCTTACCAACAACACTTACTGGCTGTTCTGGCTCTCTACCAAAGAGGTAGCGTTCATTCTTGGCAAGATGAAGATATCCAACTAATTGCAGGTGTGGCGGAACAAGCAGCCTTAGCCCTCTCTCAGGCAAAATTATACCAGCGCCTGCAAGAAAAACAGCAGCAAATTCGCGCTGAATTAGAAGTGGCTCGCCAAATTCAAAATAATCTGCTCAGGCAAAGTTTACCAGATATCAAGGGTGTGAAAGTGCAAGCTTGCTGCTATGCGGCGCGGGAGGTAGGAGGAGATTTTTTTGAAGTTTTTGTTCATCCCAAAGGTGACTTGTGGTTAGCAGTGGGTGATGTTTCTGGTAAAGGAGTTCCAGCGGCTTTGTTTATGGCTAGTGCCATTTCGGTTTTACGTCGGGAATTATCTCAGGAAACACCAGCTGAGCCAAATGTGGTCATGCAGAATTTGAATCATGCTATGTCGGATGACTTGATTAGCAATAATTGCTTTATCACTCTCGTCTTAGCTTGTTATACCCCTAGCACTAGGGAACTGGTTTATGCTAACGCTGGTCACATTTATCCCTTACTCTGGTCATCGCCTACAAGTGCTACCGAACAACCACACTACCTAAAGGTACGCAGTGTTCCCTTAGGTATTTTACCCAAGTGGCAAGCACAGTCTGGTCGTTTAGTGTTAAATCGTCAAGATACCTTACTCTTAGCCAGTGATGGAATTACAGAAGCAATGGTATCAAGTAATGTATTTAGTAGTGATAATACTGGGAATGGTAGTCAAGGATTTAGCCGTTCAATGCTAAATCAAGATGGTCTTTGGCAACTTTTACAACAGGAACCAAAACCGCTTTCTCTTACTCATCTACTAACTCGCATCCAGGCAAACAACCAAGTTCAAGAAGATGACCAAACTATACTCTCATTGGAGGTTTTATAACTAATGAAAAGTGAGTTACACGTACCTAGTGACTTAAATTTTTTAAACATCGTTGAAAACTGGTTGCTGGGATGCCTGAAAATCCAGCTAGGAGAATCGGTTGATTGGTCACGGCAATCAAGTCGTTTGCGGCTAGCTTTGGTTGAAGCCTACTCGAATGTAGTACGTCATGCCCATAAAGAACAGCCCAATTTGCCAGTGTTACTGCGTTTGGAACTTAAGGAACGGGATTTAGCCTTAGAAGTTTGGGATTATGGTGAAGGCTTTGATATGTCTACCTACTTTCCGCCGAATCCTGTCGCCAAACAAGAAGGCGGCTATGGTTGGCTAATTATGAATCGATTAATGGATAAAGTAGAGTATCAGTTGCAAGTAGATGGTGCTAACTGCCTCAAGTTAGAAGCGACATTGCCAGAATTAGTACAGAAAAGCTGAATTAAGTAGGCGTAGAGTCTCGGATAGAGTACGAGGCTTAAAGCTTTGAGACAATTTGCAATCGGAGCTTGAATTCTGTAGCTGCCTAAGATCTATATTGCTGTTCCCTAATTTCTCATTGAGCAATCAAGACTTGCTTAAGCTGTGTGATGGAGTTGAAGCGATCGCACATTTTCTTCACACTATTAAGCTAAATGCCTGAATTTTGCCAAACCTATATTAAAAACTAAATGGTTCCCAGCCACAGGCTAGAAACCAATCAGCACCAGAGATATTGACCTGTAATATTGAGTTACTTCATCCGCAGATTAGTATCTTTGCCATCTCTGCCTACTAAAGTAGGGGTAGGGATGCTTTGACCTGACGAAGTATTTTTTAAAGCAGCCCAACTACTCGCAATTGGCATTCGCCAACCAGTACCAAAAGCGCGATCGGTGATTTTTAAGCCAGGGGGTGCTTGTCGCCGTTTAAATTCTGCACGGGCTAGCATTTGAATTACTCGGTCTACAATGACTGCATCATGTCCAGCACTGACAATTTCGGCTGCTGATTGGTGTTGGTGAATTAGGCGTTCTAAGATGTCATCTAGAACTTCATAGGGTGGAAGAGAATCTTGATCTACTTGTCCTGGTTTGAGTTCAGCACTTGGTGCTTTAGTGAGAACATTTTGGGGAATAATTTCGCCATTGCGATTTAACCAATGACAAATTGAATAAACGCGGGTTTTGGGAACATCCGCAATGACTGCTAACCCGCCATTCATATCTCCGTAAAGGGTACAGTAACCAACTGCCATTTCTGACTTATTACCAGTCGATAACAGGAGGTAGCCAAATTTATTGGCGATCGCCATTAATAAATTACCCCGAATTCGAGATTGCAGATTCTCTTCGGCAATGCCAAACTCAGTACCTGCAAACAACTCAGCTAAGGAGTTGTCAAAGCTTTTCATCGGTTCGGCAATTGGTAATGTAGTGGTTTTTATACCCAAATTCTCACCTAATGCTAAACCATCGCTGATGGAATGATCGGAACTATAGGGAGAAGGCATTAACACACCAAAGACATTTTCCTTACCAAGTGCAGCCACTGCGATCGCAGCTACTAATGAAGAATCAATCCCGCCACTTAAACCCAGCACTACTTTAGTAAAGCCACACTTATGGGCGTAATCACGCACACCTAAAACCAAAGCTTGCCAAATTTCAGCATCTGCTGAATCATCAACAGGCGCTACTTTACCTAACTTAAAATCTCGCTGTTTTTCATCAAATTCCACTATCAGCAAGTCAGTTTCAAATCCACGGGCGCGAGATACAATTTCACCTTGACGACTTAAGGCAAAACTGCACCCATCAAATATCAAGTCGTCATTGCCACCAATTTGGTTAGCATAGATCAACGGCTGCTGAAAACGTACTGCACTATGCTTGAGCATAGCTTCGCGGAACTGCTGTTTACCGACGCTGTAAGGTGAAGCAGACAAATTGACAATTAAATCCACGCCCAAAATTGCTAAATCCGCGATCGGGTTAACTGCATAACTGCGTTTACCCCAAAATTCCTCATCATTCCATAAGTCTTCACAAACCGTAACACCAATATGCAAATCGTCCAAGGTGAAATAATTGGCTTGTAATCCTGGTTCAAAATAGCGGTTTTCGTCAAACACATCGTAGGTAGGTAAAAGCCGCTTGTGAAAAACTTGTTTTACCTGTCCACCTTGTAACAAAGCGATGCTATTAAATAAAGATTTACCACCGGTGGTATTAGCTTTAAGATTTTCTTCTACAGTACCTACCAAAACAGCTAAATTTGGCGGTAAATCTCTAGCTAATTGTTGCAAAGTTGTACCCATCGCCGCTATAAAACTGGGATTTAGCAATAAATCCCTTGGGGGATAGCCACACAAAGAAAGTTCTGGTGTTAATAACAACCGCGCCCCAGATGCTACTGCTTTATGTGCTGCCTGGAGAATTTGCCCAGCGTTTCCAGGTAAGTCACCAATTTTAGGATTTAGTTGAGCGATCGCAATTTTCATATTGGTTATTTGTCATTTGTTATTTGTCATTGGTCATTTATCATTTGACCTGGGACTTTACAGTTAAATAAATACCAAAGGCTTATCCTTGAAAGGAGCAAAAGCTTCAGCATCAAACTTATACAAACTAGCTGGACGACCAGCGCCACGGGATACCTTAACTCCGGTATCGCACAAAAAACCTAACTTGAGTAGACGGGCGCGAAAGTTAGAATAATCAGAAAAGTTTTCCCCTAAAACTGTGGTGTATAACTGATATAAATCATTGAGAGTAAACATTTCTGGTAAAACTTCAAAAGCCACCGGACTGTACTCTAATTTATTTCGCAAACGCCTATGTCCGTAGCTGAGAATTTGATTGTGGTCAAAGGCTAATTTTGGTAATTGTTTGAGTGGATACCAAGCTATACCTGTGACTCCATCAGCAATTAATTCTGCTTCCTCAAACCGTACTAAAGCAAAGTAGCTGACGGAGAGATAACGCACACCGTAACTATCGGTAGCTTCTCGGGGATCGCGATTGGGGCCGCCAAAAGTATATAACTGTTCTAAATAGAGATTTTTAACTCTGATTTTTTCAGCCATGATGCGATAGGCAGCATCTTCTAAAGATTCTCCTTGACGCACCAAAGTACCAGGAAGACTCCAACAATTTAAAAATGGCTCTTGTTGCCGCATCACCAACAGCACGAGCAGTCGATTTTGGGCAGTATCTACAGAAAAAATTACATTATCAACACCAACCTTGAAATCAGCCAAAGGTTGTTGGTTTAACGGAGTTGGAAACTTTTTGTGGTTGCGTCCTGGCATTTGTACAAATGCTCTCGATTAATATAGGCAACTATAGGGGGAGTTAGGGCTTGGGAATCCCCATGTTCGCGATAGGCTGTGGAGGAAATATCTAGTCCAGTCAAGCTGGCGATCGCAATTTTCCCGCCTAGCTTTTGCACTTCCCCGAAGCTAGACTCATCTATCGCATATCCCGGTCGCGGCACTACTAATAATTGCACTTGCCGCAACAAATCTTCAACTTTATACCATCGGGGTAGCTGATTCAGCAAATCGGAACCAATCACCAAAGTATATTCGGGATCTTCTCCCCAACGCATTTTTGCTTTTTCTAGAGTTTCTAGAGTGCGGAAGCTACTCAATTCTTGTTCCAAAGCAATATTGTGTCGTGATGTCTGGATACCCGCAATTAATAATTGCAGCATTGCCGCCCGATGTATTAATGCTGTTTGATGGGATTTAAAGGGATTATCTGCCGCCCAAACTGCTACCCAATCATAACGCTCAGATAACCAACTTAGAATAGCCTGATGCCCAGCAGTTGGTGGATCGGCACTAGTACCAAACAAAGCAATTCTCATAATGTTATACGATTTTGGATTTTAGTTTTGGAGTTGTGGATTGGAAATGGCTGTTTATATCCGACTTAGTGTGAATCCATCTGTCGCAATCATTTTTCAAATTGGTATTACCTTTGTGCCTCTGCGGTTTTCTTTGTGTTTTGTGTCAAATCTTGCAACGCCGCAGAAATTTCCACATTGACTGAGAGAGGCTGATTTAAGCGCCTTGTTTGTTCTGGTAAACTAGCAACCGATGCAGCAGTACGGTGGCGAATTGTTGCTAAAGATTCTGGTGATTGCATTTTTTTCCCTTGCTTCATCACCAGTTGCAACAAAGGTTCTGCATCGAGAGGAGTTTCTGTAGCTAATCCCAATCTATCTACCTGCAACATTCCGCCAACAAACGAGCGAAATATTTGCTTGCGTCCGGGATAAGTAGCTTTGTCACGAGATTCCTTCATCACAGGGATGCCATCAATTTCTACAAGTTTGTAAACACCATTGACAGGCGCACCCGTAACTAATTTTGTCCCTAGCCCATAACCATCTATTTGAGCACCAGCAGCTTTAAGCCTGGCAATTTCCCATTCATCCAAATCGCCACTAGCAAAAATTGGTACAGTCGGCAGAAGCGATCGCACTTTTTGGGACAAGCTAACTAAATCTCCAGAGTCTAGCCTGACTCCACTCAATTGCATTTCTTGGGAATTTACTTTTGGTGCTAAATGTTGGGCAGCTGCGATCGTATCGTAAGTATCAATCAACAATGGCGCACCCGGAAAATAGCGATGAAAGGCTGTAAAAGCTTGTTCTTCACTGCCTGCCATTGCTGATAATGCCATAACCAAGGCGTGAGCCATAGTACCACTTGGTTGTTGATTGAGTTGTAGCGCGGCTAACACATTAGAAGTCGAATCTAATCCCCCTGCTAACGCCGCCCGCGCCGCCCACAATGAACCTTGGGGGCTAAATGCCCTTCTAGTACCAAATTCTAAAAGTGTGGCTTGCTCTCCTGCTACATCCCTAATTCTGGCTGCTCTAGTAGCAATTAAAGTTTGATAATTAAGAGTATTTAAAAGGTAGGTTTCTACTAATTGCGCTTGCCAAAGTGGTGCTTCCACCCGTAACAAAGGCTGATTAGCAAACACTGCAGTACCTTCTGGTACTGCCCACACATCGCCAGTAAAACTCCCCTCAGCTAACAATGACCAAAAGCGATCGCTGGCGTGGGCAAAAATTCCTGTCGCCTGCAAAGCTTGTATTTGCGAAGGACTAAAACGCAACTTTTCTAAATATTCCAAAGCTTGCGCCAATCCCATTGCAATTAAATAGCCAAAGCCTTCAGGTAGCTTTCTGGCAAACAACTCAAAGCTTGCTGGTTTTTGTTCTACACCTTCACCTATGTAACAAGCTGCCATTGTTAGCTGATAAAGGTCAGTCAACAGGCTGTAATCCTCAGCAGCAAAATTGAGTTCCTGATTGAACCAATTTTGCCATCTTTCTTGATTTGCATTGATCTCCAAGTCTGGGAGCGTTGTCATGCCAGAGCGTCCTTACAAGAATGCTTGTGATATTTATGGTAACTTTTACCATAAATATTGTCAACCTCTACCGAGTTCATGCTTGGGAATGCTAGATTTCCTAGAAAAATAATACTAATTCATGCTTTTATTTAATATTTTTTAATAGTTATAGTTAGTAATAATCGCCTTGGTTGCGAAATTTATAATGAAATGTAACAATAGATTGTCTTTAGGAAATACCTGCATCTTTACCGGGTAAGGGTTTGAAAAATAGCAGGTTTACAATTAGAATTAAACATAGAAGTTGAACTTGCAAATAGGCTAAAGTATTGCAAAGCTATCTGAAAAACTATTGCAGAGATTATTGATATATTGAGAATTTAAGCAAGGTCAGAATATCAGAATTAAAGTATAGACATAACCAATCTAAAGTGAGCCGTAAACAGAGGTCTAATATTATGTCTATCTCGAGAATTATCGCTAATATCACTCAATATATTTCTGAAGCCGCAATGCGGATTTTTGCTCCTAGTGATGATGCTTATCCTGTTATTGGCGTACAACCATTTACAGGTGATCCTTACAAGAAAGGTATGGCGGACAATTGGTAAATGATGATTGTGAGATTCAAACAGATAAAGGCGTGAGGTTTTCCCCACGCCTTTTTGTTCGTTTAAGGGGCAATATGCTTGGGTTAAGCTCATTAGTGATTGATTTGTCACTTATTAAACAAGCCAGATCAATTGGGGGATTCTCCCCCAAACCCCCGATTGGGTGACGGTTGCGTCCCCCAAACCCCCTCCAAAATTATTCTTCTGTTTTTTGTTGAGTAACTAGTACAAGTCGGCGTAAATAGCGCAAAGTTGGCGGTGTCGGTTTCCGTCCCGCCAAACTTTGTAAGAGAAACAGACCATCTGTAATTGCTAAAAGGCTTGTGGTATAACTATTCTTTCTTTTGACTTTTGACTTTTGCCTTGTTGTACTAGTTTTTTGGTTTTGTTAACAATTAATTTTCTTAACTGAATTGTATTTGGTTAAGGGGGCAGGGAAAAAAGGGAAAAGGATTGAATTCATCCTTACCCCTTTTCCCATTACCCTTTTCCTAAAGCATAAGGGAAATGCAAAATACTTATCCGAAGCATATTGAGAGTTTTTCTAAGGAAATGCCAAAAAATAGATTATTAACAAGTAGGGAACACCCAAAAGTTTTTAGGTGTTCCCTACAAATTGAGATTTTTTAAATTCTCAGGTTCCTGAGTAATTAGGAATTATTTAATTTAGGTAGTGCAGCTTGATAATTAAGACTAAATTCATGTCGATAATTAGATTCATAGCAACGTTTAAGGTTTAGTAGATTTTTCTAAAATCTCTTTTTGTTGTACCCAATCTTTACCTACTTGAATACTAATATCGGAACCGAGATTCCCAGTACTTTCCACTCTCACTTCACCAAATCCCAAAAGTTGACGAACTAATTCTGCACTATTGCCATCTCCTTGTTGAGCGACAATGTGAGTGGTATCTAGTGGTTCACCCCAAGCTTTAGCAATATAAACATTGCGATATCCAGCTTTTTCTAAGGATTTGATTAAAGGACGTAAGCTAGAGCGATCGCCACCTGTGCTATCTTGAATTGCTATGCGTAACGCAGCAGGTTCAACATTATTTTCCTCTTGGGCCTGTGTTGATTCCACACCATAGTGTTTGGTCATCAATTTAGCAATGGCATTTTTGTTAGGCAACCAATAGCTAGCATCATACTCATTCTTTTCGCTAAATCGACCAGGCACCATTAACATTTGCATATTGGAGCGATTGGTTCGCACGCCAAAGCCAACTAGTGCCACTAACTCTTCAACTGTCAAGTTAGTATCAATGTATTCTTTAACTACATCCAAAACTTTCGGCATTTGAGCCACAGTTGCAGGATTGAGTGACTGATCCATCAAAGCACGCAGCACCATTTGTTGCCGTTGAATTCGCCCAATATCACCCAATTCATCATGACGATAACGGAGTAATTGTAGTGCTTGATCGCCATTAAGATGCTGTTTACCAGCCTTCAAATTGATGTATAGATGTTGAGAATCATCTTGATATTTCATATCCTTGGGAACGTAGACTGTAACTCCACCCAAGGCATCAATTAGCTTTGCTACTCCCAAAACATTAATGCGGACATAGCGATCGATTGCTACTCCATTTAAGAGATTACTAACTGTTTTCGCAGTTAAAGCCGGCCCACCTTCAAGATTGGCATGATTAATTTTTTTCACGCCATGTCCTTCTATTTCTGTACGAGTATCTCTGGGAATAGAAAGCATGACCATTTTCTTTGTCTCTGGATCAAATTTGATCAACAGCATGACATCAGCAAGACCATCAAAGGAGTTCACCTGTGGAAGGTAGCCGAGATTTTTAGCATCAGCTGGAGGATTCTCAATATCAGGTGGAAGTACGCTCATCCCCATCAGTAAAATGTTCACAGGACGAGTTAATTGTGAAAATCTCAAACCACTTCCAGAAATGCGATCGCCATCAAATACTGCTTCTTCTTGGGGGCTAAGTTGGGCCTGCTGCAAAGGTGTACTTGTTAAAGAAACAGCTAACAGCGCCCCAGCTGTTGCTGAAACCATTGCAATACCACTCATACCTACCCAAAACCATAACCAACGTCCAGATTTTGAGTTTGGTATACTTCTTTTGCTAGCCTTAGAGTCATTTGCTGATTGGTTTTCTTCCGCCGAAGTTCTTTGAATGGTCACGGACTTCCTCACACTTACTGATCAAATTCGGTACATTTGCAAACTAATAAATATGCAGACAAATCAAATCATAATAGCTAATTCTTAATTATCAGTGCTTAGTTTTTAAATGTTGTGTCAACCACAACACTTATAGCAGTCTTTTGCTTTTTGAAGGAAAAATTAAATATTGTGTTATTGCAGTATGACAACAATAAACCAGTTTGACCAGATCTCTGAAGAGATAATCTTTAAATTAGCAAAAAAATTCAGTAATAATACTGACTTAAGTATTTCTTAGAATATTAAGACATATACTTTCCTAAAACTCGCTCTGCTAAACGGCTAAACCCTGGCAAACGGTGAGACTTCCCCTGAATGATGCGAAAAATTAACCAGACATTTACCAAAAAATAACCAGAAGTTAGAAAGCTATTGAGAATTAATAGACGCAGGGCGAAAAAATCTGAAGTTGCAGCCCCTGTTGCTAATAAAATGTAGGTAAAAAACCAGGTAAATGCCAAAGTAATAGACAGACGGCTAGTAGACAGTTGTTCCCGGTTTCCTTGACGACGATATAGTGTCCATATAGCCGGAAAAAAGCCAATAACTGGAATTAAATACACAACTAGCTGTAATTTAGGAGAGGCATCAGTAATCGGGGATTGGTCATTGGTCATTTGTTATTTGTCCTTTGGTAGTTGTCGTGGGTTGGAGAGACGCGATTAATCGCGTCTGTACTCAAAAGTAATTTACCCATTACCCAGTCCCTAGTCCCTAGTCCCCAGTCCTTGTGAAGGAAAAATTTTCCATTTGGGTGAGTCTAATCCTAAACTAGGAGGATGAAAGACAGTGATGTAGTTAGAGATAATAGGCTGTAAAGCAGAATTTTATTTAGTTCTATCCTGTAATCGGCTAAAGATGCAGACACGCAAGCTACTCGACTGGTGGGAAACACTAACACCCTTAGCGCGCACCGGAGCGATCGCACTATTCATTCCGTTGCTAGTACTCAATGGTTGGGCAATTTCGGCAATTTTCAATTACTTTCACTCGTTAATTGTGATTTTAGTTGGAGCCTCAGTGCTAGCTTTTCTGCTGAACTACCCTGTTAGCTGGATGGAGCATCATGGTGCTAGGCGAGAGCCGATTGCTATTTTAGTATTTCTTTTGGCTTTATCAATTTTATTGGCGTTGGGTGTTACCCTGTTTCCCCTAGCTCTTACCCAGGCTCAACAACTCGTGGCTCGTTTACCAGAGTTGATTGACTCAGGACGCTCCCAGTTAATGATGTTAAATGAGAAAGCAGAGGTTTTTGGCTTGCCAATTAACCTGGATGCTCTAGTCGTGCAAATAAACGATCGCGTCAAGGGACAATTGCAAGCGATCGCTGGACAAGTTCTCAATTTGGCTGTAGTCACATTCACTAGTCTGTTGGACTTTGTCTTGACGATGATTTTGACTTTTTATCTTTTACAGCATGGGGGGGAACTCTGGGAAAGTTTGGTGGAATGGTTACCTACAAAAGTTCGTGAGCCTTTTTCGCAAACAGTACGCCTGAGCTTTCAAAATTTCTTTATCACCCAGCTAATTTTATCTACCTGTATGGCATCGGCACTCATCCCCACGTTTTTGTGGTTAAAAGTGCCGTTTGGGTTATTATTTGGCTTAACAATTGGGATTATGGCCCTCGTTCCCTTTGGCGGTTCTGTAGGTATCGCCTTGACTACCTTATTAGTATCGCTACAAGATTTTTGGATGGGAGCCAGAGTTTTAATTGCGGCGGTAATTGTGCAGCAAATTCTCGAAAACTTAATTGCTCCTCGAATTTTAGGCAGCTTTACGGGTTTAAACCCCGCCTTGGTAGTAATTTCAGTATTAACAGGGGCGAGAATTGGAGGTCTTCTGGGTGTAATTGTCGCAGTACCAACTGCTGTGGTGATTAAAACTGCTTTAAGCGTGATTCGTCCCACATCATTAAGCAGCGATACTGATGAATATACAAATTCCAGCGAGAAAGCTGCACCCACAACCGAAGAACCCCCAAAACCTGAAGCGAAAAACCCCTTGAGCATCACAGAAGCTACTTCACCGTAGGAAGTTAATTATCTATCGAGCAATAAGTTATTCTTTGTTGTGTCAGCAGAGGAAGCAGAGGCGGAAGACTGCGATCGACTTCTTCACTTTCAAAATAGAATCATCTAATTGATAGAAGTCCCTAAAAGTAGAATAATTTGTAGTCAGCGCAAAACTTACTCGAAAATTCAGTACTCCAGTCCTGAATACGAATTATTCAAAATTCGTAATTTTGAAATTTGTAGACACACCGCGCCTGCCCGCAGTGTTTATGAATCAATTACTGTGGCTCCATGATGGAACCCATAAACAAGACGCTTCCTGTTTGATTATCACGAATAGCACAGAAGAAAGGACGGTCAACAATCATTTTGAATGGTTCTGTAGGTGTAGCAGCAGATGTGAGCGTAATTGTGGCGGAAGTAGCTGCAGCTGCTTCTGTACCTTCTTCATTCACTTCCACAAAAGTTTTATGCTTCACTTGGCTAATGGCAAGGTTTTTACCGATACCAGCAAAATTAGCTTGGTTGCTAAAAGCCTCCCCCATACCTAAAGCTTTGAGTGCATCGTTGAGTGTCACGTCGTAGTCTGTTTTAAATTTAGGTAACCGAATTGACCCCTCGCGTCTTCTAAATTGAGCCATCCAGTTATCCCAGTTTTCTGCATTCAAGCTTTGATAGAAGGTTTTCAGGTTGGAGTTTTGTTTAGGTAAAAAGATATAAAGACTAACTTTCCCATCTTTACCATAAGGCAAGCTTACAGCCTGAAATTGGTCATTCTCTTGGTATCTATAATCCCCATCTTGCGACATCATCGGGTGTTGTTTCTGCTGACCTGATGCTAGGTAAAAAGGTAATGTAGCAGTTTGACTTTTATCAAATTCATTGCTCCATTTGCCTTTAAAATATATGGCATTAATCAAAAAAAGTACTTGGTCTGGTTGAATTTGATCGACTATTTTGCTAATTTTACCTTGTGTATTATCCTTAACCCAGTTATTGATGATATTGGGTGCTTCAGCATCTTGAAAATTTAAACTCGTCACCTGGGCATTATAGAAATCCTTGTTTCTCTTGAGGAAGTCTGACTTAAAGCTGGTGTTTTGATTTGCCCACAGGGAGTTAGCAATAGTCAGTTGCACATTAGCATCAGGATTCTCTAATAGCTTCTTTAATGCTGCGTAAGAAGAATTGATTTCTGATAGATTCATCCCCTGTAATTCCAGGGTTCTCGCCATAGCTTTTTGCGTAGAACCACTGGCTCCGTTGTATGTCATCGCCAAAGCGATCGCCACACTTGAGGGGGAAACAAAAACGTTCTTTTCACTACTTTCTTTTTTCAATAATTCAGAAAATAGTTTAAAGCCGAATTTGTTGTTAGCATTAACTAGTTTTGTATTTGGGTTGACAGTTTTTTTTTGCAAAGGAGACTCGGAATTTGGCAAACGAGATTGTGCCATAGCACTCGTATCACTATTGATTTGAGAACAGCCGAGAACACCGAACAGCACAACGCTAGCAGCCGCCAGCACGTAACGTCTTCCTAATCGAACACCGTAACGTCTTTGGAGGAAATTGTCTTTCACACCACTAAATTTCTGCCGATTCATTCTGCTACCTCGTTCGCCATTAATTTTTAGCTGTCTTTTAAAGTTGACGCTAAATGATGTGTCAAGTGTTAACTATGGCATTTACAAGAGCAGAAAACTGGGTCTGTTACAGTTTTGGTAACAGCAAATAATTTGCAGGAAAGCTGTCAAACTTCTACAACCTAGTAATTGCTAATTGAGACGGCTACACAGGCCCATGATTCTCAAATATTTCCTGCTTTTTGGATAAACGTATTTTAGACTACAAAACCACCCAATTTTCTCTGTTTCTTGGGTTGGTGGTCATCAATAAATCTTATAGTTGGCTGTTGAATTTTCTGCAAAGCTTCTATGGTGTAATTGAGACTTTGCATATTAGCAATCTGTGATACATTATAGCTGAAAACAAGTACAAATACTCTACTAATTGCGTTGAGTTGTTGAGATCAATCTGTTTGTAGAATTGACAAAAATACTCACTCATTTGCCAATTCATCGTATATCATATATATGATTTTAGGGGATGTAGGTTAATACCCATCATTAAGAACAACCAAAGGTGAAAATAATACCAATTTGAAAAAAGAATGCGACAGATTGTGGGGGTATGACACGCCGCAGTGGTGTCAACTTAAGCTAAAAGCGATATAGGGTGGGCGTTGTACAAATATCTCGCGCCCTCATCCCCTAACCCCTTCTCCCGCAGGAGAAGGGGAACTAAATCTCTGACTCCCTTCTCCCTGTGGGAGAGGGGCTGGGGGTGAGGGCGAAACCTTGCACAAGAGCGGGTTTCGCGTTAAGTTGACACCAATGGGCACGCTGTGCGCTCTAGAATATTATTGATATGTCGCAAACATTATTTGATTTGGTATCACTGATTAAAGAAGCCAGAAGAATTGGGGGATTCTCCCCCAAACCCCCTCCAAAATGATTGTTCGGTTTTTTTGTTGATTAATACTAATTTCAAAAAAGAATGCGACAGATTGTAGGGGTATGGCACGCCGTGCCCTCTAGAATATATTGATGTGTTGCAAACATTATTTGATTTGGTATAAGAAGCAAAATTTGGCTTCCAGGTACAGATAATTTTAGAGGCACAATATATTGTGCCTCTACTCATATAGTTGATTGTCTTGAGGATTTGTAATTGTTAATTGCCAGATGGTGGCTGATTGGGAATTGTGACTGCTCCAGTGGCACTGGCGGGTACAGTCCACCAAGCTAAACCGTAAGATTGAGTAGGCTCGTTGACTTGTTGGCGCATTTGGACGCGGATTTTATAATTGCCATTCGTGGGAATCGGGCAGAAAATATGTTCTACACTATCAACTTGGCTAACAGATGAGCAAACAGTAGCCGCATCTTGATTTTGACCATCAGCTTTGACAAGATAGAGGTCAAGATTATTCAAACCGCGATCGCGGAAACTATCTCCCACATCATAAAGGTCATTTTTATTGCGATCGTTGAGTTCTACCAATCTGTCCCAAGTCAAGGTAATCGCTACAAAACTTCCTTGCTTTAATGGTTTTGCTAGGGCATATTCTACAGGTGCAACTGCATCTACTGTGTGGTAATCCCAACCAATTGCAGGTACAGGAGTTGAAGGTTGCCATTGACCTGGGCTAAATTGCTGATAAGCGCGAAATGCATTCAAATGACCAGCTCCCATTTGGGAATCTAAGGGAAGTTTCGGGTCTTGATAAGCATCCGAAGCTAGCCAATCTTTATTTTGTTTATCAATGATTGTGCGCGTCATTCCCAAGCGCAAACCGTCACCGCTATCTTGAATTTTGTCGGCGGAATTCATTAAGACAGCTTTCATCACCTGATGACGGCGAGAATCAATGCTCCAATTGAGTTGTTCTTTTCGCAACTGGCGATCGCCAAATTCTTGCAATAAAGCAACGGTAGCCGTGAGGTGAGGCGCTGCAAAGCTTGTCCCTGTAACCTTATTTAGTTTGCCATCGGGATTGAGCAGCGCAATATTACTACCAGGTGCAACTATGCTAATAGCACGCCGTTCACCGATATTAAATTCCTTACCTGCTAGCCTAGCAGTTGCTCCTTGGGTAGCACCAGCCAGATTAGAAACATCAACTTTATTAAAAATCCCTCCCCGTCGGGATGAAAAAGCCACGTTCATGGCATTAAAATTATCTGTAGGAATAGGAATACCGCCTTTACCCTGGTTGCCTGCGATCGCATACACAACATCATGAACGCGACTAGACCAGTCAATACATAGCGTCAGTAAAGCATTGCCATCTAAAATAGCCTCGGGACGTGGATCGCGATTGAGCGGTTCGCCAAAACTAAAATTAATTGCACGAACATCACCACCATTTTGTAAGGCAATATGTTGTGCTGATAAACATTCTTCTGGTTGACCCATGTTTTTAGTTGAGCCAACAGCCGAAGAATAAAGTTTTGCTTCTGGCGCAACTCCCGGCCAAGCTTTATCTTTACTGACCATGACACCAGCAACATTATAAGCATGGGGGTCAACACCACTATTAGATTGAGCAGGGCCATTGCGTAAAAAAACTGCAGCTAGAGATATAGCACGATTTTTAGACACGGCTTTATCCCAACCAAACATTCCCGGTCGTCCGATTTCCACCTGACCAATAGCGATTTTACGCCCGCTTAAATTATATGGAGCTTGGTGTAACCTCAAAGCATCAATACCATTAGTGCCAAAAGAAGTTTCATAAACCGCAGCTACTACAGGCAAACTTAAACAAGAAGCACTTAATCCCCAAAATATCCAAGTTAGTTTCTTAGTCATTTGTCATTTGTCATTTGTCATTTGTCATTTGTCATTTGTCATTTGTCATTTGTCATTGGGTAATTGGAGTTGGGTGTTTTGTGTTGGTAATTTACCTTCATCTTCTACATCCCCCAATACTACTCGGTTAAGCGTTTTGAACTCAAAATTGGTTTTGGGGAAAAGGTTAAGGGTTAAAGGTTTTTTCTTTCATTTTTCCCAGTCCCCAGTCCCCAGTCCCCAATCTTTAATCCCCATTGCCCCTTATCCCCAGAGGGGGCCCCGAGTTCCCCAATCCCTAGCCCGGGATTAAATTTATGAGCGATCGCTAAATATTTTGTTACAATGCTGACAGACGAGGATGCTTGAAAACCCACTAGCCATGACCCAAAACCGATCTCAAAAGCCCATTGTTATTTCTCCATCTATCTTATCAGCCGATTTTAGCCGTCTTGGTGACGAAGTCCGAGCTGTAGATGCTGCTGGAGCTGATTGGATTCATGTTGATGTAATGGACGGTCGTTTTGTACCTAATATTACGATAGGCCCTCTGGTTGTGGAGGCGATTCGTCCGGTAACCACAAAGCCATTGGATGTCCATTTGATGATTGTGGAACCAGAAAAATATGTGGAAGGCTTTGCTAAAGCTGGCGCTGATATTATTTCAGTCCATGCTGAACACAATGCTTCACCACACCTACACCGTACTCTTGGACAAATCAAAGAACTCGGTAAACAAGCTGGAGTTGTACTCAATCCTTCCACACCTTTAGAACTCATTGAGTATGTACTAGACCTTTGTGATTTAGTACTAATTATGAGCGTCAACCCTGGTTTTGGCGGTCAAAGCTTTATCCCAACAGTAGTACCCAAAATCCGCAAGCTGCGTCAAATGTGTGACGAACGCGGACTAGATCCTTGGATTGAAGTTGATGGTGGACTGAAAGCCAATAATACTTGGCAAGTTTTAGAAGCAGGCGCTAATGCGATCGTTGCAGGTTCAGCTGTATTTAATGCTCCAGATTATGCAGAAGCAATTACAGCAATTCGTAATAGCAAACGCCCCACACCAGAATTAGCTAAAGTTTAATTTCTGAGAATTTAACTATAATTAAAAAAATATAGGGTGGGCAATGCCCACCCTATTTTATAGCTTAAGGCGCTGAAAATTTTTAGTTTTAACTACCTGCTAATTCTTGCCCATTGGGTTGCTTTCCAAAAGCTAAAAAATAAAGTCGCAGAAACTAAAGCCCCAAGATTCCATTTCACAGAATTTTTGATTAAGGTGAGTTTTTGGGAAGATTCTGTAGCTTGTGCTTGAGTCTTAATTTGTGATTTGACCCTAGATACTTCTGATAAGATTTGAGTTTTTACTTCTTGAGGGCTTTTACCATCTAAGGAACGCCCTTGTTCTCTTAAAATATTACCTATTTGTTCTGGAGTGGCTTGATTTAATCGTTGTTCTACTTGTTCTGCTTGAGATATTTGTTGTTTAGATGCACTGCTAATTTGAGCTGTACTCTGCTTACTCAAACGCACAGTATTACCAACTCCCAAAGGAATCATTAACAAAAATACTACTGCTAATAATAAAGTTAACCAAGATATTAGCTTTAAACTCAGAAATTCCCATTTGTTGCGAGAATGCATCTCTCCATAAAATACTAGTGCTAACCCAATTAAAGGAACGGGTACTCTTTCAACCAGCGATCCAAAAGTTTGAAATTCCCACGCAGGATTCATAAAATTGGGTGGGACAAACATCTCAACCACATCGAATAATGCTAATATCAGCAGTCCATAGCCAAGCATACGTAAAATTTTCGTTGAGCCTGTTTGGCTAAAAGCAAACTCCTGTAGTTCTTGTACTAATCCGGGGAGGAATTTATCACTACTTGATTTCGTCATGTTCCTAGCACAATAAAAAGAAAGATTTGAAAAAAGGAAATTCCCAGGTTGGCGATCAAGGTGTTGCCCTGATTATTTCAAATAACATCAGACGATTTCTAAAACATTCTAGTTATAGAAATTAGCAAATATATTTCTTTTGCATAAAACCTTAATCTATTGCTCACCCTTATTGTCTCCTTATAAGGGGAAATTTGACCGTCTGCATATCATTTTCAAAAGATGCAACGGTATAAGATTCACCCTGAGATTGTTCTGATTTTGGCTTTTCTATAGTTGTAGTCAGCAAAACTTTCACTAAAACTAACAGTACTCCACCCAAGGTGAGAGCCAAAATTATAATTCGCAGTTGTTTCCACAGATCCATTACCTTGAAAACTCCGCAACATCCTAAATTTGCTAATTTCTACTGTAGACGCACGAAAAGGTAAAATGACCCCAAAACCAACACCGCGATCGCCACTACGGGAAAATGTATAAAAGCTAATGGTAGTTATATCCCTGGTAAAGCCCCGATCAACCCTATTCGATAACAAAACATGAGGTGACTCATATCGGTTTCGTTATGACTGTAATTGGATTTTTACGTAATTATCCTGAAAAAGCCGTAATTATCATTACGTGTAAACTATTTATAATCAAGAATTTTATTTGATTTTTATCAAATCTTCATGTTAATAATATTTTCTAAATTTAGTCTATTTTATACCAAAACTCTTACTCTATTTGGATTAGCAAAAAAAGACCTTCTGATTTCTTATAAAGTTTGTGTAAATCTATGCTGTTCAGCAAGATAATTGGTATGATTTTATACAATTAATTATATCAATCTAGATTGCTTTGGATTGTATATAGTGTATGGGATTGAATTTCAAGTATTGAAGTGTCATTTTTAAAACTATCATCAACACACAGTAGATAATTATTCATGCAAAATTATTTATGTCATTGCGTTGGTGATCGCAATGACAAATGTATATTTAATTTTGCAAAATTACTTACTTTATTGATACGCAACTATATATGAGTTGCAATATTTAGCTTAGGCCTGAGTCTTAGCCTTTTTTTGCTGCTTTTGTTTGCAACGTAAAGTCACGCCGATACTAGCTGCTGTCAATGTCCCCAATATAGTTAAAGGTTCAGGAACAGATTCAGACTCATTATAGGTCAAGTTATCAAGCACAAAATGCGTACCTGAACCGTTATAACCTGCATTAACACCACCGAAAGAAGTGAATCTTAGATTATCAATGCCAAGGAAGTTGAAATTAAACAATGTAGGAGAAGTAGACCCTACATTTACAGTTCGTGAATACTTTGTAGATCCTTGGAATAAACCCTCTACCCGAATATTTAGTCCATTGTTCCAAGCGCCTGTAAGATAAGCACTATTGAAATTAAATTGGCCAGAATTAATACTTATAGAAGCGGGATCTCCACCTGAATTAAATGCGACGTTTGGATTGGAAACTGTTCCATTTCTATAGGCTGATGGGTCGAAATAATTAGTACTATTTAAATATGCAAAATTATTCCAGTTAAATCCCTTATATCCATTTTGTATCCAGTCTACATTCCCAGGCAGATCATCAAAATCTATGACTCCAGCTTGCGCTTTGCCTATGCTCAGTATTCCTGCGATCGCAGTAGTTAGGACTGCTAAGGTACTAACCTGCATTAAATTCTTTTTGATTGCTAATCTGGTCATCAAGCTAACTCCCATTAACAGATAAAGGTTGATGGTAGATGAACCCTTAAGTACAATTAGCTACCATTGACTCCAAGTTTGCTGTCAACGATGAGTAGTCCATTAGCTGATAAACACAACTACCGTTGAAGATAGCGTCATTGTTGAATTTCGATTTTGTCTGCTTTTTTCGTCAAAATCAGCAAACTGACTTTTTTATTATTGTATAAATTTTAAATTACTTAGAAGTAATTACTTATGTTTACCAAAACTTTAAAATACGTTTTTATACTTTACTTAATCTTAATACGAACCAAAGCTATACAGGTAAAGTATTTTCATATTTAACGTTGAGTATTTTATCTGTCAGTATATAAATTCTTGGTGAATTTACTTTAGGTAATGAATAAAATAGTTCTATATGCAAGTACAATGTGTCTCTTAAAAACCTAAATTCGCTAATTAGCGTCTCAGAGGCATACAAGCAGAACTATTTACACAGCGTTCTTGTAGGGTAGTGGTGATAGAGTTTTGGATTGTGAAATATTGATGAACTAAGCTTTTGAGCAAACCATCTGTCGCAATCATTTAAAAAATTGCTAGTAATACCAGAAAATCAGCCCAGAATGAGCAAAAAAGGTGGGTTTTCCCACCTAGTTCTGACTATATACGATAATTCAATCGAGAATGAAGTACTTATTTATGTCTACCTAGCCACTTGGCTGCGGCAATACCGATAATGCCTGCAACCACAGGATTACTGAGAAACTTAATAATTCCCGGTTGCTCTGCTAATACCTCACGGAAAATATCTGGGTGATTGTGATAGACAAAGGATGCAAGCTTACTAACATCATCAGCGCTCATGCGGCTGGCATGATGAGTAGAAAGGCCCAGTTGTTGTTCTAGATGGCGTTCATCTAGTCCTCGTTCCTTGAGATGCTTGAAAAAGGCTCTTGCTACATCATCCCTTTCATTGGGTTTAATTTGGGCGATCGCCTGTTGTAATTCCGGCTCCATTTGGCTAGCGGGAATTTTGTCTGGATGTAAAGACCGACCAAATAATTGACGACGCTGATCTGTGGTGGTGCGTTGAGCAAAATCGTCAAAGTTTTCGTACTCAGTCGTTGAATCGGTTTTGACATCATCTAAAGATTCGACATTTCCCTTTGCCAAATCTTTCATAATTTCACGCCTGTACTGTTCGCTGCTAGTCACTTTGGTTTTCTCCTTTTTCCGGTCTATTATTTAATCCCCTAAAATTCCGAAAAATTTTAGCTATTTGCAGGGATTAAGCTTGCTTTTGGCTTTTATTGCCAATTCATGCTAAATTGCGGTCTGTTGTGGTAGCTGGAAATGAATGAGATTGCTTCCCTTCACTGCGTTCCGGTCGCAATGACAGATACGACATTTGATTGCAACTGGGTATCAACTATTAGGTGTACTGAATTTGGCTAGTTTGAGTGTCGTACTTAGCGGTTACGATCAGTTTTTTATCGGGAGCATAAATCAAAACTGTTAAGTCTTGATTGGGGAAATTCTTGCGAAAGCCTTGGACTAAAGATTTTGCTAAAGGTCGCACTTCATTAGGACGCACATCTGGTGAAATAACAACCCCTAGTTTGTTGTTATCGCGTACATAGGCATCTTTAATTAATCCCTGAGATGTTTGCACAACCCAGTTACCAAAACTTTGTCCTGAAGGACTATTGCCGCGCTCTAATTGTGAGTAAGCTACATCTCGACCTATGGCAGGGGCGCTGGTTGGACGGTCAAGTTGAGCAACGTTACTACCACCACAGGCAGTAGTAATTGTTAGAACCAAAATCAAGATGCCAGTCATCAAGATTTTGCGACTCTGCTGGAGCAGAATCATGTGTTTACCTCCTAAGAAATATTGCAGATTACTTATGATTCAGCAGCTTCTCAAGCTGAATTGATAATTCCTATCAGCCTATCTTTAGAAATATTCTCAATATTAAAATGCTCAAGAGTTCGCTCAAGACAGGCTATAATACCCCTACTATTTCCATTGATAGAGATAGTAGAGGTATTAAGAGATTTATAACTATCCTAGATTTTTGCAAAAGTTATATCAATTTATCTTCTACTCCCTATAACTAATGCAAAAATAATTAGTTCTAGTCAAGCTTTTTCTTGACGTTGTCTTTTACATCTTCGATGCCATGACGAACTTCACTCTCAGCTTGTTTAGCTTTGCCTTCAGCCTTATCTTCTGGGTCTCCAGTAACGTTGCCTAAAGCTTCTTGGGCTTTACCTTCAATATTTTTACCTGCAGCTTTTGCACGATCCTCTATACTCATTTTGTACTCCTTAATTTAATAGAGATTTGTTGCAAATTTCGGTTGCAACTCTCAACTTTTTTGTTGACTTTTACACGGTAGCTTAATCTTTTATCCCTAGCCTTCCACCACAGGATATATTAACTCCCTATGCTGAAAGAGAGATAATATAATCTAAAAATTAGATTGAATTGTGTAGAATTAGCCTATGTATAGCAATCCTATTTCAGTTGTGAAAAATATCGTTTTTGGCTGTTGACGGTTAACTGTTAACTGTCAACAGTTAACAGTTGACAACCCTTCAGATCAGATTTCACAAATCATTTAGGATTGCTATAATAAGTCTACATTTAAAATAAATAAACCCGGTTTCTGACAAAAACCGGGTTTATAAAATTATGAAAATGATTGTTATATCTAATCTAGAAAACCCATCAGATTTTCGGAATTGTCAATCTCATTTGATGCTATCGGACGGTTACCGAATGTTGAGTAACTCTCAGAAATTACCAATGAACTTGAGCTAACTGGGCGAATACCAGAGAGATTAATACTTTCAACAACTTGGAATGTATTAGCACCAATTGGACGAATACCCATTGCGTTATAGGTTTCAACAACTTCTAAGGTACTGGTACTAATGGGACGCACTCCAGCAATGGAGAGTTTTTCAGCAACTTCTAAATCACTGGCACCTATGGGACGAATTCCAGATATTGCGAGTGTTCCTGGAGTTTCGTTTTGCACTGGCTTCTCTGTACCTTGTTCGACTTTATCTGTATTCAAGCTATTACCCTGATTATTTTCTACTTCCACTGTACTTTCTCCTTTTAGCTTGGCACGCTTTTGTCGAGGACTGACTGCTTTGCCAGTGCTACTAATTGTCATATCTGAACTCCTCCGGTTTGTTAAGTGGTTTTTACAATAATTAAACTGACATGAATTTTTTTGTATATATGAGAGTTTAACCTTAAAAAACCAGAGATAGGTATAATTATCTTCAAAAAGTACACATAAGTAAATGCTATAAGTAAAAATTTATAAATAAAGATTGCCATATATTCGGTTACCTAATCTGGTTCCACGAGTGCATAGTCTGATCGTTACTATGGGAGAGGGTATTTCTGGCACAACTGTATGACAGAATTTAGTCTGCAAGCTCCCTTTAGTCCGACAGGCGATCAACCACAAGCGATCGCACAACTAGCAGCTAGTATTAAAGCTGGGAATCGTTACCAAACCTTACTGGGTGCTACGGGAACCGGTAAGACATATTCAGTAGCAGCAGTAATTGAAAAAGTTGGTAGGCCTACCTTGGTGCTGGCGCATAACAAAACGTTAGCAGCACAGCTTTGTAACGAATTGCGGGAATTCTTTCCCAATAACGCCGTTGAATATTTCGTGAGTTACTACGATTATTATCAGCCGGAAGCGTACATTCCCATTACCGATACTTATATTGAGAAAACAGCTTCGATTAATGATGAAATAGATATGTTGCGGCATTCAGCCACGCGATCGCTTTTTGAACGTCGTGATGTGATTGTGGTTGCTTCCATTAGCTGCATCTACGGTTTGGGAATGCCAGCCGAGTATTTCAAAGCTGCTATCCCCCTACAAATCGGGATGGAAGTCAACCAACGCCAGATTTTGCGAGACTTAGCATCTGTGCAGTATAGCCGCAACGATTTAGAAATGGGTCGCGGAAAATTTCGCGTCCGGGGAGATGTTTTAGAAATTGGCCCAGCCTACGAAGACCGGATTATTCGGGTAGAATTTTTTGGCGATGAAATTGATGCAATTCGCTATATTGACCCTGTGACAGGTGAAATTATTAATAGCTTACAAGCAGTCAATATCTACCCAGCACGTCACTTTGTCACCCCAGAAGAACGTTTAGGAGTAGCTTGTGATGATATTGCGGCTGAACTGAAACAACGCAAAGCCGAATTAGAGGAAGCAGGGAAATTATTAGAAGCACAACGCATAGATCAGCGCACTCGCTATGACTTAGAAATGTTGCGTGAAGTTGGTTACTGTAACGGCGTAGAAAACTATTCGCGTCACCTTGCGGGTAGACAAGCAGGGGAACCACCAGAATGTTTAATTGATTATTTTCCTAAAGATTGGCTGTTAGTTATTGATGAATCTCATGTGACAGTACCGCAAATTCGCGGGATGTATAACGGCGACCAAGCGAGGAAGAAAGTATTAATTGAACATGGATTTCGCCTTCCCAGCGCTGCTGATAATCGTCCATTAAAAGCAGAAGAATTTTGGCAAAAGGTAAATCAGTGCATTTTCGTTTCTGCTACCCCAGGAAATTGGGAATTAGAAATTTCTGATAGCAATATAGTTGAGCAAGTAATTCGACCAACTGGTGTTATTGATCCAGAAATTTTCGTGCGTCCTACGGAAGGTCAAATTGATGATTTATTAGGAGAAATTAAAGACAGAGTTGACCGCCACGAAAGAGTTTTAGTAACTACTTTAACTAAGCGGATGGCGGAAGATTTAACAGAATATTTGGAAGACAACGGCATTCGTGTCCGCTATTTGCATTCAGAAATTAATTCTATTGAACGGATTGAAATTTTACAAGATTTGCGTTCCGGTAAGTTTGATGTCTTAGTGGGAGTCAACTTATTGCGGGAAGGTTTGGATTTACCAGAAGTTTCCCTTGTGGCAATCATGGATGCAGATAAAGAAGGTTTCTTACGCGCCGAACGTTCTTTAATTCAAACAATTGGTAGAGCTGCACGTCATATTAAGGGACAGGCCATCATGTATGCTGATAATCTTACAGATAGCATGATTAAAGCCATTGAAGAAACAGACAGAAGACGGGGAATTCAAACGGCTTATAACAAAATGCATGGCATTACACCTCAGCCAATTGTGAAAAAATCAAGTAACGCGATTTTGTCTTTTTTAGATGTTTCGCGACGGTTAAATGCTACAGATCTAAAAGTAGTAGATGAACATATCGATGAATTACCGCTAGAAGAGATTCCCGACTTGATTGCTAAACTCGAAGCGCAGATGAAAGAAGCCGCAAAAAAACTAGAATTTGAGGAGGCTGCAAACTTGCGCGATCGCATTAAGCACCTGCGGGATAAAATGCTGGGACATTAGTATAAAGTCAGGATAGCGATTAAGAGCAAGCTCTTTTTTCGCTATCCTAGATAACCTTTGCCTATCGGGTATGATTTTAAGACCATTGTCGCAGGGTTTTATGTACCTGAGCTAAATACCACATATAATCATCAATTTTATAATCATCAGCAGCTTTAACTATATATTCCTGAGCTAATTCCAAATTATTCTCAGCTTCGTAATATAATCCTAAATAAAGATGGCTGTAAAAATTGCCTTTTACACCATCAGATTGACCAACATTTAAAACATCATTAGTTGTACAATTCCCTGCATATAAATCGTATACACTCCGCATAATTCGCCGGGGGTCATTTCTGACAGTTAATAGCGAATTACGTGCTTTCTCTACACTATCAATACGAGCTATGCATAGATATCGCCATACTGTTTCTTCTACATCTTGAGCATTAACTGTCAAGTCAATCTCAAATTGTTCAGCACCTTCAGCAAATTTTTCAGCATAGTAATAAGATAATCCACGTTGCCATAAATATGGTTTAAGGCGTGGATCTATTCTTTCTGCGGTATCAAAATCTTGAATGGATTCATCAATTTTAGCAAGCTGAAAGTTAACCATTCCACGTCTAATATAAGCATTAGGATTTTGTGGCTGATTACGAATAATATCGTTCCAACGCTGAAGCTGATTTTCTAAAGAGTTAGCAAAAAACATGATTTTGAACAGCAAATTTTTCTTTCTGTTTATGAACGAATAATACCATTTTTGAGTTAGATTAAAAATTTCCTGATTAACTACCCCCTCGGTTTCTCGTTATGGTAAACCTACAAGTGTAAACATTCCCCAATCTTGAGGATTAGGATATTTTTTCATTGTTACTAACATTGCTTGATGTAAAGCAACAGCTTTATCAGGATTTTTAGTTAAATTACTATGAAATTCCGTCATTAATGTCGTAGTTGATTCATCAGAAATCTTGCCATACGAAGCGATTACACTGTTAGCACCCGCTACCAAGAATGCACGAGACAATCCAATTACACCATCACCTGTGATTTTTCCTAAAGCAGAATCACAACTACTCAAAATAACTAATTCAGCTTTTAGCTTCAGCTTGCTAACCTCAGCCGCAGTTAACCAACCATCATCTTGACTAGAAGGTGCAAAGGCTAGTAAGCCAGGATTTTCTATTGAGTTACCCAAAAATCCTGATGTTGCTAAATGAATAATCCTGGCGTTGGACATTCGCTTGACAACTGTTGTTTCAGTTGCAGCATCACCTATCAACGCTTGAGTATTATAGATACTGGCAATATTTTTTGCTTCTTTTTCTGCGCCTGGTAGTGGAGATAGCTTACTAAATGACTCCCCAGGATTTAGAGGTTTAGTTGGCATCGTAGGATTACCAACTATCAACACATCTTGAGTAGATTTTGTATTAGAATTGTGCCTTTTTGCTAGTAAATCTAAAGCTTGTATTGATGGTGCAGTAGAAATTATGTATTTCTCAATCAAATATTGATTGTTCTCATCTTGTAAAGTTGCAAAAGGTACAAGAAATAATTTATCTTGAGGAATAAAAATTACTCTTGCTTCTGGTTTAGTGGGTAAAATATCAGATATTGGTTGAATAAGTAATTCATGTAGTTGTTTTCTAGCTAATGAAGAACTATTTTGGGTAGTGTCTGATATTTTTATTATGCCTTTATGTCCCTCAATTCCCTGACTATGACTTTGTTGAAGGTGATTAATCACATCTGCCAGAGTAGTCTTATTTTTTGATTGCCAAGCCTTTAAATCAACTTGTCTTAGAGAGATTTCACCTGTAGGTTGAATTACCCAAATTACCAAATCAGAAGTCTGAGTTTGTCGTTTACCCGCAACATTTACATTTTGGTATAGTAGGGAATATTGTACAAGTGTTGCATTTTGATTTTTAGCAACTTGCTTAATTGTCTCAGTGGTTGGCGCGTTAACATTTCTTGTTGGAAAACTCTGTGCTAATAAATCTACTAAAGCTAGATTGCGACTCTGTTTTAAAATTTCTAATGCTGATGTAGGTTGATTTTGCCTAAGAAGTGATTTAATTTTTTGTTGATAGCTTAGTGCTTGCTGTGCTAATAGTGTTTTATCTAATGCTATGGTTGAATTTGAAGGTAATGTTAAACAACTGAGAAAACTGAGGAATACCGGAGCTAATCTTAGTTTTACTAAAGAATATGCCATTTTCGACTTTTTCATATTCACCTGATGCCTGATATTTTTTTCGTTTCCACTAACTATATAGTTCTCAGCCTAGTAAAGCTTATGCAGTTTTGGTAAGTAAAGAGGGATATCCAAAAATTACCGACGTAATGTCTTCTTTTCTTCTATTGATTTTTTGGTTTACTTACAGGAGATGTAGTGCGATCGCTAATCTCTGGATTTATGCTTCCTACTTCAATAACCCTTAATAAAAAATCTGTAATATCTTGTTTAGGGTAATACTAATAAGTAGATGAAATATTTAAAATTCGTAATATTCTGAATTATTGTTTATATTATTGGAGATTGAGATGATGTTATTAATCCTACCTATTTATTAAAAATAAAATTATTTTTTCTTCAATATAGTAATAATTGTAGATATTTAATTAATAGTAGTAGCTTAACATACTAAAACTCCTTGATATAGTGCGTTAATCTTGCTTTACGCATTGCGAAAAATAGAAATTTACAAGGTAAGCTTGTGTCTGATATCGCCCTACATAAATATCTTCCTCTTCTTCCCGACGCTGCACTCCAAGAATTTACAGAATGGTGTGTATTAGAACAGTCAAAAGCAGCAGGATGTGATTTTAAGCCTGATACTACTAAGTTAAATAACCTAGCACCAGCAGATTATATACCGAAACTTGTCGATCAGTTTATGAAAGTGAAACCTGACCCCATTAAAGCAGGTTTAGTAGCTGCGATCGCAGGTAAAGAAGCAGACGCACACGCTTTATCTGGTATGGCAATTATCGCTGATTTTGTATCAATATATGTCAAATATTTAATTCCTAAAGATGGTACAAAACCAGAAGAGGCAGACGCACTTTTAATCAAAGCTGGACAAGAACAGTGTGAGAAGCTGGTTGAAATTGCCAAAAAATATGGAGTAGCGTTTTAGTTTCTAATTAACTTACTTTAGATACAATAAATAGTAGGGACACAATTGATTGTGCCCCTAAAAACTATCTTCATATTAAATATAGTAAATATTAAGTAAATAGCTATTGCATTTTGTGCATTTTCACCTTATAGGAAACCCATCAAAATACAGGCTGATTCTCAAAACACGCTCAACAAATGCTAACTATTATTGGTTGTGGTAATCTCAATCGCAGTGATGATGCTGTAGGCGTAATTGTCGCTCAACGCCTACAGCAATTTCTCACTAAAAATCCTCATCCCAACGTCCGAGTTTATGACTGTGGAACCGGAGGGATGGAAGTGATGTTTCAAGCTAGAGGAAGCAAACAATTAATTATTATTGATGCAAGTTCCACAGGTTCTGAACCAGGCGCAGTATTTAAAGTCCCTGGGAAAGAACTCGAAGCTTTACCAGAACCTAGTTACAACTTGCATGATTTTCGTTGGGATAATGCTTTAGCTGCTGGACGGAAAATTTTTCAAAATGACTTTCCTCAAGAGGTAACAGTCTACCTCATTGAAGCAGCAAATCTTGATTTAGGCCTGGAATTAAGCCCTGCTATCGAGCATTCTGCTAATCTGGTGTTTGAGGAAGTAGCCACAATCATCAGACAGAATTTTCAGGTTTAGTTAACAATCCAGATTGCCAAATCCAACATCTAAAACCTAGAATAAGATTAGATATCGTCTCCGTAAATCGACAATTCATCTACCCTCATTTCAAAGGGTATGCCTTGGCTCTCTGGAGGGCAAACACGAATTTTAGCACTGCTAACAATCTTATAAAGTAATTTACCCATTGGCACGATTTTTTGTAGAATCCGCCAGTTAGTAACCTCATCGGGACATTCAATTACCAACACCATTACACTAGCATCGGTGGTAACATACCAACGACAAGTAGATAAGAGGTTTTGGATAAAGCGATCGCAGGCTTCATAGAAGTACCTGCTAATAGAATACTCTAGTTGCTGACGCAGGATAATATCTGCTGAAGTCAGCTGCATTGGGTGTGAATCATCTTCTTGGGAGTAAATTTCTTTAGCCATTTCTGTTGATTTCCTAAGTTATATGCCAATTGCGATCGCATAGAGTACATCTTGATTAGTTCCTAAAAATTCTTGGGTTTCATCATCATAGAAAGCTCCAATCCCACTACAATGAATACCCATAAAGTTGCTAACAAGATAAACTCTTTGCCCTAAAAAACCAGCTATTAACATAGCTGTTTGATAATTTATATAGTCGGACGTAAAAAATAAAGTTACAGCGCTATCTCTAACTATTGCTTGATTGATGCACAAGTAACCCGTTTTTTCACTAAAATTGCCCGCTTTTAATAGATGCTTCCCTTTGTATATCCCTGGAGTCATTCCTCTGACATGATGTACAACAGAGTAAATTTCCATCTCCTCAAAATTTTTGGTTGGTATTGGCTGCTGAAAATGCTGCCATAGCTGCCAATAACTTTCTTGAGGAATTGACTGTTTATAAAAACGTCTAATTGAACGTCTCATCCAAACAGTCTGAAAAAATTTATCTTTGTCAAAGTTAAACTGGGGATGCACTAATTTCTGCTGGCGACTCGGCTGAAGAGATGTGTTTTGATAGCCTTGTTCGATGAATTCATTGGCTTCAAAATAATCGGTGCCACAGACAAAAGGAACTTTTAACCTTAAATTTCTGACTTTCTTGTCTTCGATTTCTCCCGAAATCGCACAAGCAGTAATAAACTCTTTATTCTCAAATCCTAAATCCGCATTGAGAGCGAGTTTATCAAAATCGAAAATTAACTGTATCTCTCTGTCGTGAATATAGGCTGAAGCAGCAATCGCACCTAAATGGTGTCCGCTATCCAGCCAGCAATATCTCAGGCTCCTGTCTTTATATTTCCAGCTAGACCTATAATAAACACAACTAATTAAAAAAATGAATCCATTTATACTTTTGCCGGGTATAATATAACTCTCTAAGCCATCATCAATTAATTCATAGATTAGAGTTAGACAATTATTCTCAACTTCTAAATGATATATGCCGTTAATAAAGCCTTCGATATTGCGAATCTGGATATAAACTTCTGTGGGATATAAAGCGCCAGCAGACGGATTTACACGCAATTTCACAGCACCTTCTTTATAGATTTTTTCTAAAGTTACAGCACTAGTAAGGCTGATAAACGAGTGAATTTGATTATTGAGATTTAATTTCACTCGCCGATAAAACTTTGGGTAAACTTTAAATGAAGATGGTTGAGTTGCAGCATCCACATAATTTGGATCGAGCTGCACAGATAAGTAAGAATGCTTGGTTGCTTGATGATAGATTCGCTTAGAGATAGGACTTGGAGGCATTTTTGAGTATCCTTAAGACTTCTACATTACTCGCAAAATCTATTGCTTTAAAATCGTCTAAGTTTTTTAAATTTATGTTAGGATGATGTTGTAACAGCAAGTTAACTACTTCTGTCTTTCCAGCTGAAGCTGCATACATCAACACCGTAGCTCCATTATCATTTTGATTATCAATATTGATATGTGCAGCAAGTAACAAATTCATCAAATCGAAGTGGTTCCCAAAACAAGCAAACCATAGAGCATTATTACCATCATTGTTTCTGGCATTAATATCTACGCCTAAACTCATTAACTCTTGGACTACTGCGTAAAAGCCTGCTCTTGTAGCTTTCATCAAAGGTGTATCTCCATTTTCACCTCTCTGGTTTAAGTCATCACAACTGTAGCCTTGAGCGAGTAACCATTGCTTTGTTGTGTCACTCAGATTTTGCTGATTTTGAGAAATCATAAATATCCTGCCTATGGATAGAAATGCACACAAATAATCGACATAACATTTCTTAGAAAAGGTAATGGTGGGCATTACCCACCATGTAAAAGAAATGCTATGAGACCCAATTAACTATGAGAATGGTGTGGTGGCTGTTAACTGTTATCCCTCAACAATTAACAGTAAATGCACCAGAATCACGAACCATTATTCAGTCAGAGAAAGAGAGAAACAGAAAAAGAGCAACAATGTATCAGTATGAGATAGCAGAAATGCCCAACTCGGTATCTATCCAAACTAGATAAGTAATTCAGCTTTCGTGTTAGCAGCAGAGAAGGCTGGAAGCAGATAGAAAATAGTAGGGTTCTAAGTTATCCGATCAATAAATTGCTGCTCTAAACAGTACATCGTTGAAAAATCAAATCTCTTAGCCTACAGATACATATTCTCTACCTTCAGAGAATAGCTGTCTTGCAGTTTTTTCTGGTTTGGGTACGCCATAATAACCAGCTTCGGCTTCGAGTTCATCTACTAAATCCCAAGCTTCTTCGGCTCTCTTAGAATCTGCACCATAGTTAGCCACAACTGAGCGCGCATTCGAGATAGCTTTTTGAAGCTCTTTTTGGATAAATTTAATTTTTGGTTTTTCCATGAAGTCGCCCTTGGTGATAATATCTGTGACAGAAATAATGCCCAGTAATTCACCTTGGATCACAGGCGCACGCCATACACCAGTATTAGCGAATAAACGTGCCACATATTCTACATCTAGGTCAGGATTGACCACAATGCAGGGTTTACTCATAACTTCATAGACATGCATCCGTTGAGGATCTTTGCCATAAGCAACAACCTTGGATACAATATCAGTTTCGGTAATAATACCGTAAGCATCACCACTGTGGCGAGGTTCTACAATTAACGCCCGTAATTCTTTGAGCCGCATTAATTTGACTGCTTCTGCTACAGTAGCGGAACCGCGAATAGTAGCTACATCTTGAGTCATAATGTGTTTAGCTCTCATAATTCTGGCTCCTTAAAATTTGTTTTGCAAGTAAGGGAATTAGTTCTAAACTGCTGCAATGCTTCCCAAACTGCATGTCATTTAGGCAACTTATTCAAATTCCAACTAAATTGTTATAAATTGAATTAGTCGCATGAAAAAGTGGTTACGGAAGTTAGACATTCCGACTTAGAAATACCAACATATTTCACTACTTAATTACTCTGGTAATTTGAAGACAGAAGACTTACGCATTTCCCCTCTTCCTTCGTTGAAGATCTCAGATTTTCTGCCTCATCTTTGAACTTAACCAGCATTAAGTTAGGAATGTCTGAGTTAAGTCTGTAATCGCTTTTGCTGAAGTCTGGTTGACTGGCAACAATTTAGCTTACTTATATAGTATCACTCTCATAAATTGGAATTATGAATGCTTTATAAAGATCCCCTGATATTTAATGGATAAAATGCTTAAAAAATGCCAATAAGTATTATCATGAACTTTTTATTTTTTCAAAATAAGTTATTCAGCGAATTGTGGTCATAAAATTATTTGATTAGTTAACAATAAATTGCTTGTCTGTCAATAAAGATAATCCTTAAAATCTATAAATATACTTTATTTAAGTAAGAATCTCTATTGACTATTACTCAATTATATTTATATAGATTTTTAGCTTTTTCTTAAAGTTGCTATTTAATATAAAATGCTAATGAACATTTGAATAATTAGTAAAGACACAATAATTTGGTGCCTCTGCTTGTGTAGTTTATTTAGCTAAATAATTTTGTAAGTATAGTGTTTTATCTTTATTTATTCATTTATATAAATAACTTGCTTTATTAAAAAAAAGTAAAAAAATTATCTGCTTACTATTATTGTTTGCTAGGGTAATCAAGTATACACAAAATAAAAAAGGTATCCAGGGATGGAAATTAGCGCTCGTAATTCTTTAAAAGCTACTGTTAAAAAAGTTGTTGCTGGCTCTGTGAATAGCGAAGTTACTTTAGAACTAGCACCTGGTGTAGAAGTAGTGGCAATAATTACAAAGTCTTCAGCAGATAAGCTAGGATTGGCAGAAGGTAAGGCAGCTTATGCTGTAGTTAAAGCATCTGATGTGTTAGTTGCTGTTGATTAAGCAATAGTAAAAAGTTATCTATTATTTCGTAGGGTGTGTTATGCCGTAGGCTAACGCACCTTAAATTTGTGAACAATAATTCCTTAATGGTACAAGCCCCAAATTTATCTGTGGAATCAATCGAAAATTCAAAATTCTCAAGCTTCTAGATTTATCTATGAGGCCAATCCAAAATCCAAAATCCAAAATCCAAAATGGTTTGATGGCTCGCTGGTGCGTTGCGCTGCGCGACAACACACCCTACAAGTTTATTTAAATATTAAATATCAAGAATGCGTACATAAATTACGCGGGCTATTTCTTTATCTATTGAGAAACTTATATTATTAACTTCGATTTGGAATGTAGGAAATTTTTCTTTAACAGTAATACTTGTTCCTACTGATATTCCCATTGCTATTAGTTCTTGACGGCACTTTTCATCTGGAATTTTACAGAAAGCTACAATTCCTTGCTCGCCATGTTTCAGCAATTCTAATGAACAGCCCTTAATAGTAAAGGGAGTAAACATAAGTAGTATAAATATTATATTTGTAGATGCATTAAATCAAGCTTGCCCCAGGCTAGGATGAAGATACTTTTCATCCTGAATCCTAGGTTCAAGCGATAACTACACTTTATACAAGATATGGTTCTTGGTGAGTCTTGATTGTGCAGTTAGAACGGGGATAGGTAACACATAGTAAAGCAAATCCCTTAGACATTTGCTCGTCATCTAAGAAGATTTGATCAGATTGATCAACTTCACCTTCTACAACCTTACCTACACAGCTAGAGCAAGATCCAGAGTGGCAAGAGAAGGGTAGTTCAATACCGTTTTCTGCTGCTCCTTCGAGGATGGTTGTATCTTCATCAATCTCAATTGTGCTGTCGAGATCTTCTTTTTTGTTGATCAATCTAACTTGGTAGGTAGCCATTTTCCGATTCTCCTCAAACTTTCTACAATTAGGTTTAATTACCAGAGTTTGGTAGTCTCCCGCTTTTACTCTTGATGCAGCTACACGGAGCGCTTCTGCAGCAGAATCGACACTATTACCGCTAGGCGAAATTCAATTTTTTTACGACGGATTTTGCTTGAATTCCGCGAAGCGGTTTTTATGTGTTGATTAAATCTGAAACAGTATTAGCTGCAAGGTACACCGTTAGGTGTGCAATCACCGGTTTTGAAGGACTTACCACAACCACAAGTATCGGTTGCATTGGGGTTAGTAAACTTAAAACCGCTGTCCATTACCCCATCAACAAAATCGATGACAACACCTTCTAATAACGGTGCGCTTTGAGCGTCAACGTAAAGTTGTACTTTTCCTTGCTGAATTACTAAATCGTCTGGTTGTGGCTTGCTAGTAATCTCCATGCCATACTCATAGCCACTGCAACCACCATCTTTTACAGAGATGCGAACGCCTTTAGTTGCAACATTGGAGTCGGGGGCAGAACCGACTAAGAACGCCCGCAGACGAAATTCAGCTTTTTCTGTCAAAGTAACAGTCATCACATCTCCTGATTTGTTGCGATAGTGGTTGTAATTACAGGTGTGGTTTCTTAAGTTGTGAAGCGTTTTAATTGCATATTTGTCCTTAATAATCAGCCAGTTGTAATTTGTATTTACAAAGGAATTGAGATTGACTTTGTATTTACAATGGGCAGAAAACAAATGACTAATAAAGGGCTAAACGAAGAGATATGCAATTCAACGCAATGAAGCTGATTATTTTGTGAAATTGCTGGTGGGTTCCATAGAACCTGATTGTGCGTATCTCCAGGGTGCACTATTTCCGCAGACAGGACAAGCGCGATCGCGGTGAGAACGCCGTTTGGCAAATTCCATCCGAGCTAGGTCTATTGTCAACAGTTGTGACAGTAACGGTTGACTAAACCCAGTGATCAGCTTGATCGCTTCCAGTGCTGTTAAACAAGCAAGTGTTCCAGAAACAGCCCCCAGAACTGAAAAGCCACGCCGATCCCAATCAGGTTTTTCTGGAAACAGACAAGACAAGCAAGGAGTCACACCAGGAATAATCGTAGTCAGGTAAGCCTCCATTCCGTCCATTGCTGCTTCCACCATTGGCTTACGCCAACGCACACAAGCCGCATTCAACAAATTACGCTCTGTAAAATTGTGGGCGCAGTCAAGAGCCATATCAGCGGACTGTACTAACTCGTCTACATTTTCCGGGGTGATGTAATCATGAACCGCTTCCACTTGGACATCAGGATTAATCGCTTCCAAAGTTTCTTTAGCTTTGAATACCCTTGGCTGACCTACCCAATCGTCTGTCATGAGGACTTGACGATTCATATCATCTAGCCGCAGGTCACCACCTCGTACTAAGATTAGCCGCCCAACGCCCGCTACAGCTAAGTAAAGCGCCGCTGTACCGCCTAATCCCCCCACACCTGTAACCAAAACCGTCGCTGACTTCAGGCGCTTCTGAGCTAATTCGCCAAAATTAGGGAGCATCATTTGGCGACTATAACGTTCTAATTCGGTAGGCGTTAGGTTTACCACTTTTTACCTCCTAATCAGAAGTGATTTCTGTCAGCTTGACTACATTTTTCGGCTTATCGTTAAACACCTTAAATAGCTTTTGTTCTTGAGGTGTTGACTCGATAAATACCTCATAGGCTTTTTGCAAAGCTATGGCATATTGCTCGAGTTTTTCTTCTGGTTTTAAATCAGGAAAATTCTCATCTACTTCTCTCATGAATTGAGAGAATTTTTTTAGAATATGTAAACGATTAACATTCACAAATGTTTGGTCGTAGGGCATTTCAAAGAATTGAAAGAATTCCTCTGCGTCTACGAGTTTCTTAAACTCATCAATATTCCGGCTCATTCACCCTTCTCCATTTTTTTAAGCTGTTGCTTAAGTTCATCTAGCTCGCGATAGATAGCATAAGTTTCAGCTGCAACATCCATCAATTTTTCAAAGTCTGTGGGTAATCCCTCTGCTAAGTCGTGCAGATCCATTTTCATTTGACCTGCTTTACTATTGAGCCGTCTGATTTTGCCTTTTAGTTCTTCAGTTGTCATTTGTTCAAAGTCAAAATTCCAGAGTCTAGAGGAGCCAGTGCGTTGGGCGGCTTTGCCGACTTGAAGCAACTGGCGTTCAAAAGTCCAGAGTCAAGAATCCAAACTCTTTTGACCCTTGACTATTGACGAATTAAAGCTTGCCAACTTCGGGGAAACGATTTACTAAATCGATGCCTTTTTCTATTAACTTGGCTCCCTCTTCTGCAACTTTTTCTAGGGAATCAAAGCCAAAGCGATGGGCATCACGTAAGGTTCTTGTGACTAACAAAAGGCGGCCAGTGAAAACAAGTACCCAACCAAACCCTTCGTGGTTGATATCAACTACAACCTGGGATATGAGACCTGTTTCCTTTTCAATACAAGCGGCTACAGCTCGATAAAATGCCATGATCCGTGCTAGAGTAATCGGATCTACATCACCATCAATAGGAATTTCCCGTTTCTTTGCTTTAGGAACTACATAGGGTTTAAGAATCAAATCATCAGACCACTTCCGGTATGTTCCATAGGTATCTTGTCCCCGGATTTGTTGGATGATCGCCTTCAGGAAAGGTGAGTTAGAGACTGTACTGCTGGCAGTTCCGTTAACACTATTATCTATAGTCATACTGTTGCTTCATTTTCTAATTCATCGGCAAAGTTTGTGTCTTTTTGCTTTAAAGCTTTACGCAACCAAGGTGGGGGATTACCTTTGAGTGTTTGGACTAATTTAGTTAATACTTCCGCGATTTCTTCTTCTTCCGATCGCGCTTTAATTGGGGTAACACCTTTTTTGATTAAACGTGCAGCAGCGCTACCACCAATTGCTAATACATAAACAATTGTGCAATCACCTAGCGCTTCTAGTTTTGGTGTGATTTTATCCTCGTTACCATCTTCTTTGAGGTCGCCATCAAAGCTTAAAGTCTCAACAAATGTAGATCCCTCATCAGAGACTTCATAAACCTCAATTTGTCTTGCCCATCCGAAGTGAGCATTAATATGAACTCGGTCACTTGTCGTAAAGGCAATCTTCATCGTTATTCGTCCTTTGTCATTTATTTTTGGTCATTTGTCATTGGTCATTTGTCATTTGCATTTAGTAATTTGAATATCTACTAATGACTAATGACGATTGACAAATGACAATACCGCTTACCAATCTCCGTGGAAATGTTTTACTCTCTCTTCTTCGGCTTCTAAAAAGAGGTTACCCATGCCAAACAAAAGCTCCATTGTGCCGCGGTAGCCGACTTTGGTAAATTGACCATTACCTAAGCGATCGTAAATGGGTATTCCGAGGCGATAGAGAGGAATGGATAACCGTTTAGCGATCGCACTTACGTTAGAATTGCCAATTAACAAGTCAGAGCCTACCGCTAGTTCCTCAAAGTCTTCCAAATCCCCGATTGTGACGCTTTTAATGGGGAGTTTTTCTAACAGAGGCGATCGCGTTGTGGTGACTGCAGCATGAATTTGCGCTCCCATTGATTGCAAGAAATGCACTGCTGACCACAACAAATCAGGTTCTAAAGCTAAAGATACGCGTTTAGCACCAAAATAAAAGTGAGTATCTAACATTGCGTCTTGCAGTTGGCGACGTTGGCGGCGATATTTTTCCGGGACGCTGTTACCGCTAAGAATCGCTAAAGCTTGCAAAAACTCATCCACAGGTTCTAAGCCTGTGAGTTGTCCAAAAACTTCATAGGGAATGCCAAACCGTTCTTGCAGAATCCGTGCTGCACCGCGCATACTTTCACCAAGTGCGATCGTGAAAGCAGAACCGCCAACTTCCCGCAGTTGAGCTACTGTTGTTCCACTGGCTGTAATCGCACTATAGGAATCTTCTAAGTGTCCATCTAAGGAAGCACTCAAATCGGGTACAACGATAGGAACTAGCCCAAAGCTAGTTACCATTTCTTTAATTTCTTGGATGTCTCCTGGTGTAAAAGACGAACCCGCCAAGATGGTGACTTGTTCAATTCTGGTAGCACAAGGACGCGGAATTTCCTGAACAATGCTTTCTACAGCTACTGCATAGCCATCTTGTAAAGCACCTTTAAAATCAGGTGTGGGCGCAAAAACAATTGGTAGCCGATCCAATTCTGGGTGACGTTCCCGAATCTCTTTCAAGAAACGTTCAATATCATCGCCTCTAGTTTCCGTTAACCCAGTGCTACATAAACCGATAATTTCTGGCTGAGATTTTTCTACCAAGGTCAGAATTGCTTGTTCCACATTGTCTTCACCACCCAAAATGGTAGTCACTTCCGTCATGGCTGTAGTTGCTAGGGGAATTGCTTCCCGAAAATGCCGTACTAAAACAACTTTGGCAAAAGCAGTACAACCTTGAGAGCCGTGAAATAAGGGAATCATGCCCTTTAATCCCAAGAAAGCTAAAGATGCACCCAAAGCTTGGCTTTGCTTTAAAGGATTAACTGTAACTGGTTTGTTGGGAGTAGTAACGATCGCCATTTAACTAATACCAAGTTTGAGTATAGAGAGATGAGATAGCAGGGGGATGGGGGAGATGAGGGGGATGGGGGAGATGAGGGGGATGAGGGGGATGAGGGGGATGAGGGGGATGAGGGAGATTAGGGAGAATTTTTTTACTCTTCCTAATCCCCAGTCCCCAATCCCCAGTCCCCTAAAGCACAGCCAATTGCTCAGATTCCTCAACCTCATCCCAAGGCGCTGGTTTGCGAATTTGTTCCCAAATTGGGCTGTAGAGTGCTTCGTATAATTCTCTGGCCATTTCCACCATGCCTACATAACCTGCGTAGGGATGGTGACGTTCTTGGTTAATGTCGAGGAAGGGTATCCGGGCTTTGAGGGCTGTATATTGGTTACGTCCCCCAGCAATTAACATATCGGCGTTGGTGTCTTTTACCAGTTGCAGCAATTCTTTAGCATTGCCTTTTTCCAGCATGATGCCATCGTTACCGATTAATTTTTTAATCTTGGCTTTGTCTTCTTCTGTACTCTTGCGGGTGCTGGTGGCGACCACTTCGATACCTAAGTCTTTTGCTGCGGAGATAATTGACCAGCTCTTAACACCGCCTGTATACAAGACAACGCGCTTGCCTTTGAGTCGCGCACGATAGGGAGCCAAAGCCAAATCTAGAGCAGCTGTTTCTTCAGCAATTAGCTTTTCTGTGCGCTCTTGTAAATCCGGATCTCCTAATTTAGCAGCAATATTTCGCAGACAACGATTCATATCATCGATGCCGTAGAAAGACTCTTCAATGTAAGGAATGCCGTAACGTTCCTCCATTTTTCTCGCCATGTTCAGCAAAGCGCGCGAGCAGATCATGACATTCAGCTTCGCACGGTGAGCGTAGGTAATTTCTTGATAGCGAGCATCACCTGTAATTTTTGATAAAACACGAATGCCCAATTTTTCCAATAGTGGTGTCACTCCCCACATTTCGCCGGCGATGTTGTACTCGCCGATTAAGTTAATATCATAAGGTGTAGTATATTCAGGTTCACACAAACGCTTACTACAACACCATTAGAGTTTCAATTGCAGACATCTGGAAAAAAGAAGGCAATATTGCTCAATGTATTTTATTTGAGGGCAGCTACACAATCCTGTTGTAAGTTCAACTATAGTTGATTTACAAGTGTAACTATAAACACTCGTGATTGAGCAATATCCCTGGCTCAAAAGTGGAGAATAAAATGCTATTACGCTCTGTTACTATTGCTTCAAGTGTAACTGTGTCAATCATATTAGGTCTATTTGTAGAGGTTCAACCTAGTACTAGCCAACTGTCCCAAGTAAATAATCAAGAAGTTCCACAAAGGAAATTGGAAATAGTTAAAAATCGTGACGATTTAATTCGTCTGAATGGTCAACGGGTGAAACTCATTGGACGTTACACATCTAGAAGCTGGAAACCCAACCCAGAATCTACCGGAATACCAGGATTTCAAGGACTGTATATCAAGTCACAAGTTGTGTTGGAGGATGAAACTAAGGTAAGTATTTACCCATCTTGGAATAAACAATCGTTGCGATCGCCTGATGAAGTAGAAAAATATAATAATCAAATCGTTGAAGCTATTGGAGTAGTACAGTTTGACGCTGCGCCCTTTCCAAATTCATCGACAAGGGAATCATTTATTAATTTAACGCAATTAAACTTATACAAACAGTAATAATTATTCAGCATCGTAGAGAAGATAGTATGAAACATTAAATTTCAACTTAGAGATTCATCAAATAAATATGCAAGTTTATTAGGATAATTAGTTAGTCCTGAAAATCTATATATTAAACGTATGACCAAGAGTTTGTTTGGAATATTAAATAATGTCTCTGACGGTAAACCAGGTTGGTCATTAAAGGAACGAGATACCCAGTTTATAGAGAGGTTAATGCCTATAGGGGAATGGTTGTATCGTTACTACTTTCAAGTAAAAACTGATGGCTGGGATTACATCCCAAAAGAAGGAAAGGTATTACTAGTTGGTTCTCATAACGGTGGGATGGCTTCTCCCGACTTGATTGTGATGATGTATGATTGGTTTTCCCGCTTTGGAACTGAGCGTTTGGTTTATGGTTTAATGCATCCTTATGCTTGGGAAATCAGTCCCATAATAGGTAAATTAGCTCAAAAATTAGGAGCAATTGTTGCCCATCCAAAAATGGCTAGTGCGGCTTTTGATCAAGGTGCTAGCGTTTTAGTATATCCAGGAGGACAATATGATATGTTTCGTCCTTATAGCCAACGCCATAAAATTAATTTTGCTGGAAATAAGGGTTTTATCAAACTAGCTTTAAAAGAAGAAGTTCCAATTATCCCATTAATATCTGTAGGCGCTCATGATACTTTGATAGTTTTATTTGACTGTTATGATTTAGTCAAACAATTGCATCAGTGGGGACTACCTTGGTTATATAAATTAGACCCCGGAGTATTTCCCATTTATTTAGGTTTACCTTGGGGTTTATCTATTGGCCCTTTACCTAATATTCCTTTACCTGTGCAAATTCATACTCGTGTATGTCCTCCAATTATTTTTGAGCGATATGGTAAAGACGCAGCTAGGGATAGGGATTATGTAAACGCTTGTTATGAGTTAGTTAATTTTCAAATGCAGCAGGAGTTAGATAAATTAGTTAGGGATTCTAGCGTGAAGATAGGGGCTATAGGCTAAAAAAAGAGATTGATAAAAATGTTTTCTGATAACATTTAAAATTTATTCTTCTGTTATTTGCATTTCTTAAAGCAAATCTGCTGGGCGCGATAATGCTTAATATTACGATGATATAAGCATGAAAGCGTGAATACACAACCCCTCATTTCTCCTCAAGAACTCACGTCGCTGTTAGCAGAAAATTCATCACAGGTTGTCATTATCGATACGCGCAGTCCAGAAGAATATGCTATTTCGCATATTCCTAACTCGATTAATATCAGAGATTTTTTTACCTATCTTTTAGATAATTCTTACCCAGCAGGGTTAAATAAATTGCAAGAGCATTTTCAAGAAATTCTCAGCAGTGTTGGAATTACTGGTACAGAATGGTTAATTGTGTATGAGGATGCTTTTAATAAAGGTTATGGTCAATCTTGTCGAGCAGCTTTTCTATTAAAATATTTAGGTTGCGCTCAGGTATCTGTTTTACATGGAGGATATAGAGCATGGCTGAAGGCGGAATTACCTACTACCAATGAAGTACCATTACGTGAATGCAGCATATTTAAATTGCATCCCAATTCTGAGATGATGGTGACTACCATCGAGATGTTGCAAGCAATTGATAATCCTGGAATTATTAAGTTAGATGTGCGCGATCGCGAAGAATGGTTGGGGTTAAGTTCTTCTCCTTATGCTCCAGATTTTTGTCCCCGTAAAGGTAGAATTCCTGATGCTTTGTGGTTAGAGTGGCATCGTTTAATGATATCTGATGCGGAAATACCTCTATTTCGCTCAAAGGCAGAAATCTTAGAAATTTGTGAATCTATAGGTATTACTTCAGATTCCATAGTATATATTTACTGCTTTAAAGGTTCTAGAGCAGCGAATACTTTAATTGCTTTACAAACAGCCGGAATTTACGCCAAAAATTATTTTGGTTCTTGGAATGAATGGTCTCGCGATTTTTCGCTACCTATTGATAGTAAAGTGATATGAAAAAGCCCATCTCAAGTGGAGTATTAGCCTTTGAAAATAATATCGTAAAGTGACAGTAGAATCTCTACCACAATGAGAATTACTACATACCACTCAACTCGCTGGCTACTGCTATGCTGCATAAACTCCAGTACTGTTTGTGCGGTTTGGGAAATTAGGTCTAGTTTACGTTCCAAAGCATGGTGACGTTCGCGGATTTCGTACTCATCTTCTAATCGCAGATATAAGTTTTCTAACTGTGGAGATTCCCAGAGTAACTCTGGTTTATCAATAATCTCTACTCGTCCTACAATTTTATGTTGAACTAACAACGTAGTGCCAAGTTGACGCAATAATTCCCGACTCTGGCGTGAACTTCTGTGTTCACTCTGGAGGCTAGCTGCAAATGGTTCAATTTGATCAAATACAGTCGCTAGGCTAGTTTCATAATGAGATAACACAACACTTTTAGCGAGAATATCAGCTACTATCTGCAAGCGTTCTACACTAAAGTCTTGCAACAAAATTTTTCCTTCCTTAACTCTCTCACTTTCGGCAAGTCTGAGCTTAATTTCTACTTCTTCTGTTTCTGGGTTGGCAAAAGCGTCACTAACTTGTGAGGATAGTTTAGTTAAGAAGTCTACCTTTTCTACAGGCTCAAGGTTAAATAGAACAACTGCACCATAGTCGAACAATACTGCGCCACCCTGTTCACCGACTGTAACCACTACTGGCATAGTCGCCAAGCAAATGTAATTCTCCAATGTTTTGAGATTAATTTTTTTACCAAGGAATAGGGCCTGCGCGCTAAAGCTATTTCTGTCATTAAAAAGTAATTTTTGCATTTTTGCCCTATGCTATGTTCTGCCTGTTAATCTATGGGGTAGTGATAGAAATTAATAAATTATCCCAATTTTTGAAGTCAACACGAATGTTTTTCCCCCATATACTCTAGTGTAAATAAGATGGGATATTTTTTAGTTGACGGTTCTTCAATTTGTGGGTGATTTGCCAGCTATACGCTTTGGTGAAGAGCATGAAAGATTAATTTGTTAGTGGTTGAACAAGCCAGCAGAATTGGGGGACGGTTGCGTCCCCCAAACCCCCTCCAAAATTATTCTTGAGTTTTTTTTGAGTAACTAGTACAAGTCGGCGTAAATAAACAGACCATCTGTAATTGCTAAAAGGCTTGTTCTATCACTATTCTTTCTTTTTACTTTTTACTTTTTACTTTTGCCTTGTTGTACTAGACTATTTGTTTTTATTCGCCGATCGCAGTTTGCCTGAGTTCCTGATCGCTCTCTTCCAGATCTTACCCAAGCAATATCTTGATCTGAATCAAGGGTCATTTGGGTATCTCGCTGTATATCGCTGTGAAACCCGCCACGGGTGGGAAATCCTGCATTATTGCGCGGGCTGGTGAACATATGATAAACAATGACTGCCTCAGTTTTCTCAAAAAGATACTGTTGTGCAAGGGTATCTGCACCTCTTGCATCGCCAACTATAAAGCACTGATTTTGAGCGATCGCGCAATCAATCACAGGACGGTAATACATCTCAAATTCCGCCTGAGTTAAGTCGAGATGCCCACTGATAAAATTGACAAGTCTTTTACTTTTCATCGACTGTTGTTAATTTTCTTACAACTCTCGCATCAGTTGCTTTAGTACATTTATACTGTTATAATACCGCTGAACGCTGAGGCTTTCACCTAAACATTACCCAAGTCTTATTTCACAAACATTAAAACAACTCGGCAACAATGTTTCTGTTTGCAGATAGAAGCATTGTTTACTTTGCCATGAATTCCCTTAAGTAGATGGAGGATTAGGTATGGATAATAGTCCCAGCATTATCTCACATATCTCGATTGGCACGAATGATTTTGCAAGGGCGATCGCATTTTACGACAAAGTACTACCCACCCTTGGCTGTCAGCGAATTATGGAACATCCGGGTGCGGTTGCTTATGGTAAGCAGTTTCCAGAATTTTGGGTACAAACGCCATTTGATGGTAAACCTGCAACCGTCGGGAATGGTACTCACATTGGCTTTATCGCACCAACTAAAGAATCAGTTCATGCGTTTTATCAAGCAGCATTAGCGGCGGGAGGAGCGGATGATGGTGCGCCAGGCCCAAGACCGCACTATGGTGAACCATACTATGGTTGCTTTGTCCGCGATCCCGATGGTCATAAAGTAGAAGCTTCTTATTGGGATATGGAACTGATTCAGGAACTCTATGTTGATGAAGTCTAGGTAAGATAGGACTGGAATCAATACTACTCGGTTAAGCGTTTTGAACTCAAAATTGATTTTGGGGAAAAGGTTAAAAGTTAAGGATTAAAGGTTTTTTCTTTTCCTTTTCCCATTCCCCTTTTTCCCCTTAACCGACAAGTATTGGGACTGGAATTTCTATTTGGCTAACTTGATAGATAAAACTTGATAACCAGCGCCTTGAGCCATGCATTGACCATCAGCATCCAAAGGGCAAGCAACTTGATTGGGTGATGGGCGAGTTCCTACAACGTACTCTGCGGTAATTTCTACTTCTTGATTCTGAAGCGATCGCAATTGATCGCGAGAAACTTGCACAGATGGACGCAACACTAACCGACTTTGGTTTGGGGTGTGAGAAATGAGAAAAAATTCCTCTCCAAGATAAGCTCTAACTGACATCACGGGAGGAATTTCTTCATAAATTAATTTTCCCCGCCCAGAAAATATTTTTGGTTGATTCATAGCGTTATTTGATTGTTGCCATAATCCCCAGCGATGATTTTTCGCATTAGCTTCAGCAATTAAATATTGGGTTTTGCTTTCGGAGCAATTTTGTAAAGATTCACGGTCAACAACAGCATTACCGGACTCTACCATCAGCAGATTAACTGAGCGATTATTCACAAATACTTCACCAACGATGCGATCGCTTCCTAGTTTTTCTGTGCGTCTAATCACAACTGAACTTAAAGGTGGTAATAACTTTTTCAGTCTTTGTGTTGCTGGTATTGCCTGAGTAGTCGCTTTTGGTACATGAATACAGGCTAGCTGGAGTGTAATTTTTTGTCCTGCATTATCTTTAATGCGAATTGTTTCAGCATCTACAACCCCTACGATTGTAGCTAGCACTAAAATTATTTCTAGTAGCTCCATGTATTTTTGTATAGTTATTTATGTATAGATTTATAATTTTATAGCACGTACTAGGCGATCGCCTGCTGCGGTTGTCTCTAACCATTGCAAATTCTACGTCTAAACTAATGTGGGCAATACTTTTAGACTGATTATTAGCTACTTGACAAGCCGATGATGTACTTATATACATGAGATTATTCAGAAAACTTCTCGGTTTTTTTACCGATTTGCTGTATCCTAGTTAATCCAAGCAAAAATTTTCACAACTATACTTCATAAAAGATTCTTACGGGTCTGTCTGAAGATTATTGAATAAATACATGAATGACTAACACAATTTATGTAACAATTTTCATTGCCTAAATTTATAAAATTAACAGAAGAGTGCCATGAAACTGATCAAAAAATCCGAAAAACTCCTGCTCCAGAAAATGAAAGATATGGAGGAAATTGAAGACATTAATCTTCAAGAAGATCCTCTCGACCCTCTTGATTCTCCAGAATCAATAGAACCAGAACAACCAGCTTTGAATCTCGAATATCGAGAGCCTGACTATATTCCTTACCGTCATTACCCTGTAGTTCAATCAGTTGGGAATACAGGTTGGCAGGTTTCGGAGATTTGGAAGGAAATAAGATTAGATAATTTCTCGTAATGCTTAATGACCATTAACATCACGAGAAATTATCTGATTTTCAATGTAGGATAAAATTAGAGGAGAAAAAGTCAGACTCTTAAGTTTGTAAGAGAGTGGCAGTTATTTTCCCCTCAAGTATTAATACCAGTTTTCAACAAGAATGCGACAAGTACATGAGTAGGGGTGCAAAAGTTTGCGCCCCTACAAATGTTTGATATTTTGCTAATATTTCTAGCGTAGAATAACACTTACGCGAGATTTAGATCCCCGACTTTTTGAAAAAGTCGGGGATCTGCGTAGCACTTGAGTAGGATGTGTTGGCTTTATCCTAATGCATCCTAGATTTTTTAGAATTGCAATTTTGATTTTTGGCAGGGTTCGGTATACCTTTATTCTTTATCGGCTTTCTGTAAAATCAGCAATTCATCTTTACTACCTAAAAAAAGCTTACAGTTAACAGAAATTTTGAGGTTACTAGCTATTTTTAGAGTTAATGATGGAGCCGCTACAAATGAAACGATGTGAAACCTTAGCCGAATTAATAGCACGCACTGTAGTTGAATTTGAGCAACGGGAGCTAGAATTGCAAAAAGCTCAGATGCAGCCCCAGAAAAAAAGTACTAAGAAGCGTAAATCTAAAAAAGCTGCTTAGTGTAAATATAGTAGTTCAACTCCTGTTACCAGGTTGCCATCTACCAATATTTTTTTGATACTCCCTTTAAGTAAAGCTTGTTTGTCTTCTGGTTGTAATCCTTCCCAGTATCTTGGGTTAGAAAATGCCATCACAATTCTTTCTTTAGCTATTAGATATTGTTTAGATGCGTTGTTGGTGGTAGCGATCGCATTGGCGATTTGCATCCTGATATCTTCTTTAGCTTTGGCAATTGCGGGATTTGATGGTAACGCTTCTAGAGTATTTAATGATGCTCGCAATGTTTTTATTTCTGGTGATTCCTCTGGAGAATCAACTTTTTGTTCTACTAAACCAGCTAACTTTTCGGCTTCACTAACTAGATGATGAATTACCTGTTTTTCTAATTCATCAGAAGCAATCATCCGCCCGTTTTGACAAGCGCCAGTCCGATAAAAGCTGCATTGATAGTGATGACGTACAAAACCTTTGCGTTTCACTAATTTCTTGCACTGGCGACTATAAGCTGCACCACAATGAGCGCATTTTACCAAATTGGCGAAGGGATTGACATATTTTTGCTCGGTAGCCCAGCGGTTATTTCGATTCTCCCGAATCATGGCTTTGATGCGTTCATGTTCTTCACGGCCGATAATCGCTTCGTCTTCGTGGGTTCCCCATGTCACTTCCCATTCATCAAAGGGTTTGCGGTGTCCTTTAGGACGAACTAATGTATTGTATAGTGTCCCCCCTGCATAGATAGGGTTGACAAGTATAGAGCGTAACCCAGAAACTGACCATTTCAACCCCGTGTGGGGATAACGCAGATTTAAAGCCCCTCCGCGCGATTTGTTGATATTCTCGAGTACGATTTCTTCTTCCTCTTCTAAGAGGTTAATTCTCGTATCAGTGGCTTTGGGGACAGCGTTTGCTTGGATACCAAAAGTATCATGCAGTACTTTCACTGTTTGGGAGACTGTGCCTATTCTTAAGAATGTATCAAAGACAAATCGCATTAACTGCGATCGCGTCAACTCTCTCTTACCTGCAATTAAACATACGCAAAGCCTTTCATCTCGTTTGTATTTTTCATCCTCAACGATATAACCCAAGGGTGCGTTCCAGTGAGGCTTTTTATTGGCTTTGCGGGTGTCGCGCTCTTTTTTAACTCGCATTGCTAGCATTTTCACCTCATACTTAGATGCTGCTAGTCTCACATCAATAGTTAACTCGCCCCCAATACTCGATAAATCAAACGGCTCATCTAGCGCATAAGGCTGTATACCTTTCTTTTTTAACGCATCCATCAACCGATAAAAGGTCATTGATGAAGATGTTAAACGGTCAATCCGGATAAATAACAGCTTCGATACTTTTCCTGGTGCAGATGTGTTGATATCTTCAATTAACTGTAACAGCCCTTTCCTTTGATCGCTGGTACGGCTTTCTACGTCGTAATATATGTGCGTTGCACCAGCATCACGCAACCGACGCATCTGTTTGATTAACGAGCCTTGATCTTCAGCCTGTTCATCTGTGGAAACCCGCGCATAACCCCAAACGTCCATATATCAAACCATAGCAGCGTTAGTTCATTTTATCTGATAGCCAACGCATTAGTTCACTGTTGTTCACCGAGCCAGTTGACCTATTAATCGGTAACTCCTACGGTAAGTACCTGTGGCGCGATTGCAAGGTACCCTTAGTCAGAATTGGCTATCCCATCATGGATCGTCACCACCTGCACCGCTACAGCACCATCGGTTACCAAGGTGTAATCAATCTCCTCAACTGGGTTGTTAATACAATCTTCGAGGACATCGATCAACGCACCAATATTCCTTCTAAGACTGACATTTCTTACGACTTAGTTCGATAGAAATTAAAGTCACTCGCGGCATATATAAAAAGTAAAAAGTAAAAGATATATCTTTTTACTTTTTACTTTTTCCTTGTACCTGAGGTATTGATTATGGCAAGTATTAGTCAGGGTCACTCTCATCCTCATCCTAATTACCATCCACCAAACTATAAACGCTCTGGTTCTTTTGATATTCTGCAACCTTTGCGCCGTCTGGTAGATGGTATTCCGGTAAAAAATGCTCGTTTTGCCCATCTACTCTGTAGAGTAATACCTTGCTGTTGCCCGTTTGAGCGCGATATCAATTTATTTGGGCGGACTTACCATGTTCCAGCAATGTGCAAATTTAATCCTTTGTATGACGAGGTCGTTAGTTTGCGCTTCCGAGCTTTATCTTTTCTTGCCGATGAATGTGGTGAGGATGTAACGAAATACATTTGTTAGACCTAGACATTAATCAATACCCATTACCTATTACCATTAGTCATCACTTATTAGTCATTAGTCATTAGTTCTTAATTTATTTAAATGACAAATGACAAATGAAAGAGAACACTTAACACCAATTCTGTAAAATTCAGCAATAATTCTAAACGCATAAATCTAGAAAACTCAGGTTTTCTTAATTTTGAATTTTGAATTTTGAATTTTGAATTGGTATACTGCCATCCAGCAAGAGAAGAGAGATGAAAATCACCCAAGGCAAAATTAACGAGCTGCTTAGTGAGCCAGGATGCGAGCATAATCAGCACAAGCAGAGCGAAAAGAAAAATAAATCTTGTGCCCAACAAGCACAACCAGGCGCAGCTCAAGGGGGTTGTGCTTTTGATGGCGCAATGATTGCTCTAGTACCAATTACTGATGCGGCTCATTTAGTCCACGGGCCGATCGCCTGTGCTGGTAACTCCTGGGGTAGTCGTGGTAGTCTCTCTTCTGGCCCCATGCTTTACAAAACGGGCTTTACCACAGACTTAAGCGAAAATGATGTCATCTTTGGTGGCGAGAAAAAGCTCTACAAAGCTATTGTAGAAATACATCAGCGCTACAACCCAGCAGCCGTGTTTGTTTACGCCACCTGTGTGACGGCTTTGATTGGTGATGATATTGATGCTGTTTGCAAAACTGCGGCAGAAAAATTAGGAACTCCTGTGATCCCAGTAATTGCGCCGGGATTTATTGGCAGCAAAAACCTGGGTAATCGCTTTGGCGGTGAAGCTTTGCTGGAATATGTAGTTGGTACAGCAGAACCTGAACACTTTCAACAACACCGCTGATGATATGATTTTCCGACTGATTTGAATGGATTCCCATGAAAGTTTACGGTTACGCCCGCGTGAGTACACAAGAACAAGCTGAGGAATTTGACGCACTAAATCAGCAAGTAGCCAGATTAAAAGCAGCGGGTGCAACGGAAGTTTTAATAGATATCGAGTCAGGACGCAACGATGAGAGAAAACAGTATAACGAGTTGCTGAAGTTGGTACAACAAAACCAAGTTGATGAAATTATCATCACTCGCGTCGATCGCTTGGGTAGAAGTGTGATTACTATCCATAAAGCGATCGATGTTTTCGTGAAGCATAATGTCAATCTGCGGATATTGGATGCACCCGTTGACCCCAATTCCCCCTTTGGTTGGTTTAGTATTAATCAAATGTCGGGGTTAGCAGAATTTGAATCCAGGCTGTTATCCCAACGGATTCGCCACGGAAATAATTATTTTCGCCAGCAATTAAAATATTGCGTTCCCCCCTTCGGATATGCAAAAGATGAAAATCAGCGGTTAACCCCTAATAATAATATTCACCCCCAATCAGGGAAGAGTTACTTTGAGTTAGCTAAGATAATTATCGACTTAACCCTGTCGATGCGATCGCTTAAGGATGTTTGCGATTATATTTACACCGAATATGAAATAGTTTTTAGCATCGCTGGTTTGCGAGATTGGGTGAAAAACCCCGCACTGCAAGGGCATACAGCTTATTTTTTCCGCAAAAAGAAAGGCGTTAATCGAGAACCAATTATTAATTTCAACACCCACGAAGCCTTAATTACCGCCGCCACAGTAGAAGCTATCCAACGCAAGCTGTCAGAAAATAAGAAGTATCGCAGTTCTGCAACATCCACCCGTGGCGATTATCCACTCGCAGGCTTAATTAAATGCGCCCATTGTAGCGGCAGTATGTATCGTAACTTTTCCCGCCATAAAACTAAAGTTGAGTACATTCGCTGCGTTAATTACAACAAACCGGGAAAATATCACTGCGAAAACTCCAAATGTACCCGACTGCGGGAAATCATCGCCCAGACGATCGCAACTTTATGTGAAAATGCACCCCATTTAATCGAACATCTAGAAACTCAGTCAACAACAATGCAGGTGGTGAATACCAAAGACATTGACAAGTTCACCAATGAATTATCCGTGCTGCGGGGACTTCGCAGTTCTAACCCCGATATCATGGAAGCGATCGCCAAAATCGAGGCGACAATTAACACCCTATCAACACCCACTAGAATTGTTGATAGGGATGCTTTTGAAAATGCCAAGCGAAAAATAGCGATCGCTTCTCAGGCTACATTTTGGGAATCGCTGGATGATTCAGAACTGCGATCGGCGTTGGCTGAGTTCGTAGAGAAAGTTGAAGTGGACTCGTCAGGAATTATCACTCCTACCTTTAAATTGCCATTAACCCTATCCTCAATGCGCCCATAGGTTTTAATGAACTCTTCTGGAGACATATTCCCAACCTTCAAGTCCCCGTAGTATCTTTCATAAGCTGCGAGTAACTTGTCATTGAGCATTTTTAGCACTTTTTGAGAATGTGTTGAACTCATAAAACATTCTGTAGCGATGTTTTTAGGTTATTTCTTGGGTGGAATTTTTCTGTTAGCAGTGAACGACTTACACAACGCTACGTTCAAGCACAGAGATACTTGCAGCTAAAATTTTCACACTAGTACCGCAAGGCGGAATTCAAAATTCAAAATTCAAAATTAAGACATAATAAGGGTTTTGTTGATTTTGAATGGTCTGTTTATTTACGCCGTGCTGTACTAGTTCTTTTAACAGCTTCTCCACTGAAAAAAGCTTCTCGTGCGTTACGGCTATATTAAAATACAGTTCAGTCAAGAAAATTAATTGATCACAAAACCAAAAAACTAGTTACTCAACAAAAAAACAGAATAATCATTTTGGAGGGGGTTTGGGGGACGCAACCGTCACCCAATCGGGGGTTTGGGGGAGAATCCCCCAATTCTTCTGGCTTTTTTAATAAGTGACAAATCAATCACTAATGAGCTTAACCCAAGCGTATTGGGCTATATTATTGATATTTTTTCAGAAATCAAATCAGATTCCTATAGTTTGATTTAAAAAATTACCAATACTTAATAGTAATATATTTATCAATTAATAGTTTCTTTTCCACTTAGAATAATTTGCATTTTCAGGCTGAAATAGTCAAGCATCTATTTAAAGGAATCTCTATCTTGCTTATATAGTTAAAACTAACAAAGCCCCGAAATAAATTCAGGGCTTCGCTTCTTAAACCATTTATTAAATGCCAGCTATAAATCTTTGCCAGCGCTTTTATCTATGTAACTATCTTCGCTCAATTCTTTGCTGAAAGCTAGGGGAGATCTACCCAACTTTTACCTAATTTTGCTTAGGTAGCTGTTTAATAATTTTTTTAGCTTTGGCAACAGCCCCACACTCAATACTTGTCGGTTAAGGGAAAAAAGGTGAATGGTTCAAGGGAAAGAAAAAACCCTTAACCCTTAACCAATTTTGAGTTCAAAATACTTAACCGAGTAGTATTACCCCCACTCTTCTGTATTTCATCACAAAACTCAGTATAATTAACTAGAAGCTTAAGCAAATATAGAACAGTCTAAATAAGCTAAGGTTTACACACAAACAATTTTCAATCATCATCCAATCCTAGAATTGTAGAGTGCGTTAACCTATGGCATAACGCACTCTACTGAATTGATATCCCCAAATTTGCAACACATTACTGCTGTTGTCTAAGTTGCTGTTGGAGTTTCAATGTTTCCATTTGCTGTCTTTGTTGATTTAGTTGGAATTGTTCAAACGGTTGCTGTCTTAATTGATTTTGTAGTCTAAGTTGTCCATGTGGTTGTTGTGGATTTAGTTGATTTTGCAATCTAAATTGTTCAAATCGTTGTTGCTGTCGGAGCATTCGTTCATCTTGCTGCTGCCTAAAGTTTTGCCATAGTTTTTGAGAAGATGATTGTTTTGCCAAGTTTTGGCTTTCTTGTTCTAGCTGCGGTTGGTTTTGAAGTATCGTTTCACTTATATTGGCTCTCACAGCAGAAGAAATGACGAATTCTGTTGCTAAGACAATAAATAGTAGCCCTGATTTAACTAACAATGAATGCTTCATACAGTTTTCTCAAAAAGGTAGTTTTTTGTTTTTGTTACTACGTTAAATTTAAATATTTACCTTTTACTTTCTATTTTAATTGGGTACAACTCTTTTAGGGATACGCTGAGTAAAATTCAGACAGGAATTGCAAGGGGTGGAGGGGTCATAAATAATCCCACATAATTATTTACAGATGATTTTCAAGTCTAGATAAGGGTTTCATCCCTAAATTTTGTGTAACCACTTAAAACAACGAGCTTGTTTCATCATAGGTGCAAATCAGCCTTTTTTTGTTCTCTTACATCCTCTTCCTACTGAGGACATAAGTTTCCTTAACTGAACTGTATTTTGCTGTGGGACTATCATTCTCTGTCAGATCACCCTGCATCTGTAATCCCAGATGGCTGGCGATTGTTCCACTTAAGCGCCGATGGTCGATCATGGCATATACTGTTTCGTCGAGCAGGGCGATCGCGATCGCTGGCTCGCGACGAGATCGGGTGATTAAATTCTGACTCATTGAAAGATTCTCCATTAGGAACTAGGTTAAAATACGAGTATTGCTCATATTTACAAAATAGGATTATTGATCATATTTTGTCAAGATAAATATGAGCAATGCTCATGTATTTACCAAAGCCAGAAAGGTAACTATGACTGAAAGCCCATCAGCCGCAAGTGGAATGCGCCGCAAACCCAGACAAGCTCGTAGTCAGGAACGAGTCAATCGAATTTTGGATGTAGCAGAAGAACTGTTTATTACTCAAGGCTATGCTGCAACCACAACCAATGCGATCGCCTCTGGTGCTAAAGTTCCGATTGGGTCACTATATCAATTTTTTCCTGACAAATCTGCAATCATGCAGGCACTCGCTTTGCGTCATGAAGAAAATATTCATCAAAAGTTGGCAGTGCTGGATAATCCTGAATTAGCCAATCTGCCCTTAGAGGTTCTGGTAGAACAATTAATTGATATCACCGCCCAGCATTTCTCGGATAATCCTGGTTACTACGCCATTTTTATGGCACTCCAGAGTACAATGCCCGAATTACAAGCTGTCGAAGAGGTGATGGATACTCAATTGATGCAAGATTTAGCCAGTTTACTAGCTAAACGGGCAGCAGGGTTAGAGACAGCAGACTATGAAGCGATCGCCTTTATTTTAGTCAAAGCGATCGGCACATTACTATGGTTATCTCTTAGTCAAGAGACAACATTTCAACAGAGATTGATAGCAGAAACCAAACGGTTAGCTTTAAGTTATCTGCAAAGCTATTTCCCGTCTGATATCATGTCTAGCTAAACTTTGACGCAACCTCTATCCAGGGTTCTGCAAATCTTTTCAACAAACTGGTTAGGGGTACAGCCAGCAGAATTCCTAACACTCCACCTAATTTTGCGCCACACAGCAGAGAAATAAAAATGACCGCAGGATTTACGCCAGTCATTTGACCCATTAAACGCGGCGCAACAATAGTTTCGTTAATCTGTCCTACCAACACCACTATTACTAATAACTTAACTGCTAACCAAATATTTTGGATAGCAAGTATGGGAAGAATTAGGGATACTGTCACAGTTCCACCAAAAGGTATAAAGCTGGCTATCCCAATCACTATGCCAAATAATAATCCGAAGGGAATTTGAAAAACTAAGAACAAAGCGATGAGTGCAGCACCTTCAATCATTGCTAAAGTTGCTTGTCCAGCAAAGTAGTTTTGGAAACTCTGCTGAATCAGAGATGGTAATTTGATATTCCAAGGTTTTGGGAATAGTTTAAACAGTACATTCCACAGAGTAGAACCGTTGAAAATTAAGAGTATAGTGAGGACTATTGTAATCAGTAAATTCAGCGTACTATCAAAGACACCAAAGATAAAATCTACAATTTGACTGGGTAAAGATTCTAGACTTTGGGTAACTTTATTGGTAACTTCTGTAATCAGGTTAGCAGCATCAAAGGATAAGCCTGCTAGGGGTGTATCGATGTGGATTTCTTGGAGTTGTCTTTGTCCTTGGTCTATTAATGCTGGTAGGCGATCGCCAAATTCAATTAGTTGTTGATATCCAAGAGGCGCAACACCAAAACCCAGAATCAAAAAGGCTGTGACGGCAATTATTAAAACTAGCAATACAGACCAAACTCGGCTTACACCCCGTTTTTCAAGATAACTAATGGGAAAATTTAAGAGAAAAGCTAGTAAACCAGCAACTAATAAAATATTGGGTATTGGTTGTAATTGCTGGGAGATAATTTGTAACAACCACAAATTAAGAAATAGTACCGGAATCACCAAGCCCCAAACTGTCCAACGGGGGAGATTCAAATTTGCTAACATCTATTTTATTTACCTCACAATTTTTTTAAAAGCAAACAGGTAACAGTAAATATTAAGTAGTGGCGTGGAAAACATTAAATGTTGTATTAAAATTATCTTATGGGATGGGCTTATTGCCCGTCCCACAAAGACTAAATATTGGCACTATTTTAGGCTTGCTACGCCACTACAAGACTAATGTTTCAGCATGAAATTAATCGAGTAATAAGCAACGCCAACACAGATATTCTTATTGTGGTTCGCGTTTCATGAACCACAATTGCAGATTATCTTGTAATAGTTTGTCGCTATCCACAACGACAAATCCTTGTCTTTGATAAAAACGTACTCCTGATGGTGTGGAAGTTTCTAAATAACAAGTAAAACCTTCTTTATCTGCTCGATTGAGTACAGGTTGTAGCAGCTTTTGTCCCACACCTTGATTTTGAAAATCTGGAGAAACACCAAGCATCTTCAAATACCAATGTGGTGTTTTCATAATTGTTCGATGGTATTTATCTACTTTTTGATTGGCGGATAAAAAATCTACCATTTTGCGAACACCAATTTTTTGTGGTAGGGCAATTAATCCAGCTTGCAACCATTGTAATATACTATCGCTGGAGTATTCTGGTGGTGTCCAAACCGCAACTCCTTTGATGCCATGATTGGTTATATAAATTTCCTCGGAGCGTTGATAATAACACAATACTGTGCGAGAAATCCACTCAACTGCATCTATTCTCTGCTGATGTTTTTCTGGGAGAAAGTATGATAGAAATGGGTCTTGAATAAATGCTTGACCTAATACTCGTGCGCCATCTTGGATCTGATTTTGATTGAGTTTAATTATGGTATAGTCTGGCATATTTTTTTTGATGGTTGAAAAATCTTGAGATGTATTTCTGTGAGTTGTCATAAAAAGCTCCTACTAAATTCAATTAATTCTTGACTTGCGTAATTTCATCACGATTGGGATTATCTATTGATGCGGTGATGATTACCTCAATCTGACAGATTTATCACACTAATTCAGCCGATTTATTAAAGTATTTTTCTAAGGGAGAATAGGCAAAGAACAGCAACACCCAAAAATAATCCCATAACTCTTGGTTAATATATGCTACTCCAATGGAAATCAATGCACATATCGGTTCGATTAAGGCTTTGATTTTTATGGAGCGAATTGTCGCATCATCCAAATCACTATCTACTAGTTTGCGATCGCCTGTCGCATAAGACCAACTTATCCACGAAATAAACCCGATTGCAGCAATATCCAAGCTAAACCAAACTTTGACCAGAAAACTATCTGGAAAGGTCATAACTAAATCATTGGATAAAGGCACTAAAAATAAGACCATTAAATACGCTACAGAAATCCATAAATGGTTTTCATCGGTTATTTTTAAATACTTTAATTGCCGAGAATGAGAAATCCAATAAGTTGCCACTAAAACAAAGGTAATAGCATAAGTTCCTAACGGTTTTAACTGACTAAATAAAAACCCATTGATATCACCATCCGTCATTCCTTTAGCATCTTCTGGTAAGTCAAAGGCAATTACCATTAAAGCCATTGCAAAAGCAAAAATAGAATCACTCAAGCGTGCCAAAGATAGAATACTTTCGGAATTATTTTTATTGGTTGGAATCATCTTATCTTGCTCTATTAAGTCCTGCATAATTTCAGTTTATCCACAACATTAAAGTTAAATATAACCCCGATTTCTTGAAGAAGTCGGGGTTATGAAGGCAACCTACTTCTGATATCTGGAAGTACATTCTATGCGACTGCTTTCAAGAGAAATTGAATACCGTGTCTAGCGCGGAGGGTAATAGATATCTGAAGTTCAATGTTTTGCTCGTTAACAAGATCCAGTTGAAATTTTTGGGCGATAGTTGCTAGTAATAATACTGCTTCCATCATGGCAAAACTCTTACCAATACAAACACGAGGCCCATCACCGAAGGGGAAATACACACCACGAGGTAATTGTTTTTCTAGGTCATTAGCCCAGCGTTCTGGCTGAAATAATTCTGGTGCGGAAAAATAACGCGCGTCGCGGTGCATAGCCCATTGACTAAACATTATGTTTGTTCCTTTGGGGATAAAATAGCCACCAATTTCACAATCTTGGGTTACTTCCCGTGAAATTTCAGTCACAGGAGGATACAGCCGCATGGATTCTTTAATCACCCAATTGGTGTAGGTTAACTGGGGTAAATCAGCCAAGGTGGGTGTGCGTCCATTCAACACTGTTTTGAGTTCTGCACTAAGTTTTTCGCGGACATCAGGATTTTGCGCCAATTGCATGAATGTCCAAGAAAGGGTGTTAGCGGTGGTTTCATGTCCTGCCAAAATTAATGTTACGGCTTCATCTCGCAATTGTTTATCAGTCATGCGGCTACCATCATCCGCATCTTCGACTTGCATCAGCATTCCTAATAAATCTTTGCCTGTTTTACCACTGGCGCGACGCTCTTTAATGATGGCATATATTGTTTCATCAAATAGAGCGATCGCTTTTTGGTAACGTCTCTCAATCTCTTCTTCACTAATCTCTTGGGTGTTTTGTTGCAACTCCTCAATTTCCGACAGTGCAGACATGACTTCTTTGGCTGCTTGATATTCAAACCAGTTCATGGTTTCAACTAGCGCATTGTCAATACTAACTGCGGCTGTATCCATGACATCCTGATTAAACAGAGTTTTCATAACGATGTTGAGGCTGAGGCGCATCATAGCTGCTTGTATATCCTTCACCTCACCGCCTTGCCAAGTTTTTAACATTTGCTCGGCATAATCCACCATCACCGCCGCATAGCTGTTAATTTGTTGTTGGTGAAAGACTGGTTGGGCTAGTCGTCGTTGTCGTAACCAAAAATCGCCCTCACTGGTGATCAAGCCATTACCTAGTACACCACTGATTACTTGCAGGTCTTTTGCTTTCACAAACAAAAGTCTGTCTTTTAACACTTGAGTAATATAGTCGGGATTGGTCAACACACAAAACAATTGATCGTCAAATTTTAGAGGAACGATACCTTCATATTCTTGGGTGCAGCGTTGCATAAATCCCAGATGATCACTGCTGTATTCTTCTAAAGCGGTTACAGGATTGGGATGGGGTAGGGTCAGTAAATTCTTACTCATGGTCAGAGACTCCATTAAGTTAACCGTTTATGTGAGCAAAGCTCATATTTAAATAATATGAGTATTATTCATGTTTGTCAACAAAAATGTGAGTAAACCTCGTTTATAGTGACAAAGATGAGTTAGCCGCTCAATACTACTCGGTTAAGGATTTTCAATTCTTAATTTGGTTTGGGGAAAAGGTGTACCCCTGCGCTTAAGCAAGCTACGCGTAGCGTCTGTGCAGGAGAAAGGGGAAGGGTTAAAGGTTTTTTCTTACCCCTTTTCCCCTTCCCCTTTTGCCCTTAACCGACAAGTATTGGTTAGCCGCCACCTCTAAAATTATCCTGATAGCAAACGCATTGGTGAACGTAAGTGCCACAAGTCTTTACCTGCCCAGATTTTAGCTTCCTTACCGAAGGGGCTAGAATTTAGCAATGCTTGCAGTTCTTTTTCAAATACATCGTTGGAGTTGTGAACCACAATGTGAACAGGTTCAGCACCCAATTCCAGCATGAAGCTAACAACACTGTAAACTAAATCGGGATCGCCGTAGATAGCGAAGCGCTTACCGTGAACCCAAGCATGGGAGTCAGTCATTGCGTCAACTGCACGACCGCGTTCGATTTCTAGTTCTTCAGGAATGGGTTTACCAGTCAGTTCGCTGAGTTTCATCAAGAACTCATCAGTACCCTTGATACCCCAAGGACGAGAAACTACTACATCTTGCTTCCATTCTTTAGCGATGTAATCACGGGTCTTAGGAGTAGAATGAGCTTGCAGTACAACTGTAGCTTTAGCATTAATTGCATCTGCTGCATCTTCCAACTTAGTACCACCTGGGTACATATTAAATTCACCATCATTGGGTGAATCTACATAGTCGCTGCTATCTGAGAGCAGGGTGTAGTCTAAGCCCATCACGGAAGCGATACGCTTGATTTCGCGGTAATTGCCTACATAGGTGTCAAAACCAGCGATAAAGTTGATTTTGCCATTGCTGGTAGATTTCTTCTTACCTGCTGTTAAGGTAGTCAGAATTCCCTTCATCATGTTGTCATAGCCAGTGATGTGGGAACCAACAAAGCTAGGAGTGTGAGCAAAAGGTACAGGAAAATCTTGAGGAACTGAACCTGCGTTCTTAGCGTTGGTAATAAACGCACCCAAGTCATCACCAATAACCTCAGCCATACAGGTGGTGCAAACTGCAATCATTTTGGGCTTGTAAAGCTTGTAAGAGTTTGCCAAGCCATCAATCATGTTTTGCAGACCACCAAACACGGCTGCGTCTTCAGTCATAGAAGAAGACACACCAGAGAATGGTTCTTTGTAGTGACGGGTTAAGTGGGTACGGAAGTAAGCAACGCAACCTTGAGAACCTTGAACAAAAGGTAGAGTACCTTCAAAGCCAGCAGCAGCGAACATAGCGCCTAAAGGTTGGCAACCTTTAGCTGGGTTAACTGTCAACGCTTCACGAGCGAAGTTCTTTTCACGATAATCCCAGCTTTTTGTCCATTCTGCAACCCGTTCTACTTCAGCGGGGTCATGACCGTTTTCAAACTCTTTCTTGTTTTGAAAAAGTTGTTTGTACTCGGGTTGGTGGAACAGTTGAACGTGATCTTGAATGTTATCTGGATTCTGAGGCATTTCTGGATCTCCAAGCTGACTGAATTCGTGACTGACTGGTCAAAGATGAGGATTTCGAGCGTGGGTAGGTGATGAGAGGTAAGGGTGGGAGTGGGAATATTATTCAAAATTCAAAATGCAAAACCAAAATTATCTATTTTGAATTTTTAGTTTTGAATCTTGGATTCCCAAATCCCCCCTGGGGTTTTAAGCCCCAGGCCCCTTCTAATCTCTCGATTCCATTACTCTAAACGGCAGCTTTAGCTTTAGCGCCAGCTTTCTTGCTCCAAGGAGCACCGATTAGACCCCAGGTTGGGCTGTTGAGTGCCAAATCCATGTCGCGAGCGAAGATGGCAAACCCGTCATAACCGTGATAAGGGCCGGAGTAATCCTTTTTATGGTTCAATTACTTTCAGTAGCCTAATGTTTGCTGTAATCAATGTCAGTTCTAAACATTGTTCGCGGAGAACACATTTATTTTTAGGCTAAATCTAGGCTAAAAATACCGCTATGCATAACCAGGGTCAAGACAAATATCAACAAGCTTTCGCTGACTTAGAGCCAGTTTCGTCTACCGATGGCAGTTTTTTCGGCTCGAGTCTGCAAGCACAGCAGCAAAGAGAACACATGAGAACAAAAGTCCTGCAAGAGTTAGAGAAAGTAAATCTGCGTTTAAAGTCTGCGAAGACAAAGGTAACAATTCGGGAATCTAACGGAAGTCTGCAATTAAGGGCAACTTTACCCATTAAACCAGGAGATACAGATAAAAACGGCACTGGCAGAAAACAATATAATATCAGCTTGAATATTCCTGCTAATTTAGATGGACTGAAGACGGCAGAAGAAGAAGCCTATGAGTTAGGCAAGTTAATTGCCCGTAAAACCTTTGAATGGAATGATAAATATTTAGGCACTGAGGCAATTAAAAAAGATTTTCAAACTATAGGAGAATTACTCGCCAAGTTTGAAGATGAGTATTTTAAAACTCATAAACGCACTACAAAAAGCGAACATACCTTTTTTTATTATTTCTCAAGGACACAGAGATTTACTAATTCTCAAGATATTGCCACGGCTGAAAATTTAATAAGTTATATTGACAAAATTGATAAAGAATGGTCTAAATATAATGCAGCAAGAGCTATAGCGGCATTTTGTCAGACATTCAAAATTGAAATTGATTTATCTAAATATTCTAAAATGCCCGATCGCAATTCTCGCAACATCCCCACAGATGGGGAAATAGCCACAGGAATTGCCAAGTTTGAAGAATATTTGCTTTCCAGAGGTAATCAAGTAAACCAAGATGTGAAAAATAGCTGGCAACTTTGGCGCTGGGCTTATGGAATGTTAGCAGTTTTTGGTTTACGTCCCAGAGAATTATTTATTAATCCTGATATTAATTGGTGGTTGAGCCAAGAAAATGTAGATTTGACTTGGAAAGTCCATAAAGATTGTAAGACAGGGGAAAGACAAGCCTTACCTTTACATAAGCAATGGATTGAAGATTTTGATTTAAGAAATCCCAAGTATTTAGAAATGCTGGCAACAGCGATTAGTAAAAAAGATAAAAATAATCATGCAGAAATCACAGCTTTAACGCAGAGAATTAGTTGGTGGTTTAGGAAAATTGGTTTAGATTTTAAGCCCTATGATTTACGTCATGCTTGGGCAATTCGGGCGCATATTTTGGGGATACCAATTAAAGCGGCAGCAGATAATTTAGGGCATAGCGTGCAAGTGCATACGCAAACTTATCAGCGTTGGTTCTCGCTGGATATGCGGAAATTGGCGATTAATCAAGCTTTGAGTAAACGCGATGAAGTTGAATTGATTAGAGAAGAGAATGCAAAGTTGCGGATGGAGAATGAAAAGTTGAAGTTGGAAATTGAGAAGTTGAAAATGGAATTGGTTTATAAGCGGAGTTAAAGGTGTTGATAAAATTGAGGCGGTGCGTTGCGCTGCGCGACAACACACCCTACGTTAATTTGGAGAGTTGGGGCGAGTGCTTTTATATATAGCTATGATTTCAAATATCCGTTACATTTATGGCATTTCCTAAAAAAGGTTCCCGTCGCATTATAGTAGATGGAATTGGCTATCGTTGGCGATATCCTCCCAAACCAACTCAGAATCAAGAGGATGCTGAGTTAGGAGTTATCGTTACAGTTCAACAGCTTAATTGCGATGGTGCAGTACTAGTTCTGATCTTTCCTCGCTATCACATGAGTGGTTCATATAGTGCTCTAGAGCTTAGGAAACCTGTCTTGCCTTCTGAGGTTGCTCAGTCTATTCAAAAGGCATTAAGTGCTGGTTGGCAAGGGAACAAGCCAGGGAAAGCTTTCTTTTGGAATGTACAATAAATAGGGCGATCGCATTTCTTCCGTAGGGTGTGTTGTCGCGAAGCGCAACGCACCGTCATATCAAACATCCCAAATATCTGACACAAGCTGAATCTCACCACTGCTACCCCAATCTAATGGGTAAATTTGCTGCTGGATAAAACGATGAATGCTCGAAAAAGACCATTTTTGAGGTGATTCACAAAGCTGGTGCTTCACAGGATTGTAATGAATATAATCGCAATGATTAGCAAAATCAGCATCATCTCGTATGTGATGCTCCCAAAAGCGGCGTTGCCATAGGTTGCGCTCTTTACGCTTTTCTCGTGAACGGGAGATAGCAAAATCAAGTCCTAACTGATGTCCATAGTATTTGGTGACAAAGCGTTTGATCAACAGCATTCGCATCGATATGTTGTTATCTTCTGTTGGTAGAGTCCATAAGGTATGAAAGTGATCAGGTAAGAGAACAAAGGCATCAATGGAGAATGGGTAATTCTGCCGGACGTGCTGAAGGGCGGCGCGGAGAGCATTACGCCCTGTATCGGAGCAAAGCCAGGGTTGGCGTTGGTAGGTAACTTGGGTGATGAAGTAAGTGCCACCGGAAATATTATATCTGCGGTAGTTGGGCATGGGCGTGAGGGGATGGAGTTTGTTGTTAGGATGCCCATAATTGATTCGGTGCGTTGCGCTGCGCGACAACACACCCTACGTTAATTTGGTGGTGCGATCGCTCTCCTTTAGCTGCCAATACTTCGATATCATAAGGGTATCGGGTTCTGGTGAGCAGATTGGGTTATGGAAAGCATTAAGCTGAGAACATATATTGGTGATGATGGAATTTTGCAAATCCAACTTCCGCCGGAAATTGCTAACCAAGAATTAGATGTAGTGATTGTCTTTCAACCTGTGATTACAGAATCCTCACAATCTGCAATCAAACCGCCCCAAGAACTAGGATACTCACACAGATTTGTTGAAGAAGTAGTAGGTAGTTGGGAAGGTGAACCGCTTGAACGTCCAGAACAACTACCCTTTGAGGAACGGGAGGAGATTCAATGGCCTACCTCCTAGATACAAATGCTTGTATCCAAATTCTCAATTCAGCAAATTCGCCTGTCACCCAAAAAATTCTCTCAATTCCTTCTCAAGATATTTACCTCTGTACTGTTGTTTATAGCGAACTGTATTATGGAGCTTACAAAAGCGCAAACGTTAATAGAAACCTCTCTCATTTAGAAAATTTATTTGCAGAATTTGCTGTTTTACCACTGGATATTCAAGCTGCAAAAATAGCGGGAAATATTCGTGCTAATCTCAATGCTTTAGGTACTCCAATTGGAGCAAATGATTTGTTAATTGCTGCGATCGCCTTAGCAAATGACCTGACTCTTGTCACCCACAACACTCGCGAATTTAGCCGTATTGATGGCTTGAAGTACGAAGATTGGGAATAGCACTGATGAACTCGTCAGGGAAAGTGTACCTAAACATGATATTGCGATCGCATTTCTCCCATCTAGGTGCGTTGGGCTGCGCGACCACACACCCTACTATCTAAAATAGAATATTAAGTTCAAGTAAATTCAAGTATTATCTATTAATAATTGGTAATATGCTTCTAAATGATGTGCTACAAACTGTTAGTAAACTATCCCATCAAGACAAATTGCGTCTCATGCATTTTCTTTTACTGGAAGTAGCAAAAGAAGAAGGATGCAATCTAGAATCTATCGATAATCAAGAGCAGGAACAAGCGCTGCTAAAACAACTGGAATCTACTGAAGCAGTTGTATGGTCACCTTATGAAGTTCACGAAGCGGATCAGACATTATCTGACATTCTAAAAGTAGCAAAATTAGTACCTAATGCTGAGATATTATAGAAATATAGAGTTGTGGTTGTGTTTGTGTCTGCAAAAGACATTTTTCACCAAGCTGTTAAACGGGCGTTGGAAAAAGAAGGTTGGGCGATCACTCACGATCCTCTAATTCTTAAGTTTGGCAAAGATAAAATGTCCGTTGATTTAGGTGCAGAAAAAATATTAGCAGCCGAGCGAGGAACAGAGAAAATAGCAGTTGAAATTAAAAGTTTTTTAGGAGACTCAGAGCTATTTGACTACCATGCAGCTTTGGGTCAGTTTCTTAATTATCGATTAGCTTTAAGGCTGAGGGAACCTGAACGCATACTGTTCTTAGCAGTTCCGGTGTCAACCTATCGTTCGTTATTTAGCCGGGACTTTGCTCAAATATCAGTACAAGAATATCAAGTTAAACTAATAGTTTACGAACCTAATAGTGAGGTAATTGTGCAATGGCAGAGCTAGAGCAATATCGTGAATATATTCAGGGTTTATTAACTAAATATGGCAGTTACCAAGCTGTGGAAGAAGATGTAGAAATTCAGTTAATATTTGACACGATGCGCGATCATTACCAAATTCTAGAAATTGGTTGGGATGGATATGACCGCATTTATAATTGTGTGATCCATCTGGATATTAAAAATGAAAAGATATGGATTCAGCGTAATATGACGGATGTGCAGATTGCTGAAGATTTGGCTGAGATGGGAGTGCCTAGAGATGATATTGTTTTGGGATTACAGCCATCAAACCTCCGTCAATACACACAATATGGCGTAGCGTGATTTTTTCTGAAAGCAAAATTTCCCTAAAGGCTTTGCCCGTAAGGGTTGCCGTAGGCATCGCACTCCTCCGGTGGGTAGCTGGTGGTAAACATTTCCTATGGCAAATTCTGATTTACAACTCGTGAATCAGGTTTACAACTTGTGAATCAAGTGCACGAACTCGTGCATCAAGTTTACAACTCGTGAATCAAGTGCACGAACTCGTGAATCAAGTTTACAACTTGTGAATCAAGTTCACGAACTCGTGCATCAAGTTTTCTATTCGTGCCGCAAGTTCACAATTCGTGAATCAAAATCAGAAGGTATAAATTGAGGATAAGACGCTCAAAATTTGATATTGAGAGCAAATTTAGCAAATTTAACCGCAATTTCTCTGTTCCCAGATGCCAAGGTTTTAAAATTTCTGTAGCTTTACTCAGGCTGATGTGTCTGCTGATTGCGTATGTTGATGATATATAGCGAACTCAGCATAAAGTATTATCAGGGTTCTCTATGTGAAATTCATCTACATAGGAAAACTTTATGAGGCAACAGAGACGAAATTCCAGGGCGTTAACCAAGGCTGAACGTCGGATTGAAGGGTTACAGATGATTGACCCTGACCTAAATTTTGGTAATGAGTTTTCAATTGCTAATTATAATGGCATGGTTCAGCAGTTGCGAGAGAAGCTAGCTGCTTATAACCAAGCAAAAACGTTAGTAGAAAAGACACAGACTGCATTAGTTGATGCTGAACGTGTATTAAATAATTATTCTGAGCATATGCTGTTGAATGTTGCCTCTCGTTATGGCAAGAATAGCGATGAGTATGGGATGGCTGGTGGAACGCGCAAGTCCGAGCGACGAAAACCACGCCCAGCCGCCAAGCCAGATGTGATATCTGCGGAAGCTTAAGTTGAGGGGGAAAGGGAAAAAGGGAATGGAAAAGGGGAAGAAAAAACCTTTAACCCTTAACCTTTAACCTTTTCTCCAAAACCAATTTTGAGTTCTAAACGCTTAACTGATACCAAATCAAATAATATTTGCGACACATCAATAATATTCTAGAGGGCAGGGCAATGCCCATGCCCCTACAATCTGTCGCATTCTTTTTTCAAATTGGTATTACGCAGCAGCCATTTGCGATTTTGCTGGTTACAATTGTGTCGTCATTTGTAGCCCAAGAACGGAGGCGAGAATTATTACATGGCTCTTTCTGAAACAATTATTGAATTAGTTGTTGATAAAGTATTGATTGGTGGGATTGTTTTGGTTGCAGGTTACTGGCTGAATAAGAGATTTGAGATATTTAAGAATGAAACTAATGAAAAATATCATCAAAGACAACTGATTGCAGAGCTTGAGCATCAACAGCAGCAACAAATATCTGAGCTAGAAAATCAGATTACTATGGCTAGGCATAATGCAGAGCTTGAGTTTATCGAAAGACAAATATCTGAATTTTACTGGCCTATATACTTGCGGCTAGAAAAAGATAATGTTATGTGGAAGCGAATCAAATCTCTGAGTCATGAACAAAATGTTTTACCTGACGCGGCAAGTATTACAATTGAGAAGGAATTTATTCTAGAAAATCGTAAGGATTCAGGTGGCAGAGTATTGACAAAGGGATCGCTTGAGGAGGAGTATCACAGATATGAACCAAAACCTGCCTCAAGATTTAGACCGGGAAAGCTTGAACCAGTTATCGAAACAAGAACTGGTAGAGATAATCATTGAGCAGAGCAAGGTAATAGGTGAATTACAGAAAACAGTATTAGAACTACAGCAAGAAATAGAACGTTTAAAAGTCAGCAGAGATTTAGACAGCAAAACCTCATCTAAGCCGCCATCAGGGGACATCCTCAAAAAGAGTGAAAACAAAAAAGCAGCACCGCAAGAAGAATCAAATCATCCCAAAAGAAAGCCAGGTGGGCAACCAGGGCATCAAGGTAAGACCCGTAAGGGTTTTGGTAGAGTAGATCGTTGTGAAATCTTACGTCCAAGTGATTGTGTCTGTTGTGGTCAAAAAGCGTTTGCGGCTGTGGCAGTAAAAGTAGAAAAACAGTCTGTAGCGCAACTAGTGGAGCGTCCCATTGAAATAGTTGAGTATCAACGCCATACGTGCCAGTGTGAGTACTGTGGCAATATACAAACAGCCTCCTGGTCACAAGATATCATCCCAGGACAGGATTTAGGGATTTCTTTACAGGCATTTTTAGGATGGGCAAATAATTATGCACATATGCCCTATGAAAAACAGCAAGAAATGTTGTGGGAGTTAGGTCAAATTGAAATTGGGCTGGGAACTTTAGTCACCACAAATGAACGAATTCAAACAGCGATTCAACCAAGCATTACTGAGTTAAGTAATTGGGTAAAACAGACACAACCTAACATTCATGTGGATGAAACACCTTGGTCTGTCAAGGGAGTTAAAGAATGGTTGTGGGTAGTTGCCAATTCTGAGTTTTGCCTGTTTACTGCTGCTGACACTCGTTCCAGAGCAGAACTAGAAGCCATTTTAGGGGCTAAATATACAGGGGTAATCAGCAGCGATGATTTTAGTGTTTACAATGGCTATGCGGTGCCTGAGCAGCAGAAATGTTTGGCTCATCTACGCCGTCACTTCAAAAAACTAATTCAACTTCCAGGTCTTCACAACCAAGCTATTGGTGAAGCATTTGTGGATTTAATTGATGAAGCTTTTGGAAATTATGCCCAATGGTTTGAGACTCTTGACTGCGCCAGTTATAACGATTGGGTCAATCAATTCAAATCTAAATTGCAACAAACACTTGATGACTGGATTAACTTAGCCGGAGCTACAGCAGGAAACCTTTTACGTTCCTTGCGCGATAAAGCCTCCCAATGGTGGTATTTCCTTGACAACCCTGAAGTTCCTCCTGATAACAATCAAGCCGAGCGATCGCTGCGTTTGGCTGTGACAAAACGTAAAGTTAGTGGTGGTTCCCGTTCGATGGAGCGGTTTCAACATACTGCCAATTTGTTGACGGTGGTTCAAACCTGTCGTCGTCAAAGTCTGTCTGTTATTGATTTTTTTGTACAAGCACTAATTGCTGACTCTATTAATTCTCAGTCTCGCCCTTCTCTAGTTCCTCAATTTTAGACCTGAATCCTTACAGAAAATCATCAAGAAATAGTTGATATTATCGAATCTAAAATTCATTTAGCGGAAAATGCAAATAATGGCAAAGATTTGATTAATGAGCTATTAAAATATATCAAGCACGTTGCAGTATATAAAACAATCCGTTCTGTAAAGGAACTCGAAAGATTTAATCCTGTAGATATGAATGAACCATTCCCCGAAAAGCTTTTCCCTTTAATTGAAAGTAACTTTCGCAGCTTACAGCATAAATATGAATACCTGAGAAATGTGAAATTTGGCGAACTTAATAAAGAAAGCTATTAATAATAAAAAGCCTGTTTGCGATCGCGCTCCGCAAACAGACTTATTGGTTCTTGGGTTCTAATTAAGCTTGTTCCCAAAGTTCACGTACATGATCGGGTAGCCAGCTAGCAATTTCCTGAATCCGTTCTTGGGAAAGTTCGTCTTTGGTGGCAGAAAATACGGCTTTTACTGCTTGCTCTCGTTCAACTGTGCGTGGCATTCCGCTTTCATTAGCAACTCGGAACAGAAAGCGATCAGAATCAATTTTAAAAATACCAGGGCCTTGCCAAGGTGGACGAACCCGGCTTAAAAATCCGACAATCGGATTGGTATCTTTCCAGAGATCAGCCACTTCAAACTGGAGTGCTTTCTCATCTGTAGGCACGGCTTCTGTATGCAATTCTGACTCAACGCGATCGCTAGCTTCTGTTGTCATTAAGTCGCGCATGACGCGAAATACAACTTCGGTAAAGTCTCTGGCATCATATAAATCTGCAAATCCGCTTCTTACCATGACTTTTTCTAGGAAAGAGCGATGTTCATCTGCGATCGCAGTTCTGGAATCTTCAATCTCTGTGGGGTCAACTTCTGGTATGTTTTGTCTGAAAGTTTGATCGGGCATGGTTTTTCTTTTAGTTCTGAATATTAAGTCTTTCTGCTTACCTATGTAAGGTCGCACAAATCAAAAACCCTTGGTCTCATCCAGAAGTTCGAGATATCATCAAACCAAAAGTAAGAAATTCCATAGATCAAAAGACTTACGCAAGTGTCATATTTTTCCCGCAATGCTTGTCCAGAGTCCAAAGTCAAAAGTCCAATTTTTGACCTTTGACTCTTGACTACCACCGTAGAAAATATTTGTGCCAGTTGTGTAAGTTCTGGATAAAAAATAAAAGAAGCGATCGCCTATGTATGTGAAAAAACAGTCAGAATAGATACATCCCCTACCTGTTTCAGGACGCAATGAGAACAGTAGAGCAAAGGCTGAAAATTATTGATTACCGTCAAGAGAAAGCATCAAATGCGTTTGTACCTCAACCTGCTGTTCTCTCAAGTTTGGGATGGGATGGTATACATTTTGAACTCCATCAACAGCCAAAGTTTGAGGTAGCTGAACATCAACACACAATGCATGTAATTGCGGCGGGAATTTCTGACTTATCATCAAGTTACTCATCGGGAGAACGATGGTTAGATGGAAAGCTGATAAAAGAAAGGCGTAATTCGGGCGACATTGCCATTATTCCTGAAGGTATTGCTCACCGTTGCAATTGGAATACCCCAGCTCAGTTTATGATTTTGGCATTTGATGCGGCACTGCTCAAACAAGTTGGGGAAGATTTAGTGAATTGCGATCGCATTCAACTTATCCCTCATTTTATGAGTAGGCAAGATGAATTAATCCAAGGCATTTGTTGGGCTTTGAAAGCAGAATTAGAATCAGGGAAAATGGGGGGGTATTTACTAATTGATAGCCTCAAAACTACATTAGCTATTCATTTATTACGTAACTATTGCACTACCCAACCTAAGCTGTCTACTTATACTGATGGCTTATCTCAATTCAAGTTGCAACAGCTAAAAGAGTATATTAAAGAACATCTTCATCAAGAAATCAAGCTGAGTGAGATAGCTGCGATCGCTCAGATGAGTCAATATCACTTTTTGCGTTTATTCAAGCAAAGTATGGGAGTTACGCCTCACCAATATATTTTGCAATGTCGGATTAATCGAGCTACATATTTATTGCAATACAGTCAACTGAGTATTGCAGACATAGCTATGAGAGTAGGTTTTTGCGATCAAAGTCATTTGACTCGATATTTTAAGCGCGTTGTGGGCGTAACACCAAAACAATTTATGGAAAGCGGCGGGAAACTTCATCCTTTATAGGAGGAAAGGAATAGTCGCCCCGCCGCTTGGGGCATTGGGCAATGGGCATTGGGCAATGGAAACTTCTTCTCTATGCCAGATTTTTAAGCTCGTTATTCATACCAGGCCTTGTTTTGGCATAACCAATCATGAAAATCTTTCTTTCCCATGCCCCATGCCCTATCCCCTATGCCCTAAGCGCAAAAATATACAAAGAATCCGCAACTTTTTTCTAGAGTCATAGATAGCCAGCTTCTTAAGCTATCAGTAACAGAGAAAATTGCAGTGGCGGAGGTAATAATGCAAATCGAGCAAACAGAGGTGATGATTTCCACGCCTGACGGAAAAATGCCAGCTTGGTTATGTACATCTACTAAAGGTGAACGCCAGCCAGCCATCCTGTTGCTGATGGAAGCATTTGGTTTAACATCACATATTAAAGATGTAGCCGCCAGAATTGCTCAGGAAGGATATATGGTTCTGGCTCCAGATTTATATTATCGTGAGTTGCCAAACAATAAATTCGGATATGACGAAGTTGAGCAAGCAATGGCGATGATGTATCGCCTCGATTTTGGCAAACCGATGGAGAAAGATATTTGGGCAGCATTGGCTTATGTAAAATCACGACCTGATGTGTATCCAAATAAAGTAGGCGTGACTGGCTTTTGCTTAGGTGGTGGTTTGAGTTTTTTCACAGCTTGTTATTTATCATCAGAGATTGCGGCTGCGGCTCCTTTCTATGGAATGGTTCTGGATGAGTGGCTATTTGCCGTCAAAAATATCACAGTACCAGTTTACTTATTTTTTGGTGGTAAAGATCCATTTATTCCAGGCGATCGCATTAAACAAATCGAATCTCGCTTTCAAGAATTCGGCAAAGAATACAGCTTGAAAGTTTATCCCGATGCCGATCATGGATTTTTCTGTAATGAGCGTTCTTCTTACAATCCCTCAGCCGCCGCAGATGGTTGGCGCGAACTGACACAATTTTTCCATAAACATCTCCGGGAGTGAAGCTGTGTAAATATTGGATGCTCGCCAATGTGAATATACCCTGTTTTCAGAGACCATTTCATTTATTAAGTAGGGTGTGTTAGGCGCTGATTTCCAATATAAATTGTCACTAAATAACTATCCTCGCGCCTAACGCACCATCCACGCGGTGGTGCGTTACGGCTAAATTACATTGTCTCTAAGTCCCGAATACTTTCATAGCCGTAACACACCCTACAGTTACTTTATAAAATAAATAACCTCTCAAACTACTTATATATCATAAACAAGCAGAAGATTTACTTTTTTACTCCCTATGAAAGGTAAATATTTGGTGACATAAAACTGTCGGTAGCCCAAAAAACTGAGTGCATAAAACCTAATTTTGTATTAGTTAATTCTGATATTACTGCATATTCACAATAGTACCCTTGGGGGTACTACACGTTTGAAATATTGTTAATTACAGTATATTTATACCAAATCAAATAATGTTTGTGACACATCAATATATTCTAGAGGGCAAGCCATTGCCTTGCCCCTACAATCTGTCGCATTCTTTTTTCAAATTGGTATTAGATTACTCAACCACAAGAAAAACTATGGCACTTGTTTCTACATTTGAAGTATTATTAAAGCCACAATTACCACCCGTTAAAGGGCTAGAAAATCTTAGCCGTAAGGTAATTCAAGGCTATTTCTTGACCATTGCTAATGTGAACTTTTTTCCTGTCACACTATCTGTAGTATTTACAGTCAAATTCCCCAGCGATCCAGGTAATCCAGGAGCGCTACCCAAAAATTTTGAAGATTTTCTCGAAGCTGTAGATATTTCAGGAGTAAATATCATCTCCAATTCTTCACTTGTACCAGAGAAAGTTCCACAAAATAACAAGGCAAGGCTGACTTTTACCATTCCTGAGAATGGTACTAGTTTACTGCTGTTGCAACCTGATATTACAAAATCTGCTATAACTTCGGGAGCAAACTTTGAAGCTCGTGGGTATGTAGAAATTTTCTTGTCTTCCCTTTCTGGTTCAGATGCAGCTACTTTACTTGTAACACCTGAACACCGTGGTACTTTCTTCAAAGATATAACAAGTAATAACCCCGATAAGATTTCGCTCGATCAAATTGCTTATGCTCTCCCTGTGAGTAACGGCGGAGTTTTTAAGCTCTCTAATTAGCAGATACAGCACTTTTGAAGTAAGTGAGGGAAATCATGAGTAATAAGTAATAAGTAATGAGTAATGAGTAAGAAATTTACTTATTACTCATTACTTTTTTCAATTATTTGCTGTATTTAATAAACATAATTAATAATTTTTATTTCCATGCTGCCAAATTTTAAATTTATCCCAATTTCTTTTAGCTGGGTAGCAATTCACCCAGAAACCAAAGGTGTAATTCAGTTTATCGGTGGGGCTTTTTTTGGCACTTTCCCTACTATTTTTTATCGATATTTTTTACAAACATTGTATGCAGAAGGTTATACAATTATTGCGATACCCTTCCGGTTTAGCTTTCGTCATTGGCCAATTGCAATTGATTTATTAAAGGAGCAGGACAGAATTAGTAAAGAATTGGCAAAAATCACAGGTGATGAGAGCTACCAAAAAAAAGATAATTACTTGTGGATAGGACATAGCTTAGGCTGTAAATATATCGCTTTACTAGAATTTATGAGTGGTCAGCAATGGCAACAAATTATCGAGTCTTGTGTGGAAAAGAAAGCTGTTCAGCAAATTGAGACGATTATTGCCAATGCTGATTTAGAAAATGCTTCTATTTTGAGTCAACCATCTTTACTAATTGCACCTGATATTAGCAATACAGAAAGCGCAATTCCTATACGTGCGATCGCACAATTTCTCGACAAACTTGGGTTAGGTGTACTTCCAACCAGAGAACAAACTCAATGTTTTATTGAGCGCAGCCTTTTGTTTAACCTAACGGCTCTAATTTCCTTTAATCGGGATAATTTAGCTGGTAGTATCACTGATGAATTCAAAGACAAGCAAACCCGCGAAAATAGTGATGTATTGTGGTTGCTTCAACAATTAAAAACTAGAAAATTTTCACTTCTACATCAAGAGTTAGCAGGCAAACATTTAGAGCCATTAGGTGTAAGAGTCGGTAAATATATTGTAGATTTCAACCCTTTTGATAAGTTTATCGCCTTACTCAGCCGTAGATTACTTGAGAAATATGTCCTGCAATTTATCATTCAGCTAAAACAGCGTCAGACATAAGTTATACCTATTTTCAAGAAAATGTATTTGATGAGTAAAGACACAAAATTTTTATGTCTTTACTTAGACTAATTTAAATAATGTTTGCGACACATTAATGTATTCTAGAGGGCAAGGCACTACCCATTGGTGTCAACTTAAGCTAAAAGCTATATAGGGCGGGCGTTGTACAAATACCTCGCGCCCTCATCCCCTAACCCCTTCTCCCGCAGGAGAAGGGGAACTAAATCTCTTGCTCCCCTCTCCCCGTGGGCTATCTTACCCACATCTTTCTTAACATTGCTGTAAGCCAAAATCTGAGGGAATGGCAGAGGATTCATAGTTAAACCTTGTAGAGACGCGATGAATCGCGTCTGTCAAAAATCGCTTATCCCCAATCCCCAGTCCCCATTACCCCTTATCCCCAGAGGGGGCCCCGAGTTCCCCAGTCCCCAATCCCCAGTCCCCAACCCCCATAAATTTGATATCATTGACCGAAAGGCGCGATCGCACGCACCTCTTCCGCAGATTTGCAAAAACACTATGACAAAGCGTAAAAAAAGCAATCTCCAGTGGATTAAAGAAACGCTTGAACTAAAACCCGATCATCACTGGGAATCACCATCAGGTTACAAAATTTTTGTAGCTAATCGCGGGGCTGTGCGCTTCAATGTTCCGCAAAATTGGCATTTTGAGCCGCAAGAAAAATCATTTAAGTTCCTCGATAAAAAACCGCCCAATGATGATTGTTGCTTAGAAGTATCTTTTAATCATCTCCCTCCTAACGACTGGAGTATGTTTCCCCTCAAGTCCACATTGAAAAAAATTATGGATGACGACAGCCGCGATGTCATTGAGAGAGGAGAAATCATCACCGTCAAACGCCAAACCGCCAAGATTGTCTGGACAGAGATTAAGTTTATCGACACCCAAGCAGAACCACGGGAAGCTTTTTCGCGCACTTGCATTGCTTTGGGGTCGAATATTCAGTGTTTGATTACCTTTGATTATTGGGCAGATCAAGCCGAAAAGCTCATACCTGTTTGGGATGAAGCCATCCGTAGTTTGACATTAGGATTATATATTCGTGACCCCAGAACTGGTTTAGCTTATCCAGACTAGTAGTCTGTCAAGAAATAATTGACGGATAGATTTCTGTAGAGACGGCGATTTATCGCGTCTCTCTAACAGTCAAAATGAATTTGACAGACCACTAGTACCGCTAAGAATCTCCGCGGCTTTTAGCCCGGAGAGTTGTCATCCTTGGATTCCTTGATATAAAATCCCGACAATCTTACTTAATTCTTTAATATAATAGTTATTTAAATCAACAAATAAATTAACACCTTCTAGCTTCATAAATTTCCAAATATCTCCCGTAGTTACTGCTCCGTAAATAGTTTTTATTTCATTCTTCTCCTGTTCATTAAAAATTTGTGCGGCTAACATTGCTGCCATACATTGACCTAAGCCGCTTTTAATATTTTCATTTTTTGCCTCAACAATAATAATTACAGGTGCATTAATTGTTAGCTGTTCTTTAGAACGACTAATCACAAAATCACAATATCCGTTTAGTCCTTTCTCTGCATCAACATTAAAATCTGAGCCAGAAAATAGACTAATTTGATAGTTAGCCTGCCGCCTAATTTCTAATAAAATAGGTGTAATAATCATTTCAGACCTAGCTTTTTCTGTATTAATCGCTAATGCTAGCTCTGTAGTTTCTTCTAGAGTAGTTAAAAGTTGATCGCTTATTTCTCTAGGTGCAATATCAGCAAATAAATCAACTTCCTCATCAATATAAATATTGAAATCCTTTTTAAACTTATTCAGAGTAAAGTCGCTATAAGCCATTGGTATTAACCTTATACTATCGAAAGACTGAATTTAACTAATAACTTTTGATGATACAACCTCTGCCTAGAGCAAGATTTGGCTGATGAGCCATCTGAAGTAAAAATAGAATGCGAAAACTAATGGAGATTGTATTCTATGCAACTAAATTATTTCACAAAGGTGATTTCTACTGTAAAAAACTGGATGACTACAGCATTGCTTTGTGCTTTAGCAATGGCTTTTGCTTGGCAAGGTGCATTTTTCGCCAACAATACAGCAATGGCTGATCCAGCAAGCTTGATTGCAACCATTGACAACGGCGATCGCGTAAAAAGTAAAGTTAGCGAAGATACTGGACGCACCAAAAATTTTATCAGAGAAACCGCAGATAAAGTTGAGGAAGCTGCCAGAAGCAATGCATCGAAAGTTGAAGACGCAACCGATAACAATGGTAGTTTCGTTGAGCGCAAAGCTAAGAGAGATGCCGCTACAATTCATAAGAGAGCAGAAGAAGATGCAGCTCGCACTCAAAAAGCAGTAGACAACACCAAGAATGTTGTACAAAAAGCTGTTGATAACGTCAAAGATGCTTTTAGCAAATAGTTACTCTAGCAATCCTATTTTAGTTGCGAAAGATATCGGTTTTGGCTGTTGACTGTTAACTGTTAACTGTTGACAACCCTTCATCTAATGTTACACTCATTTAGGATTACTATAGGGCATCTCTTAGGGACACAGCAATGCTGTGTCCTTATACCATGTTATAGTGGCTAAAAATGCTATGACATTATTTGAAAATCAACTAGAAACCGTTTACGCCCAAGACCGTCAAGAATGGCGAGGATGGTTACAGAAAAATCATCAAAATTCTATTGGTGTGTGGCTGATTTACTATAAAGTTAAAAGTGGTAAACCAAGCGTTAAATATAGCGAAGCCGTAAAAGAAGCTTTATGTTTTGGCTGGATTGATAGCAAAGTCAAAACTATAGACACAGAACGCTATATGCAAATATTTACACCCCGCAAGCCAAAAAGTGTTTGGTCAAAGTTAAATAAGCAATATATTGAAGAACTTATTGCCCAAAATTTGATGACTGAAGCGGGATTGCAAAAGATTGAAATCGCCAAACAGAATGGTTTTTGGGTTAGCTTAGATGCGATTGAAGCATTAACAATCCCAGCAGATTTACAACTAGCATTAGCAGCAAATGAAACTGCTAATCAATATTTTGCAGCTTTTAGTAAATCAACTAAGAAAAATATCCTCAAGTGGATTGAAAGTGCTAAACGTCCAGAGACAAGGTTAAAAAGAATCGAGCAAACTATTATTTCAGTAGCGCAGAATAAAAATCCCTTGCTCCGTTGAGATTAGGGAAAGCAAGAAAGAAAATAAGTAAACATCTAACTGAAAATAATATTTTTTGAGGACACAATTGAGATTGGACTATATTTGCTCAATTATGCTCGAAGTTAGAGTATAGTCGATTATTTACAGTAAATTCTCCAAAGCGATGCCTAAAACAGTCCTTATTACCGGAACATCCAGTGGTATTGGTAAACTGGCTGCAATCTACTTTGCTCAACAAGGCTGGAATGTGGCTGCAACTATGCGTAACCCTAGCCAAGACAAAGATTTGTGCAATATCTCCAACATCAAATTATATTCCTTAGACGTAACAGATAATAACAGTATTCAAACTGCGATCGCATCTGCTATTCAAGATTTTGGTCAAATTGATGTCTTAGTTAACAACGCAGGTTTTGCTTTCGATGGCGTATTTGAAGCCATGACAGATGAAATTCTAGAGCAGCAATTCAATACTAATGTGTTTGGATTAATGCGCGTCACCAGAGCCATCATTCCTTATATGCGCCAACAAGGTGGCGGTACAATTATTCAAATCGCCAGTATGGGGGGTAGAGTTACTTTCCCCTTATATAGCATTTATCACAGTTCTAAATGGGCAGTAGAAGGATTTAGCGAAGCCTTACATTATGAATTAGAACCCTTCAATATCAAAATTAAAATCATTGAACCAGGCGTAATTAAAACAGAATTTTATGGCAGCAGTCGCCAGTTTATCACGAGTGATGCTTTACCCATGTATAAACCTTTGGTAGACATCGTAGAAAAGGTTTCCCAGGAAGCTGGTAAAAATGGTGAGCCACCTGAACTAGTTGCTAAGGCAATTTTTCAAGCGGCGTGCGATCGCAGTCGCAAAATGCGTTATTCTGTAGGTCAACCTGCGCCAATTCTGCTGATGCTGCGTAAATTGCTGCCTGATAGTTGGTATTTTTCAATCATCAAAAGTGTCTATAAAATTTAATATCAGATTTTGAGAACTAGGCGATCGCGTAGTCTGGCGTTTGCTCAATCAAACCAGATGATACTGTTGACAGCCAATCGGAGTATGAAGGGCGAGAACTCTTTGGAACAAGTTATGCGTGAAGAAATTACTCCTACATCATTACCTGTTGAATAAATCTGAGTATCGACAGGGTTGTACAACTCGTTTAGTTGAAATCGTATTTGACATTGATGATTATAGGGCAATGAGTCGGCTTTTCATCCCATCAAGCGGCCAACATTAAAAGTTTGCGGAAACCTAACTTTGTATCTTAAAAGAAGTAGTAGACTGTTTACTCGATTATTTGTTAGACCACAATCTGCTCAGGGAATACTATATGTAAGCAAATATGTTGAATCCTATCAGGGCTTCTTTAGCAATGGGAATGGGAGAAAGTAAAGCGGTTCAAGTTCTTAATACTTACCTTAAATTCTGTAAAGCACTTCATATAGAAGGAAAGATAACAGATGAAAACTTTAATCGTATTCGGTTCATCAATGCTTGTATCAATGGAAAACAAGATAAAATTAGGGAAATTTGGGGTGATATTTTTGATGAAATTTACTGCTTATTAGAAAAACCTGAAATAAAATTAAGGCTTGAAGAAGAGCGAAGAGAACTTGAAATTTCTCGGCAAAAGAGAAAATTAGAGAAGCAAAAATCGATTTCAAATCTAAAAAAAATTGAGCAAAGTAAAAAAAGCAGAGTACCGCAACATGCAGCAGGTAACAAAAATAGTAAAGAAAAAAAGCAAAAAAAAGCAAAAAAATTACAATCGAATAGGAAACATCAAGGATATATAATTCAGCCAAAAAGTATACAGCAAATAAGAGAGATTTTTTGGAGAAGTGTTGCGCTTGCAAAAGAGGAAGAAGAAGCTAGAAAAAAATTAAGGAGACAAAATGTTCAACCCATTCGAGAGGTTTCTCCAGTGCACACATTTGAAGAATCTTCAATTTTCGAAGACATTATGGATGAACGAAGAGCAGAGGGCAAAGGTTATGGTGGTTCAAAATAGTTAAACTTATCATCTTCTAGCGGTGTAAGGCTTCGTCAAAGTAGCTACTTAATCGTCCTAAAGTATCTCAAATAATACCAACAAATTCTTCCAAATACATTCAGTAAGTGGGGTTATAATCATCTAATCAATCCGAAAAAATCTAATCCAAACAGCGATCGCATCATTTAATCTAAAAAATGTCATTTAAATTAGTTTTTGATTTAACAGTCTTAATTTAAAACTCATGCCAGCAATATCTCAAAACCAGACAGAGTAAGGGCTATATTGTTTCAGTTATCATCAGTCGATTATGCTGTAACTTACATTTAGGCTAGAAATGAAAGCTTTTTTCTACGGCTGCCAAAAAACCTAGTATAATCTTGAGTTCTAAGAGCGTAGGCGAAGCCCGCCGCAGGCATCGCTAGGTTCGGAGTAATCCCAAGAGTGCATTTGACGGAAAGGAAGACCCATCTTTTGGAAAACGTACTTCTCTTTCACACCAGAAGCAATCAAATCTGGCTTGAGTGCTTTAACAAACTCTTCAAATTCGTAAGCGGTAACGTCGTCATAAACGATGGTGCCGTTGTCGATGTAGTGAGTGGTACGTTTGTAGTCGTCGTTATGAGCAAACTCATAACCTGTACCAACCATCTTCATACCTAGATCATAGAAAGCGGGTACAACGTGGCGAGGACGTAGACCACCAACCATCATAGCGACGGTCTTACCTTCCAAACGGGGGCGATACTTAGAAATGATCGCATCCATTGTAGGCTGGTACTTAGCAATGATCTTCTCAGCGTTTTCTTGGATCTTAGAGTCAAACTTAGAAGCGATTTCCCGGAGGGATTCAGCAATCTTAGTAGGCCCAAAGAAGTTGTATTCTAACCAGGGAATATAATAGACTAAAGCCTAAAAACCTTATATATCAATGCTTTTATAAGTCTGCGTTTTGTGTAGCTTATTTTTGTCTTAAAGCTCATGATTTAAACATCTAAAACCCCAGCGCAATGGTAATTTGATTTGCAAATTGTGGCTTACGATCACGCCAAAGATTACGGCCATCAGCTAGAACCGATGGATAAAGGTAGAAAACGAGTGATTGCAATGACTGTAACAATGGGACGGCGGATGGCGACTACCGGAGTAATTCACTTGACGGAAGAAAGTCCCAACGAAGAAACTTGGCTGACGTTGTGCGGACGTAAGATTCGCGCGGCTCAGGCTTTGCCGTTGGAAGAGTTCGCTGGGGGGAATTGCTGTGTGTATTGCACTAGGGTGCAGCGCTCTAACGAGTTACTTCGTTCCCGATTGGGTGCGGCGTAATTGTGCGGCTCACATTTCAAAACACGGAACCTTATAGAGTTCCTTGCAGTGTGAAGTGTGTGGCGTTATTTTTTTGCAAATATTTGTCGGACAACATATATGTTATCCGTCAGCGAATTTGGAAGAATTGCACCAGTCACAAGTTTACTTGTCGAGGAAGGATTGCAATGAAGTGTGAACTGCTTCGGGGACTAGTATAGTGGTCGATGCGAAACGCGTCAGAGGATAAGTTTACTTGTCTTTGGTTAATGCGTGCAAATTAGCGGCATTGCGCGACACAGAGAACCCTGATCAGGTTTCCAAAGTACGCGCTCATTCCGTGACATAGGGGAAGGTATAACCTTTCCAAAGTATGCAACGTGTCACCAGCACCAAAGAGATGCCTTTAAAAACCGTAGACGTTTCTGTCCAGACCTAATAGGTTTCACGCGAATTTAATCACCAGAGTTTTAGTCACACCTTAAGGTATCGCTAAATCGCTTTAGTCCCAAAGACCGTCAAAGCGATCGCGTGCTGACCTTCTCGCTGAGTGGCGATCGCCCGACGTTTTTGTACACAATCGGCGGCGGCTGGTCTTAGCGATGCACGTTGCAGTAACTTCCAACTTCATCAGCCAGCTATTGGAAGTTGGAAGTTAGCGGCTAGTCAACGACAGGTGGGTGAAGTTGCAGGTTTGACTTACTTAAAATAGAAAAATTTAAAAAGTTTAGAAAATATCTGGATCATCTGGATCATCTGGATCAAGTCTTATACAGCAAGGGTTTGAATATGATCCAGATATTGAAATGTATCTGGATCTATCTGGATCACCTAGATTATTGTCAACCGAAAGATGTAACTCTATACACCATTGACCTTGGTTTCAGCCGTATTAACAGCAGGCAAGTGTGCTGTTTTTGACTGACTCATGAAGTAAGTAGATACATCTGTATTACTGACAGAAAGTTTGACTTACTAGTCCAGGCGGTAGTCAAATTCTGATCGTCTCCATCACCGACAGAAAAAGTTTGACTTACTAGTCCAGGCGGTAGTCAAATTCTGATCATCTCCATCACTGATAGAAAGATTTGTATCTCTGCACACCCATTAATCTCTGCTTTAGCCGTATTAGCAACAGGTGAATGTACTTTTTCTAACTCATAAATGAGATATCTGACCTAAGTGATCCAGATAGATCCAGATACATTTCAATATCTGGATCATCTTCAAACCCTTGCTGTATAAGACTTGATCCAGATGATCCAGATGATCCAGATATTTTCTAAACTTTTTAAATTTTTCTATTTTAAGTAAGTCAAAAATTCAAGGGCAGTAGATCCCTAAAAAATATCCCCAGTCACGAACCGGGGGGGGTATCCCAAAGACCGAACCTTACAAAAACTTTGGCGGTGTCGGATACTCTTTCGTTGGTACAAAGTTTTTTCTCTTGAGCCAATGCGAATACTTTTCGCCGAATCTCTGCTGATTCGCGGCATCCATTAAGGGATAGGTATTAACTACAGCTAGAATCTCAACGATTCGTTTTGTATCCTCACGTTCGACCTTAAGATCAAGTTCGAGGTCAAGCTTGAATTTGAGAGACTCTAAGTCCAAAGGACTACCATTTAATTGAATCTCTCCAGTAAAGGTGTTGTAGTGTAACTTATCTCCCCAAGCGTCTCTGATTATGTAATAGCCTCTCATTAACTTAGAATTAAGGAACTCGTAACGCTCTTGGACTGCCTTTTTCATGATGTCCCGCCCCTCAGTCGTTTCCTGCCTTGATGCAATATCGGCAGCAAGTGTTGGGTCAGCAGTGACGTAGCTGATAAAAATCTCGGCTACATAGTTAGCAAAGTTTGGTTCAAAGTAGCTGGCTAGGTGAATTGCCATGATTGGGTGAACCCAAGTGACCCAAGTTTTACCTACTCGCTCAACGATCCAAGGTTCAGTGTTTGGATTTGCGGTTTTCAACTGCTCGAATTTAGCTTTTGTTTCTGTCTTCTGCTTCCAGTTACCGAGCCGATACCCATAATGTTCACACCATCTGGTAGCGTTGATATAATCGTCATTTCGCCGTGCGTCTTGCACTAATTTGTCGAATCGCTCTATTTGTGACATACATTTTTTCTTTTTAAAATTTTAAGCAATCCCAGCTTATGCGGGGATTGCTTTTTAGTCCTCCTAGAGATCCTGGAGTGCCTTGCTAATAATGTCCAGCCCTTCGGTCGTTTCCTGCCTTGAGGCAATGTCAGCACCAAGCGTTGGGTCAGCAGTCATGCACCTAAAAGCAATCCCGGCTACATGCATAGCAAAGCCTCGATCAAGGTGGCTGAATAGGTGAACTGCCATGATTGGGTGAAGCCAAGTGACCCAAGTTTTACCTACTCGCTCAACGATCCAAGGTTCAGTATTTGGCTCTGTTCTTTTCAGCGCCTCTGACCTGGCTTTTGTTTTTGGCAACCGCTTCCATTTATCCAGTCGATACCCAAAATGCTTACACAACTCGGTAGCGTTGACATAGCCGTCGTCTCGCCGTGTGTCTTGCAGTAATTTGTTGAAATGCTCTATCTGTGACATGTAATTCTCCTGATTTTTAATTGGCTATTGCAGCTTGAGTTCTTTAGCATCAACCCAAGCGGTCTCTTCCCAGGGTGGATTAGCATCTGGGTGACATGAAGGCACTTCGATAAAATACTGCCAGTCAAAGCCTGTCCATGACAGACCACGAATATCAACCAAAAACTCGCTGGTCTTATCGCCACGTTTGACAACGTGGATCACGGTTTGACCTATATAGTATTCAGGTTTAGAAAAATCTTTGGCTACGCGCAGCCGCCAAAAGCGCGGCACGCCACAAGGTATGCCCCAAAAGGGGGTACTTGGCGATAACATAATAAATTGTCTCCTTGGTGGTTAAACGGTAAGGGGGAAGTCGTGCTGGTGGGGGAGAGGTTAGAGACTCTCCTTCCAGGGCGCAATTAAACGCCTGACTTCATTGGGCATCAGGTATTAGTCATTAATTGAAACAGAAGCTCGCCAAAAAAGCGATCGCACTTAGGGAGCAACACGACACTACGATTTACTTGCTCGACCTTGTTTACCCATGTAGACAAGAGTATACGATATCTGTGGTACTTGTCAACATAGGTATACGGCAGTAGACAAACACTGCTTAACGAGCTAACCTGTGTATACAGGCGTATACGCAGGTTCACAGGATGGGTAGCAAAGTAATTTCATTTCGATTTAACGATGAAGAAGTAGAAGCATTGCAAGCGATACAGTCTCCAGAAGATGAAGGTTCGCTTAATCAAACAGCCGCAAGATTGGTAAGAAGCTTTTTGCCTCTGTCTACGTCGTCTACGAGCGTAGACACACGATTAGAAACTGTAGAAAACGCTTTAGCTGAACTGCGATCGCACTTTGAAGCCCAACTGGAGGAACTGCGGGGAAAATCAAAAGCCCGGTAGCAGAGAAGGAGACAACCACTACCGGGCAAGAAAGCAATGAAGACTCAACTGTAGCTGATAGCGAAGCCGTCAGCCATCTAGAGGGACAAGTTATGAGCCTAGAATCTAGACTTCAGTCCTGCCACCAGGAGAGACACAGCCTAGAGGAGTGTATGAAGCAGGTATCGGCAGAACTACAGAAAAAATTGGTTGACGCAGAGCGAGAGAACGATGCTTTGCTGGAGAACCTTGAAAGGAAAGAAGAATACATTCAGCAACTGGATAAGGAGAACCAGCGACTTAGGCAACAGCTACAGACAGCAGATGCATCTGTACAACCAGATCATGAAGCAATTCGCGATCGCACACTCGACAAGCTAAAAACTGGCAGGCAATCAACGGCAGGTAAAGCTATTGAGGCTTTCATCAAGGAACTTAAACGCCAGTAAAGTGCCAGCATAACCCGGTTATAGTACGAGCATAGCCGGGTTATAGTACGAGCATAGCCGGGTTATAGTACGAGCATAGCCGGGTTATACTGCCAGTATGCAGGGACTATGCTCGGTTCTAAGTGTGGTTATAATCTGTCCACACCCAAACAATTGAGCGTCCACACCCGAACAATAAGCGGTTGCATGGACAGTTATAGTGGCCCGATACCTTAACCATTGTCGGTTGCATGGTAGGTTACAGATCGGTTGCAATGCAACAATTAAGCGTCCACAGCAAAACCAGGAAAACAATCGGCTGTGGACGGCTGAAACCACCGTCAGAAGCGGTTTTTGGCGACTGTAGACAAATTTTTGAGGGGTTCATTTAACAGAAATATCCCTATATTTTGGGATATTTTCTAACAGAATGCTAAAAAATATAGATGCGCCTTGCTAATAGAATGCAACGAAAAATGCAGTAGTGAGTTAATTCGACAGCACCTCACTGACTTGATGCCGTGCCAGAGCTTTCCTGAGACGTTCCACCTCAGCCCTTAGCCATGCATTCTCTTCTTTCAAGGCATCCATATCATCTTTTTTATCCACTGCTTGCTTAATTACTTTCTTCCGGTTCTCCAAACTGAACCACTTCTGATAAATCTCAGTGTGAATCTCTACAGAATGCCCCAAATTATCAGCAGCAGCTTTAATTGGAATGCCCATAATATGTGCTCGAATTGCCCAAGCATGGCGCAAGTCATAGGGCGTAAACGGAATCTTTACGCGCCTAAACCATGATGAACAATTAACACGAATAATATTGATATCTGTAAAACTGGTTCTGTCATCAGTTTGAGCTTTTAACAGTTCCAAGTACTCTGGATTTTTTAAATCAAACAAGTAAACCCATTCAGGATGTAGCGGTAAAGCTTCTCTGTAACCAGTCTTAGTATCTGGGTGAACCTTCCATGTATTATCTTTATTTTCAGGACTCAACCACCAATCAATTTCAGGATTCACAAACAGTTCTCGTGGGCGGAGTCCATAAGTAGCAAGCATTCCATATACCCATTCCCACATCTTCCAACTGTCTAAGTAACTCTTTCTAATTGTCAGGCTCCTAGTCAAAGAGTAGTGATGAAAAGACTCATAATATTTGATAATATCTTCATCACTGGGAATGTCTCTAGACTGACTTTTTGGTTGTGTAGCTTTAAGGTGTTCGAGAGTAAAACCAGTTAAGTTAAGAGTTGATTTTAAAACCTTCAACGATTTCACTGCGCTGTATTTGGCAGAATCTCCGGTCAATTCTGCAATTCTTTTATCAATCTCCGATTGAGTCAACAAAGTATCTAGCCCAATAAATCGCCGTAAATGGTCTTTGTAATAGGAAAAGGTGTGTTTACTTTTTTCTGTTAATTTGCGTGTTTTGAAATACTCGGTTTCAAACTCTTCTAAAACATCACCAAGGGTTTGGGATTTGTTGCTGACCTTAGCGATTTTACCCAAATACTTGTCAGTCCATTCAAACTGTTTACGGGCAAGTAGCTTGCCTAGCTCGTTCGCCTCTTCCTCTGCTGTTTTCAACCCGTCCAAGCTTGCAGGGATATTTAGCGAAATCTTGTACTGCTTAAAACCAGTTCCTTTCGTGTCGCGATCGCCTGGCTTGATTGGTAGTGATGCTTGCAATTGAATAGTTTCCCGTGCCACGACTAAGCCCACTTTCACTTTGGCGGCTTTTAGCCGAGCCTTAGTGTCTGCCAAACCTTTCTCAAATTTGCGTTCCAGATGCTGCCGAGTAGCCTTCATTTGTTTTTGCGTTCCTAGATAGCTGCCATCGGTAGATGCTGGCGGAGTGAAATCCTCAAAAACGTCCTGTGCCTTGCTTTTCATTGTGTCTTAAATGTGTCTTAAAATTTAGTCCATTTAGAACAATGTTTAAATTGAGCAAAGTTAGACGTGGACTAAATCCTGGTATCACGTAAGATTAAATCATATTTTGTACAGGGAATACCATACTTCTCTTCCATGTGACGGCTGATGTAGTTCATCGACCGATAGCAGTGGATGAGGTTAATTTTTACGTTTGGTGTCAGCATCATTTCGTTGATGGTGCCATCACCAGACCTTGAAGGCGCGGTATGATTAACAAGACATAGACACTAACACTTTTCGCAATCGCTATGATTTACGGGTATGCCAGAGTTAGCACAGTGGAACAAAGTTTAGAATACGATGCGCTCAAGCAGCAAATAAATCGACTGGAGACGGCGGGCGCTGAAGTGGTGCTGGTGGACGTGGAATCTGGGCGTTCAGATAAGCGCAAAGAATTTAATAGGCTTTTGAAGTTAATCAAGGAAGGGAAGGTCAGGGAAGTCATTATCACTCGCATTGACAGGTTAGGACGCTCTGACATTGATGTAATCAGAACTATTCAATTGTTTAATGATTGTGGAATCATATTGCGGATTCTTGATGCACCCATAGATGTTAGTTCATCCTTTGGTCGCTTTTCCGCGTCCCAGATGGCAGCATTAGCGGACTTTGAGTCTCGGCTTTTGAGCGAACGCACGCGCCACGGAATGAATTACTTTAGGTCACAAGGTAAGTTGCAAAAAGCCTGCTTTGGCTATCAGCTTAATAGCGATCGTAAACTGGAACCGCATCCGACCAACTTTCCCATAGCTAGGAAAATTATCGATCTGCTATTGCAGGGATACAGCTATGGGGCAATTAGTAAGCTGCTCTTTGAGGAACATGGCATTGAATTCTCGCTGTCAGGATTGCGGCATTGGGTGAAGAATCCTGCAATCCTTGGTCATACTCGATACTTCACCGAGATGGAATATCGCAGAAACCCGAAAAATCCACGCCCGCCCCAAATTACCCGGAATACCCACACGGCGATCGCAACCGAGGCAGAAATCAACCAGATTAAGCGAAACACCAAAACCAAGCCGAGGCTGTCAGGGAAGAAAGAGAAGGATTACCCATTGAAAGGGCTGCTGAGATGCTCGCACTGTGGCGGCGGAATGTACAGAGTGATATCTCGCTACAAGTCAGGTGAAACCCACTGGATGAGATGCGCTAGGCACGCCCAGAACGTTCATTTCTGCCCAAACAAAACCAACGCGAGGCTCGCCACATTAACTCAGCAAGTAATAGAACGAATCACCCAAAAGTCAAAGGAAATTACCGAGCAATCTAATGTGAGCGATCGCAATGAAGAGTCGGAAGCATTAATAGACCTTAAACACCAGTTGGCAGGCTTGGTAGCACTTGGCTCAAGCAATCCTGCCATTGTCGCAGCTGTACAAGATATCCAAGCCCAGATAGATGCTGAGGAAATACGCTTAAGATCTGCCTCTAGAATCGACGCAGACAGGCTTAAGCTAGCCTGGTCATATTCTCAAGCGACTTTTTGGGAATCACTGGATGATAGCGATTTACGGGAGGCGTTCAGGTCATTTGTTGAGGTGGTGTTTGTAGATTCCACTGGTAATGTTTCGTCCGTTGAGTTTGCGTGATGTTGGTCGTAAAACTCAATCGCAAGTTTCCTTAGCCGCTTTAAAAAATCTTCCCTAGACATTTTTCTCTCCTGAAGCGATATTTCAAGGTTAATCAAAAATCCAAAATTTTCTGTATCAGCTAGATCGGGATAGCGATTCAAACACCAAGCCAGGGCGATACATTGCCTCGCGCTGCCGAAACGATACTGCCACCGCCAAGAGCGCGTACCCTCCAATCCCTCTGCTGTCCAAACTCCATTAACTCGACCTTATCGCCGCAGTATTCACCGTGAGAGTTGCATCCAGGCTTCCAGGCTTCATTAGCAGCATCCTTAATATGCTTCAGTTGCTCTGGGCTGTAAAACCTGACTTCCTGACGCAGTTGTTCAGTGTCGGCGATCGCCAAGATGATTTTTCCTAGCGCCTGCGAGTCGTTCCAATTGGCTATAATTTGCTTGCTAATCGGCTGAGTATCATCACTAGTAAGGGTTTGGGCGTTTTGGTTTGTAGCGACCATAACGGTTTCAGGCTGGTTGGTGACGACCTGAGAATGATTCGGTGACGACTCTGTGCCATCTTGGTGACGACCTGAAACCCTTACGGGTGATGATGTTGGGGCAAAATGACCATTATTACCATCTTCAACTCCCTCTATAGATTGCAAGCAAGTAGTATTGGTTGCTGATTGGTTGCTATAAGAACTATTAAAAAGGTCGTCACTTTGCTGAGTATCATAACTAGCAAGGGTTTCAGCCGTCACTAACATCTTCACTGGGTCGTCACTAACCCCAGAAATAAGTGGGGGGAAATCGTGACCAGGCTGGCGAATCCCAATCATAGTAATGAAGCGCCCTCTGTTGGTCTTACGCTTGTTAGCGTCAATTCCTAGCTGAGTTCTGAGCAGGTTAAGCAGGTTTGTAGAAAAGCGCTGGGTGGTCATCGTACCCTGCCCATTAGCTGATGCCCATTGCGAGTAGTTGGCATAAAGGCAGTAACCAGCCTCGCCTGTGGCATCCCCGATTTTTGTTTCAGTGTTGGGGTCGTAGTACAGGTGCTGGTCAGCCCAATTCGCAAGGGGATTGGTTTCTAGTAGGACTTCGGCGCTAAAGCTTCCCAGTGAAGGCACGCGCTTGGCAGTGTTCCGAACATAATCCGCCACCTCATCTGCGACCATCGACAGCACCCAAAACAGCAGCCCTGGCAAATACGGCTTAAACTCCTCCATAAGGTCGCGACGTTGATGGGGAGGAATGACGCGCTCAAAGCTCATTGAGAGGCGGCGGCGCGAGAGTGCATTGGTATAATCTGAACTTTGGATTGCTTCGTTAGCGGCTACCCAAACTACACCAGGGAATCTATAATTACCCGTTTGCTGTACGCCTTTCTTCTCAATAGGGATTTCATCGTCGCCCGTAATGGCTTTTAATCGGCTTACATCGCCTGCATAGCGCTCTGAGTCAGTAATGAAGATGGCTTTCTTCCCGTAGAATTTAGCCGACTCAAACCGATTTTGCTCTAGCTCTTTGAGGTTTGTTACAGCGTAATTGTCTTTACCCAATAGGCTTTGCACCAAGCGCAGGATAGTGCCTTTACCCGTGCCGCCAGCGCCGATTAATTCCATGTAGCGCTGTAATTCGCCGCCGCGTTCGGTAATGGTGGCGTTCATGCCAGCCCGGATGACTTCTACCCAGTCCATGTGATTGCCGCAGGTTTCTAGTAACCATTGCTTAATAGGCTCACACCCAACCTCGCGGTCACTCCATTTGAACGGTAGACGAGAGAGGAAACGATATCCGGGCTGGTGTTCTTTGACCTCTAGGGTGCGAATATCAATCACGCAATCTTCCAAACAGACAAGCCCAGATGCTACCTCCCAGTCGTTCACTCGTAACTTGGCTTTAAGCATGGTTATAACGCCCGCCACGAAGTTGGAGGAGAAGTCAACTCCTAGCGCTTCTAACTCAGTCATTACAATGTCCATCGCTTCTTCGCCTGGGATTTCACCCCAAACCCCAGCCTTGTTTTTGGCTTCGTACCAGTACCAAGCCTTCGCGGGAACATTCCAAGACAGCCTAGCGCGGTAGTTTTCCGCAAACTGCCGAATAAAAACTGCCTGGGTTATGCGATCGCCTTCCTGGTCATTCTCCTCCTTAAATTGCTTCTCCCAACTGGCAAAGTCCACCACCTTGCCCATCACCTCGCGCTTGAACTGGTCAGCGCCATTGTTTTGGATATATTCGTCCATCCCCTTCCCTTGGTCAACGCTCCACAGACCTGTTCCGATGTACACAGGTACATTAAACTTAGCCAATTGGTTAGCTAATTTACGCTGGGCTTGCACCACGCCCTTATTGGTTCGTGCGTCCGCATCAAACAGAATAATGAAACCAAAACCAGCACGGGCTAACATTTCCAATGCTTCTACTAGATAGCGTTTGCCCTGCACATCTTTCTTGGCTGATGTCAGTCCTTGTTCTACCCCAGCCAGCGCCACACAAGGAATATCGTTAGAACAGGCAGCGATCGCCTTAAATAGCCCTTCAGTAATGCCCAAACAAGGATACCCATTGATTGACCAACACAATTGCTTAAGTGCCTCTAAATCAGCCCAGTAGCGCGAGTTATGGGGGTTATGAGGCAGCATTGCGTCATAATCTTCCTTGGTCGCTGTCCGGTACTTGGGCGCTTTCTTCCCCTCTTTGTCGTCCTCGTCCTTCCAGGGCTTGTTGGGGCGAAACTGCCCAAAACCGTTGTAACCTTCTAGCCAAATCCCTGCTGATTTGGCTGTATATCCCAACCTCTCGCCTGCCTCCTTAACGTCCATCGAACGGCAGTTAGCAGCTATCCATTCGGGATTTAGCCCGCGCTTGGTTACGCATTCTTCATAATGCTTATCTGTAAGTCTATTGGCGGTTACAACCCGCCCAATTATTGCGGTCGTCATTTTCGTTGTACCTAAAAGTTGTGTTTACTTTTGGACAACCCCACTTGTTGAACCGCGATCGCCAGTGATAGTATTTCTATAGCAAAAGCGGTTCACTACTTTGTCGAGTAGTGGAGTGCCGTTGAATTTAATGAATGCAAGAAGCGCCTTAGATTACCAGTCAGAGGGCGCTTTTTGCATTTTCACCCTAGACCTGGAGGGCGCATCCTGCACTCGAAATTGAATCGAGAGGATTGCCGGAAACATAGGAATTCATCTTAAAGAACACAGGAAAATAATACATGGAATCGCAAAATTGTCCAAATGTATGCGTTTTACGGGGTCGAATCCCAGTTACCGTAACTTTACGGTAACTGGCGTGCAATAGCTCAACATTAACCGATGCATCAGCCGCGTCTGATCAGTTGCAGCAAAATCGCTTCTAAACTTTCCAAGGCGGCATTGGTCATAAAAATATTCCATAAATAGGTTGATGTCCTTGGGGTTAATCATTGACTTTGCATCCATTGGCAAACTGCACCGCCAAACATCTCAAAACATGGGTCATTTTTAACCCCAATTCCTCACAAACGGATTCAAACTGCTCTTTTTCTTCTGGGCTTAGAAAAGTTTGAACAATTTTCGCGCCCGAATCAGTCCGCTTAATATGTGGTAGTTTCTCGATCAGCATTCTTAATTCTCCTATTTCGTCATTACCAGTATCATAACAGTCATTCCCATTTGGTGATGACAAATCAGGTATATTTTCATTTAAGTTTTGCGATCGCTCGTATTGCTCCCAGTCGATGCCACTCTCAGGGTACTGTCCTGCTTTTTTCTAGCGATCGCGTCCAAGAGCAAGCGTTCTACTAAATTAGCCGTGGAGCGCCCTTCTTCTTCAGCCCATTGGTCAAGAAAGTTTTTATTTTCGGTATCAATAGCGTAAGCCATCCGAGGCTTTGGGTTGGTAGCTTTGCCCATGAGTATTGCCTTATATAGAGCCTTGTACAGATTTATTCTGACTTTAGCCTATATATAGAAAGGTTTCTACAGTTGTAGCTATTTTTCTCCAAGAAATATATAGAAGATAGTTGACGGCTTTCTACATCGTTCGTTATATTGTAGGGGTGTTAAGCGAACGCCAACTGAAAGGCAAGCAAAGCAACTGCGGTTGTTAACCGAGTTAAGTAGTTATTGCAAAGCTTTCTCAGTGGTACTGCACCTTGAAAACTGAATACTACGGAAAAATCTTAGTGTATAAAAACACTGCCAGCTGAGTGTTAAGTGAGTATTAGCGAATGTTTAGCGAGGCAACTGGTTGTAAATCAGAAGTTAGTAAAACGTGAAAAATAAATAAAAACAACTAGCTTATTTTATTGATTTTTCAGGCTTCTTGCTAATTGGCAATGCACGCATAGCTAACACTCACAAACAGGTGAGGACAGATAGTTAACAAAGTACTTTTACGCCATTAACTGTATTCATCGATACTTGTTAACTGGCTGCAAAGTGAAGTTAAGTAACTCGCAAGTAGAGTTCAACGCCTGATTATCAGAGTTAAGAGAGCGTTAGGTGTTAGTTCCGCGAAAGTTAATGGATGTCAAGTTAACAGGAGTTAACCCGCAGTAAAAAACATGATTCTTCTAGACCTAGAGCCAATTAAAAGTGACATTTCTATTTCTGCTTTGAGTGAAGAAATAGGGATATCACGAACGACCATCTACAAATACAAAGACCTGGCGGAGTACATTCTCGATTTTGAGCGAGATTTACCCCAGCTTTGATGGCGAGCCAATTACTAACGGCAGTGGATTGACTGAATACCAGTCTTGGGTAATTCAAGCGCTGATATCCTACCGCCGTAAGCGCGGGCTAACGATGGATGCGCTGAAAGCATATATCAAGCCCGCAGCAAACCAAGCCTGGGTGACAAAGGAAAGTTATTTAAAGTATCAGGAGAGTTTTGCAAATGGACACGAAGCAATACGGAACCACTAAGGGAATCCCCAACAGAACAGTTATTGAAACCTGCAAAGAGTTATTTGGTGAGGTTCCCAAGGGCGAACTAACCAGCGACCAAATCGCCGCGCTAGATGCCAAGCTTGCCTGCAAGCCCAACCTTCCCGCCCTGCCCGACGCTGGAGACAAGCTAGCAAATAGCCCTGGAATCAAGGCAGAGATTGACTATAAGGGCTTACCAGAATCTAAATTTAACCAACTGGTAGAAGCCTTCATTAGTCAGGGCGTGTCCGAGGCTGAGGCGCTGATTCATCTCCGCGATGACGCATTCATCAGAACACTGCAAAACGCAGATTTAAACCTCGCAGATGGGGTAATCAACCAAACCATCGCCCGCATCATCCGCAATAAAGCGATCGCCAGCAAGAGCCAGAACATCATCAACGCCCGCATCCCTGAAGTTCAAAGCCAGGACATCTCAGAGATGATTGCGGCTGCAAAGAGCGAGGTTAATGGCTCACAGCCCTGGCGAGCCTTTTTACCTGAAGCGAACGACTCACAACCCTGGAAAGCATTCTTAGAGGATTAAGCACATGGAATTAACACCTAAAACAATTATTTATGGAGTGAGCGCCCTTGGTACAGTCGCCTCGCTGATTGGGAGCGGCGGCAATATGGGAAACAGCCTAGACGCATTAAATAGGCTTCGGGCAGCTAATCAGCAAGAGATGGTGACTAGTGCTGAATTAGAACGCGCCGAAGCCTCCCGCAAGCAACAGACCGTCATTGCAAACAGTCGTTACAAAGCTTGTGAATTAATTGTAGCCGGAGGAGGTAAGCAAAAAATTACCTTTCCAGCAATCAATCCCAATACCATCGTTACTGACCGCAATACTGGCACACCTCTGGTTCGTGGCACGACAATCTGTGATGCCTACGGAAATACAGCCATCCTTAATGAGCAAGGCAAAGCGACCGCCTTCGCTTTTACGGGCGATCGCAACGCAGTACAAATCCGCATGAAGCGTTATAGAGGCGGTCTTTACGCCCAGCCAGTTGCGGGAGGGCAGCAATGAGAATACCTATGTTCAAACCAGCCCGCTGGGTAATCTGGACGATGCTCTGCATTGTGGGCGGCATCCTGATTGGGGCGCTTCATGTCAATATCGTGCCCTATCAAAAATTAGCAGCTTCGTTTCTTGCACCCTCGGCAGGCGACCCCAATTCGGGCTTTGGGTTTCTGAGAATGCTGCCAGGGTTTGGAGGGCTGGCAGCAGCCCTGGGGTTGGTCAGCGCATATATCATCGGAGCATTCGCATACGCCCTGGTTCAGTTCTTAGAACTGGCTCCCAATCTCATCCACCGCAGCCCCAGGATTTTAAAAGGGCTTCTAGCCTCGTCTGGTGGTCAAAAATACGCACCCAAGGATGGAGACAAAGGAACAGTTAAGCGAATCAAAAAAAGCCTGGGTCAAGGGCTTATCTGGGCGCTCGCGCATCTAGAAGCTATTAAGAGCCTAAGCTATGTTTTTGATGCCTTCATCTGCTTTATAGCCTACCCATTTATCAAGGATTTAACGAGTGTGGGCGACTTCTTTGGGGTGTTTTTAACTGGACAGTGGAACAGGATTGATTGGCAAAACCTTCTGCTTTTCGCCATCACAGTTTACGGGGTTGAATTTCTACTTAAGCTCATCTGGGCGCTCCAAGATGTTGAAAAAGCATCTCGCACCCAGCAAGATTAACCACTATTACGCCGCGTCCATGAGGCGCGGCATTTAACTAATATGACTAACGAAAATAACGAACTAACTAAGCGCGAAGAACTGATTCTGGCGGCGCTCGAAAATTCACAAGAAGAAGGCGGTGAGGCACTCGTATTAGGTGGCGTTATTGCGGGCTTCGTAGTCGGCAGTATGTTTAACCCATTCCTGGGTGGTTTCTTAACCCTCGCTATTTCCGGAGGGACGCTTGCCAGCCAATTCCAACGAGGGCGCGATCGCTTAAAGATGCTTTCTGGTGAAATGCCCATCGCTGGAAAGCTAGAAGGTGAGTCCTTGGAGGAATACAAGACACTGGTTGGGGAAGAACAGTTCACCCTTGAACTTTCCCAACTTCAAAACGGGAAGTATGAGCTAACCAACGATGCTGCAAAGTTAGTGAAGGCTAGTCAGGCGATCGCCATCAACCCAGTAGAGCAACTGGCTATGTATGCCTCACGAAACTGCTTAATTTTGGGCATAGGCGGCGATGGTAAAGACTTCTTGGTTAGTAATGCCATCCGCGAGATTAGACAGGAACAAAGCGAAATTAAGCTATTCATTATCGACCCCAAAGGGCTGCAAACAGAAGCGCCATACTATCAAGGCGTGGCTGATATTTTCCGCAGTCATCAGTGTGGTGAAACTACAGACGAGAGCGCGATCGCATGGTTTAAACAGGTGTTTGAGGAATGGAGGGCAGTCGCAGGGAAAGAGGGCGAACGATGGCTACTTATCATCACTGAAACCACCCTGATTGGCGAGGCATTCACTAGAAGCAAGGATAACTACCTTAAAGAAGTAGTCAGCAAGCAGTTGACCACAGGCGGCGGGTTTGGGAAATCATGCTGGGTGCTGGCTCAATTCCCCAACCTCGCAGATTTAGGCATGAGCAACAATAGCCGCAGTCAACTTAATGTCTTTGCGGTCGTCAAGCAACAGTCGGTCACAACGGCTGCTAGCCAATGGAGCCGCACCAAAATCATCGGCAAGATTGACCACCAGGAACTAGAGGCGCTTTGCCAAGCCTCTCCGGTTGAACGCTGCTTTTACTCGCCAACCTCCGGGCGCTGGGCAATTATGCCAGAACTGCCCAATTACAGTGCCTACAACCGCGATAAGCACCAACGGGTAAAACCTGCCAGTCAAACTCTTATCAGTGAGCCACAAGCGCCAACTGTCATTCAGGACGCGCCTGTACAACAAAGCGAAGTGGAGAAGGTGTTTCAAACTCTAGAAGAGGCGCAAACCACCGACATTATTGAGGCATTGAAAACGGCTTACCCAGAAATCCCCAACAATCAACTCAACGCCGTGATTGCCCGCATCAAACAAGAAGCGATCGCACGACGGAATGAAGCAATCATCTCTAAGTTTTCACTTTGATCGTCACTGTAACGTTACGGTAACGAGGAATTCAATTATGGGTATCAATCGAGCAACGGAAATTGATCAAACTTGCGGCGAAGTATTGCACGAATTGGACGATATTTTAGAACGGCTGCAAAACTTCAAAGCCCAATATCCGCAAGTATTCAGACATCTCTGCAACGCGGGCGCTGATGTGACTCTGGGTGACGCGATCGCCGCCCTGGAAAGTGCAACTAATTACTTGTTGGAGGGGGAATGATGCAACAGTTAGAGCCAATTTATGAAGCCACACGGCTACAGGGTGGGGCGGTCTATCAAATAGATGGGTTTTTGTACAAGTACCTATACTCCGACCCCTACGCCCGCATTGATCACCCCAGGTTTAAGTTTGTCCCACTGTCAGGGCAAAGGCGGAAGGCTGAACTAATTCTCAATAAAAACACCCTCCGCAAATGTTACCTAGTCCCAGGCTATAGGGCATCGCAGGTATCGACCGTGAGCGAGAAGGCTGTTCAAATGAGTTTGTTTTAAGGGCAAGCGTCGCAGTGATTGGACAAGAGTGCGACGCGCCCAGGATGCATCTACGCCGCAAAACGTATACACAACATAGGAAATTATGCCACAGCAACAAGTATTCACAAGCGATCGGGACGATAAAGACAATCTGAGCATCCAATTCAGCCCGCCAGTACATTACACACCTGCTGAGGTTGAGGCGGGCAACAAGTTAGTTGAAGTGGTCAATGACCCAAGCCTGAGCGAAGGCGAAAAGAAGGACGCAGTTTGGGACATCTTGAATAACGTTTAACGCTCTAACAACAAACCCCACCTAGATGTGTCTCTAGGCGGGGTTTTGGCTTATGTACTGGACACCTCTGCTTACACCATCGCAGCCGCAGCGCGGTTGTCTAGTCACCGTAACGTTACGGTGACTAGTCCGGCAAATGTTGCCTTTAAGAAGTAGAGAGAAACAGTTGGCGCAAGCATCCTGCAAGCATTGAGCAAGGGCGATCGCTTCCCAGTCGCCCTTGCTCAATGCTCAATACCGTAATGAGTTAAGAATTTGAACTTGAAAAAAATATTTATGGCAATTTGTGTTGTATGTGTGTTAATAACTCTGATGGCTCAAGCGAATTTAACCGGGAGCGTTTTAGAAAGCTTTTTACTGATGAACTTTTGTCTTGTGTTTCCTCAAAATGACTGATAACCAAACTGCTATATGATGCCAATTTCATATAATCATTTATAAGAGTTGAAGATTTTGTGGTGTCATAATAAAAGTCCCAAATCCATCTATTATATTTACTTAAATAAATTTCAACCTTATAGTAAACCATCTCTTGTGCGAAATATGTAGTTGGTAAAAAGAATGTTTGGTTATGAGTAATTTTACCATTATCAGTTATCTCAATAATTGCGCTATAGTATCCTGTTCCACGTCCCTGTTTTTTTATTGCCTCTATTGCCTCTTTTCTAGCTGTTTCTTGTACTATACTGCGACTTTCTCGTATCTCTCGTTCTCGTATCTCTCGTTCTCTGTTTTTGTTCCTCTCTACTACAAAACGTTCCAAGTTTATAAGGGCTGTAGGGAGTAGTTGCTTTGCCATTCCCTTTGCTATTTCTTCAAAAAGACCGCTCATGTTGAAATCAACCTCATTTTCTACAAAAAAGTGGTGGATATAGCGAAGCTGTTACCAGGGGCAAGATAGGCGCTTAAGTATTGGTTGTCAGTGGAACCATAATATTGCCCTTTTTGCACGTTTATGCTTCTAATTGAATAGAACAATCGTTCTTTATTTGTTTACTGCAAATAAAAAAAATCATCAAAACTGTTTCAAAAATTTCTTTAGCAGTGAATCCTATAGGGCGTTTAGAAGCCCAATCTCTCGTGATCGTCTTCTACAATTAATTACTTTGTCTAATAAGTGTCTGGGCAAATGAATTAAATCAGACAAGTTTAAGACCTCCTTTGATTTTGAAATGTGCAAATGAACTGCTAGTCATTGTGACAAGTTAAGATAGCGCTACTCAACTCAATAAGTAAAAATACTAGATTAATAGACTGAATTCAGGTATCGAATTAAACCACCAACAAATTATAGCGATACTCTAGAGAATCTAGAGTATCTAGATGTAAAGACTGTGTGAAATTGCCCTCCTAATTTTGAATTTGATGCAAGTTTTCCCATGAACAAAGGATAATGTTTAGCGATATTGTTTGCTCTTGTTGGTTGATGCGATCTGCTGAAAGCGGCAGCGCTTCCCTATCGCCCAAGCGCGGGCAAAGCCCATCGCCCCTCGTTGCCGTAAAGTTACGATCACGAGGCTACTGATACTATTTAGTTGTTTCATATACTTATGACTCATGAAACGCCCATGCAAACAGAAGTGTTATTGCATGGGCGTTTCAGCTTGCAGGAGGTGTTGTTTTGTACCGGGGGCGGTACAATATAGTAAGCAGCAACAGGATATTTAAAGTGATTATGAATACAGAAGCTAAAAAGGAATGCAACGCAAGATTTGAGGAGAAATGTGCCAAGGTGCGGGTATCGAAGGACAGGTTGACCAAGCTTGATGCGATCGCCTCTCGGCTTGGCAGCAGGCAGAAGGCGCTGGATTACCTGATAGACAACGCGGGCAACAAACAGCCCTCAAACTGCGTAGAATGCCAAATTGACCTGATGGACGCACAGCTAGAAATAGAGGCGCTAAAGGCTGAAATAGAGGCGCTGAGAGGCAAGCAAGCAGTAGAGGAAGAGTACACTGTAAGCTTGGATTTGGCGTGGGATGCGTTGAAAAGTCGCCATGAGGTGTCAGACCTCGATATTGATGAATGGCTGGCATCATAACGGTTTCAACCGCAACGCTGGACACCTACGCGCTCAACTACGTTAACACTGGCGATTGGCGGCTGAACACGGGCGCGGACGTAAGCGCGGTTGTCCAGGGGTGGTTAGCGTAACTTTACGGTAACGAGGGGCGTGGGGCGAGGGGTATCACCCATTTCGGCAATACCCCAGGTCGATTTGACATTTGGTGTCAAATCGCATTGATTAACCCCTCGCCCTTAAGCATGAGTATTGTTAGTTCTTCCCTGCCGTCAGCCGCATCCCAAATATCCGCGATTAAACCTAGCTGTTCGGGCGTGTAATTGTGTGAGAGGATGATTCCTCAACTTGTCTCCACAGCGCGTTAAAAACGAAGCCAGGGGCGACTGGGGCGTTGTTTCTTGTTGTGGGGATGGTTGGCTTTGATATTCATTCCACATATCAGTTAGTTTCCCCAGGCGAACGCAAACACCGAGAACGCCGCCCCAGAGGGCTTTTACTGCAACTTACCCAGTATTGAGGAAGCGCCCGCAGCTGTAGACAATGAAGCCGCGCCCGCCAGCCCAGCAATCATTGGTGTTTGCGCCCTGGTTGCGATCGCCATAGCGGTAGATTTGATGGCAAAGGCGGCGACATTCGCCTTTAAGCGGGCGAGGGATGCGCGCCTGATAGATAAGGGCTACAAGTACGCCGCACCCCTTGTGCAGCGCCACAAAGGGCAGGCACGAGGATTTGCCAGGGCGAGCTAACCGTGATGGAAGTGTGAGCAACTGGGGCGCTTGCTCCATCGCAGAGCATTATGGGGATTCCCATAATCAGTATCGAAGCATGGGAAAGAGTTAATTTTATTACCAAGCTCATCACCCAACACCCAATGCCCATCCCCCAGTTGCATTAAAGTTTTTCGTTTGTGGCAGGCGAGATTTGAGTCACTGTAACGTTACGGCGACTGATCTCGCTTGTCCATAATCGAAAACTGCCAGGGTCAATACTAGCGCCCTGGCTTTAACTCAATCGGGTTTTCCGTTTACGGTGCGATGCCCTTGGCGGCGATCGCCTATTAATCCCCTTATGGGGTAAGTATGAGCGGAAACCTGCATACGTTGCTCAGGTTGCCAAAAATGCTGCTAAGTTTCCATCCCCTTTCGGGGCAAGGTGTTTGGAAAGGTGATAATGCAGCTAATGCTGTACAAATGATTGTACTGTTTCCATCCCCTTTCGGGGCAAGTGTTAGCGGAAACTATCGACCCCAAGAATGAGCCTGGGGAATATGGTTAGTTTCAATCCCCTTGCGGGGTAAGCGTTAGTGGCAACAGTGCCTTGCGAGATGTATACAGCAGGTGTAGAAGTCAAGAAGTTTCAATCCCCTTTCGGGGAAAGTGTTAGCAGCAACGCATCTCACATTTTAGGCGAGACAACCACACTGGCGTTTCAATCCCCTTGCGGGGTAAGTGTTAGCAGCAACTAAAGTGGATGGGTAACAGGCTGGAGATTAAGCAAAAGTTTCAATCCCCTTGCGGGGGAAGTGTTAGCGGAAACTGGGTATGTGCGTAACCAAGCGATCGCCAAAGTTAAAGTTTCAATCCCCTTGCGGGGGAAGTGTTAGCGGAAACCAGGCGATCAAATGGTAATAGGCGATCATCTTGCAATGTTTCAATCCCCTTACGGGGGAAGTGTTAGCGGAAACCTAGAGCCAATCAAAAGAAAATCTCTTATGGAATGTTTCAATCCCCTTGCGGGGGAAGTGTTAGCGGAAACCGTGTGGGTGAGTGTTGGACATGGCAGAAATGAAATGTTTCAATCCCCTTGCGGGGGAAGTGTTAGCGGAAACCCTGCCATATTGAAACCATGACAGAGCAAGTGTTTCAGGGAGGAATTTGACGGGTCGAAAATTTAGGTCTTTTTCAGGCTCCGTTATTGAAACTAATTCCTAATATCCCTAATAGCTAAAAAGCTGTAACTATTGATTTGTCTAGGTTCTGACGATTTTGGCGTATACGCCAGGTTTTTGACCTCGCTTCGATATGCCAACTTTTTACAAGTTAGACAACAGAGTAGAATAGGCTACTAAAACCTGTCAAGCGTAGGATAAATAAGTTAATAGAGTTGTACTGAAAATCTTTACTACAGAGGTACGACCGCGCAAGAATGTTGCGTAGCATTGGCTCTTGAAATCCGCACCCTATATAGGTTTTACAAAGTAAGAAATGCGCGTTTCTTACTTTTTTCTTACTTTGTTTCTTAAAAGTAAGAAAAAGGTACAAATACTCACAACAAAAATGAGCCAACACACCTGGCGCTGGCTCATCGGCTAGTAAAAGAAGTACTACTTTAAATCATACCCCCGTGCCCGCTTGCGCCCCTAATCATTGAGCGCCGACCCCAATTGATAGGTTTCACATGGGTGGTTGGGTTGATGCTTTGCGCCTGGGCATCAATTTCCTTCTGCTGCTTGGCGATTTCGCGTTGGATTTCCGCCGCGCCTTCCCTGCCTATATGTAGTTCATCATTCATGATGGTTAACCAGCTTGTGTTTCTTCCATTATGCGGCGGCTACACGCCCGCTATAGAGCTTGAGAATCTGTTGGCGGGCGTTCTCCCATTTGGCGCGAATGTAGCGATATTCGGGGAAGTACAAGCAGAGGGCATCGTAGTAGTAAGCGATGCCATTGGCGGCTTTGCACATCAACTGATCATCCTCGCTGTCTAGAAGGCTCCAGGCGAAATCTATGCGGTCTAAATAATAGCCTTCATATTGCGTTGGGATGCCATCTAAAATCTCCCACAGGCAAACCTCTCTGTTGCGATCATTGTGCCTGCCGAGGTTATAACCTGGGCGAATGGAGTAGATCAAGAATTTTTCTAGGTTGTGATCGTGGCATCCCTCCAACCAATGCACAAGCGAGGTTTTCCTGATGGGAACGGAACCACGCCAATTGTGTTCGTAGATCCGCCTACTAAGCTCTTTGGTCAGCCCTATATATTGAAGATTTCCTTTGTCGCTAATGAGGTACAGCGCTGGCGCATTGGGCAATAGTTCAATAATTCCCCTCTCGCTTTTAAAGCAGCAGGACTTAAGCATTGCAGATATTCCTAAATAGGCTTATTTTGCAGGCGCTCACAGCCTCTATGCAAGGAGTTGTAACGAAAAATAAAGCCCACACACGAGTAGCGCATGGGCTGAGGAATTCTGCAATGCAACTATCTCACTTTTGGAAGCTGGCGGCGTTATACCCGTTTTTTTGAAGCACACGACTACCCAAGCTATCCCCATCCCAAGTCATTTTTTGATTTAATTCCGCCTCAAAGTCCTGTAAATCAAAGCCCAGTCCAGAGAGTCTTCTATTAGCCTCCGCAATCTTCCCATCCACCTCGGCAATCTGAGAGGCGATCGCATCCATCTCAGGTGGTCGCGTGGCGGGTAAACCATCACCCCCGACTCTGGATGCGTAGCGTGTCGCAAAATAGCGATCGCCAGCGTTATACCCTGACTCCGTGCGCCACCATTCCAATTTCTCTTGTAATGCCTGCTTCTGCGTTTGGAGCGCAGTCAGAGCGCTGGATTCTTGGTCAATCGCGGTTCTGTTTTGCTTGATCAACTGTTCTAGTTCCAGGGTTGACCTCATACTGCTCTACCTCCGAATGCGAATTGACCAGGCTTACCATTTATCTCAACAATCACGGGCGTGGTTGGGGCATATCTTGAATCCGCCACCACTAGCATCCGTAAGGGCGGGCGATCAATCCATTGGTTGCCTAATAGATACCTGGGAGGCTGGACAATGGCAAAATCCGCATCCACACTAGCGCTTAATTCTGCGGCATCCTTGATCAATTCCTGCTGCCTTAGCCTGATACTCTCCATCTCGGCGGCGATCGCCTCCATGCGCGTTCTAGCCGCCGCTATTCTTCCCCTGGCTTCTGCCAAGGCGCTGCCATGTTGTAATGTCTCTAACTCCGCCGTGCGTTCCTTCAGTTGCCCCTGTAGCGCCGTTAATACCCTTTGTAAATCCTCTCGGCGCTGTAGGGCTAGCCGTTCGGCTGCAACCTGTTTTAGGGCGCTTTCTGTGTCAGTGGCGGTAAGTACGGGGATTTTTTCGAGTTGTTGGATTTGGGATTGGGTTGCAGCTATTTGCTGGCAGAGGCGCGCAATCTCCTCGGTCAGCGTTTGCTCTTTGGTTTTGGTCATGTTTGTTGGATTGGAAGCTTCCTCCTCCATTATCGGGGAGTTTTGAGGGTACGAGCGATCGCCGTGAAGATGCCCAGCTAGTTGGCTTTGATGCACTTTGTCGCGGCGGCATCGGCGGCGGTGTTCTCTGAGCGTGGAACCCAGAAAAGCTGACTCTTGGTAAATTCTGCCAAAAGCACTGTCGCCTCAAAATGCAAGGGCTTCAAATGCTCCACGGTCACTTTCCAAGCGCCAAGGACTTGATTGATCACCAGGCGCGAATCCCCACATATTTTGATCTGCTCTATGCCCAGCTTTTTTGCTTCCTTCAGTCCAAGAAGTAGCCCGTTGTATTCCGCGACACTGTTAGTAATGCGATCGCCTAAAAACTCGGAAAATGTATGGGTTTGTCCTTGCCATTGAATAATCGCGGCGGCGGCAGCTTTGCCAGGGTTGGGTACAGCGCCGCCATCAAAGTGAATAATCGCGGTTTCTTGATCCATTGCGGTCTTTAATTCTCAGTCACTATAACGTTACGGTAACTGAAAAAATTTTGTTAATCATACCGCGTCCTCGCCAGACCACTGAGCAACTACACGTAAGCCTAATTCTTCTAATAGAATCCGGCTAGCCCAAGCATCACCACCGATGTTGTAGTCACCAATAATAGCTACGTCATAAGGAGTAGAGTCGAAAGGCAGTGTACCGTCTTTCTTAGCTTGGTCGGCTCTGGGGAATACCCAGTCACGGATTTGGTCGTTAGCGATGTGGTGACCCAAGGACTGAGAAACACCACGGAAGCCTTCGCAACGTACAGGAATAACAGGCTTGTTGATTTCTTTAGCTGCTTTCTTAGCTACGGCTTCGATGTCATCCCCAATCAAACCGATGGGACATTCAGATTGAATAGAAACACCACGGCTGAGGGGGAAAAGTACTTCGAGTTCTTGAATCAGCTTTAAGAGTTTCTTGTCACCACCGAAAACGATGTCTCTTTCTTGGAAGTCGGAGGTAAAGTGCATGGTACCAAAGGTGTCAACACCAGTTGTACCAATGTAGTAGTTACGACGACCAGACCAAGACCAGTAACCGCAACCTACAGGCCCGTGGCTGATATGGATCATGTCCTTAATAGGGCCCCAAACCACACCTTTTGAACCTGCATAAGCACAACCACGAGCGGTCATTACACCAGGTAGAGATTTGATGTTAGACTTAACGCCGCAGTCAGACTTGCCTTCTTCGTATACATTTAAGTGCTTTTCCCGTTTTTTAGCTGCTTTTTCGGGATAGGCTTGGAGAACTTCTTTAATTAGTTCTTTTCTTTCGTCAACGATATTCTTGTTTTCTGGAGGAGTCATTTCTAGTCTCTCTTGCTCCTAAGGAACCGGGATATTTAGGGTAGGGGATTTCCCCTATGGGGTTGGGGACTCTGCGTCCCCGTGGGGGATAAAAATTAGATCAAAGGTAAAAGGGAATTGATGTAGATGTTCCCTTTTCCTAAAACTTTGCTTACTTAGCGGAAGCTTCTGCAGGCTTACCGATGATATCTGCGTGCTTAGAATCGTCGTCGAGGATACCGTATTCGATCAACAGTGCTTCTAATTCATCCATTTCAATTGGTGTTGGAATGGTGAGTTTGTCGTTGTTGATGATCTTCTTAGCTAATGCGCGGTATTCTTGAGATTGGTTGCTGTCAGGAGCGTACTCGTTAACAGTCATCCGACGCAATTCTGCGTGTTGAACGATGTTGTCGCGAGGTACGAAGTGAATCATTTGGGTGTTCAACCGTTTTGCCAAGGTTTCGATGAGTTCGTGTTCCCGGTCAGTTTTACGGCTGTTACAAATCAAACCACCTAAACGCACACCACCGGAGTGAGCATATTTCAAAATACCACGAGCGATGTTGTTAGCAGCATACATCGCCATCATTTCACCAGAGGTAACGATGTAGATTTCTTGTGCTTTACCTTCACGAATAGGCATAGCAAAACCACCGCACACAACGTCACCTAATACGTCGTAAGATACGAAGTCTAGGTCTGTGTAAGCACCGTTTTCTTCCAAGAAGTTAATAGCGGTGATGATACCACGACCAGCACAACCTACACCGGGTTCTGGACCACCAGATTCTACGCACTTAACGCCACGGAAACCGGTCAACATTACTTCTTCGAGTTCCAAGTCTTCTACTGCACCGCGTTCAGCAGCCAAGTGAAGAACTGTGGTTTGAGCTTTAGCGTGGAGCATCAAACGGGTGGAGTCAGCTTTAGGGTCGCAACCTACAATCATGATGCGTTGACCCATTTCTGCCATAGCTGCTAGGGTGTTTTGGGAGGTGGTAGACTTACCGATACCGCCTTTACCGTAGAAAGCTATCTGTCTAATGTTTTCGTCAGTCATGGTTCGTGTTTCCTGCAATTGGTTGGTTGGTGGGTCTTTTGCTTTTTTGCGTTGGGTCTCACACCTGTTGATGCTCAGAGTGAGTTTGTGTAGAACGTCGCCAGAGACATTGGTATTGATTACCAGCCGGAGGCGATCGCTCCACAGCAAAAACTATCGGTAGTACAGACATTGATCGTTCCTCGGTCAAATTAAATTTTTTTTCTTTTATTCTTTGTTAATAGCCATGAAAAATGACTATTAACAAAGGTAATTACGCACTTTTCAAATACTTGTGAGTCAGAGATAAACACCTGGTAGGACTGGACTGTGAAGGATGAAGGTTAAAGAATAAAGGCTAACATTTCATACTTCATTTGATGTCTTCGTCAACAATCAACTTGAGAGTCCTATTACTTATTCAAAATAGCGGCTTTGACATTTGAGACACGAGCCATTGCAGCGCTAATATCATCAGCAGATACTCCGTTTGCAGCCATTGCATCACTGAGGTGTTTAGCAACTACATCGAAGTGTTGGGGCTGGATATTCATACCTGTGTGGGTTTTATCCATTGGACGACCTGCATATTGCTTTGGCCCTTCCAGTAACTGAGCTACGAAAGCAACAAAGTGACCACGTTGCTTCGCCATATCTGTCTTAGCGAAGAATGTATTCACACTGCTGTCTGCTTGAATGCGTTTGTGCAAATCTGCAACTACTTTATCGAGAGTTGCTTGTCCACCAATCTTTTCGTACAGTGCGCTCATATCCTCATTCCTTTGAAGCGAGTTGGATTATGGAATTCGCAATTAGGCGTTGTATACTTGCCTATGTGCTTTAGCTGTCTGTTGTCGGTAGGACTGAATTCATTGATGCGAAGCGAACTATTGATGTCAAATCCTACTTTCTGTGTCTTAGCTGATGCACAATAGGTGTATTTGAGCAGTGCGTAATTTTTAGAGGAATGGCTCGACGGCTTCAACTATCAGGTTCTTGCTGACACGATCTTGCAATCTGGCTTCTATAGCAATCTTGAGAGTTGCTGTACTGCTAGAACAAGAACCACAAGCTCCTTGAAGCAGAACCTTGACGCGATCGCCATCTACATCATAAAGTTCAACATCTCCGCCATCAGCAATCAAAACTGGTCTGACTTCTTCGTCTAAGACTTTTTGAATCAGTGCAATTTTCTGCACATTTGTGAGTCCGAGTTGTGATTGTTTACCAGTAGCAATATCGGTTGCAACTTTCACGCCGTAGTTGTTGATTGCAGGTGTAGCGGCTTCTTGCTGAACTTCTTTAATAATATCATCAATATTCGCTAAACAGGAACCGCATCCGCCACCAGCTTTTACATAATTTGTTACTTGTTCTGCATCAGTGAGGTTATTTTCCCGAATCACGCGCCGAATCTTGGATTCGCTGATGCCAAAACAGCTACAAATTAGCGCTCCTTCATCATCGTCATCATGAACATCTCGCGCAATGCCGCGATAATTATAAATAGCGGCTTCTAGCGCTTCTTGCCCCATCACAGAGCAATGCATCTTTGCCTCTGGCAATCCACCCAAGTAATCTGCAATATCTTTATTGGAGACATTTAAGGCTTCATCTAAGGTTAAGCCCTTAATCATTTCGGTTAAAGCACTGGAAGATGCGATCGCACTTGTGCAGCCAAAAGTTTGAAAGCGTGCATCAAGAATCTTATCGCTGGCGACTTCAACTTTCAGGTGTAGTCTCAAAGCATCACCGCAAGCAATGCTACCTACTTCCCCAGTCGCTACTTTTACTCCAGCTTGCTCAACTTCTTCGATAACTCCCTGATTTTTGGGATTGTAAAACAATTCTAATACTTTATCTGTGTAGTCCCACATGGCCGATTTTAGATTTGCGAATTTGGATTGGGTATTGGGTATTGGGGAATGGGTAATTGGGGATTGGGCATGGGGATTGGGCATTGGGAGCATCTTCCTAATCCCCAGTCCCTAGTCCCCAGTCCCTTATCCCTAACGATGAGCCAGTGTTTGTTCCTGCGCTTGCAACCAACCCGCTTCATCATTTTTGAAGGGAGAAAGGGCGCGCAAACGTTCGACAATTTCTGGCATAACCGCAATTACTTGATCAATTTCGGCTTCTGTGGTGTAGCGGCAAAGGCTAAAGCGGATGGAACCATGTAAAGTGGTGTAGGGTAAGCCCATCGCCCGCAAGACGTGGGAAGGTTCCAAAGAGCCAGAAGTACAAGCTGAACCGGATGAGGCACAGATACCGTATTTGTTGAGCAGTAGCAGAATGGCTTCTCCTTCAATGTATTTGAAGCCGATGTTAGTTGTGTTGGGCAATCTCTGCGTTGTATCGCCGTTAACTTCACAATCAGGAATTTGAGCGAGTAAGGTTTGTTCTAGGCGATCGCGCAGCCTTCTTTCTCTCTTAGTCGCCTCTTCTAAATGTAACATTTCCAGTTCGGCAGCTTTGCCAAGAGCAATAATCCCTGGAACGTTCTCTGTTCCCGCACGCCGTCCCCGTTCTTGGTGTCCACCAAGTAAGAAGGGACGGAATCTCACGCCGCGCCGCACATACAAAGCGCCAATACCTTTGGGAGCGTGGATTTTATGACCGGATAGGGTAAGCATATCTACGGTGCTTTTCTTCATATTCAGAGGGATTTTCCCTACTGCTTGCACCGCATCGACGTGGAATAAAGCACCATGCTCTTTCGCTCGCAATCCAATCTGCTCGATTGGGAAAACCACGCCAGTTTCGTTGTTGGCATACATAATCGTTACCAAGGCAGTGTTACCTGTCAAGGAAGCTTCTAGCTCATTGAGATCCAATTGCCCCTGACGATTTACCGAAAGATAGGTAACACTATAACCTTGAGTTTCTAATTGTTTGCAGACATTGAGTACTGCTGGGTGTTCAACTTGAGTAGTAATAATGTGGCGTTTGTCAGGTTGTGCCAACAGTGCAGCGCGAATAGCTGCATTATCACCTTCAGTACCGCAACTAGTGTAAACAATTTCCGACTCATCTGCTCCCAGAAGGGCTGCAAGTTGCTCTCTTGCTGTTTTCACTGCTTTGGCAAGTTGTCCGCCAAAGGTATGCATACTAGAGGGATTGCCGTAATATTCCGTTAAGTAGGGCAACATCACCTCTACAACTTCTGGGTCTACCTTCGTGGTGGCATTATTATCGAGATAGATGCAGTTGTTTTGCATTGGTTTTAAATTTAGGAATTATGAATTATCAATGATGAAGGGTAAAGGGTGTTCGCGTAGCGTCTCCTCAGGAGAAGAATGAAGGCTGAAACTCGAAATTCCAGGTTCTTAACTCGAAGTTTAATACTTCATCCTTCCTACTTTATCCCTCATACTTCACTTGGGGTTGACGCTTTTGCAACTGCTCAGAGAACTTCTCTGAATAGAAGTATCCACTATCAAATATAATAAAGGTTGTGTCTATACGCTTTTATGGAAAGTTGGGGTTACGCAAGGGTTAGCGGTGAGGAGCAGCAAACAGATAAAGGTGCGTTGCGTAAACAAATAGAACGCTTGCAAAATGCTGGATGTTCAAAAGTATACTGGGATATTCAGTCACGGACAACCGAAGTTAGGGAAGGACTACAACAATTAATTCATGACTTGAAGACATGTGCAAAGGGTAAGGTAGTATCTCTGCAATTTACCCGGATTGATCGGATCGGTTCATCATCACGTTTGTTTTATTCATTGTTGGAAGTATTGCGTTCCAAGGGAATTAAACTCATAGCTTTAGATCAAGGAGTTGATCCAGACAGTTTGGGTGGGGAATTAACTATTGATATGTTGCTTGCTGCTGCCAAATTTGAGGTCAGAATGGTAACTGAGAGGTTAAAGAGCGAACGCCGTCATCGGGTAACCCAAGGGAAAAGTCACCGAGTTGCACCATTAGGATACCGTATCGACAAAGATAAATATGTACGCGATGACTCTCCATGCGTTTGCTTGTTACAAGGGCGAAGAGAATTAACTATATCTGATGTAGCTAGATATATTTTCAATACTTTTTTTGAATGCGGTTCAGTTGCGGCTACTGTGCGTAAATTGCACTCAGATTTTGGCATAGAAACAAAAGCTTTTGATTGGCATAAACCAGAGAAATCTTCACGAATTATCAGCGATGATGACTTAGATAAAATTGTCTTTACACCAGCTAAAGCTAACCACCCCTTGCGTTATCCTTGGTCTGGTTTGAGATGGTCAATTCCAGGTTTAAAAGCATTATTAGTTAACCCTGTTTATGCAGGAGGTTTACCTTTTGATACTTATGTGAAATCAAAAGGTAAGCGCAAGCATTTTGACGAGTGGAAGGTGAAATGGGGAACCCACGACGATGAAGCCATCATTACCTGCGCTGAACATGAACAAATAAAACAAATGATCCGCAGTAATCGCCATAACCGATGGGCTTCTAGAGAAGATAACGAAATCAACCCATTTTCTAATTTAATTAAGTGCGCTCATTGTGGAGGCTCAATGACGCGCCATGCAAAACGAGTAGATAAGCAGGGACAAGCTATCTATTATTATCAGTGCCGTTTGTATAAAGCTGGCAATTGTAGTAATAAAACTATGATTTCCTCGAAAATATTAGATATCCAAGTTGTAGATTTATTGGCGCAAGAAGCCGAACGGTTAGCAAACTTAGTAGAAACAGATGAGCCAATTATTATCGAGGAACCCCCAGAAGTCAAAACTCTCCGCGCATCACTGAATAATCTGGAAACCTTACCACCAAGTTCAGCCATCGAACAAATCAAAAATGACCTCAAAGAACAAATTGCGATCGCACTGGGAGCAATCAATAATGCATCTAGAGAATCCTTGATTGCTAAAGAACGCATTATCCGGGCTTTTGCTAATAAAAGTTACTGGCAAGGACTTAATGCTCAAGATAAAAGAGCAATCCTCAATGGTTGCGTTAAAAAAATCTGTGTAGATGGTAACTTTGTCACAGCCATTGAGTATCAGTACTAGTACTGCCGTGAATTCAAAATTCAAAATTCAAAATTCAAAATTAATTTTCGGCGTTGCATATTTGCGGGATGAATTCAGACTTCTGGAAAAAGCTGAAAGTCGATTCTTTGCGCCTTTGCGCCTTTGCGTGAGACAAAAATCATCCCATCAATCAGCAACGCCTAATTTTCTAGCTTGAAGGACGGCAAATCATCACCCCTTCTTTCTGTGTCTGGGCTTTGGGATTACTGCCCATTGCGCGAAGCGTGATTGTTGGTTCATAACCAGGGTAACAACGCACTAAAACCGTATCTTGAGAGCGGGTTACATACAGAACATAAACTTGTTTACCTCCTAGTACGGCAGGTACAAGATTAGGGGGAAGGGCGGCAGTTGCAACAACTGTTGACTGCTTATGAGACTGTACATCTGACTGTTCAGATAGAACAGAGTTGTTCCCCAAGAACTGCAAACATATCAGTACTAGCGCCGTAATCGTGATAAGTACGACAGAAAATTTCGGAGTGAGTTTGAACATAGTTTATTTAACCTTTTGGGTAAGAGTTCCCTAATTAGCTTTAGTAATCTTCGCTGAGTCTATATGCCATAGACGCTGCTCTGGAGTTGAGCCAGGAACATTATTAACTCGCCGTAACACATAGTTACCGCGAAATCGCTGCGGCGTTCCATCAGCAGTGACGGCAGTAACAGTAACCGGAATATTAATGTACAGTGAACCTGCTGCCCCTTCTACTCTACCTGGTTCTCCAACTTCTACAGCAACAGATGCGGTGTTAGCAAAACCCTGCTGAAACTGCTCAAATGATTGTTGACTAGCAGCGCCATCTCCTGACCAAGTTGAGTAGGCTTGTTTATAGTCGTGACGAGCGATCGCACTGTAATAGTCACGAATAACTTGGACTGCTTCTTGCTCAAGCTGGCTATCAGCAGTGTTTGGTGTAGGAGAGACTGGTGAGGAAGTTGGACTAGATGTGTCTGAGATATTGGCAACCGATGGGCTATTCACAGAAGATAGTTGTGATGTGCCAGAGTTACTACAGCCTGTGATGGCGATCGCCAATAGCATACCGCCAAAGACTCTACGCTGCTGTTTTAACCATATAGATAAAGGAAAGTTGGTCTTTGTCAAACATACCTCCTAGCAAATCTGCTGATTGCTTTTCTAGATCCAGCATATCGAAAATGCATAGGATACTGCCATTGACAATTTAATATGAATATGCATCGAAATTATCTGTAACGACCAATATAGCGGGTAATTTCGGTAAATCACCAAGCGATCGCACTGTAAATCACCAAATCCATAGCGTCAAAAGCATCCAAGGTAAAGCAGTTTGCGCTTGTCTCCCTAAGCTCCAAGCTAAAATCAAAACAAACTCGAAAAATTTTGCTATGGTAGCCTCCCAACAACCGCCAAAAATGACCGTCGAGGAATATCTTGCATGGGAATCCCAGCAAGACCTTCGGTACGAATATGTTAACGGCGAAGTATTTGCCATGACAGGTGGTACAATTCCCCACAATGACATTGCACTGAATTTTTACACAGCTTTACGTCCACATTTACGTGCTAGAGGTTGCCGAGTAAATGTGTCTGATGTAAAAGTGCAACTGACACCTACAAGTGCTTACTATTATCCTGATGTTGTTGTCAGTTGCGATCCTCAAGACCTCAATGCTCGTAAATTTATTCAAAACCCAAAAATAATTGTCGAAGTTCTCTCTCCTGGTACAAGTAGCAAAGATAGGGGAGAGAAATTCACTAATTACCTCCAAATGCCTTCTTTGCAAGAATATTTATTGATAAATTCCGAAAAAATCTCTGTCGAACGCTACTGTCGGGGGGAGGGAAGAATGTGGCTTTACTATCCCTACACTGAGGGAGATATAGTTACCCTATCCAGCATTGAATTTGAAATTGCGATCGCACATCTATATGAAGGGGTTGTATTGGGAGCAGAAGCAGAATAGATTACTTGACAAAGTGGTGGGTCAATTATGTATAAAATAATACGCATAAACTATTCGGAGTGTTGAGGGAGCGATCGCTACTTCCTCCCCCAACAATTGTGATAGCCATACCCCTACGGGGAAGCAAGCTCCGCGTAGCCTCTCTCTCCATAAGGCTTAAGCTTCGCTTATCGCAATCCTCAGCCATTCTGTACCATCCAAACAAGTTTGCCCAAAATTTGCTCAACTGGTAGTAGTGGATAATCATTCAAGTCAATGGTTACAGTTTGTCCTTCAAGTTGGAGAAAGCGCCAAACTGTACCACTCGTCACCGTTCCGTAAATTGTAGAAATTGGCTGCTGCTTCTGTTGATTAAAGCGTTGGGAAGCTACCATCTGGGCTAAACATTGTCCCAGTCCTGGTTTGAGGTCTTCTTTCTTCGCTTCCACCAAAACCACCGCCGGGGCTTTAATATACAATTGCTCTGGAGAGCGACTAATCAGAAAATCGACATAACCCGTCAAATCAACCTCTGGCTGTACGTTGAACTCTTCGCCGGAAAAGACGCTAATTTGTCCATGAAGCTGACGTTTGACTTCTAGTAAAACAGGATTGATAATGCCTTCAGAACGCGCTTTTTCACTACCCACTGCAACAGCCCAAGGTAGGGTGTCTTTCAAGGTATCTTTGAGCAAAGAACTTGGATTGACTGGGGAAATTTCTGGTAAAAAGCGATCGCCTTCAACAATCGTCAGTTGAAAATCTTCTACGGCTTTACTCAGAGTAAATTTACTATAAGGCATAAAAGTTTTCCCAATCTGTTTTCAAGCTAGCGCGATCGCCTCTTTCATCCTTCTGCTTTTAGCCCACAGCATAGTCACTCATTTCCCGCATGAAAGGAGGATGAAAACCTAGCACAATATCTTGTTTTGGTACACCCAAATCGACTAAATCTGCGGCGATATCATGCTCCGTTGAATTGTAAAAAATCCAGATTTTATCGTTGCGAATATCAAGATGTATTACACAATCATGCACCCAGCGCTTATGCTGCCAACCTAGATGCACAATTTGATAGTGATTTCGCTGCGTATCAAAAATAGTCTCAACCTCAATCTCACCGTAAGCTGGCTTACTTAGAGCGTAACCCATCAACAATTGCTGTACTATTTGCTGATAGTTGGTTAATTTATCCGTCACTCCTTCCATAGTGAAATTTGCTCTCATTCAATATCGTAAACAATTATTTTTACGGATATGAATTTCAACGCTACAGCAAACCAGCTTGAAAAATCTGGATCGGGGTGAGATTTAATTCGGGAAAGGTTTGGGAGACAATGCGATCGCTATCTCGAAACTTGCTGATCTGATATTCTCCATCCACCAAGTTACAGACAGAGATTGTAGGTTGTTTGGGGTTACCGATAAAATTACGTCCACCCAACGCCGCATAGTCTTTAATCCAGTATTCGGGAATACCCATCTCTTCATAATCAGCATATTTTAAGTGGTAATCATCCCGCCAATTAGTTGATACAACCTCAATTACCAAAGGTATTGATGCACCATTACTGACAATAGATTCTTTTTTCCATAATTGTTCATTTCCCAGATTTGCACGATTTAGCACCAACAAATCTGGAAAGTAACCAGAATCTTTTTCGGGAGGTCTAACTATCGCTTGGTTCGGGACAATGTAAGGGAGTCCTAGACGTTTGATTTCAAAAGGAATTTCGATACCTAAAAACCCTTTAACTTCTTCATGTTCCCCTACTGGTTGTGCCATTTCCACGACTTCCCCATTATGTAGTTCGTAGCGTACCCCAGAATTTTCACGTAGGCGATCGACAAATTCCTCAAAGGTTACTAGCTTGGGTATGGCTTGGGTCATAGATGATAAAGAATTACTTAAAACCATAGAAATATTATCTCTAATCTAGGGGAATGCAGACAGCTTTTCCACCAGGATTAAGTACAACTGAGGAAGATATGATTACTCTATCCAGCATCGAATTTTAATTGGCGATGCCTGCAGTGGGCGTAGCGATCGCACTACTGTATGAAGGGGTTGTATTGGGAGCAGAAGCAGAATAGAGTTTTTGGCACCAAATAACAGATTGCTATTTCACCAATGCCTGTTGAAAAGTCTTGATTGCATCCACATGATTCACCATATTAATACAGCGTAATAACAAATCTAGATCAATCCCTTGCAATTCCTCACTATTGGTAACTCTTTCATAGTGAAGCGCATTGCCCTCATCGCGCAGATGATAGACTTCTAACACACCATCTTCCCACAACCATACCTCCGGAATCTTTAACCGCTTATATGCTTCTAGCTTGTCGATACCACCACTGGTAAACACCACCTCAATCACCAAATCTGGACGCACTCGACCTGGAGCCAGTTTATAAGATTCATCTGCCTCACGCTTGACAGCACCAGCTTCACTTTCCAAAGTCATTGAGCCAGTTGGGGTAAAATCAAATCCTGCCATTAGCAAATACAGTTCCACCAATGCCGCAATTCTTTTTTTAACAGTTTCGTGAGGTTCTCCAGGCATTCTGCGTATCTCCAAAACACCATCCAGGAAAGACAGCCGATATCCTGGACGGTCTAACAACTGCTCAACGGCTTTAAACTCTCTCCAAGTCAATCCCTCAAACAACAAGGGTGATTCTTTTATAGGTGTTACTATGGTTGCTGGGGTCATAAAAGTCTCCAGTCTGTTTCCAGATGAGAACTAATCAGCTTTGTTGGACAATCATTCGATTTTAACTTCTTTTTGGGAGAGCTAGTGCCGCACAGGGGAAGTCAAAATTATTATGGCATGGGCTTGATGCGCCATTGCGATCGCACTCCTATATCAAGGGGTTGTATTTGCGATAAAAGCCGAACAAAGTTGATAGTTAATAGAAATTTTCATGCACATGAACCCTAGAAAATCATGCAACCAGACAATTCCTGATTGCTAAAAAAAGAATTATACAGGCTTTTGCTAATAAAATTTACTGGCAATCACTTCAAGCTTAAGTAAATGATCAATACTCAATGACTACATTAAAAAATATGCAGAGATAGCAACTTTGTTACAGCCATTGAGTATCGTTACTAGGCAGTTTTGTTTTTGGACTTTGTTTTTTCTTGTTCTGGAATATCCGAGTTAGATTTTTGCTCGGCTTTACGTTTTTCCCATTCCAGAACTGTGCGAATTACCACTTGTGACCAAGATTCGTAAGCCATAAGCACCGTTATTTGTTAATTTGAGGATAGCGAAAGTTGAGTTTTTTTTTGTTCATTGCAAGCAATTGCTTGCGAGTAGAATGTTTGCAAAGAACAAAATGTTAGAAGTGGCTGATATAGGGGAACTGAAGAGATAATCACAGGACTACAGCAATTGAGATAGGGTAATGTGCAGTTTAATGGTAGAGGTAGTAGTGTTGCATAAATTTTCCCTGGAGATGCAACCCTGTTAAATTTAGATGTTACGTAGCGACTTCAAACAATTTGGTTATGAATTGTACTTGAGTAATTATATTAATCAAGCGTTTCAGCCACAGTATAAGAAGACTTGAGGTTTTCTAACTCCTGAAAGCTCAAAGAACGCAATTCATCTGTTTGCTGCTTGACTATGCCTAAAAATTCCTTAAACTGAGGACATGATTGGCACTTTACCTGAGTTCCTAGGATTAAACATTCACACACAAACCTTGGTCTTTCTTTAAAAGTGCGATCGCAGTCACTACATGCATATTTTTGTAGGCCATCCACTCTACCAATTTTCACAAGCTGAGTGGAATTGCACCTAGGACATCCAATCCCATAAGTTTTAGGCTGTGGTTGCCATTTCTTTAGAGCTTGTTGCATAGCAACTTCGCATCTAAGTTTATTGAAATCGAAAATTTTTTGGGTATTTTCCTATGGTGATGTCGTGGAGCAATCGAGATAGAGCGGATTGTAAACCCAGAGTAAAATTTTTTGCCTATACTGAGACAATAGACAACCTAGAGCGATAAAATATTGGTAACATTATAGACACATAGATTTACTTAGAAATAAATCTATATTTTGTAATCATAACTTGCTATAAACTTTATTTAATAAGCTTTTTAGGCTATTTTGTTACTCGCCAGATGATTTCACTGCCAGATGTCACAATTGTCAGCCAAATTTACGAGAGTGCTAATTCATTCGTATATCGAGGCATATTTAATACTAATCGGCAACCCGTAATTTTAAAACTCCTTAAGGAGGATTATCCTACACCTGCCGAAATCTACCGCTATCAGCAGGAATATGAAATCACTCGTAGTCTTAACTTAGAGGGAATAATTAAAGCCTACGAACTGAGAAAATACCAGAATACCCTCCTTATGTTGTTGGAGGATTTTGGTGGAGAGTCTTTAAAAATTCTGCTGCAAAACCGTTCCTTTTCTGTGCCAGAGTTCCTCCATCTTGCCATTGAAATCACCGATATTTTAGGCAAAGTTCATCAAAATAATGTTATTCATAAAGATATCAATCCATCTAACATTGTCTTGAATCCGCAAACAGGACAATTAAGAATTATTGACTTTGGTCTATCTACTTTTTTATCCCAAGAGAATCCCTCTCTAAAAAGCCCTAATGTTCTGGAAGGTACATTAGCTTATATGTCTCCAGAACAAACAGGACGAATCAATCGTGTAATTGATTACCGCACCGATTTTTATTCTCTTGGTGTCACTTTCTATGAATTGTTAACCAAACAACTACCTTTTGACTTTGATGACGCACTTGAATTAGTCCATTGTCATGTTGCTAAACAACCGCTAGCGCCTCATGAAATTAACCCAGAAATTCCCATAAATCTCTCTGATATCGTCATGAAGTTAATGGCAAAAATGCCCGAAGAAAGATATCAGAGTACTTGGGGAATTAAGGCAGATTTAAAAACTTGTCTGACTCAATATCAAAACGGTGCTATCCAAAAATTTACTTTAGGATGTCAAGATATTTCTCATCAATTACAAATTCCGGAGAAACTTTACGGAAGAGAATCGCAAATTGAGAGTTTATTGACTGCTTTTGAGCGCACAAGTCAAGGGCAAACTGAACTCATGCTAATTTCTGGGTACTCTGGTATTGGGAAATCAGCTTTAGTCCATGAACTTTATAAGCTAATTACTGAAAAACGCGGATACTTTATTAGCGGAAAGTTTGATCAACTTCATCGCGATATTCCCTATCAAGCTTTAGTCGCTGCGTTTCAAGAATTAGTGCGACAATTACTTACTGAAACTGAACTGCAATTACAACAGTGGCGAGATAATATTCTAGCTGCATTAGGAGCTAACGGACAAATTATTATTGATGTTATTCCCGAAGTTGAACTGATTATTGGTAAACAACCTGCTATCCCCGAATTATCTCCTACAGAATCTCAAAATCGGTTTAATTTAGTTTTTCAAAACTTTATCCAAGTATTTTGTCAAAAAGAACATCCTCTAGTTATATTCCTAGACGATCTACAGTGGACAGACAGTGCTACATTGCAATTGCTCCAGTTGATAATGACTCATGCTAATACTCAATATCTGTTTTTGATTGGAGCTTATCGAGATAACGAAGTCAGTGCAACTCATCCTGCTATGCTGACTGTAGCAGAAATGAATAAGCAGGGATTAGTGGTTAATCATCTCTCCCTTTCACCCCTAAATTTCAATCAGGTTAATGAATTTATCGCAGATACGCTGAAGACTAATTGTATCTATATTCAGAAATTAGCTGAGTTAATTTGGGATAAAACACAGGGAAATCCTTTTTTTATCAAGGAGTTTATAAAATCACTTTATACAGATAAATTACTCAAATTTGATACCAATGCTGGTATTTGGTCTTGGGATTTACAAAAAATTATCAATAGTAGCATAACTGATAATGTTGTTGAATTAATGACAGAAAAGATTCAACGCTTATCAGAGTCAGCACAAAAAGTTTTACAATTAGCTGCTTGTATTGGTAACTCTTTTGATTTAAAAAACTTGGCAGTTATCAATGAAAAATCTCCAAAAGAAACGGCTAAAGAATTATGGGATGCTATGCAAGCCGGACTGATATTACCTATCGGCGATGACTACAAGTTTCTACAAACAGATAGAGAATATAATGAATTAAAAATTACTTATAAGTTTGCACACGATCGCATCCAACAAGCCGCCTATTTCCTAATTCCTATCGACGCAAAGCAAGATGTCCATTGGAGAGTTGGACAGCTTTTATTACAAAATACTCCGCCACAGTTACGGCAACAAAAGATTTTTGATATTGTCAATCAATTAAACTTAGGTATTGAATCAGTTGATGTTCAAATAGAACGAGATAAACTAGCCCAATTAAATCTCATTGCCGGTAAAAAAGCGAAAGCTTCAGCCGCATGGAAAACTGCTAGTAATTACTTCAGAATTAGCAGAAATTGCTTGAGTGCAGATAGTTGGCAAAGTCAGTATGATTTAACTTTAGTATTATATGTAGAAGCCGCCGAGGTAGCAAGTTCTTGTGGTAATGTTGAGGAAATGGAGAAATTAGCTAATATAGTGCTACAGAAAGCTAATTCGTTGTTAGATAAAGTAAAAGTTTATCAAGTTAAAATCCAAGCTTATACATCACAAAATAATCCTCTACAAGCAATTGATACGGCACTATCAGTATTAAAAATGTTGGGAATTAACTTTCCCAAGAAGCCTAATAAATTAGATATTGTACTCAAATTAGTAAAGACAAGATTAAGTTTTATAGGCAAAGAAATTGAATCATTAATCGAACTACCAGAAATGACCGATCCTTACAAATTGGCAGTTATGCGGATTTTGTCAGATATGGTAGCACCTGCTTATTTTGCAATACCAGAACTCTTTGCTTTAATTGTGTTTGAACAGGTCAGTTTATCTCTTAAATATGGTAATACAGCTACCTCCTGCTATGCTTATGCTACTTACGGATTGATTCTCTCAGGGGAAGTTGTCGGGGATATTGAATCTGGCTATAAATTTGGTCAACTAGCACTGAAATTGCTGGATAAATTCAATGCTAAAGAACTTAAATCGAGAGTATTTTTTGTTGTTAATTTCTTTATTAAACATTGGAAAGAGCATCTTAAAGAAACCTTAACACCTTTGCGGGATGCTTATGTAATTGGCTTGGAAACTGGAGATGTAGAATACGCTGCTTATGCAGCAACTTCATACACTCATCATGCATACATTCTGGGACAGGAATTAGCAAAGCTGGAACCAGAAATGGCAATGTATGCTAACGCCCTTAAACAACTGGGACAAGAAACAGGTTATTATTATATCCAAATCAATCGACAGCTAATCTTAAATTTAATGGGGCAGGCTGAAGATAATTGTCGTTTAATCGGTGAAAGCTATGACGAAGATAAAATGCTACCGATTCATCTGGAAGCAAATGCCCAAAATATTTGCCATTATCTCTATTTTTATAAAATATTTTTGGGCTATCTATTTCAAGATTATCAGCAAGCTCTGAAATATACCCGTTTAGTGGAAGCATCTCAAGATAGTGCTGTTGGTAGTATACCCCTGGCGGATTTCTACATATCTTTAATTTACTTAGCTATATATGCTGATGCTTCTAAATCGGAACAAAAACGCATCCAAAAGCAGGTGAAAGCCAAGCTGAAAAATATTAAAAAATGGGCGCATTTTGCACCGATGACTCATTTGCAAAAATTCTATCTAGTGCAGGCAGAATTGCATCGAGTTTTGGGCGAACATACTCAAGCGATTGATTGCTACGATCGCGCTATTACCTTAGCCAAAGAAAATGACTATCTGAATGAAGAAGCTTTGGCTAATGAATTGACTGCTAAATTCTACCTCAATTGGGGAAAAGCGCAAGTTGCCCAAGGTTATCTGATTAATGCTTATCACTGTTATCTGCGTTGGGGTGCGATCGCAAAAGTTAAGGATTTAGAACAGCAATATCCGCAACTTTTGCAGCGCTTTACCAAAACCAATATATCCCTCGATTCACGCCACAGCATACCTAATACCTCTGGTAGTACCGCAGGCGAAGTTTTGGATTTAGCCGCACTGATGAAAGCTGCTGTCGCAATTGCTAGTGAAATTGAACTAGATAAACTCCTCGCAACTTTAATGCGAATTCTGCTATCTAGCGCTGGCGCACAAACTGGCTACCTCATTTTAGAATCTCTGGGAGAATTACGAGTTGAAGCATCTGGTGAGGCGAATTCTGAGCAAATTCTAGTATTGCAATCGACTCCTATCGAAACCTGTCTACCTGCATCAATTATTTACTATGTCGCCAGAACTCAAGAAGGATTGATTGAAAGTAATGTTGCCCGTGAAGGTAGATTTACGCAAGATAATTATATTAAAAAATACAAACCAAAATCAATTCTCTGTGCGCCACTGCTGAATCAAGGGCAATTGATTGGGATTGTCTACTTAGAGAATAATCTCGCAGATGGAGTTTTTACAATTGATCGGCTTAAAGTAATACAAATGCTTTCGACCCAAGCAGCGATCGCGCTTAACAATGCTAGACTTTATACTCAAGTTCAATCGACGCAAAATAGACTGAATAAATTCCTCAACGCCATTCCTCTAGGTATATCCGTTCACGATGCCAAAGGCAAGCTGGTTTACGCCAATCAAGTTTCACAGCAGTTACTGAAGATTCAAGAATTACCAAAAGCGGAAGTCGAACAACTTTCCCAAGTCTATAGCATATATCGGGCCGAAACCAATCAGATGTACCCAGTAGAACAGCTTCCCGTCGTGCGATCGCTGGGTGGTGAAAAAACAAGGGCAGATGATTTGGAACTACACTATAGTGACGCAATTGTCCCCTTAGAAGTCACCAGCACGCCAATTTTTGATGAGACTGGTAATGTAGAATATGCGATCGCCGCCTTTCAAGATATTAGCGATCGCAAACAAGCTGAGAAAACCCTGATTGAAAATGTGCGGTTAGAACAGGAAATTAGCGAACGCAAAAAAATAGAAGCAGAACTCGAACAAGCTAAAGACGCAGCCGAAACTGCTAACCACGCTAAAAGCACATTCCTGGCTAACATGAGTCATGAATTGCGAACTCCCCTAAATGCAATTCTTGGCTTTTCTCAGCTGATGAACCAGGATGCAAATCTCTCCACTGGACAAAAAGAGAATCTGGAAATTATTCATCGCAGTGGAGAACATTTGTTGACATTAATTAACCAAGTGCTTGACTTGTCGAAAGTGGAAGCCGGACGCATGGTGTTATCCACAACTAACTTCGATTTGTATTATTTACTGGCTGATATCGAAGATATGTTTGCATTGAAAGCCAAAGATAAAAACTTGCAGTTGCAATTTGACTGTGCCCAAAATGTTCCCCAATATATCTGCACAGATGAGATTAAATTGCGGCAAGTACTGATTAATTTAATCAGTAATGCTATTAAATTTACCTCCTCTGGCAGCGTGTCAGTTAAAGTGGCAATCAATGCAGATATGCAGACAGATAGGGGAGAAACAACTATTAGCTTTGAAGTCAAAGATACAGGAGTTGGCATTGCAGCAGAAGAACTAGAGAATTTATTTCAGCCCTTCGTGCAAACCTCATCAGGACAGCAATTACAGCAAGGAACGGGATTAGGATTAACAATTAGTCGTGAATTTGTGCGCTTGATAGGGGGTGAAATTACTGTTATTAGTAGTCAAGCTTTTTGCTCCCCCACCTGTGAAACTCCCTCTGGTACTACTTTTAAATTTGATATACCAGTAAGTATTGCTGATGAATGCGAAATTGAGAATCCATTGAAGAGCGATCGCATTATTGCCTTAGCTCCTAACCAACCTCAATATCGCATCTTGGTAGTGGATGATAAAGATTATAACCGCCAACTGTTAGTTAAACTCCTCAAACCCCTGGGTTTTGCAGTGCAAGCAGCTAATAATGGTGAAGATGCAATTAAAATTTGGGATGAGTATTCACCGCATCTGATTTGGATGGATATGCGAATGCCAGTGATGGATGGTTATGAAGCCACCAAACGCATTAAAAGCACAACTAAAGGACAAGCCACTGTCATTATTGCTTTGACTGCTAGTGCATGGGAAGAAGAAAAAACCGTAATTTTATCGGCTGGCTGCGATGATTTTGTCCGCAAACCTTTTTACACAGAAACCATATTTGAGATGATGGCTAAACATTTGGGAGTTCGTTATATTTATCAAGAAAAAGAGCAACCATCTCATCGTGCTAATGTGACTGTAGAACCGTTAAATTTAACGGATTTATTCGCAGAAATGCCAAAATCATGGATTATAAATTTGCATGAAGCTGCCCTTGATGCAGATGCAGAATTAGTCTTGCAAATCCTAGGGTTAGTTCCTGAATCTCATGCTTTAGTTCGTCAGACTTGCAAAGATTGGGTGAAAAGATTTCAATTTGAAAAGATTTTGTATTTAACTGAACCATTGATTGGTAAACATTAACCAACAAAGATAGATAAGTATTTTTTCACCCTACTTACTCTGATAATTTAGTTGAGCATTCTTCCATATTCCCTCCTCTCCCAAATCCATATAATCTTTAGTCTCGCGTATAGTCATCGAAAAGCCATCACCCAACTTCACCGCTATCAATTCATAGCCTTTTTTTTGCAGGTTGGTTTCCCAAAAAAATTCTTTTTTCAGGGATTCTCCTGTTTCAACTACCTGTACTAACTGCTTAAAAAATCCGGGAATGAGTTGATTTAAGACTTGCTTCTGCCCTAAGTTATTAGTCAATTCTTCTCGTTTCTTACCCAAGATTTTGGCAAATACAGGATTAACTAATAAATAGCGAAAATCTTCAATTTCTCCAGTTACCATATCCCTAACGGCTTGCATAGCAGCAATTCCATCTCTAGAACTATTCAACAAACTGGCGAGGAGGGCGCGAGATTGGTAGAGAATTTCTGCTGTTTGTTGATGTTTTTCAATTTCTTGTCGCAACTGGCGCTTTTGCTGTTGCAAAGTCAGGTGAGTTTGAATACGGGCGATAACTTCTTCAGTTTGAAAGGGTTTGGTAATATAATCTACTCCCCCCACTTCAAAAGCTTTGACTTTATCAAAAACCTCGTTTAATGCACTGAGAAAAATAATCGGAATATCTGAAGTGTCTTCTTCAGCTTTCAGAATTGAGCAGACTTGATAGCCATCAATATCCGGCATTTTGATATCAAGTAAAATCACATCCGGGGGATTGTTGCGGATAGTTCGTAATGCCATATTACCGTTAGTGACACTGCGAACTTTGTAACCCTGTTTGCTTAAGATATCGTTTAAAAAATGCAGGTTTTCGATTAAGTCATCAACAATTAAAATATTGCCTTTTGGGTCTTCAGTTTGATAAGTGTCGCTTTCGGCAATTTTGAGAGAGGACTGAGTAGAGGTAGCAGTTTGTTTTAAAAGTAAATGGCGAAAGTTATTTTTAGTTACTTTTTCTTCTAGTAAATCTGAAAGACGTTTCCATAATAATGAGGCTAAATCTTTAATATGCCCCACACTCATATATAAGCTATCCGCAACAGCGTTGTAGGGTTCGTTTTCCCAAGCGGCTTTGAGGATTTCTTTCTCCGGGATCGTTAGTTTTTTACCTGTTTTGGATTCTAGGGTCGAGTCTACCCATTTGATTGCTTCTTCAAGATTCATGGGTGCTTAGATGTCATTATTGAGGGTTTTTGGTGATGAGACAATGTATTTTATTTTATACGTAGTGTGGCAATTGGCGATCGCTACTGCCTTCAATAAGTGTTTCAGTATATAAATACTATTTACTTTTATAGTTGTAAATTAACCGTATTTTCTCGGAAATTCTTCCAAAAGAGAATAGATTTACTATAGTGTTTATTTATCATTACCCTTAAGTATTGGTATTATAAATTTCTCTCATTAGACGCTTTAACACTTGCTTTTGTGAATTCTGTTGAGAGCTTGCCTCAATATAAATACTTGAGATTCAAAATATTTCAAGCAAAATCCGACTCATCCGACCGAAATACCCGACTTTTCCGACTAGTGCACAGCAGAGAATAGTAGTAACTTTACATACGAGCAGCAAATACCACGCTAGTGAATTGTCAAAACTTTACCACAATTATTCGTGATCCAGCATTTATATATACATACAAGTATATATAAACACTTAATTAGCAAGGACTAAGAGATTGCTCTGACTTTTCCAAAATTTACCAAATATATACCTTTATTGGTTTATTTACCCAAAAAAACTGGAAATCGTCTAAATACAATGCTTCAGCCTAGTTGCGATGAAAGAGTGAGTAATTTTTTATACGATAGACGTTTGAAATCGAATTGCAATCAAATTAATTAGATTGTTGAGTGTCACATTATGGTAGTTTCTCTAGCAGTCGTCTCCTCATCAGAGCGTAGTAGTTCTGATGATGTCAGTATGACTTTTTGGCAGCAATGGCAACAGTATCAAGATTATCTTTATCGTTGCTGCGTTAAGTGGATGGGTGACTCAATTGATGCTGAAGATGCGCTCAGTCGGGCGATGCTGAAAGCTTGGAAGAAGGCGCAAAAGTATGCAGAGGAAATTTCTAATTTTAAGGCTTGGCTCGTGACGCTGACTCGTAATCTCTGCGTGGATATTCTTCGAGAACGCACTCGGGGTGCGAATCGAGTTGAGGATATAGAAATTTACGCCTCTGGTGAGGAGCAAGGACTGGTTGCGTTTGAGAATACCCCAGAAAGTGTGATGGACACTGACGAGAGAAAGATGGTGATTCGTCGTGCTATTGATAACTTACCGACAAGGCTGCGCGAGACGTTTATTCTGCACTTTTATCAAGAACTTTCACATCAGGAAATAGTAGAACAGCAGGGAATTTCTTACCAAAATGTCTGTAAGCGCATCTCCCAGGCGCGGGCTATTCTGCGTGAGGAGTTGAAGGGATATTTTATCGGGGAGGAGGGAATGGATAGGGATAAATCTGTGACAGCGACTGCAACAAAGTCGGAAATAGTGGAGATGTCCGAGGGGAATGGGGTAGTTGAAGCGAGAGTAGGGGAGACGGTACTTGCAGTTACGGTGGAGGAAGAGGAGATTGTTGGGAGTGAGAAAGCTCAGGAGGTAGCGCATGATGTGCAGCAGTTTGAGTCGGTGATGCTTGGGGCGACTTCTGAGGAGAAGTTAGAGGTAAAAAGTGATGCTTGTTGGTGGGTTGAGGCGGTGCTGTGGACGCAACAACAGTATCAGGTGGGGAAAGTGGGGCGAGAATTTATGTTTGTGCGATCGTCCCGCTCTCCTCCTTTGTATTGAGAAGAAAGCCTCTAGCCTGAAAAATTAAGTAAAAGCGGTAATCGGTTTAGTCGAAAATGAAGAATTCACGCTTGAGGCTTTCTGAATTGAATTAATAAGGGAGTGGGTATTGTTAGATAATGATAAGTTCTACTTTCTCAAGGACGGATATGAGATAAATCCATCTGAGGAATCTGAATATAAGCTCTCAATATTTAAAAATGAAAATGATAGAGAGGTAGTAGATCATCAAGTTTGAATTGAGGGATAAAGTCGCTTCAATTTGATACGAGCATCTGCTGTGGTAAATCGCCAATTAACTTTTGTTTTTTCTCTGTTGTGACCAAGCAGCAATTTCTAATTTGAGAGTATCTTGGTCAGGAATACGACGATTAAGACACTAAACTCAATTTCTGCCAGGATTTTTTTCGTCATAAGGACGCTTGTAAACATCTAAAATATCTTCCATACAGCAAACAAATTCTGCGGTTGCTTCAGGTGGAATTACCCAAGATTCATTGAGCTAGGGTTTGAGTTTGTTTTTTTAATGCTTTTCTGATAGTTTCAGTATATACTTGTTCAACATAGTTGAGTTCTATCATTTGTCTGCAAGCATTTGAAGCGTCCGATTGCGCTTTCCTGTTGGGGCTTTACTATAAGCTATCGCAATTAGATAGGCTTCTTTTTCTCCATCAATTATTTGGGAACGAAGTTTTTTGCTCTCGTCGACAAACAGGCTGATTCCATCCCTTCTTTGACAAATCTTTGTCTTACTCAGGAATATTTTGTTGTAAGAGAAGTTAAAACAGGGGTTTTCAGTCTCGTCTTTTATTAGTGAATCGGTATTCTAGTAATTATAGTGTTTGAGTAAAAAGCATCTAACTCGAAAAATTCATAAATTAATTACTGGAACCGTCTTATAAATAGACAAGCGAAAGGAAGAAAACCTCCTTATCCTTTGTCAACTACCCGCAAAAAAAACAAAATTCAGCTAATTTAGTTAGCTCAATACCAATAATTCAGAAATTGCCTTCTGAAGCATCTCAAAAATGTAGAGAATCAGTACCAGTTATCAAACATTAGGAGTATTAAGATATGTCATTCAAGGTAGTAATTTACCGTGATGCAAACTATAGCGGACTCAGTCAGGAACTTGACGAGGGAAGTTATGATGTCTCTAACTTGACAATCGGTAATGATCAACTGAGTTCGTTGAAAATCACTAACGGGTTTAAGGTCATTCTTTATGAAAATCCTGGATTTTCTGGTCGTTCTAAGAGCTTTACCAGTGATACTCCTTTCGTAGGCTCAGATTTTAATGACATCACATCATCAATCCGAGTAGACAGGCTTACGAAAAAAACTTTAAACCTTGTCAGTGTAAAGTGTATCAAACCATCGTCAGGAATTGACGACTTTGCAAGAGGCATATTTGGTACAATTGGTGGTCTAGCAGGTGGTGCTGCGGCTGTTGCAGGTGCTACTGTGACTGGTGGTCTACTTATTGCTGCTACTGGAGTTGCTGCTGTTGGTGGCGCAGGTGCAGGAGTGCAGGTTATCGAAGGACTCGATCACTTTTTTGCAGGAGCCGATGATCTGTATATAAAAGTGGACAGCAAGAAAATTTGGCCGAATTCAGGAAAATACAAAGAAATCAATTCGCAGCAAACAAAAGAGACAGGTTATAGTTACCAAATCCCCGAAAATGGAACCACAATAGAATTGTGGGACTATGACTCGATAAGCTCGGATGACAAACTCGGATACCTAACCATACCGGAAAGTCACAATGCAGGTTATTTTACTTATCTAGTCAGCAATAACGATGAAGGCAGTGTCTACGAAATAAATATTCAGATAGTATCGTAGTACATTTACCATCAGCCAGTCCAATCCGCAACAGGTTTTTTAGCGATCACCCCTCATCTTGAATTCAAGCCTTTTCACCAAGGAGCGATCGCCCTACTTATCCCAGAGCGTGATCGCCTTTCTTTCATCAAAGCCATTTTCACCACAGTGTGATCGCTCTAGCACAAAACACTACTTCCCTGGTTTGTCTGGCTTTATGGATAAGCTACCGCAGTGTGCGATCGCTGATTTAATTATCCGACTTTGCAGACTTCATGAGCCGACTTTGCCGACTGACAGGAAGAGGGGAGAGGAATCAGGATAGATAAAGACGCAAAGCAAGAAAGGGGTTGTGCCAACAACCCTTCGCTTGCTTTGCTTATTCACACCATAGATGCAGAAAAACAGAGGTTTAAACGAAGTGACAATAAACGTTTTCCTAGCCTAAATTACTTTTGATAAATGCGTTTACCAAGAACAAAGTTAGTGAGGTAATAGATGATGGTACAAAGGACAGTATTCAAAAGTTGATTAATACAATAATGTGTTTATAAAGAGTGATAATAATGGAAAATAAAAACATAAAATTGATAATTACATGTTTACAGCATATTTCAGCTAAATGAGGTATGCCGATATGGGTACAACATTGTTGTGCCCCTACAATTATCTGTAATTACCAACTTGCAATATGCTGTAGATAAAAGTAAATAATCGCCATATATCTGATATTTGATATTATCTATAAATGAGTTTATATTATGGTAAACTGATATTTAATAGGCATAATTAAACCTTCCCAGCCTTAATTAACGATTATAGGTTGGGAAGGTTTAAAACTTTCAAGCTATGCTATTTTAACGCGTACAAACCAATTTGTTTCTATAAATATAACACAAGCTTGTTGTACCTTCAGGTTGAGCTTTTAGGCTCATTTTATCTTGGTTATCTTGGGCATATTGGTTAATTTGAGTAGCGTGTGCGGGAAGAGCAAGCGCCATTAATGTGGTAGCAATCAATAGTGTTTTTTTCATGGTTTAAGTTCCTTAACTCTTGTTTATTTATAACATTAACACTCTGGTAATTGTCAATAAAAATATCATTTATTTTGGCAGCATTCATGTCTTGAGATTAACGCAAAATATTATAGTGAATCCGACTTTTCCGACTTAAATATCCGACTTTTCTGACTGACATAACTAGGGCTAATGAACAATAATAAAAACTTAAAAATAAAATTCAGGTATTCTTAGCTATCCACAGGATTATTAAAAATAGCATTTACTTGCAGAAGATAATTTATTGTCTTCTGTATCTGTTGTGAACATATTAGGGATAACAAAAAATAGGCGAATTTATCTAGCCATTTCAAGTATTAAGCATGGTTGATTTTCTAGCTATATTTCTATCTGAGGAATACAAAAAATTACTCTAATATTTTTGTTATTTCACAAACTACAGTAAGTAGTCACAATTCAATTCAAGCATCTATAGTTTTGCAAAGGAAAGGGTGGTTTTTCCCTTTCCCCTTCTGAATCAGGGATGACATATACCAAGCAAGCCATTATTCATCTGCATATATTCCCTGCTATTCAACATGCATATTAAGAATTTTCATTGGCATAACCGTTTCCGGTGTTTGCTCCAGTTGTGTCCAATTATATTAACTAACAGCCTCATTATTGAATCCGCACTGGCGAACACCCCTAACTTATTACCAGTACCTCAACTGGAGCCGATAACCGCCCCCAAACCCCTCACTCATCTTCCACAGGTACCCCAACCATCTCTACTCCCAACCCCTACTTTAGAAGAAGTAGTTCCCACTTCAGCCTTCAGCCCCAACAGTGCGATATCTGACCAACTCGACGCAAAGAAGACTGAAAAACAACCGACTTTCAATAATTCCCTTCCCTTCCCAACTCCAGAGCAATCTCCATCACCCCAAAACACACCAAAAGCAACTGTGTGTTCCAAGACAACTTCTGCACCAGAGTCGGGAACTACTCTAGACGCTTTCACTGTGGAAGAGTTCTTTTTTGTTATCAATCATCCGGTGTTTACACCAGCAGAACTCAAAAGCTTCACTAAAGGCTACCTCAACAAAGTCCTCTCCCCGGAACAACTGATGCAAGTTGCTGCGGAAATCACCAAACAGTATGCAGCCCGTGGCTACAGTACGTCTAGTGCGGTGGTTTGTCTCTCCTCTCAAACCAAACAGCAAGAAAAAACAGCAGCGATTATTCGTGTCATTGAAGGGGAGTTAGAGAGGATTGACGTAAAATCATCCCCTGCTAATCAGGAATATACAGAAGGCTCAAGAGTGCGCCTCAATCCTAACTACGTGCGTTCCAGGTTAGCACTTGCTGCATCAAAACCCCTGAACGTTAACAAATTACAGGCAGCTTTGCAACTGCTGCAACAAGACCCGCTAATTGAATCTGCAAACTTTCGTCTATTATCGGGGTCAAGTCCAGGTAAAAGTATTCTAGAAGTGGAGGTCAAACAAGCAAAATCTTTCAGCGTCTCACTTAGCAATGATATTAGTGGTTTTTCCCATTTGGGAATCTCTCAACAACAAATTGTTCTCACAGAAGCTAACTTGCTGGGGATAGGAGATAGTCTCAGCCTGGGATATTCTGGTACAGAAGGAACACATAACTGGAATGTCAACTACACCTTCCCCCTAAACGCTCGCAACGGAACTCTCAGTTTTACCTACAACCAAAGTCAGGCTGAGGGGATATCTGCGCTGAATGGCTTCGTTCCTTCCTCGGTACAAAGCATTAACGAAGAGACTTTGGCTGCATCTTCCATCAATTCTCCCTTAGATAGCTTACAAGTACCTGGGAATAGTTCCAATCAAGAATCAACCTTACGCACTTACGAATTAACGCTGCGTCAGCCAATTATCCGCAGAATCGCAGAGGAAACTCTTGGTAATGGAGAACAGCCACCAAGTTATGAAGAATTAGCCCTTGGTCTAACTGCTTTTTTAGGGGAAAGCCCGACGATTTCATCTCTGCTTCCTTTATCCCTGTCTTCATTGTCTAACGATAGTGGGATGACACGCACCTTTGCACTGCGGTTTTTTCAGGAATTTAAAAAACATAATGCACAAGATAGCATTGAACTGCGTTCTCAATTCAGCTTTGGATTTAATTCCTTGAGTTCCACAAGCAACGAACCGCTAGCTCTGGGGAATTCAGTACCAGCCACATTTGTTTCCTGGCAAGGTCAAGCGCAATGGACACGGATTTTAGCTAAGGATACATTGCTATTGGTGCGTGCCAATGCTCAACTAGCGTACCAGACCTTAGTACCTTCGGAACAGTTCATCTTGGGCGGAAAAGGCGGTTACCTCCAAGATTCTCTGCTCACCGACAATGGAATTTTCGCTTCAACTGAAGTTCAACTCCCTGTGATGGCAGTTTTCCGGGGAAAGGGACTGATCCAGGTGATTCCCTTTGTTGATTTTGGCACAGGTTGGAATAATTCTGGTCAAACCAATCCCAGCCCCAATACTATGGCTTCTGTCGGTCTGGGTTTACAGTGGCAACAGGATCGTGTTACTGCTCGTCTTGACTGGGGAATTCCTTTAATCTCAGTAAATTCACCGTATGGTACAGGGCTAGAAAATGCTCTGTATTTCTCTGTACAATACAACCCTTAAAATTACTAGTTTTTAATCTAGATCAAAGCGATCGCTTGCTCTTCTGGGGTGCGTTACGCTTTGGCTAACACACCTTTTCAATTGTCAGTGAAATGCCCACGATGCCGTAGGCGATCGCTTTTTTGTGGGGAGAAGAGCGTAGGCGTAGCCCGTCGTAGACATCGCTTTATGGTATGAGTATTGGTAAAATAGATTTAATTGATGTATGCCAGCTAAAGATATATTTCATAATACAGTTAAAACAGCCCTCGAAAAAGATAAATGGACAGTTACTGATGAGCATCTATTTATTCAAGTTGAGGATATTGATTTTTACATAGACTTAACAGCAGAGAGAATTTTAGCTGCTGAAAAAACTGGTAAAAAAATAGCAGTAGAGATAAAATCCTTTTTAGGAGCTTCAGACGTAACTGAATTTCACCTAGCTCTTGGTCAATGTCTCAACTACCGTTCAGCATTGAGGTTGACAGAACCTGAACGGATTTTGTATTTAGCTATTCCAGTAGATGTTTATAACGAGTTTTTTAGCCGGAAGTTTATTCAAAGAATTATTGGTGAATATCAGCTAAAATTACTAATTTTTAATCCAGAGCAAGAGGAGATTGTTATATGGAGAGACTAAATTATCAAGAAATAGTCCAAAAAATTTTGGAAAGTCATGCCAAAAACCGCTCAAATAGTCAGACAGAAGTCAAATTATTATTTGATACTGAGCGCGATCGCTATCAAGTTATTAATATTGGTTGGCAAGAGCTAACGCGAATATTTGGTTGTATTATTTATGTAGAAATTAAAGATGGCAAAATTTGGATCGAACGCGATGGAACGGAAATCGGAGTCGCTAATGAATTAGTAGAAGCTGGAGTTCCTAAACAAGATATAGTTTTGGCTTTTAAAGCCCCATACAAACGGAAATTTACTGAGTTTGCTGCTAGTTGAAACTTATCTATCAAGTGATCGCTTATCTTTTATCAAAGCCATATTACCAAAGAGCGATAAGCGAAGCTTAAGCCTTCTCCTAAAGGAGACGCTACGCGTAGCTTGCTTCCCCGTAGGGGTACGGCTATCGCACTACTTTTCCATCAAGCGATGTCTACGACGGGCTACGCCTACGCTCTTCTACCCAGACAAAAGCGATCGCTTAAAAAGACCAAGGATTAATAATTACAACACCCGTCTCGGCAAAGTCTTTTTCATTGCGAGTGACAAGTTATAGAGAGTTATGAATTGCGATAGCTGCGCTCGCTGAAGGCATCGCTGCAATCAGAGAATCTATAGCAGGTAGAGGTCGCTCGTTCTGTTCTAATTGTCCTACTAAGTTTACCCACAATAATATTGTTGAAAAATCTATCCCTAAGATTCTATCTTTAAAACGACTCGGTAGAGTTTCATTTAGCCATTTCATTAACGATTCTTTTCCCTTAGACGCGGTAATTTTACTGATGCCTTTAGCAATTTCGCCAATTGTAATAATGCTGATGTAAAGAGTGTCTGGCACTTGGACATCTAGCCAATCTACAACTTTTTGATTTGGGTGTTTGGCAACAAGTTCAGAAATCAGCAGGTATCAAGGAGAAAAATCATAGCGTGAAGTCATCGCGGGGTAAACTGCGATCGCAGCTAAAGTCCAATTCTTCGCTGACTTCACCCCCGAAATCAACGCTCCTATACCTCCCTGCCCTCGAAAGGCAGGGTTTCTTGGAGAATTCTGATGAACGCAAAATATTATGAATGATTCTGCCGCTAATAGCTCTATTCAAAGTGAAAAACTGCCATTTAAAACTAAACTGGCTTATGGTGCAGGCGAATTAGGCCCAGCGATTACGGCAAATATTTCCATATTTTTCCTATTAGTCTTCTTGACGAATGTTGCTGGTATTCCGGCGGGTTTAGCAGGTAGCATTTTGATGATTGGCAAAATTGGGGAAGCAATGAACGATCCGTTTGTCGGTTTTTTGACTGATAAAACAAAATCTCGTCGTTGGGGTCGTCGTCTACCTTGGCTATTATATGGGGCGACTCCTTTTGGCATTTTCTTTTTCTTGCAGTGGATTGTACCGCCATTGAGTGTGTGGAGTTTGTTTTGGTATTACGTAGCGATTGGAGTCATATCTCAGGTATTTTACACCGTTGTCCATTTGCCTTATACAGCAATGACTCCTTACACGAGCGATCGCACCTTGCACATTCACCCAATATTTCTTCACCACCCCCAAACAAGGTTCAGGGTTAATCCGCAGTCGCCGCAACTCAGTGCATATCTCTGCAATCTCGCTCTTACTGGGCTTATCCATACTTGAATCGACTGACGCTCGAGGACTCGCTACCGCTTCGCTAACAACTTCTGGCGCGGAAAATATGTCTTCTCTACGAGACGCTACGCGAACATCAGGATCTATCTCGTCAGTTGCGTCATCTTGTTCTGATTCATCAGCCAAGTGAGTAATCTGGGTTTGCTCTGGTTGTGGAGTTTGGTGAATTGATTCCTGAGCGTAATCACAAATATCGGTTTGGGGTGATAGAACCTCTTCTTGCACGTTTTCATGCTTTTTTTCCTCAACAGCATGTTGTTGTGGTTTAGAAGTTTCAGGATCTGATCTCAGATGTGATTCTACAGTGAATTTAGAAGGTTCAGTTTTGCCCTTGCCATGTTCCAATAGCTGATTAAGTACATCATTGTGTAATTTATACTGCCAAGTCTTATCTTGACCATTGCCAGGATTTTTCTGCTTTTCGATAATACCCATCTCCTGCAATAGAGCGATCGCACTCCGAATAACGTGCAAGCTATGTTCACCCATGAGGTCAGCATAGATTTTCTTGAGTGGTTGATATACCCAAGGAGTGCGATGATTTTTCAGCTTCCACTTTGTCCAATGCCTAAAATACTCAATCAACTTGGCAGCACAAAAGTTACCAGTAATGTCGAGATACTCTCGCCGCAATATCACCAGCACAGATGTTTTGTTCGATGAGACAATAGCACTCATCTTTTACCTCCTTGCCAACGTGAAACTTCGTTGACGCAATATCACTTTTGAAAAAATGCATGTAGGAGTGAGCAGCAATTTATATTACTGCTCACAGTTAGTTTTAGACTGTTACCAATTACTGAACTTGCGCCTCATCTGAAAGAAGCGATCGCTATTCTCTAGAGGTAAGAGTTCGAGTATTGCAGAGATGTATCAGTCGTAGGCGAAAAGTTGCTATTTGATAGCAAATGTTTTTCTAAGCCTAACTACTCTTGTAATGGGATTTTACCTTGCTGGTACATTTGTTTAATGTAACTGTGACATCTGGCTGGGCTAATGTCTCGAAAAATCTCTTTAGCGTTAATTATCACCCGCCAGTATAGATTTTCATAATTTCCATAGTCGTAGGTAATCCTAGCTATCAGTTGGTCACCAACAAATGCTTCTTGCTCGTAAAAAGAAATTTTCATAATTGTCGGGACTTCTGGGACTTCAGCCAGTTCAACTTGGTCGAAGGGGTTGAGTGTGCCATCTTGGTAATGCCATTGAATGTAGCGTAGGCATTTGGCAGATGTTGTGGCGCGGAAAATCTCCTTGCCATTAACCAGAACCAACCAAGGTTGCATAGCAAATTCGTCATGATCTACGATCATGTAAGCTATGAGTTTTTTACCTACGTAGACTTCATGGTGGTAGAAGTTGATTGCTACTGTTATCAGTTGCGGAGCAATAGCTTCATCTGTGGGTTGTTCGTCAAGGGTAGTGTCAACCACTGTCTGAACCCTGCTAGCTTGATACTCAGCGATCGCATTAATCCAAGCATCCTTGCATCGCTTGTCAAGTACCTCAACTTTGCAGATCATCTCGTTGTAGATTTGCTTGAGTCGAGCTATGGATTTGTGTTGCAGCTGTTGATAGCTATAGATGGTTTGAGTCATAATGGTATTTCCTGTTAAAGGATTAAAAGGCGATCGCACAAGTTTTCCAGGCTCTGAGCGATCGCCTTTCACTTTGACATTATTTAAAATAACAACTCAGAGTACAAAAATCAACTCTTAGTACAAACTATTGTTGTGACTTCAACACGCAAGTCATAAATTATCTCAATCAATTCAACATCAAGAGTTTTAGCAATTGTAGTGATAATTTTTGTGGAAACAGAGGCGGCTTCACCGTTTTCCAGTTTTCTGATGTACTCTTGTGAGCATTCAACACCTTGCTGAGAAACAGCATCTGCAATTTCGCGTCTAGACCTTTTACCGCGCAATAATTTTAGAGTTTCGCCACACTCTTTGTTCCACGCCAGCATGACAACCCATTCCAGCGGAACCATAATTACCTCTTTTAAATTCCTAGTTCTTATATTTGCACTTTCAGTTGTCATGTAGCAAGATATTTTTGTACTGCGAGTATCAGCTAACCAGTTTAGTTATACAAGAATTTATAAGCGGCATGAGTATTCAAGTCGTCATTTTGGCGTTAACTTCATTTTCTTGTAAGTATATAGTTACAATTTTCATTTATTGTTAAGCAGCCATTTCCTTTACGATGAGCTGTCCTCAACAGATATTTTTAATTTGATAGTGTAAACTGTTGAGAATAACAGTTAAACCAACGTTCCCAATAATCTTCTTTATTAGTTAACTTGGCTAAAACGCGGTTGTAGTTGGCAAACCAACCTTCCCAATAATCTGTGGGTTGTTTAACGCAACCATCACAAGTGGGACAACCAGCTTTACATTGAGGTACTGTATGTATACTACCGACGCAGTTTGTGCAAAGTTCAGGGTCTATCCAGCGATTACCATCAACTATTTTGATTGCACCAGTAGGGCATACAGACAGACATAAATCACAGGAAATACATTGGCCAGTAATTTTGTAAGCCATGACTATTCTCCTTATGGGGGATTGGGTACTGGGTACTAGGTAATGGGTACTGGGTATTGGTGATTGGGTATTGGGTACTGGGTATTGGGTAAACTCATCCCAGTCCCTAATCCCTAATCCCTAGTCCCTAGTCCCCAGTCCCTAGTCCCTAGTCTCTAACCCTTCGACATATTGCTCGTAATATTCCAAAGCAACTTTCTCGATTACGTCGTAAGCTTCAACAGTCTGTATGCCAGCTTTGTGCAATTCTTCTTTGGGACAGTTCCCAATTTTGGAGACTAAAACCGCTTTGCAATCTGCGATCGCTTTAATAATGTAGTCTAGAGTGGCTTCTTCTCCAAATCCACCTTGACAATAGTGGTCAATTTTACGATGACTGATAAAGCGTACTTCACTACCATCCACTTCGTAAATCTGGAATTCCTTCGCATGACCGAAGTGTTGGTTAACTAATCCACTACCTTTGGTTGCAACTGCAACTAAGATTTTAGGTTTGTTAGCAAAATTTTTGCCAGCTAGCGCCTTTTCTTTGGCTGCTTTAATTTCTTGTTTAAATTTCTCAATACCCTCGTGAACTTCTTGGCGTTGTTCTAGGTTATATTCCGGAGCCATTTCTAGGAATTTATCTTTGGTAAATTCTTGGCTGCGGTCTTCTCCTAATAATCCTACAGCATCGGCTCGGCATTGACGACAGTGACGCATCATCTTCATGTTACCGGCGCAGCTGTCTTGAACTTCTTTGAGTTCTTTGCCAGTAGGGCCACGCTGACCAGTTAAACCGAAGTGTGTGCCATGTTCTGGCGCAGAAATCAACGGCATGATGTTGTGCAGGAATGCGCCGTTTTCACGAATGAATTTATTCACTTCTACCAAGTGCTGGTCGTTAATTCCCGGAATCATTACCGAGTTGACTTTGCACAAGATATCGGCTTCTTTGAGGGCTTGCAGTCCTTCCATCTGCTTTTCGAGCAGAATTCTTGCTCCCTCAACACCTTTATAACGCTTACGCTTGTAGTGAACCCAAGAATAAATCTGTGCGCCGATTTCTGGGTCAATAGTGTTAAGGGTAATAGTAACGTGATCTATATTGAGTTGTTTAATGCGATCGACATATTCGGTCAACATCAAACCATTGGTTGATAAGCACAGTTTAATATCTGGTGCTTGATCTGCAATTAACTCAAAGGTGCGGAAAGTTTTTTCTGGATTCGCCAACGGATCACCAGGGCCAGCAATTCCCAAGACTGTCATTTGGGGAATCTTACCTGCAATCACCAATACTTTGTGGGCTGCTTCTTCTGGGGTGAGTAACTCGCTAACTACACCAGGACGGCTTTCGTTAGCACAGTCATATTTCCGGTTGCAATAGTTGCATTGAATGTTACAAGCGGGTGCAACTGCAACGTGCATTCTAGCGTAGTGGTGGTGTGCGTCTTCGCTATAGCAGGGATGCTTGGCAATACGTTCCTTGAGCTTTTCGTCCATCTCTACGGTGGCGTTGCTTTTGCTGTCGCATCCGCAACCACCTGATTTGGCTTGGGTAGTGGTAGGTTCCTGATTGGAGGAGGTGAGGAGTCCTGTAGACGGTGGTGTCATTGAATTTCGCAAGGGTCGGTGGACTGGCTGCCACTGTGAGAGATGCCGTTGCTACTCTTTATGCCTAGGAATTGAAGTCGCGGCTTCTACTCATTACTCGCAAGAATTTACTCTTTTGCGAAGTGATGCTGATGAGAACATCAAATATTTAGAGTAGGGCAGGCTTACAATCCTTGATTTTCGGCTGGTGTGTCAACGTTTGGGTCGTGGGTAGAATTTGTGCAGCCGCGACTTCCATTCACAGAGGCATGGTGCTATCTCATCCCTCCACTCACTTTCCGCTTTTGTTTAGAAGCGTTAAGTGATTGGCGATATATGATTTATAGCAGCCATTTTTCCAGTCGGCTGGCTGGTATCTAGGATAGAATTTATTGGATTTATTAAATTTGTACTCAAATTTTTTCAGCCCGAGTTTTCAGGCGTTACAAGAATTAATAAATTTTTTTTCGGGTAGAGGTTCTAGTATTTTTAGATTGGGGTACAAGTATTTATAGAGTGGGGTACAGGATTTGTTTGTACTCAGCCAAAATCTAGCACCCACAAAGGTTAGAACTTGATTTTAGATTGTTTTCAGACATTTATGTCTGTACTCAAACATTCCCCAAACCTCACCCAAAGCCAGTAATCATAGGGGATTGAGGGGGAAAAACTGGAGTAGTCTACGTCGTTCTACTCCAGATACGTGCGAAATTCAATTCTGTATCCAACATATCATTTTTTTTTGGGTAAAAATGTAATTCATATTTTTTTAATCTTTCATTAGAAATAATATGCAATAACGTCGCTAATCCTTGCTATATAAGGCTTATACAATAGTATAAACATCTCTATTAATGCATATAATTATCAAAAACTTAATTTTTTATCCTGAATTTTTCTTTTTCTAAAGAAGTCAAAACAGGCATTTTTACTTGGTTGGGGTTTGGTGTTAGGTGTTTGGTGCCGGGTGTTTATTCCTATTACCAATTACCCAATACCCAATATCCAGCACCCAATCCCCACTACACTGTATTCATAGACGAAAACGGGGTAGCAGGAGGAATGAGATAAAAGCTGTTGTTATCCGCCGATATGGGTCTGCTGAGGTGTTGCAGTATGAGGATGTGGAAGAACCGACGATGAAGCCTGACTAATTACTCGTGAAGATTCACGCTAGTAGTGTTAATCTTGTTGATTGGAAAATTGCCAAGGAATGTTGCGATCGCTCATCAAGAAAAAATTCCTGGCCTGCTGATTGCAAATGAGTTCTCAAACCCAATGGTGTATATATCAGAACCTTACCCAGCACTGAAAGCTTTGTGCAGAGCATTTTCACGACCTTCTTACCTGGTAAAAAGGTCACATTTATCATAGAAAAACTCTAATAATAAAGACTTGCTTTACTTAGAAAACTTGATGGAAGCGGGTAAAATTTTTGTTGTCATTCACAGCATATATCAGTTAGAAGAATTAGTAGCAGCGCATACAGATAGTGAAACAGAACGTGCTGTAGGGAAAATAGCTATTACAGTCACTCATTGAGCCAGATTTACTAATTTGATACATATTTGTTCTGTGGGAGCAGTCAAAAGTCCAAATGCTAAATTTGTGAACTCATATGACAAATAAATGTAGAAGATTTAAAATTTTTACACCATTGTTAGAAAATTTTGATAGAATTCACTCTTCCATCTCTTTCAATTTAGTTCATCAAATGTATTATTTTTTAAGTCAAGCGGTATTTAACCCCCGCATACTGATACCCTACACCACACATTAATCAAGCATTTTGTGATTTTTTGATGATATTTCTGCAATAAAGTGGAAGATTGCTATATTAGACAAATATAGTGTATATACTTATAACCAAATATCAAAGGCTACTAAATTTATGCTGAATTGGTTGACTGTTTGGGGGGCAATTCAGGCTGTTGGGTTGATTTTTAAGGTAATTTTGGAAGAAGTTGCAAAAGAAGTTGCTACAGATGGGACAAATCTTTTATTACATGGTATCCCTAACAAAATTTTAAATCAATTACCAAAAGAAGAGCTAGGAATTACTGCTGGTAAAGCATTAAAAGAGTTTTTACAGCTACTACAACAGCAGTTAAAAGTGCGATGCAAACTTTCTGACGATGAAATTAAAAGCTACACCGAAGATGTCAGAAAATTTACTAAAGATAAGTATGTCCGAGAAATTCTTGGTCAGGCTTTTGATATTCATTGTGAACATTTAAATGCTAAATCATTAGAAGAAGCTTGGCAAAGACTACGCCTACAATCTCTACCTTATAGATTTAACTGGCAAATTTTAATAGATCAGTATCTAATACAAGTTCAAGAATTGCTGTTAGAGTCGGATACTTTACGCTTTTTTTTAACATCAGAACAATCATCTAATTTTGCTGAAAATGCTGGGATCGTCATCGAGCCAATGGTAAGTTTTAACCTAGCTAAATATCAAGAATCTATTCGAGAAATCTACGGTGACATCAAGCTAGATAGTTTAGATACCAGCGGTTATGCTTACAGGAATCTGAAGTTATGGCGAATGTTTATCCCTCAAAATGTGCGAGAAACGCATCAATTTTTACCACAACTTCACGAGCTTCCCAAGGAATATTTTAGACGGCTGCGAGAAAGTGATGAATTAGCATTAGAAATTTCCCATGAAGAATTGGCAGGACAGAACAGTCTTTATTTGGAACAGCCAATTCGCTCAGTTTTAGATGTAATTAATGAAAAACATATTTACAAATACATTGTAATTTTGGGATATCCTGGTTCGGGTAAATCTACATTGTTGCAATATTTAGCCTTAAACTGGGCAGAATCTTCTCAAGATAATTTAATGCTATTCCCAATTCCCTTGCTAATTGAATTACGTAATTATATGCGGCTCCGGGAAAATGGAGAATGTGAAAATTTTTTAGATTTTTTTACCCAATGTAGAAATACAACTGCCCAACTAAATCAAGTTAAATTACAAGAGCAGTTAAAAGCTGGTAATGCGTTGGTCATGTTTGATGGTTTAGATGAAGTGTTTGATCTCAGGCTACGCGACGAGATAATTAATGATATTCATAGCTTTATTAATGATTATCCTTATGTGCAGGTGATTGTTACTTCTCGGATTATTGGTTACGAACCGCAACGATTCAGTAATACTAATTTTCATCACTTCATTTTACAAGATTTAGAACCAGAACAGATTCAGGATTTTATTTATCGTTGGCATGAGCTAACTTTTAGTGATGTAGCAGATAAAGCCAGAAAAAGAGAACGCCTGCAAGAAGCAATTAATACAGTCAAATCTATTGCAGAATTAGCTGGAAATCCCCTGCTATTAACCATGATGGCAATTCTAAATCGTAATCAAGAACTGCCACGAGATAGAAACGAACTTTATAATCAAGCATCCAAGGTATTACTACATCAATGGGATGTAGAACGCGCTTTGGTAGAAGGTAACCGTTTAGATAAAAAGACGATTGATTATAAAGATAAACAAGCAATACTTCGTCAAGTTGCTTATTATATGCAAAATAGCCATCCAGGATTGGCAGGTAATTTAATTAGAGAAAATGAGTTAGAAAAGATTTTAATTGATTATTTAACAATCAGAGAATTTGAGCAACCTAGAGAAGTAGCGCAGATGATGATTAATCAAATGCGGACTCGTAACTTTATGCTATCTTTTTTAGGTGCAGATTATTATGCTTTTGTACATCGGACATTTTTGGAATACTTCTGTGCTTGGGAGTTTGTTTGGCAGTTTAAAGAAACACAAACTCTGACTATAGAACAAATGAAATATGAAGTTTTTGGACAACATTGGCAGGATGAAAGATGGCATGAACTTTTATTGCTGATATCGGCAATGATTGAGCCGAAATTTGTAGGTGAAATTTTAGTTTATTTAATGGGGCAGAATGGTGAAGAGTTTGAATTTAGAAACTTATTCTTAGCAGCTAAATGTCTAGCAGAAGTCAGAAATCGTTCAGGGATTATCTCAATATCTAATCAATTATTTGAGCGTTTAAATGCCTTAACTAAATATGACCTCTCATATGATTACGTACCTTATCGAGATGAAGAAGAAACAAAGCTAGTTCAAGAAATTCGCACTCAAGCAGTTGCAGCAATTGCTATGACTTGGGCAGAATCTTCTGATACTAAAATCTGGCTGCAACAACATGCTGCTAGTGATGATGATAGTGATGTGCGCTGTGCAGCAGTGGAAGGATTCGCCCACAGTTTCAAAGATGATCCCAATACTAAAACCTGGCTACAAGAACGCGCCATCAACGATGCTCATTGGGCTGTCAGACGTGCAGCGGTGCAAGAATTCGCCCGTGGATTTAAAGATGATCCCGACAACAAAACTTGGCTACAACAACGGGCTGTTCATGATGATCACTGGGCTGTGCGTGTTGTCGCAGTGCAAGAATTCGCCCGCAGTTTCCCTAACGATCCAGACAACAAAACTTGGCTACAACAACGGGCTGTTCACGACGATCACTGGGCTGTGCGTGTTGTAGCGGTACAAGAATTCGTCCGCAGTTTCCCCAACGATCCCAATACTAAAACTTGGTTGCAACAACAGGCTATCAATGATGATGATAGCGATGTACGAGTTGTCGCAGTGCAAGAATTCGCTCGTAGTTTTCCCAACGATCGCAATACTCAAACCTGGTTGCAACAACGCGCTACCAATGATGATGATAGTGATGTGCGACGTGCTGCACTCGAAGGGTTAGCCCACAGCTTTCAATACGATCCCGATACAAAAATCTGGCTGCAACAACGTGCTATTCAAGATAATCATTGGGCTGTGCGTGTTGTAGCGGTGCAAGAATTAGTTCGCAGTTTCCCAGAGCAATCGGATACCAAAAATTGGTTACAACAACGCGCTATCAATGATGATAATAGTGATGTGCGACGTGCAGCACTTGAAGGATTAGCTCGCTGCTTTCCCCAGGATCATGAGATTAAATTAATCCTGAAACAAAGTGCTACTGATGATGATGATAGCGATGTGAGAATTGTAGCAATACAAGAATTAGTTCATAGCTTTTTAGTTGACCCAGATATTAAAATATGGCTTAAAGAACGCACTATGCATGATGAAAGTGCAGGTATAAGATGTGCAGCTATGGAAGAATTAGTCCGCTATTTTAAAGATGATCCCGACACAAAATCTATTCTCAAGCAACGGGCTATCCAAGATGATAATGAATATGTGCGACTTGTAGCGGTAGAAGAATTAGTCTGCAGTTTCAAAGATGATCCCGATACAAAATCTATCCTCAAACAACAAGCTACTCAAGATAATAGTGCAAGTGTGCGTGGCGCAGCCGTAGAAGAATTAGCCCGTAGTTTTCAAGATGATCGGGATTTGTTTGCAATTTACTACAACTGTGCTGTCAACGATCCTTTTGAAGTTCAACCAGACTATGAAGGTAATCCCCGAAAAATAGCACTGCAGATTATAGTCCAACATTTTCCGCAGCATCCCGACACGTTACCATTACTACGCGACAGAGCAGCAAATGACCCAGATGAGCAACTGAGAAACTTTGCTCAGAATCAGTTGCAGCAATGGCAAGAATAGAATTTATCCCTATAATTTTGGATGCGATCGCAGTCACCGCAATTACAAATTCTCTGTATCAATTCCCTCGGCTTGGAGTTTAGTTAACAATTCTTGATAGCGATCGCGCTCTTGTTGTAATTCTTGTAAAGCTGCTTCCTTGGCTAGACGTTCCTGTTCAGCACGTTGATGTTCCTGTTCTGCGCGTTGGCGTTCTTGTTCTCGTAGCTGGTCAATTTCTACAGGTGTTAAAAACTTTTGTCCAGTAGGAGAAATAATTTCCAGGGTTGCGGCTGTAAGTTGAAACCGGATTCCCAAACGTGGACTTACCCAGCCGTTCATCTCTTCAATGACTTCAAAACTATCGCCAGAACGGAGTAAGCCATTTAAATCGTTCTTAGCTGGATCGTAAATGTAATATTCTTCCACGCCGTAACGCTGATAAAACTGCAATTTTTTAGTCATTTCTTTGAGAGTATTACCAGGCGATAAAATTTCAAATACTACCTGTGGTGAAATATTATCTTCTTCCCATTGTAAATAAGAACCCCGTTTTTCCTTGGGTCTACCAAAGACTACCATCGTATCTGGCGCTTGTTTAATATTTGGGTTTCCTTTAACTGGATACCAAAATAAATCTCCAGCGATAAATACATCAGCTTGTGATGCAAATAATATTTCTAAATTTTCTTTAATTTTAACAATCCAGGTAAATTGTTCTGTATTATCTGCCATTGGCTGTCCGTCGCTTTGGGGGTAGATAACTGCGATGGTGGGTTCTGGTGTGACTTGTTGTACCACTGCTGCACCTCCAAGTATGGGGTTTTGCTCAATACTGCTCGGTTAAGGATTTTCAACTGGGAGTTTGGTTTGGGGAAAAGGTTAAAGGGTAAGGGTTAAAGGTTTTTTCTTGCCCCTTTTCCCCTTCCCCTTTTGCCCTTAACCGACAAGTATTGGGGTTTTGCTTATTATATATAGGACTCATATTTGATTTTTGAAAAAACCTAAGTACACTTTTATTTCTTCTTCCCTGTTCCCCGTTCCCTGTTCCCTGTTCCCTCCCTACGCAAATAATTTCAGGAATCAAAGCGGATTCCTATATATCTACTAATTTGTAGAACAGCTAGCTGTATTGAGTCCAGAACTATGAGGCGTGTTCACTATTGCTTGTGCTGTTAATAATATTTCTCCTTGAGGAGTAATGAGCAATCCCTGAGCTTCTACAATCTCATTAGCGGTCTGGGATGGTAGATTTATCGAACTAGCAGTTACCAAAGAGCGATCGCTGTTTGTCGGAATCGGAACTGTTTGCATATCTTCTAAAACTGTGTCGCTCCCGAGTGCTACATCTGGATTTTGGGGTAAACCACCTCGTCCAGTTACAGTGAAGTGGTTAGATTCACTAGGTTGATTTTGTCCACAACCTTGAGTAATTAATGATGATGGATCTTTTGGCTGCACTGGTAATGCCACAATTCCTTTGCTAGGATCGACTGCTAGAGTTTTAATTTCTACAGCACCATTTAGCCCAAACTCAGAACTCGCTGTAATATCGCTTTTAGAAGTTAGCTGCGGACGTAATTCCAGACCAAAGATACCTTGAGTGGTAATTTGAATATTCCCACCTTGACCTTGAACTGCATTGGCGATGATGTCGCTGTTTTCTAAACTCATAATCAATGGTGCATTAATTGACAAGTTACCACCATTACCTTTACCCGCAGCAGTGGCGGTAATGAGGCTATCGTGACGCATGAGCAAATTATCTTGCAAGTTTAATTTGACATTCCCCCCATTGCCAGAGATAGTTGATGCGCTGATGGTACCTTGGTTGTCGAGAAAAATAGAGTTGGCATTAATCTGCAAATCTCCTGCACTCCCAGGCCCGTCGTTTTTTACGGTCACAAAAGCCCCATTTGTGATGCGTAACGAAGGTGTATTAATTGTAAGAGAACCTGCATTACCGCTGGGAATGGGAGGCAGCCCATAAACTGCTTGAGTGACTGGATCGACAATCTCAGCAGTTGAAGTGATGCGGCTAGGTGTAATTGAACCAGTGCCTTTACCATTGATATCTACAGACTCTGAAGCATTAATGATCACACTACCAGATGAACCGATAGCCAAGCTGCTAGACCCTAGAGCTCCACCGTCTCGAATTACTAATCTCGATGTGTTGACGAACGTGTTATTGGCATTTCCAGAACTGAGAGTTGTTGAACTCATTAGACTCGGTAACAATGTAATTGAGTTGTTACCAGCAATTTCAATTAAGTCTTTGGCATTAACCCTTAACGTTCCAGCCTGTCCAGAGCCTAAGGTTGTAGAGAAAAAAGCAGCACCATTGAGAAGCCTCAGGTTGGTAGTTGAGACTGTAATATTGCCTGCATTTGTGAAGTTAGCTGTACCTGTGATGAGGGCGGACAACTGCCTTGGATTGCTAGGGGCAAAACCACTGACATCGATAAAGTTGGCAACATTAGCTGTAATATTGCCACCAGATCCTTGGGTAAACAGCCCAGTTTTAATTAGTCCACCATCTTGGATAGATAGCTGCCCAGCAGAGATAGTAATATCACCTGCTTGACCGATGCCTAAATTATCAATTTGAATGGAACTTCCAATACTGCCATCAGGTACGTTCCCTGTGAGGTTAAGGGACTCCGTGGCATTGATTGTAATTCCTTTTGACGATTGTGCCCCCAGGTTTTGGAGCAGAACAGCAGAACCTGCGGTTAAATTGATATTCCGTCCTTGAATTTGAATCGAGCCGTTAGTGCCACTGGCATCGAGTAGCGATCGCGCATCGAGATTGATATTCTGGAATTGTTCCGCCTTGGAGTAATCGCCCACCCAATTTTGTCCAGTGGTATTGAGTGCAACCTGCCCATTGCTGACACTGCCTATTTCTATATGTCCCCCCCCATTAACGGTTGCAATCCCACCGACAAACTTCACATCACCGCCAATCAATGCCAATGTATTACCTGCCTTGACCTGTAAGCCAATGGGATTCTGGCTACGATCTGTAGGGATGTATAATCCGCTAATTAGGCGATGTCCATTTCCTTGCACAGTAATTCCTCGGGAATTTGGCCCCAACTGTAAGCCAATGGGCACAGTTATTGTCAACAAAGGCGATGCAGCAGGATTAACTGCACTAAATTCCACGCCATCAGCAAACTTAATACTATTTGCTGTGGTTCCCACAAATGAGCCACCAATATTCAACGAGGCATTTTGACCAAACACAATCCCCGCAGGATTCATCAAAAACAAACTCACTGGATGATTACCGTTGAGAGTTTGAATTAACCCATTAATATCGGAAATTTTTCCACCTGTAACTCGACTAAATATAGTTGTAATATTGGGCGTATGAATTAAATCAAATGTCGCTGAAGCATTCTGAGGAATGGAGAAGTTACTAAAACTGTGAAATAAATTATTACCTTTTTCACTACCATTAAGAATATTAAAATTATTCTCGCTTTGATTGACTATAGTGTTAGTAGTTCCGTCAGATATCACCTGAGCGATCGCGCAGCGACTCCACAGGAGTATTACTAATAGGATGATCCCTAGAGTGAATAACTCACTTGTGAATTTCAAGAGAAACAGTACTACCTTCATCACCCATGACTTCCTCGTCCTGATTTAAAGCTAGTGTTCCCGTTCTGGGCACAATTCTCTAAGTCCTATTAACTTAACTTTAGACATCGCTCTACATAGCTCCAGATAATCTTGATTAAGCTGTGATGCCTTCATATTGCTGAAATGTGCTTGAAAAACAGCATTAACTTACTATTGATTTGGGGGCGCTTGCTGTGCTACTTGCTGAACTTGTGCAATGTCCAAATCCAACGCCTGTGCTATCTGTTCTACAGTTAAACCCAGCGCTAAAAACTTAGGTACAGCTTCTAATTTTGCTTCCAAACGACCTTTCTGTTTACCTTCTTGTTCAGCTTCTTGATAAACTCGTGTTTGCTTCAATTCACTTAACCCAAACATTGCTTCTATCTCCTCTCGACTCATTTGCGGGAATTTATAAACTAGGATTGTCTCTATTAATTCTAGTAATTGTTTTTGTGGGAGTTGTAAATTTTCTGCTTGCTGGGTGCGGTTGATTAATTCCCTGGCTGTGTTAATTGCTGTGTCTTCCCCTTCTATTACTAATTTTATCGTAGCAATACCTATGGGTAAGGATGCAGATTCGCCTAATTCATCTAGGTAAATTATACTGATACGCTGGCTTTGGAATAGTTCTAAGAAATTTTCTTTATCCCCGATATCTATATCTCGGCTGGGATAAATTACCACTCCTCGCCAAGGATTTTTAGGTTTATTTTGGCGTAGGTATAAAGCAACTTCTGATATTAGGCGTAAGTAAATATCTGCATCTGGTTGAAATTGGACTTCAACAAAATAAATAGGGTTTGCTTCATCTTGGGTTGGGAGAAATACACCATCAATTCTAAAGGCTGTTTGTTTGATTTCAACAGATGCAAATTGATAGATGTTGGCAATTTCGGGAGGATTGCCAATTAATTCAAAGAAGATGGCAGGGAGTTCTTGAAATAGGCGATAAAATATGCTGTCGGTTTTCACGCAGAGGTTTTAGCAAAGTTTTGACTATGGTGATTTTACCATGACGATATCTATTACCAAGTATTAGCGAAATTTGTTATTTAAAATCCCTTGGATCGAGCCAGATAATCTTGATTCAGTTTATTTCCTGAATTACTATTCTTTATATATCCCAATTGACAATGCTATAATTAGCGATAAATAAATCTGGTTTTTAATAGGAATATTAAAATGAGCAATTTACCAGTGAAAACTTTATTAAAAGAAATTGATAATTTAAGCAGAGAAGAAAAGATACAGTTAATCCATTATTTGACTAGACAAATAGAAAAGGAAGACCCCAAAACCGAATCAGAAAATTTAGTTGAATTATTTCAAAATTCTCCTCTATTTGGTGTGGATATAGATTTAGAACGTCAAAGAGAACTTGACAACCGCCAAGTAGAATTATGAACTACATTTTAGATACAAATATTATTTCTGAATTGATATCTATCCAGCCAAATCAAAAGGTAATCGGTTGGTTAAAAGCTGTAGATGTGCTTCATCAAGTTTCCAGTTCATTTGTTTTAAATGTTGGACAACCTGCAATTAGAGACATCGAAGAGATTGCAATCAACCTTTACCATACTCTTGTATGACAAAAATCTGTCCGACTGCTTTTATATTTTGCTTCATAACCCGCAACAAACGATTCTCTAAGGTTCGACTATCTTCATTCAGAAAATCAATTATTGCCTTGACTTTCCCAGCATAATCACGATCGCTTTTAAAAATAATTATGCCAGCATGATTTGATACAATACGATGCAAATCTATAAAATCCTGGCGATTTTCCGTAATCAAAATGCGACCCATCTTTGTAGCATACTGCAAAACAACATCGTCAGAAATACCCTGATTTGCTTGACCTGTTTCGTAGGAAGTTAATACATTATATCCCTCTGCTCTGAGTAAATTTACCATTGCGATCGGGAAATTTTCATTGGAGTAAAATTGTAATGCCATCAAACTAAATCATCTTGGGCAATTTCTCGGTCGATTTGTTCGGGATTTTGTTCGTAGTAATTCCAAGCAACGCTTAAATCTTCCCTAGTCAATCCAGGATAATTTGCCAATAATTCCTCATCCGAAGCACCTTGTTGACGATATGCAACCAAAGTCCATACGGGAATTCGTGTATTTCTAATTCGTGCTTTTCCTCCGCAAATTCCAGGTGTAATCTGAATCGGATTTTGCAACATTTGCACGTAATTCAATGCTTGGTCAACTAATTCCTCTGGTAAAGCTGCAATTACTTCGAGCAGTTGAGTCCTCTTATTCATGACAACAAAATCTCTCTCGCTCATTTCATCCTAACTTGAAATTTTATAGTAATTATCGTAGCGACGCTTTTGATTGTCGCAAAGAAAGCCCATACTATTCTTCCGCAAATGGAATAGGGCGATCGCTATATCGTGCAGGAGTTTCTAAAATGTAATTTTCTTCCGCACAGAGTTGACGTAATTCTACAAAAGCATTGGCGAGGGAAGAGGCTTTTTGTTGCTGATGCCAAGCAAGGAACTCTTGAAAAAGTTTTGGTTCTACAATTGCAGCAACTAATTTGTCCTGCTTGAAGATTAATTGAGGTTCTGATGCAATAGCATCAATCACCTCTGGCAGTTTTTGTTGTGCTTCGTCAAGTTTCCAGTTCATCGATAAATAAAAAGTTACTCAGATGTAGGTTGGGTTGAAAAACGAAACCCAACAGATCAAGGTCTTGTTTTTGTTGGGTTAATCTTGATTAAGTTTATGTTGTGATTATTCAATCCTGAATTACTATTCCTTAGCGATTATCTGACTATATTCAGTCACAGCATCATATTGGTCAGCCATTAGCGCACATTTTGCTAATATATCCAAATTTAAATCAGGCAATAAAGTACTTTTAGAGACTTTTATATAGCTGTCACCTTGCAAACAATAAACTGATAATAAACCATCTTCCCAAAACCAAACTTCAGGTACTCGCAAACGCTGATAAATTTCTAGCTTATTAATTCCGCCACTCGTAACAGTTATTTCCAAAATTAAATCAGGAATAGATTTTTTTGTGCCTAAATTATAAGACTCATCTGGTTCCCGTCGCGTTTTGTCTTCCTGTTTACCTATAGTTGCACTTCCCCGACCATAAAAGCGGATATTCTTTGCCCGCATATAGACTTCTAGCAACATCGCCAGAGTTTTTTTATAATCCTCATGGTCGTCAGACAGTGGGGACATAATTTCGAGAATCCCATCTAAATAAGTTAGTCGTGCGCTTGTTCCTGCAAGGGCGACATCAAGCTGTTCTAACTTTTCCCAACTGACATTGTACAGAAGAACGTAGGAAGTCTCAGAAGTCGAAGGTTTTTCCAGGACGGGGGAAGACATAAATTAAACCATACAGTGGCTTGTTTCTATCATAAAACTGAGATGCCATAGATCCAGACTATCTTGATTAATCTGCTATAGTACTCAAAAATGCGAATTCAGCACTCACTACTTTAGCCGCCAAATTTTGATGGTTTTGTCATCACTACCACTAACAAGGGTTTTGCCATCTGGGCTAAAGGCGACGGAAATAACCCCCTGAGAATGCCTATTGAGAGTGCGGATTTCTTCTCCTGTTGCCAGATTCCACAGTTTGATAGTCTTGTCGGCACTACCACTGGCAAGGGTTTTGCCATCTGGGCTAAAAGCGACGACAAAAGGCGTGTCGGAATGCCCTGTGAGAGTGCGGATTTCTTCTCCTGTTGCCAGATTCCACAGTTTAATGGTGTTGTCAAGACTACCACTGGCAAGGGTTTTGCCATCTCGGCTGATGGCAACGGAAATAACCCCGTCAGAATGCCTATTGAGGGTGCGGATTAGCTCTCCCGTTGCCAGATTCCACAGTTTGATGGTGTTGTCAAGACTACCACTGGCAAGGGTATTACCATCTGGGCTGATGGCGACTGAATAAACAAAGCTAGAATGTCCGGTGTTCGCGTAGCGTTCCGAAGGAAGGGTGCGGATTTGCTCTTTGGTTGCCAGATTCCACAGTTTGATGGTGTTGTCAGCAATACTAGCAAGGGTGTTGCCATCTGGGCTGATGGCGACGGAATAAACCGAGTTAGAGTGCCTTGTGAGAGTGCCTATTTGTTCTCCGGTTGCCAGATTCCACAGTTTTATGGTGGTGTCAAAACTACCACTAGCAAGGGTTTTGCCATCTGGGCTGATGGCGACGGAATAAATCAAGCCAGAATGCCCTGTAAGGGTGCGGATTGGTTCTCCTCTTGGGATATTCCACAGTTTGATGGTACTGTCAGCACTACCACTTGCAAGGGTTTTGCCATCTGGACTAATGGCAACAGAATAAACCCCGCCAGAATGCCCTGTGATGGTTCTTTGTAATAAAACTCCGCTTGGTATGCTGGCAATTACAGATATCGGATTAGTCGGAAACAAGCCATAACGAACATAACCATATATTTGAGTTCCAACTATTGTAATAGCAGCACCCACCAGGAATCTTATTCTCCAATTAATATTTTGTCTAAATGCCTTTTGTTGCCCTACTTTTGGCTTTACTGGTGCTGGCGATGTTCCAGGTTGAGGCTGATGGGGTAATGTTGCAGGGAATGATGATGGTGGTTGAGTTACAACTACTGCCTCAGTTGGGTGTACTGGTGAAAGTGATGGTAACGGTGAACTAAAATCCTGTAAAACTTCTTCAGCAGATTGGTAACGTTGCTGATAATCTTTTTGCAGCAACTTATCAAGAATCTTCTGCAATTCGCTGCTTTGTGGTTGTTGCAAATGCTCCCGCCAAGAAGAAACCCACCCATAACCTTGTTGTTCCCACATTATCCAAGGGTGAATTCCACTCTGTAAGTGAAAGCAAGTTGCACCAACACTATATAAATCACTTGCTGGATAAGCTTTACCATTCTGCATTTGTTCTAATGGCGCATAACCTGGGGAACCAATTATTGTTCCTGGGTTAGTGGTAACTGACATGGTGAGTTGCTTGGAAATCCCAAAATCTATCAAGACTAATTTGTTGTCAGTGCTGCGACGAATGATATTTTCTGGTTTGATATCGCGGTGAATTACTTTGTGTTGATGAACCGTTTTCAGGATATTTAATAAATCAAGCAAAACTTCCCTGATTTTTTCTGCGTTGAAAGTTCCCTGTTGTTTTAATTCAGCTAATAAATTCTGCCCGTTGATAAACTGCTGCACTAAATACAGATTATTTTCTTCTTCAAAATACGCCAACAGCGTGGGAATCTGCGGATGTTCTCCTAGTTGTTGCAGTCGCCTTGCTTCTTGCTCAAATAGTTCTGTAGCTTTATTTATTGCCGCAGTTCCCTGTACTCGCGGCGCAAATTGCTTGATTACACAATATTCATTCAGCTTGTCTAAATCTTCTGCTAAATAGGTTTTCCCAAATCCCCCATTTCCTAGTAATTGAATTGGGCGATAGCGATTTCTCAGCACTAGCAAAGGAAATCGGCAGTTAGCGCAAAACTTTGTGGATTCAGAATGGGGTGGGTTGTGGCAAGCTGGATTTAGGCAGCAAGTCATGACTGTGCTTTTATGGGCAAATGCATTTATTATCCCTTAACCACAATCTCATCTTGTTAAAATCCGCAAAATCATCGATAAATTTAGTTTTTTTTACAACATGGGGTTCTCAGCAGCGGGTGCATCCCAGTTTTTATTTTATAACTAGAGAATTAAGCGTCATTGCGAGGAGGAACGACGAAGCAATCGCATGGATTTATTCCTGGTGAGAGATTTTGCGATTGCTTCACTCCACTTCGTTGCGTTCGCAATGACATTGAAAAAAGTGGGATGCTCCCCTTAGCAGTAAAGCTCTTCAAGTTTAAATGTAGGGGAGCCAGTTGCTTGGGCGGGTTTCCCGACTTGAGCAAACTGGCGTTGTGTTGTCGCGCAGCGCAACGCACCGAGATGCAATTAATAATCGAAGGTGCGTTAGCCTACGGCATAACACACCCTACTGGCGTGGCAAGGCTAAAATAGTACTTGCACACCGAGAAGATGATGAGGCGATTCGGGTTCTCTTTAGTCGTCGCAATCCTCCTGATTCGGAAGCAACATGGTATGGGCCAATGACAACTGAAGATGGTACGCCAATAGAAGAAAATATTCGCATTGCCGAAGAAGCAATTAAGCGACGTGTTGAGGAAGCAGATAGAAGAAAGCAAGATTCTCAAGGTTAACGAAAATATGAGCAATATAGAAGTTCGCCAGCAAATTAATCAATATCTAGATGGATTATCTTCAGAACGCCTACAATTAGTGGCAGATTTTTTAGCCTATCTAGCAGATAAAGAAAGTGAAGACGCTACCCAAGAGTTACTGGATATTCCTGGATTTATTGAAGCTTTTGAAAGAGGTAAAAAGGATATTGCTGAAGGTCGTGTGAGAAACTGGAGAACAATTAGGTCTGATGTATAGTGTTATATTATCTGCGGAAGCAGAAGAGATTTATGCATCAGCAGACCAAGCCTTAGCTAAAAAAGTTGTTAGATGCTTTGAGCAATTGGAACAAAATCCTCGGTTTCACCCTAATATTAAGCCGCTCAAAGGTGATTTAGCCGGTTACTACCGTTATCGAATCGGAGACTATCGAGTAATTTATCAAGTGAATGATGAGACAAATGAGGTTATTGTCAATAATATTGCTCATCGACGAGATGTTTATGAATAAGTAAGTTGGTACTAATATTTCAAACTCTGTTAATAAATTCGTAGGGTGTGTTGTCGCGCAGCGCAACGCACCAAGCTATCAACAATCAAAGGTGCGTTAGCCTACGGCGTAACACACCCTACAAATATTAAAATTAATGTTGTAAATAAAATAAAAATCGATAAACTCATGACTACATCTGTAAATACAGCCAAAGTCTACGATGAAATTATAGATTTTATTGCGGCTGGAACTACTCCCCAAAGTGTTGTTAATTTTCAACTTTCAGATTTAGCAAAAGGGCGTTTAGAAGAACTTATTTACCGACATAAAACGGGAGAATTAACACAAGAGGACAAGAGAGAGTTAAATCATTTTCTGACATTAGAGCATATTATGACGCTAGCGAAAGCAAAGGCTCATCAGTATCTCAGTGCGGAGTAATTCTTCAAAGTGTCTAGTTCTTACATTAGTTTAGAGTTGCGGCGTTTGGTTACTAATCGCGCTGATTATATGTGCGAGTATTGTCTTATCTCTGAAGTCAATAGATCCTCTGGTTGTCAAGTTGACCATATAATCAGCGTGAAACATGGCGGTTCAACTACAGCAGATAATCTCTGTTATGCCTGTATTTTCTGTAATCTGCAAAAAGGTAGCGATTTGGGTTCAATTAATTGGCAAACTGGGGAACTTGTGCGGTTTTTCAACCCACGTCGAGACTTTTGGGGTGAGCATTTTCAGCTTAATGAAGCGGTGATTCAACCAATTACAGATATTGGCGAAGTGACAGCACGGATTCTAGATTTTAACGGTGATGAAAGGATTCTGGAACGTCAAGCTTTGATAGCAGCTGGACAATAAGTAACCACGCAAAATTAATTACAGTCATTGCGAGCGCAGCGAAGCAATCTCAACCCTTGCGATTGCTTCATTCCGCTCCGCTCCATTCGCAATGACATTGTGTAATTAATTTTGTTTAACTACTTATCCTTCGCCGTCTGCATTAAAACGGATAAATAAGTAAAGTAATTTTGTGCTAAAAATTGCTTTATTATTTGTAGCTGCGTCGGTGCGTTGCGCTACGCGACAACAGACCCTACGAACTGTCGCATTCTTTTTTCAAATTGGTAGAATGTTGTGCGATCGCATTCTTGACTGGGCATTCTATACTTAGCAACTATTGCTACTAAAACATAGAATTATCCTGGTAATTATACGATGGTCTACCAAAATATCACAGGCTCTCTGTCACCACAAGATATCCAAGAAATTAAAGCTTCGCTACAGACTATCCAACAAAAGCTACCGTTTTTAGTCACTCTCAGTAATGAGGAAAGACGTAGATTATTAAAAATGGGTGATAAAAGTCTGGCGTTTGTCAATAATAGCGTTACTGCTGCTCAGTCAAATCGTGATATTCTCCCAGCTAGTTTTGATGTTGAGGAACTTGTTCGGGATTATCAATTAGCTACTGCGCTTACTGAACTTTTAACTTCCATACGCCAACTCAATGAACAAGTAGATGATACTCTACTGGCGGTTGGTAGTGAAGCTATGACCAGTAGTTTGACGGTTTATGACTATGTAAAAACAGCAGCAAAAAAAACTCCTGGTTTAAAAACTGTGGCTGAACAATTAGGCGAACGCTTTAAGGCTATTAAAAGCAAATCGGCTAAAGTTGCGTCTGATTCGTAAGTAATAAGTCCTCATTACAGCGATTGTCTAGTTGAACAACTGGATTTTTTTATCTCACGCTAAGGCGCTAAGGCGCAAAGAAGAAGGCGCGATTGTGGTTTACATGGGTAAATAATGCTGTAATGAGGCTTTTTTGCTCGTGAACGAGGTTATTTTGCTCGTGAACGAGGTTATTTTGCTCGTGAACGAGGTTATTTTGCTCGTCAGCGAGGTTATTTTGCTCGTGAACGAGGTTATTTTGCTCGTGAACGAGGTTATTTTGCTCGTGAACGAGGTTATTTTGCTCGTCAGCGAGGTTATTTTGCTCGTGAACGAGGTTATTTTGTTCGTCAGCGAGGTTATTTTGCTCATTAAGCAATCAAGGGGTGAGTTAATTGTGGCGATAAGTGCGATCGCTTAGGAATTTACAATTAAAAAAATACCGCAATGCTGGGGGTACGGCATCCAAAAGCTTTCAGTGAAACAGATTTCTGCTCTAGGCTATGCCCTTACTGTGTATTAGATGCAAATATGCATTAATTGCAAAAGTATAGAGATTTACAGACAGCAATTACTAAAAGAAAATTAAGAAATTAGGTTTTTTACCTACCAAAAGAATAAAATAAGAAACGTAACTGGGTATACAGATATCACATTTGTTGTCCCATTTACCTCATATTTAACAACTTTTGAGTACAACTTAATATATTGCAAAATAAGTTAGATAAAGCGTTGCGAAGTGTTACGCATAAAGGGTTTTGTGGCGAGTACAAAAATTCTTAACCCCCTACCCGATTAATACTAGTACCCCTAATATAAAAAGCCAGTACCCCTACCCCAACATCAATTTGCAATATAGTTGCAATGGGGGTTATGGGTTGTGAGTACAACATTAATCAATCCAATAATTTCAATAGACATCGGATAAACTGTCCCCTTGATCGCAACCTGATATAAGCAGAAAAATAGCACAAGGCTCTTTGAACCAGATAGTACCGATGCAACAGACATTAAATAGTATCAGAAATCCTAAAAATGCTACTAAACCGGATTCTGCAAATAACTCTTTGCTGAAAAATCTACTCTCTGGCGATTTTCTTGAGCCATTGTTGAGTGATTTTTGTATCATTTTTGAGCGCGATCCCGCAGCGCGTAATTGGCTAGAGGTAGTCTTCTGCTACCCTGGGTTGCACGCTATCTGTTTGCATCGTCTTGCTCACTGGTTACATCGTCGCAAGGTGGTATTTATTCCCCGGTTCATTTCCCATCTGGGAAGATTTTTAACGGGTATTGAAATTCATCCTGGCGCACAGATTGGCAAAGGTGTGTTTATCGACCACGGTATGGGTGTCGTCATTGGCGAAACTGCGATTGTCGGCGACTATACGCTAATTTATCAAGGCGTTACCCTAGGCGGTACAGGTAAAGAAAGCGGTAAGCGCCATCCTACAGTCGGCGAACACGTTGTAGTAGGTGCAGGTGCAAAAGTTTTAGGTAATATTCAAATTGGCGATCGCGTCCGGGTTGGCGCAGGTTCAGTTGTCTTGCGCGATGTCCCTTGCGATTCCACTGTAGTCGGGATTCCTGGCCGGATTATTTCTCGCAAGCAAGGCGAACCCCTAGAACATGGTAAGCTACCCGATGTCGAAGCCAGCGTTATGCGATCGCTACTTTCGCGCATCGAGCAACTAGAACAACAACTGCAAGAATTCAAAGCAAACACTCACCAGTCAACCGTCAACAGTCAACCGTCAACAGTCAATCACAAATAACCAATGACAAATGACAAAGGACAAACGACAATGTTGCCATCTAGTAGTTATAATTTCCCAGGCGAACAAATACTGCACATTCCCCTAAGCGATCGCTGGCTGATCTATCAACGCTTGCAAGACTTAATGATTGACTGTTCCTGTTTAGCAGATGGTTCTTTAAGGGTGCAAGTCAACAATCGGCGAGAAGCACTACTCATCCGTAGCACCGTCATGCAATTTCTCGCTTCTCGCCAAGAATTAGTAGATTGGTTAGAACGTTGCTGGCCTGATAGTGCTGAATTATGAGTTCTGAGTGCTGAGTCACCGAAGTTCAGATCGGCGGAAGCCGCCGCTCCGACTTCTCGCTGAGTTTTGAGGAGTCGGTAGAATACCAATCCTTGCGATTCCCAAATCACGTATCCCCAGCAGTCATGGATTAAGGTTTGTAATCAATCCAAAATCCAAAATCCAAAATCTAAAATTGAATACGCCAAGATAATTGAGAATCTTTGCAAGTATGCGTAATTAACTCATATAGTACTTCCGAATCATTTGTGGGAAATGACAAATGAGAAAGGTCATAATTTCCGTAAAATCTCACAATTTATAGCGGATCGCTAAAGATTTGGATGTAGAAGTTACTGTTCATTAGGAAATTTTATTGCAGACTGATGGGGTAACGCTTCATGTGGGTTTCCTCCCAGCTACTACACCTGAAATTTTCTTGATATATCTTGGCAATTAAAGATGTGAAGTTACCAAGTAAAGCTAGGAATTTCACATTTTTAATTCATACCGCCATCTAGAAATTAAAAGTCCGATTATGGTTGTCCGTAACAGCGATATAGAATTTTTGAATTTTTTGCATCATGACTTGGAACTGTCCACAGCAGATATTTCTGTGGCGTTAAGACACCGCGAATTCGATAACGGCCCGTTACCTATGCTGCTGTGGCAGTACGGTTTAGTGAATTTAGAACAGCTTGAGCGCATCTTTGATTGGTTAGATGAGCAAATTTAATTGTCATTAGTCATTTGTCATTGGTTATTTGTCATTTGTCATTTGTTATTTGTCATTGGTCTTATTTGTTTCTCTCCTCTGCTCCTCTGATCCCTCTGCTTTCTCTGCTTCTTTACCTATCATCAACTCTGGAAAATCATACTTATTGCTACTTGGAAAACTACTGACTTTCAATGGTAAAAACAATTTGTAAATGATACTAAATTTTGGTTCGCTGTCATACAGATATGTCAAGGGGATTGCCACATAATGAAGAGTCATGAATCGTGTCTATAAGATTCTTCAGCATTTACCGTTCATCCATTAGAAATTCTATCGGCATTTACCATTACTAGCGATTGCAGAGAACCAGGCTAGCAATCAAGAAACAATATTAAGAGTAATTCCCATAGTGAGATGATTGAAAATGTTTGAGATGAATCAACTCCAAATTAATGACACTACACTACGTGATGGCGAACAAGCAGCAGGTGTTGCTTTTAACTTAGAAGAAAAAGTTGCGATCGCTAAGTTTCTAGATGCCATCGGTGTTCATGAGTTAGAAGTCGGTATTCCGGCAATGGGTGAGGAAGAAACACGCGCAATTTCAGCTATTTCTCACTTGGGTTTACAAGCTAAACTACTTGGCTGGAACCGCGCTGTAATGTCAGATTTAAAAGCTTCTCTAGTTTGCGGTTTACAGCGAGTACATATCGCTATTCCTGTTTCTGGTATTCAAATTGCCGCTAAATTTCATGGACAGTGGCGGGTAAGTCTGCAAAAACTTAAAGATTGTATTAGCTTTGCTGTTGATAATGGTCTTTGGGTAGCAGTCGGTGGCGAAGATTCTTCTAGAGCTGATGATAACTTCCTTTTAGACGTAGCGCTTTATGCTCAAGAATGGGGTGCATCGCGGTTTCGCTTTTGTGACACTGTCGGAGTTCTTGACCCATTTACTACTTATAATAAAGTGAAGCGGCTAGCCTCAGCTTTGATGATTCCGCTAGAAATTCACACCCACAATGATTTTGGTTTAGCTACAGCCAACGCACTGGCTGGGATTAAAGCTGGAGCATCTTCAGTTAATACCACCGTCAACGGCTTGGGTGAAAGAGCAGGAAACGCCGCATTAGAAGAAGTTGTGATGGCTGTTAAACGTATTTACGGCCATGATTTAGGGATTGACACTCCCAGATTATTAGAACTATCTCAACTAGTTGCATCTGCATCCGGTAGCAGTGTTCCACCTTGGAAAGCAATTGTTGGCGAAAATACTTTCGTGCATGAATCTGGAATCCATGCTCATGGCGTATTGCAAAACCCCGATACCTACGAACCATTTGCACCGGAAGAAGTAGGTTGGGAACGCCGTTTAGTAGCTGGTAAACATTCTGGTCGGCATTTAATATCTAGCATTTTAGAACAGCATGGTATCTTTCTCAACTCACAAGAAACCCAAACTGTTTTAGATGCAGTACGCCAACAATCAATCCAGAAAAAACGTAGTTTAACTACAGAAGAAGTGTTGAATTTAGCTAGAGAACAGAGGTATTCTCATGCCACCCGATGAAATTGAACTTGACGCACCACCTGCTTTTGAAATCGGCCAAAAAGTCAGATTGCGTAAGCTGATCAAAAACGATGGTACATTTCCCGGTCAAGAAATTGGGGTAGTTTTAGCTAAAAAAGGAGAAGTCGGCTACGTCGCGAGTATCGGCACATATTTGCAGAGATCGTATATCTACGCCGTGCATTTCTTAGAGAAAGGGTTCGTCATCGGTTGTCTCAAAAAAGAACTAGAATCTGTCGAGGAAATTAATGAAAGTAATGCTACGGGTGAATGATGCTGGTCATTTGGTTGTCTACGTCGCTAAAAAAGATTTAGAAGAAGTAGTAGTCAAACAAACAGACGGTGCAGAGGGGAAGATTCTCACTTTAGCTAATGGTTGGGAATTAGAATTTCGCGATATGCCAGACGAAAAGAGTTTACCTCTAACAGTAGAAGCTAGACGACTTGCCTAAAATAAATCATCGGGGAGATAGTAATTGGGGAAGCATCTATCTCTTAATATCATGTCCTACTAATTACTTGATTTTCATTAGGAATTACGCAAGTGTCACATTTTTTTTCGTTTAGGCTGTCCAGGGTCAATGGTCAAAAGTCCAAAAAACCTAAATTTTTGACTCTTGACTCTTGACTCTTGACTCTTAAACCAGAAGATTGGTATACCAGTTGCGTAAGTCCTGGCTATTTTTCATTTGGCGTTGATAATCAAGAATTAGCGAATATCATGTACATTTAAATATACATAATTTAGACCTTTGCAGCAACGCAAAAAGTTTATATTATTGTTAATTTTTCGGACATGATATAAGCATTTGATTGGACATGATAGCACCCGGTTAGATTCAGTTTGAACTACGTTTAATTTTGAATTGTGAGTTGCTGAACATGGGTGAAAAATATCAAACATTATCGGAATTAAACCTTGAAGGTAGATTCCTGGGTTTTGTTGGTGATGAAGTAAAATTTAAATACTTGCGTTTAGCAATTCCCGCCGGGAATTTGCAAGTAAAAGTTCCTAAAGATTTACGCAGTGCTTTACGTTCCTCTTTAATCCCTGGCGAACAAATTCGCGTTGATGGTATTAGCCAATTAAATCAACGCACCGGGAAAATAAAATTCAAAGCATTTCGGGTAAAATCAACTGGTGTTTGCCCAATCGAAAATCTCCCATCTCCAACCAAAGCCAAAATCATGGTTTGCCAGAAATCTGGCTGTATGAAGCGGGGTGGTAAAGGTTTAGTATCAGAATTAGAAAAAACTTTGTGCGATCGCGGTTTAATCGACAAAGTCACAATTGAACACACAGGCTGTCAAAAACGCTGTAGCAGCGCGCCTAACTGCGTAGTCCGCATTGGTAAAAAGCAATACAAGAAACTTCATCCAGAAGCGATCGCATCTCTCTTGGAGAATCACTTAACTTAATTTACAAACATATCGAGTAATGAAATTTTACAGGTGGAAAGGGTAGACTCCCAGTCCGCCTATTTCCCATATAAGAGTGTAATACTAATTTGAAAAAACAATGCGAAAGATTGTAGGGGCAAGGCAGTGCCCAGTGGTGTCAACTTAACGTGAAACTCTCTTGGTTGCAAGGTTTCGCCCTCACCCCCAGCCCCTTTCCCACAAGGTGAGGGGAGCAAGAGATTTAGTTCCCCTTCTCCTGCGGGAGAAGGGGTTAGGGGATGAGGGCGCGAGGTATTTGTACAACGCCTGCCCTATATAGCTTTTAGCTTAAGTTGACACCAATGGGCAGTGCCTTGCCCTCTAGAATATATTGATTGTCGCAAACATTATTTGATTTGGTATAAGATGCAAATAACTCTGCATTCCTGAATATGTTATGAGCCTCAGCACAGCTAAACGCTTTACCCTAGCTGAATATCATCGCCTAGCAGAACTCGGCTTTTTTAAGGAAGGTGAACGAGTTGAGCTAATTAAAGGTGAAATCATTAATATGGCAGCAAAAGGTAAACCACATTCTGTATGTCTTACCCGCTTATCTAGAGAGTTATTCCAACTTGTCAAAGAACAAGGAACTATTAGAACCCAAGATCCAATTACTATTGCTGACAACAGCGAACCAGAACCCGATTTAGTGATTGTACGAAATCGTGCTGACGACTATTTAGCAAATTATCCCAATCCATCAGATATTTTACTTTTAATAGAGATTGCTGATTCTTCTTTAAAATACGACCAAGAAGTAAAGTTACCCCTTTATGCAGAAGCAGGTATTATCGATTATTGGATATTTAATTTAGTAGATAATTATTTAGAATTCTATAGCGAACCTTATCAAACTGCACAAGGTAAATTTGGTTATCGCCGCAAGCTAATATTTTTGCCTAATGAGTCAGTTAATTTACCAAGTTTCACTGATTTAGTCTTGGAATTATCCAAAGTATTTCCTGGTTAATACAACAGCACAACTTACAGTATAATAAGCATTGGTAGAAAGTAATAGAGGAAACTCATAGTTTGTATCAAGAATAATCATTCTTCAAATATTGATACACTTCGGATAGGTTCTCTAGGAATTTCAGGTAATTCAAAATCTCCTAAATTAGCAAATCGCTGCTCTATTTTAGTAACTATGTTTAACGGAATTTCCTGATTTTCTGTAAGAGCAAGAACAAGAATTTCTCTAGCTTCCTCTTCCGGAGAACGTCTATGTTGTTCGGCTCGTTTTTGCAGACGATATTTCATGTCATCATCAAGGTTATATATAGTAATTTTGTTCATCATTAAACTATGTTTTTAGTGAAAATTTATTCAGATATTTGATAGTTAATAATAAGTTAAAAAATGAATTTTATCTATACGACTAATCATCAGGAGGATGCCAACCGCTAGTTGTCCAACGTCTTCGCGCAGCAACTATTACTGGATTATTCATTCGCAAGCAAATAATTGTAGCCCGACCAATGTTAGTTAAACCCTCAACTCTCGTTGCATCAGAACTCCAATTAAAATGGTCAGACCATATCTGTATACGTGGATTAAATAGAGGTGTTATTTCTCCAGTAACAGGGTCTATAGCTTCGGTTAAATCAGCTTTAAATTCATTACAAGAACGACAAGCTAAACATAAATTTTCAAAAGTAGTTTCTCCACCTCTTGAGCGCGGGTGAATATGGTCGTGAGTCATCGGAATACCACTATTAGCTTCACTTGTTAAGCAATAACAGCAACGTCTTTTATCACTAATAGATATTTGATTTCGTAAGCTTTCAGGAATATATTTAGACACAACAATTTACGGAGTTGGGACATGATGTCCTCGCCAACGGAGTAACACAGAAGCTTGGGCTTTACAAAGCATAAAACTGTCAGCTTTGTGACGCAGTTCTATTAGTTCTAACTGCTCTGCCTCTGTAATGTTACCACTAGAGTTACGCTCCAACAGATAGTTGTATCGCTCCATTTCATCTGCTGTTTTAAAATTGCGGACAATTTGCCACAAGCTATTGTCATCTAGTTTATCTAAGGCTGCTAGGTCAGCTTGAAATTCTTCTGGTACATCATTCCATTCTGGCGGACTACCCACCTGTAATGCATGAACAATTACTTCTTCAATTGGACGACGTTGTGCGTGAGCAGTATTAAGTAAGCGCTGATATAGTATTTCTGGAATTTGCAGCGTAATTGTTTCTCTTGCCATTTTATAATTACCTACCCATGCCTTAATATGCCGAAAATTCACAAGAAAATGTGATGCTTTATCAATTTTCAGGTAGTGTTTGCTGTGCTATTTGCTGAACTTGTGCAACATCTAAGTCTAACGCCTGTGCTATTTGTTCAACAGTTAACCCTAATGCTAAAAGTCTAGGTACAGCTTCTAATTTGGCTTTACGTTTACCAGCTTGTTCTCCCTCTTCTATAGCTTCTTGATAAACTCGCGTTTGTTTCAACTCATTTAAGCCAAACATTGCTTCTATCTCCTCTCTACTCATTTGCGGAAATTTATAAACCAAGATTGTTTCTATTAATTCTAATAACTGCTGCTGTGGCAATTGTAAACCTACAGCTTGCTTGGTGCGGTTGATTAACTCTCTGGCAGTGGTAATTGCTATATCTTCATTCTCAATGATTAATTTTATCGTAGCAATACCGATGGGTAGTGAGGCTACATCACCCAATTCATCGAGATAAATTCTTGTTACACGCTGACTGGTAAAGAATTCGTGACAATCTTTGATATCTCCTATATCAATACTCCTACTGGCATAAATCATTACTCCTCGCCAAGTATGTTGAGGTTTATTCTGCCGCAAATATAGAAAGATTTCGGAAATTAGACGCGAGTAAATATCTGCGTCTGGTTGGAATTGGACTTCGACAAAATAAATGGGATTGTTTGTATCTTGAGTAGGAAGAAATACACCATCAATTCTAAAAGCTGTTTGCTTGATTTCAACTGAAGAAAATTGATAGATATTAGCAGTCTCAGGTGGGTTACCAATCAGTTCAAAGAAAATACTGGGAACCTCTTGAAAGAGTCGATAAAAAATGCTGTCGGTTTTCACTCTGAGTTTATATGGACAATTTTTAGAATGTAATGATGTAGTTTATCCTTATCCTTCCTTGGCAATCAAACTTTCCATTGCTTTTTGTAAATCATTGGTAAAGTCTGTGACAGCTTGCTTTGCACCTACACGATTAGCTTTATAAGCTGGGTATCGCTCAGAAATAGATATGGGTTCACCTATCGTAATTTTGACTTTTTGTTTACCCAATTGTGGACGACGCAAGGGGTCATTATTACCTTGAATTTTCTTCACCATATCTCTTAACAATAAGGTGGTTTCAGCAAACCTTTCTACTGAGGGTTTATCTTTGACATAGCTACCAGAAACAGCCACAAAACTCTCAACTAATCGCATGTGCCACATTCTGCGATTTGCTTCTTCGGCAACGCGATCGCCTAAGGCGCGTTCTATGGGAGATAATGATTTCAAATCTTTAAAGTCTTCTCTAAAGATATAATTCCAGCCAGCTTGCTCTAAGCGGCGACAACGATCATTCCAAGCACCTTTAGGCTGTAAGTCAAAATACTGTTCTGATATTTGTAACGCTACATGCATCAATGCTTCTAACCTAGCTTTTAAGGCTTCATTGCGATCGCCTCCCTCATGAGATGCAACCATTGCTTCTGGAAGCTTTTGGTGATAAAAGCGCTTATAAAAGTCTTCCATCAGCGTTAATAAATGTTCTGCCAATGTCAACAGGCGGGGATAAAGGGACTCAATTGTGGCACTATTGCCATTTTCTGAGGGATTTATCGGTAAACCGCTAGCGGCTTCTAATTCGCTGAGAAGTTGTGCGATCGCATTCCAAGGGGCAGAAACGTAACTATATTTCAGCCCAACTGGTACAATGTAAACCTGCTCAGAGCGTCCAGCTTTGTGCAAATCTTCAGCACACCAAAAGCCTAATTGAGCAATACCTGGTTCTAAGGGACTCATAATCTCTGATAAACCATTTGTTGCTCCTTCTGGCGCAGCCGCCATTGGTAATTTGCCATTGGCGAATAAATCCCGCGCCGAACGTAAGCCATTCCAGTCGGCTTTACCGCGTTGGATGGGAGTACCGCCTAAATGAGAAGCCAGCCAGCCAATGTGTTCACCTGCCCACAGAGGAATACCGCGATCGTAGATAAAATGAGCATGAATTGGATTTTGGATTTTTATGTCTTTTGCTCGTGCTACTTTTGGCACAAGTTGCGACAGCAAATAGCCTAAACAAAGAGGATCTTCTGTTTTTGGATGGCGAAATGCTAACAAAAACCGAATCTTACCTTCCTGAAACTGACGATAGAGATCCGCTAAGATTTCTACGTTGTCTGCTTCAATGTGGGTAATCGCTGTTTTCCAGCTAATTATGCTGGGTAATAACAGATGCGCCGCTTGCAAAAGTAAAGGGTTGAGTTTCGGCGGGATAAATTCTAAAGGTGGTTGTGCTTGGTAAATTCCGGTAGTCAAGATATTTTTCTCCTAAATATGGGGGACTGGGGACTGGGGAACTCGGGGCCCCCTCTGGGGATAAGGGGTAATGGGGATTGGGATTTTGACTCTTGTACAGACGCGATTCATCGCGTCTCTCCTGATTCATCGCGTCTCTCCTGATTAATCACGTCTCGCCAACTCAGCACTCACAAAGATAAAGCATGAAACTTGATACTTTATACTTCATACCTAATGGAGTGAGTGAACAAATTGTAGTAATTGCAGCTTTATATTTCATACTTCATACTTCATCCTTCATAATTCATTAAGTGTTTTGGGAAAGGGAATAAACGATGCGACTGTCACAAATGTTATTCGTTACACTGCGGGATGATCCAGCTGATGCGGAAATTCCCAGTCATAAATTATTACTACGTGCAGGTTATATTCGTCGCATCGGTAGCGGAGTTTATGCTTATTTACCACTGATGTGGCGGGTATTGCAAAAGGTTTCCCAGATTGTGCGCGAAGAAATGAACGCCACAGGCGCGCAAGAATGTTTGTTACCACAATTACAACCTGCTGAGTTGTGGAAAGAATCGGGACGCTGGGATACTTATACCAAAGCTGAGGGTATTATGTTTTCCCTCATCGACCGTCGAGAGCAACAATTGGGATTAGGCCCCACCCATGAAGAAGTAATCACGACGATCGCGCGTGATATGATTCGCTCTTACCGTCAGCTACCCCTGCATCTCTACCAAATTCAAACCAAATTCCGCGATGAAATTCGTCCCCGCTTTGGTTTGATGCGCGGACGGGAATTTATCATGAAGGACGGCTATTCTTTCCATGTCGATGAAGAAAGCCTCAAAGCTACTTACCAAGATATGTACCAGGCTTACAGCAATATGCTGCGGCGTTCTGGTTTAGCTTTCCGTGCAGTGGAAGCTGACTCTGGCGCAATTGGTGGTTCTGGTTCTACAGAATTTATGGTGCTGGCGGATGCGGGAGAAGATGAAGTTCTCTACACCGAAGATGGTAAATACGCCGCCAATGTGGAAAAAGCTGTTTCATTAAGCGCTGATGCTGTCACCTCACAGTTTACAGCCTATGAGAAACGCGAGACACCGGGAACAGATACGATTGACACAGTTTGTAAATTCCTCAAATGTTCTCCTACTCAAGTAGTAAAGAATGTTCTTTACCAAACAGTTTATGACAATGGCAAAACAGTTTTAGTTTTAGTCAGTATTAGAGGCGATCAAGAAGTTAACGAAGTGAAATTGCAAAATGAATTAACTAAGTTAGCTGCTAATTATGATGCCAAAACTATTATTGCTTTAACTGTCCCCAGTGCTGAAACCCAACAAACATGGGCAGCAAAATCTCTGCCTTTAGGCTATATTGCTCCTGATATTGCTGATGATTATATTCAGGGTAATCAACAATTAAATTCCCAGTTTTTACGCTTTGTCGATAAAACAGCCGTTGATTTAAAAAACTTTGTGACAGGAGCCAACGAGAGTGGTTATCACGTAGTTGGCGCAAATTGGGGTGAGCAATTTAAATTACCAGAATTAGTAGTAGATATTCGTAAAGCCAGACCAGGCGATCGCGCTCTCCATAACCCTGAGCAAACCCTACAAAGTGCTAGAGGAATTGAGGTAGGACACATCTTCCAATTAGGTACAAAGTACTCTGTAGCGATGGGTGCAACTTATACCAACGAACAAGGGGAAGAAAAACCTTTAGTGATGGGTTGTTATGGCGTAGGTGTATCACGATTAGCACAATCAGCCGTCGAGCAATCCTACGATAAAGATGGAATTATTTGGCCAGTAGCGATCGCACCCTATCATGCAATTGTCACAATTCCTAACATTAAAGATGCTCAACAAATAGAAATCGCCGAAAAACTCTACAAAGAACTAAATCAAGCCGGAATTGAAACCTTACTCGATGACCGCGATGAACGGGCAGGAGTAAAATTCAAAGATGCCGATTTAATCGGTATACCTTACAGAATAGTCACAGGCAGAGCGATCGCTAACGGCAAAGTAGAAGTTGTCGAAAGAGCTACTCGTAAATCTCAAGAAATTGACATTAACGAAGTGATCGGTACAATCAAACAGTGGATTACCGAGGCTATAAGCTAGGGACTGGGAATGCAATTTTGGATTTTGGATTTACGATTTTGGATTGGGTTTCATCTAAAATCCAAAATCTAAAATCTAAAATCTAAAATTCCCAGTCCCCAACCCCCAGATAGGTGACGTAATAAAACTACGAATCTAAAATTAAGGTAGTTACTGCGGAAAGAGACATGGCGACATTGTTGATATAAATAGCCATACTCTAAGTGTTTGGAAACTCCCCAATTAAGTACCGACTTTAATCAGGCTGCTCTTCCCACACAAACCATCTCAGCCCTCAGTCAAGCAGGTTTTGAATATGAAAGACCAATCTAATCGTAATTCTTCCGGTGTAATAGCTGCTGTGTCCGCAGCAGTGGTAGCAGTCAGTGGCGGCGTTGCTTGGCTTACTTTACACTCCCAAAATCCGCCCACACCTTCCCCAGCTTCACAATCATTAACCCAGCCAGGAAAGAACTCAACTGTACAGCCTGGTCAAGAGCAAAGTGCTAATGTCTATTGGCTGAAAGACAATGGCAAAAATTTAGAATTAGCTCCCCAACCAGTCAAAATAGCTGCTACTCAACCTAACCAAGTTGTAGAAAAGGCTATGCAAAACTTATTAGCAGGCCCAACCGAAGGAGCAGAATCTACCACAATTCCCAAAGGTACCAAATTACTAGGTATGAAAGTTAACAATGACGAAGTTCATGTTAATTTATCTGAAGAATTTACCAGTGGTGGTGGTAGCAGCTCGATGATGGGGCGTGTAGGACAAGTAGTCTACACTGCAACCACGGCAAATCCCAACGCCAAGGTTTACATTGAAGTCAATGGCAAAGAGTTGGATGTGCTAGGTGGCGAAGGCGTAGAGTTACAACAGCCACTCACACGTGACCAATTTAAAAATAATTATCCACTTTAATGTCAGTTGTCATTAGTCATTAGTCATTGGACAAATAACAAAGCGCAAAGTCGGAGCGCCGGTTTCCGGCGATGGCTTCTCCCAAGGGGAGACGCTTCGCGAACGCCAACGTCTCCGACGAACAGAACTTTGTAAGAGAGGACAAATGACAAATGACAAACTACTGACTTAACGCTTACCATTCAATAAACGAAAATTATGGGCTTGCTGTTCTAACCTAGTAGCTAGACGATCGCAAACCCGATTACATAATTCAAAAATCATTTCGTCTTCCACCCGGTAGTAGGCGCAAGTTCCTTCACTGCGGCGGCTAAGAATACCTGCTTGCCACATTACCTTCAGGTGTTTTGAGACGTTCGCCTGCGAAGTCTGTGTTGCCTCTACCAACTCTTGCACGCATTTTTCTTCATCCCGTAGTAAGTGCAACAGCCGAAGGCGCATCGGTTCACTTAACAGACTGAAGTATTCCGCTACTTGTTGCATCACTTCTGGTGGTATAGGCAACACTTGTTTCATCAGGATTAACCCGCAAGGACTGAAAATGAGAGAAAAATGACTTGCGTCATAATATAGATTAATACTTAATCAGGGTTAATTCTCATCAAAGGTTGGCCATATTCTACAGGTTCGCCATTTTGCACCAAAATTTCCATGACCTGACCGGATACTTCAGCCTCAATTTCGTTCATCAGCTTCATGGCTTCGATGATGCAGACTGTTTGACCACTGCGGACGCGATCGCCCACTTCCACAAATGGGGCTTCACCTGGGGCAGGCGCACGGTAAAATGTTCCTACCATTGGCGAAGGAACTTCCACTAATCTTTTATCAATTGCTGAGGGAGAATTGCCAGACAACTGCACACCAGAACCAGTGGCATTATTATCCAAGACGCGATTTGTAGCCGTCTCCACTGTCGATACAGCCTGGGGTGCAGCAACTGATGTTAATCCCAAACCAACCACACCGCCTGAAGCTGCTTGGCTGACTGACACCATTTGATTGCTAAAACTTACAGCTTTACGCACTGTCAGCTCAAAGTCTTCGCTTTTGAGCGTGACTTCGGCAATATCTGTTTGTGCAATAGTTGCTAGCAGTTGGCGAATTTCATTAAAGTCCAATGGCACAGTTTTTATTACCTCGACCTGTACGTAAAGAATAATGTTAAGTGTGGCAGGGATTTAATCCCTAAAATAGGGATTGAAATCGGGATTACTCTCAAAAGAGATAATAATTATTCCCTGCCTAAATATTTATCATCACGGGTATCTATCTTGATGCGTTCACCTTGAGCAATAAACAAGGGAACCATGATAGTTGCACCAGTTTCTAAAGTTGCGGGCTTTGTACCACCTGTAGCAGTGTCACCTTTCACGCCTGGGTCTGTTTGCACAATTTCTAAAACCACAGAATTAGGCAGTTCCACTTCTAGGACTTGCTCACCCCAACGAATGACGTTAACTTCCATACCTTCTTTGAGGTATTTTACGCGATCGCCAATTTGCGTTGCGGTTAATCTGCCTTCTTCGTAGCTTTCCATATCCATAAAGACGAATTCATCACCTTCTTTATAGGTATGTTGCATTGTGACTTTTTCTAGAGTTGCTTGCGGTACAGTTTCCCCCGCACGGAAAGTTCTTTCTAGAACTTTGCCACTCTGGACATTTTTCAACGTTGTCCGCACAAACGCCGAACCTTTACCTGGCTTAACGTGGAGGAAATCAATTACCCGCCATACAGACCCATCTAAAACAATTGAGACACCGGGTCGAAAGTCGTTACTGGAGATCATGAAGCTTTCAAATTTTGGAAGACAATCGGCATTTATTGTACCCCTCTAGGGTCGTCATTGGTTATTAGTCATGGGAATTGGGTAATGGGTAATGGGTAATGAGTAATGGGTAATGAGTAATGAGTAATGGGTAATGGCTATTCTCCCCTGCACTCCTGCTTCCTCTGCTCCCTCATCTTCCCTAATCCCCAATCCCCAATCCCTAATCCCCAATCCCTAATCCGTAGTCCCTAATACTGTGGGAAGATAATTTATGGGTTATGTCCAGTCAACAATTTGATGCTGCATTTAAGCCATACCATGTTTAACTTATTAAAATCCTGGCTGAAGAACAGCCTCATGGCAATACTGCTGGTAACAATATTTTTAGGCATAAGTACAGCTGCGTGGACTCCCTCCAGTAGCGCCGCCCTACCAGCTGGGAATGCAATCACTGATGGCAGATCTCTGTTGCGGTATGCACTCCCGATAGATAATGAACCTGTGCGGCAACTGCAAGCCAGTTTAGAAGATATCTCCAACCAACTGCGGGCAAATCGGCGGTGGGGAAATATTTCCAAAGACTTAAGCAAGGCATCACGGTCTCTCGATCAATCCTCCAAAATCCTAGCAAGCGTTCCCGAAGAACGCCAACCCCAAGCCGAAGCTTGGATTAAGGATTTACAATCTGGCGTGAATAATTTGCAGGAATTAGTCAAAGTTAAAGATAAAGAAAAAATCCAAACGGAACGCGATCGCCTCCTAAGCATTGTGAATCTTCTCGAAGAGTCAATGGTCAAGGAATTTCCTTTTGAAGTTCCTCAGGAGTACAGTAACCTACCTCAACTCAAAGGTAGAGCAACTGTGGATATCAAAACCAATAAAGGCAACCTTACAGTTGTGGTAGATGGTTATAGCGCTCCTGTAACTGCTGGTAACTTTGTGGATTTGGTACAACGTGGTTTTTATAATGGTTTAGAATTCACCCGTTCCGAAGAATCTTACTTTTTGCAAACTGGCGATCCCCCAGGAAAAGAAGTAGGGTTTATCGATCCCAAAACTGGTAAATATCGTGCTATTCCTCTAGAAGTCCTTGTACAAGGCGATAAAGCTCCCACATACGGCATCACTCTCGAAGATGCCGGACGTTACCTCGATATGCCTGTTCTGCCATTTTCTTCTTTTGGTGCAGTAGTCATGGCTCGTCCGGAAACTCAGGTAAATGGTGCTTCCTCACAATTTTTCTTCTTCCTGTTTGAACCAGAACTCACCCCAGCCGGACGTAACCTATTAGATGGTCGTTACTCCGTTTTTGGTTATTTAACTGAGGGTAAAGATGTTTTGGACATACTCAAGGCGGGTGACAAAATTGAATCTGCTACTGTTGTTCAAGGCATAGAAAATTTAGTGCAGCCAGCAGCCGCATGAATTAAGGATGAAGTCTGAAGGATGAAGTCTGAAGTAATACTATTTCAGTCTTCAGCTTTCATACTTTAGCCTTCAAGAAAGATTTCCCGAACTCAACACTTGGTCAACTGTAATTGCTAATTCGGGAAAAGTCTGCGATACAATCTGCTGAGAGCAAGTAAATACAGTCTCTTCGTAAAGTCCTTCTTCCAGCAATAAAACCGTAATTTTCGCCATTAAGGGGTCTACAATCCAATACTCTGGTACTTCCAAAGCAGCGTATTCAGAGCGTTTATAGCGATAGTCTCGTTTCACTGAATCTGGACTAACTACCTCTACAATCAACAATGGCGGTGACTGAAATACTAATGACACATTCATCAATTCTTTTGCTTGCTCCAGCGTCACCACAGATAAATCAGTCAATCTAGATTTATTTCTACCTGTTCTCACGCCGCTTTCCCGAAAACACAGCCAAGGCAAATTCAACCTTTTGATTTCTGATTTCAACAAAGTATCCAAGAAATCCACAATCAAGAAATGTTGAATTGTTGGTGGATTCATTAGTTCTAACCTGCCACCCACCAGTTCATAATGAAAACCTGTACCATCATCATAGGTTAAGTACTCTTCAAAAGTGATACTGGTTACTGGTGTAGCGACCATCTCCACTAACTCCTAGACAATATCCTTATCGTAACTGTAACTAGCCATTCTTTCTGGCTTACACCAGCATAGATAAAACTTTTGTCGTGATGTCAAGGGTCAAAAGTCAAAGGTTATTTTTACCCTTCCTCCTGGTGTCTCATTACCCAGTCCCCAGTACCCAGTCCCCAGTACCCAATCCCCAACCCCACCGTGAACAATGAGTCACCTTCCTTGCAAGTAAAAGATATTGGCGAACAAGGGCTGTTAGCCATATTGCAGCGCTTTTGTCCTCAAGAGATTATTGGCGATGATGCAGCAGTGCTTGTCACTACACCAGAACAATCTTTGGTGGTGACCACAGATGTCTTAGTTGATGGTGTGCATTTTAGTAATGTCACCACTTCACCAGAAGATGCTGGCTGGCGGGCGGCGGCGGCTAATTTATCAGATTTGGCAGCGATGGGTGCAACACCCTTAGGGATCACTGTAGGATTAGCGCTTCCAGGGGATATAAGTGTCAGTTGGGTTGAGCGCTTGTATCAGGGAATGACAGAATGCCTGCAAAAGTACAATACTCCAATTGTTGGTGGTGATATTGTGCGATCGCCTGTGACGACTCTGTCAATTACCGCTTTTGGTCAAGCCTACCCTCATCAAATTATCCGTCGCTCTACTGCAAAAGTAGGAGATGCGATCGCAATTACAGGTGTACATGGAGCCTCTCGTGCAGGCTTAGAGATGCTCTTAAATCCGGAAATAGGACAAAACCTCAAAGATACAGACAAGGCGGCTTTAATCACCGCACACCAGCGTCCTCAGCCACGATTAGATATCTTACCCATCCTCTGGAATATCTTCAATTCCCAATCCAAAATCCCAAATCTCAAATCTCAAATTGCTGTTGCGGGGATGGACAGCAGCGATGGTTTGGCTGATGCAGTTTTACAAATCTGCCGTGCTAGTCATGTTGGCGCTATTCTGGAAGCCAAGCAAATTCCTTTACCACGAGCATTTGCTAACTGGCTAACTCCAGAACAAGCTATAAATTACGCCTTATACGGCGGCGAAGATTTTGAATTAGTGCTGTGTTTACCACCAGATGCTGCATCAGCCTTAGTGGCACAAATAGGCCAAGATGCAGCAATTATTGGCACAATTACATCAGGAACAAAAGTAGTATTACACCATGAAAATACAGAAATCCCTGACCAAATTTTAAATCTGAATCAGGGATTTCAACATTTTTAGTTATTAGTCATTTTTTGAAATACCAATGACTCATAACTAATGACAAATTACTGCCATTTTTCAGCTACTAGTTCTGCCAAATCGAGAACTCGTTGGCTGTAACCCCACTCGTTATCGTACCAAGCCATGACTTTTACTAAGTCATTACCCATAACCAGAGTCAAGCTAGCATCAACAATTGAAGAAGCATCAGTACCTTGGTAATCAGACGAAACTAGTTGTAGTTCACTGTAATCTAAAATCCCTTTGAGTGACCCTTCGGCAGCATCTTTGAGGGCTTGGTTAACTTCTTCAGTAATAGTACGCTTCTCAACCTGAACTACGAAATCTACCATTGAGACGTTTGGGGTAGGTACACGTAAGGCAACACCATTTAGCTTGCCTTTCAGGTCTGGGATCACTAGTGCTACTGCCTTTGCTGCACCAGTAGAGGTTGGTACAATGTTGATGGCTGCTGCCCTAGCACGGCGGACATCACGGTGAGAAGCGTCTAGCAAGCGCTGGTCACCTGTGTAGCTGTGAGTGGTAGTCATCGTACCTTTGATGATGCCAAATTTTTCATTTAAAACTTTGGCAATCGGAGCCAAGCAATTTGTGGTACAGCTAGCATTACTGATGATGTGGTGTTTGTTGTGGTCATAATCATGATGATTCACACCAATCACAAAGGTACCATCTTCATTTTTGCCGGGAGCAGTAATCAAAACTTTTTTGGCTCCAGCATTGACATGCTTGAGCGCTCCTTCTTTGCTGGTGAAAACACCCGTTGCTTCGATAATTAGGTCAATTCCCCAATCCCTCCAGGGCAAGTTTTCTGGATTGCGATCGGATACACATTTAATTGTTTTACCGTTAACGGTGATAGAGTTATCATCCGCTGAAATGTCAACATCCTTTAACTTTCCTAACATCGAGTCATACTTCAGCAGGTGAGCGTTAGTTCTCGGGTCGGATGTGTCATTGATAGCCACAAGGTCGATGTTGCTATTCTTTCTACCCACCCAACAGCGTGCAAAGTTGCGCCCAATTCGCCCGAAACCGTTGATTGCGACTCTAATCACAGTGTCTTGCCCTCTGTATTTATGCCTATAAGTTTATATCGTTGACCCCAATCATATCGCAAAGGGGGGGAGCATTTATAACCACAAAGTGTTAGATCCAGAAAAAAACACATAATTTATTCAGATTTATTTTGTGTAAAGGTTGTGAGTCGCGATATAAACTCGCACCGGCTCTGCAACTAAATATCTAATAGATTGGCGATCGCGAATTAATTGGCGAATGAGGCTTGACGAAACTCCTACTAAAGGTATATGCAATAGTTGCCAGTCAATGCGGATTGACTGATTTCTTAGTTGGTGTTCGACTTGCTTGCAGATTAACTCACTTTGAGCTATATTCTCACCACCAAGGAGTCTAGGTGCAATCAACCAATCACACATTTGTGTGAGTTCATGTCTACGGTGCCAACGGGGTAAGGTTTGGAAGGTATCCAAACCTACAATCCAGTACCAGTGAGTATTAGGATAATCAGCAGCTAAATCGATCAGGGTGTTGATAGCGTAGGATGTTTCAGGGGTATTTACTTCAATTAATGAAACCGTAAAAGCTGGGTTGTCTTTTGTAGCTAGCTTGAGCATTTCTAAGCGATGCTGAAACGCAACCGCTTGTTTATGGGGGGGATTTAGTGACGGTACCCAAATTATCTGTTCGACAGGGACTTGATGCAAAGCTGTTTCGGCTATGAGCAAGTGTCCCCAATGAACAGGATCAAATGTGCCACCAAAAATTGCTAGTTGCTGCATCCACTTAAGTTGGGAATTCTATTCAATTTCAGAAAAGTTTCATTATCAATGTACTATTGTAGTCAACTCAAGCCTAAGGTTTATGTCATTTAAAAGCGACTTAACCAAAAATGTACTATTGTAGCCAATTCTAGTAAGGACAAGAAAAATATGTATTTCTCATTACAAGAATTTCTTTCCCGATGTGGCGGAAAATTTCCGAATAATCATAAGATAAACTTCAGAAATTACAAAAACCTCTAACGAAGGTAAAATCATTCTCAACAAAAAAAAGCAGAGGGGAAAAATTTACGAAACCTCAAAAATTAAATACATACAGGAGTAGTTACAGTAAAAATCAAATTCCTGTTATGATACGCGTGTCATTTGTGATTATGGTGTGGTGTGGTGTAAGAGGAGTAATCAATGAGTAATAATTCTGTAGATTTTAGCGGTAGACCATTTCATTTCATTGGGATCGGCGGTATTGGAATGTCTGCTCTGGCATACGTTCTTGCTAAACGTCAATTACCAGTATCAGGTTCAGATTTACGCCCGAACCATATAACAAGAAAATTAGAATCTATCGGCACACATATTTTTAGTAGACAAGAGGCAAGTAATCTCGAATTCTTTCGCCCTCTAGTATCTTCAGGAGTAGGATTAAACTCACGCTTAGAATCAAATAGCAGTAACAACACAACACTGCCGCAAGTAATTTGTTCAACAGCAATTAACACCACTAATTTAGAATACAAAGCAGCACTAGAATTGGGATGCCCAATATTACATCGTTCAGATGTACTAGCTGCTTTAATTGCTGATTACCACAGCATTGCTGTGGCTGGTACCCACGGTAAAACTACAACTAGCAGTATGATTGGCTATATGCTGCTCCAAGCTGGTTTAGATCCAACTATTTTGGTGGGTGGCGAAGTCAATGCTTGGGAAGGCAATGCCAGATTGGGAGAAAGCCGATATTTAGTTGCAGAAGCAGATGAATCCGATGGTTCTTTGGTAAAACACGCTCCAGCAATTGGTGTGATTACTAATATTGAACTAGATCATCCCGACCATTATGAAACATTAGAAGAAGTTGTTAATATCTTCCAAGAGTTTGCTCAAGGATGCCAAACCTTAATAGGTAGCATTGATTGTGCAACAGTGCGCGATCGCCTAAAACCAACCATCACCTACAGCCTACACCCCGATAGCAACGCTGACTATACTGTCACTAACATTGACTATCGTGCTGATGGTACTACTGCCTTAGTTTGGGAACGCGGCAAAGCTTTAGGAATGTTGAATTTGCGACTACTCGGTCGGCACAACCTCAGCAACGCTCTAGCATCTGTAGCTGTCGGTCGATTTGTAGGACTAGAATTTGGGGAAATTGCTAAAGGTATTGCCACCTTTGAAGGCGCAAGACGGCGCTTTGAGTTTCGCGGTGAAGTCGATGGTATTACCTTTATCGATGACTACGCTCATCACCCCAGCGAAATTCGTGCTACTCTCGCAGCGGCCCGCCTGCAAGCAAGACCTGGGCAACGAGTTGTGGCGATTTTTCAACCCCATCGCTATAGTCGCACATTAACATTTTTAGCAGAATTTGCAGAATCCTTTACTCATGCTGATTTGGTAGTGCTAACTGATATTTACAGTGCTGGAGAACCTAATTTAGGGCAAGTCAGCGGTGAAATGTTGGCAGCAGCAATTGCGAAACAGCATCCACAGGTTGTCTATCAACCTACATTGAATGCAGTAGAAGAATATCTACTCAAGGCTTTGCGTCCAGGGGATTTAGCGCTGTTTCTCGGTGCTGGAAACTTAAATCAGACAATTCCTGATGTGATTGCGACACTGCGCGAACCAGCAACAGCCACATCATAATTGTTGACAATGGCTAGGTTTAATTTGGGAAACAAGTGTCTTGTGACCCGGCACTCTTTTCGCAAAATTTTATAGTACAGCCGTATTGTTACGGCGGAAAAATGTAAAAATTTTACTCAATCGACCGAAAGATGACAATCTCCCAGGCAGCTGGCAGCGTCTGCACAGTTTCTACTTTAACTTCAGAGAAACAGGAAACAGCTAATTCCGTCAAAAATCAGGTAATTTGCTTGCCTGACACTGATTGTGCAATCAAATCCCAAGCTTCCTTGTCAGCGTTTACTTCCTATAGAGTGGGTGGAGCTGCTGAATTGTATGTAGCCCCCCGCAACGTAGAAGCACTGCAAGCAAGCATGAAGTATGCAAAAGAACATGAGATTCCAGTGACAATACTGGGTGCAGGTTCTAATTTATTAGTGAGCGATCGCGGTTTACCCGGACTAGTGATTGCCACTCGTCATTTGCGATATAGCCACTTTGACCCCCAAACAGGGCAATTAACTGTCGCTGCGGGCGAATCAATTCCCAGCTTGGCATGGCAAGCCGCAGATTTAGGTTGGGAAGGCCTAGAATGGGCGGTTGGTATCCCGGGAACCGTGGGCGGCGCAGTGGTCATGAATGCTGGGGCACACAATAGCTGTACTGCAGATATGTTAATCAGCGCTCAGGTATTGTCACCTGATGGCACAATCGCAACTTTGACTCCAGAGCAGTTAGGTTATGCCTACCGCACTTCATTATTACAAGGTAGCGATCATATAGTTACTCAAGCAACCTTCCAATTGCGTCCTGGTGCTGACCCAGCAAAAGTAATTGCTGTCACCAAGGAGCATAAACAACACCGATTGAGCACCCAACCCTACAACTACCCTAGTTGTGGTAGCGTCTTCCGCAATCCCAAACCTTACTCTGCTGGCTGGTTAATTGAACAAACAGGGTTAAAAGGTTTCCAAATTGGGGGAGCGCAAGTTGCACAACTCCACGCTAATTTTATCGTTAACCGTGGTGGGGCAAAAGCTAGCGATATCTTCTCCCTGATCCGTCATATTCAGCACCAAGTGCAAGACCAGTGGTCAATTTGGTTAGAGCCAGAAGTCAAAATGCTCGGAGACTTTCAATTAGCTTGTTGATCGGGAGATATCCAGACTAGAGGCTAGTCAAGCTCTGCGGCAGTCAACGCTTTTTGCTGGTTTTTGAGCCAGGATCATCCCTAATCACTAGCCCCTAGCCCCTTATCGTCATCCGTAGCATTAATTATCAGTAAAAAAATAGGCAATTTGCCTACCGCATCTATAATTGAATTTGATTTGTTATTGAACGCACACGCGGACTATTTATTATGACAGGAAAAGGACAGGGTTTCGGCTTTGGCTTGGGAAAAATGAAAGAACTGGCCGAAGCTTTCAAAAAAGCGCAGCAAGTTCAAGAAGGCGCAAAGCGGCTCCAAGAAGAGTTGGAGCAAATGGAGATTCAAGGAGAGTCTGGCGGTGGTCTGATCAAGGTAATTGTCAGTGGCAACCAAGAACCCAAGCGCGTGGAAATTTCTCCAGAAGCTTTGGGAGAAGGTGCAGAAGTACTGTCCGATTTGGTAACAGTAGCCATGAAAGATGCTTACAACAAGTCCACAGCTACCATGCGGGAACGTATGGAAGATTTGACCAGTGGACTAGAACTGCCGGGATTTTAGTCATTAGTCGTTAGTCATTCGTCATTAGTCCTAAATCATAATAGTTGTGGACAAATGACAAATGACTAAGGACAAAGGACACAAGATATTTATGCCCTACAAGCTACTATTTGTCTGCCTGGGTAATATCTGTCGCTCGCCATCGGCAGAAAATATTATGACTCATCTCATCGAACAGGCAGACTTGAGCGATGAGATTATTTGCGATTCTGCTGGTACCTCCAGCTATCACATTGGGAGCCCGCCTGACCGTCGCATGAGTGCTGCGGCTGCTAAAAAATTAGGGATTAAACTGCGCGGTCATGCTCGCCAGTTCCAGAAAACTGATTTTCAAGATTTTGACTTAATTTTGGCGATGGATCGGGAAAATTACGACAATATCTTGGCTTTGGCTGCAACACCGCAAGACCGCGATCGCGTCCATTTGATTTGTGATTTTTGTTCTCACTATACCTTAAAAGAAGTACCTGACCCTTATTACGGTGGTAGTGACGGCTTCGAGCAAGTAATTGATTTACTGGTTGATGCTTGTGAAGGTCTGCTTAAATATGTTTTAAGTCAGCAAGCACGCTCTTAAACATTGCTTGCAATATCAGAGATTGATTCACAGCAATTTTTCTGATTTTTGAGCAGGTAAAAATATCTCTTCTTACTGATGACTGAAGTCAGAGACCTGGGACATTGATTTACAGAGTGTAATATTAGTCTATCTGACTCAGCACTTCCTCAGTAATCTACACAATCTTTTATTCGACTAGACCATGCTTCATTGCAAACCGTACCAGTTCGGCGCGGTTGCTTGTTGCTGTTTTCCTCAATAAACTACTCACATACTTTTCTACAGTCCGCGCACTCAGATGTAACTGATGACCCATTTCGGCATTTGAAAGCCCATGAGTTAAAAGTTCTAACACTTCTTGTTCTCTAGGTGTGAGATCTGAGATCATTGGCGATTTCTGAACTTGAGTCATTTGAGATGACTGGGCTGTCATTGGTTTTATTGATTGAGAATTGCCCAAATTTTCTTGTTCAGAAAAACGGTACTCTGATTGAATAATTTGCGATCGCTCTAACAAATTGCGAATAGCAGCGGCTAACTCTTCTAGCTCAAAAGGTTTGGGTAAGTACAAATCACACCCCGACTGATATCCCAGAATCCTTTCCTGAGTCTTTGTCCGCGCTGTTAATAAAATTACAGGTAATAAACGGAACTTTGATTGTTGACGTACTCGGCGCACCAGTTCATAGCCATTCATTCGTGGCATGACAATATCGGTGACAATTAGATCGGGATGATACTCTTCCACCATCAACAAAGCCTCTTGACCGTCATTAGCGGTGATTACTGAATAGCCAGAGAGTTCAAGATAATCGCTAATAGACAGACGAGTGCCCAGATCATCATCCACTACAAGGATCATCAAGGGCATGGACAGTACACCCCTAGCATTGGTTTGACTTGGCAATTGACTCTTATGAGCACTATTAGTGAACACAGGCGATAATAGTGTGTTCTTATGTTTCATACTATGACAGGTTTAACAATTAATTACTGCCTCAGGACTGATTTATTAAGAAAAACTTAAATCTTTAGAAATTGTTAAAGAAATGTAACACGCTCTGAAATTTTATTAATGGAGAACTGTAGAAAATTTTGTACTTCATCACAAATAACCAAAACGTTAGAGTAATCTTTTACCTTACTGTAAATTACAATTTACTAAATCAACAGTCTGATTGAGGCAAAAGTTGGCAGAAAATTCTAACTTGAAAATAGCGTTGACTGTTGAGTGTTGACTGGGAAGAGAGATTTTCATGTTTAGTTGTGGTTTTTTCCGTTGAAGGGCTAGTTTGAGCAGTAAAAAAAGCTAAATTAATAAGATGAGTCTGATATCCATAGTCACCAGATATAGTGGTTTAATATAGCCCTGATAAATTTATCAGCTAGTTCAAACGATTATTTAGATAAATTTTACAACTGTACAATTTTCAATGAGCGACAAGAGCGAAGGTTACAAAGTAGTTAGCGACAATCGTCAAGCCCGTTATTTGTATGAAATCCTAGAAACTTACGAAGCTGGAATTCAGTTAACGGGAACCGAGGTTAAGTCCATTCGTGCAGGTAAGGTGAATCTCCAAGATGGCTATGCTTTAATTCGCAATGGCGAAGCATGGTTAATCAACGTGCATATTTCTCCTTATGTTGCTAGTGGGCAATATTTCAATCATGAGCCACGCCGTACAAGAAAACTATTACTACATCGTCAAGAACTCCGCAAGCTAATTGGCAAAGTAGAACAACAAGGTTTAACTTTAGTTCCCTTAAAAATGTACTTCAAACGCGGTTGGGTAAAAGTTAGTATAGCCCTTGGCAAAGGTAAAAAGCTCCACGACAAGCGCGACGACCTCAAACGGCGACAAGACCAACGCGACATTCAACGCGCGATCAAAAATTATTAACCAAATTGAGAGGAAACCGGAAACCAGGAAAATTAGATAAGGGACTTGCAACTAAAAAAATATCCCATTGCTTTGTAGGCAGTCCCAATAACAACAATTTCATTGCCAAGCATGAAAGTCTCAATGGAACTTTCACTCAGAACTCAGCACTTTCAGTTAGGGAGTCAGGGCAGAAACGCGATTAATCGCGTCTCAATGGACACAAGAGAGTAAAATTCCTGTTAAGTTCAGGAATTAGAATAAATTATTGTTGAGATTTCCAGAATAAAAATCAGGGAGTCAGTTGTATAAGTGGGTTGCATTTGCACCAGGTCGCATTTTTGGTCTCTGAAACATGTGACACAAAGGCAGTATGTGTTCCCTTAAAAATATTTTTATTTTCTTATAAGTAAATTTAATTGTACTTTTCTCAATATTCATAGGAGATTTCAAACTTCTTTCCTGCTTTTATATATCTCGAGTGTGAGTTACACAACTTCTGAGTTTATCGCCGCAGATTGATTTTCTTCATGTTGAGACTCGATACAGTGGTGAGTAACTTTGGAAGGGATGAGGAACTTTACCACATGAAACGGAATTTAACTAAAGCAATTGGTACTGGTGTTCTGACATTAAGTATGGGCATTTTGACCTTAACTTCACCTGTAAAAGCCCAAACTAATAGCGACACTGGAACTAGCACCGGAACTACCACAACAGCACCAACTACAACCACTTACGATCGCAATGATTTTGATTGGGGTTGGTTGGGTTTACTGGGTCTTTTAGGTTTAGCAGGTTTGACAGGTAAAAGACGTGATGATGAACCAACTCGTTATCGCGATCCCAGTACTCCAGGTGCTAGTACCTACAGAGAGTAAACAATTGATTTTGGGGTTTAAATATGGTTCGGTTAAGGGGAAAAAAATAAAGGGTGAATTCAAAGATACACCCCTTTTCCTAAATTACAAGCGATATGAAAAATGCTTAACCGAACCTGACTGCTAGTAGTGTGGCTGACAATTTGGTATGTTCAGCTGGCTGAAGGTTCAGGGTTCGTTGAATTAAACTCAGAAGTCCTATTTTGAGCTAAAGGTGTCCAGTAGCTAGCAACCAAAGCTACCAATAGCCACCAAATACTGTTCACCTCAGGACGGAACCAGACTGTATCAAAAGTACCATGAGCCAGCATACCGAGCATAGAAGCGATCGCCCCAATTAACCAAAATCCCTCGATATTGCCTAGCTGTCGTAATCGTTTGATTTGTAAGTAGCCAGTATTGAAGGTGACAATTAGTAGCCACACAAAACAGCCTAAACCAATAAAGCCTGTTTCTACAGCAATTTCTAGCAAAATTGAATAAGCACTTAAAGCGCTATAACGAGGCTGTTGGTAAAGGGGATAGATTTTATTAAAAGCATTATGACCAGGGCCAATACCTAAAACTGGGCGATCACCAATCATCTTGAAGACAGCATCCCAAACATTGCGCCGGAAGTTATTACTGCTATCTTGACGGTCAGCAAAAATACTAAAAATCCTTAGGCGTAATGGCTCAATAAATATGACTCCTAGCAGCAATATTCCTAATAAACCGCCAATCAGAATTGGCAGAGACCAAGTCCGCCAAAAAGGAGGCATTTGCAAACTTCGCCAATAAATTAGCAATGCCAATGTAGTTAATACTGCAACTACTAAACCAATCCAACCACCACGGCTAAAAGTAAGTACTAAACAGGAACTGTTAACAATTAACGCTGTTACTGCTAAAGACTTCTTATACCAGCTTTGCCATGCAAAAATTGCCACCAAGCTAAAAATTACTGCGGGAAGAAGATATCCAGCTAATAAATTGGGATTGCCTAAATAACTGTATACCCTAGTAGTTTTCGACAAAGGCGATTCTGGATCTGTCCAAGTTGCTAATGGCGGTGCGCCAAAAAACCATTGCCGCATTCCATAGACGCTCACAATTAGCGATATATGCAGATACAAGGTAATTAACCAAGAGCGCAAGCGAGACGACCTCAGTACCCTGGCACAAAGCGCAAATAGCACCAAATACAGTGTTAGAGTGACGAAATCGTTTAAGGCAGCTTTTTTGACTGGTGAGAATGCTGTTGCTATTGCCGCAACTGCCCAGTAAAGCAATACCAACAGATGGATGGGTGTTAATGATGAGGAATTTGTTGGTGTTGCTTCATCCGATAAAGTTAGCAATAGCCAAAATACTCCACAAGCTGCTAACAACAAGCCGAGTAAGGTAGTGGAAACAAAGGGAGCTAGGCAATATATGATGCTCAGTAAGGCAGATGCGATTGTGTCTCCCCACTGTAGCAAGATACTACTTTGCCGCCACGCAGATAACAGACCTACTGTAGATCTGTAGAGGTAGCTAGTAGCAAAATATTCTTTGACCGTCAAAGACGATAGAGTGAATTGTTGCCAGACTAAATTCATAAAAAACGCTGTGAGCAATTAGCACGCCCGCTTAGGACTTGGACTTAATCATAATGCGGGTAGAAATAAAATGGTAATCAAGCAAATTGTCAATGGAGAATTTGATTAACAGTCCATCATCATTATTCAGTACTGATGACTTGTAACCAGGGACTATTGCCCATAATCTGACAAATTTACTTGCGTGCTAGTTTTCACAGCTATTTAGTCATTGAGAAAATACAGTGCTGATTGTTGAGTAAAAGAAAATTTATGTTCATTCCCGATATTTTAGATACCAGCTGCTTGATGGAGGAGCTATGCGATCGCCCGCATGGGTCTAAATTAAAATAGGGGCTAGGGAATAAAGATTTTCATATTTGGTTGAAGTTTGTTCCCATCATAAGTTTGGGAAAAAGGTGTAAGGGTTTAGGGGATATTCCTTTGTTATGCTGATTTATGACATTTTTCTGGGAATTGCTGATTGGAAAAAGTGCGATATTACTGAACTATAAATCTTAGTCTCTAGTACGGCTACAAGGGTTGCAGTTGTTGGGAAGCCGTTATTTGTTTACGCTGTGCTGTACTAGTCCCTTTTTCATAATTCCAGATATAAACAGTTTTTGACGTTTACTTACATATCATTAACTGTCTCTGCGGATGTCACCGCTTGTAATGGCAAAGAAAGCACATAGCGGTATCCTGATTCTGGCGAACCTTGAATAGAAATTTGTCCCCCATGTAATTCTGCTAGCTGACAGCTAAGTAATAAGCCTAAGCTTTCCCGAGACAAACCATTTTGACGTTGAGCCACATCTACTCCTGAATTCATAGTCAAGACATCGGAGTGAGAATCATGCAAGTTTTTGGCATCCATGATTAATGGTAAGTTTGCCACTGGCTCATGATTGTCTAGATGCAGATTGTAAGGTGAGGACTCACCAGTCAGTTCCAGCAGAGTTAAGGGGCTAAGACGAAAATAGGGATCGACTTCAGTGATTCCATCTCCTAACCAAGGATGAGATACCCAAACCGTAATGTTCAACATGTTTTCTTTGTAAGAAACATGAATGCGAACAACACTACCAGTAGCAGACATCTGAATCACGCTAAAAATTAGGTGATACAACATTTGTCTGACTTTATCTTTATCTAAAGGACAAATGCGGCTGTGTCCAGGTTCTATAGATAAACGAATATCTTGCTCGCGGCGGTTAGCAGCTTCTTCTAGAGTATTGATGGCTTGTTGACATACCATTTCAATATCTACAGGAGCTAGATTCAAATCGCTAGAGCTTTCATTCATTGCTCCTAGTTCAGTAATTTCATTGACCAAGGACAGTAAATATCGACCGCTATGTTGAATAATATCGAGATATTCTCTTTGCTTGGTCGTTAACGGCCCATAAATCTCCCGCCCAAGCACACTAGCCATACCTAGTACAGATGTCAGAGGTGTCCGTAACTCCTGAGTTAGCTGTCCTAAAAGTTCTAGTTTGAGTTCTTTTGTCGAAAAAGAGCCTTTTTCTAAAGTAGAGGGGCTGAGTTTGATCTCACTGTTACTATCATTATTAAATGCCAAACTCAGAGGTGCTTTAGCAGCGCTAATTTCTGATTTACTCTGTAACAGCCGATTGCGCTCAAACTCACTCATGCTCCAACGCGCGATGATTTGGAGAAACTCAACGTCTCTGGTTGTAAAGTTGCGGGGTACTAAATCCATGACCTCTAATGCGCCCAGACAATGACCGGAAGCATCAATTAGTGGTGCCCCTAAGTAAGCCCGAATCCCATATTCCTGTATCAACTTGCTACCAGCAAGTACTGGGTCGGTAATCTTATGTGTATCATTAATAACTAAAAATTGAAAACTATCAACTACTTGGCTGGAAAAAGATTCCCTCCGTAATAATTGACGACTTTGTGCCAAATGATTCATCAGTCCTAGCCGAGATAGACCGACTGCTGACTTGAACCAATGACGTTCTTGATCTACAAATCCCAAAATGGAAATAGGTGCTTCCAAAAAATGAGCAGCAGTTTGAGTGGCTTCTTCAAATACGGGAATTGTTTCTGACTGCCGCAAACCCAAGTCTGACAATGCTTCTAGGCGTTGTTTTTCTTTTGGTTCTTGGGAAGCCCAACCATCCTTTAAGGCTAATAATTTGTTTTCCGGCTCTACCATTAGCATCACTACCTTGATAATTGCTCGATACTGTAGTTTATATAACCACTGTTTGTGGATTATTATTTGCTATTTTTAAGCATTCCCCAATTTAACCTCCGATCAACAATCTCAGGACAAAAATTTTCTCTGATGGCATTAATCTAGAAAGAAATCGTCTCTGACTTAGTAATTACCGATAGTCAAAATTCTCTTCAAAGTTGTGGCAATCATATTACTTTATCTTTTACTGCTAGACAGCGTTAGTTAGTCTTTTAGACTGGGTAATATAACACTAAGCAAGGATGGGACATAAAATTTGTACCATTCTTACATATATTAGGTAAATTTCTAGTGCTTAAACTGAATTTCTTTTTACCTACAATAGCTGGACGCTAGATTTTCCAAGTGCAATCTCTGGAAGAGTGGATAGTAATGTGCAAAAATTCTGCCTTATTTACTCAGCCTAATATTAGATATGTCAAAGCTGTTGATGATTGTAGGCAACATATAGTTGCAGCCATCATATCTGCTTTGGCAAAAAATATCATTACAGCCAGATTTAGGCATATTTATGATTAAAATATCGTAATTTTTCCTAATAATGAATTTTTAGTAAAAAACCGCAAATAATTGCGCCTAAGCTTGTGGAATCATGCATCAGTCACATAAATAAAACCTGAGTATTCAAATTAAAGTAATATGCCAATAAATTCAACTAGTAATAAAATTCCTTTTGTAGAGCTTAAGTTACAACATCAACCGATTCAACGTCAACTCGAAGAAGCAATTGAGGCTGTATTAACCGAAGGTGATTTTGTTTTAGGAAAAGCACTTACGGATTTTGAGACCGCATTTGCGGCAGCCTCTGGGACAAAATATGGTGTGGGTGTAGCATCTGGAACCGATGCGATCGCTCTGGGTTTGCAAGCTTGTAATATTGGTAACGGCGATGAAGTTTTGTTACCAGTGAATACTTTTGTCGCCACTTTGATTGGAGTTCTACGTGCTGGGGCCAAGCCAATTTTTGTAGATTGCGATCCCCATACTGCTTTAATTGACTTAGAAGCAGCTGCAAAAGTAGTTACGCCTTGCACTAAAGCCATTATTCCAGTGCATCTTTATGGTCAGATGGTATCGCCCCGCCAATTGTTAGACTTTGCTGACACATACAAGTTGCTAATTTTTGAAGATGCGGCCCAAGCACACCTAGCGGAACGGGAAGGATATCGTGCTGGTTCAGTGGGAATTGCAGCTGCTTATAGTTTTTACCCCAGCAAAAATTTGGGATCGTTTGGGGATGGCGGGATGTTATTGACGCGAGAAGCAGACATAGCGCAAACAATGGTGCGGTTGCGGAATTATGGCGCAGCGAAAAAGTATTTTCATACAGATTTTGGCACCAATAGCCGCCTAGATACCTTACAAGCCGCAGTATTGCTGGCAAAACTACCATATTTGCAAAATTGGAATTGCGATCGCAACAATATTGCTCAACAGTACGATCAAGAACTATTACCCTTAGCATCTGCTGGCATTCTACCGATAAAAAATGATAGCGATACAGGGCACGTATATCATCTTTATGTGATTAGAGTAGATGATGCTTGCCCCCTCTCACGGGAACAAATCCAAGAACAACTAGCAGCAAATGGCATTCAGACAGGTATTCATTATCCAATTCCCTGTCATATCCAGCCAGCATTTACTAATTTAGGTTATCAAGAGGGAGACTTCCCCCAAGCAGAAAAGCTGGCAAAACAAATATTATCCTTACCTATGTATCCCGGTTTAAGCAGTAGCCAAATTAAAGAAGTTGTGGCAGCAATTAGTTCAATTATTAGCAGTCAACAACAATTAATGTACATTTCGTAGTTGGGAATTTATTCCTGTTAATTTAAGCACTAAAGTGCTGACTACAAAAGCATTAACTACCAATAAATTTTGCAGTGCTTAACATCATGGCAATTCCACAACAACTAAAAAATACAAATACTGCACAATTGCTGAATTTGGCAATTTTTGGCGTTTTAATCCTACTTTATGCGCCTATATTGCTGCACTGGTTAGATGGTTGGTTGCATAAGAATATTAGTACAGAGCATGAGTATTTCAGCCACGGGATGATTGGTTTACCCTTTGCGGCTTATCTAGTTTGGCTAGGAAGAAAAAAATGGCAAAGACTACCAGATAGTCTCAATCCTCTAGGTGCTATTTTACTTTTAGTCGGGGGAGTTTTGTATTTAAGTGGTGTAACAGAATGGGTAAACCTTTCCTTACCCACTATCTTGGCAGGATTATGTTTATGGTTTAAGGGTATACCTGGGTTACGATTACAAGGATTCCCTTTATTATTAGTATTTTTAGCCACTCCCACAGCAGTACCTTACTTGATTACTCCTTACACTTTACCTCTACAAAGTTTTATTGCTGGGACAGCTGGTTTCATTTTGAATCAGTTTGGTATGGCAGTAACAGTAGACTCAGTAAATCTGTATGTAGGCGGCAGAATTGTGGAAGTAGCTCCCTATTGTGCTGGGTTGAAAATGTTGTTCACTACTATATATGTCAGCTTAATGCTGCTTTATTGGACAGATTCTTTATCCTCACGTCGGACAACAACTTGGTTTTTAATGGTTGCTGTGGTTATTAGTATTACTGCCAATATTATTCGTAATACTGCACTCACATTTTTTCATGGCACAGGTCAAGAAGCAGCTTTTAAATGGTTGCATGATAGTTGGGGTGGTGACCTTTATTCTGCTTGTATGCTGCTATTATTAGTGCCTTTATTGAATAAAATTAATAGTTATTTTGCAATGTTTTCAGACAAAGCATTAGAAGGTGAAAGTGAAACATAAATACAGAGTAAATCTCTACAATCTAACGCCAATATTTATTCTTTCTTAGCATGACTAATACAAATATACTTCTAAATGCAAAATTTAAGCTTGTACAATATTATTTAAATCGTTTTCAGTAGCAGTTCCTTCTATCATTTCTTGGAAATATTGATTGAGTGGTTTTTCACTGCTTACTTGGTTAAGGATAATTCTATCCTGTTTGAAATGTTCAATAACTCGTGTAGCTGTTAAATTTTCTCTTGACCCCTCTTGGCAAAATATTTTATCATGCTCACGGAATGACAATAAATACAACAAAGATAAAAATGCATTTTGTTTATAAGTGTAATCAAAACCTGTATGTGGTTTACTAAGTAAATATTCCATAATTAATCTAAAATGTTCTTGATAATTAAGAGAATTAGCTTGAAAATTAAAGTTATAATACCAAAGTAAAATACGACTATAACCCCACAAATATTTAGTTTTTTCTAAGGAGTAATATGAGTTAAACCAATCAAAATATTGGTTTTGTCGCTTTTCATTTATTGCAACTCTAGCAAGACATTGTAAATATTCATTTCTTAAGCTAGATGTATTTAATTGTGTTAAGCTAAACAGCTTATCTGATGATGAATATTGAGCAAAATTATACAGTTTACCAGTAAATATAATTGCTTTTTCTATAGTTCTTTGCTGAGATAAGCTTAAGCTATTAAAATTATTATTTTTGATAGTTTTACAAATTAAATCAACCAATCTGTAAATTTTGCAGCTAATTATTACTTCTTTTATCTCTATAATTGATGGATCGATAGATGAACTATCGACTAATTTTAATGAGTCTACTTTATGCGGTTGCCTATCAATTTTTTTGTAAGTATCTTTTAAGAGGTTTTGAAAATTATCATTATCTTTTATAGTAAAAATACTATCTAAAGCTTGAGAGATTTGTATTAAATTAGTTGTAAATTCTTGAAAATCTTGACGACTTTTGAGCCGAGCAATTTGATTTAAAGATTCTTGCTGACGAGTGCTAGTAATTTTTGCAGGTGGAATATAGCTATAGGATATTTGTATTCTATCTGCCAGAAAAGTATTGATATTATTATATTTACTATCTATATCTGTAACTTTAAGTTCAGGAAAAGAACCAGGTTGCAGATGAAACTCTATACCTATGCGGACATCTTCATTACTTTCATAGTCTTTAATTTCAATTTTATAGTCTTGTGGTATACCATGTTTACAGTAGTCCTCACCATTTACCCTGATAGGTAAATTAGCTATTTTATTTTTTATGCGGAAAAATTTTTGTTCTAAACTAGGAATATTCCCGATTAAAACTGTGCGATCGCCTTCATAAGAAATGGCATTTTCTTGATTAGATAATTGAATCCATTGTGTTGATATTCTCCCTGTACTATCTGCGATACCGATGGCGAATTCTATTTGATCGAGATAAATTCCAAAAAGCGGTAAGTTACACTCAAGTTTTTTCTCCCATATTTTATGAAACTCTTGAGAGAGGGGGTTAAGACAAATAAATTCTGGTAAATTTTGCTGGATGTCTGCAAAAATATTGTACTGACTGACTAGTACAAATTGATATTGTGAGTGGTTACTAGCTAGTCGTCTGAGAGATTGAATATTGATTTTACTGGATACAATATTTGCGATCGCAGCCATTGATAAAGTTACTCTTTTATAAAAAATCTGCTGATTGTATAAAATTTCTGTAACAATATTTATATTTTCTTCATTTATACAAGGCTGGAGAATTTTAAAAAGAGAAATTTTCTGTAAATAGTTAGTGAGATGATTAACTGTATCAACATTATTAGTAAATGGCTGTATAATTCCGTGTGGAGAAAATTGATTTGGCGGTAATTGTAAATAAAATATCCATGCTTGTTTAATATTATGGACATTCATTAAATTGTTTAAATATTTATTGATTTGAGCGAGTGTGTTATCACTTGGACGATACCAAAATACCCAAATTGGAAAAACTAATTGCTGAAATTCTAATTGCGCTGAGTCTAGTTGATGAATGTCTACAGTGAGTAGTAAATCACTTGAGAATTCCTCAGATATTTTTTTCAAACTAAAGACGTAGACTTGATTTTTCAGAAATACTTTAACGGCTAGATTTTCTCGTTGATCAATATAGCGCCCTTGTTCAGGAACACTAGTACCAGTAATCTTGAGATTAGCGGCGAAACCTATGTTTTGAAAACGTAATAGGGCTGCGGTTAATAAAACATAGATAGAATCAGCAAGTAAATAATTACGAAATGACCATAAACGCTCCTTTTCGTACTTCTTTTGAATGTATTCTAAGTAAGCTTGATAAAAGCTTCTATATATAGGGTTTTGTTGTAAAACATAGTTAGGTTTTGTAAATTGATATCGCCTATCTTGTATATCTTGAACTACTGGCTGTTGTTTGAATAAGTCAATTGTTAAACTAAATTTTTTGATTTCTGCTAGATATTGACTTGCACCACTCCGTTGATATTGGTAACAATTAAAATATAAAATTTGGCTAAAATAAACCAAAAACTTATTTTCTGCCGTGTTAAAATCTTGATATCTTTGAATGCCCATTAACTGTTGTTTGGCTCCCGCCTTTTCTGCTGGAGTTGAACCAGGACGGCGGATATAGTCTCTCAAACAATAGCTATCCATTTCTTGAATTCTACCCAAAGGCATGAGTTCTGCTTGCCTTCTGAGTTGGTGACGAAGATGAGAGGCGATCGCTTCTAATTTGCGCCGGAGTTGATAACGGCGTTCTAAGCTAATTACTATAGGTATATTCGCCTCATCAACATTAAATTGATTTAATTTTTGTTGTAATTGGCTAACGAGAATTGTGGGCTGTCTACTTTGATGATTATCAAATATATTGGCAAAATTTCCAACTAAAATTCGGATGAGAAAAGACGTTGTATTGTCTAAACGTGTCTCTAAAATACGTTCCCATTCGGTAATTTCTTGTTTATCTTTGATCGTCTCAATATCTAGAACTTCATCAGTGATATGTAGATGATATATGTGTCCAGAAATTTTTACAGGAAAAACAGACTTTAACTGCTTTGGATGTTGACTGATATCTGTTGGTTTTAGATAGGGGAAAGCAATTTCATAGACTCTATCAGCAATCCGAATTAAAAACGATGACGCGGATAATTCCTCTTTTGGATCTAGTGCAATTATTGGGCGATCGCGTGCGTTTAATAGAGTCTCTATAAGTACAGGAGACTCATTTAAATAAGCAAATAAGCTAGAATAGAGTCTCATTGTACTACTTCATCTTGATAAATTAAACCCTGCCATTGAAATTGTCCGTAACGCCCAGCACGGGCTTTTTTAAATGCTGCAATCAATGGCTGATCCTTAATCTCTTCAATAATTATTCTTAATTGCTCCAATTCATCTGCAAACTCATCAATCATCACTCCTCGTAGTTTTGGTAGCAGTTTTTGTCCAAACTGATCTGCAATAGCAAACTTAAAAGCTGCTGAATTAGTGTTTTCAACCCCTGGATAGTTCACCACATACTGAGTAATTGCTTGATAAACACGATGAGCAAAAGGATGTCCCATTTTTTCCATTACTTGATTTGCTCGATCGAGATAAGATTTTACTTTCTCTACAATTTGAGAATGAGGATCTGGTGTTTTCACCCAAGCCCTAAAATCAGAGTAAGCTAAATATCCTGAAGGTCTAGCACTGGTAGCATGATTATTACTTTGCTGACGCAATTTTAAATTTTGCGGTTTACCAAATGTGAGAACATTAGCTCTATCTAGCACCTTATCTGATAATGTTTGAGTGGTTTCATCTTCATTCATTGTTCCCACAAACAAGAATTCATTGGGAATTTTTAATCTACGTTCATTATCTTGTAATGGTAAGCTACCAACATCAATTTCTAAATAAGTTGGGTGACTGCGACGAGCTTCTAATTTAGATAAGAAATCGCTAAAATAATATTCAACTCGCGCTAAATTCATTTCATCTAGCAAGACAATTACCATTCTGTCTTGCATAGCTGAATCGTGATTATATTGATACAGTCCGCGCATCAAATCAGTGGGCTTAAATTTTTTCTCCACATAGTTATAAAATCCTTGCAAATCTTGAGGCGAATCCCAACGCGGTTGGACAGCTAAAGTTAATAACTGTGCGCCGATATAATTAGCGTATTTCTGTGGTAATTCGCTTTTACCTGTACCGCTAATTCCAGCTAGAATTACCACAGCTGAAATATCTTGTACTTTTAAAGAAGTATGAAAAGCATGAATTACACGCTCTGGGAAATTTAAGCCTTGACCATTAATATATTGAATAAAATTCTCTAAGAAAATTTGTTCACTTTGTTGAGCATTAACGACAGCCCACTTAGATTCTGCTAATCTTAGCCATAGTTTTTCTCTTAATGCTTGTAGTGCTACTCTAGAACTATTTTCTATATTTTCAATTTCTCCTTTTAGGCGTTTGATTTCGTCATTAAGCTGGTCTCTTTCTAGTTGTAATTTAGCATTATTCTCTTCTAAACCAGCTTTAATACCATTTAAATGTTGAATTTCTCGTTCTAATTGTCTTACATAGGATTCTTTATCTAGAATTTGAAATTTTAATTCCGATAAGGTTTGCCGTAATTGTTCGATTTTGTGATATTCTCCTTGACTCTCTTCTATTGCATGTAATATTTCCAGTCTCTCGAATTTCAGCCTATCTATTTCTGGTTTTAGTTGATTGATTCTTTCTTCATAGCTTTGTTTCTGGCTGAATATACCATCATAGGTAGCTCTTAATAATTCGAGTTCTGCTGCTCTTTTCTCTAGTTCTTGAGATGTAGTTTTATGCTCTGCTATTTGTTGATTGAGTAACTCTAACTGTTTTTGTTTAGTAGAAAATTCTGTTTCAATATTGATGAGCGATCGCTTCTGTTCTTCTAAAGATTCAACTTGGGAATGTAGGGCATTAATTTGACCTTCCAAACTACTTTTATCAAACCTAAATTGCTCAATTTGTTTTTGTAGTATTTCAAGATTAGACAAGTCTGGTTTGTGATGATTTATGGCAACGACTCGACGCTCTAATTCCAGCTTTTGCTGATTCAGAGTTGTTAGCCTCAGTTCAACCTGCTGTAACTCTGTTTGCTTTTGAACAAATTGCCCTTCAACGGTTGCTAGTTCCGTGTGTATTCTTCGTAGTTCTGTTACGCGTGGTGTTAAATTTGTGATTTCTGCTTTGATTTTTTCTAAAGAGCTTTTCTGATCTACCTGTTGTCTTAGTAATTTTATCTCAGTATCTCTATCCCCTTGTCTTTTGCTCGAAATAGCAGCGCCTAAAACTACGCCTGTACTACTTCCTAGTAATGCTCCACTTGCTCCACCAGCACCACCAGCAAAGGATGCTGTTACCCCTACAAATAATGCAGCTGAACCTACTATTACCCAGTCAGATAACGCCCAGTCTGATAAATTCTGCACCCTTCAACCTCAGAAATATTGACGCTAAGTTTATCTATACATTCTAGATAAATATTTTTTACAAGGGTTTAGTAGTTTTACTGGAATAAACTATTTTTATCTCTCTTACTCCAGTATTTTTAGCTATAAATATTCCCTATTAATCTTCAAAAATTGTCAAATATCAGCTTAAAAGTCATATAATACTTATCTAAAAAAGATAAAATCTATCATATCAAATGTCATTAATATCATGATAAAAAAGTTTATATTGCTTAGTTTAAGCTCATAAAATTAGTGCTATTAAATGTGAATATTACTGAACTCATTTCACTATTGAGCGCGGTAAAATCTTGCTTAAGTATTGCAAATTTTATTGATGATTTCCTTATCTAAGTTTGTTAAAGAAAGTCAATGGACTCAACTAGTAGTACTGTTATTATTACTACTATTATTCGTTATTGGCAGTTTTCCCGGATATTTGACAGGAAAATGGCAATGGCAACAGCTAGCACCTGTGATTCAGCTCAAAGAATTGAAACAGATACGCAATTCAGGGTTAAATATTCCTGGTTGGCAAAATGTTGAGCAGAATGAACAAGAAGTTGGCGAACATAAATGGTCGCTACAACTAATTAAAAAACAAGACTCCGACACCCAAGCCATAGTGCTATTGTTACCGCAAAATGGCCCGATGGATAAACCGGAAGTGGAGTGGACAGAAGTCAACGGTTGGGGAAAGTCGCGTTGGGGAAAGTGGGATGTAGCCCAATATCGTTCAGCGCAATTGACTGTGAAACAGCCTAGTGAAGTTAAGGTAGAAGCTAGGTTCTTTCGCGCTGCTACATCACAAGCAACTTTTGGGGTGTTGCAATGGTATGCTCTCCCAAATGGTGGAAATCCATCACCTTTAAACTGGTTTTTAGCAGATCAATTAGCGCAGTGGCGTAAGCAGCGAGTTCCTTGGGTGGCTGTGAGTATTCTCATTCCTATGGAACCTTTAGGTCAGGTGGAAAAAATTTGGCCTTTAGCTGAGTCTATTGGGGAGACTGTACAAACTGCATTAATGACACGCTTGCTTTAGAAAAAGCAAATAAATTATTCAGCATATAGGGACACAGCATTGCTCTGTCCCTATTTATGTGCAGAGATGGGTATTAAATCTGAAATCTTTAGGGTAATGCGATCGCTCTTTCAAAACCAAATATACTTAGTTTTATTTTGATAATTTATACAAAATTCACCAAAATTTTACATTTAAGAACATAGTAATTTCTCGGATACAGACGAGACATTTTAGGTATTTGCAGAGTAAAATAGCGACTCAAATAGACCCAAGTTTGGGTCTAGCTTGCTCATAAAAAAATGCTTATAGTTTTTATTTATCAATATGCGTGTATTTAGCGCCTTGTGTTTGGTCAGTCTCCAGGTAGGTGTTTTCTTGACCACAGCAGTTGAGGTGTTTGCTCAACCTGTAACATCCCCAGCACAGCCATCAGAGCCTGCTCCATCGCTCCCCTTTCCATCCCCTACTGAAACTGTACCAGGGAATGTTAATAACGAAGTCTCTCCCCAACTCAACCGCTACCTTTTAGGCCCTGGAGATGGAATTAGTATTGTCATTCAGCGCCCTCCTGGCCCCTATCGCCTAGGGCCGCAAGATAGTATTAGCGTTGTGGTGCAACGCTTTCCAGATTTGAGCTTTCAAGCCACAATTAATCCAGAAGGCAATATTATTGTCCCACTGATCAATACAGTGTCGCTTCAAGGTTTAACTTTACCAGAAGCACAAGAGAAAATCCGTATATTGCTCGACCGCTACGTAGTTAATCCGGTAGTAGTTTTATCATTGGTAGGGCAACGTCCAGATTTAAGTTTCCAAGCAGCAATTAATCCGGAAGGATACATTGTCGTACCGCAAGTAGGTACAGTATCCCTCCAAGGCTTAAGTGTGGAAGAAGCACAAGAAAAAATTCGCTTGAGTTTAAGCCGTGTTTTGGTAGACCCAGTTGTGGTTGTCTCATTAGCAGCACCACGACCAGTTCAAGTTACCATTAGCGGTGAAGTATTTCGACCGGGAATTTATTCAATTTCATCCACCATACCCCGGGTTGCGGATGCTTTGCTGACATCTGGTGGTACTACGATGAATGCAGATTTGCGGCAAGTGCAAGTGCGGCGGCGCTTGGTTGATGGCTCCGTGATTTCCCAAAATATTGACCTATATACAGCCTTACAAAATGGTAGTTCTTTACCTAATACCCGCCTCCAAGATGGCGATGCCATCATTGTGCCACGTCGAGAAATCGGTAGCGATGACGGTTATGACCGCAATTTGATTGCTCGTTCTACTTTAGCGGTACCGCAAATCAGAGTCAGGGTATTAAACTATGCTGCGGGAGGCATTGCCAATCAAGTGTTGCCTAATGGTAGTACCTTTGTTGATGCCTTGGGAGGTATAAGCTTAGATACTGCCAACCTCCGGGATATTGCTTTAGTACGCTTTGACCCAGAAAGAGGTCAAGCAGTTACCCAAAGACTAGATGCTAAAAAAGCACTCGGTGGCGATGGTTCTCAAAACGTGCCGCTTCAAGATAATGATGTTATTGTGGTTGGTCGAAACCTCATCGGTAGAATTACCAACGCCTTGACTACAATTACTCAACCATTTTTTAACGTTCAAAGCTTTATTCGCTTCTTTGACTTCTTTACTGGCGGGTCGAAGTAGTTGAGGGGATTGGGGAACTCGGGGCCCCCTCTGGGGATAAGGGGTAATGGGGACTGGGGACTGGGGACTGGGGACTGGGGAACTCGGGGCCCCCTCTGGGGATAAGGGGTAATGGGGATTGGGGGGATGAGGAAGATGAGGGAGATAAGGGAGATGAGGGGAGCAATTACCAATTACCAATTACCAATTACCAATTACCAATTACCCAATGACAAATGCCCTATAACAAATGCCTAAGTTGCTATGACTCCACCTATTGTTAAACGTTATATTATTGCTTTTGAGAAGTATAAATGGATTGGATTAGCCAGTTTTACATTAGTTGTAGCTGGTTCAACTGTGGTGGCTATACAACCAGACCCACCAGTTAGCTATGTAGCAAATTCTGCGCTGACTTACAATCGTCCACCAGTTTCGTTCTCAACAACTGGTACTGAGATTCAACAACAAGGGCAGGAATTAAATGCACAAGTTTTGCTATCTAATGAACTTATAGAATCTGTAGCAGCAAAAGTTAATGTTAAACCGAAAACTCTTGGTAATAATGTTGAACTGACTCTACCGAAAAAAAATGCTAGAAGCGGGCAATTAGAGTCTACTATTATTGAGCTGAAATATAAAGATAGTAATCCTAAGCGCGCTGTAGAGGTATTGAGTGTATTAATGCAGGCGATGGTTAAGCTGAGTGGTGATATTAATACAGGGCGATTAAAATCTATTATTAAAAAAATTGATGAGCGGCTACCAGAGGCTAAGGTTGAACTACAGTTAGCGGAGAAAAAGTTAGAACAATACGATCGCAGAGAGCGACCAGCAATATTAGCATCTGAGAATGGTAGTTTACTAACTGCGGTGACTACTAGTCAAAATCAGCAACGTCAGCTGCAATTCACGATTGCTGGAGTTGATGCCCAAATTCGCAGTTTACAAGACAAATTGGGATTAAATGTTAACCAAGCTTATGTTTCCTCAGCTTTGAGTGCTGATCCTATTATTGGTAACTTGCGATCGCAAATTTATCAAGTTGAGTCACAAATTGAGCTTCTTCGTAAGGATTTGCGACCTGAACACCCAAATATGATTCAGTTGCAACGTCAGAAAGATGCGGCGGAGGAATTACTCAAACAGCGCGCTGCTGAAGTAGTAGGTGGTGGAGGTACAGCAGCGCCTCTGGCTGGCGATGCTTTGAATATTCGCACTCAGAGTAATTTAGATCCAGCGCGCCAAGAACTAGCAAACCAGATGGTGACTTTGCAAACCCAAAGAGAAACGCTGCAACAACAATTAGCGCAACAAATTAAAGAAGAAGCAAGATTACGGCAAGTATATTCTCTCATCCCCAATAAACAATTAGAGCGATCGCGTTTAGAACAAGAAGTAACACTGAAAAAAGCTGTCTATGACAAAATGCAGGCGAAGCTAGCTGATGCTCAAACTGCTGAAGCAGAAACCGTTACCAGTTTGAGTCTTGCTAGACAACCCGTCGCCATTGCTGATGCTGTTAAACCAAAGAGTATGCCAATGACATTGGCGGTTGGCGGTTTGATGGGGTTGGTGATTGGTGGTGGTGTAATATTCTTGTTGGGTTCGCTGGAAGGTGTTTTCAAAACCAGAGAAGATATTCGCGAAAGCCTCAAGCAACGGGAAGTTGCACTGCTGGGAGAATTGCCATTAATGCCAGTTGATGATTTAGATAAGGAAGCTATACCTGTTTTACTTTCCCCAGATTCTCCTTATTTAGAGTTCTATGAAAAATTCCGCAGTAATGTCCGTCGTCTGGGCGGTAAAACCTTAAAAGTACTTTTAATTGCTAGCGTTGGTAAAACTGAGGGTAAGACTACAAGTGCTTATAACTTAGGTATAGCTTCTGCTCGTGCTGGTAAAAGAACCTTAATTATTGAAACAGATTTGCGATCGCCTTCTAGCTGCACATCTCTTAAAGTTACTCCTGACCCAGATGCTAACATTGAACCCCTGCGCTATTACGGCAGTTTGAGCGAATGTATTCACATAGTTCCTGATATTGAAAATTTATACATTATTCCTAGCCCTGGCCCCTTGCGTCAGTCTGCAGCTATTCTGGAATCTAGCGAAATGCGTCGGCTCATGGAAGATGTGCGCGAGCGCTATGATTTAGTAATTTTAGATACTAATCCTCTAAGTTTATCTAATGATGCTTTGTTAATTCAACCTTACAGTGACGCGATGGTAATTGTAGCGCGACCAAACTATACACAAGAAAACTTATTAGGTGAAGCAATTGATCAATTAGTTGAATCTGAATTAGGTTTGTTGGGAGGTATTATTAATGGTGCTGATATCAACGTTGTATGGTCTGGGCCAGTTGAACCATCACCCAACTTTCCATCACCAGAAGAAGCAGGAGCAGAAGTATCAGTAGGTGCTAATAATAATTGAAGTATAGCAATCCTATTTCAGTTGAGAAAAATATCGTTTTTGGCTGTTGACTGCTGACTGTTGACTGTTGACTGTCAACAGTTAACAGTCAACATCCATACATATAATATTTCATAAATCATTTAGGATTGCTATATAAAGTATAAAATTAAACCTCCCACAATCTTATTAAGTGTGGAAGGGGGATAAAGTCTATCGTATTTCAGCAGTCGAAATAGTCAACAAACAAACTAATACTCTTGCTTAAATAACCCCAATAAGGGAGCGAGAATTATGCCAAAGACAAAGCCTCCAATATGTGCCCAGTAAGCAACTCCGCCTGTTTCAACACTCATATTAGCTGCTGTTTGTAGGCTAACAAAACCAGAAAGTAGATTCTGAACAATGAACAGCCCTATTAGTATCATTGCTGGAACTCTAATAGTGGTGACAAAAAATCCCAAAAAGGCTAAAGTCATAACTCTAGCGTGAGGGAAACGGATAATATAAGCACCTAAAACTCCAGAAATAGCACCACTTGCACCCAAAGAAGGAATCCCAGAATTCATGCCAATAAACCATTGGCATAAAGCAGCTAAAGCACCGCAAGTCAAATAAAAAATTAGATATTTGAGATGACCGAGACGGTCTTCAATATTGTTACCAAATATCCACAGAAAAACCATATTCGAGATTAAATGCCACCAACCGCCGTGTAAGAATTGGGATGTAAATAGCGTTGTCCACTCTGAGGAAAAGTTGGTGGTTAATTCTCGTGGTACTACTGCATATAGTTGAAAAAATTGCTCTAGTTGTGCATTAGATAAACTCACTTCATGAAGAAAAACTAAAACGTTCATCCCAATCAGCCCATAAGTTAAGTATGGGGTGATGCGCGTCGGATTTTCGTCGTAAAGGGGAAACACAGGTGTTTTTCCTAATTATTATTATCTGCAATATAGCTTGAGTGACTGGTCGTTGCGAAGTTTAGGTATTTACACCTGGTTTGGTTATTTGTCATTTGTCATTTGTCATTTGGTAATGGGTAATGGGTAATTGGTAATTGGTAATAGGAATTCCTCCCCCAATCCCCAGTCCCCAATCCCCAGTCCCCATTACCTCTTATCCCCAGAGGGGGCCCCGAGTTCCCCAATCCCCTCATCCCCAATTCCTATAGGCTGTTCGGGGTTTGTCGCTAAATAAGCCTAAGATGGGGCCGAGAATTGCGCCAAAGAGGAAACCGCCAGCGTGCGCCCAGTAAGCTATACCACCGTTTTCCATACCGATGTTGGTGGGTGTTTCTAGGCTAGCAACGCCGTAAAAGGCTTGTTGAATGAACCAGAAACCTAAAAAGAAGTATGCTGGGACTCGGAAAGTGGGGAAGAAAAAGCCTAAAGGGATGACACCAAGAATTTCGGCTGTGGGAAAGCGAAGAATATATGCTCCCATCACACCTGCGATCGCACCACTCGCCCCTAAAGATGGAATACTAGAATTTTGGGAAAAGTACCACTGGCTTAATGATGCCAAAACTCCGCAAGATAAATAAAATAGCAGATATTTAAAATGACCTAATTTATCTTCGACATTGTTTCCAAAAATCCAGAGGAACAACATATTACCGGCTAGGTGTAATAAACCACCGTGCAAAAATTGTGAGGTAATTAAAGTAGCCCACTCTGGTACAGGTTGATGTACAGATATCCCAGCAAAACTTAAAGTCAGTTCTTTGGGAACTACCGCAGCCAAGCGTAAAAACCCATCTAAGGCTTGAGGAGGAAGACTAGCTTCATAAAGAAAAGCTAGAACATTGGCAGCAATTAGCCCAAAGGTGACATAAGGCGTGATTTCTGTAGGATTATTATCTCTAATTGGAACCACGGGCGTTTATTCCTCATCTATAAGCAACTAGCCTCACAATACTGAATTTTGCTAGTATTCGCTTCTACCTCATGGATGGATATCAACCTAGCCTTGAGAATTGAATTTTTTCAAAAGGAAATAGGGAAGAGAAGATACAGCATTTTTAAGTAAGTGAGGTACATCATGAGTAATGAGTAATGAGTAATGAGTAATGAGTAGAAAATTGACTTATTACTCATTACTTTTTTCAATTAGTTGCTGTACCTCATACACATCGAATCTACTGTAATTTTATTCCCAAATCTTTTCTCGTAAATTATGGCTTTCAATGTAAATGTAGTTAATAAGCTAATTTTTAAGATGTTTTAAATCAATTATTTTTTGTCTCAATCTTATTAAGTTTTTTTATTATTTATTGTTAATATTTACAACCATAATTCAAAATTTGAAATACTCAAATCATGCCTTTTAATTTCTATTAAATAATCAAATTTATTTCTTGAGATAGATGTATAATATACAGTCAAGTACACAACATAATATTAACAGTTGTCTCAAAGTTTAATAGTGAAAATGCCACATGTCTTACTCGTGGATGATGAAGCAGCCCTGCGTGACAGTCTCACATATACATTACAAAAAGAAGGCTATACAGTAAGTACAGCCGTCGATGGGCACAATGCAATTAAACAGTTTCACAAGCAAGTACCAGATATCATCTTGCTAGATTTGATGTTGCCAGAAGTTGATGGTATGGAAGTTTGTTGGCGGATTAGAGCCTTTTCTAATGTCCCTATCGTGATGCTGACAGCTAAAGATCAGGATGTAGATAAAGTTTGGGGTTTAGAAGCAGGCGCAGACGATTATGTAACTAAGCCCTTCAATACTCGTGAACTGTTAGCGCGCATTAAAGCAGTGTTGCGTCGTCGTTCAGAGGAGCAGCCTTGATGAAAGGCTTTTTACCTCGAATTAAATTAAATACGATTCATGCAAAGCTGTTTGGTACATATTTAATGTTGACAGCTTTTGGCACATCACTGTTAGCAGGTTATATTCTGTGGTCGTTCGCTGATTATTTTATGCGAATGCGACAAGTAGATCTGGATAACTGGACGAGTGCATTAAGTGAAAGTGTCGCAGATGGACTAGAAGAAAAAGATATTCCCCGAGTCAAGTTACTGGTGCAAAGGTATGGCGCACCGCAAAATGTGACGTTGCGAGTTTTTACTCCACAAGGTATCCTGATAGCGACTTCTGACCCCAAGCTAGACAGCCGAGTGAAAAACTGGGATGCGGTTGCGGGAATGCGCGCATCTCTACAAAATCGCGTAGAACAAGGAGTTGCTAAAGGAGTTTTATCTAATGAGGATCGGCTCTACATTGCTAGACCGATTGAACGCAACGGTCAATTTTTGGGTGTGTTGCGAATGTCGATTACTTTGGAGCAGTTTCAGCGACAGTTTGCTAGGGTGTTTTGGAGTGTCTTGGGCACGTTAGCAATCACAATTTTACTCTGTGCATTAATTAGCAGTCGCTTTGCGCGTAGTCTTGCAAAACCGATTGAGATTATGCAGAACTTTGCCATTCGCTTGGGTGGCGGTCATTTTGGCGATAAGCTAACAATCCATGAAAACAATGAGTTGGATCAATTAGCAGCAGAACTTAACCGGATGAGTGAACGATTAGCTTCACTAGATCAAGAACGCCGGGTGTTTTTAGCTAATGTTTCTCACGAACTGCGTACTCCCATCAGTAACGTTCAGGTGACAGTGGACGCACTCAAAGGCGGAGCCTATGAAGAACCAGAAATACGCGATCGCTTTTTTCAAACTATCGACAGCGAAATCAAACGTTTGGCAAGATTAATTCATGACCTTTTGGATTTAGGACGTTTAGAAGCGGGAGTCACGCAACTAGAACAGCAAAGCATTTCACTGCAAGGATTGATTAACCGTGCTGTTAACGCCATCGAACCGCGAATGCAAACCGTGAAAATTGCTCTCCAAGTGAATGTAGATCCCCTCACGATCCAAGGCGATCCCGAACGATTATTACAGGCAATTCTCAATTTATTAGATAATGCAATCAAACATTCACCAGCTAACTCGCAAGTCTTAATTTCTGGCTATAGCAGAGGAAAACAAGCAATTATTCAAATTCAAGACCAGGGGAAAGGAATCAAGGAAGGCGATTTACCCCGGATTTTTGAGCAATTTTATACCACAGACCCCTCACGCAAAAGTAGTGGTAATGGTTTGGGGTTAGCCATCACTAAGCGGATTATTGAAGCTCATCAAGGTAGTATTACAGCTACTAGCCCTCCCAATCAAGGTGCAACTTTCATAATTTCTCTACCACTAAAAGCCTAAGCGGGTATGCTTCCAAATCAAATACAGGACTTACGCAAGCAAAATTTGTCATTGCGACCGGAACGAAGTGTAGGGAAGCAATCCCAGAATATCAGGCGATTACGTCGCTGCGCTCGTAATGACGTAATTCCGTTACTTTTGCGTAAGTCCTAATAATGTTTGCGACATATCAATAAATATTCTAGAGGGCAAGGCAGTGCCCAATGGTGTCAACTTAACGTGAAAACCTCTTGGTTGCAAGGTTTTGCCCTCACCCCCAGCCCCTCTCCCACAGGGAGAAGGGAGCCAGAGATTTAGTTCCCCTTCTCCTGCGGGAGAAGGGGTTAGGGGATGAGGGCGCGAGGTATTTGTATAACGCCCGCCCTCAATGGGCAGTGCCTTGCCCCTACAATCTGTCGCATTCTTTTTTCAAATTGGTGTAATTTTTAGGCTCACATAATTTTGCCAGCTTTGTTTAATTCCCGCTTGATAGCGTCAAGTATATCCTCATGATGAATGACCGCATCGCCTCGCTGGAGTGCTTGTAAACAGCAATGCTGCACTATATTTAAGATATCAGAGCCAGTTAATTCGTAAGCGGCTGAAAGCTTTGGTAAATCTACAGATTCAGCTAGCTTAATTTGGGAAGGAAAAGCCATTTGCCAAAGTTGCGATCGCTCTTTGACATTAGGTATAGGAAATTGAATAATTGATTGAAAGCGGCGGATAAAAGCTTCGTCAATATTACTTTTTAAGTTGGAAGACAATATAACTAGCCCATCATAATTTTCTATTCTTTGCAGTAGATAACTGACTTCTTGGTTAGCATATTTATCATGTGCATCACGGACATTAGTACGTTTACCAAATAGCGCATCAGCTTCATCAAAAAACAAAATCCAATCTTTACTTTCAGCGCGCGCGAAGAGGTTAGCTAGGTTCTTTTCTGTTTCCCCAATAAATTTTGATACCACCATAGAAATGTCTATTTTGTAGACATCTTTACCTGTGTATTTTCCTAAAAGACTGGCTGTGAGGGTTTTACCTGTACCAGGGGGGCCATAAAAAAGCGCTCGGTAGCCGAGTTTGAGCTTCTTTTTCATGTTCCAGTCATAAAGAATGGTTCGGCTATGAGTAATCCAAGCTTCTAGCTCATGAATCTGTTGTAAGGTTTGAGTATTCAGAACTAAATCTTCCCATTCCATTTCTGTGGTGATGCGTTGAGCCGGAAAGTTAATACTGAAATGGGGACGAGAAAAGCTCCCTTGGGTGAATAATTCGACGTAATCTTGAAGCATAACCAGCTTACCGCTCATCATCGGTTCACCCTCAGCAGGTGAATCGAGATAGATGACGCGATCGCGCGCAAAGGGATGTTCTTCGCTAAACATTTGTTGCAAACGCAGCCTTTCCGCAAAGCGATCGCCTCCTAGCATGAACAGTACTGTTTCACCCGTAGGTAAAAAACCCCGATGCGCCTTACCCCGCCAGCCACCAATTTGAGGATAATCCCCAGCTTGAGGTAAGTTAGCTGTAATCAGCCGATCAAAAAAATCGGGTTGCAAATGCGGTGCGATCGCCATCAGTAAAGTTAGTTGCTCCGCAGTATCTAATTTATGTTTGCGAATAAAGCTATTTAGGGGCGTTTCAGCACTCAGCCATTCATCTGGCAAATGAGGCATTGGTGCTTTTACTGACTCATTACTGCCGAAGTGGTAGTCCATGCGCCACTCAATCACCTTAGCCAGGTAATCGAGTGCATTTTCTAGAGTTTGAACATTAAGCAACTGCGTCACGTCGCTTTGCTCCGAATTCAAAATTTAAAATTCAAAATACCCATAACAAAATTGGGGGTTTGTAACAAGGACATATTATGTCGAGATGCACAACGCGAGAAATAAGTTTTTTGGCTTCTCTATGATTGAGTTTTTAATTTATATATCAATTTTCTTTCTCAGAATGTCATCCCATAATAAATTAGACATGATTGTAAAATAACAAGCAAAATCACTCAAACTTTAGCTCGTCATAGTACAATTTCAGCTTCAGAGTTTACAAAACTAGACATAATTCTCTTTAAATTAGCCGCAAACATTAGTTTTTCCTGATGCTGCCACAAAAGCATATCTATTTTTGCTAATCAATCGAAATGTACATTGAGTGTAGTGCTATTAAACTAAGAGGTTGACTAAACTTATGCCAGAAACAAAGATTCAACAAAGTCCAACATCATTGAGTAGCCTTCCGGTTTTGTATACAAGAGATGCTGCTCAACCTATACAGTACAATCCTTTTCAAGAAATCACCCAATTATTCCAAACTCTTTTTGAAGAAGATACTTCATCGGTTTACCAAAAAGCCGGGGCAAAAACCTGGAAGATTGTTAAGCAAATAATTACTGTTGTTACCTTTTTATTTCTCTTATTATGCGCCCTAATTATTTGGGTATGGGGTATTGGTTTTAAAAGTGGTCTTTATTTTCGGACTTGGATAGAGACAAAAAAACCAAGCATTGATGAACTCATAGTTGCAATTTTGAAAATTATTTTATGGCCTTTAGAGCGGACATTTGAGTGGGCTAATTCATTCATTAAAGACTTGTTTGGCTGGGAAATTAAATTCGACGAGTCGAAAGCCGAACCAAATTCTACTACAGCAGGGGGTGAAGCTACTCCCTCACCTGCATCATCCCAGAGTTCACAAACCAGTTAGAAGTTATTTATTTAATGTAGTTTCCCAACTTGGAAACACTGGCGTTATGTTACGGCTATGAAACATTGGAAGGTTAGAGACAATAGGAATTAGCCGTAACAACAATTCACCAAAATAAAAAAAGATTCAGTTTCGTAATTACAAATTACCAATCTTTTTACTCATGATGAAACTGGGTTGGCATCTTTTTCTGTCTTCTTATTGGCAGAATTAGCAATCTCACCAATACCATAGCTCATGAACCCAATAATGAATGCCAAAAAGAAGGGAAAAGTAATAAACCAAAACAATGATTCCAGCATAAAACACCTCACAAAATTAATATAAAAACTAAAATTCGATATCTTTTAAAATCCAATGTTTGAGAAAATATTTGCCATATTATCTCTTGGCATACTCAAATGTTTCCTTAGCATTAGTTTTTGAGTTTGGATTTGTTGCTGAATTTTTGATAATTGGTATTACATCTGTAAGTTTTCTCTAGTTGAATGTTTTACTGAATCTTGCGTTTGTCTGGGTTCTGTTGCACCACATGGGTTAGTTCATGGACTAAGAGATGTTTCCCTGTAACTGTATCGGGGTCAAATTTTCCCTGATTAAAATATATGTCTTTTCCGCGAGTGAATGCTTGAGCTTTTAATTCCCGATTCATTTGCACAGATTCTTCATCGGTATGAATGTAGACATCGCTAAAATCTGTACCAAAAGCAGATGACATTTCAGCTTGGGTTTTTTTTGGTAATAAATTACCACGCCCTTTGCTATTTTGGAGACGGTCAGAAAAAGAAGGGTTTGCTTTTTGGGTACCAGTCTCAACCTTAGTTTGCATTTCTTCTTTTTTGGGTTCTTCTGCCAATTGCAGTTCTAGTTTTGTCTGCACTTCTTCTTTTTTGGGTTCTTCTGCAAGTTGCAGTTCTGGTTTTGTCTGCATTTCTTCTTTTTTGGGTTCTTCAGCAAGTTGCAATTCTGGTTTTGTCTGCACTTCTTCTTTTTTGGGTTCCTCTTGGCGTTGAATTCGGGAGTTTAGCGTGTCTTGTTGACGCTGTACCATCGCCTGTGAGGAAATATTCTGAGAATTGCGATCGCTACTTGAATGATTCACTACAGCATCAGCAACTGTATCGGCTTCTCGCTCAAAGCTATCATTGAGCTTGCCAATAGTGAGTTTGGCTTGGATGCTATTTCCCTGAGTGCTTGAGAAAAAATGACTCTCATTACTTCCTTCTTTTTTAAAGAAAGATTCATGGTTTTCTTGAGTAGGTGCTTTACGGGAGCGTTTGAATTGGAAGGTTACCATAAGGGGAATTAAGGTTAATAAAATTCTAACATTGAAATAATTATCTCATTTTGAGAGCAAAAATACTGATAGTCTTATTGCTATGTTTCCTTGACTCGCTCTGTACCAGAATGAACAAATAGCTTCTGATTTTTAAATCCTGGTTATTAATGCAAATCCTAAAATTTTTCTGGAATTTACAATACAATAAATTCAATATTTAATAAATATAAATAAAACAGTAATTTATAAATTTAATTTTAAATCATTTATATTTCTTATGAATTGATGACTTGAGGATAAAAATAATCATTCACTCATCTTCAACGATTTATAGGCAGTAATTATTGTGAAGTTATAACTTTTTCTAATGTAAATCCTTGTTGATAAATTTAGGTTTCAGAACGCTAATGATTTATTATTTAGATTGCCAGTCATCAGCAGCTACTAGATTGAGTAATTTTTTGTTATCTAAGGGAAATCAAGGCTTTTTACCAAAATAGGCTGTGGACTTATCAAAGTTTGGACTCTTAGCTAAGAGAACTGGCGTAAGATAACTCTGCCAAGCAGCTTTTTAAGTATTTGACGTTGAGTTGGAACCAACAGCAAAAGTGATGAATCCGATATTCCCACTTATCAACACAAGAAGGTAAATATGGCAAAAGTTAATGTGTCGCTGACAGTGCAAGTAGTTGGAGGCCCGACAATTAATGTGGCTAAGGAATTAGCTGTAGAAGCCTATGACAAAATTGATATTTCGATTGAACCAGGAAAAGACATATCTGTAGAAGTTCAACCATCGGAAGGAAAACGGATCAGTTTCTTGCTGATTAAATCAAGTATATACAGCGACGCTAAGAAAAACATTAAACTCTCATACGGTATCGATAGTTCAGACAAGATAGACTTAGACCAACCTCATTTTTATTTGGGTTCAGGAGTAGTTTCTTTATTAGGAAGCGATCCAAAAATTCTTAAGTTTAACTTGAAGAATGGACCTGAGAATAAACCCGAAAACAAAGCTGAACTAGAAATTTTAGTTGGGCGTGATGCTACCCCGGAACCGACTACCTAGCGATCGCCTTTTTCACTCTCTCTATCAGTATTAGTTTCCACAAGAGCGATCGCATCTGTTGGCGACAGTTTTCCTGCAATCACAGCTAGAATGCCTGGTAAATATTGGTCTAGGGTGATAACGTTTGCATATACCAGCCGTTCGATGAGGCTTGAGGTGATGCGATCGCCTGTAACGTCAATGCTGGTTTTGCAACGGATTTCGCCAGTGTCAAAGTTAAATTCAAAGTTGCCGATCACCATACCATAATTAGCACGAGTGAGAAATTCGGCGATCGCACTGCGATTCAGGGAAGGTACTTCTAACGGACAGATGGAATAGAACAAAAATTGCTGTTGCTCTTCGTTAGCTAGAGCATAACAGTTCCATTGTCCGTTTTTTCCTTGGCAAGCAAGACGTAAAGTAAGTTCTCCTTTAAGTTTGGTAAATTCCCAATCTTCTTGGGAGAAAAAATCGAGCATTGCTTGATAAATTTTTCCCTTGGCTTTGGTTTTACCAATCGCTTGATTTGGCTCAACCCAACTTTCTAAAGCGTTTGTGACTTCCGAGAAAAAATCTGAAATTGCGGTTTCTGTCTGTTTGAGAAATTCAGTTTCATCCCAATTTTTTAAATCATGAGAAATTTCTTCTAAGACTTTTGAGATAGCTTGTTCAGCCATTAATAAATTAGCCTCATTGCGGTCTTTGAGAAACTGTTCCATTGCTTGAGGGAACTGACCGTTTGCGATCGCATCTGGCGTTAAACTCGCAGGGTTCAGGTAAGACCAGAAGGTACGATAACCAATTTCGCCCGATTCTAGATTTTGTGAAACCTTTAGTGCAAACCAGCTTTCGGTAGAGAGTAATGGGTTGGGTGATGAACAAGTAGTTAAGTAGGCGATCGCACTTTCTTTATCGGTTGCGTGTTCTGCTAATTGAGGTAAGAGTTGAGGTTGTAGGGTAGCTTCGATTTCAATATCAACATCACTATGAAAACTGGCGACATTAAAAGCACCGCGTAACTCGGGTTTGAGATTGAATAATGATTCAGTTTCAATTTGTTGATAAAGTTGTGAGGTCACTCGAAATGTGAGACGGCATTCACAAAGAGTAGTGTCTTGCTCAATCAGATCAAAGGCGAGAAACTGTAGCGGTATTGATGAACCTGAAGGCTTCAATAATACAAGTTCTTTCCTCAGCAAGTTATTAATAGAATCGCTCATTAAACATATCTACTCTTCATAATTAAGATATCTTCTTCATTTTATACATAATGCCAGTATTATACCTAGCTTAAAGTGCATATTCTCACTAAGCGCGTCGAATTAATTTATTCTCAGTTAACCAGATATCTAAACGAGGAAAATGTTCTATTGCTTGACCAATGAGTTGAGCAGGATTAATGGCAGGTTCCACACCTACTTCTGTTCTCAACCATTCAACAAATTGCTGATGAAAAGGGTAAATTTCTTGGCACATCTCTAGATACATTTTCGTTTTTTTTGTAAATTTAGATGTTGGAGTTTTTCGCTTTATAGAAGAATTCCAGTATTCTTGCCAAGCAAACAAAATATCATAAATAGCACCTGTATCATAAGGCAAAATAGATAAAAAGGTTGGCACATCAGACGAGAAAACAGAAATTGGAAAACCCTCGCTATCAAGCCATACAATAGGTTGTTGCTCTAAAGGCAGATTTTTTTTGTAAGACCAGAAACAGATTAACGAACCATTCTTTTGCATACCGATTACTTTAAAGAACCCTTCTGCTTCTGGCAATAGTAGAGAATTGAGCCATTTTTTTTCGTCTTCCACTACTTCAAAATCGCAAAATAATCCGTCTACCCTATGGCAGAATTCATAAAACTTTTGTAATGTGTCTGTACTCATCGGGAATTAGCTCTTTAAACTATCTAGATCTTGATTTGCTATTTGATTCTCACCCGCCAAAATATTACTCTTAATTGTACCGATCAGTTGGTCTTTCTCGGCTTGGCTAATATCTAATGCATGAATATCAGCCCAAACCTCATTCTTGGAACTCCGATCTGCAACATCTCTCATTTTTTGAACATCAGCAGCCAGCTCATCTTTCATTAAATCCACTACAACGTTGCGTTTTTCCTGATTGGTTCGGATACCTCGTAATTCGCGATTCGCTTTGGAAATGAAGGCATTTTTAGTTCCATCCCCTTTGGCTCCATAAGTCCTACCTGCTATATGTCGATTGAAATGTAGATTGATAGCATATCCTCTTGCAGCCCTGCCTGCTGCGCGGCGAGCCATATTGCTAGTTGATCCAAAGAAAGATTCTGAAGCCGCCCATACAAGAATCGCTGCCTGGGGCTGATGATCGGGCGTGAGTTGATCGGAAGTCGGATTTGGAATACTAGAATAGGTTCCTGTCATTCCTTCCAGACGGTAGCTGTCGATAATTTTCCCTACATTTTGATCGCCAGCCATCAGATCGCGCAACTTCTGTGAAAGTACAGTATTTTTCTGAAGAAGTTCCCCTTGCTTACTCTCCTCAGTAGCTGTATCACCATCTCGTTTTGCCTGCTTCATCTGTCGAATTACAGGTTCAATTTGTGTTGATAGATAGTTGCGAATATCCGCCACCATACTTCCCTTAGAAGAAGTTGAAGTGATATTTCTGAAGTCCACATAAAAATCAAGAAACTCCCGAATTGGTTTAGGTGAACTAGAGACGATTAGAGTAGGTTCCCCACCTTGATCTTCATAGTAAACAGCATGAGATTTGCCCTCACCATCTTCAAAAAGCTCTCGTACACCGAAAAACTTCAGTAGACCCTTAACACCTGCTTTGACTGCCCCAATCAACGCTTCAATTCCTGCCTTAATCTTGTCAATTAGCCAGAGAATTGCCGCGTCCACTTTTTCTCTGAGTTTATCGACAACATCGCGTAATGCCTGACCAACGCCTCCTAAGCCCACTTGATCAGCTAAAAAGCCAATCACTATAGGCATAGCACGGTGCATAATCTCCTCAAGTTTGACTCCGACAGGTTCTAAATTGCCAGCAGCGATATCAATAATATGATCGAAGGTTTCATTCACCATATCGAGTATGCGCCGCGCCCAACGAACGGCAGTCTTAATCGCTTTGTAGATGCGGCGAACGACATCGAGAACTTCAGAAAGTCCGCCGGAAGCCGCTGCTGCTGCCGCTAAAATCGCCAATTCTTCGGCAACCTTGCCAGCAACCCACTCGGCAATGCCCGTCAAAATACTGGCACCAAACTCTTTAGCCTGATTGAAGATGCCTTGGGCATTTTCCGCAGGAGATTTAGAGGTGTCGATCGCATGAGTAATCCACTCTACAACTCTGGCAGCTTTTCCAAATAAAAGTCGTACTTTCGCTACTTTTTCAGGTGGGAAGCGCCTAGCAAGTAATTCCCAAATGCGATCCATCGATAGTCCCAGCACGTCTAATACAAAGTAAAAGATAGCTTTGGGGTCACTCCAGCTAACGGGCGGGCTAATATTTTTCTCGGCTAGTTCGCCAAACAACCAGCCTTGAAGACCGAATGTGATGTGTTCTCTAATCTTTTGCCAGAGTCGCCGGAAACCATGACCAATCGCTCTGACTGCATTCTTGATAAATTCGATTGGCTTCTTACTGACTGTATCCCAGGCATTTATGGCTTTTTGGGCAATGCTCACCACCAACTCCGGCGGCACGTTAAACACCCGCAGAATCAAATGGAAGGTGGCTTTGACTGCGCCCATCAAATCGTGATTTACGAATACGAGATTAATAATCCTCAATACGTCGGCCTTCGTCTTTTGCCAAGCCTCTTGGTCTTTTGCTAATTCTTGGAATATCTCGATTTGGCGCAGGATGATCGGGCCAATGAAATCAATAATGGGGTCGCGGATACATTGGGGTATCCAATTCCACACTGTTTTACCTAAAAATGCAGGCAATAACCAGATATTTAAGACAACCTTACCGACCTCTGCAAAGAAGTTGAGCATTTTTTGCAGGAAGGTCTGTAGGGTGTTCAGAGTTTGTTCTAACCAAGTAGTTAGGTTACCGAGGGTTTGTCTAGCCCAATCTGCTAATGCAACTACTTTATCAGCAATCCACTGCACGACAGTCATCGCTACTCGCAACAGCGAACCGCCGATTGCACTGACGGCATTCATCATACCTGTAGCTAAACTACCTAGTGCAGAGTTGACGGCATTTGCCATGCGTGTAACTGCGGCACTAAAACGATTTGCTCCTGCTATGAGCATAGGAATTAGGGATTGCTGCACGTAGGTGCGTGCCTGGACAATCATATTTCCTTTGCCCCAATTGGCAGAAATCCAGCGCAATCCTTTTACAGCGCCGACAACGGCAGTACCAATCGCCAGCACTGGGCCGGCTGGGGAAAGAGCCAGGGCAACCCCACCAACAGCCAAACCAATGGAGATCAGTTGTTGTTTAAACGGCTCTAATTTGGCTTTAATGGCTGTCCATGCGGCATCGATTTTTTTCTGTACCCATTGCAACAGACCGTTTTGTCCTTCAGCCCCGTCACCAATACCCAGTTTATTCTTCAGCCAAGTCCACATGCGATCGGCAACTGAGCGGATTGTGGCTGTTTTATCCCAAATCCACTTGCCAACTGCTTGCAGCTTCTGTCCCAACCATTGAATTTTTTCCCATTGGGCGGAGGCAAACTGCTGAATCCATCCCCAAATCGGCGCACCGATTTTGTCCCAAACTCCGTTGAGGAAATCTTTGATTTTGGCGACGACGGGCTGTAATTTTTCGACGATGGGTGTAATCAGCCGCATTGCCGCTTGCTCAATTTTTTCGGCGGCTTCCCGGATGGGCGTACAATCATTAGCTGCTATTTGACTGGCCGCAGCTTGAATTGATGCTAATATCGGTGCAAATTGGGCTGTTAATTGGCTATCAATGCCTGCGATCGCTCGTACAGGACTCATTAAATTGTTGAAAACGCCTTCGATGGCGGAACCGACCAATTCTTTGATCCACTCAAAGATACCATCTGGCCCTTTCCGGATAATTGGCTCTAGCCCTGGGGCAAATTCTCGTACAATTCTCCAGCCGACATCGTCGGCAAAATCTATCAAATCATCCCACCACGAACCTTGAATCATGGATTCGCTAGTCTGAGATGTGGCGTTCTGGCTGCGTTGTACCGATGCTCCTTGTTGCAGCGTGTGAGTTAACTCATGGGCGAGCAAGTGTTTCCCAGATTGCGACTCTGGTTGATATTCACCCGCATTAAAGAAAATCTGATTTTTGTGGGTAAAAGCGCGCGCGCCTAAATCTTGGTTCAAAGTGGCGGCTTCTGACCCGGTATGAATCTGGACTCCGCTAAAATCGGCATTAAATGCCCCTTCCATCTCAGTGCGGGTGTTGGTATCTAGAGGCGAACCACTACTCTGGGACTGGAGACGACTTTCTAAATTTTTGGGTGCGGGGGTGGGGCTACCCTCTGCTGCTTGCCGCATCAGCATCGCCACACTTTGCTTACGGTTTACCTGTTGGGCGTTGGGACTTCCCAGGTTTTTAGCTGTTAAGTTAGATCCTATTGACCTGGGCATTGCTACTACTCGGTCAGCCATTGCATCAGCTTCCCGCTCGTAGGTATCTCCTGGCTTACCGATTGTTAAACTAAATTGCACCCAGGGCTGCTTACTGTTTTTATCGTCCCCATCATTTGCATCATCGGCGTTGCCAAACACAGGCATCTTTTGTATCTGTGGGGTTTCTGCGATCGCCTCTTCTTGTGGTTCCTGTTCTTTGGTTTCAGTAGCTAGTTGCGTTTTTGGGGTAATAGCAGTGACGCTGGACAAGCGTTTTGCTTGCACTCCTCTTTCACTTTCAAATGCAGGCATTCGCTGAACCTTGGGCGTTTCAGCTTCACTTTCAAACGCAGGCATTCGTTGAATAGTAGGTGTTTCAGCTTCACTTTCAAACGCAGGCATTCGCTGAATGTTTGGTGTTTCAGCAGCTGGTTCTGCCCCAAGCTGCGATTTTGCCTCGGCTTCGCAGGTGGCGCATTTTCGTTGAATTGTGGCAGTGGTAGAAGGTGAGAAGAAAAGCGATCGCTCACCGATGAATTTGGGTTGTACCCAGGATGCTGCACCAGGATCAAAGAAAGCTGTCTGTTGCGGTGCTGATTCCGAGAAAAAAGCTTGATCTCGTTCCTGCACTCCCCAGGACTGATCTGCCTTGGCGTGCTGTTGACTAGAGGTGCTTTTGTTCTCGGTGGTTTTCATGGTCTTAGTTCCATTCCACAATCAAAAGTTCTTCCATCCAGGGCAATTTCACCATACTCAGTCCCCAAGGTAAGCGACTTAGTAGGATATCTATTGACTGTTGCTCTACTTGAAGCTGCCAGTTACCATCACTACTGCGGGTAAGTTTGCCTTCGCGTTGTAAAAAGCCTTGCCGTAAACCATCAGGGCTGGCACTTTTCAGGGCTTGCCAGTAGTTGATTACGGTTTGTAGGAGGTTTTCTGCTTCCATGAGGGCAGCCTCGGGTAATTCGATGTTACGGTTTACAGGTTCGTTGAGCAACCAACCACAAAGTAATTTAGGCAGTACCAATTCGTATTCCGGGGCATCGGTTTGCCGAGTTGCCAAGTAATGCAGTAGGTAAATCGCTGTTTGCTGTGCTGACTCATCCGCAAAGGCATCACCATCTAATAGCCCAACAGCATGAAAATAGTTCCGTAAAAATGGATGTAACAGCACCAGTCCGGCTTGGTTGACAAACAATCCGGCTATCTCTTCTGCTGGAGATAAGGTTTGGGCTGCTTGAAGGTTTTGCGATCGCGTATTAATATCAACCGATGTAGAAGTTAGCACTTGGTTGAGTGCTGTCTGCCACAAAGATTTTTCGGTAATTGGCAATGCTTCAATAATATCACGTAGGTATTGGCTCAGGATCTGACGAGGAATTTCCCGCAATTCGGGAGCAGTTTGTAAAAGTTGGGCTAGCCAATTGCGGCTCCAAGTGTCAACTGGTAAAGGTCTGACTGGTGTATTATCTAAGTCAATTTCTGCTAACAGCAATAGCCAAGCTTGCCGTTCTAATTGCTGGCAGGTGTCATCGCTGAGGCTTAAAGACTGTATCAATTCTCTTGCTTGCGCCAGCAAAGTGCGCCAGTTTGTCCAGGCTGGCTGTAACTTTAATATCAACTGATGCCGAAAGCCTTCTGTCAATTGTGCAATTAATCGCTGTCGCGCAGCTGGGTTATTTATCAGTAATTCCCGCAGTCTTATCTGTAAATTATTTTCTGTTTGGGTAATGGCTTCCCAGCGTGGCAGCAAATCACCAGAAGAATGCCCTGGTGGTAGATGACCAAAAGCTAAGAAGTACAGCAAAATTTCCCCATCAGTAATTGGGCGATCGCCATTCTGCTCTGCTGATAAATTTAGGTTTTCTGATGTTAAATTTAATACTTGTGCAAGTGCATTTAGCCACAGAGATTTTTCGCTAATAGGCAATGCGGCAATACTGCTGCGTAGTTTTTGTTGCGCGATCGCATCAACTTGCCCAGTTTGCACCAGTTGAGTTAGCCAGTTAAGACTCCAAGCCTCAGCTGGCAAAGGTATAGCCGATGGCTGCTGTGGGTTGATTTCGCTCAAAATTAGTAGCCAAGCTTGCCTATCTAGGTAACGGGCGGTGCTGCTGCTAATTTCTAGGGATTGTATCAGCTGGCGCGCTTGGGTGAGCAGGGTAGCCCAACTTGTCCAAGCAGGTTGGAGTTGTAATATCATCTGGTGGCGGAAGGTTTCCGGTAGCTGCTCAACTAAACGCTGACGCACGGCTGGGTTAGTTGCTAGCAATTCCTGCAAAGGTAAGCGCCAAGCAGTTTCAGTCTGCATCACTGCTAACCATCGAGAAAACCAAGCCTCCCACTCTCCAGATGTCACCCACCAGGGTAAACGCCCAAACTGCAAAAAATACAGCAACACTTCCCAATCAGCACCAGAGCGATCGCGGGAAATAATTTCAGTATTGTTTGTGATTAATGGATTAGAGAGGCGATCGCGCAGAGTTTGTTCTAGTACAGCTAATAGTTTGTTGCTAAATTCATCCGCCAAAAATTGCCGATCCACCGAGCCAACTTCGACCACTAGCTGATCTAGCCGGATAATGCGATCGCCCTCCACCAGTTGATCAAAAAGGCGTTCCATTTTCGGCGCAATCTGCTGCTGAAGCAAGCGGCTAACATCTTCTTGTAAACTCGACACATCTGCTAGGTTCCCAGTATCGATTTCTAGTACAGTTTTGGCGATGATGTGGCGTTGTTGGCTCATAAGGGGATGAGGGGGATGAGGAAGATGAGGGAGAAAATTACTCTTGTAGAGACGCGATGAATCGCGTCTCTACGATCCTTGTGATTTTTGCTCACCGATTTTACCGAAGTTAATTTCTTTGCCTGTGGGGAAAATTAGGCGCAGACGGTTGAGTAGTGTAGTTGTTTCTGGGGGCTTTGGGGTTTCTGCTGTCAAGGAATTACTATCCTGAATGCGAATATTTACAGTGGCGGCGATACCTTCTACCTGACGACCGTTAACTTCGCGGAAAACTTGTGCTTTTATTTTATGAACACCAACTACTAAGTACCAGCCATCGGGCATCTTGTAAATTTTATTATTTCCTGCTGGTTGGACATTCTCTTCGTTGGCGGGGTCGGTATAAGTAAAAACAATATTTTCCCCGTTTGCTGGTACAGTTACGGCTTCGATGTTGTACTCATTATTGGCGTTGAAGTCTGATACCTGAAAATTCTGCTCATTTCTTATCGAGGTTCTATTGATAACTGTATTATTACTGAGGGTAAGGAGATTAAATGCCACCACGCCACCGCAAGGAATGGCAATGCGTTTGTTGACAGGTTCACTGCTACAACCACCTAAAGCGGCTGGTGTATCAATTCGCAAGGTGATGCTGATTTCCTCGCCAAAAACCCAACTGTCAAAATCATAAGTATAGTTAATCAGGAATTCTCTATTGGCGGGCTGGCTTTCGTCTTTAGTACCGCCAGGATGTCGCCAAACATAGCTGAAAGATGTTTCTGCTGGTTGAATATCAAAGACGCGCACGGAAAATCCTTGGGCGTTGATGCTGGCAATTTCTGCTTGAAAGTTAGCTACTGGAACACGATGCACTGTGAGGACATTAGCAGTGTTGTTAGTAATGCCGTTGTCATTGGTAATGCTGTACTCAACAGTAATTTGTAATTGTTCTGCGTTACCGAGATTGACTGCACTTAAAATTAACTCTGGTGGATTAGATTGCGTATTCAGTGCCGCAGCCGAGATATCTTGTCCGCCCAGCAGTACTCGGAAGCTACCACCTGTTTGCTGTGGCGTTAAAGATAGCGGCCCATCATTGGTGCAGAAGTTGGTTTTATTAGGCACACTACCAATTTGGAAGTTGGCATTTGGCAGGGCTAAAATTGACACCTGTTGCTGCGTTTGGTTAGTTAAGCCATTTTCATCGGTAATAATGTATGCGATGGTAATTTCTCGCTGTTCTGCATTGCCTAAGTTGATTGCACTGAAAATTAACTGCGGTGGTTGAGATTGAGTATTGAGTACATCAGTAGAAATATCCTGTCCATTAGCTAGGATACGGAAGCTACCACCTGGTAGTTCGGGTATGAGGGATACTGGCGGATGATTTGCAGCAAAGGAGGTTTGATTTGGCTGTTCACCGATTTGGAAGCCGGCATCTGGTGGGGCGAAAATAGTTACTGTTTGCTGCACTTGGTTAGTAAAGCCATAGCCATCGGTAAAGGTGTATTCAATAATTACCTGTAGCTGTTTGGCATTACCCAAATTTACCGCACTGGGAAGAAATTCTGGTGGTTCAACTTCGGTATTAAGGAAATTAGCAGAGATATCCTGTTCCCCAGCGAGTACGCGGAAGTCACCACCTGCTTGATTAGCTATCAGGGGTACTGGTGGCTGATTAACAGCAAAAACGGTTTGATTTGACTGTTCGCCAATTTGGAAGCCTGCATCTGGGAGAGCAAATATAGTAACTTGTTGCTGTGCTTGGTTAGTTAAGCCTTGCTCATCGGTAATAGCGTATTCCAGGGTGACTTGTAGCTGTTTGGCACTACCTAAGTTAACTGCACTGGGAGTAAACTGCGATTGATTAGATGTAGTATCGAGTACAGCAGTAGAAATATCTTGTCCGTCAACCAGTGCGCGGAAGCTACCACTTGGTAGTTTGGGAATGAGGGGTACTGGTGGATTGTTGATTGCAAAGATGGTTTGATTTGACTGTGCGCCAATTTGGAAGCTAGCATCTGGAAGCGCAAAAATAGTAACTTGTTGCTGTGCCTGGTTGCTAAAGCCATTTTCATCGGTAATGGAGTATCTAATATTTAGCTGTAGTTGTTCGGCATTACCTAAGTTAACTGCACTGGGGAGAAATTGCGATCGCTCAGATTCATTTTCCAGTACATTGGCAGAAATATCCTGTTCTCCAGCCAGTACTCGGAAGTTACCACCCCCTTGGTTGGGTATGAGAGATACTGGCGGATCGTTGGGAGTAAAGGCGGTTTGATTGTCGCCGATTTGGAAGTCTGCATCTGGTGGGGCGAAAATAGTGACCTGTTGACTGGTTTGGTTAGTGCAAGCATGATTATTGGTAATGGTGTATTCAATCGTCACTTGTAACTGTTGTGCATCACCTAAATCTACCCGACTGGGAAGAAACTCTGGTGGTTTAGATGTAATATTTAGCACGTCAGCAGAGATATTATGCTCGCCAACCAGCACCCGGAAGCTACCACCCTCGTATCTAGGTACGAGACGTACTGGCGGATCGTTGGTAGTGAAGCGGGTTTGATTGGATTGTTCGCCAATTTGGAAACGCGCATCTGGTAAAGCAAAAATGGTGATTTGCTGATTGGCTTGGTTGGTGCAGTTTTGAGCGCTGGTAATGGTGTATTCAATCGTGATTTGTAGCTGTTCGGCATTACCCAATTGCACTTTGCTGACAAGTAATCTTGGCGGTTGCAATTTGGTATCAAGTACATTAGCAGAGATATCCTGTTCCCCAACTAGCACTCGGAAGCTACCACCTGCTTGCTTGGGTGTTAAGGATAATGGCTCATTATTAGCGCAGAATGTGGTTTGATTTGCATTTTTACCTACCTGGAAGTCTGCATTTGGTAGGGGGTAAATAGTAACGGTGAGGGTATCGAAGCTATCGTCTACCGCGTAGGTGAAAGTAATCGCAACTTCTGCATCTATCTCTTGGGTGATATTACTGGGTTTAAAGTAATGCTTTCGCCCTTTGAAGAAAATTCCTTCGCCCTTGAGTGTGCCACCTTCCGGTTCTAAAATAAATTCGTATTCTGTCGTATCGCCTTCACAGAATTCTGTTTGTGTTAATAAGACGATGGGGCGTGGTCTAGCTAATATATAACTGACTCCAGCAGTATCGCTACTGCAACGATATGGTAGACAAAAATCTGCGACGACAATATCTTTGCGTTCTTGGAATTCTTTAAATAGTAATTCCCAACTAGGGATGATTTCTTCTGGTGCAGCTGGGGGTAAAACTGCATTTTTGGTTATAGCCGCAGTCCGTAAGGTTTGCAATTGATAGATAGCAGGGTTTTGGTTCGCAGCTAAAAGTTCTTTAACTTCTTCTCCATCTACATATACCAGGACGAATGTACCGCCTTTGGGTACTCCGCCTAAATGTTCCATACCCGGATGCTGTTGGGCAAATTTATGGAACAACTGCAACTCCATCAGTTGCTTGAGTCGTTCCCGATAGCTTTGTATTAAATCTTGGAGTTCAACATTATTTAAAATATCAGCTGCAGCGCGATCGCCCATCTGAAAATTCAGTTTTTGCTGTCTAGTGTAATCTTCAGGTACATCCCGCAGTAAGCCATAGAGGGTGGGAAAATCTTGAAACTCTGGTTGATTAATGATTGGTAAATTATTTTCCAGCGTAATAGTAAAGTAATTCAATGAAATTATCGCTATTTTGGCTTTACCCCTGGGCGCAGTTGTAGTTGCATTGATGGGTAAATCTAGTTCGTCGATTACAGATAGCCGCAAGTAGTAACTCGTTGGGTTGTCGGCTGACTGACCCACAAGACTATAAGTAATTGTTGTAGATTTGAGGTAAAAGGATAAATCTTGAACAATTCGCTGCTGTTCTTGGGTAATCTGCTCGTTTGTCAGTCCGGAAAAGTCTAAGGAAATACTTTGATTAGCTGTATTTTGGAAGTCGTAGCGGGCAATACGCGTGCCGGCATTATTCTTCAGGAACAGCTGGTATTGGTTGCTAGTATTTGCTTCTGGGACAAATTCATAGTTTGACTTTGACTGCGCCAACTCTACAATTGGATTTACTAACTGAGTATCTGCGATCGCAGATAGACGCGGCTGGTTAAAGAAGACTCGCTTGAGTGTGTTTAAAAAGACATTTTGCGCCCAGTCTTGATTTGTTTTCCAAAGTGAGCTAAACCAATCTTTGATTCGCTGAAATTTAATTTCTAAGTCATCAATCTGACCTGAAATATTTAAATCTTGAAAACTTTGGAAGGAAGCGCATTTTAAGATAATGACATCAAAGGGTAAGTTATATTGCTGTTGATATTGTTGAATTATATTCAGTGCTTTAAAAGTAGATTTACCGATATGCCCCTCAATCCGGTAAAAATTATACCCATCTAGGCGATACAACAGCTCGTCACGTGGCGAAGCATTCTTTGGGGAAAAATAAGCTGGTAGCTGTTCACTGCGTCCTTTACGGTAAGCATCGTAGCTCCAGAAACGATACAAGTTCGGGTAGTTGAAGTAATAAGGAATCGCCTGTTGGCTGAGTGTTACCGCACGGTCTTTACTAGGCGTGATTTTAATCGGCGTATTGTAATAAGGTAGCAGGTAATAACTGTCTGATTTGCACAGTTTCAGAAGCCGTTCATAAAGATAACGCACCTGCTTGACACGGCTTTGCTCGGCATTGTTGATGGGAGGCTGGCTGAAATGGCTACGATAAGCAGAAGGTGCTGCAACTACTGGTAAGTCTTGCTCGGGTGGAGGAATTATCCCTAAGAGTAAAAACTTGGGAAACCTTTGAGTATCAGGCGTACAGTCATCCATTAACTCAAAAGCGGCTTCTGCTAATTCATCATAAGCAGCTACTAGTTGGCTGAGGTAGTCATAAACATATTGCAGTGTATAGGGAGCTTCCGGAACTTCGGTTGTAGTAGCTGACACCGTTGGGTTTTGGATGCTATCTAGTAGCTTTTGCAGGCGTTGTCTAATCTGACTGAAGTCGTTATTAGAAGCAGGGTTAAAGGAAGAGAAAAACGGCGAGAACAACTGAAACAGTTTTGGGAAAGCTTTATCAATCGCTGCGATCGCATTCGTACAAACTAAGTAATAATTTTGACGAAAGCTCGTATAGCTATTAATTTTAGTTAAATCTACCTTCTTTTCTGCTGTCACATAACCAAAGCGCTGAATTTTAGGAGCGAAATTTTTAAATTCTTGAATTTCAGCGTCAAATTCTTTGAGAAAATGACTATTGGTTTCAAAAACTGCAGAAGTTCCATATTGTTTAGCGAACTCTGGCCAAGGTTCTGGCAATTTATCCAACTGATATCCTGTTTGCAATAGGCTATCAGCACTAATAATATCTGGCTGATTTTCTTGCGGAGAACGAGGGAGCAGAAAAAAGCGGAAATTAAAATTACGCTGATTGCTTAATCTATCAAAGTCTAGTAAGCAAAAGTCAGTTTCTACGTCTTGAATTTCATACACTACAACTAGTACGTGTTTGCTCAAAAACTCCTTGAATGTTGCTTCATTTCGCAGAGTCCCATTAGGATCTTGATTGAGTGCTAAAAGATTAGCAGCGCTTTGATCAAATAGTTCTATAACTTTGTAATTTTTAAGTGACGTAGCATTTACTGCTTCGTCTTTCTGGGGAGTTGGCGCAAACAAAACCTCAGAAACTAATTGGTCACTTCTATAATGAGTGAGTATTGTTGTCGGCAAAGAAATGAGATACCCTTCCGAAGTAATGCCACATCCGGCCGAGATTTGAATCTGAGCCTTTGTAGCATCAAATGTACTGCTCAAATCCATGCCCCAAACAATCCCTGTCCCAATCAAATAGGCACGGGTAAGCCGATTCTGCCCATCAAGATAATTAACAACTTGATTTAAATCGTCTTTAGTTAACACCTGGTTAGGCGTAAAAATCGGGTAGCTAATGTTTTTAATAATTGTGTTCATAAGTTAAATCGTTGTTATTTGTTATTTGTTATTTGTTATTTGTCATTTGTTATTTGTCATTTGTCATTTGTTATTAGACTCTTGCAATTACGAATTACGTAGACGCGTAGCGGCTTCCCGCAGGGTATTACGAATTACGAATTACGAATTACGAATTATCAATTGCTATCCCCAGCGCAGTCTGATTCAGTACAATCGGATTCTCTTGATCACCGCTTTCTTGCGAATCGAGCAAAATTCCCTTGGGATAAACACTCCGCAGTTTGTGTAAAATTTTCACCAGCCGATTAAGTGCGTCAGTTAAATCGCAAGCTGCATCATCGCAAGCATCTAAAGCTAATTGTTCTAACCAATGATGATAAGCATCTTCAAAATCTCGCATTTGCTGCACATCTAACCAGGCAATTTTTAGGGCGACGTGTGCTGGTGCTTCTAAGCGTAGGGTTTGTTCAATAAATCGGCGGAAGTTAATATTACGAAAGCGTTCTGGCCAGTAAGGTAAAACTATAGTTACCCAAAATGAGTAAGGATCTTGCCAAGTTAACCGGGGTTGTTCTCCCGCCTGTGTTTTAGCATCATCTGGAGTCACCAAAATTTGCAAAAATTCGTCTAAAACGGGAGCATTTGCCTTAGTTCGGGGACGCAATAAAATATGCTCTAATACATGGAATCCTTCATCATTGTTGCGTGCTTGCAAGGTTGCGATCGCTCTCGTGCGCTCGTCTTTATTGCTGTAATATTGACTAGCAAGAATTTGGTCTTTGCCTTCGTTGGTTAGTTCCCAGCCATAAACACCATTTTCACTGTCAATTAGGCGATAATTCTCCTCATCTTGCGCCAGTTCTACTAAAGTGTTGCCTTGTTCCCAAGCATCTGTATCTTTTTCATAACGTTGAGCAGTTTGTAAAATAATTTGCTGATTATCACCGTAAATTTCCCCAACAAAGGCAGCTTGTTGTTTTTCTGGGTTGCAGGTTAAACGGGCAGTGCGAATTAAGAAAAATAGACGATTAATCGCCGCATCCTGCTCTGATTCTGAGGTATAAGTATGTGGGTGAATTGCAATTTCCGTTTTGCGATTGCCTGGTTGACTGAGGATGCGAAAGCTGAAACCTTCTTTGCTGTTGGTGAGGGATATTGCACCAGGCTCAAACAAGTTACCTAGCACATCATAATAAAAGCGATCGCGGGCTGTTTTTTCATCTGCAAATACGGGGATACTTTGCAGTAATATTTCACCCTGGTGTAGCAATTGCCACCGATATTCAGAAGTTGATTCCGGTAGCAGTTCAATCCGCAACATCGATTCTACGGAGTTAAGTTGTTGAAAGATTTCCCCCGGAGTCTGTTGTGTATCGGCTACAGCTATGAGGTTGCCATCTTTATCTTTAATCCCTAATCTATAGCTTTGACTAGCTGGGCTGATATAACGCCGGAAGTAGCGCAGACTTTCGGCAAAAGCTTCTGTAGCTTGCCAAGCGGCATTTACTGTGGGATAAGTGTTTAAGCTTTGCAGTAAAATTTGATTGCCAGTACAATTTTGCAGTACAAAACGATAGTTCTGATCGATGGGTTCTACTGCTAATTTAAATTGATTTTGATTAGCTTGAATGCTACTGAACCAGCTTTGTAAATCTAAATCCCGTTCTTCTGGGTTCAACCACCGTTGATTGCGTTCCGATAATACTTTCCCGGTGTTATTTACCAAAGCATAGCTGTAGTAGGTAAATTTTTTGGGATTATCATCACCCAAGCGACTTTGACAGTAATTTCGTTGTTGTTTAATTTGCTGTAAACTTGCGATCGCGTTTTCTTGGGCTATGGAACGAGAAACATAGCGTTCCACCCCTGTAAATGTAATAGTTTCCCCTGATGCAGATGCAACTGGTGGAATGCTTAAGCGAAAGTAATATAATTCGCCATCAAATTCGATGTTGATAAAATCTGCAACTTGGGTAGGGGTTTCCAGCGATAATCCAGCTAGCCGCACAGCTAATTCTGCTAGGAGAATTTTTAAATGAGCTTGATTTTCAGCTGCTGAGGGAAAATAGCGATCGTATTTAACTAAAACGTTTTTACCTGTTTTATCTACTACTTGCCAGCCGTAGTGATAGAAATAACTATAAGCAAGGCGTTGATAAAATTGATTATGTAAAGCAAATGATAAAAACTCTTCCTTAGCCGCCTCAGCTGCTGCTTGACTAGGATAGCTTTGCCGAGTTTTTAATGTCTGATTCTCTAAACCAGAATTTACAGCCAAGATATAACTTACAGGCGCTTCCTTGACTCGATAATGACTGAAGTCACGCCGACGCACATCTGCAATCCCCAACAGCCGAGAAACCCGCTTTTTAAAACCCGATACATTGTTGGTGTCCCAAACTTCCTGACAGTTGCAATAATGAAAAGCACGGAAGCGATCGCGGCTTAAAGTAGGATAGTCTTGTAAAAATCGCGCCTTATCCTGCATAATCTCGGTTTGATGCTTCACTTTATCCGCGTGAGTCTCGAATATGCGGTAGTTCAGCAACACATAATCTGTAAAGGATTCAGCAAAACGCCCTAGTAAATGATCGAGAAAACGGTTGCGGCGATCGCGATAGGTTTCTCTAGTAGAATTATCGACATCCTCACCAATGCTAGGAAGATAATTTTCCTCACCGAGAATTTCTTCCCACCCTGGAAAATTCTGTAACCTCTGAGTGAAATAAGTATACTGGCGATCAGCTTTACGAGTAGCATAGCCGTTTTCTGGTTCCTCTGCATCTATTTCCCAAGAAAAGAGGTCGCGGATATGAGAAAGTTGCACTAAATAATTTGCCAATATCTGATCGAAAAATACCAAATATCCTTTTAATTGCCGAGCCTGGGCTTTCCTCAATGTGGTAGCTGTGTCAGGTAAGCCATCTTCACTAATGCCGTAGGTTAAAGGAAAATCGTGCTGGATGGAATAATAATCGGCTAAGTCGTAATAACTGCCTTGCGGTACAATCAAATCTAGTTCATTTTCGTCGCGTACAGCTTTGATACGTGCCGCTTGTTGTTCGTAGTAGCGGCGTTGCACCTCTGCCATATTCACTTCAATGGGAAGATTACCCTTAAACAATCTCACTTTTGAATATTTCACCCCCAGCACCGGACGGTATTTCTCGGTGAGTTGCAAATACCAAGGGTGCTGTGATTGCGGTAAACCGTTAATGTAACTGATGATACTCAGTTTACCAATTGCCGCAACCCCAGAAACTTTGAGAATTTCTTGATATAAATCTGAAGTATGGAGAATTTTCGGCGGAGTCAAGGCTGCTAATTCGTCGGTATCGATAAAACCATGACTACCGTAAGGTTTAGTGTAAGTTGGATCGTGGAGGGCTGAAGGTCTGCCAGCAAAGATTTCGGTGGGACTTTTGCCTTTATCTAGTAATTCTTGTAGGGTATAAAATCGTAGATGAGGCGAGAGAAATGACTGTACTTGTACGTAAATATTTACTAGTACATCCTCAGCATCGGCATTAGCCGCTAATTCAATATCTGTACAGAGGGCAATTTCTTCCTCACCCAAAATTACCACATCATAAATATCTTCGCAGAGGTTGCGATATTTACATAAAACGCTGTTGACATTATCTAGTACATCCGCCCAAGAACGGTAAAGTTGTCCACAGGCGTTTTTACTATATTCAGAGTCGAGGTCAATATTAACAGTGTAAAGCCCACGGGGATGCAGACGAAAAGCCGTGTCTTTTGTCTGTGCTTCTGGTGGAGTATATTGCAGAGTACTTTGAGCAAAGTCTACATAAATATCTGGTTCATAGGTTGTGACTTTCTCCAGCATGGCATTACGCACACCAGGAATATCGATCAGACGCTTACATAAATCTAGTTCTGTGACTGGATTGCAGGTGAGGATTTCATCTACTGTAAAAAAGTTGTTCTCTGGACTCTGAGGATTTGCTTTTGCTAACAAATCTTGGATATCTAAGTTATTACGATAGCCTAAATCGGTGACGGCATAGCATAGTACCTCTAGGATAGTTACACCTGGATCGTGCAGGTTATAATCTGTCCAAAGTTTCCCGGACAAATTTTGTAAGTGTTGAATCCCGATATCCCGCAAGGTTTGAAAATTCAAATATGGGGGAAATTGAGGCTGACTTTTCGATATGCTTGGGTATTCCAGCATGGAATTCAGGTGTGTTTAGAATATAAAGAACAAAGTCAATTCAAAATTTATTCATGTAGATAAGAAATAGAAAAGCGATGATTTAATTAGTTTTATTTAACTGATTGAGGAAGATAACAACCATCAACAACACTTCTGATGATTTTGATAGTAGCATGACAAACTTTGCTCAATTCGTCCCTGTAACAATATGATGAGTAGAGCCAATAAATAACCAAACAAAGGTAATTGCTAATCCCAAGGTGAGCAATGTAATATATCTGAGAAATTGGTGCAACCGGATTTTCATTTGCTCTTGATATTCAGCAAAGGCTTTACTCAGTTCTGTTAAATCATGTTGCAGTTGATTGACTTTCTTTTCTAATTCTTTGACTAGTGATTTCCATTGGTTACCTTTGCCTGGTGCTTCATCTTCATGGGCGCAAATTTCTGTTTCTAATTGCATTTCCCACAGTACGCCTTGGTAATAGACGACATCGCCTTTGCGATAGGTTCTGCCCTCCTGCCACAATCCATGAAATTGATCGTCATGTTTGTTGAGCATGGAGGTAATCAAGTCTTTAAAGTGGTCTTCGGAGAGGCGACTTTTGTTTTTGAATAAACTTTTAAGTTCGTTGCGGCTTCTTAAAATATTGGCATCATTGGAGACGGTAAACATGAGTGAGAATCCTGCAATTTATTGTAGTGTTGGTAGAAATTAACGAACCGCGAAGGCACGAAGAGCGCAAAGAGAGAAAATAAGAAGAATTAATAATGAGGTCACCTGTATTATTAATCATGCTTAGTAAATTATTCCGAATTTAATGTGGAGTTGCACATATCTAGATCCCCCTAAATCCCCCTTAAAAAGGGGGACTTTGATAGATTTTTTCTAGTTCCCCCCTTATTAAGGGGGGCTAGGGGGGATCGAATTCTATGCAGCCTCATCAAGAATTGGTATTACCCTTAATTCTTCTTCCTTTGCGTACTTCGTACCTTTGCGGTTCATTTTTTAACCTCAAAATTAATGGTACAAAACACGCTGCTATTTAAGATTTATACAAAATCATGCGTAAATGAATATTTTCATAAAAAATTAACATCTATAAACCCTAATTTGTGACAAAAATTAAACTTGTAAATCTTTATTTACACCTAGAATTCATAACAATTCCAAATCTTCTAACGATTCATAACCTAGAACACCAGACTCAATTTTTTGATTAGGTACAACTGTTTTTTCTTGAAATTCTTGGATAATGTGACTTTGAGCGCTAGTTTTTAACGAGACTGAAGTTAAAACCGATCGCGCAGTAGAGGCGATCGCTTCTCGAATATCTCGCTGGGTGTCTTGGTGCATTTTAAAATCCACAACATAGTCTATGTATTCCTGTTTTTCGATAAAGTTGACAATTGCTGAACGGTAGAGTTTTCCGCCAAACTGAATTTCCGCCTGAGTATCCATTGTCCAAGGGGCAAGAAAATAAGTAATAGCTTGTTCTAATTGGCGGCTATAGTAGCCAAAGTTGGCGGAATAGGGAGATTTAAATTTCACCTGAAATTCCACCTGAATATGTTCGTAGGCTGGATTTACTACCTGTATTGCAGCCCAAGGAGAACTGATACTAGCTATATATTTCTCAATTTGCTGTAGCAGGTTAATGTTAACTTTGGGTTCTAATTCATTAGTAATACCCATCAATGCCAAGTTGGGAATGACAGCTAAAGTTACCGATCCTGGTGTTAATTCCTGTAACTTGCCGTTTTGTAGATTAACTTCTCCGTGATTGATGCAGCGAACTTTATAAATTTCGGGAAACTTTTCTAGTACAAGCCTTTCATAGTCAAAGATGGTAACAGCCCGGCCTTTGTGGCGTAGATGTTCACTAATGCGGATATAAAAATCAGTTGGCTGCTCTTTAATCTTCCCACCAAAGGAGTCATAGAGCTGCTCTATGGTTTTGACTTCTGGGTTGGGGTTAACCTGTTTGGCAATAGTACCAGCAGGTAAGGGATTGGCTAAATGGTTGGGATCGTTACCTTCATCTGTGAAACTCACCCTTGCAGCTTGGGTGTGGACACCGAAGATTTGACAGATAGCACCACTGCGCGCAGGTACAGTCACCTTTAGCCAATACAAGTTAGGATCGAGAATTGTGGTTTTGGCTTTGCTAATATCTGCAGGAATCCCCAGATGGATAATACCAGAGGCAATTAAACCGTTGGTATTGTCGCTGACAATGCGATCGCTCAAAGATTCCCAAGAATTATCTTTTAAATAAAACCATTTCACATCAGCTTTTTTTAACGCTGTATCAGCGCTGGCTTCCGCTACTTGGAAGAGTAAAGGTAATGCTGTAGGCGGTTCGAGGTTTTCTAATCCAATTAGTAATTCCCCTTCATTGGTAAACTGTGGTAAAAAGTCTGGTTGTTTCGCCTCCAAATGCTCAAACCCGCCAAATGGGTAAAGATGGAAAATTGTACAATCCTGTGTTGTCGCAACTGCGGTGTATTTGAGATAAAGCGATTGAATAGTCGGTGTGTAAGGTTGGTTGAGGGTAATGGGTGCTACGGTATTTTTAGGTAAATTCACCCCTGGAAGCCATCGTGTTAGCTTGTTGTCTTTGTCCTCATAGACAGCATCATTAACATATTTTCCATCTGCAAAATCTTTAGCTGCAGCTAATGTCTGAATTGCATATTTCGTCACAAACTCTTCATGCAAAAAGTCTTGATTGAGGCTGAAACTCAAAAAACCACCAGTTGTTTGATTGTTCAAGCTGGTGAAATTATCAATTTCCTCACCCTGTAGCGGCGTTGCTTGGGCGTTAACAAGAGTGCGATCGCCTGAGGTCAAAAGTTCGTAAGGATTGCTCAAACCTTCTTCTGACCAAGTGCGTTTAGTCAATCGCGCTAATTGTGCAGAAAAATTGTCAAAATCAGGTTGTGAAGGTTCGCCGTCAAGATAGTAGCCGCGATAATGGTCTTTCAGAGAGGCGGGTAATTTTTCCCATTTAATATTGATTTGCAAATCCGAGAGATTTTTCAGAAAAATTTCTCGACTCCCAACATAAAATTTTGAGCCTACTGCTGGTCTGGGGCCAAAAGGCTGGAAAGGTTTGGTAGCATCTAATACACCCAAATCATTCTGCACAACCAAATTGCGAACTTCTTTCACCCGCGTGGTAATGGTGACCTTTTCTAGCTTGGCAGTACGGAAATAATGATATGCTGGCAAATTATCGACTAAAACCTGAGTTTTTAATTCTATACGCGCTACTGGTGAGGCTTGCTGGAGTTTGAGAGGGAAGTTAGGAACATCAGGGTTATAGGGAATTGGCTTCTCTGGAAGGTAAGGTAAAACGGGGTCAATCTCAGCCGCTAATACAACTACTAAAGAAAGTTCCGAATTATTCCAGCCAGTTTTTTCTTTACCACCTCCAGTTATAGACACACCTGATTTTAAAATGTCGGCTTTGATCCACTCTTTTTCACCACTGAGATAAACTTCAAAGACTTCATGCAGTTTATTTTCTGGAAGTACTGTCCCCAAACCACTCAGAGAAAAGGTGAACTGAATCACCCGTTCACTTTCTTGTAACAATAAAACATCAGATGCGATCGCTAAACCTAAATTTGTTGCTTGGCGTTTGTCATTCCCAAAAGGAAGCCAGGTTTTGATGATTTGTTCCTTGGGAAAATCTCCTCCCAATCCATCAAACGAGTTCGCCACTGGGGAGGAGAATAAACCAGGATTGCGCGGAGGTTTTTCGCTAGGATTAACTGCTTGTAAGTCTAAAAATAAACCTTTGAGGCTGGTAATCTGGGCTTTATGAATAACGATATCTGCATCAAGGCTATAGAATAAATCCTTACCAGTAGCATCTTTACCAGCCTTGAAACGAGTCCCAGCAGGTAGCGCAAATTCAGTTTGAGACTTGATCAGTTCAAAAATGAGGTGGGCGTGGTCTGGTTGGGCTGGGCGATCGCGCAAACGCAATACTTGACGATAAAAGAAGTCGAGATGTCGCTGCGTCATCAAATTCAGGTCATCTCGTGCAGGTTTCATCACTTCCAAAAAAGCCAAATAAAGGGCTAAATATGGTTGATGATCCTGTCTAGCTTGCAGACTTTTTTCTAAATACTGCGGAGCCTGTTGAATAATTTGATAGTAGTTTTGAAATAAAATTTGAAATACAGCGTCTAGTTCATCTCGCACTTGTACAGGATTTGCATTAAAAGGAGTGCGATCGGCTACTGGAGTAGTGATATTTAACTTAAATTCTTCATTAAATTTTGTATAAATATTACCTGATTTTGCTACTTCTTTAGTAGCAGCTATATAAGCTTGTTCAAAAGCCCAAATCCGCAATATAGGCTCACGAAGATTAGTTTTTACCAATCCTCTAATTACAGCTTGTAGAGGTGTATAAGATTCTAAACTTATATACCAATTATATATTTGATTAAGGATTTCAATCCATGTAGTTAATAAATCAGCAAACTTTTCAAATTTCTTACTTGATTGCCCGCTTTCAGTTGATAACTCAGAAAGGAACTCTCGCAAATGCTGGCTATATTGGTCTTTGATTTTTTGCGGGCGGGTTTTACTAATCAGTGCAATTTGTACGGGAGTATTGCCAGTAAAGAAGGCTTGCCAATTCCCCTCAGGGTCGTTTTTATCATTGTAATAAATAACCTGCTCACTGAAACGATAGGCAAATACCAGAAAATCGCCCAAGTCATTTTCATCCACCTTCACAAAATCAGGCGATAAAGCCGGAACCTGTCGCTGACGCTGGCTTACCCCATCGCGAATTAGTGGATTTTTAAGTTTTTCTGGGCGGATTTTCATGATAATTCGTAGTTCGTAGTTCGTAATTCGTAGTTCGTAGTTCGTAATTAATTATTTGGATTTAATACCAATTTGAAAAAAGAATGCGACAGATGGTAGGGGCACGGCACGCCGTGCCCTCTGGAATATATTGATGCGTCGCAAACATTTTTTGATTTGGTATAACATTTAACAAGTTCAATATTTTATATGATTTTCCTATTTTTCTACGAATTAAGTAACTCGGTGGAAATCAAGCAAACTAGATTACAAAATATAAACAGGCTTAAAACTATTACCAATGACAAATGACAAAGAACAAAGAACGACCTAATTAAATAATTGCTAACGAACCAACGCCTTCTTGTAAATAGAAAGGATAAACGAAATTGAAACGAGAATTAGTAGTAATAATTATGTAATCCACTGTGATATTGATGACCCCTTGTAACTGATCATCAAGGTTGAGATCCAAGCGTTCTAAGCGGATGCGAGGCTCATGATAAACAATGGCAATCCTGACTAATTCTTTAATATTGCTAGCTACAGTTGGACTCAGAGGCTCAAACAGTAAATCTTCTAGGTTACAGCCATAGGTAGGCTGCATCACCCGTTCACCCAAACTAGTTGTCAGGAGAATTTTGAGACTTTCGTTAATATCTTCCTCAGCACTGACAAGCCTGACACTGCGAGACACTTTATTAAATTGCGGCGGAAACCCCCAACCTGTCCCCAGAAAAGCATTATCGTTTTCATCCATCTCAGCCTCCGATTAATACAGTAAAATTTCCTAAGACAATCGAGCCGCCATGTGCTGTAGTGTCGCCCAAGCGCGCCGCAGGTTTCCCCCCAATCAGCACAGTTGCTGAACCCATAACAATAGCGTCTGGTGGCCCAACGCAGGTACAGGTATCACCCAATACAGCAGCAGGTAATCCACCGATTAAGACATTCGGTTGTCCAGGGCCAATTACAGGGCCACCCACATGAGGAATCGGGGGTATTCCTGGAGTTTGCATCGGACAAACATGCATATCAGTAATTCGCGCAGCTGGTTTTCCCATATCTAGTTACTTTCCTTGTCATTACTAATTGGCAATTAAAAATCTTGTATTTATCGGCGTTTATCGGCGTACCCTGCGGGAAGCCGCTCCGCGTCTATATCAGCGGTTAATTATTCTGAAAATCTAAAATTAATTAATCTGAACTAAAGAACCCTTGAGAATCGCGATCGCACTTGTGGAAACCTCCGCACCAGTATTACCTTGGGCTTTAAACTGAGCATTGGCTTTAACATTGACGTTCATTCCCTCAATGCTGGTATCTTGGGTAGCTTTGAGTGTTAACTTACCAGTGGCTTCGATGGTGATATCTTTCGGGCTTTTCATGACGATACCGCTATCGTTCATAGTCAAGGTATTACCGTTTTGGTCTTTCAAAGCAATTCCCTTATCCTCATCGGAGATGGTAATTTTGTTACCACCAGGGGTTTCCAAGGTGATGAATTTTTTTTCATCGTCGAAGGTAACTTTGATTTGCGATCGCGTAAAAAATCCTTTCTGGTGATTGTTATCGGAAGCTTGTAGGGGTGCTGGTTTCGCCTTGCTGTTGAGCATTCCTAATACAATTGCATCGCGTGGATCGTCGTTGAGAAAGCCCAATACCACTTCGTCACCAATTTCCGGGCGAAAAAAGGAACCGCGATTGTTACCAGCATCCAAAGTAGCGATACGAGTCCAAATTCCCTGAGACTGAGAATCGAGGGTAGGCACTTTGACTAAAATCCTGTCTTCACCATTAGGATCATTCCCTAACTGCACTACTACACCAATTTGTAAGCCATTAACACCAGGGAGCATCCCTGATGCTGGTCTATCAACGATGTCAGCTTCCTGGTAAAACCACTGAGAATTCATACCAAGCTGTATATGAGTAAACCAAGCTCCACCGATAACTTCGTGACGAATGCCAGAGACATAGGCTATTCCGTTAAAACGCTGACCAATTCCTTTCAACTCAATCAGGGCATCAATCTGAGCATCAGGATAGCCTTTAATCTTCACCCTGCCTTGAATTTTCGCTAATCGGCTTTTGAGCAATTGAGCATCTGCCCATGCTTGCAGTTCTTGGGCTTGTAAGTGACCACTATGACTGAGTTGGAATGGTTGCAAAGCAATGGCTTTAGCCAACTGCTCACCTGAGAGATTACCCTGTTTGTTAACTGTAGGCTCCCTCCCCTCCGCCTCAAGTAACGCCTGATCGCCATAACTCCAAGCTTGCGCCTTGACCTCTGGGTATTGCGATCGCGCGTCCATTTCGGCTTCAAACTCTAGTATATTGATGCCATAGGTGAGGGTAATAATGGAATTACCGCTAGTATTCGGCGGTTTTACCTTGAATTTGTCCTTTTCTACAACAACAATCTGTCCGTTCATTTCAGCGCGAGACAGAATAAAATCCCAATCAGTAGCGTAGTATTGGACGATTTCCGGATGCTTGATTTTGCTGTCGGTAACTTCTACTGCTCCTAGACTGTAGTTACCGAGAATTTGTGCGATCGCATCACTATCCTTGATGTCCTGAAAATAGCGACTATGGCGACCCACGGTCAATTTTGTGGCAGCAGCTTTACAATCAAGGATGAGCATCGAGTCGCCATTAGCACCGACTTTCAGCGCTTGTTTGACAATCAATCCTTTAAATACCTGGCGATCTTTGCCATCGTAACCCAGGGAAATTGTGATTTCGTTACCTGGAACTAGGTCAGGCCCTTCACTGCTTGCAAAAGTTTCTGCCGCAGGGTCACCATCTCGCAGTATCAACCGCACTGTTGGTACTCGATTCACCACCAAGTTAATTGTTAGGGACAACAGCGCATAATCGTTGGTGATGTCCTTACCATTGACAAGCAACTTGTAAGTAGTAACCTCATAAATCGCATTTTTAGGAACAATGAGATCGCTCATGATTCGGTTTTCTCAAGCGGTGGAAATCTCAAATCAGTATTAGTAGCTAAACGCCGAAAATTAATCAGACCATTCACCTTGGCAATTTGCAGATAATAAGTTGGGTCACCGTAAATGTCATAGGTCATTAAAGGTAATGTCTTGCCAGCTGTGACTTTGCGTTGATGGGTGACATCAGGTGATTTTTTCCCTTCTTCTTTTAGCCGACGTTCTTGCTCGATGTAGTTAACAAAGTTAGCACTAAGCCTAGCCCGCAAGGGCTGTCCATCAGGGGAAAATAGGGTGTAGTTAATTTGTAAATCTTTGAGAATGCAATCAAAGCCGTTTTTATTCCCAAAAGAAAAGTTACCCCACAACAAGCGCAGAAAATTCGGTTTGTGGGTTCCACCATCCATTGTGTAGACCGCATTCAGAAAATCCTGCACTTGTTGCGCGACATTCTTATAAAACTTATTAGGTTTACCTTTGATGGGTACAACATTTGTACCATCAAAAGTAAAATCAAGCTTCATTTCTTCAGGACGCGTAAATTTAAATTTTGGATCATTCCCTTGCGAGCCTTGAGCTTGAGATAAATCGTATTCCACTTTAAAAGCTTGAGAAAACTGCTCCGGATTTATAGGGAGGTCAAATTCTCCAACTTTCTGATTCATTTGCTTGTTCTGGTAGACCAAGATTTTAATTTTTGTGAGTTCACCTGTCATAGATTAACGCTCTGATTTTTCTTTGAGGATGGCTAGTACTTGTTCCACACAAGCTGCAATAATGGCATCTTGGTCATTAGCACCATTGTTCCCTTGTGTTCTAGAAGTGTTATTTTGACCTTGTTCCCCATCATTAATTGAGGTTTTGATCACCAGTTCTCTAATCTCTATTGGCATCAATATTCTCCTCCAATTTTGTCAACTGTCAACAGTTAACAGTCAACAGTTAACAGTCAACAATTCCCTAAGTCAGTGGCTCAAAATAGCTATAATTTAACTCCAAAGATTCAATTGCAATTGAGTTTTGCTCGGCGTTAAATTCGGAAATTGACCACTTTTTAGGCCAAGCATTAATAACTTTCCAGGTCATCAAGGGTTCAATATCTGCCTGAGGTTGGCTAGGATTAGAACGCCTCAGATGTAGCAACCTTACTAACAAATTCATCGGACGGATTTCAAAGTTGAGAATAGCATCCATACACCACTTCACCATCTTTGAATCTTTAACTAAGCCCCGTTTCAGTACCAGGGGACTATATTTAGTCCGTACTGGTAGGATATGCTCAAAACGATTTTCACCGCCTTCTTTGAGAGTTTCAGTCTGCATATCTACACTCAGACCGGTCACACTCTGAAAGCGAGTTTCTACTGCTTCTTTATCCAGGTTTTCACCCTGAAAAACTACATCAAAAAAGAAACCTACTGGGGGATAAGCAGACATCATAACAATTCAAAATTCAAAATTCAAAATTCAAAATTAAGAAACTTGTACATGATCTAGGTTTTGGGGTTTGTATTGGTTGATGATATTTATTGCATAGTTTGTCAACAGTCAACCGTCAACCGTCAACAAACAACACCATTAACTATCCATTTTGAATTGTTAAACCTTCGTGGGCAATTTCAATAGTTTCGATTGCGACTTCGTTACTATCGCCTTTTAAATCGCTAGATTGAACTTTGGTAGGCCAGGCGTGTTTGACTTTCCAGACGACGACTGGCTCATGTTTTTCATTGAGCAAGCTGATAGTTAAATCGCGGCGTTCAATGGTGTTGAGGGCTACTGTATTCCACCAATTGTAGAAATCGTTGTCTTTCTTGAAGGTGCCGCGCTTCATGGTGATTTTGCTCAATTTCTGCATTCCGGGCATATTGAGTTTGTGATATTCGGGCATATTACCTTCGCGGTATTCGATCATGTCCGTTTCTACGTTCAAACCAGAAACTTCGGTGAATCCGAGACGAGAGCCACCCCACTCTACCTGGAAATGAAATTTGGGTAAAGGATAAGCATTATCAGTCATAACTGTTGAGATTGATGGGTTAATTTGATGATTAAAAAATTAGCGATCGCAGAGATTAACTCTCTTGCATCTTGTGGGAGAATTTCAAGATGATGAATTCTGCAGGACGTACTACTGCCATACCAATCTCAATAATCATCCGACCTTCTAGAATATCAAGTGCGGTCATGGTTTCATTGAGTCCTACTTTTACAAAGAAAGCTTGTTCGGGTTTAGCTCCCGCTAGTGCGCCAGCACGCCATTGCAAGATGAGGAAGTTTTCTATCATGGCGCGCACTTTCACCCAGGTGTTGGCATCGTTAGGCTCGAAGACAAATCCCTCGGTGGCTTTTTTAATCGATTCTTCGGCCATATTAAAAAAGCGGCGCACTGGCACATAACGCCATTCGTTATCATTTCCGGCCAGAGTCCTTGCACCCCAAATCAAGGTTCCTTTGCCAGTAAAGGCCCGAATCGCATTGATAGATTTACCAGTCGGATGGACGTTAAGATCCTCTTGTTGCGCGCTAGTGATTTTGATGGTGGGTTTAATCACTGAACTGAGAGCCACATTAGCTGGAGCCTTAAACACACCACGAGTATTATCAACTGTGGCATATTGACCCGCCACCAGGGGACTAGGAGGAAGTACGAGGGGAATTGCTTCTACAGCAGCTTTGGCTAAGTTAAACAAAATGGCATTGCCTACAGTCGCATCTGTTTGACTTGCTGCCAAACTAGACATCTTTAGATTATTAAAGGGGCCATCACTCTTGTTACCATTAGGCGCTATTCGCTGATGGATGATGCTAACAGACGCAGGGTCATACTCATAATTGAAAATAGTCTCAACATTGGGTGCATACACAGCCCCATACTTGAGGTTATCCAAAGATAAACTCAGTTCGCGAAACTTATCAGCTGCTGCGTTGATAGTCTGTTGAGGGTCGGGTACTTGCAGATCCATAATTACAAATCGGTCTTGCAGTAACCCACATTGATTGAGAGCATCACCAAAAACACCGACTCTATTGTCTTGAGCTAAAGTATAGAGGGCTTGTGATTCTGGGAAGACAAACAAAGTCACTTCGTCTTCTTTCGCTACTTCTTCAATACCTGCCTGTAAAGCCCCATCTGAAATTACACCGCCAGATGCCTTTACACTGCCTACAGAGACGATATAGCAAGGCCCGCCACCATTTTTAAAGAATGCCTGGAGAGCATAGTACATATTATGCGGCGAAGGTTTGCTGATGCTACCGATCACTGTGCGCTCAATGACATTGGGAGGATTTTTGTCATCAACTTGTTCTACAATGGTGACCGTAATCCCGGTTTCTGGCTCGGTCTTACCAAAGTATTGTTCGTATTCCAACAGCGAAGTAATGCGTTTGACTGCGATCGCAGTGTCGGCGGTAGGGTCGGCGACAGGCTCGGCGTATAAATCACGACCATCAATTATAGCTTGTTGAGTATATCCCACAAAAGCGGGAATCGCAGTTGCTACTTCAGCTATGGAGGGGGGTAACTTGGAGATTTCCTCGATGTAAACCCCTGGGGTTTTGTAGGTGCTTGGCATAGTTTTCTACTCTACAAATGGATGTCAGAATAAATGGTGAGACCAGATGGTTGCTTAGTTTCGGGTTTAATTAAAGCTACTCCTGGTGCTGGTAGTGGATTATCTTTACCGTCTGTAAGCAAACTATCAGGTTGCAGGCGTAAGCCCAGTGGTCGTTTGGTTGCATAGGTTTTAGCATCTATTAATTCAAAATCAGGTAATTTGTCAGCAGTAAAGCCATGCGGCTTCTCGTAGCGATAGCGCCAGCGAGTTGAGCGATTTTTATAACGAATAACGTAGGTTTTAGGTTGAATTAGGGTTGTGTTTGCGTCGGGTTGTAAGAAGTTAAACGCTGTGGGTACAACATTGGAATTGACAGCGATTTCAACTAAGGCAAATGCATCCCTTCCAGCCAAGGGGTCAAAAAGTACAAAATCATCAACCTCTGCACCATTAAGTAACAGCCGATAGCGTCCAGGAATTTGCCCCGCAAAATTTAAGTTCGCGGCAAAATCATTACCAGCAGTATGCTGATTTGGAATCGTGACTTCCCTAGCGTAAGTTTCCTGTTGATTCACATCTACCAAAGTGAAGCGAAAGCGATCGCCTGGATTGGCGTTCTTAATGATATGTGTGCGCTCAAGTCTCTGACGCGATCGCAAGTCTAGTTGAGAAACATACTGGGTATTTGGTAAGGTTTGCCAATCACTATCATTAGGGATAGCAGTGGCAGAGGATTGGTAACGCAAGGCTTCCAGGGTTTTACCTGCGTAGCTAACTAATTGTCCTACACCGTATTCACTGTTAGCAGTGTAAGTCGATAAAGGTTGCGTCAGAAATAAAGCTTGTCCTTGATTGCCAGAAACGTTGGAGAAATAGTAAATTTGCTGGCGATTTGTAGTTAGGGACAGATTTGTGAAATTGGCAAAATAGCGATCGCGCACTACTAGCCAAAATGTTAGCCTTAATGGTCGATCAATTTTCAGCACCGTCTTAAATACATTAGGCGACACCTCCACTACCTGAGCAAAGATGCTTGCACCGCGAGGCTGGGGACGAAAAAGACAACGCAGATTGCGAAGCGATCGCAAACACTCTAGAGTCGGAACTACAGCCAACGTACTAGAGATGTCATAATTGCTTGGTAGTGATTCTGGCGGGTCGGGTTGACCTAAATAATAGTCATGCCAGAGTTCTAAATTGAGGAGTCTTTTGTATAGATTCATCGCTACTTCTCCCCTCACTCATTGATAGAGATTCCAGTGATGACTTCGCTTTCCGCCTGGCGTTTTTGCGCTTCTACGGCTACTAAACGAGCACGATAGAGAACAAAAGGTACTTGTTTACCACCTAAAGACCCCCAGAGATGATTAAGTTGCTCAAAAGAGAGGGAATAAAGGTCTGGTACTATCCTGATATCGCGTGAACCAATACCAGTTCCAGGCGTAGCGTTAAACGAGATTTCGGTTTGCGATTGAAAAAACTCGACCACCCGCGACAAGAGTCTGAGGGCTGTATCGTACTTATTATGTAGGGCAGAAAAAAGGATAAACAGGTTGAGGTGAATCGGTGGGTTTTGATAGATTGTGCGATTGTTTTCCAACCGATAGTAAGAAGAATTTTTCAAAGTAGTCTCCTCTTGGAGATTTACTAAACTCATTACTACATGACCATTTAATTGATTGTTAGGGCCACCGAGTTCTTCAGCCATAGCAATGTTATCTATCAGCACAATCGGCCCAGCTCCAAGTTCTGGCTCCATCTCCAAGATGTAGCGTTGCAAAGCAACCTGTATCAACCTCATTGCATCAAATATCATAAGAAGTTGGTGAATGAATCAGCAGATGCCTGGATGTTTTCATCTACATAAGTACTACTAACTAGTTAAACTAGGGCAGTTGTATAGAAAAATGCCCATGAAATGTTAAGAATATTGTTAAAATATTTATATATCTTTTCCGCAAAACTCTAAAGTGACTGGAGTACGTGCTGAGAAGGTTTTCGGGTAATTTTTCCCAAACTGCAAGCTGATTTATAACCTGAATTATTAACCATTAAAGACAATATCTTTTTTTCGTCTTTTCTTCTGATGAATGTAATATTTATTTTTATTCTCTGTATTTTCACTTGCTTATTTCTGTTATCAAAACCTACAGAGCGTAGCAAAATTCAGTTTTTGCGGAAAGTTAAGTTTTATGATCCTGGCTCGTGAGTTCTGAGTAAAAAGACCAGTCTCATTTATATGCTTGGCAATAAAAATTATTTTATCTCCCTCATCTCCCTCATCTCCCTCATCTCCCTCATCTCCCTCATCTCCCTATACTTCCTCTACCGACACAGCAAAGAGATAATTTTGGTAGTCCTCAGTGGAGTTAAGAGCTATGACAGAAAATAATGTTGGTATTACAGGGTTTCACGCTCATATTTACTTTGATATTGCAACTCGTGAGGCGGCTTCTCGTGTACGGGAAGGGTTAGGCGCTAATTTTGAAGTCCAATTGGGACGTTGGCATGAAAAGCCTATCGGCCCACATCCTCAATCAATGTATCAAGTAGCATTCGCTCTAGATCAGTTTGCTAAGGTTGTTCCTTGGTTAATGCTTCATCGTGAAGGTTTAGATATTTTGGTTCACCCTTTAACTGGTGATGATGTCGCAGATCATACAGACCATTCTTTATGGTTAGGAAATAGGCTGGATCTGAACATTCATGTTCTGAGGCAGATTAGTACAAAATCATAATGGGTAATGGGTAATGGGTAATGGGTAATGGGTAATGAGTAATGAGTAATGAGTAATGAGTAATGAGTAATGAGTAATGGGTAGGAAATTTACTTAGGGAGCATCCCACTTTTTTCAATGTCATTGCGAACGCAACGAAGTGGAGTGAAGCAATCGCAAAATCTCTCACCAGGAATAAATCCATGCGATTGCTTCGTCGTTCCTCCTCGCAATGACGCTTAATTCTCTAGTTATAAAATAAAAACTGGGATGCACCCATTTACTTATTACTCATTACTTTTTTCAATTAATTGCTGTTACTCATAAACATCGAATCTGCTACATAACGTAATTTTAGAGAATTGGTATTACTTAAGCTGCTTCTAACATAGATATTGGAATTCGATTTATTTTTTTAATTATTAGAGATGGGAATCTGCTTTAGTAGCAGTGTAATGCATCCTACTCGAATGACATAGATATTAAATTTAATATTTTTAGCTGCTTCTGCATCACAAAATTGATGATCGATAATTTTTATTTATCCTTTTAAAAAGAAAGAATATTTGATTAAGTTATTTAGCTAGTTTTATCTTGTAAATATAACCAATAAAACATCAGTCTGAACAATTCAGAGCTAGAAGTTCATGAGATAAATTACAGGGTTAAAGCATGAAAACCTCTCTTCTATGCTGGATTAAAACATCTTCATTTGGATTACAGCCTATTTTTTGAAAGCTATCAAAACGCTCTAAATCACATGGGATTATGGGTGTTTATAAAGCAAGAAAAATATTTAGTTATTGATATATTTTACTTGTAAAAATCTCAATAATTAAGCCAGAATATATTTGCCATGTTCCGAAAATTAGGCTGAAGAAGATGAAGTCTTCGATATGATGAGAAACCGCCAGATATATGACGCTGGCATAGTTTCTTCGTCTACTTACTTATGGCAAATCAGCAAACGTGACATCAGCTTATAGTCATAAATTGGCTATGACTTGAGGATGCTTTTGCAATTGGTTTGCTCATTTTAAAGCCTAATTTAACTATCCATCCGTATCCATTCCGTAACTGCCATGAAGAATATTTCTAGATTATCTAAAGCTGTCTTAGCTCTCAGTTTTGGTCTCTGTTTGCTGCCGATTTCCAAAACTTATGCTGCTAATACTGATGTTACAGTACCTCTGAGTGCTAGAACTACGTACAATCAAACCAATGTCTCGACAGCAACCTATTATTTCACTGTCGCTGTACCCGCTTCTGCAACCAAACCCTTACAACAGGTGACACTGACACAGATTCAAGGTGGCGAAAATATTGAGTTTGATGCTCAACAAAGTAGCGCCTTTGTGGGAACAAGCGATCGCGCTGGAGAAAATCTGCCAGTTGCGATCGCTAGTAACCCTAATCAAGACAATACTGTAACAATCCAGTTCGCACAGCCTTTACCACCTGGTCAAACCGTAACCATCGCTCTGAAGCCATATCGTAATCCTGCTTACGAAGGATTTTACTTATTTAACGTCAAGGCTGCTCCCGTAGATCAAAGTACAGAAGGTCAATCTCTGGGTGTAGCAGGGTTACAGTTTTACCAAAACGACTTCTAAGTCTGGTAATTAAATTTGCAATTGTTTCCAAACCACTAATGGGGGCGTACAGATGTGCGTCCCTATTTCATTTTTATGAGTATGAGGAATTACTAATTGGTATAATGCCAATCTGCTATTAATTATCTTTTTTTATCGGTAGAGATGTTAGGAATAACACCTCTACAAAATTTTGCATCTCTAATTAGAGATAAATTTATACACGATGCCATTGCAGGCGCTATTCATGGCGTTTTCGTTGGTAGTTTTAAAGCAGAGGCAAATCTTGAGATGGCTCAAAGTAGCAAAAATTGTTTTTGGCAATTGGGTTTAGTAAAGGTTGGCGAATTCACCTTTGGCATTAGCTTGGCGATGACGAATGCTGTATTCGCCCAGAGTGCGATCGCACCTGATAGCCTACTCGGCAATGAAAGTTCTCAAGTTATACAAAACTACCAAGGTAATCCTACGGAAGCGATCGCAGGCGGAGCGACTCGTGGCAATAATCTATTTCACAGTTTTTTAGAATTTAACATTAGCGAAGGGCGTTCAGCAGTTTTTTTAAGCCCTAGCGCTAATCTACAGAATATTTTAGTGCGCGTTACAGGTAATAATCGCTCAGAAATTTTAGGTAGGCTAGCTACTGCTGGTTCTAACGCCAACTTATTTTTAATTAATCCCAATGGCATCTTTTTTGGTGCAAATGCCACTCTAAATGTAGGTGGTTCATTTGTGGCGAGTACAGCTAGCAGTATCAACTTTGCCGATGGTAGTGTTTTTAGTGCCACTGCTCCCCAAACAAAACCTTTACTAACAATCAGTACACCCATTGGTTTGCAATTCAATCAACCAGGGAAAGATATCAATCAATTCGGCGCGCTAGAAGTTCCTACAGGTAAAACTTTAGCGTTAGTGGGTGGCAATATTAACCTCAGCGGGAACGGTACCTTAGTAGACACTCGCAGAACACTCCAATCCCTTAGTGGACAAATCGCTGTTGGCGGAATATTAGGAAGTGGAACAGTAGGAATTAACCTGGATAGCAACACCCAAGCTTTAAGCTTTCCTAGTAACGTCACCCCCGCAGATATCTCATTGAACAATCTGGCTGTTGTCTTAGCTGATGGGCCAGGTAGTGGTTATATCCAGTTGCAGGGTAAGCAAATTAAAATTAGCGATGGTTCTATCATCCAAGCAGAAACAACAGGTAGCGAAAATGGTCAAGGTATTTCTGTACAAGCAGAACAGTTAATTCTGCAAGATGGTTCGCAAATTAAAGCTGCTACTACTCCAGGTTCCACAGGCGCAGGTGGAAGTCTGACTATCAAAGCTACGTTTATATGTCAAATTTGTATTTTTATGAACAATTAACTACGTTTAACAACTTCAAAGACTTTACTAATTTAGATCTTTATTTAGATGCGCCCGAAGATTGGTATCTTGTAATTACAGATGTAGTTAATTCTACAAAAGCAATAGAAAAAGGAGAATATAAGTATGTAAACATGGCTAGCGCTCTTTCACTCGTTGCAGTAATCAATCTCAATCCACATCAACAATTACCATTTATATTTGGTGGTGATGGGATTACTTTGTTGATACCAAAAATAATGATTTCTGATGTAGAAAGTGTTTTATCTGATACTTGTAAATTAGTGCAAGAGATTTTTAATCTTAAGCTAAGAGTTGGATGTGTGCCACTCAGAAAGATTTATGAATCTGGCTACAGCCTAAAAATAGGAAAATATCAAATTTCACCTAAATATTTACAGATGATAGCTATTGGTAACGGTATTGATTATGCAGAATATCTAGTCAAAAATCATCAAGAAAGTGCTAATTATTTGATTCCCGATAATTATCAAACCCATAAGAAAGCTGAGTACTCTGGATTTGCTTGTCCTTTCGAGGATTTTTTCAGCCACAAAGACGAAATTTTATCGCTAATTATTAAAGCTAAAGGTGATGATTTTCAAAGCCAAAGACATATTTATCAAGAAATACTATCTAAGATGGAATATATTTTTGGATCACTTGAAGAATGCCATCCACTATCTGCATCTAAATCGAAATTTAGATTAGCCGATATCCGGACAGATAGAGGCAAAGTTTTAATGAGATTAAATTTAGCAACCAAAAATAGTTTTAATATTCAGATAGCAAAATTAATTTTTAAAATAAAAAATATTATCGAACAAATACAGAATAAAATATTACTTATTTTTTTTAAAGGTAAGAAAAACTTAATTAAATCTTCCGAGTATAAAAAGTTTGATGGTTCGCTAAAAATGACAATATCTTGCCATACAGAAAAAAGAGAAATATTTCAAATATATCTCCAGAAATTACAACAAGAAGGTAAAATATATTTTGGATTACATATCTCTAACCGCGCTCTAGTTACTTGCTTGATAGGTAATCAAGAAGTACATTTAGTTGATGCTGCTGATGGTGGATATACTCTAGCAGCAAAACAAATAAAACAGCAAATGTTAGAAAATTAGTGGCATTGCTTGCGATTTCAAACTCTCTCCTTCGGTGGGGTGGCGATACCGCGCTTGAGTAAATCAGCCTCCAGTCCAGTGATGAATTGCAAATCTTCTTTTGGTAGAGAATGGCTGACAGATGGATTCTTCTCTAAAAAGGCGAAGGCTTGCCGAAATTGATAGGGAGTTGTGTGGATGGGTGAGTCAAAATGACAACTAATAATTTGATGAAAATCCCAACTAGCAACTTTGTCTGCCCAGTCGAGGACTTGTTTTGGCCCTTGGGGAAGAATCAGGGTTTGCAGAATTGGAGCGACAAATGGCCGTCCGTTGCCTCGCAGGGCTGCAAATGACTGTTGCCAGTTTTCTCGCCAACGGAAAGGAAAGAAACCAAAATAAGCTTTTTTTGACCTTTCTGCTGCTTTCAAAGAATCACGCAACATCTCACCCATACCCGCAACTTCTAGTGCGCCGGGACGGAAGTATATGGCAAATAATGAAATGCGTTGCCATCCCTTGCGGCGATTAGCTGGAGTATCTACGATCGCTTCTTGTCCGTTATCTCTAGCATGAAATAATAAGGGATACGGATCGATTTGCGCGATCGCAGGTGGTTCTTCTGGTACAGAAAGTATGGTATCAGTCAGCAATAAAGTATGCGATCGCTTGTGAAATACTGCAACTTCTCCAAACGATCCCCGCCCCAAATTAATATCTAATACTGCATAGTCAAATTCATCAGCAAAGGGTACTTGGCTGTTGTCTGCGGGGATTTCTTGGGTGCGACTTTGGGGAAAACCTAGCCAACTCAAAGGCAAGTCTAACGGAAAACTCCATTGGTGTGGTGCTACAAACACTTGCGCTTTGGGAAAGCGGCGAGCAAAGGGGCCAACAAAAACCTTGTGTTCTAAACCAGAACTTGTAGGCAAAATGATGTATTTAACATTACCATGCTGGGCTACTAAATCATTAATTAAACGGATACATTCAGTTGTGGGTGCAACTGGCGCATAAACCAATAGACCGCCAGCCTCTAATTTCACCACAGTCATCCGAATCGGCACGATAGTGTAGAGAATGCCGTGCAATTGGTCGAATGTCCAGATAGTATCTTTAACTACTTCAGTGCATACCGTCCGCCGTTTGCTGTAGGGGTAAAGAGGTACAGTCAACCAAAACGGCCATGACCAATCACGCGGATGCATTGTTTCTGCTTGCGACCCCTGTGCATTCATAGTTCGTTTACCCCTTTCATGCTCCTTACCAATTTTTAGCATTAGAAGGAGCTAGTGGAACGAGGAAATTGGGAATGGGGAATGGGGAATGGGGACTGGGGATTGGGTAATGGGTAATGGGTAATGGGTAATGAGTAATGGGTAATGATATTTCTCTCCTGCTCCCTCATCTTCCTTATCTCCCTCATCTCCCTCATCTTCCTCATCTCCCTCATCTCCCTCATCTCCCTCTGCTACACGGCGATAGAATATTTTTTTATTTAGAAGTCCTTTGAGGAACATCAACTAGTACAGAAATCAGCAATGCACTAAAGCCAGCTAAACTGCAAATAAAGTTTGTAGCGTGGGCATATTCCCATTGATTTCTTAGCTGTTGCCAATTGGTTGGTAGTGAGGTTGCATTAGCCTGTTCAATTACAACATTCACAGGCTCAATCCGCAGAAAATAGATGAGGGGAAAAGCGATCGCTAAACAAAGTGTACCTGCCAATGTCCACCAAAAAGCAACGCGGTGTTTTCGTACTAAAATCGTGAGAGCGATCGCACACAGCACTACACCCACAGTAATGAAGGCCCCTGGCCCTGGCGCACCAAAATAACGGTACAGGCTATTTTGCATCGTCACATATAGCGCTCCATCGTACTGCATTTTGGGAGGCAGTTCTAAAGCATGGGCAAACTCTAAACCCATAAAGAGCGCTACCAGTATAAGAGTAATGAAACGCCAAATTTTGAGAAACATTGTTACCTCTTAAAGCCAATATAAGCAATGCTGGTGAAGCGAGCCAGCCCCAGAGGAAAAGGTACAAATTGCAGCTGAGTTAGCCCGACTTCATGTATAAGTGTTGATAGTTGTTCTTGGTTGAAACATCTATTTCCCCAATGCGACTGATTCCGCCGTGTTTCCTTGTTGACGGGCTTGCATTCCTTTGAGCGCCACAACTAAACCCCAAAGGCGATCGCAGCAAGGGAATATGCAACTTAGTCACCAGCAGAGGACTAGCCATATCAAATTGATTTCTGCGAACCTTTCTTTAGCTTAGACAAAAATTTCTCAATTACGGATTACCCATAGGATGAGTACAGCACAAGGGAAATAAAGCTACTATTCAAGAGAGACAAAAAGCCTTTGAGTTCCCCCCAGCAATAGTAGTTAGTTATCTAGGTAGAACAATGCGCGTTGCAGTGATATTGGGTATAGCGATCGCAATGGTAGCTGGTATTCAAGGCTATACCTCAAAGCCCAGTCCAGCAGTTCAGTTGCAAGATGGTACGGTGTATTTTGTTCAACCACCACGCTTAGTGGAAGCAGTTACTACCTATAAAGAAGTTTATGTTTGGGGTGCAACATATTACTTTACCCTCAACCTACCAGAGAATGCTGGAGAACCGCTGCAACGAGTCACAATTAATCAGCGTGAGGGATTAGACTACGTTCGCTTTGACCTTAAAGACACTTCAGCTTTTGAAGGAACATCCTCCTATGAAGGACAGAAACTAGGATTAAAAGATGCTACTAGTGATGGCAAAACTCAAACAACAACTCTAGTATTTGATCCCCCAGTACCCCCAGGTAGAAACATCACAATTGCCCTCAAACCCCGCCAAAATCCCTCAGTTTCAGGCGTTTATTTATTTGGTGTGACAGCCTTCCCTCCTGGCGAGAAATCCCACGGGCAATTTCTTGGTTTTGGACGATTAACCTTCTACAGCAACAGATTCGGCTGGTGAGTGTGACGAGAGATGAGGGAGATGAGGAAGATAAGGGAGATGAGGGAGATAAGGAAGAAGTAAATATTTCCCTTGACCCTTGACCCTTGACCCTTGACCTTTTGACCCTTCCTCATTTCTCCTTAAAAGTCCAAACACCCTCATCCCAATCAGCATCTGATGGGGGTGATTGTATCCAGTGCTGACAGCGGTGCAGATGTAATAAAGCCGCTTTGTCATGGCTATCAATCGCTAAAACTTGATTGAATTTAGCTTGTGCTTGGTCAAACTGGCGATTTAAATAATATTCACGCCCTTTGTGATACAGCTCAATTATTTCTAATTTTTCACTCTTAATGGGATCGGTACGCAAACTTAGCAGTTCATAAATAGCAACTGGTTCATTTCTACCTTTAACGCGAATATAATCTAGTTCTCTAGCCCAAATATTTTCACGGCAGGGATTATAAGTATTATCGCTAATAATAATGTCGCAGCCGTACTGTTTGCTGACGCTTTCTAAGCGGGAGCCAAGGTTAACACCATCACCAATGGCTGTAAATTCCATTCTTTTACTAGAACCAATGTTGCCACTAATTACGGTATCAGAATTAATGCCAATACCAATATTGATTCTCGGTTTATTAGCTAAGTAACGGCGGTGATTAAATTCTTGCAAACGATGGCGCATTTCTAAAGATGTTTGTACCGCCATCCAAGCGTGTTCTTGTAATGGTAAAGGCGAACCAAACACAGCCATAATTGCATCACCGATATATTTATCTAGGGTGCCTTTATGTTTAAAAACAGCCTCTACCATTGATTCAAAATATTCATTGAGCATACTCACAACTTCTTCGGCTTCGAGATTTTCCGTTAAAGTTGTATAGCCGCGAATATCAGAAAATAGAATCGAAACTTCTTTGCGATCGCCTCCTAATTTAGCGTCATCTAATTTGAGTAATTCTTCCGCTAATTCCTGGGTCATATAGCGGTACATTGTACTTTTCAGGCGTTTTTCATCACTAATATCTTCCATTACTACTAGCGCGCCACGCACTTGTTTATGGTCGCTAGCATCGGCAATTGTGTTAATTGATAAATTAATACTATGCTGCTCTGTACCTGTAGTTAATAGAGTGCGATCGGGATAATATTGTTGTCTATGTTTGTAGTTAGCTCCATTTAAAGCATTCTCACACCATTTACTAAAGTTACCTTCTTTAATATTGATAACACTTTGAATCGAAAGACCTTCTAAACGGTCTTGTTCTTGTAAATCTAGTAAGCGTTTAGCGCTTTCATTCGCCGCAATAATTAAACCTGCTTTATCTGTGGAAATTACACCATTAGAAAGACTCCGCAAAATATCTCGCTGCATTTGTTCTTGCTGCTTCACTGTGGCGAATAATTGAGCATTTTGCAGCGCTACACCTGCTTGAATATTAAAGGCTTCCATGAATTCTTCATCGTTATGATCGAAGCTGGCTTGGAAGCATTCGGGAGCTTTGGGCCAATGTTCGTGATTATAAGCGGGGAAATCGCCTGATTTTCTTTTATTTACTAATTGCGTCACACCAATCAATTGTTGATCGGCATTAAATACAGGCATACATAATAAACTACAAGTTCGGTAACCATTTTGCTGGTCAAGTTTTTTAGCTGTATCAGAATCTGGGTGATCGTACAAGTCAAAAGGAATATTCAGCTTTTTCCCTGATACAGCGACGATACCAGCAAAGCCTTTACCTACAGGTACACGTAATTCTTTGGTTGTACCATTATCTTGAGTAATTTTTGTCCATAATTCTTCGCGATCGTGGTCTATCAGCCATAATGTACTGCGATCCGCATTCATTAATTCCTTGGCTTCATCCATTACCCTTTTAAGGGTATCTTCTAAGTCAAGATTACTTTGCGAAAGCGACTTGATTGCTTTCATTAATGCGGCTGCGGCTCGTTGTTTTTGCGTAGCGACATAAAACGAGCGTGATGATTCTAAAATCAGCCGAATTGAAGGAGCAAATTCTTGGAATAATTCTTCATCAGCATAAGTAAATCCTTTAGTATCAACGCGTTCTGCAATGGAAGAGTTAGGATTATGCGGACATTTTAATTTATTCAGTAATTGTACTACTGCAACTAATTGGCCTTGCTCATTTAACAATGGCAAAGCCAACATTGTATAGGTACGGTAGCCAGTAATTTTTTCTTGCTTTTGAGCAAATACTGAGCGAGGATCGTCATAAAAATCATAGGGAATATTGACAACTTTCTTGAAAGTAGCCACTTCCCCAGCAATTCCTTTATCTGCAGGAATGCGAATTTCTAAAGAGCGATCGCCTTCTCCTTCTGCTAATATTGACCAGAGTTCTTGCTTCTCTTCATCTAATAAAAATATAGTTGTTCTATCTGCTCCTAATAATTCTCCAGTTTTTAAAGTAATCGAATGCAACATTTCTTCGAGGATTGTGTCAAACCCATGAGAATCTAACCTCGTGAGAGTTTGATGCACAATCTGCAATTTTTGTTCGACATCTTTAACAACTTGTTTAAAAGTTTCCTGGGTTAAGGGAGCCAAAAAACTAGAAATAGTTCCCTGTCTTTTAGCAAGTACACCTACAGGAGCCGGATTTTCTTGTACATAACCATTTTCTGAATGGCGAACACCAATAATTAAATCGGCAGTCTCATCAAAACTATGTTGATGCGATGACATAACTAGCTTTTTATAGATGATGAATATATTTTAAGAATGTGATTTAATTGCTGCCATTAGCAACAATCCTTGACATTATCCACAGTTTAATCTTTTGTTAAGCTAGCGTCATCCTGTGGAAATCTGGGGAAGATTAATAATCTCAAATTCACATTCTACTTATGTCAATAATCAAGAAACGTAAGGATTCAGTCTAGAAAAGAAAGAGGCTTTTCTATTATTCGTTGCTTACGCTTAAAAGCGCTACTAAGAGGCTGATACTTTACACCATTTTCCCTCACACTAGGAGCGATGCTGCTCACAACCCAAAAATCAGGGTTAGAGCGCAAGTTCAGCAGTATGCACCTTCTCAAATTTGCAATAGAGCCAGTAATACAACATAAAAATCAAGTTATTCCCACGCTTTGACTCCTTGTGCTATCCATTTACCGATTTTCTTGACTATCTGCTTTCTCTACAATTAAACGACAATCAAGGAATACCCTAATTCAGACTAACTGTAAAGAGCGGACTTTGACATATCTGGTAAATTTCTCCCAAAAGATTAGAAATTTAGAGGAATTTTGTAGACCTTCAGCAGTAAACTCTATATTACATAGATATCCGACTCTGAGAATGAGATTAGTATACTGACTCAGAATAGAACACCAAAGGTAATTCAAGTAGCCACGGAACGTCTAACCGGAAGATGCATGAGACTGCGATCGCAGATATTACCTCCTCCCTTCAGCCATTGGCTATATGACTGACAATATCTGTGGGAGTGGCGTATCCTATAGTTCCCATATATTTTGCACAATTAACACTGATACCACAAAATCTTAAGTTTTGTAACAAATTTAGCCGCTTGCATAAAACTTAGCTCATACACAGATACTTAAGCAAAGAGTAGTGACTGTCATTCAGATAGTGGCTAACCTGATTCTGCTGACTATTTTGCAAAAGGTAAATTTACATGGTTTATACATTAGAAAGAACCAGCACCCCAGTTGAGAGTAGTTACACTCCACCTAACCCCAAGCCTTTATTACCCAATCAAGAGCCACCAAAAACCACAACCACTGATACAGAAGAAACTACTCCACCCAGCGAGTCTGAAGAAACTACTCCACCCAGTGAGCCTGAGGAAACTACTGAATCTACATAAAATAGTTAATGTTTAAATGCTAACGAGTCCTCTACTTGAGTATCTGGAGTGCAATACAACAGTGCTGCAATCCTCATATTTAGGTAGATGGGATATGGATGAGATTAAAATCTCATCCATATTTTTTTTGTTAACAATCTACGATTTTGGATTTTAAATCATACAATTTTGAAAAAAGAATGCGACAGATGGGTAGGGGCACGGCATCCACAATCTTTTGGCATATCAGATTATCTTACAGGTGCCGTGCCCTTACAAAAAATTTATCTGCCGCAAACATTATTTGATTTGGTATCAATACAGTTCAGTTAAAAAAATAAATTGGCGACAAAATAATAATTTTGGAGGGGGTTTGGGGGACGCAACCGTCACCCAATTGGGGGTTTGGGGGAGAATCCCCCAATTGAGCTAGCTGTTTCCACAACTGACAAATCAATCACTAATGATCTTCATCTGAACTGTATTGGATTTTAAATTCCTCCTCTACCGTCGATCTACTATCAAGGAAGAATTGGCTAATTCAAAATTTATTGCTCCTGAAGCTGAATTTAGTTCCTGAAATAGCTTTCAAGATAGGAAAGAAGAGAGATAGAGGTGTCTAAAGTTTTCGCACAAACTAAATTAGAGTACTAAATAAAATTTTGGGTGAATAATTTTTACAATTCACTAACTTTGTTGATATAAAAATAATTTTTATATCAGTTACGGTATAAACAAAAATCACACCTTAATATATTGACTGTCTTAGCAGCTATTAAATCTGCAATATATTGGTTTGAGGTGGAGGATGAATTTTGGAAATACAATGGGGATTTAATCTTTTATCCAAGTTTATTCAGTTTGAAATTTGGTTATTTCTTGTGGGGTTAATGTCCTCCGTCTTTTTTCTGATTATCAAAAAGAAAATCAATCTCAGAGGATTACTTTTTGACAAGACAAAGAATCAGAAGTATAGCCCAGAGCGATTGCAGTTATTGCTATTCACCCTGATATTTGTTGCGTACTACCTATTTGATGTTAGGCAAAATTTAAATACTTGCAAAGTTTCAAGCTTGCCATGTAGTATGCCACAAATCCGAGCAGAATTTCTCTATGCATTGGGAGGAAGCAACTTTGCTTATCTTTGGAGCAAGTTGACTTCACTTATTAAAGAACGGAGGTCAGAGCGTGCCTAGCATTAATGATCTTTTTGTAATTTTGGCGCTGGTTATCGGTTGTGTTATCACGATTTTTGTTGCAGTTTTAGAAATATTTATTCTGATATTTATTTGGGAAGGTACTTGGAATTTAAAAACTAATAAAAAACGGGGAATTAATCTAGATAAGCTGATTAGTGAAAGCACCGGCGATGCAAGTTTGGCCAGGTTTCAACTGTTGATTTTCACTTTTGTGATTTCAATGAGTTTAGTCTTGATCATTACTAGTAACAAACCACCATCTTTTCCCGCTTCTATTCCCGATCAAATTTTGGGATTATTGGGGATTAGTAGTACTTCCTATGTTCTGGGCAAAGCCTTACAATCACAGATTAAAGACTCCACGCCTGAACCACCACCACCCAGCGAACCACCACCACAATCGCTACCACCAACAGATCCAAATTCCGATCCTTATTCAGGATAGAAATTCCACAAACCCACAAAAATCCTTGAATGGTGCGTTAGCCAAGGCTAACGCACCCAACTTGTATTTTATAAATCAAATCTGAATCCTATAGTTATCAATATCAGTGTCATGGTGTTAGTCGTGAGAGTTTTTTTGCGGGAACAGATAGGCGATCGCCGCACATCCAGAGACAGTCACTAAACTTACTAAAAATCCAGCCAGAATCACAGTAGACATAATTCATTAAGGGAGTAGGAGAAGAAGAGTTGGTTGCTGTCAAAGCGGGAACGGGTATAAGTTTCTACTCCCAGCGATTTTTTTGCTGAGAATCATAGAGTGATTGTCCAAAGTGGAATCAATGGAAAACTATATTTTTCTCAATCTCAGGCTAGCAATTGCATATTACGCAGCCATGACCACCTTGTGACAATCTATTGTATGTATAGAGGACTTCCAGAAATTAAATTATCCTATATAGTCCAATACGCTTGGGTTAAGTTCATTAGTGATTGATTTGTCACTTATAGGACTAACGCATTGACAGAATGATAAAATAATGCGTTAAGAAAAAAGTGTTGTCTACAAATAGGTATCGGACAATCAGAGAAATCAGTAAACTCTCAACAGCACAATGCAATCTGGAACATTACACTCTATTTTTGTTATCGGAACCGAAGCATGGAGGATGCAGTAGGTTAGCAGAAATATTGGGGAATGTTTCACATGATAGTGTGAACCGTTTTTTGTTGAGGGAGAGATACGCTCCCTATGATTTGTTCAGTACGGTAAAGACTATTATTAACTTGACAGGAGGGATTTTAAGTGTAGACGACACAGTCATAGAAAAACTGTACAGTAATCCAAAATATGCAGAATTAATCGGTTATTTTTGGTCAGGTAAATATCATAAAAGTATCAAAGGGATAAATTTAATTACGCTGTATTACAGCGACATACATGGAAGCTCAGTACCAATAAATTACAGAATATACGATAAAAAGGAGGGGAAAACGAAGAACGATTATTTCCAAGAGATGCTAATTGAAGTAATTGATTGGGGTGTAAAACCAAGGCTAGTAACAGGAGATAGTTGGTACTCAGGAGTAGAAAACTTAAAATTTTTAAGAAACCAGAAATTGGGTTTTCTATTTGGGGTTGAGAAAAATAGAACTGTCTCTAATGAACCAGGAAAGTATTGCCAAGTAAGTGGTTTAGAGATTCCTGATGAAGGGTTGGTAACTCATCTGAGAGAATTTGGATTTATCAAATTGTTTAGGAAAGTCTTCAAAAAAGAAGACTCTAGACATTATATATTGTATCTACCAGATGCTGAAGCTCTTCAGCAAATAACTCGCAGTGAATTTGTGACAATTCATGATACTCATTGGGGAATAGAAAGTTTTCACAGAGCAATAAAACAAGTATGTGGAATTTGTCGATTTATGGTGAGCCAGTGCGTTGGGCGGGTCTCCCGACTTGAAGCAACTGGCGAACCCGTAAGGGTTAGAGATAGCCATGCAATTAAAACACACATATTTTGCTCACTTCAAGCATTTGTTCGTTTAGAGCTAATGCGGTCTGAAAACATCATTTCTAATTGGTATGAATTACAAAGAAACTTGTTTACTTTAGTTGTGCGTGATTATATTGTGGACAATCTCACCAATACTTGTGCTGCCTAGTACACATCAATAATATTTTTTGTCAATGCGTAAGTCCTAACTTAATTAAAAAAGCCAGATCAATTGGGGGATTCTCCCCCAAACCCTCGATTGGGTGACGGTTGCGTCCCCCAAACCCCCTCCAAAATTATTGTTCTGTTTTTTTGTTGAGTAACTAGTTTTTTGGTTTTGTGATCAATTAATTTTCTTAACTGAACCTTATTGCAATATGGTCAGAGAATATTTTTTTTCTCCCCCTGCCAAGAAAACAATAGTATATTTTTTTAGTTAGAAGTCCTTGGGGAGGCAATTTTGTATTTAAGCTAAAGGCACAGAGAATTTAAAAGTACTACCCAACCCTTGTTGACTCTCTACTTGGATTTCACCACCTTGCAATTCCACTAAGCGCTGAGAGATGGTTAAACCAATCCCTGTCCCGCCAGATTGACGAGCGCGGGATGAGTCAGCGCGCCAAAAACGCTCAAAAACATGGGGTAAATCTTCAGGAGCAATTCCAATACCAGTATCTACAACAGCAATCCACAGTCGAGATGATTCCGTCCAAACACGGATGGTAATTGCTCCTTGTGCCGTATAACGTATGGCGTTACCTAAAAGATTTACTAGTATTTGTTCTGTACGATCCAAATCTGCTAACACCAAAGGCATAGGAGATGAACATTCCAAGCGGAGAACCGGGCCATCTTCTAATAACTGGTCTGTAAATTTTTCTACTAATGAATCTAATAAAGGACGTAAATTTACACGCTGTATGTTAATTGCTAAATAACCTGCTTCAGCTTTGGAAAGTTCTTGTAAATCGTTAACCAAACGCTCTAAACGCTTAGTTTCCTTTGCTAGCCGCCGATAAATTTCTGGTGATGGCTCAATTTCTTCATCGGCTAGTTGTTCTAAGTAACCGCGTACAACTGTTAGAGGTGTTCTTAGTTCATGAGTCATGTCTCCAATCAGTTCCCGTCGCCTCGCTTCCACGCCTTCTAAACTGTTTGCCATCCGGTTAAAGCTAGCACCTAACTGGTTAATTTCGGGAATATCAGACATTGGTAAACGCGCTTCAAAATTACCCGCCGCAAATTGCCTGGTAATTTGCTCCATGTCGGTCAATCCCTGCATAATCCTTCTAGATACCCAGTAACTCAATCCACCTGCGGCTGTAGTACCCACTATTACTGACCAAATAGTGCTTCGTCGCCAAGCAGTTTCAAATCCTTGCACCAATTCAGCGCGAATATCAATTAAATTTAACCCTTCATTTTCTAGTCGTTCTAAGTGAAGAACAAAGAAGCGAGGAGAAGAAATTTTACTAATGATTACTAAGCTAAATACCCCCACTATCATCACGACTAAGTGGGAGAATAATAAGCGCGATGCTAAAGGTAAGGACTTTGTCCAGCGCCAGTCCTTTTTCATAAGCTGTTATACCGTTTTCTTGAAAGTTGTAATGAATTTGGCAAGCAGCAGGGTAAGGGGAATGGGGAAGATGGGAGATGAGGGAGATGAGGAAGATGAGGGAGATGAGGGAGATGAGGGAGATGAGGAAGATGAGGAAGATGAGGAAGATGAGGGAGAAATAGAATTTCAAATTATGGATTGTTCTGTTTTACAATCCATAATCTAAAATCTAAAATTGTATTAAGTTGTAGTTGAGTCATCAAATTTATAGCCTACTCCCACCACAGTTTTAATAAAAGTGGGATTCGCTGGATCGGGTTCAATTTTTTTGCGTAACCGCGCTATGTGAGTATCGACTACGCGCTCATCACCAAAAAAATTATCGCCCCAAAGTTTATCAATTAGTTGGGTGCGGTTCCAAACTCGCCCAGGATTGCTGACAAAGGTACTTAGCAAGTTAAATTCTAAGGTGGTTAAGTCTAAAACTTCTGGTGCGTGATCATCTAGCTGACGACTCGCAGTACGCTGATCTATATCAACAATAAAATGTTGGCTACGATTAACTTGATTTTGTCCCCCTTGGCGTAGGCTACGCCTTAACAAAGCACGCACTCTCGCAACTAATTCTCTGGGGCTGAAGGGCTTAACCATGTAATCATCAGCACCAGTAGACAAGCCAATAACGCGATCGATTTCCTCGCCTTTAGCTGTGAGCATTAAAATATAGGGGTCTTTCGCGCCTGGTTTTTGGCGAATTCTGGCGCAGACTTCTAGCCCATCTAAACCAGGCAGCATTAAATCTAAAATAATTAAATCTGGTGGTTGTTCTTGAAACATCCGCAAGGCATTGATACCATCACGGCTAATACGGCAGATAAATCCTTCTTTTTCTAAACTCAGTTGGATTAATTGGGCAATTTCTATTTCATCTTCAACAATTAAAATATCCATTTCGATTAGGCGGGAGTATAAGACGCAGAGTTAACCCCAAGGGGAAGTTCAAAATTCACAATTCAAAATAAAATTGCAGCCACCATGAATGATTTCGGTAGCGCAATTTTTTTGCGGTTGCGGTCATTTACTAGTTTGTGACATGCTCACCTGTGGATTTGTTGCCATTTAAAGACCAGAAGTGGAGAGATGGCGATAATTATAGCCAACCTTGGAATCCTTTTGGATGTGCTTTTTAATGCTATCTAGGTCAACGAAGTAGTCAGCGACATCAATTAGGATATCACTGGTAATAGCTCGTAAACTGACAACTTCTACCCGGACTCCTGTGCTACTAACAGCATTCACAGCATAAGCTAAATCTCCATCTCCACTTACTAAGACAGCGGTATCATAGTAGGGAGCGAGATTGATCATGTCTACAGCAATTTCTACATTTAAATTAGGTTTTTTAGAATTCTCGGAAATTTGGAATTCTTTGGTAACCACACGATAGCCATTACGACGCATCCAGAATAAAAAGCCCTGCTGCTTTTCATGAGAACGAAGACGCATAGCAGGCGATCGCGAGTTGTCTATCCCAGTATAAAAGAAAGCTCGCAGCAATCGTGAGTTTTCGGTTAAGCGACAAAGTAATTTCAGATAGTCAATTTCTAAACCGAGTTGCAATGCTGCTTGCAATAGGTTTAATCCATCAATAAAAATAGCAACTCTACCACGATGAATGCCTTGAAAAAGTAAACTTGATGTTGCAGTCGCTGGCTTGTTATTTTCTTCAGCTTCTTTATGATTAATTATCTGCCTTTCTTGCCATTGTGATTCCTGTTTCAGGTGTTTATCTTTTTCTTTTTCTTGGGTAAAACTACTAAGATTCATTGGGCTATTCCTCTGGATTTCCATGTCAAAAAGTGCTGGGCAATTGGCAGTATTCATTCTGCGCTGATAAATCAGCATCACAGTCCATCGATTTTAGATTTGTTCCAATACTTTTCGGTTAAGGGAGAAAAGGGGAATGGGAAAAGGGAAAGAAACAACCTTTCACCCTTAACCTTTAATCTTTTTCCCAAAAGCTATTTTGAGTTCAAAACACTTAACCGAGTAGTATTGAGATTTGTTCCACTTTAATGGCGCGGAAGGAGAACAAAAAATCTAAAATCGGCAATCTAAAATTTAAAATGGGCACAGTCAATGATATGCAATCAATAGCTGCAAATCGTTGTTTTGGCTGTTGATTGTGCAGATGTCAAAGTCTAAAGCGGAGATTTACGGTTGGTATCAAAACAGATTTAACAAGATATCCCCAATATTTATCAATAGCCCACTATTTACCCCAATCTACTGAATGTTGGCTTTGCACAAAACAATCAGGAGTCAATACGTACAGATTCCTATTAAGGAACTGGGCTGTAGTGAGCTATCAGCAGTTATTTTTATTGTACATCTATATTGAAAATCGGAACTATAGACTAGGAGCTATGGTCTAAAGAAGAGATATTTTCTCATGATTGCATCAAAAAAAACTATTTTTGGATTTTTGTCAGTTTGGTTATATACCAATCTGATTTAATTTTTAGAAATGATTAGCGTAGAAAGGAAACAAAAAAGAAATATATGATGTTTTTTACAGATAATTTTGGCTGGGTATGAAAAAATAGATTCCCGATTTCTTCAAAGATAGAAAATCAGGAATCTAAATTTTTCATTGAGAAAACTATTTTTTTAGCTTCTCAGATGGGGATTAATACTACAAGGGATAGCGTTTTGAACTCAAAATAGCTTTTGGGAAAAAGGTTAAAGTTTAAGAATTAAAGGTTGTTTCTTTCCCATTTCCCATTTCCCTTTTTTCCCTTAACCGAAAAGTATTGAGATGGGGCTACTATGCTTCTGGAGTGTCTTGGGAGAATTTTTTATGAATGCTTTGAGTTTGTTCTCCATTAGCAGAATTTGCTGTCATTAGATATTCTATTAACCCGTCTGAGAAGGGGATACGCAAATGGAAGGTACCATCTGGCTTCAGTTTAATGTTATGACCCCCAATGTTGACAGTTGCACCTGGCTCAGTTGCGCCGTGGATAATTAACTCAGCATCTGCTACAAACCAGAAATTTGGTTGGGGACGGCTGAAAACGCGAACATTGGCAGAACGAGTGAGTGATTCCCAACGATCGCCTTCTGCAATATAGCCAATTTCGGTCATGTAATCGCGATCGCTGTTGGGGATGGCGACAAAGCGATCGGTTACTAATTCCTCACATTCATATTGCTGCACTAGATGGGGAGTTTGATAACTCAAGTCAATGTCGGTGACATCGTACAGCCGCACAATCAATTGCGAAATCCCCGCGTTGTGCAATTTTTGGTTGTCATGTTCGGAAATGTGCCAAGCAACGTAAGCCCATTTAGGGGTACGGGATGTGAAGGTAATGCTGCTTTCATGATTTGCAGCTGGTTCTGGCGTGGGGGTTGGGGCTACGGGGGTTGATTCCTGCACAGGTGTTGATTCTGGTGTGAGGATTGGGGCTACGGGAGTTGATTCCTGCACAGGTGTTGGTTCTGGTGTGGCAGTATCTGGGATGTAAGGGCTAAAGACACGCACGGTTTCAGAACGGTCGATTAATACCCAGTTATTTGCTGCTACATAACCGATTTCTGCAATGTAGTTGCGATCGCTTCTCGGAATCGCTATTGCAGTTTCATTTGTGCCGTCTGGACATTCTAACTCCTGAAGCAACTGAGGATTTTGGTAACTCAGGTCAATTCCTGTGACATCGTACAAGCGGATCTTCAATTGATAGCCGTAATTTTGTACGATTTCCTGGGTTACCTGGGTAATATCCCATAAAACATGAGCTGATTCTGAATTTAGGGGCGTGAGAGTGACTCTGTCTGGAACTTTGCTTTCTGTTTCGTCTTCTACGATGGAGTAACTACCAAAGACACGCACGATTTCAGAACGGTCAATTAATACCCAGTTATTTGCTGCAAGATAACCGATTTCTGCAATGTAGTTGCGATCGCTAGCCGGAATTGCCACTACAGTTTCATGTGTCCCAGCCGGGCATTCATATTGCTGCAGCAACTGGGGAGTTTGATAACTCAGGTCAAGACCTGTGACATCATACAAGCGTAAGGTCAATTGCGAGCCTGATTCTTGCAGTTTCTGCTGGGTTGTGTCGGAAATTTGCCAGGAAACATTCGCTGAGTGCAAACTTTGGGGCGAAAGGCTGACTTTGTCTGCTACTTGGCTGTCTGCTGCTTCCTCTGTGGTGTAGGGACTGCTAAAGACACGCACGGTCTCAGAACGGTCGATTAATACCCAGTTATTTGCTGCAAGATAACCAATTTCTGCGATGTAGTTGCGATCGCTAGCCGGAATTGCCACAAAGCGATCGTATGATGCTAAATCGCATTCATACTGCTGCACCAGGTGCGGAGTTTGATAACTCAGGTCGATGCCAGTCACATCATATAACCGCAGTAATAATGGAGAACCGGAATCTGTCAATATTTGCTTGTTAGCATCAGAAATTTGCCACGCAGCATAAGCCCATTTGGGTGTGTGGGATCTGAGAGTAACTTGGTTCTCAACATTATCTGCTGCTACTGCGGCATCACGATCATTTGTCGCAGTTGGTATGTTTGATGTCGGCGATTCTTCACTACCATAAACTTGAGACCAAGCGCCAATTCCTGCACCTGCTGCTACTGCACCAGCAGCTACAGCCCCTAAATTAGGTAGAGAATTATCTGCGGGTAAGCTTGCTGCTGTTTCTGTGGTCTCTTCTGGCAGATTCGCGAAAATTTCCTCGATTTCTTCTGTGGGTTCAGCAGTGGCTTCGGCTTCGTCTGCTATGGCATTTAAGTCCACATCTGGAACATCAGGTAAATCTGGAAGTGTAGCGGCTGTTTCTGATGTAGGTTCGTCCACTGCTGGCAAATGGGGAAGTGCAGCAGCTGTTTCAATAATTGGCAGTGATGCATCCGATGTTGGTTCTTCCAGATCCGGTAGTGATATATCTGCTGTAGGTTCGCCGACATCTGGCAACTCTGGGATTGTGGTGGCTGTTTCCACATCTGGTAGCAATACCTCTGATGTAGATTCGCTCACTGCTGGTAAATTGGGTAGTGCGGCGGTTGCTTCAATAATGGGCAGTGCTACATCCGATGTTGGTTCGCCGACATCTGGCGTATCAGTATTGGCAGGTGCAATTTCAATTGTTGAGACTACATCTGCTGTGGGTTCTGGAACTGGCGGTGAATCTGGGATTGCCTCTGTAGTTTCGGGGCTGGGCTGTTCTATCTCAGCTAGTACTTCATCAGATGCAGGTGTATCCCATAGAGTATAATCACTGCCTTGGATTGTAGTATTAGCATCTTCGGGAGCGCTTTCTCTACTATCTACCACAGACCAGCCGACTGCACCTGCTGCTAAAGCTGCACCTCCAGCCAAGGCTGTAGCACCTGCTGCGGAGATATTTTCGCCAATATTGGATTCTGGCTGAGGCGGTTCTGTCGCATTGGCGCTAGGAGCATCTGAAGTATCAGATAATACTGGTTCTGGCGGCGATTCAGGTTGAGGTGTAACTTTAGACGCATCTGCTAAGTTGGGATAAGAAGTATTCACCACTGCTGCTGGTGCTTCGGTATCCCATGCAAATTCGCCGTTATTTCTCATCTCCTCCGATGATAGCGCTGCGCCTGTGCCTGCTGCTAAAGGGGGGTTAGTGGCTGCGGGTGCTGACTGATTCGGGTCTACTGGTAAAGGTGGTGCTGTGGGAGCAGATCCTAAGTCTTGATCTGCTGCGTCTTCTGCTGATGAGCGTCTTTTGAGTAACCACCAAGACAATCCGCCTAAAGCTGCGATCGCCAACAAAGGCAATAATAACCAAAATGGCGCTTCTCGCTGCACGCTGGCATTGTTATCCGCAGCAGTTCCCGAGGTTGCATCTGGGGCAGTGGTTGCACTAGGGTCGGCAGTATTAGTTATGCCCTCGGTTGTAGGGGCAGTAGTTGCCTCAGTTGTGGGGGTAGTGGTTTCAGCAGTTGTGGCAGCCGCAATGGTGGGAGAAGTGGTATTAGTTGTTACTGCTGCAACTGCCGGGGAAGTAGTAGCAGTTGTTGCTACCAAAGCTTGTATGCCACCATTTGCGATCGCAGCTGCTTCAGCTGTTCTGGCTTGTTCAATGGCTTGCTTACCTGGCGGTGCGATCGCAAAGCCCAAGAACGCAGCTGTGGCAGCGTTGGGGTTTTTCTTGTAGACGTAAACTAAAGGCTGAGAGAAAGGATATTTGGGCTCGGTAGGTGAAGTTTGATGTACCTTGAGAGTCCGCACCCCTGGGAGTTGCGATACTTGATTGGCTAAAGCATAACTGATACCATCTTTACCCAATTGCTTGGCGATTTCTGCGGTGTTATCTTCCGGTACTTGAATTGCATTTGTGCCTGTAGTGAAGTTAGCAGCCTTAAATACTGGATAACTACGCAAATTTTCTCTAGTGTCGCTACTTGGGGGGCGATCAATAACGCGAATTTTACCTTTTGGCCCGCCTACCTGCGACCAATCTGTAATGCTGCGTCCCCGGAAAATCCTGGCAAATTCTCTACCAGTCAAGCTACCTTTAAACGGATTCTCCGCACCGACGATGATAGCAATCTTTTCGCGGTATAAGCGGACTTGCGCTAACCCTTTTGCTTGTTCTTGTGGTGTCAAGCCACGTCCTAGGGCTGCTACATCAATTTTGCCCTCTAGCACAGCTTTCAGTGCGGCATCAGTACCATTAGCCGCTACTTCCACTTTGCTTCCAGAGTATTGCTGCTCAAAACTCTGTTTCAAGTTTTGATTAATTACACTCAAGCTACTTGAACCATCAATCCGCACTGTAGTCCCATTTTCCAATGTTTTTGGCATAGGAAAAGCGGGAGCATCAGTTGCAGATTGTGCCTGTATCGGTGTTGGCACTAAGAGAGTTGCTGCCATAGGTGTAGTTCCTATCGCCAGCAGTAATGCCAGTCTGACTATTGCACTATCTTTCTTTTCTTGTTGCCACATATGCTCCTTATCAGGGTACAGAAAACAGAAATCCGGCCAGCCTTTAACTTATGCTTTTATCTATAAAAGGAGGAGACGCGCTAATTATACATCTCTATTAACTTTGTTCTTAGTTGTTGGGAATAAACAAGGGACTAGAGAACGGGGCAATACTTGTCGGTTAAGGGGAAAAGGGGAAGGGTAAAAGGGGCAAGAAAAAACCTTTAACCCTTACCCTTGAACCTTTTCCCTAAACCAAATTAAGAGTTGAAAATCCTTAACCGAGCAGTATTGGGGAACGAGGAACAAGGAACAGAATTCATAGCAGGTAGTGCGTCGCCTGTGTGGTTGCTTGGAAGCAGTAAGGGAACAGAGAACGAGTTGGATATTTGCTGCTTGCGTCTCAAAGCGGTATTTGGAGGCTTATAGGCTTAAATGTGCAGTTCAGTAAATGCTTATCAATAAACGAAACTATATTGCAGTAGATGCAGGAGAACAGCGAAAAGCCTTAACTTTTAAGCTTTTGCCCTTGCCATACAAAACTTTACATATTTCAGTTTAATCAGGCTCACTTACTAAAATACTGCGTCTCACTTTATCTTGTTTAGTGACAAGATTTTTAGACTGTTTATTTTTTTTAAAGTATACCCAGCCAGTATTTCGGACTATCTTTCCAGAAATCAGGGAACAGGGAATAGGTATAAATAGGGTATGGGAGAATTTAATTTTGGATTTGTGATAGCGCAGCGTTAGCGAGTCCGCGAGCGTCTTTTGGATGAGGTTTCAATCTAAAATCTAAAATTCCTGTTTCCTCATCCCCCGGTACTTCGCCAGCTATCTTCAACGAGATACGATACAGCCCCTTACCTGCTGTGATGTCAAGGTTTTGTAAGCTAATGAGCATTTAAGGGACTTCCAGAAAATAAATTATCGAAAATTATAGTCCGAGAATATTTTTATTCTCCCCTGCTCTCTGCCCTTCTGCCTCTTCGGTGACTACTTCGGGGACGATATATCTCTTCAATGAGTCTGACAATTTACTGTTTTTTTATCACTAAATCGATAGAAATATTTGCTAATTTTTCTCAATTTAAGGTACCAAAATAGGTAATGCGATCGCATTATCTATTTTTCATTTTAACTAATTACTTGCAAAAGCCATTAATAATCATAGTTCTGGATTATTCTTTGTGAAAATCAACAGCAAATACATTGACAGCATCAAATACCTAACACGCTTAAGCATAATTAAACTTTATACATTTCTAACTTAAATATTGTATTTTTCGATTGAAACTTTATAGTTATCTGTCTATTGATAGTGATAATTTAAATTTTAATAATTGTTTAATAACTCGCCTCCAGACGAGTAAAATCGCCTATGAACAAGCAAAATATAGTATTGAGGCTGAGTAAAATCACAAATATTGACCCAAGTTTTTTACAAAGATTTTGGCAGGTAGGAAAACTTTATTGGCAAAGCGAAGAGAAATTTGGGGCAATTGGATTGCTGTCAATTCTCATATTGATTGTTTTATCTACTACCCAAATAGATGTCATTGTTAACACTCAAAAGGGTAATGTACTATCTGCGCTAACGGCAAAAAATTCTAGTACATTCTGGGAAACAATCAGTTATTTGCTGGGTTTATACCTTTTTTTAGTTCTAGTTTGGGCAGCTTACAACTATATCAGAAAAAAGCTAACTCTTTACTGGCGACGCTGGCTAACGGAGCATTTCCTCAATCACTATTTTAGAAATCGGTCTTTTTATCAACTTACTCAATCGCAAAGAGAACTTGATAACCCAGATCAACGGATATCTCAAGATATATTCAGTTTTGTTGATGGGTTTATTTCTTTGTTTTTTGACGTGTTATACGCTACTTTACAGATGATTGCTTTTACTGCAGTCCTCTGGTTTATTTCACCAAATCTCATGATTGTTTTGGTCGTTTATGCCGTCAGTGGAACTCTTGTAACGGCAGGTTTCTTTGGTAAAAAATTAGTTAAAATCAACTTCGACCAGAATAAAAAAGAAGCTAACTTTCGTTTTGGCTTAGTCCGATTGCGAGAAAATGCTGAGTCTGTAGCTTTTTATCGAGGCGAATCACAAGAATTAAGCCATATTAAATCTTTGTTTGATTTAGTATTTAAAAATTATAATTATCTGCTGCTATGGCAGGAATTATATTTAAATGGATTTGTCAAAATTTATGAATTTATACCCCAAATAATACCTGCAATAATTATGGCTCCACTAGTGCTATCGGGACAACTAGATATTGGAAAATATACCGAAGCACAAGGAGCATTTTTAATCCTGTTTTGGGATATGTATGTGATTACTCGCACATTTGATAAATTGACTGGTTTTGCAGCAGCCATTGAAAGGTTAGCTGAATTAAATTATTTTATCAAACAACCTAAAAATAGCGATTCCTGCGAAATAGTTCCGAATTCAACAATTCAGACTGTCGAAAATAGCCATTTAGCAATTCACAACCTGACATTGTATACACCAAACTACCAAAGAATATTATTTCACGACGTTTCGCTGACATTGCAACCAGCGCAAGGGCTATTAATTGTCGGCACAAGTGGCTGTGGAAAAAGTTCTCTATTGCGAGCGATCGCAGGTTTATGGAAGTCTGGAACTGGTACAATTAGTCGTCCCAACCTTGAGGAAATCCTATTTTTACCTCAGCGTCCTTATATGATCTTGGGAACTCTCCGCGAGCAGTTAGTATATCCCCAACTTAATACTAATATCAGCGACCAAGAACTCGAGCAAATTTTACAAAAAGTCAATTTACCAGATTTAGCCGCAAGATTTGGCGGTTTTGATGTCGAAAAAGATTGGTCTGATGTGCTGTCTTTAGGTGAACAACAGCGCGTTGCGTTCGCCAGAATTTTAATATCTCAACCAAAGTATGTCATTTTGGATGAAGCTACTAGCGCTTTAGATATTAAAAACGAAGAGAATCTCTATCAACATTTGTACAACACACAAGCAACTTTTATTAGTGTTGGACATCGCCAGAGTCTCTTTAAATATCATCAACAAGTTTTAGATTTATGTGATGGGGAAAAGTGGGAAATTAAGTGTATTGCGTAATTGGGCATGGGGCATTGGGCATGGTAATTGGTAATTGGTAATTGGTAATAAAAATTTCTCCCTTATCCCCCTCATCTCCCTCATCTCCCTTATCCCCCTCATCCCCCTCATCTCCCATTCCCCATTCCCCCACCCATCAACAAACCAATCTCCGCTACTGTCGCCGTTTGTGCATCTAAAATGGCGACAAATTCACCTCTGTAGATTACAGCAATGCGATCGCTCATTGCCATGACTTCTTCTAACTCAGTAGAAATATACACAATTGCGGCACCGCGATCGCGTTCTGTTAATAATCTTGTATGAACTGCTGCGGTTGCACCAACATCTAAACCTCTAGTGGGTTGCATAGCGACAATTACACTTGGTTGGCGGGCTATTTCTCGCGCTAGCACCACCTTTTGCTGATTTCCGCCGGAAAGCTGGTTTACCTTGATATCTTTCCCTGTGGTGCGAATATCAAATTCATGGATTGCAGCTTGAGCATGATTAGCGATCGCTTCTTGTTGTAACAAAAAACGACGACAAAATGGTAAATATTTAAAAGCCTTCAAAATTAAGTTTTGGGCAATGCTAAATTGCATCACCAATCCCATTGTTTGCCTATCTTCGGGGATATAGCCCACTACGCAAGGATTGTGGCTAAACTCAATTTTACCTTGCTCAATAGTGCGTAAACCTGCGATCGCATCTGCTAATTCTCGCTGTCCATTGCCATCGACACCAGCCACACCTAAAATTTCCCCAGCCCGCAATTCAAAAGATACATTGCGAATAGTAGAAATATTTCTATTATCAGCAACCTGTAAATTTTGCACCGATAGCACAATTTCCCCTGTAGATTTCGGGCTTTTATTAAACTGTAAAGACATCTCGCGCCCTACCATTAATGTTGCTAACTGTTGGGGTGTAGCTGCTTTTGTTGTAGTTGTGGCTACAACCTTTCCCTGTCGCAAAACTGTGACAGTATCGCACAGATGTATCACTTCTTCTAATTTGTGGCTGATAAAGATAATTGTGTTACCTGTGGCTGCGAGTTGGCGCAAAATTGCAATTAGTGATTCTACTTCTTTTGGTGTCAATACGGCTGTAGGTTCATCGAGAATCAACAACTTAGCTTTACGGTAGAGAACCTTGAGAATTTCTACCCTTTGTTGTGCCCCTACAGGTAAATTTTCTACTTTAGCAGAGGGGTCAATTTCTAAGCCATAAGCTTGAGATAATGCGGCAATTTCTTGCTGTTTCTGGCGTAAATTTAACCGCCAACTTTTTTCAGTCCCTAAAATAATATTTTCTGTCACAGTCAATTGAGGTACAAGCATGAAATGTTGATGAATCATGCCAATTCCCAATTTAATTGCTGCATGAGGCGAAGTAATTTTTATTGGTGTTTCTTGTAAATAAATTTCACCTGCATCAGGCTGATAGAGTCCACTAATAATATTCATTAAAGTACTCTTACCAGCACCATTTTCACCTAAAATTGCATGAATAGTCCCCGATGCCACACTCAGGCTAATATTATCGTTAGCCACAAAAGACCCAAAGCGTTTAGAAATATTTTGCAGCCGTAAATAGTCCATGTGAATCAGAATTTATACGTTCAGGGACAAGAGAAAACTCAAGCTTGCCCTAATGATGACAATTTAAATATGATTTAGAACTACTATAGTACTGATATTTAAATTTTAAAATATATAGGATTCATATTTTATTTTTGAAATTCACGTAGTGGACTGACACGCCTAAAATGAGGCATTAGATTTGATGAAATGAACCGCAGATAAACGCCGATAAACGCGGATGAAATGAATTTTTGCTATTGCACCAAATTAGCTGTGTCAGTCCAGTAGGATGCGTTAGCGATAGCGTAACACATCTGACTGACTATATAACCAACAAAAATGAGTGGAAATTGTCTATGAGAGTACAATTCTCCACTCATAATTTGCTGAATTAGTGCCAAAAGAACAAGACCCTGCTCAGATATCAATTTTCCAGAGTTGGGAATAATTAGCGAGATTCAGTACCTTGATTGGGGCTACCTGCTACATTATCTTCACCTGGTGCTTCTGGTTTAGCAGTTTCTCTAGCATCGCTTTTTTCTGCATCACCAGTTTTGCGGATGCTATCTTCTAGGGGGGTTTGATAACCACCAGAGGCTGTAGGGGTACTACCTTCACTATTAGATTGTTGATTTTTTTGTTCAGACATAATTAAGGTTCCTGTGATTTAATTTATGCCTTATTTTATGAATATCTGAAGGGGACTTGAATCTATCTAGAATATGGTTAAGGTTGCTTCATACCTCTATCGGAGGTTATGTTTCAGATGTTCAGTAGTTGGTGCAATTGCAAATAAATCTTGTAAGCTGTCATTGGTCATTAGTCATCTGTCATTGGGAAGGATTACAAAATTTAAATTATCAAGAGTTAATAGATGAGAAAATATATAGATGTATAATCACTTTGCAAAAATCAAATATGACTTCTATGATTTAGCAGTGGATTCTGAGTAAATTGAATAGCCGTAAAATCGAAATCTTTACCAGATAAATTATATAAGAATAATTAATGAACCAGAGCAATTTAGAATTACCATCTGGCTGTATTCTCCGTAAAGCAACATCTGAAGATAACTGGCCGATTCGGTTGTTGGTGTTATCTGCTAAACTCGATCCCACTCAATTACGTTGGCAACAATTTTGGGTGATTGAGTGTAATGGAAAATTAGCAGCTTGTGGACAGCTACGCAACTTTGATGATACTCAAGAATTGGGTAGTTTGGTAGTTGCACCAGCTTGGCGCGATCGCGGTTTGGGGAGTTTACTGACACAGCATCTCATCGCTACAGCCACGCAACCGTTATATCTAGAATGCCTAGGACAACGTCTAGCAGAATTTTACAGTCGTTTTGGCTTTGTTGCGATCGCCTTTGAAGAATTACCGCGATCGCTGAAATCTAAGTTTGGTTTGTCACAGTTAGGAAAAAAGTTAATTCGGGTTCCTGTCGTGTTCATGCACTATCCCAATTCGTAATTCGTAATCAGCTAAGAAAACTATTTGCCGATGGGTTTGCCTGTTTTGTCAAAAACTTCACCTTTTTCCCCAATACTTACTTCTATTGTGCCATCATCAAATCTTCGAGTGTAATTATATTTGAACGGAATGATAACTTGACCACTTTTGTCGATATATCCCCATTTACCGTTTAGTTTTACCGCTACAAGCCCCTGTAAAAAAGAAGGATGAAGCCCATATCCTTGAGCATCAAACTTAAAGGGGATAACAACCTTACCAGTTTTATCTATAAATCCTAGCTTGCCGTTCAGTTCTGCTGCAACGAAACCTTCGGTAAAAGCAGGAGGATCAATTAAGCCCAAGACTCCATAATTAAAGGAAAATACAAGTTTGCCAGCCTTGTCGATATAACGCCATTTACCATTAAGTTTTGCGGCTGCAAGCCCTTCGGAAAAAGCAAGTGCTTCAGTAAATTGAAACGGAATAATCACTCTACCAGTTTTGTCGATATACCCCCATTTACCATTAAGTTTTGCGGCTGCAAGCCCTTCGGAAAAAGCAAAAGTTTCGGAAAACTGAAGGGGGATAACAACTTTTCCCGTTTTGTCAATGAATCCCGATTTGCCATTTAGCCCTACAGAGGCTAATCCTTCTGCAAAATCTCTAGCGCTGTCATATTGGGGTTGAACAACAATCTCAGCGTTGAGATTGGCATATCCCCATTTACCAGTGGAAGTCAGCCCAACGTTCCTTTGGGAATATGTTCCTCCGTTATTAATGAGGCTCATTCCCTCCCTAGGATCGCCTATACAGTTAGGATTAAATGAAAGTGAAGTTTGAAAGGGAAAGAGAGTTGTTGTACATGTATAAAGGGCATCTTCGTCATAGCAAGCTTGCAAAATCAAGCAAGATAAACCAGTCAGTAAAAAGACTATCTTCTTATCTCTCCCCCGTTGAGTCCAATATAAATCAAAATTCATTACAAATTTTTTGAATGTTGAATTTTGTTAACGCAGCGTCAACCCTTCTCCTCATGGGAAAGCTGCACAAACGACATAGCTTAGAGCAAGCTACGCGGAGCTTCTGTCTACGACATACACTCGCGAACGTAGAGAGCGTCATTTTAAATTAAGTGTAGCGATCAGCTAAACCAAATCTAGTTTGCATAATCTAAAATTGTATATTTCTTGTGGGTTGGGCATCTTGCCCGCCCAATATATACAAGTTAAATGTGGAACAGCTTACTAGGCTTTTTTTGCAAAAACCGTTAATAAAACAGGCCCTAATAAATAATAGTGTCCAACACAATCTAAACCAACAGCAGCCCCCATAAATTCCCTCTGATTGGGACTATAAAATCTCACTTTCCCCAGAGAACCTAATGTTACTTGCACTTCAGATTTACTTTTCAATGTGGTGTCAACTAAATAAAAGCGTCCGCTTGGTGAAAGCACTCGCGCCACTTCGCTGAAAATCTGTTGCGGTTCTAAATAATGCAAAAAACTTATCGTGTTGAAAACTGCATTAAATTGTCCTTCAGCAAAGGGAAGAGACTCAGCTTTACCTTCAACATAGATTAACCGGGGACGGTGGCGATTATTGCGTCTGGCTACTCGCAACATCTCACTCGATAAATCTAATCCGGTTCCGCGTAAATCGGGAAACTTCGCAGCCAGGCGTTCTAGCAACCTTCCTGTACCACAGCCTAAATCTAATACATTTGCATGGGGTGGTAAATCGACAAATTCTAGTAACCGTTTGTGAATAGTTTGATAGAACACAGACGGTAAAAGCCAGTCGTAGCTTGGTGCCCAAATGTCAAAAATTTGCTTTTTGTTACTTACAAATTCACTAGTCATAGTTAGCAGTAATTACAGTATTTGCAGGTAAGTGAAGTATACAGGTAGGAATATAATATTATTATATCTTGACAGCAATCTGTAAATCATTTATTGGCAACTTACTGTAATTACTCACCCAGTTTACGCCATTTCAAACTTTAATTGATGACTCTGTAGAAAATCATGAGTAAAATGGTCTACCACATTGGTATCACTCAATTCTAAATTATAAAAATCTACAAATTCATGGTCAAAATATGGCCCCGCGTGCCAAGTTCCTACCTCTAATTTAATAAAACAATTCCCGGGAATGCGAAAAGCTGCAATTTCCTCTAAAGCTGGTTGATTGACATCATTATGAGGAGGACAAACCGCAATTAACCAATCCTTACCTTCCAAGGAACCTAAACATTGAGTACATTGCACATGACGGGTAATTTTATGAAATCTGCGCCCTTTACGATGCAAGCGCATAATATAAAAACGTGGTGTGCCATTTTGCAGATTTAATTGTGCATCTTCTACATCAAAAACTTTACCATCTGCACTTGCAAAAATTACCTGTCCATAACGCCGAAAATTTTCTGGTGTTACCAATTGAGCTTGTAATTGTTGGACTGTCTGTGATGTACTCATATAAAACCTATCAAGATTTAAAATTTAAATTATTCCCATTCGAGTTCTTTGGGAATCAGTGATTTGGGAATTATTGAAGCTTGTTTTGCTTTATCTGAAGGTTTGGTATACCACCAAGCCCAAGCAATAAAAACTGCTTGGAAGGGAAGCCGGATTGCTTGTAACCAAGGCGAATCTGAATATGGTATGGTTTCAATCTTAATATGATTAACTGCCATATTGATATTTGCAGGGAAAACGGCAATAAATAATAAAATTAATCCCCAAGCTGCGGCTTGACTCACAGGCGGAACTAATAAACCTATCCCACCTAAAATTTCATAAAAGCCACTGAGATAAACTAATTCTAAAGGATATGGCAGTTGCGGAGGCATAATTTTAACGTATGGTTGTGGCAATAAAAAGTGTGTCACTCCTACAGTAATGATTGATACTGCTAGGATGACGCGCCAAAGTTCTTTATTTTTGTACACTTGATTTACCTAATCTCAATTACTCACTTGTTTTCAGTTTTGAGGATTGAGGTAATTTTGTCTTCAGTCTAGGGTGAGAATAAAAGGTTATATTACAGTTCAGATCATTAGTGATTAATTTGTCACTTGGGAAAAAGCTAGATCAATTGGGGGATTCTCCCCCAAACCCCCGATTGGGTGACGGTTGCGTCCCCCAAACCCCCTCCAAAATTATTGTTCTGTTTTTGTTGAGTAACTATTACAATTCGGTGTGAATAAACAGACAATCTGTAATTAATACAAGGCTTGTGGTATAACTATTCTTTCTTTTTACTTTTTACTTTTTACTCCTGCGGAGTTCGCCAGTTGCTTTATGCCGGGGAACCCGTCCACCGCACTGGCTCACTTTTTACTTTTGCCTTGTTGTACTAGTTCTTTGGTTTTGTGATCAATTAATTTTCTTAACTGAAATGTATTGGGTTATATTATGTATGCTTAAGGATTTATATTGTTGTATGGGTTGCGAATGAAAAATGGGTAATGGGTAATGGGTAATGGGTAATGGGTAATGGGTAATGGGTAATGGGTAATGGGTAATGGGTAATTGGTAATTGGTAATGGTAAAGGTTTTAGAGCATCATTCATTGATTAAGCTAAGTGGCGATAGGGATGGAAATTACAAATTCTGTTTCTTGTTGAGGTAGAGAATTGATGGTGATATTACCACCATGTTTTTTAATAATGGAATAGCTCACAAATAATCCTAAACCTGTACCCTTACCTATAGGCTTAGTAGTGAAAAATGGTTCAAATATGCGTTGTTGAATATGCAAGGGAATAAAGCTGCTGGTATTGGCGATCGCAATTTTTATCTGCTCATGTTCAACTACTTCTGTACGAATCCGAATTTTTGGTTGTTCGATATTTTTGTCTCCTTCGCGAATCGCATCAATGGCATTGTTGAGAATATGCAAAAATACTTGATTCAACTGTCCAGGATAACAGGTAATAGGGGGAAGATTACCATATTCTTTAATGAGTTGTATTTCAGGTTGATGTTTATCAGCTTGTAGGCGATTTTGCAAAATTAATAGTGTACTTTCTATGCCACTATGTAAATCCACAGCTTTAATTGGTGATTCATCTAAGCGAGAAAAATTTCGTAAACTCAAGACAATTTGACGGATGCGATCGCTACCGGCTTCCATTGATTGCAGAATGTCAATTACATCTTTATAAAGAAAATCAATATCTATTTCATCGCGTTTAGCTTGAATTTTGGCAGAAGGTTGAGTATATTCTTCCTGGTAAAGTGTCATTAAACTCATCAAGTCGGCAATGTAATTTTCTAAATGGTCGATATTTCCTTTAATAAAACTAATAGGATTGTTAATTTCATGAGCAATTCCTGCTACTAATTGCCCCAGAGATGACATTTTTTCGGAATGAATTAATTGAGCATGGGTTTTTTGCAAATTTTGCAATGTATCTTCTAAATCTTGGGCTTTTTGGTTGAGTGCCTGGGTTTTTTGCTCTACTTCTGCTTCTAGGTTTTGGGAATAATTAGCGATTTGTTGATACAGTCGAGCATTTTCTAAGGAAATGGCAGCTTGGGTGCAAAGAAAATCTAAAATTAGGATGCGATCGCTCGTAAATACACCACTGGTAGAACGATTTTTTAAATACAAAATTCCAATCAAATGTCTTTGATGGAGAATTGGCAAACATAAGATACTTTGAGGTTGCTGTTGAGTTAGATATTCATCAATTACAGGTAAATCTGTTTTCAGCTGCTCAATTACTACAACTTCTTGGGTATTTTTGACATACTGAATCAGCTTGACTGGTATATTACAGTTTCCCTCTAGGGGTTGCGAACAAAGTTCTGTAGTTTCTGGTGTTGCAATAGCTTGCACATACCAATTATCATCGCTATTAGGTAGGATTAAAGCACAGCGATCGCCACCAGAGTTTTGCAGAATAATCTGAGTTAATTGGTGCAGTAGTTCCTCAAATTGAATTTTACTCGAAAGGGTTTGAGAAGCTTTGAGAATGACAGCAAAATCTAGAGCTGTGTTGAGACTCTGACTAGCAGCTTGGGTAACATTTGTAGAAGCATGAACTGAGGCGCGGGAAGTAACAAGAGTTGCCAGGGTTTCTAGGGGATTCCAGCTTTGGCTGGCTGGTTGTAAAATTGGGCGCAGTAAATCGGGGTAGCGATTTACTAAATCATCGGTTTTGGCTTTCGCACCCCAACGGGAATAGCAATAATAAGCTGACTGCATATAACCCGCAGCTACATTTTCTTTACCCCAATCAAGGTAAAATTTAGCAGCAAGTTCGTTTGCTAAGGCTTCTTCTTGCAGGTAGCCGTTGTTTTTAGCTCCTGCTATGGCACGATCATAGAGTTCCATTGCTGTGTAAGAATTACCAGACACGCGATAGCATTCAGCTTCTACTAAGTGCAGTTTATGTAAATGATTATTGGGGGCATAATCTGCATATTGCTTGAGTTTGGTTTGATGACTTTGAACGCGTTGCCAACTATGAGATGATTCCCCAGGAATAACAGATTTTAAAATTGCTAACTGCGCTAAGGCATCATAAAAAGGCAGCAAAACGCTGACATATAATCCTGGTACACCATCTAAATATTGTTCGGCAAGGGTGGCTTGCGCCATCGCTTGTTCGTATTCGCCAAACAAGTAGCAGAGAATGACTTTGTTAATTTGTACATGATAAACAGCCGGGCGATCGTTAACTTGTTGGTGTTGTGGTAACATCAAATCTTCGTTGTAGACATCACCCACCAAACGATAAGGAAGTTGACTGTCACCTAGTAAATTTAAAACCGCTTGGTGATAGGCTTTTTGATAATTCAGGGCTGTGGTTTGTTTTAGTTCTGCGATCGCTATCCCATAGGTGGCTAATTCTGATTCTAATTGTGTTAGTTCTTTGCCAGCATAGTAAGAATGAAAACTATAGCCAAATATGCACCACACTGCCCATTCTAAATCCCCCGTTGTCAATCCGCTTTGATAACCTGTGAGTAAAGATTCTAGGGTTTTGTGGAGAGGATCTTGCCAATGTCTGATGTAATTATTGAATACGGCGGCAATTTTGGCATGTAGTTCTTCCGCAGAGAATTTTTCCATTAAATTTAACGCTAGTTGCCCAAATTGATAGCTTGTTTTTACATCACCAACAAAAGCACAAAGAATTAAACCATAACTGGCATAAGCAAAAGCAGATAAGCTGCTACTGCCATATTCAATTGATAAGTTTACCTGTTTACCGATAATCAGGGGTAACATTTCGGGACAGCCATTATAGGCAGAACCAAACATACTCGATAAAATCCGGATTGCTGCTTTGGCACGCGCATCTGTCATTAAAGGTAAATCGATTAATTCTAAGGGTTCTTTTCCTACTAATATCCGATGAGTTTCCCCCAATGCTTTACCGATATCTTCTGGTGTGGGGTAGGCAGGAATATCTATACCCAAATTATGCAGCACAGCTAAAGCTATATCTAATCCTAACCGCAGTTGATTCTTGGCAACACAAGCTAAAATTTTGGTTTCATAAATTGGGATACTATCTAAAATATTGGTGACATATTGCAGAACAATTTCTGCTAATTGTTCCATCTGCTCAAAATCAGTATTGAGATAAGCTGCTTCCACTGCTTCTGTATATACTGCTAGCATTAATTCATAAAATTCTTGCCAATTGTGATTTGCTAACAATGTGATCGCTATGCTGTAATAATCTACTGCAGCAGCATAAGCTGTAGCGTGTTTAGCTCTGCGTCCAGCAATTAAAGCCAATTCAGCTAATTTTCTCTGTTCTTGGTAATCAGTAATTAAATCAATACTTAATTTAAATTGATTAACTATATCAAATATTTTTTCAGTTATTTCTGTTGAAGATGTATGTTTAAGTAACAGTTGCCCAATTGTGAGATGAGTAGTTTGTTTTTGCTCGTTGGGAATTAAAGAATAAGCCGCTTGTTGAACGCGATCATGTAAAAATCGATAGAAAACGTTTTCATTATTTGTAGTATCTATATCTGCGCGATCGCCAGTCAAATAAAATTTATAAACTTCGCTTTGGGGCAAAATTAACCCTAACTCTAAAGCCTTCCATAAAGCAGTGGCAACTGTAGTTTCTGATTGCTCTGAAACAATTACTAATGTCTCCAAATCAAATTGATTACCAATACAAGCCGCTAGTTTTAATACTGCCTGTGTCTCAACAGGCAGTTTTTGCAATTGCTGCACCATAAACTGTACTACATCATCTGTTAATGATGCAGCGCTTACCTGCGTAATATCACATTGCCAATATCTAGTTTGGGAATCAAATGTAATCAATGCATCTTGATATAATGCTTTCAAAAATTGGGTGGCAAAAAAGGGATTACCTTGAGTTTTTTGATAGATCAATTCTGTTAATGGTTGCGCCAATATCGCTGCACAATGTAAAGTATCAGCTACTAACTGATTCAAACTTTGCTGTGATAGGGGCTTTAAGGTAATAGTATTTACCTTGGCTTGAGCTTTGGCGATCGCATCTAAAGTTAACATTAAAGGATGCGCCGCAAACACTTCATTATTTCGGTAAGCACCAATCAATAGTAAATAGCCTGTGGATGATTCACCCATCAGTAATTCAATCAACTTCAGCGATGCGGAATCAGCCCATTGCAAATCATCTAAAAATATTACTAAAGGATGTTCTGGGGTGGTAAAAACTTGAATGAATTTCTCAAACAGTAAGTTAAACCGATTTTGAGCAGATATACCTGATAATTCTGCTGCTGGTGATTGTGCGCCAATAATCCGTTCTAGTTCCGGGATTACTTCAATAATTACTTGGGAATTATCTCCTAACGCTGCCAGAATTTTAGTTTTGCAAATTTGCAATTGGGTATCAGATTCCGCCAGTAATTGCCCCATCAAATCGCGAAAGACTTGCACAAAAGCAGAGAAGGGAATATTACGATTAAATTGGTCAAATTTACCTTTAATAAAATAGCCTTGTTGACGGGTAATCGGCTTATGGACTTCATTAACAACGGCGGTTTTTCCAATTCCCGAAAATCCCGCCGCTAGCATCATTTCTGAATTACCATTAGTAACACGCTCAAAGGCTTGCAGCAAAGTCCTAACTTCTGCTTCTCGCCCATATAATTTCTCTGGAATCAGGAAGCGATCGCACACATCCCTCTGCCCAATTTCAAAATCTGTAATCACGCCATGATTTTTTAATTGATATAAACAATTTTCTAAATCATGCTTTAATCCCAAAGCACTTTGATATCTATCCTCAGCATTTTTCGCCAGCAATTTCATCACAATATCAGAAATTACTTTTGGTATGTTTTTACTGTTCTCTACTCTCTGAGGAATTTTCGCCAGATGACAATGTACTAACTCCATCGGATCGTCACAAATGAATGGTAATTCTCCACTCAATAATTCATAAAATGTCACACCCAGCGCATAATAATCACTACGGTAGTCTATCCCTCGATTCATCCTGCCGGTTTGTTCGGGAGCAATATAAGCAAGTGTCCCTTCTAAGACATTAGGATTTTTAATTTCTGGGCTTTCTTTTGGTAAAAGTGAGGCGATACTAAAGTCAATTAGTTGAACTTGTTTTGTCTGAGGATGAATCAGAATATTTGCTGGCTTAATATCTTTATGAATGACATTGTTTTGATGTAATTCTTGGAGAATACTAGTTAATTGAATGGCAATATTCAAAAATTCTAATAGAGAAAGATTAGTATTTTTAATGTATGCTTGTAAAGCAATATCTCCTGTATATGGCATCACTAGAAGATAACCATTGTTATATGTTTCTAGTGATAGTGGCTGAATAATACCAGGAATGTTGAGATGTTTGGTAATTGTGTATTGGTTACAAAATTGCAATAATTCTTGGAAACAGGGATATTCAGCAGCCAACATTTTAATGATGACTGCAAGGGAATCTGATTCCCGAATAGCTTGATATACCTTGGTTCTAGTGCCCACATATAGTTGAGAAACAATTTGATATCCAGAAATAATCGGGGTGAAATTTTCATGAGTCATCTCAACCTACCTCGTAGCACAAGCTGGTATTACATTCTCAAATAAGTATTCCCATCAGCTAGATGTTCGCTAACAAAAAAGATGAAGTATGTATCCCTGCTGGAAAGCAAGCTAGGCGTAGCGTCTTGACAGGAGAAGACTAAAGTATGAAATGCAAAGGTAGATAATATAGGTTTTGATGGATTTAAAATGGTAGCTTTATTTATGCCCTGTTGTCAGAGTACTTGAGCGTCCAACAAAACTTAAGATAAAGTATTAAAAATAAAAATATAAATCAAAACTCAAATCTAGCCCCTAGAGCTTGTTTTTACAATCAAAAAGTAGGTTGGTTTAACCTTAGTGCAACCTAACCTAGCATAAAAATCATTCTTCTCTAGCCCCTATTCTCAATACCGCCCCTCATGGGAAAATGCCACAACCAAACATGAAAATCTGTCTTTCCCATGCCCAATGCCCAATGCCCCATATCCTATATCCATTTTCAATACAGTGTATGACAACAAATTTTAGTCGGCGTGAATTTATCTTATTTGGTTCAGCAGCGTTTACTACTAGCCTTTTCCTCAAAGCTTGCAGTAGCAACCAAACTAGCACACCCACAATTGCGACTACAGGCGGTACAGAAAATTTTAAAATAGCGATCGCACTCCCAGGAATTATTACTGATAAAGCTTGGAATCAATCTGGCTATGAGGGCGTTAACCTCGCAAAACAAAAGCTGAGTGCAGAAACAGCTTATGTAGAAAAAGTAGCACAAGCCGATCAAACAGAAGTGCTAACTGATTTTGCTCGTAAAGGCTACAATCTCATTTTTGCCCACGGCGGACAATTTGATGCCGCAATAGAACAAGTCGCCTCACAATTTCCCAACACATTTTTCGTAGGTGTAAATGGTAATCTCAAGGGAGATAATATTGCTTCTTTACGAATAGATCATCTGCAAGCTAGCTATTTATGCGGAATTATCGGCGCTTCTATAACTAAATCTAATAAACTTGCTTACATCGCCGGCGAAAAATTTCCCGCTACCGAAGGAGAACTCAGGGGATTTGAATTAGGCGCAAAGTCTGTGAAACCAAATATTCAAATTACTTCTACTTTTACAGGGGATTGGAATGATGTAGCTAAAGCTAAAGAAGCTACTTTGGCTTTAATTTCTTCCGGTGCTGATGTTATCTATCAATGGTTAGATAATGCCTCAGCCGCAGTTTTACAAACAGCTAGTGAAAAAGGCATCTACGCTTTTGGTAATACAACCGATCAATTAGATGTTGCACCCAAAGCCGTTTTAACCAGCGCCGTCAAACGTTTAGATTTAGCGATAGCTTATGTAGCAGAATTAGCAAAACAAAAACAATTAAAAGGACAAATATATACAATTGGCTTAGAAAGACCAGATATATTATTTTTAGGAAAATTTGGGGCAGATGTACCGTCAGCAGTTCAGCAAAAAGCTTTGAGTGCCAAGCAAGATATTGTGGCTCAAAAAATTATTTTTGAAGCCTGCAAAGAAGGCGGAAAAGATACTCGCTGTGTGAAAAAAGCTGCTGTTTAAATGGCAGTATTCGATACTCTTTGGGGTATCATTGTATTGCTGATTTATCTTGATAGCCTGCATAATTTCAGCATTTTAGACTAATTTAAATAATGTTGGTGCGACATTAACTATCCATGAGGGCACAGCATTGCTGTGCCCCTACCTGTTTGTTGCTAGATTCTTATACTACAATTATAATACAAAAATTATAAGCGTAATTTTACTATGTATTAATACAGTGGATAGCAACATCACAGACTGGAGTTATCTCAGTTATGAGAAAATTCCTGAAAACTTCAATAAATTGGGTTTAACAGAATCCGATTATCGCTTATTTAACAAAACTGATTGGGTGGTAACAGAAAAAATTCATGGTGCGAACTTTGGGATATGTACCGATGGTTTTGAGGTACGCTTTGCCAAAAGAAAGGAGTTTTTACAACCAGGAGAAGATTTTTTTGGCTATCAATCTTTACAAGCTAAATTAGAATCTCAGGCGCAAGAAATGTTTAGAATTTTGCAGTCTGATACTCGATTGCAAAAAATATATATCTATGGAGAATTATTTGGTGGTGAGTATCCTCACCCTGATGTAACCGCTATTAGCCATGTGCAGGCTGTGCAAACTGGTGTTTATTATTCACCAAAAATAGAATACTCTGCTTTTGATATTGTAGTGGTGCTGGGTGGAAAAGTGGCAGAAAAATCCTATTTAGATTATGAAATAGCACTCAAACTATTTCAGCAAGTTGGCATGATGGCATCTGCGCCGTTATTTATTGGTAAATATCATGATGCATTAGCATATAACATAGAGTTTGAATCTACAATTCCAGCAATTTTAGGTTTACCTAAATTACCTTTTCTTAATAAAGCTGAAGGAGTTGTAATTAAACCTCTGCATTCTATTGATGTGGAGACTGCTAAACAAAAAATCCGTCCGATTATTAAGCATAAAATCCCGGAGTTTGCTGAAGATAGCCGATTTCACCAAGCACAAAAATGGACTGTAAAACAACAGCCCATACTACAACACCAGATAAGTCTTGAAGAAGAATTAAGCCAAGAAATGCTGGCTTTGGTTACACCTACGAGATTAAACAATGTTATTTCTAAATTTGGCAGAGTTGATGTTAACAATATAAAACAGCGTCAACAATTAGTGGAATTATTAATGATAGATGTTTTAGAAAGTTTCCAAGAAGAGTATGCAAGTATTTTTAGTGCTTTAGAAACTGCCGAGCAGCAAAGTATGATTGAGCAATTGAATCAAGCATCACAACAGCTAGTTGATGCACAATTATAAAGTCTTTCGTCCACATAAAAAAGAGAAAATTAGCATTGGGACGGATGCGTTAGCGATAGCGTAACGCATCCTACGTTAACTATTACCTATTACTCAATCCCCAATCCCCAACATTCACTCTTGCTTCCAAGTACCGTGAAAACCTGGAGGAATAACACTAGGTAATCCAAGTTTGCACACAGGCGTTTCATTTAGGCGATCGCTATCAAATACCCAAACTTCGCTACTATGGCTATTACCATCATAAACAACGGTTAAGAGCCAGCTTTGTGCTTGATTTTGAGCATCTTGAACGTGAATCGGTTCAGAACAATAGCGATTTTCGCCTAAATCCGCTTCGGTGAAGGTTTCTGTTTGATGATCGAAACGAGCGATCGCATTTAATATTTCTCGGCTAATATCTGATTCTGGGCGGAATGAAGACATATAGGTGTAGCGCGAAGCTTGTCCGACATTTTGCTGCGGTACACTCGGAAATTCACAAAATCTGTCTACCAACTCTTGAATTGCTGTCACTTTACCTGTGTCGGGACGCAGATGAACTCGCGTTAAGGTACTTTTAGCAGCAGTGTGAGTTTCTCCTGAGCCTACTTCCTTGAGATATTGGTTAGTTTGAAAATCTTGATAGCGGGCAATATCAACAATTACTGTACCGCTAGCATCCACATAACCGTTAGCAAAATGCCACTGATACCAAGGTTCGGTTTGTCCGCGACTTACCAAAGATAAGTTTTCCCGATCAATCACCAAAACCTGAGTTCCCACCTCTGGCTGCCATTTGAGAGAATCGCTATATGTGCTAGTTCCAAGTAGGATAGACCACATATTTAACCGCACAGATGGGGCAAAAAATACAAGATACTGCCCTGCTAAGACAAAATCATGGATTAAGGGTGTACCTTCTAATGCAAACTTGGCTTTTTGCAGAATTTTGCCTGTAAAATCGCTTTTAAAAACATTAAGTGTGCCATTTGGCCCGGGACTAATACCAAAATTAAAAATCTCTTTTGTTTGGTAATCAACTTTAGGATGAGCAGAATAAGCCAATCCTTTATCCAATCCGCCTAAATTATCTAAGCCATGAGTTTCTAGGGTTTGAAGGTCGAGGCTATATGGATTATCGCCTTCCCAAAGAGCCAGAAGTTTATCAGGTAATGCCAAAACTGAGGTATTAGCAACATTTTTGATCGGTCTGCGCCATTGATTCCAAATTGGCCCCGGTGCAGTCATACCATAGTTACCATACAGCAGCTTACCTGCGGCAGCTTCATGTTGATAACCTACGGTTTGCACATAGCGATAAACTCCTGTGGCTCCAGCATCGGTAAAATTGACAGCTAAAATTGCCCCATCGCCATCAAACCAATGTCCCATATGCATACCGCCACGTTCTAGCCTTGCTGGGCCATTGCGGTAAAGTGTGCCACGTAAGCCTTCAGGGATATTGCCAGCCAGAATCGGTAATTCGGTACGCGGAAATTCTACCCCAGGTTGGGCGATCGCATTTGCCCAAGCTCTTTTTGTTGACTTTTTGTCTATTGTCTGCATAATAAAACTCGCTTTCACAATTCAAAGGCGATCGCTAGAATTGCCTTTACATTACATCTCTTTATTTATCGGTGTATAAAATGCTTGCTGTTTAACTAACAGAGGGATGGTGATGTTTTTCTATTTTATCGAACGATTGGAGGATTCCCGACATCTTGACTTATTGGACTCATGCGATCGCTTTTTTGATTTTCAGCATCCAGATTATTTCACTGTCATCATAGCTATTGCTGATCATGGGATGGGGATGAGCGAACAAGTCAAAGCCAAAATATTTGACCACTTATTTACTACTAAAGCTGTGGGTAAAGGTACAGGTTTGGGACTAGCGATCGCACGTCAGATTATTGTAGAAAAACACAATGGTATTTTGTCTGTAAATTCTACACCAGGCGAAGGTACTAAATTTATCATTACTATCCCCATTCTGACTCAGACTCTTGCTGAAAGTAGAGCGAAAGGTTTAACCACATTCTTTATTGTAGTTCTTGAATCACACATACTCGAAAGGCGATCGCCTGAAAATTCTCCTGTTGCTTTACAAGAAATTTTCCGTATTCAATGATCATTAGAGTGTGGTTATACCCGAAATAATGGAGAACTTTTATGCAAGGTATTGATGTTGCAGGTCAAGATGGCAGAGTAGATTGGACAGCAGTGAAAAACTCTGGTAAAACCTTCGCTTTTGTAAAAGCTACAGAAGGCGCTTCGGTGAAAGATCCCACTTTTGCTCGTCACTGGCCAACTATGAAGGCGGCGGGAATTATTCGTGGGGCTTATCATTTTTTTCACCCACGTACTTCCGATCCAGTTGTACAAGCTCAAGAGTTCTTAAAAACAATTGGCAAATTGGAACCTGGAGACTTACCACCAGTTTTAGATATAGAAGTCACTGATAATGTCAACGATCCAAAATTGATCATTAATGCCGCAAAGCAGTGGTTAGTAGTAGTTGAGAAAGCGCTTCTACAACAAACAGGAAAACCAATAAAACCAATTATTTATACTTACCCAGGTTTCTGGGAAGGGCTTGGTAACCCCACTGGTTTTGCTGAATACCAACTCTGGATTGCCCACTACGATCAACCCCAGCCAACAGTTCCTACTACTTGGCAAGGAGAATATTTAATTCATCAATTTAGAGAAGATGTCTCTGGTGTACCAGGCGTAAGTGGTAAAGCTGATTTGAATCGATTTAAGGATTTGCAACCTGGTGATTCCGGTTTAAGGGTCAAAAACCTACAACAACAATTAACAGCCATTGGTTTGTATACAGGTGCTATTGATGGCAAATTTTCATCGGCTGTTAAAGATGCTGTCATTAGTTTTCAATCATCTAAAGGTCTACAAGCAGATGGAATTGTCGGGATTAAAACTTGGCTCTCTTTACTTTGGATTTGATTGCTTACCAAAAGTGAATTCAGCGTTGTTATGTCTTCATTTATTTAATTGATTGCATTTTAGAGAACCAAAACCTTGATATTTAAATAATTGACATCTTATTTAATTGATTGCATTTTTAGATAACCAAAACCTCCATACTTAATTTGAATTGACTCCAAAATAAGAGGCAAGGTTACCTTGCCTCATCAATCTATAAAATAATAATTGCAATTTTAAACTTTAGTACTTAACTAATAGCTAGATTTAAATTTTAAACAACTACCAAGATTTAGAATAACTGAGCCAACTAAAATTATAAATCCAATTAATTGTATTGGCATAATTGATTCATGGAGAATTGACACATTAAACATTAGTGAAAACAGCGGAGTTAGTAATGCAATCATTGAACATATTTGTGTTGAATTTAGATGCAATGCTTGATTCCACAGTAAAGAAGCAATCGTATTCGGAAATACCGCTAAATAGATAATCCCTAGCCATTGAGTAGAGGTTAATGTCAATGTCAAGCCAAATGCTGGTACTAAACCGAGTAAAAACAACAAGCCAAATAAGTTAAACAAAAACATTCCTGCATCTGGATCAAAATTTTTGTGCTTGATCAACACACAAAACAAAGCCCAAGTTGCTGCTGCTGCTAATGTTGCAGCAGTACCAAGATTTAATTGAATCGCCAATATTTGGTTTTTGGCAATCAACAAATACACTCCCACACAACCTGTTATCAGCAGTAAGACTGATTTGCGAGATAACTTTTCATGAAACCACAAGGCTCCAAAGAATGTCATCAGCAATGGATAGATATAAAACATGACAACCACCTGGGAAGCTGGCAGAAGTTGATAGCCTTTCAAGCCGCAGATTTGCTGAATACCCATACCCATAATTCCAGCAATTACGAAGAAAAACTGCTGCTTTTTCCATTCCTTTTGCAGAATTAGCAATTTTTTCTGCCTGACAATGTTAATACCAAGAACGCAAGTTGACAAGAAAGTCACATATAGCGTTGTGGTAAAACTATCGAGATGTGGCACAGTTAATTTGAATGTCACACCAATTGTTGCCCAAATCAAAATAGCTAACAATGCATACAGCAGACCTTTAAAACCAAAAGCAGACTTTTTTAAGTAATCTATTGTCATAATCATTGACTTATTTGTGTAGCCTACTTTCATAAGTCAAGATTTAACAATGGTCAATAGTCATAATACATTTAAGCAAGATTTAGCGGATAGTAAACTATTGCTTAAATTCCTCGTAATCGTCTAATTAGACAATTAATTACGGTATCAACAATTAGGTGACTGCATAAGTCAAAAATTCAACTCCTTGACTTGCCAATCTTTACAATGATGATTATTGCTATTTATTGCTAATAATTCTATTTTTTAATTCCCCGAAAATTCCCAAAAATTAGCCTCGCCATTAGCGGACAAAAGACCCGTTTCTCACTAGGGAATAGGGAATAGTTAACTCTATTTTCGTTCTCGGGGAAAATCAAGGTGCTAAAAATGGCTTTTGGGTATAAACTAAAACCAAATTTCCGAGAAATTAGTTATTAGGTGCAATTAATGTCTACTGCTACGGTTAAAGCCTGTAGTTTGGGGCGCAACATTTATCTTAACGTCCACGGCTTCGGCAGAGCGATCGCTTTATTTATGATGCTGTGGGGGTGTACAGCACCAGGCTTTAATGCCTCTAATTTAACTTGGAAAACTTATATCAATACACGTTATAACTTTGAGTTTCCCTACCCTAGCAACTGGAATGCTTTACCACCACCAGAAAATAATGATGGAATAGTCTTTGTTTCCCCGCAAGATGAATCAGTAAAAATTCGGTCTTGGGCAGGTAATCAGCTACCAGCATCTTTGAATCCAGACCAAAACGCCAAAATCACAGTCAATCCCAATTTTCAAAATGCTCAAGGAATATCTGGGGTTTTAGTTGTGGAAGTAGGTCAAAAAGAAAGTTCCATGACCCTAACCATCACTCAAGGTCAAATTAAATACTACTGGCGAGGACAAAGCCAAAGCCAAGATTTTACTGATTACTACCACTTGTTTTACTACATAGCCCAGCAATACAAAGTGCCAAAGCAATGATGGGCATGGGGCATTGGGCATTGGGCATGGGGCATGGGGCATTGGGCATTGGGCATTGGGCATTGGGCATTGGGCATTGGGTAATCGGTAATTGGTAATTGGGCTGTTATTTCTCCCCCTGCTTCCTCATCCCCCTCATCCCCCTCATCCCCCTCATCCCCCTCATCCCCCAATCCCCAATTTTCACCCTTTAGGTAGTTGAGACGTGACACAAACCTGGTAGATTTAGCTTACAGCGAGTGAAAACAGGTAAAAATGAAAGTCCTGGTTATTGGTGGCGATGGGTATTGTGGTTGGGCAACTGCTCTTTACCTTTCAAATCAAGGTTACGAAGTTGGGATTTTAGATAGTTTAGTGCGGCGGCACTGGGATAACGAGCTTGGTGTCGAAACTCTTACTCCGATCGCGCCAATTCAGCAACGTCTCCAGCGCTGGTACGATTTAACTGGTAAATCCATAGACTTGTTTGTTGGCGATATCACTAACTATGAATTCCTCCATAAAGCGCTGCACAAATTCCAACCCAGCGCTATAGTCCATTTTGGGGAACAGCGTTCGGCTCCATTTTCTATGATTGACCGTGAACACGCAGTTGTGACTCAGGTCAACAATGTAGTGGGCACTTTGAATTTGCTCTATGCGATGCGGGAAGATTTTCCTGATTGTCATCTTGTGAAGTTAGGGACAATGGGTGAATATGGTACTCCCAACATCGACATTGAAGAAGGCTATATCACCATTGAACATAATGGTCGCAAAGATACATTGCCTTATCCCAAACAGCCAGGTTCAATGTATCACCTCAGCAAAGTGCATGATAGTCACAATATCCATTTTGCTTGTCGGATTTGGGGACTGCGCGCTACAGACTTGAATCAAGGTGTGGTTTATGGCGTTTTAACTGAAGAAACGGGAATGGATGAAATGTTGATCAACCGCCTGGATTATGATGGCGTGTTTGGTACAGCACTCAACCGCTTCTGCATTCAAGCAGCTATCGGTCATCCTCTGACTGTTTACGGTAAAGGCGGACAAACACGCGGCTTTTTGGATATTCGGGATACAGTGAGGTGTGTAGAATTAGCGATCGCTAATCCTGCTCAAGCTGGCGAATTCCGTGTCTTCAACCAATTCACTGAACAATTTAGCGTTGGTGATTTGGCAATCATGGTGAAGAAAGCCGGCAATGCTATGGGAATCAATGTGGATATTAATCATCTAGATAATCCCAGAGTTGAGAAAGAAGAGCATTATTTCAACGCTAAAAACACTAAGCTGTTGGATTTAGGCTTACAACCTCACTATCTCTCTGATTCTCTCCTCGATTCTCTATTAAACTTTGCCATCAAATATCAAACCCGAGTCGATCAAAAGCAAATTTTGCCTAAAGTCTCTTGGCATAGAAAATAGGCTTAAGTAATTCGTAATTTCTAAGTCGTAATTCGTAGTTACTCTTATTGGGTATGGGGCATGAAAATCCGTCTTTCCTATGCCTCATGGGCCCTTCGGGTGAATCCTTCGGATACGCTACGCGAGCGCAGTCGCCTGCGGAGGGAAACCCTCCTGCAGCGCTGTCTCACCATGCGCCATGCCCATGTTCAATTTAGACACTGTTCAATTACGAATTACGAATTACGAATTACGAATTATTTATGCGGCTGATAACAGAACCTTATCTAAATCAAGTAAGTTGCTGGCCTCAAACTGGTCGTCACATTCTAGCCCAATATGACGACCAATCAATTGTTGTGTACCAAGCATATCGTCCGGCTATTGGTCATTTCGCCGCCACTCATGGTTATTTTGGTGGCGACTTTAGTTTTGACCGCATGAGTTGGATCAAACCTAATTTTTTATGGATGATGTATCGTTCCGGATGGGGTATAAAAACTGAGCAAGGAGTAGTATTAGCTATTTGGATTCAACGTTGGTCTTTTGAAGAAATGTTGTCAGTTGCAGTGCATTCCACTTTTATGCCCGAATTATATCCCAGTGAAACTACTTGGAAAGCAGCGCTAAAAGAATCACAAGTAAGATTACAATGGGACCCAGATCATCACCCATCTGGTGCTAAATTAGAACGGCGTGCTATTCAGATAGGGCTACGCGGAAAATTCTTAGCTAATTATGCCAAAGATTGGATCTTGCATATTGAAGATATCTCTGATTTTGTCCAACAACAGCGGCAAAACATTAATTCTGACTGTGCCCAATTGATTACGCCACGGGAGACAGTTTACTCTGTGAGTGATCAACAAACGCAAAAGCAGCTGGGATTATCTGCCTGGACTGAATAGTATTTTATGAGAATTGCTCTATTCACTGAAACCTTTTTGCCCAAGGTTGACGGTATTGTAACGCGCTTGCGTCATACCGTTGACCATCTACAGCGTCATGGAAATCAAGTTTTAGTGGTTGCCCCTGAAGGCGGGATCACCGAACATAAAGGAGCTAAAGTTTACGGCGTGACTGGCTTTCCTTTGCCATTGTATCCAGAATTAAAAATGGCATTGCCTCGCCCAGCTATAGGTTACGCTTTAGAGGAGTTTAAGCCAGATATTATTCATGTCGTCAATCCTGCAGTTTTGGGTTTATCTGGCATATTTTACAGCAAAATCCTCAAAATTCCTTTAGTAGCCTCTTATCATACTCATTTACCCCAATATCTCCAGCATTACGGCTTAGGAATGTTGGAAGGTGTGCTGTGGGAATTATTGAAAACTGCACATAATCAAGCCGAGTTAAACCTGTGTACTTCCACTGCAATGATGGCAGAATTGACAGCACATGGCATTGAACGAGTAGATTTGTGGCAAAGAGGGGTGGATACAGAATTATTTCATCCTAGTTTAGCCAGTGCCGAAATGCGATCGCGTTTATCGCAAAATCATCCAGAAAGTCCTTTGTTACTATATGTTGGTCGCCTGTCTGCGGAAAAAGAAATTGAGCGCATCAAACCGATTTTAGAAGCAATTCCCGAAGCGCGCTTGGCATTGGTCGGAGATGGCCCCCACCGCCAAGCCCTAGAAAAGCACTTTGCTGGCACAAACACCAACTTTGTTGGCTATCTTATGGGACGGGAATTAGGTTCGGCTTTTGCGAGTGCTGATGCCTTTATTTTTCCTTCCCGTACAGAGACACTAGGATTAGTGTTATTAGAAGCAATGGCAGCCGGTTGCCCAGTAGTAGCAGCCCGTTCTGGAGGAATTCCTGATATTGTTACAGATGGGGTCAACGGCTATCTTTTTAAGCCTACAGCAGATATTCAAGGTGCAATTACCGCTACTGTTCGCCTGTTACAAGAGAAACAAGAATGTGACCTGATCCGTCAAAATGCTCGTAAAGAAGCTGAAAAATGGGGATGGGCAAACGCCACTCGCCAGTTACAGGATTACTATGAAAAGGTAATTTACGCGCAACAATTGACAGCAGCCATCTGATAAAAATTTAACAGTCCCAACATTAGCCACAACTCTTCAAATGCCTTACGGGTCAAGGGTCAAGGGTCAAAAGTCAAAACTAGTTTATTATCCTTGTCCCCTTGTCTCCCAATCCCCAATCCCTAATCCCCAGTCCCCAGTCCCCAATCCCCAATCCCCAGTCCTCATGACACTCCCTAATCCTGGTAGCGTCTTGGCTACATTAACCGAACTCACTCAAGTCAATCGTACCCACGCTTTATTGCGTCGTGTGAAAGACCTTTCTGTTAACGAATTTGTTTGTTTATTAGATTTTATTACTGCGGAATTTCAGCAATTTCTCAGAGCTATTGAATTAATCAATAATGAAGCTCTAGAAACTATGTTGGAAAAAGTTCTAGAAGCAATCACATTAAAAATAGGTCAAATTCTGCAAGCAGAACACACGGCTATTTTTTTAGTAGATTATGATAAAAATCAATTGTGGTCAAAAGTTCCCCAGGATAATACACAAAAATTTTTAGAAATTCGTACGCCCATTACAGTTGGTATTCCTGGTCATGTTGCCAGTACTGGACAATATTTAAATATAGCTGAAACTTCTACTCATCCCTTATTTAGCCCAGATTTAGAAAAGCAAATGGGCTATAAAATTCATAATATTTTATGTATGCCAGTTATGAGCAGCAAAAATCAAACTGTAGCTGTAGTACAACTGGCCAATAAAGCTGGTGATTTGCCATTTAATCAAGATGATGAAGAACGGTTTCGGGATTTTGCTGCTTCGATTGGGATTATCTTAGAAAGCTGTCAGACTTTTTATGTCGCAGCACGCAACCAACGGGGAGCAACAGCACTTTTAAGAGCAACTCAAACTCTGGGGCAAAGTTTAGATTTAGAAGCAACTTTGCAAATAGTTATGGAGCAAGCCCGAATTTTAATGCAAGCAGATCGCAGTACTCTGTTTTTGCATCGTAAAGAAATGGGCGAACTTTGGACAAAGGTAGCCGCCGCCGCAGATGGTGCAAATACTATAGAAATCCGGATGCCCAGCAATCGCGGTATTGTTGGTTTTGTGGCTTCCACTGGGCAAGCTGTAAATATTCCCGATGCTTATAAAGACCCCCGGTTTGACCCAACTACAGATAGAAAAACTGGATATGTAACTCGCAATATTTTGTGTTTGCCTGTGTTTAATTCAGCCAATGAATTAATTGGCGTAACACAGTTAATTAATAAACAGCAAGGTAGTTTTACTGCCTCTGATGAAGAATTTATGCGAGCATTTAATATCCAAGCTGGAATTGCTTTGGAAAATGCTCGTTTATTTGAAAATGTCCTGTTAGAAAAACAGTATCAAAAAGACATTTTACAAAGTTTGTCTGATGCGGTTATTTCTACAGATATGGAAGGGAGAATTGTCACTATTAATGATGCCGCATTAGCATTACTTGGTTGTCCTGTTAGAGATACAAATACAAAACCTAATAAGCGGTTGTGGGAACAAAATTTACTCGGTCGCTTGGTTTGGGAAGTGGTACCAATTGAAAATTTGCAAATGCGCTTGGAAGATAGTTTAAAAACAGGGGCTAAACATTACGTTCCCGAGCAAAGTTTGACTGTGGGGTTATATCCCATCCAAAGTTCTGAAACTAAGTCGCCCAGTGAAACCTTAGATGCAGGAGTTTGGACGCAGCATTTTATTTTGGCAGTACGCGATCGCACTAATCCAGATGTGTTTATTCCCTGGAATCAACCCCTAACTCCTCAATCGAAGTTTTTGAGTGCTAGCGAGGTACAAAAGTTAGAACGCAGCCTGAATTTAACAGTAAATCCCCTAACTAACCCAGAAGGCGGCGTGAGAGGTGGCTTAGTTGTCTTAGAAGACATCAGCCGCGAAAAACGCATGAAAACTACCATGTACCGCTATCTCACCCCCCATGTAGCCGAACAGGTTATGGCTTTGGGGGAAGATGCTTTAATGGTGGGGGAACGCAAGGAAGTAACTATCTTATTTTCCGATATTCGCGGTTACACCACACTCACAGAAAATCTCGGGGCGGCGGAGGTGGTATCGCTGCTCAACCAATATTTTGAAACGATGGTAGAGGCAGTATTTAACCATGAAGGCACCCTAGATAAGTTTATTGGTGATGCTTTAATGGCAGTATTTGGCGCACCTTTACCATTAACAGAAAATCACGCCTGGCGTTCTGTACAAGCAGCCCTAGATATGCGCCAACGCCTAGCAGAATTTAATCGCCGGCGGATTATTCAATCACAACCACAAATTAACATCGGCATTGGGATTAGTTCGGGAGAAGTGGTTTCTGGTAACATCGGTTCTCACAAACGCATGGATTACACCGTCATCGGTGATGGCGTAAATTTAAGTTCCCGTTTGGAAGCCGTCACCAAAGAATATGGTTGTGACATTATTTTGAGCGAATTTACCTACCAACTGTGCAGCGATCGCATTTGGACGCGTCAGCTAGATAAAATCCGCGTCAAAGGTAAGTATCAAGCGGTAAATATCTATGAATTAATTAGCGATCGCACTCAACCCCTCGACGATGCTACCCAAGAATTTCTGTTTTATTACCAGTCGGGGCGCATAGCTTACTTAGCAAGGAACTTTACCCGGGCGATCGCTTGCTTTGAAGCCGCAAAAAATCTTCGCCCTCATGACCAAGCAGTTAATATCCATATAGAACGCTCTTATAACTATCAAAAAACACCACCCCACGATTCTTGGGATGGTGTCTGGACAATGGCAAATAAATAGGGCATGGGGCATGGGGCATGGGGCATTTATTATTTGTTATTTCTCCTTCAGTTTCCTCTGCTTCTTCCTTTTTTGTTGTTTTCAAGTCAGCCATCAAGCAGATATACACCAGTTTTATAAAAATTCTTCTTACTAATCCCTAGTCCCTAGTCCCTATTCCCTATTCCCTAGCTTTCCGGTGGTGTATCTTGATTATCTTGGTCATCCTGAAAAGGATTTTCACCAATTTTCAATTGTTTTTTTGTACGTTTTAATTGTTTCCACAGATCCTTAATTTGTTCGTATGCTTCTTCTGGTGGCAATTTACCCCCGGTTTCTAAGTTACAAATATAACTCACTCGTTGGGCAAATTCCTGTAGATTAGAATTGAAAACTAAGTTTTCTGGCTTCACTTGACCGTAGTAACGGCCACGAGGATAGAGAAAATCATCTTTGCTCACTATATTTTTCTCCACTTATTCAACTCCCCCTGTATCTATATTCTGAAGCTGAATCTCTAGCCAATCTACATCTGCGTCTTGTCCAGTCGGGAGTAATTGCAAAATTAAACCTCTCTGGTGTAAACCTTTTGGGTAAATTTGTCAATTTTGATGGTGCTAGGGATGATCGAGCTGACAATCATTAAATAGTAGGCTTAAAAACAGTGTCTTTTATTAACGTACAAAAAGTAATATAGTTTACGCTCCTTTTGCTGTCCAATTCATTACATTTTAGTGCATCATTCATGAAATAACGCACATCATTTAAGTATACAGAAAGTATTATTAATAATGTATTAATATATACTGTAATGTGCTGAACATAAGATGTATTTTCCTCTATTCATCAACAAATTTATATAGATTGTCAAAAAATACTCTTGGTAGGCAGCGTAAATTACGCGGAATCTCGATGGGAGTTAGCCAACTGTCAGTAGTAAATCACCCCTGACTGATGAATCATAGCTAATGACTATTAACTAAAGATAAAATGGTTAAGCCTCAAAAACCAAAATCTGCCCATCACCTGTAAATTTACTGCCAACCATGTCTGTTAATTCCAAGTTATACGAAGGCAAAGCAAAAATACTCTATACGACGGAAGATCCTGAAATCTTACTGGCTGATTATAAAGATGATGCCACAGCCTTTAATGCCCAAAAACGCGGCAGTATCATAGGTAAGGGAAATATTAATTGCACTATTTCTAGTAAACTGTTTGAACAGTTAGAGGCAAGGGGGATTAAAACTCATTTTATTGATAGCCCCGCCCCAAACCAAATGCGGGTAAAGGCTGTGAAGATTTTACCCTTAGAAGTAGTTGTGCGGAATATTGCTGCTGGTAGCCTGTGTCAACAAACAGGTCTACCATTGGGCACAATACTAAAACAGCCTTTGGTAGAGTTTTACTACAAAAACGACGCATTAGGAGATCCGTTATTAACAAGCGATCGCCTCTACCTGCTGGAACTAGCTACTCCGGAACAAGTTGAGACAATTACCCATCTAGCATTGCAAATCAACGAGTTTCTACGGGACTTTTGGCAGCGTTGTCGGATTACACTAGTAGACTTCAAACTAGAGTTTGGCGTTGATTCACATCAGCAAGTGCTGTTGGCAGATGAAATTAGTCCAGACACTTGTCGGTTATGGGATTCAGCAGAAGCGGACGCTAACCGTCGGGTAATGGATAAAGACCGCTTTCGCAAAGACTTAGGAAATATAGAAGATGCTTACCAGGAGGTTTTACAAAGAGTTTTACAAGCCGTAGGATCTGAAAATTAAATTAGCAAGGTAAAAATATAATTTTCTATAGTTTTTAATTTTTACCTTTGGCATGATTAGCAGATTTACGCAAGTGTCATAATTTTTCTCACTTACGTAGTCGAGGGTTAAATATCAAATTTCCAAAAAACTTGAGCTTTTAATTCTTGACTCTAACCTGAATAGATCTGCCAGTTGCGTAAATCCTGATGAGAGCATAATTGCCTTGTGATGGTGTGTGGACGAGAAGAGGAATTTAAATAAAATGCGTTTATCTCCCGCAATGGTGGCAGCAGTAGCAATTGCAGCCCCTCTAAGTACCCCAATAAGTGCAAATGCACAAACAGCTAACCCAGATTTGTCACAACCAGCAGAGGTGTTGACATCAGCGACAAATCAACAATCGGAAAATGGGATCGCTCAAGAAGAATCTAGCGAACAAGTAAAATCCGCTGCTACTTTTCCAGAAGCAGCAACCGTGAAAGCTTCCCAGGCTCAGACTGTAGCTGCCTTGCCAATTCCAGCAGCCAATAAGACACAGCCAGTCATAGTACCAACTGCGATGTCTACGACGGGCTACGCCTACGCACCCACAACCCCAAGTGCAGGGGTAAAGGCACTGCAAGGTCTTCAGTCTCGCAATATCGCTGCTGTAACCATTCAGCCAACAAATCCGGCCCTAAAATCTGTTATAGTGCCCAGCGCCACACCTAACACCTCTAGCGCCGGGGTAAGGGCACTCCAGGGTCTGCAATCTCGCAACATCGCTGTCTCGCCTATGCAGACAGCACAGACTCCACAAGAAACAACCCCACAGCCAACTCCCCAGGAAACAACTCCCCAGCCAACTCTCCAACAAGCGCCACAAACAACTCCACAGGAAACAACTCCCCAACCAACCCTCCAACAAGCGCCACAAACAACTCCCAGACCCACAACTCCACAGCAAACAACCCCACAGCCCACGCCAGGTACCCAACAACCAGCACCTGCTCCGGCTCCTGGTGCTACTCCACCCCTAGGTTCACCTGTATTTCCCACGAATCCAGACACCTCTACAGAGTCGAGTGAACCCCGAGTATTAGTATCAGAAGTTGCAGTAAGAGCGCAATCGGGGCAACTCACACCAGAACTGGAAAATCAAGTTTATTCTGTAGTTCGTACCCAGCCAGGAAGAACCACCACCCGTACCCAACTCCAAGAAGATATCAATGCCATCTTTGGTACTGGCTTTTTCTCCAATGTCCAAGCAGTACCAGAAGATACGCCATTAGGAGTCCGGGTCAGCTTTGTGGTGCAACCCAACCCAATTTTGACCAAAGTCCAAGTCCAAGCCAATCCCGGCACTAGCGTGCCCTCAGTACTGCCACAAAATACAGCAGATGAAGTTTTCCGCGAGCAGTATGGCAAAATTCTCAACTTGCGTGACTTGCAGGAAGGTATCAAGCAATTAACCAAACGCTATCAAGATAAAGGTTACGTACTAGCCAATGTCATCGGTGCACCCCAAGTCTCTGAAAGTGGGGTTGTGACTTTGCAAATCGCAGAAGGGGTAGTAGAGAATATTCGAGTCCGGTTCCGCAATAAAGAAGGTCAGGAGACCGACGAACAAGGACAACCAATTCGCGGACGGACACAGCCATATATCGTAACCCGAGAATTAGAGTTGAAACCAGGACAAGTCTTCAACCGTAACACCGTGCAAAGAGACTTGCAACGGGTTTACGGCTTGGGCATCTTTGAAGATGTCAACGTTTCCCTTGATCCTGGTAGCGACCCCAGTCGGGTAGATGTGGTAGTCAACGTAGCTGAACGTAATAGCGGTTCGATTGCTGCAGGTGCGGGGATTAGTTCTGCCAGTGGTCTATTTGGTACTATTAGTTACCAACAGCAAAACCTCAATGGCAGAAACCAAAAATTGGGGGCAGAGTTACAAGTAGGTGAAAGAGAACTGCTATTTGACCTGCGCTTTACAGACCCTTGGATTGACGGCGATCCCTACCGCACTTCCTATACTGCCAATATTTTCCGTCGTCGTTCTATCTCCTTGATTTTTGACGGTAAAGACCAAAATATCGAGACCTTTCTCCCAGGAGATACCGAAGGCGATCGCCCCCGTGTTGTCCGCTTAGGTGGTGGTGTAACTTTTACACGTCCGCTTTCGGCTAATCCTTTCGGTAATTCCGAATGGACTGCTTCGGCTGGTTTCCAATATCAACGGGTTTCCACCAAAGATGCTGATGGTAATAGCGTCACTCAAGGCACAATTTACCAGAATGGTCAACCCACAGAACTGATTCCCCTCACGCAGTCTGGGTCAGGTGATGACGATTTATTCTTATTACAGGTAGGAGCGCAACGCGATCTCCGTAATAATCCCCTACAACCAACTAGCGGTTCTTATCTCCGTTTTGGGGTCGATCAATCTGTACCCATTGGGCAAGGTAGCATTTTCCTTACCAGGTTAAGGGGTAGCTACAGCCAATATTTACCCATCAGCCTATTAAACTTCAGCAAGGGGCCCCAAACCCTAGCCTTTAACTTGCAAGGTGGTACTGTTTTAGGTGACTTACCCCCTTATGAAGCCTTTACCTTAGGTGGTAGTAACTCCGTGCGAGGCTATGAAGAAGGCACATTAACCAGCGCCCGCAGTTATGTACAAGCCTCAGTAGAATATCGCTTCCCCGTATTTTCCGTAGTTAGCGGCGCATTATTTTTCGATTTTGGTACTGACTTAGGTACCAGCACCAGAGCTGCTGAAATACTCAACAAAAACGGTACAGGCTACGGCTACGGTTTAGGCGTACGCGTCCAATCCCCCTTAGGCCCAATTCGGGTTGACTACGGTATCAACGACGACGGCGACAGCCGCATCAACTTTGGGATTGGGGAGAGGTTTTAAATGGGCATTGGGCATGGGGCATGGGGCATTGGGCATTGGTAATGGGTAATTGGTAATTGGAATTTACGATTTCTCCCTTGCTCCCTGTCCCCCTCCTCCCTGCTTTGCCAAATCTCCAATCCCCATTACCCCTTATCCCCAGAGGGAGCCCCGAGTTCCCCAGTCCCTAGTCCCCAGTCCCTAGTCCCCAATCCCCAAACTTATGCAACAACACACAATAGCCGCAGCAATCACTCAAGCTGGAGTGGGATTGCATAGTGGTGCTAATACTCAGGTGCGAATACTACCAGCTGAAGTAGGTAGCGGGCGCTACTTTGTGCGAGTCGATTTACCAGATTCGCCAATTATTCCGGCGCAAGTTGCCGCAGTTAGTCAAACTGTTCTTTCTACCCAGTTGGGTAAAGGCGTGGCTTCTATCCGCACTGTAGAGCATTTATTGGCTTCTCTGGTGGGTATGGGTGTGGATAACGCCCGCATTGAAATTAATGGGCCAGAAGTGCCGTTAATGGATGGTTCCGCAAAGGTATGGGCGGAAAGTATCGCCCAAGTCGGGTTGCGATCGCAATCTGTAACTGCAGACGAAACACCCCTAGCTATCCAAGAGCCAATTTGGATTTATGAGGGTGATACTTTTGTGGCGGCTATCCCCGCACCAGAAACCCGTTTTAGCTATGGTATTGACTTCGATTTGCCTGCTATTGGTAATCAATGGCACAGTTGGTCACTTAATTCCAATATAGGAAATCCTTATACAGACTTTGCTACAGAAATTGCCCCTGCTCGTACTTTTGGTTTATTGCATCAAATCGAACATCTGCAAAAGTCTGGGTTAATCAAAGGTGGTAGTTTAGAAAATGCCCTGGTTTGTGGCCCTGATGGCTGGTTAAATCCACCATTAAGATTTGCAAATGAACCAGTACGTCATAAAATCTTGGATTTAGTAGGAGATTTGAGTTTAGTGGGAAATATCCCCCGTGCTCACTTCTTAGCGTATAAGGCCAGCCACAATTTACACATTCAACTGGCACAGAAAATTTTAGATTTTTGAATCAATCCAAAATCCAAAATCTAAAATCTAAAATTCCGTCGCTGACTCGATTCCAGATAAAAAACCAAACATATAGCCAATGACAACCCTCACCGAAGCCAATACCGTCGATGCGATCGCAGCTGCTGCTAATGGCAATCAAAGCGCACCAGAGCCGAAAAAAACCTTGGCTATTGAAGAAATTCAAAGCCTGTTGCCCCATCGCTACCCATTTTTACTGGTAGATAAAATTATTGACTATGTACCAGGCAAACTAGCGGTAGGCGTGAAAAATGTCACCATTAATGAACCCCATTTTCAAGGACATTTCCCCGGACGGCCGCTAATGCCTGGAGTGCTAATTGTCGAAGCAATGGCACAGGTAGGCGGTATAGTCATGACACAGCTACCGGAATATGAAGGTGGACTATTTGTGTTTGCTGGGATTGATAAAGTCCGCTTCCGTCGGCAAGTAGTTCCCGGCGATCAACTCGTCATGACGGTGGAACTGTTGTGGGTTAAACAACGTCGTTTCGCTAAAATGCAAGGTCGTGCTGAAGTGGACGGTCAGTTAGCGGCTGAAGGCGAATTAATGTTTTCTCTAGTAAACTAAAAACCTGCTCTTGTGGCGATCGCACAGCCGTGATGTGCTTTTTACTGACAACCATAAAAAAGGTTAGCAGTAAAATCAACTAGCCACAAGAGTAATTTATAATTTTTAAATTTCGCTGCCCTCACACTTAACTTGCTTTGCCCGACACTTTCGTAACTGAATACTCAAAAAGTTCAGCACTCATGACAGTTCTGGAGATTTACCCTTGAAGACGCTTATTCATCCAACTGCTGTAATTCATCCTAAAGCAGAACTCCACCCAACAGTGGAAGTCGGTGCCTATGCTGTGATTGGAGCGCAGGTTAAAGTTGGCCCTGAAACTGTAATTGGCGCTCACGTAGTGCTAGAAGGGCCATGTGAAATTGGGGCGCGAAATCAGATTTTCCCTGGTGCAGCTATCGGTATGGAACCCCAGGATCTCAAATATGTGGGAGAACCTACCTGGGTCAAAATTGGCGACAATAACCAAATTCGTGAATATGTCACGATCAACCGTGCTACTGGTGCTGGGGAAGCCACAATCATTGGTAACGGTAACCTACTGATGGCTTATGTTCATGTGGCTCATAACTGCGTGATCGAAGACCATGTAATTATTCCTAACTCAGTAGCCTTAGCGGGTCATGTTCACATAGAATCACGGGCTAGGTTAGGCGGAGTTTTGGGAGTCCACCAATTTGTGCGAATTGGTAGACACTCAATGGTAGGTGGGATGGCACGTATTGACCGCGATGTGCCGCCATATATGCTGGTAGAAGGCAATCCCGCCAGAGTCAGAACCCTCAACTTAGTAGGGTTAAAACGTTCTGGAATGGATGCTAGCGAGTTACAACTGCTCAAAAAAGCCTTCCGCATTCTCTATCGCTCTAACTTAACCTTTAAAGAAGCTTTAGAACAATTAGAACAACTAGGCGATACTGAACAGTTACAACATCTGCGGCGCTTCCTTCTGCTTTCTCAAATGCCGGGAAGACGTGGTTTAATTCCTGGAAAAAGAAAAGCTAGCGCCAGTGATGAGTCTTAAGTTAGTTCCCAGTTTGAGTTGAGTATTTAAACCTCAACTCAAACTCTGCGTAACTCTGCGCTGACTCCCCGCACCTCAAATTGTTATTTATTTTCCTCAATTACCAAATGCGGATATTTATCAGCACTGGCGAAGTGTCTGGCGATTTGCAAGGTTCTCTCATAATTGCGGCGCTGAAGCGTCAAGCTGCGGCTGTTGGCTGTGAATTAGAGATTGTGGCGCTGGGTGGCGAAAAAATGGCTGAGGCTGGAGCCACCATATTGGGTGATACCAGTCATATTGGCTCAATGGGGATTTTAGAAGCATTGCCTTATCTTGTACCCACTCTTTTAGTACAACGAAAAGCGATCGCTTACCTCAAGCAAAATCCCCCAGATTTGGTATTACTCATTGATTACATGAGTCCCAATATCGGTATTGGCACTTATTTGCAAGAAAATTTCCCAGATGTGCCCATAGTTTATTACATCGCTCCCCAAGAGTGGGTCTGGTCGATGAATTTGCGGAGGACTCACCGCATTGTCGGCTTTACAGATAAACTCCTAGCCATCTTCCCCGAAGAAGCCCGTTATTATCGCCAGGAAGGTGCCAATGTTACCTGGGTAGGGCATCCCTTAGTTGATCGGATGCAAACCGCCCCCAGCCGCCAGGAAGCCCGCGCTAAATTGCATATTTCACCAGAGGTGATCGCCGTTGCGCTTTTGCCTGCTTCTCGTAGTCAAGAATTAAAATATCTTTTACCAGCAATTTTTCAAGCTGCCCAAACTATTCAAGCGAAATTACCAGAAGTACATTTCTGGATTCCCCTGTCTTTAGAAGAATTTAGAGAACCGATTACCCAAGCAATTGCGCGTTATGGTTTGCGTGCGACAGTATTATCAGGTCAACAACAAGAAATAATGGCTGCAGCTGATTGTGCCATTACCAAATCAGGAACCGTCAATCTAGAACTGGCCCTGTTAAATGTACCGCAAGTAGTTGTCTATCGCCTGAATGCCATTACAGCTTGGATTGGGCGGAAAATTCTTAAAGGTTCGATTCCCTTTGCATCGCCAGTAAATTTGGTAGTTATGGGGGAGATTGTACCAGAGTTTTTACAAGAGCAAGCCACAGCAGAGAATATTACCCAAGCTGCAATGGAATTATTGCTCAACCCTGATAAGAGACAGCAAACCCTAGCCGATTATCAACAAATGCGCGAGTCTTTAGGAGAAATTGGAGTCTGCGATCGCGCGGCTCAAGAAATTTTGCAAATCCTCTAGTGGGGATTGGGGATTGGGGATTGGGGATGAGGGAGATGAGGGAGATGAGGGAGATGAGGGAGATGAGGAAGGAGGGGGGTAGGGAGCAGGGGTAGAATAAATTACCAATTACCTATTACCAAACACCCAACACCTAACACCAATTACCAAATATATTTATATTTCCGCTGGTAAAGGTTGCCAAACTTCTCCGTATTTCTCTTTAAGAGCTTGCCAATTTTCTACTTGACCCGGTTCATATTCTCCTGGCTTACCCCATTGCAAAAATAGGCTTAAAGCTGGTTCCTGTTTATCATCTAAAAACCGGATAGCATAGGTTGTAAAGTTGCCTCTTTTTGCTTCAGCAGTTTCAAATTTAACCTGAGTAATTTTGTCCATATTCAAGTGAAACTCAAAATTTTCGGTATGCATATTTGCATATTTACCCTTGGGTAACTCTGCATAAAATAGCTTTTCTAGCTTGCTTCTAACTTCTAAAACACCAGCACTACTAGTCACAATTAAACGTAAAGTTCCTAAATTTTCGCAAGCTGTTAAAAATTCTTTTAAGGTTGTGGTCATTTGTCATTTGTCCTTTGTCATTTGTCCTTTGTCATTTGTCCTTTGTCATTGGTCATTGTCTAATGAAATGACCAATTATTTATTGATGGTACAAAGAAAGTGGATTGATTCGTGACATCCATTTAAAATCTCAAATCCAAAATCTGTCTTGAAAAGTTCAGATCGCCGGAAGCCGGCGCTCCGACTTTTCGCAAAATCCAAAATCTAAAATTGCCTGATTCTGGACTAGGCTTCGTATTTTTCGTAAGCAGCAACAATGCGCTGAACTAGGGGATGACGCACGACATCTCTTTGAGAAAATTCGCAAAAGGCAATACCTTCAACGTGTTTTAAGATGTGTAAGGCTACGGCTAAACCTGATTGTTGGTTTACTGGTAAATCGGTTTGTGTCATGTCTCCTGTGATTACCATACGCGAACGGAAACCCAAACGCGTCAAAACCATTTTGATTTGCGCTGGTGTGGTGTTTTGGGCTTCATCGACAATCACAAATGCATTATTTAAGGTGCGTCCTCGCATATAAGCCAGTGGTGCAACTTCAATTACACCGCGTTCTATTAAATTGGGGACTTTTTCCGGATCGATAAATTCATTAATTGCATCATAAAGTGGGCGCAGATAGGGATTGACTTTCTGCTGCAAATCCCCAGGTAAAAAGCCGAGTTTTTCTCCTGCTTCCACGGCAGGACGCGTTAAAATCAGCTTTTCATACTGATTGGCTAAGAGTGCTTGCACAGCAACAACAACAGCCAAAAAAGTCTTACCAGTCCCAGCTGGCCCAGTGCAGAAAATGAGGTCACGTTTGTGGATAGCTTCAATATACTGCCTTTGTTTAAAGGTTTTAGCGCGAATTTCTTCACCTCTGCGAGTTTTTGCAAGAATATCTCGCTGTAAATCTTGCAACTCGCCTTCTCGATGGGTATCTAAAGCTTGACGGGCGGTATCAATATCCGCACTAGAGATAGAATTACCTTTAATCCAGAGGTCTTCAAGCGATCGCACTAATCGTGAAGCCAAATCAATTTGCTTTTGTGTACCTGAAATATGTAAGTCCTGTCCGCGTAACACCAAGCTAGCGCCTGTTTGCTGAGATAAGAGTTTGAGATTCTCTTCTCCATCTCCAGCAAGAGCGATCGCACTGGGAATATCCGGCAGCTCAATCTTGAAGGCATCTGCCATAGTATTTGTTAATTTATCTTTTTATTTGCTATTTCGTATGGGCATGGGGCATAGGGCATAGGGCATTGGTAATGGGTAATTGGTAATTGGTAATGGGTGTTTGTTATTTCCCTTCATCTTCCTCATCTCTCAGTCCCCAATCCCCATTACCCCTAATCCCCACTCCCTGCGGTCGTGGGGGCCCCGAGTTCCCCAGTCCCCAATCCCCAATCCCCATTACCCCTTATCCCCAGAGGGGGCCCCGAGTTCCCCAATCCCCCATCAAGGGGAAAAGTAGAGACACGATGATCGTATCTCTACTTTTTCTAGGGTTGCTTTAATATGAGTTAACCACATTTAGCAAGGATGCTACCTGAATTTAGTAGCGGATACCTTTGCGTGCAGCTTCCTCTTTACGCTTGCGTCGTAAGCTAGGTTTTTCGTATCTTTCCCTGCGTCTAACTTCAGATAAAATTCCAGCTTTTTGAATTTTCTTTTTAAAGCGTCTAATAGCAGAGTCTATTGACTCGTTCTCACCTAAACGGACTTCGGCCACTCCCCAGTTTCACCCCCTTACAGAGATAATTCAGAGTTGCATAAAAATGTTAATAACAGCAGTATGGCGATCGCTTCTCTGGATGAGAAATACTCACCTGTTGAATTCTCAAAAGAATTTCGAGCATTTATCTAGTGACGCGATGCCTACGCCACTCATGCCAGATTAGCAAATTTGGATGTTTTTTCACAATTCCCAAATTTTTATTAGTCAAACCCACACTGAAGCAATAAAGCTCTCAAAATAATTGCCCAATTCTAGCAAGTTGCGATCGCATATCTCCCATTTTGCCAGAATGCCTGAGCGGAGTAGAAACCGCCCAGACTGATGTTGCAATTTCAACCTAGCGGATACGGGGTTTAGCAATAGGTCTGGGACTATTTCCGTTTCCACGTCTTTCTCTTGATTTGGGCGGGGGTAATCGCTCTTCCCTGTCTTCATCAAAAGAAGCACCTTCTCTTGAGGCGCTGCTGCCATAAATATCCAGGTAGACTGATTGTCCAGCAATTTCAGCCGCAGCTGCAATTACTGTGCGAATCGCCTGAATATTACGTCCTCCGCGACCAAACACTTTTCCTTTATCTGTGGTGTCAAAGGCGATGCGAATCCAAGCCTTTTGTAGGCTCTGAGAAATTTCACAATCGACGCTTAAAGACTCTGGCGATTCCAAAAAAGGCTGCACTAAAAACTTGACCAACCCCTCGTAGTTGGGTCTAGCTGCGGGGGATTGTGTTTCGACATTATGATGCGGCTGTTGTTGCACTGACCTGTTCAAAAACATTGGCTTTTACTAGGATGCGACGGACGGTGTCAGTGGGTTGAGCGCCTTGTTGTAGTCGCTTGACGATGCCGGGAACGTCCAATCGTACTTCATCCGTTCTGGGGTTGTAGAATCCCAGTTCTTCTAAGGGACGACCATCGCGGCGAGCGAGGCTGTTAATAGCTACGATGCGGTAACTCGCTTCCCGTTTTTTACCATATCGCTTCAAGCGCAGTTTGATCATGATTGAAGAATCGTTCTCCTGTTTACTAAGTATGATTGACAGCAAGTGCCGTTCTGCGGAATTCAAAAGTCGAAAAACCTTGCTAGATATAGATTTCGACTTTTAAGAGGAAGTTAGCTAACTGTGGCTGTTGCCAATAAATTGCAGCCCAACTTCCTTTAGTCACAATTTTCCATACTGGAATGATAATTTTAGCACTTGCTGGGCATTAACTGCTATTTGTCATTTGTCCTTTGTCATTTGTTGTTTGTTGTTTGTCATTTGTCTAGGTTAAAGGCTAATGACCAATGACCAATGACCAATTACCAATGACCAATGACAATTTTCTAAAGATTCCCAAAGCCTTTCCTTTTCTTGTCTTTCTTTTTCTTTTTCGCTGCGCCAGGGTTGCCAGGGTAACCGCGCCAGCCGGGGGCTGCGGGACGATTGCCACCACCTGCGAAGGCGTTGCCCATACCGCCGCCGAACATACCGGGCATACCAGGAAATTGTCCTTGGCCCATTTGTTGCATGAGCGATCGCATTTTTTGGAAATCAGCTACTAGTTTGCTGACATCTGCTTCTTTATAGCCAGCACCAGATGCAATCCGCCGTCTCCGGCTGGGAGAACTAGCTAATAAATCAGGATCGTGGCGTTCTTGGCGAGTCATGGAGTTAATCATCGCTTCACAGCGTTTTAGCTGGGTTTCTCCATGCTTTAGCTGGTCATCGGAAAGCTTGTTCATCCCGGGAATCATCTTGATGATTCCGCCCAGGGAACCCATGTTTTTCAGCAGGCGTAATTGCTTGAGAAAGTCCGTAAAGTCAAATTTTGCTGACAGGATTTTCTCCTGCATTTGCTCGGCATCTGCCAAGTCAATTTCTTCTTGGGCTTTTTCTACCAAGGTCAAGACATCGCCCATACCCAAAATTCGGGATGCCATCCGGTCTGGGTAAAATGGTTGCAGCGCCTCGACTTTTTCCCCAACACCGACAAATTTAATGGGCGCGCCGGAAATTTGCCGCACGGACAGTGCCGCACCACCACGGCTATCGCCGTCTAATTTAGTCAGAATTGCGCCAGTAATACCAATTTGTTCGTGGAAGGTACGGGTAAGATTTGCAGCTTCCTGCCCAGTCATGGAGTCCACAACCAGTAAGGTTTCGTTGGGCTGGACGGTATCTTTAATCCGGGCTAGTTCTGCCATCATGTCTTCGTCAATTTGCAGACGACCAGCCGTATCAATAATGACCGTATTTACGCCTTGTGCCTTGGCTTGTTCTACACCTTGGCGAGCAATTTCTACTGGATCGGCATCGCTTCCCAGTTCAAATACTGGTACTTCAATTTGCTTACCCAACGTGATTAACTGATCAATCGCCGCTGGACGATATACGTCTGTTGCCACCAGTAAACAGCTACGATCTAATTTCCGCAGATGTAGAGCTAACTTAGCGGTAGCAGTGGTTTTACCAGTACCTTGTAACCCAGCCATTAACACAATGGTAGGCTGTTCCTCCGCTTCTACCAGGGGAACATTTTCTTCCCCCATCACCCGCACCAATTCATCGTAAACAATTTTGATAAACTGTTCGCCAGGTCGCACGCCAGCGATTACCTCAGCCCCCTGTGCTCTGGCTTCGACTTCACTAATAAAATCTTTGACTACCTGGAGATTGACATCTGCTTCCAACAAAGCGCGCCGAACTTCTCGCAAAGCGTCTTGAATGTTGGACTGAGAAATTTTATCTTGTCCGCGGAGTTTCTTCCAGGCAGATTCTAAACGATCAGATAATGCATCAAACATAATTTCGATTACAGATAGTAAGCCAGTAGGAAATTTGGGTAGAGTTGTAACGTGCTATTTACCAGCTTAGTAGTTTTCCCAGCGACTTGAGCAACTCGATAGGTATCTGGGGGAAGGGGTAATGGAGAAAAGGGTAAAGGGCGGAGAACTTATCTGTCCAAAATATAAATACTTTATCTAAGTAAGTCGGTGAGAATAAACCTAACTATATAACAGAATGTAAAATCGTCATAACCCTTGCGATTGCTTCATTCCACTTCGTTTCATACCCTTCTCATAACGGTGACGCTACGCGAACGGGAACGCCAAGGGCGAACGCAATGACATAGCGTGAATTATTTAAACCGTTTTACTTACTTAGTATTTAAAATACCATCATTTTTCCCTCAACCTGCGGAATGTAGGATATAAAAGAATGGCACGAATTCAAGAAAAAACATACCTATCTATGTGGGTTGCAAACATCTTCTAAACTCGATTTTATCTATCCATTTTTACGACATCCAAAACCTGACGCTAAAACCCTTGTAGGAGGATAGTTTTAGTTTTTGGAATTGATCGAGAATCAGTGACCTAGAAAAAGAATTAGGCAAAAACCTTGGGTTTTTGCCTAATCAAGAAAGCTGAGTTCTTAGTTTTGCATAAAGTCGAGCTAAACTCCAGAATCTAATTATTGAGAATAAATGTACATATGAAAATGAAAGATAGATTTTTACTCTTTGACCTGATCAGGTCTCTAGCAATTCTCATAATACTTTTCCATCATTTACCAATGTACTCCTTCAATTTTTATGACCTCAAAAACTTTGGAATTGACATTGATTTATCTGCATGGGATGAACTTAATAGACATTTGGGACTGAGTTTATTTATCTTTATGTCTGGATACTTAATAAATGTCAAAAAAATAAGCTTTCGAGACTGGGATACAGTAGGTCAATTTTTATACAAGAAGATAATCAGAATTTTTCCTATGTACTATGTAGCAATGATATTTTTTTGCTACATTTTTAGTATCAGCGAACCCTTCAGCATCATCATTCATATTTTTGGACTACAATCATTATTATTTTCAAAATACTTGTTATCATTACCAACTCTGTGGTTTGTAGGGACAATTTTAGTATATTATTTGATTTTTATTCTTTATAAAGCAGAAAAAATCAGCAGAATATATAGATTAATTGCAATTACAATTTTTCCTTTTATTGTTTTTTTTGTAACGACATCACTTCAGTTTATGGATTATAGAATAAGTTTATATTACTGGACTTTTATCCTTGGTATTTACTGTGCTGAAAGCAACATTTTGGAAACTCCTTGGATCAAACAAAATACTTTAATTATTACCACTGTCTTCTTTTGTATTTTCATTAGTTGCTTTGTACTGGGGAAAAAGTACGGAATTGATTATTTTGGGATAAAAAGCTATATAATTCTGAATATTCTGATGTTCAGTTTTATATTGTCAATTTATAATATTTTTAATTCTCTAGCAAAAATAGTAAAGTCAAGTCAATCTGTACAAGCAATTGCTTATGCTTCTTACGGAATGTATCTTTTTCACAGACCAATTTGGTTTTTTATAAAAAAAATAGCACAAGACACAATCGGAATTAATAATCAATACATACTCCTGACGATCGAAATATTTATAGGGATTCCAAGCATTTTTGTTTTTGCTTATTTGGTACAAAGTTTTTATGAAAAATATTGCATACAGTATTTGCAGAATAGAAACATGATATAAAAGTAAGGGGATTTCCGAAAAATAATTTACTACCTAAATTAGTTGAATCAAGATACCCCATTTGGTTAGAAGTGGATTTTTCTGCAATCTAGACTCAAATTACTTCATAGCTTTCTTAGTTAGGGAACTCCCTTTTTGGTAAACAATGTTGCTTAAAGTCAAAATTGGATGTAACACTTTCTAAATCATGCTAGAAGCCCATGAAAGCATAACTTCAACATCAACAGTTTTGCTTCTATTCCAATGCTGTTCAAGAATACCCTAACAGCGCTCTATGGGATTATATTTACTATAGTAAGGAAGATAATAAAGTAATTGAATTGGTCTTTAGTATCTGGTCAAAAAATTTAACCATTTTTTTAAGAATTGAGTTAGTAGTCCTCTACTTTCGGAACAGTGATCAATTTTAATTTGTATTAATTCGGTATCCTGTCTTTGTGGTGGTGTAATTGTGTTCCATCAATGAATCAGGTGATCAACAATGAAATCCCTGGTTTTATAGAAACTACCATAGATAATATGTAGTGCTCCTGTTTGTTTTGCATCAAGGCTACATTCTACCTCTATTGGTAAATTTCCTAGAAATCACCTAACCAATTAGTTCTTCTACCGCATCAGCTTTATTGGGTAATGCGGCCGTTAAAACTTCGCTACCTGAATCTGTGACTAAAACGTCATCTTCGATGCGGATACCTCGGACATCAGCGAATTGTAATAATCGCTCCCAGTTAACTAAATTTTTGTATTTAGAGCTTTGTTTGGCATCATTTAAAATTGCTGGGACTTGATAAAAACCTGGCTCAATTGTGACTAACATTCCTGGGCGTAGGGGACGATTTAAACGTAGGTAGCTTAAGCCAAAGCGATCGCTTCTGTTACGTCCTGCTTCATAACCTGCTAAATCTCCCAAGTCTTCCATATCATGCACATCTAAGCCTAGAAGATGCCCAATGCCGTGGGGGAAAAACAAGGCATGGGCATTTAGCTCTACTAAATCTTCAGCTTTTCCTTGTAAAATGCCTAAATTTGCTAAACCATCAGCTATGACTGTGGCAGCTAATAAATGAATTTCCCCATACTCTACACCTGGGCGGATTTTGGCAATACAAGCATCATGGGCTGCTAACACGACATCATAAATATCTCTTTGGGTTGAGGAAAATTTGCCGGATACAGGCCAAGTACGGGTAATATCCGCCGCCCAGCCCATTTCCGTTTCTGCACCCACATCAGCTAGTAGTAAATCACCAGGTTGCAGGGGATGGTGATATTGCTCGTTGTGCAAAACTTCACCGTGGACTGTGACAATACTGTTGTAAGCAGTAGTCATGTTATGGGCGATAATTACTCCTTCCATTGCGCCACGCACTTCTGCTTCCCGTTTAGCTTCAGGTGTGGCGGCCATTCCGGCTTTATGGGCTGCTATACTCACAGCCGCCGCTTTGCGTAATTCAGCTAATGCGCCTTCATCGTGGGTAAGGCGTAAGGAAACGATCGCCTTGGCTAACTCTAAGTCAATTCCTTGGGGTGAACTTTGCGGTAAAACCCATCTATTGAATAGCTGGGATTGCTGTGTCCAAGTAGCCGCATCTTGAACTGCGATCGTGGCTGCGTCTGCTAAGGATGACTCTAGTTCCGCCATTGGTTTAGCGCTATCAGTCCCAATCATCTGGGCTATTTCTTCACGCTTGGGCATTTCTCCATGCCAGAGAGCGCTGCTAGGTGTAGGATCGTCCATGAATAATTCCAGTTTTCCTGCTTCTAAGCGAATTGCCGCATTTGGTAAGGGTAGCCCAGCAAAATACAGAAAATGGCTACTAGCGCGGAAAGGAAAAACATTAGCTTGAAAGTTACGCGGATTGCTACTTCCCGACCACAGAATTGCTGGAAAATCAATCAGGGTAGCTAACTTTTGCCGTCTTTGGCGTAGGATATCAACCAGAAAACTAGAGGTTTGTTGAGTAACCATAAACACAAACTCAGCTTTTATTAAAATTATGAATTATCAATGATTAAGTTAAAACTCTCATACCTTTCAGCAGCGTGGAGTTATCTTCAGCCAAGATGCAATCTTGACTGAAAAATTATTGCCTGAACCAATCCGTAAAATTGTTAATTAATTTTTATCATCATTGTCTTTTTCATCTTTGCTGTCATCATCTTTTTCATCCTCATCATCATCGTCTTTATCTCGATCGGATTCAGGCTGTTCGGTAGATTTATTTTTGTACTGTTCCTTTTGTTGCTCGGTTTGTTCTTGTGGTTTTTGTACTTCATTACTGCAGCTGATTAATCCTACAGAAATTAGCGCTAAGTTAATAGCTGCGACAATCAACCCAAGGATTTTTATGCTTAAATTCGGCTTTTGGTGTAGCATTACCCTAAACTTTCATACTGGAAGTGTAATCATTTCTCCAACATAAACTACATCTAGATTGAAAAACCATAATTTTTAGAGCCAAACCTTGAAATATCAACTGATTTTCAGTTAAACAGTGGTTAATTGAGAGCATCCCAATTTTGCAAATTTATCAAATTAAAACTAGTCATTGCGAATGTGGTTAGTTTTTCTGAATTACTGCCTTAGTCTGAGCCACAATTTTGAATACTGAATTGGTGTTAGAGCATGATGCAAAGTTTTGTTAGCAAAACTAATATGAGACTCATATTTGATTTGAGGAATAAACTTAGCTGCGTTAGCTTTAGCGTAACGCACCACAAATTAGTCTGAGGGGTACTTACACATTGACAAAATATGGCATCTATGCACAATAGTCTGTATACAAGTGTGTAACGCTGACTATTAGCTAAAAAATTTTATCCGTACCTAGGCAGATAATATAATTGCTTTAATCCGCCAGTTTATATATAAGCTGACATCGAGTAAAAATTCAACATTTTTAGTTTTCCCTATTGATATTTGCGGCTTCTCATCCACTAGCAAAGTTTAATTATGGAACTTAATTGACCAACCCTGGCCAAGCTATTCATGCTGATGGTACTCCCTTCCCCGGTGATACCCATCCAGCAATAATAACGTTACGAACAGGAAAGCCCTGTAATGATGTGGTGATGGGGTTGTATCAACCCAATGGCAAAGTGGTTTGGTGACTGATGCAGACAGAACCTTTGTGGGGAGTAGAAGTGACTCCCTACGGTGTGATAGCCACCTTTGCTGATATTAAAGAGCAAATTTGCTCATCCTCTACAGATCCGCCTCTAGAATTACAAAGCTAACCAACCGTGAACAAGCAGGAACCAGACAATAGCGCATCAGTATTTGAAGCAGCCTTTTTCTTTGAGCGATCGCTCGATCTGCTGGCGGTAATTGGTATGGATGGCTACTTTAAGCGGATCAACCCAGCTTTTACTCAAATTCTCGGTTATTCAACAGCAGAATTTTTAGCCAGTCCTTTTATCAACTTTGTGCATCCAGATGACCATTCCGTCACGCTGGCAGAAATGGAGAAGTTAAAAGCAGGCGCACCCATTCTCAATTTTGAGAATCGTTACCGGACAAAAGATAGCCGCTATCGCTGGTTGGAATGGACAGGATCGCCGCAGATTGACCAGGATGTAATATACTGTGTTGCCCGTGATATTACTCAGCAAAAAGAGACAGAAGCAGCCCTAGAACGTGCTAACCAGGAACTAGAACAGCGCGTTGCGGAACGGACTGCCCAGTTAGAGCAGGTAAATGCAGCACTGCGAGAGAGCGAAGAACGCAATCTGTTGGCAATGGAAGTTGCCCGGATATTTACCTTTGAGTGGGAACCACATACCGATATCGTCAAGCGATCGCCTCAATGTGGTGTGATTTTGGGTTTAAGCTCAACAGATGCAGAAGCGGACACAGGAGTTAATTTTGTGCAACGAGTGCATCCTGAGGATCGCGATCGCTTCATCGCAGTTTTACAGGCACTGACACCTGAGAACAGCACTTACAAAACAACCTATCGAGTTATACGCCCAGATGGACAAATCGTGACATTGGAGGAAAGCGCACGGGCGCTGTTTGATGAGCAAGGACAGTTAACTCGACTGATTGGCATGACGGCGGATATTACAGAACGCCAACGGCTAGAAGCCGAATTAAACGCAAGTCAGACAACTTTGCAACGACAACTAGCTGAAATTGAAACTATTTACCAGTCTGCACCCATCGGGTTAAATGTACTCGATGCCGATCTGCGCTTTGTGCGAATTAATCAGCGATTGGCGGAAATCAATGGCTTTTCCACAGAAGAACACATTGGGCGAACAATACGAGAGTTACTGCCCAATATTGCGGATACTGCCGAAGCGTTGTTGCTTCCTATCTTTGAAACCGGAGAACCGCTACTAAATGTCGAAATTCGCGGAGAAACTCCCGCACAACCAGGGGTAGCGCGTGTTTGGTTAGAAAGCTTTTTGCCTTTGAAAGATGGCGAACGCATAATAGGCATTAACACCGTTTGCGAAGAAATCACCGATCGCAAACAGGTAGAAGAAGCCTTACGTAGTTCAGAAGAACGCTATCGCACCTTGTTTGAGACGATGGAAGACGGCTTTTGTGTAGTCGAGGTGCTGTTTGATGAAAATAATACGCCAATCGATTATCGCTTCTTGGAAATTAACCCTGCATTTGAGCGAGAAACTGGACTACAACAGGCAATTGGTAAAACTGCAAGTCAACTGCTTCCGAATCTGGAAAAATTTTGGTTTGAAACTTATGGCAGAGTCGCTCTCACAGGTGAACCGGTGCGCTTTGAAAATGGCTCAGATGTAATGAATCGCTGGTTTGAGGTATATGCTTTTCCCATCGAAGGGACAGAAAATCACAAAGTTGCGATCTTGTTTAAGAATATTAGCGATCGCAAAGCCATTGAAGCCCAAAAAGAAAAGTTACTTCAGCAAGAGCAAGCCGCACGGGAAGCTGCAGAACGTGCCAACCGCACGAAAGATGAATTTCTGGCGATTCTCTCCCATGAACTGCGAACACCTCTGAACCCGATTTTAGGTTGGGCAAAAATATTACAATCACCGAAAATTACTCCCGAAAAGCTCCAGCAAGGGTTAAGCACAATCGAGCGTAATGCTAAACAACAGGTGCAACTGATTGACGATCTGCTCGATATCTCTCGCATCATTCGTGGCAAACTCTCTTTGAGCTTTGCAGCGATTAATTTATCAGAGCCAATCGCCGCAGCTTTAGAAACTGTGAGTTTGGCAGCAGAAGCAAAAGCTATTCAGTTGGAAGTCTTGCTCGATTCCACAGTCGGGTGTGTCAAAGGAGATGCCAGCAGATTACAACAGGTAGTCTGGAATTTACTCTCGAATGCGATTAAATTCACCCCCACAGGGGGACAAGTGACGGTGCAACTGACCCGTGTCGAGCGCTATGCTCAAATTCAAGTTAGCGATACTGGCAATGGCATTAAACCCGAATTTTTGCCCCATGTATTTGAGTTATTTCAACAACAGGATAGTTCTACCACTCGTACCTTTGGCGGATTGGGTTTAGGATTAGCGATCGCGCGTCAGGTGGTGGAAGCGCATGGTGGTACAATCGCTGTTGCTAGTGCTGGAGAAGGGCAAGGGGCAACCTTTACCGTACAGTTGCCATTGATCTCTGTGTCAAATCTCAATCTTCCTGATTTCTGCAAGAATCCCACACTCAATTTAAAGGATCGGCGAGTGATAGTGGTAGATGATGAGGCAGATTCCCTGGAACTAGTTAAGGTGGTACTAGAAGAGGAAGGCGCATTTGTAGAAGTAGTATCCTCTGCTTCTAACGCCTTGCCAGTATTGGCTCAAGCATCATTCGATTTGCTCATCAGCGATATTGGAATGCCAGAGATGGACGGTTACAATTTCATTCGTCAGATTCGCGCCCTACCACCTCGTTTCAACCGAGATATTCCAGCGATCGCCCTCACCGCCTATGCTGGTGAGGAAAATCAACGCAAAATTCTCGCCGCTGGATTTCAAGCACATTTAGCCAAACCAATTGAACCGCAAAACTTGTTAGATGCGATCGCTGCTTTAATGATTTCAAATTAGCTGGTGAATAAATTCAAAAATATTTCAAATAAGGGTGATTCTATGGGACAAATCATTACACAGGTAGATGCTTTCACCAATACACCATTTGCAGGCAACCCTGCGGCTGTTTGCGTTTTACCCGCGCCGAAAAGCGATCGCTGGATGCAGAATGTCGCGCAGGAAATGAATTTATCGGAGACGGCTTTTCTCGTCAAGCAGGATGATGGCTTTAATCTGCGTTGGTTTACACCTACTGTAGAAGTACCTCTTTGTGGTCATGCAACCTTAGCTAGCGCTCATGTACTTTGGTCTGAGGGACATTTATCACCCAATGCAGTCGCCCGTTTTTATACTAAAAGCGGTGTGTTGATTGCCAAAAACCTAGGTGAATGGATTGAGTTAGATTTTCCTGTTAATTATTCGCAACCTATTGATGCACCAGATCAACTGTGTGAAGCTTTGGGTGTAGGGTGTAAATCTGTTTTACAAAATTCCCTCGGTTATCTGGTAGAAGTAGATTCTGAGGATTTGGTATGGCATATACAGCCTAATTTTCAACTCCTGAAAACTTTGCTGGTGTCAGATGTGATTGTTACTAGCCTAACTCACTGTAATTCTGATTACGATTTTGTTTCTCGCTTTTTTGCACCTGGATTAGGTATAAATGAAGACCCGGTTACTGGTGCGGCTCATTGCTGTCTTGCACCCTTCTGGCGCGATCGCTTGGGTAAGGATGAGTTTTTAGCTTATCAAGCATCCAGTCGTGGCGGAGTGGTAAAGGTGCGCTACCCAGGAGGCGATCGCGTCTTTTTAGCTGGACAAGCCGTTACAGTATTACGTGGGGAATTGTACAATTAATTTTGATAAATTTAATCACAAATTGCCAAAGTAAAGTTCACAAATAATTACAATATACCTCTTGCATAAGTGTTGAGCATCAGCGTTTATCAAGTAATAACAAATCAATGTTATTGATGCTGACTGACTGATTCATATTGAGGCTATGAAATTATTTTATTCCCATGAAAATGGCGAACTTTGGCAAGGAGATGCTATCGAATGGTTGGGTAGTTTAGATACAGAGTCGGTTGATTTAGTGATTGCTGACCCTCCATATAATATTAAAAAAGCAGAGTGGGATACCTTCACATCTCAGGAAGCTTATGTGCAATGGTCTTTAATTTGGATTGAGCAAGTATCGCGAATTCTTAAATCTACTGGAAGTTTTTATATTTGTGGTTTTTCGGAAATATTAGCTGATATTAAATTACCAGCTTCGCGCTTTTTCCAAGGGTGTCGATGGTTAATTTGGCATTACAAGAATAAGGCGAATTTGTCTAATGATTGGGGTCGTTCTCATGAAAGTATTTTGCATTTTCGCAAGTCAAAAAGTTTTTATATGGATATAGATAACGTGCGGATTTTATATGGAGAACATACATTAAAATATCCATCTCATCCCCAAGCAATCACTAGCCAGTATGCAAATAATGGTAAGAATCATGGCAAAACTTGGAATCCCCATTCAAAAGGAGCTAAACCCAGAGATGTGATAGAAATCCCCACAACTTGTAATGGGATGAATGAAAAAACTCTACATCCTACACAAAAACCCGAAGAATTAATCAGAAAATTTATTCTTGCTTCTTCTCAACGGCAAGATATTGTAATTGACCCATTTTTAGGCTCGGGTACTACAGCAGTAACGGCTGAACAATTAGGTAGAAAATGGTTGGGATGTGATATTAAGGCTGAATATTTAGAATTGGCTTGTCAACGTATAAAAAATGCCCATCACATGAGTGATGAAGAATGGTTTTGGTTGGATAGAAAAAATGAAGAACGCAGAAAAAAAATTAGGTAGAAGCGCTACATTAATAATTCGTAATTCGTAGTTACTAATTCGTAATTACGTAGACGCACAGCAGCTACTCTAACGAGAACGCCTAACGGCGAACCCGTAGGTATTACGAATTAGGAATGAGGTTGATATATTTGTTGTAGTTCTTCAAGTGTATTAAACGTTTATATCGCAGCCAAAATTATACCAATTCAAATAATTGCGGCAAATAAATTCTTTGTAGGGGCACGGCACCAGTAAGATAATTTGACATACCACAAGATTGTGGATGCCGTGCCCTTACCTACCCATCTGTCACTATAGCTGTCATTGATGGTCAGCATAGCCGCCTTATTTAACTAAAATAATTCTGCGGCACAATAGTTAAAGCAGCCCTGATTTAATGTGTAAAAATGCCTTCTAAAAACAAACCTAGTATAAGTTCTATCCAATGTAACTGGCCGATTGAACAATTACCGGGATTAAGCCCAGCAGAACAATCCCAACTGCAAAATTGTGGAATTACAACCACAGGATTATTAGTGAAAAATGGCAAAACTCTAGAAGCAAGAGTGGCTTTAGCGAATAAATTACAGGTTCATCTACAATATGTGAACAAATGGGTAGCCTTGGCTGATTTAGCGCGTATTCCCACAGTTGGGACACAATATTGTGGGTTATTGCTACACGCAGGTATTGGTTCTGTTGCACAATTGGCACAGGTTCCAGCGCACCGATTACACAAACAAATTTTACGCTTGCAGGTAGCAACAATGCAGCGCCGAGATTTATGCCCAGCAATTGAGTTAGTACAGCAGTGGAGTTATCAAGCGAGAACTGTGCTGAGTTCTGAGTGCTGAGTTCTGAGTAAAAATACTAGTCCCTAGTTCCCAGTCCCTAGTCCCCAAGAGTTCTTTAATTTTGAATTTTGAATTTTGAATTAATTTGTCCCCAGTACCTAATCTTTCGCTAAAACTCCATTCAGAAAGATATCAGCAAGTCCTTCTGCCATTTGCTGCATTTCTTGGGGTGAGGCGTTTGGTTCCATGAGGGTATTGTTGGAAAAGCCTGCGATCGCGAACATTCCCAAGAATACCTTAGCAACCAGTTTGGCATCCGTTTGGCGATAAATGCCTTTATCCATAGCTGTTTGGAAGAAAGCCTCAGCAACATCCGTCATTTTAGTAATCACATCCAATTGAATGCGATCGCGCAAGTCTGGATGAAATTGCACTTCCATAAAACAGACTCGCATTAAATCAACATTTTTGTGTAAATTCCACATCCGACGACGCATTACTTGGGCAACTGCTTTATAGCTTCCCATTTCGCTCAATTCTGTGAGCAAATCTGTGAGAATATCTACCCAACCGCCAGTTGCAACTTCTACCAAAATGGCTTTTTTATTAGGAAAATGACGAAATAAGGTACCCTCAGCCACACCTGCTGCTTGTGCTAAGTCGCGGGTAGTAGTACCGTCAAAGCCTTGGGAGGCAAACAATTTTTGTGCCGCTTGTAAAATACGGGTACGTGTTTGTGCTTCTGAGGGGGGAGAAGAATTAAAAACTCGCATAGCAATTATTGTTAATTTTCCGGAACATGACTTGTAGCATTATTGTCTAACGTCAAGTACAAAAATTACAGAAAGCTTAATACAAGATTAACGCTCTGTTGCTCAATCAGCCTATTTCTTAGGTATTAAACAATTAGTAGTTCATAGTTCGTAATTAATAATTCGTAATTATGTTATGCCAATTCATCTAGAAAATATGAAATTACTCGTTGAGATAGGCAAAAGTCAACAGTTCACAGGGAGGATTGCCCCATGATTTAGGGCTGCCATCTGTGACAAAGACTGTTTTAATAAACGAGGATATCAATTCAAATTTAATTACGAATTACAAACTAGTAATTACGAATTATGATGAAACTTTGCTTTAATTACCGCTGATGAATCAACCCAGTTACTTGCCAGCAATTTTATATTCTTCAAAGAAGGTATCTATGATACTTTATCGATTGTTTGTTACTTTATTAGTGTTGACTATGTTCTGGGGTAGCGTACTACCAGAAGTCGCTTTAGCTCAAACTCAAACAGCACCTCCAGCGCCAAGAGTACAGCCACCTAGCAAAACTCCGAGTTCGATTCAACCTTATTTGGATCGCGTCATCAAGCAGTTGACGGAGTTTCGCCTAGATAATGGGCTAAAGTTCATTGTTTTAGAACGCCATCAAGCACCTGTAGTTTCCTTTCTTACCTACGCAGATGTGGGTGGTGTGGATGAGCCAGATGGAAAAACAGGCGTAGCGCATTTTTTAGAGCATTTGGCTTTCAAAGGTACCAAACGCATTGGTACAACAGACTACAATGCTGAGAAACCATTATTAGAACGCCTACAACAGTTAGATGCTCAAATTCGAGCCGCGAAAGCTCAGGGGAAAAAGGATGAACTTGCCAAGCTGCAAGCTGAGTTTGAGCAAGTAGAATTGCAAGCAACCAAGCTCTCCAAGCAAAATGAAATGGGGCGAATTGTCGAACAAGCGGGAGGTGTGGGTTTAAACGCCAATACTTCCACGGAGGCGACTCGTTATTTTTATAGCTTCCCAGCTAATAAGTTGGAACTGTGGATGTCTCTAGAATCAGAGCGATTTCTTGAACCTGTACTCAGCCGCGAGTTTTATAAAGAAAAAGAAGTGATTTTAGAAGAGAGGCGTTTACGGGTAGAAAATTCACCCATAGGCTTGATGATCGAAAAGTTTATCGATGCAGCCTATAAAGTCCATCCTTACAAACGACCGGTTATTGGCTATGACCAAGATATCCGCAATTTGACACCTGAAGATGTGCAAAAGTTCTATAACACTTACTATGTACCCAGCAATTTAGCGATCGCAGTTGTGGGTGATGTGAACCCAGCAGAAGTGAAAAGACTGGCACAAATTTACTTTGGACGTTTCCCTGCAAAACCCAAAGCCGTTGAGCAAATCCCCACAGAACCAGCACAAAAGCAAACGCGTGAGGTAACTGTACAACTACCTTCGCAACCTTGGTATTTAGAAGGTTATCATCGTCCAGCAATTACCCATCCCGATAATGCTGTCTATGAAATCATTGCTAGTTTATTAAGTAATGGACGGACTTCACGGTTGTATAAATCTTTGGTAGAACAGCAGCGTGTGGCATTGACAGCCCAAGGTTTTAGTGGATTTCCTGGCGATAAATACCCAAACCTGATGTTATTTTATGCTCTGACAGCGCCTGGTCATACAGTTGATGAATTAGCAACAGCTTTGCGAACAGAAATTGAGAAATTGAAAACTGAGCCTGTAACAGATGCAGAATTGCAGCGTGTGAAAACCCAAGCTAGAGCAGATTTGTTGCGTACCCTCGATTCTAATATGGGAATGGCGCAGCAATTGTTGGAATATGAGGTAAAAACTGGCTCTTGGCGGAATTTGTTTAAGCAGTTGGATCAAATTGCGGCGGTAAAGACTGCTGATATTCAACGTGTGGCGAAAGCATCGTTTACCTCTGAAAATCGCACAATTGGCAAGTTGTTATCAAAGCAGGGATAAGAAACTAACCGCAAAGGACACGAAGGGAAAAAATGAAGAAAAATATACATAGGTATCAGGTAAAGGGTAAAAAACAAGTGGCGTTCAAAATCCCAAATGGTAAGAAGTTTATTTCTGCTGTGGTAATTGCTTTTGCCTTTGTACTTTTTACTTTTAACTTTTCTCAGGCGGCGACAGCAGCAGCCAAGCATTACACAGAGTTGCAGCTACCGCCATTACCGGAGATTAAGTTACCCAAGTATGAACGCTTTGTACTGCAAAATGGCATGGTTGTCTATTTAATGGAGGATCACGAGTTACCATTAGTAGGCGGTACAGCTTTGGTACGCACAGGAAGCCGCTTAGAACCTGCAGATAAAGTTGGCTTGGCTGACTTTACAGGTGAAGTCATGCGAACTGGGGGAACCAAGAAGCATTCAGGTGATGAACTCAACGAATTGTTGGAACAACGCGCCGCTTCGGTAGAAACTGGAATTGGTGACACTTCCGGTAGTGCTAGCTTTGAAGCACTGACGGAAGATTTAGAAACGGTGTTTGGCTTATTTACTGAGGTGTTGCGAGAACCAGTATTTGCTCAAGAAAAGTTAGATTTGGCGAAAACCCAGGAGAAGGGTAGTATTGCTCGCCGCAATGATAATCCCAATTCTATAGCTAGTCGGGAATTTCGCAAATTAATCTATGGGAAAGATAGCCCTTATGCTCGCACCACAGAGTATGCAACTATCGATAAGATTTCCCGTGAGGATTTGGTGAAATTTTATCAGCAATATTTCTACCCCAACAATATAATTTTGGGGATTCTGGGCGATTTTGATGCCAAAAAAATGCGATCGCTCATTCAAGCAAAATTAGGCGATTGGAAACCAAACCCCAACCTAGCTAAACCCCAATTACCGCAAGTATCCCAAGCGAATACTAACGGCGTATTTTTTGTCAATCAGCCGCAATTAACCCAAAGTAATATTTACATTGGGCATTTGGGAGGAAAGCTAGACAGTGTAGACTATCCAGCCTTAGATGTAGTCAATGGGGTATTAAATGGCTTTGGCGGACGCTTATTTAATGAAGTGCGATCGCGTCAAGGTTTAGCTTATTCAGTATACGGTCAATGGAGTCCCCGTTACGATTATCCCGGAGTTTTTATTGCCGGAGGACAAACGCGATCGCAAACTACTGTGCAGTTCGTGAAATCTCTACAAACTGAAATTAAACGTCTGCAAACTCAAAGAGTCACCCCACAAGAACTGGCTTATGCTAAAGAGTCTACCCTCAATTCTTTCGTGTTCAATTTTGAAGATCCCAACCAAACTATTTCGCGGTTGATGCGATATGAATATTACGGCTATCCTAAGGATTTCTTATTTAACTATCAAAAAGCAGTAGCAGCCGCAACCGCCGCCGATGTACAACGAGTAGCAAGAAAATACCTCCAACCAGAAAATTTGGTAACTCTGGTGGTGGGAAATCAAACTGCTATTCAACCGCCATTGACACAGTTAGCAACGCAAGTAACGCCTATTGATGTAACAATTCCTCCTGCACAACCACAAGCCAAAAATTAGTAATTATAACTTTGCTGTCATAAGTTATAGTCATATTTTTTCTAGAGACGCGTTTGCTCGTGTCTCTTTTTTATCAGGAATTTTCAATTAAAAGAAAATGATAAAAAAATGAATTTATAGGGTGTTTCTCACTACTCCTTTAGGATTGCTATATGAGGGATAAAAAGATTTTTCCAATCTTTGCATAGATGCTACAATCCCCACTAATGAGCCGGGAATAATAGCACAGGTATTTTGATACCAATTTAAAAAAAGAATGCGACAGATGGTAGGGGCAAGGCACTGCCCATACGTGTCAACTTAAGCTAAAAGCGATATAGGGCTGGCGTTGTACAAAAACTTTCGCCCTCATCCCCTAACCCCTTCTCCCCCAGGAGAAGGGGAATTAAATCTCTTGCTCCCCTCTCCCGGCGGGAGAGGGGTTGGGGGTGAGGGCGAAAACCTAGCTACAAAGCGGGTTTCACGTTAAGTTGACACCAATGGGCACTGCCTTGCCCTCTAGAATATATTGATGTGCCGCAAAAACTATTTAAATTGGTATCAGATAAATAGACTAGTACAAGTCGGCGCAATACTTGTCGGTTAAGGGTAAAAGGGGAAGGGGAAAAAGGGCAAGAAAAAACCTTTAACCCTTCCCCTTTAACCTTTTCCCCAAACCCAATTCCGAGTTGAAAATCCTTAACCGAGCAGTATTGCAAGTCGGCGTAAATAGCGCAAAGTTGGCGGTGTCGGTTTCCGTCCCGCCAAACTTTGTAAGAGAAACAGACCATCTGTAATTTCTAAAAGGCTTGTGGTATAAGTATTCTTTCTTTTTACTTTTTACTTTTTACTTTTGCCTTGTCGTACTAGGGCTGGCTGAAAAGTTTCATGTTGAGAATCGGTTTGTTAACCTTTCCCCTTTCCCCTATCTTCAGCCCCTACTCAGCGTTTTGGGGTAACCACTAATCACACTTTGCCACTACCAATTAAATACAGCAATGCCATCCGCACCGCCACACCACTGGTAACTTGCGCTTGAATTAGGCTAAATTCTGGATCGTCCATTAAGTCAGAACTAATCTCTACACCACGATTGACGGGGCCTGGATGCAAGACTTTGACATTTGGCTTACAAAGTCGCAGCTTCTCACGTGTAATACCAAATAACTGGTGATATTCTCGTAAACTGGGCAACAAATGAGCCGTCATGCGTTCCTTTTGCAGACGCAATGTCATCACAAAATCAGCATCACGTAAAGCAGGTTCTAGCTGCCAATGTAAAAATAATTGCCGATTAGATATTGATTCCTGTGTTGCTTCTTCCGCGAAATACTCAGCAAATAACTTTGGTAGCAGGGTGGGTGGTGCGGCTAAATGCACCTCGGCACCACTAGCGGTTAAACTGCTAATATTCGATCGCGCTACACGAGAATGCAGAATATCGCCAACGATCGCAATTTTTTTACCTTTTAATAATTCGATCCGGGGATTAGTGGGGTCAATTAAAGTACAAATAGTAAATAAGTCTAGTAGTCCTTGGGAAGGATGCTCGTGCTGACCATCGCCAGCATTCAGTACACTAACTTTGACACCTAAACGATCCATTTCCTGCGCGATCGCATTGGGTACGCCTGCTTCCCGATGGCGAATCACCATAATATCAGTACCCATCGCCAAATAGGTCTTCGCAGTATCGAGAATTGTTTCTCCCTTCGTCATTGAAGAAGTTGCAGCCGCAAAGTTCAGTGTGTCTGCACTCAGACGTTTAGCAGCAATTTCAAAACTACTACGAGTGCGGGTAGAGGGTTCAAAAAATAAATTCGCCACCACGTGTCCCTGCAATGTTGGCACTTTCTTCGTCCGTCTTGATAGCACTTCTTGGAAACTAGCAGCAGTTTGCAAAACAGCGTCGTATTCAGTCGGTAAAAAGTCTGTTAGGGAAAGAATGTGATGACGGTTCCAAGTTGTACTAGGCATAAATATTTATTTATTTTCAATGTAGAGACACAATCTTAGTAATTCTCTACAGCTTTTAATTTACATAATGCAGAGGTAATGATACCAGATGTCTAGGGGGATTGGGGATTGGGGATTGGGGATTGGGGACTGGGGACTGGGGACTGGGGACTGGGGATTGGGGACTGGGGACTGGGGATGAGGGAGATGAGGGGGATGAGGAGAGAATGACAAATTAGCAATTAGCAATTACCAATTACCAATTACCCATTACCAAAGCAAAAAAAGAGGGGTTGTTCAACCCCCAAAGTTGCTTTGATTTAACTCGGTAAGTGTAAGACGTTCAATGCTACAGAAATTAGTGAGAGGAAGGTGAGGAAGCCAATAGTATCTAACATTGTGGTGACTAATGGGCCACTGACGAGGGCTGGATCTAGCTTTAAGCGCTTTAAACCCATAGGGAGTAAAGTCCCTAATGTTACAGCTACCATCGTATTGCTTGCCATTACCATCCCTGCAACTAAAGCTACCCATCTTTCTTGAGGACGCGCCCAAATTAACGACAGCATAATCATCGTCAGACATAAAGCTAATGCTGTACCTAATCCAGCAATAAGTTCTTTACGGAGGATTTTTAGAGTATCTTTAGGTGTGACTTCGCCTACACCCAAGCCTCGGATGGTGACTGTTAAGGCTTGAATACCGACAGTCCCACCAGTATTAGAAAAGATGGGCATAATTACCGCTAATACTGGTACTGCAGCAATTATAGATTGGAAAGGCGCGATCGCACTGGCTGCACCAATATAAAGCCCCATAATTCCTAATAGCCAAGGTAGGCGGTTGCGGATGGTAAGTAGAGGGGAAGACAAAGCTGCTTCATCACCACTAACACCGGCGAGTTTTTGAATGTCTTCTGTGGCTTCTTCCTCCAAAATATCAACCACATCATCAATAGTGATAATGCCGACTAATCTATCTTCCCTGTCAACTACCGGGATGGCGATTAAGTCGTATCGCTTCATGATTTGGGCGACTTCTTCTTGGGGGGTTTCCGTTCTGACTTTGATGACGCGATCGCTAGCTATATCTCTAATCAAAACATCAGGAAAAGTAAATAACAATTGCCGCAGTGAAACTACTCTCACCAATGTCCGGTTATCATCTGTCACGTAAGCGTAGTAAATTGTCTCTTTATCTTCGTCCTGACGACGGATTTTGCTGAGGGCTTCACCGACAGTTAATCCTTCCCGCAACCGCACATATTCTGTTGTCATCACACGCCCAGCTGTACCTTCGGAATAGCCAAGAATTGTAGCTGTGGCTTGTCTTTGTTCTGGACTTAATTCTTGTAATAAACGCTTAATTACTCCTGCTGGTAATTCATCAAATAATTCTGCCCGTTCATCGGGACTCATCGCCTCTACAATTTGGACAACTTGTACATCATGAAGAGAATTAATTAATTCTTCTTGTACCTCTGTGGGTAGATATTCAAATACATCAATTGCTTGTGCTTTATTGAGCAGACGAAATGCGATCGCTCTTTGATTTGTTGGTAATTTGGAAATATATTCGCCAACGTCTACCGGTTGTAAATGGTTTAAATCCCATTTGAGTTGGTTTAAGTCGGCGACATCAATCATTGAATCGCGCATCTCTTGTGTCAGCATAGATTCCTCCTAATCTCATAGTCTCCTCCGCGCTAGGAGACTATGTCGCCAGCTCAGAGGAGGTTGATACTACCGTCTTGTGGACTCTGGTCCATAACTTTCAACAATTCACTCTCGATATCCAATCAGGCATCGCTAAGTCATAATACTAACCCGGAACACTGTTATCCGAAATAGATGCAGAAGTTCAGTATGCGGAGTTTATAGCATCCACATAAGTACGTAACTCTTTGCCCTGATTTTTCTTTTGATAAGAGTAGATTCTACTACTGTTACAACCTGTGTCAAGCGCTTCAGAGAAATTACTAGCTAAATTCACACAGTTAAAATATTTACTACTTTTGTAGTAGTGTAGATTATGGATGCGAAACCATATCTTGTGTAATTGTACTGAAGATTGACACCCTTATGTAGTTGAGTATTTCTGATATTGCTAGTAATACCACTTCTGTGCAAAATTTCACTTCTGCCTGAGGAAGCAACTATCAAGCTGTTAATACAATTAAAGCGTAAATTGCAGAATATATCTGCTAAAAAATTAGCAGTTTCTCAATACACCTATCTGAATAACTTCTCAATAAAAAGAAAAATCAATCGCTTTGGCAAGTAGGGGAAGCAGGGGAAGCAGTCCCAATGAAACAAGTTTCACCACCAAGGATGAAAGTCTCAACGGGATTTTTACTCAGTATTTAGCACTTTCAAGTCAGAGGAGGAAGAATACAATTATGGTCTTTGCTCAGAAAAATGAATAATTTAATTTCTGGAAGTACCTGAGGTATAATTCCGCGATACTCAAGGGTAATTTAAGAAGTTATTTGGGTGACAAAATATTTACTAGGAATTATATAAGAACAAGGCACAGAGGGAATATGCCATTTTTATAAAATCTGATCAAACCCCGGTGCTATTCCTAGTCTCAAAATGATACATTAATTTTTCAAAAGAGAGCTTTCCTAATTTCAGATTTACCTTATTTAGACTCGCCAATTAAAGTAAATGCTGCCCAATTTATGGGGTGAGGATGCTTTTTCATGGCGTTTAACATAGCGGTTCGCAATGCAACGGCTTTATCGGGATGTTGCTGCCATTGTTGATAAAATTCAGTCATTAATTCTGATGTCGGTGAATCAGGAACTGACCATAATGAGACAATCACACTCGAAGCACCGGCGGTAATTAACGAACGAGATAAGCCAATCACACCATCACCAGTAATTGTACCTCTGCCAGTGTCACAAGCACTCAAAACTACTAATTCGGCGTTGATGGGTAAATTGACAATTTCTGCTGGCGTAAGTAAACCGTCATCACTACCAGCAGGTGCCAGGGCAATACCAGTTTCTATACCTTTGCTAGTATCATCTAACAAGCCATGTGTGGCGAGGTGAATCACCTTGGCGGAGGATAGTTTTTGTGTGAAAGCTGCTTTAGTCGCATCCTCACCGATAATCGCTTTGGTGTTGAGGAGACTAGCAATTGTTTTTGCTTCCTGTTCCGCACCTAATAATGGTTCAAGTTGTACAGGCGGAACTCCTACTTTTGGCATTGTGGGATTACCAATGACTAATATATCTTTTCCTGTCAGCTTTTGTCTTTGTTTTCTTGTCAGTTCTAATACCTGAATTGCTGGTGCGGTGAGAATAGTATGTTTTTCAATTAAATATTGATTATTTTTGTCTTGTAGTGCTGCAAACGGAACTAAAAACAGCGATTTATGGGGAATAAAAATTACCCGTTCGTTAGGGTTAGTTGGCAAATGAGACGCAATAGGTGCAATTAAAATTTGATAGAGTTCTTGTAAGTTTTGTTGTTGTAGAGGTTCACCGATAGGTTCGATTTTAATTCCTCTGCCACCTGCACCTATAGATCTACGGCTTTGATTGACAATATCTACCAGAGATTGATTGAGGGATTGAAAATTTACTGATTTAAAAGCAATTTCACCATTAGGTTTAACTACCCAAATATATATTTCTGAATTATCCCATGCTTTTTTATTACCTTTTTGCGGAGAATTTGACAGAGAATATTCTACAATTGTGGCATTTTGTGCTTGAGCAATCTGCTTAATTTTAGCAATTGTGGGAATCTCAGCCGTTATTTTACTACTCGACTGTGTTGATAAACGCGAAGTTAATAAATTCACAAATGCTCGAGCACGACTGCGTTCAGCAACTTCTAAAGCTTCATCAATTTTGTTTTGAGCAATTAAAACTCTTTGTAAAAGGCTATAGGTTTGAGCTTGGGTTTCAAAAATTGAAATTTGACTTTTATCTGTTAAATCAAGGCGAATAGATTCATAGACTTTGATGGACTCATATAAAGCCACAGTCGCTTCCGGTAACTTCCCAGCCGCATAACTGGTGATACCCAGCTGATTAAACATCAGTGCTTCATCAAATTTTTGTTGAGCTTTTCTAGCAGATAAAGCAGCTTGTCTGTAAAAATTAATTGCTAAATCATATTTTTGCAGATTTTCGTAAAATATTCCTACTTTAAAAAAGATATATTGTTGAAATTGGGGATATTCTTGTGATAATGTAATAGCTTGTTGATAGTATTCCCAAGCGCGATCGCTCTCTTGCAATTTGGCATAAGCATCACCAATTTGCGCCAAAGCCAAAGCTTCCATTTCCGGTTTACCTAATGCTTGAGCCTCATTTAATTTTTGCAGCGCTGCTGCTAATTCTGGCGAAGTTTTAGGAGGGTTTGATTTATTTTTATCAGTTAAAGATTTGACATTAGGAGAAATTTCCGCACAAGCTCGCTGAGATTCTGCAGATTGTCCTAAATTTTTATAAGCCAAACACATCATGGCATAACTAAATTTAATTCCTTGATTGAGTTGTTGCTTGGCTAAATCAACCGCAACCTTTTTAGAAGTATCGGTAATTTGTTCAACTTGCTTAAGAGATGATTGTAAAATTTCTAAAGCATCTTGATAAGATTGGATAGCTTGGTCATATTTACCAGTATCAGAGTAAATATTGCCAATATTTGCGATCAATAATCCTTGCTCCTGATTTTTTTCTACTATTTCTAAAGGAGAACTAGCTGGGATTGATTTAGCAATCACCAAAGCTTGCTGATAATATTTCAATGCTGACTCTGGTTGACGCAAACCTTTATAAACTTCACCCAACTTAGATAAAGTATCGCGCAATTTAATTGGAGATTTTTGCTCGGTTTGGAAAATTTGTAGCGCTTGCTGGAGTGGTTCTACAGCTTCCTTGTACTTACTCTTGGCATTGTACATATTACCCAGCCCCAACAGTGCTTGTGCAAGTTGACGGCGATCGCCTGTTTGTTTGGCAATTGTGCTAGCTTGTTGATAAGTTGCGATCGCTTGCTCAAAAGCTGCGCCTGGTACTTGACTCTCAACTACACCCTTGTAAACACCGCTAATATAATAATTCCTCGCCAGCGCAATCAAAATATCCGTTTCCTGCTGGCGTAGAAGTCGCTGAGTATCTGGAGAATTACCAGGCTGTTTGCGTAGCGCTGCTACAGCTTGTTCTAAATAATCAATCGCCTTGGGAAGGTTAACATTAGTGTAGGTATAGCCGAGATTTTCTAACGTGCTAGCTTCTCTATGCAAATCCTGAATTTGGCGGGCTATGACCAATGCTTTTTCATAGTATGCGATCGCTTGAGTAAAATCCCCTAAAGCACGATAATTATTTCCTAGATTATTCAGCGCTCTTGCCGTTAAATCCCTATCTTTGGTAGCTTGAGCGATTTCTAAAGCTTGTTGTTGATAGCTAATTGCTTGATTGAAATCATTCAAATCGTAATAGACATTGCCAATTCCTTTGAGCGTCCTACCTTCACCTGGACGATACTGAATTTGACGGTAAATTTTCAAAGCCTGCTGAAAACTTTGTAACGCTGCTTGCGATTGATATTTATCCAGCAGTTCTTCACCCCGTTGGAGTAGCTTATCAGCCTCAGTTCTGCGCGCATCTGAACCTTGTGCTAATACCTGTGAAGCTCCCAATGGCTCAATTAACAATCCTCCCAAGGGCAACGTCAGGTAAAATACCAAAGAAGCCAGCGTCAGACTTTGTAGACGGTAACTCAGGGAGCGGTGAAAATGACAACGCATAACTAGAGTACTGATAGTATGGGAAGATTTTCTTATATATATCTCCCATCATTCAAAGCTTATGCAAATATTAGTGAACACCACGGAATATTTTTGTCTTTCTTGATTGCAACACAATCCCTTGAGGGACTTCCAAATAAAAAATATACTATCGCTTTCTTGGCAGGGAGCAGGGAGCAGGGAGCAGGGAGCAGGGAGCAGGGGGAGAATAAAAATATTCTCGGACTATATTTGGATAATTTATTTTCTGGAAGTCCTAACTTTATTGATAGCTAAAGACTCATACCCATTACCCATTACCCATTACCCATTCCCCATTACCCATTCCCCATTACCCATTCCCCATTACCCATTCCCCATTACCACAAAAACTCTTGAACTAAAAGCCCTCAAGCAAATTTATGATATCAACGCAAGTATTAAAAGTCATTGAAGAAGCAATTACCAAACCGCCAATTCCCCACGAACCTTATAAGCAGTCTTTGAAAGCATGGGCGATGTATTGCTTAAGAGATAGAGGTTTTAAAGTAGTTTATGCTCAAAATGCCGATTTCGCCATTGAACCGAAGAATAAAGAGAAGCTGTATTTTAAAGTGACAAATAATGCCGATGATGTAGATAATTCTTGTAGCTGGATAGTTTGGGATAGTACAGCCAAAAGCGCTAGCGTCATTCCTTTGCAATCTTAAGAACAGAGAAATACCAAATTTTTTTGCGTCAAAACAACAGACTTCAAGACTTCCAACTAAAAATCTACTATCTCTGTCTGGTTAAAAAACTTACTCAGCACTCACCACTCACCACTCACCACTTCTCCCGTAAAGTTGATTCACCCCACAGCTTGAGGGCTGTGATATTATTAGAGACTGCTGCATAAATTTAGAAAACTAGAAATTACATCGATCATGGCTCTGACGCAACAGCGCAAACAAGAACTCATTTCGAGCTATCAAGTTCACGAAACCGATACCGGCTCTGCCGATGTCCAAATTGCGATGCTTACTGAGCGCATCAACCGCCTCAGCGAACATTTGCAAGCAAATAAAAAAGACCATTCTTCCCGCAGAGGATTGTTAAAGTTGATTGGTCATCGTAAGCGTCTGCTTTCCTATGTACAAGCGGAAAGCCGGGAAAAATATCAAGCTTTAATTGCTCGTCTGGGAATTCGTGGTTAAGGATACCGCTTATGTCTGCTGAAGAATCGGAACGTAGCCGCTTACCTTTTGAACCGAACAAAAAGAACCCAAAACCAGCCAAAGCTAAGAGTCAACCACCAGCACAGCCAAAAGCATCTCAGGGAAAGACAAGCAAGCAGCCACCTTTTAACAAAGAGGAAATGGCAATCCCAAAAGTTGTTAGCCAACGGATGATTCGACGAGTAGCCGCGTTTTGCGGTATACCTACAGCTTTGGGAATTGCTACTTTGATAGTCAGCTATTTGCTGGCTATCTATACCGACATCAAACTACCTCCCATTGCTGTGTTATTGGTCAACATGGGATTGTTTGGTATAGGGGTATTAGGGATAACCTATGGTGTACTCTCTGCCTCTTGGGATGAAGACAGAGTAGGCAGTTGGCTGGGTATTGGAGAGTTCGGCACCAATTGGGGACGTATGGTGGCAGTTTGGCGCGAAACTCGGCAAAATAAGGTTTGATATTTTAGCGCTCAGGTATCAGCAAACTGTAATGTTGGGTAAATTTTATAGTAGATGTTGAAGTTGAGATTACGTAACTTCAACATTACTAATTAAAAATTTATGATTTTTTTTAACCCCAATATTCAGCCACAGAACCACTGAGCGCTATATTTTTTAGATAAATATTTTGTGATTTTGTGCTTAACCGTTAAATATCAAAAGGTTACGCCCCTAAGAGTATGTTTATACAAAACTATATAAGTAGGATGTATTACAGCACTGAAAAGATAAGGAATCTATAGTAAATATAAATTCTGCTGTCATACATCTTTGTTTACAGGAATCGTTTACACCGCATTTGTATCAATTCTATAAACTGAGTTTAATCACTCTAGATTTTGTTAACAGACAACTCAAGTCATTAGGGAATTTAATCATGATTGTGGTAATGAAAGTTGGTTCCCCAGAAGCAGAAATTAATCGGATTAACGATGAATTAACTAGCTGGGGACTGACTCCAGAAAAAATTGTTGGTAAGCATAAAGTAGTTATTGGTTTAGTCGGTGAGACTGTTGACTTAGACCCCTTGCAAATTCAGGAAGTTAGCCCTTGGATTGAGCAAGTTTTGCGGGTAGAGTTACCCTATAAACGTGCTAGTCGTCAGTATCGTCATGGGGAAGCTTCTGAGGTTGTAGTCAACACTCCTGATGGCCCAGTGGTGTTTGGCGAACAACACCCTGTAGTAGTGGTTGCTGGCCCCTGCTCCGTAGAAAATGAAGACATGATTATTGAGACAGCCCAGCGCGTGAAAGCCTCTGGAGCCAAATTTTTGCGCGGTGGTGCATACAAACCCCGCACTTCACCTTATGCTTTCCAAGGACACGGCGAGAGTGCTTTGGAATTATTAGCAAAGGCTAGAGAAGTTAGCGGTTTAGGCGTAATTACAGAAGTAATGGACGCTGCTGACCTGGATAAAATCGCAGAGGTTGCGGATATGATCCAGGTAGGCGCAAGAAATATGCAGAATTTTTCCCTACTCAAAAAAGTAGGAGCGCAATCAAAACCTGTGCTATTAAAGCGGGGTATGGCAGCTACTATTGAAGATTGGTTAATGGCTGCTGAGTATGTTTTGGCGGCGGGAAATCCGAATGTAGTTTTATGTGAACGCGGAATTCGTACTTTTGACCGCCAGTATACTCGCAATACCCTAGATTTATCAGTAGTACCAGTTTTACGGAAGCTAACTCACCTACCAATTATGATTGACCCCAGTCATGGTACAGGTTGGTCGGAGTTTGTTCCTTCTATGGCAATGGCCGCGATCGCAGCTGGATCTGATTCTCTCATGATTGAGGTTCACCCCAACCCGAAAAAAGCTATGTCAGATGGGCCGCAATCTCTCACACCAGATGCTTTCGACCGCTTAATGCAAGAATTAGGCGTTATTGGTAAGGCTGTAGGACGCTGGGAGTCTGCTGCGGTTGCGTTGGCGTAGTGGGTGGGGATTGGGGACTGGGGATTGGGGATTGGGTAATGGGTAATGGGGGAGAAATAAACTACCTTTTGACCCTTAACCCTTGACCTTTGACCCTTGACCAATTTCGCTTATTTTTCGGCTAAAATTGCGTAAATTTCGCGTTTGGCGTTTTCTAAGAGTTCGCGTACTCGCTTCATACGCTCTACATTACCGCTGCGCGCAACTTGTACCACAGCACCAGCTAGTTCTGTGGCGGCATTTCGCAGCTCGATAAACTCCTGAGGTTTACCTGACATAAAGCTTTTGAAGACATCCCAGGGAGAGTCTGAGGTTTCCTGCTGGGTACGTTCTGCTAAGAGTTGTCTACCTTCATCGGTAATTGTATAAATTCGCTTACCGCCTTCTTGAGAACTCCGCAAATACCCACCTTCTTCGAGCATTTGGAGTGTGGGATAAACTGAGCCAGGGCTGAGTTTACGAAACCCTCCATAGCGGCTTTCCATCTCTTTAATCAGGTCGTAACCATGACTAGGATGCTCGGATAACAATTCCAGCAGGATGAATTTAATATCACCTCGACGAGTTCGGTATTCTTCTTTCCAAGCACCACCAAACATTTCATTGCCAAAGTGCTGCTCGTGATGTCTATCGTGATGCTTGCGATGCTGGAAGTGAGAACTGACAAAGCTGAGGTCATCATCACTGGCTCCAGCCCATGCATGTACTGGAAAACGGGAACGAAAGTGTCTAAACATAAATAAATTTCCAATCAACTTTCTCTACTATACGATATATCGGAATATATCGCGATATATCGGAATAGAATTTGTGTGAATTTTTATTGCTTATTGGATGTATTAGAGAAAATTAGAGTAAGAAGAAAATAATATGAATAAGATAAAGCTAAGTGGGCTAAATATTCTAATTAAGAACTTTTAATGGCTTCAATAGCTGTTTTTAGCCAATCTATATAAGTTTTTTCTCTTTGAGTTACTAAGTCTAGAACCAGCCGTTGCATAATTTGCTCACGGTTTGCACAATCTTCTAGCTCTGGTAGTTGAATATTGTTACAGTCAGCTAGTTTTTTGCTGCGTGCAGCTAGCTGCTGTTCTAGCAATTTAATGATGGCTGGATTTGGTAATTGTGCAGCAAAAAATAATTGCACTAGAAACGGTTCTCGTACTGTTGGTACAGGCTGATGACATTGCAGCCACCTGAGTAATTCGGCTTTTCCCTCTTCCGTTAAAGAATATACCTTGCGATTAGGGCGATCGCTCTGAATTTCAACACAACAAGTAGTCCAACCCTGCTCAACTAATTTATCCAGGGTTCTGTAAATCTGTGCCTGATCTGCGGGCCATAAGTGAGCAACACATTGATCGAAACAAGTGTTTTTCAGGTCGTAACCTGTCATTTCTTGTTGCTCAAGCAGTCCTAAAATGGTGTGTGCTAATGACATGGACGGTTTTCCGAATATTAAGTAGTGAAAGTTCTCTATGTGACTTTTTATATAATCTTATGCTAATATAAGACTAATCATATATAAGAGCTATAAAGACATTATTTCTACCTCACGCAGTTACTAAAAAACCACACAGGCACAGAGAAAAAATGAGGGTAAGCGTAGGTAAAAAATGTGAAAACTCGGTTTTAGCGTGAACATAGAATTTATTACCTAAGTTAGACCAATTCTCTAAACTTCGGCAACTGATTTAAACTCACAAAGCCAGATAAAATCTAACTTTAAAATGGGCATAGGGCATGGGGCATGGGGCATAGGGGAGGCAGTGCGTTGCGCGGGTTTCCCGCGTTGTAGCAACTGCCGTCATGGGAAAGACAGATTTTCATACTTGGTTGTGCCACAACCTGGCGTAAATGGCTGATTTGATTAATTACAGACTAAGAGTTGGTATGGAAAATAGTTTCATGGACTGCGAGTACAGACGAAGGCAATAGAAAAGCAGAAACATAGCATCCCCAGGAGGAGATAAATGACAACTCAAATAGGAACGATGCGAACAGTCGCAGGAATCATCAATAGCGTACAAACCCTAGAGGGTGAAGGAATGCTTGTGCGTCGGCCATTTCCTAAAGCTACCTTTGGTGATTTTGACCCCTTTCTCCTCCTAGATGAAATTGGCCCGGTTGATGTCGAACCTGGTGCAGCTAAAGGAGCGCCAGATCATCCCCATAGAGGCTTTGAGACAGTCACCTATATTTTGGCAGGTTGCTTTGAACACAAAGATTCTCAAGGAAACGCGGGCAAACTTCATGCGGGTGATGTGCAATGGATGACAGCCGGATCTGGCGTTGTGCATTCAGAAATGCCAGAACAAGAACTGGCGCGTCATGGCGGCAGGATTCATGGGTTGCAATTGTGGGTGAATTTACCTCAGCGAGACAAAATGATCAAGCCGCGCTATCAGGAAATTCCAGCAGAACGTATTCCCCAAGCTCAAACAGCTGATGGTTTGGTGAGTGTCAAAGTCATAGCCGGAGAAGCACTAGGAGCGAAATCTAGCATCCAAACCCAAACTCCGATTATGTATCTACATTTCATAATTCAACCAGGAGCGATCGCAATTCAACCCATGCCAAAAGCATACAATGCTTTTACATATGTACTTGATGGCGAAGGGTTGTTTGGTGCAGAGAAGGAGCGTGCGGGAGATGGGCAAATGGTATTGTTTGCACAGGATGGTGAAGAAGTGGTGATTGCTAATCCCGCAAACGCAAATTCAGCATTAGATGTGCTGCTGATTGCTGGTGTACCGCTCAACGAACCAGTGGTTCGCTACGGCCCATTTGTCATGAATACTAAAGCTGAAATTATTCAAGCAATTGAAGATTATCGTAACGGGAGGATGGGTTCAATTGACTTCTAACACACTTTTACAAAGAATAAATCAACAGCAATTTTTACGTAATTTGCGAAACAAACTCCTCACTCTGCACTCCTGTTTGCTGGAGACAGAACGCATTGCTTACGAACAGGTACGTGGAAGAGTAACTAGTAACGAACTCCTACGACTGGTGATTAGTGATGAACAATTTGCTTGGTTACATCGCATCTCTGAGACGGTTGTACAAATCGATGAAATGCTAGCAGCCGATGAACCTCTAGCGCTGGAAGATGTCCAAAACCTGATTACCCATACCCGTAATCTGATTGTACCGTCCGAGGAAGGTAGTGCTTTTGCCAAAAAGTATTACGCTGCTCTCCAAACTGAACCCAGTGTTGTCATGGCACATTCAGACTTATTACAGCTATTAGCATCTAAATAATACCAATTCGTAATTTGTAATTCGTAATTCGTAATTATGAAACTCCAACAGAATCTTGACTAATTGTAGAGAATTGGTATCAGTGAAGAAAAAAAACCCGCCCTTAATTTCACTAAGGGCGGGTCTTTTTTTTCTTCAGTTTGGTTAAACTTTTCGCCAGGGAGAAGCGGTGAAATTAACGCCGTCTACCACCAAAAGAGGGCGCGCGACGAGAACGACCGCCACTACCGAAACTACTACCGCTAGGATTGCTTCTAGGAGATCTAGAACTATTAGAAGGTCTGAGTTGACTACCACCAAAACCAGAACCGCTAGGACGGCTATTTGTAGTAGTACGGCTTGGTGTGCTGCGTACTGTTGAGCCGCTAGGATATGTTCTTCTAATTGTGCCTGTACTACGGAAAACTGTACGATTTCTCACAGCTGCGGGTGGTTCATTGTAGCGACTACGGTAGCTAGAAACCGCTTGGTCATAGCTGTTACCGTATCCACCATAGCCAGTTAAAACTTGTCCGGGTTGATAAACAGGAGGTACATAGTACTGGGGTCTAAACAAGAGACTACCAATTGCCTGACCTGCAATATTACCAGCTACCGCGCCAGCAAAAGGAGCCCAGAAACTATTTTCTTGGCGGACTACAACCGTTTCTTGCCGTCCTGTTTGGGGATTAGTTTGTTGTTGGGTAACGTTATGAACGTACTCAATTTTAAAGTCTTCTGTTAAGTAGAGGCTGGGCTGGCCATTTTCCACTTTCAGATAACTTTTTTTACCTTCTTTAACTTCTTCATCCGTCAGCCGTGCCATTTGCAAATTCTCGGTGACAAATGTAGGTGGTTTACTGTTAATTAAAAACAGCGTGTACTCACCAGTACCATCATCATAGGTGGCTTGTTGTACTTGATACTGCCCATCACTCAGTTTGGTAGCCGTAGAGGTTTGGCTAACGTTCCTTGCTGGTGGTGTAGTTTCGTTTGAACTGCCGCAAGCAACAGAGGTCAAACATAAACTCATGGCTAATACCACGACTGTAAATCTACGCAGTATGTTCATGATCATTGCGCTAAATATCCTATCTTTGAGCTTAACAATTTCTCCCTAGTGGTTGTAAGTAGGGACTACCCAACCTGGGATTGGGGATTGGGGAGATGAGGGAGATGAGGGGGATGAGGGAGATGAGGGAGATAAGGGGAGAATTACCATTACCCATTACCCCTTACCCAATAACAAATAACAAATGACAAATGACAAATAACAAATGACAAACACCAAATGCTTACAAAGGTATTAATTCTGGATAATATTGCACCAGCTGATCGTTAGTGAGTTCATCACCTAATTGTGCTGGAGAGAAGTGTACTTGAACTGCCTGGAGTTTATTTTGGTAGTGCAAATTAATAAAGGCTTTTAACCCTTCTTTTAATGCTTGAACGTTGGATAAGTCTGTTTCTATTTGTGGGACTTCTCCTGTAAAAGCTACTGTAATCATCACAATAATGTTGCGTGTTACAGGTATGGATAAAGGGTCATTGAATCCAGAATCAGAACCTAAATCTAGGTCAGCACCGTATCTGGAAGCTGAATCACTAAATAGTTCATTGACATAATCTCCGGCTTCCCCTTCATTCCAAAATACATCGCCTTCATTAGCCGCAGAAAGCCAGTATTCATCATAGCGCAAAAGGGTTTCGCAGATTTCTACTAAGCCTTCTCCCAAAACTTGTAAGTCTCCATCTGCATCGATCGCTTCTCTGGCTGCACGATTGAAAACCCCTAAAATAGGTGCTACTTCTGACCCACCTAAATGCAAAAATAGACGACAGACAACATAACGAGTCCGTCCCATCATTTTATTAAAAGTATCACGCATTTTTATCCTCCACAAATTTATCAGTTTAAAAGTCAATAGTTATTTGACTGATAATTTTCAGTGTTCAATGTAATGAAAACTTTTAACAAAATCTATAACCATATTTAATGCAGGTAATATATTTTGGGCAGTTTCATTGGACATCTTATCAAAGAATGCAGCACTGCCATCTGACTGATTAATAAATCGTTTACCAAAATAGGGGTGATCGTACAAAATTAAAGTTTGGGCACTGGAATTGGTTAATATCGTCTGCGTGGGAGTTTTGAAGAAGCTAAGTTTTGCAGCTAACTCCAGAATTTTTTGCATCTCTCTAATTTTCTGGGACTCATTTTTAGCTTCCGCGATCGCAGCCCTTAATTGCCTCACCCGATGGGATGTGTTTAGACCCTGCTGAGATAGATCTTCGGTTTTAATCATATCTACCAGGTTGTCAATATTTTTTTGGGTAGCGATCGCATCCTGAAATGGCAAAATCGCAATATAAGCAATCGGTAATAATTCTTCGTCCCTATCTACTCGGAATGTAAACACCGTGCGGCGACGACCAATATCTGTAGCTGGGGGTAATTTCAGCCTGCGGTATTGGCGAGAAATTTGGTAGTAAGCACCAGCCAGGGCAAAGTTAGCTTCATGTTCTAAGGCTGCATCAACGATAATCCGAATAGTTGGTGCAGTTTCATTAAAAAAGTCCCCTGGGTCTTCAGAGTTGAACTTTTGGATAATGGAGCGATCGCCAGATGCGGAGAGGTCAACCCATTCACAAATTATGCCTTCGGTTTTTAAACCAAACCGGGAAGTCGCATAAAGCTTGGCTCCGGTTAATGTTGCACCTGTTAAGTCAGCTCCGATCCATTCCGCTTTGATTAATTTTGCCTGGGTTAAATTGGCGTGTACTAAGCTGGTGTTGGTTAAATTAGCATTGCTAAAGTCTGCTCCCATCAAGTTGGCACCACTTAATTTCGCTCCGCTTAAATCTGCCCAACTGAGGTTAGCCCCGCTTAAATCCGCCCAACGTAGGTTAGCACCACTTAAATCAGCGCCGCTGAGATTTGCACGGTTAAGATTTGCTTGTTTGAGTTCAGCTTCTCGTAAATTTGCCCCACTGAGATCTGCTCGCACCAAATCACTGGACTGGAAATTAGCCATTTCTAAGTTGGCTCCACGAAAACAAGTCCCGCGAAAGCTAGCTTCACTTAAATCGGCACCACGGAGAGTTGCTTGGCGTAGCGTTGCTTCTCTGAGGTCGGCGCTTTTGAGGTTAGCTCCAGATAGGTCGGCGCTACTGAGGTCTGCACGAATTAATTCAGCCCGAACTAACGAGGCTGCTTTCAGTTGAGCATGATTCAGGTTGGCGCGAATTAAATTAGCAACATTCAGATTGGCGTTATTTAAAATCGCTCTGGTGAGATTCACACCACTTAATCTCGCCACATTGAGGGTAGCATTGCTCAAATTAGCTTGGCTGAGATTTGCACCACTTAAATTAACTACACTCAAGTTAGCTTTACTAAGATTTATACCACTGAGTTTGACACCACTTAAGTTAGCTTCCGCTAGGTCAACACCAGTAAAATCAAACACTCCAGCAGCGTACTTTTGCAGTAATTCTTCTATATTCATAAATGCTACCCCTGAAATGCCAACTTTAATAGTGAGTAAAGAATGGAGAAAATATTGAACAGACAAACTAACAAAATCAAAAATGAAAATTGGGATTTTAGGACTCGGGCTAATTGGTGGATCTTTGGGCTTTGATTTGCGATCGCAAGGTCATGAGGTTTTAGGAGTGAGTCGGCGTGAATCAACCTGTCAAAAGGCAATAGCTTTGGGTAGCGTTGATCGGGCCGCGGTAGATCTGAGTCTCTTTGCTACGGCAGACATTGTATTTATTTGTACACCTATAGCTCTTATTGTTCCCCAAATTCAGCAGTTAATTGAGCATCTGTCTGCGGCTACCATAATCACTGATGTTGGTTCTGTCAAAGCTCCCATTGTGAATGCGATCGCGCCTCTGTGGGAAAATTTTGTGGGCGGTCACCCGATGGCGGGAACAGCCGATAGCGGTATTGAAGCCGCACAACGCCATTTATTTGTTGAGCGCCCTTATGTACTGACACCAACCAATACCACACCACCCCAAGCAACTGCGGTAGTAGAAGAAATTGTGCGATCGCTTGGGTCTAAAATCTACCATTGTCAGCCAGAACAACATGACCGCGCTGTCAGCTGGATTTCTCATTTACCTGTAATGGTCAGCGCTTCCCTAATTGCAGCTTGTCTGGGTGAAACTGACCCCGCAGTTTTACAACTGGCGCAAAATTTAGCCAGTTCCGGTTTTCGCGATACCAGCCGCGTCGGTGGTGGAAATCCAGAGTTGGGCGTAATGATGGCACAGTTCAATCAGCAGGCATTGCTGAGTTCACTACAACAATATCGCCATCAGCTTGATGAAGTGATTCATTTAATTGAGCAAGAAAATTGGACAGCATTAGAAGCGAAGTTGCAGTCCACCCAAAAAGCGCGACCAGAATTTGTGGAATAAATAGCTAACCAATAGTAAACCAGAGATGGAAACTCTTGATGGCTGTGGAATTTGAGAATTTTACTCCCTGCTTTTTGAGTCAGATTTTTGACCTCTATATAAGTAAAACTAATCACTTGTATTACTTTTCTACAAGAATTAGTACTTGATTAACTTTTGTAAATGAGTGTAAAGTAAGTTTACAGACAAAAACAAACCTGTCTGATTCATAAAACACTAACCGCATTCATAAAACAATGACAGCAACCTTACAACAGCGCTCTAGCGCTAACGTATGGGATCGCTTCTGCGAATGGATAACCAGCACCAATAACCGTCTATACATCGGTTGGTTCGGTGTCCTCATGATCCCAACCCTACTAGCTGCAACCGCTTGCTTCGTAATCGCCTTCATCGCAGCGCCTCCAGTAGACATCGATGGTATCCGTGAACCTGTTGCAGGTTCCTTAATCTACGGAAACAACATCGTCTCTGGTGCAGTTGTTCCTTCTTCCAACGCTATCGGTTTACACTTCTACCCCATCTGGGAAGCAGCTTCCTTAGATGAGTGGTTGTACAACGGCGGCCCTTACCAATTGGTAATATTCCACTTCTTAATCGGCGTATTCTGCTACCTCGGTCGTGAGTGGGAATTGTCTTACCGCTTGGGTATGCGTCCTTGGATCTGCCTAGCATTCTCTGCACCAGTAGCAGCAGCAACAGCAGTATTCTTGATCTACCCCATTGGTCAAGGTTCCTTCTCTGATGGTATGCCTTTGGGTATCTCTGGTACCTTCAACTTCATGATCGTGTTCCAAGCAGAACACAACATCCTCATGCACCCCTTCCACATGTTGGGTGTGGCTGGTGTATTCGGTGGTTCTTTGTTCTCCGCAATGCACGGTTCTCTAGTAACCTCCTCCTTGGTTCGTGAAACCACCGAGAACGAATCTCAAAACTACGGTTACAAGTTCGGTCAAGAGGAAGAAACTTACAACATCGTAGCTGCACACGGTTACTTTGGTCGCTTAATCTTCCAATACGCATCCTTCAACAACAGCCGTTCTCTACACTTCTTCTTGGCTGCATGGCCAGTAGTCGGTATCTGGTTCACCGCATTGGGCGTAAGCACAATGGCGTTCAACTTGAACGGTTTCAACTTCAACCAATCAGTGATTGACTCTCAAGGTCGTGTAGTTAACACCTGGGCTGATATCATCAACCGCGCTAACTTGGGTATGGAAGTAATGCACGAGCGTAACGCTCACAACTTCCCTCTAGACTTGGCTGCTGGCGAGCAAGCACCTGTTGCACTAACTGCTCCCGCAATTAACGGTTAATTTCTGAGACGAAAGTAATAGCTTCTCTGTGAATTGAAAGCGCCCTCCCAATTGGGAGGGCGCTTTTTAAATTTCTATTTTCTTGAGGCAAATTTATCCTCTTGTCAGGACAATGTGTGTATGCTAATTTAGCTGTAAAAGGTAATATCTAATCTAAATTATGAGTAACTTATTTGAGCCTAGAACTGAACGGATTGATATCCGTACTAGTGCTATTGTCAAAAAAATGTTGCAGCAAGCTGCTGCGGCAAGTCATAAAAATGTTAGCGAGTTCTTGTTAGAACACGGTTTAATTGCTGCTCAAGAGGCTTTAACAAATCGTAAGCTTTTTGTGCTTGATGATGAGCAATGGCAAGCTTTTCAAGATGCACTTGACTCTCCATCAACAGAAAAACCTCGTTTACGTCGTTTATTAACGGAGCCAAGCGTATTTGAGTAATTTCTCATCATTAAACAACTTATATATTGATAAGTTATCTGCTTCCCATAATGTTCAAAACTTTGATTGTGGAAAGCCAGCTTTAAATAATTTCTTAATTAATTATGCATTGCAAAATCAACAGTCTGATAGTTCAAAAACTTATGTAGCCTGTTTGGATAATACTGTAATTGGTTACTATACTTTAACTGTAGCCTCTGTTGTTCATCAAGATGCGCCACCTCGAATTACCAAGGGATTGCCAAAATATCCTATACCTGTAGCATTGTTAGCTCGGTTGGCGGTGAGTAAAGATTTTCAAGGGCACAGAATAGGAAGCGGTTTATTAAAAGATTGCCTCAAACGTGTCAATGCAGCAGCAGATATCTTAGGTATTCGGGCTGTGTTAGTTCATGCTCAAGATGATGAAGCGTTGAGATGGTATGAACATTTTGATTTTGAAGTAAGCCCTACCGATCCTTTACATTTATTTTTACTGTTGAAGGATATTCGGAAAATGTTAGCTAATAATTTGTAATTTGTAATTGTAGCTAAAAAGCAAGCTGATTAACCAACGAAGATATCACAAAAACATGATATTTTTCTATATTTTTATATCTACCATAATAAGATTCAGCCCCAATTACTACAGTTTTATTATTATCACTAATTTTTAATAACTAAGAGTTCTGGGGTAGAGAACTTATTAATTGCTTAATCTTGAAGTTCCAAAGTTTTGAGAAACTTCACCCAAGGCTAATTATAGTTTTCGTATCGGTGCTGAAGGCTACAAAATACAATTCATCATCAACCGTAAATCGCCTGCATAGGTTAAAAACCTTGATTTTGAGTCAGCCCACGTCTTAATTTTTCGTTATTATTTTGGCATTAAAAATTTTAGGCTATGCTGGCGGTATAAAAGTTATGTATGTTTTATGACTGCATAAATAATATATTACTGAAACAATATGGAACAGTCAGATCCTAGAGAATTAGCCCGCCTGGGAAATTTAGAGGCGATCGCAACCTTAGTCAACCGCGCACTGCAAACACAAGGAATCACTGCTAAAATTAATCTTGCGGATAGCTGTTTGCAAATATTACTGCAATCTCAAAGGATTCCCAATCAGCAAGTTTCAGTAACGTTGATTGAGCGAGAGTTGAAACTGCTGAATGCAGATTTTGCGAAAACTGTCAGAATTTATGGACGCGCCGCAGGTAGTGAAATTCCCGCTTGGACTCAAGAATTTGCTTTGCAGCCAACAGCAACAACTAATAAAACAGATAGCACTGTTGTGCGATCGCCAATTACTAATAATCAAATATCATCGAAACCTAGCATTGCTTCACCTCGCTTCAGCACCGATTTTCTCTACCAGCACATCGATACCCTAGAGTTTTTCCAAACGCTGCGGACTTTTCGCTTTTCTGCGGTTGTTCCTTATCGCGAAGCACTCAGTCCAGCTTTGTATGGTCACACAAGTGTAAAACTACTACTATTTTTCGGCTTATTTCCCTTAGCTGTTAGCTTTATTTTCAACCGCACAGGGTTGCACGTAGGACTAGAAAAAACTGCTTGGGTGTTAGGTGTCTACTACGCTTCAATTTGGGGAGTTGTTCTGCAAAATTTAATCAGACCAAGGCATTTTTCTTGGCAAGAGATATTAAAATGCATTGCTTTTACAGTGTTTGTAGGTATCCCACTTTTACTATTTATTCAAAAATTTCCTTTATTTAGTTTTTTATATGCTGCTACAGATTGGGGATTAATTCCCCGATTGATTGGCTTTATTTTAGGTGTAGGTATTTTAGAAGAAGTATGTAAAGCACTACCAATTTACATCTTCTTTTTACGTCGTGGTCAATTGTGCGATCCGCTCACATTCGCATTTTATGGCACAATGTCGGGACTAGGATTTGCAATTTCTGAAGGTGTTGTTTACTCTGCAGTTTATGCCTTTGGTTTAGTGCAAGGTGAAATAGATATTAGCGCTTATGTTTTAACTAATACGATTAGATTTGTCTGTCTTCCCTTATTTCATGCTATCTGGGCAGGAATTACTGGTTATTTTCTAGGATTAGCCGCAATTAACCCTTCGCGCCAAGGTGCGATTATTGCCATTGGCATTGCGATCGCAGCAGTATTACATGGTCTTTATGATACCTTTGCTGGTGGTTTGTTAGGTCTTGCTGTTATGGCATTTTCAATTTTATTATTTGTTGCTTATCTTCAACACAGTCAACAAATGATAGAAGATTTACGAGAAGCAGAATTAAATAGAAGCAATCAGGAACCACATAATAATTCGTAATTCGTAATTTGTAATTCGTAATTGAAGATAAATAATATTGACGCATTAAAATTAATTTCAATACTGTATATCTCTTAGAAAATTAGATATTTAATCAAGATTAATTCAAAAAGTTAGAGGCACAACATTGTTGTGCCTTTTCAATAGTCTCTACCTCACCTATTTTGAATCTGCTATATTTTCCTCAGAAATCCAAGTACCATGAAATCCATAAGGTACACGTTGAGGAATGATGACCCGTGCTACAGGTTTATCTGTAATATCTTGAGCATTCACTACGATTAATTCAGAAGTTTCTGAGCTTTCATCGTAAACAAAAGTAATTAGCCAGCCATCATCTTCAGTAGTTGCTCCCGGACGTGGTGCAAATACAGCTTCACCACCATAGCGTCCCTTACCAAATTCATAAGTTTGAGATTTCCCATTGCTGAAGTCGTATTTAATTACGCCTTCAAACAGAGGTAAGGGAGTATTCGCTAACTTACCAGTGTAGCCATAGCGGGTTTGTCGCCCTAATAAGTTTTCGTTGACGCGGGGAAATTCCGCCGCCACATCATCTAATTGTTGTTCGCGCACAGTTCCGGTTTTGAGGTTAAACCGCCATTGATGCAAGCGGGGAATATTACCATCTGGGTCTGCTTGGTTATCTGTATCCACTAAGACAGTAGTAGAACTCATACGACAACCTATCAATATTACTTCGTCGCCTTCTTCATAAGCATTTAGGGTGTGGAAGACGTAGCAAGGAGAACTTTCAAACCATCGGATATTACTATTGTCGCCGGAACGTGGAACAACACCAAAGCGACTCGGGCGATCGCTCTCAAACATCAGCATCGATTCCCCACGATATAATCGTTCAGCGCTGAATGTTAGCGGTAAATCCATGAAAATCGTATAGTTTTCAGTAATGGCAAAATCATGCATCATCACTGGCACAGGTATTTCAATGGGCACTGTTGTTAACAACTCCCCGGCGGCGGAAACTCTGCTGTATTGCAGATATGGCGGTGCGGCGGAGTAGCCAAAAAACATCATCTCGCCTGTAACTGGATCTACCTTGGGATGAGCTGTGAAAGCAGAAACCAACTTACCGTTATAGGTATACTCGCCAATTGTGTCTAACTCAGGTAGCGTGATGCTGTGAGGTACACTACCTTCATTCAGCGCCAAAAACTTGCCCGCGTGCCAAATTAAAGCAGTATTACCAGTATTTTTATAAGGGCCATAGGGATTATCCATCTGGGGTGGTTCCATAAACCCCGACCAAATAGCCTTTCCCGCTTCGTTTTCCATTTTCCATCCCCTAGTTTGCACATAGCGATTGCGATAAGTAGCTTTACCCTCGCTAATATGCACACCATGTAACATTCCATCACCATCAAACCAATGGTACTTACCAATAGGCGGCCATTGGGGATTAGGGCCATTGCGGACAAACATCCCTGCTAACTCTGGCGGTAATTGACCAATAACTTGCAAGCTATCTGTGGTAATTTCTTGACGCACTGGTGCAAAATTGCCATCCAGATACGGCTCAACTGCTGGCGTGGAAATTGTGTGAGTTGTCATAAAAAGCAAATGCGATCGCGGCATTGTATCCTATTTATTTTAGCGATCGCTTTGAAAGGTATGAGGAGGCAGGGGGAGCAGAGGAAGCAGGGGAGAAATTTCCATTACCAATTACCAATTACCAATTACCAATGCCCAATGCCCAATGCCCCATGCCCCATTCATTGATAGAGTTAACTTAGCGATCGCTACCCTAGTCTTTCAAAGTTGTAATATTTACGTTCTCTGACATGAGAATACCCTTAAATGGAATATAAGTACTGGAAAAATCTCATGGCTGACCTGAATGGTACTTGGCTAGGAACGTACTGGCAACAAGGAGTGCCCAGCCGCTTTGAAGCAGTCTTTGTTCAAAGTGGCAATGCTCTCAGTGGCTCAATTTTGGATGACAATTATTTAGGAGAAGCCCAAATCAGTGGTGAGGTTAATGGGCGTAGTATTAGCTTTACTAAGCGGTATTTAATCACCTCTCCTGCACCAATTAAATACATTGGCACTCTCTCGGAAAATGAAGATTATATCCAAGGACAATGGAATATTGGTCGTCGTTTCTTTGGCCCTTGGGAAGCGCGACGCAGTGGAGACAATCTGATGGCTGAGTTAAACACTCGGATTCAAAAGCAGATTCCCCAGGCGACGGGGTGAGGGGATTGGGGATTGGGGACTGGGGACTGGGGACTGGGGACTGGGAGAAATAAGAAACACCGAACACTTAATACCAATTTGAAAAAAGGATGCGACAGATTGTAGGGGCACGACAGTGCCCCTACGTGTCAACTTAAGCTAAAAGCTATATAGGACGGGCGTTGTACAAAACTTTCGCCCTCATCCCCTAACCCCTTCTCCTGGGGGAGAAGGGGAATTAAATCTCTTGCTCCCCTCTCCCGGTGGGAGAGGGGTTGGGGGTGAGGGCAAAAACCTTGCTACAAAGCGGGTTTCGCGTTAAGTTGACACCAATGGGCAGTGCCTTGCTCTTACAATTATCTGTAACTCACCAACTTGCAATCTGCTGTATACAATAACATTGCCTGCATAGGCGATCGCTTAAACTTTAACCCTTAATGCTCAAGGTTTAAGGCTTAATGCTCAAGGTTTAAGGCTTAATGCTCAAGGTTTAACCCTTAATGCTCAAACTTTAACCCTTAATGCTCAAGGTTTAAGGCTTAATGCTCAAACTTTAACCCTTAATGTTCAAACTTTAACCCTTAATGCTCAAGGTTTAACCCTTAATGTTCAAACTTTAACCCTTAATGCTCAAGGTTTAACCCTTAATGTTGTAAGAAAACTAAAGTAGAATCAAAATTTTGGGCATCTTTAGTCATCTTGAGATGACTTTTTCTATGAGACTAGGAATTCATTCCTAGCCAGGCTATGGGTTTCGCATTAAGTTGACACAGATGGGCAGTGCCTTACCCTCTAGAATATTATTGATGTGATATGTTGCCAACATTACTTGATTTGGTATCAGACTAAACGCCAAACGCCAAAAAAGGAAAAATATTTTGAGCTTAACTCTTTATTTTCTCCGTCACGGACAAACGGAATGCAGCCGAAATAATGCTTTTTGCGGTTCGCTAGACTCTGAATTAACGCCAGAAGGTTTGGCAATGGCTAAGGCTTTTGCTGCTGCATATAGTTCTACCCCTTGGAGAGCAGTTTTTTCTAGTCCGATGCGGCGGACTGTGTTGACAGCAGCGCCTCTTTGTGAATTATTAGATATCCAACCAGAACTGCGGGATGGTTTAAAGGAAATTAATTATGGTAAGTGGGAAGGAAAACCACCAGAAGTCATTAGCCAAGAATATCACGATGATTATCTGCGTTGGTCAGCAGATCCCGCATGGTACGCGCCAACTGGTGGAGAAATGGCAATTACTATAGCTCATCGTGCTATCCAGGTAATTGAAGAAATCAAGCATCTTTATCAAAGCGGTAATGTTTTAGTCGTTTCTCACAAAGCAACTATCAGAATTATCTTGTGCAGCTTATTGGGTATTGATGTCGGACGCTTCCGGTATCGTATTGGTTGCCCGGTTGCTTCGGTGAGTGTTGTAGAATTTAGCTCTCACGGGCCGCTGTTGCGTTCTTTGGCAGATAGGACTCATTTAGATGAGCATTTACGGAATTTACCAGGAACTTAAATCTTGGTTTAATTTTGCTTGTTTGAATTTTCTGTTTCAATATATTTACTTAAAATATCAATGTATCTGTATCCATCACTCTCCAGCAAACTCTCTTAATTCAGCAACCCGTGAAATATTTAACTGCATTGGACAGTATGAGTACATTGGTGACCCAACATAAGCTCCAGCAAGCTTGCAATGACTATCTCTATAGCTCAACCAAAAGTTTTGAGAAAGTTCAAACTGTTTCGCATCTTGGGGCTGCTGAGAAGCAATTTGGTTATAAATTTTACTGTAAAGTTGATTAATTTCCTGCTCCGAAGCCTGAAACGTTTGGCGCGAACACTGATCCACTGAGCTATTATTCGTAACACCAGCGGACTGCAAGCACTTGCTATACATCTGTTGATAGTCAACTTTATTTACAGGAGCAGCCTGTGCTACACCCGAAAAAAGTAAAATACCAACAACTATTCGCTTCAGCATCAACAGCTCCTGAATTTTTTCATACACTAAATTTTTGGGATATTGTTAATATCCGCTTTATATACCAGTTGTCGTACTAGAGCTGCTTACTGTTCCCATTTAATCTAAACTACGAATTACGAATTACTAACTAATAACAACGGAACCTGTCTAATTGCCTGATGAGGATTGTTCACAATTGCAGCTAACAAAGTTTGAAAATGTTCGCTCATACGGATGATGGTTTCGCAGTCAAATAAGTCGTTATTGTACTCCCAAATGCCTTTAATTCCACTGGCTGTTTCCGTCATTAATAGACTTAAATCTAACTTAGCAGTCATTTTTTCTATTTCAAGGGGAGTTACAGTCAAACCAGGAATTTCCCAACTGAAGGGACTCGATTCTAACTTGTATAGCACTTGTACTAAGGGATTTTGATTGAAAGAACTTTCTGGTTGTAAAATTTTGATAATTTGCTCAAAGGGAACATCTTGATGAGCATAAGCGGCTAATGTTACTTGCTGTACATGAGTTAAAAGTTCACTAAATGTAGGATTTTCTCTAATATGTATTCGCAATACTAAGAGGTTGCCAAAAAAGCCGATGATAGATTCAGTATCTTGGTGGCGGTTAGCAATAGGAGCACCAATTAAAATATCTTTTTGCTCGCTGTAGCGAAATAATAAGACAGACAAAACTGTTAACAAAGTTGTAGATAGGGTAACACCTGATTGCTGACTGAGGATTTTTAATTGTCGGCTCAGTTGATGATCTATTTCAATCTTGAGACTGCTACCTTTGATTTTTTGTAAGGGTTTTCTTGGTCTATCTGTAGGTAATTCAAGTACTGGTTTTACACCAGATAACTGCCGATTCCAGTAGTTAATTTGTTGTTGTAAAACTTTGGTGCTTAGAGATTTCCACTGCCAAAGAGTATAGTCTACGTATTGAAAGGGTAAATCTGGTAGGGGAGAAGGCTGACCTGCAGAGAAAGCTGAATATAAAATAGACAATTCTTGCTGGAGGATTCTGATTGACCAGCGATCGCACACAATAGTATGAGTAGTCAATAATAATACATATTCGTCAGGAGACAATTGCAACAGTTTGACACGAATCAGGGAATCGCTAGCTAAGTTAAAAGGTATATGAGCTTCTATCTTGGCTAGTCGGTAAATTTCGTTCTCTGGTTCTGGCGAACTCTGCAAGTTGACAACAGGTAAGGTGAGAGTGGCTGTAGGATTAATTACCTGTACGCTCAAACCTTTGACTACCTGAAAGTTAGTTCGCAAGCTGGCGTGACGCTGCACGATTTCGCACAGGCTACGCTCTAAAGCATTAATATCTAAATTACCGACAATTCTAGTAGCAAAAGAGATATTGTAAGTAGCACTTTTGCCAATCATTTGGTCGAGTAACCACAGCCTTGCTTGAGCAAAGGAGAGGGGAAACTCGGTTTGATGTTGCGAGGTTAGGTCTATAGTCGGTACTATTTCTCCTAACTCTGTTTGACGATAATTAGTAATAAAATTTTCCAGTTCTGCTACTGTGGGTGCTGCAAATAAACACCGCAGAGGTAAGTCTAATTGATAAGCTTGTCGCAACCGATAAATTACCTGAATTGCTAATAAAGAATTTCCACCTAAAGCAAAGAAGTTATCGTTAATGCCAATCTCTTCTAAGTTCAGAACTGTGGCGATGATATCTGCAATCACAGCTTCCGTAGGCGTACGTGGTGGGACAAATTTATTTTCTAATTCCACTAAATAAAGATGTGGTTCGGGTAACGCCTGACGGTTGACTTTACCCTCGCTGGTCAGAGGAATCTGCTTGAGAATCACATAGGTTGTTGGCACCATGTACTCTGGTAATTGCTGCTGTAAAAAGCTACGCAGTGCTGTAGATTTTAAATTAGAGGTTGTTGCTTTCTTGGGATGTGGCTCTGGAACAATATAAGCAACTAAATAGGGATTACCTGATTCGTTGTTGTTAATTGTGACTACTGCTTGCTGTACCTTAGGATGCTGACTCAACGCAGTTTCGATTTCTTCTAATTCAATCCGTAAACCACGAATTTTCACTTGCTTATTAATTTTTCCCATAAACTCAATATTGCCATCTGAAAGATAACGGGCGAGGTCGCCTGTTTTGTACAAACATGTTTCTGGCTGAAAGGGATTAGCGATAAAAGCCTTTGCAGTCAAATCTGGTTGCTGGAAGTAACCCTGCGCTAGGCCATCACCACCAATGTAGAGTTCACCTGGTATCCCCACAGGTAAAGGCTGTAATTCTTTATCAAGTATATAAACTTGTGTATTAGCAATAGGGCGACCAATGGGAATAGCCTGATCAATATGAGATATTTCTGGTATGTGGTAACAGCAGGTAAACGTGGTATTTTCTGTTGGACCATAAGCATTAATTAGCTTTAATTTTGGAGCTTCTTGCAGCAATTTTTTAACATGGTAAACAGATAAAATATCACCTCCTGTTAATATTTGCTTTATCTGTTTTAAGTCTGCTATTTGCTCATTCACCATTGAGTCAAATAACCCCGATGATAGCCACAAAATTGTTACCTGATGCTCTCGAATTGCTTGTGCTAAATCTGATAATTCAGATTTGTCAGGAGGAAGAATAATTAAAGCTGCTCCATTGAGTAAACTACCCCAAATTTCTAGTGTAGCCGCATCAAAAGAGATAGGAGCTAATTGCACAAAAACATCTTCTCGGCTGAAGTTGGCATAGTTATTATTTTTGAGCAAACGTACTACGCCACGATGGATGATACTGACACCTTTAGGTTCCTCGTCAGTGAAGGTGTACATCAAATATGCTAAGTTTGCCGATGTAACTGGTACCGAGGGGTTTTCTTGGCTATGTTCAGCAATGAAATTCCAGTCTCCATCCAAACAAATTGTATGTCTTGCATTAACAGGCAGTGATTCCCGTAAGTGTGTTTGGGTTAGTAATATTGATATTTGTGTTTCTGCAAAGATATACTCTATATGCTCTTGGGGAGATGTGGAATCTAGAGGTACGTAAACACCACCAGCTTTGAGAATCCCTAACAGTCCGATAATCATTTCTAGGGAACGTTCTACACAAATTCCTACCAATACTTCTTTCCCTACACCTAGAGATTGCAAGTAGTGCGCTAGTTGATTAGCTTTTTGATTTAATTCTTGATAGGTGAGTTTTTGTTCTGCAAATACCAACGCCACTGCATCTGGTGTCAGTTCTACTTGCTCTGTGAATAGCTGATGAATGCTCTTTTGGGGATATTCTGTGGATGTGTTGTTCCACTCTACTAATAGCTGATGGCGTTCTGCTGTTGTTAACAGAGGTAATTTTCCTACAGTTTGGTCTGGATTGCTAACAATTCCCTCGAGTAAAGTTTGGTAATGACTTTGCATTTTGGCAATGGCTTTGGCATCAAACAAGTCACTGCTATATTCCCAAACTAGATAATATTCGTGATTTACTTGGGTTAACTTGCAGTTAATGTCAAATACGCTCCCCCGTTGTGAACCTAACTCTGGCAAAATCTCCATTTCTAACTCTGGCATACTTTTGAGGCGATGTTTATGCCAACTAAAACAGGCAGAAACCACAGGAAAGCGACTGCGATCGCGTTTAATTTTTAATTTTTCCACCAACAAAGAAAAAGGAACGTCTTGATGTCTAAGCGCTCCTAAGAATATCTGATTTAATTGACTGAGTAATTCCCTGAAGGTGAGTTGCGGCGCAAGATAACCTCGCAAGACTGCTATGTTACTTAAATAACCGATAATTTGATGAAACTCTCTGCTAGCCGATCTACCCGTCATTGTAGTTCCTAGCAGAATTTCTTCTTGACCTGTATAACGGTAAAGCAGCACAAAAAATGCTGCTTGCATAATTATATAAAGTGGAACTTTTTGAGATTTTTGCAGATGCTGCAGTTGTGCAATCAATTCTATATCTAACTTGAAGATAGCCGTATTTCCCTGATAACTCTGCACTGGCGGACGAGGCTTATCAGTAGGTAAATCTAAAATCGGCAATTCTCCTTCTAGTTGTTTTTGCCAATATTCCCAAAGTTTTTCTTGGCTAGTTTCTAACTTCTGGGAATAGCGACTGACATAGTCTGTATATTGGTAGCTAAGAGCAGGAATACTATGAGAAAATGTGGCTTTAGTGTTAATTTCCGCAGCGTAAAAAACTTGAAATTCTTGTAACAACAAATCTAAAGACCACATATCACCTGCAATCTGGTGCATAACAATTAATTGCACATTTCCCTGTGATGTATTGGTAAATAGCCTTACCCGCAACACCGGGCCAGATTGCAACTGAAAAGGACAATCTGTTTGTTGATAAATGTGGGTGTTTAAATCTTCTTGACTCCAACCTAAAGCATCTATTACTTCTAGATCAACCTTTTTCTGCTCATGGATCTGTTGGACTGGTTGACCGTTGCGAATAGTATAGGTAGTGCGGAGAATAGCATAGTGATCGCTAATTTTTTGCCATGCTCTTTGCCATGCTTCTATATCTAAATCAGACTTAATCCGCACCGTTTGAAATATATTGTAAGCAACGCTTTCTGGTGCCATTTGATAAAGGAACCATAAAGCTTGCTGACCGTGAGATAAAGCACTATATGACGTATAGCCTTCTGACGAACGCACAAGATAACTAAAAGATGGGTTGAGGACTGCTAGGATTTCTGCTTCTTGCGATCGCAGTTGCGCTAACAGATTAGGGCTAAGAGTCTCCTTATTGCTATAGCGTAGGCTATTATCCTCAGTCCACAGCTTTACGTTCAGACTCCACAGCTCTGACAACAACTCATCAACTGTCTTCATTTGTAGAATTTTCCTTTGAGCAATCCATAGGGTTTAAAAAATACTCAGCTATTACGCATATAAGTTGTACATAAACTCGTGAGATTTGTCACTGCTCTGTGTGTTTCCTAATGGGAATTTACACTCATAATTAATGACTATCTTGACGACAAAATGCTCTATATATGGGGATTAGCTGATTAATGAGCCACAAGTATACAAGTTTTTAATGATACAAAAATTATTATATATATCCGAAAAACTGCTTAGGCAACAATATAAAAATCAATTTCTAGAAAATCTACAGTACAAGTACTAGTATTTTGCCGGAAATGGAGAGATTTTAAGTGATATTACTTAAGGTGCTTCTAGACAGACTAATTTTCTCCTTTTTGGGAGTTGTCATTAGTTACAGACAGAATAATTGTGGGTACGCTAAAAACAGGTAAAGTCGGAAAAATTTTATATTATTTTTATTTTCTGCCCAATGGATAACAACGCTCAAACATTTAATCAACCAGAGGTAATTCCACCATTGCAGGTAGAAATGCCTTTACAATCAAAAGCCGTCAGCTTATATGTTCAGCAAGCCTACAATCATTTTTCCCAGGGAGATGTAGAAGGAGCGATCGCGGATTTTAATATAGCTCTTTGTATTCATCCCAACAGCGCCGAATTATATACAGCCAGAGGTAATTTTCGCAAACAGAAATTAGGCGATCGCCTCGGTGCAATTGAAGATTACACACAAGCTATATTTATTAATCCAGATAAAGCTTTCTTTTATTTTTGCCGCAGTCAAACCTATCAAGAATTAGGTAATCAAGAAAAAGCAATTGAAGATTATAATATAGGGTTAACACTGGCTCCAGAAGGGACGATGTGTTGTGTAATTTAGGGCATGGGGCATTGGGCATTGGGCATTGGTAATTTATTCTCCCCCTGCCTCCTCATCTACCTCATCCCCAGTCCCCAGTCCCCTATCCCTATTACTTAATTTTTCATAATCGCTGGGTGTATCAATATCGATATTGCCTAAGTTAAAAGGAATAGAGAATACTTGATTAAGATTATTCTGAATCACTTTTTTTGCACCGGAATTACCTGGTAAATTGGCGAGTTCTGCAAAAAAATTGTGACTAAATAAAGCAGGTACGCCTAATGTTTCTGCATATTCGCAAGCAATGATTTGTTTTTGTGTTGCATGGTATGCATCAACCAGTTGATTAATAATTTCTGGAGAGAGAAATGGTTGATCGCAAAGTACAATCACTACGCCTGTAATTTTTTGATTCAGACTATGCAAGAAATCCATCCCAGCTTTAATAGAACTACCCATACCCATAGCCCAATCTAAATTCTCAACAATAGTAACGGGGAGTTCATGAATTTGAGGACGAATTTGTTCTGCATTAGCCCCAAGCACTACAACTACAGGTTCACAAACTGAAGCGATCGCAATTTCTGTAATGTATTGCACCAAGCTACGTCCTTGATACAATAAAAGCTGTTTTGGTGTTCCCATCCGGGTAGATGCACCCGCAGCCAAAATCATAATTGCTATCCTTGATTTTTCCGTTTCTATTTTCTGAGTCATATTTTATGCAAAATTAAGGAAATTGGCAGAGCGCGAAAATTCAATGTATATAAATAAATATAAATTCAAGGTAGGGTGTGTTATGCCGTAGGCTAACGCACCTTGAGCCTTTCATCGTCCATTGGTGCGTTGCGCTGCGCGACAACACACCCTACATTTACTGATTAATAGATTCCATAATATTTTCTAAATTACGAATTACGAATTACGAATTAAAACGGCATTTCCGTCTTTAAATGCAGAGTTTCTTTTAACTGCGGATGTTGAAAGTAAATTTCTCGCGCATGGAGATATAAACGACTAAAATCTGTACTCAACCCATAAAGCGGATCTCCTAAAATTGGCTTACCAAGTCCTTGAATATCAGCAGCATGAACTCTTAATTGATGAGTGCGTCCTGTTAGCGGTTTAAATTCAATGCGAGTATATTTTCCCTCTCTAGCTATTACTTGAAAATGGGTAATGCTGGGTTTACCATATTCCCAATTAACTTGTTGATAAGGACGATGATTGGGATTTCCCCACAGTGGTAATTCAATTACACCTGCGTCAATATTCACAATTTCAGAAAGTAAGGCTTCATAAATCTTGTGAATTTGCTGTTGCTGAAATTGGATGCTGAGTTGGCGATAAGTTTTTTGATCGCGTGCTAGCAATAAAATACCAGAAGTGTCTCGATCCAGTCGATGTACGGCGTTGAGTGACATTCCATCAGGTAATATATTTCGCAATCGACTAAGAACGCTGTCTTGGGTATCAAGATAACGTCCGGGAACTGATAATAATCCGGCGGGTTTGTTAAGAGCAATTAACCATTCATCTTCGTAAATAATCGCTAGCTTTTCCCCTATTTCTGGAAATCCTGACAGCAAAAACCCCATCAAAGGTTGACAGCGTTCTGTACAAGCTGGGTAAAATTTTCCGGGAATTTTTTCGCCATCAGTTGACGCACAACCCCACCAAAATTCTGCCATTGCTAAGGGTTTAAGACGATGCATGGCTGCATATTGCAATAACTTAGGCGCGCAACAGTCACCTGTACCTGTGGGTAATCCTGTGGGCATTAATTGTTGTAGCGATCGCGATTTTCCATAAAAATTGATTAAGGTGTAAGCTGCGTGCATCTGTGCTTGCAATTGACGGGAAAGTTGCTGACGCTGTTGTTTTAATTCCTGTATTCGCGTATCTGCGGCTGTAATTCTCTGCTTTAGCGGCTGTAAAACTTCATTTTGCTGGCGTTTGAGTAATTTTCGCTCAATTCCCTGCTGACGGCTTTCTTCGTCCAGTTCTTCTAAAGCGATAGCGAGTGCTGCGCCTGTCAGCGTTTCGCAGATTAGCTGGCGTTTTTCTTGGCGTTGATGTTTGCGATCGCGGTGGCGATCGTTCATAGCTTGTAACTGTTGTGCAAACTCGCGAGATAAGCTTTCATATTGCTGTCTTTGGGGAATTTGCTGTAAAGTCATCAGTTCTTGTTTAATAGCTTCCAATTGCGCCAAGGTTCTAGCTTCATCTACAGCTACTTCTTCTCTCCCTGGAATTGGCGGAACCCAACCCTCAACTACACTGCAACTATGCAGCAATCCAGAGAAAGCCTTAATTACTCGCTGTTCGCCAGTTGGGAGTTCAACCAGCAACACACCATACATTTTTCCTTCTAGAGAATAGCGCTCATCGCTGGCTAATTGTTGCATTAAACCGTGAGCGATCGCTTCTATTAAAGGGGTGCGAGGTAGTCTCAGCAAATTTCCACTTTGCGGACAATATCCTTCATAGTAATATTCGGCTGATGCGTTATCGGCTGCATAATGAGAGTCAATAAAATCTGTAAGCGGATGTAAGAATACCATAAAAAGTTATCTGCGTTTATCTGCGTTTATCCTCTTCCATCTGCGGTTAATTTTTTATTCCTGTACTTCACGAATATGGGAAGCACTATATATCAATTCAAAATTAAAAACCTACTTTGAATTGTTGGTGGTGCGTTGCGCTATGCGACAACACACCCTACATTTTACAGAACGGGAATTGATATTAAGTGCTAACAATACAATCTACTGCAACAGCTATATCTGGAAATGCTATTGGATAAATCGTCCCGCCTGTTAATGTGGACTTGGAAGCGTACTCTCCATCTTGAGGATCTCGAAAGACTATTAGCTGTCTTTTTCTGAGGTTAACTACCCAGTATTCAGGAATTTCAGCTTCGGCGTAGACTTTGCTTTTAATTTCCAAATCTTTTTCTAAAGTGGAATCGGAGTATTCAATTAGCCAAAAAATATTTTCTGGGTAAGGATGATGATTGACATATTCTCGTCCTAAACGTTGCACGATCGCAATATCTGGTTCAGGTTCAGAGTTATTCAAAAGCGTAATTGGTTTAGCTGGACGAATTGTAGCGCGTTCCCCCAATATCCGAGAGAGATATTCCCCAGCTTCGGTACTGAAATAAGCATGGGGTTCGCCTTCCGGTGACATCTCTATAATCTCTCCCTTTAATAGTTCCACACGCCGATCATCTAAGATACCAGCTGCAATCATGCGATGGTACTCATCTATTGTCCACTTCGCTGTTGTGACAACCATAGCGATCGCTTTTTTATCGCGCTTATAATTTCACATCGTACACTCAAAATTTAAATTGATTGCGGTTTTTTGCCAATCAATAGGGCGAGTTCTAGCCATTTCCAGTAGCAATCTACATCTGTAAATCCGAGATTTCGCAGCCAATTTAGTTGAGTTTCTACGTCTAAAAGTTTATTTGATGGGTCTTCAGTTTCTACAGTGAAACCGATGGAGTGTAAAAAATGTTCGTGCAATGCTTGCGTGGGTGAGGCAACATGTTCTAAATTGCAGAAAATCCCGCCAGGTTCCAATATCTGAAAAATTTCTGTATATAGAGAACGTTTGCGATCGTGAGTTACATGGTGAATGGCAAAGCTGGAAACTATGGCATCAAAATAACCTAATTCTGGCAAGGGATAATCTAAGTTATGGGATATTACCTGTACTGTTGTATCCCCAGCAAACCGATTTTTGACCGCTTCTAACATCGTTGCAGAAAAATCAACCGCAACACTCTGCGCCTGGGGACGGTCGATTTTCAGTAATGCTAATAAGCGACCATCTCCAGTCCCTAAATCAAGAATACGCTTCACAGTCTTAGGAACTTGTTCTAACAAAACTGCTTCACCCTCAGTACGATGGGGTATTGCATCTGCTTGAGATAGATATCTCAAAGCATGGTCAGCAGAAGTCCAGAGGTTAATTTGATTCATCACAGAACACTGCTCTTAGCGATCGCATTTTATAATTTCCAGTCAGAGCAATTCTACATCTTTTACACTCTACTCTTTGCGTCTTTGCGTCTCTGCGTGAAAAAATCATATTTCACTTCTTCACCGCACAGCTAGAAGAATTTAACCAAGAAGCCGCAGTTTTGGGTGTCTGAGAAACTAGGGTCACATCACCTTTATCGTTAAATACCCACCCAGTAGCGGGCATAACTAATACAGCTTTTTGCTGTGGTGGATTGACACCTGTACTATAGCTGGAACCTCCTGTATGCAAGCTATTAGCCGTAAGGCGAATATCTTCCCAAACAGTATTAGCGCTAAGTAATTCGTCAGGTTTTGGGGGTAAACCACCACGTCCGACATCAGTAAATTGACCAGCTGTTTTTTCATCTCCAGCACCACAATTTTGAGCAATTTGCTGAGAAGGATCGCTGGCGTTGGTGGGTAGAGACACAATTCCTTTGCTGGGGTCAATATCTGGAGAACTGATACTGATGACACCGTTTAACTGTGGGTCAGTTTGGGAAATCGCTGTAATATCGTTAGTTTGCAGATATTGTGAGTCAAGTTTTTCCGGATCTGTGGTTCCTAACTTCTGCTCAAGTTCTTGTCGGGTGAGGGTTGCTAATCCAATCACGCCTTTAGCGTCGATTTCGATAGTACCACCGCTACCAGAGAAAGCATTTGCCGCAATATCATTATTTTCCGAAGATGGAGAGACAATAAAGCCGTTATTAGAATTGAGTTTAATTGCGATCGCACCGCCATCACCACCCGCACCTTGTCTACCTGCGGTAGTTGAAATAAAACTTTGACGGCGAAATAGCAGTAAATCTTGTAAGTTGAGGGTAATGCTACCGCCTTGACCGCTGTTTGTATCAGCCGTAATCTGTGCTTGGGTATCAAGAGTTAAGCGATCGGCTGTAATACTAATACTACCCGCTACTCCTGAACCTTGACTATTTACAGAAATTCTCCCACTATCTTTAATTGTCACTTGCTCAGGGTCAATGTTGATTGTACCGCCTTGACCTGTAGAGTCAGATTCTGTATTGGCAAATAGTCCACTATATTGATTAATTGAACCAAGAATGCGTTTAGCTTCTTGCTCATTATCAGGCAGTACAAAATTATAATTATCTTTAATATTGCTGATGACTGCTATCAGTTGATTCAGTCGTTCCTGATATGTAAAATCTTGACCAGCAATGGTAATATAATTTGTGGCATTAATTTTGATATTACCTGCTGCTCCACTTCTATAGGCATTGGTGAGAATTTGTCCGCCGCCTGTGATTTCCAGATTATTGACATTAACTTTGATATCTCCCCCGTTACCGCTACTTTTAGAAGGGGCGCTTAAAACTCCACCATCGCTAATACTTAATCTGCCAGTATGAATAGTAATATTGCCCCCATTACCAGCATTAGTTTCTGTACTTTCAGTATTTACAAATAATCCACTGGAAAATTTATTTATCAGTGCATATCCTGATATATTTACAGAAGATGCAGCCTGGTTTTGTTCATTCCAAGGATTAATATTAATGTTGCCACCTTTACCACTAGAACGAGTGTCAGCATTAATTCTTGAACCCTCAGTTAAGGCAAGAGACTGAGTGTTAATATTAATATTCCCAGCATTACCACTACCAAAAGTTTGAGCATCAATTCTGGATGTGTTACTAAAAGATAAAAACTGAGCAGTTATATCTAAATTCCCAGCATTACCACTACCAAAAGTTTCCGCCTGAATCAGCGATTCCTCATTAAAATTAAAATATTGAGTTTTAATGTTGATATTACCAGCATGTCCTGTACCATAAGTTCTAGCATTTAAGATAGAACTATTAGTAAAATCAATATTTTTATCAACTACAATTGAGAAATTACCACTATTTCCTGAGCCAAAAGTGCTAGCATTTAAATAAGCATTTTTTGTGAGCAACAAATTAGCAGCGCTAATATTAATATCACCACCACCACCCTCCCCTTCTTGACTTTGGTGAGAGGAACTTAAAGTTAAATCGTTGCTACCAGTGTTAATACTACTTTCAGACAGTGAGAGGGAACCACCTGCTGCTCTCACATTGATACTTCCTGCTTTTCCTGTTCCTAGGGTATTAGCTAATAGAGAACTTTGATCAGCAAGAGATACAGATTTAGCATCTACATAAATGCTACCACCTGCACCAGAACCATTCGTTACAGTTTCTAAATTACTACTAGTAAAAACTACATCTCCCAGAGACTGAATCCTGATCTCACCTGTATCTTTAGCAAAGATTGCTGCTTGATTATCGCTATCTACTTTGTTACTAGTACTCAAAAAAGATTGGTCTATAGTTATTTTTTGCGGAATCAGTGAGCTATTTGGTATCCATCCAATATAAATATTTCCTAAATTACCATTACTAAATATGCCTCGATATTGGCTATCTTCCTCGCTCCCAGCAGAATTTTGGACAATAGAAATATCATCACGAGCATTAATACTAATATCTCCTGCATAACCTAAACTAAAATTGGTGGTACTTATCTTAGACTGGTTCAAAAAAACTGACCCTTCTGTGGCTTCTATATTAATAGAAGAGTATAGGTCAGCATCGCTATTGTAATTACTTTCGCTAGTAATCTTACTATTATCAATAGCAACATTGTTAGCAGCAATCAGGTTAATATACCCTGCTACTCCAGACCCGTTATTATCAGTGAATAGTTTAGCGGAATTCAAAGATATAGATTCACTCCCATGAATATCTATATCTCCAGATTTTCCAGAGCCGTTGTTACCAGATTGCACAGTAGTTTTATCTAGAGATATTAATCCTGACTCAATGCTGAACTTCCCGGAATTTCCTGTACCACCTGTTATTACATCATTAAATACTTCGGTGCCACTTAAATAAACAGAACTAATACTTTTAATTGAAATACTGCTAGCATTAGCTGTACTATCTATACCAGTAGCACCACTTACTATCTTGCTATCTGTAATCAAAATATTATTAAGAGATTCAATATTTATCTCTCCAGACTGACCTTGTAAATTGCGATTATCACTATTTATTTGAGAGTTATTAATTATAATATTATGAGGAGAGAAATTAGCATATTCTGATTTACCAATATATATAATACCAGAATCACCAATACTATCAATATTACTATTATTTTCAATTTTAACTTCCTGCCGGGCAGTAATTGCTACATCTCCTGCATAGCCATTGCCATTGTTGCTAGTATCTAAGTTAGATTGATTTAAATAGACAGAACCATCAGTAGATTTAATGCTGATACTACTAAATTTTGTATCATCATCAGAATTGCTAGCAGCTGTTATATTACCAAGGTAGATATCGCCTAGTGCTTTAATATTTACATCACCAGCGAATCCATTATGAGTTTCAGATACGATATCTGCTAATGTTGTATCAATATAACCATTTTTACTTATTAGGCTAATATTCCCGCCATTGCCATCGACATCCTCAAGTAAATCAGAAAGTAAATCTCCATTAGTAATAATGTTGCCATTACTAATCAGATTAATACTATTACCACTATCCCAGCCACGAGAAATATCAATTGTTCCATTAGTTGTGATATGACCTCGAGAATCGATGGTAACATTACCAAAAGTATCAATTGGGCCTGTGGTAATATTTCCTGGTAGTTCATTAGGTGAATACTGATTAGTTAACAGAATTTGCCCTTTTATCGGTTCTCCTACTTCTGTTTTATTGACATTACTAATGCTATCGATATTGATATCTGCACTGGTACTAGGCGCATGAGTTTTAACTTGACCAATTAGCCCTATAATTGGTTCTGGTATCATTCCAGGAAAACCAAAAGCTGTAGTTCCAGCACGAATATCTAATGTTGGTTCAGATGCGCCTTGAATATAGACATAATTTGTATCATCAGGCAAAGTCTCTGACAGTGGCACATCTTCTGTAATAGAGTTTTTGGGAGCGGTTGTGTCTGCACCTGTAATCAAAATACTGCCAATATTCACGGAACCTCCTGCAAAAATATGCAAGGATGCTCCTTCATAACTCTCAAAACTGACATCTCCACTAGCGCGGATAATCGGATCTTGAGGGCTGGAAAGCTTACCTAGACTACTATCTAATTTCTCAATCCGAAAATTCCCCCCACTCCAATAATGAGCATCCCCTCCCACAGTATTTGCACTCCGCAGCAACAAATCATCAGCAGCAAATAAGCCACTATCAGGGTGATTCAAGGCAAAAATATCAATATTCTGATTACCTTGTACTAGTAAATTTCCACTCGCAGCCACAATTAAAGGATTAACCGCCGTATCTCGCAGTTTGACAGTATCTTGTGCTTGTATTGTTAAATCTTTACCTGCTTGTAGCCTACCTTGTAAGTCGAGATTACCAGCAATCAAGCTTAAATCTTGCCCTGTAGTTAAATTACCAGTGTTGCTAATACTTGCAGACTGATTCGCACCAAATTGCAATCCTGGACGAATGCTCACAGTCAGTAGTGGCGCGGCTTCTGGATTTGTAGCGCTGAACTTCAAGCCGTTGTCAAAGATAAAGCTATTGGCTGTTGTCGCCAGAAAAGAACCCGCCACATCTAAGCGAGCATTCGGCCCAAAAATAATACCATTGGGATTGAGTAAAAACAGATTTGCTCTACCATCTACGCCCAAAGTACCAAATATGTTGGAGCGATCGCTACCTGTGACACGAGTCCAAATGTTCTCAATACCTGCAGGATTGGCAAAGTATATTCTTTGACTATCGCCAACATTAAATTGCAAAAAACTCTGAAATAAATTGACACCTCTAGTTGCTCCACCTTCAATCAAGGTTGCAGGTAAACCCTGAACTGTAGCATTTGGTTTAAGGGTTGCACTTTCTGCACCTAATGTCCCATCCGGGATAATTTGAGCGCGTGCAGAACCCATCCATGCGATAAATACACCACAGATTGCTAATAAATTTAGTAACCTCAATTGCCATAATTGTTGGCGAGGAGCTGGAACCATATCAGTATTGCCCTGGGAGTTTCCCCTGATTGATACAAATAAATGCGGAAATTTAAGTATTTTTTTGGATAAAAATTATCCAATATTTTACTCATCTCCCAAGGCAAATGGCGAGGTTATGGTTTAGGGAATAGGTAATGGGTAAGGGGTAAGGGGTAATGGGTAATGGGTAATGGGTAATGGGTAATGGGTAATGGGTAATGGGTAATGGGTAATGGGTAATGGGTAATGGGTAATAGAGATTTCTCCTTGTCCCCCTCATCTCCCTCATCTCCCTCATCCCCCTTATCCCCCTCATCCCCCAGTCCCCAATCCCCAGTCCCCTTCTCACCTTGTCCCCTCTACTCCTCCATTACCCATTGTTCCCTGCTGAGTAGTGCAGCAAGGCGGTAATAAAGGCTGATCTGCTACTGCGTCGAGCTTCACGGATTTCAATAAATCTGACCAATATTGCTTTATTTTCGGGTCATTTGGACTCTGGCGGCGTAAATCAGCCAAAATACTGAGGGCGTTTTCCCAAAATCCAGCTGTTGCATAGAGCACTGCACGATCTAGAGGTGTTGGTGTTTCTTTTACCTGTGCAGCAATGTTCTCATCTTGCATAACTTGGATTTTACCTTCTTGATAAGAATCGCGATCGCGGCTATTGGGATCGCAAATCATCGAAAAGGCCCAAGTATATTCTTTGCCAGGTTTCAAAGGCGGTTGATTAGCTTTGAGGGTAATCCCAACAATTCCAGCTTGATCAAAAGCTTTGAAATTCTCCTTATATAAAGGATCGAGATTCTCGTCCTCCCGCAATACAAATTCTAGTTCTCTAACTGTTCTGGAAGCTTTAGGAATATAGAAGAAGAATGTGGGACGCTCTTGTGTGGTGTATTGAGTGTCTCTATCGCTTGGTATTAAAGGAATCACCACTTCTCCATGCTGAAAGCAAGCTCCCCTTGTTCCTCCTGAACCTAATCTACTAGGTTTTCCCGGAACGAAGCTAATCAAAGTCTTGCGACCTTGAATATATCCCGTGACATTTCTAATTGCCGTAGTAGCATATATATCTCCGGGACGTAGTTGCGCTGCTTGCTGAAAATATCCCAAAGCTCTGCGATAGTTTCTGCGCTTAGTTTCTGTGTAGCCCAACCTCATATATTGGTTATAACTATTTGTTACTTGCGCTACTTGATAAACTGGCTCTACTGCGAAAATTTTGCTCGTGCTGACAGCCCCAAAAGGTAGGCATACTAAAAGAGCAAACAGATAACTTTTCCAAAATTTACGTTTCATCATCTTTATTCTGTTGGTACCACTCTTCTAAGGTGGGCATACAGCCAAAGCCTTGTTTTATATTAATTTCACGAACAGCAATCTTAATAAATTAAAAAAATTTAGCTTCAACACGCTTGTGTATTTATATTGGCTGCGAGATAGATACTTGTCTCAGACAAGATATGGTAATTACTAGTTCCCATTTTTGATCTTGAAATGTTTTGTCTAGTCAGTCATTAACCTTTGATCATTTGTAGTTTCTCACAAATGATTTACTACTGCTATACAAGTAAACCATACAAACACAACAAAATACCTGAGGGGAGCTTTGACAAATACCAATACTCAATGCCCTATAGGCTCATTTTCCCTCTAGACATTTATATAATAAATCAACCATGAAGGCGTGAAAATCTTTTTGCCTGCTCAACAGTCAACACTATTTTCCAGGCAGAGCGTTAACTACTGAATTAAAAAATATTATATTCCTTTAAATCCCATGTGGGTTTCTACTTCTTGTTCTGCTGGAGTAGAACTCAATTTTCTAGAAGCAAATCTGCGAGAACTATGACGCAAATTACCAATTTGGCTCAGAAATATCCCTATTAAAATCAAGCTACCACCAATATATTGAGCCATTGTTGGGGCTTCATTTAATATCAAAAAAGCAGCAACGATACCTACAATTGGTGTAAATGAGCCGATTAAAGATGCTGTAGATACTGTAGAATCTCTTAAACCTTTGAGCCAAAATGACTGGCCTAGCACTACAATAACGGCACCATAAACTAACATCCATTGCCACAGAAATGGTGAGAACACATCGATAAAATGCTCTTTACCATAAAGTGTTAAAGCTACGAGGAAAAAGATGACAGTTCCTAAAGCAGTGCGAAAGATACTATAAATTCCTAACGGTATTTGAGAGAGATATTTTTTACCAATAATTGTAGAAACGGCTACAGCGATAGATCCAATTGCTGCCAATACTTCCCCTAATCCTAAATTAAAAACCCCCATACTCATCATGGGGACACTGGGAGGCTGAAGGAGAATCGTGAGGCTAACGCCAACAAATGCTGCGATCGCACCAATAATTTCCCATTTATTTACCCGTTCTCGCAACAACCACACTGATAAAGCTAGCGTTAACGGGGGTTCCAAGCGCCCAATCAAAATTACATTGTTAACTCCTGTAATTGCTAGAGCTTGGAAAATTAAGCCAGGGGCCAGCGCTCCTGATAAAATAGCCACAACGGTGAGACTGAACCAATCTGTTTTCGATAGCTGCTGCAAAGTTGTTTTATTCCACTGTCGCCAGTAGATAGCGATCAAGACTATCAAAGCGCAAAGGTTACCAACAAATAAAACATTACACAGTGAGATAGGATTGCGATCGCCTATCAAATTATGGGCACCAATTTCTGTGAGCTTACGAGTAATTGCACTAGATGCACCAAAGATGAGAATTGCTAACCAGAGATATATTTTCCCTGGAATTCTTTGGTGCAAAAGATTTCGTCTTTTTACTCTAGTCACAATAACACCACTGTACACAATCAGCCTTTGCTTAAAAATACTGTAAGTTACTTGTGAGTTTAACATCCCATAACTCTCTGAAAAAATGCTGAGAATTAACTGAAATTTCTCAAGGGATAAATTCATCAAAATCATGGTTGAGTTTCAGTTCAGCTTCAGCCCTAGCAGCGATAGTTTGGTTGTTCCAGAAAATTCCAGGTTTAGGAGTCAAAAATGAAACTCGCTACCATGCTCACAAGTGTTGCCTTAATCGGTTGTTTTACAGTTTGGGATGCTCCCCTCAAAGCTATTAATCCCTCACTAGTCCAAGCTTCAGCCGCAGAAGCAAAGGATGCTACAGGGTTAACTGCTCAACAAAAAATAGAATTCCTCGCCAAAAATAAGGGCCAGTTTGGTACTGGTGACGCTTTGCGACGTTACTTTTTTGGCGACTTAGAGCCAATTGCAGTACAACCAGGTGGTGCGGGTATGGTAGTGAACTTGTACAACAAAGCCAATAATGTCACCATTGCTTATTGTGCAACCTACGATGTAGTTGTTGCTATCAAAAAAGGCAAGATTACCAAGTTTGAAGCCAGCGAAGTTAAATGAACAGTGCTGAGTGCTGAGTTCTGAGCAGTTAAGTTGCTTCCTGGCTCGTTATACCAATTTGAAACCTTTCAGACAGACATCACACCTCACAAAAATCTTGTTCCTTTCTATGACAGGCGTAGCTGCGCCTGTCATTGCCTTATTGATAAGCTGATTTTATAGATAGTATCTACAATTATTTGTCAAGCAGTGTTGACTATTTGTAACAAATTTGTTAGATTTATTTACATAAGTTAACAACTAAGAGAAACAACTATGTACACAACTGTTAATGAAGACGGCGTTCTCAATAACTACGCAACTGAACCCCAGATGTACTACGCTGAGTACCCTGCAATTTGGGAACAGCGCAAATATGTTATACAAGGCGTGTTCGCTACATTGCTTGTTACTACTCTGGTATTGCTAGGCTTGAGTGTTAGCTAAGATTTTTTGAATTCGGTATCAGTTAGTTATTTGGACTTCTCATTTTCACCCCGGTTAGTGCCACCGGGGTTTTTTATTACTGAGCAATAACAAGAGATAATCAAAAACCCAGCCTTGAGGACTGGGTTCTAGTTGGGGTATATCCCCATGCTTTCGGTATAAAGTTTACATATAAGTTGCTTGTCTAAGAATTACTACAGCGTGAGATTTACTCATTCCGGAGAAGTTTTCACTGAATTTTTTATTACTGAGCAATAACAAGAGATAATCAAAAACCCAGCCTTGAGGACTGGGTTCTAGTTGGGGTATATCCCCATGCTTTCGGTATAAAGTTTACATATAAGTTGCTTGTCTGAGAATTACTACAACATGAGATTTACTCATTCCGGAGAAGTTGTCACTGGGTTTTTTATCACTCAGCAATCACAATAGATAATCAAAAACCCAGCATTGAGGACTGGGTTCTAGTTGGGGTATATCCCCATGCTTTCGGTATAAAGTTTACATATAAGTTGCTTGTCTGAGAATTACTACAACATGAGATTTACTCATTCCGGAGAAGTTGTCACTGGGTTTTTTATTACTGAGCAATCACAAGAGATCATCAAAAACCCAGCCTTGAGGACTGGGTTCTAGTTGGGGTATATCCCCGTGCTTTCGGTATAAAGTTTACATATAAGTTGCTTGTCTGAGAATTACTACAACATGAGATTTACTCATTCCGGAGAATTTATCATTAGGTTTTTTGCTACTGAGCAATCACAAGAGATCATCAAAAACCCAGCCTTGAGGACTGGGTTCTAGTTGGGGTATATCCCCGTGCTTTCGGTATAAAGTTTACATATAAGTGGCTTGTCTAAGAATTACTACAGCATGAGATTTCCCAATTCCAGAAAAAGTAAAACCAGTTTGAAAAACAATCCAACAAAGACATAAATAGGTGTAGACACAAGACTGTTCCGATAAGAGAAATCGATTAACGTTTAAATCCTGTAGAGACGCGATTTATCGAGTCTTTACAACCCCAAAATCATGAGGAAAAATTTTTAACCTCACCATATTGGGGGTGTACAGCTTTGCAACCTTAAAGATTATGGATGTGTTATCAATATTTTTCTTAATTTGTATAAATTAATGAGTCTTAAATTTTAGTGAGTAATCAATCAATACTCAATCAAGAATTGTATTAATTTGCTCTCTGGTACCTCTGTATGTTCATATACTGAGAGTGTTCCCCATTAGCGTGTAGAATGCACATTTGGAGGTTCCGAAATGGATCACACATACGAGGTATTGGTAGATATCAAAGAATTTGCTGATCTAGCAAACAATACCTTTCAACGCGGGACGACAAGGTACGAAATCGACGCTCCTTCAAAAGCACAAGCTGACGGTATGGCATTCCAAAGGGCTAGAAGCGAGCATCCAAGAGGCACTGAATATGATATTAGGGTAACCAGGCTACTCAGGTAAAGCGAACATTAGGTTATATTTCCCAGAATCGGCATTCCTTTACTTTGAGTTTGAAGTAATTTATATAGATATCAATAGCGGTGTCGAGTGCTATCTACTCAGCTCGACACCGCTAAATTTTGATTAAACCTTGTCAAAGTGGAGAACTGGAATTTTTCACAAGGGAGCAGCCCTTAAACTCCAAATCTTAAAAATATATAATTAAATCCATATTTGTCCCATAGAGTTTACCAGCTACAGAAACTAACGCTTCATGAGGTAGAGTACACATATCAGTTGGTAATCTCTATGGCTGAAAGCAGCCATAGAAAACTTACTCGATAAAGTTTTAAGGTTGCCGAATGGTTGTTGCAAGGAGAATCTCTTGAGAATATTTTTATTTATCCTGCTGTTGGCGATCGCATTATTTAGATTTACATTCATTCTGCCAGCATTAGCTGCCGAAACATCCGATGGCGCGAAAATCTTTGATGCTAATTGTTCTTCTTGCCATATTGGGGGCGGTAATATCTTAATTAGCCATAAAACCTTGAAAAAAGAAGCATTATCAAGTTATTTGGAAAATTACGACCAAGACCCCATTCAAGCAATTATCCACCAGGTACAGAATGGCAAAAATGCCATGCCTCCCTTTAAAAACAAGTTAAGCACTCAAGAAATTTTAGAGGTAGCTGCTTACGTCTTCCAGAAAGCGGAAACAGGTTGGCAAAGTACCTCATCTGCTGCTACACCTTAATATTGGGTAATGGTGAAAGGGTCAAAGGGGAAAGGGTAGATTCAAATATTTTCCTCTTTTTCAACCCAAATAAATGTGGATTGTAAAGATGCTAGATACAGCGTCTTCACAATCCACATTCATTGGAAGTCGGCGGGAAACTCCATCCCCTTGTGGGTGGAGAGGGATAGCCGCCCGCCGACTTGGGGCATTGGGGAGGCAGTGCGTTGGACGGGTTTCCCGGCTTAAAGCAACTGCCGTCATTGGGCATTGGGAACTCTTACCCATGCCCCATGCCCCATTCCCCATGCCCTAAAACTCCATCCCCTTGTGGGTGGAGTTTTTCATTTTTGGCTTTTGTCTCCAATTCCCAGAAAGCTGGCGATGGTAATCGTCTGCTGTATTTGGGGAAAAGGTTAAAGGGTAAGGATTAAAGGTTTTTTCCTTTTCCCATTCTCCCTTACCCCTTAACTTTTTATTTGCCTTGATCAGAGGTTTCTCTTTCTTCTCTCAATTCACGCAACTGTTGTACTAGCTTTTTGCCAGATTCCACAGTAGCAGTAGGCCGATTGCTGTTAGTAGCAGGTGCTGCTAAAGGTTGAGTAGTAGCTGCGGGTGTGGGTACTGGTGCTGCTAAGGGTTTAACAATAGTTGCTGGTGTAGGCGCTGGTGCTGCTAATGGTTTAACAGTAGCGCCTGGTGCTGACTGAAGTTTATTAATTAATGAATTAGATGATGGTTTAACAATGCTTGCAGGTGCAGGTGTCTGCTGGTTGTTGTTAACTGTTGGCAGTGTTAAGGGTTTGGTATTGGTTACTGGTATGGGTTTGAGCTGATTGCTATTAACATCTGGCAAGTTTAATGGTTTAACTGTAGTAGCTGAACCAGGTGCAGATGTGGGTTGGTTATTATTAACAGCTGGCAGGTTTAATGGTTGAACTGTAGTGCCTGTTGCTGGTGTGGGTTGATTGTTATTAACTAATGGCAGATTTAAAGGTTTGACAGTAGCAGCAGATCCGGTTGCAGGCTTTTGATTATCTCCTGTAGCGGCGTTGCTATTATTTTTAAAATCTAAGCTAAAGGGATAATGAGCAATTTGCTTATCTCCCTTTGGTGGATGTGTCTTAAAGTACTCCATAGCTTCGACGCGCAAAGCAGGGGTGACTGACTGGCCTTCAAATTGAATATCTAAGACTTTACCATCAGGGTCTACTACTAATCGCCCTAATACAACACCTTGAACGTCAGATTTATCTGTAGTAACTGTGTCACGAATCACAGTTTTTTCTACAGCATTTGGGTATTGTTTCTGAACTGCGGCTCTGAGAGTTTCGTAAGATTTAATCTGCGCGATCGCTAGTTCTGTTCCAGGTGTAGGTGCTTGATTAGATATATTGGGCACAGATCCCAGTTGCCCTTGGGGTATGGCTTGTTCAGATATTTGTAAATTATCACCAGCTTGTGGTGTGTTACCAACTGCAGCTATTAGCTGTTGGTTATCGCCAGATTGGGATGGATTACTGCTAGGCTGAGGATTTGCTGCCACATCAGCTATAGGAGTTGGGTTCCCGTCTACAGGTAGCGGTGCTGGCGAGTTTGGTAAGCCATCAGGTAGTCTACCTTCTGGTAATACTGGCAACCTGCTTACAGGTAAAGGCTTGGCTTCACCTAAGGTAATATCTCTGTTATTAAAACGTGGAACTGAAGCGAATTTGTTATTGCCGTTGAAACCAGAGGTATCAAAGCGGAAATTGCTTTGAGAATAATTGCGTACAGCCTGCCTTTTTGGTAGTGCCGCAATTGAGTAATTACCTGCCGATGACGGGATCGGTGGCATGACAAACTGGCTAGGTGATGGTGGTGGTGGTAAAGGTGGTAAACTCGATTGGGAATCCAGATTTAGCGGCGTAACTGGGGATTGTGATAGTAAAACTGGAGATTGCGGATTAATGGGTGTTTGCCCTGGAATTTGCGGTAGCCGACTTTGGTCAGCTTGGCTCAATTCCATGACTCCAACAGTTTTTGATGATGCTGTTTCTTTTGGTTTATTGGAGTCTACAGGTACTAATGGCACAATCAAGGCGATCGCACCGTGGATGCCAACAGAAGCTATTGCTGCTATTCCAGTTGGTTGGCCTAAGATTTCCGGTAGATTTTTTAACAGGGAGACGTAAGACATAACTATTCTCGTTCACTCAGCTCAATTGCAGTTGCAGATCAATAAATTATTTTTCAGGCTCTAAATTTTTCTTCCGGCTCTATAGCAAAATATTTAAATGTGTCCCTTTTAAAATCATAGCTTTCTAACCTGGGACTAAAACAGCCAGATTGGCATTTTTTTCAGCGAAGTTGAATTTTTGTGCAATCACTCAACATTTTACTGGAAAGTGGCACTTGCTGACGCGACCATGAAAAAATCCTGATGTTGCTCGCTAAGATCTGGTAACTGTTGCAATCATTACTCATGGCTTTACCTACAGTTATTTTACCTGGCTATCTAGAAAGTGCGATCGCCTACCGCCAACTAGAACAATCTCTACAGCAGTTGGGTTTTCCTACAGTGACAGTGCCATTACGGCGGCGAGACTGGATTGCCTTGTTTGGTGGTAGATCTGTGACACCAATTGTGAAAATATTGGATCGCACGGTAAAACAAACTTTGCAGCAATATCAAGCTTCTCAAGTCAATTTGATTGGTCATTCAGCAGGTGGTTGGCTATCTCGAATTTATTTAGGAGAAAAGCCTTATTTGGGACGTGGTGAAGTCCAATCTTCTGTCTGGAATGCTCACCCACTCACTGCTACGCTCATTACCCTGGGTACACCTCATATCAGCCAAGAGCGTTGGACACGCTGGAATTTAGATTTTGTCAAAAATAATTACCCTGGAGCTTTTTACCAAAATGTTCGTTACGTTTGTGTAGCGGGTAAAACTATTTTTGGAGAAAGGCGGCCTGGTAGTTGGTTAGCTTACAGCAGTTATCAATTAACCTGTGGCACAGGTAACACTTGGGGAGATGGGATCACACCCATAGCAGCGGCCCATCTCGATGGTGCTGAAAATCTTGTGCTTGCAGGCGTGAGACATTCTCCGAGAAGCCCTGGTATTTGGTATGGCTCACCAGAAATCTTACAAACTTGGGCACAGTATTTAGCTTAAATATCTCTAGAGAGACAAATAAATTAATTTTTCTTAGTTAAACTGTAATGAAAATACACATTTTTATTACATAAGAGGTGTCAGCTATGCAAATCACCTTGTCAGATAGAATTTTGCGGCGACTGGCGACTATATTATCTGTCGCGATGCTTACACTGTGCGTGATGCATCTCTCAACTGGAGTTTTACTATCTTTCTATTACGAACCTACCGCAGGTGGTGCTTATCGGTCATTGAAAATGATTGATACCGTAGTGTCTTACGGTTGGTTATTCCACAAAACCCATGACCTCTCTGGTAATGCCATGATTGGAGTTGGCTTAATTCAAATGGTCGTGATGTTTTTAGGGCGACAATTCCGCAAGAGTTGGCTAACTGCGTGGATTAGCGGTATTTTGTTTACCTTAAGTGCGATCGCTCTCGATTGGACTGCTATGCTTCTAGACTGGACTCAGGAAGGATACTGGCGTTTTAGTATTGAGCTAGGCACCATCGAAGCCATTCCCTTGATTGGTGGCGAGTTGCGAGATATTCTCACTGGTGGTGGTGCAATTAGTACCATCACTGTGCAACACCTTTACGCCTTAAACAGCTATATTATTTCCCCCATCGCTCTACTGCTGGCTATAGTGCATTTAGCTGCTTTATTGTGGCAAGAGCGAGAAATCTCTGCTGATGAAACTGCTGAGGATGCTTTTCAAGCACCAGACGCTTCACTAGTAGAAAGTTGAGCTAATTTTGCCAGGGGAACTTCCTCCACCTCTGGTAACTTCTCCAATGCTAGAGGAGTAGATTGACTTGCACCAGATAAGCGTTTTAAAAGATTTGGTCTGGGGTCATGTAAAAGGTAGATAATGCGATCGCCTACTTCCCATTCTTGGTTAACTGGCATTACCTGTAAGCGTTGCTCTCGTTCTACCAACAACGGTATCAATACTCCAGTCCGAATCTTTTCTTGGATGTGATCTTGTTGACTAGCAAATTCCAATTCATTAAGTGTAGTTGTTCCCAACTTCACCCGCCCATCATTTAAGTATTCGTTCCAAGTTTTAATTGCCAAGTCCGAAACAAAAGCTTGATGCACTTTACTACTGGCAGAAGTACTAGCTTGCGGATCGCGGGGAAATACTGCTAACACACGCGGCGGATTAAACTCTTCAGCAGCCCGTTGTGCCAATACAAAATTTACCTCACCATTACTCGTCATCGCTAAAAAAGTACCCATTGAGGCTAATCCTGCCTCTTCTAAAACCGCAGTATCTAGGGCACTGCTAGCAATCAATCGCAAATTTTGGGCTTCTGCTTGGGCAAAGCAATCTGGGTCTGTATCAATCATCACTACATTCTCACCCCGTTCTTGGAAGAAGCGGGCAATTAACAGACTCAAAGGATTACAGCCCACAATTACAGCCCCAGTAGCTTCTTTTGAGGTGATTTGCAGCCATTTAGCAATTTGTCCGGCTGTGAGTCCTTGACAGACAACTGTCATGATAATTGTCAAGAAAACCAGGGCTTTAATAGCATCACCACCATTGATCCCCTTCTGTGTCAAAGAAATAGCAAATAAGGAAGCAACGGAAGCTGCCACAATTCCCCTTGGTGCAACCCAGCTTAAAAACAATTTCTGCCGCCAATTGAGGTCACTATTCCAGGTACACAAGAGAATATTAATTGGTCTGACAACAAACATCAGTACCAAAACGGTGAATAAACTACCCCAACCCAAAGCAAACACACTGGCAATAGACAAGTCAGCCGCGAGTAAGATAAACAGCACAGAAACGCTGAGTATTGTCAGTTGACCTTTGAAATGTCGCAAAAACCTTTCTTCTGGCACTGATGAGTTAGCAAATACAGCACCCGCCACCACCGTAGTCATGACTCCCGACTCACTGCGGATGGTTTGCGCTAAGGTAAATAGCCCCCAAAGTATCGCCAGCACCACCAAATTTTTCAGTTCAAAGGAGAGAAAATTGGCGCGTTTGAAAATCAAGCTCATCAAATAACCACCAGCTGCACCAATTGCACCCCCAATACTCAGACGCATCAGCAACCCAGTAATGGCATGAATGGGGTCTACATCGCCATTTAAAATCGTATCCAGCACCACGAAAGCCAAAATAGCCCCCACAGGGTCAATTAATACCCCTTCGCCTTCTAGAAGCGTTGCGACTTGGCGATCAACATTAATTTGCTTTAGCAGGGGATTAATCACCGTTGGGCCTGTCACCACGATAATCGAAGCGTAGAGAAAGGCAATACTCCAAGGAAACTCACCCAACCAGTGAGCTGCCATACTACCACCCAGCAGCGTGACCAGCGTTCCCAAGGTAACGAGCAATTGCAGGCTAACTGAAACTCTCCCCAACTCGCGCAAATCTAGGTTGAGTCCCCCTTCAAACAAAATTATTGCCGTTGCTAGAGCCACAATCACTTCCAACCCAGTGCCTAGCAAATGGGGATGCAACAGCCCAATCCCATCAGACCCCAGAAAAATGCCCAACAACAGCAACAAAACAATGCTAGGCAGCCGAAGATAGGCAGCCAGCACTTGGGCGCTAATACCTGCAAAAACCGCAGTCACCATCTGTAAGGTGATGTCAAAAGATGCTTCCATGTTGTAGATTTTGAGAGATATATATCAAAATCTTTTGTAAAGAAGAGTAAATATTACCTCTAAAGGGTACAACATCGCACCATTTTCCCCTTGAGAAATTCCATTTTTTTTTCATACTTAGTTTCTTATATTACTCCATTTCTGATTGGTTGCCAAAAAGGGGCATTGGGAAGGGGGGATTGGGCATAGGGCATGGGGCATAGGTAATTGGTAATGATATTTCTCCCCTGCCCCCTCTGCTCCCCAGTCCCCAATCCCCAGTCCCCAGTCCCCAATCCCCAGTCCCCAATCCCCAACTTAACTAAAAGAAATTTTTTTGCCAAAACTGTTGACAGCATCTGAAAAATTAGTTAATTTATAAAAGGTCTGAGTCCGAAGCGCCCACAGCGCCTAATGCGCCCCCATCGTCTAGAGGCCTAGGACACCTCCCTTTCACGGAGGTAACGGGGATTCGAATTCCCCTGGGGGTATTGAAAAGAAAATTCAACTGGAAAAAGTTGATTTTCGTTCATCCGCTAAAATAGAAAACCTATCTTATGATGATGTGAATCAAGATAGGTTTTTTATTTTTTAGTATATTTAATTGCTTAACTGTTGTACTCGTTGGTAAACAGCTAAAAGATTTGATTGTAGATCCTTGCTGAGGCGATTCTCAATGATTGTCACTGGCATTGTGAGTTTCGGCCAAACTTCAATTGTGTAGCAAAGATTGGTACCCATCACATCACCACAGGGATAAGGTTCTAAGCGCCAACTCCCAGAAAAGCCTTTAAAATCTCCTTCTACCATGCGGAAGTTAATTTCTTTGGGGAAATATTCTTCCAAGTCCAGAACGACACGCGCACAAAAGTTGAAGTTGAGTAAGCGCTGCGAACCTACTTGTTCTAGGCGAATCCCACCATCTGGATGCTCCAATCTTCGGCTTTTCGCCAGGTTGGGAATGAAGTCAACTAAGGCTTCATAATCTGTGAGCACTTTCCAGATTTTTTCGATTGGTTGGGGTATCTGGATGTTGGCGGTGATTTGTCGTTGTCGTTCGGCGATTTTTTCAATTTGGATATCTACAGATGGTTCAACACCTGTACTCACAGCCAAATTAGGTTCTTGGTTGGTTTCGTCACTAGCGGCGTTGAAGTTAACGCCGACTGTCGTGTTAGGTTGTTCAGTCACTTTCCGAATATGTTTTGCTTTCGTCAGAAAACTGGGGCAACGTAAAGGTAAAGCAAATTTTACTCAGATCGGAATCTGCAATTTGCGTACTCTCAACGCTAATTGTCCCATTTAAATGCTGCACTAGGGACTTGGCGAGAGCCAAACCCAAACCAGTCCCAGGAGTCCAGCGTCCTTTACCGCGACGGAATTTGTCGAAGATATAAGTCGCTTCTTGCTCAGAAATCCCGCGGCCGATATTAGTCACCTTAATAATAACTTGATCCACCAATTGATTAACTTGGTGAGTGGCTTCTAAATCAACAATGGTTTCAGACTCTGAATATTTACAAGCATTAGTTAATAACTCTTGCAAGATGCGGTCAAAACTTTCAATTTCAGTTTGTAGTTTTAATGACTTCTCTGGTAAATCTAGGTTAATGCTTAATCCTTTATCTGCCAGTTTTGTGGCAAAAGAGGCGGCTAAATCTTGAATGCGTCTATTTAAATCAATACTTTCAAATTGCGGCGTTGCTTGTTGCGACTCTAGCTTTTGCAATGTCAGTAAGTCATTAATGAGATTAATTTCTTTAGTACATTCCTGCTCTAAAATATCGAAATATCTATTTTGACGCTCTGGTGTAATGCTTGGCAGACGTAAATTGCGAATTGACATCAGCATATTTGTCAGCGGATAGCGTAAGCGATCGCTCATATTGCTCAAAAATTCATCTTTGAGTTCATTGAGTTCTCGCAATTGCTCTACATATTGCCTAGTTCTTTCGTGCAATTTGGCTTGTAGTTCTAAGCTACTTTGTAATTTGGCTGTACGCTCATCCACCAAATTTTGCACTTGTCGCAATGTCTGTGACTGAATAATGGCGTTGCTGACTTGAGCACATACCATTTCTACCAGATTTAACTCAGATGATTGCCAATTACGAGCTACAGTTTGTTGTAGAACTAAAAAGCCTAAAATTTTGCCTTGGCTTTCTAATGGCATTAACAGCACTGCGGGAAACTGCTCTACAGCAAACAATGGCGCGACTGCCAAAATCTCTGTTTGTTCTGTATAGTCATCAATCACTACTGGTTTGCCGAAGTCGATGAATACGCGCTGGCACAAACCACAGTCGGAAATAGCAAAAGATTGGTCTTGTAAGGTATCTAATGTAGTATTAGACACATTTTGGCTATCCCGAGTCCATTGTCTGATTACAGTAGCTTTGGCATTGGGAATTTGCTTTTTAGACCGAGTTCTAAATAAAGGATCTGTATATTTTAATGTAATAAACAAACCCCTATCTGCTTGGAGAGATTCAGCAGTAGAAGCGATCGCCAACTGGAGCATTTGATTTAACTCCAAGTTGCTGCGACTAAGTATAGTTAATTGCCTAATTAAGTTTTGGTGTTGGTGACTCTGCTGTACATGCTGCTGTTGAGCCGCTATTAGTTGTGCTTGGGCTACTTGTGAAAAAGCGATCGCGCAAACGGACTCTATACTTTTGAGTAATTGCTGTTCTGACTTAGTCCAATCATGAGATTGAAACTTAATCAGGCTAATTATCCCGTTGTTTTTCCCCTGAAAGCGGGTAGGAATTGCCAAAACAGCTTTAATTGGAAGTGGCAAAGATTGGCAACCAAGTTCGAGACTTTGTTGAATTGTCGAAATATCCTCAATATTTAATGGTTCAGCCGCACATTGAACTACATTGAGTTCCATGAGCAATTGTTCCATCGAAAATACTTCGTTTGATTGCGGCAAACCTAAATATTCCTCATGGCACCAATTACTACTAGTTACTTCACTGGATACCTCGCTCATCACTGTAATCAAGCAACAATCTACCTGAAAAGCCACTCCAAGCAACTTGGACAATTCTTGCAGCATTAAAACCGTCGCTGGTGTGGTAGCGACAATTTGATTAATTTGTTCTGACAACTGGTAGGTTGTTTCTTGTGGATGCTGCATCAGCTTGACTGGGTATGATTGTAGTCGATCTACGTCATCTGGGCACTGTGGCGGCGATGATAAACGCTTTTTCATTCCTGGCACGCTCTTGGATAACGACCCCATGTTTTGCACCCAACCTCTTGGCTTAATTCTTCACCCTTAGTTTTTTAGTGCACCCTGACGAATTGCAAATCTTTTGTAAAGACTTTCTCTCACCTGTTATAGCCCTTTTCTATTTCAGATGACCAAGTTTTTGGTATATTAAACGAATTTTTACACAAGTAATGAAAGTACCTAGGATATACTAAAATCCCTTTGTTAGAGAAGCTCTAACGACTTGGGGTTAAGTTAATTTACTAACTTTGAGATAGGATATCCTGTCTGTAACTATACATAAACCGTAATTTCTCTGGAATTGAGGCAAAAAGTCAACCTTCTACTCAGTGATATCACTGAGTAGAATTAGGGGAAAAAATTATATTTTTTTCTCAAACTCATGACTCAGCGAGCTAACCAATTGATTCGATCTAGCTCTAAGTATAATTACGATTTAGGAAAAGCCTGAGCAATAATTTTGATAGCTTCTGCATAACAGCAGTGTGCTATATCTACGTATTGTTGCTTAACTCCTATGGTCGATAATCCTATATTTAATAATGCTGATGATTTGTATCTGTCAAGTGATGTGAAACCCCCTGTGACTCAAGTGTTGTTTGACATTGAGTTGCACTGAGCTCGCACATATCTGAAAGTCGATGAAACTATTGTTTAATCAGCCTTTTGGCTTTACAGTTTCTGAATTTTTCGCCACTAGCAGTGGCTCTGTCAGTTAGCAAAATCAATATGAGTTAAAGAGGGAAAGCTCTATCAATAAATAGATGAATTTTTTTATAACAATTGATAACTATATAATTAACTTTAAATAATTGTTGATAAATCATATCGCTGGTATCATTTTAGATTCCGCTTCACAATGAATGCAGCCTATTTGCCCGGATGAGTAACTAGGCTGCATTCCGATAATAAAAAGCTATCCGGCCAAACTCTCGATACTCAGAGGTACCATATCGCCATTTCTGGTGAATCCTAAAAGCATCGGTTGTTGTGGCTGAATGATTTGACCTGTTAGTACACAACGTTCTTCTTGTTGAGCTGTGGCTGCTATGCTCGCTCGAATATCAGTCTTTGAAAATCGCGGTTTCCACTCACCTGATTTTTGCTGCACATAATTCCAGAGGATATCGCGAATGAGAGCTTGATATCCTTGATTACCAGCAATATCTTTCAGTTTATCTTTAAGTTCCCGTTCTAAACGGATGCTGGTAACTTCCATATCGGTGGTTGGGGTGCGAGCGATTGTATGCATGACTTTTTCTCCTTCAAGGTATAGACAGGATAGTAATACAAGTGTAGTATGTTTAAAGGAATGTTCAATAGGTGAAATTTTCTGTGAAATCCATTTTCCCCATCTCTACTTCTTTAGGTGCTACCAACTGCCGAGCCAGTCTGGAATCAGCATCTTTGGGAGTGGAGTATTTGTTTATGGGTAATGGTGGCCGATATCAGCAAATCACAGAGAGTATTTATGATTTTAGAAATATCAGCATTGATGTGCTGAATGCAAAACCACAATTAGGCGTAAGAAGCGGGAGGTACAGGTAGAGCAATACTGTACCAATAAAGACCAGAAGAATTAGAGGTCAATTTCCCACCCCCGCTTCAGCTAAAGAAGAAGCGGGGGTTTTTTAATAAGGAGTCAAGCTGTGACTAGCGTGATGCTAATGTTAAAGCCATCAAGAGTGGTATGTTCTCCAAATTACTTGCCACGATTTGGGATGAAGAGAGTTAAGTTACAAAACCGCCCATCAGGTGCATTTTTGCGGCGAGGCTATCATAGTTGCCAAGATGACGGTAGGAACAAACCTTTCACACTAAAACCCGTAATTTGGCGATCGCACGGCGGCCATCACAAATGGAATAACCTAGTCATAGCTTGTAAAAAATTTCACCCTGATCAAGGGAACCGCACCTCGAGGATGCATCTGCGTAATCAACCAAAGCCACCAGTCTATCAGGCGATTTCTATTGCTGAAGAGTTCTGGATAAATATGCAAGCCAACCTGGAATAGCAGGAGAGCAGAAGGAATGTTGAAATTAACTTACACTGAAAGGAGTTTTTACTTAGAGTGCCTCAGCTTATCGCTGGAGGAGTGGGTAGCACAGCGAGTAGTATTGGCAATGCGAGTTGGTCAATCTCTCCATGTTGAACCCAGCACTGCTTCCTTTTTGCTACCTGCAGATTTACCAGGTTTAGAAATGCTGGAGGCGGCAATCAAACGCCATGATACTGAAATTATGGCTTTATCTCGCTGTGATGCGGAATATATGGAAGTAACTTTGCGGGGTTCTTGGTTGTCAGATGGGACACAAGAAGCCGTAGGTGTATTTGTCACCACCATGAGCGATCGCACTGAGTTCTTCCTCCATAAAATTTGGCAAGAAGCCCAAGCTTGTGCGTCGGCTTTGAGTGAGTGAGTGGGGATGAGGGGACAAGGGGACAAGGGGACAAGGGGAAAGGGTAAAAGGGGAACAAACACCCAATGCCCAATGCCCAATGCCCAATGCCCAATGCCCAATGCCCCATGCCCATTACCTTTGCATTTCCAATAGTTCGGGAACTGTAACAAATCGGTAGCCTTGCTTTTTGAGTCCGCTGATGATTTCGGGCAAGGCTTCTACAGTTCTTTTGCGATCGCCTCCGCCGTCGTGCATCAATACTATAGATCCGGGTTTGGCATCTCTTAAGACGTTTTTGATGAATACTTCATATTTAGCACGCGGATCGGTGTCGGCGGAAGTTTGCGACCACATGACTACTGCTGATTTTTGGCTTTTGGCGTAAGCTGCTAGTCCGTTGTTTAACACGCCTCCGGGGGGACGAAACAGACTAGTTTTTACTCCTGTGGTTTTGTAGATTAGTTCATTTGTGCGCTCAATTTCACTTTTGGCTGTGGCTGCATCCATGCGGCGATACCAATGATGCCAAGTATGATTACCAATGGCGTGTCCTTGGGCTACTACTTGTTTCGCAATTTCGGGATTGGCTTGTAAAGCTTGTCCTACCCAAAAGAATGTAGCTTTGACATTATTTTGCTTGAGAATATCCAGCATTTGTAATGTAGTTTTGGGCCAAGGGCCATCATCAATGCTCAAGGCGATAACTTTCTCGTTATTGTTAGGTTGAACATGATACACAGTTTGTCCCTGAAATTTCTCTGGAACGCTAAAAGTGAGGTTTTCTACTTTAGCTGGTGACTGTGATTGTGGTTTATCTTGGCTGGTTGTCTTTTGTTGCGGAACTTGTACAGCGTGAAGTTGACTTGTTAGCTGCTTGGTGTTGGATTGTGGAGAAATACTTGCTGGGGTAAAACTGCAAGCTGTTACTGAAAAAGCGATCGCCACTCCACTAATTATCTTTTGTCGCTGGTATTGATTGTGTGTCACATCAGGGTGCCAAAAACTCACACTATCATAAGCGGCGAATTTTACTTTTTAATGAAGTTGATGAATTAATAGTGTGTGGAGAAGCTCATTTTTTCTAAAGCAACATCTTCTTCACTGAGATAGGAAAACTCAATTCCCATCAAGTCTAGAATTTTGAGTAATTCTGCTGGTTCTAGCTGCATAACTTCCGCAGCTTTTTTTAAGCTAATTACTTTAGCTGTTAAAGCACCGAGTAAAAAAAGAAAGTTTTCTTTCTGTTCGATATTTTGAAATAACTGAATTTCAGAGGCGATCGCTTGAGTCAGTTCTTTATTCATCGCTAGGTTTTAACTATTTCATTGTGAATCCGAAAGCAGCTTTACATCTACGCACATTATTCTACAATTTAAGTTGAGTCGAGCGTTTGTAGTGATACAATTTGTCGAATTTAATTAATCGTTTTCATCACATCTCATCCTTGCAAAACTTCAGCAGCAGTTAACTGAAGATTAGCAAAAATTGAAGAGACAATCGCACTTTCTCCCTGATAAATTCGCTCATCATAAAATCCCTCAACCCATTCCAAAACTGTCACCTTTTGAGCAATAGGATCAACAATCCAATACTCTGCAATACCCCGCGCTGCATACTCGGAACGCTTGTAACGATAATCCCGATTTTCCTGATTCGGACTCACCACCTCAACCACCAACAATGGCGGCGGCATATCCATCAAAATTAGCGATCGCGTAGCAACTTGCATTACCATCGCCAACTCTTCCGAAAACACCACCAAATCAGGAACACGTACCCCTACCATACGACTATTTACAGCAATTTCTGTTTTCATACTCAAGCGGTAATAGGGAATACCTAATTTAGAAAAATAGATTAATAAAAATGTCGCTATTCGCCGATTTAACTCACTTTCAAAAGGCATAGCAATTAATTCCCCATTCTCCAATTCATATAAAGTATCCGTACCGTCATCAAATTGAAGAAATTCCTCAAAAGTCATTTTTTGAGCATTTGCAACTGTCATGGTTATTTCTCCCATAAACCGCTTGTCTTAACTATTTTAACAATGCCCCTAATTTCTCCATTCGCTGATGAATTTCTACCTCGAAACAAAAGCGATCGCACCATCAACACCCTAATCCCACCTGAGAACAAAAGCGATCGCACTCTCAACACCATTATTCCACCTCAGAACAAGAGCGATCGCCCTCAGAACACCATCATTCCACCTCAGAACAGGAACATTCTCGTTTGGAACAAGAACGTTCTCACTTGAAACATGAACATTCGCGTTTGGAACAGGAACGTTCTCGTTTGGAACATGAAACTTTGAGTTCAGAACATGAAACTTTGAGTTCGGAACTCGGAACTTGGAGATAAAAGCTTGAATGATGAAGTTCGGAACTTGAATTTTACTGTTGTGAGTTAAAAGCGTCGCGTAAATATGCTAATTTTTCACGCACAGTTACAGTATTGGGATGATCCGCTCCTAAATGTCGTTCTAAAATATCCAAAGCTTGGCTGTATTTTCCTTGGGAACTGTAGAAAAAAGCTAGGTCGTTGAGGCTAGCTGCAACCTCTGGATGTTCCTCACCAAGCAAGCGTCGCTTTAAATCCAAAGCTTGGATGTACAAAGGTTCTGCTTGGCTGTATTTTCCTTGGAAAAAGTAGAGTGAAGCTAGGTCGTTGAGGCTAGCTGCAACCTCTGGATGTTCATCACCAAGCAAGCGTCGCTTTAAATCCAAAGCTTGGATGTACAAAGGTTCTACTTGGCTGTATTTTCCTTGGAAAAAGTAGAGTGAAGCTAGGTTGTTGAGGCTAGTTGCAACATCTAGATGTTCATCACCGAGCAAGCGTCGCCTTAAATCCAAAGCTTGGATGTACAAAGGTTCGGCTTGGCTGTATTTTCCTTGGTAGTAGTAGAGTCCCGCTAGGTTGTTGAGACTTTGTGCGACATCTGGGTGTTCTTCTCCCAGCAGCTTGCGCCTAAGTGCCAAAGCTTGGATGTACAAAGGTTCGGCTTGGCTATATTTTCCTTGGGAACTGTAGAGTAACACTAGGTTGTTGAGGCTAGATTCAACATCTGGATGTTCATCACCGAGCAAGCGTCGCTTTAAATCCAAAGCTTGGATGTACAAAGGTTCGGCTTGGCTGTATTTTCCTTGGGAAAAGTAGAGAAAAGCTAGGTTGTTGAGGCTAGATTCAACATCTGGATGTTCATCACCGAGCAAGCGTCGCTTTAAATCCAAAGCTTGGATGTACAAAGGTTCGGCTTGGCTGTATTTTCCTTGGGAAAAGTAGAGAAAAGCTAGGTCGTTGAGGCTAGCTGCAAAATCTGGATGTTCATCACTGAGCAAGCGTCGCCTTAAATCCAAAGCTTGGATGTACAAAGGTTCGGCTTGGCTGTATTTTCCTTGGTAGTAGTAGAGTTGAGCTAGGTTGTTGAGGCTAGTTGCAACCTCTGGATGTTCATCACCGAGCAAGCGTCGCCTTAAATCCAAAGTTTGGATGTACAAAGGTTCGGCTTGGCTGTATTTTCCTTGGGAACTGTAGAGTAACGCTAGGTTGTTGAGGCTAGTTGCAAACTCTGGATGTTCCTCACCGAGCAAGCGTCGTATTAAATCCAAAGCTTGGATATACAAAGGTTCGGCTTGGCTATATTTTCCTTGGGAACTGTAGAGTAACGCTAGGTCGTTGAGGCTAGTTGCAACATCGGGATGTTCCTCACCAAGCAAGCGTCGTCTTAAATCCAAAGCTTCGATGCATAAAGGTTCGGCTTGGGTGTATTTTCCTTGTGAACTGTAGAGTTGAGCTAGGTTGTTGAGGATAAATGCAACAACTGGATGTTCCTCAGCGAGCAAGCGTCGTGTTAAATCCAAAGCTTGGATGTACAAAGGTTCGGCTTGGCTGTATTTTCCTTGGGAACTGTAGAGTAACGCTAGGTTGTTGAGGCTAGCTGCAACATCGGGATGTTCCTCACCAAGCAAGCGTCGCAATAAATCCAAAGCTTGGATGTACAAAGGTTCGGCTTGGCTATATTTTCCTTGGCGACGGTAGAGTAGAGCTAGGCTGTTGAGGCTAGTTGCAACATCGGGATGTTCCTCACCAAGCAAGCGTCGTCTTAAATCCAAAGCTTCGATGCACAAAGGTTCGGCTTGGCTGTATTTTCCTTGGGAACGGTAGAGTTCAGCTAGGTTGTTGAGGCTAGTTGCAACATCTGGATGTTCCTCACCCAAGCGTTCTCTCGAAGCTTCTAAACACTGCTCATACCAAGGTGCTGCTTTGTCATACAATCCTTGACCATGATAAAATTGAGCATTGCCAACGAATACCCAAATTAAATCATCATCGCTGACACACTGAATGAGATTGTCTGCTACTTCTACCAAGTGAGGTATGGCGGGGGCGACATCCTTAATTTGCTGAAGTGTGGGAGTTTGAGGAATCTCTTTGGCAAATGCTACCATTACCATAGAAAAACTTCGCTTAAATTCCTCTGCCTGTTCTAAACCTGTAAGCTTATCTTGGAAAAACTCACGCAGCAGGGGATGCAGTTGATAAATTCCCTCACCTTTGGGCTGGAGTAAATGCAACTGTAACAAATCTCGCCTAGCTTTTTTCCAATCTTGAGTCTCATCCTTTATTGTTATATCCTCCACCAACTCCCAAGGAATCGGAGCTAGGGCAAATAAACTCAGAAGACAGCCTAAACGTTGAGCATTTTCTCGCAACCGTCGCCAACTCAACTCAAAAGCAGCAGCAACACCCAACTTAACAGTCATTTCTTGGGGAACTTCTTCTAAAGCCTCATGCTTTAAACGCTCTTTTTCCAAGTCTTGCAGCATTTCTGCTAGGGTTAATTGCTCATCACCTAACAAATAACGCCCGACTAATTCTAAACCCAAGGGCAAATATCCCAGCCATTTACAAAGTCTTCTCGCAACTAAAGCCTCACGCCGCAGTCGTTCTCTACCAATAATAGATTTTAATAACTGCATCGCCGCTAGTGGTGTTAGCACATCTAAATCTAAGCGCACTATTGGCGGCTGTAATTTTTCCCGTGTGGTAATTAACTGCTTAAACCGGGAAGGAACAGACTCTAAATAACTTCTGACTTCCTCTCGATAGTTAGTAACGTTATCAATTACTAGTAAAACCTCTCCCTCATGCCATTTTGTGAGGCAAAATTGCACTCTCCCAACTAAATCTAAATCATCTGGGATGTTCAATTGCAGCTGATTACGCGCAAACTGCACCAATTGCACCCCCACATCCTGTAATGCAGACAACCAGCAAATTCCGCCTTGATAAGTGACGCGGTGGGAACTGGCATATTGCAGTGCTAGTTCTGTTTTCCCGACTCCACCCATCCCCGCAATAGCAGCAATTGCTACCTGTTGATTCTTCTGCAACAATCGATGGAGGTTTTGTAATTCCGTTTCTCGTCCGACAAACTCTACCACCCCACTCAAGGGAATATTTTCGTAACGGGTAGGCGAAAGTTTAGCTTTTTTACCTTCCGCACGCTGTACACCAGGTAATTTTTCGCGTCGGCTTTGCCATTCAGCATCAAATTTTTGTAAATTCCCCTGTTTGTCGCTTTTATCATGCCAAAGTTTCAGCCGAAAGTGCCAATCCTCTGAACCTCGCTTGTGTTCGCGCAAATCTTCGATAATTTCTACAAAATCTTTAAGCGCATTTAGTGAGTCTCGGACTTGTTCTTTGCTCAAACCGCTAAGTTCCGCCAGAACTCTTAGCTGTGTTCTGACTATTACTTGCTGCGGAGTTTCCCAGTTGAGGGCAATTTTATACAGTTCACTGTCTTCTAACTCGTCATTGACATAAGCCAAAAACCTTTCTAAAAGTTTTCTTACCCGCGCTTCGACTTCATCACCATAGCTAACACGCACCATCGGTTATTCTTGCCCAAATTTGCGACAAAGTTTAGGGATTCCCCAAACTAAATCTAGCATCCCCAAACTTTAACCTCGGCAGATTCACGCATTACAGCCAATAGACTGCGGCTTTTGCTTCCATTTACTACCCCAAATTTACAGTTGCTTCAGCGTTTGAGGTTAAGTGAATGAAAGCTAAGAAGCTGATGGCGGTTGTGTTATTTCTGATTCCTTTAATTGCTGATTTTTTTGTCCCCGGTTCAGGAATTGTAATTGAGTTAGCCTTACTGATTTGGGAATTGCTAGAACCAGAGGAAAACTGAAGAAGCGGTAGAGTCAAAGTATCGTGTTTGCCGACATCCCGCCCTACACTGAAGTGTAGGTCTAATAGTTTAAGTCCACTCAAGTGGACTGGAAGATGTACCTGAGTCCACTTTAGTAGACTTTACTTGAGCTATTAAGCTTGTAATTCAAGATGCTGTGGGTGAATTGGGTTGTGGGTATAACCCCTGAGATGCAATACCTCTAAGTATTTTCAGTGCGTTTTAACGTACTTTACCTATTAGCCCGCAATTTATTGCAGGGCGGGAGAAAACGGCAAAACGAAGGTTTCTCGGTTCAAGAGTTATACCCATCAATTGATTGATTCACAGCATCATTGATCTTTATTGCATAATCACTGAGTCGTTAACCGTCAACAGTCAACCGTCAATAGTCAACTCCAAGTTATCTTTCCACTTCATCTACTTCTTTGGGAACTCCAGCAGTTAACACCTCATGTCCTGTGCTGGTTACTAACACATCGTCTTCGATGCGAATCCCAATCCCTACCCAACGCGGATCGGTTGGGGGTTGGTCTTCTGCGAGTTTGGTATCTGGCACAATATATAATCCTGGTTCTACGGTGAGAACTTGTCCAGGTTGTAAAATCTGCGGGTTGTCACCATGCTGATACACTCCCACGTCATGCACATCCAAGCCTAACCAATGGCTGGTACGGTGCATATAGTATGGTTTATATTTTTCTTCTTCAATTAATTTGTCAACTTCACCCTTCAAGATTCCCACTTCAACTAAGCCTTCTGTGAGGACACGCACGGCTGTATCGTGGACTAAATTGAAGGGGTTACCTGGTTGAACTTGAGCGATCGCTTTTTTCTGTGCTTCTAAAACAATTTCATATAATATCTTTTGTTCTGGGGTAAATTTCCCGCCTACCGGAAATGTCCGGGTAATATCAGAGTTGTAATAACCATAGGCGCAACCTGCATCAATCAGCAGTAATTCCCCATCCTGCATTTGACGATCATTTTCGATGTAGTGCAAGACGCAAGCGTTAACACCAGAGGCGACAATGGAAGGATAAGCAGGCCCCATTGCACCCCGCAAGCGGAAAATATGTTCTATTTCTGCTTGGATTTCATACTCATAACGTCCCGGTGTGGTAACTTTCAGTGCATGAGTGTGTGCTTCGGTGGCGATCGCAGCTGCTTGGCGCATCAAGTCTAATTCGGCTGTGCTTTTATGCAATCTCATAGCGCTGAGAATTGCGCCTGTATCTTCAATCGCAATTGGCCCTGTACCGCGTTTGGGGTAGGTGCGGAGTAAACTTTGATAATGTTTGAGAACTGTATCATTAAAAGTGCGATCGCGTCCTAAATGATAGTAAATGCGATCGGCTTTTTCTAAATATTGGGGTAATTTCTCATCCAATTCGTGGATGGGGTAAGCTTCATCAGCGCCATACAACTCTTTAGCTGCATCGACTCCACAGAGATAACCAGTCCAAACTTCCTTTTCCCGATCCTTGGGTTGAACAAACAATACAAACTTATGTTCTGGGTGATTGGGTGCTAACACAGCTACCGCTTGCGGTTCGTTAAATCCAGTCAAATAAAAGAAATCACTGTCTTGGCGATAAGTGTATTCCACATCGTTGTGCATCACAGCCATTGGCGCACTGCGAAAAATGGCAGTTCCATTGCCAAGTTTTGACATCAATTGCTGACGACGCTGCTGATATTCTGCTTGCATAGCTACTTTATATCTCCAATTATCTTGATATCTTAACCTTTAAACACTACAGATTGCATATATTACATCTGTGATAGTTGTGACTAATTTCTATTGATTTAGTCAATATTTTTTGATTTTTCTAGCTGTTATGCTGCTCTCGAATCGAAAAGTTATCATTCGCTAATTTTTGAAAATACAGAGCATTAATTATATATCAATTTATCGATCAAGATATTTTGATTATTAACTAGCAATGTTCAATCTGGACATCAATGAATTTTACTGTATACACCATTAACAATTTGGTTTTTCGCTGTTTCATATATATTTTTGCAGTTAATTATCCTCAAATACAGAACTGTGATGTCTATCATTGCTGGCTTTAAACACCTTATAAATATTGGCTTTCCGCTTTATCTACAAAGCATAACTTGAACAAAAATATTTATTTTATTGTTTATCGTGAACTTTAAGAACACATCTAATTTATTATTCAAGACAAATCAATGTGATTAAATATTGATATTTAAACAAACTTAGTTAAAAAATATTTAATGCTATGCAAATGTTATGCAAGAACAGAATTTTATTAACCAAAGAAGTTAAAACTTTGATTACAACCAGTCATAAGAACCCACCATGCCTGATAAATCTTTGGATACAAGTTTGCAATCAGCAAATTACCAAACATTAAATATATCATCACCTTTTGATGAACAATCTACTGCTATTAATAGCCAAAGTAGCGCTTCTTCTGTATCATCACAATCCTTATTTGGTTCTGCTAACCCCAACCCTAATCCTTATATAACAAGTCCGGCGCTCGTACCTGATTTCAACGGCGATGGTAAAACAGATAAAATCTGGGTTGATTCTCAAACCGGTGAAACTCAAGTTTGGTTGATGGATGGGACAAACGTTGCTGCTAAGGGTTCTTTAGGGCAAATTGATTTAGCTTCAACAGTTTACAAAATTGGTGATTTTAATGGCGATGGTAAGACTGACTTCTTGTTACGTAATCAGGTAACAGGACAGAACAGCTTGGTGCTAATGGATGGAGTAAACGTTGCTGGTTTAATTGGTCTAGATACTCTAGATTCATCCTGGACACCACTGATTGGCGATTTTGATGGCGATCGCAAGACTGATATCTTCTGGCGTAATAATCAAACAGGTCAAAACGCCATCTGGTTGGTAGATGGTAGCAACCCCAGCCAAGTCATTAAAAGCGGAACCTTACTAGACAGTCTCGACCCTACCTGGACTCCTACTATGGTCGATTTCGATGGTAATGGTAAAACTGACATTTTCTGGCGTAGTGCGACTGGTGAAAACAGTGCTTGGTTCATCGATGGTACCCAAGCTAGTAAGACTTCTCTACAAGCACAAGATGCTAGTTGGACTTTCACCCTTGGCGATTTCAACGGTGATTTCCGTTCTGACATTCTCTGGCGGAATACTACAACCGGCGAAAACAAAATTTGGACTACAGATTCTGTATTAAATAACGTCTTCTTCACTGAAGGTGCTTTGACAACCCTAGATGCAAACTGGACATCTAGCATTGCTGATTTCAACGGTGATGGTAAGACTGATATCTTCTGGCGCAATAATGCCACAGGTGAAAACACCACCTGGTTGATGGACGGTACCACAATTGTAACTGAAACATTCCTCGCACCCAGTTCTACAACTGCCCAAGCAACATTTGGTGATTTCAACAACGATGGTAGAACTGATATCTACTTCCGCGATTATGCTACAGGTGCGGATGAAATTTGGACAACCAATGTAGATGGTACAACAGTTACCAGAACTCCAATTGCAGAGACCGAAAAACTGTCTCCAATCCAAGTAGACGAAAATGGTCAGCCTATACTAGGCGCAGATGGTAATCCTCTGAAAAAATGGGTTACTTTCTAGATAAATATTGAGTTTCTCGGTTGTCGCACAAAGATTAGCAATGCTGTAGATAGTGCAATCTCAGCAATTACAGACAATTAATTTGAGTAGAGTTTAGCTATATTGCTTTCTCTACTCCTACTAAAGGCTTTGATGTGAAAGTTTCATTCTGAATCCGGAACACAGTAGAGGATCAAGGGAATTCTACCGTTATACCAATTCGTAATTCGTAATACCCTAGGGGAAGTGCAAAGCGCTACGTAATTCGTAATGAAGAAAGCCAGATATGGTCTGAATTTCGGAGTTGAAATGCTTTACCGAATTGTAGAGAATTGGTATTAATAAATATTTATTAGTCAATAAGCTGATACGCGCCTAGATTAAATATTCTGGCGTTAGGGCTGTCAAGGGTCAAGAGTCAAAAGTCCAAGCTAGCCTTTGACCCTGGACTCTTGACTTTTTGACCTCTTGAGCGCGAAATATACAATTTAAATGCGTAACAGCTTACGCTTGGGTTAAGCTCATTAGTAATTGATTTGTCACTTATTAAAAAAGCCAGAAGAATTGGGGGAGAATCCCCCAAACCCCCGATTGGGTGACGGTTGCGTCCCCCAAACCCCCTCCAAAATTATTGTTCTGTTTTTTTAACTAGTTTTTTGGTTTTTTTATCAATTCATTTTCTTAACTGAACTTTATTTATTAGTAAGATGCGTTAGCGTCAGTGTAATGCATGGGCAATCACGCCAGTAGTGGCGTGGCAAGGCTAAAATAGTGCATTAGATTGGAAAAAATTAACCGCAGATGAAAGCAGAGAAATGCGGATAAAATTGATTTTTATTGCAACATTTAAGGCTTGCCACACAAGTAGGGTGCGTTACACTTCGTTAAAGCACCCTACTTGTGTGATTTCAAGATTTACAGAGTCAAAAATTAAAACTTGTAACTCAAGGTTTGAATAACGCTATTTTCTGTTAAATTACCAGGACTAATTGTAATAGAGTCACTGTTGCTACGGCGTATAGTTGTACCTTGCATCAAGTTCAGAAATTCATCTAGCCCAGCAATTTCGCACTTAGCAGCATCAGCCGCCTGTGTCCGGTAATGGGTAGGAATTACTAGCTTGGGATTTAAAATTTGAATGGCTTGCTTGGCTTCTTGAGCATTATAAGCTTTGGCACTACCACCCACGGGCACAAATGCCACATCGGGTCGCCCCATGAGAATTTTTTGCTCGGCACTAATGGGAGCAGCTGCCCCACCTAAGTGTAAGATATTAATTCCGCCTTGCTTCCAAGCCCAAGCAGTATTCATACCAAACTGCTTACCACCTTTGCGATCGTGGTCGATGGCAATACCTTGGAATTTAATGCCTTGGAACTCGTAAACTCCTGGTTCATAGATGAGTTTGGGTTTACCTGGGAGTCCATCTACTGCACCTTCATCCAGCAATTGACTGCTAATCATTACCAAATCTGCTGCAACTTTGGGTGCGCGATACCCAGCTGTACAGCCAACAGACCGAAAGGGATTGACGAGAATTTTTACACCGCCACCCGTTAACAGAAAGCACGTATGACCCAACCACTGAACTGATAAACCGCTAGATTGCGCGCCAGCTGGAAATTCAGAACTCAAGGTAGTCAGAAAAGCTGTTGCCAAACCCGCCCCAGCATAGCCCATCAATTGTCGTCGTTTCATTAATTACTCTCTCGACTGTAATTGTTCCAGAAAGTTTCGTAGCAATTGCTTGCCTGAAGATGTCAAAACACTCTCTGGGTGAAACTGGACTCCTTGAATATGAGGATAGTTCCGGTGTCGGACTCCCATGATAGTACCATCCTCAACCCAAGCGGTGATTTCCAAGACATCGGGGCAAGTTTCGCGATCGATTACCAGACTGTGATATCTAGTCGCAGTGAGAGGATTTTCTAATCCCCGGAAAACTCCCACCCCGGTGTGAGTCACCTGAGAAGTTTTGCCATGCATCAACTCTGGAGCCGAAACGATTTTACCACCGAATACCTGCCCAATGCTTTGATGGCCTAAACATACGCCCAAAATTGGCAAATTAGCACCTAGCTCTTCAATTAACTGTAAGCTGATACCTGCATCTTCCGGACGACCAGGGCCAGGAGAAATTACTACAAGCGCTGGATTTAAAGCCCGAATCTCATCTACAGATATTTTGTCGTTACGGAACACTTTAATATCTGTAGCCACGGGGAACTCTGCTGCTAGTTCTCCTAAATATTGAACTATATTATAAGTAAAACTATCGTAATTATCGATGACTATAATCACAGCTGATAACTCCTGGTCAGATTACTTGTATGATTTTGTTTAATTGTCACCAGATTTCAATTGCTGCAAACGTCATCAATTATGGAATGAAAGGGTAACACCTAGAAAGAGGACATAATTAAAGTTGCCAAACGTGGCAGCAAAAGCATACCAGCTACTAAAACAGCTACTAACGCTGAAACCAGTACAGCACCAGCAGCACAGTCTTTGGCGATTTTAGCTAGTTCATGGTAAGTCTGCTTAACTGTTAAATCAACCAAGGACTCAATAGCAGTATTTAATAATTCCAAAGCTAAAACTAAACCGCTAGTTATACCAATTACAGCTATTTCTACAGCAGATAGATGTAAAACGAGGCTTAAGGCGATCGCGATCGCACACACACCTACATGAATCCGAAAATTACGTTGAGTTTGAAAACTATAGCTGATTCCAGCCCAAGCATATTTAAAACTAATAAATAAATTAGTAGCTACTAGCCAAGATTGCCGCCGTTCTGGAGCCACAATGCTTGGTAGGCGGTTAGAAGTTGGGGGAACCGAGAGTTTTTGGGACATAGGCTGAAGCATCCTCACATGAAGTTAGTAAAGTTAGATCTGGGCCGATTTTAATGGCGTAAATTGGTTTTCGCCAATTTTATCTAGAAGTTTTTGGGAACTGAGATAAATAATAGTAGTTACTCAATGTCAATCGCAATACCTACTTTTCTCAGCAATATTACCTGCTGTTTTAACATTCTGACTAAACTTTCCTCATCAGGATGATCCCAGCCTAATAAATGCAGTAAGCCGTGAGCAACTAACCAAGCTAATTCGGTCTGCAAACTATGCTCCTGTTGTTGAGCTTGGCGCTTGGCTGTGTCAACGGACACTACAATATCACCTAAATATAAAGGCATAGAGGCGAACATTTCCGCATTTTGGGGAATGTCCACCTCTAAAGCCGCAAAAGATAAAACATCTGTTGGTTTGTCTTGTTGACGATACTGGGCATTTAGGGTCTGAATTTCCGCATCATCTGTCAATCGCAGGCTGATTTCGTAACCTGGTGCAGGTGGTAGCTCGGATTGCAGTATTTCTAACCAACAAGCAAACCAATGTTCCCATGTTTCACCAGCTATCCGTTCATCAACCCCCAAATTTTTACTCTCTGGGGATGATTCGTAAAAATAATCTTGTACATCTAGTTCAACTTGCACTAGCTACAAATTCTCCAACTAACTCAGGGTTTTGGTTGATTTTCAGCGAGTCAAGTAAGCAAGACCTACAAAGACAGCTAATAGCCCTATAGTGGTCAGGAAAAAATGTTTGAGAGAAGTACCGCCTTTCCGCACCATGTTCCGCATGGCGAGTTTGACGTAGCTAGGTTGAGTTTCCTTGGAAGGAGAGTTGCTCATGATGATTTAATCACAAACTCTTTTATATATAAATGTAACAGTTTACCGGATGCAAATGTTATTGGGCATTGGGCATTGGGCATTGGGCATTGGGCATTGGGCATTGGGCATTGGGCATTGGGCATTGGGCATTGGGCATTGGGTAATGAGTAATGAGTAATGAGTAATGAGTAATGGGTAATGCCATTGTCCTCTTTTCTTCCTCATCTCCCTCATCTCCCTCATCTACCTCATCTCCCTTATCCCCAGTCCCCAGTCCCCATTACCCCTTATCCCCAGAGGGGGCCCCGAGTTCCCCAGTCCCTAATCCCCAATCCCTAACACCGCCCGATAGCGGCCAAGGGCAATCAAGGGGAAGTATTGTTGATAAAGGTGGTATTTGAGGTAAAAATGGCAGGGGAAGCCTGTACCTGTGAAATATGACTCGTACCAAGTACCATCTGGTTTCTGGGTGGTTAACAGGTAGTTAATCCCTTGCTCAATGGCGTTATGAGCAAATTTACCAGTGGCTTCACCTGCAGCTATGAGTCCAATTAAAGCCCAGGCTGTTTGGGAGGCTGTACTGGTTCCTTGTCCTTTGAGGCTGGGGTCGTTGTAGGTGCGGCAAGTTTCACCCCAACCACCATCAGGGTTTTGACAGCCTACTAACCAAGCTCCGCCTCGTTCGATGCTTTGTTGCTGAGTTTTTGGTGCAACTAAAGCTAGGGCTGAGAGAACACCGCTTGTACCGTATATGTAATTTACTCCCCAACGACCAAACCAACAGCCTTCTTGTTCCTGTTCGCGTAGAAGATAGGCGATCGCTCTTTCAAAATTTTGCTGATTTATTGATAAGTTAGAAGCACCGAGCATTTCTAATACCCTAGCTGTGACATCAGCTGTGTTGGGGTCAATCATGGCTTTGAGGTCGCCATAGGGTATAGAGTTGAGCCAATCTTGATCGTTGTCGATGTCAAAAGCTGCCCAACCGCCTGGCTTACACTGCATAGAAGCAATCCAATTTAAAGCACGGGCGATCGCAGCTTGTTTTAATTTTTCGTTGGGCAGTTTTGCTTGGTGTAGCGCCATAACTACAACCGCAGAATCATCGACATCTGGGTAAAAGCGATTGTCAAATTCAAACGCCCAAGCGCCTGGTTTTCCTTGACGGTTTTTAATAGTCCAATCCCCGTAGTCAAGAATTTGTTTATCTATTAACCATTCTCCCGCTTTGACAATCGCGGAATCATTGGGGGCGTAACCAGAATCTATTAAAGCTCGAATTGCCCAGGCTGTATCCCAAACTGGGGAAACACAAGGCTGAACGCAGTAGCTATCTGCGGTTTCAATGGCAAAGTTATCAACTGCTTTCAGTCCCCGTTCGACAATGGGGTCGGCGGGGTCATAATCTAGACAGCGCAAAGCTAACAGTGAATTCAGCATGGCGGGAATAATTCCACCCCAATCACCTGTAGCTTCTTGGCGTTCTAAAACCCATTTTTCGGCGGCTTTGATGCCTTCTTTGCGGAAAGGAACCCAATTTAAGCTTTCCGCGAATTTGAATCCTTGATCCAGGGTGATAAATATATCAGTCCAATCACCACTTCTCGGCAATTCCCATTGCACGCGATCGCGTCCTTCTACATAGAGTTCATCGACGCTGATTGCTGGGTCAATTTGGAAAATCGGTTTGCGATCGCAGACAATCAACAACGGTACTGTACTGGATCTCGCCCAACTCGACATTTCGTAGATATTGACGGGGAAGCTATTGGGCAAAAGCATAATCCAGGGCGGTAGGGAAGGAATACCGCGCCAGTCGTAACAGCCAATTAGGGCTAGGTGTAGTTTAGTAAAGATGCGAGTTTTACTGATGCCACCCCGTTGGAGAATAAAAGCTTTCGCCTTGAGCATAGCGGGGTCAGTAGCTGAGACACCCAGGAGTTTCAAAGCCATGTAGGCTTCCACTGTAGTACTCAGTTCTCCCCCATCCCCAAAATAAAGTTCCCAACCGCCATGTTCTCTTTGTTGAGAACGGAGATAATTTTCTACTTTGTGCAAGGGTCTGGTGCTATCTGTTCCCCAAATTTTATGCAGCAGAACAGCTTCAGCCGTAATCGTCACATTAGATTCTAACTCTGCCCACCAATACCCTGCCGGATTTTGAATTGACAGCAGATATTGTTGGCTTTTAGCGATCGCCTCTGCAACTTGATTGGTCGTTGCTCTCTCTTGAGTTTGCATCAAATACTCTTGAACCTCTACACCACAACAAAGTTAATATCGCAATCCGGTGAAAAATATTCTCCCACAATCCCAAGATATACAGCAGTGGGCATGGGGCATGGGGCATTGGGCATTGGGCATTGGGCATTGGGCATTGGGCATTGGGCATTGGGCATTGGGCATTGGGCATTGGGCATTGGGCATTAGGCAATAGACAATAGTTATTTATCTCCCTCATCCCCCTCATCCCCCTCATCCCCCTCATCTCCCTCATCTCCCTCATCTCCCTCATCCCCTTGTTCCCCTACTTCTTCCAGTACGGGTTTTAGCCACATACTTCATGTACCTGAAATATGCTGTAGTATTCTGTCTGAGACATTGAGAAGGGGCAACAGGTCATGGCGGCATTTGTATTATTGTTAACAGCTTTATCTTTATTGATTTGGATAGGATTACTGAGCTTTCGCGGGCAGTTTTGGCGTTGTGACCAGCAATTAGAAGCAAAAGAAATCCCTTTGCCATCTTTACCAAGAATTTGTGCAATTATACCTGCCCGTAACGAAGCAGATTTACTACCTATCACTTTGCGATCGCTGCTACTTCAAGACTACCCAGGTGATTTTAACGTTTTTTTGGTAGACGATCGCAGCACAGATGGCACAGCCGATTTTGCCCAAGGGGTTGCTTACGCCTTAAATAAAGCCGATCAATTTCATATTATTTCTGGCAAATCCCTGCCTCCCGGTTGGAGTGGTAAACTTTGGGCAGTCGAACAAGGGATTCAAATTGCGACTGAGTTTGCACCAGACTATTTTTTACTCACAGATGCAGATATTGAGCATGATTCGGGTAGTCTCCGCCGATTAGTGGCGAAAGCTGAACAGGAAGATTTAGATTTAGTTTCGGTGATGGTGCGGCTGAGATGTGAAAGCTTTTGGGAGCAGATTTTAATTCCGGCTTTTGTGTTTTTCTTTCAAAAACTTTATCCTTTTCGCTGGGTGAATAACCCCAAAAATTCCACAGCTGCGGCGGCTGGGGGGTCGATTTTGATTAGCAAAACAGCTTTAGAGAAAATTGGCGGAATTGCTACAATTCGCCAAGCTTTAATTGACGATTGCGCTTTAGCAAAAGCTGTTAAGGGGAATCAGCAATGGAGACAAGGACGGATTTGGTTAGGATTAAGTGCTTTAACTGAGAGTTTGCGTCCCTATCCTGATTTGGATACAGTGTGGCAGATGGTGGCGCGTACTGCTTATACACAACTCAACTATTCGCCCCTGCTGTTAGCTGGAACAGTTCTAGCTATGACCTTAATTTATTTAATTCCGCCTTTAGCAACCATCTTAGGTGCAGTAACGCTAAATTGGGCGATCGCACTTCTTGGTTTAGCAGCCTGGTTTTTGATGAGTTTTGCTTACTACCCAACGATCCGCTTTTATAAATGTCCAGCTTGGTTAGCCTGTTGTTTACCTGCGATCGCGTTTCTCTATACTCTGATGACTATAGATTCCGCCATCCGTCACTGGCAAGGGCGCGGTGGCGCTTGGAAAGGACGCGTTTACCCTAGTTGAACAGAAAGCAAGGGGGCAGGGAGAAAGGGAGAATGGAGATCTCTGCCCGATTGCAATTTGGTTCCAAGCCTCCGAATTTATTTGTGGAAGATGCCAAGCGGAGTCAAGTATAAATGTCAAGTAAAAATTTCCGGACTGCTACAAATTCAATTTGTAGCTAGATGTGTCAAGCAAAAACAATTTGATTGACAAGAGAACTTAATAATTACTAAGTAAGCGCATAAATTTAAATCACCAAACGTATCAATTAATAGGCATAAAAACCTAAACCAGTACATCTAAATTATCAGGAGAAATATTATGACATCCTTTACACAAATTTTGCTAAATCGTGACCTACTCTACCCAATTCGCCAATGGTTAGAAGGCGTAGAAATTCATAACCGTGAACTAGCTCATTTCTTGTGCAAAGCCATTCCTAGCCAATGTCCTTTTGAGAGAGATATTAAACTATTTGGTCGCAAACTATTTCACATCCCACCAATGTGTAAGTTAAATCCTCTTTATGAGGAAGTCGTGACATTACGGTTTAAAGCTTTGTGTTATCTTGCTGATGAATGTAAAGAAGATGTAGCCGCTTACTGCTAAATATTGATGTTCTGGTAATCAAGCAGTCATAGCTAACCGCAGATTTACGGTTGTTACGTAATCAGAACTATACTAAGCTGACGTAGTACTGATTAGATGTCCGACTATTTAGTAGTTAATACCTATTAAAATTTTTCCAATCTGTATCTCTGCTAACTATATCCTGCTGTAATTATTGACATCCTCTATGAGGCACATCTTACTGGTCGAAGATGAAGTAAAACTAGCTCGATTTATAGAATTAGAACTAAATTATGAAGGCTATCAAGTTAGTACCGCTTACGATGGCTTCACTGCAATTACTGCATTACAAAAGTTGCATCTAGATTTAGTAATTTTAGACTTAATTTTACCAGGTGTATCGGGGTGGGACATTTGCCGTCGGTTGCGAAGTACTGATGAGCAAGTGCCAATAATTGTATTAACGCCCAAAGAAGAAGCAAGCGATCGCATCGAAGTTTTAGATGCTGGCGCAAATGATTATGTAGTTAAGCCATTTAGCCGCGAAGAATTATTATTTAAAGTTAATACACAACTGTGCAAAATCAAGAAGCCAGAAGTCACAGAAATTTTAAAATTTGAAGACATCAGTTTAAATCGCCGTACAAAGGAAGTTTATCGCGGCCAACGTTTGCTGGATTTAAGCGTTCCAGAATTTAATTTACTAGAGTATTTACTCATCCATCCCCGGCAGATTGTTACACGCGATCGCATTATTGAAGACGTTTGGGGTAAATACTTCAGCGGTGATGCTAATATCATTGAACTTTATATTCGCTATTTACGCCTAAAACTGGAAGCTAATAACGAAAAGCGGCTGCTACAAACTGTGCATGGTATTGGCTACGTGTTACATGATTAAAATCCAACTAACGCTGAAACCCTAAACCCCCAGAAAATAAAGGAGTTTAGGGTTTATCGTTTTCTCACCTAAAACTCATGCAATTCTGAGTCACTTGTATTAGGATGCAGAAAGTTGACTCTACAGAACAGCCTACAAGATTGAGTTCGCAATGACCTATTTAGAAACAGCGGCGCAATTCTACCGCGAAGTTGCAGAAACACCACAAGTCGGACTTTGTTGTGTGCAAAGTACACCCCTGCAACTACCAGGACTGAAAATTCCTCTGCCAATGCAGGAAATGAACTATGGTTGTGGTACTACTGTTCATCCTACGGAACTCGCCAATCAACCAACCGTGCTGTATGTTGGTGTTGGTGGTGGGTTAGAAGCCTTACAATTCGCTTATTTTTCTCGTCGTGCGGGTGCAGTAATTGCAGTTGAACCTGTTGCAGCTATGCGCGAAGCTGCTACACGCAACCTAGAAATTGCTGCTCAAGAAAATCCTTGGTTTGATCCCAGTTTTGTAGAAATTCGCGAAGGTGATGCTTTTAACTTACCAGTTGCCGATGCTGCTGTAGATGTAGTAGCACAGAACTGTCTGTTTAATATATTTGAACCAGAAGATTTAACCAGGGCGTTAAAAGAAGCCTTTCGAGTTTTGAAACCAGGTGGACGCTTGCAAATGAGCGATCCCATTGCTACTCGTCCCATCCCCGCACATTTGCAGCAAGATGAACGACTACGCGCCATGTGCTTATCAGGCGCACTCACCTATGAAGAGTATACTCAACTAATTATTAATGCTGGCTTTGGTCAAGTAGAAATTCGCGCCCGTCGTCCTTATCGCCTCTTAGATTCGCTAACCTATAACTTAGAAGAAAACTTACTTTTAGAAAGTCTCGATTCTGTATCTTTTAAAGTTGCCATTCCTGAAGATGGAGCTTGTATTTTTACAGGAAAAACCGCAATTTATGCAGGTACAGAACCATTCTTTGATGACTCCGCCGGACATTTATTGCAACGTGGTATTCCTGCAGCCGTGTGTGATAAAACTGCTGCCAAACTAGCAGCTTTAAAGCCCACAGAAATAATTGTGACTGATTCGACTTGGCACTATGACGGCGGTGGTTGCTGTTAAGGTTTGAACAGATAGGACTCATATTTGATTTTTGAAGTTCACGTAGGAGAGCCAGTGCGTTGCGGAGGTTTCCTCCGTTGTAGCAACTGGCGTTGCGTTAGCGATAGCGTAACGCATCCGTGCCAAACCTTTTCGCTATATAAACAATAAAACTCTTGTGGAGTGGGCATCTTGCCTAGTGGTGTCAACTTAACGTGAACCCCGCTTGGTTGCAAGGTTTCCCCCTCACCCCCAGCCCCTCTCCCACAGGGAGAAGGGAGCAAGAGATTTAGTTCCCCTTCTCCTGAGGGAGAAGGGGTTAGGGGATGAGGGCGCGAGGTATTTGTACAACGCCCGCCCTATATAGCTTTTAGCTTAATTTGACACATATGGGCAGTGCCATGCCCCTACCTGCGTACACAATAAAACTCTTGTGGGGTGGGCATCTTGCCCGCCCAAATTATCAGTTTTTATTTTCATCTTCTAGGAAAACTGAACAATGCAAACTCAAACAATAAATTCAGTAGATATCAAATTAACACCATTTAAACAAAAGCTCACTCAACCTTTAACAAAAAAGACTATATCAGTCTTACAAATCAATCTCGGTAAACGTTGCAACCTCGCCTGTACACACTGTCATGTGGAAGCTGGGCCAAAACGCACAGAAGAACTATCAAAAGAAATCTGTGAACAGCTAATTGAGTTAATTCACAAATTCCCGGAAATTAAAATTGTCGATTTAACTGGCGGCGCACCAGAAATGAATTATGGTTTTAAACCATTGGTGAAAGCAGCTAGAAAAACAGGAAAACAGGTAATTGTTCGTTCTAATTTAACTATTTATTTTGTAGATGGGTTTGGTGATTTACCTGAATACTTTGCTAAACATCAAGTGAGAGTAGTTGCTTCTCTGCCATGTTACCTTGCAGATAATGTTGATAAAATGCGTGGTAGTGGTGTTTTTGATAGTTCAATTAAAGCTTTGCAGTTGCTCAACGCAGTCGGCTATGGCAAAAACCCAGATTTAATTTTGGATTTAGTCTATAATCCGCAGTTACCTACAGGGGAGAAATTTTCTTTAGCGCCGGAACAAACAAAGCTAGAGAAAGATTACAAAATGTTCTTGCAAGAACATTTTGGTATTGTCTTTAACAACCTCTTCACGATTACGAATCTGCCAGTTGGTAGAACTAAAATGCATTTGGAACGTAAGAAAATTTACAGCAGCTATCTACAATTTTTAGAATCAAATTTTAATGCCAGTACAGTTGAACATTTAATGTGTCGTGATGAATTATCAATTGATTACCTTGGCAATGTTTATGATTGCGACTTTAATCAAATGATGAATCTACCAGCAAAAACTCCTAATGGTGAAGCCTTAACAATAGCTAAATTGCTAGAGGCTGGGAGTTTAGATTTAATTAATGAAATCCAAACTGCTGCTTATTGCTATGGTTGTACCGCCGGGTGTGGTTCGAGTTGCGGCGGTGCTTTAGTTGAAAATGGATTTTGATGCATCCAAATGTCATCAAATGACAATTTTGTGAAAAAAACCCTTTCCCCTGGATCGCTAAGGCTGAAATCGGTTTATGATGGCATTAGTTAAGTCTCCTCACACCACACCAAAAAGCCGTGGACTTTGATAAGTCTCCACGGTTTTTATTTGTACGTGACTAATTATTTGTCGTCGGTGACAGATTAGCGATCGCCTTCAGCATAGCCAAAATATCATTTACAATCGCTCTGTTACAGTTGCGATTTTTAATTGCAGTAGCTCTACCTCAAATGTAATTTGCTACATTAATCATGCATCGCTTTGCATTAATGATGTATTGCCCTACATTCACAATGTATCGCCTTACATTAATGATGTATTGCCTTACATTCACAATGTATCGTTTTACATTAATAATGTTTCCCCCTACACAACAATAATGTAAGTTGGGTTAAGCACAGCGCCACCCAACATAAATCTCGTCAACTCAACATATAGATTGGTGTTGGTTACGAAAAGCCTATTTCATAAGCTTTTTGACTTTTGACTTTTGCGAAAAGTTGCGTGGGCGGGTTTCCCGACTTGAGCAAACTTTTCAAGACGACTTTTGACTTCTACGCAGAGGTAGTGGCTGCTTTGCGTTTTTATCAAGGATCGTCAAAAATTAAGTTGCATATCGCGTTAATTACGTGTATTTTCTCAAGCGATTTGAAGTTTAAATTGACACGCTAAATATATAGTCCACTACGGATATATTAACAGCCATGCAAAACACAAATCGCCGTCTCACGCTTCCTATCATCGATGGAGATATTAATTCATTCCACGGTTTGCAAACCATCACTGATTATCAAACTAGCCGAAACGATGCTTCCGCGAGCAAATTAGATGCATCTTATCAAGCAATGTTAAATGCTCAAAAAGCCGAAGTTGAGAAACAAACTTTATACCGTGCTGCGTCTGATGCGGCGCGATTAGCTGAGTGGGAATTTCACAATACGGTGTTAGCGATGAAAGAAGTTGTACGGGGACAGTATGGCTCAGATAGCGATCAAGCTCAAGCTGTGGGATTGAAGAAAAAATCAGAGCGTAAGCGCCCTAGCCGCAAAAAGTTAGTTGAAGCTACAAGTTAATTAAATAGACACGATAAATTACACAACGTCATTGCGAATGAAGCGAAGCGGAATGAAGCAATCCCAACCTCTGCGATTGCTTCGCTTCTCTTTGAGACGCTAACACGAACGCTCGCAATGACTGTAATTAATTTTGTGTGGTTACTTAAGAAGTGAAAAGATAATCCCCTTTATCTGATTCTTTCTTTTGCCTTTTAACTTTTAATTTTTGCCTTATTCAGTCATCTTTTCTGCAATTGATTGAATTATTCTCATCATTATGTTGCGCCTCATACCCTTACCTATGAACGAACAGCGTCAGCAAGCCTATCTCAATCTGATTCGCAGCCTGTTAGATGCCCCCAGTAGTCAAGAACCAGAGATTTTAGCAGCAAACCAAGAATTACTGGATGCTGGCTTTGTGCAGACGGTAGAAGAAGTAGTACAGATGTTTTCACAGCAGGGGGATGAGAATACAGCGAATTGGTTGCAAGGTTTGGCAATGCAACTAAGGGAAGTATTAAATCTAGATACTAAAGTAGATTTGCAATCTCTCAGTGAGGAGGAGATACAGACATATTACCAATTCTTGATTGAGGTACTACAAGTCATTTTAGAAAGTAGAGGTAATTCCCAAGTAGTTTACCCTTTGCTGGCAAAGAATACAGACAAACTCGACGTAGTGTTACCAGAAATATTGCGCCGTTGGGGGATAAATAGACTTGGGGAAGTGAAAGCAGATGAAGCAGAATATTTAGCAGCAGTTATTGTTGAATTTAGCAATCTCATAGCGCAATTCCCCTTAGGTAGCAAAGCCAGCAATATGGAAATTGCTATTACTGGCTATGAAGTCGCGTTGACAGTCTACACCAGAGAAGCTTTGCCTATTGATTGGGCAGCAACGCAAAATAATCTCGCAAATGCCTACAGGAATAGAATAGAAGGAGACAGGGCAGATAACATTGAAATTGCGATCGCGGCTTCTACTGCTGCTTTAACTGTTAGAACTCCTGAAACTTTGCCTATTGAATGGGCAGCAACGCAAAATAATCTCGCAAATGCCTACAGCGATAGAATAAAAGGAGACAAGGCAGATAACATCGAAATTGCGATCGCGGCTTCTACTGCTGCTTTAAGTATCTACACTAGAGAAGCTTTGCCTTTTGAATGGGCAGGAACACAAAATAATCTCGCTGTTGCCTACTGGGAGAGAATTAAAGGAGACAGGGCAGATAACATTGAAATTGCGATCGCGGCTTTTACTGCTGCTTTAACTGTTAGAACTCCTGAAACTTTGCCTTTTGAATGGGCAGCAACGCAAAATAATCTCGCTGTTGCCTACAGTGACAGAATTAAAGGAGACAGGCCAGATAACATTGAAATTGCGATTGCGGCTTTTACTGCTGCTTTAACTGTCAGAACTCCTGAAGCTTTGCCTATTGATTGGGCAATAACGCAAAATAATCTCGCAATTGCGTACAGGGAGAGAATTAAAGGAGACAGGGCAGATAACATTGAAATTGCGATCGCGGCTTTTACTGCTGCTTTAACTGTCAGAACTCCTGAAACTTTGCCTTTTGAATGGGCAGGAACGCAAAATAATCTCGCAATTGCGTACAGGGAGAGAATTAAAGGAGACAGGGCAGATAACATTGAAATTGCGATCGCTACTTATACTGCTGCTTTAGGTGTATACACCAGAGAAACTTTGCTTTTTGAATGGGCAGCAATGCAATATAATCTCGCTGCTGCCTACAGGGAGAGAATCAAAGGCGACAAGGCAGATAACATCGAAATGGCGATCGCTGCTTCTACTGCTGCTTTAGGTGTCTTCACTAGTGAAACTTTACCTCAAAACTATGCAGAAAGTTTGTGGGGGCTGGGAATTGCTTACCAAGATGTAAATCGGTTTGATTTAGCATACAATGCTTTTAAGTCTGCCATTGACACCATAGAATCTTTACGAGAAGAAATAGTATCTGGAGAAGAAAGCAAGCGTAAACAAGCAGAATACTTTAACCAAGTTTATAGCTGCATGGTAGAAGTTTGCCTGCAATTAAATAAGATTACCGAAGCAATTGAATATGTTGAACGTAGTAAAACCCGCAATTTAGTTGAACAAATCCTCGAACGTGATTCTAAAACCATCTTCCCTCCAGATGTTGTTACTCAACTAGAAACCTACAGAGATGAAATAGCCGCAGGACAATATCAAATCCAAAATGGTAAAGCGGAAAATCCTCAAGATTTAGCAAAACGTCTCCAAGAATTGCGGCGACAGCGTAATGAATTGCAAAACCGCTATTTACTTGTTGGTTATGGTTTTGATTTTAATTTATTCCAAGCTCAGTTGAATGAGAATACAGTCATCATTGAGTGGTATATTCTGAATGATAAAATCCTGGCGTTTATTGTCACCAAAACAGGAAATTTAACAGTTTGGCAATCCCAACCAGCAAATTTAGAAGCTTTAGAAAATTGGGTAAATCAATATTTACGAAATTACTATCTTCAAAAAGACCAATGGCTGAATAGCTTAGAATCAGAACTGAAGCAATTAGCTGCAATTCTGCACATTGATGAAATAATTGCAATCATAAATCAGCTATCAGAGTATTGTAATCAACTCATTTTAATTCCTCATAGAGGCTTGCATCTATTACCCCTTCATGCACTCCCAGTCAATCAAAATACTGAAAGTCATTCTAGTCTTCTGGATTTATTTGCTGGTGGTGTTAGCTATGCACCCAGTTGTCAAATACTGCAACAGGTACAACAGCGTAAACGTCCTGATTTCCAATCTTTGTTTGCAATTCAAAACCCCACAGGTGATTTAAACTATACAGATTTAGAAGTACAAGTTATTCAAAGCTACTTTCATCCTGCCAACGTCCTGAAAAAAACAGACGCGACACTCACAGCAATTAATCAATCTGAATTAAATACTTACCACTGCGCCCATTTTAGTTGTCACGGTTATTTTAATTGGACAAATGCTAGTAAATCTGGTTTGATATTAGCCAATGCAGCAGTCGAAGACACAGCAACAAAATCTAACTCTGAACGTTACTTAAACGTGCGCGCCGGGGAAACTCACGATTTAGAAAAATGTCTGACATTAGATAAAATATTTGCTCTGCAATTAGAAAAATGTCGCCTCGTTACCCTTTCCGCTTGCGAAACTGGATTGATTGATTTTCAAAATACCAGTGATGAATATATTGGTTTACCTAGCGGTTTTCTGTTAGCAGGTAGTCCCAGTGTTGTTAGTTCCCTATGGAGAGTAAATGATTTGTCTACTAGCTTTTTAATGATTAAATTCTACGAAAACTTATTCACATTTGATAAATTCGCAGCAGGGAATGTTGCCATAGCCCTTAAGGAAGCTCAAACATGGCTACGAAATCTGACAGTTGAGGAAGTAGTCAGATTTTGGGAAGATAAAAAGATACTTGCCCAATTGAGGAGAGGACAAGTATTAATATATGAGGAATCTTTGAAAATAATCAAGAAACGTCAACCCCTACCTTTTGCTCATCCTTACTACTGGGCTGGATTTATCGCTTCTGGACTTTAAGCATCAGATTCAGGGACTTTACAAAACTTTTTCGCACCCAATTTAAACACCAATATACTAAGTGCAGTTGCAGTACCTAGAGGAATACCTGCACTTGCAGCCAATGGTTCGATAATTGGAGCGATGAATCCAGATTCTAAAGCGTCTCTAACTTCCTCTTGACAAACAAATTGGCGAATTTTTTCTAACCAATCGTTTAATCCTCTATCTGCTTCCTGTGCAGTTTCCCGCATAACTAGCAGTGGAATTGCATCATCTAAATAGCCTTCACACTCTTCTATAGCATCTAAAGCCGCTAAAGCCTCTGGGCTATCTGCCAACTGACTGCGAAACTGACTAATTTCCGCTGGTGTAAGGGTAAGCATTTATATAGTTTTAACCAGTAAATACACGAATAACTAGATAATTATACATTTCATGCTTAATTTAGAAATATAGAAATTGCTCGCACAACATCAACAGTAGAAACAATATTGCTTGCTTGCGATCGCTTCTAGCTCGTTTTGGCTCAGACGAGGTTTAAAATGAAACCTTTCCCACCTTGCTACCACTGCACCAAATCCTGTTGAACAACAAAAAAACGGAGGTGGTAAACAACCACCTCCTTGGCAAATTACAGCTTGGATAATTAGAAATGCTCTGCGAATAGGCTAACTGCTGCTGACAAATATCGTCAAGGCTACTCCTAAAATAATTGCCCCGCCACCCAGTATAAATGACCAGAAGCGATGGTAACTATTGACAACCGTACCATTCTCACTTTGAAGTTGAATCAAATCCATCCAAGGCGCAACACCGCGACGGAACCAACCCACAGCCTCAACTTGTTCACCCAATAAGCTTTGGACTCGCTTCATCCCAAACAAGAAATTCCCAATAGGGCCAAAGCGTGAGGCGTAGTGCAGATATAACATTCCACTACGGTCTTGAATTTTTAAATCAGAACCAAATTTATAACCTGCATCACCACGCCCAATCAGTTGTCCTTCCAGTTTTGCAGGTTGTCCGCGCAAAGTGCTGGCGTAGGGGTCTGACATGAGAGTGAGAATATCGGTATCTGCGGCTTGTTTGTAGTCGGGGAACATCACCAAGGCTTTGATCAAAATTCCTGCGCCTAAGCCGATGAGTGGTGCGCCAAATATCAAACCAGAATGGGAAGAACTAGACCACACAATCACGCCTAAAACTAAGCCAGCTAAAAAGCCGATAGTTTCCGCGCCATACAACACCACATCTAAGAAGAAATTACCGTAAAGCTTACTTCTATTGAGACTCTTACCTTCCCCAATTACTCGCCCCATATCAAACTCTGTGGGTAAACCCAACTGTTCTGCATAGGTACTAAGGGCGCGGACTCGTTTACCAGTTAGCGGGTGAGTAGAATTTAACTCCATCCACCAACCCCAAGGGTTAAACATATCCCACAAAAAGACGCGACCAATTTTTTGCGGATCGGAAGCAATGCGGTAAGCGGTTCCAGTGGAAGCTGCGGCTTTGGGGTCATAAATACCCAAGGCGCGGGTTCCTTCAATCAAACGACTCGGTTCTTTTGTCTTCTGACCTTCTTCTAGTATCCCGTAAGCAATCTTGACCAAAGCACGAGATAATCCATTGGGGTTACCCGTGGTTTCCGCAGCAAAGTGGTCAGCAAAGTATTCTCTGGTACGGGAGAGATACAGTAGCAAGTAAGTACCAACAACATAGAAAATATAAGCAACAAGAGCAGCAGTCTGCATCGCGTCTTTGATTTTGTTATCGCCGCCGCCACGACCAAACCTATTAGCTGTGCTGTAAATTAAGTAGCAAATTTGCACTAAGGTAGAAGCTACTGTCATCACTGCAAAGTCCCAGTGAACAATATGCCCTAATTCATGGGCGTAAACAGTAGCAACTTCATCATCATCTAAATAACTAAAAAGCCCCTGACTGACGACTAACCGGGCGCTATTAGGCAATGAGCCATAAGTAAAAGCCGTAGGGTTTTGGTCGTCGATAATACCCAGCCGTGGGGTTTTGAGGTTCTTCTGTTGACAGACTTGCTGAATCACTCTTGCTGTTTCTGGACTGAGGCTTTCTACTTCCGCCAACTCTACCCAGCGAGTTTGATAAAGCCAACTTTGGGTTAAGTCCATCAAATAAGGCGACAGGAAAAAAGCAGCCAGATTAAAAACTAAAGTGATGGTAATAGCGATCGCTAATCCTTGGACTGGATTATCACTACCTAAAATAAATACTAAGCTCAAGCCTAAAGCGAACACCATCCCAAACAGCAAGGTGATGGTGACACCAGAAGCTAAAGCCAGACTTCCACCCACACCACCCATTGCTAATTTCACACCAGCCGCCGTCGCACGTCCGGCTGGTGGTACAGTTCTGGGTTGTGTAACTGGTGCTTGCGGGAGTGTTTGACGTGCTTGTTCAGCCCAACTCCGCACCTGAGGATTATCACTCATCATTAGCCGTTGACACAGGATTGATGCTTTTTCAATCTGTCCTGTGCCTTGATAGGCTTTCATCAGCCACATTTGTGCTGAAAGATAATCTGAAGAATTTTGGTCTACAGCATTCCGGCTGACTTGTTCCAAGATTTCAACAGCTTCGGAATAACGTCCTTGGTTAAAGGCATCTAATCCAGATTGCAATGACATAGTATCTCCTTAGTAAAGGAGTAGTAATTGATCAATCAATACTCATAGATTCAGGATTCGTCATTGGCATTTCGTAAAACTTAAACAGGTGACTGGGGATTGGGGATTGGGGATTGGGAACTATGTAGTTGTGAGTGTTGCTGGTTGTTGGTTGGTGATGGGATGCGATCGCCTAATGTACAGGACAAGTAATAATGCATCCTTGGGGCCATATCGATAGCAAGTCTTCTCTGACCCAACCACTCGCATTATTTGGGAACTTGACACGATACCAACGATATTCACCTGCATTTTGGTAGGAATCCTCCACTGTCACCAAATCACCTGACAGCCCACTGTGCAGCACTTTGCTGTTTAAGTTAGGAGAAGAACGCACGTTAATTTTATATCCACGCTCCCCAGCTATAGTTGCATAACGCTTCTTGCTTGGCTGGAACTTAACTAAATCTCCTCGTATCCAACCGTTTGCTGTTCCTTCCACTGTTGGCTGTACATAGTACCAATAATCGCCATCATCTCCGTAGGTAATATTTAAAACCTCTACATTACTGCCCAATGGTAAGACTTCTTCTACAGAGGCTGTTAAAGATGCACTAGTTCGCAAATTGCTGTCAGTCGTCAAGGTTGCCGGACGAGCCATTGCAGGCAATACTGTATTCATTAATGTGCCAACAGTTAAAAATCCCACCGTTAGCTTTTTGATTAAACTCATAAATTCCCCACAAGATATTCGATAACCAAAGAATAAAATCGAACCCGCAAACCAAGTTCACTAAATATAAATACAGAGAAAATCAGAACTTTTCCGAAAAAGCGAGTCTTCTAGTTAATCAAAAATCTTGTTTGTAGAATAATGAGTTTCTTCCTTTGATAGGGAAAAAGGGAAAAGGTTAAAGGTTAAAGGGAAAAGATTTTTCAACCCCTCCCCTTCCCCATTCCCCATTCCCCATTCCCCCTTCCCCCTTCCTAACCAGGCCGCTGCTCAGTCAACACCTGATAAGCATAATTAAAATCATCAGTAGTGATTCTGATATCTGCGGGTACTGTCTGCCCTTGGGAACGGAAACGGCGAATTGCTTCCACAGCCGCTTGATTACACAGCAATGTTAAGTCTGCACCATTCCAGCCTTTGGTCATCTCTGCCCAATATTCCAAATCCACATCTTGCAGAGGTCTTCCTTGGCTATGAACTTTCAAGATTGACAGACGGCTGCTGAGATCTGGTAGATCTACTTTCATTTGTAAATCTAAGCGTCCAGCACGTAATAAAGCTGGGTCTAGAGCATCAGGTCTATTGGTGGCACCAATTACTAAGATAGTAGTTCCCACTTGTAAACCATCTAATTCAGTGAGTAATTGACCAACTACGCGATCGCTTACTCCAGAATCACCATTGTAACTGCCTCGGGCTGGGGCTAAGGTATCAATTTCATCAATAAAGACTACGCAGGGGTCTGCTTGTCTGGCTTTGGCAAATAGTTCCCGTACTGCTTGTTCGCTGGCTCCCACCCAACGGCTCAGTAATTCTGGGCCGTTCACACCAATAAAGTTGGCTCTAGCTTGGGAAGCCACAGCTTTGGCTAGTAAGGTTTTACCCGTTCCCGGAGGCCCCCACAATAATATGCCTTTGGGTGCTAGGGCTTTGGTTTGCAGATACAGTTCTGGATACAGTAACGCCCCTTCCACAGATTCGCGCAGGGTTTGTTTAATTGATTCCAAACCACCGATATCTTCCCAAGCTATATGAGGAACTTCAACTTCGACACTCCGCAGTACCGCAGGTTTGATTTCTTTGAGGGCTTGTAAAAAGTCTGACTGGTTAACAGTCATATTTTCTGGAACTTTTTCCTCAATCGAAGGAACATGACGGCGCAACGCAGTATAAGCAGCTTTTTGACAAACAGCTTTCAAATCAGCCCCCACAAATCCCACTGCTCTTTCAGCAATGAAATCCAGGTCAACTGTCCCATCTAAGGGCATAGCGCGGGTGAGAATTTGTAGAATTTCTTTACGCCCGTTACAGTCGGGAATGCGGAACTGAACTTCCCGATCAAATCTTCCTGGGCGGCGTAAAGCCGGGTCAAGATGATCGGGGCGATTTGTCGCCGCTAAGACAATTACACCTTGGCTTTGAGAGAAACCATCCATCAAACTCAATAGTTGGGCTACTAAACGTTTTTCTACTTCCCCTTCCACAGCGCTGCGGTCTGGAGCTAAACTATCAATTTCATCAATAAAGATAATACAGGGAGCATTTTTAGCAGCTTTCTCAAAAATTCCCCGTAGTCTTTGCTCGGCTTCACCGTAATATTTACTGATGACTTCTGGCCCAACGAGGGCGATATAGTTAACGCCGAGTTCTTCTGCTAAAGCGCGGGCGGTGAGAGTTTTACCTGTCCCAGGAGGCCCAACTAACAATACACCCCTTGTAGGTTCTAACCCCAGCTTTGCTAATAAATCGGGACGTTTTAAGGGAATAGCAATCAGTTCCTTCAGTTCTTTGAGAACTTCACTCAATCCACCCACATCTTTGAGGCTATAACCCGAAGGTGCATCAGGTGGAATCACAGATTCAGAACCTCCGCCATTACCGCCACCGCCATTGCTAGCACCACCACCAGAATTAGCTGGAGGTTGAGTGCGGAAGCGACTAGTACCAACATCATTAGCCATATTATTGGGGCGTGGCACATTCCCATAACGAGGAATACTGCTCATTGGGCGAGAGTTAATTTGCACATCTGTTTTAATCTCGCCCTTTTCCACTTTTTCTTCTAGAGTTTTCACTAACTCTAAGAATTGCTCAAATCCCTTAAATAACTCACTCATAAAATACCTCAGATAGTTAACTTTAAAAATCCCGCTTTTCTGGCATTTAGCTGTTATTGGCAATTAATTCTTCAAATTCAAATAACAGATGTGCTGCACATTGAACTCTCACTACCGGCTCTACAGAACGTGGTAAATTCGGTAAGCGGATAATTGTTTGTTCGGGGAACAAACTGCCATCAATTTCCGCTTGTGGATTGTAGCGATTTTGCACCACATAAGGTTGATTAACTCCCATCTTTTTCAAAGATTCTGTTAATCTAATATGTTCAGCAATAATTGCCGCTTCTGCTTGAATTACACCAATAAATTGCGTATCTTTGGGATTTTTTAACTTCTTTTGTGCCTGTACAACTTGTTGCCGTAAACCCCGCAACCGCCCAATTACATCTACATGACCCAAAACATTTTGATATTTCATCCACAGCTTAAATATCCAGGTTAACCAATCTCCTAAAGCCGATGGCATTTCTAAAAAGCGCAGGAGATGGCCTGTTGGTGCTGTATCTAAAATAATTAAATCTGCTTGGTTACTATCTAATAGATCCATCACAGTGACCAGAGATAATATCTCATCAATGCCAGGTAAAGCTTGAGACATAATCTGCCGCCAAGCTTCTGGTAAGTAAGCAACATTCACTGTGGAATCTGTTTGCGAGCCTTCCCCACTAATCATATCTGCTAATTCCCACAGATAATCTGAACGGAATTTGTCGATTACTTTAGTTTCATCAACTTCTTGTCCGCTCAAATTAGCAGTTAGCATGACAGGCTCATGTCCCAAAGTTTGCCCAAAAGCATCTCCTAAAGAATGAGCCGGATCTATGGAAATTACTCGAATTTTTTTATGGGGATAATGCTGGGCGCAAGCCCAACCTATAGCGGCTGCTACTGTGGTTTTACCTACACCTCCTTTACCACCCACAATAATTAGTTGACATCCTTGAGCCAAAAAATCACCAAAACTCGGCAAGATTTTATTGGGCCATTGAATTATTGGTGGTGGTGCAATTTCAACATGGTCAATGATTTGAATTTGGGCAGCTAAACTATCTAACAACTTGCTACCTAAGGGAGGTGCTTGTTGTTGGGGTACGATGAATACAGGTTTTTCAGGTGCTATCTGTAAGTATTTTGTGAGCAAATTTTGCTGTTCTGCATAACGGTCTGTTTCTACTTCATTATCTGTCAAACAGCGATTGACAAATAATCCTGCATAGGGGACTTCTAAATCTTTTAAACTAGCTAAAAAGCGCTCAGTTTCTAACAAACACATCGGTTCTGAAACTGCGACTACTAAACAGCCAGTAAATTTCTCATCTTGCAGTAATCGTCTGCCTTCTGCTAATTGAAATTTCATGTCAATCAAGAAGCGATCAACATCATCTTCTGTGTAATTACCCGTAAAACTTTTGGTAATCACTCGATGTTTTTCTTGGAATAATTCAAAGGAATTTAAAATAACATCTAAAAAATCTTTTAATCGTAATAAATTTAATGTATGCCCAGAAGGAGCCATATCGAGAACTACCCGATCCACCTGCTTTTCTGAAAGCAGACGTTGAATTTCTAGCAAACCCATCAGTTCATTTAAACCCGGCCAATTTAAATCCCAAACTGGTGCTAGGTCTTCGCCATCTGCTAAACTACCTCGTTCAACTAGTAATTCTAAAAAACGGCTATACTTTGCTTTAAATTCTAACAGCAGCTTTTGGGCATCTAATGCTTGCACGCTTAAATTAGGCAAATCGGCTAGGGGTAAAGCTGTGTCGTTTACTTCTGCAAGTAAGACATCGCCTAAAGAATGTGCTGGATCTGTAGAAAGTAACAAAATTCTTTCTTGAGGAAACTTCTTAGCCCAATAACGCGCAAAACTGCAAGAGATGGTGGTTTTACCAACCCCACCTTTGCCGCTAAACATGACTAAATTAAGTAAGTCGTAGTGGTTCATCATAAACCTAGAAATTTATAGCAAAGCTGGTAAATAATAGTCAAACAAAGTGGTAAGGAGGTAATCCTTCTCCTAAGCAAAAATCCCAACGGGGGCAAGCTTCTTGCCAAGTTAAAAACTGCTCTAAGAATGAAAGTTTGTCTTGATGGTTAACTAAAAAGTAAACCCGAATTTCTTCGCCTTTATCTTGAACAATCACAGCAGATTGATAAATATCGGTGATGAGATTAACCAGACTGGATTTTTCTTCAGCCTGTGCAATCATGTAAGCTTTTTGATTTTCAAAATGTTGTTTTTTCGCTAAAAAATAATCTCTACCTCCACTGATAGAGGATTTTACGGGTTCTTGAAAAATCCGAGGTAGAAGTTTTAAATTATATTCAGTTTTCCCTTGAATATAATCTAATTTCTCACGATACTCTGCACCGTGAGATTCTATATGCTTGAGTAATGTGGCTGGAGAAGCAAAAGAAGTACCAAAACGCAAAGGTAAAATTGTGGTTTGTTGAAATAGTTCACGAATAATGCGATCGTGAGCTAAAACCATTTTGATAACTTGTTCATCATTATTTTGCACTGATTCTAAAGATATTCCTGGCTCAACAACGGCAGAAATACCAGAACCATGAATTAAGAATAACTGACTAGTATTACCCTCTGGTAAATTTAAGGGAATATCAGGAGTATTAAAAAAAGCATAAGTGTAGAGATTTAATGATTCCATTCTGGCAACCAAATCAAAATGAGTGAGAATTATGTTTGTTTTTAGTGCATCCATACTGACACAAATTTTAAAAAATATTAAATATATTTTTATCCTTTACAATCCGATTTTCTTGGTTATAATACAATCAATTGTTCAGGAAAATTAAATGAAAAATCTTCGTAATCGCGGCACAATTAGACCTAAAGTAACTACTATGCCTCGTAGTAAATCTGAAGCTTCCAGCCAGTTAGAACTCTATAAACTTGTAACAGAACAGCAAAGAATTAAGCAGGAGTTACATTTTATAGAACAGCGCACAGTTATTTTAAAACAGCGTTTGAATTCCCTAAAAGACCAGATAGCCGACACAGAACAAAATATTAATAAATTACGCCAATCCGACCATAGACATCCTAATTTACCTAAGCGTCCTAATATCTTTTTTGAAGCTAACAATTACCAAGCTTTTGAAATTGAATATTAAGTTTCAAATTTTTTAGTAATTAGCTACTATTAGAACAAGTAACATTAAATTATTAACCCGCAAATGCGGGTTTTTAATTTAATTATCTATAAAAGTAATTGGCTGATAATTTTAGGGAGATAATACTAAATTTTCATTATCCTCATATTTTTTATTGCCTCGAAATGCCTCTGCAAGTACTTTATCTTCCTCAACTTCAGCGATGAAGTAAGTTGGTTCTACTTCATCCTCTTCATCCTCTATTGATTCAGCTTCTAAACGGGCTTTTTCTTCTTCCAAAGCTTGAATTTTCAGCAGTAGTTCTTCTTCTTGCTCCTCAAAGTCCTCTTCAGAAATTTCGCCAATATCAAAAGAAAGTTGCAGACTGAGTAATTGTTTATGCAAATTCTCTTGCGCGTCAAATTCTGTATCAGTACGCTCTTGAATTTGTTCTCCAATCCACATCAGCCCACTAATTGGCCCCATGACTGGAAATAGTAAAATTTTACCAAGCATAATCATCACCTCCAATTAAGAAATCTGAGCAAATGTATAAGGTGCAGTAAAATTGTTGTAGCGAATACGTAAGCGATCGCCAAATTTTTTGTCTATAGCTTCTACACGTTGGCTAAATAAAGCTTCCTGATCCCAAGGAATGAGAAAAGCAGCGTTGTAGATCATTTCTTCCATCATCGGTTCGCTTTCTACAACTTCTTCTGCCAAGGGTTTGAGTTCATCAAAGAAAGTTTTAATTACAGCTTCTTTGCGTTGCTGTAAATTACTTTCAATTAACTGCCCAATTTCAATCACTTCCTCCATACTCAAATTTTTGCCTTCCATCTGGTCGCGCTTTTGCTTCAAGTCGGGATTAGACTGCATCATTGCTTGTAATTCCGCCTTGGTATCCCACAAAATTTTGACGCTAACTTCTCGCTTACCCGCCAATTTTTGAAACAGATCTCGCAGCTGTCGCTCACATGGTTGGATTAGTTGTGAAATTACTGTTTCCCAATTTTTCACAACTAATCCAAACCGCAGAGGTAGCAGAGTCCGAAAGCCTTCCTGCATTGCTTGCTCTAAAACTTTTTCATGGCTAATTAAATTCCGCCGCGAAGCTAAATATTTTTCTTGTTTAGCATCTGAGTATAAAAAGGTAAAACCTTCAATTACTTGGCTATAAACAGGTTGGGAATCCAATCCTTTTAAGCTAACTGTTGGAGGAATTGGATCGGAAAAAATACCGTACAAATAAAGACCAGCATCCATAAAAAATTACTTTGTATTTAAAGGTTTTGAGGTTAAAACTAACCGCAATTTAGCGTGAATTAAATTGAGTTGAGCAACGCCTAAATCTAGTTCTCCGTCCACCACAACTCCGGTGTTCAACAGACGGTCTAACAGTTCTAGTACAGATGGAGTATTTCCAGTTTCACCAGGATAATAAGATCCAGCAGCAGGTAAAAGACTACCAAGTTCTCCTAAATGGATATTTAAGTCTGCTGGATCAATCTCAAAAATCTGACATAAATTTAAAACTTGTTCCTCTAACTTTTGCAAACTTTCTGCAGCTCGCTCTAAGTCAGATTCACTAAGGCACTCCTCTTCCATACGTCTGATTACTTGAGCTTCCATCAGCTGACGGATTAGTTCCACTACAGTTAAGAGTAAAGGAACTAAGCCAGCTTGGTTATTAGCTTTGGAATTGGTAGCTAGCAAATCGTTGGAATTTTCAGATGGAGTGCAAACCATTGCCATGATGCCACCTTTTGTTAATTGTTTTGTAGCGCTTGAATTGTTGGGATGTAAGTCTACTTAGCCTAGTCATTAGGCTGATAATTCATAGGCAATGGCACATTTTCTTCATCGCTTTGGCCATTATCTTCAGCATTGACTGGAAATAGCTCTGGGTTGTTTATCTTAGCAGCAGTTAGCGAACGTAACTGTGCTTCTAAACTTTCCAATCGCTGCTGAAGTTGTTGGTTTTCCTCAACTAAACGTTGAGATTTGCTACTGAGGTAAGGGTCATTTTCCCACCAATTAATGCCCAACTCTTTAGCTTTATCAACGGAGGAAATTAATAAGCGGATACGGATATGCAGCAGTTCTGTAGAGGCGATAGATACAGAAATATCACCAGCAATCACAATTCCCTTATCTAAAACTCGCTCGAGAATATCTGCCAAGGTAGAACCTTGAGTAGATGTAGTAATAGCTCGGCTGGAGTTAGATTGAGAACGTGTTGGCAGGATGGGTGTAGTAGTCACGATGAATTAAACTCTTGAATGAAATTAACCACAGTCTTGATTGAGTACTAAGCTTTATTTGAGGAAAACATTAGTTGGGTTGGTCGCTTAATAAGCTTTCGTCTAGTGTCACTGGTTCTGCGATCGCATCTGTTTGTGGTTCTGCTGCACCAACTATTTCAGCCTCAGCCACATCATAGGGATCGCTATCATCAACTGGTTCTACTGGTTTTACTTGTACGTGGTTCAGCAATTCCAGAAACAGCGTTGTAGCATCACTTGCCGATAAATTGGTGCGATTGAACAAGACATCTGCACAAATTTCTCGGAAATCTGTATTTTCAGGTGTGACCAAAATATCGTGTTCTGCACACACTTTTGCAACCATCAAACAAGACCGCAATCCAGAAGTTTTCTCAGCACCAGTTGCCGAACGAAATGCTTTTACTAAGCGTGCAATTAACTGTGCATACTCGTGATGAATCCCTGTTTTATGAGTTAAGATTTCAATCTGAGTTTGCTCATCTGGTTCCGGCATATTAATGGTTACCAACCGATCCATCAAAGCATCCTGAGTGGAGTGAACTCCGCAATATTCTTCAGGATTGGAGGTAAAAATAGCCCGGAATTTGGGGTGAACATGTAAATATTCTGGCTGATTACTGCTAGGCGGAAGAGTGAGGATTTTTTCTTCTAAGGCCGACAGTAAAACGTTATTTACTTCTGGACGTGAACGGTTAAACTCGTCGTAGACTAAGGTTAAACCTTCCCGACAAGCTAAAGTTAAGCGAGAATCAACCCAATTTTGTTTGAGTTCGTCTTCAACTTTCAGAACGTTGTGAATATAATTGTCTAATAATTTTTTATGTGTATAGCCAGATTCGCTGCCGATTAAATCAGAACTTTTAAATTCGTCATCTCCGAAAATCAACATGATTGGTCTATCTAGACAATTAGCTAAATGCATAGCTAAGGTCGTTTTACCTGTCCCAGCTGGCCCGCGTAAATGAATAGCAAATCCTGATGTGAGATAACGTAACGCTCGAATTGCTACTTTTTCAATAGCTGGTGTGACTACAAACTGACCAGGACGGACACGAAGAACAGCTCTTTTTTTATGATTTTCGGTATTAGTCATAAGTTAATGATGGTGGGAAGAGAACTTTACAAAAAAAACACAACATTCGATGCATAAATGACATCAATGTGGTAAGATAGGAGCAGAAACTATAAATAAAGCTCTATCGATTGTTGTTACTATCAATATTCGTTAGAGTTATTTATTGTTCACTGATTGAAACGAGATACAGGTTGTTAGTTTTTTTTACTAAAGCCTTGTAATCAGTGCCGATATATGTTATTTAAGTTTCGTGCTAAAACTCATTGTTGAATTTGACTACCCCCTGGTCTTACCAGTTTTTACCTGGAAGATTAGGGGGTTTTACTATTTAGCCCCATTCTTCAACAGATAAAATCTATTAGTTGGGAGCATTAATGCAAGACTAAAATGTACCAAAAATGCTAGCAAACAAATCCTGACGGAATTGATGTAGCTGTTGTTTTTGTTCTTGAGCTTGCGCCATTCTTTCTTTAGCTGTGTCAGCTAAAAATTCGTTGGTTGTTTGCTCAAGGTTTTGATGGAATTCGCGCAATTGTCGAGCTTGCTCTTGAGCTTGCGCCATTCTTTCTTTAGCTGTTTCTGACAAAAACTCTTGGGTGTTTTCTGCCATTTCCTTATGGAATTGGAACAGATCTTCAGCTTGCTGTTTGGCTTTAGCCATTCTTTCTTTAGCTGTATCTGTTAAAAACTCTTCAGTGTCTTTCTCCAGATCCTTATGGAACTGATGCAGATTTTCAGCTTGTTCTTTAGCTTGCGCTTGTCTTTGCGCTGTGGTCACGGACAAGAATTCTTGAGTATCTTTAAATAGTTGAGTTACTTCCTCTGCTATTCCTCGATGCTCTTGCCGGATTCTGATCATTAAAGGAGTCATGATTTTCTCCGCAATCATACTAAAATCACTGTGAATCAACCACATTTTCTGGATGGTTTATCTCCAGCAAATGTGGCTCAAGCAATATCTGCCTTTTTCCTGTTATCCTGGGATAAATCTTGTTGCAAGAATCTTTTGGATAATTAGATAAAAGCAGTATAAATATCAGAATTGCTAACTCAGCAATTCTGATATTATGGACTCTGCTTAATGATTAAGCAGGTACTGCAGCAGATTGAGTTAGACCAACAGCTTCTGCATACTTCAAGTATGTTTCAACGGAAGCGATAACGATCCGAGCTTCAATAGCAAGTAGTTCAATACCAACTAAGGAAACACGTACCCAAGCATCTACAACGATACCTTTGTCTAAAATACGGTCGATAACTTCTGCCAAGCTAGAGGAGGAATTAGTCTTTTCAACTGCCATATGATTGCACCTTAACCTATTGTTGTTTGTTGAGATTATTTGGACGGCTTGTTAACATGAGAATTAGTCAGCGCTAATTCTCATATTTTCTATTTACTTAATAATTAAGCAGGTACTGCGGCTGACTGAGTTAGACCAACAGCTTCTGCATATTTCAAATATGTTTCAACAGAAGCGATAACGATCCGAGCTTCAATAGCAAGTAATTCAATACCAACTAGAGATACACGTACCCAAGCATCTACAACGATACCTTTGTCTAAGATACGATCAATAACTTCGGCCAAGCTTGAAGAGGAATTAGTTTTTTCGACTGCCATAAATTTGAACCTTAACTCATTGTTGTTGTTTTTCGGATTGATTTCTCAATCACTAAAACAATACTATTAACACTCGATTGAAATGTAAATAGAATCACACCCAAAATACTGTAAACAAATATAACAACGTTCAGGAAGATACAACATAAATACTTACAGATGTTTAAGTTGTATACTGTCAAAACGTTGATGAGATTTGAGTTGTATGTCTTAAATTCCATATTGTTTGTTTTGTATTAGTTAGTCTTGTTACAAAACTCAGAATCAAAATACAGGGTTAAAAAAGCATCCTTTTTTTAAGGCTCTATTACGTAGTAATTTCAGTAAAACTACGGATACAAAATGGTCACTTACATGAAATAGGATGATTGCAACAAATATCGTTGTCTAGAAACCATGTATAAGGAAGCAAATACAGATCCAGTCCGACAAGAAGCTTTAGCTGGCTTAATTGCTCATTTAGTGCAACAAGGACATCAACCTCAATACGCTCAATTGATGGCAACTTCAATTATTTTTCAAACAGATCTAGATTTAAGAAATGCTCAAATTGCTAGCCTTTTAACCTGGCTGCAACAGGAACATAATGATATCTATTCTGCTGCTGTTGAAGTAGTTGAAAAAACTCGCGAGCAATTTGAACAGCGTGTTCAACATGGTTGAAGTTATCAATTTTAGATGTTGCGGAAAGTTCTGAGTGGAGGAAACTTCCGCTTAGAACTTTCCCAGAGAGGATTTTGGATTTTTAACTTGAAATTGACATTCAAACTAAAAATAGTGAGAAAATTGGTTAAATTGTTCAAACCAAAATCTAAATATTGGTTAATAAAGCCAATTTACATATTGGAAACAAAAATGAGTCAACTTTCCAGAGAGTTTTTATAATTGGAGATGAAAATAATAAATTTATAGTCATTTTCCATTGTGTGAAACATATATCATTGGTGGGGGTACAACAACGTTGTACCCCCACCATTTTGGCTGAATTAAATTTACAATCTTTCTTCTCTAGCGCTAGTCCCTAGACATAAAAATTGCTAATCCTAATTCAATAATGTTGTCTAAAAACATGAACTAAGGTTGGTAGGATAGGGAAAAGACAAAGATTGTGGCCTGACTGGAAAGTTATTATTTGCTATGACTATTGTTGATATTGCTTCTCCTTTGATCGGAATCGCTCAAAAAACCCGCTCTGCTGCTAGTAAGTTGGCTGTTATCTCCACTGAGGCGAAAAATCAAGCTATTGAAGCGATCGCCCAAGCTTTAGAATCAGCAAGAGACGACATTTTGCAAGCCAATATCGCTGATTGTGAAGCCGCCACTGCTGATGGGATTGCCAAACCACTTTATAAACGCTTGCAGTTGGATGAACATAAATTGAGAGATGCGATCGCGGGAGTCAGAGATGTTGGTAAACTAGCCGATCCAGTCGGGAAAGTCCAAATTCATCGCGAAATCGACACAGGTTTAATTCTCAAGCGCATTACTTGTCCTTTAGGCGTTTTGGGCATTATTTTTGAAGCACGTCCCGAAGCCGCAATTCAAATTGTCTCTTTAGCAATCAAGTCAGGTAATGGCGTAATCCTCAAAGGTGGTAAAGAAGCAATCCGTTCTTGCGAAGCGATAGTCAAAGCAATTAAGCAAGGCTTATCTCACACTGCTGTGAACCCCGATGTAGTGCAGTTATTAACAACTAGAGAACAAACTATTGAACTTTTGCAGTTAGATAAATATGTAGATTTAATTATTCCCAGAGGTTCTAATTCCTTTGTGCGGTTTGTGCAGGACAATACTCGCATTCCCGTACTTGGTCATGCAGATGGCATTTGTCATCTATATATAGATAAAGGCGCTGATATTACCAAAGCAGTTACTATTGCTGTTGATGCTAAAACCCAATATCCCGCAGCTTGTAACGCTATTGAAACCTTGCTAGTTCATACCAGCATAGCCGCAGATTATCTACCACAGCTAGCCGCAGCCATGCAAGCTAATCACGTGGAATTAAGAGGTGATGAACGCACCGCCAAAATTTTGCATCATCTCACCGCAGCTACAGCACAAGACTGGGAAACAGAATACAGCGATTTGATTTTGGCAATTAAAATTGTAGATTCCATAGAAGATGCGATCGCCCATATTAATGAATATGGTTCTCGCCATACAGAAGCGATCGTCACCGAAGATTTAGCAGCAGCAGAAGCTTTCTTAGGATTAGTGAATGCAGCCGGAGTTTATCACAACTGTTCCACCCGCTTTGCTGATGGTTTCCGCTACGGCTTTGGTGCCGAAGTAGGCATTAGTACTCAACAGATGCCTCCAAGAGGCCCTGTTGGTTTAGAAGGGTTAGTCACCTACAAATATCAAATGATAGGCGACGGTCATATTGTAGCGAGCTACACTGGCGCAAATGCTAAGGCATTTACCCATCGGGATTTAATTTAAAAAGGGTCAAGGGTCAAAGGTCAAAGGTCAAAGGTCAAAGGTCAAAGGTCAAAGGTCAAAGGTCAAAGGTCAAAGGTCAAAGGGAATAGGACTATTGTTATTATTTTTTTTACCATTACCCATTACCCATTACCCATTACCCATTACCCATTACCCATTACCCAATCCCCAATCCCCATTACCCAATCCCCAATCCCCATTCACTTCTTATGCAACGTATCTTCTGCACCCGTATAACCAGTTGCTACCCAAAGAATAGCTCTAGCGCCATCGCGGAAAGATTTTTCTAGTGGTTCAGGAGATGTTTTGGAAGGAACTGGTATTGTTTTAAACTCAATACCGCGACTACCTAAAACAATCTCACCAATGACGCTAGCCCGACGCATATGGAAATCGGACGTAATCAAATAAACGCTCTTGATTCCGTGTGCTTGCAAATCATCAACCAGCGTAGTAAAATTAGTAACTGTATCTACTGCTTCGTAATCCAAGTGTAAGCGTTCAGGATCTATTCCTGCCTTGGAAAACACCTTTTGTGTAGATCTAGGTGGACTGCCACCACTGATCCAAATAGGTAAATTTGGATGCCTCTTAGCAAAATCTGCTGTAAACTTTTCTCGCTCTAGATTCTTCGTTGAACCGCCTAACACTAAGACTGCTTGCGGTTCTACTATTTGGCTTTTGACTTCTTTATATCCCAACCACATTAACAGCGGGAGGGTAAACGCCATAAACCGAAAAGATTTACCTGTAAACAATAGCTTATTCAAGGCTCTAATACTTCGTTTACTGATTCCAAGTTTTCTTTGAATAAAAGAAAAACAATAATTATCTAAGTTAGTAGAGTTACAAAAAAATCTTGCCAAATAAAAATTTGGGGATTTTTCCCTGAAAACTCATGGAATGCAAGTTAGATGAATGTGATTTAACCTCTTTACTGTAAAAGTAGAAGCTAAAAACCCTGATTTCTACCTTACTCCTCTCTCGGCTCCTAGTCTAGAGAGACTAAGGGAGAAAGTTTACTAAACTTATTTCTTTATAAAGGGGTTTTAACACTTTCATTTTTAATTGTCGATGTATTAATCCTACCTAATATCGGCAGTTTTTCTCTTAATTTCCGCTACTTTTATACATTTTGATTTTGCGCCAGTACATAAAATTTACTGGCTGTGCATAGCCCAAACTAGTGTCTATTTTAACGTAGAAATTCGCACTAATAACTAGTGATTTATGTTGCTAGTCATGATAGGCGAATAAGTTCGTAGTCAAGACTGTAGCCTGGATTTTCAAGCAGTAGACTGCTCAAAATTGCGGTTATTCATTCGTTCCAGGGAAACCCTTAAGACTGCGCTAACTCACTACGAACTTATCAAAATTTTGGCAATAGACCACTATGTGATGTAAGGTCTAAAATTAGACTTGCTTTGGTGCCAAGTTTATTTATCTTTCAATCTTAAATCGATGACAGTGGCATTAAAGTTGTAGTTGAAACCTTCTAATTCAAAGGGCATTCCAATTTTCACTTTGCTGTTACCTAGAACAGGGCCATTTTGAGTGATTTGTGCTTTACCTTCTAAAGTCAACAGCATATCTGTACTAAAATTGTTGCTTTTTGGATCTGGTAACTCTTTAATAGAACCATCAGGTTGAGGAACATTGATTGTTCTTGGTAGTGGTTGCATAGATTTAATTGCAATCTCACCATGAGGTTGATTGCGGATAATCACGTTAGTCTTACCACCTGCTTTCAGCCCTTTGTCATATAACTGCTGAGGGTTACGAACATTTAAGCCACGAACTACCAGATCCACTTCTATAGGTACTGTTTTAGCACCGACTTGGGCTACAGAACCGGAAGTACCGGGAAAGACAAATATGCCAAAGATAACTAGCACAATAACTAGTAAAGCACCTAAATCTAGGAGGTTAATTTTGCCGAACAAGCGGCCTTTGGTATCTAAAATAGCCATAACAAGTTTTCCAGATGTGAGCGGAGTAATTGAGTTGAGTAGCAGGCTTGACTAGAGTAATGACAATCTTCCCTACTTGGTAAGCAAGCGGCTAGGGGCTATAGTCATGCGACAGTGTATCATGACTTCTGAAATTACGGGACTAGGCAATCAAGTTCCGGAATTATTGTTGTTTTAATTTGTGGCTGAAACAACCTGTACTCGGGTGGTATGGGGGAAGGAAAATGTAGGAAGCTAGGCAATACTTGTCGGTTAAGGGGAAAAAGGGGAATGGGAAAAGGGAAATAAAAAACCTTTACCCTTTTCCCCAAAACCAATTTACGTTTAATGAGAATTAAATCTTGAAACCCTGATAATTTCGTAGTTAGCCACAAAACAATGATTGTGGGCTAATCTTGAAACCCTTATGGCATAAGAGGCGTTTCTAATTCACATTAGGCGTAATTTTGAGTTCAAAACCCTTAACCGAGTAGTATGGGGAAGCTAGGAATCATTCTCGATGTTTCCAAGAGAATCATCAAAATTGATGGGAGTGATATGGCCCAGTGCAATTTCGTCTTTAAGTTGAAAATGCAACATAGAAAGCCCTAAATGCGTCCCATATTTTGTGTTCTTCCACAATTTTCCAAAACACCAGATTATGTTTGCTTGGAAAGCCTTTTTGACAAATTATCGTTTGTGGCGGCGGCGCTGGTTTTATCCGTTAATTTCTGTGGTAGTCGCCCTGAGTGTGTGTCTGACTACACCCCTTCCCGGAAGGGCTTTTGATTTATTGCCGCTTCTATTCCAGGGAGTCCAGATATTTCAGCTATCTAATATATCCGATCGCCAAGAAGTTGATCTGGGTAAGCAGATAAATCAGGAATTGCAGGGTGAAGTTAAGCTTTACCGGAATGCAGCCATTACTCGCTACGTGGAACAAATTGGTCAGCGTTTGGTTGCGAATAGCGATCGCCCCAACCTGCCCTATACTTTCCAAGTAGTTGAAGATAAAGCCATCAATGCTTTCGCAACCGCAGGCGGCTATGTTTACGTCCACACTGGGTTACTGCAAGCCGCAGACAATGAAGCGGAATTAGCCAGTGTCCTCGCCCATGAAATGGGTCACATTGGTGGTAAACATTTAGTCAAGCAGATGAGACAACAGGCGCTAGCTAGTGGTGTAGCCACAGCAGCGGGTTTAGATCGCAATACGGCGGTAGGACTTGGTGTTCAACTAGCACTTAATCTTCCCCGCAGTCGTCAAGATGAATTTGATGCCGATAAACGAGGGTTAAGAACCTTGACCCGTAGCGGTTATGCTCAGTCGGGGATGGTTTCTTTTATGCAAAAGCTGCTAGGAAAGGGTTCTACACCCACATTCTTGAGTACTCACCCAGCAACTAGCGATCGCATTAATGCTCTCAAAAAATCTATTAATGCTCAACCTAGCGATGGGCGTTATGGATTAGATAATGCTGCTTATAAAGCTAATATTCGCGCATTATCGTAAATAAGTCGGTGAAATTAAAGATAACTGGCTGAGGTTGTCATGTGTCATTTGTCATTGGTCATTGGTAAGGATTTTAAGCCTATTTACGTTTCTTAAAATAGTTTGGTTAATTACCAACGACTTACTTCATCTTGAGGATGCTGTGCAGACTCACTCACTATTGTTAAATCAAGCTATTACGCTCGCTGCTTGTTGTGGCGAGCGCCTTTAATTTCTGCCGGATCAATCGTCACGGTTGCTTCTGCTAAAGGTAGGCTACGGACACGCTTTCTAAAAACATTAACTTGGTAAACCAAGTTATTGGTGAGATCTAAAGCTGTCAACCAACCACTGCGAGGATGATAAGCGCCTGTATCTATGTCCAGCCAACCTCGCCCTTGGGCCAGTTGACCGGGATTAACGCCAGGTAGGGTAAAGGTGATGGTGTGACCAATAATAATTAACTTATCAGGGAAGTAGGGTTTTTCAATGCCGTGAAATTCTTCTCTGATCCAACAAAATTGTTCAGCAGTTTGTTTGGCTAAAGGAATTGCAGGATCGAGACCAGCATGGGTTAGCCAAACATCGCCTAAATCCAGATATGTAGGTAAAGCTTTGAACCAATCGATATGCTCTTGGGGAATTGTCGCTTCTTGGTAACTGGCGATGGTTGCTTGTCCTCCACTGTATAACCATGCTTGCATTGCTTGTGTGGAAGTAGCTCCACCATTGTTCAGCACGTTTAATAACATTTGCTCATGATTTCCTAGCAGACAAGGATAGTTATTTTGCTTGACAAAATTAACTACTTGTGAACTTTGAGGGCCGCGATCGATTAAGTCTCCCAGAAAATATAGTTGATCGTTGGATGATGGAGCAATTGCTGTTAACAAAGTCATTAATCCTTCGTAATGACCATGTACATCCCCAATTACAATTCGACGCTGCTTATTTTGGCTCATTTGCTTTTAATTTAAATAATATTAGCTAATACTTCTACTACAGTTTCAGATGGAAAAATTTTACATAAAAAATTAAAAAAACTAAAAAAATTTATTTGATTATATCTTAAATTTTTTGTATCAAAATAGCTTTCATTAAGGGGATTGGGTAATTGGTAATTGGTAATTGGTAATTGGGAAAAAACCAAACACCTAATGCCAAAAACCCCATTCATTCTAATATAGACAATTAATGCTGCCTACATATAACTAATCCAATCGCTCCAGCTACCAGCATAGAGTTTTCCTTGAGAAATCCCTGCTATTTCTAAGGAAAGTAGATTTACACAAGCAGTCACACCAGAACCACAATAAACTAAAATCTCTTTGGCTGTTTCTAGCTTTTCCCAACGGCGACGTTGTTCGCTTGGGGGAAGCAGATAACCTGATGAATCGGTAACTTCAGACCAAGGATAGTTCACAGCACCAGGAATATGACCAGCAATTTGATCAATTGGCTCTCGTTCACCGCGATAGCGATCGCCCTCTCGGGAATCTACTAATATGACATCTGATAAATCTTTTTTCTGTTTGACGCTTTCAATATCTACTACTTTATCTATTTTTACTTGAGGAATAAAAGTAGCAGGTTGAGGTTGAGGAATAATATTTGTGACAGGATAACCAGCTTTTTGCCATGCAGCAAAGCCGCCATCTAATACGGCTACTCGTTCATGTCCTAAATAACGCAATAACCACCATAGACGAGATGCAAAGGCAAAGCGAGAATCATCATAGGCAACTACTAAACTTTTTTGGTAGTTTACGCCTATTTCTGCTAATTTATTGGCTAAATCAGCAGGATTAGGTAAAGGATGTCTTCCCCCATGTTCTCCGACTGGACTAGATAGATCCTGATTTAAATCTAGATAGTGCGACCCCTGGATATGGCTAACTTGGTACTGCTGTCGCCCTAGTTGTGGATCTGCTAAAGAAAAGCGACAATCTACAATCACAACCTGCGGATCGTCAAGATGTTCAAGCAACCATACTGGTGAAACAACTAATTGGTCATTGGTCATTAGTCATTATTAAATTAATTAGCAAATATTTATTATCAGTTTTCTAGAGAAAATGCCAGACTTTGAGCAATTTGTCCCACAACTAACTGCGGATGGTTCCTTTACTTTTACCTCCCAAGAATTTGGCGAAGACTTTCACAGTCATTACGGAGCAAAGCAAGAGAGTTTTCTCAAGTTTGCTGTACCTACGCAACTAGCTGCACGTGCCCAAAAATCAGCCTTACGAATATTAGACATTTGTTATGGTCTAGGATACAACACAGCAGCAGCTTTGCAGACTATTTGGGCAGTAAATCCCGATTGTCATGTGGAAGTTATGGCTTTAGAGTTGAATTCCTCTGTACCGCAAGCTGCGATCGCTCATCGCCTATTTGATAACTGGGATTACAAGTCTAACGAAATCTTGATGCAGCTAGCTTATAAGTATCAAGTTCAACAAGACAACTTACAGGCTGAACTGTTAATTGGTGATGCTAGAAACTCGATTAAATTAATTCTGCAATCAGGGTTTCAGGCTGATGCGATTTTTCTCGATCCGTTTTCACCGCCGCAGTGTCCTCAGTTATGGACTGTAGAGTTTATCCAACAAATATCATCTTGTTTAGATGCTGAGGGCATTGTTGCTACTTATTCCTGTGCTGCGGCTGTCCGCGCCGCATTTTTGAGTGCTGGCTTACAAATAGGTTCGACTCCACCAGTCGGTAGGCGATCGCCTGGTACAGTAGCAGTTCATTCTGAAAGTGCAAACGCAAAAGACAATTGCATACTTCCGCCTCTCTCTCAAGAAGAACAAGAACATTTGCTGACTCGTGCGGCGATTCCTTACCGCGATCCGCAATTGCATGATGCTGCTGATGTCATTATTTTGCGGCGACAACAAGAGCAACAAACTTGCACCCTAGAACCTACCTCCCATTGGAGAAAAAGGTGGCTGCTAAAAAATGTAGGTGCAGAATCAGTGCCTAGAGCCTAGAGAAAAGAATTTTTTCATGCTCTTGTTGTTGTCTTGATCGCATAAGCATCTAGCTTGATTTTAGGTAATCAGGATCATTAATTTTTGTGTTCCAAATCACTAAAGATGCATCTGTATCTAGTAGATAATGCTTTATATACAGCAGGCAGAAATACTTAATAATACTATATAAAATTTAAAATTTTCACTTCAAAACTAAGCTGCTCAATAAATATTTAGAAAAGCCAAACTTTTCTGCACTGCTATCTTAGCCAATCTTCATTAAAACAGCTGATTTAATATTCCTGTAAAATCCTCATCATCTCAAGCAAGAATAGCGCGCCATTTGAACATTATTTAAGTGTGTTATTAAAATAAATCAAAAAATATATTATAAATGATGCAGCTATCTTTTGAAGATTTGAGTCTGTTGAATGTAATCAATCAAAAACTCAAGTTACATTTTGCTGGCTGAAACCTTAAATTTTATGTAACAAACTGGAGTAACTTTGTGATGCAATGGGAACTCAGGCATACAAACCCTATAGACAAGCTTGGTAGTGGGTCTAACCCCCTCAACAAATTGACTAATGTCAGTGCAAAAGATTCATTAAAACTACAAAATGTAGAGGGTAATTCAATGAGTTTATCTCCAGGAGAGTTGATGCTGGAAAAAGCTGCATCCTTACCTTCTTTGATGGCACAGACAAATTTTCATGCGGATGATTCATTAGACTCGAAAACCCTACAAAACCAAGATTCACAAGGAAATAACCCTGTTTTAGATCTGCCAAAAATTTTAGTAGTTGATGACCATGCAGCAAGTCGCATGACAGCTGTAGCTCTGTTGGCAATGGAAGGGTACGAAGTAATAGAAGCCGACAGTGGCGCAATGGCAGTGGATATAGTCAAAGAAAAGCAACCAGACCTGATTTTACTGGATGTAATGATGCCTGGAATGGATGGGTTTGAAGTGTGCCAAATCCTTAAACAAAATGAGCATACCAGACTGATTCCAGTGATTTTTATTACGGCTTTAAATGATAGGCGATCGCGGATTCGGGGTATTGAAGTTGGCGCAGATGATTTTCTCACTAAACCTTTTGACCGTCTAGAACTAATAGCGCGTGTCAAGTCCTTAGTACGACAAAAGCATCTCAATGAAGACCTAGATCATGCCGAACAAGTACTATTTTCTGTAGCTATGGCTATTGAAAGCCGCGATCCGAATACTGGCGATCACTGCGAACGGTTACAAAAACTAGGACAAGCTTTTGGTGAATACCTGAATCTCACACGTAACCAAATTAAAGATTTGATGTGGGGTGGCTACCTCCACGATATTGGCAAAGTAGGCATACCTGATGCGGTACTACTGAAAAAAGGTAAACTCACCGCCGAAGAGTGGGAAATTATGAGACAACACGTTGTGATTGGCGAAAAAATCTGTCAGCCATTACGCAGTATGCGGGGTGTGATTCCAATTATTCGCCATCACCACGAACGCTGGGATGGTTCAGGCTATCCAGATGGACTCAAAGGCGAAGAAATTCCCTACCTGGCACAGGTATTTCAAATTATCGACATTTATGATGCTCTCACCAGCGAACGACCTTATAAAAGAAGTTTTACTTCTGAGGAAGCGCTGACAGTGATGCTAGAGGAAACTGATTTGGGTTGGCGTAATCCTCACCTAATGCAACAGTTTGCAGAGTTTATCAAAACACAAACTAAACAGTAATTAGGTCGGTGCAATTAAAGATAACTGGCCAGGTATGTCATTGGTCATTTGTCATTGTGAAGGGTTGAAGCCCATTTACGTTTCGTAATATAGTTTGGTTGATTTCCACCGGCTTACCTGAGTAGTGGGAATTCCAAATTCAAGATTACGCCTCATGGGAATGAGAAATGCCTCACGAGCGCGAAAATCAAATTCCTAAAACACAAGCAATTCTTTGAGGGTAGGCGCTGCAAGTTTTTTCGCTCAAACCTAAATGATGACGAGTGCCCACCCTACTATTGATAATTCCTCATTTTTAATATTTTCTTTGTTCCCCCTGCTCCCTAGCTTGAAAGTGCTGAGTCAGGAGTTGCAGAGACGCGATTAATCGCGTCTGTACAAGAGTTGTGAGTCTAAATCCGATTCCATTCACGCCAGTTTTTGGCACAAACCTTGCCATGAAAATCTGTCTTTCCTATGCCCAATAACGGTAGTTGCTACAACGGGGGGAACCCCCGCAACGCACTACCTCCCCAATGCCCAATGTAAGATTTTTCTACCCTCAAGGGATGAACTATCAACAAAAAAAATCTAAAATCAGCATGGTCAATTTATGGTTGTACACAGACAAGAGGCTGTTTTAGTCAAGGTATTGTGAATTACCCACAAGATTTGACATTTCAGTCTGTGATGATTAGCTGGTATTATTTGAAGCCTAAATCTTAAAAGGCCAAGCGCAATAGCGCAATTCATTTATAGCTGATAGCTAAATTATGGTAGTTGTAGCAATTCTAGCGGCGGGACGGGGCACCAGGATGAAATCACAGCTGCCCAAGGTTTTACATTCTTTGGGTGGGCGATCGCTAATTGAAAGAGTGCTGGAAAGTGTAGAACCACTTTCACCTTCAAGGCGGTTAGTGATTGTGGGATATCAGGCTGAGGAAGTGAAAGCAGCCATGCAGTCTGTGCCTAATTTGGAGTTTGTCGAACAGACTGTACAGCAGGGAACAGGTCATGCTATCCAGCAATTACTTCCGCATCTGGAGGGTTACAGTGGGGATTTACTGGTATTAAACGGTGATGTGCCATTGTTAAGCGCTCAAACTCTGCAAAATTTGTGGCAAACTCACCAAGAACATCAAAACGCCGCCACTATCCTCACCGCATACCTACCCGATCCTCAGGGCTATGGGCGGGTGTTTTGTGATAGTGAAAATATTGTGCAACATATTATTGAAGACAAAGATTGCACAACTGCTCAAAAACATAATCGGCGAGTTAATGCTGGGGTTTATTGCTTCCGCTGGCAAAATTTAGCTCAGGTATTACCTCACTTAGAAGCAAATAATAATCAAAAAGAATACTATCTCACTGATGCTGTAAGTCAAGTTGGAAAAGTGATGACCGTAGATGTGGAAGACTATCAAGAAATTCTCGGCATCAACGATCGCCTACAATTAGCCAAGGCATACGAGATTTTACAAAAGCGAATTAAGGAAAAATGGATGTTAGCGGGCGTGACCCTCATCGACCCTGACAGTATTACCATTGAAGACACTGTAGAATTAGAGCCAGATGTAATTATTGAACCGCAAACGCACCTGCGCGGTAATACAGTCATTAAAGCCGGAAGTCACATTGGCCCTGGAAGTTTAATTGAAAATAGCCATATAGCTGAAAATGTCACGGTGCTATATTCCGTAGTCAAGGGTAGCACTGTGCAAGCTGGCACCCAACTAGGGCCTTACACTCATTTACGCGGTCAAGTGCAAATCGGTGCTGGCTGTCGGATAGGCAATTTTGTGGAATTAAAAAATACAGAATTAGGCGATCGCACAAATGTGGCACATCTATCATATTTAGGCGACACGACAGCAGGTACCAAGGTTAATATCGGTGCGGGGACAATTACCGCCAATTACGATGGCGTGAAAAAACACCGTACCAAAATTGGCGATCGCACTAAAACTGGTTCCAATAGCGTCTTAGTTGCACCAGTCACCTTAGGTAATGATGTCTATGTCGCTGCTGGTTCTACTGTCACAGAAGATGTGCCTGATGATTCGCTAGTGATTGCCCGTGCGCGTCAGGTAGTTAAACCTGGTTGGCGCAATAAGAGTGCTGAGAGTTAGCCATAAAAAATGTAGAGACCGTATTGGGGAAAAGGTGAAAAGGTAAGGGTTAAAGGTTTTTTCTTGCCCCTTTTCCCTTTCTCCTTTTGCCCTTAACCGATGAGCATTGGCATGGTTTCTACATTCCCTTTGCTAAAATTCAATTGACTTCGCCAATTAAAGTAAACGCTGCCCAGTTGACAGGGTCAGGGTGGGTCTTCATAGTGGTCAACATCGCTTGTCTTAAGGCCGCAGCTTTATCAGAATTTTTACTGCTATGTTGATAAAACTCAGTCATTAACGATGCTGTTGGTGTATCTGGTACTTGCCATAGAGAAACTACAATGCTAGGTACACCTGCGCTGATAAAAGACCGAGATAAACCAATTACTCCATCCCCTGTGATTTTTCCGCGGCCAGTATCACAGGCGCTGAGAACTACGAGTTCAGCTTGTAGTTTCAAATCCAAAATTTCTTCCGCAGTTAATAAACCATCATCTTTACCTGCGGGTGCAAGGGCTATAGCACTTCCCAAACCACGTAAATCATCAAACAATCCATGTGTGGCTAAATGAATGATCCGTGATTGGGTCATTTTTTGGGCGATCGCTGTTTCTGTTGCCTGACTACCTGTGATCGCTTTGGTTTTGAGTAGAGGTGCGATCGCTTTTGCTTCCTTTTCTGCACCCTCTAAAGCTGGTAGTTGTTGCGGTTTTCCTTCTGGTACAAGGGATACAAAAGGCATCGTAGGGTTACCTACTACTAAATTTGGCAGAGAAGCTGATTTACCTTGGTGTGCTCGTTTTTGCTGGCGAGTTAAATCTAAAAGTTGAATCGATGGCGCAGTAAGAATTGTGTGTTTTTCTACTAAGTATTTGTTTTGTTCGTCTTGTAATGCGGGGAAGGGAACCAAGAACAGGGAACCTTGAGGAATGAAAATAATGCGATCGCTGGGGTTGCTGGGTAGCTGGTTGGCGATCGGTTTAATTAACAAATCATAGAGTTGTTGTAAGCGTTTGGGTTGATTTGCACCATCAGCTGCTGCGGCGACAATCCCACCTGCGCGACTTCTTACCCCTATAGATAGCCGGGAGATATCAACTAATTGGGCTAGGTTTTTATTCTCTTTTTGCAATAACGGCTTGATATCTTGGCGATGAAATGCCACTTCACCTGTGGGTTTAACTACCCAAATATATATTTCTGATTCTTTGGTTTGTTGTTTATCTTCTTGATCAACAATTGAATATTGCACCAAAGTGGCATTTTGTGCTTTCGCAATTTGTTTAATCTGCTCAATATTTGGCGGCGTAATGTTTGATTTTTGTGTTGGGTTTGGAGATAAGCGCCTTGCGAGTAATTCTACAAAAGCACGCGAACGACCGCGTTCAGAAATTTCTAACGCCTCATTAATTTTATTTTGAGCAATTAAAACTTCTTGCAGTAGGCGATAGGTGCGAGATTGTTTTTCAAAGATAGAAACTTTATTGGCATCATTTAATCCAGCGCGAAGAGATTCCCAAATTTTCATAGCTTCAAACAGGTTTTTCTCTGCTTCTGGGAGATTGTTTGCTTTAATCAAAGCATAAGTTAAATTATTCAGTGCATTACCTTCTGCTTCCTTATCTTCATTTTGTCGTGCTTTCGCCAAGCTTTGATTGTGGAGTTCAATTGCTTTGGTAGTTTCACCTAGAGAAAGATAAGTATTTCCTAAACCGGCTAAAGATTCGCCAGGGATTAAATCTAGAGTTTCTTTGTAATATTGAATAGCTTTTGAGTAGTCACCCAAGACATAATAGACATTTGCCAAATTGACTTTATCTTTGGCTACACCAGAGGTATTTTTCAAATTCTTATCGATGGCTAATGCTTGCGAGTAATCCTTAATAGCTTCGTGATATTTACCTTGGAAATTATAAATATTTCCTCGCCCTCGGAGAATTTCTGCTTTGAGTTGAATATCTTGTTGTTGTAGAAGTTTTAATGCATCTTCGTAATACTTAATTGCTGGTTCATAATCTGCTAAAGAATTATAAACACTGCCGAGATTGGAGAGATTTTTGGCTTGGATTTCTGGGTAATTGTTTTGTTGGGCAATGCTTGATGCTTTGCTGTAAGAATTAATAGCGTTGGTGTAATCGCTGAGACAATAGTAAGCATTCCCCAGTTTTTCTAGAATGACAGCTTGGTTTTCGCGATCGGAGATTTGTTGATAAATTTTAAGAGCTTTTTGCCACGGTTCAAATGCTTGGGCGCAATTGGGGGCGTAGAATTGTAGATCGCGTAATCCGTCTGCTTCAACTTTGGGGGAAGAAGAAATTTCAGATAAAGCCAAAACTGTTAGTTGTTTAGCATTTGTGTCCCACACACGGGCAGTATCATCCCAAGATGCAGTGACAATCCTTTGTCCATCTGGACTAAAACTGGCATTCTTGACATAATCCTGATGTCCTTTAATTTCTGCAAGCAACTTGCCAGATGTATCCCATAGACGGGCAGTCTTGTCATCAGATGTGGTAACAATCTTTTGTCCATCTGGGCTAAAACTAGCACTGTTGATATCGCGCTGATGTCCTGTCAATTCTGCAAGTAACTTACCCTGCACATTCCATAGATAAGCTTTCTTGTCATCAGATGTAGTGACAATCCTTTGACCATCTGGGCTAAAACTGGCACTATTGACATAGTTTTGATGCACTAGTTCTGCAACCAAATTACCAGATTTATCCCACACATAGCATATCCTGTCATATGTAAGTAGAATAATTAGCTCACCATTGGGGCTAAAACTGGCACTCGTCCAATCTTTCTGATAGACTTTCAGTCCTGCAAGCAGCTTACCAGATATATCCCAAATCCGAACTGTCCTGTCATAAGATGTAGTGATAATTTGCTTGCTATCTGGGCTAAAACTGGCACTAGTAACATTTTCCTGATGCCCTTTGAGTTCTGCAAGCAGCTTCCCAGATATATCCCACACACGAGCAGTATTATCGTTAGATGCGGTGACCACTAACTGGCTATTGGGGCTAAATTTGGCACTTTGGAGTGAGCTTTTATGCCCTTTGAGTTCTGCAAGCAGCTTCCCAGATGTATTCCACACACGGGCAGTATCATCATATACAGTAAGAATTAGCTTACCATCAGGACTAAAATCGGCACTTGACATCACAGATGGATGCTCTAATTCTGCAAGTAATTTGCCATTTGCATTCCACACACGAGCAGTAGCATCGGTAGATAAGGTAATAATTAGCTTACCATCAGGACTAAAACTGGCACTGTTGACACCGCTCTGATACCTTTGCAGTTTTGTAAGTAATTTGCCATTTGTATCCCATAGGCGGGCACTTTTGTGGGATGTGGTAACAATGAACTTGCCATCAGGACTAAAACTGGCACTACTAACATTACCCTGATCCCCTTTGAGTTCAAAAAGCAGTTTTCCATTCGTATCCCAGACACTGGAGGTAGATGAACTCGTAATAATTTGCTTACCATCGGGGCTAAAGTTAGCGTCAAAAACTGAGTCTTTAAAGCCATTGAGTTCTAAGAGCAATTTGCCATTTGTATCCCATATACGGGCTGTTTTATCATTCGATGTAGTAACGATTAGCTTGCTATCGGGGCTAAAACTGGCGCTGTTGACATCATCTTGATGTCCTTTGAGTTCAAAAAGCAATTTGCCATTTGTATCCCATACAAGAGCTGTTTTATCTTTGGATGCAGTGACAATTCTCTTGCCATCAGGGCTAAAGCTAGCGTCAACGACTGAGTTTTCAAAACCATTGATTTCTAAGAGCAATTTGCCATTTGTATCCCATATACGGGCTGTTTTATCATTCGATGTAGTAATGATTAGTTTGCCATCGGGGTTAAACTGGGCACTGTTGACATCACCTTGATGCCCCTTGAGTTCTGCAAGCAATTTGCCATTTGTATCCCATACACGGGCTGTTTTATCCTTGGATGCAGTGACAATTCTCTTGCCATCGGGGCTAAAGCTGGCACTGTTGACATAATCCTGATGTCCTTTCAGTTCTGCAAGAACCTTACCTGATATATTCCATACACATGCTGTTTTATCCCAAGATACGATAACAATTTGTTTGCTATCAGGACTAAAATTGGCACTTGTAAAGAAACCAGAACAGGCTCGAGAAGGTAATTTTTGAGGTTTCGCTATATTGGTTGAGGGATTTTCAGATGTTTGTTGCTCAACTAGCTGGGTGTGAGAAAGATGCCATACACGCACTGTTCCGTCATCGGATGCGGTGACTATTTGCTTCCCATCCGAGCTAAAATTCGCACTGTTAACGGTATCTTCATGTCCTTTCAATTCTGCCAGCAATTTGCCATTTGTATCCCACACACGAGCAGTTTTATCAGATGATGCGGTGACAATTTGCTTCCCATCCAAGCTAAAGTTAGCACTGTTGACATCGCCCTGATGTGCTTTCAGTTCTGCCAGCAATTTGCCATTTGTATCCCATACACGAGCGGTTTTATCATCGGATGCTGTAAGAATTTGCTTACCATCCGGGCTAAAGTTAGCACTGTTGACACCACGCTGATGTCCTTTAAGTTCTACCAGCAATTTGCCATTTGTATCCCACAAACGAGCAGTTTTATCATCGGATGCTGTAAGAATTTGCTTGCCATCTGGGCTAAAGTTAGCAGTGAAAACAAAGCCTTTATGCCCTTTAAGTTCTGCAAGCAAGTTACCAGAGATATCCCATATACGGGCCATGCCTTCAAATGATGCGGTAACAATTTGCTTGCCATCCGGGCTAAAATTCGCATCAGTAACAAATACTGGAATTACAGATTGTCGTTCTGTTTTTTGTTCTGTAAGTAATAGGGCAGAATTTACCCAATTTGCAAACAATTTGCCATTGTTATCCCATACACGCACTGTTCCGTCATTGGATGCAGTGACAATCAACTTACCATCTGGGCTAAAGCTGATATTTCTGATGAAACCCTGATGCCCTTTAAGTTCCGCAAGCAATTTGCCATTCGTATCCCATATACGAGCGCTGCCATCATTGGATGCAGTAACAATTAGCTTCCCATCAGGGCTAAACTTGGCATTTGTTACACCATCTCGATGTCCTTTAAGTTCAGATATTAACTTGCCATTGTTATGCCACAAACGAGCAGTACCATCCCAGGATGCTGAGACAATCAACTTACCATCAGGGCTAAAATTGGCATTTTTCACCCCATTCCGATGTCCTTTAAGCTCAGATACTAAACTGCTATTGGTATCCCATATACGAGCATTACTGTCAGATGATGAGCTAATAATCCACCTGTTATCCTGACTCCAATTGACACTATTGATTCCTCCTTCATGGCCTAGCAACTTTCCTACCAATTTTCCCGCAGCATTCCAAATCAGTGCAGTTTTATCTACCGATGCTGTAACGATTCCTTGACCATCCGCACTAAAACTGGCGCTATATACACTATCTTTATGTCCTTGTAAAACTGTTAACTGCTTCCCCGATACATCCCACACTCGCGCCGTTTTATCATCAGATGCTGTAACTATCTGCTTACCATCTGGGCTAAAACTTGCACTCCATACTGTATCCGTATGCCCTTTTAACTCTGCCAGCACCTTACCCGACAAATCCCAAACACGCGCCGTTTTATCAGCCGCAGCCGTGACAATTCTCTGCCCATCCGGACTAAAATTGGCACTGTAAATACTCCCCTCATGCCCTTTAAATTCCGCCAACTGCTTTCCTGAAACATCCCAAATCCGCAAAGTTTTATCAGCACCAGCAGTTACAACCCGCTTCCCATCAGGGCTAAAACTGGCGCTATTAACATTACCCTGATGTCCTTTAAGTTCAGCTAACTGTTGCCCGGAATTATTCCACACACGAGCAGTACCATCAAAAGATGCAGTCACAATCAACTGTCCATCAGGGCTAAAATTGGCACTCCGCACACTTCCCTGATGCCCTTGTAATACCAGCAATTCCTTACCCGAAAAATCCCATATCCGGGCGGTTCCGTCACTACCTGCGGTGACTATGCGCTTACCATCTTGGCTAAAACTGGCACTGTTAACACTACCTTCATGTCCTTTAAATTGCCTTTCTTCCGCAAAGTAATCAACAAAGTTCCCTGATAAAGCAGAATTTGCTTTCTGATTCGGCGTTTGGGCTAACACCTGGGTTGCAGGGAACAATATTGATAAATTTTGCCCAAAAGTTGGTGAAATTACTACCAGGAAAGTAATAAAAGCAATTAAAAGGGTTCGGCAATAACGCATAACTTTTGTTGTGGGTAGGTCAAATTATCACTAGCAGAGCTTCACAAGTTATATATCTCCCACACCCCTGGGGTTATGCAATTTTTGTGCCGAATTTTAATTACTCTGGACTAACAATACAGCCAACATTTGTAGCTATGGGAAGTTCTAAGGTATCGCCAATTCTTTGACCGTCATGGTAGGCAGCGAGTAATACTTGGCTGGTTTTACCCCAAGCGATCGCACCTGTGGCATCAAGTGCGATCGCACCCAAATCCCGCTGATTATTATGTGCTTCTGCAAATGAGCGTTGCATTGCTTCTTTGAGCGACATACCGTCAGTTACACGTACTACAATTTTGGCGGCTAGGCATTCATCAATAATGTCTTCCCCAATTCCAGTACAACTGACACCTGCTTTTGTAGTAGCATAATTACCCGCAGGCATCGCAGAATCACTGACTCTACCAATCCGCTCAAACCCCTTACCGCCTGTAGATGTGCCAGCAGCTATTTTGCCATAGGTATCTAAAGCAACAACGCCTATCGTACCGCGTCCGGCATTGCTGGTTTCCACTAGTTCCGGTTCTGCTACCACCCCAGCCATTGTACTTTTGAAATTATCCTGACGCTCCTGTATCCATTCCTGCAAGCGCAAATCCGTTAAAGCGTTGTAGCTAGGAATCTGCAACTCCCGCGCCAGTTCTGCGGAACCGTAATCTGAAAGTACTCTATCGGGTGAGGTTTGGAGAAATTGTGCCAACTGAATTGGGTTCTTCACCCGTGAAATATTAATAACACCACTAAAGCGTCCTAATGTCCCATCCATGAGAGAAGCACTCATGCGGATTTGACCATCAGATTGCAACACCGAACCAGTACCAGCATTAAAGCGGGGGTTATCTTCCAATAATTGGCATCCTTGCACTACCGCTTCAGCAGCGCTGGCTCCAGAAATTAGCAGAGAATAGACTTCCTCCACCACTGTATACAGCGCTTGGCGCACCGCCTCCACTCCACCTTTCCCGTGTAGTGAACTTCCAGCCCCTCCATGAATAATTAATTTTGGCTGCACCTGTAACTTCATATATTATTTGCGCTATTTGCGTCTGGGTGGTTTTAGTTTGAGTCAGTTTGATTTTTAACGTTAGAACGCCGACGGCGGCAACGTTCTGAACAGTATTTCACTTCGTCCCAGCAATCTTGCCATTTCTTACGCCAGCTAAAGGGACGTTCGCATACCGGACAGATTTTTGTAGGTAGGTCAGATTTAGAACTTGTACGCCCCATATTAATACTGTGCAGATGAGAGAAAAATTGCGATCGCGATGGAAAATTATTATAACCAAATTGTTACAACGGGGGGATACTTTTTGCGAACAAATGTGGGGTTAATCCCCCTATAGGGTTATTTATAGTCATCCAACGGGGAGATTGAAAACAATTGGCAGATTTTGCGGCTCTTAATCAGCCGTTAATGTCCCTCTAGAGTAAGATTTTGCCTACCTTCCTAAATATAGAGACTGAGAAAAATCTCGGTATGTGGGGAGATTGCCTATTAGCAAAAAGTCTGCAAATTTGTGGGTCATACCCCTCACAGATTTATTCTAGAAGTTACGTGATTATACTAACTTAGTATTTAAGGCTAATTACTGTGGTAAAAAATAACATTGATAGATATGGAGTTTGCAGAAGGTCATTCAGATCCCCGACTTCTTCAAGAAGTCGGGGATCTAGAAAAAGCTTTGATCTGTTTTGGTGGAAAATCTCAGTCCCCAATCCCCAATCCCACTCAATGAACCACTAAAGGCAACAATAACCGACTGACTACTCGATGATCATCTAATTGATAAATGTGCAATTCTCCTTGTAGTTGTTGCATGACATTTTTACAGATGAGTAGATGTAAACCTGGTGGTTGATCTAGGGAAGAAATAGCCAACAAATCCTTGGGGATATCTTGATTGAGTTCTGCTAATAGTTGCGCGTCAATCTCGCCGTTATCTGTAATCGAGATATCTAAGGTGCGTTGATCTACGCGGCGACACCAAATATCAATTCTGCTGCCAGATGCACTACGGTTACAGGCTGCAACCAACAATTCATGCAGCACCATTTCGATTTTGGCAATATCACCAGCGATCGCCATTGCAGATAAATTTACGGAATTTTGAATACTGTTAAAATCTCCAGTATTTTTAGTTGCATCCTGATTTGTATCTGATTGTCCCAAACCATGTACACCTATCCATAGCTTGTGTTGTTGGCGTAAATTCTCTATTCTTTCCATTGCACGCTTTAACAAACTAGCTATGGGCATGGTTTCCCATTTAATCTGCAATTGCCATTGTTCAAGTTTTAGCAGTTCCGTAATTGAGGCTGTTGTCTGCTCAAACTGCCTAAATATTGGCTTAGAGCGAATTTGCGTCATTTCCTGAGCCGGAGTCCCTAAATCATTGAGTTGGGAAATTAACAGGGTAGCAGCTCTTTGGATTTCTTCTAAACGACTATGCTTATACCAATTGAGTTGGTTTAAGTCTTGGTTTTTAGAATCTAAAATTTGGCTGATGCGTTTTTGCCGATGGAACCAAGCTAATTGATAAACAAGAGTTTCCGCTGCACTCAAGCTTTGCTGTGACCAATAACGCTCGTGATGGTCTGCTAATAACACTACACTTGTAGGTTGATAAGCATCTGTAGTCCGCAAAACCATCACTAAGATTTGTCCAATATCAGGCCCGTTTAACCATCTTCTCGTTTGTGCAGGTAAATCATCTATGGTAACGCTGAGGTGAGCTGCTTGGGCCAAAGCCCACTGAATCACAGCTTCACTTTGAAGGAAGACAGGTGCATCAACAACAATCTCAAATCCTTCATTAATTACCCCAGGAATAATTTCTACTCGCTCCTTGCCAGCAGACCAAGATAGCATAATTGCTAGCGGACAACCGAGAACAGATGCGATATGTTGTAGGGCTGTACGTTCTAAATGATTTTCTTCTACCTCGGCTGTTTGACTTTGGGTTTGTGCCAAAATCAGCAAGGATTGCTGAAAGCTTTGTAAAATTGTTTTTTGCTGCTCGTTATTATCTTGTAGCTGCCACTGGCGGATAATTACACCTATTTGTTGGCTAATGCTCCAGAGTAGTTGTTTTTCTAAAGTTGTCCAAGTGCGATGGCTTTCATGAGCAATCAACACAATTGCTGTGGGTGAATTACCTTGAGCGCAGTTGCAAATTAACAGAGAATGTATGTCATTTTCGCTTAAGAAGGGTCGCCAATTAAAAAAGCGCAAATCTTCGTCTAAATTTTCAATTTCTACTGCTTCCGTTGCCCGTTGCAATAGTTGTCTGTCTAAGTCTTTGAGGGCTTGCAGGGTAAATTTTAAAGGTCGGCGATTTTGCTGTTGGCTTTGGTGAACAATTTGATAATGATTTTGGTCGGGGTCATAGCGCAACAATAAAAAGCGGCTAGTAGCGAGCCTATCTAAAACTCTTTGAGCGCAAATGCGTAAAGTTTCATGAAGGTCATGTTCGCTATAAATAGCTTGGGCAATTTGGCTAGTTAATTGAGCATCCTCTTGAATTTGTTTGATGGTGGTTTCCATACTTTCAGTAGGAGCCAGTAGCGAAATTAATCCCGCCGCACCTTGGACAAAATTTTTGTCTGCATCTGTCCAAATCCGAGCTTGATTACCTTCTACTGCTAGAAAGCCTAGCAAATCCTTGTAGCAAATAATGGGAGCAGCCAAAAGCGATCGCACTCGCAGGCGTTGCAGTAACTTGCCTGTAAAATGCGTATTTAGGGAACTGCGGGATTCACCAATCCAGACAATTTGGTTGACCGATAAAGCATAATAAAATTCGCTCAAGTCTTGAATGGGAATTTTGACTGCTGGTTGTTGGGGAGAAAAATTGCGACTGCTGGGAGAAACTTGATTGCTCATCCGACACCAAAAGTAGCGTCCTTCTCTCTCAAACCAGTAAATACTCGTACGGGAAGGGGAGACAAATTCTTGGGTGGCTTCTACTACTGCTTCTAGCCTTTGTTCTAGGTTACCGAGCAGGCGTAAACTTTCCAGCAATTGCAATAGCGGCTTTTCCGCGTGTTTGGTTTGCTGTTGCTGCAAATCCATCTCATATTGATAAAGTACTGCCCCTAGTTCGGCTAAAACAATTAATAGTCTAGCTTGAGCTTCTCCAGATAATAAGTAACCCCATTTTTTAGAACCTAGCAATACCACACCCATGCAGTGGTCTCGATACCGCAGTGGTAAAATCACTGTGCCTTGAATGTGGAATTTTTTAGCTATTTCTTGCAATGTTTGGGAGCGATTTTCACCTTGTAAATCAGCTATACCCAAGGGACGCTGTTCAATTACTACTTGCTCTAATAAATCTCCAGGGCTAAGAGCTAGCTTTTGATATAAAAAATTACCATCTCTAGTTGGTAGAATCCCGCCTTTACCAAACAATCTATGATTTAGGCGATCGTAAAGCGCAATCCACACTACTTCGTAGGCAAAATGCTCTTTAATATAAGAAAGAGTAATTTCAATCAGATTTTCAAGATGATTTTCTTCCCGGAGTTGTTGCAGGACTCGCCCCAAGGAAAAAATCTGTTTTTCAGCAGCTGTAGGTTTTTCTGGCGGCCCCATCTGATTATTAGTCAACATTGCTTTAATATATAAAATGCCCAGAAAAGCACCCTGAAACTCAGTTGCGTTTAAAAATAGCAGCTAAAAATAGATAGGAGAATGCGGAAAGTTATTTTCTGTTGAAATCTCAAATCCTATTTTTCCTCGCAACCCTCAATTGAATGGATATTTATCAACTAGCACTTCGTCCACTCTTGTTTAATCTGTTGAAAACAGATCCGGAGTGGCTACATGAACAGACTGTTCACACTCTCGATTGGCTTTCTCAAACCAACGATCGCCAACCTGCTAAATTGGTTAATCATGTTCTGACGCAGTCATTGTGCCTACAAGATCCACGTTTAGAACAAACTCTATTTGGTCTCCACTTTCCCAACCCTCTGGGTTTAGCAGCAGGGTTTGATAAGAATGGCATAGCTGCCAATATTTGGTCAAGTTTTGGCTTTGGTTTTGCTGAATTGGGAACTGTAACATTTGTTCCCCAACCTGGAAATCCTCGTCCCCGCTTGTTTCGCTTACCATCAGACAAAGCTGTTCTTAACCGGATGGGCTTTAATAATGATGGTGCCGCAGCAATGGCGGCTAGGCTAACACAAGGGCAACAAGAACTCAACTTGCATATCCCCATAGGTATTAATTTAGGCAAGTCCAAGGTAACACCCCTAGAAGCATCTGCCAACGATTATCTCAATAGTTTTCGTTTGCTCAAAGACTTGGGAGACTATTTTGTAGTCAATGTATCTTCTCCAAATACCCCTGGTTTGCGATCGCTCCAAGATGCAACCATGCTCGGCGCAATCCTAGATTTATTACAACAAGAGAATAAAACACAAAAGCCGCTATTTGTCAAGATAGCGCCAGATTTAGAATGGGAAGCGATCGCCGATATTATTACCTTAGCCAGTACATATCAATTAGCGGGGTTAATTGCCACTAACACGACTATCCGCCGAGATATCCTGAAAACTCAAATCATTGAAAAAACTGGCAACCCTGTAACTGAAGAAGCTGGTGGAATTAGTGGCGCACCATTATGCGATCGCTCCACTGAAGTTATTCGTTTTATTTGGCAACAAACCCAAGGAAAATTGCCCATAATCGGCGTTGGTGGCATCTTTACCCCTGAAGATGCTTGGGAAAAAATTACTGCTGGCGCTAGCCTAATTCAAGTTTACACAGGCTGGATTTATGAGGGGCCATTGATGGTACGCCGCATTCTTCAAGGATTACTTTCTAAATTAGAACAAAGCGGATTAACTTCCATCAATGCAGCTATAGGTTTAGAAGCAAAAGTGAAAAATTAACAACAGTTATTCTCGAATCAGTTCTCAAAGTTTGAGTTGGGATGAATACCTCAACTCAAACTTAAGATTGGGAGAAATGAGGGTATTTGACTAACAAATGCAAAAATCCTCAATGTTCACTGTTGACTGATTGTTGATTATTTTGTCTTGGCAAAAGCCTGGCAAAATAGGAGAGAGTTTTGAGCTTTAAGCCTGATCTTCCAAGGGGAAAAACTCTTTGGATTTTCGGGAAAATGACCAGGCAATACCATCAGGATCGCGGCTGCGGCTCCATTCTGGAAAATCAGGATCATTTCTCCGTTTATATACGGTACTGGAATAAACATTGAGACGTTTAGCTAGTTCTGATTGAATCAGAGAACCAAACACTAATTGTTTTTCCAATGGTATTGTTGGCTCTTCATGGGTGGCTGGTGGCAATAATTCATCCTCTGTTTCTTCCTCCTGCTGTTCCTGCGCTGGTGGTGGTTCCAGTAGCATTTGAGCAGTTTGGACAACTGGTTTTGGAGGAAGTTCTTTTACCGGCGGTTCACTACTTTCGAGTATGCTTCCCAAGATGGTGGCATTAATAAAGTAATAAACCGGACTTTCATCTTCAGAATTCAGAATACTGGCACCAAATTCGTTGGCTTTAGTATCAAGGTAGCGTTTAGCTTGAGAGCCAGAAAAATTACCCTTGATTGCCAAGTCCATTGGTGTGACTTTACCCTGAGTTTCCAGAATCAGGCGATTGAAAATAGGATTAACTTGCTGACACCATTTTTGCCATTGAATGCGCTGCCAAGTATTGAAAGCAAAAATCACTAGCATGAAAGCCAGCAAAATTTTCCAGGTGGAAACCAGGAAAATAATCAGAAACGAAATCGGCAAAAGCAGAACGAGAAAAGCCTTCCCGTTGCCTTCTAATGTGTTTTCACTCATGCTCATGGCCGCCAAGTGAATTGTTAGGAAATAAATAACTATTATCTTGGCAAAAATTGTGACATTTTTTTGTATCTTTTGGCAAATTTGTTGGAAAAATATAACATCAGTGATTCTTATACACTGTACATAGCCACAATATTCAGCAAAAATTTGAGCTTGAATCGCCCTGATTGCAAAGCTTTTGCCAGGAAAATCTATTTTTGCCAAAGTCTTGCCACAGGCAAAAATTATAAATTTGGGTATTAAATAATACTTTTATTCGACGAACACCCAATTCTCAAAATAAACACTTGACACTCTGTATTACACGTACTACATTGAGAATACAAGGCGATGTTCTAAAAGGAGTAAGCTTTTAACCGTAGCGGATAGCTCAAATACCAGAGCGCCCACCTTGCCCGCAAGGGCCGATATATCGAGGGTTACCGCAAATAACAGAAAACATCCTTGATTGCAATTCTGGAGGTGCAAGTGAAAATCCTGCTCCGCTACACCAAAATTAGTGCTGAGTCCTGAGTCCTGAGTTTTGAATTTTTCACTCGGTACTCAGAACTCACAACTCATAACTGTTCATGTGGCGGGTGGCTCAGTGGTAGAGCGCTAAACATCCTTTTTCACCCCTTGCCTGCAAAGGCCGACGAATGAGGGTTATCGATTGGGTTCGAGAGGTCGCAGGTTCGATTCCTGCCCCGCCACCCAAAATTTAGTACTAAGTGCTGAGGTTTAAATTTTTTACTCAGAACTCAGCACTCACAACTCATAACTTTTCATGTGGCGGATGGCGAAATTGGTAAACGCACTTGACAAAAAACCTTAATTTATCACCTTGCCTGAAAGGGCCGAAGAGTTGAGGGTTATCGTAATCTAGCAGCCGCAAGGTTTTGCAGGTTCAAATCCTGCTCCGCCACCCCTAAACTTAATTTTGAATTTTGAATTGTTACGTGGGTGTGTAGCTCAACTGGATAGAGCAATGAACGGGTTAATCACCCATAGTCCTTGGTTCACAACCTTGCCTGAAAAGGCCGACGAGTCGAGGGTTATCGTTAATTCATCGGTTGTAGGTTCAAATCCTACCTCACCCGCCAAAATTCCAATTAATTGGATATTTAATTTCAAATCTCCAATCTAAAATCCAAAATCTAAAATCTAAAATTCTTCATGTGGCAGGTAGCTCAGTGGTAGAGCGCCTAAAACATCCTTGTTCACCCCTTGCCTGTAAAGGCCGAAGAATGAGGGTTATCGCCTTCCAAGCGGGATGTCGCAGGTTCGAGTCCTGCCCTGCCACCTTTTATTTTTGCCCGTAAGGGCCGGGAGTTAAAGCTATGAATTATAATTTTTTTACTAAAAAGAAAGCAAATACACCACAAACTCAGCCTATCACCGGACGGGAAGCAGAGATGGTTAAGGGTCGTTCCGGCGGGTATATGTTTGAGGCGGGTATTTGGAAAATGTTGCGCCGTTGTCTATTGATTGGGACAGCAAAAAGCACTTACTATGCTGGCAAACAGGAACTAACAGAAGATTTTGTAAATGTTGTTAAGCAAGCTGTAGCAGAAAATCCTGGGCGGGTTGCAGAAGAAATTCTCTATGCTAGCGATGGACGCGCCATCAATAACAGTGCGCCTATCTTGGCTTTAGTCTTGCTATCGATGGGTGAAACACCAGAAGCGAAAAAGGCATTTGCTGAAATCTTTGGGCAAGTTGTCCGCACTGGTAGCCACTTCTATGAATGGCTGAACTATACTAAATCTCTGCGGGGATTTGGTAAGGTGGTGCGCGAAGCGGGTAAAACTTGGCTATCGCGAGAAGATGTCAAAGGTTTGGCTTATCAACTTTTGAAATATCAACAGCGTCAAGGCTTCTCTCACAGAGATGCATTGCGATTGTTCCACGTCAAACCACCTACAGAAACTCACCGAGAACTATTTGAGTGGGTAGTGAAAGGTTGGGAAGATTTACCAGCAGATATCCCCTCAGAAGCCTTAGCGCAGATTTGGTGGTATGAGTGGTTAAAACGCAACCCGAGCGAAACCCACACTGCGATCGCACAAGGTCGTCTTACCCACGAAATGGCTGCACCTGTGGGTAAAATGGATAAACAAGCTTGGCAGCTACTTTTCCAAGAAATGCCCATCGGTGCAATGCTGCGTAACCTTGGTTCTTTGACAGAACTGGGCGTGTTGCGAGCTGATGAAAGTGCCAATATTCTGCGAGTAGAAGCAGTTCTCAACAATCAAGAACATCTGCGTAAAGGTCGCATACATCCGATTGATGTTTTGAAAGCTCTCAAAACCTATCAATCTGGTGGTAGATTAGGACGCAGCCAGAAAACTTGGGAACCAGTTCCGCGAATTGTAGACATCTTAGAAAAATCACTGGAACTATCTTTTGATGTTGTGCAACCCACAGGCAAAGTTTTCATGCACGCTGTGGATGTTTCTGGCTCGATGTCTTGGGGTGTGGTGGATTCAGTGGGTTTAAGCTGCTGTGAAATCGCTACTACAATGGCGCTAGTAACAGCCAAAGCTGAGAAAAACTACATGATTCGCGGCTTTGCAACCGAATTTAGAGAACTAGGTATCACAGCCAAAGATACTTTTAGTTCTGCAATTCGCAAAGCGAGCAATCAAAACTTTGGTGGTACAGATGCTTCTGTGGCTTACGACTGGATGATTCAGAACAAGTTCAAAGCAGATGTAGTTTGCTTTTGGACTGACAATGAATCATGGGCTGGTCATAAACATCCCAGTCAAGCCTTGGCGCAGTATCGCCAGAAGGTGAACCCTAATGCTAAGGCAGTGTATGTCACCCTTGCACCTTACAACATTACCTTAGTAGATCCTCAAGATCCTCTTTCTTGGGATTTAGCAGGGTTCGACCCTGGAACACCTCGCATCATCCAGATGCTAGCTACAGGCGAACTGTAAAAAGGGTCAAGCATAAAGAATAAAGGGTAAAATCCAAAAATTTTCATCCTTTATTCTTCAACCCTCATACTTCATGGCGGGTTATCCTGGTTCGCAACTTGCCTTTTGAGGCCGAAGAACTTAGGGTTATCGGTTGTATCTCCACCATTCTGGGGATAGCGGGTTCAATTCCCGCACCCGCCTTTTTGATTTTTGATTGATTACCTTAAATGCAGTGGTATAAAAGAGCGTAGTTTACTACCGTAGGCAGCGCTCTTTTTTTATGCATCCTCGCATAAATAACCCTATTGTCTTACCTATGATGGCTAACACATAAATATTTTCGCAAGTTAAAGAAGCGTAATGTTGTGGTAGCTTGTTGATAGATTCTCCCGATACAGTTATGTCTTAACTATATCGGGAGAGTTCCTCCGTAATTGATTAGGGCAACTAGGGAGGCACATGTGATCATGACAAAAAATACAGAGGAATCGCATCCTCAAAAAGACACAAAAAACTTTCCATCTTTAGATAACTTGCGAGTTTTATTAGTAGATGATAATGAAGATAGCCTTTTTCTCACTACATTTATTTTAGAAAATCAAGGATTTCAAGTCACAACAGCAACATCAGTTACACAAGCTCTAGAGACAATTGCAGAATCTAAATTTGACATCTTAATTTCTGACATTGCTATGCCGGAATTTGATGGTTATTCGTTAATTCGTAAAATTAGAAAGAGCACGCTTCCCGAACAAAGAGAAATACCAGCTATAGCGCTAACTGCCCTTAGTTCCGACGAAAGCCGCAGTCTTGCTCTGGCATCGGGGTTTCAAAGCTATGTTAATAAACCTGTAGAACCTACTATATTAATATCAGAAATAACCCGTTTAATTAACGACAATCAAACTACTACATAAATTTAATTTACATACAATACGCTGTATTAATGCTGAGATGACGAAAGCTTTCCCAGAATTGCTGATGTGTTACAGCTTACTTTTGAGTAGAGACGCTATTAATCGCGTCTGTTGCAACTTTTGACTCCACGGCGATACTAGTCCCGATTTTCCATAAGTTTAATAATCCCTGCAACTAATTCTTCTGGGTTAATGGGTTTAGATAAATGCATCTGAAATCCTGCTTGCAGTGCTTGCTGTTTATCTTGACTACTAGCGAAAGCTGTGAGTGCGATCGCCTTTGGTATGGCTTTGCTTACCGCAGCAATTTGTCCTCCTGCTTCTGCTGTCCTAGCCCTGATCTGACGTAATAGAGTATAACCATCCATTTCAGGCATTCCAATATCGCTAATTAACACATCTGGCTTTGTCTGTTCGAGAACTTGCAAAGCAGCTAATGCGGAAGATACTGAAATTACTTCAGCCCCATCTTGTTGTAATACAAAAGCTAAAAAATCTCGTGAATCTGCATCATCTTCTACAAGCAGAATTTGTACCCCAGATAGAGACAAAGAGTTACTAATTAATGACAAAGAGTTATTTTGTTCATTAAATAAAGCTAGATTTCTGTCTTGGATTAGCGGTAAGCAAACAGTGAATGTCGCCCCTAAATCGTTACCAGGACTGGCTGCTGTGACTGTACCACCATGTATCTCGACTATATTACGGACAATAGCTAGTCCTAAACCTAATCCACCAAATTTTCTGGTAGAACTGCTATCGGCTTGGCGGAAGTAATCAAAAGCATAAGGTAAAAACTCTGCATTAATTCCTTTACCTGTATCGCTAACTATGATTTGAGCATAGCCATCTACTTGGTTTAATTGCACTTCTACCTTTCCCCCTGGGGGAGTAAATTTGACAGCGTTGGAAAGCAGATTCCAAACAACTTGTTGCAAGCGGGTAGAATCACCCAAAACAGGCCCTACATTTGGTACAAAAATGGTATTTACCTGAATCGATTTAGTTTGTGCAGCTAAAGTTATAGTATCTATTGCAGATAAGACAATAGATTCTAAATGAAGGCTCTGAGTTTGCAATGTGAGTTTACCTTGCAAAATGCTCGAAACATCCAGTAAGTCTTCAATTAATTGCGTCTGTAACTTGGCATTACGTTCGATTGTTTCCAAGGCTGGAGATATTTTTTCTGGTGCTAATCTGCCACTTTGTAATAACCTAGACCAACCAAGAATGGTATTTATAGGAGTTCGTAATTCATGAGAAAGTATAGCTAGAAATTCATCTTTAATTCGATTAGCTGTTTCAGCTTTTGTTCTTGCTGCTTGTTCCAATTCCAGCAACTGGGCACGTTCTTGTTGTATTTGTTTTTGTTCTTGAATGTCTGTACAAGTACCAAACCATTTTACGACAACACCTTGTTCATCTTTCAGGGGTAAACCTCTAGCTAGTTGCCAGCGATAAGTATCATCAGATGCTCGTTTAAAGCGGTATTCATTTTCATATAAGGTGCCACTGTTGACAGCATTTATCCACACTTCGTAAGCATTTTGTACGTCATCTGGATGTAATGCTGTTACCCAACCCGAACCTAAAGACTCTTCAAAAGTTAGCCCCGTATATTCATACCATTTTTGATTAAAATAATCGCATTCACCTTGAGAATTAGTTGTCCAAACGAGTTGAGGAATGGCTTCAGCTAAGTAACGGTAACGCTCTTCACTTTGCCGTAAAATTTCTAAAATACGCTGGCGTTCAGCAATTTCTAGCTGTAATTGCTCGTTGGTTTTGGTAATTTCATTAGTGCGAGCAGCAACTAATTGCTCTAAATCATTCTGATATGTTCTTAATTGAGCTTCGATGCTTAAACGCTCTGTTATTTGTATTTGTAATTTTTGATTAGCTTGTTCTAATTGAGCTGGGCTAGGAAGCGCTAATGCTTGGGGAACTAAAGGTACAAGTTGTAAGGCTGTAAATAAAGATATTGTGGCAGTTAAGGCTTTAATCAATCCTGATAGCCAATAAGTTGGATGCCAAAGCGTCCAAATTTCCATCAAGTGAGTAGTGCCACAAGCTACGATAAATCCACTAAATAATAGAAAAATCCAATGAAAAGGCAAGTCTTCTCGTTTGCGGACGAAGTAGAAGAGTGTCGCAGGAATAGAGTAATAAGCTAGAGCTATGAGTGCGTCAGAAATTATATGTAGCAAAACTAAATCAGTTTGCCAGAGATAGCAATGCCCATGTGGGATAAATGGGCCTGAACTAAAAAACATGTTCCAATATTCTGACATACACCTCGGATAATGAAATATGAATTAAAACTGAAAATCCTAAATTATAGGATAAAAAATACGTAAAACTATAATTACCTGCTGTTTATGTTGATTTCTCTTACTATCTTCAATTAACAATTTTATTGCTATCGATTTTGTATCCTTGATAAATACTTGTAGCATTGGATTATTTAGTGATTTTATTATTTTTAGCAAATTGAGCGTAAAAAATCATAAGCAGTAAAAATTTATTAAGGTATTTTATTAAGGAATATGATTTAATTCTTAAACTTATTTAAGTGGGTAGATATAGGTAAGGGGGAAAAAGGAATAAATGTTTACCTATAGCATTAAGTAAATTAGTGGCAATCAACCAAACTATGTTACAGAAACGTAAATAGGCTTGAAACTCTGATGAGTAACCAATGACAAAGCGCAAAGTCGAGCCACTGCGTTCCTGTCGCCTCGCGTCGGAAAGCAAGTGGCGTTGAACGGAGGTTTCCTCCGCTCAGAACTTTGTAAGAATAACATCCCTTACCAGTTATCTTTAATTGCACCGCTCTACTTAATATTTTATTTGTACATTCTTATTCCTTGTTTTTTATGTGACGAGTAATTTCCCAACTCCTGCACGGATTGCTATAGCTGCACAAGCATCAAATAAGAGTTTTATTGAAAGCGGCGGGAAACTCCATCCCCTTGTGGGTGGAGAGGGACAGCCGCCCCGCCGCTTGGGGCATTGGGCATTGGGCATTGGTAATTTCTTCGCCATGCCCCATGCCCGATTCCCCATGCCCAAAAACTCCATCCCCTTGTGGGTGGAGTTTTTCATAGTTTATTTGTCTAAGCAGCTCATCATAGCTGTTGATTCTGAAAGTATCAGAAAAAGAAACCCCACCAGATAAAAAGATGGTAGGGCGATTCAATCAAAAAAATTTAAGATTTGTAAATTTTTATATATATCCCAGGCGCAATATTTCTTATCAAGATTATATCTGAAGTTACTAATAAAATTAGGGTTTTGATGTTTTTTGCCTAAACCTGTAGGTAAATGCATCTGACTTATGACAAGAATATTTACAATTTTACTACAAAATATAAAGTTTAAAGTCTTAATGACAAACTACAATTTGTGGCTGCGATCGCTAGCCAAAAAATCCTTTACATAAATTAACATTAGTTAGATTATTTACAATCATCATACATGATATAGGGATCGTTATTAAACAGCCAAGAATTATTGTACGATATCAAAATTTTTCTTAATCGCAAAGTCAATCATCTGCTGAATTGAGTCTTCTTACTAGAAAGAAACATAACTGCGGGAAGATGTGAAGAAAAAGAATTTTTCAGTAATCTACCTATTAGTAAATATCTCTATTTAAATGCGTCCACCAAACTTATGAGATTGTGAGTGAACGTAGAGTATTACTGCGTGGGTATCGAAACAATTAACAACCTGAAAAGTTTTCAAAGAAATGGCTTTACAAGGCTCTACTATTAATCAGGGGAAAACAGTTTCCTATGTAATTTTGATTGCCAGTGCCGCAGCGCTGGGTGGTTTTTTGTTTGGTTATGATACTGCTGTCATTAACGGTGCTGTTTCAGCTTTGTCAAAGGCCTATAATGCTAACAGCGTGATGACAGGCTTTGCAGTATCTTGTGCATTGCTAGGATCTGCTTTAGGGGCTTTTGTCGCAGGGCCGATCGCAGACCGCTATGGTCGCTTAAAAACGATGCTGGTGGCAGCAGTTTTCTTTACCTTAAGTGCGATCGGTTCGGGGATTGCATTTGGAATTGGGGACTTTATTTTCTGGCGCGCTTTGGGTGGCATTGCAGTCGGAATGGCGAGTGTAATTGCACCCGCTTACATTGCGGAAGTTGCACCAGCCCATTTGCGTGGCAGACTGGGTTCACTGCAACAGCTAGCAATTGTAGTCGGAATTTTCGCAGCCTTAGTTTGTGACTACTTTATAGCTTTAGGTGCAGGTGGATCGGCAGAAGGAATATTTTGGTTTGGCGTTCCCGCTTGGCGTTGGATGTTTTGGACAGAAGCCCCACCAGCAATTATTTATGGATTCGCTGCCCTCGTGATTCCAGAGTCACCACGATACTTGGCAGCACAGGGACGATATAGTGAAGCGACCAATGTATTAAGAAAAGTTATTGGCGGTAATGTCGAAGCAAAAATTGAAGAGATTCGCCAAACAGTTTTACAAGAACGCCGCCCCAAATTTTCTGACTTGCTAAGTCGTAGGGGTGGATTACTGCCTATTGTGTGGATTGGGATGGGGTTGTCTATCCTGCAACAGTTTGTGGGTATCAATGTTATTTTTTACTACAGCAGTGTTTTGTGGCAGGCAGTGGGATTTTCTGAAAGAGATTCCCTACTAATTACAGTAATTACGGGAATCGTCAATATTGTCACAACTCTAATTGCGATCGCCTATGTTGACAAATTTGGTCGCAAACCGTTACTCATGCTAGGTTCAATTGGCATGACTGTGACATTGGGTACTTTGGCTGTGGTGTTTGCTAATGCAGCGATTGATCCCACCACAGGTAACCCTACACTTCCGGGGACAGCAGGAATCTTTGCCCTGTTAGCAGCTAATCTATATGTGGTCTTCTTTGGCTTTTCTTGGGGGCCAATTGTTTGGGTACTGTTAGGCGAAATATTTAATAATAAAATTCGTGCTGCTGCCCTATCTGTAGCTGCTGCGGTGCAGTGGATTGCGAACTTTCTAGTTTCTACGACATTTCCACCTTTACTGAAATACTTTGGTTTAGGTTCTGCCTATGGATTGTATACAATTGCATCGGCAATTTCGATATTTTTCGTTGCCTTTTTCATCAGAGAAACCAAGGGCAAAGAATTAGAGGAAATGTAATCTATCCTATCCAAGAATTGAGGGCCTGCTGCGGCAGGCTTTCATATTGAGAAACTTTAAATAAAAGAGACTTCCAGAAATTAAATTATTCAATCAGCAAGGGCGAAGATACTGAGCAAATTCTTTCTCTCCCTCTGCGCCCCTGCTTCCTCTGCCTGCCTCAACAGAATATCTTTTTAACTGAACCGTATTACCTTATACCTCCCAAGGTGTGGTAGGCGCATCTGGATCGTCAATTGCAGCTGTAATATCTTCAATTGGGTTGTGTTGGGGAATAAAATTTCGATTGGAAACCCCTATCAACTGTTCTACAGCTTTTAGGGCTGCTGATGCAGATTGATAACGCTGCTTGTAATCTTCCAGCACCATTTTACTGAGAATCTCCGCTAAAGCTGGGTTGGCAACAGTATGTTCGCGCCATTGCAACTCTCCGTCAGCATCTCTTGCTAGTTCGTGGGGGGCGATACCAGTCAAAGCCCTAATGCCAATCATCCCAACTGCATAGATGTCGCTACTGTATTGGGGACGGCCAAAGCATTGCTCGTTGGGTGCATAACCCTTAGTCCCAATCCCAATGGTAAATGGAGTTTGTTCATGATTTTCTGTTTGGATTGTAGAGACTTCTTTGACTGCACCAAAGTCAATCAGTACCAATTTCCAATCTGAATGTCGGCGGATAATGTTACTGGGTTTAATATCACGGTGAATGACACCGTTTTGATGCACAAATGCCAATGTTTGCAATAAATCGCGTAAAAGTTCGATAACTGTGGTTTCTAACAGCGATTGACCTGCTGGTAATTCTTTACTTAAGGGGTGACCAATGATAAATTCTTGTACTAAATAAAATTCTTCTTGTTGTTCAAAATAAGCTAATAGCTGAGGAATTTGGTGATGTTTTCCCAATTTCTCTAAGGTTTGCGCCTCAGAATTAAATAAACGTCTGGCAAGTTGCAATCCTGTAGCTTTGCTGTTAGCTGGTTTGAGCTGTTTAACTACACATTGCGGGTGACCTGGACGTTGTAAATCTTCGGCAATGTAGGTTTCGCTAAATCCCCCAGAACCGAGAACTTTGACAATTCTGTAGCGTCCACCGAGGATTTTGCCTGCTACCGCTAAATCTCGTTGTTGCAGTAAATCTTGCAAGTCTTGTTGTTGACTGATGATTTCTTGCACAACAGGGGAAGTTTTATATTTTTGAAAGATATCTACTAATTGCCGCTTTTTAATGCTTTCCCTGGCGATTTCGGTTCCCAGATAGGATAAGCCGATCCAGGCGATCGCTACCATTGGCACAGTGGTGGGATAAATTAATTGGTAATGTACAAATAATACGTAGCTGATGCCTCCCCAAAGAGTGGCAAAGCCAATGCTGACAATTAATCTGCTGATCCCACGCTTGCGTCTGGCACAGATGATGCCGACACCACCAACTAAACCCAGTACAAATACACCTTGCAGGGGTGGGCTGCTAATTCCTTGGGCGATCGCTTTATTTTCTATTAAGGTGGCGATCGCGTTGGCATGAATTTCTACCCCTGACATACGTTCGGGATACAGCCAGTTCTTACCCGCCACTACTGGATGATAATCGTTACCTAACTGTGCGGTGGCTCCAATCACTACAATTTTATTCTTGAAAACCTTGCCTTGTTGCAAATAGTTTTTCCAGTTTTGGGGATCTAGTACATACCAAAAGGGGATGGCTTCAAATGTACCCTCTGGCCCCCAAAAATGAATGCGATCGCCTTTTGGTCGCGAATATTTAATTCTGGCTGCCCTTAGTGCTGCTTCGTCAAAGGAAGGCACTTTATCTATTAAGTTATCTTGTGCTAATGATTTGTTAAACTCGCTGGCTAAACGATGAATTTTGCCATCTACTTCTAGGGGAAAATTGACAGTGCCTGTAGATACAGCGCCAATGCGGAACATCGGTTGTGGGAGTGTGAGCTTATTAAACGTACCTTGATGTGACTCAGAAGTTTCATATACCGAGGCTAAGGTCACCTTACTGCCATATTTTTGCAAGACTGCTTGCAGTTGGCGATCGTCTGCAGCACCATAAGCGCTTTCCGTATCAAAAATTACATCTACTGCGACAGATTTCGCACCTGCTTGCATCAATTTTCTGATGACATCAGCATAAGCAGCACGTTTAAATGGAAAAGATTTCAGTGGTTCCAGGTAAGCATACTGTTGTGGATCTGTTTTATAGTACTGTTCAGGGACTGATATAGACTGATTGTCTATGGCCAAAATCACGATGTTTTCTGGAGGTGCGATCGGCCCGCGCAGTTGAAAAAACGTAGAAAGTGCCTGACTTTCCATCAACTGCACAATGCCCAAACCAGAGCTACTCAGCAGTGCTGCTCCTATTGCTGAAACACCAGTTAGCAGATGACCAAACCAAGACATTAGTTGGGTATGGTAGGTTAATGCCGTCGAAGTTGCTTTAGTTGGTTTCCCTAACTGGCTATTGGCAGCAGAGACATATTTTTTAGTTACGGTAGACGTAGGTTCTTCTGCCATATCGTGTTATTGATTGATTAAGGTACAACACTTATATTTATTTAGACCCTATTTGAGCGAACTACATTAAATTAAGAGTTAAATGAAAAACTTATACATTTGTAAACTATCCTTTCTACTTCAGCGAATTTTTATTGGTGTGTCTTTACAGGGTCTGGCGATTAAAACACTGCCCAAATTATTCTCTAATAGCAGAGCAATCTGCGATTTTGTCACAGAAATAAGCTAAAGACACTCCCTTTGTGGATTTGGTTTCGTTTACGATCTACCAAACCCAACAAGTATGCCGTCGGTAGAAGGTTTACCAGAATTTTGCTTTGGGCAACTTCTGTTAATGCTGCAACGCTGATATTGTACAAAAATTGTGTCCTGTTGTTGATGGCAAAATCAAGAGATGGGCATTAGCCTATATTCTACCTGAGAACCAATACCATACCTCTTTAGGAGTAAACTTGACTGTTATACAGTTAGGAATGCTGTTACACAGTCTATTTTATTGGTAGATTTTGATCGCAGGCTAACTCTTACACTGTCTGGGATGAAAAGGTTCAGCATCCTGCATCTGCTCTATTGTTTTGCCGATTTTTATGATTTAAAAGGGGTTAGGATAAAAGATATACATGAAGATATACTTTATAGATATTAGCAAATAGATCATTTGATAATTGCTATAATCTATTGTTCAATCTAAAATTCTTTTCTATTATTAGGTGTATTTTTCTATGGGTTCTCCAATGAATCGTCTGTCTATTTTTGTAGACGGAAACAATATGTTCTATGCTCAACAAAAAAATGGCTGGTTTTTTGACCCACGCAGAGTTTTAGAATATTTTAAACACGAGCAATCAGAAACAACATTAATCAATGCATTTTGGTACACTGGCTTAAAAGACCCGCAAGATCAAAGAGGTTTTCGAGATGCTCTCATTAGTTTAGGATATACAGTAAGAACTAAAATTCTCAAAGAATATTACGATGACTCATCTGGTCGCTATTCACAAAAAGCTAATTTAGATATTGAAATTGTTGTAGATATGTTTAATACAGTAGACCAGTATGACCGAGTAGTATTATTTAGTGGTGATGGGGATTTTGAGAGAGCAATTGAATTATTACGTTCAAAAAATACACATATTACAGTCGTATCTACAGAAGGAATGATCGCCAGAGAATTACGTAATGCTACTGATAGATATATAGATTTGAATGATATTAGAGACAGAATAGAAAAGACAGAAGCTTAATATGTTAATAATTATTTACAAATCTAAACAGTAAAAAACTTAAGATACAAGGTAGTTATAGCAAAAAGTCCACACTAAACACAAAACACAGAAAAATGACAACCCAACCAGAGCGAATCATTATTTTTGATACCACATTGCGAGATGGCGAACAATGTCCAGGAGCAACCCTGAATATAGACGAAAAGCTAGTGATAGCCAAGCAACTGGCGCGTCTGGGTGTGGATGTAATTGAGGCAGGATTTGCCTTTGCCAGTCCTGGAGATTTTGAAGCAGTTAACAAAATTGCCCAGGTTGTCGGTACAGAAAATGGCCCTGTGATTTGTAGTTTGGCGAGAGCTAAACATGATGATATTAAAGCAGCAGCCCACGCGATTAAACCAGCAGCAAAAGGCAGAATTCACACATTTATTGCTACATCTGATATTCATCTGCAATATAAACTGAAAAAAACCAAATCAGAAGTTTTGGCGATCGCCGAGGAAATGGTGGCCTACGCCAAAACTTTCACTGATGATGTAGAATTTTCCCCAGAAGATGCAGGACGCTCCGATCCAGAGTTTCTCTACCAAGTATTAGAGAGAGCGATTAGAGCTGGAGCCACAACAGTTAATATTCCTGACACCGTAGGATATACAACCCCTAGCGAATTTGGGGCAATTATTAAGGGGATTAAAGATCATGTCCCCAATATCGACAAAGCAATTATTTCCGTTCACGGACATAATGATTTAGGCTTGGCAGTAGCAAACTTTTTAGAAGCTGTGAAAAATGGTGCGAGACAATTAGAATGTACCATCAATGGTATTGGTGAACGCGCAGGTAATGCAGCTTTAGAAGAATTGGTAATGGCATTGCACGTGCGTCGGCAATATTTTAATCCCTTCTTAGGTAGACCAGTCAACTCAGAAGAATCATTAACTAATATCGACACTCGTCAAATTTATAAATCCTCGCGGTTAGTGTCAAATTTGACGGGGATGTTAGTACAACCAAATAAAGCCATAGTCGGGGCAAATGCCTTTGCCCACGAATCTGGAATCCACCAAGATGGTGTATTAAAAAACAAGCTCACCTATGAAATTATGGATGCCCAATTGATTGGCTTAACAGACAATCAAATAGTTTTGGGCAAACATTCTGGCAGAAATGCTTTTCGGACTCGCCTCAAAGAATTAGGTTTTGAACTGTCAGAAACCGAATTAAATAAAGCCTTCGTCAAATTTAAAGAAGTCGCTGACAAAAAGAAAGAAATTTCTGATTGGGATTTGGAAGCGATTGTTAATGATGAAATTCAACAAGCACCTGATTTGTTCCGCGTCGAGTTGGTGCAAGTTTCCTGCGGTAGCAATGCCCAACCCACAGCCACAGTAACTCTCAGAACCCCTGAAGGTCAAGAATTAACTGATGCGGCAATTGGTACAGGGCCAGTAGATGCTGTTTATAAGGCAATTAACCGTGTAGTTAACGTACCCAACCAATTAATTGAGTTCTCTGTACAGTCAGTCACAGCCGGAATCGATGCAATTGGGGAAGTAACTATTCGCTTACGCCACGAATCCCGTGTATTTTCTGGACATGCAGCGAATACAGATATCATCGTTGCATCAGCTCAAGCCTACGTTAATGCACTGAATAGGCTGTATGCATCGTTGCAATCCAAGGAGAAAGAACTGAATCCGACACAGTAGTTGATTGGGCATGGGGCATGGGGCATTGGAAATACTAATTCTCCTTGTCCCCCCTTGTCCCCTCATCCCCCTCTGCTTCCCCGATCAACAAGTTGCTGCGATGGCGACGATTGAATCATTAGCAACTGGGGTTACTAGAGGAATTTGAATGATAAATTCTGTACCTTTACCCAGAGTCGAAAAACATTGCAAACTACCGTTGTGGGTGTCGGTAATAATTTGATGACTGATAGCTAGTCCTAATCCTGTACCTTTTCCCTCTGGCTTAGTGGTGAAGAAGGCATCAAATAATTGTAGTCGCACAGCTTCTGGCATCCCAGATCCATTATCGGCAATTTTGATCATCCCATAACCATCTTCAGCAATAGTAGTAATTGTAATCATATTGGGATGCTGGAGAATTTCTGCAAAGGTCTGACCATGATTAGACTCTTCTAAAGCATCAATTGCATTTGCTAGCACATTCATAAACACTTGATTTAATTGTCCTACATAGCACTCAATCTGCGGTAGGTTTCCATACTGCTTCACAACTTGAATTTCTGGACGGTTGAGGTTAGCGTGCAGACGATGCTGCAAAATCATCAGGGTAGCCTCAATTCCCTCATGAATATCAACTATCTTTTTCGCATTTCCATTCACCCGTGAGAAATTTCGCAAAGATTGCATGATTTCTTGAATGCGTTCGGTACCAAGTTTCATAGAAGAAATCATTTTTGGCAAATCTGCAAGCAAGTATTCTAAGTCTATAGCGGCAATTTTATTGGCGATGTCATCTCCTGGTTGAGGAAATTTTTGATTGTAAAGGTTTAATAAGTGAATTAAGTCTTGAACATACTGGTGAGCATGAGATAAATTACCAGAAATAAAGTTGACTGGATTGTTAACTTCATGGGCAATCCCAGCTACTAGCTGTCCTAAAGAAGAAATTTTTTCAGTATGAAATAATTTAGCTTGAGTATGTTGTAATTCTTGTAAAGCCTGTTCTAGTTTCTGTGCTTGTTCGCGTTGTAAACGCTGTTCTATCTGCTGACGTTCTGCAATTTCACGTTCAAGATTGGCTAAGGCTACTGTTCTTTCGATGGCGGTTGTTTCTAAGGAAATGAGCAATGCTAATCCTAAAATTGCAAACGTCACAATACCAATCGTTGTGGATAGTACAGAAGAGTCAAGATTTATTACTGATGGCATTTCTAGCATTTTTATGGCATAAAAACCAGTAGCTGCCATACCCGTATAATGTACAATGGGGATGGCTGCACCCATAACGATCGCACTGGCAATTTTCTGTTGACGATTAGTGCTAGTACTGCGATCTGGTAAATGAAATGCTAACCACAAAGCTACTAAAGAAACGATAAAGGCGATCGCAATTGAAACTCCAACTAACATATAGTTGTAGTGGATATTAGCTGACATTCGCATTGCAGCCATGCCAGTGTAATGCATGTTGATAATCCCCAGTCCCATCAACAGACTACCACCCAGCAAGTTAAAGATACCCATCACTTATTGGCTGACGAAAAATAAGGCACATCCTGAAGCTAAGATGGCTGCCAGTATTGATAATAAAACCCTGATTAAATCGTACTTTACCGGAATCGGCAGACAAAAAGCCAGCATTCCCACAAAATGCATCGACCAAATCCCTGTTCCCATTGCGATCGCACCACCAAACAACCAGCCAATGCGCGCATATCCAGAAGCGGTGCGGATTTGTCCAGTTAGATCCAAAGCAGTGTAAGCTGCTAGCATTGCGATCGCCACGGAAAAAACTAATAAACGAATGTCATAAGTACCAGCGATCGGTGTATTCATAAAGTTGATTTCTTATTCTCAGCAATAAAAAATAGAAATAACGTTTGTTTCCCTATTTAGTAATCAAAAATAAGGAAATTATGAGGTTTAATCAAAATTATTCGTAAACAAATACTAGTTTTATAGACAAGTTTACATGCCTCTTGAAAACTATATTTAATGATATTAAAACTTTAATTATTCCCAAAGTTTATAGTTCCCCTTTAACAAGTGGGAATAACAAATAACTTCTATTGGCAACTGTGATCTTCATCACTGACTTAATTTTGATGCTGATAGGCATTAGGATTAGAACGCATCATTAATTTCTCTGGTGTTGTGGATTTTTTAAAGCCGTAACGCCGATAAAGTCCATGAGCATCTTTTGTACCTAACAACCACTTTTGCACGTCTTGGAGTTCAGGAAAATTCAAAATAAACTGCACAAACCAAGTGCCTAAACCTTGACCACGATAAGGCTCTAAAATAAACACATCCTTTAAAAATGCAGAAGTAGCGTAATCAGTAATTACCCTAGCAAAACCGACTTGTCGCTGCTCTTCGTAAAGTCCAAAGCATAAAGAATTGGCAATTGATTTTTCTAAAATTCCTAAAGGAATATTTTCTGCCCAATCAGAATTTCGCAGAAAATCGTGAATCATTGTGATATCTAGCTTAGATTTATCTGTGCTGATATAGAATCGATGTTTTAAATCTTCGTTCATTTTTTATCCAAATTCCTCGTATTGATGAAATTACTGAACCTGATGCTAAATGGCAGCAGCTATATTCAAAAAATCTGCTGATTGCATTGATAAAACAGGGATATATCTATTATTCATTATGAATCAAATAAGAACCACATCTTGGAACGCAGTCCTTAATACTTTTAAAAAAATTTGGGGCTATGACAATTTTCGTCCCCCACAGGGTGAAATAGTCAGTAGTTTATTGGCAGGAAAAGATGCATTAATTATCATGCCTACAGGCGGTGGTAAATCGATTTGTTTTCAACTTCCTGCACTGCTGCAAACAGGATTGACTTTGGTAGTTTCGCCTTTAGTAGCGCTGATGGAAAACCAAGTACAAGAACTGCGCCAGCTAAACCTGAGTGCAGCACTGCTACATAGCGAACTACCTTCATCCCAACGGCGCTTGACTCTGCAAGCATTGGCACAAAACAAACTCAGATTATTGTATTTATCACCAGAAACTTTACTCAGTGCGCCTGTTTGGGAAAAATTATGTCAACCACAATTGCAGATTAACGGCTTAATTTTGGATGAAGCCCATTGTTTAGTGCAGTGGGGTGAAACCTTTCGACCAGCTTATCGCAGATTAGGGGCAGTGCGATCGGCATTACTGAAATCAAAACCACCTGGAAGCAAAATTAGTGTGGCAGCTTTTACGGCGACGGCTGACCCTTTAGCACAAAAAATGATTGCCTCAGTTTTACAATTACAACAACCAGATATTTACCGCCTGAATCCCTACCGTCCAAATCTGCATCTCAACATCTGCATCGCATGGACTCCCAGAGGTAGAAAGCAAAAATTAGTCAAATTTATTCAAAATAGACCCCAACAAGCCGGATTAGTTTATGTCCGCACGCGCAGAGATAGCGAGAACTTAGCAGCTTGGTTAGCAGAGATGGGTTATGCCACAGCTAGTTATCACGCTGGACTGAGCGCCACAGAACGCCGTGCTGTAGAAACTAGCTGGTTAGGCGGTAAAATCCCATTTGTGGTTTGTACCTGTGCATTTGGCATGGGGATTAACAAGCCTGATGTGCGCTGGGTAATTCACTTTCACGCGCCGCTACTACTTTCCGAATATGTGCAAGAAATTGGCCGCGCAGGGAGAGATGGAAAACCAGCAGAAGCGCTGACATTAGTAAGTGAACCTACAGGCTGGTTAGATTCAGAAGATAAACAAAGACAGCAGTTTTTTGAACAACAAATGCGATCGCAACAACAAACAGCACAGCAACTTGCGAAAAAACTGCCGAAACAAGGGGATGTGAATACAGTAGCGCGACAATTCCCTGATGGTGCAATGGCTTTGTCTTTACTCCACAGCAGTGGACAGTTAAACTGGCTTGACCCTTTCCATTACGTCATCAAGCCAGGGGTGAATAAGCAAGCAGCAACTCAATTGCAAGCCGCCAAGGAAATGAATCAGTATTTGCATACTAAACAGTGTCGCTGGCAGTTTTTATTAACCGCCTTTGGTTTTGCGAAAGAAGCCGCTAACTGGCGTTGTGGACATTGCGATCGCTGTTCCCCATAATTCTAATTCGTCATTATTCCAACTCAATAGACTTCATCATGAGTGCCTATATCAATTAGCAATATTTCCTCTTCACCAGACTCTGGATTTTCCACAAAGTTAAAAACAATGCGACAATCATACTCCACTGAACAAGCCCAAGCTCCAGACAACTTGCCTTTGAGCTTATGGGTCTGCAATAGTGGATCAAATGGATCAATTGTTAAAAGTGCCAACCGTTCTTGAATTCGCTCTTGTAATTCTGGTTGTCGTCGCACCAATCGCTTAAATGCTCGTTTAAACGATGATGTCAAAACCAGAGTTTTCATTTGCTTAACTCATCCATAATTTGAGTCAGGTTGCCACGAAAAACCTTACCAGTTTCGTATTCTACCTGAGCTTGAGCGATATTAACCGCAATTTCAGAACGTCGTTTTTCTGCCAGCCGATGGCGGATCAGATCAATGAGTGTTGCTTGTTCATCTGCTGACAATTCTTCGATGCTTTCAAGAATGTCATCAAATCTCGATACTTGAGTCATTAGTATTACCTTTGTTGGTCTCCTTTATGTGGCTCAGTATTAAATAAAACGCTTGTATGGGAAGTATTTTCACCTGTACAAGCGGTCTAATTACATCATTTAAAATTGTCTTAAAAAGCGCAAATCGCTGGCATATAAGCGCCGAATATCATCGATTTGGTGCAGAACCATCGCAAACCGTTCGACACCGAAACCAGCCGCAAACCCAGTATAAATTTCTGGGTCATAACCTACAGATTTCATCACATTTGGATCGACCATACCGCAACCCATAACTTCCAGCCAACGACCATTCCATTGCAAATCCACTTCGGCGGAGGGTTCTGTAAAGGGGAAATAGCTAGCGCGGAAGCGAATTGGCAAATCGCCAAACATTGCTTGTAAAAATACCTTAATTACACCCTTGAGGTCTGTAAATGTCAGTCCCTCATCAATGGCTAGCAACTCGATTTGATGGAAAACTGCTGAGTGAGTAGCATCTACGTTATCGCGGCGATAAACTCGCCCAGGGGCCACAACCCGAATGGGTGGTTCTTCAGATTCCATATAACGAATTTGCACTGAAGAGGTATGAGTACGCAGAAGATTGCCATCTGGCAGGTAGAAGGTATCCTGCATATCACGGGCGGGATGGTCAGGGGGAGTATTCAGCGCCTCAAAATTGTAATAATCTGTTTCCATCTCTGGCCCTTGAGCCACCGTGTAACCCATGCCGACAAAGATATCCAGGGCGCGGTCGATGATACCATTTAGAGGATGAATGCGACCTTGGGGACTGTAAATTCCCGGCATTGTGACATCCAGAGTTTCAGCCTCTAACTGGGCTTGAATTTGAGCAGCTTCTAGGGCAGTGCGCTGCTTGTCTAAACTATTTTGCAGGGATTCTTTCACTGTATTAGCGATCGCCCCAATTTTAGGACGTTCCTCTGCACTCATCTGCCCCATACTTCGCAACAGTGCCCCAAGTTGCCCCTTCTTACCCAGATAACCTACTCTGAGTTCTTCTAGGCGTTCTAAGGTATCAGCGGCTGCGATCGCTTTTTCTCCTTCCTGCCGTAGTGCTAAAAGTTGAGCCTCTAAATTGCTAGTCATTAGTTAGTTAGTCATTTGTCATTTGTCATTGGTCATTAGTTCCAGAAGTTGGTACAAATCACCAATCGGCTTAGTAATATGACCTTAACAGGCCAAAGGTAAGGGTTAAAGGAAGGTTGAAGGCTAAAGTATAAAGTCTGAAATTATCCTACTCATTCCCAGAGGAGGTAGGAATATCAAAAATTTGATCTTTCACCGCACTTGTGGGTAAGGCAGATGCCTAGCAGCCATTACTTCATCCTTTACACTTCATACTTCTTTAGTCCAAACCTCTGTTTACCAGTTTAAGGGACTTCCAGAAATTAAATTATTCATTTTTCACCGCGAAGACCATAATTGTATTCTTCCGCCTCTGCTCCCTAAAGCGATTGATTTTTTTAGTTGCAAGTCCCTAAAAGGGATTTGGTGTGTGAGGATGTTTTTTTGCCTGCTATTTGTGACGCTCGACATTGACAAATGTCAGATAACAAATAACTAATGACTAATGACCAACGACTAATGACCAATAACGATGAAATTACTCATTAGCAATGATGACGGAATTTCTGCCTTGGGTATTCGTACCCTGGCCAACTGCTTGGCACAGGCAGGTCATGAAGTGACTGTAGTATGCCCCGACCGAGAGCGATCGGCAACTGGGCATGGATTGACTTTACACCAACCAATTCGCGCGGAAATTGTGGAGTCAATTTTTCATCCCACAGTTAAAGCTTGGGCTTGTGATGGCACTCCTTCAGATTGCGTCAAATTAGCGCTTTGGGCTTTGTTAGACACACCCCCAGATTTGGTGCTTTCTGGCATTAATCAAGGGGCAAATTTGGGCACAGAAATTCTCTATTCTGGGACTGTGTCTGCGGCTATGGAAGGAATAATTGAAGGGATTCCTAGCATTGCTTTCAGCCTTGCTAGCCATACTTCTAAAGAATTTCAAACTGCGGCTCACTTTGCCCAACAGCTAGTAGCACAACTAGCAGCCAAACCCCTACCAGAGTTAATGTTGCTCAATGTTAACGTTCCTCCAGTCAAATGGGAAGAAATTGCAGGAGTCACAATCACGCGCCAGGGAGTGCGGCGCTACGTGGATGTATTTGACAAGCGAGTCGATCCGCGTGGTAAAACCTATTACTGGTTAACAGGTGAGGTTTTGGAAGAAGTAGAACCACCAGAAGGCTTAAATTTGCCTCAACACATCCCTATAGATGTACATGTTATCCGTAAAAACCACATTAGCATTACTCCATTACAATACAATCTTACTTACGCAACAGGATTACAGCAATTATCAGAATGGGAATTTAAATTTACGTAAAAACTTTGGTATTTGAGGAAAAATTTGTAACTTTCAGCAATGAGTTAAAACATGATCGACAAATTTAAGCTATAAAGTAGAAACGCTGTTGATCTCACTGCTACATGTAAGCCCAAAGTACTTTAAGCTTTGGCTTTGTTATCTCTCACTCTGGTTGAAAAAACCTGCCGAAAAAAGGGTATGCTGTTTTACCAAGAAATTCCCCTCTGCCAAAATGGTAAGACTGCATAAACTTAACAAACATAAGTAACAATTTGTTTTATTGATCGCACGCTCAGTCCAGAAAGCAACACCCATGTCTAGGTTAGAGAACCAATTTACCGTGCAATTTTGGGGCGTTCGCGGCAGCATCCCCAGTCCCGGGCCACACACAGTGCGTTATGGCGGTAATACCCCTTGCGTTGAAATGCAAGTGGGCGGTAAACGCTTAATTTTCGATGGTGGAACAGGACTTCATGTATTGGGGCAATCTTTGTTGCGCCAAATGCCGTTAGAAGGTCATCTATTTTTTACCCATTCCCACTGGGATCACATGCAAGGATTTCCGTTCTTTGCACCAGGTTTTATCAAGGGAAACCATTTTAAGATTTATGGCGCAATTGCTCCCGATGGTTCCACTATCGAACAGCGCCTAAATGACCAAATGCTCCATCCCAATTTTCCTGTGCCTTTGCAAATTATGCAGGCAAATTTAAATTTTTGTGACATTACTGCAGGGCAACCAATACACATTAATGACATTACTGTAGAAACAGCACCATTAAATCACCCTGGTGAAGCCGTGGGATATCGAGTTAACTGGCGTGATGGCGCTGCTGCTTATATTACTGATACTGAACATTTTCCTGACAGACTGGACGAAAACGTCCTCTGGCTAGCGCGTAATGCTGATATCTTAATATACGATTGTACCTATACCAATGAAGAATACCATTCACCAACATCGCCGAGAATTGGCTGGGGACATTCCACCTGGCAAGAAGCGGTGAAAATAGCCAAAGCTGCTCATGTCAAGACCCTAGCAATTTTCCATCATGACCCCGCGCATAACGATGAATTTCTAGATAATGTGGGAAATCAAGCGGGTGAGGAATTTGCAGGTGCAGTGATGGCACGGGAAGGCATGGTACTTCATGTTCCTGTTTCTGCGACCATATCAGAATCTTGCCCTGTCGGGAACTTATCTGCCTAAAGTTTGTAGTCGCAGCGATCGCAAAATCTGCGATTTTTCCCCCTTGGACAAATCATGGCGACAGATGGATACACAAATTCCCAATCTAAAATCTAAAATCTAAAATCTAAAATCTAAAATCCAAAATGGTATTAGATTGGTGAAGAGAAGCTCTCAGCAGGAGAGGTGACTCTTACGGTAAACTGCAAAAACTGGAGAACACGCTTTGCGAGCTAACCAGGGAAGCACAAATGCCCATAGACTAGCTGCCTCAAGGGACGAGCAGGTACAATACTTGCTAAAACCCAAAAGTTTAGCTAAAGCCTCTTTAACTGTGGTGTAGGGTTCTCTGGACTCAGCAAAGATAAATCAAGCTGAGAAACAGCACAAAACACCCTAATTAGTTGCTGCCTGTAGGGTATGCTTTGGCTATTAGCCAAAGGGTGGTAATAACGCCGTGGCTGCTCCCACAAGCGGTTAAATTCAGAGCGAAAACGCTCCAGATGAAAACTCTGTGGAGTCGCGGGATGTGCGTCAAGGGTGCCCTCCCAGTCAGTTAAGTTACCTATAGGGGAACTTGTAGCTGATAGCTCAATAAACCTAAAATCCCAGAATCCACGTGCTAAATTTGTCTCAAAATGGGTGTTCCGTGTGGGTTGGTTCTTCGAGTGAAGAACTGCTAACACCAACTGCTGTTGCGCTTGGCAAATTTGATGGTATGCACCTTGGTCATCAAAGAGTCATCCAGCCAGTTTTGCAGCAAGCAAAAAGAGCAGTTACAGGGACTGCGTGCGATCAAAAGTTTGTGCAAGATGAGGGCAATTTACCAGAACGCTCACTTCATGATTTCACAAATCCTGCATCCCAGCCAGGAAACACTACAGCTACAACAAATGAGCATATATACTCTACTGTTGTGACATTTCATCCCCATCCACAGGAATTTTTCTCAGGTCAACCCCGTGCTTTGTTAACACCACTTGATGAAAAAGTGGAACAATTGCGATCGCTGGGAATAGAACAGCTGGTACTATTACCCTTTGATAAAGAATTATCGTCTCTCTCTCCAGAAGAGTTTGTAGAAAAAATTCTCGTACAAAAACTGCGATGCCAGCAACTTAGCGTGGGACAAGATTTTTGTTTTGGTAAACAGCGCGCTGGCACAGCTGAGGATTTAAAACTACTCGCCGCCAAATATAATATTCCTGTCACAATCGTTACTTTAGAAACCTATGTAGGTAGCGATCAATTGACAGCAGAAAGTAATTGCCCTAGTAATCCTCCTACCCAAGCACCACCAATTAGTACTTCATTAATTCGCCAGGCCTTAGAAAATGGCGATGTCAAAAGCGCGAATTTCCTTTTGGGAAGACCATACACTCTTTTTGGTGTGGTAATTCAAGGACAAAAACTGGGCAGAACGATTGGTTTTCCCACTGCTAACTTGCAATTACCAAAAGACAAGTTTTTACCTCGCCTAGGTGTTTATGCTGTCCGCGTGTTGATGCTTGATGAGACAGCAGATACTCAAACACCAACAATATTAGGCGTAATGAATATAGGTAATCGCCCCACAGTTGATGGTACTCATATATCTGTGGAAGTCCATTTATTTGATTGGTCTGGAGATTTGTACGGCAAAAAGCTGGCTGTACAGCTAGTACAATTTTTACGACCAGAACAAAAATTTGACTCTCTCGAAGCCTTAAAAACACAAATTCAGCTCGATTGTCATGTGGCGAAAGAAGTTTTGCTCTCGGAATGTTGAATTGTGATTGCTGGGTGGGAATACTAGGGACTGGGAATTTTAGATTTTAGATTTTGGATTTTAGATTTAAACTCAATCCAAAATTGAATTGCCCAATCCCCAGTACCCAATCCCCAACCCCCAATCCCGTGGTGCATGAGAGAAAAACTTGAGGCTTTAACACATAATCTGTCTCGTACCATCGTTGGTAAAACCGAAGCAATACGTTTGGTACTAGTCGCCATCCTTGGCGGTGGTCATGCTTTATTAGAAGATGTTCCTGGTGTTGGTAAGACCCTGCTAGCTAAATCATTAGCGCGATCGCTTGACGGTAAGTTTCAAAGGCTACAATGTACCCCCGATTTATTACCTACTGATATTACTGGTACAAACATTTGGAACCCCAAAAGCGGCGAATTTACCTTTCTACCTGGGCCTATATTTGCCAACATTTTGCTAGCTGACGAAATCAACCGTGCTACACCCCGAACTCAGTCAGCTTTGTTAGAAGTGATGGAAGAACATCAGGTAACAGTTGATGGTGTTTCTCGTGCTGTTCCCACACCTTTTTTTGTCATTGCTACCCAAAACCCAGTTGAGTATCAAGGGACTTTTCCGCTACCTGAAGCGCAGATGGATAGATTTATGCTGTCTTTGAGTTTAGGCTATCCTTCAGAGACAGAAGAACTCCAAATGCTGCAAAACCTGACGGATGGTATCAAGGTAGCTGATTTACAACCTTGCATTACCCTAGAAGAAATAGCTCAATTACGGCAACTCTGTTCTCAGGTAAGAGTGGAAACACCTTTACAGCAATACATTCTGGACTTAGTGCGGGCGACAAGACAGGATGAAGAAATTTCTCTCGGTGTCAGCCCTCGCGGTACAGTCGCTTTACAAAAAGCTACCCAAGCCCTCGCTTTTATTTTAGGACGTGATTACGCCATTCCCGATGATGTAAAATTTCTCGTTCCTCACGTTCTTTGTCATCGCCTCATCCCCAGGGGAGGACGCAGCGCCAGAACTGTTGTTGAGCGATTGTTGCGCTCTGTTAACATTCCCTGATGAGGGAGATGAGGGGGATAAAGGGAGAAATTCCTATTACCAATTACCCATTACCCCTTCCCCCTTCCCCTACAAAACCTTACCCAAAGGTTGAGCCATTCCAACCCCACATAGCACCTTTAGCATCTGCAAATTCTATATAAATCCGATTTTTAGCTACGCCTAAAGCTTGGTTAATCTGCTGACAGAAATCCTGACTCATCGTCGCTGTTTGGTCAGGTTTCATAGTACCGATACTTTTAATTTCAATGTAACAAACTGGGTCTGTTGTACCAGCAAAAGTCATAGGCACATCTGGCTCAAAAGCTGTCATTACATAAGATTCGGGTTTGCCTAAATGCTTGGCTAACTTAGCAGATAAGCTTTTCAGCAAGCTTTCAATTTCAGTTCTTTCCGGTGCAGCAACAGAAGTTTGTACTTTAATTAATGGCATAGTCAAAAATTTCAGATTGAAATTAGTTAAAGGTCAAAAAGACGGAGAGACGCGATGAATCGCGTCTGTACAAGAGTGAAAAAAGTTGGCAATTTCCAGATTAATTTTACCGAAGCGTAGAGATGGAAAGGAGATGAGGAGGATGAGGGAGAGATTCCCATTACCCATTACCAATTACCGATTACCCAATGCCCAATGCCCAATGCCCCATGCCCCATGCCCCATAATTATTAATGCGACGAGCGAAACAGATGATTATGTTCAGGATGATATAAACGCGATCGCGCTGTTGCTTGTAAAAGTGCTGGACTAATTACATACAGTGTGGTACGCATCAACTGCTCTTTCTGGGTACAGTCAGCCATCTCGGTGAGGGGAACAACCCGAATTTTTTCATCTGGCCAGCCGATGCGAAAGCAAATCGCTACTGGGGTGTCGGCTGGGTAGTGTTCTAATAATTTGGCTTGGGCTGTTTCTACATGGCGCGCACTCAAATATAAGCACAGACTAGCTTGGTGTGCTGCTAGGGTTGCTAGTTCTTCAGTGGCGGGGACTTCTGTACGGCCGCTAATGCGCGACAAAATAATCGTTTGTACTAAGTTGGGAACAGTCAATTCTACTTGCAGTTTGGCGGCTGCAGCTTGAAAGGCGCTAACACCGGGGATGACTTCAAAAGGGATTTCTGCTGCTTTTAACAGCTGCATTTGCTCTTGAGTAGCGCTGTAGAGACTAGGATCGCCAGAATGGAGACGAACGACAGATTTATGCGATCGCACTCTTTCTATCATTAACGGCACAATCTCTTCTAAAGTTTTATTGGCAGTCCGAATAATTTCTGCTTCTGGGCGACAAAGATGCAATATTTGCTCGGGTACTAAAGAGTCGGCAAATAATATTACATCTGCTACAGCCAGCAGCTTTTGTGCTTTAACCGTTAATAAATCTGGGTCTCCCGGCCCTGCACCCACAATATAGACCTTTGGTTCTATCGCAGATAACAATTTTTTGTCACATATTTCTTCTGTATATTCACTCATTGCAGCACAAAAGAGAATTTCTAAAAAAAATTTTTGATAATTTTTCCGTGTCTTTCCGGATAACCTCTAATTCCCTAGTAGAGAGTAATGGTAGATGCACCCTGGTTAAGCCCTGGAGAACTTCTCTAGGGCATTTTTTATTTTTGGGTAATTGGTAATTGGTAATTGGTAATTGGTAATTGGAATTTATCTCCTTGTCTCCTCATCCCCTTCATCCCCCAATCCCCAATCCCCAGTCCCTCACCTCTCTATCGCCCCATTCCCCCTGGGGGTGGAAATGACATCTGGTAAAGGGCGTTTAGCTATGTAAAGCCAAGCTAATCCAGCTAATCCAACAATAATTCCGATTAAGCTCACGACTTGAGCCATTCTGAGGGGCCCTAGCATTAAGCTATCAGTACGAAAACCTTCTATCCATAAGCGTCCCAGGCTGTAGGTTGCTAAGTAAGTGAGAAATAGCGTACCTATTTTGAGGCGTGGTTTACCTTGCAAACTTCGGAAAAATAGGGTGAGCAACACAGCAAATACCATTAAATCCCAAAGAGATTCATAGAGAAAAGTGGGGTGAAAGTACTCAAAATTAATTAACTCTGGGGGACGGCGATCGGGTGGAATATATAATTTCCAAGGTAAATTGGTAGGATCGCCAAAAGCTTCTGAATTGAAGAAATTACCCCAACGTCCGATCGCTTGCCCTAAAATCAGCGAAGGTGCTACCAAATCTGCTAATTGCCAAAAAGAAACTTGCTTGAGTTTGGCAAAGATGAGCGCAGCTACGAGTCCACCTAAGATTGCTCCATGAATCGCAATGCCACCTTGCCAAATGGCAATTATGCGGTCTGGGTGCTGGGCATATTCTGGCCATTGAAATAAAACGTAATATAATCGGGCGGCGGGAATTGCCCCAATTACTAGCCAAATTGACAAATCGCTAAGTAAGTCTGGGTTAACGTTACGGCGCTTGGCCAAATACTGAGAAAGGCTGACTCCGATTAAAACTGCGGTGGCGATTAATAAGCCATACCAACGAATTGTGATTGGCCCTATTCTCCACAGAATCGGGCCAGGAGAAGTAAATTGGAATGCCAAAGGCAAAGTGGAAATATCCAGCGCCATGCAAAAGTACCTAAATAACTTAATTATTAATTAGCATTAGCAGCTCCCAATCATAGGACAAGAACCTTAAGGCTAGGAGTATATAAACAATTAGAGCAGGTTTTGTTTTTTGGGGATTGATTGGGAATTGGGGACTGGCGATTGGGAGGACAAGAGAAATAAATGGCTCTTGACTCTTGTAAAGACGCGATTAATCGCGTCTCTACAACTTTTGTTTTAACTTCTTGATGTCTGTTGCTGCCCCAAGACTCGTATGATCAGAATATCAGGAACATAATAACAGCCAGATTTTTACCGAAAAACATGGGCAGTATTTGGGAAATTGATTTTTACTCCCGTCCGATTTTGGACGACAATCAGAAAAAAGTTTGGGAAGTATTAGTTTGCGAAAGTCCCTTAGATGTCCGCGCCAAAACAGATTCTCTGTTTCGTTATGCTAAATACTGTCCCAGTACGCAGGTAAATTCGGGTTGGTTGCGGACGGCGTTGCAAGAGGCTATTGCCGAAGCTGGAGAAGCACCAATTAAAATCCGCTTTTTCCGCCGCCAAATGAATAATATGATTACGAAAGCCTGCGAGGATCTAAGTATTCCAGCTCAATCTAGCCGTCGGACTTTGATGCTGAACCAATGGCTAAAACAGCGAATTGAGGAGGTGTATCCTCATGAACCAGGTTATCAAGGGGGTACTAATCCCTCGGTGCGATTGGAAAGTCCTTTACCCCAAAGGTTACCTGATGCATTGGAAGGGAAAAAATGGGTATTTGTTTCTTTAGAAGCGGCTGATTTAATGGATATGCCAGAATGGGAAATTGGTTTTGGTGAAGCCTTTCCTTTAGAATTAGCGCGAGTATCACCCCAAACCCGTATTCCTGGGATTTTGATTTTCTCACCCAGGGCATTGCCGATCGCAGGCTGGATGTCTGGTTTAGATTTAGCTTATCTAAGATTTGACACGAGTGACGGCACAAGATTACTGTTAGAAACTGGTGTGACAGAAAGCTGGATTTTGGCAAATATCAAAAATCCTCAAACATTGGCAGAAGCCAAAGGGTTTGAAGAAGCCAAGCAACAAGCCAATGGAGTGCATTTTATCGGTGTGCAGTCAGATCCTCAAACAGAATCGTTTGCCGGATTTTGGCTGTTGCAAGAAGTCAATCTGCCGTAGATTCATGGCATAGTCATGAGGGGAATCGGTATGAGGATCAAGGAAAAAGCCATAAAACTTTTGACGAATGATTATTCATTACCGAGCTAATCATCAATGAATCATCCACAAGGGCAACGGCTGATAGATGTTGATGATTTGGGATAATGATCTGCGCGGCAGTAGCTTCTCCCATCAGGAGAAGTGGAGACGTTAGGCAATAAGTCTGGCGACCGAATGCACTGCTTTCTCTATTCGCGGTTCAAAATCCACAATCCATAATTTACCAAGGGTCATGGGTTCTGAAAATTTGTCACAAGATACGCTAGCAGAACATCTGCTGGAACTAGCAATTAAGTCTGGAGCAGAAGCAGCTGAAGTGTATCAGTCGCGATCGCTTTCTCGACCAGTGTTTTTTGAGGCTAATCGCCTAAAGCAACTCGAAACTAGCCAATCTGAGGGTACAGCGCTGCGGCTATGGCGCAATGGCCGTCCAGGGCTGACTGTGGCTTACGGTACTGTGGAACCGCAAGCGATGGTAGAACGCTCTCTAGCGTTGAGTAAACTCAATCAACCGGAACCAATAGAATTGGGGCGCAACTTTAAGCCATCTTACCCAGACTTAGGGAAAAGTGTGCCCATAGAGCATTTGGTTAACTGGGGTAAGGAAGCGATCGCTTTAGTTCGAGATGAATATCCTGATGTACTTTGCCACAGTGATTGGGAATGTGATGTGGAAAATACTAGGCTTGTCAATACTGAAGGTCTAGATTGCTACTACACAGATACAACTCTTAGCTGCTATATGTCGGCTGAATGGGTTAGGGGTGACGATTTTTTAAGTGTTTCCGACGGTCAAACCCAAAGAGATGAACTCGACTCAGAGAAACTCGCTAACCAAATTTTACAAAGGCTAATTTGGGCGCGAGAAAATGTCTCACCCCCTAGCGGTCGCGTACCAGTTTTATTTACATCCAAAGCTGCTGATATGCTTTGGGGTACAGTGCAAGCAGCATTAAATGGCAAACGTGTACTAGAAAAAGCTTCTCCTTGGGCCGACCGTTTAGGCAAACCAGTCCTTGCACCCAGTCTTACCCTCTATCAAGAACCAGAAGCAGGGCCTTATAGTTGTCCTTTTGATGATGAAGGCAGCCCTACCAATACAATTGTTTTTATTCAAAATGGAATCCTACAACATTTTTATAGCGATCGCACTACTGCACGCCAATTAGGTATGAGTAGTACGGGTAATGGTTTTCGCCCTAGTTTGGGTAGCTATCCCACCCCTGGATTATTTAATTTGTTAGTTCAACCCAGTTCTTTATCCCTACAAGATTTGATTCAACAAATAGATGATGGTTTGATTGTCGATCAAATGCTGGGTGGAGGTGGCGGTATTTCCGGCGACTTTTCCATCAATATTGAATTGGGCTACCGCGTGCAAAATGGGGAAGTCATCGGTCGTGTTAAAGATACAATGGTTGCCGGTAACATTTACGCAGCTTTGAAACAATTAGTAACCCTCGGTGGTGATGCTGATTGGAACGGCTCATGTTATACACCCTCTCTCATAGTTGATGGACTATCAACTACAGGTAGGAATAATTAAAAATTCCTCAAAATAAATATTTGTGAGTATTTGTAGGATGCGTTACGGCTTTCCGCGTAACGTATCTCTGTTTGAATAAATATGGTGCGTTATATCAAGTTTAGTTAATTGCTGACACTCTAGTGGCATGTTTAGCCTTAAATGTTGCAATAAAGATGAATTTTATCCGCGTTTATCTGCGGTTAATTTTTTCTAATCTAACGCACTATTTTAGTCTAGACACACTACTAGGACATTTAGTTTTTCCTATTACCAATTACCCATTACCATACTACACGAAAGTATAAGTGTTTCAGCGAACATAAAATTTATTTTTTATTATTCTCTTGAGCAGATTTTTTCCCTGCTGAAACAAACTGTACCAAAAGATATCCACTCAGATCCAATAACTGATCTAATAAACAGCCAATCACACCAATATAGATTATTGACTGAACAATGTAACTGACGTTGCCAGCTTTATAAGCATCCCAAGCCAGCGAGCCTAAACCTTTGGTACCTACCAACATTTCTATGGCAATTACTGTAAACCATGCGACCCAGATGCTAACTTTTAAAGCATGAAATGTATGAAAAATGGCAGCCCGAAATTGACTATTCTGTCTGTAGAAATGTCGCATCCCAATAGCAGTATTCACAATCATTGACCAAAGGCTAGCCGAAAAAATTACTATTGCACTAGCGGCTTCGCTTTCTTGAAAGAGAATGAGCGCAATAGGTAGAAAGACTATAGGAGGTATACTATGGGGTATCTGAAATATCCGCCTGCATATCTGATAAATGATGGCATTGATACCAATTAAGTAACCTATGAAACCACCTAAAATAGCGGCTGGAATGTAACCTACAAATAATCTTTGTAGGCTAGATAAAACATCTAAAAATATATTGTGTTCCATGCCTCAGTGCTCATTTGCCAAGTTTAGGGAATACTGCGGCAATTGCAAAAAAATATTGAATAGACGGAAATGGGAAGGTGTGATAGTCTGATTAAATTTATTTTAACAAAAAGTGCAAGTAAGTTTAATAAATTCAATACAATTTGAAGGATTTAGATTTTAGGAATAAATACACAAAGTTAAATTGTTTACTATAGCAAAAATTTCTTCATTAAGAGTGCAGTAACATATCCTACATAATTTGATTATTACTCTAAATTTTATTTTTAATTTATAAGTAAACTCGGAGGATGTCGAAAAAATAATATGGGTAATATAGAATCCACACCACAAATCTTTGTGCCCCTATAGATACTTGAGCTTTAGAATACTTAGTGCGATCGCTTCTACCATATATTATTCCATTAGGTAGAAGCTAAATTATCTTCTAATAACTTAAAGTACCACTATTGAGGCAATCATAATTTTTCTGGTCACCATAAAGCTCTTGGTGCAGGATTTTTAGTAGCCTCAAAACCTAAAAAAATGAGTGTTTAAATAACTCACTATTAAGCATATTCATAGTCAAATGTATAAGCAAAATCGCACTTTAAGTAACATCCAAAGTGATGGTAATCTGGTAAGTAAAAAGTCATGGCTAAGTAAAGCAACGCTTTTCACCCTGCTTGCAACTGGGATTACAGCTTGTGCTACCGAACCAAAGCAACCTGATGTTGTTGTCGTTCCAACCCCACAAGCAACGGTTACTGTCACCGCTACACCACAAGTAACAACTACTGTGGTTGTCACCCCTACGCCACAACCAACAACTATTGTTCAAACTCAACCAATAACAGATGTATTAGTAATTACCAACGCCAATAAACAGACACTTGTAAATAGACCTGTACAGTTTACAAATGTCAATGTTCAAAGTGTAGTAGGCGATCGCACCTTCTGGGTTGGTTCCAGCAATGCTCAACGAGTATTTGTGGTTTTGGCTCCCAATCTAGATGCGGGAAGTGCTGAAAATAAAGTTGTTGTGAAAGCAGGCCAAACCGTAGATTTAGCAGGTGTGCTTAAACTAGTGCCCAGTGTCAAACAAGCACAGCAGCAGTGGCAGGGTTTAACGGCTACTGAAGCTCAAGGACTAAAAAACCAGGTAATTTACCTAGAAGCAAGTCAAATTAGGTTTAAGCCCAGCACTCAATAATTAGATATATCAAAACGGCTATCAGGGATATCTTTAGGGGGTGCAAAACTTTGCGCCTCCTAAAACCAATTCTCAAAAATTCTGATACAGATAGGAATCCTATTTGATTTATGAAAAAGATTGCGAGAAAATACGCATAAGTTACAAGTGTAAGAGTAGACAATAAAAAATCAGCATATACAAATTGTCTCCAATCCTGACTACGATGACTCTCTATATGAGAGTAGATGATATAGGCTTGACATAGATAATGAGTGTATATACACTTAATAAAAATGGAAAAGAAAATAGTTCACGTCAATTTAGCTCAACTCAACCAAGTTAGTGTTTTGTGTACTTGCTTCAACTTGCGTAAAGCTTCACGAGTGGTAACACAATTCTTTGATCAAGAATTGAAGCCTAGTGGCTTATTGGCGACGCAGTTTACGATTTTAGTGGCGATTTCGCTTTTGAATTCTGGAAGCATCAATGGATTGGCTCAGAGCCTGGCAATGGATCGTACTACGTTGACACGCAATCTGAAGCCTCTGGAACGAGAAGGATTGATCCAAATTGAACCGGGGCAAGATCAGCGAACACGAGTAGTCAGCTTGACGGATGCAGGACAGGCAAGTTTAGCCAAAGCCTTGCCCCTATGGGAGCAAGCGCAAGCTTGCGTTGTGGAAAAACTGGGTCAGGAGCGTTGGTCTACTTTGCTTTCGCATTTAAACGCAACAACAACTCTAGTCAGCCAATTTTAATTTTTTTTGCCCAAAGAGTGTATATACACTTATTTGCTCTAGGGACTACTTTTTGCTGTGGACATGATGTTTTAGAGGATAATTGTATGTCTAAATTTGATGAACACCCAACAGTCAAACACTGGCGTAAACAGGAAGCATCCGAAGCAAAAATTATACCATCCACCCAGATTGATGCCCAATGGCTGCGCCACCTCTGTCTCGAAGCTGGGGCTGATGATGTTGGTTTTGTTGAGATTGACCGACCTGAGATTGCTGATCAACGTCAAGACATTCTGGCCGCCTTTCCACCTACCAAAACTTTAATCAGTTTTGTGTGCCGTATGAATCGAGAAAACGTCCGGAGTCCAGCTAGATCAGTTGCTAATCTCGAATTTCATAGTACTGGCGATGAGGTTAATCATATTGCGCGTCAAATTGTGGCGGAGCTTGAACGGCATGGGATTCGGGGCTGTAATCCCGCAATGGGGTTTCCGATGGAAATGAATAAATTCCCTGGAAAGGTCTGGAGTGTGTCCCACAAACCAGTAGCCGTGGCAGCAGGTTTAGGACAAATGGGGATTCATCGCCTTGTGATCCACCCCAAATTCGGCAACTTCATTTTACTAGGAACGATTTTGATTGATGTCAACGTGACAACATATCACCAACCCATTGACTATAACCCTTGCTTAGAGTGTAAACTCTGTGTTTCTGCCTGCCCCGTTGGTGCAATTAGTGCTGATGGACATTTTAACTTTTCTGCTTGCTATACCCACAACTATCGGGAGTTTATGGGAGGTTTTACGGATTGGGTAGAAACTGTTGTTGAAAGTAAAGATAGGCATGAATATCGCCAACAGGTCAGTGCTGCCGAATCTGCTTCTGTGTGGCAGAGCTTATCTTATGGAGCCAATTATAAAGCGGCATATTGTATGGCGGTTTGTCCTGCGGGTGAGGATGTAATTGCTCCCTTTTTGATACGGCGCAAAGAATTTATTCAAGAAGTCGTTAAACCTTTGCAGGCGAAAGAAGAAACTATTTATGTAGTACCAAACTCAGATGCTGAAGCCTATGTTACCCGTAGATTTCCTCATAAGCAGGTCAAACAGGTCAGGAATAGTCTAATACCAACATCAATTCGCGGATTCTTGGGCGGTATGCCTCTAACATTTCAACGCGAACACTCCAAAGGACTAAATGCGATTTACCATTTTACGTTTATAGGTGCAGAGTCATGCAAAGCAACGGTTATCATCCGTCATCAGACTCTTGAAATTCAAAATGGACATTTAGGAACTGCTAATTTAGCAATCACTGCTGACAGCAAAACCTGGTTAAAGTTTTTAGCAAAAGAACAAAATATTGTTTGGGCAATTGTGCGACGGCAGATCCGCTTTCAAGGTCAGCTGAGGTTATTACTTGATTTTGGTAAGTGCTTTCCACAATAGGCGAAGAGTTATACCAATTTGAAAAAAGAATGCGACAGATGGTAGGAGCACGGCGTGCCGCGCCCTCGGGAATATATTGATGCGTCGCGAATATTTTTTGATTTGGTATCACTGATTAAAGAAGCCAGAAGAATTGGGGGAGAATCCCCCAAACCCCCGATTGGGTGACGGTTGCGTCCCCCAAACCCCCTCCAAAATTATTGTTCGGTTTTTTGTTGAGTCATACCAATTTGAAAAAATAATGCAACAGATTGTGGGGGCAAGGCAATGCCTTGAACTCCAGAATATATTGATGTGTTGCAAACATTATTTGAATTTGTATTAGCCCATCTCATAGAGCCTTAACTGAGTTGTTAAATTGAGAGTATTTTGGTCAGTAATATGACTATTCAGAAACTGACGATTCAAAACACTAAACTCAATTTCTGCCATATTCAACCCTTCGGGTTCGCCTGATTTCACCACTCTTGAGATGTACGGAGTTTTTTCAAAAATAAAATAGGAGTCCTATATAAATTTTTGGTAGGGGTTTAGCACTGCTCAATCCTCAAAAGTCTTGGATGATCCGTTACGGAGTCCGTAACGCATCCTACTGGCGTGTCTAGACTAAAATGGTGCATTATTCAAACTCTTGTGGGATGGGCATCTTGCCCGTCCTGGGCGGACAAGATGTCCACCCCACAAGAAAATTATATTGCCACATTTTAGCCTTGCCACGCTACTACTAGTGTGGCAAGGCTAAAATAGTGCATTAGATTGGAAAAAATTAACCGCCGATAAACGCGGATAAAATTGATTTTTAATACAACATTTAAGGCTTGCCATGCCACTATAAATATTGATTTAGGGACTTCCAGATCCATAAAATAAATTATCTAATTTATTCAGATCATATTTTTATTTCTCCCGTGTCTCCTTGCATACACAAAAGTGGGATATTTGTTGCTGTAAGTGACTTATTTCCCCATCTGACGTTTCAATTTTTCTAACTCATCTTGAGTTTCCCAGCGGCGAAACTTTTCTTCTAAGTCATCAAAACTACTGGAATAACTACTAGTTGAATTTGACCAGCCATTGGTTTCTAAACGCTGTTGGGATTGTGCTTTTGCACGTATTGTCTGTGCTTCGGTTGCCTTGGCTTGTACTTCTTGCCTTCGCACCTGTATTTTTTGTAGCAGTTCTTTTGATTGGTTAATGCGTTCTTTTAACCCTTGCATATGTCCCCAACGCTGGTTACCTTCGCGCAATAAAGCGGCTTCTCTCTCTTGCGCCGCCGCCGCTAAATCTTCTCTACCAGCAGATTTCGCCTTTTGCACACGGATATGCCAACGCTGGATTTCTTGAGCTGTAGCTAAAATTTCCTCTTGCGATCGCTTCTCTTGTAATTGTAAATCTGCAACTAGCTTTAAAGTATCTTCCTCTTGCTCGCGTAACTGTTCTAACAGCGCTTCTAATTCCAAATGTGGATTATTACGCAAGAATTCTTCTAAACGGTTTTCTAAAAACCGACTTAAATCATCAAATAAGCCCACGGCCAACACTCCAGAGTCAGGTGTGTGACTTTATTGTAGTAATTATTCACGTGGAGGGGAAGGAAATGAGTGCTGAGTAGGAGAGACGCGATGAATCGCGTCTGTACAAGAGTGTTGAGTGGTAAATCGCTCAAATTTATTCTCCCTCTGTGCCTCTGCTCCCCTGCTCCCCCTGCTTACCAAAGCGATTAATTATTTTTTCGTTCAATATTTGCAACCCTCAGTCCCCTGCTGTCTTGTCAATATTGGTGAGCGATCGCAGGTGTTTTCACGCTATAAAAAGAATAATGAAGAGCAAAAAGAACCGAAACACTCTGCGGCAATCACTGGCAGTTTTCCGTTATAGCGGACGAGCTATTGGCTTGGTTTGGACTACTAGCCGTGCTTTGACGATTATTCTGGCTACTTTAACTTTAGTCGCTGGTCTTTTACCAGCTGCGATCGCTTACATTGGTAAGTTAATTGTGGATGCGGTGGTATTATCTGCCCAAGCTGGTGCAGATGGCGATATTTCTCGTCCTTTAATGTATGTAGGATTAGAAGCGATCGCGGTCATTGTATTAGCTGGTAGTCAACGGGGTTTGACTATTTGTCAATCGCTGTTGCGGGCGCTACTAGGTCAGCGAGTAAATTTACTGATTTTAGAAAAGTCTCTCACTCTCGATTTAAAGTATTTTGAAGACTCGGAATTTTATGACAAGCTACTGAATGCGCGGCGAGAAGCTTCAGTTCGACCGCTTTCTTTAGTTAACCGCACCTTTGGGCTAGTACAAAATGCCCTTTCGCTGGTAACTTACGGTATCTTGCTAGTGAAGTTTTCTGTATGGGCAGTAATAGTGTTAGTTTTAGCAGCTATGCCTGCATTTATTGGCGAAACAAAATTTGCTGGTGAAGCATTCCGTCTATTTAGTTGGCGTGCGCCAGAAACCCGCCAACAACATTATTTAGAAAATCTTTTGGCGAGAGAAGATTTTGTTACCGAAGTTAAACTTTATCAATTAGGAGAAATGCTTCTAGGGCGTTATCGCCAGCTATTTAATAACCTTTATGGTGAAGACCGTAATTTAACTTTGCGGAGGGGATGGTGGGGTTATCTTTTGAGTTTGGTAAGTACAACGGCCTTCTATTTAGCATACGGTTGGATTGTTATTGAAACAGTATTAGGTAAAATTTCCTTGGGAGATATGACGATGTATCTCACAGTTTTTCGCCAAGGACAATCGACTTTTTCTGCTGCTTTAACTTCCATTGGGGGAATGTACGAAGATAATCTTTATCTTTCCAACCTTTATGATTTTTTAGAAGAGCAAACACCACAACCTTGGGGTACAGCTACCAAAGGTATAAATCCCAAAGATGGAATCAGATTTGAGAATGTATCTTTTACTTATCCAGGGAATTTAAAACCTGCATTGCAGAATATTTCTCTACATTTAAAGCCAGGAGAAAAATTAGCAATTGTTGGGGAGAATGGTTCTGGTAAAACTACTTTAATTAAATTACTCACCCGACTTTACACCCCAGATGCCGGCAGAATCACCCTTGATGGTTTAGATTTGCAGGAATGGGATGTAGAAGTACTGCGTCGTCGAATTGGTGTGATTTTCCAAAACTTTGTCCGTTATCAATTCACCGTCGGAGAAAATATTGGTGTCGGTGATGTGGAATATTTAGAAGATACAAATCGCTGGCAAAAAGCTGCTCAAAAAGGCATGGCACAACCTTTTATTCACCAATTACCTAACAGTTTTCAAACTCAACTAGGGCGTTGGTTTAAAGGAGGGCAAGAATTATCCGGGGGACAGTGGCAAAAAATTGCTCTCTCCCGTGCTTTTATGCGAAGTCGCGCAGATATTTTGGTATTAGACGAACCAACATCAGCGATGGATGCTCAAGCTGAATATGAGATTTTCAATCATTTTCGTACTGTCACGAAAAATCAAATGGTATTTTTAATTTCTCATAGGTTTTCCACCGTTCGCATGGCTGACAATATTATGGTTATCGAAAGTGGCAAAGTTGTAGAACAAGGAACCCACGAAGAATTATTAGCTGCAGGCGGACAATATGCGAAGCTGTTTTTATTGCAAGCAGCCGGGTATCAGTAGGGGATGAGGGAGATCAGGGGGATGAGGGAGATGAGGAAGATGAGGGGGATGAGGAAGATGAGGGAGATGAGGAAGATGAGGGAGATGAGGAAGAAATTGCTATTACCAATTACCAATTACCAATTACCAATTACCCCTTCCCCCTTCCCCATTTCCCATTTCCCATTCCCCCTTCCCTACTTCCTCGGAATCTTATTAAACGGCGCATCCATCACAGCATATTTATCCCAATCTGGTGCATCAAAGTGCCACCATTCTGTTGCTAAACCTGTAAATCCTCGCTTTCGCATTGCGTCTTCTAGTATTTGACGATTTTTGCGAGATTGAACGCTGCCGCCACTATAATCTCTATGGGAAGCTGGTGTAAAAGCATCAAAGGCGCTAGGCATTTCTAATTCTTTGCCATTGCTATCAATTAATGTTAAATCTACTGCTGCACCGCGATTATGTCGAGAACCTTTAGCAGGATTACCTACATATCTTTCATCAGGTAGGATTTTCCACATTTCTTTTTGTACGGAAAGTGGTCTATAGCAATCATAAACTTTTAAACTTAATTTATTTTTAGCTAAATCTTGTTGTACTAATGAGAGTTGTTTCGCGGCTCCATAGCGTAATACACATCTAGCTTCAGGATATAACTTCTTTTTCAAAAAGTTATTAGGTGTGGCATAACGAATATCCAGCACAATATTTTTATTGATTGATTGAATATCAACTAGCCTTGCATCTGCTGGAGTGATGGCAGTTTGTTCATTTAAATCTGTTTCTGAAGTTGGCGAAGCGCTAGGCGAAATTACTTGTTTTGGTTGATTTGAGGAGTTAGCAATGGCATTGTTGTTAGCTACTTTAGCTTCATTGCAAGCAACTGCTAAAAAGAATATACATATTATTAAAATGAGAAATTTCCACCAGCGATTAATCATTAGTTTAAAGATTGAGAAATTATATGAAATAGAATTATTGTGTCAGGTAATCTACAGTAGATGTTTTTTAAAGCTCAACAATGTTGTGCCCTTAGTTGTTTAATGCATACCCTGGAAAACTACTGTACTAGTATTGGTTGAATGATTCTGTCAATGCAAAATCAAGTTTAAATCATCTACTATCTGCTGAAGCTGCTTGACAATAAAAAGTAAACTATAGGCAAGAAGACTTTTTTGACAAGATATTGTAATTAAGGCACTTGGCTATATCATTCTAGAGGCAGAGCTAAAAAACTGCCTTTATCGTAGATTATTACTGTAAAATCGCCAAGAAAACAGAAGCTCGTTACAATCAAGGTTAGGCGTTAGACATTCCAACATGAGATTGATATCCGAACCACCAATTCCCGTAAAAATTCAAAAAATGCAGGAACGGGTGCGTTGGCTTCATCCCCAAATTGTGCAGCGAGGAATCGACCAAACCAGTATGGTTGTGGACGATAACCAGGATGAGAATCCAGAATTTTCTTTTATGGTTATCGGTGATAGCGGGACAAAATCCCATTTCGGATACCATCCCCAACGACAAGTAGCCGAACTCATGCTTGCTCATCAGGATGATTGCCGTTTTGTGTTACACACTGGTGATGTCATTTATGTGGTGGGTTCCCATGAATATTACCCGGCAAATTTTATCGAACCTTACCGGGAATTTTTGGTAGGTGGAGAAAATCCCGAGAAAATTGCCTACGATCGTATGGTGTTTAATCTGCCATTTCTGCCAGTACTAGGCAATCACGATTACTATGATGTGCCTTTGATGTACCGTCTGCTGACAGGTAGCACATTACGGCTACGGCGGATGCTACGTTACAAAGATTTTGAAATAGGTTGGCATGGTTCTAATCAAGGTGATGCATATTCACGGGCTTTTCTCGATTATCTTGCAGCAGTCCCATCTCCCGAAGAATTAACGCAGCACTTAGACAGTCACTATACTGCTAAAACCGACAATGGGCGATGTTTGCGTTATCAACCAGGCGTTTTTACCCGCATACCCAACCGCTACTACACTTATAGATATGGCGGTATAGATTTTTTTGCGCTTGATTCCAACACCTTTAACGAACCTTCGCCTTTACCTACCACCCAAGAGGGGGAACTTTATCGCCGGGAATTGCAGAAGCGTCGCCAGCAAATCGATCAAGAAGAAGTGCAGATTTTGGAAATGAGCGATCGCCTCAATGCAGATAACCCTGAGGAAGCGGAACAGCTAGACGACCTCAGTGCTAAATTAGACCAAATCAATGAAGTCAAAATTGACATTGAAAAGCAACTTGCATCCCACAGCGCACCCAAGATTGACTTTGAACAACTAGACTGGTTGCGTAGTCGGCTGATTGAATCTTGGAATAACCCCGAGGTGCGCGGACGGATCGTTTATCTCCACCATCCCCCATACGTGACAGAAGCTACTAAGTGGCATCAAGCCCAAACCTTAGCAGTACGCCATCGCTTGCGTTGGGTATTTGAACAAGTAGCCCAAAGCCTTGGTTCTGTAGTTAAAGAGCGTCCGCTAGTAGATTTAATCCTCAGTGGTCATGCTCACTGTCTAGAATATCTCCGCACCGTTGACACTGGCTATGCTGACTCTCATATCAACTACATTATCTCCGGTGGTAGTGGTCGTCGTCCCCGCCGTCAGCGCTCGGAGGGAACAGAACTCGAGGAGACATTTACTGACAGTGCAGGTAGTTCAACCCGCAAAGTTGCTGATTCGTTGTTATATGTAGGACGCACTGGCTACAGTTCGCAAAAGCGGTTACCTTATTCATGTGTGCGGATTGATGTTCATAATGGCACCCCACTTAAATTTACAGTCAAACCATTAGTAGCAGAGCGCGTTGGTGAATATTGGTTTAATAGTCAATTTGACCCGTTTGTAATTTAACAGGGCATGAATGCTGTTGACTGTTGACTGTTGACTGTTGACTGTTGACTGTTGACAGTTCACAGTCAATAACTGGAACGGGATAATGGATTTTTTGGATATTTGCTAATATTGTGAGCTTAAGAATAATTTATCTGTTGCAAATTTTATTTGAATTAGTATTAGCCTGCTTAACCCTGTTTTGTCACTCTGGCAGTAGTATAATAAGGTAAAAATGCTAGAACCAAGACACAGAGCATGGTACAGCCCCGTCCAGCCGCACCAACAGTCAAATTTGTGGACGAATATTGCCAGTGGTATAAAAGTCTGTTTCCAGATGTTAGGAGTTTCGAGGCTTTTAAATATCTCCATGTAGGCTGCATTTCTGATCTAAAACGTAAAACATTGCCAGAAATAGCAAAAATCGTAGGATTAGATAACCAGCAAGGGTTGCATCATTTTCTAACTACATCACCTTGGGATATAGAAAAGTTAAGAACCTTAAGGTTAGAGTTAATTTTACAAGTGCTAAAAGGTAGACCAATCATTTTAATTATTGATGAGACAGGGGATAAAAAGAAAGGGAGCAAGACAGATTATGTGAAACGGCAGTATATAGGAAATTTGGGAAAAACAGATAATGGAATTGTGGCAGTGACAGTATATGGTGTTTTCTGTGGGATGACATTTCCATTACTGTTTGAAGTGTATAAACCCAGGGAAAGATTACAGGCAGGAGATAAGTACCGCACTAAACCAGAAATAGCAGCAATACTGATAAAAAAGCTACAATCAATGGGTTTTAAATTCAACTTAGTACTTGCAGATAGCTTATATGGAGAGAGTGGTAAGAATTTCATATCTGTATTAGATGAACTAAACTTGAACTATATAGTAGCGATTCGGTCAAATCATTATGTAGAAATACTTCCACGACAACATATTCAATATTTAAAGTGGCAGAAGTTTCAAAGGGTATTCTCTGACTTGAGTCGGGAAAATCGATTTATTAGAGAAATTATTCCGGGAAAACGTGGAGAACTTAGATATTGGCAAATTACTACAGATCCAGAAAATTTGCCTGATAACACTACTTGGTATGTGATGAGTAAATATCCAGACATTACGCCAAGAGAAGTTGGAAATTTTTACGGTTTAAGAACTTGGGTCGAGTACGGGTTAAAACAAAGTAAGAATGAATTAGGTTGGTCAGATTTTCGCCTGACTCACTACCCAGATATTGAGCGATGGTGGGAAATTATTTGCAGTGCTTATTTAATGGTTAGTCTGCATTCGGAGCAACTGTTTCAGTCTCCATCACAACGAGAGTCAAAATTTGTTTCACATCCTTGGTGGGATAATGGAAATGGCTGGAAGAACATTCTTAACAATCTTCGTTTGATTATTCAACCTTTTACTTTATTTAATCTGATATATCCCTGGTTAACGGTTTTTCCTATTCCTCAATTAGCTTTGGGTTTTTTTAAACTTCAATCTATTATTTATAGCCTCACCAGTTCAATTTTTATATCCCTGATTCACCCTGATTTCTACTTTTCCTCTGCCTAGAGTGACAAAAGAGGGTTAATAATATTTAAGCTATTACTATGAAAATTCATACCTCAGCTAGATGACAAAAAAAGCAATTATTTTATTGAGTAAAAATCTCAGAAGTTTGAGTGTTTGGCGTTAATTTCATCAATAAAAGGGAACTATATACAATGACCATCTTCTCAAAATAATTAGACCCTGAAACAGGGGGCTAAGAATTGGCAACTATTAACAATTTTGCAGTTGTGCATTTTCGAGAAGTTTGGGAGAAAACATTTTGTTCTCACAATTCCCAAAATCAGAGCCATGACACTTAATTCAACTTCCACGGAAAATGAAATTCTATTGTCAAGTACTGAACTGCAAGCACAACTAGAGCAACAGAAAGCCTTAGCCAATGTCATTGTGCGAATTCGGGAGTCACTTGACCTAGAAACAATTTTTCAAACTACTGTGACAGCAGTGCTGCAATTACTGAATGCAGACCGTGTAGCAGTATTCCAGTTTAATCATCAAATAGAGTGGGAAGGTGAATTCGTTTGTGAAGCGATCGCACCTGGCTGGGACTCGATAATCGGAACTAAAGTACATAGCAATTGTTTTGGAGAACACTTTGCTACTCAGTATCAACAAGGACAGGTGCAAGCCGTTACTGATATTTATGATGCTGGATTCAATAATTGCTATGTAGAAATTTTTAGTCAATTTCAGGTACGCGCTAACTTGGTTGTGCCGTTATTACAGGAGCAAGAAGTGTGGGGCTTGCTTTGTATTCATCAGTGCAATGAGCCTCGTTACTGGAAAGAATCGGACATTGAATTTATTTGCCAAATTGCCAATCATTTAACTGTTGCAATTCAACAAGCAAAACACTTGCGTGAAGCACAATTACAAGCTGCAAAATTAGCACAAGCAGCCCAACGCGATCAGGTAATTGCTCAGATTGTCGATAAAATTCGTTCCCCCTTGGATATCGAAAGCATCTTTGCAATGACAACACTAGAAATCCGCCAGCTGCTGCAAGCTGACAGAGTCGCAATCTTTCGCTTCAATGCCGATTGGAGTGGTAAATTTGTGGCGGAATCATTTGCGGAAGGCTGGATACCTTTAGTGGGTGTAGAAACTGCGATCGCGGATACTTATTTACAGCAAAATCAAGGCGGACGCTACATTAACAACGAAACATTTACCATTAATGATATTTATCAAGCAGGATTATCTGATTGTCACGTTGCGCTGTTAGAACAATTTCAAGCAAAAGCTTTTGCTACTGCTCCCATTCTCCAAGGAGATAAATTATGGGGAATCATTGGCGCTTATCAAAATTCCTCACCCAGACGCTGGCAATCTTACGAAGTGGAATCGCTAACCAAAATCAGTACACAAATTGGGTTAGCCTTACGACATCATCAGTTATTTGCCCAAGCTCAATATCAAGCAGAGCAACAAAAAACATTAACCAGCGTTATTACCCGCATTCGCGAATCTTTGGATTTAGATGTCATCTTCCAGACTACAGTTACACAAGTGCGGCAAATGCTGCAAGCAGATAGAGTAGCAGTCTTTTGTTTTGATTCGCAAAAAGATTCCCAAGGAGAATTTATTTCTGAGGATGTTGCAGCGAACTGGGAATCAATAATCGCTGCTAAAACCTCCGACAATTCCTTTGGAGAACAATTTACGACTTATTATCAACAAGGAAAAGTCAAAGCGATCGCGGATATTTTCACAGAGGGATTAAGTGAAGCTCATCTAGCAATTCTCAGCAAATTTCAGGTGCGCGCTCAACTGGTAGTTCCTTTACTCAAACGAGGCACTTTATGGGGCTTACTGTGTGTGCATCAATGTCGTAATCCGCGCAATTGGCAAGCTTCAGAAATTGAATTTGTCAGCCAAATTGGGGAAAATTTAGGAGTCGCTTTACGACATAACGAACTTTTATTAGAAGCAAGATACCAAACAGAACAGCAAAAAACATTAACTGGTGTAATTGCCAGAATTCGTGAATCTTTAGATTTAGAGAAAATCTTTCAAACTTCTGTTAGCGAAGTGCGACAACTGCTAAAAGCTAGCCGAGTTGGTGTTTTCCGCTTCGATCCTTTATCAGATTGGGCAGGAGAATTTATCTACGAAGATGTAGCTCCCGATTTTATTTCTGCAATCAAAGAAAAAGTTTATGATCATTGTTTTAGCGAACAATTTGCTTCCCTTTACGCCCAAGGTCGAGTTAATACAGTTGCAGATATTTATCAAGAAAAATTTAAAGACTGCTATATCAAAATCTTAGCCAGATTCCAAGTGCGTGCCAATATGGTTGCACCTCTGTTAAAGCAAGGTGAACTCTGGGGATTACTTTGCATTCATCAATGTGACGCACCTCGCAATTGGCAAACTTCAGAAATTGAATTTGTCAGTCAAATAGCCGAACAATTAGGAGTAGCCTTAAAACAAGATTCTTATTTAAAGCAGTTTCAAATGCAAGCAGTTCAGTTAGCAGAAGCTAAAGAACGAGAAAAAGCTATGGAAAGGCAAAAATTGCTAGCTGCAACTATTGATAAAATTCGGCAATCTCTCGATATTCAAACTATTTTTAAAACTACTACTCAAGCAGTTCTCGAGTTACTAGAAGTTGAGCGGATTGCTATCTACCGCTTTAACTCAGATTGGAGTGGTAAATTTGTAGCCGATTCTTTCAAGGATGGTTGGAAACCGATGACACAAGCCCAACCAATGATCATCGAAGACTTTGCTAGTACTGATGACGATAATGAACTTCCTCGTAACGAAACTTTTGTGCCGATTCGTCAAGGAGAAAAATTATGGGGATTATTAGTTGCTTATCAAAATTCCCAACCCCGTTATTGGAAAGATGAAGAAATTAATTTACTGGCGCAAGTAGGCGTGCAATTAGGGATTGCACTTCAACAAGGAGAATTACTTGAGCAAACCAAACGTCAAACTTTAGAATTAACTCAAGCTCTACAGGAATTAAAACAAACTCAATCGCGTTTAATTCAAGGCGAAAAAATGGCTGGTTTAGGGCAATTAATTGCTGGAGTTGCTCATGAAATAAACAATCCTGTAACTTTTATTTCTGGTAATCTTGTACATTTAAATGAGTATACTGACGAACTCTTGAAAGTTGTCAATCTTTATTGGCAACATGATTCATTATTTCCAGAGATTCAGAAACAAATTAATCGTAAAGAATTGGAATTTATCATCAAAGATTTACCCAAAACTATCGATTCAATGAAGATAGGCACCGACAGAATCGACCAGATTGTACTATCATTGCGAAACTTCTCGCGTACAGATGAAGGTGAATTGAAGTTAGTCGATATTCATGAAGGCTTAGATAGTACTTTGCTCATCTTAGGACATCGCTTCAAAAATCATAAAGAGCGCCCACCAATTTCTATTGTGAAAGAATATGGCATTTTACCTTTAGTTGAATGCTATCCCGCGCAAATCAATCAAGTGATAATGAATCTCTTGAGTAATAGCGTTGATGCTTTAGAAGAAAAATTTAAAAACATAAATAAGAGATATTTACATTCATCAATAGAGCCTCCAAATACTCCTTTAAATATTTGGATTAGTACGCAAACCTTAAATAGCCACATTGTCATTAAAATAGCTGATAATGGCTTAGGCATTCCCGAAGAAATCAGAACTCGTATTTTTGAACCATTTTTTACTACAAAAGAAGTAGGGAAAGGTACAGGCTTGGGGTTATCTATCAGCTATCAAATAGTAGTTGAAAAACATCATGGTCAGCTTAGATGTTCTTCCCAACCCGGACAAGGTACAGAATTTGTGATTGAAATTCCGATTAAACATTAACATCAGGATTAATGGATTGATAAACAAGGTATATAATTGACCTTTCTCAGTCTACGATTTTACTAATTTTGGTAAATTGTGGATTACTTTTAAGTAGCTGGCGCAATTTAGCTCATTGCTGTGGTATTATTCCTCCAGTATCAATTCGGTTCTAATGGGGAGCAGCCATCAGAGGTAACGGGGAAAGACTGGTGTAAATCCAGCACTGTCCCGCAGCTGTAATGAAGTTCTTGCTTCAAAGTCAGAATGCCCGCCGAAATTACCACCAACTCCCATCTGCGAGGTACAGATGAACTTTGCTAATACTCTTTTCATTAAGAAGTGTCACTTTCTCATAGTTGCAGATCCAAGCCACGCGATCGCAATTGCTATGAGATTGTAGACTTTTACCTACAAATATTCATACTGACACAAGGTTATAGATACAAGCCTGAAAACCCATTTGTATCCTAACCTTGGCCTTCGCATATTTACATGATATCTAGGCAGGTTTGCACCCATACTACACGCCAACCTGACAACTCTAGTGTGCATTTCTTGTCTTCATCAGCAATATTTCAAAATTAATGAACAACAAACAACATACTTTATTCGTCTGCACAACCTGCGCTAGTGTGTGGCAAGATGGCAAGCGGGTTGGTGAAAGTGGCGGACATCTGCTATTACAGCAACTGCAACAACTTGCACAAGATTGGGAATTGCAAAATCAATTCTCCATTCAAGGTGTTGAATGTATGAGTGCTTGCAGTCATGCTTGCGTTATCGCCTTCCAAGCACAAGAGAAACTCACCTATCTTTTTGGCAATTTAGCAGTCGATGATAATGCATCTGCTATTCTGCAATGTGCTATTCAATACTACACAAACCCCAATGGTTTACTACCTTGGTCAGAACGTCCAGAAGCTTTAAAAACAGGCATCTTAGCTAAAATACCACCCCTCAGTAAATGGGCAAAATTCCACCGTAATTGCTGTTAGGAAACTCCAAAAAATAAATTATTCCGTTCACTGTTGACTGTTAACCGTGAACCGTCAACAGTCAACAATAGCAATGGGATATTTTTTTAATTGGAAGTCCCTTAATCCAACACCAGTAGTAGGGGCAGGTGAAGCAATATCCCTGTTCATCATCGATACATATCTGTAAACCCGCCCCTAATCTCTTGTAAATTGCTGTCCAAAATGATAATAATAATCATTATCATATTTTCCTCCTGGCTGAGAGTTTTTGCAAAAAACCTCTCATCTTCACTCACGACCAATTTTTTTAGTTATACAGGTGGCTGAAATTACCAATGCGTAATCAACTTATCGCCAGATGGGGAACTCAACTTATCATCTCTAGCGTGACTATCACCACAGGGATGCTGTGGGAAAATTCCAGCATCATCGCCACAGAAATTGCACAAGCAGAAGAGAAAGAACCAGATATTGAACTGACAGTTATTGACAAACTCCTCAATGAACCTGTATTTTCCCCTTTTCGCCGCGAGGGAACAGTCAAAGATTCCACCCGTCCGGTGTATGTCATTACCGGCGAAGAAATGGAAGCGCAAGGTGCAAGAACTGTCAGAGAAGCACTGCGATTTCTTCCTGGTATTTTAGGTGACGGTACAGTTGGGACAGAAGTAAACGCTTTAAGTGGCCAATTTATTCGCGGTTCTAATACCGGACAAGTCTTAATCTTATTGGATGGTAGACCAATTAATAATTTAGGTGGTGGTGGTTTCGATTTATCAGAATTTACCACGAACAATATTGAAAGAGTCGAAGTCTTACCCGGAGGTGGTTCAACTCTTTATGGTTCAGATGCAATAGGTGGGGTAATTAATATTGTTACCCGTCGTCCTACAGAGCAAATTACCACAGACACCAAAGTTAATTTTGGTTCCTATGGATTGAACCAACAAAGTATTCAAAATAGTGGAAAATCCGGTGATATATCTTGGTTAGTTGGATATAGCCGGACTCAAGCACAAAATAATTATCGCTTTCGTATTCCTGAAGCTAACTTTGAGGGGACAAGAACGAATAATGACGCACTCTTTAATAACTTTAATGTCAAATTAGAAGCAAATTTAGGAAAACGTAACACCTTAACTCTCTCCACCTTATATTTAGGTAAAGAACAGGGAGTACCAGGAGGCGTACCCATTCCTGTACCTCAATTTGGACAGGGATTTTTTAACACTCTCACCGATAATAATCGTAAATACACAGACCAAGTTCTCACTGATTTAACCTGGAACTCCAAATTAGGTAGCGGCGATGATTCACTTTTAACAGCGAGAGTTTACGCTGATTTTCTCAACACTCGTTTTGATAATCGCAGTGGCGCAATTACATCCCAAAACCGCTTTGATACCAAACAAGATTCCTATGGTCTTCAAGTTACCCATAACTGGAACATTGCGAAGAATCAGACCTTAGTTTATGGCTTTGATTATCGGAATACCAATGTACGCAACACCACATTTAATTATGGAACAAATATTACCAGAGAAAATTATGATGATGCTATAGGTCAAGGGGCAATTTTTGGGAGATATGAAATTAACTTTTCTCCTAGTTTTAGTATGAATTTGGGAGTGCGGCAAGATTTTAGTAGTTTGGTCAATGGTTCGTTTACTTCGCCATCTGTAGGGGCAAAGTTAGCGGTATCAGATTCAACTACACTCCGAGCTAACTATATCAGAAACTTCCGCGCTCCAACCATAGCTAATTTATTTAATACTAATCCTACTAACATTGGTAATCCTGACCTCAAGCCAGAACAAGGAGATAGTTTTGATGTGGGGATTGACCAAAAGTTAGGGAATATTGGTTTGTTGAGGCTGACATTTTTTAGAAACCTTGTTTCTGATACAATTGCCTTCAAAAGTTTAATCCCACCTGTAAATGGTAATACAGGAACTTGGGAAAATATCGGGTTAGTAGAAACTACGGGAATTGAGGCTTCGTTAAATTTACAAATAGCGAGGAATGTTTATACTTTTGTTAATTATACGGCGAACGATCCGCGTATTTTAGCAAGTGCTAATCCGGCGGAAATTGATAAGGAGTTGCGGTTTGCAGGTGCAGATAAATTAAATTTGGGTGTGTCTTATGAAAATGCTAAAGGTTGGTATTTTGGTGTGTTGATGAATTCTTTAAATGGGTATCCTACTAATAATATTAATACGGAGTTTCTTTCGGGGTATACTACTTTTGATTTAAAGATGCGTGTACCTATTAGTGATAGTTTAATTTTAACTGGGAGTTTGGATAATCTGTTTGATCAGCGTTATCAGTTGTTTCCTGGTTATCCTGATGGGGGGAGGGTTTTTCAGGTTGGGTTGAGTTCTCGGTTTTAAAGAGTTTTTTCACGCAAAGGAGAGTTATAAATGAGTGAGTTTAATTGTTGGGTGACACCAGTTAATGAGGTAGTTAAGGAAGATTTAGCTACGGGGGGGTTTATTGAGTATGAATATTTTGATTGTGGGAGTGATGTTTTAGCATCGTTAGTTTATACTTTGTTTGAACAGAATTGGCAGCAGGTTGGGATTGCTCATATTGTTCAAGGTAGTGTTTTAGAATTGGAATTTAATGCACCACCAAAGCTTTGTATTCTCTATGATGGCTATTTGACGGTGGCTACTGAGGGATGGCATTTACATTTATGTATTGATACTAATTTTGGCGGCCCTTTGTGTAAAACTCCTGTGGAAGTGAGGAAGCAACGTTTAGTTTCTCGTGCTGCTTTTTATCGGCGGTTTAACCCAGAAGGAAATCCTAGAAGTTGGGGTATTCAGTTTTGGAATGGTGCGAATGAACAATTGATGACGATTTTGTTACCTAATCCTTTGGTAGATGGAGAAAATTTATTACCGGAGGGGAAACCAAATCTAGATAAGTTAGCTCTTTATCAAGATTTGCGTGATATTTATGTATTAGGTAAAAAACCAATACCATTTACCAAAAATCCTCTCAAACATTCTTATATCTCAGTTTGTACCTCTACACGCTGTCTACCTTCTCGCAAATGGCAACCTACATTTGATGCTTTAAAATCAGCAGTAGAAAATGCAGGTTTAGACATCGAAGTTAGAACCTCTGGCTGTTTAGAAGTCTGTCAACTCGGCCCAGTTGTTTTTTATTCCAATGATAGAACTTGGTACACTCGCGTTAACCCCAATGTTGCCGAAAATATCGTCAACGAACACCTCATTAAAGGTAACAAAATCACCGAAAACCTCTACCCACCCCAAACTCCCTAACTCTCTCTCTCTCTGCGCCTCTGCGTGAGATAAAAATGATAAAACTCCCTCACCAAAAATCAATCATTTTCCTCTGTCAACTATGCCTCATAGCCACCCTCATCATCGCCTGTCATCACACCACAATTCACACATCAACTAACACCTGCACCCCCAACTATAACCCTAACCAAGATTACTTTCCCAATAAAATCAAAATCACCCACGCCAGAGGTTTGGCGGTAGAATATCATAATAATTACAAAGTGGTCACCATTAAAAACCCTTGGCAAAATGCTAAAACTCAATTTCAATATGTTTTAGTCCAATGCGGAACTCCCACACCCCAAGGATTTAAGCAAGCGCAAGTAATTACAGTTCCCATTAACTCTATAGTTTCTTTATCAACTACACATTTACCCCACTTAGCTAAATTAGATGTAGTTGATAAATTAATTGGAGTGAGTAATATTAAACAAGTCAATACGCCTGAGGTTGTTGAGAGAATTAAAGCGGGAAATATTACCCAAGTCGGCAATAATTCCAATGTAGATATCGAAAAATTATTAGCCTTAAATCCCGACTTAGTAACAACCTTCGGTACAGGAAATTCCCAAACTGATAGTTATGGCAAACTCACAGAAGCGGGGTTAAAGGTGGGAATAAATGCTGAGTATATGGAAGATACACCTTTAGGGAGAAGTGAATGGTTAAAATTTACCGCTTTGTTTTTTAATCAAGAAGCCAAAGCAGAAAAGATATTTAATGAAATTGCGAGTAGATATACACAAATAGCTGCAAAAGCTCAATCTGTGAAAAACCGTCCGAGTGTCTTTGTTGGCTTTAACTTTAAAGGTACTTGGTTTATGCCGGCTGGTAATAGTTATGTAGCGAAATATCTGGCCGATGCTGGAGGAAATTATCTGTGGAGTGATGATAAATCTAATGGTAGTTTACCGCTTTCTTTTGAAGTGGTTTTAGAACGCGCAGCTAATGCTGATTATTGGTTGAATTTTAGCCAAGCTTGGCAAAGTGCCAAGGATTTAATCGCAGATGATAACCGCTATGCTGATTTTCAAGCGGTGAAAACAGGCAATCTTTATAATAACAATGGGCGTGTGAATGCGAATGGTGGTAATGATTACTGGGAAGGGGGAATTAGTAACCCTGATATTGTGCTGGCAGATTTAATTAAAATCCTGCATCCAGAAATATTACCGAATCATCAATTGTTTTATTATCGGAAATTTAGCAAATAATGTTACTTAAATATTTGCCGTCTAATTTATTAATAATTTTTAAATCTACTTCTATCAGAACTTTAGTATTTTCGCTGTTAATTATCGGGTTGATTTTGGTATTTTTACTAGATTTGGCTTTAGGTTCTGTCTCGATTCCGATTCAAGAAGTTATCAATATTTTACTGGGACAAGAACCTGAAAAAGCGACTTGGGCAAATATTATTCTGAAATTTAGACTTCCGAAAGCGTTGACTGCAACTTTAGCTGGTGCGGCTTTGGGTGTGAGTGGTTTGCAAATGCAAACTTTGTTTAAAAATCCCTTGGCGGGGCCTTTTGTGTTAGGAATTAGTTCTGGTGCAAGTTTGGGTGTAGCTTTGGTGGTGTTAACTGCGAGTTTAACTACACCAACTTTATTAAATGATTTGGGAATCATTACTGATTTTGGGTTGGTGATAGCTGCTAGTCTGGGTGCGGCTGCGGTTTTGGGTTTAATGTTAGTGGTGGCGCGTCGAGTACAAGAGACGATGACGCTGCTAATTTTGGGTTTATTGTTTGGTTATGCTACGAGTGCAATTGTAAGTATTTTATTGCAATTTAGCTCTAAAGAACGGATTCAAAGTTATATTATGTGGACTTTTGGTAGCTTCGCTGGAGTGACTTGGAAACAGTTAATTGTGTTAATTCCAGTGATAGTTTGTAGTTTATTGGTAGCGGTATTGCAATCGAAATCTTTGAATGCGCTGTTGTTGGGGGAAGCTTATGCGCGGAGTGTGGGTTTAACGGTGGAGAAAGCTAGGTTTTCTATTATTAGTAGTGCTTCTATTTTAGCTGGTGGAATTACGGCTTTTTGCGGGCCGATCGCATTTTTGGGTGTGGCTATTCCTCATCTGTGTCGCAGTCTGTTTATGAGTTCTGACCATCGAATTTTAATCCCTGGTGTGATGATTATGGGGGGAATCTTGGCTTTGGTGGCTGATTTATTTTCCCAACTTTGGGTAAGTCAGATGGTTTTACCTTTAAATGCGATTACGGCTTTGATTGGAACTCCGGTTGTCACTTGGGTAATTCTGCGACGTAATTCCCAAAAATCCTTTCCATCATGAATAATGCGATTTTAACTACTCATAATCTGAATATCGGTTATCAAATATCGCGCAAAAATGTGCGGTGTGTGGCGAGGGATATTTCTGTGTGTCTGGAAGCTGGGGAATTGGTGTGTTTATTGGGGCCGAATGGTGCGGGTAAGTCTACCTTACTGCGATCGCTCGCCGGAATGCAACCACCTCTAGCGGGGGAGGTGCGGCTTTTGGGTGATGATATGTATAAGTTAGCACCGCAGGATTTAGCCAAGCGGTTGAGTTTGGTGCTGACGGAAAGGGTGGATGTGGGTATGTTATCGGCTTATACTCTGGTGAGTTTGGGACGACATCCTTATACAGACTGGTGGGGAAGGTTAACGCCTGAAGATGAGGCGATTATCCATTGGGCGATAAAATCTGTAGGTGCGTTACATTTAGCGGCGCGTCAAGTTAGCGAACTGAGTGACGGTGAACGTCAAAAAATTATGATTGCGCGTGCTTTGGCGCAGTCGCCGATGGTGATGTTATTGGATGAACCGACGGCTTTTTTAGATTTACCTCGACGGGTAGAAATTATGCAATTGTTGCGTCAGTTAGCACGAGAAACTCAGCAAGCAATTTTACTTTCTACCCATGATTTAGATTTAGCTTTGCGGCTGGCTGATCAAGTTTGGTTATTAACATATGAGGGAATTTTACAGGTTGGCGCACCAGAAGATTTGGTGTTAAATGGTGCTTTTGCTAATACTTTCCGCAGTGAAGGTGTGGAATTTGATATCTTTTCTGGTGAGTTTCATTTACATACACACAACAAAGGAAATATTAATTTCATCGGTGAGGATATCGCCTCGCTATGGACGATACGTGCTTTAAAACGTGCAGGATTTCAAATTGTTCAAAGTCACGATAACTTGCCAATTTCCATAGAATTAATATCAAATTCACAACAATTTTTCTGGAAAATTACCAATAACCAAAGCGTAAATATTTATAATTCACTGTACGATCTAATTAAATATTTAAATTTATTGTATTAGCGATGGTTTTCTAACGATATTGTAATTAATTAATTCAGAATAATGGTGTGAGTGCAAAAAGTTGGATTATATCTGACTCATTACTTTATTTAAAATCAAATAAATACCCAATACTCATGCAACTCACAATTATGCTGATCTAGTTGTTAGCTGATTTGGTTTGTAGCTTTATCTGCACTATATGTACTTATAGGTAATACCTAACAGTAGAGATAACGCGACTTTTTTTAGCTCTTAAAGCAGTTTTTAAGAACAGGGTTGTTTGGTTATGCAAAATGCTATCCCACCAGTTGCGAGTTACAAAAGCAGGAATAACAATTGTAGTGAAAACATCGGGATGGCGTTCTTCAAACTGAGCCACAAAATCGACAATGGGAGTAATTACAGAACGGTAGGGGGAGTCGATAATTTCTAAAGGAATATCTGACTCTAATTGTCGCCATTTTTCTTGCAGTTTCTCGCGGTCTGTAGAACCGTTAATATCTACATGGACTGCGACAATTTCATCTGCAATGGTGCGTGCATAATCTAAGGCTTCTACTGTCCCGCGATTTAGATGTCCTACCACAACTACAGCTGGGTGAGTAACTACTTCTGGTTTTGGGCGAGGAATATAACTGCGAGGTGCGATTCCTTGAATGCTCAGGCGTTCGGCTACGTATTGATAGTGACGGTGAATGCTAGAAAATAGCGCGACTACTACAGGAATAGCTACTACAACTAACCAAGCGCCTAAAAGAAACTTTGTAGAAACAATAACTATTAGCACCACCAATGTTGCGATCGCACCTAACCCATTCATGAAAGCACTAGCACGCCAATTCGGTTCCCGCGATTGGAACCAATGACGCACCATCCCAGCTTGCGATAAGGTAAAGGAAGTAAATACACCCACCGCATATAAGGGAATAACGGCGTTAACTTGTCCTTTGAAGATAATTACTAAAATTCCTGCACACAAGCTGAGGAGAATAATCCCGTTAGAGTAGACTAAGCGATCGCCTAATAAGGCTAATTGTCGGGGTAAGAAGCCATCTCGTGCCAAGAAGTAACACAGTCTAGGGAAATCTGCGTAACTGGTATTTGCTGCTAATAGTAAAACTAGCAAGGTGACAATTTGCACAAAATAATAAAATGCATTATTCCCCAAAATCTCCCTACCTAAAAGAGATACTACTGTTTGTCCCTCTTCTGGTACAACATGGTACACATTTGATAAATATGTGATCCCAATAAACATCAAGCCAAGAATACCACCCAAATAAAGCAAGGTGATGCGGGCGTTTTTCCACTCAGGTTCCTTAAATGCTAAGACACCATCAGAAATTGCTTCTACTCCTGTGAGTGCTGTACATCCAGCCGAAAATGCTCGCAAAATAAAGAACAAGCTCAGTCCTTCTTGCACAGGAATGGGAGGATATTCTGCGATCGCTTGTCCTGTAACTTGCTTGAACAAGCCAATTGCAATCAGCACAAAAATACTCACAATAAATCCATAGGTAGGAATCATAAATATTCTGCCTGATTCCTTTACACCTCTAAGATTTGCCAGCGTCAACAGAAAAATGAAAATTAAGCACAAACTGACAGTGAAAGGCCTAAGCGCTGGAACGGCTGATGTGAGAGCGGCTGTACCCGCAGATATACTGACGGTGACTGTCAATATATAGTCAATCATCAGTGAACCCCCTGCTACTAGACCGGGATAAAGACCCAAGTTTTCTCTAGCAACAATATAGGAACCACCACCTTGAGGATAAGCGCGAATAGTTTGCCGATAAGATAGTACAACTATACACAGCAGGAGAATAATTGCGATCGCAATCGGTAGAGACAAACCAAGTGCGCCGCTTCCCGCTGCGACTAAAACTAACAGGATTTCTTCTGTTGCATAAGCCACAGAGGAGAGCGCATCCGAAGAAAGAACTGCTAAAGCCGCCGCATTACTCAATCGCTCTTCACTATGTGCGCTGGTTGGTAATGATTTACCGAGTAGAAATTGTTTTATTTGTGGGTAGAGGGACATACTGAGTCCACCTGAAAAAGGTTAGTACTCCTGCTCAATCGAATTGGTAGTGTAACTTCATGTAGAAGTTGGATCAACAGGAAGCAGGAAGAATCAAAGGAATGGAATTTCCCTTTCTCCTTAACCTTTACCTTATCCCCACTGTTTACAAAAGTATCTTTTGCAAGAGGACTACTAAAAACTGAGCTAGGAATATAGCAATTTTGGCAGATTGCTCAGGTATTAGACGATAGGGAATTGGGGATTGGGTAATGGGTAATGGGTAATGGGAACTACATAAGTGCCTAAACAGAATTATTTACACACATGATTTTTGTTCTCTGTTCCATTTGGCAAGCAATGCATTTAATGTTACACGACTAGTTAAGCTCATCCCACCCCTAAAAGGGGATGGGATTTCACGTTGACGGTTGACGGTTGACTGTTAACTGTTGACTTTGAACAATTAACGGTGGGCTATCCCTCCCACCTCTTGAAGGAGTGGGTTTCCCGCCGCCTTTGATGATCCTGTTTAACTTCGCTATTAGTTGATAAATCTGCTGAGGTTTCGTGTGAGTCAGTAAAACGAAGCCTATTGAGTTACTCATATTTGTAGGTTTAAGCAGATGGCAGATGTAGTTAATACATCAATGGAAATACTAAATTAATTTATACTCTGCTATTCATTGTAAACACTTGCCTATATTTAAGGTGTATTAGACATAATCTTTTACTGGAAAAGAGTTGTAAAGCGAAAAAACCATTTAGCCTATATATGGCTCTAGTAAAAATACTACTGAGTAACAAATCAAAAGGTAGAATGTCAGGGAATGTATATGTATCTTTTGGCAGTTTAGTCAATATCCTGAAATATTTATTAATATAGAATATAGATTTCACCGTTAAGAGTGAAAAATCTCTGAACGTGATTTTGTATCAATCACTCAATTCTTCACCAACGGAGTAGAAGACAATGAACGACCAGAAACCATCCGACTCTAAAGATGTTCTGGGATATCTCAAGAATGGAATTTGGCTGTTTGGCCTTTCATCTTGGCTGTTTGGGATTACAGATCGCAGCATTGCTTCATTTGCAGATGGTTATTTATCTGCATTGGATTTAACGCAACTATTTACAGCTGCTACATTCTTTGTAGCATGGCTATTTTTAAAGCCAGTACCGAGGGGTTCATAAAATTATCGATTTTGCATTCAAATCATTGTTTACTGCACTGGTAGTCAGCGTTTTAGCGCTGGGAGTTTTAGAAGTATGTAGAAATTGAAAAGGTCGATTATGTGAGAGAGAACACTTTTCATTCCCATAGAGAAAACCACCCAAAATGGCAGCTTGCTATTTTACGCAAAGTTACACTTAGTGATTTATATTCACAACAGTTAGGGTAATTCTGGAATTCCAGAATTACCTTGATTTTTAGTGATAAATTCGGTTTTTTCTGTGAATATTTTGATGAAGTAGCAGAAACTTTTGTTAGGATACATCGGTCTGCTGATTCACAGTATCCAAATATCCCTCCATGAATCCTGCTGCTCAAGGTATTCCCGGATTACCTGATTTAACACATCCTCATGAGTTGGTGCAATTTGGCACCCAAGCACTTAAAGGTTCACTGTTATTTGTATTTTTAGTTATAGCTTTAGGAATTGCGATCGCACTAGTTAGTGTTTCTTTGCGGCGAAGTTCTCTAGAACAATCGGTTTTCTTTGGCGAATGGTCGATTCGCTATTCTCAACTGTTAAAGGGTCTACAGCATTTAGCTTTAATTTTAGTTTTAGTAGTTGTCGGGTTTTTTCTATGTACAACCTTAAGCAATCGCTACCATCATTGGGAACAAGCGAGAGTAGCTCAAGTAGCTGAAAGCGTCGCTGGTGATAAGCTAGAACAAACTGCACCTCAAGTCCGCTACATTGCTGAAGAACCATACACCTACACAACTCAAGTTAAAGACAAAGTAGTTAAAGTAAATGATACGCAAAAAGTAAATCGTTATTTAGCACTAGCTGGATCGCAAATTCAGGTAAAGCTAAAGCAAAGCGTAGATGTTAACGGACGCAGCGTTATTTATTTGGTAGATTACACTGCTGAATACAAAGTTATTAATAAGCTTTCCAAGATTAATAGTTTCTTTTTTGAAGCACCACCACCTGATGGTTATTCGCTACTAGATGCTTACAAAGTAGAACGAGATAGTACTCGGTTAACACAAACTAATCCTGGTGATTATGGCTTTCCCTTCCGCTTAGAACCAGGCGCAGAAACTACCTTTAAAGTTAGCTATAAAGCCCAAGGCGGGCCGCGTTGGGTTTATAACGCCACTGGACAGTTGCTTTCTAAATTCCGCCTCACCACAATTGCAAACTTTAGCCCAGTTGAGTTTGCTAGTGGTGTGATACCTAGCAATACCAAAGTTGAGGGAGATAACACCCAGTTTACTTGGGCATTTGATGAAAATGTTTCCGTCAAAAATCCTTTTGGTGTGTTTACTAACACTGCACCTGTTCGCAATACTGGCATTATTCCCCGGTTATTACTGTTAGCACCAGCCATATTTTTGTGGTGGATATTATTACTATATTTATCGCTACCCATGCATCTCAAAAATGTGGCGATCGCAGGCGGAATTTTCTTTGCTTGTCTATTGACTTTAACCTATTTAGGCAGGTTAATTAATCCTCCATTAGTATGGACAATGATTTCCCTTGTCTTTTTAAGTTTAATGTGGGGATTAGGGTCAAATCGTCGTGCTGCTTTAGCCGCTATTATTTGCACTCTAGCGGGTGCGGTCATACCCGTATTTGGATTGTTAGTACCATTTAGCGGACTTACTCTCAGCCTAGCTGCTTTACTCTCCGCAGTTTGGCTAGCAGTACAACACTGGTATGGCTGGCAAACTTTGCCACAAGAAGTCAATACCCATAAATAATACTTAAGTAGATTTTGTAGGGTGCGTTGTCGCGCAGCGCAACGCACCATTAAAGTTATTAATTTATTACTCTTTATTTCTCCAAAATCTCATACTAATACCAATAAATTTGGCGATACATAAATAATGAATCAAGGCATTTTATTTTTTGTAACTGGTGGAAAAATTTATACCAATTTGAAAAAAGAATTCGCCAGATAAGTAGTTAAACAAAATTAATTACAAAATGTCATTGCGAATGGAGCGGAGCGGAATGAAGCAATCGCAAGGGTTGAGATTGCTTCTCTTCGAGACGCTACGCGTTAAGCGAAGCTATGCCGAAGGCTTTACGCTGCGCTCGCAATGACTGTAATTAATTTTGCGTGGTTACTTAGTAGGGGCAAGGCACTGCCTTGACCTCTAGAATATATTGATGTGTCGCAAACATTATTTGAATTGATATTAGAAAGCAAAATTATTATGTAACAAATAATTAATTATTTTATATTGATCATGTCATTTACATTCATATTTAGCTCACTATCAATTAAAATCAACTGAATCTCAACTTCTAATTATTAAATAGTAATATGCTTGCGAGAATCCGCCGTCTTTTAAACCAATTTTTTAATACATCCTGGACAATCAACAACGAACCTCTTAATAAAGTCAGTTTGATAGTAATTATTGTGATTGATATTTTTATATTAATCAATGTATTTACAGGACTGGATGATATTAGCAGATGGCATCTCAGCCCCTCTCAGACTTATCCCTGTTATTCAGAATGGCAAAATTACCGGACACAAACCAGTAAAGATAAAGATTATGAAATTGTCAGACTAGCATTACCACATAACATCAATCAGCCTAGTTTTCAGCAAAGCTATCAACAAGCTGAAACTGGACATTTAGGTAAAGTTTCTGCAACTTGCTTGCAGTATGCTGACACCAAAGATAAAGTTAAAAATGCTGAAAATCAGCAAACTATTAAAAGCATAGACCAGAAACAAGCTAATATCAGTAGGCTAGAACAAAGCAATCGGACAATTCGCACTCAATATGACTCAACGCTTTTAGAAAAAATTGCCGGACAGCCACGTGAACAATCAATTAATCAAGTTGGCGCGGAAAAAGCCAAACTAACTTTAGAGCAGAATAACCGTCAAATTTCTACGCTCAAAAATGAAATATCTACTTTAAAAGATGGGCTACTATCCAAACCAGAAAGCACTAATTTGCTAACTTTTCTGAAAGATGAAAATAAATTTAGTGAAGTAGAAAAAGGCTATAAGCAAGCATCATTTTGGTATCCTAGCATTCAACTTGGTTTCCAATCCTTATTTCTCATACCCCTGATTCTCATTGCTTTCTCAGTTCACAACTTTGCTCAACATCGCAGATATGGACTAGTTGCGCTCATTAGTTGGCATTTACTAGTCATCTTTTTTATCCCACTCATCCTGAAAATATTTGAATTTCTGCAAGTCGGTGTACTCTTCCAATTCCTCTTCGATATTATTAGCGCCATTTTCGGTGGTCTACTTTTCCTCATCAGTTACGTTTATATCTTGCTAATTCCCCTGATTGGTTTTGGAATTATTAAGTTCTTTCAACAAGTTGTTTTTAATGCCAAATTACAAGCAGCTAATAGAGTCCAAAAATCACGCTGCGTTAAATGTGCCAAAAAAATTCGCCATCAAGATAGCCACTGTCCGCATTGTGGTTATTATCAATATGTTGAATGTCAAAATTGCCACAACTTAACTTACAAGCATTTACCCTATTGTAAGCATTGTGGATATTTTCAAGATTCTACTAATTAAGTCATGTTGCTCCAGCCATCTCAGCCTTGAGGATATTGAAATACAGCCTCCGGGAAGATGAATCCGATTAAATTTCAGCATACAGTAGTCTGGGATGTCTGTTTAAGCACCAGGATATAAAGAGGCTTGGCACAATGCCGAGCCTTTTCCTCATAACACATGCATAGACAAGCCTGTCGCAGACATTGCAACATTAAAACTTACTCGATTCATCAGCTGAGCTGAGAGAAAAGCTTTTCCCAGTCAATCACAGGCGGTCTTTGTCCCTGATTTGCTAACTCAAACACCTTTCCTTCAGTCGTTGGGTAAAAAATGCTTTCGACACAAGCTTTAGCCACATCAATTCGGCTAGCATCACCCGCCAGCTTATCGCCTTGACCGATGACTACACCCAATTTACCCTCTGTTTTTGCTTGCAAAAGAGTGTTGAGGTCGTATGAGGTATAGGGGCCATCAATTAAGCGTCCGGGACGAATGATAGTGTAAGGTAACCCAGAATTAATGATTGCTTCTTCACCTTTTTGTTTGGCATCTAGTATGCCAAACGCATTGAGGACATTAAAAGGAAACTGATTTTTACGCAAAATACCACAAGAAGAAGTAAAAACAAATCGCTGCAGATTGCGCGGTGCTGCTGCTACTAAGTTGCTAACACCAATTGCATCAACCTTTAGCGGACTATTATTTGCCCTAGCTTCTAGATGTTTGCGGTCAGTAAGCAACTGCACCCATTCCAGCAAATTAGGTTCAGGGTCAATATCCCATCTCTTAGAAGGAAAGGCTGTAGTACCGCTACTACAGATGATATGGGTAACATTCTGCACCGCATCTGGTAGCGTTGCTGCATCGCGGATATCGCCCACAGCAATTTCCACTTGATTATTAAACATTTTTCGGGCTTTTTCTGCATTGCGTGTCAGCACACGAACTGATAAGCCTTTCTCTAATAGTTCACCTACTACTAGTTGCCCTACTCCACCTGTAGCACCAGCAACTAGCACTAAATTTTTAACAGCAGAAGTCATAATCGTCCCTAAATATAGCCTATTGCTAATCTAATCAAAAATGCGATCATCAAGCTTCTCCCCTTGGGACAATCGCAGCCATCACTCTGAGGGTAAGCCTGGATAAGCGTCTGGAGAAATAAGGGGAATGGGGAAGGGGAAATGGGTAAAGGTTTTTAGCTTTTTTGCCTTTCCCAAGACTTGCATATTGTGACTTTTTAGGTAGAATGAGAATCGTTATCATTTTATCTCTGGCATCAGCTTAGAATTTATGACTACCACAGCCCCAAAGCCAGCAACGAACGATGGATTACTTGATATTCCTAAACGGGGAATGCCAGTCACAATCATTACAGGATTTTTAGGGAGTGGGAAAACAACTCTCCTCAACCAAATTCTCAAGAATAAGCATGACTTAAAAGTTGCCGTTTTGGTTAACGAATTTGGCGATATTAATATTGACAGTCAGCTACTCGTATCTATGGATGAAGATATGGTAGAACTGAGTAACGGCTGTATTTGTTGTACTATTAATGATGGCTTAGTTGATGCTGTTTATCGCGTTTTAGAAAAAGAAGAGCGCATCGACCATCTAGTAATTGAAACTACTGGTATTGCCGACCCACTGCCAATTATTCTGACCTTTCTGGGTACAGAACTTAGAGATTTAACAAAAGTAGATTCTATTATCACCGTAGTGGATTCTGAAGCGTTTACGCCTGAGCATTATGAAAGCGATGCTGCACTACAACAAATCACCTATGCAGATGTAGTTCTGTTGAATAAAACTGACCTGACAACCACACAAAAGCTAGCAGAATTAGAAGCTTATATTCAGGATGTTAAACCCGAAGCTAGAATTATTAACACGAGATTTGGTGAAGTAGCTTTACCTTTAATTTTAGATGTAGAACTAACTCCAGTAGATGAGTATACCTCAAAACTAGGAGCAGATAATCATGAGCATCATCATGACCATCATGACCACCACCACGAGCATCAACATCACTCTCATCATTTAGAAAATGATGGATTTATAGCGATATCATTTCAGAGCGATCGCCCTTTTGATGTGAGTAAGTTTCAAACCTTTCTTGCTGATAAATTACCTACAAATGTCTTTCGCGCTAAAGGTATACTGTGGTTCAGCGAAAGTGAATTAAGACATATTTTTCAACTGAGTGGGGCACGTTATCAATTAGATGCAGATGAATGGCTTTCTACACCAAAAAATCAGTTAGTTGTAATTGGTAGAAATCTAGATACTAAAGAAGTTACCTCACTCCTGAATGAATGTTTAGTATGAGAAAAACTTTTTACTAAATTACAGAATAGGTCAAAAAGATGAGTTATTGAGCATTTAATTTCTATTTTCTCATGTATGAAGCCTTGAAAATTACAGCAGATTGCAAGTTGGTGAGGTACAGATAATTGTAAGGGCAAGGCAGTGCCCATTGGTGTCAACTTAACGTGAAACCCGCTTTGTAGCAAGGTTTTTGCCCTCACCCCCAGCCCCTCTCCCGCAGGGAGAAGGGAGCAAGAGATTTAGTTCCCCTTCTCCTGCGGGAGAAGGGGTTAGGGGATGAGGGCGCGAGGTATTTGTACAACGCCCGCCCTATATCGCTTTTAGCTTAAGTTGACACGTACAGTGCCTTGCCCCTACCCGCTTAACTAAATTACTTGAAATACGCTGTATTGATAAAGTCTTTTCCCCTGACCCTTGTCCTCTTTTTTGACTAATACTTTACCAGCCCATTCATCAACTTATTACCTATGACTCTCTCAATTCCTCCACAACTAATTTCTGCTACCGCTTTACCCAATCAACAATTACCTCATGTTACAGAATCAGACATGATTCAAGCTGTACGTACTTTGTTAATCGGCTTAGGAGAAAATCCTGATAGAGAAGGTTTAAAAGATACTCCGAAAAGAGTAGTTAAAGCCCTGCAATTTATCACCAAAGGCTATGATGAATCTTTGGATGAATTATTAAATGGGGCAGTATTTACAGAAGATACCAATGAAATGGTGTTAGTTAGAGACATCGATATTTTTAGTTCCTGCGAACACCATATATTACCGATAATTGGTCGCGCTCATGTGGCGTATATTCCTAATGGCAAGGTGATAGGATTATCGAAAATTGCCCGAATTTGTGAAATGTATGCACGCCGTTTGCAAGTTCAGGAACGCCTGACTATACAAATTGCCGATGCACTGCAAGGTTTACTGAAACCTCGAGGCGTAGCAGTGGTATTAGAAGCAACGCATATGTGTATGGTAATGCGCGGTGTTCAAAAACCGGGTTCTTGGACTGTCACCAGTGCAATGCGGGGAGTGTTTGCAGAAGATGTCCGCACTCGTCAGGAGTTTATGAATTTGATTCGGCACAATGCTAGCTTTTAGCTTGAAATCAGGGCTAGGAATTAGTTGATTTGCTTTAAACTATTATGATAATGATTATCATAATCTTTGTGAGCAAATGCAAGATACTCCACCATCAATACCTCAGACAATAGACCTAGCAATTATTGGTGCTGGCCCTCATGGCTTAACCCTAGCTACTCACTTGCTACAAAAGCGGCAAACTATGCGGAGTAGGTTTTTGGTGTTTGACCCCAGTGGCAGGTGGATGAGTAATTGGCAGCACCAATTTACAGCTTTAGAAATTCCTCATTTGCGTTCCCCCGCCGTTCATCATCCTGACCCCAATCCTTTTGCATTGCGGAAGTTTGCTGAATCTCGTTCTAGTGAGTTATTCGCACCCTATGATTTACCTGGAACTCAGCTATTTCAAGATTTTTGTCAGGATGTAATTACTCGCTTTTCATTGTCACAGCAAGTAGTTCCTGTAAACGTGATTCGCATTGAACCTCTGCGCCATTTAATTCGCCCGCGCTTGCGCCTGTGGTTGCAAGATGGACAATCGATTATGGCGCGGCGGGTAGTATTGGCAACGGGTAGCGCTAAACCAAACTTCCCGAACTGGGTAAATCAAATTGAGTCAGAGTATCCCCAAGATAGGTTGTGTCATTCCCAATCCGTAGATTTGCGGAAGTTGCATTTCATGGGGGAAAAAATCTTAATTATTGGTGGCGGTTTAACTAGTGGACATTTAGCAATAGGTGCGATTTCGCATGGTGCAAAAGTCCATTTAATGATGCGCCGACAATTGCAAGAAAAATTATTTGATGCAGAACCAGGTTGGTTAGGGCCCAAATATCTCAAAGGATTTTTTGCAGAACCGAATTATGAACAGCGCTTTACCATAATTAGACAAGCGCGTAATGGGGGTTCCATGACACCAGCAATGGGGATGCAACTGCGGCGGCAAGTGCGTAGTGCCAATCTCAAAATTGATGAAAACTGTGAAGTTGTAAAAGCTGAGTGGTTGGGTACGAATTGGTTAGTTAAATGTAGTGATGGTAGCCAGCATGAATACAACAGAATTTGGCTTTCTACTGGCACTCAATTTGATGCTACATCTGAGCCATTATTACAAGAAGTTTTGGCAGCTTATCCCACTCCTATAGTTAATGGTTTACCTGTGTTAGATGAATATTTACGTATTCCTGGTTCGGAATTATTTATTATGGGTGGGTTAGCGGCTTTACAAGTAGGCCCAACCGCCAGAAATTTGTCAGGTGCGAGAATGGCCAGTGACAAGATTGTTCCGGCAATTGTGAAGCGGAGTCTGGCGCTTTCCCATTTAAGAAGTGCTTGATTTTTTTAAAACTATAAAAACGATTATCATTCTGGTATGATACCGATAATTACTGTAGTGGCTGGGCCAGTGGGTTGTGGCAAAACTACTTGGATTGAGCAGCAGTTGAGATTAAAACAGCAAGAAAAAGTACTGTATTTTAGCCCTGGTACAGGTGCTGTTCCCATTGACCAAACGCGCCTAGGTGCTGAATTCCCATTTGTGAAAGTTTTTAGCGATAGTGAAAGAGTTGAGTTTTTAAACCAACTTACAGTAGCGGATGCGGTTTATTTAGAATTGGGATTTTATTTGGAATTAAGCGCAGTAGCCCAAATTTTGGATAACTTACAGTACCATGCGATCGCTATCTTACCCCCACACCTGCAAAATTCGGAATGGCACGATTGGGCGAATGAAATTATACCAGGTGTAAATATTCCAAATACTGTGTCACAACCTAGGCTATGGCGAGCTTCAAGCGCTGGTGAAGTGGTTGAGGAAAGTAGTTTAGCAGAATTTTGGTACGAATTAACACATAATGCTTATGGCGCAGTTACCCGTGCAAAAGGTATTTTTAATCTTGCTGATGGGCGTTATTTGTATACAGATTATGTTGCAGGTATTTCCAAAGATGATTTTAGGGAATTAAACTTACCCCGCTATTTAGAAGGAAGACCACAACGCTTTAGTGGTATAGAGGTTTTTGCAGAAAACTTAGATGAAGTGAATGTAGCGAAAACATTGCAAGATTGCTGTTTATCTGAAGCCGCTATTTTGCATTATCAAGAACAGACAAAACAATTGCTGGCAGAGGAAATAGAAGCGTGAAAATAGCAGTCATCTCATGTATTCATGGTAATTCTGAAGCTTTAAATGCTGTCTTATTAGATATTGATAAACACAAAGCTGACAAAATTTTTTGTCTAGGTGATTTAGTAGGATATGGCCCCTATCCGAATGAAGTTGTAGCTCAAATTCGTTCTTTAGAAATTCCCACTTGTGCTGGTTGTTGGGATGAAGATATTGTTGAAGGCTTAAATGCTTGTGAGTGCAGTTATCCCTCATTGTTAGCTGAAAAACGGGGACATTTAGCTCATGAGTGGACAAACAAAGAAATTCAGCCCGAAAACCGCGAATTTCTTGCCCAACTTCCCTACAGTTTACGTCAAGAAAAACTGGCTTTTGTGCATGGTAGCCCTCACAGTAATCACGAATATTTATTACCAGAAATAGATGCTTTTGTGGCTTTAGAAAGAGTACTATCTGTAAATGCAGATGTGCTATTTTGTGGTCATACTCATGTACCTTATATTCGGAATTTGGATGCAGGTAATTTAAAAGTTTGCATCAAAACTGAAGGTGTAAAAGCCCAAGAAAGGAGTTTTTATACATCTGTAAAACGAATTATTAATGTTGGTTCTGTGGGGGAACCACGACATGGGCGACCCAATGCAACTTATGTAATTTATGACACGGATACTCAAGAAGTAATGTTGCGAGAAGTTCCTTACGATTATCAAAAAACTTGCGCGGCGATTATTGAAAAAGGCTTACCTGCAATTTTTGCTTGGCGTTTAGCGCAGGGTTTGGAATTTGCGGAACGGGCGGATGATCCGACTCATGTTTGTACGAGGTAATGGGGAATGGGGAATGGGGAATGGGGAATGGGGAATGGGGAATGGGAGAGGGGGAATGGGGAATGGGTAATGGGTAATGGGTAATGGGTAAGTAACCACGCAAAATTAATTACAGTCATTACGAGCGCAGCGTAAAGCCTTCGGCATAGCTTCGCTTAACGCGTAGCGTCTCGAAGAGAAGCAATCTCAACCCTTGCGATTGCTTCATTCCGCTCCGCTCCATTCGCAATGACATTGTGTAATTAATTTTGTTTAACTACTTAATGGGGAATGGGTAATGGGTAATGGGTAATGGGGGAGGGTATCCAATACGGTTCGGATAAGTATTTTGCATCTCTCTCGTGATTTGGGAAAAGGGTAATGGGAAAAGGGTAAGGGTCAATTCAATCCTTTTCCCCTTTTCCCTTTCTCCCTTAACCGAACTGTATTGGGAGGGTATCAACAATTGGAAATCCAAAATCTAAAATTTAAAATCTAAAATTATATGAAATGGGCGATTTTGAGTGGTATTGAGGGTAATTTGGCGGCTTATGAGGCTGTGATGGCGGATATTAAGCGTCAAAGTCGGTTGATAGAGGCTTTGTATATTCTTGGTGATTTAGTTGGGCCGACATCAGAATCGGAAAAACTGGTGGAACGGGTACGCAAACCTCGGCGCGGTGAGTTAGAACCTATGGTTTGTAAGGGGTGGTGGGAGGAACAATGTTTGATTTTGCATGGTTTGGCTGGAACGGGAGAACCTACTGAGTTGATGGCTAAGTATGGCGGAGATACAGCGAAAATGCTTTGGGATAGTGTTTCTCGCCAAACAGTGCAATGGATTAGAAACCTTGATTTTGGTTTTTTTGAACTGGATTGTTTGCTAATTCACGGGACAACGGTATCTGTGGATGAGGAATTAACACCAGATAGTTCTCCAATTATGATGTGCGACCAATTGTCACGAATGCAAGCTCATAATTTATTTTGCGGTCGTTCTGGTTTAGCTTTTCAATATCAATTACAAGCAGGTTCCATTACTACAGGTGTTACTACCCTGGATAGTAGCGCTGCTTCGCAAACGGTTAACATTACCCCAAGTCAAGTTGTGGGTGTAGGTAATGTTGGACGCACCCCAGGAACAGCAATTTACACTCTTTACAACCCCAGCACAAATGATGTGGAGTTTAAAACTATTCGTTATGGGGTAAATAAAGGATTTAGCAAAAGTTTACGGTCTACTAAATTGGCATAATTTACAATTAATTTGCCATGACGTGCTTGTGAGAGTTCATAGTAATTTGGGAACTTTAATAATAGTGGCGTTTTCTGAACTCATGCATAATTCTTAAATTTTATCTAACCGAAGTCAGTCATATTTTAATTTTTCAGTTAGAGGTTAAGGATAGAGACTGAATCAGCGATCGCTTTTATTATACCATTTTGAAAAAAGAACGCGACAGATGGGTAAGGGCACGGCATCCACAATCTTTTGGTATCTCAAATATCTTACTGGTGCCGTGCCCCTACAAAGAATTTATCTGTCGCAAACATTATTTTAAGTGGTATTAGCTAACTGCAAATCTTGTAAATATTCCCACAAATTTTATGAGAACTCTACACTAATCACCATTGCTGAAGGCGGAATTTAAAAAAAAGATAGATGCTAAAAAATCAGCCAAACACCAAGAAATTCAGGAAACATTAGGAAATGGTTTTTTGGGTGGCTTAGGTTCATTTATGTTTGAATTCAATCAGGCAAAAAATAAATTTAAAGGTAATATTGGGGAATGGAGTGTTGCACTAATTTTGCAATCATTTCCCGATACATGGGTAATATTTAATAATGCTTTAATTCCTACGAATTTAGGCTCTCTAACAGAGATAGACCATTTAATTATCGGTGATCAGGGTGTCTTTTTAGTAGAAGTAAAAACTTGGAAAGGTTCATTTACTGCTTACAAAGACAAATGGAAACGACGGGAAGGTAATAACTGGGTAGAGGTATCTAATAGCCCGACTTCTCAAAGTATGTACCATCAAAAAATGTTTCAGCAATGGATTACTGCTTTAATTCCTAACCTTCCTGATGCATTTGTTTTCGCTCCCGTAGTTTTCCCCATTGCTAAATGGATCGGAATAAATAATTGTTCAGTTCCTGTATTCCAAGGTATTCCCGCATTGTTACAGATGATCGTTAGTTGTTCCAACTGTTTAACAGCAACACAAGTATAGGAATCCGATTTGATTATTGAAAAATCTAAGTATGTGTAGGGTGCGTTATCACGAAGTGTAACGCACCGTATTCTCAGCTTTGGTGCGTTGCGCTACGCGACAACACACCCTACGTCTAGTTCAGAAATCAAATATGAATCCTATAGAAGCAATTGCTCAAGCAGTTGCAGAATTAAAACTTGCGGAAAATACTACTCCAATTCCGGAACCGATTCCCAAGCCCAAACTTGTGAAACGCCAAAATCATCCCAATTGAATTTTAAACGGGAGTGCGCCAAAGCCCTGGAGTGAAGTTTATGTGATTTATAGGCTCAAAGGATGGCCATTTTTGTGGGAAAGTATTGAGGAGTGATGAAAACGATTATCATTATATTTTAGTGGTAATCATCTACAAATCCCATGTCAGCAGAAAATATTGCTCCTACTACCCCAGTTCAACGTCCGCGTCGTTTGCGTCGCACTGCAACTTTACGCCGTATGGTGCAAGAAACTACTCTTAGTGTCGATGACTTGATTTATCCAATGTTTGTGATGGAAGGAGAGGATCGGAAAATTGAAATCACTTCCATGCCTGGGTGTTATCGATATACTCTAGATTTGTTACTCAAAGAAATTGCCGAAGTATCTCAATTGGGGATAAATGCGATCGCTTTATTTCCTGTGATCCCAGAAATTAAAAAAGACGATATTGGTACTGAAAGCTACAACCCAGAAGGATTAGTACAGCGCACTATCAAGGCAATTAAACAAGCTGTGCCAGATATCTTAGTAATTACCGATGTAGCTCTTGACCCTTTTACTACACATGGTCATGATGGCATTGTCGATGAACATGGTGTAATTCTCAACGATCCCACAGTAGAAGTATTAGTGAAAATGGCGGTTTCCCAAGCTGAGGCTGGGTCTGACATGGTAGCTCCTTCCGATATGATGGATGGCAGAGTTGGGGCGATTCGCCAGGCTTTAGATGCAGCCGGATATATTGATGTGCGGATTTTGGCATATTCTGCAAAATATGCTTCCGCATATTACGGGCCATTTCGCGATGCATTAGATTCTGCGCCGAAGTTTGGGGATAAAAAAACTTACCAAATGGATGCAGCAAATGCACGGGAAGCGATTAAAGAAGTAGCACTAGATATTGCTGAAGGTGCAGATATAGTTATGGTTAAGCCGGCTTTGGCTTATTTAGATATTATTCGGCGCGTAAAAGATTATACGAACTTGCCTGTAGCAGCATATAACGTCAGTGGTGAGTACGCCATGATTAAAGCTGCGGCTGAAAATGGTTGGATTGATGAGAAAAAGGTGATTTTAGAGACTTTAACCAGTATGAAACGGGCTGGTGCTGATTTAATTTTGACTTATTTTGCCAAGGAAGTAGCGTTGATGTTGGCTTAGTAGCAGCTTTTAGAGAGGATTTTGGGCGTGTCTAGTTTAAAAGCAAAAATACAAGGAGACTTTGAGCAGCACTGGCGAGGGATGCTCTCAGATTATGTCACAGCGATCGCTTGGTCACCAAATGGTCAGATTCTCGCTGCTAGTTCGGCGCTGGGAGAGGTGACGATATGGCGTATTGGGGAAACCTTTGATGAAATCTCTCTACAACCGGGTAATGGCGAATCTGTAGACTGTTTAGCTTTTTCCTGGGATGGTCAATTTATCGCTGCATCTGGGCAAAATGGAGAGGTAAAAATTTGGCGTTTACAGTCACAACAGCCAGAAATCTTCAGGATTTTGCAAAATTACCATGTTTGGATTGACCGGATGGCGTGGAGTCCTACGAATAACCAACTAGCATTTAGTTTAGGTCGAGTAGTGCAAGTATGGAATGCAGAAATCGGTGAGGTTGAGGCAACGCTAAATTTTGATACTTCTTCTGTTCTCGATATTAATTGGCATCCTCATGGCGAAAGTTTAGCAGTTGCAGGTTATCAAGAAGTAAAAATCTGGATGGCGGAAAATTGGGATGATGAACCTTCTTTGTTACCTGTTGATTCCGCAAGTTTGATGATCTCTTGGTCGCCTGATGGTAAATATATCGCTTCTGGGAATATGGATCTTTCGATTTCTGTTTTGGAATGGGAGAATCCCAACCCTTGGATGATGCGGGGCTTTCCAGGTAAAATTCGCTATTTAACATGGTCGGATACAGTGACAAAATTTGGTGCGCCTCTATTGGCTGCTGCTAGTGCAGAAGGGGTAGTAGTGTGGGAAAAACAAAATGATGACTGGGAAGCGCAAGTTCTACCAACACATCAAGATACAGTGCGATCGCTCCAATTTCAACCCAAAACCCACCTTTTAGCTTCTGCATCTGAAGATGGTTGTGTATGTCTCTCCAATAGAGGAAAGCGGCTAACTCAAGTTCTTGATGGTGTAGCTAACGGATTCTCTTGTCTATCTTGGCATCCACAAGGACATTTATTAGCAGCTGGCGGTAACAATGGTGAATTAATTATCTGGTCAAAGGGTCAGCGTGGCCAGGGATTTGGGAAAAAGAAGTAAGAGTCAAGAGTATAAGTATTAAGTAGGGGAGGCACTGCCCACCTCTGTCAACTTAACGTGAAACCCGCTCTTGTGCAAGGTTTCGCCCTCACCCTGTGCCCCTCTCCCGCAGGGAGAGGGGAGTAAGAGATTTAGTTCCCCTTCTCCTGCGGGAGAAGGGGTTAGGGGATGAGGGCGCAAGGTATTTGTACAACGCCCTTTATCGCTTTTAGCTTAATTTGACACCAATGGGCAGTGCCATGCCCCTACAATCTGTTGCATTCTTGTTTCAAATTAGCTATTCACGCCAGGTTTTGGCACAACCAAACATTAAAATCTGTCTTTCCTATGCCCCATGCCCCATGCCCATTTTCAAGCTAGTATTATGAATAAATGTTGATAACAGCAAAATCAACCCTAGAAGCTTTTTGGTCAAAATTGACGTGACCAATCCTTGGGCCAGCGTTCAACTACGACTTTTGTTTGGGTGAAAAATTCTACGGCGTGATTGCTTTGACCATGTAAATCGCCAAAAAAGCTTTCTTTCCAACCACTAAAGGGGAAAAATGCCATTGGTGCAGCCACTCCAATATTAATGCCAATATTACCAACCTCGGCTTCGTAGCGAAACTTACGGGCGGCTGCACCACTGCTGGTAAATAAACAAGCCATATTTCCATATTGACCGCTATTGACGAAGGCGATCGCATCATCAATAGTATTGACATGAATTAAGCTCAATACTGGGCCAAAAATCTCTGTACGGGCGATTTCTCCTGCAGGGTTGACGTTTTGCAGAATTGTCGGGCGAATAAAGTTACCTTGTTCGTAACCAGAAATCTGCGGTTTGCGTCCATCAACTAAGAGATTTGCCCCTTCTTCTACACCCTGTTGAATTAATTGTTCGATGCGGGTTTTACTGCGAAGATCAATTACAGGCCCCATCTCTACACCTTGGTCTAAACCATTACCTACCATACGCTTTTTGGCAGTTTCGGCCATAGCTTCTGTAAATGAGTCACGCGCATCTGCAACGGTGACAGCAATGGAAGCCGCTAAACAACGTTGTCCCGCACAGCCAAAAGCACTATCAGCAGCGATGCGTGTAGTCATTTCGATGTCTGCGTCAGGTAAAACAATCAAGGGATTTTTTGCCCCACCTTGACATTGCACCCGTTTCCCATTGGCTGCACCGCGACTATATATATATTTAGCGACTGGTGTGGAACCCACAAAACTAATTGCCCGAATTTGGGGATGATCTAAAATGGCATCGACAGTTTCTTTCGCACCGTTGACGAGATTGAGTACACCTTTGGGTAAACCCGTTTTTTCTACTAATCCAAAGATTTTTTGCATTGTCAGCGGTACTTTTTCCGAAGGCTTGACAATGTAAGTATTGCCAGTTGCGATCGCATAGGGTAAAAACCAAAATGGAATCATCCCCGGAAAATTAAACGGACAAATCACCGCCGCCACTCCCAAGGGTTGACGAATCATCATCTCATCAATCCCTCTGGCAATATCTTCTAAATTCGTTCCCTGCATCATCATTGGGATACCACAGGCAACTTCGACATTTTCTATCGCCCGTCGCATTTCTCCTTGGGACTCTGCCAAAGTCTTACCGCATTCTAAGGTAATTGTGCGTGCCAAATCCTCAAAATTTTCTTCCAGCAAATTTTTAAGTTTAAATAAATACTGCACTCTTTCTGTGGCTGGTGTGCGTCGCCATGTAACAAAAGCTGCTGCGGCTGCTGCTACTGCTTGATTGACTTCAGATGCAGGCGATACAGGCACTAGAGCTAATATTTCTGCTGTTGCTGGGTTGATGACATCTAGATAATTTGTAGTCTTAGATGCACACCATTTTCCGTTGATGTAGTTAGGTAAGGTGGGGGTTGTAGTCACGTCGCTGCGCTCCGAATTCAAAATTCAAAATTCAAAATTCAAAATTAAAGAACTCCTCAGGATTGGGGACTGGGGACTGGGGACTAGGGATTGGGGATTGGGGATAAATTACTTCTGACTTTTGACACTTGACACTTGACTCTTAAATCAGAAGATATGTGTACCAGTTGCGTAAGTCCTGCATTATTTGATTTGGTATAAGTTAATAATTTCACAAATTATTGATGATGAATATACTATGGCAATAATCTGGCAAAAATTACACCTAACTGAATACAGATAATTCCTAATATGGCACTGCCTGCCCAATAGCCAGTTGCAATTAATAAATTACCACTACGGATTAAGCCGATAGTATCTAAGCCATAAGTAGAAAAAGTTGTATATGCTCCTAAAAATCCGGTTGCTACCATTAACTTGATTTCTGGAGAAATAATTTCCACTTTTTCTAGAGTTAATGTGGCGAAAAATCCCATAGCTAAACAACCACTCAGATTAATAAAAAAAGTGCCATAGGGAAAACTCATGCCAAAGCGATTAGCAAACCACAATGTTAGATAATATCGGCTTAAAGCACCTGCAATCGCACCTAAACTAATGGCAATAGGATTACGTAAATTAGGGTCTTGTAACATATTACAAAACTAAGCATTGAAATTGGCAAATATAGTTATTTATACACCAAAAGAAAGAATTAAATTCATACCATTAGTAGAAGTATTGAGTTTGGTAATTTTTTAATGTATGGCAAAAGCAGACGAAATACTGCAATTAGAATTATTCATTAACAGTAAAAGCATGACAACTACTACAAATTACCAATCTTTGATTGATATTTGCATCCAAAATTGTCTTGATTGTGTACGCGATTGCGAAAACTGTGCAGATGCTTGTTTACATAGCGATATGGTACAGATGATGGCTGAATGTATCCAGCTGTGCCAAGACTGCGCTGATACTTGTACGCTTTGTACTCGCTTGATGGCACGCAATTCGCCTCTCTATCCTCATCTGTGTAATTTATGTGCCGAAGCTTGCGATCGCTGTGGTAGAGAATGTGATAAACATCACCATGACCATTGCCGACGCTGTGCTGCATCTTGTCACCGTTGTGCTGATTCTTGCCGTCAATTAGCTAGTGCGAGTAAAATTTGAAAATTTCCTAATGAGGTTCTCAGCCTTCAAATTAAGGGCTAAGGGACTTCCAAATAAAAAAATATCCCAGTATTTATTGTGGGGTGGACATCTTGTCCGCCCAGTTGATGTGGCGGGCAAGATGCCCGCCCCACAAGATGGAATAATTTATTTCTTAGACATCCCTAAAGTCCTGACTAAGTATTTATTGAGTATGACGATACTTAATTCTTAATAAAGAAGTAATTTATAATACAGTTCATTTTTCCCAACAATTATATAGAAGCAAAGCTAATAGTATTTTTGCAACTTTAGTGGGAAAACCGTACTGAATTGGAGCGTAATTTCTACCTGTTAAATACCTATTTAGATGGTTAGAATCATAGTACGGCTTGAGTAATGCTGTTGTTTAAAAAATCAATTACAGCATTAATAGGAGAGCAAAAATATGGGAAATCAATTCAAAACTTTAGTATTGCTAGCTACTCTTAGTGGCTTATTGATTGCAATTAGTTACTGGGTAATTGGCGGCAGTACTGGTTTAATTATAGGTATTGGTTTAGCAGCAGTCACAAACCTATTTTCCTGGTATCAATCAGATAAAATTGCGTTGGCTGTATATCGCGCCCAACCTGTAAGTGAAGCAGAAGCACCAAAGCTTTATCGGATGGTGCAAAAGTTATCTAAGCGGGCAAATATTCCCATGCCAGGAGTTTATATTGTCCCTAGCCAAACTGCTAACGCTTTCGCTACAGGACGCGATCCAGAACATGCGGCTGTTGCTGTTACAGAAGGAATTTTGCAGATATTACCAGAGGATGAACTCGAAGGCGTAATTGCTCACGAACTCACCCACATTATTAATCGTGATACCCTAACACAAGCTGTTGCAGCCACAATCGCTGGTGCAATTTCATTCTTGGCGCAAATGGTAAGTTACAGCTTATGGTTTGGCGGTGGTTCACGAGATGATGATCGAGGTGGAAATCCTTTAGGTGTTTTATTAACAGTATTACTTGCACCTTTAGCTGCCACAATTATTCAGTTAGGTATCTCACGTACCAGAGAATTTTCTGCTGATGCTGGTGCTGGGAAACTAACAGGTAATCCTCGCGCTTTAGCTAGAGCCTTACAACGTTTAGAAGCTACAGCTAGACAGTTACCTTTAGATACTAATCCAGCTTTTGAACCATTATTAATTATCAATCCAATTTCTGGAAAGTTTCTCGGTAGCTTGTTCTCTAGTCATCCATCTACTGAGGATCGTGTTGAGCAATTGCTTAAATTAGAGCAACAATTGACAACTACAACTTATTAAGTTGAAGTCAAAAGTCACAGAGACGCGATTAATCGCGTCTGTACTCAAAAGTCAAATTATGAGTGGCTAATTACGAACAGGGTGCAATTCTTAATTGGATAAGAAAATTTGCAATTTAAGGATGTTTTAGCTATGACTGACAATAACTTTGAATCAACAGTAGTAGTAGAAATTAGTTCTCAAACTCACGAATTAGTAGAAACTGAAATGGCTGGCGAAACTGATGAAGTGAAGCGCGAAACGAAAGCGTTAATTGAAGCACTCAAAAGACGCGCCCAAACTGAAGCCGAGTCAGCCGGGACTCTTACCCGCGAAACTTATTTAAATGCTGTACGCCAAGCGCGGGAAGCCTTAGAAGGGGAAAAACTCATAGAACGCGATCGCATTGAACGTTCCTGGGCGGTAATGCAGGATGAAGCTGAAAAAAATTTGCACTTGCTAATTAAAGAGATTACAGGATTTGGCGATCGCGTGCAAAGTGCCGCTAAAGCTGCTTGGGAAGCCTTCAACGCCCCTCGTCCTCACAGTTAATCAGATATACAAACTCTGAGGAGAATTACTACCTAATCTAAACTTGAAGAAAGGTAGATTCACTAATAGTAATTAAAATAGAATAAATGAGTAAGGGCACAACAATGTTGTGCCCTTACAAATAGTTTATATAGCAATACAGTTCAGTTAAGCTCATTAGGGATTGATTTGTCACTTATTAAAGAAACCAGAAGAATTGGGGGATTCTCCCCCAAACCCCCGATTGGGTGACGGTTGCGTCCCCCAAACCCCCTCCAAAATTATTGTTCGGTTTTTTTGTTGAGTAACTAGTTTGTTAGTTTTGTTATCAATTAATTTTCTTAACTGAACTGTATTTGTTTATATAGAAGTCATATTTGATTTTTGAAGTTCACGTAGGAGTAGTAGGATGCGTTAGCGATAGAGTAACGCATAAGTAACTGAGATTTTTGCAAAAATCAAATCAAATCAGATTTTTATATCTTGTGCTGAAATACTCTCATCAATACTCCTATCAAAAAGAGAACTTAGGGAGCATCCCACTTTTTTCAATGTCATTGCGAACGCAACGAAGTGGAGTGAAGCAATCGCAAAATCTCTCACCAGGAATAAATCCATGCGATTGCTTCGTCGTTCCTCCTCGCAATGACGCTTAATTCTCTAGTTATAAAATAAAAACTGGGATGCACCCGAGAACTTATAAGAAACATTCCCTTCTTCATCTACTTCAAAAGCAGCATTAAGTGCTTGAGCTTTTTCATCTAAATATTGTTTAGATGACTGAATTGAAATATCAGCATTTTTTGCCATTTGTAATACTGTAATTTTGCCAGCATTGGTTTCGACTAATTTTAAAAATACTAATTCCAGACGCTGTTGTTCTGATGCGAGAATTAATGCTTTTTCTTTTCTGTTCTGCTGGACTAAAGATAAAGTCAAGCATCCTCCTATCATGGTTGAGGGAAGAGTCAAAATAGTTAAAGCTGCTATTGCATCATTCTTACCTTTTTCAGTAGTTTTGGGATTGAGGATATCAATCATCATTGCGGCAGAAAATGGAATGCCAAATAATAAAAAAAATACAGCTAAAAATTTTTTGACTAATTTCATAAAAATAGCTTAAGTCAAAAATGATACTTATATTATAGCCTTTGTTTCCCGTAATAGTTGAAATTAGGGGTATAAATTTATTAGTAATAATTTAAGTAATAGTTGTGAATTACTTAGCGTGCCCAGTAGGTAGCGTACCACATCCAGACAAATGCAAAGGCGCAAATTAAGGCACCTAAATTCCATTTAACAGAATTTCTGATCAGATCATCATAAGTATTATTTTTAGCTGCTTTAGCTTGATTACTGATTTTTGTTTCTAATTGACCCATTTGTAAAAGTAATTCATTCTTAAGTTTTTGGGGTTCCTGTAACTCAGGCGTATTCTTTTGGGGATTTAAAGATTTAAAAATTTTATTAATATCTTCAGTATTTTTCGCTTGATTTAATAGTGACTTGGCTTGTCTGATTTGAGTAATTTGTTGCGAAGACTGATTGTTAATTTGGATCAGGTTTTGATTATTAATTCGCAATGTATTATGAATACCTAAAGGTAATAATAATATAAATCCAATTCCAGCTAATAAAGCAGACCAGGATAATATTTTTAATAGATAAATTTCTCTTTTATCACGATAAACTCTTTCTCCGAAGAATACCAGTATTAAAGCTATTAAAGGTAACGGTGCGTGTTCTACTAGCGCTCCCAGCATTTGAAATTCCCAAACAGCATTGGTAAAATGCCAAGGTAAAAAGATATTAACAACATCTATTGCTGCCAATAATAATAAAATATATCCGACAACACGCAAATTAAAAATAGAATTCCAGTATTCATCTTCAAATTGATTCATAAGTAATAATTCCTGTTTGTTTAAATATTAAGGTTTAGGAAAGTGATAACTCCACCATGAATAAGAATTAAACCAAGCTTTTTCTAAACGCTGATAAGCGCTGTGAGAGTTAAAACCATTAATTGGTGTAGATAAATGCGCCCATAAACAACGCTTATCAAAAAAACTTTCTTTACCTAATAACCAAGAGAAAATATGCTGAAAACTCAGATTGTACAGATAGCGATTTTGCATAAACTCATCTGGAGTCACTGTACTTTCACCTTGGGGATTAATACAGCTACTTAAATATGCTTTATTGTTATGAGTAAATAAACCATAATAGCCTATTCCAGGTTGCTGACGTACAGTCTGAAATAGCTTACCTATAGGTAATTTTATCTCTGTATTCTTGTAGATCATTCCTTCAACATTTCCTAAGGCTCCTACAACATAACGCATCTCTATATCTATAGGAATGTGGTCATAATAATATCGATACCGTCTCCCAGAAATTACAGCATCATATTGCTTTGGTTGCTGTACAACTATATCAGTCAAAGCTTGGCTTTTCCAGATTGTATTTTTGTCCAAGACTACAGTTTCCGGGAACAAAAACGGTTGAATTTTCTGGATAGTTGTATTTGGTGCAAAAATTAGTTTAGCGATAGTCAAGAAAACACTTAAAGAAGTTACAACTAGCAATCCTAGCCGTGGTTCGATTTGGGATTTGATTTTTGGCTTTGATTTAGTTAATCCTGTCATGCTGATTTATATTGTTGTAATACCCAATAACATACATACACAAAAGCCAAAATTGAAAATGTAGAAAATATCTGACTTCCTGAACCTTCGTGCCAATATTCAAATCCTTGATGATTTTTAGCAGCTACCAAAAGTGTCATCAATACTAACCGAAATACATTAATTACAAATCCTAAAAATATAGCCACAATTGGCAACATAATTTTGTGAAATATTTTTATAGGGAACACTAATATAAATAGTAATGATAGTTGCAGCAAGATTAAAATTGCATTTAAACCCGAACAAGCAGGATATATTTCTATAGCACCTGTAGGGAGGATGACATTAACACCTTGTCGAGAAACTGGAAATCCTAAGTACCACAGCACAAAGGTAGAAAATTTTGCAGCTAAGATGCTGACATTAAAATTACTGTCAATGAAACCCGATATTAAACTTTCAGATAATAGCAGCAGTAAAATTGCAAATTCTTGAATATATTGCTTTAATCCTCGGATACCGGAGGCTATTAAAGCTAAACCTAAAAATGATATTAAAGCTGATATTTTTACAAAAATTGAATCAAACCACAGCAAACTGAGGCTTTTAACCAGAAGAACAAAAATTAAGAATAATCCTAAAAGAGTTGAGATAATATCACTTTCTAAACTGAGATTATCTCGCTTTTTCCAGATTAAATATAATATCGATGCCCAAAATAAACAACGAATAGTTAAAGCATCTAAACTAGCGATAAATTTTCCAGCTAAATCTAATTGAATAATAATTAAACCAACAGCGATCGCACACAACCAAAAATTAGGTTTTTGTAGCTTTTCAACAATATTAAAGCCAGATATTTTCATGACTTTTTCTTTTTCAACCAATTATGAAGCGCTCCCCCAGCAACCACTGCTAAAATACCTGGAGTTGCTGAAAAATTGTAAGGAACTCCAGCAGTGTTAGTGTCAAGACTGATAAATTCTAAGTCAATATCTGCGCGTGCTGAAGTGGTATCATCTCCTAAAAATATAAAGTTAGAGGTTCGATAAACATCACTACCAAATCCACTAGCTGTAGTGTAATCGCGCAGCGCACCGCTTAAAAGAGTTGTAGTGTTATTAGTTAGCGTATAGTTGCTACCAACAACATTCAAAGTATAAGTATTTAGGCTGGATAGCAAACTGGAAACATTAGTTACTTGTTCACCAATAGAGTTAAAAGAAGAACTAGCCTGAGAAAAAATATCACTATTCCTAAAACCTATTTCTATTCCTTGCTTGTCACTACTGATAGCGACAACGCTAAAGCCAGCGCGATAAGCGCCATTCGTTCCATCATTAACTTGGGAGTTAATTTTGACTGTAAAAGTGAGACTATAACCAGCATTCCTATCTAGTGAGGGAAATGATGAATTGACTAGGCTAGTAGGAGTGATTACAGAAGGAGAAGCTGAGGTGGTTAAATTATAGTTACTATAACCACCATATATACCATTATTATTACTTGCATTAGTATTCAAATTGGTGACACCGCTGCTGAAACTCTGGGTACCACCATTTGGAGAACCAAAAGTTAGCGCAGGTGAATTGTTGAGTTCTGGTGAATTATATAAATTAGGTGTGACACCAGATGTCCCATTATAAAGAGTGATGACTCCCGCTATGCTGCGGTTAGCTGTCAGCAGCATGATAAATCCTACGCTGAGAGCAATTATTTTGTTTCTCATTTAATTTATATATTTCGTGTTAGTAATTACAGTTATTTTCAAACACCTTAAATACAAGTAATTTTAATGGAATATAGGAATCCGCTTTGATTCCTGAAATTATTTGCGTAGGGAGGGAACAGGGAACAGGGAACGGGGAACGGGGAACAGGGAAGAAGAAATAAAAGTGTACTTAGGTTTTTTCAAAAATCAAATATGAGTCCTATAGCAGTTTTGCGTGTTAAGCCTGTAGCCTAACCTCAATGCAAATTACCGTAATTACAAAGTTGGAATTATTACCTTAATTCTTGCCTGAAACCTAAGAATTATTAGCATCTTCTGGAGTTAATGTGTAATTTATCACACAACATTATATCCGAGGATTCCAGAAAAGCTTGGGTATAAAAAGGTAAATAGTGTAAATTTTATTTCAATACTGTTACTTAGTATTACTATAAATTGAGATAAAAATTAGCATAGGGAAGACTAGTACAACAAGGCAAAAGGCAAAAGTCAAAAGTCAAAAGAAAGAATAGTTATACCACAAGCCTTTTAGCAATTACAGATAGTCTGTTTCTCTTACAAAGTTTGGCGGGACGGAAACCGACACCGCCAACTTTGCGCTATTTACGCCGACTTGTACTAGACACACAGGTATTAGTGTGCGATCGCATCAAGCCGAAGGTAAAATTTGTATTAGCGTGGTTTAATGCACTTAAGGCGATCGCAACCTAAATGTTGAGTCATCATTGCAGATAGTTGTTGAGAAGCTAAACCATCAATATTTAATTCTCGCTTAATTTGCTCATAGCTTTCTCCCTGCACTATCCTATTTGCTATTTGCTGAAACTGTGTCCAAGTTAAATCACTTTCCACAAATGCTTTAGCGAGGGTAATTACCAATTCCTCATAATCATTATCTTCAAGTTTTGTCATCATCCGGTGTTCAATATGTAGCGAATCATCAAAGCAGTAATACCAAGACTTTGGTTGCTGCTGGAGTACCGTTGTGAAAAAATCTTGCTGTTTAGGACGACTCACAGCGCGATCGCCTTCGCTACAAACCATTAATATCGGAGCAGCAACAGAATTTTGAGCTTGTTTTAACAGCGTTTCTCCTAATTCTAGAAATATGCGTAATGCGGGAAGCCGAAAACCTTTATAGCCAAAATTACCAGATGCGTCTTTGTTGAACCATTCAAAGTAAATTGGCAGAATTTTAATTAACCAATCGAATATTAACTGATTACTACCTAAATAAGGTGTGAACAATAAAGCGCGATCAATCAACTGCGGATATTCTAAAGCTAACCAAGCTGCTAAAGTTCCACCTGTTGATAATCCACCCACTACAACTTCTTTACCTAAAGTTTTAGCAACTTCTAACCAATCCAGCACAAATTGTTGATAAGTCTGAATGTTTGTAGGAAGTGGTGGCGGATTTTTGCGGTTCCATTCACCTGAGAGTCCATGACCAGGTTGTAAAGGAACTAAAACGTTGTATCCTTGATGGAAAAATGCTTTACCAATTGGCTCAAATTGATAAGGCCCGGCTGTAAAGCCATGCAAGAATAGACATACTTTCTCAGTGGCGTGAGAATGGACAAAGAATTTTGAACGACAAGCTTCGTTTTTGAGTCCCATGTTAGACTCTGATTGCTGAACTTTTTCCAGAATTTCTGCTGTGTTCTGAATATTAATTGTCACGCCGCTTTGCTCCACACTAAAAATTAAAAATTTGCATAAATAAATTCAAGTGACTCAATTATTTTGTGGTTGAGTCATCTTTCAATAATCGGCTTTTTGGATGTATTGCTGTAGAATTTACCTCAACAATATCAGTAGCCACATCCAACTAACGTAGTAATTTATAGCGACTATCTTAAAAATCAAGCGATCGCAAAAGCGCTAATCACTAGACTTCTTAAAGCAATTCTTTATGAGGCTGCATAAAATTAGATCCCCCCTAACCCACGCCAGTCGTCTCAAGTCGGGAAACCCGCCCACGACGCTGGCTCCCCTTGAAAAAAGGGGGGAACTAGAAAAAATCTATCAAAGTCCACGCCACTTGCTTCAAGTCGGCAAAGCCGCCCAACGCAGTGGCTCCCCTTTTTAAGGGGGATTTAGGGGGATCAAGATATGTGCAACTTCACATTATTACCTGCAATATCCCAATTTACGGAATTTTTCAGATGTATACTGTATAAAATATAAAATTAGAGAAAATTCGCGTATTTTAACGGAACTAAGCAAGCAAAATGGCGAAATATGCATTGCTGATTGGAGCTAGTGAGTATGAGTCTCAAAAAATAAATAACTTATCTGGTGTAGTTAAAGATATTGAAGCAATGCAGCGTGTTTTGCAGAATTCAGGGATAGGTGGATTTGATGAAGTCAAATTTTTGTCTAATCCTGATTCCGATACCATGCGCTCAGAAATTGAGCAGTTGTTTATGGAAAAATGCCAGAAAGATGACGTAGTACTGCTTTATTTTTCTGGACATGGTTATAGACATGAAGACGGAAGTTTATTTTTTATCAGCCGCAACACTCAAGTTAATCCTCAAGGTTTCCCTAGAATTGGTACAGCAGTAGATGCTAAATTCATCCATCAAAATTACATGAGTCGCAGCAAATCTAAGCGACAAGTATTAATTCTTGACTGTTGCTTTAGCGGTGCTTTTGCAGAGAGGATGAGTGCCAAAGATATTGCTAATCTTAGTATTAAAAATGAAATTGGTGAGCAATTAGGTGGTGAAGGTAGAGCTGTGCTAACTTCATCAACAGCTACACAACAATCCTTTGAAGATTCAGGCGGCGGAGTTTACACCCGCTACTTGGTTGAGGGAATTGAAAAAGGAGCAGCTGATAGTGACAATGATGGTGTGATTACCGTAGCTGAACTGCATGAATATGCCAAGCGCAAGGTGCAGGAAGCAAAACCAGCGATGAAGCCAGAAATCTTTGCCGTTAAAGAAGGTTATACAATTCGTCTAGCCAAAGCACCAGTTGATGATCCACAATTAGAGTATCGCAAAGAAGTTGAGCAATGTGTAATAGATAGTGAAATATCGGAACTGGGACGCTTTATTTTGGATCTCAGACAAACGGAACTAGGGTTAACTTCAGAAAAAGCAAAAGAGATAGAAAATGAAGTTCTCAAACCATTCCGTGAGTTTCAGGAAAGCTTACAGAAATATGAAAAAGCACTGACTGCAGTATTACAAAAGCAGCAAAATTTAAGTGATAGTAATCTTAAGTTATTAAAACGATTACAGCAAGTTCTCAAACTTCGAGATGAGGATGTTGCGGCCATACATAATTTCTTGATTCTCAGTTCAGAGAAAGGCGTATACTATACCAAACTGCGCGACTTGCTAGCAGCAGGGAACTGGAAAGATGCTGATATGGAAACATATCGAGTGATGATTCAGGCTCTAGGTAAAAAGGAAGGTGATTACTTTAAGGATGAAGAATTATTAAACTTTCCTTGTACAGACCTCCGCACGATTGACCGCTTATGGGTAAAATACAGCAATGGACACTTTGGCTTCAGCGTTCAAAAGGAAATTTACTTGAGCGTTGGCGGTAAGCTAGATGGCACGTACGACGATGAAGCCTGGAATCAATTTCGTGATCGCGTAGGATGGAGAGTGGAAAGCTCCTGGATTAGTTACACCCACGTCACTTTTAGTACCTCTGCCCCTAGGGCACACCTCCCAGTTGTTTTTGGGGAGGAGGGGGAGAGATTGAGGGTGAGGGGGTATTTGGTTTATTGGAGTGCGGGGTTGGTTTTCTCTCGCATCGAGACTTGTAAACTGTAACAGTTAAAGCTTTCAGAAATTTATAAAGATTGAATGCAAGCTCTCTACACACGCAATAATAAACATTTCAGTCCGTAGGGTGTGTTATGCCGTAGGCTAACGCACCTTGAATTTTTGATGGTGCGTCGGTGCGTTGCGCTGCGCGACAACACACCCTACATTTAAATTTATTAACAATTTAGTTATCAACGTTACAACATTAAGAACAAAACCTTGACCATTAAGAACAAAACCTTGACCATTAAGAACAAAACCTTGACCATTAAGAACAAAACCTTGACCATTAAGAACAAAACCTTGACCATTAAGAACAAAACCTCGACCATTAAGAACAAAACCTCGACCATTAAGAACAAAACCTTCACCATTAAGAATTAAAATTGAAGCGATCGCTCTTTAGGAAAAACTTTTTGGTTTACTCTTAATACCATTTCACTAAAACCCTGATACATATAGATTTCGCGTAGGGGCACAGCACTGCCCATTGGTATCAACTTAACTTCAAAAGCGATATAGGGCGGGCGTTGTACAAATACTTCGCGCCCTCATCCCCTAACCCCTTCTCCCTGAGGGAGAAGGGGAATTTAATTTCTGGCTCCCCTCTCCCTGAGGGAGAGGGGCTGGGGGTGAGGGCGAAACCTTTCACCCAAGCGGGTTTCACGTTAAGTTGACAAAATACTTCGCGCCCTCATCCCCTAACCCCTTCTCCCTGAGGGAGAAGGGGAATTTAATTTCTGGCTCCCATCTCCCTCTGGGAGAGGGGCTGGGGGTGAGGGCGAAACCTTTCACCCAAGCGGGTTACACGTAAAGTTGACACCACTGGGTATTGCCTTGCCCTCTAGAATATATCGATGTGTCGCAAACATTATTTAAATTGGTATAAAATAACACTCAATAATTAAATACAGAGAAATTACGGACATCAATAAAAAGTTTTGTTAAAAAAAATGCTATTTTCGCTGAACTAGAATCTAGCTCAATTGAGGCAAACTAGCTATAGAAATGTCTTAAAGGAGTAAATATATGACTCGTAAGAAACGTACATCCCGGATTCTACAAAAAGCTGAGTTTAGAGTCGCTGGAATCAAAGCTATTGATCCAAACATAGCATTTGATAATAATTACAACTTACAAAATCTGACTCAATTAATACAGCAGTTTCACAGTATGCTTGATGAATATAATGATTCTATGGCTGTAATTGAATCTTCTAAAACCAAGCTTGACGAGATGGAAAAAACCATCAGCAATATTTCCGATAAAATGCTGGCTGGGGTTGGTTTCAAGTATGGCAAAGACAGCAATGAATATGAACTTGCAGGTGGCGTTAAACTAAGCGAACGTGTCCGCAAAAGTAGATTAACCCGCTTAAAAAATAGCGCAGAGAAAACAGCAGATAATAATGTAGTAACAGCCTAGCACCGCCAGGCGGAAGTCTGACTTCCAATTAAAACAATACCCACGGGGGTAGGGGCACGGCACCGATAAAATATTGGCAATACCAAAAGTTTGTAGATGCCCATTGTTGTCAACTTAACGTGAAACCCGCTTTTTAGCAAGGTTTTTGCCCTCACCCCCAGCCCCTCTCCCACCAGGAGAGGGGAGCAAGAGATTTAGTTCCCCTTCTCCTGCGGGAGAAGGGGTTAGGGGATGAGGGCGCGAGATATTTGTACAACGCCCGATAATCAAATCAGATTCTTATAATTTATCACCGTACTTTGGTAGAGTAATTTTAACCAAGCTAGAATTACTAGATAATCCAGAGCATCAAAACTATGAAAGTTATTCATGGAACCTGGATACCAAATGCGTCATCTGACTTTATTCAGCCAGGCTCTTTTTATTTGTGGATAGAAACCCCAATAGTTAAAAAAAGCCGTAGTAATCATCAAAATATTCATCCCGGACATCTACCAAAAGCTGAACTAATTAGTTTTTTAACGTCAGCTTTGGGGTTGAAAGAACCAGCAAATCAATTAATTCAACGCGTATCACCTCAATATTTTGCTTTACCTACTGCTAATAATCAGCCTTTACCTTCACCAGAATTAATTAAGTATCTAGAAGCGGAAATTCCGGAAGACTATACAGATTTTCAATATTGGCAGGTGGATTGTTATAAAACATTGATATCTGTGAAAACTGCACAAGTAAATAACGTTATTAAGCTGCTCAATGATATTCATTTTTTAGCGCTACACAATGCCGATGAAGTGCAACTCGGTTCGGATTTATTATTTTGGTATCACTACACCCAAGCTTTTAAGCAAGTCATTCTCAAAGACCAATATATTCCAGCACTGAAATATCGACAGTTAGAAGCAGCCACAACTAAGAAAAAAAGCAAGTCATCAACTGTACAACCTTTTGAGATTTACGCTACTTGGGAAATTATTTCTCCTGCCTACGAAGAGAATATTAAAAAGTATATTGATTATATGCCACTAATTTGTGTGGCAGGTGCGGCAACACCGAGCGATCGCATAGAATTTTTCGATAGAGAAACGTTATTAAGGCATTTTTCTGAATCTATTCTCACTAATATCATCACGCAGACACCCTCTACAGCCGCTTTTGATAAACAAATCGCTGATTCTTTAGTGGAATATTGCCTTTATCCTCAGAGATATAATCCCTTAAAAACTAACAAAACTTTAGCAGAATATCAGCAATGGTTAGCATGGAAAACTAAAATTAACCGTACTCAAGTTGATGCTGGTTTTCATCTTTGCTTCCAATTGTATTCTCCGACTGCTGAAGAGATAGACAATTGGCAAATGCAATTTTTGGTAGCCAGTACACAAGACCCTTCTCTGAAGTTGGATTTGTCAGATTACTGGAGGATGAATAAAACAGCTAAAGCGGGTGTACATAAACAATTTGGCAAGGATTTTGAAACGCATTTACTGCTGAATTTAGGTTATGCAGCGAGGATGTATTCTAAATTATGGCAGGGATTGGAAACCGATCAACCTACGGGAATGCAACTCACTTTAGAAGAAGCGTTTGCTTTCCTTCAAGAAAGTGCTTGGGTGTTAGAAGATGCTGGTTTTAAAGTAATTGTACCTGCTTGGTATACTCCCGCAGGTCGCCGTCGCGCCAAAATTCGCCTCAAAGCTTCCGGTAAAAAATTAGCACCAACAAAAGGTGAAACCAAGAGCTATTTTGGTTTAAATTCCCTAGTACAGTATGAATATGAATTGGCAATTGGTGAGCAAGTTGTCACACCCCAAGAATGGGAACAATTAATTAATGCTAAAGCTCCTTTAGTGCATTTTCGCGGTCAATGGATGGAATTAGACCGAGATAAAATGCAACAGTTGCTAGAATTTTGGCAATCTCATGGTGATGAACAACCCCAGATGAATTTGCTGGAATTTCTGCAACGTAGCGCGGAAGCTGGGGACGAATGGGAAATTGAACATGATGAAGTTTTATCGGACATGATGGCGAAGCTGCAAGATAAAAGTCAGCTAGAACCAATTTCTGAAGAATTAAATTTGCAAGGGAATTTGCGCGAGTATCAAAAGCGTGGTGTTTCTTGGTTGCAATATTTAGAAAGATTGGGATTAAATGGCTGTCTTGCAGACGATATGGGTTTAGGTAAATCCGTGCAGGTAATAGCTAGGTTAGTACAAGAAAAAGCAGCTTATGAAATAACGCAAACCGAAGCAATATTTTCCTCCTCATCTCCCTCATCTCCCTCATCCCCCTCATCCCCCTCATCCCCACTACCCACATTATTAATCGCGCCGACTTCCGTTGTCGGAAATTGGCAAAAAGAAATTGCCAAATTTGCGCCACATTTAAAAAGTATGGTGCATCATGGAGGCGATCGCACGCAAAATTCCGCAGACTTTAAAGCCGCTTGTCTTCAGCACGATGTTGTCATTACTTCCTTTACCCTGGCTCGCAAAGATGAGAAACTACTCAACAGTGTGGAATGGCAACGTCTGGTTTTAGATGAAGCGCAAAATATCAAAAATCCCAAAGCAGCGCAAACTAAAGCAATTCTTAAACTCTCCGCTAAACATCGACTCGCTTTGACAGGAACTCCGGTAGAAAACCGATTACTTGATTTATGGTCGATTTTTAATTTTCTCAATCCTGGTTACTTGGGTAAAGAAGCACAATTTCGTAAATCATTTGAAATTCCCATTCAGAAGGATAATGATCGCGTCAAATCAGTTACTCTGAAAAAATTAGTCGAACCTTTAATTTTACGTCGGGTGAAAACTGATCAATCAATTATCAATGATTTACCCGATAAAGTTGAACAAATCCTCTACACCAACTTAACCAAAGAACAAGCCTCACTTTACGAAGTGGTGGTGAAAGATGTTGAAGAACAATTGCAAAAGGCTGAAGGAATCCAACGCAAAGGATTAATCCTTTCGACCTTAATGAAATTGAAACAGATTTGCAATCATCCAGCCCAATTCTTACAGGATAACAGCGAATTTTCCCCAGAGCGATCGCACAAACTCAGCCGATTATCAGAAATGGTAGAAGAAGCAATTTCCGAAGGCGAAAGTTTACTGATATTTAGCCAATTTACGGAAGCTTGCGAAAACATCGAAAAGCATCTCAAACACAACTTACGCTGCAATACTTATTACTTACATGGTGGTACAAACCGTAAACGTCGGGAACAAATGATTAGCGAATTTCAAGAACCCGATACCGAACCATCTGTATTTATTCTTTCCCTCAAAGCCGGTGGTGTCGGGATTACACTCACCAAAGCTAATCATGTATTCCATTTTGATAGATGGTGGAACCCAGCAGTTGAGAATCAAGCAACAGATAGAGCCTTTAGAATTGGTCAAAAAAAGAATGTTTTTGTGCATAAATTTGTCGCCATTGGCACTCTTGAAGAGAAAATTAACCAAATGATTGAAGATAAGAAAAAACTCTCGGCTGCTGTTGTCGGGAGTGATGAATCTTGGCTCACAGAACTAGATAACGAAGCCTTTAAACAACTTATCTCCTTAAATAAAAGCGCAATTTTGGAGTAAACCTCATGGCTAAATTTAGCAGAACTTGGTGGGGCGATCGCTTTATTCAAGCATTAGAGCAATTCACCGATGAAGGACGATTGCAACGCGGACGTTCCTATGCGCGTGGAGGTAAAGTTTTAAATTTTGAAGTAGAGAAAAATAAAATTACAGCTAAAGTTAAAGGCTCAATAAATCCTTACTTTGGAGTTTACAAAGAACCAACTTATAATATATCAATTGAAATTACACCAATTGCTAAAAATCGCTGGAGTGAAGCGATTCAAAAGCTTTCCTCAAAAGCGAGTATTGTTTCGCGGTTGCTAATTAACGAAGTCCCAGAAAATATAGAAAATACTTTTGCTGACTTGGGATTACATTTATTACCCCACAGCAGCAAAGATTTTAAAACTAAATGTTCTTGTCCAGATTACGCTAATCCCTGCAAGCATATCGCTGGTGTATATTATTTAGTTGCTTCGCAGTTAGATGAAAACCCATTTCTTTTATTTGAATTGCGGGGATTATCCAAAACAGAACTACAAGCAAAGCTGGCTGAGTCAAATTTAGGTAAAGCGCTATCGGAAGAATTGAATACGAAGGAAATTCCCTTAGAATTATCCACTTCGCTGTATACAAAATTAGAAAAGCAAACTATTGCACAACAACCAAGCGTGAGAGAATTTTGGTTAGGAACGAAGCGATTACCACAAACAATTGAAGTAGGTAGTCAAAGCGGGGTATCAGCAATTTTAGTGAAGAAGCAAGGAGATTTTCCGGCTTTTTGGCACAAGGATAATTCTTTTATTGAAACGATGGAGGAATTATATCAGCGAGTGAAGACGAAAAATCAGAATATTATGTGAATCAAGTTTCATACAGAAGCATAAAGAATTAAATTTAACGATTAAATTTCAGCCAAGCAAATACTTGGTCAACTGTCAAATCTAGTGTTAAAAAATTGGGTATTGGTAGAGATTCGCTACCAGTTAACTCTAAAGGCTCTTGTCTAGGAATAAAAGCTAAAATTAATCGCTCATCTGGGTCAATTAACCATCCAAGTTTAGTACCATATTTTAGGCAGTGCAAAATATTGCTAATAACTTTAGTAGCTTTTTGGTCAGGTGACAGAATTTCTACCGTCCAATCAGGATAAATCTCAAATACGTTAGGTACTTCACCATCTTCGTCAAAGGGAATTCTCTCCCAGCTAAACACAGTAGCATCGGGAACTATGGAACGTCCGCCAAATGTACAGCGCAATTCTGGAAATGCTAAAGCAATTTGCGGCGTTTCTGCAACTTGATTAACAACGTCACAAAATTTAAATTGTAGACGCGAATGTTTCCCTTGAGGCATAGGTTTTTGATAGATGCGACCATGAATATATTCACTAGCTGGCTTAGTTTCTGGTAGTTTGAGAAATTCGTTCAAAGTCAAGGCTGGTGCTGTTGTCATACGCCAACTGTTTTGGATTACTATTATTTTATCGAGTTGCGATCGCCTTTGTTATGTCGTGAAGGATATGTGTGAGAATGAAATCAGATTATATCCATAATCTATCCCTAATTAAGATGTTAATATTATTGCAACCCGAATTAAATGAATAATATGACAGAACTTAACTTTGACGAAGAGAAAATTAAGCAACTATTTAAAAGCGCACTTATCGAAGTAATTCAAGAACAGAAAGAAGTATTTTCTGATTTGTTAGCAGAAATTATCGAAGATATCGCTCTTGAAAAAGCAATTAAAGAAGGTGAAGATACAGAACCAGTAAGCCGAGAGGCAATTTTTAAGATTTTGGGAAATAAGGGATGATTGTTGAGTTCCGTAAAAGCTTTGAAAAGGATTTGAGCAAAATTAAATAAGTATTGCGATCGCCTTACCTTTGACTCAAGGATAATTCTTGTCTAATTGATTCAGTAATTACATCGACTAAACCCAAGCGTTGACTAATTGGTAATTGCACAACAGATTGCTTTAAATCCTGTGTAGATACATTGATTAAATCTCCTGTTACAGTATTTTGATTATTTTTATTTTGTGCTAGCACTTGCTGTGAATAATTTTCTAAATCTACACGTAGTGTTTCCAAAAACATACAATCATTAGCAATATCTGATAACTCATCTTCATTTATGCTTTCATCATTTAGCCTTAATTCATATAGTTTTATTAAGTTGTTAATTGCTTCAATAATAAATTGAATATCTTTAAAAGAGAGTTTCATTTTCTTGACCAAGTTTATATTTAACTGTTAATTTATTTTATAAAAATTTTCTCCAATCTGCCTGAGTGCAATTTTATAAGTTTCCAAAATGTGTTTTTATTTTTCTGTATCACATCATGGCGCTGATGAATTTTATGAAAGTCCAATCACCTACAATACGGTTCAGTTAAAAATTTTTCGTCATGGTTTTCGGTTAGTGGAGACGCGATTTATCGCGTCTCTACAAGATTTAAATGTCAATTGATTTATCTTATTCAAACCGTATTGCGATCGCCTACTATTTTTCAATAACAAAAAAGCGATCGCACCCTAAAAATGCGATCGCTTTTTTATTTCAATCTGAAATCCTTACACCAAAAGCGTCTGCAACAAAGGTCTATCTTCCGATATCTTCCCTGTCCGCAACCATTCATTTAATTCCTCTGGTGCGACAGCTTGCTGGAGACGTTCCCGCAATGATGCACCTTCTAAAATTTCTTGTTGCAACAATTCTTGTGCAGTATCTTCTAGCAATGTCCGGTTATGTTGCAGAATACTCAAAGCGATATGGTGAGCATTATCTAGGGTTTGCTTGACTTCGCGGTCAATTTCTTCTGCTACTTGGGGACTAATCGAACGGCGAGGATTTCCATAGCCTTCGATAAATTGCTGTTGAATCTTCTCAAATGCTACTGGCCCCAGTTTATCGCTCATACCATAAATGGTAATCGCCCGTTCTGCCATATCAGTAGCTTTTTGGATATCGTCAGACGCACCAGTAGATACCTTACCAAAGACAACTTCCTCAGCCGAACGTCCACCCAATAAAGTTGCAATCCGTCCGCGAATTTCGTCTTCTACCATTAAAAAGCGGTCTTCTTCTGGCATTTGGATTGTATAACCCAAAGCACCAACACCACGAGGGACAACGGAGATTTTTTCTACTCTACCAGCCCCAGGCATTAAAGCCCCAACGATCGCATGACCAACTTCGTGATAAGCTACAGTCTTCTTCTCGGTTTCATTTAACACCCGAGAGCGTTTTTCTAAACCAGCCACTAAGCGCTCAATTGCTTCGTTGAAATCTGCCATAATTACCGCTTGCCGATTTTGACGGGCTGCTAGCAGTGCGGCTTCGTTCACGAGGTTGGCTAAATCTGCTCCTGCAAACCCTGGTGTGCGGATAGCGATAGTAGCTAAATTCACATCTTCAGCTAATTTAACGTTTCTCGCATGAACATTAAGAATCGCTTCCCGACCAATTTTATCAGGGCGATCAACTACAATTTGGCGGTCAAAGCGTCCGGGACGACGTAATGCGGGGTCAAGGACTTCAGGACGGTTAGTAGCGGCGATAATAATTACGCCTGTATTGGCATCAAAACCATCCATTTCGGTGAGTAACTGGTTGAGGGTTTGCTCACGTTCATCATTACCACCCACAAAGCCACCATTACCAGCACGAGATTTACCCAGTGCGTCTAACTCGTCGATAAAGACAATACAGGGAGCTTGTTTTTTCGCTTGATCGAATAAATCGCGGACACGTGCAGCACCGACACCAACGAACAATTCGATAAATTCAGAACCGGAAATACTAAAGAAAGGAACCCCAGCTTCACCTGCGATCGCTCTTGCTAATAATGTCTTACCTGTCCCTGGAGGCCCTACCAACAATGCACCTTTAGGAATTTTCGCTCCCAAGCGGGTGTACTTGTCAGCATTCTTTAAGAAATCAACAATTTCTTCTAATTCCACTTTGGCTTCATCGACACCAGCCACATCAGTAAATTTCACACCTGTGCTGCCATCAGATGAAATCCGCGCCTTGCTTTTGCCTACCGTCAAAGCAGCAGGGCCGCCTCCTTGACGATTCATTAAAAAGCCCCAAATACCAAAGAAAATTAACGGTGGAGCTACCCAGCTAATTAAAGTATTTAGCCAACCATTTTGGTCTGGTGTAGGCGCAGCAAATTCTACATTATGCTCGCGGAGAATCTTCGGTAAATCGAGATCCAAAGCTACAGGTGTAGTAGTTAATACTTGTTCTGTCGGGTTGCCATCGGGGGTTTGAGTTTTGAGGACATACTCAATGCGATCGCTACCTACCATCGCCCGTTCAACTTTACCAGCTTCTACCTGAACCACAAAATCACTATAAGGAACCTGTGGCAATCTCGGGCCTAAGAAACTGGGAACAATAAAGTTAAGCAGCAATAATACAGTTACTAATATCAAGAAGCTGCCACCAAACTGCCGCCATCTCGAAGGTTTCAATTGATTTTTATTATTATTTTCTACAGGCATTTTGATGTACCCTCAATTTAATGTTTTTGGGATTGGGGATTGGGGACTGGGGATTGGGGACTGGGGACTGGGGACAAAGGGAGATGAGGGGGATGAGGAAGCAGAGGAAGCAGGGGAGAAATAATTAATGACAAACCCCAAACACCCAATTACCCATTACCAATTACCCATTACCAAATCCCCAATGACAACGTAACGTGAATTGCAAAGTTTTGTATCTCTTAGGTTTATTCTAGAAACTAGATGGCGTAGACCAAATTCGTGTATACCCCACAGAAAAATGCGTATTGCCGAACTTCTATGGAAAATAAGCTAGGATTGCTGCTCAAGGTATTTATACTCTCGATTGTGCTGTCGTTCTTCATTAAATATGCAGCACCCAGCTTGAGAATCCCCGGGACAGATGTAGTAGCCCTGATTATGGTCTTATCACCAGCGACGATTATGGCGATCGCATTATTATGGCGATTCCAAAGACTGAAGTCTCAAGTGTGAAGGCTGAAATTACCTCACCCAAAAATGTGCAGGTATGTAACGATTCTTTTCATCCTTTATCCTTAAAACTTCATCCTTCTTGATAGCTGTTCATCGTCTAGGCGGAAGTTGCTAAAATCAGCTAACCTAGCTGCATTAATTGTAGGAATTGGGCATGGGGCATGGGGCATTGGGCATGGGGAATGAGTAATGAGTAATGGGTAATGGGTAATGAGTAATGGGTAATGGGTAATTGGGTGTTGGTAATTTCTCCTTGTCTCCCTCATCTCCCTCTGCTCCCTCATCTCCCTCATCTCCCTCTGCTCCCTCATCTCCCTCATCTCCCTCATCTCCCTCATCTCCCTCATCTCCCTCATCTCCCTCATCTCCCTCATCTTCCCCAGTACCCAGTCCCCAGTCCCCAATCCCCATGAAAAATGTAGCTTGCCAACAGCTGGGAGTCAGCCTGTGAACCTAGGTCAATGGATAGGCTTAATCGCCATAGTTCTTTCTTTATACATCTTGTGGCAAATTAAAGAAGTTTTATTGCTGATGTTTGCCGCAGTTGTATTAGCTTCTACCTTAAATCGTCTAGCGCGATGGTTTCAACGTTGGGGAATCAAACGTGGTTTCGCCGTACTTATCGCCGTAGGTATATTTTTTGCTTTAATAGTCGGCTTTTTCTGGTTGATTGTACCGCCTTTTACAGCACAGTTTCACGAACTGACTTATCGAGTTCCCCAAGGTTTAGAACGCTTAAATAGTTGGGTGAATGCGATGAAAACTCAAGTTCCCGCTCAACTAGTACCTTATATTCCAGATTTAGACAGTCTGATCCAACAAGCACAGCCATTTATTAATAAGCTAGTAGGAAACTCTTTCGCTTTTGTCTCTGGTTCATTAGAAGCGCTCCTCAAAATTTTACTTGTGCTGGTTTTAACGGGGATGTTATTAGCTAATCCCCTAGCTTATCGCCGAGTATTTGTGCGTCTTTTCCCCTCATTTTATCGGCGGCGGGTAGATGGAATTTTGAATCAGTGCGAAACTTCCTTAGAAGGATGGATAATCGGTGCGCTCATTGCAATGGGTGTAGTGGGATTGATGAGCGTTATCGGCTTGTCGGCTTTAGGTGTGAAGGCGGCTTTGGCTTTAGCAGTTTTAGCAGGCTTTTTAAACTTGATTCCCAACCTTGGCCCGACAATGAGTGTAGTTCCTGCAATGGCGATCGCACTTTTGGATGCACCTTGGAAAGCTGTTGCTGTCTTGATTCTCTACTTTTTCATCCAGCAAGCTGAAAGTAATTTTATTACACCAGTTGTCATGGCTCATCAAGTTTCCTTACTACCAGCTGTGACATTAATTTCTCAGTTATTTTTTGTGACATTCTTCGGTTTTTTAGGACTATTTTTAGCTCTACCTCTCACTGTTGTGGCGAAGATTTGGCTACAAGAAGTTTTGATTAAAGATGTTTTAGATGAATGGGGAAATAGCCATCAAAAAGAAGCTGAATTAGTTATCGTTTCTAACTCGCCAGGGGTAGATGATCCTTGGGAGGCAGATAGCCCACATAATGATGTAGAACGGACAACTGATGATGCTTGGCAAGAAAAAGATTAGTATTGCTGGGCATTGGGCATTGGGCATGGGTCATGGGAAAGACCGCTTTTCATGCCCTATTTGTATAATTAATTGGGAATGTCCCAATACTGCTCGGTTAAGGATTTTAAACTCTTAATTTTGTTTGGGAAAAGGTTAAAGGGTAAGGGTTAAAGGTTTTTTCTTGCCCCTTTTCCTCTTAACCGACAAGTATTGGGGAATGTCCAGCCTAAAAAGTATACTCAAGGGAGAAAAACACGCAGCTTTTTGCAAAATCTAAAATCTAAAATTGGTTTGCTAAATCATGATGCGTCGCTACATTATTTTTGGTCTTGGTGCTGTGGCACTATGGTTAATACTTAAACCTTTATGGATGCAATCCAATCCTCAACCACAAGCACCACAAGCAGCAGCACCTACACAGCAACCGCAACCTTCTGTAGTTAGTAAAAAACAAACTTCAACTTTACCAGTTGCAACTAATATTTCTGCTACTTCTCAAGCAAAAATTTGGTCTGTGCTTCAGCAGGGAAGGGGTTATGTAGTGATTATGCGTCATGCCTTAGCCCCAGGGATTGGCGATCCTGTTGAATTTCGCTTGAATGATTGTTCTACACAACGTAACCTATCAGAAGCTGGTAGACAGCAAGCAATAAGAACTGGCAAGGCTTTTATAACCAATAATATTCAAGTTTCTAGAGTACTATCAAGTCAGTGGTGTCGCTGTTTAGAAACAGCCAAATTGATGAATTTGGGTCAGGTTGAGCCTTATCCATCGCTCAATTCCTTTTTTAATAATTACAAAACTCAACCACAGCAAACTGCACAACTGCGTCAGTTTATTGTCAATAATCGTAACCGTCCTGGTGTAGTTGTAATGGTGACCCACGAAGTCAACATTACAGCACTGATCGGTGATAGTTACCCTAAATCTGGTGAATCTGTTGTGGTGCGAGCTAATAAAAATAACAAAATCGAGCTAGTTGGACAAATTAAAGCTTTATAGGAATCGGCATTGGGGAAAGGTGAAAGGTGAAAGGGTAAAGGTTAAAGGTTTTTCTTGCTATTGTTCCCTTAGGGATTTACAAGAAATAAATTATTCCATCTTGTGGGGCGGGCATCTTGCCCGCCACATAATCTGGGCGGACAAGATGTCCACCCCACAATAAATACTGGGATATTTTTTTATTTGGAAGTCCCTGAGCCAACAACTGTTGATAAGCTAATGCGCGTCTAAATTGCATAACTACTAATCAGGGCTGTTAACTGTTGACGGTTAACTGTCAACGGTCAACCGTCAACCGTCAACAGTCCTCACGATTGATTGTGCAACTTAAAAGCAGAATAGCTTATAAGATTTCTCCAGCCAAACTGATTTAATCAATTAGGTGGCAGCTTCCAGCCCCATAATCAATATGCTAATTTGCTACATTTAATATGCGAACAATTGCGGAAATCAACGAAAAAATTACTAGCCAACGTGCAGTGGTGTTGACAGTTGAAGAACTGAAAGCCAGAGTTGCAGAAATTGGTGTAGCAAAAGCTGCCAAAGAAGTTGATGTAGTTACCACTGGCACATTTGAGCCAATGGAATCAAGTGGTGCAATTATTAATCTGGGACATACTGACCCACCAATCAAAATTCGCCGTTGTTGGTTAGATGGTGTACCAGCTTACTCTGGATTTGGTGCGGTAGATTTATACATTGGAGCTAGTTGTCCAGCCGATGCGATCGATGGGGAAGAAGTTAAAGAACGTGGCGGTGGTCATGTCATTGAAGATTTGATTGCAGGTAAAGCTGTACAATTACGAGCCCAAGGACAAGTGACCGATTGTTACCCGCGCGCCACCTTTGAAACCACGATCATGCGGGAAACGATAAATCAGTTTTATTTATTTAATCCGCGAAATCTCTACCAAAATTTTATTGTGGGAGTTAATGGAGGCGATCGCCCACTTTTTACTTATCTGGGGCCGTTACAGCCACGTTTAGGCAATGCAGTTTATTCTAACCCGGGAGCAATTTCGCCTTTACTTAACGACCCGAATTTAGAAGTTGTTGGCATTGGCACGAGAATTTTTTTAGGTGGTGGTATTGGCTATGTGGCTTGGGAAGGTACTCAACACTTCCCCTTACAAAAACGCTTGGCTAATAATACGCCCATAGGGCCATCTGCGACTTTAGCTTTAATCGGTGATGCCAAGCACATGGATGCGCGTTGGGTGAGGGGATGCTACTTCAAAAGCTATGGCCCTTCATTAATGTTAGGCGTTGGGGTTCCAATTCCCGTGTTATCAGAAAAAGTAGTGGAACATTGTGCCGTGCTAGATAAAGACTTAGTCGCGCCAATCGTAGACTTTTCCATTCCCCGGCGCGTTCGTCCTACATTTGGTTTGGTGAGTTACGCGCAACTCAAGTCTGGACGTGTCACCATTGAAGGCAAAACCGTGCGTGTAGCACCATTGGCAAGTTTATATTTATCTCGGCAAGTTGCCCTAGAGTTGAAAAATTGGATTGAAGCTGGCACCTTCACCCTCACCGAACCAGTATCCCCAGTGCCGATGGAACGCTCTTTCATCCCCCAAGACCGTTGGACGGAGTTTTGAGGCTGGGGATTGGGGATTGGGGACTGGGGATTGGGGAAGATGAGGGGGATGAGGGAGACAAGGGGAGAACAGCAATTACCAATTACCAATCACCAATTACCAATTACCCAATGCCCCATGCCCCATGCCCAATGCCCCATGCCCCATGCCCCATTCCTATTCCTGAGCCGGTTTTGGCCGTTTAATTGGCTTAGGCGCAGGGGTTTTTGGTACTGGTTTTGAGACAGCAGCAGAGTCACCACCGCCTATTTTCTTGACTGGGCGTGGAGTATCGCTACTACCGCGTCGGGGTGTGAATGGTCTTCTGCCAGCTCCACCGCCGCCACCACCACCACGAGGGCCACCTCTGAATGATGGTCTGCGCTTTTTGGGTAAATCGGCGATCGCTTCAGCATTTTCTATGAGCAGTAAGTCAGCTTCCCGCTTCACTTGAAAGTCCCAGAACTTTCCTACTGCTTTAGTCGTCAGCACACCCGTCAATTTCAATTTAAAATATTTGGGTTTATCGATAGGTTTACGCGGAGCCTGCTTAATTTTGACCACTAAGCTTTTAGCATCAAATGACTGGTAGACGACTTCACCGCGAACGGAAAAACCACCATCTGGAATTTCTGATGAGGGTTTTGGGGTGCTAGTAGTTTCTTCGGCAGTTTTAGACACAGTATCATCAGCATTATCTAAGTCTGATGATTCAGAATCTGGCTCGTCTTCATCTGTCAGTTGTTTAGCCAGTTTTTCTGGCTCCCAAACGCCGACAATTTGAAGGTGCAATGCATCATTTTCTTGTCTGGTGCGCGGATAAACTACCCAAAGATGTTCTTGTTCTAAATCTAAGTGATTCTTAACTAAACTCATAATCCGTCCTAGGAGAACGGCATTGAGTTCTACCCCATCTGCGGTTAGCAGAGAACCTTGGGTAAATTGTTCATCACTGGCAAGATAGCGACCGCGAACTAACCCAATGGCACGGTACTGCATTGGTTCGCTAGGTGGTGGAATCGGTTGCTGGCGATTCGCGAAGTTGCTATTAGCAGCAGTTTCGCTGGGTTCAACGGTCGAGTTGTCAACTTCAGAGGACTGGGCTGCTACTGTAGGAACACTAGCGGCTGCCTCTTCAATAGGGCCCTGGTTAGAGGCAGAAGAGTTGGAAGATTCAGGCGACGGCATCAGGTCGGAATTCATAAAAACTCCTTGCGGCGGAGACACATCCCATTGTGGGATTTTACGAAGGCAGCTGAAAAGAGCGTTTGTGCGGCAGATGAAAGTATATTTACTTTCAACCCAGCCACGCCAGAGCGCCCTATACAATTCTAAAGACGCAAATTTATTTGTACACTAAATGTGTAATTTAGCGTCTTTACACTAGTTTCGGAAGCATATCATAGCTACAATGCTGACGGCTCCTCCTAAAGTCATCACTTACTTTAGCAAGCGTTGATCGTTATTTGTTATAAAATTCACAGGCAATAGACGGTATTCCGCAAAGTTTTGGAAATTTTTAACTTTGCGTTTTCTGTAAATGATAATGTCATTAATGTTCAAAAGAAGGAAGTCTTGTGTCTCAAACGCGCAGCTGGTTAGTTAAGGTCGTGCTGGCTCTGGCAGTTCTTGCTTTTGTGGGTATTTCAATGGTTCCACTGTTTGCTGCATTTAATCAACAAAATGATAAGCAAACTCCAGCCCAGAACAATGCCAGCGCTGGGAACAATGTGGCTTCAACTGACCAAAAATCAAAACTCCAAGATGAAGTTCGGGGTTATCAGCTGGTTTTACAACGGGAACCAGAAAATCAAACTGCTCTTAAAGGCTTGCTCCAAGCAAGGTTACAACTTTTAACTCTCAAAGAAGGAGATATTCAAGGTGTAATTGAACCTTTAGAAAAGTTAGCCAAGCTGAATCCAGAACAAACCGAATACGCTGTTCTTTTGGCTCAAGCCAAGCAGCAAATTGGCGATAAGGAAGGCGCAGCTCAAGCCTATCGTAGTGTTTTAAGTACAAAACCAGGCGATTTGAAAGCTTTGCAAGGAATGGTGTCTCTGTTACTCAGTCAACAACGCCCTGAAGCTGCTATTGGTTTATTGCAAGATACTTTATCCGCCGCACCCCAAGCTAATAAAATTCAGCCCGGAAGTGTAGATACAGTTGCAGTACAGGTGCTTTTAGGCACTGTTCATGCGTCTCAAAAACGCTATCCCCAAGCTATTTCCGCATACGATCAAGCAATCCAAAAAGATACCAAGGATTTTCGTCCGGTTTTGGCTAAGGCAATGTTACTGAAGCAACAAGGCAAAGTTGCTGAAGCTAAACCTTTATTCAATACAGCTTCGGCTTTAGCACCTGCTCAATACAAAGACGAAATTAATAAAGCAGCAGAAGTTGCTCCAGTTCCAGCGCCAACTGCATCGTCTACAGCCTCACCAGCAAGTAAACCGTAAGGATTAAGGGTTAAGGGTCAAAAGTCAAAAGTCAAAAGTCAAAAGTCAAAAGTCAAAAGTCAAAAGTCAAAAGTCAAAAGGAGCCAGTGCGCCCTTACGGTTCCCCGAATTGTACCGATGAAAGCGTTCCCACAGGGTAGCAACTGGCCTTCAAAAGCCAAATTTTTCTCCTGTCGTACTTTTCCCTTTCCTATTCCCCATTCCCCATTACCCCTTATCCCCAGAGGGGGCCCCGAGTTCCCCAGTCCCTAGTCCCCATTCCCCCTTATCCCCAGAGAGGGCCCCGAGTTCCCCAGTCCCCAGTCCCCATTACCCATTCCCCATTACCCATTCCCCATTACCCATTACCCATTCCCCATTACCCATTCCCCTTTCCCCTTTCCCCTTTCAAGTAATAATACTTAGATTATATGAAATAAAAAATTTTCCAGCCTTGATGTGAGTAGATGTACGGTTTTGGGATTAATAAACGAGTACACCGTTGTTCACAGAACAGGCTACAAAAGGAAAAAATTTATGTATCAGCAACTTTTTTGTAAAGTTGTCGATAATTTACCTAAAATAAGGGCTACTGTCTGGCTTTCAGTATTAGCGATCGCACTATTCGGTACAGCCTGTACTGCAAATCGTGAAAGTTCGTCTGCAATTCAACCCCTGACGGTTCCATCACCTCACAGCCAGCGAACTGAAAACGAACAAGCCGCAATCACAATGGCGGTGATTCCTTGGCAAGTTTCCTCTGAGCAAGAACAGAAACTGCAACCTTTGGCTGACTATTTAGGCAAAACCCTGAAGCGGCCTTTTCAATTTGAAATTACTAAGAACTACGAAACAGCAGTTGAATTATTAATTCAAGGGAAAGTAGATTTAGCGTACCTGGGGCCAAGTAGCTACATTGCGGCCCGCCTTCGAGATTCTCAAATTGAACCCCTTGTTTCTCCAATTAATCAAGATACCAAGCGACCTTGGTATACATCTGTAATTATCGCTAGCAAAACTAGCGGTATTAAAACTTTACAAGATTTACCAGGTAAACGCTTTGCTTTTGTAAGTAGGATATCTGCTTCTGGATATGTTGTCCCAATGGCTAAATTACAAGAATTGGGTATTAATCCTCAAAGAGATTTTCGCTCAGTTGTTTTCTTGGGTAGCCATGATAAATCTAAGCAAGCTTTAATCAAAGGTGAAGTAGATGCGATCGCAGATGACAAGCGATCATTTACACAACAAATTAAAGAAGGGAAAATCGACCCTAAAAAATACACGATTATTTGGGAATCTGTGCCGCTCCCAAGCATACCTATTGTTGCAGCTAGTAAAGTCTCTATTGAACTCAAAGATACTTTGAAAAAGGTATTGATTGATGCACCGGCGGGTTTAATCGACCCTAGCGGTGCTGTGGGAATTGGCTATACTCTGGTGCAAGATTCCGATTATGACATTATTAGAGACTTTCAAAAGCGGGTTCCCACTCAATAGAACGACAAAAAATTATGCGAATCACGACCAAGTGTATTGGCTCGTCTTTAATTGTCGGAGGACTGGTTGTTTCTACTCTAGTTGGTGGTGACATCTTCATTAGGAAATCTGAAACTACAGCCCAAGACACCCAAACCAAAAATGCTCAGGCTTTAACTACTATTTTGCGAATTAATGTTGCCTTAAATAATCAGGTAGCAGCGCTTAAAGATATGATTTTGCTGAGGCGTGATGCGGTAAATCTGCTGAAATACCAAGATGCATTATCGGCATTTATCACTAATTTATCTGAACTAGAAAATTTAAATCCAGGTGTGGCTTCAGAGTTAAATAAAATTCGCGATCGCCATCATCTTTTAGCTGAGGTAGTCACAGAACTCACGAATCAATCACAAATCGATAAACCTTTAGAGTTAGCTCAATCACAGCAAGATTTTCGCGTGATTAATGCTTTTTCTCGTGATATTGAACTATATTTAAATGTCTTAACTCAGAAACTCCAACAACACTATGCGCTAGACAAGCAAGAATTTGAGCATTTCAAACAGAATACTCAACTTGCAAGACAAATCATTATCTTGTCTATTCTGCTAATTTTTATCGGGCAGTTATTACTGATTCTCTTACCAGTAACTCGCTCAATTCAACAGCTACAACAGGGAGCAGTAATTCTTGGCAATGGCAATCTAGAGTATCGCCTAAATATCAAGACGCAAGATGAAATTGAAGAATTAGCAGATGCATTTAACCAAATGTCTGCAACTTTAGCTGCATCTTATCGCTCTCTGGAATTAAAGAAAGAACTTGCCGATAGAGCAAATCGTGCTAAAAGTGAGTTTTTAGCTAATATGAGCCACGAATTGCGAACTCCGTTGAACGGTATTTTAGGTTATGCTCAAATTCTCCAACGAGATATCAGCATCACAACTAAACAGCGCGATGGCTTAAGGATTATTCACCAATGTGGCTCACATCTTTTAACATTAATTAATGATATTTTAGATTTATCTAAAATCGAAGCTCAGAAAATGGAACTTTATTGTCATGATTTCCATTTTCCAGCATTTCTTCAAAGTGTTGTAGAAATTTGCCGCATTCGTGCAGAACAAAAAGGTATCTCATTTATTTATCAACCATCTCACGATTTGCCAACAGCTATATCTGCAGATGAAAAAAGGTTACGACAAGTATTAATTAATTTATTGAGTAATGCTATTAAATTCACTGAAACAGGAGGTGTACAGTTTACTGTTACTGTATTAGAAAAATCAACATTAACTACAAAAATTCGCTGCCAAGTTAGTGACACAGGAATTGGTATAAGCCAAGCACAAATAGAGAAAATATTTTTACCTTTTGAGCAAGCTGGAGATACTCACAAACAATCTGAAGGTACTGGTTTAGGTTTGGCTATTAGCCAAAAAATTGTCAAATTAATGGGCAGTAAAATTCAGGTAAAAAGTGAATTAAATCAAGGTAGTAGCTTTTGGATGGATTTGGATTTACAGGAATCATTAGACTGGATGCAATCAGCCAGAATGATAGCCGACGATAAAATTGTTGGCATTGCTAATGGTAAGCGGAAATTATTAATTGTCGATGATAAATGGGAAAATCGTTCTGTAATTGTCAATTTGCTTCAAGAAATTGGATTTGAAATTGCAGAAGCAACTAATGGTGAGCAAGCCTTAGAAAAGGCTTGTCAATTTTTACCAGATTTAATAATTACAGACTTAACTATGCCTGTAATGGATGGCTTTGAATTGACACGTCGTCTCCGGATGTTACCTGAGTTTGAAAATTTAACAATTATTGTTTCATCTGCTAGCGTATTTGAGTCTGACGAACATAAAAGTATAGGAGTTGGTGCAGATGATTTTCTGCCTAAACCTGTGCAGATGGAAGATTTATTTTTGAAGTTACAGCAGTACTTACAAGTTGAGTGGATTTATGAGTCGCTACAGTCAAAAGAAGCTGTAGAAGTGATACCTGTGAATCCTCCAATTTCAGTCAATAAATTAATTACAATTCCATCTGCAGAAGTTGAGCAACTTTTTGAATTAGCGATGAGAGGAAATATTAAGGGTATTCGTGAGCAAGCAGAAAAGCTTAAACAATTAGATGAAAAATTTATACCCTTTGCTCAAGAGTTACTGCAACTGGCAAAAAGCTTTCAAATCGACAAAATCAAAGAGTTTATTCAGCTATATCGAGGAGAACAAAAATGAGTTTAGCAATTGTGGAAATAGGGGTAATTTTGATTGTTGATGATAACCCCAATAATTTAGAAGTTTTATCAGAAGCCTTGATGGATACAGGCTGGGAAATCTTAGTGGCTGTGAATGGTGAAGGTGCGATCGCCCAAGCTGAATATGCTCACCCTGATATTATTCTCTTAGATGTGATGATGCCGGGAATTGATGGATTTACCACCTGCGATCGCTTAAAATCAAATCCCATAACGGCTGATATTCCCATTATCTTTATGACGGCTCTTTCAGAAACTGTCAATAAAGTTAAAGGCTTAAATTTGGGAGCGGTAGACTATATTACCAAACCATGTGATCAACAAGAAGTATTAGCACGTGTGCAAACTCATTTAAAAATTCGTCATCTCACCAAGCAACTGCAAACTCAAAATCAGCAACTGCAACAAGAAGTAGCAGAACGTCTGTTAGCAGAAGCGAAATTACAAAGCCTGACTCAAGATTTAGAACAACGGGTAGAAGAAAGAACATCTCAACTTTCTCATGCTTTATCTCATCTCCAGCAAACTCAGGTAAACCTGGTACAACGAGAAAAAATGTCTGCTTTAGGTGAATTAGTCGCCGGAATTGCTCATGAAATTAATAATCCTGTCAACTTTATTTTAGGAAATCTTGGTCACGCTTCCGAATATACTCAAAGTTTTATTGAATTATTAAATCTCTATCAAAAATATTATCCCGAACCAGTCGATGAAATAGCCGATAAAATCGATGAAATCGACTTGAATTATTTGATATGCGACTTTCCAGAAATTATTTTATCGATGCATAAAGGCACAAAGCGCATGGCGCAAATGATTCGCGCCCTGAGACATTTTTCTCGCCGCGATGATGCAAGCGCTGAACCCACAAATATTCATGAAGGTATCGACAGTACATTATTAATTTTGCAATATCGCCTCAAAGCTAATCCAGAACGTCCAGCCATTCAAATAATTAAAGAATATAATACCCTACCGCTAGTAGAATGTTTTCCTGGCCCCTTAAACCAAGTATTTATGAATATCCTTGCTAATGCTATTGATGCCATAGAAGAGTCATTTGCCAAAAGCAATTCTTCATTGGTAGAGTACACAGGAAAAATTACAATTCGTACTAGCGTAATAGAACAACGTTCAGTAGTAATTATTCAAATTGCTGACAATGGCATTGGTATGACACAAGCAGTTCAACAAGGTTTATCTGAACCAATGTTTACCACCAAACCTGTTGGTAAAGGAACCGGATTAGGTTTGTCTATTAGTCGGCAAATTATTGAAGAACAACATCAAGGAGCAATTTCATTTGTATCTGAACTAGGAAAAGGTACAGAATTTTCCATTGAAATTCCTTTGGTGAGAAGTTAGGTGTTTGGTAATTGGTAATGGGTAATTGGTAATGGGTAATTGGTAATGGGTAATTGGTAATTGGTAATTGGTGTTTGGTAATGGGTAATGGGTAATGGGTAATGGGTAATTGGTAATTGGTAATGGGTAATTGGTAATTGGTAATTGGTGTTTGTGAGAGGGGATGGCAAACAGTCTATTCTTTTGAATTGTGAATTGTTTTGTCTCCCTCATCTCCCTCATCTCCCTCATCCCCAATCCCCAGTCCCCAATCCCCAATCCCCAATCCCCAGTCCCCAGCCCCCAATCCCCAATCCCCTCACGCTCCTTCAATGGCTGCTACAACACCAAAGATTAAAAATAAGCAGCCGCCAATTAAAGTTATTTGACGTTCTGAGATGCGTCCCGCAATTATTTTGCCACCAATGACTGCGATCGCAGCACAAATGGCATGTCCTAATACTGCACCTACAGTCACCCCAATGGGATTATTACCTGCTGCTAGGGCAATGGTAGCGATTTGTGTGCGATCGCCCCACTCTGCCATAAATGTTAAGGTAAAGGCTTCGATTAAAATTGCCAGTGGGGTTTTGCGTTTGGGTAGTTGTAAATCTGCTTGCTTTACCGCAGCTTCTGCTTCTTCTACAACTTCCGTATCACAAGCCTTTGACATTTTACTACCTTGATATAGCAGCTTTAGACCAAAGGCGATAAACAACGCGATTTCGGCATAATGAATATAAATTTTGGGCAACAAAGATATTGTTTGTCCCAAAACCACCGAAAGAATTGTCATTGCAGCTAAAGCGGCTGTCACCCCCAAGAAGACTAAGCGTCGTGGGTGACGCATTGACAAAATCACGGCGATAAAAAATGTTTTATCCCCTAACTCGGAAATTGTAATTAGTAACAAACCTGCGGTAAAAGCTGTTAGCACTCTTTCAAGCTCCTGAAAATCGTTTACTGCGATGGAGCTTGATGAGAACCAAAAGACCTCACCAAGCTCCACCCTTTTGGGTGTGAACTCGGTGAAGGTCTCGCTACCAAATACTTGATACTTGTCATCTGAACCAGGCTCATCGCCAGTATGTTGACTCAGATGGGCTGGCTTTTCATGCCAGCAGCTACTCCCCTTCTATATCAATCTGAATTGTATATTTGTCTTCGGAAAGAGTCAAGATAATGTGCGATCGCTTGAAATCAATTTTTAATGGGGACTGGGGACTGGGGAATATGAGGGAGATGAGGGAGATGAGGGAGATGAGGAAGAAATTTCCATTACCAATTCAATGCCCAATGCCCAATGCCCAATGCCCAATGCCCTATTCCACAACCTCATTCACAGGGAATCTATCAATTAACTGCATAGCGCGGTAAGCATTGCGTTGCAGTGAATCGGGTAAATTCGGCACATGGGGAATTTGAGATAATAAATCCAAAGTCCGGCGTAATATTCTGACCACATCACCTTCATCTAAGGTCGTATTTTCACATAGTTCTGTCCACTCAATTCCCAGCGCCCATTGTTCTACTAGGGCAATTAACTCAAACTCTAACCATATAGGTAACGCCACATTATAACGCCGTTGGATTTGGAACATCTGGCGGCGAATTCCCCGCAGTTTTGCTAAAGCATCTACAACTTGATTGCTGAGATCAAACCGCACTTTGCTATCGGGGCGAGGAGTTTCTGTCACTAACGCTGCAGCTGCGGCGGCTAAATGGTGCGGATCTAAATTATTGAATTCACCACTAGCTAATACCAAACCTAGCCACAATTCATTTTCTCCCCGGATAGCCGCAGCAACTTGCCCTAATGCTGTGGGTACTAAGTTATCTAAACAGCCAAAATGCTGCAAAATTTCAATTAAATTGAGAAACTCTTCCCAGTGATGTTGGGATTGTTGCTCTACTTGCTCTTGCAATAGTTGCAGTTCGGCTTCTAGTTCTACATAACGTGCCCGACGTTTGAAAATAGCGCCAGCATTACCCGATTGATACACAGGATGGGCTTCTAATTGCTCCTGTACAGCAGTTACACGGCTGAGTTGTTCTGCAACTTCTGGAGCCATATATAAAGATTCCTCTGGTTGCGGAATTCTTTGGGCTATGGCTGCTGTTTGTGCGTCACCACGCCATATCTGTCCTGGTTTAAACACTAGTTCCGGTGGTGGCAAAATCTCCGGTGGAATATCAATTCGTGGTAGTTCGGCATACAAATCCACGATATCTTCGGTTGTGCCTACATACCATCGATTATCTCGTCCTAAGCAAACTAAGTAAGGAGTTTGCTCACCAGAAGTTTTACCAATTAACACGGCTGTAATTGGTGTGGGAACTGTGATGTTTTTGCCCTTGATACTCAACATTGTCCCGGAGACAGCAAAGCCCAACATCATGGCTAATTGTTCTTGTCTGTCTTCCTGTGCTTGCTGTTGTAGAGTTTTTAATAATTGCCGTTCTACTTTCAGCCGTTGGCGCAATTTCTCATACACAGCCAGTTCATTTTCATCTACTGCGGCAATTTGCTCCTGCAGTTGGTTTAATTGGGCTTGCAGTTCGGCAATCTCATCGTAATTTGGTTGTAAATGCAGAGTCGCCATGTACTGGCCAAAACTGCGTTCGATGAGTTCTCTGGTTTCGTCCAATGTATGGGTTTGCAGTAGGTTCAGTACCATCCCATAGCTGGGGGTAAACTGGCTAACTAGAGGATCTGGTTTGGAGGTTGCTAAATATGCCGCTTCTTTGGAACCTTCAAAGGGGGTTTGGACTGTAACTACATGACCTTGTAAATCCATACCACGCCGACCAGCGCGTCCTGCCATTTGCAAGAATTCGGAAGCGTTTAATAGGCGATGTCCGGTGTCGGTACGCTTGGAAAGGGTGGAAATTACAGTGGTACGGGCGGGCATATTAATTCCCGCTGCTAGTGTTTCGGTGGCAAATACAACCTTAATTAGCCCTTGCTGGAATAGTTCTTCTACTAGCACTTTCCAGGCAGGTAAAATTCCAGCATGGTGAGCCGCAATGCCGCGATAGAGAGGCGCAATTTGTCCCGAACGTCCCGCTTCCGGGTTGCGGCTTAAAAAGTCATCAATTTGGCGGCGTAAGATTTGGGATTCATCATTATTTACCAGCCATAAATCACCCACCTCTGCCACAGCTTTATCACATCCCCGCCGACTGAAGATAAAGTAAATGGCGGGTAGCATATCCCGTTGCTGTAGCTGATTCAATGTATAAATTATGCTGGGAGCTTCTGGCCTACCACCTTTGCCTTTGTCTGCTGGTCGCCTTTTTCCCCTATTAGCTAGGCGGGGGTTAATTTTGTTTTTACTGTCGTTGAGTAGGGGGAACAATCCTTTGGGATTGCAAAAATGAAATTCTAAAGGTACGGGGCGAAAATCGGAGTAAATCAGGTCAGTGGGCCCGTGAACGCGATTTAGCCAATCGGTGAGCTGATCGCTATTGGCAACCGTTGCCGACAGCGCCACCAATTGCACTTCCCGGGGACAATAAATAATCGATTCTTCCCAAACAGTTCCGCGTTGGCGATCGTTCATGTAGTGGCACTCATCTAATACCACCGCTTCCACATCTACTAAAGATACGCCAACTTGCCCTATGGGTGTGCCATAGAGCATATTACGGAAAATTTCTGTAGTCATCACCACAATCGGCGCATCCCTGTTAATGGAGGCATCTCCAGTTAACAGACCGACCTGTTCAGACCCAAATTTTTCGCGGAAATCACGTAACTTTTGATTCGACAGCGCCTTTAAAGGAGTAGTGTAAAATACGCGCTTACCTCGCGCCAGAGCACGATAAATAGCATATTCACCCACCAACGTTTTGCCCGATCCTGTAGGCGCACAAACGACTACAGAACGACCAGCATTGAGGGACGCGATCGCATCTTTTTGGAATTGATCTAGATGAAAAGGAAATATTGACTCTAGGTCAACTTCTTGGGACGGTGCGGGATAGTTCACTCAATCAAATTTGCAACCAGACTGTCTACTATATTAACGGCTATTTTGTCAACTTTGGAATGGGGTATGGGGGATTGGGCATTGGGCATGGGGCATGGGGCATTGGGCATTGGGCATTGGGCATTGGGCATTGGGCATTGGGTAATGGGTAATGGGTAATGGGTAATGGGTAATGGGTAATGGGTAATGGGTAATGGGTAATAGGGATTTGTTATTTGTTCTGTCTCCCTCATCCTCCTCATCTTCCTCATCTCCCTCATCTCCCTCATCTCCCTCATCTTCCTCATCCCAGTCCCCAGTCCCCAGTCCCCAATCCCCAACCCCTCACTTCCCCAATTCCTGCGATCGCTCTGTGGCGGCTCTCACTGCTTCGATTAAGGCGGAACGGAATGCGCCTTTTTCTAGTTGGGCGATACCAGCTATTGTGGTACCACCGGGGCTGGTAACTCTATCTTTGAGTTCTGCGGGGTGCATTTTGCTCTCGTGTAAGAGTGTGGCGGTTCCGAGGACTGTTTGTAGGGCTAGTTGATTGGCGATCGCTCTGGGTAACCCTGCGGCTACTCCGCCGTCAGCAAGTGCTTCTACCATCAAGGCTACGTAAGCCGGGCCGCTTCCGGATAGTCCTGTGACTGCATCCATTAAGTATTCTGAAACTTCTACCACTTCTCCCACGGCGGCAAATATTTGCTGGGCTATTTGGTGATGTTTGGGGTTGGTGTAAGCACCTGAGCAAATTGCTGTCATTCCTGCGCCGACTGTGGCGGGTGTATTGGGCATGGCTCTAATGACTGGTAAGCTAGGAAATGCAGCTTCTAGCTGACTTAAAGGCACACCTGCCAAAATAGAAATTAATAGGGGTGAGTGTTCAGTAATTTTCAGGTCGATCATCTCTGCTACTTCTTGGGCGATCGCACTGAACACTTGCGGTTTCACAGCCAATAATACAACTTCCTGAGTTTGCTCTAAAATCAGGCGATTATCGGTAGTTACCGCCACGTTATATTGTTGTTTTAAAAAATTCTGGCGCGCAGGTTGGGGTTCGCTAACTATAACTTCTGATGGTTGATAAATTTCACGCGCAATAAGGCGGGATAATAGCGCTTCTCCCATTACCCCGCCACCAATTAAACCAAATTTAATAGTCATTAATTAGTCAAATAACCAATAGTCAATACTTTATGAGTCCAGAGTCAAAAGTCAAAATAAGGCAAAAGTTAAAAGGCAAAATAAATATTAAATTTATCTTTCTTTTTACTTTTTACTTTTTACTTTTTACTTTTGACCTTGACCCTTGACTACTTTACCTTTATTGTGCTGCCATCCGGTTAACTTCATTGCCCCATGCTGGAGTAGGAGTTGTTGTCCGAGGACGTGCGGGTGGTTGTGGTACTTCGTGAATAACTCCGCCATGAGTGCTAACTTGCACACAGCTGGGTGTAAACAAAAAGATACTTTCTCCAATACGTTCTTGATGTCCATCTAATGCGTATGTACCACCTGCTACAAAATCTACCGCCCGTTGAGCTTGGTCGGGATCCATAATTGTTAAATTTAATACTACTGATTTGCGCTCGCGCAAAGCTTGAATAGCTTGAGGCATTTCTTCAAATGTGCGTGGCTCAAGTACTAATACTTCCGAAATTCCGTTAATTGCTCCTGGCATACCTATCACATTCCCCATTGATTTTGACCCTGTCGCTACGTCATTACCCATTGTAGGCATGGGTTCCCGCCAACGTCGATTTGGCGCAGCAGGTTCTTGGGGTGCCGGTTGGGGATTCTCTTCTTGATAGAGATTTTGGTAGCTTTCGGTTTCTGGTTCTTCTTCGTAGTATTCGTATTCTACTTGTTCATTTAGTCCAACAAAGTCTCTTAGTTTAGAAAATATATTGTTCATTGTGTACGCTCCTGGTGCAATTTAGCTTTATTTTTACCTGACTATAAATCAATGTAGCTAGCTTTGATCGCTACATGGATGCCTTATTCAGCAATTTTAGTACTAGAGGTAGTTTCTACTACAGGCTTAGGTGCAGAACAGATGTTGTTGACTGCATCTGCATGATTACCTAAACGCGATAATGAGTCAAGATTATATACTAATGTTTCTCCGAATGAAAGTTAATTTCCACCCCATTTTTCGGGGATCAAACTTGTGGCAAAACTATATCTTTTGTTACTTATTGCAATGGTCTCTTTGAGAAGTCTTCTCAAAAACGGCTGAAAGCTTCTGATACCAATACTTACAAGTTATTAACTAATATTCTTATATCTGCTCAGTGCGATCGCCAAACAAGATGGTTCCTAACCTTACCATCGTTGCTCCTGCTTGTACGGCTAGGTGATAATCACCAGACATCCCCATCGACAAGTGCTGCATCTCAATGTGTGACCAGTGTTGATCTCTAATGGTTTTTGCCAGGTCGCGAGTAGTATTAAATACATTTAAAATTTCCGCTTCATTTAATCCTAAAGGCGGAATTGTCATTAAACCTTGAATATGTAAATTTTTATATTGATTAATTACGGATAAGTCATTTAACAGTTGTGGTATAGTCCAGCCGCCTTTGTTGGGATCGGGAAGAATTTTAACTTGCAGACAGACATTAGGAGTTACCCCTAATTGTTCTGCTATTTGATCCAAGCGCTGTGCTAACTGCAAATTATCAACAGAGTGAATCCAGGAAAATTGTTCTAGGGCTTTTTTGGCTTTGTTGCTTTGCAAATGCCCAATAAAGTGCCAGGTAATATCGCTTAAATCTTGTAATTGAGCTTGCTTTTTCGCGGCTTCTTGAATCCGGCTTTCGGCAAAATCGCGGATTCCTGCGGCGTATGCAGAGCGCATCATTTCCGCCGACACTGTTTTGCTAACTGCAATCAACCGTACCGAGGAAGGTAGGGAGGAGCTAATTTTGGTAATACGTTCGCCAATTGAACTAGTCACTTCGCTGCGATCGGAATTCACAATTCACAATCCAAAATTCAAAATTAACGATCCCCTACATTACAGCAGTTTCTAGGTCTAGCAAAGTGCTGAGTTGAAGAGACGCGATTCATTGCGAGTTGGAGAGACGCGATGAATATTGGTGTCAACTTAAGCTAAAAGCGATATAGGGCGGGCGTTGTACAAATACCTCACGCCCTCATCCCCTAACCCCTTCTCCCCCTGGAGAAGCTACGGTGTACACAGAAGTCTTGAAATCCTACCTGGAAGGGAGTTTTAAACTCAGATAAAAATCGCTCAAAACCTGTCATTGCGAGCGAAGCGTTCGCGTAGCGTCTCGAAGAGAAGCAATAAGAGCACCAAGCGATTGCTTCGTCGTTCCTCCTCGCAATGACGATTTCAGGGGCTTGAAATCCCTGAAACGTATGCGGAGAGTACTTGTGTGTACACCGTAGCTCACTGAGGGAGAGGGGCTGGGGGTGAGGGCGAAACCTTTGCACAAAGCGGGTTTCACGTTAAGTAACCACGCAAAATTAATTACAGTCATTGCGAGCGCAGCAAAGCAATCTCAACCCTTGCGATTGCTTCATTACGCTCCGCTCCATTCGCAATGACATTGTGTAATTAATTTTGTTTAACTACTTAAGTTGACACGTATGCGCGATGAATCGCGTTTGTACAAGAGTGAAGATTAGCTCCCCTGCTCCCCTGCTCCCCTGCTCCCCTGCTCCCTATTGGAATGTGCGTTGGAAAACACCGTGAAGCAGATCGTACTCCTGAGAATGCCCGGTGCGACGCAGAGTACGCAAGCGATTTTCCAACATCATTCTGGCTTCGGTGCGGCCTATGGGCTGAAATTTTATACCTTTGATGTCATTTGTTACCAAAAAAAATAAACGTTGGGCATAAAGTGTAGTGAACAAATCCTGGGTCTCGTCAACCATACAGATTCTGTAAAGGAGACCCCAAGTTGGATGATTTATGTAAGTTTCTGAGTTTTCTGAATTCATTTAGTGGTCAAGGTAAGCGTCTATTTTTTATATCTTTCCGCAGTTTTAGTACAAACATTCAGACGATGATACACCGCTTTCGTGAGAATATTTGTGCAAATTTACGCGAAATACAACAATGTTTGCTGTAGAGTGGTGTTTGCCAAGCCCTTGATCTAGTGTTTTTAAGGCAGTATTGAAGCTAGTAGCGCTACGCGAAACTCAAAATTAAGGCACCAAAAAGTTGATTAAATAAGCTTTTCGCTAATTTTGAGTTGCTAGTTTGGTGTTTGCGCCTGCTGTACTAGTAGGGGACAACAACAAGAGTAATGGCAAGTTCGCCTAGGAAACCTACATTCAGGTGCTATGTAGGGTAAGGCTCAGAAAATATCAGCCATTTTATCTCCTGTAAAGAACGACCAAGGGATACGTCATGCAAGGTTTCTCAAGATAAAATTCAGCCCTTAGACTTCTGTGTGCATAAACCTCTTTTAATGCTGCCATAATTTTCGCCTGTTGGCACACAATCGCCAAGGGTACACTATTGATGATTTAGCATATTCAGTGCTACCAATTGTGCCTGAGCTTTGTGCAGAGATTCATACCATTCTCGCTCAGGATCACTATCAGCGACAATACCTGCGCCAACTTGTCCCCAAACGATGTTGAGTTGGGAGTGCTGAGTGCTGAGTGCTGAGTGGGGAGTTGTGAGTGCTGAGTGAGGAGTTGGGAGTGCTGAGTTAATATCATTTTCGCTGCTCCCCTGTTCCCCTGGGGCTTTTGCTAATAAGAGGGTGCGAATTAAAATATTTAAGTCTAAGTTGCCTCGCCAATCTAAATAACCGCAGGAACCGTAGAATAAACTACGCCGTACTGGTTCCAGTTCTTCAATAATTTCCATGCAACGAACTTTGGGACACCCTGTAATTGTGCCACCAGGGAAGAGGGCGCGAATTAAATCGATAGCGGTGCGATCGCTCTTTAAGTTGCCTTTAACATTACTAACAAGATGCATCACGTGGCTATAGCGCTCAATTGTTAGCAATTCATCAACACAGACAGTTCCCCATTCACAAACTCGCCCTAAGTCGTTGCGTTCCAAATCCACTAGCATGATGTGTTCGGCGCGTTCTTTGGTGTTACTCAGCAATTCTTGTGCTAGCTGAATGTCTTGTTCTGGCGTGATCCCCCGCGATCGCGTCCCGGCGATTGGTCGAGTTTCGGCTTGGCCGTTTTGCAATAATACTAGCCTTTCTGGTGAACAGCTCATTACTTCTCCCCAAGGTGTTTGCCAATAACTAGCGAAAGGAGAAGGATTGATTTGCTGCAATGTTTGATAAATTGACCAACCAGAAGCGTTTGTGGTGGCTTCAAATCGCAATGACAAATTTGCTTGAAAAATGTCTCCCGCCTGAATATATTTTTTCGCTTGGTTAACGGCTGTCTCGTAATCTGATTGTGATGTGTGGAAGCGGGGGGAAATAGCGTAATTTGAAATTTTGCGATTGTTTTCTACGGATTCCTGATGGAGAATTGCGGCTTTTTTAGCTAATTTTTCTTGTAAATCATCGAGTTGACTCTCATCGCTAGCCGCTAGCCAAAGAGTTTGTTCGGCGTGATCCAAAATGGCGAAACAATCTGGTTCATACCAAAAAGCTACAGGAAACGGCAAGCGATCGCATTTATTTTGCGGTAGTTGTTCAATTTCCCAAGCTATGTCATAACCCAACCATCCCAGCCAACCGCCGGTGAAGGGGAGGTGAGGGGGGGATGAGGGGGAAATTATTTGTTGTCCGATTCCTCTGGTTTGTAGTAAATCGGATAAAAAGGGTAGAACTTTTCCTAGTGTGGGTGTCCACATTTGGGGGACACCATTGATAATGCGAGGTGCGCCGGCACAAATAGAATAGCGATTGAGTTGGGGATGGTTTTTTGGGGTGGGGTAGGTGCTTTCTAGTAGGGTGGCGATTTCAGAGTTATTATTGGGGCGAAACAGAGCCGCGAATACTTCGGAACCAGTACGATTTTTTAAAGGAAGCGATCGCCAATACCAAGGGTGGGTCATCATAAATTACTAATTCGTAATTCGTAATTCGTAATTAACAAAGGGTTAGAGGTTGTCGGAGTTGAGATTCCGTCCATCATCGCGGCTGTTTCGCAATCGCTGTCTGAAACTTAAACCTGGATGCCGAGTAATAAGCGCACGCCCCAAAATAAACTTAAAATTGCGATCGCTAGCCAGTCCCACCTTTTTAAGCGTAAGTCATGCCACAATACGCGATGCTCGTTAGGGCTGGTAAAACCGCGCACCATCATTGCACTCGCCATTTGTTCGGCACGGAGTAGCAAATTTTCTAATAATCTTTCTGCTACAATCATCCAAAGCTTGACTGCGCCTTTGATTCCTAGCTTTTTCCAATTAATCGCCCTAGTCATTACCGATCGCACTAAATTCTGCACTTCTTCTAAGACTAGAGGAATAAACCGCAAAGATAAAGTTAAAGTTAAAGCTACTTCTGTTACAGGTAATTTCAGCCGTCGCAGTGGTTGCATTAAGCTTTCTAAACCTGCTGTAATTTCTTCTGGCGCTGTGGTTAGCAGGTAGAGGTTAGTACTATAAATTACGGTAAATAAAATTGTACTTAAGCGCACCGCTAAATCTAAAGAACGGCGATTGACTTTGACTGGCCCTTGGTGAAATAACACATATCTATATTCTTTATTGCCAAATTCTGCTTTTTCATCAATATTTGGCGGCTTGGCAGTGGATGGCTGAGTTAAAATTTGCTCGTTGGCTGGGAGACGGGGCTGATAATTTACACCTAAACCATCTGGGCTGATAGCGGCAATTAATAAAACAAGAACCGACAATAGTAATAACCAGCCCATTTGCTGCTGCCATACTCTTTTAGGAATTCTGGCAGTGAGAGTCACAAAAATCAATACTATGACCAGCAGTACCCGCCATTCGATAGGGGCAAATAAATAACTGGTGAGTAAACTCATCAACCAAGCAAACTTGACGCGGGGATCAATTCTATGCAGCCAAGTTTGAGGTTCTTCTAAATAAAGTCCCAGAGGTAGCGATCGCAGTAAATCCATGTGGCAATTTTAGATTTTAGATTATTAAGCCTGTGTTAGGTATGAAAGCTTCTGATTTCCAGTTAGTCCACTCCAGTCTAAAATCTAAAATCCAAAATCCAAAATTTTAAACGCGGGTAGCACGATTGATACTAGCAACTTCAGCATCACGGACTTTCTTACTGCGCCACAATAAACGAATGGGAGTGCCTTTAAATCCTAGTTGTTGGCGGAATTGTCTTTCGATGTAGCGGCGGTAGTTTTCGTTAAAGCGTTTTGCATCGTTAACGAACAGTGCGATCGTGGGTGGTTGGCTACTGACTTGAGTACCGTAATAAATTCTACCTTGTCGCCCACCCCGTGAGGTTGGTGGTGAATGCCAACTGACTGCATCTTCTAAAACTTCGTTAATTACAGATGTGCTGACACGGCGTTTGTGCGATTCTGCAGCTTGATTGACTAATTCTAAAATTTTCTCGACGCGTTGTCCTGTTAAAGCACTGACAAATATTGTGTCTGCCCATTCGGTAAAATGCAACCGGGATTGCATAGTCTTTTCATAGTCATAAATGGTGTAGGAGTCTTTTTCCACAGCATCCCATTTATTGACTACAACTATACAAGCTCTCCCTTCATCAATCACTCGTCCTGCTAATTTTTGGTCTTGTTCGGTAACTCCGTCTAAAGCGTCAATTACCATTAACACCACATCGGCGCGGCGAATTGCTTTGAAAGCGCGGTTAATACTAAAGAATTCTGTGCCGTATTCTATGCTTTTCTTTTTGCGAATACCAGCAGTATCAATCAAGCGATAGGTTTGTCCATCCCGCTCAAACATGGTATCAATCGCATCGCGGGTTGTACCAGAAATGGGACTGACAATCGCTCTTTCTTCTCCCACAAAAGCGTTTAATAAACTAGATTTACCAACGTTGGGGCGACCAATAATTGCTACTTTGATTTCATTGGTTTCCGGTACATCTGTTACCTGGGGAATGTGCTTAATTAACTCATCCAGCAATTCGCCTGTACCACTACCATGAATTGCAGAAATTGGGTAAGGTTCACCTAAGCCTAATTGCCAAAATTCTGCAGCTTGGATTAATCCTTGTTCGGGAGATTCACATTTATTAACAGCCAACAGTACAGGTACAGGGTGTTGACGTAACCACTCTGCAATTTCTTCATCAGCGTGAGAAGGCCCAGTTTGCCCATCAACCACAAAAATAGCCGCACTCGCTTCGGTTAGCGCCGTCATTGCTTGTTGGCGAATCAGTGGTAAAAATTCCGTATCATCATTAAAGACCAAGCCACCTGTATCGACAACCAAAAATTCGCGATCGCTCCAATAAGATGGCATATAAGTGCGATCGCGCGTTACTCCTGGTTCATCATGGACTATCGCCGTTTGTTCCCCGGCGAGACGATTAACCAGGGTAGATTTGCCCACATTGGGGCGACCGATAATTGCAACAATTGGCAGTGCCATAAAACCAGGATTAAGTAAGAGACGTAATATATCACGTTTTTACATTTTAGCTACTTTAAGTCTTGATTTAATTGCTTAGGTCAATAGACTTTTTGTAGAAGTTGGGGAAAGGGGAAAGGGGAAGGGGGAAAGGGTTTGGATTTTCCCTTTCCCATTTAACCTTTTCCCTTTGCCCATTTCTTGCAGCACGAGGTATATTTACTCAAGAATTTAAATGTAGGGTGTGTTGTCGCGCAGCGCAACGCACCGACGCTGAGTCTGAAAATCATTAGCTAATGACAAGGCTTTGATAGTTGGGGATAATTGCGATCGCCAAGAGACGTGAGAAAGAATTTAAATGTAGGGTGTGTTGTCGCGCAGCGCAACGCACCGACGCATCATCAACAACAAGGTGCGTTAGCCTACGGCATAACACACCCTACGAACTTAAGTATTGAATGATTTTTTTGCTCCTTCTTCGTAAACGGAGGAGCCACTCTCGTGGGCGGGTTTCCCGACTTGAGAGAAGTGGCGTGAGCCACTCTCGTGGGCGGGTTTCCCGACATAAAGCAACTGGCGTAGGCTTGAAACCGTTTTTTGGATTTTATTTTTAGATTTAATCTAAAATCTAAAATCCAAAATTGTCTCGGTCAAGTTTGGAAGCTAATTTACTGGCTCACAAATTTGCAATCTACTGTATTTTAAATTTTTGTTTTTTTACGTAAAAGATATAGGTCTTCTTTCCTCCAAGGCAGCCATCTTCTAAAAGAATATTTTTTCTCTATTTCATAACCAATATTAGGTACAAAAGAAAGACTATATTTATAATTATCACTACCCCAAAGGCAAGTGAAGTCATTCCAATTAACTCTAGTATATGCGGAACTTTTATGATATTTAGGATTGCATATTTCCAGCTTATTCCCAAAATACCAACCTTTAAATTCAAATCCGCCGTTTATTTGATTGGGCAATATTTGGGATGTTTGCATCAAATCGTTGACAGCTTGCCATCTAACACGGTTCCATAACAGATAATCATGGGTTGCAGTGATGGTGAATCCGCCATAGAACAAAAGCATCATTAAGCAGATAGAAGCTGCTCTCAATGTAAGCTTATTTTTACTATAATTTGTGATTGCCATTGAAATAAGCATCAATAAAAATGGCAAGAAAATAATGAGGTAGCGATCAAACCAAAAACCTTTTAATCCAGCAATTGGTAAAAAGAATAGAATAATACTAGAAATAGTTAACATTAACAGCCACTTTCGATTTAAGTCTGTCTTTTGGTTAAATACTTGGAGTAGAGCCAAAAATAAGCACTGAAACAATAAAGCAACACCAACCATACTTACTAATGTTAGTATCTGCCAAACTCTAGAAATTAAAGTTATTAAAGTAAGATTTGGATTTAAGAAAGCGCTATAACCATTTATTGTTTGAGGACCTAAACCAAAAGATTCTATAACATTGCCTACAAAAGGCATTCGCTGGTGTTTAGCTAAACAATACACTGAAATTATGGCGACTATAAAAAAACTGAAAAAAAGACTAATTTGTTTTTGACGAAGAGAAAAGTTTTTAAATTGTATAGAAAAATTAAGAATTAAAAAAGGGAAAATAAATAATCCTAAATATACTGAGATTAATAATATATTTTTAGAGTAAATTGCAACAATTTCTAAAAAACTTTTTGAAAAAGTCTCTACTAATTTATGACTCTGAAAGTTGTAAAGGATAGGAGCTCGGTCTGTTGCCTGTAACCAACGAGGATAGGATATATACAAAGCTATCCCTAGAATAGTTGGAGTTATAGCTTCAATAAAGGTTCTAATTTTGAAACCTTTTTTTATCAGGTACGCTAAACTAAATGTTGGAAGAATTAATAAACCCAACTGACGATTAAGAATAGATATAAAAGAAATTAATACACCCAAAAAAAATTCAATATTTGACTCTCTTTTAAGACCTCTAATTAAAAAATATAAAGATACAAATGTGAATGTAAATGAAGGAACATCACTCATAAATGAGTTAGAGAGCGCAAAATATAAAGGATTTAGAGCAATTATAAGTGCTCCAAGCAGAGAAATTTTAGGGCTAGTATTAACTTCTCTCAATAGACCATAAGTGGTGAGAACACCAATTAATCCTAAAGTTAAAGTTGAGAGTCGAAGTGCTGTAAATGAAAAACCAAAAGGTAGACAAAACAGCGCTCCCCAGATAACTTGAGATAATAGGTTTGTCGCAGTCCAGTCTGAAAGTTGAAAATTACCTGTTTCTAGTAAAGTTTTTACACTCCAACCATAAGCCCAGTCATCGTTGAGAGGAAAATCCCCGATAGGGTTTACGAGAATGACTAGGACAATCCATGTAGCAATTATTATTACAATATTTTTGATATCAACCTGTTGATACTTAAGCATAAATTTTGTTTATATAACGTGAGTTCGACGGAGCTAAAAAACGGCAGGAGGTAGTGCAGGCACGTATTTTGGGTAAATCATCGTTCATTTTGGTTTTTTACACAAGTAAAGAGGCAAATTTTTTCAATTTACCTCTTTGCTGGCTAATGCAAGTAATTGCAAATTTTTAATTATTTATCCGTAGTCAATGTTGTTGGAACTGCTGGACGTGCTTTCTTTCTATATATCCTGCGTGTTCCACCAGCCATGCCATACTCATCACTAGTTTTGCCATAGCGAGATGCAACACTCAGCAGCATTTGCTCAGAAATCATATTCAACTCACTTTCTGCTGCTACTAATGCAGAGTGTGTTGTCTCCACCATTGTTTTTGCTTGGTTATAGGCGGTTAACTTATCTCGAATCTCCAAAATTTTATTTTGATAACTGGCGATTGATAACCCATTACCAAAGTCTAAGTCAGAATTGATCATCTGCATCCCTTCAATCCGTCGTTCAGCTTTGGTGAGTGCGATGGAATTGCGTCTCTTTTGCGCCATAAAGTTTTCCTGTTGAAATTTTGATATGAAGAACCCTGATAATGCTTAATACGGAGTTCCTTAGATACCTTTAAGATACGCAATGAATAAATGTACTAGCCACAGTGAAGCTACAGAAGTTTGCTAGCAATAGTATGAGCAAAATTCATAAATAAGAGTATATTTCCGGAAATTAACTGCAAAAGCAAGTTTACGAGTTGCAAAAGCAAGTTTACAAGTTGCAAGTGTTAGTTTGTGAGTTGCAAGTGTTAGTTTGTGAGTTGCAAGTGTTAGTTTGTGAGTTGCAAAAGCAAGTTTAAGAGTTGCAAGTGTTAGTTTGCGAGTTGCAAAAGCAAGTTTACGAGTTGCAAGTGCTAGTTTGTGAATTGCAAGTGCTAGTTTACAAAGCGATCGCATTCATTTTACTTTCAATATACAATGTCGCAGGTAGGGGCAAGGCACTGCCCATAGGTGTCAACTTCAGCTAAAAGCGATATAGGGCGGGCGTTGTACAAATACCTCGCGCCCTCATCCCCTAACCCCTTCTCCCGCAGGAGAAGGGGAACTAAATCTCTGGCTCCCTTCTCCCTGTGGGAGAGGGGCACAGGGTGAGGGCGAAACCTTCCAACCAAGAGGGTTTCACGTTAAGTTGACACGACTGGGCACTGCCTTGCCCTTAAAATTATCTGTACTATTGGTATTTGAGTTAGAATGTGCGATCGCATCCCGGCGATTAGTCTGGTTTAGGCTTGGCGATTCTGCAATTACACTTTATTCAGCATGAGATTTATAAAAGCGCAGATGCACAATAGTGTTGTTGGTGAAAGAGAATTTCTGTCCTTTGTCATCTAAAAAATAGTAACGTCCACTTTTAATGCCTATAAATTTACCCTGTAATTTGTAGCCGTTGAGGAACTCAATTTTATATATTTCATTAATCTTAAGTTCACTAAATTGTACGGTTTCCATCTTTAATAAAAATGTTAACTTCTTTTTCTAGTGTTAAAATGACGTTAATTTTCCGTAAAATAATTTAAAATTTTAGGCTGAGTTAGCTTATTAACTAAAATGCCATATTTTGGTAGATTTTTGCTACATATAAATTGATTAAAATATTTAATAATGTTTAGAGGATTATATGCTTCAGGTAAATATATGGGGAGACAAAATTTAAATATTTCTCTAAAAAACTATGAACAACAGTCGTTTTCGACATTTATTAGCTAGCTAAAAGCAGACTGTTGGACTTCGTTGTACCTTGCTCAAGAATTTGATGCAATATCAAAAATTCATCGGCGTTTATCGGCGTTTATCGGCGTTTATCTGCGGTTAATTTAATCAAATCTAATGCCTCATTTTAGGTGTGTTAGTCCACTACTAATGAATAGCATTTACTTAAGTAAACATTGCTTCCCAGATCCCCGACTTTTTGAAAAAGTCGGGGATCTAAATACCGCTAAAGTTAAGTTATATTCCACCCTACTGATGATAAAAAAATATAAGGGATTTCCAAGAAATAAATTCTTCCATCTTGTGGGGCGGGCATCTTGCCCGCCACATAAGCTGGGCGGACAAGATGTCCACCCCACAATAAATACTGGGATATTTTTTTATTTGGAAGTCCCTAAAACGCAAAAATTTTTACATCTTGTGGAGTTATGACTACCTAACTATCGTGACTTCTTTAGTTGCAGGCGAGCGTTATGAGGTGCTTATCAAAGTGACCCTATTCCTGTAGGATTTGATTGCAGACTCTGCTGTAAATAGGCTGACAATCTATCCCATGAAGAAATTAACTCAATTGTCTATAGCCAGTTATTCCGGTGAAAATAGGCGAAAAATCAAATTTTTCCGCCTGTTTATTTACTTTATTATGGCTTTGCTATGCAGTTTGAGTTCACCAATTATGGCGGTAGTTCCGGGAATTGCTGCTTCATCTCAACCGATTGTCAAGGAAATTGCCAATCCAGCTTCCCTACTGCAACAGGGTAAATTGCTTTACGATGCAGGCAATTTTAGTGAGGCAGTGCAGGTATTGCAGCAAGCTGTCAAGGAATATCAAACTCAAGGCGATCGCATCAAACAAGCTGCCACTTTGAGTAATCTTTCCCTAGCTTACCAGCAACTCGGTGCTTGGCAGGAAGCACAAAAGGCAATTACAGACAGTTTAAATTTGCTCAATACAGAACAAAATAGCCAAAGTCTGCAAATATTCGCTCAATCTTTAGATATTCAAGGACGCTTGCAATTAGCCACGGGACAAGCGGAGGCGGCTTTAATAACCTGGCAACAAGCAGCAAAAATTTATACGCAGCTAAAGTACGAACCTGGCGTAGTGCGGACGCTAATTAATCAAGCACAGGCTTGGAGAAGCCAAGGCGCTTACTTGCGGGCTGTAGAAATACTAGAAGAAGCGCATCAAAAATTACAATCGCAACCAAACTCCATAGAAAAAGCAGTGGGATTGCGATCGCTTGGCGATAGTCTGTTAGCCATAGGTGATGGGAAAAAATCGGAAGCGGTGTTAAAGCAAAGCCAAGAAATTGCCAAGAGTTTACCATCAAATGCAGAGCTTGGGGCGATTCTTGTGAGTTTAGGGAACAACGCCCGCACACAGCAGCAAACAACAGATGCGATCGCTTATTATCAGGAAGCTCTGCAATTATCCCCTTCACCTTTAACCAAAGTACAGGCACAGCTAAATCTTCTCAGCCTACTCATCGCAGATAAACAGCATTCCACAGCCGAAACTCTAGTACCCGCCATTCAATCCCAGCTTGCACAACTCCCCCCCAGCCGTGCAAGTATTTACGCCGCTATTAACTTCGCCCAAAGCCTCAACAAACTCCCCACTCCCCACTCAGCAACGCCAGTTGCTACAACGGGGGGAACCCCAACGGACAGTTTGCTCAAGTCGGGAAACCCGCCCACGCAACTGTCCTCCGCAACGCACTGGCTCCTCAGCACTCTTGTACAGACGCGATTAATCGCGTCTCTGCAACTCACCACCGCTATTCAACAATCTCGCAATTTGGGAGATCAAAAAACAGAGGCTTATGCTTTAGGCAGTTTAGCTAATTTGAACGAGCAAGCCCAAAATTGGCAAGAGGCGCAAAAGCTGACTAAACAAGCATTAGTCTTAGCGCAAACCAACAACGCACCGGAAATAGCTTATCGTTTAGAGTGGCAATTAGGCAGAATTTTTTGGGCACAAAAAGATTTAACAAAAGCGATCGCAGCTTATGATGGAGCGGTAGCAACTCTCAATTCTCTGCGCCGGGATTTAGTTGCAATTAATCAAGATGTGCAATTTAGCTTCCGCGATAGTGTGGAACCAGTCTATCGAGAGTCTGTAGAGTTGTTGCTGGAATCCCAAGCGGGAAAAGCTAACGATAAAATTTTAGATAAAGCACGCCAGCGCATCGAAGCTTTACAGTTAGCAGAATTAGATAACTTCTTTCGCGAAGCTTGTCTTTTAGGACAGAGTGTGGCGTTAGATCAAGTAGTAGATAAAGATAATCCCAATGCAGCAATTCTTTATCCAATTATTCTCCCAGAAGAAATTCAGGTAATTGTCAAAATTCCCCAAAAACCCCTACAGCATTACAGTACCAAAGTTCCCCAAGGGGAAGTTAACCAAGTCTTGGCAGAACTGCGAAGAAATTTGGTTAGTCCGACTGCGCTTAACGCTGTTAAAACCCAAGGAAAACAGGTTTATGATTGGCTAATTAAGCCTATTGAATCGCAATTGCCAGAAAACAAAGTCAATACCCTCGTATTCGTACTAGATGGCGCATTACGCAACTTGCCAATGGCATCACTCTACGATGGCAAACAATATTTAATCGAGAAATATGCGATCGCTCTCAGTGTGGGATTACAATTACTTGATCCCAAACCCATAGAAAAACAGCAATTGCGAGCCTTAACTGCTGGATTAACAGAACCTCCGCCAGACTTCCCCAACTTCTCACCGTTACCTGCAATTAAATCGGAAGTGGGTTTAATTGCTCAAGCTGGAGTTTCTACAACTAATCTCTTAGATGAAAAATTTACCCAAAAGGCATTAGCAAAGGAAGTTAATCAAGTCCCCTTTAACATCCTACATTTGGCAACTCACGGACAATTTAGCTCCCGCGCTGAAGACACCTTTATCTTAGCTGCTGACGGTGCCATCAATGTCAAGCAATTTGATCGCCTACTCCGTACACGGGATGAAACTAAACCAGAACCAGTGGAATTATTAGTATTGAGCGCTTGTCAAACCGCCGCCGGCGATCACCGCGCCGCACTGGGTTTAGCTGGAACCGCAGTCAGAGCTGGAGCGCGCAGTACCGTAGCATCTTTATGGCAAATTGACGATCAATCCACAGCCATATTTGTAGGTGATTTCTATCAACAACTGCAAAGCAAGAAAGTTACTAAAGCCCAAGCTCTCCGTCATGCCCAGTTAAAATTATTGCAAAACTCTAGTTACAAAGCACCTTCCTATTGGTCGGCTTATGTATTAATTGGGAATTGGCTGTAATTGGGGATTGGGGAACTCGGGGCCCCCTCTGGGGATAAGGGGTAATGGGGAATGGGGAATGGGGATTTATTCCCATTGGTGTCAACTTAAGCTAAAAGCGATATAGGGCGGGCGTTGTACAAATCCCTCGCGCCCTCATCCCCTAACCCCTTCTCCCGCAGGAGAAGGGGAACTAAATCTCTTGCTCCCATCTCCCACAGGGAGATGGGCTGGGGGTGAGGGCGAAACCTTGCAACCAAAGGGGAATGGGGATTTATTCCCATTGGTGTCAACTTAAGCGAAAAGCTATATAGGGCGGGCGTTGTACAAATACCTCGCGCCCTCATCCCCTAACCCCTTCTCCCGCAGGAGAAGGGGAACTAAATCTCTGGCTCCCCTCTCCCACAGGGAGAGGGGCTGGGGGTGAGGGCGAAACCTTGCAACCAAAGGGGAATGGGGATTTATTCCCATTGGTGTCAACTTAAGCTAAAAGCGATATAGGGCGGGCGTTGTACAAATCCCTCGCGCCCTCATCCCCTAACCCCTTCTCCCGCAGGAGAAGGGGAACTAAATCTCTTGCTCCCATCTCCCACAGGGAGATGGGCTGGGGGTGAGGGCGAAACCTTGCAACCAAAGGGGAATGGGGATTTATTCCCATTGGTGTCAACTTAAGCTAAAAGCGATATAGGGCGGGCGTTGTACAAATACCTCGCGCCCTCATCCCCTAACCCCTTCTCCCGCAGGAGAAGGGGAACTAAATCTCTGGCTCCCCTCTCCCAGAGGGAGAGGGGCTGGGGGTGAGGGCGAAACCTTGCAACCAAAGGGGAATGGGGATTTATTCCCATTGGTGTCAACTTAAGCGAAAAGCTATATAGGGCGGGCGTTGTACAAATACCTCGCGCCCTCATCCCCTAACCCCTTCTCCCGCAGGAGAAGGGGAACTAAATCTCTGGCTCCCCTCTCCCAGAGGGAGAGGGGCTGGGGGTGAGGGCGAAACCTTGCAACCAAAGGGGAATGGGGATTTATTCCCATTGGTGTCAACTTAAGCTAAAAGCGTATAGGGCGGGCGTTGTACAAATAACTCGCGCCCTCATCCCCTAACCCCTTCTCCCGCAGGAGAAGGGGAACTAAATCTCTGGCTCCCCTCTCCCAGAGGGAGAGGGGCTGGGGGTGAGGGCGAAACCTTGCACAAGAGCGGGTTTCACGTTAAGTTGACACCAATGATTTCTTCCCCTACCGCTTCTGCTTGCTCTGCTCTCTCATCCTTTTCTTTCCTGTTTCATATCAACCTAAGTAAAAATACTTCTTTAGGAAGAAGACAGCCATATATGAAAGTGAGAACGGGATTTTTACTCAACACTTTCAAATGAAGCAAGAAGTAATTAAGGCCTCTGTAACAGCATTGTTTTCATGGTCTTCAATCTAAAATCCAAAATCTAAAATCCAAAATTTGTCTAAGCTATTCCTAGCTTTGCAGCAATCAAATATGATTCCTATATCATCGATCATGACTAAATTGAAATAGTCGCTTTCAAGGAGTGTTGGAATTGATAATTGATAGTTGATAATCAATAGTTCATTATTCATAATTTATTCATAATTGAGCGAAATTATGAAATTTACTTCTTGATCACAAAAATTTAATAATTCAAATTTTTTGGCATAAATTTAGTGAATGCAGTTGATATGTGTATAGCAGCATTGATCACTGGGGACTTAACTACATGACTTACACCACTTATAACCTAGATAATTTCTCTGTACCCTTGCCGATCGCTCAAGCAGCACGCACAATTGCTCAAAAGTTTGCCAACCAACAACCAACTCCCGAAAAAGCAGCACAAGTGAGGCTAAATACCTTAGCTGTGTTGGTAGTAAATGACTATTTGCAAATGATGGAGATTGAAACAAATCTCAGCGCTGGTGATAGCTGGAATCCTGCAATGCGATTATTTGCAGATATCGCCGACTTAGTTATACCCGGACTAGGTCGTTTGGAATGTCGCCCTGTTGGTGTTTTAGCAAATACTTGTGCTGTTCCCCCAGAAACATGGGAAGAACGCATAGGTTACATAGTTATACAAATTGATGAATCTCTACAAGAAGCAAAATTGCTGGGTTTTGTAGCCAGTGTGGATACGGAAGAACTGTCTTTGAGTAAATTAAAATCTCCTGAAGCTTTCATTGAACATTTAGCACAATTAAAACTATCTTCAGCCAGCAAGCCAGTAAATTTAAGTCAGTGGTTTGCTGGTATATTTGAATCCAGTTGGCAAACTGTCGAAGCATTGTGGAATTCTCAAGCACCTGAATTAGCTTATGGGTTTCGCGGCCCGGAAACTTTTGAACAAGAAACTTCCCATCGGCTAGAAACAATTACGAGGCGGGCAAAATTGATGGATTTTGGCATTCAAATTGCCGATAAACCCCTGATGTTGATTGTGGAACTTTGCCCCCAAGCTAACGACAAAACCCATATTCGCCTGCAGTTACATCCCACAGGGAAGTTAAATTTTTTACCAGCAGGAGTGCAACTCACAGTTTTAGATGATTCAGGCGCAGTATTTTTAGAAGCGCAAGCCAGAAGCGCCGACAATTACATTCAGTTACAGTTTCGCGGTGTGACTAAAGAAATATTTAGCGTCAGAGTAGCATTTAATGATATCAGTATTACAGAACAGTTTGTGATCTGAAGGTGCAGCTACTTTCCCCATTGTCAGTAATTGGTAATAGGGATGTAATATTTTTAACACACAGGGTGATTCAAAATTCTAGGCTGATGATTGTGAATTTTGAATTTTCAATGGGAGCGCAGCGACTGTCATGAGTAAGTTAGTGGTTCTGAAGTTTGCATACGGTAGTTTCGAGCAAGGATTTGCTGTTACTCTCCAAATTGGTGAAGAATGCGATCGCCCTAACACAGAAATCATGGGTAAGCTGCCGCCATGTCCGGAAATTCCCCTATATTATAGTCACTGGCAAACTATTTATCGTCGCTTAGGTAATGTTTATCGCCTAGATGCAGATAAAGTACAGATAACGAATGTGTCAATGACACAAGACTGCCTGCATACATCTCATATTTTACGGGCACGCTTCAATACTTGGCTGCGCTCAGAAGAATTTCGCCCCATCCGGGAAAAATGGCTAGAAAGCCTCTTACCCACAGACCAAGTGCGAGTAATTTTGCAAGCAGAAAATAGCCAATTGCAGCGATTACCTTGGCATCTTTGGGACTTACTAGAACGCTACCCCAAAGCCGAAATTGCTTTATCATCGCCAACTTATGAGCGCATACCAAAATCACGCACCCCCAACAAAGTGGTGAATATTTTGGCGATCGTGGGTAATAGCGAAGGAATTGATACTCATGCTGATTTAGCACTACTACAACAATGTCGCAATGCAGATGTTTGTTTATTAGTAGAACCAGAACGCAAACAATTAACCGATCATCTTTGGGAAAAAAACTGGGATATTCTATTTTTCGCCGGACATAGTTCCAGTCAAGGCAAAGATGGGACTGGGCGAATATATTTAAATAAAACAGATAGTTTAACAATCGGTGAATTAAAGTACGCCCTGAAAAAAGCCATTGAACGCGGCTTACAATTAGCAATTTTCAACTCCTGCGATGGATTGGGATTAGCAACAGAACTTGCAGATTTGCAAATACCGCAAATGATCGTCATGCGAGAACCTGTCCCCGATCGCGTAGCGCAAGAGTTTTTAAAGTATTTAATCGGTAGCTTTGCAGGTGGGGATTTATTATATCAAGCAGTTAGGCAAGCCAGAGAACGCCTACAAGGGCTTGAAGATAGATTTCCCTGTGCAACTTGGTTACCAGTGATTTTTCAAAATCCCTCACAACCGCCCATGACTTGGGAATGTTTGACACGCACCTACAAAAAAGTCAACCCAAGTTTACCTTTAGTCACAAAACCCGGATTTCAAGCAGCATTCTTTTCCAGCGTGGTAATGACTGCGATCGTTTGCGGATTGAGATTTTTGGGAACATTACAAGGTTTAGAATTTCAAGCCTTCGATCAAATGATGCGATCGCGTCCTGATGAAGGGCCAGATTCGCGGTTGCTATTAGTCACCATTGACGATAACGACCTGGCATTTCAACGCCAAAATCGCGAAGAGTTAAAAGGAACTTCGCTCTCAGATAAATCACTCAACCAACTTTTGCTAACACTGCAAAAGTATCAACCCCGGGCCATTGGTTTAGATATTTACCGTGATTTTCAGGCCGAACCCAAAGATTTAATCTCCCGGCTGCAACAAACCGATAACTTAATAGGAGTTTGTAAAGGAAGTGATACCACAGAAAAAACTAAAGGCATTGCCCCACCACCAGAAATTCCAGTAGAACGCCTAGGATTCAGCGACTTTTTACATGATACAGATGGGGTAGTACGCCGCCAGCTGTTATTCATGACACCAGAAGCCGCATCATTATGTACTACACACTATGCACTCAGTACCCAACTCGCATTCCGCTATCTCTTACCTCTAGGAATTCAACCGACCTTTACCCCACAAAAACAGTTACAACTAGGCAAAACAGTATTACCTCGCCTAGCGTCCCGTGCGAGTGGCTATCAAAGTATTGATGCAAATGGCGGTCAACTATTACTCAACTACCGTTCCACCAAAAAGATAGCGGAACAGGTAACCTTCACACAATTAATCTCTGGACAAGTCAACCCCAAAGCCATCAAAGACCGCATTGTTTTGATTGGTGTCTCCGCCAAAGGAGATTTCCCAGACTACTGGGCTACACCCTACGGTAATAACTTAGACAAGCAAATGTCAGGAGTCGTAGTACAAGGGCACATGGTGAGCCAGATTCTCAGTGCAGTTTTAGATCATCGTCCCTTATTGCAAGTTTGGTCACCTTGGGTAGAAATCCTCTGGATTTGGAGTTGGTCTTTCATTGGCGGACTGCTAACTTGGCGAATCTCTTCCCAATCCTCATTAGTCATAGCCCTTGGCGTGACCTCAGGCGTACTGTATTTATTCTGCTTTGGTCTATTAATTTGGGGTTTTTGGGTACCTTTTATACCCTCATCTGCCTCATTAGTAGGCACAGTTGGCGTGATACTCATCCAAAATTCCAAATTTAAAATTCAAAATTCCAAATTAATCCGGGAAAATATTTAGGGCATGGGGCATAGGGCATAGGGCATAGGGCATAGGGCATAGGGCATAGGGCATTTATTATCGTTATTTCCCCATTACCCATTACCCATTACCCATTACCCATTACCCATTACCCATTCCCCATTCCCCAATCCCAAATTTCATCTTTTATTCCCAGTAAATCTTATGAAATTCATTTCATTACCAATGAAATTGTCTTTAGTATTTGCTGTTAGTTGCACTAGTATACTGCTGGGACAGACATCAATCGTCGCAGAACCAGGGAACTATAGACAGCTAATCAACACAAAGTCAAGTAACACTACTATTACAACCGTTAACTTTAATGTACCCACACCACCGCCAGAGCCACCGCCAGGGGGTCGCGTTTTGGGAGGGGCCAAACGTGGTACTTGTCCACTGTTTAAACCTGAACTCACAGCTTTAGTACCCTTTATTAAAAAAGCGGACTCAACTGAGGATGTTTGGGGATTGACGACAGCAGCACGCCCAACTTTTTGGTTTTATCTACCACTACCAAAAAATTGGAGTAATCGAGTGGAGTTTACTTTGCAAGATGACGCTGCCAACCAAATTTACCAAACTGCGATCGCTCTACCCAACCAACCGGGAGTTATCAACGTTTCTTTACCGCAAACTGTAGCACCATTGGAATTGAACAAACAATATCGCTGGTTTCTCAGTGTTTATTGCGATCCAGAAAAACAATCGCCGCCCATTTATGTTGAAGGAGTAGTTCAGCGAGTGAATTTGAATCAGGCGATCGCTCAACAAATAGAAAAAGCTAAACCTCAACAGCAGCTAGCGATTTACGCCCAAAATGGCATTTGGTACGAAACAGTGACAATTTTGGCACAATTGCTTCAAAAGAACCCTAACGATAGCAAGCTGCAAGCCGAATGGCAAAATTTAATTACCAGCATTGGTTTAAGTAACGTAGCAACGCAACCGATTGTTTCACAGTAACTTGCACTAATTCAGGTAGGAGAAAAAACAATTTGTGTAATTAATTCTGCCTAGGTACTGACACAATCCTAAGTTATTGCAACACATAAATTATCTATAGGGGCGCAAATTTTTGCGCCCTTAATTCATGTATTTCTCTTTTTTAAATGACCAAGTTAATAATTAGCATTACTGGGTGCGATTTCTACGGATATACTGCGTCTAAGTAGTGATGCAAAATTAAATATACATTTGTCATTGCGAACGTAACGAAGTGGAGTGAAGCAATCACAAGGGTTTTGGGGTTGCTTCGCTTCGCTCGCAATGACATAAATAATTTTGCGTGAGTACTTACATAGCTTGCGATCGCTCATCCATAGAGAACATCGGTTCCTTCATAACCAACCAGATCGGGTTGTCTATCAACGAGCGCTCATCCATAGAGAACATCGGTTCCTTCACAACCAACCAGATCGGGTTCTCTATCAATGAGCGCTCATCCATAGAGAACATCGGTTCCTTCACAACCAACCAGATCGGGTTCTCTATCAATGAGATCTCCTTCACGCACAACCAGATCTCCTTCACGCACAACCAGATCTCCTTCACAACCAACGAGCCAATTTTTCGATTAACTAGCTCTCAATAATTGATGTTTTAGCCTTCCCTAATGCATTGGCTGTGCTGCTATGATTGAATATCAGCCGCCCGTAACGATACTCTTTTCTTGCCAGAATGCGCGGATGGGTAGGTGTTAAAAAAGTAATCTCACCAAAAACCGTTAAAACTATTTGTATATAAGGCTTCCATTGTTTTATTGCTTCTCAATCACCCGCGCGCCTTACAGGGATTGACTTTCAGCCATTTTGGGTTTGCTGCTTCATTCTTGCTTATGTTATGATTGCACTGTCCGCGCAACAGAACCTTGAAAACTATATATACATTGGCTTTGGGGCTGCCGCAGTTTAAACTTCACTTAATCCCTATTAGGGATTGAAACAAAGAAATAGAGTTTTAAGAAATAGCCCTCACGTGAGGGTTTAAACTTCACTTAATCCCTATTAGGGATTGAAACAACCAAATTACACGCCTACGGGCGTTTTTTTATGAGTTTAAACTTCACTTAATCCCTATTAGGGATTGAAACAGTGGAAATAGGAATAACACCTAAAAGAGCAAATGGTTTAAACTTCACTTAATCCCTATTAGGGATTGAAACCAATCACTTGAATGACCTTTGTATTTCTTTCCTCAATGTTTAAACTTCACTTAATCCCTATTAGGGATTGAAACAGGGAATTATCAAAGGAATTATTTGGAGAAGTCCCGTTTAAACTTCACTTAATCCCTATTAGGGATTGAAACAGGGATGGTGTTCTAACTGACTGCTGCTTCTGCGCCATTGGTTTAAACTTCACTTAATCCCTATTAGGGATTGAAACGAGCTTGTCTTAAATAGTCATTGGAAGAGTTTTGTTTAAACTTCACTTAATCCCTATTAGGGATTGAAACTTTCAACTTCTTCAATATTGCTAGATACTCTAGAAGTTTAAACTTCACTTAATCCCTATTAGGGATTGAAACATATACTACTGATGCGCCTGTTTGCCTACCCTTTGTTTAAACTTCACTTAATCCCTATTAGGGATTGAAACTAATTTTAGGCAAAATAAAAACCCCTCTAGTTGAGTTTAAACTTCACTTAATCCCTATTAGGGATTGAAACAATGGAATAAATAAATGGTATTTTGAATAGAGGTAGAGTTTAAACTTCACTTAATCCCTATTAGGGATTGAAACTCTACAAGGCAACCCATTCGGGCCAGGCTTGATGGTTTAAACTTCACTTAATCCCTATTAGGGATTGAAACTTTATTGAGAATGTTGACCCTCCATACGGAACAAGTTTAAACTTCACTTAATCCCTATTAGGGATTGAAACTTACTCAAAAGTATGCGGCTGAAATTAATCAGAAAGTTTAAACTTCACTTAATCCCTATTAGGGATTGAAACAACTGTTGCACCCATCTCTTCAGGCGTATAGACTGGTTTAAACTTCACTTAATCCCTATTAGGGATTGAAACCACTTAAATTCGTGGCATTACCTAGCATCAAATCAGTTTAAACTTCACTTAATCCCTATTAGGGATTGAAACTCAACAAAACACGCTTTTAAACTCTCTTAACTCAAGTTTAAACTTCACTTAATCCCTATTAGGGATTGAAACCAGGATACCGCAGAATTGATGAATTAATGGATGCGGGTTTAAACTTCACTTAATCCCTATTAGGGATTGAAACCTCTTAGTAGTTTCTCAGCAAAACGGTTGATCGCCTCACAGGTTTAAACTTCACTTAATCCCTATTAGGGATTGAAACCAAAGAATTAAAGCATCGCAATCTTGGACTATATATAGCGTTTAAACTTCACTTAATCCCTATTAGGGATTGAAACAAGAGTAGGTAGCAATCAAGGTTTGATTGCATCAAGTTTAAACTTCACTTAATCCCTATTAGGGATTGAAACTCCAGAACCCCCACTAAGCCCATACAAAACTTTGCAGTTTAAACTTCACTTAATCCCTATTAAGGATTGAAACTGATATTTAATTTCTCTGCACATTCCCTAGCCTGATTGAAATTTCACCTAATACCAATTTAAATAATGTTGGCGACAAATAAAGTCTTTGTAGGGGCACGGCATCCACCATACGTGTCAACTTAACGCGAAACCTGCTTGGTTGCAAGGTTTTTGCCCTCACCCCCAACCCCTCTCCCACCGGGAGAGGGGAGCAAGAGATTTAATTCCCCTTCTCCTGGGGGAGAAGGGGTTAGGGGATGAGGGCGAAAGTTTTGTACAACGCCCGTCCTATATAGCTTTTAGCTTAAGTTGACACGTATGGGCATCCACAATCTTTTGGTATATCAAATTATCTGACTGGTGCCCCTAAAATCTGTCGCATTCTTTTTTCAAAATGGTAAGCTATTCTGCTTTTAAGTTGCACAATCCCTCATGAGGTCTGTTGACGGTTGACCGTTGACAGTCAACCGTTAACAGTTAACAGCCTTCATGAGTAGTTATGCCATTTAGGCGCGCATTAGCTTATTATGTGTTTTTTACCTGGTTATGTTTAACTAGCCATGCAGCAACAGCAGATTTTAATTTAGCTTTTTCAGTCTCTTTAATACCTTGCGGATCGAAGCGATCGCGGTAATATAATTCCACTATCAATGGCAAATCATCAATTAAATTAGCTGCCGGTAATTCCTCTTTTAGCCTCTGTAGCCAAGTTTTTAAAGACTCGGAAGGATGACGGTGTAATCCTAAATCTTCTAACTTCTGTGCAATTAAATAAAATTCATCATCCTTTCTATGGAAATCAGATTTAGCTCGTTTCTCAGTGACTAATTGTTTTTTAGATAAACGGCGAGCGGTACTTTTAGAATTAAACTTCCACAACCGCAACAACATTAATGGCATAATTAGCCACCAGCCATAATTCAATAGACTTTTAACTAAGTTAGAACGTAACCAGCCTGAAAGTTTAAATCTAAAGAATGACCATAAATCAGAGATGAATGCTAATTTAGACGCATTGGCATTTTCTATATTTGCCCAATCAGCAGGTGTTGTATCAAAGGTTTGCCATTTACCATTTATATAAGCCAATGTCCAAGCATGAGCATGGCGACTACGTACTATATATTGTTTCTCTAATTGGCTAAATTCGCGAACTGAATAACCTACTGCATAACGAGCGGGTATCCCAGCAGCACGTAAAATTAATGTAGTAGCAGTGGCAAAATATTCACAATGTCCAGCGCGAGTTTCTAATAAAAACGCTGATAAAGGTGTTGGTTGATTATTTTTACCTGTAAGTTTTAAAGAATAACGAAAATTCTTGATAAAGAAGCTATCTACAAGCTGTAAAATTTGGCGTGGCGATTTTCCGGTAATATTTAATTGGTTAATAACTTGATTGATTGTTTCCTGTTCAGTTGTAGCTATTTGCAAATCATCTGCTGTGGGTGGGCTATCTAAGGAAAGGCGATCATTAAACATGGCTCGGTAAGCGATCGCATCATTTTTACCCTCTACTTTTACTGTGCCATATTTATTTTTTTCCATGCGGCTGACTGGTAAATTGTCAATTTCAAATGTGCCATTAGGCAACCGCAGTAAGCCTTTACCTCTATTCAAATTAGCAGAAATAGTGAGAGTTGAGCCTGTGACTGGTTTATTATCTAAACGCCAATTGCTACCACTAACATCAGATTGTACAGGAGTAAAATTAGGATTAGCGGCTATCCAAACCGCAGATTTATATTTATTATAAGTTGCTTCTTTTAATAAACCGGGAGAAACTTGGGAATTATCAGATTTGACTCGGAATATAATTGTATCTGATTGCTTTAAAACTCCAATTTCACCAATACTCGTTTGTTTGGTTTTTGAATCGATTAATTGTCCTATACTATTAGCATTACTTAACCATGAAACAACAGCACTTTCTAAATTCTGTTGCAGTTGATAGACTCCCATTTGTCCGATAAAACCTACACCTCCAGCTAGTAAAATTAAACTCAGCCAGATACTTACTGAAAATCGCTGCGATCGCACAAACCATAGGGCAATGCCAATCAGAATAAACATCCCAAGATAAAAAGAAATTTCCTGACTATTTGCGGCTCCCGCCGATAAAATACAAATACCAAAATAGGGATAATTTAAATTAATAATGAAGCGTTTTGATTCTACTTGTGTTAATTTCTTCAGCGATACAAAAAGTGTCCGAATATCAAAACTTTCATTTATCGAATATGTTTGAGCAGCTAGCAGAGGAAAAAATACTAATGGCAACCACTGCAAGAGAGTGTAGACTAAGTAAATGGAACGGTTAGTAGTGATTAAAGAACCAAATACAACCAGGAAAATCATCACACACAACTTAGCAATGCGTTGGAAATCATCATTGGAAAAATCCCACCGCGAATTTATCAAGTGATATCCTGCTAAAATTGCAGACATGGGTATAGCAAAAATCCACATTCCTGTCTGCGATCCCCAAAAAATTAAAGCCGCACTCAACAGCAGCACTGGCGCTTTCATAGATGCATTAGTTCCTCTTGTATATTGCCCAAAGTTAAAATATGAAAAGTTGCTAGTTCATCGTTCATCGAGGCTAAATCAGAGTGATCTAATTCACCTGCTTGATTGGTAACGACTAAAACTAAAGTATGGATACCCATAGTTTTGAGATAATTAACTAATCTTTTTCTATCTTCATCCCAACAGAGAAAGATACAGATACAGCCACTCAATAAAGATAATTTCTCCAATACTGCGGGAATAATTGCATCAAAAGTTTTATCTCGACAGGCAACAACAGAAGCTAAAATTTCCAGCATCTTATCAGTATGGCTAATTCCCCTACCAAAGGTAAAACAATAAGCTTCATGACCGACAAACATTAAATCTAATAATGATTCTTGGGTTTGCACTTCACAAGCTAATGAAGCAGCAATTGAGATTGCTGATTCTAAAATTTCGCTATAGTTCACGCTTTGAAATGTATCTAAAATCAACGCGTGTCGGACAAAAAACTCATCCTGTTCTTCTTTAACAATTGGCTTACCAACTTTCGCCCAGCTTTTCCAGTGAATTTTTCGCAGTGGATCTCCCGGACGATAATCACGCAATGACCTAAATTCTTCTGAATCACCTACAGAAGAAGCTAAAGCCACACCACCAGATTGATGTTTTTTAACACCAGGAAGTTGAATTGGTGGCAGTTGATATAACTTAGGTAAAACTAATAAAGATTGGGGTAAAGAAATAGTTTTACAAGCATTAAATAAACCAAAAGGATCGGGTCTAGCTACTGTCAGCCCAGTGAGCCGCATTATACCTCTGTGAGTAGGGATGATTTCAGCAATAATTTCTGTTTTGCTATGAGGTGCTAAGACTGGTAACTTTATTGGTAGAGCTACACCGCATTGTTGGCGAGCAATTAACCACAGCCATCTGTCGTATCCAAAAGCTTGATTTAAAGACCGTTGCCGAGTTTTGACTGTTGTTGATGTTGCTATGAAATCATTAAAACTAGGACGGGAATCTGCCAAATTTTCAAATAATTTTAGTCCTTGTTGAATTTTATCGCTTTTGTGATGAATGACAATTTTGTAATTTAGTTTTACGCCCACAGTTGCGAATCTAGGTAGATGGCGATGAGCACTAAAACGATAGCGAAAAAATAAGCTATAAACTATAGCAATAGTGATAATAGATAACAAGAAAGTCACTACTTGATAGTTCATACTTTCATTACTAGAGCCAGTAAAACCAGATGCGATCGCTAGTAATAAAATCAACATACCGCTAACAGTAACTCGTCTAATTAACTTGCGGTGGATGCCATAACTAAAATAGAAAAGACGATAGATAAAAAGTTTCATCTTTCACTGTTGCTATCAAACTGGAACTTTAACAGATTTGAGAATATCTTCCACAACACTGATGGCGGTTCTCCCAGAAAAACGCGCTTGTGGTTCCATAACCAAACGGTGAGCAATTACAGATACCGCTAGTTCTTGGATATGTTCTGGTGTGACAAATTCATAGCCATCAAATAAGGCTAATGCTTGAGCAATTTTCATCAAAGCAATAGAAGCTCTTGGACTAGCGCCTAATTGCACCCCTGGAGCCGAGCGAGTAGCATTAACAATATCTACAAGGTAAGTTTTTAATTCTTGAGAAATACGGACTTGTTTGACTTGCTGTTTTAAAGTCATAATGTCCTGCAAATCAACACAAGGTTGAATGGTATCGATAGGGTGTTGTTGAATTTGGTCAGAAAGTAAATTCACCTCATCTTCCGGCGATATATACCCCAAACTAAACTGCAGTGCAAAGCGATCCATTTGCGCTTCTGGAAGAGGGTAAGTACCGCGAGATTCCACAGGGTTTTGAGTAGCAATCACAAAAAAGGGGTCTTTCAGTTTTCGCAAATTCCCATCAATACTGACTTGAAACTCTGCCATAGCTTCTAGTAATGCGGATTGGGTACGTGGTGAAGCACGGTTAATTTCATCAGCCAAGACAATATGAGCAAAAATCGGGCCTTCGTGGAAATGAAAGGTGCGTTCGTTGGGATCAAGCATGGATAAGCCTAAAATATCCGAAGGCAACAAATCTGGTGTAAATTGAATCCGCTTAAAAGTGACATCTACAGAGTATGCGAGAGCTTTTGCTAAGGTTGTTTTACCTGTTCCTGGATAATCTTCCAGTAGCACATGTCCACCACTAGCAAAGGCTGATAGCAATTTTCTAATTGCAGTTGATTGCCCTTTTATGACCTTTTGGATATTATGAAAAATTCTTTGATAAATTTCTTGGCTTGGCAATTGATGAGTTTGTAGGTTAGGATTATCCATTTTCCTTCATTGCACAGAATGTCATGAAGTTAATGTACCCATTTACCACCTGTAACTTTGGGTAATTCTAAAAATAAAATAATCCTAAATTTTTCAAAGAAGAAGATCAGCGAATTATTCCTACACAAGCCAGAAAATTTCACCCACATTTCATTGAGTAGGATGCATTGGCTCGCGTAACGCACCCTCCGAGATTTTCTCTTGCAGTATTTTCTGAACTTAATTGTGGAAACCAAAATATCCCCACAACTTCCTCACATTTTTTACCTATAACTCAAAGTAATACCAAATCAAATAATGTTTGCGAAACATCAATAGATTCTAGAGGGCAAGGCACTGCCTTGCCCCTAAAATCTGTCGCATTCTTTTTTAAATTGGTATAAGAGTAAAAAGCCAGGTCGATGGCTGATTTCAAAGTAACTATAACTTATGCACAATCTCAAATTACCCAATTGTCCAAACGAAAATCACACAATAAAAAATAATCAAAGATTAGGGAAATCGAGAATATCAAACGTCAAATTGATATTCCTGCCACAATGAAACAAGCGTTGGGAGATGAAGATCAAGAATGCTATGCCAAGCTGGAAGAAATGGCAGAACAAGCATTTGACGACCAATGCACAGGCGCAAACCCCCGCTATCCGCTAATGAACGACCTGAAAGAATTATATGTTCTAGCCTATCAAGGTTGTCGTATCGATGCTGCACTCTATCTCAAACTTTTTCGATGGTGATGTCGGATTGCACAAGGTAGAAGTTTGATAATTGTAGGGGCACAAAATACTGTGCCCCTACCCTTGTAATCGGATTTACGTTAAATATACTGTACTCTACGGAAGGGGAAGCGATCGCCATCATTGCTCAACCACACTTCTGTATATCTGCATTAAATTAGCAATTTTATCCGTGGTGATATAGTTCGATACAGGAAATTCAGTAAAAGCAGGTGTATTGATCCTTAAATTATAGAGCGATCGCAGTTTTGGAACATGAAAACCAAATTGTCTCTGTAGTTAGCTATATTACAACCAAACTTGATGCTCTCGTCATTGCCCCTTTTACTTTCGTAAAATTCCGCAGACATGGATTTGCCCGCAAGCTACTAGCATTTTTAATTGAGGAATTATTGCACATATACCCAAGAGTCAGGCTGTGGGTAGATGAAGATAATATTGAGGCAATTAGGCTGTATCAATCCTTGGGTTTTCATATTATTGGCAAATGCTACTCCGGTTATTGGAAAGAGGTAATTTAAACTCAATTCTTACGTGAGTAATCTCAGATTAGATTTAACTAATTATCTTTGGCTTAAAATCTTTGGGTAAGATTTACAATGCATGAAATCAAATTAATTTTTAATAGGTTACTTATTCAAATAATGTCTGTGACAGATTAATTCTATGTAGGGGCACGGCACCAGTAAGATAATTGAATCTACCAAAAGATTATAGATGCCGTGCCCTACCCAATACTCGGTTAAGCGTTTTGAACTCAAAATTGGTTTTGGGGAAAAGGTTAAAGCTTAAGCGTTAAAGGTGTTTTCTTTTCCTTTTCCCATTCCCCTTTTTCCCATTAACCTCTTAGATGAGGTTGAGTAAAAGATATTGAAAAATTAGTTAGGAATCTACCAGCAATTAATCATGTAATTATTTTTACTTAATTACATAAACCATCACCACGGCTCCAAAGCAGTGAATTTTAGCGGTGAAAATATCTTTTAAGAATAGATAAAGTCTCATAAAGGTAACTTCATATTTCCAATTCAGTATTTTAGTGCATATATGCATTGTTGTGTCAACCCCATGTATGCCAGATGAATATGTGTTTAATTTATCCAAAAACTAGTTGATATATGGTAAAAGGATATTTATACAGCATTTCTACTAACAGAGATGAATCTTCTATCTGAGTGCATCCGACAAAATACGCAAGACTTACAGTATTTAACCAGCCTAAATTTCTGTAAGGCAGAAAAAGCAATATTTAATCTCTTGAATGCTTATAAAATAAGCGTTTGAGTGTTTATTTTCTAGCAAGATATCAAAAATAGCAGTTTTTTGCTAAAGCTCCTACTGTGCGAGATTTATAGACTATTTTGTCTGTAATTAATTAAAAATGCTAATTATTTTGGATTTCCAGCTTCTATAGTTTTTTTGAGTTAGGGTAAAGAACTAAATCATCAGGTACAAAAAGTTATCTGATGATTTTGAGTCTCTAAAGACGAATTGGGTAAAATGCATCTAAATATTGTGAGGCAAATATGACAATTGGTGGAATTGTAACTGCAAAATTGCAGCTTTAATGTTTACAGGATTCAATCCTTGAAATTGCTAAGGCTGAGTAATCATCTGCCTGCAATCAATTTTCTCTTTTGATTATCAGTCAATATCTTAAAACTTGCATTCTCTTTAAAGAAGGTGCTGAATTTGCTCTAAATGTCATCGCATTCTTAGAGCCAACTAAAATATTGCTTGGTTATTTGGCAGAGATGCTTATTTTGAATACAGGTATCAACCTTGAGATGGAATAAAAAAAGATACCCTATCAAAATAATTTATCTTTCACATCAACTCATAAAGAGGTTTTTTGAGAAATATCAAGTACAAACTTTACGGAATTGGTAAAGATTGCTTGTATATCTTCAATTAAGTTCCCTATTAAGTTTTGGCATATTTAGGACTAGTTGACTGAGACAAACTAGGATTTTTCCAACTTTATAATTCTGGGATGCATCATCTATGCATATATTGCCATTGGCGAGAGACAGCTTGCCTATAGTTTGCTGTCTTAAGATTTTTTACTATCTATATTTCTTTCATGATGGGCGATCGGCATCAGTTGTGCGATTGTTTCCGCTACCTATTTACTCTCTCATCCTTGGGAATGGAGAGTTTGAAATCTATACACGTGAGGAGGAAATCAATGATTTATAGAGTTTCTGTTGCAATATCTCATCTATTGTTGCTCTTGGTGACGCAATCTGCATTCGCCGGAGAACCTTGTTTGCCAAAACCCAATCCCCAACATAAGCCACAACCTAATCCTGAAGCACATCCCAAACCTAATCCTCAGCCCAAACCGCAACCCAATCCTGAAGCACATCCCAAACCTAATCCCCAACCCAAACCGCAACCCAATCCTGAAGCACATCCCAAACCTAATCCCCAACCCAAGCCGCAACCTAATCCTGAATCAAATCCCAAACCAACCCCACAACCGAATCCTAACCCCCAACCAAACCCTAACCCCCAGCCAAATCCCGAATCAAATCCGCAACCCAATCCCAATCCACAACCAAACCCTAACCCCCAACCGAATCCTGAATCAAATCCGCAACCCAATCCCAACCCCCAACCAAACCCCAACCCCCAACCGAATCCTGAATCAAATCCGCAACCAAATCCCAACCCCCAACCGAACCCTGAATCAAATCCACAACCCAATCCTAATAATCCCCAACCAAATTCCAATCCTCAAAACAATCCACCAGGTAATGTCAATTCTCAACCCCAACCAAACCCGCAATCTAGTCCTAGTACTCAACCCAATGGCCAACCTATTGCTGATTCTCAGCCGGAACCTAAAAAGAAAAGCAAAGTAGTTGGAAACCTTGTTCCTATTTCTTCTATGCCACTTGCTGGTGCTAGAAGGGTAAAAGTTGGTCATACAGACATTTCCGGTTCTGTGTTTGCAGGCGGTGGTACCTTCCCCACAGCTGGAGTTGAAGGCACTGTTAGCCATCGTTTGGCTAAAAATACATTCCTCTTTGGACAAGCTACATACAATCCTGCAGCTCCATCTGATGCAATTGGAGCAGGAGGCGTAACTGCTGGAGTTGTATTGAATGCACCTGGTGATTCTCTTCGTCACAACAGCTATGTCGGAGTTTATAGCAACGTCGTTGGTGTTGGAAATACTGGTGGAGACGAGGTTTCTCAAACTGCCTTTGGCAACGTAGGAATCATTGGAGGGGTTCAGCGCCCTGTGGGAGAAAAAGTATCTGTGTTTGCTCAAGCAGAAGCAGCCCAACGGTTGTACTCTTTTGCAAAGACAGCACAAGGTCAAGCCGCAAGAATTTCTGGCGGTATGTCTGTAGCTCTATCTTGTACATCTGGAGCCGCCTTAGTTGGAGACTATACCGTTGGATCTAACCAATACTCGGAATGGGGTGTAAGAGGGGTTGTTAACTTTGACTTTGTAGGAACTCCTTGTGGTATCAAGCAAGCAAGCGCCTCTTCTAATGTCGTAAAAGTTACTAAATACCTTGTGACTCTCATCGGAGCTAATCCCACTGCTCAAGAGGTAACAAAGGCTGGGCTAACTCCTCCTAATGCAAATCCTGAAGCATATCGCCTCCAATCTGAACGTTGGGTAGGGGAGAAATCACAGGTTGAGGAAAAGTTAGTTGTTAGTGCTGTTGAGGTAGAGAGTACACCCGACAAGATCCTCTTGGTAAGAAATTCTATATCTCCTCAAACTTTTGACAAAGCTGAAAAACTTGCAGCTGATCGCGAACCGCAAAAAGCATTTGAAGAGATTCGCAACTTGCTCCAAGCTGAGGAACAAGACAAGAACTTCAACCTTGAGGAAGAAGTAAAAAGAATTGCACAGGAAAAAGGAATGGCTCTGGCTTCAGTACAACAGCTTGGTTTTGCCTTCACTTACCAGAACCGCCTGATTGGTGTGGTGGATAGCGACTTATCCCAGCCTTTGGTTGGTAAAGCTCGCGAGGTTTCTCCTGCTGAGTTGATGGTTGTCAAAGAAGTTGTCAACAAACAAGGGAATACCATTTTGCCTGCTCTCGCAACAGGTTACACCACAAGAGGAACAACCCTCGGAGGAAACAGCATCGTCAATGGTAAGGTGCTGACACCTGGAACCAGAGTTCAAGTACCTAAGAAAAACGACGTGATTCTTCCGGTTTCTAGTACTGCTGCAGTTGAATCTCCTCAGATCCAATGGACTAGGGTTGAGAATAAGTAACCACTATGAACTGAGTAACCGGATGGAAAAGGCTTAGAGAATAAGGACTAGACGTTAAATAATATTTTTGACTAAGGATTCAGCATTTTTAACTTACACCAATATTGAGCAGAGGGGGAAGCAAAATGAAGGCTCACAATCAAAGCTTTCTGCAAGTTGCTTCCTCTGTTCGCTTGCTTTCTCTATCCAGCAAAGAAGATGTGATCGCTATTGCTATTGAGCAATGTATACTTGCATACAAACTTCAAACAGCTTTTGCTTGCAGCAGTTTGTATCACTGGCAACGATCAGACAGTTCGTCTCTCAAGGTATGATTGCCAGTAACCGTGTTGTGCACGGCTCAATTAGGATTGCGATATGCTAATTCTGCTCCGCTTTTCCCAGAATCATCTGGAACTATTCACCAGTAACGATGTCAACTCCATACTGGAAAGGATTAGTAGCTTTGACAATATCTGGTTGCGTTGTATTCGCTTCCGCGATCGCACTGCCATTGCTAAAATTATTAACCACTTCGGACTTCTGCCATCTCGCGTTGATATGGTTTTCAATCATTTTCCTCTAGGAATTGATGAAGATATAGAGGATTGTTTATTTGATAACTATGAAATTATGACTAATCAAATAAAAAATCGCGAGTTTGAGATAGTGCGTGGCAGTATTGTAGTAGGCAGCAATTTTATCCTCACATTTGAAACTACCGAAATCAGAATTTTAACTACCCTAACTAATAATATACAAAAGGGAATTATCAATCTCCAAAATCAGAATGTAGATTATCTCATCTATCTTATTTATAGAGATATATTAAATAATTACTATACTGTATTTGACTATATTTCTAGACAACTGGATGATTTAGAAGATGCAGTTTTGGATAATTCTGGCGATGAATCAACCTACCAGAAAATTGCCACAATGAGGCAATCTACTCGCTGCGGCAGACGTAATTTTCAAAGCATCAAGTCTCTGCTAGCTATGATAGATTATGAAGATTTTCAATGGTTAAGTTCGCCAGTCAAGGAACTGTTTCATCAAGAATTAGCCCACCAAGTCGATAAACTCTGGCAAGAATACCAAGCTTTGAGAATCTGGATGTCAGAATTACTCGAAATTCAACGCGATAATACTGCTAGCAAAACGAGTGAACGAATTAATCGCCTGACTATCCTTTCTACAGTATTTTTACCACTTACTTTCATTACCGGATTTTATGGCATGAACTTCAAACATATGCCTGAATTAGAACACCCTTTGGCTTATCCTATGGTGATTTGTGTGATGGTATGTATTGTGCTTGGCAGTATTATGTATGCTAAAAAACAAAGTTGGCTTTAAGTAAATCAGTGCAATTAAAGATTCCTCGCCTTGGAATACAAATCATAAACTACAGATTGTTATTCTGGCTATAACTTTTGTTATAGGAATATATGCTGATGTTAACAACGAAAGTCATAGCGAATTTATATATTTCGTTGATGATGTCTTTCAGACTTTTTTCAGATGTTAATTCTTATCATCAATTTTAATATAAAAGTATTCATACTGAATAAAGATTATATATTTTATGAACAGCTAAATAATACAAAAATATTTTGTTTCTTTCTCAACTATTAGACTTAGTAAAAATTAATTGTATATTCTTGTTCAATAAAGGCTATTAATAATTAATTTTTCAAGTTTACTCAAAGCAAAAGCATAATTACACTATCACTTGTAGGACAGCATTATGGCATCAGGAATGATGCTCGCAGGTAAATGGATAACCGATGCAAGCGAGCAAAATCAAAGTAGTGATTTACATGACATACCAACAACCTTTCGCGATCGTATCACATCTGATGGATCTAGCGGCTTTAAGGCAGAAGCAGAACGCTATCACCTCTATGTTTCTTTAGCTTGTCCTTGGGCACATCGCACCTTAATTATGCGAGAACTTAAAGGATTGAATGATGTTATTTCCGTTGCTATTGCCGATATAGTTATGAGTGACAAGGGCTGGAAGTTTTCTCAACCCTCAGGAGCAAGTTCTGACTCGGTAAATTACGCTCGATATCTCCAAGAAATATATCTGAAAGTCAATCCTCAATATACGGGTAGAGTTACAGTTCCGATGTTATGGGATAAACAAAATCAAACCATCGTCAACAACGAATCTCGCGAAATTATGCGAATGTTTGACGTAGAGTTTGCTTCCTTAGCAACACAAAAAATAGATTTATACCCACGGGAACTACAGCAGCAGATTGATGAAACAATTGATGCCATTTATCTACCAATTAATGCTGGTGTATACCGAGCAGGTTTTGCGAAGGAGCAAACAGCTTATGAAGATGCAGTCACTGAACTGTTCGAGAATTTAGATAGATGGGATACTATTCTGAACAAGCAGCGCTATTTGTGTGGTAATCAACTCACGGAAGCTGATATTTGTATGTTTGCAACCCTATATCGCTTCGACTCAGTATACTACAGTCTGTTTAAGTGCAATTTGCGGCGAATTATCGACTATCCAAACCTCTGGAATTATCTCAAGGATTTATATCAGCAGCCGGAGTTCAAAGCCACTTGCAATCTAGGCTATACCAAGAGTTCTTATTACATGAGTATGACTGAGATCAATCCTAATAGAATTGTACCTTCTGGGCCAATCATTAATTTTGAGGAACGGCACAACCGCGATCGCTTCGTTCAGGTGTAGTTGCGATCGCCTCAGTATCAAAAAAATTGCCCAATCTAACTGGAGTAAAACCTTGAATCTTGTATCAGTTATCCACTACGTTGCAACTATCACAGCAGATATCGACCCTTGCTAGAATTTATGCCAGTCATCTTTCAAGAGACGACCCCAGCTTTTCGTCATGCACTTCTAAAGGCTGTGGAAATTTAGGAAATACTTTCATCTTGTAGTGGCTCTAGAAATTTAAATGCGATCGCATGAGCATCAGCATCAGCAACACCTAGAGTTTTGAGAATCATTTTAGCAATCTGCTCGGGATAGTCTGGCTCTGTGTGTCCTGCCAAAATACTACGCATTGCCATCAATCCTGTGCCCAATATCAGGTCGATTGCTGCTTGCAAGCTATCAACCTGAAAACGCTTCAGTCGTATACCTGCTTCCAAGTCAGTCATCACACCCCTTTCGATTGTTTCACTCAGTGGGGCTGCCACTAATCCAATCCGGACAATTACCCATCCCCAAGTCGAATCTTGCTGCGCTTGATGCAGGAATTGGCGAAGAGCGATCGCCATTCGTTCCGCCGGATCGTCAATCACCACAGACTGCGCCCAAATCTTTTGATTCATCTCATCACTCAAAGAGGCTGCAACCGCTTTCAGCACATCCTCCCGGGTTTGAAAATAGTTATAGAAAGTTCCTCTAGCAACCTTGGCTTCTGCAATGATGTCATCAATTGTCACTGCATCTGCTTCTTTACCAGCAAATACTCGATAAGCTGCCGCAATCAGACGTGATTTTGTGCGTTCTCGTTTTTCTAAACCAATTGATGCTCGACGAGATGGCTTCATATTGCAGCATAAAAATAGCGGTTCACTTAGCATAACTTGGTGTTGATGCTAGTATCAAAATGACGAAAACGTCAAAATGACTTTAATGTCATTTATTGCTAATTAACACCAATTATGTGCAGCAGGAGTGCCAGTCATGCGTATTGCGATCATTGCCTTGGGAAGTCGAGGGGATGTTCAACCTTATATCGCTTTAGGAAAAGGCTTAAAAGCAGCAGGGCACTTTGTACGCCTATTAAGCCATGAAAACTTTGCAGATCTGGTAAGTTCCTACGAGCTAGAATTTTCCCCAATGCACGGCAATGTGCAAGAAATTGTCGAAAGTCAGGAAATGCGGCAGCTCTTAGAGACAGGAAATTTTCTGAAGATTACTGCTTACACGGCACAACAAACACAACGTGCAGCTATCAATTGGGCGCAAGCAGGTTTATTGGCTTGTCAAGGCATGGATTTATTAGTGTCAGGAGTTGGGGGACTATACCTTGGCATTTCATTGTCCGAGAAGTTGAACGTTCCCTTGTTGCAAGCCTATGTCTTTCCCTTTACCCCAACAAAAACATTTCCTGGGGTTCTTTTTCCCCAATCTCTAGCCAAATTCGGAGGTACTGTAAATTGGCTATCCCATCACGCGATCAGACAAATCATGTGGCATGGATCTCGCACAGGTGATGCATTAGCTCGAAAGCAAGTACTGAATTTACCTGTAGCTCCATTTTTCGGCCCCTATCAAAGCGCTCATCTGCATCGTTATCCAACTCTCTACGGTATCAGCCCATCTGTGATTCCCAAACCATCAGATTGGCAGAATACCCACGTGACAGGCTACTGGTTTTTAGATGCAGCACCAAATTGGACTCCACCTTCAGCCCTAATAGAATTTCTTGAAAGTGGGCCACCCCCTGTGTATATTGGCTTTGGCAGTATGGGTAACAGAAATCCAGAACAAACTGCCGAGCTTGTATTGCAAGCCTTAGAAACAACTCAACAACGAGCGATTATACTCTCTGGCTGGGGTGGTATAAGTACCAAAAATTTGCCGGATAACGTTTATCTTGTAGATTCTATACCTCATTCATGGCTTTTCGAGCGTGTCGCTGCGATCGTGCATCACGGCGGTGCGGGTACCACAGCTGCTGGTCTAAGGGCGGGCGTTCCCACAATTATTATTCCGTTCTTTGGAGATCAGAGCTTTTGGGGGCAACGTGTAGCACAGTTAGGGGTATGCACAGAACCGATTCCACGTCAACAACTAACGGCAGAAGGACTTGCACAAGCAATTCGACAGGCAATGAGCGATCAAACGATGCGTCAACGAGCAGCTCACTTAGGCGCAACAATTCGAGATGAAGATGGGATTGCAAATGCAGTTTCCGCTATACAGACAATCACAAATCTCAGAGCTGGCTGAAGAAGCATTCTACAATTTATCTCTCTAATGCCAATTATCCATATCTTCCGGTAAACAAAAAGCCCCGACTGAATGCAGTCGGGGCTTTTTGTTTCATGAATAAACCTGGCATCGAGCTATTGTGGCGTAGGGCAACCCCTAGACTATCGTGGCCGCAGCAGCGTTTCACCTCTGAGTTCGGGATGGAGTCAGTGTGGTTCCACAGCGCAATAGACACCAGGAAAACTTGTGGTTGGTTGACGGTTAACGGTTAACAGTTAACTGTCAACAAAACCCTGAAGACTGCAAGTAACGCGAAATAACCAATGATTGATGAGGTCAAGCCCTCGGTCTATTAGTACTCCTCTGCTTCATGCATTACTGCACTTCCACATAGAGCCTATCAACGGGTGTTCTGCCCGTGACCTTACCTACATTTGTAGTGAGAGCACTCATCTTGAGGTGGGCTTCCCACTTAGATGCTTTCAGCGGTTATCCGCTCCGCACTTGGCTACCCAGCGTCTACTGTGGGTACAATAACTGGTACACCAGCGGTGCGTTCCTCCCGGTCCTCTCGTACTAAGGAGGACTCCTCTCAATGCTCTTACGCCTGCACCGGATATGGACCGAACTGTCTCACGACGTTCTGAACCCAGCTCACGTACCGCTTTAATGGGCGAACAGCCCAACCCTTGGGACGTACTTCCGCCCCAGGTTGCGATGAGCCGACATCGAGGTGCCAAACCTCCCCGTCGATGTGGACTCTTGGGGGAGATCAGCCTGTTATCCCTAGAGTAACTTTTATCCGTTGAGCGACGGCCATTCCACGCTGCGCCGTCGGATCACTAAGGCCTACTTTCGTACCTGCTCGAGTGGTCACTCTTGCAGTCAAGCTCCCTTTATGCCTTTACACTCGCCGCACGGTTTCCAAGCGTGCTGAGGGAACCTTTGCGCGCCTCCGTTACTTTTTAGGAGGCGACCGCCCCAGTCAAACTGCCCACCTGAAACTGTTCCTACACCCGGTAAGGGTGCGAGGTTAGAATTCTAGCTTCGCCAGAGTGGTATCTCACCGTTGGCTCCATATTCCCCACAAGGAATATCTCTTTGCCTCCCACCTATCCTGCGCAAGCGAAGCCCGAACACAATTCCAGGCTACAGTAAAGCTTCATAGGGTCTTTCTGTCCAGGTGCAGGCAGTCCGTATCTTCACAGACATTCCTATTTCGCCGAGTCTCTCTCTGAGACACCATCCAGATCGTTACGCCTTTCGTGCGGGTCGGAACTTACCCGACAAGGAATTTCGCTACCTTAGGACCGTTATAGTTACGGCCGCCGTTCACCGGGGCTTCGGTCGCCAGCTTCACTTTCGCTGACCAGCTTCCTTAACCTTCCGGCACTGGGCAGGCGTCAGCCCCCATACCTCCTCTTTCGAGTTTGCGGAGACCTGTGTTTTTGGTAAACAGTCGCCTGGATCTCTTCACTGCGACCCACTCTCGTGGGCACCCCTTCTTCCGAAGTTACGGGGCCATTTTGCCGAGTTCCTTAGAGAGAGTTATCTCGCGCCCCTTGGTATTCTCAACCTCCCTACCTGTGTCGGTTTCGGGTACGGGTAAGATATGTTCATCACATTCCTAGCTTTTCTTGGCACAATCGAATCACTACTCGGAGTTCGTAAACTCCTCCCAAACCAATCAGGGTGTAGCTATCTTTCATGCGTCCCTAGCAATGCTCCCATACCTTAGTCAGGGATTAGTCACCCTGTGTCCATCGACTACGCCTTTCGACCTCGCCTTAGGTCCCGACTAACCCAGAGCGGACGAACCTGGCTCTGGAACCCTTAGGGTTTCGGGGTATGTGATTCTCACACATATTTGCGCTACTCAAGCCGACATTCTCACTTCCGTTTCGTCCACAGCTGCTTGCCGCTACTGCTTCTCCCTACCACGGAACGCTCCCCTACCGATTTATTTTTCAACAAATCCCACAGCTTCGGTACATCGCTTAGCCCCGTTCATTTTCGGCGCAAGAGCGCTTGACTAGTGAGCTATTACGCACTCTTTCAAGGGTGGCTGCTTCTAGGCAAACCTCCTAGTTGTCTATGCACTCTCACCTCCTTTCTCACTTAGCGATGATTTGGGGACCTTAGCTGGTGGTCTGGGCTGTTTCCCTCTTGACAATGAAGCTTATCCCCCACTGTCTCACTGGCAATGTGTGCTTTGGGTATTCTGAGTTTGTCTCGATTTGGTACCGGTCTCCCAGCCCGCACCGAAACAGTGCTTTACCCCCCAAATATAATCATTACCGCTGCGCCTAAACACATTTCGGGGAGAACCAGCTAGCTCCTGGTTCGATTGGCATTTCACCCCTAACCACACCTCATCCGCCGATTTTTCAACATCGGTCGGTTCGGACCTCCACTTGGTGTTACCCAAGCTTCATCCTGGACATGGTTAGATCACCAGGGTTCGGGTCTATAAACACTGATTATCGCCCTTTTCAGACTCGGTTTCCCTTTGGCTCCAGCATTCTCGCTTTAACCTACCAGTGCCTATAAGTCGCCGGCTCATTCTTCAACAGGCACGCGGTCATCCGTTGAATCGGACTCCCACTGCTTGTAAGCTGATGGTTTCATGTTCTATTTCACTCCCCTCCCGGGGTTCTTTTCACCTTTCCCTCGCGGTACTGGTTCACTATCGGTCACACAGTAGTATTTAGCCTTACGAGGTGGTCCTCGCTGATTCACATGGGATTCCTCGTGCCCCATGCTACTCGGGATTCAGCTACTATCCTTCAGCTTTTGACTACAGGACTTTCACCTTCTTTGGTGCAGTATTTAGCTGCTTCGTCTAACCTCTAGATTCGATATCGCTGTCCCACTACCCCAGTCAGTAAACCAACTGGTTTAGGCTTTTCCCCTTTCGCTCACCACTACTGAGGGAATCTCTTAATTGATTTCTCTTCCTCCAGCTACTAAGATGTTTCAATTCGCTGGGTTGGCTCTTTCCTGCCTATATATTCAGCAGGTAGTACATAGGGTTGCCCCATTCGGATACCTCCGGCTCATAGTCTGCTTCCAACTCCCCGGAGCATTTCGTCGGTAACCACGTCCTTCTTCGCCTCTGTGTGCCTAGGTATCCACCATCAGCCCTTATTAGCTTGACCACAATACATTTGGTTTCACATCTGCAAACTCTTTCTCTTTCCTGACTACTTTCATGGGAGCCTTTGTGTTTTACACTTAGCACTCAGCACTCAGCACTCATTACTTGAAATTTCGTCTGCCTGCTATTTTTCGCGTTACTATGCAGTTTTCAAGGTTCTGGCTGGACTATTTCCAGCAGTTTGACTCTTTTTGACGTCAATTGCTGAATTTACCCACAATCTCTTATCTTACCACATTCTCTGCTATGAACACAAAAACTACTCACTCTATCACTTTTGGCTAATTTTTACCTGTGATATATTCACTTTTGCTGCTGTCACAACAGATATCATGTGGAGGTTAGCGGACTCGAACCGCTGACATCCTGCTTGCAAAGCAGGCGCTCTACCAACTGAGCTAAACCCCCATCCACAAGGTAAAAGTTTAAAGGAAAAATTCAAAAGAATTTACACTTTCTTTTTACTTTTTACTTTGCTCTTTTTACTTGTTCAGGTGGGCCATCCTGGACTCGAACCAGGGACCTCACCCTTATCAGGGGTGCGCTCTAACCACCTGAGCTAATAGCCCATAATTGAGAACCTCTCTATAGTTTGAAAGCCTTCACTATACCTGCGACCGACCTAGAGTAGACCATCTTTGTCTCTATTGACTGTTTGCAATTGATTTCAAAGTTGGGTAGGTCTCCCTAAAAGGAGGTGATCCAGCCACACCTTCCGGTACGGCTACCTTGTTACGACTTCACCCCAGTCACCAGCACTGCCTTCGGCATCCTCCCCCACGAATGGTTGGAGTAATGACTTCGGGCGTTGCCAGCTTCCATGGTGTGACGGGCGGTGTGTACAAGGCCCGGGAACGAATTCACTGCAGTATGCTGACCTGCAATTACTAGCGATTCCTCCTTCACGCAGGCGAGTTGCAGCCTGCGATCTGAACTGAGCCACGGTTTATGAGATTTGCTTGCTATCGCTAGCTCGCTGCCCTTTGTCCGTAGCATTGTAGTACGTGTGTAGCCCAAGACGTAAGGGGCATGCTGACTTGACGTCATCCCCACCTTCCTCCGGTTTGTCACCGGCAGTCTCTCTAGAGTGCCCAACTTAATGCTGGCAACTAAAAACGAGGGTTGCGCTCGTTGCGGGACTTAACCCAACATCTCACGACACGAGCTGACGACAGCCATGCACCACCTGTGTTCGCGCTCCCGAAGGCACTCCTCCCTTTCAAGAGGATTCGCGACATGTCAAGTCTTGGTAAGGTTCTTCGCGTTGCATCGAATTAAACCACATACTCCACCGCTTGTGCGGGCCCCCGTCAATTCCTTTGAGTTTCACACTTGCGTGCGTACTCCCCAGGCGGGATACTTAACGCGTTAGCTCCGGCACGGCTCGGGTCGATACAAGCCACGCCTAGTATCCATCGTTTACGGCTAGGACTACTGGGGTATCTAATCCCATTCGCTCCCCTAGCTTTCGTCCCTCAGTGTCAGTTGCGGCCTAGCAGAGCGCTTTCGCCACCGGTGTTCTTCCTGATCTCTACGCATTTCACCGCTACACCAGGAATTCCCTCTGCCCCGAACGCACTCTAGCTATGTAGTTTCCACTGCTCTTATGAGGTTGAGCCTCACTCTTTAACAGCAGACTTACATTGCCACCTGCGGACGCTTTACGCCCAATCATTCCGGATAACGCTTGCATCCTCCGTATTACCGCGGCTGCTGGCACGGAGTTAGCCGATGCTTATTCCTCAAGTACCGTCATTTTTTTCTTCCTTGAGAAAAGAGGTTTACAACCCAAGAGCCTTCCTCCCTCACGCGGTATTGCTCCGTCAGGCTTTCGCCCATTGCGGAAAATTCCCCACTGCTGCCTCCCGTAGGAGTCTGGGCCGTGTCTCAGTCCCAGTGTGGCTGATCATCCTCTCAGACCAGCTACTGATCGTCGCCTAGGTGCGCTCTTACCACACCTACTAGCTAATCAGACGCGAGCTCATCTCTAGGCAATAAATCTTTCACCTTCCGGCACATCCGGTATTAGCCACCGTTTCCAGTGGTTGTCCCCGACCTAGAGCTAGATTCTCACGCGTTACTCACCCGTCCGCCACTATCTCCGAAGAGACCGTTCGACTTGCATGTGTTAAGCATACCGCCAGCGTTCATCCTGAGCCAGGATCAAACTCTCCATTTTGTAGATAAAGTTCGTTTAGCTCTTAATCGACTGATTTATACCTCAGTCCGGTAATTCTCTTTACTGACGCAGGGTATATGTTATATACTGGCTTTCAAACTATATGATTTTCAAGGTTCGGTGTCCCTACCAGCGCCGCTTTTCGCGCTCCGCTCTCAGGCACTTATCTAATATATCGAGCCTACTTCCGTTTGTCAACTTTTTTTCGGGAAAAGTTTCATTTTTTTTGTTCGCCCTTCTATCCCTTGTACAGTCAGCCTTTTCGCCTATACTGTTCCTGGATGTTGCGTAGGAATCCATAAACTCTGTGAGCAATTTCGCTATCTTGCCCCCTTGGCTCGTCCTTGACTCTTTGTTGTGTGACTGCTTATCGCTCTTCCATCACTCTGATGAGAAAATAATAGGGTAAAGTGTCGTAAACTCTTGATTGGTCTATGTTTTCGTGAAGAGAGCCTGCAGAAACTATAAAATTCATAGATGATTACTGGGCATGGTATAGAAAGCTGTTTCCAAAAGTTAGAAGTTTTGAAGCGTTGAAATATCTATTTCCCAAGGTGATTTTGTTAGGAAATGCAATAACCCTTGTTCGTTCCCTAACCCTACTACTCGCGCTCTCTCTGGTAGAGTTTTGCGTTTAATTTCTGAAATCATTCCTACATGTAGACGCGAAGCGGCTTCCCGAAGGGTAATAGTAGGGTCACAACATGTTAGTTATGCCCCTACTGGTGTACTTGATTTGTTTTAATACGCTGTATAAATGAATCTCTGCAAAGTAGGAAGCAGCCAGTCGCCAACTAATTGTAGTACTAAGAAAGCGAGGATGGGAGAAAAATCCATACCGCCCAGTGGGGGAATAATTGAGCGGAAGAGGTTGAGATAGGGGTCTGTAATCTGGGCTAAGGCCGCAAAAGGCTGACTATAAAAGTCAATATTGGGGAACCAGGTCAGCAGAACCCGAACAATGAGTAAAACAGTGTAAATATGAATGAAAGTAGCCAGTGTAGCAATCAGTAGATTCATGGATGGTTTAGTTTCCTACTAAGCGAACAAGGTATTACCATAAATTTTAATTTAGTCTGTGTCATGCCGTCTGTATAGCAGAGTTTGGCAGACTGATTGTATGATTAGGGACTTCCAAAGCAAAAAATAATCAATTGCTTTGGCGAGCAGAGAAAGCAGGGGGAACAGAAATCTGATAATTATATTTCGATGCTGGAATTGAGTAATTGATTCCTTGGAAGTCCCTGAGGTTGTCAAGAATCTTTGGTAAAAGAGCGATCGCTCATGGTTTGTGGTGCAGTGCCATTGACATTTCCCAGCTGCTTTCGTACTTCATCTATTGTGGCATTGAGCTGGGCAATTTTGTCTTCTAGCGATCGCCTGGCTGTTTCCATTTCTAGCCCGTCTGTTTCAGAAGCTTTCATCTGACGACGTTTCCCAGGTATTCTTTTAGCTTCCTCGGAGTTATTCGTCTGTCCTGCTTCATCTTCGGCTAGTAGTTCTGGATCTTGACGGGTAGCAATCAAGGCTCCCAGAACCCCACCCACAACGCTACCAAAAAGCGCGCCTGCGAAAAAACCACCTACAAAACCATCACGCTGACTCATATTCTTAACCGCCTTGAAGAAACTTCGTGACTTTTACACCAGTTAATTTATTTTCCTACCCTAGCTGCATACTAGCTTAAGTCCCAAAGGTGCGATCGCCTGCATCTCCTAATCCTGGTACAATAAATCCCTGCTCGTTGACGCTCTCATCTATAGTCGCAGTGTAAATATTTAAACTAGGATAAGCCACACTCAGTTTTTGTAAAGCTGGCGGAGCTGCTACTACACAAACAATCCTGATCAAGGCTGGATCAACACCTCGTTGTATCAATTCTGACATGGCTGCCATCATTGATCCTCCGGTTGCCAACATCGGATCGGTAATTAACACCCTTGTTTGAGGGTCAAACTTTTCTGGTAATTTGTTTAGGTAACAGGAAGGTTGTAATGTTTCCTCGTTTCGCACTAAGCCAAGATGATAAATCGAAGCCAAGGGTAGCAAGGTTTGTGCCCCTTCTAATAATCCTAAACCTGCTCGTAAAATCGGCACTACTGCCACAGGTACTTGTGGATCGATGAAAGTGGCCGCAGTTGTATCTAAAGGACTTTGCACAGTTGTCTCTAGAGTCGGCAACCACTCTCGTGCTGCTTCATAAGTTAGCCATCTTCCCAACTCTACCATTGCACTGCGAAATAGTACCGAAGGTGTAGCCGCATCACGGGCTACTGCTAGCCAGTGCTTAATTAGAGGATGGGGTGGAACATAAACGCGCAGTTGTACCGTCATAGCCAGGAAAAGGCGACTCTTTACTATATAAGAACTGAAACATCATAATACTCTGTCGCGTCTCCGACTGACAGCTAATACAATTTTAGATTTGGGACTGGGGACTGGGGAACTCGGGGCCCCCTCTGGGGATAAGGGGTAATGGGGATTGGGGAACTCGGGGCCCCCTCTGGGGATAAGGGGTAATGGGGATTGGGAAAAATCAACAACCTCTAGCTTATTGATAATAAATTGCATTAGTAGTTGACAGGTATTCTCAACCAAGGTTATATTGTTATCTAGTGTTCTCCTCTCTTTAAGGATCGGCAGACGGGATTAGCCAGCAGTAGCGGCTCGTCCCTCTTTTTTTGGGCGGAGGAACGCGCTAGCTTCCGTTTTCACCAGCAATTGTGGTTTTACTCTATAAATTGACTCTGCTGTAAGGGACAATGCTGTGTACTGAGAACAGATGCGATCGCAATTTATAAAAGGTTCGCAAATTGGGAACGTAAATTAAGATATTTGTTGGTGCGAAAGCTTTCTATATTGGCAACATTGGGATATTTTTTTAGTTGGCGATCGCAGTTGATCAAAGTAGTTAAGTATTATCTTTTCTGTGAAAAGTAATATCTGCTACATTTTTTCAAGGGATTATGTGGAATATCTAACTATTCAATGGTAATGACGAATTGCATAGATGAGATTTTTGAATTTTGCGTTCTCGTAGCCTGTTGAAATTCAAACTTATTTTAGTGCGAAAACGACTGGAAAAATTTTTCAAGACTAATTGTGCATTTTTAATTGTTTATGACCCGTAATTCTTTGTTTGATGTAATTATCATTGGCTCTGGTATTGGTGGCTTGGTGACAGCAACCCAGCTAGCAGCAAAACGAGCTAAAGTACTGGTACTAGAAAGTTATCTCATTCCTGGTGGTAGTGCTGGCTATTTTGAACGTCAAGGCTATCACTTTGATGTGGGAGCTTCAATGATTTTTGGGATGGGGCAAAATGGCACTACAAATTTACTTACGCGCGCCCTTAATGCTGTAAATGTCAGTGTAGAGACAATTGCCGATCCGGTGCAGATTCATTACCACTTACCCAACGGTTTAGACTTGAAAGTTGACCGTGTTTATGAAAAATATTTGCAAAATCTTACTGCTTATTTTCCTCATGAAACGAAGGGGATTCGTCGTTTTTATGACGAATGCTGGAGAGTATTTAACTGTCTCAACAGCATGGATTTGCTGTCATTAGAAGAACCTCGGTATTTGTTACGGACGTTTTTGAAACATCCTTTAGCTTGTCTGGGTTTAGTCAAATATTTGCCCCAAAATGCCGGAGATATCGCACGCCGCTACATTAAAGACCCAGAATTATTAAGATTTATTGATATGGAATGTTATTGCTGGTCGGTGGTTCCAGCCAATATGACACCCATGATTAATGCAGGAATGGTCTTTTCTGATCGACACTATGGCGGAGTTAACTACCCCAAAGGGGGAGTAGGAAAGATTGCTCAAGCATTAGCCACAGGTTTAGAGAAAACTGGGGGAAAAATTCAGTATCAAGCTAAAGTTAAAAGAATTCTCACCGAACGCGGAAAGGCTGTTGGTGTGGAATTGGTTAATGGTCAAATCTATCGGGGAAAACGCATAGTTTCTAATGCTACACGCTGGGACACTTTTGAAAAATTACTACCTGTAGAGGAAATGCCACGTAATGAGAAAAACTGGCAACAACTATATCAGAAATCACCCAGTTTTTTCAGTTTACATATGGGGGTTAAGCAGTCAGTTCTGCCACCAGGGACGGAATGTCATCATATTTTGCTAGAAAATTGGCAGGATATGACCAAAGCACAAGGTACTATTTTTGTTTCCATTCCTACCTTACTTGACCCTGCTTTAGCACCAGCAGGATATCACATCATTCATGCTTTTACACCAGATTGGATAGATAATTGGCAAGGTTTAACTGAGCAGGAATATGAGAAACGGAAAGAAGCAGCAGCCTGGCGAATTATTGACCGCTTAGAGCAAATTTTTCCTGGTTTAGATGCGGGAATGGATTATTTGGAAGTAGGAACACCCCGCACCCATCGCCGCTTTTTGGGACGAGAAGATGGGACTTACGGGCCAATTCCTCGGCGGAAGTTGCGCGGATTATTGAGTATGCCATTTAATCGCACCGCTATCCCTGGATTGTATTGTGTAGGGGATAGTACCTTTCCTGGTCAGGGGTTGAATGCAGTAGCATTTTCGGGTTTTGCTTGTGCTCACCGAATTGCCGTAGATTTAAGGTTGTGATTTTTGAAAGATTGAGTTAGAACTTTCCGGAAATTGCGATCGCTAGTTGTAAAGTTATCGCGGCAGTATATAATTCTGACGATTTGTCAGATTTGTATTTTTGTAACCACTACTAATTGTTAATTTCTCAATCTTCATTACACAGAAAGTTTTAATTAATGCGACTCACACACAAACACAATATTGTCAAAGCAAGCTGGGTATTAGCCAGCTTTTTAAGTACCTGTTTGTTAGGTGCAACAGTGAAAGCGGCGACAGTAGCTAATTGGCATTTTGATAGCAACCGCAATCATCTTGACTTTACTACAGATGAGACTGTACAACCACGAGTCCAACTTTTGACTTCTACCAGTTTAGCTATCGACTTACCAGGCGTTAACCTGAATTATCCCCAGGTGACTCAAAAGATAGGCCCAGTCACGCAACAAATTCAAATTGGACAGTTTGGCCCTAATAGTACCCGCATCCTGATTACTTTAGCGCCCGGTTACACCATAGATCCAGCCCAAGTCCTGCTACAAGAAAAATCCCCAAATCATTGGTCTGTACAGTTACCCCAACTCACGAGAGTCGCTATTACTCAACCCAGTATTCCACCAGTAATTACTCCAGAGCAACCTATAGTTACTAATAGAAATTTGTTTGCGGGTGTAGTCCCTTTAAATTCATCAATGAAGGCTTTAGAACCGCAAATTCAAGCCTTGATGAGTCGCTACAGTTTCCTCACCACCGGGATGTTTTTCCTCGATTTGGATACTGGCAATTATTTGGATATTAAAGGCGATCGCGTTTTTCCCGCAGCTAGTACAATTAAACTGCCGATTCTCATTGCCTTTTTCCAAGATTTAGATGCTGGTAAAGTCAGGCTAGATGAAAAGCTGACTATGCGCGGCGATTTAGTCACCAACGGTTCGGGAGATATGCAGTATGAACGTGTTGGTAAAAAGTACACAGCTTTAGAAACAATCACCAAAATGGTGACTATTAGTGACAATACCGCCACTAATATGATTATTGACCGCTTGGGTGGCGCTGCGAAACTCAATCAGCGTTTCCGTAGCTGGGGATTGAAAGACACTGTAATTCGCCATCTGTTAGCTGACTTGCGAGGAACCAACACTACCAGTTCTCAAGACATGGCCAGAGTCTTAGCTTTGTTAGTCAATAACAAGCTAGTTTCTCCCGGTAGCAAAGAACAAGCTTTAGATATTCTGCGTCATACCACCGTGCATACTCTGCTTCCTGCAGGTTTAGGTAAAGGCGCAGTTATCGCCAACAAAACTGGAGATATCGGCTTTCTCATTGGCGATGCAGGATTTATCACCATGCCAAATGGTAAGCGTTACCTAGCAGCAATTTTTGTGAAGCGTCCCTATAAAGATACTAGGGGAAGAGACTTTATTCGCCAAGTTTCCCAACTTGTCTACAATTACCTCAATCAGCCTAACCCCGTGGCCACTGGTAATGATCCTACCAGCGTCAACTTCTAGCAAATAGTCGGGTTGTAGAATTTAAATCTTGTAGAGACGCGATGAATCTACAAAGACGCGATTAATCGCGTCTCTACAACCCACAATCATGACGCAAAATTCTTAATCGAACCGTAATGAGGATAAACACAGCCATTAGCTAAGTGTTTATCCTGCTTTTATGTTTATTATGCTGATATATTTTTTACTTTTTCCACGTTAAAAAAATAAGTATTAAAAAAAACTTAAGTAAATCGATGGTTTGTAAAAGTTAGAAGTAATATCTACTACTAACAAAAGCAATGTGTCTTAAATGACATATAGATATATCGCATTAAACCTCATTTATCAGGAATATAGGCGATATATCCTAAAAACGCTTTTGTAGTACATACCTCTTGTAAGTTGAATATCATACAACTTCTACGGGATTTAAACTAGAAAAAACACATAAGCTATGGGTAGCAGTTATCAATACACTTGCGAAAACATCTCTATTGACGGAGATGTAATATCAGCGACTTGTCAAAGACGCGATGGTTCTTGGAACGAAACCTCACTATCCTTAAGGGGAATTGAAAACATTGATGGCATTCTAGAAGTAACTGATCCTTACGCACGTAGTAGTTTTCAGTTAAGTGCGATGAATATCTCTATTGATGGAGATGTACTATCCGCCACTTGCCGCAGAATGGATGGTTTATGGAACGAAAGTTCTCTAGTTTTGGATGGAATTGAAAACATTGATGGCAACCTAGAATATACAGGTAGCCCATAAAGCAGATTTAAGCTGATACGCGCCTAGACCAAATATTCTGGCGTTAGGGTTGTCAAGTATAAACAGTAGAGACGCGATTCATCGCGTCTCTACAACTTTTGACAATCCTGATGAGTAACTATGCAACTTCAATGCGTAACGGTTTAGAGAAAATTATCAGACTAATTTAACTTTACTAGCTGCTCTTGTAGCTTTTTCTCTGGCTTCTTCCACATTTACACCTTTAGCCAAAGCTACTCCCATACGCCGATAAGGATGGGAACTAGGTTTACCAAATAGTTTAATATCTACATCTTTTTGGGCTAATGCATCCGCCACACCTATATAGGTAATAGAATCTGATTTTTCGGACGCTAAAATTACCGCACTAGCTGAAGGGCCAAATTGTTCTATATTGGGAATTGGTAAGCCTAAAACAGCCCGTAAATGTAATTCAAACTCATTGAGATTTTGCGATATTAAAGTCACCATACCTGTGTCATGGGGACGGGGAGAAAGTTCTGAAAAAATCACTTCATTTTTAGTAATAAAAAACTCAACCCCAAAAATCCCGGCTCCTCCTAACGCATCGGTAACTTTTTTGGCAATTTCTTGAGCTTTTAAAATTTGATCTTCAGAGATTCCGGCTGGTTGCCAAGATTCTTGATAATCTCCTCTTTCTTGGCGATGACCAATAGGCTCACAATAAATAGTAGGCGCATTCCACTGTTTAATAGTCAGTAAAGTTATCTCTATTTCAAAGTTAATAAATTCTTCTACAATTACCTTTTGAGTATCACCGCGAGAATTTGCGATCGCATAATTCCAAGCCTGCTCAACTTCATCTTTATTTTGAACTACAGATTGCCCTTTTCCTGATGATGACATCACAGGTTTTAGCACATTCGGAAACCCAATTAAATCAGCAGCTACTTTCAACTCTTCTAGAGAATTTGCATAACCATATCTAGCAGTTCTAATATTTAATCGTTCATTGGCTAAGTCTCTAATTCGGTCACGATTCATTGTGTAGTTAGTCGCCGCCGCAGTCGGAATAACTATTATCCCGCGTTGCTCAAATTCTACGAGTTTCTCAGTTCTGATCGCTTCAATTTCTGGGATAATTAAATCAGGTTGATGCTTGCTGACGATAGCTTCTAAATCATCACCACTCAACATAGAAATCACTTCTGAGCAATCAGCAACTTGCATTGCCGGTGCATTAGGGTAACGATCCACAGCAATTACATAATTACCGAGTCGTTGAGCCGCAATTACAAACTCCTTGCCCAACTCTCCTGCACCCAACAACATTAATTTTTTAGGCAATTTAATTTCATTATGCATGAATTAATCCAAGTGAATATTAACGAGAGAATCTGATAATTTTTATTTTTACGTTTAATTATCATCTGCCGAAGCATTAAATCTAGCACCACGCAGTTGTAAATCTTTACGTTGTTGCGGTGATAAACCAGTCCCATTCCCCAACTGACATTCATCTACTAGTGTATCTAACCAGATAGTCTGGTTGAGGGTTGCACCGCTTAAGTCTGCATTTCTTAAATTAGCTTGGGTGAAATTTACGAATAATAGGTCTGCATTTACTAAAATGGTATTTTGCAAATTTGCGCCTGATAAATTACCCCGAATAAAATTAACTGCTGCTAAATTTAAATTAGATAAATCGGCACCGATTAAATTAGGAAATTTTAATTGGCTGGGATTGACTAAAAATCTGATAATACAGTTTATATTTGCTTCATTGAGGTGCAGTTGAGTTAAAAATTCATACCGTGCAATACCTAATTCTCGGAGAATTTGTAGCCTATACTCTGGAGTTTGTTCTAAAAAATGGATAGCAGAGTCACGGAGATTGTGAGTATAAGTATTTAACATATTCTTTAGATAGATATTAGAGATAACTTTGATATTGACCCTATGAATCTGCTATTTTATGAGCATTATAATTATTTAGTAATACATTAAATCAGTTTATGATTAAACTAAGCTTGAAAGAAGCAAAAAAGATGCGAAAATATGAACGAGTGATTATTTTATCGCAACGGGATACTCATACTGTATTAAGCCTGATTGAGTACCCTCCTGTAGCGAATGCAAGGTTAACAGCAGCCTGGAATCAGCATAAAGAGTTTTTTAGGAAGAATCATGGAATTATTGGATAAGCAATAACACTAATAATTCTTTAACAGTGGTAATCAAACACTAAATTAATTCGTTGCACAAGCCAATTAATTTAAGCATCCATCTCAGCTAATTCCATCCACCTTTCAGTCGCTTTGTCAATCGCTTGCTTGAGCGTTTCCACTTGCTCGTACAATTTTTGTACCTGGCTATAATTTCCCGCCGGCACATTTAATAAAGCTTTCTCCGCTTCAGCTTTCTCAGTTTCTAACTGAGTAATTTTATCTTCCAGCTGTTCAAATTCTTTCCTTTGCCAATTTGACATCCTGCGTCGCTTTTTAGATTCGGAATTTTTTGGCTGAGATGCAGGTTTTTCTACCTTCACCTTGCTGGATTTCTCTTTACTAGCAGCTTCTTGTTGTGCGGCTTCCTCGGCTTTTTTATAGTCAAGGTAAACTGAATAATTACCAGGATATTGTCTAAGAGTTCCGCCTTCTTCAAAGGAAAAAATTGTGTCGATAGTTCTGTCTAAGAAGTAGCGATCATGCGAAACTACAATTACACAGCCTGTGAAATCTTCTAAATAGTCTTCTAGTACCGCTAAGGTTTGCACATCTAAATCATTAGTCGGTTCATCTAAAATTAAAACGTTGGGTGCGCTCATCAGTAAGCGCAACAGAAATAACCGCCGTTTTTCACCACCAGATAGTTTATGAATTGGCGCATATTGCTGATTACCAGGAAATAAAAATCGCTCTAGCATTTGAGAAGCTGTGATTTTAGTCCCATCAGCAATAGAGATAAATTCACCTTCTTCTTTAATATAGTCAATCACACGCTGATTTTCGTTTAAAGCTGTGAGCAATTCTTCCGAATGTTGGTCAAAATAACCGATATGAATTGTAGAACCAATCTCTACATTACCTGCATCTGGCTGCGCTCGTCCGGTAATCATATCCATTAATGTTGATTTACCTGCGCCGTTACCACCAATAATCCCAATCCGGTCTTCGGGACTAAATTCGTAGGTAAAATCTTTAATTAAGGTGCGTCCATTATAGGCTTTAGAAACATTATTAATGGCAATAACTTTTTTGCCAATCCTTCTACTAACTGTAGAAATATCAACTTTACCCTGAGTTTGTTTAAACTCAGTTTCTCGCATAGCTTGAATGCGATCAATTCTGGCTTTTTGTTTGGTGCTGCGGGCTTTGGGGCCGCGTTTGAGCCATTCTAATTCGCGCCGCAATACACCTTGGTGTTTACGTTGGCTACTAATGGCAGATTCTTCCGCTAAAGCTTTCTTTTCCAGGTAATATGAATAGTTACCTGTGTAGGTGTAAATATCACCTCTATCGATTTCAATAATGCGATTGGTGACACGATCCAAAAAGTAGCGATCGTGAGTAATTAAAAATAATGCACCACGATAGCGATTTAAATAACTTTGTAACCACTCTACAGATAGCGCATCGAGATGGTTGGTTGGCTCATCCATCAACAATACATCTGGTTCGGATAGCAAGGCTGTTGCTAAAGCAATCCGCTTGCGATAGCCACCAGATAATGTACCAATGCGGGTATCAAAGTCGGAAATACCTAACTTTGTCAAGATAATTTTGGCGTTGGTTTCTAATTCCCAAGCACCAGTTGCATCCATTTTTTGCATTACCACCGATAGGCGCGACATCAGCTGACTATCTTCGGGGTAGTGCGCTAGTTTATCGGAGAGTTCTTCATACTCACGCACCAAAGCCATGTGTTCGCCACTATCAGCAAAAATCTGCTCCAGAACTGTACGCTTCTCATCTAAATCTGGTTGCTGTGGTAAGTAAATCACCTTAGAACCAGAGCTAACTAAAATTTGTCCGCTATCTATTGGTTCTAGCCCAGCAATCATTTTTAATAAAGTGGATTTACCCGAACCGTTAGTACCAATTAATCCAACTTTATCAGTAGCATCTAAACTAAAGCTGGCATCTTTTAATATTTCCTTAATACCAAAGTCTTTTTTAACAGATTGTAGTGTAATAATGCTCATAAAACTTAGTTATTTATCCTGGCTAATTTGTCATTTGTCAGCCAGGTAGATAAAGCAATTACTTTACCTACCTGGCTGAAATTTAGACAAATAAATCGAGGGGTAAATGTCCATACATTTCGTTGATGCCCTCAGTATTGTATGACTGACAAGAGACTAATACACCACGATGATGACCAGCGTAGGAATCGATATAACACAAGCCATTTTTGCCGTTTAATTTAATATAAACTGGCCCTTCAATGTCAGGTAAATTACTCGGTGCTTCATAACCAAAAGCCTGGGAATAAGTTTTCATGGACAGCTTTCCTGATTCGGCTGTATCCGCACAAATACCCAAAATTTGGTAATCAGAAAGGCTAGTTATGAGAATTAAAGCCCGCCGCACTGAAGCTTTTTCTGATGGCTTGAGGATTGGTGCAATATCTAAACAGTTAAACTTGTTGAGAATTTTTCTTGCGTCTTCAGCCGTGAGATTGGGGTGATTAGGAGTTGACATGAATATGGTTGATGGAGGTTTTTGGTGATTATTTGGATTTGAGGTGGTAATTTCCTACTATACTAAAATGATTTATCCAAATTAGGGCTGACTTTGAGTATTACCTAAGTTGAAAATAAAGGGTACACTATTTTTTGCGTCGTTACCCATCACTAAGACGTTGGGCATTTGAGCGCCGCCAGCTTTCCATGCTTCAATCGCTTCCTTTTGCAAAACTAACTGTCCACCTTGGGCTTTGAGCGTTTCTGCCAACAATCTTTGCGCTTCTGCTTTACCTTTAGCACGATTAACTTCAGCTTGTGCTTCCTGTTCAGCTTCTCTCGCTACATAAACGGCTCTTTGCGCCCGTTGTTCAGCGATTTGCTTTTCTTCGACTGCTCGCGCAAATTCGGGCGAAAAAGTCAAGTCAACTACACTAGTATCTAATACAATTATCCCATATTTATCTAGGCGATCGCCTAATGCATTGTCAAAGTCTTCCTTTAATTCGCTGCGTTTGGTGATTGCTTCTTCTACGGTTCTGCGAGCAGCAGCAATTTTAAAGGCTTCTTGGGTTTGCGGGGCAATGATTTTGGAGACAATATTGGCTAAGGTGCCTTGTTTACGTCTCACCTCTACTACCTGGGTGGGATCGAGGCGAAAGTTAATGGCAAACCGTGCCGATAGATTTTGCAAATCCTTAGTAGAACTCTCTGCCGGCACTTCAAATTTTTGTACAGTTAAATCATATACATCTATTACCGAAATAAACGGTGGTTTAAGGTGGATACCTTCTAATAAGGCTCCATCTCTGGCTTTACCCAAGATACTAATTACTCCAGCTTGACCTGGGTTAATAATAATAAAGGAATTAAATGCAATACTCACCAGGATTGCCAAAAAGACACCTAAAACAGTGGTTTGCCAATTCGCAAATTGCTGATTCTTCAATTGTTCATCTCCTTAATTATCTCCGCAAGTAAATATTTTTATGGGCATGGGGCATTGGGCATGGGGCATTGGTAATTGGTAATTGGTAATTGGTAATAAAAATTTCTCCCTCATCTCCCTCATCTCCCTCATCTCCCTCATCTCCCACGCTCTGCGATCGCCTGGTTCAAATGTCGTGGTAATATCAATTGCACGCAACTGAGACTCATTGTGGCTACAGCATTTAAATCTCATCAGGTATCAAGAAAGCGTAGGCATTCTGTGCATCCCCTCCAGCGTCTTTTGGATTATGGGCATCAGTATCGTAAACAAATTTGGCTGGCGATTGGTTGTTCCATCCTGAATAAGCTGTTTGATTTAGCACCACCCGCTTTAATTGGGGTAGCGGTGGATGTCGTTGTTAAGCAACAGGATTCTATTATTGCTCAGTTAGGGGTAAAAGATGTCTTTGGACAATTTTTAATTCTCTCCCTGCTCACTGCCATCATTTGGATACTAGAATCGGTTTTTGAGTACGCATACGCTCGGATTTGGCGTAATTTAGCGCAAAATATTCAGCATAATCTGCGTCTAGATGCATACAATCATTTGCAAGATTTGGAATTAGCTTATTTTGAAGAACGCAGCACTGGCGGTTTAATGTCCATTCTCAGTGATGATATTAACCAACTAGAGCGGTTTTTGGATGTAGGGGCTAATGATATTATCCAAGTTGCCACAACAGTAGTCATTATCGGTGGTGCTTTCTTTGTTTTGGCCCCTAGTGTAGCGTGGATGGCGATGTCGCCGATGCCGTTTATTCTCTGGGGTTCCTTTGCTTTTCAAAGGTTGCTTGCGCCACGTTACGCCAATGTGCGGGAAAAGGTGGGTTTCTTGAATGCGCGCTTGGTGAATAACTTAAGCGGGATTATGACGATTAAAAGTTTTACCGCTGAAGATTACGAAACTTCCCGCTTAAAGCAAGACAGTGACGCTTACAGGCAAAGTAACGCTAAAGCAATTCAACTTTCTGCTGCCTTCGTACCTCTAATTCGGATGCTGATTTTGGTGGGTTTTACAGCATTACTATTGTACGGCGGTATGGCATCTGTGGCAGGCAAGATGTCTGTGGGGACTTACAGCGTGTTGGTATTTTTAATTCAACGCTTGTTGTGGCCTTTAACTAGATTAGGGGATACTTTTGACCAATATCAACGGGCAATGGCTTCTACTAATCGCGTCATGGATTTATTGGATACACCCATAGCAATTCACCCCGGTGATAGGGCTTTACCTGCAAAGACAGTGCGTGGTGAAGTGGAATTTAAAAATGTGACTTTTGCCTATCAAGATAGATTCCCGGTAGTTAAAAATCTATCTTTGCAAATTCCGGCTGGTCAGACAATTGCGATTGTCGGTTCTACGGGTTCCGGTAAAAGTACTTTAGTTAAACTTTTGTTGCGGCTGTATGAAATCAAAACTGGCAACATTACCTTAGATGGTATTGACTTACAAGATTTAAATTTGCGGGATTTACGCCGCTGCATTGGTTTAGTCAGTCAAGATGTATTTTTGTTTCATGGCACAGTAGCGGAGAATATTGCTTACGGTAGCTTTGCAGCGACTGAGGAAGAAATTATCACAGCGGCGAAGGTAGCAGAAGCCCACGACTTTATTATGCACCTGCCCCAAGGTTATGAGACAATCGTCGGGGAGAGAGGACAAAAATTATCTGGTGGACAAAGACAGAGAATTGCGATCGCGCGTGCAGTGTTAAAAAATCCCCCGATTTTGATTTTAGATGAAGCGACCTCGGCGGTAGATAATGAAACAGAAGCCGCAATTCAGCGATCGCTCGAACGGATTACAGTTAATAGAACCACAATTGCGATCGCACATCGTCTTTCTACCATCCGTAATGCTAATTGCATTTATGTCATGGAACATGGGAAATTAGTAGAGTCTGGAACCCATGAGCAATTGCTAGAACAAAACGGTGTTTACGCTAGCCTCTGGCGCGTACAATCTGGTTTGAGATAAAGTCAACCTCACCCCCAACCCCTCTTTGCAAGCAGAGAGGGGAGAATTACGAATTACGAATTACAAATTACGAATTATTTATGTTTTTTGGTAGTACCCAACCGGAATCAGGCGATAGTAAATGGCGTAGTCAATTAGAGAGATTTGTCAAAGCAAATCAACCAGAATTGGCGGCGCTGTTTTGGGGACTGTGGTTAGAAAATGGTAACAGTCAGGGTACTATTGGTATTGATTTACAGCCAGCACCGCATTTTGTTTATTGTCCAAAAGATGAGGTAGAGAAATTAAATAGTCGGGTTGAAAATCGACTGCAAGAAATTATAGGAATTATTGAGAATCATCAACCAGAAGTAGAAGTGGTGATGATTGGTATTGGTAAAGGTGAAATTAAGTTAATTCAATTTGCGCCAGAACCACCACCACCAGCTTGTTTTGAGCAAATTGGTAAAGATGTCGATAGTTTATTGGAATTGTTAGAACAACGGATGCGAGAACAGATTGCTTTGTAAAGCAGAGGAAAACAGAATAATTCTGCTTACCTCTGCGCTAGTTTTTATCTCATCATTTGTGCCAAGCTGTGTAGAAATCTGGATAGTTTAGATTATTGGCACAATGCCAGATAATATGAAATACAGCATCGTAGCGATAAGAACTATTTTTAGCAAACGGTTGGCTGAGGTAGCCTTTTAAAGCTGTAATGACTTGCGGTAGATGTTCGCTGCGGAGGATTTTTGTCAAAACATCAGCTATATCCATTAAATAAGATTCATAGCATAACTGAGTAGTGGCGTTATTATTGCAGCAGTTCTTATTGTCATCATCCTGCGTAAAGGTTTGAATGAATTGGATAAGAGTAGTGATAACTTCGTTGAGTTTGTCTCGCACCAATTTGTCACTGCAATCAAGTTGTTCAAAATTATGAACTGCAATAATTAAAAATGATGCATATTTATACGGATTGTTTTGTGCTATCTGGCATAAAGTAGCGATCGTTTTTGGATTAGCAGGATCAATTTTTATCAGGTTTTCGCTAGCATACATCTGCACCCACTCACTCTGAGTAGTTTCCAGAAGCCGAGATAAGGTGTTAATTACTAGTATATTCCCAGGAATTAACTCTCCTAAATAGACAGCAGCAATACAACAAATAGACTCATCCTCAGTTGTGACAATTTTTTCTATTAGTGTAGTGATCGCTATTTGATTACCAGGATCAATTCTACCTAAGCTCCAAGCTGCATCGCATAATATGTAATCATTGTTAGTGGCAAAAATCAATTCAATTAAACTTGCAATAACAGCTTGATTTCCAGCGCCCAGACTTCCCAAATCCTTAACTGCTATATTAAGATAAGAATGATTTTGAGCAGTCTTAATCAGTTGAACTAAGGCGTTAATTGCCAGTTGATGACTGGGGTCGATTTCTAACAACTTCTTAGTTGCTGCCCATGCAATATATTTGGCATACTCTGGATCTGCTGGGGATTGTCCTAGATTTTTTACTAACTCGCATAAAACATTAATAGCAACTTTGTTACCTGGATCGATTTCCAGCACATATGCAGCTACGGAATTTATGAGAGATATACTCGCAGAATTTTCCAGAAGATAAATTAAAGCCTGGATTACAGCAGCATTACCGGGATCGAGTTGCCAAAGTACTTTAGCTGCATCTAAACAAATTCTATCGCCTTGGTTGATTTGCAAGAATTTGACGAGAGATGCGATGGCTGCGCCAACGTCTTTGACGAACGCAGTTTGATTACCGACAGCGATTTTTCCTAAAGTTGCGATCGCCTCCCAGCAATTATACTTGTTTGGCGTTGTCTCCATAATTTGAATTACAGATGCGATCGCACTTTCACTGCTAACAGCTATTTTCTCCTGATTTGGAACCGAATGTAGTAGCGCCAAAGCTGCAAATGCACTTTGATTACCCGGATCGAATTGTGCTAATTTCTCTGCTGCTAGGCGCATAATTGTGCGACTTTCAGTAGTATGAACTAAATCCACAAAGGCAGCAACTACACGGTTTTTATCGGTTAATTCCAGAGTTTTTCTAGCTGCTTTAACTAGAGGTTTTGGAACTATTTGCCAATCTCGCTTATCCTGACGAAAATAGCCATAACTCCATTTCAGCAGTTGTGCAACAATCGCATCCCCTAAACTGCATTCCGGGAAGTAAGCTAAAGCTTCAGCAGCCAAGAAGTAGGCGCGGTAACGATAAAAATCGCCGCAATTATCATCAAAATTTATTAAAGCCTGGATAAATTCTTCTTTTTGCGCCTTAGATACATCCTCTCGCCTAAACCAGTACAGAATTTCAGCTTTCCACTCTGGCTCAAAAATGCGGTAATTACCTTGATTTAGAAGAGTGCGTTCGTCAGAGAAGTTGGCGCAGCCATCGCAGTTAAAGAAATATTGCCAATCATGCATAGCCTCCTATCCACTTTACAACGTGGGACGAAAGGGACTTGAATTGGATTTTGCTACATCACTTGGCTGCCTGTCAAGTCTTAGTGCCTAACCTCTTTGTAGTAAGACTCAATTCACTTGCGATAAAATGGCTTTTCTTGGGAAACCTAACAAATATGGCTGGTAATTTAATACCCGCCTGGTTTCCTAAATCTTGCGAATGTTTATGCAACAGTTAAAAAATAAAGTAACGAATAAATTAGAACGAATATTAGAGCAAAATTTAGTACCCCGTTTAGTCAAGTGGGGAGAATACTTAGAAAATAAAATTAGGCGTTACAAGCATCAACAACTGAAGCCGCAATTAAAATTTTGTGGTGCAGATGTGCGATTTAAGCGAGATATCAAAATTGAGCATCCACAAAATGTTTCTCTAGGGAATAAAGTTTATATTGGCCCGGATGTTTTATTAGATGGTCGTGGTGGCATCACAATTGGCGATAATAGTACAATCGGATTTAACGTTGTTATCCTGTCTGCAAATCATGATTATCAAAGTAATGAACTGCCCTATGAATATAATGTTTATATTCATAAACCAGTAGTTATTGGTCGTAATGTTTGGATTGGTGGTAATGTTCTCATTGTTCCTGGCGTGACAATTGGAGATGGAGCAATTATCGCAGCTGGTACAGTTGTCACTGGCAATGTTGAGCCTTTAGCAATTGTTGGTAATCAACCGATGAGAACTATTAAATATCGCGATAAAGAACATTATCAACGCCTTGCAAGCGAGCAAAATATTAGCTAAAAACTAGGGTCTATATCAATACTGCTCGGTTAAGGATTGTCAACTCTTAATTTGGTTTGGGGAAAAGGTGAAAGGGTAAGGGTTAAAGGTTTTTTCTTGTCCCTTTTCCCCTTCGCCTTTTGCCCTTAACCGACAAGTATTGAGGTCTATATAAGACTCATATTTAATTTTGAATTATATGTAGGGTGTGTTGTCGCGCAGCGCAACGCACCAAAGTCTCGAATACGGTGCGTTATCACGAAGTGTAACGCTACTGGACTGTCTAGACTAAAATAGTGCATGAAAAAACTTTTGTAGGATGGGTGTCTCACCCCTCCTGGGCGGACAAGATGTCCACCCCACAAGAAAATTATATTGCCACATTTTAGCCATGCCACGCCACTACATATACTGAGATTTTTTCGGAAATTAAATCGGATTCCTATAGAAGAAAGATTTTCTGTAATTTTCTAATTGAATGATGCGTTCGCCTTGGCGAACGCATCCTACGTCTTAATTACGAATTACGAATTACGAATTACGAATTAGTAATTAAACTATTTCCACGCTTTACTTGAAGTCTTGCAATCATTCGCAATCCTGGGGGTGTGGAAAGAGTTAAGCCACGGCGTACAGGAGACACAGGACGTTTATTTACTAATGAAACTTGAAAATGTGACAGAATTGTTGCTAAAACAATTTTCATTTCGTATTGAGCAAATGCTAACCCGATACAGCGACGATTACCACCACCAAAAGGTAAGTATTCGTATGGGGAAAATTGCCTTTCTAAAAAGCGTTCTGGGCGAAATTGATCAGAATTTGGGTAAACTGCTTCGCGATGATGCGCTAAATAAATGCTGGGAACAATGAAGGTTCCTACAGGTAATTTGTAACCCATAATTTCAATTGGATATTTTGCCACCCTCAGAAAACCATTGATCACAATTGGATAAATCCGCAATGTTTCTTGACAGACTGCTGTTAAATAAGGCAACTTAGCAATGCTACTCGCATCAGGATTGACACCAAGGGTATCTAGTTCTTGTAGTAACTTTTCTTGCACTTCTGGTAATTGGTCAATCCAATAAAAAGCCCATGTTAATGCAGAAGCAGTAGTTTCATGCCCTGCAACCAATAATGTCATTAATTCATCACGTAATTCTAAATCTGACATTGGTTGTCCGTCTTCATAACGAGCCGCCATCATCAAACTGAGGATATCTTGACGATTGTGGTTAGATTCAGCCCGGCGTTCTTGAATCAAAGCATAAATTAATTGGTCAATTTTTTGCAGTTGGCGGATTATCCTACCCCAAGGACTCCATGCACCTAAATCTTGTCGCATAAATTTAAACAAGAAGGAAGCAAACAGCACAGGAGAACCGATAAAATCTAGCAAAGAACTGAGCAATTGCCGCAGTTCTTGAAACCGCTCACCTTCATCCAAACCAAACACTACTCGTAAAATGACGCGCAAGGTAATTTCTTGCATGGAGTTACGGATATTGAAAGGCTTACCAATCTGCCATTCGTTACTTATCTGTTCAGCAATTTCACGAATATCTTGGCCGTAAGCCCGCATTCTTTCACCATGAAAGGGCGGGGTTAATAGCTGCCGTTGGCGTTGGTGGCGATCGCCATCAAGTAAAATTACAGAATTATCACCTAACAACAATCTTAAAATTCCGTCCCCCCCACCAGTCTGAAAATAACTCGGATCGGCAGTAAAAATCTCCTCTATCGCTTGGGGATGGCTAAAATATACTAGATGGTTAGCACCCTTACTCCAAACAGTGAATGAATCACCGTAGATTTTGGCAAAACCTTCTAAATATTGCACTGGTTGAGTCACAAACTTGAAAAGCCTTTGCCAACGCGGTAGTTTTGGCCCATCAGGTAAGCTGTAAGTGAGTGTCATATAAAATTCCGAGGATGAGATAAGTTTCGGCTTTTATTGTTACAAGTTTTTCTAATATTGAGGGCGGAAAAATCCCTCGCAAGATATGAGTATTTGCTACTAATTAATTGCCAAATTCTATTAGAATAAAGTTAAACTGATACGCGTCGAGATTGTAAATTTTTACATTTAGACCGTCTTTAGTCATTGGTCATTTGCCTTTTGTGTTGGCAAAAGACGAAAGAGATTGCTGGCTGCTGGGAATTGTAAGCAAGTGTTAGCAAAATAAGTAGTGGAGGCACAAAGCAGTATATTCTTATATGGCAGCGTCGGAAGTTAAAAAGTGCCAAACATCATTGCTATACTCAACGGTAAAGGAGGTGTCGGTAAAACGACTACCGCAGTCAATCTGGCTGCAAACTTTGCCCAAAAATACAATGTAATTCTGATTGACGCAGATATTCAAGGTTCTGCCAGTTGGTGGTTTGGGCGCAATCAGAATGGTATGGGGTTTGATCTATCTCAAGAAACAAATCCGCAACTTTTAGGTGATTTAAGAAAGCTAACAGGTTACGATTTAGTAATAGTGGATACGCCTCCGGCGCTGCACTCTGAAGCATTGGCGACGGTAGTAGCGATCGCAGATTATCTCGTTTTACCCACACCCCCAGCACCAATGGATCTAACCGTCTTAATTGAGACAGTCAGAAAAGCTGTCATTCCTTTGGGAGTTCCCCATCGGGTGCTGCTTACCAAAGTCGATCCGCGGAGTGTTGGGGAAGCAGTTGAGGCGCAAAACACCCTCACGCGATTAGGAATCCCCGCTTGTAAAACCTTTATCCGCGCCTATAAAGCGCACGAGAGAGCAGCACTTGAGGGTGTGGCGATTACTCAATGGCGAGGTAAACACGCACTGGAAGCGCAGTTAGACTATCGTCGTGTAGCTAATGAATTACAGCTTGATTGGAGGAATAATGGTTAAAAAACGTCTATCTGATTTATTACAAGAAGAAGCACAAAAATTTACGCCGTCTGAAGGTGAAACAGCGATTGAGGTAACTGCTGAAGCTGTTAGCGAATCAGCAGAAACATCAACGCAGACACCTGATTCATCAACTACAGCTAGGCGTTCCACACCCACCAAGGCTGATTTAGAAAATACTATTAAAGAGCTAAAAGAAAGTCTGGAAAAATCTCACGCCACAGAAACCAACCTCCAAAAACAAGTTACAGATTTAGAATCAGCTGTATCTGAACAAAAAGCATTAGCTACAAAGCTCACAAAAGAACTTGAGGAAGCTAAACAAGCTGCTTTACATCTAGCAGAATCTAACTCAAAGCTGATAGAAGAAATTAATTCTTTGAAAGCTGAACAAGAAAAATTTGTAGAAGCTAATTCGCAGCTTGTAGCCCAAAGTAATGCTTTAAAGCAACAACAAGAAACTTATAAACCAGTAAAACAGACTCATGGTCAAGACTATTATAGAAAATCACATAGATCATCAGAAAGATTAGCGATCGCACAACCAGATGAACCAGAAGATAGTTCTTCGCAGATGTGGTTGCTTGATTGATAATGCTTCCCGTGAATTCTATATAAAAGGGTGTGTGAGGCGTAGCTGTAACGCAGTACCTCTGGCAAAATAGGGATGCGTTACGCTGACGCTAACGCATCCTACGTTTTTAAAATTCAGGGGTATTGCGGCCAAATTCTAAAATGTTTTTAGCGGTGATTTGTGGTTGTTCTAGGTGAGGAAGATGCCCACAATCTTGTATCCATAAAAGTTGACTGTGGGGAATTGCGCGTTTAAATCTTTGAGCATCTTTAGTACCCAAAATTTTATCGGAGTCACCCCATAAAATTAGTGTAGACTGCTGAATTTCGGCTAATTTTTTAAATCTAAAAGCGCGATAACCACCACTTTTAGTAAAAGCAATTAAAGCTTGACTCCAGTTTGGCATTTGTAGGTGTAATGCGGCACAATCTACACCATCATTGGTTACCAATTGTTGAGCTTTATAAGCTGCGCGAGAAATGCGATCGCGCACTTTGGGATTACGCAAAAATTCTGTGGCGAAGTAATCCAAAGGGGGAAACATGAATTTGCTTAATGGTGAACCACCCTGCAAACCTGCACTATCCATTAACACTAGTTTGTTTACCGCTTCAGGATAGGTGAGTGTAAAGTCAATTGCTGCTGCACCCCCCATTGATGCACCAAGCAAAATTACAGGTTGGTTAATGAGGGTTTTCCAAAAATAATAAAGATGAGTTTTAATTGCAGTGGGACTATAGTTAATTCCAGATAGTCTTTCTGTAAAACCAAAACCCAATAAATCCACAGCCCAAGTTTCATTTTCTGCGGCTAATAATGGGAGTAGTCGCCGGAATTCTAAAACTGAACTATCAAAGCCATGAATTAATAAAATTGGTACACCACCACTACCTTGATGTACATAGGTAGTATTGATTGGTTGAGTAGCCAGAGGAGTGGCGATCGCCTGAGATTGAATACTTTGAGCAAGTGCGATCGCAGCAGGTTCTTGTAGTTGCCCAACGGCTGTAGGTAAAAAACTTCCAAACATAAACTTCAGTTTACCATACTGTTTGGACAGTTTTGCCAATAATTCAAAGGGCACAGCATTGCTGTGCCCTTCTGATCTGTTACATTCTGTTTTTAAATTGGCATTACTTAATCAACTGGAAAGAGTTGAAGAATTTTTGCGTATCGCTAACTTCAGGAGTTTCTATACTACCAACCATCATAAAATATATTTTCTGTCCAACCAGAAAAAAGCGACTGTTATAAATCGTGCCATTTTTTTCATCTTTGACTTTAATTTCTTTACCGGGATATTCTTCAAACTGAATATTTTTTTGACTCAATAACTTGCTTTCATTTTGTAACATTCCTTCTAGAAAAGCATCGATTAATTCTCCCGGAGCTACCTGGCTGACATCAATGCTAAAGTCTGCATATCCCACAATAAAAGCATTTTTATCTCCAGTAACACCGTGCATTTTTAAAGATTTAATACCTGAGGAATTAGAATTTTCAGGCTGAGATATCTCTTCTACTTTGCCATTAGGAAAAAGCACAGAAAATTTTCCTTCAGATGAAGAAAATTCTTGCCATGCTGGTGTGGCTGCAATAACGCTTGATGTGGGTAATTGCTGAAGATTGTTTATCGGTTTTGCTTCAACTTTTGGATTGCTCAGTGTTTCTACTAATACTAAAAATACAGCAGCTAAAAATAATTGGTTCAATTTACGGTTTGTTTGTAACATTGGATTGTCTATTGAAATTGACAATTCCATTAAAGCTGCTATTTATGCAGATAATCAGGGAGATATCTCTGAATTTTTGTGATTTTATTGTAAGTTTTTGTAAAAATTAAATAACTAGGTTGGCAAAATTAAAAATAACTGGCTGAGGCTGGAATTATTCATTGGTAAGAGTTTCAAGCTTATTTACGTTTCGTAACATGGTTTGGTTTATTTCCACGAACTTACTTAATGATTCCGGTATGAGTCGATAATTTTATGTGGGTAAATTTCTACTGGATTGTGTAAATTGGCTCAATAATCAAAAGTGCGATCGCCTGTTGATTGCAGTAGTAAAAGTACCTGAGAAAACAATAGGCTTGGGTTAAGCTCATTAGTGATTGATTTGTCACTTATTAAACAAGCCAGATCAATTGGGGGATTCTCCCCCAAACCCCCGATTGGGTGACGGTTGCGTCCCCCAAACCCCCTCCAAAATTATTGTTCGGTTTTTTTGTTGAGTAACTAGTTTTTTGGTTTTGTTAAGTAGTTAAACAAAATTAATTACACAATGTCATTGCGAATGGAGCGGAGCGTAATGAAGCAATCGCAAGGGTTGAGATTGCTTTGCTGCGCTCGCAATGACTGTAATTAATTTTGCGTGGTTACTTATCAATTAATTTTCTTAACCCAAGCGTATTGCCTTAGAACAATTCCCATCCTAAAGTTTGGGCTACCTCGTTAGATATAGTAACGGGGTTGAAAGGTTTAGCAATCACGCCAGCGACACCCATCTGGGCAAAACGACGGCGATCGCTCGGTTGTACTTTTGCTGTTAACAACACTATGGGAATCAGTTGTGTAGCGGGATCGGATTGCAGCTTCTGACAGACATCAAATCCACTCATATCGGGCATAGAAATATCTAGAAGAATGGCATCCCAATGTCCGGTTTTTACTGTCAGTAATGCGTCACTACCCGACTGAGCTGTGCTGACTTTCCATCCTGCCATTTCTTCTAAGGATACTTGGATAATACGACGAATATCAGGTTCGTCATCAACAATTAAAACGCGTTTCGTCATAACTTGTGAGGCAAAATAAAACTCATTACTGAAATTCAGGCAACTCTTAACTGATGCAATTATATGTAATTAATTTTGTTTACTTAATTTTCTCTGATTTAGTGGCAACGTAAAATAAAAAGTGCTACCTTGCCCAACAATGCTTTCTACCCAAATCTGTCCGCTATGTTGTTGGACGATGCTTCTACAGATTGCTAAACCTAATCCTGTTCCACCTTTTTGACGAGAATCGGAGACATCAACTTGTTGAAATCTGCCAAAGATAGTCTCTAATTTATCCGTGGGAATACCTCGTCCTTGGTCTTTAATAGAAAAGAGAACATAAGGGCTAGTCATAGGAAATTTTGTCTGTTTTAAGTTTAATTCCTCAGTTACTAACTCTGCATTGAGCCAAACTGTACTGTTGGCGGGAGAAAATTTAATGGCATTGCTGAGGAGGTTGATGAGAGTTTGCACGATCGCATCGGGTGCAGCCGTAATGGTGACAAATAAGGGGGTGAATTCTAGGTTAATGGCGGCTTGGGTAGCAATCACTTGCACGGTGTCTACAGCTTGCTGCATTAAGGTATTAATTTGGCAAGTCTCCATCATCAACTGAGTTTTGCCAGAGTCCAAACGTTCTAAGTCAAGAATGTCGTTGACTAGACGTACTAAGCGATCGCAGTTATTCAAGGCAATGGTTAGCATTTCTTTGGCACGTTCTGGGCGTTTTGCAAAAATTCCTGTTCCTAGCATTCCCAAAGCGCCATGAATAGCTGTTAAAGGTGTGCGAAGTTCATGACTGACGACGGAGATAAACTCGTCTTTCATTTTGTCGATTTGTTGGCGTTCGCGCAGTGCAGCTTGTTGTTCGCTAATATCCTGAATTTGAGCAACAAAGTACAGAGGCTGGCGATTCTGGTCTCTTACTAAAGAGACACTGATGAGAATCCAAATAATAGACCTGCTTTGATGAATATAGCGTTGTTTGAGTTGATAGATGCGTTGTTTCTCTTTTAATACTTGCGTTGCAGCTGCTAAATTGGTCTCAATGTCATCGGGATGGGTAATCTCTAGGGAATTCAGCCTTAACAGTTCGGCTTCGCTATAGCCTACCATTTCACACAAGGAACGATTGACTTGTAAAAACTGCCCATCAGGGGAAATTAAGGCCATACCAATTGCTGCATCATCAAAGGCACGACGGAATTTTTCTTCACTCTCTCGTAGTGCCGCCTCTACTTGTTTGCGATCGCTAATCTCTTGGACTATCCCATGCCAAGCAATCTCTCCGTTTTCCCTGTTTTCGGAGCGAGAATTGGCCTGAATCCATTTAATCTTGCCCGAAGGTGTAATAATGCGCCATTCATACTTAAACGGTTGCATATTTTCAATACTGGATGCAACTGCCTGTTGATAACCCAAACGATCATCAGGATGCATCTGGTTAATGGTAATGGCAGCATCTTCAAGGGCTGTTGTCACTGAAACTTCATGTATTTCCTCAAATGCTGGACTGAGGTATTCATAACGAACTGGGCCACTGGGGTATTCAACAACGGTATAAATTACTCCCGGTGAAGTGGCTGCTAAAAGCTGAAATCTTTCTTCGCTTTGCTGTAGAGCAGTAATTATCCGCTTAATATCAGTAATATCTGTCACGCGGACAAGATACATAGATTGTCCTGCTACCTGAATCATTTTGATAGCTAAATTGCCCCAAAAGGAATCTCCCTTTTTGGTTAGGTATTCCACTTCTCGACTCCAAAATCCCTGCTGTTCGATTTTGATAGCAATCTCAGCCAGTTCTTCCTCCATGAATTTTTGTTTCTGTAGGATATTGCCTTGAATGCCAATTAATTCAGCTTTACTTTCTACCTCAAACAACTCAACAGCGCGCTGATTGCAATCCAGAATCCGTCTGTTTGGGGGTAGTTCTACCAAAAAAATGGCATCGGCAGATTCATTAAAAATTGCTTCTCGCAATTCTCGGACTTGTATTAGTTCTAGTTCTACCTGTTTGCGTTCTGTGTAATCTTTAAATATAGAGAGAATGTAAGGTTTGCCTGCTAATTCAATCCATTCTGAAGAAATTAAGCCAATTTTAATTTCCCCTGATTTGGTTCGCAATTCCAACTCAAAATTGTATACACGCTGCTCAGTTCGTAATAACTGACACATTTGTGATAATTTTTCCGGTTGTACTGCTATTCCCAGTTCTAAAGGAGTATGACCAATCACCTCTGCACGAGAATAGCCAGTAATTTCTAAAAAGCGATCATTCACCTCGACATAGCAGCCAGTCTCAAAGCTAATAATATGAATAAAATCGGGGCTATTGCGGAAAATTTTGGCAAATTTGTCCTCAGATTCATTCAGAGCAAGTTTAGCGCGTTCAAAGGCTGCTTTTAAATCTTTAGCTGTCTGATTAAAAGATTTAGTTAGTAGCTGGAGTTCTGCGATCGCAATTTTTTCTGATAGGGGTTGCTGCCATTCTCCTTGTGCTAAAGCCTGACTAGCCTCGCTCAACCGGACAATCGGCTTGGTAATCCTGCTTGCCGTAAATATACCAATACAGATAGTAGCAAATAGCGTTAGCCAACAGAAGATCACCGTCTGAGTTTTATTGGCCTCAATTTCTCTCATAAAGTCGGATGCTGGTAACGATGTTACCACCAGCCAATCTAAGCCATAGCGATCGCTGTAAGGAAAGATTTGGACAAAATACCGTTGTCCATCAACCTCTAAACTCATTTGAGTATCTTTTTTTATGTGACGGAAGCTACCAGACTTTTTCAAGATTTGTTGAGCAAGCGATCGCGTTTGCACATCCTGACTCTGCACAGCTGGCAATCTTTGCAGTTGACCTTTTCCCTGGGATAAATCAGGTATTTCTAAAGTAGAAGTCGCTACCAAATCTCCAGAACGCTCCAAAATAAATGCTTTACCTGAAGGTGAGAACTGCAAATTATCTAAAAAAGTACTAATTTCTGACAACAACACATCAGAAAAAAACACTCCTTGGAAGTTACCGCCGCGATCGTAAATTGGAGCCAAGGCCATAATTCCTAAAGAAGGAGTGACTTTATGCAGAAAAATTGGCGACCAAGTTTGTTTTTTAGCAATTTTGGCATGAACATACCAAGGTAGCTGGCGGTTATCAACTTCTAGGGTGTAAACAAGTTTTTTGGGCTGTCCTTTGGAGTCAACTAAATAATGTTTCCGTTTGCCTAAATGAGACTTTTGCAGTTCGCTCAAGAAGACAGTACCAATCGACAAATTTTCTTTTGTCAGCTGTTTTGCTTGTTCTACTATCTCTTGACTTTGAAGCCGCCCGTAACCAATTTGTTCACCCTGTGCATTGACAAAGAAATTACTACCCAGCAATGGAAATAGGGTAATTTGCTGCCACAAGTAGTTACGTAATTGCCCAAAATCTTGAATATTTAGACTTCCTTGCTCTACAGCTTGAGCGTTGATCGCCATTGCTTGCTGCTGAGTTTGCAAATAACTATCGAGGCGATCGCTAATGCGGTGGCTCACTTCATGCATCAGCCGATTCGCTAAATTTTCCACAGCTTGCTCACCGCTGCGATCGGAAAAATAACCCACCAGCCCAACTGCTCCAATTGTTTGCAAAACAAAAGGAATTAATAATACCCACCGCAAAGAAATTTTTGTCAGGGAAGGACGTAGAGGAAACATAGGAGCAGGGGAGCAGCGTTGACCATTCTATGACTTTTCTAGTCTATTGCCTTCATTGCTTACTTTTCCTTAGGGACTTCCAAATAAAAAAATATCCCAGTATTTATTGTGGGGTGGACATCTTGTCCGCCCAGCTTATGTGGCGGGCAAGATGCCCGCCCCACAAGATGGAATAATTTATTTCTTGGAAATCCCTTAATTGCATTCTTCTCCCTCATCTTGTGTCCAGTTCAAGATTTATCATGAAGGCAGCAGCGAACGGACAGCATAGTGCTAAAGGAAGAAACTTGCAACTGAAAAAATATTCCATCCCTGCGGGACGCTACGCGAACGCTATGTCAGCAGAGGAGAAAGAATATGTTCCCCTGAAAGTGGGATAATTTATATTTTCTGGAAAATGTCCAGAGAGTAGGGGAGAATTATCTGAAATAAGTGGGGTATTGTTCTGAATGCCAATCAATCAAGTCAGAAAAGCGGTAATTCCTGCTGCTGGTTTTGGTACTAGATTATTTCCTGCAACTCAAGTTGTCAAAAAAGAACTTTTCCCTATTATTGACCAAGATGGTAGAGCTAAACCTGTAATTTTAGCAATTGTAGAAGAAGCAATTAGTGCGGGTATTACAGAAGTAGGAATTGTTGTCCAACCTGATGATTTAGGAGTTTTTACAGATTTATTTAAAAATCCACCTCCAGAGGAACTTTGGCAAAAACTTTCACCAGCCAATCAAGAATATAGCCAATATCTGCAAGAATTGGGTAAGAAAGTTGTGCTATTAACCCAAACACAACAAGAAGGATATGGTCATGCAGTATTCTGTGCAAAAGATTGGGTAAAAAATGAGCCATTTTTATTAATGTTAGGCGATCATGTTTATAAATCTGACATTGATAAATCTTGTGCGCGTCAAATGGTTGAACTTTATGCCCAAGTGAATCAAAGTGTAGTCAGCTTAACTACAATGCCCTCTGCAATCATTAATAAAGCAGGATGCGTCACAGGAGTGTGGTAAGAGTTCAATTCGCTGTTGCAAATCACTCAACTAGCAGAAAAACCCAGTATTGATTATGCACGCCAACATCTACGAGTAGAAGGTATGGCAGAAGATGAATTTTTATGTGTATTTGGCTTATATATATTGACACCAAACATTTTTGATTACTTGGCACAAAGTATTCAGGAAAATTTGCGCTATCGTGGCGAATTTCAGTTAACAACTTGTTTGGATCAATTATGTCAGGCAGAAGGAATGACAGGTTATGTGATCAAAGGTAAATGTTTTGATACTGGTTTACCAGATACCTATCGCCAGACATTAATTGATTTTCGCTAATATGACAGCAACTCACGCTGAATAAATTGCCTAACCACTTCGCTGAACCCGTTGCTGCAGGGTATGGGAATTGACCGCGCCCTGGCAAACTTTCCTTGGCGTAGCCTCTCCCTTTGGGAGAAGACAAATTTTGAATTGATATTAATTTGTTTTTGAGCCTCGATAAATGCGCTCCCATTGTTCTGGAGAAAGTTCTGTCATGGGAAACCATTCATATTCAGAACTAGGAAGTTGCTTGGGTAATCGAACTGCTCGTTGTTCATTTTTTGGGAAATCTATGTCCCCATTGCTAATTAACGGGGGGCTAATTAAAGTTTCATCTATTTCTGATGGGGGCAGATGATTTGGAAGTAATACATAGGCGTGCTGTTGTGGATTGTATACTAAAACATCTCCTGTCTCAATTTGATATATCCAAGCGTAAATACTCACCATTCGCGTAATCCAAATCGGAAATAATTAATTCCCAAAAAACCATGAAATTCCTACTATATATAGCTTTGGTTTTGGTAATCAGAATAGAAAGCTTACACTTACCCGATTTCCCTCAAAGATTTCAGTAGGAATCTGAATGTATCGGTGCGATCGCACCGTCATCGCACTGTGAACTAACCACGCCTCTAAAGGGTATATGGATAAAAGTTTGATGCGATTAATCCTTTTTTTGTAAGCCTTTTAACCATTTTGATGAATTCTTTATTTTCAGAATCGATTACGCGAACGATGAGTAAATACTAAGTTGTTTTTGGTGTAGTTTAGAGCGAATCACTGGATAAGTCCGGAGATTTTCGATTTGAGTCAGTACATTCTCCGCAATAATTATTTCTAATAATTCTTCGCCTTTATAGTGGCTATAGTTATCTTTTACCAGCCGTCTGGTTGCCTCTGTATACTTGAGCCAGTCATGTACAAGCGGCATTTCTACCCGCAAGCTGTCTAATTTCATTAACCCTTTCATGGCACCACAATGTGAGTGTCCACAGACAATAATTTGTTGAATATCTAATGCTTGAATAGCATATTCAATTGTTGCCCCTTCACCACCATTAGTCGCACCATAGGGTGGAATAATGTTGCCTGCATTGCGGATGACAAATAATTCGCCTAACCCAGCTTGTGTAATTAGGTTGGGGTCGATACGCGAATCGGAACAAGTAATAAAGAGAACTCTGGGCTTTTGACCTTGAGAAAGTTGTTCAAATAGTTCTTCATTGGCGGGGAAATAACTACTTTGAAATTCGCGCAATCCTCTAATCAGTTTTTTCATCTGGCACCTAAATCAATATGGTCATAATTGAAATTTTTCGGATAATTATTTACCCAAAAATGTGAGATAATATCAATCAAAATTATTGGCTAAATTCATTTAGTCATATCTCTGAATACATTGCCTGTGAAACCTATTATTGTATTGCTGAAGTAATGTTACTCAACTACTATCTTTAGTTATACATTTAATTTAACAGCAATCTGCAATTAGGAATAAAGTTAGTATTTTCTCTAACTGCATTAAGTCTTGTTAGTACTCATCCTCACAAGTGAGGCAATACTTGTCGGTTAAGGGGAAAAGGGGCAAGAAAAAACCTTTAATCCTTACCCTTTCACCTTTTCCCCAAACCAAATTAAGAGTTTAAAATCCTTAACCGAGCAGTATTGACAAGTGAGGATCTAAGCAATCAGTATCTCTCGCTACAATATTGTACATCTACAACAATTTATCTATCGCCAATATTATTTTTATTGGTATCAGTAGGAAAAAATAATCACAAGATTTTGATAGTTGCACAAGAATCAGATAGTAGGGAATCAATTCTTTCCTGAAGCTAAAAATAATACATTTGCAGAGGGTTGTATGACAAATGTTAATTACTGGCTATTGACATTAAAACTTTTCACAGTCTTGGGCTGCTCTTTGGTTGCGGGAGTCTTCTTTGCCTTTTCCACTTTTGTGATGAGTGCTTTGGCTCGGCTTCAGCCTAGAGAAGGCATTGTTGCTATGCAATCCATCAATATTACAGCCATCAATCCGTGGTTTATGGTGGCGCTATTTGGAACAGCATTGGCTTGCTTGTTTCTGGCGATCGCATCACTATCAAAGTTACATCAACCTGGTGCAGTCTACTTGCTGCTTGGGAGCCTATTCTATCTCGTAGGTACAATTCTGGTAACAATTGCTTTTAATGTACCCCTCAATGATGCTCTGGCGATCGCCAAACCAGATAGCACTGAGGGCGCAAATCTCTGGGCTAGATATCTTGCTAACTGGACATTCTGGAACCATGTGCGAACAATAGCGGCATTTAGCGCAGCTGCTTTATTGGCGATCGCTCTCTGTAAGCAATAGTTATACCAAATCAAATAATGTTTGCGACACATCAATATATTCTAGAGGGCAAGGCATTGCCCATACGTGTCAACTTAAGCTAAAAGCGATATAGGGCGGGCGTTGTACAAATACCTCGCGCCCTCATCCCCTAACCCCTTCTCCTTGGGGAGAAGGGGAATTAAATCTCTTGCTCCCCTCTCCCGGCGGGAGAGGGGTTGGGGGTGAGGGCGAAAACCTAGCTACAAAGCGGGTTTCACGTTAAGTTGACACCAATGGGCAATGCCATGCCCCTACAATCTGTCGCATTCTTTTTTCAAATTGGTATTAGTTGAAAGATGAGTGCTGAGTGTTGATTAAAAGTCAATACAGTGCAGTTAAGCTCATTAGCGATTGATTTGTCACTTATTAAAGAAGCTAGAAGAATTGGGGGAGAATCCCCCAAACCCCCGATTGGGTGACGGTTGCGTCCCCCAAACCCCCTCCAAAATTATTGTTCTGTTTTTTTGTTGAGTAACTAGTACAACAAGGCAAAAGTCAAAAGTGAGCCAGTGCGGTGGACGGGTTCCCAAGGCACTCCGTTGGGCGGCTTTGCCGACTTGAAGGAAGTGCCGTCGGCATAAAGCAACTGGCGAACTCCGCAGGAGTCAAAAGTCAAAAGAAAGAATACTTATACCACAAGCCTTTTAGCAATTACAGATGGTCTGTTTCTCTTACAAAGTTTGGCGGGACGGAAACCGACACCGCCAACTTTGCGCTATTTACGCCGACTTGTACTAGTTTTTTGGTTTTGTTATCAATTAATTTTCTTAACTGAACTGTATTTGATTAAAAGTAGCATTCTAATTTTCATGCAACGCTTGAGAAATCCAAAATATCAAATCCAAAATCTGGTCAAATTGCTACTTCAAGATTACCAATGACTGCATCCTTATGATCATTAATTAACAGCAGTATGACATGATGCTGAACTTAAGCCAGAAGCGTAGGGGGTAGTTGTAGAAGGATCTGCTGTGAGGATGACTGTACCATTGGGGTTAACATACCAACCTTGGGCTGGGGGTGGTAGTGGGGAGACATGGGTTTTGGCTGTGGCGATCGCATTTGTTGAAGATTCTGCTTGAGTAGAAGTAGACTCAAAACTTGCCAACGTGTTACTGCTGAGGGGTTCGCTGGGGCGGGGTGGTAATCCTCCGCGTCCTGAGATAATAAACTGACTCCGACTCTGGGTCTTTTGTGCTGGACAGGCTTGCGCTACTACTTCTTCGGGTTTAGCAATTTCTGGCGATAAGTCCAAAACTTCTGGATTTTTACTAGTATCAAATGTCAATATCTTTACTTGTCCATCAATGCCGAACTGAGAACTGGCACTAATCTGGCATTCTGGGCACACAAACAGAGCTTGAGCATTAATACTAATATTGCCGCCATTCCCCTGAAAGGCATTGGCAATGATTTTACTACCTTCTAGCAAAGTCACAAAATCAGCAGGGCTGTTGCCAGTAATTGTAATGTTACCTCCATTGCCAGTCCCGCCTGTTTCTGTAGATATTTGACTGCCACCACGCATCACTAGAGAATTTGTCCGCAAGAAAATGTTGCCACCTTCGCCGGATATGGTTGCAGCTGAAATGCCACCTCTAGTATCGATAAAAGTAGAACCAGCATTAATCTTCAGGTCTCCGGCATTACCTGAGCCTTCGTTGCGGGCGGTTACTTGCGCTCCATCCTTGACCACTAATCGACTAGTATTAATCGTCACACCACCAGAAGCACCACTTGGTGCAGGCGGTAGTCTAAACAACTGCCTAGTGATTTCACTTTCTATATTGGCTCCAGAACTGATTTGAGAGGGAATAGAAGTTCCCACAATTGTGCCAGTTACTTCTACAGATTGCGGAGCGTTAATTGTAATGCTTCCGGCTGAACCAGTAGCAACAGTAGAAGCATCAACCCTGCCACCATCCCGCACAAATAGCTTGGGTGTATTGATAGTCAAGTTACCAGCATTGCCACCATTGAAAGTTGAAACTCCCACAATACTAGGCTTCAAAAAGCTGGGTTCTACGCCGATGACTTCTACATAATTAGTTGCATTGATGCTAATATCTCCGCCAGAACCAGTACCAAAGGTTGCAGCACCCACAGTTCCCCCATCAGCAATGGTCAGCTTTCCTGTGGACAGGTTGACATTTCCCGATTTACCTAAACCGAAGGTGGAAGCACTGATAAAACTGATGGCACTGGGATTAAATGGTACAAATCCACTCACTTGTACAGAATCGGAGGCATTGACATCGACATTGCCACCTGCCCTATCTGTAAAGGTAGCAGTGGAAATGCTGGCTCCTCCCCGGACAACTAAATTTTGGGTGGAAATGGCAATGTCTCCTCCTTTACCACCAAGCAAAGTTACAGGTGAAAAGAAGAAAAACTGCCCTTGTCTGATGCTTCCTCCCAATTCGGATGTAATACTACCTCCGCTATCTAACAAAATAGAGCCAGCGTTCACCTTCACAAATCCGGAATTTCCTGAGCCATCATTTCTGGCTGTGACTGTAGCACCATCTGTAATCCGCAACTGACCTGTATTAATTGTCACATTTCCAGAAGCTCCACTGGGTATGGGAGGTAAGCCCAACAGCTGTTGCAAGCTGGGATCGACTAAATTGGCAGCGGAGCCAATCAGACTGGGATTGACTGATCCTAATACTGTACCTTTTACTTCCACGAACTCAGGGGCGTTAATGGTAACATCACCAGCTGCACCACTGGCAGAGGTTAAAGTACCAACTCTCCCCCCATCTTGAACTGTTAATTTGGATGTATTAAGTGTCAAGTTACCGCTATCTCCGGCATTAAATGCAGTCACCAATAAAGCGCTGGGTGCAAAAAAGTTGGGTTCCACACCCATAATTTCTACAACATCAGCGGCATTAACATTCAAATTTCCGCCTTTACCGCTACCAAAAGAAGCAGAAGCGATCGTTCCTCCTCCTGTGGCGCTGACACTTCTAGTTGATACGGTGTTATTGCCAGAGTTTCCTGGGCCAAAAGTTGCAGCAACAATAGAACTAGTAACGCTAGGATTAACAATACTTGCGCCATTCACTTGTAACGAATCCAAGGCATTGATATTGATGTTACCGCCTGTGGCTGGAGTGAAGGTTTTCGCAACGATGCTGGCTCCACCTTCCACAACTAAATTTCTAGTGGAAACAGCAACATCTCCCCCACCACCAAGTCCCACTGTTTCGTTTGTGAGACTGCTGCGAATATTTCCGTCTGTACTGACACCACTGACTTTGACAGACTCGGAAGTATTCACTTGGATGTTGCCATTTGGTTGAAACCCTTGATTTTGAATCAAAACTAGTGAACCATCGCGTACTACAAGGTTGCGCCCTTGCACTTGGATAAAACCATTACTACCACTAGCATCTGCTAAGGCTTTTTGAGATAGCTCAATATCGCTGAAACTAGGTACTCTCTGATAATTGAAAGTCCAACCGCCAACAATTGGATTCAGGTTAACCAGACCTCCAGCCACGCTACCTAATTCTATTCGTCCACTTTCTGCAGTGAGAGTACCCCCATCTAAGCTGAGATTGCCACCAATCAAAGCTAGAGTCTGCCCTGGTTGTACCCGCAAACCTGTTAAACTATTGCTTCTGGTTACAGGTGAGAAGATGGGATTGCTCACCGTGAAATTATGACCTGTACCTTGTACGCGAATTGCTGCGGGATTCTGCCCAAATTGCAAGCCAACGGGAACGCTGATTGTCAGTAAAGGAGAATTTTGAGTATTGGTAGCACTAAATTCTGTACCATCGGCAAATATGAGGCTACTAGCCGTAGTTCCTAAAAAAGAGCCACCTATGTTTAGTTGAGCATTAGCACCAAAATTAATCCCACTCGGATTAATTAAAATCAAATTTGCGCCATAGTTTTCTCTGATTAATCCATCAATATTAGAAATTGATCCACCTGTAACTCGAGTAATAATATTGACGATATTACTTGTATTAGGACTTTGCTTAAAAAAAGCTTCACTACCATTAAAAATAGAAAATTCTCTTAAGCTGTGAAATAGGTTATTACCAGCTTGTGTGCCTCCGGTAATTTCAAAAACATTATTAATTTGATTGACATTGCTTGGTGTCGGCAGCGTTCCATCTGAGGAAATTTGTGCCTGAGCGATATTATTTGTTAATATACAGCAAACAACTGTACTGCTAGTAAGTAAAATCTTTTGAGCAATCTGTCTCATTTGGAAAAATATAATTAACAGATTAAGTTTATTGAAACTTACTTAAGTGCTCTTTTTATGTGAACTTTAAGTAAATTTTCAGGACACTTGGCACTAAACACCCGCGATCGCATTTGGCAAGTCATGGAACTGAGCCGATTTTTGACGGATTTAACCGTTTAAATTAGTATAACTGAAAATTTACGTGAAATTACTGACTATTTTATTTTTCTTAGAAGTTGCAGAGGAGCAGAGATAGCTAGTAAAGGCTGTGTTAGGCTGAGAGTAAAGCTTTGACTTGACCAAAACGGCGATCGCGTTTTTGGTAACTCAACAAAGCCTGATGAAATGCTTCTGTATCAAAATCTGGCCAGAGAATATCAGTAAAGTACATCTCTGTATAAGCCATTTGCCATAATAGAAAATTACTCAAGCGCATCTCGCCACTAGTACGAATCAGTAAATCTGGTGCTGGAGTATCTGCTGTGTAGAGATATTTTTCTACAAGGCTTTCATTGATTGCGTCTACACTGAGTTGACCTTTTTGCGCTAGTTGCGCTATTTGACGACAGGCTTTTGTGATTTCGGTGCGACTACCGTAGTTGACTGCAACAGTAAAGTGAATTGCTTGATTATGCAATGTTTCTGTCATGGAACGTTCCATTTCTGTTTGCAGAGATGGAGGTAAAGCTGATAAATCGCCAATAAAGGAAATTCTCACGCCTTCTTGATGCATCTGGGCTAACTCGCGGCGTAGCAATCGTTCAAATAAGTGCATGAGAAAGTCTACTTCTTCAATGGGACGTTGCCAATTTTCAGTAGAGAATGCATAGGCGGTGAGGGCTTTAATTCCCCAATCTTTGCAGCAGCGTAATAGTTGTTTGAGGGTGCTTGCGCCTTGGCGATGTCCGGCGATGCGTGGTAATCCTCGGCTAGTAGCCCATCTACCGTTACCATCCATAATGACGGCTACGTGTTGGGGAATTTTTTCGGGGTTGAGGTCTGGGGGTAGGGAATTCATGAGATTTTTGGTATTGATGTGTGGATCTGTGGAAGGCTCACGCAGAGGAGAGGGTGAGGCAATACTGCTCGGTTAAGGATTTTCAACTCGGAATTGGGTTTGGGGAAAAGGTTAAAGGGTAAGGGTTAAAGGTTTTTTCTTGCCCTTTTTCCCCTTCCCCTTTTACCCTTAACCGACAAGTATTGGAGGGTGAGGAGGTTATCGGGTTTCTAGTAGATGATTGAGATATTCTGGGGTGAGGCTGTTGTGCCATGTCCAGAGGCGGTGCATGGTGTGGCTGGAGGTGTATAGTAGGGTGGCTTTGTTGGTGAAAGTCCAAGCATTCCAATTGAGTGTCGCCATCATCCGGCGTAGGGTACGGATGAGGTTGTTACGTTGATAGGTTTGGGAACGGGTTTTGATCAGGGTTTTTCCTACTCGTATGAGTCCGGTATCAGGGAAAGCCCAGACTCCAAAGCCCCAGAATTTAGTCATGTGGTTGATTTCATCTTTGGTGAGTTCTTCGAGAACATCTTGGAGTGCGCCTGTGGTGTGCGCCATCAGCCACAGGTAAAGACAGGTTGCACCATATTCTGTAGCTACGCGATGTAAGCCGTGGCGATATAGGTCTTCTTGGGGGTCATTTGTGGGGAGATAGCCTCTAACGATGCGCTGTTTAGGGGTGATTTTTTCGCCTGTTAATTGGGTGTAAATCTTCATTAATGCGGGTGTGTGTTGGCGTTCTTCTTTTTCCCACAAGCCAATTTCTTGGAGTTCGCCGTTTTTACTGACTGTTCCACCGACAAACCGTGCCATTTGCGGATGTAATTTCTCTAAATACTTGCGGCTGGTTTGGGTGTAACCGCGAATTGGGGCTTCTGTGTCCATTGCACCAATTAAGATGGATAAAAATACTTCTGGGTTGATGCCGATAATTTGATTGCGGTTAATAGCTTGCCAATCAATAGGTTTCCAAGGGCGCGGTTGGGGATTGGTAAATTGTAAAGGTAAATCTTGCAAGCGTTCATGGAGTTTTTCATCTGCAAGATAGTTATCTATTAAAGAATTAATTCTGTGCTGTATTTGCCAGTAATTCAGACTAGAAAAGCTTTGCGCCGCCGATGTTTCTATTTGTGGGCTGGCGGTATTCAGCATAATGTTTATAATTTAACTCTATGCCCAATAGCCTAAGCGATCGCACTTTCTGTTGTCAGTCGGCTGAAGTTGGCACTTTTATCTGATGTGGTTGCAAAAGTTGGTAAAAAAGTAGGATTCACAGAATCTTATCCGAAAATTAGCTCAGAGGGATTGTAGATTAATCTATAGTTCTCATATTTAACTACCCTCATCGCTACAGAATGGACGCTGAAGCAGCATTAGCATGGTTAGATACCATAATTCCTGCTCAGACCGGGGAACGGTTGAGCGATTTGCAAAAAGTTATTCTTGTGCAAGTTTGGTTGGGTAGAAAATATTTAGATATTGCCCATGCTTACGGTTGTACAGAAGGACACGTTAAGGATGTGGGTTCGCAGTTATGGAAGTTGCTGTCTCGGGTACTCAGAGAAAAGATTACTAAAAGTAATTGTCGCGCTACTTTAGAACGGGTGCTGAGAAAAACTGCGGCGATATCCGGTCTGATTGATTACTCAAAACCACCCCAAGTTTCTGCTATTCAACCAGAGGATAGCAATTTTTTTGGTAGAGAAGATGCGATCGCACACCTAAATGCTTTGGTAAATCAGGGGTCGAAAGTCATTGTCATCCAAGGTGAAGGCGGTTTAGGTAAAACTACTCTCGCACAGCAATACCTGCAAAATCAGGGTTTCGAGTTGGTTTTGGAATTGTTGATGGCGAAAGAAACCCACAACATCACTTCAGCGCAACGAGTGGTAGAGGAATGGCTCAAACAAGACTTTGGTGAAGAACCGGGGGTAGAATTTGGTGTAACTTTGGGACGACTCAAGCGCCTACTCCATCATCGGCGGATTGGGGTGTTAATTGATAATCTGGAACCAGCTTTAGATCAACAAGGAAAGTTAATTCCTCCCCACCGCAACTATTTAGAACTGCTGCGGATTCTGGCTGATGTTAGGGTACAATCTCTCACAGTAATTACCAGTCGCGATCGCTTGTGTGAACCAGAGTTGAATGTACATCATTATCGGCTTCCAGGTTTAGATCAAAGCGCTTGGCTGAAGTTTTTTCGCAATGGGGGATTAACTATTGACCTTCCTAGCTTGCAACAAATGCATCGTACCTACGGCGGTAATGCCAAAGCAATGGGTATTCTCTGCGGTGCGATGCAAGCCGATTTTGGCGGTGATATGGCGCTTTATTGGCAACAAAATCATGGCGATCCTTTAGCCGCCACAGATTTAAAAAATTTAGCCGTTAGTCAAATTAATCGTCTGCAATCTCTCGATTCCCAAGCCTATCGTCTGCTTTGCCGTTTAGGTTGTTATCGTTATCAAGATATACCAACTATTCCAGTTCAAGGAATCTTTTGTTTATTATGGTATGTGCCACCTGCTGAACATCTGCAAATCATCACTTCCCTGCGAAATCGTTCTTTAGTAGAGTGCGCTCAAGGTGAATATTGGCTACATCCAGTCATTCAAGCCGAGGCGATCGCGCGTTTACGCATGAGTGATGAGTGGAAAATTACTAACCACAAAGCTGCAGAATTTTGGACAGCTAGTGTTACCAAAATTGCCACTTTTCAAGATGCTTTACAGGCTCTAGAATCCTATTATCACTACATAGAAATTAATGAATTTGAGTTAGCTGGTAAGGTAATTCTCAAGAGCCGTAATAATCAATGGCAGCAGTTTTTACCACTTGGAAGTACGCTGTACCGCATGGGTTTAATTCAGCCCATCCTTACAGCAATTAATTATATATTAACTCATATTGAAAATGAGCAAAATATTATTGAATTATACAATATTTTGGGTGATTTGTATTGGATAACAGGTGATATTAATCAGGCACTAACTTGCCAAGAAAAAACTATAAATTTAGCCAAGCAAGCACTCAAATTACTTGTACCAAACTCAGAAAATAAACATGAAAAAATCCAACCACAAGGTGATGGAGTTTTTATGCATAGGGAACAGGGTATAGGGGATAGAGAAGAATTTACCAATGCCCCATGCCCTATGCCCAAAATGAAGTTTCCTGTCGCTGCCAATCAAGTTTACTATTTGAGAATGTTAGAAGTAGATTCCCTCTTAAGCATTGGTCTTTACAAAATAGATTTGTGGGAATTGGAAGCAGCTTTTGAGTTATTTCAACAAGTAATTTACCTGGCTCAAAATACTGCTCATCATCGCTGGGCAGAAAAAGCTTCTGTGTGTTTAGCTTTAGTTAATTCATCTTTAGGGTTATTTGATGCTGCCCATGAGTTAGCAAATATCGCCTATGAAAATCTTAAAAATGAAAAACTGCTCAAGAATGGTAGCTTTGCTTATTTTATGCAAATTTTAGGGCAAACATATATAAATTTAGGCGATTTCTCTAAAGCTCACCAAATGTTTCATCAAGTATTGACTTTTGCTGAAGCCAGTCATTATATGCAAGTCAAAGCCAAAACTCTAAATGGTTTAGCAGAAATTTATCGCCAACAAGCAGATTATCAATTAGCTCTTGACAATCATACAGAAGCAATTGAACTTTTGGATAAAATCGGCGCTAAATGTGACTTAGCAGCAGCTTATTTTCAGTTGGGTTTGACTTACAAAAATTTGAGCAAGATTGATGAAAGTCAAATATATTTTCATCAAGCAATTCAGCTATTTACGGAAATCAAAGCTCCAAAACAAGTTGCAAAAATTTCTCTAATTGCTAGTATTGAAAGTAGCTACACATCAATAATATTCTAGAGGGCAAGGCACTGCCTTGTCCCTACAATCTGTCGCATTCTTTTTTCAAATTGGTATCACATCAAACATTATTTGAATTGGTATTAAGTAATACCAATTCAAATAATGTTTGCGACAGATAAATTCTTTGTAAGGGCACGGCATCCGCAATCTTTTGGCATATCAAATATCTTACTGGTGCCGTGCCCCTACTCATCTGTCGCGTTCTTTTTTCAAATTGGTATAAGTCGGTAATTGCACCAAACTATGTTAGGGAACTCCAAAAAATAAATTATTCCGTTCAATTCGTTGACTGTTGACGGTTCACAGTTAACAGTCAGCAGTCAACGCTCAACAGTGAACAATAGCAATGGAATGTTTTTTTACTTGGAAGTCCCTTATGAAACGTCAATAGGCTCGAAACTCTTACCAATCACAAATGACAAAGGACAAATGTCAAATGACAGCCCTGACTAGTAATCTTGAAATGCACCGCCCTATTAGTTCTGCAATCGCTGTTGTAATCTTGTGTAGCGTTGTTTATCGTCACTGGAGCGCACAGCCAGGGATATGGCTTTTTTCGAGCCAATCACAATTGCCAACTTTTTAGCACGAGTTAGCCCAGTGTAAAACAGGTTTTGCGACAGCATCATATAGTGCTGCATATATAGTGGCAAAATTACTACTGGATACTCACTGCCTTGAGATTTATGAATTGTGGTGGCGAATGCTAGGGATATTTCATTTAGGTCAGCATAATCGTAAACTACTAAGCGCTCGCCATACTGCACTGTCACTTCCTGCTCCTCTGTATCAATACCTGCGATAATTCCCAAATCCCCATTGAAAACTTCGCGGTTGTAGTCGTTCATCTGCTGAATAATGCGATCGCCTACACGTAAAGTCATCCCACCCCTAGTAATCTCAACCTTGTCGGGGCTGGGAGGGTTAATTAGCTGTTGCAATACAGTATTGAGGTTGCGAGTGCCTACAACCCCGCGTGTCATTGGCGAAAGTACTTGCACATCGGTAGCGGCATTAAATCCTAAGCGAGGAATTAAGTCTGTAATTAACTCGCAAATCGTTTGTACTCCATGTTCTGGTTCAAATCCTCCCCCATGCCACAGACAATCAGATACCGGCTGATCGGAAATTGGCTCAATTGTGGGAGATTGTCCGCGATTAATTTGATGTGCGGCGCTGACAATGGCGCTTTGTTGAGCTTGCCTAAATACCTGTGTTAAGCGCACTACTGGCACTTGCCGAGAATTGATCAAATCAGCCAGTACTTGTCCTGGCCCCACCGAGGGTAACTGATCGATATCTCCTACTAATAATAGTTGAGCGCCAGCTGCTACAGCATTTATTAAAGAATACGCCAAAAATAAATCCAGCATTGATGCTTCATCAGCAATAATCGCCTGGTGGGGCAAAGGATTGTGATTGTCGCACTTAAAACTCATGGTTTTTGGTTCAAATTCCAGTAAGCGATGTATCGTCTTCGCTTCTAACCCAGTCATTTCGCCCAGTCTTTGAGCGGCTCTCCCAGTTGGTGCAGCTAAAGCAATAGATTTGCCCATTGCCTTCCATAAACTGACTATGGTGTGGGTAGTAAAGGTTTTACCTACACCAGGGCCGCCTGTCAAAATCATTACAGGAGAATAAGCCGCCATTTCTACGGCTTGTTGCTGTTGTTCTGAAAGCTGAATTTTCTGGCTGCTGGTAAATCGCTCTAGCCAAGCCCGCACTCTGGGAATATCTTGTACTACTGGTTGACTCAAACGCTGAGATATGAGTTGTGCTAAATTTTCCTCAGTGTGGTAGTAAGTTGGCTTATAACAAAGTACCGTTTTCTCTGGTGTTTTCTCTCTAATTAAGTCATCTTTGAGTGCCATGTCTTTAATAGTTTGAGCAATGGCAGATTCTTGTGGCTGATGCTCGTCAGTGGTGAGCAATTTAATGACACTCTCGGTCAATTCGCTGTCAGGTAAATAACAATGCCCATCTTCTGCGGCTGCACTCAAAGCATGAATAATACCTGCACAATATCTAAACTCACTATCTGGCGCGATTCCGATATTACGAGCAATTTTATCGGCAGTCAAAAATCCAATCCCATAAATATCGGCTGCCAACTGGTAAGGATTTTCTGTAACTTTGGCGATCGCCTGCTCTCCGTACTGCTTGTAAATTTTTACCGCGTATGTCGTAGAAACACCATGCCCTTGCAAAAATACCATGACTTCTTTAATGGCTTTTTGCGTTTCCCAAGCGTTTTTGATTAACTTGATGCGCTTTTTGGCTATCCCTGGAACTTCAATCAATCGCTCAATTTGATGCTCGATAATCTCCAAGGTTTCCTGTCCAAAGTGAGCAACAATGCGTTTGGCTGTGACTGGCCCCACACCCTTAATCAGTCCACTACCTAGATACTTTTCAATTCCTGTGAGTGTAGCTGGTTTAGTTTCCTGATAATTGACGACTTGAAACTGGGGGCCATACTGGGGATGCTCGCGCCAAAAACCTGTGAGTTGCAGTGTTTGTCCTGGTTGAATATTGGCAAAGCTACCAGTAATTGTGGTCAAGTCCTTAGCATGAGGACGTACCAGCCTCGCTACCGTATAGCCTGATTCCTCTGAGTAAAAAGTCAGGCGTTCTACTACTCCGGTAATGGTTTCGTAGTTAGGTGAGGCGTTGATTGTTTGCTGTTGATGGGTTGGGGAAGTGGACATTGCTCAATTAAAAATGCCGCACATCATTATAAGCATAGAAATAAAATTATTATAGTACATTAGTACTAAATGTTAGCGGGCATGGGGCATTGGGCATTGGGCATGGGAAATTGGGTATTTCTTTTCTCCCCCTCTGCTCCCCTGCTTCCTCTGCTCCCTCTGCTCACCAACGCGACTGTATATTTTTATTAGCGAAAAGCCCCTATCTCCTTCAACAGAGCTAAATGCTTACTCACAGGAGCCAGGGTATTAGCAACAATCATCCCACTAGCGGCAACGGCGGGTAAACCGATGCCAGGGAATGTGGAATCACCGCAGCATATTAACCCCGCTAAGGGTGTACCATGACCAGGAAATAAACCAGAAGCAGCAGAAATTGCAGGGCCGTAAGAACCACGATGACGACGTAAAAAACGTTCGTGGGTAAGAGGTGTACCAACCAAGGTGATTTCGCAACGGGTGCGGATATCGGGAATGATGCGTTCTAAAGCTTGCCACATTACCTCAGCGCGCGATCGCTTTTGTTGTTCATATTCCTGACTTCTCCTATCCATTCCTTGCCAAAGTGCGTAGGGTTCATTACCAGGCGTATATACATGAATTACCTGCTTACCTGGGGGTGCAAGGGATGGATCGAGAATTGAGGGGATAGATACCAGCACGACATTTTGCGGTGCAGTAATACCCAATTGCCAATCATTCACCACAATATAATGACAAGCTAAATCTGCTGGTAAACCTTGAGCATCAATACCTAAATGCAGATGCATAAAGCTGTCACATTCCGGTGTGGCTTGGCGTTGGCTGCGAAATTTTTCTGGTAAAGCCCCTTGTGGTAGTAGTTTCAATGTATCCCACACCGCAGCATTAGACACAACCGCCCGCCGCGCCCGAATTTCTTCACCATCACGCAACCTTACACCAACTGCTCTATTTCCTTCTACCAAAACTTGCTCAACATGAGCGCCTAACATGATTTTCCCGCCATGTTTTTCTAGTCCTTGCACCAGTGCATTGACCAAAGCACCACTACCACCGACAGGGTAATCTAAAGTGACTCCGGGTTTGTACCAGTCGGCAAACATAAATGCTACTTCGGCGGCGTTAGTCCCCGATGCGGGTAGTCCAGAGAGCAGAAAACATAGTAAGTTCAGCCAATTGCTAATGAAGCGATCGCGGACAACATCATCCATAATGCGGGAGAAGGGCCCCGTTAATTTCATCATATTGCCAGCGTGTTGAGCCAAATATGGCGCGAATTTGCCCACAGTTAAAGCCGCACCTATATCCCAGCGTAATGCAGCTGAAGGGAGAGCGATCGCAGCTTGGGCTAGTGGTGTCATCACCTCTTGCAAGTGTCGCCATTCAGACACCGCATCTTCTCCCCGCAGCCTAGACAGTACTTCACAAAACTCTTCTGCACCTACAGATGTATCAAAATCACCCTCTGGTAGGCGACAGCCCCAAGTATCATAGGTCACACAAGGCAAATCAACCCCAATTACATCTAATACTTGTCGTAAAGGGTTCACAGACGGACTGTAAGACAACCCAGAATAAAGAGAAGGCCCCGAATCAAACTTAAATCCTTGACGTTCAAAACTGTGCGCCGCCCCACCAGCAATTGTATGACTCTCACACACAATCACATCAAAGCCATAGCGAGCCAGAACAGCCGCACAACTCAAACCTCCTATCCCACTACCAATTACAACTACATCTGTTTGGTTCATAGCCGCTAGTCATGAGTGCATAGTCCATACTTATTCTGCCAAGTCTTGCACAATCAACATCGGTGGCTACCATTCGGAGAAAGGATATTTAGCTAAATTACTATTAAAATACTTAGGATCATGGGAAACTTCTTCACCGACCCAAATTGGTAGTTCAATTTGCTGTTGTTCGTGGCTGAGTTCAACTTCTGCTAATATCAATCCTTTATTAACACCATCAAACTCATCTATTTCCCATATTAAATTACCGTATGCTATTTTGTAGCGAGTTTTTTCTATTAGAGGCTTTTCGCACAAAGTATTTAGCATTTCGCGAGCATCTTCTAGTGGAATTGGATATTCAAACTCTGACCTACTATATTGAACAGTCTTGCCTTTAATTGTTAAATATGCCTGGTTACCTGCTATCCGAACGCGGACAGTCGCTTCTTTTTTTGTAGAAATATATCCTTGAATATATAAACTACCCTCAACTAGGTTTCTCCAACTATCTCCTTGGACTAGAAATTTTCTCTCGATTTCTGCTGCCATTGTGATTTAAAATAGATGTCATAGATATTTAAATTTACCAATATTTCGTAAATGGTAGCAACCCAAATATCTATTGAATTTGATTTCTGAAAAATATCAGTAAATAACGCAACAAAAGCTTTGGTGGTGCGTTACAACAAGGCTAACGCACCCTACTGCCTAGACATGATAGTATTTAAAATTTAGCTGTATTAGCTCTGTTATATCATGCCTTACAGACCGTTGATATTGGGATTAATTCCTAATTCTTTTTTAGATTTTTTTAACTGCTTCCAAATTTTTTTGATTTGCCGATAAGCTTCATCTGGTGAAAGTTTACCGCTAGTTTCCAGGCAGGAAATATAAGTGATTTTTTGGGAAAACTCTTGGAGATTTGCATTGAATAATAAGCTTTCTGGTGTTATTTGTCCATAGTAACGACTGCGAGGATAGATAAAGTTTTCTTTGATAATGCGGTTTGATTCTGTCATAATAACCCCTTGTCTCTCAGAAAAAAAATCAATAATTATCTAAAAATCTGAATTCACAATCACTATCCTTAACTACTGTAAATCATTATTGAGGTTGAGTGGAGCGCACCATGAAAGATGGAGAAACTTGCTCTGTTTAAATCCACATTGAGCAAGAAGGTTTCCTGATGATTTTCCTATAAGTTTTATTACGCTATCAGCCGCAGACTGCAATAAACTCACCATCATTAGTTTTTCTAATTACTTCTGAGACTTATACTTATCATGCCTAGAGCCATTGCCAAAAAACTACAATGGCATTATCCCCCTATCAGCTAAACTGAATTATTGAAGCGATCGCTTGTTTCATCTGTCGCATACGTTAGTAGCGAACGTCACCTGTAGCAATGCTTTTTGTGTGTTACGGCTTACGCCTAACACAAGCTATGAAACTGATATTTGGGCAAATTTGAACTGGCGATCGCAAAGCACGTACAATAATGTTCGGTTATCACTCATCTGCATTTAATAGTGATTAGTCAGAATGTATTGGTACAAGCAATTGCACTGTTACCAAAAAATTGGGTCTAAAGCCCCGTGCTTCTAGCACGGCTTTTCTTCAACTTCCGGATCATCTCTCTAAGTACGTCATTTTGAGTGCGATCTGTTTCTTCGCAGTATTTCAAAAGCGTTTCATACTCTTCATTAGAGCATCGAACTGTTAATTTCTTCATGCCGTCATATTGCCGTCGTTTTATGGTATAATACTAGCATGAAAACACTGAAGTTTAAATTGTACGAACACAAAAGGAATAGACACCTCAAGCGCACAATCAACGCTGCTGGAGTGATTTATAACCATTGCATTGCTCTACATAAAAGGTATTACCGGATGTTTGGCAAGCATTTAAACTGTGCAAAACTTCAGGCTCATATCGCCAAATTAAGAAAGCGTAATTCTTTTTGGCAATCAGTAGGTTCTCAAGCAGCACAAGATATTTGTCAACGCATTGAGAAAGCTTACCAATTGTTTTTCAAACACAATAACAAAGGAGTAAGACCACCAGGATTTAAGAAGGTCAAGAAATACAAATCGTTCACCCTTAAGCAGGCAGGTTATAAGTTTTTGGGTGGAAATAGGGTAAAAATTGGTAGTCGAGTTTACCAGTTTTGGAAGTCCAGAGAAATTGAGGGAACAGTCAAAACCCTAACTATTAAACGCACCCCGTTAGGTGAGTTATTTATGGTTTTGGTTGTTGATGAGGGTAGCTCAGAAGTTGAAGTTAAGACGGGTAAAATCGCTGGCTTTGATTTTGGGTTAAAGACATTCCTCACTTGCTCAGACGGCACTAAAATTGAATCGCCCCAATTTTTCAAGCAATCCCTAAGCGCCATTAAAAAAGCAAGTTCGCGGCATTCCAAAAAGCTAAAAGGCTCATCTAACAGAGAACGAGCCAGAAAGAATTTAGTACGCAAGCATGAAGATATTTCCAACCGTCGGCGTGATTGGTTCTGGAAATTAGCTCATGAGCTAACAGATAGGTTCGATATTCTCTGTTTTGAGACTTTAAATCTCAAAGGAATGCAACGTCTTTGGGGCAGGCAAATATCAGACTTAGCGTTTGGTGAGTTTCTGCAAATCCTAGAATGGGTTGCCAAGAAGAAGAATAAACTGGTTGTCTTTATCGACCAGTGGTATCCAAGTAGCAAGACATGCTCTAATTGTAAACATATTCTAGAAAGTCTTGATTTGTCAGTTAGAGAGTGGCGTTGTCCTTCCTGTCAGTCAGTTAATGGAAGAGACGAAAACGCTAGTCGCAATATTTGTGCAGTCGGGGCATCGACTGTTGGCTTAGGTGATGTCAGACTGGCTACGCCAGCAATCGCTGTCTGAAGCTAGAATCCCCATGCCTTCAGGCTGGGGAGTATGTCAAAAAAGCTAATTACAGAGGTAAACTATGTTTCCTTTTTGGGGTAACCCCTATTATGGAAGCGAACCCATTTCGCGCAAAGCTAGCTTAGAACGTAAATTAAAATTCTTGCTTTGGCTACGAGATGATTTAGAATCCAGATTGGCTGGTATTAATGCTTCTATTGATACCATTCGCCAGCAAATAGAACGTTCAGATTCAGCCGCTTAGAACTTACTTATTGCTGATGTTTTAGTTAAGCTGATGTAACTACTTTGTGACTAGGCGCTGTCAATGGGCTGCATTTTTTGCAAGAGATGGGCGAAGAGAAAAGATTAAAGGGGAAAATACAAAACCTTTCCCCCTTCCCCCTTAACCTTTTACCAACTTCTGCAAGAAGTCTAATATTATCAGTCTTTGTACAACGCTCTGTCACTAAGTAGCGTACCAAGATATCTGCATTACTGAATAATTAGGCATATATAAAGCTGCGTCACTTTGCCTAATTGTGCTTAAGTTCTTTAAATCAATATTAAACTTACTTACCTATTTTAGCTCTAAAGATAGAGACATTTTCTAAAAGTTGCAGCACACTGGTAAGAGCAACTTTTAGTTCCAATCATGGTGTGAAAATGTGGCTAAAATATGGTGTAGATAGAGATGGTATATTAGTAAGTATCGAAGATATCAGTAGTGGTAAAACCACACTTAAGTGCCCTTATTGTCAGGGTGATTTAATTGCTAAGAAAGGCAAGGTTAAAGAACATCATTTTGCTCATAATGAAGAGACTTGTCGCCCTGTAGCTAACCGAGAATTTCCCACTCTACCACTGTATGATAATTTTAATATTCAACTATCAGGTAAGGATGTAGCACAGTTAAAATTGCTGTGGCAGGAGTACGGAGCAAAAAATTACCCCATAAGTGCTTATTTAGTTACTCCTGGGTTACTCAAAGCAGGAATCTTGAAAAAAAATGTGTATTTCAGCCCGCCTGAATATGAATTTACGGAATTAGGTAAAATTCCTGCGGCGGCGTTAGAATTAACGCTATTCAACGAAGTTCAAGAACCCCTATTACTGAAAAAACTGCTGAAACTACAGTTAGCTGCGGAACATGCACTGCACAAAAATACTCCTGATTTAGCATATAGGCTCACTGATTTAAAACTCTACCGCGCGCAACTCAAACGCATCTTATCTTGTACATTATATTTTTTAGAAGTTCAAACCAATAAAGGAACAATCTACAAAATAGGAGTAACTGAACGCCAAATAACTGCAAGAGTAGCAGAAGTCAAAAAAGATTTACTCGCACATTACCAAAATGTTGCTATTAAAATATTAGGAACCTGGGCTAATCGCGGCAATGTAGAATTATATTTCAAACATCGTTATCGTGAATTTAATTACAAAATACGCAGCTTCACAGAATATTATAAATTCAATCCAGAAGAGATTTTAGTCGTGCTGAACGACTTGCAACAAATGAAACTTAAACTACTTTCGCCAATAGAAATAGATATTCTTGCCGAGAATTCTCGTTTAATTCAAATTGCTGTTTAATTTAGCTCATCCCATTGTTAATAGTAGGTAGTGGCAAGGCATTGCCCCATTGGTGTCAACTTAACGTGAAACCCGCTCTTGTGCAAGGTTTTGCCCTCACCCCCAGCCCCTCTCCCTCAGGGAGAAGGGAGCCAGAGATTTAGTTCCCCTTCTCCTGCGGGAGAAGGGGTTAGGGGATGAGGGCGCGAGGTATTTTTACAACGCCCGCCCTATATAGCTTTTAGCTGTTAAATTTTCCATCTCTCGGTGGCAAAGTTCACATTGCGGTTGTTGGTTTTTGGACATTTGAATTTTGCGATCGCCTATTTAATAGAATAGCTAGTACCACGAGATGCCATCAAAGGAGCGATGGCCGATCCAACTCAAATGTAGTTGAAAAATGAGTTAAGAAAAATCTAGAAAGATTTGTTTACCCATAGTTCCTTGATGCTACAAGCCCCTCATTTCGCTATGGAGTCAATCCGTTTTGGAAAGTTTGACGGCAGTTGCTACAAGTCGGCAAAGCCGCCCACACAACTTTCCGCAAAATCTAAAATCCAAAATTGTATGACACTGTTTTATTTGTACGGACTCAGCACTATTTCGTAGAGGGTGATTTATTTACCTGCAAATAGCTGTACATTAGACGCTGGGTTGTTTCCAGAAAATCGCTGCCCAAGTTAGCTTATCTAAATATTTATTGATTTTTGCAATATTCACATATATTTTTTACAATTCGTTCATAATTTATCCATAGAAAAATAGATAAAATTTATACTCTCAAAACTCATTTACTTCTTTACTCTTACTTAGAAGTAAATAGTATGATCTTCATCACTACTTAATTTAAATATGCTGATTTATATCATTGTATTAGCAGTCTAAGTGATTGATATTTGAAAAGGAGATTCCAACTATTGCTTGCTGAAAATTATGAATAAGAAATGGGCTGTTAAACGCATCACAATTAATCTCACATCCAACGAAGCCGAGAAACTTGAAAAATACTGCAATTTCACAGGTAGACCGGCTACTGATGTGATTCGGGAATTAATTCGCTCTTTAAAAACTGAAGCACCGGAGAAAGATAGTTGAGAAATTTAGCAAATACTGCTTGGGTGGCGATCAATACAGTTCGGTTAAGGGGGAAAGGGAAAAAGGGAAAAGGATTGAATCCACCCTTACCCCTTTTCCCAAATCACAAGGGAGATGCAAAATACTTATCCGAAACCTATTTGGGTGGCGATGATACTTGTTTAAATAAGAATTAAGTTTGATGCGGAATTATGCCATTTTAAAAAAAGAACGCGACAGATGGGTAGGGGCACGGCACCAGTAAGATAATTTGATATATCAAAAGATTATGGATGCCGTGCCCTGACAAGAAATTTATCTGTCGCCAACCTTTTTTGAATTGCTATTAATTGCTACGCAAGAGAATAGGGAACAGGAAAGAAACAATCACATTATGTTTGGGGAAAAACCGATTGTGAAGGCAGCAGTTCCAATGAAATAAATGTCACAGCCAAGCATAAAAGTTACGAAGAAACTGGACATGAGGATGAGGCGGTAGTCATGGAAGAGCTGAATACACCACCCACTACTCCCGCCACAAGTGCAATTTGACCATCTGCAGTTCTGACCCATCCTTGCGCTTCAACCATAGTCTCAGAACTAGAATCAATATCTAAACGTTTGATTTCTTCTATTCGTGCGCTTGGGGAACTTTTGCTATCCAATGTTGCTAGTTCAATTAAGTTGAAAGTACCTGTCATGGGGTCGAAAGTACTAGGGGGTAAACTACCGCGTCCAGTAATAATAAATTTTCCTAGAGGTTTGGCATTTGGGCCTTGAGGGCACACTTGAGCAAATTTAGTAGTAGCATCAATGACAGTAGAGGGGAGTTCGATGATTCCTTGGGTGCGTTGCAGTTCGGGTTGATTGATGTCAATTTGCCCTTGCACTCCTAATTCCGAACTGGCAGTAATTTCACTTCGGTCTGTCGGGAAGGAAGCTGGCAAGATTCCAAATAATCCTTCGGTGTTGATGGTGACATTACCACCGTTGCCTTGAAAAGCATTGGCACGGATATCACTATTTTCTTCGGCGACAGCTGCGATCGCAGTGGTATTAATGGTAATATTACCGCCGTTCCCCGCACCTTGGCTAATCCCTGCGGTGGCAGAAACATTGCCACCACGCCGCAGCAGCAGTAAATCGGTGTTAAGTATAATGTTCCCACCATCAGCAGCAAAAGATTCTGCATTGATTGTGCCTTGGTCTTTTACACTGATGCGTGGTGAGTTTACAGTTAGATTACCTGCCTTTCCCTGACCGCGACTGCGAACGGACAGAGAACTGGGAAACTCATTTATGGTAGAAATGCCTGTTACTTGTACCGCATCTTGAACATTAATGAGTAAATTACCGCCGCTACCGGTACTTGTTTGTGATGTATCTGCTGCCACAGAACCACCACCAAGAACATTTAAGCGTCTGGCGTTTAAGGTTAAATTGCCAGCATCACCAGAACTATTTGTAGATGTACCGATAAAACTAATAAACGCATCATTTGCAGAGCTACCGATAACTTCTACCAGATTTGAGGCATCAATAGTTAAAGAACCGCCCTTACCTGCACTAAATGTACCAGTAAATATTTGCGCCCCATCTTTAACAAGCAAGGAATCAGTTTTTAATGTCAAGTCTCCTGCATCCTCTGTTGACTCTGTGGAAGCGAATAAACCGCTAACTCGACCATCAGCGCTAGTACCAATAAGTTGCACATCTTTAGCTTCAATAGCTAAAGAACCTCCCTTACCCTCAGCAAATGTAGCAGCATTCACTACTGCTCCATCTTTGACTAGCAAGAAATTAGTTTTTAATGTCAAATTTCCGGCATTTCCTTGAGAGTATGAAGAAGCAAACAAGCCGCCGCCAACCCGCCCATCAGGCCTTGTACCAATGAGTTGTACGTCTTGAGCCTCAATATTCAAAGAACCCCCATTACCCTCACCAAAGGTAGAACCACTTACTACTGCCCCATCTTTAACTAGCAAGAAATTAGTTTTCAATGTCAAACTTCCCGCATCTCCTGTGGAGGTTTCTGTTGCGGCAGCTAACAAGCCACTGGGAACCCTATTATCAGCACTAGTACCAATGAGTTGTACATCTTGAGCTTCAACACTCAACAAACCTCCCTTACCCGCACCAAATGTACTAATTAATACCTGTGACCCATCTTTGACTAACAAGGAATCAGTTTTTATGGTTATATTTCCTGTGTCCCCTGTTGCGTTTGGGATTGAGGAAGCAAGGATACCACTGCCTAAGCGAGTATTAACACCTGTACCAATAAGTTGTACGTCTTGAGCTTCAATAGCTACAGAACCCCCCTTACCTGCACCAAATGTACCAGTAAATATTTGTGCTCCATCTTTGATTAACAAGGAATTGGTTTTTAGGATCACATTTCCTCCATCCCCAGTGGAGTTGCGCTGTGAGCCAGTAATAAAGCCGCCGGGAGCTTGATCGTCAGAAGTTCTACCAATCAATTGCACATCTTGAGCTTCAACAGTCAATACACCCCCTTTACCCGCACCAAATGTAAAAGTAGATACTTGTGCCCCATCTTTGACTAGCAAGGAATTAGTTTTGATTGTCAAATTTCCCGCATCCCCTGTTGACTGTGTGTAAGATATCAAGTTGTTAGATTCACCAATTAGTTGTATATCTTCAGCATCAACAGTTAAAGAACCTGCTTTACCTTCACCGAATATCAAAACGCCTACTCCCGATCCACCTTGAAGTAATAACTTGCTAGTTCTAAGGTTGATATTACCGCCCTGTCCTTTTGCTTGTTCTTGTACATCATTTATAATCGCACTGCTATTGTTAAGATTGATGGCGACAGTAGCATTAATATCAATATTTCCTGCCTGACTGCTATCAGCACCTATGCCACTCGCGATGCCAGCATATAAGACAGTTCCACCTGTCATTTCTAAATTCCGCGCATTTACCGCAATACTTCCACCTTTACCTGCGATAACATTTACTAAAGCAGCATTGCTGAGGAAAACATCACTTCTTTCTACACCCTCGGGAAAACTTAAACGGAGATTCTGTCCGTCTGCATTTAATCCCACTGTTCCCACACCAGCCAAACCACCTAACTCGACTCGCCCACCAAAAGCGTATAAATTTCCGCCATCCATTTGGATGTCGCCCCCAACTAACAGCAAACTTTTACCATCTGGTACGCGCAAACCCTGAGCAATATAACTAGAAGATGGATTTAACCCGGAAGGCGCAACGGAGTTATTAGCGATCGCACCTTTGGTAATTTGGTTAAATAACAATGCATCAGGCTTGATAGTTAGCAGAGGTGGTGCTTCGGGATTAGTAGCGCTGAAGTTGCCTATTGTGCCAAAGCGAACTGCATTTGCTGTTGTGGCGACAAAGGAACCACCAATATCTAACCTTGCATTAGCACCAAACAAAATCCCATTGGGGTTGATTAAAAAGAGATTGGCACTACCTTCGGTTCCCAAAGTTCCGAGAATGTTGGAAGCTTGAGCGCCTGTCACCCTTGTTAAAATATTCTCAACTCCATTCGGGTTGGCGAAGTAAACTCTTTGTCCATCGTTAATATTAAATTGACTAAAGCTGTGAAAAAGATTGCTTCCTCGCCTAGCACCACCTTCAATGCGATCGCCATTTGCGCCATTAATCAAAATATTAGGTCTAACAAGAGAACTTTCTGCGCCTAAAGTCTTATCTGGTGTAAGTTGAGCACGAACAGATGTGCTTGTCAATACTAAAACACCGCAGAACAGCAACAACTGAAACCAGTTCTGTCTTCTCAAATGGGGATGACTGCGCTCTTGTGAGTAATGGTTGTGGTGATGCATAGATGTGGTTGGGACTGGAATTACGCTATTGAACTATATTTCTGCCTTGATTTAACTTATGCATAATGTGGGTGACAGTAGAGAAAAAGCTGTCACGTTGCTTCTCTTCAATCAACGCTGCACGAATACTCCTAATTCAAAATTCAGGATAAATCCGCTTTCTTGAATTGGTTAGGGGGAAATTGCAAGTATTACTGCTTAGGTTGCCAGAAATCAGTAGTTTTTTAAATTAAATGTAAATTTAGGTGCAAATAGCGTGAAATTATTTCTGGGAGAGCGATCGCCAACTTTTCAGGTAATAACTTTTACAGGGTATAAGTATTACACTGTGAAATAATAGATCCCACAAATAGGAAATATGGCTAAAATAATCGTTACAGGAGCAGCTGGATTTATTGGTTCTCATCTGGCAGAAGCATTGCTCCAACAAGGTCAAGAAGTAATTGGTATTGATGAAGTTAATGATTACTATGACCCAATATTTAAGCGCAAAAATCTGGCACACTTACAAGTATTTCCTAACTTTACATTTATTGAAGAAGATATTCAGTTATTAGATTGGCCAGCACTACTTCAGGATGTGGAAGTAGTTTACCATCAAGCAGCGCAAGCGGGAGTTAGAGCTAGCTGGGGTAAAGGCTTCCGCGCTTATACCGAACGAAATCTTAATGCCACACAAGTTTTACTAGAAGCTGCTAAAGATGCGAAAAACTTGCAAAGGCTGGTGTTTGCTTCTACATCCAGCGTCTATGGTGATGCAGAAACTCTACCCACTCACGAAGGAATTCCACCTCGGCCTGTTTCTCCTTATGGTATTACCAAGTTAGCAGCCGAGCGTTTGTGTGGGTTATATCACAAAAACTTTGGTGTACCTTTTGTATCTTTGCGCTACTTTACAGTTTACGGGCCAAGACAGCGCCCGGATATGGCATTCCACAAGTTTTTCAAGGCGGCTTTAGCAGATGAAGCCATTCCCGTTTTTGGCGATGGACAGCAAACGCGAGACTTTACCTTTGTTAATGACGCTGTTGCTGCCAATTTAGCCGCCGCCACTGCACCTAATGCGATTGGCGAAATATTCAATATTGGTGGTGGTAGCAGAGTAGTGTTAGCAGAAGTATTAGCGACGATGGAAGAAATAATTGGCAAACCCATCAAAAGAAACCACATAGAAAAAGCAATGGGAGATGCGCGCCACACTGCTGCTGATGTATCTAAAGCGCGGGAAATTCTCGGATATCAGCCCAAAGTTTCTCTCAAAGAAGGTTTGACCCAGGAATGGCATTGGATCAAGGCTTTGTATAGTTAAAAATTGAAGGCGATCCAATACTTGTCGGTTAAGGGGAAAAGGGGAAGGGGAAAAGGGGCAAGAAAAAACCTTTAACCCTTACCCTTTCTCCTGCACAGACGCTACGCGTAGCTTGCTTAAGCGCAGGGGTACACCTTTTCCCCAAACCAGAGTAGTATTGAAAGGCGATCGCAATTGCTGCAATTGAGTTCTTAACTACAATAAATGCGATCGCCAAAATTTTCTCTTAATTTTTTGTGCCTATACTTTTATTCTTTGGCATCAATTGACTGGGGGGTTAAGACGAAGGTGGGCTAACAAACCTTTAAATACTTTTACTGAAGCTTTAACTCACCGTTCGCGTAATAGAATTTGACTAAGAGGAATTATCTACAAGATTGCTATAAATATCCGAAGGAAGACCAAGCAAACTCATAATTTCCTGTTGTAGAGGGTTTAAAGGAGGAACATAACCAAAACGCTGACCACGGGCTTCAATAATCGTCAAAGTGATATTAGAAAAAGCACGTAACAACCGTTCAGCAGTAGGTTGAGCAGTCCTTTTTTTTGGATGTTCGGGATACAGTCCAGCAAGAGAGTTGACCTCAATAGCAGTTAATTGCCGTCGGACAACAAACTCGATAATTGTCAGCAAACGTAGGGCTAGACTCAGTAAATTAATCAGCCCGGTAACTTGGTCGTCACGTTGCACAAACATGGGAGCAATCGAAAGTGACGCACCCTTGAGACGATGAAAACCACGTTCAGCAATCCATTCGTCTCGATAAGTCAGTACAGCTTGTTCAACTCCTAACAGACTCTTGGGAGCATTGGTGACAAAAGCTCTCCAGCCAAAAGTTTTGTGAGTTTGGGCAATAGCATCTTCATTGCGGATAACAGTCTGAATTTGATACCTAATTTTTCGAGTAATTTGCTTGGGGCGAGATGTGGGACGACCTCGACCAATATAGGTTTCTTCAACAGTTTCTTGGCACTCATAATCGAAACTCAGTAAGCCTTCGACTCGATAAAGGTGCAGAATTTCTGTAGCTTTTTGCAATAAAACCTGTAGGTCGTTGATTTGTCGTTTACCACGACCTTTTTGTGGAGTTAACGCCATCAACTTCTGCTGTGCGTTGTGAAGTCGCTTCTCTAATCCCTGAACCTGTTGTTTTGCAAGTGTTGGTGAGTGAACAATCAACACCCTTTCTTGCCAGCATAGTAATGGCAATTGTTCATCAACCACCTCGACAGGACGACACACCTCATAGCCAGTGGCGATAGTTGTTTCAAGGACATCCAAGTCTGGGCTGGTTTCACTGTTGTGATGAACACTGGTTCGCTTGATATCAATCAGGGGAAATTTACCTGCAACAGCATCATCTACCCAGCCGGCAAGAAGTTCTGGAGTTTTACCAACTAGGGATAATGGACATAGGTAGTAATCTCCCTGAATATGTATGTTGCAGCGTGTTGATAGTGAACTCATTTTACAGTCGCCAACAAACAACAACCCTTTTTTGTTCAGTGTGGCAGCAATTTGTTGGTAGGCGGGAATGTACAACCCATCATCTGCTTGTTCTCCAGATACTACCTGAGTGACAAGAGGCATCCCTAATGGGTCTATCATCCCCATCATGAGTTTTACCTGTGGCAAGTTTGGATCATCTTTGCTGTGTCCAAATTGGAATAAACCTGACTCACTGACGAGATGGTGTCCACTAATTGTTGTTGCGTCTAAACGCACTTGCTCCACCGCTAAGTCATAGGCTCGGATAGTGTTTTGCGTGAGACACCGTTCTATTTGTTCCCAAGTTTCGGGCTTGCTTAAACGCTTCAACAGTATTCCTAAACGGTCATCTGTAAAGTCGGTTTCTCGAATGTTGAATCCGCATACTTGCTCTATGGTGTAGTGTCGTTGTTCCACCCATTCCCGAACACGTACTTTTCGGTGGTCGCCCTGTGAGATGATATATGATAACCAAATGCAAGCTACCCATCCCCAATCCAGCCCTTCCTGTTTCCAATGACGTGGCAAATTTTGGTTGAGGATTTCTGGCAGTCCCATTTTTTTCATCACCTCTAGCAGCAGAACCACATCGTCGATTCGTTCTGAGATTATTTGTTGGGGTAAATGTGCCATTTCTCACACTTACCATTAAACCGTTACACCCTACACAACTTTCTTTCTGGCATAAGGGATGCCAAAAACGATCGCCTGCTTAGAGACTCTCCCTTATTTCATCTATTTCACCAAACTCATCCTCGATTGCGCGAACGGTAAGTTTATTAATCTCAACAATTTGCAGGCGCACAACATTCTTGTGTCCTTATTCGCTGATAATTTCCCCTTGTCCCCCAATCCCCAGTCCCCAATCCCCAATCCCCAATCCCCAATCCCCAATCCCCACTACCTCGCTACAGAATACTCTTGCTGGTGAGCTTCCTGGTTGAAATAGTAGTAGCTATGACTTTCGTTTTTGGGAATCACACCATTAACAACTTGTCCTAAGACATTCTGACCAGATTTTTCCAAAATTTCACAAGCGATCGCTGCATGGACAGAATCAACTACCCCAGGACGAACGATAAATAAAACACCATCAGCCATTTGTCCCAAGGTGGCTGCATCGGCGGCGACGTTTAATGAAGGCGCGTCAATAATCACAAAATCGTAGTTGGTAGCATAAGTTTGCATTAAAGAAGCCATACGTTTTGAGTCTAATAAAGATGCGGGTGAAGGCGGTACAACTCCCGCTGTCAACACATCTAAATTATCTGTAACTTGTTTGATAGCTATATCACTTTCAGCCTGTCCAATAATTACATGGCTCAAACCTTGACTATTAGTGAGTTCCCAAATTTTATGCTGAACTGGACAATGTAAATCCCCATCTATGAGTAGAACTTGACGTTCTGTTTGTGCCATAGCTAGAGCTAAATTAGCTGCTACTGTTGATTTACCTTCACCTGGTATGGAACTAGTCACCACAATAGTTTTTAACTCTTTATCAGCACTCATAAACTTCAAATTAGCGCGCAGCATTCGGTAGGCTTCGCTAATAGGAGAACGTGGATAATCTCTCAAAACCAACCTAGAAGGATAAATTTCTAAACCCTCCTGGCTATGATGATATGTTCTCGGCTCTTGAAAAAAGGGTATCACCCCCAACAAAGTTAATCCTAGTAATTCTTTAGCTTCATCAATTGTTTTAATTGATTTATCTTTGGCTTCTAAAATATACATATATGCTATCGCCGCTAAAGTAGCTAATAAACCTGCGCTGATATATGCAATTAAAGGCGAAGCTACAGGCTTATCAGGAACTTGAGCCTCAGATACTAAACTGGCATTACCTACATTTTGATTTTCGGCAATACGGCTTTCTTGTAGCTTTTGTAGTAGCAATGAATATGTATTTTGCGATGCTTGAACTTTGCGTTCTAACTGTCGCTGTTGTTGCTCTAACCGTGGCAAAATATTGAGCCGTTGCTTATATGCTGATTGTAAGTTAGATAAGGCTGCAACTTTACTGACTAAACCCAGACGATTTGACTCTAATTTTACCAAATCTCCAGCCAGTTGTTGTTTGAGCGCTCCATTTTGAAAATTGCTATTATCTTGTGTTTGTGTTGTGCCTACAGCTTGTTTAATACGCTGGTTTAATATTGCTTTTAAAGCTTTTTGTTTATTTACTAAACTGATGATTTCTGGATGATCGTCCTGTAAAACAGTACGCCTTGCAGCTAGTTGCGATTCTAGTTGCTGAACTTCCTTGAGAATATCTTGCACTCCAGCAGTTTGGCTGACGTTAGTTGCAGTTACAGCCTGTTGCGAGGTCATGTTTAATTGCTGACGGAGTGATTCTGACTGTGAGTTGATATCGGCAATTTGAGATTGAGATTCACCTATTTGTCTTTGAAAATCTGTCACTAATTCGATTGATTTACTGGCTTCTTCTTCTAAAGAAACGATTTTATTTCTTTCCTTGAATCTTGCTAGTTCAGCTTCGGCATTACTGACAATTGATTCGGCAGTAGGTAATTGCATAGTAATAAACTTGCGGGCGGCGGATGCTTCTTTGCGTCGGGAAGATACATTATGATCTAAATAGGCACGCATCACTGTATTCACAACTTCTGCAGCAACTTCTGGGTCTCTATCTCGATAAGAAATTTGGATGACATCCGCCCCCTTAATATCTTTCACTGTAAAATTCTTCAAAAATTCCCGTGGTTTTAAGGGTTGCCCTTGGTCATTTTTCAAGTCAAGTTCAATGATAGTTTGTTGTACTAAAGGAATAGAACGGATAATTTCTGCTTCTGTATTTAAAGGATTAGTTTTATCATCCTGGGTTACTGCTTCTAGTTTGCCTAATTCTGGTGCTACTCCGGTCATAGTAGAAATCGTATTTGACCTTTGAAACATCAGTTTACCCTCTGCCTCATAAGCTGGCTTTTGGAAATGTAAAGCCAGTAGAGTCAGAAACATGACTGGGAAGAAAACTCCTAAACTAGGGTACCAACGGCGCTGGATAATTTGCCAATATTTATCAAATGAGGATGCAGATTCGATTGTATGCATAACGGTTTTTGTTTTTATAATAAACAGATTTAAGTAATTACTAATTCGTAATTTGTAATTCGTAATTAAAAAATTATTGCTCTCGCTATATGGTGATAAGATATTTTTCTAATAAGAAGCTTGTGAGCTTAACAAGATGAAAGGTGATTTCGTAAATTAGTTGTAGAATTTTGATGGTGAATTGTGGCGATCGCACTGATTACCCGTTCTAAATCTGCGTCGGTTAAATTGGAACCTGAAGGTAAACAAAGACCTCTGGTAAATAAATCTTCAGACACCGCACCACCGATACATTCACAGTCAGCAAATACAGGTTGTAGATGCAAAGGCTTCCACACAGGACGGGATTCAATTTGCTGTTCTGCAAGGGCGAGGCGGATTTGTTCTCGATCTGCACCAAAGGCTTTGGGGTCGATTGTCAAGCAAGTAAGCCAGCGAGTAGCTTGACCAAAACCCACTTCTGGCATAAATTCGATTCCTGGTAGCTTTCCTAAAGCTTGTTGATAAATTTTAAAGTTGCGTCTGCGGGCTGTAACTCGTTCAGATAAAACCTGCAATTGACCCCTACCAATTCCCGCCAAAACGTTGCTGAGACGATAATTGTAACCGATTTCTGAATGTTGGTAATGGGGAGCGCGATCGCGGGCTTGGGTAGCCAAAAACCGCGCTTTCTCTATTAGTTGGGAATCATGAGAGACTAACATCCCACCGCCAGAAGTGGTAATAATTTTATTGCCGTTAAAGGAAAAAATACCGATGCGTCCGAAACTTCCAGTGGCACGTCCTTTATAAGTAGCACCTAAAGATTCGGCTGCATCTTCAATTAAGGGTATGCCAAAATGATTGCAAGCTTCTAAAATGGGGTCAATATCTGCACTTTGACCATATAGGTGAACCACAATCACAGCTTTAGGTAAATTACCAATTCTGGCGCGGCGTTCCAACGTTCCCCATAATAGATCGGGATTCATATTCCAAGAAATGCGATCGCAGTCAATAAAAACTGGCTTTGCACCTAAATAAGTAATGGGGTTAGCTGTAGCCGCAAACGTCAAAGTAGAACAAAAGACTTCATCCCCAGGCTGTACCCCCACCAATCGCAAAGCCAAATGAATCGCCGCCGTTCCCGAACTCACAGCCGCAGCATAAGGTGCTCCTATGACTTGACAAAATTCCTGTTCAAAAGCATCGATATGCGGCCCTACTGGCGCAATCCAGTTAGTTGCAAATGCTTCCTTGACGAATTCTAACTCGCGATCGCCCATGTGAGGCGGTGACAGGAGAATTGGTTTCATAGTGGGGGATTGGGGACTGGGGACTGGGGACTGGGGATTGGGGATTGGGGAACTCGGGGCCCCCTCTGGGGATAAGGGGTAATGGGGATTAGGGATTAATAAAAAGTCATAATTACCAATTACCAATTACCCATCCCCCCAAACTATTTAGTACAAACAAAATACAGCATTCCCTGATTTGGTTCTTGGAGAAAAGCTTCTAGAGAAGTCGATAATTTGCCTTGATTTATTTGAAAATTGGAACCCAGTGCAAGTATCTCAAAATTTGCTGCTTTGATAATTTGATATGCTTCTTCGACTCGATACCAATATAAATATGGTGGTTGATCGAGTAGCGATTGCAAGTTAGTATTTCCTGCATACTTCAATTGCGGTAGATATTGTATTGAGCGATTGACATGAGTAAGTTTCCTTAATAAGCGTAAATAGGCTAAATAAGGTAAGTACAATAAACTTTTGGCTCGACTATCAAAATTCAGCAATGAGAATATTACTGTGCCGCCTGGTTTTAAAATCCGATATGCCTCTTTAAAAGCATTAAATCTGCCAGTTTCATCTTCAATATTACAAAGTACTTGTTGCAGATAAACTAATTGCTCAAATTCATTATCACCATAACTTAATGATACTGCATCCTCAACAGCAAAATTAATGCTATTAGTCATATCTCTTCGTTTCGCTATTTCAACAAAATTAGGGACATAATCGAAAGCATATAGATTGGTGAATCCTCCTTCTCTCATGCAGGAAATTATTCTGCCTCCTCCTGTACCAGCCTCTAATGTTTTCAAATTTTCATCTAAATAGGTGGCTATCAAATATTTATCAGAAGATGATAAAGAATATTCCTTATATGCCCAAAAGTTAAATTCTACCGTGCTATACATTTCTTTTGGGCTATATATTTTAACTGCACTAGCCATGCTGATAAACTCCTGGTTTTTCTGGTAATCAATCACTATGCAATACTTGTCGGTTAAGGGGAAAAAGGGGAATAGTTCAAGGCAAAGAAAAACCCTTTAACCCTTAACCTTTTCCCAAAAACCAATTTTGATTTCAAAATGCTTAACCGCGTAGTATTGAATCACTATATTTCCTGATAACGATAGGCAGGAAAAAAGTGAGAATTGAGTATGGTTTTCAAATCAAGATTTAAAGTCTTCGCTTGTAAGTTAACTAATTCAAGATATTTTTCTTCATCGAGAATTAGCCGCATTGTTAAAAAGTTATGCCGGAGTTTAGAAAAACTCGCTTTGAAATTATAAAGATTTGTTGTAGCACCACCTAATCCACCTCCTAAATGAAAAATATGATTACTACGGTTTTTAGCCCAAAATCGGACATAATTAATTTCTAAGGAACCTGGAGAAAGTGTAATAAACTTACTGCTAGTTCCTCGAAAAACACTCTGCACTATGCCGCTATATTCGGTATATAACCCAGCAGATGCTACTTGATTATCAATTTCAACTATACATAAATGTAATTTCTCCTTTAGCACATCTTTCATTTTTTTAAAATATTGAGCATTAAAAGAATAGTAAATTTCCGCTGCTGCTACTCGCTGCATTGTTTCTTGATAAATTGCGATAAATTGCTCAAGATATTCATCAAAATTTACCATTCTTGCTGTTAAACCTACTTGCACACAGTTGTTAATTTTCTTGCGGCGATCGCGCTTGGTTTGATTCCAAATTTGTTCTTCAGAAAGATGCAAGTTAATATATACGGTCTTACCGTTAAAAGTTAAAATATCCTGATTGTGCAAAACCTCATTGAAATTATGATTGATAATCGGATGTAGGCGAAAAAAAGCTGAACATACACCCTTATCTTTCAAAACAAAATTTAACTTTTTAATAGCAGTTTCTACAAAATCTGGTGTAATCTTAGCTGCATCACTTAACAAAATACCTGGATAGCCATAAGGTGAAACTATATCAATACTTTCTATAGGTATCGATGTCTCTACCCCTAAATCATCACAATTACGTAGCAAATAAGGCGCAAATAAAATTTTGTCATTTTCAGAGATGAAGATGGCTTCAGCAACAGCTTTATTCCTCATTGCTTCTAAGGCAAAATATTCAGGAATTTGATAAAAGTCATGTTTGATATTTTGCAATATTTCTCGCCAATAATTGCTTTCTAAATCAATTACCTGAATATTCATAAATCCTCAGATTCAAGTAAATTAAATAATTTTGATTGCCGTAGGCTAACGCACCTAGAATTTTCACGGTGCGTTGCCCAAAAACACCCTACTTTCTCTGGTTAATTTCTTCTAGCTTCTTGTTAACCAACTTCTCAAGAGTTTCTGTATTATCTTTAACATCTGAGAGTTGGTGTTTAGCTTCTTCTTTATCCAAAAAACCAGTAATAACTTCTCGCGAAAGCAACTGTAATTCTGGATGATAGCCTAATCTTTGACTAACTTTGTATTCTACTAATCCCGGCAGAATACAATTAGTACTATTACCATGAATTTTTACTGTTGACCAGCCAAAGTCATCTAGGATTCTATAAATATCCTTCTCAGTTAATTGCAACACAAATGGCAGAGAAAATATTTGTATTTTCATCCCTGTCGCTTCATCTGTCACCCACTTTGTAGAACGTACTTCTGGTTCTATCCAGTGCCACCAGTTACGCCCCATAATTATGCGATTGATACGATGTTTTATACAATAATCTTGAATTTCTTTGTAAAACATATCCCCGCACTTATAGCATGGATAACCATTTTTAAAGTTATTATCCATCATGTCTTTTACATAAGGTGCTAGGTCAATATTTAGTACAACTAATTCCACCCCTAATTTATCGCACAACTTTTTACCATTTTCAATTACCTGCTCAGGAATAAATCCATTTTGAACTAAAACAGCCGTTACATCTAATCCAAATTTTTGTCGTGCTGTAATCAGAGAAACTGCACTATCCTTACCACCGGAAAAACCCACAACTGCATCAATCTTGCCACCCTCTTCTCTGGGAGTATGCAAAAACGTTTGTAATTCGCTATCTAGAATTTCTTGTTTGAAATTCTTTTTGTAAGTCATGCACATATTACAAACACCATCAGAGCCGATGTAGATGTTTGGTATCCGCGTATCGAATAAACATTCTTGGCATTCTACAGGCTTAATAAAAGGATTCTTACCTGTATTTACCCAAGTTTTAATTTGATTTTGTAAATGTATTCTCCGCGCGCGAAGATTATAGTTAATGCCGTTAATAGAAACTTTGCATTTATATGGAGAATAATCTTCCCGGAGGAATTGAGGAAGTAAGAAATTGAAACTTTGTAATAAAGTATTTGCTTTGCTCATAAATACCTCGGATGCTCAAAATATTTTTGATGAAAATTATTGCCCAATCTGGTATTAAAAATTAGCGAAATTGAAATCTTGTTTGATATATAGATAAAAGAGACAAGTGTAACAAGACTTCTGGAGAATTGCTATATTTCGTACTAACGATGATTTCCAGTATTAGCAAAGTCATTTTCTCTTGACTCTTGACTCTTGACTCTTGACTTTTGACTCTATCCACTAATTTGTGACAGTAGAGCGATAAGCTGGAAAGAAATTTGATTTTAGTAAGGTTCCTACTTGGCTATTTAAAGCTTTGGCTCTTAACTCCACTAGATGAGCATATCTTTCTTCATTAATGGTTAATCTCAGCGTCAAAAAATTCTGAGATTTTTGTGAAAAACCCGCTTTAAAATTGTAAACACCATCTTTTCTTCCCCCATATCCACCCCCTAGATGCAAAAGTTTATTACCCCGTTCTTTTGCCCATAACCTGACATAATCAAACAGTAGTTTATCTGGGGAAAATTTTAAAAACTTATTTTTTGTACCACTTAAGTAAGATTGAACTATTCCACTACATTCTGTGAATAGACAAGCGCACATAATCTCACATTCAAATTCTACAATTCCTAAGTGCAATTTGCTACCTAATTTATGTAACAAATTCCTAAAATATTCTTGCTGAAAGTGATATAGCTGAGGCGCGCCTACTCGTTGCATTGTTTGATAATAGATTTCTAAAAAATCAGCAAAATATTTGTCAAAATCAACAATTTTAGCTTGCAAACCATAACGTTTCTGGCGATTAATATCTTTACGATGATCCGAGCGAGTCTGCCGCCATATTTCTTCAGCAGAAAGTGTTAAATCTACAGCTATTGTTTCTCCACTAATTTGGCAAATATGAGGAGGATAAACTTTCTCCAATCCAGCATTTAGTATAGGATGTAACCGGACAAAGGCTGAACAGATATTTTGCTGTCTAAATCTAGATATTAATTCCTGCATTGCTAATTCGAGAAAATCTGGTGAACTAGCCGCAGCTTCACTTAATAAAATCCCAGGATAGCCATAAGGAGAAATTACATCAAAAAGTTCTGGACTTTCTGTGGGATCAGCAAAAAAATCGTGACAGCGACGTAGTAAATAAGGTAAAAAAAATAGTTTTTCTCCATGAGAAATGACAATCGCCTGGGGAGTAGTATTAGTTCTTAGGGATTCTAAATATACATATTCTGGTAAGTGGTAAATATCATGACGTACGGTTTGCAAAATCTGCATCCACAAAGGGTTATTTAACTCGATAATTTGAATATTCAACATAAGGGTTTAATCCCATGCACTGAAAAGTCTAAAATGGTATTAACGAATTTGACGTACCAACATAAAAGCTTCAGCCGCACCCAGGCTAACAGTTGCACCTCGTAACTTAGCTAAAGCTGCGATCGCATCTAAAGAACGAGGATGTGGTGGTTCTTTGATCTGGCTTTGATAGCAAGTCATGGCTTTGAGCTTGTGCTCTAAATAATCTGTAATATCGACAAATACCGTCGGGATAAAAGCCTCATCGCCGGAAGGGGGTGCCCATTCTGTTTCGGAAAGAGTTTCATAACAAAAAATCTCACGCACAGAACAACCATTAATGGGGCGACTTGCAACTAATGTGGCTTGATAGACGAGTCGGTGATCGGCATGAATATCACCTCGATGTGGCAAGTAAATAATGTTGGGTTGCAGTAAGCGAATTGCCGTGCCAATAGCATCAGCTAACTTATATCCTGGGTAAATATCCAGCTTGGGAGCGAGAAAATCCAGAAAACTGACGCTGGATATCCCTAAAATATCGTGAGATGCCTTTAACTCTTGGCGGAGTCGCAACTGTACCTCTGCTGGATAAATATCTGGATCGCCACAGGTAACTATAACAGCGTGAACCTCATCCCCATGATCTACATGACGTGCGATCGTCCCTCCACAACCTAAAACTTCATCATCTGCATGGGGTGCAATAACTAGTACATTGTTTTTCATAGCTTCACTAAATCACGCCCTACAAAATTTCTCGTTTCTGCACCGCAACAAAAAAGAGTATCTAAAATTGACAAGTCAGGGATAAAGCCTAATTCCGAAAAGGCTTGAGGATAGGCTGGGTAAGCGAACTCTTGCCAAAGTAAATCAATCCCCGCCGCCGCAAAAGCTTCTAAATCCATATATCTTTTACCTCCCACACCAGATAAGTAAGTATCCGCACCTACCGCTTGACAAATATTGATTAGTAGTTCTGTTTTGTTACCTTCTACACCCAATGCAGACATATACACAATCGGTTTATGAATGTGTAAAACATCCATCACCCATTGAATCAGTGCCATATCGAGTTCACACAGATAACGCCAATCTTGATTTAGTATTTGTTCCAGTTCTGGCGCATACTGATGAAAGTAGGGAGTACGAGCATAATTTGTGACAAGAGTTTGCCAAAGCTTTCGCGCCCAAGGTAATTCTGAGTTAATTAACATCTCATTGATTCGTTCTTCATCTCTGTGGCGATGGAACACTGGTACAGTTAGCCATTGCACTCCATTAGCGGTTTTAATTCTGTTGCGGTGTTGAATTCCACGCCGCTGAAACTGCACACTATCCATAACTACAAAAATGTCGCCTTGTTGTAGTTTGTGAAAGAATCCCAGGTAGGGCAAAAATTGTGCTTGGTGAATTACCGCTATTTTCATAAGTTATTAGCCAAAATTCAAATGATAATTAACCACAGATAAACGCAGATAATAAATACTTATGCCAGAGGCTCAATTTATTGTGCGTTTGATAGATAATATCCATAAAATGACTATTTATCTATTGTTTTACTGTCCGATAAATTTGCATCTTTGATATATACTCCTTCCTTGCGAAGCACTACAGGAATCGTTCGCAAGATAATTAATATATCTAACCAAAAACTCCAGTTATCTACATACCAAACATCAAAGTTAATTCTCTGTTCTAAGCTATTATCTAAGCCACCATTAACAGCTTCCCAAGCTGTAAGCCCAGGTAACATTAATAAACGTTTCTTTTGCCAATCGCTGTAGTTGAAGAGGCTAGCAACTAATAGTGGTCTAGGGCCTACTAAACTCATATCGCCACGAAGAATATTAAATAGTTGTGGCAATTCATCAAGATGGTATTCGCGCAAGAATTTACCAATAGGAGTAACTCGTGGATCTCCGCGAAAGGTATTCAGTCCAGCACCGAGATTAATTGCGCCATCAACCATTGTGCGAAATTTATAAATCACAAATGGTTTTCCTAGGGTTCCTAGGCGTGTTTGACAAAATAAAATTGGGCCAGGTGAAGTTAATTTAACTGCTAAGGCAATTGTTAGTAAAACAGGTAATAAAAGGAAGATGGCTATGCTGGCAAGAATAATATCTAATAACCGCTTATATATTAGTTGCCATTTCATTTTTGGATGCTCTGTCAAAAATGAATTTTTAACTTCCTGCCATTGTTCTTCTGTCCATACATCTATAAAAATATTACCATAATTCGGGAATGATTTATTTTTTTGAAATTTATTTTTCATCAGAAATGCACTCCTTGGTTTTTTTTTAAATTTTGCAATTACCAATGCCCCATGCCCCATGCCCCATGCTCAAACATAAACAGGATAATTCACCTGATTTAAAGCCTCTGCATATAAACTTTCATGCAGTTGCAAAATGTGTTGTAAATCGTAATTAGCCATAATTTCCCAGCCGCGTTTACCCATAGCTTTGGCTTCTTGGGGATGGTCTAATATATAGGCGATCGCATTTGCTAATTCTGCAATATCTCCCAACTGTACCAACAAACCACAACCGTTCTCTAGCAAATCGCGAATCCCGCGAATGTCGCTACCAATCGCCGGAACTTGCATACACAAAGATTCCATAATACTTCTGGGTAGCCCTTCTTGTTCGGAGACGAGTATAGTAGCAATCGCACTGCCAATTAAAGTTGCAATATCCCGTCGGAAACCTAAAAAGCGCACCTGGGTAGAGATTCCCAGTTCCTCTGCTAACTGCTGCATCTGTGCTTTTAAAGGCCCATCCCCAGCTAAAGCCAAGCAACTATTCGGTCTAGCAACCTCAGCAAAAGCCCTTAATAAATCTTGATGACGCTTGCGCGGGATAAACTCGGCAATACATAGTAATAGCTGAGTTTCTGCTGTTAATCCCATTTCTTGCCGTACTTGCAAAATCCCATCTGATGCAACTGCATTCACATTGTATTGTTGCAAATCCACCCCAATTCCCGGCATATAGCGCACCCTCTCTGGAGGTACGATATGATACTGCTTCGCTGCTTCTTCATCCTCGTGATTGATCGCTACGAGGTAGTCAGTCCAGCGACCAGCTAGTTTTTCCAGCGCCAAAAAGATAGCGTTTTGTATAGATTCGCCTCCACGGTAAAAATTCAAACCGTGAGATGTGTAAATTATCTTGGGTGTTCCTTCCTTTCGGACATCTTTTAGAGCATAGCGAGTCACAAAAGCAGGTACAGCTATATGTACGTGAACTATGTCGTATTTTTCCTTGGCTATTACCTGACGGATTTGCGCTGGAGCAATTAAAAGATTTCGTGGATTCAGGGGATTGCGGGCAAAATCCACATCCCAAACGCGGTCAAAAGTTTGCAAACACTCAACATCATTTGTCACCCTATATGCCATAGCATCTACGCGCCAACCCCTAGCACGAAAGTAGTCAGCAAAGGGTAAGAAAAAGGCGCGGAGGGTTTGAGGAAGGGTAGTAATGATTAACAGTTTCATGGGGATTGGGGATTGGGGACTGGGGATTGGGGATTGGGGACTGGGGACTGAGGATTGGGGACTGGGGATTAGGTAGATAAATGTTTATTACCAATTACCAATTACCAATTACCCAATGACAAATGACAAATGACTAATAACTAATGGCTTTTGAGTACAGACGCGATTAATCGCGTCTCTGCAACCTTTGACCCTTGACTCTTGTACAAACAACTTCTACCCTCTACTTGCATCCAATTCTCTGTTTTTTCGCGCAGATATTGGTATAAATTATTTCTTCTAGATTGCAATAACTGTTCTCTGTAATTTCTGGCTTTCTGCAAGTTCTGGGCGGACATCTGAGCCATGCGGTTTGGGTCTTCTATGACTTCGCAAATTTTGTCTGCTAACACTAGCACATTACCCGGAATTACCATATCTTCATCGGGTAGAAGTTCGGGAAAACCGCCGACTGTAGAACCGATGCAAGGTAAACCCCGTGCCATAGCTTCAATCATTGCCCTTGGTAAACCTTCTTGATGGGATGGTAAAACAAATAAATCGACTCTATCTAACTCGGCGCGTACGGCATCCCCAGCTGGTAACTCACCACAAAAATAGACGCATTCTTTTATACCTAGTTTGGCGGCTCTGGCTTCTAATTCTGGTCGGTGTTGACCATCTCCTACTAAAACTAGCTCTAGATTTAGTCCCAGTTTGAGACATACAGCAACAGCATCAATTAGCACATCTGGAGCTTTATACAGTTGATCCATTGTGCCCACAGTAATGATAGTGAACTGAATTTGATTCTGGCGAGGGAGACGGGGAACAGCGACAAAAGCCTCATCAGGTAATTCGACGCTGGAATAGTTTGTTGAGAAAGCTTCCTTGGCTGGGGGATAACGTTTTTGCAAAGCAGATTCAGTCACATAAGCTACTGCACAAGCTTTCATACACTGTTTTTGCAACTGACGCGGAAACCACCACCGGAAAAAAGGACGTAAAGGATTTTTGACTGCACCAGGCGCAAACACATCGTAGGGATCGCCTATTACTTCTACAGCGTAGGGATAATCATATCTGCATAACAGCGAATGCAAATGGCTGGCGATTTGGGAGGAAACACGCAAAATTACAGCATCACCAGGGGTAAAGGCATTTTTGATTGCCTCTTTGACTTTCTCTGCTATCAAAAGATACTGCCAAGGCCCTATGTAATAGGGTACAGCAGCAAAAGCAACGCCCTCGCCGTCCGCCCGTTTCCAGTGAGATGGAACTGACTCAACTTCGCGGATACGAGCAATTACCCGCACATGGTCAAACACTGCCAAATAACGTTGATAGAATGAATGGGCAAATGTGGTTTGTGTCCAAACTGCTCCGTCGGGAGTGCGGTCAAAACGATGGTCTAAGGTGAGGAGCAGATTCATTTTACTTTGCTGCTGTGGTGATGCCTGGTTCATTTTGATAAGCTCCGATTTTTATGGCGTTGCTCAATCTTATATAGAGTGTGCTTGTTCAGAAATTTAGACTTCAAATGACGAGGTTCTAAATTAGGATTAGGGATAACTTTTCTGTCAGAAGTGAGGAAAATTACAAAGCTTGCTAAAGAGCCATTTTTAAACAGAAAAAATATGTAATTATCTGAATCACTGGCAAGAATGATAAAACAAAAGTTTATCAAAAAAGGTAACATTAATAAGCGGTCATCTCCCATTGTCCAATTACACAAACACCGCCGCACTTTGCCGACAACAATACCTAGTGTAATAAACGCAATTGGAACTACATAAGGGCCAAAATTGAGCATTGTTTCACCAGCAAGTCCATACACTTTGGAAGAGTTCAAAAATATAGGATCGTAAGTGCCTTTACCATATTGAACTTCTGTGCCTTCTTTCATCTTATCTGGTGGTTTATCCGGCATGATAGCGCTGGGTATGAGCATGGTTAATGCTGGTAAATATGTTCGACCCCAAGCATATTCATAATCACTATCTTGGCGTAGAATTCTGTAGAGTAAAAAAGCTTGAACATCACTTCTACCAAGGTCTTGTAAGACTAAACTCTGCCAAGACCGCCCCGATTTTTCTTCTAAAGTTACACGTGCTTCTTGCCCTTGTAAGGCGGTATTAACTGCTTCTAAACCTCCTGTTTTAAAAAAACCATATATATACATAAATAAAACCAGAAATACTAGCCCGATCGCAATTTGCTTTTTAGAAATTTGGCGCAGCCAAAAATGAATAATTCCTACTGCCCAAAACATTGCCCAAATTGTGTTACTGCGGCTACCTCTGAGTCCACCAAATAAAAATTGTAATATCAAAAATATAATTAAAGCTGCTAACAATACTTTTACATTATGCAGTGGTTTTTTATGTTGGGCATAAATGGTAAATGCCATCATTGCCAAAATTGGAAAGCTTTCTGAAAGTACAAATAATATGCCCATGCCTTGAAACTCATTTTCTCCGCCTCCCATAGCAGATCTATTAGCAGCTTCAATATAGTTAAGGATGCCACCAAATTTTTGATAAACCAGCAGCTGTAAGCTGGCAGAAATTATTAGCGCTATAGAAATAATCGGAAAAAAACGCCGATGATTGATTTGCCAAATTGTCTGTGTTGGTTGATTTTTAGTGGCATTAAAAATAATGTTGCGGGTAAAACGATAAATCCCCAGACCTAAAAAATTGAGTATAGCCATACCACCCAACCAAGGCCGCCAGTCTGTAGGGGGAATGATATCTGAATCAATCCAAAAGTCCAAACCAACATGCAGTAGCGGCGCGACAAAAAAGAAATGAAACCCTAATAAGCCGATAATTCCTACTGGATCGAAAAGATTCAATTGACCGCGAAACCAGTCAATAGCATCAATCCCAATGAGAATGCCACACAAGGTAACGGGAATGACAAACCAGTGCAAAAACTGTCCGGAAATTTGTAGCAAGCACAAGATGGTCAATAAACAGATAAAAACAGCAATGACCAAACTATCTGGATATATAACTTGCGATCGCACTTGGCGTTGGTTCATACCATAACCTCGCAAGCTAGTTGTGTTTGATACATCCTTTGGAGGTTTTGTACAGATGTTTCAATATTAAATTGACTTTGTTTTACCAATTGCCAAGCAGAATTATGAGTAATTTTAGATACAGCATTTCGTTGTTCTAAAATAGCCTCCGCCCACATAGAAGCAGGCTGTGATAGTGATAATCGTCGTATTAATGGCTTAATTACATCGGCTTCATCTGGTACTATATTTGCAAAAATACAGGGTAATCCGGTAGCTTGTGCTTCAATTAATACTAAAGCTAACCCCTCATGCAGAGATGGTAAAAGGAAGACATCCATTGCACCTCGCATTAATCTCGGAATATCCGATCGCGAACCAGCAAAGATGACGCGATCGCCTAAACCCATCTGCAAAACTCGGTCGAAAATTTCTGATTGCAGATAGCCTTCTCCCAATAGTAACAGGTACATTTTGGGTTCCCGTTGGGCGATTTGGGCAGCAATTTCAATCAAAAATTGATGATTCTTTTGCGGGTGAAACCTACCGACGTGACCAATCACAAAGGCATCGGCAGGGATATTGAATTCAGCGCGCACAGCTACCGGATCGACAAGATTTTGGAAGGGTTCGAGGTCAATGCCATAATATAGAAGCTGCCAGCGCGGGTCAGCTTGCCATTGAGAACCAAACAAGTCGGCAACGGCTTTGCGACTGCATCCTAAACCCAAGGTAGCGTTATCGGCTATCCAAGATTTCATGACAGAACAATACCAACGTCGATATAATCCTGACTTTGCATGTTCGGCGGAAATATCGTTGTGGCTGTGGGCAATGCGGATAGGTACACCTGACAGCCTAGCTAACCGCAGAGTATAGCCACTGAAGTGGTGGAGATGGCTATGCACAATGTCATAGGGGCCGAATTCGCGGAGAATTTGCCGGAAGTTGGCGGCGTAGTCCCAAGGTCGCCAGCGCTGTAGAGGACAGGGAATGATCTGACTACCCAAACGGCGAATTTCATCATCGTAAGCACAGGGATCTGTGGTGTGAACTAAAAAGTCCATCTGAAAGCGATCGCGATCTAGATGTCGCAGAATATGCATCAACCAAGTTTCAATCCCACCTCTTACCATCCCGCCAATGACATGGAGGATACGGATAGGCGTTGGATTAATTTGTCGATAGTTGGTGATTTCCCTGGAATTTGTGTAAGTTTTCACGTCAGTTCCTCACGATTCACGAATATTTACCACTGCTTGAAAATTAGGACTCAGCATATAGCTGGTACTGTGAGGTTGGTTCTCCAAAGAGAGAAGGACTGTCTTTAGTCGTTGACGCTGGTTGTGATTTTGGGGTTGAATGGCGATCGCTACCGTATCTGCACCAACGGGAATTGTGACTGTACCAGGAATTTTTTGGTAATCTCTGCCGTTTTTTGCTGTTCCCCGAATGGTATATTTCACTGTTAAAGGTTTGCTCTTGTCCCCTGTACGTGTAATCCGAAACTGCCCAGCATTTCCCTGAGATGCATACAGCGCGCTGGCTCTGATGTTCACAATCGTGGGATTGCTGCTGGTAAACTTTAATTGCACATACTGATTTTGAATATCGAAATAGGCATCTTGGGGATTTGAAACCTTTTTACCCTCAATGCAGAGATTGTCAAAAACAACGTTGCTGATATTGCGTTGGGCATCATATCCCAGAAAAACTGATTTTGCACCACCGCGATGCTCTACTGTCAGGTTATTAATAAAGATATTTCTGATATGCCCAAAACGTTCAGGTGATGAATCTGGGTCTCCTGAACCCACCCTAATTAGCCAGGTAAATAGACGGGCAGATTTATCATCTTCTGGGGTATTAAGAATATCTTCTACTCGAATATTTTTGAAGTAAATATTCTCAAAATATCCCCCAGAAATTGGCCAAAATCCTGATAGTTCGTTGGCAAATACCACATCTATATTTTCATAAGTAATATCTTTAATATAATTGGGGATTTTTGTTGCCGCTATTTTGAATCCGTTGCCATTATAGAAAACGGAATTCCTCACATTAATATTCTCATTATTATGAATCTGACTCTCGCGATCGCCACCATGAGCAGTGGCATCATCTGTCCCAACATAAAGTACATTGTTAATTGTAATATTTCTCGAAGACCAGAAATCAAAGCCATCTGTATTTAAAAATTCTGGTTGAGGATTAGCTAAAATTTTGAGATTATCAATTTTGACATTTTCTGAATAAGACATCCACACATTCGCGACTGCTGGGTCTTTGAGTAGGATATCTTGCAACCAAATGTTTTTGGCATTTTTGAGTAAGATTAAAGTGTACCATCCTTTTCTAGGTCGCCAATAAGAACCATTGCCATTAATAGTTCCACGCCCAATAATTTTGACGTTCTGAACATTTTCTAGTTGCAGTAATCCCCGACCATGAGCAGGGTCTGCTTCTGTAATTGCAGCTAATACAGCGCCTGGAGCTAAATATAAAGTGATATGGCTTTTGAGGTTAAGTTGGCGTGTTTTGTAAACACCTGCGGGAAAATATAAGATGCCATGATGTTCGGCAACATCATCAATGGCTTGTTGAATTTTGTCGGTAGCATTGATTTTACCTGTGTTATCTACTTGGTAATTGATGATATTAGTTACTTGTCGATCACCTAGTTGGGGAGGATTTTCTTCTAAGGGATCTGCCAAAATAAACAATTTCTCATCTAAGGAATTAACGTGATGTAAAATCAGCTTTCTGGGAACAGTTAAAGAAAAGGAAATTTTGTTACCCTGTTTGCGTGATGGCAGTTTGTAACTTTTGGGGCTAATTGTGTATTTATTAACCTTTTCTTTGACTTGAATTTCAATATTAGCCGTACCTGCAAAGGCAAATTGTACATAACTTAAAGAGTTATATTTTTCCACAAATACAGGTTTGTTATTTACCGTAACTGAATAGATACTACTGGCGGTAGCGGTAGTCAGTGGCGGATAAAGTTTCACTATGCTGGCAGCAGGTGGTGCAGTGCTGTTCAAAGAGGAAAGAAAAAAGTTAAATAACACTGCAATCAATAAAGAAATCAGCAACAATTTTCGGGGATTAATTTTTTTATGCCACCACTGCTGGCGGTGACTGAAGTTTGTGTAATGCATGAATGATTACTCCAAAACTTTGGTGAATCACAATTGGTTATTCACTTTTTAAAGCCAACAGCGCAAACATTATAGGTAAAACATCTTTCTCTGCCGCGACCACAAATTAGGAAAATACTTCTGTGTAAAAGATACTCAATTATCAGACGCAGATTACCAATCAAATGAGCAGAACGAATAGGTACAATTCGGCAATTTTTTAAGCCGCCTACTTCCATTAATTGCAATAAAGAGGTACTAGTAAAAGCCCGCTCATGTGTAAAATCCATATAACGGGAATAACATCCTGTTAAATTGGCGGCATTTGGAACTCGACAATAAAAGAAGCCACCAGGTTGTAGGGCTGATACTGCTGCTTCCACCCATTCCAAACATAAGTCTTTTCCTGGTATATGTTCCAATACATCTGTACAGAAAATGCCAGAAAACTTGTTGGGGTGTTGTCGCAAATAATGAAGTCCTTCGTCGCAATCAATTTCAATACCAGGCAAATTGCGGATTGCTATTTCCACCTGACTGACTGAGCTATCAACCCCGATGGGAACAATACCTGGTTGCTGGGAAAGCCAATTGAGAAGAAAGCCCGTCCCACAGCCTAAGTCGAGGACTTTGCTGTTAGGGGGTAGCGCCTTAACTAGCTCTCCATACATCAATTGCATGGCTTGAAAATCTCGGAGTGTGAGTGCTTGGGGTTCGATGTTGTCGTTAATACGACCATAAAAGTCTGCATAGGTTTCAATTAAGCGATCGCGAACAGAACTCATGATTGTTTTCCTTTGTTAATCAAGACTAAAATGCCGATGGGCATGATACATGTCGCTACGTTAGCTGCACATAAAGCCCAGGTAGCACCAATCAGACCATAGGTAGGAATCAGTAGCAAAGAGGCTATAGCTGTAATCCCGGTCATCATTAGATAAGGCAGCAGAAAATAACTAAATGCTCTGGTTGCAGTGATGCCATACCCTAAAAAACTGCCGATGTATCCAATAGCTGCTGCTAGCATCAACCAAATCAAAATATCTGAATGCTCTGCATACTCAGGTTTGTAGAACAGGGTGAGAATCTCACGACCAGCTAATAAAGCTACAAGAATAGCAATTCCACCTAAACAAGCACCAACTGCAACTAACTTGATGAGAAGTGTGCGGAAAGCCTGAGTATTCTCTTGTGCGTAGTATTTTGCCAGTCGCGGACTAGCTGACTGTCCTAGCGCCAGTACTACCATGTTGCCTGCAACCATGAGGTAAGCCATACTGGCAAAAATACCCAGCGATCGCTCACCTAAATAGGATTTGATTAGGTAGCGAGGAATATTATCGTTGAGTGAAATTAGCATCATGACTAAACCCAAAGGCAGAGAAAGCCAACTCAATTTTGCTAATGTTTTCAGATGCCAACGTGGTCGCCAGCGACTGTGGCTTGGGGATTGCGAATTCCCAAGAGAAGTTTTCAAAAGCCATACACCACTAGGAATGTCGTAACCTACAAGCACAAAAGCCCAAGCCAAGATTAATCCCACTACACCCCATACTAAATTGCCTGATATGTAGACTCCCGTACCTAAAAACAGCAGTGACAGAGAACCTTTAATCATCAACGACATGGCGATGCGATCCATACGTTCATGCTGCTGAATTAAGCCGTAATAAACGTCACTAATCGACTCAAATGCTTTTGCTAAACCCACTAACAAAATAATCAGCGATGTCTGCCATTGGTATCCAGATATTAAAGCGATCGCGGCAATGACTACCAGTGCTATTGTTGTACCCAGCAGCCTCAAACCCAAGTAATCGCTAAATAAATACTGTTGTTTGGCATCTGTTGCTTGAACGGCTCGTAGTTGCAAATTAGTAAACATGATCACAGGTGCCGTGACAGCCAAGCCTAAAGTAAACTGTCCTACCATCTCTGGACTGCCGAGTTTAGCCATCACTACCAGCATCCCCCATTGGCAACCTGCATAGACAGCATTACCAATGAATGTCCAAGAAAAGTTATACTTCAGCGTTAGTGGTGTGAGTTGTGCCATAGCCTCTGTTTATCTGTTGATAGGTGTAGACACCGAGATCATTTCTTTCCAGCCATCGCATATTTGCCAGTGAGGAAATAGTAGGCAGATGAATAACGCCAACGGAAAATAGGATCGATCAACGGATTCACCGCTACTTTGGCAGGAATCTGTCTGACGGGAAAACCCATTCCTTCCTTGAAGGTCGAGAGTGCTGGATCTGTAGGAGTATGGTAACCGTAGACAATTTCACGAATTTTCCCCGAGCGGCGACAGGCTTGCACAAACTCAAAGACTAAGCCTGTACCAATATAAGCTGATAGTGCTTCGGTGGCCAGCAAGGCTCTTTCGATATAAGCTGTGCCGTCAACTACGTAAGTTGTCATATAGCCACCTAATTTATCGTTGATTAATCCTGCAAAAACATAACGCTGTTCAGAGGGTATATGTTTTGCCAGTTGAGATAAATAAACTTTTTTAGGAATTACTTTGCCGCCAAATCGAATTGTTGCCGAATAAAAAACTTCATATCCTTGTTCCTCTAAGAGTTCTGGACTCAATAACTGCAAAATTTTTGCGCGTTTGTGACATCTTTTTAGGTGATTTCTCCGATTTGCTGACAGGCTTTGCAAGTTGTAGCCTTCAACATCAGATAGTAGATGAATGGGGATTGAGCCATTAGCTGCTGCCGCATCAGCTTCGCACAAAGAAGCGCGAAATCCTAAGTGAATTTTTTTGGGGCAAGTTGCTTGCTTTACAGTCAAACGAGCTAGTAAATTAATGGGTTCATAAAAACCAAATTTTGTCTGTTTCCAATAATGCCCCTGATGGTAGAAAATTTGCATTCCTTGCTGGCGATACCAATCAGCTGCTGCTTCTTCGTTCATGGACAAGATTACAGCTTCAGAATTAGTTGGCCTTATCTGTAAATTAGTCATGGATTAATTCCCCTTCAAGTTCTCCCTCGCTTGAGAAAAAGCAAATTACTTGCAAGTTTACATATCTTGACTGATTGTTAACTTAGTTTCTCGCTATTTATGCTTCTTGAGGTTTCAATTTTCCTCGTTCATTGATATGGGAATTTGTCTTGGCATAAATATTTTGTGCGGCATTAGCTGACACTTTATTTCCTAAGGATTTGGGTTTATATCCTGGTACTATTTGTGCCAGCAAAAACATAATATAATCCCCATCATTTCTCTCTGCTGCTTTACACAAAGACTCGACGACAACATTAATACTCTCTGGGATAATCCGACTGGCATTTTTCACAACTAAGAGCTTTTGATGTTCGGTGGGTTCATATTCTTCTCCGGCAATAAACAATTCTTCAAATAACTTTTCTCCGGGTCGCAAGCCTGTAAACATAATCTCAATGTCTTTGTTGACTTCGTATCCCGAAAGGCGAATGAGTTCTGCGGCTAAGTCCACAATTTTGACTGGCTGTCCCATGTTCAGCATTAAGACTTCACCACTACGACCAAGAACAACGGCTTGTAAAACTAGTTGAACTGCTTCCGGTATGGTCATGAAATAACGGCAGATTTCGGGATGGGTGACGGTCACAGGGCCACCTGCGGCGATTTGCTTTTTGAAGGTAGGAACGACACTTCCCCTACTACCTAAGACATTGCCAAATCGCACAGCTACATAGGGTTTACCGCTTTCTCTGGCGGCTTGCAGTACTAACATTTCTGCCACTCGCTTACTAGCACCCATGATATTTGTCGGGTTCACGGCTTTATCTGTGGAGATCATCACGAAATGTTGAACACCATATTGCAGTGCCATGTCCAACAAATTTTTAGTACCTACAACATTGTTAGTAATTGCTTCTGCTGCATTGTCTTCCATGAGAGGTACGTGTTTATGGGCTGCAGCATGAAAAATTACATCCGGTTGGAATTGCTCAAAAGCATTTTTTAATCGCGATCGAAAGCGAATATCAGCAATAAATGCAGAAATTCGTGGGATGTTTGGTTGGGCTTTACTACCCTGTTTCAGGACTGCTAGTAGTTGTTCTAATTCCTGTTGGATATTAAAGACAGAATTTTCACCATGTCCAATCAGGATCATTTGCGTGGGACGACATTGAAAAATCTGCCTGCACAGTTCGCTACCAATTGAGCCACCTGCACCTGTAATCAGGACTTTTTTACCTGTAATAAATTTGGCGACTTTCTCAATATCTGTCTGTACAGATTCCCGTCTGAGTAAGTCTTCAATGCGGACATCACGAATGTTGTCTACCCGAACACGACCATTGAGAATCTCATGTATTCCCGGTAGGGTACTAGTGTGAATGCCTGTGGCTTTGCAAATGTCTACAATCTCCCGAATCACTCCCCCAACTACGGTAGGCATTGCAATGACTACTTTTTGGATCTGGAGAGATTGAATTGCTTGGGGAATGTGGAAGCGATCGCCAACTACAGGAATCCCGCGAATACGTAAGTTCAATTTTTGCGGATCGTCGTCAATATAGGCTACCGGATAAAAACCTAGTTGGGGATTTCTTTGCATCTCTTGCACTAGTGAAACCCCAGCACTACCCGCACCCACTATTAAGACTCGTTCGGTTGTGGGAGACAATACTGTTTTTTGGCTAGTTTTATCAACAGCGCGGACGCTAAAACGCAGCGCACCCACGAAAATAAAAGACAGTAAACCATCAATAAATGGTAGGGATTGGGGAAGTTTCTTAATAGTCAAATATGGTATGTAGTGAAAAGCATCGAAGACTAGGCTTTGAATAACTACCGCAGCCAACATTAACATAGCTATATATGTTAGTTCTTCAATACTGGCATAGCGCCAGTAACGTCGATAAAATCCCAGATGCCAAAATAAAATTAGTTTAATTGCTAAGAACAGGATTGTGGCGATTTCTAGTTCTGTGATATATGCCTTTAATGCCAAAACTCCATCTAAGCGGAGAAATAAAGCTAATAATGGTGTGATTGCAAATAAACAAATATCACAAATTAATAAATGTTTATTTTGCAGTTTTAGCAATCCGCATAAGAATGTTTGGGCAACTTTTCGAGATGCCGACTGAAAGCTAAACATTAGGTATTTCATGCTCTTAGAGCTTTTCACCCCGGTAAACGATCAATGTTTATTGTTCAAACAAGCCTTGAAGTTTTATGAAAACCAGGCAAAAAATTTATTTTTGTTATGGCTAAAACTAGCCATAATTTTACTGAATAAATTCTGGATGATACTTCTGAAATTTGACTTTTTTTGCTGAATACTAATGAGCGCAAATCCCTACAAGATTTATTGCAATCATCATTCTTGAGAGTAAATATTTTAATAAATATTTACTCTATTAATTGAATATCAGTTATGGAAGTTATGGAAATCTAGTTATTTTTTGCCATCTTCTTAGTATCTATAGGCTGGGAATAAACCAACTAAATTGGCATCAGTGAGCCATGCCACACTTTACAGATTATTGCCAAAATTAAAGAGGAATCCTATAGATATTATTGATGCCAATATAGACCTATATACTGTCAGCAATACACTCTGGTTTGACCGCGAATTAGAGTAGCCTATTGCTGCAATATAAAAAGCACTAATTTTTGACACTTCGTCATTGAGAGCAGCCAACCTACATGACCAACTTGAAATATTTCCAATATTAAAACTAAATTAATATTGAAAAATTCTTCTTATTATAATGAATTTCGCCGCTAAAAAACCCAAGATGAGTACGTCTAAAGCAAGTTATTTTGAGGTTGAATTTGATGGCTACTCTTTGGGAAGCCTCTCCAATTCTAAATTTTCGCAATGATGAATACGATTCTCAAAGCAATTTTCTCAAACACGCACACCCTGTTTATCGCGTTGTGCATTTCCACTTAAGTTTGATACACAACTATTTTAGGTAGATAATTTTTCCTAAACTTTCTGAGTTACCTCAGCGATAAACCATGAATGTTAAATCAGTTTGTTTTTATTTAATCTGTCAAAGCTTGGCGTTAATTTCAGATTAATTTGTCAGATGTAGTAACTATCCTCCTAGAGATAGGTAACACTGAGACTATTTACAGCTTTGTCTATAAACTATATATCACTTTATTCTTGCGAATGTATATATGAGTTTATAAATTGCAATATCTCAGATACTAAGCTTTTATCGACTTTTTTAGCATATTTTACTCATTATTTATATATAGATTTCATAAAATTGCTAACATAATCTCCGTAAATTTATATAGATTTCATGAAGCATTGCTAAAAATAGTCCCAATGCGACCAAGTTTGTATGAGGTTTAAATAAAGTTACTTGCTATCCAATCTGCCTGGACAACGGATCATTCTTTTTTCAAAGATAAAACTTTGTCCCTTATTTGTGATTTATATCATAGTTAAAATAAAAATACCCCTTTTGATAGTTGTAATTCCATCAAAGCATTTTCAATGCATTAGAATCACATCTAATAAGTAGGGGTACAAAAGAGTAATATGATTGATGGTTTGTAGAGAATTGTGGAAATCGCTATGATTTCATTCCTTTTCTCACCAACTCTGGAATTTGAGAAGGGCGTTCGGCTACTGGAACCTGTGCTTCTTGGAAAGCGGCTAATTTATTTTGTGCAGTACCAAAGTTAGGATCGCGGCCGATGATTGTGGCTAAAGTGCCGGTTTGTCGCCAATGTTTTCCGGGTGGTGCTTGTCTACCTGCTATATAGGCAATTACTGGTTTATCGATCGCTTCGCTAATGTAGCGCGCTGCAGCTTCTTCACTACCGCCACCAGGCTGGCCGACTAAAACGATCGCTTCTGTAGTTTCATCTTCATCGAGAATTTGCAACCATTGCAGAAATGAGGAACCAACGATCGCATCACTCCCAATACTGACACTAATCGATTGTCCTAAACCCGCTTTGGTTAATTCCCAAGCAACTTCGTAGGTGAGGGTGCTGCTACGGCTGACAATTCCCACATGACCAGGAGTGTAAAATTCACTGGGGTGAGTACCTAAGAGAATTTTACCTGGCACAATAATTCCTGGACTATTTGGCCCTACCACCAAAGTTTCATGGGATTCAGCTTTCCTGAGTAATTGCACCATATCCAAAGGTGGTACACCTGCAGCAATGATAATAATTTGGCGAATATTAGATGCGATCGCTTCTAAGGCTGCATCTAGAACTTGGTAAGGGTTGACACAAATAATTGTTGTGTCAATGGGCCCAAATTGTCCTACTACCTCTTCAAGCAAATCAAATACAGGCAGATCATACTGTTTTTGTCCACCAAATCCGGGATTGACACCAGCAACCACATTTGTGCCATAAGCTTTCATCTGAGTAATATGAGTTGCTGAGATAAATTCACTGAACCCTTGAATTACAACTTTGCTATCTGGCGTTAAGTTCATAAACTGATTGGGGATTGGGGGTTGGGGACTGGGGATTGGGGATTGGGGGTTGGGGATTGGGGACTGGGGATTGGGGGAAAACAATTCAAAATTAAGACATATCTTTGACTATTGACTATTGACCCTTGACTATTGACTCCAGACGCGATTAATCGTGTCTCTACAAATTTTGGCAAAATCGCCATTTGTCCGTACACAAATCATGATGGCTACTTATTTTTTATAAGCAGTTGATTTGGCCAGGCGGACTGATTCTGCTACTGCCTCATCTAAATTTTCTACTAATATCAGCGTATCGCCTTGGGTTTTTAATGAGGCTAAAGCTTTTCTCGCTGCACTGAACTCAGAACCAGCAAGCCGCACAACTAAACGGGGGACATGGCTTTCCCGACGGCTTTTGCTACCATTACTACGCACAGATGAGGATCTGAGTTCGCTTTTATCTAGTTGCAAAAATTTACTGATTACTTCAGCTAATTCGTCGTACTGGGGAATGCTACCCAAAAGATTGAGTAGTATGACTTGAATACTTCTGTCAGCAGCGAGGATTTGCAAACTTCTATCGAGGCGATCGCAAAATGTCGTCTTCGCGGTGTCAGTTTGAAAGCCATGACGCAGATTCAAGCAGACACCAGGCTTACCACCAGCATTGGCTACTAAATCTAAAGTTGCCAAGACTGAACCAGTACCATTGCCAAGAATGCCAATTTTACCGTGCATTTCTATGCCATCCCAATTGCCCAAGTTGCTATTAACTTCTCCAGGCCGATGAGTTGAGTTGATTTTTGCTGCCATTTCGGCGATGTCTGGATGACGGCCTATGGAACGTTCATTGACCCTGACTTTACCATTCAAAGCCATTACTTGACCCGTGACGCTAATAGCCAGAGGATTAATCTCTACTAAATCGAGGTCTTTTTGGATAAATAACTGATACATCTTCTCGATCACAGCACTGATCGATTGCATGAGTGTACCTTCTAAACCTAATTTTAAAGCTAGTCTACGGGCATAAAATGGCGAAAATTCTTGTTCTACAACCACATATTCCATTTTTTCTCCTGCCGTTTCCCAGTCAATATCTGCTTCCTTGCAGCCTAAAAGTACTGGTCGGCAAAGTGCGGTATCTAATACTACCGCTAAATATAATTCTTGCTTGGCATCATATTTAGATTCTGCCAGTAAAACTTCTGGTAACTCGCCCCAAATTGGCAAATTGAAGATAGTTTGCGCGGCTGCGATCGCATCGATTGTAGTTTCGACAATTCTCACTCCACCAGCTTTGGCTCTTTCCGCTGCATGTACCTGCGATTTCAGTACAACTGGATAGCGAATTTTTAACCGCTTCAGATCTGTGGGATGATCGATGCGTTGGGAAGGCAATACTGGAATGCCGATTTTCCCAAACCATTCTTTAACTTGGTACTCCAATAAATCCATGAACACGCACCTGGTAGCGACACTAGCAAAGCTTTTCTGTTCTTTGTTTTCTTTAATCTACTGCAGCACTCTCATTACGGAATTCAGCCTGAGACAGGTATAAATAATCATTTTCATTGATAAATTTTATCGAATTCAGCAAATGGGGTAAATTAAATTTTACTGCCTACAATTTCACGGTAGTTCCACCTGACGTAATTAATCTTCTCAGTAAATTTGCAGTGATATCATCAAACTACTATCCCCATTAATAACCCGTTAGTCATATAAATTTGGTAATCTACAATTCCTAGTGTAGAGTGTGAAGTACTATAGCGTAACGTATTACTTCTGAAATCAGAGTAAACTTGCCTGTAATAATTTTTGCGGATATTTTGTCAAGAGCCTAAAGTCGAATTTCTAGAAAATCCAGACTTTTAAGAGCTAGGCGCTGCTTCACCTACTCCCTGCCCCCTACCTACTCAGCGACAGGATATTTTTTGGGTTGGAAGTCCCTAAAGCCTTCTCTGCGAGAGGCTGCGCCAACGCTTAACACGCCATTTCGTTTCGCTCGCAATGACATCATCGGCGTTGCGTAAGTCTTTTATATTCAATGGCGGAATTAAGTAGGGCTTGCAGAATAAACAAAAAACCTAGATAAATCAAGAGATTTGGGGGGACAAAAGAGAATAAAGTGCAAGGAAAAAGGATAAAGTAAGTAAAAACCCTTGTAGCAAGTTGCGTTGATATGTATCGAAAAGCGCAAAAGCAAGAAACAGCAGCAGAAGACTTTGAACTACCCTTTGGGGGAAAACTAGCCTCAGATAACCGTTGGGTAATCATGGCGGAGATGATACCTTGGTCAGAATTTGAAGCAGAGTACGCAGCAATATTTTCAGCAGAAATGGGCGCGCCAGCCAAAACATTTAGGATGGCATTAGGGGCATTAATAATTAAAGAAAAACTAGGCATAAGTGATAGGGAGACAGTAGAGCAAATTAGGGAGAATCCCTATCTGCAATACTTTATAGGAATGTCTTGCTATAGCAATAATGCCCCATTTGATGCGTCAATGTTAGTTCACTTTAGAGAAAGAATAGATATAAAATTAGTTAACAAACTGAATCGAGAAATAGTCAAGCAAGTGTTAGAAAGTAAAGAGGAGGTAGAAGTAAAATCAAAAAAGTCAGAAACCGAGGATTTAAAAAATGAGCCGACCAATCGGGGAAAATTAATATTAGATGCGAGTTGTGCGCCAGCGGATATCAGTTATCCCACAGACTTAGGATTATTAAATCAAGCCAGAAAGCATACAGAAACAATTATAGATATTTTATATAACTCCCTCTTGTTAAAGAGTATCAAAAAACCGAGAACCTATAGAAATATAGCTAGAAAGAATTACTTATTGGTAGCCAAAAAAAGAAAACCGACCATTAAAGAAAGAAGGAAAGCCATTAAACGGCAACTACAATATATCAAAAGAAATTTAGTTCACATTCAGCAGCTAATGGAGTTAGGTGCGTCACTCTTCAACCTGAGTAATAGGCAATATAAGAAATTACTGGTAGTAGCAGAAATTTATCGTCAACAACTTTGGTTATATGAAAATAAAAAAATTAGTATAGAAGACCGTATTGTCAGTTTAAATCAACCACACATTCGTCCGATAGTCCGTGGTAAAGCTGGAAAAAAAGTAGAGTTTGGGGCAAAGCTTTCAGCTAGTTGCTATGATGGCTATGTATTTTTAGACCATATTAGTTGGGATAATTTTAACGAATCAGGCGACTTAAAATCACAAGTAGAAGCCTACAAAAACTACACCGGGTATTATCCTCAATCAGTTCATGTTGATAAAATTTATCGCACTAGAGACAACCGCTCTTGGTGTCAAGAAAGAGGAATTAGAATTAGTGGGCCACCTTTAGGGAGACCACCTAAAAATGTCAGTCCTGAAAAAAAGAAACAAGCACGAGAAGATGAGCTAATTCGTAACTCTATTGAGGGTAAATTCGGACAAGGTAAACGAAGATTTAGCTTGGGTAGAGTCATGGCTAAACTTCCTCATACCTCTGTCACTGCTATTGCTATTACTTTTTTAGTCATGAATCTTTCTACCCTTGTTTCACGGCTTTTTTGGGAATTTTTATGCCAATTTTTCAACATTACATCTTTTTTCACTTCTTTTATTAGCAAAAGTGATGTTCCGTTTGATTGCAGACAACAAAAACTTATATTTGCTCTTCCCTGACTACTGAGTCAATTTTTCTCTTGCCTTGGAATGACTTTTTCAGCAAGCCCTAAGTAATTTATGCCTTAGAAGTTCCCAACTTGCGGATAGTGATGGATCGCTTTGACTCGTAAGCGCGATCGCCCACCTAAAACGATGTAATTTTAAGATTTGAGAGTTGTAATTAATATAAATTTGTATACTTTTGCATTGAGATAATTTTGTCACAACTTGAGTACAAATGCTGAAATAAAGGACAGCAGTTTTGAAGCATTTCATTGTGCTGAGGCAAACAGTGAAAATGCCGAAATCTTTTATTATGCCCATTTTATTTTTGTGAATTTATACTTGTTGCTTAATTGTCAAAATTTGACTCTAGTCGTCATAGATTACCAGATGAAAAAGTCGCCAAATCTAGCTATTGGTTGGCTTTTAAGATTGTCTACTTGCTGGATAATTGTTTTTTGGTATTCCTTAACCAAATATGACGACCGTAAAATTACTGCTTTTTTGATTTTTGGTTAAACTCGAGAATTTGTGTTAGAAAGTTGTTCAATCTAATTATCCGGCTATGGTTGGTTAAACTGTGCATCTGCATTCAACAAACGAAAGCCCTTACTTTCCTAACCTCGAAGATAAGAAAAACAATATAGAAGAACAGCGGGAACGCTCTATGAAAGTAGCAGTTCAACAGGATGACTTACAGCTGCTAGCTAAAACTTTGCAAGAACAATTACTTGCGGAAGTTCCATCTGGCGGAGTCTTCCAAGTTAAATGTGCCGTCAATAAAGACGGATTGATGATTTTAATTCAACATCCACCAGGGTTGATAGCTGACACTAGCACCATCTTTCAACTAATTGAGGATGTGATCCAGTCGCTACCAACTCAGCAGGAGCGACAGGTTCAATGTTTTCTGCGAGTATTGGGGGAAAAATATCCTTATACCAATCGTTCTCTCGATTTACATCAGCGAGTAGAACTAGGTGAAATTACTACCTATCCTCATCTCCCAGAACCCCCTATCAGCACATCTACTAATTCTCCTTTAGAGGATAGTAAAGCTGCTGGTAGTCGGCTGATATTTCCCCCAATCCCTGAATCTATCTCAGGCGCTTCCTTAAATGATGAGGCGGATTCACCATTCACGCCAAATTTTTCGGATGTTTCTGTAGATGATGAGGATGATTTGCCATTTCCGCCCAATTTATCAGCAGCTGCTTTAGAAGATGAGGCAGATTTGCCATTTGCGCCACATTTCTCAGCAGCTTCTTTAGATGATGACACTGATTCTACATATGCATCATCCTTCAGAGCGGCTTCTTTAGATGATGACGCTAATTCCACATTTAGCTCATCTTTCTCAAAAGCATCTTTCAACGATGACATTGAGGAAGAAGAACCGTTTGATCCCTTCGCTGGGGGCCCAGATTTATCGACCTCTAAATCAAAAAAACTGATTAAATCTGGTCTTATTGGTTTAGGCGTTGTGGGAATTATCGCCTTAGGTCTTGGTGGGTATGTACTGCTGACTCCTTGTCTGCTGTCAGAGTGTAAACCCGTGCAAACAGCCGAACAATTAAAAACGGAGTCTAGGCGATCGCTGCGACGTGCTAAATCGGAAAGAGAATTAGTCACAGTACAGCAACAACTGCAAGCATCAGTCTCAGAATTAGCCAGTATTCCAGCTTGGTCACCTTATTCTCAACAAGCAGAGGAACTACGAACGAGTTTATCTGCCTCATCAGACAAAATCGATCAGGTGGTAAAAGGTTTGCAAGCAGCAGCCTTGGCGACGAAAAAATCGCAAACACCTGCTCAGAACATCGAGGAATTACAAGCTAGACAAAAACTCTGGCGGCGCGCGATCGCACCATTGGAAAGCATCAGTGCTAACAGCGATTTTGCCCAACTAGCTCAAGTACAATTACTTAGTTATCGTACTAGCTTGCAAACTGTCAATCAGCAACTATTGGTGGCAGAAAAATGGGTGAAAAAACTCTCTGCAGCTAAAGCTGTAGCTAATAATGCTACCCAGATGGAAACGACTGTTAAATCTTTAAATGACTTACAAAGAGTGCAGTTTGCTTGGCAGGTAGCAGTCAATGCCTTAAATAGTATTCCTGCAGCTAGCTCAGAACACCCAGAAGCACAACAACTATTGCGGGAGTACAAACCAAAACTAGTCACAGCACGCAATCGTACTACTAAAGAACAATTAGCAGCTAAAACCTATCAGCAAGCGGTGGGTGCAGCCAAGCAAGCTAAGGTATCCGAGCAAAAACAACAATGGCAAGCCGCAGTTACCCAATGGCAACAGGCTGTACAGTCCCTAAAACAGATCCCTAATGATAGCTTTCAATATCTCCAGGCTGAGTCTTTAGGGGAACCCTACTCTGCTGCACTCAAAGAGGCTCAAGGAAAATTAGAAATTGCTAATAGTTTGCAACAAACCCGCAACGACCTGAGTAGAACTTGTACAAATGGCATTCGGATTTGTAATTTCACTGTTGATAGTAAAGGAATTACTGTGCGGTTAACCCGTGAATATGACCTAGCAAGGAGTACTTTACCTAATACTAATCCTGCGTCACCAAATGCGGTTCCGGGGCTAAGTCAGCACTTGCAAATTTTACAACAAGCGCTGGGAGTAATTAGCGATAATGCCCACTTACCTTTGTCCGTCTACGATTCCCAAGGCAAACCAGTATATACGCGATCGCTCCAAGGGTAATCCAATTCCCCAAAGCAAGGGAGCAGGAAGCAGAGGAAGAATAATAAATCCTCAATTATGAATTATGAACAACAATCTTTTGTTTCATAATTCATAATTTTTCATACCTGTGGCAAAGACTGCGCCCAACACAATAAGTTGAACGCATCTACCTAATTGATAATTGATAATTGATTGCTTATGGCTTCTGGGATTTATGCGATCGCTAACATAGGTCGTTTCAAACTTTATGTTAGCGATGTTAACCATATTAAAAAAATTTGGCCTCCTATGCTGGAGGTACTCAACGGTGGTCAGCATCCTGACTCGGCGTTACAACAGGAGTGGCAACAATTAGCACAGCAGCGATATTTTACATTTCACACTCAAAATGAGATTGCAGGTAACCGAGAAATTATCGGCATTGAACGGCTCAAATAAATTAAAATCTAATTCCTAATTGCCCATTAAATCCACGCACAGAGTTATAACCAGCACCTACAAACAGGTGATCGGTAGCGCCTACCTGAACACCACCAGAAACCGCAACACCTTTATCTTCGGAATAATACCCCAGTCCCACATAAGGTGAAATCACTGGCAAACTGAGAAATTTCAGGACATCGACTCCCGCAGAACCGTCGGGGCCACTTCCAACTTCCACCCCCAAATTTAAAGCTCTAGCTCCCACAGCATAGGTAACATCGCCATCTTGTCCACCAACCGAAACCCAAGGTTGTGGTACGAGTTGAGCAGATGCGCGGCTGGGGCTAAATAAAGCTAGCAAACCGAGTGATGCAATGACTGTTTTGGCAATTATCCCTGTTTTCACCTGATCCTCCGACATGATCTGCAACATTTTAATTGTTTTCAATTAGACATTGTGACGGATTAAACCTTGCTCAAGTGCCTAATAAGTAGCTCAGTGTTAAAAATTATCGCTATGACAAGGCAGGAGGCAGTTCGCGCAAGCATTGCCGCAGGCTAGGCAGGAGGGAAGAGGGTTATAGCTTTGTTTACCTTTCTTAACGTAGTTTTGTTTTGTTTTTTCCCACCGACTTACTTAGTTTCTTTGCTAATTTATTTTTTAGTTACACAAAGAGCGATCGCCTGTTGGCAGTGCTGTGTTAGTTTGCAATAAAATTAAACTATATACCTCAAGGTAGAAGTTACATATTTAAATTTATACTTAGCTATAAATTATCAATAACAAACTAACCATATTGGTTAAATTATTTTCATCTTAGAAATTTCAATGGAGTATTTAAACTAAAAGTAACTAAATCTGTCTTATCTGTCTACTAGATGATGCGCTTAACTATTTTATATTTCCTTATACTATCTGGAACTGGATCCTACCTGAAAGCACAAAAATTGCAGAAAATGAAGATAGGCGATCGCATCTCCAGGTGCAACGCAGATATCACTGCAACTATTTTTACCTGAACTATACAAGGCAATTTTTCCTAAAATTAAATTATTCAATCAGCAAGGGCGAAGATATTGAGCAAATTCTTTCTCTCCCTCTGCTTGCCTGCTCCACGGCAAGTTGCTCTACTTGGGGAAACCCCAAGACCGCACTGCCTCCTCTGCTACCCTAACGATACGATATTTTTTTAGTTGGAAATTCCTAACCTGTTGCACTTCATCCCACAATCTCAGTTTGGCAAGCCAGATAATTTGATGAATTATCTGTCTTGACTGTAAAGTTTCTCGGTACCCCTTGCCAAAAATAGATACCTTTGTCACAATGAGACGTTGAAGCGCAGCGTAAGCTCTCTTGCTTATGATGTGAAGCTTTTATGCTTTTGGGTATTGTGTTCTACCCATAGCCCGAAAATTTTATATGGCGGGCGATATTTAAGAATTGGCTGAGGCAGGTATCGAATCAAACAATCAGTTTGTTTCAAAATTTAACTGTCAAATATAGATTCTAGATATCCAGATCTTTGATTTTTAGGTTGAGTATTCACCTAAAATCAGGATTATTTTTACTTGGAGTCAAAAATCTCTAATGTTTTAACTTAATAGCTATATAGCAATCCTAGATTATTTGTGAAGTATTGTAGATTTGGTGACTGTTAATTATTAACAGTCAACAGCCAAAATGGATATCTTTCATAACCTCAATAGGATTATTTGCTATGGGCATAATTGTACAATCTAAGACTAAATTCGCATGATTAAGCCACAAGATTGGACGAATTTTTCCCTACAACGTCCCAACTATTTTCCGGGGCAATACCTTCTAGATGAAGATTTCGAGTTAGCGCATAAATATCTGAGTGATCGCCAGCGTTACATCAATAGTAAACTTCATTTAGCAGGTATTGTAGAAGGACTAGAAGTAGAAGCGATCGCAGGTGAATCGGCTATTACTGTTAAATCCGGTACAGCGATTGACGGCGAAGGCAATTTGATTATTCTTCCAGACGAAAAAACCAACATTAAAATTAATTCTTTATGTTGGGTGTGTCTGCGATATCATCAAGAGCCAAAAGTATTACAACAGCCGGAAATTCCTGATAGCTTCACTCGCTTTATCGAGGAACCTCTATTAACTTTAGAAGCGATTGAAACTAAAGATACGAAAACCATTACTTTAGCCAAAATCACCCTAGAGAATGGACAAATCAACATAGACAACAGTGTCAGGCAATATTCCGGGGCGCGGTTACCTAGTGGACAAAGTGAAGAGATTGCTCTCCGTAGTGATGGTCAATCTTTAACTATTAAAGGCAATTTGAGTATATCTGGAACATTAGAATTAGGCGGTTCAGAAATTATTGGTGTATCGGAAACGATCGCCACAGATAGCGATCGCATTGATGTTGTACCTTCAGAAAAAGCCGTCAAAGAGCATTTAGAAAGGCGAATTAAAGAGAGATTAGCGGCTTTAAATGCTCCTACAGAGGAAAAACCAGCGATTGCTCTCTCTAGTCAAGCAGATGGGCTATATGGTTGGGCTACCGAAGGTGGCGATCCAGCAGATGTTTCATCTGTAATCAAATTGGTATCCTATCGTGCAGGAGTAGCAAACCCACGGCTAACCATCGAACGTGATACAGGTAATGTTGGCATTGGTACAACTACTCCAGGAAGAAAACTGGATGTTAACGGTGTAATCCGTGCCTTACATCTGGAATCATCAAATCCAATGCGGCATCGAATGTATCCCAATGATGCGCTTGTTTATCAAGATATTTTTGAAGCGAAAGCTGCGGGTGCGATCGCTAAACATGGTGTCTTAAAAAACGCACCTGGTGACGCTGAAACCAGACATACAAGCAAAAACCTATGGCACGACCGTCAAATGCTCTGCTATGGAGGCGCAGATGAAGATGATGGAGGGGCACTCGTCAACGTTCCAGAAGGATACAATACTCTCTGGATCAGATTGCATAGTGGTGGGTGGAATATCGTCAAAGCGCAGTTTCTAGATGGATTTAAGGAAGATTTAGGACGCTGGGCTGGTGGAAAAAGATACGGTAATTCCTACTGTCCTGATGGTTCTCTAACTGATAGCCATTACGATGCACATCAATGGCTCCCCATTCCAGTTGGCAGATCTGGGAAAGTAAAACTGATTTCCAAACAAGGTACTGAATTTTGGTTATCTGGATTAGCATTTAGCAAAAACCCTTGGTCTCACGCAACTCAATCAGCACTTGGATACCACTGGAAAGTCAATGGGGGTGATGCAACAAATTGGGAAAAAGACAGTGACTCTTGGAATGGGGATATCTACACATCGATTCCTCAAAAAACCAGTTTAGAATTAATGGTTCCAGTCGTATGGTCTGGAAGTGACAAATTACTCTATCTGGTCGAGCATAACAGCAACTGGAATGGTTGTATGCACACTGGTATTACTGTTAATGGCAATCCCATTGAAAGATTCCTAGCTACTTACGACAACCCCTTCGCCCGCCATTGGACTAGCAAATCCTACAACCGCTATATCGCCGCTTATATTCCAGCTGATTTAATTCCTAAACCTAGACCTGATGTCATACCATATCTCAAGGTAAAAATCGATATGAGTAAGCAGAACGCTGGCATTAATTTCCGGGAAATTGGTACTCACGATCTGGAAACTCCTTATAGCTTTTAAGGTTAATTAAGACCTGTGAATAAAAAGTGAGATGGCAATGAAGGAACAACTAGAAAAGCGCCTTCAGGCGCTAACAACAGAATATGAAGCAGGGCAGAAAGCAATAGCTAATTTAGATGCACAAAAAGCCAACCTGCGAGAAACATTACTCCGCATTAGTGGTGCAATTCAAGTATTAGAAGAAGAATTGGCTTTGTTTAATAGCCAACAGAATCATAAAGTAGAGAAATTTTCCCACTCTACTATAGAAATGATGTCTGAACCTTAATTTCTTCAGCCTTCTGCTTCTTCAATAGGAATTTAGTGATGCTAGATGACTTGGATAGCACCTTAGAACAATTAATAACTCACGAATTGCCAGGGTTAAATAAATCCAGCGAAACAAAAGTAGCGATTAGCTTTGATATGCCAATAGAAGGGTCTATCAAACAGAAACCAGCCATCAACCTTTTTCTTTATGATGTGCGGGAAAATCTGGAATTACGGAGTAGTGAATGGTCGGTGCAACGTCTACAAAATGGTACAGCCGTTAAAAAACGTTCTCCAGCTAGAATAGATTGTTCCTATTTGATTACCGCTTGGGTGAATTCTGATGACCCCCAACAAGAACATCACATCTTAGGAGAAGTAATGAAATTGTTGCTGCGTTATCGGACATTACCAGCAGCAATTTTACAAGGCAGTTTGAAAGGCCAAGAACCACTTCCCAGTGGCGTTAGTTTACGTTCTAGTTACTTACAAAGTTTAGGGGAATTTTGGCAAGCAATAGGAGGAAAACCAAAAGCCGCACTCACTTACACAGTGACAATTTCTGTTCCTGTTGAAGAACCCACAACAGAAGTTCCTCTAGTTCTGGATGCAAGAAATGAACTGTTCAGGGTATTGTAAAGCTAAATATAAATAACCACAGAATCAACTATTAATCTTGATATCAAGTCCGGCTAATTACTTACTATCTGGTTGTTAATTGGTAATTGGTAATTGGTAATTGGTAATTGGTAAATTGTATTTTCCTTTCCCATTACCCATTACCGACCTTCACAGATATGATTCCTAATTTCTGAATTCTTTTCTGAACACCATCAAAAAAAATGCTGAAACGACAAAGATTTCATCATCAAGTAGCAATGGCTGGACAAGTTAAGGATGCCATTACAGGACAGGGAATTTCAGGCGCTGTGGTTAAAATTATTGATGCTCCTGATGAGTTTATTAACTTTGTTATTTTCCAGACTAAAGTTTTGGGATTACGAAATTTGCCACTGCAGTGCTATTCATTAAATACCAACCTCAATCTAGAGAATCAAAATCTAAATCCTGAGATTCAAGATTTTCGGGAACAACTGAGAAGTCCTTACTTAAAAAATGCTGATAAGCTGCAATTATTTCAGGATATATTGGATGATAATCGCCTCAGTAATCAGCATAAATTTCAAGCTTTTCAGGAAATTTCTGACTACTTACCCAACACCCCAAAAACTAAACAAGCTCAACTCGGACGTACTCAAACAATCTCTGATGGTTGGTTCTACTTTATGGATTTACCAGATGGAGTATATCAATTAGAAGCATATTTAGCTGATACTCAACTGCGTTATACAAAGAGTCAAGGTCAAGTTACAATTGCCTCAAAAAATGCAACTAATATTAATATTATTAAGCAAAATCAAAATATAGATCTACTTGATGATATTAATAGAGTAGAGTTAAAATTAATACCAACAACGCTGCTAGGAAAAATCACAAGTGCGGATGATTCCGAAGCGATTTGTATGGCTAAAGTGCAAATTCAAGGGAGTGAAAACTACACTTTTAGCTGTAAGCAAATAATTAAACAAATACAGGGAGAATGGAATTACCGATTTGTTGGTATAGCAGCTAGAAATACTCCCATCACAGTCATAGTTTCGGCTCAAGGATATACCAAACAACAAAAAGAAATAAATCTACAAAAAGGGGAAATTAAATCCTTAAATTTTCAGTTGACTAGCAATTGAAATTTGCTTAATTGTCAATTGCATTTGTCCGATAATTACAATTATCAACAAAGGAAAAAATATCATGCCTTCCACTTATCTTGCCCCTGGTGTTTATGTTGAAGAAGTTTCTTCAGGATTAGCACCTATTGTTGGTGTAGGAACCAGTACAGCTGGTTTTATTGGTATCATTAATCTAGCGGCGGCTAGTGATGGTGTCGAAGCGGAAACAATACCAACTAATCATGGTGAAGTGAAACTCTGTACAAACTTCACAGAATTCAAGAAATATTTTGGAGATTTCGCTGCTAATTCTGGTCAGAATACCCTCGCTCATGCTGTGTATGGCTTTTTTAGAAATGGGGGGACTAGGTGTTTTGTCACTTGGGTGACAGAAGAAGCTAAACTCGATGATGCTCTAGATAAATTTGAAGCCATTGATGAAATTGCTATTGTGGCTGCGCCTGGAGTTACCAGTAAAACAGCCCTAGCTAAAATTGATATACACTGTCGTAGTTTAGGCGATCGCTTTGCGATTTTGGATACAGAAGAAGATATCCCCCCTGATTCAGAGCAACTCAAACCAGGTAGTCAGAAACTAATAGGAAATTCAGACTTTGCGGCAGTATATTATCCTTGGATTCAAGTTTACGATCCCGTTAGCAAAGAGCTAAAATTTATTCCTCCCAGCGGACATGTTGCTGGTGTGTATGCTCGTGTTGATGATAAAAGAGGCGTTCACAAAGCACCTGCTAACGAACCAATTTTAGGGGCTGTAGGCTTAAAGCAAGATATCAGCAAAGCCAAGCAAGAACCTCTCAACAGTGATGGGATCAATTGCATTCGCAATCTCAACGGGAACATCCGTATTTGGGGAGCGCGGACTTTAGGCGCAGGTAAGGATAATCCAGACTTCAAATACATCAATATTCGTCGCCAATTTAATTACCTACGGGAATCAATTGATGAAGGCACTCAATGGGTAGTCTTTGAACCTAATAATACAGAACTATGGGCAAAGATACGCCGCAATATTACTGCATTCCTGACTAACGAATGGCGTAAAGGTGCATTATTTGGGACAACCCCTCAAGAAGCATTTTTCGTCAAATGCGATGCTGAAAATAATCCGATAGAAACTCGCAAACTTGGTCAGGTTGTCACAGAAATTGGTGTGGCGGTAATCGAACCAGCAGAATTTGTCATCTTCCGCATTAGCCAGCTGGTAGACGAGAAAAAATAACTGATTGCTAATATTCAAAATTGATTAACCTATGCAGACATCTACACACCTAAAATTAAGCGCTCCTGGTGTCTATTTACAGGATATTCCTTCACTACCAGGTAAGGATTTACTCACGGGTGTTCCGGTGTTTTTGGGTGTTCCCAAGGTTAACAATTCTCTGAATCATAGTCTTCCTGTACCGAAAATGCTCACCCTCTGGACTCAGTTTGTGCAGTATTTTCAGCCATTAGATGATGTGCAATTACATATATTTCTTGATAGTTATTTAGCTAATGCGGTACGGGGTTTCTTTGAAAATGGCGGTCGTTTGTGTTATTTTTTACATTTGCCAGATAACTCTCTATTAGCATTGCAAAATGGATTGCAGGCTATAGAATCACTAGATGTCATCGATTTAGTATGTGCGCCTGACATTATGCAGAATCCTCCCACAGAGGTGCTGGAAATGCAGAGAGCCGTACTGGAACATTGTGATCGAATGGGCGATCGCTTTGCTATCCTTGATGCTTTCAATATCTCCAATATTGAAGATATACAGACTCTCAAAGAGCAACAACAAGGGTTAATTGGTGATAATGCTGCTCTCTATACTCCCTGGCTGAAAACAGAAAATGCTTCTACTGATATTCCTCCTTGCGGTCATATTGCTGGAATTTATGCGCGTAATGATGCCGAAGTTGGAGTTCATCGCGCTCCAGCTAATTATTTACTAGAAGGAGTATTGGATTTAAGTATTTTATTTACTGATGCCGATTGGGAAATTTTAAATGCAGAAATTGGAGCCGGAGTTAACTGCATCCGTAGTTTTAGAAGTCGAGGAATTCGGATTTGGGGTTCGCGAACCTTAAGCCAAAATCCAGAATGGCAATATATCAATATTCGCCGCTTAAAAATTACTGTCTTACGTTGGGTAGAACGTAATTTGGCTGACGCTATCTTTGAACCCAATAACATCGATTTATGGGATCGGATAGTTAGAGAATTAACAGTCTATTGCGAATTTCTCTGGGAAAAAGGAGCTATTCATGGAGACACTCCAGAGGAAGCTTTTTATGTCAAATGTGACGCAGAAACCAACCCAGCAGAAATTCGTAATACCGGACAAATAGTAACAGAAATCGGTTTAGCACCAACTGCACCTAGCGAATTTATTGTGATTTCCTTAGTTCACCGTAGTAACGGTGTGAAGTTTGTTGAAGTCCAATCTGTTGAATCTTAGTAATATACTTCAGGAGAAATTATCATGCCTAATATCAAAGATACTCACGATCCATTTGCTGGATATAATTTCTGGGTAGAGTGGGATGGCATTGTCCATGCAGGCTTTAGAGAATGTACAGGCTTAAATGGTACTAGAGCAGTCGTAGAATATCGAGAAGGGACTGATAAAACTCTAGGACAAAGAAAAGTTCCTGGTTTAAATAGTTTTAATAATATTAGTTTAAAACGAGGAATGACTGATAACGATGAACTGTGGAAATGGCACAAAGATTTGATAGATGGTAAGGAAATTGAACGGAAGAATGTTTCGATTATTCTTGCTAACGATCAAGGTGAAGAAACTATTCGTTGGAACTTAGAAAATTGTTGGCCTACCAATTGGAGCGGCCCAGATTTTAATGCTACTGCTAGCGAACTAGCAATTGAATCATTAGAATTTGTTCACGAAGGTATCAGCGTTGGTTAATGTGAGGAAAAATGCACCAGACTGAATTTCTTTTTACCCTACCTCATGGCTATGTCGATGCAGAAGGAAACCTTCATCGAGAAGGAGTTATGCGACTATCAACAGCCTATGATGAGATAACTCCTCTGCGCGACCCCAGGGTACAGAGAAATCCTGGTTATTTGGTGATTATTTTGCTAGCAAGAGTGATTACTAAGCTAGGTACTTTAGACCAACTCAATACCAAAATTATTGAGGAATTGTTTTCTGGGGACTTGGTTTACCTGCAAGATTTTTATCAGCGAATTAACCAAAATGGTCATACTCGCTTTCAGGTAGCTTGTCCCCATTGTGGCGGAGAATTTGAAGTAGAAACTTCTCCAGTGGGGGAGTAGTTCGCTACCCCTCAGAACGTCTACTTGAGGAGGTAGCTTATCTTTCTTATCACTTTCACTGGTCTTATCACCAAGTAATGAATATGGAACATTGGGAAAGACAACAGTGGGTAGCTCAAGTCGCTCAAATTAATCAACAGATTAATCAGCAGTCAGGTAAATAATGATTTGAGATTTAGAGGATGTTTGAAAAGTGGTTAGTTGTTATTTTAAGCAATTATTGATCCCCCCAACCCTTAAAAAGGGAGGCAAAACTTCTCAAAGTACCCCTTAAACAGGGGAGCCACTGTGTTGCGGTGGTTCCCCCCCGTTGTAGCAAGTGGCGTGGATTTAGGGGGATCGAAAACATTTTGCTACCAACGACAAGACTTTTGAAACATTCTCTTAAGGCTTTTTTCCATTAAAAGGAGATATTTATGGCAAAATCGCAAAAAAAAAAGGGAGGGAATTCTCAAGACGAACCTCATGACCCCTATATGGCTTTTAATTTTACAGTAGAAATTGAGGGACTGACTATAGGCGGATTTTCAGAAGTGACAGGATTAAATAGCAAAATAGAACTGGAAACTTATGTGGAAGGTGGGGTGAATCACCGCGTTCATCAATTTCCTAAATACATCACCTATCCTAATTTAGTTTTGATTCGCGGATTGGGAGAAAGGGATGATTTATGGAAGTGGTATGAAGATGTCACTAGGGGCAAAATTCGTCTCTTGAACGGCACAATTATGGTACGAGATAATCAGCAGTCTAAATTGATAGGATGGAACTTTAAAAAAGCTTATCCAGTAGCTTGGGATGGGCCACAACTGAATGCTGGTAATGGTAATGTCGTTGGTTTTGAACGCTTAGAATTAGTTCATAGGGGGGTGTATAAAGCTTAATGAGGATGGGAATAAGAGTAAGTTTTGATGGTAATTTATTCAAGACAATAAATTACTAAAAAATAGCCCTATCTCTATCTTTATCTAATTATTAATGATCATGAAAATGCAAATAACCATCGAAAATGACATCTAATTATTTACAAAAATGGCAACAATCTATTAATCCCAAACTTCTCGAACGGTTGCATAATCGCTTGACTAAACCTGGCATGATTAATCATGGCATGGCTCAAAAGATTATTGAGCGATCGCCTGATATGCTGAATCGGCTACCTTTACTAGCTCAACAGATGCAACGTTGGTCAACAACTATTGATCTAGAGTCAGAATCAACACCTATTGTTTATGTACAAAACCAGAATCAGAGTAGTCAAGCAGTAGCAAAGCCAACAATAAATTTTACATTTACAGCCTCTAAGATTAACCACAATAACCAACAAATTCCACTTCAAGAAACTCATTTACAAAATCCGCGATCGCAATTAGCTGTCACACCAGATAATTCTTTACCTAATTTAGCTTTTAAAACAGAAAATCCAGCAATAAATTCTCTTGAAGAGGCTCCCTATAGTGCCCAATCATTAATATTATCTAATACATTACCAATAAGTAGCGACATTGCAAATTTTTCAATTCCGCGTCAGTTAGATGGTGAATCATCTAGCTTGAGTTTACCTGTGGTTAAAGCCAATGCGGAAATATTACCTGAGAATACATCTTTAACTACAAATCAATCACTTCCTTTAGTTGAACAAATATCACCACCAACGATTCAAAAAAAACCTTTAGCTCATCTTGAAAGTTCATCCGTTGGCGAATTGACGATTCAACGCAAGTCAGATAGTAGTTCAGCATCTAGCTTGAGTTTACCTGTGGTTAAAGCCAATGCGGAAATATTACCTGAGAATACATCTTTAACTACAAATCAATCACTTCCTTTAGTTGAACAAATATCACCACCAACGATTCAAAAAAAACCTTTAGCTCATCTTGAAAGTTCATCCGTTGGCGAATTGACGATTCAACGCAAGTTAGATAGTGGTTCAGCATCTAGCTTGAGTTTACCTATGGTTAAAGCCAATTCTGAAACCTTACCTGAGAATACATCTTTAACTACAAATCAATCACTTCCTTTAGTTGAAAAAATCTCATCACCAACGATTCAAAAACAACCTTTAAATAAGCTTGAAAGTTCATCATTTAGCGAATTTAATATTCAACGCAAGTTAGATAATGAATCATCTAGCTTAAGTTTACCTGTGGTTAAAGCTAATTCGGAAACCTTACCTGAGAAGACATCTTTAAGTACAAACCAAGAACTTCCTTTAGTTGCACAAATATCATCACCAACGATTCAAAAACAACCTTTAGATAAGCTTGAAAGTTCATCATTTAGCGAATTTCCGATTCAACCCAAGTTAGATAATGAATCATCTAGCTTGAGTTTACCTATGGTTAAAGCCAATTCGGAAACCTTACCTGAGAAGACATCTTTAACTGCAAACCAAGAACTTCCTTTAGTTGCACAAATCTCATCACCAACGATTCAAAAAAAACCTTTAGCTCATCTTGAAAGTTCATCAGTTGGAGAATTTCCGATTCAGCGCAAGTCAGATAGTAGTTCAGCATCTAGCTTGAGTTTACCTGTGGTTAAAGCCAATTCTGAAATATTACCTGAGAAAACATCTTTAACTGCAAACCAAGAACTTCCTTTAGTTGCACAAATATCATCACCAACGATTCAAAAAAAACCTTTAGCTCATCTTGAAAGTTCATCAGTTGGAGAATTGACAATTCAGCGCAAGTCAGATAGTAGTTCAGCATCTAGCTTGAGTTTATCTGTGGTTAAAGCCAATTCTGAAATATTACCTGAGAAAACATCCTTAACTGCAAACCAAGAACTTCCTTTAGTTGCACAAATATCATCACCAACGATTCAAAAAAAACCTTTAGATAAGCTTGGAAGTTCATCATTTAGCGAATTGAATATTCAACGCAAGTTAGATAATGAATCATCTAGCTTAAGTTTATCAGTGGTTAAAGCTAATTCGGAAATATTACCTCGGAATACATCTTTAACTGCAAATCAATCACTTCCTTTAGTTGCACAAATATCATCACCAACAATTCAAAAAAAACCTTTAGCTCATCTTGAAAGTTCATCCGTTGGCGAATTTCCGATTCAACGCAAGTTAGATAGTGGTTCAGCATCTAGCTTGAGTTTAGCTGTGGTTAAAGCTAATTCTGAAACCTTAGCTCAGAATACATCTTTAACTGCAAATCAATCACTTCCTTTAGTTGAACAAATATCATCACCAACAATTCAAAAAAAGCCTTTAACTAATCTTGAAACTTCATCAGTTGAAGAATTTCCGATTCAGCGTAAGTTAGATAATAATTCATCATCTAACTTGAGTTTACCTGTGGTTAAAGCCAATGCGGAAACATTACCTGAGAATACATCTTTAACTACAAATCAATCACTTCCCTTAGTTGAACAAATATCATCATCAACAATTCAAAAAAAACCTTTAGCTCATCTTGAAAGTTCATCCGTTGGCGAATTGACAATTCAGCGCAAGTCAGATAGCAGTTCAGCATCTAGCTTGAGTTTACCTGTGGTTAAAGCCGATTCTGAAATATTAACTGAGAAAACATCCTTAACAACAAATCAATCACTTCCTTTAGTTGAACAAATATCATCACCAACGATTCAAAAAAAACCTTTAGCTAATATTGAAACTTCATCAGTTGGCGAATTGACGATTCAACGCAAGTTAGATAGTGGTTCAGCATCTAGCTTGAGTTTACCTGTGGTCAAAGCTAATTCTGAAACCTTACCTCAGAATACATCCTTAAGCGCAAATCAAGAAATTCCTTTATTACCTCAGAATACATCCTTAAATATAAATTCGGAACTTCCTTTAGTTTCGCCGCTCTACCAACCAAGCATATCAGCAAAACTACAAGAAATACCTTTAGTTAATAATCTATCTCCTGCTGCTGAAACCTTAGAACATCATATTAATGATGAAACTTCTATTGATAATTATATAAAACCCATTAACCAAAAATTAGAGAGTAAAAATATAGCAGGATTTGAGTCTGGAGATAAAAGCAATAATTTAAATGCTAATCAGCCTCTTTTATTATTAAGACGGTTTTCAGAAAACAAGTTTTCAAACATCAATGAGCAGATAGAAAACATTAGACAAAATCATACTGACAACGAGAGATTATATTTACCAATTGTACAAGTTGAACGCGAGCCGGAGTCACTTGATTTTGAGCCTTTAATATTAGCTAATTTATCTGCTATCAAACAAAATAAAGATTTAATTGATAGCAAATTAAATCATCAGTCAAACTTGAGTAGGACAGCTAATGACAAGGGAAGCTCATTCACTCATCAACCAACTTCTATAGCTCATAATAATGCTTCACCGCCAACCACAATTACAGCGAATTCATCTATTAATTATCATCCTCCTCCTGTTAACTTAACTAACCAAAGCTCTGTTTTGGGAGTGAATACGCAACCTCAGATTAATATTGATGCTTTAGTAGAAAAAGTAGAACGCAGAATTATGCGGAGATTAGTTGTAGAAAGTGAAAGGAGAGGTAAGCAAAAATGGCGCTAGAAAAACTAAAAATTAAAGCGGAGAAAAGTAGTGAAGGAGATTTTGCTGATGAATTTGAAGTATTGTTTAATCCTAACCAAGTACAAATTAGTAAAACTGGCTGGAAATTAACCACTGTCAGCGACAATAACGGAGTCAGTGGAGAAAAAGTTACTCCTGCTAACGATTTAGCAACTTTAACAATACAATTATTTTTTGATACAACTCTCACAGGTTCACCACCAGATAATGTACAGCAATATACTAAGAAAATTTTTAACTTAACTAAACCGAGAATTGGTCAAAGTAAAAAAAGACCACCTCGATGTAAACTAGTTTGGGGAACCATTGGGGGAAAAGATAGTGTGTTATTACCCGATGGTGTTTTAGAAAGTGTCACTAAAACTCTGACACAGTTTTTAGAAGATGGTACACCTGTACGCGCCACACTTAATTGCACATTTAGAGAGTGGACAGAACCAGAAAAACAGCAAAAAGAAGAGAATTTAATTGACGATCCAGTTCGCATTGTCAAACGCGGAGAAACGCTGAGTAGTATTGCTAATGAAGAATATGGAGATTCAGCTTTATGGCGCATTATTGCTGAAGAAAATCGCTTAGATAATCCCCGCAAAATCCAGCCTGGATTAGTGCTGACAATTCCTCCTTTGCGGATTGCTAGTCAAACTTAGAGGAGCAGAAATATGTCTAATTACAGTGGTGTAAAAACCCTTTCTCCTAATATTAGAGTCCTCATCCAAGGACAGAAGCTTTCTGCTGATGCTAGTGCTGATTTAATTTCAGTGAAAGTATCTGAAGATATAGACGTACCAAGTATGTTTACCTTGGAATTTAGCAGTTGGGATTTAGCCAAGTGTAAATTAACTTGGGTGGATGATGATTTATTTGAAATTGGCAATGAAGTAGAAATTCAAATGGGTTATGACAATAACTTAAAAACAGTAATTGTCGGAGAAATTACCGGATTAGAACCCGAATTTTCTATCAACTCTCCACCCATATTAGTGGTAAGGGGACATGATATGCGTCACCGTTTGTTGCGAGGTTCGCAAACAAAATCATATACAAAAATGAAGGATAGCGATATTGCTAGCCAAATTGCCAGAGCTAGAGGATTAACACCAAAAGTTAAAGATAGCGAGGTAAAACACGAATATGTTTTGCAGCATAATCAAACTGATTGGGATTTTCTCCAAAGCCGTGCAGAACGTATTGGTTATGAAGTAGTTATTGATAATAAAACATTATATTTTCAACCTCCACAAAACGATAGTCAAAAAGTTTTAACGTTAAAGTTTGAAGAAAATTTAAGTGAGTTTTTACCCCGTTTGAGCAGCATGGGACAAGTCCAAGAAGTTGAAGTTCGTGGGTGGATACCAAAAGATAAAGAAGAAGTAATGGGTAAAGCTGCTGCGGGTAAAGAGGGAAGTAAAATGGGTGGGAAAACTACTGGCCCTAAGGCTGTAGAAAGCTTTGGTAAATCTGTTTCTACAGTAGTTAGTCAACCTGTAGCCAGCAAAGCCGAAGCCGATCAAATAGCTTTAGGACAGTTTAAAGATATGGCGATCGCTTATATTACTGCTGAAGGTGCTTGTGGAGGTAATCCTACTTTACGCATAGCTAAAGTCATTGAGGTGACTGGCGTAGGTAAGCGATTTAGTGGACTTTATTATGTTACCTCAACCGAACATAAGTATTCAGAGGGACAGGGTTATAATACCTCATTTACTGCTAGGAGAACTGCCGCATGATTGGACTAGATTTATTAATGCCCGATGACCGGAATGTGCGCTTTTATGGTGTAACAATTGCTGTGGTTACTAACATTAAAGACCCGGATGGAGTCGGCAGAATTAAGGTAAAATTTCCCTGGCTCTCTGGTGAAGATGAAAGTGCTTGGGCGAGGGTACTTACTCCAATGGCGGGAGAAGATAGGGGATTTTACTTTTTACCCGAAGTAGATGACGAAGTTCTAGTGGCTTTTGAACATGGGGATATTGCCTTTCCTTATATTTTAGGTAGTTTGTGGAATGGCAAAGATAAACCACCGTTAAAAAATGATGACGGGAAGAATAATAAACGCATGATTAAATCCCGCAGCGGCCATCAAATTGTTTTCGATGATACTAAAGATAAAGAACAAATTATTATCCAAGATAAAAGTGGTAAAAACAAAATTACCATTGATTGCGAAAAAAATTCCATGAGTATTCAAGTAGAGGAAGACCTCAACATTGAAGCCAAGGGTAAAATTACCATCAAAAGCACCGATAAAGATATGTCTATAGAATGTAAAAACTTAGAAATTAAAACTCAACAAGAATGCAAAATTGAAGCTGGTTCAAATTGTAGTATTCAAGCTAAATCTAAAGGTGAATTTGCTGCTAAATCTGGTATGGAAATTAATTGTGCTGCGGGGGTAAAAGTCAATAATGGAGCCTTAGAGGTGATGTAATGGATATTGATTTTTTAGGCGTAGGTTGGACTTACCCTGTGAATTTTAATCAGCAGGGAAAAATGGATATGGCGAAGTATGAAGATTGCGTTCGTCAATCAATTTGGGCGATTCTCAGCACCGCTAGAGGGGAACGTGTGATGCGTCCTAATTTTGGTTGTCGAATTCACGATCGCGTTTTTGCACCTAACAACGCCGGAACAGTGGGTGAAATCATTAGCGATGTGCGATCGGCTTTGGTGGAGTGGGAAGCCCGCATCGATGTTTTAGATATTGATGTGCTGTCTCGTCCCTCTCAACCTAATGTGCTGCATATTTCCATTAATTACCAAGTTCGTACCACGAATAATGCCTTTAATCTCGTCTATCCGTTCTATTTACAGTAGGTAACTATGTCTATTCCTCCACCCAAAATTGATCGCCGCAGCTATCAAGACTTGGTTGAACAAACCCAAGCTTTAGCAGAGAAATATACGCTCAAAGATTTCCATCAGCCAAATGCAGGTTTAGCTTTAATTCGCATATTTAGCCGCATGGCTAAAGTGGTAAGCGATCGCCTAAATCGTGTCCCCGATCGCAATTTGCTGGCTTTTCTGAATCTCATCGGTACTCAACAAACTCCACCCCAGCCAGCCAGAGTCCCTCTCACCTTTAGTTTAGCTGAGGGTAGCCCTGTGGATGCTCTGGTTCCAGCGCACACGCAAATCTCTGCACCACCTCTAGAAGGTGAAAAAGAAGAGGTAATTTTTGAAACCGAACAAGATTTGCTGGTAAGCGGGACAAAACTACAAGCAATGTTTGTCGTTGAAGACAGAGATTACTATAGCGATCGCACTCAACATAGTATTGCTGCTACATCTCACCTCAACGAACCATTTTTAGCTTTTCGTGGCTCTCAACCAGTCGAGCATTATCTTTATTTATGTTGTGCAGAAATTTTTAGCATCCCAGAATTAACAACTGTTACTATTACCATTGATACGGATAGCCCAGAAAGTGCGCTCAAACTCAAAGAATTACTACATATTTGGTCTTATTGGGATAAAAAACAATGGCAACCCTTAACTAATGTTCAAACCCAAGAAAATCAATCACAATTAATTATTACTTTTAATCAATTACCTAAATTGCTGCCTGTAGAAATTAACGGGCAAAAAGCTCAATGGCTACAAGCTACTTTAACACCCTATAGACGGGATAATTTACCGGAAATTACCCAAATTAATATCAGTGTTAGCCTGAATCAGACTGAAACACCAAAAATTTGTTTATTTAACAATATTTCTCTAGATTTAAGTAAAGATTTTCATCCTTTTGGACTCGCACCTATACATAATGATACTTTTGCAATTCCTCTCAATGATGAATTTATTAAACCTGGTGTAGCTATCTTAATTAATACTAATTTAAGTCGGCAACCTAGTTATACAGAAGATTTAGAAATTACTTGGGAAATCGGCAATAATCAAAATTGGCAACTTATTGAAAAAACAACTAGTAAAAATAAATTTAGATGGAATCGGAATTCATCACCTATAAAGTTTATCGAAAGTAGTACATCAGCTACATTTTCTTTTCCCCAAACTTTACCTGAAGTGAGTTTAGATAATCAATCAGAAAATCATTATTGGCTACGTGCCAGAATTACTAACGGTCTTTATGGGAGAAAAGGTAGAGAAAGAAAATATGTTGTTTACAACGATGTTACTCTCGTTGCCCAAAATATTGCTACTGGACAATTAGAAATCTATGTTGACAGTGTAGATGAATTGGCAATTGATGATATTATTCGGCTGCAATCATCAGGTACGCAAACTCTGCAAGAAGAAATAAAAATTATTGGCAAAGTCGAGGCAGAAAAAAAATTAATTTTAGAGAATAAAACGCGGAATGCATATCCAGCCGGAAGTCGGGTTTTAAGCAAATTTATTATGGCGGAAAACACCCCTGATACCTTTGAACCGCCTGCCCTCCAATCAGTAACTATAACTTATAAAGTTCTTTTAGAAAAACCTGCTATTTATTATGCTTACAATGATTTTATTTATTGTGAAGGTAGTCCTTTATATGTGAGATTATGGCAAACTGCTCAACCAGGGGAGAATATTATTTATGTTGATGATGCGAGCCAGTTTAAAATCGGGGAGTTTGTCAAATTTGACGATCAACATCCGGAGAAACTGCAAATTGAGCTAATTGATCGCGATCGCAACTTGCTGATCTTTACCAAACCAGTCAATTTTGAGCATCAACGCGGAAACAAAGTCAGCCGTTGTTTTCATCCCTTAACGCCGCAACTGCATCGCCAATCTGCACTTTATTTAGGATTTAATCAAGCATTTCCGAATCGTCCTAATAGTCTTTATTTCCAAGTCGAACCACCAAAACAAGAAGAAGTTACTCCCAATACTTATCGGGGACAAACTGATATTAATTTGCAAAGAATAGCTTGGGAATATGCTAGTCCGAACGGTTGGCAACCTTTAGTTGTCAAGGATGAAACCCAAGCCTTTGCTGAGAAAGGGTTAATTCAATTTATCGGCCCTACAGACTTGATTGGAACGCCATATTTTGGTAAAGAACTCTATTGGGTTAGGGCGAGAAAACAGCCAAATGATTGGGAAAGTTTGCCCTTGGCTTTGCTTTATTTTTTTACCTGGGCATTAGGATTTCAACAGTTCAGACTATACAGCTTTATGCGCTATTTTGGTGCTAAATTAGCCGCTTCTGCTGATTTTACTGTACCGCCAAGGCTGCGTTCTGTTCGGACTAATACGATTTGGGCTAGTCAAACTATTACTTTAGAACAAGAAATTTTAGGTTCTAGTAATAACGAGCCAAGACAAGTATTTACTACCACCCAATCACCGATTCTTTTGGGGCAACAATTGGAAGTTCAAGAAGGGCGATTTCCTCCAGAAGAAGAGCGCAAAATTATTGAACAAGCATCGGGAATTATTACATCTATTGAAGATGAAACAGGTAGGTTATTAGAAGTTTGGGTACCTTGGCAAGAAGTACCAGATTTTTATAGTTCTCAAGCACAAGATCGTCACTATGTGGTTGATCGCCAAGCCGGGAAAATTTATTTTGGTGATGGACAAGCGGGGATGATTCCCCCACGGGGACGTAACAATATTCGGCTGAGTAAGTATTGTACTGGAGGGGGTGTGAGAGGTAATCGTCTTGCCCAAACGATTATAGAACTCAAAACCACTATCCCTTATATTGACAGCGTCATTAACTGGGAAGCCGCTACAGGTGGAAACGAGCAAGAATCCTTAGATAAGCTCAAAGAGCGATCGCCCCAACGTCTGCGTCACCGCAACCGTGCTGTCACAGCCCAGGATTTTGAGGATTTGGTCTATGAATCATCTATAGATATCGCTAGGGTGAAAATCATCACCCCAGAAATGATGTTTTCTGATTACAACCCCTTGCTAGAAGAATTATGGCTGCAGCCTGATGGTACACCAGAGAAAGTGATTGAGGGTAATGATATCCGAGTGTTTCAGCACGAAATTCGCGGTGGTCGAGTCTTAGCAATTATCGTTCCCCACGGTCAAGAACGCCAGCCGACACCTACACTAGCTTTACTTAATCGTGTGGAGACATATTTGCGAGCTCGGTTTGTTCCTACAATGAAACTGCTGGTATCTGGCCCGAAATGGCAGGAAATTACAGTAATTACCGAAATTGTGCCTGTTGCTGTAGAAAATGCCGATGCTGTGAGAGTCGCAGTCAGCGATCGCCTACATAGTTTTCTCCATCCGCTCACGGGAGGCGATCGCCAACAAGGATGGAGTTTTGGACGCAAACCTCATCATTCCGATCTCTATGCTGTGATTGAAAAAGTCCCAGGGGTGAGTTATGTCCGCGCCTTAGATATTCAACCTGCTGATGCAGTAATTGATATCCAAACCCTGATTTACTCAGGTCAGCACATCGTCACTTTAAAATTACCTACGGATGCAGATTAAACTATGCCTTTACCTTTACCTAATTTAGATGATCGCACCTATGCAGATTTAGTCGCAGATGCGATCGCTCTCATTCCCAGCGAAGCCCCAGAATGGACAGACCACAACCCCTCAGATACGGGTATTATTCTGATTGAATTGTTGGCATGGTTAACGGAAATGGTGCTGTATCGCACCAATCAAATTCCCGATCGCAACCAAGCTGCTTTTTTAACTCTGCTCAAAGGAAAACCCTGGACTTTATCCGATAGCAAATCTTTGCAAGCAGAAATCCAAACAACATTAGCACAAATACGGCAACGCTATCGAGCTGTGACGGCGAACGATTTTGAGCAACTCATATTATTTGATTGGTTGCAAACTAGAACCGCTCAAGCTTTGGGAGAAGCGGCGATTATGGCGCGGGTAAATTGTTTACCAGAACGCGATTTAGAAAACTCAGATATTAATCAAGTAGTAGAAGCACATATTAGCTTAGTGGTATTGCCAAAAGTTAATAGTCCTGATAGTGAAAATATCAGAAAAACTCTCAAGCGATTTCTCAATCAAAGACGACTCTTGAGTACTCGCCTGCACATTGTTGAACCGAACTATGTACATATCAAAGTTTCTGCCATCTTATATTTAAGAGATAGTGGGGATTTCCGAGCAGTTAAAGCCGAAGTAACTCAACGTATTGAAGGCTTTTTTAATCCTTTCCCTCACCCAGATTATTGGCGAAATCAAGGTTATCCTTTTGGCAGAGATATTTATATTTCTGAACTATATGAATTATTAGATGATATGGCAGGGGTTGATTATGTGGAAGCAATTCAAGTAACTGATTTTGCAGAATATCGTCAGAGAGTTAATGAGCAAAATCAACTCATTGCGATCGCCTTACAACCACATGAATTAGTCAAGGTAGAAATTGGTCAAATTACTACTATGCAACGTTTAGGAGACAAATGGCAAAGCCACAACTAAGTAGTTATTTAGAATATCTCCCTGCTTATTTAGAAACAGATCCATTTTTAGGCAAGTTTTTACTGGCATTTGAAGGTATTCTCTCTGGTATTCCGGAAGCAGAAACCCAATTTTCTCCCCAGATTGTTGATCACAATACACCAACTTTGTGGGGTTTAGAAACGCTGATTTCGCAAATTCATACATATTTTGACCCCCAACAAACCCCAGCCGAATTTTTACCTTGGCTGGCTGGTTGGGTAGCTTTGAGTTTGCGGGATGATTGGGATGAGAAAACCAAACGTCAGTTTATTAGCCAAATAGTTCCCCTATATCAAATTCGGGGAACTGTTCCGGGTATGAAAAAAATGCTGGAAATTTATTTAGAAAGTTCCGGTTTGAGCTATCCAGAACGAACAATTTCGATTTTTGAATTTGATCAAAAACCTCATTATTTTCAAGTCCAACTAGCTTTACCCAGTAACCAAGTTATTCACCCAGAAAGGTATTGGCGTGAATTCCGCATTGCTAAAGGAATTATCGACCAAGAAAAACCTGCCCATACTTATTATGCGCTCAGAATTTTAACACTCACCATGCAAATTACCCAAGCATGGGGAGGTTGTTATCCGTTTATTTTATTTGACGCTCCGCCTCAACAGAAAATGCAGATTGAGGCAAAGATTCAATTAGATGATTATCCAGAAGGAGATAGCCTAGAACAGCAAATATTAATCCGCATTCAAGGCAAGAATTTGCCATTAGAACCTAATGGTAGCCAACTAGGGCCAGTTGTCAAGCAAACGGTATTTTATCACCAATTTACTGGTAATCCTGATGGCTTTTTTATTGCCCTCTCAAATTTGAGCGATCGCCAACTCACTGGCAAAATTACTGTTCAACTTAACTTTAATCTGAATCACCAACAATATTCTCTGAATATATTTGATTCTCTACCTTTTAATTTAGAACCTAATTTAAGAATTTATCGCCCCTTCAATCAATTGGAGTTAATGCCAGGAAATACTCGCCTTGACTCCGATCCAGAGCAAACAGTGCGCTTGCAAGCAGAACCACCATTGAACATTTATCAACAACAAATCAAATGGATAGATGGTAATACTCGCCTTGGTTCTAAAGTCGGTCAAACCATGCGCTTAGTTCATGATGCAAGATTGCGAATTTACAAACCTCGACCATTATTAGACAGAATGGAGGGAAATACTCGTTTAGGTAACCAAGTCGGAGAATCACTACAAATTCCCACAGGTACGGATGATTCCCAATTGAAAATTTACCGTCACCATCAAGAATACAAAATTGGTAATACCCGTTTGGGTACGGAAGTAGGTGCAACCATGCGTTTGGTGACAAATTCTCAATGGTTAGAGAGAATTTACCGATTTCAATTATTTGATTCCCCTGTTAAAAAGAAAATAGAAATAGAAGCAATTGTTGAACTTAGAGGTATAGCTGAACATGAAGGTGAAAAAATAGCCAGGTTATTAGTATTACGAATTCAATCCTGTACTTCATCCTTTAGACCCTTCATGCCCAATTTGGAATTTTCTGCTCAAGGAATCAGAGCTACACACCAAGTAAGCTATCAGCGATTTCTCGATAATCCCCAAGGGTTTTATGTAGTTTTATCTAATATTAATGACTGTCAAGTAGCAGGAAACATTACTATCAAACTTAACTTTAATCTTAATCGACATCCTGTGTCTCAAGTAATTCTCCAAGCAGATTTTAATCTCAGTCCCAGAGCCAATGTACTAGAAATGTGTCACTTGAATAATCAGGGTGAAGTTGCAGGTAATACTATCATTGGTAGAGTCACTCCCCAAATGCTGCGAGCTTCCACAATTCAAGAAGAAGCTTGGGTAGATTAATTATATTAAACCTCAAATTTTATGTCTGATTTTATTTTAACTACAGGCGATATAGCTATGTTTAACCCACCATTTGGACAAGCAATTGTCACTGTAATTCCGGGTAATATTGTGGGTTCTAGTAAAGACATGATTAATAAAAAAATGGTGTGTGTTGATGGGGATGAAAAAACCGTTATTGTTCCTGGTTGTCCTTATATGACTCCATCACATCCTATCCCTGGTGTGGGTATCCTTTCGATAGATTCTCTTGCTCCCAATCAAAAAGCTCAAAGAACCAAATCGAATGGGAAACCTGTTTTACTCAAAGGAGGTACATTTAAAGCTAAGTTTCAGGTTGTTGTTCCTGCACAACAGCCAACCCCAGGCGGGCCAGTTCCTGATGCTACTCCCCAATATTCCGGTACTGGTAGTTTTGTCACTACTAACTTTCGAGTTAAAGGCACATAACTTAAGTTAGTTTCCTGAAATTTAATCTGCGTCAATTCTCCCAATAATCAGTAATTTTATCACCAGATTTACATCCATATTTCTAATTAAAAAATTCGAGGCTAATATTATGGGTACTTTGCGACAAAGCCAAACCAAAAAGGCTAAATCGACTGTTGATCAACAAACCGCATCTAGTAATCAGCGCAATATCCATCCAGCAGAAGAACTACAAGATATGTTTGGTAATAGGGCGCTAAGTCGTCTGATTGAGTCGCAAAGTCTCCCAAATCAACCAACAGATAATTCTCCCAACTTACTTCTGAAGCAAATTTCCACAACTAATAATTCTGCAATCCAGCGTCGTCCTTTATTTCGAGGTTTGTCCCATGAATTAACAGCTAATAAACAGGGTAATATGGTACAGGACAAGCTAACAGTTAATCAACCAGGGGATAAATACGAACAAGAAGCTGATCGAGTTGCATCACAAGTTGTTCAGCAGATAAATACCTCAAAAATCCAGCCCTATCAATCTGAAGAAACAATACAGCCTCAAACATTGATGCGAAAAGCTGAAACACAGGAAAATAATATAAGGACTTCTCCACAGTTTGAAGCATCTCTCAAACAGGAGCGGGGTACGGGGCAACCTCTTCATCAAAGTATCCGAGAACCAATGGAGCAAGCTTTTGGCACAGATTTGAGTGGAGTTCGGGTGCATACTACCTCTTTATCAAATGAGCTAAATGAAACTGTTCAAGCCAAAGCATTTACTACAGGGCGAGATGTATTTTTCCGTGAAGGAGCTTATCAACCTGGAAGTCGAGAAGGGCAAGAGTTAATTGCCCATGAATTAACTCATGTTGTGCAGCAAAATGGTACTACCGCACTAGGAAATACAGCAGTTATTCAACGCGAAGAAACTAAACTTTTATCTAAAGAAGCAGGTAAAAAAACTAAAGATGAAGAAAAATACTTAAAACAAAGTAAATCAGGTTATCAAAATGTCACTGAAAAAACATCAGAATTGGCTGGAGCAGAAATAGCAGCAAAAAAAATTATAGAAGCTAAAGATCAAGACTTTAAAGCGGCCTGTGAATTATTAATGAGAGCAGGATTCTTTGGCTCTTATAGCACTAAAACAGAGACAGGTACATTTTCTAGAAATAGTTCACAGGAGCTTTTTACAGGAGTAGACGCTAAAGGTAAAGTCAGTGCCGAAGTAAAAGATGTGATTGAAGGCATTAAGTTACTAGCTGAGATCAGCACCCAAGGAGGTATCGGAGCTACACTGGCAGAGGATCTAGCTTTCAATGCAGGTGAATTAAGTCTGAAATTAAAAGGAAAACTAGAAAGTTTTATTGGTTTTAAAGCAAGTGCCAAAAGTGAGTTAAAACTGAATGTTTTAGATGGATTGGTAGCTAGTGCTTCGGCTGAAGCAAAAGCAGGAATTTCTTTATCAGGTAATGTTTCGGCTGAACTTAGTAAGGGAAATTTGGGCGCTCAGGTGGCAGCAGAAGGTAAATATGATGGTGGCGCTTCAGCTAAGGCTACTAGTAAAGCACAAGTTGGTCCTGCCGGTATCTCCGGTAGTGTTAGCGCAGAAGCACTTGCTGGCGCTCAAATCAGTGGCAAGGTATCTGGAAGTATTACAACTCGTAAGGGCAATAAATTAATTAATATCTCCACTGGTGGATCGCTATCGGCTGGTGTAGGCGCAAAAGTGAAAGGTGAAGCAACATTCTCAAAGGGTACATTTAAACTTGGTACTGCCGTCGGGGGAACTTTAGGAGTAGGTGGTGGTGCCGAAATCGAGATAGAAATAGATATTTCCGCAATTAAAGGTGCAATCAAAGATGCTTGCTCAAGTCCTAACCCCAGTACACTCATGAGCAAGGTAGCTGAGAAGCGGCCGAATATGCCAGAAGCTGAGGTAGGAGCCATGAAAGCGGAACTTTATAATGCTTTGTTCCCCAAAGTTTATAATTACGCTAAAGGTAAAGCTAAGAGCGGCAGTGCAAAACATTATGTCAAGCGACAGGTAGTGCAAGAAATCATTGCTAAGGAGGTACAAGGAAGTGACAGATTGGCGGAAATTATTTGGTACAAAGAATCAGATGAAGTATTAGCTGAAATGGCTTATGATGCTACCACTAAAGCTGCTAATGAGGCTGAAAAGCCTAAATTAATAGCAGCAAGTGAAAGTTCTTTTGGTATCAGGAGAGGTGTAATACTTTTGTGGCCTTACAAAAGCGAATGATTAATACCCCTCTTATGTCACTCTCCGAAAACATTTGTCATTTTTGAATTCTAGAGTCTTGACATAGGAAATCCCCTCAACCTCACCCCCTTCCCTAAAAGGGAAGAGGGGATTGAAAAACATCTCCAATAATAAAGATTAAGCCAGGAAATTATGAAATTACCAAACATGGGCAGCTATTGTAGTGAAGAAATTGGTATATCTATTTCTTTGCCGGAATATTGGCATCCACAAGTTATTAATCAATGGCAATTTCGGATTTTTGGACTCCCAGAACCAGGCTTTGAGGAATATTTTGAGGAGTATCGCTCTACAATGAGTTATCTCCTAGCTGAACCGGAAAATAATTCTGGTAATTGGTTTGAAATCTTAATTACTGACTCTGGTAATAAAATACAAGAAGACTACAATGAATATCAGTTAATCAGTGAGGAATCTTGCCATATTTCTGGTCACAAAGCTTATATTAGACAATACGAATGGACAGAAATAACCACAAGTTTACGCCTTTCCCAATTACAGTCTCTCATTTACAATGATTCTTCATCTTTTTATCTAATTAATGCAGCAACCTTGAAACCACTAGAAGCAAAATATATGCCAGTATTTAGAGAAATTCTACATTCAACACAAATTATTTCTAGTGATTCTTCAAATTAACACATTCTTATTACTGATTAATAATGGTTGCTTTAGCAGACGAAAATCCTTATACTCCTTACCTGAATCAACTTCTCCTTTTCTTACAACAATTAGACAAACTGTTAGAAAAAGCTATTACCAATGCTCACACAACCTATGATACAGAAGTATTAAATAGCCCTTATCATGGGATGCACATTCGTCAAGAAGAGGTAGAACGTTTATTAAGTAGTCAACCTGTAACACCTGTATTACAACAGAACAGCGCAAACTTAGATGAATTACCTTCAGATATTGCTTGGGAAGGCTCTCCTTTAGCATGGCTTCAAGAAATTTTTGGTTTATCAGATTTCGATGTAAATATTATAGCGATCGCACTCGCCCCAGAACTTGACCGTCGTTATGAACGCCTCTATGCTTATCTCCAAGATGATGTACGTTGCAAACGACCTACCATAGACTTAGCTCTCAATTTACTCTGCACTTCTGCTATAGAAAAACTCACACGACGGGTTCATTTTAATGCTGATGCACCACTGATTCGTCATCGACTGCTACATCTAATTCCAGAATCTAATCACACAGATCCTTCTCTACTCGCTCATAACATTAAACTCGATCAGCAAGTTATTCAACTTTTATTAGGAGAAACAGGTATAGATGCTAGACTTACTGATTTTTGCCAATTAATTACACCTCAAATCAGTTTTGAGAACTTGCCTTTAGAGCCAGAAATTAAACAAAATTTGATATCATTAATCACAGCAAATTTAGAAACAGTTAAACCTTTTAATTTATATTTTAAAGGTGAGGATATCCCCAGTAAACGGCAGACTGCTGAAGCTATGGCCAAATCCTTGGGGTTACCTTTTTTAATAGCAGACTTGGCGAGGATTGTCGAGGCTAAAGCTGAATTTGAATCAACAATCAAATTATTATTTCGTGAAGCTAGGTTTAAAAATGCCTTACTTTATATAGAATCTTTAGATAGTTTGCAAGCTCCAGAAAATAATATTTTATATCAAATTTTTCTCAAGCAGTTAATTGAATATTCTCTATTTACTATCTTATCTGCTATCAAACCTTGGGTAAATATTACAAATCAAGTAGTAGAACTAATCGCCGTTCCTTTCACGATGCCAAATTTTGCACAGCGTCGTTTTTATTGGCAGAAATACTTGCAAGCAGCAGATATTACCCTAGATAATCAAGAGTTGGATAGTTTAAGCGATCGCTTTCGTCTCACTTCTGAACAAATTGCTGATGCTGTGGTAAATGCTACCAATCAAGTTGGCTGGAAAAATCAAGCTATAGAGGCTACTAATACTCAAGTTAACTTACAAAAATCTATAACATTAATTGATTTATCTACCGCCGCTAGAGGTTTATCAGCACATGATTTAGCCACCTTAGCGCGGCACATTCAGCCTAAATATAGTTGGGACGATATTATATTACCGGCTAACCAAAAGCATCTCTTGCGAGAAATCTGCAACCAAGTCAAGCACCAACATTTAGTTTGGGAAAAATGGGGTTTTGAAAGTAAAGTTTCACTGGGGAAAGGGTTAAATGTCATGTTTTCTGGAACCCCTGGTACAGGGAAAACAATGGCAGCAGAAATCATTGCTCAAGAATTACAACTCGACTTGTATAAAATTGATTTATCCCAAATAGTTAGTAAATATATCGGTGAAACCGAAAAGAATTTACATCGAATTTTTACTGCTGCTACTAATGCTAATGCTATTCTTTTATTTGATGAAGCAGATTCTCTATTTGGCAAGCGCAGTGAAGTTAAAGATGCTCATGATCGCTATGCTAATTTGGAAATCAGTTACCTATTACAAAAAATGGAAGAGTATGAAGGAATTACTATCCTAACTACTAATCTCCGCATGAACATGGATGATGCTTTTGTCCGGAGACTGCGTTTTATTATTGAATTTCCTTTCCCTAATGAAAAGCAAAGGTACGAAATTTGGCAGAAAATATTTCCTAAAAGCACACCTTGTAGTTCTGAGATAGACTTAAATTTTCTGGCCCATAATTTTGAACTTACAGGGGCAAATATTCGTAATATTGCCTTAACTGCTGCCTTTTTAGCTGCTGAGGATAGCAATCAAATTGAAATGCCTCATTTGATTCAAGCAGTACGTCGTGAATATCAAAAGATGGGCAAAATTCTCAAAGATAAAGAATTAAATTGAAATGAGTTTGATTAATTAAAAATCAGCAAGATTTGCAAACTATCTAGCTATAAGCTTGTTATAAACTACAATTTTTACTTTCAACTAAACGAATGGCATCAATGACATTCATTCTAGTGAAAGAAAAATATCAGCCAACTTTGCTATGTAGGGTTTAAGCAATATCCATTGGTGTCAAATTAACGTGAAACCCGCTCTTGTGAAAGGTTTCGCCCTCACCCCCAGCCCCTCTCCCACAGGGAGAAGGGAGCCAGAGATTTAGTTCCCCTTCTCCAAGGGGAGAAGGGGTTAGGGGATGAGGGCGCGAGGTATTTGTACAACACCCGTCTTATATCGCTTTTAGCTTAAGTTGACACCGATGAGCAATGTTGTCCCCCTACAATCTGTCGAATTATTTTTTCAAATTGATATTAGTTGTTGAGGTAATAGCCAACTGCTTCATAAACAAAAAGATACCCGACTTATTGAAACAGTCAGGTATCTGATCCAACACAGATTTGTAATTACGAATTACGAATTACGAATTACCTAATTTCTTCCAAATCCACCCATTCATCATAAGAAGAATCGTAATCTAGGTAATGCACATAATATTGTTGTCCTTGAATTTTCTGAATACTGGCGGAATACCAATCTTCGTTATCTTCATCCCAAACTTTGATTTTTTGATTCACAGCAAATCCATTGCTATCGGATGAGCCATGTTCGCGAATGCGAATTTCATCTTCGCCTACCCATTCGTTGTAGGATGAACCGTAGCCAATGTAATTGACAAAGAATTGGTCATTTTCTACTTTCTCAATTGTGGCTTGATACCAATCTTCGTCGTCTTCGTCCCAAACTTCTACATTTTTGCTAACTGCATACTGACTTTTACCTGGCTGTGCTGCTGATGCTGGTGCTGTGCTAGGTTGTAGTGCTGGTGGAGGAGTTTCGGCTTTCACTAAAGAGTGCGATCGCAAAATTATGGCGCGTGCTACTGATTGAATGCCTGTATGCTCAAAGTAATTGGTGGTTTGATCCAAGAATGCGGCGACGAAATCTAAGTTATCATCAGCAATCTGAATAAAGTTACCTAAATGGCTAGTAATCGATTGCGGTGTTAAACCTGTCTTCGCTACTAAGCCATTCATCCAGCCTTGTACGGAGTTGAAAGCTTGAGTAATAAAACCAAATTTCTCGGAGGGATTATTACCAGGTAAAGCGGTATTAACTGCTAAGAATACAGGATTTTGTGCGACTACGTTGGCATCAGAGCCAGTAATAATGCTGTGAATTTTACTGAGGAAATCAGGCCCTAAAGGTAGCATTCCATCTATGCAGACTAAGGCTATCATCCGCATCAGGGAAGCATCTTGATAGTTGTCGGCTAGAGATTTAGCAAATTCTTGGGGATTAGGACTAGGAATACCATTTATTTTCGAGAAGGCAATAATTTCAATTGCAATTTTTAAGACTAAATCTATAGTTTGAGTTACGTCTGCTTTGGGAGTAATGTTACTTAAAAAAGACAGAAAACCAATTTTTTCACCCACTTTATTTGCTAAAGCTGCTGTCGCCATAGCGGTGTCGGCTTTATCGATGGTTTGATATAGTTTCACCGCCATCTGATAGCCATTTTGCGGATCGTTATAAAGAGAAACAGCGCGATCGCGGATTCTTTGAATAACTGCGGGGTCAGTTTCACCAGTAATTGCACGTACACTATTGTCAAAACCTACCAGGTTGTTCCACTGTCCGGGAGCAACATAATTGAGAGCGTTTAAAACCTTGATACTGATATTATCGCTTGGTAATTCGTCAACCAACTGCACAATTGATTTATCCATGAGCGGGTTCTCCCAACGCCAAAACATAGTATGCAATTATACTCAAGTATTTTGGGGAGTTGGTTGATTTATTAAGAGATAGAAATTTTTCGCCTCTGTAATATAGCAAGAGTTGTTGGGGAAGGGGGAAATGGGGAAAAAGGGGAAGGGAAAACCTTTAACCTTTTCCCCAAAACCAATTTTGAATTTTGAATTTTGGATTCACGACGGTACTAATGCGATCGCAGTTACTTCTGGAGGACAATGCCAACATCCTGGGGGAAATTTTGACCCTTAACCTTTGACCCTTGACCCTTAACCCTTGACCCCTTGACAACCCCAACAAAAAAATATGCAATCTAAATGTTAGATGTGCATTAGCTTACCAGCGAAACTTTTGAGGATACTGTAATGGCAAGCGAAGAGAATTCTATTTTCTCAGAGCAGATCGGGCTGATAGATCGGGTTTTAGCAGCCTCTACCGATCATATATATATTAGCGATCGCAACTTACGCTATCTTTATGCCAGTCCAGCCGGGTTAGCAGCTTTGGGTTTAGAACAGGCGCAATTGCTGGGGAAAACTTGGCAGGAGTTAGGATTTCCGGCTGACATCATGGAAGTTTACGATCTGCAACGCAAATCTGTATTGCATACGGGAATTGCGATGAGAGGTGAAACGAGTTTCCCCACCGTTAATGGAGTCAGGTACTACGAATATGTGATTTCTCCCATTGAGGGAAATGACGGAGAAATTGAGGCAGTCATTAGTACTACCAGAGACATTACAGAACGCCAGCAAGCAGAAGCAGCATTACGCCTACTAACTGAGGAATTAGAAGCCAGAGTTACAGCTAAAACCCAGGATTTAGCAGCCATTAATGAATCCCTGCGTCGAGAAATTGCAGAACGTCAAAGAGCAGAACAAGCATCTCAAGAAAGCCAAATGCGATTTTCTGCTTTAGTGGATGCCATGTTTGAAGGCATTTTGATGAAAGAGCAGGGGAAAATTATTGAAGCTAATGCTGGGTTCGCCCGAATGTTTGGTTATACCTTAGAAGAAGTAATCGGTAAATCAGCAACCGATTTTCTCACGCCGGAATCCCAGGAAACTTTGTTGCATCATATTGAGAACCAGTATGAACTGCCTTATGAAATTACTGGGATTAAAAAAGATGGCACCCTCATTCAATTAGAGGTAGTAGGTAAACAAAGCTTTTATCAAGGGCGGAGTGTGAGGATTTCGGCAGTACGAGATATTACTGAGCGCAAAAAAGCCGAAACCGAACGCAATCAACTACTACAACAATTAGAAGCGGAACGCAGCCGCTTAGAACAAGTCCTGCAACAAATGCCTTTAGGTGTGGCGATCGCAGAGGCTCCTTCGGGAAAACAACTGTTTCACAATCAAGAAGCCGTCAGACTGTTGCGCCATCCAATATTACCAGCCCAGACTTACCAAGAGTACATTAAATACGGTGCAATTCACGAAGATGGGCAACCTTATCAACCGCAAGAGTACCCCCTAGCCCGTTCGCTGCTTTCTGGCGAAGTCATTAAAGGTGAAGAAATACACTACCGCCGAGGTGATGGCACATTCACCCTGTTATCTGTGAGTGCAGCGCCAATTCTAGATCAAGATGGGCAAATTATCGCCACTGTCAGCGCCTTTGAAGATATTTCGGAGCGTAAACAGGCTGAACAAAGGTTAGCCAAAGAATCTCTGCGGATTCAAACCCTGTTTAAAACCTCCTTTGATGGCATTGTCATTTTAGACAAAGAAGGTAAAGTATTAGATGCCAATCCCCGATATGCGGCAATGTTGGGGTATAATTGCCAAGAAATTGCTAAACTCAGTATTTTTGATTGGGATGCTCAGTGTAGCGATGCCCAGCTACAGCAAATGATGCAAGACTGCACGAATTACAACAGTGGGATTTTAGAAACTCAGCATCGTCGCAAAGATGGCTCAGTCTACGATGCCGAAATTAGCTTCAACGTCGTGGAGTGGGAAGGAGAGATTCTGCGATTTTGCGTTTGTCGAGATATTACCGAACGCAAACGCACAGAAGCAGCCTTAAGGGAAAATCAAATTCAGCTGCAGCGCCAATTAGCAGAAATTGAAACTATCTATCAATCAGCCCCCATTGGCTTAAGCGTTTTAGATCAAGATTTGCGCTTTGTGCGGATTAATGAACGCCTAGCCCAAATGAATGGTTTGGCGATTGATGCACATATCGGTAGGACAGTACAAGAGTTGCTACCTAATATAGCGGATGCAGCAGGACAAATGTTTCGCTCCATTTTCGCAACAGGCGAACCTGTACTCAATATAGAAATAACTGGGGAAACTCCCGCTCAACCTGGTGTGCAACGGACTTGGTTAGAAAGCTTTCTGCCATTAAAAGATGGGGAACGCATTATTGGTATCAGTGCCGTATGTGAAGAAATTACCGAACGCAAACAAGCAGAACAGAGTTTGCAAGCCAGCGAAGCCACTTTACGCCTATTTGTCCAGTATGCACCTGCTGGGATTGCCATGTTTGATCGAGATATGCGCTACATCATAGCTAGTCAACGATGGGTGGATAGCTATCATCTCGATACAGTGGAATCTCTAATTGGGCGATCGCACTACGAAATTTTTCCCGAAATTACCGAGAACTGGCGACAAATCCATCAACGCTGTCTAGCTGGAGCCAGCGAAAGATGTGATGAAGATTTGTTTGCTCGCGCCAATGGCACCCAGCAGTGGATTAACTGGGAAATTCATCCCTGGCATACTGCTACAGGTGAAATTGGTGGCATTATAATTTTTGGTGATGATATTACACCACAAAAACAAGCCAAAGAAGCACTGCGCCAGAGTGAATATTTGTATCGCACCCTAGCTCACAACTTCCCCAATGGTGGAGTTAACATTTTTGACCGTGATTTACGCTATCTGTTATCTGATGGTACAGAAATAGCCAAAGTTGGGATGACAAAAGAACAACTTGAGGGACATACTCTCTGGGAAACCGTACCTCCAGAAACTAGTGCGGTTTTAGAACCACACTATCGAGCTGCATTAGCCGGAGAAACCACAATTTTTGAACTTTCCTTTGGCGAGTCTATTTATCAAATCCATACACTCCCCCTATTCAATGAGCAAGGAGAAATATTTGCAGGTTTATCCATGTCGCAGAACATTACTCTGCAAAAGCAAGCAGAGCAAACACTCAAAATGGCACGGGATGAACTAGAACTGCAAGTTCAAGAACGTACCAAGCAACTGCTGGAAACTAATGCAATTCTGCAAAAACGGGAACAAGAATTTCGGACATTAGTAGAAAATACACCCGATGTCATTAGCCGACATAATCGCCAATATTGTTATCTTTATGTCAACCCTGCTAGTACACAACAGTCGGGAATTCCAGTCACAACCTATCTGGGCAAAAAACCCGCAGACTTAGGCTATCCCCAAGAAATTGCTGATTTTTGGACAGCATCTTTAGAAACTGTCTTTACCACAGGCAAAATGCGAATACATGAATTTCGAGTTCCCCACCAAGATGAGTGGAAAGTTTACCAAACTTACGTAGTCCCAGAGTTGGGAGTAAATGGTGAGGTTGAGTCTGTTTTGACGATTAGTCGCGATATTACTGAACTCAGAGAAGCCGAGGAATCATCCCGAACACTAGCAGAAGAACTGAAACGCTCCAATCAAGAACTAGAACAATTTGCTTATGTCGCCTCTCACGATTTACAAGAGCCACTCAGAGCAGTTACCAGTTTTACACAAATGCTAGCAAAGCGTTATCAAGGACAACTCGATGGGAAAGCAGATATGTATATCGAGTTTATTGTCGATGGCGCAATCCGGATGCAGCAACTCGTCAAAGATTTATTAACCTACTCTAGAGCCGGTCGCTATCAACCAAGGTTGCAATCAGTTGATTGTAATGCCTTACTCGAACAGGTTAAAAAAGATTTGCAAATCACCATTACTGAAACTCAAGCCACAATTACCGCCGATCCTTTACCCACTGTGCTTGCCGATCCCACCCAACTGTCAAATTTGTTACTAAACTTAATTGGCAATTCCTTGAAATACCGTAGTGAGTTCTCTCCAAAGGTATATATTTCTGCTCATAAAAATAGATTACCATTAACAGAGCAACATTTCCCTGAAAATTGCAGCTCACTTTCTGCAAATTCTCAGGAAGAGTGGGTGTTCACTGTTCAAGATAATGGAATTGGCATCGAACCACAGTACGCCGAAAGAATATTCGGAATCTTTCAACGGCTTCATGCTAGTGATGAGTACTCTGGTACTGGCTTAGGATTAGCCATCTGCAAAAAGATTGTAGAACGGCATAGTGGGAGAATTTGGGTAGAGTCGCAACTTGGACAAGGAGCTACTTTTTACTTTACACTTCCCATTGGGAATTAGAACTGAATATGTCATCTCACAATCGATTAAAAGTACTCAAAATTTTACTTGTCGAAGATTCCAAAAGTGATGCCGTCTTGATAGCAGAAACTCTGAGCGAAAGTAAATTCCTCAATCAGTTAAATATTGTGCGAGATGGAGCCGAAGCCAGCGATTATTTATATAGGCGCGGCAAATATAAGGATGTCAATCGTCCTGATTTAATTCTGCTAGATTTAAATTTACCCAAGAAAAATGGTAGAGAACTACTAGCAGAAATCAAAGCAGATGACAATCTCAAAACCATACCTATTGTCATATTGACCACTTCTTCGGCTGAAACTGACATTCTCAAGAGTTATCAGCTCAACGTTAATTGCTACCTTGTCAAACCAGTTGATCTGGAACAATTTGTAGCAGTTGTCAAATCAATCGAGCATTTTTGGTTAGCACTTGTTGAGTTACCCGCTCATCAGAATAGTTGAAATTGCTAATTTGAGATTGCAAGATGCTTGTCAAGCAAAAATAAAAATCAAAATAAATTTGAATTTTTGTAAATCATAATTTTCTGAAAAAAATACTTGTTACTTTAGGACTTGAAACGTTGTGATGGTGTGGGTGAGATGATGTATGGAAAGTGATATGCTGGCGGTCTTGCTTGTAGAAGATAATCTTGCTGATGTTGCAATATTGACAGAAATATTACAGGATAGCGAAGCTAATTCCTGGCAGATTACTCATTTCAAACGACTTCATCTTGCACTCCAACAACTACAAGATAGTGAATTTGATGTAATTCTTTTAGACCTCTCATTACCAGATTCTCAAGGTCTAGATACTGTTATTCAAATGCAAGCAGCAGTTCCACATCTACCAATTGTAGTCCTCACCGGGTTGCCAGATAAAAAACTAGCTCTAGAAGCCTTAGCTTTGGGGGCACAAGATTATTTAGTAAAAGGACAAATTTCATCCCAATTATTAGTAAAAACGGTCGAGTATGCTATCAAGCGGATGCAAATTTTGCGGAAAGAAAAAGAACTCAGCCAAATGCGGGCGCGATTCATTTCTACAGCATCCCATGAATTTCGTACACCTTTAACTATTATTGCCTCCTCCACTGAATACCTAGCAGCCTATAGCTATCGTGTCAGCCAAGAAAAGCAACAGCAACATTTAGAACGCATTGAAAAAGCCATTAAACACATGACTCAGTTGCTTGATGATGTATTGATGCTCAACTTAGCTGACCTTGAGCAGTTGCAGTTAAATCTAGAAACATTAGATTTAGTAAAATTTTGTCATGATTTAATAGCAGATTTTGAAGCCAATATCTACGGGCAGAGAATTGTCTTTGTTGCTACTCGTGATCATCAAAAACTTACAACTTTGACTACTAAGATTGACCAAAAACTTATTCGCCAAATTCTGATGAATCTGTTGAATAATGCTCTCAAATATTCCCCACCAGAGAGTATGATTAATTTTCAAATAACAGTCAAAGATTGTGATATTATTTTTCAAATTCAAGATTACGGAGTAGGTATTCCTCAAGAAGACCAAGTGAACTTATTTCAGCCTTTCCAGCGAGCGCGGAATGTAGGCACAATCTCCGGTACTGGTTTAGGTTTATCAATTGTCAAGCGGTGTGTAGATTTACATAAAGGTACAATTACTGTTAGCAGTCAAGTCAGTAAAGGAACAATATTTACAGTCAATATTCCTTATATTGATGGAGACTGTAATCTCACACTCAATTAATTTATCAATGCAATTTGAAAACTCAATAATTCTCCTAAAAAATCGAGGGTGATGACCTTTGAGGGAGAGCATACTTTACTTAAACCAAGGTAGTAAGCTAAATGTACCGCGTTCGTACATAATAAATACCCCCAAGCCAATCAATACAAAAGGAACGATGTGCTTGCCGTAGCGACTTAAAATATATGCAATGGTAGGATGACGGCTTAAGAAATAAGCGATCGCACACCAAATTGCTACCATCACAAAAAAGACTATTAAAATCACTCCTAAGCTGCTAAGGCTCTGACCAGCAAATAAGGGGATATATATACTAATATTGTCGCCACCATTGGCAATTGTCACGGCTGCAACTTTATAGGTATAAGGATGCAGAATACTCCAAATAACAGCAAGTATGCGGTTATGGGGTGAAGTCTGTGTAAAATCATGAGATACTGTTTGTACTTCTGTAGTATCTTCTTCTCTCTCTAGTAAGTGCTTAATACCAATGGCGATTGGTAGTATTCCCAGTAATCCAATCCATTCTCGCGGTACGACTAAACCACCAAAAAATCCTGGTAAGCTAGCCAGAATAATCGCCGCAAAACCAAAATACTGACCAATAAAAATATGTCGCCGCCGAAAGTTACTATCTATTTGCGAAAAAAATAGCAGTAAAATGAGTATGTCATCAATATTTGTAGCTGCAAAAGCGATTATTCCTTCTGTAAAAGCTGTACCAAGCTGGCTCATGGTGGCTGATGAAAATATACAATTTACACCATACCAAATTAAGAACTACTCAAAGTCAAATAAAATACTCTCGTAGTTAGGATTTTGCTCATATCCCAATACAGTTCAGATAAGATTATTCGTGACTGATTTGTCAGTTGTGGAAACAGCTAGCTCAATTGGGGGATTCTCCCCCAAACCCCCGATTGGGTGAAGTTTGTGGGGAAGGTTTCCTTCCACAAAACTTCGGACGGTTGCGTCCCCCAAACCCCCTCCAAAATTATTGTTGAGTTTTTTGTTGAATAACTAGTTTTTTGGTTTTGTTTTAAGAAGTAAAAACTAAAAAGATAATCCCTATAAATAAAGCACAAAGTCAGAGCGTCGGCTTCCGGCGAACTGAACTTTGCAAGATAGGTGATTTAATAAGGAAGTAGTATTTCGAGACGCATAGCGCGAGAAATAAATGTTCCTATTTTGTTCCATAAATGAATTTAGCGCGAAGTCAGAGCGTCGGCTTCCGGCGCTCTGAACTTCGGGTATAGAGGGGCTTGTGACCTTGTGACTATTATTCTTTTTCTTTCTTTTGCCTTTTTACTCCTTTGGAGTTCGCCAGTTGCTTTATGCCGGGGAACCCGTCCACCGCACTGGCTCACTTTTTACTTTTTACTTTTTACTTTTTCGGTCATATCCCTAAATATATGAGTGAGTTAATCACAACAATTAGCACCGCAATTGCTGCCTTTAGCGCCACAAATATTGATGATATTGTAATTTTGTTGCTGTTTTTTGCCCAAATTAATCCTAACTTCCGTCCTCGTCATATAATTTTTGGGCAATATTTAGGCTTCACTATATTAATATTTCTCAGTCTTCCTGGGTTTTTTGGAGGCTTAATTTTACCACCAAATTGGATTGGCTTACTGGGCTTACTGCCCCTATCTATTGGTATTAATAGCTTGGTAAATTGGCAAGAAAAACAAGCGGAGGAAGTAGTAACAGCAATTGCCGAATCTAAAGATTCTAATCTTGCAATTGTAGCATCACTGACTGTTGCTAATGGCAGCGATAATATTAGTGTTTATGTACCTTTATTTGCTAACAATAATTTAGAAAATTTACTGATAATTATTGCTCTATTTTTTCTGCTTTTAGGAGTATGGTGTTATGCTACATACCAACTAACCCATCAGAAAATAATAGCGAATTTCTTAATTCACTATGGCAACAACATCGTGCCTTTTGTTCTGATGGGATTAGGTGCTTTTATTGTATTGAAGAGTCAAGCTTTAAGTCTAATAAAGCTAGGTGCAAGTTGTCTTTGTTTGACAATTTTGTTAAAAAATCATGAAAATGCCTAGTCAGTAGAAAAAATTAGGCATTATATCAAGTCCGGCTAATTACTTACAATATAGTTGGTCTTTTTAGTCATTGGGAACTGGGAAGTGGTAATTGTTAAACTGCATTTTTCTTTCCCATTACCCATTACCGACCTTCACAGATATGATAAGTGTTTAAACGGACATGATATTTAGACTTTACTTAACCATTCGCTTTCCTCTGGATCTCTAAACAATGAGGTGCTGAGGTAGCGTTCGCCGAAGCTTGGCTGCACCATTACAATCAAACGTCCCTCATTTTCTGGACGCTGGGCGACTACAAGGGCTGCATACAAAGCTGCACCCGCAGAAATACCTGATAGTAATCCTTCTTCTTTGGCTAACCGACGGCTATAAGATATCGCCTGTTCATCGCTGACTTGAATCACTTCATCAACAAGATCTGGACGGTAAATTGCTGGGACAAATCCGGGGCCAATTCCTTGGATTTTGTGGGGGCCTGGTTTACCACCTGCTAAGACAGGGCTGTTGGTAGGCTCAACTGCGATCGCTTTAAAATTGGGTTTACGTTGTTTAAGCACTTCAGAAACGCCTGTAATCGTTCCACCAGTTCCCACTCCAGCGATGAGGATATCTACCTGTCCATCTGTATCAGCCCAAATTTCTTCGGCGGTAGTTAAAGCATGAACCTTGGGATTAGCAGGGTTACGGAACTGCTGCAGCATATAGGCATTAGGCGTGTTGGCAACGATTTCCTCCGCTCGAGCGATCGCTCCCCGCATCCCTTCCACTCCAGGCGTTAACTCTAATTGCGCGCCATAGGCTTTGAGCATAGCGCGGCGTTCCTGGCTCATCGTATCAGGCATCGCTAGAATAAGATGGTAGCCCTTGGCGGCGGCTACCATTGCCAAAGCAATCCCTGTATTACCGGAGGTTGGTTCTACCAAAATGGTTTTTCCTGGCTCAATCCAACCGCCTGTTTCCGCCGCTTCCACCATGCTGACACCAATTCTGTCTTTAACAGAAGCAGCTGGGTTCATGCTTTCTAGCTTCACCACAATCTGAGCAAGTGCGCCCGCAGCTTGGGGAATCTTATTTAATTGAACTAAAGGAGTCCGTCCGACTAACTGTGTAATATCTTTGGCTATCCGCATAAGGGGTACTCCTGCGTAACTAAATGTAATACATGGGACTCTGCTGTAAACGAGTCTCTCTTTGCTGACATAAGTCTTGGAGTGTATAGCTATTTAAAACCTGTATTGAGGCTGTATTAGCTTGCTCCCAAACTTCCAGCACTAAACTCCTTTCCAGAGTCGGAGATGCGGAGCTGTCTTTGTCTTTGCGCTCACCTTCTACCACCGTGACAATCTCCAGTAAGGTAATTTGCCAAGGCTCACGAACTAAAATGAAACCGCCTTTTGAGCCACGTTGACTCTGCACCACACCAGCACGCCGCAGGTTGGTCAAAATTTGTTCGAGATAACGTTCTGGTATGGGCTGTTTGGCAGTGATTTCGCTCATGGTGAGAGGAACTTTTTTGCTGTGGTTGCTTGCTAACTCTAAAAGTGCCAGCAGAGCATATTCAACTTTGGAAGACAGATCCAGGAGAGCGTAGTTTTGGCTATTCAAGTCTGTACTCAATATACTACCGTTGGTCGATGGATTTACCGGGTTTTATGTGAAACTAAATATTACTGCTTAAACGCAGCGTCATTCACTTCACAAATACTCCTAATTTTATCGACTTACCGTAGATTATCTTATAAAATTCAGATAAATAGTCTGAATATTTTGGAAAAATTTCAGAACCTCCCACCAACAACCATCTCACCCACAGCTGATGTATGTTGCTAACTGATTTGCGAACAATTTATGAGCGCGATCCCGCCGCTCGTAACTGGCTAGAGGTATTGTTTTGTTACCCTGGGCTGCAAGCCTTGCTCTTCCATCGCCTAGCCCACAGGCTCTATAAAATTGGGATTCCTGTCATACCAAGATTGATTTCTCATATCAGTCGGTTTCTCACGGGGATTGAAATTCACCCGGGTGCAGTGATTGGTAAAGGTGTATTTATCGACCACGGAATGGGAGTAGTAATTGGTGAGACAGCAATCATCGGTGATTATGCCCTGATTTACCAAGGCGTAACCCTTGGTGGGACAGGAAAAGAAAGCGGTAAGCGTCATCCCACATTAGGTAGCCATGTAGTTGTAGGTGCAGGTGCTAAGGTTTTGGGAAATATTCAATTAGGCGATCGCGTCCGTGTGGGAGCAGGTTCGGTAGTACTGCGAGACGTACCCAGCGATAGTACTGTCGTTGGTATACCCGGAAGGATAACCCGCCAAAACAACCTCAGTGGCGATATTCTCGCTCATGGTAAAGTCCGGGACGTAGAAGCAGAAGCCATCCGCGCCTTATTTGAAAGAGTGAAATCTTTAGATAAACAGCTAGAACAATTGCAAGCTGAATCAAACCTTTCGCCCATTCACGTACATATCCCCGAACCCCACCCCAGTACAACCGAAAGCGATCGCGTCATCGAAGACTTTCTAGATGGTGCGGGAATCTAAATTTGTCATTTGTCATTTGTCATTTGTCATTTGGTAATGGGTAATTGGTAATAGAAATTTCTCCCTCATCTCCCCAATCCCCAGTCCCCAATCCCCAATCCCCAATCCCCAGTCCCCATTACCCCTTATCCCCAGAGGGGGCCCCGAGTTCCCCAATCCCCATTTCTTCCTGCTATTCTCCATTTCCCTATGTCTTAGGTATTGTGGGTAGAACAGGACTATAGGGATGTTGCTCAAAATTTCTCTGGAATCTCCGCTATTTTTCTTCTTGATAACTATTAGTTTTCTGTTAGTAACTTTTACTGCTTGGCTATCTCCACAACCATTGGTATTGAAATCTTTTGGTTTTGAAGATGTTGTACAGGTACTCACTTTACCTCTGTTCATTTCTCTTTTATTGGAGCGTTCTTTAGAAGTTTTTATTACTACCTGGCGCGGGCCGACTACAGAACAGTTAGAAATGAGTATTCAACAACAAAATGCCATAATTGTCGAACGAAAAAAGCTGATCCCAGAGCAGCAATCAGAAAATCAGATACCGCCTTTAGACCCTAATCCTATTATTGTGAATGAGTCAGGTGGCAGCACCTTAGAACAGCAACTAATCCAAAATTTTAGTCAAACGCCAACAGATGTACTGACTAAGTTACAACCCCATATTGATGATTTAACTACCAGAATTAAAGATGTAAATGAAAAAGAGCGAAAACGATTAGCTTACAAGTCAGATACTAGAATAATCGCTCTATGGACATCTTTATTATGCGGTCTATTAATCAGCGCTATCGGTATTCGCTGTATCGAACCGCTAATTATTATTGATACAAATAACCCTATTCAAATAAGTATATTTCGTTGTTTAGATGCCTTATTAACTGGTGGTTTAATTGCTGGCGGTAGTGAGGGAATACATAAGTTTATTCAAGTTTTTACTGATTTTTTAGAAGCTACTTCTAGCCAAGTTAAAGATAAGAGATTATCCGGTTAAAAGCATAAGTAGGGTCAATACTTGTCGGTTAAGGGCAAAAGGGGAAGGGGAAAAGGGGCAAGAAAAAACCTTTAACCCTTACCCTTTCACCTTTTCCCCAAACCAAATTCCAACTTGAAAATCCTTAACCGAGCAGTATTGTAAGTAGGGTGTGTTGTCGCGAAGCGCAACGCACCAAAGCCTAAAATAAGGTACTGGTGCAGTGCCCTTACCCATCTCTGCCTCCTGCCTCAAAACCAGCCTATTTGTACCTCATATAAATGAAATCTACTTCAAGTATTTTATTGGGCATTTTTGGCGAGAAATACTGTAAATATCGTACCGCGAGGATGATTATCTTCAACAGTTATACTGCCTTGATGTGCTTCAATTGCCATTTTGCAAAAGGCTAATCCTAAACCAATTTGCGAAACATTTTGTATGAAATTGCCTATCTCATATTTCTCGAAAATACTGTGCCTTAAATCTTTGGCAACTCCAGGGCCAGCATCAGCAACTTGTACTTTTACTCCGCCTAATTCTAAATACTCTGCCCGCAGAATAATTTCTGAATTGGAAGGTGAAAATTTAATGGCGTTAGAGAGCAAATTATCTAGTACTCGCCGAAAGATAGAGGCATCAACTTTGATATTGTCTTTAAATTTGGGTAATTCTGTCACTAAATTCAAGTTTTTTTGAGCAGTAATTGCTTCTACATCAGCGACAGCTAGCAAACACAGCTCGCCTATATCTACTTCTGAATAGTTGAGAATCATTTTGCCAGATTCTAACTTGGCCATGATTAACAAGTTATCAATTAATAATTGTAGTTGCTGGGAGGCGATCGCAATTTGTTCGAGTTTACGTTGCAGTTTTTGTGGTGTTAAACCTGGTAACTTCAGAATATCAGTGGAGAGAAAAATACTGGATAGCGGGTTACGCATATCATGAACAATCATGTTCACCATGTCTTCTCGCAGTTTCAGCAAAGATTGCAGGTTGTCATACTGCTGCTTAATCCGCAACATAGAATTCACTCTAGCGCGTAACTCGACACCATTAACTGGTTTACTAATAAAGTCATCTGCACCAGTTGCTAAAGAACGCGCTAAATCTTCTTTATCGGTTAATGCTGTCACCATAATAATTGGCACAGCTTGCCATTGCGGATCGGATTTGATGTGACGACAGACTGCCATGCCATCCATTTCTGGCATCATTACATCTAGTAAGATGACATCGGGATGAAAACTTTCGAGGCGTTCTAAGGCTTGCTTTCCACTAGGCGCGTAATATAGTTGGTAATTTTCACCATCTAGTAGTGTTTCAACAACATCAAAGTTATCGGGTTCATCATCAATTACCAAAATAGAAGCTTTAGTATCCATCGGCAATTTCCGTTACCTTCCTAAAAGTTGTTGAATTGTGACTGCTAACTGTTTGAGTTTAATAGGTTTACTTAAATATTCGTTCGCTCCTGCATCTAAGCAATTTTCGCGATCGCCTGGCATAGCAAGAGCTGTTAATGCAATAATCGGCACATGGTCAAATTGCCGGTCTTGACGGAGGTGACGCATTGCTTCTATTCCGTCCATGACTGGCATTTGGACATCCATTACTATTAAATCAGGTTGTTGAGATTTAGCAACTTCAAGGGCTTGTTGACCATTTTTTGCCAAAATTAGGCGATAGCCACGACTTTCTAGATAACCGGACATTGTATCGATGTTTGCCTGATTGTCTTCTGCTAGCAGAATTAGGGGCGATTTAGCAGATGCTTGTGGGACAACAATCAATGCTGTGGAATCATGACGGGGAATATATTGTAGTTTCTCTAGGGTGGCTTGAAACTGCTGGCGAGTAATTGGCTTAACTATATATTCTGCAGCTCCTTGAGCCAATCCTTTGGTGCGCTCGTCTACTACAGAAATAATGATGACTGGAATTTCTTTAGTTTCTGGGTTGTTTTGCAGTTGATTGAGCACATCCCAACCGGAAAGGTTTGGTAATTGCAAGTCTAAAAGGATGAAAGCAGGCTGAATGCGTATTGCTTCCTCTACAGAGCCTTCGCCGCGCGGATAGACAGCAGGTTGCATTCCCATTTCGCTCAAATAGCGAGTAATTTGCTCGGCAGCAGGAATGGAGTCTTCAATAATTAAAACTTGAGTATTATCAGCAGGAAGGCGATGGCTGGGGGATGGAGCCGTTACTTGCATTGTGGACAAAGGATCGTTGGTTTGGTACGGAATACGAACAATAAAACAACTACCTTCACCGACTTTACTGCTCACTGAGACAGTTCCGCCATGTAAGGTAGCAATCCGCTGTACAAGTGCCAATCCTAAACCCGTGCCATTATACTGGCGGTTAAGGCTGCTGTCAAGCTGCATGAAAGGCTGAAATAACCTACTGATATCTTCTGTGCGAATGCCGATACCAGTGTCAATGACGGAGAAGCAGATGTGGGGGGATGTGGGAGATGTGGGGGATGTGGGAGATGTGGGGGATGAGGGGGATGTGGGGGATGAGGGGGATGTGGGGGATGAGGAAGATGAGGGAGAATTAGCTACCTCTGCTTTCCTGTTCTTTTGCTCTCCTGCTTCTTCCAGGCAGATTTCTAACCTGACGGAACCGCCTTCGGGAGTGAATTTAATGGCGTTGCTGAGGAGGTTGATCAGGACTTGACGCAAACGGCGATCATCTACATAAATATTGCCCAGATTGTCGGCAATTCGAGTACTGAGTCCGATATTTTTCTTCAAAGCCATCTGTTTTATGAAGCTGATACTAGCATCACACAGAGTTCTGACAGGAACATCGCTCAGTTGCAGTTCTAGTTTGCCAGATTCGATTTTAGATAAATCTAAAATGTCATTGATCAGTTCGAGTAAATGTTTGCCGCTGCGCTCGATAGTAGAGATGGCTTTAATTTGTCGTTCATTGACTTCGCCAAATACACTTTCTTGCAAACCCTCAGACATTCCCAAAATAGCATTAAGTGGGGTTCGCAGTTCATGGCTCATATTTGCCAAAAATTCGTCTTTCAAGCGTGTGGCACGAGCTAATTCGACGTTAGCATGTGCTAGCTGCTGATTTGTATGCTGTAGCTGTTCTTCGGCTTGTTTACGTTGAGTAATATCTTCGTAAGATCCTAGAACTCCAATAACTTCACCTGTACTATTCGTCAACGGTACTTTACTGGTTCGCAACCATACTTGCTCACCATTGAGATTGACATTCGGCTCTTCATAGCCGAGTTTGGCAGTTTTGGTGTTGATGACAAAGGCATCATCTGCCTGGTAGAGGTGTGCGAATTCTGACCAAGTTAAGTCTAAGTCTGTCTTGCCAATAATTTCATCGGGAGTTTGCTGACAATCGTTGGCGAAACTAGGATTACAGCCTAAATAACGCGATTCGCAATCTTTCCAAAATACTCGTTGGGGAATTGTATCTAGTACCAAGCGCAGCATTGTACGGGATTCTTGTAATTCTCGTTCTGCTTGTTTGCGATCGCGGATATCAAAAATGCTGGAACGGCTGGAGATAAAAGTACCATCTTCACCTTTGACGGCAGTTGCATTCAGCAGCACTGGTAAAATTGTGCCATCTTTGCAAATCATGTCAAATTCTAGGTCTTTCACCCAGCCGCGTTCTTTAAATTGCGGATAGTTTTCTAAAAATGCTGGGCGGCTGGCTTCTGTAATATAGTCAATAAAGTGTTGTCCAATAATTTCTTCATAGCTGTAACCCAACCATTCCAGCTCTGTATCGTTGATGTTGACGAATCGACCGTCAACATCAAGCGAATGGTAACCGCAAGGAGCATGGTTGTATAAATCTGCTAACTCGCGTGTATATGTTGTTAGTATTTCTTCGGTTTGCTTGCGATCGCTAATATCTGTGATCCGGACTAAATTTAGTCTCCGTCCTGCTACGGTAATCGGCTTGGCAGCAATGTTTCCCCAAAAGGAATCGCCTTGATAATTAACATATTCAATTTCTCGGCTCCAGAAGCCTTTTGACTCCATTTCCGCTGCAATAGCAGCTAGTTCGTCTTCTGAGAAGGGCTGGCGATGAAGCGTGTGTCCGGCTATACCAATCAAATTACCTTTATGGTTAGCAGCAAACAATTCTACAGCCCGGCGATTACAATCAATAGTGAGCAGAGTTTGCGGATCTACGAGAAAGATGGCATCAGTAGATTCATGATAAATTACTTCGCGTAGGTCTCGGTTACGGATAAGTTCCAGTTCCGCTAATTTACGTTCTGTCATGTCGTAATTGACACCCACCATTCTGAGTGCCTCACCCTGTTGATTTCTTTTAATCAGAGCGTAGGCTTTAATATAGCGGATGCTGCCATCGGGATGAACAACACGAAATTCCGTATTATATTCCATCTCTCCTCGGCGTACTCTCTCACTTAGTTCTTCAGATGCAGCGCGATCTTCTGGATGAATGCGTTGCATCCAAGTTTCATATACTCCATCAAACTCAGAAGGTTGCACACCGTAAAGTTCATACATTCGCTCATCCCAAAACAGGACATCGTTGACGATATCCCATTCCCAAATGCCGAATCCTCCCGATTGCAGTGCTAAGGTTAGCCTATCAGAGAGTTTTCGCAGTTTATCTTCATTGCGCTTGCGTTCGGTAATATCTGTGAGTGTACCAACATACCCCACAACGATACCATCGGGATTGATTTCGGGTAATGCATAACCAGAAAACCAGTTGATATTACCATCTGGGCGAATATACCTGCCTTCTCTTTGGAAAAGTCTTCTGGGCTGAGGTGATTGCCTCCATTGAGACCATTCCAGCAACAGTTGATCGCGATCTTCAGGATGCAAGACATCTAAGTATCCCATTCCCAATGCTGCTGTGATTGCCTGTCCTGTCATCTCGCTCCAGCGCTCGTTGACGTAGATACAATGACCTTGTGCATCAAATCGAATAATCCCCACGGGCACTGCTTCTGCTAAGGTGGCATAGCGGCGTTCGCTTTCTTTGAGGGCAATTTCTGCTTCCTTACGAACAGTGATATCTGTAAGTGTGCCAATATAACCTAGTACATTACCATTGGCATCAATTTCCGGTACCATTTGGCTATAGAACCAGCTAATGCTACCATCGGGTTTCAGATGTCTACCTTCACTAATTTTCCTGCTTTTTTGTGCCAAAGATGTTGATGTAGCCGTTAAAAGTTGCTCGCGGTCGTCTGGGTGCAATGCTTTGATCCATCCTTTGCCTAATGCTTCCTGTGTAGGTCTCCCTGTCATCTCACTCCAGATCTCATTGACATACACACAGTTACCTTCGGTATCAAACCGATAAATGCCTACTGGTGCGGCCTCTGCCAAAGTTGCATAGCGGCGTTCACTTTCTTGTAAGGCAATTTCTGCTTCTTTGCGATCTGTAATATCTACGATGGTACCGATGTAACCAATAATTTTGCTTTCTTGGTTAGTTTCCGGTAGGACATAGGAGTCAAACCAGGTGATCCTGCCATCAGGCCAAATATGTCTGCCTTGATGTTTGTAGATTTCTCCTGGTTTATGTGTTTGCATCCATTGCGCCCATTCCTTGCCCATGCGATCGCGATCGTCTGGATGAATAGCTTCTAACCATTGTCGCCCCATTGCCGCCTCCGCTGGTCTGCCAGTGATCTGGCTCCAGCGATTGTTGACATAGACGCAGTTAATCTCATTATCAAAGCGGAAAATTGCGACTGGAGCAGCTTGTGCTAAGTTGGCGTAGCGGCGCTCACTTTCTTGCAGGGCAATTTCTGTGGCTTTGCGATCAGTGGTATCTACTAAAGTGCCAATGTAACCAATGATGGTACCTGCTGGGTTAGTTTCCGGTAGTAAATAGCAGTCAAACCAGGTGATTTTACCATCAGGCCAAAGATGTCTGCCTTCATTGTGATACACCTCTCCTTGCTGATATGTTCCTAACCATTGCTCCCATTCCTTTTTTAAGCGATCGCGGTCGTCTGGGTGGATAGATTCAAACCATTTGAAGCCCATTGCATCTTCTGCTGGTCTGCCTGTCATCTCGCTCCAGCGCTCATTGACATAGATGCAGTTATCTTCTGCATCCAATTGGTAAATTGCTACTGGAGAAGCTTCTGCTAAGTTGGCATAGCGGCGTTCACTTTCTTGCAGGGCAATTTCTGCTGCTTTGCGCGCGGTGATATCTGCCAAGGTGCCAATGTAACCAATAATGCTACCCTCGGAGTTAGTTTCCGCTAGTACATAGCAGTAATACCAGGTAATAGTGCCATCAGGTTGCAGATGTCTGCCTTCACTACGGTAGATTTCTCCTAGCTGAGATGTTTGTGACCATTGATACCATTTTTGCCATGCGCGATCGCGGTCTTCTGGGTGAATAGCTTGTAGCCAATTTAACCCCATCGCATCTTCTACTGGTCTGCCTGTCATCTCGCTCCAGCGATCATTGACATAAGTGCAATTCCCCGTTGTATCAAAGCGGAAAATCGCGACCGGGGCAGCTTGTGCTAAGGTGGCATAGCGGCGTTCACTTTCTTGCAGGGCAATTTCTGCTTCTTTACGTGCATTGATATCTGTTAAAGTACCGACGTAACCAATGATGTTACCTTCTGGGTCAGTTTCGGTGAGGACTTGGACGTAAAACCAGGCAATGCTGCCATCTGGAAGTAAATGCCTACCTTCATCCTGCCGTAATCTTTGTGGTTCAGATAAATTACACATATGATCCAGAAAGCGATCGCGGTCTTCAGGATAGATAGCATTTAACCATTTGTAACCCATTGCTTCCTCAGCGGGTCTGCCTGTCATTTCACTCCAGCGCTCGTTAACATAAATACACTGCCCAGCCCCATCTATTCGGAAGATAGCTACTGGTGAGGCTTCTGCCAAGCTCGCGTAGCGGCGTTCACTTTCCCAAAGGGCGGCTTCTATTTGTTTGCGACTGGTAATATCTGTAAGTGTGCCGATATACCCAATTAAGTTGCCATCAGCATTAGTTTCGGGTACTAACTGGGCGTAAAACCAGGTAACTGTACCATCTGGAAGTAAATGTCTGCCTTCGTTGCGAATCAATCTTGGGGTTTTTGATAATGATTGCGACCTGTGCATGAGCATATATTCGCGGTCTTCGGGATGCACTGCATCTAACCATCCCGTTCCTAATGCCGATGCAGTTGCTCTACCAGTCATCTCGCTCCAGCGTTCATTCATGTAAACGCAATTGCCTTGTGCATCAATCCGGAAAATAGCTACTGGTGATGCTTCTGCTAAGGTTGCATAGCGGCTTTCGCTCTCACGTAGAGCTGCTTCTATTTGTTTAAGCTCTGTGATGTCATAGTTAATTCCTACTGCCCGTTGTACTTCACCTTGCTGGTTGCGTTGGACTATGGCAGCAGCTTTGATATGGCGGATGCTGCCATCTGGATGAATAGCGCGAAATTCTATATTAAATTCTTTCTCTCCCCGCAGTGCAGCTTGGGCGTTAGCTTCGGCTTGGGCGCGATCGTCTGGATGTATGACATTTAACCAATCTTGATACAGTGCCCAACCTTCAGACCCTGGCACAATACCATACAGTTTATACATCCGCTCATCCCAGTGGTTTTGGTTGTGGATGATATCCCAATCCCAGGTAGCGATCGCACCTGATTGCAGGGCCAAAGACAAGCGATCGCTAAGGTTGCGTAGTTGTTCTTCTGCCAGTTTGCGATCGGTAATATCCTGAACTGTGCCAATAAACTGTTTTGGCTCGCCTCGAGCATCCAAGATGACTTCGCCTCGTACTAGTGCATAGCGTAAACTGCCATCAGCGCGATAAAAGCGATATTCTAGCTCGTAAGATTTACCCTGCTGACTGGCTTGCTCTACCACATCATCATGGCGAGCGAGATCATCTGGATGAATTGACTGGCGTAATTCTGCGTAGGTTGGCATCCCAGACTGAGGATCACGTCCATAAATCTCAAAGCTTTCTGCCGACCAATAGATCTGTTGGGTTTGAAAGTCAAATTCCCAACTACCCAGACGGGCAATTTGCTGGGCAGTAGCAAGATGGGCGGCATTTTTTTTGAGTTCTGCTTCCATCTGTTTTTGTTGGGTAATATCTTTGGCAATGGCAAGAAATCCCCAAATTTCACCATCTGGGTTACGCAGACAGGTCACTGATACTAAAACTGGAAAGCGATCGCCATTTTTGCGAATGTATGTCCATTCTTCTTCGTAAGTGCCATCTTGGGTTTTAAGGGTGAAAAATTCTGGTCTTGACAAGCTGGGCCTGCCTAATTCTCTGGCAAAAATTTCTAAGCGTTGCTGAATTTCTGCCAAATCATGAAACAGTTCTGGAGTGTAATTAATCGCTTCTTCTAGTGTATAGCCCAACATCTTTTGGGCACCAGCATTAAAGGTTTGGATCGTGCCCTGAGAATTGACGGAAATAATCGCATAATCAGAGCCATCTAAAATTGCCTGTTGCAGACTGCTCAGAGCTAACAACTCGGTTTCTGCTTGTTTGCGTTCGGTAATATCCTTTGTCGCACCACTCATGCGAATGACATTACCCGATTCATCCCACAAAGCCTGACCCCGATTTAATACCCAAATGTAAGAGCTATTTTTGTGCTTTACTCGGCATTCTTCACAGAAAAATGGCGTTTTTTGGTTAAAATGCTCATTCAATGCTGTTATGAAGCGTTCATAATCATCAGGATGAATTCTGCTCCACCATTCTTCAATATTGGCATCTATTTCATCCTCGCTAAAGCCCTGCATTTCTTTCCAGCGCGTTGAGAAGAACACCTCATTAGTCTTGAGGTTCCAATCCCAAATACCATCATTGCTGCCTTTGAGCGCTAATTGCCAGCGTTCTTCGCTTTCTTTTAAAGCGGCGGTACGTTGTTCTACTCTGGCTTCGAGTTCTTGATTGAGCTGTTGTAATGCCTGTTCTGCCAGAATGCGATCGCTAATATCAATGCAGGAACCCATATAACCTAAAAATTCACCTTCACTGGTAAATCGGGGGACTCCTGTATCCAAAATCCAACGATATTCACCATCAAAGCGTTGCAGCCGATATTCAATTTGGAAGTCTTGGCGGCTATCAAAGGCATTGATATAAGAGTCTAGGCAATTTTGATAATCATCTGGGTGTAATCTTTCTAACCAACCATTACCCAGTTCTTGTTCTAAGGTTCTGCCAGTAAATTCTAACCAACTACTATTGAAATAATGGCATAATTTGTCAATTCCCGACAACCAAATCAGGACAGGGCTGCTATCTGCTATGTGGCGGAATCTTTCTTCACTTTCCTTGATGATTGCTTCCGCTTGCTTACGTTCAGTAATGTCTAAATCAATACCCATTATCCGAGTAGGATTACCTTGCTCGTCATAAAAAACCTTTCCTTTTCCAAGTGCCCAGCGTGCTGTACCATCAGGTTTGATAAAGCGAAATTCGATGTTATATTCTTGTTTTTGAGAGACAGCAGCATTAATTGCTTGTAAAACAGATTCTTGATCCTCTGGGTGCATCATGGATACAACGGTTTCATAATTCCCGTTGAAAGTTCCAGGAACCATACCAAATAGTCGTTCCAGGTTAGGTGACCAATAAATTTCTCCTGTAGTAATATTCCAGTCCCAGTTACCCATATCAGCAACTTCCAGAGCCATATTCAACCGCTCCTGATGCTGCTGAAGTTCCGCTTCCATTTGCTTGCGCTGGGAGATATCTTCAATCACAGAAATGAAATATTTCGGTGCGCCTAAGCGATCGCGTACTAGAGAACAAGTCAAATTCGCCCAGACAATCGCGCCATCCTGGCGAATATACCGCTTTTCTAGAGAAAAAGTCTGAATTTCTCCTGTGATTAGCCTCTGACTCTGCTGTAACCCAGCTACGACATCATCTGGATAGGTAATATCCTGAAAGGTTAATTTTTGGAGTTCAGTGGGAGGATAGCCGGTAATGTCACAAAACTTTTGGTTAAGGCGGATAAATTCCCCACTCAGCGATACATGGCTAATTCCTACTGCGGCTTGCTCAAAGGTGCTGCGGAAGCGTTCTTCACTTTCTCGGAGTTTTTCTTCAGCTTGTTTGCGATCGCTGATATCTATCAATACGCCCAGCATCACTAATGGAAGTCCGTTATTGTCGTAAACTGCCCTGCCGCTTGATGATATCCAGTGAATGCTGTGATCTGCCCATACTACTCGATATTCCACAACATAATCTGTTTTGTTGGCGATCGCTTGCTGTAATTGTTGTTGTACCCATTCTTGATCCTCAGGATGAATCGAGTTCAACCACTCTTCATTAGTAACTTTGATGCTCTTTCTTTCATAGCCAAAACAGCGAATGGCATTGTCGCTAGCAAATATTTCATCGGTAATAAAGTTCCGCTCCCAATAGCCAATATGAGCAAAATCTAGGGTCAGTTTCAGCTTTTCTTCGCTAGCTTGCAGTGCCGCTTCTATTGATTTTCGTTCTTTTAGTTCTGTCTGCAGTTGCTCATAGGCATTTGCTTGCTGAATTGCCAGTGATAATTGCACCCCTAGCTGATCCAGCAACTCTAGTTCCATCGCTTCCCAATTGCGCGTTCTAGAACATTGGTGAGCAATTAATAATCCCCATAAACTATCCTTTACCAAAATGGGAACTGCTAAATTGGCTTTGACTTCAAATTGTTCTAATAGCTGTAAATAACAATCTGTTAAACCCGCTTGATAAATATTATTGATCGCTCGTTTTTTTCCTTGGTAATATTTATCTCTTGCTCCTTCTTGAAAGCAAGTATCTTGAATTTTTGCCCCTAAAGAAACCGTCCAACCAGGAAGCACTGATTCCGCTACCACAACGCCACTCATATCCGGCTGAAATTGATAAACTAATACCCGATCTGCCTTCAGAAACTGGCGCACTTCTTTAGCTGTAATCCGCAATATTTCTTCTAGTTTCAAAGACTGGCGAATTCTTAAAGCAATTGCTGCAACTAAGTGTTGTTGCTCTCGACTTTGTTCTAATTGCCGTAATAAGCGCACCTGCTCTACTGCATAATGAATGGCGCTGTGCAAAATTGTCGCTGTCAGCTGGCTTTTGAGTAAATAATCCTGGGCACCATTTTTCATTGCTTGTACAGCAATAGTTTCATCTCCTTGCCCAGTCACCATAATCACAGCCGATTGCGTATTTCTCAGATGTTCTCTAAACTGCCGAATAAAGTCCAAGCCATCACCATTAGGCAACGCAAAATCTAGCAAAACCACATCTGGGGTCTCGTAGTGGCACCAGTTCATTGCTGCGGTTGCTGTATCAAACTCTAAAATGCGATAAATATAGCGGCTATCGTGCTGCAAAAAGCGACGGTAAGTCACCCGATCTTCAGCACAATCGTCAATCAGCAAAATAGTTAGTAGGGAGGGGTGACTCATACAGCACAATTGTTAACGCGATCGCGTTTCACAAGCGATTGTACCTCCATATCCATCAAGTTAAAAACCTTACTTAACATATAGATAGGTTAGAGATTAATCTATAGTTCAAGTGAAAAGAAGCAGAAGTTTTTTTCATTAATAGATTTATGAGCAGGAGACAATAGATTGTGCGCTCAATAACACCTGTATTGTGGCATGGTTCAAAATTACAGCAATCAGCTAATGCGCTTAAAAGTTTGCATTTTTTTTGTGAAGAAAATCTTTAATTATGGGAATGGGTAATGGGTAATTGGTAATGATTATTTCCTTTTGTCACCTCATCTCCCACCCTACAGGAAGCCCTTCTGTTTCAGAGATGCTAATGCGAATGGGTGAATCCTTCGGATACGCTACAGTTCATTTATGTTGGGGAACCCGTCCACCAGAATCGCTCACGGCTTCGCGTCTACATTCTCCAAATCCTCATTGCCCCTAATCCCTACTCCCTGGGGTTGTGGGGGCGGAGTTCCCCAGCCCCCAACCCCAACGGGGTTTGTTAAATTTGCGTTGTTGAAAATTTTCATAAAATTTGGATGATTTCTTCTCCAGTATAGACATATCCGAATGCAATAAATATACAACATGTATAAGTATTTATACGTTTTAAACAAGAATACATATGGGGGAGAAGGGGTTAGGGGATGAGGGTGCGAGGTATTTGTACAACGCCCGCACTATATCACTTTTAGCTTAAGTTGATACCAATGCACTTGGAGAGACCCCAAGACAGCACTGCCTCCCCCATGCCCAATTCCCAATGCCCAAAAACTCCACCCCCTTGTGGGTGGAGTTTTTCATTTGCCAGTCCCTGTTCCTTTGTGATTCAAAATTCATCCTTACCTGTCAACTCTTTTTCAATTGCATCTGCACCATAGCCCACAGCTAAAAGCGTATTTTTCAAAGTTTCCGCCTCACTATTGGCTGCTATCTTGGCAGTAAATATAGCCATGTGAGTTTGCTCTTTAGTCAAAACTTGCCAAGCAGCTATTTTGTTTAAACCGCTATTTTCTAGTAGCTTGTTAGCAATTTCGCTGGGAATCGCTCCCTTAGTTACATATCCTGGAGATGAAATATAACGAATTTCTAAGTTGCCGAGTTTTTCTGTTCTGGATTCAATAAATACTACTTGGTTGCGTTTATTTTCGGTTTGTATTAATAATTTAAAATCACCATCAGGCAGTAACTCATATTTAGCCCCTAGCTTATCTAAAATATCTTTGATGCGCGCATCACCTGTGGTTTTGGGGGTTTGAGCCGACACAATTTGCATAGATACAGCAAAGCTGGCAAAAGACAAAATCGCCAATTTTAAAATACTTTTCATGATATTTTAGGGTATTTGGTAATCAATGCTTTGGTTGAAATTTTTCTTTACTTCACATAATCGTGAATTTTAGAGGGAAAAATTGCATAAATTAGCGGGACAAGAAAGAAGTATTCCAGTATGAAACAAATCCAAAATCCGTCTTGAAAAGTTTGCTACGGAGGGAAACCCTCCTTGCAACTTTCCGCAAAATCTAAAATTGTTTCACTTTGCTTCCCCAATTAGAGTAAATGCAGCCCAATCAATTGGATTACTATACTTTTGTCTGGTTGCGAGCATTGCTTCTCGCAGCGCCGCAGCTTTATCGGGATTGTGTTGTAAATGACGATAAAACTCAGTCATCAAAAAGGCGGTAGAAGTATCTGATACAGACCACAGCGAAACAATTACACTCTTGACCCCGGCGGTAATGAGAGAACGTGATAAACCAATCACACCATCGCCTGTAATGTTACCACCTCCAGTGTTGCAAGCGCTCAGTACAACCAAGTCGGCGTTGAGTTTCATATCCAAAATTTCACCGGATGTCAGTAAACCATCATCCTGACGAGTAGGAGCCAGAGCGATCGCACCTGGTACGCCCAATCCTTTAAAATCATCAAGTAAGCCGTGGGTAGCAAAATGAATGATTTTGGCTTGGTTCATTTGCTTGACCATTGATGTTTCTGTGGCTTTGTTACCGATAATTGCTTGGGTTTTGAATTTTTTGTCCCTTACCCTTTTCCCTTTAACCTTTCCCCAATCTCCACCTCACATTTTTGGGTTGGCAGACTAATAGTTGCACCTGATTTGTGACACTTCGGTTGTAAGCTGTTCCACATTTAACTTGCATATATTGGGCGGCAAGATGCCAGTGGTGTCAACTTAACGTGAAACCCTCTTGGTTGGAAGGTTTCGCCCTCACCCCCAGCCCCTCTCCCACAGGGAGAAGGGAGCAAGAGATTTAGTTCCCCTTCTCCTGCGGGAGAAGGGGTTAGGGGATGAGGGCGCGAGGTATTTGTACAACGCCCGCCCTATATCGCTTTTAGCTTAAATAGCAAGATGCCCACCCCACAATAAATATACAATTTCAGATTATGCAAACTAGATTTGGTTTAGCTGAGAACAATTAGCCCAAGCTTGAGATTTGACGGTGCAATAAGTGCAACAAGCCGCAGGGAATCAGCATAGTTGATACGCCTGCGGCTTGCTGTCTATTAATTAGAGAATGCAGGAAAGCCGACTTGGGACAGGGTATTTTTATTCTTTCCCATGCCCCATGCCCTATCCCCTATGCCCCAAATGAATTACATTTTGCCGTGCTGCATTACTTGTTGCAAATGATTGCGGATTTCTTGAGCTTGCTCAACATCAGACTGCCGCAATTTTTGGAATAACTCTACGCAGGGCTGAGAGTTAGCTTCCTGCGCGTCTTTAATGTATACATCGTAAGCCTTAACTGCTTCTGCTTTATTGTGCAGCACAGTCACAAAATCATACTCCAGGTTGCTAATCGGTTGTTGAGATTGTCCGTTACCTGTAGTCATAAAATACCCTCCTTTAGGTTCTTAACTAATTTCTACCTACCGTTAAAGGAGGCTTCATCTTCCCAGAAGCGTAGATGGGGATTGGGAGATGAGGAAGATGAGGGGGATGAGGGAGAAATAATTAATGACAAACACCAATTACCAATTACCTATTACCAAATGACAAACACCAAACCCCTATACTAAAGGCTTATTTTCATCACATCGGCGTGAGTATTGAAATTCTAGATTTTGCTTTTCCCTACTTCCTTGATAGACAATAGGGCAAAATTTTGTGTTAGCACTCATGCAATCCATGTGTGGTGTTTTTGCACAGACTATTAATAAGGCACCCAAAATGAATAATAAGCCGCAAATTGCTGCTGTTTGAATTGAAGAAATTTCTAAGGCACCGTGAACCACTACTTCTCGCAGAACTGATACAATTGTGACTTCGACTGCTACACCAACAGCAATACTATGCTCTTGTAAGTAAACCATGAGCAGCCGAAATAATTCTACCAAAATCAGGATGAATAGTATTTTGGCTGTCACTATTTTGTAATCTAATTGCTGTGTAATGGCAATCAATATCCCCCACAATTGCAGTAACATGACAGCAAATAAACCTAAACATAAAACTATAACAATTAAGTCTTGAAAAGCCTCCATGTTGCGAACAATGGCATGGCGATCAAACCAGCGATCGCAAAATAGAAATCGGCTTTTAACGCGCTTTTGCATATGCATTACCATGACAATGGTGATAGGTTGAGAATATACCCACTAGAATATCGATTCATTATTCGCTAACTTGTAGTTTAGGCATCAATTATCATTAGGCTGGAAACGTCATACCTAAAAGTGCCTATCCTCGCAGAATTCTTTATTTTTAATTAAGCAATCGGTGTTCTAGTTCATCCGATAATTTTGTTGTTGCTTACTATCTATCCTTCGCACCTTAGCGAGGTTGGTAATGGAAATTCTGTGCCTGTTGTAACAATTGCTGGGCATTTTTTCCCCATTGAGGATTGCCTTGAGCGTTGTATAAATCTCTGGCATATTGAAATACTTGGGCGGCTTCTGCATATTGTCTTAATTGCATAAATGCTAACCCTGCTCCATAATAGGCGTTGGCATAATTTGAGTTAGCTGTGGCTGCTTTTCTGAAGGCTTCTAAGGCTTCTTGCCATTTACTTTGTTGAAACCAAATTGAACCTAAATTGTAATGTGCTTCCGCATATTGGGGATTAACTCTCAGCGCTTGGCGAAAGGCTTCTCTGGCTTGATCAACTTTGCCTTGTTGCAGATAAACTAATCCTAAATGGTAGGCTGGCTCTGGGGCATTTTGGCTATATTGCATCGCTTTTTTAAAAGCTGCGATCGCTCTTTCCCAATCTCGTTGCTGTTCTCGCAGCAATCCTAAGTTATAGTGGGCAAAACCGAGTTTAGAATCGAGTTCTACTGCGCGTTGTAAGTAATCATTCGCTAACTGCAGATTATTCCCTTCTAATAAGGCTCCGCCTAAATTGGCAAAAGCGGGCGCAAATTTGGGATCTGCTTGGGTTGCTTGATAAAATGCATCTGCTGCAGGTTGTAGTTGTCCAGTCTGCCGTAATGCTAGCCCTAAATTGTAGTGGGCGGGGGCTAATTTGGGATCTAGCAGGACAGCTTTTTTAAAGGAAGCGATCGCATCTTGCACTTTCCCAGCTTGAATCGCCTGTAAGCCTTGATTTAATAAGTCTACTGCTCCTTGGCTCGTAGTTTGCGCTAATAAATCCGGTGGGGTGATGGCGAAACTGGTAGAAGGATAGAGAATGCTACCCCATAAAAAAATTAAACTAACTAATATACTTGGGCAGGGATTATATAAGGATGGCAAGAATTTACCATTAAAACAATAGATAAATAATTGTAGAGGCAAGGCAGGGATGAAGGGTCTATTTGCTCGAAATTCTGTGGATATCATGCCCCTACTTGCTGAATTATTGATTTTTTGGTATTTCCTAAAATAGCAAAACATTTTATAGATTAACTTTTCTTGATTTTGCCTACACCACTGATGACAACTGCTGTGTCTGTTAGTTTCATCTTTCATCCTTTATCCTGAATAATTCCGCCTTTAGTTCATGTTTCTTCACAAAGATTGTTCTGATAGGGATTGATTTTACAAAAGTTCAACTCTTGGTATTAAAGTTTGATTTAATTAACTTTTCTTTAGCTAAATCTTACAACAGGCTACAATTTTTCGTTGCATTGATTAAAGGGAGGATAATAACTGATTAAAGAGGAGATGATTCTCCCTAGAGAGAAACATTTTCTATGCCTGAATACACAGGATAATGCGGTTAGTGGTGACTTACCGCCAGGGAGGTTTTATGAACGAAAAAGTAAAATCGGGTTCGCGGAACGTTGCAATTGTCGGCCCTTATTTAAGTGGAAAAACAACCTTATTAGAAAGTTTGTTATTTGTCACAGGGGCAATTTCCCGTAAAGGCAGTGTCAAGGATGGTAACACAGTTGGAGATAGTGCGAACGAATCGCGCGATCGCCACATGAGTGTAGAAATCAGCGCTGCTAGCACAGAATATAACGACTTGCGCTTTAACTTTCTGGACTGTCCCGGAAGTGTTGAATTTGCCCAAGAAACTTATAATGCCTTAATGGGAGTCGATGCGGCAATTGTAGTTTGCGAACCCATTCGCGATCGCGTCCTCACCCTTGCTCCTCTATTTAAATTCTTAGATGATTGGGAAATTCCCCACATCGTCTTTGTTAATAAAATGGATAGGGCAAATATTCATGTTCTCGAAACATTACACGCCCTCAAAGCCGTTTCCAGCCGTCCCCTAGTCGCCCATCAATATCCCATCATGCAAGGGGAACAGCTCACAGGCTTTATTGATATGGTGAGTGAACAAGCATATCAATATCATCCAGGCGCACCAGCAGACTTAATTCCCTTCCCCGAAAACTTAAAAGAAGAAGAACATACCGCACGAGCAGAAATGCTCGAAGCTTTAGCGAATTTTGACGATCACTTATTGGAAGAACTTTTAGAAGATATTGAACCACCCCAAGAAGAAATTCTCAAGGATTTAAAAATGGAATTAGGGGCAGATTTAGTAGTCCCCGTTTTCTTTGGTGTGGCAGAACAAGATTATGGTGTGAGACCTTTATTAGAAGCTTTGGTACGGGAAGCACCAGAACCAGAAACTACAGCAGAACGCCGCTTAACTAAAGCCAGCAATACCCCCATTGCCCAAGTATTAAAAACTTTCTACACTCCCCAAGGTGGCAAACTTTCCCTAGTCCGTGTTTGGCAAGGCAAATTAACCGATGGTATTGTTCTCAATGGCGTGCGCGCTGGTGGACTTTATCGCTTAATGGGACAACAACAGCAGTCAGTTAACGAAGTTTTAGCTGGCGATATTGTAGCTGTGAGCCGTTTAGAAGGCATCAAAACCGGAGATATCCTCTCTACAGATGCCCAGTTAAAAGCAGATTTACCCAAAGCTGAACAGTTAGAACCCGTTTACGCCCTGGCGATTACTCCCGAAAAGCGCAACGATGAAGTAAAACTCAGCAGCGCCATCACTAAACTATTAGAAGAAGATCCTTCTCTGAATTGGGAACAGCATGGCGATACCCATGAAGTAATTCTGTGGGGACAAGGCGAAATTCATTTGCAAGTCGCCTTAGATAGACTGCGGCGGAAATATAACCTGCCAATGACAACCCACATGCCCCAAGTGCCTTATAAAGAAACCATCCGCAAACCTGTAGCCGCAGTTCATGGGCGCTATAAACACCAAAGCGGTGGACATGGGCAATTTGGTGATGTGTTCCTAGATATTCAGCCCCTACCCCGTGGTGAAGGCTTTAACTTCCGGGAAACCATTGTGGGTGGTGTTGTGCCCAGACAGTATATTCCGGGCGTAGAAATGGGTGTGCGGGAATTTCTGGCACATGGGCCATTGGGCTTCCCTGTTGTGGATGTGGCGGTAACTTTAACCAATGGTTCCTACCATAACGTTGATAGTTCCGAACAAGCCTTTAAACAAGCTGCTAGGTTGGCAATGCAAACAGGAGTACCCCAAGCACAACCCACCCTGCTAGAACCGATTTTGAAAGTGCAAGTAACCACACCGAGCGAATTTACCTCCAAAGCCTTGCAACTACTCAGTGGTAAACGGGGGCAAATCTTAGGTTACGAAGGCAGAAACGATTGGCAAGGTTGGGATAATATCTCAGCATACTTGCCCCAAGCAGAGATGCATGACTTTATTGTAGAACTGCGATCGCTCACTCTCGGCGTTGGTTCTTTCCACTGGGAATATGACCATCTGCAAGAAGTACCGGAAAAACTTGCTGAACGCGTACTGCAAAGTAATACCAATGGTCATGCTAACGGCAACGGTAACGGTAACAGCAAATAATTTTGTTGGGATTTACAATTAATCTAAAATCATCGCCCTGCACAATTAAGCGCAGGGCGATTTGTTGAATAGATGTATTTTAGTAGTGAGCTTTTGTAGTGGCGTGGCAAGAGTAAAGTAGTGCAATAAAAAAAATTCTATCCGCGTCAATCTGCGGTTAATTTTATCCAGATTTCATTGCAACATTTTAGTCTGGTCACGCCACTACTACTATGCTATTAACATCTAAGGAAGCTTAACACTTAATCCAGAGTTTGGGCCATTTGGTAAACCTAGAGCTGTATCAACTCCTGGATGAGATCGAAGATCATTCAGCAATTTTTCTGCTTGTACTTTCGTTCCTAATTTTGCTTGTGACTCTAGACGAGGATTCATTACAGATTTAGCACGATAAACTTCAAGCTCAAATATTCCTTCCTCCAATGCCCTGAGACATAAGCCACGAATGTAAAAACGGTTAAATTCACCTTCTGCTAGTGTTTCAGGAGCCGTTTCAGGAACTTTTGCAGTCGTATAGCCGCCCTTTGGTTTTTTTCTTTCCTCTGTTAAGTTGAGTCTACCATTTAAGGAAAGTTGTTGAGCCAACCATACCTCATTATGGCTAGTAATTGCTTCTTTGAGTAAATTCACATAATCTTGTCTGCCATTTGCACTCAAACGTGAACTAATGTATAGCTTGCCATTAGCCGTATCCGACTCAACTTCAGCTATCATCCGTTTACGTGTTACATCATCTAAGTCTTGAAATATCATCATTATTTTTCATCTCTCCTCATTTATTCACCACAAAATTCTGAGGAAGAAAAATATAAAATAAGTTTTATATAGAAGCAATCAGTAATAATACTCAAACATTAAATAACTGACAGAGTACTTGGATTAAAGTTAGCATCTGACTCAAACCGAATTTTCATTGATGATCGCCTTTAGCAGCAAGCAACTTATTATACAATGCAGCATTCTGTTCCTTTGAAGCTTGACGCAGTTTCTCAAACTCAGCTTCACCAGCTTGCAAATAAGCATCAATTGCTGACTGATTTGCTAAGTAAAATGTAATAGCACCATAAACTTGCTCAAGCTTTAATACTGGAAAACTTTGAATGATACTTTCCGGTGATGTACCATTCAAGAAAGCATAAACAACAGAGTCTAAATAAACACGACTGTCCTTAATCCAGTAACCGTTTTCTCTCCACTCAACATACTGCTTGTGAATGAATGGTGTTGCTGTCATAGATTGCAATCACGACTGAATAACTGTTTTTAGTATAAGTGAAGCTATCCTTAAATCAATGCTTGAAACCGCTTTTCTCTAAAAAATCAGTAAGAGCATATTTTACTTCTTTCAAGCCAAAATTTTTCTGGTAAATAGCCTTAAATACAGCTTTAAATATGCTGAAGCAATCTTGATACAAGTAAGAGTTAAAGAAAACTTTTTTAAAGCTAGCCAAAGCTTCCTTATAAAAGTGCAATTTCCAAAGACATATACCTTTACCATACCAGAATAAATAGGAGGGATCAGATGTAAAATTAATTAAAATTCGTTGATAATGTGTAACCCAGGAATAATTATTATCAAATTTATTTATGGTACTATTAATAGCTATTTCAAAGCTTGCAAGTGCCTCTTTATATTGACCAGAGTAATACAATGAATATGCTCTAAAATACCAAAAAAAACCATCATCAATTAGAAACTCGGCAGCTTGGTTATAGTTAATGTTCGCGTCTTCATAACGACCTAATTTTGTTAATGAACGACCTCTTTTCTTCCATACTTTATGATAATCTGGGTTTATTTCTAATACTTTGTCATAAGAGGCAATGGCTTCTTCATGCCGTCCTAAATCATCTAATGCAATTCCCCGGTTGTACCAATCATAGTGATCATCAGGTTTAATTTCCAGAGCTTTGTCATAAGAGGCAATGGCTTCTTCATAACGTCCTAAATTCCCTAGCGCAATCCCCCTACTGTTCCAAGCATAGTGATCATCAGGTTTAATTTCCAGAGCTTTGTCATAAGACGCGATCGCTTCTTCATAACGTCCTAAGTTCCCTAGTGTAATCCCTCGAAAATACCAAGCATAGTTATCATTAGGTTTAATAGCAACTGCTTGATCATAAGAATCAATTGCTTCTTCATAGCATCCTAGATTATCTAGTGCAATCCCTCTAAAGCTCCAAGCATAGTAGTAATTAGGATTAATTTCCAAAGCCTTATTGTAAGAAGTGATCGCTTCTTGATTGCGTCCTAAATTTTGTAGCGCATACCCACGGTTATTCCAAGCGTGGTGGTAATTAGGTTTAATTTCCACTGCTTTGTCGTATGCAAAAATCGCTTCTTGATTACGCCCTAAATTTCTTAGTGAATTGCCCAGATGATACCACGTATCGGATGTATCAGGTTTAATTTCTAATGCTTTTTCGTAAGTGTAAATCGCTTCTTTGTAATCCTTTCCAGCAGAATGTAATTTTCCCAATTTAATCAATAGATCATATTGACGGTCAGGTGTTTGATGGTCTTCTGCTATTAATGCCTGAATTGCTATGATTTGTTGAGTTCTTTCTTCTGGGGTTAAGTTGAGATATTTTTCTTCATCTCCATCCTGCATTATACGTGATGACTCTTGTTCTAAAGTTTCTGAATCTATAGGAAATTCAAACAAGCCTGAACGCCAATCAAAAAAATCAGGCGCACGTTGAATAAAATATTTAATTGCAAATATCGGTAGCAAGAATACAAAACAGATATTAAAGTTCTCTTTAAACCGTTCTCGCTGTTGATTGAGGTTAATTAAAACAGGTGGTACGCCCTTCCAACTATATGAATAAATATCTTTACTATTCCAACCCATCAAGCTTTTGCATTCTTCATATTCATAAAATGAATGCTCTAACCCTGTAATAAATAAAATATTTATTTTTTCTTTATTATCTAAATTATCAATTATTTCATATAAATTATCGACGGCTTGCTCAAGTCGTAGAACTTCAATATTTTTATTAGTAATATCTTCTTTGACTTTAATAATTAACTGCTCACCTTCAGCCGGAGAGCAACGGACAAATAATAAGCCAAAACCTTCTGTAAAATTAAGAGTACGGACTAAGGCTTGATATTCTTCCTCTCCTTCTGAGGGTAAATCCCTATCCCAATCCGTCAGATCTAATGCCATAATCTTAGCTTTGTCATGCCTTATAAAGTTACGAGGGGTCAGATCCCCGACTTCTTGAAGAAGTCGGGGATCTTGCAGCTAGTAATAGCTTTTTGCATTTTGTTGAAAGTATTATTAATAGTCATTGCGAATGAAGCGTAGCGTAATGAAGCAATCGCAACACCCTTACTTGGCGATTGCTTCGCTCCACTACGTTACGCTCGCAATGACAAATCATGTTATTACACATTTAAAATGCTCCTCATGTTAACCAATGACACTGTTATTTATTTCTATGCCGGATAAAATCGATTAAATGTATCTTGGAATTCCTTAATTCCTTTGACGAGAGGATGAATATCATACCAAACTTGACTTTCTCCATCTCCATTTAAATAACGATATTCTAAAATACAGCGATTAAATAATAAACCTCGATACAATGGATCGTTTTCTATTTCTTTAGAATGATATACATTTGCTAGCGCTTCCCATTCATTAGCAAAAACTGTATTTCGGTAAGTATTTCGTAACTCGCTAAATGAGCGCTGTAAGGCTCTGGTAGGAATGGGTAGGCTGTTAGTGTATTTAATCGCCTCCTTCATTAATAATAATAAATTTCGCACGTGACCTCCACTCATCAAGCATAGTCTTTCTAAAGCTTCTCGCTGCTCAAACATATCGACAATAGATAAACTTGGGTCGATTAAACTAAGACGCTTTTGCAGGATTTCTGTAACTTTATTAATTCCCCGTTGATATGGTTGATTATCTGGTGTTTGCACCATAATCATCGGCAATACTTGAGTATTACCATAAATATTCGCTAGGTCTGCGGCGCGATTAGAATACAGCAAAGAAATGGGTATTGTGTACAGCAAATGACAGTCTAAAGCTTGCAGTTGCTCACTACGGTCGATAAAAATTTGGTCGTGATTGCTGCGTCCATCTTCTTGAGGTATGGGTACAATCCGGTCTAAGTTATCAGCAATTAATACAAGTTGAGAATATCCTGTAGGTAAGTGCTTTTTAGCATCTTGAATAAATTCATTTAAAGCAGCAATCAAAGTAATTGTATGCGGGTTGACTCGCTCGCGAATTTTTTGGCGTTGAGTGGGTTCTGTTCGCAAGTTTGCTGTTAATTTGGCAAATTGAGAAATTTGTCCTTCTATACTTAAGCTTTGTAAGGAAACTTCAGTTAATGCTAAATCTTTTAAATCTTGCCAACGCTCGCTTAACCAGTTCAACAAACTAGCTGGAGAAGTGCTATCTTTTAATGCTTCTAGTAAGTGGCGGGTACAAGCTAAAAGAATATCAGTATATTGGGCATCTTCTGGATCAATATCTTGCTCATCGGCGGCAAAATAAACTACAAAGCAACCTTGCTCATCTAAATATTTTTGTAACCGCAGCAATTCTGTAGATTTCCCCGCACCGCGATGACCTGCATACAGTTGCGAGGTCATTCTATCTGAATATAAAATCTCTCTGCCGACTTCTACTAATATGTCCCCATCTCCCCGCACTTCTGTACAATCAACATAAGCCGGATCTCCTGCGGGTAAGGGGCGAAATGGGTCAAAAGCATTGTATATCCGCTTTAATAATGCAAAATCCTGCGTCATAAATCTGAGTTGCTGATTTTAGCGCCATATTATCGCAAACTTTCAGATCTAGGTAGACAATGGAATTATTGGGTATGTGATTGTTTTAACTTCAAGTAACATGAGAATTTTCGGTGCGTTAGCCTACGGCGTAACGCACCTTACTTTGAAAATAGACCTCTTGCATGAATCTTTGCCCATTGGTGTCAACTTAAGCTAAAAGCGGTATGAGGCGGGCGTTGTACAAATACCTCGCGCCCTCATCCCCTAACCCCTTCTCCCTGAGGGAGAAGGGGAATTGAATCTCTTGCTCCCCTCTCCCTGAGGGAGCTACGGTGTACACACAAGTGGTAGCTGTAAGGGTTTCAGGCGTTATAGACCCCTTAAATTGTCATTACGAGCGCAGCGATAGCGGAGCGAAGTAATCGCATAATCCCGTAGTTTTTGCGATTGCTTCGTCGTTCCTCCTCGCTGCGGACAGGCTTCGGGAGCGTTCCAACAGCCCAGAGTTAAAGGGCAAAACCAAGCTTCAGGTGGAATTTCACGACTTGTGTGTACACCATAGCCCTGAGGGAGAGGGGCTGGGGGTGAGGGCAAAACCTTTCAACCAAGCGGGTTTCACGTTAAGTTGACACCAATGATCTTTGCCCTCACCCTAAATCCCTCTCCCTGAGGGAGAGGGACTTTGATATCGGCTCCCCTTCTCCCTGAGGGAGAAGGGGCTGGGGGATGAGGGTAAGTTTTGTATTCTTGCAAGAAGTCTAATGAAGCTCAAAGCCTCGTTGACGGGCAAAATAACCTCGTTGACGAGCAAAAAAGCCTCGTTGACGAGCAAAAAAGCCTCGTTAACGAGCAAAATAACCTCGTTGACGAGCAAAAAAGCCTCATTGACGAGCAAAATAACCTCGCTGACGAGCAAAAAAGCCTCATTGACGAACAAAATATCCTCGCTGACGAGCAAAAAAGCCTCGCTGACGAGCAAAATATCCTCGCTGACGAACAAAATAACCTCGTTAACGAGCAAAATAACCTCGCTGACGAACAAAATAACCTCGTTTGCGATTCTATAGTATTCGTTAATCAACTCACGGGTGTAGTTTTTGACTCTTGACTCTTGACCCTTGACAGCCTTAACGAGAAAATATTTGTCTAGACGCGCATCGTTGAACTGAGTATGGTGGGGCAAAATAGAAAGAATGACGAATGATTCCAACTCTTCCGACATCACAACCCCAGAACCTTTCTCAGAAGATGATTTGCAACCAGATGATTTTGATGGTGGTACAGGTGAGCATCACCTGACACCAGAAGGATTGGCTACACAACAGGCTTTGGCTGCAATTTCTGCTTTGCAATCGCCACAAAATACCGCAGCACTCAAACAAGCTCGTTCTTTTTTCCAGCCAGCTAAAAGCAATCAATTTTCTGTCAAAACTAGAGCATTAGTACTTACTTTATTAGCGATCACAATTACTATTCTGGGATTAATCCTGAATAACTGGTTTATTGGTGCTTTCGGAACGCTGGTCACTTTAATATTATCCCTGGCGATGCTCTGGCCTTGGGTGCAAAATCTCCTCAAACAGTGGTTTACACCCCAAGATAGAACCCTGTTCATTGCGTTTATCGGACTAATTGTAGCGCTCATTGGCTTGGTGAGATTTTCGGGTTTAGGCGATCGCTTATTAGCTACGGGACGCAAAATTAATTGGGAAGCGTCGGGGACTTTGGCGGAATGGTTCGGCGCTTTAGGACAAATTCTGATCGCCATCATTGCTGTTTACGTCGCTTGGCGACAATACGTCATTTCCAAAGACTTAACTATTCAGCAAAACCTGCTGACAGTGCAACAAAATATCATCACTCAGCAGCAAACAATCGATTCATATTTTCAAGGCATTTCCGATTTAGTCTTAGATGAAGAAGGACTATTAGAAGACTGGCCGCAAGAAAGGTCAATTGCAGAAGGACGCACAGCCGCAATTTTTAGTAGTGTTGATGGTAGCGGTAAAGCAAAGATTCTCCGCTTTCTTTCCCGTTCTAAATTACTCACACCCCTAAAACGCGATCGCCGTTTGGGAAGAGCTATTCTTAACGGTATTGGCGGATATGCTGAAGACCGCCTCGAAGGTGTGCGTGTCATCGATTTAGGTGTCATGCTAGCTGGCGCAGACTTAGCTGGTACAGATTTACGCTGGACTGACCTCAGCGAAGCTAATCTTGTCCGCGCCGACCTCAGCGGTTGTGATTTAGTCAAAGCCAACCTTTCCCGCACCATTTTATATGATGCCAAACTCCGCAACGCCGACTTAAACGGAGTGCGTCTGTTTTACGGTTCAGTAGAAAAAGCATCACCCCGCAGCCGCACCGAACCGCCAAATTATCACACTGGTGAACACACTGGCGCTGTTATAGAAAATACCGATTTCACAGATGTGCAGCGAATGACTGAATCAGCACGTTATTATTGCTGTGCTTGGTGTGGAGAAAAATCCAGAAGTACAATTCCTGGCGGTTGTGAAGGTATTCCTAATAAGTTGGGACGGTGACAGGATTTTGGTAATGGGTAATGGGTAATTGGTAATGGGTAATTGGTAATTGGTAATGGGTAATTGGTAGAGAGGATTTGTGATGACTTGTCTGCAATTTTCCCTTTGACCATTGCCTTTTCCCCTTCCACTGCTTGAAATAAATTTTAATTTCTGTGAAAACTATAAGCAGTGGAATGGGTGATTATACCAATTCAAATAATGTTTGCGACACATAAATATATTCTAGATGGCACAGCGTGCCGTTCCCCTACAGTCTGTTGCATTCTTTTTTCCAATTGGTATTATTCAACAAAAAACCGAACAATCATTTTGGAGGGGGTTTGGGGGACGCAACCGTCACCCAATCGGGGGTTTGGGGGAGAATCCCCCAATTCTTCTGGCTTCTTTAATCAGTGATACAAAATCAAAAAATGTTCGCGACGCATCAATAATTCAATTGGCAATGGTAATGACTAACCTGCCAATTACCAATTACCAATTACCAATTACCAATTCACTAAAGTGCAGTGAGAATCTCCACACCATCTTCAGTAACAGCTAAGGTATGTTCAAACTGCGCTGAAAGTTTGCGATCGCGCGTCACCGCCGTCCACTTATCGCTGAGAACTTCCACTTCCCAAGTACCTTCGTTAATCATTGGCTCAATTGTAAATACCATCCCTGCTCTCAGCTTTTTACCTTTGCCCCTTGTACCGTAGTGGGGAATGTCTGGTGCAGTGTGAAACACATTACTAATACCATGTCCCACAAAATCACGCACTACAGAAAAGCCTTGTGCTTCTGCATATTCTTGAATGGCTGCACCAATATCGCCAATGCGCGCACCAGGTTTAACTTCCGCAATTCCTCGCCGCAGACATTCCTCTGTTACCTCCACCAATTTTTTCGTCTTTGGTGCAGGATTTCCTACTAAGAATGTCTTCGATGTATCGCCGTGGTAACCATCAACAATTGGCGTAACATCAATGTTAATAATGTCACCATCCCGGAGAATTTGTTTAACATTAGGAATGCCGTGACAAATCACCTCATTCACACTAGTACAAATAGATTTGGGAAAACCTTTGTAACCCAGAGGGGCGCTTTTGGCTCCATGTGCTTGTGTCCAGCGTTCGGCTTCATCATTGAGTTCTTGAGTACTCACCCCAGGCTTTACCATTGGTTCTAAATGCTGTAAAAGCTGGGCTGCTAAATGCCCCGCCTTCCGCATTTTTTCGATTTCACGTTGAGACAAAATAACGATTGTTTCGGTTCTCATAGACTTTAATTAATGTCTTAAATATCTCTCATAAATATAGTTAAGCCTGTTTCTGCAGCGCGTCTAGCAGCTTCAGCAACTTTCAAGGTGTATAAGCTCTGTTCTGGAGTGACATATAAAGGCGTGCCATCAAGAATATGATCTAAGACCATAGTAGTGTCTTTCGCAAATAAACCCCGACGGGTGCCAACTTCTATGGGTGTTGTTTCCCCTGCTTGCACAAACGATGCTTTTTCACCATCAAAAATTAACCCACCTTGTTCTCCATGAACTTCAAACTTGCGTTCTTGTTGCCACAGGGTTTCGCCTTTGCCATAAACTACTTGCGCTAATAATCCACTAGTAAAGCACAGTTGTGCAATGCAAAAACAGGTTTGAAAATACTCAGATTCTAATTGCCAAAAGCGTTGATGACAGTTAACTGTGAAGACTTCACCAAATAGGTCTGTGAGGCGATGTAATCGAGAAAGCGCACCCATTAACGGAAAACCGAAGAACTCATGGTTATAAGTCCATTTGCGGGGTGCTGGATGCAAGGGAGTAACTGTGCTGTAGCGAACATAAAAGATATGACCAACTTTATCTATGTGTTGCCTGACAGCTTGATGCAGTCCACCTAAAATTTCAATATGCTCAACATGGAGTACTTTATTTTGGGCTTTGGCTAAAGTGAGAATTTCTTGAGCTTCTACGACATCTAAAGCTAAGGGGTATTCTACAATCACATGTTTTCCATGAGTGAGGGCAGCACGCGCGATCGCTCCATGATCGCGGTTAATGGTGGAAATAATCACCAAATCAATATCGTCTCGTTCTACTAGCTGTTCCCAAGAAATCACAGCTTCCGCCTGGTATTGTTGCGCGAAGGCTTGGGTATTTTCTAATTCATTGCCCGCGATCGCCACTAGATGCGATCGCGCATCATGCAGCAAAGCCTCACTGCGAAACTTTGCCGCATACCCTGTACCAACCAGCCCTACCCGCACTTTTGCTGTTTTTGAAGATGCCTCGGAATTATACATGACAGTTACTAGTTCTGTTTGTAGTTTTTCTGTATGGGTAAAGCCAGTACTGAGCAGTGAGTCCTGAGTCCAGAAAAAGTACTCAAACTCATGTAATTAGGGAAGTAGCCCAAAAGACGGGTTTTCCGTTATGGGGAACTACCGAACCCCAGGATCAGAGTAAACTTCCTTGTGGGCGGTATTCTAACTCAGCACTCTTCAAAGTTATTCCGCCTATAACGCTAATTACATACAGAGATTTTAGACGGCGCAAATAACGATACCATATCCTGCTGGTTGGACGTAAAGCAAGGTTTTGTATAAGTCCTGAAAAAACCAAGTATCTCCACGTCAAACAATTTTAGATTTTGGATTTTGCGGAAAGTTGAGCCAGTGCGTTGGACGGTGAGTGCAGCCACACGTGCAGCTATGCCGCCGAGTGGACTGCCGTTCGCGTTAGCGTCTCTGAAAGAGAAGGGGTTCCCCAGCTTGAGGAGGCAGTGCGTTGCGTGGGTTTCCCACGTTGTAGCAACTGCCTCCCCCATGCCCAATGCCCAATGCCCAATGCCCAATGCCCCATGCCCCATGCCCCATGCCCCATGCCCAATGCCCCATGCCCCGCTATCGAATCATTGAGCTTTGTTGAGAGTAACAATAACTTTTTCTAATAACAGTCTTAATAAGGGATTAAATATATAAGCAAAACTTATTAGGATTAAATAACTAAATTTCATTACTAATCGCGGACAATTTCCAGTTACATCCTTTTCTTTTTCTCGTAGTATCAGAATTGAAGCAAATTTTAAATGCGGCTAATCCCATAAGAGCAGCCGTGGGCTTTGCCTACCTTTGCTTTAGGATAACTTATACTGCCGTTCGCAAAAAGAGAGGATTACTGAAATGGCAACTTACAAAGTAACATTAGTCAGCGAAGCTGAAGGCATTAACCAAACTATCGACGTTCCTGATGATACTTATATTCTAGATGCAGCTGAAGAAGCTGGTCTTGACTTACCCTATTCTTGCCGTGCTGGTGCTTGTTCTACCTGTGCAGGTAAAATTGTCTCTGGTAAAGTTGACCAATCTGACCAGTCTTTCTTAGATGACGACCAAATCGAAGCTGGATATGTTCTGACCTGTGTTGCTTATCCTGCATCTGATTGCACCATCGAAACTCACAAAGAAGAAGAACTGTACTAAGAATTAGCCGCCTGAATCACAAATCTGTTAAAAGGTTGATTTAATTCCTGCATTCATCTAGTGCTGCAATCCAACGCGCAGCCTCTAGATGAATACTCGGGCGGTAAAAGTCGCAGAGACGCGATTAATCGCGTCTGTACTCCACAACAGTTTTACGGTTTAATCTCATCACTGAGAAGTTTGACTTGCGTTCCCGGATAATAGAATTGCAGAATTTTCTGGTTTGACCAACCTAACTTAGCTAGGTTTTGCGCTCCAGTTTGACTCAAGCCAACTCCATGTCCAAATCCTCCACCCACAAAAGCATATCCCCACAGGTTTGGTTTGCCTTTATTAAGGGGTTGTAAATAAAATAGCGTGCTAATGGGAGCAGCAAAGGCGCTACGTACTTCGTCTTTATGTAAAGTGAAGACACCAATGTCTGATTTGATGGCTAAATCGAGAATGCGTCCGCTAGCAGAACGCTTGACTACAGACATGGCTTGAATAGTTTTCAATTTACTGTAGGGGCTTTTTTTCACACGCAAAAATTTCTGCAAGTCCTTAGTAATATCTTCTATGCTGCTTTCTTTGCGCCAACGAAATAGATCCCACTCGCTTTCATTAAATCCTTTGTCGAGACTAATAAATTTCTGAAAGTTATTTTCATCTGCTAAATTCTGTTTAGATAAATCCCAGATATTCAAAGAAGCATCAACTACTGGCTTGAGATAAGGACGATCTTCACCGTTCCAAATATCGCTGAAAGAAGCAGTCACGCCGCCTGTGGTAGAGGAATAGAGGGCATCTACTAGCTGGTTTTGATAAGTTAATACCATACCCCTAGTAGCTGCGATCGCTTTATCTGTATTGGGCGCTATGCCATTTAGCCCATAATAAACTTGGCAGTGTGTATCAGCACATAATTCGTAGTTATCAACCGCAAATCTACGTAAATTCCTTAAAACATAAGTACGAGCTAGAATCGCTTGTGCTTCCAAAGATGCCTTTGGCGCATTCGCACCAATTTCATTAGGAACAACACCCCGCAAATAAGTTTCTAATGGTACTAGATTAACTAGAGTATACGTACCGTAAGCGTTAGGCTGTAAGTTCATCTCCCCAGCATAAAGCCGAGCCTTATCAGGATTTTCAGTTTTATTTACCCGAATTAAATTTTTATCGGTGCTTATTTTTACATAATTCCGGCTGTAGCGGTTGCCATTGATTACCCAACTCACTAACGGCGTTTTTTGTGAAACTTTGGTATCCAGGTAGATCAGATTATTCTGATCGGAAGCTTGCAAGCTCTGCAATAGCAACCTTCGCAGTAAGGGAGTGTTGTAAACATCCCGTTTTGCCCAAACTTGCCAGCGTTCCGGCTGGGCTATTTCTACCTCTATCCCCTGCGCGCGCCATTTTTGAGCGCTATCTTCAGCCGTTTCAAAGGTACGGAAGGTTCCTAAAACTACTACCTCATCAACTGCTGCTTGGGGTAAAGCTTGCATTGCTATTTCTAGCTTGACAGGGTTCTGGGTAACTAAAGTTTGCTCCCGGTTACCTGTCTTAAATCTCAGCTTTAAGCGATCGCCTTTACTTGGTTCTAATTGCAGCTTGGCTGTAGGTTCCTCTCCAAACCTTTGCACAATCCCAATTTTTAATACTACATCCTTGCTTCTACTCTCAGAGCCAGATGCCGCAGTTAGCCCTAATAGGCAAAATCCTATCAGTAGAGTCCGGGGAAAATGCCAGTACAAAATCTTATGAGAAAGCTGATTATCCCTCGCTGTGCGGCGTTGGGGCAGGTTTGCTCGTTGCTTTGTAACGAATTGGTTTTGTCGCATGATTGCTCCAATAATACCATTACCAGTTTTGCCCCAAAGGTTGCAAAACGAAGTCATAACGACTATGATTTATATATAGTCACAGAAGGGAATTTAGTTAGACAAACCCTTATGGTTAAAATCCAAGAAATTCCACTCAACCAGATAAAGCGGCCGTTGCCCCGGACAAACGATCCGCACAAAGTACAAGCCTTAATGGAATCGATTGCTGCGATCGGACAACAAGAACCTATTGATGTCCTTGAAGTAGAAGGACTCTATTATGGCTTTTCAGGTTGCCATCGGTATGAAGCTTGCCAGCGTCTAGGTAAAGAAACAATCTTAGCTAGAGTCCGTAAAGCTCCCCGTAGCGTTCTCAAGATGCACTTAGCATGATTCAATGTCAATGGGTAATCAAAAAAAGCAGCAAGGGACAACAGACAAATAAATTTAATAACCGATTAGGAGAAAATTATGCCATCTAAACCAGAAACTCTAAATATTGGTATTGATGATGCTAGTAGAGCTAAAATCGCTGAGGGATTGTCTCGACTGTTGGCTGATACCTACACCCTGTATCTCAAAACGCATAATTTCCATTGGAATGTAACTGGGCCAATGTTCCAAACCTTGCACCTAATGTTTGAAACCCAGTATACAGAATTAGCCCTAGCAGTTGATTTAATTGCCGAACGCATCAGAGCGCTTGGCTACCCCGCACCTGGAACATACAGTGAATATGTAAAACTTAGTTCAATTCCTGAAACTCCTGGAGTTCCTAAAGCTACAGAAATGATTCGCCTCTTAGTAGCAGGACAAGAAGCCGTAGTCAGAACTGCACGTTCTGTCTTTCCTGTAGTTGATGAAGTCAACGACGAACCCACCGCCGATTTGCTAACGCAACGGATGCAGGTGCATGAGAAGACAGCTTGGATGCTGAGAAGTTTGTTGGAAGAATAGGGACTGGGGACTGGGGATTGGGGATGAGGGAGATGAGGGGGATGAGGGAGATGAGGGGGATGAGGGAGATGAGGGAGATGAGGGGGATGAGGGGGATGAGGGGGATGAGGAAGAAATTTCTATTACCAATTACCCATTACCCACTACCAATTATCCAACACCAAACACCCAACACCTAATACCAAATGCCAAATAATAATTTCACCCATTTGTTGCAGAAGTTAATGCAACAAATGGGTATTTCCAGTTTTAAAGAGCTGAGTCGTACTGCTGGTGTGTCAGAGCGCCAAATTTTGCGACTGCGTCAGGGAAAGGTAAAGCAGATGCGAGTAGATATATTGCTTAAATTGTCGCATACGCTACAGATAACATTAAATGAAATAGTTACTAATTTTTCCGTTACGAGTGAGAGACAAGAAAATACAAGTAACTCAGCACTCAGCACTCAGCACTCAGCACTGAAAAATAATCAACAAAATTTATTACAAGAAAATGACAATTTAAGAAGAGAATATGAGCGATCGCAACTAGCGCTATTACAGCAGCGAGAGTTATTGCAGCAAGAGTTTCAGCAGACGAGTTTGCAAATCTTGGAACCTTTGCTACTGCAATGGCCGACAGCAGCACAGAAAGCAAAGGAGAATCAGCAGCTAGCAGCCATTAAAGTTGTACCATTGGTGCAAAAGCCATTAGAAAAATTATTACAACTTTGGGGAATAGAAGCGATCGCATCTGTAGATGAAGAAGTACCTTACGATCCTCAGTGGCACCAATTAATGGATGGTAGTTCACAAGCTGGTGAACTAGTCAAGGTGCGTTACATTGGTTACCGACAAGGTGAAAAGCTGTTATATAGGGCGAAAGTTAGCCCTATTTGACAAGAGAATATTAGCTGAGTCTGTTAGCTATGGGCAAAAGGTTAACAATAGGTTAACTTAAGTTTTACCTTAGTATATTTTTCTTTAACTGCATGAAACTAGATTATTTGATAGAGAATCAAGCAAGTAGATCTGTAAAATTTCAGATAACCTATGAAATAAATTGCTAATTTTGGGAAATATAAAATATAGAAACAATCTACCCTTGACCCCGGCTGCTAAGATTTGGGGGGTGTTGTATGCAGCTCATGACGAGTAGTTATTGTTTTTTTGATAATTTGTAGTTATAGATTCAGATTTTACTGATAGCCATCATTGATAATTGATAGCCATTAATCAGTCTTAAAGGTTATGAAATGACTTAAAATTATATAATAATATACAATAACAAATGCTTTTCTTTACAAAAATCAAGGATAAAAATATCATGCTTAAACCAGGTGTAGAAGTGGTTAAACTTAGTGGTGTTATTAACTCAGCAACATCTCAAGATTTGCGCCAAAGTCTTAATCAATTAATAGAAAAGGGTGCAAAAACAATATTAGTTGATTTTCAAGATGTCACATTTATGGATAGTTCTGGTTTAGGCACTTTAGTATTAGCTTTTAAAACCCTGAGAGCCTCAGATAGCAAGCTTGCTATTTGCTCGCTTAATGAACAAGTAAGAATATTATTTGAATTGACAAGTATGGATCAAGTGTTTGAAATCTTTCCTAATCAGGCTGAATTTCATCAAACTTTACTGGCTAAAAATTAATCAAAATTTACTTCAATAATAGATAAATCATCCTCAAAAGATTCTTGGGAATGCAAAGCCATGAGGTAATTTAATAATTCTCCAAGAGGAGATTCAACATTATTGCGTAAGCTAATAATGAGCTGAATAAATGCATCTAAACTCCAAAGTTTACCATCTGGTTTAGTAATTTCGTAAGCACCATCACTAAAAATATAAAGATTACTGTAGGCTTCAACATTGCAAAACCCATCAATATATTTTGCCTCGGGAAACATTCCAATTGGCATACCAGGGGTTCTCAAAAGTTGAACTTCAGTATTCTTTACAGATTTACCAGATACTAATATTGCTGGTGGATGTCCAGCAGTTGCATAAATTAACTGTCGCTTAACTCTGTTGTATACTCCATACCAAATAGTAAAGTATTTATCGTTTTGCTCATTGATTTGGAACGTCTCATTGAGCGCTTTAAGTACATGGCTGGGTTGGTAGTAATTCAGGTTACCAAGAGCGCGCGATCGCAGCAAATTGAGTACAGAAATTGAGGGGAGGGTAGCTTTCAATCCATGTCCGGCTGTATCTAATAGGTAAATTGCTAAAGACTCAGAGTCAAGCCAGTAGTAATCAAAACAATCACCGCCGAGTTGTCGTGAAGGAATGAAGCGGGAATTAATACTGAGTGGTTCCGTTAGTGGTAGCGGTAGAAGCGATCGCACATATTCTGCTGCTTCTGCTAACTCTGCTTCTAGTAACTGCTTTTGAGTTTGCAAATCGCGACTCAATATATGTAATCGTAATCCGGCTCTTACCCTTGCTAGTAATTCATATTGCTCAATAGGTTTAGAGATAAAATCATCGGCTCCAGCATCCAAACCCTTGACGCGATCGGCAACTGAATCTAAGGAAGTTAAGAGAATAAAAAAGATAGTAGATAGCTTGGGATCTGTTTTAATTCGATGGCATACTTCTAAACCATTCAACCCGGGCATAATCCAATCACAAATAATTAATGCCGGATGAAAAGTTAGTACTTTGGTAATTCCTTCCTCACCATTACTAGCCGTGACTACCTCATACCCTTGCTTTTGTAACATTCTTTTGAGGAAGGTTACTATTGAATAGTCATCGTCAATTACTAGTATTTTAAACATAAACAGCAAGAAGCACTAGTTAGTAATTGCTATAGCAATTATGTATGGTTGCTCAAATCACTTGCACAGAAAGGTAATAAGCAAAAAGGACATAGAGTTGATTTCAAAAATTAAATATGAGTTGTATATAATTCCTAAATAATTTTTGTAATCAGGAACTGGGAAAAGGGTAAGGGTGAATTCAATCCTTTTTCCCTTTTCCCCTTAACCGAACTGTATTGACTCAGACCCCTAACAGCACTCAATAATTCATAAAGTTAGGGTTCATTCTCTTTTAACAGCCATAAAAGATTATGGCGGCGAAAGAGGATTTAGCCACAAAAGCATAGCATTTTTGAGTTGATTCAAATCACGGTATGCTTCTTGCTTAAACCATTGCCCTAGAGCATCCAAAGGCGTGAAAGATGCTCCTGTTTGCCATTTCAAATCTTGGCCTAAGGGTGTAGTATGAGTTCCTGGCAAGGTTTGTACCGTTACCATCTCCACAAAGCGTTCTTGTAATATTTTGCTTAATACTGCTGATTGGTCAAGGGTGTCATTACTAAATTTTATCAGTAAGTTGCGACGCACATTGTAGCGTTCTTGCACCAGCTTATTTGTTTCTAGAGGAGTGGGGGTAAACTCAATTGCTAAAGCAGAATTCAATTGTTCCACTAAAGGAATCGCATCTTTAGCAGCGTAATTATTAAAAGATATCAGAATGTTACCTGCACGTTCGGCACCCAAAACGCTACCAATTAACAAGTGGAGTTTGCAGCCCATGCTGTGTCCAATTCCATAGATAGGAAGATACAGCTTGCGTAAAGATGAAGAATCGCGAAGACGTTCTAAGGCTCGTTCAAAGTTGAGCAGTACAGAATTTGCGATCGCAATATGATCTAAAGTATTAACAAAAGGTGTAGCAATGACAACATACCCTTTTTCTGCCAGTTGTTCTAGTACCCAACGGTAAGTTAAATGAGGTGCAGTAGCGACAAATGCACCTCCGAGGAAATGGATGATACCGATGGGATTGCGGGGGACGAGTACCCAGTTACCTTGAATTTCTTTCCAGTCCATGCCGATAGGCGATCGCTTACTTAACACATCTTTATGTTAAAACGGGAATCGCCGCTATGGTGCGTTTGGTTAAAAAAGCTGGGGACTGGAGACTGGAGACTGGGGATTGGGGACTGGGGACTGGGGACTGGGGACTGGGGACTAGGGAACTCGGGGCCCCCTCTGGGGATAAGGGGTAATGGGGACTGGGGACTGGGGGATAAAGGAGACAAGGAGAGAAATTCCCATTACCAATTACCAATTACCAATTACCAATTACCAATTACCAATTACCAAACCTTATTAACCTTCCGACTGATTTTGTAACCTTTTCATTTCGTGTTGCACATCTAAAGCAATTTGCAACGCTTCATTGAGTAATCTTCCATGTTCAGTAGCTTGTTCATTTACTTGCATGGCTGTTAAAGTGGCTAAATTATTTACAAAAAGCTCGCTATTTTTGAGAATAAAATTTTTATTTTCTCTCAAAATCTTTTCTGTTTTGAGCGCACGTACTAAATCAGACTTGGTGAGTTTTAAAGCTTCAATAACTCTATGTCGTTGATAAATGGTTACCTCTGGATTACCAGCATCTTCTATTTGGTCATTAATATCTATAGCTTTAATAATGGCATTGTATCTATCAACATCATTTAAGAGAATCCGCAAAGAATTTGTCATATTTGCTTTGAGGAACTTAGCTCGTCTTTTCCACACAAGATATAAAACTAATTGTGTAATTCCTCCTGCCCAAAAACCCAAGACAATAAACACTAACCAAGAAGGTGCTGTCAGCCATAGGTCAAATAATCTAATAATAAAATCGAATATTAGATAGCAACCAACCAAAATAGAAAAACTAATAAAAACTACAGTTGCGCCTTCGGTGCCTTTAATTTTTTCTATAACTTGCTTGGCAAAGCGTCCCAGAGGATTAATGATATTTATGAGTTCATCTTTAACAGGCAGATTAGTCAGGTTTTGTAGATCTCTCGGACTAATCTCCAACCCTTGTAAATCATCCCGCACAGCTTTCCCCACCTCACCAGAATAGTTATTTAGTACAATATAGCAAGCTAATTTCTAGAATGCTAATTATAGAAGCGTTTGGTTAACCAATATCAGAAATATTTTGGTATCAAACTAGTAACACTGTGCAGTCAAAACGCAAAAGTAAAAATTGTCATATATCGCGGCTTATGCATATTGAAAATTGTAGCTTTATTTACGAAAACTTATACTAGTAATTGATTTTTGTACAATAAGATACTCTTTTTTTCAGATAATTGGTTAAAGTTTAATAGTATTTGGTAAACCAGCTTCTTCAGTTGCCATCAAGAATACTGCTCAGTGTTGTGATTACTTCAACCTCCAAGCATTTGCAATCATAGTGAGTATTTTTCCCTTAAAGATATTCCTATGTAGCTGTTCTTTACCATTGTAACTAGCGGATTGCCGAGGAGCAATGCTTAGTTCTAAATAAACCCCTTTATTGATAGAGGTCGCAGATAAATAAATTTAATTTTTAAGAGTGGATAGGGTAAAGCTAGCTTTTCAGCTATCAAAAATTAGTAAAATCAGAATTATTTTTTAGGTATTGTAGAGAGACCCCAGTCATTACTCAGAAAATTTAATACAGCAATATTTTTATAAGATTTATGAATTAATAATTAGATGCATTACTTAAGAAAAACATTGCAAAAGTCTGGTTCTAGATAATCAATCAATTAATTTTTAGCTAAAATTCCAGACAATATCTGAGCTTATATAGACCATAATTATAATTATTAATGAGATATCACAACTTTTCAATATTCTTCTGGAAAGAAAATAACTACACTTCATGGTACTGGCAATTTAGTTCATTTGCAGCGCGAACTAATATTGATTTTAGTGAATAAGCTAATAATTGATTGTATTTACAAGATAAGATAATATTTATTAACCTAACTGAGTATTTTCATATATCCAGCACAAAATCAGATTGAAAGTGATGCATTTGCAGAAAATACGCGATCGCACTCTAAAATTTTTGAGGTTACCATGATGGAGATGGACGTTGCATCTGGCAGCTTGTGTTTGTCTGTGGTCATAGTATGGATGCGCGTCATGGGAAAACTCAAAAAAAGGCTAGTACAAGTAAACAGCAAGCAAAAAGCTATGTACAGCCGACTTTAGCAGTTTTGTGATTGAATAGTTTTTTCTACTTTGCGTAACTATCACCATTGCAAACAAATCACAAAACTAACTAAAAAAGGTTAAAAGCCCACAAAATTGGCATTTTGATTGTTGACTGACTTAGTAGCGATACAAGTCTGGGGCTTCTTGCTCAATAGGAGCTGCCTAAGGTGGTACTTATGTCAAGATTAAGGTGAGGACTTAGACAAGTCATACTATGTTAGGAAATTTACTAGACGGACGCTATCAAGTCCTCCAAGTTCTCGGAGGAGGAGGATTCGGTCAAACTTATATTGCACAAGACACTCATCGGCCAGGTTCACCCAGGTGCGTTGTCAAGCATTTGAAACCTTTTACCCAAAATCCGGAATTCCTCACCACCGCCAGACGGTTATTTACCAGCGAAGCAGAAACCCTGGAAAAACTGGGTTATCATGACCAAATACCTCGGCTTTTAGCTTACTTTGAAGAAAATCAAGAGTTCTTTTTGGTGCAAGAATTCATTGAGGGATATTCTTTGAAAGCAGAACTGCTACCTGGTAGACGTTGGACAGAAGAGCAAGTTGTTCAACTTCTGCAACAAATCTTGAGTATCTTAGATTTTGTTCATGGGCACCAAGTTATTCATCGAGATATCAAGCCGGATAATATTATCAGACGGCAAACTGATTCTAAATTAGTATTAATTGACTTTGGCGCAGTTAAGCAAATTCAAACTCAATTACGAACAGCAATTACAGGACATGTAGAAACTACAATTGCCATTGGTACCCCTGGATATATGGCTACAGAACAGGGACAAGGTAAACCCCGTCCTAATAGTGATATTTATTCTTTGGGAATTATTGGTATTCAAGCTTTGACTGGCTCGCATCCGAGACAACTTCAGGAAGATCCCAACACTGGAGAAATTCTTTGGGAAAATCAAGCTAACGTCAGCCCTGGTTTAGCAACCGTGTTATCTAAGATGGTGTTATACCATTTTAAAGAACGCTATCAATCTGCTGCCGAGGTTTTAGAAGCGTTACGCAATCTCGAGATTAATAGTGATACAGAGATTGAAAATCAATTCACGCAACCGCCGTTATCTGCGATTCAGCTACCGCAAATTTTCTCATCACAAAATACACAAAATACATTTGAGCAGCCAACAGCTTCAGTTCTGACTCCCGAACAGCACAAGCATCTAGAAGATATGCTATTGGGGCTTGTTGGGCCTCTCGCACCAACTTTATTAAGGAAAATCGCTGCATCAGCAAATAGCTACCAAGAAGTAATTGATAATTTAACCCAGCATCTTGCGGGAGAGCAGAAAACTGAATTTGAAGAGAAGTCTCGATTAATTCTGAGACAAACTACTAATAAATCTCAATCTCAGCCGAAGAATTCACCTCAGACCTCCACACCAACCATTAGCGATAGTTTTGTCCGTAAATGCGAGCAAGAATTAGTAAATTTAATTGGGCCAATGGGTTCTTTTCTTGTGCAGAAAGCGATAAAATCTTCGCCAAATATTACACCTTTAGAACTGGTAAATCTTTTATCTGCACAAATTCCCGACAGTAAAAAATCGTTGGAATTCCAGCAGCGTTTATTTTGTTAATTTTGAACAATTTACTTGGTTACTGTCCTTGTTGATTTAGCATATCCATAGCTATTTTTAAACTATATTTCATGCGGTTAAAAGCTGCTGCTAATCCACCAATTTCATCTTTATAATCTTCATTAAAATTAGATTCCATGTCACCTGTACTGACTTTTTGAGCGATTCTTTCTATTCTTCTAATCCGCTCAATTACAGTTTTTTTGATTAAAAAGTTGATGAGCACAATAACCACAGCAAAGATAACAATTAATAGCCCCATCAGCAAAACCCAAGTTTTTTGAGCATTATTAAAAACCTCTTCTGAAGGGACGGAAATAATTTGAGCAGCTACAATCTCATTCAGTTTCCAGTTAAAACCATTAGTCGAACCATAAGTAGCCAATTGGCTTTTAGGAGCTTGATCGGGAGTAGAATGGCATCGCAGACAAGTTTGTTGGCTTACAGCTAAAGGCCGCGCAATATAAAATACTGTCCCTTCAGGAAACTCTCGAAAATCTGAAATTTCTTGTAGTTTAGGATTGTTACGGAATCGCTCCACAATTTGAGCTTCAAAAGGATCGGCTTTATCGCGTAAATTAGTAGGGTTCAGAGTAGCTTCTTTATAAAGGAAATTTTTATATTCTTCATTTTTACGCAAATTTTCAAATACTTCCGTTGCTGAAAAAGCTGGAATTGTTTCTGAGATAAATACTGGTTCAGTCTCCAGGCGAGGCGCTAGTAAGGGATTAACACGATCCTGTGTGTATTTTCTCACTGAAGTCATAGTTTTAATGAGAATTAGTGCCTTATCAGTCACTTCGTTCTGCGCTCTCCGCTGCAGTACACTTGATAATGCAGTGCCACTGACTACAATGCTAATGATAAAAACGATAATCAACAGCAAATTAAACTTAGTACCGATTTTTAAGTTTTTAATTTTGTCAAGCATAATTATTGTTTCTATACAAAATTTTACAGATTAGCACCTAAAGAAAAAGTCGCTAATTCTTACTTCTAAATTTACTTATAACTGGTTTATAACAGATACTTCAAAAGTAAACAAATATTAATTTAAAGTAGTATATGGCTAAATATAGAGCAATTTAGCCAAAAATCAAAATACTTCTTGATAAACAAAATTAGTAATGTCTGGTAAATTATATCGTCGAATTTTTCTGTTAGAAATGCTGTTTTTGGCAGTCAAAGGATGTCAATCAAAACAGCAGCCTTCTGGTTCATTAACAGTAGGTAGTATTAGCTACGGTGGCGGTGAAGAAATAATTAACCAATTCGCAAAATTTAATCGCTACTTAGCTGAAAAAACCAAATCACACGTTAAGCTAGAGCCTGCTTTTAATGAAAATAAAGCTATTGAGCGATTGGAATCCCGTGCATGGTCTTTAGTATTTGCACCACCAGGGTTAGCAGCAATTGCGATCGCACGTTATCAATACTTGCCATTATTTCCTTTAGTCGGTGTGAGTAATTTGCGCTCGATTTTTATCGTTCGCAAAGATAGCCCCATCACTGAGTTGAAACAGCTACAAGGTCAAACAGTAGCTTTAGGTCAGCAGGGTTCAGCCACAGGATATTATTTCCCCCTATTTAATCTTTATGGATTGATACTGGCTGAGGTAGTTTCTGCACCTACACCCCAAACCGTCATGGAATGGGTAGCTATAGGTAAGGCTACAGCTGGTGCGCTTTCAATTGCGGAATTTAATCTCTATAAATCACAATTACAACAAACTGATTTTCGCGTACTCTACACAGACCCGCATTACGTACCACCTGGTGTAGTTTTGATTGGCCCCAATGTGGAACGCAACCGCCAAGAATACATCCGCAAAGCCATGAGCGAGTTTCCTTCAGTATTAGCGCAAGAAGTTGGGTATGTCCCCAATGGCAAAATCCCAGATTACGAGTACATGATTTCTGTAGTTGAACGAGTCAAATTGATTACTCCCCAACTCCAAAACAAACCTGTACGGCTAATTATTAGTTAGTTTGTCATTGGTTATTGGTCATTTGTCATTTGTCATTTGTCATTGGTCAAAGGTCAAGGGTCAAAAGTTATTTATCTCCAGTCCCCATTACCCCTAATCCCCACTCCCTGCGGTCGTGGGGGCCCCGAGTTCCCCAGTCCCCAGTCCCCAGTCCCCAGTCCCCAGTCCCCAGTCCCCATTACCCCTTATCCCCAGAGGGGGCCCCGAGTTCCCCATTCCCCATTCCCCAGTCCCCATTCCCAAAATGCGATTTCTCTTTCTCCATAACAACTTTCCGGCGCAGTACCGCCATATAGCGCTAACTCTCGCTAAAGACCCCAAAAATACAGTTGTCTTTGGGACAAAAAATCGAGATGTGACTCTACCGGGTATCCATAAGGCGGTTTTTGAACCCAACCGCAATGCTCATCCTACAACTCATCATTATGTGCAATCTCTAGAGAATGCTGTTTTGCATGGACAAGCCGTATATAAACTGGCGGAACAACTCAAAGCACAAGATTTTGTACCGGATGTAATTTGCGGTCATTCTGGCTGGGGGCCGACTTTATTTATGAAGGATGCGTTTCCCGATACACCACTCATCTGTTATTTTGAGTGGTTTTACCATGCTCATGGCTCAGATGCAGATTTTGACCCCACAGAGCCACTCAGCGTTGATGATGTAGCGCGAATTCGGGTAAAAAATTCACCGATATTAATTGACTTATATACTTGCGATCGCGGATTGTCACCAACCTATTGGCAAAGATCCCAGTTTCCCCCAGAATTTCACAGCAAAATTTCTGTACTCCATGATGGAGTAGATACAGAATTTTTTAAACCCAACCCCAACGCTAAATTGGTACTACCTAATCTTGACCTCTCAGGTGTTGATGAAATTGTCACCTATGTAGGACGGGGGATGGAACCATATCGCGGTTTTCCGCAGTTTATGGAAACTATTGCCTATGTTCAGGAACGAAGACCGAATTGCCATGTGGTAATTGTTGGCTCAGATAGAGTTTGCTATGGCAAAGCTTTACCGGATGGTATGACTTACAAAGAGCTGATGTTGAAAAAAGTACCCCTAGATTTATCACGGGTTCACTTTACAGGCGCTTTGCCTTATGCCCAATATTTACAAGTGATTCAAGCATCATCTGTCCATGTTTATTTAACCAGACCGTTTGTACTTTCTTGGTCAATGATTGAGGCGATGTCCACAGGATGCTTAGTTTTAGGTTCTGATACCGGGCCTGTGACGGAAATTATCAAAGATGGGAAAAACGGTTTGCTAGTTGATTTCTTCTCACCACAAAAAATAGCTGACCGCATTGATGAAGTATTAGATCATCCAAATAAAATGGCGCAAATTCGAGCAAATGCCCGCAAAAACGTACTCGAACGTTACGATTTGGCTGATTTACTCCCGAAGCATATTCAAATGATTAAGGATGTGGCGAATAAAACCACTGTGAAAGCCGCAAAACTTCCCAGTGGATTTGGCAAAAAAGTTAAATAGCTACAGTGCGTTTGTGTAATTGCAATTGAATGCGATCGCCTGGTAATGCTTCAATTACTTGTGTGGTGAGATTGTTCTTGGTGAGTAACGAACGAAATTCTGCCACACTGCCGACAGCTTGAAGAAATTTAGGTATCAAGCCTTCAAAGATGACATTTTTGCCTGCGGCTGTAGGTAGCATTACCTGCGGTTGTAACCACTTGGCTACTTCTAAAGCACCGTTTGTCCCTTTGATAATGGGCCCCACTAAAGGTAGTGTTAAGTCAACAATCGGCGTAATGATCACATCTACTGGTGCAGCCTGTTTTAATTGGGGGGAATGAGTACCATGTGGCTCATAATACAGGGTAAAACCACTTTCCAACTCCTTGAGGAGATAACCATTTTCGACTGCATTCGGCCCCACAACCGAGCCAGGAACAGCTTTAATTTCTACTTGATGATTTAATGTAAAGGCTTCACCGTGAGTTAAGACCGTTACAAAGCTGTAACCCAAACCCTGCACTACTTTAGCTGCACTAGGCGAAGCCACAACGGGAATTTTGCGGTCAAGCTGCTGGAGTGTAGGCGGATGAGCATGATCTGGCAAACCCTGAGAAAGTAGAATCAGGTCAATATTTTCTGGTATTGGGCGTTGTTGAGATAGAGAGCCTTTAAAAAACCAATCTACATTACCGAAAGTTAAGGAACCAACTAGCCAGGGGTCAAGTAGGATGCTTTTACCTGCGATTTCAATCAGCCAACTATTGTTGTCCAACCAAGTTAAATACATAGCATAGAGAGATAACACCTGATTTTATTATCAGGGGGTTTCGGAAGTAGCAGGGGAACTGGGAGTAGGGAAAAAGAAAGAAACTGCATTTATCCCTTACTCCGGGAACAGGCGGCGTTATAGATTAATTAATGTATCTGCAATACCGGACTGTTACTCAGCTCGGTCTCAAAAGCAAAGGTTTGGAGATGTTTACTTTATCGGAAACTTCTATCGTTGCGACAATTGTGCTGGTAGCTTTCGCCATCTTAGGTTGGGGCTTTTATCGCGCCAGACCTTTTGGTAAACTGGGAATCTTTGCCTGGTTACAGTCGGTGGTGTTGATGGCTCCGTGGCTGTTGTTTTTTGGTTTGTTTGCAGCAGGAATATACATCAACATAGTGGGTATATTGTTCTTGGTGGTGGCTTCTGCTGGATTGTATATCTATTTAGGGAAGCAGTTGCGCGCAGCTGGACAAGATGCTCTACTCAAACAAAAGGCAAATCAAAGGCTGGCGGCTGAGGCTTCATCGGAAGTCAATACCACAGAAAATTCCCAGCCTCCCGCAGGTGTTGCGGAACTGAAAGTTGAACTACTCACAATTCCCGAAGATGATTTAAACGCCATTAAGGGCATTTTTGGGATTGACACATTTTTTGCCACAGAAACCATCGCCTACCAGGAAGGAGCAATTTTTAAAGGTAATTTGCGGGGAGAAGCGCAGGAAGTTCACAATCGCCTGAGTAAAAGTTTGCAAGAAAGAATAGGCGATCGCTATCGTTTATTTTTGGTAGAGAATACCGATGGCAGGCCTGTGGTGATCGTTTTGCCTAGCCGTAATGATCCGCGTCCCACGACGTTGGCGCAAAAGTCTTTTGCTGTCATCTTATTCCTGGCTACAGTTGCTACTAGTTTAGAAGCGGCGGGAATACTGCTGAATTTTGACTTATTTGGACAACTACAACGCCTACCAGAAACCTTACCTATCGGTATCGGTCTATTAACAATTTTGGTAGCCCATGAAATTGGTCACTGGGTAATGGCGCAACGTTACAATGTGCGTCTTAGCTGGCCTTTCTTTCTCCCGGCTGTGCAAATTGGCTCTTTTGGAGCGATTACGCGGTTTGAGTCCTTATTACCCAACCGCACGGTACTATTTGATATTTCCTTAGCAGGGCCTGCGGCTGGCGGAATTGTTTCTTTGTTAATGCTGATTGCTGGTTTATTGCTATCTCACCAAGGCAGTTTATTCCAAGTGCCAAATCAGTTTTTCCAAGGCTCAATTTTAGTAGGTAGCTTGGCGCGAGTTGTCCTCGGTTCGGCTTTACAGTCACCTTTGGTAGATGTGCATCCTTTGGTAGTGATTGGTTGGCTGGGGTTAGTGATCACCGCTTTAAACTTAATGCCAGCCGGACAATTAGATGGCGGACGCATAGTGCAAGCAATTTATGGACGCAAAACCGCAGGTAGAGCTAGCTTGGCAACCTTAATTTTGCTGGGTATAGTATCCTTGGCTAATCCTTTAGCGATGTACTGGGCAATTTTAATTCTGTTCTTACAACGGGATTTAGAACGCCCCAGCCTGAATGAAATTAGCGAACCTGATGATGCCAGAGCCGGTTTAGGTCTTTTAGCACTCTTTTTGATGATTAGCACCCTCTTGCCCTTAACCCCCGCTTTGGCTGGGCGTTTAGGCATAGGATAGTACACTGAGTCGAATGGCACTAAACTCAGGTAAAGAGGTGTTAATCTACAGATAATCAAGGAAGTGTATGGAGCCTACACCCAAACAAGCAATATCCGCAATTCGGGTGTGCGCTCAACTTACTAGGGTTTATAAAAGAATAGACCTGGTGAGATTGGACGAACGTACCAGAAATGTATATATCTTGGCAGATAATTCCATAGAAGCTGAGGTAACACCAACCGGAGAAATTCTTTGGTTATGACAGAACCTAACTTTCAACAAATGCCTCTAGAGCAGTTAAGGGTTTATATTTTGGAACATCGCAACGATGATGAAGCATTTCATGTTTACATCGACAGGAGGCGTGCCCAATCTTCAAATCATGTGCCAATGACAATTGAGGAAGCAGAAGCGGAATTACAAAGACGGTTTGGACAGCAAGCTAGTTAACCGTTAACTGTTGACTGATGACTGTTAACCGTCAACAGTCAACATAAAATCCCATACCCTTATAAGGGTATGGGATGAGCTTAATGTTAGGAAAATTAACTCTAAGGTTTCCAGCCTGTTAACAGATTCGGGTATCCTGTGCGTGTTGGGAAAATTTGTCCGAAGCTGGTTTGGCGGTCTAAAGGTTTTTCTTTACTCATGTTCCAAAGAGTTTCATAGAAAAAGAATGATACCCCGGCAAAATTGCGATCGCGTACTTTTTGTACTTGGGTTTGAATCTGTTGCATGGGTATAGATCTGCCTTTTAGCCCAGATAAAATGCCAATACTCACGGGAATATGGCTGCGTGCGGCTTTGACTTCGGGGTATTCTAATTCGCTAATAAAAACACTCAAGTCGTCACGGTAGATTTGTAAGACTAAATCTTCTACCAATCCCAGGCGTTCCCATTTCTGCCAGTCTGCTAAAAAGAAATCATAAGAAAAACGTTGGGGATTAGGCGCGACGGATACTATACAGTCTTTTTTAGCTGCTTTTATGGCTGTAAATACCCGTTTCATATAGTCGGTAATTTTATTCGCTCTCCAAGCCACCCACTCTGGATCTTTAAAGTCCTTAGAAGGCGCACGTCCGCCATGTTCTTTTCTATAGAGCGCTACTGTGTAAGGATCGTAGCCTAATTCTGAGGGCAAACCAAAGTGGTCATCAAATTGAATGCCGTCGATATTGTAATTTTTAACGATTTCAACTATTAAATCTTGCATAAATTGCTGTACGTCTGGTCGAAAAGGACTCAGCCAAACTCGGTCATGAGTCCCTTCTTTGACAATGCGCGTACCGTTACTGCGATTCGTGAGCCATTGGGGATGAAGTTTGGCTAATTGAGAATCAGCAGGAGCCATAAAGCCAAATTCAAACCAGGGAATAACTGTTAAACCTTGTTTATGCCCTTCTTCTACAACTTCTTTGAGCATATCTCGCCCTTGTAAGCCTGGTGTGGGGTCGAGCGATCGCCCAGTTGCTTTGGCGGCGACTTTACTGGGATATAATGTATACCCCCAATTCCAAACTGTTGGGTATACGGTATTAAAATTTAATTCGCTCAACCGTTGTAAAGATTTTTTTAGGCGATCGCGCTCAAATAGCACATCACTGTCAATATTGGTTAACCATACACCTCTTAATTCCGTAGCGAGCGATCGCACTGGCGGATTTTGAGCATTTAAGGGGAACGACAGCATCATTGTAGCTACCATGCTGAGGGTAACTATCATGGCAAATAATGCCTGTTTTCTCTGATGCCAAATATTCCATTTACCAATATTCACTACCCACTTTCCCAGTTTTTTGAACATTTGTTACAGGCAACTCATAACATAAACCATGACTAGAATACCTGGATAGATGTTGCTCTTTTGTTATTTATTATTTGTTATTTGTTATTTTGTTATTTGTTACTAGTTCTTTTGTATTACTGGTTTCCTTTTAGTTCCCTGCTCTATTCTGTACCTCAATCTCCTCAGCCCCCTCATGCCCCTAATCCCTTGCGGCACAGACTTTCCAGCGTTTATACACCACACTTTTCTATATTCGGCACTACTACTTGTTGTTACTTATAATACCTATGACCGCATTATTTTTTCGTAAATGTGGGGTCATGCACTGCATACTCTAATTGATAATCTTGCGTAGGATTACTATAGGTCATCAAATAAATTGTTATCAATTTTTACCCAGAAATACCTTGGCTCTTAAGTTGATCAACAATTTAAACTGAAATGGCTAAGGTACTTTTAATACTTTTAAAGACCAAAGGCAGGGTTTACTAATGGGTAGCTTCAGTAATTCACAAGATGGTATGGGAAATACCATTGCGGCCACCAAAAGGCTTGCAAGAGCCATGATGGTTTCTGCTGGTGCTTTTTCATTAATTTTGGCATCTTGTAATTCAGCTAATAGACAACAACAAGTACTAAATCTATTAACAGAATTCTCCTCAGTGCAGATCCAAGAGATCATCCTCCCGCCTGGGGCAGAGACACTGTATACCACTATTTCAACTACACTGGGTGTTGCCCAACCTGATGTTTTAATGGTACGCGGTTTAGAATCTGTAGTAGATATTAATGAACTCATCGTGAGTACAAATCTCATGCGAGATGAGTTCCGCAAACAATTTCATTGCCCCTTAGTTTTATGGGTAAATGATGAAATCCTCCGGAAACTAGTATGGCTAGCACCTGATTTAAAAGATTGGGCAGCTAGTACCATTAGATTTGATATGCCTAACAGCCAACTTGTCGAGCAAACTGCTCTCAGTGCTTAATGCATTTTTTCCCCGCAATGTCAATTTCCATCTCAGTCTATATCAATAATCTCCACGACTGGGCAACTGTTCATATTCAATTGAATACGCCAGACAATCAGCAACTATTCAGTGCTTAATGCTCTTGATAATTTTAAATTTCATATCTAGTAAAGCTGAGTGTATGATATTGCTAAGGCCGCTCAGCTGAACTACATAAATTTGGGTTGGGTTGACCTGGTAAAAATCTTGCTGTAAAAATTCAGGAACAAATAATAAACTTATCAGCGTCTATCTTCACATCTGCTTCAGAAGATAGACGCTTGTTTAATTTCAAATAGTTTAGGGTGAGTAATACCCACAAAAATCTAGATACAGTGCCAATGTCCAGACTAAAGGGATTGCAAAAATCAACTAGGAATCCTATAGTTGCAGACTAGTGATCAGTCTCATGAATTTTAATGAGACTGCTCGCTAAAAATTATTCTACTAATAACTAATTATTACTTTAGTATGAAAAATATTTTGGGTGCGTCTCGTACCGCAAATCAAGCACGGATTTTCACTGCCTTAGTTTTAACAGGAATTTTATCTGTAGGTAGCGGGTTAACATTCATTAAAACTAGTAGTGCGGCGGCTGTTAATTTGTCAGCAGCAACCACAAAGGAAGCTATTAAAGGCAATGCTAGACCAAACAGCTTACCACGTTCAGTAGTGAATGCGGTGCTACAAGATTTATCCCGGAGGGGTGTAGTTTCAAGCCAAAAACTAGAAGTTGTGGAATCGAGCCAACGGACTTGGCGTAATGGTTGCTTAGAACTACCTCAACCTGATGAAATCTGTACTCAAGCTTTAGTTCCAGGTTGGCGAGTTGTCGTATCTAATAACCAAAGAAAATGGGTTTATCACACTAATCAAGTAGGTTCCGTAGTTAGATTTAATGAAAAAGCCAGCCAAATTGCTGGAGGAAATGGTAATACTGGTATCCTTCAACCAGTAACTATTCCTGATAATGAATTACCGCCACGTTTAGAGCAAAATGTTGTATTTCGACAAATTTCTAGTGGTGGTATTGCTGGGAGAACTTATGAAACTGTTTTACTCAATGATGGTAGCTTGATTCAAGTGAGAGTTGGCGATGCTAACGATTCGGAACGGAAAGTACGCCGCGTTTCTCTTGTCAGAGTACAACAGTTCCAACAATTACTAACAACTGCAAAATTTAGTGAATTCAAAAATTTAAGTTATCCAGCGCCTATTGGTGCAGCTGATTACATTACTTACACTCTCAGCAGCCAAGAAGGAACCGTCAAGTACAACAATATTTCTCAAGACCAATTACCAAAAAATTTACGGAATGTAATCAAAGCTTGGAATCGGCTGCGGAATAGTCCTATTTCTAATAACAATACAGGCGGCGCAGTTCCAATTCCTGCAAGTGAGTTACCACCACCTTTAGATCAGAATGTTGTATTTCGGCAAATTTCTAGCGGTGGCTTTACTGGGAGAACTTATGAAACTGTTCTACTCAATGACGGTAGCTTGATTCGAGTCAGAATTGGTGATGCTAATGATTCGGAACGTAGCGTTCGCCGCGTTTCTACCCAACAGGTAAAACAATTTCTCAGATTATTAGAAAGCGCAAAATTTAGTGAATTTAAAAATTTGAGTTATCCAGTAGCTCAAGGTGCGGCTGATTATATTACCTTTACCCTGACTAGCCGAGAGGGAACAGTGAGATATAGCGATATTTCACAAAATAAATTACCACAAAACTTGGTGCTGGTGGTGAATGGTTGGAATAGGTTGAATAGTGGTGCTAAGTGAGGAATGGGGAATGGGGAATGGGGAAGGGGGAATGGGGAATGGGGAAGGGGGAATGGGGAATGGGGAAGGGGGAATGGGGAATGGGGAAGGGGGAATGGGTGAAAGGAAGAAATAACTTTTAACCTTTGACCGTTGACTCTTGACTCTTGGCAAATTAAGTAAGGGCGCAATAATTGCGCCCTGTTCTGCAAAGTGGAGCGGAGGAACTTGAAGAATTAGACGATAAAGTTCTTAGCGGTTAAATTAGAGGCGTTGACTTTTTCTAAGAGAACAAAGCCCTGAAACCCGCCAGGTTTTGTGTTTCCATCTACGTCAATGCCAACAATAGTATTAGATCCATATTGTTGGAATTTGATGAAATCACTGAATTTATTGCTGCTGTTGTAAGCTTGACCGCTGAAAATTTGGCGCAGGTCTATTTTATCTTCGCTAACAGAAAAATCAGTAATGGTGTCTCCTCTGTCTTGCAGACTTTGATAAACAAAGGTATCGCCACCAGTACCACCAGTTAATTTATCTCTGCCGATTCCACCAATTAAGCGATCGCTACCGTTACCGCCATTTAGGGTATCGTTACCTTTACCACCCCAAATCACATCATTAGCTGCAGTACCATTTAAGACATCGTTACTGTCTCCACCCTTGATTTCTTTACCGATGGTAGGTGTTGGGGTTGGTGTGGGAGTGGGTGTTGGTGTAGGATTTGCTTGAGAACCTGAACCTGGAATATAACTTGCAGGGTTTCGATCATTGCTACCAAAGTTTTGCACCCAATAGTTGTCTTGAAAACCAACACCGAGTTGAGTAAAGCTGGGATTAAGAATATTTGCTCGGTGTCCCGGACTTTTCATCCAAGCTGCTACAACTTCTTCTGGTGTTCTTTGTCCTTTGGCTATATTCTCTCCCATTGTTTGGGCTTCAAAGCCAACTTTTTTGGCTCTATCCCAGGCTTGCGAACCATCTAGCCCGGTATGACTAAAGAAATTGTTCTTTGCCATCGATTCTGCATATTGATCGGCAGCATAGTTAAGTTCTGCATTGCCTTGCAGAGGTTTCAAACCACTCTTGATGCGTTCTACATTGGTCAGTTCTAAAACTCTTTGTTCAAATGTTGGGCTAGTTGTTGTTGCCATGAATCTATCCTCATAAAGATTTGTTCACATGAATTCAGCAGGAGATGAGTTTGCCTGCAATTTTTGGTAGAAGCAAACCTGAAGAGGTGTCAATACTACTCAATTAAGCGTTTTGAACTCAAAATTGGTGTTGGGGAAAAGGTTAAAGGTTAAGGGTGAAAGGTTGTTTCTTTCCCTTGAACCATTCTCCTTTTTCCCCTTAACCAACAAGTATTGGAAGGGGTGTAAAAGCAAAACTGTCACAAGCTTGCGTAAAACTGCAAAGTCTTGTATTGGGTAGATTTAAGCTAATTGTTAGAGAGGCTTTCCTCTCCAGCGACTTCCTCTGTTAGGGGTGTTGTAAATATGCCTGATACCAATTGGTAATTTGTGAAAATTCGGCCGATTCTGGATTTGAAAGTTTGGGTGTATGTGTTGCCGAATTTTAGAGAATTGGTATGAGTTCTGGCAGATGGATTCAGACACCGTAGTTGGTAGAGGAAAAGATGTAAGTAGTAATACATCAGTCACTTCACCTCAGGATAAAAGATACCGTAGCTTTTTTGACACTGGCTTTGTGACGGTCGATAAACCGTCACATGGTAGTAAAAAAATAATTTATACATTTGTTTTGTTTCTAGTTTTTATACAAAATTTTATTTTTGCAAGCATTAGCGCGTTTATTGATGAGCTATACAGAGAGATTTTTATTAAATACTTAGTAGCTAAATTAACTAAAATTTTTATAAAAAATCAGTATAGCCCAGTAAAGCTGTAATAAATTACTCTAAAAAGCGTATATAATTTAAAGCTTTCAAGAAGCCATCATAAATTCAGACTAAAAAAATTTACAAAGGCTTCTTGAAAAAAATCCGGATGTAATGAAAAATTCCTGAACAGAACAAGAGATGGGTTTAAGGACTCTTAGTAGTTTTAGATACGCTAACAGCGTAGGGATGTACAGTTTTCTGCCCAAACCTTAGAATGCCAAAGTGCTAGTCAGAAATTATGACAACACCAACATTACAAGCGGGGAACGAAATTCTTCAGGCAGAAAAATTGCTGTCTTTGCTGAATCGTTACCAACTATTACCGCAGGTACTACGTGCCAAACTGATTGACGAAGCGATCGCACCCTTTAACTGCACAGAAGCAGAAACACTCTCGGCGATCGCACATTTCCGTCAACGCTACCAACTCACCTCTTTGGAGGAACAAGCCGCATGGTTGCAAAAAAATCAGCTAACGGAAGCAATCATGTATGAGGTAGCAATTCGTCCCATATTAATCCGCAAATTTCAATTGCAGATGTGGGGAAACAAACTTGAGTCTTATTTTCTGCAACGTAAATCAGATTTAGACCAAGTTGTCTATTCCATGATTCGCACCCAAGATGAGGGTTTAGCCCAAGAGCTATATTTTCGCATTGCGGAAGAAGAGAATTCTTTTGCAACTATTGCTCAACAGTATTCCCAAGGTTCTGAAGCCCAAACAGGAGGGGTGGTTGGGCCAGTTCCTTTATCTCAACCGCATCCCGTAATTCAAAAGATTCTTTTTGCCAGTCAACCTGGTCAACTTTGGAAGCCTCAGTTAATCGCTGATTGGTATGTAATTATTCGCTTAGAACAATTTCTGCCTGCACAGTTAGATGAAGCGATGCAGCAGCATTTACTAGATGAACTCTTTGAAGCTTGGATACAAACACAAATCAAAACCGAATTAGAGAATTTTAGATTTTAGATTTTGGATTTTGGATTTTAGATTTTGGATTTTAGATTTTGGATTTTGATGCAAAATTTTTAGACAAGCTGTCAACCATTGCGTGGAGTATCAGATGGGATGAAGCCAGGTATTACTGAAAATGAAATAGTTGAATTTCTCGCTGTAACTCCGCCATTTACTCAACTTTCATCAACAACTTTAGAAAGCGTTGCAGCTAAATGCCAACTGTTGCAATATCGTACCGGACAGTGGATGTTAGTTAGGGAAAGAATGCCAGCGCAAGTGATGATAATTTATCAAGGACAAGCGCGGGTATTAGGTCACGATTTACAAACTAACTCTCCCAGTAGTTTGACGGTGGTTGAAAGAGGAGAGTTTCTGGGTTGGTTGGGATTGGTACGAGGCATAAGTTGCGAGGCTGTTATGGCCTCGTCCGAACTGATCGCTGTGACGCTGGATTCTCTGGAATTCATGCAATTAATGGAACAAGAACCAGAGTTTGCCCAAGCAGTGCGATCGCATTCCCACATTATTGAAGTTTTTGAACTGGTAAATCAGGAACTCCAGCGTCATCCAGATACCAGCTTTAATGCCAAAGATTTAGCGCGCCAACTTTGGCAAGATACGTTGGTGGTGAATTTACTACCAGGAAAAATCAATTCTCTGCAATTTGATAAAGACCACTTGTGGATACTCAGCGCTGGCATTATTGATCATATGAGTGTCGGCTTTCGCTTATTGCCACGCGAGGGTAGACATTGGCAAAGTACTACAGAGGTTCGCATATTGGGTATTCCCTGGGATGCGCCTCAGGAAGAGACTTCCGAGTTAAAAATTGCGCCAGCACCAGAATATCCACCAGATCCATACAGCGAAAATCTTGCGCCAGCGCAAACTATCTTGGTATCGGGAAAAGGGCCTATTGACGCGCCTTTGGCTTGTTTCCAGATGTTGAATCAGATATTGGGGGGTTCTTTCCGCCGTGATTTAATCCGCAAAGTTCTAACGAACCAACTCAAAACCCACAAGCAAATTACTCTCCCAGTAGCTGGCGCAGTGGTGGAAATGATGGGTTTGCAAGCCCAATTAGTTAACGTTCCATCTCATGTAATTAATCGCTTAAATGCGCCAGCGCTGATTTACTTCCAAGAAAATCTGGCTTTGCTGTACAAAATTACCGAACGGGAAATCATCGTAGCCGCACCAGAAAGCGGGATAGCCAGATATACACCCGCAGAGTTTGCCAATATTTGGGGACAATCCGGGCCAGTATTAACAGTAGAACAGGCAGATGGCGATCGCCCAGAAAAATTTAGTTTAAGGTGGTTCCTACCTTCCATCTATAAATTCCGTTTGGTGTTGATGGAAGTCTTGGTGGCTTCTTTTTTTGTACAAATATTTGGTTTGGCTAACCCAATTATTACCCAAATCATTATCGACACTGTATTAATTCAAAAAAGCCTCGATACTCTGGATATTTTAGGGATTTTCTTGTTAGTAATTGGCGTATTTGAAGCGGCGTTAACGAGTTTGCGGATTTATTTATTTGCCGATACTACTAACCGCATCGATATTCGTTTGGGTTCAGAAGTAATTGAGCATCTGTTAAGATTACCCCTGAATTATTTTGAGCGTCGCCGCGTCGGAGAATTAGCCGGGAGAATTAATGAACTAGAAAATATTAGGCAATTTCTCACAGGGACAGCATTAACTGTAGTTTTAGATGCCGTATTTTCCGTGATTTATATCGGCATCATGTTGTTTTATAGTTGGGTTTTAACCCTCGTAGCTTTGGCAACTGTACCATTGTTTGCCATCCTCACAACTTTTGTGGTGCCGATTGTGCAGCAACAATTACGCAAAAAAGCCGAACGCTACGCTGACACGCAATCCTATTTAGTGGAGATTCTCACCGGCATTCAAACAGTCAAAGCCCAAAATATTGAATTAAAATCTCGTTGGCAATGGCGCGATCGCTATACGCGTTATATTAGCGCTGGGTTTAAGAATGTCCTTACTTCTAGTACCGCCAATTCTATTAGTGGATTTTTAAATCAATTTTCTAGCTTTGTCCTCTTGTGGGTAGGCGCGCATTTAGTGATTTCCAATCAACTGAGTTTAGGACAGTTAATTGCCTTCCGAATTATTGCTGGTTATGTTACCAGTCCACTGCTGCGTTTAATTCAACTCTCACAAAGCTTCCAAGAAGTCGCATTATCCATAGAACGCCTCGGTGATATTTTAGATACAGCGCCAGAAGTTAATGCCAGCGATCGCAACAATATTCAACTCCCAGATATTGCAGGTGCTATTAACCCTCTTTTGTCACTCTAGGCAGAGGAAAAGTAGAAATCAGGGTGAATCAGGGATATAAAAATTGAACTGGTGAGGCTATAAATAATAGATTGAAGTTTAAAAAAACCCAAAGCTAATTGAGGAATAGGAAAAACCGTTAACCAGGGATATATCAGATTAAATAAAGTAAAAGGTTGAATAATCAAACGAAGATTGTTAAGAATGTTCTTCCAGCCATTTCCATTATCCCACCAAGGATGTGAAACAAATTTTGACTCTCGTTGTGATGGAGACTGAAACAGTTGCTCCGAATGCAGACTAACCATTAAATAAGCACTGCAAATAATTTCCCACCATCGCTCAATATCTGGGTAGTGAGTCAGGCGAAAATCTGACCAACCTAATTCATTCTTACTTTGTTTTAACCCGTACTCGACCCAAGTTCTTAAACCGTAAAAATTTCCAACTTCTCTTGGCGTAATGTCTGGATATTTACTCATCACATACCAAGTAGTGTTATCAGGCAAATTTTCTGGATCTGTAGTAATTTGCCAATATCTAAGTTCTCCACGTTTTCCCGGAATAATTTCTCTAATAAATCGATTTTCCCGACTCAAGTCAGAGAATACCCTTTGAAACTTCTGCCACTTTAAATATTGAATATGTTGTCGTGGAAGTATTTCTACATAATGATTTGACCGAATCGCTACTATATAGTTCAAGTTTAGTTCATCTAATACAGATATGAAATTCTTACCACTCTCTCCATATAAGCTATCTGCAAGTACTAAGTTGAATTTAAAACCCATTGATTGTAGCTTTTTTATCAGTATTGCTGCTATTTCTGGTTTAGTGCGGTACTTATCTCCTGCCTGTAATCTTTCCCTGGGTTTATACACTTCAAACAGTAATGGAAATGTCATCCCACAGAAAACACCATATACTGTCACTGCCACAATTCCATTATCTGTTTTTCCCAAATTTCCTATATACTGCCGTTTCACATAATCTGTCTTGCTCCCTTTCTTTTTATCCCCTGTCTCATCAATAATTAAAATGATTGGTCTACCTTTTAGCACTTGTAAAATTAACTCTAACCTTAAGGTTCTTAACTTTTCTATATCCCAAGGTGATGTAGTTAGAAAATGATGCAACCCTTGCTGGTTATCTAATCCTACGATTTTTGCTATTTCTGGCAATGTTTTACGTTTTAGATCAGAAATGCAGCCTACATGGAGATATTTAAAAGCCTCGAAACTCCTAACATCTGGAAACAGACTTTTATACCACTGGCAATATTCGTCCACAAATTTGACTGTTGGTGCGGCTGGACGGGGCTGTACCATGCTCTGTGTCTTGGTTCTAGCATTTTTACCTTATTATACTACTGCCAGAGTGACAAAACAGGGTTAAATACATAGGAGTTTCCTTTGGTTTTAACCCAGAAGATAGCTTAAAACTAATCAATATTAATTTGGAAATTGCCCCTGGAACCTTCGTTGGTATAGTTGGTCAAAGTGGCTCTGGTAAAAGTACTTTGACAAAATTATTACCCCGTCTCTACGAACCAGTAGCAGGGCAAATTCAAATCGATGGCTATGATATAAGGAAAGTAGAGTTAAATTCTTTGCGTCGTCAAATTGGGATAGTGCTACAAGATACTTTATTATTTGAAGGAACAATCCAAGAAAATATCGCACTCATTCGACCAGACGCAACTACCGAAGAAATCATTGCTGCTGCCAAAGCCGCAGCCGCCCACGATTTTATCATGGCACTACCTAACGGCTACAACACACAAGTTGGCGAAAGAGGTTCCGCCCTTTCTGGGGGACAACGCCAACGAATTGCGATCGCTCGCACTGTGTTACAAAATCCGAGATTATTAATTCTCGATGAAGCTACTAGTGCTTTAGATTACGAATCTGAGCAACAAGTATGTCGTAATTTGATGGAGTTCTTTCAAGACCGTACCGTTTTATTTATTACTCACCGTCTGAACACCGTCAAAAATGCCGACACAATCATCATCATGGATCAGGGTGTAATTGCAGAGCAAGGAACACATACCGAACTCATGGCTATGAAAGGACGTTATTACTGTCTATTTCAACAACAAGAATCGCAATTATAGAGGGTATTGAAGAATGGGACTGAGAATTCAACAGATGCAGCAGTAAAGGTGACATAAACAACCACTTTTGAGCCTTGACTTTTGATTCTGTCCCCTCGAATCTTAACCCTTAAAGCCTTGACCAAGAAAACAACCAAGCAGAACTATGCCAGATTTATCTTTGCTGTTAGCTTGCACACAATGTTCAAATGTTTCGCAAACACCTGCTAATCATTGCCAAGAAATTCGTGCTGAAGAAACCACTCCCCCACCATCTAATACGAGTGCTTGCGTTAGCCAACCAGAAAGCATGGAGGTAGCGTTTTCACCTCCAATTCAAGAGAATAATCAACAAACTTCCGTAGCGCAAACGCAAACAGAAAAATTCGTTAATCCCACAAATAAATACAATCATCTCAATCAAATTGCAGAAGTTCGGCCTCTACAAATAGATTTGCTGTTACCGATGGGTGGTTTTTTCTTCATGCTCATTGTTGGCAGCATATTAATTATCTGGAAACGTTTTCCCGATGCTCAACGTCAATGGCAGCTGCTTTTACAAGGTGATACAGGTATTTTTAGTTCGGATGTTCCTTGGCAGGAAAAGAAAAAGGAATTCGATCAGCCTGTCATTTTAAAACAATCTCGTGCTTGGTCTCATGCGATAGTCTGGAGCATAGTTGGAGTTACAAGTTTTGCCGTGGTTTGGTCTGCTACTGCCAAAATTGACGAATCTGTACCAGTGCAAGGTAAACTCGAACCCAAAGGATTTGTCAAAGAAATTCAAGCACCAGTAGGCGGTGTAATTGATCAGATTCACGTCCAAGAAGGGCAAAGAGTCAAAAAAGGTGACCTATTAGTAAGTTTTGATCGCACCGCTAGTAAGGCGAAATTAGCTTCTCTGCAAGCAGTCCGAGCCAGTTTGTTGGCAGAAAATAAATATTATCAGACGCAAATGCGATCGCTCACGGCTAATGCTAGTTGGCAAGATTTGCAGGAAGTTCCAGAATTAGCAGCACTCACCGAAAACCGTGCCGCGTTAGTCAAAGAAAATCAACTTTTCCGTGCAGAATTAAACCAAGGTTTAGGAGTACGGGACTTAAACCCACAGATGAGACAGCGCCTACTAACTAGACAATTAGAAAAAGAAACCCGCATTGACTCGGTGCGCTTGGATAGAGAACAGTTAACTCGGCAGTTAAATCAAGCGCAAGTGCAACTAATTAACGCTAGAAGTACTCTGTCCACAAATCTAGAAATTGCTAACAATTTAGAAAGCCTCGTAGATAAAGGCGCATTTGCTCGTTTACCTTACCTAGAAAAACAACAAGCCGCAGAAGCTAGCCGTGCAGAAGTCAACCGCCTCGAACAGGAAGTAGAACGGCTAAAATTAGCGATCGCCCAAGGACAAAGGAAACTAGAAAATGCGATCGCTCTTTCCCAAGAAGATTTACTCAGCAAAATAGCCGATAACGAAAAGCGCATCGCTGATATTGATAGTCAACTTACCAAAGTCATTGTTGAAAACAACAAAAAAATCCAAGAACTTAACAGCGAAATTCGGGAACTCGAGGTAAATATGAAATACCAAGAACTGCGAGCTGCCAATGATGGTATTGTGTTTGACCTCAAGCCGCGTAGTTCTGGCTATGTTTATAACAGCAGTGAATCGATTCTCAAAATTGTGCCGCCAGAAAACCTGGTAGCGCAAGTTTTTATTACTAACAACGATATTGGTTTTATCAAACCTGGAATGCCTGTTGATGTCAGAATTGATTCCTTTCCATACACCGAATTCAGTGACATTAAAGGGCAATTAGTGCGCGTAGGTTCCGATGCATTACCACCCGATCAAACCCATCCTTACTATCGTTTTGCGGCGGAAATTCGTTTAGATAAACAATCTATCAATATCAATGGTACAGAAGTACCTTTACAATCTGGTATGTCTTTGAGTGCAAATGTGAATATTCGCAAGCGCACCGTTATGAGCATTTTCACAGATAAGTTTTTAGGCAAAGTAGAAAGTTTGAAATATACTCGTTAGCGGTTGATGCGAGACAATTGATTTATTAATCAAAGGACTCTTATTTGATTTTTGAAATTTATGTATTAGCGTGTCTAGGCTTAAATGTTGCTCTAGAGATTAATTTTATCAGCGTTTATCTGCGGTTAATTTTTTCCCATCTAATGCACTACTTTAGTCTAGACACGCCAGTAGTGGCGTGGCAAGCCTTAAATGTTGCATTAAAAATCAATTTTATCCGCGTTTATCTGCGTTCATCTGCGGTTAATTTTTCCAATCTAATGCACTATTTTAGCCTTGCCACGCTACTACATAAAATTTGTACTTATTTAGATAATAGATATAACTCCAAAAAAGTTTTTAAACATAAATATTTTGTGAGCTATACGTCTCAATTACTAATCACTTGTGTGTTCTACAAATTGCAGCACAAATGGTAAAAGTATTATGAATTATTTCTTTTTCTTGCGAGAAGTTTTACCTGACTTCTTCTTTGCAGGTTTAGCTACTGGTGCAAAACCACGGGAATTTTTAGAATCATCCACAGATCCATCAACAGAAGCAAAATAATCCATCACCTCTCGCGGAGTGAACCTGCGTTCTGGGATTTCTGCACGGGTTTTCAGCCCCATTGCAACTTGTACTTCACCCCAGTCACCCGCAATAAAAGGAACTACACAATTAGCCGCAAAAGCTTGCTCAATTACATCCGCAGACTCGACAGCCTCTAAACTAATTAAGTTAGAAACGAGAAAGGCATTAAATTCCGCATGATTGCTAGCAAATAGCGCTAGTTGTTGGGTAATAACGTTAACACACTCAGTTCTTGCTTCTGGGTAGTGCTGGCCGATTTGACTAATACAATCTGCTGCTGTAGTGCGAGCATAGATATGATATTGATCGTCAGCCAGATAAGCACTCAGTGCGGGAATTGACACCGGGCCAATCATTTGAAATACTCGTGGCATTTCAGTGCTAACCCAGTCAAGATCTTCTAGTTCTTCAAACAGAGTTAACAGTGGTGCGATCGCATCTTCTGCTTTTAATTGTCCTAGCGATCGCCAAGCATGAATTGTAGACCAAACCTCATCACTATCAGAATCAGCCCATATGAGTTCTTGATCAGTGAGCATCCGAATTAAATCGGGTATATGCTCAGGTTTAAGACCAAGTTCTGCTACATAATTTGGCCATTCTTTGTAGTTGCGACAATCACCATAGCTCAAAAGGCGATCTACAGGAGGTGGATAGCTGGCTGCGGTCATGTTAACTTGTTGAGTCCTGTAATTGAGATTACCATGCCCTTTGAGCAGGGAACGGAAAAAAGTACGCTATTCTGCTTTTAAGTTGCACAATCAATCGTGAGGGCTGTTAACTGTTGACGGTTGACAGTCAACGGTCAACAGTCTTGATTAGTAGTTATGCAATTTAGACGCGCATTAGCTTAACAGAGACTTCTTGGAATATTTTGAACTACATTTTGAGGACATAGCAATGCTGTGTCTCTACATACAGCTTTGGGTAAATGAGGTAGAGATAATTGTACCTCACCAACTTGCAATCTGCTGTATTTCCAAAATTTTGAGTCTACTTCAGTAGACTTGAGCTATTAGCCGGAAAATGAATTCTCGGGTCTTGCGGAATGTGGGTTATAGACATTGCTTATTTAATAATAATATAGGGATACCAGGGAGAATAAAAATTTTTATCCCGTGCATCCCTAACCACTTCAAATTGTTAAATTTATGGCGCGTTCAGCTTGCTGATATTGCACGATATTATCAAAGAATTCACATTTAAGTTGCATCATTTCCCACTTAATATTTCCACTACAAAATATTTTTAAATATTTGATCAATGCAAAATAGATGTGGGTTAACTGAATCAAATAATCTTACATATTTTCATGCTGATTTACACTTTTCATTGATGACAAATCTGAGTAAGAAAAATTGCGTAGAGATAACATCATGGAGTTAATACGTTCAGCTTGTAGCTTCATTGATAACAGGATTTTAGGTAGGTGATTAGTCAGAAAATCCAAATTGATTGTTTCTGTTTGATAACAAATTTCCCCAGTAGGGTGAGGGTAATACAACTGGTAAAGACGTATCAGTTCTAGCAGTTGATGAGTGTAGTCACTGAGATCAGAAAGTTGAGCATAAATGAAATTAACGGGGTTTCTAATTTCTTGTGCTACACCTAATGCCCATAGCCCTAAGCTAGACATTTTTTCGCTTTTAATTAGTTGTGCTTGTGTTTGTTGGATTTGCTGTAGGGCTTGTACTAACTCTTCGGCTTGGGCTTTCGCAGCAGCTTCTGCTGTGCGACTGCTTTCATATAATTGTGCTTGTTGAATAGCGAGTACTGCTTCATCTGCAAGATGTTGCATTAAATCCATTTCTTCATCTTGCCAATTTCTGGGAGCAAAACATTCATGGGCAATAATTAACCCCCATAATTGGTTACTCATCGTGATTGGTACAATCAGATTTGCTTTAATCTGCAGGCTCTGTAAAAATTCTCGATGACAAGGATTCAAATCTTCGGAAGCTACATTGTTGATTGCTCTAACTCTTCCCCTGACGTAAAGACGAGCATAGTCTTCAGGGAAGCATTCTAATGGGGTTTTCATCCCCAAAATAGAACGCAAGTTATTGTCTGTATCTTCAACAACTACTTCACCTTCTAATTTCTCGAGAATCTTGTAAATTAATACCCTGTCTGTTTTCAGCAGCTTCCGCACTTCCCGCACAATAGTTTGCAAGGTAAGTTTGTAGTCCAAATTACTACGTATTTGATTGGCAACTTGCTTAACTACCCTAGTCAGTTCTAAAGATTTTTGCAGTTGGGCGGTGCGTTCTGCTACTAAACTTTCTAGATTTTCATTAATAGCTTGTACCTGTTGGTACATTTGCTGTTGTTGAATGGCGATCGCAAATTGATCGGCTAAAGCTTGCGCTAAAGTAATTTCTTCTGGCTTCCATTGGGGTGCTTGTCCTTTTCTTTGCTCTAACCAAGCTGCAAATGAAAGTTGGGGTAGCTTTTGCTGCTCATTAGTGTCGCGGTGTCCCGCCCACATAATTTCTATTTCAACTTCCTTGCGGAAAACGCTTAAAACTCCAAGAAAATTTTGACGGTAATTTAGGGGAATTAATAACATACCCCTAATTTGAGTAGATTGGAACGCAGGAGCTAACTCTTCCCAATGTGGCTCTTTATATAAATCAGTAATTGCCCAAATATTACCTGTTTTGCTCTCATTCATCCAATCTTGCCATAAAGAGTGTTCTTCCATGACAATAACGGCTGATTCATTTGGCAGTGACGGTTGTTCACCGATGGTGTAAGACTCTTTAGTTGACTCGATATAAAGTCTGCCACCTACCCCACCCAAGGTATTAATCGTTGCTTCTAGCGCAGTTTGTAATTGAATGTTGGATTGAGAATGTAAGAGATTGGTAATTTTATTAATCACAGCTTCTCGCTGTTGTTCAGCACGCGCTTGACTGAGTAGGGTACTGTGAGCGATCGCTACTGATATTTGATCGGCAGCTTGCTGTACTATTTGTAGTTCTTGCTTCACATCTGTTCGCGGTGTACTGTGGTGCGATACCAACAATCCCCACAGGCGAGGTCTTGCTGTTTGCTCTTGGGGATCGTGATGTAAAATTGGCACCACTAGGGAAGACTGCACACCCATTGCTGTTAAATATTGAATATGGCAAGAGTCTACTGCTCGATAATAAATATTTTCACTACTCAAGGATTTACCAGTATCGGGACTATCTAGCGGCGATAGCCCAATTCGTCCATTGGCTACATTCACAATTGAACGTTGTCGCGCTCTGAGAAACATATCACGCGCTTCTTGGGGAATGTCCCCTGCGGGGAAATGCAAACCTAACAGTGATGGTAGACGCTGTTGATGTATAGATTCAGCAACCACTTCACCACTACCGTCGCTATCAAATCTATACACCATTACCCGATCTGTGCCCAGAAAGGAACGAATTTCTGCAACACTGGTAGTTAATATCTCTTTAAGTTCCAGTGATTGCCTAATCCTAGCGGTTATACGATATAGTAATCCTTCTTCGCCTGTCCCTGCTGCGAATTCCTGTGAGTACTCAGTCACTGCTGTCATGTATTTCTACGTAGGTATAATGTATAAGTACGTAGACACACCCTGATGTTTGCTACTACAAAGCCTGCTAATCTTTTGGATTGTGATTAGCTGCCTTGCGTAATTTTGCACACTATTTGCACATTATAAAAATTTATCAGTTTTAATCACCTCATTACTACAACATTTCCTGCATTCAGTATTGTTGCGGTTGATGAAGTAAAAAACTGTGCCAATTCTACTTATTTATACCCATTATCGAAATATGGTAGCAGATATTCCTGTCTCCAAAGGCTGAAATATGAATAGGGATATTTTGTATTTGAGACCTCCACAAAAAGAAATGCCCAATTGTCATTGCGAATGTAGCGTTCGCGTAGCGTCCCGTTCGCGTAGCGTCTCCGTCAGGAGAAGGGAAGCGAAATGAAGCAACCGCAAAATATTGGGATTGCTTCACTACACTCCGTTTCGCTCGCAATGACAGCTTTTGGATCAATCATTCTGTGGAGTTCTCTTTGCAATTGCTTCAGCTGATATTTAGCATCGTCTCAAGGACTTATAACTTACAAAATATCCTTGTTTAGGGAAGCTAATACCAATTTGAAAAAAGAATGCGATAGATTGTAGGGGCACGGCAATGCCCATAGGTGTCAACTTAACGCGAAACCAGCTTTGTAGCAAGGTTTTTGCCCTCACCCCCAACCCCTCTCCCGGTGGGAGAGGGGAGCAAGAGATTTAATTCCCCTTCTCCTGGGGGAGAAGGGGTTAGGGGATGAGGGCGAAAGTTTTGTACAACGCCTGCCCTATATAGCTTTTAGCTTAAGTTGACACCAATGGGCAATGCCGTGCCCACTAGAATATATTAATGTGTCGCCAACATGATTTGAATTGGTATAAGGTAGGCAGGAGATGCCTAAAATCGGATGAGTGGTGAAAAATATTTGTATTGGCTGTTGACATCAACAGTTAACAATCAACAGCCAACGAATCTGATCGCTATTGTGTAATTGAAAAACTAAATACGTCACTTTTGGCGGCGTACATAGCTAACCCCATCAAGCCAGATGACACTTTTGGGATCTTTGGGATCGGTAATTAAGATGCGACGCTCGCTTGAGCCATCATCGTAATTGATGTATAGCATCAGCCCTTCAATGCGATAGCGACCGCGCTCATTAGGTGCTATGCTGCCGGTAGCAAAAGAGTCATTACTAGCACCAGCACCTTGACCACGCATGACTCGGCCATCGGGCGAAAAGCTATATTGCTGCCAAGCTACAACTGACTGGCTACCTCCAATCGCAACGTTACCTGTGCCAGAGAGTGAGCGAAATAATCCGTTGAGCTTAAAGTTATTCGGCAATTTCGGATATGTCTTCGAGAAAGGTAACGCTTCCCAACCGTCCTTACTTGCCAGTTCTATTTTGCCACCCTGACTGCGCCAACGTGTCCATTCGTCTGGTTTGGCGCGTTTGTGAGCTGCAATCCCACCGCTAAAGGACAGCCCTTCGACGTTGGTGAGGGCATCACCGTTGCGAAACAGCACAACAGGATAGATATCAGTAGTTAAGAAGCCACCAATACCCATAACTGTACGTGAATTGAAACCAAAGCTATCAATTTGCTTCACAAGTTCGTTGTCCGATGAGGAAGTAACAGGCTCTGGTTTTTTGGCAGCAGGCTGTTCTGCTTTTTTGGGTGTTTTGGGTGGTTTACTTACTGGCGAGAGCAGTTGTGGCGATACTTTGGCAAATTGAGCCTCAGGCATTCGGGACACCGAAAGCGCCACAGAGCAAGGATTGATATTGGCGTTTTGACTGGTGATTTGTTTGGTAATGATAGACAGAGCTTGATCGAGTTGTTGCTTTTGGGTGGGGTGCTGCTCGAGTTCAGGTAAGCGGGCGCGGATTTGAGCGACACCGTTGGTAGTTTCCCACGCTTCGACTTTAGCAGCATCGTTAGCCGTGAAGCCACTACCTTGCTTGCATTCCGTGGCAAAGTAATCGAATGCCATCACAGTCAGAGCGGCTTTCATAAATGGCTCACCTGTGACATCAGTATTTTGTGCGTAGGCACTCTGCATCGCAGTTAATGACATCACTAGAGTCATTGCCATAGCATTTACTCGCATAAAAACTTCCGTATCCTCACTTAACGGTTTAATTGAACGGCAGTAGATATGTTTAGCACCCATAAGTGCAAATTATCTCTGTTTTTTCCACTCTCATGAACCGTTATACCGCGATCGCTTAACAATTATTTATCCTCTGGGCTGTACAGATTGTAAGCGGTGCGATCGCCAAAAAATTCTCAACTTAGATGTAAACCACCATCAACAGGTAATGCGACTCCAGTAATAAATGCAGCTTGGGGAGAGCATAAAAAAGCTACGGCTGCACCAATTTCCTCCACAGAAGCCCAACGTTGCATGGGTGTATTTTCAATTCTATTTTTCATAGCATTGCCATCTACTCCACCTCTATCAGCAGTGGCAAATTCCCACGCGTCAGTTTTCACAAAACCAGGAATAACTACATTGACTGTGATTTGTCTCGGCGCAAGTGCTTTAGCATAGTTTCTCACTAAAAACTCAACAACTGCTTTAGCTTGACCTGGCATGACATAGTCTAATCTTGGCGTTTGAGTATTGTTACATCCTGGAGAAGAGATTGCTACTATATAGCCGTTTTTGTCTTCCATATAATTGATAGCTTTTTCGACACATCTAATCAAGCATTTAGGATAGACATTCTGATAGTAGTCGTACTTATCAAAACTATTCCACTTACCAGTACCTAATAATCTAGTTGAATCATTAGTAGCTAAAATCGCTCTTTGAGATTGAGAAGATGTGGTTGTTCCCACATATAAACCAGCATTATGAATTAATGCTGTCAATTTCCCGCCAAAATCATTTTCTACATATTGAAATATTTTTTCAATAGTAGATTCTTCTGCTACATCGCCTTTAATCAAGCAAACTTTGCTGCCATAGTTTAATTCCAGTTTAGCTTTCGCAGTTGAGGCCGCTTCTTCATTGGAATTAAAGCCAAGTATCAAATCATAGCCATTTTTTGCCAAATGCTGCGATATTCCCCAACCAATGCCACGGGTGCCACCTGTAACTATTGCTAGTTTTGATATCATAATTTATCTCAATTAAGTTAAAAAACTAAAATTTCGGGATAGATTGTACTGTACCTATCCTGAAATTTTATTTGTATATAAATTAGCAACTAACTCAATCAAAGACAATTATTGTAATAATTTAAAATAAGCAATTATCTTTTTTGCTCAATTAAGACTTATATAAATTCAGTCTTTATACAAAAAGATTTATAGGTGGTTTTGGTAAACAGAAGTAGCCAGATAGAGGCACACAATATTTATATTTTAAAATTTAATGCATATTAAAAATTTTTATTAAGATGATACGCCTTCAGGGACTTCCAGAAAATAAATTATCTAATATACTCCAAGATAATTTTCTTTCTCCCGGACTTCTAGCGCTGCGGCCATTTCGTTAATTGCTTGTGCTAATTGACCCAGTTCCCTGGATATATCAGCCAGTCCTTGCTACCCAAGGTCTTGGCTGTTTGCATCAAAGATTGTATTTGCTTTAGACAAAAGACATCTCCACTTATCCAAGCAGCTGCGATCGCCAAAAAAGTAACTGCACCTAAACTAATTAAGTTTTGGATAATAAACTATCAGCATTAGCCAAAATTTCAGATGTTGGAATCCCAACCCTAATAGTTAGAGTTGTTGCCAAATTGAGTTTTGGAGGCTGAAAAATGCTGTCATTCTCTAAATAAACTTTATGTATTCGTAGAGCAAAATGTAATCTCTTAAGTAAAATTTATGCTAATACACTAAAAGTATCAAGTTAAATTCTGAAGTGGTAATCGATTAAGTACGACGCAATTTTAAGAGCTTTATCAAAGTTACCGAACCGCATCTATATTTAAGTATTGGTCATACTTCCCAAGGAATTTTAAATTTAAATTTTATTTATAAAAAAAGTGGGGGTAAAAACCTCGCCCCTCATGGGCGGCTTTGTTTTACTGTTGCCTGTTGCCTGTTGCCTGTTGCCTGTTGCCTGTTGCCTGTTGCCTTTTATTACCTTGATAAATAGCCATATTGCTACAGTCAATTAATTCCGTAGATTTACCACAACATAATTGGTAACCCTGCAATGAAAGAAGCTATACTAGTCCACAAAGTAAAGCGTTCAAGATTGCCTTCATCTAGCGCAAGACTCATTTGTTTTAGGGATGATAATAATGCTACTAATAGCACAAGGAAGAATGCAAAATATCTAAAAACAATCATAACCTGCGATACTTACTTTTAAAGTCAACCTAGTAAGTTTTTAACAGTATATTTCACACTTTTTTGTTGCCTATTTAGCGCTTTATCGGCTAAAATTTTAAATTCAACAATCCGTACAAGAATTGGGAAATCATTTTTTAATTTCAGAAACTGGTAACAGGATAGTACTAATGTAAAAATGTACTTTGGTCTTCATAAATTAAATAGTAATGCTATATACAAATATGAATCGAAATTTCATATGCTTACTGCTAGCTATTAAAATGCATAATTTAAAAATATAAATTGATGAGAGTACAATTTTATAAATACATCCAATTCTTAGGAAGAAGCATCTAAACCATAATTTTGATATAGAGTTTTAATTTTATTTTGAATCAGCGATCGCACATTTTCTGGCGCAACAATTACACAATCTGGTGCATATTGCATGACTTCCCGAATGAACCAAAAAGTATTAGAAACACGCCTAACAACACGTTTGACTTTTGCTGTATCTGGTAGCCATTCATTGATTTTGTCTTCGAGTTTGGCTTGATAAGCGAAGGCTAAACCAGCTAAAAGATGCATTTCTACCTCTATCTCTGCTAACCCAGAACGTCGCCACTCACCAACAATCGGTGAAACAGCAGCATCTTGAATCCTGTCTAAACGTAAACTCCAATTATGCTGTAAGTCTTTTACATCCAAGTTACCCTCAGTCTCTTCACACCAGCAATCAAGATATTGACGCTTTTCGTGGGGCGTAACTTTGGCGTAACGGACAGTAAAATTCCAGATATGCTGTCTCGCATCTTGATAACTCAGTTGAAAGGGTTGCTCTCGTAAAATGTAACGGTCTATTTCTAAACGCCAAGCTGGTGGTAAATTTCCTAAAAAGTTTTCGATTTCGCTACGCAGAGGTATAGATAGTTCGCTACGCTCAAGTAATAATTGTGCTATTAGTTGCGCTTGCTCATTTTGCCCAACATCAGCTAATGCAAGCATTGCTCGGTGAACAGCACGGAGGCGCGATTCTGACCAGTCGTAATTTTTACCAATAATTAAATGATGACGAGCGATCGCTTCTATTAGTTTAGAGATATTTGGGCGATCGCCCCACTTCATCCCAAATTCCAGCGCTAAGTTTTCTAACTCGGCTTTATCTCGTTCTGATATCGATAAAGTTATAGACTGACCCTTTCTACTCATAAATTTGTCCGTATATTTTGTCCGTATTGTCTCTTGCCAACTTCTATTTTGCGTGCCAATATTGTTTTTAACAACCTGTTACGGACACTATTTAAGTTTATGTCCGAAAGTTACAAAATTAATCTCAAATCTGTTTATTCGCAAACAGTCCCCACGCCCAAAGGTGTACAATTACCCCAAGATTGGTCATTATCTTGGCATCAAGCAGCCACTTTAGAAGCCTTACGCGATCCAAATATTGATGTAATCTTCAACACCGCCATGACAGGCGATGGTAAAAGCTTGGCTGCATATTTAGAAGTGCTTCAGGGTGAATCTTCCGCTATTGGACTTTACCCAACTAATGAACTAGCGCGCGATCAAGAAATACAAATTCAAGGATATATTGCAGCATTTCAACCTGTAAATCAACCCCGTGTAGTGCGACTCAGTGGCGCTGATTTAGAAATATATGCCGAAAATGAAGGCTTAAAGAAAAGTGCTGCGATCGCAACTCTCACCAGCCAAAGAGAAGCATTATTAACTAACCCTGATATTTTCCATTATTTACATCGCGGTGCTTATATTATTCGTGGCGATAGTCCAGATAAATTATGGGGCAGAATCGATAAAGATTTTGACTTATTTATTGTAGATGAATTTCATGTATTTGCTGCTCCCCAGATTGCCAGCATTATTAATACGATGTTATTAATTCGCTGCACAAACCGCCGTAAAAAATTCTTGTTTCTTTCAGCCACACCAGATAAAAATTTAATCGCTAAACTAGAAATAGCAGGTTTTCGCTGTCGAGAAATCAATCCTCACGAACAAAATAAATATCAATTCCCTGATACTGAAGCACAAGAACAGCAATTAAAATCTCAGGGATGGCGGCAAGTAGCACGACCAATCGCTTTAAATTTTATCCCCTTAGAACCAGCTTTTAAATCTTCAGAAACTTGGTTAAAAGAAAATGCTGATTTAATTGTCAATCAATTTCAGCAATATCCAGGTAGTAAAGGAGCAATTATTCTCAATTCCATTGCATCCGTCAAGCGGCTAACTCCATTTTTTCAAGAAATTTTACAGCCTTATGGTTTAAAAGTAGGAGAAAATACCGGACTTTCTGGAAAAGCAGTAAAAGAACAAAGTCTTGCTGCTGACTTAGTTATTGGTACAAGTACAATTGATGTAGGCGTTGATTTTAAAATTAACTTTCTAATTTTTGAATCATCCGATGCAGGTAACTTTATTCAACGTTTAGGTAGATTAGGCAGACATGATGGCTATGACAAAGAAGGGCAGACAATTCAGTTTGCAAATTTCACAGCTTATGCGCTAGTACCTAACTTTTTAGTCGAGCGTTTATTTCAGGTAGAATCTCCACCTTTAACAGTTAATTGTATTTGCGATCGCCCGTTTTTACAAAACACTATTAAAGAGCAATATCGCCAAATTAATGATTTTCAGGGATATTATCGCCGTTGGGGTGCTGTACAGTCTTTTTGGTTATGGTATCAATTAAGCGATCGCACTATTCAACAACAGTATGCCCAAAGCCGAGATAAATTTCAAACAGTCAGCGAGCAAGTATTTAATACCAGTTTGAAATCTATGGCGGGACGGATTAAAGGATGGGCTAAAGAATGGCAAGAAATCTCTGGAAAATCAGGAAATCCTATAGCTGAAGATGCTGCTAGTTTTCGCGGTTCTAGTCCTTTGCAATGTGGTTTGTATGACTTAACCGAAGCCAACGAAGTAGATAGGTTTAAAACCTACGACTTACCCGGAATTTTGAGCAACTTAGACATTGAAATGTGGACTGAGGCAGGATTTACACGGACACTGAAAGAAACCGCACAACGCACCGGACAACCTATTGCTAAAGGTAGATTTGCTCACTGTCTAGCATTTATCAAGCTGCGTTCTTACCGTGAGGAAAGGTTGAACTGGAAATTTACTTACCCCGGCGACTTACAGCCAATAACAGACGCTTGGAAAGTCCAAGTTTTAACAGGTATAGAAGTTTGGCAACCAGAAAACCAATGGATTAGGGAGATAAACAAACGCTTAAAAACACAGGGTTTGGTATGTTATGTGCTTCGCCGTCCAGTTGCAGAAGTGCGAATGCGGCTAAGACTACCAATGCATTTTCAAATTTACCCTATTAGCGACCAGTACAGCGTTCATGATGCTAACACACCGTATGCGATCGCGTTTGGTCACTCTGCACTACTGCTAGATACGCTGGCGTACACCTTTAAAGGCAAAGGAGATGAGATATGGATTGCATGAGGTTTCTATCCCTCATAGGGATTGTGGTCAATGTGACGGAGAAAAAACTTACGCCAGTAAGTTCAGACGTATTTATTTCAATCCCTAATAGGGATTAATTACCTCACTGTTCTATAGTGGGTCTCCGTCTAAATATTAGATTACCAAAAATCGAGGAGGTAATAATAGCCATCTAGTTCTGACATATTTAACTTGTTAAATAACTCTGCACTTAATGACTTTACACTAGTTATCGTTTTGGGTAGCGTCTGATCATACAGTCGTCAGAGACAGTAGACAAATGAAAAGGTACAAAAAAACAAAGGTTGAACTATTGATTGAAGTTCTACGAGATGGTGCATGGCATCTAGGTGATGAACTAGCTGTAAAAGTTGGTTATCGTTTTGGAGATGCAGTGAAAAAAGCTCGTACACTGGGTTACAAGATTGAGACAGACTGGGCAGGAATCGGACAAAAACATAAATACCGATTACTAATAGTCTAAAGTAAATCTAATTTTTTTAGTTTTGCTTAAATAACTCAAAATTTGCTCAAAAAAGAGGGAAGTTCATAAAAAACTTGCGGCGTTAAGTTCAGGCATAGGCAACCTCAGCTCCCAGAAGCACATAAGCAGACGGCTGGCATGAGTAGTTTAGCTATAGAGCAAACCTCAAGCAGTAAACCTTAATTAATCCTTCCCTCTCTTTTGTAGGGTAATCATGAACGAACAACAACTTTTGGAAAGAATCACAGTCAACCCCAAAATATTTGGCGGTAAACCTATTATTCGAGGTCGCCGTCTAGGAGTTGAACATATTTTAGGGATGCTTGCAGCAGGAGATACTATCGAAACCTTACTAGAAGCTTATCCCTGGTTAGAACGAGAAGATATACAAGCTTGTTTAGTATATGCACGTCAGTGAGTTCGCGATCAATAAGTTGAACATTTACTACTATGAGTAAACCAATTCCAGATGATTACAGAAATCTACTAGTGGAAGTAAAACAACGCATACGTTCTGCCCAGTATGAAGCACTAAAGGCAGTTAATAAAGAACTCATTGCGCTGTACTGGGATATTAGGCAGATGATTGTTACTCGACAACAGGGAGATAGTTGGGGTAAATCTGTAGTGGAACAGTTAGCAAAAGATTTACAGACAGAGTTTCCTGGTATTAGTGGTTTTTCTACTCGCAACATTTGGCGAATGCGAGATTTTTACCTAACTTATCACTCTCAAGAATTTCTGCCACCAATGGTGGCAGAAATTGGATGGACTCACAATATAGTCATTTTAGAAAGGTGTAAAGATAACCAAGAACGGGAATTTTATATCAAAATGACTCGTAAGTTTGGTTGGACAAAGAATGTTTTGATTCACCAAATTGAGAATCAGACTTATGAAAAAACTCTGCTAAATCAAACCAATTTTGACCAGACTGTTTCAGTAGAGATTCGCAATCAATTGAAACTTGCAGTTAAAGATGAATATACTTTTGAATTTTTGGAACTAGCAGATGAACATAATGAACGACAGCTAGAGGAGGCAATTTTAACAAGAGTTGAACCATTTTTACAGGAAATGGGTGGAATATTTGCTTTTATCGGTAGTCAATATCGCTTAGAAATTGATGATGAAGAATATTTTATAGATATCTTATTATATCACCGCAGTTTAAAGTGTTTGGTAGCAATAGAACTGAAAATAGGTAAATTTTTACCTGAATATGTCGGTAAAATGCAGTTTTATCTAGCTGTTTTAGATGACAAAGTAAGGCTAGCTGATGAAAATCCTTCCATTGGAATTATTCTTTGCAAATCTAAGCAGAGAACGATTGTTGAATATGCACTGAAGGAATCTAATAAACCAATTGGTGTAGGAACATATCAAATAGTTTCAACACTACCTCAAGAATTAAAAAATCAGCTTCCGGCTCCTGAACAAGTTGCGAAATTACTCGAAGGATTTGAATAAAGTTTTAGAATGAGCAAATGAATGTTGACGATTATTCACAACATAGGAGTATTATCAAATGCAAAACCACACTCCAACAATTACAGAACTTCAAGAACTTGCCTTACAACTTCCTGAAAAAATCCCTTACTTAAAAATGTTAGTGCTATTTGGTTCTAGAGCTACTGGTAATGCAAACGCAAAAAGTGACTGGGATTTTGCAGTTTTGTGTGATGAAGAACAGCGTGAAGCTTACATAAAAAATAATATTTCAGGTTTGTTTGAATTACCTATGTTGATTGGCGAAGTATTAAAAATCAATTCTGACAAAATCGACATTGTAGAACTTAATCACTGTTCTGAATTAATAGCACATTTTGTTGCTCGCGATGGCAAAGTTTTGTATGAATCTGAAGCTGAAGAATTTGAAAAATTTAAACAAAAAGTATTACTAAGCAAATCAGAGCTTAAAAAAATTGAACATATTAAACGACAAAACATTGAGCAGTTTCTCCAAAGATGGGGTGTATGAAAAATATAGATACTGTAATTGTTACGACTCGGTTAGAATTCATTGCTCGTTATCTTGACAATCTGAAAAGATTCGAGGCAATTACTTGGGATGATTATCTCAATAATATTGATAATCAATTAATTACAGAAAGACTGCTACAATTAATGGCTCAAGCTGCGATAGATATTAACGATCATATCTTGTCAAAGCTAAATCCAGGAAATTCAAATACTAACTTTGAAGCTTTTATTGAGCTTGGTAATTATGGTGTGATTACTCCCGAACTAGCAAAACAATTGGCACCATCATCTGGATTAAGAAATCGCCTAGTTCATGAATATGACGATATAGATCCGCAGCAAGTTTTTAGGGCAATTAGTTTCGCTTTACAGCAATATCCACTGTATGTCAGACAAGTCAACTCATATTTAATTTCTTTGAGTGAAGAGAATGGCTAAAAAAAGTAAAGCTGCAAAAGCTTCAAATGAATATCAGCAATTATCACTTTTAGATATAGAAAACACTGCAAATTCCGAATCATCAGATGAAGATTGGTTATCAGGTGATTTTGGTTTTGATAGTGATGACAATCGCACTATCATAACTAAACAAAAATTACTCACACTCAAGCTACTGCAAGAAGCGATTACAGCGCAAAATCCTGATGATATAGTTATGGCAGATTTTGCTGATTATGTTTTACCTAATCTGCTAAAAATAGCAATTGGTGTGACAGCTAAAGGTGGTAAATTCTTTGATGAAATAGACCAACAGCGAGAAGCAGCAGGTAAAAATAAAGTTAGACGAGATAATGCAGCCGATCAATCACTCAATACACATTTACTTAATGGTTTATTTCCGGCAAATTTAATTGAGAAACGCTTAGAAAAGCTAGATACAACTATTAAGCGCGTAGTCAAAGAACGAGAACGGCGCTTAGTGATTGCTGGGTTTATTTTACATGACTTTGAAAAATTTCCCGATGTACCAGAAAATTGCCGCAAATTAGCTTTAGCAGAACACCGCCAAATTATTGATGAAAAAGTCAAACAACTAGGACTCGATCAGTTTATCAATCCCGATAATCCAGAAGATTATACAGAATATCTCGACGATTTATTATGCTTGGCTTACAATGCTCAACGCCGTTGGGATACTAACTGGAATTTTTCAGAATTTGGCTTAAATCCTGTTCTGAAAGACCGTACTCTTCGCAGCCTTGCTGATTTAACTTGTTTAGCTGATTCTCTTGCTTCTATTATTAAACATCCCCAAGATGCAGAAAATCCCAGATTGCAAGAAATTATTCATAATCTCAGCGATGGACAACTGAAATTTACCTATCATCGTATTGCAGAAAACCGAGGTGTTTTAACTAATGTTGTTAATAATGCCGTAATTCAAGCTTATACTAGCCTCAATACCGATGAGCAGATATACTATGAACCTTTACTATATCTGCCAACAGGTGTAATTTATCTCGCTGCGCGTAACGCTCCTTCTCTATCTGCAAAAGATTTACCAGATCTGGTAGTTAATAATATTAAATCTCTTTGTGCAGGACAATTAAAACGCAGACAAACAGGATTTGGTCGTGATGGAAAAGGCATGAAATATGCCGAATATTACAACTTATTTTTTGATTCTCCTGGACTAATGAAAGTAGCTTTAGATGCGACATTACGTATTTTAAGTTCTACTAAGCCATCTGTTGCTAAAAGTCGCAGTGATAACTTAGTCAAATTTCAACAACAAGGAGTTTTACCTGCTGAGTTTGATTTTAAATTTACCGATGATATCCGCATTGACCAAATAGCAGAATTTGGCGATTTAGTCAGTCGTAAGATTTGGGATGAAGCCGTTAATCGGATTGAAGCAATTCGCAAAAAAGATAAAAAATTACCCGCAATACCTGCTTTTGATTTAACTCATAAAGTTGCTGAATTCTGGAATTTAACACAACATCTCCCTGAGATTCGCCACATTCAGCGCATTAATGAAAGCCTGAAAGAAAACAAGTTAAAAGGTAATACTGGTGGCGTACCTTATGAATGGTATTATCTCGCCGCTAAATATTTAGAAGCACATCCAGGCGTGGAAGATGTCAGGGAAGTTTGCCAGCAAGTTATTGAATACTTGACAGGTTTAATTTCTCCCATTCTTGCTCAATATCAACTACCTGATGGCTGGGATGATTTAAGACAATGGGTATCAAGAGTGGTGATGTTGCCAAATACAAGTCAACAACAATCAACTCAAACGCAAACTGAAAACTTTCTCAATGAGTTAGGTAACTATAATGCTGCTAAAAAACCAGGAAGGGGAAGACAATTAATCTGTTCAATTTCTCATTCTGCTTACACAGTAACCGAGCAGATGGAATCAGCAGTTTTATTTACACCGCAAGTTTATACAAATAAGCAAATGTTAGGCGGTTCTAATGCGAAGCGCAATATTTCTAGTATTGCAGGTGTGGAAATGATGCTGCGACAAATTTTGATGAATCAAACTCAAGCAGTAGGTAAACGTTTTGAAGATGGTAAATATCGCTATCTGTACTTTTATCCAACTTATTACTTTACCCCCGAAACTAATAAGTTTTTACAAAAGGCTTATAGTGGTGTAGCTCAAACTCGCTTTGATACTAGCATCCGTAATCATTTTATCACCAAAAATTTTCAAGCGCATCTAGATAAAGAAAATTATCAAAATGTAGATAGTTTCTTAATAGATGAAAATCTTGATAGTGAAAAAGACCGAACATTTAAGCTTGCTTATCCTGAAGACCAGCCTTTAACATTTTATTTCATGGCGCTACCCCCTGGAAGAGACAGTACAGATACGGAATCCTGGGTTATGCCTACCTGGTTAGCGTTTGCTTTCCCGATGATTTTAGATGTCAAAACTGTAGTTTCAGAATCGCCAATTCCACCTTTTAATGATGGTGCTGAATTTGAAGAAAGCGTGTTTCTTGATAGTGCGCCTCATGCTTTTCGCGCTTTGGTAAAAAGAGATAGGTTCCGTTTAGACTACATTCTGGAAGGTTGGCAAGAAAACGGTATTCAATACCCTGCTCCCCTTAATGTTTTGACTGCTGCTTACGCCATTCATTTAGATGTGAATGCGCGACAAGGTAAATCTGGTTATGATGCCAACTGGGGAAGATTTAGCGAATTAGCGAAGGATTTAGAAACTAGTCCCTTGTATGTATTTTATTATCTTAATCGTTGGGCACGTAACCAGGGAGTTGACTCAGCCAGAGTAGAAAAGATTCGGCTTTATGCCTATCATTTTTATCCTTGTTTTGACCCTTATGCAAAATTTGACTACACCAAAGAGGAATTAATTGTGGGAGAAGAATCAAGTCTCAATCATCCTAAGAAATTAACGGAACTTTATCGCCGCTTTTATAGAGCCAATAAGCGATATAATCCCAAAGCTAATGCTGTATTAAAACCGATTGATATTGCATCTGAAACTATACTTAAAGCTGAGTTAAGTGTATTTCGGGGTGAAACATTAGTTACAGCTGTAGCCGCCGAAGTTTTTAAACTCATGGATCGCGTTCATTCTTCGACTGCTGAGGGACGCTGGGTAATGAGTAAACGGGAGGAAGAACGACAAGCGATTTTAGATTTTGCACAGTATTTTGTAGTTGAAGTATTTGAAAAATCTTTTGCAGGCGATCGCGCGCGTTTAGCAGGCCGTCAACTCAACTTAATTCGCGATACTTGTGAATTTCTATATCGCCTAGAAGACGACAAAGAAAACTTAGAGAAAAATCAAAAATCTTCAGAATCAGATAAGGAATAAACACCAGCTATTCTCAGCTAATAACTCTGCTAATTGCATCGAAATAATCATATTTTTTGGAGAAATATTATGGCTTTGCTCAAAACCGTTGAATCTAAATTATTTCAAACAGCAATTCCCTACAAACCAATGGGTAAATATGTCCACTTTTTAACTATTCGCATCACTGAATCATACCCATTATTTCAAACAGATGGCGAACTCAATAAAGCCAGAGTCAGAGCAGGAGTTAAAGATAAAACTACAATTAGCCGCCTGTCAATGTTCAAACGTAAACAGTCAACACCAGAACGTTTAGTTGGACGAGAATTGTTGCGTAACTATGGCTTGATGACTGCTGAAGAATGCGAATACAACGTTAATTTTGCAATGGATAATCCTGATTGCATTATTTACGGATTTGCAATTGGCGATTCTGGCTCTGAGAAATCAAAAGTTGTGGTAGATACAGCATTTTCAATAACAGCTTTTGATGAATCACACGAAACTTTTACCCTCAATGCTCCTTATGAGAATGGGACAATGGCTTCTAAAGGAGAGGATGGTTCTAAACCTGGGGAAGTTACTAGCAGAATTAACCAACAAGACCACATCAGACCGCAAACTTTCTTTCCTAGTATTGTTACATTAAAAGACCCAACTGAAGCTAGTTTTCTTTACGTCTTTAATAACATCTTACGAACTCGCCATTATGGAGCGCAAACAACCCGCACAGGGCGTGTAAGAAATGAGTTAATTGGTGTAATCTTTGCTGATGGAGAAATTACTAGTAATTTACGCTGGACTCAAGCAATATACGATAAAATGCAGGCAAATAATAGTATCAATTCTCCCGAACCTTTAGATGAAGATGATGTTATTACTGCTGCTAAAAGTGCGATTGAAGAATTAATGGCTGATGAATTTATTGTTCACACTGACTTTATTGGTGAGACTTTCGTACCCTTGCTAAGTGAAGTTAAAACACTCACAAATAGCGAAGCAGGCATAAAATCAATTTTACAAAAAGCTGATGCAGAAGCTAAAGAATACGCTAACAAACACATCAGCAAAAAGAAATCGACGGCTAAAGCAGGGTAATCGCTATGCCAATTATTTATTGCTGTCAATTAGAATTACACGACAGCCTTTATTACGCTACTCGTGAAATCGGCAGATTATACGAAACAGAAGCGGTAATTCATAATTACGCACTCTGCTATGCATTAGGTTTAGTTGATAGCGAAGTTTACTCTACCAATGTAGCTGAAGAACATTCCTATCGTTACTTTTGTCCTGAACAGGTTCCCAAATATGAGGAACATTTAACGCCGCTAAATCAGCAGGAAATTTATGTTACACCTGCGCGTGCAGTTAATCATACTGCGATTCTTAATACATGGAAATATGCGAATAATAACTACCATGTAGAAATGGAGAAGACGCAAAAAAATATTCCTAGCTTTGGTAGAGCGAAAGAAATTGCACCAGAAAGCCAATTTGAGTTTTTTGTAATTTCTCAAAAGCCAATCAAGCTACCAAAATGGATTCGCTTGGGTAAATGGATGAGTAAGGCTGAACTAAGAATGCAAGAAGTTACAAAAATCAATTTAAAAACCGATAACTTTTCTTTCCCTTACCCATTGAATCCTCTGGATGTAATGTTTACCCATCAAGTTATTAGCTATGATGTGATAAATATGCCCCCAGTAAGTCTGATTCAAAATGTAAGTATTTGCCAAGGCGAATATTACGAGTTGGAACATCCCAACACAAGTGCAAAATTACGCTTACCTGCAAAAATGCAGTATCGACTTAAAGCTTAATTTCTAGCGGTGGGCAATCCCCACCCTACATCTATCATTTTAAATTATTCATGCCTTACAGCCTTGTTTTAAATCTCGTCCCCCAGTCTCCCATCTACCCAGAATTTTTGAGTGGTAGACATTTCCATGCATTATTTCTCACTCTCATCAGTTCTGTAGATCCAAGTTTAGGAGAATATCTGCACTCATCAAATGCAGATAAAGCCTTTACTCTTTCACCATTGCAAATCCAACGACAACCCAAACCACATCACCAAACGTTGCAATTTATCCATCAAAAACCTATTGCGGCTGGTACTCCCTGTTGGTGGCGTGTCTCTTTACTTGATGATACTTTATTTAGCAAATTAACCCCATTGTGGCTAAATCTCAACCCAGAACATCCTTGGCATTTAGGTTCGGCAAATTTATATATTACTCAAATTCAAGGTACAGCGCAATCAAAGCAACCTTGGGCGAATGCTTGTAATTATGCACAACTTTACGAACAAGCATCAAATAAAGAGCGCAATCTTAGCTTTAATTTTGCTACGCCTGTATCCTTTCGTCAAGGTGGATATGATACTTTTCTTCCGGTAAAAGAATCTGTATTTAATAGCTTACTTAACCGTTGGAATAAATATAGTGGCATAGAAATTTCTAGTATTCCCATTGAATCCATTTATCCGAGTGCTTTTGACATTAATACAGAAGTTGTCAGTAACTATGAAAGTAAGTTTATCGGTTGTGTTGGTGCAATTAGCTATCGAATTTTAGGCGATATTGAACCTTTAGCAATTAAGCAAATAAACGCTTTAGCTGATTTTGCATTATATGCAGGTTTAGGGCGGAAAACAACAATGGGGATGGGTATGGTGCGTAGGGATTAGGAAGTAAAAAGTAAAAAGTAAAAAGTAAAAATATAATCCCCATAAATTTAGGGACTCCATACCATTGTGTTTGTTCTTTCTTTTACCTTTTAACTCCTGTGGAGTTCGCCAGTTGCTTTATGCCGACGGCACTTCCTTCAAGTCGGCAAAGCCGCCCAACGGAGTGCCTTGGGAACCCGTCCACCGCACTGGCTCACTTTTTCCTTTTGCCTTGTTTAGAGAGGGGGAGAAATGTTTGTGAGTAATTTATGGCTACTAGATAAATAAATTTTTGCAATAGATCAATTAAGTTATGAATGAAATTGATTACATTCCAATTGCGGCGTTAAATCAATATGCTTACTGCGCGCATCGCTGTTGGCGGATGTTTTGTGCGGGAGAATTTATCGATAACCAGTATACAATTGAAGGTACCAGTTTACATGAGAGAGTGCATACTAATGGTGATGGATATCGTGAAGAGACTTGGCAGATACGGGCAATTTGGCTGAAATCTGATAAGTATAAACTGATAGGTAAATCTGATTTGATTGAATCTGAAAATGGCAAATTTTATCCTATTGAATACAAGCGCGGTCGCAAGGGTGAATGGGATAATGATGAAATGCAAGTCTGCGCGCAAGCTTTGTGTTTGGAGGAAATGACGGGGAAGAGTATCAGCACAGGTTATATATATTATGCACATTCACATCAACGTCAGTTAGTAGAAATTAATGATGAATTGCGGCAAAGTGCGATCGCAATAATTGAAGCTGTTCAACAATTGCTATTTACAGGTGCAATGCCAATACCCGTAAAAACAAAACGCTGCGATGGTTGCAGTCTTTACCCTTCATGCATACCACAAGCAACCGATAAAGTCAAGCGTTATCAAGAGCCACATTAAGCAGACAGTAATTCGTAATGTAGGGTGTGTTGTCGCGCAGCGCAACGCACCGATATACCATCAATGATTCCGCAAATCTTCCTATTGTTTGTAATTTACTTTGAGATTTGATTATGGGCACAGTTTATATTACCCAAGAAGATGCTTTTATTGGGAAAGTAGATGAACGTTTGAATGTTAAATTTGAGAAAAAGACGATTTTAGATGTACCTTTGCTCAAGATTGATGGTGTTGTAGTTTTAGGACGCGCGACTGTTTCACCTGCTGTCATTTCTGAATTGCTTGAGCGTCATATTCCGCTAACATTTCTGACTCATACGGGTGGTTATTTGGGACGCTTAGAACCAGAGGTTACTAAAAATATATTTGTTCGCAAAGCTCAATGGCAAGCAGAGGGAGAATCAACCCAGGCGATTCACTTGGTACAAGGTTTTGTGCGCGGTAAACTGAAAAACTATCGGCAGGTTTTACTGCGCCGACAGCGCGAATCTACAGATTTGGATTTATCAAAGAATATAACTCGCATTGAGCAGGCGATCGCACCAATTGAAACGACTCATAATATCAATTCGCTGCGAGGCTTGGAAGGTGCTGGTAGTGCGGCTTACTTTGGCTGTTTTTCTGAGCTAATTCTGGTTCCAGAATTTGATTTTAACGGTCGCGTCCGCCGTCCGCCTACCGATCCGGTGAATTCTTTACTTAGCTTTGGCTATGCGTTGTTGCGTCATGATGTGCAAGGCGCACTAAATATTGTTGGCTTCGATCCATATTTAGGATACTTGCATTGCGAACGTTATGGTAGACCATCTCTCGCACTAGATTTAATGGAGGAATTTCGCCCCTTAGTTGTCGATACAGTAGTGTTATCTGCTTTAAATAAACGCTTGCTGACACCTGCTGATTTTGTCACTGAACCTTTAAGCGGTGCAGTTTCTCTCACTGCTTCGGGACGAAAAACATTTCTACAGTTATACGCACAAAAGAAGTTATCGGAATTTAAACATCCGGTATTTGGGCGTAAATCTACTTATCAAGAAGCCTTTGAATTGCAAGCTCGATTATTAGCGAAATACCTCATGGGTGAAATTGAAAAGTATCCACCTTTAATTTTGAAGTAAATACAAGAGAGGACAATTGCAGATGAATGTTGTTATATCCTACGATATTTCCGAAGACAAGCGCCGCACAAAGATTCATAACATTCTCAAGTCTTATGGGCAATGGGTGCAGTATAGTATTTTTGAATGTCAGTTGAATGATACCCAGTACGCCAAACTGCGATCGCGCTTGCATAAGTTGATCAAAACTGATACAGACAATATCCGTTTTTACTCTTTATGTAGTTGCTGCTTTGGTAAGGTTGAACGTATTGGCGGTGAACCAGTCCCCGATGATACTATTTTCTTTGCCGAATGCGCGGAGGGGTAGGTGTGGAAAAACTAGTTCTCCCAAAAAGTAGGTGAAACTATTTCTCTGTAAGGCTTTCAAATTTTAATTGATGTCCAATTACCCGCGCGCCTTACAGAGATAGACTTTCAGCAATTTCGGTTTTGCGTTTTCACTATTGCCCGTGTTATTATGGCGCTATCCGCGCAACAGAACCTTGAAAACTGCATATAACTTGACTTTTGGGCTTCTGCCGTTGAAATTTCTAATAATCCCTATGAGGGATTGAAACAATTACTCTGCAACCGTCTCTTGCATCGGCAAAAGTTGAAATTTCTAATAATCCCTATGAGGGATTGAAACAACAGTTTTACAAACACAATGCAAGCCACTTAGGGTTGAAATTTCTAATAATCCCTATGAGGGATTGAAACGTTTGTAATTGAACGTTAAACTACCAGTGCCTGCGATTGAAGTTGAAATTTCTAATAATCCCTATGAGGGATTGAAACTGGTTGTGGGGCTGGGGCTTGCTGCCTGTCGCTGGCTAGTTGAAATTTCTAATAATCCCTATGAGGGATTGAAACTTACTGATAAACAAAGTAAATTAAGCTTTTGCTTGGCGGGAGTTGAAATTTCTAATAATCCCTATGAGGGATTGAAACAGTTTTCTCTAGAGTGGCAATCATTGTATTTATAGTTGAAATTTCTAATAATCCCTATGAGGGATTGAAACTTGCTAATTTATCCTTTGAGACAGTTGTGCCATTGAGTTGAAATTTCTAATAATCCCTATGAGGGATTGAAACGCAGAAGTTTGCAACACTCACCCAATTAATCAGTGTTGAAATTTCTAATAATCCCTATGAGGGATTGAAACAGCACCTATCTGCCTCCAAACGGTTTATGCTCAAGTTGAAATTTCTAATAATCCCTATGAGGGATTGAAACAAGACTTCGCTCTTGGTCGTAGCTCCACAGCGTACTCAATCGTTGAAATTTCTAATAATCCCTATGAGGGATTGAAACGAGCCAACAATCAGTTTTTCTCGCAAGACGAAAAGGTTGAAATTTCTAATAATCCCTATGAGGGATTGAAACGTGGGTGAAGCAAAACAGCGTATGGAAGGATACCGTTGAAATTTCTAATAATCCCTATGAGGGATTGAAACGACGAACGGGCTAAATCTCCGTTTGCGGGGATTGACGCATATCGATAGCGCCTAACATACCCTACATTTGATGGGTTGAGGCTTGACAACTAGAGCAGTCAACTATCGATTGCTAAAGAGGCGTTGCATATTTGCGGGATGAATTCAGGCTTCTAGACAAAACTGAAGGTCGATTCTTTGCGCTTTTGCGCCTTTGCGTGAGACAAAAATCATCCCATCAATCAGCAACGCCGCTAAAGAAAATTATCGATAATCTATCACCAGTAATGCTATTGCTGGTATTCTGAAAGCGGCAAGGCCATTACCAGAAAATTGACAAAGCAAAAGAAAAACAATGGAAGTCGCTACAACCAGAGTTCCCCGTTGGTTCGTTCGCAGAGATATTGATGGTTTATTTGGGCTGGCGCTGGATAATTTTATTCAAATTTTATTGATTGTTAGTTTGTGCCAAACAGTTCTGGGCTTTCCGGCTGAGTTAGTTTATGGGCGGATTTTGCCTGGAATAGCAATCAGTTTGATTGTAGGCAACTTCTATTATGCCAGGTTAGCCAAAGAGCAAGGTAAACGCGAACAGCGCGATGATATTACTGCTTTGCCCTATGGAATTAATACCGTTAGTCTTTTTGCTTATATTTTTCTGGTGATGTTGCCTGTAAAATTGGCTGCAATTGCTGGTGGCGCATCTGGCGAACAAGCGGCTGAATTAGCTTGGCAAGCGGGTTTGGTGGCTTGCTTTGGTTCTGGGTTAATAGAATTTGCTGGGGCTGGAATTGGCGATCGCCTCCGTCGGTTGGCACCCCGTGCAGCACTTCTTTCTACTTTGGGTGGGATTGCAATCACTTTTATTGCTATTGGCTTTCTCTTTCGTACCTTTGCTAATCCTGTAGTGGGCTTGGTACCTCTGGGTGTAATTCTGGTAACTTATTTTGGGCGAGTGCGATTTGGCATACCCGGCGGCTTATTGGCTGTGATTTTAGGAATTGCTTTGGCTTGGGGAACTGGTTTAGTCAGTTGGGATCATGCCAAGTTTGCTGCTACTCTACAACCAATTAGGCTCTATCTACCTTCTTTGTGGTTGGGAGAATTATGGAATAGTCGTTCAGTCTTTTTGGAATATTTCAGCATTATTCTCCCAATGGGGCTATTTAATCTGGTTGGTAGTATCCAGAATTTAGAAAGTGCAGAAGCGGCGGGTGATAACTATCCAGCTGCGCCCTGTTTGGCGGTGAATGGGATTGGAACTTTGGCGGCTGCTATTTGTGGTTCCTGTTTTCCTACTACTATTTATATTGGTCATCCAGGCTGGAAAGCTTTAGGTGCAAGGATTGGGTACTCAGTTCTCAATGGCATCATCATGGGCTTGCTTTGCTTGACTGGAACCGTAGCGATGCTAGCTTACTTTGTCCCTGTGGAAGCGGGGATGGCGATTGTATTATGGATTGGGATTGTGATTGTGGCTCAAAGCTTTACAGCTACGCCATCGCACCATGCACCTGCTGTAGTTGTTGGTTTGTTACCAGGGATTGCTGGTTGGGGTGCACTCATCGCCAAGAATGCACTGCGCGCAGCAGGTTTGGGTACGGTGGAAAAACCTTTTACCCCATCCCTAATTGAGCAGTTTAAGTTAAGCGATACATATATTGATGGCGCTTTTGCTCTTGAGCAGGGGTTTATTTTTTCTGCGATGATTTTAGCGGGCATTACAGTTTACATTATTGAACGCAAGTTTCGCTACGCTGCCTATTAGTCTATCATCGCAGCTATTATTTCTTGGGTTGGGTTAATGCACAGTTATCGTTGGACTGTTGCAGATACAGTTGTGAATTTTGGCGCTGGAACAGGTGCGCCTTGGGCGATTGGCTATCTGTTGCTGGCAATTCTCTTTTTTTATGTCGATTGGCAAGAACGGCGGAAAAATTGAGCTATTTCTCCTGATTTCACTGCATAGGTTTTGCTTGCTCTCATCTACAGAAATAGCGGTTGAACTTGCATATCCTTGAGGGTAATCGTAAAATTCCGCTGTTGTGCGATCGCAATGAAGGAAATCACGGCTTCACAAGCCACTGCAACGGTTAACATTACCAAGTTGCGCGCCAAGGGATAATCACAGATATCATCATTCACATCAGAAGGAACGCGATAAACTTCATTCCAAATTACCTCTGCATAATCGGCTGATAGCCCAACATGAAGACAAGGAATATGGAATTTTTCTGCATAATCCTTGACTGCTTGACGGGCGATACTGTTATCAAAAGCATCGATAATTAGTTGGCTATCTTTGAGGAGTTGATTTGTATTTGCTGGTGTCAACTCCTTGGTTTTACCATCAATTTTTGTACCAATAGCGCGATATAAATTATTCGCCAAAATCTTCGCCTTAAATGCTCCCACATCGGAACGGTAGTAAGGCTGAGTGGAAAGATTACGTTCCTCAATGCGATCGCAATCTATCACAGTCAGTTTATCAAAACCAGACCGAGCTAAGTTTTCTGTGATGTTCGCTCCCAATGCGCCAGCACCACAGATAGTCACAGGATAATCCTTCAGCTTTTTCATTACAGCATTGCTGCGGTAAAGCTGTTCGTGAAAAAAAATGGACATAATTCGTAATTCGTAGTTCGTAATTCGTAATTAATTCACCAGTCTTGCTGTTCGATGACACCCACTAAGGATTGCAAATCAAAATCGCGATCGCGTCCACTCAAACAAATACCAGAACTAATTACAGTCAAATCTGTTTTTGCGATCGCACTTGTATGGCGAATTCCATCCGCAGTACGCCAATTAACTGTCCAGTAATCACCATGATCTTGGAATTGGCTTAACTCACCACCGCCTTGCTGTAAAGCTTTACGCAATCGCTTTTCATCCTGTTGGGGTTGACTAAATTCCGCAATTTGCTCAGTGGCTAATTCATACACTGTACGCATCTCTGGAGTCATCCCCTTAAATTGCAATTCCGCAACCGGAGTTAATTCCTTAATCGCAGATTGCAGAGTTTCAGCAATCATCGGATCGGTACGGCGATCAATTTCCTCAAACCAGCAAGACTGTCCATAACAACGGCTAATGATTTGCTCAAAAGCCACACCCTCAGTTACCAAATGAACTGCGATCGGCTTTACCACCTTCAACCGTTGACGCATATCAACTTCATTCACAGGATATGCTAACCAAGTTTGTCCCCGCAGTTGGTATGCTAACCGCAGTCGAATTTGGGGAAAATGTTGCAAGTATTCTGCAATTTGGGGTAAATCTGCTGATTCCACAACCCTTGCTGTTTTTGCATCCACAGGCTGAAATATACCCCAACCTGCAAACTGACGCGGCTTTGGTGTGAAGGTATAAACCATTCCCGCTACCTTTGTGCGAACTCGTCCACCTTTGACACAAGGCGCAAGGAATTGAGTTGCAGACAACCGTGCTTCTGCTTCCGCAATTTTACTGATTAGCTTACGGATATCAGGCATAAATCATACTAATTTATATAATACAAAGCTAGATAATACTTTTGCAAAATCAATTACTCTGTGTCTCTGTGGTTAGATTAATTATTTTTGAACCATAGAGAACACAGAGAAAAAAATAGATTGAATTACGAATTAATGTGCGTGCAAGTTGATGGAGCATTGCGTGTTCTCAGTTACTAGAGGGACTCCACTGGTGAGTTGTTACACACTCTTTAAAAGGTGGCTACTTTTAAGCCGACTTTCCAGGTTCTTCGCACTCCCCGTTCACACACGCCCACTGAATTTCACAGTGTTACCTTCCTCTCGTACTAGTATGTAGGCTCACACGAGTTAGGGCACGCAAGATATTAATATAATACACTATACTACAAAACTTGCTAAAGATAAAAAAAGAGATTTTACAGTTGTGCGATCGCCCCACTTAAAATTGCTCATAAATGGAACTGGTTGCAAGGCAATATTAAGATAAAATCATGAAGAAAACTAAACCTCATCTTTGAGATGGCAGAATATGATAATCTCTGTAAAATCCTCGCAGAAAAGTACCCTCTTGATTTTACCCGTTGGTTATTAAATCAAGAACCACAAAAAATTGAAATTTTAAAAACTGAATTGAGTATTGAACCGATACGTGCTGACTCAGTTACATTTTTACAAACAGAAAATCGGATTTTACACCTAGAATTTCAAACTACTATTAAGTCACAAACACCAATTGCTTTAAGAATGCTAGATTATTACGTGAGATTGACACGTAAATATCAAGTACCTGTCACACAAGTAGTAATTTTCCTACAAGAGACAAGTGACGAAATTGCCTTTACTGAGGAGTATATTAGTGAGGTAACAACCCACCGTTATCGAGTTATACGGATGTGGGAGCAAGATTCGGCAATATTTCTTGGCAATCTAGCGTTATTACCTTTTGCACCGTTAACGCGAACCGATTCGCCCGCTGCATTATTATCGCAGATTGCCCAGGAAATTGCTAAAATTCCAGATATAGAGACAAGACAAAATACTGCTGCTTACACTGAGATTTTAGCAGGATTAAAGTTTGAAAAATATTTTATTCGTCAATTGTTACGAGAGGAGCTTATGCAAGAGTCAGTAATTTATCAAGATATTTTGCAGAAGGGAGAACAAAGAGGAGAGCAAAAAGAAGCATTAAAATATACTTTACGCCTTATAAATAGACGTTTCGGTGAAATAGATTCAGTAATAATTGAACGTCTCCAAGTATTATCTACTGAGAAATTAGAAAGCTTAGGAGAAGATTTTTTAGAGTTTTCAAATATGTCTGATTTGGTTGTTTGGCTTGAACAAAATCCCAGTATTTAAAACTTTAAAATAGGTAATGCTTATTATTATAAATAATAAGCATTACCATAATTTAGAAATTACTTATCATCTCGTACAGGTAATGGAAGATCCATAATCTCCATTAGCAAATCTAGGCGAGAAGGACGCGCTAGGAGTGGGACAAGGTTCGGTAAGCTGTAGTAATCACCCGCAAAGGTAAAGGTTTCTACAGGTGCTTGCTGCTGCTTGAGTTGAGTCTCCAGCCAGTTGTAATGAGTGCCTACACGAACAATCACTACATTGGGGATTACCGCCAATTCTCGGCAATAGGTCTTGTAGACTTCACTGAAGTAAGGTGTAGCATTTTCACCTTCATCAGTTACCAAGATAATTTGGTCAACTACCTGCTTTTTCTTCCGCATTGCTTCTAATGCACAGCCGATACTAGTGCTACCACCTGCCCTGATGTGCTGGAAAGCACGCTCCCAATCGGTTAACTCTTTGCCCTGGGCGGTAATAGCATAGGGCATGGTATCAAAAGCATAGACATACAATTCTGCTTGAGCGATACCAGAGATCAGGGCAGCAAGTTGCTTACCAACTGCGATCGCATTCTCCATTGAGCCAGATTTATCTACAAGTAAAGCAGTAGGACGAGCGATCGCACCACGCCGTTTCACCTGCTCGTTGGTGACTTTTTCCAACTTCGCAACGGTATCTGCGTCTAAATCTGCGACATCTGCGGCAATCTGTGCTTTAAATGCTGCTACACGTCCACTCTTAGATGCTTCCTCCAGCTTGGCATCAATCAACTGCTTGATTTCTGGGTGATCCATTGCACCTTTCGCCTGCAGAGACTTAAGGCTGTTGATTACTTCCTGGGGAGTCATGCTATTGATTAACGCCACCAAGACAACTGGTGTTAGTTGCTTGATTGCACCAATTGCGATCGTGTAGGGAATGTTGAATTCCACAATTAGCTGTGCTTGTTCGGCGGGAGTTTCCGCTTTTGCAAGTTGCTTCAAAACATGGGCTAAAGAACCTTCTGGGGGAGTATCGCGAAACAGAATCGCATTTGCCCGTTCATTAGGCTTAATGTGTAGCGAAGCATATAAGTGCTTCATTGCCTTACGTCCCCGCAAAGCCGCGCGATCAAATAGTGCAGGATTGCTTTCCCTGGCTTTGAGGTAACGCCGCACCGCAGTCCGTGCTGAACGAGGTAGTTTATTTTGTTGCTGCTTCATAAAATCCACTACACGAGCCACCTGATAAGGCGGAAACTCTTGTAGCATCATAAATCCAGCGTCTCGGTGTTCGGTTAAAGTACTAGTTAACAGATGAGCAATAAATACTTCTTTATGGTCGCGAACATCACCATTGCGTTGATACCAAACTGCTAGGTGTCCGTAGAACAAGGGATCTAATTCAACAATTAACTTATGCACTTCTGCGACTTGCTCAAGTTTGCGGTGAGGTGTTGTGAGCAAACTATTGAGCATTTCCAAGCGCAAATCGCGTTCTGCAGTATTCATAAAAACCTCCTTAAATAATTTTGGATTGCAATCTAAAATCCAAAATCTAAAATCCAAAATTGAAGGAGGCAGATGTTGCACGCGGGGCGATAAATTTACCGCGCAAGTTGTAGAAGCGTTGTATATAACTGAATCAGAGTTATGTATGCTTCTGCGATCGGGGCGCGGCAACAACTGCCAATAATAAAGTTAGACACTCTTTATTTCTTCTCTTGGCGCACTCGGCGTTCTTCTCTTCGAGACGCTGCGCGTTGGCGGAAGCCTCTCGAAGAGAAGGCGGTTCATTTAAAAAAGAATCTCACGCAAAGGCGCAAAGACGCAAAGAAGAAAGATAAGACTATTGCAGAGAAACAACGGCTCCTGTTTCTTCTAGCTGTTGCTTGAGGACTTGGGCTGCTTCTCGATCCAATCCTGTCTGCACGACTTTAGGAAGAGAGTCTACAAAATCTTTTGCTTCCTTCAGTCCCAAGCCAGTTACCGTCCGAATGACCTTGAGTAGGGCAATCTTTTTCTCTGGCGGAACCGATACCAATAACACATCAAATTCCGTCTGAACTTGTAATTGAACCTCATCTTCATCGCGTTGATCAATTTGAATCAGCTTCGGTGTGGAAATATCAACATTGAAGGTTGCTTCAATCTGTTTGACTAGTTGAGAAGTTTCATTGAGAGTTAGAGATTTGATTTGTTCTAAAATTTCTAGGGTTTTCACAGACATGGCAACCTCCAATGAGTTGCATTTAACTCATAATTGATAATGAATAAAGACACTGCGTGCAAGTTGAAAAAGCTGTTGATTCACACACAGGATTTGTAGACGCTCTTTGAGCGGCTTCCCGGAGGGTACCTGTAATAGCTTGATTATAAGTCAAGTGCCTGTTCCAATTCGGCTAGTATGTAAGCTTTTTCGGTTAGGGCACGAAGTGAAAAGTTTATTGTTTAGAAAGTAGTTTTAAAATAACTCGAAGCTCTTTCTTGTTACATTGTCGTTTACTCACAGCATAAGATGTTATGCTGTAATAACGATGCCAAATAATATGGGCTAAACCTTTTAAACTATCCTTTGTATCATCATTTGACTCTTGGGGAAAATTTCCAAAGGTAATGAGATACCAAATATCATTCAGTTTTTGGTATTCATGATAATCATCAATGATGATAAAGTCAGTTTCTTGCTTGCTTGACCACTGCTTGCGAGGTACTTCCTCGACTCCACAAAGAATCCCAGTATCAGGATGGATATAGAAGCGATCGCGGTAACCCCAACCAAACGAAGTTCGATATCCTCGGTAAGGCTTCCGATAAACGACACCATCAATGATTTCTACATGACGTTCAACGTAATCCCATATATGACCGATAACGTGTTGTCCTGTCATTGTATTGGAATCTAATCGTTGACAGAGTTCGCTGTAAATATCATTCCAAGGTTGTCCGACTTTGGAACGTAACAGCCGACGCAAGGGGCCAAGATGATCTGAAAGATACTTAGATTTATATCTAGTTTTAATCAAGTAATGATTAAATAATCCATCCTCCGTTGCTTCTTGGGTGATTTTGTCTAGTTGCTTTTTATAGCCTGTCTGCTTTTTAAGACTAATTCTTGTCCCACGTCGAGGACGCTCAATCACAATTTCGCTCAAACGATGTTCGCTCATAACTTATGTAATTCAAATATAGGTTTGCAGATTGAATTGTTAGGCTACATAAGTTTGCGTACATCATTTAATTTACCTCCATATATGTGATTGAGTCCTGGTACTAAATTAATACAATTGGCATAATGGGAATTCCGCACAAGTTAGCAAAGCAGTTTTTCACAGTTGCCTTTACCATTTTGGCTACGCTCCCATAAGCGGGAGCGACAGGAATTGAACCTGTATTCCGTTTCCGGATAGAGTGTGTATGCTTCACAAATTGGGGCGCGGAATAAAGCTCAGAATTCGTAATTCGTAATTCGTAATTACATCAGCTAGATTTAATTTGGCGTTTGGGCGAAATTATTCCGTGCAAGTTTAACAAGCTTTTTACAACTACGGTCGCTCTTACCAAATATTGGCAGTGGGCACGCATATTAAATCTGCAAGAGATTTAATCATGCTTCGCTAGTTCGATCGCTCGAATTTTACTACCTTAGAACCGTTATCAATGTGTATGTATGCTTCTTATATTTGGGCACGGATTAATATCAAATTCAGGCAAAAAGAGAGATTTTTACATCTCTTTTCTTCCTTCTTCCTTCTTTACCCATAAACTGCTTCAGGACGAACAATTAAATCACCGCTAGGACGGCGATCAATTATGTAAGCTTCCAGGCGATCGCAATTTACATCCAAATGACGAGCCACCTGTTCCTTAACAGCAACATCATTCATCCCAGCGTTAATTCCTAGCTGTGTTTCTGTCGCATCAACAGAACGCCCTTCAAATCTAATATGTACCACTGTCATCACCTCCCTTTTAATTACGAATTACAAATTATTTAAGTGGATCTGATCGGGATTGAACCGATACCCTCCCTGTGAGAGTTGCACTCACACCTCATGCGAGTTGAAAAAGCTGTGGTTACAAACGCAGGAGTCGCACCTGCAACTTATCGTTTTCAAGACGATCGCTCTACTATTGAGCTAGTATGTAAGCTTTTTCTGTTAGGGCACAAGTGACATCTAGGAACTCTACCGTTAGAGCTGCAGACCCAAGAAAAGTATGTTTGCAATGCTCTAATGCAAGCGATCGCAACTTGAATTTAAGTTAAAGCAAGTAAAAACGTCAGAAACTTTTAGTTTTGCCTTTGCTTGCAACTTTAGTGTTCATAATACAAACGTAATACAAAAACTACAGAATGTCAAGGGCATACTACAAATTTTTTGAGAAGCGATCGCGCAGTCAAGCTCTTTTATCCCTAATTCCATAAGTAGATATAATTTTTGTGAATTATTGAGTAGAAAAATGACAGATAAATTCAACTTTTTTCAGCAGTGGTATCCTCTCTCACCAGTGGAAGATTTAGCGTTAGACCAACCCACTTCAGTGACACTTTTGGGAATGCGTTTAGTTATCTGGAAACCCAAATCATCTCAAAGTTTCCGGGTATTTTTAGATCAATGTCCCCACCGCCTTGCTCCCCTAAGTGAAGGGCGCATTGATGACAAAACAGGAAATTTAATGTGTAGCTATCATGGTTGGCAATTTGATGAGCAAGGAATTTGTACTCATATTCCCCAAGCGGAAAATCCAGAATTGGTAAGTAAGAATAAAGAAAATCTCTGCTCTGTAGCACTACCAGTTCGTCAGCAACAGGATTTACTGTGGGTGTGGCCAGACGCACAATCCAGCGAACAAGCAGCTAACACACCTTTACCTTTATCACCGCAAATAGATGCTACTAAAGGCTTTGTGTGGTCTTCTTATGTACGAGATTTAGAATATGACTGGCAAACCTTGGTGGAAAATGTGGCAGATCCGAGCCATGTTCCTTTTGCTCATCACGGCGTACAGGGCGATCGCGCTAAAGCAAAACCAATACCCATTAAAATTGAGCAATCAACACCACATTTAATTGAAGCGTCTTCAGAAGTACCCTTTCCCACAACCATCACTTTTGAACCACCTTGTCGTTTGGAGTATGCAATCCAGTTTGGTAACTCCGGAAAGCAGGTGGGACTGGTCACTTATTGCATACCAGTATCTCCTGGTAAATCTCGGATTGTTGCTCAGTTTACGCGTAACTTTGCCAAAACACTCCATCATCTTCGACCCCGTTGGTGGGATCATGTTAGCGAACGTAATGAAGTGATTGATGGCGATATGGTGCTGTTACAACAGCAAGAGTATTTTCTACAACAGACACAATCATCCCAAAGCTGGAAAACTTCTTTTCAACTACCTACAAGTGCAGATAGGCTAGTGATTGAGTATCGGAATTGGTTTGATAAATATTGTCAAGGACAGCTACCCTGGAATCAACTAGGGATAAATATTCCAGAAATTAGGCAGATCAATGACAATCACGAACAAGTTTTGGATCGCTATAAACAGCATACACAGCATTGTAGTAGCTGTCGCCAGGCTCTGAAAGTTGTACAACGGTTGCAGGTAGGACTTTTGGCATACTTTGCTATTACTGTTTGCGCTGTTGCTCTCCTTAGCGATGCATCACGACTTCAGCTAGGTTTACCTCTAACTCTAACAGCACTACTAAGTTTAGGAGTTTACGCTTGGTTGAAATTCAAGCTGATTCCGAAGTTTTACTTTGTAGACTATATCCACGCACAAAGATAGGGATTGCAGGTAAGTAGAGCAGTGCAATTAAAGATAGCTGGTAAGGGCTGTCATTAGTCATTGGTTAGGGTTTCAATACCCCGCATTCTGCTAGATAGTACCATTTGTCCAGTGGTCAGTCCATTAGGGTGCGTTAGCGCTACTCGTAACGCACCTCTTCCAACTTAAATTTTTCAGAATTCAAATCGGATTGCTATATTTTTTAAGAATTATACTAATTTGAAAAATTATTGCGATAGATAGCTTGCTAAAAGCTCAATCCATCTTTCTAAATCCCTAATTTAAAACCATAAATTGTATTAAACAATCATGCTGATGATTTATTATTAATAATTACCAGCGAAGCTCAATATCTTAATTATGACTCAATCAAATAATACCGGAATACTGGAAAAGTTTGTCAATACAGTAATGGGGGTAAAAACAGAAAATCAACAACAGCCTTCAAATACATTAATCGCTACTACGCAAGCACTGGATATCAGAGCAGTTTTAGTTTACAAACTAGGGACTATCTTACAAATAGCAGCTATGATGCTGGCTTTACTGGGAATGGAAAAATTAGTAATGCTGATTGATAAAAATTCTCACCTGCCCAGTTGGTTTAGCACTTTATTAGCTGTATTATTTTTCGCTTTATTAAGTATTCGTTCGCGAATTTTTTCACTCTTAGATAACACCCGTTCTCGTAAGACCTATGACCAGGTAATCAGACCAAGATGGGCACCTCCACCTTTAGTATTTCCTATAGTTTGGATGATTATTGCAGTTTTGCGGGTAATTTCTTCCGTATTAATTTGGCAGCAAATGCATCACCAATTTTTAGCACTGCCTTTAATTTTATTTGTGGTGCATTTGGCTTTAGGAGATACTTGGAATACGATTTTTACTGTAGAACGGAGATTAGGTGCGGCTGTTCCTGTGGTTATTTTAGGCCCTTGGTTATCTGCTCTAGTAGTGACGGCAATTTATTGGCAAACTAATCCTGTAGCGGGAATGATTTTTTCGTTTTCTTGTATCTGGCTAACTGTGGCTGCTGTATTAGTATTTAGAATTTGGCAATTAAATGGTTCAGAGCCATTGTATCCTTTAAAACTCACACCAGTGGAAAAATAAATACTCAAAATTAATTTTGACATCAATAGCAGTAGAGAAATTAGCAATCTACCATTCAAAATGGTAGGAGATACAGCACTTTTGAAGTAAGTGTACATCATGAGTAATGAGTAATGAGTAATGAGTAGGAAATTGACTTATTACTCATTACTTTTTTCAATTAGTTGCTGTACCTCAGAAACATCGCATCTGCTGTATCTGCAATCTCCCAAAAGTGTTATGCATCATTGGCTGATTACATTCAATTTCCACCCAGGCTTACCACCAATTGGTAGAAGACTCAAAGCCATACTTTGTCATAACTTTGAGACAAGAACTCTGGAACAAGGATCAGCAGGACAAATGCGATCGCACATCTGTTACCCGAAAGTCGTTTTGTCTTTAATCCCCATGAGTAACATGAGGAGGTTTTATTCGCTATCCTCTAAAACCGTCCACTTGTCAAGCAGGCGTAACTTTTGTTAACCTAATTCTAGGAAATATATCAAGCTAATGTTGCAAAACACCGGAGAGTAAACACAATGGACATCCCAATGGATTTGAACTTAGAGCAGAAATTCAACCTCAAAGTTTACGAAGAACAAATTAAGAACTTAAACCAGGAAGAATCGCAAAAGTTGCTTTTAGAAGTAATGCGCCAGTTAATGGTCAAAGACAACATGATCAAGCATCTTCTCAAGCAGGCGTAGCTAACTGGGAATATTTGTGAGTTTCCCACAGCACAAATAAGAACAAAAAGATATGCAAAGGCTTGTCTAGATTAGACTGCAAGCCTGCTCCTTTCTCTAATGGCATTTATAAATAGTTCATAGTTTTAGTGCAGCTCATCCGTAAGGAAGCTCACCCCATAAAATTAATTACAACTTATCTCTTATTTATTCCCATCACCCAATCCCCAATCCCCAGTCCCCATTACCCCTTATCCCCAGAGGGGGCCCCGAGTTCCCCAATCCCCATTACCCCTTATCCCCAGAGGGGTCCCCGAGTTCCCCAGTCCCCAGTCCCCAATCCTGACTGGGGATTTTTTGTTAAGGATTGTTACTTAGTTTCTCATAACTGAGACTGAGATAGCTTTCATCTTTTATGTTCTATATTGTCTTGTTCAGGGAACAGGCAATCAAGTTTCAGAGAAAACCGAATTTTTAAGGAGAGCGAAATGCTTGATGCTTTTTCTAGAGCTGTAGTTTCAGCAGATGCTAGCACTTCTACCGTATCTGATATTGCTGCTCTGAGAGCCTTTGTTGCTAGTGGTAACAGACGTTTGGATGCTGTAAATGCGATCGCAAGCAACGCTAGCTGCATGGTTTCTGATGCTGTAGCTGGAATGATCTGCGAAAACCAAGGTTTAATCCAAGCTGGTGGTAACTGCTATCCTAACCGTCGTATGGCTGCTTGCTTACGCGATGCAGAAATCGTCTTACGCTATGTAACCTACGCTCTATTAGCTGGTGACGCTTCAGTTCTAGATGATCGTTGCTTAAACGGTTTGAAAGAAACCTACGCTGCTCTAGGCGTACCCACCACCTCTACAGTACGTGCCGTTCAAATCATGAAGGCTCAAGCTGCTGCTCACATTCAAGACACTCCCAGCGAAGCTCGTGCTGGTGCCAAATTGCGTAAGATGGGAACCCCCGTTGTTGAAGATCGTTGCGCTAGCTTAGTTGCTGAAGCTTCTAGCTACTTCGATCGCGTAATCTCTGCTTTGAGCTAATTGATTGCCACTTGCAATTCACTCAACAGATTGACATCCAACACAGTTTAAATAAAAAGCCTTTTGGGAGATTTAAGAAATGAAATCAGTTGTTACCACCGTAATTGCAGCAGCAGATGCCGCAGGTCGTTTCCCCAGCACCTCTGATTTAGAATCCGTACAAGGTTCTATCCAACGTGCGGCTGCACGTTTAGAAGCTGCTGAAAAGCTAGCTAACAACATTGATGCAGTTGCAACCGAAGCTTACAACGCTTGTATCAAGAAGTATCCTTACTTGAACAATTCTGGAGAAGCTAACTCCACCGATACCTTCAAAGCTAAGTGCGCTCGTGACATCAAACACTACTTGCGCCTCATCCAATACTCCTTGGTTGTTGGTGGTACTGGCCCATTGGATGAGTGGGGTATTGCTGGACAACGTGAAGTTTATCGCGCTTTAGGCTTGCCTACTGCTCCTTATGTTGAAGCTTTAAGCTTTGCTCGTAACCGTGGTTGTGCACCTCGTGATATGTCTGCTCAAGCATTGACTGAATACAATGCTTTACTAGACTACGCTATTAACTCTCTCTCCTAGTTAATTGCCACTCTTGTTATTGAGTAACGAGGGTACATTATGACCCTACAAACCTGGAGGTTCTTCGCTCTTTGCTTTGCCTGATAAGGTTGAGTAATGGTAAAGAATCTCTGGGTTTGTTTTGTTATTGGTCATTGGTCATTTGTCATTGGTCATTTGTCATTAGTTATTGGTAATTCATATCAAGTCTGGCTAATTACTTACAATATGGTTGGTCTTATTGGATATTAAGAATTGGTAATTGGTAATTGTTAAACTGTATTTTTCTTTCCCAATCCCCAAGAGACCTCCACAAAAAGAAATGCCCAATTGTCATTGCGAATGTAGCGAAGCGAAATGAAGCAACCGCAAAATATTGGGATTGCTTCACTACACTCCGTTTCGCTCGCAATGACAGCTTTTGGATCAATCATTCTGTGGAGTTCTCCAATCCCCAATCCCCAGTCCCCAATCCCCATTCCCCATTCCCCATTCCCCTCAAACTAAAGAATATTTGCTGAAGGCTGAACCACTAACAGCTAACATTTATATATTATGGATAAGCGCTTTTTTAATTTCTTTAATCTCACAGAAGACCAGGCGATCGCTCTTTTGGATACACCTCAAGACCAATTGAGCGAGAACGATTCGCGCTATATTGCTGCTTCTCATTTAGTCAACTTTCCTACAGAACGCTCAATCAATGCCCTTATCCGTGCGGTGCAGCAAACTGATCCCTCGTTGGATAATCGGATTGTCCGTCGTAAATCAGTAGAGACTTTAGGACGACTCAAAGCCACAACAGCTTTGCCATTTATACGTATATGTCTGTTTGATGAAGACTGCTATACTGTGGAAAATGCGGCCTGGGCGATTGGGGAAATAGGGACTCAAGACACGGATATATTAGAGGATGTGGCGCAATTGCTGGAGAAGCCAGGTCAAACCTATCGAGTAATTATCCATACATTAACCAAGTTTAATTATCAACCTGCCCTAGAACGCATTCGCAAATTTGTGAATGACAGCGATCCACCTACAGCTAGTGCTGCGATCGCCGCAGTTTGTCGTTTAACTGGCGACTATTCCCAAATGGCAAAAGTGGTGCAGATATTGCAGCATCCGAATGTTTTAGGAAGGCGGTTGTCTATCCAAGATTTGATGGATGCACGTTACTATGATGCAATTCCTGATATTGCCAAATGTCCTGTATCCCTAGTTTTTCGGCTGCGAGGCCTTCGCACATTAGCAGAAGCGGGAATCTCTGAGGGGGCAATTACTTTTGCGAAAATCCAACCATATTTAGAGCAGACATTATACGATCATCCCCAGGATTTAAATTTAGTCCATAGTTATGATCGCCTCCCCACATTGGAAATTTTAATTCGCGGCTTGTACGAAACTGACTTTGGACGCTGTTATTTAGCAACTAAAACCATTTTGGAGCATTACGCCGATGCTGCGCCTGAGGCTCTATTTGCTACTTATGCCGCAGAAGCAAATAATGATTATGGCGCTCATTTTCATGTAATTAAGTTGTTTGGTTGGTTAAAACATGCGCCAGCCTACGATTTAATAGTGGAAGGCTTGCATAACAAACAACCACAGTTTCAAAAATCAAGAGCAGCAGCTGCGATCGCACTCGCTGAACTCGGAGATCCAAAAGCGATTCCCGAACTGAAAGCCTGTCTAGAAACTAAAATCTGGGATCTGAAGTATGCAACATTGATGGCATTAGAAAAACTGGGTGATATCAGCGAACATAAACAAGCAGCACAAGATAGTGATTGGCTAATTGCCGCTAAAGCCTCAAGTACCCTGAAAAATCAAGAAATCACAGCCTAATTTTTCTTTTATTAAATCTGATTGCTCCTGTAGAAATCAATACATAAAAAAATGCCGACAACAGAAGAACTATTCCAACAACTAAAACACCCCAACCCCCACCTCCGCGACCAAGCAATGTGGGAATTGGCGGAAAATCCTGATGAAACAACTATTCCCCGGTTGATGAGTATTCTCGATGAAGAGGATACCACTTATCGGCGGGCTGCTGTGAAAGCTTTAGGTGCGATCGGCCCTGATGCAATCACACCTTTAGTACAAGCCTTACTTAATAGTGATAATGTTACCGTTCGTGGTAGTGCCGCTAAAGCACTGGCGCAAGTTGCCATTAATCATCCTGATGTTCCCTTTGCTGCTGAAGGCGTACAGGGTTTAAAAACTGCTCTTGATGACCCCAATCCCGTAGTCCATATTGCTGCTGTGATGGCGCTAGGTGAAATTGGTTCTCCTGTGGTTGATGTTTTGATTGAAGCATTACAAACTACAGACAACCCAGCACTGGGAATCTCAATTGTGAATGCTCTAGGCTCAATTGGCGATAGTCGGGGTGTGGAGGTTTTACAATCCCTAATTGAGAATGAATCAACCGATTCCTATGTGCGTGAGTCCGCTACTAGTGCATTATCGCGCCTAGAAATGACAACGAAGTTTCAGCGGGGAGAAAAATAATCCCAATAGGAAGAAAAAAGCTTGGTAAAGGAAATATCTGTGGTTTGTAAAATATCAGCATAAACCACAACAAAGTTCCTTTTCTTTTCTAATTGTGTACAGCAAATTGGAACTAACCAAGATACTGAATTAAGAATATGAAAAACACCATCAACAGTATTCATTGCTAGAATGCGACCATACATTAAAGTCCATCTATTAACGCCATGATTACGCAAATAATGGTTCAACCATCATCTTGGGTAGAATCTGGAATCCAAATTAGCAAAGTTAGAGATTTATATCTATTCAAATTTACTCCAGATCTGCAATCGCGACTCGATCAACTTAATGACAAGAAAAAGACTGATATGCTGACATCACAAGAAGAAGCTGAACTAACAGGAATATTAGAACTCGACCGCATTTTTACCTTGCTCAATGCTAAAGTTATTGCCGAATCATGACGGTTAATGATGCAACTAGTACAACACGGCATAAATAAATAGACCATATTGGTGGGAGAATAAATAATCAGGTTAAAACCCGTTTTGGGCGCGGATTAAGGAATCAAGGTGTGGCTAGATTAAATCCTAAAATATTAAATTTAAGCGATGGCGAGCGGGATCAACTCCAACAGTTGATAAACAGACACAACACGCCGCAACAGATAGCGCTACGAGCCAAAATAATTGTCATGGGATCAGAGGGTCAAAATCATCGTGAAATCGCCCGAAATTTAGACATAAATCGTCAAACGGCGCGTTTATGGCGAAATCGGTGGTTGGAAACTGAGGGGAAAGAATTATCAATTGAGCAGAGATTACAAGACTCTGAGCGTGTTGGCGCACGCCCGAAGTTTAGTATGGAACAAGTAATCGAGTTGTTTGCATTAGCTTGTTCCCCACCATCCGATTATGGAAGACCAATAAGTCATTGGACAGCAAGAGAACTAGCGAACGAAATCATCAAACTTGGAATTATTGAAAGCATATCTGTCCGCCATGTTGGAAGATTACTTGAAGAAGCAGAACTTAAACCTCACCAGAGCCGCTACTGGTTAACCCCCCCCTGAGGACGAAGAATTTGACGCAAAAGTTGAAGATATTACTGGTTTATACATCAATGCGATTGAGCGGCATCTTCAGGGAGAACGTACAATATCCATTGATGAAATGACAGGAATTCAAGCTACTGAGCGCTTAGAAAAAGACTTACCTGTGCGACCAGGCAAAGTCGAAAGAAGGGAATTTGAGTATATTCGTCACGGCACGCAAAGCTTAATTGCCAGCTTTGATGTTGCCACTGGTCAAATTGTCCAGCCGACTTGTTCAGATACCAGAACGGAAGTTGATTTTGCCCTTCATGTTCGCCGAACAATTGAAACTGACAGTGATGCTAAAAAATGGCATCTGATTATGGACTGCCTTAACACTCATCAGTCTGAGTCTCTAGTTCGTTTAGTTGCACAAATTGAAGGTTTGAATATTGACCTGGGTATTAAGGGAGAAAGTGGCATCCTTAAATCAATGAAATCCCGCACTGCTTTTTTGAGTGATCCAACACACCGGATTGTGTTTCATTACACACCTAAACATTCCTCTTGGCTCAATCAAATTGAGATTTGGTTCAGTATTTTGGTTCGCAAGTTACTCAGAAGAGCCAGTTTCGTCAGTCAGGATGATTTGAAAAATCGAATCCTCAAGTTTATCGACTACTTTAATCAAACAATGGCTAAACCTTTTAAGTGGACATATAAGAGCAAAGTTTTGGCTATTTAATGGTCTGCTTATTTCCGCCGTACTGTACTAGAAAGTTAGTCAGGGAAAGAGCAAAATACTTATGTGAATACTGTCACGCTTTGGAAGAAGCAAGTGCTGCTTTATTTGCGATCGACCATATAATTCCGCAATCTTTTCCTAACTCTTCCGATGAGCCTGATAATTTAGCATTGGCTTGTCAGCGTTGTAATGGCTATCGCTACAACTTTACAACTGGCATTGACCCGGAAACTGGGAAAAATTTTCCTCTTTTTAATCCTCGTTAGCAAAAATGGTCTGAGCATTTTATTTGGTCGGCAGATGGTTTGACGATTATTGGTATTACAGAAACAGGACGAGCTACTTGTAATCGTTTAGATTTGAATGATGAGCGCCATAATGAGAGTTCTATTGTCAAAGCGCGGCGGCTTTGGATTAAAGGTGGTTGGCATCCACCAGAAGATGATCCAAGATTGGAAAGTTAGGCCTCAAGCTATTTGCAGTTTTATGGAGTGCCTGTAACCTTTCCCAGATACCACAACTTCCTGCATCTTCACAAATTAGATGGCGCAAAGAGGCTGACCGCAAGGTATTATCAATTACGAATTCATTTTCTCCCGCCATGTCAGATTCCCAAGCAATTAGTGCCGCAGTCGCCAAACTCTACAATACCTATCCCTTCCCTCCAGAACCGTTATTAGATGAACCGCCTCCTGGTTATAACTGGCGCTGGAACTGGCTGACAGCCTATAACTTTTGTACCGGACAAAAACCCGCACGCAACAATGTCCGCATCCTCGATGCTGGGTGTGGTACGGGGGTGGGAACAGAATACTTAGTACATCTCAATCCGGATGCGGCGATTGTAGGCATCGATTTGAGTGCTGGTGCATTAGCTGTAGCTCAAGAGCGCTGTCAAAAATCAGGGGCAACCAGGGTAGAATTTCATCATCTGAGTTTGTTTGATGTGGAGCAGCTTGCAGGTGAATTCGATTTAATTAACTGTGTGGGAGTTCTGCACCATACCCCTGACCCCATTCGCGGGATTCAAGCTTTAGCGAAAAAGCTATCGCCTGGCGGAATCATGCATATATTTGTGTATGGTGAATTGGGGCGTTGGGAAATTAAATTGATGCAAGAAGCGATCGCACTTTTGCAAGGCGATCAACGCGGTGATTATACTGATGGTGTAGCAGTGGGAAGACAAATATTTGCTGCTTTACCAGAAAATAACCGCCTGCGCCAGCGTGAACAGGAACGCTGGTCTTGGGAAAATCAACGCGATGGCTACTTTGCAGATATGTATGTCCATCCTCAGGAAATTGATTACAACATCAATACTGTGTTTGAGTTAATTGATGCGTCGGGGTTAGAGTTTCTCGGCTTTTCTAATCCCCAGATTTGGAATTTAGAACGATTGATTGGTCAAGCACCGGGATTGATTGAACGTTCTCAAAATTTAAGCGATCGCCAACGCTATCGGTTAATTGAACTCCTAGATCCCCAAGCAATTACTCACTACGAGTTTTTCTTAGGACGCAGTCCCATTAATAGAGAAAATTGGGCATCAGATGCCAAACTGATGTCTGCAATCCCCGAACCGAGTCCTTGCATTCAGGGATGGCGAGATAGTCAACAATTCTTTAATCAAGACTATCAGATTGTGCGTCTTAATGATGCCGAGTGGCAGTTTCTCCTCGCCTGTGATGGAAATCAGACAACAGCGCAAATTTTGCAGTCAGTGGATGCAAGTTTAGCAGATGTGCGATCGCTCCAAAAACAGCAAATCATTCTCCTCACTCCCACAAGTCTATGAGTAGTACTTTAGAGAATTAATCCAATTAATGATGTTCAGTGGTTATCTCTCTGCCATTAAATATCTCAATTCTTTATAAAATTGCTCCCTTCTGCGTTTAATTAAGCGATATCGCTTGTATTTGCGAATGCAGCTTTTAGCTATCGGCTTGATTAGAAGTGCGAGTGCACTCATTAGGATGATAAAAGATACCATTAGAATGATTATAGGAAAAGCAGGGTTTGTACTCATTTTGCTTGAAAATACGGGAATTACTGAGGAACGACATCCGTATTTTTGTGTATTTATTTCAGCAATTTCGGATTATTATTTCAGTATTTATACTATTTAAACTTTACATAGCAAGAATTACAGGGATTAGGGACTTCCAACTTAAAAAATAGACAATCGCTTTGGGGAAAAGGTGTACCCCTGCGGGGAAGCAAGCTACGCGTAGCGTCTCCGCAGGAGAAAGGGTAAGGGTTAAAGGTTTTTTCTTGCCCCTTTTCCCCTTACCCGACAAGTATTGTGACAGATTGTCGGGGCAAGGCAGTGCCCATACGTGTCAACTTAACGTGAAACCCTCTTGGTTGCAAGGTTTCGCCCTCACCCCCAGCCCCTCTCCCACAGGGAGAAAGGAGCAAGAGATTTAGTTCTCCTTCTCCTGGGGGAGAAGGGGTTAGGGGATGAGGGCGCGAGGTATTTGTACAACGCCCGCCCTATATCGCTTTTAGCTTAAGTTGACACCAATGGGCAGTGCCCATGCCCCTACAATCTGTCGCATTCTTTTTTCAAATTGGTATTACCACAATTATTTTGTGGATGACTCTAAATCATGTTCTAAATTAATATCCTTTTCTGGTGGGATAGCTTCATTTATTTTTGTAATTACATCACAGTTCTTTTGCTGCCACTCTTTCCAGGAATTTTGAATAGCTTCTTTTTGTTCTTGAGTTAGCTGCCAAGAAAGTGGAGGACTAATCTTGCCAGCAGGAAATGTAATGTTAACGTGGTTAATTTCTATCCCTTTTTTACAAGATTTCTCCTTCAAAAATTGCAGCTTTCTTTCGTTATCAGTATGATTGTAACCACATTCATATTTGTCTTTCAAAAGTTTGATATTTAATGAATTACTGCCATTTTGTGTAGAACTACGCACGTTTAATAAAGCGAGTAATGAACCAATAACTTCCATCTGCCATCCAGGAGCGCCTTCTTCTTGTTTTGGTAACTCATTATCAGGAAAGGCATTTATTTGTAATAAAATAACTTTTTTGATTTGGTTATTTTGAGTTGATTCTAAAAGTTGATCTAGTAATTCGATACTAGTAACTATACCAAAATTGTCGAAGTAGCCACCATCAGCTACATGATAATTCCAATTGGTTTCTTCACTAGGACAGCACACAGGAGAAATATAAGGAAAAGTAGCGGATAATCGAGCAGATGTAGTCACATCAATGTCATATTCTGGATAGAGCTTGTTAAAGTCTATAGAGGTGCGATTTTCTTGCTGACTTTCTTTACTAAAAGTCATTGGACTAACTAAAAAACGCCGTCCATCTTCAACTAAGGTTGCATTAAAAATAGGAATAGGAATGATTCCTTCGTCAATTTTCTCTCTCCAGCTACTTAAACTTTCATCGGGATTTTCCATTTCTCCTTTCCAGTCTATTTCGATAGCTGTACCTCTGTCTTGCTCAGTTTCGGCATGATCATTCTTATCTTTTTCTTTTGGCACAACAAAAGGTAATCCAATAAAACGAAGTAAATCGGGATAAGCTAACCCCCATCCTGTAGCATCCAAACTATCTTCTGTAGCGCTTTTAAAAATTTTTGCTAATTCATCTACTTCTGGATAACCTTGCGCGCCAAATCTATCCAAATAAAACATTGTGCCCACAGAACCACCAGAAACTGCACTAATCCAACCAATTGCTTTGGTAAATTTATTTCCAATTGCTTCTTGTAAACCTGTCAAAACTTGAGTTGTCCATCCAGATGCTTGAATACCACCGCCACTTGCACAAACTACTACTAAAGTTTTCTCATCACTTTGTTGATTTTCTAGCCGTTTATGGATAATATCAATCCATTTTTCTGTTGTCGGTTTTGGCAGTTTATTTTTTAATGGGTAGATTTTGTAAAAATGGTCTACTTGAAAAATTTTATAAGAGGCAGATGAAATAACACAAAATAATAAGAATGTGGGAATGCGAGACACATCATTAAAGAAGGAAATTCCTCCTAGCCATACGACCATCAATGACAAAATCAGAGTGATATAAAAAAGCGCAGGTATTTCTAATCTGTTAGTAATTGGACGAGGTTTAAAGATAATATAACCAAAGCCATAAATCATTAGTATTAGTAAGGAAAACCCTACCATTTCAGCAATCCCGTAAGATAATACCCCAGGTTCATCTATATAACCTTTTCGTATCCTTTCCGGTAAAAAATCGATTATTGCCAATAATACCTGTTTTAAAGATTGATTGGATTTAAAGAAAATCTTAGCAAAGTAGTCTGTGATTATGACTAAAACACCTAAACCAATGCCGAATATAATTCCCCAAATTTGCTGGCTTTTATCTCCTATTTCTATTTCTTTTTTAGAAAGCTGAATCGCCTTGATGATAATAGGAAGACTCAAGATGATAGCGCATAGATATTGGATAATTTCTGGAATTGCTGTAATTTCTGGTAACCGAGGCACATCAAAACGAATCTGGGAGTTATACCAGATTACATCCAACACTTGAATTGTCGAAAGTCCTGCTAAAACCGCACATCCAATTACTAAAATTAACTGATTATTAGCACGTAGGACAAACAAGTTTTTCAACATTGGTGATAAACCAGTGTCAACGGCAACCTTGGGCAAGAAAAACAGTATTAAGCCCACAATTATAGGTACTCGGAGAAAGAAAATATATTGTAAGAAGTCGTAGAAATATTGCAAAGCAATACCTAGACATGCCAGTACTGCCCACAAGATAATACCACCAAAAACCTGTTGTCTCTTTTTCATAACAAATTTCTGTAAGTATACAAATGAAGCAACCCCATCAATTGTGTAAGTATATATTTCTCATCTATCTATGTTTTTTGCGGCTCTCTAGTTCGATTTGAAGAATATTTTTCACAATTAATTTAGGATGCTGAGAGTTAATTGTTGAATTCAGTTAGCTAAAAATGAAAATATCAAAATTTTGCTAATAATACTATTAAGTTATATTGAGTGAAGACTAAAATAAGAAAAAATACTTACAATACCTGATTTAAAAAGATTTATTAGCTCAAACTTAATCAGCATAAAATTACTAGTCTTGTTAGCAATTGCAGGCTTTTAAAGATAACTATTACTATGGTTGTCAAAGGATACTAAAAAACATGAGTAATAATTTGTGGGAAAAAATCATAACCCAAATTTATCACCAGAGTTGTCGATTGCGTTGACGTAAGGAAACCCAACACCGAAATATAGGTTAAGCCATGTTGGGTTTACGCTTAACCCAACCTACTAGCGTGTCTAGACTAAAATAGTGCGTTAGATTAGAAAAAATTAATCGCTGATAAACGGAGATTAAAACCCTAATTTTTCGCGAATCACGTTTTCATCTTTGAAACCTACCGCTAAGGCTGTTCCATCTTTGACGAAAATCGGACGTTTAAGCAGCATGGCATCTTGAGTAAAAGCCTCAATCCACTGTTCGTCTGTCCATGTCTTCTTGGCATCACCTAAAGCACGGTAAGATTGACCAGAGGTATTCCGCATGGGAGCAGAACCCAAAGACTTTACCCAGTTTTGGATCTGCTCGCGAGTGGGTGGATTTTCTTTAGTGTTATTAAATTCATAGTCTATGCTGTTGGCTTGCAGCCATGTAACAGCTTTTTTGCAAGTGCCGCAGTTGGGAATACCGTAGACTTGAAGGGTCATAACAAGTAATCAATAGTTTCCAGAACATCACTTTTCCAGATTGTATTATCCCCGAGTTGAAAAACCTCTTCCCTTGTTGAGCATTGAAGCGCAATCTCCGCGTAACCTGATAATAACAGGCGATCGCAATTTTATAGTTACCAAAACTGTAACGGCGATCAAATCCCCAGGGGTTCCAGATTATTCTAGGTATTACCATTTTAAAAAAGAATGTGACAGATAGTAGGGGTAAGGCATTGCTTTGCTCTCCGAATGATGTATCTGTTGCAAACATAATTTGAATTGGTATAAATAAAAACTTTATATGACAGTAATCCTGTGTATTTCAATAGGGTTGCCATCATTCTATGAAGTTTTGCGGCAATACCAGAATTAGTGTGAGAAGTTAGCCATGTCTTACCCGATTCCATCCAAAATCTGGCAGCGAATCAGCATTGCCACAATATTATTGTTGATACCATCCGTGGGAATTGCAATTTTACGTCAGCCTGCTACGGTTGCGATTCCAGCTAATCAGACTCCTCAAAGTTCAGCCCCTATTCCACCCAATCACCCCGATTACCAATCACTTCAAGCATTGGTACAAAAGTATAGTTGCGTTGTTTCCATCCAAAACTTTGGCACTCGGCCTATAACTCGGGCGGAGTTTGCTACTGTCTTAAATGCTTGTGTGAATCGGAGTAATGAGCTAATAGCCACTAATCCCAATACAGTTGCGCCAGAGGATCTCAAAACTCTACAACGCTTGCAATCCGAATTCGCACCAGAGTTAGCAACCCTGAAAAAACAAACAGAGGAATTGGATGCTACTAGTAACATCACTCCTGCTGAAGATAATCGCAAGACTGAATCTTTACCCACACTCATACCTCCACTCCCTACTATTCCCTCAGGCGCAACTGCTCAAGAGCAAGTTGTTAACCGCCCCGCCAGCCCTAAACTTTCAGCAGTTAGGAGTGTAGGAAGGGTTGCACCTGAACCACAAACGGGTAGATTCAACACAGAAAACTACAACCGGATTGATGACAATCCCTTTCATCGCGTCAGTAATGATCCTCTTTCCACCTTTTCCATTGATGTAGATACAGCATCCTACAGCAACGTGCGACGGTTTATTACCCAAGGAGAATTACCGCCCAAGGATGCAGTGCGAATTGAAGAATTGATTAACTACTTTACTTACAATTATCCACAACCAAAAACTGATCGCCCTTTTTCCGTCACGACAGAAGTTGCGGTTGCTCCCTGGAATTCGCAACATAAATTGGTACAGGTAGGTTTGCAAGGTAAACGTTTAGAAAGTCAAACTTTACCACCTAGCAACCTAGTATTTTTGATTGATGTCTCCGGTTCTATGGGTGAACCCAACAAATTACCCTTGGTGCAACAGTCCCTCAAATTGCTAGTAGAGAAACTGCGTCCTGAAGACCGGGTGAGTTTGGTAGTCTATGCAGGGAATGCGGGATTGGTGTTACCTGCTACTCCTGGTAGTCAGAAATCAAAAATTTTGGCAGCAATTGAGCGTTTGGAGGCTGGAGGCTCGACGGCTGGTGGTGAGGGCATTGAACTGGCCTATAAGATAGCCAAACAAAACTTCATTAAGTCTGGTAATAATAGAGTTATTTTAGCTACCGATGGAGATTTTAATGTCGGGGTTTCCAGTGATGCCGAACTAACAAGATTAATTGAACAGAAGCGAGAGCAAGGTATTTTTCTAACGGTGTTGGGATTTGGCACGGGCAATTATAAAGACTCAAAGATGGAACAACTGGCTGATAAGGGTAACGGCAACTACGCTTACATTGATACTCTATTGGAAGCCAAAAAAGTTTTAGTTAACGATCTCAGGGGCACTCTATTTACTATTGCTAAGGATGTGAAAATTCAGGTGGAATTTAATCCGGCAAAAGTTCAAGCTTATCGCTTGATTGGCTACGAAAACCGCTTGCTGCAAAATCAAGATTTCAATGACGACAAGAAAGATGCAGGTGATATTGGGGCGGGTCATTCTGTAACAGCGCTGTATGAAATCATTCCTACTGGCATTAACAGCGATGTGAAACTGCCAACAGTAGACCCCTTACGATATCAGCCTTCTGGTGCCAAATCAGCAGATACTGCTAGTAATGAGTTGATGCAGGTGAAACTGCGATATAAATTACCCCAAGAAAACACCAGTCAATTAATTACCCAAACCATCCAAGATGATAATGTCAGCGTTGAACAGGTAACCTCCACCAACCTGAAATTTGCTGCTGCGGTAGCTACCTTTGGGATGTTGCTACGTGACTCTGAGTATAAGGGAAATGCTAATTATGATTTAGTCATGAAATTGGCAACTCAAGGTAAGGGCGAAGACCAGGAGGGCTATCGAGGAGAGTTTATTCGCCTGGTAGAGCAATCTAGGGAGTTGACAGCCAAGAAATAATTCGGATTGCAATACAGTCCTCAAAGAAGGCAAATTGTGAGGCGACGCAATATAAATCATGCGATCGCCTTTTCATAGTAATTTCTGTTACATTCGATTGACAAATCAAGAAAATGCTAGTAATTAAAATTCTTGAGATGTCAATTGATTAAAGCTTGCCTTGAGTAATTACTTTCCAATAATCAAGAAAATGGATCATTTGTGGGTTTTTAGTACTAAAACTCTTTGTATCTTCCTCAGAACTGAGAATGTAATTTCCTGATTCTAGTTGAGTAATAAACCAATTTAAAAATGATTCTAAATTATCTGCAAAAATAAATTTAACTTCTTCATCTCTACCAAAATTGATAACTTGTCCTCTAATCCCTTGCTCTCCCGGGTCTAAATCTATTCCTAAATGGTTGCCACCCCAATCAAAAGCAAAAGGCACCCACTTCTTATTAGCATATATTTCTTTAACTTTTCCTGGGCTATAAGATTGGCAGAGAATATGCTTATTGATATCATCATCCACAAGTTCCGCCCACACTTGCCAATTTGCAGATACTTCTAGCAAGGACAAGAATTCTAACCCGTAAAATAACCCTGGATAAGTTCCGCTTTTCTGTCCATTATGCCACTTATATAATTCTTTAAATGATGAGGGTAACTCGCTTTGGATTTGTTTTTCTAACGCTTGAATTTCCTCTACAGTTGCTCCCGGATTTAAGGTGTCTAATAATTCAGAAAAATTATTTTTTAACCAATTTTCAATTCGATGTAATATTTCTTTCATAAGGAATTAGAATAAATCTGAAGAAACTATTTTAGCTTCATTTCCAACATCTTCAGTCATCATTGTAGATTTGTAATATTATGTTAGGTTAAACATAGAATAGTTAACAATTAGTTTTTGGACATGATAGTAACAGTGTGAATTCAAAATTATGTCATTCAGTTGTGATTGAAATAGCGATTCAACAACTTACAACCCCGCAAGGGGATTGAAACTGAAAATAATCTCGTAACACTAATTCAAAATATAGGAATCCGATTTGATTTCTCAAAAAATTTCAGTAAGCCGTAACGCATCCTACTGGACTAACACAGCTAAAATGTTGCAATAATTTTTCTTGTGGGGTGGACATCTTGTCCGCCCTGGACGGGTGAGACACCCATCCCACAAGAGTTTTTTATGCACTATTTTAGTCATGTCAGTCCACTACTACCAACCATTCATAGTCAGTAGTGTATTTGTTGGTATTTATACTTAGTTTTAATCAAAGGAACTATAATTTATTTGACTGTTAACTGCTGTCCTAACGAACGAGCGCTAACTTCCAACGGACAGATATTACAGTTAACAGTTAGTCCCTGGCTGAGGAATCCCTGGTAAGATTATCAGTCAGGGATTTTAATGATTTTTCATCCTCATATTAACATTTTGTTGTTATTAGGTTTACAGAGATATTTAACAATACAAGCATGAGAAAAATATTAAAAAATATATTATTAGTGCCAAAATAATTAGCCAAAATGAGGTAATTGCTGTGTAAATTAATTAACCCAGTCAAGCAGTATAAAAACGGCTGTAACTCTAACAGAGCAGAAATATTTGGAGAAGCGATCGCACCTCAGTTGGTGTAAGGTATTCTCATACCAGCAATGTTGTGTTAGGTTTACGTTCTTGCGGCTGGGTCTTCATTCCTCATGGAGCTGCTGTCCGCTTGATGCGATGAATTAAAAATTTATCGTATGATTTTTTTTGAATAAAAATGTGAGAAAGCCCCTATCAATCAGCTAACTACAATCATCTTCAAAACCAGGAAAGCTTTCTCGATCAATTGAGCTTCCTGTTTAGTGTGCTGTCATAAGACCTAGCAGGATTGCCAAAAAAGAACAGATTTATCCAAATACCAAGATGCCTTCTAAACGAATCTTGTTTATCAGTAACGGGCACGGAGAGGATAACCACACTTCTCATGTTATTCAAACCCTGCGGCAATTATCTCCTTCTATTGAGATGGCAGCAATGCCAATTGTGGGGGAAGGAACAGCTTACCGCAGCTTAAACATTCCGATTATTGGGCCAACACAAACGATGCCCTCTGGAGGATTCTTTTACATGAAGCGCCTCTATTTACTCAAAGATTTCCAATCGGGATTAGTTGGGTTAACGTGGCGACAGTTACAAGCGGTTTTGCAGTATGCTCCTAGCTGCGATTTGATTATGGCTACTGGGGATTTCGTCTCCCAAACATTTGCTTATTTAACAAAGCGCCCTTTCGTCTCATTTATTTCTTGTCTTTCTGCCTTGTATGAAGGGCGATTGCAGATCAATCCGTTGCTGTGGCACGATTTGAATTCTGCTCGATGTTTGGCAGTTTTTACCAGAGATGCCCATACAACTTTCGATCTACAACGACAAGGTATAGCTAAAGCTAAATTTGGTGGCATTCCAGCCTTAGATCGCCTCGTTCCGGCTGGCAAAGACTTGCACCTCAAACCAAACATCCCTGCGATCGCTCTTTTACCAGGTTCACGAATGCCAGAAGCCGCCAGAAATTTCTGTTTGCAGTTGCAACTGGTGAAAGAAATTGCCCAGGTGATGCCTGAATCTGGATTGCAGTTTCGCGCTGCGTTGGTTCCTAAATTGATGGGGGAACTAGAAGAGATTGCTAAAAGTCAAGGTTGGCAAATATCCCAAGGCAGACTTACCTATTCTCTGCCAAAAAGTTCTCCTGAGAAATCACCCCTGGTAGAAGTGAGATGTTACTCAGATGCTTTTAGTGATATCTTGTATCACTCTACTCTCGTCATTGGCATGGCAGGTTTGGCAGTGGATTTAGCAGTGGCGATTGGTAAACCGATTATTCAAATTCCCGGAGAAGGCCCTCAATTTACCTATCAATTTGCAGAAGCGCAAACGCGGCTATTGGGCATTTCTGCCCAAACCATTGGCACTGGGCCAGCAACTCCAGAGACACTCAAACAAGCGGCTCAACGAGTAGTAGAGACTTTACAAGATGCAGACTATCTCGCTAAGTGTCAACAAAACGGCCCTGAGCGATTTGGCCCGCCTGGCGCATCTGAAAGAATAGCCCGCTTTTTACTCAATTCTCTAGGAGAAATTGATTCAAGAAGGCAGGAGGCAGTCCCAATGAAACAAGTTTCATGAGCGTTGCATGAAAGTGGAACTGGGATTTTTACTCAGAGGGAAGTCGGAGCGGCGGCTTGCCGCAGGCATCTGAACTTCGGTGACTCAGGACTCAGCACTCAGCACTTTCTAGCTAAAAGGGATCAATTGTCAGGAGATTGTAACCAGCCCCTGACAAAATTGCTGATGCTGGCAAATTTCAATCATCAAGATAAGGATAACAATCAAGAATTAAACTATGAAAGTCCGCTCTAGCTACTGGCAACTGTTACCTTATCTGTGGCCCCAATGGCCGCTGTTAGTTCGGGGATTCGCTTGCATCTTAGGATTTGTGTTGCTTACCCTAGCACTGCCCTATCTAGCAGGTCAGGTGGCTTTTTTTGTTGGTCAGGGTAATGTTAATCAGATTGCCTACTGGCTGGGGCTAGCTACTTTGGTATTTTTGCTGCGAGGGCTTTGCCAGTACGGGCAGAATGTCTTTATGATTGCTGCTGCTCTCAATATGGTTTTAAATCTGCGTCAGCAGGTATATGCACATCTACACAAACTCGGATTAGATTACTTTGAAACTACACAGACAGGTGACCTCACTTATCGGTTAACTGAAGATATTGATCGCGTCGGTGAGATTGTGGACAAGTTATCGCATCAGTTTCTTTCCAATCTGTTGCAGTTAATTGTCATTCCCATTTACATGATTTACTTGAATTGGCAACTCACCCTTGCCGGTTTGATTTTAGCTCCCTTGATGGCTTGGTTGATTGGCGCATTTGGTCAGCGATTACTGGTGCTATCTCGCCAAAGTCAAAATCAGGTTTCTAATTTATCGGCGCTGCTAACGGAAGTATTTAGCGGGATTCGCGTGGTTCAGGCTTTTGCCGCCCAAGGGTATGAGGTCAAGCGATTCAATCAAGAAGCCGAACACCATCGCCAAGCTAAGTATCGCGCTCTACAACTCAAATCGCTGCAGTTTCCGGTTGTTGGTTTTTTAGAAGCAGTTAGTATTATGCTGCTGTTTCTGTTGGGCGGATGGCAGATTTCGCAAAATCAGCTGACACCTCAAGGCTTTATTAGTTTCTTAGCTGCTGTAGCGATACTGATTCAGCCCATCGACTTGTTAATTAGCAATTACAACGAGTACAAACAGACCGAGGCTTCTGTAGAACGCATATTTGAATTGATGGCGCAGCAGCCCAGTTTAAGCGAAAAACCGACTGCTAAGGAACTACCAAGAATTGCTGGCAAGATAGAGTATCGTCATGTTAGTTTCGCCTACAATCCCGGTCAGCCTGTCCTCAAGGATCTCAGTCTGCACGCTGCACCAGGTAATGTCATCGCCTTAGTTGGTGCTTCTGGGGCGGGCAAATCGACTTTAATTAATTTGTTACTTCGCTTTTACGACCCGCAAGCAGGCGAAATTCTCATAGATGATATCGATATCCGTGATGTCACACTCACTAGCTTGCGTCGTCAAATTGGCATTGTGCCCCAAGATATTACTCTTTTTTCTGGAACCATCGCCGAAAATATTGGTTACGGTCAGGAAGAATTAGATTTTGCCGCCATAGAACAAGCAGCCAAGATTGCTAATGCTCACTCGTTTATCAGCCAGTTTGCCCAAGGTTACCATAGCTGGGTAGGCGAACGTGGGGTTAACCTTTCTGGAGGACAACGCCAAAGATTAGCGATCGCCCGAGCAATTGTTAACGATCCGCGAATTCTCATCCTAGATGAAGCTACATCTGCCTTAGATTCGGAATCAGAAGCACTTGTCCAAGAAGCACTGGAGCGAGTTATGCAAAACCGCACCGTGTTTATTATCGCCCATCGCTTAAGCAGTGTGCGGCGGGCTGACTGCATTCTTGTATTAGAACAGGGGCAGGTAGTGGAAGCTGGTACCCACACGTCCCTCCTGTCTCAGGAAGGACGCTATGCTCGTTTTTATGCCCAACAGTTTTACTCTACAGATGAGATAGAAAGTAGAGAATAAGAAAGCTCACAAGGCTAAGTAGCTCAGTGTTAAAAATCATCGCTATGACAAGGCAGGAGGCAGTCCCAATGAAAAAATTTCATCACCATATATGAAAGTATCAATGGGAGGGATTTTTACTCAGTACTCAGCACTCAGCACTCAGCACTTTCAAGGCAGGAGGCAGAAGGCGGGAAGAATAGAAAACCAACAATTGGTATTACTAAATATGATAAGTTTTTCAACGGACATGACATTACTTATCTATGATTTTTCTTAGAAAAACCGCAAATTTCTATTTCTTCCTGGCTAAAAGTATCCTTCAATATCTTACGAAGAACACGCTGAATATGCAGGTGTTTTCCTGGCTTAACTTTTGTCAGTGTCAGCAGCAGTAAATTATTTTCACCAAAGTGTTCTAGTCCAGCTACTCTTGTAGGTTCTAAAACATCCTGTTCATTCACTTTTAACTGCTGTCCTACTTTGTCAACTACTCTATATACATGATCTAAATTAGAGTCATAGGCAACACTAACTTCCACCCTGGCATATATGTATTGCTTAGAGTAATTAATAATTGAGCCAATATCCCCATTGCGAATAATCTGCAATTGACCATCGGGATGGCGGAGGTGAGTGGTTCGCAGTTCGATTGCTTCGACAACTCCCTCAACAGGTCTTTCTTCTATTTTTCCAGCTTCAATATAATCACCTACTAAGTAATAGTTTTCAAACAAAATTAAAAATCCACAAACGATATCATTAATTAGGTTTTGCGCCCCTAGACCAACTGCTATACCCACAATTCCAGCACCTGCTAAAATAGGTGCTGGATCAATTCCCAGGAGCCTAAGTATAGTTACTCCAGCAGTAAAATAGACGAAATATTTAGCAAAACTCCGCATTAAGGGAATTAAAGTTAGCCGTTTCTGCCGATGAGATTCATTAGTATCTTGAGTTTTAAGGTAGAATTCATCCAAAAGAAAGTAAGCAACTTCAATTAAAACATTGCTCAGAAAGCAAACCCCAATAATTTGCACAATTCTAGGAGTATAAGAACTGATCCAAGCTATAGGTTCTATTTCTGGAACAACAAGATTAACTATGCCAACATACAGAACATATTCTAAACATTTTTTGCACAGAGGTATGAGATGACGTAACCGCTCGTATAGACGTAGTAAATTGTTAGAGCCAGAATATTTTAGGCTCAAGGCATCAAGAGTATCAACAATAGTAGCAACAGCTTTAACAATGAGTAGACCAACTGAGATGATAACGTATATTTTTAAAGCGATATAAAGGTATTTAGAAACAATTTCTGGGAGGTAGAGAAATTTAGCACATACAATAGCAGCGGATATCCATATAGTATAACTAACAATTCTCTTGAATACCTTGAAAAAAGCCTCAACACTTTCATCATTAGCTTTAATCTGATCGACTCTTTTAGTATAGTGACAAACCGAGTCTAAACCACGATTTAAGGGCGGAATAGTGAACTTAACTAGCAGGAGTAAACCTACAGATTTTAGACTTGCTGCCAAGAGATTTATCCAAAATTGAGTAGGCAGACTGCGAAGCAGATTCAGTTGAAATTCCTGAATGTTCCCACCTCGATAAATTACCATCCCGTTGATACCAATTAGCGCCAGACATAGCACTGCAGAAATCAGAATTAAAATTCTACTGAGACTCCGGCGCAAGAAGGTGATATTTGCAGTTTTCCCTTGAAGCCAAGAAACCTTGGTAACCTGCTTGAGGATGATGCCAATTAGCCAGTTAAGCAGGAAGAAAATAACTATTACAAATATGACTTCACTCAGGATAATTAATATATTCATCTTTTGAGTATAAATACTATCCGACAGCATGAAATTGGTATAGTGCTGTGTGTGGAAAAATTAGTACAGAATAACTTACCGATAGTTGCAGAGATATTTGCGTTGCTCCTAGAGATGCGATCGCCTATCTTATTTTTTTGCAATCGTTTTTATTTCAGCATAGTATCCGGTTCAATATAGTACAAGCAAAGATAAGAAAGTTAAGCAAATCAATTGAGACATATAAGTCGGTCGGCGCAATTCCAGACAACTGGAGAGGTCTGCCATTTGTCATTGGTAAGGGTTTAAGCCTATTCTTTCTTTGTTTCCCCTAGCAGCCAATTCAGATACTCCTGATTCCCGCCTTTGATGGGTAAAGCCACCACACAAGGCACTTCGTAGCTATGCTCCAATTTGACTTTTTTTGTTAGTTCCTCCAGCAAATCATCCCGGGATTTGAGAATTAAAACTGCTTCCTTGCCCACTTCCAATTGACCTTTCCACCAATAAATGCTTTCCATCCCATCAATCACGTTGGCACAGGCGGCGAGGCGTTCTTCAACTAGGACTTTGCCCACCTGTAAAGCCTCGGCACGGTCTTTACAAGTGACATAAACAAAAATAGGTTCCATGCAGTGTGTTGATTAATGTCCATCCTTTTCATCCAGCCAAAGTAACCATAGCAAAGAGTAAATTTAATTAGCAATGCTCCTAAGTAAAGCAAAAATGTATCTTCCCCCAAAGGGGATTAAAACATATTTATCTGGGGCGATCGCCTATATCCAAATTCAGTTCAGTTAAGAAAATTAATTGATCACAAAACCAAAAAACTAGTTAAAAAAACAGAACAATAATTTTGGAGGGGGTTTGGGGGACGCAACCGTCACCCAATCGGGGGTTTGGGGGAGAATCCCCCAATTGAGTTGGCTTTTTTAATCAGTGACAAATCAATTGCTAATGAGCTTAACCCAAGCGTATTAGCCTAATATCCTTGTCAAATGCTAAGACGCGTTAAAGCAAATTTGAGTAAGAATTAACGCCTAAGGGCGAGGCTGTAACTACTTAGCACTAGGTATGATTATGGGGCGGGACAATTCACTATTGAAAGAATTTCTTAATCCTCAACAGGTTAAGCACCGAGAATAATCAGCTTTCGGGAGAGCAATCGCCGTATCATACCTTTGTGTGGCTTCCTCAAAAAGCAAAAAATCAGTTCTTAAAACATGACAATGGATACCCAGACATTTAATACCACCCCCTTTCCTGACCAGAAGCCCGGCACTTCTGGGCTACGGAAAGCCGTGAGTGTTTTTCAAAAACCTCATTATTTAGAAAACTTCATTCAATCCATCTTTGATATTCTCGAAGGCTTACAGGGACAAACCTTAGTTGTAGGTGGTGATGGCCGTTATTACAATCGCCAAGCTATTCAAATTATCTTGAAAATGGCAGCAGCTAATGGTGTAGCTAGAATTAAGGTCGGTCAGGATGGAATTTTGTCTACCCCAGCAGTATCTGCCATAATTCGCAAATACCAGGCGCTTGGTGGCATTGTCCTGTCTGCCAGCCATAATCCTGGCGGCCCCAAGGGTGATTTTGGTGTAAAATACAACATCAGTAACGGTGGGCCTGCACCGGAAAAAGTGACAGAGGCTATCTATGCCCGCAGCAAAGTTATTGACAAATATTACATCTTAAATGCCCCAGATGTCGATTTAGGAACTTTGGGTGAATCTAAACTGGGAGAAATGGTTGTAGAAGTCATTGACTCCGTGCAAGATTATCAAGAGTTAATGGAGTCCCTGTTTGATTTCGATCGCATTCACCAATTCTTAACTTCTGGGAACTTCCGGCTGTGCATAGATTCACTTCATGCCGTGACTGGCCCCTATGCCCATGCCTTGTTTGAGCAGCGTTTGGGCGCACCTGCAGGCAGCGTGCAAAATAGTATACCTCTGGAAGACTTTGGTGGCGGACATCCTGACCCGAATTTGGTGTATGCCCATGACTTAGTAGAAGTCCTTTATGGAGAAAATGCCCCAGACTTTGGCGCAGCTTCCGATGGCGATGGCGATCGCAACATGATTTTGGGACGCAAGTTTTTTGTTACCCCCAGCGATAGTTTGGCAATTTTAGCTGCCAATGCCAAGCTAGTGCCAGGATATCAGGATGGTTTGGCAGGAGTTGCACGTTCTATGCCTACTAGTCAAGCAGTAGATCTAGTAGCAAAACGGCTGGGGATTGACTGCTACGAAACACCCACTGGTTGGAAGTTCTTTGGTAATTTATTAGATGCAGGTAAAGCTACTCTTTGTGGAGAAGAAAGCTTTGGCACTGGTTCCAACCATATTCGAGAAAAAGATGGGCTGTGGGCAGTGCTGTTTTGGCTGAATATTCTAGCAGTGAAGCAACAATCTGTAGAAGAGATTGTCCGCGAACACTGGCAAGCTTACGGACGTAACTACTATTCTCGCCACGATTACGAAGAAGTTGATGCAGGGAAAGCCAACGCCTTGATTGACAATGTGCGATCGCAAATGCCAAATCTTCCAGGCAAACAGTTTGGTAAATATGAGGTTGAGTATAGCGATGACTTTAGCTACACCGACCCAGTTGATGGCAGCATTAGTGAAAACCAAGGCATCAGAATTGGATTTACTGATGGTTCCCGCATTGTCTTCCGTCTCTCTGGTACTGGTACCCAAGGCGCAACTTTGCGAATTTATCTGGAATCTTACGAACCGGATACTGCTAAACAAAACCTCGATCCGCAAGAAGCACTAGGAAATTTAATTGCGATCGCAGATGAAATTGCTCAGATTCGCACCTTCACAGGTAGAGAACAGCCGACTGTGATCACCTAATGGTTACAAAAGTCAAGAGCAGACGACAGTTCACATTTACATAACTGATGCAACTGGCACAAATATTCATTTTTTTGGCATATTTAAATGCCAGTTGCAACCCTGCCCAACACATTGCTTCTTCTGCTCCCTCTGCTTGATAGTTGCAACTCCCTTAATGAGGCAGAGAAATAATAAATTCTGTTCCTTGCCCTAAAACAGAATGAACTGCAATTTTTCCCCCATGTGTTTCTTCTACAATTTGGCGCGCGATCGCTAGTCCTAATCCTGTGCCTTTACCTACTGCTTTGGTCGTAAATAAATGGTCAAATATCTTTTCTTTGACATCTTCGCTCATGCCTGGGCCATTATCGGCAATTGAGATTTTTAATGTATGATTTGCAATAGCAGTTTTCACGATAATTTTGTGAGGATTGAGCTTGATTTCTTCAAAGCTTTTACCGATACTTGACTCATCTAAAGCATCAATGGCATTAGCGACAATATTCATAAATACCTGATTTAATTGTCCTGGAAAGCACAAGATTGGCAGTAAATTATCGTACTCAGTCACAACTACAATTTCTGGACGTTGTTCATTTGCTTTCAGGCGATGTTTGAGAATTAAGATTGTGCTATCAATACCTTCATTGATGTTAAATGGCACTTTATAATCTTGATCAGCACGGGAGAAAGTTCTTAAACTGGTGCTAATATTTTTTAATCTGTCAGCAGCCATGACCATTGCATTGAGCATTTTTGGTAGGTCTTCTAAGCTATAGTCTAAGTCGATTTCTTCTGCATGATCGAGAATTTCTGCTGCCGGATTTGGTAGAGCTTGCTGATATAATTTCAGGTGTTCAGTGATATCAGCCACAACAGGTTTAGCTTGTTTGAGGCTAGCTGCAATAAAGCCGAGGGGATTGTTCATTTCATGGGCTACCCCAGCAACTAAGTTACCAAGTGCAGACATTTTTTCCTGTTGGATCATTTGCAGTTGGGTTTGTTGCAGTTCTTGCACCGCATTTTCCAATGCTTGAGATTTTTGTTCTAACTGTTGAGCATAAATTTGAGAATCTTCGTAAAGACGCGCATTTTCTAGAGAAATAGCTGCTTGAGTACAAAGAAAATTGAGAATCAAAATGCGATCGCTAGTAAATACATTACTAGTTGAGCGATTCTTTAAATACAAAATCCCAATTACATGTCCTTGATTGAGAATTGGTAAGCACAACAAACTTTTTGGTTGTCTTTGACTTAAATACTCATCAATTACAGGTAAATTGGTTTTGAGTTCCTCAATCATCACCATTTCTTGAGTATTTTTGACGTACTGGATCAACTTGAGTGGTAAGTTGGGGTTACCCTCTAAAGGTTCGGCACAAATTTCTGTGGTTTCGGGTGTAGCAATAGCCCTAACTAACCATTCTCCTTGAGTATTGGGTACGATTAAGGCACAGCGATCGCCCCCAGAATGTTGCAGAATAATCTGTGTTAATTGGTGTAGCAGTTTATCTAGTTGAATCGTGCCAGAAATGGCTTGAGAAGCTTTGAGGATCGCAGCAAAATCAAAGGTACTAATTTCAGCGCTAGAAGAACGACTCAAATCAGTAGAATTATGCACTGAGATTGTAGGGCTAAAGCCGCTCGATAATGTTTCCAGCATTTGCAATGGTTGTATTCTCTGCTGGAGAATAATCCGCAGTAAATCAGGATAATGGTTTTCCAAATCCTCAGTTTTGGCTTTTGCGCCCCAACGAGCGTAACAGTAGTATGCTTCCTGCATATAACTGGCTGCAACTTTCTGTCTACCCCAACTGAGGTAAAATTTAGCTGCTAGTTCATTGCTGAGTGCTTCATCTTGCAAATAACCGTGGGTTTTGGCTTGGGCAATAGCTAAATCATAATGTTCCATCGCCTCAGCAAATTTACCAAGCACTCGATAACGTTCTGCTGCTACAAGTGAAGAGCGATGTTGATGATTGAATGGGGCGTAATTAGCCCAAGTTTGGAGTTTTTCTTGATGGGAATTAATTCGCTCTAAAATAGCGGATTGTTCTTCAGAGCTAGCATCGGTGTAGTTTGCTAAATGAATTAAAGCATCATAAAAAACTCGGATAACTGCGACGAAATAGCCACTTACCGCATTACTATACTGTTCAGCTAAAGCTGCTTGTTGTGAGGCGGCTGCGTATTCTCCGAACCAATAACACAGAACAGCTTGATTGAGATGAATGTAAAATAACCCCGTGCGATTGCTGGCAGATTGCAAGCTGGGTAAAATTTCGGCGGCATTGAAAACTTTACCCTGTAAATAATAGGGAACTTCCGCTTCTCCTAATAAATTGAGAATCGCTTGTTGGTAACACTCTAGATATTTTAATGTTGCTTCTTGTTTTACTTGGCTGATGACTTGTCGATAGTTCTCCATTTCCTCAGCCAAATCGTTTAATTCTCGACCACTCCAATAGCTACACTGACTATATGACACTAAATTTAACGCTACACACATCCAATCTCCGGTTTCTAAACCACTTTGATAACCTTCTAGCAAATATGGAATACTGTGATTTAATGGTTCTTTCCAATGCCGAATAAAGCTGTTGACAATAAAGTAAGCCCTACTTTTGAAAGCGTTAGTTTGGTATTGTTCCAATAACTTTAATGCCAGTTGTCCAAACTCATACCCAGCATCAATATCTCCCATCAAACCACAAAGAGTCACTGCGTAATCTGCATAGGAAAAAATGGCAATGGATGAATTGCCAAACCTAATAGCCATCTCTACTTGCTTAGATGTCAGTAGTGGTAACAGTGTTGGTTTACCAATGTACGCAGAGGACACCAATGTAGTCATGATTTGCATAGCTGCTAGCTGATGCGAATCGCTCATTATAGGCAAATCCAGTAAGCTAATGGGTGCGCGCCCCATCCATAGTTGTTTTGTCTGCTGGGTTGCGGTGCTAATATCTAAGGTAGTTGGCTGATCGGGAAATTCCACACCGAGTAATTTCAATACTTGCAATCCAGTTTCAACTACTGCGGCAAATTTACCTTGCGCCCGAAATGCCATCATTTGGACTTCATAGACTTTGATAGTATTTAGCAAAGAAGTAGCAGATTGCAACACCTCCTCACCCCATGCGGCTAGCTTGTCAAAGTCTGTATTCAAGCAAGCAGCCTCTAAACGCTCATTATGCAGATTTAGGGTTAATTGGTAATGTTCCCTCCAAGCATCAGCAGGCAATAAGTCAATGCCTTGGGTGCAATATTTGACAGCAGCATTATAGGCGATCGCACTTTTGGCTTTGCGCCCCGCCAGCAAATTCAGTTGAGCTAACTCCAGTTTTTTCTCAGGCTGAGTGATTAAATCAATGCCAATATTCAGGTGATTGACAATTTCAAATATATATGCATCTAATTGAGTTATAGGCGTATTCGCGTGCAATAATTGACCAATCGCCAAATGAGTCGCTTGTTTTTGGTCTTGGGGAATTAAACAATAAGCCGCTTGTTGGACGCGATCGTGCAGAAAGCGATAAGCAACATTTTCGATATTGTGAGGCTGAACTTCTTGCTCATCGCTGAGATAAAACTTATAAACTTGACTTTGCGGTAAAATCAATCCTTCCCGCAAAACCTGCCATAAAGCATCTGCTACTGCTTGGGGTGACTGTTGGGAAACAATGGACATTGGTTCTAGAGCCAGTGTACAGTTGAGAGTTAATTTCATATCCTGAAATGATGGGAGTAGAGTTCACGGTTTCCATCTATACATAACCTAATTTGGGTTTTCCAGGACTTACGCCAGCAAAATTTGTCATTGCGACCGGAACGTAGTGTAGGGAAGCAATCCCATAATTTTAGGGGATTACGTCGCTACGCTCGTAATGACGTAATTCCGTTACTTTTGCGTAAGTCCTATTTTCCTTAGTTTCATTAGTATTCCCATCAACCTGATGTTGAATAACGCTATCAAAAGGAATTGATAGTTGAATTTGCTTGGGTAGCTTACTGACTGGAAAGAGCTGAATTCTAAGTTGTAAGTAATAATCCCAGCAGACGTACCACTTCAAAAAGCAGTGCGTAAAGCCCAAAATGTTAAAAAAGTTTAAAGAATGGTAATCCAGCCTGGACTTGGGGTGGAACTGATTAGAGCCATTGCTGTCTCATCTTTTAAACTTCCTCACCAAAACGCCACCAGCACAGATAAAAATTCAGCTGATTATGATTCTTCAAGAACACCGCAAGCATCGAAAGAAGCGTTTGAGTTTACAAAGAGCGATCGCATTTCTAATTGCTGAAGTAATTCTTTGTTGTTAGACACATTATTCCTGTAAAATCAGTATGAGTTTTCAATATATTTAAAATATACGGATGCTGCCTGATGAATAATCTCCCAAATCAATCAGATGATTACTTTAAAAATAATTGGATAAGTTATCAAAAAGTTTTAACTAACAATTATATGGAACACCAAGAAATTGCTGGTGTTTTGCATAAATTACTAACTGATTACTTTCAAAGACCATTTTCTTTACTTGAACTGGGATGCGGTGATGCTAGTTTAACAGTTCAAGCTTTATTAAATACTAATCTTGCCGACTATACGGGAATTGACTTGTCCGCAGCAGCTTTGGCAATTGCCCAATGCAATATGGCACAAATTCAGTGTAGACAAACTTTCATTCAAGACGATATATCTAAAATTCTTGAGGAACTAGGTCAAAGTCAAAAGCAAAGTTTTGATGTCATTATGAGTTCTTTTGTTGTACATCACCTGACTCTTGCACAAAAAGATAGGCTTATAGAGCAAATATCTCATCTGCTGAAAGCTCAAGGTATATTTATTTTGATTGACATAGTGCGTAAAGAAGAGGAAACCCAAGAACAGTATTGTCAGCGCTACTCAAAAAATATGCGTCGAAACTGGACAGCATTGTCGCCTCAAGATATATCGATAATTGAAAATCATGTGTATAAATATGATTTTCCTGAAACTCAAACTACTTTGGGTAAACTTACACAAAAGCACAATTTTATCCGCGTTGAATGTTTATATAAAGATACTTCTGATACTGCACAATTTTTGTGCATATACAACTGATTTTTCTAGCGTTTTCAGAAGCAGCAAACCTAGCCATCTATCAAAATTATTGGCTCAAAAATGACACCATATACCCCAATATTAAAAAACCTATTTCAACAGCTAAATAATATACTTCAGCCACTAACTCAAGCCCAGGGGGATAGCTAACGGTGAATTATTGGTTAATGAAATCAGAACCAGAAGTTTATAGTATTACTGACCTACAACAGCAAGGCGAAACTATCTGGGATGGTGTTCGCAATTATCAAGCTCGTAACTTTCTGCGCCAAATGCAACCAGGAGATTTAGCTTTTTTCTATCATTCCAATACCAATCCTCCTGGTATTGCTGGCTTAATGCGTGTAGTAAAAACGGGTATTGCCGATCCCACGCAGTTTGACCCAAATAGTACTTACTACGACCCCAAATCAAGCCTCGAATCTCCTCGTTGGCAAACAGTTGTAGTAGAATTTGTAGAAACTTTTTCTGATCTGATTTCGTTGTCAACGCTGAAAGAGGAATTTAGCGCTGAAGAACTAATGGTGGTGAGAACAGGAAATCGATTATCAGTGATGCCTGTCTCATTAACAGTGGCTAATAAGATTCTGACGATGCGGTTTTCATTGCCAACAAATAACGATGAACTATTGGGTCAACGAAAGTTATAGATTAATCTATATTTCTTGAGGATGATTTCAGACTTTTTTCAGATGTTTCTGCTTTCTTTATCTCCTAAAATTCAGGAACTAAGAAGTCATTTTGAAGTTAAATTTTTATGAACAAAACTCGCTTATCAAGCCGAGTACTATTTTTGGGGCGCTTCTAGCAATTAGGGAATTAAAAAATTAAAAGGGTTAAAAAAAGATTATTGCGTTCTGGCGACTATATAATCTGCGATCGCCATTAGTGGTTGTGCTTTATCTCCAAAACCAGCAAGTTCAGCCTTGGCTAGATGCACTAATTCTTGGCTTTTGCGTTTTGATTCCTCAATGCCCCATAAACTGGGATAAGTTACTTTCTGTGCTTTTTGGTCTTTAGCCGGAGTTTTACCTAGTTATTCCTGAGTTACGGTGATATCAAGCACATTATCGACGATTTGAAAAGCTAGACCAATATGATGAGCATAAACAGAAAGTCGTTGCAAAACAGCATCACTCGCTCCTGTTAACAGCGCCCCTGAGAGAACCGAGGTTTCTAACAACGCTCCAGTTTTATGAGTATGAATATAGTCGAGGGTTGTGATGTCAATATTCTCTAATATCATGTCCGCTAAATTATGGGTAATTTAGCGGACATGATATCAATTCAAATAATTTTTGCGACACATCAATATATTCTAGAGAGCACGGCAGTGGCTTCTAATTGAAAAAAGTAATGAGTAATAAGTCAATTTCCTACTCATTACTCATTACTCATTAAGCTGATACGCGCCTAGATTAAATATTCTGGCGTTAGGGCTGTCAAGGGTCAAGAGTCAAAAGTCCAAGCTAGCCTTTGACCCTGGACTCTTGACTTTTTGACCTCTTGAGCGCGAAATATACAATTTAAATGCGTAACAGCTTACTCATTACTCATTACTCATTACTCATTACTCATGATGTACCTTGCTTACTTCAAAAGCGCTGTAGATGTTGGATTGCTCTGTGCTTAATCCAACCTACATCTGCTATATGTGCTGCTTGTGAGAAATACAGGTTATAGATTTGCGATGGAAAAGGTCAAATTTGCTCATCGAATCGGCTGCGAAAGCCTCCGTATTTTATCCAATATTGTTTCAAATTGTGGCAGGGTGTATGTAAACTAGCTCTGGCCTGATAAAGAATAACTTGACGATGAGCGCCCATCCAAATTTTGTCAATTGGCTCAACCGAAATCACAGTACCTCCTAATGCTCCTACACATTGGGAAAAGCGTTCAATAGCACTATAATCTACAGTTTCAAAAACAAAGAAATTACCCGAACAAATTAAATGCCGACTGCGAATCCAGCACTGCATTTTCTTCTGTGCTTCTGGAGGTAGCATATTTGCTTTTAGAGGCAGATTCGGCAGGGAAAGATCATAGGATATTTGGGATTTCATCTGCAAAACTCTCCCGCTTTTCAAACCGTAATGGCCCAAAGGTAGATCCCCAAACTTGTTGGTGTGTATTCACATCCATACCTTTATCTAGGCTTACCCAAGTGGTTTCTGTAATTTCAACGTAACTATCTAGATAAGTCTGGCAGCCATTTTTCTCAATTAAGCATAGGTTTCCAGGTTCAACACCGCCGATAAATTTATCTCCCTCGCGTTTAAAAATCATTGAGCAATGATATCGGCGTTCAATACAATTTGGGGTAATAGTTTTGAGAATATTTAAGTCTCGCGCTGCACCTGCATAATACAGTGCTTGTTTTAGGCTGTAATTTTCGATATAAATTTCATCGCCTTTATCGATAAGACGATGGACTCCCTGGCGATAAGGTCGCCACAAATCATAATCATATACTTGTTCTGAATAAAGCCCAATTCCTGAGAAGAATTCAAACGGTAATGGGCGAAAGAAAACATGAATATGGGCGTAATCTTTAGAATTTTCAAATGCCTGTTGATAGTTGCTGAAATCACCTGCCATCCAACGAGCCAGGGTGATTAAATTAGGCGATACAGTGTCAGGAATTTTTGGTAGTGAAGAGGTCATAACTAGATGAGGATAAATAAACAATCCCAAAATCTTCTTGTCAAGTTGCTCCTCTTGGTCGAAGCCCAAGACTATACTTTCGGCAAAATTCAAAATGATGACCTGAATACCAATTCTCTAAAATTGAACAACAGATCCAAACTCACCAATGCTTTTGCTATGGCTTCCTAATTTTGAATTGGCATAACCTAGGCACCAGTGTTTATGAAAAAATGGCATGGCAAAGCTAACGCGATCGCGTTTATATATAGACTGCACGCTCTGAGTTTGTATCTATATGACTTGAAATATTGTCAGATATAGTTTAATTCTGAATATCCTGGCGAATTTCTGAAGAAAATGAGGCAGTAACAACTCCTGAACCGGCACTAGTTTTAATTAAGGAAACCCGACAACGAACATTGGGGTTAACAAACCAGATTTTTTCTTCAGCAGCGGCGCGCTCGTAAGCGGTGACTAACACAAATGTGCCGTCTTCCGTAAAGTAATAATCGCCAGCTGCGGCGATTGTTTCTGCATAGCCTTGATCGCGCAGGAGTTTACCGCGATGGGGACTATCTGGATCGGGGATGGGAACGAGGACACAGGTGCCTTTGATTTCACTATCATCCCAATCTGATTGGCCTTCCCAAGTCATGCGAAATGGGGAAACCACAGTTTGAGGGTCGATATTATAGCTTTTACATAAGTCAATCACTGCTGGATCGTCATCTGGAAGAGCAATGATATCTATCTCAGACTGTACAGCTTCAAAGTGACCAAATGCTAAATGATGGGCACTACGTTGCGATCGCCAATGCCCTATAGAATTTGCCACAAACTTTGTAATATTCATCAACACTTTGGTTTCCATTTTTAGCTATTTGCTTTGGGATAGGAGAAGGTTCCAATTGACCCCTAAAGACTTATACAGTTCAGTTAAGGACATTTAGTGGGGTAGGCAGTGGACGCAGGGGGAGAAACAGAAGCTTATCTGAACCGTATTGCCATAGCTGGTGAGGAACTTCTCCATTGGTAGCGTTAAGCTATTTCCGCAATACTAATAATCTTGCCTCCTGTTTTCTGGATACTTTGAATTTTCTGGGCTAGCTGGTTGTATCCCACTTCAAAGGTGGCTACGCTCTTAGTCACCCTAGCACCAAAATTGGCTTTGGAGACAGAGATCCGGAACCTCTTACCTGTATTGCTAACAGCACCGGAACCAGCAGCAGGGGCAACAATTTTGGTGGCGAGATTAGAGCCAATATCGCTAATCAATTTTGCCGATTTACCTAGATCGTTAGCAGCAAATCCCCGCATTAACGCGAAGGTACGGTTAAAACCGACATTTTTAATCCCGGCTTGGGTACGATTACCACGAGCAGAGGGCACAATATTGTCGCCAAAACTCCTGATATATTCATCACTATCAATGTAGGAGTTGATTTCTGCTGCGTAACCTTGGGTGTTGTAAATTTGCACGTGTTCTGCAATTTCCGCCTGATCTTGGGGGGCGCGACCGAGCAAATGTTTGAAGTTCAATTCGATAAAACGATAGGGAGAAGAAGTTTCAAAAAACAATGAACGGTATAGGTCTGATTGAGCCACAGCTCTAACGAAACCAGCAACAGTAATATCACCGTTCCGCAATTGCGACTCAGCATTGGTCAGCCGTTGATTTTCAAATATATGAGCATTGCCCAAAACTTGGCGATATACGGCTCTGATCGTTGCTTGTAGATCCTCTTCAGTGGCGTTGGGGCGTAATTCAACGGACTCGGTTTCTATCCAAAGTGCCATATCTATGCCTCCTAAATTTAGGATTTTTGTGGGTGTTTTTGAAAAATTACAAATTAAAAAAGTGAATGATCTGGGGCGGGCAATGTCTCAACCTAAATTACTAATTCGTAATTCGTAATTCGTAATTCGTAATTAAGCTGAGGGTTTGAGTCTCCGACTTCTATAAAATCATGCCGTTACAGGTGGGAGCTAAATCCCTATCCGTAACGTAATTACGAATTAGTAACTACGAATTACGAGTTGTTAATACTAATCGGTTCAACATTTAGAACAGACAAGTATTAATGCCCACCCTGTTAAAGGTTAGACAATTTCAGTAATGCTGACGATTTTGCCAGAAGTACGATTAATCCGCTGAATTTGGGGAGTCATCTTACTAGCTGGAACAATGTACTCAGTGGTACTGATGCGTCGGGGACTGTCGAATTTGGAACCTTGCACCAAGATTTTGAATCGTTTTTCAGTTCCAGAGCCAATGACTGTGGATGAAGAGGCTTTGATCGCGTTGGCGCTGTTAGTAGCAACAGCATAGACCAATTGAGCCGATTTAACTGCACTATCAATTTGGGCAGGGCCGCGATCAAGGGCAAATATGCGGTTGAAGCCTACTTGCTTGGAGTTGGCTTCGCTACTTCTACCACGATAGTAAGGCACTACGTTTTCACCAAAGGCTGCTTCATATTCACTACTATCGATATAGGAGTCAATTTCAGCATCGTAGCCTTCAGCTACAGTACGAACGATGTGTTCGGAAACTTCTCTTTGATCCTGGGGTGCGCGACCAAGCAAATGTAAGAAGTTAAGTTCTACAAATCGGTAGGGAGCGCAGGATTGGAAGTAGCGGTTGCGATAAAAATCAGACTTGGCAACGCTGCGGACAAATTCCCGCACGGTGATGGAGCGATCGCATAATTGTGATTCTGCTGTCACCAACCGCTCACTCTCCATAACATGAGGGTTGCCTAAAACCTGTTTGTAAACTGCACGGATAATAGTTTGAACTTCTTCTAAGCTACTAGAGGGCCAAAGTTCAAGAATTGTCTGGGATGCCATTAAAATTTCTGCTCCTCAATTTTTTAAGTTTGCACCTAATTTATACAGGAGTGATACTTGCGATCACGCCGCCTTGCTGGTGAATCCGTTGATACTCTTGAGAGAGCTTTTCGTAGGGCACCAGAAAGACTTGATTGGAACGGCGAAACTTGGAAATATTATTGAAGGTTTTGGCACGATAACCTGTAACTTCAATGCGGTAAACTTTGCCACCAGCACTAGCATCGACTCCAAGACGGGTACGGGCACCAGTAGGTGGTGTCGAGAAGGTTGCTCCAGCGCTAGCAGGTGAAATTACTGCTGTTGGTGTGCTTTGAATCACTAATGCATTCAGCTTAGGAGCCTTGCCAGATAAGTCACCCTTCAGGCTGCTGCTAGAAGCACCTCGTACCAGTTGGAAGGTATGAGTAAATTGCACCATGCTCTGAAGCGCTTCGGTTTTATAGCCTCGGATGTAAGGTACAATGTTCTCGCCAAAAGTAGACTGATACTCATCACCATCGATATAAGAATCAATCTCAGCTTCAAACCCTTGAGTATCAAGGATTGTGCTGTGGGAGCGCATTTCTTCTAAATCTAGTGGTGGACGACCCAATAGATGGCGGAAGTTGAGTTCAATGGCTCGGTAGCGCGCACAACTGGTGAAAAAGCGAGAACGATATAGTTCAGATTTAGCCACTGCTCTGACAAACTCGCGGACGCTCAACTCACCCCGCTTAAACTGGGATTCAGGCACAGCAAGCCGCTCACTTTCCATCACATAGGCATTACCTAATACTTGCCGATAGATTGCCCGAATGATTGTTTCTGCTTCTTCTTGTGAGCGACCTGGTACCCACTCAACGGGAGGAGTTTCATCAAATAGGCTGACTCCCAAGCGTGAAGCTGGTCCAAATGGCATTAATTGTTTCTCCTGTTAACGAAAGTTTAAGAAATTTGTTTCGATTTGTAAATAAATTTCAGATTGCTCATCCAGGCTCATCAATTCTTTGGATTGATTTGTTGCAACCCAAATTACCAGCTTCCATAAGCATGAAAGCTGTGATTTCCTAGATGCTCAAGGTTTTAGGCGTTTTATACGCTTTGTTATGATCATTTTCTTATGAGCGCGGAAAGATGTACATCAAGATTTGTAAATCTTGATGAAATGAGAGAATTTTGCACTCAATTTGCACAAACTATTTGTAATGGGCATGGGAAATTGGGTAATGGGGAATGGGGAATGGGTAATGGTTATTTCCCCTCATCCCCCTCATCCTCCTCATCCCCCTCATCCTCCTCATCCCCAGTCCCCAATCCCCACTTCACTCCGTCGCCCCTGCTTTGATTAATAAATCTACTGCTTGAGCAGATCTAAATGAATTACGGGCTTCACTCAATGCTGTTGCATCCCAGCGATTCTTGGGACGGAAGTCTGCGCCATTTGCTAATAAAATCGTCATAGTTTCTAAATCGCCTCTGGCTGCTGCCATCATCAGAGGAGTCCAACCACCGATGTTGGCAGTATTGACCTCAGCACCCAGTTCAATTAATGCTTTGACTGTATAGGTATGCCCATTGTCTGCTGCTAAGTATAATGCTGTGTCACCGATTTTATTAGTGGCATTTAACTCAGCACCCATCTTGACTAGACGTTGCACAATATCTGTTTGACCACGCCGCGCCATTGTCATTAATACAGTCTCTTCATAGGAGTTGCGTAGACGCAAAGCGTCTTGCCAGAAGGCATCGCCTATATCAGCACCACTATCGAGCAGCAGAGAAACAATTTGAGAGCGATCGCTTTCTGCAGCGAACATTAAAGCTGTGTAGCCTGCGGGATTTTTCACATTCACATCAGCATTATGAGCCAGCAGTAATTCTACGATATCGAAATAACCCTCTGTAGCTGCCCACATCAATGCTGTATTACTGGCTCCCAAAGCTGTAACGCCCCCGGTAGTATTAGCATCTGCGCCCTGGGCTAGTAAGCTTTTGACAGCAGCAGTGTCACCTTTAACGATCGCGCGGATCAAATCTTCGTTGAGAGAAGCCATTGTTTAAGTAATTCGTAATACTTAGTTACAACGTTACCTGATTGTGCAGTTCCAGAAGCACCATTCATCTTGGCTCGGTAGGTTGTTTGTACTAATTTTAATTACGAATTACGAATTACGAATTACTTTCTCAAGCTGTCTTTATTTCAACTTTAAATACACTGTCTGCGGGTTTCTGGGCAATAGTGTTATCCCAAGCTATTTTCTGCAAAAATGCTTCACCAGAGGGAGTTTCTACCACATCCACACCCCAGTTTCCTGGTTGCAGAGCATCAGGAGAATCGCTAGTAGGGGGAGTTGTTTTGATACCACCTAAAATCAGAATTTGTGGAATAGTTTCTGCACTTAATTGTTGCGATCGCCGTTTTTCTGCTAAAGCCTTAGCACAGAGTTCGCCAACTTGCTGCGGCGAAAATTCATTGGTAGGGAACAAAATTTCTACAGTCCAATGAGGATGATTCACCAACCTGCATTGTAGTTGTTCATAGACACTCAAGCTTGATTTAAATACTTCAGCAAATTCTTCCCGACTGAGGGCTTGTACTGTGTCAGGACTAACATCAAAGTTATGAGAGAGTAGCATTCGCCCTTGAAATTGATTCAACATTTGGGTTCAGCATAATTACAGCTAGGGTTTGAGTGACTTGAGCCTTAGCAGCTAGTTTTGAGGATGGGTATTACATCTTGCTCTGGGGAGGTTGGTAGAACACTCAAGCCATTCCTATTTTCTAACCATAGTAGGGTTAATTACTTAAAGAAGATTCGTTAAGTTTAGTAACGTTAAGGTGATTACAGAAAATTGCCTAACTGTAATACTTAATGAATAGACAAAATAATGTTAAATGAGCGCTGAACCCAAAATCTCAAATTTGCACCGTTAAGAAACAAGCCTCAGCCCCAACAAACCTGCAACAATTAAGCCAATGCAGAAAAAGCGCTTCATCTCAGCAGGTTCTCCAAACAGCACTACACCCAGCAAAGCCGTACCCACTGCTCCGATACCAGTCCAAATTGCATAAGCAGTACCCACTGGTAAAGTGCGGAGTGCTTTTGATAGCAATACAAAACTCAGTATCATACAAGCAACGGTAACGACGCTAGGAGCCAGCTTGGTAAATCCTTGTGTATACTTCAAACCGATTGCCCATCCCATCTCTAGCAAACCAGCAATCAGAAGGTAAATCCAAGCCATTGTTTTTTTCCTTACGCACCCAAATGAGGACACAACTCTATTCTGCTTGAATTATTACAGGGAAGAGGTAATCAGCCTGTCTTTCATAAGGAAGAATATTTTCTGTTATCCTAAACTCAAGTTTTTAGCAGCTATTTTTTAGTCAATCAAGACTAAAGTAACCCCGACTCGTAATTATCATCTCAAAGGACTCATTATATATAGCAATACAGTTCAGTTAAGCTCATTAGCGATTGATTTGTTACTTCTTAAAGAAGCCAGATAAATTGGGGGATTCTCCCCCAAACCCCCGATTGGTTGACGGTTGCGTCCCCCAAACCCCCTCCAAAAATATTGTTCTGTTTTTTTGTTAAGTAACTAGTACAACACGGCGTAAATAAAGCTACCGTTTCAAACAGTCAAAAGCCCAGATATATAAATACTTTTGACTTTTGACTTTTGACTTTTGACTTCCGCTTTGAATATCTTGCTAAATTTTGGATAGTTCTTAGTAAGAAGTGCGCTGCGATCGCTAATCATCAGCATAGAGATAATTTGCAACTTTAAGTTTATGTTGTGGTGTTGTAGAGAATACACTATCAGAAGGCTTAGAACAGCAAAAGGGTAAACAAGTCTCAGGTTATAATCCATTTAAGATAACAGGGAATAGCACGGCATCGTAAGGGCACGGCATCCATAATCTTCTGGTATATACAATAATCTTACTAGTGCCGTGCCCCTACAGAGAATTTATGTGTTGCGAATATGATTTTAATTGGTATTATTTAAGCTTTGCCTACAAAATTAGCGGTTTACATTACCATAAATTTTCATAGGTAAGCTCTGGATTGTTCCAATGAGTTTCTGCTAGGAATTCGCTAAATGTAGTCAAAATACCGGGAAATTCTTTCCTTAATTGCTGAACATCAGCTTGATAACCTTTTTGGCGATACCACTGAATTAAATTGAATAGTTCTTTTTGCCAAAGTAACAAGAAAATCCAAGCGGGTGTTTCTTTATGGATAACTTTTATTCCTTGCGCTTGCGAGAAAGCCTCAGCCATTTGTTTGGGTGTTAGCACATCACCAGCTAACTCAAATTCTCGCCCAATATATTGAGCAGGATGTTGAATTACATAGGCTGCTACACGCCCCATATCTTTAGTAGTAATTAAATGTAGCGGTTTGTCAGGCTGAATGGAAAAAGGGAAAATGCCTTTAAGGATAGAAGGACGCGTGTATTTTTTCCAAAACTCCTCCATAAATAAGCAAGCGCGTAACATGGTCGTGGGTAAACCAGCAGCTTTGAGAATTTGCTCAACTTGATATTTTTGCTCGATATGGGGAATACCAGAATTTCTTTCCGCCCCACCTGCGGAATTATAAACAAAATGTTGGATATTAGCTTGTTTTGCTGCTTGTGCAACTTGTTTTGCTCTTTCCACTTCTTGAGGATTGGCTTTGCTACTATCTCCAGATGTGGCGTGACAGTAAACAGCAGCAACTCCTGTAAAAGCGGCGGTGAGGGAGTCTGCATTATCTAGGTTAGCTTCTACTAACTCCACTCCCGCATCATGCAATTTTGCTAGAGAAGGACGGTTAAGGTCAATTTTCCTAGTAATGGCACACAGGTTTGTTATACCCTGTTCGAGAAAGCCTTTGACGACATTTCCACCAGTTCCACCAGTAACGCCGATGAGCAAAATTTTATCGGACATTCTTTTACCTAAAGTTACTATTTGAAAAATATGCCTGATGTAGAAGTTGTAGCAAATATTCAAGATTTAGTGTTCAATCTTGAGTCAGTAATTGCTGTACACATAATGGCAGATATTAATAGAACTAATAGATTTCAAAAAACGGCGGTAGGAACTTTTATTTCAAGCTCAGAATGTCATAATTGTCCAATCTTCTAGTTGTAAATTAGGAACTTTGGCAAAATCTTTACTATTGCGTGTTACTAAAATACCATTTATAGACAATGTGATAGCTGCAATACGTAAATCTCTTGTGCCGATCCGAACTTTTTGGTTAATTAATTCTCGATAATAATTGTAAGCAGACCGATCAAAATCTAAAACTCTGAGCTTGTTAAGGTATTCAATACAATCCCTTAACCCTTTGTAAGCCATAATTAAATTTTCCGATTGTGGAGATTTATCATTATGTTTATTAATGACATTTAGCCATCCTTTCATTTGCTCTTCTAGTGTGACAACTGTAATGGCTAGATTTTCAGGATTTATTTGATTAATCCGCTGTTGTAGAAGTGGATGTCCCCTTTGGAGAAGTGATAAATGGTCTGTATCTAGCACCCATACAAATGTCACTTGATTTGAATCCTATATATTAATTTGATTCTAATCTTTTTCCTGTTCTGCACTAATTATTTGGCGTTCGGCTTCTATTTCAGCTAACACTTCATCAAAAAGAGGATTATCTTTATACATCCCTGCTACCTTTATCCAAGGATTTTCAGTTTTAAGAGATTGTATTTGTAGAGTAACAAGTTTTGAATTACTCAAACGCGCTTGTAACATATCTTGTAACTTTTCTATGGCTTCGTTTTCCGTTTGACCTATACTTTTACAATCTGATAAACCTATGAGGGTGGCGCTAAATGTACCATCTTGATTTTTTTCAATTAGCGCATTATAGCTATCATATGAAGCATTGATCAAAGAGTTAAAGCTAACCATATCTTTTTACTTACATCCATATGTTTTCATAATAAACTATTTGTTTGGTCAATTCTGCAGCAAATCATTGAGCGCAAATGGCAGCTACAGCAATGCTTTCATGTCAGATTACAACAAAGATGCTTGTGGGAGCAACGCGATTTGGTGAGGTCGGATAAAAAACGTGCGATCGCCCCGGAATCGTGGCTTTGCAGTGGAAGCATATCACAGATGATTTCCGGACAATTCGATTTGAGCCGACTATGGTGGAGTCATAAAATGGCTTAGTTTGTAAAAATGGTTTAAAAACGCCGAAAAAGCGGTCTTTTCCCATAAATCCGAATCTAGCAGGGCTGTTACAATCCATTAAGCCCGAAGGTGTGACGAGGGAAGACAAAGTATTTCCAGCACCAAAGGCTGGATTGATACCCATAATCTGACAAATCGGGCTTGGCATTTGGTGTCGGAAAGAAGCAATATCGAGTATCGCAAGCTATAGGAAAGCGACATTATCCGAAATGATAATGTGGTCAACAGCTTGTGGTGTAAAAGTCTTGCTTATTTCAAGATAGGCGATCGCCTTATCAATAAATTGACACTCTCCGCCCACGTGCGGGGATTCTTCTTCGACATAGATATATTTCCTGAAGGAAATACTGGATACTTTTCCACAAATAGTGCAAAGTTAGTATTTGTGTGTTTGAAGCTCTATTTCCGATCTTCGTTTTTCCCTATGACCGAAACAACCTATGCTGCTCTATTACCTAGTCGAAAGTAGCGATCGATAGCATCGGCAAAGCTGCGTTTACGCATTTCCCGCAACCACTCGGCTAAATAATCGACAATAAAGCCGTACTGATTGGTAAAGTTTTCTGGGCTAAATTTGGGAATTTCCCAACCGGGAATATATGCGTGAAAGCGGTCAAAAAATGCCGTATCGATCATTGTTTCCGGGAAAGGTGCCAGTAGGTGGGAGGTTCTCACCAAGGATTCAACGCTTTGGTTAATATTGCCTACAAATACCATTGAAGCGGTAGCTGTAATTTCGGCTTTTCCCCGTGCGAAGGAACCGGAAGCCATGTAATCTTTCATGATTTGTACGCCATCGTTATCGTGGAAGCTAATACCAGCAACTTCATCGAAAGCGACGACATCGAATAAACCCACCAAACCGATGCGACGGGTGGACATATTGTAAAACAGGTTGGCTACTGTGGTTTTACCACCGGAAACCAAAATCGAGTTTGGGGAAACTTCTTTGTAAACGTGGGATTTTCCAGTGGAACGGGGACCTAATTCGCAACAATTGTAATTATTTTCGCATAGGGGGATTAAACGGGCGAGGATGTTTTTAACACGGGTAACACCTTCCTCGATCGTCACTTCATCATCTGTAGCACAGTACATTCCCAGTAGGTATTCCAGAACGTACACGGGTACGTTGGCACCTTCTTTAATCCGCTTGGTTAGGTCTTTGCGTACCACCTTTCCAGAATAAATATTGTTGAGTTTGTGGTTGAGGTCATCCATAAGGAAGCGATACAGGTGTTGAGGTACTTGAGTTGTTTTATCAAAAATTATCAAAAATTATCAAAAATCGCCAAAATCGTTAGCAATACTCAAGCTAATAGTCCAATCTTCCCGTACTAATTCGCTATCATCATCAGCATCGCGGATAATTAATAAGGCACGGGTAGGAGGGTTGGAAGTTGCGATCGTCAGACGGACGGTATTTTCTCTTTCGCTGGGGTGGGGACTGCTACTGCTCAATTCGATTTTTTTGACATCGGTGATGGGTGTATTGCTATCGGTATGATATAAAGCTACTGTTATTTGACGCGATCGCCATCTTCCTTTCACTGCATCTGCTTGTACCAGTGTCAAGCTAAAGCGATTATTCGTTACTCTTCTTTCTCTAACACTCACTTGCACGTTAACTTTTCGGGCTAATCCTTCATCATCTTTTGCGGCTCGTTTGTGGTGATAGGTAATTATGGGTACACAAATTTCTTGCAGAGATGCCCCACCGTGGACAAATTGGGAACCTGCACCCTGGATGCCAAAGCGTAATGTGCCGCGAGGAATCACAGCAAAGGTTTTTTCTGCATAGGGTAGAGAAAAGTTTAATAAACTGGGTTCTGGTATTATTTCTGAGGTTAATAGGTAGCGACGTTTACTTTCTAAAATTACTTCGCTGTTAGGAATGGGGCGCTTTTCGGCTTCTTGGACAGGACGACGTTGATATAAAAATCCGTGGTCGCTGGTAATAAATAAATTAGTGCCGTTAAGAGAATTACAGATTTTTTTGACTAAGCGGACAATTTCTTGAATTGCATCATCACAAGCTGTAAATACTTGACGTTCGCTGGCTGGTTTGTCACCAATAGCATCGATGACATTATGATAAATGTATACCAAGCGGTAGGATGAAATAGCATTTCGTCCTTCTTCGCTTGTCATTGCTAATAAATCACCAGCATCAATTACTGTTGCTTCAACTTTACTATTTTGAATCAGCAATTTTTGTCGAGTTAAGGAACCTTTTGTACTCATTCCATCTACTTTGACATCACCATTTTTAGGTACTAATTCTAACTTTACCCCTGGTAATAATGCTGCCATTCCCAAACGGGTAACGCTGGGTAAAACACCTAATTGTGCATTTAGATTTGCGTCACCCCGTAATTCTTTTTTAATGACTTCTTCGAGTTCCTTGGCAACTTCGTAGCGTAATGCATCGGAAATAATTACAAAAGCCTTTTCTCTGTCGCTGCGATCGAATATTGGTAAAACATTTTCGCGGTAAAATCTAGTTTGAGATGGAACACCTGTTACTTCCCATTTTTCACCGAGAGAATCTGACCAGTCTTCCCATAACCTCCTCCATGCGTCGAGATACGATTTTCTATAAACTTTTTCAACAATCGCCAAGTTTACTGTTTGAACTATTGACAAATCCGCCAGCGAATGCAGGTGAATATAGATTCGATTCGGTAGCTGTCAAAGAACCAAAATTTGAAATCGATGGGGTATTTTTACCTCCAGAAAGTCAAAATCCTGGGGTTGTTTACTTCTGCGAAGTACAGTTTCAACTCGATGAAAAGCTTTATGAGCGGGTATTTGCAGAATCCCATTTATATTTCTATCGCAACCGTAACAGATTTAGTGATTTACAGATGGTGATAATTTATCCATCTCGCAGCACCGAACAAGCCGAAATTCATCCCTATCGTAGTTTACTCAATGGAGAGCAAGTAACTCGCATATATTTGGATGAATTGGGTGATATTCGCTCTTTACCCGTATGGGTAGCGTTGATGGTGTTGACTACAATTGAAGATGAGCAAGCAACGGAAGAAGCCAGGTATTTGCTTACCAGGAGTCAGCAGGAAGCACCTCAGCCAGAAAATCGCACCATAATAGAGTTATTGACAACAATCATGGTGTACAAGTTTGAAAATAAAAGCCAACGAGAGGTAGAAGAGATGCTGGGAATTACACTTAGAGAAACACGGGTTTATCGGGAAATCAAGGAAGAAGGGGAAAAATCCCTGGTTTTACGTCAATTAGCCAAAAGGGTAGGAGAATTACCCCAAGAAGTGAGTCAACAAGTTGAATCTCTCTCCCTCGAACAGTTGGAAAATCTGGGGGAAGCATTGCTTGATTTTACCAGTATGGCTGATTTGCAGGCTTGGTTGGCAGCACTTAAAGCTTAAAATCGAGAAGGTGCAATCTTCCGATAAAATCCTTCATGCGTCGAGACTCAATTTTCTATAAACTATTTCAACAATCGCCAACTTTACTATTTGAGCTATTGACTAATCCACCAGCTAATGCAGGTGAATATCGATTCGATTCGGTAGCAGTTAAAGAACCAAAGTTTGAAATCGATGGTGTATTTTTACCTCCCGAAAGTTCAAATCCCGGTGTAGTCTATTTCTGCGAGGTACAGTTTCAAAAGGATGAAAGACTCTATGAAAGGGTTTTTGCCGAATCTTGGTTATATTTCTACCGTAATCGGGATAGATTTAGTAATCTGCAAATAGTGATAATTTATCCATCCCGTAATCTTGAGCAAAGTGATATTCGTCCTTATCTCAGTCAGCTTAACAGCCCCCAGGTAAATCGCATATATTTGGATGAGTTGGGGGATATTCGCTCTTTACCCTTGTGGGTAGCATTGATGGTGTTGACTACAATTGAAGATGAGCAAGCAACCGAAGAAGCCAGGTATTTGCTTACCAGAAGTCAACAGGAAGCACCGCAGCCAGAAAATCGCGCCATAATAGAGTTACTGACGACAATCATGGTGTACAAGTTTGAAAATAAAAGCCAACGGGAGGTAGAAGAAATGTTAGGAATTACGCTCAGAGAAACACGGGTTTATCGGGAAATCAAGGAAGAGGGACGAGAGGAAGGACGGGAGGAAGGAAGAGAAGAAGGACGAGAAGAAGGAGAGAAATCCCTTGTTCTGCGTTTATTAGCTAGAAGGGTGGGGGAATTACCGCAAGATGTCCGTCAACAAGTTGAATCTCTCTCCCTCGAACAGTTGGAAAATCTAGGGGAAGCATTGCTTGATTTTACCAGTATGGCTGATTTGGATGCTTGGTTGGCAGCACTTAAAGCTTAAAAAAGCCAACGGGAGGTAGAAGAAATGTTAGGAATTACGCTTAGAGAAACACGGGTTTATCGGGAAATCAAGGAAGAGGGACGAGAGGAAGGAGAAAAATCCCTTGTTCTGCGTTTATTAGCTAGAAGGGTAGGAGAATTACCGCAAGATGTAAGTCAACAAGTTGAAGCTCTCTCCCTCGAACAGTTGGAAAATCTGGGAGAAGCATTGCTTGATTTTACCAGTATGGCTGATTTGGATGCTTGGTTTAATCAATTATGAATTCTGTTTTCAGCTAATCCGCAGTTAAACTGTATAAATAAAAATCTTAAATTATTGTGGTGCAGGCATCCTGCCTGCTTATTGTACACAAATTAAGCGCTTAACCTCTTAACAAATCCCTTTTCCATTGGGATGCTTTTTCTAAATCTGCCATTTTTAAATCTGCACCTTCATATACTAAACCTTTGAATTGGGTGTAGTTATAAGCAACTCCATCATCTAAATCTAATTTTATTCTGGCATCGGCTAAATGTTGCAGTTTGGCTTGATAATCTCGTAATTCTAATTGTTGTTCTTGTAGTTCTTTCAAGCGTTTTGTAGCTGTTTTTTTGGCAACGGTGGAGGATGCAGTTTCCAATTGTTGCTGGGTACGGGCAATTTCGCCATCTATTTTTACTTGTAGTTCCAAAACATAATCGGTGCGGATGCGGGCGAGGGTGTCTTCGTTGTATCTGTGCAAATATATAAAAGCTCCAAAAGCGCGTTTTTTGCCGCTTGTAAATAGCCAATAGATAGGGCGTTTTTTGTAGGTTTGAATGTGGTCGGAAATAAAGTCTTGGAGGAAGTAGCGACGAATGCGTTCTAGGGGTGTTTCGTCGTTTTTTAATGTGAGTGCGTTGGCGATAAATTCGAGGTTTTCGGTGAGGGTTTCGGGACTGTATGCGATGCGGATAAATTCAACGAAACGGGTGACTATATCGTCGTCAAAGTATGCTCTGTCGGTGATGGGGATGATGGCATCGATATCTGCAGTGTATGTTAGGGCGAACGCATCTAAATATTAAAAATCGATAATCAAAGTGGGATTCCCCTACACTGCACCACACAGTACTTTCAGAGAATTAAGCATGAAACTGAATAAGAATGATAATCGTTGTAGGGGGGGTTTGTGGCAGCCGACAGCTGCCAAGCAATACGGGTTCGTTTTTGTAGTAAATTCAATATTGCGTTAAACAAAAAGAACCAGATGATAGTGGAATGAAGCTTAAGCCCAAAATCACAATTGCTGACCACTTCAGTGTAATAGAAGATCCACGCATAGATCGTACCAAAAGACACAAGTTAATCGATATTATGACCATTGCTGTATGTGCGGTGATTTGTGGAGCAGATGGTTGGGTAGCAATAGAAACTTATGGTTGTTGGTAGTTCTATTCGCAGTCATTGGGGAATTGAGAATTCATTGCATTGGATCTTGGATGTTGCTTTGAGAGAAGATGACTGTCGGATTAGAAAAGATAATGCTCCACAGAATTTTGCAATTCTTAGACATATTGCAGTCAATCTTTTAGGTCAAGAGAAGCGTGTCAAACGGGGAATAAAAAATAAACAGTTTCTCGCTGGGTTGGATAACAATTATTTATTAAGAGTTTTAGCATTAGCATAAACTAATCTATCAGAAATTGAATTTAAATCTTTAGGATAAATCTCATTATTTTCCAAATAAACATACCTTTATAAACTTGAATTTTGAGTTGTTTTAGTATTAATAAATAATTATTCAGCTTCAGATAAGCTAATTCATATTTTTCCGAAACTATTGATTCATTTTATTTATCATTTCCGGAATTTTTACAATTATCTATGTCATTTTGAAATCTCTCTTAGTTTTTATTAGGAAATAAGATGCGTTTCCCCTAGGGGAAATTACACCAAGCTATAGGAAACGCCCATTACACATACGGACGCAAGGATGAAAATCCCTATCCCCATTGGCGGAAGGCTTTTCGCAGCTACCAAAATGCTCTACAAACCCTCACCCAATTTCCCGAAGCCCATTTAGAACTTCTCCAAGATTTGATTCGCTGTTTGTCTGCGTTGGGACAAACATCCGAAGCAGAAGAACTGCAACGACGGGCTACAGATATCCTCCAAAACCTGCTGGAAAATACCCCCAGTCCAGCCAGAAAACAACAATTAGCCTTACGATTTGCTGGTTTTCAACAATTAACCGTTGACTTAGCTATCCAATCGGGAAATTGGTGTGCAGCCTTGGAACTGGCAGAAAAAGGCAAAAATGCTTGTTTAAGTTGGCTTTTATACTCCTTGGGTGATGAGTCCTCCCCTACCTACTCGGAAATACAAAAGTTACTCAATCCCACAACTGCGATCGCTGACTGGCATATTAGCCCAAATGCGCTCAATACCTTTATCCTCAAACACAACGCACCATCACCCATCGTTCTTTCCTCTCACATATCTGCAATCAACTCACGGGAGGAGAACCAAGCATCAGACGGAAAATTGCCAACAACAGTCAAACAACACCGCGAATTTGCAGATTTGGTACAAAACTGGAACAAAGAATATGCTGACTATCGTGAGGGTAAGGACAGCGAAGAAATAGGACAAACCGCATGGCGCGATCGCCTACCCGATCTTGTGACTGTAACCATAAGTTTGCCGGAGCGGCAGGTTTATGGTTTCAAACCCCGGAGCAGGTAAGGATGGAAAATTAGTTCTCATTTATGGGTGGCAGGAAATCAGAGGGCGTATTGGCAGCCAAATCATCGACATCATCAAACCACATACACTGCCAGACAAGCTTGTTGCTTTGATGAGAGTGCATAGGAGTAATCAAAAGCTGTCGCCAAAAATCAACGCTGTGAGTTTGTTCATTGGCTAGTTGGTTGAGTTTCTGGCTACCTAACCACAGATGACAGATTGAGCAATACCCTGGACGAGAATACCTGGATAATGGTGGAAATTTTTCGTGACAGTGAGGGCATTCCTCAATCAAGGGCTGATGGTCATGCTCAGGGCATTCCTCAATTGTGTTAACTAACCATAACAGTGGATTGTAGATGACTCGATTGTTGACAAACCAGTGGTCATAACATACGGGACACCAAGCTTGATGCAAACGCAAAATGCTAAACTCGAAAAAAATGCTGGCCCATTTTAATGGCCATAAACAAGATAAATCTTGACGCCAGGTCAATTCTTTTAGAGCTTGAATTAGAGTGGTAGCAATGTCAATTCTTTTTTCGTTGGTAGAGGTGAAAAAATCTTGATCTCTAAATAAATGATTAATGATGTTTATAGAACTAACACTGCTTCTTTTATGCCTCATCAATGGAATAACTTTTGATAAAACTAGTTCTCCGGTAGTTATCGTGTGACAGTCGGCAAGGCGAGCAATATATCCACTCAAGCTTTCGACATAGAGCGTACCGACACCGATTGGTTCGAGTGGGAATAATTGAGAGCGTTCTGGAATTGTTGGTTTTTCTAGAGCCCAAAACTCATCTTCGGTATAATAATTAACTGACATCAAGATTAATTCCTACGGTATCTCTTTTAGCCTGACGTTTTCCCACACGACCTTTCGCTTGAGATGGTTGCTTCACATCTTCATTGGTCAAACTAAGTGCTACGGGAGCAACATCGTTGCGCCATCGCTTCTCTCCAGCTTGTGCTTCCTGTTCTATTTGCTGCCGCCGTGCTTTTGAGTATTCATTTTGTTGAATATACTTTATGTTGAGGGTTGTTGCATTCTCTGCCAAAGCATTTCGTAAAGCTTTTGTTAACCAAGTTTTAAGAAGACCAACACTACCAGATGAATAATCCAACAGATATTCATATTGTTCTACCAAGCAGGGCTCTTCAAGCAAAGGTAAATGCGCCTGAAATGTTCTGATAATCCGCATAAACTCAGCTATATCTTCTTTGTTATCTGTTGAGTAACGAGGTAAATGTATATCATCGCTGCGTCGGCTAACTTGACCACTGAGGTGACAACAGTTAAGTAAATCATAAGTACCAAATAAAATATGTACAACACCAGTGATGTTGGCAAGAGATTTTATCCAATTCATCTGATGTAACATTTGCTTTCCCCCAGCAACCATCAGCAAATGTTGGGCTTCGTCTATCATCAATGCTGTTAATTTATGGTGCCGCATAGATTTTTCTAAAGCACGACGCACCGTATCGGAACTTTTAGAAGCAAAGTATGTAGTAGAAAGAAACCCTGAATAATTTTGATAATTTAATGAACTATTTGTAGCAATTGAATCAAAAGAAATTTTTTCTAAACATTCTAAAACGCGGAGGTAGTAATCTTTATAATTAAATTTTCCTCCTTCATTAGCAATTGCCTCAATACCTGCAACTGGAATTTGATAAATATGATTTTTCATAGATGCTAATGCACCTTCCATCAACAGTTTTTCAGCCCTTAGTCGTAAAGTGGTCTTACCTACTCCTGCTGGGCCAACAACAAAGAAAACACAAATATCTGTTGGTTGTTGAAGGTTGAGCAATAAAGTCTCTAAAGCTTGTTTTAATCGTAAGTGTCCAATTGTAATTCCTTGAAAATAGTTCAACCGTTCGGTTAATGATTGTTTCAGGAGTTCTTGTGGAAATGGACGGTTATGTTTTACTGCCATAACTCCTCTTGAGAGTAAGCTTGAATTTTTCCTAATTCTATTGCTGAAGTATTTAATTGATGTGTTTGTGATACTTCTTCTGTACTAATAGCTTCATCACTATCAACTGGACACTGAGTAAGAGTAGAGGATGTTTGTTTCCTACCATTTTTATATATTAAGTCTCGCAAATCAGTTGCAGCTAAATCATGAAGTCTTTGTGTCTGTAAAACTTCTTGAGCTTCTGCTGATTCTAAATACTGTGCAAGTTCTTTAGCTCTAATTGCTATTTTTTGATTATACTGATTTTTTTGCTGTCGTAATTCAATACTTATCAGTCGAATTTCTTTTTCAGAATGACCTTGTAAGGATGAATAATATTCAGATATACAGCGTACCCAATTACCTTTGACATACGCATAAGCAGTTCCTACATCAAATGGATCATATCTAACTTGTACTTGAGTACTTTCAACTTCAGGGTTAAGAAATGAATCATCAATTGACCAATAATAGATATAATTAATTTTTATCCCGAGTCTTGGTATTACTTTTGCACTTCCCTTTGCAGTTGAGGGCAAAGTAAAAATTTTAAAGTTTTCATCATCTAAAATTTTTTGTCCATAGCGCATCCCACTCTGATTCACACCTTTTGTAAATGCAGCATTGGGAGACATTCCCAGTGCCGGATGCTCTCTACTGTCATAAATTACATAAGCATATTTACAAAAATATTCATATAATTCTGGCAATGTCCAGACAGCTTGTACTTTTGGGTTATTTGTTTTATTTACCAAGCGTACTTGTTTAGTAATTTGAGTATTGCCTTTAAGGTTGTAAAAAAATTCTGTGTTACTTGTGCCGAAAAATCTTTCAATGAGTGAACCAAATCTAGGACTAGCAGATGGTCTTTGTTTTTTTGTGCAACTAAAGGCAGCTAGAAGTGTTTCAAAGTAAATACTGCCAAACTCTACACCATTATCCATTACTAATGTTTCTGGAAAGCGGCCAAATCTCTGCACACAAATTCGCAATACCATCATGCAGGAACGATACGATGGCGGGTCAAATGTTAAATAGATTGCGAAAATACGACGTGAGAAAGCATCAATGAGAATAGTTGCCCAAGGTCGGCCTAAAGGGCGCCCAGTGCGCGAACAAACTAACTCGATATCTAATTCTGTATGATCAATGTGGCAGATTTCAAATGGCCGACTCCCGTGAATAGGGGTGGAGAGCGTTAATTCGTGATAAAAAGGACTCTTTTGGTAAGCGGCTCTTGACCCTTGCCTATGGCGAGTTTGTCCTACTTTCTCTCGTTGATTAATGCGTTTACAGAAAGTGATCCGGCTAGGGCAAGGGTCTGTTTTTCCAGCTTTTTCCCATTCTCTAACCAGAATACCGTAAGTTGCTAGTTTTCCTCGCTGTTTGAGGTTCTCATAGTGCTGTTCAATAATTTGGTCAATAAACTCCCAAGTATCGGGTGAAAAGCGATCTACCCTGTTCCCTTTCTTGCCACGATTGGGTAGTAAGCCAATATAGCCCCAGCCATAATTATTCAGAGCCTGATGATATTTGGATTTCCAGCTACGAACTGTCCGCTCAGGTACAGAACTATTAATTGGCGGACTGCCATGTAAATATGGTTCAATAACTTTATAGCGGTAATTAGCTACTGCTAAATCCTCAGAACTAGCGCATTTGATCTGTTCCCAAATGTCTGTTGTTTTTGCAGATAATGGTTGAATATGAATGATTTCTTTTTGTGCAATTAGTGCATCAAAGTTTGCATGAGTTAACCCAATCAGTTCATTTTCGCTTTGAAGCGCAATCTTTGTGTCTCCGATTTGAATTACACACCAACTTTTACCATCCCAAACCAGCGTTGAACCAATTGCCACATCAATTCGTTGTCCACTGGCGATACGAGCAGAAGTCTTTTGAGCAATGATTAGATCATAAGTTGATGCCATTTCTTGGCTACTGAAAAGATGAACTTTTTCTGGCTCATTCAAAGCTACTGCTTTCAGGTCTACATATATTTGCTTTGTTCCAATCAAGGCATAGATATCATCTGCCCAATCGGTATTTGTTGATTCTAGTAGTTCTTTGAGGGTTACTCCAGGATTGGCATTAATACACTCAACAACTGTTTTTCTTACCTCTTTTTTAACTGTATTTTCTTGGTTGAAATAACCTTGAAGAAACTGATAGTTCTGGTAAGCAATCCAGTTGATTTCAAGATCTGTACGTAAATAATAGTACAGTCCCATTGCTTGAACTTTCATTTCTGCTGGTGGCGCGTGCCAACGACCTTCTTCGCTTTGCTGATAGCGTGTAGGTTGTTTTCTGGCTAGTATTTTGAGCCGCTCACTAGCTTTCCATTCTTCAAATCCCGCACTATTACGCCTCATTACCCAAAAATCCGGAGTATGAGATGTCACCACACAACGTCCGCTCAGGGAATGAAAAGATAAACTTAGACGAATTGGCTGGTCATAGTACTCTAATACATCTTCATCATTTTCGTACTCTACGATCGCCGGCAGTTCTACTTTATGAGATTCAAACTGAATCGTTTTCCCCATTTTGCGACTTGGATAACTGCCGCAAACATTTTTCGCTCCGCCACCTACCTTCCTCACAGGTTCTGAATTCCGGATTTTTTGCACTAGCTCTTTTGTCGTCTCTGGTAAACAAAGGCGGCGACACCAGTCTTCAAACTCTCGGTCGCTGAGCATAGGAAATACCGTAACTTTCGGCAGGTTTATGCTTGATTTTTATACTTTCGGCAAGCTTATCATTTCAAAACTCAACTTTTTCTATTTGGCTACTAAACGTAATAATCTACTTTTGGGCTATGTCTGCGGCAAGGTTATGGTTTCAAAAACGGCAAACTTTTGCTTACAGTGACAGTAATATCTAAGCAAAATAGAGGACAAAAATAAGATTTTCCATTTTCGACATTTACAACCTGTGGAAATGATAAAACCCACAGAGATTCTTGTTGATTTTGTTGCCCTCTGGGTGGTTTTTTTTGTAGTTCTGAAAATATATCTCTATCTATTAATACATGGTTACCTAACAGCCTGACACCAGGTTGTTTTACAATCTTTTGATTGTTAGTAGCTTCAACCCTGGCGTTACTGTAATCATCCAAAGCAATGTAGTCAAACCAAGCGTTAAGAATAGCATCTATTTTTCTGGTCGCTTTCAAAACTACCTCCGAGTTACTGCACCCAATATTGGTGTTTTTTGTAAAATAGTTTACCTGAATACTTAGGATAATTGGCTATGAGTAAATATTTTATTTGTACATAGACTATCTGCTATCCCATTTCGCTTAAATATCAGATTTGATAATCAAACATTCAATAACTTATTTCCATTTACTGCTCCAACTGCGACAAAATACTGATCAAATTGGTAGTGTTCACAATATAAACACCTGTAATCTCATTGAGAGAAATATCGACATCACCCTTTGTAAAGCAAAGCATCGCAGTTACCCATCGCGCACCTTTTATACTCTTCACTTCCTGAGCTTGACCTTTCACTTTCCCGATCAAATCTCCTTCTTCAAAATCATAAATATTTCTGCCATAACGCTTTCGTAGACAACCGTTTTCGTAAACTTTAGTACCTCCGTGGGATTTGACATCAATGACATACCAATTGCCTTTAGGGGAGTGCAATACTAAATCTGCATCTCCCCATCTCCTGATTTTTAAGTTGTATTCGATGTACCATCCTTGACGCTGCAAGGGTCGTAATAAAGCGGCTACATCCTTTTCAGCTTTAGCACCACGTTGAGCATCTCCTGCTCGTTTTGTTAAATGTCGTCCACTGCGGTACAAATAGTAGGAGCTTGCGAATCCTGCTAGTGAGAGCAACCATCCTAAATAAGAAGTACTATTAGTTACAAATAAAAGAACCGTACCAACAAGGAAAGCTACTGCTAGAGCATAGCGCAACAATGCAGACTGGTGTCTTTCCTGACCCAGCCTATTGATATTGTCTCCTGCTGATCTTTTTGTTGACGGCAATTTACTATGTCTTATAGTGTTAATAATTCAAACCCTGCAATTACATTATCTAAATTACATTAGAGGTTTTAGGAAACTTTTGAATAGATATTATTTAAGCAGGCACAATCTAAAACTTTGTGACACCATCTTTATAATACGACTTAAATTATAAAATTATCTCTGGAAATATGATGACAAATAATGTTTCACCACGGACAAATAATTAGTTAATCTACACCAACAAAAAGCGGGTGATGGGACTCGAACCCACGACGTTCACCATGGGAAGATGACATTCTACCACTGAATTACACCCGCAAATAGCAGCTAGCCATTAAGCTAAAGCTAGGTGCTATTATACCACAATCTGCCAAGGCTGAATTTAAGAAGCGGATTTTTCCCGCTCTGATGGGAGGCTGATGACTTCATGTTCGCTGGATGCTGGGCGGGGTGGTTTTTTGCCGAAGCCGTAGCGCAAGGTATTCATGATCCAGTTTTGGAAGTTGTCAATATAGCTAAATATTACGGGTACTACCACCAATGTCAGCAGTGTGGAAGTTGTAAAGCCACCCATGATAGCGATTCCCATCGGTTGGCGGACTTCGGAACCAACACCGATTCCTAATGCTAGGGGTAGAGTACCAGCGATTGTTGCTAATGAGGTCATCATAATTGGGCGTAAGCGTGACACGCCAGCTTCGATGAGTGCTTGACGTTGGCTTTTGCCTTCTTGCATGTTGATGATTGTATAGTCCACTAACAAAATAGAGTTTTTGGTGACAATTCCCAACAGCAGTACAATCCCAATTAAGGCATAGAGTCCTAAGGGTTTTTGCATTACCATCAAGGCTACTAATGCGCCGCCTAAGCAAAAGGGTAAGGCTGCCATAATCGATAGCGGATGTAGGAAATTGTTATATAGCAGTACGAGAATTGCATAGATGCAGAGAATTGCTAATCCCAAGGCGCTACCAAAACCTCTAAAGATGTCTTGCATAATTTTTGCACCGCCAGAGGGTTGTTGCATAACTCCTGGAGGCAAGTTTTGCATAATCGGCAGTTTATTTACTGTTTGGACTGCTTCGCCGAGGGCGATACCTTGTAAGTTGGCTTCGACTGCAACTTGACGGGCGCGATCGTAGCGGTTGATGGTTGCAGGGCCGCTACCAAAGCGGATATCTGCAACGGCGAGGAGGGGAACTAAGCTGCCATTTTGACTGGGAACTTGAAGATTTTTGATATTGTTGATATCTGCGCGGGCTTTGGGATCGATTTGCACGCGAATGGGAATTTGCCGATCGCTTAAATTATATTTGGCTAAGTTGGCATCGTTATCACCAATGGTAGCTAAAGAGGCTGTACGCGCGATCGCTTGCACTGTCACACCTAAATCTGCGGCGCGTTGCGGATCGGGTATGACGAGAATTTCTGGTTTTACCAAACTGGCGCTAGAAGAGACTTCTACTAATCCCGGTATGGTTCGCATCTGCTTTTCTAAGTCTGACGCAGCTTGACTTAAGGCTTCGGGATTTTCACTACGCAAAACTATTGATAAACCTTTACGGCTATCACCTGGTACTTGGCTTTGGAAACTGATTCTCGCCCCTGGTATTTGTTGGAATAGGGGGCGTATTTCTTCCTCAAATTGTTTTTGGGAAATCTTGCGTTCTTCTTTGGGTTTGAGGTTGACAGCGAGGGTAGCTGTACTCAAATCTTCTGTAGCTACTACCTGAGCAACATGAGGGTTTTTCAGGAGGATGTTAGTTGTCTGTGTTACTACCTGATTCATATCTGCTAAGGTGGAACCAGGGGGAATTTCTATAGAAATACTAGAAAGTCCGTAGTCGCCATCGTCAACGAAACCCTTGGGAATCATGGGTACTAGCATCAGACTAGCTATGAAGAAAGCTAGAGCGATCGCTATTGTTGTTAATTTATGCCTGAGTGCCCATTGCAACAACGACTTATAGGGCTGAAATTTTCGAGGCTTGAGAGTGCTGAGTTGTGTTAGCGGTAGCGGGGCGTTCAGCCCGTGCTGAGTGCTGAGTTTTTTAGTTTTTTTGCTGGTTGTTGGCAGTTTAAATTTAAAATTTAATAATCGGATAAATCGTGGCTGATTCTGATCCTGTATTCCCTTACTGCGTGTATGGTCTTTATCCTTGAGTAAATAAGCCCCCATCATGGGGGTTATCATGCGGGCGACTAAGGTGGAAAAAATTGTGGAAATGGCAACCGTAAAGCCAAAGGGTTGGAAAAATTGTCCGGGAATTCCACCCATAAAGGCTACGGGCAGAAATACAGCAATAATCGTTGCTGAAGAAGCTACCACGGCTAATCCCACTTCCTCTGAAGATTCATAAGCCGCTTGCATAGCTGATTTTCCCATTGCCATGTGCCGTTCCATGTTTTCAATTTCCACGACGGCATCATCGACTAGGTTACCGACTGCTAGGGCTAAGGCTAGCAATGTCATGTTGTTGAGGGTGTAACCTAAAGCTTGCTGTACAGCAAAGGTGGGAATCATTGATAAAGGCAAGGCAACGGCGGTAATTAATGTTGCTCGCCAGTCCCGTAAAAATATCATAATGACGATCACCGCCAGTATGGAAGCCTGAATCAATTCATCGATGGTGCTTTCATAGGACTGGCGAACTACATCAGCCCTGGTAAATACTAAATCCAGCTTCACATCTGGAGGGAGGGTTTTTTCCAGTTCCTTAACTGCGGCTTTCACTCCTGATTCCACTGTTACCATGACGCTACCAGTGCTACGGAGAACCTGAAAGGCTACCACAGGTTTGTTATTCAAGCTTGCAGTTTGTCGGATGTCACCAAATTGATCATCGACGGTTCCTAAGCTGGAAAGAGGTACGGAACCACCACTAGGTAAGATGATTTCGTAGGTTTTCAACACATCCACACTGGCGGCGCTACCTAATGTGCGGATACTTTGTTCGCTACCACCTAATTCCGCACGTCCGCCTGGTAAGTTAATATTCAAGGCGCGGATTTGGTCGTTTACCTGGGTGGCGGTGATACCTAAAGACTGTAAGCGATTGGGGTCGAGGTTAACTCTGATTTCTCGGTCAACCCCACCCACACGTTTAATTTGAGCGACACCTTTCACCGCTAACAAGGCGCGGCTAATAGTTTGGTCTGTGAGGTTACTTAACTCTTCCACAGAACGGCGATCAGATTTGACAACATAGGTCATGATCGGCCCGCCAGCGAAGTCTAGACGTTGGACAATCGGATCATTGATGTCTTGGGGTAAACTTTGGCGAATTTGAGCGATCGCATTTCGCACGTCATTAGTAGCGCGATCGCTGTTTGTTCCTAATAAAAAATTGATGGTGGTTGTAGAATTACCATCACTGACCTTCGATATCATGTTGTCGATATTGCCCAAACCCGCGACAGCATCTTCAATCTTCTTTGTCACTTGCGATTCCAGTTCCGCTGGGCCTGCACCTGGTTGGGTAACAGTCACCGTCACTGCGGGAATATCAACGTTGGGGTTGGTGTCTATCCCTAAGGAAATGAACGAAAACCAACCAACTATCGTCAAAATCAAGAATAAAACTATCGTGGGGACAGGTTTTTTAATCGACCAAGCAGAGATATTGAAGGACATCGGAGAATTTTGGATTTTGGATTTTGGATTTTGGATTGATGGGGAAAAGTTCACCGCAGCAGATTCAGATTATGGATTCTTTATCCTTCCGGGGATATCAGTACTTTGTCGCCATCTTTGAGATAACCTGCACCTTTCACAACCACGCGATCGCCTAATTTCAACCCGCTTTTGATTTCCACTCTGTTACCGTTTAGAGGTTCTCCTAGTTCTACTTTCTGGGCGCGGACAATGTCTTCACCCGATAGCATGAATACAATTACACTGCCATCAGGTTGGGTTTGTACGGCTTTTTGGGGTACTGTCATGCCTAGGGTTGATGAGGTGGTAATGGCGGCGCGGGCAAACATTCCAGGTTTGAGCAATTTTGTTGGTGGTAAGTCGATTTTGACTGTGGCTTCTCGCCTTTGATCGTTTACCATCGGTTCTATCTCTCTAACTCGCCCTTGCAAGGTAACAAGGCGATCCAGATCGGAAGTCACTTCTACTGTTGCACCCACTTTCACTAGGGAGAGTTGAATGTCAGGAACTTTTGCTTGCAGTTGTAATTTGCCATCTCGAATAATCGAGAACAGCTTTTGCGTCCCACCAATCACATTACCTACTTGGGTTTGTGGTGGTACACCTGTCATATCCCCCACTCTCGCCAGTTTTTCGGCAATAATTCCCGATACAGGCGCAACAACTAGGGTTTGTGCTAATTGGGCTTGCAGTTGTCCTATTTTCGCGGCACTATTGCGAACATCGGCTTTGGCTTTGTTGACGTTGGCTTGGGCTATGCTGATATTTGCTTGACTACCACCAACATTTGCTTGGGCACTACGAACATTTTCTTCAGCAACACGCACAGTTTCTCTGGCAGTTTTCACCGTATAGGAACGAGTATCCAGTTCTTGTTGACTAATAGCACCAGAAGCCGCCAGTTGTTGATATCGCTGATAGTTCTTTTCCGCTTCTTCTAAGCGCGCCTGTGCTTGAGCTAAATCTGCTTGTCTTTGCTTAACAATCGCCACATTGGATGACACACTGGCTTGTTTAGATGTGACATCGGCTTGCTTTGATGCCATATCTGCTTGCTTCGATTCTATATCTGCTTTAGCTTGGCTAATTTGAGTTTGCAGTACAGAATCATCTAAAACTGCCAAAACATCCCCTTTGTTGACGAAAGCGCCTTCTTGGATATTCTCAGGAATTTTTTTAATTTGCAGTCCGTTGGTTTGGGGAAGTACAGGAATCAAATCGGAGGCGGCGACAGTACCCGTAGTATTGAGAGTCCGTGCTACACTTGCAGTCTCTACGGTAGCAACGGTAACTGTCATTGATGGTTTCAACTTTGCTGGTGGTTTGGCGATCGCATTTTGTTGACTAGTGGGACGATGGCTTAAAATACCCATACCCCCAAAAGCGATCGCTAATCCCAAACCTGTACCCAGTAACAGTGGCATCAACCATAGGCGAGTTTGCCGATCCTGTAGTTTTTGTCCTAAATCAGCATCTTCAGCCCTCAAAGAGTCTTCCATTTCGACTTTTGATGAACTTTCATCACCCACGGTCATACCTCTAGCTCCTGTAATATGAATAATTACTGGTATTTTTTAATAAAAGTTTAAATTTATTAACTTGTATGAAATATAGCTCATTTTTTGAGGCTCTGACTATCAGGATTCCCAGTAGAGAAACATGATACAGGTTGTACTTTTATTACAATAGAAGAATATTTGCAATATATTTATTGAATCAAAATATTGTCAATGAGTATTTGCACTGAATTACTGTCATATTTTTAGTATTAAAATGATATTGTCCAGCATTTATAATGCAAGGAAGTGAATACAGGTGCAGATAATCCAAATTTTTCTAAAGTTTCAGTCTGGCAAGCAGACTGAGTAATTTTTAACTACTATTACTTTTTCTGGGTATAGAAGATGAATATGGCTTAAATTTTCGAGAAATTTCTCATTATAGAATTATTTATCAGGTTGCAGTTATTGTGATTTTTTAGTATCTAACTCTCGTCCATCTCGATTGTTGATACGGAAATAATAGAAGTAAAAAAGCAGATAGGGCTAAGGCACATCTATACAAAACTGAATAATTTGTGGCAATGTATCTGAAAAAGACAGTAGCACCTTGAAAGTCATCAGTGCTGATGCCTAAAACAGTACTTAGGCTTTCAATACAGGATATTTCTCTCCATCGCTGAATTTGAGCATGAGGGAAAAACATATTCCTAGCCAAGACTTTAATCCTCTACTTGGGAATTTGAACCTTGACTACGAAACCATGCAAATTCCTGTAGGGAACTACTAGTTTTAGCTAAAGACTATAACTGAATAAAGCAGCAATACCGAAGCTTCTAACCTGTTATTTGCAGGCTAATGAAAGGATAGCCTGTTTTGTGGGAAAAATATCAAAATAGATAGAGCTAAAACTCTCAACCAGTAACAAAGGAGGAAATCTGCATTGCTGTCATTTTAAAGATGAAATTTAACGTATTTTGCAAAATTGACTATCCTGTTGATTGGTGAGAAATTTTTGCCAATACGTACTGAATAACCATAATCAACCTAATTACTAATTCGTAAGTCGTAATTCGTAATTAAACAGAGGTTTATATTCTACAACTTTTATAAGTCACGCCTTTACAGGTAGGGTCTAAATTCCCATCCTTAACCTAATTACGAATTAGTAACTACGAATTACGAATTGTTAATAAATTCTTATTCCAGCGAGTCAAAACCAATGTTCAATGCTACAGAAATTTTAATTGATGCTTTTGTTAATCAAATTCGAGAAGGCTATCATCGCACCTATGGCGCTTTAAAACATGATTATCAAGATATCATTGCCTGGGCTGGGAGCATGGCTTTAGAAAATATTGCCAATAGCGATGCTTTATATCACAACGTCGAACACACAATTCTTGTGACTTTAGTAGGACAGGAAATTTTACGAGGTAAACATATTCGTGAAGGTGGCGTTTCCAGTGATGATTGGTTACATTGCATTATCTCTTTAGCTTGTCATGATATTGGCTATGTCAAAGGAGTTTGTCGGCAAGACCAAGAGACAGAAGGCTTATATGCTACAGGTAAAGATGGCAAAATGATTTCTTTAGCTCCTGGTGCTTCTGATGCTAGTCTCATACCCTATCATGTTGATAGAGGCAAACTATTTATTGATGAACGTTTTGGTGGACATAAATTAATCGATGCAGAAGTAATTAAGTCGAATATTGAATTAACCAGATTCCCCGTCCCGAAAGCAGAAGACCATCAAGATACACATAACTATGCAGGCTTAGTCCGCGCCGCCGACTTAATTGGACAATTAAGCGATCCGCGTTATTTAAAGAAAATTACTTCTTTATATTATGAATTTGAAGAAACTGGGATGAATAAAATCTTAGGCTATCAAAACCCAGGCGATTTACGCAAGAATTACGCCAAGTTTTACTGGAATGGTGTTTATCCCTATGTGAAAGACGCATTACGTTATTTGGCGCTAACACAGCAAGGTAAACAAATATTAGCTAATCTTTACTCAAATGTCTTTGTTGTCGAGCATGAAAAACAACAAGAAGAATTGCGGTTAATGGCTAACAGTCATTAGTCAACATTTGTAGAGACGCGATTTATCGCGTCTGTCCAACAATTTTAGATTTTGGATTTTAGATTTTAAATTTGACATTTTGAAAATCTGCAATCGCAAATTGAGCACCTAAAATTCTGTCAAGGTTCAAAATTAATTATCATAGATTTAGAATTTTGACTTTCCGCAGGGCTTGACTATTAACCCTTGACCTCGGACTATTAACTATTAAACCTTGACTGCATATCAAAACTATGGATTGGTGGCAACGACTGAAAAAGAACCCTTTGGCAAGATTTGGGGCAATTTTGCTGTTGATATTCTATATAGCAGTAATTGCAGCAGATTTCATCGCCCCTTACGATCCTTATGCTTCGCAGCCAAATGGTTCGCTGCTACCACCTACAAAAATTTATTGGAATTCACCATCAGGACAAGCGATTGGGCCTCATATTTATCCCACGACTCAGGGAGATACTAATTTAAAGACAGGCGATCGCAAACTCATTGTAGACTTCAAAAAGCCCTCACCTCTACGTTTATTTGTCTCCGGGTCAGAATACCGCCTGTTTCAACTCAGTTTACCCCTACCACCTAAATGGGACGAAGTCACTATTATCCCTGGTATCCCCTTAAATTGGCATTTGTTTGGCACGACTGGAGAAGCCAAATTTAACATCTTAGGTACTGATGATCAAGGACGTGACCAATTTAGCCGTTTGGTGCATGGGGGTCGCATCAGCTTATTTATTGGGATATTTGGTGTGATTATCACCTATCCCCTGGGTTTACTCATCGGCGGGATTTCTGGTTATTTTGGCGGTAAAATTGATACCTTAATTATGCGCCTCGCAGAAGTGCTGATGACTTTCCCCAGCATTTATTTGTTAGTCACATTAGGCGCAGTATTACCACCGGGTTTAAGCAGTACTCAACGCTTTTTATTAATTGTAGTCATTACTTCCGTAATTAGTTGGGCAGGTTTAGCAAGGGTAATTCGCGGACAAGTACTATCAATTAAAGAGCGAGAATTTGTACAAGCTGCAAGAGCAATGGGAGGTAAACCAATGTATATTATCCTCCGTCACGTCTTGCCACAAACTGCCACCTATATAATTATCTCCGCCACCTTATCTGTTCCCAGCTTTATCAGCGCCGAAGCTGTGTTAAGTCTCATTGGTTTAGGAATTCAACAACCAGACCCCTCTTGGGGAAATATGCTATCTTTAGCCAGTAATGCTTCAATTTTAGTACTACAACCTTGGCTAATTTGGCCGCCAGCCGTGCTAATTATCCTCACAGTATTAGCTTTCAATTTACTAGGCGATGGGCTAAGAGATGCACTCGACCCTCGGAGTTTACGACGCTAATACCGCAAGGCAAAAGCTAAAAGAATTTTATTTCAGCTTTCGTGCAAAAAAAATCGATTGATGTTTAAATCTTGTAGAGACGCGATGAATCGCGTCTCCCCCGATGAATCGCTTAACCAAACCGTTTTTCTCCCTTTCCCCTTTCCCCTTTCCCCCTTAACCCAAAATTATTGAGATTCATCCTCAAGGACGCTATACCAACATCTTGAGGCAGATGACGCTAACCAGTAAATCAGTATCCAATATATCAGAGGCGAGTAATATGCTGGGATAAGGAGACTGATGGCATGAGTTGGCGAGCAATTTTGGGGTTATTCCAAGAGACTTTCAAAGAATGGAGTGAGGATAAAGCCTCACGGTTAGCAGCAGCTTTAGCTTATTACACAATATTTTCCATTGCACCATTACTAATTATTGTTATTGCCGTTGTTGGTGCGGTATTTGGCGAAGAAGCCGCCAGAGGTGAAATTTTTCGCCAAATTCAAGGATTAGTTGGTACACAAGGCGCAAAATTTATTGAAACAGCTATTCAAAATGCCAACCAACCAACAACAGGAACTATCGCTTCTCTGATTAGTATCCTAGTTCTGCTATTAGGTGCTACAGGTTTATTTACCGAGTTGCAAGATGCACTCAACACCATTTGGGAAGTAAAGCCAAAACCAGGAAGAGGAGTTAACACTATGGTTCGCCAGCGTGTTTTATCATTCACTATGGTGTTAGGAATTGGCTTTTTACTATTAGTTTCTTTAGTAATTAGTGCAGGTTTGAGTGCAATAGTAGCTTTCTTTAGTAACCTAGTACCGGGTGTTGATTTTCTCTGGCAAATTGTTAACTTTCTTCTAGGTTTTGCCATCACTACAGTACTATTTGGACTCATTTTTAAAGTTTTACCAGATGTGAAAATTACTTGGGGTGATGTTTTAATAGGCGCTTCTATCACCTCACTTTTGTTTTCCATAGGTCGATTTTTGTTAGGACAATATTTAGGTAATGGTAGTTTTGGCTCAACCTATGGTGCAGCTGGTTCGCTGGTAGTAATTCTTGCGTGGATTTATTACGCTGCTCAAATTCTCTTTTTTGGTGCTGAGTTTACCCAAGTTTACGCCAGAAGATATGGCAGTGGAATTACCCCTACTAAACACGCTGTACCTCTCAATCATGAGAGTTCTACTAATCCAGGTATCCAAGATAGCACTACCAATCAGCCGAGAATATCTTCTTCCCGCAAGCAGCCTTCTAACCTGATTAATCGCATCATGCGTTCATTTACCAAACCCAAAGGTGTTAAAAAGAGAAGAAGAAATTAAATTCCATCTTGTTGCAAACTTGGTAAAGTATAATCTGTCAGCAAACCAGTTAGCATACTCTTGCTTCCCAGAATGCGCGGATGGGTAGGTGTGGAAAATGTAGTCTCACTCAAAATAGGCGAAACCATTTGTGCATAAGACTTGCACCTATTTATTGATGTTCAACCACCCGCGCGCCTTACATAGAAAGACTTTCAGCTATTTTGGTTTTGCCTTTTTGCGATCGCCTATGTTATCATTGCTCCATCCGCGTAACAGAACCTTGAAAACCGCATATACATTAGCTTTGAAACTTCCGCCGTTGAAATTTCACTTAATCCCTATTAGGGATTGAAACTGCCAACAAAGAATGAATTAATTTTTCTCTGAGGTTGAAATTTCACTTAATCCCTATTAGGGATTGAAACAGGCATTGCCGATGGTGGGACTTATGCAAGTGGGTTGAAATTTCACTTAATCCCTATTAGGGATTGAAACTCCTTAGCTTTTCCCTTAGCTGCTTTGGTGCTTGGTTGAAATTTCACTTAATCCCTATTAGGGATTGAAACGGAAGATGCTAAGAAACGCGGGGCATCTAATTGTTGAAATTTCACTTAATCCCTATTAGGGATTGAAACATCTCGTAGCTGATACTAAGCTAGCTATTTTAGGTTGAAATTTCACTTAATCCCTATTAGGGATTGAAACAAGATGGGCAGGAGTATTTACATGATGCTGGCGTGACGTTGAAATTTCACTTAATCCCTATTAGGGATTGAAACGGGGTTTTGATTTCAGCTTGAACTTCTTGCTTTTCGGTTGAAATTTCACTTAATCCCTATTAGGGATTGAAACGATTTAGAAGCAGCTTCAGCTTTAACAATTGCTTGTGTTGAAATTTCACTTAATCCCTATTAGGGATTGAAACTTGAACCCAGGGCCAGAAGCCGAGTAACTGCTAGTTGAAATTTCACTTAATCCCTATTAGGGATTGAAACCACTAAGCACCAAGCATAGGGGAATTTAGCATTATGTTGAAATTTCACTTAATCCCTATTAGGGATTGAAACTTTGAGTACTGGCGTAGAGTTGTAACACAACGAGTTGAAATTTTATTGGCGTTGCATATTTGCGGGATGAATTCAGACTTCGGGAAAAAGCTAAAAGTCGATTCTTTGCGCCTTTGCGCCTTTGCGTGAGACAAAAATCATCCCATCAATCAGCAACGCCATTTTATTTACTCTCTGTCAGAGACCATTTATGCAGTGAATCTGAGGTAGGGTGTGTTACGGCTGTGAAAGGATTTGAGACTTAGAGAAAGATTAGATTTAGCCGTAACGCACCGTCGCGTGGATGGTGCGTTAGGCGCTAGGATAATTATTGCGTGACAAATCATATTGAAAATAAGCACCTAACACACCCTACAGCAAAATTTGACTTACTCTCTTCAGGATTAAAACCCTTTGCTTCCAAGCAAGCACGGATGATAAAAATGAAGTTGAACTCCATAAAAAAGCCCGCTTGTGCGGGCTTTTTATTGATTACCAAACTCTACAAATTGCCTATTACCTTATGCAACATTCAGAAAACCAGTCTGAATCAAATAAGCAGTATAGGTCATAAACATTTCCGAACTAATTGGCGGACAAACAATAGAACTACCTTCTAATGCTTTGAGAGTTTCCTCGCAGCTAATATGAGGTCTTCTGGCTTGTAGATACAAATCGGGAATTGTTAATTGTTCATCAGACCAGCGTTCTAACAAAAATGGCCGTAGAGTATATAAAGGATTGTCCGTAGAAGAGACATTATTAATTAACTCTGCTTGCCATTGGTCGTAAGGAATCGCCTTCACAGGATAACCGAAGGATTGTACCCACTTAATTAAGGTGCTTAAAGGCGCTGGTTGAGGATGTTGTAAATGGAATGCTTTACCTATAGATGAAGGCTGCATTGAGAGATAAACAATCGCCTTGCTAACATAATCTACAGGAGACATATCCATCATGTATTCTACATCTGGGAAATATCCCATTTGCAGACAGCCTTTGACCATCAAGTTGATAAAGTCATGGGTGTTACAAATACCTGTTTGGCTATCTCCAGAAATTAATGGTGGTCTGTGGATAGTTACAGGTAAACCTCTGTCACGGGCAATTTTCACTAACTTCTCAGCTACCCATTTTGTTTGGGAATAACCAAGGAAAATTCCTTCCCAATGCGCGAAGTCATCTTGCTCTTTCACTACCTTACCAGCATAAGCAGGTGATTCAAACACCGCCACACTAGAAACGTAATGTACAGGCTTGAGTTTGATTTGACTAGCTAATCTCAATACTTCTTGAGTTCCTAACACATTAGCTGCTTTCAATGCTGAATAGGGGAAAACATAATTCAGCAAAGCACCACTATGATAAATGGTGTCAATATTAGCAGCTAAAATTTGGAACTGTTCTGCGCCCATACCCAATAATGGGAGAGCTAAATCCCCTACAACTGGGATAATTCTCGACTTATATTTTTCATCCCAAATTGCGTAAGATTCGAGATTTTTTGCTAATTTGCTCTGACCTTCTTGAGCGTTAGCAGCCCGGACTAAGCAATATATATTGGCATTAGTTTGCTGCAACAATTCCCGAATAATAAATGCACCTAAATAACCTGTACCACCAGTTAAAAAGATGTTTTTTGGTTCAGTAATTGTAACTGGAGGTAAAGCGTCAGGGCGAATTGTGGGGTCAAGAACTACCTCGGCGTTTAAATCTAAAGCCGGGAGAGGAGCATTCGCAGGGGCATTATTTGTGTCTTGAACTACTGCATCTTCGGGTAAATCTTCTGCTAAACGCTGAGAAAGAGCAGCAATATTGGGATAATGCCACAACAGCAAAGGCGAAGGTTGGAAGCCCAGCATTTTCTCTAATTTGCTGACGAGAATCATTGCTTGGGCTGAATCCAAACCGTAGTTTTCTAAATGTTCGTTGACATCTATCTCGTCAGTTTCTACCCCTAGTAACTCAGCCAGATTAGCAACCAGCCAGGCTTGAATATCTGCGGCACTATAAGAATGTTTTGAATTCATTTTTTTACATCTCCAATGTAGAACTAGCTGGGCGATACTGACTGTAGTAATCGGGAATTTGTAAGCCTTGAAATCTCAAACTTTGGATGCGATATAAAAATGCTGCTCCGGTCATAATATGGTTAGCAACATCAACAACTTTGCGGTTTTGAGGTTCTGCTAAATAAGTACCGCGTACCCAGTCATTGAAGCTACCCATTGCCGGGCCGCACCAAATTTGATAATCAACTTCTCGTCCCTTTTCGCCAGAACTAGACCAACGGGAAGATAATCCTAAATACCAACGGAAAATCAATGCCATTTTCAATTTAGGATTATTAACTGCCTTGCCCAGTTTCTCCGGATTTTTTTGGGATAAATAAGCTGCTGTTCCTTCCCAAACTTCGGCAATAGTTTTCCGGAAAACTTGTTTTTCTAATTTCTCTCTTTCAGCTAGAGGAATTTCTTCAATGGAGTCATAAGCGCGGTATAACTCATACAACTTTTGCGCCCGCATTGGGAACATGGTGCCGCGTTTGAGAACTTGTAATTTGACTCCCATTTCAAACATATCAGCAGCCGGAGCCATCATGACATCAGCCATTTCTGCTTGGGCGAGCAACTTTTTAGTATGTTCACAAGCGCCAGATTCCACACAAGCTTGATTAATCGAACCTGTGACTACATAAGCTGCACCCATCATAAAAGCAGCTAAAGCTGATTGTGGTGTGGCAATTCCACCCGCTACCCCAATGCGAATAGGTTGAGAGTAATGATATTGTGCTTGAATTTCATCTCTCAAAGCCATGATGGAAGGTAACAAACAAACCAGAGGACGATTATCTGTATGTCCGCCAGAATCAGCTTCCACAGTAATATCATCCGCCATTGGCACTTGCGCTGCTAGAGTTGCTTGTAACTCGGTGATTAACCCTTGTTGTACAAGTTCCTTGAGGATTTTAGCTGGTGCTGGTTGGAGGAATTTGCTGGCTACTTCTCTACGAGAAATTTTAGCAATGACTTTATTTTTGATTTCAATTTGATTGGCCGCATTCAAACTTAATCCCGCAGCCCGATAATAAACAATGTTGGGAGTTAAATCCAAAAATGCTGAAGCTTCCACAACTCTCACGCCATATTTGAGGAATAAATCCACAGCACGGCGTTCAATTGTTGGTTCATTAGGGCTGTGAATTAAATTAAAAGCATAGGGGCCTTGGGGTAAGGCTTGTTGAATTTTGTTGATAGCAGCTTCCAAGTTTTCTGGGCTTAAACCACCAGCACCAAAGGAACTTAAAATTTTCTCTTTTCCTAGGGCAATTACCATTTCTTCGGAAGCAATAGCGCCAGCCATTGCCCCAGTTCCATAGGCATATTTCACTCCATAAGAGGAGAGAAAAGAGGGGTCACCTAGCTGTTGAATTTTAATTGGGGGAATGGATGCTAACAGTTCTATTGGTGATGTTACAGTCCCATCTAGGGGGCATAAATATCCCACATTGGTAACACCAATTCTGCCGCCGGCGTTCACAATATAACAGGGTTGATCTAAGTTGAGAAATTTAACTACTATTCCTGGTTGATCAAAAGAAATACAATCTGGGGAACCTTTCCAAATGAGGTTTTGTCCATAGGAATAGCAGGTAAATCCTAGTCCATTTTCGTGTTGACTTAGTGGCGCATCTACAGTAGTCACGCTAGTTATCCCTCGATTTATAAGCAAAGGTTTCTAAAGGATGAATGGTGAAAAAGAGGTAATACCAATTTTTTCTATCTTGGGCGTTACTGTGTTTTGTAAAGTTCGTTAAATATCGAGTGGAGTGCAGAAGTTTTTTTTGGTCGAACCGCAGAGGACGCAGAGAACGCAGAGAGAAGAGAAATGATAGAGTTGAAAAATTGGTATTAAGTAGGTCGGCGAAATTAAAGATAACTGGCTGAGGCTGTCATTTGTCCTTGGTCATTTGTCATTGGTAAGGATTTCAAGCCTATTTACTTTTCTTAGCATAGTTTGGTTTATTTTCACCGACTTACTTTTAGAAGATTGAGGTACTGGGTCAAAATCCCAGTCCCCATTCCCCAGTCCCCAATCCCTAATTAAGCTTCTTCCTTCAGTAAGTTTTGAGCGCAAGCTAATTGCAATTGAATGATTTCGCTCATTTGCTGACTAAAATCTTGTCGAGATTTTAAGAAAGCTGTATGAGATTTAGTCAAATTGGCATTGTTAGCATTGAGCTTTTGATATTGAGTCTTATTTAAATCGAGCATACGGATAGTTTGGCCGGGTTTACGAGTTATATTTGATGGAGTAAAGCTGGGCTGTGTTGGTTTTTGGAGAGTGGTAGTTATCTCAAAGGATTGTAATTGTTCCGTTGAGACTAAACCGTGTTCCATGATATTTTTCTCTGCGATTTCTTCTGGTTGATTTGTGGGCAGTAAAATATCATCAACGGGTTGATTATTGGTAGCAATTACCACTGGAGTATTCAGTGAATTGAATACTGGATTTACTCTTTGATAATCAACCGTAGCGGTGTTGTTTGGGGTTTTGCTAGCTAAATTTTGGAAGATTTGGCGATTTTCTTCGCTTAAGATAGTAGCCGTAATTGACTTACCACCCAAGGTAATATTTCGTTGGGTTAATTTATTTTTCTTCTCAGTTTCTTGGGTGAGGTCGTAAAGAGATGATATGTCTAACTCAACTCGATGACTGAGCAATTTAGCTAGGGCTTTAACTATCGTAGGATGGTCATCCATACCTCGACGATTGAGGGAGACGGTGATATGTTCTTTCCCTTCGAGAATTTTGCTTACCCAGCGAGAACAAACACCGCCAGCACCAGCTTCGACAAAGATTTTGACTCCATCGGCGTAAACGCGGTTCACTAAGCGCGGAAAATCTAGTTGTTGACTCAGTCCGGTGGCGATACTGTGGGCTACTACTTCACTGTTCAGGGAGATAGGTTTATAGCCAGCCGCAGAATAGAAGGTGATTCCGGGTATGTCTTGAGTTGGTAATGTATTCAGTTTAACTAACTCTGCGTACTCCGATCGCATGGCTTCACAATGGATGACATGGTCGAATGGCGCAGGGAAAGCGTTGCAACCAAGGGCTTTGATGACGCGCTGACAAGCTGCTGGTTCACCGGCAATTAATACTTCTTCTGGTGTATTAATTTGCGTTAAATATACACGACTCTCATTTTTCAGACATTCTCTAACTTTCTCTGGGGTAGTCATGAGTACATAGTTAGCCCAGAAGTTATTATCTGAAGCGTCTGTGGCTGGAGGTAATCCCCAATATTCACGCACCGCATTTTTTGGCCCTGATAACCTGTCGCCAAATAAAGCTGAGGAGTTAAAGCTGTTACTACCAGCAAAGAAATCACTCCAAACGCCTTGGGATACCATCATGCTGGTTTCGCCCAGGCTATAGCCAAACACATATTTCGGTTTGACTTGAAAGCGATCGCGAATTACGGTAGTAATGAGTCTGGTAAAGAACATTTCCGCTTCAAACATTGCTAGGGAATCATCTAGCAACTTCTTCTCTAGGGTTTCTAGTTCTCTAGTAGACAACTTATGCAAGCTTCTGGGGAATACGAGTTTCTCAACATCTGAGACTCGTTTATACAAACTCTTAACGAAAGGTTCAGCTTGCAAATCGGGGAAGAGGCGGAAGAGAGTCCGACCAATACCGACATAGGAATTCACCGCCGCCGGATACACATAGGCAACCTCAGCCTCTTTACCCAAAGGTTTAGAGGTGAAATAACTACCTATTGGTGTTTGCCAATCACTACCCTTGTCAAAGGCAGTATTTATCCCTTTGTGGGCTGAGGCGATTTCTTTGAGTAATTCCTTTTTGTTGCGTCCAGTAATCGCTAGGGTGTATTTCGCTGTTTGATGCTGCTGGAATTTAACAAAGTTCTGACTAGCTGTATGAGATAGAGACTCAGATTTCTCAATCTCTTGTTGCAGATTATCTAAGAGATTGAATAAAGCTGAACGGTCATCAGCGGCTAATGGGAACAGGTAAAAAGGCCGTTGTTGGAGATATCTACTACTGTGATTAACTTGGTCTGGTTCATCCGACAAGATGACATGGGCGCAAGTCCCATCACAACCGATACCATTGATGGCGGCGATTCTATGGGTACTATCTTTATGGAGGAACCAAGGTCTTGATTCCGTGGCGACAAAGAAAGGACTACCTTGCCAAACCTGGGGCGTTTTCACACCAGACCAATTAGGGGTAGCCGGAATATAGTTGTGATAGAGACACAAAGCTGTTTTGATTAAGCTAGCAATTCCCGATGCTACATAGGTGTGTCCGATATTGGCTTTAACACTCCCAATGGCACAATGTAGACCATCACCGACAGAGGGGTAAGCTTGCAGCATCCCCGCAATTTCTGCCTCATCTTCCTCTGGGAAACCACTAGCAACCACTTCTACATAGTTAACCTCTGATGGCTGAATTCCCGCCATTTGGAAAGCCGATTGACAGACTTGGTTAATCGTCTCCCCATCTACAGCCGTAGAAGCAGCTTGACCGATACTAACAGCATCAATCACCGCATAAATGCGATCGCCATTTTGTTTTGCCGTATCATAACGCTTGAGGACAACTGCACCTGCACCTTCGCCCACTGTCCAACCGTTAGCATTTTGGTCGTAGCTTAAGGTATTAGCGCCAGTATTTACCGTTCCCCATTGGCTACGCAGTAAGACATTTTCAATCCCACCAGCCAAATCCACAGCACCAACCACAACCGCATCTACTTCCTCATTTATTAGTAGCATTTGTGCTACTTCCAATGCCTTGAAAGCAGAGGTTTCCACCGCCGTCATCGTAAAGGATGGGCCAGTAAAATTCCACAGTGCAGAAATCCGACTCGCCATAATATTGGCGATGTAACTCAGGTATTCACCAATCTCTACTTGATGGTGAATGCTATCTTTAACTATTGTTTCTAACTGAGCAATTTTATCTGGTGGTAAGGCAATTTCCGCAGCATTCAAACCATCTTTAATCTGCCACGATAAATTCCAGCGTTGTTGCAGTTGATGCACAGACAAATCTGCTTCAGCCGCAATCACAACAGCAACATTTGCCCCTTCTTGAATCCCTGCATCTTTTAACGCCCCATCTGCGACTGTTAACAGTAACAGTTGTTGAGGATTGAGTTGTTCTACTTCATTGGGAGGGATTTTATAAGTTAAAGTATCGATGGCAAAATCTTGGATATATCCGCCTACTGGCGCTTTACCATCTGGTAAACCGTATTCTTTGAGTAAATCTGCTTTCTCGTCTATGCCATACCATCTTTGAGAAGGTAGGGGGACAAAATGCTGTTTGCCGTCATAAATACTACGTTCAAAAGCATCTAAATCTTGACATTCACCAAAAAAGGCATCCATGCCGACAATAGCAATTTTGCCTGATTGTATTTCTTGTTCAAACATTGTTTATTTACAAAGGATGAAGTATGAATGATGTTCGCGAAGCGTCTCCGAAGGAGAAGGATGAAGTATGTTAAAAAGATTGTTTTTTCATTTGCCGCAATTAGAGAGGACTTATGCAAAATCTCTCTATAGCCCTCTTCCCTTTGTGTCCTTCGTGCCTTCGTGGTTAGTTTTCTACTAATTCATAACGAACCGCGAAGACGCGAAGTGCGCTAAGAAAGGAAAGAAAGAAGAAAATCTAGACTTTTGACATCGGCGTTTATCGGCGGTTAAATCTTCTTAAACTTCATCCTGCTTTTCCAAAATCAAATGTGAATTGGTTCCGCCAAAACCAAAAGCACTTAAAGCTGCACGTTTCACAGGCGAATTATTAGGCCATTTCGTCGCTGTTCTCACAATATTGTTGCTAGAAATGACACTGTTTTCCGTCCCCATCGGTTCATTAACATTAATCGTGGCTGGAATTACACCCGCATTCATGCTATGAATAGTTTTTGCCAAACCAACCATACCAGCCGCTACTAATAAGTGACCGACATTCGATTTTGCAGAACCGACTAAAGGCGATGCTTGGTGTTCGCCAAAGAAAGTTTCTACAGAGTTAAATTCTGTGGTATCTCCTAATAATGTGCCTGTCGCATGACATTCTATATAATCAATATCTTTCGGGCTGATTTGTGCTTCTTGATATGCCCGTTCAAAAGCGAGAATTTGTCCTCTAGAATTGGGACTTAATAAATGCTTACCTTTGCCATCATTAGAAAGTCCATTACCAGCAATGGTGGCAAGAATTTTATCACCATCTCTCACAGCATCGCTGTAACGTTTCAGCATTACCATCCCAATACCATCGGATGTAATTAAGCCGCGAGAAGACTTATCTAAAGGACGGCTAATTCCATTTTCGGGATAACCTTGAATACCCGAAAATAGCATTCGTAAAAATAGCGGATCGACACAACTCATCGCCCCTGCTAACATGACATCAGCTTTACGCGATCGCAAATAGTAAGAGGCTAGCTTAATCGCATAAAATGATGACGAGCAAGCCGCGTCTATACAAAAATGATTACCGGATAAAGAAAAGGCTTGGGAGACGAGCGCGGCGGGAAAGCCGGTTATCATCGCATTATACGGGGAAGCCTTCGTCTTTGTTGGTAACGCAGCCAACCGGAAATTTTCATCTTGTACAAGTTCTGCGATCGCAGGGTTAATTGTTTGCTGGTAAATTGGAGCAAACAATTGATTAGACTTCTTGGTGGGTAAGGATAAAGTCCCCAGAATTACCCCACATTTTGAGAGAACTTGGCGATTTCCCCAATAGCCGCTACTCTGAATCGCTTGTTTAGCTGCATATAGCGACCATTTCATGGAATTATCCAAACTTTCTACCAATTCCGCAGGTAAATTGTATTCGCTGGGGTCAAATTGGAAATTACGAATAAATCCACCTTGGAGAAAATAAATTTTTTCCGGTTTTCCCTTAATTGGATCGTAAAATATTGTGGGATCTACACCCAAATCTGCAACAGTAGTAGCTGAAGTTGCATCTTTCTCATTTGTCAGGTTTTGCCAAAACTGCTCAGGATTATTGGCATCAGGAAAGAGGCAAGATAACCCGATAATTGCTATTTTCTCCACTGCTGATATCCTCATTGGGGTATTAAACAAAAGGGGGATATGCTCGCTTTTTTAAATATTCTCCCCTTGACTTTATGGGCGGTTTGTTAAAAAAATAACTTTCACAAATCAAAGAGGAAAGCTAGATAACAACCGCATAAATTGGATTCCCCGAGATGGCAAGATTTACGCCGTTAATCAAGCTAAATCAAATGGCAGTTATAGCATTTCAGAATTGATTATAATACATCTAAATTTGTATTTCATCAATAAAGAAATGCTATAAATATCACGAATTCATTACTTAGCTTGCAGCAAACTCATGGGCGCAACCACAGCCTTGGCTCCCAGGATACGTGAGTATAATTTACCTGCGCGATCGTGCAGAATAAAATCGGCAGTTAACCCAGTAGCTTTTTTCTCCTTAATATCACAAGAAACATAAAATATTTCATCAACTGGTATTGCTCTATACTGTTCAGAAGTTGTTAACTGTCCAGGTAAGCAAACTTCATTATGATAATGACTTAACCACACCCATAAAGGTTGGGTACTCAAGTCAGTAGCATAAGGATTGTGCCAATGAATCGGAAATTGTCCTTGTTGTTGGGGAGTGATTTGTGCCCAATAGCATTCTGTAGTAATTTTCTCGGGGCTAATATTTAAAACTCTTTGGATTTGTTGAAAACATGGGCCATGAAATAATGTCGATGGGCCATTTTGATATAAATCTTTACCCCTAGCGGTAATAATGTTATCTTCTGTCAAATTCACTGCATCATATATAGGTGCATCAGGTAATTCTCGCACCAGTTTGATAGTAGAAGTGAAATGATAGTGAATTTTACCTGCGGGAGTTTTGCTGAAAATAGTGGTTTGGAATTCGATAAACTCGCCGTCAGATTTGGCAATTTCTTTGAGTTGCAAAATATGTTCGCTGGCTACCGATTCATTAAAGGTAATTCCCTTTAAAACCTTAAAATCTTTGCAGCTGAAATATCTATAACCAGGGTAAGCTTCTTCACAGCCATTAATCATCCAGGACATTGCACAGGTAGCGGGAACTACTGGATAACCAGCAATCACATGATCCATTAAAAATGGATTAGCTGCAACTGTGATGCGGCGACGAATATAGTGAGTTTTCAGTTCAGAATCTAAAGGTGCAGGTGGGGGAACCAGAGGACTACCAATTACCAGTTGCGTAGTGTCGTGATGCTTGGGGTTGAGTTCTTTAACTAACATTTTGGTTCCCACTTCCACGGGGATAATGTCAATTCCCCGTTCTGCAAAAGCTTTTTTCAGTTCTGGGGTAACCATTCCGCTATCCCAACCGCCCCAGTTAATCGCCACAACGTGACAGTTGGGGTAGTACTGCTTCATTACGTGGGCGGATTTGTTGAGAATTTCATTTGCGATCGCATAATCGGATTGACCGATATTGCCGTAAAATCCAGTGACGGAGGAGAACAACACTAAATGCTGGAGTTGTTCTGCGGGAACGCAATCTAACAGGTTTTCTAATCCATGAACTTTGGCGGTGTAAACCTTTTCAAAATCCTGTTCGGTTTTCTTTTCAATTAATTTATCAGCTAAATTGCCTGCGCCATGTATGATACCGGTAATTGGCCCCATGCGGTTAACTACAGCCGCCAAGTTTGCTTTTAACCCTTGGGTATCTGTGACATCAACGCTTAAATATTCAGCAGTTGCGCCTGTTTGTTGAATAGCGGCGAGGGTTTTTTTAATTTCCCGGCTGGAGTGAATTTTGTTATAAATTTTTTGTACACTCATGGGTGTAGGCTTCTCACCTTGAGCGAGAAGATTTTCCATGATGCGTTTTTTTAATGCAGGTTCTTCAAAGCAATTTTGCGCGTATTCTGGTTCGGTTTCTAATAATTCGGAACGTCCCAAAAGGATGAATTTACAAGGTTGTTTTTTGGCGAGTTCAATTGTGCATTCGGCGGTGATACCTTTAGCGCCGCCGCTAACTAGAAAAACTGATGAGGGACGAATAGGTGTTTGTGTTGCCATATTTCAATTTTGGATTTTTAACCGCCGATAATTACTGATAGTTTTTACTCTTGTTTTCTCTCCTCTGCGCCTCTGTGTCTCTGCGTGAGAAAAAAGATTTTTAAACGAACCACAGAGACGCAGAGAACACAGAGAAAGAAGAGTTTTAGAGAAAGGGAGATGAGGTGACATTATTCCTTATCTCCCTTATTTGCTTACTTATCAGATGAAGTAACTAAGGTAACTCTTCCCTGAGCGCTGTAGCCAACTTCACTGAGATAAAGATTAGAATCGTGCAGTTCAGCAATGATGTGTTGTGCTGATTGTTGAGCATCGAGAGCAGGACTAATATCAACTGCTCTGGTGTAAACTTTGGGCCATTCCCATCTCATTGTTTTGGTTAAACCAGCTAAACCGGCTCCGATGACTCCAAAGTTGGTGTTATGCTCAAACCCGAAGGCTCCATCTAAACGAGCTACTGTGAGAAAACAACTGCGTCCGTAACGTGCGGCTTCGTTGAGGGATTTTTTCAGGTGTTTGGCCATGAAGAAGACGTGTTTAACGATCGCCTTTTCTTGTTCAATGTAAGGAAGTGTCTTTGTGTGACTGACTTGGAAGACTGGGTGAATATGGATGAAGGCCCCAATGCTGCCGATGTTACTTGCGATGCCGTCGGCAACCCCTACGGGGAACGCAGATAATTTATCTTGCAGTAGTTGTTCGCTGAAATCTACTAGGGTGATGCGGGTAACGCCTGGGGGTAAGAGTGCTTGTTGGGGAATTACCGCTTGGGGGAAGCTGAGAACTACAACTTTCCAGTCTTGATCCACTAAGGATTGCACTACCACCGAGGTGGTGAGGGAACCATCATCGGTGACTAAGGCGATGTGTCCCTCTGGTAAGTTGAAGTCTAAGTAATCGGGTTGGGGGAGGTATTTGAGTTTGATGGGTAGACGTTGAACGTTATGCTCTACATCTATTATCGGCTCGTTGTCAAACTCAAATTCATGCTTTTTTTTTTCACCTCCAGCCAGCTTCTGGAGATAATCAACTATTTGACCGATGGTGCGGAGGTCGCCGAGTTCTTCAATATTTGGTTTGGGTAAGTCGGGGTACATGTCTTGCATTGCACCCAGGATTTCTACTCGTTTGATGGAGTCAATCCCTAAGTCGGCTTCCATGTCCATTTCCATTTCCAGCATCTCTACTGGATAACCAGTTTTTTCACTGGTAATGTTGAGTAGGGTTTGACCGATGTCTGCGTAGTCAGCGCTGGTTGTGGTTTCAGTTGTGGTTTCAACTTCAGGCGCGAAGGAAACTACTTCGCTGAGGGGAACTACTGGCTCAGGTGCAGCTACTACTGCAACTGGGGCGACTGGTTCAGGTGCAGTGACTACGGTTGCAACTGGGGCGACTACTGGGGGAATCTCTGCTACTTCTTGTACAGGAGCAGCTACAGCTACGTTACCAGCAGCGTGGTTTTGCAGATATTCTACAACTTGGCCAATGGTGCGTTTTTCGGCTAATTCTTCTAAGTTGGGCTTGGGTAGGTCGGGGTATAATTCTTGCAATCCGCCTAAGATTTCTACCCGTTTGATGGAGTCAATACCTAAGTCTGCCTCCATGTCCATGTCCATCTCTAACATTTCGATGGGGTAGCCTGTCTTTTCACTGGTGATGGTTAACAGGTTAGTACCCAGTTGAGATAAATCGATGGTGCTAGATGCAGGTGCAGGTGCTGCTACAGGTGCGGGTTCGGGAATGAAAGCAACTGTTTCTGCTACAGGTGCAGGAATCTCAACTACAGGTTGAGGGGGAATTTCCACAACTGGAGGCGCAGGAATTTCTGCTACAGGCTCAGGCTGAGGTTCAACAATTTTGGGAGCGGAGCCATTTTTGGCTACAGGCTCAACTTTTGCCTCAACTACAGGTGCAGTCAGAGTTTCAACAATTTTGGCGGTGGGTGGAACGGGTGCTTCGGTAACAGCTTCGCTCACGAAGGGTAATGTTACCTGTGGTAAGGTGATTTCTTCACCAGTAACCAGGTGAGAATACTCTTGCTGAATTAGTTGGAAAAAGTTTTTGGTATATGCAATTTGCTCTTGGAGATATTGCTCATGGATGCGTAGAGTTTCACCTTGTTGGGAATGAAACTGCATCATGCTGCGCTCTAAGCTTTCCATGACCATTTGCTTGAGCTTGGCGGTTTCTGTTGAAGTTTTAGCTTCAGCGAGTAAAGCGTTTTGTTGTTGCATCAGTTGGAAAAATGTTTTGGCATATTCCATCTGATGATTGAGATATTGTTCGTGAACTTGTAAATTTTCGCTTTGATTGTTCTGAAATTGAGCCAGGAGATATTCTAAACTTTCTAGAACTTGTTGATAATTTACAGGTTTTTCAGGTGTTTGCATCTTTGATTCCTGGGCTGGTATTTGTAAAAGGGTCGCAGGATTCATTTGAGGCTTGGTTTCGGGAGCATAAGCAGCGCCGTTCATGACTGGGGTAGGGGCAGTTTTCTTATGTCCGTTAGTGTGAATGGGTGTGGGACTTACAGGTTCTATGTTCACAGGTGCAGGTGCAGGTGCAGAGATTGCGGGGGTGATGGTAACTTCAGGTATAGGTGCAGATACTGCGGGGGTAACGGTAACTTCAGATGCAGGTGCAGATACTGCGGGAGTAACGGTAACTTCAGATGTGGGTGCAGCTAGCTTGACTTTATGCCCGTTTTGTAAAGCTTGCGGGAAGGCATTTTTGGTTTTTTCCGACACAAAATTAATGCCGTTTAACTTCACCGTTAACGCTTTTTTCTTCTCGTTTTCGGGTGCGGGTAAGGCGGGAGGTAGTTGATAAGGATCGAGATTTTGCAAATTCATCCCCACTACACGCAACTGTACAGCTGCTTCGCGCAAAGAGCGATCGCTGTTCTTTTGGGTGCTGGGGTTTAAGGAAATGGTCAGGTGTGGGCGATCGCCTAAAATATCTTTGACTAAGTTGCTGAGTATTCTGCGGGGGCCAAATTCGACAAAGCAGTAACCACCAGCAGCGTAGATATTCTCAATCTCTTGCTTAAACAGCACCGAGTTGGAGAGGTGACTTTCCAAAACTTTTTGAATTGCAGGTGCTTCTTGGGGGTACTTTAGCCCAGTAACGTTGCTGAAAACTGGGAGTTGGGGAATTTGGAATTTAACAGACTTAGTTGCGATCGCAAAGGATTTCTGAGCAAAAGCAATTAATGGGGTGTGGAAGGCTGCGGATACGGGTAGTAATACAGCCGCACAACCTTTGTCATGCAATACTTGGCGAACTTTCGCGATTTCGGCGGTGGGGCCAGCTAACACCACTTGGGTAGGAGAATTGATATTAGCGATTAACACCTGAGGGTAATGTCTAACAATCGCTTCTACCTTGGCAATGTCTTCTTTGACTGCCAACATACTACCGCGATCGTGGTCTGGGTCTTCGGGAGCCGCCATTGCTTGACCGCGTGCTTTCACCAGGAACAAGTAATCTTCTTCGCTTAATACACCCGCAGCCCATAAAGCTGTTAGTTCACCAAAGCTGTGTCCTGCAACGAAATCGGATTTGAAACCAGCTTGTTGCAGAATTTTATACAGCCCAGCACTCAATACCCCAATTGCAGGTTGAGCATATTCTGTGCGCTGTAAAGCGGCTACTTGAGCATTCTTTTCTGTTTCTTCAAATGCTGGGTTGGGGAAGACAATTTCCGACAATGAGCGCAAGTTATCTTTCAGCAACAGGCTGTCCATCTTGCTGTAAAGCCGACGCATTTGGGGGAAGTTCATCACCAATTCCCGGCCCATCTCTAAATATTGAGAACCTTGTCCAGAGAACAGCGCCACAACTTTACCAGCCAAATTCATTCCCGAAGAACGGAAATAAATACCTTGGGGATGCTCCCAAGAGATAGCTGCACCTTTGTGCTTCAGCCAATCCAAACTAATTTGCAATAACTTGCAAGCTTCTTGCAGATTCTCAGCTACAAAACCAACTCTCGCAGATGTTTGGGGAATTTCTTGCGCTGTAGAATCTTGCATCAATTGGGCGTAATGTCTTTCGCCGTCCTTAGACTGCAAATTCGCCAAGGTTGCTTCGCACTTGGAGATTAGTTGAGCAGAAGTCCCAGCAAACAGCAGAATTTCCGCAGGTGCATTATGTAAGCGGTAAGGCTTTTCTTGTTCGGCTTCGTATTCTTCTAAAACCACGTGGTAATTTGTCCCGCCAAAACCAAAGGAACTCACACCAGCACGTCTTGGCGCGTCACCTTCGGCGCGAATCCAAGGTCTGGTTTCGGTATTCAAATAGAATGAGGAATTTTTAATGTTGAGTTTGGGGTTTGGCTCAGTAATGTTAATTGTCGGTGGCAATATCTTGTGATGTAATGCCAAAGCAGTTTTAATTAAACTTGCTGCACCTGCTGCTGCTTTTGTATGTCCAATTTGGGACTTCACGCTACCCAGTGCAATATGCTGCTTCTTAGAATCATGTTCGCCAAAGAAATCGCGCAAAGAGCCGAATTCTGTGGGGTCGCCAGCCATTGTCCCTGTACCATGTGCTTCCATCAAGCCAACGGTAGCGGGAGAAAAGCCAGCATCTTCATAAGCACGTTCTAAGGCTTTAACTTGACCTTCTTTGCGGGGAGCATAAATACTCTTGTAGCGGCCATCGCTAGAAGTACCAATACCTTTGATCACTGCATAGATTTTATCGTTGTCCCGTTCCGCATCTTCTAAGCGCTTGAGGACAATCATCCCGATACCTTCACCCAGCATCATCCCATCGGACTTAGCATCGAAAGGTTTGACATTCTCGCTAGGAGAAACAGCCGGGGTTTTGCTGAAGGAGATATAAGCCATGATGGTGTTGTCTGTATCCACACCACCAGTCAGCATCATATCGCTGCGATACTCAACTAGTTCGCTAATCGCCATTTTCAAAGCGCCGAAGGAACTAGCACAAGCTGCGTCAACTACACAGTTCATCCCGCCAAAATTCAAACGGTTGGCGATTCTCCCAGCCACAACGTTAGCTAACATCCCCGGGAATGCATTTTCATCCCACTTGACGTAAGCGCTTTTGATTTTTTCGATAATTTTGGCGGTATCTTCATCAGATAAACCACTGCTTTTCAGCGCTTTTTCCCAAACAGGATATTCTAACCTGGCGGAAAGTGGCATACCTAATTGCTTCGCCATCGCCACACCAAGGATTACCCCCACCATTTCGCGGTTGTAATCACGCGCTTCACCGTAACCAGCATCTTCCATTGCTTCTTTCGCAACCACTAAACTTAATAGTTGCGATACGTCGGTAACTTCTAAAATGCTGGGGGGAATACCGAATTCCATTGGGTTAAAATCAACCTCAGGAATAAACCCGCCGCGTTTGCAATAGGTTTTATCTTCCGGTGTTCTGGGGTTTGGATCGTAGTAATCTTTAACGCTCCAGTGAGTTTCTGGAACATCTGTAATACAGTCGGCTTTGCTAATAATATTGCGCCAATATTCCCGTAAATTCCGTGACTTAGGAAATAAAGATGCCATCCCAATAATGGCTATAGGATTTTGTTGTAATTGTCTGTTAATCTTGTTAATGGAAATTGGCTTATCCGACTTCACTTTTTTCTCCTCTATAAACTTAATCAAAGTTTTTTCACAACTGTTGATCTGGCTTTCTAAATCAGCCAAGGCAGCATCAATGGAATTAGCAGACATAGGACATAACGAATCTGAAGGACTTTGAATTGCAAAGCCACAGAATTTTCTGTTGCTGTACAATAATGAAAGCTATCTGTTTGACGAGCAGCTAGCTATCCTATCTGCAAAAGCTAAATGCTTTTTGGGAATTAACACCACACACAATAAGTAAAGGATGAAGGATAAAGGCTAAAGGTTAAAGGGTGAATCCCATACTATTTGGTTAAGCGTTTTGAACTCAAAATTGGTTTTGGGCAAAGGTTAAAAGTTAAGGATTAAAGGTTGATTTTTTCCCTTTTCCCATTCTCCTTTTTCCCCTTAACCGACAAGTATTGAGAGTGAATCATATTTCACACTTCAACCTACACACTTGATCAAGCAGTGATTTTGAAAATCCTAGACAACGCCCGACTCTTGATATTGTGGTAGCAAGTCAATGACGTTGTTGAAGTTACTAAAATAGTCTTGAAGCGCTGTAGCAGCTTGACCTGTGAATTCTAGCCATTCGTAATGATAGATATTTTGGGCAACTGCATCCCACTGAAGCAAGGGAAACTTAGGAGTAGCTATTAGGACAGAAACGCTCTTTTCTCCCAAACTAGTTTGACTATCTAAGTTGATTGCAGCCACATAGCTGGTGTTAATGACAACGTTCTGTATCTTGATAAATGTCATAGCCAGTTTCAGCTTCCAGGATAATGTATTTTATGCAATTCGCCCGATAGAAGTTGACAAGTTCGTTACAGAAAAAACCTCAATTTCACTCCGAATAGATGCAGTAATTTAAACATTAATCGAGCCTTCATAAGGTGGTAACAATGCCGCCGGCTTTAGTTATTTCTTTCATGCTCCCAAGAAAAAAACTAATTTACCTGCCGCTTTGAAAGACTTGAATTAATACAAACACTAGCACAATTTGCATCCCACGCAGCATCGGTTTAAAGGAATTTAAGAAAAAAAATTGAGTGTTGCTGACAAAAAGATTTGATTAAGGCTAAAGCACGAGTGTCAGCTTTAGCCTTGTTTATCAACCTCATATTCACTTGCTGATTGGCTAGATATTGATTAAATAACAATTACAATAATCACCGTAATAAATAAGTTAGATAGATAACGTTGTCATTGGTACAAAGATTGTATGAAGCCTTAACCGTATTTTTTTCAACATAACATCATATTTACCCAAAATTTTTTGATGTTTTATCAAGATAATTCAACTTAAACAAATAATAAGTGCTTTATAAAGCAAAGGTTAATTTTGATAAAAGTGCATGGTAAGCAGATGGGGAATGGGGAATGGGGAATGGGGAATGAGTAATGAGTAATGGGGAATGAGTAATGGGTAATGAGTAATGGGTAATGAGTAATGGGTAATGAGTAATGGGGAATAGTTAGGTGTAGTAGGCAGTCAAAAATTCATTAATTTTGCTGGGTTGCTAGATCCCCGACTTCTCTAAGAAGTCGGGGATCTGACCCCTCGCAACTCGTCATCACTTTTGGATGTGTCGCTAACTACAGCAGTTTTTCTGTGCATGGCATATACTACTCTATGATTATTCTTAACAGAATTCTCTTGAAGCTCAGTAATGAACAGCATCTTTACCCCCGAAGAAATTACTGCCCTCTCTGCGGAAATTGACCGCCAGTTAATAGAACTGCGCTCTGCTCCAGATTCAGCGCAAAAACAAGGAGAGGATAAAATATCAGATGAAAAGTTGCTGGTAAAACAAACCGAAGTAATTACACAAGTTACACAAGAAAATTCTCGGAGTTTTTTGCAGAAATTTGGACGCGCTGCTAAAAGTGATTTATGCCAAGAAGGGGGAATGCTGAATAAGCAGTGGCAGAAATGGGGTGATTTGGATAATAAGGATGCTGTGGAACGCTTGGGTGGGGTGTTGGTAGGGATGGGTTTTTCGGGGGATGTGTTATCGCCTTTAGTTGTTGCAATTACGGTGATTATTATTCATATTGGGTTGAAAGCTTTTTGTGAAGATTATTCTTCGGAAGTGGATAATAAATGAATTTTGCATCACGCACAGGCGCGGAGAGTAAGAGTAGTAGGGTGTGTTATGCCGTAGGCTAACGCACCTCATACCATTTTGAAAAAAATGCGACAGATGGTAGGAGCAAGGCAATGCCCAGTGGTGTCCACTTAAGCTAAAAGCTATATAGGCGGGCGTTGTGCAAAAACTTTCGCCCTCATCCCCTAACCCCTTCTCCCCCGGGAGAAGGGGAATTAAATCTCTTGCTCTCACAGGAGAAGGGAAATTAAATCTCTAGAATTGTGCAAAAACTTTCGCCCTCATCCCCTAACCCCTTCTCCCCCGGGAGAAGGGGAATTAAATCTCTTGCTCCCCCAGGAGAAGGAAAATTAAATCTCTTGCTCCCCTCTCCCACCGGGAGAGGGGTTGGGGGTGAGGGCGAAAACCTTGCAACCAAGCGGGTTTCGCGTTAAGTTGACACCTATGGGCAAGGCATTGCCTAGAATAATTGATGTGTCGCAAATATGATCGCGGTTATCGGTTGAGTCTACACAGTCTTAAGGGCACGGCAGTGCCGATGCCCCTACAGGTGACGATATAATTTTGTCTGGCATCTAACATCAGAAGCGCGATTTTTGACTTGGTATTAGATTCTTGGCGGTGCGTTGCGCTGCGCGACAACACACCCTACTTTTACGGTGAATTACGAATTACGAATTACGAATTACGAATTATTTAATAACGCTTCAAGGGATTGAGGGTCAGCAATACCCCGCAGGATAGCGGAGATAATCATAGAATGTTCCAAATTTAACGGCTCGCACAGTATATTCTCATCTCGCTCGCCGGCTAAGATGCGACGGATGGGAGCAACGAGATTTGGCAAATCTTCTGCACGATTCTTTATCTCAATTTCTAGCTGTTCCCTGATTTCTGCATTATCCACAACAGCTACTACCCCTGCAATCAACCGCCTATATTTCCGCAACTCATACTGTGTCCCCGCAAACGCCGCTTTTTCTTGTCTTGCTTGGCGACGATATTCTTTAGCTTGGATGCTGTCGCCCTGCTTGTCGGCAATATCTGCCAAGATGTCATAGGCGTTCCAAATCTTAGCCGCAGCTGGGTCTAAGGTTTTCTTGATAGCTAATGCTTCTTCTGCCAATTGTCGGGCTTCGCTGAGGCGGTGGGGTTGGTTTTGTAGTATGAAAGCGAGGTTACTTAATATTTGAGATGCAGTTGCTTGATTTTCTAATTGTTGAAATTGCTTCAAAGCCTTACGAAACCAAGCCTCTGCCTCTCCCAGGTTCCCTGTAAGTGCATTGAGATTGCCTAATTGTTGCCAAGTACTTGCTGCATCTGCCAGATTTCCTAGAGATTCTTTAATTTGTGCTGATTTTCGGTAGGCATCTTCCGCAGCGTCCCACAAATTGCCTTCTTCGTACACTATACCCAGGTTATGCCAAGCCTTGGCTTCTGTTGCTGGTTCGTTGAGTTGCTGGAAAGTAGTCAGTGCTTCACGGTAACGCTGTTCTGCTTCTGAAAGATTGCCTTGCTGCATGGCTAGAGTTCCGAGTTGAAAATTTGATACCGCAGCGTTACGAGGGTCTCCAACTTCTTGGGCAATATCTAATCCTGCTTCATAAGCAATGCGTGCCTCACCATAATCTCCCATATCCGTCAGCGTATCTGCCAATTCAGTCTGCGACGTTCCCATCAGTTGCTTGACATTATCAGACTGTTCCAACTGCTGCGCCACTACCAACGCCTGACGGTAAATTTCTGCTGCTTGTGCTGTTTGTCTTTGCAATCTCAAGCACCGCCCCAGCCAACCCAAAGTATTACAGCGGTTATAGCTTGGTTGTTCGCCCAACTCTGCCAGTATCTCACTAAACACTTGCGCTGCTTGTTGATAGCGACCAGCATTGAATAATTGCTCGCCTGAACTACTACGGCTGAGATACCATGTATCAGAACCTACTTCCCCAGTTAACTGAGCAATCCGTTGATTTAATCTAGTGCGATCGCGGTTAAGTCCAAAGTAACCAAGAAATCTGTTTACATTTTTAACAAACTCTACCGCCCATTCTATACCTGCATTCAACGTCCCATTAACTGCATAAAGTAAATTCGGTAATTCCCGTTCGGCAATGGCACGAATTATATGAGGATTTTTGCTATCTTCAAAATACAAATAGCTAGAAATTTGATAATACCACTCTTGATAATGGGCAAGCAGTTCTGTCTGTGCTTCTGGGGATAAGCGCTGCCACAAGGCAGGTGCTAAGGTGGGGTGAAATTTGAGAAAAGGATAGCGGACACCAGGCAAATATTCGGGCTGAATTAAACCAGTGGCTTCTAAAGCTGGGCGCAAAGTTTGCCATTGTGACTCAGAAATTTCTGTAATTTCCAGCAAGTTAATGTCAAACGCCCCGCCCTGAAACACGCCTAAACGAGGCAACAACTGCATTGCTTCAGCATCCAACCTTTCCAAAGATAAATTCAACGATGCCAAGAGGGGATTATCTGGTGTTTGGGCAATCAACGCTTCTAAGCGTTGTCCCAACTCTGCCGGACGGCGATTTTCCAACTGTTTCGCTAACAAACCAATGGACAGGGGATGAAAATCCACCAGTTTAAATAATTCCAATAATACGCCCCGTTTAGGTGGGTCAAATTTGGGTGCTAGCGTCAGTTTAATCAAACTCTGGAAATACGCTAGGGCATCTTCTTGTCCCAAACCTCGCAAAGATAAGGAGATATGTTTGCGACTGCCTTGTGTGGGATAATCGGGATGGTGAAAATCTGGTGTGCGAGTGGTGAGTAATACCCGACATTCCCCAACCTCAGACCACTGTTTTGCCACAGTTAACAGTTCCCGGAGAGTTTCTACTGGCAAGGTTTCTAAGTTATCTAAAATCAGCAAAGTAGCTTGCTTACGCAACGCCTGAGTTGCCGCCGCCCCATCAATTAAACTCTCGTCTAACACTGTCGCCAGGGTGCTAACTGCCCAGCCTACAGCATCCACACCACCAAAAGCAGCATAATCTACAAAACAAACTTTCTCAAACATCCCTGTGCGGTGTAACCAACGTCCTGCTTCCTGGACAAGATAGGTTTTTCCCTGTCCACCAAAACCCGATACTGTGAGGCGGCGCGTTCCCTGCACAAACCATCTTTCTATCTGCCATAATTCCCGGCTACGACCGAAGAATCCAGCTTCTTGTAAATCCGGCAAGTTTCCCCATTTTGGTGACTCGCCGCTTTCTTGGTTGTTCAAGTCTTGCTGCAATAATGAGGTATCCCCAGCCGCTTGATACAACGCAGGTAAAAACCAATCTTGCAATTTTAACTGTACTCGTTGCTCACCCCGTTGCCGTTCTCCCCGTTGTTGGTTGAGATACAAGTCTCGCCGCGCATTATCTAATGCTTCACCCATACCAGCACCAGATACTAAACCCTGATAAAATTTAGCAAACAGTTGTTGGGTAGTTGTCACTAATACCGAATGAGTCATTGCCAAGACTGTGGGAATACCTGCATGGGTTAACCTAGCGGCTACACTACCCATTGCATCTTCTCCATCTTCCCCACCCATCGCCGCCGACTGACAGGCAGACAAAACAATTAACCCCACTTTTTGCCGATTCAGCATATCACCCAAGGTTTCGGCAGTAATCAGGGCTTTTTTCCCTTCTTTATCCTCAAATAACAAATAACCTATATTGCCGCCGTTCTCGTTCCCGCCTTTAGTTAGTCCCACGGGGTCGCTATGTTTAGCCTGTTCTTGGAAACGCCCATCTAAATCAAATACCCCATGACCGTCAAAATGCACAATATCAACAGGGGGTTGGCGCGAGTCTTCTAGCCGCGCTACTAAATTATCCAAGGTGGCTGGACGCAAAAATTCTACCTCAACTCTTCCGGCTGCTGCTTGTTGAATGGCGTTCAATACTGCCATTGCTTCACCACGGGGGTCAATAAATCCCGCATCACTGGGACGACTGACGACAAACAATAACCGCAATCGGTCTTTGACTTGCACTTTAAACGGCCTGCGTCCACCCCCTGCACCAGCCAAGCGGCGACGAATCGAAATGCGGGGATTTTCGTGAAATAAATAAGTACCTTGTGGGTCGCGTAACAATTCCCAAGGCAGGGATAAAATTGCTGGATGACTAGCGCTGATTGTTAATAAGCGTCCTGGTTGATTTTGATCTTGAAAATAATTAAACAGCCGTTGAGCAGTCCGATGTTGAAAAACCGCATTAAATAAATCTTCGCCCCATTGCCGGAATTTTTTTGCTATCCCTTCCGCCCGTGTATCGTCTACATCTGTGGTGTAACGTGCCGCATAAGTTTCTAAGTACCAGCGAATCTCTTCTCTGTCTGCTGCACTCAATGGTGAGGCAAAATCCAGCCTCTCAGTGTCTTGCCCATCAAATGTGACAATGACTTGATGATTCTCTGGGAAGCGGAGATTTAATTCCATAGCCGGCGGTTTGGGTGTAGAAGCTTACTTTAGATGATACAAGCTGTTTAGGGTGAATTACGTAAAGATGCTAGGCGATCGCGTTTCCTTATATTCTAGAGGGCATGGCAGTGCCTATTTGTGTCAATTTAAGGTGAAAGCCGCTTGGTTGCAGGGTTTCGCCCTCACCCCCAGCCCCTCTCCCACCGGGAGAGGGGGGCAAGAGATTTAATTCCCCTTCTCCCTGAGGGAGAAGGGGTTAGGGGATGAGGGCGCGAGGTATTTGTACAACGCCCGCTAACAACAGAAGCCACTATTGGCTTAACGATAGTGGCTATTCTCAACTCAATAGCGGCTTTCCTCAACTCAGTAGTGGCTATTCTCAATTCAGTAGTGGCTATTCTCAATTCAGTAGTGGCTATTCTCAATTCAGTAGTGGCTATTCTCAACTCAATAGCGGCTTTCCTCAACTCAGTAGTGGCTATTCTCAACTCAATAGCGGCTTTGCTCAACTCAATAGTGGCTATTCTCAACTCAATAGTGGCTTTGCTCAACTCAATAGTGGCTTTGCTCAACTCAATAGTGGCTTTGTTCAACTCAGTAGCGGCTTTGCTCAACTCAATATACAAGGGTGTGTTATGCCATAGGAATCGCGCACCTGAGATTCTTGACGGTGCGTTGCGCTGCGCGACAACACACCCTACTAAAGTTTTTATTAATACTTCTTTCCTTCTGCCTTTCTTTGTAATTAAATACCGAAATATTACTGATATTAGCTGAAAATTATATGTTCAAAAACTGCTATTTATGCTGAACCAGATTTCGATTTAATTAAGGCAAGCTATGTTTAGAATTATTTAACCGGGGCAAATTTATGAGTCGCAAAAAACGTAAATCCAGCGTTTTAGAAAAAGTTAAGTCAAGAGCAGATGGGATGAAATTGATCGATCCAAGTCTGAAACTGGATGATGATTATAGTCTGGACAAACTGCTAGAGTCAATGGAACAGTTACGTAATAAACTTGAGGTTCATAATAACGCTCTGGCTTTAGCTGATTCTTCTTTAACTGAAGTTGAAGAGATGGAGAAAAATTTGAATAAACTTTCTCAAAAAATGCTAATGCTAATTGCTATTAAGTACGGCACAGATAGCCCTCAATATGAAACAGCAGGTGGTGTTCGAGATAGCGATGGCTTCGCCAACGCCAAGGGCGAACGCGTCCGCAAAATGAGGTCGAGCCGCATGAAAAATGTTGCCCAACAAGCATTAGATAATAATAGTAAAAGCGCGAGTCTTAGCGCATAGAATAAGACTGTTGGTCAATTCACGTTTTATTATGGAATATGAACCCTCACCCCTACCCTCTCCCTGTGGGAGAGGGAGTAAGGAAAAAGAACAGGAACAAGAGAATCAACAAAAATATAAAAATAACTCTTATCCCCCTCTCCCTGAGGGAGAGGGGCTAGGGGTGAGGGCAGAAATTGCACAATTAGCAGGTAACAACCGACAAATTCCCGATGTATTATTAGAACGCGCTCGCGAATTAAGAAAACAAGAAACACCAGCAGAAACAATATTGTGGGAATGTTTAAGAAATCGACGTTTATTAAATAAAAAATTTCGCAGACAACATAATATTGATAGATATATTGTTGATTTTTATTGTCACGAAAAATTACTAATTATCGAGGTAGATGGTAGTATTCATGCAAGTCAGCAAACTGAAGATTATATTAGAGAAAACTGGTTGCTATCTCATCAATTTACTGTTATTCGCTTTAGTAATGAGCAAATATTTAATGATATCGAGTCAGTTTTATATACAATTGCTCAAGCCCTCATCCCCTAACCCCTTCTCCCTCAGGGAGAAGGGGAACTGAGCAATGCTAGACTCTCCGTCCTTTATCATCCCATTTTCTGACATCGCTTTCCTGTCCACTTCTCCCAGCGCCCAATTCCCCGGCTAATCAACTCTTCATTTTCATCACCGATAAAACAAATTCGCCCCATGCGATCGCAAGCAATTAGAACTTCACCATTCCCCATAAAAGGCGCAATTACAAAATTATTGGGACTGGTATATAAATTAATTAAGTAATTGACAATTGCTTCTACACCTTCAAGATTAATTGCTGTTTGGGGCTGGGATAGAGATTGATGAGAGAAAATCCCTACATAGATATTTCCTAATAGTAATTCGTACTGAAAAGGCATTTGATTGTGCCTATAGAATTCGTAAATCTGCCCTTGCGATCGCAGTACTGCTACAACCCGCGCTTCCCCAGCCAAATAATTATGGTTCCAAGTTGAGGAAAAAGTTGCGATCGCCAATGCTGCATCTGAGGGTAGCAGGTTCATGAAATCCTGCTTGGAAGTATCGCCACAATATACCAAATGTCTCCCCAGCATCCATTGCTCGCCCACTGTCACCTTGATAGCTGAGTTCGCTAATTTCTCGCCTGACTCTTCTGAGGGACGCTGGTTTTTTTTGAGCAGTAACTTTGTTTCTTTCTCAGCCAAAGCACTGTTGTAGGCTAAAATCTGTAAATCTTTTTGCTGATTTCGCGCCTCAGTTAGCAGTTTTGCTTGTCTTTGTGCTGCTTGGATATCTCCTTGCGTCTGGGCTAATTCCAACGCCTGTTGTGCGGCTTCTGCTAAAGCGCGTTCCTGACTACCAGCTCTAGCTATTTTTAATAAAGCCGTGGGACTTTCTGCGATCGCAGTTCCCTTAATCATTTGTTTGACATCGGGGTGAATCCCTTTCGCAATCTGCTTTCCATGCTGAAAAGTGCGCTCAGAGTAACCAGCTTCCTTGGCTAACTCCACAGTTCGTTTTGCAGGTAGTGAAATCATTTCACCACCTTTGAGAGTGTGTTGATTATCTCCCGCCTTCGCCCGCAATCCCATGCGTTCCAAAATGCGATCGCGTTCTAACCATAATTCCGAGCGTTCTAGCGGTTCTAGCTCATTGCGGATTAAATTCTCATCAATTTCCGCTAACCGCGCTTGTTCTGCATTTTGGTAAGTCACAATATTACACGCGATCGCATCTAACCCCAACAGCTTACAAGCCGTCAACCGATGCAATCCTGCAATCAAATTCAGCTTTTGATCCACCGTAATCGGATTCAACAGACCATTAGCCTTAATTGATTCCTTCAACTCATTCACCTTATCACCCTTAATTGGGCGACGATTGCAACCAACGAGAATCTGATTTATTGGCACAATAGGCATAACTACTGTTCTTCAGTGCAGCCAGTCAAAACACCAACCATAGCATTAAGATATCAATAGTCAAGGGGCATGGGGCATTGGGCATGGGGCATGGGTAATGAGTAATGAGTAATGAGTAATGAGTAATTGGAATATCTCCCAGTCCCCAATCCCCAGTCCCCAATACCCAATCCCCAGTCCCAAATTTCCCCAGACTGTCTAATGGTACACAAATGAATTAACAGTAATTGATTGATAATATTAATGTGAGTTGATTAGCCATAATATCTAAGAGCTAAATGAGGAAAATTATACCATTTTGAAAAAAGAACGCGACAGATGAGTAGGGGCACGGCACCAGTAAGATATTTGATATGCCAAAAGATTGAGGATGCCGTGCCCTTACAAAGAATTTATCTGTCGCAAACATTATTTGAATTGGTATTACTTAGTGTATATTAATCGTTTCCTCGTCATTTGTTCGAGATATTATGGAGATTCAATAACAAATTAGACCGTGAAAACTGATTGACAAGCTAAAGTGTTTTTGCAATACTTTAACAAAGCTTTATCCGAGTTTTCTAGTCATATCAATCAGCGCTACATTATTTGGGAGATTTTTTGTTGCTAGCGCTACTTAATTCTTAAGTTCTGGAATTTGTTGGCTATAGAAGATAAAACTAAGGATGCTTAGTAGTAGCGTAATTAGCAATTCAGCTAAACCACATTTAGTTTGCATATCTATAGCCAAGTGCTGAGTATAAAACCAGTTGATTTAAGGCTTTGAGCAATCAACACCATTCAGCAACAGATGCAAGAGTACAACATTGATATGGCGAGGTGTAGGGACACGGCAGTACCCAGTGATGTCAATTTAACGTGAAACCCGCTCTTGTGAAAGGTTTCGCCCTCACCCCCAGCCCCTCAGGGAGAGGGGAGCAAGAGATTCAATTCCCCTTCTCCCTGAGGGAGAAGGGTTAGGGGATGAGGGCGCGAGGTATTTGTACAACGCCCACCCTATCGCTTTTAGCTGAAGTTGACACCTATAGGCACTGCCTTGCCCAGATATACTCTACTTGATAAATCCTTGTACCTTGCTGGGTTTTAAAGACATTATTGGCGTTGCTTTAATTCATATTGAGTGCTTCTACACGGAGAATATCGGCTTGTAACGAATTATCTTTCTAACCTAAAAAAGCGTAAAAAAATTACCTACAACTAATCAGACTTATTCCATGCCTGCTAGTCCAATGAAGGATGAAGGATGAAAATACTTAAGAAGAAATAAAAATTAGTAGTTAATATACTGATTTTTCTAATATTGGACAAGTAATCTACCAATTAATTTACTTCATATCATCCTGAACTTTTAGACTGAGTTTAAACAGCATAAAGTGGGATAAGTCGAATGTAATCAAGTGAGATAGACCTTTAAATTATTCCCCCGACACAGCAAAACTGGAATAAAAATATGACAGCAAACAAAGAAAATCCGTTATTCTCTAAACCTATTCATCGGTGGCAAATTGTTTTAGGAGTTTCTGTCATCTTAGCTACTGGGTTAGCATCTTTTTACGGTTTATCAACATTATTCTTTCGCTCTAATCTTTACACTCGCCCAACTAATACCCCCACAAAACCTGCGCCTGCAAAAGTTGCGATTACGGCTTTAGGACGTTTACAGCCGGAAGGCGAAATTACTTATTTGTCTGCACCTAATTCCATTAACGGTGTACGAGTTGAAAAACTCTTGGTTAAGGAAGGAGATAAGGTACAGGCTGGACAAGTTTTGGCTTACCTGGAAGATTACAATCGTGCGACAGCAGCTTTGCAACAAGCTTTAGATAAACTGCAAGTAGCCAAAGCCCAACTAGCGCAGGTAAAATCTGGTGCGAAAACTGGAGATATTGACGCGCAAAAAGCAACAATCGCCAGCTTACAATCCCAATTAAAAGGAGATGTTGCAACCCAAGAAGCCACAATTGCACGTCTCCAGGCGCAGGTAGAAAATGCCAAAACCGAAAACGATCGCTATCAGCAATTGTTCAAACAAGGTGCGATCGCAGCTTCTGTAGGCGATAGCAAAGCACTGCAACTCAAAACTGCACAACAGCAGCTGGAAGAAGCCAAAGCCACCAAAAAACGTACTCAAGATACCTTGCAAAGCCAAATTAAACAAGCACAATCGCAACTTAGCAGTGTCAAAGAAGTACGTCCTGTAGATGTAGAAGTAGCACAAACCCAAGTTAGAAGTGCTACAACTGCAGTCAAACAAGCAAAAGCCGACCTCGATTTAACTTATATCAAATCGCCCATCGACGGCACAATTTTAAAAATTCATGCCAGAACCGGCGAAGTAATTGCTACTTCCGGCTTTGCTGAGATAGGTAACATATCTCAAATGTATGTAGTTGCAGAAGTCTACCAAACCGATATTCAAAAAGTGCGTAAAGGTCAAAAAGTGACCATTACCAGCCCAGCCATTGTAGGAAAATTGCAGGGAACCGTGGAAAATGTAGGTTGGCAAGTTGAGAAGCAAAGTATCTTCAGCCTCAACCCCAGTTCCGACACCGATCGCAAAATTATTGAAGTCAAAATCTGCATAGACGATCCAAAAGAAAGTGCCAAGGTATCACGCCTCACCAACTTACAAGTGGATGTAGCAATTCATATTTAGTCAACAGTCAACGGTCAACAGTCAACGGTCAACAATCAACTGACCAATGACAAATGACCAATGACAAATGACCAATGACAAATGACAAATGACAAAAATTCATGAATTTTAAGATTCCTTTAGCATGGCTACAATTAGTCCAGCAAAAAGTTCGTTTTCTGGTAGCTGTAGCGGGGATTGCTTTTATTGTGCTGCTGATGTTTATTCAGCTAGGTTTCCAAGATGCACTTTATTCTAGTGCTACTGCAGTACATCAAAGCTTGAAAGGAGATTTGTTTGTAGTTAGTTCTCAATACAAATCTTTGACTTCCAATCAAAGCTTTTCTCGGACTCGTTTATATCAAGCTTTGGGGTTTGATGGTGTTGAGTCTGTTAGCCCCATGTATGTGCAATTTGCCAAGTTGAAAAACCCGGTAAATAACGAGAAATATTCAATTTATGTGATTGGGTTTGATCCAGGCAGATCTGTTTTAAATATCCCAGAGGTTGAAGAGAATTTAGATAAGCTCAAAATTACGGACATGATGCTGTTTGACAGAGATTCACGTTCCGAGTTTGGGCCGATTCCAGAAAGATTCGATCAAGGTCAGACCGAACAAACTGTTGAAATCTTTCCCTTTAACTCTTTAATTGGTTATCGTGTTAGAGTTGCAGGTTTATTCAGTTTGGGGCCTTCCTTTGGGGTAGATGGTAACTTAATTGTTAGCGATTCAACTTTTCTCAGAATCAATCCCAACACCCGCCCTGCGGAAATGATTGACGTGGGTGTAATTACCTTAAAACCAGGTACAGACCCTAATAAGGTGCTGAAAGATTTACAAGCATCCTTACCTAATGATGTGCAAGTTTTTACATACCAAGGTTTCATTGATTTTGAGAAACAATATTGGGCTGTGAGAACACCAATCGGTTTTATTCTCAGCTTAATGCTAACAATGGCTTCTGTGGTAGGTGTAGTAATTGTTTACCAAATTCTCTACAGCAACATTGCTACACAATTCGTAGCTTACGCAACATTAAAAGCTATGGGTTATGCCAATAGATATTTATTAAATGTTGTCTTTCAACAAGCTTTGATATTGGCAGTTTTAAGTTATATACCCGGATTTATCTTTTCCGTGCTGTTATATGATTTTGCCATGAAAGCAACAAAACTGCCCATTGTGATGACATTTAATAATGCATCATTAGTCTTTGTATCAGCCACATTAATGTGTTTAACTTCAGGGTCTTTAGCTATCAACAAACTACGTTCTGCTGACCCGGCTGATATTTTCTAATTCTTGTTCTTGTCGGTGTCTTTGTTCCTCTGTGCTAGATAAATTATTTTCTCAACACATAGACACTCAACTAAACACATATTAGTTGCCTAATCACTTTGTTAAGTAGTTGACAGTCAACAGTTAACAGTCAACAGTCAACACCATTAGTTTTCTTTACTTCCCTTCATCAATCATCTCTGCTTTATGAACTTTGAAAATAAAACTATTCTGATTACCGGAATTGACGATTTTATTGGCTATCGTGCGGCTGAGTTAGCCATAGCCAAGGGAATGAAAGTCAAAGGACTACAAAGTTCTGGTACTCAGGATACAAAAGCAAAAAATTTAGGCGTTGAGGTGATTGTTGGTAAAATTAACGATGCCAAAACTGCTCAAAAAGCTTGTGAAGGAGTAGACATCGTTTTACATACCGCTCAACTTGCTCAAGAAGCTGGCCCTCTGAAAGATTTTCGTGAGGTGAATGTTGACGGAACCATCACAATAGCGAAAGCAGCCAAAAGTGCTGGTGTCAAAACTTTTGTGCATCTTTCTAGCGTATTGGTGTATGGGTTTAATTATAGCGATCGCGTCACTGAATCCGAGCCGCTAGCTGAAGAAAGCAACCCCTACTGTCAAACCAAAATTGAAGCAGAAGTTGCATTATTACCACTCAATAACCCGCCAGATTTTGGTGTAATTGTAATTCGTGCCGGCGATGTTTACGGGCCAGGATGTATCCCCTGGGTAGCGCGTCCGGTTCATTTTATGCGCCAAAAATTATTCGCCTATGCTAATGATGAGCATGGAGTAATCAATCATGTCTATGTTGATAATTTGATTGATGCTATTTTTCTAGCTATCGAAAAAGAAACCTACGGCGAAATCTTCAATATCACCGACGGAGAAAACACTTCCTGGAAAGAGTATTTTACCCGTTTAGCAGCAATATCTGGTTCACCAGAACCCATGTCTATTGGTAAAGACGAAATCAAATTATTTTTGAAATTGCGCGCTCAAGGACAAAAGTTATTTCGTAAAAAAGCCGATATTCTTCCAGAGTCTATAGATTTTATGACTCGTCCCTATGCTTGTTCAATTGAAAAAGCTCAAAGCCTTTTAAATTATGCACCAAAAATTGATTTGGAAAAGGGCTTACAAATTACCAAAGAATGGCTAGAAAAAACAGACCTACAAAACCTAATGAAATAGTCTAACAGTGCTGAGTCCTGAGCCTTCAGGACTCAGCATTCAGCACTACCAAAACTTATGAGTAATTCTCTGCGGCGCTTAAGCATTGGACTACCTGTATACAACGGCGAGAAATTTATCCGTGAGTCTATAGATTGTATTTTGAATCAAACATTCCAAGATTTTGAATTAATTATTTCTGATAACGCCTCTACAGATAAAACAGAAGAAATTTGTAGAGAGTATGCTGCTAAAGATAACCGTATTCGCTATTACCGTAACGCCACAAATATCGGTTGCGCTCGTAACTTTAATCGTGCTTTTGAATTGTCTACAGGCGAATATTTTAAATGGGTAGCCTATGACGATTTACACGCCCCAGATTTTATCCAAAAATGTATAGAAATACTTGACCAAGACCCCACAGTAGTTTTGTGTCATGCCCATACATCTTACATTGATGAACAGGGAAAATTTATCCAAACCTACGACATTAAATTTAAAACTGATTCATCAAAACCCCAAGAACGTTTTCAAGAGTTGCTGACCAAGCATTACTGTTATCAAATATATGGTGTAATTCGCGCCGATGCTATCAGGAAATCCCCATATATTATTGGCTGTGGAGCCGCAGATGCAATTTTTTTATTAAGGTTGGCTTTACTTGGTCGGTTTTATGAAATTCCCGAATATCTCTTTTTTGCTCGTAGCCATCCCCAACAATCAATGAGTATGTTTTTACCAAACTACCTATTGGCTAACAGCAATAATCAAAAAGAATTACTCAGCGAGTTACCAGATTTTTATGGTTATGCTGTGTGGTTCGATACAGCAAATGCGGGGAAAATTATCTTCCCACATTGGAGAATTTTAGGGGAAGTTTTGCTATCAATTTGGAAGTCGCCTTTAAATTGGCAGGAAAAATTATCTTGCTTGCTCGGGATGCCAAAACGTTTACAGGGAACTGAATATTTATTGCTTAAAGACTTACAGCTAGCTGCTCAAACTCTGTGGAAAAACCGCCAAAACTTTTATCAACGTTTGTCAGTTTTGAGCGGCGGTTAATTACTTCCCAATCATACCATTTGAGGAGACTCATACATGATGTTAAAACTATCTAAAATTACAGCCTTAGCGATCGCAACTTTCGCCAGCCTCACCTCCATTCAGCTTGTGAATGCTGCACCAGCGCAAACCCTGACTGTCGTAGTCAATGGTATCAAACACCAAAAGGGACAAATTTGTATCGGAGTTTATTCTCAAGACAAAGAGAAAGGATTTCCCTCCAATACTTCCAATGTATTACAAGGTGTTTGTAAAAAAATTACAGGTAGCACCTTAAAACACCAATTTTCCGGCTTAAAGCCTGGAAATTACGCTGTCGCCATCGTTGACGATCAAAATGGCGATCGCAAAGTCAATAAAGATTTTTTCGGTATTCCCACTGAAGGATTTGGTATTTCCAACAACCCTACAGTCTCCATCCAAACTGGAACACCCAAATTCCGCGATGCTAGTTTTGCAGTCAACAAAAACACCACCGTCAACATCACAGTCAAATATTCCCTTGACCCCTAAAAAAGCTGAAGTTGGGGAATTGTAGGGTGTGTTGTCGCGCAGCGCAACGCACCACCTGAGGACAAACTACCCAGCAGATCCCCGACTTCTTGAAGAAGTCGGGGATCTAAACCCCACTTAAGCAATTCACGGTGCGTTACGCCGAAGGCGTAACGCACCCTACAAAATTTGTAATTACGAATTACGAACTACAAATTGATATGGCTCATCACCGCTTCTTGAGGAGGCTTTATAATTAATGCCAGATTTGGTCAAATTTCTGTGTAACTCGTTGTTGGGTTGGCTGGCAATTCAGGTATGTTTAACCCTGGTGTTTTTGGTGTCTCTGAATCCAAGCCAGAAGAACTTGTTACCAGATGACCAGTTACCCAAAACAGCGGTGATTCTCTGTCTACGTGGAGCAGATCCATATCTGAGACAATGTTTGCGTGCTTTACTCAAACAGAACTACCCCAACTATGATTTAAAGGTTGTTGTCGATCATCAAGAAGACCCAGCTTGGAACATTGCTGTTGACACCATCCAAGAACTAGGCGCAGTTAATGTTGAAATTAGCGCATTGCGAGCAATAAACAACAATTCTAGTCTCAAGTGTAGTTCTCTAGTCCAAGCAGTCTCAGAATTAGACAATTCCTATAAAGTAGTCGCTTTAGTGGATAGCCATACTGTCGTTCATCCTAATTGGCTGCGCGAATTAGTTAACCCCTTATCCCATCCTAAGGTAGGAGCAACCACAGGTAATCGTTGGTATGTACCCACAGGTAAACACTGGTGGTCTTTAGTACCTTATATAGCTAACGTCTCCTTAGTTATACAGATGTATCTGTTTGGCATACCTTGGGGTGGGACTTTAGCGATTAAAACCGAAGTCATTCAAAAAACAGGACTACTCGATAAATGGAGTCGTGCTGTATGCGAAGACATCATGATTCGTAGCGTCTTGGGAAAACATAGGCTGCAGGTAAAATTTGTACCTTCTTTATTGATGCTCAATCAGGAAGAATGCGATTTACCCACCTTAAGAAACCAGATTGAGCGTCAACTCACTTTTTCTCGGCTTTATCATCCTCAACCCTCAGCGATTTTTGGTGATACGTTTTCCAGCATCTTGCAACCGACTTTAGTCTTGATGTGTTTGCTATGGGCATTATTTACTTCGCAATGGGATGATTTCGTCTTTTTGCTGGCGTGTTATAGCAGCTATACCTTTGGATTACTTTGGCTCATGCTGATTTTAGAGCATGGAGTCCAGCAAATAATTCGCGATCGCCATCAAAAACCAACACCAATTTCATTTCCCACCATCATCAAACTCCTCATCGGCATTCCCCTAACTCAATGGCTTTATGGGTTAGGAATGTTGTCTTCTTTGAGAATGTCTACAATGAACTGGCGTGGTATCACCTACCGCATTTCCGGCCCTTGGAATATTCGGTTAGTAGAGTATCGGAAGTATCGGTGAGGGATTGGGGATTGGGGACTGGGGACTGGGGATTGGGGATTGGGGAACTCGGGGCCCCCTCTGGGGATAAGGGGTAATGGGGATTGGGGACTGGGAGATGAGGGAGATGAGGGAGATGAGGGAGAGAAATTCCAATTACGAATTACGAATTACGAATTACGAATTACGAATTACGAATTACGAATTACGAATTACGAATTTCCCATGCCCCATGCCCCATGCCCATTGCATTAAGAATTTTCCAGAAATCTTTGCTGCGTAAATCCTAAAACAGCACTTTCATGGAATCTTCTAGGTGAGCAAACATGAACGATTTGGCGAGATTGTTGTCTCAGATTGTACTGGGATGGCTGGCCATTCAGGTATTTTTGATTCTTGTTTTCTTGTGGAATTTGCGTTCTAATCAGGGGAAATTATTGCCAGATGACAAGTTACCCAAAACTGCGATCGTTCTTTGTTTGCGGGGTGCAGATCCTTTTCTGCCTAATTGTTTGCGTGCTTTATTAAATCAGAACTATCCCCAGTATGATTTAAAGCTGATTGTTGATCGTCAAGAAGATCCAGCTTGGAAAATTGCGACTGATACTATCCAAGAGCTAAAAGCAACTAATGTTGAAATTAGCCCTTTGAGAATTATTCGCAAAAACTGTAGCCTGAAGTGCAGTTCTCTACTGCAAGCAGCGTCAGATTTAGATGATTCCTATCAGGTAGTTGCTTTAGTCGATGCTGATACCATCGTTCATCCTAATTGGCTGCGGGAATTAGTCAGCCCTTTAAATAATCCCCATATTGGCGCAACAACTGGTAACCGTTGGTACTTACCTACAGGTAAATATTGGGGTTCTTTAGTGCGCTACATCTGGAATGTATCTGCAGTTGTGCAGATGTATTTATATGGCATTCCTTGGGGTGGAACTCTCGCTGTCAAAACGGAAGTACTGCGTCAAACAGGGCTTTTAGATAAGTGGAGTAAGGCATTTGGCGAAGATACTATGATGCGTAGTGTCTTAGGCAAAAATAAATTACGGGTAAAATTTGTACCTTCCTTATTGATGCTAAATCGGGAAGAATCAGATTTACCCAGCTTAAGATACTGGCTACAGCGTCAATTAATATCTTCGAGGCTGTATCATCCCTGGTGGTTAGCTGTAGTTGGCGACACGATTTTGACTATATTATTGCCAACTCTGCTGATTGTATTGTTCGTAGCAGCATTATTTACCCAACAATGGAACACTGCAGTTTTCTGCTTGAGTTGTTACATTGGCTATATGTTGGGACTTCTCTTGCTGGTAATTGTTTTAGAAAAAGAGATACAGCAAGTCCTGCACCGTCATGGTGAACCGATAACAAAACTCGCACCAGCAACCATCTTCAAAATTTTCATTGGGATTCCCTTTACCCAGTGGGTTTATGGTTGTGCCATGTTTCTCTCTGTGTGGATGTCAAAAGTCAAGTGGCGCGGCATCACCTACGATATCAAAGGCCCTTGGAACATTCGCCTCCTCGACTATCGCCCTTATAAAATCGTAGACCAACCAAGCGATCGCAAACTTTCTCTTTAGGTGATTGTTGATTGTTGACGGTTGACGGTTGACTGTGGACTGGGGATTGGGGAACTCGGGGCCCCCTCTGGGGATAAGGGGTAATGGGGATTGGGGACTGGGGAACTCGGGGCCCCCTCTGGGGATAAGGGGTAATGGGGATTGGGGATTGGGAACTGGGAACTGGGAACTGGGAGATATTCCAATTACTCATTACTCATTACTCATTACTCATTACTCATTACTCATTACTCATTACCAATGCCCCATGCCCAATGCCCCATGCCCATTCTCATGAAATTTCTGCTGCGTAAATCCTAAAACCAAAACCAGCTTTTTCATGAAATATCTCCTTTATTATGACAAACCAACCTCTGCGGATTGCTCTCTTTACAGGATTGTATGCTCCCTTCCTTACAGGGGTTTCAGTAGCAGTACATCAGCGAGTTCGTTGGTTATTAGAGCAGGGACATGAAGTATTTCTCATCCATCCCGAATTTAATGATAAATACCCCAAACAAGTTGGGAATCGTCCGATGCCAGGATTAGAAGAGTTACAGAAATTTCCTAACTTTTCTTCCTATGCATTTCCTACTCAACCACTGATTTTCTATAAGTCTCTACCTCAACCATTAAGTTACAAACATTGGAGTGATACTAAATTACTGTTGAACTTTCAACCCGATATTATCGTTGTTGAAGAATCAGCCCAAATGAGAGGAGCTTACTCAGTTTTCTTGCAAGGGTACGGTCGTGCTGTAGGAGTTAAATATGCCAAGCAAACAAAGACTCCGATTATCTCAGTTTTCCATACAGATATCGTTGCCTATATCAAATATTACTTAGGTAGCTTCTTCTTTAGCTTACTGCGTCCAATTATTCCCTTAATAGTTAAGCAAGTCAGCGATGCTTACACCGTCAATGTATTTTCCTCGCGGGAACAGCTAACTAAATACCAGAAATTACAATGTCAACGCGGGGAATACTTGCCCTATCAAGGTATTAATTGCGAAAAATTCCATCCTCGTAATATTTGTTATGATCCCATACCAGGCGATCGCAGACCAACCATCCTCTTTGTTGGACGCATTACCGCCGAAAAGAATGTTACCCAATTAATAGATGCATTCCCTCACATTGCTGCCAAAATTCCCGATGTACATTTAGTTATCGTTGGTAGCGGCCCCTTAGATGAGCAAATCAAAAAACGCGCCCAAAAGTTTAAATCGGGAATTACGATTTGGGGAGAATCTCACGGGACAGAACTTTTAGGTTGGTTTGCTAGAGCCGATGTTTTTGTTAACCCCTCCGTCACCGAAAACTTTTGCACCACTAATAACGAAGCGCTAGCTTCCGGAACTCCTGTAGTTGCAGCTTTAGCACCCTCAACCGCAGAACAAGTGATTCCCGGACATAACGGCTTCCTGGCTGAACCCAACAACCCAGCAGATTTCGCCCAAAAAATCATTGCTATTTTAGAAAATCCCGAACTGAAAACAGCAATGACTCAAAACGCTCGCCCTTCGATATTAGACTTTGATTGGTCAGTTTGCCAGGAGAAGTTTGAAGAAAAGCTCTATCAGCTAGTTGCTTTATCAAACAAGGAAAAGGTGATGGTTAATTAGCAACTTCCGGCTAAAAAATCTGGTGTTGCTGTGTAATACCAATTCACACAAATCCTGACACAGGTAGATTTTTCTTAGGGGTTTAGCATTGCTCATTGGTGTCAACTTAAGCTAAGGTGTCAACTTAAGCTAAAAGCTATATAGGGTGGGCGTTGTACAAATACCTCGCGCCCTCATCCCCTAACCCCTTCTCCCGCAGGAGAAGGGGAATTAAATCTCTTGCTCTTGGTGGGAGAGGGGTTGGGGGTGAGGGCAAAAACCTTGCACAAGAGCGGGTTTCACATTAAGTTGATACAGGTGAGCATTGCTAAACCCTCTACCTAAATACTTTTGTTAAAATTAGGCACACTAGCACAATACTAATCCCTTTCCCTTTTCCCCTTTCCCCATTACCCCTTATCCCCAGAGGGGGCCCCGAGTTCCCCATTCCCCTTTAACTCATTCTTGCTAACAAATGCTCTCCAACTCGCAAAGCATTAGCAATAATAGTCAACGATGGATTAACCGCAGCACTAGAAGGGAAAAAGCTGCCGTCAACCACATAGAGATTATCAATATCATGGGTGCGGCAATTAATATCTAGTACTGAAGTTTTAGGGTCTTCTCCAAAGCGACAAGTTCCACACTGATGACCTACTTCTTTAACAGTAAATTTTTGTTTAACTTTGTTAACCCAATCCAGCGATAAATTACATCTCCAAATATAGTTTCAAACAGAATTATAAAAATTGAGTTTTTCAATTTTTATAAAAAACTTTAGTAGACATCCCCTATTTATTTTGTCATCATTGAGCAGCATTTATTGCTGCTAATATTGCTTTTTACACTAAATCAAAATTTCAATTTGTAATGGCGATGACCAGTTGCTAAACTAAGCAATATAAGTTGAAGCTGCATATAACAAATAAGCAGATAATTTTGTAGTTAAAACTGCAGTTCTCATGACAAGAGTAGGGTGTGTTGTCGCGTAGCGCAACGCACCAAAGCTGCTAAATGTGAATAATTTACTCTTCAGTTGCGCGCTGCATTTTCCAATTCACTAACCAAGCTGCGCCACTGGATATTAGTAATACAGGTGTCAACCAATCACCCCAACGCACATATAAAGTTTCTGTTTGCCGTTTATATATCGTTTCGGCGTGAATTTCGTAGGTATTATAGCCAGAAATCCACAAGGTTTTACCATGAGGGTCGATAAACCCTGAATATCCTGTATTTGTCGCCCGTACAGACCATCTATCGGTTTCAATCGCCCGCATGATATCCTGTGCATGGTGCTGGAATGGCATCGCAGCAGTGTAATGGGCATCGTTGGAGGAACTCAGGATAAATTGCCCACCTGCAGCCGCTTGACGGCGAAATTGAGCAGAAAAAGCGGAGTCGTAACAAATGCCTGCGATCGCACGCCCAAATGGTGTATCAAATATTTGATTGGGTGAACCATGCACTTGATGTTCGTCCAATGGTGATAAACGCTGAATCAGTTTACCTAAAATCTCTTCAAAGGGGATATATTCACCCAGTGGTACGAGTTTGGTTTTGTCGTAGCGGCTAACAACTTCACCATTACCTGTGTAGGTAAATAGACTATTGGTATAGCTGCGTCCTTGTTCGCCAAAAGCGCCAATCCAAGCTACCACGCCTTTTTCCTTGATAGCGGAGATGATGGGAGTTGTGCCTAAGTCACGCTGAAAAAACGGTAAAGCCCCTTCTGGAGTTAGGACAGCATCCACACCCTGGTCTGCTAAAGTTAAATAGCCATTGGTGTAACCTGCGATCGCTCTTCGCAATCCTTCGGGTTTAAGTTTAATAATGTTGGGAATATTACCCTGCACAATCCCGACTTTTAAAGCCTTGTCTGCTGGTTTACTCAGGGGAATGCTGTATAAGCTAAAACCAATTATGTGTAGGGTAATGAATAATCCAATTGCGATCGCTAAATATTTATTCGCGTAAATCTTCTTGTCTTTACGGTGCATCCACGTCTCAGCAATTAAACCATTCACGGCGACAATTGCGGCTGTCACAGCACTCGGCCCAGCTAGTTGCCCCAGATGTAAAATTACTAAATTATGCGGACTTTGGGTGTAAGAAAGCGAACTCCACCACAAATCGCCAGCACTCCAAATTCCTTCTAAAGCGCACCAAATAGCTGTGCCAATCAGCACACGTAAAAGCGGTTTCTTACCTGCAAAACGCACCATCAAAGCCGCCCACACAACTACTATTGCTGCCCCCCAAAGGGTAACGAAGGTTAAACAGAAGGTGGTAATTGCCAAGCTTGCTAACCAAGGAACACCCAACCAATCCATCGGATGAATGCCGGTAATCCAGAATAAAGCTAATCCGTGATAGCCAATACCCCAAAATAAAGGTAAAAGGAGAAATTTTCGCCTTTTACCTGCTAATTGCGTATTTTCTTTATTAATTAAAACCCAGAGAGGAGCAAGGGCTATCCAAGCTAAGAACCATGCGCCCACAGGGGCCACAGTCAGCCCCATCAATACCCCACTGATCAAGGCTAAAGTGTAAAGGCTAAAGGATGAAAACAGCTTTTTTGTTTGATATTTCACAATTACCCCAATTCTTGCAAAATCACCTCAACAGTTGCCTTTAATTGAGGCAAATTCTGCTCAATCACGCCTCAAATTCGATTTAAATTTACTTTTAAATAATCATGAATCAGCACATCTCTAAAACCAGCTACTTGCTGCCAAGAGATATCTGGATAAGCTGCTCGGATTTCGGGAGATAATCTCTTTGTTGCCTCCCCAATAATTTCAAAATTTTTAACGACACATCAATATATTCTAGAGGGAACGGCGTGCCGTGCCTCTACAATCTGTCGCATTCTTTTTTCAAATTGGTATTACTCAACAAAAAAACCGAACAATAATTTTTTTTGGAGGGGGTTTGGGGGACGCAACCGTCACCCAATCGGGGGTTTGGGGGAGAATCCCCCAATTCTTCTGGCTTCTTTAATCAGTGTTACTAAATCAAATAATGTTTGTGAAACATCAATATATTCTAGAGGGCACGGTGTGCCCATTGGTGTCAACTTAAGCTTAAAGCTATATAGGGCGGGCGTTGTACAAAAACCCTCGCCCTCATCCCCTAACCCCTTCTCCCGCAGGAGAAGGGGAATTAAATCTCTTGCTCCCCTCTCCTGGTGGGCTACGGTGTACACACAAGTGGTAGCTGTAAGGGTTTCAGGCGTTATAGACCCCTTAAATTGTCATTACGAGCGCAGCGATAGCGGAGCGAAGTAATCGCATAATCCCGTAGTTTTTGCGATTGCTTCGTCGTTCCTCCTCGCTGCGGACAGGCTTCGGGAGCGTTCCAACAGCCCAGAGTTAAAGGGCAAAACCAAGCTTCAGGTGGAATTTCACGACTTGTGTGTACACCGTAGCTCCTGGTGGGAGAGGGGTTGGGGGTGAGGGCAAAAACCTTGCAACCAAGAGGGTTTCACATTAAGTTGACACAGGTGCGGTGTGCCTTGCCCCTACAATCTGTCGCATTCTTTTTTCAAATTGTTATTAGTACCGCTTGGTAGTTGTTCAGCATTAAGTTTACCTTGCTGCCACATCATCCAAGCGGTTTTATAGCTTATACCAAATCAAATAATGTTTGCGACACATCAATATATTCTAGAGGTCAAGGCAGTGCCTTGCCCCTACAATCTGTCGCATTCTTTGTTTAAATTGGTATTACAACTATTGATTTGGTATAGTCTGTGTTTTTAACTTAGTACATAAGTCAAAATTGATTAACATTTGGATAAACTCTTGTGCAAGTTTATCCAATATGTCATCCTTTATTCTGCCTCTTCTAATTCGCCTGTTTCACCACTGTCGGGAGGAACTATCGCTACTCCGTTAATGGCATCATCTTCGTCTAAGCGCTGTACTCTTACGCCTGTTGCCGATCGCGATTGTACAGAAATGGCATTGACAGCTTGACGAATAATAATACCGCGATTGGTAACCATCATGATTTCATCATCGCTGTTGACAATCTGTAAGGTGGCTAATTGGTCTTTAGTTTTGCGGTTTTTGAATTTGGTTGCCATTAAACCTTGACCTGCCCGATTTTGCAAGCGGAATTGGGCTACAGGTACGCGTTTGCCATATCCACCCATTGTAATTACCAACACCCAAGGGCCAGGACTAGTGTTAGTTGTTACTTCTATGGCTTCTTCGGTTTCGATTTCTTCGGTTTCGATGATTTCTTCGATTTCAGCTTCGGTTTCAGCGTCTGCACTCAAGGTATCCAAAATGGCTGCTGGCAGGATATCCATACCCACCAGTTCGTCACCTGGTTTGAGTTTCATCGATTTCACACCACGAGTCGCCCTACCCAAAGGACGCAATTGTTCGTGGTTACATCTAAAGTGAATCGCCATCCCATGACGAGAACCGACAATCACGCTATCTTCTACCCTAGCGCGACGTACCCAGCGCAGTTGATCGCCTTCTTCTAAGGAAATGGCGATTAAGCCGTTAGCCCGGATGTTACTAAATGCTGCCAATTCGGTTTTCTTGATATTGCCACCTTTGGTCAGCATCACCAAGAATTCTTCACTGGTAAATTCATCAACTGGGACAACGGAGGTGATTTTCTCTTCCTTGGGAATTGGTAACAGTTGCACAATTGGCGTACCCCGGCTGGTACGAGAACCCACAGGAATTTGATAAGTTTTTAGACAGTAAACGACACCGCGATCGCTAAAGAATAAAACGCTGTCGTGATCGCAGCAAGTTAAGAAATGTTCGATGGTGTCATCATCTTTTACTTTGGCTGCGGCTTTCCCTCTGGTAGCACGGCTTTGGGCTTCAAAGGTATTAACTGGCATCCGTTTGATGTAACCTTGCTCTGTCAGCAAAATGATCACTTTTTCATTGGCGATCAAGTCAAGGTCATCGATTTCTCCCTCTGCATGGGTAATGACTGTGCGTCGGGGTGTGGAAAAGCTGGTTTTAATTTGTGAAATTTCGTCTTCAATGATTGACAGCACTCTTTCCCGGCGTGCCAAAATATCTTGCAGGTCGGCAATTTGCGCTTGTAAATCTTCGTGTTCTTGGCGAATTTTATCTGCTTCTAGGGCTGTTAACCGCCGCAGTTGCATTTGTAAAATTGCATCGGCTTGGACTTCCGATAGCCCATAGGTGGTAATTAGTTCACCTTTGGCTGTGGGCGCATCAGATGCATGGCGAATTAAGTTAATAATGGCATCTAAATGCGCTAGAGCAATTAATAAGCCTTGTAAGATATGGTCGCGTTCTTCCGCTTTCCGCAGTTCATACCTGGTGCGGCGATTTATTGATTCGATGCGGAAATCGAGGAATACTTCTAAGAACTGCTTGAGTGTCAGGGTTTGGGGTTCCCCATTCACCAACGCCAGCATATTCGCCCCAAAGTTGGCTTGCAGTGGGGTTTGCTTGTAGAGGTTATTCAGTACTACTCTGGGATAAGCATCGCGCTTCAGTTCGATGACGATTCGCATCCCATCGCGATCGCTTTCATCTCGGATATCTGCAATTCCCTCAATGCGTTTGTCATTGACCAACTCGGCGATTTTTTCAATTAATGCGGCTTTGTTGGTTTGATAAGGCAATTCGGTGATGATAATTGCTTCTCTTTCTGGTCTTCCCCGTTGCTCAATAGTTTCGATGTTAGCTACACCGCGCATGGTAATGGAACCGCGCCCGGTGGTGTAAGCTTCTTTAATTGCTGCTGTTCCTAACACCTGTGCCCCTGTGGGAAAGTCGGGGCCGGGGATATGCTGCATTAACTGCAGATTGGTGATCTCTGGATTGTGAATCAATGCTACTAATCCATCAATCAATTCGCCCAAATTGTGCGGTGGGATATTAGTCGCCATCCCCACAGCAATCCCCGAGGAACCATTTAATAGTAACTGGGGAATACGTGCTGGTAGAACTGTGGGTTCTTGTTGGGAACCGTCGAAGTTATCAATAAAATCTACGGTTTCGGACTCAATGTCATGGAGTAAAGCTGTGCCAGTTAAAGCTTGCAAGCGACATTCTGTGTATCGCATTGCGGCTGGCGGATCGTTGTCTACAGAACCAAAGTTACCATGCCCGTTAATTAAGGGCGATCGCATGGAAAAATCCTGTGCCATCCGCACCAACGCATCATACACCGCCGTATCACCGTGGGGATGATATTTACCCAAAACTTCCCCAACTACACGGGCGCATTTACGAAACGGGCGATCGTGCGTCAAACCTAGCTCGTGCATTGCGTAGAGGATGCGACGATGCACAGGTTTCAGACCATCCCTGGCATCTGGTAGCGCCCGACCCACAATCACACTCATGGCGTATTCCAGATAAGACCGGGACATCTCGTTCCGCAGATCTGTCGGGATAATCCTCTCCTGTGAGGTTGTCATAACCTAAAAAACTCCAAAAATCGCAGATTTTAGCCCTTGTTCTTGACAAAATGCAAAATTATTCCAAATTACTCTTGAATAATTGCCATATTTTGGTACAATTCTAGCACATATTGCTTTTTCTTGCCGGGAGAGCTAACTCAGGCAAGTAAGGAGGCTACTCATTAGGAGATGGTCAATGACTGTCCCAAACAGGCTTTTGCTGACTAGTTAAGAGCAGCTAACTAAAAAGCCTGAAATATATAAGCAATTTAAAATTCAACATCAAAAACTCTAATACACAAGGAGTTCTATGGTTGCCATAAAATTAGATGCTGATCTAACTATCGACAGAACTGGGTAAATGTAGGATAACGGTATTGACTATTGGTAATCTTTAAGACTTTATATAATCATTAATTTTTTGAGAGACGCTAAAGCTACTATGATTTTTCAACAACTACGCATTGGCGATTACTTTCGCATACCTGGAATTAGTTTTGCTTGCGTTTATAGAAAAGCTAGCAGCTCATCTTGCACTCTGGATATGCTTTTACGGCCTATCCGACGCAGCGCAATAGTGGTACCACTGAATCGAGTTGAACTGAGTAGATATATTCAACAAAGGCAAGAATTTTTAACTGACTTAGATGATTGAACAAAAAATAAGGATACAAACCTATTTTTGAGGTTAACAGTAAATTGTCACATCTTCACCAAGCTCATCAGCCAAATAACTGAAAGCGCGGAAACGTAGCTCAACAAACTGTTCATAGACAGGGTTGAGTTTACAAGTGCGTTAGCCGAAGGCTTTGGCGAAGCCATCGCAGAATTTAATTTCTCGCTTAAAAGAACAACTAGCCGGAATCATTTTGCAGATGAAGCTTGCTAATCCGCTTCTATCGATTTTGAGAGACAAAATTGATAGAAGCGGATTGATTGGTAGACATAGTATATATACCGAAGAAATCAGGTTTGATCGCATTTAGTCCATCGGCTGCGACACAAGCTTGATGTTCTCGTGAAATTTACTGAGATGACTCTCCCAGTTTTGAAATATCTTCCTCACAAGTTCCTCAACCTTTGCTGTTAACTTCAAAGTGCAGCAGCTAGAAAGGCTACCTGTGCATCAGTGAATTGAAAAAATCAAGTTCGCTGTTTTGCTACCCTTCTTGTTTGTTGAATTTTACATTTGTAGTTTCAGCGCAGTGAAGGTCAAGGCTTTGATAGCGATCGCAAACTGGTAAAGGTTAAACCAATTATGAAGACAAAAATATTTGCCACTATTGATGGCAATGAAGCTGTGGCCCAAGTGGCTTATCGCGTAAATGAAGTCATTGCTATTTACCCGATTACGCCTTCTTCTAACATGGCTGAGTGGTCGGATACATGGGCTAGCGAAGGTAAACCTAACATCTGGGGAACTGTACCTACAGTTGTGGAGATGCAGAGTGAAGCTGGCGTTGCAGGTGCAGTACATGGTGCTTTACAAACAGGTTCGCTAACAACGACATTTACCGCATCTCAGGGATTGTTGTTAATGATCCCCAATATGTACAAAATTGCTGGGGAATTAACACCTACAGTATTTCATGTTTCAGCGCGATCGCTAGCTACTCAAGGTCTATCTATTTTCGGTGATCATAGTGATGTGATGGCAGCGCGTGCCACAGGTTTTGCGATGCTGTGTTCGGCATCAGTACAAGAAGCTTATGATTTTGCGGCAATCTCTACACGTGCAACTTTAGAATCTCGTATCCCTTTCTTACACTTTTTTGATGGCTTCCGCACCTCTCACGAAGTAGACAAAGTTGAAACATTATCTCACGAAGATTTGCGATCGCACATCCCCGAAGAATTCATCTTTGCTCATCGGGCGCGGGCGATGACTCCCGATAGGCCTGTGTTACGCGGTACAGCCCAAAACCCTGATGTTTACTTCCAAAGCCGCGAAACCGTTAACCCTTATTATTTAGCTTGTCCAGACATCACCCAAAAGGCGATGGATGAATTTGCCAAACTGACTGGACGACAATATAAACTCTTTGATTATCACGGCGATCCCGAAGCTGAAAGAGTAATTGTCCTCATGGGTTCCGGTTGTGAAGCAGTTCATGAAACTGTAGATTATTTAACTAGTTTAGGTGAGAAAGTTGGGGTATTAAAAGTTAGATTGTATCGCCCATTTGATACTACTAGATTTGTCGAAGCTTTACCCGTAACCACCCGTAACATTGCCGTTTTAGACCGTACTAAAGAACCCGGTGCATCTGGCGAACCACTGTATTTAGATGTTGTCGCCGCTATCCAACAAAGCAATCCAAAATCTAAAATCCCAAATCTAAAATCGATTGTTGGTGGTCGCTATGGATTATCATCCAAAGAATTCACACCAGCGATGATTAAAGCTGTGTTTGATAACCTGGCTCTAGCTGAACCAAAAAATCATTTCACCGTGGGGATCAACGATGATGTCAGCCACACCAGCTTAGAGTATGACCATGATTTTAATATTGAAGCAGACAATATAGTTAGAGCTATTTTTTATGGTTTAGGCGCAGACGGTACTGTAGGTGCTAACAAAAACTCCATCAAAATTATTGGAGAAGAAACAAACAATTACGCTCAAGGTTATTTCGTTTACGATTCTAAAAAATCTGGTTCTGTTACAGTTTCTCACCTGCGCTTTGGGCCGCAACCAATTCACTCGACATATTTAATTACCAAAGCTAACTTTCTTGCTTGTCATCAATGGGATTTCATTGATAAATTCTCCATGCTGCAAGATATTGTCCCTGGCGGCACATTCTTGATTAATTCGCTCTACTCTCAAGAAGAAGTTTGGCAGCATTTACCACTGTTTGTCCAAGAGCAAATTATTCAAAAGCAACTGAAAGTTTATGTAATTAATGGTTATCAAGTTGCTCGTGCTGCGGGGATGGCTGGACATATTAACACGGTAATGCAAGTTTGTTTCTTTGCCTTATCGGGTGTATTACCCAAAGACGAAGCGATCGCAGCCATTAAAAAGGCGATTCGCAAGACTTATGGTAAGAAGGGCGACGAAGTTGTCCAAAAGAATATCAACGCCGTTGATATGGCATTAGATAACTTGTATGAACTGAATATAATTCCCACAGAACAATCCCAGTCCCCAATCCCCAGTCCCCCATACCCCATCTCTGATAAAGCACCTGCATTTGTCCATGATGTTTTGGGTAAAATGATTGCCCGTGCAGGGGATGATTTACCTGTGAGTGCTTTACCAGCCGATGGTACATATCCTACTGGTACGGCAAAATGGGAAAAACGCAACATTGCTAAAGACATTCCGGTTTGGGATGAAGATGTCTGCGTCCAGTGCGCTAAGTGCATCATGGTCTGCCCCCATAGTGCGATTCGTGGTAAAGTTTACGAACCCGAACTGTTAACCAATGCCCCGCCAACCTTCAAGAGTACCAATCCCAAAGACCGCGATTGGCATGGCTTGCAATATACTCTCCAAGTAGCACCAGAAGATTGTACAGGTTGCGGTGTTTGCGTAGATATTTGCCCAGCTAAGAATAAAGCAGAACCAAACCGCAAAGCCCTGAACATGGCAGCGCAATTGCCATTACGAGATGCAGAACGAGAAAATTGGGATTTCTTCTTAAGTCTCCCCAATCCCGACAGACTGCACCTGAAAGTCTCCCATATTAACCAGCAGCAAATGCAAGAACCCTTATTTGAGTTCTCCGGTGCTTGTGCTGGTTGTGGCGAAACAGCTTATGTCAAATTAGCTACCCAATTATTTGGCGATCGCATGATTGTGGCTAACGCCACAGGTTGTTCTTCGATTTACGGTGGTAACTTACCCACTACCCCTTGGACAACGAACGCCGAAGGACGAGGCCCGGCTTGGTGTAACTCGCTATTTGAAGATAACGCCGAATTTGGCATGGGTTTCCGCATTTCGCTAGATAAACAGGCAGAATTTGCCACGGAATTAGTCAAACAACTGACACCACAACTAGGCGATAATCTCACTAGTAGTATTGTCAACGCTCGGCAAAAAGACGAAGCTGATATAGTCGAACAGCGCGAACGCGTCGCCCTACTCAAACAACGGGTAGATGAACTACTTGCAGCCCAAACCCCAGCCGGAGAAGATGAAAAACTCCACTCACAAGGGGATGGAGTTTTTGGGCATTGGGAATTGGGCATGGGGCATGGGAAAGAAGATACCAATGCCCTATGCCCTATGCCCCAAGCGGCGGGGCAGCTATCCCTCTCCACCCACAAGGGGATGGAGTTTCCCGCCGCTTTCAATGAAGAAGACGCGATCGCGCGGAATCTGAAATCGCTGAAATTCGTTGCCGATTATTTAGTCAGAAAGAGCGTTTGGATTATCGGCGGTGATGGTTGGGGCTATGACATCGGCTTTGGCGGCTTAGATCACGTCATCGCTAGCGGACGCAACGTCAACATTTTGATTCTGGACACAGAAGTTTATTCTAATACTGGCGGACAAAACTCCAAAGCCACACCCAGAGCTGCGATCGCAAAATTTGCCTCTGGTGGTAAAGCCGCAGCCAAAAAAGACTTAGGCTTAATGGCCATGACTTACGGTAACGTTTATATTGCCAGCGTTGCTCTAGGCGCAAGAGACGAACACACCCTTAAAGCCTTCCTCGAAGCCGAAGCCTACGAAGGGCCATCAATCATTCTTGCCTACAGCCATTGCATCGCCCACGGTATCGACATGACTACAGGCTTACACCATCAAAAAGCCGCCGTCGAATCCGGCGAATGGTTGCTATATCGGTATAACCCAGACCGCATTAAGCAAGGAGAAAACCCACTCCAGCTTGACTCTCGCACTCCCAAGTTACCAATTGAAGAATACATGAACTCAGAAAATCGCTTCAAGATGTTAACCAAGAGTCACCCAGAAACAGCCAAGCACTTATTTGAAGAAGCCCAAGCCGATGTCAATACCCGTTGGCAAATGTATCAATATCTCGCTTCTCGCAAATTGCAAAATAGGTAGCATAGGGCATGGGGCATGGGGCATTGGGCATGGGAAAGATGTTGTTAATACTTCATTTTGAATTTTGAATTGTTACGTGGGGTAGGCATCTTGCCTGCCCTGTTTCTTTAGGGATTTCCAAGAAATAAATTATTCCATCTTGTGGGGCGGGCATCTTGCCCGCCACATAAACTGGGCGGACAAGATGTCCACCCCACAATACATACTGGGATATTTTTTTATTTGGAAGTCCCTTATTTCCTGATGATGATTTTGGGGTTGTAGAGACCCGATTCATCGCGTCTCTACAGGATTTAAACGTCAATGTTTTATCTTATCCGAACCTTATTGCCTCATCTTTTATCGCACAGTCTCCCGTGTTAACTCCGCATCTATGGGTTTGACGAGATAAATCCGCAACATATGCCAGATGATAGCGGTAATGACTGGTAATTTTTGCCAAAACTTGACAAACTTAGAGCGATCGCTATTGTTAATCGCTGTGAGTTTCTGATTATTCTGGTAACACTGCTCTAAACGCCAGAAAAACGCCGGGTGGCTGGTATCTAATATGATGGGAAAGGCTCTAGAAGCGGTGTTGTTTGTCTCTGCAATCACTTGGTTATTATACTTGCGTGGATGAATACCAATGGATTCGTAAAAGCTGGCGCGTTCAAATACTGTAATTGTGTGGGTAACAAACACCGTCAGCAAAAAGAAACGTATCCACAACCTTGCTTTCCAGTTATCCCATAATTTTGGTTGCGATCGCAGCAACGCTTTAAAGAAATCTCCATGTCGGTTTTCATCTTGACACCAACTCTCAAATTTCCTGAACAAGGGATAAAACTGATAGTCTGGGTTTTTCTGCAAATGGCGATACATCAAAATATAACGCCAGTAACCAATTTTCTCTGATAGGTAGACGGTGTAAATAATCCACTCTGGCGGGAAAAAAGTGTAAGTACGGCTTTTAGTTAAGTAACTCAAGTCTAGGGAGAGGTTAAAATCTGCCATTGACTTGTTTAAAAATCCCGCATGACGCGCTTCATCCCTGGCCATAAAATTAAAAGCATCCGCCAAAATCGGGTTTCTGTCTTTGAGACGGCGTGATATTTCCTTAAATAAAAGAAACCCAGAAAACTCGGAAGTACACGAACGTTCCAAAAAGTCAATAAAAGAACGGCGTGTTTCTCCTTCAATATGCTCCCAACTCTGCTTAAATTCCTGATCGCGCACAAAATGATGGCGATTATAGTCAGCCCGCAGTTCCTCTACAATTGCCAGTAACTCAGTCTCATGGGCTGAAATATCTAACTTTGCGATCGCCTCGAAGTCAGTAGTATAAAACCGGGGTGTTAATAATGTTTCTTTCACAGGCGCTTTTACACCTGGCTTTAGTAACTGAGGCTCCGGAGTTTCAACAGACTTCACCATGAGAATCCTTCTCTCGCTCTATCCTTCAATAGCTATATAAGCATAAAATATTATTAAGAACAGTTAAGTTGTGCGAAGGGATTGGGGACTGGGGACTGGGGACTGGGGATTGGGGAACTCGGGGCCCCCTCTGGGGTAATGGGGATTGGGGATTGGGGATTGGGGAACTCGGGGCCCCCTCTGGGGATAAGGGGTAATGGGGATTGGGACAAGGAAGCAAAGAAAGGTTCTCATTACCAATGCCCCATGCCCAATGCCCTATGCCCCATTCCCATTCCAAAATGTGCCTTCCCTGACAGACAAAAATAAAGAAATATTAATACTTTAATAGTTATACAAATATAAATAGTTAAATATTTTTGAGAGATAAAAAGAGCAGGAATGAGCATTGGGAGTATATTTGCCGTAATACTGATGCTAATCCTGCTTAAATCCCAAATTTGGTGTTTGGTAATGGGTAATGGGTAATTGGTAATTGCTATTCTTCCCTCATCCCCCTCATCTCCCTCATCTCCCTCATCTCCCCAGTCCCCAGTCCCTCTAGCAGACATCCTGAGTCGGTGGCTGTGCAGAAATCTGGCGCTTGAAATTAAGGAAACAAAATGAGTAGCAATCTAGCTGTCAAACTACGCTCTGGAACTGAAAAAGCTCATACAGCAGCAGAAAATGTAGGCTTTATGAAATGTTTTCTCAAAGGAGTTGTAGATAAAGACTGCTTTGCGAAGTTTTTGAGTAATTTGTATTTTGTTTACAGCGAACTAGAAGCGGCAATTGTAACTAATGTTAACAATCAGGCGATCGCAGCTGTTTACTTTCCAGAACTGAATCGGCAAGCTGCTCTAGAAAAGGACATGATGTTTTACTATGGAAAGCAATGGCGAAAGCAAATTGCCCCTGCAACTGCCACTCAAACATTTGTCGCTAGAATTCGGGAATTATCTGCTACTGAACCTATCCTTTTGTTAGGACACGCCTATACACGCTACATGGGCGACCTTTCTGGTGGTCAGATGTTGCAAAAAATTGCTCAATCAACTTTGCAATTATCTGGCTACGAAGGCACAAATTTCTATAATTTTGACCAAATCCCCGATAAAACGGCATTTAAGCACAAATACCGTCAGGTGTTGGATGCATTACCCATCGATGATGCCACAGCCGGACGAATTGTCACAGAAGCTAACAATGCCTTTCATTTGAATATGCAAATGGTGCAAGGCTTAGAGGCGATTTTAATTCAAGCCATCGGTCAAGCCTTATTTAACAGCCTAACTAACTGAAGGGTGAAGGGTAAAGGGTGAAGGGTGAAAGGTCAAGAGTGAAAATAATTCTCCCTCATCTCCCCAATCCCCAGTCCCTAGTCCCCAGTCCCTAGTCCCCAGTCCCCACCCCGGAGGTTTTAATGGTTTTTCTCTTACCTGGTGTCAAGTTTGATTTGGAGATGATCCAAAAGTATGATTCTCCAGTACCTAGATACACTAGTTATCCACCTGCTACTGAGTTAAGCGAAGCATTTACCACCACCGATTTACAAAATGCGATCGCAGCCTCAAATCAACGTAAAACTCCTTTGTCTTTGTATTTCCACATTCCTTTTTGTCAGACTGCTTGCTATTTTTGCGGCTGTAATACGGTAATTTCTAACAATAAGAATATTGCCAAACCTTACTTAGAACATTTAGCTCAAGATATTAAACAAACAGCCGCTTTAATTGATTCCGACCGCCAAGTTCTGCAAATTCATTGGGGTGGCGGTACGCCTAATTATTTAGACCGCGAACAAGTTGAGTTTGTGTGGCAACATATTACTCAACATTTCACTATTGACTCAAAAGCAGAAATTTCCATTGAAATCAACCCCCGTTATGTAGATAAAAATTACATTTTATTTCTCAGGGAATTAGGATTTAATCGCATTAGCTTTGGCATTCAAGATTTCAATCACCAAGTACAAGTGGCGATTAATCGCGTCCAACCGGAAGAAATGCTCTTTGATGTCATGAGTTGGATCAGAGAAGCAGAATTTGAAAGCGTAAATGTAGACCTGATTTATGGTCTTCCCTATCAAACTCGGCAGAGTTTTCGGGAAACAGTAAAAAAGACCATAAAATTAGACCCAGATAGAATTGTGGTCTTTAACTTTGCTTATATTCCCTGGATTAAACCTGCACAGAAAAATATTCCCGAAGCAGCTTTACCCAAGCCACAGGAAAAGCTAGATATTCTGAAAATGACCATTGAAGAACTCACAAATAATGAGTATCTATTCATTGGTATGGATCATTTTGCTAAATCTGACGATGAACTAGCGATCGCGCAACGCAATGGCACTCTGCGGCGGAATTTTCAAGGCTACACCACTCACGCCGAAACAGAATTATTTGGTTTTGGAGCGACATCTATTAGTATGTTAGAAGATGCGTATTTCCAAAACCACAAACAATTAAAAGAATATTATCAGGCAATTTCTACAGGGAATTTGCCATTGAGTAAAGGTATTAAATTAACTCAAGATGACATTATTAGACGTGATGTCATCATGGGTATTATGTCGCATTTTCAATTGCACAAGCAAGACATCGCAGATAAATATCACATTTGTTTTGACGAATACTTCGCCCATGAGCTAGAGATGTTAAAACCTCTAGAAGCCGATGGACTGGTTAGCTTATCAAAAAACTACATATTAGTGACAGACATTGGCAGATTGCTTGTAAGAAATATTGCCGTCATCTTTGATAATCACATGAGAATCAAAGAAAAGCATTTCTCAAAGGCAATATAAATGGGGCTTAGAGGCTATTTATAAAGTAAAAATAGAATGACTGTAGGGTGGAATTTAACTTACTTGAGCGAGATTTAGATCCCCGACTTTTTCAAAAAGTCGGGGATCTGAGCAGCAACTTTTGCTTAAGTTAAGTGAAATTCGACTGTAGGGTGTGTTAGGCGCTTATTTATGATTTGCTACGAAAAACTATCCTAGCGCCGCACCATCCACGCGGCGGTGCGTTACGGCTAAATTTAATTGAAAGCGGCGGGAAACTCCATCCCCTTGTGGGTGGAGAGGGACAGCCACCCCGCCGCTTGGGGCATTGGGCATTGGGCATTGGGGATAATTCCACCTTTTTACTCGACAATCCGAGTTCGGAACAAGACAATCCGAGTTCGGAAAGCGATAATTCCACCTTTTGACTCGACAATCCGAGTTCGGAACAAGACAATCCGAGTTCGGAAAGCGATAATTCCACCTTTTTACTCGACACTCCGAGTTCAGAAGGGGACAATTCCACCTTTTTACTCAACACTCCAAGTTCAGAAGGTGATAATTCCACCTTTTTACTCAACACTCCAAGTTCAGAACCTCACCTTTCCCCTTTCACCTTTCCCCTTTCACCTTTCCCCTTTCGCCTTTCCCCCTACCCCTTGTCCTCCTATTGACCCAAATCTAAGATTCAACAGATAATATGCCATCTTGACTTCAATTAGATACTATTGATGCTAGATAATGGGAAAGCTTTGACATTTTACTGCCCATCTAGAAGCTGAAGAACACAATTAACTACTATGCGAACTCACTATTGCGGCGCGCTCCGAAAAGAACATATTGGAGAAACTGTTACCTTGTACGGATGGGTAGACCGTCGCCGCGATCATGGGGGCGTGATATTTTTAGATTTACGCGATCGCTCTGGTATTGTCCAGATTGTGAGCGATCCGCAACGTACCCCGGATTCCTATGAACAGGCTAATACGATCCGGAATGAATATGTTGTGGAAATCACTGGTAGGGTGACGCAACGTCCCGAGGAATCCCTCAATTCCCGCATCCCCACAGGCGAGGTAGAAATCTACGCCGAGAAAATTAATTTGCTCAACAGTGTTCGGAAACAGTTACCTTTCCAAGTTTCCACCGCTGACACTGAAAACGTGCGGGAAGAATTGCGACTGAAATATCGTTATTTAGATTTACGCCGGGAACGCATGGCGCAAAATATGCAATTGCGTCATCAAGTTGTAAAAGCTATGCGGCGCTACTTAGAAGACGTGGAAGGTTTTATCGAAGTTGAAACCCCCGTACTAACTCGTTCTACCCCAGAAGGGGCGCGGGATTACATTCTCCCCAGCCGTGTTAACCCTGGTGAATGGTTCGCTTTACCGCAGTCACCGCAATTATTCAAACAATTGCTGATGGTATCTGGTTTGGACAGATATTATCAAATCGCTCGTTGCTTCCGCGATGAAGACTTACGCGCTGACAGACAACCAGAATTTACCCAGTTAGACATGGAAATGAGTTTCATGTCTCAAGAAGAAATTATCGAACTCAACGAGAAGTTAGTTTCCTACATCTTCAAAACCGTTAAAGGAATTGAGTTACATCATCCCTTCCCGCGTATTACCTATGCTGAAGCAATGGAACGCTACGGTAGTGACAAACCAGATACCCGCTATGGTTTGGAACTAGTGAATGTTTCCGATGTCTTGAAAGATTCCGGTTTTAAAGTTTTCCGTGATGCGATCGCTCACGGTGGTATTGTGAAAATCCTACCGATTCCCAACGGTAACGATGCGATTTCTAACGTCCGCATCAAACCAGGCGGAGACTTATTTAAAGAAGCTAGCGAAGCTGGGGCGAAGGGTTTAGCTTACATCCGCGTCAGAGAAAACGGCGAAATTGATACCATCGGTGCAATTAAAGATAACCTCACCCCTGAACAAAAACAGGAAATATTAGAGCGTACAGGCGCAAAAGCAGGCCATTTACTGCTATTTGGGGCTGGTGATGTAGTTACCGTTAACAAAACTTTAGATAGATTACGGCAAGCGATCGCTAAAGAATTTGCGTTAATAGATCCAGATAAAATCAATTTACTGTGGATTACCGATTTCCCCATGTTTGAGTGGAATGCTGACGAAAAACGCCTCGAAGCATTACACCACCCATTTACCGCACCCCACCCCGATGACTTGGATGATTTAAAAACCGCCCGCGCCCAAGCCTACGATTTAATATTTAACGGCTTTGAAGTTGGCGGTGGTAGTCGGCGGATTTATCAGCGAGAAGTTCAAGAACAGGTATTTGAAGCTATCGGCTTATCACCGGAAGAAGCCCAAAATAAATTCGGCTTTTTGATGGAAGCCTTTGAATATGGTACACCGCCTCATGGTGGCATCGCCTACGGTTTAGATCGGTTAGTGATGTTGCTAGCTGGGGAAGAATCGATTCGTGATGTCATTGCTTTTCCGAAGACACAACAAGCCCGTTGCTTGTTAACTGATGCGCCTTCCAGCGTTGATGCTAAACAGTTGAAAGAATTGCACGTGGCTTCCACTTACAAGCCCAAAGCTTAGTAATGACGAAGTAGAATTTGGTTCTGCATTCAAAGAAGCGATCGCTATTTTAAATTGGCGATCGCTTCTTTGATGATTCCTATAACCCTATAAGCCAATACAGTTCAGTTAAAAAAATAAATTGACAACAAAAACAATAATTTTGGAGGGGGTTTGGGGGAGAATCCCCCAATTGAGCTAGCTGTTTCCACAACTGATATCATGTCCGGCAAATTACCCTTAATATGTCATTGCGAGCAGAACGAAGTGAAGCAATCACAAGGACTCTGCGATTGCTTCACTTCGTACCCTTCGGGAACGCCAAGGGCGAACGCAATGACGGGCATTTGAACGGACATGACATGAGTCTGTTTATTTACGCCGTGCCTCTAGACAACTATTCAAGAGTCTGAAGCAGCATTTTGTCTATTGTAGAAGAATATTTTCCATAAAGTCTCGTAAATCTATCGGAAATATGTATAATTATCAAATACGGTAAGTCTAGCGGTAAACCGTAGTTAAAGTTAACAATAAAAGTAACCTAAGAAAGCAAAATTCACAGCCGTAAATCGGGATATGTAGATATTTGCTGGATTTGGTTTGCTTATTTGCAAACCTTCTCAAACCCGACTCAATACCAGAGTCACGGGGATTCTCTGTGGAATCCTCACTCTTCGTGTTGCAAAAGTATCATTTACAGTTCAAAGGAGTGAACGTGATCAACGCTATACGGATTAACGATCATTTGACAACAACAGGACAAGTCGTAGCACACCAACTCAAGCAAGCCAAGCAAGAAGGTTTTAAGTCGGTTTTGAATTTGCGATCGCCTAATGAATTAGGATTTTTAAAAGATGAGCAAAAAGTTGTAGAAGAATTAGGGCTACATTATGTCAATGTGCCCCTGAAGCTAGAAAATCTAAATGAAGAACTAATTACTAAAATCCTGACGACATTAGATCAACTTCCTAAACCCACCGTCATACATTGTGCCGCAGCTATGCGCTCAACGGGAATTGCATTGTTGAGTGTAGCAATTCAAGAAGGATTAACACCAGAGCAAACTTTAATGAAAGCAAAGAGTCTGGGTTTTGGATTCTTTGAACATGCTGGTGTGAGTCCTCAGTTGAAGCAATTATTTGTCAACTATCTCAATAAACATACAAAGGTAGCTGTACCTTATGCATTAAGCGCTTAATGATTCTAGCATCGACAAGCTTTAACTATCAACAATAGTTGCATAAATTTACCCTACCAATCAATGCATAGGGAAGCAAAAATGGTGTTTTGGTAGGTTTGGAAAAAAGGGAAAGGTTGAAAATAAACCTTCCCTATTTTTCCATGAAGTTATACCAATTCACAAAAAGAATACGACAGATTGTAGGGGCAAGGCATTGCCTTGCCCTCTAGCATATATTGATGTGTTGCCAACATTATTTGAATTAGTTAAGGGTGCGTTACGCTCAAGCGATAACACACCCTATATTAGGCATTTATTGGGTAACTTTAAAACAAGTCTTGACCCTATTCATTACCTATTTGGTTGAATAGGTGATATTGGTAAACCCCCTGGAATCTTTACCTTGAGTGTTCTTTGAAAGTAGTCGCGAGAATAATAATTTTGCCGACCACTATTATCTAAAAATTGAGTGAAGCCTTGCAACATGATTTGAGAGCCAGCATGGTTTAATGTCAATAAAGTATTGGAAAAACCTTTGGTATAGTTAGCTGTTGCATAGGTATGGTTCGTATCTTGGACATTTAAACCATAGGTTACAACTGGTACAGTTCCCCAATCACAATCTGTAGGATGGCATTTACCAAACACCTGAATATTTAATTTATTGCTACCTGCAGAAGTAATAACTAAGCGAGTCACACCACGAGTATTATTATCTTTATTTACCCATGTACCCACAAAATCAGCAGGTGCAGCTAAACTAGGACTAGCAACAGCAGCAGCTAAAGCAACACTAGAAGCAGCAATCATCAAAGAACGTTTCAACATATTATTTCTCCATTATTTAGTAGTAATTTAATTTGGGGATTGACTAGAAATATCAAATCAATATCAGAGTGCATCGGCAGTTAAAATTTATCAAATTAACGCCACTTTTCACTCCATGCACCTGTAACATCAAAACCGCCAGTTACAGGAGTTAAATTTAATGAACCCCAATCAAAGTTGTTACAAATTCGACCGAAACCTTTTCCACAAATATCTCCTGCACCGGAACCATTAAATGAACGAGTACCGATGTGAGAATAAGTGGAACCTTCCCAATTACCATTCCCAAACCAAGTTGTATTTTTTAACCCTACGCGGAGAACACAACGTAACCCTTCACCATTGCGATTTCCGGTTAAATCAGAAACCTTGTATTCATCAAAATAGCCTCCGCAAGTTGTTGGTCTGGGTAAAGGTTTATAGTTAGTAGCATTAACTAATTGCCATTCTTCATTCCATGCACCAGTCACACGAATAGTTGAGGAATTGAGGATTTGTACCTTGAGATTTCCGGAAAAATTATTATTAATATTTTCACCATTGCCATAAATATCAGAAGCAAAACCAACTAAGTTAGAACTGCGGTAAATCGCTTGTCCTACGTGGCGATAGGTTGCACCACCCCAATTACCTTCGCCGTACCATGCTAATTTGGGAATTTTTGTACCAGGTCTACCTTCACTGACTTTGACGCAACGGATACCTTGACCTTGGCGGTTATCTAAAGGTTTAACAATGTAAGTCCGAGTATGGGGGCCACAACTAAAGCCAGGTACTTGAGTTAAATGTAAATTTTGTAGTCCAGGTATTTGAGCAAAAGCACTTGTGGCCGCAGACAGGGCTACCATACTACCTAGTGCTAAAGATTTCAATGACAGTCTCAACATAATAATAATTTGGTGTAGTAAAGTTTGTTGAGGCAGTTTGATAGCAATTCATAATTCGTAATTACGAAATTTTGACAAAATCGAGGTTTTAGTGTTTTAATCTTTAACCTGATTTTTGTGAATTGGTATTTAACGCCTTCACTACTTCTCTAGGTAGGCCTCGAGTTTTTTATGCACCCTCGACAAAGCATCATTGAAATCTTTTCAACTTTTGTGCAATTCGATGCCGATCGCTTCAGTCATTGGGCGACAGAATCAAGATTGCGTAGTAGTATGCAAGGTTGCGTCAAACGCACACCCCAAGAAACTTCAGAATCTTTTTGGGCGCTTTATTGGTATAAGTTTTGGCAGCTTCCTGAATCTCAGTCGTTGGCGAAGCAACATCTGGCAGCTTACTTGCAAGAAACCTGCTATTGGGTATCTCAAAAAACCGTGAATGGTTTCGCCAGTACTCAGTTCCAATTATCAGACTGTTTTCAAGTTGCGATCGCCCAAATTGATCGCGTCCTCAAAGGTTTTAACCCCAGCCAAGGTTTTACTTTAAAAAACTATGCTGGGCCTTTGTTTGCGAGTGCAATCCGCGAAACTTTACGCCAACGCCACGAAGTTGATATCTGTACCGATTGGGGATTGTTACGCAAAATCTCCCAAAAGCGCTTACAGGAAGCTTTGCAAAGTGCTGGCTTATCTGCAGATGATATTCGTGCTTATATCCTGGCTTGGAATGGTTTTAAAACCTTTTATGTCCCCACTAACGCCGGAACTTCCCGCAAGCTGTCTCGACCAGACGATCGCATTTGGGAAGCGATCGCCACAGCTTATACTGCTCAAAGTAACCAGCAGATTAGTATTCCAACTTTAGAGAAATGGTTGCTAACAGCAGCCAAAGCTGCACGTAAATACCTTTATCCCACCCCCGAATCTCTAAATGTTGCCCAAGGTGGAGATAATTCATGGGAGTTATTAGATAACCTCCCAGGAAATCAACAACCCTCCTTAATTGAAGAAATTATTAGCCAAGAAGAAGAACAAACCAGAACTTCTCAACAAAGCGAAATTAATCAGATTTTAGTGACTGCGATCGCGCAATTAGAACCAGAAGCACAACAGATTGTGCAACTATATTATGCTCAAGGACTCAATCAAGATAAAATCGCCAAGCAGCTAGAAATGAAGCAATATACAGTATCACGGCGATTGACAAAGGCTAGAGAAAATTTGCTTAAATCTCTAGCAAATTGGAGTCAAGAAACCTTGCATATTTCCATTACGCCCGACCTACTCAAAAGTATGAGTACATTAATGGAGGAATGGTTACAAAGTTATTACGGTGTTTAGAGATTGGGGACAAATCAATTCAAAATTCAAAATTCAAAATTCAAAAGAATACCTTGTTCCCCGTTCCCTGTTCCCTGTTCCCTCTCACAAACACCAATGAGCACATAACAACCTTTCAAAGAAACCGCCATGACAACATTTACCTTTGCCAATTCCACTGATTTATTTCTAGAAGTTCCGGCTAAAAATCAAAATTTGGCGGATCTTCGGAGTTCATACTTTTCTAACCCCACTTCACGCTATCAAGGTTATATTAATGAACTTTGCCTGAGTGCAGTATTGCCTTGGATACAAGAGGAATTTACATCACAGGCAAAGGTCTGGCCAACTACCACTGTTTTACCCAGTTTTTGGGAACTGGTAAATGGAACCGCTATTGTAGTAGACGTAACGAGGTTTATTCTGGTTCCCAGTGAAAATATTGATGACAGCGAATTACGGGTTCCCCAAGAATGGGTGGATTTATCTAGTTGGGCTGGTGATTACTATTTAGCTGTACAAGTAGAACCAGAGGAAGACTACGTTAGGCTTTGGGGTTACTGTACCCACGAACAACTTAAGAATCGGGGTAATTATGATGCAGGCGATCGCACTTATGCTGTAGATGCGACTGAAATTATCCATGATATTAGCGTGTTAGCGCTTACCCAAGAACTTTGCCCGCAAGCAATTACACGCGCTGCTATTTCACCCTTGCCCACCCTACCACAACCACAAGCCCAAAACCTGATTACTCGCCTGGGAAAGCCGGAAGTCTTGACACCCCGGTTAGCTATTCCGTTTCCACTCTGGGGTGGGTTAATTGAACATGGCGGTTGGCGACAAAGCTTATATCAACAACGTTTGGGATTACCAGAACAATGGTCAATATTGCAATGGTTGCAAAGTGGCGTTTCCCAAGCTGCGGAAACTATCGGTTGGGGACGATTGAATTTGCAATTGAGTTTTGGTGGTAGAGGTGCACAAGGAGGACAAGCAGATTCTATCTTGTCTCGTCAGTTAGCGATCGCAGGTCAAACTTATGAACTTTTAGTTATACCCCAAGGCGAAAGAGATCAAGTTATTTGGCGGTTTGAATTGCGTAACGCTACAGTAGGTGCAGTTATCCCTGGCGGTTTTAAATTGCGACTACTCACCGAAGATTTACAACACTTCCCTAACAACGAAGATATCGCCACAACTGCTGTAGAACAACTCTTTGTAGAAGTTGCTCTAGAACCAGGTGAAGGTATAGTCTGGGAAATAGAACCTCTCCCAGAAAACTATGACCGAGAAATACTCAAATTTTAAACTTTGGTTTGGCTTTTTTTATAGATACTAGGATGGAGAATTATTTCCTCAATTTACTGATAAATAAAAAGCCATGAGAGAAAAACCAAAGCAGCAAATACGCATCTGGGCAATGTTTTGTCATCTCTCGGCTTTATTCGCTTGGATGCTATTATTTTTTTTGGTCTTTCTCGGAATTCCTTTATATTTACCTTTAAATATTTTGTTTCCCCTGATAATTTGGCGCTTCAATAAATTGAAATCTTCTTGGATTGATTTTCAGGGAAAAGAAGCTTTAAATTTTCAAATCTCACTCACAATTTATATTCTGATTGTGATTATCTTATCCTTATTGATTATGTTAACAATGTTTGCTATAGCATTAATTAATAATAGTACTGGACAAGAAATTCAAACTGTTTTAAATATTTTATTATTATTATGGCTGGGATTAACTGCATTCATGATAATATTACAATTGTTCTTGGTTAATTTTGCCGCAATTAAAGCTTATAAAGGTAAGCATTATCGCTATCCTTTGACGATGAGATTATTAAAGTAGGCGGCAATTACAAATTTCATCTATAAAAAATTAAAATTGAATATTAAATATTGAATTTCAAATTTCAACATGGTTTCTACATTACATCCTCAAAAAAAGATTGGCGTGGCAATTGTGGGTACAGGATTTGGGCAAAAAGTCCATATTCCTGGGTTAAAAGCACATCATCGCACTGAAGTAGTAGCTATTTACCATCGCGATATCAATAAAGCCAAAGCGATTGCCCAAGCTCATGATATCCCCCATGCCAGTGATAACATTACAGACATTGTCAACTTGCCAGAAGTGCAAGCAGTTAGTATTGCTACCCCACCATTTTTACATTATGAAATGGCAAAAGAGGTACTGCAAGCAGGCAAACATTTATTACTAGAAAAACCAACGACTTTAAACGTAGCTGAAGCCCAAGAACTATATCAATTAGCGCAGCAAAAAGGCGTAATTGCAACTGTAGATTTTGAATTTCGTTTTGTCCCTGGATGGCAAAGATTTTCACAACTATTATCAGCAGATTATGTAGGCAACAAACGCCTGATTAGAATTGATTGGCTAGGTTCCTCACGTGCAGATGCGTCCCGCCCTTGGAATTGGTATTCTGCTGAAGATAAAGGAGGCGGTGCATTAGGTTCATTAGGTTCTCACGCCTTTGATTATATTTACTGGCTATTTGGCCCAGTACGCCGATTAAGCGCCCATTTAAGCACAGCTATTCCCACACGTATTGACCCTGCTAGCGGCGAAAGTAAGCCCGTGGAGACAGATGATACTTGTGTGCTGTCCTTAGAATTAGCTGATGGTACACCTTGCCAACTTACCATTAGTGCAGTTGTTCACGCACCAAGAACACATTGGGTAGAAGTGTATGGCGATCGCGGTACTTTAGTTTTAGGCAGCGAAAATCAAAAAGACTATATCCACGGTTTCCGGGTTTGGGGTTCCCAACTAGGTACAGCCTTAACCGAAATCGAGATTCCATCAAATTTACTGTTTCCCCACAACCACACCGATGGACGCATTTCCGCATTTATCCGTGTTGTAGACCAATGGGTACAGGGAATTGACCGCCAGCAACAACTAGTTCCATCACTGCGAGAAGGAGTTTATTCGCAACTATTAATGGATTTATCCCATCAATCTCATCAAACCGGAAGTTGGGTAGATGTTCCCAATTGGGAAAGTTTACTCAACTAAAGCACCCTTTTCAATACATAGTGATTTCCGATACAGCGACTGACTATCTTCGCTTGTCAGTTGCTGTTGGCATTTTACAAATGATTCAGGGACGGGATAATCCTGAGTTGTCTGCAAATTTAGCCTTTTCCGATGAGCAACAGCAATGTTTGTTGAAGATTGCACCTACCTTTGAAGGCAAAACTCAATTGCAACAAAATCCCTTTCCTCCTCATTCCTTTCCTTGGGCAACTTGGATTATGCAAGGGCTGGGTGGTTGGTCTGGTTACAGGTCTCAAAAACCTCCAGGAATTACTACTTTAATTCGCGGACTTTATCAATTTGAATCCACCTTTTTTGCTTGGAAACTCGCTCTAGAACCACTTATGTGTACACCGTAGCTCCCAGAGAGCTACGGTGTACACATAAGTCTTGAAATCCTACCTTGAAGGGAGTTTTAAACTCAGATAAAAATCGCTCAAAACCTGTCATTGCGAGCGAAGCGAAGCAATCCCAGCACCAAGCGATTGCTTCGTCGTTCCTCCTCTCTACGAGACGCTACGCGAACGCAATGACAATTTAAGGGGGTTGAAATCCCTGAAACGTATGCGGAGAGTACTTGTGTGTACACCGTAGCTCCCAGAGAGAGAGGGGAGCAAGAGATTTAATTCCCCTTCTCCTGCGGGAGAAGGGGTTAGGGGATGAGGGCGCGAGGTATTTGTACAACACCACTGCTTTAGGCGGCTTTCCCGACTTGTCGCAAGTGGCGTAGATTTAGGGGAATCTCTAAAGCTTTTTTCTACACAGCTACCTGTACACCGTAGCCTAACGCACAGCCGCAGATTCCAAAGTCAAATCTTGGAACATCAAGGTGCTGAGATAACGTTCGCCGAAGGAAGGCTGAATCATCACAATCAACTTTCCGGCATTTTCGGGACGCTTCGCAACTTGCAATGCTGCACACAAAGCCGCACCAGAAGATATCCCAGATAATAAGCCTTCTTCTTTTGCTAAACGCCGTCCATAAGACATCGCCTGTTCATCGCTGACGCGAATGACTTCGTCAACCAACTCCAGCTTGAGAACATCGGGGACAAAGCCAGCGCCAATCCCTTGAATTTTATGCGGCCCTGCTTCCCCACCAGATAATACAGGACTATTGCTCGGTTCAACTGCGATCGCCTGAAAAGTTGGCTTACGTTCTTTCAATACTTCCGCAATCCCGGTAATTGTCCCACCAGTACCGACACCAGCAATTACAATATCTACTTCACCATCAGTATCCGCCCAAATTTCTTCGGCTGTGGTTTCGCGGTGAATTTTGGGATTAGCTGGGTTGCGGAACTGTTGCAGCATATATGCGTTGGGAGTGTTAGCCACAATTTCTTCCGCTTTGCGAATTGCTCCCCGCATTCCTTCGGGGCCTGGTGTTAACTCTAACTTGGCACCATAAGCACGTAACATTGCTCGTCTCTCGTTGCTCATGGTTTCCGGCATTGTCAAAATCAAATTGTAGCCCCGTGCGGCTGCTACCATTGCTAAGGCAATCCCTGTATTACCGGAAGTAGGCTCTACTAAAATAGTTTTTCCTGGCTCAATAAAACCATCTGCTTCCGCCGAGAGTACCATATTTAAGCCAATCCGGTCTTTAACCGAAGCTGCTGGGTTCATGCCTTCGAGTTTAGCAACTATCCGCGCTACTGCTCCCTCTGCTTGCGGAATCTTGTTCAGTTCAACTAAAGGAGTTCTTCCAATAAGTTCTGTGACATCTTTAGCAATTCGCATTCGTTAACTCCTAAAATCCTAAATTCATTAACAACGCCAGGTATTTTTTACTGATAACGGTAATCTTGTATTTTAATCTAGATTTAAGTGTCACTGAGTACATAATTTTTGTACTCTAACTCAACCACAAAATTGCAATGATTTAAATAGCAATTCTGGCAAATCTTCCTATTGACTTTTAAACCATTTTGTCTTCTTATCCCGCTAATTGTGATAGAAAACTGGTAATTGCTTATTGATACCTATCTTTAAAATTAAAAATTTTCCAGTCAGCTATTCACGCCAGGTCTTGGCACAACCAAGCATGAAAATCTGTCTTTCCCATGCCCAATGCCCAATGCCCCATGCCCATTTTCCAGTTAAATCTTGACTTTTGACAATCTCTTAAGATACCTATATATCTCCCAGAGTTTATATTTAAGTTGGATATTTTTTAGTTTATCTAGAACAAAATAGCTATTTGCTGAAATTTAATCGATTTTCTTATTAACGTAAGATATTATCAGGCAAGAATATTTTTTTGAGTACAAATTTTATTCACTAAATCACTCACTTAAAATATTCTGCAATCAGCTATTTCAAAGTATTTCAGGTTGAGTACAAACCCTCCCGAACCCAACTTTAAAAACACTAGAACGCCACTCAAAAAATACTAGTCCCCATACCCCAAATATTTTTTATTATCCTGCTCGGCTAAAATTTCCAGCCTTTGAGTACAAATTTAATAACTTTAATAATTCTGATCCGGCTCCGATAAACTGCTATTGAGCAACCCTCCTGATATAAAACCTATAGGATTTACGCAGAGATTCCCCTCTACCCCCCAACATTCCCAGGCAACTGTCTGGAGATGAAGGGGGGACTTCTTAACCCCCTATTCTTAACTGCATTAAACTCAGTTTTAGGGTGAGAGAGCGTGATTTATAGTCCCAAGAATAAATTATTTCAGTATGACTGAATACTAATTTGCAATTGCGGATAAATTTAATCATATATTTCAGATATTAGCTCAAGGGTTGCATCAAATCATCCCCTTTTTTAGTAATTAGTTCATGATAAACAATGGAAAATAAGCTAATTGTTAACTGATAACTTTTTGATTATCAGCAATATTTTTGTCGGTAAATAACAGAAATTATTGTCTTACTGGGTGCATACTGCCTGGGAAGGGAGAACCAAGATGAAAGTCAAGCTTTTAAATGTTCTCACAGTCTGTGTAGTTTTCTTGGCTGTGCTATCTCCAGCTTTATTAGTATTTAGTATGGTTTGGGGCAAGCATTTAGAGTTAGTAAAAGCACAGAATCTCACCTGTGAAGTAAACAATAATATGAGAGCCGATAGCTTCTTGGTTACTCAGTCGGGGGGTGTATCCTCCTCTCAATCTCAGCCAAGCATAAACCTCTCTAAGCAAAACCTCCAATCCCATAATTTAACTGTTGTAGAGCAATATCAACTAGCAACAATTATGCAATGGTTTTTCTTGCTAACACCTATTTGTGTCGGGTTAGGGATTATTGCTTACGACAGATATCTTGTTTATCGTAATGCTGTTTTTCAAGAACAAGTTGAAATGCTAGAACGGCTGTGGCAGCAAAGTATCGAACAGTAAGCAAATTCCAATTTATTCATTTTCCATCAACCAAAGCACCATGACAGAAGAACGCCAACTCCTGTATTTTGATTTAATCGATCAGCTACTCAGATGCCCTAATGGCCAAGAACCAGAAGTATTAGAAGCAAATCCAGAATTAATTGATTCGGATTTTGTGTATGCAGTGCTAAAAGTGGCAACTGTGTTTGCACATGAAGGTAATCAAGATGGTGCCCAATTCTTATTTTTTCTAGGTCGTCAATTAGCAAAACAATTGGGTTTGTATCCTGAAACTGAAGCTGCCAATTTGGAAACCGAAGTTTCAACTGAGGAGTAGCAATGCTATTGACTGAAACTGACGCTGGACAAATAGCTTTTGAGTTTCTCATGGCTGATTGGAACATCTCAGAACAGGACAGAGAGTGGTTTACAATTAACAATTCTCGTCTGGTTGGTGAGAGTTGGTACGTTGTAGAATTGGGTCTAGCAGGATTTCCTGATCGCTGGTTTATTCAAGTTTACGATACAGGAGCTTGTGACCCCAATTATACATTTATGTCACCCATCAAGGGTTCAGACGGATATGTTGACCTTGTAGATTTACCACAACTTGTTGCTGAGGTTCTAGTGTCAGAACGCAATGCGCGTTAGAGGAAAGGGGAGAAATTCATCCAAATAATTTTGTTGAGAGTTATACCAAATCAAATAATGTTTGCGACACATCATTATATTCTAGAGGGCAAGGCAGTACCCACCTGTGTCAACTTAACGCGAAACCCGCTTGGTTGGAAGGTTTCGCCCTCACCCCCAGCCCCTCTCCCACAGGGAGAGGGGAGCAGGAAATTTAGTTCCCCTTCTCCAGGGGGAGAAGGGGTTAGGGGATGAGGGTGCGAGGTATTTGTACAACGCCCGCCCTATATAGCTTTTAGCTTAAGTTGACACCACTGGGCAGTGCCTTGCCCCTACAATCTGTCGCATTCTTTTTTCAAATTGGTATTACAACCTAAAAGGTTTGAATTTTTGACTTTTGAATGCAGACGCGATTCATCGCGTCTCTACAATTTTTGACAAAAAAATAAACATCAATCAAGGGAGGTAAAAACTTTATTTTTACCTCTTTTTTATTGTGTTTGATGTTCTTAATAATTAACATTTACTTCTAAAGAAGTAATAATAAATGTCATATTTGAATGACAAATGTATGTTATATTAATAGCGTGATGAACGCTACAGAAATATCAATTGCTATGATTGCCGAAGATATCCTAGCCAAAGAATTTACTAGAGTAGTAAATCACTATTACCCTAGCGTTGGAGAATTACTGCAAAATTGTTATGTGAAGGTCATTACCTGTTTTTGGGGAAGACCTGCTAGACGGTTGCAATATATAGGGATTTATTGTTCTGATGAAATGCTTCCCCAAGTGCAATCTCAAAAAGATGTACTCAGAGAAATAGCAGATAATATGGGATTAGTTCAGGTAGTTTGTATGAATGCTGATAGATTGCTCCGCGATCCATTGTCAACGTTAAAGCAAAATAATCCCCGCCTGTGGTTGGAATTACATTGGGTTGCTGCATCTTAGAAAATTACGAGAACGAGTATCTCAGGTAGGCACAAACTGCCCATACCAGCAAATAAATGAAAACAGGACTTTTCTGCAATTACGATAATCATCATCAGGATGCCCACCGTGCCATTTTTGAACAAGTTGCATTGGTGAAACAAGCGGAAAGCTTAGGTTTTGAAGAAGCCTGGGTAAGTGAGCATCATTTTAGTGAATCCAATCTTAGCCCTTCAATGTTGGTGTTAATGGGTCATTTAGCGGCGTTAACTTCAACAATTAAACTAGGAACAGCAGCAGTGTTGTTACCGTTTTATAACCCAATTAGGGTAGCGGAAGACATTGCGACTTTAGATAATTTATGCAATGGCAGATTGTTATTTGGGATTGCCAAAGGTGGGCCATTTCCCGAACAAAATAAGCATTTTGCCACACCAATGGGAGAATCTCGTGCCCAGATGCTAGAGGCAATGGCATTGATTCAAAAGCTTTTATATGAAACAGAAGTATCATTTAATGGGCAATATTATCAATGCGATCGCCTGACAATTTACCCCAAACCTTTGCAAGCACAAATTCCCGTATATGTAGCCACTGGCGATGATGACGGTGTAGGGTTTGCCGCCAAACATTCCTTTGGCTTAATGGGGGGGCCGCCTTTTTCTCTGCACAGATTGCGGAATACTGTTGCTAAATACCGTGCCTTAAATTCTAGTGGTTGTGAAAACCTAGTACTGACTCGTTTCTTTTATGTTGCCAGGACATACGACGAAGCAGTAACAGAGGCGTTGCCTTTCATCCGTAAATTCAGCAAAAAAATGACAGCAAATGCAGCTGTTGTCATGCAGAAAAGTTCTACTGGTCATCAGGCATTTGACCGCACCAATATTTGTTTTGATGAAGACTTTTTGATTGAAAATTCAATTATTGGTGACGTGCAAACCTGCCGAGACAGAATCAAAAAATTTCAGGATGAATTAAATCTAGGCACGCTGGCAATCAAACCCTCAGCTTGCGATTTGCAAAAAAACCTGGAGAGTTTGACGCGCTATAACCAAGAGGTGCGGAATTATGTCTAAGTTACCTTTGTTGCCTCCAGATGATTTACCTCCCAAGGAAATCAGCAAAATGGATGGGATGTTACATCTGGAACTAGAACAATCGATTGGCAGATGCTTTTATCAAGCTTGCGATCGCATTACGCAAACATTGTTAGCTAATTGCCAATGGTATCTCACCAGCAACGCTACTACCTTAATGCTAGTCATTGACTGCCCTGACATCGTTTCCTACTGGCATATAGTCAGCAATGTACCCCAACTAGGAAACAGATTAGAAAGGTTGACTACTAACGCCAAAATCCGCGTCTACCCACCATTTGGCAAAGGCGGGCCCTTTGAAATCAGCGTCGGTGAAATCTCTGCCTTTCGAGATTGGTTATAAAAGGGCATGGGGCATGGGGCATGGGGCATTGGGTGTTTGGTAATGGGTAATGGGTAATTGGTAATTGCTTTTTCCCTTTCTTCCCCTCATCTTCCTCATCCTCCTCATCTCCCTTTTCCCCAGTCCCCAATCCCCAATCCCTAACCCTTATAAGCTACGACAGCATAAAACGGATCGCCCCCAGGTGCGCCTAACCACTGAAGCACAGCGGGGATGTTTGACTTATGCACAATCACCTCTGGGGTAGAAAATCCTGGGACTGAGGCGAAATAGCTTTTGACTAACTCTACTCTCGCTTCTTCGGAGACATCCCGCCAAGCTTGGATGGCTTTTTGGAAGAACATGCGGTTAGAAAAACTGATAATTGCTACACCACCGGGTTTAAGAATGCGGTGGATTTCTGTAAATATGGCCTCGGGATATTGGATGTACTGTACAGAAACACAGTTGACAACCGCATCAAAGTCTGCATCCTGCAAGGGTAACTGCGGATTGGCATTGATGTCTTGCACAAAGTAATGATTTAAACGGGGATTACGTGCTAATTCTTCAGCATTGAGTCCATGTCCCTCTACATGGGCAAATTGCATTTCTTCTGGCAGATGAGACACCCAACTGCTCATCATATCTAAGATGCGTGTGTTAGATTTAAGACGATCGCGGTATACATCTGTTAACTGTTTAATGAACGCTTCATCAACATGGGTGACAAAACGTGGATAGTCATAAAACAGTTTGTCATTTGTGTCATCTAGCTTCAGGCGTTGATCAGGTCTGAGAATCATCATCTTAAATGTCTATTTAGAAGGATTTCTTCCACAACTGAATTTATTTCAGCTAGGATTTGGATCGAATATTTTGTATGCTGCTTTACATATTTTAAAGTCAGATCACAAATATATGAAATCTCCGACGCTGCATTCAATTCGTACTAATTAATGTCCTACAAAATCCGATTATTCCCTAGTATTTGGCGGCAAATCTATCTTTTGGCTAGATTGCCTTATATAAGTTTGTTAATTTGGCTACTGCCTTTGTTAATATGTAATTCTGGGCAGAGTAGCTTAATGGCTCATGATGAAGGCTATTATGCAGGACGAGCGCGCCAGATGTTTGAATCTGGTGATTGGATAGCTCCTTGGGGAAATGCTCATCATAAAACCCCTGGCCCTTATTGGTTAATTGCTACTGCTTATAATTTGTTTGGTGTAAGTGAATTTAGTGCGCGGCTTCCGAGTGCGATCGCTAGTATTTTAGCTCTGTTTATTTTATATGAAATTGGCAAAATTATTGTCGGTAAAAAGGTAGCTTGGCTAGCAGCGACAATTTTGAGCGTGGAATTTCTCTGGCTACAGTCTAGCCGTTTAGCTGCACCTGATATACCAATGATTTTATTGGTACTTTTAGCGATTTTATCTTTACTAAAGGCGGAATTAAATCCTAAATATAGCGATTTTTTGCTATTTATTGCTGGCTTGTGTTTTGGTTTGGGCTTCTTGACGCGCAGCTTTATGATTTTGTTGCCGATGGTGGCTTTATTACCTTATTTAATTAAGGAACATCGCCGTCATCATCATCTTGCTAACCCAAGGTTGTATTTGGGGTTGGTAGTGGGTTTAATGCCAACATTAGCTTGGCTGTGGTTAAGCTGGTTGCGCTATGGTGCTGAGAGTTTTGGGCAGTTGTTAGGGTTTGTGGTAGAACTCGGTTCTGAAGACCGCAACCATAATGGTATATTATTTTATTTCTGGAATATTCCTTTAAAATCATTTCCCTGGTTCTTTTTCGCAATTTTAGGCTTGATTGTAGCGCTGCGTCGTCCGATTGCGAATTATCAGTTAATATTAGTCGGATTTCCCCTGATTTTATTTACTGAATTGAGTATTTTCTCTACTCGTCTGTCTCACTATGCGCTTGGGCTTTATCCGTTTATCGCGTTGCTGGCGGCTGTAGGTTTAGATTGGTTGGGCAAAATTTATGAATATACACAAACAGACGCGATGAATCGCGTCTCTACAAGCGAAAAATTATTGATAAAAAATAACAATTTCCTAGAGGATGGTGAGGGAATCACCAAAATTCAGCCTAGAGGAGTGAGGCTGCTACCAGATAAGCGCAATATAGCTCAATCTTTCGCTTTTACCTCCGATGGAAGTAATAAATTATTGTCATGGATGAGGAAGACTGAGAACAATTTGCCGCGTAACCTTAGTTATGCTATCGGCATACTGGGAATTTTACTGATAGCAGTCAGTATATTTGCGTTAATTTCCCAAGATGCTTATATTCGCGATCGCACAAATCTTGGTTTCATTTTAGGCTTAGGTTGGCTGATTGTGCCTGTGGTGTGGATTGCGCGTCACCGCTTTGGGCAAAAGTTTTTGACTGAAAATTATTGGTTCGCTAGTTGGTTAATTCCCTGCTGGCTGACTTTGGCTACGGCTGGTAGCTTAGGGCTATTAAGCGACTATAACCCAACTGTAAAAGCCTTTTTCCAAGAACCTGCGATCGCCTCGATTCTGCAAACTCATCCCGTGTCTTTTGTGCAAGTTTACGATAAAAACTCTGTCTTGCTGCATTTCTACACGCCGATTCCAGGGCAAGTAGTAGATTCTATTAGCCAATTACCTGCTTCTAGCTATGCGTGGATTTACAAATCACAAAATCCTCAATTATCCACGTCTTATCGTATTCTTGCTACACTACAAGAGTATCAGCTGATTCAAGTCCTTCCTTAAGATAGATGGCAATCTACTGTTGCAAGCAAATACTAGGTTAGTTAGAATAATATTACGTACACTAAATAATTATAGTGAAATGGTGTCTACATCTAAAGAGTTTGAAGTTTTGGAGTCCTGGCAGCAAGTTCTGGCCCCCAACAGTATTGGCTATAGAATCAAGTTGCTCTCACAACTGCTAACTCGCAAGTTTACAGAAAGGCTAGAGCCTTTCGGATTGACACCGTTTCATTGGTTAGTGTTGTGTTGTTTGTGGGAGGAAGATGGTTTACCAACTTCCAGCATTGGCGACAGGCTCAAACAGGTAGGCGGGACTTTAACTGGCGTTTTAGATCGGATGGAAGAACGCGGTTTAGTCCGTCGCGAACGGGATGCACATGATCGCCGCATCTGGAGAATTTGGCTAACCGATGCAGGTAAAGAGCTAGAAACAATATTACCGCCATTAGCTGCAGAATTACGCGATCAAGCCATGTCTGGTATTGCCTACCAAGAGCGCGAATTATTTTCCCAGTTGTTAAATCGGGCGATCGCGAATTTGTCTTGAGGGATTGTTGACTGTTGACTGTTGACTGTTGACTGGGTAATTGGGACAAAGAAAGAAAGGAAGCAATAATTGTAGTACAGGCAGGATTAATCGCGTCTCTCCAACTCTTGTACAGACGCGATGAATCGCGTCTCTGCAGCGCCACCTTTCCAGAATTTCTATCTGTAGTCAAAGCCACCATCACCCATTTGGGTGAAGTACTGTGAAGTTTTGTTTTGGCATAATAATACTACGCACGCGAAGGGAACGTTAGATGAAGGCAAGTAATTAAATATTACGTGTACTAAATAAAAACTAAATTTGATTTATGAGTTAGGGGAATCAACAATCATGGGCGCTAATACTGAAAACGGACACAAAAAAGGCAATATCTCTGTTATAGACAAACGACTAATTACTGATGTAGAGAGTTTAGAGGCTGTTACAAGAGAGCCTTTCGTCAGTGCAGAAGCACCTGTTGTAACTCCCGAAGCTCCTCCAGTACCGGAAACTGAGGTTCATCCTCAGCCGGAAGCACAGACAGAGAAAAAGGCTGAGAAGAAGCGGAAAAAACCGATTGGTTTGATTTTAGCTGGCGTGGGTGTTGGTGCGATCGCGGCTGGTGGTTTTGGTTATCACTATTGGCAATATGCTTCTACCCACGAATCAACAGATAACGCTACAGTAGTGGGAAACATTCACCAAGTTGCTAGCCGGATTCCTGGGACTGTCAGTCAGGTACTAGTGAATGATAACCAACTGGTGCAACCTGGACAGTTATTAGTCATACTCGATCCCAGAGATTACCAAAGTAAAGTACTGCAAGCACAAGCAGCGTTAGAAAATGCTCGTGGACAGGCGCAAGCAGCCCAAGCAAACATCGCTTTAACTTCTCAAACTTCTAGCGGTAAAACTGCTCAAGCGCAAGGAGATGTTAACAGTGCGCTGGCGGCGATTTCCACAGCCCAAGCCGCAGTTAAAGAAGCCCAAGCCGGGATACCCGCAGCTCAAGCGGAAGTGCAATTAGCTCAAGCTGGGATACCCGCAGCCCAAGCGCAAGTAGCGCAGGCTAACGCGAATTTGGCAAAAGCCCAAGCAGACTACAACCGTTACAACAGCTTGTTTAAAGAAGGCGCAATTGCTCGCCAGCAGTTAGATACAGCCAGAGCCGCTTATGATGTGGCTGTAGCGCAGAAGAATGCTGCGGTTCAGGGAGTAGAACAAGCACAAGCTAGGTTAGCCTCTGCGAGAGTAGGTGTAGCCAAAGCGCAATCGCAACTTGCACAAGCACAAGAAGGTGTTACCAGCGCCCAAGCAAAACTCGCAGCATCAAGGGGTGGATTGCAACAAGCCACCGCCACCGGACAAGATACAGCTGTGAAACAAAGTCAATATGAAGCCGCAAAAGCTGCGATCGCCCAAGCGGAAGCATCGCTCAAAGACGCACAATTGCAGCTTTCTTACACCAACATTACCGCTCCTAGTGCCGGACGAGTAGGTAGAAAAAACGTGGAAGTTGGTAACCGGGTGCAAGTTGGTACACCATTAATGGCGATCGTTGATAACGGCTATTGGGTAGTAGCGAACTTTAAAGAAACCCAATTAAATAAAATGCGACCTGGAGAACCAGTTGAAATCAAGCTGGATGCTTTTCCCAACCACCCCTTTAGAGGACGTGTTGACAGCATATCACCAGCCTCCGGCGCTCAATTCGCTTTACTACCACCAGATAACGCCACTGGTAACTTCACCAAAATTGTCCAACGTATTCCAGTCAAAGTAACTTTAGACCAAAACAGTATCCAAGGATATGAGTCACGAATTACACCAGGGATGTCTGCGGAAGTTGATGTAGAGGTTAAGTAATTATTTTGTCATTAGTCATTTGTTAATTGGTACTTATTTATAACCAATGACCGATGACTATTGACACCAGAAAATCATAGTATAACCGATAAATTATTCTGAATTTACTTTAAACCCCACCCCACCAAAGCTATGCTTTTTGTCTCAGCAATTATGGTTAGAAGGTGGGTAAATTTTATTATGTTTATTTGCTAGCTTTTTAGCTATTACAAATAACAAATGACAAATAACAAATGACCAAAAACCAACTAATTCTACCTGCATTAAAATCCAGAAACTATCGCCTATTTTTTGCCGGACAAGGGATATCTTTAATTGGAACTTGGATGACACAACTAGCTACAGTTTGGCTAGTTTATAGCTTAACCAACTCCGCATTAATGTTAGGGGTTGTCGGCTTTACCAGTCAAATTCCTAGCTTTTTTCTGGCTCCCTTTGGGGGTGTTTTTGTAGACCGCTTTTCGCGCTATCGTACCTTAATTGGTACGCAAATCATGGCGATGATTCAGTCCCTAGCATTGGCGGTACTGGCGCTCACTGGTGTAATTCAGGTATGGCACATCATTGCTTTAAGCTTATTTCAAGGATTTATTAACGCCTTGGATGCGCCAGCTAGACAAGCTTTCGTACCAGAATTAGTGGAAAAAAGAGAAGATTTAGCCAATGCGATCGCTATTAATTCCACCATGATTAATGGGGCGCGATTAATTGGCCCAGCAGTTGGCGGTTTAATTATTGCGAGAATTGGTGCTGCTTACTGTTTTTTGATTGATGGTTTAAGCTATATTGCTGTGATTGCTGCTTTATTAGCAATGACAGTTAAACCTTGGAAAGTGACAGTAAGTCACGGAAATGCTCTGCAAAAAGTTAAAGAGGGATTTGTCTATGCTTTTAGCTTTCCACCAATCAGAGCTATTTTATTACTATCAACTTTAGTTAGCCTAATGGGACTACAAAATACTATTCTTGTACCCATATTTGCTGAAGAAATTCTTAAAGGTGGTGCAGAAGCACTAGGCTTTTTAATGGCAGCTTCGGGAGTAGGAGCTTTATCAGGTGGGATTTATTTAGCTACCCGACGTACAATATTAGGAATTGGCAAATTAATTGCCATAGCTCCGGCAATTTTAGGAGTAGGTTTAATAGCTTTTGCTTGCTCCCGATATTTACCACTTTCTCTATTCACAATGTTGTTTGTAGGCTTAGGAACAATTCTCCAGATTGCCGCAAGTAACACGTTTTTACAAACAATTGTGGAAGAGGACAAACGCGGTAGATTAATGAGCTTGTATACCATGTCATTTTTAGGCATGATACCTGTAGGTAATTTATTAGGAGGTTTCTTAGCAAGTCGCATCGGCGCTCCTAACACCTTAATTCTTGATGGTATAGCTTGTATTATCGGCTCTATATTGTTCTTTAAACAATTACCAGCTTTGAAAAAGCTTGTTATACCCATTTATGAAGAAAAAGGCATTGTCAAACCTTTAGGGGCTGCTAGGTAAATTAATATGCTTTAGTTAGATATAAAACATAAAATTTCCTAGGTTGGGTAAACGTAAAACTGTAAACTAATGAAAACCAACAGATTCACAAAAATGTTGGTTTGCGTTCCTCAAACGCCACTTGCTTTAAGCCGGGAAACCCGTCCAACGCAGTGGCTCCTCAACCTAAAATCTCTTTAATTACGAATTACGAATTACGAATTACGTAGCGCTTTGCGCTTCCCGTAGGGTATTACGAATTTTTTGAACACTGGAGCAATTCTATGGCTCAGACAGGTGCTATCCAACAACAACCTACCTTACCGCCAGATCATATACCGCTAAGAACCTGGATTGGTGTATTAGCCAGTATGCTAGGTGCATTCATGGCAGTTTTAGATATTCAAATTACTAACGCATCATTACAAGAAATTCAAGCAAGTTTAGGTGCAACCTTAGAAGAAGGTTCCTGGATTTCTACTGCTTATTTGGTAGCAGAAATTGTAGTAATTCCCTTAACAGGATGGCTATCGCGGGTGTTTTCCCTGCGGCGTTATTTATTAGTAAATACCATACTATTCATTTTCTTTTCTATTTGCTGTGCTTGGTCATGGAATCTCAATTCTATGATTGTCTTCCGTGCTTTACAAGGCTTCAGTGGTGGGATATTAATTCCTTCTGCGATGACTGTTGTATTGACGACTTTACCACCATCTAAGCAATCAGTAGGATTAGCAGCCTTTGCGATTACTGCAGTTTTTGCGCCCTCAATTGGCCCGACATTAGGAGGTTGGTTAACAGAAAATTTTAGTTGGCAGTATAACTTTTATATAAATGTATTTCCTGGTGTGTTAATGCTTGCCGGAGTATGGTATGGCATTAAACAAGATAAACTGCAGTTGGATTTGCTGAAGCAAGGCGACTGGTGGGGAATTCTTTCTATGGCCATTGGCTTAGGTTCCCTACAAGTTGTATTAGAAGAAGGTAGCCGTAAAGATTGGTTCGGCTCGGCTTTAATCGTCCGCTTAACTGTGATAGCGGTAATTTTCATAGCGTTATTTTTGATCATAGAATTAACTCGCAAGCAACCATTTATTAATTTAAGATTGGTGCTGCGGCGGAATTTTGGTTTAGCCAGTATAGTTAATGTTTCTTTGGGTGTAGGGTTATATGGTTCAATTTATGTCTTGCCATTATATCTTGCCCAAATTCAAAAATATAACGCATTACAAATTGGTGAAGTATTAATTTGGGCAGGTATTCCGCAACTATTTATTATTCCCTTTATCCCTAAATTAATGCAACGCATTGATGTGCGGTTAATGGTGGGTGTAGGGGTTTCTTTGTTTGCTATAAGTGCATTTATGAACGCCGGAATGACTTATCAAACAGGTTTAGATCAATTAAGATGGTCGCAGCTTGTCCGTGCAATGGGACAACCATTAATTATGGTTCCATTGAGTAGTATCGCCACTGCAGGATTGAGTCCTAAAGAAGCAGGTTCGGCAAGTGGTTTATTTAATATGATGCGGAATCTGGGTGGTTCTCTAGGAATTGCAGCCTTAGCAACTTTATTAACAAATAGAGAGCAATTTCACTCTAATAGATTAGGTGATAGCATATCACTATATAGTCCCGAAACTCAACAACGAATCGACCAGATGACGCAATATTTTATTAGTCGAGGAGCCGATTTAAGTAGCGCCCAAAATCAGGCGATCGCATCGATATCTAATATTGTGCGTCGCGAAGCTTTTGTGATGGCATTTAATGATTGTTTTTACTTTATTGGCATCGCTTTACTATTAAGCGGATTGGCGATTATCTTCATTAAAAAAGTCAAGGCAACTGGTGGGGCTGTGGCACATTAAAATAATTCGTAGTTCGTAATTAAAGCCAGATCCCTGACTTCTCAAAGAAGTCGGGGATCTATTTTTTCGCCAAGGATGTAGGCGGTAAAGGTAAATTCTCACCTTCCCTGTTCCCCTTTTCCCTTTTCCCGTTCACCCAATCCCATAAGAGAGCCTGTAATTTGTCATTATATAAATATTAGTTAATTGATTTGTGATGGAAAATTTCTCAACCAGAGAGATACACTAATAATTTATAAAGTCTGCGATTTGAGAATCTCATCCCAAATTCCAAATTTAAATTCCTGTAATGTCAGACGTTAATTTTATTGATACTGTGACGCAAGAATTATCTGATAAATCTCCTCTTTCTACTCTACGGGCAGAAGCGATCGCACGCATCCGGAATAGCCTACGCCCTGGACAACAGCAAATGGCTGATTGGAACTCAGGCCCTTTGGCTGTGTCGGCTGTACCTGGTGCGGGGAAATCTACCGGGATGGCGGCGGCGGCGGCGATCGCAGTTGCGCGTCAATATGAACTTGCAGCCCAGTCGCGCCCTGCTTCTCGTCGTCAGTTGGTAGTGGTTACCTTTACCCGTTCTGCGGCGGCTAATATTAAAGCGAAAATCCGCAAATATTTACGCGATGATTTATCTTTGCCTCAGACAGGTTTTGTGGTTTATACCTTGCATGGTTTGGCATTAAATATCGCCAGCCGCCATCCTGAATTATCGGGGTTGCAGTTAGAAAACGTCACATTAATTACCCCAAATCAAAGCCACCGCTTCATCCGAACTGCTGTAGAACAGTGGATTGCGAATCATCCCAGCCTTTATTTACGCTTACTCGAAGGTAGCCAATTTGACGGCGAAGAAACAGAAAGATTACGTCGTCAATCAGTGCTGCGAACGGAAGTTTTACCAGACTTAGCAACAACAGTTATTCACGAAGCCAAAAGTTCTGGTTTATCCCCCGAAGACTTACGCCAGTGGAGTAAACACACCACAGACCCCTACGCCATTTTAAATATAGCCGCAGGTTTGTACGAGCAATATCAGAAGTTAATGCGATCGCGTGAATTCATTGACTACGACGACATGATTTTAGCCGCCCTGCGCGTCCTCGAAAACGAAAGTGCCCGCCGCATCGAGCAAAATCAAGTTTTTGCCGTCTTTGAAGACGAAGCCCAAGATTCCAGCCCATTACAGACGAAGTTGCTGGAAATTTTGGCGAGTAATGCGGAGGGGGATAAGGGAGATGAGGGAGATAAGGGAGATAAGGGAGATGATGGAATTAATCCCATTACCAATTACCAATTACCAATTACCCAGTCCCCATTACCCCTTATCCCCAGAGGGGGCCCCGAGTTCCCCAGTCCCCAGTCCCCAATCCCCAACCCCCAATCCCCAATCAACCTAGTCCGCGTAGGCGACCCCAACCAAGCAATTAACTCAACTTTTACCCCAGCCGATCCGATTTACTTTCGAGAATTTTGTATTGAGTGCGATCGCATGAGCCGATTGGCGACAATGGATCAAGCTGGGCGCAGTACGAGAATTATCATTGAAGCGGCTAACTTTGCGCTGGAATGGATTAATAGTTTTTACGGAGTGAAGATGCAACAATCGTCGCATGACTCCGTGATTTCTCTTCCCTTCCGTTCCCAGAAAATTCGGGCTGTGGATACTGGCGACCCGCAAGCAGATGCGAACCCAGCACCAGTAGGAAGGGGATTAGAACTATATACTCCACGTGATATTCATCACACTGTTGAATTGCTTTCCCAGCGAGTTATTGAATTATTTGCTGATGACCCTAGCAAAATTAGTGCTGCGGTGTTAGTGCGGGAAAACCGCCAAGGAAGATGGCTAGCTGAAGCCCTAGAACCAATATGTAAAGAGCATAAAATTACACTTTATGATGTGGGAGAACGCGATCGCCGTTCCCAAATTCCCCAAGAAATTTTAGCCTTACTCCAATTTTGCGATCGCCCCCATTCCCCAGATTACCTAAAAGCGGCTTTAGAAGTATTAGTGGAACGCCAACTAATACCCACCCAAGACTTGAACGCACTAGCAAGTTTACCAGAAGATTTTTTATATCCTGGCCCCTTAGCCGCACCGCAATCAGAAACAGTCCAAAAAGCTTCACACTTGTGTCGGAGTTTACTACGCGCCCGCTTAGAACTGCCAATATATCAGCTAATTTCCTTTTTAGCTTTGGCTTTGAATTACGACCAAGCCGAACTCGCAACGGCTGACAAACTCGCAGAACGAGTAAATCAGCAAATTTCTGGTAATAGTTCCATGGGCGCAATGCTGTCAGCCTTAAGTGAAATTGTCAGTTCCGAACGCTTTGAAGCCGTAGAAACAGAAGATTTGGAAGCACGTTACACCCGTAACGGTCAACTGACAATTATTACCATGCACAAAGCCAAAGGGCTAGATTGGGACTATGTTTTTATTCCCTTTCTCCACGAAAATTTAATTCCCGGTCGCTTTTGGGTTCCACCTCAAAGCCAATTTTTAGGCGACTTCACCTTATCAGAAGTCGCCCGCGCCCAAGTACGTGCTGCTTTGCATAATGAATCACAGATACCCGATGTCTCCCAAGCTTGGGAAGTAGCAAAACATCTGAAAACTGCGGAAGAGTATCGCTTACTCTATGTTGCCATGACCAGAGCCAAGCGCTTATTGTGGATGTCTGCAGCGCAGAAAGCCCCATTTACTTGGAGTAAACCAGAGAATTTGCAAGAACAATCACCTTGTCCTGTATTTCCTGCTTTAAAACGTCAATTTCCTGATTATGTGCTTTCTTTAGCAACGATGGTTCATTAGACTTCTTGCATAAATCAAAAGCCCTCACCCATGCATGGGTGAGGGACTTTGAAAGTTGCTCCCCTTCTCCCAATATTGGGAGAAGGGGTTAGGGGATGAGGACAAGTTTTGCATTCGTGCAAGAGGTCTATTGAGTAGTTAAAGCACAATACGGTTGAATGTCACTTACTTGAGCAAGATTTAGATCCCTGACTTTTTGAAAAGTTGGGGATTTGTCCAACAAATTTTGCTGAATTAAGTGCTATTTCCAGGATTATTAATAGATTTCAAATATAACTGCATTTGTTTAAACAACTTTAATCCCATTTTCATAAACAATTACAATATGACTCTCTTGATTAATTCGGTTTAAAGTATTTGAGTGATATATATTACATATTTAGTTAACATTTTTATTGAAAATTGCTTAACAATGGTCGCCAGCCCAATCTACACATGATGAAACCTGCAACAAACCAGATTGTCGCTTATTTATAAAGTTAAAAATTAATTACATCAGTGTGTTATAGGTGTATATTGTCCATTATGATATGTTTACTAAAAACGAGGGCATTGCCTGACTCAACACACTACCTGGCGCTGCCTGATAACTTTCTTATGACAAACTACATTTAAGCTTCAATTTATAAATTTCCTTTATGGAATTTCTCATAGCGATATTAAGTATTGTCACGGTTTGTATTTAATATCAATTTAGGGCATTCTATTATTTTAGAGATTTATTCTATGTCTTAAATAACGATACATGTACAGCAAATTGCTGGTTAAGTACAGATAATTGTAAGGGCATGACACTGCCATGTCCCTACCGACTTATGAAATACGCTATATTTTATGCCTACTTCTTACTGGCACTATCGCTAAGTCAAAGTCAATGTAAAAATCTTGTATTTTGTTATTAAAAATATTTAGTTTTAATTCATCCATATCCCAGAAGAAAAGGTGGTTATACACTAATGTCATATCGTCAAGATGAAGCCGATAGCAATATCTCTCAGACCAAGCAATTAAGCTTATATGATGCTAGTAATTATGAATATTTACTACGACAAAAATTGCGTCAAGAAAAGTTACTCAGTAGAATATCGCTGAAGATTCGGGAAACATTAAAATTAGAAGAAGTACTGCAAACATCTGTAGAAGAAGTTAGGCAATTACTAGCAACAGATAGAGTAGTTTTATATCAGTTTGCCAATGATTTGAGTGGTTCAGTAGTAGTAGAATCTGTTAACCCAGATTATATGTCTATTTTAGACATGAACATTAATGATACCTGCTTTTCCAAAGAACATGCAGTCCTCTACCGCGATGGTCGAATTAGAGCAATTAACAATATTTATCTAGAAGGATTAGCTGGTTGTCATGTTCAATTACTAGCTGAAATACAAGTAAAAGCAAATTTAGTAATTCCGGTGATCCGTCAAGATTTTTTATGGGGTCTTTTAATTGCTCATCATTGCCAGAACCCTAGAAAATGGGAAGAGTGGGAGATTGAGCTACTTAAGCAGCTGAGTGTTCAATTAGCGATCGCAATTCAACAGGCACATCTTTATGAACAGCTGCAAGCTCAAGTACAACATTATAGTGTTAATGGTAATCCACAAGAAAATTCAGCTATAAATGCTCTCCAAAAACTCCAACTTCTGCTGCAACGAGAAGATATTTGTTGGGAAAACTTGCCAGCAATAGTAGAAGAAAGTTTAGATAAAGCTTATCAAGGAATCATTACTTGGGATAAAAAGTAGATATCTCATCTAAGCATCAAAATTGATTCTGAAAATATTCTTATAGACAAGGCGGAGGGAAGAAAAAATAGGTTATATAAAATATTGAATAAATATAAATTCCCCATAAACCGAAACTAAGTATATTCGGTGTATTTAAATGGAAAAATTAAATAATAAATGCATGAAGAAATAATAATTCATACCTGTTTGGTACAAATATCTAAATTGGGGATATCAGGGGAAAAATACCCAGAAAAACAATACTTTTGGCAAATATCTCCAATATTAGCTGATGGTTGTAGAGAAGTTTGGATAACTTTGGAATGGCAAACTCACCCTAAAGATTGGACTTGTGGAGTTTTATGTAAAATCGCACAAGATTTCCAAATTCAACAATGCAGACTTTTAACCCGGAATTTTGCAGGGGAAATAGTCGAGCAGTTTCTTTATGATGTAGCGATTGGGAGTTAGGGATTGGGGATAAGGGACTGGGGATTGGGGATAAGGGAGCAGGACTTACGCAACTGGCACAGTGATCCTCTGGGATAAGAGTCAAGAGTCAAGAGTCAAGGGTCAAAAATTTAGGTTTTTTGGACTCTTGACCTTTGACCCTGGACAAACCCAAACGAAAAAAATATGACACTTGCGTAAGTCCTAGGGAGAAATTACCAACACCAAACCCCAATTACCAATTACCCATTACCAATTACCAATTACCCATTACTTCCGCTTTTTCTGTGTAGATTTAGCCACTCTCGACTCAATAGTAAATTCTGGTATTTCTGCGAGTTCTACCTCATTCAAACTATACTGTTCGCAAACTAAACTCAGACGGTTTCCAGGAGTTTGGACTGCATTGACAGAATGTGTTAAATCGCCTTGAAAGTGAACTAAAGTATTCATTTGTGGCTTAATTTGCCCAAGTTGGCGTTTGTGCGATCGCAGTACCAATTCTCCCCCCTGCATATCGGGAGGTACGCGCACATACAGAACGCTAACAACTAAAGGCGGTTCTATAGTTTTACAGTATGAACGCAAAGAACGATCGATATGCGGATCGACACGAGAGCCTTCTTTGAGCAATAAAGGATTAAGGTAAAAAGCATTACAGTTAGGTAAAAGAGCTAAATCTAAATAAGGCTTGAAATAGGGAAATTGTTGCTCTACTTGTGCTATGTATGATTTTTGAAACACTACAGAAAATCCCTTCGTACCAACAAAATCGCGGTTGAGGTTATTAACAGAAAAGTAAGGACAAGCATGGATTTCTCCCCATAATTTATTGAGATAATCACTGGGGAAAGCGTTTGATTGTTGTTGATAGTTTTTCACAGTACGGCGAGGGGATTTACCAAATTTTTAACTGTAGGGTTAGTTACAATACTTCCCGGTTTATGAGATTCCTGTTTGATTTTTCCCAGTTTATGCATCTCTACACTTTTTCTTTCCTGTTACCTCTGTTTACAAGTCATTTCATAAATGACTGCACATATCTTTAAAAGAGCAAATTGTCAAGATAGATCATAAGATCCATTCCGAAGAACGCTCGCCCAAATCGAGGGGAATACTCACAGCTTTGCCCAAACGAGGGCGATCGCGTGTTTGAGTGATAAATGTTTGGACTTGAGTCGTTCCACCTAAAGCATTAAGATAATTGGCAATGCTATCAAGATGGGCTTGATATTCCTCTTCGCTTAAGGGAAAAGAAGCTTGCTCAACATACTTCCACATGACTTGCAAAAAAATTTTTCCCTGGGATCGCCGCAGCTGCACATCGTAAGAGCGTCCCCACTTTTCAAGCAACAGTTGACGTAATTGCTGTCCTGTCATAGGTTGTCTCAATTAGATTTTACATTTAGTTATGATGTTAAGTTCCGTAACTCAAGTATGATAAGGATATAAAGAAATGTAATGCTAACAGAAAAGATGCTAGATATATCTTGGAACAAAGAAGTATGGCATTTTTGTGGGCGTTAGCATTTCGACTTAGATAAGAGTTGCTCACCTACTAGTACTCTTATCAAAATGCTTAACAAAATACACAAAGAGCGCGTAGATTATGGCTCAATTTTCTGAATCAGCAGACGTGCCCGATATGGGGCGTCGTCAATTCATGAATCTGCTCACTTTTGGAACCGTCACTGGAGTGGCTCTGGGTGCATTGTATCCCGTTGTCAATTATTTTATTCCACCTGCTGCAGGTGGCGCTGGTGGCGGTGCAACGGCAAAAGATGAGCTGGGCAACGATGTTAGCGTCAGCAAGTTTCTAGCAAGCCATAATGTAGGCGATCGCTCCCTCGTTCAGGGACTCAAGGGCGACCCAACTTATCTTGTAGTAGAAAGCAAAGAGGCGATTGGCGATTACGGCATTAATGCCATCTGCACCCACCTGGGTTGTGTTGTGCCCTGGAACGTGGCTGAGAACAAGTTTAAATGTCCTTGTCATGGTTCCCAATACGACGCAACTGGTAAGGTTGTTCGTGGCCCCGCGCCGCTTTCTTTGGCTTTGGCCCATACCAAAGTAGAAGACGACAAAGTTGTAGTTACTCCTTGGACTGAAACCGATTTCCGTACCGGCGAAGAACCTTGGTGGGCTTAATTATCTTTGTCAGCAGTCAGCGATCAGTGGTCAGTTATTTACTTTCCACAGACAAATGACGAATGACAAATGACCAATGACTAATTCACGAGAGAATCGTTGCCCTTATAGAGATGAGAAATGCTTCGATAACAGCGAGGTTCACTCGCAGTACTAGAGCAATCGTCAAAACATTGCTCATAGCGATCGCTACGGTGACATTCTACTTCACCAGCGATTTAGCTCTGCCACAATCGGCTGCTGCCTACCCTTTTTGGGCACAGCAAACCTATCCAGAAACCCCCCGCGAACCAACAGGGCGGATTGTTTGCGCCAACTGTCACTTAGCTGCAAAGCCGACAGAAGTGGAAGTTCCGCAATCAGTGCTACCTGACACCGTGTTTAAAGCCGTGGTGAAAATCCCCTACGATACTAGCGTGCAGCAAGTAGGTGCTGATGGCTCTAAAACCGGTTTGAATGTTGGCGCTGTATTGATGCTACCCGAAGGCTTCAAGATTGCTCCTGAAGACCGCATTTCTGAAGAACTCAAAGAAGAAGTCGGCGATACTTACTTCCAAACTTACAGCGAAGATCAAGAAAACGTCGTCATCGTTGGCCCTCTCCCTGGTGAACAGTATCAGGAAATAATCTTCCCAGTTCTGTCTCCCAACCCCGCAACTGATAAAAACATCCACTTTGGTAAATATTCAGTTCACGTAGGTGGTAACCGGGGACGCGGACAAGTTTACCCAACTGGTGAAAAGAGCAACAACTCTGTTTACAATGCTTCTGCTGCTGGTACAATCACCAAGATTGCCAAAGAAGAAGATGGAGACGGCAACGTCAAATATGTATTGAGCATCAAAACCGACGCTGGTGAAGTTGTCTCTGATACGATTCCTTTAGGCCCCGAACTCATTGTTTCTGAAGGGCAAACTGTAAAAGCTGGTGATGCTTTAACCAATAATCCCAACGTTGGTGGATTTGGTCAAAAAGATGCAGAAATCGTATTACAAGATGCTAGTCGCGTCAAGTGGTTGATTGCATTCATCGCGCTTGTGATGTTGGCTCAAGTTATGCTCGTGTTGAAGAAGAAGCAGGTTGAGAAAGTCCAAGCCGCAGAAATGAATTTCTAAATTCTTTGCTAACTTACTTATTTAAAGACAGGCAATTTGCCTGTCTTTTTTATTTAAAGCGACGGGATAATTCCATACCCTTGAAGGTGCGTAGGGTGAGCGCCCCGCCGCTTGAGGCATAGGGCATTTGCTCGGTTAAGGATTTTCAAGTTGAAATTTGGTTTGGCGAAAAGGTGTACCCCTGCGCTTCAGCAAGCTACGCGTAGCGTCTTTGCAGGAGAAAGGGTAAGGGCTTCGCCGTGAGCGTCAGCCGAACGGTTAAAGGTTTTTTCTTGCCCCTTTTGCCCTTAACCGACAAGTATTGCATTGGTGATCTCTTCCCCATGCCCAATGCCCAAAATCTCCACCCACAAGGGGATGGAGATTTTCATCTAATTTTTATAAGTATCAGGGAAATTATAAATTTTGAGTAAATTTAGTGTAAATACTGAGAACTCAAAGATGATTTCTTTGGTTTTTATTGTACTTTACATAGAGAAAGCAATACTGTGTTTTTCAGTTAACTGGTAGAAATATATAGGAATCATAAATGATTTGTGAAATCTTAACAGATAGGTTTGTTAACCGTTGACAGTCAACATTCAAAACTGATATTTTTCACAACGAAAATAAGATTGCTAAATTCTGCTAAACCTGATTGAACCAAATACTTAATTATTGGCGAAAGATAGCATTTTAAATTAACCAATTTCCGCAGAGTATCTGAGGAAAAACAGATATAATTTAGGCTTTTCTGTACTGATGACTACAATGGCTGTAAATTAAATTTTAAAAGCTTATTGTAAATCATCATAGGCGTTATTTTATAACGTCTATGTTTTAGCGCAGAAATTTGCCTAGCATTACCTATAAATTTTGAGCTAAAAATCTATTCTGGAATTAACTGAATAAGCATAATATACGCTTGTCTCTTCCTTGTAGGAAAAATGCAAGCACAAATTCCTATATATTTGGAGTTTTTATTCCAGATATTGATGCTGTTTGGATGAATTAAGACAAGGGTTTGACACTTTGTCTCAATACATCATGATTTTTTTGGATGTATTAGATTCATATAAAAAAATCATGAAGTTTTTTCTTGCTTCCTTGTCTTCTTCTACGCAAATAATTTCAGTCATCAAAACGGATTTATATATTTCGTCCCAGGTCAACAATTTCCTTTTTGCCAACATATTAAATTAACCAATAATTTCCAACAATCAAATGTTAAACCGCGTATCAGTCATCATCCCTTCATACAACAGCGCTAATTTTTTACCAGAAGCAATTGAGAGTGTACTCAAACAAACTTACCCTGTGTTCGAGATCATCGTAGTAGATGATGGTTCAACTGATGAGACGAAACAAGTTTGCGATCGCTACCCAACCATAAAATATATTTACCAAAGCAATCAAGGACTCATTGGAGCGCGTAATACGGGATTTTACGCCAGTAAAGGAGAATATATCCTCTTTTTTGATAGTGATGACTGCCTTTTACCTAACGCTGTAGAAGCCGGAGTGAATTGCATAAATGCCTATCCAGAAGCAGGCTTTGTCTTTGGTAATTATGTTTTTCAATTAATGAACCCTGATGGCTCATATACAACAGAAGAAATATATGACAATCAAAAGGTAGCAGCTAACTATGAAAATATTCTAGCTGGCAAACTAAAACTCCAAGTTGCTAGTGTTCTTTTTCGACGTACTGCTGTTGAGTCTGTAGGAGCGTTTGACCCAAATTCAAAAGGAGGGGAAGATTATAATTTATTTCTACGAGTTGCTCGTCAATTTCCTATCCACTTCCACGGCCAAACAGTTCTTGAATATCGCTATAATAGCGGTAATATGTCAGGAAATCCGACTTATATTATCAATGTAATACGCGTCCATAGTTTGCAATGGAGCTACATTGAACAATCTGGGAATAAAGAATATGCAGTAGCTTATGAACAGGGCAAGCAAGCTTGGATTAAGCTTTTCATAGAAAGAATGCCCTATGAAATCATGAGATATGCTCAAGCTGGGCAGTGGCTTGAGGCTTTAGGCTATTTACGATTGATATTAAATTACGATCCTCAATTAAAACTTATTGATCAAGAAATTTACAAATTAGCATATCAATCTCTGCGCTCACAATTACAAAAAGTAACTATTGAATCCTCCCTAGCTTACTGGAAACAACAACTAGCAGGAGTAGCACCTTTATTATCACTACCAACCGACCGACCACGACCAGCAGAGCAAAACTTTCAAGGTTCTGAACAATCCTTTGTAATCTCCCATGAATTAACAGCAGCACTCAGCTCATTAAGTCAACAGCAAAATGTCACCTTATTTGTGACCCTCTTAACAGCCTTTAAGAGCTTGCTATACCGCTACACGGGGACAGAGGACATAGTAGTAGGTTCCCCAATTACTGGCCGCGTTAATTCAGAAATCTTTGTTAACGCTTTACCCCTCCGCACTGATATATCTGGAAAACCCAAATTTCTAGAATTACTGCAACGAGTCAGAGAAGTAGCTTTGTTAGCTCAAAAACATCAAGAAGTGCCTTTTGAGATCCTGGTAGAGGAATTGCAGCCCCAATCAGACTTAAGCTACTCACCCTTATTCCAGGTACTGTTTATTATTCAGGAAGATGTTTCCTTAGAAAAGATTGAGCTTTCTAGCTTAACTGCCTGTCCTTGGGTATTAGAAAATAATGCTGGAAAGTTTGATTTAATTTTATTTTTAAAACCAACCAACAATGGATTAGCAGGGAAGTGGGTATATAACACAGATTTATTTGATAGCAATACCATTGAAAGAATAAACGTGCATTTCCAAAATTTACTGGAGAGCATTGTTGCTAATCCCCAAAAGCCTATTTATGAGTTAAATATACTGGCAGAGAAGGAGCGACAAAAATTATTATTTGAATGGAACAATACTCAAATAGTATATCCCCAAGATAAATGTATTCATCGCTGGTTTGAGGAACAAGTTGAACGTACACCTGATGCAGTTGCAGTAGTATTTGAACAACAGCAACTGACCTATCGGCAATTAAATAGCCAGGCTAATCGATTAGCAAATTATTTAATTACTTTGGGAGTCAAAGCAGATACTTTTGTCGGCATCTGTGTAGAGCGTTCCCTAGATATGATGGTAGGGATTTTAGGCATCTTAAAGGCAGGTGGGGCTTATGTACCTTTAGATCCCAAAAATCCCCAAGACCGCTTGGAATATATTTTGACTAATGCCCAAGTGCAAATCTTAGTAACGCAGTCAGCGCTAGTAAATATTTTTCCTGTTTGCGAACAGATGATTTGCTTAGATACTGACAACGAGAAAATTGCTCAATATTCTGACAACAACCCTATCGTCAGTGTCCAGAGTCATAATATCGCTTACATTATTTATACTTCTGGCTCTACAGGCAAGCCCAAAGGGGTATTAGTCAGCCATTACAATGTGGTGCGTTTATTCACAGCCACAGAATCTTGGTATCACTTTAATGAAAGGGATGTATGGACTCTATTTCACTCCTTCGCCTTTGATTTTTCTGTGTGGGAAATATGGGGCGCTTTACTCTATGGAGGGCGTGTTGTCGTTGTTCCCTATTTAGTAAGTAGAGACACAGAAGCATTCTACAATTTATTAGTTTCTGAACAAGTTACTGTCCTTAACCAAACACCATCAGCTTTTTATCAGTTAATTGAAGCCGATAAACTTGCCAAATCCAGAGATGAATTGAGTTTACGGTTTGTGATTTTTGGTGGTGAAGCACTCAACTTGTCTAACTTGCAGCCTTGGTTTGAGCGACATGGAGATCAATCTCCCCAGTTAGTGAATATGTACGGAATTACAGAAACTACCGTTCATGTTACCTATCGTCCTTTAACTTTAGCGGATGCTCAAGCCACAAGTAGTTTAATTGGTCGTCCGATTCCTGATTTACAAGTTTACCTTTTGGATCAATATCTCCAACCTGTACCTATTGGTGTGTGGGCAGAAATGTATGTTGGTGGTGCGGGAGTAGCACAAGGATATTGGCAGCGCGATGAATTAACTAAAGAAAGATTCATCAAACATCCCTTTAGTGATGACTCTCATGCCCGTCTTTATAAAACTGGAGATTTAGCGCGTTATTTGAGTGATGGTAGCCTTGAGTACATTGGGCGCATAGATAATCAAGTCAAAATTCGGGGATTTCGGATTGAGTTGGGAGAAATAGAGTCTGCATTAAGCCAACACCCTGCTATCAATCAAACAGTAGTTACAGTTTATGAAGATAGGCCAGGAGATAAGCGCTTAGTAGCTTACCTAGTTCCTAATCAGGAGCAACAACCAACAATTAATGACCTGCGGGATTTCCTTTCCCAACAATTGCCAGATTATATGATTCCTTCAGCTTTTGTCATGCTGGAGACTCTACCACTCACATCCAACGGCAAAGTTGACCGCAAAGCTTTACCTGCACCCAATAGAAAGATAGAACGTCAAGATCACACTACTCCCACAAGTGAGCGATCGCAATTTCTTCCAGTCAGTCCAAAACCCCAAAATGAAATTGAGAAAACCCTCACTACTATCTGGCAAGAAGTTTTAACCATTGATGAAATTGGCATTGATGATAATTTCTTTGAGCTAGGAGGTCATTCTTTACTCATAGCTAAATTGAGAAACAAAATAGTAGAAGTATTAGGAATCCAAATCTCTATCGTTGATGTATTTCAATATTCAACTATCCGCAGTTTAGCCCAATGTCTATTAGAGCGGACTCAAGCTTCAACACCAAGCACGGCACAAGAGAATCAACACAAGTCTAACTCTGACGTAATAGAGCCAGTAGTATCAACAAAGTTGCACAAAGATATTGCAATTATCGGTATGGCTGGTCGTTTCCCTGGTGCTACCAATATCAATGAATTTTGGCAAAATCTTCGGGATGGAGTGGAATCTATTGCTCAATTGTCAGATGAGGAGTTAAGAGCTTTAGGGGTAGATTCTAGCTTATTAAACAATCCGAACTATATCAGAGCCGCAGCGATTATTCCTAAAATTGCAGAATTTGATGCTGCTTTCTTTGGTTATTCTCCTAGAGAAGCCCAAGTTATAGATCCTCAGCAAAGAATTTACCTAGAGTGTGCTTGGTCAGCGCTAGAAGATGCTGGTTATCAACCAGATAGTCATCGTTACACCATCGGTATTTATGGAGGTGTAGCTCCCAGCACTTATTTATTAAATAATATTTTACAGAATGACGATCTGGCCGAAGGTCGTTTGGTAGAGTCAGCCTCATGGTTACAAGCATTTATCGGCAATAGTACAGATTTTCTCAACACGCGGGTAGCTTATAAACTGAATCTCACAGGGCCAGCAATTAATCTGCAAACAGGCTGTTCTACTTCCTTAGTGGCTATCCACATGGCTTGTCAAAGCTTATTAAGGGGAGAATGTGACATAGCGCTAGCTGGTGGTGTTTCCCTACAGCAAAAGACTGGTTATGTATATGAACAAGGGATGGTTTTCTCTCCCGACGGTCATTGTCATGCATTTGATGCGTCGGCTCAAGGTATGGTTGCTGGCGATGGTGTGGGGATTGTCGTCCTTAAACCATTACAACAGGCGATCGCAGATGGAGATCATATTTACGCCACCATCAAAGGTAGTGCCATCAATAATGATGGTAACTTAAAAGTTGGCTTTACTGCTCCTGGTGTTGATGGTCAAGCTACAGTAATTGCGGCTGCACACAGAGATGCCAGAATTGAACCGGAAACTATTACTTACATAGAAACGCATGGTACTGGTACTCCATTGGGAGACCCCATTGAAGTGGCTGGACTGACTCAAGCCTTTCGTCTTAAAACAGATAAAACAGGCTACTGTGCTATCGGTTCAGTCAAAACTAATGTTGGACATTTGAACACAGCCGCAGGTGTGGCTGGTTTTATCAAAACAGCTTTGGCACTGAAACATCAACAGATACCGCCTAGCCTCAACTTTGAAAAACCTAACCCGGAGATTGATTTTGCTCATAGTCCTTTCTATGTCAACACTAAACTTTCTGCATGGGAACGCAATGGTTCTCCCCGTCGTGCAGGAGTCAGTGCCTTTGGTTTTGGTGGGACAAATGCTCATGTAGTGTTGGAAGAGTGGGATCACACTACAAGCAAGTCCAAAGTCAAAGCGAAAAACTCCCAAGAATTATTAGTTTTATCAGCTAAGACTGCTTCGGCTTTAGATACAGCAACTCTCAATTTAGCTAATTACTTACAACAAAACCCAGAAGTAAATTTAGCTGATGTTGCCTATACTTTAAGTATTGGTCGTGTAGGCTTTAACCACAGGCGCATCGTTGCGGTTAGTGATATTGAAGATGCTGTTAATGCTCTAAATAATAGAGACAAAAAACGAGTTTTTACTAATTCCGGTAAAATTAAACCGCGTTCTGTAGTCTTCATGTTCTCTGGACAGGGTTCTCAATATGTAAATATGGCACGGGAACTCTATGAAACAGAAGCTTATTTCCAAGAACAAGTTGACTTGTGTTGTGAAATTTTACAACCACATTTAGGTTTTAATTTACGCGATGTTTTGTATCCCAATGTAGCAGAAATTGCCACCGCCACAGCCAAACTAACTCAAACAGCTACTACCCAACCTGCATTATTTGTAATTGAATATGCCATTGCTAAATTATGGATGAAATGGGGAATCATCCCTGTAGCCATGATTGGTCATAGTATTGGCGAATATGTAGCAGCAACATTAGCCGGAGTCTTTACTTTAGAAGATGCTTTAGCCTTAGTTGCAACCAGAGGTCAACTCATGGAGTCTATGCCTCCTGGTTCAATGTTAGCTGTGCCTCTACCTGAACATGAAGTCCAACCATTATTAGCAGGAACTTCGCTACAAATTGCAGTGATTAACAGTCCTTCTAATTGTGTAGTTTCAGGAACCACAGCAGCAATAGAAGCATTAGCTAAACAGTTAGCAGAAAAAGAAATTGAAGGACGGTTTTTGCATACTTCCCATGCCTTCCATTCGCAAATGATGGCAGAAATATTAGAACCGTTTACAGATAAGGTGAAACAAATTCGCCTGAATGTGCCAAACATTCCCTTTGTTTCTAATGTAACTGGAACTTGGATAACGGTTGAAGATGCTACCAACCCCAATTATTACGCTCAACATCTGCGTCAAGCTGTACGTTTTGCTGATGGTATCAAACAATTCTTTGATAACCCAGAGCAAATTTTATTAGAAGTCGGGCCAGGAAGGACATTAAGTACTTTAGCTCAACGCCATCCCGATAAACCAAAAGAGCAAATTACTCTGACTTCAGTTCGTCATCCTCAAGATGAATATTCTGATGTGAGTTTCTTGCTAAATAATCTCGGTCAAATGTGGTTAGCTGGTTTAGAAATAAATTGGTCAGCTTTTTATAGTGAACAGCCACATTATCGTCTTCCTTTACCTACTTATCCTTTTGAAAGGAAACGCTATTGGGTTGAACCATCAAAGCCAACACAAAAAATTCAACTCTCAGCAACAAAAGCACTAGATATTTTTGATGAAGCTGAGACTGTCTCTGAGCAATTATCATCCCAAACTGAACTAATTCAAACACCCCAAAAACAGCTAGAGAAGACTATTATCAACATCTGGCAACAGGTTTTGGGCGTTGATAACATTGGACTTGATGATAATTTCTTTGAATTAGGCGGTGATTCTTTAGTTGCAGTTCAACTGCTGTCTAAGCTCAGAAAAAATATTGACCTCAAAGCATATTCTGGACTAGAACTATCTTTAGATCAGCTATTTAAAACACCAACCATAGCTGAACTTCTGGGAACTCTAAGCATTGCCAAAACTGATGAACCAGCTTCTACAGACTCTCAAGCGTTGACAATTCGCCCTAGAGCAAATAGAGACTCAGCTTTGTTATCTTATCCCCAACAAAGTTTGTGGTTTTTGCACCAATTAGAACCAAATAGGTCAGATTATCATATTTTCCAAGCCGTACACCTCACTGGGAGATTGAATGTAGAAGCATTACAACAATCTCTAGATGCCATAGTCGCTCGTCATGAAGTATTAAGAACAAACTATATCAGTGAAAATGGCGAACCTATTCAGGTAATTAGTCCTCCAAGACCAGTAGAATTACAAATCATTGACTTACAAAACTATCCGCCATCAGAGCAAGAAACCGCAGTAAAAGAGTATTTAAACCAGGAAACTCAGCGAATTTTCCACTTATCAGAAGACTTAATGCTGCGGGGTTGCTTGCTGAAAATAGCCGCAGAGGAGCATATCCTGCTGTTAGTCACGCAGCACATAGCCACAGATGGCGAATCAATGGCGGTAATCTCCAAAGAATTGAAAGCACTGTATACGGCATTTTGTAACGGAGAGTCGCCAAAATTAGCAGAGTTACCTATCCAGTATGGGGACTTTGCTGTGTGGCAGCAAGAATGGTTGCAGGGAGAAGTTTTAGAATCCTTACTGGGGTATTGGCAAAAACAAATGGTAGGCGCACCAGCCTTATTACCATTACCGACAGATAGACCAAGACCAGCAGTCCAAACATACCGAGGTAGTTCGCACTATTTTACGCTATCCCATGAACTCATCCAAGGTTTGAGTTTATTGAGTCAGAAGGAAGGGGTGACCTTATTCATGACTCTGTTAGCAGCATTTGACATCTTGCTTTATCGCTATACAAATAGCGAAGATATTGTAGTAGGTGTACCTTTTGCTAACAGAAATCGCCAGGAAATAAGCGGCTTAGTAGGCTTTTTTGTGAATACTTTAGCGATGCGGACTCCTTTGTCTGGGGAACTGAGTGTTCAGGAATTATTGGGTCGGGTCAAAGAAGTGACTTTGGGAGCTTATACTCATTCTGACTTGCCCTTTGAGAAACTTGTAGCAGAATTACATCCGCAACGAGACTTAAGTTATTCACCATTATTTCAAGTACTTTTAGTCTTTGCTGATAATCCTTTCTTACAAAATCAAGAGCTTCCTGGTTTAAAGTTAAGTGAGTATTCTGTAGAAAAGAACACAGCACAGTTTGATTTGACTTTATTCTTAATCACATCCAAGAACGAAGAAGGCTTGCGGTGTGAATGGGAATATAATACCGATTTGTTTGATAGCGACACAATTAGCCGCATGGCAGCAAATTTTGAAGTGTTGCTGACAGCAATCGTAGCTAATCCCCAACAAGCAATTTCTGAGTTACCGCTACTAACAGCACCAGAAAAACAAAAGTTATTGGTAGACTGGAACGACACTCAGATAGATTATCCCCAAGATAAATGTTTGCCTCAGTTATTTGCAGAGCAAGTAGAGCGCACTCCAAATGCAGTAGCAGTCGTCTTTGAAGAGCAAAAACTTACCTATCGAGAGTTAAATAATCGGGCAAATCAACTAGCACATTATTTGAGCAAGCTGGGAGTGCAACCAGATGTAGGAGTAGGTATATGTGTAGAACGCTCCTTAGAGATGGTAGTCGGATTATTAGGCATTCTCAAAGCCGGGGGAGCTTATGTACCTTTAGATCCGGCTTATCCCAAAGATAGATTGAGTTTTATGCTCAAAAACTCGCAAGCAATGGTGCTGGTGACGACAAAAAATTTAGTGGCAGAATTGCCAGCAGATGAAACAAAAGTTGTTTGTTTAGATAGTAACTGGAGTGATATTAACCAAGAAAGTCACGAGAATTTAGTCACTGGGGTTAAACCAGAAAATCTCGCTTATGTAATCCATACATCAGGTTCCACAGGGATGCCAAAAGGGGTAGCGATGACTCAAATGGCCCTTTGTAATCTCATCTTGTGGCAACTAGAAAATACCACCGTTCTAGGTGAAGCAAAAACTCTGCAATTTTCGCCCATCAGCTTTGATGTTTCCTTCCAAGAAATGTTCTCTACTTGGTGTTCAGGCGGAACATTAGTATTGATTGCAGAGGAATTACGCCGCGATCCATTAGCTTTATTAAACTTACTCAACCAAAAAGCTGTTAATAGACTATTTCTCCCCTTTGTAGCCTTACAACAACTAGCAGAAGTAGCAGTTACAGCTAAATTATTCCCCCAACATCTGCGAGAAGTGATTACTGCTGGTGAACAATTGCAGATTACCCCTGCCATTCAGGAATTTTTTACGCAGGTCACAAATTGCACTTTACACAATCACTATGGCCCATCGGAAAGCCATGTAGTCACTACTTTTACCTTAGATAATTCAGTCCAGAATTGGCCAAAATTACCACCAATTGGGAAAGCGATCGCCAATACTCAGATATATATTCTTGACTCTCGTATGCAACCAGTGCCCATCGGTGTAGCTGGGGAGTTGTATATTGGCGGTGATTGTCTAGCTAGAGGTTATCTCAATCGCGACGATTTAACATCAGCAAGATTTATTCCCAATCCCTTGAGCAATGATCCAAATGCACGGCTTTATAAAACTGGGGACTTGTGCCGTTATTTGAATGACGGCAACATTGAATATCTGGGACGCATAGATAATCAAGTCAAAGTCCGCGGCTTCCGCATCGAATTGGGAGAGATAGAAGCTTTACTGAGCCAACACCCAGCCATAGCTCAGGTAAGCATCATTGTGCGTGAAGATATTCCTGGTGATAAACGCTTAGTAGCTTATTTTGTTCCTCATCAAGAACCTGCGCCTACTAGCAGCGAATTACGGCACTTCTTACAGCAAAAATTACCAGATTATATGCTGCCTGCTGCTTTTGTGATGCTAGAGTCTTTACCACTAACTCCCAGTGGCAAAGTGGATCGCCGCGCCTTACCTGCAATAGACAACATAAGACAAGGGACAGAAGCTACTTTTGTCGCTCCCCAAGAAGAATTAGAAGTGCGGCTGACGAAAATTTGGGAAGATATTCTAAATGTGCGACCTATCGGCATTAAAGATAACTTTTTTGAATTAGGTGGTCATTCGCTATTAGCTGTACGCTTGTTTGCCGAAATAGAGAAGATGTGCGATCAAAAATTGCCTTTGGCTACTCTCTTCCAGGCACAGACAATTGAGCAGCTAGCTGGTGTGCTCCGCGAATCCGGCTGGTCAGCACCTTGGTCATCTTTAGTACTAATTAAACCCGGCGAACAAAAACCACCTTTATTCTGTGTTCATCCTGTTGGTGGCAACATTTTAGAGTATCAGGCGGTGGCACGTTATCTTGACCCAGATCAGCCAGTTTATGGCATACAAGCTGTAGGCTTAGATGGGAAACAACAGCCGCTACGACGGGTTGAAGATATGGCTCAACACTATGTCGAAGCCATTCGCTCTGTTCAGCCCAATGGCCCTTATTTTCTAGCTGGTTATTCTTTTGGTGGACTAGTTGCTTTTGAAATGGCACGACAATTAAATGCTCAAGGACAGAATGTTGCACACTTAGCATTGTTTGATCGTAGCGCTCCCAATTTTGTCAGTATTCGTCCATCTTTGCTTCAATGTATCCAGATTCATTTAAATAATATCTGGCAACTTGAGCATAAAGACAGGTGGAATTACATCAAAGCTCGGGTACTCTACCGCTCTGGTCAAGTAAATTATAAGCAAGGATTACTAGAGGGATTATCTGAACTACAAACTCTCACTCCCCAATACTTAAATTTGATTGACTGTAACGAACAAGCAGCCGAAGATTACAAACCTCAGGGAATTTATCCAGGTAACGTCTCTCTTTACCGTTGTAAAATTCAACGTCCACAAGAAACGCTCTCGGCTGATTTCGGTTGGAGCAATTTAGTAGCTGGGAATGTAGAAATTCTTGATATTCCTGGTGAACACTATGGGATGTTAAGAGAACCTCGGGTGCAAATTTTGGCGGAAATTCTGCAGCGTTGTCTAAAGCAAGCAAATTAATTTGTGAGGTAGAGGAATTAAGGGCAAGGCACTGCCTTGTACAAATACCTCGCGCCCTCATCCCCTAACCCCTTCTCCTGCGGGAGAAGGGGAATTAAATCTCTTGCTCCCTTCTCTCTCTGGGAGCTATGGTGTACACACAAGTACTATCTACAAGGGTTTCAGGCGTTATAGTCCCCTTAAAATGTCATTACGAGCGCAGCGATAGCGGAGCGAAGTAATCACATAATCCCGTGGTTTTTGCGATTGCTACTCTTCGAGAACGCTCCGCGAACGTCGTTCCTCCTCTCTACGAGACGCTACGCGAACGCAATGACAGGCTTCCAGAGCGATCGCACAACCATTAGTTAGATGACGAAACCAAGTACTAGGGGGAATTTTAAGACTTGTGTGTACACCGTAGCTCTCTGGGAGAGGGGCTGGGGGTGAGGGCGAAACCTAGTACCCAAGCGGGTTTCACCTTAAGTTGACACCACTGGCAAGATGCCCGCCCCACAAGATAGAATAATTTATTTCTTGGAAATCCCTTAGGGACTTCCAAATAAAAAAATATCCCAGTATTTATTGTGGGGTGGACATCTTGTCCGCCCAGATTATGTCGCGGGCAAGATGCCCGCCCCACAAGATGGAATAATTTATTTCTTGGAAATCCCTTATTCATAGACAAAGCGATCGCCTTTTCAATAAATGAGACCTCATTGGTTGTGAATGAGCGCTGGTTGTGAACGAAGGAGCGCTCATTGATAGACAACCCGATCACGTTGGTTGTGAAGGAACCGATGTTCTCTATGGATGAGCGCTCATTGATAGACAACCCGATCACGTTGGTTGTGAAGGAACCGATGTTCTCTATGGATGAGCGCTCATTGATAGACAACCCGATCACGTTGGTCATGAAGGAACCGATGTTCTCTATGGATGAGCGCTCATTGGTAAACAACCAGATCTAATTGGTTGTGAATCCCTTAATTTTCCCCCTTCCCCCTTCCCCCTTCCCCTTTCCCCCTTCTTCCCACCCAGCCAATCCCACTGCTACACTAACTTAATTGGACAAAGGACAAATGACCAAGAACAAATGACAACTAAGAGCCTTTTGTTCTGTCTCCCCATCATGCCCAAAAATGCCGGCAACCGTCGCAGGTTATCGCGGATTTTCCTGTTTATTTTTACTTGTGTACTAACTGTTATCTTTTCCCTGAGTTGGGTAAATGCCGAAGAAGAACCCAAACCCAAGCCTCAAGATTGGGAAATTAAAGGCATTCTCGCAGCCCTGGCAGACCCCTATGCTGGAGTGAGGCTAGAAGCGGTAAATAAATTGGGAGAATACAAGCTAGATAATCCCAAAAAGCAAATTCCCAACTATCAAGATGTTGTAAATCTGCTTGTTAAGCAGCTATTGCCACCAGACACAGAAGAAAAAGAAGAAAAGAGCCTTTCTCGTAGAGCCGCAGCCTCGGCACTGGGGCAGATGCAAGCCAAAGACTTTGCCGCCAACGTCGCCGCACTCCTCAAAGATTCTGAATCATATGTTCGTAGAGCCGCAGCCTCGGCACTGGGGCAGCTGCAAGCTAAAGACTATGCCGCCAACATCGCCGCACTCCTCAAAGATTCTGACTCTGATGCTCGTAGAGCCGCAGCCGATGCATTGGCGCAGATGCAAGCCAAAGACTTTGCCGCCAACGTCGCCGCACTCCTCAAAGATTCTGACTCTGATGCTCGTAGTGCCGCAGCCGATGCATTGGCGCAGATGCAAGCCAAAGACTTTGCCGCCAACGTCGCCGCACTCCTCAAAGATTCTAACTGGAATGTCCGTAGTGCCGCAGCCAAAGCACTGGGGCAGATGCAAGCCAAAGACTTTGCCCCCAACGTCGCCGCACTCCTCAAAGATTCTGAATCATATGTCCGTAGTGCCGCAGCCAAAGCACTGGGGCAGATGCAAGCCAAAGACATTGCCGCCAAGGTCGCCGCACTCCTCAAAGATTCTGACTCTGATGCTCGTAGTGCCGCAGCCTCGGCACTGGGGCAGATACAAGCCAAAGATATTGCTGCCAATGTCGCCACACTCCTCAAAGATTCTGACTCTGATGCTCGTAGTGCCGCAGCCTCGGCACTGGGGCAGATGCAAGCCAAAGACTTTGCCGCCAACGTCGCCGCACTCCTCAAAGATTCTGACTCTGATGCTCGTAGTGCCGCAGCCTCTGCACTGGGGCAGATGCAAGCCAAAGACTTTGCCGCCAACGTTGCCGCACTCCTCAAAGATTCTCAATCATATGTCCGTAGTGCCGCAGCCTCGGCACTGGGGCAGATGCAAGCCAAAGACTTTGCCGCCAACGTTGCCGCACTCCTCAAAGATTCTGACTCTGATGCTCGTAGTGCCGCAGCCTCTGTACTGGGGCAGATGCAAGCCAAAGACTTTGCCGCGAATGTCGCCGCACTCCTCAAAGATTCTGAATCATATGTCCGTAGTGCCGCAGCCTCTGCACTGGGGCAGATGCAAGCCAAAGACTTTGCCGCGAATGTCGCCGCACTCCTCAAAGATTCTGAATCATATGTCCGTAGTGCCGCAGCCTCGGCACTGGGGCAGATGCAAGCCAAAGATATTGCTGCCAATGTCGCCACACTCCTCAAAGATTCTCAATCATATGTCCGTAGTGCCGCAGCTTCTGCACTGGGGCAGATACAAGCCAAAGACTTTGCCGCCAACGTCGCTGCACTCCTCAAAGATTCTGACTCCGATGTCCTTAGTGCGACACTGGAAGCTTTATTAAAACTAGGTAAGCAAGGTTTGCCCGTTTTAGTGCAAGTTCTGGATATAGTGCAAAAATATCCTTCTGGCGTAAGTCAATTAAGATTTCTGGCGCATTTCATCGGTGGTGGCGACGAAAATGTAGAAACTTTGATGCAATGGATTGGCAAGCCTAAGACCAAACCAAATGATTTGACTCCTGACAAGGGTAGAGAAATCATGGAATTGTTTGATCAAGCCTGGAAACTTAGTGATTATCTTCCAGAATTGCGGGTTGAATTGGCACAACGAATTGCTGTAGTTGCTAAACTAGTTCATTGGCAAGTATGGGATATCGCGTTACTTCAACGTCACCATGAAAACCTTAAAAAAGGTGGATATAACGAAGCTGATACTTTGCAGCGTGTCATTGATAATCTAGCATTTTGGAAGTGGTTTTTCCTCGCCAGAAACATCATCCTCATTCACCTTGCCATTTGGCTTACCCTCATCCTTGCCTACCCTAAATTTACCCAAATTCTCGCACCTTTATTCTGGAATCCTTGGGCAAGGCGAATTCTCGGTTTTGGTTACATTGGCTTACTCTTAACTTGGGTTCCTTGGCTGCGTCAAAGATTGTTAGAACCATTTCAACCTTTGCTGCTAGCAGATGCGGGGTTAGATAATTTCGTTGAGCAAGCTTATTTTGGTGAGTCTTTTGTCAAGGTTCCACGGGGGGGAGGGGGAAAGGGACAGGGGAAGGGGGAATGGGGAAGAAAGCAAAATTTTCTAGCGAAATTTATCAGCCGTCATTGCGAGCGTAACGCAGTGGAGCGAAGCAATCTCCGGATCTTGCGATTGCTTCACTACGCTGTCGCTCCGTTCGCAATGACAAGTAGGATTTTGCGAAAAGGGGTACAGCCAAAGACAGATTTCACGGACAACATAACACCAGAAATTCAACCAATTACCCAAGCAATCCCCACACTGCAAGGGCAAATCGTCTTAGAAGGCGAATCTGGTTTAGGTAAATCAATGTTTCTCCGCCATTTAGCGAACAACTCCCAGCGCTTATTTGTTTACCTCCCCGCCCAAAAGTGTGACAAAGGCGTACTAGAAGCAATTTATGCCAAGCTACGGGGACAGGTAGACGATACCAAATTCCTCAAAAACCTGATTTACAACCGAGCCTTAGATATCTGCATCGACGGACTCAACGAAGTCACCGCCGACACCAGGGCGAAAGTCTCCCAGTTTGCCGAAAGCTTTTTTGGTGGCAATATCATTATGACCACCCAGCCCCTAGATTGGGTACCCCCTTCCACAGCGAAGAAATATGAATTGCAGCCATTGCAGCGAGAGCAGATTGAGCGGTTTTTGCTGACGAGGGGACTGGGGATTGGGGACTGGGGACTGGGGACTGGGGAACGGGGATTGGGGAATGGGGAAAATGTAGGGTGTGTTACGCCGCAGGCTAACGCACCATCGGAGACTGACGTACCCAGCGAGATTTCCGGTGCGTTAGGACTATCATCCATAACCCACCCTACACAAAATGATGTAGGGTGTGTTACGCCGCAGGCTAACGCACCATCGGAGACTGACGTACCCAGCGAGATTTCCGGTGCGTTAGGACTATCGTCCATAACACACCCTACGCAAAATGATGTAGGGTGTGTTACGCCGCAGGCTAACGCACCATCCGAGGCTGGCGTACCCAGCGACGCTTCTGGTGCGTTAGGACTATCGTCCATAACGCACCCTACGCAGAGTAAATACGCGCAAGCTTGTACCAACTACCTCGCGGAAGCCTTTAACGAACAACAATCGCCGGAAGATTTAGCCGCAGCCAAGCGCATTCTTTCTAACCCGATGGATTTAACGCTGGTGGCGTTGATGCTATCACAGGGACAGCAACCTAATTTATTTCGCTTGCAAGAACAGCAATATCAGCTAATGTCGGCGGAATACCAGCGAGAATGGCATCAGGTATTCCCTTTAAAGCGATTCTCTCAAGCTGTTTACCAAATGCGGCTCAATGATCAAACCATCATACCCGCCCAGGAATTTCAACGGGAATTAACCAGCTTGGAAGATGAAAAATATAAAATGGTCATCAGCCGTCAATGGGAAAATGACAAGGGCGAAGCCGAGAAAATCTGGTATTTCCGCCACGATAAAATCATGGAATTCTTCTTGGTGCAAAACTTTCTGGGTGAAGGTGAAGCAGTTCAAGAACGAGTTAATCAACACATTAACGATCCCAGATTTCGCGGTGTCTATCTGTTATTAGCTAATTTACTGCCTTTAGATGCGGCTGTGGAACTGCGAGAACATATTATTGAATATGCAGCTAACAGCAAAGACCATACTTTAAGTGATAAGTTTTTCCAGTTAGTACAGTTACGCTTACCTTCTCAATGGACTCAAGCCGAGACATTTAAGCAATTCCTACAACAACACGAACAGAAAACTGAATATTTAGATTTAGTAGCCAAGTTTTTAGAACAAGTTGATGCTCAGGTAAAGCGGGAAAAAGAATATCTAATTATCGAATCTATTACCAGTAGTCTCAGCAGTTATGCCCCTTTCCCGGTTTTAATTACTGTTGATACCCCCACCGATAAAGATATTATCCAATTGGTAGAACTTGCCCAGCAATTACCTACAGAACAAACCCAAAAAGCTGGCTTATTAATCTACAAACTCCCGCCAGATACTACAGCCAGAATGGAAATTGCTAAGGTACGGTTACGCGATGCTTTTCTGCTGATTCCCATGCCATTATCATCTGTAGAAAAGGCATTAAGCAATAAATATGACTGTATCGGCTTGCTGGAAGAATATACTGATAGATACCTGCAACGGGCTGATTTCTTTGATGATAGAAACGCCATCACCGATACCTTATCATTTTTCGGGCGCACAGAATTACTACAACGCTTAGGCGAAGAATTAATCAGATATCAAGGTGTGGGTTTATTTGGCTTACGCAAGTCAGGTAAAACCTCAGTGTTATTTCAATTAGACTTTATGCTGCGGGAATATCCTATAGTCCGCATCGATTTACAAAGTTATAGCAATTCTCGCTACGGTGCGAATTTATTTAACAAGTTTATCCAATGTCTCTCAACTCTAGAAAGTGCCGAACCACTCCCCCAATTTCCACCTTTCGCCACCGATAAACCAGCCAGCGAATTAGCGAGTGAATTTATTCAACGAGTAAATCAACTTGCAAGCGCCATTCAGAAAAATAATCAATATAAATTGCCGATTCTCTGCTTTTTAGATGAAGTCGAAAGGATTATTCCCACCCCAGCAGACAGCCGCGAAAAAGCCGAAGAATTTAATGCTGTTTTTGGTGCGTTGCGAGTATTATGCCAACAACAACGGCAAATCTCATTACTCATTGCTGATGTGCATCCCGATTGTAATCGCATTAATTATTGGTCACAACCAGGAGTTGCCACAAATCCAGTCTATAGCTTCTTCAAAGAAATCTTTTTAGCTCCTTTCTCCACCGATGAAACCCAAGATATGCTGGTGAATCTGGGTAAGTTAATGGGCTTAGAATTTGACACAGATACGCCCCAACAAATCCACAACCAAAGCGGCGGACATCCCTTTGTATCTCGTCAATTAGCTCGCTTTTTAACAGAGAAGATTAAAGATAATAATACCAAGCTCAATCAAAATGGTAATCTGCTAATTACCTGGGCAATGGTAGAACCTTATTTAGCCAGAACCTTAACCCAGAAAGGCGAATTAAAGAATTACCTGGAAAAAAGCATTTGGGAAGACTTAGAAAAACGCAACTTTCAAGTTGCAATCTCAATTTTGCGCGTTATCGCCTGTAACGAACCATTCCACGACAAAATCCCCCAAGCAGCCCTACTCCACCACCTGCAAAGCCGCTTTACCGCCAACCAATGCCTAGATGCTTGTAATTGGCTCACAAATGTTGGATTGTTGTATCAAGAGGAAATTGAGCATCAGGATTTCTACCATCTCCGAATTCCTCTATTATCACATTGGATACAGATGCAAATGACAGTAGAGGAAAGCGAACAATGTCGGATTTTGGTGGAGAACGTCCCTTCGATAACTACCGCGTCGCCATTACAGATCCCTCCCACTTCTTCGGACGCAGCGACTTAATTAATACCATGCTCAAATCCCCCTTTCAAGTGCGGATTTTGTTAGGCGGAAGGCGTTTAGGTAAAACCAGCGCTTTACGGGCTGTGGAATGGAATTTACTTAATCCTACTAGCAGTTATCCCCGGCGCGCCTTCCCCGTATTAATTAACCTCCAGTTAGAACAACCCAAAGACTTAGACAACCTGCGTTACCTCCTCATCGCCAGACTGCGGGAAGCCATAGAAAGGTGGCGACAAGTTCCTTTAACCGAAATTCGCCAAATGTACCGCGACTTTCTCGGTAAAATCACAGGTGGAGAAGTAACCTTAAAGTTCCTCAGCCAAGCAGATATTAAATTAAATTTTACTAATGCCGATACAGAAAAGCGTTTAGATAACGATAACTTCCGGTTAGCATTCTTAAAAACCACAGAAGAACTGCGGAAGCTGAAGTTTCAAGGCGTTTGCTTCCTCATCGATGGCGCTGAGTACATTGTCAACGAAGATTGGGCGAATGACGCTTGGGCTTACCTGCGGGGCTTAAAAGATACCGACACCGCCATCAAATCTAGCTTAGGTTTATTACTCTCCGGTTACCGCAACTTAAAGGAATATCAGCAGCGCGTTGGTTCGCCATTATTAAACATCGCCGAAATCGAATGGTTAGGGGCTTTAACTGCAGAAGATACCAAAAAATTGATAGGCGATCGCGCCGAACAAGAAAACATCACTTTAAATGACGATACCATCACCGCAATCCTAGAATGGTCAGGATGTCACCCCTACCTCACCCAACAATCACTCAACCTGATTTTTGACTCCAACCAGCAAGACTTCCGCGATTATCTCATCGACAAATTACTCCAGCACCACGACAAAGACTTTTCCGCCTGGTGGAACGACGAAAACCTCTCCGGCTGTTTTAGCCAAGACGAACGCACAGTTTATTCTGCCCTCATCCATACCCGTACAACCACACCCCTAGAGTTAGCACAATATACCAACTTCAGCCGCGCCAAAGTCACAGAAGCCCTAGAAGTCATCGCTGGTACTGGTGTAATTAGCAGCAGTGATGATGAATATTATACAGTCGGCTCCCGCCTGTTTGAGGAATGGGTGAGGCAGCAGTGAGGGGATTGGGGATGAGGGAGATGAGGGAGATGAGGGAGATGAGGGGGATGAGGGGGATGAGGGGGATGAGGGAGATGAGGGAGATGAGGGAGATGAGGGAGATGAGGGAGATGAGGGAGATGAGGGGGATGAGGGGGATGAGGGGGATGAGGGAGATGAGGGGGATGAGCAGAAATCCCAATTACCCATTACCCATTACCCATTACCCATTACCAATTGACTAATGACAAATGAAAATCTTCATTACTCGCAATCTACCAACTGATTTAGCACCACTCAATGCCTATGCATCTGTGGAAGTTTGGCCGGAACGTCAGCCGCCGCCTTATGAGGTGTTGCTGGCTAAGGTGAAGGCTGTAGATGGGTTGTTGTGTCTGTTGACTGATAGAATCGACCAACAGTTAATTGCTAGTTCCTCGCTGAAAGTTATTAGTCAAATGGCTGTGGGGTTCGATAACATCGATATCGCCGCAGCGACTGCACAGAAAATTCCGGTGGGACATACGCCCGGTGTATTAACTGATGCCACCGCAGATTTAACTTGGGCATTAATCATGGCTACTGCACGGCGAGTTGTGGAGGCTGATAGATTTACCCGTGCAGGTTTGTGGCGCACTTGGGAACCAGATTTATTATTAGGGCCGAATGTTGCAGGTGCTACCTTGGGTATTATCGGCTGGGGACGGATTGGACAAGCTGTAGCGCGTCGTGCCCAAGGTTTTGATATGAGAATACTATATACCAGCAACCGTAAATGTCAGCCAGAAGTAGAAAAGTGTTATGGTGCGGAGTTTGTAACGTTAGACACGTTATTGCAAACATCTGACTTTATCAGTATCCATACCCCAGGGAATCAAGAGACATATCATTTATTAAGCGATCGCCAATTTGCTTTAATGAAGCCATCGGCTATCTTAATTAATACCGCACGGGGAACGATTATCGACCAAGAGGCATTGTATCGGGCACTTTCCCAAAAGCAAATCGCCGCCGCCGCTTTAGATGTCACCGATCCCGAACCGCTACCAATGGATAGCCCCTTGCTAACCTTAGACAACCTGATTATCACACCCCACATCGGCAGCGCCAGCCGTCAAACAAGAGCAAAAATGGCAGACATTGCGATCGCAAACTTAATCGCCGGCTTAAAAGGCGATCGTCTTCCCTATTGCGTCAACCCAGAAGTCTACCGCTAAACCAATCCTTAGGGATTTACAAGAAATAAATTATTCCATCTTGTGGGGCGGGCATCTTGCCCGCCACGTAATCTGGGCGGACAAGATGTCCACCCCACAATAAATACTGGGATATTTTTTTATTTGGAAGTCCCTTACTCCATCAATTACGAACTACGAATTATCAACTATCCTAGGATATTGCGGACGGCAAGGACTACCTAAACAAACTTGTCCAGATGGCATGGAAGTAAAAACACTACTACGCGCACCAATCACAGCATTTGCGCCGATTTCCACACCAGGGGCGACAAAACAATCAGCTGCTACCCAAACGCCATTATTAATAGTAATCTTCGCTGTCTTCAAGCCAAAAGCCGGATCGCGCATATCATGGCTACCAGTACAGAGATAACTTTTATGGGAAATTACGCAGTGATCCCCGACGTGAATCTCATCCAGACTATAGAACACGACATCATCACCAATCCAGCTATAGTCACCGATAGTAACTTTCCAAGGATAGGTAAAGCGTGCAGTCGGGCGAATCAATACACCTTTACCAATCCGCGCCCCAAACAAGCGCAGCAACATACAACGCAGCTGATTTAACGGTTGTATAGTCAAAGGAAACGCGATCGCCTGCACCAACCACCACAACAAAATATACCAACCCGGTCGCCCTCTATCAAACCAGGATTGGTCATACTTGCGTAAATCGGCAAATGGGGCATGGGGCATGGGGCATGGGGCATTGGGCATTGGGTATTTGTTATTTGTCATTTGGTAATGGGTAATTGGTAATTGGTAATGGGTAATTGGTAATTGGGATTTCTCTTCATCTCCCTCATCCTCCTTATCCCCCTCATCTCCCTCATCCCCCTCATCCCCCTCATCTCCCTCATCCCCCTCACTACGATTTCGCCGTATTCAGCGTTCCGCCGCAGTCGCGTAATTCGTAGAGTTTGGCTCCGATTTGATATTCGTATTGGCTTAATAAACAGGCATAAACATAGCCAGCTTTGCCATCTAAAAAGCCGCGCTGAATAATGTAGAACAAAATAAACCGTAATAAAGGTTTAAATGGTAGACGTACCCAGACTTTTTTTAAGAAGCGTTTGCGTTGGACTGCATCACCAAATAAATGTCCGCCAATTGTGCCACCTTCATCTTGATTGGTGAGCAGATTGTAATAAACGCGGGCTTCCCAATTGGAATAACGATTGTGTCTTTCTAACCAGTGGTAAAGGTCGCGGAAATCTTCATGCAACATATCGTTTTTGAGATAGCCGACTTTACCATCTAAAACTACATGTTCGTGAACTTCATTGTCGCCAGTATTGGGAATATCTTCGGTATGCAGGTTTTCGTAACGCCCTTGTTTATGCTTAAATAACCGCAAATTCCAATCGGGATATTTACCACCGTGGCGAATCCATTTTCCTAGGAAAAAGACCCGACGATTGAGATAATAACCTGCATATTCATCATCTTCAATTACTTGAGCAATTTCTGCCCATAATTCCGATGTAATCCGCTCGTCGCAATCGACAATTAACACCCATTCATTGCGAAATGGCAGATTCTCTAAAGACCAATTCTTCTTCTTCGGCCAGCTACCATTAAATTTAAATTGGACGATATGAGCGCCAAAGCTTTCTGCAATAGCGACGCTGTTATCTGTACTTTGAGAATCAACTAGAAATACTTCATCAGCCATTTGCAAGCTAGTGAGACAGGCTGGTAAATTAGCTTGCTCATTTTTAGCGGGAATAAGTACAGAAACAGGAATTTTAGATGACATATAAGATTTAAAATAGATTTTTAGATATTATTTTTTATTTGCTGTTGATAGCAGCCCTTGAATAGCAGCATTTAAATAACCAATCTGACCATAAGCATAAACAAGCTTGTCAAAGCGTTCTGCTGGATCGGAAAAGTATTGCAATGCTTTATATAAACCGCGAATAAAGCGTTCGCCACCTCGTTGTAATTGGCTAATTCCGGCTTTCCCTGCTAGCTGTTCGCGGTAACATTCACTAATACCTTGCCACCAGCCGCGGTTTAAAAACCAAGAACGTTTTAGGCGTTCTGGTGCAACGTTGTGTGCCACTAAAGCTGCGGGAAGATAAGCAACTTGCCAACCTTTTTGCAGGGCAAATTCTGTCATTTGTAGTTCTTCATTGGATAATAAATTTTTGCCGACTCGACCAAGATGCGGATCAAAACCGCCAATTTCTTCCAAGAAGGAACGGCGTATACAGTAATTTAAACCTCTGGGTGTGAAACTCGGTTTATCAATATAAGTTGTGCTGTCACCCAAGTCGTATGCACCCAAATTTGCGGCTAATCCAGGGGATAGCCAGCGTGGTTGTTGTACATCTTGGGGCCATAAAAGAGTAACTTTACCACCAGCGATCGCTAGTTGCGAGTTATTTTTATAGGCATCATAAAATACTGAAAGCCAGCGATCGCTTGCGACTGCATCATCATCTAAATAAGCGAGAATCTCTCCACTCGCTAGTTTTGCACCCGTATTGCGCGCTACAGATAAACCAGTAGTTGGCTCAAAGACATACTTTAACCTAGGATTGCTGGCTCTTTGTGCTACAACTTCCTTAGTGCGATCGCTGGAGTTATTATCAACTACCAAAACTTCAAACTCAGCCGCAAAATTCTGTGCCAACAGACTATCAATCGCCGCACCTAAATAGGTGTCTCGATTGTGAGTACAAATAATGGCAGAGATTTGGATATCTGGCATAGGCATTAGTTATGGTGTTTATTGTTACTAGTTGTCTGTGGTCAAAAGTCTCAAGCCAACAGTCGCAAGTTATACAAAGTCTATAAAGCTTTGACTAATAACTAATGACTAATGACCAATGACTCATGACAACATCCAACCGTAACCTAATGCCGCTAATCTATACCAAAAATTTACTCCTACCAACCGAGTTTCTTCGGAAATAATCTTGAGAACTTTAAGCTTGCTGAACGTGGCTGTGTAATATTACCAGTGTTTCAGCTAATTGACTAAGGCGAGTTTCCAGGTATTGTTTGCGTCCTAAAAGTTGGCGTAATTTTTGATAACGTGCGATCGCCATACTTACCGATGGAACCTGATCGGGTGGACAGGGACGTGTCCAAACTTGGCCGGAAGCATCTACACCGCATAGACGGTAGCCTGTACGGGAAGATTGATAAGAAACTTTAGCACCCGCCGCACAAATTTCTTCTACATAATCCATCAGCTGCTCAACTTCTGCATGGCGTAATGTCGCTTTTCCGCCTTGGTCTGGTTCTTTGGTGTTGGATTCTAACCAGCCATTGACTATTGGCCCTTCTAAATAAACATCTTGAATTTGCTTGAGGATCGTATGTAGTTCCTTCTCCCAACCTACAACGGTTTCCTCAATATCCTTTAACAAATTCATTGCCAATCCCGGATTTGCACCGTGGCGATGGTTGCTGAAGCTGGGTGTTTTAAATTTCGGTAGGCTAGGTGTTTTACCACCGCTATCTTGTGTCGAAAAAGCCTGTACACCAGGATGGTGGGCAAATAATTCCTCTGAGTCAGAAAAGCTACCTTCAGCATCGGGACTGAGGTCAATTGTTTTTCCCTCTTTCTCTAGTTCCTCTGGTGAAGGATTCAGCACACTATCTGTAGATTCAGTTGTCCCAACGCTGATTCTAAAAGAGAAAGGCCGCTTTTGCGGATCACCTGTTTCTGGAGTATCGGCGCTACCTTTATTCCCTAAATCGTGTAGAGTTGCCTCAATGCGTTTCCAGCCTGTTTTCATAAAGATATCCTGAAATTTGCTGTCCCCAGTAGTGTTGAATAATTCACAATGGGGTTGTTGGGATTTTTGGCTTATGCCATTTGTGCATCAATGATGCTGGTGCTAATTTTATCTCTTTAGAGATATTTAAAACCAACAATCTCAGCCCTAACGGGAAAATTCAGTTCAGAAATTCTAACCTGAATCAATTAAAAATATTAAGGAAAAGGCTTTGGGTAAAGTGATCTTAATCACAGGGCCAGCGAGATCTGGTAAAAGTGAATGGGCAGAAACTCTAGCGATGCAGTCAGGAAAGACTGTTGTTTACGTAGCAACAGCTGTGTCAGACCCAGCTGATGAAGAATGGCAAAAACGCATTCAAAAACATCAGCAACGCCGTCCTCAAGATTGGTTAACTTTATCAGTACCTATAGAACTTACTGCTACTTTAGCTGATGCCAAACCAAACACCTGCCTTTTAGTTGACTCGTTAGGAACTTGGGTAGCTAATTTGCTTGAACAAGACGAAATTAGCTGGGAGAATACAATAACAGAATTTTTAGAGACTGTACAACTAGTTGCGGCAGATATGTTATTTGTTGCAGAAGAAGTGGGTTGGGGAGTTGTACCTGCTTATCCTAGTGGCCGTCAATTCCGCGATCGCTTGGGTATGTTAGTCCGCCAATTAGGAGTTATTTGCGATAGTGTTTATTTAGTAACTGGGGGTCATGTATTAAATCTCAGCATTCTTGGTGTGCCATTACCGCCCCCAGAAAGATAAGCGATTTACAATTAAGCAATATACTTAAGTGTTCATTGTTGAGTGCAGATGCGATGAATCTCAGACGCGATGAATCGCGTCTCTACAAGTGTTGACTAAATCTCTTAATTGTTTATTCAACATTGAATAATCAAAGTGTCAAATTTACAATCTAGAATTAGTTATATGGCAAACGAACAAGACGTTAAAAGATATCTGGCCTACTGGTTTCAGTTAGGCAGGAAGGTTATGGTTGGCAATGGCAAGGCAGAGTTATTGCCTCAACAAGTGCTGCAAGGCGATCGCTATAGTGAAGAATTTGAAGGCATCTGGCAACAAATTTGTCATCAAGCCGATGAGTGTCATCTAGAAGGAACTGATGAAACAATTGCGGAACTGCTAACACCAGCATGGGAAATGCTGCCTTGTAGTCGTTGCGAAATGCCAGTACCAATGCGGAACCTTGGTATGCCAGCTTTGTCTTGTCCCTGCAATACTTTACCAAACTGGCCTAATAGCGAACTACCGCAACCACGTAACCCTATCAGTACCCAAGAGCAACTTCAGATAATTCGCGATCGCCTTTGGCAGAAGGTGCATTCATCAAGCACTGTTGCAGATTAAGTCAACCCCTACAGATAATTCTTAATTTAAATTAATCATCCCACGGAGTAATTCGGGGGCTGGGTGTTGTCGCTATAGAGAAGCGATCGCGGTTTTTGGTATCCTAACTATAATCAAAGTCTCATCAGCCTTCATTTAGGCAGTCTCAATAAAAAAATTTCCCCACCATTGACAAAAGTCACAATAAAATTTTTACTCAGCACTCATTTACAGACGCGATTAATCGCGTCTCTCCAACTCAGCACTCAGTAGCACTTTCAGAGGTGTTCATCATGATTCGGCTGTTATTAGTAGAAGACCAATCTCTCATCCGAGACGGAATTAAAGTTATGCTCAACTTAGAGTCAGACTTGGAAGTAGTGGGAACTGCTGATAACGGTGAAACGGCTATTGAGCAAGCTACAGTTTTGCAACCTGATGTGATTTTGATGGATATTCAAATGCCTGTGATGGATGGTAAAGCTGCCACACGCATTATTTGTCAGCGCTTTCCTGGGATGAAAGTATTAGTCCTCACAACATTTGATGATGATGAAAATATCGCTGAGGCTATGCGCGCCGGGGCTAAAGGCTATTTACTCAAAGATATGCGATCGGAGGAACTAGCGCAGGCGATTCGGTTTGTGTATAAAGGTTTTACCCAAATGGCACCAGGGTTATTTGAGAAAATGCTAGGTAAAGCACCAGCTTCAGAACCAGTTAGCCAAGAAAAAACACCACAGCAGAATTTGGGTGGAATCACAAATCGAGAACAAGAAGTTTTGCAATTGATTGGTATGGGTGCAACTAATCGCGAAATTGCCGAGAAACTGTATATTTCCGAAGGTACAGTTAAAACCCACGTCACCAATTTATTTAATCGTTTAAATGTGAAAAATCGCTCACAATTGGCAATTTATGCTAATTCTATTTTGAATAAATAATATTCATATATAGCGATTTATATTTAATAATCTGATTTGAATCCTCAAAAAATCTCAATTGTAGGATGCGTTAGCGCCAGCGTAACGCATCCTACTGGCGTGTCTAACCTTAAATGTTGCACTAAAGATTAATTTTATCCGCACGGCAGTTGCTTCTCCCAAGGGGAGACGCTACGCGTAGCTTGCTTCCCCGTAGGGGTACAAGTCGGGAAACCCGCCCAACGCACTGCCTTGTTTATCTGCGGTTAATTTTTTCTAATCTAACGCACTATTTTAGTCTAGACACGCTACTACATTTCATATTGCAAAATCAAAGAAAATACTAAATCAAATAATGTTTGCGACACATCAATATATTCTAGAGGGCAAGGCAATGCCCATACGTATCAACTTAAGCTAAAAGCTATATACGGCGCGTGTTGTACAAATACCTCGCGCCCTCATCCCCTAACCCCTTCTCCCGCAGGAGAAGGGGAACTAAATCTCTTGCTCCCCTCTCCTGGTGGGAGAGGGGCTGGGGGTGAGGGCGAAACCTTGCACAAGAGCGGGTTTCACGTTAAGTTGACACCAATGGGCATTGCCTTGCCCCTACAATCTTTCACATTTTTTGTATAAGGGACTTCCAAATCAAAAAATATCCCAGTATTTATTGTGGGGTGGACATCTTGTCCGCCCAGATTATGTGGCGGGCAAGATGCCCGCCCCACAAGATGGAATAATTTATTTCTTGTAAATCCCTAAGGTAGGATGCGTTAATAACGCATCCTACATTGCAAAATTACATCACAAGTAATACTCAAATTTGAGACAGTAGACGCTGCTGAAATTGCTTGGCTTTGCTTGGTTCGGGGATTTCTGCCGCTAACATTTTTATGAGTTCCGCACGAGAAATTCTTTCAGAAGATTTGGCAACTTTTTTCACAATAAAAGTAGCTATTGGCCCAATAATTTCAGCTAATTTATGTTCGCATTGACATAAAAAGCTTGCAGAAATAGATTGTTCATCTGTATCTGAAGAATTGACAGGTAAATTCTTTGGTGTGGATTGAACTTCAGATTGAACCCAAGATTTCTTGATTACCAAGTTTGGTTGCTGGTTTAACTCAATTGAATTATCTGGCTCACGATGTACAGATAGTTTATCTATAACTTCCTGATGATTAAACATTGGTAATATTGAATTATTTTCAGATAATTCTGATGCCAATATTTCGATAAGTTCTTCTTGAGAAATATCAGGGTAAGATTGCAACAGCTTGTGAACTAAGAAATCAGCTATTGGGCCGATGAATTCAGCCAAAGCCTGTACAACTTGAATAATAAATTTGTGATTGCAGAGTGAATGCTCCGGCTCAATTTCTGCCTCATCAATTGACAACGGAGATGGAAACATGATTTTTTGTTCCCAATCAAAGCTTTCCTGTCCTTCATTCTCTGCAATGGGAACTGTATCAGGTAACTCTAAATTTAAATTTTGTTGGGGAATTATTCGCAGTAAAGTTGTATCCAGTGATTTTAAATCAAACTCTAATGCAGAAAGTTCTTGAATTCGAGTTGTCTCAGTGATTTGTAAATTAAATTCTTCTGTGACGTAAGCCTCTGCAATTGAAGTTTGATTGGCAGTTTGTAAACTATATTCTGGTTCTGGGCTTGGCTGTCTATGAACTTTCTCCTGTTCCAAAGGCAAATTAACCACAATCCAACAGCCATATCCCGGTTCTGTATCAATATTAAAATTACCTTTTAAAGCTGATACCCGTTCTTGCATTCCTTGCAGTCCAAATCCACTGCGGTTTTGCGAAATTTTGAATCCTTTGCCGTTGTCTTGGATGATCAGGGACAAATTTTCCCAGGTGTGAGTGAGATTAATCTCTACTTTTGTGGCTTCTGCATATTTACAAATATTTGTCAAAGCTTCTTGGATGATTCTGTAGAGAGTTTTAGCTACTTCTGGGGCTAAAGATGCAGGTATGTCAATATTGGTAGCAGGTACAATACCTGTAACGTGATAAAAATTTTGAATTAAAGAATCGATCAGCTCGGTTAACGGCTGTTCTAGAGGTACAACCTCGCGCATACTTTTGACAGTTTGGCGCACTTCTTGAATAGCGATCGCACCTAGTCGTTGAGCTTCTAGTAAATACTTTTCCGCTAGGGTATGATCGATATTCCAAAGTTTGTGCGCTGTTTGTAGCTGCACATTGAGAGTTGTCAGGGCGTTCCCCAAGGAATCATGAATTTCACGAGCAATGCGTTTACGTTCTTGCACTGCTGCTAAGTCTTCTATTTGCAGGAGATTTTGCAGCATTTGCTCACGGGCTATTGATATATCGCTATGATTCTCAGATACCACGGTATCCACCCACTGCAATAATATATGGTGACAGGCTACATACTTGCATCAGTGGCTACAGCGCATTTTCCTGATTTCTGTAACTATTGTTTACTTAGCGTTGCTGAATGCAAAAAGCAGTAGCTAAATACTATTATTAAACATTGGTTTAAATATACTCAGTGTAAATATTTATTGCCGACATCAGCCGCAGAGGAGATAGATTTGCGTTCAGGCGATCGCACTTTGAGTATTGTTAGGTCAATCAATTTGTTGCCTTGATAACTTTTGCTTGATGTAGAGGCTTGCAGGAGTGTAGGCTAGTGGGTGTCAACTTAACGTGAAACCCGCTCTTGTGCAAGGTTTCGCCCTCACCCCCAGCCCCTCTCCCACAGGTTGAGGGGAGCCAGAGATTTAGTTCCCCTTCTCCTGCGGGAGAAGGGGTTAGGGGATGAGGGCGCGAGGTATTTGTACAACGCCCGCCCTATATTGCTTTTAGCTTAAGTTGACACCAATGAGGCTAGTGGCGGCAGGCTATCACATCTTTTATTACTGGTAGCATTTTGTCTAATCAGACATGATATGAAAGGATGCTTGTGTCATAGAGGTTAGTACGGTGTCTTTCATTGAAAATGCAAACTCTGCTGCCAAAGAAGTCATGGATCAGATCGATCCAAGGTTATCTGTTAAGTATGCAACCGTGATTGAATTTCTCTGTGATAACCCAAATATGGCTGCTGCTGGACGTAGTAAAGACAGTTCCGAAATTGGAACCCTTAATTATATAAAGGCGCAAGCTTGGAATTTTAAAAAAGGTCGAGAGCAGAAAACTCCCGAACCACCAAAAACTATTCCTGATGAAATGGTGGGAATTATATTAAATCAGTATTTTAATGTTCCTGCGGATGAAATTCAAAAAGCAAAAGAATGGCATCTCCTTTCTATGGGTGCTGAAAATTTAGTTGGTGACCTTCTGGAAAGATACATAGCACATACTCTAGAAGATGAAGGTTGGGTATGGTGTTCAGGTTCGGTAGTTAGATCTGTAGATTTCATCTATCGTGACGAACAAAGACAATGGCAATCGTTACAAGTAAAAAACCGAGATAATTCTGAAAACTCCTCATCATCAGCAATTAGAAACGGAACACCTATCAAGAAATGGCATAGAACGTTTTCTAAAAAGCAAGGGGACAATTGGAAAAATTTTCCATTAACAACACCACATAACTTATCGGAAGAAAATTTCCAAAAGTTTGTCGAAAATTATTTGCAAAATCTGAAAAATATCATGTCTAACGATTGAACGATTTATGTAATTTATTTAAAACACTCGATGCCTGACAACGGTTTATCCTCTAAATTATGTTTGATGATGGTGGTAGAGGTTTTTTTCTCCCAGGAGATATCATCATTATTTTTATATCTTGAAAATGGAAAGTCTTGTGGAGGATGCTGGAATTGCCCACTCATATGAGTGAGAATTGTTTTACCTATTGCTTCTCCTAAACCCACAGGAACGGCGTTACCAATTTGCCGATATTGGTCGATGATTGAGCCATATACTATCCAGTTATCAGGAAATTGTTGAATACGCTTATATTCTTGGACGCTTAAAGGTCGATTGAGTACTGGATGGCAAATATCTGTTGCAGGCATAGCCGGATGGGTGACTAGGGTACAACTCGGCTTGTCCCAGGAAAGCCTTCTCAAAAACCCAGTTTTACCTCCTCCAGCATAGTAGGATTTTCCCAGTGCTTTCTTCTGCATCTCAAGAGGAAGGTGTTTCCAGTACTGTCCTTCTTGAAGCATTCGGTAATATACAAGTCTATTCTCTGGAAAATTCACGTACAATGCTTCTTCTTCTGGAATATTGCTGATTGCATCACGTAAAGTTTGCCAGGGTGGTAGTCCAAAACTACCATTTTCTGAATGGGTTGGGTAAAGGTAAGGAACCTTACCGCCATCGCGATGGCAAATCATCACAACCCTTTCTCTGACTTGGGGAACTCCATAATTGGCTGTGTTGTATAGATTAAAGCTGATATCGTATCCTCCCTGACGAAGAAGATTGATGATATGAAGTAAAGCACCTCCTGGTAATTCATCTATGCTCAAGGGGGGGTTATTTTCTCCTCGTTCTGCATGAGGTCGATGTTTTAGGGGTGCAGAAAGAAGACCACGAACATTTTCTATAACGGCGTATTTAGGCTTAATATCAAGAATTATTTCTATAAATTTTAAGAATACATTACCGCGTTTATCATTAAATCCACGGCGCGCACCCGCAGTTGAAAATGCTTGACATGGTGGTCCCCCAACAATAATATCAACCTCGTTTTTTGATATTCCTGCATATTCAAGAATTTCATCTGTTGTATAAGATGAAATATCTCCAATCAGAGCTATCTCCGGTCGGTTAGATATTATTGTTTTGCGACAATATTTGTCCACTTCGCACCCAAGAACAACTTCTATTCCTGATTTTTCTAAACCGAGATCAAGTCCCATTGCACCCGAAAAGAAAGATAGTGCTTTAATGCCTTTCCCGTGTTTTTTCTTGCTTTTGCGATCAGATGGATCATTAGTTTCTAACTTCGCTTGATAAGATTCTATGGAATCTGACATAATCACCCAGGTTTTACCAACTTGCTGACCAACGAGTATACCTTCTCGGAGCAAAGAGCGAATTCTTTGCTCAGAAAAGCCAAGTTTACAAGCGGCTTCTTTTGTGGATAGATATGGAACTTCCATACTTTCTCAGTCGAAACTTTTTTCATACCATAAGTAATACTATCTCAAAGATCATGTCAAACTGCTACCTAAGAGATAAAGTGTTGATAGTTGGCGGTTGACTGTTAAGAGAGATTCAACCCCATTGTGTGATTTATCCCTTGATGACTTAGCTGAAAAGGCAAGTTAAATTTTTGCAGGGCGATGCATTAACAATGTAGGGCGATGCATTAACAATGTAGGGCGATGCATTAACAATGTAGGGCGATGCATTAACAATGTAGGGCAATACATTAACAATGTAAGGCGATACATTGGCATTGTAGGGCAATGCATTAACGATGTAACCCCATGCATTAACATTGCATCAGGTGGCGTTAAGATAGCACGGCGATGTTTCGCCAAAATACCAGATGCTAATAAATCCAATACTACAAGGGATAGCATTTTGAACTCAAAATAGCTTTTGGGAAAAAGGTTAAAGGTTAAGGGTGAAAGGTGGTTTCTTTCCCTTTTCCCATTCCCCTTTTTCCCCTTCACCGAAAATGATTAGTACTAAATCCATCAAGCCATATTCAGTACTTTCCGCAAGAGCGCTTGGTCTTCTAACTTGACTTTTAAACGCCCATTTTCAATATCGCGAATCCAGCTTTGGCTTTTACCTGTCAACTTTGCCAATTCTCGCTGGGAGAGGTTGAGATTTTTTCGCGCTGCTAAAATCTGTTCGCCAAGTAAGTCGCTTGTGGTTTTGGGTTTTCTTTTGCTTCTATTAACGTTACGCCGTGATTTTTTGTCGGAGTCTGAGCTTTGTTGCTCCCATTCTGTCGGTAACTCAAAGGATAAAATCCGCGCATTCATCAGCAGATTCCATTTACCACGGGGGCCTGTGTCTGTTAGCCGGGTGTCGCCATTACCATCGTTTGTCCAAAATTCTAAGGCTGCTTCTGGATCTTCGGGGACATCAATTAACTTTGCCCATAATGGTTGAATTTCTATCGGGTAAGTAACTGGATCAAATATAGGTTTAATGCCATAGTGATTAAGCATTTCCAAGTCGCTTTCAAAGGTTCGCAGCAGACGTTTGCGTTCTTCTCGTTGTCTGGATGCTGAGGTGACTTTTGCTTCACCGTAAGCTACACGTAGCAAAGTAGGGACAGTAATGCGTTGTTCTCGCCCCATTTTGGTTTTAAACAGCAACCACAGCATCAGTCTGGCTGCGCCTTCATGTTGTTGCCAAATGCTCATAATAGTTGTGAGCAGGGTTTTTGGCAAAATACCATATTGATAGAAGGCGGTGCGTTCTTTACATGCTTGTTTATTTAAGAAATGCTGCGCCCAAATTCCCGCTTTAACTTTAAAAGTCAACCCCACTAAGTATTTGCATCCTTGCTTATCTTCTTGAAAGTGGTGTTCAATATCTACTAAATGCCATAAGCGGGTTCCAGCGACGGAGAAGCCATTAACTCTCCCTTGTTGGGGCCAGTCTATGGAAATAATTAGTGAGCAAGCTTGCTGCACTATGTTTTTCATTAAAGCTAGCTTGGCATTTTTGCTTAGGTCTTTGCGTTTTTCTAGTCCTAAATATTTCTCTAGTTGGCGTTCGTCAATGGAAAACTCTTGTTCCCAAGGTTGTTCTACTGCTGTAGCATGAGCTGCAAAAATCAGATGGATGCAAGTGGCTCTAATATCTAAAGCCTCAATTGCAGCAATGTCTGTAGTGCGAGTACTGTTATTTAATGCATCTTGGATATGAAATGCGATCGCACCTCTACCTTGATTAACTTGTCTACTATAGGATAAATACCCAGCTTCATCGATTTCCCAATGTAAGGAAGTACGCTGTGCTAGGACGTTACAAGCTTCCCAAATCACAATCGCTGAAGCAAAGGCGTTATTTTTACCATTAGAAAATAAATCTGGACTGGTAGCATCTCTTGGTTCTACTTTACATCTCCCCTTTTTTGCTTGCCACGGAATTGGTGATTTGATCGGACAGGCGGCTACACATTGCGGTTCGGGATAATAACCCTCACAATCGTTACAAAGACAAGGATCGATCCAATATTCATTGTTTTCGATTTTGATTGCACCCGTCGGACATTGGGGTCGGCAATTGTCACATCCAACGCAACTGTTGTTAGGAATTGTATACGGCATAATGCACTTCCAACTATACTCGTTGAGATGTTTGGCTCAAGTCTCCCCAGGATGTACCCTCTCTTTGAATGAGATTCACGACTCGCCACCAACTTATTTTGCTAACAAGAAAATTGTTTCTTGTTGGAGAAATTGCATCCATTTGGAAGCTATTTAAGGCTGTTCGCCTGAGCCTCTTGTTCAGCTATTACGCGCTTAAATTGGATATTGATTTGTCAGGGTCGTCATTGCTCATTCGTCCTTTGTCAACACAAATAACTAATGACTAATAACCAATGACAGCCTTAATGCATAAATTTACAATTCAGACGCGCCATAATTTATTTCTTTATTAACTATAATTTTCATAATCATATTGAGAAATTTGTTCACAATGAGCTTAGAACTGGTTTTTAGCAACTTTAGTTTTAGAGACTCAGAAGATAGATTTTCTTTGACCTTAAAATCTTAGCCAAACTGTTTTACTCGAACATCAGACCTTACTTTTAATGGTATTCAACTTATTTATTAATAATTTTAATATTTTACATTACTTTATGGTCTGCAATCATGATTACAGTTCTTTTCGTAAATCAAGTTTGCCAGATAATTTGGTTTAATGTGCAATAATCACATTCATTTTATTTAAATTTGTATCAACTGCTAATTTCAGATTATGGTAAAAAGATTGGGATAATAACTATTTTAGTTGTCTGGGCGATCGCTTTCAATATTCAAGCCATCTGTATCTCTCAACACTGTTATCTCAAGGTTTTCTGATTCAGCAAAAAAATCTTGATTTGACAAGGGCATAAATTGTATAAATACCACGCTTATATACTCATAAAAAAATCAGTTAGTTGATTTTATATTTTATTAATAACTGTATTTGGCTGATGGATTTACAGCAGCAGAACCACATGAGACTGTGCTAACTCACTTGATTTCAAGGTTTATTTATCAAAGTATAAAAGTAGGACAAAGATAATTCGATAATCATAGTTGGCAAAATATTGCAATTAAAAAAGTCAATAAACAAACAAGTAATACTTGATATAAGTCATAAAACTTTGATGATGCAAAAAACATTGTTTATTAGCAAAAATAGACTATTAAGATTAAGTTAGGATAACGATTAAAGCACAAACATATTTGTAGGCACAATTGCCGAGGATTTATTCATGGCACAACTAACAGGATTGACCTTTGGAGGTAAAACTTGGACTCCCAAATTCGCCCAATCAATTGATAAGGATAAATGTATCGGCTGTGGCAGATGCATGAAAGCCTGCGGGTATAGTGTGCTTGATTTGAAAGCGCTCAACGAAGAAGGCGAATTTGTTGAAGATGAAGATGATGAAGAAATTGAACGCAAGGTAATGGTTGTTGCTAACCCCGACAACTGTATTGGTTGCGAAGCTTGCTCTCGTATTTGTCCTAAAAATTGCTACACCCACGCTCCATTAAATAATTAATTATGAATTCGTAATTCGTAATTCGTAATTGCTGTTCAGATCCCCGACTTCTTCAAGAAGTCGGGGATCTAAATCTTTTCAAGTAACATTTTATCTACTGTTAACTAGGGTGTGATTGAATACTATGTAGTTATTTATGCTTTGCTACAAGAGATTTTGAATCGAAATTGGCAAAAAGTTCGTAGTAAACAATATTGTAAATTGCAAACTGTTATCTATTAACAAATCCATAATTGCGGCTCAGACAGTTAAATTAATATTAGAGCCAAAAGCGCTAGCCATGAATAGCTTTTGGTACAAATCATAGTATTTTTTATCATAAAAACAAAGATATTGTTTTAATTTTTTGGGGGAAAGGATGTGAAGACATTTGGAAAATTTTCCCAATTTTTATAGGGGTAAGTTACAAACATAATGAGAGACAAAATGGGGACTGGGGACTAGGGACTGGGGACTGGTGACTAGGGACTGGGGAATGTGAGAAATTAATTTCTAATCTCTAGTACCCAGTACCCAATACTCAATCCCCGATCCCCAATCCCAGCATTTACAGAGCAGGTAGTATGTATGGAACAAATTCCTGTTTCACTATGGACTCTGGTTGCTGGCATTATTGTGACAGCAATCAGCATTTGGATTGGTAATAACCATTCTCTACTGCCGGTAGAAGCATCGCTGCAAGCGCCTTTGGTAGATGGTTTTTTCAATATCATGTTTACCATTGCGATCGCTCTTTTCTTGGTAGTAGAAGGAACGATTGTAATTTTCTTGATTAAGTACCGCCGCCGTCGGGGAGATAATACCGATGGTGCGCCGGTTGAAGGTAACGTTCCCCTAGAAATTTTTTGGACTGCAATCCCAACGCTGATTGTAGTTTGTTTGGGCATCTACAGTGTAGATGTGTTTAACCGGATGGGAGGTTTGGAGCCGGCTGGACATCCTCATGGTGCGGCTCATGTGGCTGAGATGAAAGGGAGTGCGATCGCAGCTACTCTGGATAATTCATTAGCATCTACAGCAGCGCCTACCATCGGTATTGGTGCAACATCCACAACCCAAGATAAAGCAGCCGATTTAGTTGTGAATGTGACTGGGATGCAGTTTGCTTGGTTGTTTGACTATCCCAAGGAAGGAGTTTCCACTGGGGAATTACACGTACCTATTGGTGCTGATGTGCAACTCAACCTGTCAGCACAGGATGTAATTCACTCATTTTGGGTGCCACAATTTCGGGTGAAACAAGATGCAATCCCCGGAATACCAACACAATTGCGTTTCGTAGCCACCAAAACAGGTACATATCCCATCGTTTGTACAGAACTGTGTGGTGGTTATCACGGCTCAATGCGATCGCAAGTCATTGTCCACACACCCGAAGAGTATGAAAGCTGGCTAACAGAAAGCCAAGTTGCTCAAAAGCAAGATTTGCATCAAGCAATTGCAGTGAATCCAGCCGATTTATCCCCATCAGAGTTTCTCGCCCCCCACGTCAAAGATTTGGGAGTGAATGCAGCAACTCTAGAGTCAATGGTCATTAGTCATTAGTCATTGGTTATTGGTCATTAGTCACTAGTCATTGGTTATTGGTCATTGGATCAAAGACAAACCACAAAGGACAAAGGACAAAGCGCAAAGTCGGAGCGCCGGCTACCGGCGATCAGAACTTTGTAAGAGAGGACAAACCACAAATGACAAACCACAAATGACAAAGGACAAAGCGCAAAGTCGGAGCGCCGGCTACCGGCGATCAGAACTTTGTAAGAGAGGACAAACCACAAATGACAAAAGTAAAATCTCCTCAGAATACGCCACCAGATAAGAATCAGTCGCAAACTCTGGCGGTTGCTCATACTTCTCACCCCAAAGCGTGGAAATTGCGGGACTACTTCACATTTAACGTCGATCACAAGGTAATTGGGATTCAATACCTAGTGACGGCGTTTGTGTTCTATCTCATCGGTGGCTTGATGGCGATGGCTATCCGTGTGGAGTTAGCAACACCAGAAGCAGATTTGCTCGACCCCAATCTGTACAACGCTTTCATGACAAATCACGGAACGATCATGATTTTCTTGTGGATCGTTCCTAGCGCCATTGGGGGATTTGGTAACTTCCTAGTACCGTTGATGATTGGTGCTAGAGATATGGCTTTCCCCAAACTGAATGCGATCGCCTTTTGGTTAAACCCCCCAGCAGGTTTATTACTGCTAGTTAGTTTTATCTTTGGCGGTTCGCAATCTGGTTGGACAGCTTACCCACCCTTAAGTTTAGTTACAGCACCCATCGCTCAAAGTCTGTGGATTTTGGCGATTGTGTTGGTGGGAACTTCCTCAATTTTGGGTTCATTGAACTTTGTCATTACCATTTTGATGATGAAGGTTCCCAGCATGAAATGGGATCAACTACCTTTGTTCTGCTGGGCAATTTTAGCTACTTCCGTACTAGCACTTGTATCTACACCTGTGTTAGCAGCTGGTTTAGTGCTGTTATTGTTTGACCTCAACTTTGGTACTTCCTTCTTTAAACCAGATGCAGGCGGTAATGTTGTCCTTTATCAACATCTGTTCTGGTTCTATTCTCACCCGGCAGTATATCTAATGATTCTGCCTATCTTCGGTATTATGTCCGAAGTGATTCCCGTTCACGCCCGCAAACCAATTTTCGGATATAAAGCGATCGCTTATTCTAGCTTGGCAATCTGCGTTGTCGGTTTATTCGTTTGGGTACACCACATGTTTACCAGTGGTACACCCGGCTGGATGCGGATGTTTTTCACCATCTCTACCCTACTCGTTGCCGTTCCTACTGGCGTAAAGATTTTCGGTTGGGTAGCTACCTTGTGGCGCGGTAAGATTCGCTTTACCAGTGCCATGCTGTTTGCGATCGGCTTATTGTCCATGTTTGTCATGGGCGGTTTAAGCGGCGTGACAATGGGAACAGCCCCCTTTGATGTTCATGTCCACGACACATATTATGTAGTGGGACACTTCCACTATGTCCTATTTGGCGGTTCTGTATTTGGGATTTACGCCGGGATTTATCACTGGTTCCCCAAAATGACCGGACGGAAACTCAATGAAGTTTGGGGACGCATTCACTTTGGCCTCACCTTCATCGGTACTAACCTCACATTCTTACCGATGCACGAGTTAGGTTTGCAGGGAATGCCTCGTAGAGTGGCAATGTACGATCCCCAGTTTATTGATCTTAATCAGATTTGTACCGTTGGTTCCATCATCTTAGGAATTTCCGTGATTCCCTTCACCATCAACATCATCCAAAGCTGGATGAAAGGGCCTTTGGCAGGTGATAACCCTTGGGAAGCTTTGACCTTAGAATGGACAACCAGCTCACCACCAGCCATTGAAAACTGGGAAGTATTGCCCGTTGTTACCCACGGCCCTTACGACTACGGTCATAGCGATAGTGTGCCAGTCGCTACCTCAGAAGTTAGCGCTTAGGGATTAGGGACTAGGGACTAGGGATTAGGGACTAGGGACTAGGGACTAGGGATTAGGGACTAGGGACTAGGAGGAGAAATTTTGATGTTCATAGCATCTATCTGTAAATAGACCATGCACGCTGTAGGCGCATAGTATTGCTCATTGGTCAACTTAACACCAAACCCGCTTTGTGCAAAGGTTTCGCCCTCACCCCCAGCCCCTCTCCCACCAGGAGAGGGGAGCAAGAGATTCAATTCCCCTTCTCCCTGAGGGAGAAGGGGTTAGGGGATGAGGGCGCGAGGGATTTGTACAACACCCGCCGTATATAGCTTTTAGCTGCAAGTTGACACAGTTGAGCAATGCTGTGCCCTGAATGTGGTTTAAATACGTGAAAACTACCTCAAAGAAACGCTTACGCCTGATTCCTGCTGGAATTTTGAATTCCGCGTAGCGTTACTAGCCCCTTCTCAATACTACAAGGGATAGCGTTTTGAACTCAAAATGGGTTTTGGGGAAAAGGTTAAGGGTTAAGGGTTAAAGGTTTTTTCTTTCCCTTTTCCCATTCCCCTTTTTCCCTTTAACCGACAAGTATTGAGTTCCTTGTTTGTATGCAATTCATGACCACTACATAAATAATATGACCATCGCAACAACGAGCGAACATCACCAAGAACATCATCCAGATTTACGAGTTTGGGGATTGTTGACTTTTCTAGTTTCCGAATCCCTAATGTTTGGGGGATTTTTTGCTACTTACTTGTACTTGAGAGGTGGCGCAGCAGTTTGGCCTCCCGAAGGTACAGAAGTAGAGTTATTTTTACCTGCTATGAATACCATCATTCTGGTGTCTAGCAGTTTCGTGATTCACCTGGGTGATGTAGCGATTAAAAAGAATAGCGTCAACGGAATGCGGTTTTGGTACATCCTCACCGCAATCATGGGCGCAATTTTCTTAGCTGGGCAGGTTTACGAGTACGCCACATTAGGATACGGCCTAACTACCAACATCTTCGCCAACTGCTTTTATTTAATGACAGGTTTCCACGGTTTACACGTATTTGTGGGACTGTTATTAATCTTAGGTGTGTTGTGGCGATCGCGCCGCGAAGGTCATTATTCTGCTACCAAACATACTGGCATTGAAATGGCAGAAATTTACTGGCACTTCGTAGACATCATTTGGATTATTCTCTTCACTTTAGTGTACATTCTCACTTTATTCTAAGGGACTGGGTATTAGAGACTGGGGACTGGGTACTAGGAATTTTAGATTTTGGATTTTAGATTTTGGATTTTAGATTTAAACTCAATCCAAAATTGAATTGCCCAATCCCCAATCCCCAGTACCCAGTACCCAATCCCTAAAGGAGATAATTATGCAAGTTGATACTAATAAATTCTCATGGTTTCAAGTTCCAGAGGATGTCAAAGAGTTACTAATATTAGCTGCACAGACTTGGGAAAACACATCTGAATCTGAGAAATATATGCAACAAGCTGTTGCTAAAACTGGCGAAAATACAGATGTTTTAGTAGCAGCATATAGGTACTTTTATTACAAAAATAATTATTTATTAGCGCTGCAAACAACAAGGCAATTATTAGATAAAATTGAAGAAGCAGAAAAATTTCCTGATGACTGGGAACAACTCCAACCGATTTTAGTTAGTCGGAAAGAAGACCCGCAAATCAGGCTATATTTGAATGCTTATGCTGCTTCCGGATTAGTATTAGCCAAACTCGGAGATATCGAGCAGGCTAAAATCATCAGCACCAGAGTTAAGGAGATAGACAACAAAAACGATTTTGGCTCAGGAATTCTCCTAGATATTCTCACCCGTCCACCAGAAGAAGACGATTAAAGTTCGTAGTTTGTAGTTCGTAATTCGTAATTAAGATTTAACTTGGACATTCTTTTGTGAAGGCTGTCCAGGATTAAGAGTCAAAACTGTATCTTGACCTAATTGTGGATATTGTCTCAAAAATCCACATCAAATTTTGTCACTTCTATACATTGCAATAAAAATTACGAATTACGAATTACGAATTAGTAATTATTTGGTCACTCCAATGAATAATTATTTATCTAATAACTTCACTTCCTTATCTGCCATTCGGACACCTAGCTTGATTCCGCCGCCTCTAATTACTAATCCATCTCTTCCAACTCTTACTCCTATTAATCTTCCTGCTCCCGTAATCCCGCAAAATTCATTTCGATTGACGGTTTAAAATTTATGCAAGGTAGGGATTTTCTTGTAACTGGGGATGGCAAGTTACAACTGTGTAAATCTGCGAGAGCATGGGATTTTCTACGTGAGAATTATCGTCTTTATCGGTTTTTAACTGAGGTAGAAGATGTTCTTAATGATGTGGAAGATGAATCAAGCCGGCTACCAGAATTAAGAATGCTGGTTAGACGCTTGATTGTGAATTCCTACTGGGTACGTAGCCAATATTTAGAACCTGAAGTGAAAACAGGAACCTCTGTTTTACTTATGTATGATGAATTGGGCTTTCCTTTAACAGTGCAAACAGTCACATTTGCACCAGGGACATTATCCACAATTCATAATCATGGAACCTGGGGAATTGTTGCTATCTTAAAAGGTGAAGAAAAGAATACAATCTGGCGGCGAAATCCTAACCCCGATGCTGAACATAAATTAGAGGCTACGACAGAAGTTAATCTATTACCAGGAGATATTATTAGTTTTACTCCTGATGCAATTCATTGTGTGGAAGCAGTAGGTGATGAACCAACTGTGACTTTTAACGTCTATGGCGAAACCGATTCCAAAGAAAGATTTGAGTTTGATCCAGTGACTCATATTGCTAAAAAGTTTTAGAATTTACTCCGCAATTGAACTCACAAAACTCTGCGTAAATCTGAGTTTAAAATGACTAATCTCATCACAGATATAACCAGGAGATGATTCAATGGCTAAAGTAATTTTTTATGAAAAACCAGGCTGTAAAGGTGGTACTCGGCAAAAAGTTTTGCTGACAGCCGCAGGCCATGAAGTTGTACCACAAAGCTTATTAACAGAACCTTGGACAGCCGAAAGATTACGTTCATTTTTTGGCGATCGCCCCGTAGCGGAATGGTTTAATCGCAGTTCGCCCAGGGTAAAATCTGGAGAGGTGGTTCCCGAAAAGCTGGATGCAAACACCGCTTTATCCTTGATGCTGCAAGATCCGCTATTAATTCGCCGTCCGTTACTAGAAGTAGGCGATCGCCGAGAGGTAGGATTTGAAGTAGATAAAATAGACGCTTGGATTGGTTTACAGCCAGTCGATGAATCCTTCCGCGCAATGGCTGAAAATCTGATGGGTAAAGATTTACAAGGGTGCGTGGGTGGAAATCATGACCACCATCACGAAGGTGGTTGTAAAGGTCATCATCAAAACGAAGCTAGCTGTAGCCATTAAATACAGCAGATTCGATGTTTATGAGGTACAGCAACTAATTGAAAAAAGTAATGAGTAATAAGTAGTGAATAATAAGTAAATTTCCTACTCATTACTCATGATGTACCTCACTTACTTCAAAAGTGCTGTAAGTTAATAGTGAATTTGATAACTGTTAAATGTACCGTCCCTAGCCGAATTGCAAAGGGACGTTTTTGTGTGACGTGTTTTTGGATGTTGGGTTTCCTTACATCAACCTAATACCAATGCAAATAATGTTTGCGACACATCAATATATTCTAGAGGGCAAGGCAATGCCTTGCCCCTACTATCTGTCGCCTTCTTTTTTCAAATTGGTATAACCTTGTTGTGCCCGAGGAATTTGTAATGTATATTTCAAAAAATAGTACAAATCGGCGTAAATAGCGCAAAGTTGGCGGTGTCGGTTTCCGTCCCGCCAAACTTTGTAAGAGAAACAGACCATCTGTAATTGCTAAAAGGCTTGTGCTATAACTATTCTTTCTTTTTACTTTTTACTTTTGCCTTGTTTTACTAGTTTGCATGACTAAAGCTTGAATTAAGTAGTCCAGCAAAATAATTTAATGTTGCTGGATAATTCTTAATTAATTCTTGGGTTTTGAGTTCGGTTTCAGATAAACTTTCTTGGTGTGCTTGATGTGTTTCTAAATTTTCTTGCCAAGTTAAATTTTCAATACCAAGTAGTTTGGCTAGCGCATTGGTTGTGGCTGGATAATTAAACAGAAATTCTCGGATTTTTAACTCATTTTCGCTGAGTGTTGGTGCAGCCTCAACTCGATTGACTTGTTCTTTAATTTCAAGTTGCGGTTTCGACCAGGCGGGAACCCAGTGATTGAAGCCAGATAAGTTTTTGGGGAAATTATTTGAGGCTTCTTTAATTAATGCTTGGAGAATTTGGGCATGGGGTCGCAGCTTGAGAATTAACCCTGGTAGCCAAGGTAATAAAATTTTATCGGGAACTGTGGCAAATAATTTACTCAAAAGTTCGACAACGAATTTACTAATTCTGGGTGCAAATGTCAGAGATAAGATAAATCCATTTAAGTATTCAGGGAAAGATTTAATTAACATTTCGTTGTTAATCACATCATTGAAGAATTCCCGAATTTCTTCTAGTTTTCTTAATGTGAGTAACCATTCCGTTGTCCACAATAAACCAATTTTGGCGGGGTCATCTAAACCTTGGCTAGATTGTTTAACACCGATTAATAATTGACTGCGGTTACAACCAAGAGATAGCGCCAAACTTTCCAAGGTGAAAATAAAATTCAACATCCCGGCGATTTGTTCGGGGGTGGTTCCCCTATCTGCAAAGGCTTGGGGTAGTAAGGTGGCGTAATGTCCGTAACCTGTGGTAACAAAACGCTCTATCCATTGTGGTAAGCCTGTGGGTGTGGCGCGGTAATAGTGTACTAACCTGCGGACTCGTTCAAATACTTGCGGTGCATCGCTGACACCTGTTTCTTGTTTGAGGAGAGAAATCGCGTGTTCTCCGAGTTCTTGGGTAAGTCGCAAACTCCGCGCGTATAAAATGCTATCTTCTGTGGCTTTGAGAACCTCGCTGGTTTTGGCTTGGGGAGAGAAAGCTGTTTGTTTAAGGCGCTGTTCTAAAACTTGCTCGATGCTAACTCCTTCATAACCAAGCATAATGAGATGGCGTTGGTATTTACCGATGCGAATTTCCCAAGATTCTTGAATTGGTTTGGAACCAAGACTGCGATCGCCTATAATTGGCTTGACAATCGTATCACCGGATAAATAGTACAATCGCCACAGCACATCGGAACATGGTAGAAGTTCCGGCTGTTGTTTGAAATCCATTAAGGCGCGTTGGTTGGTTTGTGCAAGTAAGTTGACTCCTAAAGGTTGAAGTCTGTCATACACATCTTGCGCTAGGGGAGGTAAAGAAGCGTAACCAACCGTACCAATGCGATCGCCTCCGAGTAAAATTTGGCAAAGTTGGTAAATATTGCGTTTTTTGGGAGTACGGTCTTTTTCTAAGCAGGTAATAGCTGCGTCTTGAAAATCGTAGGGTGTGGGATGCATTCGATTTCGCATCCCAGCTAACAGCATTGAGGTTTGATAGATGGCGATAGAATCGGCGGTACTGGCTAAATAGGCATTTTTTCGCGCTAATCCAACAATATCAGCACACCATTGTAATAATTGTTCGGTATCGGCTTTGGCTAATTCTGGGGGACGAGTTAAAAAGGCGGTGAGGTTGGAATTTGTCGCTGTAACAGGAACTGGCTTTGTTTTAGCTGCTTTTTCTTCTTTATTCAGCGAAAATCCCTTTAATCCCGTAACCTTGAGATTCTTTTTCCAAGTTGCTTCTGCTAGGGATACCGTACCTGCTGGGTGATGAAATTGGTATTCAATAGCCGCAAAACTAGAAGGAATTAAACCATATAACCATTTGGTTTGGGTGCGTTCTGGAATTTCCCAGAGATGATTATTAGTCACGCTATATTCTGCCACATCGCTAGCGGAGTGCGCTGCACCACATATATAGATAGCTTCCGATGGTGCAATATTATGTGCCGCCATGTGTTTTTTCATGGAAGTCCACATATAGCGTTCGCGCTGACGGTCGATTTCGATATCTTTGTTGCGGGTTCCTAAACGGCGCATTAAGCTACCGATGAGAAACATGACTTGGCGGTAGGTTTGGTAGTCTGCGCCAATAATTGCTGTTTCTACATATTCATCCCACCATTCCGAAAAGTGGCGGGTATTGGAGTTTCGCAGTAAAAAACTTAAAAATTGGTCGAAAGTGGGGACGAGACTACCTACTTCTACACCAACTGCTGAACCATGCATTTTGGCTTCATCGCTGGGAGGTTCTTCCGATTCTTCAGCAACTTTAGTATCAGGGGGTTCCCATTGAAAGACAAAATCCACCGCCCTATCTACAAATACTAGCTGAGTTTCGGGATGTTGGAGAGCAAATGCGATCGCTTGATATTCTGCGGAAGCTTCGGTAATCGGTGCAACCACACTCAACGGCATGATTGTCGGCGAAAAATGCTCAGATTCAGCAGCGAAGGCTTGTAAAGCAACGGGTAATTTACAATCGCGGAGATTTTCCACGGTGTTTTGTAAGTCTTCGCACAGTTCCAAGTAAATGACTTTCGGTGGTTTTTCCCGTAACCGTCGCACCATCTGTAAGGCGGAGGATGGGGAGTGATGACATACGGGGAATATTTCTAGGGGTTCGCTGCTGGCTTTTTCTACGTCTTGGATTAAAGCCGTTAGCATTTCGCTTAAAGGTTGAGCATCGGTAGCGAATTTTTCCGCCGCGTTGAGGAGTTGTTCTTGGAGTGCGTTGAATGCAGTTGGGAGAGTAACCATAATTAATTCGTAATTCGTAGTTCGTAATTCGTAATTAAGAGATTCAAATTATATTTAGGGTTTTAATGTGCTATTTTTTGGGGAATTTTAGATAATGCGTAAATAAATAAAGTTAACTTGTGGGGTTTGTCATTTGTCTTTTGTGGGTAGGCGTGTTATTGATTCTCCATAATATAAATACAACCCATGTCAGAATCGGAGGCTTTATGTCACTGACAGTTGAAGATTTAGAGAAAATGCAGCAACAGTACCCCGACTATCGCATGGAATTAGTTAAAGGTAATGTTATTGTCATGAGTCCATCAGGATACGAATCAGATGAAGTTGCTGCTACAATCGTGTCCTATTTATACAACTGGGTGAAACCGCGTAAGCTAGGCAGAATAACAGCTTCTAGCGCTGGTTTTAGATTGCCAAACTCAGATGTGCGCGCACCAGATGCTTCATTTGTTTTAGCCGAACGTTTGCGTCGCAGTCCCAAATCTTTTGCTCAATTGGCTCCTGATTTAATTGTTAAAGTTAAGTCTCCCAGCGATAATTTAGAGGATATCAGAGGGAAGATTCAAGAATTTCTGAGTTTGGGAACTAAAGTCGGAATTTTGCTGAATCCCGATGAGCAAATTGTGGAAGTTTACAATGTGGGAAAAGAGGTAATAGTACTGCACAATGGCGATGTACTAACGGTTCCCGAACTGCTTCCAGGTTGGGAAGTAGCAGTTTCAGATTTATGGCCTGTAGAGTTTGATTGAGAAGGCATCCGCATCGTTTCTACCAATTTATACCTGATTTTCTATGACGATTGAGCTAAATTTTCTCTTACCCATTGCCGCACATGACGAATTAAACTTGTTTCACCCATCGTTAAACTTAATTCCAAAAACTTCATCAACACAGCAGCATTAAACATCGGTAACACTAACGACATTTCACAGGGTTGATAGTCATTATTAACTAAACTCAAAATTGTCAAAATATCACGATCAAAACGCCATACTTCCGGCACACCCAACGCCGCATAAATCCCCATACGATTCATTGAACTACTGGTACTATCAACCTCAATTGCCAAATCTGGGGGTGGGTCAATTGTCAAATCAATTACATCTTTACCACGCACAGCTAACTCATTTTGAATGTAATAACATTCATCTGGTTCTAAACCCTTGCGTAAATCTTCTCTTGTCCAAGTTGTAGAACCTAAACTACGAATTTCAATTCCTAATTCTTCTGTAGTAACTTCAACAAAACGACCAAGTAATTTCTTAAAAGTTTCGTGTGGTGGTAGCGGCATCATAATCTCCAACGTGCCATCATCATAAGTTAGTCGCGTTCCTGGTTGTGACTCCAAATCTCGCACTAAATTCTGATATGTATCCCAGTTAATGCCTTGAAGTATGGTAATGTTTGTAGGTAATGATTTTGCCAAAGGTGTATCGGAAGCGGCAATAGTCATAGTGTTCTCCTTTAGCTGTAAATATTCAGTTCTTTGAGATATTCACTCATCTTAACGCGCACCTCTGTTAGAGATTTATTGCTTAAAATAAACCCATCGCTTGTTTTCCACCTTCGAGAAAAGCTTCCCATTCACCTTTTTGTTCTTGACTGCGCTTCTCCACAACGGCGTGCCAAAATTGATTCATTACAGAAATATCTTCTGGTTGACGACGTACTAAAGTACCGACTAATGACTTGGCTAATGCACCCGCTTCTAAATTAGTCGCGCCAAAATACCGACTATGTAAAATCGCATCTTCTAATACACCGATTTGTTCGGCTGTAGAAAGCGCCGATTCTAAACGCTGGTCATCGGAACTAGCGGCGGCGCTGGTTTCGCGCAAGTCGGCAAAGGTCTGCAATAATACATCTAATAAGGTTGGCGGAACATCGACTTCAAAGCCGTGACGGTTCATTAATTCTTTGGTGCGGAACAGGATAATTTCTTTTTCCTGTTTCTTATTCGTCACCACCGGCATATGTACGAAATTAAACCGCCGTTTTAAGGCTGAAGAAAGTTCATTGACACCCCTGTCACGGCTGTTGGCTGTGGCGATGACATTAAATCCTGGTTGTGCAAAAGCGACGTTATCTGTCTTTAATTCTGGGATAGAAATATACTTTTCACTCAGTATAGATATCAGTGCATCTTGGACATCGGAAGTACAGCGTGTCAATTCCTCAAATCTGCCCATTGCACCGCTATGCATGGCGGTCATAATTGGTGAAGGTATCAAAGAATCGCGGGATTGACCAGCCGCAATTACCATCGCCACGTTCCAAGAATACTTAATTTGGTCTTCTGTAGTTCCCGCAGTTCCCTGAACTACATAGGTGGAATTCCCAGAAATCGCCGCCGCTAGTAATTCTGCTAACCAGCTTTTACCTGTACCGGGGTCACCAATTAACAGTAAACCACGGTCAGAAGCTAAAGTGACAATAGCACGTTCTGCGATCGCACTATCTCCGTACCATTTCTGCTCAATTTGTCTATCTAACTTTTGCGATGGGGTACTTCCTAATACAAAGGTGCGTACCATTTGCGGCGATAGTCGCCAAGAAAAGGGTTTTGTACCTTTATCAATTGAGGCTAAATATTCTAATTCTTCTGCATATTTCATTTCTGCTGGCTGTCTTAACATTACCTCTTTGCTAGCGCCATTTGTATTATTACTCTTAACCCTTGCCATTTTTATCTCCTAAAGTATTATCTATAGTTTTTCTCTGCGTTCTCTGCGTCTCTGTGGTTCAAAAAATTTTTTTCTAACCGCAGAGGCGCAGAGTGCACAGAGGTAAGAGGTTAATTAACAATTACTTTCTTTAACTCCTGAATTAATTTTTTCGGACTCCCCGTCAAAATCGGCATACCCAACTCCTTCAATTTATCCCTAAACCATTGATTCACACTAAAATATCCCGAACTCGTCACCGCACCCACAGGAATAAAATGCAATCCCGACTCCTTCAACGATTTAATATAGTCAAATAAAACTTGGTCGCTACCACCTTCATAAAAATCCGAAATTAACACCATCACCGTATTATTTGGTTCTAAAATCTTTTGTGCAGCTTCCACTAACGCCGCATGAATATGCGTCCCTCCACCTAATTGAGTCCGCAACAAAACCTCAAAGGGGTCATGTACCCAAGCTGTTAAATCAATGACTCGCGTATCAAAAGCCAATAAATGCACATCCACATTCGGAAGTCCGGCAAAAATTGACGCGAGAATTGTACATTGCACCATCGCATCCACCATTGAACCTGATTGGTCAACAACTACAATCATGCGAGTTGGTGTTTTTTTCTTGGCTGTATGGTGGTAATACAATCTATCAACAAATAACCTCTGTTCTTCGGGATTCCAATTAGTTAAATTCTTCCAAATTGTCCGCTTTAAATCTAAGTTGCGAAATATCCGTTTTGGCGGAACGGAATAATCAATTTTTCCAGCGACAGCTTGCGCGACTTGTAAACGCAGTACTTGCGCGAGTTCGTCTACATATTCCTGAATTAATCGTTTAGCATTTTTCAGCGCATTTCCTGATAAATTCGCCTTTTCTCTTAATAGCTGTTCCACCAAAGCCATTGATGGTGTAAGTTGACTGGCTAACCTGTCATCTTTCAGGACTTCATGTAAAGCCATGCGGTGAATTAATTCGCCTTCCAAAGCTTTTAGGGTGGCGCGCAGTTGTTCTTCGGTAACGGTGAAACCGCCACCAGCACCCAAACCCGCACCCATACCGCCACTTTGACTGCTACCTTGTCCTTGATTTTGCTGTCCGGGGTTTTTCCCAATTCCTGGCCCTTGTCCGCGTAAACTTCCTGGGGGACATCCCAAAGCTTTTTCTAAAAATCCTACATCTTTTAACCATTGCGCGTATTGTTGCGCGGTGACAACTCCGGTTTGGGTGTTGGGGCCGAAAGCATTTAGGAGTAATTTAGAGAAAACTAATCCTCGGCGTAGGGTAGCGGTTTCAGCTTCCGGTGTTGTGTCGTCTTGGGGAATAATGGGATTATTAAAATCAGCTGCTAATTCTGGGTAGCGGTGGAGTAAGTTTTCAATACTAATATTAGGGTCGAGGATTAATTGAGGTAAATTTAACTCGCTGACAGCTTCTGTCGCCATTTGTTCAAAATTTGCACCCTGTTCGCTGAAGCCAAACATACTGGTTAGCAAGCGCCAGTATACAACTTGACGGCGTTGAGCAATTTTTTCTGTATCCATGTTTTTTCCTCAACTCTTACGCAGTAGTCGGCTAGAACGTTCTTGTAAGATTCCCACGACGCTATTTTTAATGGAATCTTTTTTCGCAATGACAGACGCTGCGGTTTGTCCGGTAGATGTGATTTTGTTTTTCACTGCTACTGCTAAAGGTTGGATTGACCATTTACCCGCATCGAAGCGTAATAAGCCGAAGATTTGCTGAGATTTGGCAATTATGTCTAAATTTAATTCTGATAAACTGCTGAGACGTTCACTAGCAATGCTAAGTTCACCCGCATCACCCCAACTTAAAACAATATTCTCGTCATTTTTCACGACTTGATAATTACTGAGATATATCGGTTCCGCAATTTGGATGGGATGGCGATCGCACGCGGCCACTGTAGAATAAATCCAGCTATTACTTGTATTCTCAGCAAAAAATTCCGCCGCCCGCTTCATCAAGTTATAATTTTGACCAAGTTCGCCTTGACCTTGCCACAATAAATCTCCGGTAGGTAGCAAGGGTACATCTTGAATCTGCAATACCCGGTTTTGTGCAAAAGCATCTAATAACACAGCCGCATTGGGAAATAGCAACCAAATTTGCTCATTATTAATTGCATCTACCTTGTAAGCTGACTGGCTAACTCGCACCAACTGAGTTTGATGATTCGCATCTAGCAAACCATAGGCTGTAAAGCTAACTAAGTTGGCGTGTTGGCGTAAATCTAAACCTAAAATTTCTAAATTACCCGATATTAACTGTGATTTCGGTAAAATTGCTGGGCGCACAGTTCCTAACATCGCCTGTGTCCACAAATCAACCCAGCGATATCGGGGAATTGTGGCGCTATCAGCCACGGGAAGATTTCCCATCAATTCATTAAAATAGCCAGTCAGTAAAGCAGCTTGTCTGACTAATAAAGGTTCCGCTTGGATTTGTTCAAGTGTCCCTAAAAATGGAACCAAAGTTGCGATATCCAAACGTGCATAACCTACCAAAGCAATTTCCATTAACCAGTGACGCACACTTGCTAGCAGCACTTTGAGGTTATTTGGCGGTTCGTCAGTTTCATAGTCCAACTCTATCTCAGCCGTTTCTTTGCGTCCTAACAAACTCCGCGCCTGAGATAATAAGGTATCAAATATAGCTCCTTGAATTGCAGCCCGCACAGTAGCCAAAACTGCAAAATGCTTATCTACAAACTCATTTGTGGTAATTGCTGCAGTCGCATCAACTAAAGATTGCTGTAGAGGTGTGCCAGTAAATACACGCCCCAAAGCCTGTAAAGTTTGTAAATGTTGCTCATCTAAATTCGCAAAACCAGTAATAAAACACTCATCTAAACTTGCAATCAACTCGAATATTGCTTGATTGCTGTCGCTGATTTGATGCAATGCGCCGGGGAAAGCCATGTGTTGGGGAATGGGGAATGGGGAATGGGGAATGGGGAATGGGGAATGGGGAATGGAGAATGGGGAATGGGGAATGGGGAATGGGGAATGGGGGTTGGGGATTGGGGATTGGGGACTGGGAGGATGAGGGAGATGAGGGAGATGAGGGAGATGAGGGAGATGAGGGAGATGAGGGAGATGAGGGAGATGAGGGAGATGAGGGAGATGAGGGAGATGAGGGGGACAAGGAGATATTATTAATGCCCTATGCCCTATGCCCTATGCCCTATGCCCCATGCCCTATGCCCCATGCCCTATAGTTAAACAAACCAACTCATTTCGGGGAGGGGAGAGTTGGCGGTTGGTAGTTCGAGGTAGCGGAGGTAGTTTAAAAAGCGGCTGAAGACTTCGCTGGCTGGTTCTTTTTTGACTGTACCGCGACGGTTGAGAATATCCTGGGGGGAGGTAATTTGATTGAGGTCGCCGGGAACCTTAAGATAATTAATTACTTGGTCAATACCGTAAGCTGCGATCGCTTCTTTCATCACAGATTGCAAATGCTTACAGGGATAGCCTCCCAAACCTCCACAAGGACGATTGTTATTTGTACTGCAATAGAAATCTAGGGTTCCGGCTTCAAAAAAAGACACATAAACTCGTTCAATATCAGAACCGCTAGAAACGACTCCTTGCAATCGGTGATTATATAGTTCAACAAACGGAACCTGCTTTACATCCCGCTTGGTCGCCGCATTCTTCTGGCTCGAACCTACAAACGATGAATCAGGCATAATGATAATTCGTAATTCGTAATTCGTAATTTAAATGCGCTTAAAAAGGTTTGCTCTAAGCGATTCCAATCTGTTCATACTCATCTGTAAATTTTATCTATAGCAAGGCTTAAAATACGTAAAATTATACAAACCTTATTATTATTATAAGTATTTATTCGTAATAGCAAGAGTGCGATCGCAGCTATAAAAGTCAGCCTTATTATCAGATTTTGGCACAATCAAACATCATGCCCAATGCCCCATGCCCAATGCCCCATGCCCCATGCCCCATGCCCCATCCCCATTTTCAATCTAGCTTTACCACTCTTTATAGATTGATATTTCAACCAGATTTCCTACAATTATGAAAAGAATATGAAAACTATTTACGTAGATTAATAGATGACTTTCCCAAAAAACAAACCCAGCCTTCCAGAGGTTCACCGTAGCATCAAAGTTCCTAATAGCAATGGCTTTTGGCGCAAAATGCTGGCTTATGCAGGGCCGGGATATTTGGTATCAGTGGGATATATCGATCCGGGAAATTGGGCTACAGATATTGCTGGGGGTGCGAAGTTTGGGTATAGCTTGTTGACGGTGATTTTGCTGTCTAACTTGATGGCAATATTATTGCAATCGCTATGTGTGCGTTTGGGTGTGGCTACGGGGAGAGATTTAGCACAGGCTTGTCGAGACTATTTCAGTCCCAAAGTCAGCTTTTGTTTATGGGTATTGTGTGAGATTGCGATCGCAGCTTGTGACTTAGCGGAACTGTTGGGAAGTGCGATCGCGCTACAATTGTTATTCGGTATTCCCTTGGTATGGGGTGTGTGCATCACTGCCCTAGATGTCCTAGTTTTACTATTCTTGCAGCATAAAGGCTTTCGTTATACAGAAGCTTTGGTAATCATGCTGGTAGCAACAGTAGGCTTTTGTTTCACAGCAGAAATTCTATTTTCTCACCCTGATATCAAGGGTATTTTGTTGGGGTATCTACCAAAGAAAGAAATTGTCCAAAACTCAGAAATGCTCTACATTGCCATTGGCATTTTAGGGGCGACAGTGATGCCTCATAACTTATATTTACACTCTTCGATTGTGCAAACTCGTGATTGGCAACCTAATACGGAAAAAAGATGGGAAGCTATTAAGTTTGGCACAATGGATTCTACTTTTGCTCTATCTTTGGCACTATTTATTAACTCGGCAATTTTAATTGTATCTGCTGCCACATTTCATTTTTCTGGTAATCACAATGTGGCAGAAATTCAAGATGCTTACAAACTGCTATCGCCTTTATTAGGAGTGAGTGCTGCTAGTGCCATTTTTGGGATTGCTTTACTGGCTTCCGGTCAAAGTTCAACATTGACTGCTACCCTGGCTGGACAAATAGTCATGGAAGGCTTTTTACAATTTCGCTTTCCATCATGGTTACGGCGTTTAATTACTCGGCTGCTAGCAATTATTCCCGCGTTGATAACAATAATTATCTTTGGAGAACATAGTACAAGCCGCCTCATTATTTTGAGCCAAGTTATTCTCAGTTTACAGCTACCTTTTGCTGTGATTCCTTTAGTGATGTTTACCAGTAATCGTCACTTAATGGGTGAATTTGTCAATCCTTTATGGCTGAAATCTTTGGCGTGGGGAGTTGCTATGATTATTGTTGGGCTAAATGTTTGGTTACTATTACAAAGTATTTTGGGTTAACTGAGTTTTTTGCTTAAAAAGTCAAGAGTCAAGGGTCAAGTGTCAAAAATTGGACTTTGGACTTTTGACTAAATACCTCGCGCCCTCATCCCCTAACCCCTTCTCCCCCAGGAGAAGGGGAATTAAATCTCTTGCTCCCCTCTCCCGGCGGGAGAGGGGTTGGGGGTGAGGGCGAAAACCTAGCTACAAAGCGGGTTTCACGTTAAGTTGACACCAATGGGGGCTACCTTTTCCCCCTGTTCCCTGTTGCCCCAACCCTGTTCCCGCCCCGAAGGGGCATGGTAAAACTTATTTTTCAGCAGTTAATCTTCTGGGTGAGCAAACAAAGCTTACGCTTAAATTTACTTTGGCTGAACGGAATAAACTAGAAAATTGCTGTTAAAAAGATAATCAAATTACTGATACGAATAAAAAAAGAATATGACAGATTGTAGGGGCAAGGCAGTGCCTTGCCCTGTAGAATATATTGATGTGTCGCCAACATTATTTGCAGTGGGATGATTCTCAAAAATCCCTTGATATTTAAGCGACAATCGCATAACCTAGATGTTCAGTTATATCCAATAAACTCATGAACAAAAAGCTCATACTGAATTTATTTGCTAGTTCCTCAATTTTTACCTCGTTGATGTCTACGCTGGGTGTGATTAATCCTGCCCATGCTAGTGTTAACCTTACCCAGCGATTACTACACACCACTGATGGTCGTACCTGTATTAGTAATCCCCACGGCTTTAAGAATTTTGTCTGTATTCGAGATTCTGAGAGAAATCCCAACGCACCCCTACCACCCAAATCAACAGTAATCTCGGCACAGCCATCTGATAGCACAGTTGCAGAACTTAACTTTACCGATGAGGAAAGTGAGGCTGCAATTAGATTATTTAAGTGCGACTGTCCATTTTGCATTAATTCTTTGCGACAGTTACGCGGTACTGGCAACTTAGTTTACTAAGCCTTACTTTGCATCTGTTGCTAATAGCAATAAATTTAGCATTCTTGTAACCAAATGCCTTATAAAATAAACTTTATTTTTCAGGTAAATTCCAATACAATTCAGTTGAAAGCTCCCCACTCTGTTTTCTGTTCCCCAACTTCCACAAAATAATTTTTCTCACTGAACTGTATTAGAGTCAATTCAAAATCTACTTTGTTGTTTTCTCTGTACTTTTGCCATTTGTATCAGTTTGCTCTACTTTTAGTGATATTTCAGTGTTAGTTAGTGTAGTTGTTGGTTTCGCATTCGCCGCAGTTCGCTTCTTAGTCTGGCGCGGTTTTCCTCCAGCTTGCATATATTGAAAGCTATGCTTGCCATAGCGTGTCCCTACAGTCACCAACATTTTTTCGGAGTAATTACTCAAATCTTCCTCTAGTAATGCAATTTCCCCCATTGCTTCATCCAGACTAGAAAGCATTTTGTTGTAGTCAGATAACTTCATTTGCAAGGTTTGAATTCGCCTCCCATACTCTGCCAAACTCAATCCTTGACCAAAATCCAGCGTTTCACTAATCGACCGCATCCCCGAAATTCGTCGCACTGCTTTATCCACCACCTTGGAACTACGTTTCAATCGTGCCATATATGCATTTCCTGCCAAAGATGATATGAAAATTACAGCAATTTCTATCTCTAGGGATTGAGCATGGCTTAAATCCCTAGAGAATGGTCTATTTACCTGAAAATAGCTGTAATAGATACTTGTATTCCCACTCTAGCCATCTCCCATCCTGATTGCCCTGAGCAGAAACCACGAAAACTATAGTATGGGCTACAGTGATATTCTATGCATATTCGCTAATATTACGGACAAAGCTCATAATTAAAGCGTTAAAGCTTTGATTTATCAGGAAAGGCAGAGGGCAGGAGGGGTCTGAATCCCCTTCTGACTTGTTCCTTCAGCATAGCTGCCCTCTGCCCATTGGTGTCAACTTAAGCTAAAAGCGATATAGGGCGGGCGTTGTACAAATACCTCGCGCCCTCATCCCCTAACCCCTTCTCCCGCAGGAGAAGGGGAACTAAATTTCTTGCTCCCCTCTCTCTGTGGGCTACGGTGTACACACAAGTACTCTCCACATACGTTTCAGGGATTTCAACCCCCTTAAATTGTCATTGCGTTCGCGTAGCGTCTCGTAGAGAGGAGGAACGACGAAGCAATCCCAGCACCAAGCGATTGCTTCGCTTCGCTCGCAATGACAGGTTTTGAGCGATTTTTATCTGAGTTTAAAACTCCCTTCCAGGTAGGATTTCAAGACTTCTGTGTACACCGTAGCTCTCTGTGGGAGAGGGGCTGGGGGTGAGGGCGAAACCTTGCAACAAAGCGGGTTTCACGTTAAGTTGACACCAATGCCCTCTGCCTCCTGCCTTCTTCAATAATCTTGAGTTCCTAAATATCGTTTCCAAGTACCCAATTATCGTTTCCGGGTACTCAATTATCGTTTCCAAGTACCTAATCATCTTTTCCGGGTACCCAATCATCGTTTCCGGGTACCCAATTATCGTTTCCGAGTACCCAATCATCGTTTCCAAGTACCCAATTATTGTTTCCGACTACCCAATCATCATTTCCGACTACCCAATTATTGTTTCCGACTACCCAATCATCATTTCCGACTACCCAATCATCATTTCCGACTACCCAATCATCGTTTTTGGGTAGAGTCCAGAATAAGGTGCGTTACACTTCGTGATAACGCACCCTACTGGACTGACATAGCTAAAATGTGGCAATAATTTTTCTTGTGGGGTGGACATCTTGTCCGCCCTGGACGGGTGAGACACCCATCCCACAAGAGTTTTTTTATACACTATTTTAGGCGTGTCAGTCCACTACTGGCGTGTCTAGCCTTAAATGTTGCAATAAAGATGAATTTTATCCGCACGGCAGTTGCTTATCCCAAGGGGAGACGCTACGCGTAGCTTGCTTCCCCGTAGGGGTACAAGTCGGGAAACCGCAAGGGCGCACTGCCTTGTTTATCTGCGTTTATCTGCGGTTAATTTTTTCTATTTTAGTCTAGACACGCTACTACGCATACTACACATACTTAGATTTTTTCAATAATCAAATCGGACTCCTATACTCCTATAGGGCATAGCAAAGAGTTACCAATGCCCAATGCCCCAATGCCCAATGCCCAATGCCCAATCCCCAATCCCCAATCCCCAATCCCCAATCCCCAATCCCCGCCGACTTCTGATAAAAAATGTTGATATTTGTTGCTTCCAACTAAATACTCAGCAATTTATCGCTTAATATGCATAAAGCTAAATGATGACAAATAAATTCTTAAAAAATAATTAATCTTAAAATATTTATTTTAAACTAAACTTTTTTGCTGGTTATATATCAAGATTAGCGACCTCAAGAAAGCTTTTGATATGAAAATTTTAGTTGTAGAAGACGACGAGCTACTTGTACATGTGCTGAGTGAAATTCTCGCTAGCCTAAACTATGCTGTTGAGGTGGCTGAGGATGGAAATACGGCGCGGGATTTAATTGAAACTTATGATTATGATTTAGTACTTTTGGATGTGATGCTGCCGAAAATGGACGGTATCAGTCTTTGTCGTCATATCCGATCGCGTGGTTTACAAATGCCCGTTTTGTTATTAACAGGGTGTGATAGCAGCCATGAAAAAGCGATTGGCTTAGATGCAGGGGCAGATGATTATGTTGTTAAACCTTTTGATCAAGAAGAATTAGTGGCGCGGGTACGCGCTTTATTACGTCGAGGCGGAACCACGTCACAACCTGTATTGGAATGGGGTAATTTAAAGCTCGATCCCATTAGCTGCGAAGTTAGATACAACCAAGATTTGCTGTCATTAACCCCGAAGGAATATGCACTATTAGAACTTTTCTTGCGTAACAGTCGCCGGGTATTTAGTTGCGGCATGATTTTAGAGCATCTTTGGTCTTATGAAGATACCCCTGGTGAAGAAGCTGTGCGTACCCATATTAAGGGCTTGCGGATGAAGCTACGAAGTGTGGGGGCAGCAAGCGATTTAATTGAAACAGTTTATGGAATTGGCTATCGGCTTAAACCCCAAATACCAGAAGAACAGAGTAATAAAGCAGAATTAGACGCGAAAAAATCTGCTAATTCACATCAGCAATCACAACAACAAACACTCGCAGCAGTTGCAGGTATTTGGCAAAAATTTCAAGGGCGATTTAATCAGCAATTACAGGTGCTAGAACAAGCAGCTGTTAGCCAAAAAACCTTAAATCCCGAATTGCGATCGCAAGCTGCTCAAGAAGCCCATACTTTAGCAGGTTCTTTGGGTACTTTTGGTTTACCTCATGGTTCCAAATTGGCGCGCAAAATTGAGCAATTGCTAAAATCTGACAAAATTTTGACACAATCAGAAAATAGCAAATTACAAAATTGGGTGGAACGATTGCGGCAAGAAATTGCCAGCAAACAGCAAGAATCGGCATCTCCAGTCCCCGATCATGATGACAATCCCTTGGTTTTGCTAGTCGATGCTAATGGTAAATTAGCCGAACAATTAAAAGTAGAGTCGGCTAACTGGAATGTCACAGTTACAGATGCTAACAGCATTGAATCTGCTCGCCATCTCATCTACAGGGAGCATCCCAGCGTAGTATTACTTGACCCCAGTGTTGCCCCCAATCCCCAAGAAAGTTTCAGCCTACTCACCGAACTTGCTCAAAATAAACCACCCATCCCTGTGCTAGTTTTTACCGAGCAAAGTGATTTTAGCAACCGCTTGCAAATAGCGCGCAACGGCGGACATAGATTTTTGCAAAAGCCGATGCCGGCGGCGCAGGTGTTAGAAGCTGTTACCCAAGTATTGCAACAAGCGCCCCATGCGGAAGCCAAAATCTTAGCTGTAGACGATGATCCCCATATTTTGGCATTGTTAGAAACTTTACTCAGTCCTTGGGGGCTGAAAGTCATAGGTTTGCAAGATCCGCGACAGTTCTGGACAACCCTGGAAACCGTCGCCCCAGATATGCTGATTTTAGATGTGGAAATGCCCCATACCAACGGTATCGAACTTTGCCAAGTAGTACGGAACGATGCCCAGTGGAGTGAGTTGCCGATTTTATTCCTGACAGTTCACAGTGATGCCGATATTGTCAATCAGGTATTTAGTGCTGGTGCTGATGATTTTGTGAGTAAACCGATTGTGGGGCCAGAACTGCTGAATCGGATTATTAATCGCTTAGAACGGATCAAACTGTTGCGGCGCGTGACAAAATGCCAGAGTCGGGAAGTGACTGCATCAGAAAATCGCTGGCGATCGCTGTTTGATAGTAAGCATGAATGTATCAGTGTGATTGCTGCCGATGGTAGGTTGTTGGAAATTAACCCCGCTTGTCTTTTGATGTTAGAAGCCAATAACAATGCGGCGGTGATTGGTAAATCAATTTACGAGCTAATTTCCCCGGAATATCAGCAGCAATTCCGCCAATTCCACGCCAGCATTTGTCAGGGTAATCAAGGAACTCTGCAATTTGAAATTGTCAGTTCTAAAGGACATCGACGCTGGCTAGAAACCCACGCTGTACCTCTGCGCTATGAAGCAGATAGCACAACTGTACAGTTGGCAATCATGCAAGATATTACGGAATACAAACAAGCAGAAATCGAAATTCGCCGGGTAAATCGCACACTGCAAGCTTTAACTAATTGCAGTCAGGTATTGGTACGCGCCAAAGACGAGTTAGATTTGCTGCAAAGAATTTGCCAAATGATTGTCGAAGTTGGCAATTATCGTTTAGCTTGGGTAGGTTTAGCAGAACATGATGTTCAAAGCACCATTAGTCCAGTCGCCCAAGCTGGTTACGAAGATGGATATTTGCAATCGCTTAACCTCAATTGGGCAGATAATCCCGCAGGTTTGGGGCCAGTCGGGACAGCGATTCGCACAGGAGAAACCTGTATTATTCAAAATATATTAACTGACCCTCATTATGAGATTTGGCGGTGTCAGGCGATTAAGCAAGGCTATGCTGCATCGATTGCTTTACCTTTAACAGCCGATGGGCAAGTTTTGGGTGCATTGAATATCTACGCCACTGAACCAGATGCTTTTGATGCTGATGAGGTGAAACTTTTAGAAGCCCTAGCCATAGACCTAGCTTACGGGATGATGGCACTACGCAATCAGCGCGATCGCCAAATTGCCGAAGCCGCATTACAACAAAGTCAGCAAAGTTACCAACAGCTAGTAGAACTTTGCCCAGAAGCAATTTTTATTGAAAGTCAAGGTAATTTTGTCTTTGTCAACAGCGCCGCCGTGCAGTTATTTGGTGCTACCCAACCGCTAGAATTACTCGGTAAACAGGTATTAGAGTTAGTTCATCCCCATTCTCAGCCAGCAGTGCGGGAAAAGCTGCAACTGCTAAAAAACTCTACACAGCCAGTTACCCTGGAAGAAGCCCAATTTTTGCGTTTAGATGGCCAAGCGATCGCCCTAGAAATCGCCGCCGCTGCTTTTACCTACCAAAATCAACCCGCATCGCAAGTTGTCGCCCGTGATATCACTGTCCGTAAACAAACAGAAGCATTATTACATCAAGTCAACAATGAATTGGAATTAAGAGTAGCAGAACGGACGGCGGAGTTAATTAGTCTGAATCTGAAATTACAAACAGAACTCGACGAACGTCAGTCCATCCAAGAACAACTACGCATCTCCCAGGCGAAATTTGCCCGCATTTTAGATATTGCTGATGATGCGATTATTTCCATCGATGCTACCCAAAAAATTACCTTATTTAACCAAGGTGCAGAGAAGATTTTTGGTTATAAAGCCGAAGAAGTGATGGGGCAGCAGTTAGATATACTCTTACCATTACGCTTTGCCTCAGCCCATCGTCACCATGTCGGCGACTTTGGCAAATCTCCCAGCCCCGCCCGGAGAATGGGTGAACGCCGAGAAATCTATGGTATGCGTCGGGATGGCACAGAATTTCCGGCAGAAGCTTCGATTTCTAAATTAAATATTGGTGGAGATGTTTATTATACTGTTATCCTCCGGGATATTACAGAACGCAAACTAGTGGAGCGGATGAAAGACGAGTTTGTCTCCGTCGTCAGTCACGAACTCCGCACCCCCCTGACTTCTATTCACGGCTCCCTAGGAATGTTAGTTAGTGGTTTACTCCCAGCCGACTCAGAACAGGGAAAACGCCTGCTGCAAATTGCTACAGATAGTACTGAGCGCCTAGTCCGCCTGATCAATGACATCTTAGACATTGAGCGCATCGAGTCTGGTAGGGTGAAAATGGAACGGGAAATCTGTAATGTGGCAGATTTGATTAAATCCGCCGTCAATGTCATCCAGCCCCTAGCAGATAAACTCGGGGTGCAGCTTTCTATTGCTGACGTATCAATCCAACTCTGGGCAGATCCCGACAGGATTGTGCAAACCTTAACTAATTTGCTGAGTAACGCCATTAAATTCTCCCATACCGGAGAAACTGTGTGCTTGACAGCCAAAACCCAAGGCAATGAAGTAGTATTCGCCGTCAAAGATACCGGGCGCGGGATTCCCGCCAACAAACTCGATAGCATCTTTGAGCGCTTTCAACAAGTGGATTCCTCCGATTCCCGCAACCATGATGGTACAGGTTTAGGTTTAGCCATTTGTAAAAGTATTGTGCAACAGCATAGCGGGCGAATTTGGGTAGAAAGTATTTTAGATGAAGGTAGTACTTTTTACTTTACCCTGCCAATTCTTTCAGATCGGCAAATACCTGAAACGGTAAATGCGATCGCACCCGAATCCGGATACATGACTCAGCACTCACCCCTAGTATTAGTGTGCGATGATGACCCAGCAATTAGTCAGGAATTACAAACCGTACTCAAAAAAGGCGGATATCAAGTCGTTACAGTAGCCAACGGCCAAGAAGCGATCGCCGCCGCCGCCAGCCAAAATCCCGACGTAATTTTATTAGATTTACTCATGCCAGGAATGAATGGCTGGGAAACAATGGCAGTATTAAAAGAGCGAGCTGATACCAAAGATATTCCGATTGTGATTTGTAGTGTTTACAAACAAAGTAGTAATAGTCAACCCAACACCGACTTTGTGGATTGGGTGAGTAAACCATTCCAAGAAAGTAACCTGTTAAAATCACTGAGACAAGTAGTAGCAACAGCTTCTAAGCGAGTCAAAATTCTGATTGTGGAAGACGACAACGACTTAGCGCAACTACTCATAACCCTATTTGAAAGGCATGATATTGACACCTACCTCGCCAAAACTGGCAGAGAAGCCATCCGCCTCAGTCAACAAGTCAACCCCGACTTACTAATTCTCGACTTAATTTTGCCAGAAAGCGACGGTTTTGCCGTTGTCGATTGGCTACAGAAACACAATCAACTATGTAGCACCCCTGTGCTAGTTTACTCCGCCACAGACTTAGACGAATCAGAACGCGATCGCCTGAAATTAGGACATACTGAATTTTTAACCAAAGGACGTGTCACCACCCAAGAATTTGAACAACGGGTAATGGAATTACTACAGCGAATTACACACAATAAACAACAAGGAGAGCAATTTTAAATCTAATAGGACTTACGCAAGTGTCACATTTTTTTCGTTGAGGCTGTCAAGGGGAGCCAGTCACGTGCGGTGAGACCAGCGCTGCAGGAGGGTTTCCCTCCGTAGGCGACTGGCGAACCCGAAGGGAGGTTCCCTCCGTTGAGTGAACTGGCGTTCAAAAGTCCAAAGTCCAAAAAACCTGAATTTTTGACCCTTGACCCTTGACTGTTGACTCTTAAACCAAAAGATTGGTGTACCAGTTGCGTAAGTCCTGTCTAATTTCCCAGCCAACGCAGTTTCAACTAGCAAAAATCTCAAATCCACAATTCATTGACAAGATGACAACAAAACGAATTTTAGTAGTTGATAACGAAGAGTACATTCAAGAAGTTGCCAAAATTTGCTTGGAAACCGTTGCCCGTTGGGAAGTGATGACGGTAAGCTCTGGTAAAGACGGCATCATGAAAGCCGAAGCTTGGCAACCAGATGCCATCCTTTTAGATGTCATGATGCCTGATATGGATGGCATAACTACCTTTGAAAAACTCCAAGCCAATCCAGCCACCAAAGAGATTCCCGTAATTTTATTAACAGCCAAAATCCAAGCCGCCGATCGCCGCCGCTATGCTCAAATGGGAATGGCAACTGCGATCGCTAAACCTTTCAATCCCCTAGAATTGGCTGGACAAATCGCTACAGCTTTAGGTTGGAGTTTGGATAGTTAGGGATTGGGGACAAATCAATTCAAAATTCGTCTTGAAAAGTTTGACGGCAGTTGCTACAAGTCGGGGAACCCGCCCAACGCACTGCCTCCTCAACGGGGGGAACCCCCGCACGCAACTTTTGTCTTCTCTACGAGAGGCTGCGCCAACGACACGCTACGCGTAGCTTGCTTCTCCGCAGGAGTACGCAAAATTCAAAATTCAAAATTACAGAACTCTTGGGGATTGGGGAGAAGAGGAAGCAGCAGAATTAAAAATTGCTTTACACAGTCCAATTTTCCAAAACTAAATTGGGTACTTGAGAAAAGTCCCGATGGTTTCTTGTTACCAAAATTCCATTTACAGAAAGTGCGATCGCGGCAATGCGTAAATCTTGCCGACCAACTTTGATTTTTTGTAGGATTAAATTTGTGTATAATTCTTGTGCTTCAGCAGTAAATTTTAAAACATTGAAGCTTTTTAAACTATCAAAAGTTATTTGTAATTTTTCGTAAGCCGAAACTAAATCATTAGCATTAGCTCGTCGAATAACTTGAAATCTTCCTCGAATTTGTTCTTCGACAGTGATAATTGTAATTGCGATTTCGCTAGCATCAACGCTGTTTAAATGACGAGCGATTTCTAAATTTCCCCTTTGAAAAAGAGAAACACTATCAGTATCGAGAATCCAGAGACTCAACTTACTTCCCTCTGTGTATCAGAATCAGCTGCATCTACTTCTTGGCGATACTCTTGAATATACTGCTGAACTGCGTCAAAGTCTGGATCATCTTTGAATACTCCAGCAAATTTCATCCAAGGTCTTTGAGATGGTTCAACTTGAGGTAATTTAATTTCCATCGGAATGATTTCAACTTTATTTATCCGTTGAACTACAAGCTGTTCCAGCATTGAGAGTGCTTGTTCACGATTTGCTGCTTCAACACGATACTGTGGAAGTTCCAAAATAGATGCAACTGCACTACCATCTTCTTTAGTTTCCAGCACAATATTGACCTTGATATTTGCAGCCTGTGATGTTCCTAAAGGGTTGCTTTCCATAAACTTCAGACTCCAACTGAATCTATTAGCATCATAGCTTTAGCTTGACTGCGCTATTGCCCATGCTGTTAAAATCATACCAATTTGAAAAAAGAATACGACAGATTGTAGGGGCAAGGCATTGCCTTGCCCTCTAGAATAATTGATGTGTAGCAAACATTATTTGAATTGGTATCACCTTTGAAGATACTGTGCGATCGCGTTTTTGGATGTCGATTAATGAAGTGATTACGACATACGGCAGATTCGATGTTTATGAAGTACAGCAACTAATTGAAAAAAGTAAGTGAGTAATAAGTAAATTTCCTACTCATTACTCATTACTCATGATGTACCTCACTTACTTCGTGAGATTCAATAAACTCTTGAAAGTTGACGGTACATCACATCTGAGCGTAAAACATACTTTCGTCCTTGGATTACAGGAGCGCCTTCATGTACTAGTTCATGAACAAAACACAAGGACATACCTGTAACAGGAACAACATCCATAGTAGGTAAATGTTCATAATATCGGCGTGGAAGATGAAACCGGGTTGCGCCGCCTTCAAAACCTTCATTCAGGTAAATCATGAAAGTCAATAAACTTTCCTCGCCGTTGGGTCGCCGATACGAACCATCATGATGAAGCGCAAACCTTTGACCTGGATCGTAGCGATAGAAACGAAAACGCTCATTCAGCCCCACAGCTTGCCATCTGCCCATAGTATTAGGTATATAATTTGACACGCGCTGCCATAAATTTAAAGCTCGTTCCGGGACATCTAAAATTACACGCTGATTATTGCGGATGTCAGGACGTATTTGAAAACCTTGCATCGTAGTAATCGGAGCATCTGTATAACCAATATTTTCAGTTACAGTAATATACTCAGCGCATTCTTCTGGCGTGAGAATATTATCCAATGTGAAAATTTCGTTACCAAGCAAATTTTTCTTGGTCATAGTTGAATGATGAGCGCATTTTGAATAATGACGCACATCATTAATCATAGTTTCAATCAAAATCTCGCCAAATCGAGTTTATCAGCCAATAATTTGCGGCATTTAGTTCTCTGCGATACTATTGCATCCGATCAATTGTCCGATACTGTATCGCTTCAGCTACATGATTAGGTTTTAATTCATCCTCGCCAGCTAAATCTGCAATCGTGCGTGCTACTTTGAGAATGCGATCGCTTGCTCTGGCTGATAAACCTAATTTTCTAATTGCGGCTTCTAATAAATTACGACTGGCATCATCTAGCTGACACCATTTTTGCAGATGACGACTCAGCATTTGGGCATTGCAACGCAAATTTTGTTGTCCTTGGAAGCGGGTACTAGCGCGATCGCGTGCTTGTTGTACTCGTTTGGCTACGGATTGAGATGTTTCGCCTGTTGGTTGTTGGGTAATTTCCTCTGGTTTGAGGCGATTCACAGCTACCTGCAAATCGATTCGATCAAGCAATGGCCCAGAAAGCTTTGCCCAATAATGTTCCCTTTGTCTGGGAGAACAGGTACATTGTTGGATAGTATCGCCATAGTAACCACAAGGACAGGGATTAGTACTCGCCACTAAGGTAAACTGCGCGGGAAACATCACCGATTGTTTGGTACGAGAAATGGTGACGTAGCCATCTTCTAAAGGTTGACGCAGAAATTCTAAAACATCACGTTTAAATTCTGTTAATTCATCCAAGAAAAGTATACCTCTATGTGATAAAGAAATTTCTCCCGGACGCGGAAAACTACCACCACCAACCAAAGAAGGGCCAGAAGCCGAATGATGGGGACTGCGAAAAGGGCGATCGCGTACTAAGGAACCGCGATTTTTTAATAAACCTGCGACTGAATGAATTTGAGTCACTTCTAAAGCTTCAGCAAAACTTAGCGGTGGTAAAATACCTGGTAAGCGACGCGCTAGCATGGTTTTTCCACTACCAGGAGGCCCAACAAAAATTAAATTATGTCCTCCAGCCGCTGCAATTTCCAAAGCCCGACGAGCATGAGCTTGTCCTTTGACATCTTTTAAATCTATACTGCCAGCAAAAGATGCAGCGTAATCAGTCTCTACAGCTTGATTTAATTGCACTGGCTTATACCGTGCGGGATTATTTAATAAATCTGCCACCTCAAACAGATTTTTACAGCCGTAAACCGCTAATCCTTCCACAACTGCGGCTTCTTGGGCATTATCTACAGGCACAACTAAACCAGCAATTCCCATCTTTTGAGCAGTCGCCGCAATGGGGAGAACACCAGCCACAGCACGCAAGCTACCATCTAAAGATACTTCCCCGATGAATAAATAATCACCTAATAAGTCAGCGCTAACTTGCTCAGAAGCAGCTAAAATCCCCACGCTGATAGGCAAATCAAAACTTGGCCCTTCCTTACGCAAATCAGCCGGAGTCAAGTTAATTACAATCTTCCGCATCGGAAAAGCAAAACCCGCATTTTTCAGCGTTGCTTTTACCCGTTCTTTGGATTCTTGAACTGCCGAATCTGGTAAACCCAATACCACAATTCCTGGTAATCCCCCGGATACATCGACTTCCACACCTACTTTTATGGCATCGATGCCGACAATTGATGCACTCCAGACTCTAGCAAGCATTTTTTATCTAACAATAACCCTTTAAAATCTCTAGCAGATGAGTAAGTAAAATGACATGAGTGAAACCACAGAGACGATTTTCAGCAAAATCATTCGTCGGGAAATTCCCGCCGACATTGTTTATGAAGATGATTTAGCTTTGGCGTTCAGAGACATTCAACCCCAAGCACCAGTTCATATTTTGGTGATTCCCAAAAAGGCGATCGCTAAATTAGCTGATGCGGAATCTCAGGATCATGCTCTTCTAGGACATCTTTTATTAACCGCCAAGCGCGTTGCCGAACAAGCTGGATTAGAAAATGGTTATCGAGTTGTCATCAACTCTGGTGCTGATGGCGGCCAAACTGTCTATCATTTACACCTACATATTCTAGGAGGGCGGGAAATGAAATGGCCACCTGGTTGATGAGTAATCTTTAAACCCAAGGGTGCAAGCAGTTGCGCCCTGAATGGGGAACTTCCGAGTAAAAAATATTCCCGAAGCGATTGATGACTGTTAATTGTGAACCGTCAACAGTCATCAATCAACAGTCAACGACTTGCACAGAATAATTTATTTTTTGAAGTACCCTGAAAATATTCTTTTAAACTGAACTCATCTAAAATCTCGGAAGATTGCTAACATAACTCTGTATATATATAGTGAAAACGGATTGTGACTGTAAAACCAGACTGGTTGCGGGTAAAAGCGCCTCAGTGGGAGCGCGTTGGGAACGTTAAAGAAATTTTGCGGGATTTAGCGCTCAATACGGTTTGTGAGGAAGCGTCCTGTCCGAATATTGGCGAGTGTTTTCAAGCTGGTACTGCCACATTTTTGATTATGGGCCCTGCTTGCACTCGTGCTTGTCCCTACTGTGATATCGATTTTGAAAAAAAGCCTAAACCTTTAGATCCAACAGAACCAGCACGTTTGGCAGAAGCCGTGCGCCGGATGCAACTCAATCATGTAGTCATCACCTCTGTAAACCGAGATGATTTACCTGATGGTGGTGCATCGCAGTTTGTGCAATGTATCACTGCAGTTCGGGATGTTTCACCCAAAACGACAATTGAGGTATTAATTCCAGATTTGTGCGGTAATTGGAATGCTTTGGAAATAATTCTCCAAGCTGCACCCGAAGTATTAAACCACAATACAGAAACCATCCCTCGTCTGTATCGTCGTGTCCGTCCCCAAGGTAACTACGATCGCACTTTGGAATTACTGGCGCGCTCTCGTCAACTTGCTCCTTGGGTCTACACAAAATCTGGCATTATGGTGGGACTTGGTGAAACTGATGCCGAAATTCGTCAGGTTATGCAAGACCTACGCGCCGTAGATTGCGATATCTTAACGATTGGGCAATATCTCCAACCCAGTCAAAAACATTTACAAGTCAATGATTTTGTTAACCCAGAACAATTTGCCGCCTGGCAAGCCTACGGTGAAGAACTGGGATTTTTACAAGTAGTTTCCTCACCCTTAACAAGAAGCTCCTATCATGCGGAACAAGTACGGGAATTAATGCAGCGTTACCCCCGTAGTAGGGGATGAGGGCGATGAGGGAGACTCTTGTAGAGACGCGATTAATCGCGTCTCTACAACCCTTGACCCTTAACAAATGACAAATGACCAATAACCAATGACCAATGACCAATGACAATTCACAATCTGTAGCAATTTTGGGAGCAGGTGCTTGGGGAACAGCACTGGCTAATTTGGCTGCGGCTAATGGTCATCGGGTGCGCGTTTGGTCACGTTGGGGAGAGGAAACACTGGAAACAGTTTTAGAAGATGCTCAAATAATCCTTTCTGCCATTTCGATGAAAGGTGTCAGGGATGTAGCTGCTCAAGTCAAGTCTTTACCTGTCTCTCGGGAAACAATTTTTGTGACGGCTACCAAGGGTTTAGAACCAGAAACAACCTGTACGCCGTCGCAAATTTGGCAATCTACTTTTCCTGACAATGCAGTTGTTGTTTTATCTGGCCCTAATTTATCGAAAGAAATTGAAATGGAATTACCAGCTGCAACTGTAGTCGCTAGCAATATTTTTGCAGCAGCGCAAACAGTGCAGTTGGTGTTTTCTTCTAATCGCTTTCGGGTATACACCAATCCCGATCCTGTGGGAGTGGAATTAGGGGGAACACTCAAGAATGTAATTGCGATCGCAGCTGGTGTATGTGATGGTTTACAATTAGGAACCAATGCCAAAGCTGGTTTAGTCACCCGTGGACTTACAGAAATGGTTCGCATCGGTAATTTCTGGGGTGCAAAAACAGAAACATTTTATGGTTTATCAGGTTTAGGGGATTTACTAGCAACTTGCAACAGTCCCCTAAGTCGTAATTATCAAGTAGGTTACCAGCTAGCTGCTGGCAAAACACTCGAAGAAGTTCTCTCCCATCTCCAAGGAACTGCTGAAGGTGTCAACACTTGTCGAGTGTTGATGCAAAGAGCCAGACAGCAGAATATTCCCGTACCAATTACTGAGCAAGTCGATAGATTACTTCAAGGTAAAATCACACCCCAACAAGCTCTTGATGAATTAATGCTACGTGACATCAAGCCTGAGTATGATTTTGAGGATGGGGAGTAGGGACTGGGGAAGTGAGCAAGGGGGCAGGGAGCAGGGGAGAATTTACCCATTACCCATTACCCATTACCCATTACCCATTACCCATTACCCATTACCCATTACCCATGCCCCATGCCCCATTCCCTACTCCTTATAAATACTGAACTGGTAATTGCTAGGTATTAGCACTTCAGCGTTATTACTAACGCATTGCCGATGACAATTACCTCAAATACTTACCAAATATTCCCTAGAGAAAAATTCGTAATTTGTCAGGATACAACGTTTTTAGTGGTGTAGATATGACTATGCCGATTATGAACATCATTTTTACTGAAATATGTTTATACATTGTTACTTTTGTAACAGTAAAATCTCATCAAATTTGAAATGTTGAAAAGCTAATTCAAAACTTAAAAGCTAGCTGTAGAAATGAATAGCTATTGGTTCAATGAAAGAACTACAGCAGCCTACTATTTCGGTAGTTATGTAACAAAAACAACTAATACAGTTTTTTTGGAAAAAAATTTCAAAAAAAACCGTAATAGAAACCCTTACCGTGTTAGTTCTTCGTAAATCACGGGAACAATAGCAACAGTTGAATAGCTGACCATTAATTTTAGCTGACCGTAATCTATTGTTACCTGGAGCCATTGAGACGATATTTATGCCAGCAACATCTTTTTACGCAGATGCCCCCTACAACGCACAAAAATCTCAGCAAATCTTAGACCAAGATCTCACGGTTGACGATCATGAGTTGCCTTTAGAAGATTTGCAAGATTTAGAGTTGGCTTCTGTTGATCCCGCGAGTTTCGCTGCTAGCACCAACCGTCGGAGTACGGATTTAGTACGCCTCTATCTTCAAGAAATTGGTCGGGTACGCTTATTAGGGCGAGACGAAGAGGTTTCAGAAGCTCAGAAAGTCCAACGTTATTTGCGGATGCGGATAGTACTTGCTAATGCTGCCAAGCAAGGGGATGCAGTCATTGAGCCTTATCTGCGATTGATTGAAGTCCAAGAACGTTTAGCATCTGAACTGGGACATCGTCCGTCTTTAGAAAGATGGGCAGCCACAGCTGGTATAAAGTTGTGCGATCTCAAGCCTACTTTATCTGAAGGTAAACGTCGCTGGGCGGAAATTGCCAAAATTACAGTGGAAGAATTGGAACAAATTCAGTCCCAAGGACTCCAATCGAAAGAACACATGATCAAGGCGAATCTGCGCTTGGTTGTGTCTGTTGCTAAGAAATATCAAAATCGCGGATTAGAATTATTGGATTTAGTCCAAGAAGGCACACTTGGCTTGGAACGCGCTGTAGAAAAATTTGACCCAACTAAGGGTTATCGCTTTAGTACTTACGCTTACTGGTGGATTCGTCAAGGTATTACCAGAGCGATCGCTACTTCTAGCCGGACAATTCGCCTTCCTGTTCACATTACTGAAAAGCTGAACAAAATTAAAAAGGCTCAACGCAAAATTGCTCAAGAAAAAGGTCGGACTCCGACTTTGGAAGATTTGGCTGTTGAGCTAGAAATGACACCCACTCAAGTGAGAGAAGTATTGTTACGGGTTCCTCGCTCTGTTTCTCTAGAAACCAAAGTAGGGAAAGATAAAGACACTGAGTTAGGCGAATTGCTCGAAACTGATAGTGTTACCCCAGAAGAATTATTAATGCGGGAATCTTTGCAAAGAGATTTACAGCATTTGTTAGCAGATTTAACCAGCCGCGAACGTGATGTAATTCTGATGCGGTTTGGTTTAGCAGATGGTCATCCCTACTCTTTAGCCGAAATCGGACGTGCGCTGGATTTATCACGGGAACGTGTACGCCAAATCGAATCTAAAGCTTTGCAAAAGCTACGCCAACCAAAGCGTCGTAATTTGATCCGCGACTATCTGGAATCCTTGAGTTAGTTAATGTTCAGCAGTTAATTAATTTTAGATTTTAGGTTGACCCCAAAAACTCTGGGTATTTAGCACAAGGATTTTAGATTTTGGATTTACTCCGCCTACTAAGGGCGGGATATAAACTAAAAAAAATCTAAAATTGGCAATCTAAAATCTAAACTTGGCATAGTCAATAATCAATAGTGACTATCACAAAATTAAATCTAGAGATTGTTGACTCTGAACTCTTTATTGGTCACAAAGTTGTTCGATCCCCGTGCCAAAATCTCTTTTTTAGATTATGGCAAATAATTTTCATCTAAATAGCTTTGAGTTTTGTAAACTCTATATACATAAGACTGTATGGGCGGGGATCGCCTATTATTTTTGCTGCTTTAAATTCTCATGAATTCTTCTTCAGTCTTTAGTAAATATTCTCAATAAGCAACGATTGTTGCAAATACCTCAAAATATTTGCTATATTCTCAACTATGAGGCTTTATTGAGAAAAATTAGTATGACTGTTTACACTTCTACTTCACTAAAAGCGGAATTAAATGACCGGGGCTGGCGTTTAACTCCCCAACGTGAAACAATTCTACACATTTTCCAAGAACTTCCGCAAGGCGAACACCTCAGTGCTGAGGATCTTTATCATCGCCTAGAAACTGATGGTGAAGGAATTAGTCTGTCAACTATTTATCGGACTTTAAAGTTGATGGCTAGAATGGGGATTTTGCGGGAATTGGAACTGGGGGAAGGACATAAACATTACGAACTTAATCAGCCCTACCCCCATCACCACCATCACCTCATCTGTGTCAGATGTAACAGTACAATTGAGTTTAAAAACGACTCAATTTTGAAAATTGGGGCGAAAACTGCCCAGAAAGAAGGTTTTCATCTGCTCGACTGTCAAATGACTATTCATGCAGTGTGTCCCAAGTGCCAAAGAGCTTTGATGCCGTTATAGCACCTGGGTGAGATAACTAAGCGGAGTCTGAAATAAAACAAATCAATGGAATTTTGAGCTATTTCTCGTTCGCTGTTATCGGAGGTAAGAAATCATTTGGGGACTCTTAGTGTTAATACCTAAGCGGATGCTAAAAGCGTCCGCTTCTAATATCCTTGAGACTGATACCGTAAAACTCTTGGGCTTGTTTAATGGCTTTTTTGGTGTCATCTGCCATTACACCATTGAGTTGACCTTTGTAGAAACCTTTTTCTTGTAGTCGTCTTTGAATTTCTAAAACACTAAATTCACTCTTAGGAGTATTAGTCACTAAGCTATATAACTTGGCTCTGGTAGTTGGGCCAGCTATACCACTAGGTGCTAAATAATTAGCGGCTTGAAATCTGCGAACAGCATCTGCGGTATTGGGGCCAAAGTAGCCATTTGGTTCTCCCTGTAAATAGCCAGCTTTGATCAAGTGATCTTGCAGAATCCGAACTGGTTCACCGCGATCGCCCATCCGCAATTTATCGCGATCGGCTACTGCTTTAGGAGCATCCTCTCCATCACCAACACCAAGAGGTGGCAATTTCTTCATTGTTGCTGGGCCTACCACACCATCAGCATCTAGGTTATAAGCTGTTTGGAATCTTTTCACCGCCTCTTCTGTAATTGGGCCAAAGATACCCGTGGCGTTACCGTAATAAAAGCCAGCAACTCGCAATCTTTCTTGTAAAACTCTCACAGATTCACCTTCATCACCTTTCACAAGGTAATTGGGATTGCTGCGCTTGTTAGTTGCTGTTGTGGTTGGAACAACGGTAGGTTTTTTAGCGGTTGTATTGGTGGTAGCTGTTTTTTTCGGTTGTGTACTAACAGCAGTTGTTCTAGTAGCGGTTGTATTTGTACTAGTCTTCTTCGCTGGTGTGGTTGTACTTGCAACTCTGGGCCGCCAGTTGTCTAATTTTTGTAAAGTGGTTGTACCTACGACTCCATCTACTGGTAAGCCAGCAGCTTTTTGAAAGCGGCGTACAGCATCTTCAGTGGGGAAGTCATAAATTTGCGTAACGGGAGCTTGATAAAAGCCTACTTGTTTCAACTTTTGTTGTAGATTCCTGACAGAAGGGCCTTGATCGCCGCGTTCCAGTGCCAAGACACTACTAACAGCACTGAAAATCGACAAAGTGAGGGCAAGAGGTAACATATATCGCCAAGCCCTGCTAGAAAGCCGTTTCCAGTCTGGTGTTGCTGCTGTGTTAAAAAAATCTTTCAGAGAAACCAATTCACTGGATTCGCTGTCTTCATAGGCAAAAGCTAGGTGGAAATACGCGAGGTTGTCCATATGGGGTTCCTACACCACTTATTTTTCTTCAATTGCTGCTTCAGCTTGATGTACTAAGGCTCGTAACATTTCCAATGTTTGTGTATTTACATCCTGCCATAAACTGCGCTTATGTGCTTCCAATAATTTCTCAGCAATATCACGCAAAGCCCACGGATTTTTTTGCTGAATAAATTCTTCCACAGCAGGATCGAGCAAATAAGTATTTACTATACCTTGATACATATAATCTTCGACACATTGAGTTGTGGCATCGTAGGCAAAAAGAAAATCTACTGTCGCCGCCATTTCAAATGCGCCTTTGTAGCCGTGGCGCATTACCCCAGCAATCCACTTAGGATTAATGACGCGGGAACGATATACCCGAGCAATTTCCTCTTTGAGTTGGCGGACTTTTGGTTGAGCAGTATTAGAATTATCACCAAAATAAATTTGCGGATTCTGTCCTTGAAGAGAACGGACTGCGGCTGTTAAACCACCTTGAAATTGGTAATAATCATCAGAATCGAGTAAGTCATGTTCGCGGTTATCTTGGTTGTGCAGCACAACTTGTGTTTGCATCAAGCGTTGCTGTAAGGCTTCGGGGGCGGCAGTTGGAGATGAGGGGGAGTAGGCGTAAGAACTCCAGTTGATGTAGGCGCGGGCTAAATCTTGATCGTCTGTCCAATTTTGCGATTCCATTAAGCCTTGGAGTCCAGCACCGTAAGCACCAGGTTTAGAACCAAAGATGCGATAGCGCGATCGCATTTGTGCTTCCTCTGAAGTTAATCCTTTCGCTTGCCAAAAATCAGTATCTTGCTGCACTTGCGCCGCTAGGGGGTTTTGTTCTGGTGGTTCATCTAAGGCGGCTACTGCTTGCACGGCTGAGTCAAATAAATCAATCATGTTGGGGAAAGCATCGCGGAAAAATCCCGAAATTCTTAATGTGACATCAACGCGAGGTCTTCCTAACACTGACAACGGTAAAATTTCAAAATCCACTACCCGCCGCGCTGCACCATCCCATACAGGCCGCACGCCTAACAGCGCTAAGGCTTCGGCAATATCATCACCACCTGTTCGCATTGTTGCTGTGCCCCAAACTGATAACGCTAGTGTTTTCGGATACTCACCATTATCTTGAGTGTAGCGTTCAACAAGTGTTTCGGCTGCTTTTCTGCCGATATCCCAGGCTGTTTCTGTGGGTAGGGCACGAATATCTACAGAGTAAAAGTTTTTACCAGTTGGCAATACTTCCGGGCGACCGCGTGTAGGTGCGCCAGAAGCAGCACTCTGAACATATCTGCCATCTAGCCCGCGTAACAAGTTGGTAATTTCTTGCTGGGTTTGTTGTAATGCGGGGAGGAGTTTGAGGGCGATCCAGTGAAGAATTGGGGGGACTGGGGACTGGGTACTGGGTACTGGGTACTGGGGATTGGAAGCTATGAGTTGCTCAACTAGGTAAGCGGCGTGTTCTTCGAGGATTTCTACAGCGTCGCCGATGGTGTGGCAAGATTTCAGCTTGGCTACAAGATGTAAAGGTGCAAGGCTAGATTCTGGTAGGGTAAATTTGTCGCTGAAATTGGCGGTGAGGGGGTCGAAATCTAAACTCCATTCTGCAGCTAAGGCGCGGGTAATACCGATGGAATAACGATTGGGGATGCGTGCGATCGCTACTATTAAATCGCGTAATTGTTGCCCTTGGGGACATTGTCCAAAAATATGCAAGCCATCACGAATTTGGGCTTCTTTTAATTCACAAAGATAGCCATTGATGGAATTTAAAATTAAATTTTCAAAGTTTAAAATGTCTTGTTCATTGGTAATCCCTAAGTCTTGATGTAAATTCTCTTGCAGCATTAGTTCGCGGATGCGATCGCGAATCATCGGTAAACGCACCGGATCTAAACTTTCTGCTTCGTAATACTCATCAATTAAATTCTCTAACTGTTGCAGTGAACCATAGAGTTCCGCCCGCGTCATTGGCGGTGTTAAATGGTCGATAATTACAGCTTGACTGCGGCGTTTAGCTTGTGAACCCTCACCTGGATCGTTGACGATAAACGGATACAAGTGAGGCATTGCCCCCAAAGCCACTTCTGGATAACAATTGCTCGATAAAGCTAAACTTTTACCGGGAAGCCACTCAAGATTGCCATGTTTTCCGACGTGAACAATAGCATCCGCACCAAAACATTCCTTTACCCAATAATAAAAAGCTAAATAATTATGAGTTGGTTCTAAATCCGGTGCATGATAATTCAAACTAGGGTCAAGGTCATAACCTCTTGATGGTTGAATGCCTACGAAGATGTTACCGAGTTGAATGCCAGGAATGGGCATGGGGCATTGGGCATTGGGCATTGGGTAATTGGTAATTGGTAATTGGTAATTGGTAATTGGTAATGGGATATGTTTTGTTTCTCCCTCATCTGCCTTATCCCCAATCCCCAATACCCAGTCCCCAGTCCCCAGTCCCCAGTCCCCCCATCGCTGAGTAATACCTTGCTGTACTGCTGATGGCAAGGTGGCGAAATAGTTTTGGTATTCTTCCAGAGAAAGGCTTTGGTTGACTGCGCGCCAATCCCTACCCTCTGGATCGTTGGTTACGCCAGTGGTGAGGCGTTGAATTAATTCATCGCTATTAGCAGGTAAATTTTCTAGGTGATAGCCGGCTAATTGCAAAGCCTTGAGAATTTCTACACAACTAGCTGGGGTATCTAATCCCACGCCATTAGCAAGTCTGCCATCGCGGTTGGGGTAATTGGCGACAATGACGGCAATACGCCTTTCTTGGGGTGGCTTAGAACGTAAGCGTACCCAATTAGCTGCTAGTTGAGCGACAAACTCAATGCGATCGCTTATTGGTTCATAAACTACCACATCGGTTTCTAAATCCTGATTGCGCGTTTGCACTGTTTTAAAAGAGACAGCACGGCTAATGATTCGCCCATCTACCTCCGGTAGTGCCACATTCATGGCAATATCACGGGGAGAAAGCCCTGTCATTTGCGATTCCCACTGTTCCACTCTCCCCCCACTGAGAATAACTTGTAACACTGGCACATCCAATTTTTCCCAAAGTTCAATCTGGGGTGTTTCTGTCTCTAAGCGCGCCAGGGAAAAGCTAGTGGTATTAAGCAGTACTGCAATTTGTTCTGAGTCCTTGGGTTGGAAAAACTCGCTCAACTCCTCTTGAATATCCGGTTCGCGCAATGAAGAAACAAACACAGGCACAGGCTGTAAATTTTTCTGTACCAAAGCTTGACATAAACTATCAATTACTCTTGTATTGCCAGAAAGATAGTGAGCGCGGTAGAACAGAATGCCGACTTTGGGCATGGGGCATTGGGCATGGGACATTGGGCATGGGGCATTGGGCATTGGGCATTGGGCATCACTTCTTTCTCCCTCATCCCCAGTCCCTAGTCCCCAGTCCCCAGTCCCCAGTCCCCACTCATACAACCCAATTCGCGGCACTAATTCCGGTGCGGGAGGATTAAAAGAAGTTGAAAGGCAACTGTCAGCAATAAACTGGAGGGCGTGAACAAAATTCTTTACACCACCTTGGCTAAAGTACTGCCATACTTGGTTCACAATATCTAAAGGCACGCTAGACTGAGAAACTAAATGGGGATCAAAAGCATCATCCCCTGGCATTACAATGAGGTTTATACCATTACTTTGAACAATTTCTTGTACTACTTCTAAACCGTAAGCCCAATAGGAACGTCCTCCTAGTAAGCGCACAATAATTACTTGAGCAAGTTCTAAAACTTCCTCGCCATAACTGTCTATACTTATTTGTTGTTGTAACTGCAACAGGTTGGCAACTCTTAATGCAGGAAACGTCGCAGGTAATTGGGGAACCGCAGCTGCCAGGGTTTGAATGTCTGTATCAGCAGCCGTAATAAACACAAAGGGAGCTGGAGTTTGTTCTATAAAAATCAAGTCTTCTGACTGATTCCATCCTCCGGATGTGGCACTTACACGATGCATAATTCTGTATTACCGTCTTAAACTGTTGATTAGAACACAAAAAAATCTTTGAGCGTTAGCAGCTAGCCTCTCACACCAGACTTTTAACAATGCTTAGTTCTTCTGATTTGAGCTTCTCTCGAACCTTACCCTTAGATACATTTAATCAGCTTGGGGAATTGTTACAACAGATGGCTCAAGCAGTGGGAAGTGCAGCTTTGGTGTTAACAGAAGCGGTGTTGGCAAGGATTCGCGTCCCTGCAGAGTGGCAGGAGCAAAGGTTTACATTGCTGGTGTCTGAGGGGTTTAGTGCGCTGTTAATGGGAAATCTCACCCAGAGAGAACAGCAATCACCTGATACGGAGGTAAGAGGAGCTAGCTTTACAACGGGGACAAATTCCGCTAATAATTTGCTCAACTCTGGTAACCAGCCCAAGCAACTTTCCTCTACATCGCAGCTTACCAGTATTTCCTATTCTCAGGATGCAGCAGAGCTGAATACGAGGTTGACATTTAATTGCGAAGCGATCGCTTCTTTCTTGGTAAAACTGCGAGATTTGTTTGGCGCTGATTCCTATACTTACCAAAATCTGCAACGTTATAGTCAAATTCTCCGTACTAATGATGCTACGCTCCAAAGTCAATTTACGCTGTTGTTATTAGAATATCTCTTGCCGCAGCTGAATCAGCAGGTAGATTTTGCACAAACTTTGAATGAGCCTCATGCTTATATTTGTCAACCTGTGGAAGATGCACTGAAAAAACAGGTTGCTCAAGAACGGCTGTTGAATCAAGTTACAAACCAAATCCGCAGAAGCTTGGATTTATCTGTCATCATGACGACGGCGCTCACACAAGTACGTGAGTTTTTAGAATTAGACAGATTAATAATTTATAGATTTGAGGATGGAAGAGCCACCAATACCTCATACAACTTTGATGCTGCGTCCTTAAATAGTGATAATTACCGTACCTGGTTTGGTAATCAACCAGGAGAACCTCCCCATCAACTCAACGGACAATATGCACTGTCAACACCAACCAATCCCCAACCCCCACTACAAGATTATCAACTACATGGGGGTTGTATAGTCTATGAAGTCCGTGCTAACGAGGCAATTCCTTCTGTTTTGAATTATCGGGAAGAAACTTGCTTTGTACATCACTCCCAATGTTGGGAGAAGTATCGCCAAGGTTTTACCTTAGCGGTGGTTGATGTGGAAAAAACTTACAGCCTTGAACAATGTTTGTTAAATTTTTTAAGGGAAGTTCAGGTACGTGCTAAGGTAGCCGCCCCCATTATGTTTGAGGAAAAACTTTGGGGACTGCTAATTGCCCATCAATGTCACCATCCACGAGAATGGACTGAAAACGAAAAAACCTTGCTGAGTGCGATCGCAGAACAATTAGCGATCGCTATTCACCAAACCGAATTAATGCGATCGCTGCGAGATGCTGCCAGAACTCTCACTCAAGAAAAGCATACCCTGGAACAACGAGTAGCTGAACGCACACTAGAGCTACGCGATGCTTTACTCGCCGCAGAAGCCGCTAGCCGCCTGAGAAATGAATTTTTAGCGACAATTAGCCATGAATTGCTTACGCCCTTAACTTATGTCATCGGCATGTCTTCCACGCTGTTACGCTGGCCTTTGGGTGAATTGAGCCAACGTCAACGAGATTATCTTCAAACCATCCACGACAGTGGCGAGCATTTATTAGAAATGATTAATGACATCCTCGATTTATCGCAAATTGAGGCAGGCAAAGCAGTTTTAAATATTACAGAATTTTCCTTAAGAGATATCGCAGAAAATACGGTAAAAACTTTAGAAGACAGAGCCAATCAGGTACAGTTGCAGCTGACGCTTGATTTGCAAATCGATCCAAGACGCGATCGCTTTACTGCCGATGCAACGAGAATTGAGCAAATTATTTCTAATTTATTAACAAATGCCATTAAATTTACCCCGAAAGGCGGCAATGTGACTTTACGCTTGTGGGTAGAAGAAGAAACTGCCATCTTTCAAGTAGAAGATACAGGTATTGGCATTCCTGAAGAACAGTTACCTCTACTATTTGAAAAATTTCAACAACTCGATACACCCTATCGCCGCCGCTACGAAGGTACAGGATTAGGTTTAGCCTTAACTAAACAACTAGTAGAACTCCATCGCGGGCGCATTGAAGTAGAGTCTACTGTAGGCATCGGTTCAATTTTCACCGTGTGGATACCAGCGCAGCCGATGACGGTGTGTAAGTCGTGATTGGGGATTGGGGAACTCGGGGCCCCCTCTGGGGATAAGGGGTAATGGGGATTGGGGACTGGGGACTGGGGACTGGGGATGAGGGAGATGAGGGAGACAAGGGGACAAGGGGACAGGGAGATATACCCATTACCCATTACCCATTACCCATTACCCATTACCCATTACCCATTACCCATTACCCATTACCCATTACCCATTACCCAATGCCCCATGCCCCATGCCCCATGCCCCATGCCCAAAAGGCTTAATTGTCTCTTGCCAAGCCCCCGTTGATTCACCGTTGCATCAACCGCTAGTAATTGCAGCGATGGCACAGGCGGCGGTGAATAATGGCGCTGTTGGGGTGCGGATAGATACCCCCAATCACATTCAAGCTGTGCGTGCTTGTGTGAATGCGCCGATTATTGGGCTATGGAAACAAGTTATAGCTGGCTACGATGTCTACATTACCCCTCAGTTTCATCATGCTGTAGCTGTGGCGGCTGCTGGGGCTGATATTATTGCCATCGATGCCACAATGAGAAGCCGCCCTGGTGATGAGCAATTAGCAACGATGATTGCCAGAATTCATCAAGAATTAAATAAACCAGTTATGGCAGATGTCGATACAATTGAGGCGGCAAAAGCAGCAGTCAATGCTGGAGCAGATATTGTGGGAACAACTCTTTTTGGTTACACAGCCGCAACCAAAGATTTTACGCCTCCTGGTTGGGAACTCCTCAGCCAGATGGTTGAACAGCTAAATATTCCCGTGATTTGTGAAGGTGGGATAGCTTCACCCCAAATGGCTCGCCAAGCCTTAGCTTTAGGGGCTGATGCTGTTGTCGTTGGTACTGCTATTACTGGGATTGACATTCAAGTCAGAGCCTATAAATCAATAATGAGTTCTGAAAAATTATGAAAATACTTGTACTGAATGCCGGATCTAGTAGTCAAAAAAGTTGTCTTTATGAAATCAAAGATGATTTTCTCCCCAAACAAGCACCTCAACCGCTTTGGGAAGGTAAAGTCAACTGGACGAAAGAGCAAGGTGTCGCAGAAATTCAGGTGAAAACCGCTACAGGTGAAGTGCTGGAAGAATCAATCTATGCGGACTCGCGACAGGCACATGTCACCTATATGCTTTACACTCTGACTCGCGGTGCTACCAAGGTAATTGGTAATCTGTCAGAAATCGATGTGGTAGGTCATCGTGTAGTACATGGGGGAGAAGATTACCGTAAAAGTACGGTGATTAATGAGGATGTGAAAAAAGCGATCGCCCAACTTGCTACTTTAGCACCTGTACATAATCCGGCGGCTGTGGAAGGTATAGAAGCCATCGAGCAAAGCTTGGGTGATGTGAAGCAGGTGGCAGTATTTGATACTGGATTTCATGCCACTATCCCTGATGCTGCGGCAATCTATCCCGGCCCTTATGAGTGGGTGGAGCAAGGTATCCGCCGCTATGGGTTTCATGGTATCAGTCACCAATACTGCGCTCAACGGGCGGCTGATATCCTGGGACGAGATTTAGCATCGCTGAAATTAATTAATTGTCATTTAGGTAACGGCTGTTCTTTAGCAGCAATTCAAAACGGCCGCAGCATAGATACGACTATGGGCTTTACACCCTTAGATGGGTTAATGATGGGTAGTCGTTCTGGTTCCATCGATCCAGGGATTTTAATTTACCTGCTACGACAATCTAATTATTCTGCCGAAAGTCTTGATTATGTTCTCAATAAATCTTCTGGGTTACGTGGAATTTCTGGTATATCCAGTGATTTGCCAGAAGTAATCGCTGCGATCGCTCAAGGTAATTATCGCGCCCAGTTAGCTTGGGATATGTACGTGCATCGCTTGCGTGCTGGCATTGGTTCTATGCTTGCCAGTTTAGGGGGCTTAGATGTTCTAGTATTTACCGCAGGTGTCGGTGAAAAATCCCCTGGAATTCGTCAAGCTGTTTCCGAAGGCTTTGGGTTTTTAGGGCTGAAAATCGACCCCCAGAAAAATCAACAAAACCCCGTTGATATCGACATCACCACCCCAGAATCAACGATACGGGTCTTAGTCATTCATACTCAAGAAGATTGGGCGATCGCACAACAATGCTGGTTACTTTTAACTAAGTAAAAATAGTACTTCTATTTTTCACCCAATTACTACTCTGCATCACCATTAGCCTTGGCTGTTGATTTTTGTTGTGCTGTAATTAGATATACCAGTCAATGCCTTGAGATATTGCAGTTTCTTGGTGGAAGTTGTCAATTGCCATAGGGGATAGGGAATTAAAAAATATACTAGACTCTTGTACAGACGCGATTCATCGCGTCTGTGCATCTCTTGACAACCCCCACCAATCAATATGCAACTTCCATGCATTACAGCTGACAAATAATCCCCAGCTAATAAGGTCAGTCAATCACAATGTTTGCTTTATATCGTGAAACTATCAATACATTTTTGACAATTAGTGTCTGTATTCTAGGAATTGCCTTGATGCAATTACCTCGAATGCACAGCTTTTTAAATAATCGAGACACTGCTTCTGTAGAAACGCTAGAAAGAGAAATTAAAGCAGAACAGGTGCGATTAAATTTTTTAAAACAAACGCCTGGCTTTGGCTATGAAAACTTGATTGCTGATTGGGTATATTTAAATTTTCTCCAATACTTTGGTGATGAAGAAGCACGCGAGAAAACAGGTTATGCAGCCAGCCCTAAGTATTTTGAAGTGATTCTCGGGCATAACCCCAGATTTCTAGATGCTTATTTAGGCCTATCTGTCAGTACTTCTCTTTATGCAGGTTTACCTGAGCGTTCTATAGAATTAATGGAACATGGGTTACAATTTTTATCGCCTAAAGTTCCAGAAAATGCTTATTATGTATGGCGTTATAAAGCTATCGATGAATTATTGTTTTTAGGTGATGCCCAAGCATCTAAAAAATCTTTAATGCAAGCTATAGATTGGGCTAGCACTTATGACGATGAAGAAAGCCAGAATGTAGCTAAAATCTCTCAAAAAACTGTGAAATTTCTAAGCAGTAATCCTCATAGTAAACATGCTAGAATTTCTACATGGGTCATGGTATTAAATAACGGAGTTGATAAAAACACGCAACAAAGAGCAATTAGAGAAATCGAAGCTTTAGGTGGCAAAGTAGTTAAAACTCCAGAAGGTAATAATCAAATTCTATTACCGCCAAAAGATTAAATTTGGCGTTTGTTAAGGAAGGAGTCCTAATGAAACAAGTTTCACCACCAAGCATTTAAGTAATTCTTACCTGTTCCCTGTTGCCCGTTAAGTCCTCCCTGTCAAATTAGCTATGACTGCGACTAATTCTGCGGGATTCACGGGTTTGGGAATGTGGAGTTGAAAGCCGGCTAATAAGGCTTGTGTGCGGTCTTCTGACCTGGCGTAGGCTGTGAGTGCAACGGCGGGTATTCTTCCTCCCTGTTCTGGAGGTAGTCCCCGGAGTTGGCGAATTAAGACATAGCCGTCTTCTTTGGGCATTCCAATATCGCTTACTAAGACATCAGGGTGGAATTGGGGCACAGCAGCTAGGGCCTCAGCAGCTGATGCTGCTGTCATGACTTGGGCACCATAGGGTGATAAAACGGTGGTGAGTAATTGTCTTGCATCTGGCTCATCATCCACAACTAACACGCGTAAACCATTGAGGGTTTGTGGTTCATTGGGGCGATCATCGCTATTGATGAGGGGTTCGCGTTGGGGTGAGGTGGTATGGTCTACAGCAACTGCTTTCATGGGTAAATTAACAATGAAAGTTGCACCTTTACCAATGCCTGGACTTTCCGCCGAGACTGTGCCACCGTGTAATTCTACCAGATGACGGACGATCGCTAGTCCTAATCCCAAACCGCCATGCGATCGCGTGCTGGAACTGTCGGCTTGGCGAAAGCGGTCAAATACGAATGGTAGGAATTCTGGGGGAATACCGCTACCATTATCGCTGACGCGAATTTGCACGCGAGAATTAATTCTTTGTAACTGCACCTCAACTTTGCCGCCTTTGGGTGTAAATTTGACGGCATTGGAGAGCAAATTCCAGATAACTTGTTGTAAGCGGTTAACATCAGCGATCACAATGCCGATATCTGAGTCAAATCTGCATTCGATGCGAATTTCTTTAGCATCGGCGGCTGGATGTACTGTCTCGATGGCGGCTTCGACAACTGGAACTAGTTCTACTCGCTGTAGATTTAAGGAGAGTTTACCTTGGATAATCCGGGAGACATCTAAGACATCTTCAATCAGTTGCGCGAGAGATTTGGTATTGCGGTCAATTGTTTCTAAGGCGCGAGCTGTAGTATTTTCATCAAATCTGCGGCTTTTGAGTAGCTGCGTCCAGCCTAGCATAGCGTTGAGGGGGGTACGCAGTTCATGAGAAAGCGTCCCTAAAAACTCGTCTTTCATACGGTTGGCGGCTTCGGCTTCAGCTAGTAATCTTTCCCGTTCTTGCTCTGAGAGTTTGCGATCGGTAATATCAATCATGAAGCCATGTAATATCTGCGGTTGACCTTCTTCCCGCAACACATTCACAATGTCATATATCCAAACAACTCTGCTATCTGCTGCCAACATTCTATATTCAAATTCGTAATTATCTAATGTCAGCGATGATTCTATACAATACTTTACTGCCCATTCTTGATCGTCTGGGTGAATATGTTCTTGCCAAAAATTATCTGCATACCAATCTATTGTAGGATAACCTAGAATTTCTTCACTTTGCGGCCCAACATAAGTAAAGTTTCCAGTTTGAGCATTAGCTTGCCAAGGAATTACTCGCGCTTTTTCTGTGAGTTTACGGAAGCGTTCTTCACTCTCTTCTAAAGCTTTTTGAGCTTGTTTATTTTCAGTGATATCACTAATTAAAGCAACAAAGCCTTCTACTGTTCCACCGGGGCTAAAATGAGGAACATAGGCACCATGAATATAACGAATGCTACCATCTGGGGGACTAATTTCTACTTCGTAGGTTACTGTTTTTCCTGATAATACTGTTTCGATATAAGGGCGAATTGTCTGGTAATTAGCTTCGCCTACCACTTCTTTAATATGCTTTCCGTGGAGTTCTGAGCTTGATACTCCATACCATTCTGCATATTTTTTATTATTAAATCGGTAGCGTTGTTGATTATCAATATAAGAAATAAATACAGGAACAGCATTAGTAATTAAGCTTAATTGTTCTTCCTTTTGACGTAATATTGCTTCTATTTGTTTGGGAATAGTTAAATCTAAATAAAAGGTAATAATTTCTTCGGGTTCGCTCGCCGATGCTTGTACCAATGCACTACCAATGAGAATAGGAACGCGGGTACCATCTTTACGGATAAATGCCTTTTCAAAAGGAGTTGCTACTCCATGATTTCTTAGTTCTGTAATTGCTTGGTTATCTAAAGATAGGTATTCTGCGGGTGTAATGTGATTGGGGTGAATTGTACCAGCAACCATATCTTCTATGGTGTAACCTAGCATTCTGAGGAAATATTCGTTGGCGTATTTGATGTTTCCCTCAAAGTCAGTGCAAGCAACACCAAAAATATTCGATTCTACTAACCGCCGAAAGCGCTTTTCGCTTTCTTTGAGTGCAGCTTGCGATACTCCCAAGGCGATGGCTGATGTTTCGACTGCATTACGCGCCCGATTGAGCGATCGCGTAATGCCAAATAAAATAAAACTAATAACTACACCCGTAAAGCCAATATAAGGCACTAAATTTCTGGACGATAGTAAATCCATCTCTGGCTGAGACTGGAAAACTATCGTCCAATTACGTCCAGCAATTTTGATTATGTGAGTGGTTTGAAATTGGGGGTGGTAAAAGGAATTGTTAACCGTATAATTACTTTTAGAGGTGTGTAATAAATTGTTTGGCTTAATTTCTGTGCCATCATAAATGTCAAAATTTACTAGAGGCTGTTCTCCGCCAAAAATCCCTTGTAGTAAGTCATCAGCACGATAGGGACTGTAAACAAAGCCGAGTAAATTTGCTTGGCGCTCACCAATTGTATTGGGTATAATTCCTTGACGGTAAACTGGAATGTAAATTAAAAAGCCAGCTTGCTTGTGTTGATCGATTTCCTGTACTAACGTCACCTTACCAGATGCTGCGACTGTGCCACCATCTCGAGCGCGTTCCATCGCCGCACGTCGCACGGCTTCGGTATACATATCGTAACCAATGGCGGCTTGATTGCGCCGATCCAGAGGTTCTAAGTAAATGATGGAGTGGTACTCATTGCGTTGATAATTCGGTCGCAGGTTAAAGTTCTTCACTCCCTGCTTTTGCATATCGCTGAGTAATCCAGGTAATTCTTCTGCGCTAACTCGCTTTGAAAATCCAATTCCCTGAATTCCCGGATAACGTTCTTCTAAGTTCAATCTTTCGACAAAAGCACGAAATTCTGCCAGACTTACTTTTTCATTCGCTGCAAATAAGGCACTACCTGCGCGCAGCAAGGTGATATAGGTATCTAAACGACTTTGAATATTGTCTTGAGTGCGAGTAACTGCATTTTGAAACCGCAACTTATCTTGAGTCGCCGCTGTGATTTCTAGTAAGCCTGTTGCTCCCGCAGTCAGTAACAGCGTTCCTATTAAAACTACATAAGAAGTCCAAGCCGGAAGCTGATTTGCAGATTTCCATGATAAGTGCGATCGCATAGAAAAATTTTACTAATCAGAATTTACATACAGCTGATAAAATTCAAATAAAAAAACACTCTTCTTTAAATCATCAAATTAAAAATCTAGAGAATTAGCACTTGATTTTTAGCAAAATGCAGGAGAAAAGCTTCGTCTTCAAAAAAATATACTCATCATCCAAATTATCACAGGCTAGAGTGTGAACAAATATGTATTTCTTGCTTGATGATAGATGCACACCTATGATACCTCGCCTAAATTAACAGCCAATATTTGCGGGTTATGCATCTATCTAAAGAAGTAACAGAAGATTTTATATATTATGGTAGTGACCGCTTAAATAAAATAATTTTTACTGATTGATTAATCGATAATCAAGCCATCAATTAACAAGTAAAAATCCCATATTGCTATAAGAATAATATAGCACGATGTAAATACAGCCAGTATTTCAACCAGTCACCTGCTTTGTTAGAGAAATTTTTGGCGTTGTTGATTGATGGGATGATGAAAGCTCTACCTAGCTGAGAAAAAATCAAATATGAGTCCTACTATATAGTTTAGACTTTTTTGCTTTGACTCAATTTAGCGGAAATCATCTAGATTTTGTAGGTTTTAAGCATTACTAAACCCTTATTAATGATACCACTTGCTTGAAGCTGAGAAACCCGTTCAACTTAGTGGCTATCAACACAACTATGCACATTTTGCGTTATGAGTAATGAAATATGAAAATCTAGGTATAAACTGAGTTATCAATGGCTCGCACTCCCACACTCACTTTTGATCGCGGTACACTCATACTACATCCACCACCACGGGGTAAAGCCTGGATGGATTATGCCACATGGGATGACCGGGTAGAAAAGTTCCGCTTGCCAGCAATTCAATATCGTTCTGTGGTAGAAGCACTACAAGCCGAAGAGGTTGACTTTCTTGATGAGGCGAAGGAATTTTATCCCTTAGATTTGGTAGCTACTTTGGAAATGGAACCCTATCCCCACCAGAGTGAGGCGTTAGCGGCTTGGAAACTCGCCGGGAGACAAGGGGTAGTCGTGCTACCAACGGCGGCGGGAAAGACTTATTTAGCACAGATGGCGATGCAAGCCACACCCCGCAGCACATTGATTGTGGTACCGACTTTAGATTTGATGCATCAGTGGTATGCTCACTTGGTAGCAGCCTTTCCCGATGCAGAGGTGGGTTTATTGGGTGGTGGTTCTAAAGATAAAACACCAATTTTAATTGCTACCTACGATAGTGCAGCGATTAATGCGGAAAGCTTGGGAAATCGATATGGGTTGGTGATTTTCGATGAATGCCATCATTTACCTACAGATTTTAATCGCGTGATTGCCGAATATGCGATCGCACCTTATCGTTTAGGGTTATCAGCGACTCCCGAACGCACCGATGGTAAACACGCTGATTTAAATATCCTCATTGGTAGAGAAGTATATCGCAAACGCGCTGAAGATTTAGCTGGGAAAGCCTTAGCAGAACATGAAATTGTGCAAATTAAGGTGAAATTATCCCAACTTGAGCGGGAAAAATACAACCAATTAATTCAAACCCGCAACGATTTTTTACGTGACTCGCGGATTTCTCTAGGGAGTATACAGGGTTGGCAAATGTTTGTGCAAATGAGCGCGCGATCGCAAACTGGACGCAGAGCTATGTTAGCACACCGTGAGGCCAAGGAAATCGCCTTGGGGACTGATGGGAAGTTGCGAATTTTAGCTAATTTATTAGCTAAACATCATCCCGAAAGAATTATCATTTTTACTGCTGATAATGCTACCGTTTACCGCATTTCCCAAGAGTTGCTGATTCCGGCAATTACTCATCAAACTCCTGTAAAAGAAAGGCATGAAATTTTAACTAAATTTCGGGAAGGTGCATATAACACCTTAATAGCTTCCCATGTGTTGAACGAGGGTGTTGATGTTCCAGCAGCAGCGATTGCCATTATTTTATCTGGCACTGGTTCAACAAGGGAATATATTCAACGTTTGGGAAGAGTTTTACGTAAGGGAAATATTGCCAATAAACAGGCGATTTTATATGAAGTAGTCGCTGAAGACACGAGTGAAGAAAGAACTTCGGCGCGTCGTAGGGGGATGGAGAAGATTAACGAACCGCGAAGACGCGAAGAACACAAAGAGAAAAAAGGTAAAAAAGGGCATCTGCAAGTTGTCTATGGAACAGGTAAAGAAAGAACTGCTAAAGCTGCGGAACAGTTAGAAATCAATTATTCTACAAATCGCAGCGAAGACTCATCCGATTTAACATAATCAACTCATGCCTTTATCAGCGTCCATCTGTGTTCATCCTTTTCCATCTGCGTACTATTTATTATTAATTACGAATTAGAAGATGTTGCCCACAGAACTTTTAATGCACCGCCACAACGGGGAAGAAATCATCCCCAAGCGCTTAAAAATTGATGATAAACATATCAATTTAGCTAACGAATTAATCGCCTACTTCCAAGCAGCAGTTGGCAAAACTCAAGGGATGCTAGAACGCCAACTTACAGATTTTGAAGGCGATACCACAGATTACCGCGTCAAACGAGGTTTGGCTTATATTCTTAAAAGCAGTTTTTGCACCTTTGAAGTGGTGAGTCCCCTTGAACCACCCATGTTACGAGAACGGGTATTTGCTTTAGCTGCAAAATCTGTTCCTAGCAAGGAAGCGACTCAACTTACCCTGAATAAAATTGCTGATGAATTAACTCATGAACTTGAGCGAGAAGTTTTACCCGAACAAGTTCATAATGGCTTATATGCTGATTTAAATGAAAATAAAATTTTGACGGTTTTTGATGCACCCACACCCCAAGATTTATTGCATCGCTATAACCTATCACAAGTACAGGGAGTATTTTATAAAGCCAGTCAATTAATATTAAATGCTCATCGCAACGTTCCGGGGGAATATAAGCTGTTATTTCGCTATCTCAAGTTATTTCAACTGATGGCTTATATTGAAGGCGATGCCGATCATGGGTTTACAATTACCATTGACGGCCCTACTAGTTTATTTAATCCTAGTACGCGTTACGGGTTAGCGATCGCTAAACTTATCCCCGCCTTACTCCATGTAACTCGCTGGAGTCTCGCTTCCACCCTGCAAACCCGCGACGCTTACACTAACACTTGGCGCACTGGACGTTTTACCCTCAATTCTGAATGTGGTTTAGTAACACACTACTCCCCAGGTAAACCCTACGATAGTATGCTAGAAGCATCCTTTGCTGATAAATGGGATGCGCTGAAATCGGAGTGGGTATTAGAGCGAGAAGTTGATTTAATTCCGATTCCGGGAAGTGTGATGATTCCCGATTTTCGCCTAGTCCATCCTGATGGACGCACATTCCTATTAGAAATTGTCGGTTATTGGCGACCAGAATATTTACAAAAGAAATTCTCGCAAGTACGACGTGCGGGAAGAGATGATTTAATTTTGGCTATTTCTGAAAGATTGAATTTAGAAAAAGCTGGCGTGAAATTAAATGATGTTCCAGCAAGAATTATTTGGTTTAAAGATAAATTATTACCCAAATCGGTGCTAGCAGTCATGGAATCATAAATTAAGTGGTATTCAAATGTAGGGTGTGTTGTCGCGTAGCGCAACGCACCCTTCGGGTTCAGCAGTCGCCTGCGGAGGGAAACCCTCCCGCAGCGCTGCTTCACCATAAATCAATAAGGTTCAGTGTTTCTTATCAAGAAGACCAATATTTTTGACGCTGCCAATATTCACTAACTCTAGCTTCCCACTGCTGCCAATAAGATTTAATTGTATCTGATTCCAACCAAAAAACCTCAGCCACCATCTCAGGAATCGCCACAACCAAAAGCGCATGATTTATCTCAATCCCAAAATCACCATAATATTTATTAGCTGCTCCTATATATGCTGCCAATTGCAGAGGATACTCATATAAACGCTCAATTGACCCTTTAGGTTTATCAGCAGTTTTCCACTCACAAACACAAGGTATTCCTTGATAGCTAGCAATACAATCTACCTTGCCAGAATACTTTAAATCGTAGTGAAAAACTGAACCTTCCACGAGTCTAATTGTGTTGATTTTTTCTAAAACAGGCTTGATACTTTCCCAATAAGGAAGACTAGCTTCCGAACAAACAGGATTTTCCCCCAGTAGATAGCGTTCAATTTGCTTGTGTGTTTTCGTTCCCCGGCGACTAGCAGCCGTAGTAATGCGGCTTGCTTCTTCTGTACCCACACGCGCTTTCCAGTTTAGTAATCTATCACGATCTGCTTGAGGTTTTGTAGCATTAAGTATTGTCGTGACGCTAGGTAAACGATTTCCTTGAGCATCTACATAATATTGCTTACCAGATTCTCGCAAAGATTTGGCATCAATTTTTGGTAGCAGTTGAATATCAAATGGCATTAGCTGCTATTGGGGGAATAGGTAATAGGTAATTGGTAAGGATTTTTATGCTGGTACAGTATGGCGTAAATCAATTGCTGTATTAATTTTGAATTCCGCTAGTCGTAATAGTTATGTTCATTTAGAATTTCTTTTAGATTTTTTTTCCTTATTCTGAAATTTCATGTCTCCCCAAGTTTTTGATTTGTCAGAAGATAACTCACTGGTTACTTCTGCTTTTTCTGTAGTTACTTCTACTGGTTCAGATGGAACTGCAAAATCTCCTAAAGTTAGCTGCTTAACCTTTTCCACATTGCCCTGATCAACAGCTTGTTTTAAATCACGAGTTAAACGAGCGTATTCAACTGCATCTTTCTGGGAACGTGAACTTGTCTTAAAACATTTCTCTAAACTATCGTATATCCCCACACGCCGCGCCATCTTGCGAAACTGACGCTCTGTGTCTAACAATTTCGCCATCAGTTCTAAGTGCATAGCATCATCTGCACAGATTTCTTCTAATACCGCCCATTCATCGCTACCCAGTAAACTATTATCAGCCCCAGGACGGGGATCGTGGAAGACTTCACCAGTTACTTCATGATAAATGCGGGGTAAACTATCATCGAATTCGTGTTTTTCTTCTAACCAAATGCGCCTAATTTCACTCATTTCTTCAAGAGTAATTAAGGTAATATCACGCATATTTTCTGGTGCTGTGCGACGAATTTGAGTTTGCGCTGCTAATAATTTTCTTAGCCAATACTCACGCCAATATTTAGTATATGGGCCAGGTATTGGTTCTACAGAAATTTCCCCATCTTTATTACGCTCAAATAATTGCACTTCCCCCCAGATGCGGCGGAAGTCTCTTTTCTCGCGATCGTCTTTAATATCTAATTCATTGCGAATATCTAATAAAGGCTGCATCCATTCTTTTTCTTCATCATTTTGGATCATCGCCTCCATTGATTTATCTTTATTAACTAATGTGCAAACCCAGCAACCAAAGCGAGAATCACCACAACTAGGTGTAGAAGTATCAACAACTAGGGGGCATTCATTATCTGCTGTTGCCCCTCGATACATGCTAAATAATTCTTTATTGCTGTTTCCCCAAGGATTGTCATATTGATTGAGATAAATCCAGACATCATTATTACTCCAGTCTTCAATCGGCGTATAAATCAGAGAGTTAGGTAAACTAGCATTGGGGCTGAGGCGATCGCGTACTCTCCCCATTTGATGCTTTTCCATTGTCGCCGCACGTTTTGCGCTTTCAGCTTTGCGAGTACCCAAAACTAGGATAGTTTCGCCGTTTGCACGCACCATCTCACGGATGAAGTGGTTGGCTGGATTAATTTTCAATCTTTGGGTACACCAACGGAATTGATTACGCGGTGCTGGGTAACCTTTACCAATCAGGTTTACCCAAAATGTGTCTTGAACAACTGGTTGCAGCAAATGCGGTTCTACGGGCATTCCTTGTGCTTGTGCTGCAGACTTTAGCTGTTGTAAACATTTGCGTACCCAAGCAGAGACGATAGGATTTTCTACCTGAGTATCTGTAGTAATTACATGGATTTGCTTATTTCGTTTTTCTTGGGGAAGAAGAGCGATCGCATTCCAGACTAACTGTAGCGTTGCACTTGAATCTTTTCCCCAGGAGACTCCTAGCACCCAAGGTATTTGATCTGAGCAATATAAATCTTGGATTTCTTTGGTAAGATTCTCTATGTCTTCTACTAAATCTGCAACGGTACGTGGTTGCTGGCTTTTATTTTCTGGCTGTTGTGCTGTAGCCATAGCTCCTTTCCTATCTAGACATGGGTTTCAGTCACCCCTGTTATCTGTACTGCAAGAGCAACCCTAGTATTGTAAAGCGTAAAGTTTTTAAAAACTTTTATATATTAACTGAATTTTATAGAAAATTAGTTGATAGCAAATTCTGCAATTTTTAAAAATAACATGCAAGACAGTAAATCTGACCTCACTGCTGACATCGCTAGAGAATATCAAGAACGGGAAACCAAGGATAAACAGGTACTGGCTTTACTTTTGGAAAAATTCTTGGAGAAGAAGGATCAGATTCTCGTTCAAAAAACCGAAATGGGGGGAACGGAAGCTTATGTTGGTTCTGTCAGCTTGGAATGGTTCGCAGGTAGGGTTCACTTCGCTTCTGGGTTACCACTGTTTCAAAATAAGTACAATTCCGACACAGATAACATCGAAATTGACGCAGATAGCATTGATGAAATACAGCAACGTCCCTTAGATTGGTCGCGTCAAGCACCTTTGGTACAGTATTTATCAGCAAGAAAAAATCATAAGTTTCCCCCAGTCTTAGCAGTAATTAATCAATCTTGGGTGGATAATCCCAAAGCTGCTGAATGGAACAGAGAAGGACAAGCAACTAAATCGACTACCGATTTTATCCCTCTAGATAAAGACGGTAAAGTAGGTTTACTGAATATTTCCGAAGATAATGTCACTATTTATGCATTAGATGGTCAACATCGATTAATGGGTGTACAGGGTTTAATGGAATTAATTAAAACGGGGAAACTTCAGCGTTATAAAAAAGATAAAACTGCTGACGATAGTTTCATTAAAATAGATGATTTAGTTAAGCAATATCAGGTAGACCCTGCTTATTTACAAAGCTTACCTAAAGAAAAAATCGGGATTGAATTTATTTGTGCAGTTGCGCCTGGGGAAACTCGCACCCAAGCAAGGCGAAGGGTGAGATCGATTTTTGTCCATGTTAACCTCATGGCTGCACCTTTAACTAAAGGTCAGTTAGTACAATTAAATGAAGATGATGGTTTTGCAATTGTCGCCCGAAAAATTGCCACAAATCATCCGCTTTTAGCACAGCAGTCAGATCGTAAACCTCGTGTTAATTGGAATAGTGCAACAGTTGCAGCAAATTCCACAGTTTTAACAACTTTGCAAGCTATTCAAGATATGTCAGAGAGATATTTAGGGCAAAAATTTCCTCATTGGAAACCTTTAGAAAAAGGTTTAATTCCTATGCGCCCAGAAGATAATGAAATTGAAGAGGGAATTGATGAATTTAGAAAACTATTTGATTCTTTAGCGAGCCTTCCCAGTTATAAAATTCTCGAACATGAAGATACGCCGCAATTACGACGTTTCAGCTTTGAAAAGGATGGGGGTGAAGGAAATATGCTTTTCCGCCCTATTGCTCAAGTAGCATTAGCTCAAGCTCTGGGAATCTTGGTTTTTAACCCTCTTTTGTCACTCTAGGCAGAGGAAAAGTAGAAATCAGGGTGAATCAGGGATATAAAAATTGAACTGGTGAGGCTATAAATAATAGATTGAAGTTTAAAAAAACCCAAAGCTAATTGAGGAATAGGAAAAACCGTTAACCAGGGATATATCAGATTAAATAAAGTAAAAGGTTGAATAATCAAACGAAGATTGTTAAGAATGTTCTTCCAGCCATTTCCATTATCCCACCAAGGATGTGAAACAAATTTTGACTCTCGTTGTGATGGAGACTGAAACAGTTGCTCCGAATGCAGACTAACCATTAAATAAGCACTGCAAATAATTTCCCACCATCGCTCAATATCTGGGTAGTGAGTCAGGCGAAAATCTGACCAACCTAATTCATTCTTACTTTGTTTTAACCCGTACTCGACCCAAGTTCTTAAACCGTAAAAATTTCCAACTTCTCTTGGCGTAATGTCTGGATATTTACTCATCACATACCAAGTAGTGTTATCAGGCAAATTTTCTGGATCTGTAGTAATTTGCCAATATCTAAGTTCTCCACGTTTTCCCGGAATAATTTCTCTAATAAATCGATTTTCCCGACTCAAGTCAGAGAATACCCTTTGAAACTTCTGCCACTTTAAATATTGAATATGTTGTCGTGGAAGTATTTCTACATAATGATTTGACCGAATCGCTACTATATAGTTCAAGTTTAGTTCATCTAATACAGATATGAAATTCTTACCACTCTCTCCATATAAGCTATCTGCAAGTACTAAGTTGAATTTAAAACCCATTGATTGTAGCTTTTTTATCAGTATTGCTGCTATTTCTGGTTTAGTGCGGTACTTATCTCCTGCCTGTAATCTTTCCCTGGGTTTATACACTTCAAACAGTAATGGAAATGTCATCCCACAGAAAACACCATATACTGTCACTGCCACAATTCCATTATCTGTTTTTCCCAAATTTCCTATATACTGCCGTTTCACATAATCTGTCTTGCTCCCTTTCTTTTTATCCCCTGTCTCATCAATAATTAAAATGATTGGTCTACCTTTTAGCACTTGTAAAATTAACTCTAACCTTAAGGTTCTTAACTTTTCTATATCCCAAGGTGATGTAGTTAGAAAATGATGCAACCCTTGCTGGTTATCTAATCCTACGATTTTTGCTATTTCTGGCAATGTTTTACGTTTTAGATCAGAAATGCAGCCTACATGGAGATATTTAAAAGCCTCGAAACTCCTAACATCTGGAAACAGACTTTTATACCACTGGCAATATTCGTCCACAAATTTGACTGTTGGTGCGGCTGGACGGGGCTGTACCATGCTCTGTGTCTTGGTTCTAGCATTTTTACCTTATTATACTACTGCCAGAGTGACAAAACAGGGTTAAAAAAGGGTTTTCTCTGGCAGATATTTTTAAGAAATTACGCAAATTTGATCAGCAAGGAGGCTTTAGTGGTATGGAGTATCCACAATCTCTTTGGTATGGCGTTTTATACGATCCCAATAAAAAGCGCGTACAAGTTGCTGGGCGAGATTTAGCAGCGAAGCTACTAATTTACATCTTAGGTGGAATTAAGGATCACATGGAATCTGCTGAACTTCGTAAGGCGCTAGCTGATGCTAGAACTATCGAAAACCAAACTATCGGCTTTGATGGTAAGTTCGTTGAACCTCAAGCAGTAGGACTGCCACCAATTTTATAAGAATTAGCATTAAAACAGTGTTAGAAATTAAAAATCAAGAGAGGAATTTGCTTAAATCAAATTCTTCTTCTTGTTCCTGTTTATTGATGCGTTCATAACTGAGAAATAATAAAATGCGCTCAGAATAATCTACAGCGCCACGCAATTCATTTTGTAAAATTTCTAGTCCACCATTAGCATACTCTTCAAAAATATGATTGCGTTGAGTTTCATATTCTTCTTCATAAGCAGATAAAATATTAATGTCCTGAGTTTCAGCAATCCCTAGTAATTTAATCACCACATCATTTCCCACCGAAGCAAAAGATTCTAGCCGAATTGGTGAAGGTTCTCTTTTAGAAATCTCCCCCAAGGCAACACGCTTTTTATGCTTTACACCCAAAGCGGCTGCAAACACAATTACATCAGCAAAAGTTTGAAAAGGCCCTGTTTCCCCGTCGGAGGATGTTAAAGCTTTGACTAACTCAGCTTTATCTTTTGCAACCCTGATTCTACCAGTTTCAGCCATTGATTTGCATATCTACAATTGTGGCAATTTTAACCGAAACCAAATAGCCATTGCACTACTTCATGTCTACATCTAAGCGATCGCTCTTTCTCTTCTCTGTTTCCTCTGCGTCTGGAGTGGTTCAAAAAACCCTACGTAGGAAATTGCACGTTCTCATACAGCAAAGATATGGAAAAGTGGAAATCGACGCTGGTTAAATGCACTTCATCTCCCTCTTCATAAGGATGTAACTCCCAAATTCCTCTATCATTTAAGCGAAAACAATCTAAACCAATTTTTTCAGCATCAATAAGGACATATTCTCGCAAAGTCTCAATCCGGCGATACCGCGTAAATTTAGCACCTCTATCATAACCCTCCGTACTTGGGGAAAGAACTTCCACAATTAAACAAGGATACTGAAGAAATTGAATCGCTTGTTTATCCCGTTCATCGCAACTCACCACAACATCGGGATAATGAAAAGGCCCATTTTCTGAAATAGCTACTTTTGCATCCGCTATATTTACACGACACCCACTTCCCCGCAGGTGGCTTTTTAACGCTGAAGCCAAGTTTAAAGCAATGTCATTATGAGGAAGAGTAACCCCAGTCATGGCGAAAACTTCACCATCAATGTATTCGTATTTAATTTCTTGACGTACTTCCCATTCCAGATATTCTTGAGGAGACATATACTTGCAACTTAGCTCCCTCTCAAAAGCCACCTTTTTTAACTCTACCTAAAAACCTTCGCGTCTTTGCGCCTACCCTGCGGGAACGACTTCGTCGAATGCGTGAGATATTTACCTCTCCGTCCTCACCGTTACCACCTGCGGCGGCGTAGAATCGGGTGGATACAAAAAATCTATCTGTACTTGTCGCTTCTCTCCCGCTAACATTTTCAACGTCGCCAAAGGTTCACCCATTTGTCCCCGACGTTGTACTAAATGTACATAGCGCGTCTTTTCCTCGCCATTATCATCGGTGTAACGCACCCTCACAGTACCGCGAAAAAATATCTGTTCCACCCTTGGCTTTAAAAATAGTAGTCTATCGGTTCCCCCTTCATCTTTTAAAGGTGTATGCATTGATACGGTAACTATCTGGCTTTGATTACTACTATTACGTAACGGTAAAGTCAGATTGTACTCTACACCATAGTTACTGTGAGCAAAATATGCTGTATCAGGATAGCGTTTTAGCATTGGCGCACTCTGTATTTGTCCTGTGCTAAGAGTGATTAAATGCACAGTGCCTAAAGGATAAGCAAAAGCTTTTCCGGGTTGGGGTATCGTTAACTCGGACACATTAGCATTATCTGTCAGATTAGCTTGCCATTGCGTCCCTTGAGAGACACCAGCAACGCGGCTAAATACCGTAGGTTCTCTAGGCGGATCGAGAGGGGTGGGAATGGGGTCGCGTTTTCCTGCTAAACTGCCTGTATCTAACAGCCTTTGCCATTCAGCGACAGTGGGAGGCGTAGGGCTATTTTTGGCTAAGTTTGCCAGATAAATTGGGCGATCGCTCGCTAATCGCATCATTGTTGTGCGACCATTAGAAGAGGGAGCTTGTACAGGTATGGGTAAATTCGCTAATATTTGGGTTTTTCCTGGTTCAATCACCAGCTTTTCGGGAAAATTACTCTGTCGAATTCCCCGTAGTACATCATTCATTGTCCTGCTACCAGGGCCAGCGTAAACTGTACTTTGGGAATTATCTACCATATCTGGTAAAGCAATAAACGGTGCTTCAGTAGAAAGGTAGCTGGCGGCGTGTAATACTTGCAGTGTGACAGGTTGATTCCCTGGATTGTGGACAATAATTCCTTGGTAAACAGTGCGGTTTTGGGCTGGTGTTTCCGCCCTGACGATATGATGGGCAAATACATCAAATCTCCCCGAGAAGGGATAATTAAGGTGTGCTTCTGGAGCTTGTTTGCTATCTGGGGGGAAGGTAGAAAGTAAAATTCCTTCAGTAGTGACTAATTCTGGACTATTACTATTAAACGTAGGGATAGTATCGAGTTTTCCGGGTAAAGGGCGGACTTCTTGCGGTTGTATTTCCACACCAGCAATATATTGTGGGGGTACGGTGTAGATATTTAACGCCCGACACATCAAAGCTGCAACTTCTCCTCTGGTGGCGCTTTGCTGGGGTTTTAGCTGTTTAACTTGGGGATAGTTGACGACAATACTGTTGATTGTAGCGGATGCGATCGCACTTTGGGCATAGTTAGGAATTTGTGCTGCATCCTCAAAATATTGTTGTAATGTCTGGGCTGGGTTAGATACAGGACTATAATTTTTACCCCCAGCCACAACACCGATAATTTGGGCGCGGGGAATTGCTTGGTTAGGTTGAAAAATTCCCCCAGGATAACCAGAGAAAAAGCCTTTTTGGTAAGCAGTAGTAATTGCTTTGTTTGCCCAATAATTCGCAGGTACATCTTTAAATGTAGTCGCACTGCGTTTGATTGGTGCATCGGGGAAAGCATTCAACATTAAGACTGCGGCTTCAGCGCGTGTAACTGTTGCTTCTGGGCGAAAGCTGCCATCCGGATAGCCTGTAATTAATTTTCTTGCTCCTAGTTCTTGAATGCAATTATTAGCCCAATGTTTTTGTGTATCAGAAAAGGCGAGAGTGATGGAGTTGGGTAAAGTGAAAAGCGAGGCGAGTATTAATGGTAGAAGCATTAATAGTAGTTAGTATAAACTTAGGCTATTAAAGCATACAAGGATAACGAACCCCTGAAGCACAGAGAAGTAGAGATAAAAATCTTGATATTCTCTCTTTTACCTCTTTCCTTAGCGTACTTTGCGGTTTGTTTCTCTTCATCACCAATCTCGCTTCACCTCTACAACCTCTGTATACTCAAATTCATTAGGACTTTGCCTTACCAAAGGATATCTTTCCCCACCCAATTCAATATAATCTTGTTCGCAATCTGGCTTAGAAGAAAAGTAAGTCAGCACATATTCCCTGCCAATTCTATCTGCCATTTCCTCTTCCACTTCACCCCGCCATTGAGTTTTCGTCACCAACACAATTAACTGATTTGCTAACTTGGGAATTGTTTGAGCAATATGTCTTCTAGAAATTTCATCTAAACTACCAAAAGGTGAATCCATGACAATGGGGAAGGTGCTGCTTTCTGGTAACATCAGCATTTTCCGCTTTTCGCTCCATTCCCGGACTCTATCAATAATACTGGCGATAAAAGATAAACTGAGAATTTGATTTTCGCCAGTGGAAGCTGCAACTGGTGCTTCTATTCCGGCGGTATTTTCTACTAGCGTCAGTTCATATTTATCGCTAATTTTGGGAATATAAGGAGTGAAAGATATTTCTGCGAATATTTCCTGGACTCGCTTTTCTAATTGCAGACGAAATTGCTTTTCTTGACGGTTTCTTACTTCTGTTAACCGTTCAATTGCATCTTGGGTAGCCTTAATTCGTCGCTGTGCTAATGCTTGACGTTCTTCGTTTAGCTTTTGCTTGGCGATTTGTTTACCGAAAGCTTCGATTTCGGTGGTGAAGTGGGCAATTTGTTGTTGGTTAGCGCCTTGTTCTCGGTTTAACTCATCTATTTTATTTTCGATTCCGTCTAAGCGTTTCTGCAAACTACTAATCTCTTCGTTAGCATCTTTACGCAATCTGTCTTGAATGTTATCTAATTCGCTTTCAATTTGCGAGATATTTTGTCTTAATTGATTAATTCTCCCTTGTTCTCTGTCAACTTCTTCCCAAAATGCGGTTGCTTGCTTATCAATTTCATCAACTTGGGCGCTCATCCGAAAAGCCATTTCTTCCACAGCAGAAGAACCCGCTTGATTTAACCAGAGAGTCACATTTGTATGGGGATGGCTACCAACATTTAAATCTGTACCACAAATACAACGTTGCGAATTAAGTAACTCGTTGATAAACTCCCGCGAAATTCCCGCCGTTAATTCACCGCGCTGCTTCCAATCATACATAGTCTGCCTAAACTGGGCGGTAGTTTCAGCTAGGAGAACTATATAACCTCGTGCGGAAATAATTTTTTTCAGGGCTTCACGGGTTTTCTTATATTCTTCTTTATATGCTTGGTTCTGCGCTTCTAAATTTTGACAGCGTTCCTGTAGTTCCTTCGCCGCACTCAGTTCCCGTAAGCGGTTACTCGTTTCTTTTTTTAAAGTTTGTTGATATTCTAACTCTTGTTGGATTTCTGTTTGCTTATTACTAATAGTCTCAATTTCCCGTTCTATTTTTTCTTGCTGGCGCAAAAGCTGTTTGATTTCCGAATCGCCAATCGCTTTTAAATCATTCTCTAAACTTTTTTTCGCTTCACTCAAATGTTTAATTGAACGGTTAATTACCTCTACCCCCAAAAATATTTTCGTCGCTTCGGCGATTTCTGCTTTTTTATCAGAACGGACGATTTCTTCAATTCTTTCACCATCAAAGAAAAAATATTGATGCAAACTCGCAGGTAAAATTTGATTGATGATATCTTCTGGTTGCTGGGGTGGGAAATACCATTTACCATCATCGCCACCTACCCACATGGTTAATTGAGTTTTCCCAGCTTCAAAATCACTCTCGTTTTTATAAACCCGACTGGAACGTTTTACACGGTAGCGCTTACCTTCATGTTCCCAACCAATTTCTACCCAACATTCAATAGCTTGCTTTGGTTTAGCTTCGGCGATCGCTCTTTTATTAACTAGCTGTTCTACCGATGCAAATGCTGCGCTAAACTTCTCATATAATACCCAGGTGAAGGCATTGAGTAAACTGGTTTTTCCAGAGCCATTATTGCCATGAATAATCGTAGTGTTGAGAACATCTCCCCCGGAAAGTACTATCTCTGGTGTTGTACTATAAAAGGAGCGAAAATTGCACAGCTTAATTGAAGTCAGCTTCATCGCACCTCTTCTTTGATAATCACCAAAATTTCATCGTTAATGTGGCTGTTAATTCTCTTATCTAGTCTGCCTTTTTCCAGCTTCCATACCCGCTCAATAATCTGCCGTACTTCCGGCGGGGCGCTGGTAATTGGCTCCTGCACATCATCGATATTTTGCTCTGGTGACATTGCGGATGGTAGATAATTGTTTTTTTATTTTACCTGTATCTTCGAGTGCGATCGCATCTTCTGCTCTACCCTTTGTCTTATCTTTAATTTTTCACAAATTGGCGGTGTAAATAAGAAAATTTTTAGTATAAAGGGCTTTATTTAAAAGTGCTTTGCTGATATACTGGGAGTATATAATATAATGGAATATTTGTAGCTTTAAAAATTTTGTTAACATCCCATTATAAAGAAGATAATTTGATTATCCCATACCTCTGAACCTCATTCTTCACTATTACCAAAATTTTTACAAAAAGCAATAAAAAACTGCAGATAAACGCCGATGAACACAGATAAATAATCAGCGTTTATCTGCGTCCATCGGCGGTTCATATATCTAATAAACCATACCGTTTTTGTAAAGCAAGTAACTTCATTCTCGCTTCGCCGGCGTTGTCAGCTAAATCGGCAAACTCTACAAAGCGCCGCAATTCTTTTTTTAACAAATTTCGTTCTACTTCTATAGCTTCCCTTTCTAAATCTGGCGGCAGAACAATCATGTCGTAAATAATGGCGCGTTCTTTGCCGGGATGGGGACGTAAAACGCGCCCGCGCCGTTGGATAAACTGCCGAGGATTACCAGAACTTGATAAAATTACGGCAGTTTGAATTGCAGGAATATCGACACCCTCATCTAAACAGCGAATGGCGACTAAACCTTGCAATTCTCCGCTTTCAAATTGACGGCGTAAAACTTCTCTTTCTGGTAAGGAAGTTTGAGCAGTATAAGTACTAACTTTGTACCCCAATTCTACGCCGAGAATTTTGGCAACGGCTTTCAGTTGACGCAAAGATGAACGTTGTCCAGCCTCTTGCGAACCATCACTGCAATAAAATAGGGTATGAGTAGTATCTTTGCGAGTTGCCATTAATTCCCGCAAAGCCGTTAACTTGTTTTCTGCTGCACCAATTAATCTGGCGCGTTGCATTAACAATGGTTTTAAATCTTCGTTATCTTCAAAATCCCCGACTGTGCCATTTTCTCTTTCCCGATATAGTAATGAACGCCCAATTCTGCGAGTTAATTTTAAATAGGCAATACTTTCGGCTTCTGTTAATTCTACCAAAATCGGGTAATACAGATAATGTACCAAAGCACCTTGAGCGATCGCATCTCTCAAGGTAAACTCTGGTTGCAGCACAGGGCCGAAATAATCAAACAAAGATTGGGTACCATCATCATCAAAGTACCTTTCGGGGGTGGCAGACAATGCCAGCCTTAGTCCAATGCGACGTGGTAGACTTTCCTCTAACTTTGGTGCGCCTAAATTATGGGCTTCATCGCCAATAATTAAAGTTCTATCGGGGAAATATTTCACCTGTGACTGAAAACCATCGCCAATTAAAGTGGAGTTGGTAGTAATCACCGTGACAAATCTTTGGGAACCAGAACGCAGATTATAGATTTGGGTAGAGAGTTGACTTTGCCAATTGCGGACATCAAGGAATGCTAAAATCGGCTGCAAGTTAAATTTTTCGCATTCTCGTGCCCATTGGGTGACAAGATGACGATAGGGACAAACCACCACCAAAACTTGTAAATTAATCTGCTGATATAATTCACAAGTGATCGCCAATGCCGTGATAGTCTTACCACTACCAGTAGCCATTTTCAGCGTACCTCTGCCATTATTAGCAAACCAGCTTGTCATAGCTTGGCGCTGATATTGCCGCAATTGTAAAGATTGCGGCATTTTTGGGCATCCTGGTAATGATTTTTGAGTTTGATAACTGCCCTGATTTTCCCTTAACAATGGCAATCGTAAGCGAAAACCGGGCAGTTGCTGCACTCTATTTAGCGTCAGGTACATAATTTGTCATTTGTCATTTGTCATTTGTCATTGGGAATTAGACATTGGTAATTGGTAATTTCTCCCCTTGTCCCCCTTCGGGTTCGCAGTCGCCTACGGAGGGAAACCCTCCTGCAGCGCTGTCTCACCTTGTCTCCCTCATACCTCCCATGCCCCATGCCCCATCCCCTATGCCCTAATTTCTAGTTATAATCACGCCAAACGGCGACTAAAGAACCTTGCACTTGTACATTCATCGCCGGAACTTCAATCGGTTGGTATTTAGCATTTGCAGGTTTGAGAGTCACGCGATCGCCACTGCGATAAAAACGCTTTAATGTAGTACCATGTCCTTCAACTCTGGCAGCAACAATCGTGCCATTTTTCAGTTGATTTGGTTCTGGTACTGGACGCAAAAATACTAAATCACCATCAGCAATTAAATCTTCAATCATGCTGTCGCCAGCTACCCGCAAAGCATAACTTTGGGGAGGTAAGGAAAAATTATTAATATCTAAATGTTCGACAGCATCTGTGAAAGGTTCTATTAAACCTCCAGCAGCAATAGTACCTAAAATTGGTACACCTGTTGCTACAGGACGTAAAATCCGAATTGTGCGCGCTTTCCCTTCAGTCCATTCAATATACCCTTTAGTGCGTAAATGTTCTAAACGGCTTTGAATTGGTGCTGGTGACTTCAAATTCATCGCTTGCATCATTTGCCGAATTGAAGGCGAATGCTGATGCGTTCGGATGTATTCTGCCAGCCATTCATAAAGTTCTTGTTGAGCTTCGGTTAAACGTTCCATAATTTTGTTGGGAAGTAATTACAAATGTCCCTAGAACATTAGTACTACATAAAATCCCATATAAGCAAGATAAAACTAAAAAGAATATATGGCAATCCGATTTAATTTTGGAATTGATTTGTAAATATAGGGATTCTCTATGAGTTGTGAAATTACTGGTTAAGGTAAAAATTAGGAAGAAAGTAGGTACAAATGTACTTTTGGTTTCACAAATGAAATAGAAATGCTATATAGCGAACAATAATTGCAGGAAATAAAGGATGAGGTCGTTTTTTTATGACTTGCTTGAGGATGAAAAATACATTTAAACCTCATCCAGGTTGAAAAATAGGTTCCTCAAAAGCAAACAGGGAAGAGTATGAGATTTAAGCAGAAAACTCTATGCTAAAAAACTAGGGGTTAAGTAAGTCGGTGGAAATAAACCAAACTATGTTACAGAATGTAAATAGCTTTGAAACCTTTACCAATGACAAAGGACAAATGACAGCCCTAGCCAGTTATCTTTAGTTGCACCGCCCTACTTAAAAGTAGACAATAACTCTTTCTCCCCCTGCTCAACCGAAAAATTTCTATCCTCTCCTTACTCTGCTCCTAAAATACTAGCTAATAAAGCTTTTTGGGCGTGCATTCGATTTTCGGCCTGATCCCAAACCCGTGATTGCGAACCTTCAATGACAGCTTCGGTAATTTCTTCACCACGATGGGCTGGTAGGCAGTGTAAAACAATAGCTTCGCGGTCAGCCAGACTCAATAACTGCTCGGAAATTTGGTAATCTTGGAAGATTGGGAAGCGATCGTCTGCTTCTGATTCTTGACCCATACTTGCCCAAACATCAGTGTAGAGAACAGCGGCCCCCTTAGCAGCAATTTCTGGATCGTTAGTCAGGAGAACTTCAGTTTGATTATTAGCGATCGCTCTTGCCTGTTCTACAATTTTATTATCTGGCTCATAGCCTTGAGGTGTCGCAATTCTGACATTCATTCCTGCCAAAGCACAACCCAACATTAAAGAGTTAGCGACATTATTGCCATCACCTACGTAGGTTAAAGTTAACCCTTTGAGGGTACCAAAGCACTCTTGAATTGTCATTAAATCTGCTAATACCTGACAAGGATGTTCTGCATCAGTCAGCGCATTAATTACAGGAATCTTGGCATAGTTAGCAAAAGTTTCCAACTCTTGTTGAGCGAACGTACGAATTGCCAACACATCCAGATATCTATCCAACACCCTAGCTGTATCTTGCACGGGTTCCCCACGACTCACTTGAGTAACATTTGGGTTGAGATCAATTACCTGTCCACCTAGTTGGTACATAGCCACAGTAAAACTCACGCGTGTGCGAGTTGAAGCTTTGGAGAACAATAATCCCAAGACTTTATTACTGTGTAGCTTTAGCTGTTTTGACTTGAGTTGAGTTGCTAATTGTAGGAGTTCCTGAAGTTCTGTAGAACTCAGATCCGCCAGACTTAATAAATCTCGTCCGTTCAACGCTGCCATGCTTGTGATCTGTAAATAATAATGATGTCTTTGTGTTCCTTTAGCCAGTCCTACCAAAAAAGTATCGCCTTAAAACTCTACCAGATGTTTTTGTGTCTAGCCCAGGATTAAAGTTAGCTTTTGCTATGACTATTAATTTATCAACTTTATGGATGATTAATATGCTTGATTTTTGTTAGTTGTCCTACAAATGTCACACTTGCAAACCGCTCTCGAATGTGAAAACTTGGCAAAATACAGAGGTTGCATCGAATAAATTCCTCAGATTTTCCCTGCCTCTTGTAGGTTCAAAAAATTTTTTAATTGTATTCCTTGACAAATCTTTTACTTATGCTATGATTAGAAATCGGTTAGTGCTTATGAGCAATACCTCAGCCCGCCAGCATAGCACAGTGGTAGTGCATCCGACTTGTAATCGGAAGGTCGTCGGTTCAAATCCGACTGCTGGCTTGTGTAAATGTCGATTAACACTTTATTTGTCTGCGTTGACAAATTGTTGTCTTTGAAGACAAATTAATGTCGTTGAAACTATATCATCTTTTGTAGAGAAGTAGTGCGATCGCATTTCACCACTGGCGAAACAAGATAACCTCATCAAATTTCGCCAGCAGTCTATTCAAGTATTAACTAACGAACTCTAACAAACCCAGCTTGCTCAATCGCCTGTTGTCCTTGGTCGGTAAGTACAAGATTGGCATAAGCATTGCCAGCCTGTTGTGCTTGACCTTTGTTTTGTTTAATAATCACAAACAACTTAGAGGTTATGGGATAGCTACCGTTCTTAATAGCTTCCGTATTCACCTGATTGCGTTGGCGCGGACATTGTTCGGGTGATACAAAAGGTTGACGGTAAGGGGAAACGAAATCAGTAGCAGTCCGGCCTAATAATAAAGGTTTCACACTACATTGAGGTACAACAGCACGGGCAGAAGCATAATATATTCCACCAGGAGTTTTGCTGAGTTGACGTACTGCATCTGTAGTGGAGTAGACATATTTGACATTAGAACCCAGTGCTTGTTTTGTTGACTCACCATTACTAGAGAAGATGCTTGTGTCTGCATTCTCTGGTTGTTGAGAAAAAGCTGTGATGGGTAGATTAGGCCCTCCTACCTGATTCCAGTTAGTTAATTTTCCCTCATATATCTGCTGCAATTGGTCAACTGTTAAACCTGGCAAGTTCAACGATGGATTAACTACTACCGCTATCCCATCAATACCCACCTGACGTTGCTCAAGGGTGAAACCTCTCTCTTTGGCAATGGCTTTTTCTGCATCTGTGAGGGGGCGAGAAGACTGAGCAAAGTCCAATTTTCCATCCAACAACATTCGGATACCGGAACTAGAACCAGGGCTACCATCTACAGGGTCTAAGTAGCGCAATTTTAGTTCAGGGCGCGCGCTGAGGATTTGAGAATCTACAACTTGTCTAATCGGTGCCCAAGCAGTGCTACCACCATAGTTGAATGAATCATTGGGCACATCCGTAAGTGACCCAAAGGTGGATACAGCATTCGAGGTGGGCTGTAAATTTTGATTAGAAGAATCAGCCACACTGGGATTAGATGAATCAGTATTATTGCGAGCCATGAACTCAGGCTTAAGCAACCACCAAAGCAATCCTCCTATCACCATCAGTGTTAGGACTTTACCAATAATTAAACCTTTGAGGAAGATACTAATATCTTCCTTAATCAAAACTTTTTTTTGGTTTGTGTTGTCCATATTTTTAATTTTGTTTATTTGTTATTTTGAAACAATTGGTGGTAGATGCAAGGTATAAAACACATTTTTAATTATTAGTTGATAAAATTCCGACTACAGATAATTCTCCTCCTAACCCTACTGTTTATTTGTAGCGTTATTTTGGAGAATTAGTATTAGTTAGATATCTCTAACCTACTGACATATCTATATGACTAGATGAACGATTATTAAAATTTTCGATGAATGTTTGTGATGGAGTTGGTTGTTTTTGTGGCGATAAACTTGTACTCAAAAATGTATATATCAAAGCTATTAGTAATACACTAGTAATAACCCCAAAACCCAGACCCAGCAGCAACATAAACTTGCGGTAAACGACTAAAGAATCCTCATCAGTATGTTCATTTGGAACACTCAATTCTGAGTACTTTGGTAGAGTTATATCGGGAATCAGTGCTTGCAAAGCTTCCCCTGCAGATTGGTAACGCTGGTTATGGCGTTCGCTAATCATTCTGTCTAAAACATCTGCTAGCCAATCACTAACTTTTGCTTTGTGCCGCCAGATTAATTGTCCAGTATCGGGATCTTCTGGTAATTCTTCGGGTTTTAAACCAGTCAAAGCTTGAATCCCAATCATACCTACTGCATAAATATCGCTGCTAAGTTTTGGCTTACCTTTAGCTTGTTCTGTTGGCATATAGCCAGGAGTACCGACAGAAACAGTCAGGGTATTGCCCGGATTACCTACTTTTTTAATACTGCCAAAATCAATGAGTATAATCTTGCGATCGCAGTTCCGCCGCATAATATTTTGCGGCTTAATATCCCGGTGAATTATTTGGTGTTGGTGAACGAAGTCCAACACTTCTAGGATATCTTTCAATAAATTTAAGACTACATCTTCGCTGAGAGGTTTACCAGGGATAATCTCTTGGGTTAAGTCATAACCATCAATAAATTCTTGAACTAAATAAAAATCTCCATCTTCATGAAAGTGAGCCAACAAGGTAGGAATTTGCTTATGATTGTTGCCTAGCTGATATAAAATTTCTGCTTCGCGATCAAAAAGGTTTTTGGCTATCGGTAAAACAGCAGGATGATGATGTTTAGGATAAAAATGCTTCACAACACAAAATGGGTTACCCGGTAAATCTAAATCAATTGCTAGGTATGTATCGCCCGAACCACCTCTAGCTAAAAGTTGGACAATCTTAAAACGATTCCGCAGTGTTTTTTTAATCAGAGGATACTGTTGCTGTTGTCTATTCTCTTGTTTATTTCCTGCATCACCAGATAGTAAATAAGTAATGCCACCAGATAATTTACTTTTTAAGTGCGTCACATGATTGTAGCGATTTCTGACTGTTTTTCTAATGCGAGGGTACTGACGCATGGGACATATCCTAACCTATCTAAAATAGCTGACAAGTTAAATTTTGGTGTTAGATTGTGTTTGAGATTCTGCCTGAATACCTGCGTAGTTGCTTGATATTTAAATTTAAAAATTTTCCAGGCTAGATATTTAGTTTAGTAGCGAAATTCTATAATTTTTTAGAGATTTTAAGGGCGCTAATATCACAATATAATTTTAACCAAATATTTTATCCTTTGAATTTTTATTATTGCTGTAGTTGCACCTATATCGGACTAAAGTTAATAGTCTTGAAATCTCAAAATATCTTAGTAAACACACTTTAGTATACAATCTAGCTAAAATTCAATATGGTTATGAATGTATAAAAAAAACAAAGCTTGTTTCACTTTGATTTAGAGCAGAGTAAAAAATAATACTATAAATCAGAATATAGATGAGCTTGCTATCCAGATACTGTCGCAGATAAATATCAACTAGAGGATGCAATTAGCAAGATGCTCATTAAATAAGAAAATTGAGGATATTTTTTGATTTACTATTTCCTTAGTCAAATCTACGCCTCTAAAGGCGGAAATTCTAGAGATATCACAGAGATAACACCAACGGAGCCAGCAGCTATAAACACTCAGTGATTATCCAGTGACGGAAATTAACCATAAAAAAACCCCCAGTGGGGGTTAGGTAGTTATTCGCGTGGAGTGAACAACTACTTATTAATACTTAGAGGATGTACAACAATCCGAACAAAATTATCCAAATTACATCAACAAAATGCCAGTAAATTTCCGCAGCTTCAATACCGAAGCGTTTTTCGTTAGTGTAATGACCGGCAACGCGCGATCGCCACAATACAGCTAAAATTGCTAATACGCCGATGGTTACGTGTAAACCGTGAAACCCAGTTAAGACGTAGAAGGCACTGGCAAATAAATTGGTAGTTAAACCAAATTCTAGATGGGTATATTCATAAACCTGACCTACCAAGAAAATTGCACCCATTGCGGCAGTAATTGCCAACCAAGTCTGCATCCCCTTGGTATCATTTTTTTTGATAGCAGTGTCAGCATTATGCATCACAAAACTGCTAGCTATTAGATTAGCGGTGTTAACGCCTGGTAGCAAAAGTTCTAATTCAGGTGTTCCCTCTGGCGGCCATACAGGTAAGGTAGAACGGAAAGCTAGATAAGCTCCGAACAACCCCATGAAAATCATGCCCTCAGCAATCAGAAACACAATTAGCCCAAACAAACGATGGTCGGGATGTTCTTCGTGACCCGCATGTGCAGCTTCCGCGCTATGGTGATGATTCAGTTCAGCTTTTGCTGGGTCAATAGTTTGACTTTGCATGAATATTAAAAAGGATAAGTGTAAAGGGATTGGGGAAAGGGGAAAGGGGAAAGGGGAAAGGGAAAAGGGGAAAGGGGAAAAGGGAAAGAATAAACTATAAATCCCAATTTACCTATTACCCAATGCCCTATGCCCCATGCCCCATGCCCTATTTATTCTTTTTCTGCTGTGATACCTGGATATGGTTCGTCTGGTTGGGCGCGTAACACTGAGTTTACGCCAGCAGATAAGACTGGATCGGGATCGGAGAGGGGTACGCCCTTGTGAGCATTTTCCAAACCGTAGTCGTAGGGGCCTGTTGCTAACACTGGGGTTTTGTCAAAATTCTCAATCGCTGGTGGTGAGGTTGTCATCCACTCTAGGGTTAATGCATTCCAGGGATTATTACTTGCCTTGGGCCCGTATAACCAACTCCAGATGGCATTGATGATGAAGGGAATTGTAGAAACTGCCAGGATATAAGAACCATAAGTGCAAATTTCATTGAGCAATGCAAATTTGGGGTCATACTGAGCAACTCGGCGGTTCATACCCATTAAACCCAACTTGTGCATGGGTAAGAAGGTCATATTCAGACCAACTATTGTCAAGGCAAAGTGAACTTTACCCCAAAATTCGTTCAGCATCCTTCCCGTCATTTTCGGGAACCACTGATAGATGGCTGCAAAAATTCCCAGAACGCTACCACCAAATAAGACGTAGTGGAGGTGTGCGACGACAAAATAAGTGTCGTGAACGTGAATATCAAAGGGTACTGCTGCCAACATTACGCCACTAATGCCGCCAATCACAAAGGTGCCGACAAAGCCAATGGCAAACAGCATAGGACTGTTGAGACGAATTTTGCCGCCCCACATCGTCGCCAACCAGCTGAAAATCTTAATCCCTGTAGGTACGGCAATGATCATTGTGGTGATCATAAAGAACATCCGCAGCCAACCAGGGATACCGCTGGTAAACATATGGTGCGCCCATACGATTAACCCGAGAAAACTAATCGCCAGGGAAGAATAGGCGATCGCTTTATAACCAAAAATCGGTTTGCGAGAATGAACTGGGATGATCTCAGAAATTGCCCCAAAGAAGGGCAAAATCATGATGTAAACGGCTGGATGGGAATAAAACCAGAACATATGCTGGTAAACCACCGGATCTCCGCCCCCAGTTGGGTTAAAAAATGTTGTGCCGGCAATTAAGTCAAAAGACAGCAGAATCAGACCAGCTGCGAGTACAGGGGTAGATAACAGTACCAATGCTGATGTCGCAAACATCGCCCAGCAAAACAAAGGCATTTGATGCACTCCCATACTAGGGATACGCATCCGCAGTAAGGTGACGAGGAAATTAATCGCCCCCAAAATCGATGATGTACCCAGCAGCAGGATACTGATAATCCAGATAGCCTCACCCACTTGACCTGTAACTAAGCTCAAGGGTGGGTAAGAAGTCCAGCCGGCATCGGGTGCGTCGCCTACAGCTAAACTGGCAATTAATAACACGCCAGCAGGGGGGATCATCCAAAAGGCGACAGCATTGAGCCGAGGGAATGCCATATCCTTAGCCCCAATCATCAGGGGAATGAGGAAGTTAGCAAACCCTGCCCCTGCAGGTACAATCCACAAAAAAATCATGATTGTGGCGTGCAGGGTAAATAGGCTGTTGTAGACTTCTGGGGTAACAAAATCTACTTCTGGAGTTCTTAGTTCTGTGCGAACCAAGTCCGCCATCACGCCGCCAATGCAATAAAAAATAAACGAAGTGACTAGATATTGAATCCCGATCACTTTGTGGTCAGTATTAAAGCTAAAGTAGTCTCGCCAATGCCTGACCCCTGGTTCTTCAGCCAGGGCGGGGGTATTGGCTGTTTCTTGGATTTGAGCTTGTGTCATAGGAAATTTATTTGTCCTTTGTCATTTGTCCTTTGTCATTTGTCTAAGGGCTAATGACTAATGACTGATGACTAATGACTAAGAGTGGTGAGCAGAGTGAACTTGATGAATTATTGCGGTATTAATTCCCATGTCCTTGGTGTAAGGAGCGAGGAATTTATCGGGGGAGAGATTTGCAGGGTTATAAGCAACAGCTTGATTGAGGGTTTCGCGGCTAGCTACTTGCTGCTCTTTTTGCCATTTGTCAAAGGCTTCTGCTGTTTCTACCACGATTGGCGCTCTCATGGCACCGTGGTAGGGGCCGCAAAGTTCGGCGCAAACTAAGGCATAATCGCCTGCTGTTCTAGGTGTGAAGCGAAGTTCTGTTTGTCTACCAGGAATAGCATCTTGCTTTAAGCGAAACTCGGGCACCCAAAAAGCATGGATGACATCGTTAGCTGTCATATTGATTTTCACTTCCCGTCCGATGGGAAGATGCATTTCCCCGGTAGTTATGCCTGTTTCTGGATAGGTGAAAATCCAGGCGTATTGCAGACCCGTTATATTAACCAACAACTCTGGAGGTTTACCTGCTTTGTCAGGACTTTCGCCAATGGTAGGAGCTACACTACCGACTCCCGGCGCATCGACTTTTTGAGGAATTTGATCGGCGTTGCGAACTGCGGCGGTGCCAGGATCTTGCATCGCCGCATCAGATTTTTCTTGATTAAGGTTAGGTTCGTTACTGGATTGTGTATCGTTTAACGTTGCGGCAATTGCTGCCCCTGGCATTTTCATCGACATATTTTGAGTCACCGGGGCATCATGGATGGCATGGGGATCGAAGCCACCAATTTCGTTATAAACCTCAAAGCTGTAAACAGAAATACCAATAACTATAATTGCTGGGATCGCCGTCCAGAGGATTTCTAGAGGCACATTTCCTTCTACAGGAGGCCCGTCTTCATTGTCACCAGGTCGTTGACGATATTTAAATGCAGAGTAAATTAAGACACCTTCGACAATGAGAAAGATACCTGTAGAGATGACCATCATCGTGTTAAACAGACCATCAACCAAGACGGCTTCATCAGAGGCTTCTGTTGGCAACAGACCGTGATTTTGACCGTACCAAAGGCTGGCAAGTGTTAACACAATGCCAATTAGTAATGTCCAGATCGAACTTGGAATTTTCACGGCTCACTTAAATGAATTTACTACGTTATCTCAAAGGTACCCACTTACTAAGGTAGTGTAGGTCATCAATTATGGTCTTCCAATGTCTGAAATTTTTATTAATTTTTTTAGCTACACAAATAATATTGAGTACAAGAGTTTTATCAGATATAGCCACGGATAGATGTGAATCATGGTCAAAATTTAAGAAAAAATTTAGATAGTAAAATTAGTTGCCATTAACAAAAAATTCAGAACTTAAAAATACCTAAAGCTTTTGGCTAAAAGTAGCTCGAGTGATTCAAAGTGTAAGTAAAACGTATAACTGAAAGCTAATCTATCAACCTTGGTCGTATACGCTAGGGTTTATATGGGTCGTGATTGACAAACTGATAATTTTAAATAGCTCTACCAAGAGCGGGCAGAAGGTATCGTTCATGAGCGAATTTGTCCTACAACAACAAAATGAAGCAACAGATCCCCAGCAAAAGCCCCAGGAAATAATTCGTCGTTTTGTTTGGAAGATCTGCATCGCCACCTTAATTTTGATGGCAATAGGCAGTGCCACGCGGGTAATGAACGCTGGACTTGCTTGCCCAGACTGGCCTTTATGCTATGGAGAATTAGTGCCAGCCAAGCAAATGAATTTTCAAGTCTTCTTGGAATGGTTTCATAGATTGGACGCAGCTTTGATTGGTCTGAGCGCGATCGCACTTGCCGGTCTATCCTGGTGGTATCGTCGTATGTTACCCAATTGGCTGCCTTGGGCATCTACGTTCGCCTTGTTTTTAATTGTCTTCCAAGGAGTCTTGGGAGGGCTGACTGTCACTGAACTATTACGGTTTGATATCGTGACTGCCCACTTGGGAACGGCGTTGTTGTTTTTCACCACCCTCCTAGTTATTGGTACGGCACTCACCCCTTATCAAGGAACCGGCAATGTTGGTAGTTTGCCGTGGTTGGGTTTAACTGCCGCCGTTTTTGTTTATCTACAAAGTCTTCTGGGCGCATTGGTAGGATCTCGTTGGGCGTTCCACCAATGTTTGGGCACGTCCCAGCTCTGTACTGTCATGTACAGCCACATCTTTGGCTTAGTACCCCCAACAGTCGCAACCTTAGCAGTGGTATTGATATCTTGGCTGACACCGGCACTCCACCCAGCTTTGCGCCGCTTGGCAAATATGGCTGGTGGGTTATTAATGTTACAAATTCTCTTGGGAGTTGCTACTTTCAAATTACGCCTGCAAGTTGAGCCGCTTACCGTCTCTCACCAAGCTGTAGGCGCAGCTTTACTCGGTACTTTAGTCGCTTTCACAGTCCTAGCATTACGCGACTGGGTTGCTAGTCGTGAAACCAATACCTACCCTGTAGCTGTACCAGCAAAGGGGTCGCATCTATAACCAAATAAGGGGCATAGGGCATTGGGCATTGGGTAATTGGTAATAGGTAATTGGTAATTGGGAATTATAGTTTATTCTTTCCCCAATCCCCATTACCCCTTATCCCCAGAGGGGGCCCCGAGTTCCCCAATCCCCATTACCCCTTATCCCCAGAGGGGGCCCCGAGTTCCCCAATCCCCAATCCCCACCTTAGCAACTAGAAGTGGTGGAACCAAAAATAAACCCTTGTCTCTACCTATACCTCACTACAAGTGGATGTTTTCGCTAGTCTCAGAGAGACAGACTGAGTACAGGCAATGAGGGAGCAGGAAGAACAGAGGTAGTAATTCTCCTCATCCTCCTCATCTCCCTTATCTCCCTCATCTTCCCTTAGTTCTTTTTAACAGCGATTCAGTATGAGCAGGGGCTGCACATAAGTTGAAACATAAGGAAATCGAGCCAAAATGATTGAGACTAATGTCTCTCGCCACCACGAAAATTTTCTACAGGTAATTCAAAGCTACTACCAGTTGACCAAGCCCCGGATTATTCCGTTGCTCTTAATTACCACCGCTGGTAGTATGTGGATTGCCGCTAAGGGACAAGTAGACATCTGGTTGTTGCTAGTAACTATGATTGGTGGCACTTTTGCTGCTGCTAGCGCCCAAACAATTAACTGTATCTACGATCGCGATATTGATTACGAAATGGAGAGGACACGCCATCGTCCTATGCCTTCCGGTAAGGTACAGCCGCGTGGCGCTTTAATTTTTGCGATCGCTCTGGCTGTGATTTCTTTTACTTTACTGACTGTTTTTGCTAACCTCCTAGCCGCCCTACTAGCATTTTCTGGCATAGTTTTCTATGTTGTAGTTTATACCCATTGGCTGAAACGCCATACCACTAACAATATTGTGATTGGTGGTGCGGCTGGGGCAATTCCAGCGTTAGTAGGTTGGGCGGCTGTGACAGGTACGGTAGGCTGGCCGGCTTGGGTAATTTTTGCGATCGTCTTTCTGTGGACACCGCCTCACTTCTGGGCTTTAGCTTTGATGATTCGCGATGAATACGCTAAAGTCGGGATTCCGATGCTACCTCTAGTTGTGGGCGATCCCGCAACTGTGAAGCAAATTTGGTATTACACTCTGGCGACGGTCGCAACAACACTAGTATTGGTTTATCCCTTAAACGCTAGTGGGATTTTGTATGCTGCGATCGCAATTAGTTTAGGCTATGTCTTTATCCGCAAAGCTTGGCGTTTATTGCAAAATCCAGAAGACAGGACAATTGCTAGAGAATTATTTCTCTATTCCATCTCTTACATGATGCTGTTGTGTTTAGCGATGGTAGTCGATAGCCTCCCCATTACCCATCATCTGATTAATGCTGTAATCGCTCAGTTGCATTTTCTAGCTTAAGGATCGGCTCAAACGCACTTAGTTTGCATTTCGCCTTTTCCCGCTAAACCAAAAACTATTGATGTTTATCCCGCCTAGAACTGGTTTCCTGGCGGGATGTTTGTCACACAATCCAAAATCTAAAATCCCCATGATGCCCTACTTAGCCAAAATTTTACTCTACCCGATTAAGTCTTTTGATGGTGTGGAAGTAGAGAAAGCTAGAGTTCTCTCTAGCGGTACCCTAGAATTTGACCGTGAATTTGCCCTCTTTGACGAGCGCGGTAATTTCGTTAATGGCAAACGCCATGCCAAAATTCATTCTTTGCGAGCTAAATTTGCACTCTCCCATAGAACTCTATCTCTGCAAATACCTGGAAGCCAATCAGAACAAGTATTTCATCTCGATGGAGACAAACAGGCGCTAGCAGCAACTTTAAGTGATTTTTTCGGGTTCCCTGTGAAATTACAACAAAATTCTGTTCAAGGATTCCCTGATGATACAGAGCGTCTTGGGCCAACGATAATTAGTACCGCAACGTTAACGGCAGTGGCTTCCTGGTTTCCGGGTGTAACTGTAGAACAAATGCGCCGCCGAATGCGCGCCAATCTAGAAATTGGTGGTGTACCAGCTTTTTGGGAAGACCAATTATTTAGTTCACAAAGTGATGCGACAGTATCTTTTCGGATAGGAAACGTTAACTTTGTGGGAATTCAGCCTTGTCAACGCTGTGCAGTACCAACACGCAATCCTGACTCTGGGGTAGCTGATGCTAACTTTCAAAAAATATTTGTGACACAGCGACAAGCAACCTTACCCGATTGGGTAGCTATATCTCACTTTAATCATTTTTATAAATTGAGTGTCAATACTATTGCTTCTGTTTCATCATTTAAAGCAATGTTACAAATTGGTAATGAAGTTACAATTATAGGTTGAAAAATTAATTTTTCTTAAAAAAGAAAATCAAAAAGTAAAAATCTCCTAAATTTCTTTACTTTTGAATCGAAAATTTATCTAGTAATTTTCACGGTTTTGTAATTGAATATGTATGATTGTTTGCCTAAAACCAAGATTTAAAGACTGAGTACTTCACGGGTAAACAAGACAAACTTTTATTTGGGTTATTGTGTCTATTGTGACAATCATGATTTAACCCCATACTGTAGTCTATTGGTTAAATTTAAACCAATATATATGCTCATCTGCATGACTATAAGTATATTTTGTAGTTCACCAGAGAAAAAATGCTAATGTATTGCCGCTGAAAAGTCACCAAATTCAAGTGTAATAACCACACAGAAAAAATTTAATTGGGGAGGAACCGCATCGGGCAAAACTATAGTATTAAAAACACTAGTACGATCTACTTTTATACAAAATTAGGTTAAGTGCATAATAACTTTTCCTAAAAAGAGTAGTACTAATGCTTATATTCCTTGTAATTTATATGGCAAGAAGACCCATAGGTTAACAATGGGGATCAAATTACACCACAATGTTATCTAAACTTCATCACGTCAAATCTCTCAACCGCTTATTTGAACAGGCCTATATCAATAGGATGCCCTTCAAATCTATATTAATTGTGCCTTTGGTGTTGCAATTTTGTGGATCGGTAGGACTGATAGGCTATGTGTGGTTGCATAGTAGACAAGAAGCGGTAAAAGATCTGGCAATTCAGTTAGAAAAGGAAATCTGCGATCGCATTGAACACCACCTCGAACAACACTTAATTACTCCCCAGCAAATTAACCAAGTTAACTGGGATTTGATGCAGGTAGGTTTGCTCAAGCATACTGATGTGGAAGCAACCGAAAATTACCTGGGGAAACAAATGCAGTTTTTTCATATTCATTACAATAAATTTGCCAACCCCAAAGGTGAATTTATCGGTGTTCAAAGGCTAGATAACGGTAGACTCTTGATTAAGGAGGTTTCTCAAAAAAAGGGTATTGGTAAACTGTATGTTTATGCCACAGATAGCCAAAAAAATCATACCCATCTTCAAGAAGTCAAAAATTACGATCCTCGCCTAGAAACTTGGTATATCAATGCAGTGAATCTGGGGAAGCCATACTGGAGTCAAATTTCGGCATGGGAGAAGAAACCAGAAGTTTTATCTATCTCTTCGAGTTCACCACTTTACGATCACACTCATAAGCTAGTAGGAGTGGTGGGTATAGATTTAATTTTGTCACATATTAGAAATTTTTTAGGTAACTTAAACGTTGGGCAAGGAGGAAGAATCTTTATTTTGGAGCGTTCTGGGCTAATAGTAGCTGACTCCAAAAATCAACCACCATACAGTATGATTCAAGGTCAGGCAAAACGGTTATTAGCAGTAGATAGTCAAGATGAATTAATCAAATTGACCACAGAATATTTACTCAAACGTTTTGGCAGTCTAGGATTCATTGTTGGTAAACAACAGATTAGCTTTTCCACCACACAAGGACGTTATTTTGTACAGGTAAAAAATTGGCGCGACGATATTGGCTTGGATTGGTTGATTGTCGTAGTAGTTTCCGAAGCCGATGTCATCCAACAAATTAATGCTAACAACAACACTTCTTTTTTATTATCTATAGCCGCCTTTTTAGCGGTTACCCAATTAGGTATTTTAACTACTCGTTGGCTGCTCAAGCAAATTCTGCGATTAAATCAATCAACCAAAAAAATTACTTCCAGCATCTGGGAGCCAACAGGAGAAATTTCTCCAGTCAAAAAACTCGGGATACTGACTTACCCATTTAATTATATGGAAAAGCAACTGCAAAGGTCGATTACTACCTGGCAAGCAAAACAGAGATTTTTAAATAAAAGCTTAGGGAACAGTCAGATTCAACCTAGTAAATTATTAGCAGTCACACCAGTAGAAATAGCTCATCATGCTCATATGAATTACATTAGTCAACAAATGCTGGCTGAAGGAATGGTAGCTGAATTTTCTGCTGAACAATTATTAGAAATTTATCGGATTTATCTGGCTGAAACTAAGCAGCAAAACCGCAGTGGTGATGGTAAGCGGCTGGTTGTTAGAGAACGCCTGTCTGGTTTAAGAGCATTACCAGGGGAAAGTATCAACTTAGATAATTTAGAAATTCCCCAACCACAACAGATGATTGCACCAGAGGCTTTAACAATGCCCATCATGGGAGAATCAGAGCAGATTGATTTAGCGATCGCCACTGCTACTGATATTACCCAAGGCAAACAAGCCGACAGATTATTAGCAGAATACAATCGCCTGTTAGAATCACAAGTCAAAAAACGTACCCAAGAACTGCTCAAGGTAATTCAAAAGCTGCAAACTACCCAAAAACAGCTGATTCAATCCCAAAAAATTGCCGCTAGAGGCAGAATCGCTGCTGAACGGGCAAACCGTGCTAAAAGCCAATTTCTAGCTAACATGAGCCATGAATTACGTACCCCACTGAACGCTATTTTGGGATTTGCCCAAGTCATGAGCCATGACAGTTCTTTATCGGCTGAACATCAAGAAAATTTAGCCATTATCAATCGTGCTGGCGAGCATCTCCTCAATTTAATTAACGACATTTTGGAGATGTCGAAAATCGAAGCTGGCAAAACGACCTTGAATATCAACAGTTTTGACTTTATTCGATTTTTAGGCAACTTGGAAGAAATGTTGCGTTTCCGGGCTGCTGCCAAAGATTTACAGTTGGTATTTGAATATGCGCCGAATATTCCCCAATATGTGCAAACAGATGAAAGCAAACTGCGGCAGGTCTTGCTCAATCTCTTGGGTAATGCCATTAAGTTTACTCAACAAGGTATAGTGACACTGCGCGTCAGGCTGGAGTCTGGAGATTGGGGAATAGAAAACGAGCATCAATCTTGCCAATCGTTAATTTTTGAAATTCAAGATACTGGCCCTGGGATTGCACCGCAAGAAATAGATTTATTATTTGAAGCCTTTGGGCAAACCGAAACTGGCAGAAACTCCCAACAGGGAACAGGGCTAGGCTTGGCAATTAGCCGCAAATATGTGCAACTCATGGATGGCGATATTACTGTAACTAGTACTTTAGGGGAGGGTAGTAAATTTACCTTTGATATTCAAATTCACCCCGCCTCAGCCAGCGAAGTCAAACAGCAACAATGTCAAGACCAAATCGTTGGTTTAGCACCAGGTCAACCAGAATACCGCATTTTGGTAGTTGACGATGCTAGAGATAATCGGCTGGTACTAGTGAAATTACTGACATCCATAGGATTTGTCGTGAAGGAGGCGACAAACGGACAAGAAGCGATCGCGCAATGGATGGAATGGCAACCCCATCTGATTTTTATGGATATGCGGATGCCAGTTATGGATGGTTATGAAGCCACAAGAGTGATCAAAGCTCAAGAAAAAAATTATTTCAATCCACTCTTGCAACTAGCTTGCCAATGCTCCACAATGCCTCTGGGCATCAATAGCAATACTATTATTATTGCTTTGACTGCTAGTGCCTTTGAGGAAGAACGACAGAACATCCTCTCAACAGGTTGTGATGATTTTATTCGCAAACCATTTACCAAAGAAGTCTTACTCAAAAAAGTCAGCGAACATCTAGGTGTAGAATATATCAATCAAGTAGATAGCTTACAAACAGCAGTTATCAATCCAACAACAGAAATATTTTCCACAGAAGCTGAACTTATGTGGCATTTATCACAGATGTCACCGCAGTGGTTAGCTAATATACGTCATGCTGCAGCTAGCTGTAGCGATGACATGATTTTGCAGTTGCTTGAGCAAATCCCCCCAGAAAAAAGCCCCTGTTTTCAACTGCTGCGGGATTTAGCTAACAACTATCAGTTTGAAAAAATTATGGAATTACTTACAACAAACGCAGAATGAACTACGAGCGGTTAGAACCTGACAAAAAAGATATCCTGCTCATTGATGATATGGCAGATAATCTCCGAGTTTTATCCTCGCTCCTGACTAGAGAAGGATATAACGTCCGTAAAGCTTTGAACTGGCAAATGGCTTTGACTGCTTGCCAAACAGTCTTGCCAGACTTGATATTACTAGATATTATGATGCCAGAAGTTGATGGCTACGAAGTCTGTCAACGTTTGAAAGCCTGGGATATGACTACAAATATTCCGGTAATTTTTATTAGTGCCTTAGATGATGTTTTCGATAAAATCAAAGCCTTTCAGGTAGGAGGTGTAGATTACATCACTAAACCTTTTGAATTGCAAGAAGTATTAGTTCGCGTACAAAATCAACTGGCACTCAGATCTGCACAACTAGAAATAATCAAGCTCAACATTGAACTTGAAGAAAGAGTCAAACAACGTACTTGGGAGCTAGAGAACGCATTACACAAGCTCCAAGACGAAGTTACTTCGCGCCAACAATTACAAAGTAAACTGCTAGATTTAGCATTGCACGATTCTCTAACTGGTTTAGCCAACCGAGTTTTATTTATTAGGCGCGTAGAGAAAGCCTTAAACAGAGCCAAACAAAATTCTGATTATCAATTCGCTCTACTTTATTTAGACTGCGATCGCTTTAAAGTTGTCAATGATTCTTTAGGTCATTTAGTAGGAGATGAATTACTATTAGCCATTGCTCACCGCCTCAAAATATCGTTAAGAGAAAATGATACTCTGGCCAGATTGGGTGGTGATGAATTTGGTATTTTGCTAGAAGACCCCACAAATATGAATATGGTATTGGAAGTTGCGGAAAATATTCTGCAGCAGCTATCACTGCCATTTAAACTGACTAGATATGAAGTATTTATGAATGCCAGTATTGGCATTGCTTGGGGTAATAAAGAATACGATATTCCCGAATATTTACTCCGCGATGCTGACACAGCCATGTATCGGGCCAAGGCTTTAGGGAGAGCCAGGTATCACGTTTTTGACCCGATCATGTATCAAGAAGCTATCCAACTTTTAGAGCTAGAAAATGATTTACGCAGAGCTGTAGCTAGACAAGAATTTATTGTTTACTATCAACCCATAGTTTCCCTCTATACAGGTAAAATCGCTGGTTTTGAAGCCCTAGTCCGGTGGAAACATCCCCAGCGGGGACTAATTCCACCTTCCGATTTTATTCCGGTAGCAGAAGAAACAGGTTTGATTAGTGATATCAACACCTGGGTATTGCAATCAGCTTGCCAACAATTACATTTGTGGGAAAATCACCCAGAAATTACCCAACCCATTACGATGAGTGTCAATTTAAGTGCGCGGATGTTTTCACAACCCAACTTAATTGCTCAAATTGATGAAATTCTTTATGAAACCAAAGTCAATCCCGAGAACTTAGAACTAGAAATTACAGAAAGCGTAATTATGGAGAATATTCATGCTGTGAAAACAATTCTCCAGCAATTACAAGAGCGTCGCATTAAATTAGTGATGGATGATTTTGGTACAGGTTATTCTTCTTTAAGTTACCTGCATAGCTTTCCACTGAGTGCGCTAAAAATTGACAAGTCATTTGTCAAACGGATGCAGGAAAATCAAGAAGACATGGGTTTAGTGCCGGCTATGATTGGGATTGCAGACTCAATGGGCATGAGAACGATCGCAGAAGGTGTGGAAACTAGAGAACAGTTAGACCAATTGAGAAGCTTAAACTGTGAATTTGCTCAAGGATTTCTGTTTTCTCAACCAATAGAACAGCAATCAGTCATCCATTTACTCACCAAAGCACCTCAATGGTAATTCTGTTATCAGCAGCTATCACGAAAGTACCTACACTTGCACTAGTTGTAAGTGTAGGCCGCTTTGACATCTAAACAATCAATTATGCCAATTTTGGGAATTAACAGGACTCTTTCTTTCCCTTGCTCCCTGTCACGCCAGTCGCCTCTCCTGTCGGAGACGCTACGCGTAGCTTGCTTAAGCGCAGGGGTACAAGTCGGCAAACAAACCCCTCCACGACGCTGGCTCCCCTGCCTAAATGCGTTAGGATACTTTTTGAGTTGTCAATCCCTTACCGCCCGTTACCTCTGATGATGGGGTTTTCTACAGATTCCCGATATTGTTGTACTGCTTCTGTATAACCAATAGGTAAAACAGTTTCAACGTTTTCATGGGGACGAGGAATAATCACCCAAGATTCCAAAGTTCCACCATAAACATTTTCCGCTGCTTCCACACCAGCCGCCATCGCGGTTTTAACTTCAGAAACATCGCCACGAATATTGACTGTAAAACGAGCGCTACCTACTCTGATATAACCAACAAGGGTAACTCGACCGGCTTTTACCATCGCATCGGCTGCGGCTAAAACAGCAGGAAAACCCTTAGTTTCTAATGCTCCAACTGCCTGTAGTGACATTAACAATCTCCTGTATGAATTAACTTATGTGGCGCTACAAGTTACATTGTACGAAGCTTAACCACAAATTTTTATGATGAACTTGTTTAGAAGATACGGAAAGGTTCAGATTCTTCAGTAAAGTGGATCGGAAGGATGGTTTCCACATTTTCTGGAGGATTGGGAACGATGTAATGGGTGATAACTGTACCAGCCTTTACTTGTTCTCCAGCAGCAATTCCTGCTTCCACTGCTGTTCTAACTTCAGCAACTTGTCCCCGAACTGCAACCAACAGGCGAGCGCTTTCCGCTTGCCCATAATACACTAGTGTGACTGCCGCAGATTTAACCATTGCATCTGCCGCTGCCAAGACTGAAGGAAAACCTAAAGTTTCAATTACGCCAACCGCCATCGGCATGGCTACACTCTCCTGAGTTAAGCATAAGTGATATCAATTGTACGAGGCTTTAGTCCCAATTTTGACATTTGCCTCAACTTTCTTGCATACTTGGGGCATTGGGCATGGGGTAATTGGTAAAATGTTGTCCGCAGGCGATCGCATTCAACAAAATATTTTCGTTACCTGTGGCTCGCTCAAGGGACAATAACTCTAAAATTGCTCTCCAATTTTTTATCCCCAGAGGGGGCCCCGAGTTCCCCATTCCCTATCCCTTATTTCCGCACCTGACCGCTAAACCCAGCAGCCTTAAACTGCTTCAGCTTTAATGGAGTGGGTTGATTTGCAGGTACAGAGATTCTTAATTCAAAATCGCTCACACCTGGGGGAATTTCGGCAATAGATCCCAAACGCGTGCGGTTTTGTAGCACTGGGTCGTTGTTAGCATCATAGATGCGTCCAAAAATATCTGCATCGTAGACGGTTTTATAAGTACCATTCTCGGCTTTGCCTGTAACAATAAAACAGTTAGCAGCCGCAGAACCGCTACTAATAACAGCACCTTCTGCTAATTCTGGCGGACAATCCTGATAAGAAATATCGAATAATTTAATTTGTGTCAGCGCTAAAGCTGGGGGAGTCAACACCAATAATAAAGCTCCCAAGAGGCAAGAAATAAATATTACCTTAATTGGTTTTAACCACACAGTTACTAAGCGTGCAATTAATTCCTTGAGCAAAGAGTAGTTTAGCTGACCTAAAGCTAGCAAATGAAACCAATAAGTGATGCGGCTGTTATTTTTCATATCTAAAAATAGTTGTAACGAAATCTCCGTAACATTGATACCAAAGACAGAATTTATGACTTCAGTAGGGTTGGCTATTAGGTAAAACAAAGCACATTAGTACTCATTTCTAGTTCCATACCCTGAAGGGTTGAGCATTGCTAAACGCTCATAGTTATAGGGCTACTCTGCACTACTGAATAATTCAGGACTTGGTAACTAAAACTGTTTTTAACCCCAGCTTACCTGAATTTCCTGACCAAAGATATTGGAGAGTTGCATTTCACTTTTGTAATAATTAGGGAAAACAACCCTTAACTTGCTATTAACTTATGACTCCGGATGAGATTCAAGCAGCTTTGCAAGCAGCCTTTAAAAGTTGTGATGCAGCCAGCTGTCCTCTCACTGATACGCAAAAACAGATATTACTGCAAGTGGTAGAGAAAATCCAAGGAAATTCTAAATTTGGGGTGTTAGAGATTGCTAATCCCTTGGATGAACTGACTTCAGAGGAATTGGCTGCATTTTTGCAGTTTGTGAGAACACAAGAAGCAGAAGACAAAATTTGGAAAACAAAATTACTTAACGATTGGTTGCACGAGAAAGACTCTGGAGAAGTACAATTTATCCGCGAACGCTATGGCGTACAGTGGCTAAATCGCGTTCAACCATATCATTTTGAAAAATATACTTATTGTGAAGATGCACTAAAGCTGAGAGTAGGCGATCGCATTGAAATTTCCAATGCTTTATGGGAATGGGTACAAGACGATGGCCCCTGTAAGCGAGAATGGTATTCCTGCGTAGTCTTGCAAGTTGATGAAACTAATAATGGCGATGATTGGGTTAGCAATTGTGTCGTCCGCTTCTATAACGGTACTGAATATGAAATTCAAGGAATTTACGAATGGAACCGTTATAATTGGCGCTGGTTAAAGAACTAACAAGACTACATATTTAAACAATGTTATCCTCTTTCAACAGTATTTTGCTGTTGGCTACAACTTGCTATGGTGCGATCGCTTGCTTAATGGAAAATCGTCAACCTCCACCAGGTAAACTGATTGATGTGGGTGGTTATAGCTTGCACCTTTACACTGCGGGCGAGTCTGGCCCCACAGTGATCGTAGAACACAGTTTAGGCGGTTTAGAAGGTTATTTACTGCTACCAGAGATAGCCAAACATACAAGGGTTTGCATCTACGATCGCGCTGGATACGGTTGGAGCGATCATAGTCCATATCCGCGCACTAGTGCCCAAATAGTTGCAGAACTGGATTATCTGCTGACTCAAGCAAATATTCAGCCACCCTATATTTTGGTGGGAAATTCTTTCGGTAGCTACAACGTGCGGCTGTATGCACAATACTTTCCCGAAAAAGTTATGGGAATGGTGCTTACCGATGGACTTCACGAAACCGCGATGCTGAAAATGCCCATCCCTTTACAGTTGTTGAAACTGTTTTTTTTATCAGGATTTGTGATGTCCTTTATTGGTTCCATTCTGGGTATTGTGCGATTACTCAAAGTCATGGGGGTATTTGAGTTAATCAAACGCGAGTTAATTAAATTTCCTAAATTGATTTTAAAACCAGTCAAGCGTTCTTTCTGCCGTCCCAAGCACTGGATAACGATGAGTCGAGAAATATTAAATTTAGATATTAGTAGCCGCCAGGTTGAACTAGCTAATTACTTTGATGCTTTACCCATAGTTAGTATTAAAGCCAAGACTTTTTTCCATCCTTCTCTTTGGGCTATATTTCTACCTATCAAGGCTGCTAATAAATTAAGAGAGCAGATGCATAGCGAAATCCTCAATTTATCTACAAATTGCGTACAAATTCAGGCTGAGAAAAGCGGACATTTTGTTTGGATAGACCAACCTGAAATCATTGTGAATGCGATTTTGAAGATTTTGAATACTGGCGATCGCAATTAGTGTTTAACTATTTACTATAGGACTCATATTTTAGTTTTAAAATCGCGTACGTAGGATGCGTTAGCGATAGCGTAACGCATCAAACCCAAAGCTTTTCGTGCGTTACGGCTTACTAAAATTTTTTCAAAAACTTCAGCAACAGATGTAAACTTCCAAACCCAAGAACATCTGGCTTTCCTAATTTTGAATTTTAAATTTTGAATTAGTATTAACTCTCTACTGGCTCTTGGTCAAATTGTCGCATCAATTGTAGGAGAGCATCTTTATCCGTTGGTTGTCCCTCCTTAAGCAGTTTAGCTAAACCCTCAAAATACTTTTCGCGTTCTCCTGCGGGACAAAACATAATTAATAACTTCGCAGGTCTGCTTCCTGGATTGCTAAATGTATGAGGAGTTCCTGGAGGAACTAATACAAAAGCTCCTGGTAGACCCTGTATTGTTTGCTCACCAACTATAATTTCTACTTCTCCTTCTAAAACATAAAACATTTCTTCCATCTGGCGATGAATATGCAATATGGGTGCGGTTCCCCCAGGTTGTATCAAGTTTTCAAACAATCCCAAGTGACCGTTAGTATCAGTCCCAATAACTTTGAAGGTCACTTGGCTGTCACCAATGATTAAGTGATTACCTTCTCCTGGCGCTAATATAATTTCTTTAATTGGTAAAGTCATATCAACTCCTGTATTGTGAGATTTCTATTTTTATAATTCTAATGAATGAAGAATTATATATCTTCAGCCCCTTAGATATTCGAGCATCCATCTAGAGACTAATTTTTTCACTAATTAACAACAATCTGGTTATTTATACTGACAAAATTTTATTAATATTGATAAAAATAAATGCAATACATAGATTGCAGTTTATGCTAGCGCAGAACATCATTGATAATCTCACAGTAAAATCCCAAATGGTAGCAGCTACCTGAATCAATCGGTAGGAGGATGGAGCTAAGACTGTAAATTTTTAACTTTAAAATAAGTGACAACTTTTTAGTGATGTAGAAAATTCCAGCTGGGCAAAACCTACTCCAAATGATCAAACCTTTGCAACATTGTCAGGGTAGAAATCAGTTTGGACTTCTTTGCTTATAGGAAATATCTGACAGCATACTCAATAACTGTAGATGAAAGAATGTTGTTTGCTCATCTTGATTTTGACTTTGTAGCTAGTGCCCAACCTATCAACATCGCTATCAAGTAGCAATTGTTTAAAGCTCAGTAATCTATCAGGAGATTGGTAAATGACAGCTACAAATGGGAAGCCCAAAATTCGTTACGCAGTTATAGGACTAGGTTGGATTGCTCAAGAAACTGTGCTACCTGCTTTTGCTCAAACTGAAAATTCGCAATTAGTGGTATTATTTTCTGAAGACCAAGTTAAGAGTGACGAACTAGGTAAACAATATGGAGTCAAAGCTTTCTCTTACGAAGAGTACGACAATTGCTTAAGAAGTGGCGAAATTGATGTAGTTTACATTGCTTTGCCCACGGTTCAGTTAAGGTTGAAGAAGGCAGATAAATGTAGGTTGGGTTGAACGAAGTGAAACCCAACAAAGCGCCGAAAATGTTGGGTTTCGTTCCTCAACCCAACCTACGGCAAATCAGGTTTTTGACGCTAACTGAACTGTATTGATATATAAATATGGCGGGCAAATTGCCCGCCACCCAGTAGTTTTAGAAACGTTACTACGCAATAGTCAAATCAACTTTGACGATGACATCGTTATAATCCATATCGCCGCCGTTGGCTAAATCTTCAAAGCCAAAGGTGTTATTTCCTAATAGGCGAATATGGTCAACTTTATCAGAGTTAGCACCCAAGAACGGGAAGTAAATAGCTGGATCGTTATTGGCATTATTATCTAAAAATGCGTCAATTTTGCCATCTACAATAATAAATGGTACAAAGACAGAACCACCTTGAAAACTGCCGTTAAAAGTTGCTGTACCTTGGTTATCAACTGTTAAGTCAATGCCTCCAACTCTACCACCAATAGCAGCTTGAGTATAACCAGTTTGTCCGGGTAGTAAATCTGCTTTACCGTCGCCATTGGTGTCAATACCACCTTTCTCATCAACTGCTTTAAAGAAACCAATATAGTTATTGAATTTAGCTTCTCGATGCAGTTCAAAGCTGGCTTTTACTTGTTGGGTGACACTGCGTAAATCAATACATTCACCTTGAGACTGGCTTTGCTGACTTGTACCTAAAGATAGGGATTCATTTGTGGTTTGAATCTGGACAATCAAATCTTGGAAACTAGTAGTGCTACTACCAGAACCATCTTGCCAAGCCAGAGAAAAACTATTAGAGCCTAAGTCTGTAATTTTTTGGGTTGTACTACCAGAAAATAGTATATCTGCAATCGAATTTTTACCATTCTTTACACCATCAATGGTGCCATTTTTTACTAAATAGAATCTGATATTCTCTCCAGAACTAAATTCTAGTAAGCTCTTGATGCTATTGATATTAAAGCCATTGGGACGATTGGCGATCGCAGAGAAAATTACTTTTGCACGAGCTAAAGCGGCTTCAGCATAACCTGCGGCACCTGGCGCAATTCCGTTAATTCTCCCTTGAGTATCGTCAACAACAAATACTCCCAGTTCGTTGACAGATTTAGAATTGTAGCCTGTGAGATTGACTTTCAATCTGGCTTTATCACTCTCGCCTCTGATGGTGAAGACATCACCATCAGTAGTACACTCTAAAGATTTTTTATCGTCATCGATAATGGTTCCTTGGGCTGTACCTTGAGTAGAACTGACGATGGCTTGATTGGTGGGATTGCTTAAAGTTACGGTGAAAGTCTCATCTTTTTCTACCAATGAGTCCTGTATTGTCTCAACTGTAAAGGTTTTTTGGGTTTCTCCTGTTTTAAAGGTGAGGGTTTCAGTTTTCGCTTTAAAGTCTGTGTCACTGGCTGTATCCCCTGTTTTTTTCGATGTAGATACAGTCACGCTTTGCTCAAGTTGTGCACCTGCAAAGCGAGTTACAGTGAAAGCGATCGCATTTCCTTCTCCAGCTGAAGCATTAGTAATCGAGAAAATCGCTACGGATAAATCAAAGTCATCGGCGGTGAGAGTGTTGGCTTGGACATTTCTTAAAATGCCTAAATCTTTTAATGCACCATTGATTGTGGCTCTAATTACCGTATCTGGGCCTGGTTGCCCATTTACTAAAATCTGCTCTATTTTTAAGTCTTGAAAACTCTTAACTTCGGGGATGGTGGTAATCTGGATTTTATCTTCACCCTTGGTAAAGTCCAAGACTTCTACAGGAACATCGGGAACACCTTGACTAGTCAGGTCAAAGATATCATTGCCCGCACCGCCTGTAAATTTGCCACCCTTTTTACCAGCATAGAGGGAATCATTACCATCGCCTCCTCGGAGAAAGTTAAGACTACCCTCAATGATCCACAGTTGATCGTCTCCAAGGGCACCCTCCAGTGTATTATTATTGCCCTCCACGATAAACAGCTCATCGTTGTCATCTCCCCCATCCAGGCTATTTGAGCCTCCAATCCCAACAGCATATAAGCTGTCTTTGCCAGCACCACCTTTGAGAGTGTCTTTAGTGTTTCCATAAAGTTTATCGTTACCAGGCCCACCATCAAGGGTATTACTCCCTTGCCCAGCCTCAGCATCTAATGTGTCATTTCCTTCAAGGCCAAATACTTGGTCATTAATATTGCCAAATAACTCATCTGGATTAGCAGTACCGTTAATAATCATGATTATATTTTTACTTAGGTGTATTTTAGGAAAACAGGTTTATTTTATCACCTCTATTTAGCTAATGTTGACCATCACATAGACGCTACAACTCGTCTAAAAACGATACATTAGCATACTTAGAAATTCCATTATAGATCCTGTGATAATTTGATAATTTAGGCTTGATATTGTTCAATTATGCAGCTAAAGCTGTTGCTAGATAGGATTTATGCGGGTTGACTCAGTAATGTGTTGTATTCATAAAATTTAATTATTAATCGATCCAAAAGCTGAGAAACTGATACCCTCACTTCTGGGTGATATTATTACAACTTAATTAATTTTTTTTGTAACAAATTTTAAGCTATTAATGTAAGGTTATTTGCTGCCAGGGGGTTGAATATCATTTCTGGGAATGAAGATAACTCAGTATTTTCTACTTTCTACAAAGTATCAATAGCTAACGGTGAAAGCGACATAACATTTAATACTTCTACTTAAATGCTTTTATAGTCAAATAGCAATATTGATGATATCGCCACTCCAAACAACCTAAGCAGCAGCCTTACCCGACGTTGATTGAGATGTTTACCGTTGCAGGCGATCGCAAAACCATCCCCAGTGAGCAAAGAGGAAAACAGCAAATCACTGCAAGAGGTAATTCGAGTATCTAATCTTTAAGAAAGGTTATCAAAAAGTTAAGCCGAGAAAATTCTAGTTTTGGCAAACCGACAATCTCAAAAGATATTCAATCTACAGCATAGACCTGTGACATTATCTAAAAAATTAGTGGCAGTTAATTATTCCTTAACCTTTCATCTCTATCAAGTAATTATTGATAGACAACTGTTCAATTTTTTTCATATTAAGATGAGGTTAATAAAACATGAAAAGGCGAGGGAGTAGTATTCCCTCGCTAGGAAAAAAGAAGTACAGCTTAGATAAATTCTAGCTATTTTTTTCTCTTGATTTGCAGATGCAAATTAAACCACACTAGCAGCAAACACAAAGTTATTTGCTGTAAGAGTATTTGCTGTAGTTCCTATTAAATAAACTAATTCTGAACTACCGACTTTCACCAAAGTATCACTACCTTGTTGTAACAACGTCAAGTCACTGAACTTACTAGCTTGTGTAATACCACCCAACCCAATCACATCAACTCCTGGGGTAAAGTCAGTAACAATGTTCTTGCTAGTAGGTAGACTACCATTAGCAATCCAGAATTGATCTGCATCAGCGCCACCAGTCAGGCGGTTACCACCACCAGCACCAGCAAATAACACATCATCACCATCGCCACCAACTATGATGTCATTGGTATTGGAAAAGAGTTTGTCATCGCCGGAACCACCATAGAGGCGGTTATTTTTACCGTTACTGGTAATGGTGTCGTTACCGGAACCACCAAACAGCAATTGACCAGAACCTTCGACAACTTTGAGGGTATCAGCACCAGCAGAACCAAATAGGTTATTGCTACCATTGGCTTCGACTACTGTGAGTTCGTCGTTACCAGCACCACCATCAGCGTTGGTATTGCTAGCAGGGCCAGTCACACCGACATAAACTTGATCGTCACCATTTCCAGTAGATATATAAGAATTACTACCCGCAAACACAGTATCATCACCATTTCCAGCAATGATGATGTTGTTTTTAGTGGAATCTACCGTATCTGCGCCATCACCTGTGAATAATATTTGTCCTGGTTTAGCAGTGATATTATCGCTGTTGCTAGAACCAAATTGAATATCTGGTGGTAGTCCCTGAAGTCCCACAGTGCGATCGCTAAATCCTGCGGCTGTAAAGTACTGAGTATTACCTACAGTTTGATAATTCAGGATTGTTGTTTGACCGTTAGCAGCCGCGTCAGAAATTGAAGTTCCTGTAGTATAGGCAACTGTATCAGGCCCGCCTACCAATGCTTCTGTAATTGCGCGTCCTTTTAAATCGCCAATGCTAGGAATATTGAAACCCAGAATTTTAGCTAGTGTGGGTGCAACATCAGCATTACTCACAGGCGCAGAATCTACATAACTCGCTTTAAAGTCAGGGCCGATCGCTTCCATATTATTGAAAGTATCACCGCGACCAAAGCTGCCATGCATCCCTTGTCCTTGCTGGAGAGTCGTGTCAGCAACTTCTACTTGCGCTTGAGGATCGTTAGGATTATTCGGGTTGGTGCTAAAGGTTTTGAAGTTAATGACAATCGAAGGAGTAGGAAGTTCTGAAGTACCTACCAACCCAATAGTGCTAAGTTTGAGTGCCCCAGGAATATCACCAAAAGTATCATCAGTAAAAATACCACTGATGTAATCTTTTTGTGCCAAGAACGAAACCATCTTAGCCACTAAGGCCTTATCCTTGCTGGGAACATACAGCAAATCTGAGCCACCGTTCGCAGCAACTACGACTTGGGTATTAGGGTCAATTACACCATTGACAACCTTGCCACTACCACCAATAACACCATTACCGCTGAGAGGGTTTTGACCTGCGGTTGGGTCAACTACGCTGTACTGAATATTATTGATATTAGCGGTAGTAACAGGGGCTGTGGGTTTATTAGGATCGTAGAGAGTCGCGCCAAGGTCATGGGCGAGGTCGATCGCTACAAAACCAGGGGGTAAAAATCCAGCGTGAACAGTCGGAGTCTTCGCACCAGTAGTAGCATCTACTGTGTAATAGCTCAAGGATGCAGCATAGCTAGTTGTGTTGATGTAGGTTGGTGTACCTGCGGCATCAAATTTTACCCCTACAGCCTGCTTACTGATTGTCGAAAACCCGTGGTCGGCTGTCACAAAAATATCTGTATTTTCGTAGAGCGTATGACCAGGATTTGCCGGGTCTGGTGTCGCCTTCAAATAATCAATAATCTGCTTTAAGTTGGCATCAGCATCTTGAATACCCTTCTTGGAAGTAGGGCCATTGATACCAATGGTGAGGGAGTTGTTGCCAGGATCAGCAGGGTTAAAGGCATCACCATTGTTGTGTTGAGTACCATCAGGATCTCTAGACCAATAAACTAGGGCAAATCCTGGGGAATTTTTGCTAGCAATGTCAGCCACAAACTGAGGTAGGACAGCTTTGGTAGTAGCGTCTGCAAAGTATTGCTGTTGTTGAGCATTAGGATTCAGGGTTCCGGCTGTTGTTAAGCTCCCCGCAGGCTGATTGCTTCTGATGCTACCGATAGTAGTGGCTACAGTGGTTGTACCGGGGACATTTTGACCAATCAAACCCGCATTATTCAGGTCAGTTGCGATCGCTTGGCTCAATGGAATTGCACTTTGTGAACCAACACTGTTAACAGGTGGATTTGTAGCGTTAGCAATGCTGTTGATATATGTGCTGTCATCGATGATGACAGTCTCAGGCGTAATATTCGGAGTTGTAGTTCCACCAGTACGGCTATTTTGAGTAACATCTTGAATTGCTACTGGCCCAAGCTTACCAATCGCCGCTGTAGAATACCCACTAGCACGGGCATAAGCTAGAAGTGATTCTTCTGTCAGGAAGTTATTTTTGCTGAAACTGGTATCTGGATCGGCAAGATTAGAATTGGCATTGAGATCAGCAAGGATCGGATCGTTTTCAATAAATGGTGTAACACTACCATTGGAGTTCATTACTGGATAACCAGTATATACAGTGTTGCTGAAATCACCCGTATCACCGAGGTAATGTCCAGTTGCGATCGCAGAAGCATTCGGAGTGGTAAATGTAGGGAATAGGGAATGACTGTTAGTAAAATTAACTCCCTGCTGACGGATGCTATATAAAGTTGGTGTATCAGTAGCGTTTACAGAACCATTTCGTAAACCATCAGCAACAAAAATAATCACATTTCTACCGTTGCTGTTTGTATCAGCCATGCCTCATACTCCTTAAGTATTTGTTTTTGCAATTCATCAGGAGATTGGGTAGCTAACTATAGTCCTAGTGAGGTTTCATAGTAAATTTAATTGCCAACATCAGCTAGCAATGTTTTGTGTGTATTTTTCCATCAAATTAGGGTAATAGCCAGAGATAAATGCAGATTTTTGGCTTTTATATCCCTGTTTGCTCAGAATTTTAGTAACACACCTTGATAGGACTAAGTTATTAATTACTCCTAGCTCCCGATGTCAAATTTCAACTTTTTGACTAGATAGCCAGACTTAAGTAGTAATTGGCGACAAAATGCTTTCAATCCACATTCAAGGCTTTTCCAGAAATAATCCATTTGGTGAATAAAGCTGCACAGCACATATTCATATACAGGATAAAATGCCTATCCATTAAAAAATTTGGATTATGATTTTCTGGAATCTTCTAAATTAATGTGGACAAATAATATGGGGTAATTTTAGTTACTAAATACCAAAAATAATAGCTCAAAGTTTAAGAAAGGTTATCAACAAGTTAACGTTAACAATTTCTTGAAGTTTCTTGAAGATAAAGACGAGATTAATAAAATAGAAAATGGCGAGGAAGTAGTATTCCCTCGCCTGAAAAAAAAATTACAGATTAGATGACTGCTAACTAATTTTCTCTCCTAATTTGCATTTGCAAATTAAACCACACTAGCAGAGAAAACGAAGTTATTGGCTGTGAGACTGTTTGCTGTAGTTCCTAGTAAAGAAACTAACTCAGAACTTCCTACTTTCACCAAAGTATCGCTACCTTGTTGTAACAGCGTTAGGTCACTGAACTTACTGGCTTGTGTAATACCACCCAATCCAATCACATCAATTCCTGCGGTAAAGTCAGTAGCAATGTTCTTGCTAGTAGGTAGACTACCATTAGCAATCCAGAATTGGTCAGCACCAGCGCCACCAGTCAAGCGGTTACCACCGCCAGCACCAGCAAATAACACATCATCGCCATCGCCACCAACTATGGTGTCATTGCTATTAGAGAAAAGTTTGTCATCGCCGGAACCACCATAGAGGCGGTTATTTTTACCGTTACTGGTGATGGTGTCGTTACCAGAACCACCAAACAGCAATTGACTAGAACCTTCCACCACTTTGAGGGTATCAGCACCAGCAGCACCAAACAGGTTATTAGTACCCTTGGCTTCTACTACTGTAATTTCATCGTTACCAGCACCACTATTAGCGTTGATGTTGCTAGCAGGGCCAGTGACACCGACAAAAACTTGATCATCACCATCTCCAGTAGAGATAGAAGCGTCGCTACCAGTAAAGACAATGTCATCACCATTGCCAGTAAAGATTTTATTATCTTTGTTGGCAGTGACAATATCCGCGCCATCACCTGTGAATAAGGTTTGATTCGGTTGGGTGGTAATCTCATCGCTGTTGCTAGAACCAAACTTGATTTCTTCAGCTTTTGGCTGACCTACACCAGGAGCCAAATTCAGCGGCTTATCCAACTTCAGCAGTAGAATTTCGTTATTGTCAATGATGGGATTTTTGGGATCGTTCCCAGGACGACCTGTAGAGAAGGGATAGTTGTTGTCGTTAGCTACCAAAATGGTATTTTTGTCAATCACTAAGACATCTTCAATAGTTTGGAATGGGAAGTCAAAGGTTTTTTTACCATCTCCATTCAGGTCGTTAGGGTCTTGGATATTTAACAGGTCTGCAACTTCTACTTTTTCGACATAGCCTTGAGCATCAGTTTTAGACAAGTCTACTTTATAGATCCGCTTGAATTTAGCTGCTGCTCCCTGGTTATTATCCCGCTCAATGACCAGGTATTCATTGTCATTAATAACTGTGAAATCCCCGATCGCATTTGCTGGATTATTTAGTTTGTAGTAGAGTTCTTTACCTGTGTACTTGCGGCTAGCAATGTCAAATTCGTTAATCCGCAATGCACCAGTGGGATCGCCCTGAACTGTTCCCTCTAACAGCATATAGAGCTTGGTTTGGCTGGCGTTGATTGTACCACCTTCAAAGCCTTTAGAGCCGCCTAAGTTGGCAAAAGCTTTTCCTGAGAGAACATCGGGGTTTTGGGGAGAGCGTACTAAATTATTCTGAGGATCGCTCAATAGATCCCTAACTTTATCCCCTGTAATTGGGAAGTCTGTAAAGAAAGCATCAACACCTAGTTGAATGAACTGTTGAAACTCTAGTTCAGGATTACCTTTGTAATCTGCTGCTAGATACTGACTTTCATTGCGGAAGGTGTAAGGGTGAACTTGTAACCCCGCTTGATGAGCGTCTTGTATTAAGGTTGTAGGTGGTAAAGTTGTTTTGTCAGCATCATTAACTACCCCATCCTTATTGACATCATCTGCTTTGCTATCACCATTAGCATCAGTACCTTTGACGCTAACAATCATGCGTTTCCAGGGGCCAATACCATCAGCATATTTAGCTATTTCCGCCAAGCCTTCGGGGGTTCGCAAATCGCCGTATGTGCGTTTGTCGCCACTAACTTTGAGGTCATAAGGCTGACTTTCAATCAACTTACCGTTGATGTCGATGTCACTTGCATCTAGAAGTTGAATCAGTGGGATATCTACCCCAGCCTTAGGCATGATGTCATCATGCAGTTCTTTGAGGTTGCCAACTTCAAAAGACTGGATGAAAATGCGGTTAGGATCGGTGAAGTTATTTGCCTTCAAAGTATCGATGAGTATCTGACCCAAATTCCGGTTAATTTTGGTGTCAGTGCCTACATAGGTAGCTTCTTTAGCAGTGTAAGTTGGATGTTTGGTTTCTGGATAGATGCCAATCTTTTTACCAGTCTTAGCTTCCACATCCTTAACTAAGTCAATGATTTCCTTTAAGGTAGGAATTTCCAATTGACCGTTGTAGGATTGATCGCGGAAAGATAGACGCTCAATTGCTTTTAATTCTTTGATTTCCGCTAAAGTGAAATCTTCAGCAAACCAACCTGTAATTTGGGTACCATCTAGGGTGACTGTTTTCTTGCGATCGCTAAATTTGGCAATCTCAGCTACATTGGTGGTGGTATTGCCAGTATTTAAAGTGCCATCAGCATTCAAAATTGCTAAAGCAGGTTCATGACGAGCAATTAACACACCATCTTTAGTCACTACTAAGTCAGGCTCAATAAAGTCAGCGCCTTGCTCAATAGCTAGTTTATATGACTCCAGGGTATGCTCTGGACGAAAGCCGCTTGCACCTCTATGGCCTAAAACTTTTGGTGCTTTCCCATCTAGAGTCTTGAATTCGTCGGGTGTCGCAATGGGAGCTTCTAATAACTTACCAGTGCTGTCAAAATGTAGCAGGTAGGGGCCAAACTCTTCTCCAATCCAGAAACTACCATCTTGATCAACAATCAATGACTCAACATCAAAGTCTGCACCAGTTAGCAGTCTTTCTGTAGTTCCTTCATTAGTAATTTTGAAAGGAACCTTTTTATCTGGGTCAGAAAGTTGGATGAAGTCTAAAAACTTGACGCTACCATCGCCATTTTCCGCTCCCTTAAAATTCGGGTCTAGACGTTGGATACGCAGCAAGAAGTCTGCACTGTTATCTTTAGCGCCGTAACCATTGTCTGAAAGGAAGTAGAAAGAGTTATTGTTAGCGAATTGTACGCCACTCAAACCTTGTACTGGTTGTCCTGGGAAAGGCCCGGTTCTCCCATTGGCAGAAATTCCCTTACCAGAAGCCGGGCCTTCCGCGAAGGTATCAGCAGGGAGAGAAGCAAACCCCACTAACTCAACTTTAGGAACAGCATTAGGAGCAATCAGGAAAGCTAGTTGACCGCCTTCTACCAGGTTATCTTCACGCTCAATCTTGCCATTTTTATTGGTATCGACACCAGGAACATTAATAATTGCACCATCCCGAAGGCTGTGCGCTTGCACATCAAAAAGTAGTAGTTCGCCGGGATCGTAGTCAAACAGTGTAGAAACATCAAGGATACCAGAGGATTCCCAGTTACCCAAATCTGTGGGACTAGAGTCGGTTTGACCGGAGGGTACAGCAGAACGATCAATTTGCGCGACACGGGTTGCGGTTGCGGCTGGGTTAGTAGCTGCGGGGTCAATGCGCCAGATTGAGGCTTCTTGTTTTGAAGTTGCACCAAATAAGTCTGCACCAATGGCGCGGTCTTCTTGGATATAGATTTTGCCATTATCAGCCCAGTCTAGGTTGTCGGGGCTACGCAAACCGAAATCTTTGTTACCTGGATCATTCCCGTCATAGAGGATATCGATTTTAGCTGTGATTTGGTTGCTACCGAAATCAACATCAACTTTGTAGGTTGTACCCCAGGTATCAACATCATTAAATAAACCTGTACGACCAGTAGAAGCCAATACTGCTTGAGTCCCATCAGCCGGGTTAGTGGCGACATCTTCCGGACGAGAGAATAAGAAAGCTTTGACTTCCTTAGCCAGCGCATCTTGTTGAGCTTGGGTAGCAAAACCTTGAGCATCATAACCCAGTTCATTTTGGATACTGGTATCTGCATCTGCACCATCTTTAGCGGTATCTGCTAAGTCAGGGCGGTAGTAGTCAATCTCCACAAACTTACCAGCGCGACTTTTTCCACTACCTTGAAAGTCTCTTGCATCTGCTTCAATCGGGTCAGAAACATCTGCTGGATCGTCAGCTACCCAAACGTATAGTTTTCCTTGAGCTAGTCCATTGCGATCTAGAAAGCTACCGTCACCCTTAGCATTCTTATCGCCAACATACAGAATTAAGGGAGCCGGGCCGCGATCGTCACCGACTAATAAAGCTACTTTATCAGTGCGGCCTGTGTTCAGCTCAGTGACATTTTCCCAAGCCGCCCGACCCATCCAAGGTACAGCCCAGAGTGAATTAGTAGCAGTATCTAGGGCAAACTGGGTACCACCATCGGTTTCTTCGCCAGTAAAATAAATGCGATCGCTAAATCCCAAACCAGCGCCAAACTGATTAGCTTCTACCAATTGTGCGGAACAAAAGCGGTTCAGACCTGCAAATTCTAAGTCAGCAGCCTTCTCTACAACCTTCCCTGCGCGGTTGTAAATTGTGTCAAAAGCTAGACCAGAATCAACTATTTGCAGAGTGCGCTTATCAATATCAAAATAGCTAATGCGCGCACCCGGTAAAGAAGCACCACTTTTGAGGGTGTAAGCATAGCCCACATTGTTAGCTACTTCGTGGTTAACCAGTACTCGAACCGTGGTGTCATTCAGTTTATAAGCACCTGCACCATCGAGAATTCCTGGTGGAGTATAACCATCTATGGTTTCACCAACAGTAAAAATTGGGTTAACGGTATAACCGCCCAAACCCTTCACTTGAGCAGGTTGAGTTGTATCGAATGGTGTATTAGCCATGAATTTCCTCAATTTATGATTGCAAGATTTACTGATTCAATAAGTAATATCTAGAAAAGGTTGATGCACCCTTTCTCCTATCCGGAAAATCGTTTAATTAAGCACAAAAAACTGACTAGCATTATTCATATTCAAGCTACTAACTTGAATATGTTTCAGAGCCAAAGCTAATAGTTTTTAAGTTCAAATATGTCATTTATTGAACGTAGCAATTAACTCTAGAAACTTATCTACTAAAGTCACCATAATTGAGATATCACTAAACTAATTCCCTGTAAAACTTTGTCTTGATATAGGCAATGCATCTAAATCGTGATGATTGCCTTATCGCTAATCATATTGTCTGTGCAAGATTAAGAAAAATATAAGTTAGATAAAACAAATAGTTAAAATATACCCAACTTAACTAGTCTGAACAATATATTCACTGACTGGTTAAGAAAACAATAAGGATAATAAAATAATAGATTAAATTTAATACTACATCTGTAATGATACCAATTTGCAAAAATGCGACAGATTGTAGGGGCAAGGCATTGCCTTGCCCTCTAGAATATATTGATGTATTGCCAACATTATTTGAATTGGTATAAACTTTTCTACGCAAGGATTTAGTTACAGAATAATTTGCTTCAGCACCTAAATATTACAGTTCAGTATCTCAACCTGTTTAATTAAAATTCGGCATTGCTGAATTTATAGATAATTATTGTGTTGTGCATCTTACCTGGCTTATAAATACAAATTGCTAGCAAGATGCTCATCCTACAAAACTATTAAAATTATGCCCCATTTATACACCTGTCTTTAATTACGGCTAATCTTAAATATAGTAATCAAAACAAGGGCAATTATCAAAGCTAAAGCCACATTTCTAAGTAGAGGATTATTCCAGTGCTTGATAGCGATCGCCAAGATTGCCCATACCGTGACTCCAGTATAAGCAATGTCTTGGCGTTGCATAACAATAACTACAGCAATTACAGTTGCTATGAACAACAAAATCGCAGTCCAAATTTCCCCAGAAATACCCCAACCATTCCAACTTTGAAAATATAAAGCACAGGCAACATTAACAATAGTTGCTACACTAATCCAACTGAGATAAATGCTAATAGGTCGGTAGATAAACCACTTTTTTTGTCTAGGTGCAAGTTGGTTACCAATATCTAATCGCAGATATATGACAATTAGAGGTAGCAAAATCAACAACATTGCTACAACAGAAAAGACAAACAGCCTAGATAGAAATAGGTATACCCAAATACTTTGAGCAATAGAGGCAATAACTAAGAAATATCCTGTATTGCGTAAATCAGAATCATATTTCTGGCTGGGTAAAAATTGGTAAATACCAAAAGCAAATAAACCAAGATAAATCAATCCCCAAATCGCAAATGCATAGTTGGCAGGGATAATCAAGACATTTTTGAACAAAGTATTGGAAATTTGCCCAATACTCAGCCCATTCATCGGAAAAATATTTGATAATACGTTCACTACAAAAGCGCCAATAATTGCAACTAGGGTGACAATCTGGCGGAGAAAATCGCGGTTATTGTCTTGAGTTGACTGCTGCATGAGATGGTGGTATAACTTGATACAGAGTATTTCAGGCAAATGAGGTACGCGCTTCGGGACATGCCCTTACAATTATCTGTACCTCACCAACTTGCAATCTGCTATATATTTTTTGTTTTAAGTTCACTAACTTCAAAATTTTGGTTTTAAAATAATCTCTATTCTTTCCTCTGCTGCTCAATCCACTGCAAAACCCTATTCCAAGCCCACCAAGGGTCTGAATCTTGGGCTTGAAGCTGACCTTTGGCACTATTCAGGTAGCCAATATGTCCACCGTAGCGGGTGAGCATCAAATCTATCATTGAATTGTTAGTACAAGCAGCTTCTAAATCAGGAATAATTTCTGGGTCAAAAAATGGGTCATCAGCCGCATAGATAATCAATGTGGGTTTTGAGAGATGTGGTAGAAACTGCAAAGGACTACTAGCTTGGTAATAAGCTTCCACAGAAGAAAAACCTAATTTTTCAATTACCAGTTCCCGATCAAAATTCCAGATGCTCTTTGCCCGTTTAATCGCTGCTGGATCGAGGCTACCAGGATGAGCATCATGGATCTGCCATGCCAGTTGTTCTAATTTTCGGGCTATATTAGCCTCTAAATACCTACCAAAGGGATATTGAAGTAAATAAGCTAGCGATCGTGTAGAATCCAAATTTGGGCAAATAACCGCAGCACCGCCAATATGACTGGCTGTGATTCCTAAATCTTGATCCCTACTACTTAACTCCATAGCAGCTTTTAAACCCCACAGCGCCAATTGTCCCCCTAAGGAAAACCCCACAAACCAAAAGTTCTTTGGACATCCCATTGCCGCAGCCGCCGCGGCTAGACGGACGAAATCTTCCCCCTCATACAACCCATCGGACATCAAAGTTGGTGACAAATCAGCTGTTTTGCCATGAGCGCGCCAATCAAATAACACCACAGCATATCCTTCGGCGTAAGCTTTACGTCCGAGAATTCTTAAAAACCATTGCGTACCTAACTCTCCTGTAATACCATAAGTGCCAATAATCGTACTATGAGCATTTTTTGGTATCGCTACCCAACAAAAAATTGGTACATCTTGCCCACCAGTCAAAACTGTTTTATGATATTGCGGCTCGGGATTTTTAATTGTACTTTCCCAATAACGAATTCCCCACAAAGCGGTGTATACAGTCATTGCTATACCATTTTGTAGGAACCAAGGCGGATTGTAGGGAGCGTAACACATCATATAGAGTCTTTCGTGTACATTGAGGGAGATTTCTTCAGCTTGTTTATTTTAAGATTTATGTTATATTTCAAATCTTTTTTATAATCAATACAGAAATCTTTGTATCTACCAAAGGTTCTTATTTATCCTTAATAAGTAGTAATAATTTTTTAAGAATGCCGAGGATTCTTGTCATAGACGATGACCCAGCAATTTCAGAACTCGTTGCCGTCAACTTGGAAATGGCTGGCTACGATGTTAGTCAAGCGGAAGATGGAATAAAAGGTCAAGCGCTAGCTCTCCAGCTACAACCAGACTTGATCATGCTCGATTTGATGTTGCCCAGGGTAGATGGATTTACTGTTTGCCAACGGCTGCGTCGGGACGAGCGCACCGCTGAAATTCCTGTGTTAATGTTGACGGCTTTAAGCCAAACACAAGATAAGGTAGAAGGCTTCAATGCTGGAGCTGATGACTACCTTACCAAGCCCTTTGAAGTTGAAGAAATGCTGGCACGAGTGCGAGCGCTTTTGCGGCGCACCGATCGTATTCCTCAAGCAGCAAAGCATAGCGAAATTCTGAATTATGGCCCGCTTACCCTCGTTCCCGAAAGATTTGAGGCCATATGGTTTCATGAGACAGTTAAACTGACTCACTTGGAATTTGAGTTACTTCATTGCTTGCTCCAGCGCCACGGACAGACAGTTTCTCCTAGCGAAATCCTGCGGGAAGTTTGGGGTTACGATCCAGACGATGACATTGAGACAATTCGAGTTCATATTCGCCACTTAAGAACCAAACTCGAACCAGATCCCCGTCATCCCCGCTATATCAAGACAGTATACGGAGCAGGATATTGTCTTGAATTACCTAGCGTACCTTCATCTGCTGAAGGAGCTTCAACATCAGTGGTTGAATAACCTACCCACACCTACCCACCCGGTCAGGTGTGGGTTTTTTATTACCCCTCTTTCAAAAAGCACTTTTGCAAGAGGTCTAATATTTCTCAGATCAACAGTTACTTGCCGACATTCAAGGGCATTGGAGAATCGAAAATCGACTCCATTGGGTAAGAGATGTCACATTCAAAGAAGACTTTCCACCATGCCGTGGTGGCAATACCCCTGTGAATTGGTCTATTTTACACAACTTTTTCCGGAGCGATCGCGCGCACACTCGGTTTCCGAACTATTCCTCAAACACAACGCGCGCTCTCCCATCAACTCGATAGAGTTTTTTCTTTCTTTGTATGAAACCACCCTGGCGGTAGTAAAACGGAGAGGGGGGGATTCGAACCCCCGTTGAGTTGCCCCAAAACGCATTTCGAGTGCGTCGCATTCAACCACTCTGCCACCTCTCCAGCTATTGATCCACAGATTGAAGTATCTTTTGTTTATCTAAAACCTGTGAATTTGAAGAAATGTTATAACATATCCTATGCGATTGTAGCATGATTATCGCTAGGCGATCGCCTCAAGCAAGGTGCAAATAGCAACACAGACATCAAACGAGACATCACACAAAATATAATCTCACATGAGCATGACTAAAAAAAAACAGTACACATCGACCCTGTAAAGTAGCATTTTTTCCCTCAGCATTATTCTTGTGAACTCAACCACTCCAACAAAACCGATCGCCCTTTACGCCCCTTTGGGGATTATTCTCTGCCGAAGGTAACAAAAGAGGGATGACGCCCTGAGGGCTTTTTTACTGCCTGACCGACTTTTCAAACATCCTCTTAAAGTCCTAAAGAACATGGCTATGGCTATAAAACAAAAAGCCCCTCCTTATGTTATTGGAGAGGCAATTTGTGTTGTTTCATGAATAGACCTGGCATCGAGCTATTGTGGCGTAGGGCAACCCCTAGACTATCGTGGCCGCAGCAGCGTTTCACCTCTGAGTTCGGGATGGAGTCAGTGTGGTTCCACAGCGCAATAGACACCAGGAAAACTTGTGGTTGGTTGACGGTTAACGGTTAACAGTTAACTGTCAACAAAACCCTGAAGACTGCAAGTAACGCGAAATAACCAATGATTGATGAGGTCAAGCCCTCGGTCTATTAGTACTCCTCTGCTTCATGCATTACTGCACTTCCACATAGAGCCTATCAACGGGTGTTCTGCCCGTGACCTTACCTACATTTGTAGTGAGAGCACTCATCTTGAGGTGGGCTTCCCACTTAGATGCTTTCAGCGGTTATCCGCTCCGCACTTGGCTACCCAGCGTCTACTGTGGGTACAATAACTGGTACACCAGCGGTGCGTTCCTCCCGGTCCTCTCGTACTAAGGAGGACTCCTCTCAATGCTCTTACGCCTGCACCGGATATGGACCGAACTGTCTCACGACGTTCTGAACCCAGCTCACGTACCGCTTTAATGGGCGAACAGCCCAACCCTTGGGACGTACTTCCGCCCCAGGTTGCGATGAGCCGACATCGAGGTGCCAAACCTCCCCGTCGATGTGGACTCTTGGGGGAGATCAGCCTGTTATCCCTAGAGTAACTTTTATCCGTTGAGCGACGGCCATTCCACGCTGCGCCGTCGGATCACTAAGGCCTACTTTCGTACCTGCTCGAGTGGTCACTCTTGCAGTCAAGCTCCCTTTATGCCTTTACACTCGCCGCACGGTTTCCAAGCGTGCTGAGGGAACCTTTGCGCGCCTCCGTTACTTTTTAGGAGGCGACCGCCCCAGTCAAACTGCCCACCTGAAACTGTTCCTACACCCGGTAAGGGTGCGAGGTTAGAATTCTAGCTTCGCCAGAGTGGTATCTCACCGTTGGCTCCATATTCCCCACAAGGAATATCTCTTTGCCTCCCACCTATCCTGCGCAAGCGAAGCCCGAACACAATTCCAGGCTACAGTAAAGCTTCATAGGGTCTTTCTGTCCAGGTGCAGGCAGTCCGTATCTTCACAGACATTCCTATTTCGCCGAGTCTCTCTCTGAGACACCATCCAGATCGTTACGCCTTTCGTGCGGGTCGGAACTTACCCGACAAGGAATTTCGCTACCTTAGGACCGTTATAGTTACGGCCGCCGTTCACCGGGGCTTCGGTCGCCAGCTTCACTTTCGCTGACCAGCTTCCTTAACCTTCCGGCACTGGGCAGGCGTCAGCCCCCATACCTCCTCTTTCGAGTTTGCGGAGACCTGTGTTTTTGGTAAACAGTCGCCTGGATCTCTTCACTGCGACCCACTCTCGTGGGCACCCCTTCTTCCGAAGTTACGGGGCCATTTTGCCGAGTTCCTTAGAGAGAGTTATCTCGCGCCCCTTGGTATTCTCAACCTCCCTACCTGTGTCGGTTTCGGGTACGGGTAAGATATGTTCATCACATTCCTAGCTTTTCTTGGCACAATCGAATCACTACTCGGAGTTCGTAAACTCCTCCCAAACCAATCAGGGTGTAGCTATCTTTCATGCGTCCCTAGCAATGCTCCCATACCTTAGTCAGGGATTAGTCACCCTGTGTCCATCGACTACGCCTTTCGACCTCGCCTTAGGTCCCGACTAACCCAGAGCGGACGAACCTGGCTCTGGAACCCTTAGGGTTTCGGGGTATGTGATTCTCACACATATTTGCGCTACTCAAGCCGACATTCTCACTTCCGTTTCGTCCACAGCTGCTTGCCGCTACTGCTTCTCCCTACCACGGAACGCTCCCCTACCGATTTATTTTTCAACAAATCCCACAGCTTCGGTACATCGCTTAGCCCCGTTCATTTTCGGCGCAAGAGCGCTTGACTAGTGAGCTATTACGCACTCTTTCAAGGGTGGCTGCTTCTAGGCAAACCTCCTAGTTGTCTATGCACTCTCACCTCCTTTCTCACTTAGCGATGATTTGGGGACCTTAGCTGGTGGTCTGGGCTGTTTCCCTCTTGACAATGAAGCTTATCCCCCACTGTCTCACTGGCAATGTGTGCTTTGGGTATTCTGAGTTTGTCTCGATTTGGTACCGGTCTCCCAGCCCGCACCGAAACAGTGCTTTACCCCCCAAATATAATCATTACCGCTGCGCCTAAACACATTTCGGGGAGAACCAGCTAGCTCCTGGTTCGATTGGCATTTCACCCCTAACCACACCTCATCCGCCGATTTTTCAACATCGGTCGGTTCGGACCTCCACTTGGTGTTACCCAAGCTTCATCCTGGACATGGTTAGATCACCAGGGTTCGGGTCTATAAACACTGATTATCGCCCTTTTCAGACTCGGTTTCCCTTTGGCTCCAGCATTCTCGCTTTAACCTACCAGTGCCTATAAGTCGCCGGCTCATTCTTCAACAGGCACGCGGTCATCCGTTGAATCGGACTCCCACTGCTTGTAAGCTGATGGTTTCATGTTCTATTTCACTCCCCTCCCGGGGTTCTTTTCACCTTTCCCTCGCGGTACTGGTTCACTATCGGTCACACAGTAGTATTTAGCCTTACGAGGTGGTCCTCGCTGATTCACATGGGATTCCTCGTGCCCCATGCTACTCGGGATTCAGCTACTATCCTTCAGCTTTTGACTACAGGACTTTCACCTTCTTTGGTGCAGTATTTAGCTGCTTCGTCTAACCTCTAGATTCGATATCGCTGTCCCACTACCCCAGTCAGTAAACCAACTGGTTTAGGCTTTTCCCCTTTCGCTCACCACTACTGAGGGAATCTCTTAATTGATTTCTCTTCCTCCAGCTACTAAGATGTTTCAATTCGCTGGGTTGGCTCTTTCCTGCCTATATATTCAGCAGGTAGTACATAGGGTTGCCCCATTCGGATACCTCCGGCTCATAGTCTGCTTCCAACTCCCCGGAGCATTTCGTCGGTAACCACGTCCTTCTTCGCCTCTGTGTGCCTAGGTATCCACCATCAGCCCTTATTAGCTTGACCACAATACATTTGGTTTCACATCTGCAAACTCTTTCTCTTTCCTGACTACTTTCATGGGAGCCTTTGTGTTTTACACTTAGCACTCAGCACTCAGCACTCATTACTTGAAATTTCGTCTGCCTGCTATTTTTCGCGTTACTATGCAGTTTTCAAGGTTCTGGCTGGACTATTTCCAGCAGTTTGACTCTTTTTGACGTCAATTGCTGAATTTACCCACAATCTCTTATCTTACCACATTCTCTGCTATGAACACAAAAACTACTCACTCTATCACTTTTGGCTAATTTTTACCTGTGATATATTCACTTTTGCTGCTGTCACAACAGATATCATGTGGAGGTTAGCGGACTCGAACCGCTGACATCCTGCTTGCAAAGCAGGCGCTCTACCAACTGAGCTAAACCCCCATCCACAAGGTAAAAGTTTAAAGGAAAAATTCAAAAGAATTTACACTTTCTTTTTACTTTTTACTTTGCTCTTTTTACTTGTTCAGGTGGGCCATCCTGGACTCGAACCAGGGACCTCACCCTTATCAGGGGTGCGCTCTAACCACCTGAGCTAATAGCCCATAATTGAGAACCTCTCTATAGTTTGAAAGCCTTCACTATACCTGCGACCGACCTAGAGTAGACCATCTTTGTCTCTATTGACTGTTTGCAATTGATTTCAAAGTTGGGTAGGTCTCCCTAAAAGGAGGTGATCCAGCCACACCTTCCGGTACGGCTACCTTGTTACGACTTCACCCCAGTCACCAGCACTGCCTTCGGCATCCTCCCCCACGAATGGTTGGAGTAATGACTTCGGGCGTTGCCAGCTTCCATGGTGTGACGGGCGGTGTGTACAAGGCCCGGGAACGAATTCACTGCAGTATGCTGACCTGCAATTACTAGCGATTCCTCCTTCACGCAGGCGAGTTGCAGCCTGCGATCTGAACTGAGCCACGGTTTATGAGATTTGCTTGCTATCGCTAGCTCGCTGCCCTTTGTCCGTAGCATTGTAGTACGTGTGTAGCCCAAGACGTAAGGGGCATGCTGACTTGACGTCATCCCCACCTTCCTCCGGTTTGTCACCGGCAGTCTCTCTAGAGTGCCCAACTTAATGCTGGCAACTAAAAACGAGGGTTGCGCTCGTTGCGGGACTTAACCCAACATCTCACGACACGAGCTGACGACAGCCATGCACCACCTGTGTTCGCGCTCCCGAAGGCACTCCTCCCTTTCAAGAGGATTCGCGACATGTCAAGTCTTGGTAAGGTTCTTCGCGTTGCATCGAATTAAACCACATACTCCACCGCTTGTGCGGGCCCCCGTCAATTCCTTTGAGTTTCACACTTGCGTGCGTACTCCCCAGGCGGGATACTTAACGCGTTAGCTCCGGCACGGCTCGGGTCGATACAAGCCACGCCTAGTATCCATCGTTTACGGCTAGGACTACTGGGGTATCTAATCCCATTCGCTCCCCTAGCTTTCGTCCCTCAGTGTCAGTTGCGGCCTAGCAGAGCGCTTTCGCCACCGGTGTTCTTCCTGATCTCTACGCATTTCACCGCTACACCAGGAATTCCCTCTGCCCCGAACGCACTCTAGCTATGTAGTTTCCACTGCTCTTATGAGGTTGAGCCTCACTCTTTAACAGCAGACTTACATTGCCACCTGCGGACGCTTTACGCCCAATCATTCCGGATAACGCTTGCATCCTCCGTATTACCGCGGCTGCTGGCACGGAGTTAGCCGATGCTTATTCCTCAAGTACCGTCATTTTTTTCTTCCTTGAGAAAAGAGGTTTACAACCCAAGAGCCTTCCTCCCTCACGCGGTATTGCTCCGTCAGGCTTTCGCCCATTGCGGAAAATTCCCCACTGCTGCCTCCCGTAGGAGTCTGGGCCGTGTCTCAGTCCCAGTGTGGCTGATCATCCTCTCAGACCAGCTACTGATCGTCGCCTAGGTGCGCTCTTACCACACCTACTAGCTAATCAGACGCGAGCTCATCTCTAGGCAATAAATCTTTCACCTTCCGGCACATCCGGTATTAGCCACCGTTTCCAGTGGTTGTCCCCGACCTAGAGCTAGATTCTCACGCGTTACTCACCCGTCCGCCACTATCTCCGAAGAGACCGTTCGACTTGCATGTGTTAAGCATACCGCCAGCGTTCATCCTGAGCCAGGATCAAACTCTCCATTTTGTAGATAAAGTTCGTTTAGCTCTTAATCGACTGATTTATACCTCAGTCCGGTAATTCTCTTTACTGACGCAGGGTATATGTTATATACTGGCTTTCAAACTATATGATTTTCAAGGTTCGGTGTCCCTACCAGCGCCGCTTTTCGCGCTCCGCTCTCAGGCACTTATCTAATATATCGAGCCTACTTCCGTTTGTCAACTTTTTTTCGGGAAAAGTTTCATTTTTTTTGTTCGCCCTTCTATCCCTTGTACAGTCAGCCTTTTCGCCTATACTGTTCCTGGATGTTGCGTAGGAATCCATAAACTCTGTGAGCAATTTCGCTATCTTGCCCCCTTGGCTCGTCCTTGACTCTTTGTTGCATAGCTGGTTGTTGGAAGATATTGGTCGAGGCGATCGCACAACCAACAGCCTACTATTTAAAGATGTCAAGCTAGGAACAGCTAAGTGGGTAGCAAAAGCTCCTGGAATTATTGCTGGGTTACCTGTAGCAGCTAGGGTATTTCAGCTTTTGAACGAGAAAGTGAGCTTTGCGTCAATTACAGATGAAGGTGCATGGTGCGAGCCTGGACAATTAGTGGCGGAAATTCATGGGCCTTTAGATGCGTTGCTGATGGGGGAAAGAGTTGCTCTTAACTTGGCTATGCGTTTGAGTGGAATTTCAACCCTCACTAATAAATATGTAGAGCAAATTGCGGATTTACCTGCTCAGTTAGTGGATACGCGCAAAACTATACCAGGGCTGAGGTTGTTGGAAAAATACGCAACGGCTGTGGGAGGAGCGATTAATCATCGCATGGGACTAGATGATGCGGTGATGATTAAGGATAATCACATTGCGGCGGCTGGGGGAATTGGCGAAGCAATTACGCGCATCCGTTCGCAGATACCTTATCCTCTGACAATAGAGGTAGAAACGGAAACTTTAGAGCAGGTGAAGGAAGCGCTAGAGTTTAAGGCTGACATTATTATGTTGGATAATATGTCTTTAGAGATGATGTCTATTGCAGTGCAGTTGATTCGCCAAGAATATAGTCACATTAAAATTGAAGCTTCAGGTAATGTTACTTTGGAAACGATTCGTGCTGTAGCACAGACTGGTGTGGATTATATTTCTAGTAGCGCACCGATTACACAGTCTAAGTGGTTGGATTTAAGTATGAAAATCCCACTTTAGTAATGAGGCTGATTATCTTATTTGAAATTAATGTTCTGTCGCATTGAGAATGAGAAAAGCTCAAAACTGTAGGTAGATAATTTACCTGCATTAAATTTTTAGTGGTATATCCCATGAATTTTGAATGTTAAGAAATAACGAACCGCATTCGACGTAGCCGTTCCCGCAGGGTAGACATGAAGTACGCGAAGAGAGAAAAGAAGAGAAATGGAAGAGTTAATTTACTCATCAAGACTTTTACGACAGACCACTAGTAGTAAGTACATTATCTGAAAACAGCAATGATTCCCAAGCAATTGTAAAAGATTTCTCTGTTATTGTTTCTATTTAAGTATTTGAAAGTTCTGATTTACTCAATGCATAGTCAGTAATGTAAAAATCGAGACATTTGTTAGATGTTTTATGCTTTTTGTTACGAAATTATTGTCAATATCAAATTGATATGTATGATAATTGGAGATGTTAATTTAAGCCAATAAATATCAATATTTAATACTTGATACTTGGAAAGTATTGGAGTTTTCAGCATATTTTTTGAGTTAAAAAATATGCTGAAAAAGAGCAACAATTGCTACAAGTCGATTTTTGTAAAAACTAATCTTCATTACAACGCAAAGGTACACTTATAGGGAGAATGGGTGCAGACAGAAATATTGTTGTTTTGCGCTCGGAGACGAATTAATGGTAGCGATCGCAGAGAACGTTCAGCATCGGCTAACTATACAAACTGTAGAAATTGCCCCTAACACCACGGCGATTCGCTCTCTTGATTGGGATCGCGATCGCTTCGATATCGAATTCGGACTGCAAAATGGAACTACTTACAATTCCTATTTAATTAGGGGTGAGCAAACAGTTTTGGTTGATACTTCTCACCAGAAGTTTCGCGAACTGTATTTAGAAACGCTGAAAAGTCTGGTCAACCCCAAGACTATTGATTACATTATTGTCAGCCACACTGAGCCAGATCATAGCGGCTTGGTGGAGGATGTTCTGCAGTTAGCTCCGAGAGCCACTGTTTTAGCTTCTAAAATTGCGCTGCAATTTTTAGAAGGTTTGGTACATGAGCCATTTTCTAAGCGGATTGTCAAAAGTGGCGATCGCATCGATATTGGCAAAGGACATGAAATCGAATTTGTGAGTGCGCCAAATCTGCATTGGCCAGATACCATCTTTAGCTATGACCGCAAAACTGAAGTGATCTACACTTGCGATGCTTTTGGGATGCACTTCTGTGATGAGCGTACTTTTGATGAAGATTTAGAAGCCATCGAGGCTGACTTTAGATTTTATTATGATTGCTTGATGGGGCCTAATGCCCGCTCTTTGCTAACAGCAATGAAGCGGATGAATGATTTAGGAAAAATTAAAATTATTGCCAACGGTCACGGGCCCTTACTGCATCACCATTTGGATATTCTGACCGAATGTTACCAAAGTTGGAGCCAAAGACAAGCAAAAGCAGAAACAACAGTTGGCTTGTTTTATGTCTCCGAATACGGCTTTGGAGAAAAGCTGATTCAGGCTATTGGGGAGGGTATCCAAAAAACTGGTGTGGGGATCGAAATGATTGATCTCAGCACAGCTGAACCCCAAGAAATCCAAGAATTAGCAGGTAGAGCAGCTGGTATTGTAATTGGTATGCCACCAAGTACCAATGCTGCAGCTATAGCTGGTATAAGTTCGCTGTTGGCTGTAGTTAATAACAAGCAACTAGTAGGATTATTTGAGTGTTACGGTGGGGATGATGAACCCATCGATACACTACGCCGTAAATTTATTGACTCAGGTATTAAGGAAGCCTTCCCAGCGATTCGGATTAAAGAGGCTCCCAACGCTTCTACATATAAGCTTTGTGCAGAAGCTGGTACAGATTTGGGACAAGTGCTGATGCGCGATCGCAATCTCAAGCAACTCAAGTCCCTCGACGTGAATATGGAAAAAGCGTTGGGTCGGATTAGCAGTGGCTTGTATATTGTCACCACCAAAAAAGGTAATGTTAATGGTGCAATGCTGGCATCTTGGGTGAGCCAAGCAAGCTTACAACCCTTAGGATTGACCATTGCAATAGCCAAAGACCGCGCCATAGATACATTGATGCAAGTAGGCGATCGCTTTGTGCTGAATGTCCTGGAAGAAGGAAATTATCAAGAACTTAAAAAGCACTTCCTCAAGCGCTTAACCCCTGGTGCTGACCGATTTGCTGGTGTGAAAACTCAAACCGCGAAAAATGGTTCTCCGATTCTCACAGATGCGCTGGCGTACATGGAATGTGAAGTACAAAGCAGCATTGAATGTAGCGACCACTGGATTTTATATTGCACTGTCCAAGAAGGTCGTGTATCCAAACCAGAGGGACTGACAGCCGTTCGTCATCGCAAAGTAGGTAACTACTACTAAACACAAAAGTTCTGAGTGCTGAGTAACGAGTGCTGAGTAATGAGGATGTAAATAGCGCTCAGAACTACTCATATCAATTCAAAATTCAAAATTCAAAATTCAAAATTAATAAACCCTGGTACATCCTGGATTTATAAGTTTGGATTGGTCATGAATTTTGAGGAATTGGTATCAAGCAAGCTATCTTTTTTCATCTTTATATTTTGCTCTGGAATATCGCTCAAGACTAAGCACTTAGTACTCAGGACTCAGAACGATATGAGATTTTCCAATAGCTTCACCCGCGTTTTTGAATTAGCTAAAAACTGGGTTAATTCTACCCGGTTTTTCCATTTTTTTGATAAAAATCACCCGAAATCTATGAGCAATTCCAAACCCCGTGACGTACAAGTTTTGCCCATTGCGACAAATACTAAAGTTCTGAGAGCGCGTAGTTGGTCACGTTTGCGGTTTGAAATCGAATATGCACTTGAAAGGGGAACTACCTCCAATTGCTATTTAATTGAAGGCGATCAAACAGCAATTACTGATCCACCTGCAGAAAGTTTTACGGAAATTTATCTGGATGCTTTACAGCAGACCCTGAATTTAAAAAAATTAGATTATGTAATTTTGGGTCACTTTAATCCTAACCGGGTAGTAACATATAAAGCCCTCTTAGAATTAGCGCCTCAAATTACATTTGTCTGTTCGCTTCCTTGTGCTGCTAATTTGCGGAATGCTTTTCCTGATGACAGCTTAAATATCTTAGTAATGCGGGGGAAAGAGACTCTGGATTTAGGTAAGGGTCATGTTTTAAAATTCTTCCCGATTCCTAGTCCTCGCTGGCCGGAAGCGCTTTGTACCTACGACCAACAAACGCAAATTCTCTACACAGATAAGTTATTTGGTTCTCATATCTGTGGCGATGAAGTATTTGATGATAATTGGGAAAGCTTTAAGGAAGACCAGCGCTACTACTACAACTGTTTGATGGCTCCCCATGCATTACACGTAGAAGCTGCTTTAGAGAAAATCTCTGATTTGCAGGTGAGAATGTATGGTGTTGGTCATGGGCCTTTGGTACGTACTAGCTTAATTGAACTGACTAAATCTTATGGCGAATGGAGCCACGCACAACGAACCAGGGAAATATCTGTGGCGTTGTTGTTTGCTTCTGCTTATGGAAATACCGCAACTTTAGCACAGGCGATCGCACTGGGACTGACTAAAGGCGGAGTCGCGGTCAAATCCATCAACTGCGAATTTGCTGACCCTGATGAAATCCGCACCACCTTGCAAGAGTGCGATGCATTCATTATTGGTTCTCCTACTATCGGTGGTCATGCACCTACCCCCATTCATACTGCTTTAGGTATTGTTCTCAGCGTTGGTGATAACAATAAACTGGCGGGAGTTTTCGGTTCCTATGGCTGGAGTGGTGAAGCCTTTGATTTAATTGAAGGTAAACTCCGGGATGCTGGTTATAAATTTGGTTTTGAAACTCTCAAAGTCAAGTTTAAACCAGATGATGTGACGCTCAAGTACTGTGAAGAAGTCGGCACAGACTTTGCTCAAGCAATTAAGAAAGCGAAAAAAGTGCGCGTACCACAACAAGCTGCTACTCCTTTAGAACAAGCCGTGGGTCGAATTGTTGGTTCTGTTTGCGTCATCGCCGCCAAGCAAGGAGATGTTTCCACAGGAATGCTAGGTGCTTGGGTATCTCAAGCCACATTTAACCCACCGGGAATTACAGTAGCGATCGCGAAAGAACGCGCGATTGAATCTTTGATGTATCCAGGTGGTAAATTTACCTTAAATGTTTTGGAAGAAGGCAATCATATAGACTACATGAAGCATTTCCGCAAATCTTTTGCTCCTGGGGAAGATAGATTTGCTAGCTTTAGTACGGCGGTTGCTGACAATGGTTGTATTGTGTTAACAGATGCGATCGCCTATTTGGAATGCTCAGTTAGCCAACGTCTAGAATGTGGTGATCATTGGGTAGTTTATGCAACTGTTGATAACGGTAAATTACTCAAACCTGATGCGGTGACTGCTATCAACCATCGTAAAACAGGTACTCACTACTAGGGACTTCCAAGTAAACAAATATTCGTTGACTGTTGACTGTTGATGGTTCACAGTCAACGACTTGAAGGGAATAATTGATTTTTTGGAGTTTCCCTAGAGCATCAATTAATAAATCATAATCAGCTAATCCTACCTTCTTTCTGGGGGTGGGATTTTTATCGTTGATCATTGATTTTTCTTGCATGACATCAAAGCTTGATCATACTTTCTCAGTAATACTACTGTTTTAGATTTTATACATTTTTTAGTAAAATATACTTAAATTTTATCAGGCTTATAAATATGTCAGACTTGTCTTATCAAGCTATAGATTTAAAAGAACAAGTTGAATATATATTAAATCTTTTACAACAAGAACCGACATTACGCGCTTATGATATTACACCTGTCAAAACTTCTCTAGCGAAAGTTATTTCTCCAAGATTTGAAATTGTGTTTGCGGGTGCATTTAGTGCGGGTAAATCGATGCTCATTAATGCACTTTTAGAAAGAGAATTATTATACAGTGCTGAAGGACACGCTACAGGTACAGAGTGCAAAATTGAATATGCAAATGCAGATGAAGAACGGGTTATTTTAACATTTTTAAGTGAAGCCGAAATCCGCGAACAAGCCGTTGCATTATGTCAACAATTAGGATTTAAGACAGTCGCAAATATTAATGAGACCGATGTGATTAATTTGCTTAATCAAGGTTGTCAAGCTATTTTACAGCAAGAGGGAGGTGAAAGTAAATCTGCACGTGCCAAACAAGCTAAAGCATTAATTTTATTACTGGAAGGTTATGTAGCAAATCGCCAACATATCCATACAGTGAATAATGCTACATATTCAATGGCACAATTTAATTTTGCCAATATTAAAGAAGCTGCTAGTTATGCAAGACGTGGTAGCAATAGTTCGGTGTTGAAAAGGATTGAATATTATTGCCATCATCCTTTATTACAAGATGGTAACGTCATTATTGATACTCCTGGAATTGATGCGCCAGTAGCTAAGGATGCACTGCTAACTTATCAAAGAATTCAACATCCCGAAACTTCGGCTGTGATGTGCGTATTGAAACCCGCCTCTGCTGGCGATATGACAAAAGAAGAAACGGAACTTTTAGAAACTATGCGGGGAAACGGTGGAATCCGCGATCGCGTTTTCTATATTTTTAACCGCATTGATGAAACCTGGTACAATGCCCAGTTAAGGCAACGATTAGAAGATTTAATTACCGGACAGTTCCGCGATACGAATAGGGTTTACAAAACTAGTGGCTTACTAGGATTTTATGGCAGCCAAATTAAACAAACAACGGAGCAAGATAGATTTGGCTTAGATTCTATCTTTGCTACAAGTGCAAGAGGTTTCGACGGAGGAGAAGAAACACCACAATTTGTCAATGAATTTAACCGTTATTGTGCTAATTCTGGAAAATTATCAGCTACTCAGTTCCGCATTTCTGTGAATAGTTTTGAAACGCCAAATGAAAACTATATCAGAATTATTAAAGAACAGGGTATGCCATTAATTAGCCAGTTAATTAAAGATAGTGGCATAGAAGAATTTAGAACTGCGATTACTCGCTATCTCACAGAAGAAAAGCGCCCTCAACTTTTTCAAAATTTGGCTGAGGATTTGCAAGATATTTGTATAAACTTGAAAAAACATTATCAAGCATTATATCAGGACTTAGATAGTCAGCCGCGAGAAATTGAGACAATGAAGGTGCAGGAATTGCAACGTCTCAACCAACAATTACAGCAAGTTAGTAAAGACTGGGTTCAGCATATTAATGAAGAGGTTAACCTAGTCATTAATAATAATTGTGATAGCTTTGAAGCTGATTTTCGGCAATTGCAATCTCGGATGATTCGCCGTTTGGATGAATTGCTAGATACTTTTTCTGTGGCTGATGCTTATCGGCGTGCAACCCTCAGCCATCCCAGGAATGCGACTGCACCTTTACTAGCAATTTTAGTAGAAGCATTTTATTATTTAGCGAATCAGTTAGAAGATATTTTGATTTTATCTTCACAGCAATTAGTCGCTAATTTGTTTCAGCAGTTAATCGAGAAAATTCGCAAATCAGATTATTATCGCCAATTATATCGTTTATTAGGTAATGATGGCGGTATTGAAATAGAAATCAAAATTGTCGAAAAACTAGTTTCCCAAGCCTTAATTAGTGCAGCTAGTGTAGAGTGCGATCGCTTTGTGAGAGAAAGCCCCCGATTTTACGACGAAGGCACTTTTTCGATATATCAATTCCGGCAAACATTGCAGCAAACTTCTCAAAGTTACGACTGTGAAAGCATCGTAGAAGCAGAACCAGCAATTCGACAATTACTAAAGTTAGATTTTGAGCCAAAAGTTTCTAATACTATTCGCAAATCTTTCCGTCAAACTATTAACCAAATAGTTAAAAATCAGTTGTTGGAAATGGCAGAAAAGCAAGCTGATGAAATATTACAGCAGTACCCTCATGCTAGAGCTTATTTAGAAAATACACTAGAAAAAGAAGCCCAAGAAAAAATTCTGAATAATCAAAGGGTTATGAGTCTAGTTCTCCAGAAAATTGCTGCCTATAATTTATCAGTCTCTGGCATCAATAGCCATTTACAATCAATGCATTTACAAGACAAAATCTTACCATTAATTAATAATTATGACTCTGAATCAGAAGTAGTTGATACTAGACTAGTTAAAAACGGTTTTTTAGTCTCTGATGGATTAGCAAATGCTGTGATGGAAAGTTAAGAATTGTATCTTCATTATCGAAGAAGAAAAGGAAACCGGAAAAAAGGGAAAGGGTGAATTTAAACCTTTTCCTTTTTTTAGCGGTTGCTAATTAGATTCATTACAAACTTATCTGCGTTTATCTGTGTTCATCCTCTTTCATCTGCGGTTAATTTTTTATTCTTATTTTCACTAAGATATAGGAATCAGATTTAATTTCTGAAAAAATTTCAGGAAGCCGTAATGTACGAAAAGATTTGACGCGGATGCGTTAGCGATAGCGTAACGCATCCTACTACTACTGCAATTATTTTTTTATTCTTATTATCACCAATATAAAAGTAAGGATTCAGGTCTAAAATTGAGGAACTAGAGAAGGGCGAGACTGAGAATTAATAGAGTCAGCAATTAGTGCTTGTACAAAAAAATCAATAACAGACAGACTTTGACGACGACAGGTTTGAACCACCGTCAACAAATTGGCAGTATGTTGAAACCGCTCCATCGAACGGGAACCACCACTAACTTTACGTTTTGTCACAGCCAAACGCAGCGATCGCTCGGCTTGATTGTTATCAGGAGGAACTTCAGGGTTGTCAAGGAAATACCACCATTGGGAGGCTTTATCGCGCAAGGAACGTAAAAGGTTTCCTGCTGTAGCTCCGGCTAAGTTAATCCAGTCATCAAGTGTTTGTTGCAATTTAGATTTGAATTGATTGACCCAATCGTTATAACTGGCGCAGTCAAGAGTCTCAAACCATTGGGCATAATTTCCAAAAGCTTCATCAATTAAATCCACAAATGCTTCACCAATAGCTTGGTTGTGAAGACCTGGAAGTTGAATTAGTTTTTTGAAGTGACGGCGTAGATGAGCCAAACATTTCTGCTGCTCAGGCACCGCATAGCCATTGTAAACACTAAAATCATCGCTGCTGATTACCCCTGTATATTTAGCCCCTAAAATGGCTTCTAGTTCTGCTCTGGAACGAGTGTCAGCAGCAGTAAACAGGCAAAACTCAGAATTGGCAACTACCCACAACCATTCTTTAACTCCCTTGACAGACCAAGGTGTTTCATCCACATGAATGTTAGGTTGTGTCTGTTTTACCCAATTACTTAACTCAGTAATGCTTGGTTGAATCGCTGTTTGAATTCGTTCATTTGTGGTGACTAAAGTTCCCAGCCCAATTTCAATTTGACCTAACTCCCACAACATTTCTTGCTGTTTTTCATAGGGCATATGTGCATAATTATTTGCCCATCCTAAAAATGCCTGTAAAGAAATCCCTAAATCCTGTCCTGGGATGATATCTTGTGACCAGGAGGCTGTTTGTATATTGCCACAGTACTCACACTGGCACGTATGGCGTTGATACTCAACTATTTCAATGGGACGCTCCACTAGTTGCGCTACAGACTGTTTTTCTACTTTTACTGCCACAGCCGCAAACGCTTTTTGACCACAACAGACACAATCACTTGGACGTAAGATTTCACAACGATCTACTCTACCAAAACCCTTACGGGTCTTACCTTGATGCCCTGGTTGCCCACCTGGCTTTCTTTTGGGATGATTTGATTCTTCTTGCGGTGCTGCTTTTTTGTTTTCACTCTTTTTGAGGATGTCCCCTGATGGCGGCTTAGATGAGGTTTTGCTGTCTAAATCTCTGCTGACTTTTAAACGTTCTATTTCTTGCTGTAGTTCTAATACTGTTTTCTGTAATTCACCTATTACCTTGCTCTGCTCAATGATTATCTCTACCAGTTCTTGTTTCGATAACTGGTTCAAGCTTTCCCGGTCTAAATCTTGAGGCAGGTTTTGGTTCATATCTGTGATACTCCTCCTCAAGCGATCCCTTTGTCAATACTCTGCCACCTGAATCCTTACGTAGGAACCACATACTTTTCAAGCGGTCAAGTATGTCCTTATATCTCACCGTTCGCGTAATAGAATTTGACTAAGAGGAATTATCTACAAGATTGCTATAAATATCCGAAGGAAGACCAAGCAAACTCATAATTTCCTGTTGTAGAGGGTTTAAAGGAGGAACATAACCAAAACGCTGACCACGGGCTTCAATAATCGTCAAAGTGATATTAGAAAAAGCACGTAACAACCGTTCAGCAGTAGGTTGAGCAGTCCTTTTTTTTGGATGTTCGGGATACAGTCCAGCAAGAGAGTTGACCTCAATAGCAGTTAATTGCCGTCGGACAACAAACTCGATAATTGTCAGCAAACGTAGGGCTAGACTCAGTAAATTAATCAGCCCGGTAACTTGGTCGTCACGTTGCACAAACATGGGAGCAATCGAAAGTGACGCACCCTTGAGACGATGAAAACCACGTTCAGCAATCCATTCGTCTCGATAAGTCAGTACAGCTTGTTCAACTCCTAACAGACTCTTGGGAGCATTGGTGACAAAAGCTCTCCAGCCAAAAGTTTTGTGAGTTTGGGCAATAGCATCTTCATTGCGGATAACAGTCTGAATTTGATACCTAATTTTTCGAGTAATTTGCTTGGGGCGAGATGTGGGACGACCTCGACCAATATAGGTTTCTTCAACAGTTTCTTGGCACTCATAATCGAAACTCAGTAAGCCTTCGACTCGATAAAGGTGCAGAATTTCTGTAGCTTTTTGCAATAAAACCTGTAGGTCGTTGATTTGTCGTTTACCACGACCTTTTTGTGGAGTTAACGCCATCAACTTCTGCTGTGCGTTGTGAAGTCGCTTCTCTAATCCCTGAACCTGTTGTTTTGCAAGTGTTGGTGAGTGAACAATCAACACCCTTTCTTGCCAGCATAGTAATGGCAATTGTTCATCAACCACCTCGACAGGACGACACACCTCATAGCCAGTGGCGATAGTTGTTTCAAGGACATCCAAGTCTGGGCTGGTTTCACTGTTGTGATGAACACTGGTTCGCTTGATATCAATCAGGGGAAATTTACCTGCAACAGCATCATCTACCCAGCCGGCAAGAAGTTCTGGAGTTTTACCAACTAGGGATAATGGACATAGGTAGTAATCTCCCTGAATATGTATGTTGCAGCGTGTTGATAGTGAACTCATTTTACAGTCGCCAACAAACAACAACCCTTTTTTGTTCAGTGTGGCAGCAATTTGTTGGTAGGCGGGAATGTACAACCCATCATCTGCTTGTTCTCCAGATACTACCTGAGTGACAAGAGGCATCCCTAATGGGTCTATCATCCCCATCATGAGTTTTACCTGTGGCAAGTTTGGATCATCTTTGCTGTGTCCAAATTGGAATAAACCTGACTCACTGACGAGATGGTGTCCACTAATTGTTGTTGCGTCTAAACGCACTTGCTCCACCGCTAAGTCATAGGCTCGGATAGTGTTTTGCGTGAGACACCGTTCTATTTGTTCCCAAGTTTCGGGCTTGCTTAAACGCTTCAACAGTATTCCTAAACGGTCATCTGTAAAGTCGGTTTCTCGAATGTTGAATCCGCATACTTGCTCTATGGTGTAGTGTCGTTGTTCCACCCATTCCCGAACACGTACTTTTCGGTGGTCGCCCTGTGAGATGATATATGATAACCAAATGCAAGCTACCCATCCCCAATCCAGCCCTTCCTGTTTCCAATGACGTGGCAAATTTTGGTTGAGGATTTCTGGCAGTCCCATTTTTTTCATCACCTCTAGCAGCAGAACCACATCGTCGATTCGTTCTGAGATTATTTGTTGGGGTAAATGTGCCATTTCTCACACTTACCATTAAACCGTTACACCCTACACAACTTTCTTTCTGGCATAAGGGATGCCAAAAACGATCGCCTGCTTAGAGACTCTCCCTTATTTCATCTATTTCACCAAACTCATCCTCGATTGCGCGAACGGTAAGTTACAAAGAAATGTTTGGTGAGTTGCCATCAGAAACACTACGAAGTCATGCTTTTTGATGAAAAGCCTTATAGAACCCATTTGACATCTTATGAGGTTTTGAATTAAGGTACTCCTCAGCATCTAAAATCCAATGCTAATGGCGTATTCCAGCAACCTCACTGATGCAGAATGGGAAATTTTTGAACCCTTATTGCAAGAGATATTACCGACTAAGAAGCAGACTCGACTGACCAACTGGCCAAAGCGAGATATCTTCAATGGGATTCCCTATCAACTAAAAAATGGATGCAATTGATCGCCGTATACAGGAGAAAAAGCCAGTGCTTCGCAAGAACAGTGGGCGATAATGGCTCTTATAAGCATTGATATACTTTGATTTTAACATTTCAAGTAAGAAATTCTCATTTTGAGTTTCTTACTTTGATGTATCTGAGAGCATTTTGACAATCTCCTACAAAAAGCGATCGCTCCCTAAATCAAAATTTTTGAATAAATATTTCATAGTTGCAATTAATTGCAATATTCCGTAACTTCTCGGTTTTTGATTCGCTGATACTTGATTAACTGCTGATGGATGCAGTAGGATAATTAAACTTCGGTTATTACACAGATTTGCCGTAGTATTGAGTATTTATTCTCTAAACAAGTTTTTTAACTGCTCCAAGCCTTTGGCAAGCAGCAATCAAATATGAATCGGTGATGTAGATCTATTCAGTTCATTACCCAGGAAATTCACTCAAATGACGCAGAAACTTGCTCCTACGCAATACCCTGTTCATGAATTCATTCGCAGTCGTTGGAGTCCTAGAGCTTTTAGCGATCGCGCTGTTGAACCAGAGAAACTACTATCTTTTTTAGAAGCGGCGCGTTGGGCACCTTCTTCTTTCAACCATCAGCCTTGGAGCTTTATTATTGCTACCAAAGATGATACAACAGAATACAACCGTCTACTCAGTACTTTAGTAGAGTTTAATCAAGGATGGGCGAAAAATGCTCCGGTATTGATCCTTGCGATCGCAAAGATTCGTACTGATGATGGAAAGACAAACAATTTGACTTACATCTTTTGGCTGAAATTCTCGCAGAATTAAGCGTTTTGTTTCTATGGAAAACATTCTGGCTACAGTAGCTCAAGGGTGACAAAAAGAAAAAAATAGACGGCTGAACAAACCGTCTGCTGATATTACATCAATTTATAACTAACGCACAGCATCACCTTTGCGATATTCTGCGGTGATATCGTCTAATTTTTGTTTCAAATTGTCATCGAGTTTGACTTCAATTGCTTTGAGAGTGTCATTCAATTGTTCTGGACGACTAGCGCCAATAATGGGAGCAGTAATAATCGGATTAGCCAAAACCCAAGCTAATGATAAAGTAGTGAGGGATAATCCAGCTAAATCTGCGACTGTACGTAATTCTTCTACAGTATTAAACTCGCGATCGCGCCAATAACGATCTTGATAACGTTCTGCGGCTAAACCCAAGGTAAAACGAGTTCCTTGGGTGGGGCCTTGAGCAAGATTATGTTTACCAGTCAGTAATCCTCCTGCCAAAGGATTGTAAGGAATTACACCAAGTCCTTCTTCTTGCGCTAGGGGTAACAATTCGCGCTCAATCTCGCGGAACAATAAATTATAGCGGGGCTGAATCGAGATAAAGCGAGTTAAATTTCGCACATCAGCCCGACCTAAAGCACGGCTGAGTCGGTAAGCTAAGAAATTAGAAACCCCGATGTAACGTGCTTTACCTGAACGAACTATGATGTCTAAGGCTTCGAGAGTTTCATCTAAGGGAGTTGACGTATCATCAGAGTGTAATTGATACAAATCAACGTAATCGGTTCCCAAGCGTTTGAGGGAAGCATCGATTGCATCTAAAAGATGTTTGCGTGAAGCACCCTGATCCCAAGGTGCAGAGCCTACTTTGCCTACAGCTTTGGTAGCCAGTATAAAATGTTCGCGTTTACCTTTGAGCCAGCGACCAATTATTTCTTCAGTGCGTCCGGCTGTGGCTATTCCGCCACCCAATGGATAAACATCGGCTGTATCTAAAAAATTGATACCAGCATCGGCGGCTGTATCGAGAATTACTCTGGAAGTTTCTTTCTGCAATCCAAAGGTCATCGTACCAAGAACAAGGCGCGAAACTGTCAAGCCAGTTTTACCGAGATTTGTGGTAGGTAATGTCATAGTGATGATTGGGCATGGGGCATTGGGCATTGGGCATTGATTATTTTTTCTCTGCGAACTCTGCGCCTCTGTGGTTTAAAAGTAATTTATTTACCGCAGAGGACGCAGAGAACACAGAGGAAAGAGGGACTACCCAGACTCAGCTAACGGCAACCTTAGCTGGCTGTTTCCATACTGCGGCGGCGTACAATGAGTCTTCAAAGTCGGGGGCGATGTTATTACCAGTAATCCGTGCTTCATGCTGTTCCCAATCAGCGAAGAATAAATCCTCGCTGATGCGGGAAACTATTGCAGGGATGTCACGGCGAATGCTGGGTACATCACCAATTGGCAAGCCGAAGCTGACAAAACCAGCCGGATTGAAGACATGAATGTTTTTGAGGTAAGGCGCAGTACCAGGTACTTTCTCTAGGTATTCGTGGGCTTTGCCAAGGTAAGGGTGCGTTCCTAAATCGTCGTCGTGCTGTTCTGTTGGTGGCTGATAGCGATCGCGCCACAAAGCAATATGTTGCGAAAACTCGGCTAGTTCGGGGCGCTTTGTGGGATCGACAAAGTAACCAGTACCAGCGATCGCAAAATCAAACTCGAAAACATCATCTTTCACTTGGGCAACAATGCGATCGCCTTTTTCCTGGGCTGATTTCCAAGGTGCAGATAGATGCAGGTAAAAATTAGGAAAGGCGATTACCCTTTCTATTGCATCAGGTGGCGGTGTGGAACCTACTTGCCGAAATCGCCAAGCTTGAAACCACCGAGCCGAATCGGATAGTTCTGGATAGTTGAAGTAAGCACCGGGATAGCCACGCACGCGATTGATTGGTAAAGATGCGATCGCCTCTCTTCGTGCAAACAAATGTACTTCCTTGGCTCCCGATTCCAGCGCTACCCCAGCAGCATCGAAAGCTGAAGCCGCCGCACCCAGCACCGCTACAGTCTTACCGCGCAGTGCTTCAAAGTCAATCAACTCGGAGGTATGTGCATACAAATTGCAAGGTAAATCAGCCAGTACAGGCGGTATATACGCGCCACCAGTACCAGCCACACCGTTAGCGAAGATAATTTTGCGGGTAGTTTCTATCTGCGATACACCGTTTACCTCAAGGTGTAGGCGCAAGAAACCTTCAGCAGGCTCAACTCTGACTAACTTTGTCCGGTAACGTACTGAAATACCGAGAAACTGCCGATACCAACTCAGATATTCAGCCCAGAGTACTCTGGGAATCCGGTCAATTGCTGCGTAGGCTTCAGCACCATGTCGCGCTTCATACCAAGCTTGAAAGGATAATTCCGGAATACCTAATTCCGGGCCTGGTAGGTTCTTCGGCGTGCGGAGCTTTTTCATTCTGGCTCGTGTTAACCACACGCCAGCAAGGCTTTCATCTTCGGCGGCATCAATTACTGTTACGCGACCGATACCTGCACGCCGGAGCGCAAACGCAAAGACACTACCGCTACCACTACCACCAACAATTGTGACATTATGATCGATACCTGGGCGATCGCTCACCCAGTTTTCCGGATCGGAGCCGATGAGACGTAGTGCCTCACGAGCGCGAAAATCTAGGTCAGTTGTTGTTGTCATGTCGATTTCCCGTTATGGATTGGGGGACAAGGAGGACAAATAGAGAAATTCCAATGCCCAATGCCCCATGCCCTATTCCCTATGCTCTAGCAAAGCTTTTATCTAGTTGTGGTGATTGGATTTGAGCTACTTGGGATTCGATAGCTGTGCCCTTGAAGAAGTTGGAGTTAGCTTCGGTGTAGAACTTGTAGGGATTAGCGAATACGTAAGCTTTGAAGTCAGCTTCGGAAATTACGCCTTCTTTCACCAACTCCCAGCTTTCTGCCAGAGGATCTGTCAAATCGGGTACATCCCAGTGACCGACATCTGAGGAATAGATGGCGTTAATTTTCACGTTTAAGGGATTGGCTTTATCGTTGAATGCTGCGCCGATGGTGCGATCGTCAGATTCAGAACCAAAGAAGAAGCTATTCACCCAGCGATCGCGAATATCTTCAATGCTTTCAATTCCAGCTGCGGCAAAATCTTCTAGTTCCTTACCCACTGGTTGACGGCTATGACGCGCAAAGGAAGAACCCAACACAATCTTGGCTAATTCTTCTTTGTTGAAGGAATACCCTTGTGTAATTTCGCCACCGAAGCGTGCAAACAACTCGAATAACTCATCAGCATTTGCCAAATCTGGGTTGTAGTTTTGTAGCCCCTGAAGATTACGCTTAGAGTAACGATCTACTAAATGAATGTAGACATGAGCGCCCCAATCTGCACCACCTTCAAGCATTCCGATACGCAATTGTGGGAAGCGTTTGGTAACACCACCAAAGAACAACGCCTTCGCAAAAGCTTGGGAACCATCGGCAAAGTGACCGATATGGTTATTCATGTAGTTACTGATGGAGGAGCGACCAGTCCAACCTTGACTGCCGTAGTGGGTAGTAATGGGCACACCCAACTCTACAGCTTTCGCCCAGAATGGATCGTAGTCATATTCGCTATCTAAACCAAAGAAGTCTATGTAAGAAGCATATCTAGCAACTTCTGGGAATTTATCAGCGGGATATTTATCTGCGATCGCTTTAATTGGTCGTTTTACACCACCAGGAATATTTGCTACTTTTAAGCCTAGTGTATTTACTGCAAATTCTAATTCCTCAATCGCTTCTTGAGGAGTAGTCATGGGGATACCAGCTACCACCGTCAGGCGATCGCTATATTTGCGGTATAAATCGGCATGATAGTGGTTAACGGCTCTTTGCAGTGCTTGGCGATTCTCTGGGCTAGCTCCAGCAGGCGCAAGGACATTATTAGGAAACAGTACAGAATAATCTGAACCTTGTTCTGCCTGACGTTCATACAGTAATTCTGGCAGGATATATGTAGCTAAATCGAGAGTATTTTTAGTTACTCTCGCCCACCAAGGCGAACGAATTGTGCGATTGTATTGACGTTCTTCTGGAGTTTGTTGATACCAGTCTTTACCATTTGCTTTGGAGTTCAGACGAGATGATTCCGCCTTGCATAATTCGTCTACAAGTTTTGCACCGCCATATTTAGCAATGTAATCTTCCAGCGCTGGTGTGAAATCGTTGGTATGAACGTCGGTATCAATTACAGGATAATCTAGAGTGGCTCTGATGGCTGCGGAGGGTGAGGTTTTTAGTCTGCTATATTCAGTCATTTTCTTTCCTTATTTTTGGCTAAGATTTTTAGGGTATGCAGAACATGAGGCGCACCTCAAAATGGTGGCGGTCTGCAAACAGAGGGCTTGAAGCAGTTGAGCTTAAGCATTGATCAAATGTTTATAAATCTTGTGTGGTAAGTATCTTGCCCGTCATTATGCAAGTTAGGTATATCAGACCGACACCAGTCGCTCATTGGCTTTTTGAGCAGCAAAATGATTACCTGGGCGACGCAAACCCAGGTTTTCACGTAAAGTACTACCCTCGTATTCAGTCCGAAATAGGCCGCGTTTTTGTAGGACGGGGAAAACTAAATTTACGAACTCATCTAATCCTGTAGGTAGTATAGGAGGCATGATATTAAAGCCATCTGCCGCACCGTTGTTAAACCATTCTTCTAGTTGATCAGCAATGGTTTCGGGAGTACCCAGTATGGTGCGATGACCTCTTGCAGTAGAGAGAGAGAGGTACAACTGACGCAGTGTCAAACTCCCGCGAGTAGCTAAATCCTTAACTAGTTTCAGACGGCTCTTATTAGTGTTGGTATCGCTGGGTAGTTCTGGCGCTATATCATCTAAAGAATATTTCGACAGATCTACACCTTTGTAATAGTTTTTGAGAATGCCCCAAGCAACATCGGGATGAATCAAAGATTGCAGAAACTCGTATTTTTCTTGAGCTTCTTCCTCTGTGCGTCCAATGATGGGGAAAGCACCAGGCATGATTTTCAGGTCATCGGGAGAGCGTCCGTATTTCGCCAATCTACCTTTGACATCGGCATAAAATTCCTGAGCATCTGCGAGGGTTTGATTAGCGGTGAAAATTACTTCAGCAGTACGCGCAGCTAAATCTCGCCCAGCTTCCGAGGCTCCAGCTTGCACAATCACCGGGTAGCCTTGAGGCGGACGACCAACGTTTAAGGGGCCTTTAACAGAGAAATGTTTACCTTTATGGTTGAGTACATGCAGCTTATCTGTATCGAAATAAATGCCTGATTCTCTGTCACGAATAAAGGCATCATCATCCCAACTATCCCACAGTCCTTTGACTACTTCGACAAATTCTTCCGCCCGTTCATAACGCAGGCTGTGATCTGGGTGATGCTCAAGTCCAAAATTAGCTGCGGCGTTATCATTACCTGTGGTGACTACATTCCAACCGGCGCGTCCTTTACTCAAGTAATCTAAAGAAGCGAACTTACGAGCGAGGGTGTAGGGTTCTTCGTATGTAGTCGAGGCGGTAGCGATGAAACCGATGTTTTGAGTTACGGAAGACAAAGCAGAGAAAAGAGTCACAGGCTCGAAATGGACAATCTTGCCATTACGACTCTGATTTTCGGGAGCGCTACCCCAAACTCCTGGACTATCTGCGAGAAAAACTGCATCAAATAAGCCGCGTTGGGCTGTCTGGGTAATTTCCTTGTAATGCTCGAAATTCAACCCAGCGTCTATTTGTGTATCAGGATGTCGCCATGCAGAGACATGATGTCCAGTGGCTTGAATAAATGCACCTAAACGAAACTGACGTTTTTTGCTCATCCGCTTTTCTCTATTCTTAATAGTGCTATCGCTCATACAGCGCATAGCAAATCACTCCTTTAGTAACATCAGTCTTTGACTGCTGCTACAAAAGTTTGGCTGATTCTTAACTGCTCAAAATTTATCTATTGGCTTGATAGCCTTGTATTTTGGATGGCTGATTTATAAAATCCTTTTCCTGTAAAGCTTTGAGTTAGTTGTGTGAGGCGTTCAGGTATTCACCTAATTACCAGACACTAAACATAAAGCTTACACAATACATCCAAAAAAATATGTGCTGGCAAACACAAGTATATGATATACGAATAATTAGGTTATCAAACATTAAATATTGCAAAGTATCTGGGAGCAGGGATTAGAGGGTTATCAGTTGATTACCTAAAAACAACAATTCATCTCGCCGCCAAACTTCGTTGTGGCGGCGAGATGAATTGTTGGCTAAAAACGAAACACCCTTAACTGAATCAAACCGTAGGTTTGACAGGGCAAAGGGTAGTTGAGTTTTTAGCAATATTTGTGATATCATTACGTCAATAAGTTTAACGTAATAATGCTGGTATTTGAGGCAAAACTTGAAGGAACAAACGAGCAGTATCAATCGCTGGATGAGGCGATTAGAACTGCTCGTTTTGTCCGTAATGCTTGCCTGAGGTACTGGATGGACAACCGGGATATCGGCAGATATGAGTTGAGTGCTTATTGCGCTGTACTCGCTGCCGACGAAAATTTTCCTTGGGCGAGCAAACTCAACTCGATGGCTAGACAAGCTAGTGCCGAAAGAGCGTGGAGTGCAATTGCTAGATTTTTTGATAATTGCAAGAAATCCAAACCAGGTTTGAAAGGTTATCCACGGTTCAAAAAAGAACAGACGCATGGGAGTGTTGAATATAAAACATCTGGATGGAAGCTCTCTGATGACCGTCGCTATATAACTTTTAACGATGGTTTTCAAGCAGGAACTTTCAAACTCTGGGGAACCCGTGATTTGCACTTCTACCAGTTGAAACAGTTCAAGCGAGTGCGGATTGTGCGTCGCGCTGATGGCTACTACGCGCAGTTTTGCATTGACCAAGAACGAATTGAAAAGCGAGAACCAACAGGTAAAACTCTTGGGCTTGATGTTGGACTCAACCACTTTTTGACCGATAGTCAAGGCAATACAGTTGATAATCCTAGACACCTTCGCAAGAGCGAGAAGTCTTTGAAACGACTGCAACGCCGTTTTTCCAAAACAAAGAAAGGTTCCAAAAATAGAGCCAAGTTCACAAATAAATTGGCTCGTAAACACCTCAAAGTCAGTAGGCAGCGTAAAGACTTTGCAGTGAAGACAGCAAGGTGCGTAGTCCAGTCTAGCGACTTGGTAGCCTATGAGGATTTGAAGGTGCGGAACATGGTGAGGAATAGACACCTTGCCAAGTCGATTAGTGATGCAGCATGGACGCAGTTTAGCCAATGGGTTGAGTATTTTGGCAAAGTTTTTGGTGTGGTCACGGTCGCCGTGCCACCTCATGGAACTAGCCAAAATTGCTCTAATTGCGGTGAGATTGTGAAAAAATCCCTTAGCGCTAGAACTCATATTTGCCCCCATTGTGGAACCTTATTAGACCGCGACCATAATGCTGCACGAAACATACTTGAGATTGGACTACGCCACTTCTCTCAAGTCGGCGGAGCCGCCCACGAGAGTGGCTCCCGTACCGTGGGGCACACGGGAACGCTTAACGCCTCTGGAGACATCGACCTCTGCGTGAGTGAGGAAACTCCCTCAAGTAAGTCGAGTCCAAGAAAGAGGAAATCCAAGAAGTGATTTTTGGAATCCCCCACTGCATTCGGTACTCCGAATCAGTGGTGGGAGGATGTCAAACAGATATTCAAGAATATGAACGATAAATATATGCTGGCTGCTCTAGCTCACAGCAAAAAAGCTTTACCAAAATGCTTACCTAATCCACCGATAGGTTGTGTCATAGTCCATACTGGCGAGATAGTAGCACTAGGATATACGCATTCACCAGGAAAGCACCATGCTGAGGCTGATGCACTCAGCTACATTCAAGGTCAAGATTTACCGTTTTTGCAAATGTACGTTACTCTTGAACCTTGTTCTTTTCAAGGACGCACACCCTCTTGTGCTTTGGCGATCGCAAAAGATCCACGCATTCAAGAAATATATGTCTCGCTAGTTGATCCAGATCCGCGCAATCAAGGTAAGGGATTAGATATTCTCCAAGCAGCAGGGAAAAAGGTTCATCTCGGGTTATGTGCTGATGAAGTGAATCATTTTCTAGAAAAATATCTATTAAATGGTTTGAAAATGTAAAAGTATTTCGTCATCTTTGCCAAATAATAAATAATTTTGAGCGATGGAAAACATCTCTCGGAACTTTATTGAGGACAAGGGTCTTTGCTTCTTCTACAGCTAAAAAAGTTATCTCGCTGGGTATTATGAGATGCAAATACATCTTTATACCAAATCAAATAATATTTGCGACACATCAATATATTCCAGAGGGCAAGGCAGTGCCTTGCACCTACAATCTGTCGCATTCTTTTTAAAATTGGTATTATATTGCGTTGGTGCATTGCGCTAGACGAAAATGCACTATACATTATTCATACTGTGTAATTATAGTTAATAAAGTTGATATTTTAGGTATACTTTTCTCATTAATTTTTAATTACTACTAATTCAAATATAAATATTAAACTGTATATTTTTGATAAATATATAATCCTCACAAATGATTTTTATTTTTAATAAAAAATCGAAATTTAGATAGTAAATTTGAACGTTTACCAGACAATTTGCAAATATTTAGAAAAGCTAAATGTGTAAAATTATGCTTGAAAAAGTCCGGTTATACGGTGCTTGATTATTAAGATTGTCTATGATAATTTCTTCTACAGTTATAAAATACATTAAATCTACTGATTTACCGTATTTAGGTAATTCATTAACCTAGCCACAGCTATGTGGAGTTGAGAATCACTAGGTTATCTGTTGCAGACAGTACATAGCCAGACCAACAAATCTAGGAATTCATCTCATGAGCTTAGAACTCAAGCTAGCAGGTAAAACAGCAATTGTCACAGGTGGTAGTGCGGGTATTGGATTAGCGATCGCCAAAGCCCTTTATAGTGAAGGTGTGAATGTGGTTATTGCAGCTCGTAACCCCGAACGATTAGAGAATGCTGTGAGTGCAATCCAGTCCCTACCGACACCAGGGGCGAAAGTCATCTCTATCAGCGCAGATTTGACTCAGGCAGAAAGCGTCGATAAAGTTGTCTCAACCACACTGGCACAGTTTGGTCAGATTGATATCTTAGTCAATAATGCTGGGTCAGCCCGTGCTGGGTCATTCCTCAACCTCAGCGATGATGTATTTCTAGATGCTTGGAACTTAAAACTGTTGGGCTACATTCGCCTAGTTAAAGCAGTTGTTCCCCATCAAAAGAGCCGAGGGGATGGAAGAATCGTCAATATTATCGGCGGTGCTGGACGCACACCTCGCCCCAGCTTCCTTCCTGGTGGTACAACCAACGCCGCCTTACTCAACTTCACAAAGGGAATTTCTAAAGAATTAGCCGAGTACAACATTCGGATTAATGCCATTTCGCCTGGTGCTACTGCTACCGAACGCGCTGAACGCTTGGCAGAACAAAATGCCCAAGCACGAGGAATTACAGTTGAGCAAGCAAAAGCCGAAACTCTACAAGCTATTCCCCTCAAGAGAATCGCCCAACCAGAAGACATTGCCTCATTGACACTATTTTTAGTCTCAGACCTCGCTGCTTCAATTACAGGCGCAGAGATTATTGTTGATGGTGGAAGTACGCCAGGGGTGTAGGGAATTGGGCATGGGGCATAGGGCATGGGGCATTGATAATTGAATTTCTCCCCTAGCCCTCAATCCCCAGTCCCCAGTCCCCAGTCCCCAGTCCCCAGTCCCCAATCCCCAATACAAAGATAAAAACAATGACTTCAAAATACTTTGATATCAAACCAATCGCCGGACGTATCGGTGCAAAAATTATCGGTGTAGATTTGAGTAGTAATCTCAGCGATGAAATTATCAGCGATATTCGCAAAGCCTTAGTTAAATACAAAGTTATCTTTTTCCGGGAACAGAATATTGATGCTAACCAGCAAATAGCTTTTGCTCGTCGGTTTGGGGAATTGACTACAGCTCACCCCACTGTACCCTCACTTCCAGATAACCCAGAAATTCTTGACCTGAACTACAGCAAAACTGTAGCACGTGCGAATAACTGGCATACAGATGTGACATTTGTAGACCGTCCGCCGCTTGGTTCTGTATTGCGGGCGTTGGTTATTCCTCCATCGGGTGGTGATACGATTTGGGCAAACTCCGTTACAGCTTACCAAGATTTACCAACTCCATTGCGTGACCTTGCAGATCAACTTTGGGCAGTACATAGCAACGCCTATGACTATGCAGCAGCTGTAGTGGATCTACCAGAAGCAGTCAGAGCTTACCGTGATGTCTTCACTTCAACTGTATACGAAACCTTGCACCCAGTTGTACGCGTTCATCCGGAATCTGGTGAACGGGGATTATTTATTGGTGGTTTTGTGCGCCGCATTCGGGGTTTATCACAAAATGAATCCGACGAAATCATCAAATTATTGCAGGCTTATGTGACTCGCCCAGAAAATACAGTGCGTTGGCGCTGGAAAGTTGGTGACGTAGCTTTCTGGGATAACCGTGCTACTCAACATTATGCGATCGCAGATTACGGCGATCAACCCCGCCATGTTCAGCGAATCACCATCGTTGGCGATATCCCAGTTGGTATTGATGGTAAACAAAGCGAAGCCATCAAAGGTGATTCTTCTGTATATAACCGCCGCGAACCAGCTTTAGCATAAGCGATTGGGAACTGGAAATTTCTCTGTTTCCTTTACCCTACCTCTTCTGATTTTTCTGGGCTGATTACCGTCGTCTATGACTCCTACACGTGCAACTGTTCTCGCAATAATAGCTGATACTCTGATTGAACGTGCTGCGTCTGTGCCTTCTCGTGTTTTGCTGGTAGCAATAACAGGTATTACTGCCAGTGGAAAATCCACCTTTGCTAAGGAGCTAGAGCAAGTCCTAACCAGTCGTGGGCGAAACTGTGTCAACATTGCTGTTGATGATTTCCATAACCCTCGTTCTTTGCGTCACCGCCAGGGTCGTGATTCCGCCGAAGGCTATTATTTCGATGCTTACAACTATCCGTTGCTCAAAAAACTGGTGCTTGACCCACTTGGGTCTGGAAGTAATCTTATTTACCAAGCACGGGGTTTTGACTTAGAAACAGATGCTTTGGTAGTAGAGGAGCCGCAGTCAGCCAATCCTGGAGACATCTTTCTTTTTGCTGCTAGCTTTTTACTGCGACCAGAACTAGTTTCTTACTTTGATTATCGTGTTTACCTAGATACAGATTTTGAGGTAGCCGAGCAGCGTGGGGTTAAAAGAGATGAGGCTCGACTTGGGTCTTGGGAAAATGCCATCCGTTTGTATCGTCAGCGCTATCATGCTGCACAAAAAATTTATTTTGCAGAATCAAATCCTATGCAGCATATTGATGCCTTAGTGAAAAACAACAATTTAGAAGAACCTATTCTCTTCTTCAGAGCAAATCGCCAGGTACGAGAATCTATCTAACACGTCTATGAACAGGAGAAACAGAAGAGAATGAGTAAAAAACAGCTGAGACTGGGTGCGTTTTTACATCCGACTGGACATCATATTGCGGCTTGGCGACATCCCGCAGCGCAAGCAAATCCTTTGAATTTTAAGCATTATAAGCAGTTGGCACAGACAGCCGAACGAGGAAAATTTGATATGATTTTCCTGGCGGATGGGGTAGCGGTGCGAGATCACAGTTCTGATGTTGAGGGTTGGAGCCGTAACGGGAAGCTTGTACATTTTGAACCCCTGACCCTGCTGTCGGCTTTGTCTGCGGTGACAGACAATATTGGCTTAGTGGCAACAGCCTCCACAACTTACAACGAACCTTTTCATATCGCCCGCAAGTTTGCTTCCTTAGATTATCTTAGTGGCGGTCGGGCTGGCTGGAATGTGGTTACTTCTGGAACGGAAGCCGAAGCGAAGAACTTTAACAGAGAAAAGCATTTAGAACACGCTACACGCTACGAACGCGCCCAAGAGTTTGTCGATGTAGTTACCAAACTGTGGGACAGTTGGGAAGATGATGCTTTTATCCGTGATCAAGAATCAGGAGTTTACTTTGAAGCTGATAAACTGCACATTCCGCACCACAAAGGCAAACATTTCTCTGTACGCGGCCCGTTGAATGTCGCCCGTCCGGTGCAAGGATATCCAGTGATTGTGCAAGCTGGTTCTTCGGAAGCTGGTCAGGAACTCGCCGCCCAAACCGCAGAGGTAATATTCACCGCCCAACAAACTCTCAAAGAAGCACAGGAATTTTATGCCAGCGTCAAGGGGAGATTAGCAAAATATGGACGTTCTCCTGAGCATCTCAAAATTATGCCAGGGATATTTCCGGTAATTGGTAGTACTGAGCAAGAAGCCAAAGAAAAATACGACCAACTTCAGGAGTTAGTTCATCCGTTAGTAGGTTTGGGATTATTGGGATGGGTATATGGTGGCAAAGATTTATCTGGATATCCTTTAGATGGCCCTGCACCAGAATTTCCTGATGATACTAACGGTAGTAAAAGCCGCTTGAAGCTGGTATCTGATTTGGCAAATCGTGAGAACTTGACACTCAGAGAATTATACTTGGCGATCGCAGGTGCAAGAGGTCATAGAACTATCTGGGGTACACCACAACAAATTGCTGACCAGTTGGAAGAATGGTTTGTCAATGATGGGGCTGATGGTTTCAATATTATGCCGCCTTACTTACCCGGTGGTTTAGAAGAGTTTGTTGATTTGGTAATTCCCGAATTACAACGCCGGGGTGTGTTCCGCACAGAATACGAAGGGCAAACACTGCGGGAAAATTTGGGACTACCAAGGCCAGCCAACCAATTCAACAATATTGCTAACTCTGCTGAATTAGCAGGTGTATCTGTATAGAGAAGAATATGAGTCAGAAAAAACAACTGAGATTAGGTGCATTCTTACCAGACGCAGGCCATCACGTTGCAGCTTGGCGACACCCCGAAGCCCAAGCAGACGGAGGGTTGAATATTCAGCATTACACCCACCTAGCACAAACAGCAGAACGGGGTAAATTTGATATGGTATTCCTCGCAGATGGTTTAGCCGTCTGGGATAGAGGACAGGGAAAAGAAGCTTTTAGTCGTTCGGGACAATTTAGCGTCCACTTTGAACCGCTAACTTTATTGTCGGCTTTGTCTGTGGTGACAAAGAAAATTGGGTTAGTAGCAACAGCATCAACTACCTATGAAGAACCTTTTCACCTCGCCCGTAAGTTTGCCTCGCTAGATTATCTCAGTGGTGGCCGTGCTGGGTGGAATGTCGTTACCTCCGCCGCCGAAGCCGCAGCCAAAAACTTTAGCCAGGAAGAGCATTTACAACACTCACTACGCTATGAAAGAGCCACAGAATTTTTAGAGGTTGTCACTAAGCTGTGGGATAGTTGGGAAGATGATGCTTTAATTCGTGACAAAGAATCAGGCCTTTATTTCCATCCTGATAAATTGCACATTCCTAACCATAAAGGTAAACATTTCTCAGTGCGCGGCCCGTTGAATGTCGCCCGTCCGGTGCAAGGATATCCAGTAATTGTGCAAGCTGGTTCTTCGGAAGCTGGGCAAGAACTGGCTGCACGCACCGCAGAAGTGATATTTACCGCCCAGCAAACTCTCAAAGACGCACAAGCATTCTATGCAAGTGTCAAGGGAAGACTGGCAAAATATGGACGTTCTCCCGAAAATCTCAAGATTATGCCTGGTGTCTTTCCGATAATCGGTAGCACTGAGCAAGAAGCGAAGGAAAAATACCAGCAACTACAAGATTTGATTCATCCCTCTGTGGGAGTAGGTCTGCTTTCCGGACTAACTGGACATGATTTATCATCATATCCCCTAGATGGGCCGTTACCAGATTTACTAGATACGAACGGCGGTAAAAGCCGCTTACAACTACTTAAAGACTTAGCACAGCGAGAGAATTTAACCATCCGCCAACTATATTTATGGATTGCAGGCGCAAGGGGACACCGGACAATTTTGGGTACACCAGAGCAAATTGCTGACCAGTTGGAAGAATGGTTTTTAAATGATGGGGCTGATGGCTTCAATATTATGCCGCCTTGGTTACCTGGTGGTTTAGATGAATTTGTTGATTTTGTCATCCCCGAATTGCAACGCCGAGGTTTATTCCGCACTGAATACGAAGGGCAAACTCTGCGTGAGCATCTTGGTTTACCCCGTCCGGTAAATCAGTTCACCGCAAATGCAGCTGCTCGAGAATTAGCCAGTGTTTTGACTTAATATCTTTGGCTGTGTTAAAGCACAAGAGTAGCTGCTAAGGAAACTTTTTACCTTGTTGGGCATCCTGACAGTTCTTCTATCCTCCTTTTTTTTGTCATTTCACAACGTTACCGTCCGAGTTTTATTTTCAGAACATCTCGTACTGAGTTTATTTTTACTTGGTGGTTACGTTAAACCAGATTTACAAAGTTCATTCTTACTAATGTTTATGCGGATGCTGCTAGTGGTTCCACTAATGGCATCTGTATCATTCAAGCTATATCCATCTGCTCCGCAAGAATTCCTCAGCTTATTCAGACAGGAACGCCGAGATGTGATGCTGCAAGCCTTGGGCTGTGGAGTACTCATGTTTTTGTACATTACCGCGCTGTACATTGGCATTGGCTTGATACCCACAGGAATTGCACTCACTATATTTTTCACCTATCCGGTGTTTACAGCCCTGCTGTCTTGGAAATTCTTTGGCGATCGCCCCACTTCCTTTAGTTGGCTAGTTATGGGTATTATTCTCGTAGGCAGCGTTCTTACAGTTCCCCAATCTTCTGCTACCAACAGCAGTAATACCATTGCGATCGGCATTTGCGCCAGCCTAATTGCGGGAATTTTTAACGCCTTCTATAACGTCCTCGCCCAAAAATGTTTAGAAAAATTCCATCCAGTTCCCTTTACTTGGATTAGTTTTGCCTCAACTCTAATACTTTCTGGATTGAGTTTACTCTTATTTCCCCTTCCCAGCGCCCAGCTTGACTGGACACCTATGTGGATTGGCAGTATTTTTTCGGGTTTAGTCAGTTTTCTCGGTCATACTCTCAATAATTTAGGGATTCGCTCGATTGGTGCAACTACCGCCTCTATTATTGGCGCGAGTAGCCCAGCCATGACAGCCTTAGTTGCATGGGCAACAATTAGCGAAACTTTAAACCTGATTCAATGTGTGGGGATTGGTATCGTCACCTTGGGAATCGCTTTGTTGAGCCGAGAGAAGTTTATGGGGAAGCGAATTAGGGGATGAGGGAGATGAGGGAGATGAGGGAGATGAGGGAGATGAGGGAGATGAGGGAGATGAGGAGGATGAGGGAGATAATGCGAGAATAGCAACTACCAATGCCCTATGCCCTATGCCCAACATCCTATTTGATTTAGATGGAACTTTAAGCGATGCCAAACCTGGTATTACTCGTAGTATTCAGTATGCTCTTTCGGAACTGGGTTACACTCCGCCAGATGTTGATGAGTTGAGTTGGTATATCGGCCCGCCAATCACAGAGACGTTTTCGGTGTTACTGAAAACTACAGATGAGAAGTTACTGACACAGGCTATTTCACTGTACCGCGATCGCTTTTCCACGATTGGATTATTTGAAAATCTGCTTTATCCCCAAATTCCCGAAACCCTGAAAACTCTGCGCGCCTATGGTTATAAAACCTTTATCGCTACTTCTAAACCCTATATTTATACCATCCGCATTATTGAACATTTTGGCTTATCGCCTTTGTTTGATGGGATTTATGGTAGCGAACTGGATGGAACCCGCAGTGTTAAAGGCGACTTAATTGGGCATATTTTACGGACAGAGAATCTTTCACCCTCTACCGTTGTCATGATAGGCGATCGCAAACACGACATGATCGGAGCCAAGAAAAATCAAGTTGCAACCATTGGCGTTACCTATGGCTACGGAACCGAGGAAGAATTGACAACTCACGGTGCTGATTTTATTGCTCATTCTCCAGAAGATATTCCCAAATTGATAATTCCTAATTTCTGACTCAAAATCAGCCACCATCTTTAACTATTCTCCATACCTTACTTCTATTCAGCACCGCTTTTATTGCAGGCGGATTGAATGCTGTTGCAGGTGGTGGAAGTTTTATTACATTTCCCGCGCTGATTTTTACAGGAGTACCGCCAATTATTGCTAATGCTACAAATAATACTGCTATTTGGGTGGCTTCTATAGCTAGTGCTGGAGCCTACCGCAAAGATTTGGGGATTAAACGGCAAGTTTTTTTGCTGTTATGTGGCATAAGTTTATTCGGTGGAATTATTGGCTCTTTAGCTTTACTCTATACCTCGGCTGATGTATTTAAAAAGCTCATCCCCTATCTATTACTCTCAGCAACCCTCGTATTTACCTTTGGCGACACTCTCAGAGGATGGTTGCAGTTTCAGAGCCAGAAGTCAACGCCGGAGTCTGTACCTATATTTAACCTTGCCTTGGCACAATTAGCGATCGCTATTTACGGCGGTTTTTTCGGTGCAGGTTTAGGAATTTTAATGTTGGCAACTCTATCATTTTTAGGTATCAAAAATATTCATACAATTAATGCCTTTAAAGCATTTTTAGGTAGTTGTATTAATGGAATTGCCATTATTCCTTTTATTTTTGCAGGTGTAATTGCTTGGGAACAAGCTATTTTAATGGCTGTGGGTGGTTCTTTAGGCGGATATCTCAGCGCCCATTATGCACGTAAATTAAAACCCCAATTAATTCGTAAATTTGTCATATTTGTTGCCTTCAGTATGACTATCTACTTTTTTATTCACGGTTAGGGATGATGTATGCCGACAGACATCAAAAAATCTATGCTTCGTGTTTTTCATGCTATGAATTTTCGCCTGTTTTACATAGGTCATTTTATGACACAATAATTCGGAGTTAGTAAATTATTAACAACAATGACTACAGTAAATGACCCTGCTGTTATAGCTGAAGTAACTGATTTATACCTTAAATACGAAGAGGCTTTGGCTAATAACAATTTAGATGTGATGGATAGTTTATTTTGGGATGCACCTGAAGTAGTGCGCTTTGGTGTAACAGAAAACCTCTACGGTAGTGAAGAGATTCGCAATTTTCGCGCCTCTCGACTAAACCCAAAAATTGAGCGCGAAATTTCTCATCTTAAAGTTGTGACTTTTGGCAAGGATACGGCAACTGTAACTTTAGAATTTCGCCGCATTATCAATAGTGTAGAACGTTTTGGGAGACAAAGCCAAACTTGGTATAGATTTCCGCAAGGATGGAAGATAGTTTCTGCTCATGTTTCATTGTTACCAGTATGATTAACATTACCAAATTTGTACCGAAGCAAAAAGAGGTTTAAATGTGGATTCCTTAAATTGGAATATATTAAAGTCAAGATATCTAGTAAAAGATAAATGGCTTACACTCCGTGCTGACACTTATCAAACGCCAAATGGACAAATAGTCGAGCATTTTTATGTTTTTGAATCTTCAACATGGGTGAATGTTGTCGCGTTAACCAAAAATCAGGAAATTGTGTTAGTTGAACAATATCGCCACGGTATTCAACAAACAGTTTTAGAATTACCTGGTGGTTGTATGGAACCAGAAGATATTTCCCCACTAGAAGCAGCAAAACGCGAATTATTAGAGGAATCAGGATACACAAGCGACAATTTTATTGAGACAGGAATAATCTCACCGAACCCAGCAACTCATAATAACTTGATCCATTGCTTTTTAGCAACAAATGTAGAGCTTGTAGCCGATTTAAATTTAAATCCAACTGAAATTATCAATGTAAAGCTATTACCATTAGATAATTTAATTCAAAACATCGATAACGCTATACTGCTGCAATCATTTCATATCAGTTCATTATTTTTCGCTTTAAGGAAACTAGGAAAGCTGCACTTTCATGAATAACTATCTTATATCACTTGGAGAAGATAAAAATAAATGTAGGTTGGGTTGAACGGAGTGAAACCCAACAATACCAAAGTTTTCGGATGTTGGGTTTCGTTCCTCAACCCAACCTACGTCTGCACTTTTATTAATAAATATAAAAATCCAATTTAAATAAATCAATTTGTGCCCAATTCCTTACACATAAATTAAAAATAGGTTATCAAAATGCCAGATAAATGGAACCCAGAGCAATATGAACGATTTCAAGCTGAAAGAAGTCGTCCTTTTTACGATTTAGTAGATTTGGTAAATCCCCAAGAAAATTTACGAGTTTTAGATTTAGGATGTGGAACCGGAAAGTTAACCAAGTATCTGCATGAAACATTAGCAGCTAAAGAAACTTTGGGAATCGATGCATCTGAAAAAATGTTATCTGTAGCGAGTCAATTTGCAGGTAATGGATTGCGGTTTGAGCAAGGAAGAATTGAAGATAACCCAGGAGAAGGTAAATTTGATGTTGTGTTTTCTAACGCTGCTTTACAGTGGTTAACAGAACACGAAACATTATTTGCTAAATTACGAAATAAACTCCAAGCAGGCGGACAATTAGCAATACAAATTCCGGCAATGGATGATGAGCCAGTGCATCAGTTAGCTGTAGAGACAGCACAAGAATTTAGTCAAGAATTAAAGGGATATGTACGACGCTTAGAAGTACTTTCTCCCGTAGATTATGCTAAAATACTTTATAAGTTAGGCTTTGTTAAACAACAAGTAAAGTTGCAAATTTACGGGCATTTGTTACCATCGCGAGAAGCTGTATTGGAATGGTATCGGGGAACGTTACTCACCGCCTATGAAACACAGCTAGATACCCAAACTTATGAGCGATTTGTAGCCAGGTATCAACAAAAATTATTCAGCATTTTACCCGATGAGCGTCCATTCTTTTTCCCCTACAAGCGAATTTTAATTTGGGGACTTAATCCATGATGAAATTATCCTATTTCCCTCTAACACTCATCAGTCATCTGTATTTAGCAACGACAAATGACCATTGTACAGACGCGATTAATCGCGTTTCTAACAAATAACAAAGAACAAATATATGACTACAACTGTTTCATTTGATCGAGTTTCTAATATTTACGATGCTACCAGAGGATTTCCCCCCGGAATCTCTGAGCAAGTCACAGACTTTATCCTCAATTTGGTTTCCCCAACCGCAGATACCAAATTTTATGAAACGGGTATTGGTACTGGCAGAATTGCTGTCCCAATTGCTAAAAAAGGCTATTCTTACACTGGTATAGATGTCTCAGAAAAGATGTTGGCTGAACTGCACCAAAAATTAGAGGGTGTATCTCATAAACTAACTGCAATTACAGGAGATGCTACAGCTTTACGCTTCACTGCGTTACGTACCCTACGGGAAGGTGTTCCGCCTACGTAATGACATTTCACGTTTAATTAGGTTGAGCTACTTACAAAGAAAATACAAAGTTTGCAGCATAGTCTTAGTACTGCAAGTAGCAAATTTTGATAGAGAATATTCCAAGTACCGGATATGCTAATTTACCCCAAATGAATGCTACAGGTTGGCTCGAATCAAATCCAGATCGGTTTAGGGAACTATTTTATGCGATTATAACTAAATTGTCTGAGAAACAAGCTCGACTGGCAATTTGGACAATTGACAATTTTGACCTATCGCAATTTAATTATCAAATTATTGGATCTCACTCTCCATTTAAGGATAGCAATAGTAAATTGGCTGGTGATGGTTTATTAATTAAATTAGATCCTACTGAAGTTGAAGCATTAACAGATACCCTTGAGAGGGGATTGGGTTCTAGTATCTTCCACCTAGAAATTGAAGCAAATGGTAGTGTTCAATTTTCTGCTTACGATGGTTTTCTGCATATATTTTTTGGTGATGAGATTTCTCCGGATTTACTAGAAGATCTCAAAGCTCGTGAGGTAATTTACAATTACGAAATTTACAATCCTGAATAGTCCCAACACTTGTCGGTTAAGGGGAAAAGGGGAAGGGGAAAAGGGGCAAGAAATAAACCTTTAACCCTTACCCTTTCACCTTTTCCCCAAACCAAATTAAGAGTTTAAAATCCTTAACCGAGCAGTATTGTGAATAGTCCAATTTATTACTGTTCAGTTAAGCTCAAAAAGCTGAAAATTTGTAGCGATCGCTTGACAATTACTACAATAGATCTCTTGCAAAAAGCACTTTTACAAGAGATGGGGAAAGGTTAAAGGTTAAAGGGAAAATACAAAACCTTTCCCCCTTCCCCCTTAACCTTTTCCTGACTTCTGCAACAAGTCTAATGATCCTTAACCGAATACTAGGGTGATTTACAAGCCATTACCAATGAGAATAAATGGAGCCCAGTAAAAAGGGTGACTGAGGTGATGCCTTACCTGTGGTGATAAATTATCGTTGATGCCTCTTTCCTGACTTATGGTTGCATAGTTACCAGTAATGAGAGCGATTTGCGCTTGACGCAGAGCCTCGGCTTTTGTGGTTTTCCCTTGCATTATTTTAGTATAAAAAGCATTCATTAAAGCTTGCGTACCGCCATCATCTACCGACCATAAAGAAGCGATCGCAGCTCTTGCGCCTGTTTGTTGCATTTGGTAGCCAAAACCGAGAATTTCCCTACCGTCGCCTAACTGCTCTCCTAATCCAGTTTCACAAGCGGAAAGTACTACTAAATCAACATTTGGTAATCGCCAATTTTGAATATCTCGTAGTGTAGCGCGATCGCCATTACCAAATAAAATAAAAGATTCTTCTGGTTGTCCATTGGTAAATGCGGCGTGAGTAGCCAAATGGACGACAGAGTAATCATTCATCTGTAACACAATATCTTGATTGAATTGCTCATCTAAGAGTTTTTTTGTCTGAGGAACAGTTTGCGCCAGATTTTCTACTTCCACACCTGCAAAGGGTAAGCCGGCGAATTTAAACCGCCGAGTTCCTACCTCAAAGCTATAGTTTCCTTGGGTAAAGGCTGCTGCTAACACATTTAATTGCTGCTGCGGTTTGGTGTTGAGGTCAGTTAAGCTAACGGCAGTGATATTATTGATGCTGAAACGCTCGACTAACCATTGTTGACCATCATACAGGGCAGCTAGGGGAATATAACGCAGTTGTCCGTCTGGGGCGTAGATGATGGTTTTAGTTTTAGCTTGAGCTAAATCATTTTCTAGGGGTTTAATTAGCCAATCATAAAGCTGTTGAGCCGGAACTTTCACCCCTGGGGTACGTTTTGGTAACGCCGAACGAAATTCCGCGATCGCGCGGTTAAGTTCTGCTTGTTTGACAGCAACGGTACGGCGCAGTGGCGGCGCATAGGGGGTAACTAAAATTAGTTCTAAGCGATCGCTCAACACCAAAGGATAGATAATCACAGCATCTTGCTGAAGTTTTTTCAAGTTATCCTGTAAGGCGCTGGCGGAGGACTCTAAATTAAAACTCTGTCCTTGGGTGGTTTGCTGAAGTTGCCCAATCCATTCTCGCACTTTGGGGCTTTTGAGGAAGGCGTTAAACTGTTTGGCAATCTCCTGCTGAGTTTTTCGCAATGCGATGATCCGCTGGGTTTGGGCTGGTGTGCGCTTAGTCACGGGAAGGCTTTCGAGTTGAGCGAGTTCTTTACCTAATGCGATCGCTTTATCAATTTCCGTCGTCATCCCCTGGCGTATTTGCTGTTCTTGGGGACGTTCAGCAATACCAGTTGCAGTTTTATCACTCCCCCGAACATTGCGGAGATAGTCTTCAATTTCCTGGACTTTGAGTAAATCTAGTACCCGTTGCGCTTCCAAAACTCGGTTTTGTTGCAGCAAAATATCGGCTAGGTGGCGATAATCTTGAGCAATGGTTTGGGTGTAAGACTGCTGTTGTTGTTTGGGAAGTTCCCTGATATTTTTGCGAATCGCTTCTCTAACATTCACAGATTGTTTCAGGAAAATAATTGCTAATTCTGGTTGATTCTGTTTTTCTAGTAAGTAACCGATAGTAGTTAAAGTATGTCCTTCACCTTCTTTATTACCAATTTCTTGAGCAATCACTAAACTTTGCTGCAAGAAATTTTTAGCTAATTCATATTGCCCTTGCTCAAAGTAAACCTTGCCGATAGCGTGGAGAGTTATGCCTTCGGAACGCCTGGAACCAAGTTGTTGATAAATAGCTAAAGCTGACTGCAAAAAATCTAACGCTAATTGATATTTTTCTTGTTTGAAGTACACCTGTCCAATACTATAGAATGTACTTCCTTCTAATAATTTTTGTTCTTTTTTATCCTTAACCTTTTTAATAACTTTTAAGGCTTGGCGATGTAAATCCAATGCTAATTCATACTTGCCTTGCCTAGAGTGAATATTCCCTATAGCATTTAACGCTCTAGCTTCCCCCGCAATATCCCCAATCCTACCAACATCGATCTCTAATTCTGCAGGTCTTCTGGCAGTTTTTAAGGCTTCTTGATAGGATTTTAAAGCTAGTTCGTATTGTCCTAGTACTTCATAAATTCGCGCCATATTGAACTCAACTCCTACCCAATCCCCTAAAACTTCGTAGCGAATTGGTAAGGCTTGTTGATAGTAATCTAAAGCTAATTTATACTCTCCCAAACTGCTGTAAATTATAGCAATTTGGTTGAGAGTTCTCCATACTGTTTCTTGATGACCAAGTTTTTTGGCAATCTCTAAGACTTGGCGTAAATTCTCTAAAGCTTCACTATATTGACCTTGCTGGGAAAGTTGACTACCTTGCTGATAGTAAATTCTCTCCATCAATTGGAGGCTAGATTTTTCTCCATATTTATCCCCTAGTTCCTGGTAAACTGACAAAGCTTGCTGGTAGTATTTCAATGCTTGTTGTTCATCTTGTTGAGCATCGTAAATTTGCCCAATTTCATAGAAAGCATTCGCAATACCTGCTTTATCTTCTAGCTGCTGATAAACCGATAAAGCTGTCTCTAATGTTTTAATAGCTCTGGCATACTTCTTGTCTGTAGATTGCTCTCTACCTTCTTTAAATATTTGATCGGCTTTAAGTTTTTCTCTTGTTTGACCAAAGAAAATTACTCCTCCTTCCGCTTTAAAAGTAGTAATTTGACCAGAATCAAAACGAATTTTTACACTTTCATAATTAACAAAACCACTGAGGGGAGGTTTACTGAGGAGAGTTGCCTGTTTTTCAGTCAGTTTCTCAATTTCTTGTTTAATCGCCAACCCTTGCTGATAAGACTCTAAAGCTGCTTGATTTTGTCCTAACTTTTCGTAAACTAATCCCATTTGAATGAGAATTACTGCTTCCCAAGGACGATTTTTTTGTTGACGAACAATTGCCAAAGCTTGTTGGTAAGATTGCAAAGCAAATTGATATTGTTGTTTGAGATATTCTCCTTGGGAAGTGTAACTATTTCCCGCCGCAAACAGAACGACTGCTTCACCCTCCAACCTATTTATTTGCACAATGGGTTTTTTAGTTTCATCTTTGCCAATTTCAGTAATCAAAATTGCCTTCTTACCAGTGATTTCTTCCTCACTACGGTTGCTAACTTCTTGTTTAAATGCAACTGCTTGCTGTCGATGTTCCTGCGCCGCTTGAGGTTGTCCTAGCTTTTCGTAAATTGTGCCAATACTGTTGAGGATTGCTTCTGGATTTGGCCTGGCATAAGCTATTCTAAACCGACGAAAAGATTCTTCTTGCCCATACTGACGAATCAGATATTCTTCAAAAGAATAGTAGCCTTGATTTTTAGGGTCACGAGCGATCGCCAATGCTTGTTGATAAGCTTGTAGGGCAGCTGGATACTGTCCTAAATTTTCGTAAGCCTTGCCAATCTGCGTTAGAAGAATAGGTATTTGACTCACAATGCGATCACCGCTATTTTCCTTATTAGCAATTGCCAGAGATTCCTGATAAAACTTTAAAGCAGCTTGGTGTTGTCCTAGTGCTGCGTAAACTTCCCCTATGCTTCTTTTAATTCTCTGTTCTTGCTGATAGTAAGCTCCCTCTATTGTTAATCTCCGCAATCGAGATTCTTCGCTTTCCTGGTTTTCCATCTCTGCGCGGATAATTTTTAAGGCTTCGCCGTAGGAGTTCAATGCAGCTTGGTATTGTCCTAAAGCTTTGTAAATATCCCCCATGTTAGCGAGGGTATCTTCCTCTTCATTTTCTGTAAAGCCCGTCCATCCAGCCAACCCTGCAATTACCTCTACTTTTTTTTGTCCAAAAGTAGTAAAGTTGGTAGAGATCAAACCTGTTACCTTATCCTCCTGCATCGTTATTCCGGGACTATTACTAGTAACAGTAGTGATAGGAGTAGTAATCGGCTCTCCTTCCCCTATCCTAATTACACCCTTGGTAATCCCTTCCGCCAATGCCATTCCTGTTTGGTTGTGAAAATTTACATTAGTGCCATAAGCTACGCGAATAGTGTGGGGAACCGGCTGTTTTGCGGCACTTTCATCTACTTCCCGCCGAATTGCCAAGCTTTGCTTGTAACTATCTAAAGCTGCGGGTAATTGTCCCAAGGTTTCGTAAATTGTCCCCATTTGATTGCGAATTACCCATTCCCAAGGGCGATTCTGTTGTTGGCGCACAATTGCCAAGGCTTGCTGATAAGATTCTAAGGCGGCTTGGTATCGTCGGTTGTCTGCATGAGCTTCGCCATTTCTGTAATGGATGAGTGCTTCTCCATCCAACAGAGTGATTAAAGTCGGTCTTTTTTTTGGTGTGCTGTAAGTAATAAGAGTTCCCACTTTGACAATATCTGTGGGAAAATTCACACCCATACCGATTTCTTGCCTAATTGCTAAAGCTTGCTCTTGATATTCCTGAGCAGTTTGAGGGTAGCCCAAGCTAGTGTAGATAGAGCCCATACTATCAAGGATTTTTTCTTCGAGAAAGCGATCGCCTATCTGTCGCGCTATCGGTAAAGCTTGTTTATAATACTCCAGAGCAGTTTCCGGACGTTCACGCCCTTTAGTGTTGTAAACAAACCCCATTTTAGAGAGGATTTTAGCTTGCAAAGGGCGATCGCCAATCTCACGGGTAATGGCTAAAGCTTGCTCATACAAATCCAGTGAAATCCGTCTAAATTCCCGTTGCGGATCGAATCCCCAGTCATAATCTTTGCCCAAATTGAAGATAACAGCTGCTTCCCCAGAGCGGTTACCCACTTCACGCATCTTGACTAAGGCTTGCTCGTAAAATTTCAGAGCTTCTTCCTGCTTATTTAAAGCACCGTAACTCATAGCAATGCCGTTAAGACTCCAGCCAACGCCCGCACGGTTGCCCACAGAGCCCATAATAGCTAATGCTTGCTGGTAATACTTGAGGACATCTTTATAAGGTTTGATTTCTTCCGGCTTCTTAATTGCCTGGTAGTACAGCTTTAATTGGATATAACTCAAGTAAGTATTTCCCAATCCAATCAAGGTTAAAGCTTCCCCATATCTATCTTTAACCTCGCGCCGCATCAATAAAGCTTGCTCGTATAATTTGAGGGCATTTTCATACTTTCCTTGGGTTTCATAAACTGCGGCGATATCATGCAAAGATGCGGCTTCTTCAGCACGGTTGCCCAATTCTCGTACAATTGCCAAAGCTTGTTCGTGATACTTCAGCGCCGTTTGAGTCTCACCCTGATGGCGATAAACTTCCCCCAGTTGATTGAGCGCTAATGCTTCCCCTAAGCGATGTTTTTGGGTGCGGAAAATAGTTAAAGCTGACTGCAAACTTTCTTGGGCTTTTTGATATTGACTTAGCCAGGTGTAAACTTCTCCTAGCTTGTTGAGGGTTGCGGCTGCGTGAGTACTATCTCCAATTGCCCGATAAATATTTAAAGCTTGTTGAAAAGACTGTAATGCATCTGGGAATTGCCCATGCTCCAGCTGTTTATTCCCTTGCTCGAAAAATTTCTCTGCTTTAGCTTTGGAGGGATTTGGGGTTTGAGCTAATACTTGGCGATTTACTGCTAATTGCTCTTTTGAAACTTGTTCTTGAGCAACACAAAAGCTTACCAATCCATTACCAATTGCAAAGGTGGTTAAGAAAGTAGCAAGCGTAATTAGCTGAATTCTTTGGGATGGCATCTAAAAACTACCCATTTTTTTGCAGCAGAAATTTATTTTTCTGTTAACATTAGCTGGAAATGCCCCTGTTTTAATATTCTAAAACTTCCTTGAGTTTTGAATCAATGTTAGGTTAACATTCCCTTGCGAATTAAACTGAGAAAAGTTAAATCTAGATACATATTTTTACATAAGTAATTATAGCGATCGCTACCCCAGGGTAAGAGCATCTCCATTGAAAGGTGCTTCCACTGTAGTCCGATTACTTCTCCAGGTCTACAGCCAGTCAAAAACATCAACTCCACGTAGTCTGCATAGTGTATTGCGAAAACCTTCACTCATGCCAGACATTTTTGTTTATTGACATTCTCGACTGTGTTTCCTTCACTCCAGGAACTTGAATCCCTAGACTGTGCGATGCGATCGCCGCCAAAATTATTCTGTTATAAAACTAATATATAGGAATCCGCTTTGATTCCTGAAATTATTTGCGTAGGGAGGGAACAGGGAACAGGGAACTCTTAACAGGGAAGAAGAAATAAAAGTGTACTTAGGTTTTTTCAAAAATCAAATATGAGTCCTATAGTCAAAAGTTATCTCGAAGTAGAAAACTAGCTAAAAGTTTTCCTGGTTCACTTCAACGCATAACTGTCCGATTTTGACAACTTTTAGCTCAAGCTATATTTAGCTCCAAACTACTTTCATTACCTTAATCAATTTTTAAAAATATTGGAATAGTCTGTTAACTTTCATATTTCTTTCTGTTTCTGCTTTTGCTTCAGGTAATTCCCAAATATCTCGCTGTCCATCTTCTTGTTCTACTAATAATTGAATATGAATTGGCAACTGAGAATATTGCCCAACTGACCAAATTTCTCCGTTTGACAACTCCCTTTCTATGCTATCAAACATAATATTTTCCTCAAATCTCATATTAATAAGGTCTACAAAATAAATATCGGAAGCTATTACAACAAGGCGAAAGTCAAAAGAAAGAATAGTTACAGCAGAGAGATAATTTGTTTAGCGATCGCCACAAACGCACGTAATACCAATTTCATGTGAAGTTGCACATATTTAGATCCCCCTAAATCCCCCTTAAAAAGAGGAGCCACTGCGTTGGGCGGCTTTGTTATTCCCTTGATCTCCCTACCAATTCTCTATCTCGTCCCATAAGTTCTTTAAGGACAAGTCCATTTCTTGAGAGTTAAAGCAGCAGCCATATTGATTTTATGTAAGCGGATAAGCGCAAAATACTTAAAGTTGATTGATTTATCGTAGTTTAAACTAAGCATATCATCTTTATTGCTTGACGATAACACTCAAGCCAATATTTTTTTGATTTACAGCATTGCCCAAAGCATAAATCTATCTATATCAAGCTTTACGCCACTTGGTATAGCCGTAGCCATCTTTGTGAGATGCTGGCTGGAGAATAGTTGCTAGTGCATCGTGTCAACTATGGGATTTGGATAATAGTTTGCAAACCTAGCTGTATAGTTAAAAACTTTGTACTGGAGTTGATTGTCAAAGTATTCTATGTCATTATCAAAAGATATAGGTATTAAATACTGTTAGTAAATAAACTGAGATTAATTTTAGTCAGGATTTAATATCTGGTACAAATAGCTGTGAGGTAAGAAATTTAGCTGAATAAAAACCTGCTCTTCACAGTAGTTGAGTCATTAAATGTTTCAAAATATGAATATCTAACCTAGGGTGACGATAGCAGTTATGTTCGCCTGGAGTTACCTGACTCATAGTTAATGAAGATTAGGGACTAAAGAATTAAAAATTCAAAATAGTGCTACTTTCAGATTCAATTTTTGCTGTTCCCTGTTCCCTTTGACAAATGATTCATGAAATCATCTCATTAATAATTTTACTGATTTGTTTTTTTCTGGTTTGGTTTCTTACCAACCAAGAATGAAAATTTTGCTGATTTATATCTATGGGGGTATATCTAATTTCCAACTCTATCGATTGAGTGAGCTAGAAATAGCCTACTAGAGAAAGACGTTTCCTGATAATTGCGATGACAACATAGGAGCTAGTACAGCAAAGCTAGTCTTTTAACCTAGAGTAGACGCATTAGCCTACTCTAGGTTAGTGAAGTTAGCATTACATTACCAGAAAATTTGGGAGATCGCATACCATTTATTGGGTAGTTAAATATTTTTGCAAGCGCTGATTTAAAGTACCTGTGTGCAACTCAAATAAGTGATTGTCGTAGTCATAAAAATATAGAGAACGTCCTTCACCTTCAACACGTTTTCTATCTTCTTTGACATCAACTCCTAAACTCTTCACTCTTGCAGCATAGATTTCATAGTCTTCTGCAGATATTTTAAAAGCTACATGGTTATAGGTTTTTTCTACTAAAGATTCACCCTCCATAATCGCAATCCACAAGCCATTGATCAAGAAAAATTTTTCTTTGGCGATAGAGAAAATTTTGTCTCCACTTGCATAGACTTCTTGAGCATCAAATATAGTTGTAAGAAACTTGCTCATCTTGTCCAAATCCCTGACTATAAATGTAATGTGGCTAATACCTTGAATCATTTTTCCCTTCCCCAGAGATTGAGCTAGTATTTTGTCAGCAAATTGTGACAATTACAGTAAAAAAATTTTACGTCAAAATCAGTTAATGGCTGCTTAGTTAAAAACCCCCCTATGTCCATCGTCTTTGATGAGAAATTATAGCCAAAAAACTGGTAATTACTGATTTAATGGAATTTTCAGAGTCAGCAATTTATGAATACAGAATATCTCAGATGAAAATTACAGATTTATAGAAAATGACACCTTTTTCCATAGTATAGGTGGTGTTTATATTTCCTTAATATATTTACTCTAAAAAACAGATATACAAGGGAATTTAACTATCCTAAATTGATAAATATGTAGCAACAAGCCTATTTCATAGATATTATGTACAACTATATTTTGAACCTAACTGTTTCTCCTAGCACGATCGCAATTATTGGGGGTGGGTTTAGTGGTTCTCTTGTTGCAGCCCATATTTTGCGAAATGCAACCATACCAATTTCCATTAAGTTAATTGAACGGAAAGCAGAAATTGGTAAAGGAGTTGCATATAGTACGCCAGTTGCGGGACACTTGCTGAACGTCCCAGCCGGAAAGATGAGCGCTTTTCCAGATAAACCTCAACACTTTTTAACTTGGCTGCAGAGAAATGGATATACCGACGCTACTGCATCGACATTTGCACCGCGTCGGGTGTATGGAGAGTATATACAGGCGATTTTAAATGAAGCTGAAGCCAATGCGCCGACTCATGTAAGCTTAGAGAGAATTTGCGATGAAGCGATCGCAATTGAAACCACCACATACAACACCAGAATCCAACTAAGTAGCGGTAAGTCTTTGCACGTGCAAAAAGTTGTACTCGCCTTGGGGAATTTTCCAGCTTCCCTACCACAACCTATTGCAGCGTTAGGAAATAATCATGCCAATGTTAAAGATGCTTGGTCAACTGATGCAATTAGCAATCTGCACCCAGATGATTCTATTCTGTTAGTAGGAACTGGGTTAACGATGGTGGATGCAGTTGTGGCTTTAAATCAGCAAGGATTCCGGGGAAAAATTCATGCTGTTTCTCGTCATGGATTAACCCCCCAACGTCACCAAACTACAACTTACTATCCTGAATATCTGGACTTAGCAACTGCACCAAAAACAGCGCGGGGGTTACTGCACTTAGTACGCCGAGAAATTAAAACAGCAGCTATTTACGGTTATGATTGGCGGGCGATAATTGATGCTATTCGCCCACTCACTCAACAACTTTGGCAAACACTACCACTTGCAGAACAGAAACGCTTTCTCCGCCATGTCAAAGCTTATTGGGAAGTTTATCGCCACCGGATTGCAGGAGAAATTGCTGAACTATTAGATAGCAAACTCCAATCTGGTCAACTCAATTATTATGGTGGGAGGATTCAGAGTTGTCAGGAAGTGGACAATGCAATTGAAGTAAAAATTTGTGAACGGCGAACCCAAGCAGATATTGTTTTGCAGGTGAACCGCATTATTAATTGCACAGGTTCAAATTGCAACTATAAAAGATTAGAACATCCACTGATTACCAGCTTACAAGCACAAGGTTTGATTCGCCCTCATGCTTTGTCAATGGGGATTGATACGGCTGCTAACGGTGCGGTAATTAATGCCCAAGGAAAAGTTTCCGACATACTTTATACACTAGGAACACCGCGCAAAGGCAACCTTTGGGAAACTACAGCTGTTCCAGAAATTCGCTCTCAAGCAGCAGCTTTGGCTCAGGAGTTACTGAAATCTCTCAATCCCAGAGCCTACGCTATGGAAAGAGATTGGTTCGCTCTCCATCCATTGAGCGATTTCCCCAAACCTGCCATGCTATTTCGTCAACTGTTTGATCGAGAATCGAGTACCTATACATACTTAATTGCTGATCCCCAAACCAAAGCAGCAATTTTGGTAGATCCGGTACTAGAACAGGTAGAACGCGACTTACAAGTCTTGCAAAAACTGGATTTGACTTTACTTTACTGCTTAGAGACCCATATTCACGCTGACCATATTACCGGAACAGCTCAACTACGACAATTTACAGGTTGTTGGAGTGTTTTAGCGGATAAGACTGTGCCGAGCGATCGCTATATTGCTGATGGTGAAATTTTACAATTAGGTTCTGTACAAATTCAAGCGATCGCCACTCCCGGACATACCGATTCTCACATGGCTTACCTCGTTAACGGTACTCACTTGTTAACCGGAGATGCTTTATTTATCGGGGGTTGTGGTCGTACCGACTTTCAAAACGGTAATCCTGGATTATTGTATGATGTCGTCACCCAAAAGTTATTTACCTTCCCAGATGACACATGGGTATTTCCCGGACACGACTATCAAGGGAGAACAGTATCGACAATTGGTGAAGAGAAACGCTGGAATCCCCGGTTTTTAGGACGCACCCGCAGCCAATTTATTGAACTAATGAACAATTTAAACCTTCCTTATCCGCAAAAGATGTCGGAAGCCGTACCCGCCAACCAACGCGGAGGCAAAGTTTTAGTGAGGTTAGATTATCAAATTTAATGCCAAATAGGATGCGTTACAACGCATCCCACCCGCTTATTTAATTACGAATTACGAATTAGTAATTATTCATCATTCCTGGGGGTATTGCTGCACCTTCTAAATCAGCACCTAGCAAGTTTGCGCCTTGAATATTCGCCGTTAAAAGATTAGTTTTTTGCAAATCAGCCTTTTGTAAATTTGCGCCTTGTAGGTTGACTCCTTGGAGATTTGCACCCTCTAAATCAGCATCAAATAGATTTGCACCTTGCAAATTTGCGCCTGTGATATTTGCTTTGCTTAAATCTACTCCTTGCAAATTAGCTGTTTGTAAATTAGTTCCTTGCAAATTCGCCTTTTCTAGTTCTGCATCTTGGAGATTTGCACCTTCCAAATTAGCTGCTTGTAAATTTGCTCTTTCTAATTGTGCACCAATCAAATTGCATCCTGCACATTCATTAGTTGTTAATAAACGTCTGACATTGGCTGCTACAGAATCTACTGGCCAAATTGTGGGAGAATTCATCGGCGCTGGTACTGATTGCGTAGGAATAGCAGGTATAGCTGGTGTTTCTGTTTGCGCTAGGGCGTTAGGTTGATCGAATAACGAAAAGACAGCCACAAATGCTATAAAGACAACTGATAAAATCCAGGAAGCCATATTTTGAGAATTTGGTTTCTTCATATTTTTCTCCTCATGATAATTTGAGTTATTTGTATCAAAATTAATACTTGCTAGTTTTACAGGTTCACATTGTAATAATTTGCTAATTTAATTTAATAATTGATATTTTTTAGATTACTGAAAGTGGCAGGGAGACGCTCTACATGAGCGTCAAAATTTTAGTGAAAAAGCGTTGCAAAACTAGGTATTAATTGAAACGTCCCACTCTTCGACATAATAGAGATACCTAGCCAAATCAAGATAAAAGGAAAGATTTTCCGACCATAGTGGTTAAGAATAGGAGCCATCCAAGGATTACGAGTCAAGTTATAAGACAGCAAACACCACAGACCAACTGTTATATAACACACACACAAAATCACTCCTAAACTGGGAAGATTAGTGCTAGCAAATAAAGGTACATAGATACCAATATTGTTTCCACCATTGGCAATCGTCACAGCAGATACACGGTAGGTTTGAGGGTCACGTAGAGTTGCTAGTAATGATTTTTTCTGCCTTCGAGATTTGACTGCATGACGAAAGTCTAATGAGACATCTTGTACAGTTTCTCCGTCATCTTCACGGCTCATGAGATTACTAATACCAATAGTAATCGGGAGAATACCGAGCAATCCTACCCAAGCTTCTGGCAGAACTAAACCACCAAAGAATCCTGGAAGACTGGCAATAACTAATACTGTAAAGCCAACAAATTCACCCAGAATAATATGCTTAGGACGGAAGGTATGATTAACTTTGCCAAAAAAAGCCGTTAAATATATATTGTCATCAAATGTAGTGGCAATAGCCGCAGATATACCGATAAGTGATGTCCCAATCAGCCAATTCATAAATCTTTACCTGCAATAGTTGAATGATGTGCGACTATTTCTGCTCTGCTGAGAGAAGAATTCAAAATAGTTCCGTAGATTGTGAAATCAAATCTTGAATTTATTGATGGCGATTGCAATCACATCTAGATGTTTTGTTAGCGCAGTCAGCTAGCTCGGCTATCTATGGATTTAATCTTATGATTTACTAACCAAGGGAAGCAAATACTATTTTTTTTCTAAACGATAAATAGAATTTATTAACTTTTGAATTGTTCATCAAGTAGGATGCGTTATTAACGCATCCTAGTTATTTGGTAAAATATCCTATAAGCACATCGGTTTAAAGTACTTTACTCAATTATCTAGAGGAATAGACGTGACTCAGGTAGGAAAGCAAAGAATTTCAGATAAGGCAAACCAGTTCACAGAGTCAGTCATTCGCGAAATGACGAGAGTTGCATTACAATATGGTGCGGTGAATTTGGCGCAAGGATTTCCTGATTTTCCTTGTCCACCAGAGTTAAAACGAGCAGCAATTGAGGCGATTGAAGAAGACATTAACCAATATGCGATTACTTGGGGGGATAAAGCTTTTCGTCATGCGATCGCAGATAAAGTTAAATGGTATTTAGATTTAAATATCGATCCAGAACGACAAATCACAGTTACTTGCGGTTCTACAGAAGCAATGGCTGCGGTGATGTTAGCAACCTTGAACCCAGGTGATGAAGTCATTGTCTTTGAACCTTATTATGAAAACTATGGCCCCGATGCAATTTTAGCTAGTGCAACTCCTCGTTATGTATCCTTGCATCCCCCTGAGTGGACATTTGACGAAACAGAACTTCGTCAGGCATTTAATGAACGCACAAAAGCCATTATTATTAATACGCCGCACAACCCTACAGGAAAAGTATTTACTCGTGAAGAACTAACTTTAATTGCAGAACTTTGTCAGCAGTGGGATGTGTTGGTATTCACAGATGAAATTTACGAACATATTCTTTATGACGGTACACAGCATATTGCAATGGCAACTTTGCCAGGAATGGCAGAACGAACAGTTACTATTAATGGACTTTCTAAAACCTATAGTGTGACTGGTTGGCGAGTTGGCTATATTTTAGCTAATCCAGAATTAACAGGTGCAATTCGCAAAGTGCATGATTTTCTTACCGTCGGCGCACCCGCACCTTTGCAAAGGGCTGGTGTAGCAGCAATGCAACTTCCTGTGAGTTACTATCAGGAATTAGCCAATTTATATCAACAAAAACGCCATGAAATCCTGCAAATTTTAGATAAGGTAGGAATTCCTTATTTTGTGCCTCAAGGAGCTTACTATGTATTTGCAGATATTTCCAAGTTTGGTTATCCAAATGATGTGGAATTTGCCACATATTTAATTAAAGAAATCGGTGTAGCAGTAGTTCCTGGTTCTAGCTTTTTCTCGCATTCAGAATTAGGTAAAAATTTTATTAGATTTTGTTTTAGTAAACAACAAAAAACCTTATCAGAAGCAGGAGAGCGATTACTCAAGCTGCAATCCACCCTTATGGGTAATTAAAAATTAGTTATCACTTGCAGTCCATCTAGAACAGTTATTTATTAAATTGCTATAAGTAGAACAATGTAGTAATAAAAAAAGGTGCGCTTCCGCACCTCTTCAAACCTAATTCCTAGAGAGATTAATTGATATCACAGATAAACTTTATACTGCAACTGCTGGTACTTTATAATAGGCAGGTTCGTTACCTAGCTTCCATTTAATATTGCAACCGATACTTGGCTTTTGTTCCCAAATAATTATGCTATGTCCGGGGACAAGCCGCTTCGCGTCTACGCGCAACACATCTTCAATAGCCCTGCGTAAATCAGCACCAGTTACAGGTTTATCGTTTTTGGGACGGCTATCATCTAATTGTCCGCGATAAGCCAACTTGCGTTCGCTATCAAAAAGGAAAAAGTCAGGAGTGCAAGCAGCAAAGAAATTTTTCGCAGATTGCTGTGATTCGTCGTAAAGCAGAGGATAGGATAAATCCAATTCTTGGGCAAACGCTTTGAGTAATTCCGGTGCATCATCAGGGTGAGTAGTGACATCATTAGCGCTAATCGCCACAATTCCCAAATTGCGATCGCGATAATCTTGACCTAATTTTGCTAATTCCCATTTAATATGCTGCACAAAAGGGCAATGACGGCTGAGAAATATCGCCAGCAACGCTTTTTTATCAGCAAAGGTAGAGAGTGAAATTGTTTCGCCTGTAACCACATCTGGTAAATAAAAATCTGGTGCTAAAGTACCTACAGGTAGCATTGTTGATGCTGTCAGCGCCATAGATATAGAACTCCTTGAGATTTAAAGTAAATATTTTGAGTCAAAAGTTGTAGAGACGCGATTAATCGCGTCTGTATTCAAATTTTCCCAGTCCCCAGTCCCCAGTCCCCAGTCCCCAATCCCCAATCCCCAATCCCCAATCCCCACACTATTTCTGACTGATTGTTGGTGGAGTAATTGCAGCATACTGTTCATCTGTAAGCGTCGCTTCTTTGATATTGATTGCTTTAGGAATCAAGCCATTTTTATGAAAGTAATCTGCAACTCTTTGTTGTTCGCTAATTAAATCTGGCGAAATAGCTCTTAATCCAAAACTACGACGGCTAATGACCAAGTCCATCACATCTGGAGGTAGTTTTTGAAATGGTAAAATCAACTTGGCTGTATCTTTGGGATGTGCCTCAGCCCAGCGCTCAATTTTATCAATCTCCTCAATTACAACTCTCAGCAGTTCTGGATTATCAATTGCAAACTGCTTGGAGCCAATATAATATCCACCAGGTGAATCTAGTCCTTCGCTAGTTTTAATTACCCGCGCTTTCCCTAATTTTTCAGCGCGTGCTAGATGAGGATCACCAGTTACCCAAACGGGGATTTTACCTTCAATAAATGCACTCGCAGCTTCTACGTTCGGTATACTTAAAACTTGAATATCACTATATTTTAAGCCTGCTTCTTCCAAAGCTCGGAGAATAAAATAATGAGATGCAGAAGCTTTTTGGAAGACGACTTTTTGTCCTTTAATATCTTTGATACTCTTAATGGGAGAATCTGGTGGTACTGCGATCGCACTTCCTTTACCAGAATTTTCTGTGCGTCGCCGACCAACAACATAAGTGATTTGAGCGCCAGCAGCTTGGGCGAAGATGGGGGGAGTTTCACCTACAGAACCTAAGTCTATTTTGCCGACATTCATCGCTTCCATCAGCTGCGGCCCTTGGGCAAATTGTGCCCATTCCACCTTGACACCCAAGGGTTCTAGCCGCTTTTCTAATACTTTAGTTACCCTTACCAAGTCGCCAGCTTGTTGATACCCCATGCGGAGTACTTTGGTTTTAATTTTTGAAGTATTAGCATCCGCTACATTACTAGCAGGAGATTGATTATCTGCTTTTTGGCTTTGTTGAGTACAACTAACTAAAGTTAATGAAGTTGCCAGAGTTAACAATCCAGGCACTACAAGCAGTGTAAAGCGGCGAAAAATATTGATATATGCAGGTTTAACTGTAGCAACCATAGGTTTTCTATAAAAAATTTTCAGCTTGTTTGTTGGCAAGCAAGTGAGGCTGGGATTGGGGACTAGGGACTGGGGACTGGGGACTGGGGATGAGGGAGGCAATGTTCATTGGTATCAACTTAAGCTAAAAGCTATATAGGGCGGGCGTTGTACAAATACCTCGTGCCCTCATCCCCTAACCCCTTCTCCCTGAGGGAGAAGGGGAATTGAATCTCTTGCTCCCCTCTCCTGGTGGGAGTGGGGGTGAGGGCAAAACCTTTGCACAAAGCGGGTTTGGTGTTAAGTTGACACGTATGGGCAATGTTACGCCCAATGCCCCATGCCCTATTCCCTATGCCCTATTCAAATATTCTTCTGCTTCTTTTTCTATTGCTGTACCTTTGAAGAAGTCGCGGTCGAGACTGGTGTACAACTCTAGAGGATGGATAGACAAGAAGTAGCGCAGGTCTTCTTCGCTGAAAATGCCGCGTTCGACAAAGCTGTAAGCGTTAGATGTAACGGCTGTAATATCCGGCACATCCCAGTGACCGGAATCGGAACCGAGGAAAGCTTTAACTCTATCGCCAAAGGGGTTGGCTTTTTGATGGAAGGCGTAAGCAGCCCTGGTATCGTCGGATTCTGTCCCGAAGTAGAAATGATTCAAGAAGCGATCGCGCACATCTTCGGCTTTGGTAATCCCAGCTGCGGCAAATTCATCTAATTCACCAGGATTTGGAGGTGAGAGATGTTGACCGTGGAAGCCCAAACCACTACCAAATTGCTCTGCACGACCTTGGAATTCAGCTCCACCATAAACACGGAAGAGTTCTGCTAATCCTTCTCTATCGATATTGGCGGGATTGTTATTTTGTAAAATCTCTGGGTTGCGGGTTTCCCAATGCCAGATAATATCTGTGTAGAGGCTAGCACCCCAAGCGGAACCACCTTCGAGGAAGGCAAATTTTAGGGTGGGGAAACGACGGGTAACACCACCAAAAAATAGGGATTTGCAGAATGCTTCGCCTGCGGAGGCAAAGTGTCCAATATGGTTGTATTGATAATTGGAAATTGAGCGCCGTGAAGTCCAACCCATACCAGAAGCATGAGTGGTGGGGACGACTTTTAACTCAACGCACTTCGCCCAGAAGGGATCGTAATCGTAAGCACTATCTAAAGCAAAGGTATCAATCCAAGTTGCTTCCCGTTGCACTTCTTCGGGATATTTCTCGAAGCCAGGAATTACACGAGTAACGTAACCAGGAATTTGAATTGTTTTCAGCCCCAGTTCTTTAATTGCATATTCCAATTCCTCAATCCCTTCCTCTGGTGTGTTGAGAGGAATTGTGGCGATAGGGGTGAGGCGATCGCTATAAGGACGGAAGATATCTGCATGATAGAGGTTCGCCGCCCGACAAACCGCCCGCCGCATTTCGTCGTTCTTGATTTGCGGTGCGAGGGTCGCCAAGTTGGGATACAACACAGCAAAGTCTGTTCCTGCTTCTTGCAAGCGTTCGTGTAACAGCTTTGGTAGGGTAATTGTTGCTAAATCTAAGGTGTCTTTTGTGGGACGACCCCAGAAAGGTGGGCGCGCAGTCCGGTATTTATGGCGTTCTTCCCAAGATTGTTGGAACCAACGAAAACGACCAGCACCAGGTAAATGTTCTCTAAAGCTATCAACAATTTTAGAACCGCCTACCTGCTCTAAATAATCCAGAAAAGCCGGCTCAAATTCTTGAGTATGTACATCAGTATCAATGATGGGATAACCTAGTTGTTCCCGAATTTGTGCTGACCGAGTCTTTTTCGTGGGACGTTCAAGAGCAATTGTCATGATAGTTTCTCCACAGTTACATCATTGAATTGGTGAGGCTGAAGTCTGACATCTGCAAGCAATACTGTAAAGATGGCGTTTGCTCAGAATGATGACCTCGTACAGAAAATTTCTCAATATTTGACTAAGCCTCCAACAGACAAACAATGACCATAAGTGCCTATTTGTCTAAACTCTGTAGATAGTAAGAGGATTAATTGGAGGGACACTTTTTCAACACAATAATTTTTTCACCAGCAATGCCTTGTTGCTGGATTATTAAAGTGTGTGCATCAGATTAAATACTGTTTATCGACCAATTTACCGTTGATTAATTAGCAGTATTGCATAACCCTCTCGACAATACAAGTCTTCAGTAAACAAAGTATACGTAGTCCTAAATTTATTAATTACTAATTTTTAGGTTAGCTAAATTTATCTCCTGGTCATTTTCATGAGCCTGACAAGGCTTTTGCTGGTATTGACAACATGACATAAATATTATACGGTAAGACGAGCGACTAACCGGACTTTGTTTTGTGGCTTTTATAGACACTAGCCAAAGTCATCTCAATACTGCTCGGTTAAGGATTTTCAACTCTTAATTTGGTTTGGAGAAAAGGTGTACCCCTGCGCTTAAGCAAGCTACGCGTAGCGTCTCCGCAGGAGAAAGAGTAAGGGTTAAAGGTTTTTTGTTACCCCTTTTCCCTTTTTCCCTTAACCGACAAGTATTGAAAGTCATCTCAGAATTTATCATCCCTAATACTGAATTACTTACAACACAAGGAAAGCAGCTCATGAGTAATCTCAAGCTTTACTACGCCAAAGCCTCGACTTTCTCCCAAAGAACCCGTGTTGTTTTGCTAGAAAAAGGAATTGAATTTACCAAAAAATTGGGTCTAAAGCCCCGTGCTTCTAGCACGGCTTTTCTTCAACTTCCGGATCATCTCTCTAAGTACGTCATTTTGAGTGCGATCTGTTTCTTCGCAGTATTTCAAAAGCGTTTCATACTCTTCATTAGAGCATCGAACTGTTAATTTCTTCATGCCGTCATATTGCCGTCGTTTTATGGTATAATACTAGCATGAAAACACTGAAGTTTAAATTGTACGAACACAAAAGGAATAGACACCTCAAGCGCACAATCAACGCTGCTGGAGTGATTTATAACCATTGCATTGCTCTACATAAAAGGTATTACCGGATGTTTGGCAAGCATTTAAACTGTGCAAAACTTCAGGCTCATATCGCCAAATTAAGAAAGCGTAATTCTTTTTGGCAATCAGTAGGTTCTCAAGCAGCACAAGATATTTGTCAACGCATTGAGAAAGCTTACCAATTGTTTTTCAAACACAATAACAAAGGAGTAAGACCACCAGGATTTAAGAAGGTCAAGAAATACAAATCGTTCACCCTTAAGCAGGCAGGTTATAAGTTTTTGGGTGGAAATAGGGTAAAAATTGGTAGTCGAGTTTACCAGTTTTGGAAGTCCAGAGAAATTGAGGGAACAGTCAAAACCCTAACTATTAAACGCACCCCGTTAGGTGAGTTATTTATGGTTTTGGTTGTTGATGAGGGTAGCTCAGAAGTTGAAGTTAAGACGGGTAAAATCGCTGGCTTTGATTTTGGGTTAAAGACATTCCTCACTTGCTCAGACGGCACTAAAATTGAATCGCCCCAATTTTTCAAGCAATCCCTAAGCGCCATTAAAAAAGCAAGTTCGCGGCATTCCAAAAAGCTAAAAGGCTCATCTAACAGAGAACGAGCCAGAAAGAATTTAGTACGCAAGCATGAAGATATTTCCAACCGTCGGCGTGATTGGTTCTGGAAATTAGCTCATGAGCTAACAGATAGGTTCGATATTCTCTGTTTTGAGACTTTAAATCTCAAAGGAATGCAACGTCTTTGGGGCAGGCAAATATCAGACTTAGCGTTTGGTGAGTTTCTGCAAATCCTAGAATGGGTTGCCAAGAAGAAGAATAAACTGGTTGTCTTTATCGACCAGTGGTATCCAAGTAGCAAGACATGCTCTAATTGTAAACATATTCTAGAAAGTCTTGATTTGTCAGTTAGAGAGTGGCGTTGTCCTTCCTGTCAGTCAGTTAATGGAAGAGACGAAAACGCTAGTCGCAATATTTGTGCAGTCGGGGCATCGACTGTTGGCTTAGGTGATGTCAGACTGGCTACGCCAGCAATCGCTGTCTGAAGCTAGAATCCCCATGCCTTCAGGCTGGGGAGTATGTCAAACCGATTGAAATAGACTTGCAAAATAAGCCTGAAGGCTATACGCAGATTTCGCGCTATGGTAAAGTCCCTGCGATCGCACATGGCGATATCAATATCTATGAGTCTGCCATCATCGATGAATATCTAGAAGAAGTTTTTCCTGAGCCTGCTTTATTACCCAGCGAACCAGGAGCAAAAGCGATCGCCCGGATTTGGATTGACTATGCTAATACCCGCTTTGTTCCTGCGTTTAACAAATTCCTACGCGGTAAAGATAGCACCGAACAAGAACAAGGACGCAGAGAGTTTATCGAATCCCTGTTATATATTGAGCAAGAAGGATTAGGAAAACTGTCTGGTAATGGCCCTTACTGGTTAGGAGACAAAGTAAGTTTAGTTGATATCAGCTTCTATCCTTGGTTTGAACGCTTACCCATTCTCGAACACTTCCGCAAATTTAGCTTACCAGCAGAAACACCACGTATCCAACAATGGTGGAACACACTGCGCGATCGCGAATCCATTCGCGCAGTAGAAAATCCTGTTAGCTTCTACATCGAAAGATTTAGCAAAGTGCTAGGTGAACCTACCGCAGTTGGTGCGGCTCAAAAATAATCAGCTATATTTCATGGCTATTGTTGACTGTTGACGGTTTACAGTTAACAGTCAACGACTTAAACGGAATAATTTATTTAGGACTTACGCAAATGTCATATTTTTTCCGTTTAGGTTTGTCTAGGGGAGCCAGTCACGTGCGGAGATTCCCTCCGTTGAGTGAACTGGCGTTCAAATGTCAAGAGTCCAAAAAACCTAAATTTTTGACTCTTGACATTTGTACAGACGCGATTGATCGCGTCTGTTGCAACTCTTATTTGAGAGAATCGCTGTGCTAGTTGCGTAAGTCCTGGATATCTTTGGAGATTTTTAGACATCACGTCTTGTCAGCTTAATATTCTCAAGAATTAACTATAAAACTTCGTAGCATGAGCATAGGTAAAATAATGCTCTGTAAATTTTACATCAGCCTTAAAACCAACTTGCGCTAAATGTTTGTGTAGTGCATCTGGTTGATAAAAAACTTTCACAATCTGAAATTCTTGCCCATCATTTAATTTACGGCTTTTGTAAATATTGCCATCATCTTTAAGAATATGGTTATTAGCTGTAGATGTCGGTTCAAAGCGCGAATCAACAATAAAGACTTGTCCACCAACACGTACAGATTTATATACTTTTACTAAAAATGATTCTAATAATTCTGGTGGTACATGAGATAACCAGAAAGAGAAAAATACGAAATCATATTCAGCATTAGGTTCCCATGTAAATAAATCTATTTGCTGATATTCTACATTCTGTGAATTTAACTTACTACGATTAATCGCAATTACTTCTTCTGAAGCATCAATGGCAGTAATTTTCTTGCCAATTTTTAACAGTTCTTGCGTCCAAATTCCCGTTCCGCAAGCTAGTTCTAAAATTTTATCGAATTGTCCAATTTGTTGTAAAGCCTGTTGGACAATATCAACTTCTTGAAACCAACGCTGGTTGATTTCCACGCCGCGATCATAACGGCCTAGGCGATAGAACCATTCATCATATTCGTTGGCTCTAGCACTATAGTAGGCAATTTGTTGTTGTAAAATTTGCTCGCTCATTGCTAGGCTTTACATCTCCTGATAAATTTTACCGTAAATTACTATATTTTGGTAAATATACCGTAGTATTATTTTGAAATAATTATATTGCTGACAAAAGTAAGCAATATTTCCCCAGTTTCTCGGCTATGCCTGAGAGATAAATTTTTGTTGTGTGATATTTTTATCACTTTAATCTACGGTGATTAAATCCGTTTACTGTAGATTTACTGTTGTGGCATAGGTGTTTACCATTAGAAGCAAAGTATTTATGTTGTCCCAGCGCTTTCAATCTCGAATATTGAACATTTTTCTCCGCTTTTTCCAAAACTTTCAACACAGAAGAATCCGGATTTTTTCTTTACTGTTTGCGGTGGGTCTTGGTTTAGTTTTATTTGTTTCCGCTTGTTCTTCCAGCACAACGCAGCAAGCAACAACAACACCCACAGAACAGGCAACATCAACACCTAATCAAAGTCCAGCAGTTAGTAGTAATACAGTTAGAATTGGATTTCAGAAAGCGGGAACTATCTTAAGCGCATTGAAAACCAGAGGCGATTTAGAAAAAGCTTTGGCGGCTTCTGGTGCTTCTGTTACCTGGAGTGAATTTCCATCAGGCCCGCCAATGTTAGAAGCTATCAACTCAGGTAGTATAGACTTCGGCTATACAGGAGAATCGCCACCAATATTTGCCCAAGCTGCAGGTACGCCTTTAGTTTATGTAGCTTACGATCCTTGGAGTACGAAAGCTGAAGCCATCCTTGTTCACAAAGATTCTCCAATTAAAACAGTAGCGGATCTCAAGGGTAAAAAAGTGGCTTTCGCCAAAGGTTCAAACACAAACTACCTAGTAGTAAAAGCCCTAGAAAAAGCCGGATTGCAATATACTGACATCCAAGCCATTACCCTCCAACCTGCTGATGGACGTGCTGCGTTTGAAGGTAAAAACGTTGATGCTTGGGCAATTTGGGATCCTTACTTAGCTTTAGCAGAAAAAGCCACAGGCGCACGTATCCTCAGCGACGCAACTGGATTAGCGCCGAATCGTGGTTATTATTTGGCTGCTAAATCTTTTGTAGATGCTCATGCTGATAGTTTGAAAATAGTTTTAGATGAATTGAAAAAGACTAGTGACTGGGCCAAGAATAATCCTAGTGAAGTAGCGAAATTCCTCTCGCCTACATTGGGTATTGATGCAGCTGTTTTAGAGGTAGCAGAAAAGCGGCGTGATTATGGTGTGCTGACACTTACCGATGAAGTAATTGCAAAACAGCAAGAGATTGCTGATGCATTCTACAAAATCAAACTTATACCGAAGCAAATTAATGTTAAGGACATAGTTTGGCGGAATTAGGGAATTAGGGCATTGGGCATTGGGCATGGGGGAATAGTTATTTATCTTCCTTGTCCCTCTTCCCTTCCCAATATTTAACTCGGGTGATTATATGGAAATAACTACGCAATTGATAAAAACCGATGTACTAGTGATTGGCGGTGGTACGGCGGGGACGATGGCGGGAATTAAGGCGAAACAGGCTAATCCGGCGGCGGATGTGTTGATTTTGGAGAAGGCTAATATTCGTCGGAGTGGTGCGATCGCAATGGGAATGGATGGCGTAAATACAGCCGTCATCCCTGGATACTCAACGCCAGAACAGTATGTCCGCGAAGTCACAATTGCTAATGATGGGATTCTCCATCAAAAAGCTGTCTATCAAACCGCCTTGCTAGGCTATGAAACTATTCAAGAACTAGAAAGTTGGGGTGTGAAGTTCCAAAAAGACCCCCAAGGCAATTACGATGTGAAGCAAGTGCATCGGGTAGGTAAATATGTATTGCCAATGCCTGAAGGTAAAGATTTAAAAACGATTCTTACCCGACAGGTAAAGCGCCATAAAGTTAATGTTACTAACCGCGTCATGGCGACGAGGGTTTTGGTAAGAGAAGGAAGAGCGATCGGTGCGGTTGGGTTTGATGTGCGTGGTGGCGATTTTGTTGTCATCCAAGCTAAAGCTGTCATTCTTTGCACTGGCGCTTGCGGAAGGTTGGGATTACCAGCATCAGGCTACCTCTACGGAACTTATGAAAACCCCACGAATGCTGGTGATGGTTACTCAATGGCTTACCATGCAGGCGCAGAGTTGAGTAATATTGAATGCTTCCAAATTAATCCTTTAATTAAAGACTACAACGGCCCAGCTTGCGCTTATGTTGCCGGGCCTTTTGGTGCATATACTGCTAACGCTGAAGGACACCGCTTCATTAATTGTGATTATTGGAGCGGGCAAATGATGTTAGAAATTTGGAAAGAATTGAACTCTGGTAAAGGGCCAATTCAATTGAAAATGACTCATTTAGATGAAGACACAATTTCTGAAATTGAGTCTATTTTATGGTCAAATGAAAGACCAAGCCGGGGAAGGTTTCACGAAGGTAGAGGCGAGAACTACCGCACTCATGGAATTGAGATGAATATCTCGGAAATTGGCTTATGTAGCGGACATAGTGCTTCTGGTGTGTGGGTGAATGAAAAAGCTGAAACCACAGTACCAGGATTGTATGCAGCTGGAGATATGGCAAGCGTTCCTCATAACTATATGATTGGGGCATTTGTATATGGTCGTTTGGCAGGAACTTATGCAATTGATTACATCAAAGATTTAGAGCATTTAGAACCTGATACTGAATTTTTAGATGCAGAAAAAGTGAGAATTTATGCACCATTAAATCAGCCAAATGGTATTCCCCATACTCAGGTTGAATATAAGTTACGGCGAATAGTTAATGATTATTTACAACCGCCAAAATCTAATTACAAAATGGAGATTGGGCTGAATAGTTTTGTGCGTTATCATGATGCTTTGGCGCAAATGGGAGCGCACGATCCCCATGAACTGATGCGCTGTATGGAGGTGCATTTTATTAGAGATTGTGCGGAGATGGCTGCAAGAGCATCAATATATCGTCGCGAAAGTCGCTGGGGACTTTATCACTATCACTTAGATTTTCCTGAGAAGAATAATCAAGAGTGGTTTTGTCATGTGAATTTGAAGAAAAATGGAGTAGGGGAAATGGTGTTATTTAAGCGTGCTGTTGAACCTTATATTGTGGATGTGGATTTGGGTAGAGAGGTTTATGATGTGGCTGTGAAATCATGAATAATTTACAGACGATAAATGCTGATTTACCCAGATACAAAACTTACTACTAATGACTGAAGATACAATCCAAATTAGATTGGCTAAAGATAAAGATGTAGAGCGAATTGCAATTCTTTGTGAGCAGTTAGGATATTCCACTACGCCGCAGCAAATCGAGCAACGCCTTGTGAAAATTCAAGATAATAAAAGTCACGTTGTTTATGTTGCTACTTTAGCAAATGATTATGTGGTAGGTTGGGCACAAGCTCATACTTGTGATTTGATAATTATGCCAAATCAAGCATTACTTTTTGGTTTAGTTGTGGATGCAGATTATCGTTATGCCGGAATTGGACGTAAATTAATGCAATATATTGAGGAGTGGGCTGATTTAGTTGGATGTGAAGGAATTATTCTCCGTTCTAATATTAAGCGTAAAGAGGCGCACATTTTTTATGAAAAAATTGGCTATGCGAATACTAAACAGTCGATGACATTTTATAAGAAAATTACTTCAGAGTAGTTTAGGCTAGATATAAGAAAAATACGCCGCGATTTTTATGTATATAGAATATAAGCTTTGAAACCTAAATTATCGTAATGACGTAACAATTTTGTTGCCAATTTGCCAGATTACCTAAGTTAATTAACCTCAAAAAAATCAGTGTGCTAATGCCTCTTTATGATTCCATTGGTCAACAATATACAACAACTCGCATCCCTGACTATCGTATTGTCGAAAAGATAATCGACTTACTCAATCTACCAACAGGTAGTCTGATTGCTGATATTGGCGCGGGGACTGGTGGTTACTCACAAGCGCTAGCTAATCGAGGATTTTCTGTTTATGCGGTTGAACCATCATCGATAATGCGTCAACAAGCATCAGCACATCCACAGGTGCAATGGTTTAATGGCTATGCAGAAGCTTTACCTTTAGCCGATAAATCTGTTGATGGAGTAATCAGTATTTTGACAATTCATCATTTTTCGGATTTAGATAAAGCCTTCCGAGAAATGCACCGGATTATTCAGGATGGGCCAATTATCTTGCTAAGTTTTGATATTAGATTTGCTCAAAGGATATGGTTGTATGATTATTTTCCTTGGATGTGGGAAGATGCATTAAAATTTCTACCACTACATGAAATTACCAGTTTAATTGAGCAGAATACTCAAAGGAAAATTGAAGTCATACCTTTGATGTTACCTGACGATTTATCTGATTTATTTGCTGCAGCTGCTTGGAAAAGACCTGAACTATATCTTCAGCCAGAAGTGCGCGCTGGAATATCTTCTTTTGCTTTAGGTAATCCTGATTTAATTGCATCTGGTGTTAAATCTCTTGCAGCAGATTTAAGTAGTGGTAAATGGGATGCAAAATATGGAGATATTCGCCAGATAACAGCAATTGATGCTGGTTATCGTTTTTTTAAAGCAACGATTGTCAACTAAAAATATCATACTAAATTTTCGAGAAATATTAATCGTTCTGTAGGGTGGGCATTGCTGATAGGAATAAGATACTAACAATTACAGAGGTACCAGATGGCTTTAATTAATCAAAGAGTAGATGTTCCCGTGATTGTGGATGAGTCTAAATGTTTAGAAAAATGTCGGGTTTGTATTGAAGTTTGTCCGTTGGATGTACTAGCCAAAAATCCGGAGACTGGCAAAGCATATATGAAATATGACGAATGCTGGTTTTGTCTTCCTTGCGAAAGGGAATGTCCAACAAATGCCATTAAGGTGCAAATTCCTTTCTTGTTAAGGTAAGAAGATAGTTTCAAAAAAAATTGGGACATTATGCCCAATTGTTAATAGTAATGCCTACCCTTCAGTATGATTAGTGCTTCACTCAACTTCAACTATAATCAAATTATGCAATTATAGGAGTTTTATATTAAAAATGTCCTTAACTCCATCTTTAACTCCGCAAGGATTTCAGACTTTTATTACTAACTTAGGTATCAAAGACTCCACCGATGATTTTGTATTGATTAAATCTGATGTTCCCTGTATTGCTGATGGAGTATTTACACAAAGTCTTTTTGCTGGGCCAAGTGTAACTATTAGCCGCCGCAACTTAAAAGATAATCAAGCACAGGGAATTGTTGTGATTTCTAAAAATGCCAATGTAGCCAATGGTGTTATTGGTACGGCTGATGCAGCAGAAGTTATTCAAATTGTCGCCACTGAAACTGGCATTTCTCCAGATAATATTGTCATAGCTTCTACAGGCGTAATTGGTAGACGTTACCCTATAGAAAAAATTCGCTCTGGATTGTTAGGAATTGGCAAGAAATTAACTGTGGCTGATTTTAATTTAGCAGCACGCGGTATTATGACAACCGATACTGTACCAAAGCTAGCAGCGCGACAAGTTGGAAATGCCAAACTTGTAGGAATTGCCAAAGGCGTAGGGATGATTGAGCCGAATATGGCGACAATGCTAGCTTTCTTTTTTACAGATGCAGCGATTTATGCTGATGTGTTGCGTTCAGTTTTTCGTTCTACAGTAGATAAAACATTTAATTGTTTAAGTATTGATACAGATACTTCTACTAGTGATACTGCCATCATTTTAGCTAATGGTTTGGCAGGTGCAGTTTCCGAGTCAGAATTTACTATTGCACTGCAAGAAATAGCTCATGAATTAGTTTTGAAAATAGCGCGAGACGGCGAAGGCGCTACTAAGGTAATTGAGGTAAATGTAGATTCAGCTTTCAATTATTCACAAGCTAAAAAAGTTGCGAAAGCAATCGTCAATTCCCCTTTGCTGAAAACTGCTGTTTATGGTGCAGATCCAAATTGGGGTAGAGTAGCAATGGCTATAGGTAAATGTGAAGATGAACTGACAATAAATCCAGAAAATGTTGTAATTAGGTTTGATGATATTCAAGTTTATCCAAATACTTTAAATGAGGATAATTTGGAAGCATTACGACAAGTAATGTCCCAAGATAAAGTAAATATTCATGTAAGCTTGAATATTGGCGAAGCTATTGCAACAGTTTGGGGTTGTGACCTTTCAGAAGGTTATGTAGAAATTAATGGTAAATACTCTACTTAATAATTATTTCTTCAATGTCAACAAATATAGATTCTGAATTAAATGAATGGTTGGAAATGTTGCGATCGCCTGATGTCAGCGATCGCTTAGTGGCGGTAAAAACCCTGCAACACTTGGGGGATGAGGCGGCGATTGATGCGCTAATTATCGCTTTGCAAGATGAAAGCACCACCGTGCAAAAAATTGCTGTCACCGCACTCTGGGAAATTGCTAATCCTGTGGCTGTCCCCGCCTTAATACCTTGTCTAGCTTCAGCAGATGCAGAAATTCGCAGCGAGGCGCTGTCAGCTTTGGGTGAGTTGGTATCTTCAGAAGATTTGCTGTTGTTGCTAGATGCTTTACAACAACCGGATATTAACCTGCAACTGAACGTGTTAATTCTGTTGCGAAAGATACATGATGCTCAGTCGCTCCCGGCGGTGCTAGCCTTCTTGAATTCAGAACATCCCCAACTACGAGAAGCGGCTGTGACTACTCTTAGCTATCTCAATCAAGTGCAGATATGCCCCCCTGCCTTATCTTTAATGGGCGATCGCGATGAAAATGTGCGTCGTGCAGCGGCACTGACGTTGGGGCATTTGGCAGATGCAGAGATAGTAGATTTACTTGGTAATGCATTAACTAATGATACCGATTGGCAAGTACGCCGCAATGCTGCCAAATCTCTAGCCCTTCATGGGGATGCTAAAATTATTCCGACTGTATTAATTGCCTTAAAAGATGTACATTGGCAGGTGAGAAAATTTGCTATTCAAGTATTGCAGAAAATACCTGATGCACAGTCTTTACCTGCACTAATTGAAGCCCTAACAGATGAATATTCAGATGTGAGAAAAGAAGCTGCGATCGCTCTGGGTAACTTGGGTAAAACTGAAGCTATCAATGCCCTACAACAAGCACTAGATGATCCCGATAGAGAGGTTAGTATATATGCACAAAAGGCAATTCATAAAATTGTAGAACTAACGAAACCATCATGAAAAAAATATTTATGAAAACATCTATGTTTTGTGTTCAGAAATAAACGAGTTAATTGCAGTTACTACTTCCTGGCTGCCATCTTGAGAAAATTTCTGTTGATGAAATATAAACGGTCGGCGGTTCGCAAATAGCAGGCGGATATTTTGGTAATTTCTGCGTCGATTTTTAGCATCGCCACCATAAATTCCAAATTTTTCGGAAAGTATTCCTAAATGCCCTACAATCTGAGTATCGGCTGCAATCAGTTGAGTGAAGAGGGATAATTGCGAACGAAATCGTCTCAGCTTGATCGTGGTGACTGTATTAGCATTAGCATCTATTTCTAAGGTGTTGTATCCTTGATGAAAAATTATTATCAGACCTAAGATAAACAGCAATAACCCAGAAGGTAGAAGGAAAAATATCAGAAATTTACTCAGATTTGCAGATGCATACAGATTCATCTCCCATGTTTGATCACCACTGTTTAATCGTCCTAAACCTTGATTAATGGATTTAACATTTTCAATATTATTAGATGTTGATTCTAGGACAACCCAAGGTTGTGAACTAGTAAGGACAATATTTTCTTGGTTCACACTCTGGGAGGATATCGCCTTTTTGACATCTGTAATTTGAATTGTCTTGCCATTTATTCTGCCAGGAACTAGATAATTACAGGTCGTAGTTTGTTGCTGTCGCCAGCAGGTAAGGGTTCGAGGTAAATTGGCTTCCCAAATCATAACTCCCAAGACTGAATTGATGAAAATAACGACCCCAAAATAGTGTATAAAAAATAGCCAAAAAGCTAATCCTGCATTTTGATGAATGAGCAAAGTATAGGAACTAGGCTTACAAATTCTAAACTTTCCAAAAATATTCATGATAGTAATAAAGGTGAAAATGACGAGAAACCTAAGATAATAAAAACCTATTTTAGAAGATATACAAATTGTGGGATATTCCGACTTTAGTCATCAATTAAACTATAATTGTCCCTGAATAATTTGGGACAATTCAGTCCGACTGCGATTTGCTTCTAACCAAAAAGCTACATAAAAGATAATCAGCACCAGTATAGGCATTCCTACAAATAGTGGAGCCATCTGATTAGGCATCGTACCTATCAATGTTACGGGAATAACTGCACTATACCAAAATAAAAACCAGAATCCTAAGGTTGCTAATACAGATTGAAACTACCCCTACCCTATCTCTGTTGAAGGCACTCTGTAGTCAAGTAGCAAAACTCCATTGTCATATATCTTGCGATTGGTAAGTCCTAAAGCGGTTTGCTCGATCGCTCCAGCAAAAAGTGGAATACCCGCACCCATCAAAAATGGGTTTACTTTAAGAATGAGTCGATCAATTAACTGATTAGTAAACAGTGTTGTGGCTAAATCAGCACCACCACAGAGCCAAATACCTTTACCAGATTCACCTTTCAAACCCGTAACTAACTCGATCGCATCTTCAGTAACAAGTTCGACATTGGGATCTGGACTTACTTTAATACTGCGGGAAAAAAGATACTGTTTCATGTGCGAATAGGGACTGGCGATACCATCTTTCAAACCGATATCGTAAGTTTTTCGCCCCATCAAAACAACATCAAACCATTTATTTTCAGCGTGGATGCCCATTGCATCGCGGAGGTGAGATGGCACCGTTTCGGGAAAAGTAGCAAATAAATCGGCAAAATATTCGTTATCTTGGGAAAATCCATCGTGTGAGCCGTCTGTGTGCGCGATAAAGCCATCAACGCTACAAGCGACGTAGTAGGTTATTTCTCGCATATTATCTACTCCAGATCGAATGAGAACATTACATGATCGCTTGGTGCTTGAGGATTGCCCACACTCGCATATAAGCTCATTGCTGCGGTATTATCTCGTTCGGTTAATACCCATGCTACCTCACAGCCCAATTCCCGCCCCAACTCCAACACCCTATTCATCAACCGTTTGCCAATACCTTGCCGTTGATGAATTGCAGCGACACCAATTTCGTTAATCCATAGTTCGGGGAGGGGTTTGTCAGGATGGAGGTAATGAACAGCACAGACAAACCCAATGACTAAGTTATTATCGATTGCGACTACTAAATGATGGCGGGGATCGGCGAGAAATTCGATAGCGCGTGGTAGATTGATCGCATCGTCAAACACATCTGGATCGATATTTTTGAGGATATCTATATCATCTTTATTTGGGATTGCGATCGTAATTGTCATGGCGTGCGCTCCTCTTCCCCTACTTCAATTCTACTCGAACGGTTTTTATCTCCTTGTCGTTGTACGCAGTGATGTTTGCTGATACATTTTTGCTCGACCAACGCAGGGCTGTAACATGATAGTTGTAGCTTGTTCCGTATTTTGCACGGGCTAGAGTCACTGCTTTCCTTCCCAGTAAACCATCTCCTGTAATGTATAAGAGAATAGGCATTAATACAGTTAATCCTGCCCCAAGAAAGAATGCTTGTTTCGGGATAGAGACAGCAAGACTGGAGTTACGGCTCACAGACATCACAGGTGCAGCACTCAGTTGCCTGTAAATCCAATAGGCAACGGCAGTCTCCACAATTCTAGAGAGATACCACATCGAAAACCCACTAGGTTCGAGGCGAAATTCCAGCGTCAAGAGTGCGATTGGGGTTGAAAAAGACCGCATCAAGATGGAGCCAAGCCCACTAGCAATCCCGAATGCAGCGATCCATCTGACGATATTAGCAGTACGCAAGCTACCCCTGATGAGATAAACACCTGCCACTACAATTAAGATACCAGGGGATGAATAACTCTGATCTGATGCATTGCTTCCAACCGTGAATACACGATAAACCATATACATCAGATCGAGCATTCCCATCGCGATCAACACAATACCAACCTGCTTTAAAATAGCGCGATAATAGTGCATTTGCTGTAAGTTTCAATTACTGCTTGAGGGTAATGGATGTAGGCTCAAGCAGACTACATAATTGCTCAACAGGAAATTAATTCGACCCTGGAAAATTTGCTGGTTCGACACCCTGAGGTTGTCTTTTTTTGAAGTTTCCTGGTTTCGGCTGACATCTTTCGTGTGATTTAGTTTCTAAGCTAGATGGAGCGATATTTTCTGGCCCGACAATCAGCGTTTGATAATTAGCAGCTTTATCGATTATAATTTCGCCACAGCTATTGACTGATTTATCTTGGCGCGATCCTGGTTTTCCTTGCTCATTAATATATCTGATTTGGTATCGTTTGGTAGGAGTTAACCCTGTGATTACGACTTCACCTTTAGTGGTTTTGTAAGCTTCGGCGGCATTAGCGATCGCACTATGATTTAACACGAGTATTGCGGCGATGGACGCTGTAATAATTGAAAATTTAGTTGACATATTTATACTCCATGTTTGAGATAATTTTTGTGTAATCTGCTGAAATTATCTAGATAGCTCGAAGCAGAAAATATCCGCAGATAGAATTGCAATTAGACTGTGAATATCGTTCTGGATTAACCACGACTGGAAGTCATTGAACGAATTTTAGATTTTAAATTTTGGATTTTGAATTTTCAATCCAAAATCCAAAATTTAAAAAAGTGATAAGCACCCGAATTTCTTCGGGTAATAAATCTAAAATTCAAAATTGATTGACACTTCAGTAACTAGCAACTTTAGTCGAGCTTAATGAGTTTTGATACCGCCCGGTTTTCCAGTCCGGCCAGGGCCACCGCCAGAAACACTTTGACATTCGACAATATCGGTGTTTGAAGCCTGATAGGCAGAATCCCAATGGACATTCACCGAACGTGGGCAATTTTGATAGCTTTCGTTGACTATATAGACTGGCCCACCAGGGCCTTGAGTCTGAATTTTGACAGATTTAATTCCTTTAGAACTGGAAATAGTACATTGAACATTATTGGGGATAGAACAGTTGACTGTGGGCGCTGCTTTAGCAATAGATCCAAACGCCAAAGTGCCGAATAAAGTTGCACTAGAAATCAAACTAACAACTACTAATTTGGATGGTAGAACCGACATTATTTTTCTCCTACGTTATTTAATTGAAGTTATGTTGTTCAGGGTGTTAAGCCTTACATTAGAGTTAATGGGATAGCTTTTTTTGATTTATGCACTTCTTCTATTGGCACAGATGTTTTTCTAACCCATGAAAAACTCCACCCACACTTCTTGAGCTTCAGAACATCGCCAGGGGATGGAGTTTTTGGGCATAGGGGACTTCCAACTAATACCAATTCTTCAAAATATGGCTACACATAAGTAGTAGAGGGGCAGGGAGCAGGGGGAGAAAGAAAAATATGATCTGAGTAAATTGGATAATTTAATTTCTGGAAGAGCGCTAGGGCATGGGGAAGAAACTATCAATGCCACATGCCCCAAGCGGCTGTCCTTCTTCACCCACAAGGGGATGGAGAGGGACAGCCGCTTTCTATGCAACGCTTATACTGACTAAGTTATAGCTATTATCTTTTTAATCAAAAATCCTTTACAAGTTCACAAGTTTGTAATTAACCTAGCTCTCCTCAGCATGTATTTCAGGACTGTTTCTCGTCGAGAAATAATATCAGCTCTGCCTTCCATTCCCGGCTGAATAGTACAGTGATGGTTGCTGCTACCTAAGGACAAGGTATCGGGCAATATAGTCACCTCGTAGAAAGAAGAATTGCTAACCTTGGGCAAAGCCTCACCCTTTTGGGATTTAAAGGTATCTTCAGAAATGTGACTGACGACACCTTTAAGAGTACCGTAATCAGGATAGGGACAGGCAGAAACTTGCATCTGCACCTGTTGACCTATTTCTAACTGACTCACATCTTCTGGTGCAACGGCAGCTTTAATTACTAAGGGAGCATTGCTAGGGACAATTTGAGCAATTTCTTCGCCCATCCGCACCGATTGGCCTGGATTGCGTAAATTTAGCCCAGAGATTATCCCATCTTCGGTAACTGTAATCTTGGTTTGGTGGAGGTCGTTTTCCACTTGTTGCAGTTCCCTAGTATCTTGTTGCAGCTGATTTCGCATTTGAATTCGCTGTTGGAATAGTGCTTCCCATTCGCGGTTGAGTGTGGCGAGAGTAGCTTGACCGGCTGCACTTTCTTGGGCAATATTTTCTTGAGCGATCACAATTTCTGCATTACTGGGGTTAAGAGTTGCTTGAGCGCGTTGTAGTTTGGCTCGCACTGCGGCTACAGCTTGTTTTTGTTGGGCAATAATTTGCTGTTGCGCTTCAATACTAGCTCGTCGCACCTCAACAGCTTGTTGTTGTTGAGCAACTTCTAACTGCACTTCTTCTAATTGATTGAGAGATAAAGCTCCAGCTTGAACTACCTTTTGATAGCGATCGCGTTTTGTTTGAGCTGCTTTTAACGCTGCTTCTGTTGATTGTAAATTAGCACGAGCTGAACGTAATTCGATTTGTGCTTGCTGCCATTCTTGTTGCGCTCTGTTTAAGTTCGCCTGGACTTCTGCAACTTCCGCCTTGACAGTAATTTGCTTTTCTTGATAATTGCGTTGCACACGATTAAGTTCCGCTTGAGCCGAAGTCACCGCCCGGTTTTTGCGCTCGGTTTCCGCTTTGATTTGGCGATTCAAAGCCTTAATTTGAGCGTCAATTTGTAGTAGTTGCAGTTGCGTTTGTTGAATATTGCTTTGCAGTTGACTTTTTTTCGTTTGCAGGCGGGAGTCATCAATAGTGGCTAGTACATCTCCTTTTTTCACCACCTGATTTTCTTTAACAAAAACGTTGGTAATTTGTCCTTCGGTGGCTGCTTGTACAAGCCGTAATTCTCCAGCAGGGCGAATGCTGGCTTGGCCTTTAACCGTGACTTTATATTCAATCACAGAAGCAAGTGCGATCGCTCCTCCTACACCACCAACAAGTACTAAACTACCTAGTCTCGCCCAATTACCAATCGGCGGGAGAAATTCACTGCTTTCAACTGGGGGTAGAGAGTTGGGGTTTAAGTAGCTAACCATTTTAATGGGGATTGTTGACTGTTAACTGTTGACTGGGTGAGGGGGATGAGGAAGTAGGGGAGAAATATCCATTACCAATTACCTAATGCCCCATGCCCTATGCCCTATGCCCAAAGTCGGCGGGTGACAGTTCATCCTACCCCTTGAAAGAGTGAGCTTTCCCGCCGACTTTCGAGAAAGTTTAGATGCTCGCCTGGTTGATGGCTGAGGGTTTCTGGAGAACCTTGGATTTTGAGTTTTCCTTGCTCTAACATGACAATCCAATCGGCTTGTTGGATGACTTTGGGGCGATGGCTAATTAAAATTGTGGTTTGATGCTGGCGATGGGTTAGCAGATGGTTTAAGACTTCGGCTTCACTGACGGGGTCAAGTGCGCCAGTCGATTCGTCTAAAATCAAGACTGGGGGATTATTGACAATAGCACGAGCGATCGCTAATCTCTGCTTTTGACCACCTGAAAGATTAGCCCCAAATTCCCCTAAGACTGTTTGATATTTGTCGGGGAGTTGGCTGATAAACTCGTCAGCCCCAGAAATTTGGCAAGCTTGGACAATTTGCTCTAAGGTAATGTGAGGCGAGCCTAAACGGAAATTTTCCATGATCGACCGACTCCAAAAGTGCGCTTCTTGGGGAACTAGCACTACTTGTTGTCGCAGACATTCTAAAGAAAGGTCTTCCAGATTATAAATTCCAAAGCGAATATTACCCGACTGAAGCTGATATAAACCAGCAATTAATTTTGCTAGGGTACTTTTACCGCAGCCAGATTTACCGATGAGGGCAATAACTTTACCACCAGGAATAGTCAAAGAGAAATCTTCTAGTAAGTCAACTCTACCTGCATGATGGAAGTTGAGGTTGCTACAGGTGATATCTGCATTCGTGGGAATTTTTACCCAAGGCTTTTGGTAATTATCTAAAGTTTCTGGGGTAGCTTCAATAACTTCCGTGAGGCGTTGGGTAGCAGTTTTAGCACGGGTGAATTCATCAATAAAGTCGATAGTAGTTTCAATAAAAGTGGTAAAGTTAGCATTCATACTATTAAATGCTAGTAGCATCCCAATAGTTAATTCCTGACTAATCACCAGAGTACTGCCGAACCAAAGCAAAGCAATACTACCAATGCTGGAAACTAAATTTGAAAAAATACCGTTGATAATACTAATTTGAATAGTGCGGAAGGTAAAGTTAGCCAGGCGGCTAAATCTACCTTGAAATTCTTCCCAGAATTGGGGAGCAGCAGCAGTAGTTTTGAGGGTAATCGCGCCTTTGAAAGTTTCGACTAAAACCCCTTGATTTTCGGCTGATAATACCAAAACACTGCGAATTTTTTGCTGGAGGGTGGGCAAAAAAGCTATTGTAGAGAGAGTCATTAAAAGCGCGATCGCACCTGCTAGAACTGTGAGTTTGATACTGTAAAACAGCATGAAACCTAGAGAAACTAGAGCGATAAATAGTTGGCTAGGTAGACTAACAACAGCTTGAGAAATTAACTGATTAATTTGTTGAATATCTTCTAAACGACTAACAATTTCACCACTGCGACGAGATTCGTAATAACTTAAAGGTAACTGGAGAATTTGCCGACCAAATTCAAAAATTAATCCGAGTTGCAGACGTTGGGCAAAGTGAGCCACGAGATTTGATTGCGCTAATCGCAAGCTGCTGCTAACTAAACGCATAGCAATCACCCCAATGGCAACGCTGGTGAGGAGTTGGGTATCTCCACGAACTAGCACGTCATCGGTGAGGATTTGCAGCAAAAAGGGCGAAGCGAGAGACAGTAGACCGAGAACCGAGTTGAGTAATAAAGTTTGAGCAAGAATAGCGCGATATGGCCACAAACGCTTGAGGAAGCGTCCAAAACCACCAATTTTCTCTTTTTCATCTTCCTGAACAGAAAAGCGGACTGCATCTGGTTCCAGGAGCAGCATGACTCCATCTGTCCATGCTTCCAGAAGCCACTTTTTTTCTAGATAGCGGATACCGACAGCCGGATCAGCAACAACGTATTTATTGCCCCGCTTGCCGTATAAAATTACCCAATGATAGCCTTTCCAATGAATAATTGCTGGTAGGGGTATAATCTTTTCGTTGAAGGCTTCTAGAGGTGCTTTCACAGCCCTGGCGTTGAAACCAAGGCTCTCTGCGCCTCGTTTCAGTCCTAGTAATGTGGTTCCTTGTTGCCCAGTGCCTACAGTTTCTCGAATGCGGCTAATGGTGAAAGTTTTACCATAATATTTGGCAATAGAAGCAAGACTGGCAGCACCACAGTCTTCTTCACTATGTTGTTTCACAAGCTGGTATTTCATTGTCAGTTATGAGGTGCGATGGCGAAACGCCCGCCAAAGGCGATCGCATACTCTTCATTTGTCTGCACTGGGCTGTTAAGCTGAGGAGGCTCCAGCACTAAAACTGAGGGAACAAGCTCTGGCGCGGCTAGTCGCAGCAATCCATAACCAATGCCTGCTAGTCCTGTCATCAGTCCTGGTGTCTCTACTCCCAAAGGTACGCCACAAAGCCATCCGTGTTGGTTTATACTTGCAAGAATCATGGTAGCAAAGCGATCAACTTGAGTTTGCCATTGCGGATCGTTGAGGGTGAGACTGGCTTGCAATAGTAATTCTAGGTTACCTAAATCTCCGTGACAGAGGGAGTGATTGCTGCCAAAACCCTGAGCTATTGTGGTTTTCAGGGCTGTGTTAATTTCGGAACGAATTTGGCGATCGCTCAGGTGTGGAAGAGAGCGCAAGCGAGCCAGCCCAATTCCTGGCGCACCGTGACACCATGCTGTCATACAGCTATGTTTGCTGTCATATTTTTGCATTAATTGAGCAGTAAAATTGCGTAAGTCTAGCCAGTTGCCAACTTCCGCCACAAACAGGCTACGCTCATACTCAATAGCAGCTAAAGCAGTTGTGTAAAAACGCTGCTCACCTGTCAAAGATGCCAACTCTAACAGCGCCCAAGCTATCCCTGCTACACCGTGAGAAAACCCTGCTAACGGTGCTGTATCTAATATCTTCGTACTCCAAGCAATACCTTGCTGCATGGGTTGCGCGCAGGCGATGAGACGATCGCCACATTGAATGGCAGCAGCTAATGTGCGATCGCATGGCGCACAGCGATACAGAGCAATTAAACCACCTATGCACCCAGCTGCACCGCTAATAATATCGAATTGTTCGTCTTTTTCAATTAGCTCAGGTAGATGTTTAACAATCTCTTGTGCCTCTTTCAGCAGCGTTGGTTGATTCCACAGCATACTGATATGAGAGAGAGTATAGATAATTCCTCCCCAACCCTCAAAAAAACCAATGGATGTGACATGAGATCGGTTGTTATCTACTTGGCGGAGAATTGTATTTAATGCAGATTTAGCTAAATTTCTATAGCGTTCCTCGCCAGTAACAGCACTCAGATAAGCCAGAAATAATGCTACTCCTGATAATCCGTTATACAGATCCATATTTAGTGGAGTCAGCAACCATGTTTCTTGGGGTGTAAGCTGCAAACCAATCCAATTAGCATCCTGTTCGCTAGATAATGCTAACGCTTCTAAGCGATCGCCTACTGCCTGTGCTGCTACTAGTAATTCCTCCCGACTGGCAGAATGATGCACTTCCGTGACAGAGTAACTGGGCGATTGTCTTTGCTGTTTTGCCGTTACCAATGTAGTCAGAGAAGCCCGAATAAACCACAGTTGTTGTGTTAAATCAGCTTCATCAAGTTGCTGAAAACGACGTTGAACTGAAGCCATACTTGATTCAGCAAAAAAATCGGCAATTCGCTCTCCAGAACTAGTCCACAAATCCCGTGAATTAGGACGAGTTGTGAATAGGGGAATATCACCTTGCCATAAATCATTGCGTTCAGCAGTAATTACTTGAGCCAAATGGGGTTTTTGGACAACTTCTAGCCAGAGACGATCAAAATGGCGATCGCGATCTAAAGCATTACGCAAAACATCGGGATGAAAACCTTCAGTTAATAGTAAACTATAGATATAAGTAGAACGAATAATCGCCCGCACATAATCCTGACTAAAACGAGCTAAAATACCATTTTCTGCCAATAAATCGTCTCGATGATTTAAAAGTAATCGATATATATTAGTAAATCCTGTAATTAGAGAATCTGTATAATCCAATACATTAATTTCTTCACCATTGCAAGTCGGTCGATTTTGGTTTTCTGGCATTTCTAACCGCTTGCGTTTCAGAGACATTTCATCAGTTCCCTGTCCTGCCAAATATAGAGCGTGATAGGGTGTGAGTTGACCTTGTGCAGATCCCAAACCACTTAAATCAACGCCTTCATACTCAGCATTACCATAAATTCGCTGTGGCAATAATCCAATGCTCAAAACTGAGAAAGCCATCTTTTTGTAAGCCAGTAAATCTGATTTGACAAGTTCCACTCGCTCAAAGCAAGGATGAAACAAAGCTTCCAAGTCAATTAAAATAGGATGCTCACCTGCGGCGATTAAGTTCTCACTGTGAAAATCAGTTGCTTGCAAGGCGTAGAGTAAAGCTAAGTAGCCACCCTGACGTTCATAAAAACGCTCAATTTCGGCTTTTGTGTTGCATCCAGCCGCACTAACGAATTCCACCCAACCATAATCATCACGTTGTAGAATCTTGAGAGTTTGAAATGGTGGATGAGTACCGCGATCGTTGAGCCAGGTGAGTAATTCTTGGAAATGCACATCAACAGCTAGGGTTCTCGGTTTATAAACAATCTGCAATCCAGAACTAAATTTAGCAATCAAAACGGAACGTCCACCCCGATGGCTATCCCCAGCACTACCTTGTAACTCTATCAGTACTCCTGGCTGATTTTCGGGACTAAACAGCTTGCAGATATCGCTCCAATCAGCGCAAAGATGGCGCAGGAACTCTAAACTGAATAGCACCCAATGATCAATACAAATTTTGATTTGGCGTGTGAGAACTGGATATTCTTGCAACAAAGCCAATGCTTGAGAAGGCTGTCTTAAATTGGCAATGAAGTTTTGAAATCTTTCTTGTGGCGTATCCCCATTTAATAATCCTTGCAGTCGCGCCACATTGATTTCCAAAACCATTGTTCTGTGTAGCATCTGCAACAATTTTTTTGTTACATTTGCTAGTAATATCTCCATCACAGTATCAGCATCAAAAGCTAGCTCTGATTGGCGCTGAATTAGTTGCTGTAATTCTTGATGTAGTTGCTCAAAGCCTTGTTTTATAAGTGGCTCGACGGCATACAAAAAACCAGTTGTGCTTTCTTTGAGAATTTCTGGAGGCAAAAATATATGAGAATCAGAGTTAGCAAATTCAGTAAATACTTGTTCGATTTGTGACATCCATCCCGGAGGAGAAACGCGATCGCCTATCGCCTCCATTGGCGTACCTAAAATGTTGAGAAATTCTGACTCAGTGACTCCATCCAATTCTAGACGCTGCGCCCAATCAGCATCACTCATAAATAAGTTTTGTTTCCGCCAGCGTTGCATTCTTTCTTGTGCTGTTTTGCGATTAATTTGCTGTTGGGATACTTGAGAATTAAATATATTTAGTAAGGCAATACGTTCATCTAATGTCAGAGCTTGAAACCATTGTTTATTCATTACAGCATCTTGATGTATGAAGTCAGGTAGTAAGTGTTTAAGGGTGAACCAAAAAGGCTCACCCATCTTGATTAGAAAGGTGTGATTACACTAGAAAAATTGGCATTGCATATTTGCGGGATGAATTCAGACTTCTGGAAAAAGCTAAAAGTCGATTCTTTGCGCCTTTGCGGCTTTGCGTGAGACAAAAATTATCCCATCAATCAGCAACGCCAAAAAATTAACCATTAGGAAAAACGTCGCAACCAGTTAGGAAGTAGGTAGAAGGTGCGGCAAAAAACTCAGGAGGAAGCCTAAATTTACCGACATATCCGCCAGCTACAGCTTCCATTTCCTCATCTGAGAGTTGAATCTGTCCAGCAGGATTTTCAGGTAATTGAGAACGTTGTTCTTCACTCAAGCTATTACGATAGTCTTCATCTTTCCATGCACGAATAATGTCAAAGTTAGACATGATGTTTCTCCTTAATTTAAATGATGTAAGTTTTTTGAAAGGAGGTCTTTTTCCCAAATAGAGAAGTAAGCAAAGAGACAGTAATTAACCACAGCTTTAACAATGTAATGAACAACATTGAATTGAGCTTGCTTGCTTTACCTCGTTGGGTTTGAACCCTTTCACTCAAGTTAATGGGATAGGCTTTTTGGATTTATGCACTTGTCCCGATGTAATAGCTGTTTTTCTACTCCATGAAATAGCTGAAAATATTACTCTGACTAGGTTGCAATTATTTTATTGAAAGCGGCAGGAAACTCCATTCTCTTGTGAGTGCACTTTCTTGTGCGCCCCACAGCTTCGGGTATTGGACATGGGAAAGAAATACAATGCCCAAAAACTCCGATGTGCATAAATAATGAAATGCCATCCCAATAACCCGATGAAAGGGTTTTAGCTCTAATTTTTGATTTTGAATGGGCAATTTATGGTAAAACAGCAGGGGAGCAAGGGGGAGTCTTCTGGGAGTATGAAATGAGCGAGCAATTCTGGACTTTGTATGACTTCGCTGCAACTAACGGTTATCCTCCCTTTAAACGGTTAATTGAAAATCGCTTGCGGGAGAGAATGGCAAAGCTAGTTAAGTTGCATCCCCAATGGGATGAGAACGACTATGCAAATTATTTTGTCAAAATTCTCAATGATGATTCTCAACCGGAAACCGAAAAGCGGTTAGCTCACTGGCACTTATTAGCTTACTTCGATCGCGATCGCTGTTATCTAATTTGGCGCAGTTGGTGTCGTCTCCCGTTTTACGCTACTTATGGGGAAAATTTGTATGCGCTGACGAACGAACACCTGTGTAATCGGGAGAAATTACGGCAATATCTCAGTAAATATCAAACTAGCGGCTATGGTGGAGCAAGTCTAAAAAGCTACATGGTAGGGGTGCTGCGAAATGTCACCCGCGACCATGTAAACTGGGAATCGAGATGGCATTTGTTGTGTGATGTAGACATCAATAGTCACAGAAAATTGCAAAAGGCGGAAGAACGACTCAGATCCGCACTCAACAACGCGGGAGCAAGAGAACCGGAAATTTCTCAGTATCTTTTTGCTTGGCGATATTTTATTCCGATTTACAAAAACAACCGTGTCTACAATCCCCAAAGACGAGAAAGGGGAAAATGGCCGGAACCAGAATTTGCTGATTTTGTCGCCACAGCTAAGGATTACAACTCGCAAAGATTCCAGCCAGGCGCACCTCTGCAAGTAGCTGTGGGTGCAGATGTCGCACCTGCAATGATCCAAAAATGGATGAATTTATGTATTGATGCTTTACAGCAATCCGATCAAATTATTGAAGTTCCTTACGATGCTCATAGTAACGAACCGGCTGATTCTGGGGAAGCAATAGAACAGGATGAAGAACAGAGCTTATCTTTACCAGCAGTAGATTTGGCTTTAACAAGCGAACTGGAAATTATTGAGCAAAACCTCGATAAAACTCGCAGCCAAATTCCTAAATCTTACCGCCAAGCTGTCATGGCTTTGTGTTATCCTCATCCCTTGGCGCTGTTAACTCAAGAACAGTTTGCGAGTAAGATGAGCGTGCATCAGGGAACGATTTCCCGCTACATTTCTAAATATGTGGAAACGCCATTAATCGAAAAATTTCAGCAGTTAACCAGCGAACAATTTCACCCTACAGATTATATTAAAACCTTTTTAACGGAAAAATTTGCTCGTCTGCAACGAGTTAATCCCATTGAAACGCAATTAATGGCAGCAATTGCTGATTTAGATGCCGAATTACAACATATTCTGAAGCTTAGTTACGGTCAAAAACTAAATATTAGTGAATTAACTCAAACTCTGAGCCAAGATAAAGTAATTACTCCAGCAGAAGTACAAGAGAAGTTAACTTTAGCTTACAATCAATTAGAAAAGAGCTTTTTAAATTTACTCCAGCAATGGCAAATTAACTATATCAAATCTTGGTTAAAAAGCTATTATCAAAATCTGATTCAATCAGGATTATTAAAGTCTTTTGAGCAATTAGCAGCACCGCAGCAAGAAATTTTGTTACTCAGATATGCTCAAAAACAAGACATAAATAATATTGAAATTATCACATCTCACTCTCATGCCGACCAACTGCTCGCCGCAGCCAAGCAGCAATTACAGCGTTTGTTTCTCCTGTGGATTGATACCAGCTTTGGACTTTCCCTAGAGACAGAAACTCAACAAATCGGGGAAATTATTGAGGATTGGCTGTCAACCAACTTGCTCTACCAAGAAATCCAGAGAAATTAAGGAGAGAATATGCTAAATTTGCGAAAACTTGTCACTACATATCCTAACCATCTCTGGTTGACTTTATCACAAGAGCTGCAACAAGCAGCTTGGCAGCAATCCCAATCTCACGCTAATGCTGCTGCTTGCTGTCAAGCATATCTCAATTATTTGTGCGTAAAAACTTTTATTCCCTGGCTGGAGGCTTGGTTAGCAGAAGACAACCCCCAAGCTAACAATAAAAACAGTATTTTTTCTCCTACAAAGTGGGATTCTCTCTGGGAATTTGTCAATGGGACTCCCATTGATTTAGGAGAAATCCGCTTAGTTTTAATTCCTAGCGACACCAGCGATTTAGGAGAATTTGCTGTTCCTTGCGAGTGGGTTGATATTCCTAGCTGGCGCAAAGATTATTACCTCGCCGTGCAAATTAATTTAGGCAATCCTGAACAATCTTGGCTGCGATTATGGGGATATGTAAGCTATCAAAAACTCAAGAGTCAGGGGATATATGATGAGAGCGATCGCACTTACTATATTCATCAGGAAGCTTTGGCGGAAGATATCACCCAAATGCTACTCCTTCCCCAGTCAGATGTTATCCCCCAAGCCGCACCATCGCAGTTATCAACACAAGTAGCTGAGGAGTTCTTCACCCAGTTAAGCAATCCTTCCATATATTCCCCCAGACTAGCAGTGCCTTTTGAACAGTGGGCAGCGTTAATTGTAGACGAGCAGTCGCGGCAAAAACTATACCAGCAACGCCTAAAATTAGCTACAACCCCAACAGCAAATTCAGCAACAGTTAACTTGCGCCAGTGGTTACAGCAAGCAGACAGCATAATTACGGAAATCTGGCAAGCAGTTGATGCGCTTTTAACACAACCAGAGTTAGGTGCAGTGCGGAGTGCAGAAATGAGCGTTTCTGCGGAAGCGATCGCACCCGTCATCCGCCTGATTAAATCCAATCGCCCAGAGAAAGAACGCTGTCAAGCCGCCGGGGTGTTAGGACAAATCGGCATTGGTCATCCCGAAGCGATCGCAGCGTTGATAGAATTGTTACATACTGCCAATGATGAGGAAACCCGTTGGGAAGCTGCTTTAAGTTTAGGTAAAATCGCTCCCCATCATCCCCAAGCTGGTATTAGTAGAGCCAGGCTAATTGATTTGGGAATGCAGCTAGGAGATTGCAAAGTCGCGCTAATTATCACCATCCGACCGAAAACTGAGGAGAAAATCGGCGTACGGCTACAAGTGCAACCGATTAGCCAGCAACACAAGCTACCACCAAATCTCATGTTAAGTGTGATTTCCGGTGGAGAAACTCGCTTGCAAGCCCAAACAAGAAGTGACGAACAAGGTGAAGGGAAAGATAAAGTTCTCCAATTAGGCTTTAGCCCACCACCAGGAACGCAATTTCAGGTACAAGTAACATTGAATGAGGTTAGGGTGTGTGAGAATTTTGTAGGGTAACGAACCGCCAAAAAATCGATGGGGAAAGGTCAAAAGAAGCAGGGGAGCAGGGAGCAGGGAGCAGGGGGCAGAAAGAAAATATTCTTGGAGTATATTGGATAATTTATTTTCTGGAAGTCCCTTAAAAAATAAATTGACAACAAAACAATCATTTTGGAGGGGGTTTGGGGGACGCAACCGTCACCCAATCGGGGGTTTGGGGGAGAATCCCCCAATTGATCTAGCTGTTTCCACAAGTGATCTTCTCTGAACTTTATTGACTTATATTCTTCTTTGCGCGAGCAACAATTAATCGGTAAGTAACCATGCCCAGGGTAGCAGTTCTAAAAATTGGCAGAGGAAACTTTCACCAAGGGTTTGAAGTATCCCTAGAACTGAGAGAAGATGGCGGTTTGCCTGTAGGGGAAATTGAAGGTAGACTTGGCGCTAATACAGATATTGAAGGCTTGTATTTTTTATGGCAACAGTCCTTTCGTAGTCTCAGCGCGATTGCTCGCAATGATGGGTGGGAAATTGAGTCAAGTTTACCAACAAATCGCGCTACTAGGGAGATTACTGACGACTGCTGGCAAAGAATGCGACAGGTGGAAGCTAACCTGAACGAATGGCTGCAACCTTCTGGGGAACTGGGGTGGCAAAAAATCCGCGAAAGGTTAAGCAAGGAACTCGCTACTCAGGCTGATACGCTGCGGTTAGCTATCAAAGCTAGAGATCCGATCCTCTGGAAACTACCTTGGCATAGCTGGGATTTGCTATCAAGTTATCCCAATGTGGGGGTGAGCTACAGTCCGGTAGAATATGAATCTTGGGAAATTGCCAAACATCAAACTCAAAGCGATCGCGTGCGGTTGTTGGCGATTTTCGGGGATAATCAAAACCTAGATTTAGCTGCGGATCGTCAAGCAATTGACAATCTCCAGGAAACAGAGTCAGTTTTTTACCATCAACCCCAAGCGCGAGATTTAATCGCCCAGCTACGAAATCCCCAAGGCTGGGATATCTTCTTTTTTGCTGGGCATAGCCAAACGATAGAACAAAGGGGGCGAATTAGTCTCAGCGCTAGAGAAAGTATTGAAACTGACCAATTTAAACACGCTTTGCGAGAAGCAGTGCAAAAAGGCTTAAAAATCGCCATTTTTAATTCTTGTGAAGGATTGGGATTAGCCCAGCAGTTAGCTGATTTGCACGTCCCGATTATTATTGTCATGCAGGAGATTGTCCCCGATGTCGTCGCGCAATCGTTTCTCAAGGAATTTCTGCGAGAATATGCTGGCGGACAACCTTTATATAGTGCTGTACGCCATGCCCAGGAACGACTAGAGGAATTTACGGAGTTACCTGGGGCTACTTGGTTACCAATGATTTATCAAAATCCGGCTGAGGTGCCGCCGACTTGGCAGGATTTACGCCCGAAAAAGCGTCAGCATCGCTTTGGGCTTGACTGGCAGCATTTGCCAAATATCTTGGTGAAAAGCTTGGTAGCTACTGGTTTAGTGATGGCAGTACGTTTTGTTGGGGGACTTCAGCCTGTGGAATTGTGGGCTTTTGACCAGATGACACGCTTACAAAGCGATCGCGGTATTGATGAGCGTCTACTGATTGTAAAAGTTACAGAACAAGATATTCAACAGCAGCGACAATATCCCCTGAGCGATCGCGTCATTTTACAAACTCTCGAAAAACTTCAGGCGCATCAACCTAGAGCCATTGGCTTGGATATCTACCGCGATTTTCCTGTAGAACCAGGATATCGCGAGCTAGCTGCACATATCAAAAAAAACTCAAACTTGGTAACAATCTGCGAAGTCAGCCATCCAGAAGCCAAAGCCAACAAATTTGGAGTTGCTTCACCCCCAGCTAGTCCCCCTGAGAATGTCGGCTTTAGCGATATCGCAGTTGAACCAGATGGAACAGTGCGCCGTTATTTGTTGCATTTAAATCCAGGCGATTCAGTTTGCCAAGTCCCTTATGCTTTCAGTGCGGAATTAGCCTTACGTTACCTCGATGCTGAAGGTATTCAACCAGAAGCAACATCAGATGGCAATTTACAGCTTGGCTCTACCGTTTTTCAACCATTAGAAAAGCATACAGGTTTTTATCACAACATTGACCCTCGCGGTCATCAAGTCTTGCTCAGTTATCGTTCTTTCACAAAAGTCGCTAGGGAAGTCACGCTCACAGAAGTTCTCCAAAATGATTTTAAACCCCAGTGGGTGAAAAACAGGATTGTGTTGATTGGCGTTGTCGCTCAATCAGTAGGCGATCGCTTTTCTACTCCCTTTAGTAACGAAATTGACAAGAAAATGCCTGGTGTAGTGATTCACGCCCAAATGGTGAGTCAAATGCTGAGTATCGCCAAACAAGAACGCCCCTTACTACAGTTTTGGCCCCAAACCTTAGATGCAGTTTGGATTGGGAGTTGGGCACTTACGGGGGGTTTATGCGTCTGGGTATTTCATGGGCTGGTTTATCGGCGGATTGCGATCGCCTCAGCCATGATTATTCTTGGTAGCCTCTGCTTGTCTTTGTTCAGTATCGGCATTTGTGCGCCCTTAGTTCCTTCAGTAATTGCTTTGGTGATTAGCTACATAATTACAACTAAGACGGTAATAGGGAAAAGGATGAAGGATGAAGGATGAAGTATAAAGTATGAAGTTTTATCGCTGGAAAATGGGACTAGCTTTGGCATTAGCCTTAGCTTTCATTGGTTTTGGTGCGAGTAAAGGAAAAGCCCAACCTTTTCAACATCGCCAACAAATCCTTGCTTCGACTACATCCCCGATTAAGCAAAATTCCTCACAGCAGTCCCAACCCAAACCCGCAACTGCTTCCCCAGTGAAGTTTAAGCGCCCGCCACTGTCACCACGCGGCGCACCAGGTAATCGCAAAGGCGGCGGAACTCGTGACGGATATATTTGTTCAGCGCTGGAAATTAAAGAACGGCTGATGGCTTTAGTTCCGGCTGTAGAATCAGAGCCAGGAATCAGCCATGTTTGGGGATTAACCCTGGAAGCTTCTCCCACTCTTTGGTTTTATGTTCCTTATCAACCGCAAGATATCAAGGTTGGTGAATTAGAAATCTGGGACGAAACCGATCCAGATCCGAGAAATTATCAGCAAACTTATCAAGGAACTTTCAAAGTTACCGACACACCAGGAGCGATCGCTCTCACTCTCCCATCGACAGTAAAATTAGAACCAGGTAAAAACTACCATTGGTATTTAACCCTGAATATGAATTGCGATCGCGAAGCGCAAGCTGTCAATGTCAACGGCTGGATTCAACGAGTTAAATTGAGCAATAGTCTTCCCCCACAGCAATCAACTGAACGCAATCGAGTTATTTTCTATGCCGAAAATGGCATTTGGTACGACGCTATAACTTTATTAGCCCAAATGCGCCGTCGCCAACCACAAACACAAATCTTACTCACAGATTGGCAAAAATTGTTCAGGGATATTGGACTAGAAGAGTTTGCAAACAAACCTATTGTACCTTGCTGTCAGCCGGGGATTCGAGATTATACCAATTTGGGATTTTAGATTTTGGAACTGCCAAATTTTTATGTATGGCAATGTTAATTTTGAATTTGTATTATCTTTATTTACTCTCCAGAAATTTGTACAAAAACTGTTCTTTGTCGCGGGCCATCTAATTCAAAAAATAAAACTGATTGCCAAGTTCCTAAAGCTAATTTTCCATCCACAATCGGAATTACTTCACTAGTACTGAGCATCATTGCCATCAAATGAGAATGAGCATTCATTGGTTCATCTTCTGGGACAACTCTTAAATGCAAATCATTATGTAAATATCGGTCAGATTCTGGTGCTAATTTCCGCAAGAATCCTTTGATATCTTCTAACAGTCTTTCTTCATTTTCGTTAATAGCTAAGGCCGTTGTTGTGTGGCGAGAAAATATTAAAGCCTGTCCATTTTGAATCGATGTAGAAGCAATACAATCCTGAATCTGGGGCGTAATGTTATGAATATTAATTCCTGCTTGGGTTGGAATTTCAATTAGCTGATTCACAATTGGCATATTGCAGAAACCTTTCGCTGATGTTAAATAAGCCTTCTAAAATAGAATATCCGTTCACGTAGGATGCGTTAGCGATAGCGTAACGCATCATTGTCAAAGCTAGCTTTTCCTGCTTTACAGCTACGCCTAATACCATTTCACAAAAAATATGATGTGGATGTAGGTTGGGTTGAGGAACGAAACCCAACACTCCAAAGTCTTGTAATAGTTGGGTTTCACTTCGTTCAACCCAACCTACGCATCTGTATCATTTTTTTCTAGAATTGGTATAACGCACGCTAAATTGATAAAATTTTTGCAGAAATAAAATCGGATTTCTAGACCTTTAGCATTATCTGTAAATATTTTATTTTTTATATATTAAAAACACTGAACCAATCGGCCCTGCATTTTCTACATATATTTTATTATTATAAAATAATCCGGGAGACATCCCACCATCAAATAATATTCCTTCTTGAATTTTACCTAAACAATTATTACTGGCAATGCCTGCTAAAACATCATCAAAATTCTCGGGTAATAATTCTTGATTATTTTGAGAAAATTCAATATTAGAATTAGCTTTTGCATCATTCACTAACAAAATTACATATCCTTTATCGGTAATAGCAGCTAAAGAGCGATTCGTCGCCTGTTTACAAGCAAACTCTCCCAAATCATTACAAATATCTTTAAACTTTCCGTCCCGATAAAATCTCCCATTACCTCCTACCAAGTTGTAATTAAGAATTTCCTCTTTTCTTCTACCAGCCTGGATAGTGGCTTTTCTATTTTTTGGGTTACCTCCAGATACACCAAAAGAAGAACGTTTATTTTTAAAGTCTCCAGAATACTCAAATCCGCGAGAAATATTTAAACCTTGGGGTTTGTTATCAGTGCCTATATAATCAGCATTAATTGCTGCTATGGGAGTTTGTCCGTTTAATTTAGAATTTTCATCAGCAATGATTTCCCGAAAGATTTTTGGCACATATTCCTTACGCAATTTTCCTTGACTATTTTTGGCGTAAAGTTTATGAGCAAGTCCAACATTTACCTTAAAATCTAATTTTTCTGAGCGGGGGTTAAACACAACCACATGATTGATCCCTCTATCAAATTTTTTCCCTAGATTATTAGCTTTGAAGAACTCAATACTAAAATTAGCATTTTTGCCAATGCAAGCAATTTTCGCTGATTCTTGAGCTGCATTGGATGTATTATCTCTACAGCCAGATAATAGATTGAGTGCGATTACAAAAATAGATAATAAAAATAATTTTTTCATTTGTTAGTTGGTGTTCGGTTTTTGGTGTTCGGTGTTTGGTATTTAGTGTTTTTCATGACCAATTACCAATTACCCATTACTAATTACCCATTACTAATTACCCAATCCCCATTACCCCTTATCCCCAGAGGGGGCCCCGAGTTCCCCAATCCCCAATCCCATTGACACAAAAAACCCGCTACAGAATTACTATAGCGGGTAAAAATTTATTCAATCTGGAGTCGATGCAAAATTTCCTATTAAGACAGCCATTCTAAAACGGCTTCGTCTTTAGTATTGGTATTGCGGGATGGGGTTTCACGATTAAACTTCATGTGAATTGAGCGGGTTTGCTCGCCATCAGCAGCAACAGCCAAGATAGGATAGTCGATTAAACCATCTTGGAAGGACATTTGGAAGCGGAATGTACCATCTGGATTCAGCTTAATTGGACGACCGCCAATTGTAACGGTAGCATCTGGTTCAGTTGCACCATAGACAATTAATTCAGCATCAGCAATTAACCAGAACTTGCGAGGACGTACTGGTACAGCAGAGGCGGAGAAGCCAACGCCAGACATTCCTACACCAGACATATTTAAACCAGAGGTGGTGGGAACTGCCCACATACCTACACCAGATGGGAAAATGTAGGAGCTGATAGCCTGTTCTGGTGTTACAGAGCCAGGTACGTGCTGCATGGAACCAAACAGAGAACCTGCAACCCGTTGTGCTTCAGCAGATTCCGCCATACCAAAGATTTGGTCGTAAATGGGGTTACCGTTAGCATAAGCTGTGGTAGCAATTTTCTTGGCTGGGGGAACCAATTCGTAAACAGTCTTACCACGCAAGTCTTCTTCAAAGTTGACGGTGACGAATACATCCTCAATCCAGTCTGAAGGATAGACAGGAGGAATATGTACACGTGCAGAACGTGCTAGAACTAACCAGCGTCCGTCAACAGCACGATAGCCAATATCAATTACATAGTCGCGATCGCTCACAGGAATTGGTAGATACCATTCTCTAGCCAATTCATCAGCAGGATATTCTTGCAAGCTGTGGGGACTTTGGAAATCAATGTTGATGTCGGTAACATCATAAATCCGCAGCGCTAACTGTTGTCCCCCTTGTCTCCGTAGTTCTTCTTTATGCTCATTGGGAACATCCCAGTAGGTGTAAGCCCACTGGGGATCGCGTGGTAAAAGTACAATCCGGCTTTCACCGTAACCAGCAGGTAGATCTCCTAGTTCCTCATCAACATCAATGAGCAAACCACCATTGCGATCTTCTTGACCTAACTCGAATTTTGCTGCTTCCACGGTTTCCTGTGCCTCCAGTGAACGAGATGGACTAAGTGAAAACTTGCTGCGCTGAACTTCCTGAATCGATGCCAGTAATTGTGATTTACGCATCCGGCTATAGCGAGAAATGCCATATTCACTCGCTACTTTGCGTAATTGCCGCAATGTCATCTCCTCTAGCGGCGGGCGTTCTTTTGCCATTAATTTGGCCTCCAGTAGTTTGAAAGGTAAATGATTTCTCCGGGTTACAGAATGCTGAGTAACATTTCATCCAACTCCAGATGAATTTCTTATTCCTGACTTCTGGTATTGCCCAGTGTTGTAGTTTGTTAAATGGTTATTAAATTGAGAGTCACTCCCTTTCAATTCCTTCTCATGCCAAGATCAGCATCTTTTTGGGATCAAGTGGAGTTGTTGAATAAATATTAAGCAATAACCCTGGGTTGGGATCAAGGGGTCTGAAGACGCTTTTTCGGCTATTTGACGAATCTATAAGCCCTTTGGGGATCATAATGTCATGATTTCATAACATTAAGCCGATCGGGCTGAAGGCTAATCAACGGTAATATCAAGATTTCATGACATTAAAATTGGCACTAAAAAACTTTGTAGGGACACCAGTAATACTGGTGTCCCTACGACATATCTAGAAAGAGTGCTGAGTGCTGAAATCTTTAGCCTAAGTGCCTCTGTTTAGTTAAAGTACTTTTAATTTGTGTAGCCAGAGTGGGCTTTACAGCCTACTCCAGAAAATTTCTACTTATAGGGAACATACAACTTCAACATTCAACAGCTTAAAAGTTCAGAGTGATTTTATTGATAACTGACATACTTTGGATGCGCCAAATACCTTCTTGACGAACCAAGTTATATTTAACACGCAAAGTTTCGTCAGAAGCCTTCTTCAGTTGACCATGTTGATAGAACTGAGTGATTTCCTTGACTGTAGCTTCCACGGCTGTGCGATCGCTATCGTTATCAATTTTCTCTACAGATTCTACCTTGTGGCTATGCTCGTATTTCCGATAACGATTCTCAGATTTATCTTGCAGGGCAATTGAGCGCCATTGCAATAAAGATGAACCAGTAAGAATTTGTTGTAAATTATCAACCTCATGATTTGGCCCTAAAGCCGCAGCTTTGGTAGATAACCAACTCCCAATGATTTCCTCGGCTGTCGTAGTTGTTAAAGGCCCGTCTGGCGATTGTGGTTTGCTGTTGGGGTCAGGAATCTGGATAATAGGTTGATTAATTTCTATTGATAATTGTTCGCCTTCTAACCTTGGCGACGGATGAAACAGACTTCTGACAAATCCAAAGGTTGTGGAAACGATCAACCAAAAAACAACTATGACAATCAAAGAAACCAGCACAGTCCATACAAGGCGGGTTTTACCTTCTAGGGAGTTGGCAAAATTACGCCGTCTTTGCGGATAACGTTGTCGTGGTTCTAATGCACGTTCTCGGTTAGTATTTTGAGTTGGCTTGCGCCGCCTGCGCCCAGAAGTTTGCTCTGGTGGGGAAACTCTAGCAGCACCATTTAAGTTTTGCTGGGGTTCTTTAGCTGTGCGTTCGCCAGATGAAAACTGCGTTGCTGGCGCATCGGGTGTGCGATAGCTACCAGATATGGGGGTAGATGATCTCCATCTAGGGGTTTCTGGTAAATCTGGGTCAGGAGGTCTGCTATGACGGAATTGTCGAGAACTCCCAGGACTGTTGTTACGGTTCTGGGTATTGTTATTTGGTGGTGGCGATAAAGGTTGACGGTTAATTACAGCCGACTCATCAGTTGTTTCCGCATCCGAGGGCAGAACTTCTAAATAGGCTTGTACCTGTGGTTGAGCAAAGTAACTCTTTAAAGAAGCTGTCTGCTTGTTTAAATCTCGGAAGTGGGGAAACACTTCATGTTGTAACCACTGTTCTCCGTAGAGACACAACCCAGGTAACAAATCTGGAGAATCTTGAGATTTTTCGCGAATAAAAGCTAAAGCCTCGTATTCTTGGCTGAGTTCTAAAACGCGGGTGGCTTCTTCAGTTTGCCCAAGTAACAGCGCACAGAGTGATTGTTCTAAATGCACATCTTGGCGCTTACCCAAACGCATCAGCATTTGCTTGGCTTGGCGAATCAATGCTGGTTGACGTTGCACAAAACCCCGTGCTATCAAGGCATAAACAGCCAAATAGGTAGCAACAGCAGAAGGACGTTTGCTTTCTGCTTCAAATAACTTGTGCTGTTCTGCGACGGTTAAGTGGTTACGTAACTGCTGGATAAATCGCAAAAAGTCATCAATGTTCAGACCTGATTCATCATTACTATTGCCATCAATGCCACCGCGATCGTCTAGGATGTTTTGCAATAATTCCAGACCTTGGCGACGTTCAGCGACGTTGGTTTCTGGTAATGCTAGTAATTCCAGAATCCGATATGGTCGCAATTTATAAAGATCTGCTTGAATTTCCGCCTGGACGGTGGGAAATAACTCTTCGCGAGATAAAACTTCCAGACCAGTTTCTAAAGAATTGGCGGCGTTTTCGTAATGGCCTTGCTGCCATTGCTCCCGCCCCAATTCTAAGCAGGCTAAAGCAATGGTGAGTACCACATCAGGGCGATCGCTTTCTCTGGCTTCTGCGTCGGCTAAATTATTGGCTGTTTTGCCTTCTCCCCCATTATTTTTATGGACTAAATATGGCTTTCCTAATTTCAGTACTATTTCGTACTCGCCTAAGTCCTGCAAAATTAGTAAAGCACCAACTAACTCCTCCTGAGAAATTTCAATACTTAGACTTTGGTTGTCAATTGCACCATTTGTTTGTCCGGAGCGGTTTTCAACTGCTACGGACGTAGAAGCATTACCATCAGGGTCATAAGCATGGGCAAGATACAGCTGATCGTAACTGCTACGTTCTTTGGGATCTGATAAAACCACGTAAGCTTCTTCTATAAGTTGTTTGCGCGAAGAAATTGCTGCTTGAGAATACTCTCGTCGCGGCAACTGTACAATGCGATCGCTATATGCTTGCCGCAATTGTTCTTCACTTGCCGCTAACGGTAGTCCTAAAATTCGGTAGTAATCTAGCGGAATTCGCACAGCCTACTTCCCCTGCACCGCGATCAACATAATTCACTTAAAGCGTCCCAGGCATGTAAAACCGTGCCATAATAACACCGTGTTGACTTTACACCACAAGTGTATATTGCAACAACTTGTTTTGTATCCTCCCGAAATTTGAGTCATATTCTAGTACCTATATTTTGCCTTCGCCTAGAAAGGGTCAGCTTTTTGTTTTAATTCTTAGTATTTTGATTTTTTACCAGAGGCTATGAGCCTTGGATACTATAAACTACAAATTCCGCTTTTCTAATTAGTACAATAATTGTATTTTTTAAAACACTTTAATCTCCGTGTATTCTAGTAATTATTTTCTTAGTAAAACAAGCTAGCTTGATATATCCTACTTATATGGTAGATGTATCAATACTTATATACTCATACTTGTAGATGAGTATCAAGCAGGAGTCAGCAATCATAGCGATGCTAACTTACCCCAATTTTACGGTTGGCACCATAAAGACAACCGCTATATTTATAATTGACTTCTCAAATTTTGACTATTGCTGTCTTGTATCTTGAGGTATATTTAGGGTCTAGAAACCTTAAATTAACTCAGATAACATTGCTGATGATAATCTGTCAACACAGACGTGTTAATTTTTAGCAGCTACCAAATGTCCACTACAACAAAGCTGTTGCTGACTGAAACTTGCCTTGAAGGTAGACAAGGATCTTGTTTTGTGTTCACGTGAGTTAGTGTTAGATTTTTTTAAGAATTTCTCACTAACTACATCTAAAAATAGTACGGCAATAAAATCACCGCTTGGTAGATTTCCCTATTGATAGCTAGAGAAAGAAATCATATCATTCCTAGACCTGAATTACAATTATCTAACTAAGTATTTAGCTAGAGCAGGATTTAACAGCTTGATTTTTGCCAAATTGTTAATGGATATGCAGAAAGCAAGCTATCCTGATTGATAGCCTATAAAGGGGTGTGGATTTAACTCTTAGTACGGCTTTTGCTTTGATGGTAATAGCCGCCTAGTAAATGGGCCATAAAATTGAAAATCAAAAATTAAAAATCAAAAATCACTCATTTACAAATGTGATTTTTGGTACAAAAATTTTGATTGTTGACTCAGTTAAAAATCGTAAATTGCAGTTTGACGCGACAGGGATACTATACAAATAATGGTTCAAGAACGCACGTTACCCACCTTTAATGCCGCTAATGTCAAGATAACCAAAGAAGAAGGCTTGCGGTTATATGAGGACATGGTCTTAGGGCGCTTTTTTGAAGACAAATGCGCCGAAATGTACTATAGAGGCAAAATGTTTGGTTTTGTCCATTTGTACAACGGTCAAGAAGCCGTTTCCACTGGCGTGATTCAAGGGGCGATGCGACCTGGAGAAGATTATGTTTCCAGTACCTACCGCGATCACGTCCACGCTTTAAGTGCGGGAGTTCCAGCCAGAGAAGTCATGGCAGAGTTATTTGGCAAATCCACAGGTTGTAGCAAAGGCCGTGGTGGTTCCATGCATATGTTCTCTGCAGAACATCGCTTACTAGGTGGTTATGCTTTCGTGGCTGAAGGTATCCCTGTAGCAGCTGGTGCAGCTTTTCAAAGCAAATACCGCCGCGAGGTATTAGGCGATCAAAGTGCTGACCAAGTTACAGCTTGCTTTTTTGGCGATGGTGCTGCTAATAACGGTCAGTTCTTTGAAACCCTCAATATGGCAGCTTTATGGAAACTGCCAATTCTATTTGTGATCGAAAATAACAAGTGGGCAATTGGTATGGCTCACGATCGCGCTACTTCTGACCCAGAAATTTACAAAAAAGCTAGTGCCTTTAACATGGCGGGTGTAGAAGTAGATGGTATGGATGTGCTAGCTGTGCGTGCTGTTGCCCAAGAAGCTGTCGCCCGTGCCCGTGCTGGAGAAGGCCCGACTGTAATTGAAGCATTAACTTACCGTTTCCGCGGTCACTCCCTAGCAGATCCAGACGAACTACGCAGCAAAGCTGAGAAAGAATTCTGGTTTGCCCGCGATCCAATTAAGAAGCTAGCAGCTTATTTAGTTGAACACAATTTGTCAGATCAAGAAGAACTCAAAGGCATCGATCGCAAAATTCAGGGTGTCATCGACGATGCGGTGAAATTCGCCGAAAGTAGCCCCGAACCAGATCCTAGCGAGTTATATCGCTTTGTGTTTGCAGAAGACGAGTAAGTTGGGGATTGGGGACAAGGGACTGGGGACTTGGGACTGGGGAAAAGGAGGAAATCAATGCCCTATGCCCCATGCCCCATGCCCCATGCCCAATTAGCAATGAGGAGTAAATATTGTGTTTTCTATAGCGATTCAACAGCAGCAATACAAAACCTATATTCTTTCTGATGAAAGCGCAGGTTCCCAACTGGAAGTTGTGCCAGAACGGGGCGGGATTATTACCCGTTGGCGCATTCAAGGAGAAGAAATCCTTTATTTAGATGCGGAAAGGTTTGCCAATCCTGATTTAAGTGTTAGGGGTGGAATTCCGATTTTGTTTCCTATCTGCGGTAACTTGCCTGATAATACTTACACCGTAGATGGTAAAAATTATTCCCTGAAACAGCATGGCTTTGCCCGTGATTTACCTTGGCAAGTGACTGACCAAGTAACCCACGATCAAGCTAGCCTAACTATAGTTCTCAACAGCAACGAGCAAACAAAAGCTGTTTATCCTTTTGATTTTCAGCTAGTTTTTACCTACGAACTGCAAGGCAATACTTTAGAGATTAAGCAACAGTATCAAAATTTGTCATCGACTCCATTACCTTTTTCTATGGGTTTCCATCCCTACTTTCAGTTAGGTGACAAAAATCAATTAGAGTTTGCCATTCCCTCTGGTGAATATCAAAATCAAAAAACTAAAGAAATTTATCAATTTCATGGTAATTTTGATTTTAGTCAGGATGAAATTGACGTTGCCTTTAAGGAACTCACCAGTCAATCTGCCTCTGTGGTTGACAACAGCAGAAAGCTCAGTGTCTCCCTAGAGTACGGCAATGAATATCCCATCTTGGTATTTTGGACGCTAAAAGGTAAAGAATTCTATTGTTTAGAGCCTTGGAGTGCGCCTCGTAATTCCCTGAATACTGGCGAGCATCTGATTTTGTTAGCCCCAGGTGAGAGTTACCAAGCATCTGTACGCCTAACGGCAAATTTCTTCTAGAAACCCCTTTACAAATCTACAGATGTTTGTGCTATAATTGCAAAGTTGCGATACACAACTTAACGGGTCGCTAACTCAACGGTAGAGTACTCGGCTTTTAACCGATTAGTTCCGGGTTCGAATCCCGGGCGACCCATATAAAAGGAAACAACGCTCGCCTCGACTTGAAAGCTGAAGCGAGTTTTATTTTTAGGGCGAAATTGCGAGTACGTCTTCGCTTGGTTTGTAATTACTTATTTTGTGGATAAGTCCTGAGTGCGATCGCTGTTTTTGGAAAATGCTCACCATGTAGAATAGGCGATCGCATAAGCATAAATTTTGTAGTTTGCAAATAAAAAACAATTGGCAACTAGTATTTGAGGATTCAATTGAATTGATTCTATGTGAAGTTGCGCTATATTCGCCTTCATCCTCAAGGCTGGAGTTACACAAACAAAGCCCACCTCTGTGGGCTTTATTAAGCTTTTCTTCATCCAGAAACAGTATTAGTCAAATTTAATGCATCTAAACCAGAAAATAGATTACCATTCTACCTGGACTGAATAATTAGCAAAAATAGCATCACAACTAATCATCACAGCATTTTCTATATTAGTTTGAGCAATAAGTAACCTATCAAAAGGATCTTTATGATAAAGGGGTAAATTATCTAAAGCTAAAATATGATCAATATTAATTGGTAATATTTCAATATGATTATTTTGTTGACTAGCAATAATTTCTCTTAAAGCTTTATTTAATGTGAGTTTACCTAACTGGTGTTTAATTTGAATTTCCCAGAGACTGACAACACTCAATAACCTGATGTTATCTTTATCCGTTAGTAAATCTAATGCTTTTTGAGAAAGTTTTGCAGGGTCACTATCCCACCAAATAAACGTATGTGTATCTAACAGTAGCTTCATGGATTTTGTAACCAAAATTCATCTGGTAAAGGTTGATCGAAATCATCACTCATTACCATTGCGCCTAAATTTAATCCAGGCTGGGGAAGTTTTTCTGATACAAAGATAATTTTTTCAGGAGAATTAAGTATAGTTAATTTAGCAACAGGAGTATTACCTTTAGTGATGACTATTTCTTGATCATCTCGCATCAAAGACAGTAACTCGCTGACAGTTATTTGTAATTGATTAATATCAAATATTTTGCTTTGCATAGATTTTTATTTAAATAATTTATATCTGATTATAGTCTAATTTCCTGCAAAATTAGAAATTAGAAGGTATTCTGTTATCAAGATTAATTAATTTGAATTGAGATTGCCTAAATAAAGTAAATGCGATCGCACTCTCCCTAAAATAAATTTTCGCAGTTCGGTAGGATAGGCTTAGGCTAACCCAAATATTAGACGTTATGGTGAAAACACCTGCACAACATCAGGCAATTCCCTTTTTGGAAAATGGCGACAAACTTACCCGCTATGAATTTGAGCGTCGCTACAACGCCATGTTCAATTTGAAAAAAGCCGAATTAATTGAGGGAATTGTCTATATTATGCCTGCTGCTTTGCCTTTTAGAAGTCATAGTCAACCTCATGGCTGGATTCTTACATGGCTTGGTACTTATGAAGCAGCTACGCCTGGTGTAGCTTTGGGGGTTGAACCAACAGTGCGTCTAGATTTGGATAATGAACCTCAACCAGATGCAGTTCTGCTGATCAATCCAGAAGCAGGAGGCCAAGCAAAGCTGAGTGAAGATGATTATATTGAAGGCGCACCAGAGTTAATTGTCGAAATTGCTGCTAGTAGCGCAGCTATTGACCTTCATGCTAAAAAACAAGCTTATCGCCGTAATGGTGTAAAAGAATATATTGTTTGGCAAGTTCTAGAGCAAAAATTGAGTTGGTTTTGTTTAGAACAGGGTGAATATCTGGAATTAGTACCTGATGAGCGTGGAATTCTGCGAAGTCGAGTCTTCCCAGGATTGTGGTTAGCAGTAGCAGAAGTATTAGCAGGGAATATGCAATCTGTCTTAGCTGTTTTACAAACAGGCTTGCAATCTGCTGAACACGCAGCATTTACCCAGCAATTAGCACCTTAAGTGAGTGGCAGAGCTAGAAAAACCTTAGCATAGGCAGTTATAGGAATCGGCTGTGGTTGATCGTATTGGATACAAGACTACCAAAGCCTCAAACTGTAGCGTAGCAGACTGTACAGTCTGCTATTGCGAATATGGGGCACATTTATGAGTTGTAGCGTAAACTTTTTCAACATAAACACTCATCAATAGTTATAATTTCCTATATGTTGAAAAAACTCTTAAGATTAGCGTAACAATTACATTAATAGTAAATAATTACGCTTCTCTCACCCCGACTAGCTGACAACCACATTAGGAGGACTATCTATGGCGCTTGTACCCTTACGGCTGTTGTTGGATCACGCGGCTGAAAACGGTTACGGCATCCCAGCTTTCAATGTTAATAACTTGGAACAAATTCAGGCGATCCTGAAGGCTGCTGTAGAGACAGATAGCCCTGTAATTCTTCAAGCTTCTCGTGGCGCTCGTAACTATGCAGGAGAAAACTTCCTCCGCCATTTGATTTTGGCTGCTGTAGAAACCTATCCTCAAATTCCCATTGTCATGCACCAAGATCATGGCAATGCTCCTTCTACCTGCTACTCAGCAATTAAGAACAACTTCACCAGCGTCATGATGGATGGTTCGCTGGAAGCTGATGCTAAAACACCTGCAAGCTTCGAGTATAACGTCCGTGTTACCAGCGAAGTAGTGAATGTAGCTCATTCTCTAGGTGTCAGCGTTGAAGGCGAACTCGGTTGCTTAGGTTCTCTAGAAACTGGTGCGGGTGAAGCTGAAGATGGTCATGGTTTTGAAGGTACACTGGATCACTCCCAATTGCTGACCGATCCCGACGAAGCTGTTAGCTTTGTAGAGCAAACCAAAGTAGATGCTTTGGCAGTTGCTATTGGTACTAGCCACGGTGCTTACAAGTTTACCCGTAAGCCAACTGGCGAAATTTTGGCAATCAGCCGCATTGAAGAAATTCACCGCCGTTTGCCCAACACTCACTTGGTAATGCATGGTTCCTCCTCAGTACCTGAAGATTTAATTGCTCTGATTAACCAGTATGGTGGTGCAATTCCTGAAACCTACGGCGTACCTGTAGAAGAAATTCAAAAAGGTATCAAGAGCGGTGTACGTAAGGTAAACATTGACACCGACAACCGTTTGGCAATTACTGCTGCGGTACGTGAAGCTTTAGCAAAAAACCCCAAGGAATTTGACCCCCGTCACTTCCTCAAGCCTTCTATTGTCTATATGCAGAAGGTTTGTGCAGAACGCTATCAGCAATTTGGTACCGCTGGTAACGCTAGCAAGATTAAGCAAATTTCTTTGGAAGATTTTGCGGCTAAGTACGCTAAAGGCGAACTCAACGTTGTTACTAAGTCAGCTGCTAAAGTCTAATTTGGTTGAACAATCATTAGGAGCATAGCAGGGCTTTGCTCCTATCAGTCTGGAAATTGTGATTTTAAGAGACATGAACCGGGTAGCGTGTAGTTACCTGGTTTTTTTGTTTGGGTTTGGTAATGGGTAATGAGTTATGAGTAATGGGTAATGGGTAATTGGGGTTTGTCAGTTGTCATTTGGTATTTTCTACCTCATCCCCCTCATCTCCCTCATCTCCCTCATCTCCCTCATCTCCCTCATCTCCCTCATCCCCAGTACCCAATCCCTAATCCCGCAACCGTATAGCTACACTACCGCCGTGGGCTGGTAAGCCTTCTGCTTGTGCTAGGGTGACTGCGGCTGGGCCGATTTGCTGTAGTGCTTGTTGATTGCATTCCAGGTAGGTAATGCGTTTTAAGAAGTCGTAAACGCTTAAGCCGGAAGCAAAACGGGCGGAACGAGAAGTTGGGAGTACATGGTTTGGCCCGCCTAAATAATCGCCAATGGCTTCTGGTGTATAGCGTCCTAAAAATAGGCTACCAGCACATTTGATTTCGCTAGCTAGTAATTGAGGATTATCGATACACAATTCTATGTGTTCTGGTGCTAGCTGGTTGATGAGGGGAATACTTTCGGCTAAATCGTTGACAATAATTACAGCCCCATGTTTTTCCCAACTGGCGGTGGCTACTGATTTGGTAGCTAGGTGATTTAAAACTTGCTCAACTGATGCGATCGCATTTTGGGCGAATTCTGCTGAGTCGGTAATTAAAATAGATTGGGCGCTAGGATCATGTTCTGCTTGCGATAGTAAATCCCAAGCTATCCATTCGGGATTATTTTTGTCATCTGCAACAACAAGAATTTCAGAAGGGCCAGCAATACTGTCAATTCCCACTGTGCCAAATACTTGGCGTTTGGCTTCGGCAACATAGGCATTACCAGGCCCAACAATTTTATCAACAGGGGCAATAGTTTTAGTACCGTATGCTAGAGCTGCGATCGCTTGTGCCCCACCAATACCATATATTTCTGTGACACCAGCAATTTTAGCGGCTGCGAGTACTGCGGGATTAATCTCACCGCGAGGCATTGGCACTGTCATCACAATCCGATCCACACCAGCAATTTTGGCGGGTAGGGCATTCATTAATACCGAACTAGGATAACTAGCACGTCCGCCAGGTACATAAATTCCCACCTTTGACAGTGCTACCCAATTTAATCCCAGCCTGACACCAACTGTATCGGTATAGCCGATATCTTGGGGTAGTTGTTTTTCGTGAAATGCGGCAATTCTCTCTGCTGCCAATTCTAAGGCTGCTGTCACATCCTTGGGACATTGGGCTGCAAGTTCGGCAATAAATGTCTCACTTAGACGCAAAGACTCAGGATGATAATGGTCAAAGCGGCTAGTATAGTCATGGACTGCCGCATCACCACGCACTTTGACATCAGCCAGAATCTCTCTTACTGTCCCGCTAACATCAACAGTTGCTTCCCGGCGATCATTTACAAGTGCTTTAAATTTGGTAGAAAAATCTTTGTCGGTTGTTTGAAGTAGCTGCATGGACAGTATCTTTAATGCCCCAAGGTCAACAATCAATTGGGTCTAACAATCACATTTTATCCCAATTCCCGTCGCCAAAGGTTTAATTGTGGGTCTACAATAAGTATTCAAGCGGAGGAATAAAGCTTGAAATTGGTATTAGTAGCGCCAAATTCATTATTAGCAGCAGCATTTCAAGAACATTTTAACTATTTACCTAATGTTGAAATAGTCAATGACTACTTTGAGTGGTTGCCTAATTTTGACTGTTTAGTTAGTCCTGCTAACTCTTTTGGCATGATGGATGGTGGTATGGATGCTGCCATTATCAAATTTTTTGGTAGTTCTTTGATGACAACGGTACAGCAACGTATACTTGCAGATTATTTGGGTGAACAGCCAGTAGGAACGTCAATGATTGTGGAAACTGGTCATCTTCAGCATCCGTTCCTAGCACATACACCGACAATGCGAGTTCCTATGTCTATTATGGGGACTGACATTCCTTATATAGCCATGTGGGCTATGCTTTTAGCTGTGCGCCACCACAACCAACATGCTCAGTACAAGATTAATACGATTGCTTGTCCTGGTTTGGGTACAGGTATTGGTAGAGTACCATATAATGAGGCTGCTAGATTAATGGCATTAGCCTATGACCATTTTCTGTATCCTCCCAAGCATCTCAACTGCTTTGTTGCTGCTTCACGACAACTTTTGATCTGGGAGGGAAGAAGTTAAGGTGATACTGCTCGGTTAAGGATTTTCAACTCGGAATTTGGCTTGGGGAAAAGGGGAAAGGGTAAGGGTTAAAGGTTTTTTCTTGTCCCTTTTCCCCTTCCCCTTTTGCCCTTAACCGACAAGTATTGGAAGTTAAGGTGATCAACGTCTAACTTCAAATCCCAGCAAACCTTCCGGTTCTTCGTAGTCAACTGCAACATTTTTGACAATAGCTGCTGGAGGGCCACTATGACACCAGCGCACCATCTCTTCTACCACTTCTTGCACCCCTTCAAAAACTGCTTCCACTCGACTATCGGGAAGATTTCGCACCCAGCCAGTTAATCCCAACTGACTTGCTGTATCTACTGTAGCGTAGCGATAGCCAACCCCTTGGACGCGACCAGAAACGAAAACATGGGCACGGATGAGTTTTGACAGTGGAGTAGAATTTTGCATTGACTGGTCAATATTTGACAATTTCTAATCTACCGAATTTTGGCTGATGACTTTATTCCAAAATGTAGACAGGCTGAAAATCATCACTAGATTTGGCAGTTTATTGGATTATATAGTGATAAAGTGCTTTGCACTAAGAGTGCGATCGCATTCTTGATTCGCCACAATTACCAATTATTCAACGCGTCAACTTGGAAGTTCAACTCGCTTATGTCTAATTTGCCACCACTCAACACAGATACTATTTGGGCAATCCTCAACGAAACCATTGATGATGCAACAGTCAACCAATTGGTATGGCATTGCTTAGGTTATCGCTACAACTCATCAACTGGAGAATGGGACAATAGCGAAGTTGCAGCAGAATGGCGGGATGAGTACCCACAACCACCAGATTTCATTGATAGTCGCCCCGCTACAGTCAAATTGACTCGTTCTATACCGAAAGAAAACAAACAAATTCTTAAAGAAAAGTTGGGTTTTAAAGGTTACAAAATTGGTGAATTTGGCCCTCGGCAAACTCGTAGGGCTACTGCTGCAAATTGGTTATATAGTTATATGAATCCTGTTAGCAGCAATTTAGAGTCGGTTTAACAAGAGTCAAAAGTCAAGGGTCAAAAGTCTAAATTTTTGGAATTTTGAGTAGAGATGCGAATAATCGCGTCTTTTTGACTCTTGACTACCTCTGTCAAAAAATATAATTATTTCCTAAATATTCAAATAATCAATTTCAAACTAATATTCAATTTAATATGCAATAAATATTCAATTTACTCCCACAGATAGAGGAAATCATGAGTTAATTATTTCCCCTGGGCGATTGGCTAAATATAGGTGGAGATCAGAAAATACATTTACCAACATTTTCTACTCCTGATGCAATTATATGGCGAAAATTGAATTTAATCTGTTTGCACCTTATAACAAGGGAGCAGCATTAATCGGTTCTTTTTCTAATTGGGAAGATATTCCAATGGAAAAAGGTGAAGATGGTTATTTCCGCACTTCTGTTGAATTAGAAGATGGCGTTTATCAATATAAATTCCGTGTCCAATCAAATTCATGGTTTCTAGAACCAGAACAATGGGTTGATGTTACAGACCCTTATGCAACTGATATTGATGAATTAAGTGGTCAAGATAACGGTATCGTCAAAATTAAAGATGGTGAAAGAATTGTTGATACCTATGTTTGGCAACATGATGATCAACATTTGCCTGCTGACCATGAATTAGTCATATATGAATTACATGTTGGTGACTTTTCCGGTGGAGAAGATGATCCCTATGCGCGCGGAAAGTACAAACATGTTGTTGAAAAATTAGATTATCTGTGTGAATTAGGAATTAACGCTATTGAGTTGATGCCAGTTAAAGAATATCCTGGTGATTATAGTTGGGGTTATAATCCTCGTCATTTCTTTGCACCAGAATCTAGTTATGGTGCTACAGAGGGATTAAAAAAATTAATTGATGAATGCCATGCTAGGGGTATGCGCGTGATTATGGATGGTATCTATAACCATTCAGAAGCTTCCAGTCCATTAACTCAAATTGACCACGATTATTGGTATCACCATGCGCCTCGCGACCCTGATAATAGTTGGGGGCCTGAGTTTAACTATGAACATTATGATGAAAATTTAGAAACTTACCCCGCCCGCAAATTTACTGGTGATACAGTAAGATATTGGATTGAAGAATATCATATAGATGGTATTCGCTATGATGCAGCGCGCCAAATTGCTAACTACGATTTTATGCATTGGATTGTGCAGGAAGCGAAGAACGCTGCTGGTTCCAAACCTTTTTATAATATTGCCGAACACATTCCTGAAACTACCAGCATTACCAACGTTGATGGCCCTATGGATGGTTGCTGGCATGATAGTTTTTATCATACTGTGACTGCACATATTTATGGCGAAACCTTTGATTTAGAAAACCTCAAAGACGTAATTGATTGTAAGCGTCAAGGTTTTATGGGTGCTACCAATGTGGTAAATTATCTAACTAACCACGACCATAACCACCTGATGGTGGACTTAGGCGATCGCAATATTTTTGATGAGGAAGCATTTAGAAGAGTTAAATTAGGAGTTGCTATCCTATTTACTGCTGTTGGTGTGCCTTTAATTTGGATGGGTGAAGAGTTTGGTGAGTATAAACCCAAACAACCAGAATCAGCTAAAATCGATTGGACGCTATTAGGTAATGAACTAAATTCTAGTTTGTTTGATTACTATAAGGGCCTAGTTAATCTGCGTAAAAATAGCCATGCACTCTACACAGAAAATATCGATTTTATTCACGAAAATCCAGAAGCCAAAGTGCTAGCTTACAGCCGTTGGAATGACGAAGGTTCCCGTGTAGTAGTTGTGGCAAATTTCTCCGAAAACTTCCTCTCTGGTTATCATGTTCCTAATTTCCCCAATGGTGGTACATGGCACGAGTGGACAGCTAATTATGATGTGGAAGCTGGCGACGATGGTATCATCACCGATATCGGCCCCTATGAAGCTAAAGTATTTGTTTGGCAGTAATTGATTACACTGGTACTGAGAAAACGCTCCAAATCCTAATGAAAGGGGGGAAATATTGCCCCCCTTTTTCTTTAGCTTGATCACCTGAGTTATGAGGAGGTTTTATTAGGTCTAATAAAATACACTTGAGTCAAAAATTAGTCAGCTATAAGCCTTGGTAATTTGAGCGTTCTATGATATTTTGGTGTATTTTTTGACTATAAATGTGTATAATTTTTAAGTCTCAATTTAGTAGCATAAATCACAATTTCCGCTCCATGCACCATATATTATTCAACGCCAACATTGAGAACTCTCACGTCTTACTAACTCCTAACGAAGTAAAATCAAAATTACCATTAACTAAATCAGCCGAAGAAACTGTTTTGAAATATCGCGAAGAACTAGAACAAATTCTAGATTTTCAAGACAGAAGAAAATTTATAGTTGTGGGGCCTTGTTCGATTCATGACCCCAAAGCAGCACTAGAATATTCGCAACGATTAAAAAATTTAGCAGAGAAAGTTAAAGATAAACTATTACTAGTAATGCGGGTTTACTTTGAAAAACCCAGAACCACAGTAGGATGGAAAGGATTAATCAACGATCCCGAAATGGATGATTCTTTTCATGTAGAAAATGGTTTATTAATTGCGCGAGAATTGCTGCTACAAATTGCCGAATTAGGGTTACCAGCAGCGACAGAAGCACTTGACCCAATCATCCCTCAATATATCAGTGAACTTATAGCTTGGTCTGCTATTGGCGCACGCACCACTGAATCACAAACTCACCGAGAAATGGCAAGTGGACTTTCCATGCCTGTAGGGTTTAAAAACGGTACAGATGGTAATATCCAAGTAGCTTTAAATGCCTTACAATCTGCGAGAATGCCTCACAATTTCCTCGGAATTAATCAAGATGGACAGGTGAGTGTATTTCAAACTAGAGGTAATGCATACGGACACGTGATTTTAAGAGGTGGAAATCAACCTAACTTTGATGCAGCCAGTGTCAAAACCGTAGAAGAAAAATTGAAAGAGGCAAAATTACCACCCAGAATTGTGATTGACTGTAGTCATGGTAATACGAATAAAGATTACAGATTACAATCTGCGGTTTTAGAAGATGTGATTCAACAAGTAGTTGATGGCAATACTTCAATTGTCGGTATGATGCTGGAATCGAATTTATTTGAAGGTAGTCAATCAGTCAATTGCCAGAAATCAGAATTAAAATATGGTGTTTCTGTAACAGATAAATGCATTGGCTGGGAGGAAACAGAAAAAGTTATTTTAGCAGCCTATGACAAGCTGAAATAGTAATTAATCTAGTGGACTGACAAGACTAAATAGTGCATGAAAAAACTCTTGTGGGATGGGTGTCTCACCCGTCCGGGGCGGACAAGATGTCCACCCCACAAGAAAAATTATTGCAACATTTTAGCCTGGTCACGCCACTACATTGATGAAACTTACAAAATTGTGCCGACTTCTTTCAAATAAACCCTTGTAAATGGTTCATCCTCGCCTAAACTGTAATCTTCAATTAACCCTTTACGGCTAATTGAAATATTGTCTCCTTTTCTAATTACTACAGTCGAGCCTTCTAAGACATCTCGCGCTAACATCATTTCAGTCTCGTTGGGGTTATCAAGAACAACTATGTTACTACCTTGATAAAACATTCCATCCTCTTCTAAAATCTCATCTCCATATTCAGCAATGAGTAAATCGAGTTTGGGATTACGTAACAAGCTTTGAAGATTGCTGTTGTAATTTTTGCTTAAAATCTTTCTCGACCGATTCACAAACAGCCCATCACGGCAAACAGCACCCACTGTCCAATCAGGATGTTGCAAAAGAATATGGTCTATCGTTTCTTGCAACTCTTGAACTGATATTTTGTTAAAGGTAATAATTGGGATTCTTGCTTCTGCACCTGACTCAAAAAATGTTCCTAAAATATGAGAAGGTACATCCACACTATCACCAACTGCCGGATTTAAATGCATCAAAATACCAGGTGCAGCGTTGATTTCTAAGATAGCAAAATTACCATCCTTCCAAGATTCCGAGAGGCTTTTGGTAATTACATCAATACCCAGACAAGTTAAGCGGAAGTGTTGGGCAATATCCTGTGCCAAAATAATGTTGTCATGGTGAACGGTATGTGTGGCATTAATACTCATACCGCCAGCCGAGAGATTTGCTACTTTGCGAAGATAAACAGTGCGGTCTTTTTCCAACACACTATCTAATGTTAAACGCTGTTCTCTTAAGTACAATTCCATTGCTTCATCACGCTGGATTTTACTCATAGGAGAAGTGGGTGTATCCCAGCGTGCAGGTTTGCGGTTTTCTTCGCGAATTAACTCATCAATAGTGGAGTAACCATCACCAACAACTGAAGCAGGACGGCGTTCCGTAGCGGCGACAAATTTGCCGTTTACGCATAGCAAGCGAAAATCTGCGCCGGATATGCTTTTCTCTACAATGATCCTTGTAGATTGTTCTTCAGGAATCGCCGCCAGCGCCCTACTATAGGCAGATTCTAGTTCTTCCGAGTCTTGAACTTCGGCTGTCACACCAATTCCTTTGTGTCCGACTACAGGCTTCACTGCGACTGGATAGCCAATTTCTCTAGCTACTGCTAAAGCGTCCTTTTCAGTAGTGACAATATCACCTTCCGGTACAGGGAAGCCCAAGGTTTTTAAGAAAGCCTTACAATCGTCTTTGCGAGTAGTAAAGTCAGAATCTATATGGCTATCGCAGTCAAAAGTTGTGGCTATACCACGAATATGTTTTTTACCATAGCCATACTGCGTCAATCCTTCTTCCCAGAGATAAAAAGTGGGAATAGCTTTTTCGTAAGCTGTTCGCAATAAGGCGTAAACTGTAGGGCCACCGTAGACAGATTGTCTAAATCTATTTTGTAAACGTGCTAACTCATCCTCAAACAGGAAATCTGCATCTCGGTTGATAGCCTCAAACCAATCCCAAACAAAGTAGACTACCCCTCTAGTTGTGCGTTCATGTAGAGATTGGATAGCGATATACACAGAATTGGAATTTGGTTGCACATTCCACCGGGTGAGGTGCAAACCCATCTCCAGCTTGCCTACTTCCGATAGAGTTTTGGCAAACAGATGGGCATAGGATTCATATTCTTGATTGGCTAAAGTTGGATAGCGATCGCTAATAATTGAAACTAAGTCCTCAATGGGTAGAGGTTTTCTATACTCGGTTAGCACAAAGTTGAATACTAGCGCCCCTACTTCTAAATAGGGATTAGGGCCCTGGTAATGCTTGAACTTGAAAATATCGAATACGTCGGTTTTTCTGGCATTGATGCGGACTGCATCGGTGCTTTTTTCTTGAAGCATTGATAATAAACCTCTAGCTAAACACCCTGAAGTCCGGACGCTGACTTGCGTTTACCCAGACCTATCGATGGTCAATTGATTCTTGTGTATTGCTGGGAAGCGATCGCTTAACGACTGTTCAGAGTATAAAACTCAACCCTTACTGGCACAGCCTAACTCTACTGCAAGACTTTTTCAGCTATCCCAGGGTATAATCACAATTTTTCAATTTTTATTACTCAGTATGGAGTATACAGCGAATATTTTTACTTTAAGTTCTCTGTCATCAAAAATATAACCTTTGAAAGGTGCAAATTACTTTTTAATTTTATATATCTAGAATACGGATCGTCATAGACAGCAAAGTATGAACAATACACAAATTTCCTTAAGAAATGAAGTTCGGCAACTTGCTGATGAAGCTTTTCACCAAAAGCTAATTTCTGGTCATGGAGATGGCCCAGACAGCAACGAATATCAAATTGTCTACCAGGGTAAACCTCGACATCTCCCACTAGAACAAGCACGTCTTTTTTTAGTTAACTTACTTTATCGCAGCCGCCTGTATTAGATAACTCTGGATAGAGAAATCAAGTTTCATTTTTTCGTGCAATTCTTAGCAATTAACAAATACTCTGATGTTACTTAAATTCAAATAAGAAAATGATTTTTTAGCCTCTAGAACTAGTATCTAGAGGCTGATATATATTGTTTGCAATATAAAAATATCCTCGTATTTATTTGGAGTATAAAATATTTACAATTGAGACTATTTAAGCTTGTCAATAATTTTAATTTATTAATCTACCAAATGGATGATTTGATATCTGTAATTGTCATGCTTTATTGAAAATACTTACATAAAATTTTAGGTGAGATCATGGTGACGACCGATATTAAACGGCAGTTGGTAATTATTGGTGGTGCTGAAGATAAAGAAGGGGATTGCCAAATCCTGCGCGAGTTTCTACGGCGAGCTGGAGGTACAAAAGCTCATATTGTCATTATGACAGCAGCAACAGAACTGCCTAGAGAAGTTGGAGAAAATTATATTAGAGTTTTTGAACGCTTAGGAGCAGAAAAAGTTCGGATAGTTGATACAGAAACTCGCGAAGATGCATCTTCATCAACAGCTTTACAAGCAATTAATGATGCCACCGGGATATTTTTTACTGGAGGCGACCAAGCGCGCATCACTGGCATTCTTAAGGATACTGAAATTGATAAAGCTATTCACAATAGACTTGCTGAAGGTGTTGTGATAGCAGGTACAAGTGCTGGCGCAGCAGTAATGCCTGATAAAATGATTGTAGAAGGTGATTCCGAAACAAATCCGCGAATTGAAATTGTGGATATGGGGCCGGGAATGGGCTTTTTACCAGGGGTAGTCATCGACCAACATTTTTCACAACGTGGTCGTTTGGGACGTTTAATTTCTGCTTTGTTACAAGAACCCGCTGACTTAGGATTTGGTATTGACGAAAATACTGCTATGGTAGTTACCGATCACCAAATTGAAGTAATTGGTGAAGGTGCGGTGACAATTGTTGATGAATCAGAAGCCACACACAACAATATTGACGAAATTTTGAAGGATGAACCGTTGGCAATTTTCGGAGCCAAATTACATATTCTTCCACATGGCTATAAATTTGACATAAAAACTCGCCAGCCTATTTTACAAAACGCCTCAATTGCAGATGCATCAGTACCAGTTGGTTCAGCAAATAGCTAACTTTTATAAGATGCCGATGAATTAACTAGAGAATAAATATCCTTTAGTAATGTTTATCTTCTATAAATCCCCCAACTATCTTGAAGAAGCAGAAACAGCATCCTGATTCTCAAGCAGTTAGGGGATTAATTACATGGTTTTTGGGGTCGTTTTTAAACATCTTCTGAGGTGACAAAATGTCTGCTGTAATTGAATTTAAATTGTTCGCGCCCCGTAACAATCAAGCCTCATTAATAGGTTCTTTTTCTGATTGGCAAGAAATGCCAATGAAAAAAGGCGAAGATGGTTATTTTTATACTCAATTAAACTTAGAAGATGGTATTTATCAATATAAGTTTCGCGTCCAAACCAAAAGCCCCAATTTTTCCCCCGATGAATGGGTAGAAGTAATTGACCCCTACGCTACTGATGTTGATGAGCAACAAAAAGTAGGCATAGTACAAATTAAAGATGGTAAACCTATAGTAGATACTTACATTTGGCAACATGATGATATTCCTCTGCCAGAAAATCAGGAATTAGTCATATATGAAATGCATGTTGCTGATTTTACTGGAGGTGAAGTTGATAGTGACAAAAGAGGAAAATACTTAAATGCTATTGAAAAGCTAGATTATCTGCGTGATTTAGGCATCAATGCAGTTGAATTAATGCCTGTGAATGAGTATCCAGGCGATTATAGCTGGGGCTATAAAGTCCGGCATTTTTTTGCCACAGAATCTAGCTATGGCTCAACAGCAGATTTAAAACTGTTCATTGATGAGTGTCATAGTAGAGGTATTCGGGTTTTCATGGATGGAATTTATAACCATACGGATGAAGAATGCCCGTTAATGCTGATAGATAGAAACTACTGGTACTACGAATATATGCATTATCCAGAAGACCCGGATAATTATTGGGGGCCAGAGTTTAACTATGATAACTATAATGAAAAATTAGACGTTAAACCTGCTTGGAAATACGTTGGAGATGTGGTGCGTTTTTGGGTTCAAGAATATCACATTGATGGCATTCGTTTTGATGCCGTGCGCCAATTAGCTAACTTTGAATTTCTGCACTGGCTGGCTCAACAAGCAAAAAAGAATACTGCACCTAAGCCATTTTATAATATTGCAGAACATATTCCCGATACCAGCAAAGTCACAACACCAGAGGGGCCACTTGATGCTTGCTGGCACGAAAGTTTTCACTATTTTATAGTTCCCCATGTTTGTAGTGAAAAATTTGAGTTAGATCATCTCAAGCAAGTTTTAGATCCCAAACAGCAGGGTTATAAAACTGGTAGAAATGTCATAAATTATTTATCAACTCACGATCGCGATCGTTTATTCAGAGAATTAGGTAACCGAGGTATCTTTGGGGAAGCTGCATTTACAAGGGCTAAATTAGCGGCGGCGCTGTTAATGACAGCAAAGGGTATACCGATGCTATGGATGGGTGAAGAGTTTGGCGAACACAAGAAAAAAAGCGAAAGTGTAACTCAACCTAAGAAAATAGCCTGGCCTTTGTTAGAAAATGCGGAAAATCGTGATTTATGGCACTATTACCAACAACTCATTGCCCTACGGAAACATAATTTAGCCCTGCAAAGTGACAATATAGAATTTTTCTATGAAGATGCAGACGCAAAACTTCTAGCATACTTCCGTTGGCATGAGCAAGGTTCTCAAGTTGTGGTTGTGGTAAATTTCCATGAGCAGAAGCTGACTAACTATTGCATTCCCAAATTCCCAAACGCTGAAAATTGGCAAGATTACTTTAGCCACAGTGAGGTAGAAGTAGGTCAAGATGGTTTAGTTACAGATCTAGAACCCTACACAGCTAAGATATATGTTTTTCACTAGTTGTCTTGAATTGGTAAAATTCTTACCTTTGCTTTTGCTTCATCCACTGTTACCAAAGCACCCATTGCTAGTTCTTGCTGAAATTGACGCAAGGCATTGATAACTAAATTACCTAACTTAGCTGGTAGGATGTCTTGCGATCGCACTTGAATGACACTGGGTGCATCAGCTTGAGTCATTGCCAGCAGTGTACCAAAATCTAAGTCATGAGTGAAAACAATGTAGTCGTTTGTTAATGCCCATGCCATGATTTCTTTATCTGTAGCACTGGGATTACCAATTGTTGACCAGTGGACAGCTTCAAAACCCGCACTTTCTAGGACTGGAACCCAGTCAGGAGAAAGATTCATATCAATTAAAATCTTCATGCAGAAGCAAGGGGTACTTCAATTTCTTCTACCCGCCATGCAGCATAAGCTAAAGCTTCATAGATATCCTCGCGTTCTAGGTATGGGTAGGCGTTGAGAATATCTTCTGGGGTATTTCCTGCTGCCATTAAACCGACAATTGTACCTACAGTAACACGCATACCTCGAATGCAAGGTTTGCCACCCATGATTTCTGGGTTAAATGTGATTCGTTTTAGTGGCTTCATGTGTAGGTTATAAGTTTTATTTTTAATTATTCCACTTGTCTATTTCTGCTGCTATGTCCTCCTAACGCCGCCGAATTTTCTGCCTGTTCCCTAGACGAAACACGGGCATAGACGATAACTTCCGGAATTTTAACAATTTTGTCCTGGCTGTTCACAAGCTCCTATACTCACCCAACTGCTGGAACCATCTTGCCAGTGTTCTTTCTTCCAAACAGGCGCATTGTGCTTGAGAGTATCAATAGCATAACGGCAAGCTTCAAAAGCTTCACTGCGATGAGGACAACCCACCGCTACTAAAACACTGATTTCGCCAACTTGCAAACGGCCGATGCGATGATGAATGACTACCCGCTTGACATCAGGCCATAGAGAGCGAATCTCTGCGGCAATTTGGGAAAATACTAGCAATGCCATTGGTTCATAAGCTTGATATTCTAAGCTAATTACTGGTTTCCCATCAGTTTGATTGCGAACCATACCACTCATTACTACCACTGCACCATTTGCAGGATCGTCAGCTTTGGCGTAGATTTCTTCTAAAGATAAAGGCGCAAGGGTAATAGCAAAGCTATCTTCGGCTCTTGGTTTAACGCGAAAGTTCAGTGTATTTGTCACAACAAAGTTTATGTAACTGAAACCCAATATAGCAATCCTATCTGGTTTGGGGAATTACAGGGCAAAGATACTCAAATCTCTTGGACAAGCCCTGTATCTTCTGGTTCAGGACGATTGAGGATTGCTAAAGTCATATGGAAGTTAAAAATTGTAATCTTACGTAAAATTACGTCAATCTTCAGTTCTGTAGTCATCCATCTTAAGGCAGATCACTATAATTAAAAGTGACAAAGTTATTAGCTAGCTTTTTCGGACATCCCATAGTTTGCGAGTGCATTGGTATTAAGTATCAGCAAGGCTGAGTTAATCGGCAAGTAATTATTAATTGGTTACCAATTAGCAAATGTACTTAATAAGGCTTACGCAAGTGTCACAAAAAATTCAAGTTTTTGTTTGAAGACAACCGCTCTATCCCTAATGTTGAGGACTAAAGTCCTGACTAGGGAATTAAATAAGATGCTAGTTGTGTAAGCTATGATTTACATGGCTTTTGAAAGCAGACTGCATAGAAAGTAGCATTAAATCTTCCTGGTTTGATGAATTGCAATAATCATGAGTCACAGCAGTTATTCAAATATCTGGCTACAGATTGTTGTCTGTGGCGACACTGTAATGTGTCACCCTGAAGGGATTTCCAAAAGATATCCAATTTGATGCGAAAAGAAGCAGTTCTGATGAAACAAGTTTCACAAGCCTTGCATAAAAGTCGGAATAGGATTTGCACTCAGCACTTTCAAGTTAGTGGGATCAGCACAAACTAATCCCCAATCCCTAGCTTCCAATCCCTATTTTCAACAAGATTAGGCAGAATTTAATGAAATATTCAGTGTATTCCCCAGAAGTAGCAAGGCTTGAGGCTCTTTATCAGTATCAAATTTTGGACACAAAACCAGAGCCAACATTTGATGATTTAGTATTCTTAGCCGCGCAGATTTGTGATACACCGATCGCTGTAATTAATTTAGTAGATGCTGATCGTCAATGGTTTAAAGCCAAAGTGGGATTGGATTTTGAGCAATTACCTAGATATTTAGGGTTTTGTCCAATTTGTGTAGCACAGTGTGATGTTTTGATTATTCCTGATACCTTGGCAGATGCAAAGTTTGCTAATTCAGAAATTGTCACTGGCGAACCTTATGTAAGATTTTATGCTGGTGTTCCTTTGCTCGCACCAGGAGGACAAGCGATTGGGACTTTATGTGTAGTAGATCGCATTCCCCATGAAATAACCCAGAAACAAATAGAATCGCTACAAGCTTTAAGTCGCTTAGTTATTAGACAACTAGAGATCCGGAAAAATCCACAATTAGCTTACCTGGTTGACGGTATTAAAGAGAAGCAAGCAGCATTGCGCGATCGCCAGCAAGCTGAAGCCGAATTACGCTGGAAAGAGGCGCTTTTACGCTCTATGACTAGTGTTTCGCCCCTAGCCTTTTATGTGGTAGATAACCGTACTGATAATATACTTTATTTTAACCAGCAGTTTTGCGAGATTTGGGGCATTCAACACCTAGAAACGCAAATGGCAACGGGAAAATTGCAAAATCAGGATATTATTCCCGATTGTGCCAAATTAATCTTAGATATTCCCGCATTTGCAGCTTCATGTCAACCTTTGCAAAGCGAAGAATACCGTGCTGTGGTCGAAGATGAGATTAAATTTAACGATGGACGTACTATTAGACGCTTCTCTACCCAAGTACGCGATCGCAATGATCAATATTTTGGACGTTTATATATTTTTGAAGATATTACCAGCCGCAAACAGGTAGAACAACAAATTCGCGAACAAGCAGCATTGCTGGATATTTCCACGGATGCGATCGTCTTACGGGATTTATCTAATAATATTTTGTTATGGAATAAAAGTGCTGAACAGCTTTACGGTTGGCAGACAGAGGAAGCTATTGGTAAAAATGCTTGTCAACTGTTTGATAATGAACCTTTATTACAATATCAAGAAATCTGTCAAACTGTGTTATCAACAGGCTCTTGGCAAGGGGAATTACAAAAAACTAGCAAATCAGGCAGAGAAATTATTGTGGAAAGTTGCTGGATGCTAGTCTTAGACGAGCATTCTCAACCCAAATCAATTTTAATTGTTGACACCGATATTACCCATAAAAAGCAACTAGAAAAGCAATTTTTCCGCGCTCAACGTATGGAAAGTATTGGCACTCTTGCTAGTGGTATTGCTCATGATTTAAATAATGTTTTGTCACCAATTTTGATGTCGGTACATTTCCTCAAAAATAAACTACCCGATCGCCAAAGTTCGCAAATGCTCTCGATAGTGGAAAATAATGTCAAACGTGGTGCTAACTTAGTTAAGCAAGTACTATCTTTCGCACGCGGAATTGAAGGCGATCGCCAAGTTATCCAGTTGCGAAATATTTTATTAGAAGTCAACGAAATTATCCAAGAAACTTTTCCTAAATCAATTACATTCTCTACAGAAATAACGGCTGAATTATCACCTGTTTATGGTGATAGTACACAAATACATCAAGTATTAATTAATTTATGCCTTAATGCTCGTGATGCTATGCCCAGTGGTGGCAATATTACTATTTCAGCAGCAAATATTTACATTGATGAAAACTATGCCAGAATGAATCTTGATGCTCAAGTTGGGTATTACATAGTTCTGAAAGTTGCGGATACAGGATGTGGTATTCCGAGCGAAGTATTAGATAGAATTTTTGAACCATTTTTTACCACCAAAGAATTTGGTAAAGGAACTGGTTTAGGTTTATCAACTGTGATGGGAATTATTAAAGGACATGGTGGTTTTATTACTGTATCAAGTTGCATAGATCAAGGTACAGAATTTCAAGTATATTTACCAGCCGTACATACAAGTGCAACACAGATATTAGAAGATAGTAAAATTGAGCATGGCAGAGGAGAATGGATTTTAATTGTAGATGATGAGGCGGCAATTCGTGATGTAACAGCAACATCTTTAGAAAGCCATAATTATCAAATTATTGCAGCTCGTGATGGCATTGAAGCAATAGCACTTTATGCCCAAAATCCAGATAAAATTAAAGCGGCAATTATTGATATGATGATGCCAAATATGGATGGAGCCACTACCATTCGTACATTACAAACAATGAATCCAAAATTACCGATTATTGCTGTCAGCGGCATAGATACACGCGAAAAATCACCTATCAATCAAACAGTTCCCAAGGCAGCATTTTTACCTAAACCTTATACAGTACAGGAATTGTTGAAAACCCTACATTTAGTTTTGAATTAATTAGCTATTTTTTATGACATCTGATGAAATTTTAGCAGTCAACACAGCTTTTTATCGAGCTTTTGAAAAAAAAGATATTGAAGCTATGAGTTTAGTCTGGTCACAAGGAACAGGTAGTACTTGTATTCATCCAGGACGCAATGCGTTGCGTGGCTGGAAGGAAGTTAAATATTCTTGGGAGCAGATATTTAAAAATACAGCTTATATAGAAGTTAATTTAGATATCATCTCTACTGAAGTAACTGACAATATTGCTTATGTGATTTTGAGAGAAAATATCCTCCAAGTATTTCGGGGTCAAAGACTAGAAGCACAGTCAATCGCCACAAATATATTTCAATTACTAGGTGGTAAATGGTATTTAATTCATCATCACGGTAGCCCTATCATGCGTTAAGTACTGATACCAATTCAAATAATATTTGCGACAAATAAATTCTTTGTAGGGGCACGGCATCCACAATCTTGTGGTATGTCAAATTATCTTACTGGTGCCGTGCCCATATCTACTGTCGCCTTGTGTTTTTAAAATGGTATGAAATTTTTTTAGAAATCAAATCAGATATCTATAGAAATTAGAAGCTATGGACTAGTATTTCTTCAATTGAAATAAAAACCCCGTTTAACGGGGTTTTTATGAGCTTAATTTCTATTTGAGAATGGGTAGATAAACTTAACGCAACTAGACATTACCCACCCCATAAAAATAGTTGCAGGCTCTGAATTTACTTCGACTTCAGCATTACAAATCCGGAGGCAAAATTACTTGATCGATTGCATGAATCACACCATTAGAGCCTGTAATATCGGCCTGAGTTACAGTAGCCTCATTTACTTTCACACCTGTAGCTGGATCAACTTTGACGTTGATAGCACCGCCTTCTACACTTTTCACTTCGCCTGATTTCAAATCGCTAGATAATACCTTACCGGGTACTACATGGTAAGTTAATATTTTGATCAAAACTTCTTTGTTTTCAGGCTTTAACAAATCCCGGACTGCATCTTGAGGCAATTTAGAAAATGCCGCATCGGTGGGTGCAAAAATCGTGAAATTATCTTTTCCTTCTAAAGTTGCAGTCAATCCAGCTGCTTTTAACGCTTGAGTCAAGGTTTTAAAAGATCCATTAGACTCTGCAATTGCTACCAAGTTCTTGTTTTGGGTACTGCTAGAATTTGGTGCTGGCTGAGTTTGGGTAGGAGCTGTGTTGGAAGGTGTTGAAGGTGTTGCAGAAGGTGTTTCTGTTGCAGGTGCTGTAGGTGTTGCAGAAGGTGCTTCGGTTGTAGGTGTAGTGGGTGCAGCTTCAGCAGGAGTGGTGGGGGTTGGTGCAGTTTCTCCACTGCTTGTGTTTGCACTGCTAGCACCGCGATTATAGGGAGGCTCGTTGAAAATACTGGGGTTAGGATTGAGTCCTCTTTTTTTGGTTTTCTGTGCTACCAAATTTCTGTTAGCAGTTGTGCCTTTTGCTGTATCTTGTGTAGCCTGAGCAGGTGTATAGTTACTGTTTGCCTCAATGCGTTGACTACGGCTATAGGGAGCCTCGCTAAAAATGCTAGGGTTAGGATTTGTTGCTTCCTTTGCTTGTGAAGGTAATGTAATCACAAGGCTGCATCCAGCTATTCCTACTATACCAGCAAGATTAGTTAGCAATTGGCTGTAATTGACCTTCATAAATTTTGTTTGTTTTTATTTTGCACAGGTTACATAAAGACTTATAACATTTTGCTACGCACAAAATCTCATCTAAGACGTAAGAAATTTTTTCCAAACATATCTAATATCACATTCCATGAGAACGTCATAATTAGTGAACAATAGTTGTGGTAATAATTTCCAGCTATCTTGCAGGCTCAAATAATGTGCATGAAGTGAATTAATTTATTTGCCTGAGTGAATATTGCTGAGTGCGATGATTAAGTTACTCATTTGACAATGCCAGTATCCAAAAGGTGCTAGTGGGTCGTGAGATAAATTTTTTAGATAAAAATCTTGCAACTCTAGTTATCAACTTAAATCATCATTATTCAAAGTGTTGTTACATTTTATACTTTATCTTTAGTAAGATTAAACTAGCTAAAAAATTTGCTCGCTTATTTCCAGAGTTTCCTATTTCAATGCAAGAGGTAATACATATTCTAATTTTTCAATTCAAAATTAGAAAAGCCAGATAACAAAAGGAATTCTGAGTTTGAATCTGTTCCTGGTTTTGGGCGAACAGTTGCGAAAAATTCTGGAATATTTTATTTTTACTTTGTCAACATACTTAGAAGTTAATCTTTGAGAAAATAACCCCACTTCCCCGCAGGATTATCAACCAGAGGTACATAATTTGGCGTGCTGGGCTAGGAGTTGGGGATTGGAGAAGAACGATTTTTATGTTTAGCTGACTAAAGGCAGGAATTCAAACAATACTTATAGTAAAATATAAAGTGATTTTTTATACGAAAGATTTTCAGTGATTTTAAAGTATGAGAAATTAAAATAATCAGTGCAAACTCAGGAATAAGATGTTAAGTTAATTTATACGTGAGTAGGTAAGCAATTTAATTATTTGATAATTGCATCCATAAAGAAAGATTTTTTTGATAAGCTTATAGATTTGCTAAAAAATATCTGAAAATTTAATTTTGTTGGCAATGAACTTCGTAAGTAAAAATTGAATTACCAAAACGATTACAGCAACTAAAGATACAATTAGTACAATTTCTCAATTCACTAGTTATAGGGTATTCAAATGCTGGAATTATACCAATGGGAACTATCCCAATACTCAGAAAAAGTGCGATTGATTTTAGATTATAAAGAGCTAAATTATCGCAAAATAGAGGTTACACCAGGAATTGGTCAGGTAGAACTGTTTCGCCTGACTGGTCAAAGACAAGTACCAGTTTTAAAGGATGGAAGCAGATATATTGCTGATTCAACAGAAATAGCTAAATATTTAGACTTAGAGTATCCAGAACGCCCATTGATACCGAAAGATCCCAAGAAAAGAGGTGCATGTTTATTAATAGAAGAATGGGCAGATGAATCGATAGGTATCAAAGGGCGGAAAGCACTATTTGCTGCTATTAGTCAAGACCAAAATTTTCGTAAATCCTTGTTACCCACTTCTACACCAGATATTCTCAAAAATCTAATTGAGGGAGTACCGCGTGATTTCTTAACGGTTTTAGGTGTGGGAGTTGGTTATAGTCCAGATGTAATTAAATCTGCGATCGCAGATTTAAAGCAAGACTTAGAAGCGCTGACACTGCTATTGGCAGATAGCCCTTATTTGCTTGGAGATGAACCGAGTTTAGCTGATCTGGCAGTGGCTGGTTTATCAATTTTACTGAAATTTCCCGAAGGGCCTTATTTAGATTTACCAGCAGAGCTTAAAGGTAAAGGTTTGCCTGGTTTAGGAGATAATCCAGATTATGCACCGTTCTTTGAATGGCGCGATCGCATTTATGCCCAATTCCGCAAACCCTTAACTGGTACTACCTCATCTGCAAGTAGACCAACTTCAATTCAAATTGATTGATAGGTTAACGGTTATAGAGCAATACGCTTGGGTTAAGAAAATTAATTGATCACAAAACCAAAAAACTAGTTACTCAACAAAAAAAACAGAACAATAATTTTGGAGGGGGTTTGGGGGACGCAACCGTCACCCAATCGGGGGTTTGGGGGAGAATCCCCCAATTGATCTGGCTTTTTAATTAAGTGACAAATCAATCACTAATGAGCTTAACCCAAGCGTATTGGGTTCTAGAGTCGTCAAAAATCAAAGAGACGCGATTAATCGCGTCTGTACTCAACAGTCATTAGTCGTTAGTTGATTTTCCTTATTTCCCAATTTCAAAGGATTGGGGAATAAGGAGAATCACGAAATTGAAATTCGGTAATTAACGACGGAATCTATTGGGGTCGAGGCGAACGCCATTTGGTTGTGGGCGGACAGTGGTTTGGGTGTTGGAACGGTTACGTAAGGCGACACCATTTTTTAACCCGCTACCATTACCACCATCTTTGCGATCGAGGAAAGGTTTGAGATTAATACCACTTTTAGATGCAGAAGCGCGATTACCACCTATTCCTGTACGACCTAAGTTATATAAATCACCTAATATATTTTGATTGTTGCGGTAGGTGTTAACAGCAATGGTTTGTTGACCGCTATCCGCAGTGGTAAGGTTTTGGAAGATGCTATTGCGGACAGTATAGGGGTCTTTATCGCGGGGTACTGTGAGGACAATCCGACAGCTAGGATCAGCCTCAGTGGTTACACAAACAATGTTCTCGTTATTTAACCGAGCAACTTGGAGTTCTTGTAAGCCATCTGGACGATAGGATTCTAAGCGTTGGGAAATTGTTTGACAGCGTCTGTTTACATCCCAACCACCACCTAAATTCTGAGGTGCAGCCCAAGCAAAGTATTGACCTGGTTGACTTTCCGGCTGATACATCACGGTATATTGACCGTTGTATGTTTGACAACTAAACCTCGTACCCTCAGCGGTAGGATAAGTTGTAGTGTTAGTTGCTGTACCTGTTGGTATCGGTGTAGTTGTGGTTGTGGATGTACCCGATGGTTCTGTGGGTACAACAACACTATCGTTAACTTGGGCAAATGCTACCGAATTACCCAAGAAACAGGATAAACCTAAACCACTTAAAAGCAGGAATTTCAAAGCGTGCGATGACATAAATCATCCTCTAGGGAAAATCTGTAGGGATATTGATACTTTCCGTGACGAAAAATTTTGTTTTTGGTTCATTAAGAACGCTGCTTTTTTTCTTCTTGTGATTTTTTCTCTTTGAGAAGCTGCTTGACTTTGGCTTGAATTTGTGCGTGTCTTTCTACACCTTCATAGGCGTAGCGGTTGTATTTGCTATTGGTAATCATAGCTTCTAGATAACTGACTCGCTCACTACCGCCAGGATGAGAAGATAACCATCTAGGAGGAGCATTTTTCTGTTGTTTTTCTAGTGTCACCATCAAATTACGTAAGCCATCAGCCGCATAACCTGTGGCGACAATCAAACGTGTACCGAGGCTATCTGCTTGACGTTCCATGTCGCGGCTGTAACTGAGGGCTGAAAGTTGCCCAATGATGCCACCTAAAGGAATATACTGCGTCACATTAGCAACGAGATTACCTTGGGTAACTAATTGAAAGCCGTGAGATAACACCACATGGGATAACTCATGACCGATTAACCCAGCTAATTCAGCTTCCGAGTTTGTTTTAGCGATCGCACCTGCATTAATAAAGATTTTGCCACCAGGCAGCGCAAAAGCGTTGAGTTCTTCTTGGGGGACTACAAAAAATTCGTATTTAAATTCGTTACGTCCTGCAACTTTGGCGAGTTTCTGTCCAATTTCATTGACGTAGGCGACTACTGTCTCATCGGTAATTTGTTTGAGTTCTTGTTTTGCTTGCTTGGCTACCGATTCTCCTATAGATTCTTCACCGCGTAGTAGCATAATCGTGGAATCTAGTGCCGAAAACGGCCCCAGCAAACTACCGCTAACAGCATAACCTAATGCACCCGTGAGAATATTAGCGATCGCATTGCCTCTAATTTCTGCTTGAATATGAGATTTATAACGCTTGAGATGCACATCTGCTAAATTAGCAAACTCTGGTGCTTGGGGATCTTTAGGGTTGAGAATGGCAAATTGACGCGCTGCTAAAGAAGCTTCCATCCATTTTTGAGCTTCTGCAAGTGCTGTAACTCTGGCTTTAATCAGTTCTGGTTGGTCTGGATAAAGGGAAGCTCCCCGTTCTAAAATATCTAAAGCTTGTGGAGAGCGATTATATTGTTTGAGAACTTCTGCAAATTTGATATGTCCGGGAATAAATTCCGGATACTGCTCAACTAATAGTTGTAGTGGGATTAAAGTCCGAGATTCTAGCTTCTTCGCTATCCCCGCCTCGGCTTCTCGCCAGTATACCTTACCTGCTGGGGATAGTTGCGTTGGATCGGTAATAGCTGCTTTACGTTCTTGAGGTTGACTAGTTTTCGCAAAAGGTTCTTTTACCTCACGGTAAATTTTCTCAGCTTCTGCAATTTGTCCTGCCTGATAAAGCTTGTCTGCTTCGATAAATTTTTGCTGACGCGCAATTTCTTCAGGAGTTGGTTCTGGTTCTGTCGCCGCATCTGGCTTTTTTGGTTCTGTAACTTCTGGGCTGGGGCTGGGTGTAGGTTGTGGTATGATTACAGGCTTTGGCGTTTCCGTAGGATTGGGAGTGGAACGTTGCAGTATTTCCCTCAGCTGTTGTTGGCTATTTGCAGCAGGTTCTTGTGCAGGGACGGGTGCTGTAGGCTGGGTAAGAATAATTAATATTGATGTGCCAAATGACAGTAACACCCAGTTCAAGGTTAACAGCAGAGACTTGCGATTTCGTTTCATGCTGGGTTCACCCCTGTAAAAGGTTAGTATTTTTACAATACATCTAAGCGGGTGATTTAGGGAAAAGGGTCAATCAATTTTGGATTTTGGATTTTAGATTAACCCTATGCATGAATGCTGGGGAATCAATTTTAGATTGTCGATTTTAGGTTGAATTCAACATTTAAAATTTCAAATTCGGTAATAGCTAAAGGTTTTGCTTTCTCTTGTTATTTGTATTTCTAATAAGCTTAAATAAAATGGAAGACATGGCTGTTTTTATATGTAAGGATTCAGGTGGCAGAGTATTGACAAAGGGATCGCTTGAGGAGGAGTATCACAGATATGAACCAAAACCTGCCTCAAGATTTAGACCGGGAAAGCTTGAACCAGTTATCGAAACAAGAACTGGTAGAGATAATCATTGAGCAGAGCAAGGTAATAGGTGAATTACAGAAAACAGTATTAGAACTACAGCAAGAAATAGAACGTTTAAAAGTCAGCAGAGATTTAGACAGCAAAACCTCATCTAAGCCGCCATCAGGGGACATCCTCAAAAAGAGTGAAAACAAAAAAGCAGCACCGCAAGAAGAATCAAATCATCCCAAAAGAAAGCCAGGTGGGCAACCAGGGCATCAAGGTAAGACCCGTAAGGGTTTTGGTAGAGTAGATCGTTGTGAAATCTTACGTCCAAGTGATTGTGTCTGTTGTGGTCAAAAAGCGTTTGCGGCTGTGGCAGTAAAAGTAGAAAAACAGTCTGTAGCGCAACTAGTGGAGCGTCCCATTGAAATAGTTGAGTATCAACGCCATACGTGCCAGTGTGAGTACTGTGGCAATATACAAACAGCCTCCTGGTCACAAGATATCATCCCAGGACAGGATTTAGGGATTTCTTTACAGGCATTTTTAGGATGGGCAAATAATTATGCACATATGCCCTATGAAAAACAGCAAGAAATGTTGTGGGAGTTAGGTCAAATTGAAATTGGGCTGGGAACTTTAGTCACCACAAATGAACGAATTCAAACAGCGATTCAACCAAGCATTACTGAGTTAAGTAATTGGGTAAAACAGACACAACCTAACATTCATGTGGATGAAACACCTTGGTCTGTCAAGGGAGTTAAAGAATGGTTGTGGGTAGTTGCCAATTCTGAGTTTTGCCTGTTTACTGCTGCTGACACTCGTTCCAGAGCAGAACTAGAAGCCATTTTAGGGGCTAAATATACAGGGGTAATCAGCAGCGATGATTTTAGTGTTTACAATGGCTATGCGGTGCCTGAGCAGCAGAAATGTTTGGCTCATCTACGCCGTCACTTCAAAAAACTAATTCAACTTCCAGGTCTTCACAACCAAGCTATTGGTGAAGCATTTGTGGATTTAATTGATGAAGCTTTTGGAAATTATGCCCAATGGTTTGAGACTCTTGACTGCGCCAGTTATAACGATTGGGTCAATCAATTCAAATCTAAATTGCAACAAACACTTGATGACTGGATTAACTTAGCCGGAGCTACAGCAGGAAACCTTTTACGTTCCTTGCGCGATAAAGCCTCCCAATGGTGGTATTTCCTTGACAACCCTGAAGTTCCTCCTGATAACAATCAAGCCGAGCGATCGCTGCGTTTGGCTGTGACAAAACGTAAAGTTAGTGGTGGTTCCCGTTCGATGGAGCGGTTTCAACATACTGCCAATTTGTTGACGGTGGTTCAAACCTGTCGTCGTCAAAGTCTGTCTGTTATTGATTTTTTTGTACAAGCACTAATTGCTGACTCTATTAATTCTCAGTCTCGCCCTTCTCTAGTTCCTCAATTTTAGACCTGAATCCTTACCAAAGTTTTTTGTTTTGTCCCATATGCGAGGACATATATCAGATTTAGACACCATCAAACACATTTGCGAGCAAGCGGGAATTTATTTAATAGAAGACTGCGCTCATAGTTTAGGTGCTGAATGGGATGGAAAATTAGTAGGATATCATGGGGCAATTGCTTGCTTTAGTACCCAAAGTTATAAATTACTTAACTCTGGTGAAGGTGGGTTGATTGCCACCAATAACAAAGAATTGGCAGCTTATTGTATTCTAGCGGCTGGTTCTTACGAAAAATTGTACAAGAAACATCTTGCTCGTCCATTGGATGACAATATATTTGAAAAACTGAAGCCTTATGTTCCCAATTTTAGTTTAAGAATGAGTAACCTAACTGCTTCTGTCTTAAGACCTCAAATAAAATTTTTAGAAACCAAAATATCTCAAAACAGACAAAAGTATGATCGGTTAGTAGAAATTCTCAATTCTGTCAGGAATATTTATATTCCCTTGCCTTTAGAACAAGTTAAGCCTGCACCTGACAGTTTACAGTTTAATCTTTTGGGATTAACTTCAGCACAGGTTGATGAATTTGTTCAGCAAACTAGCAAGAGGGGTGTTGCAATCCAAATTTTTGGAAGAGACGATAATTCTCGCTATTACAAAAACTGGCAATACTCATTTACAGAATTACCCAATCTAGAGAAAACAGAATCGATTATTTCTTCGGCTTGCGATATCAGATTGCCATCAACTTTTGATTTCAATGATCTCAATTTAATAGGCTATATTATCAAAGATGTTATCTATAAAATCCTCAGAGAAGATAATCGTCAAGATTATCCAAATGGATTAACCGACTACTTTGAAAATATCGAAGAAGTAAGAGGAAAATATGATAATTGGGTATCATTTTATGACCAGGAACATTACGATAACGGTTGGACGATTTTACTCAACCATGTTGCTTACACTTTAATATCGTATTTAAAGAAAGACGATTTAATTTTAGACATTGGATGTGGTACAGGTTTATTAGGTCGAGAACTCATTTCTTACGGTTCAAAAAATCTCCAAGGTCTTGATATTAGCCAACAGTCTTTAGACATATTAAAAGACCTAGATATATACAAAGCTTTGCATCTGGAAGAGTTGGGTAGCACTCTTTCTTTTGCTGATAATACGTTTGATGCTTTAGTATCAACTGGGGTTTTTACTCGCAATCAAGTTCCTTTAGAAAGCTTTGAAGAACTGATTCGGATTCTCAAGCCAGGTGGTATTTTTGCTGTTGTTCTCAGAATAGAAGATGATGAGTTTTATTACAAACCTATCAAAAATTATTGTGCAATAAACATGTGGCAAGAAATTTTAAAAACAAGAATCAGTGTATTACAAAGCTGTAACCACGAACTAGTGATTTTGCGGAAGCAGAATATTTTGTAGATGAAATTAAGGTAAGGTAAAGAAACCTAACCGCCATGCTTCCTTAAGCGTCCGCCGTAACGCATAAGTATTATTTAAAACCTTCGGTTTTCTACTCCCCCCACGAGATCGCCCCTAAAAAAGCGATCGCATTTTTTTACTTAGCCAGTGCTTCGCAAGGAGGGTGAACAGTAATGGTTAACTCAATACAAGACTACAATTGATTCACAGCTTTTATTTAGAAACGATTTCTTAACAGATTTTCTTACTAAGTCTCCTGACTAAGATAAATACGCTCGCGGAACAGTATTGTCAGCAGACTTGATTTTGCAGCTACTTCTATGATACTGTGCCTTCATTGCAAAATACTGTTAATCGATAGATTTGCCGTAGTTAATTATTGTGCAGTGTGACAAGTACGCTGCAAAGCCACAGTTTGCAAGGAATGGGAATCACCCCTTATGCCAAAAGATTGGTTTGAATGGCACGATCTCTATAATACGGAAGCAAAATTACAACAACGCCTAGAAATCGTGCGGGAATACATCACCTACAGCTTAGATGCATCACCAGCCGGAAGAATCCGTGTAGTGAGTGTTTGCGCTGGTGATGGTAGAGATTTACTTGGAACCTTAGCAAATCACCCCCGCGCCCAAGATGTCTATGCAAGACTGGTAGAGTTAAACCCCAATTTAGTTGAACGTGGAAAAGCAACTATAGAATCATTGGGTTTAGCCAAGCAAATAGAATTTATCAACGGTGATGCAACTATCTCCGCTAATTATGTAGGCGCAGTACCCGCAGATATTGTGATTGTCTGTGGTGTGTTTGGTAATTTAGCTGATGAAGCTGAACTTAAACGCTTGCTAGATAACTTGAGTTTTCTCAGTAAAAAAGGTGCTTTTGTTCTCTGGACTCGCGGACATTCTAACGGTACTGCTTACTCTGATACTGTGCGGAAAGTTTTACAAGCATCTCAATTTGAAGAAGTTAAGTTTAAACTCACCGCCACTGGAGATATGGGAGTAGGTATTAATCGTTATGTTGGTGAAAATTTACCTGCACCGAAAGAGCAACAATTATTTGTATTTTCTGGCGTTCCCCATAAAGCTAGATAATTCGTAATTCGTAATTCGTAATACCCTACGGGAAGCGCAAAGCGCTACGTAATTAAATTGAGGGTTAGAGTCCTCAGTTGAAATCACCATTTATTACGTAATTACGAATTTTTAATCCCTTTACCCCTTCACCTTTCCCCCTTTCCCAATCCAATAGGATTGCTCTAAGTTTCGAGGTCGTCCGACATATTTTTAAATAGGTGTCAAAAATGGCTATTCAAGACGCTGTATCTAATTGGGAACAACTGTTAGAAACTGCTCGAAAAAATACCCCAGCGCGCCGGGTAAAGAGACCAGGACAGTCTCCATCTACTGCACCTATACCCAGCAGTTTGCATAAACTTCCCCCAGACACTCAAGCACCTGTTTTGTTATATCGAGATACTAATTCTTGGTGTCCTTTTTGTGAGAGAGTTTGGTTTGCTTTAGAAGAAAAAGAAATTCCTTTTGAGACAGAGTTTATCGATTTAAGTAATAAGCCAAAATGGTACACTGATTTAGTACCGACTACCCTTGTACCTGGTGCAAAAATTGAAGGCAAGTTAGTGTATGAATCTAAAGATATTCTCTTAGCTTTAGAAGCACGATTTCCTACACCAGCCTTACTTCCAGAAGATTCAGAAGAAAATGCTGTTGCTAGACAATGGGTAGAGGAATCAGAAACTAACGGTTTTAGAGATATTGCTTACAAATTCCTCAGAGAAAAAGTTACAGATGCTGATGAATTAGTTAAGTTACAAACAGAATTTGAAGCTAAATTAGATGAACTTGAACAAACTTTAGCTAAATATCCCGGCCCCTATTTTCTCAGCAGCTTTAGCTTGGTAGATATCCTCTACAGTCCCCATCTCGATCGCTTGGCGGCTAATTTACCAGTTTATCGACAGTATCATATCAAAGGTAATCCCCGTTACCCCCGAATCAACGCTTGGTTTGACGCACTCAATCAACGCCCAGCTTATCATCGGGTGAAATCGGATAATATCACCAACAATTTACTTTTACGCCGCAGATGGGGTGTAGAACCGATTGGGAATCCTTTACCCTTAGATCCAGCAGAAAGCGAAGCTATAGAGTTTCGTGCAGAAGCGGCGGAAAGATTGAGCGATAATCGAGAAAATGCGATCGCAGATATTTTGAAAAATTCTGGCGTTCAAGCTTTAGCTATAGATGGTGATGTTTCCGCAGTACAAGAGGTGGTTGATTTCCACCTGAGATTGCTTGCTGATTACCTCATCAATGGTAACGGTGAACCCCTACCAGGTGGACGCACAGGTGGTAAAGATAGTACTATCGATCCCAAGATAGCGGCAATTGGTGCAATTACCCTCGCCTATGTGCGAAATCGCATCTGTGCGCCCAGAGATATGAGTGCTGGTGCTGCAACTGCATTCCGCGCTGCTGCTGATAAGGTTTTGGCTTCTCTTTATTAATTTTCATCGGTGACGGGTATTTACTTGTCACCTTTTCAACTGCAAATATGATAACCCGTCGCTATATTTCAATACGGTTCAGTTAGCATTAAAACCATGATTTTACGTAGGTTGGGTTGAGGAACAAAACCCAACATTATCGCGGCTTTGTTGGGTTTCGCTATCGCTCTACCCAACCTACAATTATCTGCAAATATGAAAACCCGTCGCTATATTTTAATTGCGATCGCCACTTGTGTATTAACTTGGCTTTTAGCCTTAGCTGGCTGTAGTTCGCAAAATACCTCACAAAGTAAAGTTTCTCCCGTTGCACAACCCTCTGCTAGTTCACAGATAAAGGTGATTAATATCGGTCACCAAAGCGGTACACCTGGACTAAATTTGCTGAAGGCGCAGGGATTATTAGAGAAACGCCTAGCACCAGAAGGTATCCAAGTTAAATGGATATCCTTCCAAGGTGGGCCGCCAATGATGGAAGCAATGGCAGCTGGTAGTGTTGATATTGGCAACGTAGGAAATCTACCGCCTGTATTTGCTCAAGCTGGTGGTAATCCCATCCTCTATGTAGCGGCGACGGGTTCAAATGCAGGCGCTCAAGCTATTATTGTACCTAAAGATTCTCCTATTAAAACCCTTGCCGATTTAAAGGGTAAAAAATTAGCAATTCAAAAAGGAACAGCACTACAATACTTTGTCCTCAAAGCTTTAGAAAGTGCAAAACTGACGCTAAATGATATTCAACCTGTTTACTTAAAAATTCCCGATAGTACCACAGCATTTGAAGGTGGTAATGTCGATGCGTTACCTATTGGCGATCCTTATTTGGCTTCTAAAGAATTAAATGGTAGCGTGCGTGTATTAGTTAGAGGTTCTGATGTCGCACCTCAACGCGCTTTTTACATTGCCACAGAAAATTTTGCTAAAAATCACGCCGATTTAGTCAAAATTGTTTTAGAAGAACAAACAAAAGTAGAAGATTGGGCGAAAGCTAATCCTATTGAAGTTGCCAAACTTTTGGCAGTAGAAACTAAATATAAGCCAGAGGTTTTGGAATATTCTTTAAAAAATCGTCCTTATTTTGGTGTCTTTGAAATGAAGGATGAATATATTGCTGAACAACAACAAGTAGTTGATTTGTTTTACAGTCAAAAGCTGATTCCTAAAACATTTCAAGTTAAAGATGCTATTTGGAAACCTTAAGTAAGTTTAGTCATTTGTCATTCGTCATTCCTCATTGGTAATACCAATTCAAATAATGTTTGCGACACATCAATATATTCTAGAGGGCAAGGCAGTGCCTTGCCCCTACAATCTGTCGCATTCTTTTTCAAATTGGTATAAAGATTTCAAGCTCATTTATATTTCTTAATACAGTTATATTGATTTCTACGACTTCCTGAATAAGATGATATATTTAGCTATTCACACAACAAAATCTTGTTACTAATTACAAACGTTTGCCCATACTTATAACATCATCTATTTTGAATCCTAAATGCTCATAAAATTGAATAACATCTTTATTGGAATTACGGATCTGGATGTTAATTTTTGGGCAGTTCAATAACTTGAGTTTAATAGTTGCTTGCTCAACCATATACTTACCAATACCTTGTCGTTGATACTCTGGTGTTACAGCTAAATAGTTGAACCAACCACGATGGCCTTCATATCCTGCCATGAGAGTGGCAATAACTTCATCTTCAATTAACCCAACAAAGAATAACTCTGGTTGTACTTGCACTTTAAGTTTAATATCTTGTTTAGGGTCATTCCAAGGTACTACTAAATTACACCGATACCATAAATTAATTACTTGTTCTTCATCTGGCTCTTGATAGGGTCGCAGCAATAAATTTATATTTTGCATTTTATAGTAAAATATTTTTCTATGAAACTATATTACATCACCTTAAATAATACAGATGAAGCTCGCCAGATTGGTCGTGCTTTGTTAGAACAAAAACTAGCTGTTTGCGTTAATTGGTTCCCGATTACCTGTGCTTATATATGGCAAGGGGAAATTACAGAAGAGCCAGAAGTCGTGCTAATTGTCAAAACTCAAGCAGGTTATCGCCATGAAATTGAACAATTAATTAGCCAGCACATTAGTTACACTAACTTCATTGCGGAGATATCACCGACTAATATTAATGACAAATTTTTAGCATGGTTGAATGCTGAGGTTCCCATACGTTATTCAGAGTAAACATTGGCGATGAGCAGCAGTGAAAAAAGTATTTAGAGTACTCCAAGTAAAAAAATGCTCAATTGTCATTGCGAATGGAGCGAAGCGGAATGAAGCAATCGCAAGGGCTGAGATTGCTTCTCTGCGAGACGCTACGCGAACGCTACACTCCGTTTCGCTCGCAATGACAGGTTTTGGATCGTTTATTTTTTGGAACACTCTTATTGAAAATTTTAGAGCAGAAATTTAGAAGCTACATTTGCTCATACGCTGGGGGAGTTCACTGACTTTGATTACGTAATCTCAACACAGAAGTAGCCGCAGCAATACAAAGAATTAGCGCTGCAAACCGAAAGGTAGCTTGGAAGCCTGTGACGATCGCATCCGGAGGAGCCACAGATACATCTGCACCTGCTGCTACACTGGCGATTAAGCCGCCAAACACTGCACCTATCAGAGAAACGCCTACAGTATTACCGGATGTGCGTGATAAAGAGAGTAGTCCCGAAGCAATCCCTAGCCTTTCCCGAGATACTGCACTCATAACAGTGGTGTTATTGGGCGATTGAAATAAACCTAGCCCAATACCGTAAATAAAATAACGCGATATATAACCCAACTCAGTAATTTGAGCATCAAAGGTACTGATACCCAAACAACCACCAATCATCAATCCCAGCCCCAGGGAACTAATTAATTTTGCACCAAAGCGGTCTGCAAGTATACCAGCAAGTGGAGCAACTAATCCGCTAAGTATAGGCGAAAAAGCTAAGAGTAACCCAACTTTTACTGTTGGGTAGTTCTTCACTCGCTCTAAAAAGAACGGGGTAATGAGTAGTGAACCGCCAATTACGGTGAACGCTAGCCAGCCACTCAGCAAACTCATACTCAGCTGAAGATTGCGGAATAGGTGCAATTCTAATAATGGTTGCTCGAGAATAGCTTCTACTACCAGGAAAGTGATAAAGCTGAGGGCTGCGATCGCAAGTAATACGATGGTGTTAATACTGCTAAAGCCTTCACTTTGCCCAAAGGTCATACCTAACCCAAAACTACCCAGAGTCCATAAAGCTAATAAGGCTCCTAAGGGGTCGAATGTTTGTTTGCTTTCACTAGGGGTAGATGGTGGTACTAACCGCGCCATAAGGAAACTAGCTATGATCCCCAAAGGGACATTGATCAGGAATATACTATGCCAACCTGACAAGTTCAACAGCAACCCCCCAGCAGAAGGGCCAAAAGCAATCCCCAGTGACACGACACTCCCAATAATGCCAACCGCCCGACCTCGTTCGGAAGCTGGGAAGACTTCTGTGATAATTGCCAAACCAAGGCCAGAGATAAATACTGCACCAAGTCCCTGAAGTGCCCGAAAGCCAATCAACCACTCAATGCTAGGTGCAAGGCTACACAACAATGAACTCAAGGTAAATACAATCACCCCTGCCTGATATAGGGGTTTTTTGCCCCACATATCCCCTAGACGAGTTGCGCCTAAAACTAAACCAGAACTGACTAACTGATAACTCAATACAGCCCACTGGGCCATAGGAAAACTAGTGTGAAAGCTTTGCACCAAAGTGGGTAATGCCACATTGATAATGCCCACATCTAGGGTAGACATGAATACACCTAATCCGACACCTAACAAAACCCAAGATTTTTGAGAGGTGGATAAAGTCAGAGATTGTATTGGCAGTTGGGACAATATTTAGTCTCCTTGTGTAGATGGTTGGGGGTTGGGGATTGGGGACTGGGGATTGGGGATGAGAGAGATGAGGGAGATGAGGGGGATGAGGGGGATGAGGGAGAAATAACTAATGACCAATTACCCATTACCCATTACCCATTACCCATTACCCATTTTCCTATACAGGCTGTAAATGCCTTACACGTGGCATTATTTCTTCGGCAAAACGGGTCATTTCCCGTACAAAAGGATTGAATTGCAGCATAAATGTATCGATACCTGCATCAGAAAAAGCGGCAATTCTTGTAGCAACTGTATCATAGCTGCCAACTAAGCCTGCGGCTGTGCCTCCATTACCACCAACGGCGGGATTTTTAGCGAAGAGTCGGAACATGACTGCATCTGGATCGACACCTTTCGCTACGCTTAATTTTAAGTGTTCTTCCTGTTTCTGGAGTTCTGTAAGTCGCTGGAGTTCCTCTTGGGCTTCTGCGTCGGTAGGTCGAGCAATGACGAAGGCTGATAAACCAAAACGCACTGGTTGAGGTAGCAATCGCGGACGGCTCAATACTTGTTTAATTACCTGACGTACATCTTCGATAGGCTGACCGTTGATAAAGTATATATCTGCTTGTTCAGCCGCTAAAATCTGGGCGGGATCGGATGCACCTCCCAAGTAAATTGGGGGATGTGGTTTGGCGATGGAAGTAGGACGTAAGCTTAAATCTGTGATTTTGAAATATTCTCCCTCAAAGTTAACCTTTTCCCCACTCCACAAAGCTCTGACAACTTTTAACCATTCGCCAGAATAGCGATAACGTTCATCATGGGGAGGAAAGGGAATATTGGTACGTTCCATTTCTGGACGAAACCAAGCGCTAATCAAGTTGATGGCAAAACGTCCGCGACTAATTGCATCTATCCCTAATGCCATCTTTGCTAGAACAGCCGGATGGAATAGTAAAGGTTTAATGGCGGCGATAATTTCAATTTTTTCTGTCGCCTCAGCTAAAGCTGCAGAAGCAGTCCAAGTTTCTAGCTGCTCTAACTCTAAACTGCGTGGGTTGGCGAGATGCTGTGCCACCAAAGTTGTAGCGTATCCCAAGCGTTCAGCTGCTAAAATTAGCGATCGCGATCGCTCATAACTTGCATCGATGGGTTCTTCTTGAGTATCTAAAGGGCCAAAGTTACCACCAACAGGTGCCCAAATACCATAACGTGGTCTTGACATGGTGAACTCCAAGTTAATTGGGGAATGAGGAGATGAGGTAGGGGAAATACTGTGTTGGATTATTTTATAATACGGTAAATTTATCGAGTTAGTGTATTATATTGAAAGTTGCGATCGCTTCCTAATGATCGCTTCCACTTCATAGCAACAGAAGTCAATACTTGTCGGTTAAGGGCAAAAGGGGAAGAGGAAAAGGGGCAAGAAAAAACCTTTAACCCTTACCCTTTCACCTTTTCCCCAAACCAAATTCTGAGTTAAAAATCCTTAACCGAGCAGTATTGCAACAGAAGTAGACGAGTGCAAACAAACCCAGGTAAACCTCTGGAGAATTTTTATGAGCAACAAGCATATTGAAGTCAAACCAGTAGCTGGTCACATCGGTGCAGAAATCGGTGGTGTAGACCTTTCTCGTCCTCTATCCGATAAAGCAGTAGCCGAAATTCGCCAAGCATTATTGAAGTGGAAAGTCATATTTTTTCGCAATCAGAACATTGACCACGCAGCACAGATTGCTTTCACATCTCGTTTTGGCGAAGTAACTTATGCACATCCCCACGAGGATGAACCAATCGAAGGCTTTGCCGAAATCTTACCAATCGACCGCAGCCGCTACGAACGGAAAAACGGTCTGCGTCGTTCCAGTTATGAAAACCGTTGGCACACTGATGTGACAGCAGTTGTTAACCCACCAGCAGGCTCGATTTTGCGTGCAGTTAACGTCCCTAGCTTTGGTGGTGACACACAGTGGACTAATTTAGTTGCTGCTTACGAGGGACTATCCGCACCAGTGAAGGCGCTAGCAGACACATTAAAAGCACAACATCACTTCAATGCACGCTTGCGTTTATCCAGCAGCAGCAAACTTGCAAAACGCATCGCCGCCAATCCCCAAGTTTCCATTCACCCAGTCGTGCGGGTGCATCCAGAGACAGGCGAACGTGCATTATTTGTGAATCCTGGCTTTACCTCCCACATTCTAGACGTATCGCCTCAAGAAAGCGATTTACTACTAGAATTGTTCTTCAATCAAATCACAAAGCCTGCTTATACCACCCGCTTCCATTGGAACAATGGTGATATTGCCTTCTGGGACAACCGCGCCACCGCACATTTAGCACCCCAAGATTTAGATCATATAGAAGTCGAGCGCGTACTTTATCGCACCACTATTACTGGTGATATCCCCGTTGGCCCCGATGGCTTCCGATCGCAAATAGTCGAAGGTGAGCCTTTAACTAGCGAATTACCAACCGTATTGAAAAACAAAGCCGAACAGCGACAACCCGTGCTTTCATAAGTCATATATTTTTCAACTAGGCTGCTGATATACTTCACAGCCTAGTGGTTCACCACATTGATTTTGATGGGGAAATCAAATTTTAAATTTCTCTTCTTTCCTTCTCACTTCGTGTACTTCGTGCCTTTGCGGTTCGTTTTTTGCCCATCGGATTTAGTGTGGTGAACTACTAGTTTAGCTAATAACAAATGACCAATGACAAATGACAAAACTAATTTTACCAATAGAGCTAACTGCTGAAATTGAGCCAAAGTTACCATCAGATACAAAATTTGTCCGGGTAGATAGTGATGGTAATTTTGATGGCGATCCCAGCGATGCAGAAGTTTATCTCAATGGCTTTAAATTAAAGCCCACGACTCTACATAAAGTGCTAGAAACTGCGCCGAGAATACGTTGGCAACAAACTCCTAGTGCGGGTGTAAATCATATTCTCACACCCACTTTTCTTGAACACGATATTCTCTTGACTAATGGCGCAGGAGTTCATGCAATTCCCATTTCGGAATTTGTTTTGACTTTGATTCTCTATCACGCCAAGCAGTTACGAGAATTGCAAGCGGCTCACGATCAGCAGCATTGGCGCAAAAGCTGGTTAGTACTACCAGAGTTAGCAAATTCTACTGTATTAATTCTCGGTACTGGAAATATAGGACAAGCGATCGCATCTCGTCTGAAAGCATTCGGAACGCGAGTTTGGGGCGGTCGTCGTCGTCCAGAAGCTCTGCCAAATTTTGATAAAATTGTTGGTCAAAATGAATGGCACGCCTTATTACCAGAAGTTGACTATCTAGTTGTCGCCACACCTTTGACACCAGAAACCAAAGCTTTAATTGATGAAAAAGTACTGCGATCGCTCCCTAATCATAGTTATTTAATTAATGTCGGTCGGGGTGCGGTTGTGGATGAATCAGCATTAACTAAAGCCTTAACTGAAGGATGGATTGGAGGTGCTGCATTAGACACCGTTTCTATTGAACCCCTACCATCAGACAGCCCTCTATGGTCGTTACCTAACCTTTTAATTACACCTCATACTTCCGCAATTTCCCCAGCATTAAAAGAGCGCATCGCCGCCTTATTTCTGGATAATTTAGAGCGTTTCCGAAATGGTCAACCTTTACGGAATGTAGTCAATAAACAAGCAGGATACTAATACCAATTTCAACAAAAGAATGCGACAAATTTTAGGGTCATGGCAATGCCATGCCCTCTAGAATATTATTGATGTACCGCAAACATTATTTAAGGGATTTTCTGAAAAAAATTATCCCATTTCCGAAAGAAGATATTTTTATTTTTCCCCCTGCTCCCCTTCGGGTTCGCCAGTCCCCCATCGTGACGGAGACCGCCAAGACGGGGGCTGGTCTCACCTGCTCCCTGCCCCTCTGCCCACACTATGATAGTATATTTTTTTAGTTGAAAGTCCCTAAATTTATTTCTTAGCTTGACCAACTTTTGTGGCTTCAGGTACTTCAATTAATTGCCCAGTTTTAACATCATAAATATAACCATAAACAGGAATTTCTGGGGGAACTAACGGATGTAAACGAATCCTTTGCACATCTGCGTAAACACTTTGAGCTAGATCATCAATAGTCAACCAATTGATAAACTTACCTTCGTTTGATCCTGATTCAGACCCAATATCAGACCAACCATTTTCATCTAGTTTGGCTGTTTTGAGGCTACTAGCAAGTAAGTTACCCATAATTTCATTAGTGAAGGTTTCCATCCCACAATTAGTATGATGAATGACAAACCATTCACGAGTCCCAAGTAGTTTGTAAGAAATTACTAAAGAGCGAATTGCATCATCGCTAGCACGTCCACCTGCATTGCGAATTACATGAGCATCCCCTTCAGCTAATCCAGCAAATTTAGCTGGGTCAAGTCTCGCATCCATGCAAGTGAGAATTGCAAACCGACGAGCTGGCGGTATGGTGAGATTACCCTTATCGCCGAAGTTTTGAGTGTAAGTAAGATTAGCTGTCAGAACTTCTTCTACAATTTGGCTCATTTTTAATCTTGATAAGCAAGCACTTGATTCGCAGAGCAAAAGCCAGATTTCTACCTCTAGACCATAGTTTCGAGAAAATTACTTATCTAAACTACAGTAACTTGATAGAAATTTGCTATTTTATAAAAAGTAATCTCCCACAAATTAATATAAAAAGCAAGTTAGGAGGCTCCAAAAAATAAATTATTCTGCTGAAAGTCGTTGACGGTTGACCTTTCATATTGAAGAGTCAACCGTCAAAAATACCAATGGAATATTGTTTTACTTCAGAAACGCTTTACCATTTCTGGTCAGGAACCCAATTGAAATTTTTATCTTTGACATCGATTTTCTTGGGAATAACTTTGAGTTCGTAGAAGCTATCTGCCATATTTTGCAAGCCAGAGAGAACTTCATCAGTCACAGGTAATACTTTGCGATCGCCTCCTCGCTACTTTGTTGGGCTAATACTGCATCACCAATTGTTGATGTCAGCTTATTAAACCAAACTTGGGGCAAAATATGATGCTCATAATGCAGTTCCCAAGCAATAAATCCTAGCCAGTTACGATAGGGTACATCTTCGAGAAATTCCCAATGGCGTTCGGCTTCTTTACGGATATCGTCGATCGGATCGCGTCCAGTTAGAGCAATGACTCTTTCCCGAAAAGCGATCGCATGTGCGCCGTCATCACCGATTTGTCTGCTCAAAATTAAATGCAAATCTGGATCGGGAATCAATAAGATTGCCTTACTTGCAGCTTGCACAATAGATAAATCGTGACCACCAGTAGCAGCCCAATATTGATAGAAATGCTCTTTTTCCTCTTCTGTAATTGGCGGACGGCTGGGATGTTCGCGAGTTAATGGTACGTGTGGCGCGTGCTGGCTAAAGAGTTTTTCCAGGTTTTCTTTTTCAAACTCTACACTCCAGCTTCGAGTTAAAGTTGCAGCCATAATAGGTTCCTTGAAGTATTGTAGATTGCGTCTTAATCGTCAATGCTGACGAGTTTGGGTAATTGAGAAACTGGAATATCTAGGAAGTAAGAAAGTACTTCTTGTCGCCAAGTATCGTAAATTACACCTGTGTTCTCAACTTCAATACCCAGCGCCCGACGGCTAACTTTTTCATGCTCTTTTAAATAGGGATTGCGACGGCGTTGCACTTCTTCGTCTGCTTCGATAACCTGTGCAGCTAACTCAGCTTTTTCCGTTGACGAAGCTTTGTCAAATTTACCTAACCACCACTCTGCAACACCTGCACGGTGGAATGTTTCGTCTGGGATAATTCTCGCTGTTGCAAAGCTGGAGGATTCTGGATCGTATAGCCTTGATAAACGGCGATTTAATGAACCAATGGCAACAATATGATGTTCATAATGCAGTTCAAATGCTAAAAAGCCTAACCAACCACGTCGGAGTATATCTCCCATAAAATCCCAATGCTTTTGTACTTGCTTTTGAATATCGTCAATGGGATCGTGACCAAATAATGCTTCTACACGGCGACGAGTATTTTCTGCGTGTGCGCCATCATCACCCAACTGGCGACTTAAAAATAACTGCAATTCTGGATCGGGAATTTTATCAATAACGTTGGCGACAACTTGCACAATAAATAAATCATGGGCTGCACCACCCACACGAAAATGGTAGAAATTTTCTAGTTCTTCGGCTGTGGCGATCGCTTTTGGCTCTTGCAAGCGCTTTTTCGGAATATGGGGCGCGTGTTTATCAATTAGCCTATCAATTGTTTCATTTTCAAATTCAATTGTCCAAGCGGGACGACTAATAGTAGCAGTCATATTTTGCTCCTGTGTGTGAGTTGTTCACTGATGTGGAACAGAGCCGATTAATCTACCAATCTTGAATTTTTGTAACGCGAATTTATCAGTTGTAATTTCGCGTCTGTTCTTTGTCTGTTCGTAAAATTTAATGATGTGTTACGCTATCTAAAATTTGTGATTATCCACACATTTTCTGCAACTGTGGGATAGTCTTTAGCTCATAATTAGCTAGGGTTTAAGAAAAAGGTGAGCCTAGTTCCTGGAATTGGAAATTTAATTCTTATGGCTAGGCTTAGACAAAGTTTTTGAGAACCTTGGTAACCAGTCTGTGACAGTTAATCTTGAGTTTTTCAAGCCACAAAATACGGTAAATTGACCAATAAACCGTAGTTTATAAATATGAGATTTGCATACATGACGATAAAAAACAAGGGGTAGTATTCTTAAGCTTGCTTCTTGAGGTGAACTATGGTAGGTTCATATTGCATAAAATACAGTAGCTCGACTGACTTACCGTAGTTTAATAAAAAATGTTGCTAACCGAGTTTAAAGAGTTGCTGTGCTAGATAATTTCCTACCTAACTTTGGATAAATAGTAATGAGCCGGAAGATTTTATTAATTCAGTGCGATCGCGTCTGTTAAAAAATTTCATCAAATAATTCTGCCAATAGTTTGACGATGCAGTCATTTGAATTGTTACGCCTCATATATCAGGCTGTTTTATGGCTGTATTGATTTTAGATAATCTTCTATTCATAGGAATCGAGAATCATGGTACAAACTTCCATCGTCCGCAATGGTACTCTTCTTAAACCACCAACCTTTACCTCCACAGAAACAGAGCGTCGTCATCGCAAAGAACGGTTAGCAGCAGCTTTACGGATTTTTGCCCGCTTAGGTTTTGCTCAAGGATTAGGAGGACACATCACAGCCCGCGATCCTGAACTTACCGATCATTTTTGGGTAAATCCTTTTGGGATTCATTTCAGCCGCGTGCGCGTTTCTGACTTAATCTTGGTGAACGCTGAAGGTGAAGTTGTTCAAGGTAACGGCGCACTCAATCAAGCAGCTTATGCTATTCACTCCCAAATTCACGAAGCCCGTCCAGATGTAGTGGCGGCGGCTCATGCTCATTCCTTCTATGGTAAAACTTGGTCAGCACTAGGTCGCTTAATCGATCCGATTACTCAAGATTCTGCGGTTTTCTACCAAGATCATGCTTTATTTGATGATTACAAAGGTATTGTGTTAGATACCAGCGAAGGAAAACGCATTGCTGAAGGATTAGGTAATAAAAAAGCGGCAATCCTCCGCAATCATGGATTATTAACCGTAGGACATACTGTAGATGAAGCGGCTTGGTGGTTCATCCGGCTAGAAGATGCGACTAAATCCCAATTGCTAGCCGAATCCGTAGGTAAACCCATTCCTATTGAGCATGATCTCGCTTTGAGTATTCAACAACGTAATGGCACTCACGAAGCAGGTTGGCGCGCATTCCAATATTTATGGGATGAAATTACCCGCGATCAACCAGACTTATTGGAGTAACACCGTTTCACGTTAATTATGATGCATACAAAGACGCTGGTAGGGGCATGGCAATGCCATGCCCTTGGGCGAAATCTATATGTATCAGGGTTGAAATAGTCTAAAAGGAAACGGGAAACAGGGTAGTGTTCAGGAGAATGTATCATGCCAGTTGAGTTTATCGGCTTAATCCGCACCAAACCTGCTTCGGAGTTAAATAGTGTGCCAGGTAGCTTGGCGGATGATATTATTGACCCCGCTTATGTGCGTGAGTTTGCCCAAGCCCATGAAAAAGGGGATTTTGATAAAGTACTAATCGGCTATAGCTCTAGTAGCCCTGATGGTTTTACCGTTGCAACCCATGCAGCTGCATTTACAGAGCGCTTAGGCTTTTTGATTGCTCATCGCCCAGGTTTTGTCGCACCAACTTTAGCAGCACGCAAAGCAGCTACCCTCGACCATTTCACCAATGGTCGGATTGCAGTGCATATTATCACTGGTGGTAGTGATGCAGACCAGCAAAGAGATGGTGACTGGCTCGACCATGACAACCGCTATCGCCGTACAGATGAGTATTTAGAAATTGTTCGTCGTGTCTGGACAAGCGATACACCCTTCGATTACGAGGGAGAATTTTATCGTGTTAAAGATGCTTTCTCTGCCATTAAACCACTGCAAAAGCCTCATATTCCCCTTTACTTTGGCGGCGCATCTGGCGCAGCAGTAGAAGTAGGAGCCAAGCATAGTAACGTTTATGCATTGTGGGGTGAGCCAATAGCGGCAGTTAAAGAACGAATTGCTCAAGTTAAGGCTGCTTTACCTCCCGATCGCTCTATCCGCTTTAGTGTATCTCTGCGTCCTATTTTGGGTGTCACAGAAGAACAGGCTTGGGAAAAAGCCAGAAATATTTTAGGGCGGATTCAAGAACAACGGGGAGGTGCAAAAGTCGCGCCCCCAGCTAGACCACAGGCGGTAGGTTCGCAAAGGTTATTGGATTTTGCAGCTAAAAGCGAGATTTACGATAAGCGTTTATGGACACCGATCGCGGCTGCTACTGGTGCGGCAGGTAACACAACTGCCCTAGTAGGAACACCAGAACAAGTTGCAGAGGCTTTAGTTGATTACTATGACGCAGGTGTCACTACTCTGTTAATCCGGGGCTTCGATCCGCTACAAGATGCTATTGATTACGGGCGAGAAGTCATACCGCTAGTACGTGCAGAAGTAGCAAAACGAGAACGCCAAGCTGTTGCAGTTGGGAGATAACAATTATGGTACAAACATCTACATCTACGAGAACTGTTGAATTAATTACAGCTGATACCGCATTAGCCGCAGTCAAAGCAGGTTTAAAAGAAAGCCAAAATCTAGGCGCTAATGTATCGATAGCTGTTTACAACTCACTTTTAACTTTGGTAGCCTTTGCACATGGTGATGGCGCACCGCCTCACAGCGTAGAGACTAGCAAACGCAAAGCCCAAACAGCAGCTTCGATTCGTCGCCCTACAGGAAACTTTGCCGATCATCTGGCTGTGGCGTTACCTCTAGCTTCTGGTAACTTGCTAACAAATCTCGGTGGAGGTTTACCTATTCGCTTTGGTGGTGTTCATGTAGGAGCCATTGGGGTTGGCGGTGGTACTGTTGAGCAGGATATTGCGATCGCTAAAGCCGCGTTAAGTGCGATCGGTGCAGAACCAATAGATTAGTTATCTACCCAATTTGAGCGATGATTCTTAGCCATTATCCTGGTTCGATTGTCGGAAGCGATCGCTTTTTGGCTCCGACAGATTTCCCCGACAGTCCGCTCTCCCAAGCGTTGCAACAGCCTATATTATTAGGGTTATTTCTCCCCATCCAAGCAGGCGGTTGGAGTGCTTCTACATTACCACGCACTACCGACTGGAGCTTTGAATACAACAAGGATCTGGTGCTAAAAACCGAGGCGCTGGGCTTTGATTTAATATTTGCGCTGTCACAATGGTTACCTAAAGGTGGCTATGGTGGCGTGTTTAATGGTCAAGCGCTGGATTCTTTTGTGACTACAGCTGCACTCACCAGCGTGACACAAAAGATTATGCTCATCTCCACCATTCATATATTGTACGGGCCGATTCATCCTTTGCACTTAGCTAAATATGGCGCAACATTAGACCATATATCAGGGGGGCGCTGGGGTATTAACGTGGTGACTGGACACCGCGCTGTTGAACATGAAATGTTTGGTTGGAATCGGATTGAGCATGATCATCGTTATGAACTTGCAGCTGAGTTTATCGAAGTGCTGCAACGTTTATGGGGTGATAACGAGAACTTCTCATTTGAGGGTAAGTCTTCGTGGAAACTCAATGGCGCTTATCCCTCTTTTGTCACTCTAGGCAGAGGAAAAGTAGAAATCAGGGTGAATCAGGGATATAAAAATTGAACTGGTGAGGCTATAAATAATAGATTGAAGTTTAAAAAAACCCAAAGCTAATTGAGGAATAGGAAAAACCGTTAACCAGGGATATATCAGATTAAATAAAGTAAAAGGTTGAATAATCAAACGAAGATTGTTAAGAATGTTCTTCCAGCCATTTCCATTATCCCACCAAGGATGTGAAACAAATTTTGACTCTCGTTGTGATGGAGACTGAAACAGTTGCTCCGAATGCAGACTAACCATTAAATAAGCACTGCAAATAATTTCCCACCATCGCTCAATATCTGGGTAGTGAGTCAGGCGAAAATCTGACCAACCTAATTCATTCTTACTTTGTTTTAACCCGTACTCGACCCAAGTTCTTAAACCGTAAAAATTTCCAACTTCTCTTGGCGTAATGTCTGGATATTTACTCATCACATACCAAGTAGTGTTATCAGGCAAATTTTCTGGATCTGTAGTAATTTGCCAATATCTAAGTTCTCCACGTTTTCCCGGAATAATTTCTCTAATAAATCGATTTTCCCGACTCAAGTCAGAGAATACCCTTTGAAACTTCTGCCACTTTAAATATTGAATATGTTGTCGTGGAAGTATTTCTACATAATGATTTGACCGAATCGCTACTATATAGTTCAAGTTTAGTTCATCTAATACAGATATGAAATTCTTACCACTCTCTCCATATAAGCTATCTGCAAGTACTAAGTTGAATTTAAAACCCATTGATTGTAGCTTTTTTATCAGTATTGCTGCTATTTCTGGTTTAGTGCGGTACTTATCTCCTGCCTGTAATCTTTCCCTGGGTTTATACACTTCAAACAGTAATGGAAATGTCATCCCACAGAAAACACCATATACTGTCACTGCCACAATTCCATTATCTGTTTTTCCCAAATTTCCTATATACTGCCGTTTCACATAATCTGTCTTGCTCCCTTTCTTTTTATCCCCTGTCTCATCAATAATTAAAATGATTGGTCTACCTTTTAGCACTTGTAAAATTAACTCTAACCTTAAGGTTCTTAACTTTTCTATATCCCAAGGTGATGTAGTTAGAAAATGATGCAACCCTTGCTGGTTATCTAATCCTACGATTTTTGCTATTTCTGGCAATGTTTTACGTTTTAGATCAGAAATGCAGCCTACATGGAGATATTTAAAAGCCTCGAAACTCCTAACATCTGGAAACAGACTTTTATACCACTGGCAATATTCGTCCACAAATTTGACTGTTGGTGCGGCTGGACGGGGCTGTACCATGCTCTGTGTCTTGGTTCTAGCATTTTTACCTTATTATACTACTGCCAGAGTGACAAAACAGGGCTAAGTTGGCATCTGTTACTGAATTTTGGAGAATTGGTATTAGTTATCCGTTTAAACATTTGCACATTATTCTTGTTGACAGTTAACAGTCAACCATCAACAGTCAACAAAATTGATTCACTTACACAATATTTAGAGAGAACTTGCATCACTATGGCTAAACGCATCATTTACAACGAAAATGCTCGTCGTGCCTTGGAAAAAGGAATTGATATTCTCGCTGAAGCAGTAGCAGTTACTCTTGGCCCCAAAGGTCGTAACGTTGTTTTAGAAAAGAAATTTGGCGCGCCGCAAATCGTGAATGATGGCGTTACCATCGCTAAAGAAATTGAATTAGAAGATCACGTGGAAAACACAGGTGTATCTCTAATTCGCCAAGCTGCTTCTAAAACTAACGATGCTGCTGGAGATGGTACTACAACTGCAACTGTATTGGCTCACGCCATTGTCAAAGAAGGTTTGCGGAACGTAGCTGCTGGTGCGAATGCCATCGAAATCAAACGCGGTATCGACAAAGCCACAGGTTTTCTCGTGGACAAGATTAAAGAACACGCGCGTCCTGTGGAAGATTCTAAAGCGATCGCACAAGTTGCGGCAATCTCTGCCGGTAACGATGAAGTTGTAGGTGCTTTAATTGCAGAAGCCTTAGATAAAGTTGGTCGTGAAGGCGTAATTTCCTTAGAAGAAGGTAAGTCAGTCACTACCGAACTAGAAGTTACAGAAGGCTTGAACTTCGACAAGGGTTATATTTCTCCCTATTTTGCCACCGATGCCGAGCGCTTAGAAGCTGTATTCGATGAGCCTTTCTTGCTGTTAACCGATAAGAAAATCGCATTGGTACAAGACCTCGTACCCGTACTTGAGCAAGTAGCCCGTGCTGGTCGTCCTTTGGTAATTATTGCCGAAGATATTGAAAAAGAAGCTTTAGCAACCTTAGTTGTTAACCGTTTGCGTGGCGTGTTAAATGTAGCGGCTGTCAAAGCACCTGGATTTGGCGATCGCCGCAAAGCCATCTTAGAAGACATTGCTATCCTCACAGGCGGACAGTTAATTACCGAAGATGCTGGTCTAAGACTAGATGCTACTAAAATTGACCAACTCGGTAAAGCCCGCCGCATCACCATCACCAAAGATAGCACCACCCTCGTAGCTGAAGGTAACGAGCAAGCTGTAAAAGCACGGGTAGAACAAATCCGCCGCCAAATTGAAGAAACAGAATCTTCCTACGATAAAGAAAAACTGCAAGAACGTTTAGCAAAACTGGCAGGTGGGGTTGCAGTCGTTAAGGTAGGTGCTGCGACAGAAACAGAACTCAAAGACCGTAAACTACGCCTGGAAGATGCGATCAACGCCACTAAAGCTGCTGTGGAAGAGGGTATCGTTCCTGGTGGTGGTACGACATTGGCACATCTAGCACCTGGCTTAGAAGAATGGGCAAAGTCTAACCTAGTGAATGAAGAATTAACAGGCGCATTGATTGTATCTCGCGCACTGTCTGCACCTTTAAAGAGGATTGCTGAAAATGCCGGTCAAAACGGTGCAGTAATTGCAGAACGAGTCAAAGAGAAAGAATTCAACGTTGGTTATGATGCAACCACCGGTGACTTTGTAGATTTGTTTGAAGCTGGGATTGTTGATCCCGCCAAAGTAACCCGTTCCGCCGTACAGAATGCTGCGTCAATTGCAGGTATGGTATTAACCACCGAAGCCATTGTCGTTGACAAGCCAGAACCCAAGGATGCTGCACCTGCTGCACCCGGTGGCGGTGGCTTAGGTGGCGATTTCGATTACTAATCCTGAATTGGTTGTAAAACAATAGGTTTTGGGTCTTTTGCAATCTGCAGAGGCGATCGCCAAATATTGCGATCGCCTCTTTACTTACGATTTCTCTTCTTCCTCTCTAAAACCACCCATTTCCAGGTGAGTCATAAATTAGACTTCTTGCATAAATATTTTGGCGTTGTTGATTAATCATTTGAAAGGCTCACGCATTCGGCGAAGCCGTTCTCGCAGAGTAGGCGCAAAGGCGCAAAGAAGAACGCGAAAATTAGGACTTTTGCAAGAGGTCTAATATGTTTTTTCTCTGCGCCTCTGCGCTCTCTGCGGTTTAAAAATAATTTATCTAACCACAGAGACGCAGAGAACACAGAGATAAGAGATTAATTTGCAATATTTAATTTTGAAAACCTAATAATTAGGATATCATAATATCTGAAATCTTATGTTTATCAATAACTGTCGCAATCTACCAAACAACATAAATTCAACCCCCCAGACTCATCTGCGGGGTTATTAATTTTGAATTCCCCAAAGAGGGTGCAAATACCAACAAGGAGGAAAAACAATTGCTCACAGTCGATAGCGAAACAGAACTCCAACTAACCGCCGATGTACTGGTAATCGGTGGGGGGCCCGCCGCAGCATGGGCCGCATCAGCAGCAGCCGCCCAAGGTGTGAAAGTCATCATTGCAGATAAAGGTTTTCTGGGTACAAGCGGTGCAGCAGCAGCCAGCGGTAATGGCATCATGGCCCCTTCTCCAGAAAATTGGGATAAAGTTGTATCCGAGCGTTACCGCATTGGAAAAAACCTCGCTAACTTACGTTGGATTGAACGTGTCATTGAAAAAACTTGGCTAAGTTTGCCCTTAGTGGAAGATTGGGGTTATCGTTTCCCTAAAGAAAATGGGGAATCCGTGCGCCAAAGTTATTATGGCCCGGAATATATGCGAGTACTCCGCAAACACCTGTTACGTGTGGGCGTGCAAATTCTTGACCAAAGCCCCGCTTTAGAACTGCTATTAGCTGAGGATGGCTCTGTAGCTGGCGCTAGAGGCGTACAGCGACAAAATAATCGTACCTATACCGTTCGCGCTGGTGCAGTAGTTCTAGCAAATGGCGGTTGTGCATACTTGAGTAAAGCTTTAGGTTGCAATACCAATACAGGTGATGGGCTATTGATGGCGGTGGAAGCTGGCGGCGAACTCTCCAGTATGGAAGCCTCCAATCACTACGCTATCTCGACAGCTTTTAATGCCACAGTTACAAGGGGAGTTCCTTTTGGCTGGGCTAGTTACAGCGATGAAGCAGGTAACGATTTAGGTGGTTATATCAATGGTCGTCGCGATCCCGCATTCCTTCCCAATGCCCTCTTAAAAGGCCCTGTTTATGCTCGTTTGGATCGAGCCACACCTGAAGTTAAAGCAGTAATTGAGAAGTCCCATTTCATCGCTTATTTACCTTATAAAAAAGCTGGTATTGACCCCTATACAGAACGAGTACCTGTAACCCTGATTTTAGAAGGTACAGTTCGGGGTACTGGTGGAATTCGGATTATCAATGATAGTTGCGGGACAAAAGTACCTGGACTATACGCCGCAGGTGATGCTGCATCACGAGAATTTTTAGCCGGTTTAGCTTCTGGGGGTGGTGGCCCTAATGCTGCTTGGGCAATCTCTACAGGACAATGGGCGGGAGAAGGTGCAGCCGCCTTTGCAAAAAGTTTAGGCGATCACGCTCATGAAAGAGTTGTGTATCCTACTGGACAAGCGGGAATGCGTTCCCAATCCTCCACCTCTGAAACATTCGATAGTCAGGCGATCGTGCGCGGTGTTCAAGCGGAGGTATTCCCCTTAGAGAAGAATTATTTGCGTTCTGAGCAGAAACTTCTGGATTCTCTCGCCAAATTAGAAACATTGTGGCAGCAAGTACAAGGGAATCCAAAACAAGATACTGTGCGCGATATCGAATTTTCTCGACGAGCTGCTGCGCTGACGGCTGTAGCAAGATGGGGATATTTTAGCGCTTTACATCGCACAGAAAGCCGCAGCGAACATATTCGCATAGATTATCCCGAAACCGATCCCAATCAGCGTTATTATCAAGCTACTGGCGGTTTAGATAAGCTGTGGGTAAGACGGGATTGGATTAAAGATGAGACTACGACAGCACCAGTATTAACAACTCAAACTACAGCTTCAGTATCATGATCGAGCTTGTCAGCCATCAACTCTGCATTAATTGTAATGTCTGCGTTCAAGTTTGCCCTACCAATGTCTTTGACGCAGTTCCTAACCAACCACCTGCGATCGCGCGTCAGGAAGATTGTCAAACTTGTTTTATGTGTGAAGCATACTGTCCAGCAGATGCGCTTTATGTTGCACCCCAATCTCATACTAATGTTGCAGTCAACGAGGATGATTTAATTGAAAGTGGGATTATGGGTGAATATCGCCGCATTTTAGGTTGGGGATATGGCAGAAAAAATAACAGTGAATTAGATACTGCTCATAAATTGCGCCAACTACCACGCCCTTATCAAAGTTAGTTCACTGTTGACGGTTGACTGTTAACTGTTAACCGTCAACAATTTGAAACGGAATAATTTCTTTTGTCGTTTTTCATAAATGAAGCATCTTTGTATCATTTTTGATTTAGATGGAACATTAGTTGATAGTGAGAAGCTTTGTAACCAAGCATTTATCGATTTGCTACCTTTTATCGACGAATCAATTGACAGTCTTATTTATCGATATCGTGGCAGAAAGTTAGCTTTAATTTTAGCGGATATAGAAATAAGATATGGCGTAAAGCTGCCGATAGATTTTGAAGCAACATATCGTCAAAGGGTGAATGAATTATTTGAATTTAACTTGCAGCCAATCCCAGGCGTTTCAGAGATGCTCAAAACTTTGGAATACCCTTTCTGTATTGCTTCAAGTGCCCCTATAGCAAAAATTCGTAAAGCTTTAAATGTCACAAAATTATTGCATTATTTTGATGAGCGCTTGTTTAGTTCTTATGAGATAGGCTCTTGGAAACCCGACCCAGGTTTATTCTTATACGCAGCCAATAAAATGGGATTTCCACCGGAGTATTGTGTTGTGATTGAAGATAGTGATGTCGGAATTCAAGCCGCACATTCAGCCGGAATCTATGCTCTGAAATATTCTAGTGAAGAAGCAGAGGACAAAAATCATATATTTTCTAATATGAAATCCCTGGCAAAATTGCTTGATAATATTTACGCGCTGAAATGCGATCGCCTATAAGTTTTTAAAGATGAGATGGCATATCACTAACGCTTTCTTACAATGTGTAACAACATTTAAAAGCGCTGCTTTTAGGAGAAACCTTGGCAGAAGAAAGCATCCATATCACAATAGTTGAGCATTTGTCAACAATAACAACATAACTAGTATTAATGCTAGCCAACTAGGTTCTTGACTTATTTTTGCTTAAGAGGTAGGTTATCAATATTGTCTTAAATACGGTAAATCTATCAACATAAAGTACGATGTATGTTTAAGTATGTTTAAAACAAGATAAAGTTTTTTAAATTAGTGCAAATTCATGGCAATTTTCGATCAATGAAAAATTGCTAATTTTTTGCATTTTAATAGACTGATGAATATTTATCAGCAATATTGAGTCATTTTGATTTCGTAAGGATTCAGGTCTAAAATTGAGGAACTAGAGAAGGGCGAGACTGAGAATTAATAGAGTCAGCAATTAGTGCTTGTACAAAAAAATCAATAACAGACAGACTTTGACGACGACAGGTTTGAACCACCGTCAACAAATTGGCAGTATGTTGAAACCGCTCCATCGAACGGGAACCACCACTAACTTTACGTTTTGTCACAGCCAAACGCAGCGATCGCTCGGCTTGATTGTTATCAGGAGGAACTTCAGGGTTGTCAAGGAAATACCACCATTGGGAGGCTTTATCGCGCAAGGAACGTAAAAGGTTTCCTGCTGTAGCTCCGGCTAAGTTAATCCAGTCATCAAGTGTTTGTTGCAATTTAGATTTGAATTGATTGACCCAATCGTTATAACTGGCGCAGTCAAGAGTCTCAAACCATTGGGCATAATTTCCAAAAGCTTCATCAATTAAATCCACAAATGCTTCACCAATAGCTTGGTTGTGAAGACCTGGAAGTTGAATTAGTTTTTTGAAGTGACGGCGTAGATGAGCCAAACATTTCTGCTGCTCAGGCACCGCATAGCCATTGTAAACACTAAAATCATCGCTGCTGATTACCCCTGTATATTTAGCCCCTAAAATGGCTTCTAGTTCTGCTCTGGAACGAGTGTCAGCAGCAGTAAACAGGCAAAACTCAGAATTGGCAACTACCCACAACCATTCTTTAACTCCCTTGACAGACCAAGGTGTTTCATCCACATGAATGTTAGGTTGTGTCTGTTTTACCCAATTACTTAACTCAGTAATGCTTGGTTGAATCGCTGTTTGAATTCGTTCATTTGTGGTGACTAAAGTTCCCAGCCCAATTTCAATTTGACCTAACTCCCACAACATTTCTTGCTGTTTTTCATAGGGCATATGTGCATAATTATTTGCCCATCCTAAAAATGCCTGTAAAGAAATCCCTAAATCCTGTCCTGGGATGATATCTTGTGACCAGGAGGCTGTTTGTATATTGCCACAGTACTCACACTGGCACGTATGGCGTTGATACTCAACTATTTCAATGGGACGCTCCACTAGTTGCGCTACAGACTGTTTTTCTACTTTTACTGCCACAGCCGCAAACGCTTTTTGACCACAACAGACACAATCACTTGGACGTAAGATTTCACAACGATCTACTCTACCAAAACCCTTACGGGTCTTACCTTGATGCCCTGGTTGCCCACCTGGCTTTCTTTTGGGATGATTTGATTCTTCTTGCGGTGCTGCTTTTTTGTTTTCACTCTTTTTGAGGATGTCCCCTGATGGCGGCTTAGATGAGGTTTTGCTGTCTAAATCTCTGCTGACTTTTAAACGTTCTATTTCTTGCTGTAGTTCTAATACTGTTTTCTGTAATTCACCTATTACCTTGCTCTGCTCAATGATTATCTCTACCAGTTCTTGTTTCGATAACTGGTTCAAGCTTTCCCGGTCTAAATCTTGAGGCAGGTTTTGGTTCATATCTGTGATACTCCTCCTCAAGCGATCCCTTTGTCAATACTCTGCCACCTGAATCCTTACGAAAATAGCGGCATTGTTCGTATTCATAGGGTTCGTCATGGTTCACAGGATAGGTTACGCGATCCTGAACAATTATTCGATGATAACAACGAGTAAGATTTATTATTTTTTATACACACTGCACTTATTATTAAGTTTTTGTTTGTTTTATAATTTCTGCGATCGCCAAATTTTACAACCTCAACAAATGGCATGAAACATGAAGATAAATTATTACAACAATGTCTAGATAATCTCCAGACATTACCAAATATTAAAGTTGATTACAAACCACTGCTTCCCACTCAAATCAACACGGATAAAAACGGTATAATTCAAATTCATAGTCCCTTAAAATCAATTAAATACAGCTATACAATTCAGCCTGATATCACAGCGAAAACTGCGGATTTAGTAATTGCCTATTTTCAACTACATAAACAGAAGCAAAACGAAGAATTAGTATTAATCACAAATTACCTATCCGAACCAGTTATTGAAAAACTAATTAAAAACCAGATTGAATTTATTGATGCTGCTGTTAATGTTTATCTTAATAATCCCGCAGTCTATATTTTAATTCGCGGTCAACGATAAATCAAAGAAAAACAAACTTCTTTAATCCAAATCACAGCAAATAGCCTACAAGTTATTTATATTTTGCTCAAATGTCCCCAGATATTAAAAGATTCCCAAAAATATTTATCAGAAGCTGCGGGAGTGACATTAGCTACTACCAAGAAAACATTAACTAACTTATCCAAATTAGGATACTTACAAAAACAACCAGAAGGAAAATATCGGATTAGCAACTATACAAAACTCCTGGAACGCTGGGAAATGGGCTATGCGGAAAGTTTACGTCCAAAATTGTTATTGGGTAGTTTTAGCTATGTTTTTTCAGGTAAATTTACAGAAATTGCTAACAAAATTACTCAACAAGCAGCCGAATATGATTTTTTAATCGCTGGGGAACTTGGTGCAGCGATCGCAACATCTTATCTGATTCCTACTAGCGCAATTTTACATATTCATCCCCAAGCGAATTATCGCGCAATTGCTGCAAAACTGAAACTCAAACCCAATCCAGAAGGAAATATTACTTTTTTACAAAACTTTGAACAGGTTAATCAAAATGCAAATATTCATAATTATACAAACTATTACAGCCGATTAGAAGCACAACAAAAACAAATTGCAGACCCGCTATTCATCCATGCCGAACTATTACTAGGAAATAGCGATCGCTTGCGAGAAGCAGCAGAAATAATTTTTACTAAATTTATTCAAAGTTAAGAATATTTAATGGTGCGTTACGCTTCGCTAACGACACCCTACTTTAATCCACATTCCTAATACAAATTCAGTAGACCTAAAAGTTCTGCGATCGCTCTGTGATCGATAGATGCACATCTTATTGTTGCCTAAAAAACTGTAATTTTTGATACGCTTTTTCAAAAAGTCATCTGTAAATATAATATAAGTAAAACTAATAAATTAGCCAAAAAGTTAAGGATAGTTCTCGCAGGAGAAGTATGTTCTGGTGCTGTGTCTTAGAATTTTTGTAAAGTATTGGAGTGAAGAAGCAAAATTTTTGACTTAAAAGATTATTTATTTGACTATGACTGCAAATATGCCGGTTTTAACTGATAGTAAAACCTTGAACCAAGTAGTGAACTGTTTAACTGAAAACATTCCAATCCAGACTCAGGGTAAGTGTGAGCAACAAAATATATTTGAAATTTTAATTAGGGCAGCTACCCAAAGAGATAGCATAGAAAACACGAGTAAAGTATTAAAAAATGTTCCCACAAGTAACGATATTCGTTATCATTTAGAAAAATATTCCGACTTGAACTCTCTGGAATTAGATTTAAATACCGCACTTCAAAGCCGCTTACCAGATGCAATCCGAGAAGGTCAACAAAAAATTGCCATCGATTTTAACTTGATTCCTTATTATGGTGAGCCATCACCATTAGAAGCACCATATATTTATAGAAGTCAAGCTAAAAGTGGCACTTGTTCTTTTTATGCTTACGCTACTGTTTATGTAATTAAGAAGAATAAACGAGTCACTTTAGCTATTAAAGCTGTTCAACAACAAAATACGCGCGGCAGCAATTATCACTTATCTTTTAGCACTAATTGAACCTTTAAATCTGAAAGTAGAACGATTGTATTTAGACCGAGAATTCTTCTGTGTCCCAGTCATCAGATGGTTGCAAGCTCTCGACATTCCCTTTGAAATGCCAGTAATTATTCGAGGCAAACATGGCGGGACTAGACAATTGATTAGAGGGCGGCGTAGTTACAAGACCAGTTATACTTTAAACAGCGATAAGTATGGCTCAGTCACTTTTAATGTGTGGATAGTTTGTACATATAAAAATGGTAAAAGACGAGCGCATGGTCGGGAGTTTTTTATTTATGCTATTTATAAAGTTAAGCTGTCATTACATTCTATACATGATGACTACCGTCTCCGTTTTGGGATTGAGAGTAGCTATCGGATGAAAAACCAGTGTCGAATTAAAACTACTATTAAAAATCCTACTATTCGACTTTTATTTGTAGCTTTATCATTTTTAATTATTAATATTTGGATTTATCTAGTATGGCATTATCTTAGCCGTTTGAAAAGAAGCTCTAGACAAGTTCTTTCTCATCTATTTACCCTCAAACAAATGCTTGAATTTTTACGTCAAACAGTAGACCGCAACTATGGGGTAGCCTGCGAAGTTTGTTTACCATCTGGTTGATTTTTGGGGTTTATCTATAAGTGAATCTTATTACTCACATCTCACAATCACCTTTTGTGCATTTCCAAAAAACGGTATCATACACTACCATTCTTTAGCGATCGCAGAACTTTTAGGTCTACTGAAATTCTGCAAAATCAAGCTTCCTTATTCCCTGAACTAACCCTCTTTTGTCACTCTAGGCAGAGGAAAAATAGAAATAAGGGATATTGAAGTTTTGAAAAATTGAGCAAGTCAGATTATTAACAATCATTTGAAGTTGAAAAAAACCCTCAGATAGCTTAGGCACTGTAAACCCGGATTTCTCACAAGTCGGAAAAAAACGCTTAGTTTAGCCAAATTGAAGATGGTTTAATTAATACATTATCAAAATACCTTCACAGCCTGAGTATTTTCAGGTGAAAGCCGAAGCACCTGAAGATAGATAAAATACGTTAGTAGTGCTTAATACTGAAGCGAAAAAATTTTAGTGATAAAAATTGACATGGCAATTGATGGGTTAAATCAAGTAAGATAACCCAAAAAATTAGTTATTAAAAACCATAATTCAGTTATTACTTGTTAATTAAATTAGACCATTTTTAGTCAAGACAAGGTAGTTGAGATAAACACTTATAAACCGTTGCAAAACTCTCTTTATAAGGACAAGCACTACTAATCGCAATTAAAACTCGTCGTTTAGTAATAGTAATTACTGGGAGTCCAAATAAACTCTCCGGTTTTATTGATATAGCCAGCCTTGCCATCAAGATATACTAAAGCCAGTTCATTTTTAAAACTCAGAGCCAAATCAAATTGTGGCTGAATTACTATTTTACCTTGAGTATCAATATAGCCATATTTATTATCAACTTTGACAGCAGCTAATCCTTCAGAAAATGAGGTTACCATATCAAATTTAGGAGCAATAACCCTCTCTCCGCTAGGATTAATATAACCCCATTTATTACCGCTTTTTACTACTGCTAAATTTTCAGTAAATTCCCAAGCCTCATCAAATTTTGGTAAAATAACAATTTGACCAGATTGATTAATATAACCATATTTATCACCAATTTTTACTGCTGCCAATCCTTGTGAAAATCCTAAGATTTCTTCAAACTTGGGTTGTATAACTATATGTCCTTGAGAATTTATATAGCCCCATCTATTATTAATTTTTACTGCTGCTAATCCTTCGTTAAAATGTAGCGCTTGTTCATACTGCGGCTGAATGACTAATTTACCGCTCAAGTCTATATAACCCCACTTCTCATCTATCTTCACTGCTGCTAACCCATTCTTAAAAGCTAAAGCTTCCTCAAATTGAGGTGGAATTACTAATTTCCCATTGGTATTAATGTAGCCATATTTATCTTCAACTACAACTAAGGCGAGTTTATTAGAGAACGCAAAAGCTAAACGAAATTGTGGAGGTATAATCAGTTTGCCAGTAGGTTCGATATACCCATATTTATCATTAATTTTAATCTGCGCTCGCTCGTCGATAAAGCTCCAAGCTAAATCAAACTGCGGCTCGATAACTATTTTACCAGTTTTGTCAATAAAACCATACTTGCCATTTTTAACAATACGAAATAGTGGGCTTGTCACAGGTTTAGGTTTTGAAGATTGACTGGTTAATTTATTTTGTCTAACAAAAAGACTAGATGCTTGTACTTTTTGAATATCCGAGTCGAATAGACCATTTATTATGATTAAACAGAGAATAGTCCAAGTATATTTATACATTTTTATCTGCTAGCCTTGAGTTAAACTATAACTACCACTACAAGTTAATATTTACTTAATAAATCAACTAGAAAGATTTGCTCCAAATGCACTCCAACAGAACCCTGTAGAAGATATTTGTTTATCAGGGAAAAGACTGATTTCAGAGTTTTATTTCTTCTGTCATTACTTCTCTATTGTCAAGGTTTTATTTGAGTTGTCGCTTAACTGCCAAATTTTTGACTTCCCTAAGCTGCATGAATTTGGTGTTTTATTATGAATTATTTAGGATTGCTAGATATGCGTCGATGTCAATAGGAAAATATTTGTTTTACTTCTCCGTTCATGGTTAAAGTTTGGATAATATCAAATGGATTGTAATGTCCTTTTTCCCAGGCTCCATTTTGGAAAATAAAAGATAGATAAATCCATTTCTTATGAGCATCTTGGATGACAAGGTTATCACCCTCTTGGGGTGTATAGTCAACATCAAAGCAATTTCTGTCATTGAGATTGAGCAAAACCCAATCGTCCGTTAGTCCCTTGCCTATATCCGCCGCAGGAAATTCGTATAGCCCTTCCATCAGTGGCTCGTCGTCGCTTTTATATCTTTTAAATGTAGATAAATACCATCGATACACCTTGGGAGTCGTTGCTTGCTCCTGTTTGTATCGCCTCGAATTTTTGTTATGCACAATGGGTTTTTCTTTGTCCTTGCAAGTGCATAAAATGAAGCCTTTGTCAAAGTCGCACATAATTGTAGATACTAAGGATTTGATAAACCAGTAGACAGGAGATGTTTAAGAGCTAAGAAAATGTATCTCCACACTACCGTTATCTCCCCTGCACCACTGAAACTACTGCTCTGTCTACTACCATCTGAAAATAACCAATTTTTATAGGCGAGCGACTTAAACATTATCCATTTGACATCCTCCCCCGCTAATTGCTCCGCAATGTAGCGGGAGTCTTCTAGCTTATAGTATATAAAACTACGCGAGCAGAATATGTATAGTAATTTTGAACACATTAAAAACAATATGAGTAAACGGTTGCAATGAAACAATTGATACTTGTATTAGGAGTAGGAATTTTACTTATACCTGTGAAGGTAACTTGCGGTTCTCCTGGTGCAGCCTGCGCTCAACCACCATTTCCTGGAACCAATAGTCAAGTTAGATATTACTACGAATATGAACCACTGGGTGTAATGCTAGTAGAGTTAGTGATTCGTAAAAACTTGCCGTTTTATTACTTCAGTGGAACTGAGGATGTGTACTGAGTTAAAAATATTATTGGTTAACCCGAAGCCTTGCTTCGGGGTGGTTATTTTGTATTGGTGGGATTGTGTTAAGCAATTTCCCTTTTGGAGATGTTATGCGTTGGCGTTAGCTTCGCTATACTGCGTAAACGCGTAGCGTGTCGCTTGCGACTCAGCCTCTGGGAAAGAGAATCGCTTTTGGTAAAAATGCAGTATATATCTTCGGGAATTTATTTTTTGATTCTGGCGATAATTTTGATAACGCCATTTGCAATACCTTTTCTGTTAAGGCAGAAGGGTTATGTGACTAGTTTGCTATTAAGCAGTTTTCTATCTTTTATGACGTGCGTACTTCTAGTTACTTTGTTGGCATATTTACCAGATTTATATGCCCAGATGCGGCTTGATTATCTGGGTTTTGATTTTAATGGCTGGTCAGACGAAGATCGACTCAGAAAGATTGATCCTGAATTCAGAGACGAAGCTATACAACTTTATCGATCGATAATGGGCATTGGGTGGACTTTGAAAGCTATGATTGGGGCAGTTTTGCTCATTCCTTATCAAATTGTTACCTCTGGCTTAGTTTTCATGGTGAGTAAGTCGAAAAAACATGGCAGTTAGCACCTAAACATACCTGAAAGTGGACGCGAGGGCGGTGGCTGTTACGCTAATAATTTTAGTAAATGTAAGATAATGTATCATCGAAATTTTAATTTTCTACTGTTTTTGATTACCCCATTTATTGCAGTTGTAATTATATTTTTACCAATTATTCCAACTTTGGAAGATGTTAAATTGGGATTTTCTCTAATTACATGGTTACTTAGTTTTGTTTTTGGGTTTTTATTATTTAAAAAGCCTCAATATTTACCATTTGTAAAAAAGCGAACTTTTATTTCTCTATATTTATTATTATCGAGTGTGCTAGTTTTGTTGGTCTCATTTATCGTTTTGATATCGTCTGCTTTTGATGATCCAAACATTGAAACTGTGACATCTAAAGAATATCCTACCACGGTATATTTATACAACTATACATGTTCTCCACCAGATACTTCTACAGGATGTGACACATACCACGGGGAATTAAAATTTAGACTTGGTTTTACTCCTTTTGTAATTGCAAAGTTTAATTGTGATTGTCTTTTTGGTTCACCCGATCGCATTGGTGAGTGGGTAACGATTCCCTTGGAAGCAAACCGAAATTCAACAGCATCTACGATTAAAATTAACTTAAAAACTGGCGAATTTATTCCAAGATGAACTGCAAAACTCTAATTTACGATCCGAGTAAGCAAGAGGCAATTACTTTAAAATTTGATAAAAAGCGTTATAAATTGGTAAGTTTGGATGTTTCAGATACACCCCAGATGTTGTCAGAGTCTTCTTTGGAAGGATATACACAATTCAGCTTGCTTACCATCATCTGTAGCACTTCGTGAACAAACTTTATCTATCAGCAACACAAAGTTAGGACAGCACTATCCCTTGGCATCAATGAAAAAACTTATTCAAATCTCAATTATTATAATTCTATCACTAGGTTTGACATATCATTTATTACGTATTGCTTTTCCAATAACCTATATAGTTGACTGTACTCAAGCTAATAAAATCACCAAAATCTCCGATAATTTTATAAGTGCAATTGGCGATCCATCTGCAAAAGAAGCAGAAATTATCGCACAAAGGTATATCACAAAAGCCTTTTGTTTAAATGATTTAAAGGGTGATTCTAGCTTCAGCCCTAAACCATATTTCTTTAATGTATCAAACTTAAGTTCTAAGTATCAAATTATTGGTTATGGTGGTGCTGGTTTTCGTAGTCCAGGCAATTTACAAGTAAAATTTGACAACGGGACTCTCCTAAATTTTTGCTTTAGCATGATGGTAATTAACTGCAACCAAGCTCAAGAATGCGATTGTCCTCATGATTTTAACTGGGAACCCAAACAAAGTAAACCTAATAGTAACTCAGGAGAAATATCACAAAAATTTAATGTTTACTAAAAATGAATTTTTTAAATATGAATGACTTGTTCTATGAAAATATTTAGCAAAATAGCAATATATATAACCTTATTTATTTGTGTCGCAATTCTAATTATCAGTATTTATCCTGGTGCATTAAATAGTTTCTTTTTTCCAGTCATGCTGGTATCAATTGTTTGTGTACCAATATTTGCAGTATTGGCAATTCTCTTCTGGGGGTTGAAAACTTTAGGAAGACGGGATTTGCAAAGTATTAGGCTTCCCTGGCACACTTTTATACCCTGGAGAGAAGTTACTATCATTGCAGGTATAGTTTTAGTTTGTTATGTTCTGCTCAAATTCTACATTCCCCGTCGTTTAGCATTTATAGTATCGCAACAGGCATTTGAACAAGTTCGGGAACTTCCTATTTCTGCAAAAGGAAAAATCACATTAAACCGCAAACTCGGTTTATATGAAGTTGATGAATATGCTATGGATTCTCGTGGTGGTGTATATTTTCGTGTGTTCTGGGGTGGTGATGCTCTAAGTCCTGATGTCATATCCTATGGTTTTGTCCATCGACCTAATCGTGAAGGAAGTCCATTTGGTGCTGCTAATTACCAAGTATTTTACTTGTACGGTGATTGGTATTGGTTTCGTGTATCCGATGATTTTTAGGGATGACAATTTAGCTAGTTTTGAGCTATGGATAAGTGACATTACTACTTATTCAGTCACAAATATGAAATCTCATATTCACCATCCCTTGATTTTGCTAGTAGCGATAACTGGGATAACATTGTTTTCAACACCATCTATATCTAGTGATACTCATCAATCAATATCTTCTATCACAGTTAAGTCTACAAAGGAGAATTCATTACCCCAGTTATGGAAGGTGAAAATTAACGGAAAATCTGGATATATTGATCGCACTGGGAAATTAATCGTTCAACCCCAGTTTGATTATGCTTCGTCGTTTTATGAGGGATTAGCTCAAGTTCAAGTAGGTGAGAAATGGGGATATATTGACCACACAGGTAAATTGGTCATCAAGCCACAGTTTGATAATTGCGATCGCTTTTTGAATGGTTTTGCTAGAGTCAAAGTTGGTAAAAAGTGGGGAATTATAGACAGTAGTAGTAAGTTTGTGGCTAAACCACAGTTTGATAATCTTGAATATTTGATCAATGGTTTTGCTTTAGTTGCTATCGGTAAACAATGGGGATTCGTTGATAATAAGGGTAAATTAGTCATCAAACCTCAATTTGACAGCGCTTGGTCATTCTTTGAGAGTTTGGCAGCAGTTCAAATTGGTAAAAAGTGGGGATTTATTGATAATAAAGGTAAATTAGTAATTAAACCTCAGTTTGATACTGCTTGGTCATTTTCTAAGGGTTTAGCAGTAGTACAAGTTGGTAAAAAATGGGGATTTATTAATCCAAAAGGCAAATTAATCATTAAACCCCAGTTTGACAGCGCTTGGTCATTTTTTGAGGATTTAGCAGCAGTTCAAATTAGCAAAAAATCGGGATATATTGACCGCACTGGTAAATTAGTCATTAAACCCCAATTTGATATGACTTGGCTTTTTGAGAATGGGTTAGCGCAAGTAATAGTTGGCGGAAAATCGGGATATATTGACCGTACAGGGAAACTAGTGATTGAACCAAAGTTTGATAAAATTGGTTATTTCTCCGAGGGATTAGCAGATGTACAAATTGGAGGTAAATGGGGATATATTGACCGCACTGGAAAATTAGCGATCGCACCACAGTTTGATAGAGCTTATTCCTTCTCTAATGGGTTAGCAGAAGTGCAAGTTGGAGAAGCATCTGGATATATTGACCGCACTGGTAAATATATTTGGCAACCAACCCAGTAATTATATAATTTTTAATAGCTTTGAGTCTGAAATATTACGAGATAATGAGATGACAATAGAGATGGGAATTCTCCAAATTACTACTGGGAATTATGAGGTGATTCCTGTAGCAACTAGCGAAATATTTTACCAATTTTGGTTGCCTGCTTGCAAGTATCTTGGATTACAATTAATCAGTCATTTTCATGATGGGTATTTAAATGTCGTCTCAGTAGAAGATGTTCCTAAAATTTTAGAAGAATTGATTTGTTTACATTCCTATACTTTATAACAAGAAAATTTAGCTTTTATCAGGAAGAGAATAGAACGTATAATCCAGGTATTTCAAACAACAGATGCTGCATCATATGAATATGATTTTGGATAATGAATGTAATTTTAAAGATTGATGTTTATAATACTTTGATACAGCCGTCTTTGATTTCGATTTTAGAGTCATCTTTGACTTCGACTTTTCCACAAGATGTTTCAATGACAGCAGATCTACCGCTACCTTGTATCGTTGTGGCTCCAGTCGTGCGACCATTGAATGTAACTTCTTTCGTTGAACCATCCATCTGAACTTTCATTACATGTTTGTCCGAGTCGTTATTGGAATATTTGATATAAACAGAAGCCCAAGAGGGGCTAGAAAAAATAATGCTTGGGATAGCAGACAACATCGCTAATAAAAGTATTTTTTTCATAGCTTTTATAAAACCATTTTCACCAACATTTTTATGTATATTTATTTTTTACTTTAGAAAAATAAAAAATGACATGAGTGGTTGTACGTAAATTATATAACTGTGGCTACAACTGCATAAAAATAATTATTTTCGCGCAAGTTTCACATTTTTAAATTAGCCGACGGAGATTAGATTGTAAGTCTGTAAAGGTTAATTAAATTTTCAGATTAAAAAATTAAAAATCAGCGAACGCCAGGTCTAGCACACTCACACTGGAAAAATAGATCCAGATGATGGGTCATTTAGGGATACAATATATTATATATGTACTCCAACCTTTCTAAAATTCGTTGCGTTCGCGTAGCGGCTCCTACGGAGCATCGCAGTTCGGCTTGCTCTGCATTAAAGCCAAAGTTGTACCGCATCTTACCCATGTTCTCAATTCGCCATTGGTTGATTTTATAATCTATTTCATCGCTCATCTTCACTTGCTCATTTGTGAGTTCAGGATCGATATTGATTCCGATAGTTTCTGCAAGGAGTCTGGCAACATTCACCGAATGAAAGTATGGATAATCTCGAATTAATTCCCCAGAGCGAAGAAAAGCCAGCAATCCTTCAATTGTAGATAACCCATATTGAATATCATCCAGAAAATCCTTGAGCCATTGTTCTGGAGAAAACTCACAAAAACGAATCCAATCCCCCTGAATTTCAACCTCGTATCCTTCCTGGGTGAGAAACAAATCCCGCACAGGATTATCCCAATCGACAATTCGTAACAACCCTGGATATTGCCGACTTTCTGGATTTTTGAGCCAATCCCCCGACTTTGCCGCTTTCAACTTTGCGAGGAACTCAGGTAAAGGCTGATTCCATACTTGGGCAGAATTGTTTGCCATAACTTCCTCAGCCGACCAGTAATTTCCTAGTCGTTCCCAATTACCACCATTGCAGACTTCTAGCAAAAACGTTCTGTAAATGTCAGGTAGTCGAATTCCATGTTGTGCTTCTAACGCGCTCAACTTTGCTTCAGACGCAATTGGGGGATTAGTCGTGATTTGGGCATAGCGATTGTATGGATCGAATTTTCGTAATCGAGCGAGGGTGACGTGAATTCGTTCGGGAACGGTCAACCATTTTCGCAGGGGTAATTGGCAACCGAAATGACGCTCCACTGTAAAAATGTCTTGATCGTACACCGTCACCCTCCTTTTCGGATCGTGAGAGAACTGAATTTCTAACTGAGTCAACACCTGACATAATTGCTCTGCTTCTGCATCAGTCGGAAATAGCCCCACAAGATGGGGATGCTTGATTCTCTTTATCTCCCGATACATAAACTCACAGGCTTCAGCCTCATCCGTAAATTCAAACAGCAGTTGTTGAACCGCACCACGCTCGGTATAAACCACTTGCCAGCGATCGCATAGCGACTCCTGCGGAGTATCATCTGTTTGAATCAAGCAAATCTCATCATCACCCATCTGGCGAATCTGATACAGGCTACAACCTTCACCCCAAAGTTTGAGATCGAGTAACTCTGCATTCAGATATTGAACATATTCCCACATTTACTCACCTTGAAAACACCCATCTCAATCACCGCCAGTTATGTCTTCACTTGTTATCATGGGTTTTCCCGCTACATTGATTAGGCGATCGCAACCACCTTTATCCCTTGCTTGGTGGCAACAATAGCTTGGAAAGATTTGTAGTCAAACACCAAAGTATTAACTACTGCATCCACGTCATAGGTTTTTATTATTTCCCCTGTCTGAGCTGACAGCACTGCCAGAATTTGCCCTACACCACACAATAGCCTGTTGTTATCTAACCAAACGATATTACTTTGCCAAGGATTTAATCCATCATGGTCATGGTACAACCGAAAGAATTGACCCCACATTTTCGCCCGATATTGCTCCGATTTGTCCCAGTCTTGATCGAGCAGTTCCTGCGTTTTCGGGGATAAAGTGCTTAGTATCGAGCGTTCAAGCCGAAAACTTAATAAATCAACACCTTGATATCGATATGCAGTATAAGCCAGACGCTGACCATCTGGGCTAAAACTCAAGCCACCACGATGACAACGCACACCACCTGAATATTCACCCAAATAGGTCAATTTATCCTCAAGGATACTGTCAATTCTGTAAAATTGATGGGACTCATCCATGTCTACAGAATTAACAATGAGAAACTGCATTTGTGGATCGATGGCAAAAGCAGCATTATAATCTCGCCAACGACGCAACCAACGAATTTGCTCACCGCTTTCTAAATTAACTAGATAAATATCCCCCCAACCCTCACCAACCAATAAATAGCCCTGGCAAGGTGTTAATCCCAACCAGGAAATATGAGTACATTTACTATGTCCATGATACTCATCCTCCTCGGAATTCTCCTCATAGGGTGCATGGGGTAAGTCAACTCGTTGCAAAACGGAAAAATCATCCCAGCGACGAATCTCTATCCCATGCTCTAAGGAAACATTACTGGGGGCGATCGCAAACCTGTCTTTATCAGGTAACAAAACAATACTTGGTACTGATTCAAAATCATAGGGTAACTCAATTTGTCCAATTATCCGGGGTTGTTGGGAAATATCCCACTTCATCAAAGAATGGGGGTATATTGGTGCGATCGCCTGTTTCCTTACCCCGTCGTAAATTAGTGCTTTGCAATCCATGTAGCTTGCCCTCCTAGCCATCGCCATTAATTTTGAATTTTGAATTTTGAATTTTGAATTTTGAATTGTTAAGACTCCCCTTGTTCTGCCCGAAAAAGCCGGAGAAAGCCCCCATCAAACCATTCCCCATAGTGAAATCGCAGTTCCCCGGATAGTAGCATCTGACCTCGACAGTAGAGAAAGTAGGTTTCTTTGGGGAAATAACTTCGCAAAGGGAGCAATCCTTTTTTCAACGCTGCGCGATCGCCATTTTGCCATAATCTTGCTAAGTGAGACGCTACACAATTCAAGAAAAAATCAGCTTGGGGTAAGGAAGAATCTGTTCCTAAAGTTACCAACTCATCCTCTCGTCCTCTCCAATCGACAGACATTTCCCAATCTTCAACCGGAGGTAAGCAGGATGTCTGCGAAGCCCAGATAACTAACTCTAGGTATGTCGGCTCATTCACGTTGGTAAATAAGGTATTCGCATTTATCGGCATTGTAATTTCTAAAACCGTCAACAAGCCGATCTCATTGTGATATACACTTCCTGTCACCAGTTGATATTGCTTCCCATCGGCTTCAAAGGGAATTGTATACGGGTACTGCAATTTTGCTTTTTGAAAATGCTGTAAGCAAAGCTGATGAAAGTCAGGTTGAGGTAGTGGTGGATCAAAAAACATCCAAATGATGGGCATGATGTGCCAAAAACTGAATCAGGAGCGAATCGTCATATTTAGTTATAGCTTTGCGACTGTGGCGACCAGAGAATAACACACCTGAATCGCTTTGTGCGATCGCTAGTGTATACCCATCAATTAGAACAAAAGTTTTTCCATGCTTATCTCTCATCCAGCAATTCTCGTTTTCTCTCTAAAACAATTGCGGGACAATTTTCAATAAACAGCTTCAACCTAGCCTCGGATAAACCCATGAAATATCCTTTGAAAAGAAGGTACGGACTTTGCTGAGAATTCAAAATTGAGATAGATTTTTCAATTTCATAAATCTCATTATTTAAAAAATTGAGATGCATTTGTAACCATTGCTTCGGTGTATAGCGTTCCATCACAACATAGGTCAACAACGGTTGTAAGCAGATTTGAATTTTCACTTCATGTCCTTCTTGCGTCAGAAACAACCCGTAAGTCTCTTGCTCTGGAGGATACAACCCAATTCGCAATAGTCCAGGGAGCGCGTTAATCTTCAGGAGATAGGGTAACTCGACTGCATCAGATTGCTTTCCTGTTGACAGAAATTGACTAACGAAATCAGGCGGTGACTGGTGCCATAACTGGGTAGAATTATGTTGCATGATTTCATCAATTGTCATCCAGCAGTCGCGCTCGGCACAATCCCAACACCCTCCATTTCCCACCTCTAGCAAAAAAGCAGCATAGGCGAATGGTAGCTGAATTTCCAATGCTTTTAGAATCGCCATTGAGCCAAGCGGTGGATTTAAGTCTATTGCCAAACACATTCCATCTGGATCGAGGTATTTCAAGCGATCTAACGCGAAACGAATCTCCCTAGCAACTTCAATCATTGCAGTTTGATGGGCGGTTAAATGCATAGCTCTAACCCAGAGACTTGCTCCAAAAACACAGTAGCAAAGGATTCACAACGAGGCATGATTTTTGGAAGTTCAGCCCGTAGCAGGGAAATCGCCGCATCAACATCCTCACAATCACAGTATAAGTGTTCTAGATGATACCCTAGTACAGCTTCAGGTATTTCCGTACTCCCACAGCAGTTGTGAGCAACCCAAGCGATGAAAGATTTTGTTGCGCGATCGCAAAGTGACTCCTGCGGAGTATCGCATTCGATATCCAACAAATAAGCTCGAATAAAAAATTCCTCTGAGTAGCCAAGGGCAATTGGAAGCGTTTCAATCAACCCTTGTTTGATGCACACTTTAGCACCTTTAGTGGCAATTTCCAGTAAATCATCAGCAGGTTTTTCAATCGCCAGAATCTGAGCATCAGCCCAAGCGATGAGGTTCTGCTCGGAAACAATGCCAATACTCCAAAGGGTGAGTGCGATCTCTAAAGGACTTGGATTTTCTACTGACATACTCCTCACATCTTCCAAGCAAAAATGGTGAGATTAAATACTCAGCATAAAGCTAAAAGTAGTAATTTAGTGTTAAAAGCAAACAAAGGTACTGTAGCTATATCGCCCAGATGTTTGATTTTGCTGTATGTATACGTAAATGTGCAAGATATTAAGTTAACCTAAATTAGAATTTATATGTTCTCAAAACTAAGATGGCGATACTCCTACCCTGCGGGAAGCTAACGCAACGGAGTCACTTCGTGAACGCGTAGCGGCTCCCCTGGAGCATCGCTGCTTTTCATATTTCCCTTGGTGGTGGTTGGAATTTATTTTTTACAACCGACTCCCCCTGCATCTTGCGAAAGCCTGAAAAAATTTGGAGCGATGGCGGCAGCCACTCCTTTCAGGAGTATCGAGCGTTCCTGTTTTTAACTCTTCGGAGAGTCCTGCGATCGCAAGCTCGTTAATTTTGCGTTTTGCACAATAGTGCTTTTTTAATTTTTAATAATTCATCTAGCCCACCTGACCTATACTTTTGTATCCACCTTGTTACCGTTGAAGTATCTTTCGCCAAGCGTTTTCCAATGTCTTGCTGCTCCTGAACCTGACCACTTTTTATCCACCACAGCATCATAAGTTTGTCTTTCTGGTTCCCTACGTTGACTGTTTGTAGACGTTTTTTAAGTTCTTCTTCGCTCTCTGCGATTTCAATCTTAAAAGGGCGGCTCATGGTTATTTTAATTTACCGAGTTTGCTTTCTCCATTATATGCAGCTTCATATTAAATTGGTATTAAAGTGTTTTTATTTGCTGAACTAGCCTATTGATCCTTATCTACGCAATCACAGATTAGCTTGAGTTTTCACATTGCGATCGCCTCTATCATTAGAGAAGCGATCGCATCAGCAGATGGGTTTAGAAAGTAAAGGTAGTACGCACTACTCCCACATATATATTGGGGTTACTGCTGTTACCTTCAGGATTAAAGATGGATATCAATCCTGGGGTAATAGCAATGTTGTCATTCACCTTATATCTATAGAATGCCTCTAAATGATAGGTGACATCATCGTCTCGGCGGCGATTAGCACCACTAACAAATTGATTGCTAGCAACGTAAGGTGGCGCACCAAACACAATCCCACCAAAGTTTCCTTTCTTTCCCAAATCGGGAAAGCCTAGCTGAACCGCCCAGTTCCAAATCTCTGCATCACTTCTAGCAACGGCTGTATTTTCAGCCTTGGCATTGGTATAGCCTCCCCAAGCTGTCAGGGTAAACTTTGGACTGAATTTATAGTTAGCAGTCAAACTATAGTTATTCACAGAAGTGCGCGCACCGTTGAATGGGTTATTGGCAAAACCAGTGCCAGTTGTACCAGAGACTCCACTACCATCAGTGTAATAAGCATTGACATAAGTAAAAGCCAAACTCAATGGAGAGATGGGCTGAAAAGTCACTTGACCTAATGCGGAGTAAGCACCATTAAAAAGACCTCTACCATTATTAGGATCGTTACCAACACCAGATGGTACAACGTAGCCAGCAGTGAGAGTTAAAGCACTGTTGAACTTGTGATTAACGATGATACCTGGCCCTTCTGCTGCCCGATAAATGGGGTTATAACGTCCAAAACGAGATAACGCACCTGAACCACTAGCATCAAAGTTGCGGCTGAGGGGAGGTACTTCATCAATATATTCCAACCCTTCAGTAGCTATAGCGGCCATCGTAGAGTTACCTATGGGGAAACGGTAATACAGAGCTGAGATGCTAACATTGTTGGATTCATTGCCATCAAATCCTAAACGAGTTTGGTTAGTACCAGTCACACCTGTGTTAAATGAAGTAATGTTTCTCCCTTGTAACCTCACTCTGAGGCGGTCTTTACCAGTAAAGCTGGCATCAAAATTCAAGCGAACGCGATCGGCTAAAATTGCATTTTCATTAAGTCCTTGTCTGGTATTACCAGCATTTTGAGCATCGGTATTGATTGCTCTATCAGAGCCAAACACACTAGCTAAGGCAAAAATTGCTTCTCCTCGCAGTGTCGTAGTTGTCGAGAATTGCTGTGATTCTAATGTTGCGGTACGAGCTTCTAGAGCATCAACTCGACCCCGTACAGTTTGCAGTTCAGCTGTATATTCTTCTTGTAGCTTTTGCAATGTTGCGAGGTCTTCTTTGTTGACTAAATCAGCTGTACTCGTCGTTATCAGTTGATTTATCTGATTCAAACAAGCATTTAAACCAGCTGCAAACTCATAACGGTATTGAGCCGAGATACGTGTAAAAACCTGCAAGATGGTCTGGAAACCTTTGATATATCTAAGTTTCAAAGATTTCTGGTGGCAGATCAATAGCAGCTTCCAATGGTTGGGGAATATTATGTAAATTCACCACATAATCACCGTATCTTTTGATATGTCTTGTGATGTATGGACTCATTGCTGCAAGGTGTCGCATAGGAATCAATTCTCCCTGTGACATTAACGTTTGGATAGCCAACGACATATCAACCGTATTCTGCAAAATAACTGCGCTTGCTACCAAATCAAGATACTTCAGCCGCTTTTCCTGCTCAATAGGATCATTTTCAGTAATCGCTCCCAGCTTACCGAAGAATACCCAGTCCAGAAAGGCATTGTACATCTCCACAATATTGGTTATCGCTGTAATCTCATGGCGAAGAGCCACATTAGAAACATAGTCGAGTAAAAACATAGTCCGTACTACCTTACCCAACTCAAGAAAAGCTTGATAAAGTCGATTTTTCTTACTATAACTACCCAACTTACGTAGAAGCGTCGAGGGCATCACCTTACCTGCCTTAATTGACAGTACTACACGTATCATGTCATACCAATGAGTCTTGATTAAATTCCAATTGACCACGCCCTTAAACAACGGTTCAATATGCTTGTAGGTAACATCTACGCTGGGGCGAACAAAAGTTAAATCCTTCCAGTTACGGATACGTGGCATCAATTTGATACCAAGAAGGTAGGAAATAGCAAACACAGGCCCAGATTGACCTTGAGTATCTGCGTGCAAAGTATCCGGTTGAATATCTGAGAGATTTTTCAACAACCCATCCAAAATATAGACAGCCTCCCACACACCACAGGTGATAAAGTGGGTAAACAAAGCAATATATTTATCAGAGACATGGTGATAAGCAATACCACCATAACCACCGTAGCGGATGTGATACTCACTGTGTAAATTATTCTCGTATATCTCAAACTTGCTTCCGTCAGCAGCAGCCTTTTTCCCTGTACCCCAGCAAGATGGTAAACTAAACCGATTGTACGTATTGATAATATCCCGAATTGCCGCTTCAATTTTGGCAGCACTAATATGGCGACGGTTTGTATAAGAAATCATGTGAGAAGTCACTGCACCTTGGGAATGACGAGCCATCTGATTTGGGCCAAGATTACAGCCATAGCTAAACGTAGTAAAAATATAACGTTCAGCAGGCTCAGATATTTTGGGTTCGCTTCCTGAAAACAGACCAAAATGCCTTGTCCAGTTCAACCAATGCTCAACATTACAAAGGATTTCTAAGATACTACGTTCCGGCATTAAAGCCCGAATTTTTGATTCTAATTCTTCCACTTCATGCGTTTGAGCTAGGGATGGAATTCTTTTAAGTACAGGTTCTCCATCTTTATTGATAGTGAATTGTTTCCTTCCTTCCGTACCCAGCACTGTCACAATCGGTTATTACTGAGGTTGATTCATCAATAGAGAATAAAAGAACACATTAAATGAGCAAAAAAGATATTTTAAGAAGTTTTAGAGGCATTTATACTATTCTCAATAAGAAGCAATAAAAAATTCAAGCAATTTGAGTAACTGATAATCATCAAATATTATGATTTTCATTAAATTATTAATCAAAACTTATATAAAGGGAAAACTAAGTAAAAAATCAGCATAATAATTTAGGACTAAGAATGAAAGAGCGATAGTCCATTTAAACATACTTGCACCCTGAAGAATCTAGATAAAATTAAGTTATGCAGGTGTAGTAACGGCGGCAATCTTCTGGTAACAATGTCAGAATAAAATTTCTCTCGCTCGTTAAATTAGAAATATCTGTGTCCTGGTTTAAGGTCACAAGATGAATTGATTCAAAGCATTGAAATATCCACCTTAATGTGGGGTTATTTATCGATTTACCTAATTGATTTTTAATAGTTGATTTTGACGCTGATAAAGCTGCCCTTATTTGTCTTTGTGCAAGTGTATAGACTAGTAAACATAACCCCATTATCATTGCCAATGCCTCTATTCTTTCGCTTGCTTTAAGGAAAATACTATCTGTAAAAAATAATGGGTCTTTCAAAAAACCAAATCCTCTTTCACATGATTGCTGTGCTTTGTATTCTCTAATCATTTGAGCATTATCAAGTTGCTTTGATTCTAAGACATTTGTGGCAATAATAAACCGCCCAGCACTTTTGGTTTCGAGAGCAATTGCATTTTCGTTTTGTGAGACAGTTGCTGAAATTTGATAATATTTGTCTATCCTTTCATCTTTGGCATCGGGTGTTTTTTCAGTGATTTCAATCTTGTCTATTTGATGGTGTTTAAATTGTTTAGATATTTTTGATAATGCCTTCATGGCATCAGATGAACATGCAAACTTCTCTTGTGACAAGGTTTTTAACTTGGCTTTGGAACTAGAGAGAGATTTTTCAATAGTTTGTGATAATTTATGTAAGTCTGATTTTCTTCTAGCATGACTTTGTACTACTAACCATCTTTGCGCTATGCCTGCGTAGCTGACTTTTTTTTCAACATATGAATATCCATCTAGTTCACTTTTAATGAATTCTGATTCTGCTAAGGTTGTGACTAAAGATTTTGCTGATTTTAGAGTTAAAGGCACTCGAGACAACCACTTAATATTAGACATTAATTTGATATTTTCTTCTGTATATAATGCACAATCTGCCACCATCAAACTATCGACTTTTATTTGATTGAGATATTCCACGGCAATTGCTCCAAAACATGCTGAGTCAGCTTGGTTTCCGGATGCTGCTTTCAAAAATATTGGTATATCTCCGTCTCCGGAGCATACCAATTCCATAATAAATTGTTTTAAATCTGGTCTATGGTCACGAGAATAACCATATGTAATTTTTATAGCCTCCGGTGATTTTGTCTCTGATTCTTCGGGAAACTGAATATCACCAATTCTTGGAAATATCACCTGTGGTAAACTAGTTTTATATTCTCCATGTAGATGGAATGATGATGAGTCTAAATGCGATGACCCTAAAGATATTTCAAATTTTTTCACCACATTTAAACTAATTGCTAAAAATATTGTATCTAGACCTTTTATAAATAATTTATCCATCACTCTGCCGAGTTTATCGTCGTTCAGATATTCTGGTTTGACTCCGGCTCCAATTAAATGCTCGCAAGCTATCGATTCAAAAAACTTTGGAAACATATATAATGGTTTTGAAACCATCCCCAATCCATTTAAAATCATTGCTTTTACTACATGTCCAGCACTAACTTTTTCTCCGGCTTCTGACCCTATTAAATTATTAATTATTGACACCAAACCAATTGAGTCTACGATTCCTGCCACTATACCCAAATGGTCAATATTCTTGATTTCAATATCTTTGATATTCAACATGATTAGAAAGTACCCAAAACCATATCAATTAAAATTTTCACATTTTTTGACAGCCTTTGTGGGATAAATTTCAGTTGCTTATACATTTGAGTTTAGACTAGACAGCAACAAATGACCCAGCAGTGCTGAGTTCATAAAACACAACCTTCAAGAATGAAGATATTTGAGATTAAGCAGATTTTTGTTCCTCTTTGCGTGGTTTAGAAGCAGTCTTTTTAACAATTGGATATCGTATTTTCCGGTTACGGGCTTTACCTGGTGTCCACCCAAGGGACTTTCCACGAGGTTTGGGTGGAGAGGTAGGAGTACCAATCGCGGCGAAAACTCCACCCATAGCTTGAGCAACTCGTCCCGGGGTCAATTTATCTATTGACTTCTGCCAGGGAAGAGGATGATCAGCAACGATATCACGAGCTAACCATAACTCCCAAGTGATTAACGGCATTAAGTCACTCCAATGTTCACATTGTTCTGGAGTACTGAATTTTGGTACTGTCCAATGTAAGCGTTGCTTAAGAAAACGATACCAATGGTCAATTGTGAATCGGCGCAAGTACAATCGCCAAACTTCATCCAATGGTGGCATTTGTTCCCCAGCCCAAGCCAACCACAAAGGTCTTAATACTCTCAAATTGCCATCAAGATCAAGACGTTCCACCCTCAGTAGCGTCATTGGGCGTGCAGCAGCTTTGCGAAAATGCAAATCTTCCCACAGACTGACTTTAACTCGTCCCAATTTTGGGTCATTTACTTCCAGCACAGATGCCACTTCGCCCCAGGTTGAGGGTTCATTGAGTTTAAATTGAGCACCATGCTTGCGAGGACGACCCTTGCCAGAGTAAGCGGGTGGTGCGCCCCATAGACACAGATTTGAACGTAGTCTAACTAAGATATCGGCTTTTATACTAGCTGTCTTTAATACGAAAGGCGCACAACCATATTCACTGTCCCAAAGCGAAATTGGTCGAACAGACATTGATTCACATACCTTTTTGAGTTGTTCAACTGCTTTCTCAATCGGATTGTCCCAACTGGTAATCCGTTCATGCCTCAGCGGTAGTGCCCAACTTCCTGAATCCTCTGGTATCCAAGCTATAGTACTATATCCCTGCCCAATCGTAATCGGTTTATTTCCCGCGATCGCTGTGCTACTGTGTTCTATTGTCCGTTCTTTGAGTGTCACCGCATCTGGGCGTGACCAAGCTGTATGATCTCCTGCCAACAATATGCGTTTTTCTGTTGGTATTTGCTTGATATATAACTCCATTAATTTCTCGCGGTCTGGTTTGGTATCTTGTATCGCTTCATAGATACTCGGCCATTTGCGTCTAAACACTGGCGATAACGATAAATCTGCCAGACTGTAGACATTACGGGTCAACAGTATCGCATCTGTTAGTTCAAATGTTGCATCATGTGCTTTGCTTAGATGCGTATAGGCGGCTTGACGAAATTCTTCGAGTCTGGCACGTTTCATATTGGCAGATAAGAGTAGGTGATTCTCTCTTAGCTTCTGCCGAAAGGGGGACTGTCTTCAATCAGACATCCCCTTTTTCTCTTTCATCTCTTCCATTTAGTCTAAACTCCAGGAACTATGACACAGCCAAATTCAAAAAATCAAGGACGTTTTTACCCACTTCAGCATGAAGAGTGGCTGAAAGCCTACGGTGAATTCACACCAGCACAAAGGGACTAGCGATGTCAAACCAAACTCAACTTACGGTAGTCCCTGATTGCCCAATGCTTGGTATCGAATTAGATGGTTTCTACCAAACTCCTAACTCAATGGCTATTAAAGCTATTCGCGGCAAGTTAACTGCTGCTGACTGGTCACTATGGTCTTATCTACAAATGATTGAGCCTTTCGGCGATCGCATGGTAGAACTACCAAGAATTCTAGAAATTGCAGAAGCAATCGGTGTCAGTGAAAGACAGGTTAAACGTTCTCTGGCAAAACTTGAAGATTTAGAACTTTACCGATGGGAACCCGTAGTAATTCGTGGACAGAATTTAGCAGGTAAGCAAGCCAAAGAACTACGTCAAAAGAAAAAAGCAAATCAATCGGAAAGTAAACCTAAATTTTCCGGTGAGAGAAAAATGACAGAATTGTCCGGAGTTGGACAAGATTGTCCGGAGTTGGACAGTCCAGAATCTAAAAGTAAACCTAAATTTTCTCGTGAGAGAAAAATGACAGAATTGTCCGGAGTTGGACAGAATTGTCCAAATCAAGAGCTAGAACCCTTGTACAGTAATGGTTCTAGATCCCCTCAGATCTCTCAGACTTATACAGAATTTATTCAGACTCTCTCAGAAGACGAGCGAGCGAATTTTTTGGAATTTTGTGAGGAAAAAACTAAAAATCTTAGCTACCCAGTTAACGACATAGAAGCTTGGTTGGCTCATCAAAATAAAGCTGGACAAAATCGCTGGGAAGTTTATTACAAGAAATTTCTGGCTTGGCAACAAGCAAAAGCCAAAAAATCTCAAAGCAGTCGCAGCAGCCAAATGATGAAAAAGTTTCAACAGGAAATCGAACAACAACATCAGCAAGCTATGGAAACCTATAAGGAGAAAGTATGATCGCTCCCAATGTTCTTGAAATGGAACAAGCCAGCTTGGTTTGGATAATGTCAAACCCAGAAGCAATCAGCATAGTGAGCTTCAACCTCCCTACAAAAGCTTTGTCCTGTGAATTGAAAATCTCAAGTTGCTTATGGCGAAAGAACTAAGTTTTCAAGGGCCAGCTGACCGCCTGCCACCCCAAAACATCGAGGCAGAAGAGGCCATTTTGGGCGGGATTATGCTAGACCCAGAAGCAATCAGCAGGATTTGCGATCGCTTAATTCCAGAAGCCTTTTACATCAGCGCCCACAAAGATATTTACCAAGCTGCGCTGCGGCTCTTGAGTCAATCTTTACCCACAGATTTACTCTCAGTCACCAGTTGGCTGGCTGACCAAAATTTACTTGAGCGTATTGGTGGGAGAAATAAATTAGCCACCCTTGTAGACCGCACAGTGTCAGCCGTTAACATCGATGCCTTAGCTGTTTTGGTGATGGACAAGTATCTGCGGCGGCAGTTAATTAAAGCGGGTAATGAAATTGTGCATCTGGGTTATGAGACTGAAAAAGAGTTACCAATTGTCCTAGATCAGGCAGAGCAAAAGGTTTTTCAACTATCTAATCAAACTATTACGAACAATACTGAACACAACAGCACGATTAATATTGCTGCTTACGAGGAATTAGATTCAGATAATCCCATATACCCCACAGGACTTCATGAGCTTGATAATTTAATGCTGGGATTTGAAGACGGTACACTCACCATAGTTGGGGGTAGGCCATCAATAGGGAAATCTTTCATCGCGCTGTTCCTGGCGTTCCAGATGATACTGCTCCACGACTTACCTGTGGCTATCTTCTCGCTGGAGATGACAAAAAAGCAATTGGAGTACAGACTGTGGAGTTTAATTAGTGTTACCAATGCCTACAAGCATTTAGACTTGATCCCACTAAAGAGCGATCGCATCCGCAGACATCGTTCAGGTAATCAACCTTTAGAGGGCTGGGAATTCACCAGTATTGCCAAAATTGTTGGTATTGCCTCAGAATTACCGCTTTATATGAATGACTCAAGAGGCATTACTGTTTCTGGAATTGCTTCCGAATGTCGTCAGATAAAAGCCAAAGAAGGAAAGTTGGGATTGGTTGTAGTCGATTACCTACAAATGATGGCAGAAGACTCAGGGGGTAATCGCAGTTATGAACTAGGAGATGTCGCCAGGGGACTTTACAAAATGGCTGGTGATTTAAATGTTCCTGTGTTAGCGCTTTCTCAAATTTCTAGGGGAGTAGAGGGTAGGCAAAATAAGCGTCCTATGATGAGTGACCTCAGCCAGTCGGGAATTTTAGAGATGGTTGCTGATAATATCATCTTGGCTTACCGAGATGAGTACTACAACCCAGACACAGAAGACCAAGGAATTCTAGAACTTATCATGGCTAAATCTCGCCACGGCGATACAGGCACAGCAACAGTGTTTTTTGACAAATCATATGGAATTATCCGGAATTTAGGGTGATGAAAGCTGTTCACAGGCAATCGCTTGCTCTGAGGCAAGCTGAATGCAGAAATACAAAGTACAGTAAAGCGTTATTGGTCAAATGCGTCGGTAGCGTAGACGCTTTTAGCGGCTTGTTGCAGACATCGCCTATCCCAAAGAAGCACCTTGAAAGATTAAGAAAATTCAATTACATGAGGCTGTATTTGTCGTGGCTTGTAAAGTCTGATATGCAGCTAAAGGTTGCAGTGTCAGAAACTCCTAATTCTTAGGTAGAGTATGAAGATAACTAAATCACCCTTAACAAAAACCTTGGTTTCAACTAGCACAATTTCACGCCTTCGCACACTAATTATTACTTCTTGTACTGGGAAAAAGCTTCATAACCCAACAAATCAGCTAACAATAGAAGATTTTAAAGACACAAAGAGATTAAGAGAACGCACACAATCACTTTCAGAATTCTCTTGTTCAGCCTGTCAGATGTACACAGGGCTGCAACATCTACGGCTAATGGAGGGGGTGGATATCCTGAGATCGCGCTTTGGAAAAGAAGTGGTAGATGTAAAAATCATCTCAGCAGGTTATGGACTAATCCCTGAAGACAAAGTTATTGTCCCCTATTCCGTTACTTTCAACTCAATGAAAAGTGATGAAATTTCTTCGTGGGCGAATTTTATCGGAATACATAAAGATTTTCAGGAAACAGTTATTGGGTATGATTTAGTATTTGTCTTATTAGGAGATAAATATCTAAGGGCTTTAAACTTACCAGTTGAAACTCATCCCAAACAGACTTTTATTATTTTAGCTTCTAATAAAAGTAGAAACCTTGTATTTTTAGAAGATACCAATTTTGAATTGTTAACGTTTTCTAATGCAGATGCATCACGATTTGGCTGTGCTTTAGTTGGACTAAAAGGACAATTACTTAAGTTAATTGCTAGTGAAAGTAGACGAGAACCTAACTTATTATCAGAGCTATATAACAACCCCAAAATTTTAGAGAAAGTCCTAAATAATCAACCTCAACAGTTAGAACTTCCTTTAGAAATTACTTCGACTACATCAAAAAAAACAAATATTAATAAGAAATCTCAAAAACAAAAAAAAACAATAGCAAACTTAGATGAGTTTTTGAAGTTACCGAGAGCAATTAATACGCATTTGATAATGAAATATTTCATTCCCGAATGGGATGATAAGGTAGATAATGGATATAACTTTTTACTAGATGAAGCTACTAAAAATCGGAGTGCATATAAAGATGATATATATGCTCATGAGATATATTCAGAGCCTAATTATGACGGAATTCTGGTTTCAAAAGTAGTTGTTGATAAGATAAAAAATAAAAGAGCAGATATAGAGAAATTAGGAGGTATCCGTAACTTTGTAAGATTCCCAGGTGAAATTATGGGAGATTGCGGAGCTTTTGGATATATTAAGCTTGAAATACCTCCTTATAATACTGTAGAAATTCTAGATTATTATGAAAAATTACAATTTAATTATGGAGTAAGTATTGACCATTTAATTGTAGGGCCATTTGCCGAGCCTGGAGTTAGAGAGAAGCGCTACGACTTAACTTTACGAAATGCAGAAGAGTTTATATCTAAACATCATAAAATTGGATATAATTTTACTCCTATTGGTGTAGCTCAAGGTTGGAATCCTCAAACTTATGCTGATGCAGTAAAAAAACTGGTTGAAATGGGATATGACTATATTGCTATAGGGGGAGTTGCCAGGACACCAACTATAGAAATTTTAGAAATTTTGAAAGAAGTTTATCAACATTTAACACCGAACACCAGATTACATTTATTTGGAGTAGGGCGTATTGATGCTCTTCCTTATTTCCGCCATTTGGGAATAACCAGTTTTGATTCAGCAAGTCCATTACGTAAAGCTTGGTTTGATGCAGTAGAAAACTATCATACTTTAAGTGGTAAAGCTTATGCTGCTGTGCGTATTCCTTTTATAGATAAGCAGTCACCACGAATTAAGCATTTATTCAAAAGCGGTTTTACGAGTAATTATTTTGACTATTTAAACCATGATGGTGGTAATAAAAACACAGCACCATTAGGGTGAACGTTAATACTACTTGAGTAATGATTAAGCCACTCATTAAATATAAATGCTATCTCTGGAGATTCATTATATTTGCAATGAGTCATAGCTAAACTTTGAGTGAGATGATTGTGAGCGTTACGACCATCAAAACGACTATCTGTACCATCTAGAGTTACATAAAGCTCTACTGTCATTTCTACTCTGTTCATATAACTAAGGTTAGTAATATGAGGGTTAAATACAGATGGAATAGCTATGTAAGCGCAGAATTTTGATGGTGCAAAACTTTTTGAGTATGGATCAAAAACAAAGTAAGTAATTGTGCGCTTACCCCATAATTTTTTTCCTTGAAGGGTTTCTAAATCATTATTCCATTGGCGAAGGTTAAGCATGACATCCATCATGTCACCTGCGAAATGAATGCGACGAGATAAAGCAGTCAAAATGGTTGCCGAAATAGACATCGCACGTTCAATTTCAGGTTCGACTGCAAGACCAAGGTTTGTTAGGCTTTTCAGGTTCAAATGATTGAGACGCTGAATTTCTTCTTTAGCTATCTGTGGGAATAGTACCGTTTGAAAGGCACTCATACCTATATGACGCATCAATAAAATAGTATTTGCTGCTAAATTCCTCCGCCCACGAGCCACATGAGAACTCACCATACTAATAAAGCTGTCAGTTTCTTGTTGTGGCTTAAATAAGTGAGCAGTAGCAAATTTAGCATGGTTAGCCACCGGATCTGCTCTGCTAATCTCGAACTCAATCCATAGCCGCCTTGAACCATCTTGACGTTCTAGCAGAACATCTACACGAGGAGCATAGCCTAATAAATTTGTCAGATTCTTGGGCAATATAGCACTCTCATGACGACATACCCATCCAGGGTAAGATCGTCGGATAAACTCTTGCTGAAGGTAAGATGTTAGTACACCCATAATTCAAAAATTTCAAACTATTGAGAGTTATGAATGAATCGAAACCAATCGATTTTATAGAACTTCTGCTGAATGATGAAGTTGGAACATCAGTTTGGAACTGGGTAAAAAAAGACCAGCGTTCTGAGCATTATTTTATTCCAGTTGTTACAGATAATAACCGTCTAACTACTGATTACTCTCCAATGTTTCTATTTAAAATGAAACCTGGAGAGAGTTGGGGACTTGGTGAAAGAGTGCAAATTCAATTAAAAGCAGGAATTTTCAAATATCAAGGAGTAGTAGCAGTATATTTATTATTTTTATTTCCTGGTATTGACTTTATACATGAAGTTTGGATTAACCATTACACAAATTTAGAAAATACTTTTTCACCTTTGTTTCAACTACAGCAAATGAAGCAGATTAGTTTACTTTTATATGAGATTTATGACCAACCAGAGCGGGTTATCAAAATAGCGAATAATCTTGATTGGGCTAGACTAATTGCTAATATACAAACAGCTTCTCCCTGGACAGATGTTCAATTTGACGCTGCTAAAACAGCAGCGCCTCCATCTTATTTTCTCTGGAATCTTAAAAGCTCATAAGCCATAAAACTTTTAGCAATTAAACTACACAGAAATCATAACGTGCATTCATTAATGCTTGTATACAAGCTTATATGTTTAATAGAATAATAACAGAGTAGTTTCACCAGAGTCAAAAACCTTGCCACAACCAGTACGAGTTCCAGATGAAATCTACGCAATTTTGCAGCAGATCAAGTTTTCTCTTGATCCTGAGTACATGAAAGCTGCGCCAAGCATACAAGATATGGTAAACGTTGCTTTGAAACGATTTATTGAAGACTGGGAACACCCTGATAGTCAAACTCAGCTACTAAACGATCTTCTAGAACAGCGTCAGATAGCACGATCGCGCATGGGAAACACTAGGTAATAGTTGTCCGGCGTTTACTGCTATCTACTGGTGGATGAAGTTGGACTCGGAAAAACCATCGAAGCTGGCGCGATTCTTCGTCAATACCTATTGGATGAACCTTCTGGATATGCGGTAGTGTTAGTTCCGCAATATCTACTTCAACAATGGCAGCAAGAATTAGAAAATAAGTTTTACATCTCCCACTTTCCCAAGCGGGTGGAAGTGCTGGCGGTTGAGGATATTCACAAAATCAACCCAAAAGCGAATATTGGCTTGGTAATTTTAGATGAAGCACAGCACATCGCAGCGATGGCGACCTCTAGCTATGCAGCAGTGCGCCAGCGTTTTGATACTTGTAAACATCTTGCCCATAAAAGCGATCGCCTGCTTCTATTATCGGCTACTCCGGTTCTCAACCACGAGCAAGATTTTCTCGCTATGCTACATCTGCTCGATCCGACAACTTATCAACTTAATGACTTAGCAGGTTTTCGTGAAAGGGTAGTAAAACGCCAAGAGATTGGTCGAATTCTGCTGTCATTTAAAGAAGGTGCAAACCCCTTCGTTCTGAAAACTAATCTCAAAAATCTCCGCAACCTGTTTGCTCAAGATGAGTATTTACTTGAATTGGCAGACCATCTAGAAAATAGTTTACAAGCAAAGACTGGGGATACAGTTGAAATTGTCAGGGCAATTCGTACCCATATTAGCGATACCTACAGACTTCATAGAAGGATGCTTCGCAATCGTCGTGCTTCCGTAGAAGATGTGATTTTTGACCGTAATATTACACTGAGAGCCGAATACGATTTAGATGAGCGATCGCCTGACATCCACGAACTAATTGAGGAGTGGCGTGAAGTAGCTCCTGATGACAAACAATATCACCATATTTTTCTCTTGCTATTTCGTGCTTCTGGTACTTGGCTGGGTATTTTAAAACAAGTAATTCAAGCACGTTTAAACGGTGTATCTACTGCGGAAGTAATTCAGGAGTTTGGGGCTGATAGCGTTCATACCCTGACCGAAACTCCTAAATTTGCTGGGGAAGCAGAGGTATTGCAAAGTTTGCTGCGAATTTTAGAACAACCGTCAGAGGATGGCGATCGCCTGGAATTACTCAAGACAGTAATTCTCTATCAACTCTGCGAACCTTTAAAATTACAATCCTTGAAATTCAACCTCCCTAAATTGCTTGCAGAGGTTCAACAACGGCTAAAAAGACCGATACCGGGAGACAGTCTGGCAAAAATTGTTATATTTACCAGTTTTGTACAAACTTGCGCCGAAATTGTCCGTTACTTGAGCGATCATTTTGGTGAGGAGACTGTTGTCAGTCATCAAGCTGGACAAACTCGCTCTCAAGTAGAGAAGAACTTAAATAGGTTTAAAACAGACCCCAAATGCTTTATTTTAGTTTGCGACTCCTCCGGTGAAGAAGGTCGTAACTTACAATTTACTAACTACATGATATGTTTTGACTTGCCTTGGTCGCCAAATCGCCTAGAACAAAGAATTGGTAGGATAGACCGGATTGGTCGTTTATTGAAAGTTGAGTTTACAGTATTTGCTGGCGTAGACTTACCCGATAGTCTCCATGATGCATGGTATCGCTTATTGAAAGAAGGGTTTAATATCTTTGGGCAATCTATTGCCAGTCTCCAATTTTATGTTGATGAAAAGTTACCTATATTAGCAGAAGTTCTCTTTAAAATGGGTGCAAATGGTTTATTAGAAAATATAGAAGTAATTCAAAAAGAAATTGAGCAAGAACAAGTAAAAATTAGCGAACAAAATGCCCTTGATGAAATTGATGCTCTAGATGATAACGCTACCCAATATTTTCAAGCTTTAGACGATTATGATGCTCGTCATCAAGAAATCCAGCAAGTAACTGAAGATTGGATTTGTGATGCGTTGAGATTTCAGCCAATTACTAATCCTAATTTGTCGGCACTAATGCGTTATAAACCTACCGGAAATACATTAATTCCAGCAAATGATTTGAGGAGCAATTTTGCAGGAGTTTTAGAAGAATTTGGGACTTTTAACCGTAGGGTAGCAAATCAACAGTCTGGTATGAAACTCTATCGCATTGGTGAAAAATTTGTAGACGCACTATCATCTTATATTCATTGGGACGATCGGGGTCAAGCTTTTGCTATGTGGCGAGTTGCAGAAACTTGGGATTCTGGGGAAGGTGAAGAGTGGTATGGTTTCCGATTTAATTACGTTATTGAAACAAATTTAACAAATTACAAAGAAACTAATACAAAATCTAAAATTTTGCAAAGACGTGTCGATGGGTTATTTCCGCCAATTGTAGAAAGTGTATTTATTGATGCCAGATATGAACCAATGTGTGCTGTTGAAGATGAGACTCTATTAAATATCCTGAAACGGCCTTATAAAGGCAAAGGAAGTAAATGCCGAGATTACAACTTAGCTAAAAGTCGTTTATCTATTCTTGATAACTTTATAGATGCGAGCAATTGGCCAGAATTTTGCTATCAGGCGCGTAGTAAGTCTTTAGAATTACTCAGTCAACGTCCCGATTTTATTGCATTATGTGAAGATAGCGCCACCCGTGCTGAACAAAAATTAGGTAAGAGACTAGAGCAATTGCGCCTGCGTCTCAACAGACTTATGAACCAAGAGCGAATTTCCGACTTGGTACTGGAGCAAGAACTCAATCACGAAATAGCATTAAATCAAATAATTATCGAAGGAATTCGCCATCCTAGCATTCGCCTAGATTCTGTTGGCTTTATTATCGTTTCTGGGCGAACTCCAGTGCAATCCCAGGAGGATGATTTATGAATGATTCATTCTCAGCACTTCGGGAAATTCTCAAAACAGGTAAAATTTCTGAAGATATTAGTAATGTTTCAGAACCTTGTCATCGGCGCTTATTGGATGCGCTGCAAAACTCGCCTGGGTCTGGGGATATTGTTAGCCTAGTGCGTCATGTGTTGCGACGCGAGGATGCAAAACAGGGTGGAAGTTCTCCAACTTATCTCCAAATACCTCGAAAACCGCCTTTTCTCGATAGCACTATTTGGGAGCAGGCTAGCATAACCGTATATGGTGAAGAAGAAGAATACTATCTCATCAGCGCCCGTCCTTGGCAACCGGAATGGCTTGACCTTGCTGACCAATACCCCCCGGATACTCCCTTACTTGATGAAAAACCTCGACGGAATTATAAACCAGTTGCAGGCGACCCGTTTTTGCAACTCGTAGATTTAAACACATATCGCAGTATCGGACAGCGCGAAGCAATTCGTGCAGTTTTGACTGCTCCTGATAATTCAACTTTAATTATTAACTTACCTACGGGTGCGGGAAAAAGCCTTTGCGCTCAACTACCTGCATTGCTGAACTCCAGAAACAATAATGGTGTCAGCGTGGTAGTTGTCCCGACTACTGCGTTAGCTATTGACCAAGAACGGGCATTGAAATCTTTTGTACACCATGCCACAGCGTATTATAGCGATGATACTGTGGAGGGTAAAGAAAGAAGAGAAGGGATACGCGATCGCATTCGCGCCGGAACTCAAAGAATAATTTTTACCTCTCCTGAAAGTTTAATGGATTCTCTGGCACCTGCTCTGTATGAAGCAGCCAAGCGGGGAATATTAAGGTATTTTATTATCGATGAAGCGCACATGGTAGAGCAATGGGGAGATGATTTTCGTCCCGCATTTCAAGAAATTCCTGGTTTGCGAAGAGATTTATTGCGTCTTAGCTCTTTTAATACTTTATTGCTAACAGCAACATTAACAGAATCCTGTTTAGACACCCTGGAAACATTATTTGGTCAAGATTTACAAGTTATATCTGCCGTACAGTTGCGACCAGAGCCTGCTTATTGGTTTCAGCGATGTGAGAATGAAGAAGTTAGAAAACAAAGACTACTTGAGGCAGTTTCTCATCTTCCTCGCCCGTTAATTATTTACGGTACTAAAGTTAAAGATGTCGAGGATTGGAGACGAGAATTAACCCGCGCTGGGTTTAACAGAACTGACATAATGACAGGTAAATCTACCTCTCAACAAAGGTTACAACTTATTGAAAAATTGCGTGCAGGAAAGATTGATATAGTTGTTGCTACTTCTGCTTTTGGATTAGGTATAGACCAAGCAGATGTCAGAGCAGTAATTCACGTTTGTATTCCCGAAACTATTGACCGTTTCTATCAAGAAGTTGGACGCGGAGGAAGAGACGGTAAAGCATCATTATCGCTCACATTATATACAACGGAAGACTTCAACATTGCTCATGGTTTAAACGAAAAATCGACAATTACTATCGAGAGAGGATTGCAGCGTTGGCAAAGTATGTTTGCAAAAAAAGAAGCTTTAAAAAACGGCAGATATCGCGTACCTATTGATAATCCTCCGTCTTTGCTAGAAAAAGATATTGATATGCAAAGTGACAAAAATAGGGCTTGGAATATCCGCACTTTGACGCTGATTAACCGAGCAAATCTAATTGAAATTGACTCAGCAGAATAGGCTATTACCTGATACGTTCACTTATCTATTTTTTGCAACTGATAACGAAGATGAAGAAGACTTTGGTCGAGTTTGTGCTTGGTATTTAGCACAGGATATTTATGATGCACCAGGGACTTGGGAAGAAGTGGAAAAGCGAGTTAGCGAACAAAAAGTAGGCAATTTTTTGAAAATGTCAAGCAGTCGTCTCTTTGTTCAAATGGATGACTGGATGCGCTACCTAGGTTTTGCATGGGGTCATACTTTAGGAGGAAAACCTGTAACAGTTCCAGATCCAACTGCTTATATTAAAAGAAATCTCAAACATTTGTTTAATGAAGAACAAGAAATTACAATCCAAGATTTTATTAGTAGATTAGCAAAACAATGTCCTTTATTTGAAACTGGGAAGTTTAGAGAAGAAGTAGAAGCCAAAATTGGCGCACGGGAAACTAACTTTCTTTCTACAAGTACAGCTTTTGCCTTATTTAGACTTCAAGATGAGGGTGATATTCAGCTTGAGAGACAATCTGATTCATCCTTTATGATTTTACCAAAAGCTAATAACCAAGTTGATAATAATGGGCGAATTTCTCATATTATTTGGAAAGGATACAAATCATGACTTTTGAAAAATTCATCTGTTGGAAGCTGGATATGATTCGTCAGGTGATGAATGTAGAAGCAACCCAAACTGCAAATCATTTGTTTTTGGCTACACATCATCCGATTGCAATGTATCGCCAGGACTCTATAAAGGCATTATCGAAGAGCGAATACAATGAATCGCAGTTTCTTCATGATTTTTTAGCTGAAAAAGATTTTGCTTTTGTACCCGTTTTAGGTGAATCAGGTACTGGAAAATCTCACCTGATTCGTTGGTTGCAAGCTAATATAAAATCAACTGATAAACGAAAGGTACTGCTAATTCCCAGAATTGGGACAAATTTAAAAGATATCATTGAAAAAATTTTAAATGTTGCGGAATTTGAGGTAGATAAATTAGATGAGTACCGTAAACGTTTAAATCAATCGAGTCGTACTTTTACAGATAAAGGTGCAAGAGAACAATTATTAAATAATTTAGCTTTTCAAGTTGGCGTTAACGGACAACATACACGGGCTAAACTTGCTGATGAAGAAACCCAGGAACATCTAATCGAAAAATTACCTGCTTTACTATATGATGATTTCTTTCGAGAACATTTATTAAGAGATGGAAAAATTATTCATCGCTTGGTGATTCATACACTTGGATATCAATATACTATTGAAGATATTAACGAACGTCGGGAGTTTTCTGTTGAGGATTTACCTCTTAATTTTCAAGATGTTAAAAAAGCTGGAGAAAAGGCTAAAGAATTTTATTGGTTCTTAACAGGTAATGAGGATATCCAGAAGCAAACTGTGACTTGGTTAAACTCTCATTTAGATGAAGCTATCACCCAAGTTTTGAATTTTGGTCGAGAAGACTTGCAACAATTAATGCGCGAAGTTCGTGAGACATTGGCAGAAAAAAATATTGAATTAGTACTTTTAATTGAAGATTTTGCTAAATTGCAAGGTATTGATAGAGAAGTTCTCGAAGCCGTTTTAGCAAAACCACAGCAAGGTGACAATAAGCCATTATGTGCTATGCGTACAGCTTTAGCTTGTACTACAGGTTACTTTAAAAACTTGATTGATACAGTGCAACAGCGCGTTACTTTCAGCGTCAATCTTAATATTGATACAATTGGTGAACAATCTTTAATTACTCAGAATGATATTCAGGTATTTGTTGCGAGATATTTGAATGCTGTTCGTTTAGAAGAAAGGGAAATTGAAAATTGGGCAAATTCTCAAAATAGAGATGAACTACTAAGTGCTTGTAGCGAATGCGAACATTCCCAAGCTTGTCATACAGGATTTGGTCATGTTCAGGGAATGGGTCTTTATCCTTTCAATTCTAAAGCGTTGGTACAGATGTTTAGTAGAGTAAATCCAGGTGAATTTAATCCCCGAATATTAATCAGAGATGTTTTGAAACACACTCTAGAAAATTCTATTGATGATATTAAAAATGGAACTTTCCCTTCAGTTACTTTAGGAAAATACTTTGGTAACATGAAATTAAGTACTACTGTAAAGTTAGATATTCAATCCAAAGATCCACAAAACTCAAAGCGCCGCGAGGTATTTTTAGACCTGTGGGATGATAGTAATGAACTTTGTAATTTATCTCCAGAAGTTCATACTGCTTTTAATTTACCTCTGCTTGATGTCAAGACTAAACCGAAAGAAATTCCGCCGGTTATACCCGAAAATCGTCGAGTACCACCAAGGGTTGTAGAACCTTCAGGGGATTATCAGATTGATACTTCGCTACAAGAAAAGCTGGAAGAACTCAACAGTTGGAATAATCAAGGACAACTCTCAGATACGCTTGCACAACATATTCGTCAGTTACTTTTCCCCGCTATTATCGAAAAAATCGAATGGGATACGGAAATGCTGCTGAAGGGTAGTTTCATCGGTAGTGGTGGTAAGTTACTTAAGCAAGAAAATCTCATTTTCCATAACCCAAAGAAACTTAAGAGAACACGTTATTCTGGAATTATTGTATCGCTGCCTCTTAACCCAGATGATGATAAGGAATTTACAGAAACTGTATACGTAATTCAAGGTATATTAAAGTACAATAAATTCGGTAACTGGAAGTTTGAAAATGGCGATCGCTATTTTCGTATGTACGCCAAGTATCTAGAACGCTGGAGTCAGTACGTCATCGAAAAAATTCGCCTTTATCCCCGCGAGTCTGGTGAACCTTGGAACCCTGTACCTGCTGCGGTGGAATTGTTAGCGATTAGTGCCACAATGGCAGGGTATCCTACTAATACGCTCGAAAATTTGATTAATTCTTTGTTTATCGACTTAGATAAAAACGATGATACGACTCGTGCATCTAGTTGGAAAAAGCTGTTTGATACTTTTACTCTCAAGAGAAACCGAGAAGCATTATTAGATATTGTTAAAAGTCGAATTGCTTGTACAAAAGGTAGTAATTCAACATTTCAAATTATTGATGCAATTCAAATTATTGAGCCTTTAGAAAAAGTACGTAAAACTTGGCAGCCTCAACAGCAAATTCCTGAAGATGTCAGCGATAAGTTTCCAGAGTTGCAAAAGGTACGTCAACAAGTCGATGAATTCTTAGAGAAAGCTATCCAAGAAGAGTACGAACGAAATTTAAATAAGTACCAGGATTTCATCTCAGACTTGGGAGAGGATGTTAAAAAAAATGACGTGATTAAAGCTATCAATTCAGCTTTAGAAAACGCGCAAGATGCAGCTGTATTCCGTGGTAGAAAAAGCTATGATGAAATGATACAAATTTTAAATCAATTCAGAAATGGTACTGCAATTTCCAAATATTTAGAAATAAGTAAGCAGGCACAGATAGAGAAAAATGATTCCGAAAGTAACTCAGGTAAAATACTCCAGTATCTAAGTAAAGACTATCAAAAATTAAGTAAGGTAATTATAGACTCTCAAGAATTCCTCGATAACACTAATAATTTTCTAGATGCTTCGATTCTTGAAGCAAAAAGTCGTATTGCAGAATTAGAAAAATCTGAAGGTGCAACAGTAGAATCAAGTTTTCAAGAAATTTGTGAGGGGTTAGCCAACTTACGGAATTTAATGAATGAAATTAAGGGGGATACAAAATGCTCTTAGAAAAATCACAGGAACTAATAGAGTTATCTCAACGTAAAAAATCTCTGCAAAATTTTGCAGCTAATCTTCAAATTATTCAAACTAGGCAAAAGCAAATAACTGATGCTGTTGTAACCATTCAGCCACTTGTGGAAGCATTAAAAGCTTTTCGCCAAAGGGGTATTAACAATATTGATTTAACTCATAAAGCAGAGTCAGTATTAAATTTCATTCTCAATGCTGAGGATAATTTACAAAAAAATTCTGATTGGATTCTTGATAATAAAAATTTTAAAGGTAGCTTTTTAAAGTCAAATATAGATAGTCTAAAAACTACGCTAGAACAGCAACTGAGCGAAGCATGGAAAAGCTACCGCGACCAACAAATGCCTAGCACTAAGAATGAAATACTCAATTTACTAGCTAAAGTAGAAGCTTTTAAACATACAGTTCTGCAAATTCAGATTATAGATGGAGAAATAAAAAACGTTACTTATCCCAAAAATAATGCTGAATTTGCGATATATGAACGTAAAATTGAACAATTAAAATATTATTGGAATACTCTCAGTTCTGATGAAGTCCCGGAAGCGGTATTGCATTTCCTGCGAGCAGCAGCCAATCAAGGAGCATCTTTAAATCTTTTAACTCCAGAAGTTCAAGATTGGATTAATCAACATGGCATTTCTGATTCTTTAAAAATTCGCTTGATTTAAGAGAAGGTAGGGGCAGAGTAAGGGTGACTACTAATTGGGATAAAATAATTAGAGAGTTTTTAGATAATTTGGAACGCCAAGAAGTCCAACTTTTGACGTGGGGAATCGTTGATGGTGGATTTTCTGAAAATGAAATTGTAGAACTTGCGGAAGATTTTCTAAATACTTGCGAAATTGATGAGGATGTTTGGGCTTTTTTAGACCAAATCCTTGAACGGAAATTGTTGTTTGAATTGAATCTTAGAGGCGATCGCCTTTTCCGCACCCGGATGGCGGAAGCAGTGAGATTATTTGCCCGTCTTCGCCAACTGTTCCCGAATAATAATTGGCAAACATCTCCTACCCTAGTTGCTGATTATCGCTTACAAATCCGTCCGAGAATTTATCCTAACAGGTATATTACGCCAGAAGCAGTAATTGAGCAGTTGGCAGCAGACAAACTGCTAACTCCCATACAGCAAAAAGCCGTTACAGCGATACTGCTTTCTCACGATCGCGGTGAAGTTCAACTTGCAGACTTCCAGCTACGCGCTACAAGGCGGATGTTGCAGGATTTAAACAGCACAAAAAGTCGTGGGATGATTGTCTGTGCTGGGACAGGAACCGGAAAGACTTTATCTTTTTACTTACCAGCACTGGCACATATTGCAAGTTTGTTGAAAAAGGATGAGTATTGGTGTAAAGGACTGGCAATTTATCCCCGTAACGAACTTCTCAAAGACCAATTTTCTGAAACCTATCAAGAAGCACGTCGTCTCGATGCTGTCCTCAAAGCAGAAGGTAAGCGTAAAATTCTTATTGGTGCATTTTTTGGCTTAACTCCCAGAAGCGCAACTTTGGATCGGGTACAGGATAAATGGGAACCTGAAAGTGGTGGGTTTACTTGTCCTTACCTGCGGTGTCCCAGATGTGAAGGTGCGCTATCTTGGCGACGGGCTGATGTAGAAGCTGGTAGAGAAAAGCTTTCTTGTCTCAACCCATCCTGCGGTGCTGTTATCCAAGAAGACGAAGTAATTTTGACACGCGATCGCATGGCGAAGAATCCCCCAGACCTGGTTTTTACCAGCACAGAAATGCTAAATCGGTCTATGGGAGACTCCCGTTACAGTCATGTATTTGGCATCGCGGCCGTGAAAAAGCCTCAGCTAGTTTTGTTGGATGAAGTGCATACTTATACAGGTATCCACGGCGCACAAGTTGCTTACCTGCTGCGGCGTTGGCAGAGAATCATTAACAAGAAAGTTCAATTTACTGGACTTTCGGCAACTCTAGAAAGTGCAGCAGAATTTTTCAGTCAACTTACAGGTTTAAACCCTGGTTCAGTGGAAGAAATTTCTCCTGGTGAAGACCAAATTGCTGTTCGCGTAGCGTCTCGCAGAGAGGGGATGGAGTATCAATTGGTTCTCAGGGGCGACCCAGTATCAGGGACAAGTCTTTTATCTACAAGCATCCAAACGGCGATGCTGCTGCGGCGTGTACTCGACCCATCTGAAGACCCCCCTAGCAAAGGTTTCTATGGTTCCCGTGTTTTTGCCTTCACTGATGACTTAGATGTTACCAATCGTTTATTCCACAACCTTTTAGATGCCGAAGGTCGAGACAGTTGGGGTCGTCCTTTGCGTGGACGACAGCCATTAGCAGCATTGCGATCGCATGGTGCTGCTAATGGTAGAGAAAGGCTGATTGCCGCACAATCCTGGCTGTTATGCGAAGAAATTGGTCATGGCTTGGAACTGCCTTTAAGTATTGGGCGCACTAGTTCCCAAGATACCGGAGTTACCCCAAATGCAGATGTAATTGTTGCTACTGCATCTCTGGAAGTGGGATTTAACGACCCAGAAGTTGGAGGTGTTATCCAGCACAAAGCACCGCGAGATATGGCATCTTTCCTGCAAAGGAAAGGACGGGCGGGACGACGCAGAAGTATGCGACCTTGGACAGTGGTGGTGCTGTCTGACTACGGACGGGACAGAATCGCCTATCAAGGCTACGATATGCTGTTTAACCCAGTTTTAGAAAAGCGATCGCTTCCCATCGCCAACCGCTATGTTATTCGCATTCAGGCAGTTTTCGCCTTTATGGATTGGGTTGGACAGCAATTAGCTGCAACTAGAGGTAGTGTCTGGAGAGACTTTGCTAGTACCGATTTCTACTTAATTAACCGTCAGCGACTAGAAATAGAACTAATCAAAAATATTCTCGAAACAGAAGCAGGACAACGTAACTTAGAGACGTATCTACAATCAGCACTACACCTGACCAAAGATGAAGTTGAAGCAATTCTTTGGGAACCGCCCAGGTCATTAATGATGTCGGTGCTTCCTACTTTGCTACGGCGTTTAGAGTCTGGTTGGAAGCGCCTTCCGATTCACCCAGATGAATCAGACCAAGACTATCAAACCCGTGACCCGTTACCTGATTTTGTTCCCCCGAACTTATTTAGTGACCTGCTGTTGCCAGAAGTAACTATTACTACACCTGCACAAACGCGCAACAGCGAGCCAGATGTTAATTCTATGCCAATTGTCCAAGCCCTGAAAACCTTTACACCAGGAAGGGCGACGCGCCGTTTCGGGGTGCAGCATATTTATGCAACCCACTGGATTGCTCCGTCAGATTTGCAACAAAGAGAACAAGAATTACCCGTAGAAGATTATTGTGCCGAGTTTGAAGAAGCAGGGTATTTTCAATCGTGGCAAGATGGACAAATTGTAGATATTCGCTGTATTCGCCCTTGGGCAATAAATCCTACCCAAGTTCCGGCTAATATCTCAATTACCTCTAACGCCCAATTGGAATGGCGCAGTCAAATTATACCACCCGACTTGGGAATAAAACTCGAACTGCCTCAAGGTTCCCCCTGGTGCAAAATTATCACAGAAGTTTGTTGCTTTACTCACACTCAACAATCGCCTCTGCAAGTGCGGCGGTTTGCGATCGCATCCCATGCAAACATCCGCTTCGACAATGGCCAGGAACTTGATACAACAATTCGCTTCACCCAGAGACAGGATGGTAGTCCGACGGCTGTGGGATTTGCCCAATCTGTTGACGGTCTAGTATTTCGCTTTCGGATTCCGCCTAATTTTAGTATAAGTTCCAGGGATGCCAATCAAGCGAAGATTCGGGCGTTTCGCACGGCATATTTCCGATATCGGGTATTGACAGATGACAGATTGTGTGAGTTAACAAATGTCTTTCAACGGGAATGGCTTTATCAAATATATATATCGATGCTTACCGACCGCGCCTTAACAGCCCAAATCTCCTTATCTGAAGCTTTTGAAGTGCTTTTGGGTGAAAATATAGGTCAAGAAATGGCAAGGGTTCTGGACAATATCTTCCAAACATTGAATGTTGAGGAAACCTTACTGGAAGAAGGGGAATCTGCACCGGAACAAATTCAGGGACGGCAGAGGGTACATGATAGATTGCTAGCACTTGGCAACGCAGATATCATCCAAACTATATTAAATGACCTGGCACCGATTCTTTGGTCAGAACCTGATGAGGAGTGGCATTCTTGGGCAGCGTTACGTTTTAGAGCGACCTTGGGAGGGGCATTACTGGATGCTTGCGGACAATTGTGTCCTCATTTTGATTTGGGCGACCTGATTTTAGATATCGATCCTGGCCCTCGTCCACCAGATGCACCTGCTATTTCTGAGGGACTAGAAGAAATTTGGATAACTGAATCTACGATTGGTGGCGGCGGGGTGATTGAGGAAATCTTGCGGCGTTATGCTGCTGACCCGGCGAATTTTTTCCGCTTGGCGGGGAGTGCATTGTCACCTACGGATTTTGAGATTGTGGACTCGGAACTGACGCGGTTACTGGAGTTAACCCAAACTAGCGCAGATGTTACCGATGCAATGGCAGATGTGCGGTTCGCCGCAGGATATGGTGAATTAAAACAAGCTAGCGATCTCCTCCGCAAAGTCCTGTCCTCTGAAGGGATTTTGGTAATGCATCCGGTGATGACTGCAATTAACGCAAGGGTTTTGCGTCCTGGAAGTACCCCAGAAACCGATAAACTGCTGCTGGATTTGATTCGTTTGTGGCATCAGGAGGAAGCGCGTTTAGGTATTGAAATTGATGCCAGGGTGTTTGCCCATGTCGCTAGCAACTATGACCAATTGGATCGGGCGTTGTTGCATCTTGGTTTAGTGCAGCCTAATCCCTATTGGCGGTTTCAAGTGATTTATGGGCTGTTGTGGGCAAGGGGAAATATAGTGCGATCGCGTACTTTATCTTCCTATAATCCCTTTGCTGTGATTCCCGACGCAGATAGAGAAATTTTACTGGATGTTTTGCAAGTGGGCGATCACACAGTTTGGCTGGATGAACCCGACTGGCGGGAACAGGTAGAGGATGCGTTTAAGCAAGGTGCTTCGGTTTCGCTCATAGCGCCTCCTGATGCGAGAGAAAATTTGAAGTTAGCAATTTTGAGTTTGGCTGTTGAACCTATGGAACTTGGGTTTTTGCAGGTTTACCCTTTGGTTGAGGCGGTGCAGAGGTATCCGCAGGGGTTTGGGGTTAGGCTACGGGTGCGAGAAACGGTGCAGTAAAATTAACAGTTTTTAAACAAAAAGTTAAAAACATCTTGTTTTGGGGTATGTTTAAAACAAGTGTTTAAAAGTTAAACTAGTTTTTAAACAAAACATCGCTGTATTTCGATGGAGTACAAAACCTTTTATGGCTAGTGGATTTACTAGACAAGAAACCATCGCTTTAACTGGCATAAGCTCTGGCAGACTAAGCTATTTAGACAGAACGGAGTTGGTAGTGCCAGAAAAGTTTGGTAATCCTCAGCACCCTAAAGTCGTTTATAAGTGGCAGCAAATTCTAGAAATAAAAACTATTGAAAGTTTAAGACAGAAGCTTTCATTACAAGAAATCAGAAAAGTTTTACTTTTTTTACAATTAAGAAATTATGAATATTCTTTTTTTAAACATCGTCTGGTTTTTGTTAATTCCCAACTTTATTTAATTGAAGATATGCAAGATTTTGGTTTGATGGTTTTAGAAACTTCTGGAAAAAATCAGGGACAAGTTGTAATTAATGAAATTGGAGCAATTGGAGATGTAATTACAGAATTAGCCAGAGAAGCAGAGAAACATCATGTTTTAGATTTTGATAAACGAACAGGAATAGTTTTGAAGGGGTAAAAGAAATACATATAAGAATCACAAGGAGCAACCAGTAATGAGTTCTAATAAAGCTGTAAATAAAATATACCAGCGAGTAATGGCACATACTGGCTTCTATCGTGATGGTGTGCCGACTACAGGAGTTACAAAAGCGGAAGATATTCGCAATAACAACCAGTATTTAGAAAAGCGCATTAAATATAGTGCTGTAATTGATACTGAACAAATTAACGCTACAGCAATCTATGAATTGTCTGGTTCACCTTGTATTTATTTTACTCAATTAAAAGAACCTAATCCTAGAAAGTTAGCTAAACTACATAAACTGTCTTGGAATCATGGTTTAGCCCCGATGTTGTGGGTGATTACACCTGATGAGGTATTACTTTATAATTGTTATTCTCAACCCACAAAACAAGATGAAAATGATCCAAACCGACATTTAATCGAAAGCTTTGAAACTACTGAAAGCGACTTGAACCGTATGAATCAATTCGCTAGTCGTCTGCAAATTGAATCAGGTGAGTTTTGGCAGTGGGAAAAAGCAAAGCAAATTGACCGTCAACAAAGAGTAGATTCAGTTCTTGTAAGAGATTTAAATGAGGCTGAAGAGAAATTAACAAAAGAAAAAAAATTAGAGCGTCAATTTGCTCATGCTATTTTAATACGTTCTGTTTTTGTTGCTTATCTGCAAGATAGAGATATTTTAAATCAAGAATTTTTCTCTAGCCGCTTTGGAGTAGATTCATTTAATGAACTCCTAAATGATAAACTAGCGACTTATGAGTTATTTGAGTGGTTGCAAACGATTTTTAATGGGGATTTATTTCCTGTATCAATAAAAGAAAGAGATGCTGTAGCTAAAAAACATCTTGAAGTTGCACAAAGTTTAATAGGTGGTGTAGAAGAAATAGCAACAGGTCAACAACGTCTATGGCGGGCTTATGATTTCAAAGTCATACCTATAGAATTAATTAGTTCAATTTATGAAAGTTTTATTTATGCTACTGATTCCAAATCAGCAAAAGAAAATAGTACCCATTATACACCTATAAATTTGGTTGATTTAGTACTTTCTGAAGTATTTAAAGAACTTGATGGTAATGCTAAAGTTCTAGATTTTGCTTGTGGCTCAGGTGTATTTTTAGTTGAATCTTTGCGGAGATTAGTTGTTAAACGCTGGGCTAATGGAGAAACACCAACTCGTCATCTAATTCGTGAAACTCTCTACAATCAAATTTATGGTGTAGATATTAATCCAGAAGCAGTTCAGATTGCGGCTTTTAGTCTTTACCTTACTGCTTTGGAATTAGATTATGAATTAGAGCAACATCGTCAATTAACAAATGATTTAAAATTTCAAAAGCTGATAGGTAATAATTTATTTGCCAATGACGCATTTGATGAAAAAGCAGAATTTAATCAAATAGAACAATTTGCACATAAACAATTTAGCGCAATCGTTGGTAATCCACCTTGGACAAAACCTAAATCTAATAAATCAGCAGAAGAATATTGTAAGCGTAAGCGTCCTGATTCGGGTTATCCAGATGGATATCCTACAGCTTATGGTACACCTCCAGACCAAGCATTTTTATGGCGTATTGGCGACTTTGCTAATGATAAAACTTGCATTGGTTTAATTTTGCATGGTAAGCCTTTTTTTAGCAATGACACAGCAGCCAAAAAAGCAAAAAAATCTCTGTTGATGAGATATAAACCAAAAGTCATAGTAAATCTATCTAAGCTCTACAGAGATAATTTATTCCCTAACTCTGAAGCTCCACCAATAATTTTAATAGCAGAAGGTAAACCTTCAGAACAAAGAGATTCCTTTTACTTTGTATGTCCAGAACGTTCTATAGATTTCCGACGACATGGCATTGTTGAAATTGGAACAGAGCATATTAAAAAACTACCAGTTTTTAGCACAGCTTGCGACTCAGATATGCTGAAAGTTGCTACTTGGGGTAGTGCTAGAGATATACGTCTGCTCCAAAAATTGGGAAATTTTCCAAACATTGAACAAGTTGTAGGAAATCCACCTAAGAATGGATTTAAGTATGGACATCATCGTAAAGTTCCGGCAGAATTGATGGACAAAAAATGTCTAGCTTCTAGCAAAATGCCTAGATATCAAATTGATTTAAACGAACTAGACTTACCACCTGCAACAATGGAGTCGCCAAGGGATTCGCAAATTTATAAAGCTCCATTGGTTATAATTTCACAAAGTATTGATGGGAATGAGGCATTTTCTGCTTTTAGTCAAGAAGATATTGTTTACACACAAAGGTATTCAGGTATTTCTTTTGCAAAAAATAAAGTCCACTTAGCTCACTACTTAAACGGTATTATAAATTCTTCAATAACCAGTTATTTTTTATTCTTAACAGCTTCTTCATGGGGTATTGAGCGCAAGGAAATAAAAACACAAGATTTAGAACGTCTTCGTGTTCCTAAACCAAATAAAGATAACGAAAGATTTATTAATCAAATTATTGAAATAGAAGGTAGATTGCGTGAATCTCCCAAGAAACCTGTTGAGAAAGATTTGAAAAAACAACTTGATGAAGCTGTATTTAATCTCTACGGTTTAGAGGATCATGAACGTGTTTTAGTTGAAGATACTACACAAATCACGATTGATTGGTATATGAATCGTGAGAAATCTACAGCATTAAGAAGACCTCAAACTGCTGATTTAGAAGCGTATGCTATACAATTCATGAGTGTTATTAAACCCTTTCTTCAAACACTTAACGAAAGAAGTATAGTTGCTGAGATATTGAGTATTCCTAAAGCACCATTACAGGTGGTTAAATTTAGCATAGTACCATATCCAGGTCGTGAGCCAGTTATACAAACTGTTCAGGCTGAGGATTTGGTGACTGTGCTGAAAAGCATTGCGGAACAACTACCGCCACAATTGGCTGACCGCGTTTTCACCCGACGAAATGCCAGAATATATGTCGGTGAATACTTATATATTATTAAACCTGCTCAACTGCGTTACTGGACTCGTTCTGCTGGGTTGAATGATGCCGATACTGTTTTAGCTGAACATTTTAGGAATCGTTAAATTATGTTGCCATTGGATGATTCAGGTGCTGTTGGACAACCATCATTTATTAAACGATACGATATTATTGCCACAGTCCTTGATCTCATTCAAGCAGCTTGGATTCAAGTATGCCAAAAACCAGAAATTAATACTAAAAGTGATGAAGAGACTATTGCTGGAGCTTTACACAATGAGATGTGGGTTGAAAAGGAACGCCGGGGTATAAATGGGCCACCAATAATTGATAATGAAGCAGCAACAAGACGTTCTGACAAGAGCTTTAAGCCAGATGGTTTTATTGATTTTAAAATGATTTATTCATGGGATCGTGAAGATTATTTTGGTATTGAGTGTAAGCGAGTCAGCAGTACAAAACCAGATAGAAATTTAGCGACAAAATATGTTTTAGAGGGTGTAAAAAGATTTGTTGTAGGAACTTACAGTATAGGTCATGACTATGCAGCAATGCTAGGCTTTGTGATTGACGGTAAGGTTCCTGAGTGTATTGATTTGATTTGCGATCGCCTGAATAAATATAAAGGTGATATACGTTTGAAAGAAGATTGGATTGATGAGCCTGGTTTTGGAAAAACACCAAATTTATATCGTACTCGTCATCTTCAATACGGTCAAAAGGATTTAATGACGATTCTCCATTTATTTCTTATAGTTAATTAAATTTTTATCCTTAAGAATCTCCTAAAATTTAATAAATTAAATGCCTTCCCGCTATATTCACTCCCGCCTAAGTTCCCGCCAAATCCCTGACTTACTCCAAACAATCTTTGTCGCCGAACTTATCACCCCTAGCCAATGCGTGTGGCTTGTTTCCCCGTGGATATCTGACATCCCCGTTATCGATAACACCGCCAACACCTTCCTATGCTTAGAACCCTCATGGAGTCGTTCCCGCATTCGCCTCTCCCAAGTCCTCGCCACCCTAGCCGAACGGGGAACGACTGTACACATTGCTACCCGTCCCGACTCTCACAACCACAGATTTATTGAACAAATCAAAGGCAAAACTGATTATCAGGACGTTCCCGTGCGATTCCACATTACCGAAGAACTCCACGCAAAAGGTATCCTGGGAGATGGGTATTATCTTGCAGGTTCGATGAACTTCACCTACAACGGTATTACAATCAATGAGGAAGTTGTAACTTATGAAACATCCCCAGAAGTGATCGCCGAACAACAGTTGATTTTTACTAACCGATGGGGAGGGGCGTAATGCTATTTTGGATTTTGGATTATTTAATTCTTAATCTTGTAACGATTTGAGTATTTTTTATTACACATCCTACTATATTAACTATGTGATATTCAAAAGCGATGACTAATGCTAGCAATGCAGATATCCGCCACTTCCTAGAGCAGTTTTTTGGCACTGACAACAAATTTGACCTTGGCAAGATTGAACGTGGTGAAGGAAAACAAGCCAAAATTCGTCCTTGGGTCGAGTTGTTGACCAAAGGCGAACCTCAGCCAACAATTCTTCCCTGCTGGCGTTCCGAGAGTGTAGATTGGTACGCCATCGCCCTTTCGGAACGCCAATTACGCCGTTTGAGTGAAGAATTAATGGCGTTTGTTGGCCCCACATATTCGACATTTCGTGGACAAAGAGCGCAACTAAACCCCCAAGACCCTATAGAATTAGCAGTTTACGAATTTACTGGAGGCGCTGCGGTCAAACTGTGCGGACAAGCGACAGATGTTTGGGAAGCACTAGAGCAGATGCGCCGAGTGAGTGAGAGACGGGTGAAACGGGCCGCAGATATTCCCCGTCCCACAGGTCGCGTACTGCGGGACTTTTATATGGCATTGCAAGCAGGCGATCGCATTGCTGCGGAAAACTCACTACAATACCTTGTAGACCAGCATCGTCTGGATGCGCTGAATCTGCTGTTTTTGCGGGTGCAACTCTTGGCGGAACTAGAGCAATGGAACGAGTTGCTTACCCTCCCGGAACTAGGCAATCTTTTGCAGGTTCGCCGCCCCTTCGCCGTTACCCAAGCTCTGCTGAAGGCAGTATACCGCACTGAACTACAACATTTTGAGGACAATAACGCCCCCGGCAGTGCTGTAGCCTATTTCCAAGAAGTAGTTTTTCCCCGTTACAAGAATCTTTTTGCTGTCCGTGCAGGTAGTAAAATCCCAGAAGTACTGAAATTATTTATGCTGCTGGCGGTAGGTGGAGAACCAACGAAACCTGCACTTCGAGACGAACTGCTAGCAATTGCGGAAGTTGAAGAAACTCACCGCAGCTATTTGCAAAGATTAGCTGCACTGCTAAAAGATGCTACCCCGAATAGCGAAGGCGACCCCCTGCAACAAGCCGAACAGCTATCCAAAAACGGAGACTTCGACCAAGCATTTTCATTGCTTTGTAATATTCCGTCGTCGAAAGAGAAAGTTCGCTTACTCCTCCAATGCGTCTACGAGTTGCAAACGTTGGCGGTGGAAAAAGCTGCATTGCAAGCCTTTGACGAGTTGACTGCTGACGAGCAAACAGCCTTGCTGAAGGTACGCTGGAATCAAGATTTTCTTACCCAACTGCGGGGAAGCCAGGAAGGTACAACAAAAGACACCCCAACACCTTTATCTGTCCCAACGAATTGGTTGGAGTGGTTATCGCAACTGGATAAAAAGCCAACCTGGGAACGAGCGTTATACACTGCACGCCAGGGTTCTGCCGAATGGGATGTCACTAGCTTGCTTACAAAACCACAGGCGGTGGCAGAATTTGACGAATTGTTAAGTAAAGTAGGCTCAACAGCTGAGTCTGTTCTGCACGATGCGCTTCCTTATTTGCTGGGATTTTTTCAGAAAGATGAGCAATTTCCCCGTGGCGAGTTCGAGAGTCTTTATTACTCATTACTAGAACTGCTAGTCCTGAGTACAGAGGGTGGGGATGTTGATTTGGTTTTGTTCAATGATTTAGCGATCGCTATTTTAACTTTAGGAGTTAATACAGCAAAATATACAGAGATTGTAGACTATGCTTTGGAGCTTTGGGACAGGTTCGCCTCACCCAAAAAAGTTGATTGGATGCTTGATTTAATTGATGTACTAATATCATACCCTTGCCCAGTCCCAGAAAAGCGCGAACAACTTCTATTTGCTACGGCTGAAACTATACGCCGTTTTACAGAACGTATTGATGAAGTGCAAAGGGGAATCTTTCGCGCTTTGGTAAAAGATTTACACTTAGGAGAATCGCTTCCAGATTTGCTTGGCGAACAAGCCAGTTTAGTCGAGCAAAACCTGGAAGTTGAGGCTAATGTTTTCCAAAAACTCCAGAATAAATCTGTTCTTATTTACACTCTCACAGAAACCGCAGCAATCAGAGTAAAAAGTATTTTAGAAGCAGCTTGTAAAGAAGTGACAGTTTATCTCAGCCATGACAAGGGAGGTAATGATAGGCTGCGTCAGTGGGTGAAAAATTCTGACATTATTGTGATGGTGACGGCTAGTGCTAAACACGCCGCCACAGGTTTTATTGAAGCGAATCGTCCATCGCATCTTGCGCCGATTCTTTTGGTTAACAGTAAAGGTAGTACAAGTATGCTGCGTGCTATACGGGAGTATTTAGCTGGATGAGGAATCAAGAGGTAAGAATAGGTTGTCTTCAATAACTGCGCGGACTTCGGGAGATACTTGATACCCTCAGGATACATTGCTCATCGGAATAATACCAGCAAACTCACGCAAAACCCGATGGCAAGCATCAACAGTTGTCTTTGTATTAGAAATGATAGGTTCTCCGCTTGCGCCAACTTGGGTTACTCCTCGTTCTCGCCACAACTGAGAGTCCCGCTGCCAATCTATTTCTTGCAATCTACTCAACCACTTAACCAAATCTTCTGCCGGAACTCTTTCCAATAACAAATCATGAGCTAACATACCCAACGCCTGAAAAACAACAGCACTGACTGCTACTAATTCCTGTCTTTGGGTAGCACGCTCCTGTTTATTCATAATCCTCCAAGGATCGTTAGGGATAATGCTTGCTGTTGCTGCCCAAAAGGTTGTCGCCCAATCAATCAGAGATTCCAAATCGGTTTGAGATTTTAAATTGGGGAACATCCGTTGAGTAGCGGTGACTAATGTTGATAAGGTCAGCAACTTAGGATTGTGCTTACCCAAGCCGTTTTCTACTGTCTCCACATTGTCACGAAACTGAGGAACTCGGCAGATCAAGTCCTTGGCGATTAAAACCGTGGGCGATCGCTTATCAAAAGCATGGGATAGCGACACACTTGGTCTTTGGACTAATAGGTTTTGGTCGCGGAAAGCTTGGCGTTCCTCTTCTAATGACAGTCCTGCATATATCAACACGCCAATTTCTAATTGTGAAAGGATAATGGCATATTCCGACTCTTGCGCCTGGATATCTTGCAATGCTTGGCGAATCCCATAGCATCGATGCTGACCATCGGTTAACCGCAAACTAACCGAATGGTAAGGAAGATAGATATTACCATCTCTGTAAGTTGGCGATGGCTGAACGTTAACGCAAATCGGTGGAAAAAATGTAGTTCCATCTTGGTAAGTCTCTAGGATATATCGGGCTATTGCTTTAACCCGTGTCACGTTAAGTTTGCGTTGAGCCAAGTCTGGTAAATCTGGGATATTCGGTATATATAGATGACCGTCATTCAGCAATCGTGCAACATCTCCAAATGTGATGCTGGCGACATAACTCATATGCTCGCACGCCTGACCGCGTTGTACAGGCACGCCTTTGATAACCAATTCAAACATTACTTTGCTTTTCCTATAGCTTAATTAAGCTTGCATACAAGCATACATGGTAGCAGAAATTATGTCTGTGTATTTATGCTGGGGTGAGATATGTAGCAGCAGTAAAACCATTGCCTCACCAAGCACGGATTCCAGATGAAATTTATGCCCAGTTGTACACAATTAGACACTCATGCGAGCAAATGCTTGCTCCCAATCGAACCAGTGATGCCCCAAGTTTACAAGACATCGTAAATGTAGCGCTGAAGCGACTGATTAGGGATTGGCAAGACGAAAACAAGCAAAATTTGCTACAGGAAGAACTTCTTGAACAGCGCAGGACTGCCCGTTCAAATATGGGTCGAAGAAAAAGTGAAGACAGCTAATAAGCGTGCAAAATGCTTGGTAACGCAGGGTAGCTCGTTCAAAAAATATGGGCAGAAAAAAATTGACGCTAGCTAAAGCGTCGTCATCTGATGTGAAATTAGCCAATTCTAGCTTACTAGGTTCATCTACCTTAGAGTCCAAAAACCATGAGCTTAGACCTTGACACAATAAAACGCCTGGCTGATGAAGTTCTGACCTTCATTGAACAACGCGAAGCAGAACAAGTTGCCTATGGCATTTATGATGTAACAATGGCAGGGGTTGAAGTAATTGATAATTTTCAACCTTCCGAAGACATCAAGTTAACTCCTGAAGAAAAACCAGAAGCACTCAGAAAAGCTTTAGCGCAACTGGCAAATGACTTGCAAATTATCCGCTTTAACCAAGAAGAGTCTCCTGATGGCTGGATTTTTCGCAGTCGAATCGCAGAAACTGTAAGGTTGCTATCAAAACTCCGTCAAAGAATTGTTCGAGAAAACAACCTCAAAGTAGCGCACCGCATCAGCAATAGCAAGCGTTTAGTGGCAGATATTAAGTTTAGTGTCGCTTCTCGTCGCGTACCTCGAAGGAACATAGCAGTACAAAGCTGCATGACACCTTTACTTAGTGGTGATACAGAGCAACAGCGAACAGCAAACCTAATTTTAGAGGTAATTGACACCTATCTCCCGAAGCTACGCCAGATGAGTGGCTTCCAAAAACGAACTTTAGAAAGAATTCTCTATGGTCAGGGCTGGTTGTTAAATCGGTTAGTAGTTCAATACTTTCCCAGTCTCATCACGAGCGGAAAAGTTATCAGAATTGAATTAAGCCGTATTGCTCGGAGGAATGACATTGCAGCTTTATGGCATGAACTTAGGGGTAGAGTCGGTCTAGGGAGACGAAGCACAATTGAGGAAATTGTCGAACGATTTTATCAATGGTGGCTGACTCAAAATGTGCTGCTAATTTTCTTTGGTGTCGATTCCCTGAGTGAAGGTTTTCTACAAGAGTTGATACAGGATTTCTGGCAACCATTGGTGAATAAAGTGATATCAATTAAGAAGGAATCAGCAAGTCAATTCCGATTATTAATGTTCCTGGTTGACTATGAGGGGTGTGTGGGTAGCTGGAATATTCCTTTTGCTGAAACGTTAGACCCAACCTGGAACCCATATACACCTGTTAAGCTACCTGTACTTACTGAATTTTCTGAAGATGAACTGACTAACTGGCTAGAATTTACGGTGGACGAACTGCCAACTAATCTGATAAACCAAATAGATGAAACAGTACAAATCATACTGAACAACAGTGATAATGGTATTCCAGAACTAGTTTTAGCAGAAATTTGTCACCTGTCTGGATTGGATTGGTATGAGCAAGAGGAAAAATGGTTACGCCTTGGTGGTGGTGGTCGAACTCCACTAATTCAATCAGAACAGAAAGAGTCTTTAGATATTGTTAACCCATTTCCAATCACCCAGTCAGAACCGATAGTTTGTTTTCATCTATTCTTCAACATATCATCACATTCAACTACGGTTGGAGGGGAATTGGCAGTAACTGTTGAGTTGAGTCCAGATGGAAATGATAGCAGCAATGCTTATCTTCTTGAAGTTTCAAGGACTGATGCTATTGGAAGTGAACTTAATATATTTCTGACTGCTCCCGGTTTTCAGTTTAACAGCGATAACACCACAAGCTTACCTATCGATCCAGACACTGCCAACGTAATCCAAACAGCAAGCTTCAATCTTACCGCCTTGCGTTCAGGTAAAACGAAAATTCAAGCAGAACTTTACTGTGGAGAAACTTACAAAACTACTCTCGAAACAGAAGTAGAAGTTACTGCATTTGAAGAAACAGAACTACAGCCCCTCATTGCTGCCCGATCGCGTCCCGTTCCCCAACCAGATATAATTCTCCAAGTGCGTACTACTTGGAACGCAGATATCTCCGCTTGTACTTTCAATTATCACATTGATAGCTATCAACCACGCCTGCTGTTCGCGGATGATGTTGACTACAATTCACAGTCTTTATCTACTAATTGGGTCGAGCGATCGCACTCATTATTAAAAACCACCCTTGAGGAAGCAGCAAGTAGCGTCACAGAAGATTTCCGTTCTCGCCTTGTTTCTCTCGGTCAGTACCTGTTTTACTCCTTACTCCCACAGGAACTGCAAAATACTTTTCGCACCATAGCCAGCTTTAATCAGCCTTTCACTTTACTAATATTAGCTGACCAGGATGCTTGGTTTCCTTGGGAATTATTACATGATGGGCAGAAATTTTTAGGTGATCGCTTTATTATCGGTCGCTGGCCTTGGGAGTTAGAGAAAGCACGACCCTATGAGTTTCCTGTGGGCGCGGTGAATGTTGCCTATTATGCTAGTGTGGAACAACCTGAACTTTGGACTGAGCTTTTGCACTCATCAGGCGCACCGCCGCCAATTTCCATGCAAGCTGGTATATTTAATGATATTAGTTTGTTTGAATCAATACGTGGCTTGCATTTAATTCGCTATGGTCAATCTGTGGACACAACGAACCGCCAGGATGCGCCAGTGCGGGTTAATAGCAGTAGCGATATTCAGGATATTGAGCGTGAGGTGCAACCAGCCAAACTGAGTCTACGTCGCAATCATCCCCTTGTATCTTTAAGCTATCTAAATGCAGGGCAACCGGAATTAACAGCATTAGAGCAAACCTGGGCTTCTACCTTTGTCAGAGCAGGTTGTAGCGCGTTTGTTGGTTCCCTCTGGGCGGTGCAACCGAATGTGGAAGCAGCTTTTGTTAGTGCTTTTTATAACAGCATTTGGGCAGGGCAAACTTTGGGTGTGGCGTTCCAAACGGCTTGCAGATTGGCTAAAACCGTTGTACCAGAATCCTTGGACTGGCTGGCTTATGTATTATTTGGCGACCCAATGGCGCGTCCTTACCGACCTGTACAGGGACAGGGCTATGCGGTTGTGGAACCTATAGGTCAAGAAATTGACGACTCAGTATCCCCAGGAAGCACGGTAAGGTTTCGCGTTAGCCTGCGCCGTACTCCTCCTGTATGGTACGAGAATCGATTAATGGAGGTGGCTGAAGATTTAAGTTTTGATGATTTACGTGTTTTTATCGTCACGTCCGGATTGCAGGTTACTCCTGGTGATTCAATACTTATGACACGCACAGCTACCGGAGATTATTTAGGTTGGTTTACGCTCACTGTCCCTGCTGAGATGGAAAGTCGGTCAGTGTTAGTTCAAGTATACTTTGAGGACGGGATAGAATCTGTTCACAATTTGCGTTTTGCACTGAATATTGTTAAGCAGGACGGTGAGGCGCAATGAGAGGAGTTGGCAGTCCAGTTGGTGTAAATTTGGCTAGTTCTTGCTTAGAAATTATAATCGAAAAAGATTACTACTCAATTGGTCGGTGGAGATTTTCTAAACCTGATGATAAAGTTTTAGAGATGCTGACAGAAGAAATTTTAAATTGTTTTGATGATTTAAGAATAACTATTAATAAAGAAAAAAGCCTTGCACTAGATGTGGGTTTGTGCAATAAATATTTAATCAAATTAGCTGAATGGGGACGAACAGCCTACCAAGCTTTTTTTGGTGAAGATGAACCAAATAAAATTCTTAACTTTCGCTTAAATGAAAATATAGCTCCCACCTTTGTTTCAGAAGTTATGCCCTTTCCTTGGGAAGTTCTGTTTGAGGGAACTGAAGAGGACTATGAACAGGGAAATCCTGAAATGTTTTGGGGAATGCGCTACACCCCGGCTCGGATTCTCAACCCAGAAAAAGATATCGCAGATTATGTTTTGGAGCAAGCTCAACCTTCTGATATGTTATTTTGCTTGCATCACAGGTTGCTTCATGCTCATAAAAATGAAAGACCAGAAATTGAAAGGTTGGTGAGGGTGACAGGAAAAGACCGCTTCACGTTGCTGGGGACAGCTTGCAACTTGACTAATGGTAAATCCAGCGATCCTTTGGGTGATGATTTACTCAAATATCTTTACAAGGCTAGCCACAATATGTTGCATTTTGCCTGCCATTGTAAGGAGACTAGACTGGGGGATAAGCTGCTGATTTCTTTTATTAGAGATGAGGAGATTACAGAAAATGGCTTGGTGCTGGAGTTAGAAACTTACAAATTTTTGTTGCGCCAGGGGAAATTTCTGTGTCAGCCATTAGTGTTTCTTAATGCTTGTCAGTCGGCTGGGGGTGTGGATGAGTTACGCAGGACATTCAATTTACCCAAGGTGTTTATTCAGCATGGGGCGGCTGCGGTGATTGCTACAGCTTGTCCTGTACCGGATATGTTTGCGGCGGCGTTTGCGAAGGTGTTTTATGAGTTTTTTCTGCGGGGGATGGTGGTGATGGATGAAGTAACTGGGGATAAAGTTGTTAAAATTATGACAATTGGGGAGGCATTACGGGCAACGAGGTGGTATTTTTTGAAGGAATTTAACAATCCGTTGGGATTGGCTTATGGGGTTTATAGTCCGGCAAGTTATCGAGTGAGACAGAAACCAGCTTTGGTAAAATTAATTAATTTGTAGATGGTAATTTATACACATTTGGATAAGTGTAATGTTAGGAACAATACAGGGAGGACGTTATCGAATTCTACAAATGATCAGCCAAAGTGGGTTTGATGTAACTTACCTTGCGGAAGACATTGGCATTCCAGGTAAACCTAAATGCATAGTCAAAAAATTAAACCCATTAAACTCTGAAGAGAGCGTTTTAAAAGTGCTGAGACGCTTGTTTGCATCAGAAGCGGAAATACTAGTTCAGCTAGGGAAACACGACCAAATTCCTAGAATTCTAGCTTATTTTGAAGAAAATCAGCAATTTTTTTCAGTTCAAGAATTTATTGATGGGCATGATTTAAGACAAGAAATTATTCCAGGTAAGCAATTAAGCGAAAGTTATGTCATAACTCTATTGCAAGATATATTGCAGATTCTAGAATTTGTTCATCATAATAATGTAATACATCGGGATATAAAACCATCCAATTTAATCAGACGTGCATCAGACGAAAAAATAATTCTAATTGATTTTCTTGCAAGTAAACAATTAATTATTCGTACTAAAATAACTGAATCTCAAAAACAGGAAGAAGACAGAACAGTATCTCAAAAACAGGAAGAAGACGTAACGATTGCAATTGGTACTCAAGGCTATATGCCCGCAGAACAAGCTAATGGATACCCTCGATTGAGCAGTGATATATATGCTGTAGGGATTACTGGAATCCAAGCCCTTACTGGAGTAAATGCTCGTGAGTTCCAAAAAGATCCCGCAACTGGTGAAATTATCTGGCGCAATCTAGTAAAAGTTAGCCCTAAACTAGCAGCCATTTTAGATAAAATGGTGAGATATAATTATTCACAGCGCTACCAGTCAGCGACTGAAGCCTTGCAAGCTATCCAAAATTTGAGCAAAACTCAATTACCTCTTCTTTTGCAAGAAGATCAGAACTATCAGATTTTACTGAATCAGGTAAAAAATTACTGGATTAAAGGTGTCTTAGAAAGAATTTTACAAGAAAAACCATCCATTCACTTCAAACTTGAATCAAAACTTGATGGATACATATATCCTCCTGAGCCTTGGAAGTTATTTTCACCGGAACCTCCTTCTGAAGAAACTCCGCATATCTTAACACCTGATGATATAAAGGTGATTCAATTTTTTGATTGGCATCATACTCTCCTTATTTTAGGTGAAGCTGGTGTGGGTAAAACAGTAACACTATTAGAGCTAGCTCGTGAGTTAATTGACCGCGTAGAACAAGATATTAGTCAACCTCTTCCTATTATATTTAAGCTTTCCTCTTGGAATATCAAAAAAGGAGGAATTAATACTTGGTTTAGGAATCAGAGTATAGCAGATTGGATCATACAAGAATTTACAATAATTTATAACATTCCTCAAGAAAATTCAAAAAAATGGATTGACAATAAACGAATAATATTATTACTTGATGGCTTGGACGAAGTAAAAGAAAATTTGCAAAATCCTTGTATTCTTGCCATAAATGAATTTCGTCAAGAATACGATATTGATATGGTAGTAACAAGTCGTATTCAGGACTATCAAAATCTTAAACAGCGATTGAGATTTCAGTTTGCTATCTATCTAAATCCATATATTTTGGAGAATGAATCCAGGCAAGAAGTTGAATTAACAGAATCTGAAAGGATAACAGAAACGCCATCTGTGTCAGAAACAGCAATAATTGTATGTGCTGTAATGCTAAGGGTATTAAAATATGATATTTCGGTTGGTAGTGAATTAGAAGTCACTATAAATCTAGGTAACAGTGCAATTTTCGAGGAAAGTGCTTATCTAATTACAATTTCAAGAAACCAGATTTATGAGACTGAACTAAACATCATCCTCAATGCCCCTGGCTTCCAACTCAACGGCGACAACACCACCAGCCTACCTCTCAATCCCGACATAGCCCAAGAAATTCAAACCGCCCGCTTCTGCCTCACCGCCCTCCGCCCAGGTTCCGCCACCATCACCGCCGAACTCTACCGAGGCGATACCTTCGAGACAAAACTAGAAACTCAAATCCAAGTCGCCGACATTGACGAAGCAACCTTCACGCCTCAACGCATCATCACCCAACCTCGTCCCGTCCCTCAACCAGATTTTATGCTCCGCATCCAAACAATCTGGAACGAAAGCAACTCCACCTGCAAATTCCAATACCAACTTAAAAGCTTCCGCTTTCTCTCAGTATTTACCGAAAATAACATTTATACATCAGACTCACTTTCAACCAGTTGGATAGAACAGGTGCGGGGATTGTTAGCAACTACACTCGAAAATATATCCGATAGTTTGCCCACTGAGAGAAAATCTCGTTTAATTTCCCTTGGTCAATACCTATTTGGAAACCTCTTCTCCACAGAACTACAAAGCGATATTCGCAGTTTAATACCCCAAAATACCACTTTTACACTTTTAATTCTCGCTGATCAAGAAGCCTGGATACCTTGGGAATTATTATATGATGGTCAAAGATTTTTAGGCGATCGCTTCATCATTGGCCGCTGGTTACAAGAATTAAACGACACCAGACCCTACGAATTTCCTGTAGGTACAGTTAACATCGCCCACTACGCCAATGTCGAACAACCCCAACTCTGGGCTACCCTCCTCGAAGCCCCCGGCGCACCTCTACCCCAGCCTTTACCAGCAGGTGTATTGCATGATTCTACTGAAGCTATACGAGGTCTGCATTTAATTCGCTACAGTCAGTCCTTAGATGCAACCAACCTTCGTAACGCTCCCGTAACCTTAGATAACAGCGACGATACAGAAGACATAGAACTCCAAATGCGTCCCGCCAAACTAAACCTGCGGCGCAATCGCCCATTTGTTACCTTGAGTTACGTTAAAACAGATGTGCCAGAATTGACAGCATTAGAAAACACATGGGCATCTGCCTTTATCCGCGCTGGATGTAGCGGCTTTGTAGGTTCCCTCTGGGCTGTAGAACCAGCAGTAGAAGCTGCCTTTATTAGCTGCTTCTACAACCGTCTGTGGGCTGGCGCTTCCTTGGGCGAAGCTTTCTATACTAGCCGTCAGTTAGCCCGTGCAGCTGCACCTGATTCCCTTGACTGGCTAGCTTACGTTCTGTTTGGCGACCCAATGGCGCGTCCTTACCGTCCCGTTCCTGGTGATGGCTATGCCATTGTCGAACCTATAGGACGGGAAATTGATGACCCATTGCCCCCTGGTGCGATCGCTCGTTTTCGTGTTACTCTGCGAAGAAATCCCCCGGTGTGGCATGAAGATAGAGTTATCGAAGTAGCAGAGAATCTCGTCTTTGAAAATCTACAGGTACACATTGTCACCTATGGTCTGCAAGTGATTCCAGATTTGCCCATCACGATGACACTTACTGCTAAAGGTGATTATTTAGGCTGGTTTACCCTAGTTGTACCAAATGAAATTACTGATACGTCAGCTTTAGTTCAGGTATATTTTGCAGATGGAATGCGACCAATTCATAGCTTAAATTTCTCTCTCAACATAGAGAACGGGAGGGAAGAATGAGCGGTATTAGTAGCGCCATTCGCCATCAAACAATGGCATCTTTTTTACCAATTGTAATTCCTAAAGAAAATTATTATAATATTGGTTGGCAAAAGTTTAACATAACTGCCACTGATGAAGAACTTCTGAAATTTACAAATAATGTTTTAGAGTCTTTTTGGAGACTAGAAAAAGCAATTAATCACACCAAAAGTATCAAATTAGATGCGGAAACTTGCCAGCAAGAAATGAGAGAACTGGCAAAGTGGGGTTTAGCAGCTTACCGCAGATTTTTTGAAGAGGAAGGCTCCCGTCAAATTATCGAAGGTCGTTGTAAAATGATGGGGACTGAAATTCCAGCGCCCACCTTTATATCTGAGCGGGTAATTTTCCCTTGGGAAGTACTCTATGCAGGGGATAATTATCAAGAACCTAATCCAGAAATGTTTTGGGGACTGCGCTACACTCCCGCTCGAATTCTTACTCCCGAAAAAGATATTTCTCGCTTTTTGGCAGACAGAACTACACCATTAGATATGATGTTTTGTCTGCATCATCGACTGCGAGAAGCTCATCAAAATGAATGGCTACTAATTCAAAAATTGATTCGCACCTTGCAAAATAGCCGTTGTTCTCTGCTTTCAGCAGTAGGTAAATTAACAAAAATTGAAAATGGAGAAAACCTACTTGATTATTTTATAGAAGCTAACCATAACATTCTCCATTTTGCTTGTCACTGTCAGTCAGAAGAATTAGATGTAGATACCCTGCTATTTTCTTTGTTAAAGGATGAAGGAGAAGAAGGCGAACCTTTAGTGATTAAATTAGGGGCTATATCTTTTATTTTAGTAAAACAAGATAAACGATTTCAGTGTCAACCATTAGTCTTTCTCAATGCTTGTCAGTCAGCAGGTGGAACTGATGCATTACGCAAAACTTTTAACTTACCACAAATGTTTATTAAACGTGGTGCTGAGGCAGTAATTGCAACTGCTTGTCCCGTTCCCGACCGTTTTGCTGCGGCTTTTGCTCAACAATTTTATACATTCTTTATAGATAAACAAATGACAATTGGGGAAGCCCTACAAGCTACCCGCAGATATTTTATAGAAGAGTACAATAACCCTTTAGGTCTGGCTTATGGTCTTTATAGTCCGCCTTACTATCGACTAACTCAACCCCTGGCTACAGTAGGTGTCGCCTGATGACAAACCCCGCATCGACATCAGAAATAACTCAAGCAGAATTAGATAACTTACTAACGCAACTGCAACAACTACGCTCGTCAATTACTACTGCACGGGAAACAATTGCACCACTAGAAACAAATCTCGCAGCAGCTTACAACGAATTTCAGGCAGTTGTTGGTACATTACGTCGCCAGTCGATGCGCTTACAAGCAGAAATTGCCTCCCTTCGCAGCCAAATTCAACGTTTCACCCAGGATGAAGACGATACGCAACAGCAAGATGTCGCAAACGATAATTTTCTCTACCAGGAAGAACAAACAACAGAATTTAGCCTCAAAGACCTAGAAGCCATTGATAAAGATATGCTACTGGAGCATATCTTTCGGTTATTAGATCCTGATGTCAACGCTGAGGATGCAGAATTACTGGCCAATCTCCAGGGTTTATGTAGTGACGCTGCTGCTAGTTTAGGCGATGTTTTGGAAGAATTACCTTGGGGAATAGTTTGGACAACTCGTAATTCTCAAGAAGACTTGACACAGCAGTACCAGCGTTTGAAAGTTTGGGAAGCAGCGTTAAACCGACAGCTACAAAATTTAAAACAAGCAACAGAACGGTTGTATAAAGATACACGTTACGGACTTTGGCAGCAACAGCAAAAAAGTCAAGAACACTGGCATAATTTTCTCAATCAATGTATTGAACAGCAGCAAGACCAGAATTATGAATTACAAGCTGAGTTAGATAAATTAAAGCAGGAGTGGGGGCGTATTACCAGCACCAATAGATTATGAGTAGTAAAGACTACCAACTTAATTTACCTGTACCAGTAGGGGGAGAAGATTTGCCCATCCCCGTCGCTGATGCTGTGCCGCAACAAGAACAACCCAGCGATAAAGCTTTTTTAGAATGGGGTAACTTAGTTAGTCAGCGTCATGTCCGTCACTTAGCTTTTGACCCAACACAAGAAAATTTATGGTTGGCGACTGGGGGAGGGGTACTGCACTGGAAGCTGGAATTAAATAGATTTGTGAGATACACCAGCGAACATGGTTTGCCAGGTAACTCAGTGTTAGCAGTGGCGGTAGATGGCACGAGTCAAGTTTGGGCTGCTCACGAACAATTTGGCATTTATTATCTAAAAAATGATACTTGGCGACCTTACCGCATCCTGGGCGAGGTAAAGGTAAGTTGTTTGACCTTGGACTCTAGTGGTAAACTTTGGGCTGGAACTGCTAGCGGTATTTATGCTATCAACACTCCAGACCGTAAACCCGCTTTAGAACTACCCCCGGCTGGTTTTCCTCCAAGAGCAATGGCGATCGCCAACGAAAATGATATTTGGCTGTGCAATGCTCAAGGCGTTTATAATTACAAAAATGCTAGTTGGGTGCGTACTAGCGACAGCGTGCAGCCAGATGTTCTCACCCTAGCTCGTCAAGGTGAAAACCTGTGGTTAGGCACTTTTCGCGGACTGGTACGCATTGACTTATTAACGAACAAACTACACAAAATTGATACTACATATCCTGGTGAAGTTACTGCCCTAGCTCCCCATACGCAAGGAGTTTGGGCAGCCTGTGGCGGACAGGTGGGTTTAGCAACAGAAACCGGTTGGACACCATTGACAGAAAAGCGATTTAATGCGCCTATTACCAGCTTGCTAATACGTAGAGACGATAAAGTATGGATTGGTACTCATGATGGACTACTGCGTGGCGAGAACAAGCAAATACTTTTGCACTTAACGGACAATCCCCCTGATGTCATTGGGTTAGCTTCCCGCGAAAAATCTCCACCCACTTTCAGTAGTTTAGTGCAAGCACTGTCAGTGCAGCAATTTGCAGACCGTTCTATTTTATGGATTGGGACGGCACAAGGTTTATTTCGATATGACTTATTTACCGAAAGTTGGCGGCGCTATGGACAACTTGCTGGCCAAGATATCCGCGCTATCATCACCAGCCAAGACCAAGAAACTGTTTGGGTTGCGAGTTGGAGTAGTGGTTTACATAGCTTAAAACAGCAGAATGAACTGCAAACCGCGCCCAATATTTCTGAACCAATTTTAACCCTAACTGCTGGAAGCGATCGCTACTGGGCAATTGGATTAGATGGTCTTTATCAGTACAAAGATTCAGCTTGGGTACAAGTAATTTCTAACAAGGAACTGCTCAAGGAACTGGTGAGTGGATGGCTGCAAGTAATTACCCAAGCTGTTACAAACCACGTTTGGCTGGGTACTTCAGCAGGATTGTTGTTATTGAAAATTGATACAAAACGACTGACTCCAATTACTGGTAACTTAGGTAGTGCAGATGTGCGATCGCTACTAGCAATTAATGGAAATGAGTCGGAACAGGTTTGGGTAGGTACAAGTCAGGGACTGTATGTAGGTAATGTTGACAACTGGGAACCAATACCTGAGCTTGAAAACCGAGTTATAACAGCCTTGGTATGGGATAAGAGCAATAGCAGTTTATGGGTTGGGACAGATAAGGGGCTATTTTGTTTACTGAGTCAAGGCAATAGATGGAAAATTAACGAATTTAACATCCACAATAGTGGCTTAGGGGCAAATCGAGTTATAGCACTGGCCATCAGCACTGGTGAAGATAAAGAGACTAAATTATGGGTAGGTACAGCTTATGGTTTAAGTTGCTACACATATTAAAAAATCTAAAATTAAAAGGGGAGTAGACAGTGAGTGAGGTAGATGTTTTAGGGATTGATTTAGGGACAACTAATTCAGCCATTGCCATTTGGGAACCAGACACAGGAAAAGCGAGAGTTTTATCCAACTCAGAAGGCGATCGCCTCACTCCCTCAGTTGTCATGTTTGATATCCAAAAAAATCAACACATCGTTGGTAAATCAGCAATAAGTTGTATTACCAGTCATCCTAGTGAAGTCATCTACTCAGTAAAACGTTTCATGGGCTGTACCTTTCGTGATGAACGGGTACGTATCGACCAAACTCAAGTTACCTACACTATCGCAGAAGTGCAACAGAGCAAAGTTGCTATTCTTGTAGGCGAAGAAACTTTTACACCTCCGCAGATTTCTGCTCAAATCTTGCGTAAGCTGAAGGAAGATACTGAAGCAACTTTGGGTAAAACAATTTCCCAAGCTGTCATTACCGTTCCTGCTTATTTTAGTGAATCTCAGCGTCAGGCTACCAAAGAAGCCGGAGAATTAGCTGGGTTGCGAGTTCCGCGAATCATTAATGAACCAACGGCTGCGGCTTTAGCATTTGGTTTGGGTACAGAACCCCAAACAGTTGCAGTGTATGATTTAGGCGGTGGTACATTTGATATCTCAATTTTACGAATTGAAAAGGGTTTGTTTCGGGTAAAGGCTACTAGCGGCGATACCCATTTAGGCGGTGATGATTTCGATTTGGCAATTGTCGCGTGGCTGAAAGCTGCGTTTCAGCAGCAGCACAGTGTAGATTTACCTGTTGAGCAAGATAATAACGTGCGATCGCAGTTACGTAAAACGGCAGAAGCTGCCAAAATTGCTTTAACTAAAAGTACAGAATATCAAATTAGCATTCCCAATCTTTTCACTATAGGAAGTCAGTGTTTGGGACTAGAAGCAACATTAACTCGGACTGAGTTAGAAAAACTTGTGCAACCTTTTATTAACCGCACCTTAGATATCTGCGATGCGACTTTAAAAGAAGCAAATTTGCAAGCCACAGACATTGACCAAGTATTGTTAGTTGGTGGACAAACCAGGCTACCTGCTATCAAGGAAGCACTAAAAGAACGCTACAGTTGGACAATCAACGATTCTGTAAATCCAGATGAAGCTGTGGCTAGAGGTGCGGCGGTACTGGGCGCAAGATTATGCGGTTATCTTCGGGATGAGGTGAAACTTTGGGATGTAACGCCCTTGTCTTTGGGAATTGAGTTAGCTAACAGCAAGATGGATGCAATTATTTGTGCAAATGAACCAATACCAGTTACCAAGTGGCGCAAGGGTTCCCAAGCTTTTACTACCCAGCGTGATGGACAAGAGAGTATCCGCTTCCGCATTTATCAAGGTGAACGACCAATTGCCGGGGACAATGAATTTATCGGTGAAGTAGTTCTCAACCTAGCTACTGCGCGTCCGGCGGGAGAAGTTCGGGTTAATTGTAAGTTCACAGTTGACCACGATGGTATTCTTCATGTGTTGGCGGAAGATACTAGCACCGATGGGCAACCTGTGGAGAAAACGTTTGACCGCTTTTATCGCTTGACTCAACAAGAGGTAGAGAAGAAGCTGGAAGATGCGAAAGTGCATGAAAATGAAGACGCTGTGACTAATCGGATTTTTCAGTTAGAAGAAGAGATAACCCGACTGCAACGTGCGCTCAATCAAGACAAGACATCTGATAATCTTTTATTAGAAAATTTAGGAAACTTGCAAGCTGCTATTAATAGCCGCGATGTCAGCCAAGCAGAGGAACTACTTGCCGAACTTAAAAGCAAAATAATCAACTAACAGTTTGTGTAATTTCCGGTAATCGCAGCAATAAATTTGTATAAAAATAAGAAACTTAAATACGAAATTTTGCAACATGACTCACAATGAGCGTCACTGGACTGTGATGGTTTACATGGCTGGGGACAACGGTAAGGTTTTCGAGCAACTACAAGGTAAGCGCCTAATGGCTCCGATGGAAGCACAAGGCTATCAAGACATTGCAGAGATGGAAGCAGTTGGCTCAACACCAGAAGTGGCTGTGTTAGTGCAGTTCGATACTCTTTCTGATAGAGAACACACATACCGCATATATATTCGCCCTTCAGAAGAACCCAGGCACATTGAAAATATCCCAGAGCAGAATACGGGCGATCCTCGTGCATTACGAGACTTTATTGTTTGGGGAATTGAGAATTACCCGGCGGAAAACTATGCAGTAATTTTGTGGAATCACGGTACTGGCTGGAAAGAAGATGATATTTATGCTTTTGCGCGATCGCGTGGTGTGGAAATTCAGGCAAGTCAGGATGAAGTGCGTTCCCTTACCCGAAATAATCGAAGATTGTCTCGTGCTTTTTTCCTTTCCTCAATTACGGAATTGCTACAACTAGATGATGAAGATTCACGAGCGATCGCTTTTGATGATTCATCCTTAGATTTCCTAGATAATGCCAAACTTCAGCAGGCTTTTCAGGAAGCAGAAGCAATTACAGGTAAAAAAGTTAGCTTAATTGGTATGGATGCCTGCTTAATGGGCATGGTGGAAGTGGCTTACCAGCTGCGGGCTAATGCTAATTATATGGTTGCATCGCAAGAAGTAGAACCCCTAACAGGTTATCCCTACACAGCAATTTTGCAGAATTTAACCGCCCATCCAGAAATAACATCGGAGGCGTTGGCAAAGTTAATTGTACAGGAGTATGGGCGCTACTACGAAGGAGAATCGCGGGGTAGTGTAACTCAAATTACCCAATCAGCAACAAATTTAAAAGTGGTTGAGAAACTGGCTGATTCCTTAGGAAGATTGGCAACGATTTTGCGTCAATTGGTTTCAGAAGAAGACATTTATACTGAGAAAGCAATGTATCATTCTCAACGTAAAGCTGTGCGTTTTAAGGATAGTGACTTTGTAGATTTGTATGATTTTTTGAAAGTTTTGCAGGATAAATACGCTGGGGATAGTGATGAATTAACCCAGGTTATTGATGAAGTGATGAATTTGATGATTGTTGAAGTTGAACCGCAGTTAATTTTAGCGAATGTGACTTCAGGAGTGAGATTTGAGCGTGTAAAGGGGTTGTCAATTTATTCACCAGTGAGAGGTTATTGTCAGTTTTATGACAGGTCAGATTTTGCAGGTTGTGGGTGGGGAGAGTTTTTACGGAAGCTTAATGATTTGGTTTAAGGATTGTGTATCACGTTATAAATTAGTCAAGGAACTGCATATTGCGTAATTGACTAACTGTTACTGCCTGTTCTATTAATTGTTGCCATTTCTGTATATTTTGGAACTGTGGTACTTGTAGTAAAGCTTGATGTGCTTTGTTCAGATCGGCAGTAATCGTACTTTGAAGTTGGAACAGCCGCAACTGATGAGAAGATACATCTTGCCGATTAAGAGAGGTGATATTAGTAGTTAAATACTTGATAACCTGCTCAATAATTTGGGTATTTACTTCCTGAGAATCGGCACAATTAGCAATTATACATTCGACAACTTTAATGTGCATTTCCTCTAGTTGTGATTGGAAATATTGACAAATTTGCAAATTATCACTATCCGCAGAGTCAATATTTGTTCGATTGAGAATCATAAACGATCTTTGAGGAAGGTCGGACATCAATCCGTGGAATAGATCATACAAAGCTACATCAGCTGATGTCCAGTAATCCCCAAAAGGACTTGGACGACGTACAAAGAGAATAATATCAATATCTTCAGCAAGCGACTTTATTAATTTTTCCTCGTCTCCAAGCCTGGCATCACCTAATCCAGGCATATCAACTAAAGCAATTTGTCCAATATAAGCATTAGGAAAGTCAGAATAAATGTGTACTTCTCTTACTGCAAGATAATTAAAATAGGTGCGTTCACCTGTAACGTTCTCTTGAGAGAGATATTCCCGAATTTGACTCTTTTCAATTAATTGGGGTGACTGTACCTGAAGCATCTCACGATACATAGGAAGATTTAAGTAATAATTTTGTCGGAGATAATCATACATTACAAGCGATGAAGTACTCCTCATGTATTCAGGAAGACCAGGAAGTGTACTACTCGCAAACTCCTCTAATGTTGAGGGCTTAGAGCTTAAGTTGAGCTTGTCATAATAGGGAAAGATTACTTCTTCTAAGAATGATTGTTCAGTATGGAACCAGACCGGTGCATAGGTTTCAACGTTAGGAGTATGGTAAATTTTGCTCTTTACACCAGTACAGAAGCCTCGGTTACCATCAGGAATCTCGTTTGCACTAAGTCCTGTTAAGCTTTGCAATAATCGGCTCTTGCCTTGCCTTGCTCGTCCAACTACTCCAATATTTAGGGTGTTACGAGAGAAGTTAATTCTAAGCTTTTTTAGTGCCTCTAACTCAATTGCTATATTCTGTTGAACCGTCACAAAATCAATTTCTTTGAAGAGTTGTTTAATGTTCAGATTATCTAGCTGCTTCATTAGCTGATTATGATGATCTTCGATTTCACGAAGGACAGATGCAAGCACCCTCAAATTTGCTTCTACAGCTTCAATTTTCCGAGCAATACCTTGTCTGTGTCGTATTGTACTACTAATTCTATCTGTACTGCTGAAAAACTTTTGAACCCCATTAATATGAGTTGGATTCTCTGGTTGTAATTCTAGTGGAATCTCTAAACTTACTCCATTAATTTCTGCTTGTTCATTTTGTTTAAAGATTTTACTGAAGATAGTTTATTTCCTAACCTGGAAGGGACACCACAAGGAGGGGTAATTACCCCTCCCACAATCTTGCAAAAAGTACCATAGAGTTCTCGGTCACTATTCCTCGAAAACAACTGCGTCCAGGCTATGGTAAAGGTTTTGCAGGGGCACCAATAAATACTCATATAGTCCCCGATGATGGCATTACAGGGCCATCTATTGGAGGAAAGAAACCATGAGTAGTCAAAAGCCGAAAAAAAGTCGGCATCTCAAGGTGCAAGTTAGTTTTGAAGCCAGCCGGGTATCGGATGAGTGTATGGCTTGTGCCTATGAACAAGTAATTCCTGAACTTCGCCTTTCAACACGAAAATCCAGTCAAAATCCCGGATTACAAAATGAGCTAACAAGAGAAGAAGCCGAAGAAATCGGTCATTTTAACTCCTTAGATTTTGGTAGTGGGTGATTTTGTGACAGAATCAGGAAGGAGTTGAAATTGATGAAAAAAAAGAAGCGACCTGACAACTCAAGTTCGCCTAGAGGCGGATATCGGGAAAATGCAGGTAGAAAATCAGGCTGGAATCACAAAGATACTTGTACAATCAGAATCCCTAAAGAATTTGCTTCTCAACTTGTAGAAATAGCTCGTCGTCTGGATCAGGGTGAAAAGATTGATAATGACACAGAATTTATTAACAGAGAAAAGGATTTAGTTACAAAATCAAAACTAGTTGGTACTAATGGCGATGGCGTAGAGCGCCCGCAAAGCGATCGCGAATTTGTCCACCAGTCAGAGTCGCAATTTGATATTGACACAAAATCTAAATCTTTAGTTGATGATACTGTCACAGAATCAATGTCTAGTTCAGGACAATCCTTAACCCAGTTACAGAAACAGCAAGAATTATCGGCTGAATTTGAAAATGATACAGAATCAAGATTGCCGAATTTCGATATTGTCACAGAATCAAGTTTGCTCGAGATTAGTCAGACTACTCACGACTTTTTTCCAGGACTGGCTTTTGCACTCAAAAACGCAAAAACTATCCTGACAGCAAAAAAATCAGCACGAGAGTCAATTGCCCGATTACTGTCAAAACTCTACTCAACCCAGGTAAAAGCAGATGATCTTTAACGAGATCAGTCGCTAAGGTAGAACACAAAAATTTACTTAATTTAAGGTCTAATTTATGACCACTAACCAAATACAGGCTGCTATCTACGCTCGGGTTTCTACAGAGCAGCAAACAGAAACTCAGACAGTCGCTAGTCAATTAGCTGCCCTTCGCTTGAGGGTAGCAGCAGATGGGTTAAAACTGTGTGAAGAACTGACCTTTATTGATGCAGGGTATAGTGGAGCAACGCTGGTACGTCCGGCATTAGAACGTTTGAGGGACTTGGCTTTTGCTAATGGAGTAGATCGGCTTTACGTCCACTCTCCCGACCGATTAGCTCGCAAATATGCTTACCAAGTGTTATTAATTGACGAAATGTACCGTTGTGGCGTGGAAGTAATTTTCCTCAATCGAGAATTGGGACAATCTCCAGAAGATGATTTGCTACTACAGGTACAGGGGATGGTAGCCGAGTATGAACGAGCCAAAATCATGGAACGCAGTCGGCGAGGTAAGCGACATGCAGCCAAATCCGGCTCAGTCAACGTCTTGTCTTGTGCCCCCTATGGTTATCAATATGTCAGCAAAGTTGATGGTGGCGGTCAGGCTCACTTTGAATTGGTTATTGAACAAGCTCAAATAGTTCGACAAATATTTGACTGGGTGGGCAGAGAAAGGCTCACAATTGGGGAAGTGTGTCGGCGACTGAATGCAGATGGACACTTGACCCAAACAGGAAAATCAGTTTGGGATAGGTCTACGGTGTGGGGAATGCTCAAAAACCCAGCCTATATTGGATTTGCTGCTTTTGGTAAAACCCAAGTTTGCTCCCGTCGGCATCGATTAAGACCGATTCGGGGTGCTTCTGCTCAACCAAGGCGTGACTATTCAACCAACTCAGTTGATGTCTCTGAATGGATTTCAGTCCCAGTCCCCAAGATTGTGGATGAAAATTTGTTCGCTGCTGTACAAGAGCAATTGCAAGAAAATCAGCGTCGTTCTCGAATTGGTCAACGAGGTGCCAGATACTTGTTGCAAGGTTTAGTTACCTGCAAGCTCTGTGGCTATACTTACTATGGCAAAGCTATCAGTAATAAATCTGCCAAAAGCAAACCTCGTGACTATGCTTATTATCGATGCATTGGTACTGATGCTTATCGCTTTGGTGGGAATCGAGTCTGTAGCAATACCCAGGTACGAACTGATACTTTGGAAGCGGCTGTTTGGCAAGAAGTATGTTCTTTGCTCAGAAATCCCCAACGCCTTTATCTGGAATATCAACGCCGAGGGCAAGAACCGACTTCAGCTACTCAAGAAAATATTAAAGCCTTAGAATCTCAAATTACCAAACTACGTCGGGGTATTGCACGGTTGATTGATAGCTATGCTGAGGGTCTAATTGAAAAAAACGAATTTGAGCCCAGGATTCATAAAATTAAAGAACGAGTGGCAGTTATCGAAGCCCAGGTGAAAAATCTTAACGATGAGGCTACGCTAAATCGGGAACTGAGGCTGATTATTGGTCGCTTGGAGGAGTTTTCCGCTAAAGTCATCAACAACCTTGAATCAATAGAATGGAATAGCCAACGAGAAATTATTCGCCTGCTAGTAAAGCGAGTTGAGGTGGACACTGAACAGGTAAATGTGGTTTTTCGCGTAGGGGAAGTTCCTGATTTCCCAAAGTTTGAGCTAGAAAGTTTGCAAGATTGTGGGAGGGGTAACCACTCCCCCTTGGGGTGTCCCTTGTTCGGGGAATTCTGGGTTGACTCCAGCCTTGAGGCATCGGAAGATACCGAGTTTTAAGCCAAAAGGGGCAATGAGTTCGTCCATTATTGCTGAGTGGTTAATCCTGTCGAAGCATTGTGATATATCGGCATCTAAAACCATTTTTGATTTTTGGCTGATTCCTGAAAATATCGCTTGTATCGCATCGTGGGCAGAACGTCCTGGTCTAAAACCATAGGAATTTGGTTCAAATACCGCTTCCCATTCAGGTTCTAGTGCTAATTTTGCTAGACCTTGTGTGGCTCTATCCCTCATATTCGGGATTCCTAATGGACGCTTTTCGGCTTTGCCAGGTTTAGGAATCATTACCCGTCTTGTTGCGATCGCTCATGAAATGTTGGATCGGTGGTTAGTCTGGGTTGACGAAGCTGAACCTGTACCAGAAAACACACGCGAGGACTTAGCTAATCGGGATTTATGGCAGTGCGGAACGAGATCCAGATAACCAAATCGCTGTGCGGCTGTTAGGAGCAGAATTAACAGAGAAACTCGTGCGATCGCTCTGGGGTGGTGATCGTATTCTTAAAGGTGGTAGTTAAAATTTCCACCCTGTAAACAGCATGACAGCCCACACTGATAATACTGACAATATCAACTCATACCGAGCTTTGGCACTGCAAGTTACTTGCCATGCAGTTAATCAAGCAAGCGATCGCACTGAAGCTCATGCTTTAATGCAAACTACTATTAACCGCTTGGCACAACAAATTGCAGCCAGTATCGCTTTTATCGGTTTTGACTGTCGGTTAATTGTTTTACCTGAATATTTTCTCACAGGTTTTCCTTTGGGTGAATCTTTAGCAGTGTGGTCAGAAAAAGCCTGTTTGGAAATGCACGGTGCTGAGTATGAAGCTCTCAGTAAAATTGCTCAAAAACATCGTATATTTTTAGGTGGTAACGCCTACGAATTAGACCCCAATTTTCCCGGTTTATACTTTCAAACCTGCTTTGTCATTGACCCTTCGGGGACAATTGTATTGCGTTATCGGCGGTTAAATTCGATGTTTGCCCCGACTCCCCATGATGTTTGGGATAAATATCTCGATTGCTACGGATTAGAAGGCGTTTTCCCAGTCGCCAAAACTGCGATCGGTAATTTAGCAGCCTTAGCATCAGAAGAAATATTGTATCCAGAAGTAGCGCGATGTTTAGCAATGCGCGGTGCAGAGATTTTTCTCCACTCCACATCCGAAGTTTATAGCAAAGCACTCACACCCAAAGACGCAGCTAAAATTACCCGTGCCGTAGAAAATCAAGCTTACGTAGTATCTGCTAATACAGCAGGTACCGCTAATAGCCCCATCCCCTTTGCTTCTGTTGATGGCGGTTCCAAAATTATCGATCATCGCGGCATAGTATTAGCAGAGACAACCACAGGCGAAAGCATGGCAGCATTTGCAGAGATAGACCTAGCAGCATTACGCCGCGATCGCCGCAGACCAGGGTTAAATAATTTACTTTCCCGCCAGCGATTTGAACTCTACGCCCAGAGTTATCTGCAGTCACAATTTTACCCACCAAACACTATGCTGGAAACAGAAGTAGACCGCAAACACTTTCTGCAAACCCAGCAAGCAACCATCGCGCGGCTAGCTGAATTAGGGGTGATTTGAGGGATTGGGGAACTCGGGGCCCCCTCTGGGGATAAGGGGTAATGGGGATTGGGGATTGGGGATGAGGGAGATGAGGGGGATGAGGAAGATGAGGAAGATGAGGGAGAAACACCAAACACCCAATTACCTATTAAGTAGGGAGGCATAATTATTTGTAGGATGGGTTAGCGATAGCGTAACCCATGCGGGTGTTGGGTTTCGTGCCTCAACCCAACCTACGTCCATCTTATATTTAATTCCAACCAGCTACTTACCTATTACCAATGCCCCATGCCCAATGCCCCATGCCCCATTACCTAATAACAAATAACAAATGACCAAATCAATAGATGTTCGTAATCCTCGGACGGGAAAATTTGACTATGTGATTATACCGCCGCCGCCGAAGTTGCTGGCGCAGTTGTGTAATCGGTTGCGGCGATCGCAAGTTCGTTGGCAACAGATAGGTATTGAAGGGAGAGTAGAAGCCTTACAGGAATGGAAACAAGCGATATTAGCAGGACGCGATCGCTTGACTGAGGCTTTGGTGAATGATACAGGAAGATTATCTGTCTCGGAATTAGAAATTGACTCGTTTATTTCTAACATCGACCGTTGGTGTCGGTTGGCACCAGAACTATTGCAGGAAACTGCCAAAAATACATCTATCCCCTTTATCGCCCTGCAACAAACAGCTGTTCCCTATCCCCTAGTGGGGATAATCAGTCCCTGGAATTTGCCCTTATTGCTATCTACAATTGATGCTATTCCTGCATTGCTAGCGGGTTGTGCTGTTGTCGTTAAACCGAGTAAAAATGCTCCCCGCTTTGTTGCACCATTAATATCAACCATCAATGCTGTGCCAAAATTGCGGGATGTTTTCACTTTTGTGGAAGGATCTGGCGAAACAGGAACGGCTTTAATTGAACATGTTGATTTAATCTGTTTTACAGGTAGTACCAATACAGGGCGCAGAATTGGCGAACTTGCTGCCAAAAAGTTTATTCCGGCTTTATTAGAATTAGGAGGAAAAGACCCGGCAATTGTTTTAGGATCGGCTAATTTAGATTTAGCAACCTCAGCAATTTTATGGGGTTCAGTTGTTAATACTGGACAGTCTTGTCTGTCAATTGAGCGCATTTATGTTGCCGAAACTATATTTGAGAAATTTGTCGCCCAGTTAGTAGCTAAAGCCCAAAAAGTAAAATTAGCTCACCCCACATTAGAAAGTGGAGAAATCGGGCCGATTATTTCCGAAAAACAAGCAGCAGCAATTAGCGATCATCTTTTAGATGCTATCGAAAAAGGTGCTGTGATTCACTGTGGTGGTAAAGTTGAAGAATTGGGCGGGGGCTGGTGGTGTCGCCCTACAGTGTTAACTCAGGTCAATCATTCCATGAAAGTGATGACAGAAGAAACATTTGGCCCCATTATGCCTGTAATGCCATTTTCTAACATTGAGGAAGCAATTGAATTAGCTAATGATTCAGTGTATGGATTAAGCGCGGCTGTATTTGCACAACCAGAAGAATTAGCAATGGAAGTCGCCCAGCGCATAGATGCAGGCGCTATTAGTATTAATGATGCCGGGCTTACCTCAATCATGTACGAAGGAGAAAAAAATTCTTTCAAATTATCTGGTTTAGGTGGCTCACGTATGGGTGCAGCAGGGTTAAAAAGATTTATGAGGAAAAAAGCCTTTTTAATCAAAACTAATTCTGCAAATGACCCTTGGTGGTTTGAGAATAGTTAAGAAAAAATTCAAATCTGATAATTTAACATTCAGACCTGATAATTGATTCCTAGCAGCTAATTTCAAGGAGCTTTGTATGTCTACAATCCGAGAAGGAATGCCCGTGCTTGTCCGTCACGAAGGAGATTGGGTAGGCACGTATACTATAGTAGATAATGCGGGGAATATTCTCGATAAGTATGAGTCTCACCTCAGCTGCCAGTTCCCAGAAGATTCTACCTATCCTTACTACCAAATTAATCGCTATAAATGGTCTACCGGCAAACAAGAAGAACATCAATTTCCTGGCACATATAAAGATAAAATCCTGTTTTTTGATACGGAACGGATTTTAGGCAAAGCTTGGGAAATAGATGATTCCACAGTAATTTTGTGGTTTGCTTATAAAACAGCACCAGACATGAATTTATATGAAATGATTCAAATTAGCCCCGATAATAACTATCGTGCCCGTACCTGGCATTGGTTTAAAAATCATCAAATTTACCAACGGACTTTGATACAAGAGGAACGGTTGCGTTAAGGGGAAGGGGGAATGGGGAATGGGGAAGGGGGAATGAGTAATGAGTAATGAGTAATGAGTAATGGGTAATGAGTAATGAGTAATGAGTAATGAGTAATTTCTCCCTGTCTCCTTGTCTCTTCATCTCCCTCATCTCCCCATCTCCCTCATCTCCCCATCTCCCTCATCTCCCTCATCTCCCTCATCTCCCTCATCTCCCTCATCTCCCTCATCCCCCTCATCCCCCTCATCTCCCTCATCTCCCTCATCCCCAATTTATTGGGACTAAAAGCTAGACAAGATTTGTAAGTAGTTTTATCATGATGATGAATTTAACAGCTTGATGTTTGGCAAGTCGAAGTGGGGGCGAAAACCCTGGGGGATATGCCAAAATCGCCGGAACCTTGACAAGTGAATAATTACAGCGTTTTAGCAATCAGGAAAGTTGCAAATTAGTTTCAATAAGGTGGGCTGAAAATGATTAAAATTTTCGATCTGCCAAAATGCTTTCCAGGAAGCTTGCTCTGGTTAGGTTTCAATACCGAGCTGTTTCCACAACCTATTTCCCCGCAAGGGGATTGAAACCTCCACAAACTTCAGTCAGAAAATTGTGTAATTTGGTTTCCACAACCTATTCCCCCGCAAGGGGATTGAAACAAAGTCAAAGACGTTTTTATTTTGAGCTACAGCATCGGTTTCCACAACCTATTCCCCCGCAAGGGGATTGAAACGCTTTACTGGCAGCGATACCACCATTACTTATGTAGGGTTTCCACAACCTATTCCCCCGCAAGGGGATTGAAACGCAATTTCAAAAAGGCTTTGATAGGCATCTACCCAGCGTTTCCACAACCTATTCCCCCGCAAGGGGATTGAAACCTGCGAAACCATCTGGTAAACCTCAACATAGGGTTGGGTTTCCACAACCTATTCCCCCGCAAGGGGATTGAAACTTGTCAACTGCTGTCTGCACGTCCGCGGGGACGGTTCCAGCAGCAAATTTCTACAACCTATTTCCCCGCAAGGGGATTGAAACCTTGATTGTCGTGTCCAGAGCAGTAGAAAAAAGGTTAGTTTCCACAACCTATTCCACTGCAAGGGGATAAAAACACTTGAGTAGCACCGTTTTCGCTTACAAGGCTGACTTTGCGATCGCATTTCCCCGTAAGATGATGAAAATATAGCTAAAAATTCTAGGCGATTATAAAAAAAGGGGCACAGCACTGCTGTACCCTTAAGAATCATTTATCTACCGCAAATATCATTTAAAGTTCACGTAGGATGCGTTAGCGATAGCGTGACGCATCAGTGCCAAAGCTGAGATTTTTTCAGAAATCAAATCGGATTTTTATACATTTTGTTAGGGTAGTGAATTTGTAATTAATTTACCGATGAGGAGTCATTACAAGAACTGTTGCTACTTTCTAACGTTGACAAATCATTATCTACAACTCCATCCCATGAATAGTTACAGATTTTAGTGCGAAGTAATGTACCAAGTGTCACGTTAATTGCGATGGCAAAGGAATCAATAAAAACGAGATTCACAAAGCGATTAATCATTTAACCCTCTTGAGGTAACGGGAGCATCCAGTGATACTTGCCCTATGACTACAAATTGTACAATGGCTTTTCCAGAAATATACGGGCTAACTTTTAAAATTTACAACATATCATTGAGTAATATCACTCATGATCCCCTATAACCCCTGTGCTGCAAACATCTTGAGCGCAACATATATCAGATAGCTGTTCATCTAAATTTTATTTCTGGAAGTCCCTAATTAAAAACTCATACCAATTCAAATACTGTTTGCGACAAATAAATTCCATGTAAGGGCACGGCACAAGTAAGATAATTGAATATACCAAAAGATTGTGGATGCCCATTGGTGTAAACTTGAGCTAAAAGCTATATACGGCGGGTGTTGTACAAATACCTCGCACCCTCATCCCCTAACCCCTTCTCCCTCAGGGAGAAGGGGAATTGAATCTCTTGCTCCCCTCTCCCTGAGGGAGAGGGGCTGGGGGTGAGGGAAAAACCTTTGCACAAAGCGGGTTTCACGTTAAGTTGATACCAATGGTGTATGTTCCCTACTCATCTGTGGCATTCTTTTTTCAAAATGGTATCAGAAGTCAGCACTTTCAATTCAATGGCGAACGGATATAACCCCATTTACCGCCGTCAAAAGTGTAGTCAATAATAGGAATATTAGCACTATCAAAGCCAATATTTTTTATCCATGTGCCAGATACATTTACCATAGCCATACCATCCTGAAAACTCAAAGCATTAGGCAGTTCTACCTTGATAATTGACTTGCCAGTTTTATCTATATAGCCAAATTTATTGCCAATTTTCACCAACGCTAACCCTGATGAAAATGAGCCTAATTCTGAGATGAAGTTACCCGCATTAGAGGTTAATTGACTACTCGAAATAACTAATTTCCCTGTTTTATCTATAAAACCAAAACCTTGTTCTGAATATATGCACGCCAACCCCTCAGAAAAATTCTTAGCATCATAAAATTGTGGTGCTATTACTGTTTTACCTGTAGAGTCAATATAACCCCAATTAGAAATGCCGTTGGCACTAAAATCTACTGCTGCCAATCCTTCGGTAAATCGCTTGGCTTTATTAAATTGAGGGGTAATTACCACTTTACCAGTTTTATCTATATAACCATATTTATTATTTACCTTAATAGCTGCCAACCCAGAGGCAAAATCTGCAATATTATAAGGTTGTGGTTCAATCACAAATTTACCAGTTTTATCAATAAATCCTGTTCTTTCTGAGTCAATTCTCACCGCCGCCAGCCCATCGGAAAAATTATTCACTTGTAATGAGTTAGCACCTGGATAGGTAACGGTAAATAAAAGCTTGCCAGTTTTATCAATAAATCCTATTTTATCTTCTACCTGAACCTGGGCTACTTCCTCAACAAAATCTGCGGGTTGTTGCAAAAATTGTGCTGGGATAACTAATTTACCTGTTTTGTCGATATAACCCCATTTATCCCCAATTTTCACAGCCGCTAACCCAGAAGAAAAATTCTGAATTCCATCAAATTTAGCAGCTATCACTAATTCACCAGTTTTATTAATAAATCCATACTTTCTATTAACTTCTGCACCCGCTAACCCTTCAGAAAAATTTGTAAATCCTCCCATTTCTGGCGGAATTGTAAAAGGTTGCTTCCCACCAGCAATGTATTCTAAGGGTATAGTTCTCGCTAAATTTAAAGATTGACAGATAATTGCTGCAACTTCACCTCGAGTAGCACCTTTATTCGGTTGTAGTTGTTTGATGTTGGGGTAGTTAACTACTATCCGCCCAATTATGCCTGCAGCTAGGGATTTTCTGGCATAATCTGGAATCTGTGCTTCATCATCAAAATGCTGTTTGAGTATGGTTTCTGCATTCTCTGGAGTATTGAAATTGAGATGATTGCTCAGAATTGCGATCGCCTGTACCCTGGGAATAGCTTGAGATGGTCTAAAAGTACGGTCTGGATATCCGCTAAAAAATCCCCGTTGATAAGCAGCTTGAATGGCTTTATATGCCCAATGCGTATTGGGAACATCTTTAAATTCCATTCCTGGGTGTTTTACTTCGCTATTAGGAAAGGCATTTAATAATAAAACCACAAACTCAGCTCGATTAATAGTTGACTGGGGGCGGAATGTTTGATCTGCATATCCTCTAATTAAGTTGCGTTCCGCCAGTTGAGTAATACAATCTTTGGCTATTTGATTTTTTATATCAGAAAATGCCGAAGCTTTAGATATAAATATCTGACCTAATAATGTAACAATCAGTGAAGTGTTGGCAATTAATTTTAAGCTGGTATTCATCTAGTATTTTGTAATAGCTAATATAAATGACATTGCTGGTTTACGCTTATCTGTGAGGTAACATCACAAAACAAGCTATTCTGCATTAAAGAAAATATATTAAACATTGTCAATAGTCAACGGATTCAAGTAGGATGCGTTACGGCTCACGCCTAATGCATCCCACTTAGATGAAATTTTGTTAGCAATTAAATAATATTTAAACTTATTAGCTTTTCAGCCGTTTGTTTATCCTATTTTCTAACCACAAGACTGTGGCGCTACCTATTGCATAAGCAATGATATCCTTCCAATCAAATGAACTGCCCAATACTACAACCGCAATCTTATATTTTTCTAATCCTAAAACCTTGACAAAATTAAAATATTGCAGAATTTCGATAATACAAGCAAATACAAAAACAGATAAAGCCAAAACATTTGCTTTGATCTGCCAAAAACTTTTCACAAAGCAATAAATTAATATAACTACTAAAACATCACCGACAAAAGGACGTATAAAACTGTCATCAAAGAAAACAGCAATACACACCTCTATGACAAATAGTAAGAGCGTTAGATATAAATATTTTTTATCGAATTTAAGCATCTGAGTAGTAAAAAGTAAATCTGTAGTATTGTTTAATTTTATACTTATACCAATTCAAACAATGTTTGCGATAAATCAATTCTTTGTAGGGGCACGGCACCATTCATACGTGTCAACTTAAGCTAAAAGCTATATACGGCGCGTGTTGTACAAATACCTCGCACCCTCATCCCCCTTCTCCCTCAGGGAGAAGGGGAATTAAATCTCTTGCTCCCCTCTCCTGCTGGGAGCTACGGTGTACACACATCTTGGTTTGGGAATCAAATTGACGCACAAGAACGGAAATTTATGTTTTAAATCCTTGATTTTCCGTTAAATGCTGATCAATAAGTTAGGACTATTGACAATCTAATTGATAATCTCAAAACCTTACCTACTAAGGCTTGCATCTTATGCGGCAAGGATTTTAGGACTTGTGTGTACACCGTAGCCTGCTGGGAGAGGGGCTGGGGGTGAGGGCAGAACGTTGTCGCCAAGCGGGTTTCACATTAAGTTGACACCAATGGGCATTGTCCCCGCCCTTACGAGCCTATTTTTATCAAGATGAAAATCAAATTACAATAAAAGCGCTAAAATGAACCCCATTTGACTGTTTGTTGGTCTTTTTGGGCAGTCTTAACTACTCGGTATCCTCTAGAAGTCGCCCAATCTTGAGCAGCTTTTTCTAATGTTGGTTCGCCACAATTCAGATAGGCAAGCGCTAAATTTTTATTGCCGTCTTCCTTCAAGACTTTAACCAAAGTTTCTGTCGTACCCTTGCCACCAATACTAATAAAAGAATATAGGGCATAAGATAAAGTCCGGGGGTCTTTTGAATCTAAATCTTTGAGCAAAACGCCTTTTGTCATCTCCCAATTATTACGTAATTCTTCTCCTTTACTTTTAGCGATTAATAAATGCACTTTATCTGCATCTGATACTGCTTGCCAGTTAAGCTTTTCTAAAGCTACACCAACCATTGGGCTAGATGCCCAGTCAGTTAAATTTTTGGTTAATGGTTCAATTGCTTTGGGATCGCCAATATCTGCCAAAACGCTAGCCGCATTTGTCCTCGTTCTTGCGTCGGGTTCTTTTAGTGCTGCTAGCATTGGTTCCAGCGCAGGTTTACCGATCGCACCCATAGCAATTACAGATGCAGGATCGTCCTTTTTAAAGCCAGGTAGCACTTGATCGACAATCTTGGGATTTGTGGCGGCGATATCCTTCAGCCCAGTTTTAGCAGCATTCGCAATACGTGAACTGGGATGGTTGACATTGGCGACTAAAGGCTTAACAGCACGGGTATCTTTGAGTTTTCCCAGTGCGATCGCAGCTGCTGCATGAGTTTTAATTTCTGCAGAAGATGCAGAGGCTTTCACAGGAGTATTCAGCACAGCAATTAACGGTTCGACAGCTTGCTTATCTCCTAAATTTCCTAATGCTTCGGCTGCTTGATCTGTGCCGAAAGTCGGCGACTTTTGGATATAACCAGCTATCAGTTCTTTGACATTTTTCTCATCTGCTAGACGCTGAACTTTAGAATCTTTTACAGAGTTTAGATTGCAAGCGCTCAGAGTCAAAACCAACAGGCTAGTTGCAATTATATGTTGTTTCATAAGATTATTTTGTTGGTATCTGGGTTACATAGTTAAGATATTAGAACCCCTTCCCAGTCGATAACTGAAGTTTTTCAATAGGGAACAGATTAATGTCACTACAACATCTACCTGCATTTTTTCGGAAAACAAATTTGCCAGATTGAAGTCAAATTAATTAGAGATTTTTTTGATACTCTTTTTGTACATAAATTACACGCATCACTTGTAGTTAGGAGCATTTACTAACCTGCTCGTTTGTTTGGTGAGTATCAGCCTTTTAGCCGCAAAGGTGTATTGCTTACTTTATGGTTAATTTTGATAAACAATCTACTCTATTAACCTGCAATACACTATAAATTGACGCTAGTTATTTTTTGTATTACAATTAATATATATATGTAGTATAAATTTAATTACAATCAAATGAACGATTCTCGCTTGCTCAAAATCAGCAAGTTTCTTAGTAAACATCTGCGGCATAAGCCCGCAGATATTGGTATAAAACTTGCCCCTGGTGGCTGGATTGAGATTAATGAACTACTAACTGCTTGTGCAAAAAACAAGTTTCCTATCACTCGCCAAGAATTACAGCTAGTAGTAGAAAGCAACGATAAACAACGCTTTTCTTTTGACTCTACAGGTACTCTAATTCGTGCTAATCAAGGGCATAGTATAGAAGTTGATTTGCAATTAGAACCTGTTGTACCTCCAGATGTACTTTACCACGGTACAGCGAAACAATCTGTAGAGTCAATTTTACAAACGGGACTAAGTAAAATGTCTCGTCATCATGTACATTTATCAAAAGATATTGCTACTGCCAAGAATGTGGGTGCAAGACATGGAAAGCCGATAGTTTTTGCTGTTAATGCAGTTGCAATGCATCAGGCTGGCTATATCTTCTACTGTTCTGATAACGGTGTTTGGTTAGTAGATAATATTCCTCCTGAGTATTTACAAATAATTTAATTTTTGAGTAATAGCTGTTAATTTATAGCAATATCTACATTAAGAATGAACATTTATACAGGAATCCGATTTGATTTATGAAAAAATCTCAAATCTGATGCGTTAGCGATAGCGTAACGCATCTTACGTGAACTGAAAATTTACATTAAAAAATAAATATAAAAATTATGCAAATTCATCTTTATGCACAGCAGGGAGATATTGCCGGAGTTGCAAACGAAATTAGCAATGGTGTTGATATTGATTCTCTAGAAGAGGATTTTCAGAAAACGCCATTAATGGTTGCAGTTAGTAGCTCTGATGCAGGCATAGATATGCTGCGTTTCCTTGTAGAACATGGCGCAAATGTTAATGCGATTGAACCAGAATCTGAACATACTGTACTTGACTTGGCTGTGCAGTCAGGAAATATAGATAAAGTCCAATTTATTCTCGATGCGGGAGCGGATATTAACTATCAAACAGAAAATGGATATGATGTCTTAATTCAAGCAATGTATGGTCGAGATATTTTGCATGATCAAAATTTAATCTCGATTTTAAATTTACTTATATCTAGAGGTGCTACTGTTAATGGCAGAAGTAGCTATGGTGAGACTGCTATTAAAGTAGCTGCTCATTTAGGAAGATTTGATGCTGTCCAATTACTATTAAATGCAGGTGCTAATCCAGAGCAATTGGGATGGACAGAATTAATGCACGCTATAGTTTTTGGCAATTTGGAACAAGTAAAGTTATTGCTAGAAAAAGGCGCACAACAAGATGTGTGTGATAGTTGGCAGAGAACCCCTTTTTTATTAAGTATTCAAGTGGGTGAACTAGCAAAAACAAAATTACTGCTAGCAATGGGAGCAAACCGCAATGATGTGGGAATCTCTGGAAAAACCCCATTAATGTATGCCATAGAAAACAATCGGCACGATATCTTACAGTGGCTAATTGCTGAGGGATTTGATATTGAAGCCACTGATGATTTTGAGAACACTGCGTTAATGATGGCAGCAGAACTGAGCGCCACTGATTGCGTCAAAATTTTACTAGAGGCTGGGGTAAATCCTGGCAGAATCGATAAGTACAATAATACAGCTATTAAAGTCGCTAATCATCTGGATATTGTCAGAATGTTAGTGATAGCAGGGGAAAATTTGAGCGATATTAACGATAATATACGGCGATCGCTCACCAAAATAGACAACAATAAATTTTCATTATCAAAATTATCCCCAGAGCAATATTTTGCTGGCAAACATCCGCGCTTTGGCAAAACAAATCCAGAGTTAATGGACATACCTTTTTGGCAAGCGATGATTTATGAAGGTTGTTCTGCTTATGCAGCAAAAAATATTTTTAACGATACTGAGAATTGGCAAGATAAAGGCTGGTGCTATCAACGCTTTGGCAGAACTATTACACAATTACCAGATGGCAGAATTATAGAAATTGCTGGCGAACATGAAGACTATTATGACCCTGATTTCTGTATATATAACGATGTTGTAGTTTACCAACCTGATGGCAGCTTCCAGATTTTTGGTTATCCTCAAGATGTGTTTCCGCCAACAGATTTTCACTCTGCTACCTTAGTTGGCGACTACATATATATTATTGGTAATTTAGGATATGCTAATGCAGCCATATCCGATGAAACTCCCGTTTATCGATTAGATTCTCATACTTTCAAAATAGAAAAAGTAGAAACTACTGGCGATAAACCAGGCTGGATTAGCCATCACAAAGCTTACTATAGAGAACCAGGTAAAATTTATATTAGTGGCGGGAAATTGTTGGTAATTCAGCAAGAAGATTCAGAATATATAGATAATTTAAATGATTACTTCTTAGATTTAAGCAACTTCACTTGGAGTCGGGTTATTCAAAATAATTAATTCTTGATAATATAGCTTTAACCTAATACCAATTCAAATAATGTTTGCGACAGATAAAATCTTTGTAGGGGCACGGCATCCACAATATTTTGGCATATCAAATATCTTACAGGTGCCGTGCCCTTACCTACTGTCGCGTTCTTTTTTCAGAATGGTAGAAGTTTTGGCATAATTGTCGGTGACCCAAAATGTAAACTAAAAGACATAAACTCATAACTATAGTTAGAGCCTCCAGTTCATACTAGAATTTTTATCAGTAATTAAAGAACTATCATGAGATATCATCACATCAAAACTAGTATTTTGAAAATTTAACTGTGATAAAAAATCTCTCGCCAACTGTTCTACGGTAGTGCTTTGACAATCAGCAGCAAGATGTAAACCTAATACTAAACGCGCAGTATTCTGCATCTTTTGCATACCTGTCCAAGGTCGCACAAAGATACCGAGTTGCTCAAGCTGAATAATTAAACTAATGATGTAACCTGCTAAAATACCGCAGCATTTTCCAAGCTCATGCTCATCTTGATTACTCACCTTTAATATCAAAAATATCTCTGATTCTTGGTGTAGCTCGATTGGTTTAAATAAAGCTGTCCACTTTTCTTCACCTGCTAAAATTCGCTCAGTCAGTGTTGCACCTCTAGCAAATTCGCTTTGGATTATCTGTGCAGTAGAACGGGTGACATTACGCGCAGTATTCTGACATGGTTCTATTGATGTGACTACAGGTAGCCAGTCTCGTGGTGATTGTACCTGATATTGTCTACCTACATCCGTAAGTGCAATAGCCTGTTGCCAATCATGATGGTGCAAAATTTGGAAAAATTTAGTCAGTAATTTATCTAGGCTTGTTTCTGATTTTTTGTCAGATTTACAACAATAAGCGCAGAGTAAAGCCCAGGAGAAACCACCCAGAAAACCCCAAGCATTGCTGTAAATATCTCTGGCTTTAGCCCAGGCGCGTACTGCTCGCAATAGCTGGCGGAAGGTGTCAAGCGATACATATTTACTAACTACCTCAGTAATTAAATCTGCTTCCCAACAACCAACAATAGCTTTTAAGCTAATTGGGTCAAGGTTTTGCGGATTTTTCCTCGCCAATTGGTAGTTTTCTGTCCTTGCATAAAGTAAATCTAAAGATATCCCTTCTAATTGCAGGCGCAGTACTGGGACTCTTGCATCTAATACTAGTTGAGTGTGGCACAATCCTTGCAATCGTTGTTGGACGCTAACTAGAAAAGCTTCCCCAGATAAATAAGTGGGAATCACACACACAGCATCCAAATCGCTGTCGGGACTTTGTACGCCAAGACGCGCCGAACCCAATAACTGTATTGAGGGTTGAAAACCCAAACATTCTGCACAAGCTTGAGTCACCACTTCTAACACGGTGTCACGCGGTAATTGCTGTGCTGGAGTTAGTTCTGGTTCCAAGTTGTTAACTAACTCCCACAATTCGGAAGAATGGGTGACTCCGCTTTCTCCCAAATAGACAATATGTCTCACGGCAAAAGGCTCATCACCGCGACGGCTAATTAAGGCGATAGAGTCAACTGTAAAACTAACTGGATGCCATTGCGGTAACTCAGCCAAAGCCGCTTCCGGACTGGGGAATTGTCCGACGCTGAGGTGGGGTGTAAAACCTGCTTTTGTTTTGCTGCTTTGTTCGTTACATTGGGGAAACAGATTTTGCAATACTGTTTGTAACTCATGCAATGCGGTTTCTGGCTGGACAACAGGACGCAACCATGCTGTAGAACTTTTGCGGTGTGTAAATGTTTGGAAGTCGGCTAAGGTACTTTGATAAACTGGGCGGACTGTAGATAGAGAAGACACATCACTCGGATTGAGAAATACAGGCTTCTGTGTACGTCGCTTAGTTTCTGTTTCTCCTTGTTTTTTTGCTCTGAGAACTGCACGCAGACCAAAATGATCTGATGGATAAATTTTCCCCTCTGTATCTGCTATGGGTTCACAAGCAAATAAGTTAATTGACTGCGCTTGCCAATCATGGTTTGGATTGAGCAGTAAAATGCGATCGAGCCTAACTGGTATTCCCGTTAAACTCATCAACGCCGCTAAGGCGTTGCGTTGCGGGTCAAATGTATAACCTGCTGCATCTGGATGTAGTTTTTGCCAGATATCGACATATCCAGCACCCATTAATATCTCTTCTTGTTCGTTCCCTCGCGTATTGAAGTCACCAGCTATTAAACTATTTCCTGGTAGAGTTTGCAGATATGCAACTATGGTAGATAGCTGATGTTGGCGTTTTTCTAGGGCATTTTGAGCGTAATCGCTGGTTAAATGCACGACTGCAATGTGCAATAATTGACCGTTAATTTCACAACTCCCTACCAATACCCGCTTGTGTCCAGAAAATTGATGTTCAACGAGTGTAAAAGGCAGACGCGACAATAATAAATTACCGTAAGGTCGCACTTTTTCGGCTGTGCTGGATTCCGAAATATAATAATTGCGTACCCAAGTTTGCGATAAAAGTAACTCTACTAAAGCTGGTGTCGCTTCTTGGATGGCGATGATATCTGCGTTACATTGACGTAACTGCTCAACAATTGCTGGTAATCTTTTTTCAGTTGCGATTTTCTCCTTGTCGTAGAGGTCACAAAGCACGTTAAAACTAGCAATTGTCAAAGTTTCTAAATCGACGGCTGCGGCTTTTTGTGTATTTAGTTGCCAACCTTGGATATCGTATTTATAAACGGGTCGCGGAGTAAATATTACGGTACTATCTAATACAGTGATAACTTTTTCCCCTGTATTTTCTCTAGTCTCGCTTTTCCACGCCGCCGCAGGTAACTCTCCACTGGAAATTAAATCTAAATGCTGTTCCCGATCCCAAACAACCACGTCTTGGCAACGGATATAGCGGATGCGATGCCAAGGTATATCCCCATCTGTCGCCCATTGGGTTAGAGGTTTTTCTCTGATTCCTGTAGATGCAAGGCGTTCTTGATAACCGACAACAAAAGCACTGCTATTAAGACGCTCGTCCCAGATAATGCGATGGTAAACCTCGCGACTGGTTGCCATTTTTTTCTTTTCTGATTTTGACATATTCCCTTTTTCTGTAATCAAATAATTTCGTGACGAAATTAAACAACTAAGCAAGTTAACATTCGCCACTTGCACCGAATTTGATTGAGACGAGGGACTACATATACTTTTACCGTAGGTTTTCAATGTATTACTTTCATAATACATTATACTTCACAAGGTGCGGCAATGCCAAAACTGCGATCGCTAGTTTCACCAAAACTCTTACTACCTCCTAATTGATGGATCAAACCCTGTCAACTATATTTGCGGTGTGACGCTGCATAGATAGTTGAGGCGAAACTACATCAGGAAAGCTGGCAAAATTACGGCGTACCCAATCCATACCCACTTCATTATTGAGTTTAATTTTCTGAGGTGTATCTGGATAAATTTTGCTGAGAATATCTGCATCTTGATCCACTACAACCTTGCCAAATTTAAGATAGGTGTTGCCTAATACCTTAAAAGCCGGGTGCTTGGCTTGACCAAATAGTAATAAGTAAGTTCTTGTCCGATTCTCGGCTTCTGGTACAAAGATGTGACATTGCGCTGCTTTACCTAACGGTGTTTTTCCATGAAAAATCACAAAAGCAGGGAAATGATTTTCCAGGTGCGCCTTAATGGTGGTTGGTAGCAAAAATAAATCTGGTTTTCTCAGCTTTTCTAGTAAACTATAGGGGGCTGCAGGCATATCATAAAAGGCATGGGAGTGATGCCCATGATCAATAAATTGATGAAAATTCACCTCGGTAATCCGAAACAATTCCCGGTGGGTGCCATTTTGATGATTGTAATCGTGCATATTCAGCAACATAGTTAGTAGATCTGTCTCTACGCTTCTATCTGCGGTATGCCCAATAAAGTCGTAATGATTGGCAATGTCATTCAGTACGCTGGGAATAGGTATTTTTGGCTCGTATCCTCCGTAAGACCAGATAAAATCCCCTTGAATGATGAGTTCTAAGGGTTTGAGTAGCGGTAATGTTTTCTTGTTCGATCCAGGTAAAATAGTGCAGCCTGAACTATCAAATTTCAGCGCATGAAACGGGCAAACTACGGTACTTGTGCTATCGCTTTCGGCTTCACACCATCCGGTTGATAGCATTGCACCCATGTGTGGACAAGCGTTAGGTAACGCATGGATGTCTCCATTCCCATCCTTCCACATCACATAGTCAGCACCATACAAAGATATTTTCTGGGGTTGATTCACTGCCAGCATAGACTTGTGCGCTAACAACCAGGGCGCACCAGGAAGCATAGACTCCATAGAGTTCTCCGCAAGCAAGTTATAAAATTGTGAAATATCCGTCGTGTTTCTAAAATATGACAGAACATTCACATTTGTCAAGTAATCTTCGTCGTCAACCCAAACAGCAGCGAGGTAAAGAACGAGTCGAAAAAATTTTAGATGCAGCAGCGGCTGTATTTGATGAGATGGGCTATGAAGCGGCTACTACTCATCTGATTGCAGCAAAAGCCGGGACAGCGATCGGTTCTCTATATCAGTTTTTTCCTGATAAAGCTGCCATTTTTCATGCAATGGAATTACGTCATATCGAGCGAGTTCAGGTTTTATGGGCACAGCTAAACACACCAGAAATTATCGCTTTACCTCTGAGGCAAATGGTACATAGGCTTGTAACGGCTGTAACGGAGATGTTTGAGCATCCTGTATCACGGGTAGTGTTTGTGCAGTTTTATATGAAACGTGAGGTTTTCCAGTCGATTGATGACAGTATGACTCAGGAAGCAATTGACTTTACTTCAAGTCTTTTACAGCCAAGAAATCCAAATTTAAGTGAGGTGCAATGTCATCTGTTAGCAGAGGTTTGTGTTCACAGCAGTAATGCTCTGATTTTGTCAGCACTGCGTAACCCCGATCAACAGCATCGCCAACAACTAGTACAGCAGATTGAGGATTTGTTGGTGTCGTATTTAGAGCCATATGTGGGCGATAGTCGGTTGAGTCCTGTAATGAAAGTAATGAAATGTCCTCATTGTCAATCACAGCAATTGTCTAAAAATGGCTATCGACGGGGGAAACAGTGCTATCTCTGTAAGGACTGTGGTAAACAGTTTGTGGAGAATTAAGAGCGATCGCCATATTTATCTCGTTTAGGGCCGATTTCTTGATGGGTATGTCAACATGATCTCAATTTGTCTTGAGATCTGCCCAATAATCTACTATTTGCTATAGATGATTTCAAGGCAAAATAGTGAAATAGCAAACATTGAGAAAGTAGCGATGGAAATTGCCCCACATATCACTGTAGATCCTGCCATCCACCACGGCACACCTGTCATTACTGGAACCCGTGTTCCCATCTCTATTATCATCGGTTCTCTAGCTGGTGGTATGAACAAAGAAGAAGTTATGCAAGAATACGAACTCACCAAAACTCAAGTGGAAGCTGCTCTAATTAGATCTTAAATATCTGCTTATTGAGTACCGCCTGTAACTTTATCTCATGGAGTGCGATCGCTCCAAAAACAGCAAATCATTCTTTTAACTTCCACAACAAAGTAGTACCGCAAAATTTCCCTATAATTAAGGGCTTTATTGCCTGAAACCAACAAAGACACGCCTTTGCTTGGTGCGATCGCATCACCATGTAAAAACTGAAAGTTGGACATAAAACCCTGGAATAGTGTTTAATTTCCGGCTTTTACAAGCATATCCGCCTGATTCAGTGATAATTCCTGCATCTATGCAGAAACTAGAAAACCCTATCTTGATCCTCTGAGATGCCAGTCGCTACAAGTTGGGAAACCGCAAGGGCGTATTAGCTCCTTATGCTGTCTTCAAATCAATCACTCACAAGATATGACTGCTAGGCTTGATGCTGCAATTACTGTCTTGACCGACACAAAAATTTATTAAGTTTCTTTACTTTTTGTTGCAAATAGTTAATACTACTAAATAGATTTACACAAATAAAGCTGTAAACGTCAGTTAAGCGTTGAGCTTGATCATCCATAAACTCTTAATTAAGGTTCACTTATGCCGTTTACCATCGATTCAGCTCGCGGTATCTTTCCCGAAACATTGACTGCCGATTCAGTCCCCGCAACCATTGCTCGCTTCAACCAACTGAGTGCTGAGGATCAGCTAGCGCTCATCTGGTTTGCTTACCTAGAAATGGGTAAAACGATTACCATCGCTGCTCCTGGCGCTGCAAATATGGTATTTGCAGAAAACACCTTGAATGAACTCAAGCAAATGTCTTTCCAGGAACAAACTCAGGTCATGTGTGACCTAGCAAACCGTGCTGATACGCCCATTTGCCGTACCTATGCAATTTGGTCTGTAAACATCAAACTTGGTTTTTGGTATCGGCTTGCAGAGTGGATGGAGCAGGGTATTGTAGCTCCTATTCCACAAGGTTATCGACTATCAGCAAATGCAGCCGCAGTTCTGCAAGCAATTAGGGAGCTAGATGCAGGACAGCAAATTACCGTGCTGCGTAATTCTGTAGTTGATATGGGGTATGATCCCAGCAAATTGGGCAGTTATACCAAGGTTAGTGAACCTGTGGCTCCGCCGAAAGAAATGGCTAAACGGACTCCTGTCACTATCGAGGGGATAGATAATCCAACCATCCTGAGTTATATGGATAACTTAAATGCCAACGACTTTGATGCGTTGATTGAGTTATTCACTCCCGATGGTGCGCTGCAACCTCCCTTTCAAAAACCGATCGCAGGTAAGGAAGCAGTCTATCGGTTTTTCCGAGAAGATTGTCAGAACCTCAAGTTAATACCACAGCGAGGTGTGTCTGAAGCCGTAGAGGATGGTTACACTCAGATCAAAGTTACAGGTACAGTGCAAACTCCCTGGTTTGGAGCTAGTGTGGGTATGAATATGGCTTGGAGATTCTTGCTAACTCCTGAGAATAAAATCTTCTTTGTGGCAATAGACTTACTAGCATCTCCCAAAGAGTTACTGAATTTGGTTCGCTAGTACTAGAAGAAACAGACTTAGGAAATGAGGTGATAGGGTGATCAATCCTCGCAGAGGGCAAAGCTCTACACCTCCACCAATGATAAATCTGCGGTCTGACGCAGTACACTATCAAAAATTGTATTAGAGACTTCCAAGTAAAAAATATTCCATTGCTATTGTTGACGGTTGACGGTTAACTGTGAACTGTCAACCGTTAACGACTTTAACGGAATAATTTATTTTTTGGAGTTCCCTTATGAAGTGAATTTGCTCTCTTGGAGGAGAGTATTTTGGGATGGGAGCATGAAGGTAAACGAAGTTAGTTGGTCTGATTTAGAACAAGAAGTTGCTCAAGCCGCCTTTCAAAAAGCATACGAGCGAGAAATCAACGCCCTGATTCAGGACGTTCGCGACAACGCCGTTCAGATTTCCGAATTGGAAGATATCTGGCGGTTGCATAACTTTCTGAGTGCCAAAAGACACGAGATTGATGGCAAGTATGATTACAACTATTCAGTTCTCGTATTTGTTTTTGCAACTCTGATTAAACAGGGATGGTTGCATCTGGATGAACTCAAGGGGCTGGATCAGGATAAACTTACTAAGATTGGCTCTCTTTCACGGATGTAGCTATTAGTAATATCAAGTCTGGCATTAGGGCTGATGCAGGGAGGTAGACATGGGGACGCGGAGAGTTTTTGATAAGCAATAATTAAGAGCGATCGCCAGATTCATCTCGTTTGGCGCTGATTTATTGATGGGTATGTCAAACTGATCTCATTTTGTATTGAGCTCTGCCCAATAATCTACTATTTGCTATAGATGATTTCAAGGCAAAATAGTGAAATAGCAAACTCATGGAGTACCGCCTGTAACTGTATCTTATGGGGTGCGATCGCTCCAAAAGCAGCAAATCATTCTTTTAACTCCTTATTTGAAGCTTGTATAATTTTTACCTAAAAATTATCTGGCAAAGTCAATGCAATCTCTAGATTTTTCTGACTACCGTAATATTGTTGTTCTCACAGGGGCTGGGGTATCAGCCGCATCTGGGATTCAACCATTTCGCGGTCAAGGCGGCTTATGGAACGAGATTAATCCTTTTGAGTCTGCCGATATTTCGGTTCTTGAAACTAATCCCTTAGCCATCTGGCAACTGTTTGGTAAACTGAGGAGCCAATTAGAAACTGCTCAACCCAACGCAGCTCATCTAGCACTAACTAATTTAGAAGCGCGATTGTCTCCCAACCAAAAATTTACCTTAATTACTCAAAATATTGATGGATTACATCAACGTGCAGGTAGCCGTAATGTTATTGAACTGCATGGTAACGTTAATTATACAAAGTGTAGTAATCCAACTTGTAGCTTGGCTCCTTATTTAGACAGACATCCCCACACAGATTTGTTACCTATTTGTCAGCTTTGTAATTCTCCATTACGTTTGGATATTGTGCTATTTGGCGAGCAAATACCAGTTAAGCAAGAGTGGCTTGCCAAGCAAAGTTTACGAGATTGTGACCTTTTTATTGCCATAGGTACATCAGGAACTGTATGGCCAGCAGCCAACTTTGTACGTTCGGCAAATTATGTGGGTGCTAGAACCATATTCATCAATCTAGAACCGATGAAACCTAAAAATCCTTACTTTCAAGAAGAGTATTTAGGTCGTGCTGAAGAACTTTTGCCTTTACTTTTTAATATGGATATTACACCTCATTAATCATTACCAATCATCTTCTTCAGATTGACGTTCAATTTGCGCGATCGCTAATTTCGTCAAAACTCGCACTACCTCCTGTTCATCATAAGTAGCGCTTGTAATGGTTTATTAGCGGCGCGATCGCTCAACAATATTTCTCTTTGATGGATAAAACTTTGTCCGCTATATTGAGAGTGTATCGCCTACTCCTAAATTTAAATTACTCTGCATGGACATTACGGCTACATTGAATGAAATTGCAGCCCTCAGTGTTGAAGAGCGAATTCGTCTTGTGCAAGCAATCTGGGATAGCATTGCAGCCGAGCAAGCTTACCCTGAATTGACCCAAGCGCAAAAACGGGAGCTTGATTATCGGATTGAGGACTATGAAAAGAATCCAGATAATGTATTAACTTGGGAAGACATCAAAGCATCTGTTAAAAGACAGCGATGAATTATGCATTAGTATTTCGTCCAGAGGTTCGCGAAGAACTAGATGAAGCTTATACTTGGTACGAAAGCCAACAGCCAGGGCTGGGTGACGAGTTTTTGGACTGTGTGGACGAAATGCTCAATCGAATTTGCCAAATGCCAGAGTCTTACGCAGTTGTATATAGAGACATTCGACGGGCAGTAATCCAGCGCTTTCCCTACGCTGTATATTATCGGGTTGTATCGAGTCGGGTCATTGCGATCGCCATTTTTCATGGTCGGCGTGATCCAACATCTTGGCAGACACGAACCTAGCAACCCCTATACAGCAGATCAGCAAGATATCTTGTTACCAATCATCTTCTTCGGATTGACGTTCAATTTGCGCGATCGCTAATTTCGCCAAAACGCGCACTACTTCCTGTTCATCATTAAGTAGCGCTTGTAATGGTTTATTAGCGGCGCGATCGCCAATTTTACCAAGTGAATTAATTGCGGCTTTCCTCACATCTAAATCGGTATCATGAATTGCCAGAATTAAATGCGGTACAGAGGGAGGATAATTAACTTGTCCCAAGGCTGCGGCGGCTTCGGTGCGAATCAGCGCTTCTGGATCGGTTAAGGCAGAAACCAACAGGTTGCAGGACTTTTCATCTGACTGCTCTTGCGCCACATGACCGAGAGCACCAATGACAGCACATCGCACATCTAAAGAGGCGGCGTTCAATGCTTGATATAGATAGTCTGCTGCTTCCGAGCCAATAAACGCCAACGCCCATGCAGCATGACCTTTAATATCTTGTGGATGTTTGTCTGATGCCAGAATTTCTAGTAATGCTGGTACAGACGCTTCTCCTGTTCTCGCTAACGCTCCAGCTGCTGAACTTCTGACTACTGTATCTTCATCATTCAGAAAAGCATCAAGCAAGTTTGGTACAGCGCGAGGGTCTGAGATGATCGTGAGTGTCTTAGCAGCAGCTCTCCGTACGACTACATTGGCATGATTTGCCAATGCTGCTACGAGAAATGGCGTTGCTGGTTCACCAATTTCACCCAAGGTTTCCGCAAACCGCAGTCGCACCAATCCTCGTGGATCTCCTAAACCCTCCACGAGTTGTTTGAGAACTGCTTTATCTGTAGCATCGAAGGTTTCGAGTGTAATCTGCTCGTTTACCCTCTCAACCAAAGCATCATTTTCAGCTTGCACTCGCAGAATGGGATCTTCCTCTGTTGGAGCTTCTGAGTTGAGTGATTGACTCATCACAAATTCCTTATCACCGCTATTTTTCAATCCTCTAATTACCAGATGTCAGCGTAGACTGCTGCTGGCGTAGAGACTCAAGAGTTGCGTCTAATTGAGCCAGCTGAGGTTCTAGACTAGCAAGTGCTTGTGCCTTCATCACTTTAGCTTTTTGTGCCATTGACAAGGTATCGTTAACTAGACGTTCCCGATATTCTTCCAATTCTGCGATCGCTAAATTCAGTTCTTCAGAGCTGGCTGGAGCGTTTGCAGTGAGTTCTGTAGTATCAGTCATCTTGATTGTGCTTCCTAAAATTAGATTTAAAATACCCTTGTTAGATTTTCTCAGATTCAGTTACCAACAAACAAAACTTTTTGAAAATGGGCATGGGGCATTGGGCATTGGGCATTGGAGATTTGTTTGCTGATTCTCTTATTAATTTCTAGCCCTGGAGTTTTTGCTTTATTTGATAGCTGATGTGAGCTTTCTTTCCAAATCAAACAAAAAGCCGTGGATATATTCTTCTGTCCACTCAGTACCGTAAAAACGGGTGAACATTCCCCTTGCTGGGTCTTTTTCGGCGCGGTAGCGGAGATAACGCAGTTGCGCCTGTTCAATTTCTGCTAAATGTTTAGAGTCGGTTATCGGTTGCGCTTGGTCAACAAAATCTAGATAGGCATTTAGATAGTCTTTGAAGGCTGCAAATACATGAGTTTCTACTAGCTCAGTTTGCTGCGGGCGCGTCCAGAGAAAGGCGGGAGAGAAAAAGGGTTGGGCTTCTTCGGGAAAGTCGCCCCCCCAAGGTAGATGCTGCTGATGTGTCTGGAAAATTGGCAGAATAGGCTGGGTATATTTTGCCTGATAGTCCAAATCATCCCGAAATAGGGGTTGCATATCGAGGGCAATTAAATGTCCTCCGGGTAAAGTCACTAAATCTCCACCAAAGAAGGGTAAATCATAATTCAGGTGGGGAAAAATCACGAAATTTAATACCTGAAGTGATTTACCACCTTGTACATGGGCGGCTCGAATTTGCCGGAGTTTGCTACTTTGATAAGCATAGCTAGTAGTTAAGACTTCCTCTTGATGTTTGCCTTTGCCCACTGTTGCTTGCTTAGACTCAAATCCAGTGGGGATGGGATAAGGCTGCAAATTCAACCGTTCTTGCAAAAGCGCGATCGCATAATCTAAAAATGGCTGATAGAGAGTCAACTTCGCTTCGCTCCGAATTCAAAATTCAAAATTCAAAATTTAAATATCACCAAAGTTATTTTGGGAGGATATAGATGTAAATTCCTATTTGGCTACAACAGTTGCTAATGGCACAGCATCTTCAAACAAAAATTCATACAAAAATCGCTCTGACCATTGATGTCCAAAGTAGCTACTAAACAAACCAGATGCCGGATCGCGATCGGCACTATATTGATCGTAGTCTTTTTGAGCTTTGACAATCCGTTGAATGTCTGACTGATCAATTAGAGGTTCAGCTTGGGCTAGCATCTGCCAGTAAAGGTTTAGATAGTCTTTAAATGCCTCAAATACTCTGGTTTTCACTGTCTCTGGATCGGTTTTGGCAAACAACAGATATTTTGAAAAGTATTGATTAGCATCATAAAATTTCATTTCTAAGCCTTGTGCTAAGTCTGGATACTTATCATGCAAGGTCTGCAATGGATGGATATACTTCTTCAAATAGGCTTCATCTTGAAATAAAGGCTGGAAATCCATCACAATCAGATTCTTCACCTGACCAAATGACAGAAAGTCAATGCCGAGTAAGGGCAAATCATAGTGATGACTGGGATAAATCACACTATTCATAATCTGGGCGCTTGCACCTGCGTCGATGTATGTATAGCGAATTTTCCGCAACTCTGGACATTGATAGCACCAACTCTGAATTGTGGCGGGATTTCTGCCGCGATCGCTCACCTGATAGTCTAGTCCTGGGGGAATGGGGCGACTCTCCAATGTAAACCGTTGCAAAAGCGATTGTTCCAGATGCTCAAGGAAGCACTTATACATAAAAGTTAGAGACTAATTTGCCTTAATCCCAGAGAATACGGGATTCACAAATTCGCCGTCTCGAATATGTTAAACAAAGTAACGATCCTTAACGTTAGCCGCAGGTGCATAGTGCAATACCTAGAGGATGCGATCGCCATTCCAATGATCAACTCACTTTTAACCACCCAAAAATCTCACCTACGGTCAACTCTAACCCACTACAAAAATCTGGTACTGGCAAAACAACATTACTATTTTCAAACGGTATAGGTTGTCTTCCCGCAGGATAAGCGGCAATGAATCGTTCATCAGGGTCAATTAACCATCCCATTTGTGTACCGTGGTTGAGAGCATGTAAGATTTTTTTTGTAACTTTTGTATGGCTTTGCTCAGGGGAAAGAATTTCGATTATCCAGTCAGGTGCGATAGTGAATGTATTGGCAATATCACCATTTTCATCTACAGGAAGCCTTGCCCAGGAGAATACAGCAACATCAGGAACTATAGAAAGTCCACCAAATGTGCAGCGTAATTCTGGAAAAGCCCAACCCATCTTTTGGACTTTTACAACAGAATTGATTCTCGGACATAGTTCTCCTTGAATCGTGCTATGTTTTCCTTGAGGCATAGGTTTTTCAATGATTCGTCCGTCGATATACTCTAGGCTAGGCTGAGTTTCTGGTAGTTTAAGAAACTCTTCTAAGGTAAATATTGTATTTGTAGCTTGTACCATTACGATCGCATCCTCAAATTAGAATTATTTTTTTACATAATTAAGTCCTAAAACTTCTAAAATCTGTGGGAAAATTCCCAACTCGCATATCATGATTTTTCTGAATATGAGGGGAATAAAGTGCTTTTTCAATTTTAACCTGCTGTACATTTGTTCCCAATTATCTATTGACAATCATGATGAAGCTCTAGATAAATTTTGTTGTACCATTTGGGCTAAATTCGCCTCTGTCAAATAGCGTCTTTCCGAACAGTAAGTCATTAAATATACTCCATTCATCATTCTTACCGTGCTTACACGTATCCGAAAATCATCGGTCATAAACCAGCAGCGTTCTTGACCTTGGTTGGTTTCATATTCAGTATCGATGGTCAAAATACCATCTTGTCCAAACCAGTAACGGCTAACTACTGGAATTCTTTCTACATAGCCTTGGTTCCGTAGCAATTTTCCTGATCGCCCAGTCTCATCATCTGGGACATCAATTAAGACAGCAGCTTGATCCGGATTTGGTTCGCGATCGTCGTCGTGTTCTTGCCACATAAAGCTAGCGCCTCCCTTCGCACTAGCTGGATCGATACCTTGAGATTCGCAAATTGTTTTCACCCGTGGATCGTCGAGTGTAATTACTTGCACATAAAGCTTTGATTCTCCTGACTGATCCGCCACTGCATCAAAGTGATGCACCGTGCGCTGGGTAAACCAGACTCCTTCACTCTTGTGAAAAAACTCCATCATGGTCATTGGTTGTACAAAAGGCATAACTGCTCCTCTAATGAAGTGCGAACTCACTTCACACTTCATCCTTTTTATTGAGTGTAGATAGGTCGCGGTACAATACCCTAAATAATCTCATGATTTCAATCCATGATCAGCAGGGAGACTCATAAGACACCCCAAGAGGTTTTGGCTGTCCTCAAGGCAGGGGTTGCTCTCATCCAGAAAGATTTATATCAATTCAACCTTAGTGGTTTAGAACTACAAAGAGCCAATTTGCATCAAGCTACTTTGATTCGGGGGAATCTCAGTAAAGCAGATTTGAGTGCAGCAGATCTCAGTGGTGCTGATTTACGAGCAGCGGATTTGTGCCAAGCAATTTTAAAGGATGCCAATTTAGAGGGAGCTTGTCTGTACCGAGCCGATTTGAGTGGTGCAGACTTACGCGGAGCTAATTTGACCACCACTAAGCTACTAGGTGCAAGATATGATAGCCAAACTTTGTTTCCTGAAGGCTTTAATTACAAATCCTCTGGAGCGATTGGGCCAAATGCCTATTTGAATGGTGCCCAGCTGAATACAGCTAACTTACGTCATGCTGATTTGCAGGGTGCAAGTATGTTGGGAGCATATTTAGGTGGGGCCGATCTAACTCGGGCTAATCTTCAGGGCGCACGGCTAACTCAGGCTGACTTACGCAAAGCCTGGCTACCTGGAGTATCTTTACGCAATGCGCGGTTAAATGGAGCCAACTTAGCAGGAGCAGATTTAAGAGCAGCAGACTTGACTGGCGTTGAGTTCGAGCAGATGGAAAGCATTGCAGGCGCAGACTTTACCCATGTTCAGGGGCTAACTGATGAGATGCGATCGCGCCTCCTTAGTCAACCTGCACAAGAGCTAGATACACCTCATGCTTTAACCCGTCGTACCACACGCGCCAGTCTGGAAAGTATATCTGTATGAAATTTTGATGATGGGAACAAAGAGAACAAACAATTCAAACCTATCTCCTGTTCCCCGTTCCCTGTTCCCTGTTCCCTTCTTATGATTTAATCGCTGTCCAATCCTTTTTCAGCAAAGCGAGAAAGGTAGCAATACCTTTAGAAAATCCTTGGGGGTCAGGTAGAACATACTGCGGAAATTCCTCAAACGGCCGCCAAGGCTCTGACGAATTATGCCGCAGGTACAAAGCGCGATCGTCTCCTTCCAATTTCCAGAGCATTTGACCGCCAGTAGGAATTTCAGCCATTGATTTCTCCTCTGTTGCAAACAAAAATACTGAGTTACAGTTTGCTCTTTCCCAATTCTGCCAGTCCTAATATTAATTAATGTCAAAATTGCTACAATTTTGCTAGACTTTTCGATTGAGTTGCTGTAAAGCATGAATAAATTATAGGTAGCCATTACTGAGTTAGGTACAACTCAAAGACATAGTTTTCCAATACTTGTCGGTTAAGGGGAAAAGGGACAAGAAAAAACCTTTAACCCTTACCCTTTCACCTTTTCCCCAAACCAAATTCCGAGTTGAAAATCCTTAACCGAGCAGTATTGCATAGTTTTCTTCTCCGTCTGGCGATGGAGTTGTCGTTTTTTATTTAGCCCTCTAGCTTGAAAATGGGCATGGGGCATTGGGGAGGCAGTGCGGTCTTGGGGTCTCCCCAAGTGGAGCAACTGCCGTCATGGGGCATGGGGCATGGGAAAGACAGATTTTCATGTTTGGTTGTGCCAAAACCTGGCGTGAATAGCTGACTTGAAAGTGCTGAGGAGCCAGTGCGTTGCGGTGAGACCAGCGCTGCGGGAGGGTTTCCCTCTACAGGCGACTAGCGCTCGCGTAGCGTATCCGAAGGATTCACCTGAAGGGGGGTTCCCACGGCAGTCCGCTCAAGTCGGGAAACCCGCCCACGAGAGTGGCTCCACTAGGGACGGAGCATGAACCAAAAAATCTAAAATCGGCAATCTAAAATCGGCACGGTCAAAGCCTTGCGGAAAGTACTCACCAAAATGGATTGATTTTCTTTTCCTACTCTTGTTGACCAATTTGCATTTCTTCTAAACTCTCACGAATAGGAGAAAGTACAGAAAAATGAGTAATCGTTTATTATCATGTATTCATGCCATAAAATCAAGCTATAAGCATGATTGTAAATTGATATTAAATGTCCTTGAATTTTTTATTGAATAATAGGATTGTATTCAACAAGCAGAAAATTGTGTTTTTCAGCACAATCTGCATGAAAAACACGCATATAGAGGTAAAGTATAAATGCATATATTTACCAAGAAACAATGTTATTTGTGATTCTTGGGATAGTTGCAATAGCGCTTTTACTTTAAGAAAGTATTGCAAAGAGCTAATAAACTTCTCTGAAAAAAGATATACAAGCTTTGTCTCGTCAAGGTTTATATCTGATTGATGGAGAATATATAATAAATAACTCAGTATTGCCGATTGATTGGATTCGGTAACTGATTGTTTCATGACCTAAAGCTGGATGTATGTAGATTGAATTGAAAAAAAAATTCCCACAATCCGCATCTAGGGAGAGACGATTACCCCTAGTGAATGGAATGAGGGCAAGACGGTTTCTATTGCCTTATTGTGTTGTAGGATTGGCGACTTGTGAATTGAAATCATTTAGACCTACTTCATCAAATGAGGAAAAGACGTTTTCTATTGCCTGATTTTGCGGCAATATTAGCAACTTGTTACTTAAAATCATTGAGACCTACTCCATCAAATGAGGGAAAGACGTTTCTATTGCCTGATTTTGTTGTAGTGTTGGCAACTCGTTACTTAAAATCATTAAGACCTACTCCATCAAATGAGGGAAAGACGTTTCTATTGCCTGATTTTGTTGGAGGATTGGCAACTTGTTAATTGAAATCATTTAGACCTAATCCATTAAATGAGGGAAAGACGTTTCTATTGCCTGATTTTGTTGGAGGATTGGCAACTTGTTAATTGAAATCATTTAGACCTAATCCATTAAGAGACGAGGTTCGACTCCGCGTTTAAAGGAGAGTGACCATACATTTAAAAGTCAAGTAATTATCTTGCTGGATGGTAAAGATATTATTGATTTTATGGTTGGGGAACCTAGTCCAAAAAGTGAGATGACCTTGTTCTGAGAAAATTGCGATCGCTCTCTTATCCTGTTACCCCTTTACTCAAATTCAATGCCAGATCCCAGAGAAATAGCAGGAATGCAAGCACTATGGGCAAAAAGCCTTGGTGATTCCCAAATCTGCGTAGCAATTTTGGATGGGCCTGTTGACCTAGCTCATTCTTGCTTCCAAGGCGCAGACTTAAAGTGTTTGCCCAGTTTGGTTAAAGAAGATGCTCAGATTGATGGCAGTATGTCTGCTCATGGTACTCATGTAGCCAGCATTATCTTTGGGCAACCGGGCAGTCCAGTAGAGGGAATCGCACCCCAATGCAAGGGGATAATTGTGCCAGTCTTCGCTGATGATCGCCGTCGGGCTACCCAACTAGATTTAGCGCGGGGAATTGAACAAGCCATCAATGCTGGTGCAAACGTCATCAATATCAGTGGAGGTCAACTGACCGAATATGGCGAATCTGATGGGTGGCTACAAAATGCTGTCCGTCTGTGCCAAGAGAACAATGTTTTACTCGTCGCTGCAGCTGGTAACAATGGTTGCAATTGCTTGCATGTGCCTGCTGCTTTACCCTCTGTACTAGCGGTGGGAGCGATGGATGCGAATGGTAAACCACTGGATTTTAGCAACTGGGGTGAAACCTATCAAAATCAAGGTATTCTTGCTCCTGGTGAGAATATCCCAGGAGCTAAAGTTGGTGGTGGTACTCAGCGCCTCAGTGGTACAAGCTTTGCTGCTCCTATTGTCTCAGGTGTAGCAGCTATGCTGCTGAGTCTTCAACGAGAGCAGGGAGAAACCCCTGACCCCCATAAAATTCGTCAACTGTTGTTGCAGAGTGCTTTACCCTGCGATGCAGACTTGACAGAAGAGGACAAACGGTGTCTGGCAGGTAAACTGAATATTCCTGGAGCCATAACGTTATTAAAAGGAGGAAAGATGTCTGAGGAATTCACATCAGTTGGTGCGTCGGCAGTGGAAACTGCTGGTTGTAGTTGTGGTGGTGGCTTAAGCAGTACCACAGAAGTGGCTAGCACATCAGGGCAACCTGCAACTAGCTCTGGATCTGTTGGGTCTATCCCCAGCAATACTCCCAACTTACAAGAATTAATCCAATCATTTCCCATCCCAGTAAACCAACAATCAACTATGCCTAACTTCACCGCTAACTCCGTCACCCCTAGCCAAGCTCCTAGCGAACTTGCCGATCTTGGTCGTCTAGTCTACGCCTTAGGAACACTGGGTTACGACTTTGGTACAGAAGCTCGTAGAGACTCATTTAAGCAATTAATGCCTCCCTTTGATCTAGGCAGTGGGGTGATGGTGCCAGCGAATCCCTACGATGCGCGTCAAATGGTGGATTACTTAGACAATAATATTTCCGAAGCGCGATCGCTAATTTGGACACTGAATATAGAACTTACCCCAGTTTATGCGATCGACCCCAGTGGCCCCTTTGCGGCTGAATCTTACCGCGCCCTGCACGAACTCTTGGCAGGTCAAATCCAACCAGAAAGCGATGCCGAATATGTTGAGCGCGTCAGCATACCTGGTATCCTCACCGGACGCACCGTCAAACTGTTTTCTGGTCAAGTAGTTCCTGTAATTGAACCCCAAAGCACTCGCGGTCTGTATGGTTGGAAAGTTAACAACTTAGTCAGTGCCGCCCTAGCTGCAGTGCAAGCTGAAACTGGAGCAGCTGATGAAGAAACCATCCGTAAGACCTTAGATGGCTTCCTCAACCGCATTTACTACGACCTCCGCAACTTAGGAACAACATCTCAAGACCGCGCCCTTAACTTTGCCGTCACCAACGCCTTCCAAGCAGCTCAAACCTTCAGTCAAGCTGTAGCTGTAGGTATGGAACTCGACAGCATTACCGTAGAGAAAAGTCCCTTCTGTCGTGTAGATAGTGATTGTTGGGATGTGAAATTGAAATTCTTCGACCCAGAAAACAGCCGTCGTGCCAAGAAGATTTTCCGCTTCACAATTGATGTCAGTGACTTGATTCCTGTTACCTTGGGCGAAGTGCGTTCTTGGTCTTCACCGTATTAAAGGGCAATATAATTGGCGTAAGAGTGCTTTTTGTAACTGCACTCTCAGCAAAACAGCTAATTTTTTACCTTATATATACGGAGAATCCCAACCATGCGGCTTCCGATTTTATCTCCCCCCCTCAAACGTCCTCATTTCATTCAGCCAGGACTGTGCGTGGATCTGGAAAATGGTAGTCCAGAGGATTTAGTAAGTATTCGGATGGATCTACTCCATGCTGCTAACTATAACGACCCCGCAGCGTTTGCTAACCGCAGTTTTAACCAAGTGATGCACTCTAGCCAGGGCTGGGGCGGTTTTGCTGGTATGGGCAGCTTTTATTAATTCACCATGTCGCCAACCACTGAAACCCTCTGGCAAATTGGTCAGCTTGGTAAGGGTGGTCAAGAATTTTCCCAGAAAGGTAGCTGGCACAGTGAATTTACTTACATTATTGGGTCAGATCCAGACCCAATCAACCAGCCGACTCTACCTTCATTACTTGTAGCGCCAGGTCGCAAAACCAAACCTAAGCATAAAGGTAAGGAACTGTTTGCCACTGAAAAGCTGAATATTCAATTCACGCTCACCCAAAGCTACAAACCAGGGGAACTTACACTTGTTTACAACTTTTTCGGCTCAGAAGTTGACACCCTATGGGTAGATGGAGCACCAGTCACCGAACTTGTGGGGTCAGGGTCAAGCAAATATACCCAAACCCAAACTCCCTTACCAGCCCTTAGCCCTGGGCAACATACCCTCACCCTGACTACTGTGACTGCGCTAGGAGATGGCGCACATCGGATCGACTACCTCAAACTAGAAGCAGTCATTTTTACCCATAAATCGCCAAACCTCTCTACCCCTACCACACCCCAGGGATTAACCCCAATACCCCAACCACTCAACGAAACTGCGGAAACTATGGCTAAAAAACAGACAACACCACCAGCCGAAACTCCTCCCCCCCCTGAAGAGAAAAAATCTTATGTGCCTACCTCTCAAACTGGGCTACAAGATTATTCCTACTGGTGGGAATACGCCAGAAAAACAGCGAAAGCCCCTGATAAGCAAAGCAAATCTTACCGTCGGGGTCGCATCTGGGCTTAATCATTAGGAAGTAGGAAGTAGTGAAATCAGAAACCAAAAGATAGCTTTAGGTAAAAACCTACCTTGTCTACTTTTTCTCCTCTGCTCCAGGACTTCCAGAAATTAAATTATTCAATCAGCAAGGGCGAAGATATTGAGCAAATTTTTTCTTTTCCTCTGCTTCCCTCGCTACTCCTAGCGATTGGATTGGTTATTTTTTTATTTGGAAGTCCTTCCCTCTTATCCCAGCCTCATTATCGTCCACTTCATCAATGACCGTTCGCTCTATGCAATCCAACACCCTGCTGCAAATTAAGCCGCACTTCCATGTCGAGGTGATCGAACCAAAGCAAGTGTATCTGCTTGGTGAGCAAGGCAATCATGCTCTCACTGGACAGCTTTACTGTCAAATTGTGCCGCTATTGGATGGTCAACATACCATTGAGCAGATTGTTGAACAGCTAGATGGGCAAGTGCCACCAGAATATATTGACTATGTGCTTGACCGTCTGGCGGAAAAAGGTTATCTTACTGAAGCAACCCCGGATCTATCCCCGGAAGTAGCGGCATTTTGGACAGAGTTAGGAATTGCACCACCCGTTGCTGCACAGGGTCTAAAGCAGTCAGTCAAGCTGACCGCCGTAGGTGACAATATTAGCCAAGTCACTGTTGCTGCTCTGACCACTGCCCTCAGAGATATAGGCATTACTGTACAGAACGCTCAAGATGCAGATTCATCTGTAGCCATCAATATTGTCTTAACCGATGATTATTTGCAGCCAGAACTAGCTACTATTAACCAGGAAGCCTTGAAAAGTCAACAAACTTGGTTGCTGGTGAAGCCAGTGGGTAGTTTACTGTGGCTGGGGCCAGTGTTTGTTCCCGGAGAAACGGGTTGTTGGAGTTGTCTTGCCCACCGACTACGGGGCAACCGCGAAGTCGAGTCATCGGTGTTGCGGCAAAAACAGGCGCAGCAAGGACGCAATGGAAAGTCAGGACAGCTGCTGGGCAGCTTGCCCACAGCACGAGCAACCCTACCATCTACTCTGCAAACAGGTCTACAGTTTGCGGCTACCGAGATTGCTAAGTGGATTGTTAAGCAACATGTCAATAGCATTGCACCAGGAACAGCCCGCTTCCCTACCCTTGACGGCAAGATTATTACCTTCAACCAGACGATTCTGGAATTGAAAAATCATATCTTGATTAAGCGTCAGCAATGTCCAACCTGTGGCGACCCAAAAATTTTGCAACGGCGAGGATTTGAACCACTCAAACTAGAATCACGCCGCAAAAACTTTACCCATGATGGTGGTCATCGTGCCACTACGCCAGAAAACACTGTGCAGAAATACCAGCACTTGATTAGCCCAATCACGGGAGTGGTAACGGAATTGGTGCGGATATCTGACCCAGCTAATCCATTTGTACATACATACCGGGCGGGGCATAGTTTTGGTAGTGCCACATCTCTGCGAGGTCTACGCAATACTCTAAAACACAAGAGTTCTGGCAAAGGTAAGACGGATAGCCAATCAAAGGCGAGTGGTTTGTGTGAAGCGATAGAACGCTATTCTGGTATCTTTCAGGGAGACGAACCTCGTCAACGGGCAACCCTGGCGGAATTAGGAGACTTAGCGATTCATCCAGAAAAATCTCTATGCTTTAGTGATGAGCAATATGCCAATCGGGAAAGTTTGAACCAGCAAGCAACGGTGGCTCACGATTGGATTCCCCAGAGGTTTGATACTAGCCAAGCTATTGACTGGACTCCAGTATGGTCACTGACGGAGCAAACCCATAAATATCTACCTACAGCTTTATGCTACTACCACTATCCTTTACCCAAAGACCATTCCTTCTGTCGGGGAGATTCCAATGGTAACGCTGCAGGAAATACCCTAGAAGAAGCAATATTACAAGGGTTTTTGGAACTGGTAGAGCGAGATAGTGTGGCGTTGTGGTGGTACAACCGCTTGCGTCGTCCCCAGGTGGATTTAAGCAGTTTTGATGAGCCGTATTTTGTTGAGTTACAGCAGTATTATCGGCAAAATGATCGTGATTTGTGGGTGCTGGATTTGACAGCAGACTTAGGGATTCCTGCTTTTGTCGCGGTGTCGAATCGGAAAACGGGAAATTCGGAAAGGCTGATTCTTGGCTTTGGCGCGCACCTTGACCCCACTATTGCTATCTTGCGAACTCTCACAGAGGTGAATCAAATAGGTTTGGAATTGGATAAAGTCACAGATGAGAATCTAAAAAGTGATGCTACTGATTGGTTACTCACGGCGAAATTGGCAGATCATCCCTATCTTATTCCTGATGCTACACAACCTCTCAAGACAGCCCAGGATTATCCCAAGCTTTGGAGTAATGACATTTACACCGATGTTATGACCTGTGTTGAGATTGCCCAAAGTGCAGGTTTAGAAACCTTAGTTTTAGATCAAACCCGACCAGACATTGGTTTGAATGTGGTCAAGGTGACCATACCAGGAATGCGGCATTTTTGGTCGCGGTTTGGTGCAGGTCGGCTCTATGATGTGCCGGTGAAGTTGGGATGGTTAGCTGAACCACTCACAGAAAATCAGATGAATCCCACACCGATGCCATTTTAAGTTTTTTAAAGTTTGTGGGCGATCAACTTCGCTACATACCCAATATCGCCCCTCTAGGCTTCTTCTCTTGAAGAAGAGGATTGACCCACCTGAACGGGTCAACCCACTAAATTAACTCAATAATGAGGACATTACTCATGGACAAGAAAAACATTCTACCCCAACAGGGCAAGCCCGTCATTCGGATCACCAACGGTCAACTCCCCAGCCACTTGGCTGAACTCTCTGAAGAAGCTCTTGGTGGTGCTGGAGTAGATGCTTCTACTGCACCTTGCTACTGCTCCTACAATGGAGTAGACGCGTCTACTGCACCCTGCTACTGCTCCTACGATGGAGTAGATGCGTCTACTGCACCCTGCTACTGCTCCTATGATGGTGATGAATAATCTAGTGTGTTTCAATAGCATAGTGTTTAGTTGTCTTTGCATTGAGACTAAATAACACTAGATTTTGATGGATATGAGGTTCAGGATGTGTGGGCAGCCATCGGACTTTATCCGGTATTCTGCTCTTATATCCACCTCATATCCTGGAATAAAGATCAACTCAATATCATTAGAAATTTCTATCTAAATAATTAAGCTGCAAGCCTTATTCTATATAAAAAACTGAATTTATAAAGATGTATATTTTATAAGCATAGAAGTAAATTAATATTGAATTTAAGTGTATTTTCCTAAGTAAGTTTATGACTTTTACTCCTGCATTTCAGCATAGTATTTTGCAAGAAAGACGGCTTCGGTTTATGCGATCTCATCAAGAGGCATTTGATGTAGAACCTGAATTTCCTCTGCCTCTGCTGGAAAATCTAGCCCAAGCTTTAGGATCTCGATGTGTTGTTGAACTTTCGTGTAAAGTGGAAAGTAATCAGTTATTTGCAGCACGAATTAATATTTGTTATAGAGACGCTTGGCCCCAGTCATTGGGGCAATCACTAAAATTTTTAGATGAAGTCGAAAGCCGGGTAGGAATTCAAATCAATCGTGATTTGCTCCAACAATTTTTAGCTGTGCATATTAACTCTAACAAAATTCTCTGGAACACAACCGGAATTGATTTACGTCCCAATGTTGAAGATTCTAGTGTCAAGATTCATATTGGTATAGATCCAAATCAAGATACTGAAGAACTTGTGATGACTGCGATCGGTCTTGATGGCAGCCAATATTCTCCTGAATTGATTCAAGTTCTTCTCAAAGACTCTTACATGATTGGATTTGATTTTTTCCTGAATGGTCGTTCAGAAGTGGAATTGTACACCTCTTGTCCAGGAGGAAAACAGCAATTAGTAGGTAATCAGGGAATATATCTCAAGTCTTACGCTAAGAGAAATTTTTCTGAAAAAGTTTTTTATTTGCTAGAAGCTTGTGATCTTTTCATGGCAGGCTTTTCTAAAGCAAATACTGAAGCAGTTATATATTTCGGATTTAACAATATCGAGGATATGCCGAAATACTTTTTATTCACAAGTTTAGGTCAGAGAATCTATGACTTTTGCCGCAGTCAAGGTGCTGGGCCTTTACCGTGTGTGGGTGTGACTCAGAAAGATTTAGAGTCACACCATGTTGAAAATTTGCGGTTCTACTACAGACGAGAATTTTCTTAAAATATCAGATTCAAATACCCGCTCACTATGAACTCTCTTATTTAGTCATTTTCTGTAGTTATCCATCACTATGAACCATCACCCCTTCACGGTTTCCCTAAATCCCTTTGTCCAAGTGACAACTACCGAAGACTACTGCACTTTGCACTCAGTAGAGTCTGATCCAACCGCTTTGTTCACTCTGGCGACAACACCCGGAATTGGTATGGCTCTCAATCACCTCAAAGCAGGTAATATTACCCCCGAATCACTAGTGCAAGGGTTAATCGAACTGGATGGTCAGGCGACAGGAGAACAGTTTGGGCGGATGCTACAACAACTTGATGAGCGGGGCTGGTTGAGTTATGCTGTGTTGCCTTTGGCAGTAGCAGTCCCAATGGTAGAATCCGCCCAATTAAATCTGACCGAACCCTACTGGACACAAACCTATGTCACCCTTTCCCGCTTTGCCTACCAGCATCCCTACGAAGGCACAATGGTATTGGAGTCTCCCCTCTCGAAGTTTCGAGTCAAGCTGCTAGAATGGCGAGCAAGTGCTATCCTAGCCCAGCTTGCCCAGCCTCAATCCCTAGCGACATTAACACCACCACCCTACTTGGGAGCAGAAACCGCCTATCAGTTCCTCAACTTGCTATGGTCCACGGGTTTTCTAACATCTGACCCCGAACCCCCCTCCCTCCAACTTTGGGACTTTCATAACTTGCTGTTCCACAGTCGTAGCTGCAATGGTCGTCATAACTATATTGAAACAAGTAGGGTAGAGTCGATTGAGTTTGATGAGTCAGAAAAATTAACTGAGGCGACTTTCTCAGGAAGTGAGGCTGAACTGCGTAGAGTTGAGGCTGAATCTGAGTCTATTGACACAGAAATATTAGTAAATCAGTTTGAGTCTGTTGGATTAGTAGCAGAAATTGCTTCAGATGAGCTAGGGGAAAGTGGTGTGAATACCTCAGTGAAAGTGGAATCTACTGAGCTTGAGGCTGTTGACTTGATGGCTGATCATGCGATCGCTCAAACTCCAGATACATCTATTGTCGCTGAAGGAGAAAGCGAGTTGGCAACAGTTTCAGCGAGTGAAATTGAGAGTTCTGCCATCAAACAATCAGTAGCACTCCACCCCCATGACCTCGATGATCGCATCCCTGGACTAGCAGAACTCCATAACCAAACCCTTGGCGATCCCCGCATCACGATTGTAATTTTAGACGGCGACCCAGACCACACATTATCCTGCTTTGAAGGTGCTGAAGTTTCCAAAGTTTTTCCTTACTGGCACGAACCAGCAGATGCGATCACTGCAGAAGATTACATTACCTTCCAAGCAATTCGTGATCAAGGGCTGAAGGGTCAGGAGAAAGAAGATGCACTCAAAGCTGCCTTAAGAGAAAACAAGGAGCGTGTTGAACTCAATGATCATGCCTGTCACGTTACGAGTACGATTGTGGGGCAAGAACACAGTCCAGTTTTTGGCATTGCTCCCAATTGCCGGGTAATAAACATACCGCAAGATGCCCTAGTTGTTGGAAATTATGACGATGTTCTGTCACCCCTCAACCTAGCTCGTGGCTTCGAGTTAGCTTTAGAGTTGGGTGCAAATATTATCCACTGTGGTTTTTGTCGCCCCACCCAAACCGGTGAAGGGGAAGAAATGCTGGTGCAGGCGATTAAAAAATGTCAAGAAAACAATGTCTTGATCGTCTCGCCAACAGGAAACAATTTAGGTGAATGCTGGTGTATGCCTGCCGTACTATCAGGAACTTTGGCGGTCGGATCTGCCAAAGTTGATGGAACACCATGCCACTTTAGCAACTGGGGAGGCAATAATGCAAAGGAAGGTATCCTAGCTCCTGGTGAAGATGTCTTGGGGGCGCAACCCTATACTGAAAAACCAGTACGCCTAACAGGAACAAGTATGGCAGCTCCTGTCATGACCGGAATATCCGCATTACTGATGAGTTTGCAACTGCAGCAGGGTAAACCAGTTGATGCTGAAGCAGTCCGCACGGCACTACTCAATACTGCGATTCCCTGTAACCCAGAGGTTGTAGAAGAACCAGAACGCTGCTTACGTGGTTTTGTCAATATTCCTGGTGCAATGAAGGTGCTGTTTGGGCAACCCTCCGTCACTATTTCCTTTGCAGGCGACCAAGTAATCCGCACGGAACACGCTGGATATGCTATGCCTACCGCTACAGTTACCCCGGCAAGCATTACCCCGACAGTCGCCAACCCAGTTGTGCAATTAGCCGTCCTTACCACATCAAACGAGACATCCGTCACCGCCGCCGCAATTCCGGCAGACACAAACACAGTGGAAGCTAGCGCCGCCTACTCTGGTAATGTTTATGCTTTGGGGACTATCGGTTACGACTTTGGAGACGAAACCCGCCGTGATACATTCCAACAAACGATGTTTGCGCCGGAAGTTAACGGTGTAATTGTACCACCAGACCCTTACGATCCGCGGCAGATGGTCGAACACCTCGATCGCCATCCTGATGACAGCCGTTCTCTCATCTGGACTTTGAGCTTGGATGGAGACATAATCTATGCACTAGAGCCAACAGGGGCGTTTTCGTCCCAGATATACGAGATGTTTTTGTTGATGTTGGCAGGACAACTTGAGCCAGAAAGCAGCAATGATTTTGTTGAGCGAGTTAGTATTCCAGCTAAACTAACTAACCGCACAGTGGAACTTTTCTCCGGTCAAGTTTTACCTGTGGTGAAAGTACATAATGTGCGAGGAATGTACGGTTGGAAAGTTAATACTCTGGTTGATGCAGCGATGGCAGCTATTGCTCGTCGGGTGGACGAAGCCCAAGCTCCCCTAGTGCGTCAGGCTTTGAGCAATTTCCTCCACCGAGTTTACAACGATTTACGCAACATAGGAAACACATCCCGCGATCGCGCCCTTAACTTTGCGGCTACCAATATTTTCCAAGCGGCTGCCACTTTTGCCCAGGCGATCGCTCAAGGTCGTCAACTCGATATAATTACGGTTGAAAAAAGTCCGTTCTGTCGCCTCAATAGCGATTGTTGGGACATCAGGCTGGAGTTTTCTGATCCAGAAAGCAGTCGTCGAGGACGCAAAGTTTTTTGCTTTACCATTGATGTGGCACTGATTATGCCAGTAACTATCGGTGAAATTAAAAGTTGGTCTCTACCGTCTCGCTCAAAGGAAAGTTAGGTCTTAAACTGACTTTCCTCTGTGCATATATACTAAACAAACATCAAGAGATTAGATTTTCCATTGCCGCCCCTACCACCCGGTGATCGGCATCTTGTCTCAGTTGTGCGAGGGCTTCCTTGGCTTGAGGAGTATTAAAATGCTTGAGGGCATAGGCAACTCGTACCCGGATATATTCATACTCAGAATTTTTCAGGTTCAGGAGTTGAGACAAAGCGGCTCCAGATTGACGAGAATTCGCTAACCACCCCAGCCCATCTACAGATGCTTCTTGGACTGCGGCATCGTCACTTTCTAGCCCTAGCATACACACTTCTAGAACTTCTTCCGGGCAATCCATTTCTACTAAGGCTGCCAAAATACTGCGACGTACCAACCAGTGATCGTCTCGTAAAAATGTTTGTACTAAATGAGAGGCAGAAATTTGGCCAAATAAGGATAGAGAATTAGACGCTTCGGCGCGGACATTGGGAGTGTTATCAAACTTGATAATTTGCAACAGAGCAGCAAAAGATTCTGAGGTTTTTTGCTTACCCAACTCCCTCGCAACAAAGGTTCGCACCAAAAACTCTGGATCTTGGATATGGCGGTTAAGTAAAGGAACAGCGATATCAGCCGGATAATCTTGCAGGGCAGATATTGCCTTGAGGCGGTATTGAAAATCAGGGTTTTGCAGATTGGTTTCGATTTGACTGAGATCCATAGAATTGACACACTGAAATTAAGTTAGAGAAAATTGCATTGGGCATTGGGCATTGGGCATTGGGCATTGGCATTCTTTCCTATGCCTGCAAAAGCTTAAAGTTTCAAACCGTTCTCAAACCCGTTCAGGAATGGGAAAGCGTTCTCCTTTGAGGTAAGCGTCAAAATGCTGCTTAAAGTACAGTGTACTGGTCATATTTGCTTCGTTACTCTGGTCAGGAGTAAATTCATATATTGGCACTTGTGCGCGAATTAGTTTAATCAGGTTGGGATGTAGTTGTTCAAAGGATTCAACCCGAGTCGTTGTGGTCTCAAATCGTAAGCGCGCAGGATGACCATAGCCCAGTTTCATCCAAGGTAACCAAGGACAATCTCTTGCCCAGGTCGCTGGAGGCAGATTCTTCACCCCTGGTCGGGCAATGTGGCTGGTGAAATATTCTGTGCCATTAAAGGTTTCACCGGGACAATAATCTCGATATTGAGGATCTGCTGCTAATGGATGAGGATAGGTGAGGGGAATTTCTACAACAGAGGTAACATAATCTTGTCCTTGGGGGATGACCGTCGTTTTCGGTCGCACAGCCCCCTGCACTATGCGATTGGCAATATGTACAATCGCTACAGCCGGACGAGTCGAACTGGGTTGCCATGTATGCAGGATTTCTTGGGTCTGCGGATCGCAAAACAAACCCAACTCTCGATTGATCCGATAACCCACCTGGCCCAACTCAGAATCGGGACGAATGAAAACTTTAGTTGCATTCATCCCAATAATCGAGAATAATTTCTCCCGTTGATGTTCGCCTGTCTCTTGCCAAAAGACTTCTCCCTCCCAGCGATAATAAAGCTGCTGACCATGATGATTTCTATAGAAATCTAGGTTATTAACTATGTAGTCTTCGGAATTGTTCATACTTGGCCTGTTGAGTTTCGCAACAAGTTACCGCTAAAGTTTTACTAATAGCTCACTTGTGAGGCTATTTGCCACAACCCTGCTAGAAGTTTAAAAAGGGGCAAGAGTTCTTTTCAATCAATTAATACTTTTGAAAATAACCGAAAACCACAAGGATACAAGCCCTAAACTTCGTTATGAGAACAATTAATTTTGAATTTTGAATTTTGAATTCGGAGCGAAGCGAAGTGACTCAGGCACAATTAAGTGAAAAAGTTCGAGAACTGATTAAAAAAGCCAGGATTGTCAGTTTTGCTACTTGGCAAAATACCCATTCAGCAGAGGCTATTGAGCTATTCCAGGCGGCTGACGACCAAGGACGGTATCTTACTGATGAAGATTTGCAGCAGATTCAGCAACTGGGATCGGCAAATACAGCACTTATTCCCGTAAGTAAGGAGTTACGCGATCGCGTCCATGAAATTGTCGATGAAGCCAGAAGCCAGGTATTAGCTACATTCCCCAACATTACCCAACCTGGTGGTGGACTCTACCCCGCAGTCAGGGCCGATGCCTGCTGGCGTGATTTTTGGCACTTCTTACGCTGTATTACTTACGGTATTGCTGGTCAGCATACCGACTATACAAGCTCTGAAGGATTGCGCTATATGCAACTCTTGTATCAAGAATTGCAAGTACCTTTAGATGCAATGGTTGTGGGGCTAGAAGGCATTAAAACTGCCAGTTTAAAGCGAGTAGAACCAGAGCAGCAAGCAATGGTTGCCCCTTATTTTGAACATTTGATTGAGCAATTAAAACAATTTCGCTAAGGTATTTCGGCTACCAATGGAGAATTCTACTTATTTGCTCTGGTAGATCCAGGGAATTAAAGGGTTTGGTAATGACACCGCTAACTCCCAAATCATTAAATTGGCGCTTTTCTGCTGTTTGGGCTTTGGCAGTTAACAAAATCACCGGAATTTGTTCTGTTTCGGAATGAGACTGGAGTTCTTTAAAGGTAGCAATACCATCCATATCTGGCATCATCACATCCAACAAAATTGCATCCGGTTTTGCCGTTTGGGCAGCTTGGATGCCTTCAAAACCAGAACTAGCAGTGAAAACTTCCCATCCAGCAGCCATCTTGATACCAAATTGCACAACAGTTTGGATGGTTTCTTCGTCATCAATAATTAAAATCCGCTTGGTCTGCATAGCTCCCCCCTCATTGGATATTGGCGTACTCAAGGGTAGGTAATGTGAAGGCAAAAGTGCTTCCACACCCTGGAGTACTCTCAGCCCAAATTCTGCCGTTGTGTTGTTCAATAATTTTGCGACAGATAGTCAGCCCTAAACCAGTACCACCTTTTTTGCGGGAATCTGACGAATCTACTTGTTGAAACCTTTCAAAGATCCTTTCGAGTTGGTCAGCCGGAATGCCTTGTCCTTCGTCCCGCACCCGAAACACCACTTCTTTGGGGTTGTTTGAGGAGTTTTTTTCTTGTTCTACTGTTAGCCAAACAGTCCCCCCTGGTGATGAAAATTTAATTGCATTACTAAGTAAATTTGTCAAGGCTTGCAAGATATAATCGGCATCTGCCCACACAGAAATATCTTGTGGTTGTTTGACTAGAGTTACTTCTTGCTGCTGTGCCATTGCTTGCATGGCCTCTGCTGCTTGGATCATCAAATTAGCAGCATTACAGGCTTGGCACTCCATAATGACTTTGCCAGACTCAATTCGCTGTAAATCGAGGACGTTGTTGACTAAACGCACTAAGCGTTCAGTACTGTCATCAGCAATTCCTAGCATTTGTTGTCCTTCAGTCGAGAGAGTACCTAATCGCCCTGTAGCCAAAATTTTCAAGGCACTGTGCAAGGAAGTTAGGGGAGTCCGCAGTTCGTGGCTAATGATAGAAATGAATTCATCTTTCATCCGTTCAATAGCTTTGCGATCGCTAATATCGCTACTCAGTGCGAAAAATCCCTTGACCATGTTTTCGTCATCTAAATGCGGGATGTAAGTCACATCAACCGCTCGCCAACTCCCATCTCTTAAAACAATATCATTTTCATAGTTGACCGCTTGCCCAGATAAAGCGGTTTTTACATAAACTTCCATTCTTTGGTAGCAATCTTCTCCCCAAACCTGACGCAGATGGGAACCATAAATTTTTTGAGGCGATTGTCCCAGCCAATCTTGATATGCTTGATTATTAAAGCGATATTGCTGTTGCTCGTCTACATAAGCGATCAGTACTGGTAAGGCATTGGTAATCAATCGCAATTGTTCTTCACTCTGTCGCAATGCTGCTTCCGCTTGCATCCGCACATTAATTTCCTCTTGCAATTCGGCGGTGCGCGCTGCTACAACCTCTTCTAATCTTCCTAATAGTTGAGCTTGAGATAAAGCAATACTGATTTGATCCGCTAATTGCTGCATTAATTCCAACTCAAAATCCACCCATTGGCGAACGCTGTCGCATTGGTGGGCGATTAACAAACCCCACAGCTGATTCTGGGAGTTGGCATTGAGGTTTTGCACAATCGGTACAATTAATTTGGCTTTGATATGGAATTGATCGACAAATTCCACCAAACATTCTGCTAATCCTGCGGTTGGATCATGTACATCTGCGATCGCTCTGACTCTTCCTTGGGCATATAGTTGTTGATATTCCTGGGGAAAAACTTCTTGGGGAAATTCCAGATCCATGAGTGTGGGATAGTCTGGTAACACTGATTCGCTGATGGTTTTGCCTGTACCATCAGGCAATACATGATAAATTAGCACGCGATCGGCTTGGAGAATCCGCTGCACTTCTGTCACAGTGGTATGCAGAATTTCCTTGAGCTGCAACGACTGGCGAATTTTGAGCGTCACTTCCGAAAACAGTTCCACTCGCTGCTGTTGCTGTCTTAATTCCGCCTGCATTGATTCTCGGCGTTGACTAATATCTCGCAATAACAGTAGATGACAGTGGGGCAGGACGTTAGGTGTTAAAGTATATTCCATCTCTCGTGGGGTTTGAGCAGCAGATACAACTAACAGCTCCCCCATTAATGATTTTCCTGATGGAAAACCCACAGACTTGGGTTGACGAGTAAATTCTGCAGTAATGAAATTAGATAAAGCTTGCCCTTTAAGTTGCTGACGTGGTAGACCAAGTAAATCACAAGCAGCAATATTCATATCTACGAAACATAAGCGATCGTCAATGAGAGCGATCGCATCATGGGCGTTCTGAAATAAAGTTTTAATCAAGCGCTTTTGAGTTCGTCGTTGATGTTTAGATTTCTTTGCGCCGGATTGCTTTAGCTGCTTCGAGGAACTTTTAGACACCTACATATATATGCAAAGGGACATTTCCATTTTTTACTGAACTTATCTCAAGTTCAATTTTGATTAAGTTAATGTTGGAAAAGTTAACATTTTGTACAAGTTCCTCACGACAGGCATTAGCATCTCTAGTTCTCATCAAGCCGCCTGTTACAATGGGCATTAGGTGGAGTAAGTGACCGAAATGCCTACTGCTGCACAACTAGAGAGTTTATATCGTGTTAGCTATCAGTTGACGTATATAATGCTGCAACCGATTCATCTAGTTTGTATTGATCAGAGGACTCTCAATGTGTATGTATTAGCTGGGTATGGTGAAGACCTTGAGTTTGAAATTGTACCGAATGGTGAGGTGTTCTGATGAGTCAAGTAAATTTTGATGCCATGAGTGATGCCGAATTAAAACAGTACTTTCTATCAAACCGCCAAGATCAAGCTGCTTTTCAGGCGTATTTGGACAGGTTCACTCAGCGTCCAAAATCCCTCATTGCCAGCCCAAGCGATCCTGATTTTGACGCAAAGATTCAGGCAGCAATTCGGCAGAAATTAGAAGCATCGCGTAGTAGCCAGCCAGCTAAAAACACAGTGGAGCCGACGGAATAGAGTTTTTGCTCTTCGTTTTGGTCTTATCTGCCTCCTACCTACACAGTGATGGCATATTTTTTTAGTTGGTAGTTCCTAAATTGACCTATGACCACTGCGATCAACCAACCAATACAACAGAAGCCACTCAGCTTTGACGAGTTTATTGCCCGTTATGGTGGCAATAACCGCTATGAACTGATCGATGGAGAGGTGTTTGACTTGGAACCAACAGGTCTGCATGAAGAGGTTGCAGCCTTTATTACCGCAAAAATCTGTGTGCAGATCGATGCGACAGGCTTACCTTGGTTTGTCCTTCAGCGAGGACTATTACGCCCTGCTAATATTGGTATGACAGCGTTTCGACCTGATGTTGCAGTTGTCGATAGAGATGAACTAACTAAAGAACCGCTTTGGTCTGACCAATCGATTCTGACTCTGGGTAGTTCGATTAAATTTGTGGCAGAAGTTGTTAGTAGCAATTGGCAAAATGATTATGCCCGTAAGGTTGAAGACTACGCGGTTTTAGGAATTCCCGAATATTGGATTGCAGACTACGCAGGTAGTGGTGGTACTCGACACATTGGAAAACCTAAACAACCTACCCTCTCTATTTGTACGCTATTCAATGGAGAGTATGAAATTCAGCAGTTTCGAGGCAATCAGACTATCGTTTCTCTAACCTTCCCCAATTTAAAACTGACGGCTGAACAGGTTTTGAGGGCTGGGAGATGAAAAGTGCTGAGTGCTGAGTGCTGAGTTAAAAAACAGCCTATAAGGAGCAAGAAAAACACTCAGTATAGAGTCCTGAGATGGAAAAATTGCCGTTGCTACGTATCAATTATTATCAACCAGACTACAAACCGCTTTAATACTCCGGTTATAAATGTGTGTATAAATTCTAGTCTATAGATTAAACGATTTTTGCAAGAAATACTCTAGATATCCTCATAATTTCCTCAGTTTCTATAGATATTCTGACAATCAGGGTTCTAATGCAGTAAATTCATACAAATTTGAATGGTAAATATTAGATTTGTTTACGAGTAACGCACCTACTTTACAAATCTAAACTTGTTTTAATACTTATTTATGTTCAGGCATGAGTAGCTGTAATGCCTGATATTTTAGGGTTAAGAAAAGATTATATAGAAAGTTTCCCATCATCTAAGTATTTATACTATTAGTCTGTCTGTTAACTAACCAAAACTGAAGGGAATCCTAGTTGAAGTCAAAACACTCTTCCTAAACCTATGACTTCTCTAGCAGAGCAATTTCCTAAAGTTTCTGGTTATACCTTGGTTGAGCAATTGTATCTAGGTTCTAGGACTGCTGTCTATCGAGGAGTGCAAGGATTGCAGCAAAGTCCGGTGGTGATTAAGACACTGCGACACGATTATCCTAGCTTCAGCGAATTAGTGCAGTTTCGCAATCAGTATGCGATCGCTAAAAATATTCACATCCCAGGCATTGTTCAACCGCTTAGTCTAGAACCCTCTACTAATGGCTATGCTCTGGTGATGGAAGATATCGGGGGCATCTCTCTACGTCATTACATCCAGGCTTCCCCTCTGACTGTCGAACAATTCTGGCCGATTGCCCTGCAAATTGTGGATGTCCTCCACCAGCTCTATCAGCAACGGATTATTCACAAAGACATTAAACCAGCCAATATTCTGATTCAACCAGCAACGGGGCAGATTAACCCTGTTTTGTCACTCTGGCAGTAGTATAATAAGGTAAAAATGCTAGAACCAAGACACAGAGCATGGTACAGCCCCGTCCAGCCGCACCAACAGTCAAATTTGTGGACGAATATTGCCAGTGGTATAAAAGTCTGTTTCCAGATGTTAGGAGTTTCGAGGCTTTTAAATATCTCCATGTAGGCTGCATTTCTGATCTAAAACGTAAAACATTGCCAGAAATAGCAAAAATCGTAGGATTAGATAACCAGCAAGGGTTGCATCATTTTCTAACTACATCACCTTGGGATATAGAAAAGTTAAGAACCTTAAGGTTAGAGTTAATTTTACAAGTGCTAAAAGGTAGACCAATCATTTTAATTATTGATGAGACAGGGGATAAAAAGAAAGGGAGCAAGACAGATTATGTGAAACGGCAGTATATAGGAAATTTGGGAAAAACAGATAATGGAATTGTGGCAGTGACAGTATATGGTGTTTTCTGTGGGATGACATTTCCATTACTGTTTGAAGTGTATAAACCCAGGGAAAGATTACAGGCAGGAGATAAGTACCGCACTAAACCAGAAATAGCAGCAATACTGATAAAAAAGCTACAATCAATGGGTTTTAAATTCAACTTAGTACTTGCAGATAGCTTATATGGAGAGAGTGGTAAGAATTTCATATCTGTATTAGATGAACTAAACTTGAACTATATAGTAGCGATTCGGTCAAATCATTATGTAGAAATACTTCCACGACAACATATTCAATATTTAAAGTGGCAGAAGTTTCAAAGGGTATTCTCTGACTTGAGTCGGGAAAATCGATTTATTAGAGAAATTATTCCGGGAAAACGTGGAGAACTTAGATATTGGCAAATTACTACAGATCCAGAAAATTTGCCTGATAACACTACTTGGTATGTGATGAGTAAATATCCAGACATTACGCCAAGAGAAGTTGGAAATTTTTACGGTTTAAGAACTTGGGTCGAGTACGGGTTAAAACAAAGTAAGAATGAATTAGGTTGGTCAGATTTTCGCCTGACTCACTACCCAGATATTGAGCGATGGTGGGAAATTATTTGCAGTGCTTATTTAATGGTTAGTCTGCATTCGGAGCAACTGTTTCAGTCTCCATCACAACGAGAGTCAAAATTTGTTTCACATCCTTGGTGGGATAATGGAAATGGCTGGAAGAACATTCTTAACAATCTTCGTTTGATTATTCAACCTTTTACTTTATTTAATCTGATATATCCCTGGTTAACGGTTTTTCCTATTCCTCAATTAGCTTTGGGTTTTTTTAAACTTCAATCTATTATTTATAGCCTCACCAGTTCAATTTTTATATCCCTGATTCACCCTGATTTCTACTTTTCCTCTGCCTAGAGTGACAAAAGAGGGTTAAGCTGATTGACTTTAGTATTGCCTCTCTGTTAACCCGCGAAACTAGAGAGATTCAAAATCCCAATGTTTTAGAAGGCACTCTCGCTTATATCTCACCGGAACAAACCGGACGGATGAACCGGGGGATTGACTACCGCAGTGATTTCTATTCCTTGGGAATTACTTTTTTTGAACTGCTGACTGGACAGTTACCATTCCCAGCAGACGAGCCAATGGAAATGGTTCATGCTCATCTAGCAAAGCAACCCCTCTCTATCTGCGATCTCAACTCAGATTTGCCGATCATGCTCAGTGAAATCATTCGCAAACTGATGTCTAAGAACGCAGAAGACCGCTATCAAAGTGCCATTGGGCTGAAGCACGATCTGCTGAGATGCCAGGAAGAGTATCATCTTGCAGGCAAACTCGCTTGGTTTGAGTTAGGCGAACGGGATATTAGCGATCGCTTTTTGATTCCTGAAAAACTCTACGGCCGAGAACCAGAAGTGCAAACCTTGCTCGATGCTTTTGGCCGCGTTGCTAACGGAGCCTCGGAACTGATGTTAGTGGCAGGTTTTTCTGGCATTGGTAAAACCGCTGTCGTCAATGAAGTCCATAAACCGATTGTGCGTTGGCATGGCTATTTCATCAAAGGTAAATACGACCAATTCAACCGCAATCTGCCCTTTAGCGCCTTTGTTCAAGCCTTCCGCGATTTGATGGGTCAACTACTGAGTAGTGATGACATACAGTTGCAAGATTGGAAAGCAAAGATTCTGGCAGCTGTAGGTGACAATGGCCAGGTGCTAATCGAGGTGATTCCGGAACTCGAACAGGTCATTGGCTCACAACCCTCCGTACCAGAACTATCGGGTAGTGCTGCTCAGAACCGTTTCAATCTGCTATTCCAAAAGTTCATCACGGTGTTTACCACCAGAGAGCATCCACTGGTGATTTTTTTGGATGATTTGCAGTGGGCTGATTCAGCTTCTCTGGACTTGCTGAAGCTACTGCTGACAGAGCGCGATCGCGGTTATCTGTTCGTGATTGGAGCCTATCGGGATAACGAAGTGTTCCCGACACACCCCTTGATGTTGATGCTCGACGAGGTCAAAAAAGCTCAAACTTTTATCCATACCCTTACCCTGAAACCCCTCAGCCAAGTCGATGTCAATCAGTTAACGGCAGATACACTCAGTTGTTCTTTGGAACTGGCTCAACCGCTAACGGAATTGCTCTATCAAAAAACTAAGGGTAATCCCTTCTTCCTCACCCAATTTCTCAAAGCCCTGCAAGAGGACGGCTATATTTCCTTTGATTCCCACACAGGACATTGGCAGTGTGACCTAGCAACGGTGAAGTTACTCGCACTCACTGATGATGTTGTCGAGTTCATGGCCCTGCAGTTACAAAAATTACCTGTTGCCACTCAGACTGCTTTAAAACTGGCGGCTTGCATTGGCGCTCAGTTCGATTTGGCTACCCTAGCGATAGTCAATCAGCGATCGCCCGAAGATACTGCGATCGACCTCTGGAAAGCCTTGCAAGAAGGGGTAATTTTGCCCATCAGCGATGTCTATAAGTTCTATCAGCCATCAGAACTCAAGGTGGCAGAAGTCCAGCAGCCAATCACCTTTAATTGTTCCTATCGCTTCCTCCACGATCGCGTTCAGCAAGCTGCTTATTCCCTCATTCCTGACGAGCAAAAACAAACCACTCACTACCAGATTGGACAATTGTTGCTGCGACAAGTTTCCCCAGGCGCTAGAGAAGAGCGCATTTTTGAAATCGTCAATCAGTTAAATTACGGCACCACACTTCTGAGAAAACAGCAGGAACGGGACGAACTCGCCCAACTCAACCTCACAGCTTGCCGCAAAGCCAGAGCTGCAACCGCCTATCAAGCTGCCCGTGAATATGCCTCCGTGGGACTGCAACTGCTGGGAGGGGAGGCTTGGCAACAGCAGTACGAAATGACCCTAGCTCTGCATGACTTAGCTGCCGAGGTCGCTTTCTTGATTGGCGATTTTGAGCAGATGGATCGGTGGATTGCAGCGGTAATTGAGCGGGGAAAAACGCCTCTAGAACAGGTGCAAGTCTACCAAGTCAGAATCCAGGCATTAGTCGCTCGCAATCAATTTTTAGAAGCGATCGCTATCGGTCAATCGGTCTTTCAAATGTTGGGCGTGAATCTGCCAGACGAACCAACCCTAGAGGATATTCGGCTACTGAAGCAGGAAATCGATGCCTTAATTAGCGATCGCGCCATTGAATCATTTATTGATCTGCCGCCAATGACCGATGCCCAGCAGCTCGCGATTATGCAAAATGCGGCTCGGCTGACACCCGTCTGTTACATGACAGGCTCAAAGCTCTATTTCCTCATAGTTGCGTTACAGGTCAAATTATCGATTCAATTCGGCAATAGTCCGGTTTCGGCTTATTGCTATGCGGGTTACGCCTTCCAACTGAGAATATTGTGGGGAGACATGAGCAAAGTACCTCAGTTTGGGCAATTAGGATACCAACTGGCCTCAGAGCCAGATGCCAAAAATATCCGACCAGCAACAGCTTTGTTAATGGGGGGATATGTGGGTCATTGGACGACTCATCTACAAAAAACGCTGCCTATTCTGTTGGAAGGTTATCAAGCCGCATTAGAAACTGGCAATCTAGAATTTCTGGGCTACGATGCTCAGTTGTACTGCTTGAATGCCTATTGGTGCGGTCAACCACTTGCTGAACTCGAACCCCAAATTCGTGCCTATTACCAACAGTTATGCGACCTCAACCAATTCACCGCAGCAAACTGTGTTTTGGCTTACTCGCAAGCAGCGCAAATTCTCTTGGGTCAGTCAGAGGCAGAAATTCCCTTACGCCAAGATGCCTATGAAGAACAAGTCCTAGCTGAGGCTAAAGTCGATTTTTACCGACTTTGCTACTTTTATCTGTATCGCTTCACCTTGAATTACTGGCTGCAAGACTTTGCCAAAGCGGAACATGATGCGGCTCAAACCCGCCAATATTTAGCTGCGGGAATGGGAAATATTGTTGAACCTTTGTTATATTTCTATGATTCTCTGACCGTGCTTGCTACTCCACCTGCATCGATGACAGAGTCAGAACCGCGATGGCAGCGAATGCTAGAAAATCAAGCCAAGTTAAAAGAATGGGCAGATTATGCTCCCATGAACTACTTGCACAAATATCATTTAGTGGAAGCGGAAAAACATCGCGTTCTTGATCACCAAAAGGAAGCTATAGAATTTTACGATTTGGCGATCGCAAATGCCAAAGCCAATAGCTACCCTCAAGAAGCAGCCCTTGCCAATGAACTAGCGGCCAAATTCTATCTCGATTGGCATAAAGAGCGGATCGCCCAAGCTTACATGATTGAAGCCTACTATAGCTATGTGCGCTGGGGAGCGAAAGCCAAACTCGCCGATTTGGAAACTCGTTATCCGCAACTGCTGACTCCCATCCTCCAAAAAGCACAGACACCACTCTCTATTGACGAAACCTTATTTGCCACTGCAACTGTCACCTCAACTAGTACTTCCTCCACCAGTCTTTCTGATTCCCTGGATCTAGTTGCCATCCTCAAAGCTTCTCAAACTCTTTCTAGTGAAATTGAGCTTGAGCAGTTAATTGGCACTCTCTTGCTAACAGTCATGCAAACTTCAGGTGCGACCCAATGCACTTTAATGTTGAGTGAGGGGCAAAATCTCACGGTTCAGGCTAGGGCCACACTTACAGAATCGCACCAAATCGAAACGAAGATTTTGCATCCGGCGCAGTCGCTTGTTGATAGTGGTATAGTGCCCGTCAGTCTAGTAACAAAAGTCAAACGCAGCTTGCAGGCTGCTGTGATTAGCAACGCCACGCAAGATTCCCTATTTATTGGTGATGCCTATATCCAAAACTGGCAACCCAAGAGTCTGCTGTGTAGCCCCATCATGCAACAAGGCAAGTTGCTAGGTATAGTCTATTTGGAAAATAACCTGGCAACCGGAGCCTTTACCCGCGATCGCGTTGAAGTACTAAATCTGCTCTGTGCCCAAGCTGCGATTTCCCTAGAGAATGCTCGTCTCTATCAGCAAGCTCAAGCCTATGCTCAACAGCTGGAAGAATCTCAGCTACAGATTGTACAAAACGAAAAAATGGCGACTTTGGGTAACTTGGTAGCAGGGGTTGCTCACGAAATTAATAACCCAGTCGGCTTTCTTAACGGCAGTATTAACAATGCCAAAGATTATGTCAAAGACCTGTGTGAGTTGTTAAATACCTATCAGCAGCACCAGCCGCCTATCGATTTGGTGGCTGAATTAGCTGAAGAGATTGACCTGGATTTTCTGTTGGAAGACTTACCAAAGTTAATTGACTCGATGAAAGGCGCGACCGATCGCATCAAAAGCATTAGCACTAGCCTACGTACCTTCTCTCGTGCTGATACGGAACATAAAGTTAGAGCCAACTTACACGAAGGGTTAGATAGTACGCTGTTAATTCTCAAGTATCGACTCAAAGCGAATGAACATCGTCCTGCCATTCACGTTATCCGCAACTACGGTAATATCCCGGAAATTGATTGCTTCCCCGGTCAGCTTAACCAAGTATTTATGAACATTCTAGCCAATGCAATTGATATGTTCGATGAAATGGCACAGCAAGCAACCTTAAAAGAGTTAGAAAACCATCCCCAACAAATAACAATTCAAACTACATTATTGGCGGCACAAAATACGGTGGAAATTCGCATTAGCGACAACGGTAAAGGCATGAATGAGTCAGTCAAATCTAAGATTTTTGACCATTTATTTACCACAAAAGAGGTTGGCAAAGGAACGGGGTTAGGTTTAGCGATCGCCCGTCAAATTGCCATCGAAAAACATGGTGGTCGGCTAGAAGTCGAGTCCCAATTGGGACAAGGCTCTGAGTTTTTCATTTCCCTCCCAGTTCGGGGTTAATGCAAATTTTGGATTTGGGCGTGGATGCGTTAGCGATAGCGTAACGCATCCTACTGGACTAACACACCAAAAATAGTGCATGAAAAAAACTCTTGTGGGATGGGCATCTTGCCCGTCCGGGGCGGACAAGATGTCCACCCCACAAGAAAAATTATTGCAACATTTTAGCCTTGCCACGCCACTACTGGACTAACACGCCTAAAATGAGGCATTAGATTTGATTAAATTAACCGCAGATAAACAAGGCAGTGCGCCCTTGCGGTTCCCCGACTTGTACCCCTACGGGGAAGCAAGCTACGCGTAGCGTCTCCCCTTGGGAGAAGCAACTGCCGTGCCGATAAACGCCGATGAATTTTTGCTATTGCATCAAATTAGCTGTGTCAGTCTACTACGTGAACTCACAAGTAGGAAAAGAATTAGGGAATATAAGAATCCAATACTGTGTTATCTAAAAATGGATAAGGGCACAAAATTTTTGTATCCCTATGCAGAATTTATATATTGCAAATAATCTTTAAATTAGTAATAAATTGACTAATTTTGATTTCATTTTTTGCATTGAAACATCCAATCTAAAATCTAAAATCCCCAATCTAAAATTGATTGATGGTGAACATTCGCTGTATCCTCAAATAGGAGTATTTTGCACCCATAAATTGCTGTATGTCTGCTGCACAAAAACTGCGAGAGTTATTAGCGAGTCCTGAAATTATTGTTATTCCTGGGGTTTACGACTGTCTGGGTGCTAAGTTGGCTCAACAGTCTGGTTTTGAAGTAGTGGCTACTAGTGGCTTTGGCATTGCTGCTTCTACACTGGGTTTACCCGACTATGGTTTTCTCACCGCTACAGAAATGCTTTATAGTGTCGGGAGGATTGCTCAGTCAATTACTGTACCGCTCATAGCCGATTTAGATACTGGCTACGGTAACGCCTTAAATGTGATGCGTACTATCAAGGATGCTGTACAGTTGGGTTTAGCTGGCGTGTTGCTAGAGGATCAGGAATGGCCGAAAAAGTGCGGTCATTTTGAAGGTAAGCGAGTAGTTTCTCTGGAAGAACACGCTGGGAAAATTAGAGCTGCTGTAGAAGCACGTGGTGATAGTGGTTTAGTAATTATTGCCCGTACAGATGCCCGTGCGCCACTGGGTTTAGAAGCTGCGATCGCTCGTGGTCGTGCTTACATTGCTGCTGGTGCTGATGTACTATTTGTAGAAGCCCCCCAGTCCGTTGAAGAATTAAAAGCGATCGCCTCTGCTTTTCCTGATGTGCCACTGGTAGCTAATATTGTTGAAGGTGGTAAAACTCCAGAAATTTCGACTGCACAGTTACAGCAATTAGGCTTCAAAATCGTCTTTTTCCCACTCACTGCACTGATGGCTGTTACTCATGTCATGAATGCTTGTTTCCAGCATTTAAAAACGCAAGGAACAACTGCAAATTTACCAGATTTAGTAACTTTTAAAGATTTTCAGGAATTAATGGGTGTTCCGCAATTTCTGCAAACGGAAAAAAGATTTGCGGCGGAAAAATAAACCAGTAGGATTGCGAACCTCGAATTGAAATCAAAACTCCCAGCGATAATATAGACATAACGAATGCTACATCAGCAATTATGACTCAAGCTCTAGCAGCACCTATTGAAGGTTCTCGTCTTGTTCTTTATGATGTCAGTTGGCAAACCTACGAGAAGCTTTTAGATGCATTTGCTGAATATCCCAAGCTGCGGATGAATTATTATCAGGGAACATTGGAATTGATGACACCACTACCAGAACATGAAACCTATGCCTGGAATTTGGGTCGGTTAATCACAGTGCTAACTGAAGAGTTAGGGATGGAAATTAGAGGTTTAAAATCTACTACCTGGCGTTCACAACCAAAATCTGTGGGAAAAGAAGCTGATGAATGTTTTTACATCCAAAATGAAATAAAAGTTCGGAATAAATTGAATATTAATTTAGAGAATGACCCACCACCAGATTTAGCAATTGAAATTGATATAACAAATCCTTCGATTGATAAAATGGCAATTTATGCTGAATTAAAAGTTCCCGAAGTTTGGCGATATGAAGCCGGGAAATTAATTATAAATATTCTCACTGATACAGGTTACATAGAGTCAGATAGTAGTTTAGCTTTCGGCAAATTTCCTATCAAAGAACTCACAAGATTTATGCAATTAGACACACAAAAGGGAGAAAATGCCAGAATGCGAGAGTTTAGGGAGTGGGTGAGAAGTAAAAAGTAAAAAGTAAAAAGTAAATGTAGGGTGTGTTGTCGCGCAGCGCAACGCACCAACGCATTATCAAGCAAGATTTAGATCCCCGACTTTTTGAAAAAGTCGGGGATCTGGGCAGCGAATTTTTATCGAGGTGAATTTTACGAATTAGGAATTATTCACAACTGTTAAATCAAACCAAAAAGTTGTACCTACTCCCACTTCACTAACTAAATGCACTTGGCTACGATGTCTTTCGATAATATTGCGGACAATGGAAAGACCTAAACCTGTACCTTCAAGGGTGTGAACGCGATTTTCTACGCGGAAGAAGCGGTCAAAAATCGCTTGTTGGTCTTCTGAATCAATGCCAATGCCAGTATCAGAGACTTCGATTCGCACAGGTAGCGGCTGATTGTGAGAAGTATGGATGAAATCTAATTGATAGGCGCGGATAGCTACTTTACCGCCAGCAGGTGTAAATTTGAGAGCATTACCCACTAAATTAGCTAATACTTGTAGTAATAAATCATAATTACCTAACACTAAGGGTAACTGTGGGGCTACTTCTTGAATTAATTCAATGCCTTTATCTTTGGCATTTAATTGATAAGTTCGTAAGGTTTGTTCAATTGCTTGCGATAAATCTACGCCATCAAAATTGTAGGCGCGACCTGATTCTAATTTGGATAAATCTAAAACATCGTTGACTAAGCGTGTTAGGCGATCGGTTTCATGATTAACTGTTTGTAAAAACTCTTGGCGCTGTTCTATACTCAAGTCTTCGCCGTAGTCATGTAATGTTTCGATAAAAGATTTGATGTTAAATAAAGGTGTTCGTAGTTCGTGAGAAACGTTGCTGATAAATTGACTTTTCGCTTCGTTAAGTTCTACTTCCCGGGTGATATCTTGCACTGTAATGGCAATGCCTTTAATGCTTTCCCGTTGTAAATTTAACACTGTAGTCAGCAAAATTCTGATTGTGCGTTTTGTGGGTTCGTTCAGCGCAATGCGAAACTCAGCACTTTCACATTCACCCGCAGCCATTTCATATAAAGGCCGGGTAATTTCCATTTGCACAGCCGAGGGCAAATGATATAACACATTGCTACCTACGACCTCTTCATTTTCCCAGGCAAAAATGCGTTGTGCTGTGGGGTTGATTAAAATTACCTGCATATTATTATCAATCAACACCGCACCATCAGCAATGGTAGAAACTAGAGTTTCTAACTTGGCTTTTTCTGCCGTTAGTTCCTCAATATTTTGTTCTTCATAGCTTTCTAGACGCTGTGCCATGTCATTAAAGCTTAAAATTAACTCTCCTAGTTCACCTCCTAGGGGTAAGTCAATTCTTTGCTTGAAGTTTCCGGCGGCGATTTGTTTCACGCCTACCAGTAGTTCTTTAATGGGTTTGGTAATTGTTAAAGCATTAATTACCCCTGCCAAAATTACCATTACCCAAATGGTGATAAAAACAGCAATGGTAACATCACGGGTGAAATTGGTGGAGATGACAGCAGTTTGGTTGGGGTTAATGCCAATCGCCAATACACCCAAGTATTTTTTATTGACGATTAATGGTACAAACACATCAGTTACAGCACCATCAGGTGTCATGTGTTGCCGTACCATTGGCTTGTCCCCTTCCCCAGGGTAATCTTCTGGCAGTTGGATTCGCCGTTCAATGGTGAGGGAGTTTTTCACCTCCGCTTCCCAAAAAGGAATGCCAAAAAAGATATTCCCCGTTTCATCAGCGTAAAGCATATAGCGCACACTAGAGGTGCTGCTGTAGAAGCGTTGGGAAAATTGGGCAACTTCAGTGAGATTTTGGTCAGCCACTAAAGGGGCGACATTGGCAGCTAGCAGCAGTCCCAAGTCACGACCGAAGCGCGTGTCATTCATCCGCGCATCCTGTTGAATTGTATTCACCGCCCAAAAGGTCAGACCACTCATAACTAACGAAACCACCAAAGTGGCAACAGCTAACAGCTTCGTCTGGAGGGTGAAATCTGACCACCAATTCGCGATCGTTTCTCGGATTGTCTTCACAAGAGCCAGCATCTTAAATAAAAGTTGTTAGTAGTTTTATAAACCCCAACAACTAAAAAATTAACAGTTAATTTGATCAAAATGTAGAGTTAGGGAGATTTTAAGGATGAATTGACTTCATCCTTTAACATTTATTGGAAGTCGGTGGGAAACTCCATCCCCTTGTGGGTGAAGAGGGATAGCCGCCCGCCGACTTGGGGCATTGGGCATTGGGCATTGGGAACTCTTAGCCATGCCCCATGCCCCATGCCCCATGCCCTAAAACTCCATCCCCTTGTGGGTGGAGTTTTTCATACTTCAGCCTTTCTCAGCACTCTATGACCAATATCTCTACGGTAATACATTCCTTCAAAGTGAATTGATTGAATGCCGACGTATGCTTGGGCGATCGCCTCTGCAAAATCCCCACCAATACCAGTTACATTTAATACTCGTCCGCCATCGGTTACTATTTGCTGCTGTTCATTGAGCTTAGTCCCTGCATGGAACACAGTCACATTGGCAGTTGTTGTTTGCTCAGTACCAGTAATTACCTGTCCTTTTTCATACGCTCCGGGATAGCCGCCAGCCGCAGCCACGACGGTAGCCGCTGCACCTGGTTTCCAAGCAATCGGGGGCATTTCGCCTAAACGCTGCTGTACACAAGCTAAAATCAATTCTTCTAAAGGCGTTTCTAAAAGTGGCAGAATTACTTGGGTTTCGGGATCGCCAAAGCGACAGTTAAATTCCAAAACCTTAAAGTCGCCATCGGGTGAAATCATTAACCCGGCGTAAAGTACACCTCGGTAATCGATGCCTTTAGCTTTTAAAGCTGCGATCGCTCTTTCTAAAACTTCTTGTTGAACTCGCGCCATTAACTCTGGGGTGGCGATTGGTGCAGGGGCGTAAGCTCCCATTCCACCAGTATTTTCTCCGGTATCGCCTTCCCCAATCCGCTTATGATCCTGTGCTGGCAGTAAAGGGCGAATGGTTAAGCCATCAGTTAAGGCTAAAACCGAAACTTCTTGCCCAATCAAGCATTCTTCAATAACTATAAATTCTCCAGCACTGCCAAATTGCCCCTGGAAAATCGTATCAATGGCATTGTGGGCTTGTTCTATCGTTTCCGCCACTATGACACCCTTACCAGCCGCCAAGCCATCGGCTTTCACCACAATCGGCGCACCTTGAGCCTTCACATAGGATTTCGCGGCGGCGGCTTCTGTAAAGACTGCGGCTTTAGCTGTGGGAATCCCCGCTTCTTGCATCAAAGCTTTTGCCCAAGCCTTACTAGCTTCAATTTGCGCCCCAGCTTTAACAGGGCCAAATACCATCAATCCTTTTGCCTGGAGATAATCTGTAATTCCCTTAGCTAAAGGCACCTCTGGCCCCACTACCACGAGAGTTATGCCATTTTCCAGTGCAAATTTGCTAATTCCATCAAAATCATCCACAGCTAAAGGCAAGTTTTGACAACCTGTCATACTCGCCGTACCCCCATTACCAGGGACACAAACAACTTGCTCAATTTGCTTAGATTGCAGCAGTTTCCAAGCCAGAGCGTGTTCGCGCCCCCCATTCCCAATAACTAAAACTTTCACAGATTTCCTCTTGTATCCCTTGGGCTACTCGCGGATCAATTTTTTCATCAATTCCGATCATCATGCAAGGCCTGGGGGGAAAAGGGGAAGGGGGAAAGGTTTGGATTTACCCTTTCACCTTTTTACCTTTTACCCTTTTACCTAATCTACTTTGGCTGAATCCATCACATCAAAAGATGGTTTTGCCATTGGTGGCATTTCTGCTCTTGGTGCAGGGGGAGAAATGGTGCTGGGAGATGGGGGTGCAGGTAGCCTACGGTGTCATTGGTGTCAACTTAACGTGAAACCCTCTTTGTGCAAAGGTTTTGCCCTCACCCCCAGCCCCTCTCCCAGCAGGAGAGGGGAGCAAGAGATTTAATTCCCCTTCTCCCTCAGGGAGAAGGGGTTAGGGGATGAGGGCGCGAGGTATTTGTACAACGCCCGCCATATACAGCTTTTAGCTTAAGTTTACACCAATGATCGGTGCCGTGCCCCTACCGTGCAATCTTTCCCCCTTACCCCTTACCCCTTCCCCCTTACCCATCCAACCTTTTAACCTTAACCAAAACCGGAATATACTGTTGAATCATCCAGATTAAAGTCTCAAGAGTTGAGTTACCTTGGTCAATACGGGTTTTAGCTTGTAAGCCAATGAGAAATACTTGCATAGCCAGTAACAAAGCAATGGTTTTGTTGGCAATATTTTTAAATCTTGCTGATGCTCACGCTGCTTTTGTGGAGAAATATCGGCAGAAAACCCACAATAATAGACTTTTTGCAAAAGTCGTAATTTTCAAATTCTTCTTTGCATTTTTGCACGCCAGTTGCTTTAAGTCGGCGGAGCATTGTTTCCAGTTATCTTTGCATTAGGTGGCGAAGTGGCAACAGCAGAAATTGCCCGTGCAATTGTAGATGTAGCGCGATGGTGGCGGTGATTTAACAGCGATCAGTTCGTTACACATCATCTATTTACAGCTAATCAACCCAGTTCTCTAATAACAGCGCAGGAATGCGCGAAAATTCTCTTAGATTATTAGTAACAAGAATAACTCCTAAACTTAGAGCATGAGCAGCAATGAGCATATCCATTGCACCAATAATGATTCCTCTAGTTTCGAGATCGCTTCTAATGCTGCCGTAAATCGTTGCTGCTGTTGGATTGAAATCAACTATTTCTAGGGGTAGCAAAAATTGTAGCAGGGCGGTGCGGTTTTTCTCTTGCTGTTGGCTCTTGGCTACTCCATATTCAAGTTCCGCCACAGTGATAGAGGAGATACCCACATCAGAAATGCTCAGGTTTGAAATTTATCCAGCACTTTTTGGGGTTTTTGCTTGATGATATAAATGCAGATATTTGTATCAAGCAGGTATTGCATTTACAAACTCTCTCTGGTGTCTATTAGTGGCTGCTCTCTAGTAGTCATGAAATCATCGGAGAAATTGTCCAAACTCTCAATGAGAGATTGCCAGGAGTTATCTTTGGCAATGAGAATAATGGCATTACCAATTTTTTTAATATAAACTTCCGTGCCAGTGAGTTGAAAATCTTCCGGCAAAATCACAACTTGGTGAGTGCCATCAGTGCTAAGTTTAGCGGTGTTCATGAGAATTTATATAGAAATTTGGTTTCGTACACTTTAGCTTTCAGTTTAGAGTAGCTAATCTCAAGCATATCTGGGTTTTGATGGATATTGTTCACCCTATGGACAAACATCGTGTTATTTTCCACAATTAGCGATCGCATTCTGACGGTTTTGTGATGCAGGTAGGATTTTTGGGCTTACAGCGTTGGGATTTGGGGATTTGATCGCCTTCCCAGTCTCAAAGTATAGAGTGCGATCGCTGCTCGACAAAATGCGATCGCGGTTGACTACTCCAGAAAAAGCGATCGCTTCTCTACAAAATGCGATCGCTTTTCTAATTCGCTCGGTTAGCAAGATATTCATCGATAGTTAATGACTCGCCGTCCCTATACTCAGCACGCACCGCTTGAATTTCTGCGACTGTTTCTGCATCGTCTTCATACAATGCTTCTTCCGCTTCAAAAATCTGTTGCTCAATTAGCTCTTGAAGTTGACGCTTTTCTTGTAAATCAAGAGAAGATATTGCTTCTGCTAAAGTTTCTAAAGAGAGTTGTAGTTTAACAATAGCTGGCATTTTTCTCCTACTAGGTGCGTTTTTTCGCATTTTGGCTCATGATGCTGATTTTAACAGTTATGTTTTTGCCAAGGCGAAATGCCGTCTTTTCTAGAGAATAGTAGGCGATTTCTACCACCAAGCGATGCAGCATCTACGCCAAATCAGCCTTCTTTCCCAAAATTACCTCATCCATAGAGAACATCGGTTCCTTCATAACCAACGTGATCGGGTTGTCTATCAATGAGCGCTCATCCATAGAGAACATCGGTTCCTTCACAACCAACGTGATCGGGTTGTCTATCAATGAACGCTCATCCATAGAGAACATCGGTTCCTTCATGACCAACGTGATCGGGTTGTCTATCAATGAGCGCTCCTTCGTTCACAACCAGATCTCATTCACAACCAACGAGCCAATTTTTTGCATTAAGAGGCTGTACCTCGCGCCCTCATCCCCTAACCCCTTCTCCCGCAGGAGAAGGGGAACTAAATCTCTTGCTCCCCTCGCCCTGTGGGAGAGGGGCTGGGGGTGAGGGCGAAACCTTGCAACCAAACGGGTTTCACTCCGTTCAACCCAACAAAGTTGTGACAATGTTAGGTTTCGTCCCTCAAACGCCACTTGCTTTAAGCCGGGAAACCCGTCAACGCAGTAGCTCCCCAACCTACGCCTAGGTGTCAATACTTGTCGCTTAAGGGGAAAAGGGGAAGAAAAAACCTTGAACCCTTAACCTTTCACCTTTCACCTTTTCCCCAAAACCAATTTTGCTTTCAAAATGCTTAACCGATATTTCGGTGTTGGGTTTCCTTACGTCAACCCAACCTACTCATCAACGCTCATAATACTGCTTTGGCTGTAGTTGATGCCTCCAAAACTGATATTGATAAGTTATACCGTTTTGAAAAAAGATGGGTGGGGCACGGCACCTGTAAGATATTTGATATACCAAAAGATTGTGGATGCCGTGCCCCTACAAAGAATTTATCTGTCGCAAACATTATTTGAATTGGTATTAGAAAAAACCTTGGTGTTTTATGTGAAAATATGCTGATGTCTGTTGCTGGCAGATACGGAAAAGAAAGCGCTGAATATGTGCAAGCTGGTGGAGTATTCAAGAGTGATGGCTTCGCCAACGCCAAGAGCGATCGCATCCGCAAGGCTACTATCACTCACATCAAATCAGGTACAGAGAAACCACCTGTTGAGCCGATAGAAACAGCATAATACCAATTCTTTATTACGATATATAGGACTCATATTTGATTTCTGAAATACACGTAGTGGACTGACACGCCAAAAATAGTGCATGAAAAAAACTCTTGTGGGATGGGCATCTTGCCCGTCCGGGGCGGACAAGATGTCCACCCCACAAGAAAAATTATTGCAACATTTAAGGCTTGCCACGCCAGTAGGGTGTGTTGTCGCGCAGCGCAACGCACCAAAGCCCAGAATACGGTGCGTTATCACGAAGTGTAACGCACCCTACTGGCTACCCAAAAGGTGATGAAGTTTCCCGCAGACTTACTATGAAAACTACTTTAGACTTGTTGCATTTGAATTGTGAGAATGACTGTGGTTGTGAGAATTCGGGGTATTCGCCAAGTTAAGAGCGATCGCCTAATTTTTTCAATTACTTCATGGTCTTCTAAAGAAGACAATTGCTCATCAAGCACTACCTGTCTCACCCTTCCTTTGCTGATTTGCAAATCAAAGACTAAATTGCCACTGAAAATTGTAGAGAACTGAATTGATTGTAAATGTTGAGTAAGCAGAGAAATCATTTGTTGATCCAATCCTGATACGCTGACAATTTGCGGACGATAAACAGGCGCAATTTCTGAGAGTTTCCCTGCCAATTCTTCCAATTCTGCATCTCTAGTCCCAAAATTTCCGCCGCCTGGGATTGGATAATTACTTTCCTTTTTAGCCTTTTTCCTTTCTACTTTGGCTGAATCCATCGCATCAAAAGATGGTTTTGCCATTGGTGGCATTTCTGCCCTGGATGCAGGGGGAGAAATAGTGCTGGGTGGTGGTGCAGATAGCTGAGGCGAGGAATAGACCATTTCCACCATAGGCGCAGCCATTGCAGTTGGTACAGCACTACCAAATATGCCCTCATAGCTAATACCTTCAGGCATTTCTACAGGTACTTGCACAGAAACAGAAGCCTCGCTGGGATTAACACGCACATCATCGCTGACGGCAACGAAGGCTGTATATTGCGATAACAGTTGATAGGTAAGGGCTGTATCCGTCACAGCTTCTACACCTAGCTTGGTTTCACCACTCACCATCTGATTCATTAAATCTTTGATGCGGGAACGACCCCAAAGTTGTGCGATCGCAGGATTACCTGTGGCTGTAAAATCCAGTTGGAAGGTGTGTTGGTAGCGCGTACCACCTGCAGCTATGCCAGTAATATGCAATTTTCCTGCACGACTATCTGGTTTGCAGCCAAATAGCACTAACGGCTGTTCTGCAAATAAATCCGGTGGTGTGGAAGGATACATAACTGGGGATGTACCATCGCCTTCCCATTGCAAGTTAATGTTGGCGAGGACAGGATTGTTAATCTGGCGGAAGAATTTTTCCACTACTTGATCAGTTGGTTCATCATGGCGAATCACGCGCGCCATACCCCGCCCTAATTCCGCAATGCGATTGAGTAGGAAACGATTCACCGAACTACCTGCGCCAAAGCTGTAAAGGCGGGTTCCCGGTTTGAGATGGCGTTGCACTTCTGCCAAAATTTGGTTTTCGTTGCCGATATAGCCATCAGTCAGCAGTACAATACTCCGCAAGCGTCCAGGATCTGTAACGGGGAAGTTCAACACCGCACGAATCCCGCGTAACATTTCTGTTCCGCCACCTGCATTTAATTGATTGATGTAATTAATCGCTAAGGTGCGATTTTGCGGGGTATTGGGGAGGGGAACAGGTGAAAGTTGCTGAGTGGTATCAGAAAAATCAATAATGCTGAAAGTGTCGTCAGGATTCAGCCCATTAATAAAACGCCGCATTAATTCCTGACATTGCATCAATGGTGCGCCACTTTGAGAACCAGAGGTGTCAATCAGAAACACCACATCTTTGGGAACCATCTGTTCTGGGCGATACTGGACAGCCGGAATTAAATAAACGGCAAAGTGTCCACCCCGTTTGTCATTTTGGGAGAGTACAGTTGTTTGAGTGCTTTTACCTGCTACTTGGTAGCGTAAAATCAAGTCTTTATTAGGAATTGTATCTCCACCCGCGAGTTTGACTTGTACTCGTTGTCCCTCATAGGCGATTTGGATTTGGTGAGAAGGTGAGGAAATATCCTGAATGTCCACCCCCGCATTAATTTCTACCGTGACATTTATATCATGGCGAGAGCGAGTACCCGCAGGTAAAATCGGTGCATTCAAGCGCGAAGCATCTGGTACTAAGTCAGTATCTTGATTTTGCAACATCGGTGCAGCAGCAGAACCGCCACCTTGGGTATTGTCTTCAATGGTTGTCCCAGGAATGTAACGTGGCCCTACCACCATTGGGAAGACAAACTCATAATTTCCCGCCGTAAATTTTAGGCTTTCGGTGTAGCGAATAATCACATCAATTTGCTCACCGGGTTTGATATTAGCGAGGGATTGAGTAAAAATGTTATCTCGTTCTTGTTCCAGCAGCCCAGCCGTGCGTCCTTGTTGTTTAGCTTGCTCGTAGATTTGCTGTGCTTCTTGGCGCTTTTTGATACTGCCTTGAATAGTGCGATCGCCAATGCGAATCAGCATATCATCAACAGCAGCCTCATCAGGTAACGGAAATATATAAACAGCTTCTAATGTAGTTGTGAAGGGATTTTCAAAGCTTTGGGTAACTTCCACCCGCGAGATATTACCCGCTACTTGCGCTTGTACTTCAGTGTGCTTTAAAGGAAAAGCAATTTGCTGTTGATCGGGAGTTTGAACATATAAGCCACCAGCTTGGCGTTCTAAAGTTTGAGTCATATAAATTACCTATCGCTATTTCTTTCCTGTCTCTAGCGTAGGTGGGTTAATCGGGCAAAAGTGCTCACCTTTGTGCTCACTATATGCTCAGATGGTGTTTTTGGGCATAGGGCATTGGCATGGGGCATGGGGCATGGGGCATGGGGCATTGGGCATTGGTGTCAACTTAGGGACTTCCAAATAAAAAAATATCCCAGTATTTATTGTGGGGTGGACATCTTGTCCGCCCAGATTATGTGGCGGGCATCTTGCCCGCCCCACAAGATGGAATAATTTATTTCTTGTAAATCCCTTAAGCTAAAAGCTATATAGGGTGGGCGTTGTACAAATACCTCGCGCCCTCATCCCCTAACCCCTTCTCCCCCAGGAGAAGGAGAACTAAATCTCTTGCTCCCTTCTCCCTGTGGGAGAGGGGCTGGGGGTGAGGGCGAAACCTTGCACAAGAGCGAGTTTCACATTAAGTTGACACCAATGCCCCATCCCATTTAGGTAAGCCAGTAGTTAATTTAATTACGAATTACAAACTACGAATTACTAATTATTTGCTTAGTTTTGAGCGTGCTTACCTATAACCTGAGCAAAATCCGGCACTGCGTCCTCAACATATTGCTTGGCAGAACCGCGAAACTTGTCATAAGTCCCGCGAACAATGGAGCGAGTACTCTTTTGTACCCTCTGATCTGTAACACTTAGCAGTGCATCAGCGGCGCGAGAGCGGCTTTCAACCAAGTAATCTACCGGATCGCCCTTCTGTACGCCTTCACTCCAGATGGGATCGATTGCTGTGAAGCACTGTGGTAGCAGCTGCTCAACAACGTAAGGGATATATCCTGGTTTAACGCCCTTAAGTGCAGCAAAGGCAGTTTTGAGGGCCATACCACCTAAACCTGACTTTGAAGCGATCTGTTTTTCGATCATCGTGCAGCAGTCATCTACAAGCAAGTCTTTTTTGTTTGGGTTCAAGAGTTCTTCGCTCAGTCCCATTTAATTCCTCCTTAATTTCACACTACTTAATTTTTATTCAACTAGTTTTCTGAGCAGCCAGGAAAATACAACCTAGGATAGGATGTTTCAAATCCTACTAAGCGCACCCAGAAATTCTAAACGAATTCCTGGGTGCGTTGCCATACACAAGGTATGAAAAAGACAATTAACACTTCAAGTTAAGTTGATCAATTCCGGATTATTCATATCAGGACTTACGCAAGCAAAATTTGTCATTGCGACCGGAACGTAGTGTAGGGAAGCAATCCCATAGTTTTAGGGGATTACGTCGCTACGCTCGTAATGACGTAATTCCGTGACTTTTGCGTAAGTCCTACATATTTAGAAGACAAGGGAGAAATTACGAAATCGTCTTTACGCCTTCCCCATGACCCCTTTCCTCTTAACATATCAAGCGCTAGCTTTCATGCTCTTGAGGATTAGTTATGTTTTTATCAGTTTCCAGTAGACGAGAAATAAATACGTCTGGTTTTCTGCTAACAACAGACTGAACTTTATCAATCGCAATTACTTCACTGATTTTGACAATCATTTCCCACAGAGTATCTTCCTCTGTCTCTTTGTTGTAAGTTCTGTGCTTGAACCACAACAAATCATCCCAAACTCCGATAACTGTGGCGAAATACCATTTATCTCTGATTAATACCCAGATTTCTTGTTCTAAATAGGTCTGTAGGATGGATTTCACAATGGTTGAGATAATGAAAAGACATTGCGCTCCAGATTACACGGGTGTTACACTGTGTTGCTACAGTAAAAGTACGTAATTATTAAGTGCAAAATCACCTATTCCTTAAGAGATAAGCCTTTAGAGTATTCAATTTATTCCTTATATGGCAGAGTCTACATCTTTAGAGAATGTCGATTGCTTATGCATTTAGTGTGTAGATTAAAACCTCTATTTGGAGATGAGGGGGATGTAGACGCTTTGCGGCTACTCTACGAGAATGCCTAAAGGCGAACCTGCAGGATAGGAGACAAGGGGAGAGATAATTACCACCTGTGTCAACTTAATGTGAAACCCGCTCTTGTGCAAGGTTTTTGCCCTCACCCCCAACCCCTCTCCCACCAGGAGAGGGGAGCAAGAGATTTAATTCCCCTTCTCCTGCGGGAGAAGGGGTTAGGGGATGAGGGCGCGAGGTATTTGTACAACGCCCACCCTCTATAGCTTTTAGCTTAAGTTGACACTAATGGATAATTACCAATGCCCAATGCCCCATGCCCCATGCCCCTTCAATTGGTATTAGTTTAATAACAGGATGAACTGACTAAAGCTGAGGTGTTTATGGCAGAAGCGAAGAACGTACTAGGAACCAATCTGGAGATTTGTTGTACTTCTCCGATGACTGGTTATTACCGAGATGGGGTGTGCAATACAGGGGGTCAAGATTTTGGGATGCACGTTGTATGTGCTCAAATGACAGCAGAATTTTTAGAATTTACTAAATCTCAAGGAAACGACCTCAGCACACCTGTTCCTCAATTTAATTTTCCCGGATTGCAGCCAGGCGATCGCTGGTGTTTATGTGCGGCTCGTTGGCAAGAAGCGCTAGAAGCTGGCGTTGCTCCCCCCGTTGTGCTTGCATCAACCCATTCTCGAGCTTTGGAAGTCTGTAATTTAGACGATATGAAAAAACACGCTGTAGGGGGGAAATAGGGAATGGGGAATGGGTAATGGGTAATGGGTAATGGGGAATGGGTAATGGGTAATTGGTAATAGTGACAAACACCAAACACCTGAAACAAAGCAGATTTTAAATTTGGTAGTAGTTAGTTAATTCAAAACCGCTAGCTGTCAGTGCTTGGCGCACCTGCTTACTCAATAACGCTGCAAGTTCTACTTCACCGGCTCCTGATGGGCCGTTTAGTGGTTCGCCTGGTTGAATGACTGCGGGATGGGAATAAATCTCTACTAAGTCTGCTTGAATTTGTGGAATTAGACCTAGCAAGTATTCCTCACTCATATTTCCAGTTTGCAGCAATCCATAAACGCGATCGGCGTATTTAATACCGTGTGCTTTGAGTAAACTTTCACCATAGCTGCGGAGTCTGCCAAATACCCCTGACCAGACTAATTTATTAAATAGTCCAGTGCGGTCAAGCTTGAGAGTCATTGCTAGTTCTTCCGATGGCAAACGGATGACGCGAATATTAAATTCCTGGGCTAATTCCACTAATATCCGCATTACTACGGGATGAGTATGTAAATGTAAATGCCCATCCACATGAGAAAGAGTCAGCCCAGAGTCGCGGAATTTTGTTAACTGGGCGCGGATTTCTTGCCGCAATTCCTCACGAGCAGCAGAATTAAATTGATAGCGTAACCCAGCGTGAAAAGGACTATCGGAGAAATTACCCTGAGAGTTTACCAAATGGGGAATTTGGGAGGGTGGGAGAACAGCCCGACCGCACACCAGCACTAAATGCAGACCAACAGCCAAATTAGGGTGATTACTTGCCCAAGCGATCGCATCTCCGGCAGCATCTCCAGTTACCATCAAACTGGTACTAGTTAATACACCCTGTTCATAAGCTTGAATAATTGCTTGATTGACCCCAGCAGAAAAGCCAAAGTCATCAGCATTAATAATTACATGGCGGGCTTTTGTCATTGGTCATTTGTCATTTGTCATTTGTCATTTGTCATTTGTCATTTGTCATTTGTCATTTGTCATTTGTCATTTGTCATTTGTCATTTGGTAATTGGTTTTTGTTATTTCTCCCTCATCCCCCTCATCCCCCTCATCCCCCTCATCTCCCCAATCCCTACTCCCCAACCCCCGCGTGTGCAGCAGTCTGCTGATTACGGCGTTCTCTCAGGTAGGAGAAGAACTCTCCGCCTTCGCGCAGGCGACGTACCATCATCTGGCGGTCTGTAAGCATTTCCTTGACAATGGGGATAATTGCTTTGGGACGGAAGTAGAATTTCCGATACATACGCTCAACTGCGTCTTCGATTTCTTCACTGGAAAGCGTGGGATATTGCAATGTTGAGGTTTGAATACCGGAGTTAGCTACCAAAGATTGGTTAGTAAACCAACCGTTAGCTTGGGCTTGTTCGTAAAGTTCTGTACCGGGATATGGTGCAGCAATTGAGACTTGAATTGTATGGGGACTGAGTTCGCAAGCGAAGCGAATTGTCTCTTCTACTGTTTCTTGAGTTTCAATTGGTAGACCAATAATGAAAGTGCCATGCACAGTGATCCCTAGCTTATGGCAGTTTTTCATAAATTCCCGCGCCACTTCCAGCTTGATGCCTTTTTTAATGCGGTTGAGAATATCTTGGTTACCAGATTCAAAACCAACAAGCAGCAAGCGCAGACCGTTGTCGCGCAGAGTTTTTAGGGTATCGTAGTCTAAATTGGCACGAGCGTTACAACTCCAAGTGAGTTTGAGCCGCTTCATGTGTTCGCTAATTGCGATCGCACGATGTTTGTCGATGGTAAAGGTATCATCATCAAACATATACTCCCGCACCTTGTCACCAAAGATGGCTTTAGCTTCTTCCATTTCCCGTCCTACAACTTCTGGGCTTTTATGACGGTAGAGGTGACCGCCAATTGTCTGCGGCCAAAGGCAGAAGGTGCATTTTGCCGGACAACCGCGCCCAGTGTAGAAGGAAATGTAAGGATGCAGTAAGTAGCCGATGAAGTATTTGGTAATATCTAAGTCACGGGCATAGGTAGGAAGCACACTGGGCATAGCATCCCAGTCATGAATTAATGGACGTTCCTCATTGTGGCGGATATTAGAGTATTTATCGCGATAGCTAAGACCTTTAATGTCTTCCCAAGGTAGACCCTCAGCTAGTTCTTTGCAGGTATAGTCAAATTCATTGCGACAAACAAAATCAATAACTGGATGATCCTGCAGTGTTTGCTCTGGCAATACTGCCACATGGGCCCCAACAAAACCAATCTGCACATCTGGATTTTGGGCTTTAATGGCCTCAGCACACTTCACATCATTAGCTAATGAAGGTGTACTAGTGTGCATGATTACCAATTCGTAATCCTTAGTGATTTTCAGCACATCTTCCACAGTCTGTCCATGCGGCGGCGCATCCACAAGCTTACTACCCGGCACTAAAGCCGCCGGTTGCGCTAGCCATGTGGGATACCAAAAGGAAGTAATTTCGCGTTTAGCTTGATATCGCGAACCTGCACCACCGTCAAATCCATCAAAAGAAGGAGGACTGAGGAACAAAGTTTTCTTCATTGATAGCTCTCCTTAGTTAAGGTAATGGGTAATGGAAATTGGGCATGGGGCATTGGGCATTGGGCATTGGGCATGGGGCATGGGGCATTGGGCAATGAGTAATGAGTAATGGGTAATGAGTAATTTCTCCCTGTCTCGTTGTCCCTTCATCTCCCTCATCTCCCTCATCTTCCTCATCCCCCTCATCTACCTCATCCCCCTGCCCCCAGTCCCCAGTCCCTCATCAGCTAGCTTTCATATTCACATCGATAAATTTCTTCAGGAGTGCCAAAACATCGTGACGGCTGAGTTTTTCTTTACCGTTAGCTAAGGCATCCAGGGTTCCATGTGCCAAAGTGAGGGGAATTTGGCAAAAGTCTAAAGCAGGGCTGGGTGGCAGGTGTTTAGTGTAAGCATCAGCCAAGGCTAAATTGCGGCGTGCGTATTCATGCATATTTGCGGCAGTCCAACCTTCAGGATAAAAGTCTACACCCCGTTTCAAATCTTCCGCGTGATTACGTAGGATATTCACTGCTTGTAAGCCACGTCCAAAACCTATAGCTTGAGTGCGGTTAGTTTCTGTGCTGTCATACCAAGCCCATAAATCTGATAATAGTAACCCCACCGCCCCTGCAACCCCAAATGTGTAACGATCTAAATCCGATTCTGTTTTAATCTGCCAATTTTGTTCGGCCCAGTACGCCATCCGGTCTGCCATTGCAGCGGTTGCATCCCAAATTCGAGGTGCGATCGATTCAGGTGCTAATATTGACCATTCTCTAATTCCGAGGGTAACTTCTGCTAAAGTATTCTCGTAACCACTAAATCCTGAGGAGAAGGCATCAACCGCAAAGCCATCTACGCCTGCTTGTAATGTCAAGCTAATTGTTCTTAATAGCTGCGCTTTAGTTTGGTTATCCAGTTCTGGATGATCTTCAATTTCATCAATAGCTCGCATACACAAGTATGCTGACGCTACTGCTTCTTGTAATCCCGATGGTAAAATACTAATTGGTATATAAAAAGTTCGACTAGTTTCCTTCAGGATTTGCAGTGCGTCTTGACGTAAATCCATGTTTTCACTCCTCTCTTGATTATCACACCACATGAAGTTTTCGGTTGTTTGATGATACTGGATCTAGTTTTTACTAAACCTTAAAAAATGTATTTTTGCTAGTATTTCCTCTAAAAATTAATAGTTGCTGGTATCACAATTAACAAAAATATCAACTTGTTCAAAGTCTAGTCTAGTATATAGGCATTTAGTGACGAAAATGCATAGTATATGGGATGGTATAGCTATCATCAACTTTTCTTGTAAAGATGAACTATTATGCTGAAAATTGGGCAATTAACAGCACAGTTTTCCAGTAATGAACAGCCAATATTAGATGGTTAATAGCCCTGATGTCTATATGAAATTGACTAGAATAGCATAGTTATTGTATCTATAGAGACAACTAAGCAAAGATTTTTTCAAGGATAATAAAAACCTCAGACTACACCAAGGTCTAGATTGTGAGCAAGAGTAGCCAGGTGAATTTTAGGGAAAAATAGTTGGTGAACACAAATATCACCGCCAGTACTGGTCATGTATAGATATTAATCACGACGATCGCGCACAAGTAGTTCCCGGATATTGAAGCGAAAAAATTTAAGCGATCGCATCTTGAATATCAAATCAAAACCAACCATCATAATACAGATATTTTGTTTATTAAAGCAGTACGGCACTCAATACGGTTCGGATAAGTATTTTGCATCTCCCTCGTGATTTGGGAAAAGGGGAAAGGGAAAAGGGTAAGGGTGAATTCAATCCTTTTCCCCTTTTCCCTTTACCCCTTAACCGAACTGTATTGGTACGCCAATAACCATACTATAGAATTGAGATTTAATTTGTATAAGTTAATCAGACTCGACTATTGATTGCAGGCGCTCAACCCCACACTTTATTCTCGCATTCTTGGAGCTTTTGTGATCAGGGGAGAGTAAAATCAAATTATCAGCGCTAAAAGCAGGAAGGAATAATCATACAGATGAGATTGTCTATAGCAAACATCAAATTGGTGGGTAAATAATATAAATAATCAACAATTTATTGTTCAAATAAAATAAGTTTAAAGAATAGGGAATACTATATATTTTTTAAACTCAATGATTAATGCCACTTACTTTGGCGATATTTAAATACCCGACTTTTTCAAAAAGTTGTTTACCTGTGGAATTATTGCCGGTAGCATCCTTAGCGTATGTCTAGGATTTAGAATAAGGGATGCGTTTGTGATGAAATTGCTGCCAAACCTGGACAAAAATATAAGCAATTTGAGACATTTCTTCCCTGGTTAATCCTGAATCTACCAACTGATGATCCTGCCAACGTGCTTTCAGGATTTTGTTGACCATTGCTAGTGCTGCTTCTGGGGTTGCATCTTTGAGCGATCGCAACGCGGCTTCACAAGCGTCAGCTAGCATGGCAATTCCCGTTTCTTTTGACTGGGGAATCGGGCCGTCATAGCGAAAATCTGATTCGTGCAACACTATTTCAGGATGATGTTGCTGTTGTTTCTGGGCTTCATTGTAGAAATATGCAATCAAAATCGTGCCTTGGTGTTCGGGAATAAAAGCCTGAATAGCACTAGGTAGCTTATACTGACGAGCCATAACCAACCCTTCACTCACGTGCTTTTTAATTATTTCCGCGCTTTTCCAGGGATCGTTAATCGCATCATGTTTATTCGGGCCTGCCATTTGGTTTTCAATAAACCCTAGGGGATCGTGCATTTTCCCGATGTCATGATAGAGAACTCCAGCCCGTACCAGTTCAACATGACAATGTAATGCTCTGGCTGCTGCTTCTGCTAGGGTGGCTACAAACAATGTGTGCTGAAAAGTCCCTGGAGTTTCATGGGCGAGGCGTTTTAATAAAGGCCTATTGGGATTGGACAATTCAGCTAAACGAATTGGTGTGACTAAATCAAATACAGTTTCTAGGTAAGGGCTAATTCCTAGGGCTAAGATGCTCCAAAGTAACCCAGCCAAACCATTGAGCATGGCTGTACCCAGAACAGCATACCAAAGAGGAGCGATCGCAGTATTCACTAATAAGTAAACACCTCCCTGGGTCAACCCAATTAAAATTCCCAAGGTAGCTAATTCCTCTCGCATTCGTGGTGCTTCTCTCCCCGGAAATCGCCATTGTCCCGCCATTAATCCGCCCAGAATTCCACTGGTGGCGCTAGGTATTAAATCATGCCAGCTCAGTTCTGTGCCAATTGAAAGTAATATTCCTAGCAACCCCATCACAGTACCGCCAATTGCCGAACCGTAAAAGCTACCCAGCAGTAAACCGATGGCTGGTAAGCCTGTAAATGATTTGGTCAAAAATATCAGCAACGGCGCACTGAGCGTGAGGAGAATGATTAAGGCATAATCGCTACTTCTTAACTTGGCATAAAACCGTCTTTCTACTAACCTAAACACAGCTACTGCTAATCCTACTATTGCTGTGAAACGCGTTAGCTCCAGCCAGTCGATGCTGCGTTGGCTCAAGCGAAAGTAGTCTAATAGTACAAAATCAGCCTGAGTAATTTTTTCTCCCGCCTTAACAATCGCCTCACCTTTTTGAATGCTGACTATTGTCGGTTCTACAGCTTGTGCTGCTTTTTCTGCAATTACCTTAGTTTGCTCAATATCTTTAATTAGGTTGGGAATAATTACCGTTGATAGCAATCGGTTTGCTAAAGGTTGCGCTGTCTTGGGAACAGAGACACTTACCTGCATTGCGATCGCAGAGTTCAAGTTATGAGCAGATAAACCTGGATAGATACCCTGTGCTAACATCCGCTCTAAAGTTTGATGCATTTGGATTTTAGCCTGTTGCCAATCTGCATCAGACAAATTCAAAAAAGTAGCATCGTAAAGGGTTTGAGGTTGAGCGCTGGTATTTTCGCTCAGAGAATTGAGGGCGGTAGTATAGCGCTGACGAGCTTGAGCGATCGCTTTTAAAACTTGAGATAAAGCCACAGAAGAGTTAGACTGTCGATAACTTCGCAAATTCTTGACTGCTTGCTGTTGAGCAGAATTTAAGCCAGTCAGATTGCTATTTTTCTCCAAGGTTTGCAATACTGTTTGCCATTGGGTTTCTGGTGCTTGTCGCAAGTAAGTTTGCGTGGCTGTGGACAAGATTGCAGTTCTAATAATAGGAAATTTTCCCAACTGATCGCGGCTTTGGTCACCTGTTGCTAATAATTGCTCAAGATGTTGTTTAATTTGCTCATTCACCTGTGAATCGACATCCCACACCGCCAATGCACCACTACGCGCTTCTCGGCGTTTTTCCGCTGTCGTTTTTACATCTTCAACATGGACTGAATTAGGCGCGGTGAGAGTTTGAGGCGCTACCTTTCCCACATCCAGTTTTGGTTGATTATAAAAACGGTAGCCTAATCCACTGGAGAGAGATATTACAACCAACACTAACATCCCAGCAGTAAACAGTCGGTTTTTCAGATAGGATTGCTTACCCCGAAATGTAGTTTGCCTGTAATATTTAGGACTTAACACAATTTTGATAACTTTTCAGTGATGTTGACGAGAATTTTTTGCAGATTATCAAACATTATCGCTCCTACTCAAGGATAGCTAAATCGGTTGATTTGTTCCATGTATAACATTAGGGGCTGCCACTGAAAAAATATACTATTGCTCCCTTGAGCATGGGAGCAGAGGAAGCAGAGGAAGCAGAGGAGGAAAAATACAATTATGACTTTCGCTTACTTAACTGAATAATTTAATTTATAGAAATCCCTTAGGGAAATTCAGCAAAAAGAATGCATCACATTTATAGCAGATTATTTACTACAACATTTCTCTAAATCAGCATTGACACAGATGCGTTACGCTAACGCCTCCTACATGGATTCCAAAATTAAACATCAGTAGAAATTTTTAATTTAATTGGCATTGATTATCTATGTAGGATGCGTTAATAACGCCTCCTACATGGATTCCAAAATTAAACATAAGCATCGTAGAGTAATAATACTTAAAATATCAAGACTTTGCTTAAGTAAAAATTAATTTTTTCTCTTTCGTTTCAGGAAGAAATTGAGTTTACTGAAATTTGTAGGAAAAAACAGACACAGCTTTCTTTGGCAGTTTACGCAACTACTTTGCAAATAACTTGAAGAATAGGATTCCAGAAAAATCAACATTTAATGCTGGTATCTAAAATGCAATATATGTAATTCACTAGGCTGATGAAAATGAAAGTTTATTTTGTGAGGAAATGCTGAGAGTAACTCTGATTACATTTTTATAGCTGCCGAATTAGGAACTATATAATGCAGACCTTCACTGTCAGTGAAATCTAAAAATGAACTTTAACTCGCAGAATGTTAGCTCAAAGCGTAAATCTAAAAATTTCAATAACCCAGAACGTTTTGTAGAGGGGTGGTATTGGGCAATTCCTTCTCATCATCTGCGGGTAGGTGAAGTAAAAGCTATCACTTTATTAGGCAGAGAACTAGTAATTTATCGAGGAAAAGACAAAAAAGCAATTACCTTTGATGCCTATTGTCCTCATTTAGGTGCTCATTTAGCTGAGGGTAAAGTTGAAGGTAATGAATTGCGCTGTTTTTTTCACCATTGGAAGTTTGATCGTGAAGGATTTTGTGTTGAGATACCTTGTTTAGACGCACCGCTTTCTATAAAGTTAAATGCTTGGCCTACTGCCGAAAAATACGGCATAATTTGGATTTGGACTGGAGAAATTCCGCTACAGCCTCTACCTTTTATTCCTGAGTTAGAACACAAGGAATGTGATGTGACAATGGTTTGTCACTTTGTAGCTAAATGTCACCCTAATGTGGTGGTAATTAATGCCATTGATACTCAACATTTCCATACAGTTCACAAGCTACCAATAGAAATAGTCTTTGAAAAAGAAGAACTCAATCAAAATGCGATTACTTTTAGCAATACTACAAGAGGTAACGAAGATTCCTGGCTAATTAAGCTGATTCGTCCTTTTTACAAAAATGCCATTACCTATAGTATTTGCTATTGGTACGGTAGCACTAGCATAGTTACAATTGGCCCCGATTTTTTGCACTTATATATCATGTTTACCTTACGCCTGCTTGACGGGGGAAAGGCTGAAGGGCGAACGATATTAATGATACAGAAACGTAAGGGAATTTTTGGTAAGTTGTACAATCGATTTATGCTATGGCTAGTTAATATTTTGGGTCAGGATTTTTTTAACGATGATTCTAAAATTTTTGAGACAATTAAGTTTGATTTAAAAACTCCACTCAAAATAGATCAGCCAATTATGCAATTTGTCAACCACCTAGAAAGGCAAACTGCACTGTGTTGGGGAACTTGGCAACCAGCGCGATCGCTCCGTGATGCAGAAATGAGAGACAATCGCGATAAATGGCGAGATGATTTTAATGACTAGCTATTAGCCAATACCGCAAAATAAACTTTCTCACGTATTGTAGGGTGTTGGATGCTGCTGAGTGGCGATCGCATTTACCTGAATGCACCCTACATCACATCTAGAAACCAAAATTGGTTTTGGGGAAAAGGTTAAAGGTTAAGGGTTAAAGGTTTTTTCTTTCCCTTTTCCCCTTAACCGCCAAGTATTGGATAAGAATCTATAAGAGCAAAAATAAACGTAATTACATTTACATTTATGGTTTGCATTTTTGTTTTTAATTATTTTTTAGGCTACCATTTACATAAAAAGAAGTGGCAAAGCCACTTCGTAATTCCCAGGTAGAACCTAGAAACGAGTATAACCATTCTAAAAACTCGAAATCGTATAAATTAACACTGATTTACAGTATCTAAATTTTCTAGTAAGCATAATTGCTATGCTGACTGAATATTGCGCCTACATCTTGTTTGGGTTGTCAAGGATATTTGACTCTGGACAATCCTGATAAGTAACTATGCAAGTTGAGGAAACTCCAAAAAATCAATTATTCCGTTCAAGTCCTTGACTGTTGACTGTTGACGGTTCACAGTTAACAGCCAACTGTCAACAGTAAACAATAGCAATGGAATATTTTTTACTTGGAAGTCCCTCAATGCGTAACAGCTGATCAATCTTCTGCTAAAATTTGTTTTTCCTTTGGTAATAAAGAAGTTTCTTCTACAGGTTGAACATTATTTAAGGGGTTAGCTGCAATCAAGTGAGGTTTGATAATTAAACTAACTCCGATTGACCAGGCGATCGCAACCATCCAACCTGCCAAAATATCGCTGGGGAAGTGAACCCCTAAATAAAGCCTTGTCCAAGCGATCGCCAAGACATATAAACCGCCAAAAAGCATAACTAACCAGCGCCAGGGTTTATCCTTGCTCAAAATTACTAAAACTACTACCAAAGTCATACTCGTCATAGCATGACCACTGGGAAATGCATAATCAAATTCCGGCGCACCAGACACCCATAGTTGCGGACGGACTCGATGCATTAATTCTTTAGCAGTGCGGTTGATGATCAAACTTCCGAATGCGGTGGTGAGTAAATAAGTTAGCGATCGCCATCGGCGCTTTTGCCAGAAGACGATGGCGATTGTAGTAAATATGGGTAATGCAGTCCAAAAAGACCCCCACTTTGTGAGGATGACTGCGATCTCATCCAATTGTGGTATGGCTTGAGAATGAATTGCCAGCAATATCGGCACATCCCAAGGAAAACCGCCTGCATTCTGCCATACCTTAACTGCCAAAAGTTCAAACAGCTGAAAAGGTAAATAAACTCCTATTAACAAGATTAATAAAGAACGCCAATGAGCTATAAGCAGCTTTTTAAGAAAATTTAGCGGCCAAAAACCTTCTGGATTAGCTTTATTTGTCCCTTCCATCTTAAGTACACTATGGCTGTCGATTTATAGTATTTTCATCTAAAGACTATTGTGCAGTCTACTACCTTAGTACAGAAAAAGTTATGGGAAAAGGGGAAAGGGAAAAGGGTAAGGGATAAAAACCTTTAACCCTTAACCCTTCACCTTTTACCCGCCAAGGAAACTTGGCGAACTAGTAAGACCAATTTGAAAAAAGAATGCGACAGATTGTAGGGGCACGCCGTGCCGCATACGTGTCAACTTAAGCTAAAAGCTATATAGGGCGGGCGTTGTACAAATACCTCGCGCCCTCATCCCCTAACCCCTTCTCCCCCAGGAGAAGGGGAATTAAATCTCTTGCTCCCCTCTCCCGCCGGGAGAGGGGTTGGGGGTGAGGGCGAAACCTTGCACAAGAGCGGGTTTCACGTTAAGTTGACACCAATGGGCGTGCCGTGCCCTCTGGAATATATTGATGCGTCGCGAACATTTTTTGATTTTGTATCACTGATTCAAGAAGCCAGAAGAATTGGGGGATTCTCCCCCAAACCCCCGATTGGGTGACGGTTGCGTCCCCCAAACCCCCTCCAAAATTATTGTTCGGTTTTTTGTTGAGTAATACCAATGGGAAAAAAGAATGCGGCGTTGCATATTTGCGGGATGAATTCAGACTTCTGGAAAAAGCTAAAAGTCGATTCTTTGCGCGCCAGTTGCTTCAAGTCGGCAGAGCCGCCCAACGCACTGGCTTGCCTTTGCGCCTACTCTGCGAGAACGACTTCTCTACGAGACGCTGCGCGAACGTCGAATGCGTGAGACAAAAATCATCCCATCAATCAGCAACGCCAAGAATGCAACAGATTGTAGGGGCACGGCGTGCCGTGCCATCTAGAATATATTGATGTGTCGCAAACATTATTTGAATTGGTATAACTTAAAAGTTTCAAAATTGACAACTTGAGGGTGAGTGCGATCGCGCTATATTTTGAGATGCGCTTTGTGCAGTTCACTCACCTGGGAATGAATCAATTCATGCTAATCCTATGACTAAATATATTCTGGCGTTTGACCAAGGTACTACTAGCTCGCGCTCTATTATATTTAACCGTGATGGCGATATGCTGACGGTTGCTCAGAAAGAGTTTACACAAATCTTTCCGCAACCTGGCTGGGTAGAGCATGATGCTGATGAAATTTGGTCTTCGCAAGTTGGTGTGGCGAATGAAGCCTTAGCGCGCATTGGTATTAAAGCCAGTGATATTGCAGCTATTGGCATTACCAATCAACGAGAAACTACTATAGTCTGGGATCGTAAAACAGGTAAGCCGATTTACAATGCGATCGTTTGGCAGGATCGTCGCACTGCTGCTGACTGCGATCAACTGAAAGCAGCGGGATATGAAACAACATTCCAGCAAAAAACAGGATTAGTAATCGATGCTTACTTTAGCGGTACTAAAGTTAAATGGTTACTTGATAATGTACCTTACGCCCGCGAAAAAGCCGAACGTGGAGAACTAGTATTTGGCACTGTCGATAGCTGGTTAATGTGGAAACTCACTCAGGGAGAACTCCACATCACAGATGTTACTAATGCTTGCAGGACGTTGTTATTCAATATTCATACTCAGCAATGGGATGAGGAATTGCTGTCCATTCTCAATATTCCCCGTTCCCTGCTGCCAGAAGTGCGGAGTTCGTCAGAAGTATATGGATATACATCTGAAGGGATTTTTGGTAGCCGCATTCCCATTGCAGGCATTGCTGGAGACCAACAAGCAGCGACATTTGGGCAAGCATCATTGCAATCTGGCATGGCGAAAAATACTTACGGCACAGGTTGCTTTATACTGCTGAATACAGGCAATCAGCCCATGTTATCCAAGCACAAGTTACTAACAACCATCGCCTGGCGCATCAATGGACGTACTGACTACGCTTTAGAAGGTAGCGTCTTTATTGCTGGCGCAGTTGTGCAATGGTTGCGTGATGGATTGGAAATTATCAAGCACAGTGAAGATGTTGAAGCCTTAGCAGCTAGCGTTCCTGATACTGGTGGCGTTTATTTTGTACCTGCATTCGTCGGTTTAGGCGCACCTTATTGGGATAGTTACGCTCGTGGTACGATTACTGGTTTAACTCGTGGTTCAACTAATGCCCATATTGCCCGTGCAGCCTTAGAAAGCATAGCTTATCAAACGGCTGATGTGATAGAGGCGATGCGCCAAGATTCTCAGCTACATCTGCGAGAATTGCGGGTAGATGGCGGTGCATCTCGCAATAATTTATTAATGCAATTTCAGGCAGATATTTTAGGTGTACCCGTTGTGCGTCCCAAAATTACTGAAACTACAGCCTTGGGTGCTGCTTACTTAGCAGGTTTAGCGATTGGTTATTGGGAAAGTGAAGCCGAAATTTTGCAGCAATGGCAAGCCGATCAATGGTTTGAGCCGAAAATTAGCGCTGATCATCGCTTAAGTTTACTAGACTCATGGCATCAGGCGATCGCGCAAACAAGATATCGGTAATTCGTAATTCGTAATTCGTAATTCGTAATTAAGAATTACAAGTCTCTAAGCCAGACGTTCGATTAAGCGATCGCCTACGCGTAAAGCATTGGCGATAATTGTCAGAGTCGGGTTAACAGCAGCACTAGAACGGAAGAAACTACCATCAACTACATATAAATTATCAATGTCATGGGTGCGGCAATTAATATCTAATACGGAAGTTTTGGGATCTTCACCAAAGCGACAAGTACCGCATTGGTGCGCTACGCCTTGCAAAGGTAGTTTTTTGCGGAAATAGAAGGAGGCGGGAATAATCCGTTCACCGCAACCAATCATTTTTAGTACTTGCGTCCAGCGGTTGAGTAGTCGGTTGTAGGCTTCGGTGTTGTTTTCGGTGTAATTTAACTGTACAGAATCATTTCTCAGCGTGACGCGATTGTTAGGATCGGGTAAATCTTCAGCAGTCAGCCACCAGTCTACCGAATGAGTTGCGATCGCTTCAAATGTATGTCGTTCTCGAAATGATAGCCCTAAAACCGATGGCGATTCTTGAGCAATCATATCAGCATTGACTTTGCCTAGTAATTGCACATGACCCATTGGATAATCATAATCTTCATCTCCCCAGTAAAAATCATTAATTGCTAGGGTTTTTTGAAAAGACGTAGGATTGGATTTTAAACTGACTCCAATAATCGCGCCATTTTGATGCTTCATGAAGTTGCGTCCCACCTGATCGGAACTATTCGCTAATCCATTGGGATGCTGATCGTTAGCTGAACGCAACAACAAAGCCGCAGAATTAATTGCACCGCAAGCAACAACGACAATATCACTAGAGAAAAAGTGAATTTCGCCGTTAATTTCAGCTTCTACAGCATTGACTTCTCGCCCAGAAGAATTTGTATGTAATCGATTTACCTTAGCTTTCGTGATCAGGGTGACATTATCATACTTTTCTGCTGGACGCACACAATTAACATCTGCATCAGCTTTCGCATCTACTAAACAAGGAAATCCATCACAAGTATTGCAACGAATGCAATTACTTAAACGACGATTAACTTCATTTAGCTTAATAGCAAGTGGTAAATAAAACGGATGATAGCCTTCTATTTTGAGCGAATCATGTATTTCTTGAATCCGTGGTTCATGTTGAATCGCAGGATAGGGATAATCTTCTGTTGCATTTGGTTCAGTTGGATCTAAACCTCGCTGACCATGTACTTCATAAAGCTTTTCAGCTTCAATATAATAAGGTGCAAAATCCCGATATTTTAAAGGCCATTCGGGTGAAATTCCACCCTTATGAATCACTTGCTCAAAGTCTTGTTCACGCCAACGAAATAGCGCCCCACCATAAACTTTAGTATTACCACCGACAAAATACCCTGTGCCAGGATGAATCGCATTTCCTTTTTGGTCATACCAAACTTCGTTAGTATGATAGCGGTCTTTTTGCACCACTTCCACCGTGTCCCAATTAGCTTTTTCACGCGGTAAAAAAGCACCACGTTCCAGAATTAGAATTTTTTTACCAGTGGGAGCCAAACGATAAGCAAGTGTACCACCACCGGCACCAGTACCAATAATGATGACATCGTAATGTGCAGTAGCCATGAATTTTATTCCAGTAAAAGAGAGAAAAAATTACTAATTCGTAATTCGTAATTCGTAATTCGTAATTAATGATTAGTCACGCAAAAATTACATTTTTTTTGGCAAACTACATGTACTATTTAATAGTAATCACCAATTGTTCAGAGTTTAATTTTAGCAATCTTGGAACAGACTCAACTGATAACCAATTACCAATTACCAATTACCCATTCCCCATTCCCCATTCCCCATCCCATCACATATCATCCATCGCATTATTAACAGCATAATTAGCCATTGCTTCAGTGCGGCGGCGGCTCATTTTCTGCTCATAAGCATCGTAGGCAATACATATCCAAATCAATGTCATGAAGAGAATATTTTTGTTAAAACTTTCTGCGCCATTAGGAAATAAAGTACCAGCGGGGATAATACCAAATGCCAAAATGATACTAAAAGTCATGAGAATTAATAGTAAACCTGTCCACCGCACCCAATAGTTAAGTGCAAATAATGCACCTACTAAAATTTCTGCTAAAGGTAGTAACCAAGCATAAGGAATTGCAATTAATGAAGGTAGCGGCCCTATCCCTTCCCATCCCGGAGGAATTCCTGGGCCAATTATTTGTAGTTTTTGTGTGATGACAGTTTGATAGAAACCGTTAGCAACATTAAAGTTGAGATAATTAGCAATCCCAGAAACGAAAAAGAAAAGCCCCATGATAATGCGATTGACGCTAACAGCAGTCCGCAGGTTAAGTAAGTATCTCATTGATGTACTCCTGAAGATAAAATAAAGTTGATTTCACGCAGAAAAGAAGGCTGAGAGCAAAGCTTATTGAGGAGGGGGTGCAAGTTGATTGAGTAGAGTTGGTACCCCTGTCCAATGCAGATTTTGCTGAAATTGCATAGGTTGAGCAGCGCGCCATACTAAGGGAGTAGCGAAAATTACTCCCGCAGCTAAGGTTGCAACCCCAGATAACCAAGGCGTTTGCCCTAGTTGCATATAAGAAGCAGGACGATGACGCTGGAATAATTCATCGGTAAGCCACTCAGTTGTAATTTTGCGATTATGAGCAGCGTTTGGTAATAGTTGTAAGTATGTGGCTTCCCGAATTAGATGGCCGGGTTGTCCTGGAATTTGAACTTTATTGAACAAGTTCGCCACACCTTCATTGAGTCCCAGTTTCATCAAAGTCCCGCGCATCTTGATTTCTACAGGAATAGGCGATTTTCCTTCGCGCTGATGCTGGATATTTTGCGCGATCGCAATTCCTTGTTGATAAGCTACTTGTGCAGTTGGTGGTTGAGGCTGATCGCTATCTGCAGCACAGTCTCCGGCGGCAAATACTTCGGGAAAATCTGGAAGTTGCAATGTCGGTGTCACCAGCAATCGCCCGCGATTATTTGCAACTGGTAAATTCATCAACAAGGGATTAGCTGTTGTTCCCGCCGTCCAAGCGATGGTTCCCACTTGCAAAATCTGCGTTTTATTATTTTGTTGATACTCAACACTGTCAGCTTGAATTTTGCTGACAGCTGCATCAAAGAGAAAATCGACGGGAATTATACGCCCTTTCAGCGCACGTTGAGCTGTACAACGCAAATGGCTATTTACATCCCCTTTGAGAATTTCTTTACTGCGGTTAATTAACACCACCCGAATTTCCGCCGCATCACCGCCTAATTCGTCGTACCAAATAGGCAACAAATCTGCTAATGTACAAGCTAATTCAATACCAGCAGGCCCCGCCCCGATAATAGCAACAGTCAGCAGTAGCCGCCGCCGTGCTGGATCTGAAGTTTGAATTGCTTGATGTAGACGGTGACGTAAGTGTTTTCTCAGTGCGATCGCCTGTTCTCCCGATGTAAAAGGCATGGCATATTCTGCCGCACCGGGAGTATTAAAGTAGGTTGTTTTGCTACCAAGTGCTAATACTAAGTTTCTGTAGTTAAAAATCCTACTTGATGTTAGAGTTACTCGGCTTTGCTCTAAATCAATTGATTTCACCGTATCTTGCACAAAAGTGACACTACTACTTGCTAGCAGTTCTTTGTAGCGAGGGTAAACTTGGGCGCTATGCAGTTCACCGCTGAGTAGTTCATACAACAACGGTTTAAAACTGAAGCGATCGCGCTGTTCAATTAAAATTACCTGATGTGTATATTTTCGCTGGCTAAGGTGTAAAGCTGTAAACAATCCAGCGAAGCCACCACCCAAGATGACTGTAGCTTGAGACGCTTGCTGCATAAGTTTATGAGTTGCTGCCTTGTGAACTGCTTTCAGTATCACGGTACGTAGCAACCCTTAAGTTATGAACACCTAAAGCTTGGCTGAGAAATTTAATGGAATTTCCGATTTAGTTTTCACGATTTTCTCAGCAATTTTTCAGATAAGGAGGGAATGGGGAATGGGTAATGAGTAATGAGTAATGAGTAATGAGTAATGAGTAATGAGTAATGAGTAATGAGTAATGAGTAATGAGTAATGAGTAATGAGTAATGAGTAATGGGTAATGGGTAATTGAGAAAATTACAGCGATCGCTCGAACACTTCACCAAAAAAAATTAGGATAGGCAATGCCCACCCTAATTTTATATATATTTATTTGGAAACATCTAACGGGCGGCTCACCACCCGTTCAGAATAAAATTCCCAGTCCCCAGTCCCCAGTCCCCAGTCCCCAATCCCCAATCCCTAATTACAACGGACGATAAACGCGATAGTTGATACTCGGAAAGATATTATCCATCAATTCGACTTTTTCTAACCAACCGCTATCAACTTTGCCAATTTTTACATCATCGTAAATTTTATTGAAGCGCATCAAGTGCGATCGCGTTCTTCTCACCGCATAAGGAACCATTGTTCCTGTCCGCATGATAAATGCCCAGTCGGAAGATTGTGCTAATAATAATTCCCGCGCTGCTTGGTTTAAAGCTTTCCACTGCAATTCATCTTCTGGTTCCAAGTGCGAAATTTCAATCATCCGTTCCGCCGCTTTGTGCAAATGGGGATAAATCCATGCATTGGTATCATTTAACCAATATTCATGGAATCCTTTGTAACCCCAACTCGACTGTGAAGGACGACAAACTTGTTGAGTCGGCTGTTCGCGTAAATAATCTGCTAAGTGCGTCATGGCATAGGTTTTTTGGTCATACCATGATTTACGGAACAAGTAATCAATAAACCAGGGGCCTTCATACCACCAATGTCCAAATAACTCTGCATCATAGGGCGAAACAATAATCGGCGGACGCTGCATGATCCCATGTAAATGTTCAGCTTGCCGTTCCCGATTATACATAAAGTTAGCGGCATGTTCTGCTGCTTTTTCTCTCGCCCAGTAGGGGTCATAAAGGGCTTTATCGGAAAGACCTAACCCACGTCCAGTAATTTTGTGATACTTGATGCCCGTATTTTTCCTCTGTCCGTTGGGCATGATGTAGGGCTTAATATACTCATATTCTGCTTCCCAGCCCAAATCTTTGTAAAACTCGCGGTATTCTGCTGCACCAGGATAGCCCACCTCAGAAGACCATACCTGTTGAGAAGATTCGTGATCGCGTCCAAAAGCAGCCACACCAGTTTCGGTAAAGATGGGGGCATAGGTGCCAAACCGAGGGCGGGGACGGGCATAAAGAATACCATGACCATCGGTGAGGAAGTAGCGCAACCCTGCATCTGCCAGCATCCGTTCGACACCTTCATAGTAAGCACACTCAGGCAACCAAATGCCTCTTGGTGGTTTACCAAAGGTTTCCTCATAGTGTTCACAAGCTACTTGAATTTGTGCCCACACAGCCTGTGGATACATTTTCATAAGTGGGAAATAGCCGTGGGTAGCACCACAAGTAATAATTTCCAGGTTATTTGTATCTTGGTACTCCTTAAAAGCAGTTACCAAATCACCCTTATAGCGTTCCCATATCTGACGCGCTTCATTAAACTCAGTAGCGTAATGTTCTGCTAAATACTTCAAATGTCCATTATGAATATTACGCTCCGCTTCTAGTTCGATCAGTTCTTCTAGTTGGGCTAAGTGTGCATCATAACGTTCTTGTAACAAGGGATCGCGGAGCATTGATACCAAAGGTGGTGTCATGCTCATCGTGATTTTAAAGTCGATACCGTCTCGCTTTAGTCCTTCAAATACTTTCAATAAGGGAATATAAGTTTCAGTAATGGCTTCATATAGCCATTCTTCCTCCAACACATAATCACTTTCTGGGTGACGAACGAAGGGTAGATGTGCGTGGAGAACAAGCGCGACGTAGCCTATAGCCATAATTATTCTGGGGTGGTACGTGGAAATTGAAGGTCGAGGGGTTTAGCAGAAATTAACAATATTTTAAGACTTTATTGGAGTTGTGACATTAATTAATGATTTTTTCTCTAGAAAATATCGTTGCACAACAAAATAATCGCTATCTCTACCACAAATTATGTTGTGTAGTGGCGAGAGACTGTTCGGTTCCTGTCTCATTCCGCCAAATCCTAATAATGTGGAATGAACAATTCTCACTGAGAATTACAAGTTCTAGCCCTCAGGTCAAACTACTAAATACATATTAAATATTGCCTGCATCAAAGCATATTGAGTCTTCAAGATGCCAGACTCTCTTAGCGCCAAATACTGATATGTTTTATCACCTGTAAGACTTTAGTTTGACAATTAATAAATAAATTTTATGGTTTGATGAGAATTGACAATTAAAATAAAACTGTATAGCTTTAAAGCTATTTACGCATTAATTTAAAAAGTTTATCGATTAGATCAAGTTCGTATAATTTTCCTATCAAGCAAGTAGTTGCATTAGGCAAGTGTTACGATAAAGCTATCCTATAATGTAAATCTTGCCTACAAAGTCTTTACTTTGTAGGTTTTCTCATGTTAATATGACCGTCATTAAAATATGCTAAAGCCTTTATAGGCAAGGTATTGCGCGTTTAGGCGCTTCATTCTTCACTGTCTTGGTATAAATCCTGTAACGCTTGCAGTTGTGTCTTACGAGCCACACGACGATATTTTTTACTCTCTAATTTTGGTTCGTATTGAGCCTGACCTTTGCCTTTAGTTTTCAACTTCAGTGTTGATTCAGGATCTGCTTGTTGTTGACGCTGAGTTTGATAGGCGATCGCATCAGACAAAAATTCCAAATAATGTGGATAGCGTTCCCAATCTCCCCGCACGGCGCAATCAGGTTCTTCTCGATGCAAACAATCACTAAACCGACAGCTACCTGTAGCTAACCTCGCTCTGGCTTCGGGGAAGTAATGAACTAATTCTTCGGGAGTACAATCAAGGTCAGGTTGGTTAAAACCGGGAGTATCAGCCAGTAATCCTTGAGTGGGCAATTCAAATAACTCTACGTGGCGGGTAGTGTGGCGACCACGAGCTAATTTACCCGAAACTTCACCGACACGCAAATTAACATTGGGCACTAGTAAATTAATTAAACTTGATTTACCAACTCCCGATGGGCCAGCAATTACAGTAATTTTATTATTTAAATATTCAGATAAATAGCCAATATTTATACCATTTTTTACACTAATAAATATTGGCTGATATCCCCACCCAACCAGGCGATCGCTAATCTCCTGTTGCATCTGTGGTGAAACTAAATCACTTTTGTTCAGGCATAACAGCACATCTAGATTAGTAGATTCCCCTTTCACCAAAAAGCGACTTAACTGATAGGGTTCCAAAGGCGGATCGGCAACAGCAAATACCAGCAAAAGTTGGTTGGCATTAGCAATTGGTGGACGGTCTAACTCAGTTTGACGAGGTAAAACATCAGCGATCGCCCCACGTCCCCCAGCCCAATCGGGTTCTTCAATAACGACGCGATCGCCTACCATTACCTGTTGCCCAATTTTTTTCAAGCGTGTTCTGCGGGTACAGAGCAGCATGGAGGGATAGGGGGAGGCACTGAAATTTTCATCTGATTTTTCCTCCTTGTCCCCTAAATCCAGCTGTACTTGATAAAAATTTGCCTGTACAGCTAGAACCGTACCGAGTAACTGTCCAGTAGCAAAATTAACTTCTCCTGTCATTGGGCGATCGCAGGACGGCGTACTAACAAGGAAAAATAACCAGCGCAATCTGCAATTTGTTCTACCTGATAGCCTGCCATTACCAAGCTATCAGGAACTTGCTCAATTGGCTCCCCAGGGTCTAGCCAAACTTCTAGCAAACTCCCTGGTGGCATTTTTTCTAGACGTAATTTTGTCCGCACAAAATTTATCGGGCAAGGAGTCCCGCGTAAATCAAGTTGAGCATCAGGAGATGAGAGAGAAGATAGCTGCATTACTTAAACAGATTACCCAAGAATCCTTCTAGACCACCTTTACCAGTGCGGTCTCCCTTAATTTTAGCGAGCTTCTCTAACAATTCTCTCTCCTCTGGGGTTACCTTGGTAGGAATATCAATTAGTACCGTCAGCAGATGGTCACCCCGGCTCACAGGATTACCCAAGCGTGGGACACCACGATTTTCTAACTTCATCACTGTATTCGGCTGGGTTCCAGGGGGGATGATTAATTCCACTGGCCCATCTACCGTATCTACTTCTAAACGGCAGCCTAAAATTGCTTGCAGGTAACTAACTTTAATTTCCGAAAGAATGTTAATGCCATCCCGATGAAATTCTTCGTCTTCATTCACGAATAAGTAGACGTATAAATCTCCTGGGGGGCCTCCTCTTTGTCCTGCATCTCCTTCTTGAGAGATTCGCAAGCGCGTACCATTATCCACACCAGCGGGAATGGTAATTTTGAGTTTTTTGGTGATTTGATTTGTACCCTTACCATCACAAGCTTCACATTTATCTTCAATCACCATCCCCGTACCATTACAGGTAGGACAAGTTGAAACTTGGGTAAAACTGCCAAAAGGTGTTCTAGTTACACGACGTACTTGACCAGAACCGCTACAAGTCGAACAAGTCCGCGGCCGAGTTCCCGGTTTTGCACCAGAACCGCTACAGATATCACAGGTTTCTAGATGAGAGATGCGAATTTCTTTTTCTCCGCCAAATACCGCTTCTCTAAAATCTAACTTCAGGTCTAAGCGCAGGTCATCACCTCGTACAGGCCCACTGCGTCTTCTTTGTGTTTGACCACCCATTCCACCAGCAAAGCCGCTGAAAATGCTTTCAAAGATATCAGCAAAGCCTTCACTTACATCTTGGAAGCCAGCAGATCCACCAGAGACTCCGGCTTCACCAAAACGGTTATAACGTTCTCTGATTTCTGGCTCAGAAAGTATTTCATAAGCATGATTAATTTCCTTAAACCGCTCCTCTGCTCCCGGTTCTTTGTTCACGTCTGGGTGATACTTCCGGGCTAGGCGGCGGTAGGCTTGTTTGATTTCTTCTTTGTCGGCGTCACGAGAGACACCCAGAATTTCATAATAGTCGCGGGCCATATAGCAAAGGTAAAAGTTAGAAGGAAGAAAGCAGAAGAGCCTATGCTGTAAACGGGTTTCCTGGCTTGTTGAAAGGAGGTATTCCCGCAGGTTAGCACATGGCATGGTAGAAGCAAGAGGGCGAAAGGTAGAAGTTAATTTTTGTTAATAATTGATTTTACCTTTTCCCCTTTACAAAAATCACCAGCATATATTTAGCAACAGGTGCTTTGATCGTGGAAGACAATCAAAGCGATGGAAATGATGAGCAAAGCAAATTTCTGCTCTCTTTTCTCATTGCCTGAGGCTGTCTCTTTTACAATTGTGCTACCTAGATAGGAAAAACCCCGCCATCTACCAGAGGGGCTACCCGCACTAATAGGTGTGGAAAACCCCCCATCTGCATTTTGGTATCTGTGCTGGGACACCTTCTAGCCCACGGCAATTCGCTTCTACAATCTAGCAAAATTTGGTCTTAGGGACTAGGGGCTAGGGATTAGGGACTGGAAAATACCTTTCTTAATTAATTGCTGATATCAATACCCATTACTTAATAGCCAATTTCTCATACTCAATATTTAATTGCGCTTCATGTGAATTTAAAAACGCCTATGAAGACATAAGAGTTTCTAAGTTAGCTTTTAGTCTGATTTTTGTTTCTATCTACAAAACTACAAACTTTCACGGCTAAATTCGCATTAGAAGTTAATCTGTAATTTCTCAGAGTTAGTAATTAATTGTCTGTCGCCTTTTTTCTATTGCCAATTCCCTGTCTCCAATCCCCAGTGCCCAGTCTCCAATCCCTAATCTATCGCCTCGTAATCAGCCTGTGCAGTGTTTTCGTCATCAAAATCAAAGTTAAATTCTGGTATTAGTGTGCCACTAATTGGTTGCTCTGGTTGTGAAGTAAACAATTCTTCGGAGACTTCTTGCCCCTCTTCAAGTTGGTTATTAGCACGGTTGTAGACATTAGCACCAATGGCAAATAAAGTTTTTTGGAAGTCATCTAAACACTGCTGAAATTCCTGTATGGAAATACTCGGGTTAGTCATTGCAGCTTGCAGTTGATTGACTTTTTCATGGGCCAAAACTTTCATATCTTCGCCAATTAAGTCGCTATTATCTCTGAGAGTCGAATCGTAACTGAAGAATAGATTCTCGGCTTGATTTTTAAGTTCTACCAGTTCTTTACGCCGTTTATCTTCTTCAGCAAAAGCTTCAGCTGCTTGCCTCATTTTCTCTACTTCTTGGGTACTCAAGCCACCTGTATTGGTAATGCGAATACTTTGTTCTCTACCAGTACCTTTGTCTTGAGCAGCAACCTTCAGAATGCCATTGACATCGATTTCAAAAGATACTTCAATTTGTGGCACACCTCGGGGGGCTGGGGGAATTCCTGCTAACAGGAACTTACCAAGACTTTTGTTATCCCGCGCCATTGCACGTTCACCTTGTAGGACATGAATTTCTACTGAAGTTTGCCCATCCACTGCGGTGGAAAACACCTGGGATCTGCTAGTAGGAATTGTCGTATTACGTTCAATAATTTTGGTAAAAACTTCTCCTAAAGTTTCAATTCCTAAAGACAGGGGAATTACATCCAATAGCAGGAGATTATCGACTTCTCCACCAATCACACCCGCTTGCACAGCCGCACCTAAGGCAACTGCTTCATCAGGGTTAATAGAGCGATCAGGTGTTTTACCATTGAAAAACTTGATGAGGGCGTTTTGGACAGCCGGAATGCGAGTAGAACCACCAACCAAAATTATCCGATCTATATCTTGCGCTTTGTGATCGGCATCCTTGAGCGCTTGAATCATCGGTTCAATGGTGGCTTCAATCAAATGGGCTGTGAGTTCTTCAAATTTCGAGCGACTGAGTTCTAGTTCTAGATGCTTTGGCCCTGTTTCATCAGCAGTAATAAAAGGCAAGTTAATCGAGGTGCTAGCCATGCTAGAAAGTTCAATTTTTGCCTTTTCCGCCGCTTCTCTGAGGCGTTGCAGCGCCATCTTGTCTTGAGTAAGGTCAATGCTTTCTTGTTGCTGGAAACGTTCGATAATCCAGCGAATCACGCAGTCATCAAAGTCATCACCACCCAATTGATTATTCCCATTGGTGGCTTTGACTTCAAAAACTCCATCTCCCAGTTGCAGGATCGATACATCAAAAGTACCGCCTCCCAAGTCAAAGACTAAAATTAACTGTTCTTCGTTGTGCTTATCTAAACCAAAGGCTAGTGCAGCAGAGGTGGGTTCATTAATGATCCGGAGAACTTCTAACCCAGCAATTGTACCTGCGTCTTTGGTCGCTTGTCTTTGGGCATCTGTGAAGTATGCTGGTACGGTAATTACTGCCTGAGTAACAGTTTCACCTAAGAAATTTTCTGCATCTTGTTTGAGCTTCTGCAGAATCATGGCAGAAATTTCTTGCGGTGTATAGTTCCGTCCACGAATTTGCACATCAACAGTATCATCGCGCCCTTTCACACATTGATAAGGCGATCGCTCGCGTTCTGCTGAGGTTTCTTCCCAGCGACGACCAATAAATCTTTTAATACTAAATACTGTGTTTTCGGCATTTGTAACGGCTTGTCGTTTAGCCAGCTGTCCAACCAAGCGATCGCCCCCCTTACCAAATCCCACAATACTAGGAGTAGTGCGTCCACCCTCGGAATTAGCGATCACCACCGGTTGACCGCCTTCTAAAACTGCAACGCAACTGTTCGTAGTACCTAAATCGATCCCAATAACTTTTCCCATACTATCCAGTATATTTACGTACTTATGCTGCCGTGAGGCTTTGCGGACTATCTTATGTTATTTTTTTGCTACAGGCTAACACTCACGAAACCGCCTAAGAAAATCAGGTGACTGGGGGTAAGCAAGAAGTTACAGCATTGGATCGGTGAGGGGTTACTTTGACTTTGGGGCGGCTTCTTTTCACAGAGCCGCACCTTGTGTGAGAGCTACCACTAAATAACGGCTTGCTAAACTTCGGCTAACCGTCAACAGACCTACTTTGATTAGGATCTGTGATGCTCGCCCTTGCAACAACCAAGGCACTTTTGGTCAGTGAGGCGAGCAACTACAGATTAAGAGTTGTCAGAACTCGACTGATTATCTTGTGCAGGTAATGTATCTTCCTTGGGAGCCGCCACCTTGACCATTGCATGGCGCAGTACGCGTTCACCCAAGTAATATCCGCGTACTAACTCTTCTAACACTGTTCCTTCTGGATGTTCATCCGTAGGTTCGCGCATTACGGCTTCATGCAGATTAGGATCGAATTCTTGACCTTCGGGACGCATTGGCGATACACCTAAGCGTTTTAAGCAGTCCACTAATTGCTTGTAAACGCCTTGATAGCTTTTATGAATTGTCATTTCGCTATCAGTTTGGGGTTTGAGGTGCGATCGCGCCCGCTCAAAATTATCGACTACTGGCAGCAATTCCGTAATCGTATTCCGCTTCACCTGTGCTTCTAAATCTTCTTTTTCTTTTTGGTTGCGTTTGCGGTAATTCTCAAAATCTGCCGCAATTCGCAGATATTGAGTACTGCGCTCTTCTAGTTGGCCTTTGAGAGACTCAATTTGTTGAGTCAATGCTGCTAAAGCCGCAGCTTGCTCTTCATTTCTCTCAGAAGCTGCAACACCATTGTCAGGTGTGGCTGATGTATCTCCTGATACATTTGTTGTGGCTGCTACTGGCTCAGTCACGTCGCTGCCAGATTCGTTTAAGTTGATTTGGGCTGCGGAGTCGCTCATAATTGCTTGCTTTACCTCTATTGGTTCACCCAATTGCTGGCTTGTATTGTTTACCTGTTTATTTTCGTCTATCATTGTCCACTCATCCCAGATACTATTTACGGCAAAATTTCACCACCCTAATTTGTGTGGTTTTCTTGCTCATACTTTTCCTGGAAGTGATGTCACCGTCATCTTATTGTGACAAATGGTGAACGTATTAGCGTATATGCTCCTAGGGCGGTAACCCGAACGTCGTTGCGGGAGTGAGTTGCGATCGCCTTTTACCTCAATTATTTTACTTATAAGTTATTTTTTTTACCATATTGAGCATGGGTATGGAGCGTTTGTCATTTGGTATTTCTCCCCATTACCCATTACCAATTACCCATTACCTAGTCCCCATCCCTCAGCATGAAAAATATTTAGTGATAATTTATTCTCTGTAAATGAGAATTCTGTGGCACAGGCTGGGAATACTTTATTCATAGGTTTTCCCTACCCATTGCTCATATATGACTTACTCGTCACCGCAACGGCGCAGTACCGCTCTAACCACAAAAACAGAGTTTTCGCCCTTTGGCAACAAGCTAGTACAGACTGGCTATGTTAATAACGAACAGATGAGACAGGCACTCATTGAAAGCCGCAAATCTGGCACACCTTTAACGGAAGTACTAGAGTCAATTACCGGGCGGCAACTCTCACCTGAATTAGTTAGACAATACAAAAAACAGCAGTTATTTGAACTAAAAATACTATACGGGGTTGAATTCCTTGATCCGGAAGTCAACCAACTTGCTAATACGATGGTGGGGAGGTTAATTGAAACCCTCATTCCCGTAGACATTTGTCGTCGCCATCGCTTAATCCCACTATCAAAACATGACGACCAAACCCCACCTTGCGTTTTGGTGGCGATGGTCGATCCGGATAACCTGGAAGCTTCGGATGACCTCAACCGCATCTTGCGCCCACAAGGTTTAGCTTTGCAGCGCATGGTAATTACCCAGGAAGATTACCAACAGCTGATTAATCAATACTTAGATGAACTAGCAATTAGGCAAAAACATCTAGAACAAGAAAAGTTTACAGATATCAATCAAGATTTAGAAAACCTGAATAATCTTGATATAGATGATGCTCCTGATGAGATGGAAGCTGACTTAGGCGCAGCAATGAAGGGTGCAGAAGACGCACCAGTTATCAATCTCGTCAATAGAATTTTGGCCAAAGCCTTGCATGAAAAGGTTTCGGATATTCATATTGAACCGCAGGAAGAAAATCTCCGGATTCGCTTTCGTAAGGATGGGGTACTGCGTCAAGCATTTGACCCCTTGCCGAAAAAAATCGTGGCTGCGGTGACAGCCAGGTTTAAAATCATTTCCAGCTTAGACATTGCTGAGAGACGTTTACCTCAAGACGGACGTATCCGGCGGATGTTTGAGGGACGTAAAGTGGATTTCCGCGTCAACACCTTACCCAGTCGCTACGGGGAAAAGATTTGTCTGCGGATTTTAGATAACTCCTCTACTCAACTGGGATTGAATAAGCTGATTACCGACCAAGAAACCTTAGATATTGTTAAGGACATGGTCAGTCGTCCCTTTGGTTTGATTCTAGTTACCGGCCCAACTGGCTCTGGTAAAACCACTTCGCTGTATTCAGCATTGTCAGAAAAGAACGATCCCGGAGTTAACATCAGTACAGTAGAAGACCCAATTGAGTACAGTTTGCCAGGCATCACTCAAGTACAGGTAATTCGGGAAAAAGGACTAGATTTTGCTACCGCTTTGCGGGCTTTTTTGCGGCAAGACCCAGATGTGTTACTCGTGGGTGAAACCAGAGACAAGGAAACTGCCAAAACAGCGATTGAGGCAGCCTTAACAGGTCACTTAGTATTAACCACCTTACATACCAATGATGCCCCAGGTGCGATCGCACGTTTGGGAGAAATGGGCATTGAACCTTTCATGGTTTCTAGTTCTTTGATTGGTGTGTTGGCACAACGCTTAGTTAGGCGTGTTTGTCCTGATTGTCGTATTCCCTATACTCCTACAACCGAAGAACTGGCTCGTTATGGTATGTCTGCTTCTCAGGAAGTGAATGTCACTTTCTACAAAGCTAACTCTTTGCCCAACGAAGTCCAAGCGGATGCCAAAGCTAAAGGTCAACAAGTATGCTCCACCTGTAATGGCGTTGGATATAAAGGACGTTGTGGTGTTTATGAAGTAATGCGAATTACCGAAAACTTGCAAACTCTCATCAACGAAGAAGCACCAACGGAACGGATTAAGGAAGTAGCAGTAGAAGAAGGGATGAAAACCTTGCTGGCGTACAGCTTAGATTTAGTACGTCAAGGCTCCACCACCCTAGAAGAAGTTGAACGAGTCACCTTTACTGATACCGGTTTAGAAGCGGAATTAAAAGCTAAACGCAAGAGTGGTCTGACTTGCCGCACTTGTGATGCCACATTACAACCAGAATGGCTAGATTGTCCCTACTGTCTAACACCTCGCTTTACCGATTAGTCAAACATCAAAAGTCAAATAACTAACAACTAGGGAGACAAAATTATGGAGATGATGATTGAAGATTTGATGGAGCAGATGATTGAAATGGGGGGTTCAGATCTGCATTTATCCGCCGGTTTACCACCCTATTTCCGCATTAGTGGCAAACTCACCCCCATCGGCGACCATGTATTGACTGTGGATCAGTGTCAAAGGCTGATCTTTAGTATGCTCAACAATACTCAGCGTAAAACTTTAGAGCAGACCTGGGAACTCGATTGTTCTTATGGTGTAAAAGGCTTGGCGCGGTTCCGCGTCAATGTTTATAAGGATCGTGGTTCCTACGCTGCTTGTTTACGCGCCCTCAGCTCCAAAATTCCCAACTTTGAAAAATTAGGGTTGCCAGATGTAGTCCGGGAAATGACAGAAAAGCCCAGAGGACTGATTTTGGTGACGGGGCCCACTGGTTCTGGTAAGACCACTACCTTGGCAGCAATGATTGACTTGATTAACCGCACCAAGGCAGAGCATATTTTGACAGTAGAAGATCCAATTGAATTTGTGTATGAACCAATTAAAAGCTTGGTTCACCAACGACAACTTGGTGAAGATACTAAGAGTTTCGCTAATGCTTTGAAGGCAGCTTTGCGGGAAGATCCAGATATTATTCTGGTGGGGGAAATGCGGGATTTGGAAACGATTTCCTTGGCGATTTCTGCGGCGGAAACAGGTCACTTAGTATTTGGAACTTTGCACACCAGTTCAGCGGCACAGACGGTTGACCGGATTATTGACGTTTTTCCCCATGAAAGACAAACCCAAGTAAGGGTGCAGTTATCTAACTCCTTGGTAGCTGTGTTTAGCCAAACTTTGGTACCAAAGAAAAACCCCAAACCAGGTGAATATGGTCGGGTCATGGCTCAAGAAATTATGATCATTACTCCTGCTATTTCTAACCTGATTAGAGAAGGGAAAACATCTCAAATTTACTCTGCAATTCAGACCGGGGGTAAATTGGGTATGCAAACACTAGAAAAAGTTTTAGCTGATTATTATAAAGCCGGAACTATTTCCTTTGAAGCTGCTATGTCTAAAACTTCTAAACCCGATGAAATTCAACGTCTCATCGGTGGCGCACCACAAGCAGCAGGTGCAAAACCTGCTGCAGGTGTTGCAAAAGCTCATTAATGAAGAGTAAAAATCAGGGTGCAAGGGAGAACAAGATAATTAATTGCTTTTGACCGCGCCAATTTTAGATTTTAAATTTTGAATTTTGGATTATTTATTTGGTACAAGCCCCTCCCACAAGGGACGGAACAAATCTAAAATCTAAAATCCAAAATCTAAAATTGATTGACCCTTGACCCTTGACCCTTGACCTTTGACCCTTAAACTATTTGAAATTGATTAATCTATGCCTACCTATGTTGCCCGTGTGCGGGACTCACAAGGAAAATCTAGAACAGAAAAATTTTCGGCTGAATCATTAGCTCAAGCCCGTACTAATCTGAGAGACCAAGGTTTAGTTGTTCAAGACTTGAAAGAGTCTAAGGGCGGATTCAGCTTTGATTTTGAGAAATTTCAGACATCAATGGTCAAAGTGTCTGTTAAGGATAAAGCGGTTTTCTCTCGCCAATTTGCTGTTTTGACAAATGCAGGTGTAGCGATTGTTAGAAGTTTAGGAGTACTTTCTGAGCAATGTAGCAATCCTAAATTAAAAGTCGCTTTGAATGATATTAGCAATGATGTTCAAAGTGGGACAAATCTTTCCGATGCCATGCGGAAACATCCTGATTGCTTTGATAATTTGTATGTCAGTATGGTGCAAGCTGGGGAAATTGGTGGGGTGCTAGACGATGTATTAAATCGTTTAGCGAAGTTGTTAGAGGATGTAGCACGCCTACAAAACCAAATCAAAGCTGCATTGTCTTATCCTGTGGTTGTTGGTGTTTTAGCAACATCAATCTTTGTCGGGATGACTGTTTTTCTAATTCCAATTTTTGCCAAAATCTTTAAAGATATAGGTATAGATTTACCTCCTCTAACACAGTTTTTAATGGATTGTAGTGCAATATTCCGCAGTTTATGGTCTGTAGTAATTATTGCTGGATTTATCGGTTTATCGATTGCCTATAAGCAGTATTACAAAACTGCTGTTGGTAAACTAACTATCGACCGTATTTCTTTAAAGGTGCCTTTATTTGGTGATTTGATTCAAAAATCATCAGTTGCCCGCTTTAGCCGTACTTTTGGGTCATTAACTCGTTCTGGTGTACCTATCCTTACTTGTTTAGAAATTGTCCGAGATACATCAGGAAATCAAATTGTTGCTAATGCTATCGATGCAGCTCGGATAGAAATTCAACAAGGGGGCATGATTAGCGTTGCTTTGCAAAAAGACGCAGTGTTTCCCGCTATGGCAATTCAGATGATTAGTATTGGCGAAGAAACTGGGGAATTAGATGGAATGTTAATGAAAGTTGCTGACTTTTATGAAGATGAAGTTGAGCAATCAGTTAAAGCATTAACTAGTGTTTTAGAACCACTAATGATTGTGGTTTTAGGGGGTATGGTCGGTACAATTTTGTTAGCAATGTATCTGCCTATGTTCAAGGTATTTGAAAAGATGGGCTAATAATGTCTCAAGGCTAAAGGATGAAATTATCTCATAAGTCATATTTCATCCTTAGACCTAACATTTTCTAATTCATATTTCATAGTTCATCTTTCACAGAAATATGCTTGTGCAAAAATCTGATTACGAAGCTAGCTTGGCAGAATATAGTCATCATCTCACTGCGATCGCTTTATTAAAACAGCATCGACCTTACTTAGAGATGATTCCTAGCCTGCGCCGTCCCGATGAAAGTGTGATCGCCATTCCTTTGCCTATTGTGCGTCTGCGGCAAATTGAAACCACTGCCACCCACACAACTTGCTTACCCTGTGATGTGGCAATTCTGATGTGCGATCCAGAATGGAAAGTAAAAACGGGAGCCGAGATTGTAATTTTTATTCATCGTCCCCATGAAGATTTTTCGGAATTATTGGGACGTTGGCGACAAACTCAAGTTCTCTTAGACACAGATTATGAGTGGCTCATGCCTGAACGTCACAGTCATATTTTGAGTGAAGGAGCCAATACTGTATATCCTTTATTTTTACTTTTTAGTGAGACTTCAGAACGCATTCAGCGAGGTCTTTTAGGAGCAGAATTGCCATTTATCATCCAAAAACCCCAACATCATCTTGAAGAAGAAAGCAGGAATGAAGAGGGTTTAGAGATTATGGATTAGGAACTAGAGATTAGTGAAAATTAATTCTGTATGGAAAATGGGCATGGGGCATGGGACATTGGGGAGGCAGATTTTTATGCTTGGCGATGAAATTTTTTTCATTGGGAGTGCCTTGCAAAAAATCTTTTCTAGGGGCGAACAGCTGTTCGCCCCTAGATTATTTCTAGAGATGTTTAGGAGTGATTAGATTAAAACCGAGAAATCACAAACAAATCCCATTACTTCACAAATTGAGGCATAATTTCTGCGGCGGTAAAGATACCATAGATGCCACGTTGATGCAATTGTTTACCTGCTTTGAGATAGCCAAAAGCTGGGCCGCAGACGTTGGCTGCCATGCTGGTTTCATCCCCTAGGGTAAAGGTATGGGTAGAAATTTTACCTTCAAAAGTACGCCCTGTAACTTTAACGTTGGTGCTGAGGGGCTTTTTGGGATTACGTGTATCGACTACACCCCCAACAGTAACGCGATCGCGCCCTACTATGCCAGCAAACTCTAACATTACATCATCGGCGTGTTCCATATTCTCTAAAGTTAGCACGCCATTGGTTTTATCTAGTAAGGCTTCTACTTCAGCATCGGTCATCATTCTGGCTGTTTCTACTGTATAACCAGGCATATGACCAATATCTTCGCGAACGGTGGCGCGATAAGCTTCCCAGTTGGCAATTCCCACACCAAAGGTAATTTCCACTTTGTGAATTTCGGCATAGCTTTGGGCGGCTAAAGCGGCGGCGGCTGTTAATAGTCCTGGTGTTGCACCGCACCCTGTCATATAAGTAATTCCCGCAGCTTCCAGTTCTGCTTTCATGGATAGCAGTTGTTCTACGGCAGTGGTACGCTTAATTGCATCCACCAATACACCCCGCCAGCCAGATTGAATAAATTCTTTGGCTACTGAGGGAATAAAATCATTGGGTAGGTTGGGTAAAGCTAGAAAATAACCATCTACAGGTTGAGCGCTGGCGATTAAATCTTGAATACTATTGTTTGTTAAAGTGCCTACAGGCTCTAAATAACCTAAAGAACCCTGAGCTTGGTAGGTTTTAATGCAAGCATCTGTTTTTAAACCCTCAGCAGCATAGGCGTAACCCTTTTGATCTGCTGCTGCGACTAAAATCATTTCCCGTTTACCAGCCAGTACCTTGGCGGCTGCTTGTCCGAGTCCACCGAAACCCAGTACTCCTACGCGTATCGCTGGTGAAATATTTAGAGAACTTTTGACTTGTTCTGGATTCATAGTCAATTTGTAGAGTTGAATCGACAGCCTTTATCCTTCAGCATTTCAGCTTGTGGCCTGTGGCTGATGGCTTTTAGCTATAGAGGTTAATTATCATTCATTATCCGGGGTTCTACCATTCCTAAAATTGTTTTTTACTAAAATTTCTTGGTAAGTACTTTTTGGTTAAGGGGAAAAAGGGGAATGGGAAAAGGTAAAGACAAAACCTTTAACCTTTCCCCTGAATTAGTTGATGTCAGTATTTCCGAAGAATCAGCTAGCTGGATAGCCAGCAGCAGCTAATACTTCTTTAATTACTGTTTCTGAAGCTTGAGTATCTATAGTGACAAGCTTAGTTTGAGGATCTGCTTGAATATTTGCATTGGCATCGACTACTTTAAGTGCATTGGTAATATTGTTTGCACAAGCCGAACAAGCCATGTTGGGAATTGTGAGTTGAAGTGTCATAAGTTTCAAATGTTGAAGAAAAAATTAATCAAGACCAAGCTTGATACCATTGCTGCATCTGTTGAATTTCAGCAGTTTGCGATTTGATGATAGCTTGAGCGAGGTCAAGAATTTGTGTATGGTTAGCGCGATCGCCAACCATCTGTGCCATCATTACAGATGATTCATGGTGAGGAATCATTTGCCGGATAAATTCCATACTTATCCTAAACTCTCTAGTCAGGTGGAGAGTCTAGCTAGATTAAAAGCATTCTTGGAAAAGTTAATATTTATTTACTTGCTGCTGTTACCAAATTGGCTAATTTTTGCGCTGCGCCGGCTTCACCCCGGACATTCCGTAGCTTGAGTTGCATTTCCTTTAATTTTTCAGGATGAATCAATAAATCTAAGACCATTTCTCCGATTTCCGGCGCTTGGAGATGTCCCACGAGTTCAGGTACTATCTCTGACTGTGCCCAAATATTCGGCCAGGCTAACAAACCTTTGCGTCTCAGAAATAGCCAGTTGATGACTTTGGCAAAGGTCGAACCCAATCCTGGTAAATTAGCTAGCAAGCCTGGTAAACCATCCCAAGAACGCATCGCATCAAGCTGTTGGGTGGGGAGTAAAACAATCATCGGCACAGCTAAAGCACCAAGTTCAGCTGTATTTGCGCCTACAGTAGTTAAACAAATACGACATTGAGATAATAATTTATAGGCTGGCGTTTCTTGTGAAAGTTCTATAGTTAAGCCGTTAGCGGTTTTGAGTACGGGATGATGTTGGCTGTCTTCTGGAACAATTAAGGAAGCACCAGAGAAGCCAAAGGTTTTTACAAAAGGATTTTTTTGAGCATCAGCAAAGCTAGCTAAAGTTTGTAAATCTAAAGTGGGTGCTACGGGAATGACAAACTTAGTTTGGGGCCTTTGAGCGTGGATGTATTCTGCGATCGCTAATGTTAATGGTACTCCCTGCGCTAACTTTGCAGCTTTTGACCCCGGTAATAAACCAATGATTTCAGTACTGACTCCTGAGTCTTGAGTGTGAAGTGAACTCTGCGCTTCTAACATCAAATCACCCACAACAGTAAATTTGTGAGCATATTTCTGAGGAATACGTCCAGCAACTTTCGGTGTCATTACCCCAAAGCTATCAATCAAGCTGTACCAACGAGCATCCCATTCAGCGTAAATTACTGTCTTGTAACCAAGTTTTTTACCGATGACAACCGGAAAAATTTGATCGCCACCCAGAAAAACTACAACTCCGCGACTTCTCCAATCCCAATTATCAACAGTTTTTCCCCAGAGTAAAAATTGCCAGAAATGCTCTGCTCCCTGAACTCTATCAACTTCTGGGTAAGAAAGAGCGATCGCAGTTTCTTTACCACTAGCATTAGGACAGGGAGATAAAATTACAGAAATCCTCACAGTAGAGCGATCGTTACCCAGTTGTTCCCGCAATGCTTTCACTACTGGACGTACCCAAGTTGTTACTTCCCCTGGGCCATTGGAGAGAATGAGAATATCTACTGGAGTCATGAGTTAATAGTGAACAGTTGAAAGCTATATGGTTAAGAGTAAAAAATTAAGTAATTCGTTCCTAAGTTAAGAACGCACGATACTATTGATATAATTGCAGACTTTGCGGAGTGATATTATGCGCGAATCTGTAATTTATCAAGATATTTTACAAGAAGGACTAGAACAGGGTATTGAGCAAAAAGCGCAGGAGATTGCCAAAAATATGCTCAATGAGGGAATGGCGATCGCATTAATTGCTCGCGTTACTGGTTTAACGGTTGAGCAAGTTGAACAATTACAGGCTCAAACTGATGATAATCAACCTGCGTGATATTGTGCGATCGCTAATCACGCTATTCTTTATGTTTACTATCCAGCAAATTAGTCAATGCTTGCACTAAAGTTTGATTTTGTTCATCAGTACCAATAGTGATGCGTAATTTATCATCCAATCTTGGTTGTTTGAAGTAACGGATTAAAATTTTCTGTTCCTTGAGTTTTTGATAGAGGTATTCTGCATTTCCTTGGGGAGGCTGGACTAGTAAAAAATTTGTTTGGGAATCCCAAACTAGAAAACCTAATTTTTTCAAGTCTGATGCTAGCTGATTTCGTGATGCTTTAATTTTGGCGACACAAGCGTTTTTATAGGCTTGATCGGTGATAGCGGCTGTCGCTACAGCACAGGCGATCGCATCAATATTATAGCTATCTTTGACTTTAAATAATCCATCTAATAACTTAGGATTTGCTATGCCAAAACCTAAACGCAATCCTGCTAAAGAATACCCTTTAGAAAGTGTGCGGATAATTATGACATTTTCGTATTCATGGACTAAATCTAAAGCAGTTGATTCTGTAAAATCTACATAAGCTTCATCAATTACTAAAATCCCAGATAATTGACTGGCTAATTTTCGCAGATCTTCATTTGGAACTACATGACCTGATGGACTATTAGGAGATGCAATAAATGTGACTGAACCATCAGCCGCAATTAATTCTTTTAAAGGCAAACTATAATCTTCTGGATAAGAAATTTCTAAAATATCTGCTGCTTGCATCTCAACTAATGTGCGATATAACACATAAGTTGGCATCGGATAAACTACCTTACGTCCTGGTTCAGTACAAGCACGAATGATGATGCTTAAAATTTCATCACTACCATTACCAACGATAATCCAATCGCTAGGAACGCCTAAAACTTTACTAGCAGCTTGGCGAAACTCTCCCCCAAATGGTTCAGGATAGCGCCGCAACCATTCACCATCAATATTCCGCAGTACTTCTAATGCTGCTGGTGAGGGTGGATAAGGGTTTTCGTTGCTGTTGAGTTTAATAATTTTTGTCCCCCGTGGTGGCTGTTCGCCAGGGACATAGCTAGCCATTGCATCTACATTGGAACGGAAATATTTTGTCATAGCCTAGGTATCTTAGAAAAACAGGCGGTTAAGTAATTTTAGATTTTAGATTTTGGATTTTGGATTTTGGATTGTCTAAATCTCGCATCCGAATTTATCATCTAAAAATTCCAAGATTAATTCCCACCTACAATTCCTAAAGATATCGTTTTTTGGTGAACAAGAGGTAGACAATACAATGATGAGTGTGGCGTATTGTTTCCATTGTAGATTTTACTATACAGAAATTATGCATTTTTCAAAGGTCATGCATAGTTTGTTTTAATTCTTTCTTGGGGAATCACGATCGCAAATTCTGTATAACCAGGAGTAGAATGACATTCCAGTTGTCCTTGATGCTTTTCAACGACAATTTGATAACTAATAGATAAGCCTAATCCTGTACCTTTACCAATACCTTTGGTGGTAAAGAAGGGGTCAAACAAACGTTGGCGAACAGCTTCGCTAATACCAGGGCCATTGTCTATAATCCGAATTACAACTGCTGGTGCAGACTGGATATTGTAGGGTTTATGATAAAATTCCTCTCTACCTTCAATAGTAGGGTCACCTTTGTTTAATTCTGTGCAAATTTTGATTTGGCTGGGATTTTCTAACATTTCTTGAGGCGAACGCTGGCGATCGTACTCTTCTAAGGAGTCTATAGCATTAACAATAATGTTCATAAATACTTGGTTGAGTTGTCCTGCATAGCACTCTAGTAGCGGTAATTGGCCATATTCTTTGATGACTTGAATTTGGGGACAACCAGTTTTAGCTTTAAGACGGTTTTGCAAAATCATTAAAGTACTATCCAAGCCATCATGAATATTTACCCGTTTGATTTCCGCTTCATCAAGGCGAGAAAAATTTCGCAGAGATAGTACTATTTCCCGAATGCGGTTAGCACCCAGTTTCATAGAATTTAATAGGTTGGGTAAATCTTCTATAATAAAATCGAGATCGGCCTCTTCTATTGTCGCTTGTAGTGTCGTATCAGCTTGAGGATATTGCTGTTGATATAATTGCAATATATAGAGTATATCTTCAACATATTTTGTAGCAGGATTCAGATTACCATAGATAAAATTAATAGGATTATTAATTTCATGAGCAATCCCAGCTACCAGTTGACCCAAGCTAGACATTTTTTCTCGATGAATGAGTTGCGCTTGAGCTTGCTGTAGTTGCTGTAGAGTTTGTTGGAGTTTTTCTTTTTCTTGAATTAAATCAGTTGTACGTCGCTGTACACGATGTTCTAATTCTTGATTTACTTGTGCTAATTTACTTAAGGCTTCTTGTAATGAAAGTTCTGTTTGTTTGGGTTGATTAATATCTATAATAAAACCGATTAGTTGTGTGACTTCTCCTTGAGAACGCACAATATTGACAATATCTTTGACCCAAATCCAGTTACCATCAGCAGCTAAAAACCGATACTCAACTATGTAGTCATCTTGTTGGAGTGCAGCAACTTGCTGATGTTCTAACACATGGGGTAAATCTTCAGGATGAATATGCGATCGCCAGAATTGTGGTTGATACCATTCCGCCAATTCATAACCAAATAAATCAATTGCTTGTGGCCCTACATAAGTAAATTTATGAGTGCTAGCCTCTGCTTCCCAAGGTACTAATTTAACATTTTCTACCAGTCGCTTGAGACGTTGGCGAGTTTGCTCTAAGTCTTTTTCTGTCAGCTTACGTAGTGTAATATCATTGGCGATCACAGCATAGTTAGTAGTGATACCTTCGGCATTAGAAATAGCCTGACCATCTACAAATAGCCAATGTTCTTGCTGATTATTTGATATATAAGAAAACTCAAATTTAAAGCTTTCGCCTTTTAGTAATTGTTCGCGGATATAAGCTTGTTGTATATTAGTTTTTTCATGAGCAGCCAGTACAGAGAAAAACTTTTTTCCTATTAAAATTTTTGCTGGTATTTCTGCCCGTTGCACTAATGCTTCATTGACCCACTCTATACGTCCAGATCTATCTGTTAATGCCATAAATAAATCGTTGCGGCTAGCTAAGGCATTAAACATAGTTAAGGGTAAATTTTGTGAATCAATTAACATTCCCATAACTCCTGTAACTATGCTGAAAAAGCATCACGTCTTCCTGCTACGTATGCCAAAAACAGCTTACTAATATCGTCGCGCACCTGACGAAATATTTGCAGTTTTTCTATTTCTGTACCTGTGGCTTCTGCTGGGTCAGGAAAGCTAAAGTGATGACGTTTAATAGATGATAGTAAAGTAGGACAACTTTGGTCTGCATGATCGCAAACTGTAATGACAGTATCAATTTTTTGGTCAAGAAAAAGATTGATATGCTTACAATAATTTTGAGAAATATCTATTCCTATTTCTTGCATTACTTTTATAGCCAAAGGATGTACTTCTTTAGCTGGGTTCATTCCTGCACTTTGAGTTGTGAATAAATCATCAGCTAACTCTTTCAATACCCCTTCAGCTATTTGGCTACGACAAGAATTACCAGTACAAAGAATTAAGAGAAGTGGTAAATCCATCTTCTATATTCAGCAATAAATATTACTCTAAATCTTAACTTTACATACTTGATTTTGCCGTCAGGGAAAATACACAAACCGATAAATATTCAGAAAAAGGGAGGTTTTTAGCCTCCCTTGTTGTGATTTTTGAAATTCTATATGAACAATTTTTAGAAGCGATCGCGGTGTCGGCGTTGTTCTTCAAAGCGACGTTGACGTTCGCGTTCAATTTCTAGCCTGCGTTGACGTTCGCGTTCAAGTTCTAGTCTATGCTGGCGATCGCGTTCAATTTCTAGTTTGCGTTGACGTTCGCGTTCGAGTTCTAGTCTATGCTGGCGATCGCGTTCTAATTGCTGTTCTCGCCAGTCATGTCGTTCATTACCTCCAAGAATTACTTGAATTTGAGCCGAAGCTGGTTTTGCTAACACACTTGAAGCTAGCACAACACCTAATACACCGGATGCAAGAATCCTTTTCATAAAGAAAATCCTTGAATGAAATGTAAAGTTAATGGAAGAAAAAGAAGCCACTAATGAGTAGCTTCTAAGAACATAAGGAACATGAACACTAATTGCTGTTGACTTATCTGTTGCCTTGATGTTAGCTATGAATCGAGTAGAGTACACCTTAAGCTTTCAGAGGCAAATTGATAGTTACTACTCTTCCTGATCTGCTCCGTAGTAACTGTTTCCATCTCAAGTGGTAGATTCAAGTTATTATTAAAGCTGGTTTTTATCAAAAATGATTCAGACAAAAGTCACGAATCTACCCATGACTAAAGTCATACAAAAATTTATATTTATCAAAAGCTTGGGGGATGCGTTAATAACGCATCCTACTATATCAATATGAAAGACAAAATCAGTCACAAATCATCTTTAGCCAAAATTTTCATCATAGCTTTGACTCTGAGTACTACTCTTAGCAGTTGTACGCCAGAAAAAAGAACTATGTTGCGATTAACTGCAGAGACTTTTCGTAATCAGGCGGTTGAGGCGATCGCATCAGTAAAAAAAATCTACCAACTGAATGACTTACCTCTAGAACCTGAGATTTCTCGTGATTTTGTAGTTGAGCAATTACTTAGCGATCGCAGAATTAATTTTGGCGATCCGAGGGAAGTAGATAAAATTATTACGGGAGAAAATCAATCAAATAATCAGCCTTCAGATTTGGAGCGAGAACTTGATGCTTTGCAGTCAGAATATGACACCGCTATAGAGATTTTTAACAATTTAGAAACAATCGACTATGGTAGTGTCAAAATAGTAGCTCAAACTGCCCAACCAGCGCGATGTTTAACAGTCAAAATGCTGCTTTTAGCTAAACAAATTCAGCAGAAGCCACCAAAACCAAACAATCCGCAACGGGTACTAATTGGTTTGAAACTACAACAGCTTCAGAGAAAGTATAATAATCCTAATACATATTCCCAAATCGGCCCAGAAGAAATTAAGCGTCAAGTTGCTGAACAAATAGATGCGTGGTTAAAAGTAAATGCTGCCGAACAGCAAATACTAAATGAATCCATATCTAGGCTGTTAATAGCAGCTGATACAGGTAGAAAACTCTCAAAACTGATTGATGAATACCCTTCTTTGAGTTTTGAAGCGATCGCAACTCGAATTACTAAAATTGTTGGAGTAGCTAACACCGTTACTGGTAGAGACTACAGTTCAATTTTATCGAGAATTAATAGTATCGAACAATCGATCAACGCAGATAAAACTTTGCAAGGGTTTTTCCAAGAAGTATCTCAAAATAATTTACGTTCGCAACCTTTAAAATCTCAATTATGTCAAAATTAATAAGAATTAATCAGATATGAAAAATCTAGACAATTTTGATGATTCTGTAATTACAGAAAGTAATGATATTTTAGAAAAATTACGAGATATAATTCTGCAATTAAAAGCCGTTCCTAACAATTATATAGATGTGTCAAATCTAGATAACCTAGAACAAGATTTACAAAATATTCTGCCGCAGCTTCAGTTTGCACTGCTCAATGCTCAAGAAGAAAAAAATTGGCAACAAGTTAATAAGTTAAGAGAAGCAGTGCGAGAATGTAAAGACACACTCAACAGTGTGAGAGCCGCAATTATTAGAGCCACAATTATCGGGATTAATCCTGCTAATTTAGCGGAAATGCAAAAAATATTGCAGGAAATTAAGTCAAATTCTCAAACTCAATCGCAGGTAGAATATATTGTTTATGTACTTCGCTTTATGCGGAAATTGTTTATGTAGTGAACATAAAATATTATGTTTGGTTAAATTATGCATCTCAATTCTTGCAATGCATATTTCAATATGTAAGAATAAAAATCATATTTAACTCATAATCAAGATAAACTCTGCGCCCTGAGCATTTGATTGCAAGTGAAATTACTGAACAGGACATGGCGTAAACTAATTTTGGGCTTAAGTTGCTTGTTACTCATAATTGCTTGTAATGGATTGCAACCTACAAGCACCACAAGCCCGAAGTTAGAATTAACAACTCTGAAAGTGGCTACAGACCCTACATTTGTACCCTTTGAGATGAAAAATGCCAATGGGTATTTAGAAGGGTTTGACATTGATTTGATGAATGCGATCGCACAGGTAGTCGGTTTACAAGTTCAATGGGAAAGCCTCCCGTTTGACGGGATGATATCTACTTTGCAAGCCAAAAGAGTAGATGCAGCTATTAACGGTATTACAATTACTGCGGAACGCTTGAAAACCATTGACTTTTCCCGACCTTATTTTAAAGCTGGACTTGCGATCGCAGTTCGAGAAAACAAGCAAGATATCAAAGATTTAGATAGCCTCAAAGGTAAAAAGATAGGCGTACAAATTGGTTCAACGGGTGCAGATTTTGCTAAAACAATCCCCAATGCCAAAATTAGTACATACAACTCCGGCCCTGATTTCTTTCAAGATTTACTTAATGGTAATGTTGATGCGGTAGTTGGCGATGCCTTTGCTACTTTATACGCAATTAAAAATGGTAATCTCAAAGGTATTAAAGTGGTTACCAATTTACTCACAGAAGAATTCTACGGAATCGCTACACCTAAAGATTCTCCTTATTTGGCAACAATTAATCAAGGTATAGGTATTTTGTTATCCAATGGCACTTATCAACAAATTTATCAAAAATGGTTTAATATCAAGCCGCCACAATTACCAGAAAAAGTATAGTAATCCGATTAAAATTTAACAAAATATATTTATATGTAGGATGCGTTACGCTATCGCTAACGCATCATATATCAAATTCAAAAATCAAATATGAGATGGGTATGTAATACCAATTTGAAAAAAGAATACGACAGATTGTAGGGACACGGCATTGCCCATTGGTGTCAACTTAACGTGAAACCCTCTTGGTTGCAAGGTTTCGCCCTCACCCCCAGCCCCTCTCCCACAGGGAGAAGGGAGCAAGAGATTTAGTTCCCCTTCTCCTCGGGGAGAAGGGGTTAGGGGATGAGGGCGCGAGGTATTTGTACAACGCCCGCCCTATATCGCTTTTAGCTTAAGTTGACACGTATGGGCATTGCCGTGCCTTCTAGCATACATATATTGATGTGTCGCAAACATGATTTGAATTGGTATAAGTAGTAGGGCACGGCACCAGTAAGATAATTTGACATACCACAAGATTGTGGATGCCGTGCCCCTACAAAGAATTTATTTGTCTATTCTTTAGTAAATCCAATCATTTCATCAGTTGGTTCATCCAGCATTTCTGGTACTAAAGCAGGGTTAGATCTACGTTCTTCTGCTGATTGTTCTCGAATCACATCATCCATTTTTGCTGGGTGCTTAATTTTATCCAGTACCTCTGGACTTAATTCTGATGCATCTGCCTCCGGATTCATCTTTTCGGCTTGGCTAGGAACAGTTTCTTTATTCATGAATATTTCCCCAAATTTATACGCCAAGCTTAGATTTTCTAGTTACTAAGCACACACTATCTGGAGGCTTAAATTATTATTAGCTGGAAAGTGCTGAGTTGTACAGACGCGATTAATCGCGTCTGTACAAGAGTAAAACCCATGATGATAACTGGTGCTTAGTCTACAGTTTAGGATTAGCAATGATTGAGCGCAGCCAATAACCTTTACTATAGAAGACGTAAAGGTTCTGTATATTTCGTTTCAAAACAGGAAATTCAGCAGTGCTACCAAATAAGCCCCCAGGGGGGAATAAAACTCAACGTTGGACATTGTCGCAACTTTTTGGCTTGGCAAGGCGCAATCCACTCATGATTTCTAGGTGGGTTCTATGTTGGGCTGCTGTGGGGACTGCGAGTGGTATATTTGCTGGTTTGTATTGGAATGTTCTAGAACTAATTATTCACAAACTCCAACGCTTTGAGGGTTTGAGTCTGCTGCTAGTAATGCCACTATGCGGTTTATTAGTGGGCTTGGTGATTCATTTTTTGGGAAATCCAGGCGAAATCGCGTTGATTGTCGATAATATCCACTTTCGCGGCGGAAGGCTGGATACTCGCAAAAATCCCTCAATGATTCTTGCTTCCCTAGTTAGTATCTCAGCTGGTGGTAGTGCTGGGCCAGAAGCGCCTCTAGTGCAAGTAACTGGTTCTTTTGGTACGTGGGTAGCCGATCGCCTTAAACTCCAAGGAGAAGATTTGAGATCCATGAGTTTAGCAGCGATGGCGGCTGGTTTTACTGCTTTGTTTGGTTCTCCTTTGGGTGGTGCAATGTTCGCTTTAGAGATTTTGCATCATCAGCATATTGTGGAATATTACGAAGCTTTGATGCCAGCGATTGTTGCGAGTTGCGCTAGCTACTTGGTATTTGCTGCAATTACACATTTAGGAATTGCACCTACCTGGAATTTTCCCCAATATAACTTAGCCAACATAGATGATTTTGCTTTAGCGATCGCCTTTGGGATTTTAGGCGCAGTTGCGGGCTGGATTTTTATAGCGATTTTTCGGTTTTGCGATCGCGCTTTTTCTCGTATTCCTGGCCCCATATATTTCCGTACCACACTAGCAGGTTTAGGATTAGGCGCTTTAGCCGTTGTCTTACCGCTTACCCGTTATTTTGGCCATGAAGAATTAGAATCTGTCGTCAATACTAATCTTCCGGCGATGTTTTTGTTGATATTAGCCTTGGGTAAAATGGCAGCTATCAGCATGACAGTTACAGGCGGTTGGCGGGGTGGATTTATCATCCCCTTATTTTTTACTGGCGCTTGTATAGGTAAAGCCGTAGCCATCTTAATTCCCGGAGTTCATCCTGCTTTAGCAATGATTTGTACAATGGCGGCGATTAATGCAGCCGTGACACGCACACCCATTAGCACAACTTTGTTGCTATCAAAACTCACTAACTTCAGTCCCTTCACACCAATACTCTTTGCCAGTTTAATGGGATTTTTCCTCGCTCCAAAAGTTCCCTTGATTGCATCTCAACTCAAGCATCAAACAGAGGTAGCTAATTAACCCGCTTTTGTCACTCTCCGAAAACATTTGCCATTTCTGAATTAAGCGAGCTTTTATCTACCAAGGGTTAACACGATTTTTTTCTAATAGGATAGCTTGTATTGATTGCCTGATGAGGTTTCTAGGGATTACCCTCGCGGAGAGTGACAGAACAGGGCTACGGTGTACCCACAAGTCTTATAACTTAGCCCCGTAACGTTTCGATCCCCCTGACTCCCCTTTTTAACGGGATTTAAGGGTATCCAACCAAACGTCAATCATTTTTTATAAAGACTAGATAAATTATCTATTAAGAATACATTAACCTTCGTAAAAATACTGGGATATTTCTCTGGTACATGATAAATTTTCATAAAATTTAAGTATTAATCATGAATTGTCTAAATTAGTAATCAATAAAAATACAAACAAACGTTTTATTGATTAGTCATGACAGTATCGGGGATTTTCCCTGAAACTCTTATGCTTAGGTAACAAAGGTCATCAGCTGATTCCTCCTTAGGGTGTCTAGGTGCTTCTATATTTCTCTATGTACATCATTGGTTTTCTTCTCCCTAATGCCAAAATGCTGATTACTAATTCCAAATGAATAGTAATCGGCAGCTTTTTATGTTCAGGTCTCCAATTCATAATTAATACTGAAATTTCAAATCAATTGTCTACATAGCTCTAGCAACAATCGCCAGCTAGAACAAATCACTTTATCAATTCCTGGATTTAATTAAGGTATGAACATGAATCAAGAAAAATATTTGATGACACCCAAGCTACATTCTATTTCCCGTAATCAATCACGCATTTTGATAGTATCAATGCGTGAAGTTGCTAAGTTAGTAGGATTTTGTAGCTTATATGAATTTGAAGATGTCATCTACGATGCCGATGCTACTGATATGCTCACACCTTTGAGTACAGATGATGGCATCGTTAGAAAAGTCTACAAATTAGCTAAGTATTTAACTAATTCTCAAAAATTAGCTAATTTCTTAGTACCGGGAACTAATCCATACTTTCTTGAACAAGAGTATGAACTATTTTTTCCCGTATTTAATTCTCCTTTTGAACTTTTCGCACTGCACGCATTTAAAAATTGGCGGCAAAAATGTAGCCAAGCAGTTTGTTATATAGATGAATTTTGGGAAACATATCTGCAGCCATCCAGTCTATATTTTCTTGAATATTTAAAAGATTTCGACCATATTTTTCTCGGCAATAAAAATTCAGTCGAAGCAGTTGCTAAAATTACAGGCCGTCCTTGTAGCTATCTACCACCTGGGATTGATACATTAAAATTCTGTCCCTATCCACAGTTACCTCACCGCAGTATTGATGTTTCCTATTTGGGTCGGCGTTCACCTGTAACTCATCAAGCTCTATTAGAGTATGCACAACAGCAACAAATTTTTTATTACTACGATACAATCAAAGCTTCCGGAACTAAAAATGCTGCTAAACAACAAACATTTGCGGTGAATAATGCCCGAGAACACCGCATTTTGTTTGCTAATTTAAACAAGAGAAGCCGTTATTTCTTTGCTAACCGCGCACGCATTAACGAAGCAGAAGCGACAAAAAATAAACAAGAGTTTGGCCCACGCTTCTTTGAAGGAGCAGCTGCTGGTGCAGTCCTCATTGGCGATCCACCAATGACAGAGGAATTCTACAAACATTTTGATTGGCCTGATGCAATTATCAAAGTTCCCTTTGATGCTCCAGAAATTGGCGAGATTATTTCTGATTTGGATTCACAGCCTGATCGCTTGGCAAGAATTAGCAGAGATAATGTTGTCAATACATTACTCCGACATGACTGGGTATATCGCTTACGCACAGTACTTGAAACAATAGATGTTAAACCTAGCCAAATCATGTTAGCTAGAGAAGCTAAGTTAAAGAAACTAGCTTATGAAATCCAGCACGCTTTAGATGCATCATTAGTTAGTTAGAAACTCATAATGATTTTTAGCTAATTGGTATTATCTTTTTTGTATAAGCCATTTTAAGTGCCTTGTGTATGGGGAAAGTAAATTCACACTTTTCCCATTTTCTTTTTGCTGAATCAAATTATATTTACTAGAATATTTGGCTGATCTAAATTTATGATTGAGATCATACCAATTTGAGAAAAGAATACGACAGTAGAAGCACGGTATTGCCTTGCCCTCTAGAATATTATTGATGTGTCGCAAACATTATTTGATTAAATTTTAAGAAGCGTTTCACCAAAAGATTAGCAATTGACCTATAAGTTTTTCTAAATTACCGAAATCCTCTTACTCCTTGTCTATTTTTAGATAGTAGTGTATAGATATAATTAAAATTTATTCTTGAGCTATTAGGTTCTCAAATTTCATAATTCTTTAGTTTCTAACTGTAGATTACGTGTTTTGATATAAGAAGTTCTTCAAAGCCTGTGAAAGTCTAAAATCACATTTCAAAATTCAATTTTCAATAATACATAATCTTAAATTGGAAAAAGAAACAATTTACTAGCGACAAGTAACTTGCTTTAAAACACTTATTAAATCAGGGTAATATCATGAACAACAATAAATATTTAATAAAACCTAAATTTAATTCTCTTTCTAATGAAAAATCACGCATTTTGTTAGTATCAATGCGTGAAATTGCTAACTTAGTAGCTTTTTGTACCTTATATGAATTTGAAGATGTACTATATGATACAGATGCTGTTGATATGGTTCAACCATTGAGTGCTAACGACGGTATCTTCAGGAAAATCTACAAGCTAGCTAAATATTTAACTAACTCCAAGCAATTGGCTGAGTTCCTCCTTCCAGGGAATAATCCATACTTACTTGAGCAAGAGTATGAACTATTCTTTCCCATATTTAATTCTCCCTTTGAACTGTTTGCGCTGCATTCGTTTAAAAATTGGCAGCAAAAATGCGATAAGTCTGTCTGTTACATAGTTGAATGCTGGGAATGGTATCTTAAGCCATCCAATAACTACTTCTTTGAGTTTTTAAAGGATTTCGACCATATTTTTCTTGGTACTAAAAATTGTGTAGAGGCAGTTGCTAAAATTACAGGTCGCCCTTGTAGCTATCTACCACCTGGGATTGATACATTAAAATTCTGTCCCTATCCCCTCTTACCTTATCGTAGTATTGATGTTTCCTATTTGGGTCGTCGTTCATCGGTAACCCATAAAGCCCTATTAGAATTTGCACAACACCAACCAATTTTTTATTACTACGATACAATCAAAGCCTCCGGAACTAAAAATGCCGCTAAACAACAAACATTTGCGGTTAACAATCACCAAGAACACCGCAGTTTATTAGCTAATTTAATTAAAAGAAGCCGCTATTTCTTTGCTAATCGCTCACGCGCTAATGAACTGAACACAGCAAAAGTTAACCAAGAGTTTGGTTCTCGTTTCTTTGAAGGTGCTGCTGCTGGTGCAGTGATGATTGGCGAACCGCCAAAAATAGAGGAATTTTACAAATATTTTGATTGGCCTGATGCAATTATCAAAGTTCCCTTTGATTCTCCTGACATCGGTGAAATTGTAACTGACTTAGATGCTCAGAGCGATCGCTTAACCAGAATTAGAAAAGAAAATGTTGTCAACTCCCTACTGCGACATGATTGGGTATATCGCTTACGAACAATCTTTGAGGCAATAGACGTTCAGCCTAGCGAAATCATGTTATCTAGAGAAGCTGAGTTAAAAAATCTCGCCAATCAGATTCATCTGTCTGATACATCATTGGTTCGTTAGTAGGTGATTGGGGACTGGGGATTGGGGACTGGGGATTGGGGACTGGGGATGAGGGAGATGAGGGGGATGAGGGAGATGAGGGGGATGAGGGAGATGAGGGGGAAAACGTAATTACCCATTACCAATGCCCAATGACGGCAGTTGCTACAACGCGGGAAACCCGCGCAACGCACTGCCTCCCCCATGCCCAATGCCCCATTCCCACTTTTCCTGTAAAATCAAGATCCTAAAGACTGTGGATCGGGAGAAATTAGGGGTGTCTACACTCGGCGTAAACATTGACCACATTGCGACTATTCGACAAGCACGGCGAACGGTGGAACCTGACCCCGTAGCAGCAGCAGTGTTGGCAGAATTGGGGGGTGCAGATGGGATTACTGTGCATCTGCGGGAAGATAGACGGCATATACAAGATAGAGATGTGCGACTCTTACGGCAAACGGTGAGAACGCACTTAAATTTAGAAATGGCTGCTACCGAGGAAATGCTAGGCATAGCTCTCGATATCAAACCAGATTATGTAACTTTAGTACCAGAAAAACGGGAAGAAGTCACTACAGAAGGTGGTTTAGATATTGTTGGGCAAATTGCTAAAATAGTTGAGATAGTTGATAAATTGCAGAGTGCTAGCATTCCAGTAAGTTTATTTATCGATGCCGAACCTTCACAAATTGCAGCATCTGCTAAAGTGAAAGCGAAGTTTATAGAACTGCATACTGGGCAATATGCTGAGGCTACTGATGAAACAAGCCGCCAGCACGAGTTAGCCGTGTTAGCTAAAGGGTGCGAGCAAGCAATTCAAGCAGGGTTGCGAGTTAACGCTGGTCATGGGCTGACTTACTGGAATGTTTATCCTGTGGCGATTCTGCCAGGGATGGAAGAACTCAATATTGGTCACACCATCATTAGTAGAGCAGCTTTGGTAGGTTTAGAAAGAGCTGTGCGTGAGATGAAGCAAGCCATCCGAGGAGAACTGTAAACGGTGAACAGTAAACAGTTAACAGCTAACAGTTAACTATGAAGAGTGCTGAGTTTTCAGTTCTGAGTGCTGAGTGCTGAGTGCTGAGTTAAAAAAACCAGCCACAAGCACTGCGGTAAGTGCCTTGTGTATCACGAGTGAGTACTTTTTACTTTACTCAGCACTCATTACTCAATCATTGCTTAGAGGGGTCTTAACTGCGTAATCCAAGAATTGGGGACACAATTTTAAGCAAAGACTTCTATGAGCGCAACACAATCTAACAGTTTGCCACTTTGGGTACAGGATCGAGATAAAGTTATTGAAGGAAGTACTGGTGCCGAATGGCGCTATCAAGAACCTCCTGATTATTCTCGCTCTAAAGAGAATTTGGCTAAAGAAAGTACGCGTAATCACCTAGATGGTACTCTAGAAGCGATCGTACAAAATTTAGTCAGAAGCTTTGAGATGGAGGTATCTTTCAAAACCAACCCACAACAGTGGTTGTCTGTTGTTAATGACCAATTTCGTGTGAGTACTAATGGAGGTCAAGAATATACCGCTACAGATTTAGCAGCCCAAGGTACTTACAATTTATTTATGGCTGATTCAGAGCATTACGTGCGATTCGTTGTTTAGTGAATCACGGTAATCAGTCCGTACATAACTAAACCAGCCTGACAGCAGATTACTGTCATCAAAGGCTGAACTCTCGGTCAGATGCAAGTGAAAGTCTTGCCATTCAGACTCAGAATTGACTCCTTATCTGCCCACACCGAACAAGCTCGGTTCTTGTAGAGTGAAGCTGGGAACAGGGCGTAATCAGACGACCGTTGCGGGTTGACACTGGCGCTAACAGGGAGTTCCTATGATGAAACAGAGCCTACAAAAGCGACTTAACTGAAGGCAGGGCGCAACGCAAAATCCCTGACCTCACTGGAGTTCATTCCCGCCGAAGATGTAATGGGTAGCGGCAAGAGTCTAGGGAATCCAGTAGTTGAATTGGCTACATCTAACGGAACAACGCCACATACTTCAACCGGGGAAACCCCGGCAACGCAGTGGCTCATCAATCTCTCCGAGGGAACGAATAAAAACTAATTGTGGGTCTTGAGACAGTCGAATCTCAGGTAGACCAGACGAGCGGAGGAATCCCCACAGTTAGGGTAGGACAGACCGTAATTGGTCTGAGGTGTTCAGAGAATACAAACTAGAGAAGAGAAAATGATTAGACACAGTTACAAAACTAGTGAATCTTGGAAAGCCTTACCGTGGAAGAAATTCCGCCGAAATCTTTTCCGCCTTCAAAAGCGCGTATTTAAAGCTGTTCAAGTTGGAGACAAGCGGAAAGCGCGGTTACTCCAAAAGCTCATTCTAAAATCCACCTCGGCTCGATTTCTTGCAATAAGACAAGTATCACAGCTAAATGCTGGTAGAAAGACGGCTGGTATTGATGGAAAGAAATCCCTCTCATTCGAGGAACGCTTCAACCTTGAAGAATTACTAAGAGTGAACAGTGGAAATTGGAAACATCAAGGGCTAAGAGAAATCCCCATCCCCAAAAAGGACGGGACTATCAGAATGCTCAAGATACCTACCATCGCGGATAGGGCTTGGCAATGCCTAGCAAAACACGCACTCGAACCAGCACACGAAGCCACTTTCCACGCCAGGAGTTATGGGTTTAGAACTGGGCGTTCTGCCCATGATGCACAACAATACATCTTTAACAACCTCAACTCCAGAGTCAACGGAATAGAGAAACGAGTTATTGAACTCGATATTGAGAAGTGCTTCGACAGGATTAACCACTCAGCAATAATGGACGAACTCATTGCCCCTTTTGGCTTAAAACTCGGTATCTTCCGATGCCTCAAGGCTGGAGTCAACCCAGAATTCCCCGAACAAGGGACACCCCAAGGGGGAGTGGTCAGCCCTTTGCTAGCTAACATTGCGCTCAACGGGATTGAGAGTATACACAGATACCATGTGAATAAAAGACAGAGAATCACTGACAAAACCTCAGCCAGTGATATCACCGAACCATCCGTCCGATACGCGGATGACATGGTTATCATACTCCGACCCGAAGATGATGCGACAGAAATACTTGAAAGAATCAGCGAGTTCCTCCGCAAACGCGGAATGAATGTAAGCCAAAAGAAAACCAAAATTACCGCCGCGACAGATGGGTTTGATTTCCTCGACTGGCACTTCAAAGTCCAGAAAAACGGAAAGCTCAGAAGTATCCCTTCAGTGGACAACTTCAAAGCGTTCCATAAGAAAGTAAAACACATCGTCAACAACTCGAATTATGGTGCTACCACAAAGGCTGAGAAATTAGCCCCGGTAGTTAGAGGTTGGAGAAATTACCATAAGTTCTGCAAGATGAGTGGTTCCAGGAACTCCTTGTACCACATCGAAACAAGAGCCTACAAGGTATTCAACAAGGAAACCAAGCAAAACCGCTACTCTAGCAAGAAATTACTAGACAAAGCATTCCCAGCAATTTCCTACTCCGAAAACAAACACGTCATAGTCAAAGGAACAAAATCCCCCTATGACGGAGATACAGCCTACTGGAGCGAACGCAACAGTAAACTCTATGATGGCGAAACCTCTAAAGCTCTTAAGAAGCAAAACCATAAATGTGCATCCTGCGGCTTAAAATTCATCGATGAGGAACGGGTTCACCTGCATCACATCGACGGAAATCACGCCAACTGGAAGAAAAATAATCTTGAAGCAATTCATGAGAGTTGCCACGATTACAAACACATGAGCAAAAGCGCAAGCTGAGAACATCGGAAGCTGGGTGCGGTGAAAGTCGCACGCCCAGATTTAACAGAGAGGTGCGCGAGATAATACTCTCCATCGACTCAACCAAAGCTTCTGCAGAAACCTTTGAATCATCCGCTCAAATCTTCCACTCAACATTTCCACAAGGCTTTCCTTGGGAAGTTTTGGAAGTGTACTCTGGGCCACCAACCGTAACATTTAAGTGGCGGCACTGGGGACATTTTCAAGGTGCATATAAAGACCATGCACCAACTGGAGAGACAGTAGAAATTATCGGCATGAGCGTTGCCAAAGTTACCGATGACTTGCGGATAATTTCTGTAGAACACTACTTTGACAATACGCTGTTTTTAGAGAAGCTGACAGCTGGCGGCAAACTCTCAAGTAGTGAAAACAAGGCAAGTGCTTGTCCCTTCAGTTCTTGGTTTAAAAAACTCAAGAAGAGTTAATTTTTAAGGGTACAGTATATAAACTGTACCCTTGAGTTAATCATTAATAACCAAAGGATCAAAATGGCAACTTACTATTACGTTTTGGCAAGTCAAAAATTTTTAATACAAGAAGAACCCTTAGATGAGGTACTTAAAGAACGTACCCGTCACTACCACGAACAAGAAAAAGAAATTGATTTTTGGTTAGTAAAGCAACCTGCGTTTTTAGAAGCACCAGAAATGGCTGAGATTAAAGCCAAGTGTCCTCAACCTGCGGCGGCAATTATTTCTACCGACAAACCATTTATTACTTGGTTGAAACTGCGATTGGAATATGTAATTGTAGGCGAGTTTGAAGCACCTTCAGCAACAATCTCCGATCCTTTAGCATCATTGGCTACCGTGTCTTAATATACTATGGGGCATGGGGCATGGGGCATGGGGGAGGCAGTGCGTTGCGCGGGTTTCCCGCGTTGTAGCAACTGCCGTCATTGGGCATTGGTAATGCGTAATTACTTGTTCTCCCTTTTACCCTTTTACCTTTTTCCCCTTGCCCCCTCTACTCCCTCCCCCAGGGAACAAAATATACATTGACGAAATCTTTTAAGAAAATCTTCTTTATGTGTGAGGCTGTTGTGCAGAGATTTCCGTATTTACTACATACTGTAGTATTAGCGATCGCAGGATTGATTCATAGTATGAGTTCTGTTAACGCTCAACAAACTCTTCCTGCTTGTCAACCTCCAAATGCTGGTGAATATCTTTTATTAATAGTTAGTCCCACACCAGATAATCAAAAGCAACTGCGTAATGCCTTGCCCAATGAACTAAAAAGTACCACCTGTCAATACCTCAGCGATACAGTTACTAGGATAGGTGGCTTTAATAAAATTGATGATGCTCAAAGATGGGCAAGATATATCAACAATATTGTCGGCTTATCTGGCATTATCACCACTAAACCGGCAGATGTACAAGCACCTCAAAATGTTACCTTTAAGCCACAAGCGCTGGGAGAAGGTTACGCCGTATTAGTAGATTATTTCAACCGCCCAGAATTGGCATCTGATGTAGAAAAAGTGGTGGAAGGTGATATAGGTTTTGCTTCCTATGGACAACGCCCTTACTTGTTGGCAGTTTACACTACTAACCAAAAAGAAGCTCATAACACATTGAAAAAGCTCAATGAACGCGGTTTTGTTGCTTATTTGGTTGATAGCCGTAAGGTGACGCTACTACGTTCAAATGTGCGTTGACAGTAGCTAGATAAGGCTTGGGAAACTATTATCTTTGATTCTGTGTTCCCTGTTTCCTGTCCCTTGTTCCCTCCCTAAAAAAAGTCATTTCTCCGAAATCAATCGGATTGCAATATTAAGAGTCAAGAGTCCAGAGTCAATAGTTACTGGAGGCTGAACTATTGACTATTAACTATGGAATATTGGCTAATAAAAAAGACTTAGCTAAGAAAGATATGGTAATTCCCAAAGCCGACCCAGCTATTACTTGAACTGGTGTGTGTCCCAGCAATTCTTTCAGGCGGTCTTGGGTAAAGTCATGTTTATCATCAAATAATTCATCAATCATTTGATTGAGTATCCGCGCTTGTTTACCGGCGGCTTGGCGAACTCCAGCTGCATCGTACATAACAATGATGGCAAAAATGGTAGCCAGAGCAAAATCAGGCGATGCCCAACCCAGAGTTTGCCCAACACCTGTTGCTAAAGAGGTAACTAGAGCCGAATGGGCACTAGGCATACCGCCAGTGGTTACTAAAACACGTACATTAAGTTTGCGATTTTTAACTAGTTCGATGACGAGCTTCATCGATTGAGCAATTAAACAAGCTATCAGAGCAACCAGCAGCACCCGGTTGTCTAAGATGTCGCCTATGTCCTGCATGGTATTTTGGGGATGTTTAGTAAATATTAGCAGCAGTTATTTTTTGAAAAACATTTTGGATGCAACCCAACAACATTAAGCCACTTGCTAATACCAATTTTGGATTTTAGATTGAAAATCTTGAATTTTCAAACATAGTACCTCTGCCAATTTGATATAAAGACTGGAGGAAAATTGGCAATTCAGTGAGTCTCACATCCAAAATTGATCATCGCGAAGCTGGCAATTAAAATCACAAAGTTCTGATGTCTGACGACAATTTATACCAATTCATTACAAGCAGGTAACAAATTCAAACTCCAAAACCTAGATGCTGTCTAAGTTTTTCAATTCTGAATTTTGCATTTTGAATTGGTATTACCCTACGGGCTGCTAAGTGAGATTACGGAATTAATGAGTAAAATTCCCGTAGGGGTTGACTTAGTGATTGCGGCTGATAATAAAATGAGCGATCGCTTTTAAAGGTTGTGCTTTTTCTCCAAATACGTCTAATTCCGCACATGCTGCTTCAATGAGTTGTTCGGCTTTAACGCGAGATTCTTCAATTCCCCACAGGCTGGGATAAGTAACTTTCTGCGCTTTCAAATCCTTGCCAGCAGTTTTGCCTAATTGTTCTTGAGTAGCGGTGATATCTAAAATATCATCAACAATTTGGAATGCCAGACCAATATTCTGAGCATACCGAGTTAGTCTTTGTACATCTTCAACAGATGCTCCCGCTAAAATACCACCACAAACAACACAAGCTTCCAAAAGGGCAGCTGTTTTGTGGTTATGAATGTAATTCAGAGTCTCTAGGGAAGTATCTGTTTTACCTTCTGATTCTAGATCCACTACTTGGCCCCCAACCAAGCCAGCAGCCCCTAATGCCCGAGCAAGACGCGCTACTACCTGCAATACTCTATCTCTAGGGACAGTTAAAGGGGTGGCGATCGCAACAAATTCAAAAGCATAGGCCAACAAACCATCGCCAGCTAAAATCGCGATATCTTCGCCATAAACCTTGTGGTTTGTCAGCTTACCCCGACGGTAATCGTCATTATCCATCGCTGGCAAATCATCATGAATTAATGACATTGTGTGGATCATTTCCACCGCACAAGCTGTTGGCATTGCCATTTCGATTGTGCCGCCCATCATTTCACTGGTAGCAAGGCACAGGATAGGACGCACACGTTTGCCACCAGCTAAGAGAGAATAGCGCATCGACTCGTAAATCTTCTCTGGATAGGAAACGGGAAGCGCTTGATCCAAAGCAGTTTCACAAAGCTGTTGACGCTCTTTGAGATACGCTGATAGGTTAAACGTGGCTGTCTCTGGCATCTTTTTAAACTTATCAGTTGCTACCATTCTGTAAAATCCTGAAATTTTGGTATTTTTGTCATATACGTCACAATTTTAAGGGGCTTTGGATCTCAAAACACGAGTAATTAAGAGTTAAGAATTAGGAAGAATAATTCATAATTCATAATTCATCGCTCTTGATTCCGTGCCGCCTTAAGTAGCTAGCAAATGTATTTTGCAACAACATAGCGACAGTCATAGGGCCAACGCCTCCCGGAACTGGGGTGATAAACTCCGCCACGCCAGCTGTCGATTCCCAGTGGACATCGCCGACTAAACGACTTTTGCCACTAGCATCGGTGACACGATTTATCCCCACATCTACCACAACAGCGCCCGGTTTCACCATTTCACCAGTAATCAATCCTGGAATGCCTACAGCTGAGATGAGAATATCGGCATTCTGGGCGATCGCTTTTAAGTCTTGGGATCGTGAGTGGGCAACGGTAACGGTAGCATCAGCGTCCACAAGCATTAACGCCATTGGCTTACCTACCAAAATACTACGTCCCACTACCACTGCTTGTTTTCCTGGCAAAGAAATTTTATATTCTTGCAGCAACCGCATCACACCAGCTGGTGTACAGCTGCGTAAACCTGCTTCTTGGCGCACCAATCGCCCCATGTTTACCGGGTGCAATCCATCAACGTCTTTATCTGGCTCAATTTGATGCAGCAAGCGAATAGAGTCTAAATGTGGAGGTAAGGGTAACTGTACAAGAATGCCATCTACCTGTTCATCTTGATTGAGTGCTGCGATCGCATCTTCCAATTCTGCTTGAGTGGTTTGGGTAGGAAAATGCTTACCAAAAGAGGCAATACCCACTTTAGCGCAAGCTTTCTCTTTATTGCGTACATAAGCAGCTGATGCGGGATTGTCACCAACCATCAGCACTGCTAAACCAGGGGGACGACCAATTTTTGGTTGTAACTCTGCAATACGTTCTAAAAGGTTGTGCTGAATTTTTTCAGCTAAGGTTTTACCATCAAGAAGTTTGGCAGTTTTTGTTTCCATAAGAATTTCCAGCTATATTCGCCTTAAGTCCAAAGACCAACATCTAGCCGTTTGTGGCAAAGTCAACAGTCAACAGTCAACTTTGGCTATTGACTATGATGGTCTTGTTATTTTATGCCTTAGCGTCTCTCAAACAACAAAATCATATTATCTTTGGGGGTTGGGGATTGGAATGGGGAATGGGGAATGGGGAATGGGTAATGGGGGTAAAAGCCAAATGACAAATGACAAATGACCAATGACAAATGACAAATGCCAAATAACAAAGGACAAATAACTAATGCCAAAATTTTCTCAGATTTCCAGTATTTTTGCTTATCGATTAGGGTTGTTATTTTTTCTGGTAGTAGGACTTTTTGGTTGTGGTAACGTCACACAGTCTGGTTTTGGTGTGGGTAATTTGCGTATTGGTAGTAACGTTACGCCAATTCGGGAGATTCAACCAGAGCAAAACAACCAGGCTACAGTTTATATCCAAGGTAAAGTAGAAAGGCAAGTACCCCTAGCAAAACGCTGGGCGTATCAAATTGATGATTCCACTGGCAAAATTTGGGTAGTTACCAATCAAACTAAGTTAGCGAAGGGAGACCAAATAGTGATTAAAGGTAAAGTTCGCTATAAAAGCATACCCCTTGCTGGTAAGGAGTTTGGCGAAGTTTATTTAGAAGAAGATTCTTAATTTGGGACGAATTATATAACTTATATAAAAATTTATGGAAAATCAGCAGGTACAGGTTGCGATCGCAATTCTCTACCAAAACAACAAGTTTCTCATGCAGCTGCGGGATAATAACCCAAATATTCTTTATCCTGGCTACTGGGCACTTTTTGGTGGACATATCGAGTCTGGAGAAATGCCAAATGTTGCTGTTAAGCGCGAAGTTTTAGAAGAAATTGGCTACGATTACCCAAAGTTCTCTGAATTTTGCTGTTATTGGGATGATCAAGTCATCCGTCATGTCTTTCATGCACCGCTGTTAGTGGATTCAAATCAACTCGTGTTAAATGAAGGCTGGGACATGGGCTTTTTAACACCAGCAGATATTCGCCAGGGTACCTGTTACTCAACAATTGCTGCTGAAGTCAGACCTTTAGGGCCAATGCATCAGCGAATTATGCTGGATTTTCTAGAAAGCAATCTACATTGTGAAGCGTAAAGATTTCAACCATTTCATGGGTCAACAATTGTAGAGACGCGATTCATCGCGTCTTGACTCACGAGTCATTCAATTATTACCCCTTCCAGGAGTTCCGTAATTTTGAATTTTGAATTTTGCGAAAAGTTGCGTGCGGGGGTTCCCCCCGTTGAGCAAACTTTTCAAGACGAATTTTGAATTGATTTGTCCCCAATCCCCCGGAGTAACCACTAATGCAATCACTAAACAAACTACCGCGATGGTTAAATATAGGATTGGCATTTCCTATTATTATTCTTAATGGTTGGTTATTACTTCAGGTTGTGCAATATTTTCAACCTTTAGTAAGTATTTTTGTTGCCGCTATTTTATTAGCTTTTGTGTTGAATTATCCCATCCAATTTTTGCAAGAACGTGGGGTAAAACGTAACTTAGCTATTAGTGTAGTTCTACTTTTAGCTGTAGTGATTTTAGTCGCTTTAGGTATTATCTTAGTACCGCTAATTATAGAACAGCTAAATGAATTGGCTAATATTCTTCCTTATTGGGTTGATTCTGCTGGTGAACAAATCCAAGCTTTTCAAAATTGGGCGGCGACACAACAGCTTCCTGTAAATTTATCTGGTATAGCGACGCAAATATTAGATAGATTTTCTAATCAACTGCAATCTTTTACTGGCAGAGTTGTTAGTGTTGCTTTCGATACTATTGGAATTGTTGTCAATGTGCTGCTAACAGTAGTCTTGACTGTCTACATGGTATTAAATGGCAAGCGTTTATGGGATGGAGTTTTTCAGTGGTTTCCGCCTTATATTGGCCCAAAAGTGCGGGAATTTTTAAGAGAAGATTTTCATAATTATTTTATTGGTCAGGCGACATTAGGTGCAGTGTTAAGTGTGGCGATGACTTTGGCATTTTTCTCGCTACAAGTTCCCTTAGCGCTACTTTTTGGGATTGGGATTGGCTTTTTCTCCCTGTTCCCTTTTGGTACAGGTATAGGTATCACTATAGTTAGTTTTCTAGTAGCATTACAAAATATTTGGTTAGGGGTAGAAGTATTAGGGATAGCAGTAGCAATTGACCAAGTAAATGCTAATTTTATTGCCCCTAGGATTCTTGGTAATTTAACAGGTTTAAATCCTGTATGGGTAGTAATTTCTTTACTATTAGGAGCTAAATTAGGCGGAGTATTAGGTTTATTAATTGCGATACCCATCGCTAGTTTTATTAAAGATATAGCAGATGGCTGGCGTGATGGTGTATTTAGTCAAGTAATTGTATCGAATGACAATATTAAACATCATTCACCAGTTGAGGTAGGGGAATAATACGAATTCAAAATTCCAAATAAAATAAATCGAAGGGGTACAAAATTTTGTGCCCCTTCGATTTGTCAGATTTTTCTTATAATTACCTGTTTATTAAGTAAGTCGGTGGAAATAAACCACACTATGCTAATAAACGTAAATAAGCTTAAAATCCCTACCAATGACTAATGACTAAGAACAAAGCGCAAAGTCTGAGCGGAGGTTGCCTCCGTAGACGCGTAGCGGCTTGCCGCAGGCATCAGAACTTTGTAAGAATGACAGCCTCAGCCAATTATCTTTAATTTCGCCGACCTACTGATTATGGTTTTTGGGTGGCGATCGCTAATTTTGCCCCCTGTACCTGACGTAAATTATCCATGACAGCTACCACCTGACCGTGGTTAACTCGTTCATCGGCGTTGATGATTACCAGCGCTTCTTGCTTATCAGCCATCAATGTACGCACTTGGGCTGATAATACATTCAGGTCAACTTGTTGGCGATTGACGCTAATTTTTCCCGTTGCGTCTACTGTGACATTAATAGGTTCGCTAGATGATTGTTGTTGTGCAGAAGCAGCCTTGGGTAAATTAACTGGTAAACCTTCCGACCGAGTTAAAAACAAGGTTGACATGATAAAAAATGTCAAAATCGCGAAAATGACATCAATCATCGGGACGATATTAATTTGAGCTGGTAAATCGGGTTCATCTGGTAGGCGCATAGGGTTTCTCTCCTCGTTCATAACGACGGCGGTAAAGCAATTCTAACTGACCGCCATACTCTTGAATCCAAGCGATTTGGCGCATATAGAGTCCCCGAAAGGTATTAGCAAAGAAAAGTGTAAAGATAGCAACGACTAATCCTGATGCTGTAGATACTAAGGCTTCACTAATCCCACTAGTTACACCTGATGTTTTTGTCCCACCAACATCACCAATATCTAAGGAAGCAAATGAGGTAATTAATCCTAAAACAGTACCGAGGAGTCCTAATAGAGGCGCAAGACCGATGATAGTATCAAATATGTTTTGGAAGCGTTTAAGTAAGGGAATTTCGGCTTGAGATTCGCTTTCTAATGCTAAACGAAATTCCTCTGGGGTTGGTTCTTCCAATTCTAAAGCGGCGAGAAAAATTCGCGACATCGGTAAATCGGAATTTTGCTGCAACTTATCTAAAGCACCAACTACATTATCTAGGCGATAAAGTTGTAATACCTCTCGCACTACGCGATTTTGGCGAGTATTTATCTTAATCCAAAACTTAACTCGTTCGATAATTAGCGCCACCGCCAACACCGAAAAACCTAGCAGTGGCCACATGACCACGCCGCCAGCCGTAAATAAGTTATTAAATGGCATTTATTATTTTTCTACTCCTCAACTCTCTTTAAAGTAGCAAACTGCTATAGAAATTCTATTGCAGTTGTGAAATAAATCGGTTTTGGCTGTTGACTGTTGACTGTTGACTGTTGACTGTTGACTGTTGAGTGTTAGCAGTCAACAAGCATAAAATATTTCACACATCATTTTAGGATGGCTATATGATAACTCTCAAGACATTACTGTGAGTTAATGTATCTGTCAATCTTTGACAATACGTCAAAGCCAGATGATTGATGTTTTACCTTGAATTTGTGTCTAAGCAAAGAGTTTAATTACGAACTACGAATTACGAATTACGAATTATTTTTTAGTTGTCCATCTTCCATATAAATAATGCGATCGGCAATATCAAGGATGCGGTTATCATGGGTAACTAGCAAAATTGTACAGCCTTGTTCTTTCGCTAATTTTTGCATTAATTCCACTACATCGCGTCCTGACTTTTTATCGAGTGCGGCTGTGGGTTCATCTGCTAGCACAATTTTAGGATGACTAACTAAAGCGCGGGCGATCGCAACCCGTTGTTTTTGTCCCCCAGAAAGGCTTTCTGCGTAGTAATCTACACGGTGTCCCAATCCCACACTTTCCAGCATGGCGATCGCTTTTTTGTCGATGTCCTCATGCAGAAACTCATCATGTAACTCTAAAGACATCCGCACGTTTTCTTTAGCTGTCAAAAATGACATGAGATTATGGGCTTGAAAAATATACCCAATCTGGCGGCGTAGTTTAGTTAACTGCTGCTTACTAGCACCGCAAATTTCTTCCTCTAAGATTGTTAAACTACCTGATTGTGCGGATCGCAATCCACCCATCAGAGTTAACAAGGTAGTTTTACCTGAACCAGAGGGGCCAGTCATAATCACAATTTCGCCAGCTTGAATTTCTAAATTAATATCAAATAAAACTTGTTTTTTCAGCGAACCTTCACCAAAGTAATGGTTGAGGTTACTAATATTAATGACTGGTTTTAAAGATAAAGTTGTGGATGTGGATTCAGAAAGCATAATCAACCCTGCGGGAATTCAAAATTCAAAATTCAAAATTACAATCCTCATACTTAAGTTAGGAGGTTGTACTTTATTCCTCAGTCAACAGTCAACAATTAACAGTCAACAAAATTAAAAAATATCTGCGGGGTCGGCGGCGTGTAATTTTCGCATGGCGATCGCACCCGAAAAAGTACACATGATGATAGTCAAAATAAAGACTGTAATTGCCCGTTCTACTTTCATAAAAATGGGCAATAATGTTGCAGCGTAGGTTAATTGATAAAGTCCCAAGGAGAGGAAAAATGAGGGTAAAAAACCTAAACAAGCTAAAAATAATGCCTCTTGTAACAGCACTCCTAATAAATAGCGATCGCTATAACCCATTGCTTTGAGGGTGGCGTATTCTGGTAAGTGTTCGGAGACATCGGAATACAGGATTTGGTAGACAATTACAATCCCGACAATAAACCCAACACCTACACCCAAGCCGAAAATAAAGCCAATACCAGTACCATTAGCCCAGTAACTTTTTTCAATTTGGGCAAATCCCTCAGTTGTCAGAACTATGACATCATTAGGTAAACCAGCCGCTAATTGCGATCGCACTTGTTCAGGATTTGCACCAGGTTTGAGGGTAATTAACCCTACTTCAATTTGATCGGCTTTGCGGTCAGGAAAAAGTTGTAAAAAGGTAGAGTCACTGGCAATGACATTTCCATCCGCAGCAAAGGAAGCACCATTACTAAAGACACCTTTGACATTGATGGCTTTACCATTTAACTCAGTTTCAAAGTTACCTGTTTTGTTAAAAATAGTGGCAATATCCCCATATTCCGGCCGTCCTGCTTGGTCAAACATGACTTGATATAACTGTTTCAAATCATTTTGATGTTGCTGAACTTCTGGGAATAAAAAAGCTGGTTTTGCTGGATCAATCCCCCACACCAAAATTGCACGATCCAGCCTTGTTTGAGGATTTCGCCATTGTCCGGTGCTAATATAAACCGAATTTATCGACTGCACACCGTCATAACTTAATGTTTGATACAATCGCTCACGAGAAAAGCTTTTTACTGAAAATAAAGTTTGAAATTGCGGATTAATTAAAACTAAATCTGCTTGTAAATTCCGATGAGGTTTAACGGCTGCATCAAATAGCGCACCTTCAAAACCTAACTGAATAAACATCAGCATATCGGCAAAGGTAATACCTGCCACCGCCACTGCCAACCGTGTTTTTTCTTTCATTAACTGCCGCCAAGCTAGCGGAGTTTTGCGGAAGAATTTAGACAACATCTACAAATTATTCCTTAATAAATTGGTGTTTGGGCTTGTTGTGCTAGCTGGCGTTGTCGCATTAATAGAAATAAAGGCAAGCCAAAGGAAACGCCAACCAAAAGATTACATATGACGTAAACCCAGAGATTTTGCATTTTTAGACGTGTCCCTTCCCAAAATATCAATGTCCAAAAAGTTAGGGAGGAAACAATCACATCCATACCAAAAAAACCAGAAATTTTATTAGCAAATAGCTGTTGCCAAAATAGCTGGATATCTAGCCCATGTTCTATAACAAAAGGCAGAAATTGTGAGTAAGGTAAAACGAAGCCCAGAATACAAAGGAGAAGATAGATAAATTGAATCATGATGACATTCACCTTCGATAATTACTGATTTCCGGAATATTTCGCCAAAATTCACTTTATATCGAACATTCGTTATCCTTTACAGCAAACAAACTTTATAGTTCAATGGCTGTCTGTACTTGCAAGTTCGTAAAACCTGCAACTTGTTTGCTATCTTCTTTATTGAGACGGATTTTTACCTCAATCACTCGACTATCGAGGTTTTCTCCCGGTTGGTTGCTGAAAACATTTTGCCGATTTACCTGCAAGCCAATCTGGGAAACCTTACCGCGCAGTTCTCCAGTAAACGCTTGGCCGCTAATTACTGCTTGTTGCCCCAGTTTGACTTTGTTAATATCGCTTTGATAAACTTCTGCAACTGCAATCATTTGGTCAGTTTGGGCAAAGTCTGCAATCCCAGAATCCCCGATTTTCTCCCCAGCGCGGTAATGTATTTTGAGAATTTGTCCGGTTGTGGGTGCTTTAATGTAGGCGGCGGTTAAGTCAGTTTGGGCGCGTTTGAGAGATGCGATCGCATTTTCCACTTCCGTTTGGGCGGCGGCGACATCCACGGGTCGGACTTCGGCAATACTGTTAAGTGTGGCTTTGGCTTCCCTAATTTGCTTGTTACCAGTGGCGTTAATGCGGTTAAGCCCTACTTTGGCTTCAGCGATTTGTCTCTTCGCAGTGGTATTGATGCGGTTGAGAACAGCTTGCGCTTCATCTAGTTGCTGTTTGGTAGTTTCCACACTCAAACGCTTACTATCAAATGCAGAATTAGAAATCGCCCCATCCTTATATAACTGTTGGTAACGCAGATATTCCGCTTGGGCGTTATTTAGTTCCGCTTTCAGTTTTTTAATTGTCGCAGCTTGGGCGATTCTATCACCTTGCCATTGTGCCTCTAAACGCGCGATCGCTTCTTCTTGACTTTGGCGATCGCCAATCGATTGCGCCTGTAAACGTTCCACAGTGGCTTGCTGCGCCTGAATTTCACCCGTTTTCGCCCCCGCTTTCACCTGCGCGAGTTTAGCTTGGGCGACTTGCACTTGTTTTTGCGCTTGTAGTACCGCCGTTTGCAAGCGATCGCGTGAATCTAAAATTGCGACAACTTGCCCAGCTTTCACGCGATCGCCTTCTTCAACTAAAATTTGGGCAATGCGATCGCCATCTAAAGCTAACGGTGCAGATAACTTAATTACCTCGGCTTCCGGTTGTAGTCTTCCTAAAGCAGTTACTTTCTGTACAACTGGCGCAGTTGGAACCGTTTCCGATGAAGCTGTTTTACCCAACTGTCCAAATTCAGAAACAGCATAAACAGCAATTGTCCCTGTAATCGCAGTAGCCGCAATTACTAAGGCAATTACCCCTTGATTTTTTGGTTTGAATGACAGCCGATAACTCATACAATTTTTGATTTTAGATTTTGTAGAAAGTTACATCGAGGACATATAAATATTCTTCCCAATTACCCATTCCCAATTACCCATTACCCATTACCCATTCCCAACCACCAAGTATCCCATCAGCATTTTCCCCAACAATGCACATTGCTCGTGAAAATCAATATTTTCATCACCCCATAATTTTTCCAAAATTAAGCCATTGACAAAACTCAATACGAAAGAAGCTAAAACTGGGTCTTTAATACCTAAAAACTCATAAACTGCCTGTTGATATCGTTGATTAGTACGCTTCAGCACACCGCTACTTTGGATAGTTTTAGAATCTTGATGCTGACAAAAATCAACCCAGATACAAGTCCATTTAATAAAATAATCTTCGTTTTTTTCTAAATATTTTGCCAATACTTCCATCGACTCTGGTATTGATTTTTTTTCTCCTAACTCTGCTAATGCTAGGGTCACATCTTGCTGACAAATTTCTTCTAGTAATTGCTCAAATAAAGCTTGTTTACTGGGAAAATAGTGATACAGCGTCCCAGTAGAAACCTTTAAACCTTGAGCAATTTGCCTCATAGTGATGGCGCTGTAACCTTTTTGGGCAAATAAATCGAAGCACTTGCCGAGCAGTTCCTTACGGTATTGTTCATGATCAACAATTTTGGGCATAAGTGAGCTTATTTATATCGAACGCTCGTTATATATAAAAATACAATCCTTCACACGGAGTTGTCAAGATACCGCCTAACTTTTGGGTTAAGGGGAAAAAAGGGAATGGGAAAAGCGAAAGAAAACACTAAAAACATCTCTATCTTGAGCAGGTACGTCAGGTGCAGTCAGAGGTGATGCCGATCAATCGGGCGCAACAGATGGCAGAATTTTTTAGTGCCTTGTCCGATCCCAACCGTTTGCGTTTGATGTCTGCGTTAGCTCATATCAACCTTTACAAAAAAGTTTCAGAACATTGGAGAGAAGTGACTATCGGGCAATCATTTCAGGACGCGGGTGGCAAGTTAAGTTTATATCGATAACCACAAACAACCAACTGCCTCTATTTCTGCCGAAGATAGACTTACGCTCCAACTACGGGAAGATGTTTAACACTTACGTGGAAAATATAATCAAAAAACAATAAATTTTAATGTCATAAAACGGTAGACTAAAAATATAGAAGATAAGAGGTGGAATATCGTGAATCTTCAAGATAAAGGCTTGAAAACACATCTTAGGGAGAATTTCGCCAATGAAGAAGTGAGTAATAATAATCTCACTTTTCACAATCAAAGGCTCGAAAACCCTGAACAACCAACACTCAATGAAGATCCAGATCAAGAACAGCCAAGATTAGGTTTTTGGAAAAGTTTGCTGGAAATCATCCAACTCATCAAATTTATTGATGATGAAGAGCCAGGGAGATAGGAAAAAATAATCAAAAATTGATTCTCTGGGTATTCTTGTGAATTGGTGAGCATGTTAAATTTAGGGTCATCTCCATACTGGTTAATCTCGTTGAGATTTCATTTAAAGTGGTCTTGCAGCAAGTTTTACATAAAGCTGTAAGACCACAAACGTTTTAAGAATTAAGCACTATTTCCTGTAGTTAATAAATTCAACTTATTGTTATCTTCAATAAATTACTATTTATAAAATTTGCTAAATATTTAGCTATAGACTTACAAAAAATATTTAAATAATCAGCGTTGCTGATTGATGGGATGATTTTTGTCTCAGATTAAATTAATGTAGGATGCGTTAGCGATAGCGTAACGCATCCTACTACTTTTATTGCTTTTTCCCTATTTTCCCTTCCCTCTCTAGTCAAATAATTTTACACATCAAAATGGATTTCTATAGGAAACCCAAAGAGCTATATTTTGCCAATTAAATCGTCTTTCTCTAGCCCCCACTCTAAAATTTATTTGATTATGGAGTCAATAAATATGATAGACTCTAAAATACTTGAAAAAAAATTCATATCAATAATAATTCAAATCATATCTCAGAGTGAATGACAGACTCTAAAAATTTATCATCTCCAAACTTTTGTGCACGTCAACTAAAAGTTTTAGCAGATACGACACGCCTATCTGTGCTGAAAATTCTCATGGAAGGCCCCCAACATGTAGGGGAGCTAAATTCTGTCTTAAAGTTAGAGCAGAGTTTACTATCTCACCATTTAAAAATATTGCGGGATGCAGGCTTTGTAGAGGCAAGGCGAGATGGGAAGGCAGTACTTTACCATTTTGTTTCTACTCATCGCCAAGACAACACTGGTAAGGCAATAGATTTAGGTTGTTGTCTTCTTTCTTTTGAATAAAATTTAGCAGCAATTTGGCGATGACAAAATTTAAAACTCTAGCGTTAATTACTGTCGGTTTAACAATTGGTTTCGGACTACAATCTTGTACGCAATCTAACAAAACAGCAAATCAAGCAACCAATAAATTACAAGGAAAGTTAGTTTTAACAGGTTCGAGTACAGTAGCACCTTTGGCAGCAGAAATCGGGAAGAAATTTGAATCAGAACATCCGGATGTGCGAGTCGATGTGCAAACAGGTGGTTCTTCTCGTGGGATTGCTGATGCACGTACAGGTGTTGCCAATATTGGCATGGCATCTCGGAGTCTGAAAGCAGAAGAAAAAGACTTAAAAGCTTTTGCGATCGCCCGCGATGGTATTGGCATGATTTTGCACAAAGAAAATCCGGTAAAATCGCTGTCAAATCAACAAGTTATCGATATTTACACGGGTAAGGTTAACAACTGGCAACAAGTTAGTGGTAAGAATGCACCCATCACAGTTGTGAATAAAGCAGAGGGACGTTCTACCCTGGAATTGTTTCTCAGCTATTTCAAACTCAAAAATAGCGATATCAAATCATCGGTTGTAATTGGGGACAATCAGCAGGGGATTAAGACAGTAGCAGGTAATCCCAATGCCATTGGTTATGTATCTATTGGCACTGCTGAATTTAGTATCAACAATGGCGTACCAATTAAGTTATTACCTCTGAATGGAGTCGCGGCTAGCACAGAGAATATTAAAAATGGCACATTTCCCCTTGCTCGCCCTTTGAATTTGGTTACCAAAACCCAGCCGCAAGGGTTAGAACGAGCATTTATCGATTTTGCCCAGTCGCCACAAGTCCATGACATTGTTAAAAAACAGGATTTTGTCCCCATCTCAAAGTGATAACCTTCTCCTGTGGATATTACGGCTATTAGCTTTAATTACAGGTATTATTGTTGTCTTAATTACCACATTCTTATTACTCGAAGCTTTGCCCATCCTGCAACAACTAGGATGGCAGCGTTTTATCAGCGATCCATCTTGGCATCCAGTACAAGGATTTTATAATTTGCTGCCGATGCTGTGGGGAAGTTTGTTAGTAACACTCGGTTCTATACTGTTGGCAACACCTTTAGGCATTGGTTCAGCAATATTTTGTCAATATTATGCGCCGCCTGTAATTGCCAGATTGTATCGCACCTTAATTGAGTTACTGGCTGGCATTCCTTCCGTAGTTTACGGTTTTTGGGGTTTAGTTGTCCTTGTGCCTCTAATTGGGAAACTGCAAGCACCAGGAACCAGCTTGCTAGCAGGAATCGCTATTTTGACATTGATGATTCTGCCGACGATCGCCTTAACTGCAGAAGCTAGTTTCTCAGAAGTACCGGCTGAGTATCTCCAGGGTGCAGCCGCCTTGGGAATTTCTCGCTGGGCAACAATTAGCAGCGTGGTTGTACCAGCAGCTAAATCTGGCTTATTTACAGGTTTGATTTTGGGAACGGGAAGGGCGATTGGAGAAACAATGGCGGTGTTGATGGTTTGTGGCAATGTCGTGCAAACACCTAAGAGTTTATTTGACCCCATTCGCACCCTAACTGCCAATATAGCTTTAGAAATGGCTTATGCCACAGGCAATCACCGTTCAGCCTTATTTGTCAGTGGCTTGTTGCTAATGGTAGCGATCGCCATTTTAGTAGCTGTGGCGGAAACTATTAGCCAAAGAAACATTTATGGCTAAAAAATCTCTGCCATTACCTACCTTAGTACTGTGGGCGATCGCATTCTTGATTACCGCAGTTTTCTGCTGGATTTTCAGCGATATCTTAGGGCATGGTTTAGGGCAAATTTCTTGGGAATTTCTGACAACAGCACCGGAAAATGCCGGGCGCGAGGGGGGAATTGCGCCGATTTTGATTTCTACCTGTTTGATTTTGAGCGTTTGTATGGCAGTTTCTCTCCCCCTCGGTGTTGGTACTGCCGTGCTACTAGCCGAATTTACCACCAGCGAAAGTGTTTTTGGGCGTTTAGTGCGTCGTAGTTTAGATGTGTTAGCGGGAGTGCCATCTATAGTTTTTGGCTTATTTGGTAATGCTTTTTTCTCCATCAAGTTGGGATTGGGCTTTTCGATATTGTCTGGTGGGTTGACATTAGCTTGTATGGTTTTGCCTATCTTGATTCGTTCCACAGAAGCAGGGCTGCGGGCTGTTCCCCAGGATTATCGTTTAGGGGCTGCGGCTTTGGGATTATCACGCACCACCACATTAGGGAAACTTTTATTACCAGCAGCCACACCAGGGTTAGTTGTCGGTTTAGTGCTGGGAATTGGCAGAGCGATCGCAGAAACCGCTGCATTAATTTTTACCAGTGGCTATGTGGATCGAATGCCAGAGTCTTTACTCGATTCTGGGCGATCGCTATCGGTTCACATTTTCGATTTATCAATGAATGTCGCCGGCGGAGATGCTAACGCCTACGCCTCTGCTTTGGTGTTGTTGATTTTATTGTTGCTGATCAATGGCATCGCAATTTGGACAGCTCAATTTTGGTTAGCGAGGAGAATCACATCTTGAGCAAAAAAACTCAATTTACGCAAAATGCCCCATTATCTCTGCCTGCAATGCAAACGGAGCAGCTGAGTTTATATTACGGTAAAAAAGCCGCGTTTACAGATATTACTATGCCAATTCAGGCAGGTAAAATTACTGCCTTAGTGGGGCCTTCTGGCTGTGGCAAAACCAGTTTTTTAACTTGTCTAAATCGCTTAACTGATTTAATCCCCCATACCAAAGTTAGCGGCAGCATTCGCCTAGATGATTTAGAAATTCTCAACAGCCGGATAGATGCGATCGCCCTGCGTCGGCGTGTGGGAACCATCTTCCAAAAGCCAAATCCTTTTCCCTTTTCTATTTGGAAAAATCTCGTCTTTCCCCTCCAAGAACATGGCGTTAAAAACCGGGAAAAAATTAATTGGCTAATTGAAACTACTCTACAAGATGTCGGACTATGGAAAGAAGTTAAAGATAGGTTGCATAGTTCTGCCTTATCTTTATCTGGTGGACAGAAGCAGCGTTTATGTATTGCCCGGGCTTTAGTTTTGCAACCGGAAGTATTACTATTTGATGAACCCTGTAGCGCCCTCGATCCCATTTCTAGCGGCGTAGTTGAAGATTTAATTGCCAGTCTGCGAGGACGTTACACCGTGGTAATTGTCACTCACAACCTCGCTCAAGCGAGGCGGATTGGCGATTATGCTGCCCTATTTTGGGTACAAACAGAAGTAGGAAGATTAATTGAATATGGTACAGTCGAGCAGATTTTTACAAATCCACAACAAGATTTAACAGCTGCTTATGTAAATGGTATTCGCGGGTAATTTATTATCAAGCAAAACTCAAAATTACCAATTACCAATTACCTATCATCTTAATGTTTATCATTACCAGAAATTCGGCAATGTTTAGGATATTCAATATAGGGAATTAAAATAGAACATTTATCTAAAAATTCTTCAGCATATTGAGCTTTATAAAAATCTGCTTCTGAAGGATTCCACTCAATAGTTGAGCCGTTTTGGAATTTGAAAAATCCTTTACTAAGAAGTGCTTTCCGCGCCTCAATAAATTCTGGTAATTGTTGTATTGCCTGTGTAGTTAACTCCGAAATAATTCTATCAGCTATACCAGAAAGCTTAGTTTGATCGCCATTGGCATTATTCTCAGAAGCATTCTCAATCAAATGAGATAAAATATCCTCTCGCTGCATTCTAATGTTTGCCACTGAATCTTCATCCCAAAAGCAGAAATGCAAGATTCTATCTAACGTATCAATACATAAAATTTTACCTTCTGAGTATCTTTCAATTAGAAAGCCTACCCAATTAGCTTCATCAGCATTGATAGTCTGTTTTTCATAATTTGCATCTAACGGTTTCCTGTCCTTAGCTTCGCCCATTCTGTAATAACTCCCTAAACCTAAAATTATTTCTCGCTTTTTCGCTTCAGATGAGGCTTAATAACTTAACACTCCCAAGAAATTTTTAACTGTTATTTCTCAATATGCCCAAAACAAGTTGATTTATCTCGGTTTTTGGTGTTTGGTGTTTGTACCAATTATCCATTACCCATTACCCAAAATTGCTATAACTGGCTTTTTGGGTTTGCATCTGGGAATTATCAATATAAGCAATCATCGTTACCTGTGCCACAGGCTAATTTGTTTATGTCATTAATGCTCAAGATGGTTAATTTGACGGCAATTATTGCCAGATTGTGTGATTGATATTTTATGCGTTATCAACTCATTCGTCAGCACAGTGAAGAAGATTGTGGCGCAGCTTGTTTAGCTACAATCGCCAAACACTACGGTCGGATTTTTAGCCTTAACCGTGTCCGTGAGGCTGTAGGAACGGGACAACTTGGTACTTCTTTGTTGGGGTTAAAACGTGGGGCGCAAACTTTAGGGTTTAATGCTAGAGGAGTCAAAGCTGCACCAGAAATTCTCGATAAATTACAAGAACTACCCCTACCAGCGATTATTCACTGGCAAGGTTACCACTGGGTAGTGTTGTATGGGCGACGGGGTAAGAAATATGTAATTGCAGATCCGGCTGTGGGACTGCGTTATTTAGCAAAGCATGAACTGATGGCGGGGTGGGGAAATTGGCTGATGCTGTTAGTCGAACCAGATAGCGATCGCTTTTTTGAGCAAGAAAGCGATCGCATTGGTAATTTTCGGCGGTTTATGCAGCCAGTCTGGAATTATCGCGCTATCCTCGGCGAAGCATTTCTAATCAATATTTTTGTAGGACTGCTGTCGCTGATTTCTCCGTTTCTGCTGCAAATTCTCACTGATGATGTGCTGGTGCGTGGTGATACCAAACTGCTAGTAAATGTTGTCTTAGCAGCGATTGTGATGAATTTGCTCAGTAGCAGTCTCAGACTAGTGCAGTCTAATCTGATTACCCATTTTGCAGGGCGGCTGCAGTTAGGATTGGTATTAGAATTTTGTCGGCAAATTCTGCGCTTACCTCTGACATACTACGAATCTCATCGCAGTGGAGAAATTATGAGTCGGCTGCGAGATATTCAAGAAATTAATCAGTTAGTTTCGCAATCTGTAATTGGATTACCCAGTCAGTTTTTTATCGCGCTGATTTCCTTGGGTTTTATGTTGTTCTACAGCATGAAGCTAACTTTTCTGGCGTTAGCTTTCTCAGCGTTGATGACATTATCTACATTGCTATTTTTACCTATATTGCAACGTAAATTCCAAAATTTATTAATATTAGAAGCAGAAAACCAAGGCATACTTGTTGAGACTTTTAAAGGAGCCATCACCTTTAAAAGTTTATCTGCTGCCCCACAATTGTGGGAAGAATTACAGACTAAATATGGCAGAGTTGCCAATTTAGGCTTTAGAACTATGCAGATTTCTGCAATTAATAATATTTTTTCGAGCTTGGTATTTACAGTTAGTAGCGTTATCCTCTTGTGGTTTGGCAGCAGTCTGGCGATCGCTAAAGAATTAAGCATAGGACAATTACTCGCTTTTAATAGCATGAACGCTAATTTCCTAGGGTTTCTCAGCACAGTCATTGGCTTTGCTAATGGGTTGGTGCGCGCTAGAACTTCCATTGAGCGATTAGCAGAAGTTATTGATGCCACTCCTGAAAATCAAGGAGATGAGCAAAAACCTTGGGTAAAAATTCCGGCTAATTCCGATATTGTTTGCCTTGATATTAATTTTCACCACGCTGGCAGAGTTGACTTATTAAAGGATTTTTCCTTGACAATTCCCGGAGGGAAAATAGTAGCGTTAGTTGGTCAATCAGGCTGTGGTAAAAGTACATTGACCAAACTAATTTCTGGATTGTATCCGTTGCAATCTGGCAATATTCGGATTGGCGATTACAATTTGCCAGATATATCTTTAGATTCACTACGTCAACAAGTAGTGCTAATTCCCCAAGAAGCGCATTTTTGGAGTCGTTCTATTATTGAGAATTTTCGTTTAAATGCTCCATATACAAGCTTTGAAGCTATCGTTCAAGCTTGTAAAATCACTGGCGCTGATGAATTTATTAGTCGCCTACCCGATAAATATCAAACTGTCTTAGGTGAATTTGGTGCGAACCTCTCCGGCGGACAGCGTCAGCGTTTAGCCATAGCTAGGGCCATTGTCTCTGACCCATCGATTTTAATTATGGATGAATCCACAGGGGCTTTAGATCCCGCCAGCGAATCTTATCTCCTAGAGAAATTATTGAGCGATCGCTATGGTAAGACTACAATTCTCATTAGTCACCGCCCTCATGTGATTCAACACGCAGATTGGATAATTGTGTTGAACGAAGGCCAATTAACCGCCCAAGGATGTTTCACAGATTTGCAAGCTCAACCTCACAACCCCTTATTCTTCTTAAATTTTTAGACAACCTGGATTGGGGACTGGGGACTGGGGAACTCGGGGCCCCCTCTGGGGATAAGGGGTAATGGGGATTGGGGATTGGGTACTGGGGACTGGGGATTAGGGAGATGAGGGAGAGGAAGGAAAATCACAAACACCAATTACCAATTACCAATTACCAATTACCAATGCCCAATGCCCAATGCCCAATGCCCAATGCCCAATGCCCATTACCCATAACTTTAGTAACAAATCAGTAATAATTTACACATTTACCTTTAGCAAGACCTATTATATAAAGCCGTTGGGTATTTAAGGGAGGTTGTGCATCACAAGACCAAGATTTTGGCTGGAATTTACGGAATCTGATTTTGTCTTGTGTTTCTATGTCATGTCCCAACGTAAAAATGCCCTAGACAAGAACTCTGTACTCTTAAAAAACCTGTTCTAAAACATAAAGTAGAAAGTTTTCTAGATTAAACAAAATAGGGACACACCACCTGCATTAGTTTTTTGCTCCTTTGAACGGTGGATTATTGCCACTGTTTGTCATCACTTAGTTTAAAAGGGAGAATACCTGAATATGGCTCGAAATAATAAGAAATCAAGAGGTTTTAACTGTGAACATCCAGGGTATTCCAGATGCCCTATCTGTTGTATTGTTCCACCACACATACTAGAAAATGTTGCTGTTAATGGTAACCCTGAGCAACGCAGTTGGGCTTTTCAAACATTAAACGTTTCTGCACAGTTACGTGGTAGAAGAAATGTCATCGGTTCTGTCTCGTTTGCGCCATCCCCAGGTGTGAAGCGCCGGACTATTTATGATGCTAAAAATTCCGAAAATTTACCTGGGATATTGGTGCGCGGTGAAGGAGATCCACCAAGTAGCGATCCCGCAGTCAATGAAGCTTATGATTATGCTGGCGCTACTTATGACTTATTCCATGAAATATTTGATCGCAATTCCATTGATGATAAAGGATTACGTTTAGACTCTACCGTGCATTACGGTGTCAAATATGAAAATGCTTTCTGGAATGGCGACCAGATGGTCTATGGTGATGGTGATGGACAATTATTCCAACGCTTCACTAAATCCATTGATGTAATCGCCCATGAACTGACTCATGGCGTGACTCAATATGAGGCTGGTCTACAGTATTACGGCGAACCAGGGGCGCTTAATGAGTCATTTTCTGACGTTTTTGGCGCTTTAGTCAAACAGAAAAGCAAAAATCAAACCGTAGAGCAAGCAGACTGGATTATTGGGGAAGGTCTTTTAGCTCCGACTGTTAAAGGTGTTGGGATTCGTTCCCTGAAAGCACCAGGAACAGCATACGACGATCCAGTCATGGGTAAAGATCCGCAACCTGCTGTGATGAAAGACAAGTACACAGGTACAGAAGATAACGCTGGCGTGCATATCAACTCAGGTATCGCCAACTATGCTTTTTATCTAGCTGCAATGGAGATTGGCGGCTATGCTTGGGAAAAATCTGGCAAAATTTGGTACATAACTTTGCGCGATCGCCTGCGTGCTAATGCTAACTTTAAAGCAGCAGCTACTGCAACTATCAAAGTTGCTAGCGAACTTTACGGTAACGATAGTAAAGAACAAAAAGCTGTACAGAATGCTTGGCAAAAGGTAGGTGTGATCAAATAGTGAATGGTGAATGATGAATCATTAACAAGTAAAATTTTCATAATTCATCATTCGTGATTCAAAATTTACACTGTCTTGTCCTTTGTTGTTACACTGGAAGATAACCATCGAAATCTTCCAGTTTTTTTATTTCTTCCCCTAGAAAGCACAACGGAGAGCAAAAAATGAGAATCTCCTTTGAACGCACAGGCGGCTTTGCTGGAATTAGCAAGAAAACAACTGTTGACACCGCTAATCTCCCGCCTCATGAAGCAAACGAACTCCCGCGACTAGTGGAAGCTGCTGGTTTATTTAACCTACCTGAAAAAATTACTTCACCTAATCCCCAAGCGGATCGCTTTCAATATAAGTTGACAGTAGAAGACCAAGGTAAGCAACATACTGTTACTGTCAGTGAGGCCGCCTTACCCGGAACTTTAAGACCCCTGATTGAATGGCTGAATCAATTAGCCAAGCGTTCTTAGGGACTTCTAACTAAAAACTTTGTAGGCAGGGAGCAGGGGAGAAAAACAGGCAGTAGTGGCTTGTCTAGACTAAAATAGTGCATTATTCAAACTCTTGTGGGATGGGCATCTTGCCCGTCCTGGGCGGACAAGATGTCCACCCCACAAGAAAATTATATTGCCACATTTTAGCCTTGTCGCGCCAGTAAAGTGAAATAGCAATTATTTAAATAAACATTACTACCAATATCCCCGACTTTTTGAAAAAGTCGGGGATCTAAATCTTGCTAAAGTAAGTGCCATTCAACCCTTGTATGCTTAACTTCGGGATAAAGCCATCACTTCATCAGTTGTTAAAGCTTCCCAAGCTGTGCCTTTGTAGCCATAATCAAAAATTTCGGGATGCAACATTTCTGCCAAAATTTCTAGAGAATCTACTAGCCTTGGCCCTGGACGGTTAAAATAGGCATTCCCATCGGTAATGTAGACTCTACCAGTTTGGGCAGCATGAAGTTGTTGCCATTCGGAACGTTGGGTTAATAACTGTGCTTCTTGGCGAGTGCGTTCTAAATCCCAACCGCAAGGCATAAAGATAATGATATCGGGATTGCTGGCTATGAGTGTTTCCCAAGGTAAAACAGCCGATGGTTGACCTGGGGAACTAAATAGCGTTTGCCCACCTGCCAAGTTAACTAATTCCGGAATCCAATTAGCAGCTGTCATCAACGGATCGATCCATTCAATGCAAGCAACTGTAGGCACTTCTGTTAAAGAGAGTCCTTGGATTTTCTGTTGACAAATTTTGACACGAGCTTCTAGGTTTTCTAACAACTTCACTGAGTCTACCTGGAAGATATTACCGATGTGCTCAATATCATTCCAAATATCTTGCAGCACGTTGGGTTGCAGAGAAATAATTTGGGGTGAATTGTCGATGAGACTGGCAACTGCTTTTTCTAATTCTTCGAGGCTGACTGCACAGACATCACACTGGTCTTGAGTCACAATATGGGTGGGCCGTAATTGCTCTAAAATCTCCGTATTAATTTCATAGATGCTGAGAGCTGATTGTAATAAATCATTCACATCATCGTGAATTTTCCGGCTGGAGGCATTAGTATTAATCCGGGCTGTGGTACAAATGGGGCGATCCTGAATCTCTGGGGGATAATCACATTCGTGCGATCGCCCTACAATTGCGTTACTCAAACCCAGTGCTGCTAAAATCTCTGTTCCACTTGGAATGAGAGAGACAATTCTGACGCTGCTATCTTTCATTGCTCCACCTCTGTAACAGCTGCTCTAATCACAATTGTCGCAAAATTTGTGACCTAGCGTATCTCTCTAGAAGAATACACTGGCTTTTCAAGGATTTTTTTAGCAAAAATTAGCAATAACTTGAATAGCAAGCATCAGGAGAATTTAAACAATAAATTTGCAACATTTTGTCAAGCTCACATTTCAAAAAACCTAGACTCTTCTCACTTCACTCTTAAGTTCCGTAGCACAACAAAATCAGCAAGTTAGCGCGATTAAACCCAAGAATGTAAAGTTTTATGACAAGGCAGAAAACCGAAACGATCACAAAGTTGATCCTTGTTTTATTTCACTTTCTTAATATATTGATAGACAATTGTTAACTTATTTATAAGTATATATACTAGTTGGGTGAAATTTCATAAGTTTAATGCATATATAAAGTGTGTTTTTAATTGTCTTAGGCTGAAAAATTTATCAATAGATGTAATGTTCTTGAATTTATTCTTAAATAATGCTAATTGTGTAAAAACCGTATTTCAATCTCCTGAGATGCGTAATAGCGGGTCATTAATAGACATCGCTTCCAAAGTGGCAATCATTGCGATCGCTAAGATGGGAGATAAGGTTTGCAGCTTAGTAGCTCTGAGTTGATTAGCACAGAACTATTGAATAAAAAGTGAGTTACGCCTCAACTTTTGCCGTGGCGGTTGCCTAAGCAAGCGACCACCAACAGCATGAATGAATACTGAACACCAAGAGTAACTGTATGCTACACCCAAAGCCAGTTATGAAGTACAGTTATCGTCTTTATTTAATTTGACTGAGCGCCAAAACAAAGCATTGTTCGGCTTCAACAACGTTTTAATGAGTCATCTTACATCATAGAGGAATGATTGTCTATGCAAAGCATAAATTCTGGCAGAAATGACAGGTGATGAAATTACGTCTAATGGAAACTGATTACCACAAATTTTGTAATTTTGTCGATAATTTTCAAACCACGATTTTTAACAGTTATTGAAGCCCTGAAGGGGAAATAGGCATTTTTAATTTATATCAAATCTAAATTGCAAACCTGAGTAACAATACTAGCCTCCAGAGCGTCACGCTAGAATCACAGGAGTTGATAGTAAAAAATATACTTTCCGGGTCTGAAAAAACCTGTGAAGTAATTGTATTTATTAAAGATGACTCTACTTTCCCCGTAGAACTCCAAAGCAAAATTATTTCTTACGCAGGTTAAAAAATGCATGTGGTGGCAGCTAGAGATATTACAGAAGCCAAGCAGTCCCCGGGAGCTTTGCAAACTCGAGAACATGCTCGCCGAAAACAAAGTCAAACATTGGTGCAGCTAGCAAGAAGTAAAACATTCCAACAAGGTAATCTCAATGCAGCATTCCAAGAGATTACAGAAGCTGCTGCTCGCACGCTCAATGTGCAGCGAGTTGGTGTATGGTTATACAACGAAGACCACTCAACATTAGAATGTATTGATTTATACGACTTTAAAACAAAAGAACATACCTGCGGCTTGTCGCTTTTGAAGGCCAATTACCCTGATTATTTCCAAGCTTTATCAGAGGAACGCAGTATTGCTGCCGATGATGCCATCAACGATATGAGAACTCAAGAATTATCCCAGTCTTATTTGTCTATGTTGGGTATTGCGTCTTTGTTGAATGCACCAATTTGGCTAGGAGGTCGGTTAGTAGGAGTAGTTTCTCACGAACATTTAGGCGAGATTCGCCAATGGACTTTGGAAGAAGAGAATTTTGCTGGTTCAATGGCAGATTTTGTCAGCCTAGCGATAGAAGCCAGTGAGCGTAACGCTGCAGAGTCCGCACTGCGTCAGAGCGAGGCTCAATTCCGAGCGATTTTTGAGTGTTCCTCAATCGGTATCGGACTCATAGATATGAAAGTAGAAATAGTGGATGCTAATCCAGCACTATGCCAGATGCTAGGTTACAGCCGTGAAGAACTATTTGGGCAGAGGTTTACCAATTATATTTCCCAGCAGAAGGGAGATTTAGAGCTTTTTGGACAACTTGTTTCTGGTATTAATAAAGATCCAGAACAACCTGCACAAAGAAATCGCATTGAGATGGAAAGACTCTTCCTTCATAAACAAGGAGGGTTAGTTTGGACTCATCTGTCAGTTTCAGTTATCCGTGACAGCTACGGTAACCCTGAGTTTTTCTTAGCTATTGTTGAAGATATTACCGAACGCAAGCAAACTGAGTTAAAACTGCGCGCCTCCCAAGCAGCCGCAGAAGCAGGGAGTCGTGCCAAAAGTGAATTTTTAGCGACCATGAGCCATGAACTGCGAACACCCCTGAACGCGATTATGGGTTTATCGCAATTGTTGCAACAAGAAATGGTCGGCCCTCTCAATGAAAAGCAGCAAGAATATATAAGTTGTGTATATAGCAGTGGTCAACATCTCTTAGCCCTAATCAACGATATTTTGGATCTATCTAAGGTAGAAGCAGGGAAAGAAGAACTGTTGCAGTTACCTTTGCTAGTTAGAGATGTGTGTAATTATGTGATATCTACAGTATCAGACCAAGCCTTAGATAAGGGATTGCAACTGAGCAACGAAATTGACTCAGAAACCGAGATTTTTATTGGAGATGAGCGGCGAGTCAAGCAAATGCTACTCAATCTACTGACAAATGCAATTAAATTTACACCAGCAGGTAAGGTATCCTTAGAAGTTAAAAAAGTCAATAATGGTATTACTTTTACAGTTGCTGATACTGGTATAGGAATTGATCCGAATAACTTTCAATTTCTCTTTGAACCATTTAAACAGCTTGATAGTCGCTTAAATCGTCAGTATGAAGGTACGGGTTTGGGTCTAGCCTTAACACGCAAATTAGCACGTTTGCATGGTGGCGATGTTACAGTGGAATCGGCTTTGGGTCAAGGAAGTCGGTTTACGTTGTTTCTGCCAGATCAACCTTATAGTGGTTCGTAATGGGTAATTGGTAATTGGTAATTGGTAATTGGTAATGGGTAATTGGTAATTGGTAATTAATGATTACGAAAGTAAGCTATAGATTGAGCAAGAGCGAACTGCAGGCATAAAGCTCAAGATTTCGGAGTGCTTAAGCTAATTTTTGTCAAAAAAAGCCGCCCCAGTGGGTGGCAAAAAATTATCAGTACAGCTTGAAGTTGTGTAGTAAGCAGCAAAGTGCTTACTACGTACAAGAATACTAGCGATCGCAATTAGCAATCGTAGTATAGGTAAAATTCGTAGGGATGAGGACGTAATTGTAGCTGCTTAACTTCGTTAACTAGCTTGTACTCGATCCAGTTTTGGATAAAGTCTTCTGTGAATACACCGCTTTCAGTCAAGAAGGCGTGATCGTTTTCCAGTGCTTCTAATGCCAGTTCCAAAGAACCAGGAGTAGAAGGAACTTTTGCTAGTTCTTCTGGAGAAAGTTCATAGATATTTCTGTCTAAGGGTTCACCAGGATGGATTTTATTCTTGATACCATCAATACCAGCACAAAGCATAGCAGCAAATGCCAAGTAAGGGTTAGAGGTAGCATCTGGGCAACGGAACTCTAAACGTTTAGCTTTGGGGTTAGTACCAGACAGAGGAATCCGCACAGAAGCAGAACGGTTACCTTGGGAGTAAGCCAAGTTAACAGGTGCTTCATAACCAGGTACTAAGCGCTTGTAAGAGTTGGTGGTGGGGTTTGTGATGCCCAACAATGCTGGTGCGTGTTTGAGGATACCACCGATGTAATACAGTGCCATGTCACTCAAACCAGCATACTTATCACCTCCAAATAGAGGTTTACCATCCTTCCAAATAGACTGGTGACAGTGCATCCCCGAACCATTATCACCAAAAATTGGTTTTGGCATAAAGGTCACGGTTCTACCATATTTCTTGGCAACGTTCTTGATGACATACTTGTAAGTCATCAACCAGTCAGCAGCTTCGATGAGCTTACCAAAGCGGAAACCCAATTCGCACTGACCACCAGTAGCAACTTCATGGTGTTGTTTTTCAATGGGTACGCCGCAAGCTGCCATCGTCAACAGCATTTCTGTACGCATATCCTGGAAAGTATCAGTGGGCGCAACTGGGAAGTAACCTTCTTTGAAGCGTGGTTTGTAAGCGAGGTTAGGGCCTTCATCTTTACCAGAATTCCAACGACCTTCTACGGAGTCTACGTAGTAATAACCTGAGTTGGCAGTTTGGTCAAAACGGGCATCATCAAAGATAAAGAACTCAGCTTCTGGGCCAAAGAAAGCTGTGTCACCAAGGCCAGTAGAAACTAAATAGTCTATGGCTTTTTGGGCAATCACGCGGGGACAACGGTTATACCATTCGCCTGTGCGAGGTTCTTTAATGCTACAAATTATACTTAGAGTTGGCTCTTTCATGAATGGGTCGATCCAGGCAGTGTTTGGATCTAAAACCATTGTCATGTCTGATTCTTCGATGCCTTTCCAACCCCTAATACTGGAACCGTCGAAAGGTACGCCATCAGTGAATGAACTTTCATCGATTTGGTTGTAGTACACGGTTAGGTGCTGCCATGTCCCTGGTGTATCGATGAATTTCAGATCAATCATCTGAATTTTTTGGTCTTGAATCAATTTCAAGACTTCTTGTGGGGTTGTCATTGTTACTCCTTCTCTGCCAATTAAATAAACTCAAACTAGAATCTTTAAACCACGCTGACCCTGCTGAGATGAACCCAATTGTGACACACCTGGAATATCCTAAGGATATGACATTAAGAATTTTTGTAGTCTTTGTTACAGATTCTCCGGTTTACAGTTTCTATTAACCTTTGCCTCATACCTGTACAAAAATCGAACATACCATCTCAGAGGGGTCAACTTTGGCATAGAATCCTTAAATAGCGGGTAGATTGTTTTGTGCCGATTCTATATTGTAATTGGCACAAAAAATGACTGGTGCATGAAGCAGCCAAATTAATATCAAACCATAGATAGTAATGATTGGGAGAAATCGGAATGCGCGATGCAGTAACAAGTTTAATTAAGAATTATGACGTAGTTGGTCGGTATTTTGACCGGGATGCGCTCGACAGCCTTAAATCCTATTTTGCAAGTGGTACCGCACGTATCCAAGCTGCGGCAACCATCAATTCTAATGCGGCTGCAATTGTTAAGCAGTCTGGTTCTCAATTATTTGATGAACTACCAGAATTGATTCGTCCTAGCGGCAATGCTTATACAACTCGTCGTTATGCTGCTTGTTTGCGGGATTTAGATTACTACTTGCGCTACGCTACTTATGCTTTGGTTGCTGGTAACACCAATGTCTTAGATGAGCGTGTCCTGCAAGGGCTAAGAGAAACTTACAATTCTTTGGGAGTTCCCATCGGCCCTACAGTACGTGGTGTGCAGATTATGAAGGAAATTGTCAAGGCACAAGTAGCAGCAGCAGGTGTCACTAATACCGCTTTTGTAGATGAACCTTTTGACCATATCAGTCGTGAATTAAGCGAAAACAACATCTAGATATTTGGGGCAGGACAAATGTCCAACCCCTAAAAATATCAACAACAAACCTCCTTTGGAGGCAGCTAAATTGAGGAATGTGGGTTAAATAACCTGCAATATTTGTAGGGTGCGATAGGTAACTGATTAATCAACAATCTGGGGTCATGAGGTGACGATTTCGCACTTGGCACTTTACATCAAAAGTTTTGCATTTTATTTAATCTACATTCCTTTAGCAGTTCGTTTTTTGCTAATGCATAAAATACGATAAATTATCAACTTAAAAATAAAATTTAATATTTTCTAAGTTTGATTTACATCCCTTCAGTGAATCCATAATCTTGGTAAAAGATTTAAATAATTCTTTATTTGTCAATGAGCAATTGTGCTAAAAATTTTGAGGAATATGCCCTCAACTGTGAATATGACTTTATCTGTTCAGAGGCGATCGCTTCATATTAATTCACAAACCCTCCTCAGCAGTTCACAGTCATATTCAGTAACAAAAATTAGTAATATTCGATTAGCATTGGCTCCTCAGGGATAAAACGCGAAACAAGGTTAGTTTTTTTACCTAAAGGTTTAAAAGCCGCGATCGCAATTGGAGTCTTAAGCTTTGTTAACTCTTGAATTTCCCAAAAAACCGCCCACCGGGGTTTATCGGCTGTAGTCGATGGCGGCAGAAACTTCGATTTACCTGCATATCTGCCATTGCGAGAATTTGCATGACCAATATATAAACCTCCCCAAGAGACTTCTGAGTTCAGAGGTTGATCCGCACGGTCAGAAGCATAAATTAATACCTCTACCGTCTTTTCTCCACGTAATTCATCCGCTTTGCGGAAAACTTCAAAAGCCATGCTACCGAAAGCGACTTTGATGATTTCATCGCTGAGTTCACTTTCCAGCTTCTCCATTGTGTCTAATGCAGACAGCAAATGCATCTCCGGAACAGATGCCAGAATCGCGAAAGAAGTTGTTTTAGCCATGTTCTGTTCCTATTTATGTAACCTTGTAATTATAATTACGTTTTATGCTCACCTTGGTAATTTTGACAGAATTATAGGTTCCTAAGTTAGAAGCCAATACGGTTCACTTAAGAAGATTTTCTGTTGAGGCAGGGGGGCAGGGAGCAGGGGGAGAATAAATTACCAATGCCCAATGCCCAATGCCCAATGCCCATTTTCAAAACAATAGTCGATGCCGGAATTGAGTAATTTATTCCTTGGAAGTCCCAAATCCGGCACAATAGAATCCCCAGAGAGTAGCATTAGTACCTTAGTACTCATCGTCACGGATCTGAAAGTCCGATTGTTTATTCAGGAATCCGCCAATCTGTCTTACCCAGTTAGCCAATCGTTTAAATTTATGCTCAATCTTGGCATCAAGATTATGCAACAAGTACTCAGTAAACATCTTTTTCTCACCATATTCGGTGAGATGAATATCTAATTTATGTTCAATCCGGGAAGTTGTTTTCTCGGTTTCGTCGCGCAAGTCTTCAATAGCTGAATAAATTTTTGATTTTAATTCAGCTATTCGCCAAATAATACCCACCAAAGCACAAATACTCACGATTGTGTCTAGGTGTTGTTTCATATTAATTAATCAGTTATTTTTTCAAGCTTAAGCTTCCACTGTGCAAAATTATTATTAGGCGTAATTGGTAGATATCTAGAAGCCCTAATAATTTCTGGTGTTCGCAAACTGTAAGCTGGATTTCTCAAATCATCAGGAATAGCACAAACATAAACAGTTGGGACATCTAACACCCTAATGTAGTACTTAACAGAAGCACTGCCATCACCATAAATAAATCGAAGATAAGCAGCGCTTCTAAATTTCCACTTGTGCCAATCGTCTTGATTTAAAATTGTGGTTGTGACCCGAAAAGTATCACCAAAAGTCGAGGGGAACTGTTGCCACAAATTTGTAACAGTTAATTCCCCTATTAAATTCCAATTAGCCACGGGAAACTACACGACGGGCAAAGCCGACTGATTTAATAACACCAGAAGTTCCGCCAGGAATCGTAACGGTATTATCAATTAAATCGTCTAAAGCTGTAGCTAGTTTATCTTTAGCAACGAGTAGTTTTAGTGTAGTTCTTTTATTGGTACTTGAATTTAAGACAGTTGCACTCACCCTGCGAAGAATACCTTTTAAAAGTAATTCTTTAACCGGATAATCTGGTAAATCAAGGTCTGCCTCATCTAGTGATTCAATTCCAGTAGAAGTAGCGTTGGCTCCAACATATAAACCAGAAGTACCTTTAAATGGATATTTGACAGTACCAATGGTTGCAACGAGTCTTGTTAACTTTGCCATTTTTTATTTAGTTTCCTATATGCAAAAAGATGAAAAGAATTAACCCAGAGTAATACTGGTGGGATAGTATGCGGTGCGAATAACTTTTGTTCTGTAAGTTTTACCCGTAAGAGTGGCACGCGCTTGAGGAGCTTTGTCTGCACTAACAATTAAGGTGGCAGTCTTACGCTTTGTACCATCAATATATGAAACTTTTATCTTGCGACATAAACCTTCAGCAATTGCTCGACCAACTGTAGTTGAGGGGACTCCCGCCGGAGCATCTCCAGTAATTTTAGTGACCCCTAAGGAAGTGCCAATTCCTTCATAGACATCGGGTAGTACAAGCAATACTGCATTAGTCCCGGAACCAACTACATGAGGCGCATTTTCAACACCACGAACTCTTGAAGCCATAATAAATAATCAAAAAAGTCTGTAAACCAGTTATATCAACGGATACAGACGTTCTGGGTTTTAGGAAACTTTTAAAGATTCCTTAGATCCAAGAGTGATGATATAAATTTTGCTCAGATTGCAACTAAGCCACCATAACGGAATGTAGTATCTACTAAAAAAACTGGAATGGGCTTACCTGGTATTTCCATATAAGCATATCTAAAACGAACATTTGCTGTCGGTCGGAATTGTTTCTTTTTGGTAGATTTACCATAGACAACTTGTGTCTCTGGGGTAGCAGTATTTGAGCGTTTAGGAACTGCTACTGTCAATCTATCTTGGTCATAAGTAGTGTTAGTTAATTGTAGTAATTTTTGAATAATATCTACAGCATCAGCTTCTGTATTGCCATAAATTCGTAAGCGATAACCACGCTCTTTATGGAAATATAAATACTGGGTTTTACTTTTAGTTAGTACTATTCCTTGTCTAGCACTTATAAATAAGTTTTTAATTTCTGTAGCTAATGTTCTAGCTTTTGTTTCAGTAATAGTACTTTGAGTTTCATCAACCAATCGAAAGCTATATTCAGCGTCAAGTTTCTGTTTACCTTGAGCAACAGATTCAGCATCTTGAGAGAAATAAAAACATACTTTAGGATGTCCTGTTACTGGAGCCTCAACACTATCATGACTACCATAAAACACTGCTAAATTTGACCGAGCATAGCCCAAAACATCGTAGAGGAAATATAACCTCATTAACGTCATATCGGCTGTATCTGAATCAAGCATTGTGCAAGCTGTACGCAATGCTCCTCTAGTTGATGTTATCTCTGGAACCCAATCATCATCACCTACATCACTAAAATAGCTTCTAACTATTTTGTTGTGATTGAGGCGAATCATATCTTGTAAATGTTCAAATGGAGAAAAACCTTCAGGTAACGCCATATTTAATTATTCATTAGCATTGAATTGGTCTGTAATGTCTGTAATTAATCCAGCACTTACTAATTTATTGGCATCAGCAGTCTCTTTAACTTTGGAGGCTTCTCCTACTGGGACACCACTTAAAGGTGGTATGGTTTGTCCATTGTTAGTTACTGACGTTTGAGTTGCTGAATTTTGTAATTCGATTCTTGCTTGCTGGATATCTTGAACTTGGGTTATAACATCAAGCGGAACTTGAACAACAGCTTGGACTGTATTTGCAGCTTCGTTAGCTAAATTTAATCCCCGAATTAATTTTGAATCCTGGAATGAAGGATTTTCTGGCATCCAAGAGTATGCATTGCCACCAACAACACCCCATTTTCTTAGTGCATTGCCAACTTTATTATTCCAGCTAGCAATCATCTCAAGTGCAGATGTAACCGTGTTGGCTAAATTCCAAACTTGATTGATTAAATTTGCGGTGGCTTGGTAAATTCTGTTAGCTAATGCCCAATCTTGTGAAAGTGTTTGATAATTTTCCTCACCAATTACACCTTTAATCATGTTTTCAAAGGTGCTAGAAATTATGCTACCCACATCATAGGGTTGGTCTTTACTGTCTTTAAGTCCGATTGTTTGCAGTCCAGTATTAACAATTGAAATTAAAGTTTGACCCAAATTATTACTAAGCATCATGGCATTGTGCAAAGTAATAAACATTGTGATTAATGAGTAAAGCTGAGTTTTTTTACTCCACTGGTCGAATTTGTCAAAAGCATTTTGAAATCTTGTAAGCATTCCTGAAATTCCACCCGCCCCAGGACTGCCTAATTTACTATTGGCTGAATTTGTTAGGGCTAAATTAGCCGTAGTTTGTGCGTTTATGACTCGAAGTTGAGCTTTAATTTCTGCCAAGTCTACTGGGTTCATGTCTTTCCCATCCCTTCCATTAATTCCTGGTCTACCATCTCTGCCAATGCCAATGTCCCCCCGTGGGCCTGGTGGCCCTTGCGGCCCTGGCTGTCCTGGTACTTGCACTTGTACAACGGCTGTCACGCCATCTCTACCAGGAATGCCTTGTGCCCCTTGCAATCCTGTAAAACCTCTAGGGCCTCTTAGTCCGGGTAGTCCTTGAAGTCCACGCGGGCCAGGAAGTCCCCGCAATCCTTTGACTAGTTGGGCGATCGCAATAGCTGTGAGTGCTGTTGTTAAGGCTTTACCGCCCAAATCTAATGCTTTACCACCAATATTTAGGGCTTGTTGTCCAATTTTTCTGGCTAGTCCGGCATTTTGATCAGCCAATTCAGCTTTTGCCTGTGCCCTTAGTGCATCAGCCTGAGCTTTTTTAGCTGCACTACTCGCACCACTAGCAACAGTAACCGCAGTATTAGCTGTACCTTGTGCTGATACCGCTTTCTGAAATGCATTAGTAGCAATCCCTAAAGCACTGTTTGCAGCTTCCCTAATCTTAGGTATTTGGTTACTCGCGTTAAGTGCTTCAATTCTTGCTTGGTCAGCTAACTCTCGAACTGGTGGAACCGTCCCGGCTACTGCTTCAATTCTTCTTTTTAAGGTAAAAAGTGTACCCAATACACCGCTTACACTATTTCCTAATGCATCCAAACCCCTTTCTACTGCGTCAATTCTTGCGCCTAATGTTTCAAGTACTGCTATCTGCTCAATAAGGGTAAGAATATTTGCTACTACACCAAGAATTTCTAAAATTCTTCCTCCCCATTTGGCAACTGCTTTTAATGCGTTCTCACTAATACCTACAGCTTTAGCAGCATTAACAATCGCTGTACCTGCTAATTTTTCAGCTTTCTCTATTTTTTCCCCTAGTCCACCTAAAGTTTTCTTGACTCCATCAATTAATCCCTTTGCATCTCTTGCTTCGCTAGCTGCATCACCAGAGGCTTTAATAGCTTTTGCAGCATCACTAATAGCATCAGTTGATTTATTAATAGCTTTACCTGCTTTTAAATCCGCCTGATTAGCAACACCCTCTACTAGCTTTAAGTCTCCTGCTGTTTCTTGTGCCTGTTTTCTAGCTAGCTTTGCTTGTGTCTCAGCAATTTTAGAGCGTTCATCTGCTGAAAATATTTTAGGCTCCGCAACATCTAGACGTTGTTTAGCTCCTGTAGCAGTCGCATCAGCTTTTTTAGCAGCATCACTAGCTGTCTTTGCTTCCCTACTTGCACTTGTTGATTCTCCTTTGGCTTCATTGCCGATGCGTTTTGCTTCTACCGCTTCCGATATTCCTTTCTCTGCTAATTTCTTAGCTTCTAGAGTATTTTTTTCATTATTAGTGATAGCTGATTCATTCTTGAATGTTCTTTCTAGTGCGTCTTTAGCTTTACTCGCTGCGCTATTAATTTGCGGTTCCAATTTGTTATAAGCAATCGTTAAACCTGCTGCTACTGCTGGCGCTATTTGAGGAACAATGGAAGCTTCAGATTTTTTTACAGCAGCAGTAATAATAGCGTTCTCGTCAATCGTTCTTAACTTTGCTACTTCTTGTCTCAATGCGGCAATTTCTGCTTTCAACTGTGTACATTCGCTAGACATGAGACACACTACCCTTACTGTTTAAAACTTTGACAGCGCTTTTTATTGTTGCTATCTCACCCGTCAATGAATTGCAATCACTGCAACAGTATCCAGGGTATTCTGAGGTTTTGCATTCACACTGACCATCGGGACAATTAGAGCATTGCACATCAAAAGTTACTGTTCCATTGCCTTGGTCTTGAAAGATTGTCAAGCCGTTATATCTAACCTCAATCGAACTTTTATCAACGTTCGGTGATGGGCATTTTACATTGGTATTAAATTCGTAAAAACTAGCACTATAAGCAGTCACTAAATGCGCTGGACAACCTGCGGCTAATTCAATAGAACCTGCTGGACAACTGGAACCAGTACCCCAAGAATACTCACCGCAAGCTTTCCAAATAAAGCAAAGTATGCCTTGGGCTGTTACAAATTTATAATCTGTAATAATTAGCCCAATATTCCCTGCATTAATGCTACTTAGTCCTATCCTAAAACCTTGCTGATTGTAATTACTAGTAGCATCAACAGGAGTATTTTTAGTAATTACTTCTATAGGTGCATACGGGCTTTTAAAAGTTTTTTCATTACCAGTTCCAAATTTATACCTTACTGTCGGTTTATCACCTGCTTTGCAATAACTCATAATTAGTAACTTCCTGGTGTAACAGTGGTTGTAAGGTCTGGTGTTTCATATCCATTAGTGAGTGATAGCTGATTGTATAAATCTATTTCTATTGTGGTAATTCGCTTATTCTCGGTGAAATTAACCCCCCATAGGTTAGCAGTGACATTACCGACTGTATCGCTAGCGGTATAGTTAATAAGTCTTGCAAGCAAACCAACAAATAATGATTCAGCACGATTATTGTTAGTCAGTGTTAAGCCCAATAAAGCACTTTTTTGTATCTTTATTTGAGTAGCGGTTTGGACAAAATCATCACCAAAAAATACAAAATAAGTAGTAGGGTAATTACGAGGCAAGACCCCAATAATATTGCTAGATATTCCGCTATTGTTGGCATATTTCAAAACTGGTGAATAGGAAAGTTTCTGAGACGAGGAAATAGTTAGCACTGTAGATAAATTAGGTGGTAATACCTTCGTTGTTACTGTGCTAAGTTGTGAGAATTTCACGTTAGGAGAAACAGTGCGATTCATGCCGTCCTGATAATTATTCCACTAGCGGCATTCACAACAACAAGGTATTGCTGTGATGTTCCGAAAACGGGTGCCGTATCATACCTAGCGCTACCATTACCGCAGTATTGACCAACATCATCAGAAGTTCTACCAGCGCTACCTTGATTTGATTGCGATAGTAGAACTAAGCCAGAAAAAATATCACGTCGATTTGTTTGGCCGTTGACGTTAGCAATTCTAGTAGTATTAGTAAGGTAATCAAAATCAGTATTAGAGTATGGGTTTGCATTACTAGTTCGTAATGTTTGCATAGTACTAGTGAGAAAGATAAAACCATAACTCCAATTGTTTAAATCCCACCAATCAGGTTTATTTGCAGGTACTAATAACCCCAATGGAATAAAAGTTGTACCCTGTGTAATCAGCACAAGTTTATATTCTGTACTGCCATTAAGTGAGACAAAACCGATAGTATTTGTTGCTGCTAGCGTAGTGTAGGTTACTTCACTACTACTATTTGTACCTGTATTAGTGCCAGTGTTCCAAGTCGTATATAGTTGCTGATAAATAATAAGGGTATTTGATATTCTTACTCGCAAGTAATTAATACCCTGTACCTTTGTATTATCAACATCCCATTGATAGACAAGTATTCTATCTGTTCCTGATGTGTAATCAGATATTGGGGAACTGTATCCAGCATTAGTAAAAGCAGTTTTAAGAGCATTTACTAATGTTGTTTGAGTAACCGTTGCACTCAAACTGCTATCGGTTCTAGTCGCAATTGCCATTTTAGTAATCGTTTGGATCTACGGTTGACCCTGAGTCGGCTTTTTGAAGATTAACGTTGTAGGTTGTTTGCCTGTACTGTGCGTTGTTCCTAGTAACAATTGAAGGATATCCACTATCAGCAATAGTTACTTGAATATCGTTATCTGTTCCCTGATTTGTTTCATTAAGATAATCGTCAGCTTTAAGCAATATGGCTACAAAAATTTGCTCGGCACGATTAGAAGTAGCAGAGGTAAAACCAGTACTAACTAAATCTGCTTTTAGTATTGTGATACTCGTTGCGTCTTGTGTAGCACCTGCACCGAAAACTTGCTGTAAAGTTGGTTCTGCCATGTCGGATTTTTTGAAGTGAATAAATCCGTTGTAATAGCAGCATAAAAAATAGTAAATCTTCCACTTTTATGTAGAAGTGGAATATTCACTGAGGACGCGGAACTATTGCAGCGCTTAGGATTGAGCAAATATTTACTAATAGTACTTATACACAAAATTCCGCTTTCACCTTTTTTTTGGGTAAAAGCGGAATATTCAAAATCTAATTGTTGTATGCCTAAAAATAACAGATCCGGTAAAGCGGCAGTAATTAATGATGCTGATTTTGTAAAAATCCGAAAACAAATTAAAACTGACAGGTATAAACTTCTGCTTGATTTGGCTTGGTACACTGGCGAGCGGTGGGGCGCTCTCCTCCAGTTGAGGGTGAGTGATGTTTACGATCGCAATGGCCGCCCCAAAGAAGTTTTGGTTTTTCCGGCGATTATTCGTAAGCACAGGCCCGATGGAACTGCGGATACGGTGGAAATCCCAGTACATGAGAACCTGAGAGAATCGCTGTCAAAATTTGATTACTCCTCTAATACGGTTTGGCTGTTTCCGTCGCGGTGTGGCACAAAGCCGATTACCTGGCGCAATGCCTATGACATCCTCCGGCGGGCAACTGAGGCGGCTGGGCTGGGGACAAAAGGAATCTCAACTCACACTACCCGGCGTAGCTTGGTAAATAAACTTCGTAAAAATGGTACGGATAAAGCAATTATTCGCCGCATCACCGGACATAGAGACAACAAAGGGCTTGACCCTTATTTGGAAGTAGACATTGATGAAATCAAAGGAGCGATCGCAACTCTATGATTAACAAAACTGACTTTGTACTCTCCCTTGGCTATCTAATTGGCCAAATCCTGAGCGGTGAAATGGATAACCCGGAAGTTTTGGCTAAATCGCTACAAGGCATTGCTGATAAAGCTTGGGAAGAATGCGACAAATTGCTGGAGATGGCTGAACTACTCCCCCCATCGCTTAGGATTGACCCATGACTGGCTAGGGAACTAGCTGCTCATTGTTGTTGTGCGATCGCATTTTGAGTTGTACCCTACTCAAGTTTTTTTTGCGATCGCATTTTTCATGTTTTAGCAACTAAATGATACTGAATCGCAATAATATTTTTGCTTTTAAGCACTCTACAAAGAAATTACCACGAAAAATCAATACTTTCACCCCTGGTCGCGGGCCTCTAGGTTTGGCGATCGCCAACTGTTTACTTATTGAGAATGCTTGACACTAGATGAGTAGAGTAACTTGCCAGCTGGCAATTGGGCATTGGGTAATGGGTAATGGGGACTGGGGACTGGGGATAAGGGAGATGAGGTAAAATTGCCGTGTCACACGGCAGTTTAAGTTATGGGCGGAAGAACTAGCAGCAGTTGGCCAACTGGTAGCAGTTGGCGCAGTGGTGAAACTAAGACAATTCGGGTTCCGATTGTTCTGGAACAGCCGATTATGGATTACGCCAGGACTGTAGATTTAGGCGTTGACCCAGTAGAGCAATTAATCACCGAGTTTTTAAAAATTAAGCGTCGGCAATACTCCCGCCCCATTAATCATGAAAGTGAAATGACTGCTGGTGTACGCTGGGAAATTTTCAATGAGTTCCGGCGCTTCTTGGAGTGCGATCGCATTTCCAAGAAGAAATCAGCTTCCTAATTTCCCCCGGCGAGTTACCAGATGCGATCGCAATTTCAACTTGCGACTTTCGATTTTGGGCCAAGTGCGATCGCGTATTCCCGCCGGGTATATGAATATGCTTAATCTTCCGGCTTTGCTTATAGCAGTAGCGGTAGTACAAATGACCTTTACGAGTTGATGGTCTGTACTCTTCCACCCATTGAGTATGTTCTGGAACAGCATTTTTGGTATCACGTTCCAGAACAACGCCCGCGATTTTCTCCAAGTATTCAACTATTGGTAAAGCTTCCTGTGTATCCTGTTCCAGAACAGCAGCATCCCCAGTTTGTTGTTCTGGAACAGTAAAATGCTCCTGGGCAAGTGGTAAGCCAGGAGCGGAAGCGGAATTATCTACCTTATGACAGGTTAGTTGATGGTCAACTTTATCACGATCATGAGTTGTGGGGGCAGCCGTCGCCACAGCTTCCAGGGCAAATAATGTCAGTTGGTAGGCTGTACCTGGATCACCTGATTTCGTCATAATGAGCTTAGGTTAATCTGCCGCCACAGTTGGCACTGTGGCGTGTTTCTCATCAGTTATTCATCATTAGGAATGCTAGACACATCAATCCCTAGCGATTTGAACATAGTCTTTAAAGACACTTTGTACAATCGGCATAATGATGCGATGTTTTCAGCACTTGGCATAGCTTTCCCAGATTCCCAGTCAGCTTGTCGCCTTTCTGAAACACCTATTATTTGCTTAACTTGAGGACGTGTTAGTCCTGCTTCTTCTCTTAGTAGCCTCAAGGGAGACTTTTCCTGTTCTTGTTGGTTATCTTCTATCATAGACGTAAAGTTCATGAATGAAACGTCTTGACAGTAGGCATGGCAGGACGTATCATTCATGTTGAACGACAAAAAAACACCAGCCGATATCAGTCTCGGCAAAGAAACAGGTATTTTGGCTGGTTCCAAAAGTCTCTCACCTAGATAGTCAAAGCAAAACCAGGAAAGTAGCACTCTTAATGCAATAGCCGTTGAAAACCGATGAAGGGTGATTCAGGCTAACAGTGTCCTGTGTAGTAGTGGCTGAACTTGGGAGAGATGAATTGGTGTTGTCTTGTATTAGTCGCAGCTTAGTCAAAGCTGATGACGTGCATTTGTATTGCAGCTGCAATCTGTAAAAGACCTTAGTAAGGCATTCCACAACAGCCAAGGGCTAATTGCCGACGTGGTGACACGGTGGACTGTGGGTATAAGACCTGGGTGAAAATCCCGTAGAGGCTGGCGTGTAGGTAATGGCTCACGCACAGATGCACGCATGAAATTGCTAATTACTGTGTAGTTAGTGATGGATAGCAGTTTTCAAGACAAAAGCGCGCAAAACCCCGCCAGCGCTGGCACTTTATTTATGAAAGAGGAAAAATATGTAACTTGAAAAATGAAAAGATTACATCCATTTTTTATTGAAAAAATCAAAGAAGTCGCCATAGTTTCTGAAGTCTTAGCAGATTTATCAGACAGATTACCCGGATTCATTGAAGTTTACGGGAATAACAGCTTTGCTGCTTATATTCACGATGGCTGTTATGAATATCCTTCGGGATGCACTGACAGGCTATTTGAATCTTCAGACTGGTTATATGGCTATTTCCGAGATGAGCTTCATTTTGTAGACAAACGACTTTCAGTCACTTGGAACAAAGGCGTTATCAAAGGCAATTGCTTGTTGCTAGCCATGCTCAGTGGTATGAGTTTTCCTGAAAGCGTTTTATACCTAGCTGCAAAATATGGGCTTGAGCCGGCTTATTTAGACGATCAGCGCCAGGAACAACGCGCATGAATCAACCCAAAACAAAGTATGTAACCAGAAAAAAACGCATTCGCCAACTAGAAGCAGAAATTGAGCAACTCAAAACTCAGGTGAAAATTCTCACCGAAATGCTGGACAGAACAAACGCCATGCTTTTGCGATCGCGTCCTAGATTGGCGCGTGCTGTTGAGCGAGATATGCATGAATATCTTCAACATGATGAAAATCTACTGCCATCAGAAATGCCACAAGAACTGATGGGGAAAATCACCAGAAAAAAAATTACCCCGCAGCGCCCGCCGCGAAATTTACCACTAGCACCCCGTGCAGATTTGGTGATCGTCAGAAATCAAAATGGGCGACATATCGCTACACCCCGCCCACCCAAAGCTTAATCGTTTCGTTAAGGAGGTTACGTATAAGAAAAAACGTGATTTTACGTCCGTCACAGATTTACTAACCATGATGTCCAGCCAGCAGCACTGGTTGCTGGCTTTTCTTTGACCAATAAACTTTTTGACCAATGACTATGAACAAACTTGAAAAGCAATATCTACCCTGGCAAGTAATGAGACAAGAAAACCCATCTGGTAAATGGGTTTTTCATGAAGGATTTGGAACTCGTGGAGACGCAGAACATTACTTAAACTTCATGGGTAAGTATGTACCCCAATTGCAACTTAAACTAGTTTTCGCCCACGCTCAAGTTGAAGTTTAACCTATGGAAATCAAAACTATCAGTTATCAGCGCGTGCTTAACCTGGGCAATTACGAAAGTAAACGCTTAGAAATGTTTGCAGAACTGCATCCAGATGATGATATAGACTCTGAAACTTCCGCTCTTATGGAAACAGTAGAGCGAAAAATCAGAGAGAATGCTGCTAAACAATATGAAGCAGAAATCAGTAGCCTTAAGCAACAATTGCATGAACTTAAACAGGAAATAAAACAGCAGATAGACCAAGGGATAACTAAAACTACATCCCCAAATCCAGAAACATCTGCTGGTTCAGAAGATGCTTGGTAATTAAATTATGCGTGACTTTTCTTATCTACCAGCACCACAATTTATCCAACCACTACCCGGTCATTTAGAAATGGTCTTATGGGGAGATATGAGCGATTATCTCTGTCCAGATTGTGGTCAACAACTTTGCTGGCTTGACTATATCAGCACATGGAGTTGTCGCAACTGCGATACAACTCAAGAGGATGAAACATGACAAATTCTGATATTCCGAATTACACCCCAGATGCAGCATGGGATTACTACATTATCTGGCATAGATGCATGAGAGCTAAAGCCAAAATTGAACAAGCTTTAACGCTCATGAGTAAACAAGAAGAGGAAAATACTGCTATTAATGCAGATTGCGATGAATTAATTTCTCATGCAATCTATGAATTGAATGAAATTCAGTTTGACCTTGAGGAGGAAGAAAAATGAAAATCAAAACAATTCATGCACACTTTCTTATCTCAACTGGTAATTACAGTAATGAGAGAATCGGTTTTTCTGTCGAATTATATGACAATGACTCCCTTGAAGAAACTGTCATTAACTTGAGAGAACGTGCTAAAAAGATTGTCGGTAGAAAAGCTGTTGAATTATACGACGAGAGAACTAAAATCGCTCGTGAAGTGCAAAATTTGGAAGACAGATTAAATAAACTACGCAAAGAATGGGATGCCACGGCTGAATTCTTAAAAACTCAAGGATTAAACCCTGATGCACCTTCAATGCCTCAGTTTCGTAATCTTCTCAGTGCTGTCACAGTTGAATCTGAAGTTGTGACCACTGAAGATGACGAAGATGATGATTATGACGAAGATGACGAAGATGGTTATTAAATCCGCCTGATGATGGCTACCTTGACTCAGTAGCCGAAACGGTAGCAAAAAAGCTACCGTCGCGGGTTGAGTCGCGCAATTCAACTCGCCTCTGGTTTACCAGAGGGAAATAACAACAGCAGCACGGATTTTTCAATAGAAATGACCTTAAAGGTTTCGCATTTTCATGAATCCACTGCTGTTAATTATTTCCACTGTGCTTGAGTTTAAAAGTGAATTGTTTACACTAATTTGGGTGATTCGTGACTCATTTTAGCACAGTTCTTGCTGCAAAAAAATCACCAATTACTGAACCTTGAAATGAGAATATTAGGCTTAGACGTATGTAAAAATAGCGTCGTCAGTTGGTTGATTAATACTGAAGAAAATCTTCCAAAAAACTTTCGGGAATACTTCAGAAAGCATCGCCGCCCAAAGGATAATGACCCTTTAACTTTTAAGGCTCATATCACGGGCGTTAACGCACTGTTAGAACTCAAACCAGATGCAATTATCCTTGAACCTACTGGAATACATTACAGTTGGATTTGGGCGCATATTTGCAGCATGGAAAATATAGAAGTTCGTTGGGTTGGTCATGCTGAAGTTAAACATTTCAGGAAGCAAAATAAACTACCTGATAAGAACGACCAAGCAGATGCAGCTGCATTAGCTTTGTATGCTTTCATACACTGGCATAATGATGAGTTCTTCTTACATTTCAATGCTGGAAATGTGGCAAGGTTAAGAGAATTGTGGTTGCAATTGCAGTCTATTAACCGCATACAATCACCACCAATTAACCGCATTCGCCAACAGTTAGCTAAGGAATTTCCTGAAGCCGCTTTATCTGCTAGTAAACCTGGTGAAGATGGTATGGTTCCCTTGTGGGCATGGCTAGCCGGGCGAGAAAGGAATACTCAGCGTAAATCCAGTTATTACGATCGGCTTTATTCTAAATCCATCGCTCCAAAGTACGGAGTCGGAATTTCCGATTTTACCCGTACCCTGGCAAACTTGCTGTGTGATTTACGTGACTGGGAAAACAAGATGGTAGCTGAAATTCTGGAACTGCTTAATGCTCCTGAATTTATGCCTTACCGCAAAGTAATGACTCAGTTTGGAATTGGCGACAGACAACAAGCTCTGTTTATTTCCCAAATTTACCCAATCACAAAGTTTGAATCACTTGGGAGATTCAAGCGGCGGCTGGGCATGGCCAAAGATGAGGAATCATCCGGTGATAAGGAAGCTTACAAAACTGGTGGGTCAAGATTTTGTAGAGCGCAGCTATACCTGTGGGTATTTAACCGCATTGCTCCACACCACGCCAGACCGAAAAACGAGATGGGACAGAAGTTAGGTGATTTTTACGATCAGCGTAAATCCCAGTTTCAAGACAACCCGGAACTGTGGAAACAAAAAGCACTTAGCAGAACCCAGAAAAAAGCAATGGATGAACTTAGGCGATCGCTTAAGGAATCCTTACTACCCATGCTTCCCAAAGACCAACAACCACAGATTGAAGCAATTCTCAATTTGACACTGCAAAATATGCAGTTGTCACTTGACCAATCGCTTGCTGGTAAAACCTCATCTGTAAAGGAACGGGAAATTAAACGCGGTTTTGGCAATTTAATCATCAGTCAAACTGCTGCTTACGGACTCAGGCTTATGTTTAAAGAAATTAAGCGCGCTATTGACTAACAATTAACTCCCTTGACAGGGAGTTTAAAAATCATTAGTTCTTAGGCTAAAGTGAAAATGCTCACGCTCATCTAGTTGATTATTTGGCTAAACAACGACTCGACACACTCTTAGTAGAATTAGGTTTATGTAGTTCTCGCGCCTTAGCACAGCGACTCATCCAGGCGGGAGAAGTTAGCGTGAATCAGCAGGTTGTTGACAAGCCTGGCACAGAAATAGATATTACATCTCATATTCAGATTAAAGAGCGATCGCGGTTTGTTTCCAGAGGTGGCGAGAAACTAGTTAAAGCCTTAGAAAGCTTTGCCATTCCTGTTGAAGGGCGCATTTGTATAGATGGGGGGATTTCCACAGGTGGCTTTACCGATTGTCTGCTACAAGCTGGAGCCAAATTAGTTTACGGCATTGATGTTGGTTATGGACAAGTTGACTGGCGATTGCGAAATGACTCGCGAGTGATTTTGCGAGAACGCACCAACTTACGCCAGCTACAACCAGAGCAATTGTACGCTGAGGCTGACCCTATACCTGATTTAGCAGTCGTAGATGTATCGTTTATTTCCCTAGCTAAAATTTTGCCCGCCTTGTGGCAACTCACTCAACCACCCCGTGAAGCAGTATTATTAGTCAAGCCTCAATTTGAAGTTGGCAAATCCCGTGTAGGCAAAAAAGGCGTGGTGCGCGATCCAAACGACCAAGCAGACGCGATTTTCCAAGTGTTGCAAGCAGCTCAAGCATTAGGATGGAAATACCAAGGCTTAACTTGGTCACCCATTACTGGGCCAGCAGGAAATATCGAATATCTTTTATGGTTGAGAATGGACAGCGAAACACCATCGCCAGATTTAGAAGCAATTCAGCAAATCACTAAATCAGCTGTGGCTGATTTGAGGGAATAGGGGGACTGGGGACTGGGGATTAGTGATTGGTGATTGGGAAGACAACAGGGAAAACGGCAAAATAAGTTTTGACTTTTGAGTACAGACGCGATTAATCGCGTCTCTGCAACTTTTGACCCTTGACCCTTGACCCTTCCTACACGTCGTATATCAAGCACTCGATTGCTTCTGGATGTTGTTCGCAGTAACTTTCTAAAAAGGTTTTGCGTTTTTTAGCTTGTTGTTGATGAGCTTTTTCAGCTTGCAATTCTTCGACAATTTCCCATGCTACAGTGCAATTAGTAGAATCACTGCCGTTGCGATCGCAGGTAGAACGGGCTTCATTAATAGCTTCTAAAATCGCTTGTTGCAAAGTTTTAGTGCCATTTTGATCGGCAGTGACAGCAGCTTGAACTACTTCTAAATTTGTCTGCATGATACTTTTACCTTTATGTATTGCGATAGAAATGAGACTGCTTGTAAAAGATTCTTTCGCAGTACGTTCTATTTTGACAAATATTATTAGAAATAGCTTCAATATAAGGGATTATTTCAATATTTCCTGAAAATAGCTGGATGTAAAAAATAATCAGTAAATATAAAAAATACAACAATCAATAGATATAAATTTGCTGATATCTTTTGGTATACGAGAAATTATTGATAAACAAAGTAACTATTTTCTCTATTTTTACTGACTTAGTTATAGCGTGAAAATGCTTATTCTGCCTCAGTAGAGGCTGAAAGCGATTTATATTTTTTACTTTTTGGGGTGTTTTGCCACTGTTGTTTAAATAGATTTTTTTGTTTATAAGTAATGTGATATTTGCCATTTACTTTTCTTTACAAATGGAGGTAAGCAATCAAAAATTAATCTTTTCTTTGTTGTTAAGATAGGTAATTAATGTCAGAATGAACCGTCCGTTATTAGGGATTGTTTGGGATTTACTCAGCACCCTATTGTTAACCATTGTTGGTACTTTTATCGCCAGCGCACCTAGTATTAACTTACTTTCTAGTGGTGTCGGGTTTATTTCAGGAATTAGCGCCTCATATTCTGGAAGACTCGACTCTCTATTTGCCAATAATTCTTCTGTTGGAGTACTGGCTATTTGTGTAGCCGAGGGCAATTGTCAGATTGATGGCAGCAAAACCAAGAACTATTTTCAAAATATTGATCCAGGTAACGGCTTGATAAATAGAGGTTGGTGTTCGGATCAAGGAAGAGGTGGTTCTAATCTGGCAAATGCAGATGCTGGATGTCTCAGTCGCACAAAAAGCCGTATTCCCCGCCTCTTCGAGAGAATGAAGCGTGTAGGACTCAATCCTGAACAACATGAAGAAGCATTTGTAAATGCAGCTGACTTATGGAATCAAGCCTCTCCCAGAGTTAGTGATGCATTCCCTACAACCTATCGTGCAGCACTTAATCGAGGATTGCAGGGACAAGAAGCGATTTTGTGGGCACGTGTAGAGGCTTTTCGCGATGATTCTGGAGAACTATCAGCTGGCAACATAAATCTCCAAAGAGGTGTTTATATAGGTTTGTTTGGTATATGTGCAAACCCTCAAAACACCTATTATCAAACCCGCTTGCAGACTTATCCTTTAATGTCAGAACGCTGGCGTTGGTCTTGTATTGCGCTAGATCAAAATAGGAGAGTCAAAGCTATTCAACTTGTTTTTGCAAGTATTCAGTAAAGGATGAAGGGTGAAAGATCATTTCCAAAAGGGAACAGGGAACAGATAATTACAAAATTAGTTTCCTCATCTCCCACCCTGTGGGTTCGCTGAAAGTGTTCTCGTAAGAGTAGCCGCTACGCGTCTACATCCCCCTGATCTTCCCAATCCCCAACCACCAATGAACACAAAGCTTTGTTGGGGTTTGCGGATCGCCTGGATAGTGAAGTGCGATCGCAGCTACTGGTTCATACCCTTGGGGAATCTTGTATAATCCCTTTACTTTGCCTGCATCAAAGCCTGCCATTTGGCAAATAAACCAAGGGCTGTTGCTTGCACTGAAAGACCGCAAACTACTGTGCCTACGTTAGAGGGCAGGAAAAAACCTTTAACATGAATGTAGGGGCTGAAAATCCAGATGCTCAATTTGTGCAAGTTGAAAACAGCTAGGATTTGATTTAAATCTGTCTCCTGTGTCTTGGTTCCTTAATTCCTTTTGGTATTAAAACTATAGCAGATTCGATGTTGATGAGGTACAGCAACTAATTGAAAAAAGTAATGAGTAATAAGTAAATTTCCTACTCATTACTCATTACTCATGATGTACCTCACTTACATCAAAAGTGCTGTATGTATACATCTGATTTTATACTTGCTTTAAAACCTTGATGGGAATCTGAATGATAAATTCAGCGCCTTCTCCCGGTGAAGAAATACACTCTATTCTTCCACCATGTTTTTCAGCCACAATCTGATAACAAATTGCTAATCCTAACCCCGTTCCTTTACCTACGGGTTTAGTAGTAAATAAATGGTCAAAAATTTTCTGTTTGACTTCTGCTGTCATTCCAAGACCATTATCTTTAATTTGAATCACAATATTGTCCTGGTCTTCACTTGGCTGGGTAATTATGGTAATACAATTGGGATGGGCTTTCATTTCATCCATACTCCGTCCCATATTTGAATCTTCCAAAGCATCAATAGCATTGGCTATCAAATTCATAAACACCTGACTAAGTTGACCAGGGAAACATTGAACTGGAGGGAGTTCGCCATATTTTTTTACTATGTCAATAGCAGGACGACTGTCTGAGGCTTTTAAACGGTGCTTGAGAATTAAAATCGTACTGTCGATGACTTCATGGATATTACATGTAATTGCTTTCTGAGTGTCTGCTCGAGAAAAAGTACGCAAGCTGACACTCACGTCATAAATGCGATTTATACCTTCTTGCATTGAAGCAATTAGTTTCGGTAAGTCTTCACGCACATAATCTAAATCTATAGCTTTAATTTTTTTGGTAATTTCTGCAATAGGTTCAGGATAGTGCTTTTGATACAAGCTAATTAACCCTAGCAAATCTTGGACGTACTCTGTGGCTGGTTCTAAGTTACCAGCAATAAAACCTATTGGGTTGTTGATTTCATGTGCTATTCCTGATACTAAACCACCTAAAGTAGACATTTTTTCACTCTGTACCAATTGCAATTGCATATGCTTGAGATCAGAGAGAGAAATTTCTAATTGCTTACCATAGTCTTGTGCTTGCTGATAAAGTCGCGAATTTTCTAAAGAAATAGCAGCTTGGGATGTGATCAGATTCAAAATAGTAATGCGATCCCTAGTAAATGCATCTGTCGCCAGTTTATTCTCTAAATACAAGATACCAATGAATTTACCATGATAAAAAATAGGAGTGCACAGAATCGATTTTGGTTGAGATTCTTGGATGTAAGGATCTGATTGGGAAATCGCCTCAGCAATAGCATCATTGAACACTAGAGGTTCCTGGGTTCTAGTAACATAGTTAACGATAGAAATAGGAATATCTTGACTATCACTAACTGAGATAGATTGCCGAACCACGGAAGAATTGTTTGCAGTTTTTATCGCTTCTATAAACAATTCATTCCCTCTCATTAACATGAGGCAACATTTTTGAGCTGCAGCATTTTCTAGAATTATTTCTAAAAGAGTATTTAGTAATTTATCTATAATTATTTCACTGCTAATTGCTTGCAAAGACCTAACTACAGTCGCTAAATCCAAAACACCATTGCTGTGGCTTTTACTGTCTAAGTGATTAATCTTTGTTGTAGCAATAGTTCTAGTTGCATCCATTTCTATATCTTTGATAACTTCATTACGAATTATCAGATTAGAGTAGCGTTCATCCAAATCTTGCACTTTTGCTATAGCGCCCCAATGTATATAGCTATAGTAGGCATCAGTCATATATATTTTGGCAATCTTCTCTTTACCCAAATTCAGATAAAATTTTGCTGCTAGTTCATTTGCCAAAGCTTCTTCTTGGATATAACCATTCTCTTTAGCTCCTGCAATAGCAATATCATATAAATCTATTGCTACTTGGATTTTACCTAATATTCGTGCTTTCTCTGCCTCAACTAAATCATATTTATTTTTAAAATTACTCAATGATTGTTTCATCCATTTATTCATTTGAGCTTGATTCAACTCTACCTGTTTTAAATATTGCCTTTGTTTTTCTACTGAGGCATTATTGTAGAGAGCTAAAAGAGCTAAAGAATAATAAAAATTATTGGCAACATAAATTAGTAATCCTGCATTATTAGCATGGGTTTCTTCTGCTATTAATGCATTTTCTATTGCTAAATCATATTCATTAAATAAATAACATATAATTGTTTTACATCCATAATAAAATCCTTTAAAAGAATAATTTTTTGTTACTTCTTTCGCCATCGTTCTCTCATCAAAAGCTTCGCCAATTAAGGCAGCTTTATTCAATGATATAGCCTGTAAATTTAAAGCGGCTTGTCTAAAAATACTTGTAGCGGCTGCTAGTGTTTCAAGTTTTAACTTTTGCATTAACTTGATGTAGCCCAGAATCTTCTTATCTACAATTTCTAAGTTTTCTCCAGACAGCAATGAATGGTAACCTGCAATTACCGCACAATAGCCAGCATTTTCTATGTTTCCCATTTCCAGTCCACTATGCATCCCCTCTACAAGAGAAGCTATTGTGTCTTTAACAGGCTCTTTAAAAAATCTAATAGTGGCATTAAATACAAAGTAAACTGTTGCTTTCAGTGAGTTAGCATTCTTATTTGCCAAGGACTCTACTGCTAACTTTCCTAATTTATATCCTGCATCAAAATCACTGAACTTATCAGATAAAATTGAACCGTAAGCTACATAACCATAAGCTGAAACAGGCGATTTGCCATATTTAACAGATAACCTTACCATTGCCAATACAGAAAGTACAAAAATTAGAGACCCAGCTTGACTAGCAGCAGGTACAATTTGTAACAAAATTTGCATAGCTGCTAATTTATGTGGGTCAGACATTTCTGGCAAGAAAGCTAAGTCTTCTATTGGTTTACCTAATAATGTTAATTTAGTCTGAATTATTGCTAAAATAACATCTATTGTGGTTGGTTGTTTTGGTAATTTTACTCCTAATTCTTTGAGGACTTCTACACCTATTTCTAAAACTTTTGGCATTTGATTTTCTGCCATATAACTTAGCATTTTTATCTCATATATCTTCACCTTATCTAATATATTTTTGGCTTGTTTAATGGTTGAATCACCTAATGATTTTGATTGATTAAAATTACCAATTAGATACTCTGCTTCTGTAGTTTCAACATACAAATTTAGTGTTAATGTATAGTCTTTATGCCAACTGTCTATTGCTAAAAGTTCTAAACCTGTATTTAAATATTTGACCGCAGTTTCATAAGCTGTAGCTTGTTTAGCTTTTTTACCAGCCATAAGATTCAGTTTGGCTAGTTCATCTTTTTCAGATTGTTGAGTAAGTAAATCTAAACCAAAATTAAGCTGGTTGACAATATCTAAAATATTTTCTACTAGCGATTCAGATGGTGTCTGCTGTAGTAGTAGCCGACCTATTTTTAAATGAGTTGCCTGTTTTTTATCCTCTGGAATTAGAGAATAAGCAGCTTGCTGAACTCTATCATGTAAGAATTTATAACCGACTTTTTTACTATCAAAAGTCCAATTACCTGAATCTTCTTGTTCAAAAACTAAAGGTATACGATAAGCATCATTTAAAGGTAAAATTAACCCAGAGTGCAAGGCATAATCAAGCTCATTAGCACTATTGATAGGAGATTGTTCACTTACTATTGACAAAACATCTAGAGAAAATCTATTGCCTATACATGCTGCTAACTTTAGTATATTTTGTGTATTCGCTGGTAAGTTTTGAATTCTACTAGCTACCAGTTCTACTACACTCTTATTAGTAATACCTATTGCTTGAATTTCATCGATATTCCAATGCCATGAACCAGTTAAAAAGTTAAATTTTAATAATTTTTCTTGGTAAAGTACTAACAGTAACTGTGTTAAGAAAAAAGGATTACCACCCGTTTTATTATAAAGTAAATCTGCTAAATTTACTATTTGATCAGAGTATTCATTTAATGCCTCAGAAACTAAATCTTTTACATCATTTATCAAAAGCGGTTGTAAAACAATATTATTAACAATAATATTGTTTTTCTGAATTTCTTCTAATGTTTGAATTAATGGATGTACAGAGCTAACTTCATTATCTCTATAAGCTCCTATTAAAAGTAAATATTCGCTGTTAATGTCAGTAATCAGCAGTTCCATTAGCTTCAAAGTTGCTGAGTCTGCCCATTGTAAATCATCTAAAAATATGACTAGAGGATGCTCTTTTTTAGCGAAAACACGAACAAATTCGCTAAAGACCTGATTGAAGCGGTTTTGTGACTCTGATGCTGCTAATTGAGCTACGTTTGGTTGTTTACCTACAATCAATTCTAATTCAGGAATTACATCAATAATAACTTGCCCATTAAAGCCTACAGCCGCTAAAATCTTACTACGCCATTCTTCAAGTTTAGTGAGATTTTCAGTCAAGAGTTGCCTTATTAATCCACTAAAAGCTTGAATCAGGGATGCATAGGGCATATTACGTTGAAATTGGTCGAACTTCCCACTAATGAAGAAACCTTGAGCGCGAGTAATAGGTTTATTGACTTCGTTAACAACAGAAGATTTCCCAATTCCTGAATAACCGGAAACCAATATAAGTTCGCGACTTCCCTGGCTAACTCGTTCAAAAGACTCCAAAAGAGAATTGATTTGAGAATCTCTACCATAAAGTTTTTGAGGAATCAGCAACTGGCTCAAAACATCTAAACGACCAGGTGTAAAGTCAATGATTTGGCCTGTTGTTTTTAAATCTTTCCAACAAATTTCTAAGTCTGCTAAAAGTCCTTTTGCTGTTTGATAACGATCTTCAGCATTTTTTGCAATTAGTTTTCCAACAATCGCCGCAATGGTATTCGGAACTTCTGGGTTTAATTCCTTAATTTCTACAGGCTCTTTGGCAATATGGCAGTAGATTAATTCCAAGGGGTCATCACTTTGAAAAGGTAGTTTTCCAGTCAGCATTTCATAGAAGGTAATACCCAGAGAATAAAAGTCACTTCGGTAGTCGAGAGTACGATTCATTCTCCCAGTTTGTTCTGGAGACATATAAGCCAAAGTACCTTCTAATTCTTTGGGATTAGCTAATTGTGTTGTTTCTTTATTGAGTTGTGAGGCTATACTGAAATCTGTAAGTTTGACAACACCTGTTTCCGGATTAATAATAATATTGCCTGGTTTAATGTCTTTATGAATGATATGATAACTATGTACTGACACTAGAGCTTGTGTCATTTGAAATGCAATATTTATAAAACTATCTAGCTCTAATTTCCTAGTGCTAAGTAGTTGTTTAAGTGATTGTCCACCAAAATCTTCAAATACCAGTGCTAATCGATTTTCGTGGTTTTCTAGCCTCAAAACTTTGACAACATTTTCTAAATTAAGATTCTCTGTAATTTTGTATTCATGTTTTAAATTAATAATTGCATCTAAGGATGGATACTGTGCTTTGAGAATTTTTAAGATAACAGATTGTTTGTCAATTTTTGATTTGGCACGATAAATAACTGTATCATCTCCTTCATAGAGAATTTCGTTGATTTCGTAATTTTGCATAAAAGAAAATGTCAGCATTACAATACCCTTCTTAGTAAGTTTTTATCAGACCAATTTTGTATGAAGGCCGGCCTACAAAAAAAACAAGCCCCCAACAGCACCAAGTACACCAGAAAATAAGAGATTAAGACAATTTAGCGCAGTTTCCCACAGAAACAGTATAAGTTTAGAATTCTCATTTGGACGCTAAAATCACCTCTTTGCAACTTTCCGTTTCTGCAACTTGCCCATAAGCAATCATTTTTGGGAATGTTTTAGTCTGAAGACATACCAAAGTTGGATGTTGAAATCTCGAATAATCAAAGGTTTTGAGATTCTGTATTACAGAAATTTACAACGTGGGTAATTTTGCACGTATTTTGTCATACCCCCAATTAGCTATAACTTAGTAACAAAATTTATGAACTATATACTGAAATATCGAGCCTTCTTAAAACCTCATATTAGTCTTGAGAAGGCTATAACGCACCAATACAATTAAGCTAAGGAACTTCTATAAATGGTGTATGAACCTTTATGGCTTCTGTAGAGGTGTCAGCAACAAAGCTAGGCATGTATTTATAAATCAAAGCTCTGTCTATTGTTGGGCACTGGATGCCATAATCTTTTATGGCATTCAACGTATCATCTACTTTTAATATAAGAGTTCGGTGATGTACTTCCAGAATAGTGCTCCGGTTTTGGTAAACTTTTTCTTGGAAGAAGGAAGTCAAAGGATACAAGGAATTAACAGGTGTTAAAGTGGAGAGCGCATTCAACCAGTTTTTGGGTGAAATTTTTTGTAAAGGATAGCCTAACTCGTTAATGAACTCAAATATCTCCACATTACTTATTTCATTTTCCCGAGGGACAACAATATTGTAATTACCACCTGTCCGCTTTGGATCTAGGGAAACAGAGGCTATCAAAGCAGCAACATAGTCAACAGGTACGGGAGTCCAGTATTTTTCGGGCCAATCTGGGTACATACCCATCTGAATGCAACCTCTAATAAAGCGGTAGAATGTATCATTGAGGTTAGCAAAGCCTGTTTGCCTATGTCCAGAAATAAAACCAGGACGGTAAATAGAGACGGCTAATCCTTGTTCTCTTGCGGTTTTTACCATACGTTCAGCAACCCATTTTGACCGTATATAGCCACATTCCACGGACATAATTGGTGCGCTGATATCAATATCAAAATCTTCAGCAACTTCATTAATACCTAGTAATGAAGTTAATGATCCATAGACAGCGAGAGTTGATAAGTAATGCAAAACTTTGTGGCGATAGTGCGCTGCTAAAGCAATTATGTTAGCAGTACCATTGACATTTGGCTTTTTAATTGCTGAATAAGGTTTGATGTAATTAGTGTCAGCAGCTACATGATAGATTTGATCAACTTCTTCGCCTAGTTTGTCAAAGAGGGCTGATGGTAGTTGCAATTGTGGCTGCTCAATATCTCCAGCGATCGCATATACTTGTGACAACTCTGCTGTTGGCAACTGATACTTAACAAAGGTTGCAAGGAGCTTTGTCATTGCAACTGTATCGCTTTCTGCTCGCACTATACAGTAAATTTTTTGATATTTACCTTTTTGCAGAAGTTCATGTAAAAGGTGTGCTCCTAGAAAACCTGTTGCACCTGTAATTAATGCACAATCATATTTATTTTGTGGTGTCTGTTGCCAAACAGATATATTTAATTGTGGAGAAAGTTGAGCTTCTACTTGTAAGTCAATCTGTTGCTCATCAGCTATATTGTTAATTTTGAGTTTATATTTTTCTAACAGTTTTGCTAAATCGGATGGAGTAGGATATTCATAAATTAAGCGAGAAGGAAGAGATACACTAAAATCACGGTCAATCGCATATAATACATGGGCTATACAGAGTGAATTGCCACCTATATGAAAGAAATTAGTGTCAGGAGTACAACTGCCAGTAGGTAGCTGTAAAGCTTGATCAAAAATCGCAGCAATTTTAACAGCGTTGTCTATAGTATTAGCGATAAAATATGGTGTTTGTGGTAGTTCAGGTAAAGCATTACGGTCTACTTTACTGCGGTTAGGTAGCAAAGGCAATTCATCAATGAAAATAAACCGGGCAGGTACCATATAATCTGGTAGTTGTTCCGCAGCAAATCGTTGCAGATGCTTGTCAGTCAAAAACTCTCCAGTTTTCGGAACGATATAGGCAACAAGCATTGAAATCCCATAGTTTCCTGGTATATTGCTAGTTTCTATTTGTACAGTTTTAATTGCTTTCACTGTGTTCGCCTGTACACCAGGATGTTGGGCAAGTACCATTTCAATAGCTTCTAATTCTATCCGCTTGCCTCGTATTTTGACTTGATTATCAGTTCTACCAGCATAATGTAGTAGCCCCAGATGATCAGGATCTTCATAAACGATATCACCAGTTTTATATATCTTGCCCGCACCAAAGGGGTTATCTATAAAAGAAACATTTGTGATATCTGGTTTGTGAAGGTAGCCTTTAGCTACTCCTACGCCACCTACATATAACTCGCCTTTTTCACCTCTATGACAAAGTTTGAGTTCTTCATCAAGAATGTAGAGTTCCACATTCGGTAGTGCGTAACCAATGGGTAAATTAATATCCTGGGGCTGAAACTCGTAAATTGTGCAACAAACTGTGATTTCTGTTGGCCCATAAGCATTGAAAAAGCGGGTATGAGGTGAAATCCATGATTGAGCGAGTGATGTTGGGCAAGTCTTGTTGAGTATTGTATTGATTTTGCCTAACAAAGGTGAAACCCATGCCTTAGCAAGTGATGTGGGACAAGCTTCGCCACCTACTACCACTGTTTGTAAATCAGGCAACTGATCCCGAAACTGAGTGAGCGTTGATAGTACAGAAGGTGGTAGCATCACCCAATTTATTTTTTGTCTAGCAATAAAATTGGCCAACGGTTTTCCAGGAAGCATTTGCTCTCTTGCACTCAGAACCAAAGTTGCTCCACCACATAAGGCTGTGACTACTTCCCAAATCGCAGCATCAAAGCTAATTGAGGCAAACTGAAGTAAACGCAACCCTGGTTTAATTTCAAAAGTACTACAGCTTGCTAATGCTAAATTTAGTAAACCTTCATGGGTCAACATTACTCCTTTAGGTACACCAGTAGATCCAGAAGTATAAATAATGTAAGCTAGTTGCTCTGCTTCTACTAATTGAGGTGTGACGAGAGGTATAGTTGATTCCTGCCAGACAGAAGGTGTATCTAAAAAACATATATTCCCATCAATACCACTCTGGCGTAATGCCGGCTCAATATCAAAAGCAAACTTTTGTTGTGTCAAAACAGTGGTTAGTTTGGCATCAACAATCATATAACTGAGCCTCTGACGAGGTAAATCTGGATCAAGGGGAACAAAAGCTGCACCTGCTTTTAAAACTGCATAGATAGCAATAACCATTTCAAAAGAAGGTTCTATACAGAGTCCAATTAAACTGTTAGATGTTAACCAATTTTTGGCTGTCAAATATTGATATAAGTGTTCTGCTCGCTGATATAACTCTCCATAAGTCAACTGTTGCTCTTCCAGCACTAATGCAATTTGGTCTGGATATTGTTGACAAATGAAATCAAGTAGGGACACTATCGATGAATGAGATGGTAAATATTTTAAATTGTTGTTTTGTACAGACATATTTCTTAATTGAATTAATTATCCTTAATTAGTACTACAGTCTCTTTTTATGAATGCTGTTTTTCGTGACATCTAATCATTTGATTGATGTCAAGCAGTTTTAGCTATTTATTGCTTGAAGATATAAATACTCTTAATTAAGAAATTAACCTTGTTCGTTACTATTAAAATATTTTCATGTATATCAAATGCTGAGAATTTTAATCACATTAATATAGTGCCCAAATAGATTATGGCATACACTTTATTGAAATAAATCGTGTTAATTCAATCTTCATTAATAAAACAAAACCAGCTTTTTAAATTATTGATTTATCAGTAAATTCACTACTTATTCTGTTTCTTTAAGAGTAACTACTGAGAGAATTTATATATTTTTTAATTTTTTATAGAAATGGACAAGTATCTGCTCAATAATTTCATTGAATCCAGATGAGCGAATAAAAAAAGATTTGGGCTTTTGCCCTAGGATTAATGGTTATCGCTGGTATTAGTTTAATCTGCGATCACTTTAGCACTGGCGTTAGATACAGAAAATCCCCAGATACAAGAACGACAAATTACATGGTTGCACCAAGTTCAGCCTGTTGAGGTAAAGGTATTGTAGATACTTGCGCTCACACTCTCTTAATAGATAACAAAGTAATACCACCAGAAGCCGATTTACTGAGAGCGATCGCCATGACCTTAGACTGTCCCATCCCACCATTTTTAAATTCCCAACGCGGCGTTTCCAAAGCTAAACCATCTAACGTCAAGCCGTGATTGGTTGGAAGGGAGACAAAGTGAGACCAGCACTGCGGGAGGGTTTCCCTCTGTCGGCGACTAGCATTCCCTGAAGGGAACATTTTTGACTTTTGAGAAGAGACGCAATTAATCGCATCTCTTTGACCCTTGAGCGAATATTAACCGCACAACTCAAAATATCAATCCCATCACAAGATTTTTTCCTGAAGAATTTGTTGGGAACTGGATTCAGGTAAACTAGCGTCATGGGCGGAAGAACAAGTTAATAGTGAAGACTGTTCAGGGGTGCAATTAATTTTAGTTTTTTACCCAGCACTCATGACTCAACACTCAAAACTGTTTCGCTGAGAGGTGAGTTATTAACTTAAAACTCTTCCAGACAGCTTTGCTTGCTACCGTATAGTTCCCCTTTTCATTCTGGGGTGAGGTAGTTAACAATGGGTTGAATGTGTTTCAAATGATTCAACTTTATGCCTAGAACACCGAATGAATACGCAGTCTACCTACTAATGGAAAGTGGCCACCGCGAAGAAGTACGTTTTCCTACTATTCAAGAGTTCCAGAAGTGGTATAGTGGCGAGCTTGTTCCCAAGTCTGCCTCTAATGACTTTATTAGCGTGCCGATCAAGAATATTCAAGGGGAGTATATGGTAGTACGCCCATCTCGGGTTGTCGCAATTCGAGTAGAACCAATTTTTAGTTCTAGTGTTGAAAGATTTAGCTAAATGAACAGAAAAACCCTTGCTTTGCTTTCTTTAAGTCTAGGAATTACATTTTTAAATACATTTTGGTCAGCTGTTGCTCAGATTCCTATTTATCCACCGCCAGAACAGACTCCGCCAGCGATACCCATCCCAGTACCGCCAATCACTCCCGAAATTGAGCTACCACTTAAACCGATAGACTTAGAAAGCAATTGTACCCCTAGCTCTGCTTGTTTGGGTTGGGATGAGCAAATTTGGGGTAGCAGGGTGAAACGCGGCGATCGCAAAGCGCTGTTAGCAGCCATTGATAACAGCTTAAGTTACTTAGAAAAAGATAAGGCGATCGCTGCTTATCAACAATATCCAATTAAAGAAATTACCTTAGATCGGGTGCGCCGCAGTTTAATTCGCTTCCGTCAGTTAGTGGTTAAATCTAAGTCAGCAGCACAACTACAAGCTGCTGTGCAGCGAGAGTTTACCTTGTATCAATCTATAGGGAATGACGGCAAGGGTACTGTTAAATTTACTGCTTACTACGAGCCAGTTTACCAAGCTAGCCGCGTCAAGACTGCTGAATACAAGTATCCCCTTTATCGCCTACCACCTGATTTTGATAAATGGGTTAAACCTCACCCAAAAAGAGTTGATTTAGAAGGGAAAGATGGCTTACTTGGTGAAAAAAGCCAGTTAAAAGGTCTAGAACTTTTATGGTTCCGCGATCGCCTCGATGCATACATGGTTCACATCCAAGGTTCTGCTCAAATCCAGTTAAGTGACGGTAAAAGAACCTCTATCGGTTATGCAGGTGGCACAGATTACCCCTGGACAAGTATTGGTAGAGAACTGGCAAAAGATGGCAAATTGCCCCTTGATGGATTAACTATGCCACGTTTAATCCAGTTTTTTAATCAAAATCCCCAAGAATTAAGTAACTATCTACCTCGCTGGGAGCGATTTGTCTTCTTTAAAGAAACCAGCGGTGGTGCAGCCACAGGTAGTATTAATGTACCCGTGACAGCAGAGCGCTCTATTGCTACTGATAAATCTTTGATGCCTCCAGGTGCGCTAGCCTTGATTGCTGCCTCTATTCCTTATCCTAATGGTTCAGGTAGCTTAGAGTATCGTAGAGTTAACCGCTTTGTACTGGATCAAGACACCGGAAGTGCCATCAAAGGCCCAGGAAGGGTAGATTATTTCATGGGAACCGGCAAACTAGCAGGCGATCGCGCCGGTATCACAGGCGGTAACGGCTCATTATATTATTTACTTTTAAAAGAATAAATATTGGGCATAGGGCATAGGGCATAGGGCATGGGGCATTGGTAATTTATTCTCCCCCTGCTCCCTGCTCCCTACCCCCCTGCCTCCTCATCCCCAATCCCTAATACGGCGGATAACCAAAATCATCCTCATCCGCATAAATATAAGAACTAGAAACACCTGCCATTTCTACCTTAGGTGTTTCTATTTTCACAGCTTCCTTACCAAACTCTTTGTGGTCTTCAAAAGACTTGCAAATTATTGCGGACTCAGGCGAATCGGAAGCTATTAAATATTGTGTTAATGTCCCAATTGTTGGATGTTTAAAATCTACAGTAGAAGCCACCAGTACTGTATTTGGTTCAATGCCTCTTTCTTCACATTCAATTATGGGCGAAAAAATACCATGAGCGTGGAATAATGGGCCTTTTGGCGTTACAGGTTGCTTTCTATATCCAGCATAAGCCTTTTCTAATTCAGCCACAAAACCACTTACAACTTTACCTTGTTGATATTCGCAGTAAGTTTTAGCAAAACTTGCCCCAGCCGCACCATTAAGCGTTAATTGTAATGGTGTATCATGTAGAAATTTTTTATCTTCACCAACTATAAAAATTAAGTAGCGAGTAAAAGTTTTAAATTTAAGTTTATCTGCTAAAAAAGCATCGTAATTCTCTTTAAGTGTACCCAACTTCAGACCTGTTTCTCGGTCTTTTACCGACAATGGCCCTCGTCGCACGATCACTAAATTGGGAGTAGGAGTAATAAATACAGTTTCCACTCCAGAGCTAAATTCATGCTCTACCTGTTGCCAATTATCGTCTGGCTGAAAACCTACAGCTTGGGCATTATCAAGCTTAATTGCCAAACCGTAAGATTGAATACCATCTGTGCCATACCGAGGATTAATCATCTGACACCAGGGGATGACTTGAGAAGGCGGTGCATTAAATTTCTCGTCCTCAAAGTCGAACTTAGCAGATGCTTTCATCGTTTTAGGCTATCGAAGTGTTTTGCTAAATAAGTGTATCAGTAGTCAACAGGAAACAGTCAAGAGTTAAACCTCAAGGGTTAAATCTTTAACTGCTTTCATAATTCGGCTACTAATAATACTTTTGTACCACCTATCTAGTATATCGAGTCAATTCTCAAGTTCATATCTTGCAGCAGTTCTCTGATGATGTGTGGCTACAAATTACTACGTATTTATGAATTTAAATGCAAAATTCGCTAAAATCTGCTGATGATTGACCATGACCGCCTGTTTAAAGAACTACTCACTAATTTTTTTCCAGAGTTCATCGAACTCTTTTTTCCCGATGTCAGCGCCTACTGGGAAAGGGATTCTGTGGAGTTTTTACCACAAGAGGTATTTACCGATGTGACTGAAGGTGAGCGCAAAATTGTTGATTTAGTTGTGCGAGCCTCATTTAGAAATCAGGATGCTCTGTTTATTATCCATACAGAACATCAGTCAGCTTCCCAAGCAGATTTTAACCAGCGAATGTTCTGCTATTTCGCACGCTTGCATGAAAAATTTGCCCTCCCAGTTTATCCAGTAGTCATTTATTCCCATGATTCTCCGCAGCGTCTAGAACCAAACTCTTACCAAGTCGCGTTTCCTGGATGGACAGTGCTGGAATTTAACTATCGCGTCATCCAGTTAAACAGACTACAGTGGCAGGATTTTGTGAATCTCCAAAATCCTGTAGCCAGTGCTTTGATGTCTAAAATGCGGATGGACACTCAAGAACGTCCCACAGTCAAGCTGCTATCACTACAATTACTAGCAAGCTTGGGATTGAATCCCGCACAAGTACAGTTGATTTCTGGTTTTATTGATACCTACCTACAGTTGAATGCTCAAGAACTAGCAGCATTTCAAGAACAGCTTGCTAGTATTGAACCAAGACAAGAGGAACAAGTTATGGAAATTGTCACAAGCTGGATGAGAGAAGGAATTGAAAGGGGTCAACAGCAGGGAAGACAGCAAGAGGCGCTAACACTTGTTCTACGCCAACTAAACCGCCGCTGTGGTTCTTTGACTCCTCAATTACAGGAACGGATTCAGGGTTTGTCTGTTGTAGAGTTAGAAGATTTGGGTGAGGCGTTGCTAGATTTTGCTAGTGTTGCGGATTTGGAGAATTGGTTAGGAGATAGATAACAATCTTGAAAGTGGCGTTGCTGAGTAAAAATCCCATTCCAAATTTCATGCAAGGCTTGTGAAATTTTTTCATCGGGACTGGCTACTAACAATGCACATCTATTCACTTAGGAATATTGATGAACTTTAAGGTAATACTTCAGGCTCAGATTCTCTCACGGCTAAAGTAACAGGGCTAAGTTTCTGAGCATTAGATGCTTCTAAAATAGGTTGCTGATTTGTAGTTGCTTCAGCCAGAATAACCTTTTTGCTGGCTGCTAAATTATCGCGCTGGTTGATGAGATAAATACTAATTAAAGTTAAGAAAACTCCCATCCACTGTAAGGGACTAAGCACTTCTGAGAGGAAGAGATTACCAAAAAGTAGCGCAAAAATTGGTGTTAAGAAGGTAAGAGAACTGAGACTGGTGAGATTACCGCTAGAAGCAAAGTAGAAAAATAATCCGTAAGCGATCGCACTACCAAATATTGTGGCATAACCCAATGCCAGCCAATCGGATGTAGCAAGATTTTGCCATTGCTGGGATTCTACAACTGATGACACCCCCCATAATGGCAATCCACCGATAATCATGTGCCATCCTGTAGCTACTACGGGATCTGCATAACGACAGACAAACCGAATCAATACTGTTCCTACCGCCATTGATAACGCAGCTAGCAGCATTAACCACTCACCGCTAGCAAATAACTGTTGCCAATTACCGATTGTGACATTTACACCAGAACCCAGAAGATGGAAAATCAACTCATCGGGCAAACCAATTAAACTAATACCAGAAACTCCCAATCCTAAGCCCAGCCATCCCCAAAAACCAATCCGTTCTTGGAATAGCCATAACGACAGTAAAGCTACAGCCAATGGTTGAGAATCAATCATCACAGATCCCAATCCGGCGCTAGTTCTCACTAGTCCCTCTGCCAAAAACCCTTGAAAAAGAGTTCCATCGACTAAAGCAAATAAGGTAATCCATAACCATGCACCCCATCCCTTGGGTTGGGATTTACCCATCAACGCTGCTGCTACGAGAATTAATATCCCAGCTGGTAGCAACCGCACTCCTGCCATAAATAGTGGTGTGGTGTGGGGTATCACTCCTTTCATTGCTACCATTGCCGTACCCCATAAGAAAAAGGGAGCAATGAGTAGTAAGTAAGCTAAGGGAAATCGAGATGCACTGATTTTCAGCTGCATGGTTTTGCTGATGCCTAGATTTACAGATGCAAAATTGCTTTAACTAATTTTACCTAATTATGTCTTTTTGTGAAGAAAACAATACTCATACCTAGATTTTGGATTTTGCCAATTTGCAAAAAAATAAGGGCTTGTGCCCTTTTCTGCAAAATTTCATCTCTAAAATCTCAATAAGCTTTAGCTATGATTTGGCATTAAATTAATTTATGAACAAGCGAAAACGTGAAATGAAACTGATTCCATCTTCCTGATTGGTGATTGGGCGATGACTTTTGAAATTTTGAATTAGCAATTATGAAAATGCGAGTACGTCATTATTAGAGAAGGGTTTGAGTATTTGTGAATTTCTATTCTGGAGGTTTTTCTGGGGGTTCAAACTTATAACCGTAACCCCGAACAGTTTTAATAAATTCGGGGATATTGGTATCAACTTCCATTTTTTTGCGGAGTTGACCAATATGTACATCAACTACTCTTCCATCTCCCACATAATCGCAACCCCAAATTTTCTGGATTAGCTGAGGACGACTCCACGCTTGACCTGGGTGGCTAGCCAAAAAATGTAAAATATTAAATTCTAGGGCAGTTAATGATAGAGGTTTATCGTTAAGTGTCACCTCTCGCCCATCAGGATTAATTGCTAACTGTTGAAAGACAAGGCGTTGTGCTGGTGAGGTGTTGACTGTACGCATCCGCCGCAACAAAGCTTGGACTCGGACTTCTACTTCAGCTAGGCTAAAGGGTTTGGACATAAAATCATCAGCACCTGCAGCCAAGATTTTAATTTTATCAGCTTCGTCAGTTCGGCTACTGAGTATCATCACTAAAACGTTAGTGCGCCGTTGCATTTCTTGGCAAAGGGTATAGCCTGTGCTGTCTGGTAAATTCCAATCGAGGATAACTAAATCTGGTTGAAATTGATCGAATAAATTTAAAGCAGTCTTACCATCTGCTGCCGACTCAATATGATATTTTCGACTTAAAAAGCGATATATGAGAGTTCGGACACCGTAGTCGTCATCTACAACCAGAACTTTGGGATTAGTAGCAGGAACCATCACCATAACTGTCTAGCCCATTATTTATAGTCTATTGTCTATGTGGCGATTTGATATGCGATCGCTACTTTGTGAAATGCTACCTTCAGAGATTGTTTGCACTCGAAATAAATTATGTAGTGCTGGAATTATTCCCATCCTGTCCTCAGGTGCTTACGTATATACTTATGACTTGTCGTCAGGTAGCGTTTGCTCACCAAACATTAGTCATTATAGTACTTGATTTGGCCGCAATTAACTTTTTAATATATCTAGTGAAGTACTTGACCATAATTATTATCCTACAAAGGAATATTTTTGCCGAGCCTGTGATATTTTTAATCACCAGTCAGTAAAGTTTCTACTCAGAAATCAATTGAGAGCAAGCTCTCAAACACTTGAAAAATCTAATAATTATTGGTTAATGTTAATTGAATACAACGTAATGTTTTTGACAATATTCTTGATTCTTGAAATCATCATAAACAGCCAGCCTGACTTCACTTATATAATTTGTAATTTATTTAACTTGTCTTACCCATTTACACAACTCAATTTATTGGTTATTAAAATTCATCAAGTGTCAGTTTAAATAATACTTGCTACTTGTATAAGTGTTTTATAATACATTTTTGAAATATTGCGGTTCAAAGTTGAGGTCAATTCCAATTCTGGAGTCAGTCATATATTTTTCCTGGAAAGACACCATTTATGGTTTAATTTAAGATTCAATATTGAAAATTACACAATGAAATGAGCGCTAACCTCAAAGTAAGAAATAATATTGATCAGAGATTGCGTATAAATGAAAAGAAAAAATCATAAATTTAACGCATTTCTTCTCAATCAATGAAATACTTACTATTTATACATAATTCAATTTGTAATTTTAAATCCACAGCCCGACTAAAACAACCACTGCATTAATAAATTAGCTGTGACAAATTACTGTGAGGATGAATATAAAACTTTGTTTATTTGATAGTTCAGACTTTAGACTTGAGCTATTTGTACTAGTACAACACGGCATAAAGAAACAAATCATACCCTACGGGAAGCCACTTTGCGTCTACAAAATCAACAAAAAGATTACTCTGTCTTAATTTTGAATTTTGCGGAAAGTCTGAGCGGAGGTTTCCTCCGATCAGAACTTTCCAAGAGAGAATTTTGAATTCCGTCTTGCGGTACTAGTACAGTACGGCGGAAATAAGCAGACCATTAAATAGCCAAAACTTTGCTCTTATATGTCCACTTAAAAGGTTTAGCCATTGTTTGATTAAAGTAGTCGATAAACTTGAGGATTCGATTTTTCAAATCATCCTGACTGACGAAACTGGCTCTTCTGAGTAACTTGCGAACCAAAATACTGAACCAAATCTCAATTTGATTGAGCCAAGAGGAATGTTTAGGTGTGTAATGAAACACAATCCGGTGTGTTGGATCACTCAAAAAAGCAGTGCGGGATTTCATTGATTTAAGGATGCCACTTTCTCCCTTAATACCCAGGTCAATATTCAAACCTTCAATTTGTGCAACTAAACGAACTAGAGACTCAGACTGATGAGTGTTAAGGCAGTCCATAATCAGATGCCATTTTTTAGCATCACTGTCAGTTTCAATTGTTCGGCGAACATGAAGGGCAAAATCAACTTCCGTTCTGGTATCTGAACAAGTCGGCTGGACAATTTGACCAGTGGCAACATCAAAGCTGGCAATTAAGCTTTGCGTGCCGTGACGAATATACTCAAATTCCCTTCTTTCGACTTTGCCTGGTCGCACAGGTAAGTCTTTTTCTAAGCGCTCAGTAGCTTGAATTCCTGTCATTTCATCAATGGATATTGTACGTTCTCCCTGAAGATGCCGCTCAATCGCATTGATGTATAAACCAGTAATATCTTCAACTTTTGCGTCAAATTCTTCGTCCTCAGGGGGGGGTTAACCAGTAGCGGCTCTGGTGAGGTTTAAGTTCTGCTTCTTCAAGTAATCTTCCAACATGGCGGACAGATATGCTTTCAATAATTCCAAGTTTGATGATTTCGTTCGCTAGTTCTCTTGCTGTCCAATGACTTATTGGTCTTCCATAATCGGATGGTGGGGAACAAGCTAATGCAAACAACTCGATTACTTGTTCCATACTAAACTTCGGGCGTGCGCCAACACGCTCAGAGTCTTGTAATCTCTGCTCAATTGATAATTCTTTCCCCTCAGTTTCCAACCACCGATTTCGCCATAAACGCGCCGTTTGACGATTTATGTCTAAATTTCGGGCGATTTCACGATGATTTTGACCCTCTGATCCCATGACAATTATTTTGGCTCGTAGCGCTATCTGTTGCGGCGTGTTGTGTCTGTTTATCAACTGTTGGAGTTGATCCCGCTCGCCATCGCTTAAATTTAATATTTTAGGATTTAATCTAGCCACACCTTGATTCCTTAATCCGCGCCCAAAACGGGTTTTAACCTGATTATTTATTCTCCCACCAATATGGTCTATTTATTTATGCCGTGTTGTACTAGTCTATCTCAAGAGAGAGTTTGGTAAGCTTCATACCAGGGAAAGAGAAAATCAAACTATTTTTTTAGATAAATTGCTGTTAACGTAATCAGCAAGAGACAGTTATGGCTAACAATTTAGTAGATAATATCATTCCCGAACAGCCACCCATTGAACCACAATCTGATGCTCATGTTGTGAAAGCTCGTCTAGAATGGGGCGAACCTGCTTTTACAATACTAGATGTGCGCGATCGCGAATCCTTTAATGAAGGTCACATTTTGGGTGCAATGCCAATGCCCACAGATGAAGTTGTAGAACGAGCTGCATCATCTATAGATAAAAGCCGTGATATTTATGTTTACGGTGCTAATGAAGAACAAAGTGCTCAAGCTGCACAATCTCTGCGTTCTGCTGGGTTTAAGCATGTATCTCAGCTAAAGGGCGGACTTGGTGCATGGAAGGCAATTGGCGGCCCAACTGAAGGTTCTATTGAAGCTATGACCCCTCCAGGTCGTGGTGACTATAACGTCGTATCTCGGTTAAAAGAACATACAGAAACTCAAAGTAAAGACGTATAAGTAGGTCGGCGAAATTAAAGATAACTAGCTGAGGCTGTCATTGGTCATTTGTCATTGGCAAGGATTTCAAACCAATATAGGTTTCTTAACATAGTTTGGTTTATTTCCCTCGACTTACTTAGCTTGAGATTTTTCATGGGTCATGAGTGGTTAGTTATTAACTAATCACTTATAGATTCCCTCTCTGCGCCTACCCTGCGAAAATGTCTTTGACGAAGCAAAGAATGCAGAGACAAGTATAGTAGACTTCTTGCAGAAGTCGGGAATAGGGGGAAAGGTTGTATATTTTCCCCTTCTCCTTTAACCTTTTCCCACCTCTGGCAAAAGTGCTTTTTGCCAGAGGTATAGTGAATTCAATACTTGTCGGTTAAGGGGAAAAGGGGCAATAAAAAACCTTTAACCCTTACCCTTTCACCTTTTCCCCAAACCAAATTAAGAGTTGAAAATCCTCAACCGAGCAGTATTGATAGTGAATTGTTATCGTCGATATTCATCACCACAATCGCCAATTAACTGATATAAATCCCGTGATTGGCGAGACACTGTATCTATCTTATTTAAATCTTCCTCATCTAAGTTGAAACTAAATATTTTGGCGTTGTCTTCTATATGCTCAGATATGCCTAGCCTTGCACCAACAATCACACCTCCGACAGATGGCTTATCTAAGATATAGCGTACTGCCACATTAGAAATACTGACTTTGTGTTTATCAGCAATAGATTTGAGAGTCGTAAGCAACTCTTGAAATAATTGCCAACCACCCCAAGCATCAATCATATTTTTATATTTTTTCAAGCTAACTGTGGTTAGATCAAATCCTCGGGGTTCTGGTTTACCTAAATGCTTTTCTGAGAGCAAGCCACCACAAACTGTGCCGTAAGTAAATAATTTGATATCGTGCTGTTGACAAAACTCGATCATATTTACTTCTGGACGACGGTCAACTAAAGAAAATTGCACTTGGTTAGAAACTATTTTGATTCCTGCTTCCACAATAATTTGCAGATGTTCAGTATCAAAGTTAGTTAAAGCTAAATGCTTAATTTTGCCCTCAGTTTGCAATTCTGCCATATATTTGAGCGCATCGAGGTAGTTTTTATCTTGATATTCCCACCAATGGAACTGCATTAAATCTAATGACTCCACATCCATCCGGCGGAGGGAAATATTAATATTGTCCTCGACGATTTTTTTGGTCATTTTACCAGGGCGAGGCACCCACTTTGTAAAGGCTTGGATATTAGCTAAAGCTTCTTGACCACGAGTAGCAATAATTTGACGGCGGAATTCCCCAATTAAATCTTCGGCGGGGCCATAATGGTCTGCTAAATCCCAGGTAGTAAAGCCTGCATCTACATATTTGAACATAGTTGCAATTGCGAATTTGGGATTTATGCGTCCATGTCCACCAGAAACTTGCCACATTCCATTTAAGATACGGCAGATATTTAAATCTGGGGTGAATTGCAGATAGCTTGTTGTTGGTAGAGTCACGTTGCTTCGCTCCGAATTCTAAATTCAAAATTAAAGACATTACGGATAAATCTGGGGTTTTAATTAATGTTGGTTCACGGTTTTTTCTAAATGAATTTACGGGATTGTATCCTTATTTTCTTAGGTCACTTGGGAAGGATGAATTATAAATTAACGCCAGTCTTTTGCAGATTGCTCTAAAACATAAGCCGCAACATCTTGTATTTGCTCTGCAGTGAGGCGGTCTTTATAAGCTGACATATTATTTTTACCATTGGTGACAATGGATGATATTGCCTCTAGAGAATCCATACCATATTTCTTGAGAGCTTTTTTCTTTAAGGTCTTACCACGCCTGACAATATTACCACCGTTAATATGACAGCCCACACAATGAACCTCGAATATTTGTGCGCCATTAACTAAATCTGCTGCATGAGCAGAAGATGTGAAAATACTTGTCAAGCTTAAACAAGTAATCAATAGCAACTTTATGAGTTTGTTTAATTGCTTTTTCATATAATCAACATCATTTTTTACTTATATCAACTGGCATTTTATAAAGATTCAAAATCTGAAGTAAAGCCAACAAACTGCTGACATTCTTCCACAAAAGACTCAGCGTCACTCACATCCTCAATTTTGTATACCATAATTCGCTGACCATCTGGCATTTTTTTAGAAGTAATGCAATTACCGGAATATTTATCTGCTAGTGCTTTAAATTCACTACCATAGATTTTCCATGCTTGACCAGAACAAGTGATATTTACTTTCCACATAAGAGCTTTATTTGCGTATCAACAAATATTCATCATCTCACAAAAGGGAATTTGTGAAAAATCCAGTCATTTTCTGTCTAAAGGAAGTGCCCGACTCCAAAAGGCTACACCATAATGTGAATAGAGGATGATATCTAGAAAATTTTATCCAAATTACCTAAATACCCAGAGTTGAAAATGGCTAGTAATATCAAAGAGAAAATTCAAGCAGACTTGCAACAAGCTAAAGAAACTGGACAGCTAAGAAGCGATCGCATTAGAGAAATTGTGAAAGCCGCAGTATCTCAAGTCAGTTCTGAATTTAAGACGGGTTCTATAGAACTGCGTACTATTGTGAAAGATGCACTTTCGGCTGTCATTGAAACTTTCCAAGAAAGAGGTAGCGAAATCAAAGAAGAAGTAACAGCTTCTATTGAAGGTGTATTGGAAGGTGTGAATAGCCACCGACATGAAAACATCGCTAAAACTCAGACAGAAATTAAAAAGCTACAGTCTCAACTAGATAGTGAAGAAGAACAACTCCAAAAAGATGTTGATGTAATTTTGGCTGAGATTGAAGAGACTGGTAAGGAAACTTCTACTTCCACAAAGACTGTGCTTGATTCTGTCATTGATGGGATTAAAGATAGTGAAGAAGCAGCTTTGCTCAAGAAGCGCTATGCTCAACTGCAAGCACAACTAGCTATTGTGAGAGCTAATTTAGCTGCGCGCTACGGCGGACGTTCAGAAGAAGTTAAAGATTACTTGGAAGACGCAAAGCATTGGTATAATCAAGCTCGTCCCCAAGCCGAAAACATCGCTACTCAAGTTGAACAGAAGCGATCGCAGCTCGATGATAAACTGGGTGAAGCTGGAAGTGCGATCGCGAAAAAGGAACGTCAGCTAAAACAGGCTTTAAGAGAGTTGCTATTAGCGGCGGCAGAATTATTTAAGGACAAAGATAATACTGCTGATAAGCACAAACTTCCCCCTGCTTAATACCTTTGCTTATTTTCCATCATAGATATATATCCCTGGCTGATTAAATAAGTTGGGGATATTGTTTTATGTGTAGAAAAATTTTCAGTAATGCACTGCATTATCTAATACCAATTCAAATAATGTTTGCGACAGATAAATTCTTTGTAAGGGCACGGCATCCGCAATCTTTTGGCATATCAAATATCTTACTGGTGCCGTGCCCCTACCTATCTTTCGCGTTTTTTTTCCCAAATGGTATAAGCTATGTCCGGTGGGTTACGCCAAGGCTAACGCACCCTATATATAATTGCACTCTAGCAAGATTTATAACCCCGGATTTTTCAAAAAATTGGGGGTTTGGGTGACAACTTTTGTTTAATTGAAATTATTTAAAACAGAAAATTAGGGTGGAGAAATGCCACCCTAATATTACTTTGATTGAGAGGAGAAATTCGATGAAACCCTGATACCGTAGCCCGAAAATCAAAAATTAAAAGTCACAATTTAAAAAGGCTTTTATTTGGGAATTGATGACTGTTCTAAATAGGAGCTTTTATTTCTGGCTGAATTGTGTTTAACTACAAAATTAATTTAACCAGTGTCATTTTGAATAATGGATATGTAAATTGGTAATGGTAATTACTTGTCGAGAATTAGTTAATACTCATTACCAATTTAGCAGTGTTAGTAGATGCCATCCTGTCTGTTTAATTGCTCCTCATGCTTGGCAATTACCCAAACTGCATGAATACTACCGGGAAGCCAACCTAACAATGTGAGCAAGATGTTAATGATCAGAGTTGGGCCAATACCAACTTCTAGAAAAACTCCTACGGGGGGTAACAACAGACCAAGAAGTAAGCGTGTTAATTTCATGGATTTGATTCTAATGATTGATGTGGGTACTTGCGTTTGTATGATTGTCACCGAATTATTAAATCTACTTACGGAATTAAATTAATTCGACGACTGCTAATTGATAGCGAAGCATGAGAGCAGTAGTATCTCTACCATAACTGCTTATTAGCTGGAGGGTAATTCTCCCTTGTTATTTGCATTTCCACTACCTAAAGCCAGGTTCTTTTCTGCAAAGTAGTTGTTAATGAAGGTGTTAGCAAAAGAGAGAATTACTGGCCCCAAAATAAAAGCGAGAATTCCGTGAGCAGAAAAACCAGGAACTAAGGCTGCTGCTATAGCGAAACAAATGCCGTTAACTACCAGCGAAAAAGCACCAAAGCTTAAGAAATTAAGCGGCATAGATAAGGTAGAAAGTACTGGCTTAACTGAGCCATTAATCAAACCAATCACTAATGCTGCAATTATTGCGGCAGGGAAATTAGCAATATTAACGCCTGGTACAACTAAATCTACTATTAATAGACTCAAAGCTGTTGCTATTGCTGTTAAAAATGGCCCTAACATTGTTTTTACCTCAGAAACAGTTGATTAAGCGTGTGAACTTCATGTCACTATCATGAACTAATCAAGCTGTTGGTACATCAATAAGAGGATAGATTCTTGTTCTATCGTTTGGATGAAAAATTCGGCTGTAATTTTACCATTTGATAGTTTTCTGCTAAAATTCTTAATTATGATGGAAAATTCTATGTAATCCAATTTATAAAGAAAACCTTAACTTTTGACAATTGATTTATATCTGAAGCTCTGAGTATTTAGTTTATAAATAAATTCCAAAATCTCTAATTAAAACAAATTATTGCTTATAGTAAAGCGAAGATTTATATAAAACTTGTTCTTGATGGGTTTCGAGAGTGCAATCAGAGGTGGGATAAGTCACGCAGGTAACAATATAGCCAGCTTGTATTTCCTGGGGACGAAGAAATTTCTGCTCACTTTGATCGACTTCGCCACTAATGAGTTTGGCAACACAGGCAGAACATTCGCCTTGCTTACAACCAGATGGTAGGCGAATACCGTTGTCTTCTGCTATGTCGAGAATATATTGATCATCTGGTACTTGAATAGTGCGGTCTAACCCCATTGTCGAGTTGATGAGTCGAACTTGATAAACTGCCATATTTTATTACCCATCAGGTAAGATACTTTGAATTCTTGGTGGTGCGTTGCGCTGCGCGACAACGCACACTACGACTAGCCTTGTCTTACGGCTTTCATTGACAAACTAATTCGCTTCAATTTCTCATTGACTTCTAGTACTCTAACTTTCACAACTTGTCCAACTTTGACAATCTTTTTGGGATCTTCAACGAATCTATCCGCCAGTTGGGAGATGTGTACTAAGCCATCTTGATGTACGCCGATATCTACAAACGCACCAAAGTTAGCGACATTGGTGATGATACCTTCTAATTCCATTCCCTCTTGTAAATCTTTGATTTCTGTAATTCCTTCTTTGAAAGTGGCATATTTAAACTCAGCACGAGGATCTCTACCGGGTTTTTCGAGTTCGCTGAGGATGTCGCGCAGTGTTGGTTCGCCTACAGTATCGGTGACGTATTTTTTAAGGTTAGCCTTTTGGAGTTTAGCGGCGATTTGGGTTACCTGATTTAATGGTACGTTGAGGTCAGATGCGATCGCTTCTACTACAGAGTAACTTTCTGGATGCACGGCTGTATTATCCAAGGGATTTTCACCGTTGCGAATCCGCAGGAACCCTGCTGCTTGTTCAAAGGCTTTTGGCCCTAGTTTTGGCACTTTTAACAATTGACGGCGATTTTTAAAGGCTCCGTTCTCGTTGCGATAGGTAACAATATTATTGGCAACTGCTGGGGTAATTCCCGAGACAAAAGTTAAAAGTTCCTTAGAAGCCGTGTTTAAGTCTACACCGACATAGTTGACGCAGCTTTCTACAGTTTCATCTAACTTTTTCTTGAGCAACTTTTGGTCAACATCGTGCTGATATTGTCCTACACCAATCGATTTGGGATCAATTTTCACCAGTTCCGCCAAGGGATCTTGTAACCGCCGACCGATGCTAATGGCACCACGTACGGTAACATCTAAATCGGGAAATTCTTCTAGTGCCACTTTACTAGCAGAATATATAGATGCACCCGATTCATTTACCATTACCTTTGTCGGTTTGCGTTCCATAGCTTGCAGTACTTGGGAGACAAACTCTTCAGTCTCACGGGAAGCTGTACCGTTACCAATGGCAATTAATTCAATTTTGTACTTTTCAATGAGATTTTTGAGAGTTTGTGCAGCTTTAGTTCGTTGTTCTGCTGCTTGATGGGGAAATACCGCTTGATATTCCAAAAATTTCCCTGTTTGGTTAATTACTGCTACTTTACACCCAGTTCTAAACCCAGGATCAATTGCCAAAGTTGGCTTCATCCCTGCAGGTGCAGATAATAGCAATTCCCGTAAATTCGTTTCAAAGGTTTTAATCGACTCAAAATCAGCGTAGGCTTTCTTTTCGGCTATTACTTCTCCCATTAAAGAAGTTTTCATCAAGCGATTAAATGCATCTTTAATCATCCCTTGGTAAAAATCGCGAATAGCACGGACTTTGGTTTTAATTTCCTGAGATTCGAGGTAGGAAAGTACGATATCTTCATCAAAGGCGATTTCAAAATTTAATACTCCCTCTGCCTCACCCCGACACAAAGCCAAGATATTATGAGGTGCAATATTTTTCACCTTAGCTTGATAGTTGCGGTACATTTCAAATTTCGTTGTGCCTTCCGGATGTTCATCTTTAATCCGAGAGGTAAATATCCCCGATTCTAATAAGTAATCCCGAATATATGCCCTTGATTCGGCTCTTTCGGCAACTTCCTCCGCTAAGATATCAGATGCACCTTTGAGCGCTTCTTGTGCAGATTTTACGCCTTGAGTTTCCGAAATATATTTAGCTGCTTCTGTTTCTAAAGAAGCAGACACAGGATTTTTCACATTCAATGATTTAATAAATTCTGCCAGTGGTTCTAAACCTTTCTCTCTGGCGATAGTAGCGCGGGTGCGGCGCTTTTGTTTATATGGTAAGTATAAATCCTCAAGTTCTGTTTTTTGTAAACTAGAAGTAATCTGCGCTTTTAGTTCATCAGTGAGTTTACCTTGATTGGCGATCGCATTTAGAATTACCGCTTTTCTTTCTTCTAATTCTGTTAAGTATGTATACCTATCCGATAAATTACGCAATTGAACTTCATCCATTTCATTGGTGCGCTCTTTTCGGTAGCGTGCAATAAAAGGGATTGTTGCACCCTCTGCTAAAAGTTCCAGCGCATTTTGCACCTGATAAAGTTTAAGGTCTAGTTCAGTTGCCAGTAATTGAGGAATGTTCAGCATTGAGTGTCTAAATCAAAAACTTAAATTTAGTAGGTAATTATGCTATATCGTTCGGCAGATGCCAGCACAATAGCGTTAAGCTAATTTACCAGATGATTATCAAATATGAATTTTTTACATGATTATTTTACATACTCTGTTGTAAGGTAATCTTACAGAGAGGTAAAATAAACCAATTGTCAACAACAGATTTAATCTGTTTATATCAACGTTACACCTTTGATTTCAGAGGTTAGGAAAAATGGCTTTGTTTTTTTTGGTTCCACTATGTACCGCTTTGATAACTGGCTATTTTGTTAAACAATCTACTGATGAAATAGCATACATCGCTGGTGTATTTGGATTCATTTGTTTTATTTTGAGTTTGGTATTAGCACCTTGGCAAATCCAGCTATTATTGCTGATTGTAGTCCTGCTAGGTACTAACAGGCTCTTGTCTAAGCAATGATCTGCTTACAGGATGCTAGGAAAAAACAACATAGCTGATGAAACAAATTAATACATAGAACCGAAACAAATCTCTACTTAATATAAAGTCGCACAGCCTAGAAATTAATCTTTATTCCTTTGGGCTTAAAAATGCTGTGTATTGGTTTTTGAATGATTTGTCTTGTGTCCCACTGCTTGCCCTTTTCTCTATTTTGGATGGGGTTAAATTGTGTGTGGGCACTTTTTTGTTTGCACTTGTTTCCTTAACTGCAAGTGCCACAAAATTATTATACCTAAATATTAGTGTTGTGCCAAGCTAGTAATTAATAATTCGTAATTTGTAAGATTCGCAGAAGCAGAAGCAGAGGAGAGAGATTTTCAGACTCTCATTTGTAAATAATCATATAATTGTCTAGGTATAAAAATAGGGAAAGATGCAGCGTGAATTAGATTAAGGGATATTAATAGATAAAATGCTGGTGGAAATATCCCAATTAATCTAAAATTCTCCATAATTATCGATAAAAGTAAATTATGAACTGCTTAGAGGTTGAGCATACAGATGCTGCTAACATCACTTCCTACACCTGAACTACGACATCAATATTTCTCTGTCCTTTGTAGGCAAAGAATTGAGAATAGTCCAATTACCAATCACCAATTACCCATTACCTGCATCGATGAGGCTACTTGAGGAAAAAATATGACAGCGCACATCCTTTTAGTTGAAGATGAAGTTAAGCTGGCGCGATTTGTGGAATTGGAATTGAATAGTGAAGGATATCAAGTAAGTGTAGCCAATGATGGTATCCTCGGCTTGACCTTGGCAAGAGACTTGTCTCCGGATTTAGCAATTCTCGATTGGATGCTACCAGGGCTTACGGGTTTAGAAATCTGTCGTCGTTTGCGCGCCACTGGTAACTCAATGCCGGTGATCTTATTAACAGCCAAAGATGAAGTTAGTGATCGCGTGGCTGGTTTAGATGCTGGTGCTGATGATTATGTAGTTAAACCATTTAGCATCGAAGAACTATTGGCGAGAATTCGCGCCCATCTCCGCCGCACCCAAGAAACAGATGAGGATGTTTCCCAGTTTGAGGATTTGAGTTTAAACCGTCGCACTCGTCAAGTCTTTCGCGGTAAACGGGCAATTGAGTTAACCGCAAAAGAATTTGACCTGTTAGAGTATCTCATGAGTCATCCCCGCCAGGTGTTTACTAGAGACCAAATTCTCGAGAAAGTTTGGGGTTACGACTTTATGGGAGATTCTAATATTATTGAAGTTTATATTCGCTATTTACGCCTGAAATTGGAAGAAAATAAAGAAAAACGCTTAATTTATACTGTGCGTGGTGTTGGTTACTCATTACGAGAGTAGAGCAAAAGGTAAATAGCCGGGATGAAACTGAACTATATAAATTTTTTACGGGAACGTTTAAGGGTTTTACCTTGGTTCACTTTTCCTTTAAATTTCTGATATGGAAAAAATTGCTGATGTGATTAAAAGTGCGATCGCACTTTTAATTATCAAGCAAGTACATGGCTATATAGGTGAAATTTGACTACTGAATGTCTGCATTGCATTTCAGAAATACTTCTTTGGTGGGTTGTATTCTCAACAGTCTGCTTCAACGATAAAAGATGAAGTTTGTTTACAGCCTGTAACATTAAATGGTCGTAGCTAGTATGGCTTGATCAGCTTGAAACAGCCTTCTATTAAAGGTTTTCAAGCTCAATTGATATAACAAAGCTTAAATTTCCTACAACTATTAGTATAAAAAGTTGCCGTCATCTACCTTTAGGTTAGATAAAGTGTTCTTGATGCTGAAATGCAATACTTTATACAAAATTCACAGATATATGTATGGTTTTTACAAAGGCTTTACGCCTGTCCGAGTTTTTACTTAAATAATGGAAGGGTATGCAAAAATCAGGTGGGCATCTGCATGTGATTGCTGAGTAATAACTTCTCAATTTGAGATTTCCCCCAGGCTTGACAGCAGGGACAGGAAGACAGAATTTTGGATGATGGATTTTACAGCAAGTCTAAGCAGAAGCTACCTTTGCTTATAACTTTGCAACACAAGTTTTTTAGTTGAGCTACTTTGGTCTTAGGGAAATACCAACAGAAGCAAGTGGCGTTAAGATTAGGGTCTTTTACCATTTTTTAAATCTCAATCTTTCAATCCAAAATCTGTCTTGAAAAGTTTGCTAAATTCGGGAAACCCACGCAACTTTTCTGTATAAATTTGGGTCACAGCATAACAACTCAGCAGATGAATGTTTACCAACTTCAAAAGAGTCTAATGTATGCAATTCATTAGGACATTTTGCAGATGGCAAAAACCTGATACCAATCATTTTTAATGGAGACAATCATGGCTTTTAAAACAATAGGGCTGGGATTAGCCTTAACTTGCGGCACCTTTGCTGTAAGTAATACTGTTAATGTTTCATCCGCTCAAGCATTTTCATTAGGCAGAGTTAATATTGCTGGTTCAGCTAATTTTGTAAACGGGGCGGAGAAAAATCCAGCTGCTACTGACACAATTAAATTCGATGCCACTGATGCTACAGTTAAAAAGTCATCAAATGGTATGTTTGCCGGTTATATTGGGCAAAACGTTACCATATCCGACATTGCTTTGAAATTAATCAGCTATACTTCCTCAGGAGACGGATCAGTAGCTAATTACTCAGGACAAGCAAACAACCCATTCATTCAATTTGCTGATGGGCTGATTTTTAATATATCTAACCCATTTGAAGTTACTAAAACATCCAGTGGAACATTTGCCTTTGGCATTATGCCAAAATTTACTGGTTCATTTGTTAAAGATAAGACTTTTTTAGGCAACGGGCTTCTGACTGTTAACCAAATCCAATCAGATGGATCTTTCTCTATGACTGCTGAAGCAGTTCCCGAGCCTTTCACCATTTTAGGCTCGGTAACAGCTTTAGGCATGGGAGTTGTGTTGAAGAAGAAGCAAATTCAAAAGCTAAAAAAAGAAAAGGTAACAGCTTAATTCCTAATTTCAAAGGCTCTAATAATGAGTAGTTGAAATTCCAGAAATCCCGAAATGCTGTTATTTACGTGGATTATCATAGTTGCATCTCACCATTGCTCTACCCAAAGAAAGAACGCCACTTCTCTGTATTTCGCTTTGTAGTTTTATGGGATTTACTGCCATATTGCACTAATTGACGAAATGCTGTAATCAGCAGGTGATTCAAGTACTTGATAGTTACAGGGTGTATTTTCTTCAAGATTCAATCAAGCCCTGAGAAATAAGAAAATACATCAAGCAAGTTCTAATTATTTACACAAGTTCCTATCTATCACCAATTAATTTTCTCAAGATATGCAGCAATTAAAGTTTGATATTATCAGTGCTTTCCCGGCTAATAATTAATCGCAAAATCGATAAGCCCAAAATTATCAAGAATAACACTAGCCCAATTGTGCAGGCATAGCTAATTTCTAAATTAGTGAATGCTTGCTCATATAAATAGTAAACTATAGTTTTTGAACTATTAAGTGGCCCTCCCTGGGTCATGATATATACTTCTTCAAATACTTTGGTGGCTGATATGGCAGAAATCACCGCTACCAAAGCTAAATATGGTTTCATTAAAGGGATTGTAATATCCAGATGTTTGCGAATACCATCGGAACCATCAATAGCTGCGGCTTCGTAGACATCGCCAGGAATGGATTGCAGTCCAGCTAAGTAAATTACCATGTAATAGCCTAAGCCTTTCCAAATAGTCACAGCCATTACACTTGCCAAAGAAATTGGCAGAATGCCAAAAATTTTATTAGGGCTAGTTAACCAAGGAATTCCTTCGGGAAACATTCCCAAGGCTTTGAAAAATTGATTCAGTAAGCCATTTTCTGCATAAAGCCATTTCCATGCTATACCAGCAACAATCATAGAAATGACTACTGGTGTATAGTATGCAGCTCGAAACCAATTCATTCCCCTAAGTTTTTGATTAACTAAAATAGCTAACCCCAAAGGCGCAATTACAAGAATTGGCACTACACCGACAAGATAAAGAAAAGTATTGGTTAAAGTTTGCCAAAAAACAGCATCTTTCCACAGCTTGAGGAAGTTAGCAATACCTATCCATTGCGGCGGTTGGGAAATATCTTCATAGCTAGTAAAACTCAAATAAAATGCTTGCAATGCAGGCCAAAAAACGGTTAACCCTAAAATTAGTAAGGCGGGTAGCAAAAATAAATAAGGGGTTAGCCTCTGTTTGATTAACACCCAATCTTTAGATGACAATTGATTCATAGAAGGATGAAAGATGAATTAAAGGGCTGGCGTTTGACGTAAGGATACCCAACATCGAAATAAGCTGTTCCACATTTAACTTGCAGATATTGGGCGGGCAAGATGCCCAACGCCACAAGAAATATACAATTTCAGATTCTGCAAACTAGATTTGGTTTAGCTTTCAAGATCTATGTTGGGTTGCGCTGCGCTTAACCCAACCTACATCTGCTAACGACGCTAATTTATATTACACGAGTCAGATTTCGGGTCAGCCCCACACTAAGAACTTCACAGGGAAATGTCAGTGGTGGTTCAATACAGTTTGGTGAAGGGGGAAAAGGATTGAATTCACCCTTACCCTTTTCCTAAATTACAAGGGAGATGCAAAATACTGATACGAACCGTATTGAGTGATGTTTGAGAATCTTGATGAACTTTTAAGCAGTGATGACATTTGTAATACAAATGTAGTATAATACAAGTGAGATTGCTCTAAAGCCTAATAGGAATAGGCTGAAACTGTTTATTGCTTGAGCAAAAGGATATTTTATGATTCCCCGAGAACGCATCCGCAATATTGGTATTTCTGCTCATATTGACTCTGGTAAAACTACATTATCAGAGAGAATTCTCTTCTATACAGGCAGAATCCACGCCATTGAGGAGGTGCGGGGAGGCGGCAAGGGTGCGACGATGGATTTTATGCCAGAGGAAAAATTGCATGGCATTACAATTACCTCTGCCGCTACCACCTGTCAATGGCACGATACGCAAATCAACTTAATTGATACACCGGGACACGTGGATTTTACGATAGAAGTTGAGCGTGCTTTGCGGGTATTGGATGGGGCGGTAATGGTGCTGTGTGCTGTAGCAGGCGTACAGTCCCAGTCGATTACCGTCGATCGCCAGATGAAGCGATATCGTGTGCCGCGTATAGCATTTATCAACAAAATGGATCGCATTGGTGCTAATCCGTTTCGGGTAGTGCAAGCAATGCGCGATCGCTTACAGTTAAATCCTTTGTTACTTCAGTATCCTATCGGTAGTGAAGACAAATTTCTCGGGGTTATTGACCTCATAGAAATGCAAGCTTCTTACTTTGAAGGCGAAAACGGCGAAAATTGGATAAAAACGACAATTCCTGATGCACTGCTGGCAGAAGCGCAACAAGCAAGGGAAAAATTACTGGATGCTTTGTCACTATTCTCCGAACCCATGACGGAGATGCTATTAGAAGGTAAAGAAGTTCCCCAAGAACTTATTTGGCAAACCATTCGCCAAGCCACCTTGAGTTTGCAACTCACACCTGTACTTCTGGGTTCAGCATTCAAAAACAAAGGTGTGCAGAACTTGTTAGATGCGATCGCCCTTTATCTCCCATCTCCCATAGATAGGGAAGTCGTCAAAACGGTAGAGTCTGTCAACCTTTACCCCAATCCTGACGATCCCTTAGTCGCCTTGGCATTTAAACTGACTGTGGAGTCCTTTGGACAGTTAACCTATACCCGAATTTATTCGGGAACTCTCAAACAAGGCGATACTGTATACAACTCCCGCACCGGACAACGAGTGCCAATTGGCCGCTTGGTGAGAATGCACGCTAACAAGCGCGAAGAGGTGAAATTTGCGGAAGCTGGCGATATTATCGCTCTATTGGGCGTAGATTGTGCCTCTGGTGATACCTTCTGTGGTCAAGAGCCACTGATATCTTTAGAGAAAATGTTTGTCCCAGACCCAGTAATTACACTGGCTGTTACACCCAAAAAACAAGAAGATAGCGATCGCCTTTCTAAAGCCCTCAACCGCTTCCAAAAAGAAGATCCCACCTTCAAACTCAGCATTGACCCAGAATCAGGGGCAACTTTGATTTCTGGTATGGGCGAACTGCACCTAGAAATCTACCTAGAGCGCATTCAACGGGAATATAACACTGAGGTATACGTTGGTACACCCGCAGTCGCATATCGCGAAACCATTGGGCAAAAGACGCGCTTCGATTACCGACTGAAAAAACAAACTGGGGGTTCTGGACAATACGCCCATGTCACAGGCTGGATTGAACCGACAGATGAACCGTTTGTATTTGAAAGCAAGGTAGTTGGCGGAGTAATTCCCAAAGAATTTATTCCCGCTTGCGAGAAAGGCTTCCGTGAAGCCATGCAATCAGGCCGTTTGGAAGGTTATCCCGTCACAGGGATAAAAGTTGTGCTAGAGGGCGGTTCATTTCACCCCATTGACTCCTCCGAATTGGCATTCCGATCAGCATCCCATCAAGCTTTGGATGAAGCGATCGCCAAAGCCAAACCCTACATCCTCGAACCAATTATGTTGGTAGAGGTGGAAACACCCAACGAGTATTTAGGTAGAGTCCAGGGGGATCTCTCCTCCCGTCGAGGCTTGCTATTAGGTTCCGAAACCATGCAAGCATACTCTATCATTCGGGCAGAAGTACCCCTAGTACGAATGTTTGGTTATTCTACAGACTTGCGATCGCAAACTGCGGGAATGGCAACTTTCACGATGGAATTTGCTTGTTATCGGCAAGCAAGTACGTAATTTTGTTGATGGTTGACGGTTGACGGTTGACTGTTGACTGTTGACTGTTGACGGTTGACGGTTGACGGTTGACGGTTGACTTGTTCTCATACTTATAGATGTCAAAAGGGCACAAACAATGCTGTGCCCTTTCTCATCTGTAAAAACTCAAGACTTGTACCAATTGTCTAAAATTCGGCACCTAGCTACTTACGAATTACGAATTAGTATTACTGTCCCAATACTGCTCGGTTAAGGATTTTCAACTCGGAATTGGGTTTGGGGAAAAGGTTAAAGGGTAAGGGTTAAAGGTTTTTTCTTGCCCTTTTTCCCCTTCCCCTTTTACCCTTAACCGACAAGTATTGATTACTGTCCCAATTCCTTAATATTATTCATCACCTGTTGGTACAAATCCTTGTTACCCTCACTTTGAAAAATATCTGCGGCTTGTTGTAAGTCTTTGAGTGCGCCTGGTTTATCGCCTTGGGCGGCGCGGGCGTTTCCACGGTTATTGTAGGCGGGGCCAAAGTTAGGATTGATGCGGATAGCTTGATTGTAGTCAGAGATTGCGCCCTGTTGGTCTCCCTTAGCAGCGCGGAGATTGCCACGATTATTGTAGGCGATCGCATATCTGGTATTGATGCGAATAGCTCGATCAAAATCTTCTAGCGCGCCGTTGCGATCGCCTGTGGTAGCACGAGCATTGCCACGATTATTATAAGCTTCCGCATAACTAGGAGCGAGACGAATTGCTTCGTTATAATCTGCGATCGCGCCTTTATTATCTCCGATTGAGGCTTTGGCATTAGCGCGGCTATTGTAGGCTTCGGCATCATTAGGATTAATCTTCAGCGCCTCGTTATAATCTGCGATCGCTTCTTGTTTCTTTCCCGCGTCAAATTTAGCCAATCCCCGCGCTTTGAACGCTACACCATATTGGGGATTCAGGCTAATTGCTTGATCATAGGATGCGATCGCTGCTTCTGAGTTACCTTTAGCGTGTTGACTTTGCCCTTGAAGATAAAATTCCACTGCCTTTGATGTTTTGGCTGGGCGACGGCTGGGGGGAGTTACGCCAATTTCTGTTACTAATACATTACTATTTTTACTACAGGAAAGGTTAGTAATTGTACTCAATATTGTTAACAAAGCTATGGTAAATGCTCTGCCTAACCTTGTCCACTCTCGATCAAATAATTGCAGTTTCATACGTCGTTTTAATCCGCCACCCTCCCTAAATTCATGCTGACTAACTTTAGCTATATCTGGAAATAGTGATTAATTGTAAATGCATCTAGCAATCCCATCTAATTTATGAATCTTACCTTTTTAATGTAGATGTGAAGCGCCAATAACGCCAAGTAAAGGAAGAGAAAGGCGATTGCATAAGTCGTCAATAACTGCTATTTACTCTAGGTTTAGATACAGGATGAAGTATAAATTTGCCGCCTCAGCTTTCCCACTTATTTCATCTTTTTCTTGCGTAGATGTGACTAATATTTGCTGCTATAACACTCTATGTAGCATCCTATTAGACCCAGAGTGGCTGTTTACAGACAAAATAAAGTATAAAAACTGTTATTTTCCCCATCATATATTTAGTTCTCGCTTGCACAAAGTTATGTTATACGCTGCGAGTCCTATTTTTGCCGCTTTTCATTATACGTTTTAAAGCCAATTAAATTAAAATTTTTATTATTTTCACAAAATCTTTATCTATATAAAATTTCCAGTTAGAGAGCCGCATACACTTAAATTTACGTGTATCTATGAGAATGAATGAGAATGTTATACCAAATCAAAAAATGTTTGCGACGCATCAATATATTCCAGAGGGCGCAGCACGCCGTGCCCCTACAATCTGTCACATTCTTTTTTCCAATTGGTATTACTCAACAAAAAAACAGAACAATCATTTTGGAGGGGGTTTGGGGGACGCAACCGTCACCCAATCGGGGGTTTGGGGGAGAATCCCCCAATTCTTCTGGCTTCTTTAATAAGTGATACCAAATCAAAAAATGTTTGCGACGCATCAATATATTCCAGAGGGCGCAGCACGCCGTGCCCCTACAATCTGTCACATTCTTTTTTCCAATTGGTATTACTCAACAAAAAAACAGAACAATCATTTTGGAGGGGGTTTGGGGGACGCAACCGTCACCCAATCGGGGGTTTGGGGGAGAATCCCCCAATTCTTCTGGCTTCTTTAATAAGTGATACCAAATCAAAAAATGTTTGCGACGCATCAATATATTCCAGAGGGCGCAGCACGCCGTGCCCCTACAATCTGTCACATTCTTTTTTCCAATTGGTATTACTCAACAAAAAAACAGAACAATCATTTTGGAGGGGGTTTGGGGGACGCAACCGTCACCCAATCGGGGGTTTGGGGGAGAATCCCCCAATTCTTCTGGCTTCTTTAATAAGTGATACCAAATCAAAAAATGTTTGCGACGCATCAATATATTCCAGAGGGCGCAGCACGCCGTGCCTCTACCATCTGTCACATTCTTTTTTCAAATTGGTATTAGATTTTAGATTTTAAATTAATTAGTTGCATATACCATTATCTGTCAGTAGCTTTGTTGCTATTGAAGTAACTATATTATTTAAAAATAAATGTAACTCCGTAATTTTTTAATCGCTCTCAGCCGCGCTTTCTGGACTTTTCGGTGTTAAACGCCAAGAGGTAGTTTCATCCACCTCTACAGAGAGTTGTTCTAGGTTTGTACCTAAATCTTTTTGCAATTTCTGAGTCAGGGGGATGGGAAAATCTAAATCAATACCTGCGGTTTCTACTAGCCTCATGAGTTCAGTAAATGCAACTTTTACTGTTTTGCGCTCATATTTAGTCAGCTTGCAATATGATGTTTCCGAGACATTTTGTATCTGCATAGCTTTTTTAATGCGTTCTTGCAGATGCTCTAACTCAGAGTTTAATATATGATGCTGCTGTTCAATTTCCGTATATCTGGCACCAAGTAATGCTAAATCTTCTGTAGCCGGATCGGGATTCGTTTGGGATTGCAACTCTAATAATTTTAAATGTACCTGAGCAAGATATATACAATCTAAATACGCATAATCAATTTGTGAATCAGTGAGAGGACGCTGTCCCCAATCACTAATTTGCTCTTCTTTATCAATATTATTAAAAGCGCAAAGTACCGTAGCTAAAGTTTGTAGTTGATAGTTAGGTACTGGCAAAAGATAGTAAGGGATTTTTTTAGCGATTTCTAAGGTACAAGTAACATTTTTAGCTTGCTTATTACCCAGAAATTTCAAATCGTAACTAGCATTATGAAATACCTTTTCAATACTAGGATTGAGCATAATGCTGTCAATAAATTCCCCCACGATTTCAGGTTTTCCTAGAACATCCAAAAGATAAACGCGATCGCCACTCATATCTGAAGGATCATCTAATACCTGAATAAGCGAGAGTTTCGGTTGACGACTTTTATAATCAGCGACTTCTGTATCAATCCAGAGAGTTTTAGCGTTGGTATATTTAGCAATAATGGCGTAAATGTCCCTGGCGTAAGTAAGATAGGGCATGGGCTAAAATTTCCTCGGATTTACAGATACTTCAATTAAAATAATGGAATTTTGGGGCATTGGTAATTGGAATGCCTCTTATTTTCTAATACGGCTCAGTTAAGCTCATTAGCGATTGATTTGTCACTTATTAAAGAAGCCAGATCAATTGGGGGATTCTCCCCCAAACCCCCGATTGGGTGACGGTTGCGTCCCCCAAATCCCCTCCAAAATTATTGTTCGGTTTTTTTGTTGAGTAACTAGTTTTTGGTTTTGTTATCAATGTAATTTTCTTCACTGAACTGTATTTTCTTATTGTCACCTTGTCCCCTGTGTCCCCTCATCTTCCCCTGCTCGCCAAAGCGATAACTATTTACTGGGTAATCTCTAAAACCGTCCGCCGCAACTCTGGGAAAACTTTAGATACTTTACTCAGCACATAATCCCCATAGGTTCCTTGAAAGTCGTGAACGCTAGACTGATCCCAACGTTCTGCGCGATCATCTTTGGCTATTACCCCATCTAGGGGAATTGGCTTTACCTCGACATCAAAGTTGGGATCGAAAAAGAAAGGGAACGAAAGGCGATCGCGTCCTGATAAATTCTGCACCCGATGAGGCGTTGAACGATACAAACCTCTAGTCATGCGATCAAGCATATCGCCAATATTGCAGACAAAGGAACCGGGAATTGGCGGCGCAGCTACCCAGCGCGATCGCGATTTAACTTGCAATCCGCCGGAATCATCCTGTTTGAGGATAGTTAAAACGCCGTAGTCTGTATGTTCACCCACACCCCAGCGATTTTCACCATCAGCAGGTGACAAATCTGGGGGATAGTTAAAAATCCGAAATAAGGTGAGGAGATCTGATGTATAACGTTCAGCAAAATAAGCTGCTTCTAGCCCTAAGCTCAGAGCAATACCAGCCATTAAAATGTGCCCTAGTTGAGTCATCGCCTCCATATATTCCAGCACGGTTTCGCGGAATAAAGGGATATTCTCGGGGAAGAGATTAGCACCATGCATAGGGGTATTTGCTTGTACGAGTGGGTGATTGTTTCCTAGTTCTGCACCAAAATAAATACCTTCTTTGATATCAGGCTTACCCGATGTGAGTTCGCCCCCAACTGGGAAATACCCCCGCCAAGCTTTACCACCCAAAGCCATACGGATTGCCATTTTAGTTGCTAAATCCTGGGCAAAAAACTGGCGGCTGAGTTGTTCTAGCCGTTGCTGCAAGCCTTCATCTACACCATGTCCCACAATATAAAAAAATCCGCACTCACGACAAGCTTGCCCAATTTCCGATGCTACTTGTAGGCGATCGCCTTTTCCACAAACCAAGGCGCTAATATCAATTAGCGGCACTTGTGAAAATCCTTCATCCACAACTTGTAAGCTATTCATGCTACTGTCCTCCTCGTTGTGTGCTGTGAAATTTTTTCATTGGGACTTTCTTCTTCAACTATGTATCAATCCAAAATCTAAAATTGAATGATTCGCGCTATTCTGTTTGATTTAGATGGAACTTTACTAGATAGAGATGCTTCTATCCAACATTTTATTGCTCATCAATATGACCGATTTCCGGCGGAATTAGCTAAAATTGCCAAGCCCGATTATATTAGCAGATTTATCTAATTAGATTGCCGTGGGTACGTTTGGAAAGATAAAGTTTACCAAACTCTTGTTAGAGAATTTGGCATTGAAGCGATTTCATGGGCAGATTTGCTTGAGGATTATGAAATAAATTTCATGCATTCTTGTATACCTTTTGTCAACCTGCTAGAGACACTAGAAGCTCTTACTAAAGCAGGATATTTATTAGGAATTATTACTAATGGTCTTGGCAAGTTTCAGCAGCGTACCATTCAAGGTTTAGGCATTGAAAAATATTTTCAAACAATCTTAATTTCAGAATTTGAAGGAGTTCGCAAACCGGATGCAGAAATATTTCTGCGCGCTTTACGTAACTTGAATATACTACCAAATGAAAGCGTATTTATCGGAGATCATCCTCAAACAGATGTGATGGCAATACTTGTCGGTTAAGGGCAAAAGGCGAAGGGGAAAAGGGACAATAAAAAACCTTTAACCCTTACCCTTTCACCTTTTCCCCAAACCAAATTAAGAGTTGACAATCCTTAACCGAGCAGTATTGGATGTGATGGGAGCTAAGAGGATGGGGATGAAAAGTATTTGGAAGAGAGACTTAGGATGGCAAGCACCAGAACATCCGGATGCGATTATTGATGATTTAAGCGAATTGCCTGGGATCGTTGCTTCTTGGTAAATAAAATATATCCGCGCTGCTATCTTAGAGATAAAATTTGAGTAATGTAAACTTGTAAACTTTGAATATTTTTCTATAACTTATATTTATTAATATAAAAAGAAAATATATTTGCTACTACTGATTGAGCAGCATAAATTAGAAATATAGCAATCCTAAATTATCAAAACCAGATTCATTCCCGACTTTAAAATAGTTAGGCTTCTAAATAATTTCTTTTTTATAACTTAGGGAATATTGCTATATCATCCTAAAAATGCAACACACTTTATGAATGCACATATTACTACTAACCAAATCGACTGGAATCCTATTCTCAGCCGAATGAACTATGCCACAGGTCAAAGTTTACCCACTTATCCCGGAGACTTGAAAGCCGCATTACTCAATCATGCCGGACTGACAAGCCATGCTAAGGGTGAGGAAGCGTATCAGCTAGCCAGAGAAATGGCTCGACTGACAACCTTCTGCGATCCAGAAATTGTTTATTGGTTTTCTCGGCTTGTATCTCTGATGAATAATTAAAATTTGGGTGTTGGGAAGCTAGCTGAAAAATGGCCCTAGAGCATGGAAAAGACAGATTTTTATGCTAGATTGTGCCAAAACTGGGCGTGAATGGCTGACTTGACAATGGTAATACAATTTTGGATTGGAAATTACAATACTAATGGCTCAATAGGCACACCGGAGAAAGTGCCAGATGATGCTAAAATGAGGCGATTTAATACTTAATCAGCAATGGCTGTTGAAGGTATAAAAATCTTAATATATTTTTTAGTCAAAAAAAAATACTGACACCGCTAAGGTTTGGATTAGACGAGTCAACCGCCTACAGAATTAATTCTAGGTAGTTCCGGAAATTGGGTGGAAATTACAGAAAAAGTAGATTAGGACTACTTACGAAGTAACCAGCTCATGATCCACCACATGATCGGTAAAGTACTACAAAGGCGTTACCAAATCGTTCAAAGCCTAGGTGCAGGAGTCTTTGGACAAACCTATATTGCCGTAGACATAGATTACCCCGAGAACCCTAAGTGCGTTGTTAAACAGCTCAAGGTGAGCAATTGTCAACCTAGTTACCTGGATGACTTAAGGTTACGTTTTCTCACGGAAACCGAAACTCTCAAGCGTTTGGAATGTCACGACCAAATTCCTCAACTCATTGCTTGCTTTGAGGAAAACGAACGTTTCTATTTAGTGCAAGAGTTTATTGAAGGACATTCATTAACTGAAGAACTACCCATCAATAAAAAATGTGGTGAGATTTGGAGTGAAGTCCAAGTTGTTGAGTTTTTAGAAGATGTTTTAGGAATTCTGGATTTTGTTCACTCTCAGGGAGTGATCCATTGCGATATCAAACCAGAAAATTTAATTAGACGTGCTGCGGATGGCAAATTAGTACTGATTGATTTTGGTTCCATCCAGCCAGTTGATTTTGGCGAGGATACAGAATTACCTATTCAGAATGTTCCGGTTACTTCGTTGGGTTATATCCCACCAGAGCAATTTATTGGTCAAACACAGCCTAATAGCGATATTTATTCTTTAGGTATAATTGCCATCCAAGCTTTAACCGGAATGGCACCATTACAATTTCAATTAGATCCCTATACAAATGAAATTATTTGGCATACTCCTCAAACACAAGTTAACGATTATTTAGCTGCTATTCTCAGCCAAATGATTCGCTACGATTACGAAGACCGCTTCCAATCTGCGGGTGAGGTATTGCAAATAATCCAAGAAATGCGGTGGGAAAATGAGTTACCCCAATTAGAAGCACTATATAGCCTGTCTTTACCACCTGAAGAACCTAGCAATAGCAATATCGTCGCCACTCCTGTAACACCACAGAAGTCTGCGCCATTACTCACAGGAATGAGAGTTGGTTTGGCGGCTAATTCTGTATTGCTGGGATTGGGTGTATATTCCTTATTTACAACTTCTCCAGCCTACTCTGATAAAGAAACTTTATATAAAGCGACAGAAGAATATCAATCGGGAGATTTAGATGAAGCGATCGCACTCGTCAAATCAATTCCCACCCAAAGTAAAATTTATCCAGAAGCTCAAGCCACAGTTGAAGAATGGCAACAGCAATGGCAAGTAGCTGCTGAACAATACCAATTTGCAGAAACCGCCTTCCAAGCTGGTAGATGGTCAGATGTTTTAGCGATCGCGCCTAAAGTTCCTGATATTTTATATTGGCAATCTAAAACAGATAAACTAGTGCAGCAGGCACAAGTCAACATAGAAGCACAATCGCAAGATTTATTAGCTAAAGCTTACGCAAGCGCAAATAATAAAGATTTTGCTACTGCTATCAGCTATTTGCGTCAAATCCCTCAAGAAAGTGCTGCTGGTGCGATCGTGCAGAAAAAATTGGCTGAGTACGATAAAAAGCAGCAAATTCGAGCTACTTACTTTTTACAAAAAGCTTACAACAAAGCCTCTGCTGGTCAATTTGATGATGCGGTCAAATTCCTGCACAAGGTTCCAAAAAATACTACTGTTTACGCACAAGCACAAATGAAACTCAATGAGTATGCACAAAAACAACGTCTGCGCGGCCCAAGTAGTAAAGTAGCTGTATCAAAAGTAAATTCAGCCTCAAGAAAGACACAAGCTGATCCCCATTACTACTCAGCTAGTAAGATTGACAATTTATATTAGTCAATACCCCAAGCTACACGTGCAAAACTCTTTAAATCTCAATAGGGGCGCACAGCTGTGCGCCCTTAATGCTGTGTTAATACAAATTTGAAAAATAATTGATAGCAATTCATGAATGCATTATTCTGACGGGCTGTACGTCCCACAAGATTTATCGAAATTTGTAGATATGCAAAGGTTATAAATCCTTGCTATCAGACAGTTACAGAAATTTCAAACAATATTAACTATCACAATTTGATATTACTTATTTTTCTCTGGCTAGAGTATGTAATTAAATAACAAATATATTTGTCAGTCTTAGCAATCGACAAACATTTTGTTTAAATTTTTTTGAGTATAAAATTCCTCAACTCTTTATTTTCTCACAGTCTCAGCTTGTAGATTAAGGATATTACATATACCAGCTTTGATGCTCAAGCGAGCTATTGTCTAGCATTATACTCATAAGGCAAAGAAAGAGAGGTGCTATGGTGGGTGCTCGCAGAAAATCACAGTTAAAAGCTTTTGAGACATCTATTTTGGAGGCTTTAGACCAGGTAGAACGAGCTACCTCAAAACTGTTTAAGCTGGAAGATATTCTAGAAGCAGTCTGTCAAAACATCCTGGCACTGGGTTTTGATTTTGCCAACATATCTTTAATTTCTCTAGAAAAAAATATTATTGAAGGCGTACATGGAAGTGGTACGGGAGTAGTATGGGCTAATCTGGGCAAACATTACTTGGAACCCGACCCAGAACTCAGAGATATTCAAGCAGATATAGTCCAAACTCAGCAAACTGAAATTATTTCTGGGTGGGACAAACGCTTTGATCGCTGGATTTATCAAGAGTATGGTCATGAAAAGTTAGTTCGTGTATTTACACCCATAGTCTTGGTTCAAGATTATAACGGCAGAGTCATTAAAAATTGGTTTGAGCGTTGTAAATGGCAGAAAATCAACCCTCAATTTGAAGAGAATAGCGAAAGACAACATGAAGTTTACAAATTGCGCCTACCACCAGATCTACAATCTGAGGGGCGCAATCCAGAAGTGATAGTTATCGGTACAGTAGAAGCGGGTTATAGTTCTCCAGAAAGGCGAATTGAGGAACAGATATTATCGCGATTACTACAATATATTGCTCGGCAATCTTTGGATATTTGGCAAGCACAACTACCGAGGGTTTTAGAAACGATCGCAGAGAAAGCCAAACAAATTCTCGATGCTGATGCAGCTACGCTGCATTTTTTATACGAGTCAAATTTAGAACAGGGTCGTTACATTTATGAAGTCTTTTCTGACGGCATTGGGAAGCAATTTCTCAAAGCTTCTCCACCGCGTCATAATGGACTGGGACGACAAGCGATTCAAGCAAAAAAGTACAAGTTTATCCCAGATGTATCTCAAGGTCATGAAAAACTGGAAATGGCAAAGCTTAACCCCCAAGCTTTTTCCTCTGGGATTAAAGCAATGGCAGCTTTTCCGTTGCAGGTTGAGAACAAAGAAGGAATACTTTATGTTCTATTTCGGCGCACCTATATATTGTCTTCACGTAAGCTGCGCTTAGTAGAACTATTTGTCCGACAGTGGGCTGTTGATGCAATTTGGCACACGATCAGAATCCAACAAATGCGTGATGAAGCACGCCAGTTAGCAGCACTCTACTCTGTCACCCAATCTCTCGGTCGCATACCAGAAGATAATCTTTTACATCGTGTTGCTTGGAATACTTTGAATGTTTTAGGTGCAGATGTAGTGAATATTTACGAATATATCCAGACTGAAAGGCAATTTACAACTCCTCCAAAAACAGCAGGAAGATTGAGACAAGAGCAGAAAATGCAAGATGAGATTATTGAACACGATGTACCATTTTTGCTGATTCAACGGGGAGAAAACGTTTATGCTACACAACTGGAAACAGAACCGATATTTCAGAATTCAGCTTTTACTCGTAGAGAAAAAATCCATTCTGCTGCTGGTGTTTTGCTAGAAGCTGATAAAGATATCGTCGGAGTAATGTTTATTAATTACCGCCGACCTCACAGTTTTTCTGAAGATGAGAAAAAGATGATTGAAACTCTGGCTTCTTCAGCTGCGATCGCCATTAAAAATCAACGCTGGCTAGCAACTCTCAGTGATGTTGATCGCAAGATTATCACGACTCTAGATCAAAAGGAACTCCTGAAGCTGATTGTACAGCGCGCAGTGCAGATTTGTGGTGCTGATGTCGGTAATATCCGCTTACTAGATCCTAGCCAGCAGGAGCTAGTTACTAAAGCTAAGTATGCTGTCAATCGTTTCATTGACCTCATCGAAAGACGCAATAGTATATATGAAGGAATTACAGGTTGGGTAGCCAGAAATCGCCAGTCAGCATTGGTAAATAACGTCCAAACCGATCCGCGTTACCAAGCTTACTTTCCCAATATCCGTTCGGAGTTATGTGTGCCACTCCTAGACAAAGATAAGCACTTACTAGGTGTACTGAACGTAGAAAGCCAGTATATTTCTGCTTTCAACCAGAGACACCAGCGAATGTTAGAAGCCTTAGCAGACCAAGCAGTAATTGGGATTCAAAACTTAGAAAACAAAAGACAACTGGTGAATATGGAAACAATGGTCACTTTGGGTGATTTAGCTGGCCCGTTAGTGCATCGTATGAATAATGATGTGGGTGCAATCCGAGTCTGGGCGCAAGATATTTTGGATGAAGGTGATGAGAATAGCAAAAATAAAGCACAGCGAATTGTATCAAGAGCAGATAAGGTTTTGCAAAGTGCGGAACGAATGACAATTTGGATTCAAGAAAAGCCTCGTGCCATTGATTTATCTGACATAGCGGTAAATGCACTAGCTAGAATGTCCATACCTACTAACATCACTACATATATAGAAATAGCAACTGATGTACCCAAGGTATTAGGTGGTGAACAGCAATTAATATATGTTTTTGATAACTTAATTCAAAATGCTGTGGAAGCAATGCCCCAAGGTGGTAGGGTATCGATTATTGGCACTAGTGTCCAAAGAGAAATACAGTGTTTGGTAGAAGTGCGAATATGTGATACTGGCGTAGGTATCGCTTACGAAAATCTAGAAAAGATTTTCCAGCCTGATTACACCACCAAAACAGCGAGAAGAGGTATGGGTTTCGGATTGTGGTGGACAAAATTATACGTAGAACGTTTAGGAGGTTGTTTAAATGTGAATAGCGTACTCAATCAAGGGACTAATTTTATTATGATCTTGCCAGTCTATAAACCAGAAACTTAAGCAGAACCTAGGCATTAATTACCACAAGTGGTGGCAAGGAGGAACCGATGATATTTTTCAAAGTTCTTCTGGTTGAGGATGATTCTGATTGGCAAGATATTCTTGAAGGGAAGATTCGGACAGCTTTACGCAATATTGGTCATCCTCAGGATATCATTCAGATTGTCAGGACTTTTGATGAAGCTTCTAAAGCTTTTAGAGATAGCGATTGGCATTTGTTGATTACTGACATTGGTTTGGGTGATTCATCTCTTTCTCGTCGTCAAAAGTTAGGAATACATTTAGTTGAACTTGCTTGTGCTCGGCAGATACCAGCTATTGCTGTCAGTGGAACACCTGTGGTAAACACTCAGGATGTTCGCGACTTATTGCTGGAATATAAAGCATCTGATTTCTTTAGCAAAAGCGATTTTGACAGTAGAAATTTTATTAATAAAGTTCAGGATATTTTAAATAATGAACTTCAAAAATCTCGGAATCATCAAGCAGTTTTCAAAAGTTCAAATGATGATCATCAACTACTTGCGATCGCAGCTAATCCGTTGAAAATCTTGTTTTTATCATCTGACCCTACAGATGCTGCTAGGTTACGTCTAGGACAAGAGTTGCGAGAGATTCAGCAAAGATTGCAATTAGCTAAACAAAGAGACAACTTTTTACTAGAACAACGCTTGTCAGTTCGTCCTGGGGATATCAGTCAGGCTTTACTGGATATTGAGCCTCATATTGTCCATTTTTCTGGACATGGGATGAATACTGGGGAATTGTATGTAGAAAATGAGTTAGGTCAAATTCAACCGATTAAGCCTGATGCTTTAGCTTCATTATTTGAACTTGTAGAAGACCAGGTAAATTGTGTAGTGTTGAATGCTTGTTATTCCAAAACTCAAGCGGAAGCTATTGCTAAATACATTCCGTTTGTGATTGGAATGAATTATTTAATTGGCGATCAAGCCGCGATCGCATTTTCTGTGGGATTTTACAAAGCACTGGGTGCCAATCGTTCTATAGAGAAAGCTTACCAGTTTGGCTGTACCGAAATTAAATTACATGGTATAGCGGAGAATTTAACTCCTGTTATTTATAAAAGGTGAAAATCAGTGAACGGACAGATTAATGTTTTGCTAGCAGGATGTGGAATCTCTGTTGGCATAGTGTGTTGTTAAAGCCACGGAACCTGGAAGTGGGAAACTCTCACTGAGATACACGAAGGCAAAATCTCAGATCCAAAATAGGATAATTCATTGTTTTGGTGCGAGAGGGTTAGGAATGGTAATGATGGGAATAACTAGAGGCTGTGATTTTTCCGCTTGTAGTTGATTTTGTGCTTGCTTGCTGGCTTCGATGGCTTGTTGATAGTCTGGCTTGTATTTGATAGCTTGTGCATAAGCTGCGATCGCATCTTGGTAGCGTTTTAAGTTTACTAGGGCATTGCCTTTGCTATACCAGCTTTCGTAATAATCTGGTTTGTAACGAACTGCGCGATTATAGGATGCGATCGCATCTTCGTATTTCTGTAAATTGTATTGCGAATTTCCTAAGTTATACCAAACTTGGTAATCGTTACGCCGCAAAGAAATGGCTTTATTATAAGAATCAATTGCTTGTTGATAGCGTTGGCTTTGATGTAGTGCCCAACCTCGACTATACCAGGCTTGGAAATTTCCGGGATTAGATTTAATGACTTGATCAAATGATTCTACTGCTTCTGGATAACGCCGCAAACTCATGAGAATATTGCTTCTCGATAACCAAGCTTGATAATAATCGGATTTATATTGTACTGCCCGGTCGTAATCTTTTAAAGCATCTTCGTAGCGACCCACATTTACTAAGGCATTCCCGCGATTATAATGGAATGACGCATCATCTGGTTTTAATTCTAAGGCTTTATCGTATGCTATAATTGCGTCGTCATAGCGTTTTAAATTGTGCAGCGCTAAACCTTTATTTTCCCAAGCTATTTCATAATTTTTCTGTAATTCAATTGCTTTATTGTAAGCTTTAATGGCGTTATCATATTGTTTTAAACTACTCCAAGCTTCTCCTTTAGCATTCCAAATTTCGGGAGAATTGCCTTCTAATTGTAAGGCTTTGTCAAAAGAGGCGATCGCTTCTTGGTAACGCTGTAAATTTGCCAAAGCCAAACCTCTAGCGCTCCAAGCTTCTACATAATCTGGCAAAATTTGAATGGCTTTATCATAAGCTGCTAGTGCTTCTTTATATTGCTTTAATTCTGCTAAACTTTTGCCTTTACCATACCATCCTTGAGGGTAATCTGGTCTAATATCAACTGCTTTATCATATACAGCTAGAGCATCTTGATAGCGTTGTAAATCATATAATGTATTACCTTGCTTATATAATTCTGTAGCGTTATTTGTATGAATCCCATCAATAATAAATATCCCAATTGCCCCACTCACACCTAAAATAAATGTAGCTGCTAAAATCTTGTGTAGAATTTCTTTTTTAAATTGAGGATTGGGCAAATTTTTAAATGGCAAAGCTGGAATTAAAGCGACTGTTTTAGCCGCAGGTCGTGTTAAATCTTGCAGTGCTTGTAATGCTTCTGTTGCGGAATTGTAGCGCTGCCGAAAATCATAACATACCATTTTGTTTAACACTTGGGCAAACTCTGGCGATACTTTAGTATGACTTTGCCAGATAATTTCATTAGTATCAGCATCCTTTTCTAATTGTTCTGGTGGTAATCCAGTTAAAGCTTGCAGCGCGACTATCCCCACCGCATATATATCACTACTAAATTTAGGATTTCCTTGTGCTTGTTCCCCTGGTAAATATCCCGGAGTCCCAATAGCAACAGTAGATTTAGTATGTCCTTGTGGTGTAATTACTTGTGAGGAAATTTGCTTAACTGCACCAAAGTCGATTAACACCAACTTCCTATCTGATTTGCGTCGCAATAAATTATAGGGATTGACATCGCGGTGAATTACATTTTGTTGATGAACAAACTTTAAAATTTCGAGAATCTCCATCAACAAAGAAATTACCTCAGTTTGAGTCAGAATTTTCCCTGGTGTTAATTCCTGACTGAGATTGTGTCCTTCAATGAATTCTTGTACGAGATAGAATTCTGCATTTTCCTCAAAGTATGCTAAAAGTTGAGGAATACAATCATGAGTACCTAATTTATACAGAACTTGAGCTTCAGTATCAAATAAACGTCTAGCCGTTTCTAAAGTTACTGGATCGTTTGCCTGAGGCTTGAGTTTTTTGACAACACATTGAGGAGATCCCGGCAATTGAGTATCACAAGCAACAAAGGTTTCCCCGAACCCCCCACCACCCAAGTGGCTAATAATTTGGTATCTTCCTACAAGTGTGTTTCCCAGCATCAGGTTTGCCTAGTTAAGTGCAATATTATCTGATTTCAATATTGGCACAGGAGAACCGGATGGGGATTGGGGATTGGGGATTGGGGATTGGGGATTGGGGACTGGGGAGATGAGGAAGCCGAGGAAGTAGGGGAGGAATTCCCATTACCGATTACCGATTACCAATTACCAATTACCAAATGACAAATGACAAATGACAAATGACAAATGACAAATAATGATTCCTATTAATGATAATATTCGCATTCGTCATCGACCGATGATTACTTACTGGCTGATTGGTATTAATATTGCAATATTTTTCTGGGAAATCCAATTAGAATTAAGCGATCAATTAGGCGCATTTATTCAAAGTTGGGGTGTGATACCAGCGCAGATTATTGACGGAATTATCAATGCGAGTGTTAACCCCGCAGCTTGGGTAGTGGTAGGCTGGCGATTGCTTTCTTTGCCAGTAGCAATGTTCCTACATGGTAGTTTTAGCCAAATATTAGGTAATCTACTTTTTTTATGGGTTTTTGGTAAAAGTCTAGAAAATATTCTCGGTCATGGACGCTATTTAGGATTTTATTTATTAACTGGCATTTTTACAGAATTAGTACAAATATTTTCTGAACCTAATTTAACAGTTCCCTTGATTGGTGCAAATGGTGCGATCGCAGCTGTTTTAGGGGCTTATATTGTAAAGTTTCCTAAAGCCAAAATTGACAGTATTCTCCCCCTAATATTCATTTATATTCCTGCTAAATTACCTGCATTTGCCTATTTAGTTTGGTGGTTTATCCAACAGTTATTTTATGGAATTGGTAGTTTAAATATTCCCCCTGCGGGGGTTAATCAATTCAGTATTGCTTACTGGGCGCAAGCAGCAGGATTAGTAATTGGTGCCGTCTTCATGCGATTACAAAAGTGAGTAGGGGGTAGTATTTAAGTTTCAAGGTAGTTTCCTTTCCCCTTTCCCCCTTCCCCTTTTCCCTCTCCCCCAAAATTACTATGGCTTGTGCAGCCTACAAACAGGTACGGCTATTGCTATAGTTTTTGTCATAAAACCGAACTTACTAACTGATAAATTTGCACTAATCTATTAATTAGGAAGCTTGAGACTAAGCTTTAAGAAATAAAAAGTTAATTGCTGAAAACAACAAGAGTTTTTACCTACAACCAAGCTTGAGATTAAGCTTCCTCAAACCAAACATTGCTTCTTAGAGGTGATAGTATGGCACTTATGCGTTGGAATCTATTTCGAGATATTGACCGTCTAGAACCATTCCGCGAAATTGATACTTTACAACGGCAAATGAACCGCTTGTTCGAGGAATTAATGCCAACAACTAATGGTGGTGAAGGTATTGGATTTGGCTTCGTTCCATCTGCGGAAATGGAAGAAACTGATGATGCAATTCGCCTAAAACTGGAAATTCCTGGTTTGGAAGCAAAAGATATTAATGTAGAAGTCACTACCGATTCAGTTTCTATTAGCGGTGAGAGGAAATCTGAAACTAAGACAGAAGAAAACGGTGTAGCTCGCTCGGAATTCCGCTATGGTAAATTCCAACGGGTGATTCCCCTACCGTCCCAAATTCAACATGAAAAAGTAGAAGCTGAATATAAAGATGGCATTCTTAAACTCACTTTACCGAAAGCAGAAGCCGACAAACAAAAAGTTGTCAAGGTAAATATCGGTTAATTAGGTTTTGGCTAAGGTGGCGATCGCACTTTGACTCATCATTGAGGTGCGATCGCTTTTTGTTGGAAGTGGGCATGGGGCATTGGGCATTGGGCATTGGGCATTAGGCATTGGGCATTGGGCATTGGGTAATGTGTAATTGGTAATTGGTAATTGGTAATGGGGGTTTGGTGTTATCCCCCTCATCCCCCTCATCCCCCTCATCCCCCTTATCTCCCTCATCTCCCTCATCTCCCTTATCCCCAGAGGGGGCCCCGAGTTCCCCAACCCCTAACGCCTCACGGAATTAACAACCTCAACTTCCCGATCTAAAGCTGCTAGGGGGTGCTGAGTATCCAGCCTTAATACCTGTGCTTCTAATTTGTCACAACACTCTCTTACCAAACGCAAACCGTCATCTCGCGAAAGTTTGGCGGTGGTGGGGGTAAATTCTGCCAAAATATCCGCTTCTATACTGTGATAATGGTCTAGTTGCGATCGCAATTTTGCTAAATACTTTGTACCTTCGCCGCCATCTGTAATGGCAAATTGCAACACAGAATCGAGGTAAGCTTGAACTTTCGGGTGTTTAACTCCTTCTGTCGCCGCAGCATAAAGTAATTCGCCATTTAAATATTCAAAATCTGGCACCCACAGGTACTTTCCGCTAACTTCAAAGGTATATAATTCCTTAGCTGGTCTAACTTTTAAGTGCTGGCTTCTGACTCGATGGGCAGCTTTTTCTAAAAGTGCAATTACAGCAATAATTACTGATGGATAGTTGCTGTCAATACATCTAATTTCTACAGTACCCAGTTTATTGAGCCTGATGGGATTCCATGCTGATTTCAATAAGCTTCCTCCCGCCTTTAAAAACTGCTGGCGTTCAATTCCGGCTTTATCTAAGGCTTGCAGCCAAGCATAATAGCGGGCAAATTGCTGCTCAACTAAGATTTCCACGTTCTCGGCATAAGGCATCAATCCACCGACTGGCTGTAAATAAGTATATACACCATCCCAACCAAAGATTTCGCTACCGCGATAACGAATTGTGTGGGCAGCTAATCCAATCGCCTCACCTTCATAAAAAGGACAAGCACGCCCCAAAGAAATTAAGGCTGAGTCAAAAGCTGTAGCTAAGTTGTAGATATTAAGTAATTCCTCTCGCTCGGTTGCTGTAGAGTTGTAGGATACAGCCACACGCGGATCGATGACTCCAGGCGGTACTTCTAAATGCAGGTGTACACCCGTACATTTCCCGGCGTGCAAAAAGCGATCGTAGCCGACTGTCCGCGCTTGAATATGATAATTTGGATGGTCGCGCATCACAGGCATAATATGCAAAGGGTAGCTAGAGAGAGGATAAAGCCGTAAACCCATTTGCCGCGCTACAACTAACGCCAATTTGAGATTTTTTAAATACTCTGTAGCTAGCTCTGAACCAGAGTAAGCTGGTGGAGTATTAATTTCTACAATACTTTTGACGAACTCTGGCACAAAGTAATTAGGGTTTAAGCCTTGAGTCTCCGCCATCAAATGACAACCCTGCAAAAATTCATCGCCACGATTGCTGAGTTCGCCCGTCTCATCTACTAGGAAAAACTCTTGCTCAAGACCCATGCGACGTTGTAATACATCCATAATCCCAAATATTTTGTTAATGAGGTTACGGGTCTTACCAACGTTTGGAAATCCTTGAGAGAAAGGTAACTGTTCAGTTCAGCAGTTGAGCGATCGCATTAACTCCAAAACTGGAAGACCCTATCAGTAAATATCTCAATACCCAACGAGCTTATTAATACTCGTAGGTAGTTGTGATTTATCAAAAAATAATGCTCAAATTCTGAACAAGCTTTATTGTCCTATATCAGCCTCCACCGATATCACTTTCGCAACACACCTACAAAGTCGGGTAGAGGAAGATTTGGGGAAAGGTAAAGGGTTAAGGGTAAAAGGGTTCTGGCTTTCTCCTTAACCAGATAAGTATTACATCAAGGCGTTGGGCACAAATGAGTTGATGTTTTCTATAAATAAGAACTTGTTTTTCATAAATGAGTTGATGTTTTCCATAAACAAGAACTTGTTCATAAACAAGGTCAACTTGTTTTTCATAAATAAGTTGATGTTTTCTATACACAAGAACTTGTTCATGATCAAGGTCAACTTGTTTTTTATAAATGAGTTGATGTTTTCTATGAATGAGAACTCGTTCATAAACAAGGTCAACTTGTTTTTTATAAATAAGTTGATGTTTTCTATGAATGAGAACTCGTTAATCAAAAACCTGAAGGCGTTAACTAAAAATGCCTTCAGGCTCGCTACCAATGGGTTAACGTGAGGATTGACAATGATGCCGTACTCTCGCGGCTAACGCATCCTACTGGACTAACACAGCTAAAATGTTGCAATATAATTTTCTTGTGGGGTGGACATCTTGTCCGCCCAGGACGGGCAAGATGCCCATCCCACAAGAGTTTTTTTCATGCACTACTTTAGGCTTGACACGCTACTAATTTTGGATTCTTGACCCTTGACCTTTTGACACCCTTTACAAATTACCTACCAGCAGCAATTTTTCTTTCAATCACAGAAATTCGCTCTTTTGTTCCTGGGTGATCGCTTAAAAATGATGGTTGGGAAGACTGGTTAAGTAACTTCTTTAAAAATGCAGGCATAGCTTTTGGATTGTAGCCGGCTCTTTTCATATACTGCAAGCCTTTGTCATCGGCGTTATATTCGGCTTCGCGGCTATTGGGTAAATCTACAGCCAGCTTGTAGGCGATCGCAGTGACAGCGCTTTGGTCTAAACCAGCTAGTGAAGCTGCGCCTTGCGCTAACTGGGATTGCTTCAATTTATTGATCAGGTCGTTGTTGCAAATATGACCTATTTCATGACCCATAACTGCTGCTAGTTGGTCTTCGTTATCCGTTGCTTTTAATAGCCCAGTATTAACATATACATAACCCCCTGTAGTGGAGAAAGCATTAATACTAGAATCTTGGACTACATAAAAGTGAAAAGGAATTTCTGAGCAATTACTAGCTCTAGCTAACCGTTGACCAACACGGTTAACATAAGCATTAGTTTGAGAATTTGAATTTAATCTGTAATTTTGCTTGACCTGCTGGTGAATATTTTGACCTAGTGTAACTGTTTGCTTTGGGGAAACGTTGGAAAGTTGCAACAACTGAATTCCATTAAATAGTAACTGACCCCAGGGAACTGCACTAGCTGGCGCAAGAGAAGTTAATCCCACACCTACAGCAGTACCCATGCCAAGTAGTACAGAAACACCTTTACGTAATTTCGGAAGCATAACCAAAAATGAAAAGTTAACAACAAATGAAAAGTCTAGTTTGTGTATTTTATCTATGCAGTAAATTACCAGTTATTATCAAAAAATATTAAAAAATCTTTGATGCAATTATGCTAGCTAAGAGCTAATAGCAGTTAGCTTATTTACCTTGATAGGTAATCTCTATTTAATATTTTAACTAAAAAACTGCCAAACGAGCCAGCACAAAGGAGTAATTTGCTTTGCAAAATCATCATCTTACTATCAGTCCAGAGTCAGTTGCCCAAAGCGACTAAATGTAAAATGAATGAGCTTGCTTATATTGAATTTTTGAAATTCACGTATAAATTAACGTAGCGTCAGCGTAACGCACTCCTTTCAACTCTTACTCCTCAAGTTGTAGCGTTGCATAAGCATTAGCTAACACCTACGTAATTACGTCATGAATGAGGATTTAAACCCCACCCATAACGGCACAACCTGTCTTAGCTTAGGGACTCTAATCCTCTGTTTAATTACGAATTACGAATTAGTAATTATGTTGAAGTTGTTAAATTTGCGTTTTGATAATCTAAATATTTTTGTTGTAATTTTTCGGGGACTGGGACAGGACGATTATTTTGAGAACTGAGAAATGCTCCTTTTTGTATAGCTACCGCAGCTATCACATTGTTAGCTAATATTTCTGCTTGTACAGTCCACTTCAACCGCCCTAAACTACCTACCCATAAACGACCTATAACCTTATCAATCAGTTTTACTGGACGTTTATATTCAATTTCAGTCCCAGCAAGAATAGGTATATATCCTTGCTCAATTTGTTCATCAAGCGGCAAATGTTCATGTAAAAACTTTAAACGTAAATCTTCTAGCCACCTGATATAAACGATGTTGCTCACAATACCAGCAAAATCAATATCATAAGTTCTCACAGGAATGGCAAGTTCTACTTCCAATGGTCTTTGCAAGTTGTCAATCAATAACATAATTTCTCCTGCTTAGAAAAGTTAAGACCATACGGTCTTTTTATTTACAAAAAAAAGCATAATCAATGTAGCTATAGCTAAATACAGTTCAGTTAAGAAAATTAATTGATAACCAAACCAAAAAACTAGTTACTCAACAAAAAACCGAACAATCATTTTGGAGGGGGTTTGGGGGACGCAACCGTCACCCAATCGGGGGTTTGGGGGAGAATCCCCCAATTCTTCTGGCTTCTTTAATAACTAACAAATCAATCGCTAATGAGCTTAAACCAAGGGTATTGAGCTATAGCTATGCTGTACAATACACAGATACAATGAGCTACAAAATTTGCAATGCTTAAACTTCGACTTGATAATTCAAGATTAATTCATCTCCTGGTAAGCCCCTAATACCCCAGTTATATTTAGGGGTTTCAAAAAAAGTAATCTCAATATCAGCTACAACAATATTAAATTGTTCATTAATCTTTTTAAATAATTGGTGAATTAACTGTTTTTTAGTTTCTACAGAGCGTCCTTCAAACATCACAATCTCGATAATGAGATATTGCTGCGACCTATCCGAAGGATAGTAAAAATCATTAGCTGCTAGGGGAAAGAACCGATGAAATCGTTTTTCCGGGCTAATTTGTAATACATCAATTAAAACACTATGAATAGTATTGGATAACTCCGCCTTAATCGGGTTTAATTTATCTGCTAAACCATATACTTTGACTTGTACCATAATTTTTATATGAGCTAAAATTACGAATTCCTTTGATTATTGATGTATTGATTTAGGTGATTAATCGCCCTTTGCATATGAATGGCATCATCATATAACTTACTGATCATCATCGCTCCTTCTAGGGTGGCAATAATGATAGTGGCAGCTTCATCAGCATCTACCTCAGAGCGAATTTCACCTCTAGAAATTCCTTTTTCTATAATTAAGCGAATCAGTTCTCGCCAAGAATCCATTGCTTTTTGAGTGCGTTCTCGTAAGGCGGCATGAGCATCATCACTTTCAATTGCAGTATTTAGTATTGGACAACCTCCTTTGATGGGTGGGTTATCTACAAAACTGCTAAATACCCCAATAATGGCTTGTAGACGTTCAATGGCATGGCGTTTACTACGCAATGCAGCTCTAGTTTGCTGACTTACAGAAGCGATCGCATAATCAAAAGCCTGTAGTGCTAAGTCATCCTTACTTTGAAAATGATTGTAAATTCCTCCTTTTTGCAATCCTGTAACCCGCATGATGTCCGAAATTGACGAGCCAGTGTAACCCTGTTGGTTAAACAGTTCTGCTGCTTGTCGAATAATTTTTGCTTTGGTTTCTTCGCCTTTGGACATCTAATTATTTCAGACCGCTTGGTCTTAAGTAATTTATCATGGTCAACTCTCAGGAGTCAAAAGTTATGGGTAATTGGTAATTGCTGATGGTGCGAGGGAAGAGAGAACAGGGCATTTTTTTGAATTTTGAATTAATTCTCCCAATCTCTATTCCCCTTAATCCCAATCCCTACCCTACCTTTTCACTCAGTCCTTGAGGAAGGACAAAAGGTCAGCGTTAAGTTGGTCTTGGTGGGTATTGGTCAGTCCGTGGGGCGCGCCAGGATAGATTTTCAATGTGGCATTCTTCACAATTTTGGCGGAAGCGATCCCTGCAGCATTAATAGGCACGATTTGGTCATCATCGCCGTGAACAATCAACGTTGGCACATCGAACTTTTTCAGATCTGCGGTGAAATCTGTCTCCGAAAATGCCTTGATGCAGTCAAACGTGTTTTTGTGACCTCCCTGCATCCCCTGCAACCAGAACCAATCACTCATCCCCTGAGAGACTTGAGCACCAGGGCGATTGAAACCAAAAAATGGGCCGCTGGCGAGGTCTTTGTAAAGTTGCGATCGGTCAGCAAGGGAAGCAGCACGCAGCCCGTCAAACACCTCGATGGGCTGTCCATCGGGATTATTTGCAGTCTTGAGCATGAGCGGGGGCACTGCAGATATCAATGCAGCTTTGCTAACTCGTGCTGTACCATGACGACCAATATAGCGGGCGACTTCACCGCCACCTGTGGAGAAACCGATCAGAGTAACTCCGTGCAAATCTAAGGTTTCAATTAAAGTCGCCAGGTCATCGGCATAGGTATCCATTTCATTACCGTTCCAGGGTTGGCTTGAGCGACCATGTCCCCGGCGATCGTGGGCGATCGCTCGATAGCCGTGGTTTGCCACAAACAACATCTGCGCTTCCCAACTATCGGAACTTAAGGGCCAGCCATGACTGAAGACAACAGGCTGTCCTGCACCCCAGTCTTTGTAATAAATTTGGGTGCCGTCTTGGGTCGTGATTGTACTCATTATGAAAGCCTCACTGAAAATTATTTGGGAGGTAAAAGGTTTAACTCCGATTTCAATCTATAGTCGTTATTCTTCAGGCATCTAATACATACCACTGAATTTATTGATTTAAAACGTAATTTGCTAGTCCTGCGCTGAAATTCTTCCTAAAGACAGATTTTTCTCTGTGTTAAAGTTCTTTCCCGTAGGTTGCTCCTATATATGGACTCTTACCTAACAGATTTCTATGTGTTAAAAAAGTAGAGTCAGTCTAAAAGATTACCGCACCGTACAAATTATTAGATTATTGCTGATGTACTCTTAAAGTTATTTTTCGTCGGTCAACTAAGTCTTGAGACTGTCAGGGTATGTTTAATTAGAGAGTGTAAGGTAACATGATAGTGACAGACTCTAGCTACGTATTTGCTAAGTCACAAAATTCTCCGGAACTAAAAAGACTGCAAACAATCGAAAAAGTCTTCGATCCAGCAACTCGCAAACGATTACTAGCAACAGGCCTAACAACAGGTTGGCGATGTCTGGAAGTAGGCGCAGGGGCTGGTTCTATTATGCGATGGATGGCAGACATCGTTGGTGAAAGCGGCAATGTTGTGGCTGTAGACATGGATACTCGGTTTTTACAAGACTCCCAGCCATCGAATGTAGAAATCTTACAAAAGGATATTCGGTATTTAGAACTGGAGAAGCATTCTTTTGATTTGATTCATGCTCGTTTTGTTCTCGTCCATATCCCTGACTTTCGAGTTGCATTATCCCAAATGCTCAGTATGTTGAAACCGGGTGGATGGATTGTATTGGAGGAGCCTGATTTTGCTGCTGCTAGGGCGATTGTGGGAAATTCACAAGCACTGCAGTCAGTGAATCGAGTTAATCAAGCTATCTTGCGGATGTTTGCGAATAAAGGACTTGATTATGCTTTGGGTGTGAAGTTACCTGCTATTTGCCAAAGACAAGGATTACAGCTGTTATCTGTAGACAATGATACACCCGTAGCTAATGGTGGTTTTGGTATAGCAACAGTGATGAAGATGTCTGCTATGCAACTTGCACAGGCTTATATTGCAACAGGTCAAGCTAATCATGAGGATATTGAACTGTATTGCCAATTTGCAGATGATCCCAGTACTTGGGCTATTTATCACGCCACTGTGGGAGTTGTGGCGCAACAATCTGCATAATTTATTTTGGCGTTGCATCAATGGGGGATGATTTATCTTAATACTAATTCCAATAATGTTGGCGACACATTAATATCTTTAGAGGGCAAGGTAGTGCCTTGCCCCTAGAGTCTGTGGCATTATTTTTGCAAATTGGTATTATGCACAGATGCAGAGAGAATAAAAAGTTTTAAATTTCATCACATAATTGAGCAACTAAAAGATGTGACTCTCCACCATGCTAAGAATCACATCTTTAAAGCTTGTCAAATAGCCTTTGTTGTAACTGTTATTATTACTTGTTTAGCTTGCACTCAACCTTTGCAATAATTCTGTATATTTATCGAAATAAGGCTCATTTTCAATCATGCCATTATCTGAGCAAGGATATTCATTGCCATCTAACCAGACTAGAGTAAATGGATTAATTCTTTTCTCTTTTGCCAAAACTTTAGCTGCGAGGACAACTAAATAATTAGAGGTGACAATATCTCCACCTTGTAGTTTTAAGGCGAAGTCTTCTGCTAATCCATCAGGAACAGAGTCATGTTCAGCGTTATAGTAAAGTTTAGACATTGTAGTCATGCTTTGGAATAATGTTGGTGTTTAAAGTCCATGAAACCTAACTCTATAAATTAGTTATGTTGATGCTTTTACCCTGGCATACATAACGGCATTTATAGATTCTGCTTTTTTGGTTATGGTTCCATAAAGCTAGGATTTCATTGAACCGATCAATTATATATTCATTTGTTTTTTGTAGCCTCTTTTGGTGATGAGGTAGGGCAAAAAATCTGGTGTCCCTAGAAATGATTGATATTTTGCTAACAAGATTGAAATTGGTAAAAAGATTTATAGTCAGGAATTTCGCTTTAGTTTGAAGGATTCCAATTCTCGCTAACAGTGTTTGGCATAATAAGCTCTATGTTGCTTGGGTAAGGTGACTGTCACAGTAGTTCCTTGATCAACTTGACTGGATAATGTAATCTTTCCGCCATGTAACTCCACGCAAGATTTAGCGATCGCTAATCCTAAACCTGTACCGGGAATTGTCCCGACGTTACTTCCCCGACCAAAGGATTGAAATAAGTGTTCTTGATCTGCTATTGGTATGCCAATGCCCTGGTCTGTGATGGAAAACACCACTTCTGATTCTTTTCCCATTAAGTCAACTTCTACACTACCCCCTTGGGGAGAATACTTAACTGCATTGGACATTAAATTCACAAATATTTGCTGCAACAGTCCGCGATCGCCCCAAAAATCTTGGTAATTTCCACTGCTATGAAAAATTAATTCATGGCGATCGCTAATTAGTTCTTGCTCTTGTTCCATCAAATCACTGAAAAATTGCAGCAGATTTAGGGGTACGGGCTGAAATCTGGTTTTGTCCAGTTCGATTTGGTTGACCATCAGCATATTATCCACCAGTTTGGCCATAGACCTAGCTTTTTGTTCAATGATTCCTAATAACTTCTGTTTTTTAGGATCGTCTAAATGCTGGCCATGTTTAATCACAGTCGATGCTGCTGCCAAAATCGAAGTTAATGGGGTGCGATATTCGTGGGAAACTGTGGCGACAATTTGAGATTTAAATGCATTGAGTTGTTTTTCTTTGGCTAGGGCGGCTTGAGTTTGGGCGAGTAATTCTGCTTGTTGAATTGCGATCGCTAATTGTACCGATAATTCATTGAGCATTTCTACTTCATCAGCTTGCCAACCCCGCTCTCCGGAACTGTGGTGAGCAATCAATAGGCCCCAAAGCTGATCTTCTTGCTGATCGTTGTTACTTAAATGAATAGGAGCTACTAAATTTTCCTCGTTTTTAAATTGTTCTAACAACTGCAAATAAAAATTACTCCAGCCAGCATTGTAGAAATCAGACATGGGTAATTTACATCCCCAATGTTGGTTTTCACCCCCCACCCGATTACAGACATTTTGGATGTTATTGTATGCTTGGAGACCTCTACAACACTCAATGGAGCAAGCTACAGTTTTACCCTCAATTTCGGAGGTGAACTGATAAACCATGACGCGATCGCATTTGAGCAACTGCTGTACTTCTACTACTGCTGTGTTTAAAATCTGCTCTAAGTCAAGAGACTGGCGAATTCGCAGCGCTGTTGTGGCTATTAAACGCTGTCGTTCTCGATGTTTGTAGAGTTGGGCTTGTAAATAAGATTGCTTGGTGGCATTACGGACAGCTAGTTGCAGTACCTCTGGTTTGAGGTATTGCTTGACTAAATAATCTTGAGCACCCTGTTTCATGGCTTGAACGGCTACTTCTTCATCTCCGCGTCCAGTCAGCATAATTACTGATACGCAAGTATCCAGTATTGTCTGTTTTAACTTATCAAAAAAATCCAAGCCACTCATATCAGGCAGGCAAAAATCCAGCAGAATCACATCACAGCCAAATTCTTGACATAATGCCAAGCCGCTTTCTGCACAGTCTGCCTCTAAAATTTGGTAGGACTGATAGGGATCTTGTAAAAGATATCGACGATAGATTTTCCGATCCGCTGCACAATCATCAATGATCAGTAGCGTCGAGGTGTCCAACATAAAAGTATGAGGATCTGGGAGATTAATAGAGTTTTTGGGAACTAGGTGATTAGCTATTGCATAATTCTAAAAATAATCTAAAATAAATATAAATAAAATCTAAAATTTGTTGAAAAAACTTAAAGCGATCGGCTAACTTGCCGGAAACATCACTCCAGTATTTAGTTATCAGCATTTAGTTGTCAGCAACTAGTGGGTAAATCCTAGAAATAGCCACTGAGAGGGGGAAAAAACGTGACGCGAAGAGCCAAGCGATCGCGCAGACATAGAAATTTAGACACACTGAGAACAGCCATCCAGTGTGAATATTCAACGCCAGCACTCACCGACGGATACAATTTGCTGCTGTATCCTGTTCCGCATCCGGAGTTGCTATCTAGTATTTCAGCTATCGAATATACACAAAGCTACTCTCAGACTGGCGGAGTATTAGCCTCTAGCCAATAAGCGACAAACGCTTGAATTGTCTTTTGGAGTTCTTGTGCATCCATCGGCTTAACAAGATAACCATTTGCGCCTTTTTGGTAACACAATTCAATATCCTTAGGATTTGATGAAGTAGTGAAAACCACAATCGGGATTTCTTTAAAACAGGTGTCTTGCTTAAGCCTTTCCAAAATGTCACGACCATCAATCCCCGGTAAATTGAGGTCAAGCAGGATCACAGAAGGTTTAATACCCACAGAAGATTTTTCATTGTTGCCCTCTTGATAAAGTAAATCTAAGACCTCGTCTCCATTGGTACAGCGATAGATAGGGTTTTGCACAGCCATGCGTCGCATTAACCGTTGCAGCATCCTAAAATCTTCATTGCTGTCCTCAACCACGAGCAGAGGTTCATGAAGTTTCGTTGTCATCAGTTGTCTTAACAAAATGTAATCATTAAAAGAGATTTTTGTTACTTATCTTAAACTATTCCAGCGTAAAATAAAACGTTGAGCCAAGGCCAACAGTAGACTCAAGCCAAATTTGCCCATTGTGCAGCTCAATAATTTTCTTGACAATCGCTAATCCTGCACCAACACCTCCCCCGAATTTTTCTTGGGAATGGAGGCGCTTAAACAAGCGGAAGATAGTTTCTCGATGATGATCGGGAATGCCAATGCCGTTATCGCGCACGTAAAATACAGGTGCAGAATTTTCGCCTGTCTGTTGTTGTGCAGCGTCTAGATAGCCAATCTCTACCCATTGTTCTGGTTTATCGTTGTATTTCAGCGCATTGCCAACCAAGTTACTAAAAACTTCGTTTACCAACACAGCATCACAGGAAATTGTTGGTAAAGGTCGAGGAATGCGAATATCCAAAACCTGAGAGTATTGGCGACTGGCATAAAAGATATCAATTACTTGGGTGATTAATTCATTAATATCAGTAGCTTTGGCACGTAATTGTGCTTTTCCTAATTGTGCCAGTCGCAGCAAAGCATTAATCAGCGCTTCCATTCTGACAGATAAGGTGACTACTGTTTCTATGTATTCAATCCCCTCAGCATCCAGTACATGGGCATAGTCTTCTATTAGCACAGTTGAGTAATTATAGATACCCCGCAAAGGTTCCTTTAAATCGTGAGACGCAGCGTAAGCAAAGGAACTGAGTTCACGGTTACTGCGTTCCAACTCTAGGTTAATTTTGGCTAACTCATCGGCTTTAGAAAGTACAATCCCCACGATCGCATTTCTGAGAGCGATCGCACTATCCAGTTCAGATTTTTTCCAAGCTAGGGACGTTAATTGCACCGTCTCCTGCCATTTGGCAAAGGATTTTCGCGGCCCTAAGGTAACATTACCATCAACATCAAGGTAAATAGATTCATTGGGGTTTCCTGCCCAATTCACCGTTTGCATCACTTCCGGGCGAAACCAGAGAATATAATAGCGCCGCACTTGCGAAATCCGCAGCAACAACAAGCCGCTAGCAGTATCTTTAAAGACAATCCCATCGGGGTAAAGCTTGGCTAAAGAATCGGTATAAAATAAATTTTCCCTTACCTGAGTATCTGCCCATTCAATTAAAGCCTGAACTTGCTCAAGATTGGGTGTTGCACCCACCAGCGTAATTTCATTATCCAAACAAACTGCGGCACCAGCAGCACTGACAACATCCAGCAAGCGGATTTCTGGTTTAATCAAAGCATCGATAAAGTTATCAGCTTGGGAAATGGAAGCTAATAATTCAGACTGGAGGGCTTTTAGCTTCACCTCATAATCCCATTCCGAATAACTAACTTTGTGTGCTAACTCTGAAGAGACAATTTGTCCGAGAAATTCGCAGATTTTTCGCACTTCGTAAGCCAGATGCTTGGGCGTGTGATGATGGCAAGATATTAAGCCCCAAAGCTTCCCTTCCTGCATCAGCGAGATTACCAATAACGCCCTCACACCCATATTTTGATGAAATTCCACACAGCAAGCATCCACACCCCTGAGTACAGACAAGCTTAAATCTAGAGGTTGGTGGGTTATGGGATGATTTATAGGTACGAGGTTAACTGCTTGAGCATTGAAATCTGGAATAAATCGCAGTTTGCAGCGAGTATATAACTCTCGACTCTCGATAGGAATATCTGTTTCGGGATAATGTAGCCCTAAATATGGTGGTAAATCCTCCCGTTTGGCTTCCGCAACTACAGCACCAGACCCTTGCTCATCAAATTGATACGCCATGACTCGGTCAAACTCTGTGATTTTGCGGAGTTCTGTCACCACTAAATCTAAGAATTCTACCAGATTAGCAGTGCTTTGCATTTGGGCGATCGCATCACTCACCACAGCATGAAAACTCAAGAAACTGATTTCGGAATTAGATGCGTAGGCGTAGCCCGTCGTAGACATCGCTTCCAATTCCACAATCAAAACATCTGCTGTGCGGTGGACAATGCAATCAAAGAATTGTTCTTGATGATTGGTGATGATTGCTACTTTATAACTGCTGACACTACCAATATTCTTTTCCCAACACTGCTTGATAACTGCAACTTGTCGTTCCTCAAATAAGCTGTCTAAAGATTGACCCAGCAAATCTTGGGTAGCTTTGCCAAAGTATTGCTGTGTATTGTTACTAACTTGCAGAATCTCTAACTGGGAATTCAGTGCCAGTAGGACACCATGAGGTTGAATTGAGCCAGCTAGATGAATCGCTCTGCGATCGTGGTTAGTCAAAAAAGGATTTTGGGCTGTAGTCTCTTCTGACTGGCTCATATATTTACTATCATTGCAAGCTTATTCTTGCAATGCCGTAATTAAATTTTACATTTCTTTAAACCATAACAGAAAAATCTATACACAACGCAATAAAGCACGCTTAAAAATGGAAATGCGAACAAGCTGACAAAAAAGGCGTTGTTTTTTCGTTGGGTTTTCGTTGGTTATCATATAATTTATCTATACATAAGTGCCTATAAGTGATAAAAACAATGTCCAGTTGTTTTTATGGGCTTTGGAATTTCAAGCATTCATGTAGATTTCTGCCTTTGAGGGGGTTAGATTTTGTATGAATTTATTAGGAAGAACAGAAGAACAAAAACAATTTAGACTACAAGCTGGCCCAACTTGGAGGTCTTTTGAAAAGTTTCGTCAAGAAGGTGCTAAAGCTCTAGAATCTGTCAAAAACGGTATTGTAGGTATTTTTCAGACAAAAACAGGACAATATCGGATTTTGGAGGAAAGCGATTTTCAAATGCTCTATGGTCTTGCTCGTGATGTAGAACGCTTACAAGGTGGATTAAGAGTCGTTGTCAGTGCGGCTCGTGCTGTAAAAAAACATCCAGAAGACGCAGAAACTATCAATGTATTACTTGAAAGTGTCAGTTTGTTAGGTAGCTTACCGACACTTCCCACACGTCAAAAGTTTGAGCCATTAAAAATTGAGATTAGCGAATTGGATGAGAACGATGAAGTAATAACAGATCCTGAAGAGTTGGAACGTTTGATCAAAGCTGAATCTCTAGCTCAATTAGAAAAATAACAGTCAAGACATCTAACTTTGATTTAAATGCTGGAAAAACTAAAAGAGCTAGAGGAAAAACTACAACACCACTCACATGACCAAACTGCTATTGAAATTGTCCAAGAATTTGCTAAAAATCTTGGCAATACAAAAAACAGACAGATAATTTTTGGCTCTGAGGGTGTTATTTTACGCGAACACCTAGCAACTCGACACGCAAGTCTTGGTTTAACGGGTTGGCGGATTTTTGGCTCATTACTAAAAACAGTAATTGCGAGAACAGGAGAAAGTGAAGTAAGAATGAGATCTACCATACAATAAGAATTTAATTTTGATAAAAAAGCGCTGCTTTTTGAGAAGCAACGCTGAACTTGAAATAATCAAAAAATCTATCTTCCGCCAAAGTAAGATGCTAAAGCCTCAGAACCACCAATAAGTTGCCCATCAATAAATACTTGGGGAACTGTTGTTGCACCTGTAATTGCTTTTAAAGAGTTCGTAGTAACATCCTTACCTAGAACAATTTCTTCATAATCCAAATGATGCTCTTTGAGCAATTCTTTTGCACGGGCGCAGTAAGGACAACCTACTTTAGTAAACAGAGAAACTAGCTTCGGTTTTACAGCTTCAGGGTTAATGTATCGCAGCATTGTCTCAGCGTCGGATACCTTAAAGGGATCGCCTGGCTCTTCCGGTTCAATGAACATGTTGTCAATTACACCATTTTTGACAAGCATAGAATAGCGCCATGAACGTTTACCAAAGCCCAGTTCTGTTTTATCTACTAGCATTCCCATACCTTCGGTAAATTCTCCGTTACCATCAGGTATCAAAGTAATATTAGTGGCTTCTTGGTCTTTAGCCCATTCATTCATGACAAAGGCATCATTGACGGAAATACAAACAATATCATCCACGCCATTTTCTTTAAATACATTAGCCAACTGGTTATAACCAGGTAGGTGGGTAGAAGAACAAGTGGGTGTAAAAGCGCCTGGTAAGGAGAAGACAATCACTGTCTTATCGGCAAACAGGTCATTAGTGGTTATATTTACCCATTGGTTGTTTTTACGAGTACGAAACGTAACATTAGGAACTCGTTGACCACGGCGATTGGACAGCATCAGGCCTCCTTAGATAATCAATTTATTGAGAATTTCAACAGTCAAAAGGCTGATATTCTTAGCTTTTCTCCTGTTGTGCATGAGATTACATTTCTGCCGGGATATACTAGTATAATTGTCAACTTATTAACAACTTTCCTGAGTAGTAAAAGCCAGGGAATAGCCTCTAAGCTCTAGAGTGAATAAAAGGTGCGATCGCAGTTACAAATTCTGCTGTAGATTCATAGGGTAGGACATTGCGTCCAGGCAATTTAGCTCCTTGTCCTTGAGGTAAATAAGCAAGGTAGTTAGCTAAACGTTCGTCTGGTGTTTCTGTTTGCCCTTCTTTGCTAATATTTGATGCTTTGTCTCCAACAACTACTAACACTGGTTGTTTAATAGCAGCGATATCATGACTATAATCCTGTCGCCAAAACCCAGCTAAAAAAGAAAATACTGCATAGCGATTGGCGCTATTTTCTGCACCTTGAACTAAAGTATTTAACCATTCTTGATCGGCTGTCTCACTACTAGCAAATAGTTGACGAGTGGAAAAAGAACGCAAAAATTTGGGAGTGCGTGCATAGCGATAAAAAGCATTACCCAACGGTGAATCAAAGAGATTCCAAGCTAGCTTTTGCTGCCAAACTGGTGATTCTTTCGTCATAATCGGCCAAGCTGGAGGACTAGCAAATACTAGGGAGTCAATCAAGTTTGGTTCTATTTGCACTAATTTAATTGCACTACTTAATAAAGCACCTTGCACTATGACAATTACAGGTGTTTGCACAACATTTTTTAAGAAATAATGCAATTGTTCCGCCCAATCGCTAGGAGTATAGGCGACGTGAGGCATATCACTTTCACCACATCCTAATAAATCAGGATCATAAATAGGATTACGATGCCCTGCTTGATACCATTCACGACAAAATCTTTGCCAAAACTGCCGTGATAAGCCCACACCTATGGGATGAATTAATAGTAAAGGAATACCTGCAGAATTTACATTATTAGGTTGATGAACTTCGTAAGCACAGCGATAATTGTGCCAAGTGTAAAACTCTGTATAATTTGCTGCCATACGTTTAGATATTCACTGAAAAATCATTTTTATCATATAATTCCTCGGTAGATTTGGGCATCTTATTAATAAATCTACTTAGATATGCAAAATGCAAAAATCTCCTTGGTTTTTCTTGAGCAGGATGGCATTATCAATATTCTGCGCCGAGACATTTGTGATGTTACTATTCCTGGTTTTACCAAAAATACCGGATTTGCTTGAGACTTTTTTAGATTCTACGCTACTGACAATCCTCATTACACCATCGTTATATTTTTTCCTTTACCGTCCCTTGAATCTTCAAATGTCAGAGCAATTACTGATAGAAAAAGAACTAAGAAACTCAGAAAATCATTTAAAACAACAAACTCAAAATCTCGAGCAGATCACACAAAAGCTTCAGCAAGCACCTCAATTGCTCCTCGCTGAAAAGATGTCTAGCCTAGGACAGCTAGTGGCTGGTATTGCCCATGAAATTAATAATCCTGTAAATTTTATTTTGGCTAACCTCTCTTATCTCGGTGAATATTTTCAAGCCCTTGTAGCTATTAATGAAATTTATCAGCAACGTTACCTTCAGATGGATGCTGAAATTCAAGCTCTGAATCAACAATACGATTTAGAATTTGTAGTTAATGATATCCCAAACCTTTTAGAGTCGATGCAAAGAGGTGCAAGACGTATTCATAAAATTGTCTTGGCACTGCGTAATTTTTCACGTCTTGATGAAGCAGAAATAAAATCTGTAGATATTCATGATGGTATTGATAGTACTTTGTTACTCCTGCAATATCGACTGAACCCTCAACAGGATAATTCTGGTATTCAAGTTATCAAACACTATGGTGAATTACCCAATGTGGAATGCTATCCAGACCAGTTAAATCAAGTATTTATGAATATTTTGAGCAATGCTATTGATATTTTAGAAAATCATAGTTCAAAAGATGACCGTATTATTGAAATTCGCACGCATTTGTTACATGAAAATGTAGTTGTCATTAGTATTAAAGATAATGGGCAAGGGATAGATGAAGAGATTCAGAGACAATTGTTTGACCCGTTTTTTACAACTAAAGAAGTTGGAAAGGGAACAGGTTTGGGATTATCTATTAGTTATCAAATTATTGTCAACACACACAAAGGTTCCTTGAAATGCATTTCAGCACCAGGCAAAGGGGCAGAGTTCGTCATTGAAATTCCGTTATTTATAGATGCTAAAATTTGAGGTTGGTATAATGAGCAGCTATCGTATTTTGGATTTCATCCCCATGATATGGATTGGTACTGGTGGTTTATATCTATCTAAAGAAATAGTAAATTACATAACATGAGTGGATTTTCTATAAAGACTTATAATGCATCTTGCTGCAGTAGGAAATGATTGTTACTTGTGAATGCGAACTGATTTACGGACAAGCTTTTGCTAAGTAAAAATTAAATCAAAGACCTGATATTGTGGGCATGACTGACTACAAAGTTCGCTGATATGGAAATGCATATATTAATCTATATAGTAATTTTGATAATAAAATTTTATAATTTCATAAAAAACCAACACTGATTAAGCTGTAAATCATCCCTAAGATAGTAGTTTTATACCTGTATTTTATATATCAATTATTTTAGTAATTATATATTTTTGACAGTATTGCATAATTTAAATTTCTTAAATAGCCAATACTGAATGCGGTAATTACCTCAATAAAATTAATTACACATCCTCTATTCCTTTGCCTTCACCTGGAACTTTAATTTTGCTCAAGCACTTGTTTACTAACTTTCAGTAATCACAGCGCTGAATATGCCAAGGAAAAAGTGATGTCTGCTTTACCTCTCAATAGTCAGAATCTCCCGTACCCCGATCCTCTACATCCCATCATTGTTCACTTTGTGATAGCGATGGTGTTTTTCTCGTTTTTCTGCGATGTTGTGGGCTATTTCACCCGCAACGTGCGTTTATTGGAGGTGAGTTTCTGGAATATGTTTGTGGCTGCGATCGCTATTTTTATGGCGGTCATATTTGGTCAGTTTGAAGCGGGTTTAGCTAATATTTACGCAGCTGCTCAACCAACGCTGAATTTTCATATAATCATGGGTTGGTCGTTAGCGGCCATTGTAGTGGCGATCGCAGCTTGGCGGTTAGTAATTCGCAACCGCCGTACCCAAAAAATACCACCAGCTTATCTCGGTGCAGCAACATTTTTAATTTGTTTGATGTTCTTGCAAGTGTATTTAGGAAGCAAGCTGTTTTGGGTGTATGGCTTTCATGTAGAGCCAGTTGTGGAAGCCATGAAGCGGGGAGTCTCGGGATGAACTCGCAGCTTATCGATCAGTTGGGATTAAAACTCACTGCTAACGGACTACCCTACGAAATTCCTCTGCATCCCCAACTAGTGCATCTAACATTGGGTTTATTTATTATTGCCATCCTCTTTGATATTGCAGCCACACTTTTTCCTATAGAAAAACCGATTTTTAAATTTTTAGGTCTTCCTGCTATCCGTGCGGGTCTGTTTGATGTCGGTTGGTACAATCTCCTAGCGGCGGCGACTGTAACTTTTTTCACTGTGGCGGCGGGATTTTTTGAGCTATTGTTAGCAAACCCACCAGTTAACGAAAAGAGTGCTTGGGGTTTGAGCGCTCCTTTGACAATGCTGTTACATGGTTTAGGTGGTGTGTTGTTGTTAGCAACTATGGTGGGAATGGCTGTGTGGCGAGGCTTACAACGCTACCGTTGGCGCAAAGATTCACCAAGACAGGTGCAGTGGAGTTACTTGTTACTAGGAATTGTCATCCTCGGCATTTTATATGTTCACGGAACATTAGGGGCGCAATTAGGAGAAGAGTTTGGCATTCATGTTACTGCTGCAAAATTACTTCAACAGGGTACAAATCCTGATTTGTTCTTCAAATAATTATGCTTGTTTGTTCTTTGATTGTGGTAACTATAGCAAAGGTAATTTCAGTGTCAATTCAGCTACTTTATACCATTTTGAAACAAGAACGCGACAGATAGGTAGGGGCACGGCATCCACAATATTTTGGCATATTAAATATCTTACTGGTGCCGTGCCCCTACAAAGAATTTATCTGTTGTAAACATTATTTGAATTGGTATTATTTCAGTATTTTGTTGATGTTGTATGATACCAATTCAATAACTGACTGCTACAAATTACTTCATCTGCTTGCCTATGCGTATCATTTTTCCAATGAAGCAGTATGAGTGTTTTTATTTTTTATGCTCTACATTTGTCAAGCATAAAATCATTCGGAAAATCGATGTTTTTCAGGAGTATTCAATGAACTTGTTATTACAACAATTACCAGGCTCAGAGCTTGCACCTAAAACAATTCAAGAAACCCCATCACCAGGTACAGCACAAGACCCGCTCATTGCCAAAAATCTGCAAAAAGGGCAGTATGTGGGGATTATTGGGCTGGCGATCGCACTAGTTGCTGCGGTGGGCTTTTTTAGTCGCAGAGTTGAATATGCGATTTTGCTAGCTGTTATTCTCAGCTTGGGTTTAATAGCCTTTTTCTTATTTCTCTAAGCGAATATTTCATGAGTTATTTGTCAATACAAATAACTATTTATAGCGGTTGAAATATTGGGGGGGGTACGAGAATAAATAATTAACCGCAGATGGAAGAAGATAAACGCAGATAAACGCAGATACAGCAGATTAAAAGTTGGTGAGGAACAAATACTTGTAAGGGCACGGCAGTGCCGTGCTCCTACCCGCGTACTTCATTTAACTCAGCAGATTAGGCGTGAAAAAAATAGCAATTTAACTATCTAAAACTTTTGCAAGATAGGAGATTTTATGAGCAGCCAAGTGTATCAAACTGTGATTCTAGGTGGTGGCTTTACAGGTTTATTTACAGCCTTACATTTAGCTCACGAGCATTATCCTCGCTCTGTGATATTAATTGATAAAAATGAACGCTTTTGTTTTAAGCCCTTACTTTATGAATATTTTGATGGCGAGATGGATAGTTTTCAAGTAGTACCCCGCTTTTCGGAATTACTTCAAGGTAGTGGGGTAATTTTTGTTCAAGATACCGTCGATTCTATAGACTTGCAGCAACGAGAAGTAAAATTAGTTTCGGGAAATTCCTATAGCTACAGTAATTTAGTCTTAGCTTTGGGTAGTGTGACTGGCTATCATCAGGTTAAGGGTGCGAAAGCAAATGCTTTCCCATTTTGGACACAAGCAGATGCGATCGCACTCGATAAACATTTGCGTGATTGTTTACAAAGAGCCTTGCAAACTGAAGATGCAGAACAACGCCGAAAATTGCTAACTGTAGTGATAGTTGGTGGTGGTGCTTCCGGTGTAGAAATGGCCGCAACTTTGGCAGATTTTCTCCCACTTTGGTATAGCGCTTTAGGGGGAAATCCTCAGGAAATCCGTGTGGTTCTGCTCAATCATGGTGAAAAAATTCTCGACGGCGATATTAACGATCCACTCCGTCACAACGCCGAACAAGAATTACAAAAACGCACTGTACCAATCGAAATTCTTAGGGGTGCTGAAGCTACTGCGGTGGACTCCAACTCTGTTGAATATAAAACTAACGAGCAAGTTCAAACTTTACCAACCTACACCACAATCTGGACAGCCGGAACCTCAAACAATCCATTAATTCAAGACTTACCCATTCCCAAAGAACACCGCGATCGCCATAATCACCCCCTCGTTACGCCTACAATGCAACTGCTCGACTTTCCCGAAGTCTTCGCGGGTGGTGATTGTGTAGCAGTTCAGGGAAATTCCCTACCACCTACAGCCCAAGTCGCTTATCAACAAGGTGCAACTATTGCCAAAAATTTAAAAGCGATCGCTCTCGGAGAAGAACTGAAACCTGTGAAAGTGAATATCCGGGGAACTCTCTTAAAGTTGGGGTTAAATGATGCTGCTGCTAACCTTTTCAATGTTTTTGAAGTTGCAGGCGAACCCGCGCACTTAATTCGTCAAAGCACTTATTTAACATTATTACCAACACCAATTCATGACTTTAAAGCTACTGAAGAATGGGTGCATGATGAGATTTTTCACCATCACTTAAACAATCAAGATGTCGGTAAAAAAGTTTTACAAGCAGCAGAATTAGTAGGTGCTGGAGTTGTAGGTGTGTTAGCTGCCAGAAGATTATTGAAAATGCTGGGCGATGAGGATAAAAATCAGTAGAATGCGTTTGTATAGGAATCCGATTTGATTATTGAAAAATCTAAGTATGTGTAGGGTGTGTTATCACGAAGTGTAACGCACCGTATTCTCAGCTTTGGTGCGTTGCGCTACGCGACAACACACCCTACGTCTAGTTCAGAAATCAAATATGAATCCTAATAGTAGGATGCGTTATTAACGCATCCTACTATATCTCGAATCAAATATTTACTTAAATATCATTTGTGGATGAATCAATTGATATCCAGCATCCTTAATTTTTTGATTTGATACCCAAGCATTATAGGGACGGTTACTTGGAAGCGAAGCATCCCAATTAATCGGCGGTAAATTGTGTGTTTTTAACACATTATCAAAGAATTCACGGCTACTGAGATGTGCATCGTCAACTACATTATAAATTCCTTGCCAATTGTGTTGGCGCGCAAACTCAATCACACCCACAATATCATCCAGATGAATCCAATTGGCGACATCATCACCATTACCAGGACGACTAGTACCAGCAAGGCGACCAAATATTTTGATTAGTTCTCTACCTGGGCCATAAATGCCGCCTAAGCGTAAAATACAAACTCTCAGATGTTCGCTAGCTGCTGATAGCAAAACATCTTCGGTTTCCTTCATAATTCTACCGTTGGTAGTGCTAGGGTTAGCTGTAGTTTCTTCATCTACAAACTCACCATTTTTGTCACCATACACAGAATAACTACCTGTGTAGATGAGTTGCCGTACATTTGGAAATGCTGGCAAAATAGAGGCTAAAGTTTTGGCAGTTTGTAAATAAGCTTCTTCATAAAAATCAGCACCTTTTGCACCCACACTTAACAGCACTACATCTTGATTTTCTAATACTTTTTTTAGCCCATCTGCATCATTACCTTTAACTACGACAACTTTTTGGGCTACTTGTTCTAATGAGGATACACGTGTTGGTGTAGTTGTGGTTGCAGTCACTACAAAATTCATTTTTTGCCGCCAATATTGAGCAACTGCAGAACCTACATAACCACAACCAATGATTGCAATGTTCATGATTTCTCAAAACAAATTCGTCTAGATAACTATTTTGCTAATTCGCTTTCAATTGTGGCAATTAATTCAGGTGAATATGGTTTGACGCTGCTTTTAAAACGAGCTACAACTTCACCTTGCTTATTCACTAAAAATTTTTCAAAATTCCAAGCAACAGGCCCCGTAGGCTCAACTGCATTGGTGAGCCGGGTATAAAGTGGGTGCTGTTCCGAATCTTTAGCATGAACTTTATCGAACAGTTCAAAACTAACTCCGTACTTGCTCGTACAGAATTGTACAATTTCTTCGTTGCTGCCCGGCTCCTGTGCGCCAAAGTCATTGCTAGGAAACGCCAGAATCCTTAAGCCAGCGTCTTTATACTCTCGGTTCAATCTTTCTAATCCCTCATATTGAGACGTGTAACCACAGTAGGAAGCCACATTCACAATTAAGAGTACTTTGCCAGCATACTCACTCAGTAGCTTATCCTCACCGTTGATGGTTTTGACTGCAATGTCAGAAATGTTGGTACTCATCTTAAATGGATTTTTTGATAACTATTGCCAAGTTTCCCACATTGCAGGCAAAGTTTTTTGATGAAAAAGGGATTGGGGATGAGGGAGATGAGGGGGATGAGGGAGATGAGGGGGATGAGGGGGATGAGGGGGAATTGGGAATTACCTATGCCCTATGCCCCATGCCCCATGCCCCATGCCCTATGCCCTATGCCCCAACTTTAATGATGAATAGAACCATCAGGCATAATAGCGCCGGCGAGGTTGGCTCCTATTAATTTAACCAAAAGGCGATCGCCTGAGCGAATCCGCGCTCCTGTTAAGTCAGCGCCTCGCAAATCAGCGCCACTCAAATCTGCTCCAATTAAGTTGGCTGAACGTAAATTTGCTTCTCTCATATCTGCTAATAAGAGGTTAGCTCTAAATAAATTGGCTTCCGATAAATCTGCACCTCTGAGATTCACTTTGTGCATAAATGTATCGCTGAGGTTTGCACCGCTCAAGTTGGCAAAACTCAGGTTTCTCCCCGATAAATCTTTGTTGCTCAAGTTGGCTCGACTAAAATCTTTGCCACTCAAATCTGTATTTTTAGATGATGGCTCATAGCTAGTTGGCGGTGACTTTTTCGGTTGAGGCGGATGTGGCGGATGTGACGGATGTGGCGTTGAGTATGTTGTCGGTTGATGCTGATGCGGCTGTGAGTATGTTGTTGGTTGATGCTTAACTTTGATAGAACGCAATTTATCACGCGCTTCGTTAATCGCTTTTAGCTTATCTTGCGCCTTTTGTTGTAAACGGAGATTGTCTTGGGGAATGCGATCGGGATGCCATACAAAAACCAAATCTTTATAAGCCTGGTTTACTTCTTCAAGTGTTGCTCCAGGCTCTAATTCCAAGACTCTATAATACCGCTCCAACTCGCTCATAGGGTGTTTTTATGGACAATCAAGTTAATAATTAGTGATGCATCCGTCTGTTGGCTTAATTATTTATTAAATTTCGACTTTTTACGAATATTTTATATCTCATCTAATTTAAGATAGCGTATTAAAATACTCTCTCTAATAAAGTAGAGGAATTTTATCAGGTGCTTTAGTAATTGTAAAAGCCACCTGCCCTTTATTTTTGTGCTTAATGATTTGCTCTTTTAACATTGTCTAAAAATGGTAACAAATTTTTTGTTGCTTGACTGGACAATAAATTCTTAGCGACGCTCCTATGATTGTAGATAATCTCACTAGATAGAATACTGGCTGCTGATTATGGGCTTAAGTTCATAGCAAGCCAAATTTACCCTTTCTCTAAATTTGAGATGAGAGACTGGGGATTTCTGTAGCAACTACTTGTATAGCCAAGTCCCACAGAAAAAACTTTCACATAGGTTATTATACAAGCCAAGAGTGACTAACTCAGTCCATAAATAACCTTTCTCTTAGCTTAAGGGCTATTAATCGGCCACTATGAACTGGTTACACCTAGAGGCAATATCATAATTCTTCATCTGTCTGGGTGTAAATACTTCATAATGGCTGATTTAATAAGTAGGGACTATGGCCTAAGGACTAGAAAAGCAAAATTTTCAGCCTTGGTTGTAGGATTTTACCGCAATCAACTGACTGATAAATAGGTATTAGGTACTGAAAATTGGCAAGTAGAAGGAAGACAACGCAGATAAACAATTCAAAGTCTGTTCATTAAGAAATCTATTTGAACCTTGACTTTTGAGTATAGACAATAAATTTTCTTTCGTTTTGCTGTCCGCAGTTCATTAATGGTTACTTAATTATTGGCAAAATTAGATAGTTAGGAGTCGATAGTTATTATTCATTTTTCTCCATCTGTCTATTTGTCCATTTATCCATTTCGCCAACGATTTATAGCTCTTAAATATGCGGCAATTGGAATTTGATAAACCTCAATACAAATCCAAAGAATAATTGCTAAATGTAACAAAAAAGTTAATATAGTCCAGATATATGGCAGCCAGGTAATAAATTCATGGGGAGTGGGGGGAAAATTGTAAGCGACGATGCCAATTAAAGTGGTAGGTAGGAAAATAAATGCGATCGCAGCTAGCCCATAGCCCCAACCGAGTTCCACACCTTCTAATTGAGCTTCTGTCCAACTAAAACCATTCCAACGCCAAATCAATGGCGGTTGTCTAGAAGGCATTTTCAGTTGCTGCTGTTCTAAATTGACAGTAAAAATTTCTTGGCAGAAGTCACAAGCCATAGCTTCCATCAATGGCATACGAGCAATTTTACCAACTCGACAGACTGGGCAGGGGTAAGCTCCTTGGTAGTCGAAAGATGTAGCTAAAATTTTGGAACGACGCATCATAAAACAGAAGTAGGCTAGTAATGTGATTGAGTTGCTGCAACAGTTAGCAGTTACGGGCTAAGTAATAGTAGTGATTACATTTGTAATGGGTGGCGCGCCACCTGTGGGTTGCTCTCAAAAGGCTCAAGGACTGACCTTTGATTATTACCTCCATAGCAGAATAATATATTTGCCAGTTTTGTAAGTCGCGGAATTGTCAAATTTTTGAGACTTCAGCAATTCCCATACCCATCACCTAAAAATATTTATCAGCTTATCTAAATCTTAATAGTTACAAGTGGGTGACAGGAAAACCCATAACCAAGGGATGAGTTGCAACTCGGAATTTGGTTTGGGAAAAAGGTGTACCCCTGCGGGGAAGCAAGCTACGCGTAGCGTCTGTGCAGGAGAAAGGGTAAGGGTTAAAGGTTTTTATTGCCCCTTTTCCCCTTACCCTTTTGCCCTTCACCGACAAGTATTGAAAGTTATTCCCCTTCCCTGCGTCTCCGCTTCTCTTCACGAGCAGCTTTTAACCTCACACGAGAGCGGGCCTTGACGCAAGGAACTGTGTCTGTTATCGTGGCTCTTATATTAGGTTTACATCAATTTACATCAAAGATTATCTAGTTAAGTACTGTAATGATTTCTAGCAGCAAATCCTATTTTTATTTTTGGCAAAAGGCGGTTCACCGGCGGTGAATAGTTTCCTAATGGAAACCGCCAGGTGAACCGCAGAGCAACCTCTGCGGTTTTTGTTTTTTCAGGAGTATTTCGTCGTCATGATCTATTGCGGTAGCTGGTTTTATAGCTTTTACTTTTGGCCCAGAGCAAGTTCCGGGTAAATAGCGTCATGTCGATTCATCACAACGCACCCGGAACTCACAAGATGAGATTCCGGGTTTTTTGTTATCCATCAACCTCATAATCCAAATACAAGGAGAATTTCACCGTGATTAATGCTAAACTCGCCGCCCAATCCCATCCTAGCCATCAGACAATTGTCAAACTCTCAGAAACAGTCAGTTTCGGTGGTGAGGAATTAGTGATTATTGGTGGCCCCTGCACAGTGGAAAGCTTAGAACAAATGGAAACAGTCGCCCAAAAGTTAGCAGCTGCACCTGTACAGGCTTTGCGCGGTGGTGTCTACAAACCCCGCACATCTCCCTACGCTTTCCAAGGAATGGGAGAAGCAGGATTAGAGGTTCTAGCAGAAGTGCGATCGCGTTACAATATCCCAGTCGTCACAGAAGTAATGTCAATTGCTCAAATTGAAGTAGTCGCGGCTCATGCTGATATGCTGCAAGTTGGTAGCCGCAATATGCAAAACTTCGACTTACTCAAAGCTTTGGGACAAGCTGGGAAGCCAATATTACTCAAGCGCGGACTAGCAGCGACAATTGAAGAATTTGTGATGGCTGCTGAATATATTTTGAGTCACGGTAATTCGGATGTGGTGCTGTGTGAGCGAGGTATCCGCAGCTTCGATAATTACACCCGCAATGTACTGGATTTAGGCGCAGTCGCAGCTCTCAAGCAAATTACTCACCTACCCGTGATTGTAGATCCATCCCATGCCGTAGGTAAACGGGAATTAGTAGCACCTATGGCTAAGGCTGCTATAGCTTGTGGCGCAGATGGCTTAATTATTGAGTGTCACCCAGAACCAGAAAAATCTGTATCTGATGCACGCCAAGCTTTGTCTTTAGAAGACATGGTGAATTTGGTTGATAGTTTAAAGCCCGTAGCCACAGCAGTTGGACGCAATATTTCCGATTTAGGGGTAGGTGTAAAATCTGCTCCTATTTTTTGTGCGGCGGCGTAAGGTGGGGAAGGGGGAATGGGGAAGGGGTAATGGGTAATGGGTAATGGGTAATGGGTAATAAGTAATTCTACCTCATCCTCCTCATCCTCCTCATCTACCTCATCCCCCTCATCTCCCTCATCTACTTCATCGCCAATTAAACAGGAATTTCAATGACAAACCTAGCACCTTGCCCTAAAGAAGATACACAATTTAATTTCCCACCGTGCTGCTCAACTATAATTTGATAGCTGATGGAGAGTCCTAAGCCAGTACCGGAACCAACGGGTTTAGTAGTGAAAAAAGGATTAAATATTTGGGATAATGTGGCTTCATCCATACCCACACCATTATCTATAATTGAAATTCTGACTGCTTTACTATCTGCGATCGCTTCTGTTTTGACTCGAATAGTTGGTGATGAAATGCTGGGGAAGGTAGATTTCAAAGCATCAATTGCATTGCTCAAAATATTCATGAATACTTGATTAATTTGGCTAGCATAGCAGTTGACTTGGGGTAATTTACCATATTCCTTAATGATGGTAATTTCTGGTAGGTGTTTTTCTGCTTGCAGCCGATGTTGTAAAATTAGCAAAGTGCTTTCAATACCTTCATGTAAGTCTACCGATTTCTTGTCTGATTCATCAAATCGTGAGAAATTCCGTAAACTCAGCACAATATCACGGATGCGATGGCTACCAATTTGCATAGAACTGAGCATTTTAGAAGCATCTTCTTGGATAAATTCCAAATCTGCTGCCTGAATTTTTTCTTGCAGTAATGCAGATGGTTGAGGACATTCTGATTGATATGCTGCTAGCAATTCTAACAGGGTATTAAAATACTCTTGAGTATGAGTAATGTTGCTATGAATAAACCCAATGGGATTATTGATTTCGTGAGCAATCCCTGCAACTAGATGTCCCAAGCCTGACATCTTTTCTGCCTGAATCAGTTGCGCTTGGGTTTGTTGCAACTTTTTCAAGGTTGCTTGTAAATAAATATTTTGCTGTTTTAATGCCTTTTCAGCTAACTGACGCTCAATTTCTGCTGCTGAACGAGCAGCAAATATTTTTAAAATAGCTTCCTGTTCTTGATAGTTATGTTCTAATGGCTGAGTATGCAAGCCCGCAATATGTCCTAAAGGCTTACCTTGAGGATCGAGAATCGGAATTCCCAGATAACTCTCTGCATTCAAGGTTATTAAATCTTGATCTTCTGGAAACTGTTGTTGGAGCAACTGAGGATAAATTTGCAGTCCTTGTTCATACAAAACACCACAAGGAGTCCCTGCTAAGTCATATTCAAAATTTTCACCAAAGTCTTTTCCTGCCCAAAATGCTAAAACTCTAGCTCTGGGCTGACTATCATTGACAAACTCGGCAATTAATGCATACCGAATTTGCAGTACTTCTGCTAAATAATGGGCGCAAGCTTGAAAGAATGCTTCACCAATTTGGGATGCAATCCCTTCTACAATCAGTTTCAAGTTGATAAATTCTCTGTCAAGCTGTTGATTGTGTTCTTGAGTGGAAGTTTCTGAGGATGATTGAGTCAGCATCGTAGTGAACTAAACCTTAAGTCAGAGTTATAAACCTACAGCACTTTTGAAGTAGGTGAGGTACATCATGAGTAATGAGTAATGAGTAATGAGTAATGAATAGGACATTTACTTATTACTCACTACTTATTTCTCATTACTTTTTTCAATTAGTTGCTGTACCTCATAAACATCGAATCTGCTGTATGTTTTCAGGTTTAGTATTCCCAACAGCTAAGGAGCAATCTCAGGTATTGATTAACAAAAACTAATCTTCATATAGCATGGATAAAGGGGTTAAATTGATAGTTGGCATAGCCTATCAATTAGCCAGCAACTTCATAAATTTTCCATTTTGATCAATATAGCCGCTATAGACATCTTTTTCGTCAATTTTGACGAGAGCTACTCCTTCTGAAAAAGGTTCAGCTTTGTCATATTCCATACGGACAACGAGTTTACCAGTGGTATCAATGTAGCCGTATTTGTAACCCATTTTAACGGCTGCTAAACCTTCAGAAAATGGCTCAACCAAATCAAATTCTACCTTGATAATATTTTCTGGTGATGTACTTATCTCTGTATAATTATTAATGCGTCGATGAGTAAAAGTATTTTTTTTAATTTCTTTTGGGTCTAATTTTCCGGCTGGTTGAGAGTAAACACCAGATTTGAGAACGTTAGCTAAAGCATCATTATCTTCTCGTAAACCTTCATAGAAAAACAGAACTTCTCCTTGAATACCCAGACAACGATTAGTTTTGATGGCAGTTTCTAAATATTCTGGAGTAATTTTATAGGTACTTTTCTTTAAAAGAATAGCTGGAATTAATTGTGGCAATTGCTGTTGTGTAAATTGTTTAGATATTACCTTATCTATCCCTGTTTGATAAAGTTGCAATTCTTTGTCATATATCTGTGGATGAATTAAATCAACTAATCCCCAATCAATCCAAGTTTGCGAATCTTGGAGGTAGTTCTCATAACACCAAGGATAATTATTTGGAGACATGGAAATAATTAAGTCTGGGTTGACATTAATTACTGCACGATAGAGGCGGTGTAAAAAATGGGAAAGAATATCAGCTCGCCATGTTACCCATTGTCGCCATTGTTGTCTCCATTCTGACTTTTGCCAGAGTGGATCTAGTGGTTCTTTTGGATCTAGAGGATTTCTTCTTTTTGGTGGTGGTGGTGGTGGTTGACCAAACTCATCTTGATAGCGTTTAATAGTTTTTTCATCATAACCACCTTCCATAGGAAAAGCAGGCAAGTGATCGTCTCCTTGAATGCCTGCAATGCCATCACCATACTTATTTACGACTTCTAAAAATATACTTAATATAAATTCTTGGACTTCGGGATCGAGGGCATTTAACCAATAATAATCATTGACAACCAGGGGTTTACCATCAACACCACAGGCAGCCCATTGAGGTTTTGCTTGAATAATTTTTCCGCCATCTCCTTTATAAGAACTCATAAAGCCATATTCAAACCAAGGAATTACCGCAATATCAAATTTTTTGGCTTCTTCAATTAGGTCTTGTAAAGGATCTTTAATTGTTTTATTAACTTTATCTCGAAAACGTTCTTTGATTTCTATGCCAAATTTTTCTTTCATCACTTGGCTAGAATAATTAGTTGAGCCTTGATTCCAGACAACAGGAAATACAACGTTAAATCCAGTTTCAGCGAGAAATTTTATCGCCTCGGCAATATTTTTTCTGTCGTCTAATACTTTACTATCTGTTGTGGTGAGCCAAATGCCGCGAATTTCCATAAATGATGTTGAGTTTGATGCTTGGCTTGGAGTTTAGTATTGGATGTTTGTTCTAATTGCCAATTACCCATTACTTAATCTTCAAGTAGCAAATTTACCATGTTCAAGACGGCGGTGTGATGAGAATTATAAAAGAACCAGCTTAAAAAATTCTAAAGATTGCACGTATGGGCACTACATCCAGGTTTTACGATATTTCCTAAATAATAAACTTCTCCTCTTCTTGATTAAGAGGAGAAGTTTTAAGTTCAGTATAATGCTGACAATTTAATCAATTAACAACTCAGCCAATGTTATTGACATGACTTACACTTTAGCTACTACCAATTCTGCTGTAAACATTTTTTTGGTTTTTGGGTAAGTTGTAAATTGTAAGTATTGAGTTGCCATTTCTGTTGTTAGCAGTTCAATCATGATTCTGTTGTCCACCCAGAACTCAATCACATCAAAAAATGTTTCACGGGTACAACGTACAGGCGATCGCAAAATTGGGGTTAGAATTGGGTGCTGGTTGGAATGTGTTGACATTGCGGCTGTTCTTTCAGTAATTTTACTGAATCAAAAATTGATTTTCAAAAAATAAAAAAATAGTTTAGTAATTATACGATGTTTTTCTCTGAAGATAGTTGTACTTTTAGAGGTGCAACAAATTAATCAGAGGAATTGGAGCAATGGAAGTACTAAATAAATCTCAATTGAATAACAGTTTATTAAATCACATACGATATCAAATTGATGGTATCGAAATCCATAATTCTCATCTGGCTAAACTATTATGCACAATTATTCCCTCTCATTGCCCTTTTGAAAAAACTGTCAAAGTTTTAGGTCATACACTTTTTCAAATCCCACCTTTGTGTAAAATCAACCCCTTCTATGAAGAAGTAGTTGGTCTGCGTTTTAAGTGTTTGTCATACTTAGTAGATGAATGTGGAGAAGATGTAACAAAATACTGCTAAGGATGTCGGCGAAATTAAAGATAATTGGCTGAGGCTGTCATTTGTCTTTGGTCATTTGTCATTAGTTATTTACAAATTTATTGAGTTTTTGAATTATTATAGGTAGTAATAGTATTTGAACATTCAGCTAACCTCCTTTCCTTGCATTCAAATGCTGGGACAAGGATGAAAAACATATTTATATATGAATATTATTGAAAGCAATACACTAATATTTTCAAGAATGCGACAGATTGTAGGGGCACGGCACCTGTAAGATATTGGACATGCCAAAAGATTGTGGATGCCGTGCCCCTACGAAGAATTTATCTGTCTGTTCCATATTTAACTTGCATATATTGGGCGGGCAAGATGCCCAACGCCACAATAAATATACAATTTCAGATTATGCAAACTAGATTTGGTTTAGCTTACCAATGCCCTATGCCCTATGCCCTATGCCCTAATCATTTCACAGATAGCTTTAATTAAAATTTCTGGCTCTACGGGTTTGGCAATATGCTTTTGAAAACCGACTTTGAGAGCCTGTTTTTGGTTATATTCTCCTGCATAAGCTGTGAGAGCGATCGCTTTAATTAATCCGCCTTGTTCTGGTGGTAAGGCTCTCACTTTTTGCATCAACATATAGCCATCCATATTTGGCATTCCGATGTCGCTGAGAATGATGTTGGGTTGAAATTGGGTTAAAGCTGTTAAAGCTTCATTTCCAGAAGCAGCCATGACGACTGTTGCCATTTCTTGCTCTAATAAAAAAGCTACAAATTCACGGGCATCTTGCTCATCGTCAACGACTAAAACTTTGATATCTTTTAAACTGAAAACTTGTGGCGATGTTTCGCCATCCTGATTAATAAAAACGGAACTAGATATGAGTGGGAGTTGAATTGTAAAGGTTGCTCCTTGTTCAACTCCGGGGCTATCTACATAAATGGTTCCGCCATGTAGTTCAGTTAAATGACGAACTATCGCTAAACCTAAACCCAATCCCCCAAATCTGCGGGTGGTTTTGCTATCTTCTTGGCGGAAATAGTCAAAAACGTAAGGTAAAAACTCTGGACTGATACCTTTACCATTGTCTTTTACTTGAATTTGGGCATGGTTGCCAATTTGCTCTACAAAGATTTCAACTTGTCCATTTTCTGGTGTAAATTTAACGGCATTAGTCAGCAAATTCCAGACTATTTGTTGTAGTCTTGCCCCATCTCCAGATACTTGTAAAGTATCATCTATAAAAACTGTTTGAATTTGAATATGTTTTGCTTCTGCTGCTAGGCGCACGGTTTCTAAAGCAGATTCCACAATTGTCACGATATTGACTGGAGAAATTTGCAAAGCCAGTTTACCGCGTAAAATCCGGGAGACATCGAGTAAATCGTCAATTAGTTGGGTTTGCAGTTTGGCGTTGCGTTCGATAGTTGCGATCGCGCGTTGGCTGGTTGTGGTATCTAGTTTACCTGCCAGCAGTAGCTGTGACCAACCGAGAATGGGATTGAGAGGCGATCGCAATTCATGGGATAACACCGCTAAAAATTCATCTTTGATGCGGTTGGCGGTTTCGGCTTCTCCTCTGGCTGCTTGTTCTCTTTCTAGTAGTCGTTCTCGCTCTGCTTCGGAGAGTTTACGCTCGGTAATGTCCGTATGGGTTCCCAACATTCGCAAAGGTTGACCCTGGCTATCCCAAGAGACGATTTTACCTATGGAAAGAATCCATTTCCAAGCACCTGATTTTGTTCGCAGTCTGAACTCGGCACGATAAATATCTATTTTGCCCGCAATATAATCTTCATAGGCTTGATAAGTTGATGCTAAGTCATCGGGATGCAGGCGATCGCGCCATTGAGCGTTGGTTTCCTGAAATTGTTCTGGCTCGTAACCTAGCATCTGAGCATATTCTGGGCTGACTACACCATCACCTGTTTGCACATTGAGGTCGAAAAGTCCCTGATTGGTGGCTGTTAAAGCCAATCGCAAGCGTTCTTCACTTTCGCGCAGCGCCGCCTCGGTTTGCTTACGTCTAATATCGCTAAACGAGATGGCTACCCCATCCCCTAGCTTCACGGCCATATTCCGGAACCATCCCGTAATCCCGTCGGCATTGTAGAATAATTCAATGTCGTGGGCTTTGCCCGTTTCTACAACCTGGACATAGCGTTGAAACAACTCGGCATTAAATTGATTACCAGGAAGCACTTCCAGCAAATATGCTCCTACCAGTTCTTCCACAGGATGCTTGAGAATTTCGGCTGCTTTGGGATTGACATAAGTCCAAACAAAATCTCTGATTGCTCCGGTTTGATCGCGTACGCTATCTAAAATAGTAAAGGCATCAAGGGAAAGTTCTTGACTGACGCGGAGGCGTTCTTCACTGCGGCGTAAAGCTTCTTCATCGCGTTTGCGATCAGTAATATCAAAAAACAGACCATCCCAAGCTTTACCAGATTCCGTTTGCTCAGGACGAGAACGGCCCTGAACCCACTTCAGTTGTCCCGATGGTGTAATCAGCCGTCCTTCCCATTCCCAAGGTAGTGAATTAGCAATAGCGATCGCCACGGAATCTGTAAAGGATGCCCAGTCATCAGGATGAATTAAGCTGAAAAAAGCATTGGCATCTCGAAGAATCGTCTCCGGTGCCAATTCTACCAATTCTCTTGCGCCGGAACTGACATAGGTAAAAGCAGCCGAACCATCGGTTGAGGGCGTATAGCGATAAACCATTCCTGGCATATTACTAACTAGTACCTGGTATCTAGCTTCACTTTGGCGGAGTGCCGATTCTACTTGCTTGCGATGGGTGATGTCCCAACCGATACCCAAACAACCAGGATTTCCCTCAGCATCATGGGCTAAATTAGACCAAATCTCCACATCGATCATTTGCCCATCTTGGCGCTGATGCTGGACTTCAATTGCATGGAGCGATCGCCCACTCAATACTGTTTGAATACTGGCTAGAAATTCTTGGTGGCGATGGGGAACAGTGGGCATAAATTGCTCAATTACCTCCTCTGCACTCCAACCATAAATTTGCTCGGCGGCGCGATTCCACAACTTGACAATCCCTTGAGGATCAAGAAAAGCAATGGCAACTGGACAGAGATCAATGAGAGTTTGTAGCGTCTGGTTCGTACGCTGTAGTTTTTCCTCTACTTGTTTGCGGTTAGTAATATCAAGCACAAAACCAACAACGGTATTTTCTCCCGACATCACAGCGCCATGCAGTATCGGAATCCGAGAACCATCCTTACGAATATACTCCTTCTCAAAAGGTTTACAGGCTCCAGTTGTGAGCAGCTCCTCAACAGCGCGATCGCTCACCTCCAGGTATTCTGGCGGAGTCATCTCCCGCCAACGCATTCGCCCAGACCGTAACTCCTCTTGGGTGTAGCCCACCATTTGCAGAAATATGTCGTTGGCTTCCAAGATGGGGCCGTTTAAATCCGCCACAATAATGCCAATAATGTTGGACTCTGCCAAACAACCAAACTTAGCCTCACTCCGCCTTAATGCTCCCAAATTCGCCTCAGCCTTTCTTTTGGCTGCTCTTTGTGCTTCGTTCAGTGAACTAATCAGCAAAGCTGCCATGAGAAAAACACTCAGTTGCACCAAACTGCCAGAATAAGAAACACTCCATGAGTAGACAGGCTCAACAAAGAAGTAATGAATTACTACTGTAGACACAGCAGTTGCTAGTAGTCCTGGCCCTAAACCTCCATACCAAGCACTCACCATGACTGCGACGAAAAATAGTGGACTTGGTGTTGCATCCAGATACGGACTTAACTTCAGGTTAATCACCAGTGCTAAGACAACTGATAATAAGGCAACGCCATAGTGTAACAGTTTAGTGAGCAATACCTTCCACCTGCTGCGATCGCCCTTGAGCAATTGTGAATGTGCCTCAGTCATCAAACACTTAACTCCGTTTCTGGAAAGTACTGTTCTAGTATCTGAATCTACTCCTGAGGGTTAATCTCTGGTGCATGGTTCAATTTCTTGAGCTGGTGTGAGGTTGCTTAAGCGTCAAACAATTTTAGATTTTAGATTTTGCGAAAAGTTGCGTGCGGGGGTTCCCCCCGTTGAGCAAACTTTTCAAGACGGATTTTGGATTGATTCCACAGATAAATCTGGGGGCTTGTACCATCAAGGAACTATTGGTCAATACATTAAGATTCAATGTAACTATCGTCACAACGATTCTCAATTTTGTAGCCAACTGCTCTTAGAAGAGTTCGAGTAGGAACGGAAAACTGAAGAAATTCGCTAATTCTATAGCATTTGCTAACAGTGATTATCTTTCAGTGGGTGTATGTGTTTATCTATCCTGCGATAGAACTTGAAGAGTGCTGAGTTGGAGAGACGCGATTAATCGCCTCTATACAAGAGTTCTTTTCATTGAAAGCGGCGGGAAACTCCATCCCCTTGTGGGTGGAGAGGGATAGCTGCCCCGCCGCTTGGGGCATTGGGCATTGGTATGTTCTTTCCCATGCCCCATCCCCTATTCCCCATGCCCAAAAACTCCATCCCCTTGTGGGTGGAGTTTTTCATGCTTGGCTGTAAAATTTTTTCATCTAGACTGCCTTCTGCATTGCCATAACGATAATTTTTAACACGAGCTACTTAATGAATTAATGAAAATCTTGCTGATTGAAGACGACGAGATTTTAGTCAGTGTCTTAGCAAATTCTTTAACCCAAAACAATTATGTTGTTGACATCGCGCCAGATGGATATGCGGGTTGGGAATATAGTCAAGCTTATAACTACGATTTGATATTAATTGATGTGGGATTACCGAAACTGGACGGTATTAGTTTATGTCAACGCTTACGTTCTGCTGGTAACTCCACCCCGATTTTGTTAATTACCGCCAAAGATGCAACTAGCGATCGCATCCGTGGGCTTGATGCTGGTGCTGATGATTACCTGATCAAACCGTTAGATTTAGGAGAACTGCAAGCCAGGGTGAGGGCGCTGTTACGTCGGGGTGATACTCCTGTTTCTCTAGTGCTGGAAATTGGCGGATTAAGTCTCGATCCAAGTAGTTGCGAAGTAATATTTAACGGTAAACTCCTAGATTTAACACCTAAAGAATACAGCCTGCTCGAGTTATTTATCCGCAACCCTTCCCGAGTTTTTAGCCGGGGAAATATTATCGAGCATCTCTGGACTTTTGACGATCCACCCCAAGAAGAAAGTGTTAAATCGCACATTAAAGGCTTGCGGCAAAAGTTAAAAGCAGTCGGCGCAGTCGATTGGATTGAAAATGTATATGGTTTGGGATATCGATTGCACCCAGCGGTGAAAGCAGCGGGGGAGCAGAGAAGAGAGGATAAACCAAAATTACCCGTCTCTAATATTCAACAGCAGTTTAACCAAGCAATGAGTAAGTTGTGGCATCAATATGAAGGGTTGATGCAGCAACGGATGGCGGTACTGCAAGCAGCCGCCGCTGCACTTTCTGGAGAGTTATCTCTAGAGTTACGCCAATCCGCAGAAAAAGAAGCTCATAAGCTAGCTGGTGTGTTAGGAATGTTTGAGCTAGAGACGGGTACTCAGATAGCGCGGGAAATTGAGCAGATTTTGGGGAAAAATGCCAAATTATCTGCGGCTCAAAAAACGCAATTGCGATCGCAAATTCAAGAGTTGGGTAACTTAATCAATTTGATGGGGCAAAATTCCAATCCAACTACCACCTTGAATGCAGAAGAAATTAGTCAGCGATTACTATTAATTGACCCCAATCCGCAACTGAGTTCGCATTTGCAACAACTTGTTGGCAACTTAGGTATAGACTGGCAACAAATTACCAAGTTAGCGGAAGCCAAAAACCTACTACAAACTACATCACCAGATTTAGTGGTGCTAAATGTCAGTGAAATGGGACATCGACAAGAAAGTTTGGCGTTGCTATCAGATTTAGCTACTCGGACTCCGCCTATACCCGTTGTGGTACTAGCTGCTGATGAGTTAGCAGAACGCGTAACTTTGGCGCAGTATGGCGCACGGGGTTTTTTAGCTCAACCTGTAACAGCCGCTCAAATTTGGGATGTTGCATCTCAACTATTACAGCGCACTCACGATTTACGAGTGAATGTCTTGGTTGTCGATGACGATCCTGTGATTCTAGCTGCATTGCGCTCAATGTTGGAACCTTGGGGGATGCGGGTGACAGCATTAGACAAGCCGTTGCGTTTCTGGGAGTTACTGCAATCCACCACACCAGATTTGTTGATTTTGGATGTGGAAATGCCTGATATCAGTGGCATAGAATTATGCCAAGCAGTTCGCACAGATCCGCAATGGCAGGAATTGCCGATTATGTTTCTCACCGCACACCGCGACATAGAAACCGTGCAGCAGGTGTTTGCGGTTGGCGGAGATGACTATGTAATTAAACCAGTAGTAGGCGCAGAACTATTAGCGCGGATTAATCATCGCTTAGAACGCAGTCGCTTACTCCAGTCGCTTTCTACTAAAGATTCGCTCACCGGATTAGCAAATCAGTTACAGTCTAGCCGCGACTTGCAGCAGTTAATTATTCAAGCCCAAAAACATCAGCATTCCCTTTGCTTGGCGATATTGAGTATCACAGATTTACGCCAAATCAACAGCAAATATGGACATGAAACTGGTAACCAAGTATTGCAACGATGGAGTCGTCTATTTCAATCTACATTGTGTAGCGGCGAAGTTCTTGGTTATTGGGGCAATGGAGAATTTGTCATCGGATTTTCTGGGTTAACCAAACCAGAAGTCAAAGACCGCTTAGGTAATATTTTAACTACTCTCCGCCAGCAAATATTCACAGATGCCAATGGCGATCGCTTTCAAGCCGTTTGCAATTGTGCTGTGGTTGAGTATCCTCAAGATGGACAAAACATTCAATCTTTATATCAAGCTGCCATTGGTCTTTAAAAAGGCTTTTCCCTGCTTGTATGTGAATTAATTTTAAAGCCTAATTATGTTCCTGATGAAGCGAAGCATCTGTCCGGAATGAAAGAGAGGACTTATGTAATAACTATGTATATTCCAACACCGATATTATGAAAAATATTCAGTATATAGATCCTAATTTTGAGCAGCTTTTCGCTGAAATTGACCCCCAAATAGCAAATTCCTTTACGGCAGAGCAATTAGCAGCTATACACAGGGGTTTTGGCTCTAGTTCTTGGAATCGTCATCCTTTAGACATTAGAGTTACAGTACCAATTCCAGGATTAAGGTTTTATCTGGTATTGCTAGGAGGTTTAGAACGTCGTTCTCAAAAGCGTTTACGCTATGAAAAAGGGTTATATCCTTTTTGGACTATTAAAAATATCTTGTTTATCATAGCAATTCTCGGAATTATATCTGCTTCTAGCTATACTATATTTTCTTTTGCTTTATCTTCTCGCGCTGCCAAATCCAGTGCTTATTATCCAACTTCAATTCCTTGGATTTCTGACCAATCAGAATGTGAAAATACAAATAGAGTCTGGCGTGATGATAAGTGTTGGGATTATCAACACAGCCCCGATTTCTAATAATACTATGAAATCTAAATACTGAGTTATTTTGTAATCACGAATTACGAATTGCCAAATTGATTATTACCAGGAACCTAATATGCCAAAAAACCGTTTTACCAAACCTAATTCACAACCCGATCCATTTGTACAAAAATTCTTCGCCCGTATTCCTCCTCAAACAGCAGCTACTTTTACATCTGTCCAATTAGCGGAGCTAAAAAGGGTGTTTGAAAATCGGGTGAGTAGGAATCATGCTGTGGATATGAGGCTTTCCATTCCCTTTTTTAAAAAGCGTTTTTATCTAGTTTTTTTACTCGGTAGAGAAAAGCGTTTAAAGCCACGTGTTTGATACAGTATTTTTCAATTTGATAATGTAGAAATTGGCTGGCTTTGAAGCAGTTATCAGCAGAGATAAGCAGATTTTTTAGATTTTAATATGAAGTCCCTCACAATAGCTGGAACCGCAGCAACGATTTTTTGATAGAGTGATGCTTTGTCGAATGCTCTTCATCTTATATGTCGTCCCAGGTATCGCTCCCTCAATCGCTGCAAACAGGCTTACCTCTCACTGCGCTTGCACCCATGCAGGATGTGACAAACCTGTGGTTTATGAAAGTCATTGCCCAATATGGTAGCCCTGACTATTTCTTTACCGAGTATTTCCGCGTTAATGAGACTTCACGGCTAAATCGGAGCATTCTGGCAGCAATCACCGAAAACGACACAGGCCGCCCGGTTTTTGCTCAAATGATTGGCGAAAGTATTCCAGATTTGGTCAGAACAGCAAAGGAACTCTGCAAATATAATATTGCTGGCGTTGACTTGAATATGGGCTGTCCAGCACCAAGAATCTATCGCAAGCAAGTCGGGGGTGGATTGCTGCTTACGCCAGAAAAAGTGGATCGGATTTTGGGAGAATTACGACAAGCCGTTAGCGATCGCCCTTTGACTGTCAAGATGCGTGTAGGCTTTGAAAATACAGATACTTTTTACAAGATTCTAGATTTAATTAATCGCCACAGCATTGATTTGCTGAGTTTGCATGGTCGTACGGTCAAAGATATGTACCACGGCCCAGTCAAATATAATTTGATTGCGGAAGCTGTAAGGTGGGTAAATTGTCCAGTGCTGGCTAACGGTAATATTTACTCAGCGAAAAAAGCCTTAGAAATACTTGCTCAAACTGGCGCAGCAGGTGTGATGGTGGGACGCTGGGCGATTGGGAATCCTTGGCTATTTAATCAAATTCGCCAAGCTTTGCGAAAAGAAGCGATCGCACCCATGCCATTAGTAGAAGTACGCAACTATGTTGAGCGTTTATGGCAAACCCCAGAAGCACCCAATATACCAGAGCGGGCGCGCGTCGGCTACCTAAAAATGTTTCTCAATTACATTGCTTTAAGTGTAGATGCCCAAGGGCATTTCCTGCGACTGATGCGTCAGGCACAAACCGAGGTAGAACTATTTAAAATTTGCGATCGCTTTCTCCTAGGTGAAGAAACAAAAACTTTAGCCCTAGAACCCTATCAAGGTGTGTAAGAGACTTCCAAGTCTTTTCGGTTAAGGGGAATGGGGAATGGGTAATGGGTAATGGGTAATGGGTAATGGGTAATGGGTAATGGGAAAGAAAAAACCTTTAACCCTTAACCTTTCACCTTTTCCCCAAAAGCTATTTTGAGTTCAAAACGCTATCCCTTGTAGTATTGGGAGAGAATAAATTACCATGCCCCATGCCCCATGCCCAATGCCCATTTTCAAACTCCATCCCCTTAAGGGTGGAGTTTTTTTAGCTAGCTGTGACTCACACTATTAATAGATTGCTGCGCGCATAAAAGTTTGAGGTAAGGTGTAATGAATATTGCTACCAGAAAAGAGCTGCTCATGACTAACAAAACTGCTGATACTCTATATCCAGTTGAAGAATTGCTGCGGGAACGGTGGAGTCCTTTGGCGTTTTCTGAGGAACTAGTGGAAACAGATAAATTATGCACTGTTTTAGAAGCAGCAGGATGGGCAGCATCTTCTTACAATGAGCAGCCGTGGAGTTTTATTGTTGCTACTAAAGACAATCCAGTAGAATTTCAACGTTTATTAGATTGCCTAGTAGAAGGAAATCAAGAATGGGCGAAAAATGTCCCAGTTTTGATGATTTCCGTAGCCAAACTTAACTTTGAGCGCAACGGTGCAGAAAATCGGCACGCCTTTCATGATGTCGGTGCAGCGACGACTACTTTAGCAATCCAAGCTATGGCATTAGGGCTATTTATTCACCAAATGGCGGGATTTGATGTAGCTAAAGCCAAAGAAGTATACAGCATTCCAGATGGTTATGAGCCTGTAGCTGCGATCGCCCTTGGCTATCTTGGCGATCCGCAAACTCTCTCAGAAAAGTTACAGCAACGAGAGTTGGCGCTACGCAGCCGCAAACCTTTAGAAACCTATGTGTTCTCTGGTAGTTGGAATCAAGTCTCACCAGTTATCAACAGCCAAGATTGAAGTTTTGAGGCAATACTTGTCGGTTAAGGATTTTAAACTCTTAATTTGGTTTAGGGAAAAGGTGAAAGGGTAAGGGTTAAAGGTTTTTTCTTGCCCCTTTTACCCTTCCCCTTTTCTCCTTAACCGACAAGTATTGAGAGTTGAGATGAATATTTTCCTACTCAGGTTGGAGGACTAATTATTTAGTTCAGCTAATAATTAATTGTTCCGCTTTAGTGGTCTATCGCGTTAATCATGTGGGGCTGTGAGATCCCCGACTTCTTCAAGAAGTCGGGGATCTGAACCCTAGCAAATTCTCATAACTTTGACGATAAATCACTAGTTCATAAATACAGCAGATTGCAAGTTGGCGAAGTACAGATAATTGTAAGGGCACGGCAGTGCCGTGCCCCTACCTGCGTACCTCATTTACCTGAACAACGCTGTAAATTACCAATTTACATTCAGTTAATTTTGCTTGGGCAGTGGAAGGTTGCGCTAATGGAAACTCCTAATCCGAAAATCAATAATTCCGCTTTCAAAAGGCTTTCGGGACAACAAGGGCTGCTGGTAGGGTTGGGGCTGGGTGTAGTCTTAGCTATTGGCGGGATGACTGTGTTTTCTCGTTTTGGGAATCAGCGTGCAGCTGCTCCCACTCAATCTGCTCCCGCCGCAGGTGCTAAAAATGCCGCATTACCAGTAAAAGTTCAGCAAGTTGCCACTAGTACGACTGAAGAAAGTACCAATTTTGTGGGAGCGTTAGAAGCACAGCAAAAAGTGACGCTACAACCGCAAATTCAGGGGCGAATTGAAAATATTCTCGTGTCTAGCGGGCAACGGGTGCAGAAGGGAACGCCCATTGCATCTTTGAGTTTGGATCAGACTCAGGCAAATGTTGCTAGTTCCATCGCCGCCGCTAATGCTGCCCAAGCGGGGTTAAAAACGGCGCAAGCACAGCTACAACAAGCCCAGGCACAGCGTACTAAAGTAGCTGCAAATCTTCAGCTTCAGCAAACCCAATTGAACCGCACTCAACAATTAGTCAGAGAGGGGGCGTTAGCAGCGCAGCAGTTAGATATTGCTAGGAATAATGTGCAAAGTGCGATCGCGGATTTACAAGCCGCAGATAAGGAAGTTGCAGCCGCGAATGCTGGTATTAGGCAAGCTCAGGCGAATATCCGCCAAGCCCAAGCAGGTACGGCTGCGGCGCAAGTAAATGTGAATCTTAAACGTGTAGTATCACCGATTAATGGCATAGTCGGTGAATTTCCTGTAAAAATTGGGGATTATGTCTCCACTGGGCAAACTATCACCACCATTATTCAAAATGATGCCCTAGATTTAAATCTTTCTGTACCTTCCAATCGCTTGAAGCAACTACGAGTTGGCTTACCTGTGCAGTTAGTCGATCCAACGACGCAGCAAGTAATTGGTACGGGGGCAATTAACTATATTTCTCCTACAGTTAGTTCTAATCAACAATCGATTTTAAGCAAAGCACGTTTTAATAATTCCCCAGGAAGATTGCGCGATGGGCAATATGTGCAAGCGCGGATTATTTGGAATCGCCAACCAGGGGTATTGATTCCCACTGTGGCTATTTCTCGGATTGGCGGACAAAGTTTTGTCTTTGTCACAGAAAATACAACTGTTAACGGCAAGCCACAGCAAATTGTGCATCAGCGTTTAGTGCGTCTTGGTGATATTCAAGGAACGAATTATCAAGTTCTGGAAGGACTTAAACCAGGCGAAACCATTGTTACCTCTGGCATTCTCAAACTGAGAGAAGGCACACCCATTCAACCCCAATCCTAAATCCAGGAGACTTGAGCGTGTCGATCGCGAACAACTTTATCAAACGCCCGGTGTTAACTACCGTTTGTACCCTAGTGATTCTGCTTTTGGGGTGCCTGTGTATTCCGCTACTACCACTTAATTATCTGCCAGATATTGCCCCAATTCGGGTTCAGGTATCAGCGAACTATACCGGGGCAGATGTTGCCACCGTTGAAAGTGCTGTGACTACAACCCTAGAGCGGCAAATTAACGGTGTCGAGGGTATGCAATACATGACCTCGAACAGTTCCGCAGGCAGCAGTCAAATTTCAGTATATTTTGGTGCAGAAACTGATAAAAATATTGCTCAGGTTAACGTACAAAATCGCATCGCCAGGGCAACACCCCGCTTACCCACCAGCGTGCAACAACTGGGTGTGACAGCACAAACGGCTTCCACAAGTATTTTGTTGGTGTATACCTTCTATGCCGAAAATAACGAGTACGATCCGCTATTTATTAGTAACTATATTGACCTAAATTTACGCGATCAACTGCTGCGAACGCCAGGAGTCGGAGATTTGACGATTTTTGGGGAAAAACGCTATGCTATGCGGCTATGGCTCGATCCTAATGCCTTGGCGAGTCGGCAATTAACTGTGGCAGATGTGGCGACAGCACTGCGATCGCAAAATATTCTCGCTGGGGCCGGAACCTTGGGACAAGCACCCATACCCCCAGGACAAAGCTATGAAATTCCGTTGCGGGTAAATGGTCAGTTTCAAAATGCGGCGGAGTTTGAGAACCTAGTTATTAAAGCTGGGAGTAATGGAGATTTAATAAAACTCCGAGATGTAGGACGTGCGGAACTCGGCTCGGAGACTTACGCCAGCAATGCCAGAAATAACGGTAAACCTGCGATTGGACTGGCAATTTATCAATCACCGGGAAGTAATGCGCTAGATGTGGCGAAAAACATTGAAGCGCAGATGGAAGAGTTAAGCAAAGAGTTTCCACCCGGATTAAAAACCCAGGTGGTTTACGATACCGTGGGTTTTGTGCAAGCTTCCCTAGAAGAAGTAGTGAAAACTCTGGTGGAAGCAATTGTTCTGGTTGTCTTGGTGATTTTTCTGTTTCTCCAAGACTGGCGCGCCACAATTATTCCCCTGGTAGCAATTCCGGTTTCCCTAGTTGGTGCATTAGCATTTGCTTACATATTCAAATTTTCCCTCAACAATTTAACTTTATTCGGCTTAATCTTAGCCACAGGGTTAGTTGTGGATGATGCAATTATCGTTGTGGAAGCGATCGCCCGCAAAATTGAACAGGGAGTCAGGCCGCTGCAAGCTTCCTTTGAAGCAATGGAAGAATTGACGGGGGCGGTAGTTGCAACATCGCTGGTATTAATGGCGGTATTTATTCCCGTGGCATTTTTCCCAGGTTCTACCGGAAAAATGTATCAGCAGTTCGCCTTAGTCATTGCCTTCTCTATTGTGATTTCCACATTTAACGCCCTTACCTTCAGTCCCAGTATGGCGGCGATTTTGCTGCGTCCACCGCAACCCAAACGCGGCCCCTTGGGCTGGTTTTTTACCAAATTTAATCAGGTTGTGGCATGGATTATCGATAGATTTCTGGCAATTGTCCGCTTTTTAATTCGCCTGCGTTATGCTGTCGTCGCCTTGTTTGTGGTGGGATTATTTGGAACTTATTTTATGTTCACCCAGGTGCCCACAGGATTTGTACCCAATGAAGACCAGGGGATTGTTTTAGGGATTATTCAAGGCCCCGATGGAGTTGCCCTCAATTATACAGATGAAGTAATTACCAAACTTGAACAAATTCTGCAAAAAGAACCAGAAATTGAAAACGTTTTTGCAACTTCCGGATTTGGTTTTGCTGGTAGCGGCTCAAATCGCGGTGTCTTCTTTGCCAAACTGAAACCTTGGGAGGAACGCACCAACCCAAACCAAAGCGCCTCAGCAATTTTAAAGCGAATTAATGGCGCATTTCAAACCATCCCAGAAGCAATTATTACCGCCGTCAATCCGCCGCCAATTCAAGGTTTTAGCACCTTGGGGGGATTTGAGTTACAACTAGAAGACCGCACCAATGGCAGATTGACAATAGATGACTTCTTCGCCAACGCCCAAGCGGTGATTGCTCAAGCCAACCAACAACCATCCCTAGCAGGTGGAGTGTTTACGCAGTTTACCGCCAGTACACCCCAGTTTCAAATTGACTTCGATCGCAATCGCCTAGAAGCACTCAATGTTGATTTTCAGCAAGCTGTCAACACCTTGGGCGCAGCCATCGGCTCCCAGTATGTCAATGATTTTACCTTGGGACAGCAGAGCTATCGCGTTTACGTCCAAGCCGAGGGCAATTATCGGCGATCGCCTGATGATATTAATCAACTTTATGTGCGATCGGCAAACAACCAAATGGTGCGCTTGAGTGAAGTAGCCAAACTCACACCCATTACAGGGCCATCTGTGATCTCTCACTACAACGGCTTCCGTTCCATCAGTATCCAAGGTAGAGAAGCACAGGGTTACAGTAGCGGACAAGCAATCCAAGCCATGCAGCAAACAGTAACCGCCACCGCATTACCAGGCGTAGGTAGCGATTGGACAGGAACCGCCCGCGAAGAATTATCCGCAGGTAACTTAGGGATTCTGATTTTCGGCTTCGGGATTATTATGGTGTTCCTCACCCTAGCTGCTCAGTATGAAAGTTATGTTGACCCAGCAATTATTCTGTTAACTGTACCCTTAGCCTTGTTTGGTGCATTAAGTGCGCTATCATTGCGCGGTTTGGTAAACGATGTTTACGCCAACGTCGCCTTGGTAATGTTAATCGGACTCGCCTCCAAAAACGCAATTTTGATTGTCGAGTTCGCCAACCAAGCCTTTGAGCAAGGAATGACAATTACCCAAGCAGCCTTAACAGCCGCCCAAGAGCGATTTCGACCCATCGTCATGACATCCAGCGCCTCATTGCTGGGATTCTTCCCCCTCGTCATCGCCTCCGGTGCAGGTTCCGCCTCCCGTTGGTCTTTAGGAACAGCGTTATTTGGGGGATTACTGGTAGCAACAGTTTTAAGCTTACTAATTGTGCCAGTTTTGTATGTCATCATCAAGAATTTAGAAGAACGCTTCTTAAAACGCAAACCTGCTCATCAAACCAAATCGCCTAACTCTGATATACAAGAGGAACAAGTAGCTGCTGGGGTGGGGAGTGGTGATGAGCGCGGTTCCGGTGATTCCAGGTAAATGTGAGCAGAGCAATACTGCTCTCAAAATTGGTTAAGGGGGAAAGGTTAAGGGTTAAGGGTTAAGGGTTAAAGGTTTTTCTTTCCCATTCCCCATTCCCCTTTCCCCCTTAACCTTCCATATTTAACTTGCATATATGGGGCGGGCAAGATGCCCAACGCCACTTGCTACAACGCGGGGAACCCGCGCAACACAGTGGCTCCCCCACAATAAATATACAATTGCAAATTAGATGTGGTTTAGCTTAACAAAACCAAAAAACTACTAACTCAACAAAAAACCGAACAATCATTTTGGAGGGGGTTTGGGGGACGCAACCGTCACCCAATCGGGGGTTTGGGGGAGAATCCCCCAATTCTGCCGGCTTCTTTAATAAGTCACAAATCAATCGCTAATGAGCTTAACCCCAGCTAGGTGATATTAAAATCCTAGCCAAGAGCGATCGCAAATTTCTATTATGCCGACTCCGTACTTAACACACCTAACTCTAAACCCATATCAGCTGATTAAAAAATTTTAAAGATTCCGATCCGACTGAGAAATACACTGAGACAATGAAAGTGTACCCCAATAATTTCATATCAAGTCCGGTTAATTAATTCATGATACGGGTATCTGTGCAAAAACAGAGTTTCTCTGTTTCCCCTTGCTCCCCATAGTCTTCATGATGAGTCTTTAACCAAACAAGATATAACAGGGGTGTTGAGTATCGGAGCAAAGCAAATGAACGCCAAACTGATCGCTTTCTCTGGAATTGTCACCGCACTATTAGGCGCAGGAATAGGTTTTATTATTGCCTATTTACTTCCTTCCCCCTATACAAGCCCAATGTATAAGGATTTGGCGGCAAAATACGCCATTATTGGTGGCGCTGCTGGTTTGCTGATTGGCTCCAGTCAAGAAATGGTTCGCGAACTCAAGCAAGAACGAGATGCAGAAGAAGAATTACTGCGAGATTTAGATAAAGCTATTCGCTCTAGTACAAATAAAGAAAAGTAACGACAGATATCAATACTTGTGGGTTAAGGGAACAGGGGAATGGTTCAAGGGAAAGAAAAAACCTTTAACCCTTAACCTTTACCCCAAAACCAATTTTGAATTCAAATCGCTTAACCGAGCAGTATTAGGACAGATATATGTGTGAGTCCTTGCAATCATCAGTACCACGGAAATAGCTATACCAAATATCTCAATGCTTTTTAGGAAGTGTTCAAATTTGAATACTTCATTTTTTTATATCAAATACTCGACAGGGTGACAAAGAAGTTACAAAGCAGACAGGATAATGTGCATATAACTGCTAGTTTCCATCCCCTTGAGGGGTGATGAATTGAAAACGAGGGAAGCGAATGCCCATTGGTGTCAACTTAACGTGAAACCCGCTTGGCGACAAGGTTCTGCCCTCACCCCCAGCCCCTCTCCCACCAGGAGAGGGGAGTAAGAAATTTAGTTCCCCTTCTCCTGCGGGAGAAGGGGTTAGGGGATGAGGGCGCGAGGTATTTGTACAACACGCGCCGTATATAGCTTTAAGCTTAAGTTGACACATATGGCGAATGCCTCCCCCCTATCCCTATAAGTATGGTTTCCATCCCCGTGAGGGGTGATGAATTGAAAACAAAATCAAAGGTAATCCATGCTTGCCTTTGATTAAGTCGACGTTTCCATCCCCGTGAGGGGTGATGAATTGAAAACTACTCCAATTCTTTTTTGGTTTATTTATTTACACAACAGTTTCCATCCCCGTGAGGGGTGATGAATTGAAAACATTACAGTTATTAAAACTGCTAAAGCAGTTAATAACAGTTTCCATCCCCGTGAGGGGTGATGAATTGAAAACTTTATACAATTGGTATGCAACAGGCACAAGCGACAGGTTTCCATCCCCGTGAGGGGTGATGAATTGAAAACCCTACCCTTTTAGAACGCTTGCTATGACTGGGTTTGAAAGTGTCATTTTAGCGGGGGGTCTAATTTTACTATCAATAAGCATACTTTACTGACAATAAGCCACCACGACAAGCATCTTAAAGCCTTACTCAGTAAGCGATTAGCGGGGGTCAACGAAAGAATAAGGGTTTCCAGCATTGGCATACCCCCGCTAAAAATTTGCGTGTGAAAGGTAAAAGCTAATACTTTAACTTTCACTAGGAAACGTTATATTAAGTTTTCGAGGTACTGTAATGTTGAGTAATAGTATAACAAAACACTTAGAATTTTGAAAGCCGAAAACATTAACTTTTCAGTATTACAGACAAACCAAAAGCCAAAACAATAATAAAAGTTAGCATATCAATTAAGAGCGATCGCTCCGCTAAAGCCTTCTCTTTGCTACGCAACGCTAGGGCGAACGGCTAACGTACTTTTAGCAAATCTCTGATAGTTTTGGCTACACAGTGATGATGGTGTTCGGTGATGCACTGACGCAAAGGAGAAAGCAATCTCTGCTTTTGCTTGCTGAATATACCGAAATGAGAAAGCAAAAGGTCATTCTGAGAAAGCAATATCTGCTCTTACTTGCTGAATATACTGAAATGAGAAAGCAAAAGGTCATTGAGAGAAAACAATATCTGCTTTTACTTACTAACTATCATCAAACGAGAAAGCAAAAGGGCATTTTGAGAAAACAATATCTGCTTTTACTTACTAAATATCATCAAACGAGAAAGCAAAAGGGCATTTTGAGAAAACAATATCTGCTTTTGCTTTCTTAATAATTGAGAGATTGAATTTTGTAGGTCGCTATGCTACTGTTTATACCAAAATCTGCACCTTGAAAACTAAATCGTACTAGCTCCCTTTTTAAAAAGGATTTAGGAGAAGCTAAAACGTTTTGCTATCAACCGCAAGACTTTTAAAACATTCTCTATTAGTTAGTTTCCTGCAGTCATTTTGTTAAGTAATGTAAACTGAGGGGGTCGTCCAAAGTCTTAAAGGCTGATTGTTTCGTAGACCCCCTCAGGTAACCTACTGTATAAGGGTTTGAGTTACTTAAAGACTGTATTTATTGTCAATAATTATAGTCTATTGACAGGTAAAACAGACCCCCCTCAGTTTTACAGTTATGTAAGCCTTATTTGGTAAGCTTTCTGCAAGAGTAGGGTTTTAAATCACTTACCCCTCACGGGGATGGAAACAACTCCTATGACCTCCTGTAGGAATGCCATCCTGCATTATGTTTTAAATCACTTACCCCTCACGGGGATGGAAACTTTATAGACCTATAACAGGTGTTATAGCCTATTTCATAGTTTTAAATCACCATTACCCATTACCTAATCCCCAATCCCCAATCCCCAATCCCCAATCCCCAATCCCCAATCCCTAATCCCCAATCCCCTCATTCCAAATTCATTACTTCCCGTCCATATTTGAGGACTGTTGACATCCAAATTAACTCGTCCATAAACCTTGACATTCGACGAATGTATGTTGGTTTGTCAATTAAATTACCTGACTCATCAAATAGGTTCTGAACTTCGCTAAAGTTAAGGTCATAAAAAATTGTCACTAGTCCCAACTCCCGCATTACAGGTAGTAGGTTTTGGATGACTCTGGTACCGCCAAAAGAACCTGCTGACACGCCACATATTCCTACAGCTTTGTGGATGTACTCTTTAAGACAGGTATCGAGTACGTGCTTCAGCAAACCTGGATAACCATGATTGTATTCGGGTGCGACAATGATTAAGCCATCGGCGCGTTCCATAGTGGCGGAAAATTGAGGATCTTTGATTGATTCACCTGCATCATCAGTTGCGATCGCAATATTTCTAATATCTATCAGTTCGGTCTGGAGGCGATCGCGTGTGGCAACTTGTTCCACAATAAATTTAGCAACATATTCGCTTTGACGACCTTGACGGGGAGTGCCAAGGATGACTGGAATAAATAAAGATGAATTTACCATAGTTTTTTCTATCTACTGTTCCTGATAATTCCACAACAATCCACCATCCACAAAGAAGGTGCTACCTGTAATGTAGTTAGCATCAGCAGAAGCTAAGAATGCAACTAGAGAAGCAACATCCTGTGGTTGTCCCAAACGCCCAAGGGGAATATTTTGTAATAGCGCCCCCAATTTTTCAGGGTTGTTTAAAAGTTTAGTATTAATGGGAGTTTCTATTGCTCCAGGCGCAACATTATTAATTGTAATTCCCAGAGAACCCAATTCAACAGCCAAGTTGCGAGTTAGCATTTTCATCCCACCTTTACTGGCACAGTAAGCCGTAAAGTTAGGAAATGGTAATTCTTCATGGACGGAACTAATATTAATAATTTTTCCGGTTCTTTTAGTTTCAAGCAAATGTTTTACGAAAGTTTGCGTCGCAAAGAAAACTCCTTTTAAATTGACATTCATCACAGCATCATAATCAGCTTCAGAGACTTCCCAAAATGGTGCATGTTTTTCAATTCCAGCATTATTCACCAAAATATCTAACTTGCCAAAATGCTGAATGCTTTCTGCAATTAATTGCTGGACTTCATCTACACTTCCTAAATCTGCTTGAATTGTGTAACCGTGAGCTTGGCTACACTGAGCCATATAACACTTACCACCAGCAGCCTCCACCTTTGCTAGAGTTGCCTCTGCTCCCTCTGGATGAGAGCGATAATTAATCACAACATCTGCACCTTCTTGAGCCAAACGTATTACAATTCCTTGACCAATTCCTTGGCTACTACCAGTAACCAAAGCAACTTTTCCTGCTAATTTCATAATTATCTCCTTGTCAGCAATTCTCAGTTTTTAGCTAAGTTTTAACTACTCAAACGCGCCACGCCAAAAGTAGCATTAAACTTCCGGCACCAAATAGCGGCTGATTTATAATCAGCTAAATTAATGTTGTTAGGAATGGCATAACTTTGAGCGCCACTATATTTTTGTAAAGGTGCAATAATTACATAATCATCTTTTTTTAAAGGATATGATGGTGCTTGAGTTGATTTCAGCACGTTATCTGAACGATGTAAGATGACTACTAAATCTGGGCCGGAAGTAGAAGTTTTAAAAGACTTATCTAGTTCCAGAATAGATTTACCATTTTTGGTAGTAATGCGAACTATGCCTTTAGTTGTATGTTCACCAGAAATAAAAGCACCAGATTTATGTGCAGAGACATTTTGAGCCGTTGCTATCGGACTCACAGATGCATTAACAATATCCTGATTTTTCGAGACATTTCCTACACAGCTAACTACGATTAAAGAAACAGCACTAACTATTAATAAAGGTTTGAATTGCATCACTCAAAATCCTCTTGTTTAACCTTTAAAGTAATTATTGCTTTGTTACTCAAGATAAAAATTATGCGTAACTAAGGAATTTCAGGGCTGAAGCTGAAATTTTACCCTGAAATTTCTTATAGTTTTCTCAGCAAAATCTCAATTTTGAGTTGGGATTGCATATTTTTAAGTTAATTTAAGCAAATATTCATAATTGTGCTGTATACGCACGGCATCTATCTCTAGTAGAATTTGGCTATAAAATTCCTGTAATCTCTACTTTTTAGTGGGTAGAGAAAATTTATTCATTAATTTTTTCATTCTTTTTGATAAATTTGGTAACTTATATCCATGAGTAACACCAGTAATAGCCAAATGTTGTTACAACACCAATCTTGGCAGCGTGAACGCAGAATAATCGAGCTTTTATCTTCTTTAAATTATCGGACTGGTGAATTAAGCAGCTATTTGCATAATATTGCTTGCGGAGTTAGCGAGTTAATAGCAGTTGATTGGACAGTTGTTACCTTTTGCCAAGAAGGTTTTGAAACTATCCTAGCCAGTAGTCTTGAAATACCGGAAGATGCACCGCGTGTTTATGCATTACATGGTCGGTTAATTGGTACAGTCATGGAAGTTAAGCGGACGTTAGCCGTTGAGGATGCTATTGCTAATCCCAAATATGGCAAACCTGCACCTGGTTATCGTGCATATTTAGGCATACCTTTACAAACTTCTGAAGGTCAAGTATTTGGGACAATTTGCTCTTTTCATCAACAAGCACGTGAATTTACAAGTGATGAAATTCAAATTGTAGAACTATTTGCGGAACGCGCAGCTACGGCAATTGATCACTATCATTTATATCAAAAACAATGTGAATTTAATCAAAAATTAGAAGCAGAGGTAGAAAACCGGACGGCAGAATTACGAGCAGTACAGGCTAAGTTAGTTGAACAGGAAAGATTAGCTGCTATTGGTGAATTTTCATCGATTATTGTCCATGAAATTCGTAATCCCTTAACTACTATGGTGATGGGATTGAAGTATTTTAAGAAAACTATTTTGACGGAAGCTTCTCAAGAGAGATTATCTTTAGCATTGAGCGAAGCTGGTCGTTTAGAACGGCTATTAAGCGAAATTTTGCTCTACGCTAAACCTCAAGTATTGCAGCTTTGCGAATTGGATGTAAATGATTTTATTCAGGAGTTGCTGTTAACCATCCAGGAAATGCCAGAAGCGTTAAATCGAAAAATTGAATTTATTCCTGCATCTTCTGTGGTAAAAATTTCTGGGGATAGGGACAAGCTGAAACAAGTTTTTATTAATATTGTCCGCAATGCTTGCGAAGCTGTTGCAGATGGAGATGTTATCAAGTGGGAAGTGAATACTGTGCTACCTGATGCAGTTTATATTAATGTGCATAATGATGGTAATCCTATTCCACCAGAAATTCTCTGCAAGCTTTCTCAACCATTTTTCTCGACAAAAGCTGAAGGTACGGGGTTGGGACTTGCGATTACTAAACGCATTGTAAATGCTCATGGTGGTAAATTATGTATCCAGTCTCAGCCGTTAACTGGAACTGATGTTACTGTGCAATTACCTGTTCTGAATTGAACTTGGAAAGCTGACAAGATGTCCACCCCACAAAATGATAAGATTTTGGATTTTATCCCTTTGAAATATATAAAATATTATCTGTAGCGAAACACAACAATTTTGGTGCGTTGCGCTGCGCGACAACACACCCTACATCAGGCTTTAAAAGTAAACTCATCAAACTTAATTACTTCAGAATCGGGTTTGCGAGTATCAAAACGATAGCTGCTAACTGTACCTGTGGCTGTGTCGAAAATACTAAAAACTGTGATGTCGTTACTGGCAATATAAGGCATCGGTTTACCATCTTCTCCTAATAATGGAGCGATTGTTGGTACTATTGGCTCTAGACCATTTGGGTCACCAGATACCACATATTCTTCTTGATATCCAGATGGGACTTCTCGCTTTCTCTCACCCCAAGCTGCACCATAAGAATTGCCAACATTGGATGTTTCTAAAAAGTGCATTCCACTAGAACTAACAAAGCGATTCCATAAATGAGAATGCCCATATAAAACAAATTGTACATTCGCAGATTCTAGTAAAGGCATGACATCGCGGATGAGATAATCAGCATCTTTAGGATATTCGTAACGCACTGCTTTGATATTACCAAAATTATCTCGTTCAATTATTTGTACTGGCTCTGTATAAGCTGGGACGATGTTATCACCTAAAGTATGGGGTGGATGATGAAACATCACAACTTTGTATTTTGCTTGTTTAAATTCATTGCTATTAAGTTCTGCTTCTAGCCAATTATATTGCTGGCTACCTTTAGCAATTTGTTCATAAATTAACTGTCCATAACCCCAATTTTCAGGATTATTTAAATCTTGGCTAATTTCGTCATATCTCCCTTTATATGTACCATTCAAGTAAGGACTGCGCCACATATTAGTGGCATAAAGAACTACTAAACGCACATCACCAAAGGAAACAGCATAATATCGCTTTCCGCCTGTTTTACTTGTTGGTAATGTAAAAATTTCTTCGTAAGTATCAGTATTAAAAGAATTATCTTTTAGGGATTTACCGCTATATAATCTTTGAGCTACGGCGCGGGGAATCGTATCATTAAATTCATCATCTAAAGTTGCTGTTCTTTGGAATCTCCCCATCACCTCATGATTGCCAATACAGGGAAACAAGGGTGCGTGTTGAATGATTTTACCGCCAGTATAGGAAGTTTTGACTCCATTATGGTTCATTTCATAGTTAGCGCGCCCTTGTAATCCAGGAAAGAACGCACCACCGCGATGATCATCAAACCATTCGGAAGCGCGATCGCTTATATTAACTAAATCACCAGCAAACCACACAGCGTCTACTCTACCTACTGTCTCAACCACCTTTTGCAGATTTGCTGCTGTCATCGGCTTCAGTTGATGGTCTGAGGTGAGTAAAATTTTCAATGGTGTTCCTGGTTTAGGATTAGCTGCAAGGGTAAAAATATCGCTGCTGATGCTTTCCCCATCTTCCCGCACACTCGTAATCTGATAATTCACCCGCACACCAGGAGTTAACCCACTTACCTCAGCCTCATGTCGCCAAATATCACGCCAAACAGGTTTTTGATAAACTTGACCATCTCCAGCTTGCTTACCGATATGCGATCGCTGATCTTCTCTAGCGCGACTCAGTTTCATTGTACTTGCACGGGCAGTCTGATTGAGATTTTCTCCGTAATTGACTGTATGTTTACTACCAGCGAACTCTGTAAACCAAACTACTCGCACTGAGGTTTCAGTTGGTAGTTGCAAAAATGGATCAGTCAGCAATTGCGGTGCTGATGTCATAATTGTTTGCCCAAATGAACGCACGCTTACCAGCGTAAAGCATACAGTAAGCAGAAATAAAAGGGCTAGTACAACAAGGCAAAAGTAAAAAGTGAGCCAGTGCGGTGGACGGGTTCCCCGGCATAAAGCAACTGGCGAACTCCGCAGGAGTAAAAAGTAAAAAGAAAGAATACTTATACCGCAAGCTTTTTACCCATTCCAAATAGATGGTTGATTTCCGCCGTGCTGTACTAGGGCTACCATTTTGTGATGGTGGCGGAAACTTTTAATCATGGGTAATACCAATTCGTAATTCGTAATTTACGGCGGATATGAATCAAAAACGTTCCTGATCCCATAAAGGTTTCTAGGTTCGCTCAAAATTATATTTTGGTATTACCTATGAAATTATGAAAGTCAGATGCAAAAGCTTAACCGCCTAAGTCTTGAATCTGCTCTGGTGTTAATTCTTGCACATTACTCAAAACTATAGCTGCGCCTGCTTTTTTGAGTGTTTCAGCATAAGCATCACGACGCGCTGCTGTTTCCTGCACATGAGGGGGTAAAACGCCGACACCAATCCAAGTGCGGTGCGGCTGCTGATTGCGCGCTTTTTCTACTGTGTACATATCAGCTACGGTATCTCCTACATACACCACAGTAGGTAAAGCATCGCAGCCATTATCTAAGATTTGTACAGTCGCAAAAAGTCCTGTGGGATCGGGTTTACCTGGCGCATCTTCCATTGCAATCAATACAGGAGACTGTAAACCCAGGCGTTTCTGCAAAACATAGTTAGCCGAACCACGAGTAGCACCACTAAAAAATCCCCAAGCAATATTCGCTTGTGTGAGTTGTTCTAAGTAACTGGGTTGCAATAACAAGGGTTCATCACAAATATATCCAGTGAAATTGTTGGGATCTGTACCTCGGTAACGAGATTGAAAAAAGGTAACTATATCGTTGTAATCAAGTTGTAGTTGTTCTCGCAGCTGTCCTTGACTTTGGAAATAACGGTAAATCAACTCTTGGGATGCTTCCCAATCATTATTCCAAATACCTTCAGACTTCAGTTGGTCAATATCTAATGGTGTAGGACGATACGCTTGATTGGTAAAATACTCAACAGTATCTGCGATCGCGCGACGATAAGAACCACTAACATCGCGAATCACGCCATCAATATCAAAAACTGCGATCGCTTTTGGTGATAATTTTTCTGTCATAAATATAGGGCATGGGGCATGGGGCATGGGGCATGGGGCATAAAGAAGTTTGTTCTATTCTCTATTGCCGATAGCTTTGAGATAAGCATTGAGTTTGGGTAATAGTTGATCCAGAAACGGTTTTAAGATGCTTACCTGTTCAGTTGTCAATAGCTTTCTGGTGTAGGTTAATCGCAACCAGTTGATAGTTTCGTATAAAGAACCTCTAGCAATCTTGACAAAACGCCGATTGTCTTGGTCATTATACCTACCTCTGCCCTCTGCTATATTCACACAAATACTATCAGCAGAGCGAACAATTTGCTTACCCATAGTATCTTGAGAGAAATTATCCCATACCTTCACAATCTGCCAAATTTCATTCGCTAGCTTTTCAGCTAATCGATAAACCTCTAAATCTTCAAAATCAGGCCTTCTCACACAATTCCTCTAAACTCAGGGACTGCCAATTCAAAAAATATTCCATAGTTATTATTGACAGTTCACAACCAACGAATTTAAGCAGAATAATTTATTTTTTAGAATTCCCTCATAACTACCCCATGCCCCATGCCCCATGCCCCATGCCCTATGCCCAATGCCCAATGCCCAAACTATTTACCCATCTGGTATGGTATTGCGTTAAAATAAGCGATCGCTGACTTAGTTAAGTAATGCTGGGATATACTCCGGAGGTGTGATTGACCAAGTTTATTTTGAAAATTCTTTGGTTAGACGAGAACGTTGCTCTCGCAGTAGACCAAGTTGTAGGTAAAGGCACCAGTCCTTTAACCAAGTACTTTTTCTGGCCTAGAAACGATGCTTGGGAAGAGTTAAAGAAGGAACTAGAATCTAAACACTGGATTAGTGACTTGGATCGTGTTGAGTTACTCAACAAAGCCACAGAAGTGATTAACTACTGGCAAGAGGAAGGTAGAAACCGTCCGATGGCAGAAGCGCAACTGAAGTTTCCCGAAGTGGCATTTACAGGTAGCGCCTGATATTGCCGCATTAGCTGCCCTGCTGTTTTACAAGGTGCCACAATTTGATGGTCTTGTCCCTGCTGCCACTAGCAATCAGTTGTGCATCAGGGCTGACAGCAATGGTAGATACAGAGTCGGCATGGCCAGAGAGAGTAGCAATTTCTGTTGCTGTGCTAACATTCCAAAGTTTAACAGTGCGATCGCGACTGGCACTAATCAACATTGTGCCATCCGATGTGAAAGCCAAGGCTAAAACTGACCAAGAATGGCCTGACAGTGTGGTAATTACCTGACCAGTGTTTACCTCCCACAATTTAATCGTGTTATCGTCGCTACCCGTCGCTAAAATTTTTCCATCGGGACTAAAAGCGACAGTCAAAACCGCCCATGCATGACCCGAAAGGGTGCCTAACAAGGTGTAATCTGGGCGGTTTTTAAATTCTCTCGTTTGCGAAAGCTGCCATAAGCAAATTGTCCGATCAAAACTGGTGCTGGCTAAAAGCTGCCCTTGAGGGCTAAATGCTACGGAATTTACCTGTAATTGGTGCTTACTCAGAGTAGAAATTTCTTTGCCAGTATTGACATCCCACAGTTTGACTGTTTTATCCCAACTCCCACTAGCCAAAATTTGCCCATCAGGACTGAAAGCCACGGATTTAACGGCGTGTGAATGTCCAGCTAAGGTGTAAATTTCTTGTAATTGATTGACATCCCACAATTTAATAGTGCGATCGTCGCTAGCTGTGGCTAATAGTTTACCATCAGGACTGTAGGCGACTGATTTTACTGCTTGAGAATGTCCTGATAGGGTAGCTAGGGGTTTTTGACTATTTACGTCCCAAAATTTAATAATTTTGTCGTCACCACTGGCTAATGTTGTACCATCAGGGTTGAAGCTAACACAGTTTATCCCTGCACAGGCGCTAGGAATGCCACTCAAGGTATGTATGCATTGCCAACCGCCGATGAACGCAGATGAACGCAGATGATTTGTTTTGTCTGTAATTCCCATTGCTAGCAAGACTTCATCAGCAGATTGAAAGCGGCGGCTGATGGATGGTTGCAGCAGTTTGTTGAGGATTTTCGTGAGTCGTTCGCTTACCTGATTTCTCAGATAATCTTGCCAAACCCAGCAATCATTGGCGACATCGTATAAATCAAATGGCGAAACTTCGGTAAGTAGGTAAATACAAGTGACACCCAAACTATAAATATCGCTAGCAAAAACTGCTTTTCCCCTCGCTTGTTCTGGTGCGATATATTCCGGGCTACCTATACAAATTTTACTGATCAACTGGTCAATGACACTGACTAGTTGAGCTGCAGCAAAATCAACTAAGACGAATTCGCCAGCAGCAGTGCGGATAATATTTTCGGGTTTGATATCGCAGTGGATGATATTGCGATCGCGAATAAATTTGAGAACAGGTAATATATTTGCTAACAGTTGCCAAATTTGATTTTCGCTGAAATTTCCTTCTGCTGCCAGTATGGTAGCTAAATTACTACCTGCGATAAATTCTTGTACTAAGTAGCAATATTGGTCATCTTGAAAATGGGAAAGTAAAGCCGGAATTTGAGGATGTTCGCCTAGTAGCTTGAGCTGCTGTGCTACTTTTACAAAGCTTTCTGGTGTTTGATTGTAATACGAAAATTGTTGCACAACGCACGGAACAGGAGGAAATTGATTTTCATCCACAACGAGGTAGGTTTTACAGAATCCCCCTTTCCCAATCAGCTGGAGTAAACGATAACGGTTTTGTATCAGCAAAATTTCCTGCCAAACTTTCAGCCAGATTACATCTATGGTAAATGTAGTATGGCTAATTTCAGTTAACGCTCGGTTACCATTCAATACTTGTCGGTTAAGGGCAAAAGGGCCAGAAAAAACCTTTAACCCTTACCCTTTCAACTTTTCCCCAAACCAAATTAAGAGTTGAAAATCCTTAACCGAGCAGTATTGGGTTACCATTAACCTCAAAAGTTTAGAAGTTAATGCTGTGACTTGCTGAGAATATTCCACAGATTGAACATTCACTGCACCGTATTCCTGTTAATTTTTGCGTTTTATTTCCTTTATTTTCGACTCAATAAATTGCTCAACTTTGTTAGCTGCGTAGTTATTTGGATCATCGTTCTTTCGGTCAGCTTTAACCAGAATCTGATCCAAAACTTCATTTGTACTTTTAACTACAATATGGAAGCGACCATAAGGTTTGCTGTTATGTCCCCAAGGTGTATCAACCACTTTGTTGAAAAAATAGACATATTTATAAACAAAAGATGACCAATTGCCACTAAGCTTATACTCTTGATAATGATCTTGATTTTGCTCATTCTCCAGAATTACATTCTCTAAGAAAATTTCATACTGATAAAAGCTTCCTGTACCACCTTGCTCTCCTTCATTACCCTGAAACTTAGCATTACTTAATGTGGCAATCAATTCTGAAGCTAGAGATGTAAATTTTTGTTGGTATATGCGATCGCCTATATGTATATCATTACCTTCTCCAATATTGACGTTATACTTACCTGGTTGGAATGCAGTACCTTTTTGGCTAGATTCGCTGGAAACCTGATTCACAACCTGACGTTTAAATAAATACCCATCCTGCACACGCATAAAGATCACAGGGATAGCGAAATCGCGTTTGCGATATTGCGTATCGAGTGCTACTGTACGCCGTCCATTTTGCGTGGCAATATCTACCGGATAATCTTTGGCTAATCGCTCGTAGAATTCGTAAGCAAACTGACTTGCCGTTAAATTAGAGACTTCGTACTGCATCGCCACGACTACAGATATATTCTGCTGCACAATTTTCGAGGCTACACTTACAAAAGCTTGTGATGCAGAAGACATTCCACTTTCACAAGCTTGTAAAAATACAATCCCTGGACGATGACGATTAAAAAGCCCGCCGAAAAAACTAGCGTCTACCCAATTTACTTTTTGTTGATTAAAAACTTTTTTTACTAAAGCAATTTCACCCACATTTTCCCCATCTTCATTCTGCAAGCGTCCATGCCCAATAAAGTGAAAAATATGAGGTTTTTGTTCTAGCAAATCATCAATTGCTGTGGGAGTAGCTGGGTTAACAACAGGCAAAAGTTCAATATGTTCTGGTTGGCTTTTTGCTAGTTCTTGCAATGCTGTTTGTACTGTCTCGTGTTCGACTTCTCCTAACTCTTGCAAAGAAGCGATCGCCAATGCAATTCTTAACTTTTCTCCCTGTTCTAGCTGAATAGGTGGGGCTGGATGCCATTGGGCGCGTCGGCGAGAAAAGACTAAGTTTGGATCTGTAGCTATCCAAATTTCACCTAAGTTTGCATTCCCAGGTAAACACATAAATTCCCAAGGTAATGCAGCAATTTCAGGCATTCCTTGTTCATCAATATCCAATTCGATTCGCAACAGTTGGCTTTGTTGCTGTACAACCTGGAAATGAAAATTTACAAAGTCCTGACGCAGCGTATCGTCAAATAAACTATTAAATAGAACTTCTCCAATCAGACGTGCTTGCTTGGAGTTTTTGATTTCGTCATTTCGTGCTGTATTAATTAGGGATTTAATTTCTTCTAAGTTATCTTGATAACGAAAGACACCAGAAGGTTCTCCCAAAAGCTTGTGTTGAGCGTCCCATTTTTCTACCTGCACGCGCTCAACATTAGCTATACGGATGCGGTAAGTATAATAACCTTTATTCATATCAAAACTAGCTTTTACCCTTGCCTTAGCAATACATTTTAATGATTTAAATTCAGCTTATTTGGGAAGTTTTAAAGTCCAGAATTCGGCATCACCACGGGCGAATTTACTTGCAGCATCATCCCCTTGTCCCAAAAATCTCTGAAAACGCTCCGATAAAGCAGCAGCTACATCTTCTAAAGCAGAAGTTAACCAGTTCATCTTTGGTTCAGCCCATGCTGTACCCCTCACAGTTATAGAATCAGTTCCCTGAGGTACTTTAAAGACGATCGCAAATTTTGCTGTCCCAATTCGTTGTAAATTGTCATCATTAATACGCCAGTAACACAGAGAGTTACCTTCACCATTGGTAATAATTTCCGAGTAACCAAGTTGATATCCGTAAGCAGGAACAGCAAGAAAAGCCTTTAAATTATCCTTAGTTGACACGCTTGCTTTCAGATTATCGGGAATTGATGGTAACAATTTAGCCAATTGAGAACTATCTATTCCTACACTCCATTCCAAGTCACCACCCAAGCCCACATCCATACCTACACCAAAACTCATCACTGAACGCCATTTATCAGATGGGAATAGGCTTTGAATAATTGGTTCTTTGCTTCCTTTAGGCCCAAAATCTAGCTCGCAGGTTAACCGCCAAAACTGCGCGCCTCGCTCAGGGCGTAAATCTATGGTAAAAGTCATGTAATAAAAGTCGAACTGGTTGCGTATCTGCTGCTTGTAAATGTCAATCAGTTCAGTACCGCTATTTTTAAATGTCTCCTCTGTAAGGCGAATTAACTTATCTTGAGGATTGCCAAAACTGACTTTTGTTTTAAACAGACTGTCAACAGCTTCTCCCCCAACGCCTAGTTTTGTTCCACCAGCGAGAGTTCCCTCCCATTTTTGAACTTCTTGTAGCAAGTCAGATAATAAAGCATCTGTCTGTTCTGGGTTTGGAGGGGTTAGCTCATCGTTCATCTACACCGTCTCCTTTGTGAAAACTTCCGTTTTGAATAAATAAGCATTTGGTGACATCAATAGAATCTACCAAGGTAGATTCTGTGATTCCTAAATATTTTTAGGATCATAAGTATAATTTTTACATTACAAGAATATTTTGGTATTAGACGAAATTAATAAGAAGACATTTTTAATCTTGATCAAGATATGACATAAAGCATACTAATATCAGCTTTTAGACACAGAGAAACTAAATAAAATCTTAAGTATTTTAATCATTGAATTGTGTAAGATAAAACTAAGAACTTATGAGAGATGGTGGATTCTAATAACATTAACAGCATTCTTAATCGCTTTGCCAGAGGAACCCACACAGAAATAGATATAGACACTCTGCGTCAAATTTTAAGTGTAGGCGATCGCGCAACGACTCCAGAGGCGTATCGCCGTGATCAACATGGTAGTTATATCATTCCACCCTCGCAGGGTGGCTCAAGCCTGACAATATCCTTTGGGAAGTAGGTGTTGATCATCTCCGTCGCGGAGCGGAAGTTATAACTGTTGGGGATGGGGGAATAATCCAGCGTTCACGCAGTGTGTCGTAGGTATCGCTGTTCACAAGCTGTCATTTATCCAACCACAATCTAAGTTTGGGCGATTCTAATTTCGTTGAGTGGGCATTATTAAACTATTGTCTCTTTTTCAGTCTAGGAGTTAAGTGTTCGGGAATATTTTCTAATTGAATAGCATTACAACCAAATTTATAAGCAGTCTCCACTGATCTACCCGCCCCAATAGCATCATAAAATCCTGTAGCAAACTTAATCGCAGCTTGATCTCCAATCGCTTTACTCATACCAATTACATGATTAATATGCTCGACGATAGCATCTGCCTGTACCTCAGAATAACAAGCGTTGAGCAGAACACACTCGACATGATGAGCACATAATTCAAATAATATTTTTAAAGCTCCTGTACTTACAAGTTTTGAATTGCCATCTTCATCTTGGATCAACAGTCCGTCTTCACCATTTCCATGTCCACAAAAATGGACAATTTGTGGCTCGATATCTAGCAAAGCTCGACGCAAATCATCAGCTTTTACAGCCCATCTTTGCTCTAATTTGAATTGATGGCGCTTCTCGGAACGACGTAAACCTTCATCAATTTCATGCACTTCTTTGTCTAAACGCAGCCTTGCTTTATTAACTGGACTTGATGCCAAAATTAAAATTACCTTCATCGTTGAATCCTGCTGCTTACACATCAGCGTCTGAATTTTAGCAATAAATTTTTTACTATCAAAATTTTGCTTACTAAAAAAAATAGCTCCATTCTCGGTAACTAAATCAGCAGAATCTTGAGTAGTTAAATGGGGCGTTCCGCTAACTGCTATTGCTGGTATCTGTCGTTCGCTAGCTAATTCGATTAATTGAATTCCCAATTTTTGCGACGAAATCAATGAATCCCCTAAACCAATATCAGTAACTAACAAATCCCATTGGCTTTCGTTAAGGGACTTATAAGCTTCAGCAAAAGTTTTCACAACTCTAATGTCTAAGTTATTAGTATCTTGCAGAGCACGACGAATCTTTTCTTGAAGAATACTCTGCCATTCTGATCCGTCTTCAACCAGAAGCACTTTCAAATATTTCATCTCAATTCCTGCACTTAATTTTGTAACTGGAGTTACTGCTACAAATTCATACCAATTTAAACAAGAATGCGACAGATGTGTAGTGGCATGGCAAGCCTAAAATAGTGCATTATTAAAACTCTTGTGGGGTGGACATCTTGTCCGCCCCATAAGAAGCTCTCCTACTTACATTTGTAGCGATCATTCTTCAAATTGGTATCAGATACCCGATTTGTAAATTGGCAAGATTACAGAAAACTTTGTTCCTGCATCAAGGGTACTATTCACTAATATTTTTCCTCCTAATCGCTCAACATAAAATCTTGTCCACCATAGTCCAAAACCCATGCCTCTTCTAGCACCCTTTGTTGAGTAATCAGGCTGGAAAATCTTTTCTAAATTTTCTCGTGCAATACCTACACCAGAATCAGTAACAGTGATTTTCACAAAACCTTCTTCGTCAATTCTAGCCTCAAGTGATAACTCACCTCCTAGCTCACTTTTCATCAGTATGGCATCTACCGCATTTTGGATGAGGTTATCGAAGACATATATCAATTGCTGTTTACCTGCAAATACTTCCGGTAAGCTGGCAAAAATGTGCAAATTTTGCTGAATATTTGAACTTATTTGCATTCGATTTATTGCTTGCATTACTACTTTTTTGAGATGAAGAGGTTGACGTTGTTCTTGCAGCCAAATCTTCAAACATTCAGCATCCTCTAACACCTTATTTGCTAAGGAAAAAATTTCAAATGCCTTGCTGCAATCGCCATCATCATTTTCATCAAGAATATCCTGCGCCCAGATACGAATAGCACCAACATAATTATTTATCTTATGAACTAACGGGCCTGCTAGTTCACCTAAGGTAGCTATTGCTTCTGTTTTCACAAGTTGTTCTTTAGTTTCTGCGTTTTGGATCGCAATAACCGCTAGATCTGCTAAAATTTCTAACCTGCGTAAATCCCCTTGGTCAAATTCTTGTGGTTTACGTCCTTCTACGTTAAGTACACCTAGTACACCACGATCCTTATCTAACAAAGGCACACATAATTCTGAGCGCACATTAGTAAAGCAGGGTTGATAGCGGATATCGGATTGAACATCATTGACTAATGCAGGCTGACGATGAGTAGCAACCCAACCTGTAATTCCTTTGTCTAGAGTGCCGTATTTTGGAGCTTGACTAGTTGGTATGCTTTCAGGATAACTAACCTTCGTGACTAGCAATTTATTCACAGAATCTAACAACCGAATGGTTCCTAATTCGGCTCCCGTGATTTGTACTGATTGCTGTACAATCAATTTCAACAGTTCATCTTCTTCTAATGTAGTAATAATCTGGCGGTCAATACTGCTTAATGTTTGTAACCATCGTTGATTTTTAATAGCAGTTGCGGCGGAGGAAGCTAAAGTATTAATAATTTGTTTCTCTTCGCCCGAAAAATCATGAGGTCGCCGATAATTAATGAACATAACTCCAACGATGTCTCGCTCTACCCTGAGTAAAACTCCAGCTACAGACTGAATTTTTTCTCGTTGACTAAAAGCTGAGTCTTTAAATATAGGCTCATTTGAAACTATTGAAGCATAGATATTTTCTCCATGTTTGATCAGTAAAAATGGTACATCTTGCTGATCAAGCTTTGTATCTTTCATTTTTTGCTCTTCTTTCAGACGACCTGCATAACTAACTTCAGGTAAAAAATGATTTTCGGTCTGAATATATGCATAAATGGTCACTACATCGGCTGCAAGGACATTTAAAGTGTTCCAGGCAATATCTCCTAATAAATCGGCATTTTCTGGTATCCGACTGAGTGATTGAGCAACTGAATGAATCGTGGCTAATTGACGTGCTTTATCAAGCATCTGTTGATAGGTGATTGCGTGCCAGATGGCATCAACTGCATTACGAGCAAACTGTTTGCCCAATTGCAACTCTTCTTGATTAAATTGATGTTCGCGCTGAAAGTGTACGTATAAAACTCCTACACAAATAGGCTCTAGTTGCCCTTGGCTAGTTTGATGTTGATGATTACTACTATCTCGATCAAGAGCAGTGATTTCCTCTATACTTGCGTTGCTACCATTGAGTAATAAGGGAAAAGCTGCATAAGTTCGAGAACCTTCTTTCAGGGCTATTGGGTTAAAAGAGCTTGGCTGTGAATTTTCGTTGGCTTTGGGTAAATCTGGTAAAAATTTAGGTTTACCCTCAAGAATAGCTTGCCAGCCTAACCCATTTAAACTTGGCTTGCGCGGTGGAAAGTCTTTGAGAAGCTGATGGTCAATACAGCCTGCACAAACTTCGTAAATATAATGGTTTTTCTGTGGTTCCCACAAAAAGTGTAGTGTAGTGAAGTCAGCTTTTAAAATGTGCCTAGCATTTTCAGCAACAGTTTCTAATACATAACGCAGACGTGCTTTACGAATATCTAGCGCTCTTTGAGCCACAAGTTTAGCTAATGCGATCGCTTGTTTATGGGTGATTTTGGTGTCACAATTCTCATAACCTGCTTCTACAGAGCCAATTACTTTAGGTGGAGCATAACCTGGTATTGGCTTCATAGTGATAATAGTATGTTGCTTTTCAGTCCCAATTTGCTTGGCAACAAAATTCTCTTGCCAATCATACTGTTCAAACCAATCCTCTAGAATTTTGCCGCTTTCATCTCGAATCAGAATAATCGGCGTAAAAATGCGGACAAGATGATGATGGTCAAATGTTTCAAAAATCCAACTATCAAAGCGTTCATTTTGCCCGGAGATAATCTCCGTGTGGCATTCTTTAACTATATCTGCTTGAATATCTCGTAATTCTGGATCGTCCTCCAGGTAATGTCTGGCTCGATTCACCCAATTTTTACCGATACCAATTCCATGTACTGCTTCAATAGTGTTTGATGCAGGCATGACTAAGGAGATATTGACAAAATCAAATCCCAATGAATCTTGAATTTCATGGCAAATGCGATCGAGAATTAATTCTAAGCGAAAGAGTTCAGTTGTCGCTTTGGCTATTTGGTTTTCAGCTTGGAGAATTTGCTGTTCAAATGCTTTGAAATCTTCGGGAAAATGTTGAGAATTATGCATATACATTTCCTGTAAGTGATGAATTACTAAAGGTTGGGTGGGTGTAGCGATTGGCGATCGCTCCTTGATGGATAATGCAGAGAATACCTACAGCAACATCAAGGACGAACGCACTCCAGAACTCCTTACCCCGTTGGGTTTCGGGTCAAGCGATATTTACCGCCAAGATTCTAAAATGACCGTTGTGGTGATTAAACACAACAAGATAATTCCCAGCTTAGAAAACCAATGGCCTGCAATAGGCAGTAGCATAACAACAGTATGTGAAGCTCCAAAACTAATGAATAAAATAGACATAATCGCAAAAGCGAATATTGCTAGCAAAAAATATTTGAGGAACTGAGCAGTAAATTGCAATAGCAAACTATAGTGTCTTGGTGTCATGGCTATAAACTCCAATCAGATTAGTTGTAATTCAATTTATTTGTCATGGACAAATGCTTAATTCACACCACAAATTTATGCATTTTGCACTCTCCCAGATTTAATTAATTGGCAGTATCTGTTAGCAATGGATATGCAAAGCTGAGGCATCGATTTGGTGATTTATATCGATGTTTTGTGAACAAATATTTAATTGTTTGCAAATACTTTCATGAAGGCAATCCAGCACAAAAATGTATGTGTTAGAGTTATGCTCTCATCACTTGCAAAATAAAGCTTAAATTTTGTGGGCTACTAATGGCGAATGCTGAAACCGTTTTACCTCTCGTATTAGATGATGCTGCATTTTTAAGCGCTAGGTTTGGTCACGGAATCAGGAAACTCTTCACATCCTCACAACAACACTCAACTTTGTCTTAGCCTTAACTCAGGCCCCATTGAATTTCTCTGAATCCAATTTGATTGATTTGTTTAAACCTAGCTATTTTCTTTTCACAGTGTTAAGAAAACTTACAACTGCTGAATAAATGGTTGCTAATTTATTTAGCAAATAATTATGTACATGTCAATATATAAACAAGATTTTACCAGCAAATTGTAGCTATATATACAATATAAGGAGTATAAATTTGAAAAAAGCCTGTTTAAAATGACATGTCGTAAAAAAGATGCAAAATAAATAAATTATGTATAAGAGATTACAAATAATGAATATATTTGAGGTTTACTGTAAATTATATTGACAACTACTAGCTCTAGAATCAAGAGTATGAGTAAAGACAGTATGGAAGACCAAGAAGAGCTCAGGAAGATGCTTCACTTCTTCCTAGAAAAAATGGGAGCAACTCAGGTAGAACTCTCAAAAGGGATGGATGTGAGCCGACCAGTTGTGATTGAATTTCTCAATCAGGAAAAAAAAAGGTTACCAGTTAATCGCCAAGACTTAATCAAACTTTGCACAACTCTGCAAAACAATAAACCATCGAAAAGAAAATCAAAAGCAGAGGGTGAAAAAACCTCCCAAGATATCGACTCTCATCCTCATGCTAACGAACTACGAGAATTATTGGGAGAGATTGGGACTGACGAACTATTAGAGTCGGCTGGTTTCTTACCAAATAACGCTAGTATTATTAAGGTCAGCCCAAAAAGGTTTTTTCAAATTGCTCAAGTGGTGGCATTGCTTGAGTTTTTAGAGGTTGAAGACTTAGTACCTACGACTCAAGAGTTTTTAGCGATCGCAAATCACAAAATAGCAATTACTAACAAAGGACATTTTAAATATCAAGAGAACGACTATCTCACATCTCTGATTGATAATCTTTGGGAATCTCACCCAACACTTGGTTTAAAACTAAGACTGGAAGTAATTGACAAGCTAGAGCGGACTAGGGACAGGCTGAGAGCTGGAGGTAAGACAAAGTTCACCCAGCAAGAAGCTATCAGATTATTCATCAGCATTGCGATCAAAGAGCAAATGCTCAAAAATCTCCCCAATCTTCACCTGAGAGTGCAAAAGACAGAATTTCAAACTTTATCTCGATATGTGAATGCAGAAAAGGAATATAGTGATTTATACGCTCAATTTGTACAAATAGGTCATCAAGCAGAGTGTGCCCTGAAAACTCCAGGTTCATGCTGGACAATGCAACCACAAGCCAAGTCTCTTGATTCCCTCACTCCTGTGATTATGGCCTTAGTGACTTGTAGCTTTAGTTATGATGGCGAATCTCACGAGCTGATTGAATGGATGTACACTTCTGGTAATACAATCGTTGAGAATGCGATAGGTGCTTTGAGCTTACACATGGGCTTGGCAGAGCATATAGCCAACGTCAGCATATCAACAAAAACTCTAGACAGTAGTATTGATTCTTTAGTTGAAACAACAGTAATTCTAGGTAATAGACCACATTATCAAGGAATTTGGGTAGATCGCGACTCGATGATCACGATGTTGCAAGCGATCGTCTATGCTACTAAGCAATGGATAGGCGATCAAAGTACATCCGGCAAACTAGATCTGCAAATTTATACTTCAGCCTGTAAAGCTCTCTCTGATTTGAGAAAGCGATTAACAAGAGCCAGGAGAGCTTTTCAAAAATTTCAATTTCTTGATGAAGAATGTCAAACTGTTGAAATTAAGAAAATCGCTTCTACTGCTAGGGAAGAATTGAAGAAAATTCCTCAAGAGGATATTTACTTTTCATATCGACTCAACTTTTATCGCTGCTATTTTCTGACAAAACGCTTAGAGCTAAGACAATCCAATTTTCAAGGAAACATCAGCAACGCCCAACTGCTCATTCAAGAAATGAACCAAGTCCTTGAGGAAGACCAAAAAGTCAAGCAAGAGCTTGTTCCTATCCAAGCTCTGATTCGTTCAGAAGTCTACCTATATGAGCTTTCTTGTGGGCACGAGCCAAACTTATTTGATAAAACTAAAAGAAGTCAGTGGCTGAGATTAGAAATCTGGGATAGGGAAATTCGAGCTGCAATTAAACCAGGATCTTGTTACAAAGATCCTGGTTGGGATGTGTATCTAGCATTATCGGAAATGTATGGAAATGTTGCCCGTATAGAGTTTTATCTTGCTGATGAGAAAAGCTCTCTTGTAGCCGCCGCAGAAAATTTTCTCAGAGCAGCTCACTACGCATTACGTATTGGTTTAGCTCAACGAGCTTCTCGATGGCTAGCATTTGCAGGCAGAGCTTGGATCAGAGTCGGAGAAACGAATTTACCAAAACAGGCATCTAAGTTTGCTGATAAACTTGCTAAAACGGATTTAACTGCTGGTCACAGTAATAATTTTTGGCAAGCCGTGCTTTCAGAAATTTATTTGCTTGATGGAGAATATTTATTATTAATTCAAGATGATGCGACCAATGCGTTAGAGATTTTTTTAAAGGCACTCAAAGGGGCTGTATATTTAAGTTTGAATAGACGGATTTGTGACGCACTTTTCAATATTTCCAGGTGTTCAGAAAAGATTAGCAATTTAAGCGTCAAAGAAGGATTGAGTAGAGTTTTTAGGGAAGAAGATAGCTTAACTAAATCCAACGCAAACAAATTGAACCCCATGCACAATCTCACTTCTGAAAAAGTTTTAGATTTGCTATGTAAACTCTGGAGTAGAGAAGATAATCCGAGTTGGTATCAAGTAGGGGGTGAGTTTTCTCAACTCGCCGCCAGCATTTGGCAGAAATGGCATCACGATACTGAGCCTGGAGCCACTACTAAACATCCAATTGCTGAACTGATTGAAAAAAAAGTTTGGCTTGGGCGAGTTTAAGCTAATTGCAACTATAGCAATCATCCTTACTTTAATATTGCTGGTTGTATCAATACTACTCGGTTAAGCGTTTTGAACTCAAAATTGATTTTGGGGAAAAGGTTAAAGGTGAAGGGTTAAAGGTTTTTTCTTTTCCTTTTCCCATTCCCCTTTTTCCCCTTAACCGATAGATACATGATGTTGACATATTAAAAATTAACCTTTTTAAAGGTTAGTTGAGAACCATTGATTTTAAAATCCCATGTTCCTTTTTCAAATTTTTTTGACCATGTTTTGAAGCTTTCATGACATTTTTTTACCTCAGAAAGCAGCTCATCTTTACTTACGTTTAACTTTTCAGCTAGTTCTTCTGTTGTAACTATTTCTTCTTTTGTGACTGGAATTGCTGGTTTGGGTGAATTTGAAGTGGATTGAGTTTCTGGTTTTGGTGAATTTGGAGTAGTCTTTGAAGCAGTGGATTGAGTTTCTGGTTTTGGTAAACTTGGAGTAGAGTTTGCAGCAGTGGATTGAGTTTCTGGTTTTGGTGAATTTGGAGTAGTCTTTGAAGCAGTGGATTGAGTTTCTGGTTTTGGTAAAGTTGGAGTAGAATTTGCAGATGTTTTTTCTTCTTTACAGGATTTTGCAACATACTGAATCACCTTACTTTCACTCAATCTATTTCCTGAAAAACCAATTAAATTAAAAGTAATTAAGAATACAAACAATATGCAAACAGATATCACAACAAATGACTTTAGATGCTTGAGCTTGCTTATAAAAATTTTGATTTTTTCTATTACAGAAAACTGCTGTTGATCAGAATTTCCATTTATTAAACAAATTATTTGTCCTGTTGTATCTCTTAATATATCTTGTATATCGTTTTCTTCTGCTGCTAGATTCAAAAATAAAGCTTTTCCATATGATTTATTTGAGACTAATTTATCAACTAATGCAATCCAATCTTGGCGATTTTTTTCATTACCTATTCCTCCCCACCAAGAAGCATTATCGTATATCGTTTCTGGTTTGGTCAATTTAGAAATTTCTTGTTGGAAATTTTTTAATTTATCATTCAACTCGTCAATATTTTGATTTTCAGGATATTTTAAACCCAAAAATCCATCTACAAATTCTTCTGAAAAATGTTTATCTAGCATATTACCAATTTTGCTATTTATTGGTTTATATTTAGATGATTGACCTACTTCATTTACCCATGTTGATACTAATTTAAGAACAAAATCATCTAAAGTGTGATCATCTTTTTCTATTTCCACAACTAATGTGTATCTGATACGAGTGTTAACACGATCTTTTCTTTCCGAAGGTATGGCACTAAGATAAATACGAGGGCTACCATCAATATTTTCAATAATCAGAGTTGGATCTTCAAAGGAAGTCAAGTCACGATAATCCCTCCACCAAGTTGGCGATGGTGATTTAATCAGGAATTTGTAGTCTATTGACGTTCCCCTGGTTTGAATAAATATCTGAGACATTTAACTAATCTCCAATTTACAAATCTTTTACACGTTCACTAAATGGTTTGGAGTGAAGTTTTTCAATGGCATTTTGTAGCTTTTTATCTTCTTTTGTGAGCCATCGCCACAAACTGCTCACTATATTTCGCTGTTTATTCTTCTCTAGATTAATAATTTGACGACAAATAGTAATAATTAGTCCATCTGCACCCTTGGGAGAAAACTTACGGGGAGGACGAACTAAATAATTTGCTTGAAATACTGCGTCATTATTTTCTACAGTCCATTGAGTATTTTTAATTTCAACACATCCAATAGTATCAATAGGATGATATTGAATTAATATTTGTGGTGTATTTGTAGCACCATTTATTTCTTTGTGTACAGAACTCAATAAATCCTGATAGTATTTCTGCTGGATACTTTCTAGTAGCTCTTCGCTTTGATTTCTTTGACCTCCATTATCACTAAAGTATGTTTCACATTTTACAGGTACAAGTATTAATAAACCTGGTTCTTTTTTATTTATCCTTCCTTTAACCCATTCACGTGCAACATCTCCTGTTTGACTGATTTGTAAAGTAGTATTAGCTGCTCGTTTTTCGCTTGGAGTTGAAGACTCCATAACTATAGCGGCATCTATGGGAACTAACAGGACAATACTCTCTCTAATCCAAGCTAGGCAATCTTCCCAATCTTTTTGTCTCTCTGGAGGACGGAACCTTTCATCAACCCAAGCACCGGGATAATCCAGTATAGCCCAGGTAAGTTTGCTGTTACTGTTATCTACACGCATAGTTAGTTCTAGCCTAGAAGGCTCTTCAGTTCCACTTAGTCCACCAGGATTAAATTCCTCTGCTATTAATGAACCTCGTAGTTTGTCACGATAGCCATTTATACGTGCTTTTGTTGCATTACCAACAGCTTCTATGGAAACACCTGTTCCTGTCAGTAAGTCTTTTCCTTGCTCAAGTAAAGCAGTAATTATTGAGGTTTTACCGACACGAGTTGGGCCAATAATTCCTATTTTATATTGAATATTTAATCCCTGATTATTATTTGTCATTTGTGATTTCCTTAATTAAAACTCCTAACCGTTTTTTCTAACATATCAATGGCTCGGTGGACTTTTGTTACTTTTGCATTTTCAGCATCAATATTACTAAATGTACTAGGCCAGATTTCATCTCTATAGGATCGTCCTAACCTTTTAAATTCCTTTTCAGATTCTCCAGATCGAATTAGACTATCTTCAAATTGTTCTGCGGCTGCATGGAGGATTAATACTGGTGTTAAGGTTTCAGATACAAGAGCTTTTTTTGTTTTGTCAGATGCTTGAATAGCAAGTTCGGACATTCTCTTAAACAATTCTTCAGAATATTTCTTTTCTTCTCCAAATTTATATTTGGTCACCAAAATATGTTGCAAAGCATTAAAATTTAGTGAATCTAATTGTTTTCTCACTCGTGGATGAAAATGTGTTCGATAACTGATATTCAGTGATAATAATTCATCTACAGCTTTTTGTAAGTTGGGGCAAAATTCACTGCCGTTCTTTAACAATTCTGCCAATTTTTCTAGGGACTCTCTACTATCTTGAGTAGCTTCTAGAAGCTGACCTGTATGTTTGCGAATAATATAACTAATTTTTGCCCATAAATCTTCTACCTTGGTATCTAAGTAATCATCTATTTGACAGTATCTTTCACTAATTTCGACTCTAATTCTGTTCAATTCATCTACTGCAAATTTAGCTTCACTTGTATCTAGCTGTATCTTTTTATATGCTTTGCTAATCCATTGTTCTTTGCCAATTCCAAAACCTTCATCTTCTACCCATTGATTAATTTGTTTATCTATAAAACGAATAGTTTCAATTAATTTAGTATCTTCCTCTTCCGAATTGCGAGCTTGTTGGAATAGCTCTTGGACAACTTCTTCTTTTAAAGATACTGCGATATTTTCTCGTAGTTTTCCAACCAATTCATCAAAAAGTTCAGGTGATGCAACTGAATTTGGTGTTTGTGATTTTAATCCCTTTCTTAAATCTTCTAATACTCCTTGAATACGCTGTATTGTAGTTAGCCATTCACTCTTAGCTGATTCAATTACTTCTTGATCCATTATGGTCAGTCGCTCTGCTAAATGCTCAAGACATGGTTTAAGTAAGGAATCACGCACACTAGATGAATCTGTAGCGTTACATTGTAATACCTTATAGTGTTTATCAGGAATTCCTTCATTAGCTTGACGGGTAATGTCGTCTAAGAGTACCTGCAAAAGTTGTGAACTTGCATCACCATTAACTACAAGAATCACAAAATCCCGACGTTGCTTAATAGCGCCACGCGCTAGATCAAGAATATTGGCTGCTTTTCCATCTTCGGCTTTCCAAAAAGCTAACCCTTCCACTGGACGCTTGACTAATAAAACTAAATCAACTTCATTTTTCAACCCTGCTACGTGATGTTCTTCTGCACTTGCATCAAGTTCTCCTAATCCGGGAAGGTCAATAATAGTTAAATTTTCAACATCTGTAGCCTTAAAAGAACATTCGATTAAAACATCCCGTACAGCTAAGTAAAGTCGTGGACAATTGGGATTTTTTTCTTCCTCATTTGTTGGATATGCAACCCAAGAACGTAATCCTTGTAAACTGACTTCCTTTGTCTCTCCTGTTAAGTAATTGGAATAGGAAGGAAGAGCTTTCTGCATTTTGCGGAGACGCTCTAATAAGACTATTGAACTGTGAGGCGAATTATCACCTAAAATATTCGGTTGAGAATAATTAAAAGATTGAAAATCTGCAAGTGTAATGGGACATGAGGAGAGCTTCAGTTCTTTGTGATAAGGTTCAAGAATCTGCTCTCTAAATGTTTCAAAGGTGTGTAAGGTGAGAATAGCTCGTGAATGAGTAGTAGAATGACGTAAGCGACTACGTACTGCTGTTACTGGAATACCTGATCCTGTAGGAACTTGTTCGTCTGTAAGTCCAGCAATTGTTTGTAAAAGTGTACTCTTACCAACTCGCGCTTGACCACTAACACCTATATTAATAGTTTCGCGTAATAGCCTTGCTTTAGCGATTATTAATTGGTCAATACTGCTGGTAATCCATTGGCTAAATTGATGCTTTTGAAAGTCTCGTATATAAACTTGTAATTCATCTGTCGCTTTCGGGTGATTGGCAAGATCAGCAAGTGCGTTGTTTAACTCTTTCAATCCTTTTTCTACTTCTTCTGCTTGCTTAATGCGTACCTCAATTCGTGGTAGCTGTTCCCGACGTTTGTTGATTACTTGACTGATTTGTTTCTGGATATCTGCCATTGTTTAAAAATATATAGAGAGTGGAATTTTATGGTTACAAGACATCAAAAAAAATAAAATTTTAATGCTTCATCAATGGATGCAATACAAAGTTTATTTTATGATTCGATGTTAGCAGTAGTTAATACATACTAACTATATATAAAATTTATACTCATTATAGATAAAACGATTGTTATAAAATTACTACAACATAGTTACTATATTTTTCCAATCCATTTATAAAACTTTGGTTTAATTTAATATTTGTAAGTTTATTTATTGCAATAAAATTACAAAAAATTATATCAAGTAACTTTAAGTATAAAATAGGATAATGAATTATTCTTGATATAAAATATTTATGTTTCTTCATTACTTGAAATGCAAAACTAATAATTTAAGTTCAATTTAATAAACATCTAATTCTAAAATTTTCAAAATTCCTAAATCTATAAACAGAGTTTTTAATAAACTTCAATTTGTGGTTAATTCCTTTCCTGCGGAACGCTATGCGAACAACAGCAACATTTGTTGCTCCATTATCAAAGGTGACAATGTACTTTCTCTTGGGCATCAGTGCTAAATATCTTCCGGGGCTATTGCTTTTAGATATTTTCCCTGAATTTAGGGACTTCCAACTAAAAAAAATACCCCAGTATTTATTGTGGGGTGGATATCTTGTCCGCCCAGTTTATGTGGCGGGCAAGATGCCCGCCCCACAAGATGGAATAATTTATTTCTTGAAAATACCTTAGGGACTTCCAACTAAAATATACTATCGCTTTCTTGGCAGGGAGCAGGGAGCAGAGGGGAGAAAGAAAATAGTTATTGGATAATTTATTTTCTGGAAGTCCCTTATCTATCAATTCAAGCTATATAGAGTGCTATTCTCAAGGGCTAATTAACGCTCTCAGAAAAAAAGATCGCTCTACCGTTATCCATTCCTCTTCTGAAAGGCGATGATTGCGGAGACGACTGCGGATAACATCGCGTCCATCATCCCCCATCCATGCAATGTCTAGCAATTGTCTTAAGGGGTTGGTGTCAACTTGCCTGCGTTCAAAAGAGTCTTGTACCCTGAGGGTAAAGTCAGTTTCACGAGTTGACACAAAGAGTTTGAAAGTTTCCGTTTCCCCAATAAGTTGTTGCTTGTTGTTAACTGGAACGAAAGGAAAATCAGAAGGTATGGACAGATAAATTTCATCGCCGTAACGCACGCCTATCTCAATAGATTGTCCAGGAGCCAACTGCTCGTTAGACCCCTCAATTGGGTGGAGTAAACTAACTGCTCCTGTCAAACCAAAATCGAGAATACCAATATATACAGGAACATGATGTTGATTAACAATTTCCAAAGCAATCTGCTCGCCATCCTGAAAAACAATTTGTCCGCTACTATTTTCTGGTTCTGCGACTACCCAAGAACTATCTGCTGCTTGCCGCTTGAGAATAAATTTAACTTTATCTTTGAGGAGGGAATCTAGATTAGGGTTTTGCAAAGATAAAGTTTGACGATAGCGCACTACCTTCTCCAAGTTATCACGGACTACTTGGGCAGCATTGGTGTTTTTAACGACTTGCAGGGGAATGATCAATTGACCATCTTTGCCAACGACAGCCCATATAGGTTGAGTGACAATTCCCAGTTGTGGTACTGCATCCTCTGGTGTTACTTCTGTGCGTGGTGGAATCAGATAAATGCGTGCATCAGGAGTTTCTTCTGGAGAGTTTTCTTGTATCAAACTAGACGCTGATATTAAAGCCCTCAACTCGCTGGCGACTGTTTCATAATTTATAGGGGCTTGAATTTCGACCTTCAAACACATCCGACCGTAGGAATGAGCTTCTTCTACGGCACGAGTTCCAGTGAGAATAGCATTCTCATAAGATTCTGCCAAAATTAAGGCATCGCAGGTTACAGCCCTCACCGTTGTAATCTCTACCAGCCCAAGCTTGGGAGTATCTGCTGTGACTTGCTTTGTTGCTCCCGGGTAAATTGCCCACTGGGAACCTACTGTCATCGCGTGTGCTGCACCAGCTGCCAGAGTTATTTGATTAGCTGTACGCTCTTGAACTGGTACAAAGCGCATTGGCTCAATCTCTTCGGTGTCAAATAATAACCTGTCTCGCGCTCCTTCCATTTGCGGGTGTTGGAGCGATCGCACTGCCGAAACTTGTGGACTTACCCATTCAAAAATATCGCGGTAGGTAGTACCAGACTGAGCGCTACACAAGGCTTGACCGATAAAATACGTTAATGCTCCGTGATTAAGTTGACTATCGCCCTGGAGCGGTGTGTACTCATAAGCCTTCTCTTCATCTCGGCAAGCGGCAATCAATACGTAACGATCGCTCAGAGGTAGCCAGCCACTCGGCCCGCGATCGCCCATACCTCGACTTAACTCAGTTAAAACTGGCGATGGAGGTAGTTCCGCGATCGGACGTAAGTCTGGTTCTACCCAGCGTTCATTTACACCAAATGGATCGCGGCTAATCGTACCAGAATGGCAGCAGTCAAAAATCAAGGTAGTATGCGGTGTCTTTTTGCTCAACTGCAACAAACGCAGATAAATTTCATCATCGGTAATATCCCGGTTGGGATTGGGGTTGCGTCCACTATCGTGAGGTACGATAGTTTCATCCAAACCATCTTTTTCATCTCCCTCCCGGTCTGTCATCTGGGAACCATGTCCACTATAGTGAATCACGACAATATCATCTTCACCAACATTGTCAACCAATGCATCCATAGCAGCTAAGATATTGTCACGGGTTGCTTCTTCGTTCTGCAACAGGGTAATGCGATCGCAAGGAAAATTAAAGTTCTCTTGCAGAATTTTGGACATTAGCTCTACATCGTTGACACAGCCAAACAGTTGATTGACTTCCGGATATTTATACTTATCAATGCCAATTAGTAAAGCCCATTTACCATTTGCTTCAGTTCTAGCAAGCATCAACTGTCCACCTTTTGTTTAAATGCTTTGAATGGTTAGCATAAATCAGCGAAGCCACATTGCAGGTACAGCAAGCAGATCAAAGAAAAAATCCGGAATGCGGTCACATTAGTTAGTAGCTTCCTATATTCATACAAATTAGCTCTGCCTCATTCCATACAAGCAGCACCAAAAATCTGGAGAGATGCCATCATGAACATGCAACCACACCAACTGATTGAGCAAGGTGTTCAGCAAGCTGAGATTGGTAACTTGGAAGCGGCAAAAAATTCTTTTGAAACAGCACTAAATATATATAGACAAATTCAAGACCGTGAAGGAGAAGGGAAAACTTTAGGATATTTAGGAAATGTTTACGCTTCTGTGAATTTGTTTGTCACAGCAATTGACTATTATCGGCAGTCATTAGCGATCGCTACAGAAATAAATGACCCACAAATGGCAATGATTACTCAGCAACATCTGGCAAAAGTGTTGTTTGAACAAGGTCGTCAACAAATACGGGTACGTGCTTATCAAACTGCCTTGGAGAATTTGCAAGAGGCGCTAAATATATATCGCCAAATTGGCGATCGCGAATGGGAAGGGTGGACAATTTTTTGGCAAGGACTTCTTTACTTTGCCTGTGTTGACTATGAGAAATCATTTGACTGCTATCAGCAAACTTTAGCCATTGCTAGGGAAATCAATAACCAGCAAATGCAGGAATTTACCAGGACAGCTTTAGCAAATTTAGAACGCGAAAACAATCCCCAGCAAATCAAAGCACATCAGTTATTTGAACAAGGTTTTCAGCAACTTAATCGTGGTGAGTTATTATCTGCTCAACAATCTCTAGAACAGGCGCTGGTTATATATACACAGCTTCAAAATCACTCCCAAGCAGCAAGAGTTTTGGGAAGTTTAGCAGCTGTTTGTAATTACCTTGGACAATTTTCTCAAGCGATTGCATATCTACAGCAGTCACTAAAATTTGTAGAGGAAACTCAAGACCCTTTTTTGGCAGCAGGCGTATTCGGAAATTTAGGAGTTGCTTACAGGAATTTAGGAGATTATGCTCAAGCAATAGAATATGGTAAACAATGTTTAAAGATTCAAGAACGAAATCAAGACCTCTCAGGACAATTAGGAGCTTTAGAAATTATTGGCATCGCTTATCAATATTTAGGTGAGTATGATGAGGCAATTAAATATCATCTCCGTTGTTTAGAAATAGCGCATCAACTGCAAGACCCTGGTACTATCGCCAAAATTCTGACAAACTTAGGGATAGCTTATACTGCAAAAGCAGATTACCATCAAGCAATTAATTACCAACAGCAAAGTTTAGAAATTAGTAGGCAGATCCAAGATCCTAGAGGGGAAGGTCGCAATCTGGGAAATTTAGCAAGTATTTACTGTGAGTTCAGAAATTACACCCAAGCAATTGAATATTATCTGCAATATTTAGATTTAGCTAGAAAAACTCAAGACCGTCAAGGAGAAGGTATTGCTTTAATTGGTTTAGGACTAGTTGATTATTTCCAAGGTAACTACTTGGAAGCTGAGAAATACACCCAACAAAGTTTAGGCATAGCCAGAGAGATTCAAGATTTAGATGCAGAAGGACAAGCTCTACATCAGTTGGGGGGTATTTTACTTAAACAAAGTCAGCTGACAGCAGCAGAAAAAATCCTTTACTTGGGAATTCAGGCAAGAGAAGGTATTAGGCAAAGATTAGCTAATAATGATGCTTTTAAAGTCTCAGTTTTTGAAAGACAAAGTAGTACTTACAGCCTATTACAAAAAGCTCTGCTTGCTCAAAATAAATTTACTGATGCTTTGGAAATTGCCGAAAGAGGACGTGCCCGTGCTTTTGTTGAGCTATTAGCTTCGCGTTTATCATCAAATCAAATTGCTCCAGCTACTATCGAACCTCCTAATTTTGAGCAGATTCAAAAAATTGCTGTGGCTCATAACACTACTATTATTGAATATGCACTCATTGGCGATTATTTCACATTGGAAGATGGGCTACAATTCCGAGAATCAGAGCTATATATTTGGGTAGTTAAACCTACAGGAGAGCTATGCTTTCGCAGACAAGAACTAAAATCTTTGTGGGAAATACAAAATACTTCTCTAGCAGAACTCGTTTTCAGTACTCGTGAAGCAATGGGTGTAGGGGGACGTGACGCAATTAGACGCAAAGTTTCTAATAACGGCAAGGAGCATTTGCAACAACTATACCAATTCTTGATTGCTCCAATAGCCGACTTACTACCTGAAGATGCCAATACCCGTGTGACTTTTATCCCTCAAAGCTATTTATTTTTAGTTCCCTTTCCCGCTTTACAAGATGAGTCAGGCAAATACTTAATTGAAAAACACACGATTTTGACGGCTCCCTCAATTCAGGTTTTAGATTTAACTCAGCAAAAACGCACACAAGTTGAGGCTGCTGCCCTCAAAGATGTTTTAATTCTAGGTAATCCGACTATGCCTAGTGTAGCTCCATCAATTGGGGAGCTACCCCAACAACTACCGCAACTACCAGGCGCAGAAGCAGAAGCTCAAGCCATAGCTAGTGTATTTCAATCCCAACCCATCATCGGTGCTAGCGCTACTAAAGCTTTCGTTGTGCAACAAATGGTGTCGTCGCGGATCATTCATTTAGCTACTCATGGCCTGTTAGATAATAGCCGAGGTTTGAGTAGTGCCATCGCTCTTACTCCCTCTGACAGTGATAATGGTTTGTTGACTGCGGAAGAAATCTTCGATTTACAATTAAATGCCCAATTGGTGGTACTTAGCGCCTGCGATACAGGTAGAGGTCGATTAACCGGAGACGGGGTGATTGGGTTATCCCGCTCGTTCATTTCTGCTGGTGTTTCCAGTATTATCGTCTCTCTGTGGTCAATTCCAGATGCACCTACTGCTCTATTAATGAAGCAATTCTATGAGAACTTAGAACAATACGACAAAGCCCAAGCGTTGCGTCAAGCTATGCTGAAAACGATGGAACAAGCACCCCATCCCAGAAACTGGGCTGCTTTTACTTTAATTGGTGAAGCCGAGTAATACCAATACTTGTCGGTGAAGGGCAAAAGGGGAAGGGAAAAAGAGGGCAAGAAAAAACCTTTAACCCTTACCCTTTCTCCTGCACAGACGCTACGCGTAGCTTGCTTAAGCGCAGGGGTACACCTTTTCCCCAAACCAAATTCCCACTTGAAAATCCTTAACCGAGCAGTATTGGGGACAATTGTGTCCCCAAATTTATTTTAAATTGCCTGTATACCAATTTTGGTAAATATATTTAACCATTTTTATCAATTACAGATGATTTGTTGCTGAGGATTAAGATAATTTCTCCATTGGCGATCGCATCTAGCAATTGTCCGGTAGAGCCTTCGTTATCGTAGATATAGCCTAGATTTTGGGCGATTTCTTTTAACTTATCTCCTGTCCCTTGGGCAACTCTTGCGTGGATATTGGTGCGTTCGAGTTTCTTTCTTCCTGCCATAAGTGTTAACCATGAAACTTTAAAAGTGGTTTACATTTATAGAATAACAAAAGGTATTCATGTTGTGATGCACACAAGAAGAGAAACTTCTTTGACTTGTTTTCACAATATCTTTAAATAGCTTGCGATCGCTTTACCTTTTGTTCATAAATGGGAAAGATTGCACGGTAGGGGCACGGCATCCATAATCTTTTGGTGTATACAGTAATCTCAATACTGCTCGGTTAAGGATTTTCAACTTTTAATTTGGTTGGGGGAAAAGGTGAAAGGGTAAGGGTTAAAGGTTTTTTATTGCCCCTTTTCCCCTTCCCCTTTTCCCCTTAACCGACAAGTATTGACAGTAATCTTATCGGTGCCGTGCCCTGACGAAGATCCCAGGATAGAAGACAACAATAAATAGTATGCGATCGCGCAGAATTAATGTAGTGGCGTGTCTAGGCTTAAATGTTGCAATAGAGATTAATTTTATCAGCGTACCCTGCGGGAAGCCGCTGCGCGTCTATATCTGCGTTTATCTGCGGTTAATTTTTTCCCACCTAATGCACTACTTTGGTCTAGACACGCTACTACAGTCGCTACTATTAATTTTGAATTTTGAATTCCCCCCAGGCCTTGACACTCCAGTTCACTGGAGGATTCAAGATAAAAGCAGTCTTGAACCTGATAGTTGGAGTCTGCAAATGAAGAATACCACATTGAAGCTGCGCGGGATGAGTTGCGCTTCTTGTGCCAGAAGTGTAGAAGATGCGATTCGTGCTGTCCCTGGGGTGAATGAATGTAATGTGAATTTTGGGGCAGAACAGGCAACTGTTGATTATGACCCCAAAAGAACAGATTTACAAGCTATCCAAGACGCAGTGGATGCAGCTGGTTATTCAGCCTCCCCGCTACAAGAACAAAACTTGATGGCGGGAGAAGATGATGAGGAAAAGCGACATCGCCTGCAGGAATCCCGCGATTTGCAGCGTAAGGTGACGGTAGGCGGGATTATGAGCGCTGTGTTGGTAATTGGTTCACTACCAATGATGACAGGGTTAAACCTGCCTTTTATTCCTACATGGTTGCATAACCCTTGGCTGCAATTAGTGTTGACAACTCCTGTACAGTTTTGGTGTGGTTATTCCTTTTACATTAATACCTGGAAAGCCTTAAAGCGCCATGCTGCGACAATGGACACATTAATTGCTTTAGGTACTAGTGCCGCATATTTCTATTCCCTATTTGCCACCTTAGTTCCTAGCTTTTTCATTGCTCAGGGTTTGAGAGCAGATGTGTATTATGAAACTGCAGCGATTGTCATTACTTTAATTTTATTAGGGCGACTATTTGAAAATCGCGCCAAAGGACAAACCTCAGAAGCTATCCGCAAGCTAATAGGTTTACAGGCGAAAACTGCGCGGTTAATTCGTCATGGGCGAGAAGTCGATGTACCGATTGAGCAAGTGCAAATTGGTGATGTGGTGCTAGTTCGTCCTGGGGAGAAAATTCCCGTTGATGGTGAGGTAGTTGAGGGCACATCCACAGTTGATGAAGCGATGGTGACTGGTGAAAGTGTCCCGGTGAAAAAGCAACCAGGGGATGAAGTCATTGGTGCAACCATCAACAAAACTGGTAGTTTTCAGTTCCGCGCCACCAGAGTCGGTGCAAATACCGTACTGGCGCAGATTGTGCAACTAGTGCAGCAAGCTCAAGGCTCAAAAGCTCCCATTCAAAGATTAGCAGACCAAGTTACCGGGTGGTTTGTCCGGGCAGTAATTGCGATCGCAATTCTCACTTTCATAATTTGGTACAACATCATGGGTAATGTTACCTTGGCGTTGATGACTACAGTAGGGGTGTTAATTATTGCTTGTCCTTGTGCTTTGGGTTTAGCCACACCTACCTCAGTCATGGTTGGTACTGGTAAAGGTGCAGAAAACGGCATTTTAATTAAAGGCGCGGAAAGCTTAGAACTAGCACATCAAATTCAAACCATTGTCTTAGATAAAACAGGCACAATTACCCAAGGTAAACCCACAGTCACAGATTTTGTCACAGTCAACGGCACAGTTAACGGCAACGAAATGCAGCTGATTCAACTAGCCGCCTCCGTAGAACGCAATTCCGAACACCCTTTAGCAGAAGCAGTTGTACGCTATGCCGAAACTCAACAGACACAATTAATTGCCTCTGTACAGAATTTTGCTGCGATCGCAGGTAGTGGTGTTCAAGGTACTGTTGCTCACAGATTGGTGCAAATTGGGACACAACGCTGGATGGAAGAATTGGGTATTAACACTCAAGCCTTGCAATCAGACAAAGAACGCTTAGAATACCTGGGTAAAACCGCTGTTTGGTTAGCAGTTGACGGCGAAATCAAAGCAGTCATGGGGATAGCTGATGCCATTAAACCCACATCACCCCAAGCTGTGAGAGCATTACAAAAACTCGGTTTAGAAGTAGTCATGCTCACAGGCGACAACCAACGCACCGCCGAAAGCATTGCCCGTGAAGTCGGTATTACCAGAGTCTTAGCCGAAGTCCGCCCCGATCAAAAGGCGGCGGTGATTAAGTCTTTACAAGCAGAGAAGCAGAGAAGCAGAGAAAAAACTCAGCACTCAATTGTGGCGATGGTTGGTGATGGTATTAATGATGCACCAGCTTTAGCGCAAGCCGATGTGGGAATAGCAATTGGCACAGGTACAGACGTTGCGATCGCAGCTAGTGATATCACCTTAATTTCTGGCGATTTACAAGCCATAGTCACAGCAATTCAACTCAGCCGCGCCACCATTCGCAACATCCGCCAAAATTTATTCTTCGCCTTCATTTACAACGTTGCTGGTATTCCCATCGCCGCCGGAATTCTCTTCCCCTTCTTCGGTTGGTTACTTAACCCCATTATCGCCGGTGCAGCAATGGCATTTAGCTCAGTTTCCGTAGTCACCAACGCCCTACGCCTACGCAACTTCTACCCTAAAACCCTCAGCTAAAGAAATAACCCCTTCCCCATTCACCCTTCCCCCTTCCCCATTCTCACCTTATGAACAAAACAACCCTCATCAGTACTATAGCTAGTTTAGGCATTGTAATCGGAGTTGCATCAGGTAAAGCTGTTGCCCAAACATCCCATGAAACCCATTCATCACCAACAATCCAAACTAATCAATTTCAACGTATCGATCAGCCTTTAGGTAATAAAATAGCCGTCACTCTCGGCGGATTGGGATTAGTTGGCTTAGAACTTTGGTGGTTCTTGCTGAGTAAACCAAAGTCTCAGAAAGCAGTTGCAACGGATGAGAATATTCAGGAAGTAACCGTTACTGTTGACGGCGGATATGATCCCAGCCGCATTGTAGTGCAAGCCAGGAAACCAGTCCGATTGAAATTTGCACGCATAGATCCCAGCAGTTGTTTAGAGCAAGTTTTAATTCCAGACTTTCGCATCGCCGCAGATTTACCGCTGAATCAAGTCACATCTGTAGAATTTACACCCGAACAGCCAGGTGAGTATATTTTCACTTGTGGAATGAATATGTTTCGTGGTGCGATCGCAGTTCAAGCCGCAGCAGCTAGTGCAGAAACTGCTTCTACTCAACTGAGTTTCTCATGAGCTTGATGAAATGATACTTTTGATGCTTGACTCTCCAGTTAACTGGAGAGTTTAGTATAAAATCAGCAATCATATCTTGTTGAGGGTGTGGTCAATATGTTAGCCCAAGCAGAAGGAAAACAAATTGGTGTAGTTGCCAAAGAAAGTGGCGTACCAATTAAAACCATTCGTTACTATGAAGAACTTGGCTTACTCCAATCATCAGGCAGAACAGAAGGCGGATTTCGATTATTTAGCGCTGATGTTTTGGCAAGATTACACTTTATTAAACGTGCTCAAAGCTTGGGATTAAGCTTATCGGAAATTAAAGAATTTCTCAATGTTCATGATAGTGGCAACTTACCTTGTGAGCATATCAAAATTAAACTAGAGCAAAAGGTAAAAGCCATTGATGAACAAATTCAGCAATTAATGATTTTGAGACAAGAATTATCTGGTTTGCTGTCTGGATGGGAAATTAAACCTGATAATAATCAGGAGACTATTTGCCCAATTATTGAACATCAATAAATAAGTTTAGCGGTTATTTTTCAAGTAAAAATATACAGCGTATTTCAGGTAAATAAGGTACGCAGGTAGGGGCAAGGCAGTGCCCATTGGTGTCAACTTAACGTGAAAACCTCTTGGTTGTAAGGTTTCGCCCTCACCCCCAGCCCCTCTCCCGCAGGGAGAAGGGAGCCAGAGATTTAGTTCCCCTTCTCCTGCGGGAGAAGGGGTTAGGGGATGAGGGCGAGGGTTTTTGTACAACGCCCGCCCTATATAGCTTTTAGCTTAAGTTGACACGTATGGGCAGTTTAATCGCAATGGCAAAATCATTACTGCTGATTTTTGGCTCAATGTCGTCTAGTTTAGCGGTATGTATTCTTCTTGTGCAGTTTTGATGAAGTTAATTTGAAGAGTAAGCGATCGCCCTTAGCATCTCCTAATTGAGCTGCTACTATAGGGACATATACAGAACTACTTATACCGAAACCTGAATTATCGTCAAATTCTCTCAGAAGAACATGTACCAAATCAAAAGCCCCCAAAAGGGGCTATTTTTATTTGCAGTAATTATTAGTGATTACTCTTATGTTCAGAGTAATCACTTTTTGAGCAACCCCAGTATTATTGCGGAAATTTATGATTGTATGGCGTAGGGTTGTGGCTCAGTAATCACCTGTTGATTGTGTTCCCGGCGATTCTGGGCAATAGTTTTATATAACTTCAACCGAGAAGCATTGACGCTACCCAACGGTTCATGTTCCGGTAGAGTATGCCAAGGCGTAAAAGAAAGACTTTCATCGAACTGTTTGCGATCGCTATTATCAAATTCCTGAGCCGGAATTTTGATAGTTGCTACTTTAATATATGGAGAGATATTTTCATCCCAAAGGAGGGTAGGATCATCAACCCATTTGGGATCGCTATCAGACTGTAGTTGAATCAAGAAATCAAAATAAACATCCCGCTTTTCTATAGTCAGAGTATTGACTAAAGCTGCGCGCAAATAGTGATCAGAATCTGGGATAGGTAAATCAGCAGTATTTATAACTTGCGGTTTTGCAGAAAATTTAATCGCCTGGGTTCCCAAACGGTAGGGTGTAGCACTCCAATACTGAATTTCTGAAGGATTGAGAGTTTTCTTCCCAGCAATTTGTTGCAAAATCCCAAACTCGTACGCTAAGGTTTCTGGGGGAAGTTTACCAGCTGTCACTTCTGCTAGACGAATATAATCTTGAGCCTCTCGCACAAAGAAAACAGGATGATTGATCAGCACAAAATCTTGAGCGTTAGGTTCATCTTCTAACACCTTTTTACCTTCCACCTGGAGAACTTTAATTGCAAAGCCTCTACCATCGGGGTTCTTGTCAGATTGCAGTTGTCCTTGACTTAAGGGGCCAGATGCATTAGAAAATCTTGCCCAGATGGGGTAGGTTTTAACCTTGCTGAAAATACCAACTTGCAGATTCTCAGGAATATTATCTGCGATCGCCAACTCACCCCAGACACAACCATGACTTTTCGCATGAGCTTGACGTAAGCCTGGTGCTTTAGCAGCTTGATCCTGAACAGCACCTGCAACAATTTGGTCAATGATTTCACTATTAGATACTTGACTCATAGTGATTTTCTTGAAAGATTTAGAATCACTATATAGGATGAATATTTTGGTGTTTGAAATATTCATGGGGTGAATAATGCCCGCTATATCATAGTTTTAATGGGCATTATCTAGGCTAAACTTCAGCTATGAATGTACGGAATTTCTTCAACAATCAAAGATTTTGTCTAGGGAATAGAGAAAAAAGAACCTCTTCCCCAAACCAAATTTACTTTTATACAGCAGATTCGACGTTTATGAGGTACAGCAGCTAATTGAAAAAGTAATAAGTAAATTTCCTACTCATTACTCATTACTCATTACTCATTACTCATTACTCATTACTCATTACTCATTACTCATTACTCATTACTCATTACTCATTACTCATTACTCATTACTCATTACTCATTACTCATTACTCATTACTCATTACTCATTACTCATTACTCATTACTCATTACTCATTACTCATTACTCATTACTCATTACTCATGATGTCCCTCACTTACTACAAAAGTTCTGTATATTACTAACAGCGCAGCGAAACCCCGTAAAAACCTGACGTACACTCGGATAATACCAACTGCGAAAACTAGGGCGCAGTACCCAAGGACGTGTTACCCAACTACCGCCTTTTAATACGCGATGTTTCTGGTCAAAATAAACTTGGGAATAACCTGTGTAAGGGAAACTTTTAAATCCTGGATAGCCATCAAACCAAGTAGCTGTCCACTCCCAGACATTACCCAAAGTGTCGTATAAACCATAGGCGCTTTGTCCACCAGGATAAGCATCAACAGGGGTAGTTTTACCAATTAAGCGATCGCAATTACAATTCTCAGTTAATGCTGGTGCTTGGGGATTCCGCCTAGCTGCTTTTTCCCATTCGGCTTCTGTGGGTAGCCGCTTCCCGACAAACCGTGAATAGGCTTCTGCTTCGTACCAGCTAACGCCCCAAACCGGGTGATTATCCCAGGTAACATTTCCCTGCCAGTATAGCGGTTGAGTTACCTGCTCTATTTGTAACCACTCCCAGCCAGCCTTTGACCACCACTGAGGATTTTGGTAGCCGCCAGCCTCTATAAATGCGCGATATTGTCTACAAGTGACAGGATAACGGTCAATATAATAGGTGTCTAAATATACGTTATGTGCCAAAGATTCGTTATCTAGCGCCTCAATAGAGTTGTTACCTTGTTCAAATTCACCTGCAGGAATTTGAATCATTTCTTCCAGGTTATGAGGCGCAGCTGGACTAACAGCATCAAGGTAAAGTGAGTTATTTAAAGGAAGTTTTGTTAATTCCAACACCATGCTAATAATTTCACAGTGTTGGCTTTCGTGTTGAATTAAAAAGCGCCACAGCCGTTCATGTTGCTCAACATCAGCGACTTTGAGGATATCTAAAGCTTTGCTTCTGACTGTATCTAGGTAATTAAGAATTTCCCCTAAATCAGGTAATTCCACACGCTTGGCTTTGGGTAAACCATCAGCTGCAAACAGCTGACAGTATTGCGGAAACAAACATGGTAAACCTGCAATGTGTTCTAGCAACCACAAAGATTCAATGTAAGCAATATGACCTAAGTGCCAACCAACAGGGCTAAAATCTGGATGGGGTTGATGACAGAATGTCTGTCTATCCATACCCTCAAACAGTGTCAGAGTTTTCGTGCGACATTCAATAAACGCAAGAATAATATCTTCTCTGACACTAGATATGCTCAACTTGGATAACACGGTCTTCTCCCACACTGATGATGCTATTTTCTGGGCAAGTTGTCCAATTACCATTAAATATCGGTTCAGAAGCAATAATTACCGATTCAGGGAAATTTGAATCATTCTCTAACCAGTAAAGAGAAGGCGCAGGTGATTTACTACTAAAGCGACAAGCAATTAGGCGATCGCCATCACTTAAAATGATGTTGGCAGAAACATCACTTTCATACTCGGCTGCTAATTCCAACAAGTGAAGTAATGTGATGTGTAAAGCCTGTTCTGGAGTCTTAGCCGGGTGAGATTGCAACTGATTTAACAGTAAAGCAAAGATATGCTCTGAATCTGTACTTCCCTTAATTGATTGATAAATCTCATTGCTGAGTTGATTGCGAATCGGTCTATATAACGTCTGGCGGAAATTCTCAATTCTGCCATTATGAGTAAATAACAGCCTCTGATACTGAAATGGCTGAGAGTTACTAAAATCTAAAGCTTGGCCTGTTGTCGCACTACGCACATAGCCCAAAATCCGCCCTGATTCCACATAGCGGCTCAGATGTGGCAGATTTTGGTCATTCCAAATCGGCAAAATATGTTTGTAGATAAATGGTTCGGTATCCTTTTGAGCATGATACCAACCAATTCCAAAGCCATCAGCGTTGACCACTCCAGAAATCATTTCCTGAGGCTGATAACTCTGCACAATCAAGGAATGTTCTGGTGTGTATAGTAAGCGTTCTAAAGAAATTGGCGAACCGAGGTAAGCAAGTAAACGGCACATAATATTGAATCTTCAGTACTCAGCGACTTGATTATAATTAGTGGCGACACTTGTGTGACCACTAAATAGCCCCAATGCTTGCTTTATTTCGGTTCCATCATCACAATAGCCGATTAGCTAGCAACAAACTTTAAAGCTACACCATTCATGCAGTAGCGCTTACCAGTGGGTTTAGGGCCATCATTAAATACATGACCCAGGTGTCCACCGCATCGGCTACAATGCACTTCAACTCTCGTCATAAAAAACGATTTATCTACAGTAGTAGCGATCGCACCTTCAATAGGATTGTAAAAACTGGGCCAGCCAGTACCACTGTTAAATTTGGTTTCTGAGGTAAATAAGGGTAAATCACACCCTGCACACAGGTATTCCCCCGCCGCATATTGCTTATCGAGAGGACTTGTACCAGCGCGTTCCGTACCATGTTGACGCAGCACCCGAAACTGTTCTGGTGTCAGCGTTGTGCGCCATTCTTCCTCAGTTTTGGCGATTTCAAATTCATTATTCTTTGCAGCTGTCATAACTTTTGGTTTCCTAAGTAGATAATTTGATAACCATACTGTGCCAAACATAACGGCACCAGCTTCTAGAAGATATCGCCTTTTCATTACCCTGTTACCAACTTCGCCTGTTGATTCACTAATATCAGCCATAACCCTGAATTAACCCTGATAGCAACCTGAAAATGCTCTCAGAATCATATCAATTTAGGTGTATGAGCCTGAAAATAACTGACTCAACCACAAAGTTTTTGAAGAGGGTAAGTTAATCAATACAAGGAGGACTTACCGAACTCCTCGTAGCTTTGTAACATTCTGTTGTATTTTGTTTCAAAAATACATTGTAACGAGAACAGGCAATCTTAACAAAACTGGTGATTGGGGAACTCGGGGCCCCCACGACCGCAGGGAGTGGGGATTAGGGGTAATGGGGACTAGGGACTGGGGATAAGGGGATAAGTTACTCTTGACCTTTGACTTTTGACCCTTGACAAACACCAATTACCAATTACCCATTACCAATCGGCTATACTGGAAAAGCCTAAAATTTATCAATCACTTTTATTTATTAAAATAAAAACTAAAAATAATTGCTTCTATCATTGGGAGTCTCTAAACTTAAAATTAAAATGGTCAACTAAAAGTTGATTTTTAAGCTTCTAGATTCACATATTGAGAAAAAAGTCAACAGTAAGTAAACATCCTATAAAATTAAGATATTACGCCTGTGGAACTCTCTAACAAATCTGAATACGCACTTCTCGCTCTGTTAGAGTTGGCTAGTTGTTACCCTAGTGGTGAATCTCTACAGATTCGGCAGATGGCAGTGCTGCAAGATATACCGAACCGCTATTTAGAACAATTGCTAGCAACTTTGAGGCGTAGAGGTTTAATTAAGAGCATACGCGGAGCCAAAGGTGGCTATGTTTTAGCGCGAGATCCGCGAAAAATTACATTGCTAGAAGCTTGGAGCAGTATTGAAGGAGTAGATGCTGCAGTACCGACTGTTGACCAAAATTCCAAAACTCTAGAAACTCAAATTATTAACGAAATTTGGCAAGAAGCGCGTCAGGCGGCTAACGCGGTTTTAGAAAAATATACTTTGCAAGACCTATGTGAGCGACGACTCAAACACCGAGAAAAAGAACTGATGTACTATATCTAAGCCACAGCCATTAACAAGTTATTTATAAATTCTCAATGATGCAGGGGAACAGGAAAAAGTCAACGACAAATCCTGTTCCAATACTTGTCGGTTAAGGGGAAAAGGGGAAGGGGAAAAGGGGCAAGAAAAAACCTTTAACCCTTACCCTTTCACCTTTTCCCCAAACCAAATTAAGAGTTTAAAATCCTTAACCGAGCAGTATTGAATCCTGTTCCCCTTCTGCTTTATTCTGTAATCAAATCTTATTTACTCAGCACTCAGCACTCACAACTACATCCTAACAGTGAGTAAAACCGTCTTATTTAGACGGTCTTTGTTGCGAAATTGAGAGTGTGTAGTTATACTGTCGTTTTGATGATTCACCGATATAAAAAGAGTATTCTCCTGCTGGCCAGAAACCAGACATCTCTGCTTTTCCACCGGAGTAACTATCGGCTTGAATACAGAAGCGTCCTCCAGGGCCATTAATCAGCAGCGTCGGTTGTCCTTCACTCTCAACTGTAACGCGCAAATAAGGTAGTGACTCTTTCACCTGGATAACTTGGCTGGGTTCATCGGGAAGATTTCCACAATTACTTGCCACCGAACCGCCAGAATTGCCATTTAAAACTAGCGGCTCTGTCCGTAAGTTGGCATTAATAACGCTGGGGGGATTCTTGGCGAAATTAGCATCCGTAAAAACCAAATTCATCACCAAAGCTGCGGGAACAACCGTAAATAGTCTGTGCATTTTCATATTATTAAATTAATGCTCCCGACTGTGATCGAGCGATATTGTTAAACATAATCTAAGTTTTTAGACGATGCTAATAAATTTGTGTTCCCTAATACAGAGTATAAAATTTTATCTTTTTAAGAAAAAAATATACCTTAAATAAGATGAAAAAACTATAAAGTCGTTGCATAGTAAGTGTTTGTAAATAAATAACACTTGCTGGTAAGTGATATACCAAAGTTACCAGTATGATTTTTCTTGATCAATCCTTGTTTTATGGCAAGTCCCGTACTATTTCGGAACTTCCGGATTAGCGATGATAAATCATGAAATCCTTGCCATGAAGCTGTTTGAAAAATTTATGCCTGTACTTTTTTAAGAAAAAGATACTCTGCCTTCACTAAAAATGTCTAGCAAACACATACATTAGCTAAAATCACAGACAAAACCGCTTATAAACTGAGGTAGAAAAGATAGATGAATCCTCAACCTGATGAAGATTTGCAACGTCGTCTCCAAAACCTAGAGGCAGAGATTAATTCCTCCCCAAGAGAGGTTTCCCAGCCAGAAAAACAAAAACAGCCATTTGAGTTTAGTTTTGAGAGTTTAAACTCGCAACTAACAAAATTGCAAAGCTGGTTCAATACCTTGTCTGGAACTAAAAAGATAGTATTTTTAGGCGTGACGGCTGTAGTAGGTATTGCAATGTTGCAAACAGTACTAAAACTTGTAGCTTCTGTAATTAGCCTGGCAGTATTGGCAGTGTTGGTGTATGTTGGATACAAATTTTTTGTGTCTAATAGTTTTCAGCAGAAAAAATAGTCTATTTGTAACGATCCCGTAGTGGTGTGAAATAAAGTTAAAGGGAATTATACGATGGCGACCCCAATTGTTAGGAGAAGTAATAATCAATCTAGTAGGTCAAAAGACCCAGAAAAATCGAGTTCTCTGCCATTATTAAGCAAGCGCTTTGCAGCTTGGGCAACAGAAATGACGCTGGTGGTTGCCAGTGGTTTGGTTCCCTTCGGCTTGGGAGTGTATGCCAATTCCAGAAGTGATTTGAACCGTGTACCGCTGAATCCGGTTTTAGTGGTAACAGAAAGAGCGATCGCAAGGCCTTTGGCTTTACCTGTGAGCTATGGTATTCGTAACGTAGCTTGGCCCACTAATATTTTGTGGAGCCTAGCTTTATTAGGGCCTGTGACACTTTCGACATGGCAGTTATTTTTACTCGCAAAAACAGGTAGCACCATTCCCAAACGTCGATTTGGGATTAAAGTGGTGAACGAGCAAGGCACAGCGCCGGGTTTTGGTGCTGTGGTAATCCGCGAAGGACTAGGACGTTGGACTGTACCGTTATCTGTAGCCTATCTGCTGTGGCGCTATAGTTTAGCTTTTCCTAACTTAGGAATTTTCGCAGTTTTGGCCTTATTAGCGATCGCCTCTGAAGGAATTGGCTTACCTGCAAAAAATGGGCGACGGGCAATACATGATATTTTGGCAGGTACTCATACAGTAGATGCCACTCGCCCTTTACCAGCTTCCTTCTCAGATGCTAGCCGCGAAAGTCAAGCCGCTGTCAGCAGCGATGCTGAGTCATTAGCGGATGATCAACAAGGAGCCACGGCATCAGACAATACACCAGCACATCCCCTAGTGGCACTAATTCGGCGTAATCCTAATCTCACATTGATGGGTGTCACACTGGTGAGTATGGTAGCTGTATTAACCACTTTAGTCGGGACTCAAGTCTACATCCAAACTCAAGAAACACAGCGCAAATCGCAGCAAATCAACGGCCAACAGTTTCTAGAACTCGTAAAACAGCTGAACTCTAGCTCATTTGCTACTGTTGAAGAACGCCGCAGTGCAATTGTGGCTATGGGTACTCTCAACGATCCCCAAGCAGTTAAATTTTTAGCAGATCTACTAGTTAAAGAAACCAACCCTATGCTAGTAGATACAATACAACAAGCTTTGGCAAATATTGGGATTAAAGCTTTACCTGAGCTAAAAACTCAAAATCAAATTATTGCTGGGGAAATGGGAGCTGCAGGTACTAATGCAGTCCAGAGATTACAACTCAATCAAAAAGCCATCAACAAAATTCTCGCTGTTTACAGTGGTCAAAGCAACGGCATTGATTTGAGTCGCAGCCAATTAGGTGTCGTCGGTTCTGGAGAAAATTCCTCGTTCAACTTAGTCTTAGACAACGTTGATTTATCTGGAATTAAATTCAAATCTGCCAATCTCAATCAAGCTAGCTTTAAAGGCAGTCGTTTTCGCAGTGTTGGTGAAGATGGACGCTGGGACACCTACGACGATGTCATCGCTGATTTAACTCAGGTGCAGATGAAGCAAGCCAATCTCACCGATGCTAATCTCAGCCGTGTAATGTTGAACCGTAGCGATTTGAGCCGCGCCACTCTCAACCGAGCCAACTTATCTGATGCCCGTTTAATTAATGCTAATCTCAGCAGCGCCCAGCTAGTGGGAGCCGATTTGCGTGGCGCAGTATTAGAAAATGCTAGCTTAACAGGGGCAGATTTAGGCGATGCCAAACTCAACGAAGCTGATTTATATGCTGCTCGTTTAGGTCGTGTAGTAGCTATAGGCACTCAGTTATCCTATGCCAACTTAACCAAAACCGATTGGCAAGGCTCAGATTTATCTGGCGCTGATTTAGAACGTGTCAATCTCAGCAATGCGAATTTAAGTGCTACTCGGATGACTGGTGCAGTGTTGCGTTCTGCTCAAATGGAAAACGCCAACTTGCAAAATGCTGATTTGAGCCTTGTTGATTTACGGGGTGCAAACGTTGCTGGTGCTGATTTTAAGAATGCAGTTCTTTCACCCAGCAAACAAGACCCAGCAGATGAATTTGTCCAAACACCATCTAAAGGTTCCGTTTCTGCTGTAGTGCAAGGAGTTGATTTTTCTCAAGCCAAAAACTTAGATTCCAAACAGCTTGCTTACATTTGCACCCAAGGCGGGATTCATCCGCGTTGTCCGTAGGGTTGGGGACTGGTGACTGGGTATTGGGGATGAGGGAGACAAAAAAATAACAAATCCCAATTACCAATTACCCATTACCCAATGCCCAATGCCCCATGCCCTATGCCCAATGCCCAACATCAGCGATAACATAGGTATTAAAAGGAGCCATTAAAATTTTAAATGGTGTGAGGAAACGGGCAATGAAGCATCTCCGGTCTTTGGTTGTAGTTCTGGGCGCTAGTTCGCTGTTGAATATGGCTACAAGCAGTCAACCAGCACAAGCTCAAGTTGCTTATGGTAGTTATGTTGGTGTGGGCCCTTCTGTAGGATTAAGTGATGGGGCGCAAATTGGTGGGGTGGTGGCTTTTCGTTATAAGCTTTTAGAATCACCGATTTCTTTTCGTGCCCAAGCTTTGATTGGTCATGGTACAGCAATTGTGCCTACGGTTTCTTACGATGTCCCTATCAACTGGCAAACTGATGCCTACTTGGGTGCAGGATTGGCGTTAGCTAGTGGTGACGATCCTTCTCCAGTGGGGAATAAGATTAGTTTTGCTTTGCAACCAGGAATTGATTACACAGTTCCTAATAGCAACACTGTACTTTTTGGTAACGCGATTATCGCTTTTGATGCCTACCGCAATGGTGGTGGTACTGCTTTTTCTTTGCAAGGTGGTGTAGGTTTAAGATTTTAATGACTGAATTGAATATAAAAGCTAAATTCCCAAGTCTTGTAGGCGTGGGATTTTTTTATGTTGTTCAACACAGTCTCTATGAACAGTATGGTTCAATACGCTTGGGTTAAGATCATTAGCGATTAATACTTGTTAAACAAGCCAGCAGAATTGGGGGATTCTCCCCCAAACCCCCGATTGGGTGACGGTTGCGTCCCCCAAACCCCCTCCAAAATTATTGTTCTGTTTTTTGTTGAGTAACTAGTCTTTTATTTTTGTAGAACTCAGCACTTTCAAAGAGTGAACACACAGGGGCGCAGAGTTGTGTATGATCGAACAGGTCACTTGGTTCTGATGGGGATCAGTCATCAGAGGTAACGGGGAAAGTTCGGTGTAAATCCGGCACTGTCCCGCAACTGTGAAGCAATTTGAGATGTGCAAGATTTTGTAGTCGCAATTTCTCAATTGTGTAAGTCAGAACGCCCACCAAAGTTGATTGTTTTGTTCTCACATCTGCGAGGTACAGATGACTGCTGTGAATATTTCTGCGAGTAATTTGGGTGAATCTTCCCATACTCTATTTGTTTGCAAAACCTGTGCCAGTGTTTGGCAAGAAGGAAAGCGTGTAGGCGAGAGTGGTGGGGAAAAACTATTACAAAAACTAGAATTTCTAGCACAAGATTGGGAGTTGCGAGATAAGTTTCCCATTCAGCAAGTGGAATGCATGAGTGCTTGTAACCGTTCCTGCGTTGTCGCCTTTGCTGCACAAGGTAAAACTACATATCTGTTTGGTGATTTGGCAGTGGATGATTGTGCATCTGCGGTGCTGGAATGCGCTAGTCAATACTACAGCAAGCCTGATGGTTTACTGCCCTGGTCAGAACGCCCAGCAGCCTTGAAAAAGGGGATTTTGGCGAAGATTCCCCCCATTGGGAGATGAGGAGATTGGGGACTGGGGAAAGGGAGATGAGGGGGATGAGGGGGATGAGGGAGATGAGGGAGACAATACCAAACACCAAACACCAAACACCAAACACCAAACACCCAATTACCCATTACCAAATGACAAATGACAAATGACAAATGACAAATGACAAATGACAAATGACAAATGACAAATGATAAATGACAAATGACAAATGCCAAATGACAAATGCCAAATGCCAAAGTTTTAATTTTAGGTGGGACGGGAGATGCGGCGGAAATAGCTGTAAGAGTTGCTACTATCCCAGGAGTTGAGGCGATCGCATCTTTGGCTGGTCGTACTCGTCAACCGTCGATTCCGTCTGGAAATGTGCGAATTGGTGGGTTTGGTGGTGTGGCGGGTTTGGTTAGCTATTTGCAAGAGATGAGTATTGATTTTGTCATTGATGCTACCCATCCTTTTGCTAGCCAAATTTCTTGGAATGCGGCGGCGGCTACTGCTGAGGTTGGTATCCCTAGGTTGCTGTTCAATCGTCCTGCTTGGGAAAAGGTAAATGGCGATCGCTGGATTGAAGTTGATAGCATTACTGATGCAGCCGCAGCACTTTCTAATCAAGCACAACGAGTATTTTTGACTGTTGGTAGACAAGAACTCAGCGCCTTTGCACATCTAGAAGGGATTTGGTTTTTGATGCGGGTAATTGATCCGCCTAGCCCTGATGCTTTAACTCCGCCGGGTTTGGTATTGTGCGATCGCGGCCCTTTTGCTTTAGATAATGAACGAGAAATTCTCATTCACCACAAAATAGATACCATCGTTAGCAAAAATAGTGGTGGTGATGCTACTTATGCCAAAATTATTGCGGCGCGAGAACTTGGTATCGAAGTTGTGATGGTAAAGCGTCCAGCTATACCGCCAGGTGAGCAAGTAAGTAATGTAGAAGATGTTGTGGCTTGGTTGTTGAGTAATTTGTAACGTTTAGAAAAAGATGAGCTTCTACAAATCCGTTCTATCCCTGTGCTGTCACTCTCCGAAAACATTTGCCATTTCTGAATTATGCGAGCTTTTATCTACCAAGGGTTAACAAGATTTTTTCTAATAACAAATACAACACTATTAGGATAGCTTGTATGGATTACCTGATGAGGCTTCTAGGGATTACCCTCCCGGAGAGTGAAAAAAGCAGGATATTAGGGCAAAACATTCTGTAAAAATTCCCTCTGAATGCTTCACCCCAATAGAGAATGGGATAATTACAGCCAAGGATGGCGCGGGGGATAGACACCATTGAGGAAGTAGTTACCAACAGCGTAGTATTTCCAACGGACGGGATCATGGAGTGTGTGAGCGCGGGCATTTCGCCAGTGGCGATTGTAGTTGAATTCCTCTAATGTGGATTTAGTACCTGCTAGTTCAAATAACTTGTTGGTAGCTAGGATTGCGGCTTCGGTGGCTAAGGCTTTGACTTCTGCAACTGCAATTGAGGCTTCAACTACTTTGGGTTCTTCTAAGCCTGACTCGTTGGCGATATCCAGAAATTCGCCTGCACGACGCAGCAAAGCTTCAGCAGCGTGGACTTGAATCTGCACGTTACCAAATTCGTATAGTGTCAGGGGGTCTTCGTAGCCTTTTTCTAAATTACTATCAACCCAAGGACGGGTATGGTTACGGACAAAGTGAATGGTGTCACGGACTGCGGCTTTGGCAATTCCCACGTCTACTGCGGCTTGGATGATTTGAGCGATCGCACCCATTGGTGTTGCTCTCTCAAAGGCTAAATAGTGCGGTATGACGTGTTCTGCCTTGACTTTGACATTTTCAATAATGGTAGTACCGCTAGCTGTGGTACGCTGTCCAAAGCTTGTCCAGTCATCGAGTAGAGTCAGTCCTTCGGCATCTCTCTCCACAAATGCTACTACTGTTTTACCATCCGGGTTGCTGGCAATCACAGGAACCCAATGGGCTAGTAATGCGCCAGCCGAGTAGTATTTGCGTCCGTTGAGTACGTAGTCAGAAGCATCTGGTGTTAATTTGGTTTGCACATCGGTGACAGACTTGGTGCCAATTTCCGAGAAGGCGTTACCAAAGCGTTTGCCTTGTAATACTAAATCAAAGAAGAATTTCTTTTGATCATCCGTACCATCCAACCTGACTGCTTCCACCATGTAGAGGTGATTTTGGGGAATTTGTCCGAGGCTAGAATCGGCTTCGGAGATGATTTTAATTACTTCTGCTAAGGTGACGTTTGAGACAAAAGCACCGCCATATTCTTTCGGGACTGTAATTCCCCATAATCCGCTTTGCGAGAACTTCTGCACTTCTTCGGCAGGTAAACGCCGAGTTTGGTCGCGTTCTGAGTCGCCCTTGGCAAACTCAGCTGCTAATTCATGGGCGATCGCGATCGCTTCCTTGTCATCACGAATAATATGCGCCTTCTGTTCTGTATTAATTAGTGATGTCATGATAAAACTCCTTGATTCTGATTTATCGTGTTTAAACGCAGAGTTGTCCCAAATTTAATTTGCTCGGAAATTTGGGCAATTATGAAGATGATTTGGTTACTTAAAAATCGTGATATAGCCGTAGTCAAGTTGGTTAGGACATCGATAAATCATAAAAATTAGACAGCACAAGGCTTTTCACCCTGTCACCTGTCCCCTGCTATATCTGCGTAGGGTTTTCCTGTTGCTGTAGAAGTGGGTTTAGCTGCGATCGCAACAGCTTGGCTCTACAAAACCCACTTCTACAAGATATATGACTGTGAATCTATACCACAGCCAACTCATCAGCAGCCCGACGATGAGATTTAAGTTCCCGCACAATGGGGATTACCTTCTTACCGAAGGCTGGCAAATCATCTGTGTAGTGTAAGAAGCCGCCGAGAATGAGATCAACCCCTGCTTCATGGAATTGGCGAATCTTTTCTGCTACTTGTTCAGCCGTACCAATCAAGCCTGACTTGAAGCCATCGTTATACTGTACTAAATCTTCAAAATTGGAATTTGCCCACATTCCCTCACGTTCACGAGTTGCAGCTCCCGCTTGTTTGACGGCTTCGCCAAATCCTTTCACTGCTTCTACATCGGCTTGGGCAATAATCTCGCGCAATACTTCATGGGCTTCTGCTTCTGTATCTCGTACGATGATAAAGGAATTTAGCCCAAACCTAATTGTGCGTCCTTCTCGACGAGCTAATTCAGACACTTCGGCAATCTGCTCTTTTACCCCTTCTAGGGTATTACCATTCATAAAATACCAATCAGAAACGCGGCCAGCCATACGCCGGGCGGCTTTGGAGTTACCACCTTGGAAAATCTCTGGATGGGGATTCTGATTCACCGGTCTAGGCTTCACCCAACCGCCGTTAATCCGGTAGAAGTCGCCTTTAAAGTGAAACTCATCCTCTGTCCATAAGCCTTTGAGGACGCGGATAAATTCTTCGGAACGACGATAGCGTTCGTCATGGTCTAACCAATGTTCACCATATATAGTGAATTCATCTTTGAACCAGCCGCTAACTACATTCAAAGCAAATCGTCCGTTAGAGAGAAAATCAATACTAGCACCGATTTTAGCGACTACTCCGGGATGCCATAATCCAGGATGAACCGCCGCAATCAACTTCAATTTTTTGGTGACTGGAGCGAGGGCTGATACGGTTGTAAATGCCTCTAGTTGGTACTCAGCCCCATAGCTGGCGATAAATCTAGCTTGGGCTAGAGCGTATTCAAACCCAACCTCTTCAGCTGTTTGAGCTAGTTGAGCATTATAGTCATAAGTCCAGTTTGTCCGTTGGGGAATTTTACTAACTACTAACCCCCCACTGACGTTGGGAATCCAGTATGCGAACTTAATATCTACCATAATTGTGTATTTGAGAATGAAACAGCTTGGTTATTTGTGGAAGTCTGCTTGTGATGCAACAAGTCCGAATTTGTCATCACTAAACAAATCACTTAAAAATTGATCCAAAAAATCTAAAGCTTGATAGCGGCTGCAAAGTCCTCTGAGTTTACAAGTAAACAATCTCAGGATCTGATATTGACAATATACTATAAACCGATTGATTTACCGCATTTTCATGTTTCAGACTTTATCACGACAATTTTGCCGATGTCGTGACTGCATATACTTAAATTCCATTTCAGTATTCCATTTTGGAATACCGCTAACGTTTGTTGAATATTTAATAATTCTTTTATATTTGGTGGGTATCATCCTGATTATGTCCAAGAAACCCGAAATACAGGACTCAACAAAGGATTACTACTATTCCATATCGTGATAAGTGAATACTTTTCAACGCTTGAGATTACTCTCATCTGCAACTATACACAGCAGAAATAAATATGGTAGTGTGAACTACTAAACCACGGCAAAGAGATAAAGATATCGTATTTTATTGAATCTCTCGTCGAAAAAGGCACAGGAAGAAGATTTATGGCACTTCAGTTTGGAATTTGGTCGCCAGTCTGTGGTGGATGGTTGCGGGTTGTGAATCACGAGGCTAATGTATCTTCGCAAGATTTGGTAAAGTTGGCAATTGAAGCAGATGAGTTAGGTTATGACTTCTATTACATTCCTGAACATTACTTGAATGCTATTCATGGGCCTGACTACAATGTCGCTGACGCATGGATTACAGCAGCTTTGGCAAGTTTGAATACCAAGAACATCAAGATTGTGGCGGCTGTACAACCCGGTTTTAAACTACCTGCGGTGGTTGCTAATGTAAGTGCAAACATTCAAAATCAATTAAGTAAAGGCAGATTTGCCCTGAGTGGGATTGCTGGATGGTGGAAGCTAGAAGTAGAAAGTTATGGAGATATTTGGCTCCCCCATAGTGAGAGATACGCCCGATTGGAAGAGTATATTGAGGTCATCAAGGGGCTGTGGACAGTCGATAACTTTAATTATGTTGGCAAATATTATACTATTAAGGATGGTATTTTAACTGATAAACCTCTAGCAACACCGCCTATTTTTATTGCTGGAGAATCAGAGCGGGCAATTAATTTAGCAGCACGTCACGGAGATTATTTATTTATCAATGCTGATGAACCAGAAAAAACAGCAGCATTGGTGCAGAAGGTGAAAACATTGGCAAGCGATCGCTACGGGCGTAATATTCAAGTAGCTATGAGTGCGTTTGCGATCGTTGGTGAACATACAGCCGAAGCTGAAGCTAGACTAGCTGCGATTTATCGTTCTGCTGATCAGCAACAGATTAAATACTTTCAAGAGCAAATCGATCCTAACGTAGTTGCCCATAACAAACTAGATATCAGTCAAACCATTGAAGCAAATCTTGGTTTATCTGCTCAACTGGTAGGCGATCGCTATACTATTATTCAACGTCTCAAAGAATACGAAGCTGTTGGCGTTGATTTAATCATCCTCAAATTTGAATCGATGTTGGAAGATACTATCCGCTTCCACAAACTAGTTATTTCCGAATACACACAACAAAATAACTTAGTTAGGTTGTAATTAAAATCTTGCCCTACATAGCATGAATAAGATTAAACTCGAAGATATTACCCTCAATCACCTCAAAATTTTAAAAGCAGTAGATGATTGTGGTAGCTTCTCGAAAGCAGCCCAAAAACTAGGATATAGTCAAGCACTAATTAGTAAGAAAGTAAAGCAAGCAGAGGATTATTTTGGGGTAATTCTGCTAAATCGCTCTCCTGGCTCTATCTGCTTAACTAATAAAGGCAAGAAATTGATTTCCCAAACACTTAATGTTGTTGAAACTGTAGAAAATCTGCGAGAAGAATTTCACGCAACATTTAGCGCTGAGGGTGAAGATTTGATATTGGGAGCGACTAGTTTAATTTTAGAAGTCTGGTTAAAACAATATTCGCAGCGATTTCAGCTTTGTTTTCCCGGTAGAAATATCAAAAAAATTGAGGCTCACAGTAATAGTTTTTTCTCTACTTCTCAAGTCTTAGATATAGATTTATTGCTTAACAGTTGTTCTGGATATAAGGAAGAACATCACTGTACTAGATTAACAACTCATAAAATGGTGCTGTTCTCTTTTGGGAAAAATAAATATCCCAATGAGTATAGCTTGATTAAAATAAATGAGATTGACTGGGCTGAAGTTGTACTTTTAGATGAGGTTCATCGGGAATTATCTAAAAATGAATTTTTGTTGGAGAAATTAAGTAGGGTTAAAATACTAACCAATTATCAAGATGTCCTCAAATATGCTTCAGGAAATCAGAAATCAACCGTTTTACCTGACTTTTGTGAAGCTGAGATCATATCTCAATACCAAGTTTTAACCTCGACCATACAAGATGTTAATGAATATGGGATTTATATTCATGTTCCCCGCTTTAGTGAATTGTTAATTTCCGCAGAGGGTTTGGTCAGAAGTTTTAGACTCGAACAAAATAACTTGGAAAGTGTGCCTAATGTAAATTTAATTTTAGGTAGCTATTCTGCTAAAGAGGAAAATGTTCTGAGGATAGGGATTCAGCGTGATTCCATAGGACAATTTATTGCAGGCTATGGAACTAAGTATATTTCTGATTTACAGAGATCATCCGCATTAATTGAACAGCCTATTTTTAAAAATGTTGAAATTCATCGAGATTTTGATTTACAAATTCTGCCCTTTTCCTCTGGAGAAGAAATGAACCGCCAGATGAAACGCAAAGAACTAGATATTTGTATTTTAGATGATATTTCTCTCTTGAATAATGGTAGTCAATTTTTTGATGATTTAAGTTTTGGTTCTAAATTAATTGGGATTGCTTCGTATAATCTTTTGGGTCAGGATGTGAACATTGTTCTCCATAAAGATTCTGCCATACATACTGTTAATGAGCTTAAAGGAAAAAGAATTTCTACGTTATTTGGTTCAAATGCCCATCGGTTCATCATTACTCTGTTTGACCTCTATAATATGGATGTCAGTAAAGATTGTAGATTAATAAATGAAGATCCACAAAGGGCTAGTAGGAGTCTCGCTAACAAAACTATAGATGCCTACGTGTGTTGTCACACTTTTGCGTCAATTTTAGAACGATATGCTTTTGTCAGAAAACTGCCTTTATCTCAAACAAATAGTTTAAGAATTCCATCAATTAGAGGAATTGTTTGTCGTTCACAGTTTATTAAAGAAAACCCGAAAATTGTTGTAGCTTATTTACATGATTTGCTAGTTGCTAACTATTGGTTTAATTCATCTCCAATTCAGGCGACAGATTTATTAACTAAAGTAATTGATGTGAGAAAAACTCAAGTTAATCAGTTTTTTAATCCTGTATTTGGTAACCGCATCGATCCGACCCTCAAACCTCAATGGTCTTGGTTGCTAAAAACTTTAAATCGCAGGTTGGAAGGAAAATATGGCATTTCCCTGTTTGATGTAGATTTCTGGATAGATGATTATTTCTTGAGGCTCGTCTATAACCTGCTAAATTTAGATTATCATTTTCATCAAGTTTCTTTTGCAAGTGAATTTTCTAGTAGCTATTTTTTAGAAGAACAGTTTAGCCGACACCTGAAAGTTCTCTATGATAATTATGATTTACCACTACAAGATGAAGATATCAGTCATAGGGCAATATCCAGTGTCAACTTCACAAAAGTCAGCACCACTTAAATCAACTCCAAATCAGAACAAATGCTGAGATACTCAATTAAATTATTATTTCATGACTGAAAGTATCAAATTGTACCTACATAAATCAATTCATCCCTCTATTCAGCAACGCTGAAAAATTCAGCCCTTCACCCAATGTGCAACTCAAAATCAATCAACCGATAGTTCAACACATTAACAGCCTGTTGTTCTAGCTGAGTCGATAGAGTCTCAGCGATATCGATCATCTGATTTATTTCAGCTTGCCATGCTAAATTTGTGCTAAATACTTCTCGGTAAAACTGGATACACCCTCGCAAATGAGAAATGAATGAATGAGTTAATCTAGTTTTATAATGATTTAATGCAGATATATCAGGAATGCGATCGCTCAAAATTGCATCAATTACCGCTCCTGCCAATATTGCACTGCGTAATACAAAAGGCGTACCTTCTCCACTTACAGGATCAATCTTAATCGCAGGTTCGCCCACCATCAGCCAACCTAAACCGCAGAGAGGCCATTCCAAGTGGGGGGCAGAAACAAAACAATTTACCTTTTGCAAATCGTTGACAAACTTGCTGATTGTAGTGCTTTGATACAAACATTCTAATAACGCCCGTCGAGGATTGACTGGCGTTATCGGCAAACATGCCTGAAGCATAGCGCTAGAGCCATTGACTGGAGCATAAAATAACCAACCGTCAGCCAACGATTCCATATAACAGGTGTATGCAGATTTGGGCGTGTCTTGTACCTCTGCGGTGACTATGACTCGTTGACCACCAATCAAAGATTGAGAACTTTCAGACAAAGCGATCGCTACGCCCGCCGTTGGTGTAAAACTTCCCTGCGGGACGCGGCGTGAACGTGGAAGCAAGCTAGACGCAGCAGCACCTTGTTTGTGTTTGGTATAGACTGTCCAAGCATATTTCTGGGATATTTGTTCAGCAGTCCATTGACTAGCATCAATCATAGGCGTGTGCTGTATGACCTTGGAGTTTTTTAGTAACTCTAGTAAAGAGTGGGTTCTAATCGCCAATGCAGGCTGTTCTACCAGCACTGGCTGTGTGCCCCAACACACCCAACGATGAGTCAGACGTTGACTATCAACACCCAAATTCACATCCGGGAAAAGTTCGGTAAGCAATGTTTCGCTCACATCGTTGAGTACTAATGAAGGCCCGTAAAAGTTAGATTTTTTTGGGTAACATAGCAAATCGCAAGGATAACCCAGCTTAGTTAAAACTGCGACTACAGCATAAGCACTCAAACTATCGCCAACAACAGCCACACGAGTCACGTCGCCTCGCTCCTAATTCAAAATTACAGTACTTCCGGTAGCTATGAGGTCAATCCTAAAAGCTGAAGCTGAAAGCGATAATAGGAGGAGGCAAGGAGAAAACTATATTGCATACGCTGTAACATACTTCCTGCTTCCTGCTTCCTCCTTCATGTCATCGTTGTTAGGGAACAAACTTCAGACTGACTCATTGAAATGTGGTTTCGGAAATAGCATTATCAAAATGTGCAAACACTTCATCAATACTTTCATTGTGTGCTTTCTGCAAAACTTTAGAAAGAATCGGCTCTTTCAATACCTTGGATTCAGTCAATGGTGCTTTTTGGGCAAATTGAGCGATCGCAGGGCTTTGTAATACCCCTGATTCTAGCAATTGCCTTCTGGCTGTATTTAACAAAGTGTGGGCAATCTCCTGGGATGTAACAGGAGGATCGCTTTCCCACCATTTAGGAATAGTAAACAGTGGTGTCATTCCTTTTTCTGCCAGTTGAAAATTGATTGCGTTCAGCTTAAACATCAAGGAAATCGCTTTGCGTAGCGATGCACCACTGATTTTCTCATTTTGCATAGCAAACGCCAACTTCAAAAACACTATCAACGTTAAATATACAGCGTCACTTTGTTTTTGTAGGATGAACCCTTCGCTGCCTAATTCTTCAACGTGGGGAACACCATAGAGCTTACTGTTAGGTAATTCCGGGTTAGGTTGATCGCTTAGTTCACTCCAGTGACCGCCGCGAATATATTTTGGCAAATCACCACGACCCGCATTGTCATAGAAAGCCAAATTCTGCTGGGCGGTACTGAAACGCACATAGTGTCCTTCACCCTCATCAATAATCAGCTTGATGATCTCCACCGCCCGACGTTGGGTTTCTGGGTCTAACTCTTCTGGCGAAAGCTGTTGCAACGAGGTCTGAATCCCAACATACATCCCATCCAGCCCAATTGAGGTAGAGCGACTAGGTTCTTCTACATCGATAAACCACTGCAACTGAGTACTGGTAAGACTTTGCAAATAAAAAGGTACTTCAAATCTGCGTCCAATTTTCGCAGCCCGTTTGACAGTCGTTTCGACTCCCAGTAACTTTAGTACTTGGTTAACCCAGTGCAAATGGCGCATTTCATCAATAGCGATATTGAAGACCTCATTCGCCCCTTTCCAAATACGGAATGTTTTCAAATCTGGCTCTGGCGGCTCCTCGGCTGGAGCATTTACAGAATAGTAGGCGTAGAGATATTGCACCGCTAGAGCGTGTTCTACTGTAGCTAAATAAGCTAATTCCTTTTTAATTTCTTCTAGAGTTAAAATCCGTCCTTTCGGGGGAATAGGAGGTTTGTAGGATTCGCCATATTCCCGACCATTCACCACTGGGCGCAGTTGCTCCCAATCGACCATCATTTCTGCATAGTCGATTTCCCGCAGGCGACGAGCTTCGTAACTGTTAGCAATATCTTCGGTTTGTGGTTCTATATTCGAGTTCTTACGCTGGAAGTTGAGATATTGGTATTTACCATCTTCACTACTATTGACATCAGGCTTATTAGATGCCCAATAAAAACATTGGCAATCCCGGAAATCGTAAGTCCAGGGAGTACACAGGGTACGTGTGAGTTCACCTGGTTTGTAAACATCTGGATCAATGACACCTTGATTGCTCAAGTAAACTGACCGATCTGTAATCAAGACGGCAAATTTCAATTTACCATTTGGATCTCGTTCTACATGGCTATTGTTATTGTTCCAAGAGCTATCTAACTGAGCTTTCGCAGCGTTCAGACTATCACCGTTCGTTGGTGGTTTCGTCCCGATCGCCACGGCAGTTTTTCCCGCAAACAGCGCATTAACTTTGCGCCAGATATATAAGCCGCCTAAGTCTTTAGTATCAACGAACTCAATGGCAGGCGGATTTTCTGCATCCTGATCAGCAGCAGTTTTCCCCTTGAGAATCCACAAAAACAAGTCATCTTGGAGATCGCTTTCTTTCAATCCTAAATTAATCCACTGGGCGGCGCGATCGCTGGGAGTTAATTCCACAAGTCGAGCGCCATCACCCCGATAAACTTCAAAATACAAACCGGGGAAGAAGTACTTATGTAGATTCCTCGCATCCATTTCCAACCCAGGATAGCAATTGTCTACAGCATCTTCTGGGCGGGTAGTGGTTGGGTTCCCCGGAACAATGTAAGCGGCTCGTGCAGTCAGGTTACGCGGAAAAATCTTCCATTCTTTTGGATCTTGGGGGGAAAATTCATTTGGCCGCCACGGGTTATTGTTCTTGGTGATTTTCATATTTTTCCACTTAAATTTGTAATTCCGTTTGCAAAGTAGGTTTCGGGAGTCACAAAATACTCAGGAGTGTAAGTAGACAATTCGGCATAAGCTGCCAAACAGAATTCCAGCCAGCCGCGAATGTAATCGCAGCCAATTCGCCCACGTTTGCTGACTTCGTGGTAACAACCTCCTCCACAGAGGTAACGCGCCCAACAATCACTACATGGTTTGATGGAGTTGACATGATGGCGCTGTAATAGCTGCTGTCGAGCCGCAAAGTCTGAGCCTTGCTGGACTGAACCCATAGCCCACTCTTCATCTCCTACCAATCGATGACAGGCATAAAGTTGGCCTTGGGCATTCACGCTCAGATAACCCGCACCTGCACCACAGGGGTAGGGACGATGGCTACCACGATGGATTTCATTAAGTGCCGTTTCAAAGTTGGTAAATGGGAAACGCTTACCCTGCAACAGGTGTTGTTTACATACCTCACCACATTCGATCATGTGCTGCAAAAATAGCTCGAACTCTTCAGGCCCAAAGGCATACTCTGCATTGGGTGACACCAGCACCGGAGCAAATCCCGCATCATCAACACCCAAGGACAGGACATGCTGCAAAATTGGCAGTAAGCGTCCGCTTTGGGGCGTGACTGTCATCCGAGCCGACAAATGACCAGGACGCTGAACTGACATGACTTCTAAGCCACGTAAAACCGCTGCGTAACTTCCGCGACCATTGACTGTTGGGCGCAATTGGTCATTGAGCAATTGCGGCCCATCAAGGCTAACAGACACATTAAATCGGTACTCGGCGAATAAGGCTGCATCTTCCTCTGTCACCAAAGTGCCGTTTGTAGTCAGAGAAAACCGGACTTTATGTCGGGTTTCTTGACCGCGCTGGCTGGCATAACGAGTAATGTGGTGGATTAATTGGCGGTTTAACAGCGGTTCTCCCCCCATAAACCCGACAACTAAATCTACACCAGGCTCGGCCTCGGCGATGAGACGGTCTACGGCTTGCTGGGCAATGTCCTGGGGCATAAACTGGGTTTTGCTGCCAAACTTGCCTTCGTCAGCATAACAATACTTACAGCCAAGATTGCAGCTTTGGGCAACGTTCAACGATAAAGAACGCAGGGGAGGCGGTTCGAGGGGAGTATCATCAATGGCAGGCTGACCACCTGGCATCACAAAGCTTTGGCGAAAGTTGGCGATTTCCTGCTCGTTCACCGAGTCGTCTACCACTAGCAATTGAGCGATGCGCTGGGCGGTGGACTCGTCGAGATCGAACACTCGTGAAGCGTCTACCACCAGCAAGTGTTTGGCAACAGCACTCTCAAATAGATGAAAGTCGCGGGATAAATTGTCTACTTCCGGCGAGATGGGTGACTGTGGTAATGGAAGATTCATGATCAACTATCCTCATCAAGAGATGTTCCTTGGCCGTTTTGTAACACTTCTAACCATTCCTTCATCAAGTAGTACTGACGTTGGGAAATGGACATCGGTGTGGAATCGGAACCTCGCATTAAGGCGGGCATTTGTTTGTCGTAGGATTTCGGTTCGTCAGTGGGTTTGCGAATCCATTGTTTAAACACTTCTGGACGTTGTCCCATACGTTGCTTGAACACTTCGTAAGCTAGAAAGCGGACGTGATTCATCCGACCTAATTCGGTCAAAGGTAATGGATGCCCTGGGCGTGGAGGTACGGGGTCGAAAGGGAAAGGAGCGTCTGTGCCTGAATCACTTGGGTTATTGGCTAACTGCGATCGCAAATTTTGCTGATCCAAATTAGAAGCTTCCATTGTCTCGCGGACTCGTTGCATTAAATCAGCGATTTCTGCTTCTGTTTCTGCCCAGTTTTCCCCCTCGATAAATCCTTGATGCAAAACTTCGTCTCGTTTGACTAAATCGCTCAAACCATCAGCAATGGAAACAAATGGTCGGCGGTCTGGTTGGAAGTCTTGCGGACAACATGTGTAACGAGCATAAGCCGTGAGTTGACCTGTAGCGACACTTGCTCCTTTGACTGTCACTTTAATCAAACCATCATTGGAATCATCCAAAAATCCCAAGCTAGTGGTATCCGGTTCTTGAGCATACAAACCACCTGGATTGGTGCGTGGATCTTGATTATCGTCTGGCCCGGGATTCCAGTGAGGCCATGCAGCATCGGGATTGAGACAGCAATTGATTTGTCGCAAAAATGCCGCTTGGTCTTGAATCAGTGGGATCAACTGGGTTAAGTTGCGATCGCAACTATTGCTAGGAGCATAAATCAATCCCTGGGGTGGGGTAATTCGCAAACGCAACTCAGGCCAACTTGGATTAGGGCGAATTACCTGCACATGGCCTAATGGAATATCCACACCAGGGGGAATCAGAGGATTTTCTGCCCCTTCGGGACTGTGACCCAATATCGGGTGTAAAAGATGATTTGTACCGGGAATTTCGAGCGCAGCTGCAACTAGATCCCCTTCTGCTAAGGTGTAGTGATATGCTTTGCGGTTGGCGGCTTCCACGTACCACACTACATCATTGAGACTCAACTTAGCTGCTTGCAATTGATTCAGTCCTATGGGGCCTTCATACCCGTCTGACCAACGTCCATGTAACTCAAAAAACGGACAAACCGGTCGCCACTTACCTTTATCTTTGAAACGAATTTCTTCTGGCAAATAAGCAGAAATATTGCCGTTGGGATCGATATTAAACGTCAGTGCAGGTTTGATGACTGTTTCAGCTGTACCCCGAGGCGAGTAATCATTCTCTGCCCAATGGAAATTCTCCATTGGATATGGGGATTGTCCAAAACGAGCAAAGGCTAAGGGGGGACAAATCCAAATTTCTTCCAAACTTAAGAAATCTTGTGAAGACATAAGTAAAGTTAATAGTTAACGAGAGATTTTTGATGGCAAAAACTAATTTTGGATTTTCAGATTCGGTTGGATGGGTAGGCGCATAGTATTCAAGAATTGAATTACAGCAGTTCGGTCACTAGAACTCAGATTTTTGAAGGCTTGTACTGCTGAAGCCGCTTCACTACCATCATTAGGATCGCTAAGATTAGCGTGCTTGGCGATCGCTTCTTGCAAAGAACGAGCGCGACCATCATGCAGCCAAGGGCCTGTATCAGCAACTCCCCATAGAGGTCGAGTTAAAAAGTCAGGAGGTTGGATAGATATCCCTTTAACATCCGTGCCTTGATTTACTGAATCTGATAATCCTTTACCCATGTTGTGGGTACGAAGATCGCTGTAGAGTGGGACAGTAATTTTGCCGTTGGAGTTTTGAGGTAAACGCGGGAAGATGTAACTTGGTAAAGTGTTATCTATGGGAGTCAGAGGAATCGTATAACCAGTGACTGGCTGCTGTGTTGCAGTTAAAGCTTCACTTGTTTTAGCTGCGCTACGCTCTCCTGTTGCTACAATCCGATCAAATATCGCTTTTTTCTCCGGAATGGCAGCTTGCAATCCTTCCAGTGTCGGTGCTGTTTCCATCTGGGCTATTTCTTGTTTGAACTGGTTGTAATAGCGCTGGAATTTCTGAATAACAGATAGTTCATCCTGAGATTGCTGGGCATTGATGAGAGTGGGCGGGGCTTGAGATAAAAAAGCAGCCTTGGTTGCTGAAGGTATCTCTGGGTCGTCGATAGTTAGGTAGGGATTATTGATAGTTAACTTTGGTATATGGCAGCTAACGCAATTTAAATTACCCGTTCCTGCACCGAAAAGTTGTTGACCCCGACTGACCACAGTTGCCTGATCTGGTGGTATTTGCTGCTGTGGCGGACGGGTCATCGCTACAAAAGTTGTCAGTGCTGATAGGTTACCTACAGTAACTTCATTAACTTTGCCATCCTTGTCAGGGTCATTATTCAGTCCTACTTTCTCTACGGCTTGTAGACTAAAGTGAAAATCTAGAGCATCGCGCACGAAGTGGCGAACACTGGAAGCAATTCCTTTCCATTGAAAAGGCCGAACAATCAAGTCTGATGCTACCCCTTTGATTCCTGAGGTATCGTCTGTGAATGAGTTGCTGTCTGCATTATAAGTGCTACCAAAGTAACCAAAGTTGATTCCTTTGGAATTTAAATCTTGCTTTACATACTGTCCTGGATGATTTTTAGCGATTTCATGGACGACCGATTTGAGATATTGCAGATCGAGGGTAATCTCATCACCTAACTGCTGGGTATAGCCTGTACCAAAAACATGAGGTGGGCTACGAAGTAATTCTGTTAGATGTTTCGGAAAATTAGGATTAATGAATGCGGTGCTAGCAAACCCTGCTGAACCACCAGTCACACCAGGCTTGCGTAGAAAAGCGTTGCTTTGAGTCCCTGGTTGTTTGTATTCCCCAATGCTGTTATGACATTCAAAACAACTTTGGGAATCAAGACCATTTAATCTCAAGAAGGGAAAGGTCGGATCTTGAGGATATAAAGCTGCTCTTTGGGGTGAACGAGGCCCTGTTGGCCCTTCACCAATGCCGTCTGTAGGTGTATAGGGATTGGTATAGAATTGATTTCCCGACTCTAAAACCTTACGTAGTTTATATCCCCCTTTAAGTAATGTATTTTGGTCAATGTTAACGTCAGAAGTAAAGACTGGATCTTCTGTATATTTATTTGGTGGGTTTGTTGTTTGAGCTAACATATCGGACGTGCAGAATCCGAATAAACTAAAGAAGCTGACTAAAAGAAGAATGCTAATCAGCTGGAAAAATTTCCCTTTTAGTTGAATCATCTTGTTGTGAACCCTCAATGGTTGGACATATTTGGTTCTGGAATTTTAGTTCATGCTCTTTTGGGAAAAATCGCGATCAGCTATGCTGGGCGGTGACGCGATCGCTATAGTTCAGCAATGCCAAAATGCTCTAGCACCATATCGGCTGTTTCCAAAGCACCTTCGACCCAGCCCTGAGCATTTGAATAAGCTTCGCCGCAGATATATAGTGAGCAATCAGCAATCGGTTGGATAATCTTTTGCTTTACTTCCCAACTTTTGACACCGATGTTCCAACTATTCCATCCACCGCCAAATGGGTCGTCGCCCCAGTCGCGGAATGCAGCCGCCTCTACCTTTGGTGTGTAGGTCAGACCGTGGATCTTTGCCAGTTGGCGTGCAACTTCTTCAACCATCGGCGCTGGTGCCACATATTTATCCCACTCGCTATCAGACTTTTTCTGGCGATCGCCTAAGAATGGATTGTTCACGAATTCTGCAACCTTCTTGTGCTTTTGCCAGGCCTGTCGCCGACGTGGACGCAGGCCGTCCCAGAAGCCGATGTTTGTCCCATCGTCATAACTTGCCATTAACATCGCCGACCCATCAGTTGCCGCCGAGCCGTCATCTTGAGGCCAATAATAGGTTTGTCGCACTGGTAAGTCTGTAACTGTTCGTCCAGATTTGACCCCTGCTGCCAGCCACCACGGATTGTTATAGGTTGTGAAGAGTTTGAAGAGTGGACGCGGTGTGACGCTGGCGATTAGATCCTGAATCTTCAACAGAGGCGGGCTATTCGGCGCAAGCAGATCCAGTGAGCGGCGCGGCATTGCCAGGATTAATGAATTTGCTGTCATCTTTTGGTTCTGGATGTACACTTCAAAAGTGCCGTCTTTCCAATCGAAGCCGTCGATCTTCTTATTTAGCTCAATCACACCTTCGGCGCTACGGAAAAGCGCCGCTAATGATTTCGGCACTTCCTGAAAACCCTTCTTAAAACCCTTATATTTCGAGTTAGTACCGAAATCGGAGAGATACCAGGGAATTGCATCAGCAGCGTTCCAATTAGTGAGTGTCGAGTTGTAGCCACCGGCATCGACACCTAGTTCGTAGGCTTCGCCACTGATGACACGGATTAGCACATTCCAGAAACCTTGTTCCCATAGTGGCCTTTCACCAAAGCTGGCATTCTGCGCCATTTGTCGCCGTTGGGATTCATTCAGGTTTGGATCGGTGATTCCTGGGACAATCTGCTCAATTGCATTGATAATGATGTTGCCTGCTGAATGACCGCGCTCCAAAAATGAGAGATAATACGGCACTTTCTCAGGTTCATTGCTGAAGTCGGAAAGCCGCAGATAAACACCACGCAGATAAGCAATATTTTCAGGCTGATCAACTGGAAAGTCATATAACTCAATCTGCTGCTCTGCTGGAAGTATCTCGTTGAGCTTGTCGATGAGTTTGGTGATTAGGGGTTGTACTCCTGGAAGAATACGCATCCCGCCAAGCTCTGCAACCATATTTTTGATGCCTGGTGGTCGCACTGACAGTAAACGCCCACCGATGCGATCGCTTCCCTCGAAGACAACAATCTTCTTATGTGGATAAGCTTCTTTGAGCCGCCATGCACTGTAAACACCCGATACACCACCTCCAATGATCGCAATATCGATATCAGCCATGATTTTTTATCCTCTATTCATGCTTGGTTTAGAAAATAATCAAAAGTCGATATTATGTCCTCTTAATTCGCATCTACCCAAAGTTGGTAGTATTCATATGCCAGCTTTAGACCTGTACTGAATGTCACTCTTGTTAAGCGCAAAACAAGAATAGATGAATGTCATTTAAATGTAGGGGCGTAAGGGGAAGAATTATGAAAGGCTGACTATTACAACCTAATTTAATCAGGTTACTAGCTATGTATTACTAATCAATTAACATACTATGTTTTCACCCTAAAACTCCAATTGTTTGCAGAAATTTAAAATCATTACAAAACTTTGTGTTCTTTATTACTCCCAGTTCACTCATTTTTTGAGGAGTTAGGAAAATAAGTATACCGAAAGGCATATTTCCAAAAATGAATAAATCGGTATAGGTTCAGAATTATGGCAACTGAACCCATAATTACAAACCAACGAGTCGATGATATATCCGTACCAATACTTGTCGGTTAAGGGGAAAAGGGGAAGGGGAAAAGGGGCAATAAAAAACCTTTAACCCTTACCCTTTCACCTTTTCCCCCAACCAAATTAAAAGTTGAAAATCCTTAACCGAGCAGTATTGATATCCGTACTTCTGACACAAATACAGAAGATGGGTATAAGTCAACGAATTTTGGATTTTAGATTTTGGATTTTGGATTGACCCCGACCACAAGGGTGCAGGGCTTAAGGATTTTAAATTTTGGATTTTGGATTTTGGATTTTGGATTTGTTCCGTCCACTAGGGACGGGGCATGAACCAAAAAATCTAAAATCGGCAATCTAAAATTGGCACGGTCAATACGATTCAGTTAAGCCTGTGAAAGTCTTGTAGTGCCATTCCAGTCTCAAGGTTTTTGCAAATTAAATATGGTATGGGTTAGACGTTGTGGTGCGGTTCGTTTTTTGCGGCATTTAAGATCATGCGGGTAAGGTTGACTCCGTTTGCCCCTAAATTCAGAAAGATCACAGCACCGACTAGAATGCCCTCAGCAATGGGATGTTTGACAACATCTAGTTCTTCTACTGCCTTGCCAATTTCACTCAGGGTCGCAATCCCATGTTGAGCAAACTTCATCTCAACGTCCCGTTTCGCATGGTCATTATGCTCTTTCTCTGCCTCATTCAGTTCGAGAACCAAAATCGGGATCTCTAACACTAGCTCCAGTAAAGTATAGATGGCATCCACGACAATGCTTGCTTTGTCAAAGTCCTTGTCGTCTTTTGCAGCAGCAAAGAAACCATCTTTTACGATGGCGGTCAGGTTCAGCACCCCAACACTCATCTGCACTCCATAACTTGCTTTATTGGCGGTATAGGGGAAAGAAGCAATAATAATCGGTAGGCGGAAGGCGAGGTGAAAGATTGCATATTTCACCTTCGCCTCTTTTAGAGCATTCTCTTTGCCAACGAGCGGTTTTCCTTCCTGATTTTTTAGCTTCGCCATCGCCTTGTACGCAAGTATATCGACAATAGTGGTACCTAAGCTGCCGATGAGGAGTAGAACCGCAGTTGTATAAGTCCAGTTCCGTAAGTCTTCCCCAATTTCGGGCTTACTCTCTTGATTGCCATTTTCAACCAATGCCGTCGCCACTGTAGCAAAGCTAGCGACCGGACTGATTGGAATTGCCTCGGAGCGAATACTTGCAGGCATCACGGAGCGAATTGCCGCTGGACTAACGATACCAGGAGTTGAGGGGAGAGGCAGTTCGGTGACAGGGGGCATGTTAAACGGCACAACATAACCCTGATCAAAAGGCGCTTTGCCCAACACTAATTTCATCCCAACGGTAGTCGGAATTGCCATAATCAGCATCATGGCATCTAGGGCAGATAGATCCTTGCCTTTGGTAATCATTTTGTAGAGAGGAGACAGCAACGGGATATCGATCGTCTCATTTACACCTGTCTTTAGAGCCGAAAGGATATCAACGAGCAAATCCAGCAGCTTGGTCAAGAAAATGCGAATTGCCTCAATCATTCCTTCGAGGATATCGCCACCCAGTTGTGCCAGAATCTTATTAAACGAAAGGTCATCGTCATCATACAGACGCTTTAGATCGGTGGCAATTTGAGAAATGGTCGTCTCGAAGTCGTTGAATTCTTCCAGGATTGTGTCACCTGCAAATCGGGCAACAGCATTGGTAAGTTGAACTACCCAAGGGCTATCTGTATTTCGCTGATCACTGCCTTCCAGAATATTACCTTGAAGCAATTGAGCCATGCCCCAATTGCCAACCGGACTATCTGTGAAGAAGGTGAACACTTTTTCAAACCCATTCCCGTTATCTCCAGAACGGGCAGCGGATTGTCCTGTATCTGATATCTTTTGGGCAGATGTGGTTCCAATTTCAGAAGGGTAGGGCTGAATCTTTTTCAGTTCGCTCAACAAATAATCGCAAAATGTATTGATATAGTCTTTGAACAGGCTGACTTCCGACTTGCCAAATTCGATCAGGTTGTTGGCAGCATTGACCAATACCTCATGCGTGACTAGGATGTCATCCCATTCAAAGAGAAAGCCTAACCATTCCAAAATTTTCATCAAATCGATGCCGAATAGCTCTTTGAGTACCCAACTCAACGCTTTGACAACTTGCTCGACCACATCGATGGCGGTCTGAATTACAGACTCACCGAAGTCGATCACCAGTTCCAGGACTCCCTCAGCAGTCAGATGCATGAAGAAACTCTTGGGCTTGCTCTCCAGCTTTTTGCCGAAGTGCTCCAGAACATCCCCAATGAACCAGGTGAGCGGATTTGCCTCCAAAATCTTGCCAATGGACTCGATCGCATGGGGGCCATCGGAGAAATTTAGGGTGCTGTCATCCCATGTAAAGCCCCAGGCATAACTGTTCGGTAGTTTATTCACGTCGATTTTGTTCTCGGCTTTACCAGATGGATTCAGCTTTACGCCTTGATTTGCTAGGTGTGCGTGAGTTGAATCATCAAAGGTAATTAATGCCAAGTCTGTAATTTTGCTCAAGACTTGTGTGGATGCTTGAATATGGGAAGAGTCCGCATATTTTCCTTGTAGCACCTTCTGTCCCTGCTGATCTCCATACTGGAACGTGGCATTTGCCAGATCGTCAGCCGTCATGTTTCGCAGCCCTTGGTTCAATGGCGCAGACGAGTGTACGTCAAACCCTGTGGTTAAGAAATCAGCTTTGACATGAAGAATGGGGGCTGCAATATCTTCAATTTTTTGAGTAATCGTCACAACACCCATTTCATCAGGTACAACGTTAATTTCATGATTGGGCGAGATGATGTGCGATCGACCATTAATAGTGACATAGCCATAGGAAGAGGCACTGATCTTCAGCGGATTGTTAACGAGCTGCTGGGATGTATTGCTAGATTTGACCTTGATATGAGTTACGTAAGCTTGATACGTCAGCATCGTCCCGGTGCTGTGAATCCCAATCTCCTGCGTGTTCCACAGCGTGCTGGATTCGTCTCGCCACATGTATTCCAGCTTGCTGTCATTGGTCACAATAAAAACATCATTGACCTGATTTTGAGCATCGCATAAAGGTGCAATTTGCGAGACATTGTTCAACAGAGGAACAGGGGTTGTCCAAGCTTGTGCATCATCATTTCTACCTTGCACAAACACCAACTGTTCATTTTCATCCATCGCCCAAATAGAAACTGTATTGCCTGCCTGTGAGAGGATCAATTCACTCGCACCTGGTACAGCATTGCGATCGGCGATAGTGACATAGGTGGGGCTACCGTGGGGAGGAGTAACGGTTCGGTATACATACAATCCATCTCCTGCCGCATAGACATCTGTATTCTTGCCGTCTTTGCTAGGGAGCGTGCCAATCGCTTGCAAATTTGGGGGTATATTTTTGTAGACAATGTCAATCGGTTGTGGCATTTGTGCCGTACGAAGACTGGTGAAGGTTAATACTTTTTCTGCCCCAACGGTGTAGAGTGCCCAAGTGCCACGCACGCCGAAGGTTCCTACTGCAACATCTAAGATTTTGTCTGCATTATGGGGAATGGGGTAAGCTTGCCAAATCCAACTGGTGTTAGAGAAATTTGAATTCACAAAATAGTGTTTCTCTTCCCCATTCACTTCAACAATTGCCAGAACGGTGGGTGTACCCTGACGATCGTTATTAGTGCCCAGTTTGATTTGAGTAATTTGCACACCTCCAAGATTGTCAGGACGCTCTACCCACACTGTGGAGAGATCGTCCCAATTTGTCTTAGATGGATCATTCGATAAATCTTTCGTCAAAAACAGGATATTGTTTTTTCCTGGGGCATTGACTGGCTTTAGGGCAACCGCAATCCGAATGGTTCCGTTGGCATCTTGGGACACCGCCATCGCTTGGGCTGTGGCATTCTCGCCCATGTAGGAAAAGCTTTTATGAATACCTGGACGTAGATCGATTTGCTTCCACCCTGCTGCATTACTTGGGTCACGTAGAATTAGATAAAAACCTGAATCTGACCCAATTGAAAAAATCATTGGTGCATTATTGCGATCGCGTAAAACCGCAATTCGATGCTGAGGATCGACGGGCATTCCAGCCGAGTGGTCTTTCATGATCTCTGTGGAAACAGAGAATTCCAACTCACTATAGCCGCTTTCAGGTGTAGCATCAATTTGGAATTTAGCTGCCGTAGTACTTAGCACAGTCATCTCCTAATTTTTGGAACTGGTTTGGATGAGGCGATTAATCAATGAAATTTTTGCGTCATCAAAGTTATCTAGAGCAAGCTAAAGCTGAGGGTCTTGGTATCTTAGTCGTTCTGCAAGATACTGAATCCTCTTTCCTCAGCTTTTTTAGCCAGATGACGCAAAAGGTCGAATTAAAATGACATCTCTTGCTTAAGGGGAAACCTGAGTATTGTAGGAGAGATGAACCTTCATATTTTTCTCGTCTGTGAAGCTGACATCTTTGTAGACAAAGACGCTGGGTGCTGGCAGAATCACCTGCTGTTCAAGTTGACTCAGTGTATTGTGTAAATAGGAGGTCAGGGAATCAAAACTATTGTTAGAAAGGGAAGTGTAGGATTCATCTACACTTTGGAGCCAGCTGTTATATCCACCGTCAAACAAGTCAGCAAACTCCGCCAGCCAAGATTCATCATGCCCGCTGTCCTTGTTCCCTTTCGTGGTTTCTGACCACAACTGAATTTTGCCGTTTGTACCTGCTTTCATGAACAGCTTGACTTCCCAAGGCAACTTATCATACTGCCAAGCAGTTGTTTCGATGCCAAGTGGCTTCTCTTCCAAATCGGCTCTGTAGTAGTAATACCCACTGATATAAATGCCTGGGTAACTATTTCCCTGTGAATCGGTGATGCTTTGTCGGATCTCAGCCACAGCATAAGTTTGGCTGCTATAAGTTGCATGGACATCGACTATTCCTGAGTCTGCATTCTTATAAGTCTTTTTCACATCAGGTGGACTAAATTCGTAAACCCATTTAACATCTTCGCCTTGCCGCTGCCAATTGCCATCACCCCGGATCGCATGTTTCAGCGCAGGCAAAACTTGGGTTTCAATCCACTTGGAACAGACGATCTCTTTCGCCACTAACCCTGTCCCAGAAAACTCATTTGACTCAACCAGGTTGTAATTGAATTGTCCACCTTGGGAAGAGGGGGTTGTACCGTCAGTCATTAACAGAAAATTGAGGGTACTCAGACCTGCATTTTCAGGCGCGATCGGCTTAAAGCGATGGGAGGAGAAAGTCGATCCGGTTGGCTGAAAGATTGATGACTCGTTGAATGGAGCGTCAGCTGTGTAGCCTAGAATGTAGGGGTTATCGGTTTTTTGCTGATCCAAAATCCAGGCACCCAGCATCCCAGAGAAATTTGACTTTAGGAACGAACTACTAGTTGGGATATTTGACAGTCCCTCATCGTAGGTCGTCATATCCGAGTTTTGGAAGTCCAGGAAGATGTTCTTCACCGTAAAATCGGATGACTTGAAGTTAGAGAGCTTGTCTTGGATACTGGGAGGAATTGATTTTTTATCTTTGTAATTTTCAGCGAGCAGTGCGATGTTGAGCTGAACTTTGAAGGCGAGCTTCCAAGTGGTTTGGTCGATGTTATTCGGGTCTGGTGTGAGATTGGTTTCTTCAAGCTTGGCATTTCTTCCAAAGCCAGTATAGTACTTAATTTTTCCGGAAGCGAACTTGACGACAAAGTAAGCGATCGCGTTAGATGATTCATTGGCGATGATCAGGTCAGGCTGATCGATGACACCATCAAACTCTAAGCCATCATTGTCCAAATTTCCAAATTTCACCTCATTTGAGATGAAGCCCATCGAAAATAACCACGTTAATTGTGACTGAAGGGTGTCCTGCGTGATTGCCCAGACCATATCGTAACCAGTTAGAGCATCATTGATATTGTTAGCCATATAAATCTCCTGAATAGATGGGGCAGATAATAGTTAGAACTAATGCTGTTAATGTGCTGCAGTTTTTGTTTTGCCAAAAACATAGTACTTATGCTAGTTAATTGAAGTAACTCATTTAACTCTCTGAGAAGTTACACCTTGGACTTTTGCGGTTTATGCAAGCGAATAGTGAAATTCGGCATTTAACAGTCTCCTTTGCTGTTTATTTTGTGTAATTTAATCAGTTTTTTGTGCAGTACCCACTGGTGTTTTGGGAACGTAAATCTAATTTGCCTTTTTCGCTTTTGAATCACAATCGCAGTTTAGGCTTTTAAGAAAGAACTTAATATTTTTTTGTTATTTATCTCTCAAAACCATAGCCAGTAGTAATTTCGGAAATTTAACCTAATATGAAAAACTCCACCCACAAGGGGATGGAGTTTTTGGGCATGGGGAATCGGGCATGGGGCATGGCGAAGAAATTACCAATGCCCAATGCCCCAAGCAGCGGGGCGGCTGTCCCTCTCCACCCACAAGGGGATGGAGTTTCCCGCCGCTTTCAATGAATTTTGCTGCTTATCTTCCTTAAAGCCTGATCATAGGCTTTATCTTCTGATTAATTTAGTATTCAAAAAAACTCAAAACAGCCAGTTGTCAAAAGAGGCAGGGGAGTTTTTAGCAAGGGGGAAACTGAGATAGAGCTCAATACTGCTCGGTTAAGGATTTTCAACTCGGAATTTGGTTTGGGGAAAAGGTGAAAGGGTAAGGGTTAAAGGTTTTTTCTTGCCCCTTTTACCCTTCCCCTTTTCCCCTTAACCGACAAGTATTGAGACAGAGCTTGTACTTCGGTCACAAGTTAAAAGCGAGCGAATTTTGTCAATAGGTCTTTGAGTAGAAATAAATCTGTATAAGAATGATTTGATCGTTCGGTCTACTGATATTTGTAAAGCAGCTGCTCAATCCAATCGCCATCAAATACAAATTCGTAAATCCGGTTATGGACTCTTAATTTACCCTGCTGCTTGACTACCAAACCTGACAACAGTAATTCCTTTTCTTCTGGGCTATCAACCGCAGTTACCTCTTGTTGATGCAAAATTGCCTGATATAGCTTTAATATCGGAACAATATCAGATTCCAGATTCAGGAGGCGATCGCGTATAGTTTTTAAATGCTCAGGTTCGTCTTGAGCTTCCCAATTTTCTATTACCTGTGTTTGCACTAAGTTGTCTATGCAATCGGCTTCACTACCTTGAGGAATGCTTGCGGAGGAATTACGAATGAGTTTACACAGTTTTTGGGTGAGGAAAGGTTGTCCACCAGTCCAGGCTAATACTTCCTTTAGGACATTCTGAGCATTACCGACTCTTTCAGCTAATCCTTGTAATAATGGTTGGGCTTCGTGCAATTGAAAGCCATTCAATTGGATAGCTTGACCAATATTAAAAGGTGTGCGTTTTTTATCTTGAATTAATTGCGAGGGATTTGCTACTCCCAAAAAAACAAAAGTGAGCCGTTTATATTTGGGGAAGTCAGCGCGTTTGTTATAAAAATTGCGGAGGAGGACAAAAAAGTCATCTATTTCAAAGTTAAGATTGCTAACGCTATCAATCTCATCGATAAAAATTACAATATTATTTTGCGGAAGATTTTCTAAAACTATTTCATCTATAAAGTTACTAAAACGTTGCACAGGCGATAAAAAGTCATACTCGCGCCACCAAGTACGAATATTAACTTGATCGAGCAGATTTAAACTATTGGCTAATATATAAATGAAACCTGCATACCATTGTTCCATAGTTAGCTGCCGATTGCCAATTTCGGAAATATCAATAGCAGCACAGGCGAAGCCTTCGGATTGTAGCCTTTTCACGATTTGTACTCGCAAGCTAGACTTGCCCATTTGTCGAGCATTAAATATGTAACAATACTCTCCTTGCTTCAATGCTTTATAAAGATATCTATCTGCCTGGCGTACTACATAAGTAGGTGCATCTATTGGTAAACTTCCCCCTACCTGATATTCATAAGTGAAAGTTTGTTCTGCACTTCTTAATAAAGCATTTTCAATCACTAATTCAGCTTGCGTGGCTTTGAGAATTTCTAAAGTTTGGCTTAACTCCTTAGTTCGCTCTTGAACTTTTGTTTCTAAATTGCGGTTAGACTCAGCTAATTGCGCTGTTGCTTGCTGCAAAGCTGTATTTTTGAGAGCAAGTTCTTGGGTAAACTGAGTTCGCTCTGCTTCTGCTTGCTTACGTTGGGTGATATCTTGAAAAGCTGCGATCGCATAAATAATTTGACCTTTATGATCGAAAATGGGTGTTGCTAACACTTCCAAAGGAATAATTTTATTCCCTAGATGCAATTCCATATCATCAATAATCATACTTTCACCGTTTAAAGCTCTGACAATGGGTTGCTTTTCGGTAGGGTAAAGCTTTTCTGTTCCCTGTACGTAAGCTTGATATATGTGGGCTAATTGATTAGTTTTAGAATTACCAACAATTCCCTTACCTAAAATTTTTTGTGCAGTTTGATTAGCATAGTAGGGTTTTCCTTGGTTATCTATAACAAATATACCAATGGGTACAGCTTCCAACAGTTGCGTTAACTTTTTCTCACTTTCACGTAATGCTTCTTCTGCTTGTTGGCGTTCTTTGATTTCTTGCGTCAAATTTTGATAAAGTTGAGCATTCTTAATGGAAATTGCTGCTTGAGAAGCTAAAATTTTCAAAACTTCTAATCTCTCTGATGTGAAAGCACCAACAGCAAGATTATTTTCTAAGTAAAGTAGCCCAAAAAGCTCACCTTGGTGAATAATGGGGGTACATAATATAGATTTAGGTTGCTTGGCAATCACATAAGCATCTTGAGTAAATCTCCCCTCTTGAGTAGCATCAATTAAAATTACATCTTCTCTCGTTCTGACTACATAATTAATTAAAAAATTAGGTAGCTGTTGGCTGGTTTCAGATAAGACTGATTGGCACACTACTACTGAATTATCTACAGTACCATGGGCCACAATACATAGCTGTTCTTGTTGCTTTAAAATTAAAAACCCCGTTTGAGCGCCAGCATTCTCAATGACAATAGTCATTAATTTTTTGAGTAAATTATCTAAAATAATTTCACTAGCAAGAGTTTGAGAAGCTTTAATAATTGTTGTCGCATCTAATACTTCTGAATTACTGCTGGTGGTAGAAACATGAGCAATATTTTTTTTATCTAATCTTGCATCTTTTTTTGATACTAAAATTAGCTGCGGATATTTAGATTCTAAATCTTTGACTTTGGCAATTGCTCCCCAGCAAATATAAGCATAGTGTGCTTTGGTCATATAAGTTTGTGCAATTTCACGCCGTCCCAAAGCTAAGTAAAACTTTGCAGCCAATTCATAAGCTAGTGCTTCATCTTGGATATAACTATTTTCTTTAGCGCCAGCTATAGCACAATCATATAGTTCCATAGCAGCCTGTGTTTGTCCCAATACTCTTGCCTTTTCTGCCTCCACTAATTCATATTTATGTTGATAATTCATGGGAGCATGTTCAGCCCAGTATTGCATGATTTGTTGATTTTTATCTACTTGCCGCCAGTAATCTTGTAATTCATTCTCTTGTTTAATTTTGGATGCTAAATTATTACTATATTCAGCCAACAATGCTAGAGAATAAAACCAGTTATGCAACGTAAAACTAACATTGCTTTGGACATAACGAGCATAATCTGCCGCAATTCTGGCATATTCTATAGAATTTTTATAGTCTTCAAAAAGATAGCAAAGAAATAATTTATAAAAATAAACATCAAATAACGACATCAAGTTTTTAATTGACATCAAATAAGGCAAAACTTCTTCTTCGTTGATAATTTCACCAATTAATTGAGTTTTAACTAGAGATTGATTGAGTAAATTATCTACTGCCTGAGCGCATATTTTAGTGAGATAAAGTGGATGTTGTTGTTCAAGTTTATTGATAAAATTAATATAATCTGTCTGGATTTTAGCAACGAATTCTAAATGGTTCCCTACAAAGAAGTTATGAGAACAGTAAAAGTTTGCTGCATGACAAGCAAACTCAATATCGCCAACCTCTAGCCCACTTGCAATTATTTCATATAAATTATCTATAGTTGTTTTAATATGATTTTTTTTGAAAAGGATACAAATATTAATCGTAAGAAAGGCTTGATATTTAAATTGTTTAGCATTTAATTGCTCTGATATTTTTAAAGCTAACTGAGCCATTTGATCAGCCAAATTAATATTTGGTATTAACCAAGCTACAAGTGAACCGTAAATTGCATAAGCAGGAATCGATGGTAGGCAATTTCCATATTGACGAGAAAGCTCAACCATTGTATACAGGATTGGTAATGCTATCGGACTTTCCGCAAAACAAGCAGGAGCAAATAGAAGAATTAAAATCTCCATTGCTGCTAGTTTGTAGGGATTATTCATGGGTGATAGGCTGGCCAAATGCTCAATATTAAGGTTTTCTGGCGGAGATTCCACTAGATAAATCCCTAGCATTGCTAAAATATTTTGCCCAAGCTCTAAAACGGTATTAATCTCACTTTTAGCTAAATAAATTTTAAGTTTTACTTGGTAAAATTTCAAACTATCTAAGAGATTATTAACTTCTTTGATAGCTAAATTACATAAAAATAATGCTTGTTCTAAATTAGTATTGAGATATTCTGCTTCTGCTGTCTCTATATATAATTGTAAAATCCATGTACATTGATTTTCCCAACCATGAGGATGTATTAGTTGCAGACTAATATTCAAGTATTTAACAGCAGCTTCGTAAGCTGTAGCGGCTTTAGCCTTTTGACCAGCTATTAGATTTAATTGGGCTAATTCATGCTTTTGGCTTTGCGTTGTTAGTAAGTCAATTCCAAAGTTCAGTTGGTTAACTAAGGCAAAGATATTATCTTTTTGGCTTGCTGGTGTACTATTTTTTAGTAAAAGTTGACCAATTTTTAAATGAGTAGTTTTTCTATCTTGTTCGGGAATTAGAGAGTAAGCTGCTTGTTGCACCCGGTCATGTAAAAATTTATAGTTAATTTTGAGATTATTAGCTAGCAAACTATCTGATTCTGTCTCGGTAAATGCGAGAGGAATTTTGTAATTTGAAGATAAAGGCAAAATTAGACCAGCTTGCAAAGCACTCCACAAATGATTAGCTGCGATCATCTCTGAGCTTTCATTTACAGTTGCTAAAACTTCTAGGTTAAATTGGTTGCCAATACAGGCTGCTAACTGTAAAACTTCCTGTGTTGCTGGTGGCAATTTGCGGATATTTCTCGCAATTAATTCAACAATATTGTAGTCAGTAATACCAACAGCTTGAATTTGTTCAATGTCCCAATGCCAGTTATTGATAGCTACCTGATAAACTAGCAGATTTTCGCTATATAAGCTTTTCAGTAACTGAGTTAAGAAAAAGGGATTACCTTGAGTTTTATTGAATACTAACTCGGCTAATAACTCAAATTTGTTAGTAGTAGTCGCACCAGATAGTGTATCTGCTACTAATTGTTGGACATGGGTGAGTAACAGAGGTTTTACGGTGATATTATGCACCACAGTATCTGTTTGGCGGATCTTTTGTAGCGTTTGTATTAATCGGTGAGTAGGGTTGACTTCGTTATCTCGGTAGGCACCAATGAAGAATAAATATCGGCTACTATCATCTGTCATCAACAAGCTAATTAATTTCAAAGATGCAGAATCTGCCCATTGTAAGTCATCTAAAAACATGACTAATGGATGTTCAAGCTGGCAGAAAACATTGACAAATTGTTGAAAAACACGGTTAAATCGATTTTCAGATTCAGTACCGCCTAGCTGGGGAACATCAGGTTGTGAGCCAATAATTAACTCTACTTCTGGAATTACATCAATGAGGACTTTACCGTTAGAACCTAAAGCTACTAATAGTTTGTGTTTCCAAATAGCAATCTGCTGCTCATTCTCTGTTAATAACTGACGAATTAATTCTTGGAAAGCTTGAATTAAAGCAGCATAGGGAATATCCCGTTTAAACTGGTCAAATTTACCTGTAATAAAATATCCTCTAGCGGCAACAATAGGTTTGTGAACTTCATTGACAATGGAAGTTTTACCAATACCTGAATAACCGGAAACTAGCATCATTTCTGTTGCTCCCTGACTAGCTCGTGAGAAAGCATCCATCAGCATAGCAACTTCTTGTTCTCTACCATAAAGCTTTTGTGGGATTAAAAGTTGACTACCGCGATCGCGTTGACCGAGAATCAAATTTTCAATCTCTCCTGTAGTTTGCAGCTGTTGTAGGCAAGTTTCTAAATCGAATTTTAGTCCCTCAGCACTTTGATATCGTTCTTCAGCGTTTTTAGCTAACAGTTTCATGACAATATCAGAAACGGCTTGAGGAATCTGCTTGTGGACGTGAGGTGGTATGGGTTGTTTGGCTATGTGACAGTGAACTAACTCTAGGGGATCTTGGGTTGTAAATGGCAGTTTCCCTGTCAGCATTTCATATAAAGTTACTCCTAAAGAGTAAAAATCGCTACGATAGTCAATTGAGCGATTCATCCTCCCGGTTTGTTCAGGTGCCATATAAGCCAAAGTACCTTCTAATAAGTTAGGGTTACTGATACTTGGTTTCTCTAAAAATAGCCGTGAAGACAAACCGAAATCAGTTAATTTTACCTGTCCAGTTGCAACATTGATAATGATATTGCTAGGTTTAATATCTTTATGAATAATTGCGACTTGCTCTAAATCAATTAATGTTTCTGCCAGAGCGATCGCTATCTGCAAACACTCACAAATGTTTAATTGGCTAGAGAGGATAACTTGGCTTAAAGACTGACCACCAAAATCTTCTAAAATCAGTGCCAAACTATGATGGTAATTTTCTAAATTATAAGCTTTAACAACTCGCTCGCTGGTAATATCTTTGAGAACTTTATATTCATGCCGTAAATGAGTAATTTCTTCTAATGTAGGATAGTCAGAGTTGAGCAGCTTAATGATTACTGGCTGTTGTTTCTGTTGTTTATTGCCTCGGTAAACAACTGTTTCCGTACTTTCATGAATTTTTTCAAAAATTTCATATCCCGGTATAGTAATCATAAGTTGCACAATTCCTATTCTCTTTACTAAATTAGAGACGTTCTGAGAGAACGTCTCTACAGGATTTATACAGCACTTTTGAACTAAGTGAAGTACATCATGAGTAATGAGTAATGAGTAGGAAATTTACTTATTACTCACTACTTATTACTCACTACTTATTACTCACTACTTATTACTCACTACTTATTACTCACTACTTTTTCAATTAGTTGCTGTACCTTATCAACATCAAATCTGCTGTATGTATGCTAATTTATCCCCAGAAAATTATGTATTAATGTTTTCACAAGATTCAAAATGTGGGTACACTTCTTGTTCAAATAAATCCTGAATATCAGGATGTTTTTGAGATACTTGATGTACTAATTCCTGGTAATCTTCGCGCACATTAATATAATAAGGTGCTTGGCGGCGACCAATATTTGGTAACCAAGTAGTATGTAAGGTAAAGGCAAAATCTAGTGAAGGATGGGACAGTTTACATAGCGGGCCTTTGGATAAATGATTGGCATCAAAGAGCCAGAATTCCTTGTTATTTTCATACCATACTGTGCAGATGATATAACCATCAGTGGGTTTTTCAGCATAACGACGGGGGATAAACTGAGGTGAAGATGTGATATGTCCTGGAGGATATTGATAGCGATCGCAGATCGCTAGTGCTTCTTTAGATGAAGCATGAAGCCGAAATAAATAGGCAGGTATTCCCTTACCAGCCAAGTCCAGCACTTTTGCCAGAGGAACCTGCCTATTGCGGTAATTCTTATACAGGTTAGTAATAAATTGCGTCAGCAAGTCTTTCCATAGTCCAAAAGAACACCAGTAAATGTCTTCCAGGCGATCTAAAGGTTTTTTTGTTTGAGGATCTTGTTCTGGATAAGCATAGAGTTCTACACCCCAAGTACATTCAAAATCAGAAATAACATGTGACTCAACTATATCTCCGGTTTCTCCATTAATTAAATAGCGTCCCACACGCCCAATATCTGTTTCACTATTTTCCATCCCCCACAGATACGACGGTATAGGATTTTGGGGGTTGTAAGCAGAAACATCATATTGTCTCAGCCATTCAGCTAATTTCATACCGCAGATATGGGCGGCATGGAGTGTAATGTTTCCCTGCTGGTTGTCGTAGTCTACTAAAAAATGTGCTGTTGCCAAAGGCAACACAACTTTTTTTACTAATACTTCAACCTCTTGCTGATTAAATGCTGGAAATTGCCCTGCTTTCAAGTCAGCACGACGCACAATATAAACTAAAGAATCTGGCGAGGTAGGCCCCTCTAATAGGTCTCTGAGTAGTATTTCAGCTTTTTTATTTTCTGGCAAAGGGTTATTGAGTACTTGTTCTAATCCTGTGGCAAAGGCTGTATCCATAATCACAACATAATCTTTTGTCACCCCAATCTGATGTATACTTTGGTCAATTGGCACGGGTGAACCATCGGGTAAAATTAGCTTCCACCGTTCCAAAGCCCCTGCACCATCCCAAGAAATTAGATAAACAAAGTCATCAATTTTTAAGTTAGTTAGCTTCTCTACAAATTTGACGTAGAGTTGTAAAAACATTTGTAAAGATTGCGAGAAAAAATCAAAAATATCTTTGAGGAAATTTACTCGCAGAAATGAGGCAAGTGCAGTTAAAAACTCATCTATTTCTTGCGGAAGTTGCTCCAAGTCATAAATAAAAGGAATGACATCTAGAAAATTAGCTAATGATCTACCATAGTTAATGGTGAACATCTGCTGTGTATGGGAATCAAAAGCAGGATGAGCCGTACTCAAGAAGGGAGGAAAAGGTACATTATAACCATTGAATTCCGATTGCCATTCTTGATTAGTGCCAATAGGGGTAACAACTTCTAGGGTTTTAGTATCAATCTCATAAGGACGACCTGCATCATAAGTAATTAGTAACCGTTCCTGGGAATCTGAGCCAAATTTCATGGGGAGAAAAGCTGTGTTGAGCTGGTTACGAATACCCAAACATAGCGAAAATCTAGTCAGTCCATGATTACGAAAACGATATTTTTCATACTTTGAGTTGTAATGAGTTGCTTTGTCAGCATAGTAATCAGGTGGTTTGACAAGGCGGGTTGTCAATCTCACTTCATCCTGGGAATCAAAATCCAACCGATAAATCATGCCATCGCCACACAATAGAGAATCTCCATTGGGATAGGGAAGACCTCCAGAATTAACACTTCCTACGGGAGTAACCATGAATACATGGCCCTGCAAATCCTGAGGAAGATTTCCACAAATCTGCATTTGAATATCTGTGAGATCACATCGGCTAGCTTTCATGATTGATTTTGGCACTTTCGGGTAGCCTTGAAGATGTTGGCTCTTAGTTTCAATACATGACTCTTGAGACATGGTAATTTCCTTTATGGATTGGATTAAACAGCTAATGCTTGCTAGTTACTCAAAAGACCGCCAAAATATTTGGCATATAACTGACAGCTAGGGGTAGCTCGATTACCGAATAAATTTACTAATCCCATGCTTTGCAATTTGAATGCTTGCTCTAGAGGTAATTCCAGAGGTTTAGCAGCTTTGACAACCTCCGCAAAGGCAGCTACCAATTCTGGATTTTGTTGGAGGTTCCACAATTGTTGTTGCAGGTGTTCGCGGTAAATTCCATTTGCACTTAGAGCAGTTGATAATAATTTCTCTAAAGTGACACTTTGTTGCCATGAATTATAAAAAGCTAGTCTGACAAGATAGGGTTGTCCGCCAACCAAAGCCAATAATTGTTCTAATGCTGGCTCTGCACAGTTTAAACCATAGCGCTCGGCTAAAGCTTGAACTTGTTTGATGTTGAGGCTTTGTAGCTCAATTGGCAACCCCACATTAAAAGGTGACTTATTCACATTTAAGGGAATATGCACTTCGGTGGCGTGGGCCACTACTAACCGCAATTTTTTCCAAATCTCTCGATTTTTGGCTTCCTCATGCCAAGCACGTAACAAGCCAAAAAAATCATCAGCTAAATCAGGATATTGGAATAACCTATCTACATCGTCTAAACCCAGGACAATAGGGTTGGTTGTTGCTGTTAAAAGATACTGCTCAAAGTAAATTTTTGAGCTAATTTTGCTGCCAAAAATCTCATCCCAATAGTCTTTGAGTTGGTTTGGTACCTGTAAACCCAAACTGATACTTGCACAAAACCAACGCAAGAATTTATCTAAGTCTTGAAAAATTGCTTTATCAGCTAGCTGGAAGCTTAAAGAGACAGTGCGGTAACCTTCGTTGGCTGCAGACTCTAGAATTCTAGACATCAATGAAGTTTTTCCCATCCGTCTAGGGGCTTTGATGCGGATTAAAGCTCCAGGTTGCAAAATAGCTTTGTAACAATCAGCTTCAATCGGAGGGCGTTCTAAATAAAATGCCGAATCTAGAGGGACTTGACCTTCTGGGATCTCTGGTGTTGTTTCGATTCCGAGCAAGTTAATAGCTAAGGCTTCATCTTGGTGTTGTACTTCCGGAAATTCATAATCACTCCGTTCCAAAACGAGATTAAACGCCTGAAAACAGTACTTTAAGGTTTGCTTGTCTACTCCTACTTCACAAGCAAATATCTTCATTAATGTATCAACTGACAAACTTGTACGTTCATTCAATGCTTCAAGAGTATACCGATTACCTGAGTTTTCAAGCATCTCTGCTTCAGACTTAGCTGTTTGAAGTTTTTTCAATCCTTCAGGGGTTAGGAGTACACCACGTCTGCGTCGAGTTTTTTGTAAATACATCTTTCTTATCGAAGCTGGGCAGCAAAATTCACCTTAACTACATATGCTGTTTAGTATTTTCCTGAATTCAAGACAGGTTTTCTGAAATTGGCGTTGCATAATCAAGGGATGAAAAACTCCATCCCCTTGTGGATGGAGTTTTTGGGCATGGGGAATCGGGCATGGGGCATGGCGAAGAAATTACCAATGCCCTATGACGGCAGTTGCTTTAAGCCGGGAAACCCGTCCAACGCACTGCCTCCCCAATGCCCCAAGCGGCGGGGCGGCTGTCCCTCTCCACCCACAAGGGGATGGAGTTTCCCGCCGCTTTCAATGAATTGAGGTTTTATACTGTGCATTGTCCATACTGTGAGTCTACGGAGATTAGAAAAAACGGTAAGCGACGAGGTAAACGCTCATCACCTATGTGTTAAATGTGGTCGTCAATTTATCGATGTTTATAGTCCACCAAAAGGCTACTCAAATGAGGTAAAACAAGAATGCTTAACTATCTATTTCACTATAAGCCCAGCCTAATGCTTCACTGATTTGCCCTGCTAATTTTAAGGGACGGAAAGGCTTGGCAAAGATAGCAGCGACATCTAAGCCAGTAAAGCAATCTTGATCTGATTCTTGAACTTTGGCAGTTAGTAAAATCACCGGAATTTCCTGAGTAGCAGGATTAGCCTTTAATTTTTGCAGAGTCGTACGCCCATCCATATCCGGCATCATCATATCTAAAAGGATGACATCAACTGGTGATTTAGCAGCAATATTCAATGCTTCCTGTCCACAACAAGCTGTCAACACATTCCAACCAGCACCCAATTCTAAACCCAATTTTGCGATCGCCTGTACGTCTTCTTCGTCATCAACAATCAAGATATTTCTGCTCATGGTGCCATCCTTGCATGATATGTGATGCTGACTAGCTTGATAACTCTAGAGCTATTCTAAAATGCAATCGGGGAGAAATGGGGGAGATTAGAGCCGTAAGCAGATGCTAATTAGAGTCAGCTAAAGGTAAAAGTACGTAAAAGGTGCTGCCTTCTCCTAAAACGCTCTGAACCCAAATTTTACCGTTATGTTGCTGCACAATATTCCGACAAATAGCCAGTCCTAAACCTGTTCCGCCTTTGTTGCGGGAGTCGGATGCATCAACCTGTTGAAAGCGTTCAAAGATAAGTTGTAATTTATCTTCCGGGATTCCTCGTCCTTCATCTCGGAATGTAATCAAAAGGTAACTAGGTGCATCGGGTTGAGGCTCAATACTTTGATTTTCTGAAAGTGTGGCACCAATCCATACTGTATCCCCAGGTTCGGAAAACTTAATGGCATTGCTGAGTAGGTTGGTGAAGGTTTGCAACAGGCGATCCGCATCGGCCCAAAGTTCCACCGCTACGGGATTAACAATTAGTTTAACTTGAAGTTTATCTGCCATTGCTTGCATAGCTTCTGTGGCTGTAATCAGCAGTTCAGCAGCATTGCACTTGGCTTTACGCATGAAGATTTTGCCTGATTTCATCCGTTCTAAATCGAGAATATCGTTCACCAACCGGATTAAACGTTCAGTGTTATTGGTAGCAATGCTTAAAACTTTTTGTCCCTGTGCGGTTAAAGTTCCCAGCTGTCCTGAACCTAATAAATCTAATGCTCCCATTGTGGAAGTTAAAGGTGTCCGCAACTCATGACTAACTAAAGAGATAAACTCATTTTCTAGGCGTTTGCGTTCGGTGATGTCATTGGCAATTAATAAAGCACAGGGTACTCCCGCCAAGTCGATTAATTCGATGGAGAGTAAGATTGTCTTGAGTTCGGCAGATTTGGTAGAAAATTCAAATTCCAAATTGTACAGCGAACCACTTTCAGGTAAACGTTGAATTGTTTGGGCGATTGCTACTGTATTTTTACCTAAATCAAGTTCTGCGATGGTATGCCCAATTACCTCATCTACATTGTAGCCACTCATCTTCAGGAAGCTGGGATTAACATCAAGCAACCGCGCTTCTGAAATGGTGGCGATCGCAATTGGGTTGGGACTAGAACGAAAGACTTTGGCAAATTTCTCCTCAGCTTTGGTGCGATCGCGTATTTCCTGCTGCAATTGCTGATTTTGCGCTTGGAGTTGCTTTTGCAGGTTGCGAATCGTTAAATGGTTTTCAATTCTGGCTAAAACCTCTTCTAGTTGAAAAGGCTTGGTGATGTAATCTACCCCGCCAACTGCAAACGCCTTCACCTTATCCAGCACATCACCCAAAGCGCTGATAAAAATTACTGGAATATCACGAGTGCGATCGCTTGTCTTTAATTGTTGGCAAACCTCATAACCATTCATCTCTGGCATATTAACATCCAGCAGAATCAAATCGGGGGGAACTGCATTCGCTCCCCGCAAACCTGTAGAACCTTTAGTCACACTGCGAACTTTATACCCCTGTTCGGTGAGCATAGCAGATAAAAGATTCAGGTTTTCCGGTGTATCATCAATTACCAAAATGTCTGCTTTCGGAGAATTGAATAGCTGGGTGGGCATCGCAATATTAACTCTGAGCCAGAATCAGGCTCTTAATTATGAATAGAAATTTTACCGTTAATTCACTAGCTTAATAATCTTTTACGAATAACTTCTTCATATCTTGATTTTCTCCCCTATTTCTTCCCGATTTATTTCTAATCTGAAAAATATCAAATTAAGTTCATAGTTAATAGTTAACTTATTCAAGAACTAGGAGTAGCTAGTATGTCAAATTCACTCATGCATAAACCAACAGTTATAGCACCAGGAGAAGGTAACAAATTCTCTGTGCTAGGCGGATACTTTACCACAAAAGCAACTGGTGAAACAACTAATGGGGCTTGGACAATTTACGAATTTACAGACACAGAAAATAACGGCCCGCCTTTACACACTCATCCTTGGGAAGAAGCATTCTACATTTTAGAAGGTGAGGTAGAATTACAAGTTGGTAAACAAACCGTGACGGCAACACCAGGCTATTTTGTGAATATTCCTGCTAATATTGCCCACGCTTTTAAAATTCGTTCAGCTTTTGCTAAATTTTTAGTTTTTATTGCACCTGGTAACGCCAAAACTTTTTATGAAGAAATGGGTGAAGTGGCAAATAGCTTGACACTAGATATGGAAAAGGTGCAGCCAATTTTAGATAAGTACAATCTTAAATTTATTGCTTAAATTTGAATTTTCAACTCAATAATACTCAATCTCGTTTGCCATCAGTTAGTACAACTGCTGGCAATTTTTTTAGACAAAATCATCTTTTCTCCCCTAGTTCTCCCCGATTGTGTCCTAATCTATAAAACATCGAACTGAGGTTACTTTATGATTCACCATATTTCCTTTGCTGTTAACAACCCTCACCATGTCGCTCAAGTTTTGGCAGAAATTTTAAAAGCAGAAGCTGTTCCCTTTCCTCCTCATCCAGGTAGCTATATGGTTATACCTTTTGATGAACATGGTACAGCCATCGAACTTTATCCTTCCGGTACCCAATTAGAACCAGGCGAAGGCGATGGACAATGCGAATTTGTCCAAAATGCTACCTCTCCTAAATATGTAGATATTCATGCAGCTATTTCTGTACCTGCTATCCAAGAAGAAATTCAAAAAATTGGCGATCGCGAAGGTTGGCGCACTGTTCGTTGTACCCGTGAAACCTTTTTTGATGTGATTGAATTTTGGGTAGAAAACAGACTCATGATTGAACTGCTAACACCAGAAATGGCTACTCAATACTTACAATTTACAACTCACCCAGAAACTAAAAAAATGTTTACAGCAGAATTGGCATTAGCAAAAGTGTAAGTCATGTAAACAACATTGACTGAGTTGTTAATTGATTAAATTGTCAGCATTATACCGAACTTAAAACGTCTCTTCTGCATAGCAAGAAGAGGCGTTTATTATTTAGGAAATATCGTAAAACCTGGATGTAGGGGCACGGCATCCACAATCTTTCTGGAAAAACGACATTTAATCAGTGCCGTGCCCATTTATTTGGAAATATCACAAAATATTCAGTAATCTGGGCACGGCATCCATAAACTTTCGGTAAACCCGACATTTAATTGGTGCCGTGCCCCTACCATAAATAATATACTTGTTATTCATAAATATTACTGAACATAATTGGGATGACATTTAACCCCAAAAAACATCATCGCCGTTCTATTCGTTTACCAGGATATGACTATACTCAAATCGTCGTGAAATACGCGCCGATTTGTACATATAAAAAGCAATGTTGGTTTGGCAATATAGTTAATGGGGAAATGCAATATAATCAGTTGGGAGTAATTGTTTACAAGTTTTGGCAAGCTCTTCCGCGTCGTTTTTCTCACATTCAATTAGATGCTTTTGTCGTCATGCCAAATCATCTGCATGGAATACTCATTATTACTGATGCTATGGGGGCACGGCAATCACAATCATTTCCATCCGCAGATAATTTTTCTGATACCATGCCCCTACAAAATAAAAATAATCAAAAAGATGAACAGTTTGGTAAGCCTATTGCAGGTTCACTTCCTACAGTAATTCGGGCTTTTAAATCAGCCGTTACCAAACGAATTAACTTAATGCGAAAAACTCCATATCCCCCCATTTGGCAACGAGATTATTACGAGAGTATTATCCGCCAAGATAGATTAGATAATGTGCGTCAATATATTATAAATAATCCTTTGGAATGGGAAGAGGACGAACAAAATCCTAAGCGCCAACCACATGAGCAATTAGATTTAGGTTTATATTTTTAAATTTACATCTAAATTTACATCACTTTGAAAATCAAATACATAATTGTCATTATCTACAAATTTTTCCACCTTATTGAATATCATCTGTAGGGGCACGGCATCCACAAACTTGTGGGAAGAACGACATTTAATTGGTGCCGTGCCCATTGATTTGGAAATATCACAAAATATTCAGTAATCTGGGCACGGCATCCACAAACTTGTGGGAAGAACGACATTTAATCGGTGCCGTGCCCATTGATTGTGAAATATCACAAAATATTCAGTAATCTGGGCACGGCATCCATAAACTTTCGGTAAAACCGATATTTAATCGGTGCCGTGCCCCTACCTGTTGAATCGCGGAATCTTCTGATTTTATTTTTATTCAGTCAATTCTAAAATCTCATCAAAGCAGAAACTCCGGACTAAATTTGTTAATTTATTTGCCAATTCAGCATGAGTTTTGGGGATTTGCTGAATTAATTGCAAAATGCGATCGCCATCAACGGCAATGGCAGCTTGATGAAGTTCTGCTATCCATTCGCTAGGCATAAACTTGATAGCAGAATACAGATCCAAAATAGTAGATTCCACATTTTCTTGCTGATTATTTATATTATTTTCGTGACAATCTTCTGAGCAAATGTAGCGCACTTGCAAATATTCAGCTATCTTTTCAAAGATTATATGCTCACGGAATGGTTTGCGGACTAAGTCGTCACAACCTGCGGCTAAAATACTTGCTTGTTGTTCTTCAAAAGCACTAGCAGTTAAGGCAATAATTACTGTGCGGTGATTTGTATTTGTATTTTCTTCTCTGGCTCTAATTTCTTTTGTTGCGTCATAGCCGTTCATAACAGGCATTCGCATATCCATGAAAATTAAGTGGGGTTGCCAAGTTTCCCAAAGTGCGATCGCATCTTGTCCATTACTAGCTGCTGCAATTTCAAAACCCACACTACTAAGAAGCTGCACAATTAAGTTGCAGTTTTCTTGACGGTCATCAACTACCAGAATACGGTAAGTTGGTTGATTTGCATCTAGCTTGAGTACGCGTCCTTTATGCAACTGGGGTTTAACTGCTAATGGTTCAGCTAAAGTGACTTGAATGTCAAAGCTAAAAGTAGATCCCTGCCCCAGAGTACTACTCAGGCGAATATCGCCACCCATTAACCGGACAAATTGTCTGCTAATAGTCAGTCCTAATCCTGTACCTTCCTTCGTTTGAATACCGCTAGTTGTCTGCACAAACGGCTGAAAGAGGTTATGTATTTCTTCTGGTGCAATTCCCCGCCCAGTATCTTGTACTTCAAAAGTTAGGGGGAGTGGGGATAAGGGGGAATGGGGAATGGGGAATGGGGAATGGGTATTTTTTAATTCTCCCTCATCCCCCTCATCTCCCTCATCTCCCTCATCCCCCAATCTTGCGCGCAAGGTTACCCCTCCTCTTTGAGTAAACTTAACAGCGTTACCCAAAAGGTTAATTAGAACTTGGCGCAGTTTGCCTTCATCTGTTTGGATATAACGGGGAAGATTGGCGGCGATTTCAAATTTGAGGAATAATTGCTTGGCTTGTGTCCGTACTTGGAACATTTCTTGCAGTGTTTGCAGCAACAGATATAAATCAAAGTCTTCTGGGTGAAACACCATTTGTCCAGCTTCAATTTTGGACATTTCCAGTACGTCATTAATTAAATTAAGTAAGTGTTCTCCACTACGGTTGATAGTAGCTAAAGATTCCAGTTGCTTTGAGTTGAGACTAGTATCTCGCTCCATTAACTGCGAATAACCTAAGATGGCATTGAGAGGGGTACGCAGTTCATGACTCATGTTTGCCAAGAAAGCACTTTTGGCACGGTTTGCAGTTTCTGCTGCTTCTTTAGCAACTCTCAAAGCCTCTTCTGCTTGTTTACGTAAGCGAAGCTCCTCGTAGAGATCGCTAATATCGGTAAAGACAGAATCTAAACAGGATTCTTCGGCGTTGAGGCGTACTGATAATAATACCCAAACAATAGAACCATCAAGGCGGCGTAAGGCGATTTCAAAATTGCGAACTTCGCCGGAAGCTGCTAACTCAACTAATATCCGCGTGCGATCGCTGGGATTGACATACAATTCGGTTGTGAAATATCTGCCAATCAAATCACTAGCAGTGGCGAAACCTAAGATATCTGCACCGCGTTGATTTGCATCCACAATTAATCCATCTTGTTGACGGGTGCGGAAAATCCCGACTTGGGAATTTTCAAAGATATTACGGTATTTTAATTCACTGCGACGCAAGGCTTCTTCGGCTTCTTTGCGTTCTGTGATGTCACGCCCGACACCTGCGATCGCAATTTCACCATTGGGGGTGTGAATAGTGGAAGTGTTAAAACTAAACCAGCGCCAGCTATTGTTTTTGTGTCTTAATCGCACCTCAATACCTGTCTGCTTTTCTCCGGCTATGGCTTTTTGCATACCTACGGCGCTAATTGCTAAATCTCCCGGGTAGGTAAATTCGACTACAGAATGTCCCTCAATTTCTGGCAGGCTGTAACCCATAATGGGAGTCACATTCGGCGAATGGTAAGTAAAAATCCCCTCGGGAGAGATGGTAAAAATTAAGTCATTGGCATTCTCTACAATAGTGCGGAACTTTAACTCACTTGCTTGCAAAGCAGCTTGGATGCGTTTGCGTTCTGTAGCATCGGTTCCCACTGAGAGAATCTCAATTAAATTTCCTTGCTCATCTAATATTGGTTTATTTGCCCAAACAATCCAGACGCGATCGCCATTTTTGCACAAGTTCTCATTTTCGTTGAACAGATAATTTTCTGGGTGCTGGCAAATATCAACCATTAACCACTGTAAATCGCGCCCAGAGGTTTCAGTTTCCGGCACAATTGTACCGACAACATTGCGTCCTGTAATTTCGTTTAAATCAAAGCCAAACAGTTTTTGACCGTAGTCATTTAAATATATGACATTACCATTAGCATCCCAACGGAGAATAATACAGTTGGCTGTTTGCACCAAATCGCGATACTGAACTTCGCTTTGGCGTAAAGCTTTCTCAGTGCGTTTGCGGTCACTAATATCGCGTACAATTGCTAAGACGTGCCGCTTGCCATTGTAAATGCAAGTTGTGCCTTTAACTTCCACATTAATTAAGCTGCCATCTTTGCAAACATCAACGGCTTGTCCATAAAATTGTCCTCCAGCTTTTGTAGTTTCAATAAACTCATGAAACACCGCATGGGAGTCTGGGTGAATGTAGGTTGATGGATGCAGATTAATAAATTCTTCGTAAGTATAACCATGCATCTGGCAAGCCGCTGGGTTAACTTCAGCAATTGTTTCTGTCTCTATTTCTGTAATAAATAATCCATCATTAATCGCTTCAAACACACTCCGATATTGCAACTCGCTTTGTCGCAGTGCTACTTCCGCTTTATGGCGTTCGGTGACATCGCGGAAACTCCAAACTCTACCAATAATTTGCTCTTTGATTAGTTGGGGACAAGAGTATCTCTCAAATACTCTGCCATCACGCAATTCTAATAAATCGTATGTATCTAATTCTGGATGGGCATATAATTCTCGGACTCGCTGTAAAAATCCCTCTGGTTCTAGGAGTTGATTTGCTAAATAAGCGAGTCGAGTATGATGAGCTGGTTCTGTCAAAAGTTCTGGAGGAATTGACCACATTTCTAAGAACTTTTGATTATAACTAGTGATATCTCCTAAATGATTTACCGTTAAGATGCCATCTTGAATTGATTCTAAGATAGCGCTTAATAAAGATAGAGAATTTTCTAAAGCTGCCTGAGTTTGTTGGCGTTCACTCATATCACGCCCTAATACTACCAGTGCCTTACGTCTACCATTCTGATAAAATACAGGCACTTTAATCATATCTAAAATGCTGACTGTACCATCAGGACGCGAAACAATCTCTTCTACTCTATGCACACATCCCAATTGCCAAGCTTGCTCATCTGTTTGATAGCAATTGGTTAAAGTATCATAATAAAAATTACTAAACTGTGCTAATTCTGCGTCAGTTTTGCCTTGATAATTAACGTCTGGGAGTTCTAAAAAGTCTAGATTAGCTTGGTTAGAAAGTAACCATCTTCCTTCACCATCTTTTAAGCAAATAATATCGGGTGTAGCGTTAATTAATGTTTGTAATTGCTCCTCAATCGCTTGTAAAGATTCTTGCGTTTGTTGAGCCTTCGTAATATCTCGAATTACCAATACAGCAAATTTTTCATCAGGCAATACTGTACAGTTACCAGAGATTTCTAAAATTAAGGTACGGTCATTTTGTGTTAACTGATAAATTGTGGTGGTGTATTCTCCATTGAATATCTGCACATCTGGATATAATTGTGCTGCAACAGCTCGTCCTGCTTGCGCTAAAGGTAGTAAATCAGTTAACTGCAAACCGCAGACAGCACCATCAAATTGGTTAACCAAAGACTGAAACTGAGCATTGCACCATTGAATACATCGGTCTTCCCCTACCCAGACTACAGCATCAGCGATCGCATTTAGCGTTACTTCCATCTTGGTGAGGGTAGCTTGTAATTGCTGTACCTGCTCTAGCTGTTTAGCACTCATGAGCGATTCCTTATTACCCCTGGATAGATATCAGTTTATTACCCTTCGGGTTCAGCAGTCCCCTGCGACGGGCTACGCCTACGCGCGATTCTTTTCTAATAACAAATACAAGACCAATTTTTTTCTAATAGAATAGCTTGTATTTATTGCCTAAAGTAGCAAAATAGTCCTCAGCAATTCCCACTATCAACCATGCAATTTGCAGATTTTTGGTATATTGTCGCACTCACTGAGCAACTACCACCAAACAAGGTATTAGCAAGAACCGTTTTAGGCGAGTGGTTAGCGATATTTCGTGGCGAAGATGGACAACCTGTAGCGTTGCGCGATCGCTGTTTGCATCGCAGTAGTCGTCTCTCAACTGGTAAAGTCTGTAAAGGTGCTTTGCAATGTCCTTATCATGGTTGGGTATATGATGAAAATGGCAAGGTGATTGCAGTTCCGGCTGAGGGAGAGGATTTCACACCTTCGCAGCAGCGTCAAGCCAAGCGTTACGCTACTAAAGAACAGGATGGTTATATATATGTGCGGTTAGCGGAGACTCCCAGCGAAGAGTTTCAGCCATTTTCCATGCCATATTATGGAGAAGCTGGTTGGGAGACGGTGCGGGTAATTAATCGTTTTGCTAACAACGTGACTAATTGTGCAGAGAATTTTATTGATATTCCCCACACAGCTTTTGTACATCCTGGAGTATTCCGTACCTCTCGCCAACAAAAGTTAGAAATGACTGTGGAAAGGGAAAATGGTGCAGTTTTGGTAGAGTATCGCCATGAAACCAGTAATTTAGGCTGGTATAGCCGTTTTCTGAATCGAGATGCTGCAGAGATTCAACATTGCGATCGCTTTTATATGCCCAATATTACCTCTGTGGAATATCAAATGGGACGCGATCGCCATTTGTTTATTACCAGTCAATCTATCCCAGAAGGCGATCATTCAACCTTAGTTTATACAGATGTCACTTACAACTATGGCATCTGGAACAAATTAGCACGTCCTTTGGTGTGGTGGACGGCTCAACATATTATCCGCCAGGACATTGAAATTTTAGGGATTCAGGGAGAAGCGATCGCAAAATATGGTACACAATTTTCTAACACTCCTGCGGACACAATTCATGTATTTGTAGAGTCAATTAGAACAGCAATTTCTCGTGGAGAAGACCCGAGATTATTACCTAATCAATCGGTAAAGGTAAGATTTTGGGTTTGAGAATAATTCCTTATTAATTAGGCTGGAAATTTTATTATTCATTATGCATAACTTATCACAAATTCTCATTTTTGTTACATTTATTGTTTTGCTTGGATGGACAATTAATAATCAATTCGGGCGAACTCAACTCAAATCAAAAAGTCATGAGGATTGGCTTTTAGATACTGTCAGCTTAATGATTCAAGGAATTGTGATTCCTTTATTACAGGCTACTTTAGTTTATGGAATTTACCATTACTTATTCCCCCAATTCCAAGGGATTTTAGAAATAGCACCTATTTTAGCTTTTATTATTAGTTTTATTTTAGTTGATTATTTATATTATTGGAATCATCGATTATTACATAGTAACTTTTTATGGTCAGTCCATCAAGTACATCATACTGTGACACAGATGGATGTATTAGGTACTTCTCGTAATACGCTGTGGACAAGTTTGCTAATTATTTATTTATGGATACACACTTTATTTTTGTATCTTCTATCCGATCCCACGGCTTATTTACTAGGGGTTAGTCTAACTTCTGCCTTAGATTTATGGCGACATAGCCGCTTGATAATTGATGAAAATAGCTGGCTCTATCGATTTGTATTTCCTTGGTTAATTTTACCCCAGGATCATGCATGGCATCATTGCAGCGAAGTGTTTAATTGCAATTATGGGGCTAATTTGAAATTGTGGGACAAGTTCCATAAAACTTATTATGAAAGCAAAGATTTACCATCAGCGCTCGGAATTTTTACTTCTTTATCATTAAGCCAAAAACTTTTATGGCCATTTTCATAATCCAGCAGATGACAAGTTAGAGAGGTACAGAGAATTGCCAGGGCAAAGCAATGCCCATACGTGTCAACTTAAGCTAAAAGCGATATAGGGCGGGCGTTGTACAAATACCTCGCGCCCTCATCCCCTAACCCCTTCTCCCCCAGGAGAAGGAGAACTAAATCTCTTGCTCCCTTCTCCCTGTGGGAGAGGGGCACAGGGTGAGGGCGAAACCTTGCACAAGAGAGGGTTTCACGTTAAGTTGACACCACTGAGCAATGCCTTGCCCCTACAAGGTTACTTCATTTATCTGCAATTGCTGTCTTTACAACCAAGGTATGAAAATACAGCAGATTCGATGTTTATGAGCTACAGCAACTAATTGAAAAAAGTAATGAGTAATAAGTAAATTTCCTACTCATTACTCATTACTCATTACTCATTACTCATAATGTACCTCACTTACTTCAAACGTGCTGTAACTCTTTCAATGCCCTATGCCCTATGCCCTATGCCCTATTTTTATGACATTTTTAAGTAAAATTCTCTTATTTTTTCCTACCCTGATATTAATACTAACTGGGGCTGCTATCGTCTACCTTGCCTATTCACCCAGCATCTTCAGCATTTTGGCAGTGTTATTTACTCTTTATGGATTACCTGTGCTAATTTACCGCTTACATCAATGGGTATATCCTGTGCAGGAGGGTATTAGTTATTTACGCGGTAACTCATATAGTCCTTGGTGGGGTAGTCATCAAATTCAGGTAATTTATATTGCAATTCCTGTATTGGAAGCAATATTGCGATTGATTCCAGGCGCATTTTCGTTTTGGTTACGATTATGGGGCGCTAAAGTAGGGCGAGATGTTTACTGGACACCAGGATTAGAAATTGCCGATCGCGGTTTAATTGAAATAGGCGATCGCGTAATTATGGGACATCGTATCACTATCTCTTCCCATATCATCAAACCCCGCAAACAAGACTTAATGTTGTATGTCAAGAAAGTCAAAATTGGTAACGATGTATTTGTGGGTGCTGGATGCGTTCTTGTTCCTGGTGTAGCCATTAGCGATGGTACATTTGTTCCGGCTGGGACAAACATTTATCCTAATCAGCAGGTGGATAATTTGTAATTAATTTACCTTGCTTCTCCAATTAAAGTAAACGCCGCCCAATTTTTGGGAGTGTCAGGATACTCTTTGATCAGCTTGAGCATAGCATTTCGCAAAGATTGGGCTTTATGATTATTTTGCTGTAGCTGGCTATAAAATTCGGTCATTAACTCGGCTGTAGCTTGATCGGGAACAGACCACAAAGAGACTAACACACTTTCAGTTCCCGCAGAAATAAATGAACGAGATAGACCAATCACACCATCACCAGAAATTCTACCTTGTCCAGTACTGCAAGCACTGAGAACAACTAATTCTGCATTCAGTGGGAGATTGATAATTTCATCGGCTGTCAATAAACCGTTATCTTGTTGTGAATCTGGAGCCAGCGCGATCGCACCTGGTATTCCCAAATCTTGCCCATAACTGGTACCATTTTGTCCACCGTATTCTAGTAAGCCGTGGGTAGCTAAATGTATCAGTCTAGCCTTGGGTAATTCTTGCAGAATGTTTCTTTCGGTGGCTTGTTCACCAACCATTGCAGTTGTTTGTAACAAGTTAGCGATCGCCTGTGCTTCCTTCTCGGCATTTGGGAGCGATTTTAACTGAATTTTAGATAATTTCGGCATGGGTGAGGGATTACCGACAATCAAAGCTGATGATTGCAAGTCTCTGATAGAAGTATTTTCTCCTCTATTTTTATTTCTTCTTTCTCTCAAACTTCTGGTTAAATCTAGTACATGAATTGAAGGTGCAGTTAAAATAGTATGTTGTTCAATCAAATATTTTCCATTTTTAGCTTGCAATGCTGGAAAGGGAACTAAAAATAAAGACTCTTGAGGGATAAAAACAACATTTGCGGTGGGGTTTGATGGTAATAAATCTGCAATAGGTGAAATTAAAATTTTATGCAGTTGTTGTAACTGCTCCTTTTGACTGGTTTGATTGAAAATTACCTCTGTAGAAAAAATACCACGACCATCGTCAATCCCCATAAATTGGCGACTATTTTTAACTAAGTTGGCTAATGACTTATATTCTGTTTGCCACAAAAATTTTAAATCTTGGCGACGAAAATTAACTTTACCATTTGGTTGCACTACCCAAATAAATAATTCTTGTTCTCTAGCTCTTTGTTTACCACGAAATTTAAAATCATCATCAGGAATGATAGTATACTCTACAATTGTGGCATTTTGTTGACTGGCAATTTGGCGAATTTTTTCTATATTAGGCGAAGTAGCTGCTGATGAACTATAAGCCTCTGATTTTACAGGTGAATGAGGTTTAACAGCATTGACATTTAATTTTCTAGTAAGTAATTCCGCAAAAGCGCGGGCGCGTCCTTGTTCGGAAACTTCTAAAGCTGCTTCTGGTTTTTTAGCAGTAATTAAAATTTGTTGTAACAGATTATAAGTAAAGACTTGGGTATCAAAAATCGAAACTTTATAGATATCACTCAGTCCCAAACGGAGACTATCAAGGAGTTTAATTGCCGAACGCAATTGTAATTCAGCATCATTTAATTTACTAGCACTAAAAAAGGCATGTCCCAAATTATTAAAAATCATACCTTGGGCTGCTATATCACCAATCTGCTGGAAAATTGCTAAACTTTGTTGTTGATGTTGAATTGCCTGGGAATACTGTTGTAAATCTTCGTGAATTAATCCCAAACCACCTAAAGATTCGGCTTCAAGTTGATGATTTTTGGCAGTTTTAGCTATTTCTAAAGCCTGCTGATAATAGCTGAGGGCTTTGGTGCGATCGCCTAAGGAATAATAATTAGAACCTAAGTTAATTAAAGTGCTAGCTTTACCCGTAGCATCATTAATTGCTTCACTAATTTTGAGGCTTTGTTGATGACAAGCAATTGCCTGATCGTACTTTTGTTGATCAGCCGCCGCCGCACCTAAATTTCCTAAAGCAATAGATTCCACCGTGCTATCTTTAATTTCTTGGACAATCTTTAAACTTTCTTGAAAAGTTTTAAATGCCAGATCATAATCGCCCAAAGATTTGTAAGCATTCCCCAGATTAATTAATAACTTCGCTGCGATTTTGCGGTCTTTTAATATCTGCGATATTTGCAAAGCTTTTTGATTTAATTCAATGGCATTATTATATTGACCTAATACTCTGTAAGCCTTGGCTAAATTACCGAGAATAATTGCTGCTTCTAAATTTGGCTGGGATGGGGGAATATTTTTTAAACCCTGTTGATAAAATTCCACTGCTTTAGCATAGTTTTCCTGGCTGAGATAGATGTCTCCTAGAGTTACTATCGCCGCTTGTTCACCTTGGCGATCGCGCAACTTTTGCGTCAGATTCAAGTATTGTTGTAAATGGGCGATCGCTTGCGGATAATCAGCCAGTTCTATGTAAACCGCACTCAGATTTTTTAGGGTCGTGGCTTCACCTACACTGTCTTTCAGGCTACGATAAGCTGTTAGTGCTTGCTGCCAAAACCCAATAGCAGATTGTAATTGCTTGGCTTGATACTGTTCTACACCTTGTTTAAAAATGCGATCGGCTTCCTGGGGAGTAACAGTTTGGGCTATTGGTGTAGCAGAAACAGTTGTCAAATTTGTTTCCCCAGGTAAAAAGCCTGTTAGCAAAGTGATAAAAATTACTAGTTTGATTAATTTATATCTCTTTGGCATTTCTGTTTTCCTTGCTGCTATTATCTCTATTTTCTATGCAACTGAAACCCAAAATTATGAATAAAAACAGTATTTTTGTGGCTTAGGTATTTTTCTTTCTACTGTTCAAAAGTCTAACTTGTTGAAATTCATTATCTTATGAAATGATTTGGGAAAAATTCGGCGTTTTTAAAATATTGAGTTGATATCTTTAAACCACTTCAAAAGCAATTGATAAAGTTGCCATATCCGCTACTCGAATTTCTTTTTCTGTACTGGCACTACCTGAGCGATCGCTACTTAAATCATCTAGTAAATCCCCCATGACTTCTACTGGTTCTCTTAACTCTACTGGGCCGGAACTACGATTTAATTCTGCGGCTAAAGCTACTAATGTTTTGACAGCTTTTTTCAGGGGAGAACGACTGACAATTATTAGCGCTTCTCCTGTACCTTTATCGATAGCTTTCAGCTTCAGTTGTCTTGGATCGCCGATGGTGCGAGTTGTTTTTGGTGCTAACAGTGTAGATTCTTCGGTTGCAGGCCATTGATAGGGGAAAACCACTACTAACCCACCTGTAGAATCTATCAGCAAACTTGTTAAATAAACTGGAGTAGATTCGTTGTTGGTAACTTGCAACTGAAATAGTTTAGCTACTGGTAATCTCTGTGAACTAACTGATTGTGATGCACTGGGATTATTTTTGCTTCTAATTGTCGATGTTTTATAAATAGGTTGCTGGGGTTGTTCCACTAAACTCATTGCTACTTCTACATCCAGCTTTGAAGTTGTAGAATTTAAAGTTTTTTTGATGATTGCAACTGCCAAAAAAGATTTAATAATTGGTTGTAACCGCGAAACTGCTGCTGGTGCTGTTTCTCCTAGTTTGCCAAAAGATTGGGGGATAATTTCTAAGCCTTTAGTAAATAAACCAATACTACCCACTGTTGGCAGATTCGATATATTTTGTTGTTGTAATTGTTGCCGATAATTAGCAGTCAATCGACTCAAGATATATTGCACATCTGAGGGATATGGTACGTTTCCCGATTTGGCTGCGACGGCTTGAATACGGTTGATTTGGGAAAGCGCTTGTGTCGCCGCATTCGTTTCTTCGGCGAGGGAGGGATCAATACCGATGATTAATTGCAAATTAGCTGGAACTACACGACTGGATTCTTGTAGCAGCATTCCGGGTTGCAGAGATGCAACTTTTCCCCCTGGTTGCAACTTCACGGTAGCAGCTAAACCCTGACGGGATTCTAATTGCACTTGTGCAGATGCTTGCCCTTTTTGATCCACTATGGTGAAAGCAGCGCCTTTGTCAAAGCTGGCTAGGCTTTCTGAGTCTACTCCTCCTAACCAGATGGTAGCCTGTTTACCTTCTACTTTCGTAATTACAGCATCAGCAGGTGGTAACTTGTGGTTGATAAAATACACAGGCTGGTTTTGATTCCCATCTGCTAAAGGCTTTTGGGGAGTTCTGAACATCTTTAAACCAGAAGTTAATTGTGCGATCGCCCTACCCACATCACTCGTTTGTTGCCATAAATATTGAGTTAATAAGTAAGTAAATGCACCTGCATAAAAATCATCGAATGTAGCATCTGCTGCTGCTTGTTTTCGTTGAGCGCTAGCAAGCACTACACCTTTACGCAATGCTGCACAGCGCTGTTGAGCAAATTCCTGTGCAGAAATTTGTAATTTTTCTAACCAATGTTGTTGATAAGCGATTTCTTCATTACTGGGTAGTAAATCATCACCTGGTACAGAACGGATTCTAAAATTACCACGAGTACCACCGCCAGAGTGACAACTATCTAAAACAAAGGAAACATTATCTGTTTGTAATGCAGACATCAGCAAAAATAGCGTCCGTCCCATAATATCTGGGACTAATTTATTTTGTCCATCTTCAGCCGGAACAAGAGTACTGTTTAAATCGCTATTAAATTGCTGATTGGGGCATAATTTTACCGGGGTGGGGTCAATCAATTGAGAACCATGACCAGAAAAATGGAAAATTACTACATCTCCTGGTTTAGCTTGCTTAATTAAATGTTCTTCAAAGGCTGTTAATATATTGCTGCGTGTAGGTTGCTGATCAGATGAGTCACTCGTTAACCGCAGAATATCATTTTTACTAAAACCAAACCTGTGAATTAATAATTCCTGTTGTAAGTTTACATCAGTCACACATCCTTGTAAGTCACTAAATCTTTGACTAGCGGGATACTGATTAATACCTATCAACAAAGCTAATTTACGGGGTGTACTTTGTGCCAAAACTTGAGCGTAACGATTTGCTTGACTAATAATATCGAATTGGCTCAAACCTACTGTAGTTAGCGCTGTTCCTGCAAATTGGATAAATTTACGGCGTTGCATGAAGATTTAGGTAATTGATGGAGGAATTGACAAAAATATAGGAATCCGCTTTGATTCGGAGAAATTATTTGCGTAGGGAGGGAAGAGGGAACAGGAAACGGTTAACAGGGAAGAAGAAATAAAAGTGTACTTAGTTTTTTTCAAAAATCAAATATGAGTCCTATATCAGCAAATTTCAGCTAAAAATCTAAATTTCCACCCGATGATTGTGATTATACATTTATTCCTAGGACTTACGCAAAAGTCACGGAATTACGTCATTACGAGCGTAGCGACGTAATCCCCTAAAACTATGGGATTGCTTCCCTACACTACGTTCCGGTCGCAATGACAAATTTTGCTTGGGTAAGTCCTGATTCCTTAAGGTTGATGCATAAATATGCACAATTCATCGTGAGGGCTGTTGACAGTTGACAGCCCTGATTAATACCAGCGTTAAGTTTTCAATCTCCTTAGAAATCTATGTCTTGGCTACGATTAATTTCTAATTGAGATACAGAATTGAAATTAATCGGAATAGTTTCTATGCGATTATCTTGAATAATTTGCAGAATATTTATTTGGGTGGCGCTTTCACAAGTATTGGCGTTACCTGATTTTGAAGTATCTCTGGTTATTACACCTGCTTGTTTGAGTCTTTGCTGTAAAGTCAGGCTTTGATTTGTAGGTTCACAAGTATCTTTTTGAGAGTTTTGATTAATCAACTGGTTTTGTAGGTTGACGGGTTTAGTACGAGGCGCAGTAACTACGCTAATCCCCTTACTAGAACCAAGCTGTGTATCTTGATAGACACCTTTAAGTTGTTCGTTTTGTCCTTCTTGAAGGATAATTAATCCGCTAGTATAACTAGCATTTGTAGAAGGATTAGGTTTATTCGGGTTATCCTGAAAATCTCTAACACCTATAGGCTGATCTAAAACAGGGTTTTCGTTTTCATCAACAAAAATTGATTCTCTTTCGTCTCTTATTCCAGGTAAAGGAACTAAATCACCATTTTTATTTCTGAAGACAAACTTTGAATCTGATATTTTTATGGGATTACCCCTAAAGAAAACTTGTTTAGCATCAGGCTTAAAATAAATCTTTTCTGAAGTATCTTTTTCACCTATTCTGTAAATTGGGTTTCCTAACTGATCCTTTTCGATATTAATGCCTTGCTCAAACTTTTCACCTCCGTGTTTAATATTTATGTAACGTGAAGCTAAAACGCTAACTGGAAGCTGTGGCCCATTAAATTGGGAATCGATTCTTTCAATGACTTTAGCTTGAAAAATTCCACCAGCACTAATATCTATACTTCCTGACCTGATTTTAATTGTATCTAATATAATATTCCCTGTTCGAGAATTTAAAAATCCTATACTTGATGAGGTGTTATATTGGTTCCGATTAAATTGAGGATTCTCAATCTTTTTGGCAATAATGTCTCCTTCGCTCACAAGCATAGTATTCCCAGCTATAATATTTCCGACGGTAATACTACCTTGGGATGAATTTAATATAACTGGGCTACCTGTATTAATAAATTTACCTGAGTTTTGAGCTAAAATATCACCATTTACATTAATATTACCTTTAGCAGCAAGAATTACAGGCCCCAAATTATTATCTGGTGATGTAATATTAATATTACCATTCACAGTAATGCTTCCTGGTGATGTGGCTGCTGTTTCTGGTGAATAATTTGGGGTATTATGCAATTTATCTAAGCCAGCTCTTAATATTAATGATGAGCTGCTAGCTAAAACCAAAATATCTGGATCTGTCCCCTGTAAAGAACTATTTTTATCATTAATTGTAATGTGATCAGCAAAGATACTGCCTCTGGCTTCTACTTTGAGAGCAGGGCCTGTGTAATTTCCAAGATAAACATCACCATTAGAGCTAATTATGGGATAAGAAGGTGTGCCGTCTGAAGTGCCAAAAGTTAAATTTCCTGTGCCACCAGACAAGTTAAGAACCGAGAAATCTCCCCCAGTAGCAAAACGGGCATCACCAATAATATCGCCATTACTAATTAGGCTTAACTTGTTACCCGTTTGTATAATAGAGTCGGGTCTGCTCCTAAATTTTATATCAATTCCTTGGTTACCCTGAATTGTTAAGTTACCTCCAACTTGTACAACTTTTGCTATCACTTGTTCTGACTCCTCATTTGGATCATCCACAGAATCTGTCAGTTGTACTTTGTTTTGAGCAAATAACTTTAAGTCACCAGATGTAGTTAATTCGTTGAAAACTCTGGGTTCAAGATTATCACCTGGATCAACTGATGAACTAGGTTGAAAAATAAAATTATTATCTGCTGATAGCGTGGCATTTTTTGCATATAAAGAAGTTACTAATACATCTCCGTTTTGAATTTGTGTATTAGAGTTAAATGGTTTAACTTCATTATTATTTACATTAATTCTTAAAGGCTCAATTGCTACATTGCCATTACCTACAGGTGCATTAGAATTTACATATCTTAAAACACCATCACTATCTACTTTCAAATCTCTAGGATTGATTCTAGTTTCTCCTACTTGTATAGATTCAGAATCCTTGAGTTTCACATTCCCATTTTGATCAACAACGACAGTAGTCGCTAACTTTAACCCTCCTCCTGTGAGTAAAGCGGGTAATGATAATGGTGTAGGCCAAGAATTAATTGCTGCTTTTGTATCTACAGGTAACCCCAAACTCAACAAGCTTCCTTCTGGGGTAATGGTAACTAATTTTTCTCCCTGTACAGCAGTAATATTTACTTGTCCACCTGCTGCTTCTACTCTTCCTGTACTAATTACCGTTCCGCCTAATAAAGTTAAGTTTTGCCCGGAAGCAACAATTAAATTACCATTGTTAATAATTCCTCCTCCTGATTGCTTGAAAGCAAAAGCATCAGGATTGCCTGTTAAATTACTATAATTATTTGTACCAACTGCATTCAACCATTGATTATTTAACCTAATACCATTGGCTGTGGTAGCTGTAAATGCTGCGGGAACATTCAAGCTAGCTTTAGAACCAAAAATAATCCCAGCAGGATTCATTAAAAATAGGTTGGAGTTACCACCTGTAACTTGAATTAAGCCGTTAATCACTGAAGCTTCACCACCAGTAACGCGACCGAAAATATTTTGAATAGAAGAGTCGGACTTAAAGTTAGCAATTTGACCTTGATCGAGTCCGAATTTATCAAAGCTGTGGAAGAGATTTGAACCTGTTTTGGTGCCACCTTCAATATTAATAGTATTATCTATTTGATTGAGGACTGTATTCGTATCATTGGAGTTTGATGTAATTTGAGCTATGGCTTTATTTATTAGTCCATCTACAAAAAAAGAAATACAGAGGAAACTGAGAAATAGAGAATATTTGTAATTTTTCACAGCCCATAGAGTTGTGATTTGGTTGAATTGGTGCTGTTTTTTAGTTGATTTTCCCAAGATAATTTGTGACATATTAGGACTCCTAATTTGATTGTGGCGAAGTTAGGTAAATGTATAGTTTTCTAGGAGAAGCCAAACCAACACATCAGCATTTTGTAGAGAGAATGACGTTGGTTTAGCTGTGCTTTGCTGACTCCAGGAATTTCACAAAAGTGAGGTTAAAAACTGTAGTTGACACTAAAGCTAAAACCTTGGTCTTGCATATCCTGAGTGCGATCGCTTAAATCTATGAAGGGAACTGCATAATCTAGGCGCATCAGTAGGCGGGGTAGGGGTTCCCACAGTATCCCTAAGCCAGCAGATGCTAAAAAGGTTTGCTTTGGTAGTTGACTGGGATTGTTGACAGTGTTCCAGACAGCACCCATATCGACAAATGGTGCAAGTTGCAGGTTTGGTAATCCGGCGCGATCGCGTAAAATTGCTATCCTGTCTTCTAGGGATATCCGAAAACCATTGTCTCCTGTACGGGCATTTTGGCGATAACCACGCAGAGATTGTCCACCACCAAGGGAAAACTGTTGTGCAGATAGCAAGGTGTCTGGTGTCAGTTGGATATCGGCTTGGGCTATGAGTAAGTTGTCTCTCCCCAGGCGTTGTACTCTCTGTATTTGTCCTAACCAGCTAAAGAAACTACCATCGGGGATACCATCAGAGTTAATCGTGGCATCGAAGATATCTAAACCAAAACTAAATTGCGATCGCAATGCCCATGCACCTTGCATATCGCGTTTAATATAATCTTGCCCAAACTTTAAAACTCTGGTTCTGGTCTTACCTTCGCTATCTGAACCAATACCTACAGGCCTCCGGATGCCATCAAATATATAGGTATTGCGCCCATTCTGCAATGTTAAACCTAAAGATAAGGCAAATTCTTCACGGGGAGTTCTCACCAAGGGTTGACGATAGCTGATTTCATACAACTGGTTATCGCCTGTAATATTTAACTCTGAAAATGGCGGTTGCGTCACTTTGCTATCACTGGGAGAATAGCGTAGTTGCAATATGCCATTCATGGCATTGACTGGTAATCGATAGCTAAAGTCAAAGGAGTTAGAACCACCAGTGATCGAACGATAATAGGAAGCGCTAAATTCATCACCTAAACCGCTAAGGTTGCGATCGCTAATGACACCTCCAAAACGTGGGGTACCTACAGCCGCAGATGAGTAGTTATCTACTCCAATATTCCCACTAATGGTATTGGCTTCTTTAACTCGCACTGTGAGAATACTTTGACCGATATTAGTTCCTGGTGTAAGAAGAGCTTCTACACTGGTAAATAGAGAATCTTGTTGGAGTAGCTGTAATTGCTCCTCTATCTTATCGGCTCTCAAGGGCTTACCAACTGCTAAGTTCACACGACTACGTACATAGCCTGGATTCAACCTTTGAGTTCCCTTGATTTCGATTTTTTCTAAAGAACCTTCAATTACTTGGATTTTGACAATCCCATCAGTAATTGTTTGTTCTGTGATAATTGCTCTAGAGGTTAAATAACCTCGATTTAAATAAAGCTGAGTAATACTATCTGCAACGGTTTGGAGTTCTTTGAGAGTGATGGAACGCCCTTCAAAGGGTTGGGTAATTGTGGTAATTTGCTCTTGAGTGAGGATAGTACTACCGACAACAGCAATTTTAGTGATGGGTATGGTGATATTTGGCTGTTCTGGTGTGGGTGTGGGTGGTGGTACTGGAAGAGTTGGTTGTTCTTGTTTGGGTGGAAGGGGTTGAAGTGTGGGTAAAGGTTGGGGAAACCTTTCAAGATTGGGATTTGGTTTGGTGTCTATGGGGATGGGAGAAGTTTGAGCGATCGCAGGTGACATTAGCAGCCAGAAGGCAAATAAAAGATGTTTGGCGATCGCATAATTGCCCATGCTAATTATCTTTGTTGTTAGCAATTTTAAGTTCATCGATGTCTTTGAGCTTTTTGTGGTGTTGTCTGCGTTCTCAAATATTCAGTCAGCAATTTTGCTCATAGCAGTTACTTGCATCGCTTTTTTTGTGACGACATTACCTGGGCGATCGCACTAATTACATTGCTGGTTTGTTGGCAGAGATATTGAATTGATTTAGTGACGGCTATTCCCACAAATTGGAAAAATTACAGCGTTGTCTGGAGGTTTAAGTCATCTATATGCACTAATTAACTCAAATCCAGGCAACTACAAATTAAAAAGCTGATTTTTCCTCATTTACTGTGATTATACATTTATTTATAAACGCTGAAGCAAAATAATTTTATATTTTTTATTTAAATAATATATAGATTGTTCAGGTTTATCTTATTCTCTCTATGTAGCTAGGTTTGCAGAGATTATGAGTCAACAAAATGGGTCACAATCTCAAGATATGTGGTTAAAAAATTAAGGTCAAACAACTTGCATTAAAGAGAACTTTTATTTCAGTCAGAGAATCAGATATTAAAAGTTTGATACGTTGGCTTCAGTAATAGAATTGGTCTAATTTATAGCGGGTACTACATTGTTTATAGGGGGTTTGAATTTATAAGTAAATATCAATACAAGCAGTTATTTATACGCTAACATCTAGTTAATTAGATAACTTTAATTGTGACTATGCGCCCGATTATTCAAGGTTTTGGGCAACTATTTGCCAATACTTACCAACGATTTGAACAAGCATTAGTTGCTCCAGAATTAACACAGCTATCTGTACAGCAAGAAATTTGCGATCGCCTGATTGCTAGCGACTATGGCAAAGCCTTAAAAATTCGCTCTGTAGCCGATTGGCAAGATGTGCCAATTGTTGATTATGATGCGTTGGCACCTTGGATTTTAGGACATCAAAAGCGTCAGCAAATACCCTTAACTACCGAACCAATTTTATTTTATGAAAAAACCTCAGGCAGTAGTGGGGCGATAAAATGGATTCCTTATACTTTGTCTTTACGACGCTCATTTAATCAAATGTTTTGTGTGTGGGCTTATGATTTAATTAAACATGGCCCGAGATTTTCTACTGGTAAAATTTACGCTTGTATATCGCCGCAATTAAATGTCACGGATTCCACATCTTTACAAGACGACTTAGATTATTTAGATGGCTGGTTGCGGTGGTTGCTGCGTCCTTGGTTAGTCATGCCAACTAACCTCAATCGCCTACACAACGCCCAAGAATTTAAACATCAACTAGCGTTGGCTTTATTACAATCAGAAAAATTAGAAATTATTTCGATTTGGAGTCCGAGCTTTCTGCAAGTACATTTAAAATACATCCAAGAAAATCAAGCATTATTACAACAAGAATTACACAATAAAATATCGCGCAAGCGCTTGCAACTTCTGGGCGAAAATCCGATACCTTGGACGCAACTATGGACAGATTTAAAGCTGATTTCTTGCTGGGATAGCGCCAACGCCGCCGATCAAGCCAAAGGATTGCGATCGCAGTTTCCGGGGGTGTTGCTTCAAGGGAAAGGACTACTAGCCACCGAAGCACCGATGACGATTCCCTTAATTGCGGCTGGGGGTTATGTTCCGGTTCTGGATGAAGTGTTTTTTGAGTTTGAGGATAATAGCGGTTCGGTGTATCGTTTACACGAACTCCAACAGGGAGAAGAATACACCATAATTTTGTCACAGAAAGGCGGTTTGTATCGTTATCGCATAGGCGATCGCATCCGGGTGACGCATTACTATCGCCAAACCCCCTGTTTAGAGTTTCTGGGAAGACATCAAGCTGTCAGCGATTTGGTGGGGGAGAAGTTGCAATCTAACTTTGTCCATGATGCGTTGCATAGCATGAATTTACCAGAAGGCTGTTTTAAAAGCTTAGTCAGTCTTGCCGAGCCAGCACAGTATATTTTATTACTCGATTCAGCACCAGCAACACCAGAAATCCTGGCTCAACAACTAGATGAGGTGTTATCACAGTCATATCATTATCAAAGGGCGCGATCGCTTGGTCAACTGGCACCACCGCAAGTTATAATTTCTCCTCAAATTCCAGAGATATTAGCCTTACATCGTCTCCGCACAGGAAGTATTTGGGGAGGTATTAAGCATCCAATTTTGGCAACATCACCTATTAGCACTGAACTTTTACAAGAATTGCAAAGCATATAAACTTATGAAATTACAACCCCCACAATTTATTTGGAAACAGCCTCAGATTTTGGGTGAATTACCTCAACCTAGATACGGTCATTCTGCCATTACATATCAAAATTCCATGATTATTTTTGGTGGAGAAAAGAACGATACATCTGAAACTTTATGTGATGTTCACTTGCTTGATTTAGAATCTTGGACTTGGACACAACCTCAAGTTTCGGGAAATATTCCTGCCAATAGAAGCTTTCATACTGCCGTTTTATATGAGGATAAAATGCTGGTATGGGGAGGATATGAAACATCACAAGATGGCGGCTATATTTTTAGTGATGTTGCCCTTCACATTCTCAATCTCAAAACTTGGCAATGGTCAGAAATTATCCCCCAGGGAACTCCACCAGACGCACGTTGTCATCATAGTGCAGTCATATTTCAAGATAAATTATTTATTGATGGTGGTTCTTATGATATTTACACTGCCAGAGATGAACTACATATTCTCGACCTGACTAAAATGCAGTGGCTAAATATCTCACCAGAAAAATCTTCTAGCGCGGCTTTAGCAGGTTTAAAAATTCGCGGTAACACCTTAGTTAAATTTCTGGGAGACGCTGCTTACGGGGGATTTTGCTTAGATATCTTCACTTTAGAAATTCCAGATTTAGAGAATGAAAATATATCAAACTTTCAGTGGCAACAAGCCCAAGTAGAAGGCATAGAAAACTATACATACAACATTTTATTCCCTGATGATGATGAAGATGATTATGATGAATATGAAGAATATGATGATGAAAATGCAATTCCTTGGCGCACAATTCATGGCTATGGAGAATTTGCAGATCACCTCGTTTTATTTGCGGGAATGTCACCCGGTAATGGTATTAGCCATGTAACGATTGGCGATGTCGTATTATTAAATATGCCTGATATATCAGCAGCTAATTCTGGCACTTATACTTACACTGTTCCAGAAATAGCAGGTAAATTTCCTCCTCCAAGATTTGGTCACTCAACTATTCAATTTAATCATCAAATGATTGTGTATGGTGGCTTATGGATTGATACTTCTGCAGGTAATAATAGTTTTGATAATGATGTATATATTTTAGAAATTAATTAAACAATAGAACTCGCATTAAGAAGGGGAAAGGGAAAGGGAGAAAGGGGGAAAGGGACAAAACTTACCGCTAAAAGCTATATAGGGCAGGCGTTGTACAAATACCTCGCGCCCTCATCCCCTAACCCCTTCTCCTGGGGGAGAAGGGGAACTAAATCTCTTGCTCCCCTCTCCCACCGGGAGAGGGGTTGGGGGTGAGGGCGAAACCTAGCTACAAAGCGGGTTTCACGTTAGTTGACACCAATGTGCCCTTATGTGTCAACTTAAGCTAAAAGCGATATAGGGCGGGCGTTGTACAAAACTTTCGCCCTCATCCCCTAACCCCTTCTCCCCCAGGAGAAGGGGAATTAAATCTCTTGCTCCCCTCTCCCGGTGGGAGAGGGGTTGGGGGTGAGGGCGAAAACCTAGCTAAGTAGTTAAACAAAATTAATTACACAATGTCATTGCGAATGGAGCGGAGCGGAATGAAGCAATCGCAAGGGTTGAGATTGCTTCGCTGCGCTCGCAATGACTGTAATTAATTTTGCGTGGTTACTTACAAAGCGGGTTTCACGTTAAGTTGACACCAATATGCCTTGCCCCTACCATCTGTCCCATTCTGTTTGCAAATTGGTATAAGATGATTCTGAACTGAATTCTGTTGCCTTATGTGCAGTAAACGCTTTTACCACATTGGCTTTGAACAAGCGGATTTGGGTGCAAAACCGCCCACATTAGCGCTGTTATCTGGCGATCCGGAACGTGCATCTCTAATCGCCCAAAATCATTTGCAAAATGTGAAATTATTATCAGATAATCGGGGGCTGAATAGTTATTTAGGATATTTAGCCAATGGTTGCCCTATCTTATCAGCGACTAGTGGCATGGGTGCGCCTTCCTTAAGTATTGTAGTTAATGAATTAGTCCAGGTAGGAATCCGGCAAATTATTCGCATTGGTACTTGCGGCTCAATTCAACCTCATGTAGCTGTTGGTAGTATTGTGATTAGTAATGCCGCATTGTGTCGCCAAGGTGCAGCTAATGATATTGCACCTATCGAGTATCCAGCCGCAGCCGATCCGTTTCTCACAGTTGCTTTAGTCAAAGCAGCACAAAAATTAGGTTTTGAGCATCATTTAGGAATTACAGCATCAGTCGATACCTTTTATGAAGGACAAGAACGCATAGATTCAGCTAATCCATATTTAATGCGATCGCTACAAGGAATTACCGAAGAATATCGCCACTTAAATATCTTGAACTATGAAATGGAATGCGGCACACTATTTAAAATGGCAGGAGTTTACCAATTTGCTGCTGCTGCTGTGTGCGCTGTAGTTGCTCAACGTACTGTTTCTGAAGATATCATCTTCCCCAAGAAAGATATTGCCATTGAGAATGCGATCGCAACTGCTATATCTGCAGCCCAAACAGTTCTGAGTGCTGAATGCTAGAGAATGGGGCATTGGGCATTGGGCATTGGTATGTTCTTTCCCATGCCCCATGCCCGATTCCCCATGCCCAAAAACTCCATCCCCTTGTGGGTGGAGTTTTTCATTTATCAATCCTTAAATCCCCATTGCCGAGGATTAACTTCATAGTAACGTTGCAGTAACTCATATAATCGCGGATGCTGGTGTAACAACTGATGAGGCTTCTCAAAAAAGGTTTCTGTGGCGACTGCGAAAAACTCAGCAGGATTAGTTGCACCATAGCTATTAATCACAGTTTTCACACCTTGCTGCACATCATTGCAGAGTTGTTGATATTCTGCTGTCATTACCTGTGCCCAAATTGGGTAATCTGATTTATTTGGTAAAATCGGTACACCTTGGGTGTCACCATCTTCTTGATCTAATTGATGGGCAAATTCATGCAGCACTACATTATGTCCATCTTGCCAGTTTTGCGTATCTTGTTGCACCTGTTCCCAAGAAAGTACCACTTGATCGCGACTCCAAGATTCACCTAATCTGGCTTCTCGCCTTTCTTCGACTACATACTCTCCCGTAGCGACGGTTTCAGTTACTAAATAAGCGCTGGGATAAACTAAAATTGAACGCAATTTTGAGAAGTATTCACCTCGTTCATTGAGTAATAGCAAACAAGCCACAGATGCAATAGTTATTTTCATTTCTTCTGTGACTTGTAATCCTTTACAGCCAATGAATTGTTTTTCGGTTAAGAAGACTTGAATATGTCCCTGAAGTCGTCTGCGTTCTGGGGGTGAAAGTTGGAGATAAATCGGCAGATTATTTTCAATAATGGCATTCCATAGAGGTGGAAAAGGACGAGATTTTAAACGTTTGCGTCGTTGTTTAATTAACAGGGGACTGATTAAAATTGCGGTGATAACTATGCCAATCATGAGAAAGGCAATGATTGCTGGTATCATTGTTTTTGAGAGTTAATTAATATTGAGATTTTGTCTAAAGTTAAATGTAGGGTGTGTTGTCGCGTAGCGCAACGCACCGAGGCAATTAATGGGTAAGGGGAAAAGGGTAAAGGTTTAAAACCCTTCCCCTTTACCCCTTACCCTTTCCCCCGCCTCTCAGGAATTTTGAAGTTAAACCTTTTGATAGAGTGATCATTGCTAACTGAAGTACAAGATTAAATCGTAGTTTCTGATTCGGCTGGTTTTATGGCAGTTAGTACGATGGAAACTTTGGCTACCCAGGCTGCGATCGCATCTTTGAATATATATCAAAAACATCTTTCCCCGCGCAAAGGTTTCTCCTGTCCCCATCGCTTGCTATATGGAAGCGAATCTTGCTCAGACTACGTAAAGCACATTCTAATTAATCAAGACTTGATGACGGCTATCAAAACAGCTCCCCAGCGATTTCAATCATGTAAAATAGCCGCTAAAACTCTCCAAACCAAAGCTGAGGGTGGATGTATTGTAGTTCCTTGCTGCATACCACTTTAAATGGTCATTGGTCATTTGTCATTGGTAAGGATTTCAAGCCGATTTATGTTTTTAACATAGTTGGGTTGATTTCCACTGACTGATACCAATTTAAATAATGTTTGCGACAAATAAAGTCTTTGTAGGGGCACGGCATCCACAATCTTGTGGTATACCAAATTATCTTACTGGTGCCGTGCCCATACCTTAATGTTTGCGACACATCAATATATTGATTGTAGAGGGCAAGGCAATGCCCTGTACAAATACCCTCGCCCTCATCCCCTAACCCCTTCTCCCTCAGGGAGAAGGGGAATTAAATCTCTTGCTCCCCTCTCCCGCCGGGAGAGGGGCTGGGGGTGAGGGCAAAACCTTGCACAAGAGCGGGTTTCAGGTTAAGTTGACACGTAGGGGCACGGCATTGCCCCTACGCGTTAATTGCATTCTCGGTTGCAATTGGCATAAGGGATTTCCCAGAAATAAATTATTCCATCTTGTGGGGCGGGCATCTTGCCCGCCACATAAACTGGGCGGACAAGATGTCCACCCCACAATACATACTGGGATATTTTTTTATTTGGAAGTCCCTAAGTCCTAATTCAATCACCACCAAAGCTAAAAGCCTCATCAATGCCCAATGCCCAATGCCCCAAAATTAGCGTACAATTATTCTCCATCCGGCATCTGCTACCCCCTTGACGCTCATGTATTGTGACTACCTGGTTCAAATTCTCACTGCCCGTGTATATGATGTTGCCCAGGAAACACCTTTAGAGTATGCGCCAAATCTGTCTCGCAGACTGAATAATCAGCTATTGCTGAAGCGGGAAGATATGCAATCAGTATTTTCTTTTAAGCTGCGTGGCGCTTATAACAAGATGGTAAACCTGCCATCAGATTTATTAAAGCAAGGTGTGATTGCCGCATCCGCCGGCAACCATGCCCAAGGTGTCGCTTTATCTGCTAGCCGCTTGGGAACGCAAGCGATTATTGTCATGCCAGTAACCACACCCCAGGTAAAGGTGGATGCAGTTAAAGCCAGAGGTGGACACGTGGTATTACATGGTAATACCTACGATGATGCCTATGCTTATGCCCGGCAACTAGAAGCCGAAAAGGGACTTACCTTCATTCACCCCTTTGATGATCCCGATGTCATAGCCGGACAGGGTACAATTGGTATGGAAATTTTACGGCAATATCAACAACCCATCCATGCAATTTTTGTGGCGATTGGTGGTGGTGGGTTGATTGCGGGAATTGCGGCTTATGTGAAGCGGTTGCGTCCAGAAATCAAAATCATTGGTGTGGAACCAGTGGATGCGGATGCAATGAGTCAATCGCTGAAAGCTGGAAAGCGGGTGAGATTATCTCAGGTGGGTTTATTTGCTGATGGCGTAGCAGTGCGGGAAGTGGGGGAAGAAACCTTTCACCTGTGTCAGCAATATGTAGATGAAATCATCTTGGTAGATACCGATGATACCTGCGCGGCGATTAAAGATGTATTTGAAGATACCCGTTCCATTTTAGAACCAGCGGGAGCATTGGCGATCGCAGCTGCTAAAGCCTACGCGGAACGAGAACAAATCGAAGGACAAACTTTAGTTGCTGTGGCTTGCGGTGCGAACATGAACTTCGACCGTTTGCGCTTTGTCGCGGAACGCGCCGAACTGGGGGAACGTCGCGAAGCTATTTTTGCAGTCACCATCCCCGAAGAACAGGGAAGTCTGCGGAAATTTTGTGAATGTATCGGCAATCGTAATTTAACTGAGTTTAACTATCGCATTGCCAGCGCCCAAGAAGCACATATTTTTGTCGGCTTGCAAGTTCAAAACCGTGCCGATGCGGTGAAGATGCGAGAAACTATTGAGAGTTGCGGTTTTCAAACCCTCGACCTCACCGACGACGAACTGACAAAACTGCATCTACGCCACATGGTAGGCGGACATTCACCCCTAGCAGAACATGAATTACTCTACCGCTTTGAGTTCCCCGAACGCCCAGGGGCGTTAATGAAATTCGTCGGTTCCATGAGTCCTAACTGGAATATTAGTATGTTCCACTACCGCAATAATGGAGCAGACTACGGAAAAATTGTTGTCGGTATCCAAGTTCCACCGCAAGAGATGGCAGAGTGGCAAGCATTTTTGGATACCCTTGGTTACCAGTATTGGGATGAAAACAAGAACCCCGCCTACAAGTTGTTTTTGGGATAATAGTCTCTGCGCTCAATTTTGATCAATAAGTAGTTAAACAAAATTAATTACAAAATGTCATTGCGAATGGAGCGGAGCGGAATGAAGCAATCGCAAGGGTTGAGATTGCTTCTCTTCGAGACGCTACGCGTTAAGCGAAGCTATGCCGAAGGCTTTACGCTGCGCTCGCAATGACTGTAATTAATTTTGCGTGGTTACTTATTAGGACTTACGCAAAAGTCACGTAATTATGTCATTACGAGCAAAGCGACGTAATCGCCTGATATTCCAATACTTGTCGGTTAAGGGGAAAAGGGGAAGGGGAAAAGGGGCAAGAAAAAACCTTTAACCCTTACCCTTTCACCTTTTCCCCAAACCAAATTCCGAGTTGAAAATCCTTAACCGAGCAGTATTGCCTGATATTCTGGGATTGCTTCCCTACACTTCGTTACGGTCGCAATGACAAATTTTGCTTGCGTAAGTCCTGAATATAAGCAAATACAGTTCAGTTAAGAAAATTAATTGATCACAAAACCAAAAAACTAGTTACTCAACAAAAAACCGAACAATAATTTTGGAGGGGGTTTGGGGGACGCAACCGTCACCCAATCGGGGGTTTGGGGGAGAATCCCCCAATTCTTCTGGCTTCTTTAATAAGTGATGCCAATTCAAATAATGTTTGCGAGCCCACCTGTGTCAACTTAAGCTAAAAGCTATATAGGGCGGGCGTTGTACAAATACCTCGCGCCCTCATCCCCTAACCCCTTCTCCTGGGGGAGAAGGGGAATTAAATCTCTTGCTCCCCTCTCCCGCCGGGAGAGGGGTTGGGGGTGAGGGCGAAAACCTAGCTACAAAGCGGGTTTCACGTGAAGTTAACACCACTGGGCAATGCCTTGCCCCTACTATCTGTCGCATTCTTTTTTCAAATTGGTATGACAAATCAATGGCTAATGAGCTTAACCCAAGTGTATTGCGCCTTGGCCCAGATCCCCGACTTTTGCAAAAAGTCGGGGATCTAATTTGGCGTGGAAGTAACGCATCCCACATCAGCGCCAAAAGTACGGAAAACGATAGATATTTTTTTTCTTCACAGTCCCTTATGTTTTAGCTTAGTTGTTGGTGGAAAATCTCACTCAAGGAGTTGCTGTGACTAGTTTTTTATTTGTAACTGATTTAGACCATACCTTTGTCGGCAATGACGAGGCACTTGTAGAATTAAGCGATCGCTTAGAGCAACATCGCCAAGCCTACGGTACTAAAATTGTCTATGCTACAGGGCGATCGCCAAAATTATACCGAGAATTGCAAATTGAAAAAAACTTAATGCCACCAGATGCCCTCGTCCTTTCTGTGGGTACAGAAATTTACCTCGATGGTAGTGATAACCCTGATGCTGGTTGGTCAGAAATTCTTTCGCAGAATTGGGAGCGCAATGTAGTATTATCGGTAACTGAAAAATATCCTGAGTTAATTTTGCAACCAGATTCCGAACAGCGTCCCTTTAAAGTCAGCTTTTTCTTAGAACAAGCAGTAGCACCTGGTATTTTATCGCAACTTGAGCTACAGTTGCAAAAACATAATTTACAGATAAAGTTAATCTACAGCAGTGGAATTGATCTTGACATTGTTCCCCTAACCAGCGATAAAGGTCAGGCAATGCAATTTTTACGTCAAAAGTGGAAATTTGCAGCCGAACAAACTGTTGTCTGTGGTGATTCAGGTAATGATATTGCTTTATTCGCTGTAGGCAACGAACGGGGGATTATCGTCGGGAATGCCCGCCCTGAGTTACTTCAGTGGCACAATCAGTATCCCGCTAATTACCGTTACCTCGCACAAAATTTTTGTGCAGGTGGCATTCTGGAAGGACTAAAATATTTTGGATTTTTAGAATGATTAGTTATCTCAAAGGTATCGTAGCTGGTGTTCAAACAATTGGTAATAATCGCGTTATTCTGACCCTTGAGGTGAATAACATCGGGTATGATTTGCAAATTCCCCAACGGCTGACTAAGTCTTTGCCGGAGTCGGGAGGAATGGTGCAAATCTTTACCCACTACCAAGTCCGGGAAGAAGTACCCTTGTTGTATGGCTTTGCTTCCCCAGCAGAACGAGACTTATTCCGCCACTTGCAAAGCGTCAGTGGGATTGGTGCAGCGTTAGCGATTACTTTATTAGACACCTTGGAACTACCCGATTTAGTCCAAGCAATTATCGCTGCGAATATCCAAATTCTCATTCAAGCCCCTGGTGTTGGCAAGAAAACCGCTGAACGCATTTGTTTAGAACTGAAAAGCAAACTAATCGAATGGCGTAAATCAGCGGGTTTCTTCGTCGCCACAGGCGGGCCAGCACCAGGTATTCTCGAAGAAGTGCAAATGACTCTCTTTGCTTTGGGCTATACCCCCCACGAAGTCAGCCACGCTTTGCACGTCGTTAGCGAAGACATTGGACTGCCCAAAGACGCTTATGTGGAAGACTGGATTAAACAAGCGATCGCACATCTGAGCAGTCAAGCTGAGTGCTAAATTGTAAGTACTGAGTGTTAAATATGGTGACAGATCCTTATGCTTGGCTAGAGCAGTCTTTAACAACAATTCGTAAGGCCGATTGGTATCGCTCAGTACAAACAATCAATGGAACTCCCGGTGCTACTGTGTTACTAGGGGGGCGAGAAGTAATTAATTTTGCCAGCAATGACTATTTAGGATTAGCCGGGGATCGGCGCTTAATTGAAGCCGGGGTTGTAGCTACTCAAGAATTTGGCACAGGAAGCACAGGTTCTCGACTACTTAGTGGACATCGAGAATTACATAGACAATTAGAAAGTGCGATCGCATCTTTAAAACAAACAGAAGATGCTATAGTATTTAGTTCCGGCTATTTAGCCAATTTAGGTGCGATCGCAGCTTTGGTAGGTAAGCGCGATTTAATTCTCTCAGACCAGTACAATCATTCCAGCCTGAAAAATGGCGCAATCCTCAGTGGTGCGGTAGTAATTGAATATCCCCACTGTGATATCACAGCTTTAAAAAATCAGTTAATTGAAAATAGACAAAATTACCGACGCTGTTTAATCCTCACCGATAGCGTTTTTAGTATGGATGGTGATTTATGTCCTTTGCCAGAACTATTAGATTTAGCTGATGAATTTAGCTGTATGCTGCTAGTGGATGAAGCCCACGCCACTGGCGTACTAGGTAAAACTGGCGCAGGGTGTGTAGAACACTTTGGTTGTACAGGTAAGCAATTAATCCAAATTGGCACATTGAGTAAAGCTTTAGGTAGTTTAGGCGGATATGTCGCCGGCAGTGCCACCTTAATTGACTTTCTACGCAATCGCGCCCCCACTTGGATTTACACCACAGCCCTTTCACCCGCAGACACAGCCGCCGCCTTAACCGCCATTGAGATAGTACAGCAAGAACCACAACGCCGCACCCAATTATGGGCGAATGTCGATTATTTAAAAAAGTTAATGCAACAACAGGTAGCTGAATTAAAATTACTACCTTCAGCATCACCTATATTATGTTTTCAATTGCCCAGCGCCACAGCCGCATTAGCAGTAGGTAAGTCTTTACAAGAGGCGGGGATTTTTGCCCCAGCCATTCGTCCCCCCACCGTCCCCACCAGCCGCATTCGCATATCTGCAATGGCAACCCATCAAGCAACGCATATTGATAAGCTGGTAGCAGCATTGGGAGAATTTGTAATTCGTAACGAGGGGTAATGAGATCCCCGACTTCTTGGAGAAGTCGGGGATCTGCACCGTTGGCTTCAAATCTCCTGTAAAAATCAACAAACACAAAACCAGATAAATCTCGTTCGTCACAAATGAGCGCTCCTTCTCAACGAAGGAGCGCTCATTGATAGACAACCCGATCACGTTGGTCATGAAGGAACCAATGTTCTCTATGGATGAGCGCTCATTGATAGACAACCCGATCACGTTGGTCATGAAGGAACCGATGTTCTCTATGGATGAGCGCTCATTGATAGACAACCCGATCACGTTGGTTATGAAGGAACCGATGTTCTCTATGGATGAGCGCTCGTTGGTAACCAAAGCTGCTTTTTAAAGTGCGATCGCTCCCCCATATTGTGATAAACGTAGGGTGTGTTACGGCAGCGAAAATCTTTGCAACCCCACGTATATCTAGGTTCTGCCGTAACGCACCTGCTAAAATATCTCAAAAAAAGCGTTATACCATCAATATAAAGTGCGATCGCTCCCCCAAATTATGATAAACGTAGGGTGTGTTACGGCAGCGAGAATCTTTGCAACCCCACGTAAATATAGATTTTGCCGTAACGCACCTTCGCCACAGCGTTGAGTAAATGATTCTCCCTACATCTCTGCGTTAGACAAATCATCCTGTAAATATGCAACGCTACCACAGGTATCGATTTAGAATCTCAGCCTTATATCAATATACTTAAAATCAGCTATTCCACGCATAATAGAATAACGCTACAATACCACGTAAAAAACAGCCCTAAACCGTACCAAATCCACCTATGCAATTTTGAACACCCAATCAATCACTGCAAAACGGACGCTTTATTGTGCAAAAAGTCCTTGGTGGCGGTGGTTTTGGTATTACTTACAGCGCCATTGAACAAACCACAGGTAAATTATTTGTCATCAAAACCCTGAATCACATCCAACAAGCAAAAGCAGACTTTGACTCACAACAGGTAAAATTTGTCAACGAAGCCCTACGTTTAGCCCAATGTAGTCATCCCCATATTGTGAAAGTCAACGAAGTCATCAAAGAAGGTGAACTTTGGGGAATGGTAATGGAGTATATTGATGGGCAAGATTTAGCTAAATATATTGATGAACGCGGACAATTATCAGAAGCAGAAGCGCTAAAGTACATTAACCAAATTGGACAAGCTTTAGAATATGTCCACGCCAAAGGATTTTTACATCGAGATATTAAGCCCAACAATATTTTATTGCGACGCGATACACAAGAAGCTGTATTAATTGACTTTGGGTTAACCCGTGAGTTTCAAGGCGGTAAAACTGGTAGTATGACTAATGCCAGAACTGAAGGTTATGCACCCATTGAACAGTATGAAAGACGGGGAAATTTTGGTGCTTACACAGATGTTTATGCTTTAGCTGGAACTTTATATAGTTTGCTCACTGCGGAAGTTCCTTTACCAGCTAATTTTCGCAAAACTGGTATACCTTTACACCCGCCACAGCAATTTAATTTAGCGATTAGCGATAGAGTTAATGAAGCGATTCTCAAGGGGATGGCGTTGAATGTGGAAGAACGGCCTCAGACAGTGGGGGAATGGTTAGAATTAATCAATCCCAAATTGGAAGTTGACAGTCTCAAATCTGCTGTGGGGATGGACTACACGAGACTGCGTGACTTACTGACAGCAGGGGAGTGGCAAAAAGCGGATGAAGAAACAGGGCGAGTTATGTTAGCTGTAGCGGCGAGAGAAAAGGAAGGCTGGCTTGATATTGAACATATTGATAACTTTCCTTGCAAAGACCTGCGTACTATAGACCAGTTATGGGTAAAATACAGCAACGGTCGCTTTGGTTTCTCTGTGCAAAAGCGCATTTATCAAAGTCTGGCTGGAACCAGAGAATATAACGAAGAAATATGGCGAGCCTTCGCTGACTCAGTTGGCTGGAGAAAGGACGGAAAGTGGATGTACTACAACGACCTTACTTTTGACCTCACAGCACCAGTAGCCCACCTCCCTGGGGAGGGGTGGGGGTTTGGGGTGGCGTTGGTTGGGTTTTTTTGGGTCTCTTCTCTTGCGTCGAGACTTGTAAAGTGTAATATATAAAGCTTACAGATAATTTTAAATATTTATAAACCCTTCATTTTCCACAAAGTCTTGCGGGTTGTAGGTTTCCGATACCTGGCACTGGTCATTCTCCCTATTTTCGGTTTAATTTTGTAGCAGTAGGGGCACAGCATCCACAATCTTCTGGTATATATAATAATCTACTGGTGCCCTGCCCCTACGACATATTGCTCCACGCAGAAGCACAAATCAAAGACTTGCTCAAAAGCGATCGCAAATCCTAAAATTGCATTGTCTTATATAAGACGAAAAAATATTATATGAAATGTGACTTTTGTGACAACGAAAGAGTAAATATTCGTAAAGTATCCAGGACTTATGGCCAAGGTAAGGATTTACTAGTAATTGAAAATATTCCTGTTATCAATTGTCCTGAATGTGGTGAGATTTACCTCACTGCAGAAACCCTACATGAAATTGAAAGAATTAAAAGTAATAGAAAAACTTTGGCGGTTACACGTTTTGTAGAAGTGGCTAATTTCGGTGAAGAAAATCCACCTTTAGCGGTATAAAATGTAGGGTGTGTTATGCCGTAGGCTAACGCACCGTCAATTGCTGCTGGGAGCGAAAAATTTAAGGTGCGTTGCGCTTCGCGACAACACACCCTACATCAAATATACTGATCTCAAAAATATATACCACAATATAAATGCCTGCTAAAGTTACTCTCACTATTACTCAAGGCAAACTTCCCGGTAAACAATATACTTTTGATACCCGCACTATTTGTATTATTGGCAGAAGCAATGAATGCAATATCTTGTTACCAGATGATGCAGAACATCGGACTATTTCGCGCTTTCATTGTCTGTTAGATATTAACCCGCCAGCAATTAGGATTCGAGATTTTGGCAGTAAAAACGGTACTTACGTCAATAATGAAAAAATCGGTCAGCGTCAACCGGATCAAACGCCAGAAGAAGCAGCGAAATTAACATTTCCAGAGTATGATTTGCGCTCAGGAGATGACATTAAACTCGGTAATACTATTTTTACGCTTAATATTGATAATCCTGAAGAAATTATTATTCCTAACTTTGTTGCCCAAACAGTTAAAACTGATCAAGTTTGCAGCCAAACACCAAATTTTTTAGAACTGATTAAACGCTGGCTAGGTTTAGCGGTAGATGGTAATGAGAATTTGCGAGTTATCCAAGGTTACAATCTCATCAAAATATTAGGAAAAGGTGGTTTTGGTGAGGTTTATTTAGCACAGCATCATGATTCTGGTAAGTTTATTGCTTTGAAAGTCATGTTACCTGCGATCGCAGCCAATGAAAATGCTGTTCAAAGGTTTTTACGGGAAACAGAAAATACCAAAGCTTTGCAACATCCCAATGTAGTGCAAGTTATCGATTATGGCTTTTTTGAAGGCATCTTCTTTTTTACAATGGAATATTGCTCTGGTGGTACTGTTTGGGATTTAATGCAACAACAAGGTGGGAAATTAACTGTTGATATTGCTATTCCAATTATTCTGCAAGTTCTCAACGGTTTGGAATATAGCCACAATGCAGAAATCCCTTATGTGAAATTAAAAGATGGCGGCTTTGGTAAAGGTAGGGGATTAGTTCACCGCGATTTAAAACCAAGTAATATTTTCCTCACCTACAATGATGGTAAACTCACCGCCAAAATCGGAGATTACGGTTTAGCAAAAGCTTTTGATTTAGCTGGTTTAAGTGGTCAAACTATGACAGGAACTAAAGCCGGAACTCCTGTATTTCTCCCCAGACAGCAATTGTTAAATTTTAAATATGTGCAACCAGATGTAGATATTTGGGCAACTGCGGCTTGTCTTTATAATATGTTGACAGGAGCTTATCCACGTAATTTTAGCGGTAATGACCCATTCTTAGCAGTGTTGCAAAATGATCCTGTCCCCATTCGTCAACGTGACGCAAGTATCCCGCCCAAGTTAGCAGAGGTGATTGATTTAGCGTTAGTAGAAAAGCCGGAGATTTATTTTAAAAGTGCAGCAGATTTTAAGCAAGCACTGTTAGCTGCATATTAATATTTAACTAGTCAGAACTTTTGCCCAATCAACATTAATTATGGGACAAAATACTACGATAGATGCCAACTTCTTTTTAGTTTGTGGACTAGGAAACTTGGGGCAATATTGCGTATCTGTCCTCAAAGAGTTTGGCGCAAAAGTAAATGCTATTGAAATCGCCACTAATCAACGCTGGGAAATTCCCGACTTACCGGATTTAGTAGATGATTTAATCGTTGGTGATTGTCGCCAACCGAAGATATTAGAGCAAGCAGGAATTAGAAATTGTCGAGCCATTCTAATTGTAACTAGTAATGAGCGCGTGAATATAGCTGCCGCCTTTGCCGCGCGATCGCTTAATCCCCAAATTCGCTTAGTTATTCGTTCCGCGCAAGAAAATCTCAATGAGTTACTCAGCCACAATCTGGGTAATTTTGTCGCCTTTGAAGCTACGCAATTACCAGCTAAAAGCTTTGCCCTTGCAGCCTTAAGCAGCGAAACCAGAAGCTTTTTCACCTTAGAAAATCATTTGCTGAGAGTATTTAGAACCCAGATAGATGCTTCCCATCCTTGGGCTAAACATTCCTTATTATCAGAAATTAATACAGCCCATCGCCGGATTTTAGCTCATGCTAAAGCTGGAAACCCCCTACCTAAAGCATTTCACAAATGGGAACCAAATACTCAAGTATTGCCAGGCGATACTATTGCTTATATTGAAGTCAACGATCCCCTCACAAATCGCTCAATACAACCTGCAAGCAGTCGCCAGCAATTTCTACCTACCATGATGACTGCGATGAAGTGGCAAAATATCCGCCATGCGCTGCTGCAGTTTTGGGAGGAAAGTAGCCAAATCCGCCGTGTAGTATTAGTTGGCGGGATGTTTATGGTAAGTCTGTTTTTATGTGGAACTTTACTCTATAAATTGCAATATCCCCAACTCAGTTTTCAAGATGCGTTAAATGTCTCTTTAGTTTTGAGTATTGGCGGCTATGACAATTTATTTGGACAGCTACAATTACCCTTTAAAATTCCTTGGTGGTTGCATTTATTTAGCATCAGTCAAACTGTAGCGGGTACGGTGTTTGTCGGTATTCTCTACGCTGTAATGACAGAACGAGTATTAGCCGCTAAATTTCAATTTTCCCAGCGTCGTCTGGCAATTCCTAAAGCAGACCATGTAGTATTAATTGGTTTAGGGAGAGTTGGTCAACGTGTAGCGCAGCTATTACAAGAACTCAAGCAACCATTAGTAGGTGTGACTGCTAATGAAATTGACCCTGGTACATTATCCACCTTGCCGTTAATTCAGGGCAATATCAAAAATGCCCTCAGTAAAGTTAATCTGAATACAGCTAAAAGCGTGCTTGTCGTTACTGATGATGAGGTAGCAAACTTAGAAATTGCATTAATGACCCATGCTAGCAATCCTACAGCTAATTTAGTCATCCGCACTTTAGACCCCCGTTTTAGCGAAAATGTCGCGAAATTACTACCTTATGCTCGAGTTTTAGGTGTTTATGCCTTGGCTGCGGAAGCATTTGTGGCGGCGGCGTTTGGGGAAAATGTCCTGAATCTGTTTCGCCTCAACAACCAAACGACATTAGTCACAGACTACCAAATCGAAACTAATGATACCCTCAATGGCAAATTGCTAGGGGAAATTGCTTATGGTTATGGCATAGTACCGATTCTCCATGTCAAAGCTACCCAGCAAATCCCGAAGTTTATGCCCTCCGATGATATCAGGTTAGCAGTAGGCGATCGCCTAATTGTTTTAGCAACTATTGCAGGATTACAGCGAGTGGAACGAGGAAGTTTAGCACCTCCCCAATTGCTAGTCCGCGTCGAATCAGCTTTTTCCCCAGAAGCCGCCTTTGAAGGTGCAGCAGTCATGGCGCGAGTTTCTGGTTGCGATATGCAGACAGCCAGAACCCTGATGAAGCAACTACCAGCAACGTTACAGTTTCCCCTCTACAAACACCAAGCACATCGTTTAGTCAGCGAATTGGGTAAATCTCAGGTACTAGCGCATATAGTTTAATTGTAAAAAGGGCATGGGGCATGGGGCATTGGGCATGGGAAAGATAGATTTTGATAAGTAGTTAAACAAAATTAATTACACAATGTCATTGCGAATGGAGCGGAGCGTAATGAAGCAATCGCAAGGGTTGAGATTGCTTTGCTGCGCTCGCAATGACTGTAATTAATTTTGCGTGGTTACTGATTTAGTTTTGGGTTTTTCTGATGAGGGGCAATTTTGAATTCCCCCCAGGGGTTGACTCCAATCCCTTATTAATATCACACTCATATATTGCAACAGATTACATTTACCCCCATGATTGGAGCGCAATACCTTGGGAATAGAACTACGCAGTTTCGTATTTCTCGACAACCTGCAACCTCAACATGCAGCATACATGGGAACAGTAGCTCAAGGTTTCTTACCATTACCTGGGGATACATCGCTATGGGTGGAAATTTCTCCGGGGATTGAAATTAATAAAATTACCGATATCGCCTTGAAGTCTGCTTCTGTGCGTCCGGGAGTCCAGGTAGTTGAAAGACTTTATGGCCTTTTAGAAGTTCATTCTAGCTCTCAAGGAGAAACGCGATCGGCAGGTCAAGCAATTTTGGCAGCTTTAGGTGTTAGAAGAGAGGAATGTATAAAGCCTCGGGTTGTTTCTAGCCAAATTATCCGCAATATTGATGCATATCAAACCCAACTAATTAATCGTACCCGCCGGGGACAACTCTTATTAGCTGGTCAAACTCTCTATGTGTTAGAAGTTGAGCCGGCTGCTTATGCGGCGCTGGCGGCGAATGAAGCCGAAAAAGCTGCATCGATTAATATCTTAGAAGTACAAGCTGTTGGTAGCTTTGGCAGGTTATATTTAGGCGGACAAGAAAGAGATATTCTTGCCGGTGCAGCTGGTGCATTAGCTGCAATTGAAAGTGTTACAGGTCGGACAAATCCCCAGGGTCGTCAGGAGTAAAGGAGCAACAATGGCGAATCGAGAGCATTTGGCTTTACTGAAAGCTGGTGCAGTTATTTGGCTGGAATGGCGAAATCAAAATGAGCAAGTTGAGCCAGACCTCAGTAGTGCAGACCTCTCTGGCGATAACCTCAGGGGTGCAAACCTTGCAGGGGTAAATTTGGCTAGAGCCGATTTGAGTCATGCTTTACTGGTGCGGGCAAATTTTAGCGGTGCTGAGTTGAGTAGCGCTAACTTAGAAAATGCCAAGTTAGTGGAAGCTAACCTGAGTGCAGCTAACTGCAGCGTTGCTCACTTTAGCGGTGCTAACCTGACACAAGCAGAACTCAGCGCTGCAAATTTAATTGGTTGCGATTTCAGCCAGACGAATCTGCGCGGTGCTGCGATCGCAAATGCTAATCTGATTGGGGCTGATTTAACTAATGCTAATTTAAAAGATGCTGATTTAGGTGCAGCCAAGCTCATCCGTGCTAACTTGTGTTTTGCTAACCTCATTGAAGCTAACTTAATTGCAGCTGACCTCAGCGAAGCCAACCTCCACGAAGCCGAATTAATTGGCGCTTACCTTTACAAAGCTAATCTTAGCAAAGCTAATCTTAGCAAGGCTCACCTGGGTAGCGCATATATGTTTCAGGCTAATTTGAGCGAAGCTGACTTACAAGGAGCAAATTTAGCAGCTGCTAACCTCAAAGGTGCTAACCTCGCCGGAGCTAATCTTAGAGGCGCTAATTTAAGAGGTGCTAAACTCAAAGGCGCTAACCTCAACGGTGCCAATATTCAAGAAGCAATTCTTTAAATTATGAATTTTCCATCAAGAATTAGAAATTAAAGACTATCCATCAGAAAAATATTCACTAGCAATTGTATATAGAGAATGTAGATTCAGATAAGCTGGTACGCGCCTAGATCAAATATTCTCGCGTTAGGACTGTCAAGGGTCAAGAGTCAAGAGTCCAAGCTAGCCTTTGACCCTAGACTCTTGACCTTTGACACTCTGAGCGCGAAATATACAATTTAAATGCGTAACAGCTTATCCATCTCAATAGTTCGGTTCTAGGGAAAAAGGAAAGGCGAAAAGGCGAGGGGGGAAACAAACACCTTGAGTCCTTTTCCTTTCACCTTCACCACCAACTAAACTGATATCTGTCTGAGCAATAATCTTTTGATGTTCCCGGCTCAAATTATTACTATATATGTCACTATCCAAAACTATTGTTGGGTTTAATAGCTTTTGTTTACTATTGATTATTGCTTTAAGTATTTATAATAAAGTATTTGATGTCTCAGTCGGAGGATTATTCTTACCACCTCCAGCCCCACAATATCCCGGTGCAGGATTATTAACACATAGTTTTCAAATTTTATGTTGTATCCCACCCGTAGTTTGTGCGTTTAGTTTTAGCTTACTCACTCCCAGTTCGCCCATTTTTTTGGAAGTTAGAAGAAAGACTACTCAGGAGTAAAAGATTGACCATCAAGTTGAGTGTAAATACTGATGGAAAAGCCCAGTAAAGCAAGAATACGCTTCTGCAAAGGTGAAAGAGCGGTCAAGTGAGCATAAATTTCGTTTTTCACCTCAATCAACAGCAGTGTAATCTCTTTAAATGCAGCCAGAATTATTTCTGCGCTAGGTCTTGTAGTTTCGCGCTTCGGATTGCCAACATAAAGACCCGCAAGTTTTTCTTTCTCTTTTTCTAGATTGTGGCGAACCTGGAATTCTAAAAGGTTTAAAACTCGCAAACCAATAGACAGTAGTCTTATTAAACCAGTAATATGGTCTTCACGTTGTAAATATATCGGAGTCAATGAAAGAGGAAAGTTTTTCAGCCTCGCAAATCCTCGTTCCATTAAGTACTCATCTCTATAGGCACGAACTGCTTGTTTTAAACCAAATTCATTTGGATTTTTATTTGTAACGTAAACCCGCCAGCCTAACATTTGAATTTGGTGTTGAACTGCGGAATCGTCAATCTTAAAACTCATGTCAAACCATAGTTCTTCTACTATTCTAGCTTTGCGGTCTCGGTATCTTTTTTGAACTTTTTTAACTCTTTTTGTTTGAATGTCAACTTGAAATAATCCACTTGTTTGATATCTGTTGAAAATAGCTTCACATGTTTCTAACCATTCAAAGTGTGAAGTGAGCTTTTTCTTGCCACGTCGAGGCACTTTAAGTTTTTCTAGAGCATCTACTGTTTTCTGTATTCGTTCACGTAGATGTTTTTCTGCTGTTTTTTGAATCGCAAATGAGCGCACAATTAATTGTCTTTCCGACCAAGAGATTTCTTGCCCATCAATCTCTATTTCATGGATAATCTCTATTTCAAAGCCATCCGCTATATTTTTGGTTTTGGCATCTGCATATTCGTAATCTATAATTGTTAGTTCTTGTTGACCATCCCAAACTGGTTGGAGATATTTGCTTAGTTCTTCGTTAGATACTTGCTTGGCTGTTAAAGGACATAAGTAAAAATCTCCGCCCAATACTATATGAGTTCTTGTCTTTATTGATGACATTTTACAGTCACCAATATATAACAATTCTGACTTTTTTATTGTTGAACGTACTTTATCTATTGCTGGAATATATAATGGGTCATCTGCTTTTTCTCCTGACAATATTTCCGTCGCTATTGGCATTCCTAATGGGTCTAATGTCGATAGCATTATTTTCACTTGCGCCAAATCCGGACGATTGTCTTTGCTATGACCCCATTGAAATAAGCCTTCTGGGTTAACTCCACAATGACTTGAAGCCGTTGTACTATCTAAACGTACCTGTTCTGGGATAATATCGTACACCCGTAGCAAACTACTTCCTAGTTCCGACTCAAATGAAAACCAGTTTGCATCTATAGATAGGTAACGTAATACTGCTTGCAAACGGTCATCTGCCAAATCGAGCGAGCGTAAAGATTCTTCCGTAAAGCTTTTTAACGTTTCTAACCGCTTACTCACCCAACCTTGAACGTGGTTCAAACGGTGATCTGCTTGCGATAATATGTGTGTTAACCATATTACCACCACACTACCTAGATTTAATCCTTGCCAGTTTCCGTGACATGGAAAATGTTTATCGATTAGTTGTTCTACTCCCATCTGCTCCAGTTGTGTTAGCAGTAGGGGTATATCATCAACTCGTTCGTTTGTAATTCTGGGTTCAAATTCCATAAACCCGAACTTATACCTACTTAGTTCTTTTTGGAATATATCTAGAGGTATACTTTTTTGGCTAACTCAGAAAAAAATGAGCGAACCGGGAGTTACTCAATCAAATTAAGCCTAATAATAAAAATAACAAATTTATTCTTTATTCTGCTATTCTAACTGCTGGGTTCCTAATTAACGAAATCTATCGCATTCATATAATTATTGGATCATTTGGTATTCCTAAGCTAGTAACTATATGTATATATGCGATTTTTGCCATCTTCTACGGACTAGCTTTTAGAAAAGAAATAAAATCAACGCCATACATGATACTTGCGGCTGGGATAGTTTTATTATTTATTGCTATTACAGTTGATTCACTACATTTAAGCGGTAATGGCACTCCTAGCTTATTAGAAGGTACTCCTAAATTATTAAGTGGACTGAATGTTACACTTTATTTTTGGTTTGTTTGTTATCGTGAAGTACTACGCTCTTTCCAGGTTACTAAAAATTGAGTTCACATTGTTATGTTTCTCCATGAACCGAAGCATATTAACAATAGCAGGAGAAATCTAGGAATCTAATTTTATTTATGAAAAAATCTCAGGAACGCGCCAAAGATTTTCGCGCTGATGTCGTACTCTCGCTGCTAACGCATCCTACTAAATTTTTATAACAATAGGGCACACTTTTAACGAATTAAACGTCAATATACAGACCGATATTATGAGCTATAATGCTCAATTTTGTTGGTGGCTGGTAGTAGCGTGTCTAGACTAAAATAGTGCATTGTTCAAACTCTTGTGGGATGGGCATCTTGCCCGTCCTGGGCGGACAAGATGTCCACATGTCCACCCCACAAGAAAATTATATTGCCACATTTTAGTCTTGTCAGTCCAGTAGGGTGCGTTACGCTATCGCTAACGCACCTCTGGTAACTATAGAAATTAATAGAATTGCCTTGATTAATGTTTGGGATTGATATTTACCTGTATTGAGGAGGAAATATTGTGATGCCTAACAGAAATTTGCTACCTAATTTATTAGTAATTACTGAAAAAATCTACCCATACATAGCTACTTCAGCTATTACTAAGCTTACTCCTAAACCAAAAAATACTCATAAGCTTTCAGTAGTGAAATTTTGCCTATTATTAGCAGCAGCATCAACCATAATAAGTATTCCGGCTGTGGTAATTTCTCCCGAAACAGCATTCAGTAGAGAAACCTTCCAAATCGCTGCTTGGCAAGATGTATTTAATCTTAATACCTTATTCCACCGTCAACGCCGACGTTCAGCCGCACGTGGAACTAACAATTTTTGTCCCATCTCCCCTGGAATACCAAATGAAACTACCCAAATTTGGAGCGATCGCCCTTTATTTATTTGGCAAGGTCAAATCCAAAATATCATAGTCCGCACCTCTGGTAGCGATACAGATGATTTGTGGAATCAACCGATTGTGGAGAATCAGCAGAGTACAACTTACGCTGGTGCAAAACTACAACCAGGTCAAACCTATGAGTGGATAGTATATCGTGGTGACAATCCCTTTCCTTCTGTATCATTTCAAGTGATGGAGACGCAACAACGCGATCGCATCACCACAGAAGTACAAACTCTAGAACAACAGCTTCAAACCAAAGGCGCAACAAAAGAAGCGATCGCCTTAGCAAAAGCCCAGTATTTTGCTAATCTTCAATTATGGTCAGATGCTTTGCAGCAAGCCTACTCCGTAGCCGAACCATCTCCAGAATTGCAACAGATTCGCCTAGACATCGCTCAGAACTTATGTAAAACCAATAAAAATAATTCGTAATTCGGAATTATCATAGCCATGCAAAACCCCCTGGTAACAAGGGGGTATTTCAGTTGTGTCTACAACTTGTGACACCTGATTTTGCATTCATTGGCTATTGAGTTCTCACGCAACAACAATCAGACAAGAACCTTGACAGCCTAACTCATACCTGCATGGCTGCTACCATAAATTGCGCGAGCATCTTGGTCTACCTTACCTTGGATGGGGTTCCAGTAGTGAGACATTTCTTCAGGAAGACCGAGTTCTTGTGCGCTACGCATTAGCATAGATTGTTGGCGCTTCTTGACTTCTTGGTATTGACGCGCCATGATTGCACGAGATTTTTCTTGAATAGACATAACTAAGTCCTCCCTAGGTTTTTTGTATAGATAATAGATGGAATGTTCTTTCTTTATTTAATATAACAAATAATTCTGTAACCAAAGTTACAAAATGGTTATCTTTAATAAAAGTTAACAATGATTTGGCTGTTTATGAGAACCACAGCCAACAGCCAACATTCCCCACCTGCTTGAAACACCCTGGAGATAGAGGTTGGTCTTGAGATTGGTAGAGTCTCCCAACCCACACCAAATACTTGTCGGTTAAGGGTAAAAGGGTAAGGGCAAAAGGGGCCTTTCACCTTTTCCCCTTACCAAATTCCAACTTGAAAATCCTTAACCGAGCACCTTGATTGATGATTTATTCGTTACACTTATTTATGTTTGAACAGTTGTACTATCAGAAATTTGAGAAATGTCATGGGGCATTGGTGATTCATCACTAGTAGTACGCCAAGGCAACTTGGCGGGGGAAAGGTTTTTGTCCCTTACCCTTTTCCCTTTAACCTTTACCCAACCTCCACCTAACATTTTTGGATTGGCAGACTACCAGGGAATAGGCGATAGCCAAGCAGATTTTTGACATCTAAAGTTTAATTTTTGAATTCGGAGCGAAGCGACGTGACCGTTATTTACCCACGGAAATTTCAGAACGCAATCAGTGCGCGGGATGTGCTTAAAAGAGTAGTAAGCGATCGCGAATTGCATTTAATTATCCTCAACCGCTACCGTTATAGTGAGCAGCGCAGTTGTAAGGACTTAACAGAGCTAATTGAACTTCTCAACGGACAGCCAAAGCAATTCATTAAGGATTTGTCGCACCACATATCTGATGAAGCGCGTCATGCAATGTGGCTAACCGATTTGTTAGTCGATTTGGGAGCAGATATTGGCAAACCACCAGGTTCTTCCTACATTGACGAATTTGAACGGTTACTCGACTCAGAAAATCAAGACCCAGTGGGCAATCTAGAAGATTTTGTCATTTCTACCCTAGCCACAATTAATATTACCGAGAAGCGGGGCTGTGAGTATTTCTCGGCTCATATTTATGCTTTAAAACAAGCACCACAAACTGAAGAAAACATTAAAATTCGCGAAACTATCGAGAAAATCTTGCCAGAAGAAGCCGGACACGTGCGTTGGGGTAATCGCTGGTTAGCCCAAATAGCCGCTAAAAGTCCAGAACATCGGCAAAAAGTCGAGCTAGCCAAGCGCAAGTATGCCGCAATTGAGCAAGCTGCCTTTGAATCCGGCATGGATATTACTCTCGGTGCAGAACTGCGCCGAGTTGCTACCTTAGTGGAACTAGCCAATCAGATGCCAGTGTGGCAACGTCCCCAATACCTCATGGAACGCTTACCGCAGACTTTGCTAGCACCTGAGTTACAAATGGTGAGAATCCAAGCAGCCCAAAAAGCTTGGCAACGCAATCCTCAAGAATTTATGGAGAAATTTGTACCCATGTTCCTCAATGGGATTCAGAAGAGGAGGGGTTAGGGATTGGGGATTGGGGATTGGGGAGATGAGGGAGATGAGGGAGATGAGGAAGATGAGGGAGATGAGGGAGATGAGGAAGATGAGGGAGAAATCTCCATTACCCATTACCCATTACCCATTACCCATTACCCATTACCCATTACCCATTACCCATTACCCATTACCCATTACCCATTACCCATTACCCATTACCCATTACCCATTACCAACTACCAATGCCCAATGCCCCATGCCCCATGCCCCATGCCCTAATCCTGTAAATGAGCAAATTTATAGCCACCCCAAAGAGTAAGTGCGATCGCAATTACTGATAATATCGGCAGGCTGTACCAGGGAAATTGGGATAAGGGTAAATGGGTGATTGCCCGTAGTCCAATGCTGGTATAGGTTAGGGGTAATAGGTAAACTAAAACTTTGAGGGCAACTGGTAAAGTACCAGGGTCAAAGAAGGTGGCTCCTAAGAACGACATAGGGATAATTATAAAGTTGTTGTAGAAGCCTACCGATTCGAGCGATCGCACAGTTAATCCCACAATTACCCCTAACCCTGCAAACACGGTACAGTTGAGTACCAGTAACAACAGAAAAAGTGGATGCAAAAAGTTCCAGTTACCTGTTAACAGCAGCGCCACTAAAATTACAGAGCCAGAAGTCATCAATCCCCGTACAACTCCTGCTAGCATTTTGCCGATGTGCAATGCTATGGGCTGTATGGGGACTAACAAAAATTCTTCAAAGGTTTTAGTGAATAACCTCTCACCACAAATTGAAAATGTGGTGCCACCAAAGCTAATAGTCATTGATGATAACGCTACCATCCCCGGCAGAATAAATTCTAGGTAGTTATTATAGTTACCACCAATTCCTGAGCCTGGACGGATTGAACTCCCTAAGCCTAAGCCAAAGGCTAAAATATATATTAGTGGAGATATCAAGCCTGATGCTGCAATTTGTACTATTCTTATCCGTAAATCAAGCCAATCTCCCCAAAAAATTGTCAGGCTATCAGCCAAGAGAATTTGTAATTGCGAGATTTTAAAGCCTTTGCCCCTGATTAGCTGTCTAGAAGATGTCACTTTTTATAGTTATATATTCAACTTGTTTTAACTATTACTTTATATTTCTTCATGTATAGTTAGCAAGCTCATCAACTTCTCTCCCTGCTCCCTATGTATAGCCATATTTTGGAGAATTTGTATTACTAGGGTCGATTCATATAGCCTGGAATTTTCTCGCTGAATGCTATGTTACTTGATAGCTTAGTATCGACTATTTGTGTATGAATACTCCACAAAGCCAATCTACAGCATATTCCGCAGATACATTCATCAATAACATCTACGATGTTGTCATAGTTGGTGCTGGGCCTGTTGGTTTAGCAACTGCCATTGGTTTACGTAAATGTGGCATTGAAAATATTCTTGTTATAGACCAAGCTCGAGCTTTTCGTCAGGTTGGCCAGGTTGTGGATCTTTTACCTAATGGTTTAAAAGCTTTGAAATATTTAGATCCTAACGCTTACGCAGCAGTCAAAACAGCGAGCTTGACTTTCGTTAATTCTCCGCAGTCCGATAAAGAGCAAACTACTGAAGCTTCTGAAAAAAATCCGCCCAAGCCTTCTCAACAATGGGTTTCTAAAAACCTACAAGGAAAACTAGTTAGGTCAATTTCTTTGAGTTTTGATGTTTGGTTGAAAAATTATGGTGAGGGTCGAGTTTCCATTTCTTGGTATGATTTGCAGACTACTCTCAAAAAACTGCTTCCCGAAGACCAAGTTAAACCTAATCATCGTTGCATCAATGTTGTGGATGAGCCAGAATTGGGATGTGTCCGCCTCGATTGTCTTTCTGATGCCAGCGTCGAAGCTAACCCCTATGCATATTGGGCAGATGGACAAAAAAATAACGATTTATTCGCCCAAAATCTAGACAGCATCTATCAAAACTCAGTTACAAAATCATTCCGAGCTAAAATAGTTGTTGCCGCAGACGGTATCAATTCTACAGTTCGTAGACTACTTTATGCAGATAGCGCTTACCAAAGTTTTGCCAAACCAGAATATTCTGGGTTTGCTGCCATCTATTGTAGAGAAATACCCGACATACCAAAAGCACTGCGATCGCATCTTGAAGAGAAATTTTTTGCAGGCTCACCAATTTTAACAGTAGCTAATTACGACTTAGCTAGTCAGCAGGCTTTTAGTGAGTGTCCGAGAATGATGTTAATTAACAGGCAAAGCATTCTCTATTTATTACATCTGCCTGTACCGTTAAACTCATTGCAGGATAAGTCTGGTAATGAGTTGATTAACTTAGCTTTGCAAGAGTTAGAAAAAGCAGGTTATCCTGATGAACTTAAACAATTAGTGCAGCTATCTCCTCCAGAAAATATGTTGCAACGTCCGTATTACATTCATCGTGCCACTGCTTCTGAGAAAAGTTTTCCCGCTTGGAGTGCCGGAAGAATTATTTTAGTTGGTGATGCAGCACATGGTATGCCTCCTTTTATGGCTCAAGGAGCTAATCAAGGACTTGAAGATGCTATGGCAGTTACAACATTAATTAATCATATTGCCAAAGAAAATGATTGGGATAACAAGCCAGCGATAGCCACAGCCTTCGAGAAATATGAGCGTCTTCGTCGCCCGTTTATGGAATATATTCAAGCAGCCACATTAACGCTATTCCCTTACTCATCAGAGCAACAGTGGCAAGAATATAACCAAAAAGTATATACCCGCAACTTTGACCAAATAATTACAAAATTACAGCCTATTTCATATAAATGAACTGCAAGAGTCAGGGCACAGCTATGTTCTCTAAAATTATCTGTACCTCACGAAGTTAGAATCTGCTGGCATTTCTGCAATTCTCTTAAGAAGCCTCACCTCTAAGCATGAGCGGAATTGTTCAACTATACTGTGTTGTGTGCGTTTAGTCCTTGTGTCAGGAAAGCTACATCTAGTCCCATTTGGCATTTGTCGAAGAGAACAGAGAACAAAAAATTTACAGTTTGTTTCCTGATTTCCCTTGTTCTCTCTGCTTTTCCACACCCTTGACACCCTATATTTTTAACTGATGCTGTAAAAAGTCAAGAAACTAGGAGGCAATTCCACGCAATAATCGTCATACTTAAATAGGGAGAACATTGTAAAAAACTCCCTGCTATCTGAGGCGTGAAGGTAAACCAGCGACAATGAGACGTACACCCACTAGACCAGGTAATAGTTCTAAATCTTCTCCATTTCAATCTTCCCTTTTTAACTTCACCACCATAGCAATCTTGGGGGGAGTGTTTGTCTTGGGGATTGGGATTGGCATTGCTTTTAGCTCAACAACTACTTTGTCCCCATCTAACGTGGCTTCTCGTGAATTTATTGATACTAAAGCACCAAACCCTGAGATTTGTGTGCAATATGGAGCCAGCGCTATGGTGATGGACGCGAGACTTTTCGTCACTCTTAACCCATTTAATGTTTATGTGGCTCAACCGAGTATGCGCCCTGGATGCGTTCTGCGGCAAAATAACTGGGCACTTTTAGAGCAGAGGAAGTTGGTAACATCTGATCAAGTAAGAGAATGTAAAAATCGCCTAAATACTTTTGGTTTTACAGGTAACTTAGATACTGACAAGCCTGATATTAGATGCATATACCAAAATGAAGCCGCGCAAAACTTCTTTATGTCTCAACCTGGAGCAGTTGCGCCATCTCAAGAAACGGATAGATTCTAAAATTCCACTGAAGAAGCAGGGGGAAAGAAAGCTGTTTTAATTTGGTGGAATTGGATAATTGTTACCAATTTGAAAAAGAATACAACAGATATCAATACTTGTCGGTTAAGGGGAAAAGGGGAAGGGGAAAAGGGGCAAGAAAAAACCTTTAAACCTTACCCTTTAACCTTTTCCCCAAACCAAATTAAGAGTTTAAAATCCTTAACCGAGCAGTATTGCAACAGATATATAGGGGCACAACAATGTTGTGTCCTTATGTATTTCTATTATTATAAATTTGATATTTTTTGGAGTTTATTAATATATAAAAATACAGCAGATTACAAGTTTGTGAGGTACAGATAATTATAATAATAATTCAAACAATGTTTGCGACAAATAAATTCTTTGTAGGGGCACGGCACCAGTAAGATAATTTGATACACCACAAGATTGTGGATGCCGTGCCCCTGGCTGCCCATCTGTCGCGTTCTTTTTTCAAAATGGTAAATTATAAGGGCACGGCATTGCCCTTGCCCCTACAGTGGATTTTACAAATAGTGATTTTTGACCTTTATTTATTTCTGGTACCATCAGCCATTCTTTTTATCAAGAAAAATCATTTTATCGCCTTGTATCGGCGGTTAATTTCCTGTAATTCAAACATCATCTACTAGGAATAGGTTGACCAAATTCAACCACCTGAGCCTCCCCAATATTTGGTGGAGAATTGGGAATTATAGGAGCAGGAAAATTAGGACTGATAACAGGTGCAGGGCTGTTAAAATTCACTTGTTGATTTGGCACAATTGGCGCTGGAAGATTAACTGGTATTTGTGGTGAGTTGTTAGATGTGAGAGGCGGTACAGTCACAAAGGGTTGCGACTGGTTATTACTTATTGGAGGTAAGTTATTGACAGGTGGGGGTAAAGTAAAAAATGGTGATTGTTGGTTATTACTTACTGGTAATTGATTAATGGGTGTTGGTGGATAGTTAGATGGGATTTGAGGTAGATTTAGAGGTTGAGTATTTACAGGTAAATTATTAGGTAACTGCGGATAGTATCCTGGTTTGACAGAGTTTTGAGAACCAGTAACAGCAGGACGTAAAACCCAGCGATTCGGGTTTTTCTTAGAAGTAGGCTGCAATTTTAATTGATTGGGATCTAAAGAATTTCCTGGTGCTAAATCTAAAACAATGCGAGTCACACCTGCATTTAATTGAGAAATGCGAACTCTCTGAATCTTACCGGAATAATTTTGTTGAGTGGGAACATACCCTAATTTGGTATTGGGTAAATCTACAACAATGCGTGCAGGTTGAGCTAGATAAAAGTATTTAGGAGTTCTAGCTGCTGATAGCGTAAATTCCAGTTGCATAGCTTCTGGAGAAAAGTGCCAATTATCCAGCCTAGCTAGTGAGCCTGTCACATTTGTGGTAGCAGGTTGCACAGGTAAATTAGGATAATAGGGCGGTCTTATTTGTTTTGCTGCTGGTTGAGCAATACTACTACCAGTTTCTAGAATTATTACTGTGGACATACCCAACAAGCTGATATTAAAAATCTGCTTGTAGAATTGAAAAAATTGTCTATTCCTCACACCTTTGACCATGATTGTTAGCTCTTGATTGAAAAACTCTCTACTAGATTTAGAGTTTTGAGATTAGGATGATTATTTTGATTCATCTCAACAGAGAATTTCGACAGATAAATCTCAATTAATTTAATTTTTCATCATCCTCCTTTTAATGCTTTTTAACTGACTGTGATTTTCCCTGTGTTTTTTGTGGTATCGCCGTAAATTTGAAACTTTGCGAACTACCACTAACGGTTAATTGCCCAGCAAAATTACCTTTATCCAGTAATTGCATTTGCATTTTAGCTGAGTGAAAAGGTGCATTTTGAGTGGAAGCAATATTACACAGGATTGAACCATCAACTTTGCCAGATAAGGTCAATTCTTGGTTGTTTAAATCACCTGAGAGAGAATGATTTTTTTCACTGCTGGTAGTATTTTCAGAGTTAGCATCTGCTGCTAATAAAGAAGCATTTACATAAATACCTGATTGTTGAATTTTGAGAATTGGGGCTTCTGTTGGATTACAGTTCGGTAGCTTTTCATCAAAAGTAAGACGATAGGAACCATTGATTACGGGAGGAGCTTTGAGATTACTTTCCCCGTAAGCGCTCACAGCTTTAAATAAAATGAGAACTCCAGCTATTGTTGCTCCATAAAAGCCTAAAGATTTTAATTTGAAATTATTCATTTCTTTAGCTCCTAGCTACGGATTCTGGACTACTCACTTCAGGAAGTACTGAGGCTAAATGTGAGGTGACTTGACTGTAACGGCGGGTAATCAGCAGTGAAGAACGACATTGAATAGCGAGTTCATCTGTGTATCTTCCTAGGGTTTGGCGTTCGATACCCCAAGCGCGGCTAGTACCAGCAATTGTCAAATCAACCAGTTCGGAAGCTTCAACTACAGCTTGGATTGGATCTGGAGCTTCAATTATCTGAATTTCGATGCGATCGCGTACAGTGTTTGGTAATTGCTCCATCATGATTTGTAATTCGTGACTCATTTCGTCCTTAACCTGATTTTCTGAGCGTACCTGTAAAATCCGCAACATACAGGTATCTTTGTTAATCAGCAGTCTTAAGGCTAGTATCAAGGCTAAATCATCATGAATATTCGCAGAATAAGGAACTAGCAAGCTTTCTAGTCTTTCTCCTCCCCGGTCGATAAATACTGCTACATCTACGGGTGCAGTAGTCAGAATTTGACCAACTCTCCCACCTAAGCGATTGTTACTAAAAGCTGGGCGGTGCCAACCGACTAAAATCAAGTTAGGTTGCTCAATTTGGGCAATCTGGGCAGTTTCTCTAGCAACGTTGCTGGAGGTGCGGATAATAGGATGTACATAAGCACGAGCGGTTGAAGGTTCGAGAGTATTAATTAACTCTTCTAGCTGTTGGCGGCGTTGAGCAATTAAGCGATTAGCTTCAACTGGTGTACTTTCAAAAGCATAGTCTTCTTCAAACTCAATCAGACTCAGGGGATGAACCACAGCAGATTGACGATAGTTGAGTGCGATCGCAACTGCTAACTGTAATAAGCCTTTTTGGGTGCTAGGATTAGCAACTGGCACTAAAATTCGGTATTCTTCGCCAACTTTGGCTGGTGTATCAGTTTCTTCCTCTAATTCTGGTTCGACTACATCTAACCTGATCAGCTTTTTGGGATAAGTCCATTCCAGCAGTGGTGAAGTCATAAATGTGGTTACCAATGCCATAATCACCAGCATGGTAAATAGTAAGGGTGAAACCACACCTAACTCGAGTCCAATATTGAGGACAATTAACTCAGTCAAACCGCGAGTATTCATCAACCAACCAAGGGCTGAGGCTTCCCGTTTATTAATTCCACTGACACGAGCTGCAACATAAGTACCAATATACTTACCTGCGATCGCAACTGCTAAAACTAATGCACACAGTAACCACAATTCTGGACGGTTGAGCAAGCCAATTTGCGTCCGCAAGCCGCTATAGGCAAAGAATATTGGGAGCAGAAATACTAAGACAAAATCTTCGGTTTTCTCTGCCAGTTCCCTGACTAAATCTGCATTTTTGGGCATGGCTGCACCTAGTAAAAATGCGCCAAAAATCAGGTGAATGCCAATTAATTCGGTAATTAGGGCAGAAGCCACCACTCCCATGTAAATTAACGCTACTACCATTTGGCTTAAGCGTCCCGTGCGTTGGTGGTAGGTAGCCAGCCGTTGCAGGAACCAACGCCCCACAGTTAGCATAAAGCCGATGTAGAGAATACTTTCGACAATTGTCGGCCAGGCACTGATAATACTACCTTCTCGAGCAACTGCGATCGCCACTGCTAACACGCACCAAGCCGTCACATCATCCACCGCCGCACAAGTTAACGCCAAGGTTCCCAAGCGCGTTCCTTGCAAGTTGTTCTCTGTAATAATTCTCGCCAGTACCGGAAATGCGGTAATTGACATCGCCGCGCCCAAAAATAGGGCAAAGGCGGTAAAAGAAACACTAGCATTTGAAACCAGAGGATAAAGCAACACTGCGAGCAGCGTTCCTAAAGAAAACGGCACCAAAATGCTGACATGAGAAGTCAAAACTGCTGTTTCTAATTGTCCACTGAGATATTTGGGATTCAGTTCTAAGCCAATCAGAAACATAAAAAATATCAGTCCCACCTGAGACAGCACATTTAAAAAAGGAACTGCTTCAGGCGGAAATACGGTAGCTGCTGCTGATGGAGCTATCAAACCAAATAGAGAAGGGCCGAGCATAATCCCAGCGACAATCTCTCCAATTACCAGCGGTTGCTTAATTGACTTAAATCCCAGTCCTACTAGCCGAGACAGTCCAATAACAATCAGCACCTCAAACAGAACGAGTATTACTGTGTGCATAGTTTCCTCGCAAGTGACTATCCGGTTTCCCTAAGATGATTCTTTATAACACTCAAAAATGTCAACCTTTTTATACTGGGGCATGGGGCATGGGGCATTGGGTAATTGGTAATTGGTAATAGCAGAGTGATGCAACACTTGTCGGTAAAGGGGAAAAAGGGGAATGGAAAAAGGGAAAGAAAAAACCTTTAACCTTTTCCCCAAAACCAATTTTTGGTTCAAAACGCTTAACCGGTAGTATTGCAGAGTGATGTGTCATTTCTCTTCTGCTTTCTTCTCTCTCTTCCCTTGCAATCCCTATTTTGAAAACACTAAATTAATTTAGAATCCCTAATCCCCAATCCCTAATCCCCAATCCCCAACCCCTAAGCCAGAGATTTCTCATACCTCGTACCTTGCAACAAATAGGCAACTAGTGGTGATGCCATTAATGTCGTTACGATTGCCATAATAACCATGATAGTGAATAAAGTTGGCGTAATTACTCCTTGTTCCAAACCTATATTGAGGATAATTAACTCCATCAAACCACGAGCATTCATGAGCGCACCAATTGTTGCTGATTCTCGCCAACTTTCGCCAGCGAATTTGGCGGCGAGCATACAAGCAATACCTTTACCAAGAATTGCGATCGCAATAATCAAAAATGTAATTGCCCACAAAGTCGGTGTATTTACTAATCCTATTTGTGTATTCAATCCTGAGAAGACAAAAAATATTGGTAATAAAAAACCCGTTGTCAAAAATTCTGTGCGATCGCGTATTTGTTCGGCAAATTCACCGCGCGGCATTGCTGTGCCTAAAATAAACGCACCAAAGACTGCATAGATACCAATGGCATCGGTAAACCAAGCACCAAACATTACAATTGTGAGTACTAAAGTTAATGTTTGAATTGTCACTCCATTATCTTTATTTGTGATGCGAGTAAAAATAGTTAAAGCAGGTCTACCCACAAAAATTGTTAATAAAACATAGCCAATACCACCACCTATCGCAAAAGCGGCAATACTCGAATTAGCATTCAAACTGGCTAATACAATAGCGAGTAAACACCATGCAGTTGCGTCATCTATGGAACCTGCGGCTAAAGCTAAAGTACCAAAAGTTGTTTTCGCAATTCCTCGTTCATAAAGCATTCTTGCTAACATAGGAAATGCGGTAATCGACATAGAAGCACCCAAATATAAAGCTGCAGCCCAAGGAGTTACACCAGCTTTAAAAAGTTCACCTTTACCGTATAAGAAAAAAGCTGCGATCGCGCCTAAACAAAAAGGTGCAATTATCCCGGCAGCAGAGACTAAACCTGCACTTTTAAGACGTTGCTTAATTAAATCAGTATTAAATTCTAAGCCAATCAAAAACATATAAATTACTAACCCAATCTGACTGATAGCGAAGAGAATAGACATCGAAGGATTGGGAATTTTAGCTCCCGTCGCCAATAAGATTGGTGCTTTAGGAAATAACCATTGCTGTACATCTGGGGTAATTAAACCCAGTAATGATGGCCCTAACATAACGCCCGCAATCATTTCACAAACAACATCGGTTTGTTTGAGATATCGTGTGCCAATAATAGTTACGATGCGACAAGTCACCAAAATTATTGTTAGTTGTAACAATAGCTTAAGTACTAGCTCAAAATTAGACATTTGATTTCCCTTATTAAAAATGGGGAGATTCAGCAAAGTATCTATAGCAATCTTAAGCTAATTAGGGGCATAAAACTTTCCTAGATATACTGAGCTTTGCCGCAAAATATTGATATTTTGCAATTCTACGTAGCAGTACTTATCTATTTGTAATAAACCCCAAAAACTGCTTTTGTACTGACATCCAGGTGATGCAGATACACAATCAAGCTCAAAAGTGAGCTTTTTTACAGATTGCGATCGCGCTTTAAATGTTTTATAACCAAACCTATATCTTTATTCCCATCTCAACACATTAAGTCTGCATTGATAATAACCTGCTGCAAGTCCTATCCTTCTTTTATCAGAGAAACTACCTATAGCTTGCTTCTCTGTACTGGTAAGGTAACAGCTACCCCCAACCACTCCGCATCTATCTCAATATTAATTACAATCTGTGCTGGCGTTGAACTTCTCACCTCCAAGCACCCTTAACTCACGTAATTACGAGTTACGAATTAATAATCATGAGCGCTAACGACCAATTTCTTCGTCCTGCTATCGAAACAGATGCTTGCTGTATGAGTGCAATTCATATTGCTGCTATTAAAGCGCTACCAGCAACTTTATATTCTGAAGAAGAACTGTTAGCTTGGCGAAACTACCTCGACCAACCTGACGGTGTTAATATTCTCAGGAGTATGAAATTAAAAAATTGCTGGGTTGCTGTTGATAAAAATGTAATTGTGGGATTCACTAGTTACATTTTTGATGAACTGATAGCATTATACGTGCATCCTAAGCACCAAGGGCAAGGTGTTGGTAGAGCCTTAGTTAATCATTTTTGCGAAACAGCAAGCAAGCAAGGTATAGAAAAGGTAATTACAACGGCTAGCCTTTACGCCGAAGGATTTTATAGGAGATTAGGCTTTAAATTTATCGAAAGAGCGCCTCATTACTTAAAAAAAGGGATGATTGTTCCAGTTAGTAAAATGAGTAAAAATTTGCTTCCCACGACCAATTAGGATGCGTTATTAATGCATCCTCAATTTATGATGATTTATATATAAAAATTGAGTATCTCTACTCTAGATTTAGAGTCAATAATACGCGGGCTAATGAATATTAGTAAATAATGTGGTTTTAACTACCTTCTGATGTGGAATTAGTAAGATAAACTTGCCAGGTGGATGTCATCAAACTCCTATATGGAGCTTACTAACAACAAAGGATAAACATTAACCATGTCTAAAGAAGTAGCCAAGGTAATTTTATGGGAAGAAAACGAAAAAGAGTATATTAAAAAGTTTTATGATTTACAATTTATACCCAGAGTGGGAGAGGAAGTTTACCTCAAAAAGGAACAATGGAAAGTAACTAGAGTTGAACATGATGTAGAAGTGAGTGAAGTTAATGTCTATATGGCATTAATTAAAAAAGTCCAAAAAGATAAACCATCCAATTCTTGATGCTTCCGGAAACTCTGTCTTACCTCAGCTTTTCTTCCTTCTTCTCTCTTCCCTAATTCCTCCCTCAGCAAATAATTTTCGCAATCATCTCGGCTGACGATAACTTCTTACCTGCAACATAGATAATTTGCATAAAGCTGCTAAGGGCGAACCTATTATATACTCAGCAGTTTACGGAATTATCTTAAGTAAAGGTATAAAGTTAAATGACTAGTAAACAGTTACCTCTCAGCAAAATAGCAGTATTCATCACTGCTGTAATTTCCCTGAGTTTCCCTTCTACTAAAACTCCAGCTTCTTGCGCTGCTCCCCTAAATGGTGGAGACTTTGAAGCACAAGCTAGCCAAAGAATCAGCAGTCCTTGGGTTGGGGAAGGTAGAGTTGGCGTTGATATTGGATTAGGCTACAGCAATAGGGGTAAAAATAATGTCTGGATGCGGAATGTTTCGGGATGGAATGGTATTCGTCAACGCGTCAGACTCCAACCCAACACTCAATATAAGTTAACAGCATATATCCGCACATCAGGCAATGTTACAGATGGTTATTTTGGAGTGCGAGATGCTCAACAGAAGGTTTTTTCCGAAATCAAGTTTGGTAGTTTACCTCGCTACACACCTATGACACTATCGTTTAGAACTGGCAATGAAACTGTGTACAATATTTTCACAGGATTTTGGGCTTTAGGTCAGGATAGCTGGGTTCAAGTGGATGACTATAGCCTGACAGGTGGTTCCTGTGAAGATGTGCAACTAGTTCCAGCAAATAATTAATAACTGTGGGAGACGCGATGAATCGCGTCTCTACAAGATAGGCTGAGGAATTGCGATCGCACACCAGACAACGGAGAATTTTACAAGAGCGATCGCACTGATTCCATAAAATCAGGTTAGTGTCATCTGCGGATTTGCGATCGCACACCAGACAATGGAGAATTTTAAGAGAGTGATCGCACTGATTCAGTAAAATCAGACTGCTGTCATCTGCGGAATTGCGATCGCACACCAGACAACGGAGAATTTTTACAGAGCGATCGCACTGATTCAGTAAAATCAGACTGCTGTCATCTGCGGAATTGCGATCGCACACCAGACAACAGAGAATTTTAACAGAGCGATCGCCTTCATAACTCCATCATTCCACCTCAGAACAGAAAAATTCTCGTTTGAAACAGGAACATTCTCATTTGGAACCAGAACGTTCTCGTTTGAAACAGGAACATTCTCACTTGGAACCAGAACGTTCTCGTTTGAAACAGGAACATTCTCACTTGAAACAGGAAACTTCGAGTTCAGAACACGAAAGTTGGTATTTGAGATAGCGCATATCATGATCACATCACAACTAGTCTTAGAAAAAACTCTTAAGTCTCTCTGCTAATCTCTCCATTCTCGTATGCACCCATAAATTTATTACTACTCTAAAGCGAGATAAGTACTAACGATATGCCTGCCTTAGAAAAATTGCGTAATTGCTCCGAACTATTATTGTTTTGGGATGACCTATCCCCAAACTGCATTCACAAATATATAAGGCTTGCTTTAATAGATGTTCAGCTTCTGTGTAACGATGCTGTGACATATAGAGAAAGGCTAGATTACTAAAGCTAATAGCAACATTAGGATGTTCATTTCCTCGCAAGCGTTGTTCTAGTTCCAAAGCCTGCAAAAATAACACTTCAGCTTCTGTATCACGCCCTTGTAGTTTGTAAAGTTCGGCTATATTGTTGAGACTTTGAGCAACTTCAGGATGTTCCTTTCCTAGCAGGATTTGTCTTAATTTTAAAACTTGCAAAAACAAAGGTTCAGCTTCGATATAACGTCTTTGTAAAAAGTAGAGCGTTGCCAGATTGTTGAGACTAGTAGCAACTAATCGATGCTCATATCCCAGTAGATTTTGAAAATCTGCCACAGCTTTTAGAAGTAGGGGTTCAGCTTCTGTATAGCGTTCTTGCAACTTGTAGAGTTCAGCTAGATTATTGAGACTAGTAGCGACTAATGAATCTTCCTCTCCCAACAGATGCTGTCTTAGTTTTAAAGCTTGTAAAAATATGGGTTCAGCTTCTTTGTAACGCCCTTGTAATTTGTAGAGTTCAGCCAGATTGTTGAGACTAGTGGCAACGAATAAATCTTCCTCTCCAAAAAGGACTTGTGTAAGTTCCACGGCCTGTAACAATAAGAGTTCAGCATCTGTGTAGCGTCCTTGTAATTTGTAGAGTTCCGCTAGATTGTTGAAGCTTTGAGCAACGTATAGATGCTTAGAACCAAAGAGCTTTTGACTAATGATTAGGCACTGCTTGTACCAAGGTTTTGCTTGCTCATATAATCCCTGATCCTCATAAAATTCACCCAACTTTGTGAAAATGTTGACTATATTATCATTGCTGACATACTGAATGAGATTGTCTGCTACTTCTATCAAGTGAGGTATGGCGGGGGCGACATCTTTAATTTGCTGAAGTGTGGGAGTGTCAGGAATATCTTTAGCAACTGCTACCATTACTCCACAAAAACTTCGCTTAAATCCCTCTGCTTTATCTAACCCTGTCAGCTTATATTGAAAAAACTCCCGCAACAGGGGATGTAGTTGATAGATTCCCTCACCTTTACGCTGGAGTAAATACAAATTCAACAACTTATCATCCCTAATTTCTTCTAAATCTTCCCCATCTTCCTCTGGTAAACACTGTTCTACCAACACCCAAGGTATAGGTGCGGCTGCAAATACACTCAATAAACAGCCCAGTTGTTGATCATCTTCCTCTAATTCCTGCCAACTCAACTCAAAAGCTGCTAACACACCCCGTTGTGCTGTCATATCGGCTTCTGCTTTCTTAAGGGCGCGTTGTTCTAGTCGCTGTTTCTTCAAGCGTTCCAGCATTTCTACCAAAGATAAATCTGGTTTCCGCGCCAGATACCGCCCTACCAACTCCAAACCCAAAGGCAAATATCCCAGCCACTCACATAACTGTAATGCTACCTGGGGGTGGCGTTGATTTTCCCGCTCAAACCTTTCTGCCCCAATAATTGACTTTAATAATTCCAGCGCCGCCTCTGGTTGCAGCACATCTAAAGATAATGTTTCTATGCGCCCCAACTGCTGGCGAGTAGTAATCAGGATTTTGAACCGAGAAGATAGCGACACAAAGTAAGGTTTAACTTCCTGATAATCAGCAACATCATCCAACACCAGCAGCACATCACCCTCACGCCAACGCCGCCAGCAAAATTGCACTTGCGCGGGTAAATCTACATCTGTTGGCGGGTTTAAATCTAGCTGCGTTCTCGCAAACTGGACAATTTGCACCCCAATATCCCCAGATTTGGGCAACAACCAGCAAATTCCACCTTGATAATTGTCGCGGTACTCAATGGCATATTGCAACGCCAGTTCTGTTTTGCCAACTCCACCCATCCCCGCAATAGCCGCAATGGCTACTTGTTGATTTTGCTGCAACATCTGCTGGAGTGTTTGCAATTCTTCCCCACGTCCCACAAATTCCACTACCCCACTCAGGGGCAAATTTTGCGGTATTTCACCCTGGGGATGAGACTTTACCTGTTCCCGTTCAGGCGACTTTAGTCAATCAGGGGAATTATTATAGGTAATATTAATAGTGTGACCACTACCCCCTTGAATTGTGGGAGCCTTAGCATCATTAGACTGAAAAGCCTCGCCACCGTAAACATTCTGCACATTCTTGCCTTCCACCTTCCCAATATTAATTTCTTGGTGAATTTCTGTGGCAAGGGTTTTCACCTCTTCCGCAAATTGGGGATCGTTGTTCATCGCCTCTTGCAAATAAGCAGCCACCACATTTAAATCTTCCTGTGAGCCTTGCTGTACTTTTACCAAAGCTGCTTCTACCCTGGGCGTACCCTTGAATTTCTGCAAAATCTTCTGGCGAAGCTGTTCCAATTTTTTCAGAACACTTTCTGTTGCTTTCTCTATAGTGGTTTCAAAAGCTTTGGTAAACACTAGGGTGGCGATTCCCGCAGCAGTGAGTGTCACAGGCTCCATATTTTCGGCAATAAATACGAGATTATGCTGATGGAGATTGTAATCTAGCTCAACTGTTTTGGTAATAAATCATCCAAATCAATTAATATTTACTCTGGTAACGGAGATTTTCTCGCATTTTGGAATTGAGTACCCAACATTTTTGATGATAAATGTCCATCCCGTTGTTTTATAATTCAATACCGTTCAGTTAACATCAAAAAACTTAACCTCTGTAGGTTGGTTTGAGGAACAAAACCCAACAAAGACGTAAAAATGTTGGGTTTCACTGCGTTTAACCCAACCTACAATTATCTAAAATTACCGTTCTTTTTCTCTTGTATCTTTCTATCTGAGTAATTTTCCTAAATCCTACATTAATTCTTATAAATGATATTTCTCGAACTCGTATTACAAAACTTTGGCCCCTACGCTGGTAAACAAGTAATCAATCTTGACCCCAGAAATCATGAAAATTCTCGCCCAATTATTCTGTTAGGTGGAATGAATGGTGGCGGAAAAACCACCCTCATGGACGCAATTCGCCTGGCACTTTATGGGCATCGCGCTCAATGTTCCACTCGTGGTAATTTAAGTTATAGCGATTTCCTCACTCAATGCGTTAATAGCAAAACCGATCCAGTAGAAAAGACACGCATTGAATTACTTTTTGAACATATCGAAAATGACAAGCCAGTAAAATACCGCGTTGTCCGTACTTGGGAAAAAAATCCTAAAGATGGTAAAGACCATTTAGGTATTTTAGATGCCCATGAATGGCTAGATACAGCTTTAGTAAATATTTGGGATGAATATATTGAAAATCTCCTACCTGTAGGAATATCTAACTTATTTTTATTTGATGGCGAACAAGTTAAAGAACTCGCAGAACAAGAAATACCACCGCCAATTGTAGTAGATGCGATTAGCGGACTTTTAGGTTTAGAGTTAGCCGATAGATTAGCGGTAGATTTAGATATTTTAGTCAATCGCAAACGCAAGGAACTGGCTGATACTAAAGATTTAGCGAATATTGAAGAAATTGAAGAGAAGTTGCAAGAATTACAAGAGGCGTATCATCAAGAATCCCAATCAATTACATCTCTCCAAGAGAATTTAACCGCCGCCGAAGCTAGACAGCAGGAAGCTGTACATAAATTTATTTCTGAGGGTGGCAAAATTGCCGGAGAACGCAGCCAATTAGAGAAAAAAAAGCAAGAAAGAATCACCGAAACAGAAAAAATCCGCCAATCGTTGTGTGATTTATCTGCCGAATTTTTACCTCTAGGATTGATTACACCGCTATTAAATCAGGCTTATAACCAAGGTGAAGAGGAATTCCGCATTCAACAAGCGAAAGTGGCACATGATTTATTAATTGAAAGAGATAAAAAGCTACTCAATTTGATTAATCAATTAGCTATTGAACAAGCAGCAGTGACTCAAATTAAAGAATTTATCTCCCAAGAAAATCAAGATTTAGATAACGCCGCCATTGCTGAACCTTGGCTATTAGCTGACACAGAAACCCTACATCAATTAGATAATGTCATCCATCATCACTTGGAATATGCCAAAACCAAAGCGAAAGATAAAATTACGCTGCTGAATTCTCAAGAAGAAGAGATTATCACCTTAGAAAGACAAATTCAAACCGCAGCCTCACCGGAAGAATATCAAAGATTAGTTGATGAATTACAACAAGCACAACAGCAAGTTGCAGAAGCTAAAGCTGCTTGGGAAATTACCAAACGTCGCTTAGATGAATTAGCAACGGAGATTGAAAATACTAAAAAAGACTTAGAAAACTACACAGATACAAGTCTTAAACTTCAAAACAAAGGACATATTATTGAATCTGCGGTGAGAGTCCAAGAAACCCTCAAACTTTTCCGCAAGAAATTAACTCTGAGAAAACTCAACAAATTAGAAGTTGAAGTCACAGAATGTTTCCGCTATCTGTTACATAAATCTGATTTAGTTCATCGCGTCGCGATTGACACCAACACTTTCAGCCTGTCGCTGTACGACTTAAACGGTAAACCCGTCCCCAAACATCGCCTTTCTGCTGGCGAAAAACAACTACTAGCGATCGCATTTCTTTGGGGTTTAGCTAGAGTCTCCGGTCGCCGCTTACCAGTAGCAATTGACACCCCCCTTGGCAGACTCGACTCATCCCACCGCAGTAACCTTGTAGAACGGTACTTTCCCTCCGCCAGCCACCAGGTAATTTTGCTTTCTACGGATACAGAAATTGGTAAAAAAGAAGTTGAGACACTGAGAGAAAATGAAGCGATCGCTCACGAATATCTCCTAGATTACAACTCTGCTACTCGTCAAACCACAGTGATCAACAATAAATATTTCTGGTAATATTTTTCTTCTAAATAATCGAGTGATGAGCTGATTACCAGAAGAAGTAATCGCAATTGATTTCCTCTCAGATATTTACAATATATCTAACAACATTTGGCAAAGGTATATGCAGTTATGATCTCACCATATCTAAAAGAAATAGAGCGTGACTTAAGTAATCTGTCATTAGAAGAACTAGAATGGCTCCTAGAACGTATCGAAAGCAAAGTGCAAGAAAAGAAACAATTATCTCATCAACTGGCTAATGTGCAATCCATGAATCAACAACTAGCTGCAATGGCTAATGATTTAGATATACAGAGAGAAATTGCCTCTGTGGCATCATGTAAAAATAAATCGTCTAATTTTTTCAATTGTTACTGATAGTATTGTTGATTAATTAGGACTAATTTTTGTTTTTTTATGCTAATCACTACTTTTAACAGTGTATTTCGCTCGTTTGGGCTATTTTAGAGTGGCATAATTTAATAAGTTCCATTTGCAATTCAAGAAGCTCTTCAATGCTTAATTCTGCTGCTAGTTGAAGAATTCCTTGAAAATCCATGTCTTTTACAACACTTTTTACTAGATTTTCATTCAGTTCAAACCATTCACCTTTTACCTGATAGCTTTTATACTTATTATGTAAATACTTTTCTATAACTCTACTATTAATTACTTTTATATGATGGATTGAGTTTATATAATAAGGTGCATCTGTTCCTTGTAATTTTTTAAATCTTTGATAGATATTCTTAGTCATCCCAATTTTATATCTGTTAGTTTCTCCACTTCTAACTATGTAAACAAATTGTGACATATTTACAAAAGAGTTTATTTGTATACTTTTTGGCTATAATGAACGATTTTTATCTGGGCTTTAACTTTATTCTATATGGTAACAAAAGAGATACAAAAAAATTTTCTTCTCTCTCTAAGAGATTAACCAAGCTGAATCATCAACTGAGGTGTATTATCACTGACTGTTATTGCTCGTTAACGTAGTCAGAACTAAGCTTTGCTTAACTAAGGTTCAAAATATTTACAGAGCATTTTTGCTTTTTGGCTAAGAAGTTATTTTTAATATGTTTTGCTCTTGTTAGATTAACAATATTTTATATACTTAGTCCAATACTATACAAAAACTCTAATATGTTGTCAGTAGCATTAATTATGTGAAAGCATAATCATAGAGTCTTAGTTTTAGTTTTAATTTATGGAATCACCTATCGAAAGATTTAAACTTTCTCAAACAGCTAAAGACCAATTACTTAAACTGCGCCGCAGTACAAAAATTGACCAATGGAATATATTATGTCGTTGGGCTTTTTGTCGTTCTCTTGCAGAACCCACACCACCTTCCCCTGTACCCATCCCCCAAGATAGCAATGTGGAATTAACCTGGCGCGTTTTTGGTGGCGATATGTCCGAGATCCTTCTCCTCGCGCTCAAGCAAAGGTGTCACAATGACGGTTACGCCACCGATAAAGAAACCCTCGCTACTCAATTTCGCTTGCATTTACATCGGGGAATTGGTTACTTAGCCGGTGATCCAAATATCAAGAAAATTGAAGATTTAATGGAACTAGCGCTAAAAGATTGACAGGATATTAGTTAACTGTTGACTGTTAACTGTTGACTGTATTATGCCTGAAGCGTTAGAAATTGAGCGTCACAGAGCTGCGATCGCACGTACTGATATCTCTCGTCCGGTACGATTAGCTATAGAATGGTCAATCCTCAATCAGGAAACGACTTTCTTTGACTACGGTTGCGGCTACGGTGGTGATGTCCAGCGCGTGGCAAATTTAGGTTATACCAGTGGCGGCTGGGATCCTTATTATTATCCTGAGGATGAAATCACCGCCGCCGATGTTGTGAATTTGGGTTATGTCCTCAATGTTATTGAAGATACTCAAGAACGCCGGGAAAGCTTAATTAAAGCTTGGGAACTCACCCGCAAAGTCTTAATTGTCGCTGCACAAGTTTTAGTTAACGCCCCAAGTAAAACCCAATTAGCTTACAGTGATGGAATTGTTACCCGGCGCAATACTTTTCAGAAATATTACGAGCAAGAAGAACTGAAAAGTTACATTGATGAGGTACTGAATGTAGATGCTGTACCCGTAGCTTTAGGTGTTTATTTTGTCTTTCGCGATGAAGCCGAAAAACAAAGTTTCAAAGCCATCCGCTTCTTTTCTCGCACTTCTACGCCCAGAGTTCGCATTCCCAGCAAGCGCTTTGAAGATTACCAAGAACTACTGGCACCATTGATGGCTTTTTTCACCCAACGCGGGAGATTACCAGTCAAAGGAGAATTGAGCAACGAACAGGAACTACTGAGTGAATTTGGTAACTTCCGTCGTGCCTTTGGTGTAGTATTACAAGCTACCGATGAAGCAGAATGGGATGCGATCGCCTATCGTCGTTCTCTGGATATCCAAGTTTATCTCGCCCTCACCCACTTTGAACAACGCCCCTCATGGCAGAAACTCGCCCTAGAAATTCGTCATGACATCAAAGCCTTTTTTGGCAGTTACGAAGAAGCTTGTGGAGTCGCCGACCAAAAACTGTTTAGCTTAGGACAACCCAGGGTAGTGCAAACAGCTTGCGAAAAAAGCAAAATAGGTAAACATACCCGTGGGGCATTATATGTCCATGTTTCTGCTCTTGCAGAACTCGATGCTTTACTGCGAATCTATGAAGGCTGCGCCAGCCGTACCATCGGGCGTGTAGATGGTGCCACTTTAATCAAATTTTGCACTGATAAACCGCAAATTTGCTATCTCTTTTACCCAGAATTCGACACAGACCCCCACCCTGCCTTAAAAGCCAGTATCATTATTGACTTCCTAACCCTCAGAATCACTCACCGCGACTACGAGACCCGAACCAATCCGCCAATTTTGCACCGTAAAGAAACTTTTGTCACGCCAAACTATCCACTCTACGAAGAATTTGCGAAACTCACCCAACAAGAACAGCAACTAGGGCTACTCCAGCAAAAAAGCGAAATTGGCACCCGTGAAGGCTGGGAAAAATGTCTCGCTGCACATGGTGTAGAAATTAGGGGGCATGAAGTTTATCAAGTGTAATTGGGGCATTGGGCATTGGTAATGGGTAATGGGTAATGGGTAATGGGTAATTGGGTGTTTGTTATTTCCTCTCATCTCCAGTCAACAATCAACAGTCAACAGTCAACAATCAACAATCAACAGTCAACAATCAACAGTCAACAGTCAACAGTCAACAGTCAACAGTCAACAGTCAACACCCAACACTTTCCCGATTTGCGTGAAATCCTCTAGTAATGGCAAGATAACTGCAATTCGCAACAGGTGAGGAGAGACCAAAACGAAATTATGAATCCACTGCGATCGCTATTGGATGTTTTTGGTAGCCGCAAGATGGCGGCTTTATTGTTTCTGGGGTTTTCATCAGGGTTACCGTTGCTATTAATCGGTAATACCTTGAAAGCTTGGATGACTGTGGAACAGGTGGATTTGGCTGCTATTGGGTGGTTTAGCCTCGCTAGTTTGCCTTACTCGTTAAAATTTTTGTGGTCGCCGTTTCTCGATCGCTTTACCATGCCATTTTTGGGACGACGGCGGGGTTGGTTAGTGGTGACGCAGCTGGCTTTAACAGTAGCGATCGCAATTATGGCATTCCAGCAACCTAAACAAGCATTACAGCTGCTAGCCATTAACGCTATAGTTATTGCTTTTTTGAGCGCAACACAAGATATTGCTGCTGATGCTTACCGTACCGATGTTTTAGAAAAGCTGGAAATGGGGGCTGGGGCGGCGGTTTTCATTTTGGGATATCGCATCGCTTTGTTAGTGGCTGGTGCTTTAGCATTAATCCTGGCTGATAGAATCCCTTGGTCATCGGTTTATTTGTTGATGGCAGGTACGATGGTATTGGGGATTTTTGCGACTTTATTTGCACCAGAACCAGAAGCAATTAGCCCTCCCGCCTCATTAACAGATGCTGTCATTTTACCCTTCGGTGAATTTTTTCAACGCCGAGGAGTAATTCAAGGCTTTTTGGTTTTATTGTTCATTACCCTTTACAAGCTGGGTGATGCTTTACTGAGCAATATGACTACCCCGTTTTTGCTGCAAGTTGGTTTTACCAAAACCGATATTGGGGCAATTCAGGTAGGGATGGGATTAATCGCTACCATTGTGGGGGCACTGGCAGGCGGTGCAATTTTGAGTAGAATTGGCATCAACCGTTCGCTTTGGGTATTTGGCGTTTTACAAGCTGTGAGTAATTTTGCTTACTTGTCTCTTGCTTACACTGGGAAAAACTATCAAGCTATGGTCTTAGCCATCAACATCGAACAGTTCTGTGGTGGTTTAGGAACAGCAGCTTTCGTGGCATTTTTAATGAGTTTGTGTAACCAGAAGTTTTCGGCAACTCAGTATGCCTTACTTTCTAGCTTGATGGCTGTCAGCCGCGATATTCTCGCATCTCCCGGTGGGGCGATCGCACAAAACACGGGTTGGCCGCTATTTTTCATCATTACTATCGTTGCTGCTGTGCCAGGATTATTGCTATTACCAATTTTTGCCCCCTGGAACCCTCAACCAGTGGCAATTACAAGACCAGGACTTGAGGAAGAAGAAGAGGATGTATGGGGAACCAAGTAGTAATTATTGTCGGCACGTTTATCCTTTTGGTTACTGGCCTACTATTAGGCTACGTTCTCTCACAGTTGGTTTTGCAATTTTTGCCCTTTAACCTGCTCACCTTTCTGGGAACACTCAGCCTAATTTTAATTTTTGGCACACTGTACTATGTTCTATTTTGGCAATTGCGCCGCCAGCAAGTACAGTCATTTAATAGCTTCAATAGTGAAATCACACAACAAACAGCCCAAGAATTCCTTGCTCATAACGATTTGAGAAATGATCTCGTGGCGCGGCTAGATGGTGATATAGACACTGCTGAACGCTTAATTGAACAAGCCAGAGAGAATTATCCGGGAATGACGGAGAATTGGTATGTTGAGAAAGTAATTGAAGATTTGGATCGCGATCGCCGGTAACTTCTACCTAATAACTTTTTGTGAGTTATCTCCTGAACATCGCTAAAATAAACCAAGAAAACTTTACAAATCTACAACTAAGTTCGTAGATAGTACCTTGCTCCCTCACATACAGATATGGCTATTTTTCGTCAATACATCGCCCCTTTGCTTGTAGTGCTAGTATTTATCTTCGCCCTTGTAGCAGTCAGCGCCAGAATATTTTTACCTTCCGATATGGCTGCACCTGCACCAATTGAAGAGGTAGGGGTAATTTTGTCAAGTATTCACAGTGCCTAACCAACTGCTACCAGGGTACAACATCCGCCCCGGTTCCAGCTTAGATCGAGCGCTACTGGTAAAGTTTATGCAACGCAGTTACCAGGATATCTTTCCCCAGGCGGATTTTTCCCATCTCGCCCAAACAGTCGAGCAGTACTTCTCTAGTAAAACCCCCTTGTGGTGGGTAGAAGAAGCAGAGGGAGCAGAGGCAGCAGGGGGAGAAAAGAAAATATTTTCCCCCTCATCCCCCCTATCCCCCGTCGCTTGCTTATGGGTGGGAAATGCTATCGATCAAGTCACGGGAAGTCGTCATGCTCATATTTTTCTGCTTTATGTTTTGCCAGAACATCGGCGGCGGGGTATTGGTACAGCGTTGATGAAGTACGTGGAAAATTGGGCGATTCAAAGAGGCGATCGCCAACTTGGGTTACAAGTATTTCAATCTAACCAACCAGCATTGAATCTTTATCATCAACTTGGTTATCAAACTCAATCCCTGTGGATGGTAAAATCACTCAGTATGGAAAAATAGGCTGGACAAGAGTCACAAAGACGCGATTAATCGCATACAAAAGTCAAAAGTCCAAAAATTTTGGATTATTGACCTTTAACACACTTTAAGAAAAAATATGACAATTGCTTAAGCTCTAATAAACTGGTAGAAAATTCCTATTTTTTTGAATTTTGAATTTTGAATTTTGAATTCCCCTCTTGGGGTTTGCCTTCTTGCACTATTATGTATGACGAAGACGACCTAAGCCTACTTGATATAGAAGACGAGCTAGAAAGTCCCTTGGATCGAATGGAGCCGCTAACTGCTGAGTCAGAAGTGGTAAAACCAGATCCCGATGTGATGCTAGTTCTCTTAGAAAATGACCAACCGCAGCAAAGAATGCTAGCGGCACGTGCTTTTTGTGACATTGAAGATGCACGTGCAATTCCCCATCTCATCCGGCTGTTAACTGATACCTGTCCGTTAGTGCGGGTGAGTGCAGCCTATGCGATCGGGCGCAATCCCAGTAAAGATGCAGTAGAGCCGTTAATTCACCAACTCAACCGAGATTGGAACGGCTATGTCCGCAAAGGTGTAGTTTGGGCTTTAGGAAACTGCCGCGATCGCCGTTCCTTAGCCCCCCTAACTGATGCTTTAATAACTGATATTTCCGCAGTGCGCTTGTGGGCTGCTAGTGCCTTAGCACAGATGGCAGAAGTCGGTTATGAGGCAGTTTTAGGCGCAATTCCACCATTAATTGAAGCCTTAGTCAAAGACCCCGTAGCCGCAGTTCGGAGTAACTGCGCTTGGACAATTGGGCAATTATGCCGCGAACTTCCATCTAATATCGTTTACGCCACAGCTATCGACGCTTTGATTCAAGCTTTTGCTGAAGACAAAGACTTAGGTGTGAGAGAAGACGCTAAAGCCTCACTATTAGGTGTAGGCGATCCCCGTGGTTTACAGTTAATCGAAACCTTAGAACAAGAAGGTTGGTTTTAAGGAACTAGGGACTAGTACAAAAAGGCAAAAGTAAAAAGTGAGCCAGTGCGGTGGACGGGTTCCCCGGCATAAAGCAACTGGCGAACTCCGCAGGAGTAAAAAGTAAAAAGAAAGAATCGACTTGTACTAGTGTTTCTTCTATTCATAGTTGATACCGCACCGCCTGTGTGGTTACTTTTAACACCGATAAATATCTTAGTTTTGCGTAATTTAGCGCAAAGCAGCAAATGCGATCGCTGAAATCACAAATGCGATCGCATTTGCTATAGAACTCATATTTGATTTTTAAAACTTATTCCCAATCAAATAATGTTTGCGACACATCAATATATTTTAGAGAGCAAGGCAGTGCCCATTGCAATACTGCTCGGTTAAGGATTTTAAACTCTTAATTTGGTTTGGGGAAAAGGTGAAAGGGTAAGGGTTAAAGGTTTATTGAAAGCGGCGGGAAACTCCATCCCCTTGTGGGTGGAGAGGGACAGCCGCCCCGCCGCTTGGGGCATTGGGCATTGGTAATTTCTTCGCCATGCCCCATGCCCGATTCCCCATGCCCAAAAACTCCATCCCCTTGTGGGTGGAGTTTTTCATTTCTTGCCCCTTTTCCCCTTCCCCTTTTCCCCTTAACCGACAAGTATTGGTGCCCATTGGTGTCAACTTAAGCTAAAAGCGATATAGGGCGGGCGTTGTACAAATACCTCGCGCCCTCATCCCCTAACCCCTTCTCCCGCAGGAGAAGGGGAACTAAATCTCTTGCTCCCCTCTCAGTGTGGGCTGGGGGTGAGGGCGAAACCTTGCAAACAAGCGGGTTTCACGTTAAGTTGACACCACTGCCCCTAAAATCTGTTGTATTCTTTTTTAAAATTAGGATTACGTAGGATGCGTTAGCGATCGCGTAACGCATCTGTGGCTGAAATTTTTCAGAAATGAAATCGGATTCCGATATTTCTCGTAGGGCTTGCTGAAAAATGCTTATAGACAAGATAGCAAATAGGTCATTTTGCAAACTTTAGCCACCAAAGCAAAGATAAAAAGTTAAGATTTTATCACTGTCAATGACTATTTATTAACATGAATATCGAATTTTTAAAATAATTAAAAATCTGCATATTACTCCTGTTAAGTGCTGACAAATAAAGACTTCAATTAGAAGTATTGACACGGCTATCAAGTTTCAGTTTTGTTACGACAGGATTTAAGTATGCTGCAATACAGTGAAAAGCCCTGCTTGGTTTGCAAGAAGAAGATTCGTTACCGCATGGAAGTCGAAATCACCGCCAATGGAACTAGTAAAATTTATTGGCAACCAATCGGTGCTACACCAGATCAACCGGATATCAACAAATGTCCGATATGTCGTCGCCAGGTTTCTAGAATATTCGGTTATTCCTTGAAAGCCTGTCTAGCAATTTAAGCCAACACAATAACATACAATGAAGTACATAGGGGCACAGGCATTGCCGTGCCCTGATCATAATTTGGGTGTTTTTAAAATTACTAATTACCAATTACCCATTACCAATTACCAATAATTCTGAGTTTTTCCTGAGTATATGCTGTATTTATGTTGGGCTAATTTCTAGAATATTTTAAGTCGCAACTCAGCCTGATATTTGGTGAGTACAAGATACTCCAGACAGCAAATCAAGGAACTCAATTATTGTGCAGGTAGGCACAGGGTGATACTGATGACAACTTCAACCCAGGAAGAAATCAGATTAGCAGCAGCCCGGAATCATGAAGCGCATTGGCGCAGGTGGGGGCCATATTTAAGCGATCGCCAATGGGGAACGGTACGAGAAGATTATAGCCATAATGGTGCGGCTTGGGACTACTTCACCCACGATCAGGCGCGTTCTCGGGCTTACCGTTGGGGTGAAGATGGAATTGCTGGGATTTCGGATAATCATCAACGCCTATGTTTTGCGATCGCACTTTGGAATGGTGAAGACTCGATTCTCAAGGAAAGAATTTTTGGCTTGACGGGAAATGAAGGTAATCATGGCGAAGATGTCAAGGATTATTACTTTTATTTGGACAGTACACCCACTCATTCCTACATGAAGGCGTTGTACAAATATCCCCAAAACGCTTTTCCCTATGCACAATTAGTTACAGAAAATCAACACCGCAATCGTCTTCAACCAGAATTTGAACTATTAGATACAGGTATATTTGATGAAAACCGCTATTTTGATGTTTTTGTAGAATATGCCAAGAATTCTACTGAAGATATTCTGATTCAAATTCATGTAGCTAACAGAGGCCCCGAAACTAAAACATTGCACCTCTTACCTACACTGTGGTTTCGTAATACTTGGTCTTGGAATGGAGATACTAATAAACCTCACTTGAAGCAAGTAAACTCCGCTAATAGTTGGCAAATTATCGAAGCTTCCCATGCTACTTTAGATAATAGATGGTTGTATTGTCAAACAGCAACCGAAATTTTGTTTACAGAAAATGAAACCAATAATCAGCGATTATTTGGCTCTCCTAATACCTCTGCCTATGTGAAAGATGGCATTAATGAATATATTGTCTCAGGTAACAAACAGGCAGTAAATCCCGAGCAATTTGGGACAAAAGCTGCACCTCATTATCTGCTAACAGTGGGTGCAGGGGAAACCCAAACTGTCAAATTACGCTTAAGTGATATACCAAATTTATTTGAGCCATTTAACTCCGAATTTGATGCTATTTTCTTGGCTAGAAAACAAGAAGCCGATGCATTTTATCAGCGCATTACGCCATTTCCCCTCAGTGCAGATATGCGAAATGTGCAAAGACAAGCATTTGCGGGGATGCTGTGGAGTAAGCAATTTTATCACTACATTTTAGAAGATTGGCTCAAAGGCGATCGCAATACACCACCCCCACCACCAGAAAGGCAAGAAGGCAGAAATCATGAATGGTTTCACCTCTACAATGAAGATATACTTTCTATGCCTGATAAGTGGGAATATCCTTGGTTTGCAGCTTGGGATTTAGCCTTTCATACTATTCCTTTGGCAATAATTGACCCTGATTTTGCCAAATATCAATTAGATGTGTTAACGCGGGAATGGTATATGCATCCTAATGGGCAAATTCCGGCTTATGAATGGAAATTTAGTGATGTTAATCCGCCTGTTCATGCTTGGGCAACTTGGCGAATTTATAAGATAGAACAAAAAATATATGGTAAGGGCGATCGCCAATTTCTAGAAAGAGTATTTCAGAAATTGATGCTGAATTTTACATGGTGGGTAAATCGCAAAGATGCTGAAGGTAATAATGTCTTTCAAGGGGGATTTTTAGGGTTAGATAATATAGGAGTATTTGACCGTAGCGCTACTTTACCTACAGGCGGACATATTGACCAATCTGATGGTACTAGTTGGATGGGGATGTATTGCTTAAATATGTTGGCGATCGCCCTAGAGTTAGCAACAACTAATCCTGTATATGAAGACATCGCCACTAAATTCTTTGAACATTTCCTCTACATCGCCGATGCGATGAATAAAATTGGCGAACTGGAAGCTAGTTTGTGGAATGAGCAAGATGGCTTTTACTACGATGTACTACATTTAGCAGAAAAACAAATTACCTTAAAAGTTCGCTCAATGGTAGGGCTAATTCCCCTGTTTGCTATTGAAACTCTGGAACCAGAAACTATTAATCTGCTCCCCGGCTTTAAAAGTCGCTTGGAATGGTTCATTAAAAATCGCCCAGACTTACGGCAAAATGTCGCCTGTATGGAAACTAAAGGCATAGGTGCAAGAAGATTACTCGCAATTGTCTCGCGGGACAAACTCAAAAGTATACTGCAAAAAATGCTCGATGAAAACGAGTTTTTTAGCCCCCACGGTATTCGCGCCCTTTCTAAATTTCATAGCCAACATCCCTACATTTTTGATGTTGATAGCAGCCAATTTCGCGTAGATTATGAACCCGCAGAATCCAGCAGTGGCTTATTTGGTGGTAATTCCAACTGGCGTGGCCCTGTTTGGTTCCCAGTGAATTTTCTGCTCATAGAATCACTGCAAAAATTTCATCATTATTTGGGGAACGATTTCCAATTGGAATGCCCTACAGGTTCTGGTAAAATGATGACGCTTTGGGAAGTTGCCTCGGAACTCTCTCAAAGATTAATCCGAATTTTCTTGCAAAATTCTGCTGCACAACGACCTGTTTATGGTAATACACAAAAATTCCAAACCGATCCACATTGGCGCGATTTAATTTTGTTTTACGAGTATTTTCATGGTGATAACGGCGCAGGAATCGGTGCAAGTCATCAAACAGGATGGACAGGTTTAGTAGCCAAACTCATACAGCAATTTGGTGAATATGAAGCCCAAAATCAGCAACCTGAGATAGATAAAAAAGGTCAAGAAATAGCTTTAGTATAAAAAGCTGAAGTCTGAAGTATCAAGGATAAATATAAAATTACTTATTTAATTCTTGAACATTCAGACTTTATCCTTCACTTAAACCCCAGGAGAGCAGAAAATTGAAGACGGAAAATAAAGAGCATTCACGCCTGCGTTGGATTAATTTAAATTCAGCGATCGCATCAGTCGATGAAGGTGCAGATATTATGGCGGGATTGACTCAAAATCCCAAAACTTTGCCTTGTCGTTACTTCTATGATGATCGGGGTTCGGAACTATTTGAGCAGATTTGTGACCTAAGAGAATACTATCCCACTCGCACCGAGCAAGCAATTTTAGAAACATACGCTGCTGAAATTGCTAAGATGACAGGCTCTTGTCATTTAATAGAATTAGGTAGTGGTAGTTCTCGCAAAACTCGCCTGTTACTCGAAGCATATAGTGAGGTAGTTCAAGAACTACAATATTACCCCATAGATGTTAGTAGCGGTATCCTCAAAACAACTGCTTTAGATTTGCTTGAACAATACCCCAAATTAAAACTTTGCGGTTTAGCTGGAACTTACGAACAAGCCTTAGCCGAACTTCCCTCAGCAGAATTAGAAAATCGGATGTTGATTTTCTTAGGAAGTACTTTAGGCAATTTAAATGACAAACAAACTCACAAATTTTTCACCCAAGTGCAACAAGCATTAAAACCCGGTGAATTCTTTTTATTGGGTGTAGATTTACAAAAGTCGGTAGAAATTATCGAAGCAGCTTACAACGATTCTCAAGGAGTAACTGCTGCTTTTAATCTGAATATCCTCAACCACATCAATCAAAGATTTCAGGGTAATTTCTCACTCAACAATTTTGCTCACTGGGCTTTTTATAATCAAGAAAGCAATCAAATTGAAATGCATCTGCGGAGTTTGGTTAATCAAACCGTTTTCCTAGAAGCTTTAGATTTAGAAATTTCCTTACAAGCAGGAGAAACAATCCGCACCGAAATCTCCCGAAAATTCCACATCCCCACATTAATTTCGGTTTTAGAAAACCATGCATTTCAAGCGTTACAAGTATGGACTGATCCGCAAGCATGGTTTGGCTTGCTACTTTGCCAACGCCAATGTACAAATACTGAATGTCCTTAAAGTTTAAATAGTGTTGACTGTTGACTGCTGACGGTTAACAGTTAACAGTCAACAGTTAACTTACTTACTCCTCGAAGCGAGTATTTCTTATCCCTCCTTAATTTGCACACCTGCTTGAACTGGGTCAAAATCTTTGGGGAAATGAGTATTGCGATCGCAATCGGCTTTATCTAACTTTGCACCTGTTAAATTAGCTTGGCGGAGATTAGCTGAAAATAACAAAGCACCCCGCAGGTCGGTATCTTGGAGATTAGCGCGACTCAAATCTGCAAAACTCAAGTCGCTACCTCGAAGATTTGCACCGCTGAGATTAGCATGATTTAAATCGGCATAGCTGAGGTCAACACCTTTGATGTCAACCCCCTGTAAATTAGCCTTACCCAGTTCCGCCTTAGTAAAGTTCCGTTTTCCCGCTGCGTAAAGTTCTAGAATCTTAGCCGCAGTCTTAATGGGCTGTTGAGAATCAGTTTGAGTCATAGAACAGCGACAACCTCATAGGTTGTTTTGTTAGTACTGTAAGTTACTTTCCTCTTACTTAATCACAAAAATTGTCTATTCTGGCCATTCCTCACGAGTTCCTCAACTTTTTCTCCTAGGGTCAAAAATATATAAAACTCCTAGGAGGGCAAACTCATGCCATCCCTGAATTTATTAACTGTTTTTAATCCCTCAAATTATTGGCGTAGCGGTAACTTTACTATACCCTGGCAAGCGATCGCCCAAAAATTTCAAATTTCGCCCACAGAACTCGTATTAACCGACCTCCGCGACTTAACACATCAACCTCTCAAAGCCCAAATCGACCGCATTGATCCAGAAGATCCTTCCCGTGACACCTTAGTTTTTCATCTATCTCAACCCATTCCCCCAGGAACGGAAGATCATGTCTTAGCTTCAACCTTCATTCGTTTAGATAGAGGTAAACCCATACCACCTGGACTAGGTGAACCATACTTAGAAGTAGTTTACGGTGGTGATGGGCGAGAACGGGGAGTCAGATTTGTGAATAACCGTCTGATTATTTGGTTTAATTTCATCCCCGCACCTGAAGACAACGAACGCAACTGGTTTTCTGGTTCAGCCAGCAGCGTCCAGTTAGATCATCAAGAAATTCTCGATCCATTTCGCGCCGCAATGGGTGAATGGTTGGGACAAGATCCAGAAAAGCGCTGTATGCAGGTAAGTAAACTCCATTTACCAGGAATTGCTTCTCCCAAATCTCCTAATTATCAAGTCTCTTTGTTCAATCATTCCTATCGACTGGTATCTCAATCTAGCGGCCCTGTACGTGCAACTATTACCATTGCTTCCGAACCCTTCGACTATATGGGGCCAGATCCAGTAACAGGTCAAAATCGCCATTTAGTCTGTGAACTTTATCGGGTAATTAGTTTATATGCTGGTGCAGATTATTTGATTGAAGAATTATTTATTAAAGGAAAACCCAAAGCCCAAGAAGACAGGGTAAAAGGTTCAGAAACAGTCAATCTTGACTTTGGTGTAGAATATTTTGCACACATGAATCTTGGTCAAACACAAGACATAGAGCAAGTCTTCCCTGTACCCGATTGGTTTGCTGTTGGTTCCACAACAGACCCTTATGCAGCTTACGGTTTAGCAACTAATTTACATATAGAAGCGATCGCACACCCATACGAAGAAAATACAAGCCGTTTTTCTTGGCAGTTGCTACCAGGTAAATCTGTAAAATGCCTACATCTATTTATGCGCGGTCAACCACAAGGATTTGATGCACAAGTCGGTCATGCTTGGTATGAATTAATCTATAGACCCCTAAATGCAGAAATTTACCAAGATACCGATGTCAAAATGCCACTGCAAAATACCAGATTAGTCACTGCTTGAAAGTGCTGAGTTCCGAGTTCTGATACCAATTCAAATAACATTTGCGACAGATAAATTCTTTGTAGGGGCACGGCACCAGTAAGATATTGGATCTGCCAAAAAATTTTGGATGCCGTGCCCTCTAGAATATCATTGATGTGTCTTTTTCCCCTTTTCCCTTTTTTAAAAGAATAACAACCTCATAAATAATAAAGAACAACCCCATAAATGTGTGAGGTTGTTTTGAATATTTGGATTCAGCTTTTTAAGTAGAGGCTGGAGTTAGGACTAGATGTTGTTCCAAACCTTGTATTTCATACTACTGTGATTGTTTTCACATCAGGAGTTCGCTTCAGCCAGTTTTAAATGTGTCCAAAAGCAACAATATAATGCGTAATTTGTAATTCTTAATACGAAACTTTTGTCCACTAATAACCTATGAGATGCGCGCTACCAGATTTTTCATTTATGGGGTTTGAAAACACATCCTCATCTCTAGCCTCTCGCTTCTAGTGCCTCATCCCTAGCTGCTGCATAAACAGGCGCTTCTGTAATTTCTGGTTCAACCACGCTCAGGTGTTGCTCTAAAATGTCCAAATTGCGAATATTAGATTTGTAAAAAGCGTCAAATAAATCACCTACTAAAGGCACAGTACCAACAACTGCTTCCAAACCCACATTGAAAATCATTTTCGCTAAGTCTTGGCGTGGTATACCAAATCTTGTAGCTAAAAAGATAATGTACGCAGAAAACGCTGTACTAATTAAATCACCAGCACCGGGAACTAGTCCAATAATTGGGTCTATACCAATACGAAATCCAATTCCCGGAATGCGTATAGATGTGTCCATGAGGCGACTGAGTTTGCGGATGCGGTTAAGAGTAGCAAGGCGTTTAGCTGCGTCCATAATTTAAGATATTTGCACTACTTTATAAATTGCCCGATTTTGCCTTGCTTGTCTTGTATCGTGAGAAAGAGCAGCTACTAAGCTAACGGATGTAGTTTAGATTTTAATACCAATTAAAAAAAAGAATGTGGCAGATATACAAACCCAAAATCTTGTCCTGTCTGGATTCTTAATTTTGAATTGGTATAAACATTGTTTTAATTTGTATAATTCATAACCGTACTTGTATTTTTCACACCCTACTCAATTGATACAGTTTTTGCATTACTAATTTTCTGAACCCTTAAATATGACTTCTGGCAAAATACTTGTAGTTGATGATGACCTAGCAGTTCGGAATTTAGTTCAACGCTTTTTAACTAAGCTGAACTATGAAGTGGAAGCAGCAGCAGATGGTAAGACAGCACAAGTTCTATTCGAGAGCTTTAAGCCATATCTGGTGATTTTAGACATAACTTTACCAGATTTGGATAGTTATGAACTCTGTGACGAAATGCACCGCAATAGCGATGTATTTGTACTCATGTTGACTAGGAATTTGGAGCCACTGGGAAATGCTGATGGCTACTTAAACAAGCCTTTTAGTTTGGGAGAATTGTCAGCTAAAGTCGCAGCAATTTTTAATCGCGGAGATGACAACGATCAATGGGGATACACCTATGTTGGTCGTCTTTAGTGACTTCCAATGAAAAAATACCCTATCGCTTTGGAAACAGGGGAAGTAGTTAGCTCACAATACTGCTCGGTTAAGGATTTTCAACTCTTAATTTGGTTTGGGGAAAAGGTGAAAGGGTAAGGGTTAAAGGTTTTTTCTTGCCCCTTTTCTCCTTCCCCTTTTGCCCTTAACCGACAAGTATTGAGTTAGCTCAGTAATATATGTTATCGCTGAGGGTACAGGACTTTGAATTGTTGATAGTGCATCGGTGCGTTGCGTTACTACACACACTACATATCAAATATAAGTCCTAAGAGACTTGTATTTTTTAGTCAGCACTCAAAACTCAGCACCGGAAAATACTGCATTACAATTATTAACAGCTACTTCACATTTCTTTAAATCATGCAGGTAACAACAGCGCCTTCTACCACTCCTATACCTGGCCAATACTGGCAATGGCGCGGGCATAAAGTTTACTATGTACGAGCCGGAGAGCAACAAGCGCAACGTCCACCCTTATTATTAGTACATGGGTTTGGTGCTTCTACAGACCACTGGCGCAAAAATATCACAGGACTGTGCCAAGATTTTCAAGTTTTTGCGATCGATTTATTAGGATTCGGACGTTCAGCCAAGCCGAAGCTAGATTATAGTGGCGACTTGTGGCGCGACCAACTGCACGATTTTATTAATGAAATCATTGGTCAAAAAGCAGTTTTAGTAGGAAACTCCCTAGGTGGTTATGCTTCTTTGTGCGTTGCAGCACAATACCCCGATAGTGCAGCTGGTGTAGTTTTACTCAACAGTGCAGGCCCCTTTAGCATCGAAAAACCAACATCTGAACCGGAAGCTTTGCAATCACAAATTCAGCCTCCCAAACAAGAATCAGGATTGCAAAAGTTGCTAGGGGATGGTGTGAAGTGGATGTTTCAGCAACCTTTAGCCCAGTTTTTATTATTTCAATATGTGCGCCAACGTTGGGTAATTCGCCAAACCCTAGAGAAAGTTTATTTAGATAAAACTGCAATCACAGACCAGTTAATAGAAGAAATTTATCGACCAGCTTACGATACTGGTGCATTGGATGTGTTTGTGTCAGTTTTTAGTACTCCCCAAGGAGAAAAAGTTGATGTATTGCTAAAACAATTAACTTGTCCTTTATTGTTGTTGTGGGGAGAAGCCGATCCTTGGATGAATGCTAGAGAACGTTCTCAAAAGTTTCGCCAATATTACCCACAACTACAAGAACATTTTCTATCTGCGGGTCATTGTCCTCATGATGAAATACCAGACCAAGTTAACTCTCTTTTACGAGATTGGGTGTTAGGAAATACTCAGCTTTTAAGCATTTAATTTGCACATTGAGACTGCTGGGGACAAGGGGAAGAACTTTTAACTTTTGAGTAGAGACGCGATTAATCGCGTCTCTACAACTTTTGGCTCAGGACTCAGGACTCCTCTAGACAGAAAATAAAAGTAGAAAACTTTTCTTCATTAATTATGCGTGCAATGATACTAGAGGCACCACGCCAACCCCTGCGATTAGCAGACTTACCAATGCCGAAACCCAATCCCGAGCAAGTATTAATTCGCATCCACGCTTGTGCTGTTTGTCGCACAGACTTGCACATAGTTGATGGAGAATTGACTCACCCCAAATTACCGTTAATACCTGGGCATCAAATAGTCGGTACTATAGAGGCAAAAGGCGATCGCGTTGAGCAATTTACTATTGGTCAGCGGGTTGGTGTTCCTTGGTTAGGTCACACTTGCGATCGCTGTCGATATTGCCTTTCCCATCGTGAAAATCTCTGCGATTATGCTGAATTCACAGGTTACAATATTGACGGTGGTTATGCAGATTACACTGTTGCTGACCATCGCTTCTGCTTTCCTCTAGACCCCAGTTTCCCTGACTTGCAAGCTGCACCTTTGTTATGTGGCGGCTTAATTGGTTATCGTGCTTATCGCATGACTGGCGATGCAGAAAAAATTGGCTTTTATGGCTTTGGTTCAGCCGCCCATATATTGATTCAACTAGCCCGCTATCAACAGCGTCAAGTATTTGCCTTTACTCGTGGTGGTGATATCGAAGGGCAAGAATTCGCCCGTCAATTAGGTGCAGTTTGGGCTGGAGGCTCAGAGGAATTACCCCCAGAACCTTTAGATGCGGCAATTATTTTTGCGCCTATAGGTAAACTAGTTCCCGCTGCTTTACGGGCAGTCGCTAAAGGCGGTACGGTAGTTTGTGCAGGCATTCACATGAGTGATATTCCCGCCTTTCCCTACGAAATTCTCTGGGAAGAACGAGTATTACGGTCTGTTGCTAACCTGACTCGTCAAGATGGCGAGGAGTTTCTCGCTTTAGCACCCAAAATCCCCATCCGCACAGAAATTAATACCTTTCCGCTAACTCAAGCAAATGAGGCTTTAGATGCCCTGCGGAGTGGCAAAATTACAGGGTCGGCTGTATTAGTAATTTGAAAAATTGGTAATTGGTAATTGGTAATCGGTAATGGGGATTGGGAATTTCTGCTCTGCTTTCTTTGCTCTCTTAAAGATGCTCAGACTATCATGCTCTACCTATTTATAGAAAACTTACTCTTTTTCTTACTTGTTACATTCTTTACTGTAATTGTGGGCTGGTTTTGGAGAAATGCAAAGCCGATCAGTCTACCTGAACCCCTGCCAAGATGGTATAAAATCTGGTTTGGTACCATACAGGTGTTTGGAATTGTAGTGCCACTAGTGGTAATGCTGTTGTGGGGTATAGCCTGGGGCTACGACAGTGTATTGACTATATTGCTGTGCTACTTCGTGATGTTGGGATTACAAATCATCACAGAAATTGTAACGCTCAAAAAGTTTCAATCACTCACTTGGGTAATGGTGCCTTATTTATACGTACCTTACCGTATTTGGCAGCTTTATGAGGGTTCAATACTTGTGGCTTCGCAACCCGAACTGATGTGGGTAAGAAATTTATTACTATTAGAAATTGTGATATGGACTACAAGCTATATTGTAAATTTGTCGCAGTTGCCAAGATTGTTTCGTTGGCCAGTCCAGGAAACTTCCCAGGAAGTAACTAGGCACGATTAAACCGAAGGATGTAAAGTTTTGTAGGACATACATAATTACCCATTCCCCATGCTCGAACCAGCAAGCCCAACTAACAGATGGGTAAATACAATCGATTCTCAAAATCCTGAAGTTATTGCTCAAGCCTGTCGGATTATCGCCAAGAATATTTATTGCACTTTGTCTACTTGTTCGGCTGATGGCTATCCTTGGGTTTCGCCTTTATTGTTTGCCTATGATGAGGACTGGAATATTTATTGGAGTTCCGCGATCGCATCTCAGCATTCGCAGCACATATACAATAATCATGGCAGAGTTGCGATCGCGATTTTTGATTCCAGCATTTCTGAAGGTGCAGTAGAAGGTTTATATCTGACTGGAACTGGATCGGAATTAAACCCAAACGCAGCCGAAATGGTATTGCAGTTGCTTTTACAGCGAGCGACTAAAAAGCATAATCGCACAGCATTAGACTATTTAAATGATTCACCCCGCAGGTTTTATCAATGTCAACCCCAAGAGGTTTGGATTACTGGTAAACGAGTAGCAGTTGGTAATCAATTAGTTGATACGAAAATTCAATTAAATTTGTCAAACTTAAGAGAAGCAAAATTTATTGAGCAATAACAATTTTGAATTACTAATTAAACTCGTCGAAATTTTGGATTTCGGATTTAACAGTAATTCCAATGAATTCTGATGACATATCAATACATTTATCAGGGTACAGCATTGCTGTACCCATATCTATTCCTCGCATGATTTATTTAAATTGGTAAGCTAAACCACATCTGGTTTACATAATCTGAAATTGTATATTTCTTGTGGGGGTGGGCATCTTGCCTGCCCAATATATGCAAGTTAAATGTGGAACAGCTTATAAAACTTAAAACTTTAAAAATAGTATTGAGAAACATTTCACTTGTGAATTTAAAACTTTCACTTTTTCCTCTTATTTGATTTTGTCTTCCTCCTAGGGATATAAATTAAGTGTTAATTCCCGCTATCTCTGAGAACAAACTTATATTTTCTTGTCAAAATCAATTTATTTTATCTTGAAGTCTTAAAATCTAAATTTATAAGCTTAAGTGAGAATCTTCTCTACTAAAGTTTGAGACTGGGCAAGACGACAACAGTCAAATTATAGGTTCAAATCTAATTTTTAAAATAGGAGATGGACTGTCATGCCACGACAAAATGCTGCCCAACTTTTAAAAGCTGTAAAACAGGATCAAGCATTAAAGCAAAAGCTCAGAGCAACAGCGAATCCAGAAGCTTTCGTTCAAATTGCGAAAGAACGTGGTTACGACTTCACAGTCGATGAACTAGAAACCGAACTAGACAAATTATCTGAGGAAGATTTAGCAGGTATTGTCAATCCCGGATGGGGGCCTAGACGGCACATTCATCCAAGATAATCATTTTCTATAGGAATCCAATTTGATTTGTGAAAAAATCTCAGCCCGAACAGGATGCGTTACGCTATCGCTAACGCATCCTACTGGACTGATACGCCTAAAATGAGGCAATAGATTTGATGAAATTAACCGCAGATAAACAAGGCAGTGCGCCCTTGCGGTTCCCCGACTTGTTCGCGTAGCGTCTCCCCTTGGGAGAAGCAACTGCCGTGCAGATAAACGCGGATGAAATGAATTTTTGCTATTGCATCAAATTAGCTATGTCAGTCCACTACTGAGATTGCAACTATAGATTAACAAGGACAAAGGGAAAACTCGAACGCTCAGTTTATAGACTCAGTATGACAGTTCTTCTCCCCTGCTTTCTGCTCTCTCTTTGAGTAGATATTTTTGATAGTTGGAAGTTCCTCGGAAATCCTCTTGAGAGATGTGTGCCAATGAAAAAACGCCCGGGAGTGTTGCCGTGTTTCCACCCCAGGCGTTTTTTCTTTTCAACTTGCTCCTCACACACAACTAAAAAATATCATTATTGTCAACAAACCACAAGTAGACTAAGTGACAGTTGATTAACTGTCACAACCACGTAAAGCAAACTAGTGTAAAAAGTGTCTTACACCAGTTAGTACCATAACTAAGCCTAATTCATTGGCAGCTTTGATGGAGTCTTTATCGCGCAGGCTACCTCCAGGTTGAACAATGGCTGTAATTCCCGCCTCTGATGCGGCGCGTACGGAATCATCAAAGGGGAAAAAGCCATCACTGGCGAGGAAGCCGCCTTTTGCTCTGTCTCCTGCTTGTTCTAGGGCAATTTTTGTAGAACCAACACGGTTCATTTGTCCGGCACCGACTCCTAGTGTAGTGCGATCGCGGCTGACAACAATAGCATTCGATTTGACGTGTTTACAAACTTTCCAAGCAAACAGTAATTCGGCTAATTCGCTTTCTGTAGGTTGGCGTTCGGTGACGACTTGCCATTTGCTAGTATCAGAAATCGCATCATCAGCAGCTTGTACCAACAAACCACCTGCGATCGCTTTTACTGTTTCTTTGGGGCCAGTGGTCAAATCTGGTAAAATCAGGACGCGCACCTTAGATTTAGCTGTGAGAATTGCTTGAGCATCGCCTTCACAGCCAGGAGCCACCACACATTCTAAAAATGTTTTGGTTAATTCCGTTGCAGTCGCTTCATCAATCGGACGATTTAAGGCAACAATACCACCAAAGGCAGAAACAGCATCAGCATTAAACGCTTTTTCATAAGCTTCTTTGAGAGAATCACCCAAAGCCACACCACAGGGATTAGTGTGTTTGAGAATAGCTGCGGCGGGAGTATCTCTAAATTCGGAGATAATCCGGCGTGCAGCTTCTAAATCCACCAAGTTGTTGTAACTAAGTTCCTTACCTTGCAGTTTACTTGCAGCCGCCCAACCCGTGGGAGTACTACCTGTTTCATACCAAGCAGCCGCTTGATGGGGATTTTCGCCATAACGCAGAGATTGCAGGAGTTTGCCAGAGATGCTGTATTGTTGGGGTAACGATTCACCATCCTGGGCTTGCATGAGGTAGGATGCGATCGCTTGGTCATAGCTAGCAGTATGTAAAAACCCCTTTAACGCGCACTTTTGGCGAAACTCTAAAGAAGCTTCACCATTGTGTTGACGTAATTCTTGTAAATATTCATCATATTGGGCAGGGTCACACAACACCGTCAGATGAGCAAAGTTTTTTGATGAAGCCCTTAACATCGCTGGGCCGCCAATATCAATTTGTTCGATGGCTTCTGGTAATGTTACACCTGGTTTCGCAATAGTTTCTTCAAAAGGATAAAGATTAACTACAACCAAATCAATCGGACGAATTTGGTTATTTTCTAAATCTGTAATATCTTGCGGAAAATCCTTCCTTGCCAAAATCCCCCCATGAATTCTGGGATGTAAGGTTTTGACTCTACCACCTAAAATTTCCGGTGAACCCGTATAATCAGAAACCTTGGTAACAGGAATCCCCGCCTCTTTAATTGCTTTAGCGGTTCCGCCACTGCTAATTAAATCAAAGTTAAATTCTTCCACCAAGCTGCGGGCAAGGTCAATTAAACCAGTTTTATTAGATACACTCAGCAAAGCCAGACGCGCCATAATTCCCCAGTTTCCTTTGGTACAAACATTGAAAGACAGAAGATTATTTTACATGGGGCATGGGGGACTGGGGATTGGGGAAGGGGAATGGGGAAGGGGTAATGGGGAATGGGTAATTGGTAATTGGTGATTGCTATTCTCCCCTCATCTCCCTCATGCCCCATGCCCAATGCCCAATGCCCAATGCCCCAACCCCTCACTTTGCATTAGGATTATTTTTTAACAGCGATTTGTTATTTACTGATGACTCAAACTTTAGAATTTATCTCAGTTCCTCCAGAAACCGAACAAGCACCTTTGGGCTTAATCGTAACTTTACATGGTTGGGGTGCTAATGCCGATGATGTGGCATCGCTATTACCGTTTTTTGATTTGCCAGATTATCACTTTGTGTTTCCTAATGCGCCTTATCCCTATCCCTATGCCCCTATTGGTAGGGCTTGGTATGATTTGAGATCAGAAAATATGTATGAGGGTTTGCCAGAAAGTCGGCAAATACTGACAGATTGGTTGCTATCTTTAGAAAATGTTACTGGTGTGCCTTTATCGCGGACAGTTCTCAGTGGATTTTCACAAGGGGCAGCAATGACATTAGATGTGGGATTAAATTTGCCTTTAGCTGGTTTAGTCGCAATGAGTGGTTATTTGCATCCTGATGCTGGTAAGGTAGCTAAAAATAGTTTTCCGCCGACTTTAATTACACATGGTACACAAGATCAGGTTGTGCCCCTTTTAGCAGCAGTAAAAGCCAGAGACACCCTAGAATCTATAGGAGTTGAGGTACAATACCAAGAATTTAACATGGGGCATGAAATTGGTCAGCAAATGTTAGACCTGCTACGGAATTTTGTGGTGAATGCAATTGCCTAATCTCAATTGTAATTTTTTTACAAATTAACGTATAAATTCGGAAAATTTTTACAAAATCCACGCCATCTAATGAGTAAGATATATTGGGTGGCCGTGAAAAGCATAACCCAACCCATGCTGGGTACGAATGCTGCATAAGGGAGGGGCAAGCATTATGAAAACTCTAGGCATTTCCAGAAAAGAAATTGCTGCCATGACTGCAGCAGAAGTTGAGGAGCTAGCTGCACGTCTAGAGCTAGATAATTATAGCAATGCTTTTGAGGGTTTAAACGATTGGCATCTACTGCGAGCGATCGCATTTCAGCGGCCGGAGTTAGTGGAATCCTATATCCACCTCCTGGACTTAGAACCCTATGACGAAGCTTGAATGAAGGTAGAAGGATGAAAGATGAAATTACCTGGCTAACATCTTCCATCCTTTTCCATGACTGTAGTGTCTATTCGTCAACAATAGTTTAGGCATCGGGATGAAGCATGAGGATGAAAGCAACAACATATTTACTAAATACTCTTCATTTCAGCCTTTATCCTTTACCCTTCATCCTTTTTACCCATGCCTAATTCCACATCTAAGGTTTTAATTGGTGTAGGCGGGGGTATCGCCGCTTATAAAGTTTGTGAATTAGTTTCCTCGCTATTTAAAACTGGTGTAGAAGTGCGTGTCATTCTCACCAATTCAGCGCAAGCATTTATTACCCCCCTCACTTTAGCTACTCTTTCCCGTCATCAGGCTTATACGGATGATATGTTTTGGCAGCCCACTCATTCGCGGCCATTACATATAGAATTGGGTGAATGGGCAGATTTGTTGGTGATTGCGCCATTAACAGCCAATACACTCGCCAAGTTAACCTATGGCATGGCTGACAATTTGCTCACAAATACAGTGCTGGCTTCTACCTGTCCAGTCTTACTAGCACCCGCAATGAATACAGATATGTGGGAACAGCTAGCAGTACAGCGCAATTGGCGGCAATTGTTGACAGATAGCCGATATCATGGAATGGGCACAGCATCGGGATTATTAGCCTGCGATCGCGTTGGTGCTGGAAGGATGGCAGAACCCCCAGAAATTTTGACTTACATTCAATCGTTATTGCATACAGGCGGTAAACAAGATTTAGCAGGGAAGCGGGTATTAATTAGTGCTGGCGGAACCCGAGAATATCTTGACCCAGTCAGGTTTATTGGTAACCCTTCCACAGGTAAAATGGGCTTGGCTTTAGCTCAAGCTGCCTTGCATCGTGGGGCAAACGTTACCCTAGTACATGGCCCTGCTAGTTGGAATGTCCCCTTGGGAGTGCAAGCAATTCCTGTAATTAATGCGGAACAAATGCAGCAAGTCATGGGGGAATATTTCACTAATGCAGATGTGATAGTTATGTCCGCCGCCGTCGCAGATGTCAAGCCCAGAGATTATAGTACCGAGAAATTACCCAAGCGATCGCTTCCCCAATCTTTACCCTTGGAATCTGTACCAGATATTGTGGGTGAATTAGCCAAACTCAAGCAACCACATCAACAAATAATTGGATTTGCCGCCCAAACTGGAGATATTATTACTCCTGCTGTAGAAAAGTTACAGCATAAAAAATTAGATGCCATTGTTGCCAATCCCATTGATAAAACTGATAGTGGTTTTGGCAGTGATAATAATCAGGCAGTATTTTTAGATAAACAAGGGAGACATAGAGAAGTTCCACCTTGTTCTAAATTACAAATGGCACATCATCTATTTGATTTTGTTTACCATGAGAAAAATTAATGATATATTCACACAGCAGACAGATATGTCTTTTCAATCTCTTCTAACAAAATTAAACACATACAAAACTTTACGTATTTAAGTTAAATTGCACCTATTTTTTTTAAAATTTGCAACAGAAAAAACACACTTAAGATAATCATAAATCTGAGTTTTTAGAGTTTTTTGTAGTGTGGCGATCGCAGATAAGTACTTACGCAAAATTATTGATGTGATTGCGCGAGTTCACAATAACAAATGTATATTTAACTTTGCACTCCTAGTTAGGATGTGCTGCAGTTTTGTGGTAGAAAGAAGCTAGCAATATTAAAAGTATGCGTGATTCATTAAGTGTCAGGAGATTTTGTTGATAGTTCAATGCTTCTAAGGTTAAATTTTATGAGCGAAGCTGAAATATTAGTAATACAGCCGATTGCAAGTTGGTGAGGTACAGATAATTGTAAGGGCAAGGCACTGCCCATTGGTGTCAACTTAACGTGAAACCCGCTTTGTAGCTAGGTTTTCGCCCTCACCCCCAACCCCTCTCCCGCCGGGAGAGGGGAGCAAGAGATTTAATTCCCCTTCTCCTGGGGGAGAAGGGGTTAGGGGATGAGGGCGAAAGTTTTTGTACAACGCCAGCCCTATATAGCTTTAAGCTTAAGTTGACACGTATGGGCAATGCCTTGCCCCTACCCGCATACCTCAATTTACCTGAAATACGCTGTATTTCGTGTTCAAGTGGCATTTTTACAAACATTAGGGTTGTAGATTATCTCTATTCCTCATAGAGCAAAAGCTGAGAATATTGGTATTTTGACTTTTGAATTTTGACTGAATTAGTAGCAATACTAGTGTATTTATCAAAGCTAATTTTATTTCCACTAATACAGCTTCATGTGAATATTTATCTAAAAGTCTAGTTATCAACTGGGAAAACCTTTATTTAAAAATCACAAAATTACTACCATGATTAAAAACCATAATGATCACCAGAAGACAATTCCAAAAATTATCTTTTTCCAGCTTATTTTTATCTGGTATCAAAGGTTGTGTTAATTTAGATAGAACTGAATTAAAACTTAATTCTCCTGTCGCCAATCCAGAAACTTTTATCCTCTGGGAGCGTGGATACTTACCTGGAGAAAACCAAGGCATTCTTCAGTTAGTGGCCGCATGGAAGCAGCTCACAGGGAAGAAAGTTAATTTAAAGTTGGTTTCCGATGATTTTATTGAACAATCATTATTAGAAACTTGGAAAAATCCCAATAATGTTAAGGCTCCTAACATTATATTTTCAATTACTTTTAATCAAATTATTGCACCTCTATTAGCATGGGAAGATCATCTACTCGATCTATCAGATTTGATTGAGCCGATCGCATCCAGTTTTGATCCAGACGTATTACCCCAAGTCCTTTATCACAATCAAGTTCGGGGCGATCGCAGTTACTATGCCTTGCCTATTGGTCAATCGGATGCTTATATTCATTATTGGAAAGACTCCCTAGCGGAAATAGGATATACCGAAACCGACATTCCCCAAGAATGGCATCAATTTTGGCAGTTCTGGAAAACTGCACAAACCCAATTGCGATCGCATCAACACCCTGATTTATATGGTTTGGGTTTGTGTATGTCTGCAAACGGCTTTGACACCATAGCCGCTTTTCAACTTTTTTTAGATGCCCATAATGTCAAAATCGCTACTCATCAGAACGGACTCATTCTCAATGATACAAATAACAGACAGAATTTCATTCATATCATTGAGGATTTTGCTAATTTTTACCGACAAGGCTACGTGCCACAAGATACTCTAGCATGGTCGGGTTCAGGTAATAATATTGCATTTCTCAACCATAGAATCCTGATGACTCTTAACATGACCTTATCGATTCCTAGATCCCAAAAATTAGAGAATAATCAGTATAACCAGAATGCCGCCAAGCGATATCGAGATATTGGTACCTTGGCAACCTACCCCAAAAAACTAGACGGCACAACTTTGCAAGCACCTAGAGTACTTAACCAAATTCTGGTTCTCAAACACAGCCAAAACTCCCAAGATACCTTAGACTTTGTGCAATATTTGCTGAAACCAGATAATCTCCGGCAACTAATTCACGGATTCAACGGCCGAATTTTGCCGACGATGCCACAACTGTTAAATGATCCCCTGTGGCAAGATCCATCCGATCATCATTCTGCAGCAGCGCTGGCAATCTGCAATCGGCCTCGGCTACCTGAGTATGACAAACTGCACCCCATCTTCAGCAAGATTTATATGCAGCAACTTTGGGCACAAATCATTCACCGCGTGATTTGCAAAAATGCCTCACCTACCGAAGCAGCTAACTGGGGAATTGAGCAGATCCAAAATATTTGGCAAAGCTTTGAGAACAAACTATGAGTATTTGGAATCGCAACAGCTTATTATATCAACTGGTCTATCGGTTTACTGTCATTTCCTGGATTGCTATTGGGGTGAGTGCTGCTAGTGCCTCATGGTATTCTCGCCATGATTTGCAGAGAGAAGTTGTCAACAGTTTAAATAATTCCTTAGATTTTCAATCTCAAGAACTGGATTACTGGATAAACTATCAATTGCGCGATGTGCTGCAACTTGCACAACAAACTGAGATTCGAGAAGCTGTGCCAAAACTCCTAGAACCGCAAAATTCCCCAGAGCGAAAAGCGGCTGACGAGCGTCTCAAACAGTACTTAAATCGAACTGCAGCCATTAAATCTAATCTTCGCAATATTTGTATTACAGAAAATAGCGGTTTTGTGGTTTTTTGCTCAGACTCCTTACAAAAGAGATATAAATATTTACCCTCAGGTTATCCTGTAACTTATCTAACAGAGAAAAATCTGGTTTCCATCGCGCCTAATTTTTATTTAAATTCCGAACAAAAACCAACCATCACCATAGCGACTCCCTTAAAGGATAGTTTAGGGATTCAAATGGGAGCTATGGTAATGGATCTCAATTTAGTAGAACTCCGAAATTTATTGTTAGCAAGCACCCTCAAAACTAAAACTCAAGCTATTTATTTGGTAGGAGAATCTAACTTAAACGCTGTTGCTTTCTTAAACACAGCGGCTTTTAAGTTACCCAAAGCAGCAAATTTATCTTCCACTATCCCACTAAAAAGCGAAGCCATTGATCGCGCGATCGCCCAGCAAGATGGTATGGGATTGTACGTCAACCAGTACGATGTATTGGTGATTGGCGTGTATCGTTGGTTGCCCAAGTATAGTTTGGGATTCATTGCCGAAATGAGTCAAGAGGAAGCCTTTGCCCCCGCAGATCGTTTAGCCTTAAGCATTGTATTGTTCGGCTGTGTGGCATCTGCTTTCTTAATGTTGGCAATTTATTTGCTGTCTCGGCAGATTACCCAGCCGATTTTAGACATTAGCAAAGCTGCGGAACGTTTAGCGCAAGGAGACTTAAATCAACATATACCAGTGATTACTCAAAATGAAGTTGGCATTCTCGCCCAGACATTTAATACTATGGCCAAGCAATTGAAGTTAGATCGAGAAAATCTAGAACAGCGCGTGAATGAAAGAACTGTAGAACTGGCTGTAGCCAAAAGTCAAGCAGAATTTGCCAACCAAGCCAAAAGCGAATTTCTGGCTAACATGAGTCATGAACTTCGCACTCCCCTGAATGCTATTCTCGGACATTCCGAAGCATTGCTAGAAAAAATTTTTGGGACACTCAACGAACGTCAACAAAAGTCGCTTTTCAGCATCCACAACAGTGGAACACACCTTTTAGCTGTGATTAACGATATTTTAGATGTTTCCAAAATTGAAGCTGGTCATCTAGAGTTGAATATCTCTACTGTAGCGATTTTATATCTTTGTGATTCTAGCGTGGCGTTTGTCAGGCAACAAGCGCAGCAAAAAGAAATTCGACTACAAACGATCCTTGCGAGTGACTGTGAATATATCGCCGTGGACGAACTGCGGATACGTCAGTTGCTGATTAATTTGCTGACGAACGCCATCAAGTTTACCCCTGTTGGCGGGCGAGTCACCCTAGATGTTCATCTGGAACAAGAAGTAACAAAGGAATCACAATCTCCCACTGCAGAAGAATTTCTTTGTTTTTCCGTCAGTGATACAGGAATTGGGATTCCCGAATCCTTTCAAAATAAGCTTTTTCAACCTTTCGTTCAAGTTGACAGCAAACTCAATCGCCGCTATCAAGGAACTGGCTTAGGATTAACCTTGGTGAAACAAATTGCCGAGTTGCATGGGGGTTCAGTCAGTTTATCTAGTGAGGTAGGAAAGGGCAGTTGTTTTACAGTTCGTTTACCTTCAAGCTGTCTTTCCACAGATATTTCCTTGCCAAATCCGCCCTCTCAATCAGATCTTCTAGCGGTAAGCGCAACAGATATCTCAGAACCAGGGGGAGATAACCCTTTGATTTTGTTAGCCGAAGATAACGAAGCCAATGTCCTCAGCATTTCCTATTACCTGGCGGCTAAAGGTTTCCGTCTGCTTGTAGCGGGTAATGGCGAAGAAGCGATCGCCATTGCCAAAACTCAACATCCCGACTTAATTTTAATGGACATTCAAATGCCGGGGGTAGATGGTTTAGAGGCGATCGCACGCATCCGTCAAGATAGCCAACTTGTCCATATCCCCATCATTGCACTCACGGCTCTAGCTATGCCTGGCGATCGCGAACGTTGTCTAGCTGCTGGAGCTAACAACTATTTAGCAAAGCCTGTTAAACTACAATATTTGGAAATCAGCATCCGGCAATTGCTGCAATCATCTCAATAACAATACAACAGATTCGATGTTTATGAGGTACAGCGACTAATTGAAAAAGTAATGAGTAATAAGTAAATTTCCTGCTCATTACTCATTACTCATTACTCATGATGTACCTCACTTACTTCAAAAGTGCTGTATATTTAATTTATTTATGTTGACCTTTACCCAACTTAAACCACCTAATTCCGATGCTGTAGTTAGCTTAACTTTACCTCTCACAGCCGAAGAACGTGCCCGTAGCCGTCATCGTTTTGAAACAGAAGATGGTCAGGTGGTATTTTTGCGTTTACCTAGAGGTACAGTACTGCAAGATGGTGATATTCTCCTAGAAGAAACGCAAGATATTTTAATGAGAATTAAAGCAAAACCAGAACCAGTTTTGACAGTTTTTGCTAACACACCGCAGTTATTATTAAGAGCCGCATACCATTTAGGAAATCGCCATGTTCCTGTAGAAATTACAATTAATTATTTACGCTTATCTCACGACTCAGTTTTACAAACAATGTTAGAACAATTAGGGCTAGAAATTAAAGCAGAAATTTTACCATTTCAGCCAGAACAGGGAGCTTATGGACATCACGCTCACTGATACCTCTTTTTTAGCTATTTTGCAATTAACTAGCCCAGCTTTACCAGTGGGAGCATATAGTTATTCGGAAGGATTAGAAACCTTAGTTGAACAAAATACTATTACCAATCAGCAAAACCTGCAAGACTGGTTAGCATCCCAGCTACGTTATGGCGCAATTCGCATAGAAGCGGCTGTGATGCTCAGAGCTTATAAATCAGCGAAAATCGGAGATTTAGCTGCATTAGCCTCTTGGAACCATTGGTTATCTGCTGCTAGAGAAACCACAGAGTTACGCGCTGCTAGCTGGCAGATGGGGCGATCGCTCATGCAATTACTTGGTAAACTACAACCAGAAATTTTACCGATGGTGAATGCTGTGGGTAATCCTAGCAATTATGCGATCGCCTTTGGCATTGCAGCAGCTCATTGGCAAATCAACATTCAAGCTGCTGTACTAGGATATCTGCATAGTTGGGCTAGTAATTTAATTACAGCTGGTGTCAAGCTGATACCTCTGGGACAAACTACCGGACAGCAATTATTGCTAGACTTACAGCCATTATTAAATATTGCCGCAGTAGAAATTTTAGCTTTAGAAGATGATGAACTCGCCTGTTGTACTTGGGGCTTATCCCTTGCTAGTATGCAGCATGAAACGCAGTATACAAGGTTGTTTAGGAGTTAGGGAGTGGGAGATGAGGGAGACAAGGGGACAAGGGGAGAATACCAATTACCAATTACCCAATGACAAATGACAAATGACAAATAACAAATGACAAATAACAAATGACAAATGACAAATACCACATTTCGAGTCGGAGTTGCAGGCCCAGTTGGTTCGGGGAAAACTGCGTTAGTAGATGCTTTATGTAAGGCGTTGCGCGAACAGTATCAAATTGCTGTAGTGACCAATGATATTTATACTCAGGAGGATGCACAGTTTTTGGTGCGTTCTCAGGCGCTAGCAAGCGATCGCATTTTGGGTGTAGAAACGGGGGGTTGTCCCCATACCGCAATTCGCGAAGATGCTTCGATGAATTTGGCTGCAATTGAACAATTAGAGCAGAGATTTACTAATTTAGATTTAGTATTTTTAGAAAGTGGTGGCGATAATTTAGCAGCTACATTCAGCCCGGAATTAGTAGATTTAACCATTTATGTCATTGATGTCGCGGCTGGTGATAAAATCCCTCGCAAAGGCGGGCCAGGTATTACAAAATCTGATTTATTGGTAATTAATAAAATCGACCTTGCGCCCTATGTCGGTGCAGATTTAAATGTTATGGATAGAGATGCTAAAAAAATGCGTGGCGATAAACCCTTTATTTTTACTAACTTAAAAACTCAACAAGGACTAACAGAAGTAATTGAATTCGTCCGCAAACATATAGCCTAAAATTAATATGAAAAAAATCTGTAAATCACCCAGCACATACCAAAAACAATAACTCCATTACCAATTACCCAGTCCCCAATCCCCATTACCCCTTATCCCCAGAGGGGGCCCCGAGTTCCCCAATCCCCAGTCCCCATTCCCATTCCCCAATCAAGAAATTTATCGGCAGAATGATGCTGATATGTACACGAGACTATAAGCTAGTACAAGCGAACTATTAAAATAATGGAATGTCTGACTTAATTCTATTTTGGCATCGCCGCGATTTAAGGATTTCTGATAATACAGGACTAGCCGCAGCCCGCAAACAAAGTCCTAAGGTAGTAGGAGTATTTTGCCTCGACCCGAATATTCTCCAACGGGATGATATTTCCTCGGTGCGGGTAACTTATATGATTGGCTGCTTACAAGCATTACAAAAGCGCTATGCGGAAGCTGGTAGCCAGTTGTTAATAGTTCATGGTAATCCCATGCAAGCAATTCCCGCCTTAGCTACGGCGTTAAATGCCAAAGCGGTATTTTGGAACTGGGATGTAGAACCCTATTCTCAAGAACGCGATCGCACTATAATTGATGCGCTCCAAGAAAAAGGCATTGCATTTTTAGCAGAAAACTGGGATCAGATACTGCACTCACCAGCAGAAATTCGTACAGGTGGTAATGCCCCTTACACTGTTTATACCCCCTTCTGGAAAAATTGGATTAGCAAACCCAAAGCTAAACCAGTAGAAACTCTGCAAAATGCCGAAGGGTTAACAGCTATTGAACAAGAAATTGCCCAGCAAACTGGAGCAATACCACTACCAACCGCCAAAGATTTAGGATTTATTTGGGATGGCGGATTAGTTCTTCCCCCAGGAGAAGCCGCAGCGCAAGAAAGGTTAGAGGAATTTAGCGCTAGTGCGATTAATGAATACCAGGAACAGCGGAATTTTCCGGCGGCTATCGATGGTACATCACAGCTGAGTGCAGCTTTCAAATTTGGCGCGATCGGCATTCGCACTGTTTGGCAAACTACCCTAGAAACGCTAGAAAATAGCCGTAGCGACGAAACCACAACCAGCATCCGCACATGGCAACAAGAACTAGCATGGCGGGAATTTTATCAACATGCTATGTATCACTTCCCGGAATTAGCTGAGGGTGCTTACCGCGAAGCCTTCAAAAGCTTTCCTTGGGAAAACAACGAAGAACATTATCAAGCTTGGTGTGAAGGCAGAACAGGCTACCCCATTGTCGATGCAGCCATGCGCCAATTAAACGAAAGCGGCTGGATGCATAATCGTTGTCGGATGATTGTTGCTAGTTTCCTGACTAAAGATTTATTAATCAGTCCGCAATTGGGAGAAAAATATTTTATGCAGAGATTGATTGATGGGGACTTATCTGCCAATAATGGTGGTTGGCAATGGAGTGCTTCTAGTGGCATGGACCCTAAACCTATACGCATTTTCAACCCAGCTAGCCAAGCCCAAAAATTCGATCCAGATGCCGAATATATCCGCCAATGGTTGCCAGAATTGCGGTCTATAGATACTGAATATTTAGTAACTGGTAAAATCACACCACTAGAACGCCGTGCGGTGGGTTATCCTGACCCCATTGTGGATCATAAGATTCAGCAACAACAGTTTAAACAAATTTATCAACAGCAAAAAAGCTAGCTTGAAAATGGGCATAGGGCATGGGAAAGACAGATTTTCATGGCAAGGTTTATGCCAAAACCTAGCGTAAATGACTAAGATGAAGAATTAATACTAATTCACCAAAATTCTAGATTTTGTGTAGGGGTTTAGCAATGCTAAACCCTATATCTGAGGTGGTATGAAGTGCGATCGCATCAAAATAGGACATAAATATTATAGTAATCATTCTAGATAATCAATATCTCTACTCATGAAGATATTTTCTAGGTAAATTACCCAAAATAATATGTTCAAACTAGATTTTTTTTGTCACTTTTAGAATTTCACAATTCTAGAAAAATATCAAATCCTTGCAGAAGATAGTAATTAACAGCAGTAATCTGCTAAATGCAAAATCTGATATTTTTCAGTTACCCATGACCTTTTTATTAAATTCTCAGAATGTCTGCGATTATTTAGCTAGACATAACCTTTGTTCTCCAAGCGAAACAAACCAGATTGACATAGAGTTAAAATCTGCTAAAAATTTTAATTTATTACTAACACTGCCAAATCATCAAAAGCTGTTAGTCAAGCAAGAACGGCATAATCACGAAGGGAAAGCATCGGGAGAATTTTTAAGTGAGTGGCGCATTCAAGAATTTGTACAAAAATTTCCCGAATTAAATCATCTTCGCCCTTCTCTACCAGAAATACTGCATTATGATGCAGAAAATTCCATTCTGGTAGCAAGATATTTAGACGATTATCAAGATTTAATAGAATTTTACACCAAAGAGAAAATTTTTGATAGTAAAATCGCTGCAGCAATAGGTAATTTCTTAGCTAATATTCATCGTCATACTTTCAACCATCAAGAATATCAGGCTTTCTTCTCGGTTGGTTCAGATGATTCTTACACAGAACAAGTAAGAAGAATGGTTCAGTATTTAGAAATAATAGAACCAGAAATTTTTGGTTTAGTACCTGCTGATGGTTTAAAGTTTTTTGCCTTATATCAACGTTTTGATAGCTTAGGAACAGCTTTGAAGGATTTGAGTAATGCTGTAATTCCTTGTTGTTTAACTCACAATGATCTCAAGTTAAATAATATATTAGCTCATCAAAATTGGCAGCAATCAACTAACAATATTATCCGCATAATTGATTGGGAACGTTCTGCTTGGGGAGATCCCGCATTTGATTTAGGAACACTAATTAGCAGCTACGTCCAATTATGGCTGGGTAGCTTAGTTATCAGTAAATCTTTGAGTCTGGAAGAATCTCTAAGTTTAGCGATGACTCCCCTAGAAAAACTTCAGCCTTCAATTGCGACATTAACCCAAGTTTATTTGCAGACATTCCCAGAAATTTTAAAACACCGTCCTGATTTTTTGCTGCGTGTGATGCAATTTACGGGTTTTGCTTTGATTCAAGGAATTCAAGCAATGATTCAGTATCAAAAATCTTTTGGCAATACAGGTATTGCCATGCTTCAGGTTGCTAAAAGTTTATTATGTCGTCCAGAACAGTCTATACCAACAATTTTTGGTGCGATTGGTACAAGCGAATTAATTCAGCAAACTGCTTTAACTGCTTAATAGACTTTTTATCATTCAATCATTATGCAATTACTTAATTCTCCTCAAACTCAGCTTCATCCTAATATCAATCAGCGCTTAGTCAATGTTCTGGAAGATATTGTTAAAAATATTGAAATTCGCTCTGATTTTTCCATTCGCCATCCAGATTATCAACCCTTAGAAGTACCTGCTGAAGCTGTTGAACGCTTTCAAAAATTTTCTGTAGAAATGCAGCAAAAATATCTCAGTTTACAATTGCGAAGTTTTCTTTATGGTATTTATTACAACGGTTCAATGCGAAGTGAACTAGCAGCAGATAAAAAAAACAATAATTTACCCTTAGATTTAGAAAATAATACAGTTTTAGGGGTAGATGTAGTTTTTTATAAACAGTTGCACGAAAGTAATTCTGGAGAGGGATATTTTCAGTCAGGATGGTCAATATTAAAAGAACAGAGTGATGTTAGATTAATAGTTAGCAAGGGTAGTTTGAAGCTGTACATTCAACGGGATAAACATTTACCTCCATCTCATACATCTGCTGTTGTTGGTGATTTAGTTCCGATTAAAATGCCAAAAAATATTGTCCAAAACGGCTTTTACATGGCAGTTGGTAATGCTGGATTATCTCGCCATAGTGCAGGAAATCTACAGATTGTGCGGATATATTTCAATCTCACCCCAGCAGGTGCTATTGCTGTCATGGGTAACATAACACAGCATTTAAATCAGATAAATATACCTTTTCAATTTAAAGTTTTGTACCATCCCAAAGATTATAATCGCTACGATTCTGGAGTCTTGTATTTCGACAAAAGTGATTATGAAGTCTTGAGCAAATCATTAAATAGGATTTATCTGGAAAATCGTGAACACTTTAAATCAGAAATTCCTCTATTCACCAAGGAACTAGCACCAGGTTTAGGTTTAGCAGAAGAACCAAATCAAAAGTTTGCCGAACAAGAAAGTTTTGGGATGAATCGCTGTCAGATAATTGCCAATGGTTTAATCACCGCTTGGTATCAAGGAGATAATTCCCCTCAAAGACGGATACAAGCAATTCAAGAGCAATTTTTGCAGCTAGGAATTGATTTAGAACGTGTTCATCTCAATGCTAACTCTGAAGATATTTACCAAGTCTTAGCAGTATCTTAGCGAATGTAACTAACAATTATTTCACTGAATTTTATCGAGAATAATAAAATGAAAATATCTGACTCAAAAATATCCCAAATAGTTATTAACGCTACTTTCTTGTCTGAAAACCTCAATACTAAAGGTTATCAAAATATAAATTCTCAGCAACTTGATCAAAACCTAATTGAAAAACGTCTGCAAAATTGGTGTAAAGCAATTGGCGGAGAAGAAAAGCTAAAACAACGTCTTCATTGGGATGGATTAGATTTAAATACCGTGCGTCCCTTGTTAGTAACAGCAGATTTTGGTAAAGATGATAAATTACCAGTTTGGGCAGAAACCCTAAAAGAATTAATTGAAAGTGGTATATCTTTACTAAATCTAGAAGCAGCAGAAAAATTACCCCTTGATTCCCAAAAACCTTTACCTTTTGAAGATTTTTATTTTCCATTTATCTTGGTAGCACGCCGTAAATTATCGGCAGCATTATCTGCAAATCATGATTTAGAATTATTAAGTAAAAAAGCATATTTAACCTTAGAATATAGCTTACTGCAACAACTAGTAAGTTTAGGTACCGAAACATTATTATTTGAGTTTGATAAATTGCGCTCAAATCAAGATAATCATATAGAAGAAAATGACAGTCGAATTCTGTATGTTCAATTCATTCAAAATATTCTTGAAGATGGAGGATTAAAGTTTTTTGAACGTTACCCCGTTTTAGCAAGACTAATTGCCATCAATATTAATTTTTGGGTAACTAATACCACTGAATTTATCCAATGGTTACAAGCTGATATCTCAGAAATTGAGCAGACTTTCTCTGAAGATACAACCCTGGGAAAAGTCCAAGAAATAGAAACATCTCTCTCAAACCGTCATCGTGGTGGACGCAGCCTTTTAGCCATTACCTTTGATTCAGGGGTCAAAATTGTCTATAAACCTAAAGATTTGAGCTTAGATGTAGCTTTTAATAATTTACTAGATTGGTGTAATCAACAAGGAATATCTTTACCATTTAAAACCACCAAAATTATTCAACGACAAGAATATGGCTGGGTTGAATTTATTGCTCACCAACCTTGTGAGAATCAAGCCGCAGTCAAAAACTTTTATAAAAGAGCAGGAATGTTATTATCACTGCTGTTTGTATTAGGTGCTAAAGACTGTGGTTCCGAAAATGCGATCGCCAATTCTGAATATCCAATTCTGATTGATGCTGACATCTTAATGCATCCTATAGTTAAAAGCAATGATGAATCAGAAGACTGGTTTCAATATTCTATTCTAAAAGCGGGATTTTTACCTGCTTGGGAAGGTAATACATTCTCAGCCAATGCTCAAGATTCTAGTGTATTAGGCAATATTTATCCCCAACAAGTTAATGCTTCTAGAGAGTGGAAATTTATTAATACAGATGGAATGCATCTAACTTCTAAAACAGCAATTATTCCTTCTGGTACTAATGCAGTAATTTTAGAAGGTAAACCTGTTTCGCCCAGGAACTATGTAGAGGAAATTGTCACTGGTTTTGAGGAGATATACCGCTTATTCATCAAAAATAAAGAAACTTTGTTGGGTCAATATAGCCCTCTATCAACTATCAAATCATTAAAATCTCGATTTATCCCTCATCCATCCATACTATATGCTATCGTCGCTAAAAACAGTCTCAATCCTCAATCTTTACGTAATGGACTAGAATATAGCATTGTAATTAATAGCTTAATTGATACTTTTAGCCGTTCTTTGCTAAAAGTTGAAGCAAATCCAGAAACTTGGGCAATTTGGCAAGCAGAAACGAAGCATTTACTACAGCAAGATATTCCCTATTTCTCTGTATGCTGTAATAGTGATGACTTAAAATTTGAACTAGACTATCCAATCAAGCACTTTTTTCAAACATCGAGTTACCAAAGGTTAATTACTAAACTAAAAAATCTTAATGAACAGGACTTAGCACTACAAATTAAGTTAATTCGGTTGAGTTTTGATGCCAAGTTTGCTCATTTGTCAAATAACAATACTGCTTTACAAGGGAATTTTCCTCAATTTGAATCACTTACTCCTGAAGAATTCCTACAAGAAGCTGTAGAAATTGGCAATAGTCTTGTCTCCAATGCGATTTGCAACTCTAACGGGTGTAACTGGATTAATTTCGATTATATGTTTAAGCCTAATCGCTACCAAATCAAGCCGTTAGATAATTCTTTATACCAAGGGCGTGCTGGAGTGAGTTTGTTTCTAGCTGCCTTAGCCAAAAATACAGGTAAAAAAGAATTTAAAGAAGTAGCATTAGCTGCTTTATCAAATTTCCATAAATCGCTAAAAAAAGCAGAACCTTGTCAGGAAATACAGCAGTCAGAATTTGGTATCTTGGGTATCGGTGGTATTATCTATTGTTTATGTAAAATTAGTGATATTTTACAAGAATCAAGCCTGATAGAAGACGCTTATGTAGCCGCAAAACTACTGACAAAAGAGGTAATTGCTACTGACAAAAAGCTGGATATTATGTGGGGAATAGCAGGAGCAATTCCAGGTTTATTAACTCTTTATTATCAAACTGGCGAGCAAACGATATTAGATATAGCAGTTGCTTGTGGTCATCATTTATTATCTCAGCAAAGTGCTGCTACCTCTAAAGCATGGTTAACAATAGATAGTAAAAAATATTTAACTGGTTTTTCTCACGGAGTAGCAGGCATTTCTCTTTCTCTATTACGATTATACGCTGCTACAGGAGAAATAGCTTTTTTAGTAGCTGCAAAAGAGGCTATTGAATATGAACGTAGCATCTTTGAAAAATCATCTCAAAACTCACATAATTTCCATTTCTCAGAACAGAAAACTGCTATCGAATTCTTGCATAGTTGGTGTCATGGAAGCGCTGGAATTGGATTAGCTCGTTTAGGTGGTTTATCGATTATACAGACAGAAGAAACTTTATCTGAGATTAATCTAGCTTTAGAAACTACCTACAATTATGGAGTACCCAGTACAGATATAGACAATCTCTGCTGTGGATATATGGGTAGAGCAGAACTGTTTGTCTTAGCATCCCAAAAACTCAACAAACAAGAATGGCTAAAAATTACTAGACAACAGTCTACATCGGTAGTAAAAAAAGCAAAACAAAGTGGCCAATATGCTTTGTCATCTCATTTATCAAGTTCTATTTTAAGACCTAACTTTTTCCAAGGAAGTGCAGGCTTAGGTTACCAGTTATTACGTTTAGCCTATCCCGAATCTTTACCTTCTATTCTGATTTTAGAGTGAACAACATCATTCTTCTCTGCAACTTGTAATTAAAACAGAAATTTTCATCTATCAGCACAAGAAAATCTTGTGCTGATTTTTGATATTTTTAGCTAATAGACTTCTCCCTAGATGAATGTAGAGAATTAAACATAACGTCTCTCTAACAGTTACAAATAATAAGCAGTATTTTCATATTTTTTTAAACTTGCACAATAATAGTGACAAAAGTGATTTATTTCCAAACTTGTAATACTGGCATTTTTTCTAAATAACGAGACTACTACTGGCTTTAATAGTAGCAAAAGTGTAATTTTTATGTCTTGAAAACCATCTTGTTTTTATTGTTTTTAGTAATTTTGACAGATATCATAGGAATATAAATCAAGCAGAAATGATTTGATTTATCAGTAAACTTAAAACATCGTTGAAGGTAAAATCTAATGGCTAATATCAAAGTACATGACCTGATGAATCTAAACCTTACTGGTGCTGATTTATTTAGCGATTCAGAAAGCTTTATGAAAGAGCTAAGTGGAGAGGATGAACAAATATTTGGTGGTGCTATACCAGTCATATGTGTCACTGGTACTTGTAGAAAGTCTACAATAATCTGTCCTGTATCAGATCAAACCATAGTTTATGCAGTTTAAGCTAGTTATTGTTAATCAGAAAAAGAAATAATCTAACGGACAAGAACTAGTAGCCTTAATCTTCCAACAAAATTCGGATTTACAAGATAAATCCGAATTTTTAATTTTAAATTTTATTCTAAAAATTTAATAATTTCAAACTTATTCATTTGCTGCTTTATCCACTCAACAAAAAAGTCTGACATAATTTGATAACGTAACTTCTCACTTAATTCCGGTTGAATAATCTCTTCAAGCATAATTAAATGTACTCCCTTTGAAGTAATAATCGGCTTAAGAAGTTGGGGAGAATTAGCAGCAAACACAGCAGCAGAAATTTCTGGCTTTAAATCCTGACGATTAACTTTTCCTCGATATCCACATTTGCGACGTAGTTCTGAATCTTGGGTATATTGGTGAGCTACATCATAAAAACTAGTTTCGCCTTCTTTAATCGCATAAAATAACTCCATTGCTAAATCTTCGTCATCCAAGATAACTTCATATATAACTGCACCAGCATATTCTAGTTGATTTTCAAAAAAATAGGGTTCAACTTTATCTGCAAACAGATGTTGAGCTAATTTATTAGCTAGTAAATTATGGTAAACTAACTCTTCAAAATCATCTAACGATAAAGCGTGTTTGTCCAACCATTTCCAAGTATCTTCAGATGTTTCTAGGGCATTCATTAAACGGAAATTATCTGCTGCTTCTTGCAGTTCTTCAGTCTCTACTTGAATCCCTATCTCTGATACGGTGGTTTCAATTATCTTATGGGTAATAATCTTTTCAATTAAATCAGGAATTTGGCGGTATTGTTTGACAATATGTAGAATATCTTGGTTGCTGATTGTGATGGTTTGTGACATAATTTTGCTCCACAAATAACTGACGGTTACACAAATATCGGATGAGCTACTAAGTTTTAGCTTCCTTGTTGTAACTGTTTGAATGGGTCTAGTAAAAAGTCAATAATCCGACGCTGACGCACAATTACTTCTGCGGTTGCTGTATCGCCAGGACGTAAAGGTGTACATTTATTTTTACTAGGTATACAATTACTTTTCAGGGCAATTTCTAAATTATATGCAGCGATTTTTCCATTAGGTGTATCGATTTCTGATGTGGTTGGGGAAATATCTAATAACTCGCCTTCAATAATTCCATAATCCTGGAAAGGATAGGCATCAAATTTAAGTTTCACAGGCAATCCTTTGCGTAAAGAACCACTTTCAGATGTGGGCATTTGTGCGCGAAGAATTAACGGTGAATTTTCGGGAGCAATTTCCGCAACCATTGTTCCAGGCTGAACAACTGCACCTGGACGCTGAATTGGGAGTTGAAATACTCTCCCAGCAATGGGAGATTTTAAGACTCGTTGCTGTAATTGCAATTGCAAGCTGTTTATTTGACTATTAGCTTGAGCAATTTCTGCTTGTAACGTTGTCATTTCTGTGTCTAAGTTCTTTAATTGTTCCTCACTTTTAAGTACTGCTAGTTTTCCAGAATGAGTTAATGCTTGATAACTGCGTTTTTGTTCTTTTAAGCGTAAATATGCTTGTTCAATTTCTGCCTTGGCTTGGCGAATTGTGCGCTGATAACTACTTTGTTGTTCGGCTAGGCGGAGATTAGCTTGTTTGATATCTGATTTGCTTTGTTCGTATAATCTCTGCCTGTCTTTGGCGATATCTTGCTTATCAACAACATTAATTTCGGGAATAGCACCGGCTTGTTGAAGTTGGTTGTAGCGTTCTACTTCTCTTTGGGCGCTGGCTAGACTATTTTCTAATAATTTATTTGCCGTTTGAGTTTGTTCAATAGTTTGTCTTGCTTGATTAACTTGGGTAATTTTTTCGGTTTGTTGAATTTCGTAGGAGTTTTTTAAAGCCGTTAAATTTTGCTGTGCTTGCTCAATTTGGGCTTGTTTTTCTAACTCTTGAGCCTGGTTTTGTTGGCGTTGAGTGGCTAAAGAGACGATGATTTGATTTTTCAGCAGATTTAATTGCGATCGCCTGTTTAATTGTCCTTCTAATTTCTCCTTACTTTGGCGCAAATCAGACTTAACTAATTCTGCATCTAATATCATTACAGGTTCTCCAGGTTTGACTAAATCTCCTTCTTTAACGGGGATAGAAGTTACCGTTCCTGGTACTGCACTATCTAACTTAAATGTTTTACCTTTTGGTTCAAGTCTTCCCCTAGCTGTACCAGTTTCATCTACCTTAGATAGCATTGCCCAAGGCAGAGAAATAGATATAAAACTGAGCAAAAAATACAGCATTCCCCTTGTCCAAAGTTGGGGTAATTCATCAAGCAAATCTTTAGTATATTCAGACCAATCATCAGGCAACTTATTTATGTTTGCAGTTGATTTGTCTTGCTTTTCGTAGTCATTGATGGTGTTTGCTACTTCGCTGTTGAATATCTCGGACATAAGGTCTTTTTTGTTTTAAATTTGCAATTTATGGCAATTCTATAGCCCAATACAGTTATGCTAAAAACATAGTAATTGATTTGCCACTTGTGGAAAAAGCTAGCTCAATTGGGGGATTCTCCCCCAAACCCCCTCCAAAATTATTGTTCTGTTTTTTTGTTGAGTAACTAGTTTTTTGGTTTTGTTGTCAATTAGTTTTCTTAACTGAACTGTATTGTCCTATAGCCATCCGGTTTGATTTGGAGAAAATGCTTGCTGAGACTATTTCAATTTAATAATGAGACAAAGATATTGGTAGAGGTTTTAGCAATGCTAAACCTCTACGAAAAATATATTTGCATCAATATTTTTGTAATTAGTATTAGAAATTAAACTGGGAATAAAGATATACTAAGTTTTTCTCAAAAATCAAATATTTGAAAATATCATGCTTGATTTTTAGAGATGCTCAATTTAGGCTGATGTATCTAATTGTTGTTGATTGAGATAGAAATAATGCCCACGGTTTCTCATCAACTCGTGGTGAGTTCCACTTTCAATTAACACACCTTTATCTAAGACCAAAATCAAATCCGCATTTCTGACTGTTGAAAGACGATGGGCAATTACTAAGGTAGTTCTTCCCTTAAGAATTGTATTAAAATTCTTCTGGATAATTCTTTCTGATTCTGTATCTAAATGAGAAGTTGCCTCATCAAAAATTAACAATTGGGGCTTACCTAATAAGGCTCTAGCTATGGCAATTCTTTGCCTTTGTCCTCCTGACAACATCCCTCCACCTTCCCCGATTTGAGTTTCATAACCCATTGGTAACTTTTTAATGAACTCATCAGCACCAGCTAAAGTAGCTGCTTCGATGATGTCTTCTAATTTTGTGCTTGGATGTCCTAAGCTAATATTTTCCCGAATCGTACTACCAAATAAAAAGGTATCTTGGTCAACCACTCCAACCTGTTGACGTAAGGAACGTAAGGAAATACTGGTAATATCACATCCATCAATTAATATTTTCCCATCACTAGGGGGATATAAGCCTAAAACTAACTTAGAAATCGTAGTTTTACCCGAACCACTGCGACCTACTAATGCTACCATTTGCCCTGATTTAATGTGAAAACTCAAATTTTCAATCACATTAGTATCACTTTCTAAGTTATAGCGAAAGGTGACATTTTCAAACCGGATATTACCTTGAATTAAAGGTAAGCTTTGTTTGATTTGATGTTGCGAATTTTCCTCTGGCTCTGTATCTAATACATCATTAATGCGTTCCATTGCAATGAAAACTTCTTGTAATTGGTTCCACAATACTGCTAAACGTTGAAAAGGAGCAATAATAGTCCCTAACAGCATATTAAATGCCACAAGCTGTCCAATCGTTAACTGATTCTGAATTACTAAATGTGCCCCAAACCATAGTAAAACTGTAGTGGCAATTGCTTGAATTGCATTACTAAAAATTTGCAAGCGATTGCTAATAACTTGTCCAGAAAAACCCGTTTTAATTGCCTTGTGCAATAACTCTTCCCAATGCCAACGTACTGTTTGTTCTACGGCTGTAGATTTAATTGTCCGCACCCCAGAAATAGCTTCAATGAGATAACTGCTTTCTTGGCTATAAGCACTAAATATTTCCCGAGAAATCTTCTTTAAAAATGGTGTGGAAATCAACGCCAGCAAAAAGAATGGTGGTACAATTACCAAGGAAACTAATGCCATTTTCCAACTGTACCAAAACATTAATCCTACATAGATAAATACAGTGAGTAAATCTAAGAGGATTGATAATGCCTCACCAGAAAGAAAGCTTTGAATTTTGCGGTTTTCTTGGACACGGGAAATTATATCTCCAACATAACGAGTTTCAAAGAAACTTAAAGGAAGTTGTAGGGTATGACGGATAAATCCGACAATTAAAGCGACATCTAGCTTGTTGGCTGTGTGGTCTAGTAAATATTGACGTAAACCTGTTAGTGCTACTCGAAATAAACTAAAAATTAGCAATCCTAAACCCACAGCCGTTAAAGTTAACTCAGAACGCTGCACTACCACTCTATCGAGAATAAACTGGGTAAATAAGGGGGTAATTAGTCCAAAAATTTGGATAAATAAGGAAGCTAAAAATACTTCTAGCAACACCAAGCCGTGAGGTTTAATTAACTCAAAAAATTGCCAAAAGGGTGTTGTACTCTCTTCCCTATCTTTTAACAGGGCTGTGGGTTGCAGTAGTAGCGCATATCCAGTCCAATCTGCTTTAAATTCCCGGTGAGTGAGGGTACGCTGACCAATGGCTGGGTCTGCAACTATGACATATTTTTTGGTGATTTCATAGACAACTATATAATGTTTGCCCTCCCAGTGAGCGATCGCAGGTAATATTTGCTTGGCTAATTGGTCGAGACTAGCTTTTACGGGTCTGGTGTTAAATCCGATACTTTCGGCTGCAATTGACAATCCGCGCAGAGATGCACCGTTGCGGTCAACATTGGCAATATCTCGCACAAAATTGACACTAAAGCGCTTTCCCCAATAACGAGACACCATCACCAAACAAGCTGCACCACAATCTGAGGCACTCTGTTGGGCAAAATATGGATAGCTTTTGGTGACGCGTTGCCATAAATGCCCGACTCTTTGTGTAGGGTTGGGAAAGTAGGCTTTGCTAATCTTTTTCTGGGAATTACTGGCTGGTGGTGGGGAAGAACTTGTGACGCTTGGCTGTTCAACAAGCTGGGGAGATGGGGTTTCACTGTCAGACCTAACAAAGAGGGAATTTTTTGCTTGTGCTTGGGTAAGTAAATGTGCGTAAATTTGCGGAAACTTGTCTATCAATGGTGACAGGGCTGCATCGCCAAGAAAAGCCAGGTGTAAATTAACACTGGCTCTGGCGGCATAAGCTTGAAAACCAGCCTCTCGAAACAAGGTAAATTCCCCAAATGATTGTCCTACTTCCAAGGTTGCAATCAATTCACCCGCATCATCGAGTAATCTGACTTTACCTGCAAGTACAATGTAGATACCTGGTTCAACATCTGTTCCTTGCCAAAATTTTCCTACCTTGGGAGTAAGATATTTAACTTGTTGAAGGCAGTGCTGTAAGTCTTCTGAGGAGAGGGAATCACCCAAGACACTGCATAGTTGCTGCACAGACAGCGACTCTGAGATATATTGCGCCATGAAATTCTGAACTAGTACTTACTTTTTTTGCGTATTTATTTTTCTGATTCCCAAAGAAAAAATCCCGTAAAAGTACGTGATTTTTCGGATTTAAGGTCAGAAATCAAGATTTTTTGTCCTGCTGTTTTCTCTGTATGTTCACTCTGAGATAAAGTAGGTTTGGGGACTGTTGATAACCCCATTTGTTTGAGGACGCGTTTAAGATGGCGATCGCTCACATCTATTCCCAATTCTTTCGCTAAATGCTTTCGCAACCAATTGACTGTCCAGCGTCTAAACCCATAGCCACAATCCCTAGGATTTAGAGAAAGTAACTGTTGTAAGCGTTCCAAATATTCCTGATTAATTGCTTTTGGACGACCTAGAGGGCAATCTTGCCATTGATGCGCCATCCCAGTACGGGCAATATGCATCCAATGTCGTGCTGTCGCCGGAGAACATTTTAATATCTGGCAAATTTCGGTTTGAGTTTTGCCCTCATCCGCCAACAACATAATTTCGATTCGCTGATGATAAGACTCAGACAAATCATCTTGTAAATTTTTTTGCAGCTGTTTACGCTGAAATGGTGTTAAATACTTACCTGTTCCCATATTTGGGAGATTAACTTCAGGCTGCTCAAAATCGTTTGACATCACGGTATTTGGCTGTTGATTCCCTATAGATTGACTGATAAACTTTTATGCACCCTGAGAGTTAAAGTAGAAATAACCGTAAATTTCGGTATATTCTAAGTTGTTTTTCGTACGCTGCATGATGCAGACGTAAGTTTTTTTTGCCCAAAAGTCAATGCTTTGGGAATTGATACTAGTAACTACACAGATAAGAAATTATTTTCCGTAAAGATTTTATTGAGTACAATTAAGCGGTCAAATGCGCGATCGCATAGGGGTGGGGAAAGGGGAAAGGTGAAAGGGGAAGGGGAAAAGGTGAAAGGGGAAAGGGAAAATACAAAACCTTTCTCCGACTTCTGCAAGCAGTCTATGATTTAGGGCGTTTAGTCGCAAATGAGTTGAGGTCAATTACCAAACCCCAAATGACAAATGACCAATAACCAATAACCAATGACAAATGACAAATGACATGGGATGCTTATTGAGCGATTAGTGAGATTTGCAGATGTCTGTTGTTTCTAGTGTCACTGTTACTGTTCCCGCCACCACTGCTAACTTAGGGCCTGGTTTTGACTGCATTGGTGCAGCTTTAACGCTGTATAACAAAGTTAAGTTTACGCGTCTGGATGCAGGCGGGTTAATTATTCACGTTACAGGTAAAGAAGCAGAAGGGGTAAACACTGATGAAAGTAATCTGCTCTATCAAGCCTTTGTCAAGTTATATCAACATATAGAGCAGATACCGCCGAGTGTGAAAATTGAGATTGATTTAGGTGTACCTTTGGCGCGGGGTTTAGGTAGTTCCGCGACAGCAATTGTTGGTGGTTTAGTTGCGGCTAATCAACTGGCTGGGGAACCACTTTCGCAGTTGCAGGTGATGGAATTAGCGATCGCAATGGAAGGACATCCTGATAATGTTGTTCCCGCTTTATTGGGGGGATGTCGTCTAGCTGCTACCAGTGCTGAAGGTTGGGAAATTTGTGATGTTCCTTGGGATGAAAATGTTGTGCCAGTGGTAGCAATTCCTGATTTTGAACTTTCAACTCAAGAAGCGCGGCGGGTTCTCCCCACAGAGTTCAGCCGTGCAGATGCAATTTTCAATACAGCTCATTTGGGTTTATTGTTGCGGGGCTTGGCAACTGGTAAGGGAGAATGGTTAAAGACGGCTTTGCAAGATAAGTTACATCAACCTTATCGTAAAGCTTTGATTCCTGGTTACGATGCGGTGAATCAAGCTGCTGTAGCTGCTGGTGCTTATGGCATGGTGATTAGTGGTGCAGGGCCGACGTTGTTGGCTTTAGCAGATGCACAAAATTCCCAGGCTGTAGCAGCAGCAATGCAAACTGCTTGGCAAACAGTAGGAATTACAGCTGATGTGCGATCGCTTTCTTTGGATAACCAAGGTGCAAGCAGCCTTAATGAAGGATAAATAGGAATTATGCAGCAGATTATCTCAGAAATAGCAGCACTTAGCCAACAAATTCAGGCTCTCCACCAGGAACGTGCTGCCCTCACTATTAATAATGTAGTGTTGAGCGAGAATGATTCACCCATCGCCATAGCTGAAGCTTACCGTCGCTTTGCTAGGGAAAATTCCCATTTAGCTGTGGAACTCAAAGGAATAGATGATGCGATCGCAGCCTTAGAATTGCAGCTAGAACAAAAACAAGCTGAGTTAGCACGTTGGCAAATCGACTCCAAAGAACTTACCCTACAACAGCAGCTAGAAGAAGCTAGAAACGTGGCGCAAGTTCATGCTCAACGGATTAATCAACTTGCTGGAGAACTAGCCCAAGAAATCCGCCTATTAAAATCTTGCGCCGATCAACTCAGCCCTATCTATTGGCAGGTTTATTACAAACCATTTATTACTGGCTTCAAGACAATCTCAGTTCCCCATGTCCGCTCAGATGGGGAAGTATGGACAATTGTCAATCGCATCGTTTAAGGGACTTCCAACTCAAAAATATACTATCGCTTTTTTGGCAGGGGCGAGTAAGAGCGATCGCTCCTACTCCCTTTCCACAATTACAAATCCCTCAAAGCGTCGGCTAGAGAGGGATTTTGGGTATTAGGTTTTGGACTACTAGTGGTTCGCCAAGGTAACTGAGCAGGATAAAGGTTAAGGGGTAAGGGGGAAAGGTTTTTTATCCCTTACCCTTTTACCTTTCCCCATTCCCCAGGCTTCACCCAGCATTTTTGGGTTGGCAGTCTACTAGGTTAAATTACTTGCTTTCTTAACTACTTCCTTTAACTCTTCAAAGGAGATACTACCGTCTTTATCTCCATGCATAGCTAGCAATTCCTGGGGGCTACTAACACCTGTTTCAGCTGAGATGATTGCACTTAAACCAGGGCTTAAAAAAAGCTCATTAATGGAGATTTTGCCATCTTGATCGATATCTAAGGTATTAAAAAGAGATTGAAGCTCTTGCTCGGTTGCCATGACTTTACTATTTGAATTAATTTTTCAATTTAATATCTCTTAATTAAATAAACTGACTATCCTGAGACATAAAAACGGGTATCGCTAGGGCTTAAATCAGCAGTTCCTAATAAAAGTAGTGGACTGACACAGCTAATTTTGGTGCAATAGCAAAAATTCATTTCATCAAATCTAAGACCAATTCAAATAATGTTTGCAACACATCAATATATTCTAGATGGCACGGCACGCCGTGCCCCTACAATCTGTCGCCTTCTTTTTTCCAATTGGTATTACTCAACAAAAAACCGAACAATAATTTTGGAGGGGGTTTGGGGGACGCAACCGTCACCCAATCGGGGGTTTGGGGGAGAATCCCCCAATTCTTCTGGCTTCTTTCATAGTGATACAAAATCAAAAAATGTTCGCGACGCATCAATATATTCCAGAGGGCACGGCGTGCCGTGCCCCTACAATCTGTCGTATTCTTTTTTCAAATTGGTATAATGCCTCATTTTAGGCGTGTCAGTCCAGTAGGGTGCGTTACGCCAAGGCTAACGCACCCTCTTGATTTAACTCCTTAAGCTGTCGCCGCTAAACCATTGTGTCGCAGCAAAGGCGCGGTACTCGGTTCACGTCCCCGGAAGGTTTTAAATACTTCCATTGGGTGCTTGCTACCACCCAGCGCCAGCACTGTATCACGGTAGCGTCTACCTGTAGCTTTAATCGCAGCTTCGTCTTCCAGTCCAACTTCTTCAAAAGCAGCAAAAGCGTCAGCACTCAAAACTTCCGCCCATTTGTAGCTGTAGTAACCTGCCGCATAACCACCGCCAAAGATGTGCCCAAATGCACATAAGAAAGCATCTTCTGGTAATGGGGGTATAACGGTGGTAGTTTTGGCTATGCGATGGCGGACATCAGCAGGGGTTTCAGCGCCACCAGGACGATAGCGAGAGTGGAGTTCTAAATCGACACTGCTAAAGTGGAGTTGCCGTAACATCGCACTACCACTCATATAGTTGCGGGCTGCGATCAGCTTTTGGTAATAATGCTCTGGTAGCGGTTCACCTGTTTCATAGTGCTTCGCCATGCCAAACAAAGTGGGGCGTTCGTAGCACCAGTTTTCCATAAACTGACTGGGTAGTTCGACTGCATCCCATTCGACGTTATTTATACCAGCAGCACCAGTATAATCAACTTTGGTAAGCATATGCTGTAAACCATGCCCAAACTCGTGGAAGAGGGTTTCCACTTCATTGAAAGTCATTAAGCTGGGCTTGTCATCAATGGGGGGAGTTTGGTTACAGACTAAATATGCTACAGGCAAACGAACGCTGCTGCTACCATTTTCCGCAGTTTTGCCACGATTAATGCAGACATCCATCCACGCACCACCACGTTTTTCGGCGGGGCGGCTGTAGGGATCTAAATAAAAGTAGGCGATCGCAGCGCCTGTTTCATCAGCTATTTGGAAATAACGCACATCCTCATGCCATACTGGGGCTTGACCATCGGCGGGGGTGACTGTAACGCCAAATAAGCGATTAACTAAGCCAAATAAGCCATCGAGGACTTGGGGAAGGGGGAAGTAAGGGCGTAATTCTTCCGCAGTAAAGGAGAATTTTTCTTCTCGCTGACGTTCCGCCCAGAAGCTAATATCCCAATGTTTTAAATCTTCAGCTTCTTTTGCACCTTTGGAGGCGGCAAAGGCTTTGAGTTCTGCTAAATCTTTAACGGCTGCATCATAACTAACGCGACGCAGTTCTTCTAACAGTGCTTCCACAGCTTCGACATTGGGAGCCATTTTACTAGCTAGGCTTAATTCCGCAAAGTTGTTAAAACCTAGTAACCCAGATAGTTCTTGGCGTAATTCTAATATACGGTCAATGAGGGGATTATTATCTAACTCGCCGGATGCAGCACGACTAATAAAAGCTTTGTACAGCTGTTCGCGCAAATCCCGGCGGGTGCTGTGCTGCATAAAGGGGCCATAACTAGGGAAATCTAAAGTGATGCGCCAGGGGCCATTTTCTGGTGTCGCATTTTCTTCCCCAGCAGCACGAGCGGCTTGGGCTGCTAAACTCAGTAAACTTTGGGGTAAGCCGTCGATTTCTTCTTTGGTGGTGAGGGTGATGCTAAAGGCTTTGGTAGCATCGAGGACATGGTTAGAGAACTTACTCGAAAGTTCTGCTAACTCCATCTGAATAGCGTTGAAACGTTCCTTTGCTTCTCCTTCTAAGCCCACACCAGAAAGTTCCGCATCCCGAATCGCAGCTTCTACAATTCTTTGCTGTGCTGATTCTAAGCCCTTCCAAGCATCACTAGCATGGAGAGCCTTAAAAGCATTGTAAAGAGGTTGGCTTTGACCCAGTTTGGTGATAAATTGCACCACATCTGGTTGCACTGCTTCATGAGCTTCCCGTAGTTCTGGGCTATTCTTGACACCCATTAAATGGTTGACTATACCCCAACTCCAAGACAGCTTGTCTGAGATTTTGTCTAAAGGTTCTACTAAACCGCTCCAAGTAGGCTGTACATTCTTTTCTAAAGCAGTAAGTTCGGAATCCAGTTCTGTTAACAGTTCCTTGAAGGCTGGGATTACTTGTTCCGCTTTGATTTCCGCAAAGGGAGGTAAGCCAGCACCCTTGAGTAGGGGATTCTGAGAAAGAGTAGCACTTTGAGTCATGATTGTGTGTGAGATGCGATCGCTCTTGGTTAATTATGATTTTTGTTTATATTCTTCTAATGTAGCGATCGCGGTGCGTTTTCGGGGGGTTGGGGGCTGGGGATTGGGGAAGGGGGAAGGGGGAAGGGGGAATGGTGCGTTGCGCTGCGCGACAACACACCCTACGTTTTATCAATAAAAACAAATAAAATTACTCTAGGCTAGTTGCAAATAAGGACATTTTTGTAAGAAACTAGATGCTTTTTGACGAGCATGATGATTATCAATATTTACGGGTGTAGGGCGGATGATGCCATTAAATAAATCATCCAAACCGTAGGGGGTAAAAAATTGCCATTCTCCTTGAGCATTTAACCGCACTCCTACAGCCGTTGCAGTATGTAACCATTGGGCGATGCCGTCTTCTGTACTATTGTAGGTTCTTTCGCCATCACGCCACCGGGCAAAACTGGCTTGATTTTTGACATCAAACTCTTGGTTAGGAAACTGTTCTTGGAGAATAGCTTTTGCTGCTTGTTCTTGGGAACGGTTTCCTTGGATATCGAAAAATGCAATATCAAAGTCTTTGATTACTAAAGCGCAATCATTACCAAAAATTGCCCGCCAAACAGTATTTCGCACCGCACCGCCTGCTAACCACCAGTCAGGTAGGTGAAGTGGTGCGATCGCTCTTAAAATCATCCCTACAGGTGAATCAGCGAGAATCATCTGTAAGCGAGTGTTACTGTTCATATCAAAGTTCAGATAATTTTTAGCTAGCAAGCGAAAATATTACCATTCATCTTTGCCGAAGTTTGTTTAATTATTCATTCGTAGTATAAATATCGAATAATTGTGTGCTAGTCCAAAAACTAAATTTAATTTTTTAATTCAATTTAAATTTTTGAATTATGGAAGACTTATTTGCCAGCATCAACCTGACTCTAAATCAGGAACTACCTTATATTACAGAGTCACAGCAAGCACTGTTCACAGAACTCAGTATCGATGAAAATCAACCAGGGACAATTCTGCGTGACTTCCAATCTTTAATCGATTTTATCCAACCAAAAGGTGTAGAAGTCAGTAGCGTTAATCATCTTTTACCACTAAAAGTCTTATCGGAACTAAATTTACAGTTAAGCCACCCAATTGATACTAAACTGAAACGTCCTGTACAAAAATCATATCCTTACATCAATGGGCTTTATCTGTTATTACGTAGTTCAGGAATCGTGCAAATTAAATCTCAAGGTAGAAAACAGTTTTTAGTATTAGATGAAGCTGTTTTAGAATCTTGGTCTAAGCTCAATTTTACAGAACGTTATTTTACCTTATTAGAAGCTTGGTTAATTTGGGGAAATAACGAAATTTTAGGTGAGCGCCAAGATACATGGAATAATTTATTTAAATGTATTCAATTTTGGGCGCGGATTCCCGATCAAGGCTTAAAGTTAGCTAAATATGACGACCAACAAGTTCTTGGCTATTATCCTGGTCTGCATAATATTGCTTTATTAGAATTATTTGGATTACTAACCATTCAACAAGCAAAAGCTCAAGAAGGTAAGGGATGGCGCATTACCAGTGTAGAACGTTTACCCCTTGGTGATGCGATGTTTAGGTTACTCTTTCCAGTAGGAATTACAGGCAAATTTGAAGAAGAAATAAATATAAATTTTGGGCAATTACAGCCTCATTTTCAGCCGTTCTTTCCTGAATGGCAAAATAATTTAATCCTACCCAAACAAGGATTTACTGATGGTATTTATATTTTTAAAGTATCGGTTGCTAAATCTTGGCGACGAATTGCTATCCCAGCCAAAAGAGAATTAAGCTGGTTAGCTAGCACAATTCTTGATGCTTTTGATTTCGACTACGATCACCTATATGAATTTAGTTATAAAGACCGTTTTGGTCGTACTTGTACAATAGGTCATCCCTATACAGAATCACCCCCATTTGCCGATCAAGTCCGTATTGGTGATTTACCATTAGAACTGGGGACAAGCATGACTTATCTTTATGATTTTGGCGATAATTGGCAATTTAATGTGCAATTAGAAGACATTCAACCACTAGATAACAAAATTAAAAAAGCCAAAATTTTAGAAATTCACGGCGACGCACCGCGACAATATTGGAGCGAAGATGATGATTGGGATGAAGATGAGTAATACAGCACTTTTGAAGTAAGTGAGGTACATCATGAGTAATGAGTAATGAGTAATGAGTAATGAGTAATGAGTAATGAGTAATGAGTAATGAGTAATGAGTAATGAGTAATGAGTAATGAGTAGGAAATTTACTTATTACTCTTTACTTTTTTCAATTAGTTGCTGTACCTTATAAACATCGAATCTGCTGTATCTTGTTCAGTTAAAGACTTACCATATAAAGTAAACCTTAAATTGTAGGATGCGTTAGCGATAGCGTAACGCATCGAGAAAGATGGTAACATGCTTGAACCCCTTACGGGGATGGAAAATTTGCATGATATTATTCAAGTTAATAGTGATATAAATTACACCATAGATTTTGTTTTAGTACCCATAACTTGTTTTGCGATCGCACTGATTGTTTCTGTCCAAGGATGATTGGGATACTGTAAGCTGAAAATGCCACTACTGCCTAAATTGAACATCTCTTCACTCACAGGTAAAATTCCAGCTACAGGGGTGGCGTAGGTACTTTGGATTTTTTGCCGTAACTCATTAAAATTTAAAGATGGTAGTGCTTTGTTAACCACTAAAAGCATTTTTGGTACTTCTAATTTCTTCGCCACATCAACTGCTACGGCTGTCCCTTGGTAATCTTGTTTATCTGGACGTAGAATCAACACCAAGGTATCAGAAAGAATAATTGAAAGCAAAGTTTCTTCGTTAATACCAGGGTGAGTATCAATTAATAGATAATCTAGTTTTAAACGCTTTACTAAATGGCGTAAACCATCATTCAGCAAGCGCGCGTCATAACCTTCGCGTAAAATCCGAGAAATATCACTCATCTTAATACTAGAAGGCAAGAGATAAATATTTCCCTGACGGCTAAATAAAGATGGTTTTTGTTTAAGCACAGAACTCACATCATAAACTGCATCTTCAATCGCACAACGTCCCCATAAATAATCATTCAGGGTATAGCGAATGCGTGCTTCTTCTAACCCAAACAAAACATGAATACCAGGAGATTGAATATCAGTATCAACAACTCCTACTCGCTTTCCAGAACGAGCAATTAAAGTAGCCAGATTACTTGTAACGTTTGATTTACCAGTTCCGCCACGGAATGAATGCACAGAAATTATTTCAGACACGATAAAACCTCAATGGTAATTAGTAGTTCGTAATTCGTAATTCGTAATTGGGGAATGGGGAATGGGGAATGGGTAATTAGTATTTGTCTTCTTCATCTCCCTCATCCCCCTCATCTTCACTGATTCCCGTTGTTGCGTTTACTTCTCATAATCCTTGCTTCTTCTTGCAATTGTTGGAATGATTCTGATCCCTCAATTTCTGCAACTTGACGCGCGCGTCTTGTTTCATCAATTTCGATTCTGAGTTTTTGTAATTGCTGCGTCATTTGTTGTTCACGAGCATAAATTTCATGCATCATGCGTTGAAAAACTCTCCCCATCTGTCCTAATTCATCATTGCGTTTAACGATGGGTGTGAGCTTTTGGCGGTCAAATTCTTCCGCTTCTTCAGAACTAATTTGAGCCATAGTCATTTTCTGCGCTAATTGTGCCATTGGTTTGAGGGGTTGTAGCACATTGCGTTTCAGTAAATAATTAATTAATAAAATTACTACAGCGAAGATAACAATAAATAAGCTAATGAATAATATAAAAGCACGGTTAGCATCATCAAATACCTTTTTAGCAGGAAGGTAAATGATTTGAGTACCTAGCACTTTATTGAGTTCCCATCCATAGCCATTTTCGGAACCGTAACTTAAAACATGACTTCTTGGCGCAGCTTCCGGTGTACTATGGCAGCGTAAACAAGTAGGGTTTTTAACAACAAAAGGACGAGCGCTATAGAACAGTTTTTCTTCAAAAGAATCGCGGAAACCTGAAATGTTTTTCAGTTCTGGTTCGTTGCGAAATCGTTCAATAACCTGCATCTCAAATGTATCAGCCTTATCCCTCATATTGGTGGGATTGAGATTGGCATCTTTATAAAAGTAATCTTTATATTCTGGATTTTTCCGCAGATTTTCAAACACTTCTCTAACTGCATAACTGGGAATCGTCTCCGGGACAAAGGTCGATTGAGTTTCCACCATCGGTAACAGCAGAGGACTGACTTTTGTGTTGGTGAAGTTTCTGATAGAGTCCATCGTCTCTGCCAGAATTTGGCTACGGTAACCAATTTCGGCTTCCGCCTTATGTTCTAGTGCATGAGATAAAGTAAAACCACTGACTGCGATCGCACAGAGGAAAACCAGCGATAGAAGAAAGGTAAATTTAGTTGCTAATTTAAATCTGTTCAACATTGCTGTTTCCTCTTTGCTTACAAAATGTTTACCAATTCATGCACATTAAATTAATAGGATATTTTGATTTTTTATTTGTTTTTAAATTATCCACCCACTAACCTTTGCTAATAATATTTAGTGCCATAAATTAATTAAGCAAATTTAGCGGTTGTTAGATCCCCGACTTCTTGAAGAAGTCGGGGATCTGGATAACAGGCAACAAATCACAATTCATAATTACGAACTACGTAGCGCTTTGCGCTTCCCGCAGGGTATTACGAATTACGAATTGACGATCTATGTCTATTCATACTGCTAGAAACGTGGAATTTCCAGGTTTTAAGGCAAACTCACTACTTTTGTGGGAACTAGTCCCCTTAGCCTATGACTAAAGTCTTAGTCCTAGCTAAACCCCATAAGCGAAAGTCAGACAGCTTCTCTTTACTTCGCTTAGACAGAATCCTAGACGTTTTTCAGATGTGTATAGGGGAGTTGAATTCGTACTATAGGGACATCAAGCAAGGAAAGCGAAAGCAAACAACAAACAAATCGCTCTCGGCGCTGGATTCCACACAATCTGAAACATTAAGGAAAAAACATCATGTCTGACAACATTCAACCCGTAGAACTATCCTCTGAAGAATTAGATAACGTTGCTGGTGGTGCAAGTCGTTTTGCAACTGCTGCAACTAGTGAAAGAGAAGATAGACAAATCAGCAGCTTAAATGTTGGTCGCAATGGTATTCAAAGCAACAACCTTCAAGAAACCGTTGACTTCAAGGCTGCGCTGTTTGAATTCACTCAAACAGGCGAGTAGTTCTTTATTCACTCGGCGTTGAGTAAAGGGGATACTTCCCCAAGATTCTTCCCCTATCTCAACTTTATGACTAATTTTTAACCCATCATACCTCAAGGAGAAAACATCATGTCTGACAACATTCAACCCCAAGAATTATCTTCTGAAGAACTAGATAACGTTGCTGGTGGTGCAAGTCGTTTTGCAGCTGCTGCAACTAGTGAACTAGATGATGCACAAATCAGCAGCTTCAATGCTGGTCGCAATGGTATTCAAAGCAACAACCTTCAAGAAACCGTTGACTTCAAGGCTGCGCTTGTTGAATTCACTCAAACAGGTAAGTAGTTCTTGATTCACTTGGCGTTGAGTAAAGGGGATACTTCCCCAAGATTCATCCCCTATCTCAACTTTATGACTAATTTTTAACCCATCATACCTCAAGGAGAAAACATCATGTCTGACAACATTCAACCCCAAGAATTATCTTCTGAAGAACTAGATAACGTTGCTGGTGGTGCAAGTCGTTTTGCAGCTGCTGCAACTAGTGAACTAGATGATGCACAAATCAGCAGCTTCAATGCTGGTCGCAATGGTATTCAAAGCAACAACCTTCAAGAAACCGTTGACTTCAAGGCTGCGCTTGTTGAATTCACTCAAACAGGTAAGTAGTTCTTGATTCACTTGGCGTTGAGTACAGGGGATTCTTCCCCTATCTCAACTTTATGACTAATTTTTAACCCATCATACCTCAAGGAGAAAACATCATGTCTGACCACATTCAACCCCAAGAATTATCTTCTGAAGAACTAGATAACGTTGCTGGTGGTGCAAGTCGTTTTGCAACTGCTGCAACTAGTGAAAGAGAAGATAGACAAATTAGCAGCTTAAATGTTGGTCGCAATGGTATTCAAAGCAACAACCTTCAAGAAACCGTTGACTTCAAGGCTGCGCTGTTTGAATTCACTCAAACAGGCGAGTAGTTCTTTATTCACTCGGCGTTGAGTAAAGGGGATACTTCCCCAAGATTTTTCCCCTATCTCAACTTTATGACTAATTTTTAACCCATCATACCTCAAGGAGAAAACATCATGTCTGACCACATTCAACCCCAAGAACTATCCGCTGAAGAACTAGATAACGTTGCTGGTGGTGCAAGTCGTTTTGCAGCTGCTGCAACTAGTGAACTAGATGATGCACAAATCAGCAGCTTCAATGCTGGTCGCAATGGTATTCAAAGCAACAACCTTCAAGAAACCGTTGACTTCAAGGCTGCGCTGTTTGAATTCACTCAAACAGGCGAGTAGTTCTTTATTCACTCGGCGTTGAGTAAAGGGGATACTTCCCCAAGATTTTTCCCCTATCTCAACTTTATGACTAATTTTTAACCCATCATACCTCAAGGAGAAAACATCATGTCTGACCACATTCAACCCCAAGAACTATCCGCTGAAGAACTAGATAACGTTGCTGGTGGTGCAAGTCGTTTTGCAGCTGCTGCAACTAGTGAACTAGATGATGCACAAATCAGCAGCTTCAATGCTGGTCGCAATGGTATTCAAAGCAACAACCTTCAAGAAACCGTTGACTTCAAGGCTGCGCTTGTTGAATTCACTCAAACAGGTAAGTAGTTCGTTCTTCACTTGGTGTTGAGTAAAGGGGATTCTTCCCCTATCTCAACTTTATGACTAATTTTTAACCCATCATACCTCAAGGAGAAAACATCATGTCTGACCACATTCAACCCCAAGAACTATCTTCTGAAGAACTAGATAACGTTGCTGGTGGTGCAAGTCGTAGAGCAGAAGCTTTCACCGCAGAGTTGACAGATTTTCAAATCACTACACTTGAAGCAGATCGTAACGGAGTTCGTAGTAAAGTTTTCCAATCCACAGATGATTTTAAAGCTGCTCTTTTTGAAGAACAAACAACAGGCAAATAACTCTACTGTAACTAGATAAGGGCTTAATTGACTAGCTAGCTAGTTTGATGATCGCCCTCTTTATTGAATTCAATTCAATCACAAAACAACCGATTATGTTAGGTGACGAAATTACTCCTAATGATGACGTGACCGAATTGTCGGATGAGGAGTTAGACGAAGTAGCTGGTGGTTTCAGTCTGAAGTTTCAAGCTGCAAGATTTGCATCGACAGTGATATCTAACGACCAAACTGTATCTGGATCTCATAAAAGATTAGCAAATTCAGCATTTAAGGCAGAAACCATAGAATCGTCATTTCTCCAAGTCACCATTGTTGATGCAACAACCGATGATTTAAAAGTGCTTAACGAGTTATTTGGCGGTTCATCTGCACTCGACGGTTCTGCATAAGAAACTTCCAATTAAAACAATATCCTATAGCTTTCTTGGTAGGGAGAGTAAGAGAATATTTACTCTTGTTAATTGGATAATTTATTTTCTGGAAGTTCCAAAATTGAGTTTCTGTAATGTTTCTGGTGTCAATCAATGTTCGTTCGATTTTAAATTTATTACAAGGAGAAACAATTTCAATGGAAAATGAAAAGAAAATCGAAGTACAAGAATTATCAGCTGAAGAACTGATAACTATTGCAGGTGGTGTGGCTGTGGGTGAACCTTATCCAGGTCAGTATCCCACAAGCGATATTTATAATGATGTATCTCAAGAAATTACAAAACATCTCAAAAATACAAAGCTTCCTTATTGGAAAGATAAGTACGGCAATTCTCACACTTACACTAGTGAATCATCTGAAGGATGAAGGATGAAGGATGAAGGATAAAGGGTGAAATATCTACCTATTTTCATCCTTTATCCTTGACACTTCATCCTTTTGAGTTTGCGCGATGGGGAGATTGATCGGTAGTTATTTCTGCACTCCCCATTTCTCTCCCGTTAGCAGAACAGAAGGAATTTAAATTATGACAGAAGTTCTACTGAAGGAACTCACAAATAGTGATATTGACTGGATATTAGCAACGGGTCGGAGAGAAGAAATTACTGCCGGCACGATTCTCATCCGCCAAGGGGCACCGGTTGATGCGCTTTATATTTTACTCGATGGTGCATTGTCCGTTTCTGTTGCTCAAGCTGACGATAACCCGATTGGTCGGGCGTTTGCAGCCTTAGAAGGTGGCGAATTGTCAGGACGGGAGATTACAAGACTGACAAATGGGGAAGTGGTGGGAGAAATGCCTTTCTTAACATCCTACCAGTCTGCAACGACGATTAAAGCTGCGAAAAAGTCTCTAGTGCTGATGGTTCCGCAGCAGGAATTGGTGAAAAAACTCCAAGAAGATATTACCTTTGCGGCTCATTTTTATCGCGCGATCGCAGTTTTATTGGCTCACCGTTTAGAACAAATTGTCAGCCAAATTGGTCAAAGCACAATTGTACTCTTCCAACCGCAAATCCGCGAGATTTTATTTACATTTGCGGAATTAAGCGATAGCGATATCGGCTGGATGATTGCAGCCGGCGAAGCTAAGAGAATTTTGGCGGGAGAAGTTTTATTTCAAGCCGGACGACCCGTTGATGCTTTTTATATTTTATTAGATGGCAAAATGGTAGCTTCCACTGCCGAAGATGCTAGCAACCCCCTCACCCGCGCCTTTTCTAATTTAGAAAACACAGAAACCATCGAAACAGAATTTGCTAGATTATCGCGCGGCGACATGGTAGGCGAAACCCCCTTTGTAGAAGCCAGTCCACCACCGATGACAATTCGCGCCATTGAAGATGCGATCGTTCTGGCTATTCCCCGTTGGCGATTGGCTGCAAAATTGTTACATGATGTGGGTTTTGCTGCCCGATTCTATCGCGTGTTAGCAATATTGCTAGCAGACAAGCAGCAAGGAATTATCAATCGCCTGGGTTACGGCAGAATTACATATAGTTCCGGTAAATCTTTAGACAGTAGCCTTACTTATGAAGATGAACTAAGTTCCGGATTTTTAGCCCAAGTAACCCTAGCAGGAACGCGGTTTGATTGGATGTTGAAGCAGTTGAAGGCGAATTGAGCAGGGGGCAGGGGGCAGGGAGCAGGGAGAGATGAGGGGGATGAGGTAGATGAGGGGGATGAGGGGGATGAGGTAGATGAGGGAGAAATTACTATTACCCATTACCCTTTCCCCCATGCCCCATGCCCAATGCCCTATTTATATTTGGAGTCACTATGGTTACGGCTCAAAAAAACAATATATTTCGTAAAGAAGCGCTGGATCGTTTATCTTCCCCGGAACGCCTGGATCAATTGATGCAGGTGGTGCAGCCGAAGAAGTGGATTCCGTTGGCGGCGTTGGGTTCTTTGGTGGCGGTGGGAGTGGCTTGGAGTGTTTACGGTCGGATTCCCATTACTGTGAATGGACAAGGGGTAGTGGTTTTCCCTAGTAAGGTTGTGCCTTTTCAGTCTCCGAGTTCTGGGCAAATTTTGAATTTGTTTGTGCGTCCAGGCGATCGCGTTAAGAAGGGACAGGTGATTGCAACTATCGACCAAACGGAACTGCAAGAAAAGTTGGATATGGCACGGGCGAAGCTGTTGCAACTGCAAGAACAAGACCGCAGCGCTAATTCTTTGCAAGCGCAACGCACAGTTCTGGATCAGGGTGCAACGCAACAACAGCGTCAAGCACTGTTACAAAGTTTAGATACTACTAAATCTGTAACCCCAATTCTGCGGGAGAAGGGTTTAGAGTCAATTCGCCAAGAAAGGCGGACTTTAGAGCAACAGTTGGAAACCACACGCAAGCTAGTCCCAACTTTTCAAGAAAGGTTTGAATTGCGGCAACAATTACGCCGGGAAGGTGCTGTATCTACTGATACTGTGCTGCAAGCGGAGCAGGAATTTCTTAATAGTAAAAGCCGGATTAATGAAATTCAATCGCAACTGAAACAACTGGATGTCAAAGAAGCCGATGCCCAAAGGCAATATTTAGCTAACTTAAACGCTACTAAAGAACTACAAGCCCAGTTAGCAACATTAGATACTAAATTAGCTTCCCAAGCCGAACAAGATTTAGCGATCGCCACCAATCGGAAAAAAGAAATTCAAGAAACCGAAAGAGCGATCGCGCAATTAAAATCGCAATTAAAAGATAGAAATAAGGTTATTAGCAGCTTCAACGGTCAAATCTTAGAACTGACGGTTGTTCCCGGACAAAGCTTGGAAGAAGGGGCGCGTATTGGCACAATTCAAGCTCAAGATTCCACTGATAAGTTAGTGGGAGTTGCATTCTTCCCAGTCAGCGAAGGTAAAAAGATTCAAAAAGGTATGGAGTTGCAAATCACTCCCTCTACTGTGAAGCGCGAACGCTTTGGCGGAATCATCGCCAAGGTAACCAGTGTTTCGTCGTTCCCTGTCACCAAAGAAAGCGCATCCAGCGTTGTTGGTGGTGCAGAAATTTTGCAAGGCTTAACCTCCCAAGGGCCGCAAATTCAAGTCTTCGCTGAACTCGATGCAGATCCCTCAACTAAAAGCGGTTTTCGCTGGTCATCTTCAAAGGGGCCAGAAGCCAAAGTCACCTCAGGAACTACCTCCTCAGTCCGCGTCAAAGTTGACGAACAATCACCAATTTCTTTTGTTTTTCCCATACTCCGTTCTTGGAGTGGAATGTATTAATTGGGCATGGGGCATGGGGCATGGGGCATGGGGCATGGGGTAATGAGTAATGAGTAATGAGTAATGAGTAATGGGTAATGGGTAATAGTAATTTCTCCCTCATCCCCCTCATCTCCCTCATCTTCCTCATCTCCCTCATCCCCCTCATCTTCCTCATCTCCCTCATCTCCCTCATCCCCCTCATCTTCCTCATCTCCCTCATCCCCCTCATCCCCCTCATCTCCCTCATCTCCTTCATCTCCTTCATCCCCCTCCCCGACAAATCCTTACTGAACACGAACTATGTGGCGAACTCTTCAATCCCAACTTGGGCGTAGATTAAAAAAAATTCGGCGGCTGATTAGCCCTCCCGATCGCCGTCGTCCCACTCCTACTCTGTTACAAATGGAAGCGGTGGAATGTGGTGCTGCCGCATTAGGAATTATTCTTGGTTATTACAATCGGGTTGTTCCCTTGGCAGAACTCCGTCTAGCTTGCGGTGTGTCGCGGGATGGGAGTAAAGCGTCAAATATTCTCAGTGCAGCCCGGATCTATGGGATGCAAGCGAAAGGCTTTAAGGTTGATTTGGATGGGTTACGTAAACTCGAATGTCCTTATATTATCTTCTGGAATTTTAACCATTTTCTAGTTGTTGAAGGATTTAGTAGAGATAAGGTTTATCTCAACGATCCGGCTACTGGCCCCCGTACAGTTTCCCCCCAAGAATTTGATCAGTCTTTTACTGGTGTCGTCTTAGTTCTGGAACCAAGTACAGAATTCCGAACAGGTGGACGTAAACCCAGCCTGACACTAGCTTTATGGGACAGATTGCAGAGTTCTTTGGGTGCTTTGGTTTACTGTGTGATCGCCGGATTGTTATTAGTAATTCCAGGGTTAGCTATTCCCGCCTTTTCGCAAACATTTGTCGATCATGTCTTAATTGAAGGCAGAAATGATTGGTTGCGTCCCTTAATTCTCGGCATTATTTTAACTGCTATCTTAAATGGTTTTTTAACTTTACTTCAGTTGCAATTTTTGCGTCGTTTAAAAATTAAGCTGGCTGTGGGGATGTCTAGTCGCTTTTTGTGGCATATTCTCCGCCTACCAGTGAGTTTTTACGATCAACGGTTTGCGGGGGAAATTAGTAACCGCGTTCACCTCAATGATAATTTGGCGAATTTGCTTTCCGGTAGATTAGCTACCACAGTGATTTCTATTTTCACTGTCGCCTTTTATGGCGCGGTGATGCTGCAATATGATGCTGTTCTGACTTTAATTGGTATTGCTTTCGTAATTATTAATATTACCGTGTGGCGCTGGGTTTCTCGGCAACGCGTCGATGCCAATATGCGATTAATGCAAGAACAAGGTAAAGTTAGTGGCGTAGCCATTTCCGGCTTGCAAAGTATGGAAACCCTGAAGGCTTCAGGGCTAGAATCAGAATTCTTTTCCCGGTGGGCTGGCTATTATGCTAAGTCGATAAACGCCCGTCAGGAAATGGATACTACTAATCAAACTGTCGGTGTTTTACCATCATTTCTCACCTCAATTACCTCAATGCTGTTGCTGGTGGTGGGAGGGCTGCGGGTAATGGATGGCGTACTCAGTATTGGGATGTTGATTGCCTTTCAAGCCTTAATGCAAAGATTCCTCGAACCTGTGAATAGTTTGGTGAGTCTGGCTGGTGAACTTCAAGAAATGGAAGGTAATCTCAATCGCCTTGATGATGTTTTACATAATGCGATCGATCCGGCGGTGAGTGAAGAAACACCTCTACCCACAGCTTATGATGTACCGAAGGCAAATGTGCGGCTGCAAGGTTATGTAGAACTTCGTAACCTCACATTTGGTTATAATCGCTCCGCAGCTCCCTTAATTGAAAATCTTAATCTTTCACTCAAACCCGGTCAACGCGTCGCCTTAGTTGGTGGTAGCGGTTCTGGTAAATCAACCGTTGCCAAGCTGGTATGTGGATTATACGAACCTTGGGGTGGGGAGATTCTATTTGATGGGAAATCGCGAAAAGATATTCCCCGTTCCATTATTAATCATTCACTGGCGCTGGTAGAACAAGATATCTCGATGTTTGCTGGTAGTGTGCGCGATAATCTCACGCTTTGGGATTCTACGGTACCTTTTAGTAATTTAGTTCGCGCTTGTAAGGATGCAGAGATTCAGGATGTAGTGCTTTCTATGCCTGGTGGTTACAATGCTGACTTGGCAGAAGGGGCAACTAATTTAAGTGGGGGACAGCGTCAAAGATTAGAAATTGCCCGTGCTTTGGTGAATAATCCAGCAATTTTGGTGATGGATGAAGCTACAAGTGCGCTGGATTCTGAAGCGGAGAAGTTAATCGATCGCAAGTTGCGGGAGAGGGGTTGTACTTGTATTATTGTTGCCCACCGTTTAAGTACAATTCGGGATTGCGATGAGATTATTGTCTTTGATCGGGGCAAGGTGGTGCAACGTGGGACTCATGAGCAATTGCAGCAAGTGGAAGGGAAGTATTTGGAGTTGATTCGCAGTGAGGGGGAAGCGATTGAGGAGAAGTAAGATTACAGATTGTTTTGGGGATGAACTACATCTTTTTTATCTCACGCAAAGACGCAAAGGCGCAAAGTAAGAATGCAAAAACTTCATCTCTCTGTGTCCTCTGTGGTTCGTTCATTTGGATAATTTATATTCTTGAAAATGCCAAAAAACGATTCTTTGCGTCTTTGCGCCTTTGCGTGCGACTCTTATCCCTTTATTTAGCAACGCCGTATTAGTTTTAGGAAGCAGGAATAATCATGTTGGATCAAGTTCGCATTGTTAGCTTGCCGGGAGAATATTATCAGATTAAGGGTAATGAGCCGATTATTCTGGATGATCCGGAGACTATTTGGGTTGTAAAATCTGGTTCATTGGCGGTGTTTGCGATTCCACTGAAGGAAGGGGTGGCGGAAGGTACTCGCCGTTATTTGTTTACTACTCGCACCAGACAGGCGATGTTTGGTATTCCTAGTGATTCGCAACCCTTACCTTATCAGTTGGTGGCGGTGTCGATTGAGGAAACTGAACTTTTGAAGGTTTCGGTAAAGGATTTTCGGGAATTTCTTGCTGGTGGTCATGGTGAAGCTTTAACTTTAATTGAGGGTTGGATTGAGCAGCTAGGATTGGCTTTATCTGTAATTACTCCCCCTGGATTACCGTTTCAAGAGGAAGGGGTAAGATATTTTTCCCTGAATAATGGGCAAATTTTTCAACCACAGCGCGAGTTGGTATCTTGGGTACAAATCCAAACTGGTTATGCAACTTGGATGGGGTTTGAGGAATTGTTGATTACAGGGCGATGTCTTCGACAACTCCAAGGGAGAACGCAATTTTTGCCGTTGAGTGCAGATATGTGGTTCCAAGCTGAGGATATGGTTGAGCTGGAATCTCTCAGTACTGCTGATATTCACGATCCTGATACTCTGCTGGCGGGGATGGCGCACCTGCATATATATGTTTTGGGGAGTTTGTATCTTTTAGAACAGGAGGAAACTGAGGCAGAAACCCAGCGCTTTCAAGAACGCCAACACCTCAATTCTCAGGTGATGGAGGAAACGCTGAGTGAGTTAGCTTTTTTACTCAAGCCTGCTAATAGTGGTAGTTTTGAGGTAGGAATTGCTAACGATCCCCAGCAAGCTTTGTTGATTGCGGCTGGTGCGGTGGCGCGGACTTTGGGTGTAACAATTCGTCCGCCGGCGAAGTCGGAAGATATGAAACGCATTCAAGATCCGCTACAAGCGATCGCCCGGGCTTCTCGTTTGCGGATGCGAACGATTTCGTTACAAGGTAAGTGGTGGAAGAAAGATAGCGGCGCGATGCTGGCTTACACCCTGGAAGATAATTATCCAGTGGCGTTGTTACCTGTATCAGATACCCGCTATGAAATGTTCGATCCCATCAGGCGATCGCGTACATTAATTAATGCGAGAACTGCGGCGAGATTAGCGCAGACTGGTTACACTTTTTACCGTCCTTTACCAGATAAAGTCCTCAGTACCCTGGACTTGTTAAAGTTTGCCCTGGAAGGACATTACCAGGAATTGATGGTTGTCGTGATTGCGGGTGTGGCGACGACTTTATTAGGAATGATTACCCCCCAAGCTACCGCCATCTTAATTGATAGTGCTATTCCCGATGCCGATCGCAGTTTATTAGGGCAAATTGCTTTAGGATTGTTGGCTACAGCTTTTGGTAGCACTTTGTTTCAACTAGCCCAAGGTTTCGCCATTATGCGGGTAGAAACCTTTGCTGATGCTACCACTCAAGCGGCAGTTTGGGATCGCCTGTTGAATCTCAAAGCCTCGTTTTTCCGTAAGTTCTCCATTGGGGATTTAAATTCCCGGGTGAGTGCGGTAAGTCAAATCCGCCAAAGGCTGAGTAGTACAGTTTTAAGAAGTATATTTACCAGCTTATTTGCATTATTAAATTTAGGATTGCTGTTTTATTACAACGGTTCCCTAGCGTTAATTGCTTTAGTGGTAGCGTTGGTGAATATTGGTGTAACTTTATTTTCTGGTATTTCCACCCTGCGGAAAGTTCGCCCCTTACTCGAATTACAAGGACAACTCTTAGGGGTGATGGTGCAGTTAATTAACGGTGTAACTAAACTGCGAGTTGCTGGGGCTGAAGCCCGCGCCTTTGCTTTTTGGGGTAAACAATATAGTCAGCAAATTAAATGGATGCTGAGTACTCAAAATATTGAGGATATTGTGGCGGTAATTAATAAAATCCTGCCAGCATTAACCACAGCTTGTTTATTTTGGTTTGCCACTAGTTTAATTCAGGAATCCCAATCAGGTAGTTTATCTACAGGTGTATTCTTAGCTTTTAATGCCGCATTTGGAACATTTATCGGTGGTGCTACTAGCCTTAGCAGTACAGTTGTAGATGTCCTGCAAATCGTGCCATTATGGGAACGCGCACAGCCGATTTTGGCAGCTAAACCGGAAGTAGACACAGAAAAAGCTGATCCTGGGCGACTTTCTGGGCGGGTAGTAGTCGATCATGTGATTTTCCGCTATCGTGATGACGGGCCTTTAACCTTAGATGATGTTAGTATCCACGCGGAACCGGGAGAATTTATCGCCTTTGTGGGTGCTTCTGGGAGTGGTAAATCCACACTATTCCGCTTATTACTAGGGTTTGATGCACCGGAATCAGGGACAATTTACTTTGATGGTCAAGATTTAGCGGGGTTAGATGTCCATGCAGTCCGCCGACAATTAGGCGTAGTGATGCAAAATAGCCGCTTAACATCTGCATCCATCTTTGAAAATATCGCCAGTGGTGCGACAATCACAATGGATGAAGCCTGGGAAGCAGCGCGGATGGCTGGCTTTGCTGAAGATATTGAATCCATGCCAATGGGAATGCACACTGTAATTAGTGAAGGTGGTAGCAACCTTTCCGGTGGACAACGCCAGCGCTTATTAATTGCGCGATCGCTCGTTTTAAAACCCAAAATCCTGCTATTTGACGAAGCCACCAGCGCTTTAGATAACCGCACCCAAGCAATTGTCAGCCAAAGCTTAGAACGGTTAAAAGTCACCAGAATTGCGATCGCCCACCGTCTCAGTACCATTCGCAACGCTGATCGTATCTATGTATTCCAAAATGGTCGTGTAGTTCAAGAAGGTAGTTTTCATCAACTCGCCAAGCAACCAGGACTCTTTGCTCAACTCATGGCGCGACAGAAGCTTTAATTAAGTGCGATCGCCTTTCTTGGAAGACAGATTGTACGCAATACTTGTCGGTTAAGGGGAAAAAGGGGAATGGGAAAAGGGAAATAATACCAATTTTAAAAAAGAATGCGACAGATTGTAGGGGCAAGGCGCTGCCCATACGTGTCAACTTAAGCTAAAAGCTATGTACGGCGCGTGTTCTACAAATACCTCGTGCCCTCATCCCCTAACCCCTTCTCCCCCGGGAGAAGGGGAACTAAATCTCTTGCTCCCCTCTCCTGGTGGGTGAGGGCGAAACCTTGCAACAAAGCGGGTTTCACGTTAAGTTGACACCACTGGGCATTGCCTTGCCCTCTAGATGAGAAAGCAATAAGCTATTCTGCTTTTAAGTTGCACAATCCCTCATGAGGGCTGTTGACCGTTGACCGTTGACAGTCAACCGTTAACAGTTAACAGCCTTCTTGAGTAGTTATGCAATTTAGGCGCGCATTAGCTTATTTGCTTTTGCTTGCTGAATATACCGAATTGAATAAGCAAAAGCAGCTTTTGAGAAAGCAATATCTACTTTTGCTTGCTGAATATACCGAATTGAATAAGCAAAAGCAGCTTTTGAGAAAGCAATATCTACTTTTGCTTGCTACATCTATCAAAATGAGAAAGCAAAAGCAGCTTGTAAGAAAGCAATATCTACTTTTGCTTGCTACATCTATCAAAATGAGAAAGCAAAAGCAGCTTTTGAGAAAGCAATATTTGCTTTTGCTGATTAAAAAAGCTTAGTAGGATGCGTTATCAACGCATTCCACAAAACATGTGGTGCAGTACAGTGAAATAAAGACTTGAGATTGTGAATCGTGGAGTTACTAACAATACAGGGACAACCTGCCAGAATTCTGGGATTAGCAGGACAATCAATAGATGATCCTAATGCTGTTTTGTTGGCATTTACTGCCGGAATCAATTACTTTTTCTTTTACAATCTAGAATCCCAAACCTTTTTGGATGGCTTAAAATCTCTGTTAGCAACAAAGCGTGAGCAAGTACTGGTAACGACCGGAAGCGAAAGCCGTGATCTAAAATCTTTACGCCATTACTTGGACTCTGTGCGCCATGATTTAAATATCGATCAGCTAGATATATTTTTTCTAGAATATGTCTCCCCATCTGACGACGTGAAGCAGGTTCAAGTAGTACTAGATGAACTTCGTTTGTGGCAAGATTCTGGAGTTGTGCGCTATGTGGGAGTTACCACACACAACCGAACTATTGCTTTAGAAATCATCCAACGCCATCAGTGTGATGTGTTGATGCACCGTTACAATATGGCACATCGTAAGGCGGAAGAAAAGGTATTACCAGAAGCGCAAAAAGCTAATATTCCCGTAGTAGCCTTCACTTGTACTCGCTGGGGAACATTACTTCAAGGACATCCTCACTGGCAAGGAAAACTACCCACCGCAGCAGACTGTTATCGTTATGCGCTAAATAACTCAGCAGTACGTCTAGCACTAACTGCCCCAAAAACTAAGCCAGAATTAGCAGAAAATCTTTCTGTATTACACTCACCCCAACTTTCAAATCAAGAACTAGCCCAATGGCAAGAATACGGTGACTTGATTTACGGTCATGGGCAAGATGCATTTGATACTCAATGGATTTAATATTCCTTGTAGGAAACATAATCAACGTAATTCGTAATTATGAATTTTAAATTACGAATTACGTAGCTTGCTTCTCGCCGGAGGCGAGTATTACGAATTAGCGACTAAAACGTCTTTTACCCTGCCTGTGCTTGGCAACTTCTTTGCGCTTGCGTTTTTCCAGAGGCGTTTCAAAGTGACGATGCTTCTTCATATCGGGAAAAATTCCCGCCTTAGAAACTTCTCGCTTAAATCGGCGTAGGGCTGATTCAATGTGTTCATTTTCACCCACTACTACTTGGGTCATTATCTCTCCTACTAAACTAACTAACTGCTTAAACTGATCGAGCATTCAGTTGACTAAAGTGCAATTTTGTTGCACTTTTTGTCAAACTTGAAAATTTGCTGGTAAAGTTTTAATGCTTCAAAGCTTAGTAGCGGTTACGAGAGCCACCATATCCGCCTCTACCGCCAGAAGAACCACCTCTGTCTTCTCTGGGTTTAGCTTTGTTAACTTTCAGGTCACGACCCATCCATTCAGCACCATCAAGGGCTTCAATTGCAGCCGTTTCTTCAGCATCACTTCCCATTTCTACAAATCCAAAGCCACGTGGCCGTCCTGTTTCACGGTCAGTAGGTAGTTGAACGCGCTTCACAGTGCCATATTCTGCAAAAACAGCAGTCAAAGCATCTTGGGTAACTTCGTAAGAGAGGTTGCCTATATAAATTGACATTAGATGATCTCCAAAATTATCACATTCATTGAGACTTAAATTTCGGAGAAAAATCTGTAAATACCAAAAGGGAAAAGCCTGTCAATACTAAAAACAAAAATACTCACCGAATTAATTCTCGTTTTCTAGGATGACATATAAGTTAATTTTTTGCATCCTGTAGATGCTTGGTGAGTTAGTCATGATATGAACACAAGTAGAACTACTTGCCTACGGTAGTGTTGTCCATAAGGGACTTCCAACCAAAGAAATATTTTATCGCTTTGACAGGCGGGGGAAAGGGTAAAGGTTTAAAACCCTTCTCCTTTGCCCTTTTCCCTTTACCCAAGCTACACCTGTTAATATTTGTGTGTTGAACTACTACCTATAACCGACTCTTACTTGGAATTATAATCATCGCAAAATAAGGCACTTCCGCCGGATCGACTTCATCTAAGGGTACAATTCTTTGCTGTGCCATTGTGGCCCGTTCAATATATAACGCCCGCGATGCTAATCCTAATTGATGTAAAATATCGCGTACTTTGGTAAAGTGACGACCCAATTTCATAATTGCAGCCGCATCTGTTTTTAAAAGTTGTGAGATCAGTTCTTCCTCTGGTAGGGGTGCAGGTAAAACTGTGAGAACATCGTTGTAGTAGGTAAAAGGTACACCCAAAGCTACCGGACAAGCCATCAGTGAGGAAACTCCAGGGACAACTTCGGTTTCGTACTTCTCAGATAACCGGGTGAATACATACATAAACGAACCGTAGAAAAACGGATCGCCTTCGCATACTACTACTACATCCCGCCCAGCTTCTAGATGTTCTGCAATGGGTTCAATTTCTTTGTCATAAATTGACTTGGCTTTTTCTGGCTCTAAAGCACGAGGGAGATGATAGAGTACCTCAATTTGATTTCCTGGAAGGTATGGCGCAATAATTTTTCTGGCAATACTTTCTTTATCTGCTGCCGATTGATAAGCAACTACAGGTGAAGCTTGCAGCAGCCGTAACGCTTTTAGGGTTAAAAGTTCTGGATCGCCTGGCCCTATGCCAATTCCATAGAGACGACCTTTAGTTGACATATATTATTCTTCCTCTGTTGCTAAGGCGTTAACTGCGGCGGCGGCGATCGCACTCCCGCCACGCCGACCATGTAATGTTAAAAATGGTACATTACGGCTATCTTCTGCTAGTGCGGCTTTTGACTCGGCTGCACCCACAAACCCCACGGGAAAACCCAAGATGACAGCAGGTTTGGGGCAACCCTCATCCAGCATTTCCAATAACCGGAATAAGGCAGTGGGCGCATTGCCAATTGCTACCACTGCACCTTCGAGATGCTTGTGCCATAATTCCAAAGCCGCCGCTGATCGCGTAGTACCCATTTTCTCAGCTAATTCTGGAACTTCTGCATCGTAAAGCGTACAAATAACTTGGTTATTTGCAGGTAATCGCCGCCTCGTAATCCCTTCAGCTACCATCCGGCAATCACAGAGTATTGGCGCGCCATCAGCCAAAGCTGCCCGTCCAGATTGCGCTGCTGTGGGTGAATATCCCAAATCAGTGACAATATCCGTCATTCCACAGGCATGAATTAAACGTACTGCAACTTTTGCTACATCTGGCGGCAATATTTCCAAATTCGCTTCCGACCGGATAATCGCGAAAGAATTACGATAGATTTCCTTGGCATCTTGGATGTAGTCAGGCATTGGGGATTGGGGACTGGGGATTGGGGATTGGGGAACTCGGGGCCCCCTCTGGGGATAAGGGGTAATGGGGATTGGGGACTGTTGACTTTAGACTTCAGCCTTTAGATATCTATTGGCAAATTCCCTGAAAGTCTCATCTAGGTTGAGGCGTTGGGTTTTATATACTAGCAGCATCTTTTCTATGAATGCGGGCATTTTCGCCACAGTTACAAATTGATATTCGCGACCAAATTTTTGTTCGTTGTCGTCAACGCCTACATAAACTTGATAGCCTTCTAGTTTTTGATTGTCTGCCTCAATGCTGACACCGAGTAGGGTAATATCACTTTTGCTGTGCTGGGCGCAGGATTTAGGACAACCGCTAAAGTATATATTTACAGGGCTATCTAGGGAAACCCGAGTTTTAAGATATTCTGCCAATGTTAATGCGTCGCCTCTGGTGTCGGTAGCTGAGGAGGCGCATCCCTTGCTACCAGAACAGGCAACTAATGTACTGTTGATATTGCCGAGGGAATAATCTAATTCCAAAGCTGCTATTTCTCTTTGTACATCAGCTATGGATTGTTGGGGAATATCGCTTAATAGTATGTTCTGCCAAGGGGTAAGCCTGAGAGTACCACTACCGTATTTTTCTGCTAAATCCGCTAATCCTAATAATTGTCTGGTTTCTAAGCGACCTAAGGGTAAAACAATTCCTATATAAAATAAACCTGGCTGACGCTGGGGATGAATGCCAATATGTTGAAATTGGGGTTCTGATTTCGGTTCCCATTTCTGGGTGTGGGGGGAAGAAAGCACAAAAGCTAGAAGCTGCTGGACTTGTTGCAGATAATTTTCGCAACCTATATTGTTCAATACTTCTCTCAAACGCAGTTTGTGTTTACTTGTAGAATCAAGATGAGCTAGGTAAACATCGGCTAAAGCTGCTAAAACGGGTAAACATTGCTCTGGTGGCAATAAAATTCCTGTATCCTGGGCTGGGTTACCCTTTGCGCCGACACTCAAACACAGGCGGAAGTAAACTTCTCCATTTACTAAAACAGCAGCGAAAACGATATCATTAACGCGATCGCTTACCGAAACTTTTCCACCACCATCAAAGCAGACGCTAAATTTGGCAGATAGTCCTGATAGTTGAGAATTGGCTGTGATGTAATTATCCCAAGCTGTCACAAAGGGACGGGTATCGATCAATTCCTGGGGATCAATCCCAGCCGTTGGACTGGTCATGATATTGCGGATTTGATCTACAGTTGTGTTACTACAACCTAAACCTAAAGCTTGGAGATGCTGCAACACAAGAGCATTGATCCCCTGATGGATTTCGCGCACTTGCAAGTTAGCGCGATTAGTCACATCGACATAGCCACGGCCATATTGATCAGCGATATCTGCGATCGCCTGACACTGTTGACTATTTAAAATCCCACCAGGTATTCTAATGCGGGATAAGATACCATCTTGAGCAGGGGTGGCGTAGAATAAGCCAGGACATTTAGTAAATCCAGACAGCAAAACTATAACTCCTTCCCTGTGCGACGCAGGGATGTAGATGATCTATGTCTCTTGGGGACAGCTTGAAGGTTGGCATTCTGACTTACACAATTTTGGATTTTAGATGCTGAATTTTGGCTAATTCTCTGACTCCTGATTTTTGTGAGTCCTCGGTTGCTAACATACTCCCGACCATCAAAATGACAATCTAAAATCTAAAACGGCTTTACAGCTGCGGCACAGTCCCGGACTTTCACCGGCGTTTCCCAACCCCAAGCTTTAGTAATTTAGCATGAGAAGGTAGTGACAATTATCGCTGCTTGAGATTTTTCATCAGCTGAATAAGATTTATTTAACCAAGCTATACATTTTTAAATTCTTAACCAAACCGTATTGGGTACCTTACCCTCAGCAGTCACATACCCTAATGTTTCAAAATTAAAGTTTTATTGCTAAATCTTTGATTTTCCCTAATCTCTGTTCCCTTAAATTAGCTATTTTGCTCTGCCCTTTTCAATATCATCTAAAGCCTTTTCCGTACGTGCATTCGGATCGCTTCTCAGATTCCAATTTGGAAACAACCCAACAACAAATTTATTGATGGCTGTGCGAGTCTGTAAGCTGGCAGAACTTAGGGGTTTGGGTAGAAAGCTGTCTCCAAAACCTACAAATATCAAGAACAACAAAAGCAACCATGTCGTAGCTGTCTTACGCATTGTTTGATACCCAGCAATAGTAGATCAATAGTCTAATCGACATTTTTGCAAAACAGCCATATCTTTTTTCTTCTTTGAGCTACCTCAAAGACAGCATAATAAATTCCTGGCAAAGTGAGGGTAGATGAGTTCATAGGGTCTCACAGATGACCAAAATTCCCCTCAATTTACAAACAGCTTCCGGACACCAAGTTTTAGCAGCCGCAGGCAAAAAATATCTGCGTCCTGGTGGCAGAATAGCTACAGATAAATTACTTATGTGGGCAAATTTACAACCAGGCGAAACAGTTTTAGAGCTAGCTTCTAGCTTTGGTTATAGTGCGATCGCTCTTGCTCAACGCTACCATGTAAAAGTAATCGGAATAGAAAAGAATCACGAAAGTGTAATTCATGCCCGTGCTAATATTCACGCTGCTGGGTTAGACAACCAAATCGAAATTATTGAAGGGGATATTTTTCATCTCGAGCAAATACCAATTAAGTTCGATTATGTTTTGGCGGAAGCCATTCTTACAATGCAATCTCCACAGGGGAAAGCTAAACTTTTGGCGGCAATTCATCATCACCTGAAACCAGGAGGAAAATTCCTCTCTCATGAACTATTAGCATCTAATAAAGAAGCAGAAATTCGTAAAGAATTAGCTCAGGTAATTCGTGTTAATTCTACACCACTTTCCGAAACTAGCTGGATTCAAGCTTTCGCAACAGCAGGATTACAAGTACAACAGCATCATACTGGTTCCATGAATTTATTGAATTGGCAAAGAATGCTGCAGGAAGAAGGTATTGTTAACACAATCAAGATTTTGTGGAATATCTTAACGCAACCCTTAATCCGCCAGCGTGTTTTAGAAATGCGCCATGTTTTCCATAAATATCATCAGGAATTAGGCTACATTCTCATATCTGCTGTTGCTCAATAACATTATTAATCTGCTTCCTTCGTCGGTTTATTATTCCTTGAAAATATGACTTCCACCATCACAAGTAATCAATCTTTTGTTACTCAATTGCAAACACAAATTGAATATCCCCATAGTGGAGTTCTCAGTAAAGTACTGTTGAAAGACCAAGTTTGTCAATATACCTTATTTTGTCTAGCAGCTAATACAGAAATTTCAGAACATACCTCAACTCGCAATGCCACAATCAGCGTCATTGAAGGTAAAGGTTTACTAACTTTATGCGGGGAGAATATTGTCCTAGAACCTGGGGTTTTAGTTTTTATGCCTGCTAATGCACCTCACGCTTTACAAACTGCAGAAAATCTCAGCTTTTTGCTCATACTTTCCGCAAAAGCACCAGATAACAATTAATTTTTGGATCAAGAACTATGCAATCACTAATTTCTACTTTCGCCCAATACTCAGATATTGCTCAACCTCAATTAGAAGTAATACTATCTCACCCACTCAATGAATTTTTGAATTCACCGGAATTAAAGCAAAAGCTAGATAGTTTAGATAGTTCTTTGCTCAAGGAAACATTACCAACAGCCGGAGCAGTTTTAGCCAAAGAATTACCACCTTTTTATAACTGGCTAAAAAATGAGTTAGGTGTGAAGCGCGTTCCTGAAAGTCCCGATCACACAACAGCCTGGGTAATTGGTTTTGTTCATCATCGCGAAAGTTTAACTAACTTAGTGGATTTACACCGTCCCGTACCACGTAAAGCTTTAGAGGCTTCCATTCCCCGCTTGATAGCCTTATTTGATGGAGTAGAAAGCGTTAAAGTCCGTCAGGAATGGCAAAAAGCGATCGCACTTCTTTGTTTAGTTCTGGTAGTCGCAGCCCGCGAACAAGATAAATTAACTGTACCTGTTTAATTAGGCTGAAACCAATATTTGTCGGTTAAGGGGAAAAGGGGTAAGAAACAACCTTTAACCCTTACCCTTTAACCTTTTCCCCAAACCAAATTCCAACTTGAAAATCCTTAACCGAGCAATATTGAGGCTGAAACACTTTCAGGAGATAGCAAACCAAAATTGTACTGCTGGAATGCGATCGCCTTTGAATGAATGGAAAGCGATGTCTACGTAGGGTGATACCTACGTATTTTTTTTGGCTCGCTAGAATATAACCAAAAAACCGTAGTCCTTGATCGAGCAAGTGCGAAAACATCAATTCATTTACATTTTTGTGGCGCTGAGTTTAGTTGGTATCTTAGGTTTTTCCTACTTCAGCCGCAAGCGATCGCGAATTCCTGTTTGTCAGCCATCAAAATTTATTGCTACTAAAGGTCAAAAATACTATGCCTATCCTGAAAAAATAGTAATTCAGCCTTGGCGCGGTCAACATCACGTCTATGCTGTATTTGCAGTCCCCAATCAATATAAAACTGACTATGTAATGCAAGTTACACTACCTGATAATGATACAGACTGTGGAACTATACATAATATTCCTAGCCCACACAGTGAAGGCATTCAGGCTCCTCCTGGGCATTACTTAGTTAAAGGGTATTTAAATACACGAATTGCTCTATGGCTAATTGCCCAAGGTAAGGTAGGTGAATTGCAGCAACCCACCAACTGGAAATTAGGCTACGGCGAGAAAGTCCCTAAAAAGCGTAAGAAGGCTGAGTTGGGGATAGATTGGGGGTTGGGGAGATGAGGGGGATGAGAGCAGAGGGAGCAGGGGAGCAGGGGAGAAAAAATTACCGATTACCTATTACCATGCCCTATGCCCTATGCCCCATGACATCCAGTCATAAAGCATACACAAAAATAGGCCTGATTTGACAACTGTATTTGCTAACCTGAAAGTTACTGTACTAGAGAAGCTTTATGAACCGGATGTTTCGCAAATATCATCGCCAAATTGCGATCGCTTTATGTATACCCTTATTTTTGACTGTGCTTACTGGTATGGGCTATACCATCGTAGATGAATGGTTCCACCAAGGTGAGTTAGGCGAATTTTTGCTGAGTATTCATACTTTTGAGATATTACGTTTAGGTAAAATCTATCCAATTTTGAATGGTTTGGGATTAGTAGGCTTGTTAATTACTGGTTTAAGTATGACAGGCTTATTTCGCAAACGCCCAGAGCAAAATAACTAACCTATTACATATTGAAATTACATACTTACTAATCAGGTTGGTTGACTGTTGACTGTTGATAGTTAACAGTCAACAGTTAACAATAAAAAAAGACCCCCGGTGATTAGCCAGGGGATTCTGCAAGTCGGTATTGTCGCACAAAGACATTCGCGAGTTTTAAGATACCAATTTAGTAATAAAAATATCTGCCAAATTGCCAAATCTAGATGATGAGGGGATTGGGGAGATGAGGGAGATGAGGGAGATGAGGAAGATGAGGAAGATGAGGAAGATGAGGAAGAAATAAAAAACACCCATTACCAATTACCATTACCCATTACCCATTACCCATTACCCAGTCCCCAGTCCCTAGTCCCCAATCCCCAATCCCCATTACCCCTTATCCCCAGAGGGGGCCCCGAGTTCCCCAATCCCCAATCCCCATTAAGCATAAATCTTTAGCAAAGAGAATCAAATGCTACTGCAATAGTTAAAACCTCAGTTTTTAATCAAACATTATCTTAAAAAAATCTAAAAAAATATGTTGAGTATCCCTGTGAATCTTGGTTTACCCCGTGTACCAAGTTTAGTTACTTCTTTACCGGGGCCTCATGCTCAAGCAATTATAGAACGCGATCGCGCTGTAACTTCTCCTTCTTATACAAGAGATTATCCCTTGGTTGTGGCTAGGGGTGAGGGTTGTATGGTGGAGGATGTTGACGGTAATGTTTTCTTAGATATGACTGCAGGGATTGCGGTGACTAATACCGGACACGCACACCCGGAAGTGATTGCAGCTATTCAAGCACAGTCAGCAAATCTTCTACATATGTCGGGGACTGATTTTTATTATGAACCGATGGTGGAATTAGCCGAAAAATTAGCTAGTCGCGCCCCTTTTCCCGCAGGTGCTAAGGTATTTTTTACCAATTCCGGGGCGGAATCGAATGAAGGAGCAATTAAACTAGCTCGATATTACACCAAGCGATCGCAAATCGTGGCATTTTTAGGCGCATTCCACGGACGGACTTATGGTGCAATGTCTCTGACTGCTTCTAAAGTAGTGCAAAGACAGAATTTTGGCCCCTTTGTACCCGGTGTCACTCATATTCCCTACGGTACTCACGCCAGCTTAGATTATTTAGAAAAACATTTATTCCCGACGATGTTACCACCCCAGGAGGTAGCAGCAATTGTTGTGGAAGCGATACAAGGAGAAGGTGGTTACATCGTACCCGAAGATGGTTTTTTACAAAGAATTCGGGAAATATGCGATCGCTATGGCATCCTGATGGTAGTTGATGAAGTGCAATCGGGGATGGGGCGCACCGGATGCTTATTTGCCATTGAGCATTGGTGTGTGATGCCTGATATTATTACCACAGCCAAAGGTATCGCTAGCGGTTTACCTTTAGGTGCAATTCTCTCTCGTCCAGAATTAATGACTTGGCCTCCAGGGGCCCATGCTACAACATTTGGTGGAAATCCCGTAGCTTGCGCGGCTGGGATTGCAACACTCAAACTATTAGAAGGTGGTTTAATTGCTAACGCCTTGCAAATGGGAGAGTTATTGCAAACAGGTTTAACTCAATTACATGAAAAATTTCCCCGCCTATCGTTACCACGGGGTAAAGGTTTAATGGTAGCGGTGGATTTATACAATGAAGAAGGTAATCTTGATCGTAATCTGCGCGATCGCATAATTCAAGAAGCTTTCAAACGAGGTTTATTATTGCTTGGTTGTGGTAAAGCCGCAATTCGTTTTTGCCCACCTTTAGTTATCGATAGCAATCAAATTCATATTGCTTTAGATATTCTCTCAGATATCTTAAGTTCCTAATTGCACATTATAACTTGCATTAATTTAGTCAAACTTGCTGCTCAGATCCCCGACTTCTCCAAGAAGTCGGGGATCTAAATCCAGCTAATGTATTCAAATCTAAAATTTAAAATTGTTTAGCTTATGAAACCCCAAATAGCCCTTCATCTGTTTTCATCGCTGTGGGAGGAATACAGCACCAGAGTAAGTTACGCCCGCACCTATCAAGAAATGATTACTGCGGTGGGTGGAACTGTTGCAAATGACCACATTGCTTTACGTTCTTTGCGTCTATCTCTTGATACGCCAAGCGGTAAAGTTAATTTGGGGATTAATTATTTGGAACAATTAGCTACAGCTTTAGGATATGTAGCAGCAGGGGAATATATTTTCCCCGAAACTCATTTATATGCTCGTCATTATAGTCATCCCCAACAAGCAGAATTTGACTTGCCTAAGCTATTTATTAGCGAGCTAATAGTAGATGAATTACCTGAGAGAATTGCTCAACTCATTTATCAAACAGTATCATCAATTGATGAAAAATTTATCTATTCTCTAGCTACTTCAATCAAAGAAGATGAGGACGAAAAAAATATTGCTCAAAAATTTCATAAAATATTTACCCGTCCTTGGAAAACTCCCCAACTTTCTGTTGTGGAAGAGGTGAATCAGGTAACTCAATATGGCGCTTGGGTGCTGTTGCATGGTTATGCAGTCAACCATTTTACAGGCTTTGTCAATCGCCAAAATACTGCAAAATACCCAGATATTGACACGACAGTTGCAGGTTTAGTTAACTTGGGCGTGCCTATGAAAGCCGAGATAGAGGGTAATATTGCTTGTGGTTTGCGTCAAACAGCCACGCAAGCTGTAACAGAAATGGTAACTGTTTTGGATGATAGCAATAATACAGAAATTCAAATTCCCTGGACTTATGCTTATTATGAAATTGCTCAACGTTACCATGTTGAAATAGAACCAGGAAAACATAAAATTTTTGATGCTTTTTTAGGCAAGAATGCCCAGCAATTATTTGAAATGACAAGGTTGTCTAGTCATGGTAATGGGTAATTGGTAATGGGTCATTAAGACATTTAGGCAGATTTGGAAACAGATTACAACATATATATAAGGGTGTAAAACTGTAGGTTTCTGCGTATAATACAAAGTCAAATATAGGATTCATATTTGATTTCTGAACTAGACGTAGGGTGTGTTGTCGCGTAGCGCAACGCACCAAAGCTGAGAATACGGTGCGTTACACTTCGTGATAACGCACCCTACACATACTTAGATTTTTCAATAATCAAATCGGATTCCTATAGTGTTTGCGACACATCAATATATTCTAGAGGGCAAGGCAATGCCTTGCCCCTACAATTTGTCGCCCATAGTTTAAAAATTCATAATTACGAATTACGAATTACGAATTAGTTTGACAGCTACCATCTATACAAAATGAAGATTGATAGGTACTGTCACGTTTACCAAAGATAGTATAACGATGATCGCGGATTTGTTCGTAAAAGCGATCGCCTGCCCACTTCACACCTGGTAATGCGCGATAAGCATCGACAAATACACTTCCTAGCGGCAATAACTTGCCTATTTCTTCTGCGGCGTTACTGCCTTGCCAACGTTTTGCTGGTGCATTAGCATCAATCAACATCATCCCCTGTTCGCAATCTTGGGGTGTAATGCCAAATTGGGGAAGTGTCTGTTCGTCTTGCATGGGGCTGTAACGAAACAGCTTACCTTGATCTAAGCTCTCTAATAACTGCACTAAGGTAACGCAGAGATTGCAATTGCCATCGTAGATTACGTAATAATTCATTATCCTTGTTTATACCCTTAAACGAGCGGTTAGCTTTAAAATGATGAGATTATATTGCTATATGTAAATTTAACTTAGCTACTCATTCCAAGAGTATCTACAGTATTTAAATGATTAAGTATAGCTTTACACTGGAAACTGAGTACTTGTTGGGGTGAGAATAATGCCACCAGAGAAGGTTTTAACGATTGATTTTGCTCAAAAAGATGCCTGTTCAGCAATTCTACCGCGATCGCCACTGCTTTCTAGCTACGATGCCCAGTGGAATGGGATTCACTTGGAACATCATCGACAGCCTGGTTATGAAACTCCAGAACATTATTTTGAACAGCATCTGATTATTATCGGCTTAGACCTCGGTAGCATCAAAGTTGAGCGGATATTTGATGGTAAGTTGCAGCTTGAACGCATCAACTATGGTGATGTGGTAGTAATTCCAGCAAATACCAATCACTTATCAAGGTGGAAAACAGAAGGGGAATTTTTAGTTATTAGTCTCGAACCTGTTTTATTCACTCGTGCGGCTTTCGATGCTGTAGATTTACAGGGCTACGAGATTGTACCCCACTTTGCGGCACCTAACCCAATGATTAAACAGATAGGACTGTCACTGCAGTCAGAATTAGTATCAGGTGGGCTGGGTAGTCGTGTTTATATTGAATCTTTGGCAACTACTCTCTGTATTCATCTACTTAAACATTATTCTGCATCTAATAATATAGTTTCTGAATATACCAAAGAAAGGGGACTGCCACGGCTAAAGCTACGACAAGCTGTGACATATATTCAAGAGCATTTAGAGCAAGATTTGACTTTAGCTGAAATCGCTGAAGTTACAGGTATGAGTATGTACCATTTTTCGCGGTTATTTAAACAATCAACAGGTTTTGCTCCGCATCAATATGTTTTAAATTGTCGGATTGAAAGAGCTAAAAAGTTATTAACTCGTACTGAACAAACCATTGACCAAATTTGCCAGCAAGTAGGTTTTCAAAGTCAAAGTCATTTTACATACGTTTTCCGTAAATCCCTAGGAACAACACCTAAAGTTTATCGAGAAAAGGTGAAAGTTTAGGATTTACAAATCAAATAGAGTAGAAAATTTCTACTCTATATTGAAGTTGCTTTTGTATCAATGCTTGGTGATTGAAAAATTATTTGAGCTACACCAAAACAGCAAAACCACAAGTAAAATTCATGGAGATGGCAATGAGATACAAACTTTTAGGTAAAAGTGGGTTGAGAGTCTCGGAACTTTGCTTAGGTACCATGACTTTTGGTGAAGATTGGGGTTGGGGTGCTTCTAAAGATGAAAGTCGTCAGATTTTTGATACCTTTGTAGAAGCCGGAGGAAATTTCATCGACACCGCCAACGGTTACACGGATGGTAGTAGTGAGAAAATTGTTGGTGAGTTAATCGCTAAAGATAGAGAACGTTTTGTAGTTGCAACTAAATACTCGTTTCCGTTGCGGATGAACGAGAATCAGAAAAATCCAAACGGTAGCGGTAATCATCGCAAGAATTTAATTCAGTCTTTAGAAGGGAGTTTGAAGCGGCTCAATACTGACTACATTGATTTATTGTGGTTGCACGCTTGGGATTTTACCACACCGATAGAAGAAGTTTTGCGATCGCTTGATGATGTCGTCCGTCAAGGTAAAGTACTTTATATCGGCATTTCTAACGCCCCAGCTTGGATTATCTCCCAAGCCAATACTATCGCCCAATACCAAGGATGGACGCAGTTTGTCGCCTTGCAAGTGGAATATAGCTTAATTCAGCGCACGCCAGAACGAGATTTAATTCCAATGGCAAAAGCTTTGGATTTGGCGGTAACACCTTGGTCACCTTTGGGTGGTGGTGTCCTTACAGGCAAGTATAACAAGCCCGCGCAACCAGGGGATGAACAAGGGCGATTAACCAATGCCGCATTAGGAAGTATTTCTGAACGTAATTTAGCGATCGCAGATGTTGTCAGTCAAGTAGCCCAAGAAATTGGACAGACACCCTCCCAAGTTGCACTAGCTTGGTTACACGCCCAAACTGGTGTCATTATCCCCATTATTGGCGCACGCAAGCTGAGTCAGTTTCAAGATAACTTAGCTGCTTTAGATGTCACCCTCTCACCTGCACATCTGCAACGCCTCAATGAAGTCAGCCAAATTCAGTAGACCTAAAAGTTTTGCGATCGCGCATAGAGCGATACCTATAAAACCGACTATTGTCAAAAAAACCGTATTCTGAAATACATTTTTTAGAAAACTCCTTCAACAACTATAAATAAGTAAAACTAATTAATCACCGAAAAAGTTAAGAGTAACGCGCCCACCAAAAGATAGTTCTGGATCTGTAGTATGCAATTTTTGTAAAGTATGGAGGTAAACAAGCAAAATTGAGGATTATTTAGTTTGGCTATGAATGCAAGGGAGCCAGTTCTAACTGATAGTAAAACCTTAAACGAAGTAGTTAACTGTTTAACAGAACATATTCCAATTCAAACTCAAGGAAAGTGTGAACAAAAAAATATCTTTGAGATTTTAATTCGAGCAGCCACCCAAAGGGATAGTATCGAAAATACAACCAAAGTCTTAAAGAATGTTCCTACCAGCAACGATATTCGTTACCATTTAGATAAATATTCAGACATTAAATATTTAGAATCAGACTTAAATGCAGCAATTCAAAGCCGCTTACCAGATGGAATCCGACAAGGTAAACAAAAAATTGCTATCGATTTTAACTTAATTCCATATTATGGTGAACCCTCACCAACCGAAGCACCATATATTTATAGAAGTCAAGCTAAAAGTGGAACTTGTTCTTTTTATGCCTACGCTACTGTCTATGTAATTAAGAAGAATAAACGAGTAACTTTAGCTATCAAAGCTGTTCAACAACAAAATACGAAGGCAGCAATTATCACTTATCTTTTAGCACTGATTGAGCCTTTGAATCTTCAAATCGAAAGATTGTATTTAGACCGGGAATTTTTCTGTGTGCCAGTCATCAGATGGTTGCAAGCTTTGGATATTCCCTTTGAAATGCCAGTAATTATTCGAGGTAAAAATGGAGGTACTAGACAATTAATTAGAGGTCGGCGCAGTTATAAAACAACTTACACTTTAAACAGTGATAAATATGGCTCATGTACTTTCCCAGTTTGGATAGTTTGTACATATAAAAACGGTAAAAGACGAGCGCACGGGCGAGAATTTTTTATTTATGCTGTTTATAAAGTTAAGTTGTCATTACATTCAATACATGACGACTATCGTCTCCGTTTTGGAATTGAAAGTAGCTATCGGATGAAAAATCAATGTCGGATTAAAACAACTATCAAAAATCCAACAATTAGATTTCTATTTGTAGCTTTAGCTTTTTTAATTATTAATGTTTGGATTTATCTAGTCTGGCATTATCTCAGCCGTTTAAAAAAAAGTTCAAGACAAGTTTTCTCCCATCTATTTACCCTTAAACAAATGCTTGAGTTTTTACGTCAAGCAGTAGACCGCAATTATGGAGTCGCCTGTGAAGTTTACTTGCCATCTGGCTGATTTTGATTGATTTTGGGGTTTATTCATAAATTAATCTTATCATTTAGCCAAGCAATCAGCTTTTGTATATTTCCCCCCAAAACTGTATCTTAAACTACCATTTTTTAGCGATCGCAAAACTTTTAGGTCTACTGAATTTGAACTAGGTTACCCTCACGATTTCTTACATAATGATACAGTCCGCGATCGCCTTTTTGGTGGTACATTCAATACCATAGACAACCATCGCCTCTGAGCCAGCTAATTGCAAATTTTTGTCTATAAATAAACAAAATAATTGATTATCAGGTCATTTCCATCTGTCTTAAGGAAGTTTCGCATTCTGAAGTCCTATTTGTAGACTGATTGTGTTGAACCAAGCAGATAACACCCATGAGCGACAATAAAATTGCTTCTCGTCTTTATCCCACTCGCATTGATATTCCTGCTGAAGCCAGAGAAAAAATCGTGGTACTTCTCAATCAAACTTTAGCAGCATCTTTGGATCTTAAAACCCAAACAAAACAAGCGCACTGGAACGTTAAAGGAACTGATTTTTATCAGTTGCATGAATTGTTTGATGAAATTGCAGGTGAATTAGAAGAATACATTGATATGTTTGCGGAACGTGTCACCGCTTTAGGTGGCTACGCCCTTGGTACCGCCCGCGCCGCCGCTAGCAATTCAATTTTGCCAGAATATCCTTTTGATATTTTAGATGGCAAAGACCACGTGACCGCTTTAGCAGACCGCTTTGCACCTTATGCTAAACACCTGCGGGAAGCTATTAACCAAACCGATGATTTAGGTGACCTAGATACCGCTGACCTGTATACTGAAGTCTCTCGCACCATTGATAAGCGTCTGTGGTTCTTAGAAGCGCATCTGCAAGTAGCAGAAATCAAAGGCGAAAATGGCGCATCTACTTTCAAAGGAACTCAACAGCCAGCAGGTGTGAGATAATAGCCGAAATCATCTTGAGTAAAAAGTAAAATTAGACCTATGAGCCATCAAATTGGTCTAAAAGATGATTGATAAAGTAAACCTTAAATGTAGGGTGCGTTACGCTATCGCTAACGCACCGAAAAAAAAGATTCCCTGCGGCTAATTTTCAATTGAATAACTCTGTTAATGGAGTAGTAACTTTTTGGTAAGTACGCCACTTTTAAGTGCGTACTTTTATTTTATAGGTACATACTTTATGATTTAAATAGTTGAAAACCGGGTTTTAGATTATGTGCGCTTGAAGAATTATATTGTTGCATGGGCTGGTAATTGGTAATTGGTAATTGGTAATTGGAAAAACCAATATCTATTTATCAGCAATGAGTCGAATTTGATATAACAGGCAATATCTAACGAACAAAGTTCAAGAATTACAAAAACAATAATAAGCAACCGTTGGATATTTAAGTTTGCGATGCCTCAAAATTGGAACCCTTGTGTGATAAGCATCTAGCTCTCCCATTCATACAAATTCAAAATCCAACATAAGCTGACTATTCAAGTTTAAGAATCAACTAAACCTGAGGTAAATGTATGTCTCAAAATACTAAGACTCTCGTAGTTCATGATAGCAACTCACGCGGTCATACTAGAATTAATTGGCTTGATAGCTACCATACATTTTCCTTTGGTAGTTTTTACAATCCCGAGCAAATGGGATTTCGCTCTCTGCGGGTGATCAATGATGATACCGTAATTGGTGGCGCTGGGTTTGGTACCCACGGCCATCGAGATATGGAAATTCTCACCTATGTTTTGTCTGGTGCGCTAGAGCATAAAGATAGCTTAGGTACAGGTTCAGTCATTCTTCCTGGTGACGCACAAATTATGAGCGCTGGTACCGGAATCACCCACAGCGAATATAATCATTCCAAAACTGAACCAGTCCACTTTCTGCAAATTTGGATTTTACCTAACAAGCAAGGGCTATCTCCTAGGTATGATCAAAAAGCGTTTTCTGTGGAAGAAAAGCGGGGACAACTACGCTTGATTGCTGCGAAAGATGGGCGAGATGGCGCTGTAACAGTTCACCAGGATGTGGATATATACGCATCTGTGCTAGAAAGCGGTGATGTTGTTAATTATCATGTGAAAAGCGATCGCTATGCCTGGTTACACGTAGCTCAAGGTACCGCCACCCTCAATGGTAAGGAACTCAAAGCTGGTGATGGCGTACAAATTAGCGGCGAAGAAACACTCGAAATCAGCACTAATTCCAGTGGCGAAGTCTTACTGTTCGATTTGGGCTAATCGTCAGGGGCTAGTGAAGAGAAATTGTCATCCCCCCATCGCGCGATTTATTGTATAACCGTCTAAATTGCTCATGTTGAGTGTCTCCACAGTCTGGAATACACTCAGATAAATGGCTCTGTGATTGGTTCACAGAGCCATTTTTGCTTTGAAAGTCAAGTTTATTGAAGTAGTGAATCATTTTGTTCACAAATATAAAAGATTCCTTAAGACATTTATTTTATCTACCTAAAGTAAGAAGTAGGAATTGCATAAATTTTGCACATTAAAGTAAAGCTAAATAAATCCTCATAACATAAAAAAATGAATTATTTAAAAGACAGACATAAATTTTTACAAAAAGAGCGGCAATTGCTACATACAGAATTAGTTAAATACGGCATAGACTATGATAAAGCTGCTAAAGCCGCCCAGATATTAGCCGAGAAGAAACCAGACGAAGTCTTAACACAAGAAGAGATTCAACTCACCAAAGAAGTTTGCGAGTTGTGGTTAAAACAGCGCAACCGCTTGGCTTCCATTGATAAAGTAATCAATTAAATTGTCATTTGGTAATTGGTAATTGGTAATCAATACTTGTCGGTTAAGGGGAAAAGGGGAAGGGGAAAAGGGGCAATAAAAAACCTTTAACCCTTACCCTTTCACCTTTTCCCCCAACCAAATTAAAAGTTGAAAATCCTTAACCGAGCAGTATTGAATTGGTAATTGCTTTTTCTCCCCTTCTCTCCCTCATCCCCAGTCCCCATTACCCCTTATCCCCAGAGGGGGCCCCGAGTTCCCCAATCCCCATTACCCCTTATCCCCAGAGGGGGCCCCGAGTTCCCCAATCCCCAATCCCCAGTCCCCAATCCCCCCTACTCAGGTATCACTGGACTAATAGGACTCAAGGGTGCAGTAAAGACATAATAGATGACTCCAGAACCGAGGATCATAATAGCAAGACTGAAAAGGATGACCCAGCGATCTGTCGGTTCGTAAGTATCTTCTTCAATATCGCGACGAACTGCAAAATAATGTCCTGTGGAAAGCCACACCGTAATTAAACCCACCAAGGAGAATACTAAACCTAACTTCCAGCCAGTTCCCGGATGAGGTAGCAAAGGAACTTGAAAGGCGCGTAACCGGACGATAACGACACCAAAACCTAAAAGTGCGATCGCAGTTCGCATCCAAGCTAGGTAGGTGCGTTCGTTAGCTAGGTGATCCCGGATGCGCGATGGATTTAATCTTCCCGGCTTTTTCTTCTCTTCTACTTTTTCAGTCTTATTTGATTCGCTATTGTTTAACTCTAATTGCATCAATAACGCCCTCATCCCCAAAAGAAATATTTTTCTAACAATGCCAAAATCATCGCCAATCTTGTGTCATAAGATTAGCAATCTGCGTGCTGATAGCACTTTTGAAGTATTTTTGATAGTTTTAGCATTTATCTTAATATTATTTTAAGGCTGAGTTCTCAATAAAACAAGCCTAATTTTTTCATGGCTAATTTCAGCGTTTTATACTTCAATAAATTACCTAAAAGTAGAGATTGCTTAAGATATATTTTCTCTTATTTTGGCTGTAATATTGAATTACAGAAAGTAATTGCTGTTAACTCAAGAGCTATTATTAGTAGTCCCATTAGTAATGGGTGTATTTATATATGCCTGTAATACCTTAAGGATTGGAAATGATGAATAGTTTATTATGCTTTGCTAACACAACCTACGATAGATGATGTTTTTAATTATATTGATATTCGGGAATGCCTGAGTTTACTTTTAAAGCGGCTATAAATAAATACAGTTCAGTTAAGAAAATTAATTGATAACAAAACCAAAAAACTAGTTACTCAACAAAAAAACAGGACAATCATTTTGGAGGGGGTTTGGGGGACGCAACCGTCACCCAATCGGGGGTTTGGGGGAGAATCCCCCAATTCTTCTGGCTTCTTTAATCAGTGAAAAATCAATCGCTAATGAGCTTAAATGAACTGTATTAGGCTATAAATAATATTAATTTGAAAATAGAATCTGACAGATTTTAGAATTAATGATGCGTTAGCGGAGCGTAACGCATCCTACTGTAGATAATTTTTCCATTATCTTGTTAGCTTGGAATGAATGAGTTCACTTTCAAAGCGGCTGTAAACAATTTTGATTGGATACCAAGTCGAAAACCAGTATAAATCTTGAATAACTCTTGTACAGTTATTATTATCTGTTTCAAAATGGACTAAAGCTAAGTTATTTAATCCGATTACTTCTCTGCCATCTTGAAACCAAGATAATTTCCAAAAAGCTAAATACTGTAACCACTCCCATTTGCGACTTTTCGCTTGTTGTTTGGCAGTCATTAACCAGGAAATATTGGTGCCAAAATCAGCAGTTTGGGTGCTAGTTCGAGTAATCCATTCCATTAACCCATGCCATTCTGGGGGACGGTGTGATGTAGCATCTTGGTAAGATTTTCTGCTAGAAATTTCTACCATATAAGGAGGATTTGTCCATCCTAACCATTGGCGACTTTTTTCTGGTAACAGCCATTGTTTGAGTCTTGTATGAATAATTTCGGTAATAATTTCTTCATTCTTAAACGCACTAGCTGTTAATTGCACTAATACAGACTTTTTCTCGGAACCTAGAGATTTTCTGGTGTAAGATAAACGGACTACAGAACTGTAATGAATATCTCCAGATAAGACTATTACTTGTTGGCGTTGCTCAAATAATGTGGTGAGGAATTTTGCTAAGGCTTCGTAATTAATATTCCAAGCATCACCGACATCTACACCATAAACTTTTTCTCTTTTTAAATGCCAATGGTGAATCCAATCTATTACTTGTAAACCAAATAAATTGGTCGGCGCAATCACAAATGTGGCTTGCATTTGTGAAAGTCCTTTGGGTTTATGAGTGGCTTGTTGTAGAGGCTGAGAAAGTTGCTGCGTAAATGCTGGCGGTGATAGCAGCATTGGCGGCGCAATTGGTTTTTGATCTGCAGGATAACCGCGCCAAGTTCGTGTATCTAAGACTATGACTTCATGGCAAAAACTGCGGACTGTATAATGCCAAGTCAAGGCTTCTGGGTCTCGGTCTAGCACTAAGACAGAATCATATTGTACAAATTCTGGTAAGCCTGTACGGGGGTTTGTCGGTGGCATTCCTAAGTAACGGGCGATCGCATCCCACGCTACAATATTCATTCCCCCAGATGCAGACCATTCCGCCGCCGCTTGTAATAATTTCTCCCCTGCTTGACCTGGGGTAAATTGCTGGGGTGTGTTCCCCCAGGCTTGAAAAACTGCATAGGCTAACAAGGCATTTTGGACGGTTCTGCGTCCTAAGGGTTTGCCTAAAACGCGCAAACACCAAGCTTGGTTGAGGTTCCAGTCATCGCTGACATCATGGTCGTCGAAGATAGTATAAACGGGAATGTTCGCCATCGCCCGCCGCACTTTCCACAGGGTATGGATAAATTGGCGCATATCCTGCACCTCTTTATCCCAGCGACGGCTGACTCGATGACCGCGCATTACCTCCCGCCCTTTGGGTAAGCTACTGGGCCAGCAAGCGGGAGACCATGACAATATATAAGATGCGTAATATTCACCCAAACTCAGCAGGTGGCTGCTAACTTTGGCGGTTTTATTATGTAACCCGGCGGTGAAACCTGCTTGGTGAGTGGCAATTTCTGCACGATGTCCGGGAAGTAATTGCTTGGGTGTGACATAACTGGGGTCTGCGGCTGTTTGCTGAGTCAAAGGTAACCTTTCCTCCCAACCTAACAGCGCATCGCCTAACTGAGAAGAAACCCACAACAGAGGATCAGCGACATCATCACCATAAATCTGGTCGCCTGTGAGGAAAAGCTGATGGGGTCGTTGGCGGGGTTGGTTGGCGGCTGACTCAATTAAGCAATCGAGAATTGGTAACGCGTCAAAGCCATCACCGTGAGGTTTGCGACAGGAACCATGCACGATGCGTAAATCTTGTAAATCTGTGGGTGGGAGGGCAAATGTGGGTTTTTGATGCTCAAAATAGCTGATGTTCACAGCAGGAAAGCGGCTAGAACATAAGGCTTGCTGTAAAGTCTGCTGCTGGGTAGATGATTCAATAAATTGCATATCGTATGCATAGATGCGATCGCTACTTAATAAATATCTACCCGCAGATTCCGCCGTGACGACCACAATATGCAGCGATTTTCCCAGAGCATAAGTGCTACGTCTTCCCTCTAAAAGCAGATTTGTGATTAACTGACCGTGATTAGCCGTGTCATAAACCTGGAGTACCACCTCACAAGGACGTTGCAACGCTACCCAGACTGTAACGGTGTCGGAATCTGTGTGTTGTAAGATAGGCCCCGCCAGAATTAGCGGCGATGCTTGTAAAAACTCTGCTCCAAATAAATCGTTCATTGCCAACTATGCAAGCCTTGTTTCCATCGTATTACCAAATAAGTGCTGAGTGATGAGTGCTGAGTTCTGAGTGAACTGAAGTGAGTTATAAATCAGCACTAATAATGTATTTTTCTCTGCAAAATCTTGACGATTAATCGCTTTAATGATACAAATGTACTATTAAATGGTGCAATTTTGGATAAGAATTTAAAACTCTCAACAGATAAATAGGATTTTGCAGCCCACAGGAGAGCAAATTTCATGAGACTATCGAAAATGGACTTGAGTAGCTTGATTGCGATCGCTCATTCTGACGGACATTTACAATTATTGCTTGACCGGGGCGACGAGATAGAACTTTTAGAAATTCCCGCACCAGTTCAAGCTTACGAGGGTTTGGTAGAACTGAATGAAATTGTGGCGGAACCTGCGGCGTTTCCTGTTTATGAAGAACCGATTGCGCTGTTACCTGTGAGTCACTCCGTTGCGGGGGTTCCCCCCGTTGAAGGAAGTGACGAACCCGTAAGGGTGAGTTCTTCAATGGCGGCTACCATTGCTTACGATAGTCACGAGCAAACTTTGCAAGTTGAGTTTAAGAGTGGTGCTGTGTATGAGTACTCTGGGGTAGATGAAGAGACTTGGGAAGATTTTTACTCGGCTGATTCTGTTGGTAGTTTTTACAATCAGCATATTAAAGGCAGATTTGACTGCGAACGGATAGATTGAGATTAGAGGCGTTGCATAAATCAAAAGCCCTCACCCTAAATCCCTCTCCCATGCATGGGACTTTGAAATTTACCCCCCTTCTCCCAATATTGGGAGAAGGGGTTGGGGGATGAGCGCAAGTTTTGCATTTGTGCAACTTTATTAAATAACAGAGTCAAATATTTGTTGAGCGGTTAGATTTAACTGTGGGAAACTAGGCGATATGATGCGCTGAGTACCTCTAAATGGTGTCATTTGATATTCACCATCGATTAATTCACATACGAAAATAGTAGGGACTTTTGGATTGCCGATAAACTTGCGCCCGCCCAACCCTTTATAATCTGTAATCCAGTATTCGGGAATACCCATTTTTTCATAGTTGCCAAATTTGTTATAGTAATCATCCTGCCAATTCGTGGAAACGACTTCGATTACTAACGGTACACTTTCGGGGTAAATAACGGTGCATTCTTTTTTCCACAATGGTTCAACCGTTAAATTGTCACGATTTAATACCAATACATCAGGTATGTAGGCTGATTCGCCACTGGATGTTTTGACTAATCCTGTTTTTGGGATGGTGTAAGGTAATTCGCACCGTTCAAATTCGACTGTAATTTTTTTGCTTAAAAAACCTAAAACATCTTCATGGTCGCCTGTTGGTGGTGGCATCTCGATTATGACTCCATTGTGTAGCTCATAGCGTAGGGGTGAATTTTCTGGATACCAATCGATAAATTCATCGAAGGAATATAGTTTTTTTAGTGGTTGGGTTTGAGTCATAAGGTTTAATTTATCTCTTTACGGCTTATGTGAGTTGGGGTAGTAAAAAAGAAGAGGAAACCGCAAGATAAAGGTAACGACACCAAAGATTGAGGTTTCCTAATGAATATGGTAGACGGTTTAACGCCCGTAGAAATGGGATGATTTTGTCCGAAGATTCATGTAGAGATTAATTATGCGATCGCATTTCCCAAACATCGCCCTTTAGATAAATTTTTCGTAGGGGTTTAGCACTGCTAAACCCTCACCCGCCTATTGGTATGGTTATATGACTGAAATAGCATAATTCACCGAGAAAAATAACCAACTGTTCACCTTCAGAAGGCGGAATTTGCACCTCAAAGCCTGAAGGTTGGAGTTCAAAGCCTGAAGCTTGCAGCTTTTATCTCGAACATTGCGGCTTTTATCTTGGAAGTTGCGCCTTTTAGCCTCAACGTTGCGGTTTTTATCCTCAACATTGCGGCTTTGATGCGGAAAATTGCAGCTTTTATCTTCAACGTTGCGGCTTTTTGCTTGAAAGCTGAGAAAATGAGCAAGAGCGACCGCACTTTGATGGCAACTGATGAGTGAATTAGCAACAGTGATGGTGATGGGAAGGAAATTAAAACAGGCGATCGCACAATTCGCGGCTTGTTTTGCAACGCTTGCCATGAAAATTGTCTAAACGGACTCTATATTATCCCCATTCGCCACAACTGACTCAAGCAAAATCCCAATTTCTTAATTACGAATTACTCTTTTGTGCCTTGCAAGCGCAAAAAATGCACCCCTCCTGATGCATCCCCAGCAACAACTCTCACACCATCGGGTGCAACAGCACAGCAATATATTCCCCCATCTCCGATGAAACTGACAATTACTTCCTCAGTTTGCCAATTCCAGATTTTGAGGGTGTTGTCCCAAGAACCAGAAATCACGTACTTGCCATCAGCACTCAGGGCAACTGCATATACATAGGAACTATGACTCGCTAAGGTACTCAGTTCTTGTCCTGTTTGCCAATTCCAGACTTTGAGGGTGTTGTCATTGGAACCAGAAATCGCGTATAAGCCATCAGCACTCAGGGTAACTGCATTTACTCCAGAACTATGACCCGCTAAGGTACGGAGTTCTTGTCCTGTTTGCCAATTCCAGACTTTGAGGGTTTTGTCATCGGAACCAGAAATCGCGTATAAGCCATCAGCACTCAGGGCAACTGCTTTTACTCCAGAACTATGACCCGCTAAGGTACGGAGTTCTTGTCCTGTTTGCCAATTCCAGACTTTGAGGGTTTTGTCATCGGAACCAGAAATCGCGTATAAGCCATCAGCACTCAGGGCAACTGCATTTACCGAGTCACTATGACCCACTAAGGTACGGAGTTCTTGTCCGGTTTGCCAATTCCAGACTTTGAGGGTTTTGTCCCAAGAACCAGAAATCGTGTATTTGCCATCAGCACTCAGGGCAACTGCATTTACCGAGTCACTATGACCCACTAAGGTACGGAGTTCTTGTCCTGTTTGCCAATCCCAGACTTTGAGGGTTTTGTCCCAAGAACCAGAAATCGTGTATTTGCCATCAGCACTCAGGGCAACTGCTCTTACCCAGTGACTATGACCTTTTAGGGTACGTAGTTGTTGCCCAGTTTGCCAATCCCAGACTTTGAGGGTGTAGTCACCGGAACCAGAAATCGTGTATTTGCCATCAGCACTCAGGGCAACTGCATTTACCCAGAAACTATGACCCGCTAAGGTACGCAGTTCTTGTCCTGTTTGCCAATTCCAGACTTTGAGGGTGTAGTCATCGCAACCGGAAATCACGTATTTGCCATCAGCACTCAGGGCAATTGCATTTACCCAGAAACTATGACCCGCTAAGGTACGCAGTTCTTGTCCTGTTTGCCAATTCCAGACTTTGAGGGTGGTGTCATTGGAACCAGAAATCGCGTATTTGCCATCTGGAGTCAGGGCAACTGCTTTTACCCAGCCACTATGACCCGCTAAGGTACGCAGTTCTTCCCCTGTTTGCCAATTCCAGACTTTGAGGGTGTTGTCATCGGAACCAGAAATCGCGTATTTGCCATCTGGGGTGAGGGCAACTGCATATACATAAGAACTATGACCCGCTAAGGTACGCAGTTCTTGTCCTGTTTGCCAATTCCAGACTTTAAGGGTTTTGTCAGAAGAACCAGAAATCACGTATTTGCCATCTGGAGTCAGGGCAACTGCTTTTACCCAGCCACTATGACCCGCTAAGGTACGCAGTTCTTCCCCTGTTTGCCAATTCCAGACTTTGAGGGTGGTGTCATGGGAACCTGAAATCGCGTATTTGCCATCTGGGTTGAGGGCGATCGCATTTACCAAGTTACTATGACCTGCGAGAGTCCGCAGTAGTTCGCCAGTTTTCCAATTCCAGACTTTGAGGGTGGTGTCATGGGAACCTGAAATCGCGTATTTGCCATCTGGGGTGAAGACAACTGCATTTACCGAATCACTATGACCCACCAAGGTACGTACTAAGAAGCCGCCAGGAGGAGTTAAGCTTGCTGTTTGCGGAAGCAAGCAAGGAGTTTTACTTTGCTGTGCCTGGTTTAACAATCTTTGAATTTCTTCTCTTGCAAAACCCAGCAACCGCCCTAATAATTGCCCCGCCAATTGCTGTTTATCCTCATTTAAAACATGTGCCGACAGTCGCAATGCACCTTGAATTAACTGTAAATTCTCATCCTCCAGCAAAAAATCATAATCTGTTAGCAAAGCATTAATATTGATGGTCTCCAACTTCGCCTGCAACCAGCGAAAATCACCCAGCAGTTGTTGTAATTCTCCTTCCCTTCCCCCAGCCACCAAATGATAGGCTAAATTTTGCCAGATATAGCCGTCATCTTCTAAACTATGCCAGTCTTCGGGGTATTTTTCGCTGTAAGCATTTAACAGCCGATTGTGTAAAAACCCTATCCCCTCACTTTCCTTTGCTAAGGTGGTGTACTGCTTCCTAACATAATCAAACTGCAAGTCATGCAACCGCAAACTTCCCGCTTCATCCCGCAAAGCCAGAGATTTACTCACCAATTCATCAATGACATCTTGGCTATCAAACTCATCTAAGCCCAAGGGTTGCCAAAAAGTCTGCAAAACTGCTTCGGGTATGGGTGTATCTTCTGGAAATACTGCAAAATCTAAATACCTCTGTTGGCAATTCTCATCCAAAGCCGCCACACTAACGGCAATAGCCTTGAGTAAATCGGGATAAGGATAATCGGGAAACTGTTGTTTGATTTTCTCTAAATCAGCACTTTGCAATTTTTCTAAAATATTCTGCCAGCGATTTGGCGGTTTACCCCGCATCATCGCGCCAACCATCGCCAATGCTAAGGGCAAATATCCACATTCTCTCGCTACCTGCAAAGTAACATCGTTATGCGGGGTAGTTTGCAAAATTTCTGGTTGATTTGCCCAATCTGCCAAAAGTTCTAACGCCTGTTGTTTACCTAAAATTGCCAGCTGATACTCTTCCCCTCCCAACCCCGTGACTATCGCCCCATCACGAGTAGTAATTAACATCTGACAGCGTTCCCCCAACACATCAAACGCTGTTGCATCATCCAAACGCCAGATATCATCCAAAATCAGCAAGCAAGCTTTCTGTGCAAATAACTCCCGTAACTGCGCTTTCGCCAATCCCACCTCGGTAAAAGCCGCTTGCTTCTCACCCAACGCCGAAGCTAGATAGGATTGCCAAGTTAAAATCTGCGGCGTTTGTCCCAATGTTACCCACAACACCCCATCAGGAAACGCCTTTCTCACTTCTTCATCCCGCGCTAAGGCTGTAGCTAAGACTGTTTTACCAATTCCGCCCATCCCTTGTACACCTACACGCCGACTTTTCCCTGTAATCCCCACAGGTTGCTTTGTTGGTGATAATACTTTCTGTTTTAAGGGTGTAAGTTCTTCAGGACGGGGTAAAAAGTGCGGAGGGTATTCTGGAACGTTGGTAAGATTGCCTAAAGGTTGGTGAAGGGGGGTTAAATTGGTTTTTTTTTAAGTTCAGGAATCAACTCGCCAGATACGCCAGCTAACTGTATTGCATTCTTGGCAATATTAAAAGCAAACTCTACAGGCGCACCTTCATCATATTCGGGATTGTAAGCCAAAAGCCCATCGTAAAAACCCACCACAAACTCAACCGCAGCTTTATCCCCGATGCGATCGTTCATCCCAATCACATAATTAATCTGTTGTGAAATAGCTTCAGCTTGAACTTCCGAGTAACAAGCATTCAACAGCACACATTCTACTTGCTTAGAAAACTGTCCAAACAACCCAGCTAATGCTTCACCCGTAACTAGCTGTGATTTTCCTGTTTCATCCTCAAAAGCTAGTCCTTGTATCCCTGCGCCATGCCCAGAAAAATGGATAATATTTGGTCGATAATCCAAAATAGCGCGGCGAATATCCCTCGGACGTACTGCTAAATCATACCGTAAGTCAAAGTTCTCTCGATTGAGCGACCTTTGCAAGCCTTCCTTAATATCACGCAATTCTTGATCGAGACGCAATCGTGATGTATTGCTAGGATTTGCAGCTAATATCAGAATTTTCTGCGGTTTAACAGTCATTGCCAGGGTTGGGAAGGGCTGTTTTTAAGTATACATCTTGGGGAATGGGCATTGAGCATGGGGCATTGGGCATGGGACATGGGGAAGGGGTAATGGGTAATTGGTAATGGGTAATTTCTTCTTGTCTCCCTCATCTCCCTCATCTCCCTCATCTCCCTCATTTCCCTCATCTCCCTCATCTCCCTCATCTCCCTCATCTCCCTCATCTCCCTCATCTCCCCAGTCCCCAGTCCCCAGTCCCCAGTCCCCAGTCCCCAATTGACAACTATAAAAAGGAGAAAGGGGAAAAGCAGAAAGAGAAATCACCTTTCCCCTTTAACCTTTCCCCTTTCCCCTTTAACCTTACATATTTAGGCGGCGAAGTTATCAGCCGCAAAGTCCCAGTTAATTAATTGATCTAGGTAATTTTTGATAAATGCAGGACGGGCATTTCTGAAGTCGATGTAGTAGGCGTGTTCCCAAACATCTAGGGTTAAAATTGCCTTTTTACCATAGGCGAGAGGGTTCTCGGCATTTGGTGTTTTGATAACTTTTAAAGTACCACCATCATCAACCAACCAAGCCCATCCACTGCCAAACTGAGTTGCAGCAGCGTTAGAGAACTCTTCTTTGAACTTATCGTAGCTACCAAAATCTTTATCAATCTTGTCGGCTAGTGCGCCAGAAGGTTGTCCGCCACCTGCTGGTTTGAGTGAGTTCCAGAAAAAGGTGTGGTTCCACACTTGAGCCGCGTTGTTAAAGATTCCTGCCTTAGAAGCATCTTTAAAGGAAGTTGTGATTACTTCTTCTAAGGATTTATCAGCAAGTTCTGTACCATCAACTAACTTATTGAGGTTATCTACATAAGCTTTGTGGTGCTTACCATAGTGATACTCAAAAGTCTCACCTTTCATGCCATACGCCTCTAGTGCATTAAAGTCGTAGGGTAGGGGGGGCTGTGTAAATGCCATTGTGTGAAATCCTCTCTTTACCGTTTTCCAGTTTAAAGCTATTCAGATGTTTAGGAAATTACAGCTTTTATCTTCGTAAGTTTGATGTCCTAAATGTTGGAACATAAAACTTAACATGGTAATTTTACTACCAAACTGAAAATTAAAACTATAGATTTTTTACAATAGGTAAAATCAGCAATCCAATGGGTAAAAATGCAAAATTCACTAACTCACTATTAAGGGCACATCTAGAATTGACACGCTAATAGTGGGAGATGGGGCCTGATGCTGCTGGGCGAAAGTCAAAAGTCAAAAGTCAAAAGTTAAAAGTTAAAAAGACTAGATTGATAGGTGTTTAAGGTATTTTCATCTGGTTAGATATTTGTACTATGCTGCGCTGAATTTCGGTCTAGCCCTTCAGATGGTGGTTATTGCTGGCAAAGGAATATTAGTTGGGTTTTCACCTCAGTTTTAAATAGCCATGTTCAACCATTCTATTTAGCGCCACTTCTATGGCTAAAAACTTCTAGCCCTGGTAACATTAGTTCAATAATTTAAAATCTATCTTTAGCTAGATGAATTCATCTAGAAATCAATTTATATTCAAACATCACTAAATTTGACTGCTAGCGACATATTAATTTGCGATCGCAAAATTTTCGCAGACATGCATGTCTTCATCAATGGTTGGCTCTATATGAGCAAGTCGCAGCTAGGATTATTTTTCCCAGGTTTGTACGGTTTAGTTAAAAATTAGCGCTTGGAGACTGGCGACTAGGTACTGAAGAATAGCGTCTTTCGCAAATTGGTTGGGGTTGAAAACCTAAATCTCAATTTCAATCCCCAAATACCATTCCTCAGTTCCCAATCCCCAGCCCCCAATCCCAGGTGAATCAAAGAGATGACAACTGTGATATGCGTTGTTGGCAATAGTCAACGATTTTGGCAGTAACTTCAGATGCGCTAAGTCCATCAGTTTGGATTTCGATTGCATCTGCTGCTTTTTGCAAAGGTGAAACTTTGCGCGTACTATCTTTCCAGTCACGTTCGGCAATGTCCCGTTCTAACTGTTCTAGATTAACTTCCGGCAGATTTTGTTTTTTAAAGTCTTCCTGGCGGCGACGCGCACGTTCAGTTACAGAGGCGGTTAAAAAGATTTTGACTTCTGCATCGGGGAAGACATGAGTTCCAATGTCTCTTCCTTCTGCAACTAAACCACCTCTTTTTCCCCAGCTTTGCTGTTGTTTGACTAAAGCTTTACGTACCGCAGTTTGTGCAGCGATAGCTGAGACTTTAGATGTTACCTCTACAGTGCGAATCACTGGGGTAACATTAGTCCCGTTAATCCAAACCTGCACAGGAGATTGTAAATCTTGGCTAGGAGTCAGTTGAATTTCACAAGAACTAGCTAATTCCGCGATCGCACATTCATCATCTATGGTAATACCTTGTTGCAACACCAACCAAGTAACAGCACGATACATAGATCCAGTATCAAGATACACCAGACCGAGTTTTGCCGCCACCTGTCGCGCCACAGTAGACTTACCTGCGCCGGCTGGGCCGTCAATAGCGATGATGGGTAGGCGATCGCTTAATAAAATATTGTCAATCAACCTTGTAGAACCAAGACGAGCTGCGATCGCGAGCATTCCTTCCTCCTTAACTTTAACTAACGACATCAATGTATTCGGCTCAACCAATTCAATATATTCCACTAACACATTAGTGACCATTGCTACTTCTTGGCGAACTGCCGCGATCAGCTCGTCGCTGTTGCGAACCCCCGCTTTAAAAGCAGCTTCAGCCTGCTGCAAGCCACGATATAAAACCGCCGCCTGCTGTTTTTCCGATGCACTCAAATACTGATTGCGAGAACTGAAGGCTAGACCCGACGCTTCGCGCAGCGTGGGACAAGCAACAATTTCTACCGGAAAATTCAAATCAGCTACTAACTGTCGAATAATTGCTAGTTGCTGACCATCCTTTTGGCCAAAGTAGGCTCGGTCAGGTTGTACCAAGTTAAAAAGCTTGGTCACAATCGTGGCCACACCTTGGAAATGACCTAGCCGAGAACCACCGCACAAGCCTGTTATCATAGCAGAAGGAGGGATTACTTGTGTAACCTTCGATTCTTGTATACTCTTCTGCGAAACTCCCATTTCTTCCGGAGTCGGAGCAAAAATTAAGTCCACCCCAGCTTGTTCGCACAGTTGCATGTCAAGCTCTAAAGTCCGGGGGTACTTGTTATAGTCTTCATTGGGAGAAAATTGCAGTGGATTGACAAAAATACTGACAATCACCGTAGAATTTTCTTGCCGCGCTCGTTGCATCAAGCTTAAATGACCTTGATGTAACCCTCCCATTGTTGGTACCAAACCGATAGCTGTCCGATCCCAGCTAGACATTTCATCTAGAACCAGATCATCTGGAACCAAACATTTACTTTCCAAGCGGCGTTGAGTTAAAAAGCAGCTTAAAGCTGCAACTGTTGTCAGCAGGCGCACAAAAAACCCCTAGTTTTTATCGATCCCTCCCCCGTTAGTTTATCTCTGAAACTGGGGGAAGATTTGTTCAACTAGGGGAATTTAAGTGATAGCGAATCGAAACGTAAAGAGTAAAGAGTTGAAAGTGGGTAGGAATTTTATAAAAAAGTATTAAGTTTCTAGAATTAGGGATCAAGACAAAGAGAACAAGGGAACTCTTCATACTTCAGCCTTAATCCCTTCAGCTTTTCTTATCTGCCTAATACTTCAATTCTCACGGGTGCAACACCACTACCCATCATTCCTAAAATCCGCGCCGCACCAGCAGACAGGTCAATAATTCGACCCCGAATATATGGGCCACGGTCAGTAATAGACACCACTACAGAACGACCATTGCGGGTGTTAGTTACACGTACTCTTGTACCAAACGGCAAGCTACGATGGGCAGCAGTCATGCCTTCGGGATGAAACCTCTTACCACTAGCAGTGCGGCTGCCAGAGCCATCGTAACCATACCACGAAGCAATGCCACTTAGGGTAATTCGCACTGGGCCAATGGCAACTTGCTGTGGCAACTTGGGTAATGATAATGGCGAACGAGTTGGTAAATTTGCAATTTCGCTGATGGGAGATGCATTGCCCATGAGTCTCCGCATCCGGTTAGTGGCTTGCAATGCATCTTGTGCTAAATCGTTGGTGGAATTTGCTAGGCGGGTATTTTCATTGATTTCCACCAATTCTTCACCTTTGATTTTGATCGTATAGCGATCGCCTGCTTTTTGCAGATCGGAGGCACCTTTGTTCTGGCTTTGACTGGCGACTTTCCCTTCGCCGCCTCCTTTCCAGCTGACACTAATCTGACTGGCATCTACTCCGTCCCGCAGCAACTGGTTAATTTTTGTTGCTATTACACCAGCTCTTTCCACTGGGTCATCGTGAGTAGCGGTAATTTGGTTACCTACATCCGTCAAATTCCCATTACTTGCCACTTTGATTGTATTGCTAGCAAGAGGGGCGTAACCTTGTACGCCCCCAGGGTTGTCAATTACTCCAACCTTGCTCTCACTACTCTCGGCTGATAAAGAACTCAGAAAGGTAATAACAGGAATATTTCGGATAAAAAGGGTTGCCGCCTTACGACCTGCAATGCTGTGAGGATGAATTTCTGTAATCACAGCATCAGAGGTTGGTTTCTCTGCTGAGGATTGGTACTCTCCTACTTTGACAACCTCACCTGCTGGCGATGGTTGAGAAGCAAGAGCATCTCCCTTAGTGGTTTGAGTGCGTCCAACTGAGGGCATCCCTAAAACAGTTAGAAACACGGCGACAATAGTCCAAAAATGTCTTTGATTCATGCGTCCGATTTTAAAGCGACTGTAGAACAGAGGTTTCACGGTTCGTGGGATTATGCACCAGTAAAAGTGTTGTTCCCTTCAACTCGAACTCGTTCCGCTTTCACTTTTCTGTTTTGTAACTGCAACAGACTAACACGAACCTTTGAGCTTGGGGATCAGGGTTTTAGCGTAAGTCTTGGTAACTTTAGCAAAATTAGATCTTATTTTCAAGGCTCAAAGCTTTCTCAAATGCGGATTTCGGCTATGTAACGTTTTTTTTGATAAGTAAAACTTTTCTTATGAAAAATTAACATTTTCGTGAGTAGAAATTGAGCTAGAACTGCCAAATTTTTCACCCAATATTGCTTATATATGTAGCTTTTCGCTCCTTCGAGATTGACGCAAAACATTAGCTGAAAATCTATAACTAATTATTTTAAAATTTGCGAATATATACTTATAAGACTTAAGTTAATTTAATTTTTATAAATCTTCAGATTTGTTTTGTAACAAGAATTACAGAATAAAAAATATAAACCTCACATTAACTTCATAATAAATTAAAAAGTTATTTTTGTTACATATCTCCTGATAAGGATAAATTCATTGTCAGTTAAACAGAAGTTATATAATTAACTTTAGCTTTTAGACCGACTCAGCATAAATACTCTAAAAAGTTTGTTGTATAATATGTGACATACTTATAATTAAGTAATTTCAAAAGAGACTCAAGCCATCAGTAGCCGTCATCAAATACATATATCAGCAGCGATAAACAGGCTTAAAGCATAGGTCACAGAAGATGGTATCTATTTGTGTTTGGGGACTGGGGACTGGGGACTGGGGACTGGGGAATGGGGAATGGGGACTGGGGAATGGGTAATGGGTAATGAGTAATGAGTAATGAGTAATAATAATTTCCCCTTTCTCCCCTTCTCCGTTTCCCCCTTCCCCTTTCTCCCCTTATCCCCAATCCCCAACACATGAAAATAAAACCACATTTTTGCCTACAGTAGTTGATTGAGTATGATTTTTTAAAGCAAGCTGTAAGCCTCATGGCACACCAAGGAAGTTTAGAAATAGTCGCATCGCCATTTCCCGATGTTCTTCAGGAATTGCATTCCAAGTACAAGTCGCTGCGAGACGGTCTAGTAGCCAACTACATTCCAGAACTAGCAAAGGTAAATCCTGACTTGTTTAGCATTTGCATTGTGACGGTAGATGGTCAGGTTTACGAAGTTGGCGATTACGAGCAACTATTTACCATTCAGTCAATTTCTAAGGTCTTTGCTTACGGATTGGCCCTTGAGGATCATGGACGAGATTATGTCTTGACTAGGGTTGGTGTAGAACCGACAGGAGATGCATTCAACGCCATTATCCTTGATGAGCAATCCAATCGACCATTAAATCCAATGGTAAATGCAGGTGCGATCGCCACTACTAGTTTAATCAAAGGTGCTGGTGCTACCGAACGCCTTAACCGGATGCTGGATATGTTTAGAAGATACATCGGTCATGATGTATTCGTTGATATTTCTGTATTTACTTCTGAACGCAGCACCGGACATCGCAACCGCGCTATGGCTCATCTCATGCTCAACTTTGGCATGATTGACCAAAATATTGAAGAGTCCTTAGATTTATACTTTCAGCAGTGTGCGGTGATGGTCAATTGCCGTGATTTGGCAGTGATGGCAGCAACTTTAGCCAACAGAGGCATTAACCCCATTACTCAGGAACAGGCAGTAAAAAGTTGTTACATAAAAGACATTTTGAGCGTTATGTACACCTGTGGGATGTATAATTTTGCTGGTGAGTGGGCTTATAAAATCGGTATTCCTGCGAAAAGCGGTGTTTGTGGCGGAATCTTGGCTGTTGTTCCCAACCAAATGGGAATTGCGGTCTTTTCTCCACCGTTAGATGTGCGAGGTAACAGCGTGCGCGGGGTTAAGGTATGCGAAGAACTTTCCCAGCAACTAGGCTTACATCTATTTGAATGTTCTAGTAAGGGTTCAAAGTTTGGTGAAACTTTCTGTCAGCCACCTGCAACAGCATGATGGTTAATTGACAATCCAAAAGGTAGCATTTACAACTAAGCCAAAATATCCATTTTCCCAATTTTATGTTTAGGATAAAATGTCATGGCTGAAGAAAAGACCTACCTAGAGCTTTCTGAAGCAAATGGAGGTTCTCATAAATTTTATGAAGTCATCATCAAAGATACTGAAGTAACAATACGTTATGGTCGTATTGGCGACTCAGGGCAAACTCAGAGGAAAACTTACCCCACCCCAGACAAAGCTAAAGCCGAAGCCAACAAGAAGATTAAAGAAAAATTGGCGAAAGGTTACGAACCAGCCGTTATGGGTGTGCGTCAAAAGCGTTCGGTGACTAGACGCGCAGTTACCAGTACCACCTCGACAGCACAACAAGCGCCAATTCTCTGGAAATTTAACTCTAATTCCGCAGCCTTTGGCATTTTTATTGACGGTAATCGTTGCTGGGTGGGTAATCAAGCAGGTCAAGTTTTTGCGCTGAATCATCAAGGTCAAGTTATTAACCAGTTTAAGCTGCCTGATGGTGTGAAATGTCTAGTTGCTGATGATATCTGGATTTATGCTGGCTGCGATGATGGCAACGTCTACGACTTGACAGGGAAGTTACCTCGCGTTGCATATAATATTGATGAAAATGTCGATATCTTTTGGCTAGATATTAACAATGGCTTGTTAGCTGTTTCCGATGCTAACGGTGGTGTCACGACAATCGATCATGAAGATGAATCACAATGGACGCGTTTAAGTCAAGGTCAATCTGGCTGGATGGTACGTTGTGATGAAGCTGGTGTCTATCACGGTCACTCTCAAGGCGTGACTATGTATGATAATCAAGAAGGTCGGATGCTTTGGCATCAACAAACAGGTGGTGCTGTATTATTCGGTTGGCAAGAAACATCAGCCGTTTACGCAGGTGCAAGTGACCAAAAAATTTACTGTTTTAGCAAGCAAGGTAAAGCTGGCCCAGTTTACAAGTGCGACGCATCTGTTTATTCTTGTGCTACAGCCGCAGATGGTAAGTATGTGTTTGCTGGTGATAACAGTTCATCCATTTACTGTTTCAATGAATCGGGGGAACGCTTGTGGAAGCTTTCTACTGGCTGTGCTTCAGCATTATCGATGCAGTTTTTTGAGAATCACATCTATATAGTTACTACCGATGGTTCTCTAGCTTGTATAGATGCTAGTGAAGCTGCTATCCAAGCGGCTCAAGCAGGTACAATTCCCCAAGCAGCCATTATTAAAGCACCAAAAGGAGAAGGCGCAGCACCTTCTGCTGTTGTCGAAACTACAACAGATAGCAGCCAAGGGGTAATTGTTGAGTGCTTTAAAGAGGGAAATAAATTGAGAGTCCGCGTTATCTCGCCAGGGTACAATCCCAACTGGAAAGTACAATTCCCCAAAGATATTCGCCAAGAAGGACAACGTTATCTTGTAGAAGAAATCCGCGAGTCAGCTAGTGGTGGCTTCTACCGTGCATTTGGTGATATCAAAAAGTTAATCTAATTCTGTCAACAGTCAACAATCAACAGCCCTGATTACTAGTTATGCAATTTAGACGCGCATTAGCTTAGACAATCTCTTTGTTTTTGGGAAAGATTTTTCGCCAGTAAAGCCACATCTTCCTGGGGTAGTGAAGATGTGCTATAAAATGAGAGTTTGTGCTTTCGGGAAGTGTAGTCAAAAAAGATGGCAAATCTATCAGACTTTACAGGTAACTTACCTCGATGGAAGATGCTACCAGTGGCAGCAAAGACTACTGTACCAGCTGGGCCTAGACAAGATTTATAGTTAGCAGGTGATATGATCTGTTGCATAGTTTTATCTTGAATATAGCCATGATGATATTTAAGTAAGTGACTTACTGATTCTGTTACAGATATGGGGAGATATTGAAAAGGCCCGTTATCTTCATCCATATTATGTAGATAAACAATTATTTTCAGTACTTTTTTATCTTCTTTATCTATATGCCATAGCCTAGATTGTTGCTCTACTTGGTTGGCAATATCTCTACGAAAATATGCTCCATGATAGGCTACTGGTAAGCTCAGATAATTCTCGACTATATTAATTAAACGTTGTTCTACTCCCCAAAGAAAAATCTCTGGATGTGCCATGATTTGTTGGGAAGTTGCATGAATAGAGAATTCATTCCGATTAACTGGAATACTTTGTGGGATTTTATGCATCAGGTTTTCTGCTGCTTGAAACATGTTAGAACTCGATGATATTCCCAAATCTGCTAATGAAGTAATTACGACTCCTTCAGTATTGAGAGTGTCAACGATATTTTGATCAGTCGCAGAGATTAGTGGTAAATTTGCAATATGCATTTTTACTAAGTTTTGATACTCAATCTCTGCCTGATGCTGCAAAAATGGCAGATTATAGATATTTCTGAGAAATTTATTTTGTACCTTTTTAAACATGGTACTCATATATTTTTAGCGAGCTTAATATGTAAGCAAGATGATGATTTGGTTATGTATTGTATGTACCTTTTTCTTGGTTTGTCCAAGTATTTATCTCTGAATTCACAGAAAGTTTATAATAGCTTTATAAAATATTTTTACCAATTAGGATTAGTGGCATAGCTTAAAAATAAATTAAAGTTAGATATCTAACAATAAATATTTCCGTATGTAGATAAATATAGGATTGTCATTAGTTTTCAAATAACTTCTCAGTAAATTAAATTAAACAATGATAATACTTATCCCTCACCATCTCTTAGGAGATAAGATATGGTTAATCATAATTGGATCAATTTAAACACTACCTTTGGTTAGATATTTAGATATTAATTGAGTTGGATTTCATAAAATCTAGCAATTTGGACTAAAATATCAGCGTGTTATCATGGCAAATTAATAAGATTAAGTTCTCATGTAAAATAAATCTCTAAGATAATTAACAATCAAGCATCAATTAATAAAAATTCTTTGATAAAGAAATATAAACTGATAATTACGCTAAACCTAGAAATCAAGATACTATCTAAGCAAAGCTCGAAATCTCAGTAATCGTTATTGTGACTGCAAAATTGTGCATGAGCGAATTTTGCGGAGCCTGAGGAGGCATACATTATGCATAAACAGTGGAAGTGCGATCGCTAATTTAGCCCTAAGCTTACCCATTCGCCTCTAATCTTAAACTTTTAGCTTTTTTGTCAACTACCTAAAGATGGAAAAAATGGCTGATAAGTCTAGCCTTTAGCTAGTTGTTAAATTCAAGCGATCGCTAAAAAATGGTAAATATCAAAATAATGCGCTTTTTCGTCAATAAATACTAAACTCATGCTGCTGAAAAATGATGTAATTAAGCTTTTTCAAGTTAGTCAGACAACCTCAATACCTACTTTGTAGTTTCCAGACTCCGTTACTTAACCTAAATAAATTTAAGAATTTGTACTAATTCTCTTTATTTGGGAAACATCGCCAGATACTCTTAGCAGTCTTACTATTGCTGAGTTTGATCTGTAGTTCTGGAAAAGCTCAACTCTCATTACAGACTTAAATTTGCCTCTATCAGGCAAGCATTTAAAAATACATTAATGAAATGTAACGGTAGGTGGTTATAGAAAATTTACTATTTAACATTTCGCACTCGTAGTTTTAGCTCATAGGCAAACCCCAGCATCATCTCAAGATGTGTTTCTACTTCATTTCGCGTCCAGCACTTTCCAAGATTCAATCAGGAAATTGAGAAACGACTCTACTTGTTTTTGGAGGATATTTTCATGTTTAATTGGTTCCGTGCATCAGTAAAGAGCAGTTTCCTAGCTTTGGGAATCATCGCTGCTACATTAACTCCTATTGTTATTTCTATACCTGCTTCGGCTCAAAATACAGCTCCATCAACAGGTAAGACAACATCAGGTACTACGACATCAGGTATTACAGCACCAACTACTACAGCACAAGCAACAACAAGCTTGTCTGATGTGGGTTCAGATTACTGGGCGAGTCCATTTATTCAAGCCCTAGCGCAAAGAAACGTAATTGCAGGGTTTCCTGATGGTACTTTTAAGCCCAATCAGGCTGTGACTCGGGCTCAATTTGCAGCCATGATTCAAAAAGCCTTCAATCAAAATGCAGTACGGCAATTACCTGCTGGTGGATTTTCCGATGTTCCGGCTAACTTTTGGGCAGCAGATGCAATTCGGGTAGCCTACGAAACAGGCTTTATGTCAGGTTATCCAGGGAATGTATTTTTACCCAATCAACAAATTCCTCGGGTACAGGCGATCGTTGCAATCACAAGTGGTTTAGGTTTAACTAGTAACGATAATGCATCTAATGTATTGAACACTTACTATTCAGATGCCGCAGCAATTCCCAGTTATGCCGTCAACAATGTGGCAGCTGCAACACAAGCCAATATTGTAGTTAATTATCCAGAAGTTAAACAACTCAATCCACAACAATCTCTCACTCGTGCTGAAGCAGCAGCAATTTTGTATCAAGCTTTAGTCAGACAAGGACAAGCGCAACCTATAGCTAGTAACCTTCCTGCAGCTAGTTATATTGTTGCAGGTAGTACCACTAGCACTCCCCAACCTGGTGGCACTGATATCGTTTCTTTGGCTGCATCTAGCAGTTCTTTTACCACACTAACTTCTTTGTTAAAGACAGCAGGTTTAGCTGAGACTTTACAACAAGCAGGCCCCTATACAGTTTTTGCTCCTACCGATCAAGCATTTGCAGCTTTACCACCTGGGACTTTACAGCAATTACAGCAACCAGAAAATAGAGAAACATTGATTAAGCTGTTAAGATACCACGTGCTTCCCGGTCAATTAACCTCTAGCCAGCTGTCAACTGGTCAAGTTAAGACTATTGAAGATGACCCTGTAAATGTTCAAGTTGATGCTGCTAACAATCAAATTGCTGTGAATGGTGCAAGAGTCATTCAGGCAAATGTGCAAGCTAGCAATGGTGTGATCCATGCGATTAACCAAGTTCTCATTCCACCTAATCTGACTGGTCAGCAGCCAGGTGGCACTAATGGCGGCACCACTGGCGGCGGCACTACTGGCGGTGTAACACCTGGTAGAAGCACCCTTGGTGGCCCTAGCTATATAGGTGTTGCTGGTAACATTGGTTTGACAGGTACTAATGCTCTGAGCGTTGGTAATTTCTCAGTAATTAGCAAACTCGGCCTAACACGTAATATCTCAGTTAGACCATCAGCTATATTTGGGGATAATACCTTAGTGTTGGTTCCCATAACCTTAGATTTCAGACCACAAGCAGAACCAGTTACAGGACAGCAACGGTTCCCCATCGCTCCTTTTATAGGTGCTGGTGTAGCTATCGATACCTCAGGTGACACTGATATTGCTCCTCTGGTCACTGGTGGTATAGATGTTCCTTTAGGTTCTCGATTTACAGCCACAGGTTCTGTGAATGCAGCCTTTTTTGATGACACAAGTGTTGGTTTAACTTTAGGCGTTGGTTACAACTTCTAGTATTAATTGAAAATAAGTTATACCTGATGTGAAATAGCAACGTCTAAGGGTTGATAAATTGCCTCAAAACTATAGTTTTGGGGCAATTTATCATATTACAAAGGTGTAAATTATACATTTTGAAATAATAACCCGACAGATAGTTAGGGAACATCCAAAATCTATCGGCATAAGTAACCACGCAAAATTAATTACAGTCATTGCGAGCGCAGCAAAGCAATCTCAACCCTTGCGATTGCTTCATTACGCTCCGCTCCATTCGCAATGACATTGTGTAATTAATTTTGTTTAACTACTTATCAAATATCTTACAGGTGCCGTGCCCCTACCCATCTGTCGCGTTCTTTTTTCAAAATGGTATCAAAAATATTCTTTTTTCTGCTGCATTCTGCCTCGAAAATAATTAATTTGTAACTCCTGTAATTTAAAAATGCTGTATCTGTACATTCCAATACTTGTCGGTTAAGGGCAAAAGGGGAAGGGGAAAAGGGGGAAGAAAAAACCTTTAACCTTTACCATTTTACCTTTTCCCCAAACCAAATTCCAACTTAAAAATCCTTAACCGAGCAGTATTGCTGTACATTCTGGTTATGGGAATCTACTGTAAGTGATTTCCTCACTCACTCTCTTCTTGTGAGATTTTAAGCTGAGAAATGGGAATTTTAAGATGAGAAGCTATCAACAAAGACTAAATAACCACTCAGCATTTTATGTAGGAAACTATGAAAATTAGTCACAAATTAATTTTGGGTTTTGTGGGGATTGCATCTCTACAGGGATGGGATTGTCTATCAGTTACCAAATCATTACAGAATCACATGGTGGCAAACTAGAGTATGTCTCGACTCCAGGTGAAGGGACTGAGTTTATCATTCAGATTCCCAGTCACCAAAAAGTTCTGGCAACAGTTTAAATTTGTAGGAATAGTTTTTAGGAGGCAATCAATAGCAAAATTTTCAATTTACCTAGAGGGTATGTAGAAAAACTGACCGACTAAAGTAGCAATTTTATTTATATATTAACTGGATATTTTGTAACTAATAATACATTTGAAAATTATATTTACGAAGCATAGATAAAACTTATATAAAAAGATTAAGAAAATACAAATATTTTAAAGCTTATATTGAATGTTGCTAAGTTTACCAGTTAGAAGCTGAAAAGCGGGAATTTTACTATATGAGGCTGCTTCCAACACGGGATTGGCTTCTCAGCACTATTGGGTATGTAGCAAGAGATGAAAATTAGTCACAAATTAATTTTGGGGTTTCTGGGGATTGCATCTCTTACAGGAGGAATTGGTGCGATCGCAGTTCATCAGCAATCACAAACAGCTAAGTATCTTGCGCGACAAGAAGCTGAAGAAGTAGCCATGCTACTGGGGTATTTTACAAATCATGAGTTGGAAGACGCACAAGCGCGATCGCGCGCCGAAGTTTTATCTCATTTGCAAAACCATGTTCTAGAACTACACAAGCACCGCCAACGCGATTTAGAAATTGTAGACCGGAATAAAATTATTTTGGCAGATGTAGTTACTGAAGACATCGGCACAAAATTGGCAGGAGATCCTCACAATGAAGTCGGTCAAACTATTCAAGATGGTATAACGAGAACTTATATAGAAACTAATCCTGAGCATCCACAAGGTATCCATCTAATTACTGTGCCCTTTAAAAACAGTCGTGGTGAAACTGTTGGTGCTGTAATTTTGGAATATACACCACTATATCAAGCTGCAATGGCAACAGCACAAAATAGTATTGTGGCGACATCAATTATCAGTTTGATATGTGGTGTACTGGCATTAGCAGCAGGTTTACTAATCTCTAAAAACATCTCCAACCCAATTAAACAACTCCAGCAAGCTGTTTTAAATCTAGCTGAAGGCAAACTAGATACGAGAGTCACGATTCATTCCCAAGATGAAATTGGCGAGTTAGCTACTTCGTTCAACAAAATGGCTAACGATTTGCAAAAGTCTCGCTCTGAGTTGCTTGATGCTAACGAACAATTGCACAATGAGATTACTGAACGCCAGCAAGCAGAGATAGAACTTCAGCAGACTCTACAAAATTTACAAAAAACCCAAGCTCAATTAATTCAAACAGAAAAAATATCGAGTCTAGGACAATTAGTAGCAGGTATTGCTCACGAAATTAATAACCCAGTCAACTTTATTCAAGGCAATTTGATGCATATAGAAGAATATGCCGAAAACTTGATCGATTTTGTGAAACTATACCAAAAGCATTACCCCAATCCAGTTGTAGAAATTCAAGCTAAAGCTGAGAAAATTGAACTGGAATTTTTGCAACGAGACTTGTCAAAAATTATTACTTCCATGAATATGGGAACCTCACGGATTACCGAGATTGTGCGATCGCTTCGCAATTTTTCCCGGATGGATGAAGCTGAATATAAAGCTGTGGATATCCACGAGGGAATAGACAGCACTTTGTTAATCTTGCACCATCGTCTGCAAGCTAAAGGCAATTTACCAGAGATTGAGGTAATGCGAGAATACGGTAATTTACCTTTAATTGAATGTTATGCAGGACAACTCAACCAAGTATTCATGAATCTTTTGGCAAATGCAATTGATGCTGTAGAAGAAGCCAATATCAAGCGTAGGAATCAACAAATAAAAGACAATCCCAGCCGCATTACTATTCGTACATCCCTCATCGATTCACAGTGGGTACAAATTGCGATCGCAGACAACGGTATCGGTATACCAGAAACAGCACGTCACAATTTATTTAACCCTTTTTTTACTACTAAACCAGTCAATAAAGGTACTGGCATGGGATTATCTATCAGTTACCAAATCATCGCAGAGAAACATTGCGGCAAATTAGAGTATGTCTCTACTCCAGGTGAAGGAACTGAGTTTATCATTCAGATTCCTATTACCCCATGCATGAATACAGCGAAATGAAAAACTCCACCCACAAGGGGATGGAGTTTTTGGGCATGGGGAATCGGGCATGGGGCATGGCGAAGAAATTACCAATGCCCAATGACGGCAGTTGCTTTAAGCCGGGAAACCCGTCCAACGCACTGCCTCCCCAATGCCCCAAGCGGCGGGGCGGCTGTCCCTCTCCACCCACAAGGGGATGGAGTTTCCCGCCGCTTTCAATCAATTTTAGATTGCTGATTTGATACCAATTTGAAATGGGTAGGTAGGGGCACGGCACCAATCATACGTGTCAACTTAACGTGAAACCCTCTTGGTTGCAAGGTTTCGCCCTCACCCTGTGCCCCTCTCCCACAGGGAGAAGGGAGCAAGAGATTTAGTTCTCCTTCTCCAGGGGGAGAAGGGGTTAGGGGATGAGGGCGCGAGGTATTTGTACAACGCCTGCCCTATATCGCTTTTAGCTTAAGTTGACACCAATGGGCACCAATAAGATATTTGATATGCCAAAAGATTGTGGATGCCGTGCCCCTACAAAGAATTTATCATTTGAATTGGTATTACATAGAGACTAATTCTCAATCCACAATCTAAAATTCAAAATAGTATGAGATTGAATCCAAAATTTAAAATCTAAAATCTAAAATTCGGTCAACTGTCAACAAATTTCACTCCAAACCTAGGTAATTTTGTAGTACTTGACGCATCACATCTACAGGTACAGTTTCTTGCTGCAACCAGAGTTTTAAGGCTGCTGCACCTTGTTGTACAAGCATTTCCAAGCCATCAATGGCGATCGCACCTTGTTGTTGGGCGAGTTGGAGAAATTGCGTGGGTTTAGGTATATATATCAAATCGTAGGCGATCGCACTTGCTGGTAAATCAGCTATTTCTGCCGCACTTACAGGCGATTCATCTACTTTGGGATACATACCGATGGGTGTGGTATTAACTAACAAATTAGCTTGGGGAATTAGTTTTGTTAATTTATCCCATGTATGCACTTGCAAATTTGCAGCTACGGAGGAATCAGCCCAACTCTCGTAAAATTCGGCTAATCGCTGCTGATTGCGCCCTACAACATGAATTTCCGCAAAACCTAGCTGCTGACAACCTGCAACCACCGCCCGCGCTGCACCACCGTTACCTAAAATTACCGCCGTCTTTTGACTCCAATCTTGCTGATATGTGGTTTGCAACGGGGAGATAAAGCCTTCAATATCTGTGTTGGTACCTACCCATTGGTTATTTTGACGACTCACAGTATTAACTGCGCCAATAGCTTGGGCAATAGGAGTAATTTCTGCCAAGAGGGGCATTATTGCCTGTTTGTGAGGAATTGTTACACTAAAACCCACAACCCCAACAGCCGCAAAACCTGCGATCGCATCTGCTAAATTTTCTGGTGCGATAGGAAAGGGTAGATAAACATAATCTAATCCCAATTTCGCGATCGCAGCATTATGCATCACCGGCGACAGCGAGTGTTCCACCGGATGTCCAATTACCCCTAAAAGTTGAGTTTTTCCTGTAATATGCAACATATTCTAGCCGTCAGAGATAGGCTTCTTGGTTCCAATCTCAGAGCATTTTGACATAAATTGGGGCATGGGGCATTGGGCATGGGGCATGGGGTAATGAGTAATGAGTAATGAGTAATGAGTAATTGGTAATTGGTAATTGGTAATTGGTGTTGGTAATTTCTCCCTCATCCCCCTCATCCCCCTCATCCCCCTCATCTCCCTCATCCCCCTCATCTCCCTCATCCCCCTCATCCCCCTCATCTCCCTCATCTCCCTCATCCCCCTCATCTCCCTGCTAGAGGTTTTCAATTGAAATACCTAGACTTCAAACTGGGGACTTTGACGTTAGCGTGGAATGAGTGCAGTATTTCCATGAGGATATTTTGGCTACTGCGTTCTGGTTCATTCTTGCGGGGGTGGCGTTGGATGTAAGAACCGTTTGATTGCAGTTCCCAAGCTTGGCGATTATCTGCCAGCATGATTTCTAAAATGTCTTGTAAGGTTTGGGATATTTTGGCATCTTCAATTGGGGTGACGGCTTCTACACGGCGATCTAAATTGCGGGGCATCCAATCGGCGCTGCCGATGTATACTTCATCTTGTCCATTGTTGTTGAAATGGAAGATGCGCGAATGTTCTAGAAAGCGCCCGATAATGCTAATCACCCGGATATTCTCGCTAATTTCTGGTAAACCTGGACGTAGGCAGCAAGTACCGCGCACAATTAAGTCAATTTGGACTCCGGCGGCTGAGGCGGCGTAGAGGGTAGTAATGATTTGCGGATCAACTAGTGCATTCATTTTGGCAATGATTCGCCCTGGGTTGCCGTTTTGACAATGTTCAATTTCCCGGCGAATCAATTCAATCATGCGATCGCGCATACTAATTGGTGATACTAGCAGCTTGCGGTAAGAATGCTGATGGGCATAGCCTGTTAAATAATTAAATAAGTCAGTTAAATCTGCACCTAAGTCTTTGCGACAACTGAATAGTCCTAAATCGGTGTATAACTTCGCTGTTTTGGGGTTATAGTTACCAGTGCCGATATGCACATAGCGAGAAATCTTGTCACCTTCCCGGCGCACTACTAAGGCAATTTTGGTGTGAGTTTTTAATCCCACTAAGCCATAGACAACATGAACCCCAGATTTTTCTAATCTCTGTGCCCAAGTTATATTATTTTCTTCATCAAAACGGGCTTTTAATTCTACTAACACGACGACTTGTTTACCACTTTCCGCCGCCGCCATTAAGGAGTGGAAAATTTGCGAATCGCCAGAAGAACGATAAAGTGTCATTTTAATGGCTAGTACATGGGCATCGCGGGCAGCTTGGGCGATAAACTGCTCTACGGAGGCGCTAAAGGATTCGTAGGGATGATGTACTAATAAATCATTTTGCTGAATGATTGAGAAAATATTTTCTCTACCTTCACTTTTCTGTGATTTTTCTATAGCAGTGGATTGATTGAAGGCACGTAATTTTGTAGGAATTACAGGTGTCCAAGGTGGATCTTTGAGTTCGGGTAATGGCAAAGCCATGAAGGACATTAAATCTTTCAAATTCAATAGCCCATCGATTTCATAAATGTCAGCTTCTGTTAATTCCAATTCTGGGAATAACATTTGGCGCATAAACTGAGGCATGGATTTTTGAATTTCTAGCCTGACTCCACAACCGCGAAACTGTCGCCCACGTAATTCTTGCTGAATGGCTAAGAGTAAATCATCAGCTTCCTCTTCTGCTACTGCTAAATCTGCTTTACGAGTCAGGCGAAACTGATGATATTCGTTGACAATCATGTCTGGAAATAAGGCTTCTAAATTGTGCGCTACTACCTGTTCAATGGGCACACCTATCCAATGATTTGGTTTGTCATTCTGCGCTTGTAAATCATGAGGTAATTCAATAAATCGTGGCAGAATATCGGGGACTTTGACTCTGGCAAATTTTTCTTTTTTGGAAACTGGATCTGTTACCACCACTGCCAAATTCAGGCTGAGATTTGCAATCAAGGGGAAGGGATGGCTGGGATCTACGGCTAAGGGTGTCAGCACTGGAAAAATTTGCCGTTGAAACAAATCTTGTAGGTAAGTGCGCTGTTCTAAGGTGATATCTGTGTAATTGAGCAGATGAATACCTTCTTCTGCCATTTCTTTTCGCAACACCTTCTCAAAGTACTCGTGTTGCTGGATTACCATCGGGCGGAGAACTTGTGCGATCGCATCTAATTGTTCTTGAGGAGTCCGTCCATCGGGAGTGCGTTTACTTACCTGCGCTTGGACTTGTTCTTTGAGAATTGCCACGCGCACCATGAAATATTCATCTAAATTGGAACTGAAGATAGAGGTAAACTTCAGTTTTTCTAATAATGGTGTCCGCCGATCCAATGCCTCATGCAAAACCCGCCGATTGAATTCCAACCAACTAAGTTCACGATTAAAGTAATACTGTGCATCACTTATTTTAATCACTTTGTTTATCGGTTTGGCTTGGGTCATATCCATTTTTCATTTATTTAAAGGAAATTCAATGGAACACAAATACCGATACTCTATTTAAATTAATAAGATAAAATGGCTACCTAGTCTGTTGCTTTACTGGACATTTTATCTTAGTCAATTGATTAAACTTCCATTAGATTAAATAATTTACATGAGTTTTATTAAGATTACTTTAAGGCAGCTAATTTAGTATTAATCTATATTAGATACAAAGCAAATATATGATTAACATCCTTCCTTGGTAAGGTATTCAGGGAATAGTCAGATTATTTTTCTTCAACTTATCTCGTTAATTGCTTTGCAATCAGCATCTGTTTTACCTTCAGGAAAATCAAGAAAAATTCAACTATTTTTTACTTATTTACTAGAGTAATTTTGCTTAATTACTTTTTAACTTAACATCACCCCATAGCTTCTTATTTATATGTTAACAAAAGATTAATTTTGAGTTAAGAAAACTTTAATACTACAATTTGAGATAGTAATGTAAGGTTTTTAACCACATAAAATTTTATGCGGTTAAAATCATTTTTATTTGATACATGAGACAATTCAAAATCCTCAGTCTATTAGTTAATTTAAGAAAATCACTGAGTTTATTTTGGCTAAAAGTAATACTAAATAAAAATTTTAACCTAATTATTACTTAATCATTAATAGTAGTTCCACTAGTATTAAATTTCACATTTAACTGCGATAGATTCTGCTTTGATTGCTGAAATATACCTAGGGTGGAATCAATACAGTTCGGTTAAGGGGGAAAGGGATTGAATTCATCCTTACCCTTTTCTCAAATCACGAGGGAGATGCAAAATACTTATCCGAACCCTATTGAGGGTGGAATGGTATTTATACCAACTCAAATAATGTTTGCGACACATCAATATACTCTAGGGGGTAAGGCAGTGCCCAGAGGTGTCGCTTGGTTGCAAGGTTTCGCCCTCACCCCCAGCCCCTCTCCCACAGGGAGAAGGGAGCAAGAGATTTAGTTCCCCTTCTCCTGCGGGAGAAGGGGTTAGGGGATGAGGGCGCGAGGTATTTGTACAACACGCGCCCTCTATCGCTTTTAGCTGAAGTTCATTGGTGTCAACTGAACGTGAAACCCTCTTGGTTGCAAGATTTCGCCCTCACCCCCAGCCCCTCTCCCACAGGGAGAAGGGAGCAAGAGATTTAGTTCCCCTTCTCCTGCGGGAGAAGGGGGTTAGGGGATGAGGGCGCGAGGTATTTGTACAACGCCCGCCCTATATCGCTTTTAGCTGAAGTTCATTGGTGTCAACTGAACGTGAAACCCGCTCTTGTGCAAGGTTTCGCCCTCACCCCCAGCCCCTCTCCCACAGGGAGAAGGGAGCAAGAGATTTGATTTAGTTCCCCTTCTCCCCCAGGAGAAGGGGTTAGGGGATGAGGGCGCGAGGTATTTGTACAACGCCCACCCTATATCGCTTTTAGCTGAAGTTGACACCTGTGGGCAGTGCCTCGCCCCTACAATCTGTCGCATTCTTTTTTCAAATTGGCATTACTTAAGCAAAAGTTGCAGCTCAGATACCCGACTTTTTGAAAAAGTCGGGTATCTAAATCTCGCTAAAGTACGTGAAATTCAACCCTACTGCTAATTTTCAAGTTTTTATCCCCGTGAGGGGTGAAGGAATTAAAACTATCGCTCTCACGCAGCAAAGTACCACCCCAAAAAATTTAGGTTTCCATCCCCGTGAGGGGTGAAGGAATTAAAACCGAAGATTGCGAAAAGAAAGCAATCTTTGTTTTTCAAAGTTTCCATCCCCGTGAGGGGTGAAGGAATTAAAACCCTAGCATTTTCAAAGCCTGATACAGAGAGGGTTAGAGATAGCCATTTTAGCGGGGGGTCTAATTAACCTGTCAATAAGCTGAAATTATTGAGAATAAACCACTAGTAGAGGCTATTCAAAACCTTACTGGGTAAGCTTTTCGCGGGTGTCAACGAAAGAATCAGGGTTTCAGAGATTAGCCTACCCCCGCGAAAAATTTGCGTACACCAAGCTAAAATAGGTACTTTGCAATTCAATAGGAAACGTAAGATTAAGTTTTCAAGGTGCTGTTTTTGGTTGCGGATAGTATAACAAATTACTCTGATTTTTCCTAGCGTCAATAAGCAACTTAGGGATTTCCAAGAAATAAATTATTCCATCTTGTGGGGCGGGCATCTTGCCTGCCACATAAACTGGGCGGACAAGATGTCCACCCCACAATAAATAATGGGATATTTTTTTATTTGGAAGTCCCTTAATATAAGTTTTCTTGCCTACTGCAAATTATTGTTGTGTATCTACACCTGTAAGCTAGTTATCTAAAAAACTGTGATTGCTTTCTCAAAAGCAGCTTTTGCTTTCTCACCAGCAGCCTTTACTTTCTCACAAGCTGCTTTTGCTTATTCAATTCGGTATATTCAGCAAGCAAAAGTAGATATTGCTTTCTCACAAGCTGCGTTTACTTATTCAATTCGGTATATTCAGCAAGCAAAAGTAGATATTGCTTTCTCACAAGCTGCGTTTACTTATTCAATTCGGTATATTTAGCAAGCAAAAGCAGATATTTCTTTCTCACAAGCTGCTTTTGCTTTCTCCTTTGCGTAATTTCCTCAAAAATCTCATTATTACTATGTAACTAAATTTCTAGGCTTTTCAAGTTACAAGTAATTTGTTATACTATGCCCTAATCCACACAGCACCTTGAAAACTGAATATCAAGTTTCCCGTTGAAAACAATAGTGTTTATTTTAACTATTGACACTTAAATTTTTCGCGGGGGTAGGCTAATCTCTGAAACCCTTAGAGTACTCCAAGTAAAAAAATGCTCAATTGTCATTGCGAATGGAGCAAAGCGGAATGTTCGCGTAGCGTTCCCGCAGGGTAGCAATCGCATAGACTCGCTCGTAGTTGCAAGATTTTGCGATTGCTTCTCTGCGAGACGCTACGCGAACGCTACACTCCGTTTCGCTCGCAATGACAGGTTTTGGATCGTTTATTTTTTGGAACACTCTTATTCTTTCGTTGACCCCCGCGAAAGCCTTGCTGGGTATAAGTTTGAACTACCTCCAACTATGTCTAATTGTCAATAATTTATGCTTGTTGACAAGCAAATTAGACCCCCCGCGAAAATGGGTATCTGTAACCCTTTCTGGGTAAAGCTTCTAGAAAGGTAGGGTTTTCAAATCATTACCCCTAACGGGGATGGAAACAAGGCAATGATTCAAGCAGACTTAACCTATATTTTCCCAGTTTTCAAATCATTACCCCTAACGGGGATGGAAACTTAAGCACCACGATTCTGCGTGACGAAACTAAAAACGTCTCCTGTTTTCAAATCATTACCCCTAACGGGGACTAAAACAGCCATGAAAAACTCAGCAAATATTTGACGGTGCGTTACGCTGGCGCGATAACACACCCTACCCAACTACTAAATGTGATAGAAAAATGTTGATATCCCAGCGATCAGTTTTTTGCACATTAAACGGGTTTTTTAACCGCCTGCTGCTGCTGCTTGGTTAATTCGATCATCTCTTCAAAACCAAAGCGATCAACTAAATCAGTTAAGGCTTTGGCAAGGCGATCGCTCTTTTGTGGAATTTGCTCAATTAATCTCAATACTTCTTTGCTATTAACTCTTAGCGCGGCTTGATGCAGTTGTTCTATCCATTCTCTCGGCATCAGTTCTAAGTCTGCAACTGTTAATGAGTTGGTTGGGGTGGATGCACTATTAGTAGAACCAATTTCTATATTTTGCTGTTGGTTCGCTTCTTGGGCGTAAACGTAGCGCACACCTAAGTGTTCCGCCATCTTGTCAAAAATGATATTTGCCCGCAAGGGTTTACGCACAAAGTCATCAAAGCCTAAGGATAAGGCTGTTAACCTGTCTTCTTCAAAGGCGCTACCAGTTAAAGCTACAATGACTGGGGGCTGATTACCTGCGGCTTTAATATGTTGAGTGGTTTCAAAGCCGTTCATTACAGGCATTCTAATATCCATCCAGATGAAATGGGGTGCCCAACTTTCCCAAAGTGCGATCGCAGCTTCGCCGTTGACTGCTTCTTTAACTTCAAAGCCGATGGGGGTTAATAATTCTACCAATAACCGCCGATTTTCTAGTTTATCTTCCACAATCAAAATCCGATAACTAGATTGCCCTGGTTCTAAGCCGATGACTTGGCGAGTTTCTTGGGGAGTAGGTAAAGTATCTAAAATTACTGCACGGGTGGGGATATCAAAGGTAAAAGTTGAGCCTTTGCACAGTTCGCTATTCACCCTTAAATCTCCCCCCATGAGCCGCACAAATCGCTGACTGATGGGTAATCCTAAGCCTGTGCCTTCCTGAGATTTATAACCTGTTTCAGTTTGCACAAATGGCTCAAATAACTTCTCAAAATCCTTTGAAGCAATGCCGCAGCCTGTATCTTCAACGCTGAAGCGCAGGGTAACTTCTTGGTTGGGAATGATGATTTGTTCCCCAGCATTTACGCGTAATGTTACTGTGCCAGATTGTGTAAATTTAATCGCGTTGCCGATGAGATTCACTAGCACCTGACGAATTTTACTTTCATCGGCGTGGATATATTGGGGAACTGTGGGCGATCGCAGGGCAATTAACTGTAAGCCTTTAGATTGGGCTTTGAGTGCAAACATTTGTTGCAAGCGTTCTACCAAGTTCCACAAGTCAAAATTGGTTTCGTTGAGGGTGACGCGACCGGCTTCAATTTTGGACATTTCTAAGACATCATTAATTAATGTCAGCAAGTCTTCGCCACTGCGGTTAATTGTATCTATATAGTCTTGCTGCTGAGGATTAAGTGAGTGATTTCGCAGCAGCAGTTGGGTAAAGCCCAGAATAATATTGAGGGGAGTTCTCAGTTCATGGCTCATGTTTGAGAGAAACTGACTCTTAGCTAAGTTAGCCGCATCCGCCGCCTCTTTAGCTTGCTTGAGGGCAATTTCTGTCTTTTTCAGCTTGCTAATATCACGGGCTACCCACAATACTGTATTCTCAGACAATGGGGAAACACTGGCTAAAAACCAAGTTTCGCGATTCTTCACAGCTAAGTGATATTCCAAGTAAACACTCTTGCGCGATTTATCAGGTTTATCAGGCTGTTCTCGCAACAGCAGTGCTTGTTGAATCGCATCATAGATCAGATTGGCAACATCTTTGGGTAAAACTTCGTGAACTGTTTTCCCAGCCCGGTCTACATCTGGTTTATATGTATAGGATTGGGTTTGCACATATTTGAGGTAACGTCCCTCGCTATCAAACACCACAACCATATCCGTCATCGCAGCGAACATTAACCGCAGTTCCGCTTCGGATTTAGATAACGCCGCCTCTGCTTTTTGGCGATCGCGAATTTCTTGCTGAAGTTGAGCATTTTTCTCGCCTAGTTCTGTAGTTCTTTCAGTTACACGGCTTTCTAATTCTTCGTTGGTTTGGGCTAAAGCGTCAAAGGAGGCGCGCAATTGTAACGCCATTTGGTTAAAAGACTTTGCCAAATCGTTTAACTCGGTGGTGCTTTGCACAGCCACTCTTTGATTCAAATTACCAGATGCGATCGCTTTGGCTGCACTTCCCAGTTTTAAAATCGGCTGAGTAATCCAACGCGCCGTTAACATCCCCAATCCCGTTGCCAGTATAAATGCGGCTAGGCAAAGTATAATCGTTGTCCGAGTATTGGCATTGATTTGATCCATGAAATCAGCTTCTGGAACCACCACCACAATCAGCCAATCCAAACCCTGCTGAGTTTTCATTGGCAGAAGTTGTAAAAATTGCCTTTGACCTTTAATGTCAAAATCTAATTGTTGTGGTTGAGCAATTTTGGTGAACTTGCCAAAGTGTTGCTGCAAATATGCAGCAGTGTTGCGCGTCAATGGATCTTTGCTATCCACCGCCTGGATGCGCCGAGGATTTTGCTTGGTAATCGGCGCTTGGGGATTTTCAATTTCGTAGGGTTGTTGAGTGGTAGAACTCCCAACCAGTAATCCTGTTTGCGGCTCAACAATAAAAGTCACACCAGAACGTCCAATTTTTAACTCTCTGAGAAATTGGCTAATCTCTATCAAAGAAAAATCTACAGCCGCCACACCCAGCAGATTATTACGATTATCGTATATAGGCAAGCTAGCATTTAAGACAAATTTAGGTGTTGCAAATAGTCGATAAATTCCCCCCCAGTTCGCTGTTTTGGACTTAACTGCTGAGGTATACCAAGGACGAGTTCGCGGATCGTAATTAGGTCTAAATCTTAAAAGTTTTGTATGATTTCCCGGCCTATCTGCGGCATAAATGCGGATTTCGTGATTAGTAGATTCCCCAGAAATTTTTACTTGAAAGCCTCCATGATCACCCTTTTCTACAGCAACATGTTCGCCATAGTTAGAACCAATATAAACCGCCGTCACTGTATTAAATGTTTCAATTTGATACCAAAGGTGTCTTTCTAATGCTGCTAAATCTTGTAAATTTATTTCACCCAAGCGGATAGCATTCGCATTTAGTTGGTTAATTTTATGAGGCGTTTCTACATAAGTTTGGAGATACTGCTGAATGCGAGATGTAATTTCACTGCGGAGTCGAATTGCTACGTCATTAACTGCGCGTTGCCCATTGTAAATTGATAACCATCCAGTCAACCCAACAGCCAAAGAAATTTGCAAGATAAAAGGCACCACTAGCACATGACGCAAGTGTAAACTTTTAACAGCTTTCGCAAATTTATGCTTGAAAGGACGCATCTTTTAACTCCTGCAATGAAACAGGTTGTTGACTGTTGACTGTTGACTGTTAACCGCTAACAACCCTTCATGTAAAATTTCGCAAATCATTTAAGATTGCTACATTTTTTACTTGGGGATTTCCAGAAATTAAATTATCCAATTTTCGGATAGAAGACCATAATTGTTTCTGCCTCCTCTGCTTTTTATTTACCAGTTCCTTATCAGCCTCTGAAAGCGAACTTATTTATCAGCTAGTCTCAAAAAAATTATGCAGCCAGTCTCAACTTTTTTGATTCCAGCTAAAAACCTTACACATAACCGTCAAAAATATTAATAAATGTAAATTGTAGAATGTATTCACGAAAAGTTTGTGAATCCTGCTAATAAAATTAATTTCAGTATAGCAATCTCATTTGATTAATAAAATTTATTAAAATTCTGACCCATGACCAATTAGCAATTTCCTTTGTAATGAAAAACAATAAAGTAAAACATTTTAATAAATTTAAATTGTAAAATATCTGAGAGCGATAATTAATGATTCTCTGAGCCAGTTGAGAAGTATGCAAATTACCCAGTCCAGCAAAGGAGATATTCTCATCATTGATGACACCCTAGATAACCTGCGTTTACTATCAGCAATGCTGACAGAACAAGGTTATGAAGTGCGGAGTGTTACTAATGGTGCGATGGCATTAATTGGCATCAAAGCTCAACCACCAGATTTAATTTTGCTCGATATTAGTATGCCAGGAATGAGTGGGTATGAAGTGTGTGAGCATCTTAAATCTGACCCCCAAACACAAGAAATTCCTGTAATTTTTATTAGTGCTTTAAATGAGGTATTCGATAAAGTCAAAGCCTTTGCTGTGGGTGGTGTAGATTTTATTACTAAACCTTTTCAAATTGAAGAAGTTCTCGCCCGCATCGAAGTACAGCTAAAACTTTGCCGCTTACAATTGCAACTCCAAGAACAAAATCAGCGCTTACAAGAACAAGAAGCAGAACTCAGGCGATCGCTTGAACAAGAACGGGCGCTAAATCAACGGATTGAGGAAATGGTAGCCCTAGAAGAACGCAATCGCATCGCCCGCGATATCCATGATTCTTTGGGACATTCTTTAGTAGCGCTAAATGTGCAAATGGAAACAGTGTTAACACTTTGGCACAGCGATTCTGAACGGGCATGGCAGTTTTTAGTCGAAGCCAAAAAACTTGGTTCCGCAGCCCTGAGAGAAGTGAGAGAATCAGTTTCCGCCATTCGTTCCGATCCACTCCAAGGACAATTACTCGAAACTGCGATCGCCAACCTTGCCGAGGAATTTTCTCACCTCACCGATATCCAACCAGACTGCGAAATTGATTTATCACAACCCTTATCTAATACCGTGAATCATGTAGTATTTCGCATTATTCAGGAAGGATTAACTAATATTTATAAATATGCCAACGCCACAAAAGTACAAATCAAAATCCAAACCAGAAATGATGGATTATTACTGTTACTGCAAGATAACGGCCAAGGCTTCGATTCCGATCAAGCCGTGACAGGCTTCGGACTGCAAGGAATGCGCGAACGCACCGCCGCAATGGGCGGACAGCTAGATATCTTCAGTAAACCCAGTGCTGGGTGCCGAATTATGGCACACTTTCCCAGGGGGGAGGAGTAGGGACTGGGGACTGGGGATTGGGGACTGGGGATTGGGGAACTCGGGGCCCCCTCTGGGGATAAGGGGTAATGGGGATTGGGGAGATGAGGGAGATGAGGGGGATGAGGGAGCAATAAGGTTTGCTAAAACAAATCAATTGACGTTTAAATCTTGTAGAGACGCGATTCATCGCGTCTCCACAACCCCAAAATCATGACGAAAAATTCCTAACCCAACCATATTGGGAAGATAAGGAAGCAGAGGGAGAAATAATAAATGCCTAATACTAAACATCTAACACCAAACACTCAATGCCCAATGCCCCATGCCCCATCCCCCATGCCCAACTTGATTAAAGTCTTACTTGTTGAAGATCAAGAAATTGTGCGGCAGGGTTTGAAGACGCTTTTGGAGTCAAAGCCGGGTTTGCAAGTGGTGGGTGAGGCAAATAATGGCAAAAGTGCGATCGCACAACTGAAAACATTACAGCAAATTAACCAATTTCCTGATGTAGTGCTGATGGATATCCGAATGCCTGAGATGAATGGTGTACAGGCTACAAAGATAATTTGTCAGCAATTTCCAGATATTAAAGTTTTGGTTCTGACTACATTTAACGATACAGATTATGTTGCCGAAGCGCTGCGTTTTGGTGCTAAGGGATATTTGTTAAAAGATACTCCCGCCGATGAACTTGCCAAAGCAATTCAATCAGTTCACCAAGGCTATACCCAATTTGGGCCGGGAATTGTCGAAAAAGTGATTGCAGAAAACTCTTTGACAAAGGCAAACTCATCCAAGCCATTACCACCAGGCTTAACACAATTAACAGACAGAGAACGAGAAGTATTGTTATTGCTAGCAGCAGGCGCAAATAACCGCGAAATTGCCCAAAACCTGCATTTATCTGAAGGAACCGTGAGAAATCACATCACACATATTTTAACGAGAATGAACCTGCGCGATCGCACCCAAGCTGCGATCGTTGCTAATTCCTACCGCAGTTGGTTAGAAAACACTGAAACCTCAAATAATTCGTAATTTTTCATTCAACATATACACAAAAATATCAAAACCCCTCTCATTATTTGAAAGGGGTTGTGCAGAAGCTTATTAAAATCACATTCAGATTAATAATACCAATTTAAAAAAATGCGCCAGATTTTAGGGGCAAGGCACTGCCCAGTGGTGTCAACTTAATGTGAAACCCGCTCTTGTGCAAGGTTTCGCCCTCACCCCCAGCCCCTCTTCCACGGGGAGAAGGGAGCCAGAGATTTAGTTCCCCTTCTCCTGCGGGAGAAGGGGTTAGGGGATGAGGGCGCGAGGTATTTGTACAATGGGCACTGCCTTGCCCTCTAGAATATTATTGATGTGTCACAAATATTATTTGATTTTGTATAAATTTATCTGAGAATTTAAATGTGATTTGGAAGAGATAACCTGATTTGATAAAATACCTAAATTTTACCAAATCAGGTTTGTAACTCTAAGAATTAGTTACCAACAAACAAACCTTGACCAGCACTGCTGATGATATCTTGAGCATTAACCAAAGTGGTAGTACCAGCACCACCAGGCCCTGCAACTGTTTGTTGACCTACTGCCAGATTTTTTTGTTCAAAGCTGCTACCAGTGACTAAACCAAGACTTTGACCACCACCTAAAACAATTCCAAAACCACCAGCAACGTTATCTAATTCATCTTCAGATAATTCAACAGCAGCAATGTTCTTAATTTCGTTAGACATGATTTTACTCCTTGCGATTTAATGAATTAATGTGTAATTTCAAATGAGAGATAGAAGGGAAAACCTGGTATTCATGAGATATTAACCAGGTTGTTAATGATGAGAATTATTGACCTACGAACAGCCCTTGACCAGCACTGCTGATGATATCTTGAGCGTTAACCAAAGTTGTTGTACCAGCACCACCAGGGCCTGCAACTGTTTGTTGACCTACTGCCAGATTTTTTTGTTGGAAGCTGCTACCAGTGACTAAACCAAGACTTTGACCGCCACCTAAAACAATTCCAAATCCACCAGCAACGTTATCTAATTCATCTTCAGATAATTCAACAGCAGCAATGTTCTTAATTTCGTTAGACATGATTTTACTCCTGGCAATTTAATCAGTTAATGTGTAATTTCAAATGAAAGATAGAAGGGAGAACCTGGTATTCATGAGATATTAACCAGGTTATTTATGATGAGAATTATTGACCAACAAACAAACCTTGACCAGCACTGCTGATGATATCTTGAGCATTAACTAAAGTTGTAGTACCAGCACCACCAGGGCCTGCAACTGTTTGCTGACCTACTGCCAGATTTTTTTGTTCAAAGCTGCTACCAGTGACTAAACCAAGACTTTGACCGCCACCTAAAACAATTCCAAATCCACCAGCAACGTTATCTAATTCATCTTCAGATAATTCAACAGCAGCGATGTTTTTAATTTCGTTAGACATGATTTTGCTCCTTGCAATTTAATCAATTAATGTGTGATTTCAAATGAGAGATAGAAGAGATAACCTGGTATTCATGAGATATTAACCAGGTTATTTATGATGAGAATTATTGACCAACAAACAAACCTTGACCAGCACTGCTGATGATATCTTGAGCATTAACTAAAGTTGTAGTACCAGCACCACCAGGGCCTGCAACTGTTTGTTGACCTACTGCCAGATTTTTTTGTTGGAAGCTGCTATTGGTAAATAGACCAAGATTTTGTCCGCCACCCAGAACAATTCCATCAAATCCACCAGCAACGTTATCTAATTCATCTTCAGATAATTCAACAGCAGCGATGTTTTTGATTTCGTTAGACATGATTTTGCTCCTTGCAATTTAATGAGTTGATGTGTAATTTCAAATGAAAGATAGAAGAGAGAACCTGGTATGATGAAATATTTAATTTTGACCAAACCAGGTTTGTAACTTTAAGAATTAGTTACCAACAGTTAGTACTTGTCCGGCATTGCTGAAGATTTCTTGAGCATTAACCAAAGTGGTAGTACCAGCACCGCCAGGCCCTGCAACTGTTTGTTGACCTACTGCCAGATTTTTTTGTTGGAAGGTGGCACCAGTACCTAAGGAGAGGTTTTGTCCATCACCAAGAACTATTCCAAATCCACCAGCAACGTTATCTAATTCATCTTCAGAAAGTTCAATAGCAGCAATGTTTTTAATTTCGTTAGACATGATTTTGTTCCTTGCAATTTAATCAGTTAATGTGTAATTTCAAATGAGAGATAGAAGGGAGAACCTGGTATTCATGAGATATTAACCAGGTTGTTAATGATGAGAATTATTGACCTACGAACAGCCCTTGACCAGCACTGCTGATGATATCTTGAGCGTTAACCAAAGTTGTTGTACCAGCACCACCAGGCCCTGCAACTGTTTGTTGACCTACTGCCAGATTTTTTTGTTGGAAGCTGCTATTGGTAAATAGACCAAGATTTTGTCCGCCACCCAGAACAATTCCATCAAATCCACCAGCAACGTTATCTAATTCATCTTCAGATAATTCAACAGCAGCGATGTTTTTGATTTCGTTAGACATGATTTTGCTCCTTGCAATTTAATGAGTTGATGTGTAATTTCAAATGAAAGATAGAAGAGAGAACCTGGTATGATGAAATATTTAATTTTGACCAAACCAGGTTTGTAACTTTAAGAATTAGTTACCAACAGTTAGTACTTGTCCGGCATTGCTGAAGATTTCTTGAGCATTAACCAAAGTGGTAGTACCAGCACCGCCAGGCCCTGCAACTGTTTGTTGACCTACTGCCAGATTTTTTTGTTGGAAGGTGGCACCAGTACCTAAGGAGAGGTTTTGTCCATCACCAAGAACTATTCCAAATCCACCAGCAACGTTATCTAATTCATCTTCAGAAAGTTCAATAGCAGCAATGTTTTTAATTTCGTTAGACATGATTTTGTTCCTTGCAATTTAATCAGTTAATGTGTAATTTCAAATGAGAGATAGAAGAGATAACCTGGTGTTGATAAACTATTGAGTTGTGAGCTAACCAGGTTTTTAGAGGGATAATTAGTTACCAACAGTTAGGACTTGACCAGCATCGCTGAAGATTTCTTGAGCGTTAATCAAAGTTGTTGTACCAGCACCGTTAGGGCCTGCAAATGTTTGTTGAGCAACTGCTAGATTTTTTTGTTGGAAGGTGGCACCAGTACCTAAAGTAAGGCTTTGTCCGTCACCAAGAATTATTCCAAATCCACCAGCAACGTTATCTAATTCATCTTCAGAAAGTTCAACAGCAACGATGTTTTTGATTTCGTGAGACATGATTTTTGTTCCTTGTTAATTGTGTGATTTTTGAGATTTTGCAGCTTGTAGAAACCAGGTTATAATTTGTTTTACTTTGGTTTGTTTTCGCTGCGCTTTTCGTTTCGCTTCATGTGTTTATAGTAGGAAATCTGCCAAAGGGAAGCATCGGCAGAAAGTTTGGATTACCAAAAGATGGATCTCAATCAAACTATCTCCAACTAAAGTTGGATATCGAAAGATGAGGTAATTTGCTGAAGCGTAGACACGCAGTGGCTTGTCGTCAGCAGACTGGGGATTGGGGACTGGGGAACTCGGGGCCCCCTCTGGGGATAAGGGGTAATGGGGATTGGGGGAGATGAGGGAGATGACAATACTGCTCGGTTAAGGATTTTCAAGTTGAAATTTGGTTTGGGGAAAAGGTGTTCGCGTAGCGTCTCCGCAGGAGAAAGGGTAAGGGTTAAAGGTTTTTTCTTGCCCCTTTTCCCCTTCCCCTTTTGCCCTTAACCGACAAGTATTGAGGGAGATGAGGGAGATGAGGGAGAAATACCAAACACCAAATTACCAATTACCCATTCCCCATTCCCCATTCCCCATTCCCCATCCCTTCACTACTGGCATTGTTGATACAATGCTAATAAAGTACATTCCCAAACCAAACGCGGTTGGGCGTAGCAAAGTAGAGATTTACGCGCTTTTTCTAGCTGTTGAATAATGCCTACGCGATACCATTTATGCCAGTAAAATTGCTGAAGATAATCAACTAACCAGAGTTGCGCTTCTGTATCTAAATCTTTATCAATCGCTTTAGCTAACTCCAAAGCCTGACGGTATGATGCAGGTGCTTTTTTCACCGCTTCGAGTAGTTCAGGGGGAATATTTTGTAATTGCTCGTAAGATGCGATCGCACTTCCTGGGCTACCTGCTGCTATACTCAGCAATGCTGGATTTTGCAAAACTTCTCCACGTCCAGATTGAGTGAGTACTTCAGCTAAAGAGGCTCCATCTAAGCGATAAAACGGAATGCGTTGACAGCGTGACACTAATGTTGGTAATACAGCGTCAGGTGTGGGTGCAATTAAAATTAATGTCGCCTTTCCTGGTTCTTCCAAGGTTTTCAGCAAAGCATTGGCTGCTGCTTCCGCCATTGTTTCTGCTTGTTCCAGCACCACTATATTTCTTGACGCTTCTAACGGCGGACGGCCGAGAAACTCAGTAATTTCTCGAATTTGCTCTAACCTAATAACAGGTGGTGCTTTACGCTTCACACCTTTATCTGCTGCTTCCTTTGCTGTTAGCCTTTGACCTTGATATTGGTAAGTTGGCTCTACCCACAATACATCCGGGTGGTTACCTTGCAGCAAGCGATTATGTAAAAATCCACTTAATTTTGTCTCTACATCACTAGCAAATAGCAACTCAATAAAGCACCTTGCGGCTAAACTCCGTCCCACCCCATCCGTCCCCACAAATAGATAAGCTGGTGCAACACGATTTTGTTTCACAGCCTGAGTCAGTAACTCTATCGCTTGCTGTTGACCTATAAGTGGTGCAAATGGATCATTTGTCATTGGTCATTTGTCATTTGTCATTTGGTAATAGGTAATTGGTAATGGGTAATTGGTAATTGGGTGTTTGGTGTTTGGTATTTCTCCCTCATCCCCCTCATCTCCCTCATCTCCCTCATCTCCCTCATCTCCCCCAATCCCCATTACCCCTTATCCCCAGAGGGGGCCCCGAGTTCCCCAGTCCCCAATCCCTACTCCCACGATAGGCGATGTCTGGCGACAAGCTGCTCCGCGTCTACGCGCAAAACTTGTTGAATTGTTTGGTGTACAATTTCCTTACTCAAAGTGCCATCGATGCGAATAATTCTTTTGGGATAAGCTGCGGCTAATGCTGCGTAGCCTTGCTGTACTCGCTGATGAAAGGCGATGGTTTCTTGTTCGATGCGGTCAAATGCTTGCTCATCTCCCCTTTTTCGGGCCAGTCCAATTTCGACATCAACATCTAACCAAATAGTCAGGTCGCTGAGTAAACCACCAGTAGCAATATAATTCAATTGCTCAATTAAACTCATATTTAAACGCCGACCATAACCTTGATAGGCAATGGTAGATTCAATATAGCGATCGCATAAAATATATTTCCCTTGTGCTAAATGGGGTTTCAGCTCTTGTTCTACGTGTTGCGCTCTGTCAGCTGCATATAACAATAATTCTGTCACTTCTGCGATCGGTTTATTATCCGCCTTTTCTAGCAACAAGCGGCGCAAATCCAAACCTAATTCTGTTCCCCCGGGTTCCCTTGTCAGGACTACAGAAACACCCAAGCTTTGCAACCATGCTTGACAAAGCTGCATTTGGCTAGTTTTACCGCAGCCTTCTACCCCTTCAAATACGATTAATTTGCCAACCATGCTGTTAATATACTGACTTGTAAATAGTGTTGACGGATGACTGTTGACTGGAAAGAGATATTTTCATGCGTGTTCGTGTACCTAGGTTAAGGATTTTAAACTTAAATGGTATTTGGGGAAAGGGTTCAAGGTTTTTGATTTCTTTTTTTCTCGTTTATCTCCTTCTTACTCCTTAACTGATAGATATTAACTGTTTTGCGAATTTCTAATAAATTTAGCTGCAAAAAATGGCTGTTTTAACTAGTCAATGGGAACTCTATATCAATAGTCCGAACTAGAACATTCCCAGGTCTGTCATCATGTCTGATTTTGCCCCTGTTAACCCATCTCTCAATGGAAACTTAACTAGAAGCTTAAGTTCGTTAGAAACTTGGGGTTTTGGTCTAACAGGTCATATCTTGTGGATAGCCGTGATTCCCGCCATTCATGCAGCATTAGGTTCTCAAGCTATCTTTGTCTGGATTCCCGCCGTCCTCTGTGGAATGCTACTTAACTATCAAATGCAGCATTTGGGATTTCATTTCCAGAATGTTGCTGGAGGAACTCCTAACTATGCTAGTAAGTTGCTGAAGCGCTACCCAGGGTTAGCTCGCTATAGTGCATTGGGATATTATTTTAGTTGGGTATCAGTATTACCAGTTAACGCCATTGTCCTCACGGACTTAATAGAAGTAAATTTAGCGACGTTAAATCTTACCTTCCCAAAGTTAGCACTAGAAATTGCCTTGACACTGCTGCCTTTTGTCTTGGCATTTAGCGGCACTCGTGCCCTGAGTATTTTACACTTATTTTTCGTACTGCCAGCCTTTGGTCTGCTGCTCATCTTTGCTTTTCAAGGACTTGGCTGGTTAGCCTTCTCATCCGAGAGTCCTGGCTTTTTTCCAAATCATTTGTCATTGATTGGCTTTGGCGATTGGGCCAAGTGGTTTCTTTATGTCACCTATGCAACTTATGCTTGCGAAACCGCTGCTTCCTTTGTCGCTGATAGTCAACATCCTACCAAGACACTGTTTAGCCTCAAGGTTGCAGCTTGGTTAATGTTACCAATTTATCTTGGTGCATCCTGGGTAGTAATGCGGTTAGCTACAGCTGCCAACCTGAAGGATAGCGCTTTTTTAAACTTGCTAGCTGCTGCCAAACCCTTCTGGGGAGATATAGCTGGCTTGATGATCACCTTTTTACTCACGGCTGCTTGTCTTTTGGCTTGTGCAACTGTGGTTTCTAACTGTCCCCGTATTCTGTATCAACTAGCACGCGATCAATATCTCTCACCTGTGTTTGCCGTAGTTTCTCGTTGGGGTGTATTTGGCCCGGCTTTGGGATTAACACTCGTACTTAGCCTTGGGTGCTTAATTTGGGGAAATGTCGCTGCAATTGTGGTTGTGGGTAATGTTGGCTGGTTTATCTCGATTATGGCGGTACAGCTAGGAATCTGGCTACAACGGCACAAACCAGAAGTGTTATTCCCACGAATCACACTAGGTATTTTATTAGTAGAAGTTGTAGTTCTGTTCGTAGGGGGTTTAGCTTGGGGATGGCGAGAATTTCTCATGGGTTTATTGCTTCCGATTGGGATTATTGGCATTGATGCCACAATTAGCCGCGTTAATGTTCCGCCTTTTCATCCCCTTTGGTGGATCAAACGCGATCGCTCTCGCCCGACAATCATTGCCCAAGATTCAGTTATGCTTCAGGTAAGCATCCTGATTTTTCTGTTATGTAGCGCTGTTGCAGTTGGTTGGTTATTTGGTTTCCAGCTGAATCAAGCCGCAAATATGGGGGGTGAGAATTTATTTATTGTCTTACTGATGACGATCACATTTGTAGGAGTAGCGATCGCCTGTTGGACAAGTTTACCGCAAGTAGTGGCGATCGCAGAAGCACGAGAAGCAGCCGAACATCTATTTACAATCGCCCAAGATGCTATTCTCGTCACCGATGAAAAAGGGATTATTCTCCAAGCCAACCCCGCCACAGAATTGTTATTTCATGTAAATCCAGCAGATTTGTTAGGAAAACACCTTAATAAATGGCTACCAACATTAGTTACAAATCCACAACAATGGACAAAACGCAGTGAACAAACTTTTACCGCCAACGGTAGCAACACAATTTTAGAAGTTGCGATTTCTGATCGTCCCCATCAATATTTTCAAGAATATGTTGTGATTCTCCACGATATTACAAAACGCAAACAAGCAGAAGAAATATTGCGACATTCAGAAGCAGAATTGAAAGCAGAAGCCCAACAATTAGCCAGCCAATTAATCCAAAGTGAGAAGATGTCTGGCTTAGGACAGTTAGTAGCCGGAGTCGCCCATGAAATTAACAACCCAGTTAATTTTATTTCTGGTAATCTGACTCCTGCTATTGAATATATTCAAGACTTATATAAATTACTGCAACTTTATCAACAGCATTATCCCAATCCCACGCCAGAAATTCAAGCCTTTGCTAATGCCATTGATATTGATTTTATGCTTGCCGATTTACCACAATTACTCAGTTCTATGAAAATCGGCACTGCAAGAATCACAGAAATTGTTTTATCCCTGCGGAATTTTTCTCGCTTAGATGAAGCAGAAATGAAAGCAGTAGATATTCATGCAGGTATTGACAGTACTTTAATGATTTTGGGACATCGTCTCAAAGCCAATGATAAACGTCCAGAAATAGTAATTATTAAACAATCCGGTAATCTGCCTTTAGTAGAATGCTATCCTGGGCAGCTTAATCAAGTATTTATGAATATTTTGGCTAATGCTATTGATGCTTTAGAAGAAACATTTATCGCTCATCAAAAACCGCAAAATTTACAGATTTCTATCACAACTCTATTATCCCCAAGTCAACAGGCTGTAATTAAAATTAGCGATAATGGTGCGGGAATTCCCGAACATATCCGCCAGCGATTATTTGAACCTTTCTTTACTACCAAGCCGATAGGTAAAGGTACAGGCTTAGGTTTATCTATTAGTTATAAAATTATTAGTGAAAAACATCGTGGTAAATTACAGTGTCATTCTACGATTGGTGAAGGCACAGAATTTACAATCGAAATTCCTCTACATCAAAATCCCGTAGATAATTGATATGGCGATGCGATCGGCCTCACGTATCAAAATCTTGCCAAAGTTTGTAGTGGATTGACACAGCTAAAATGTTGCAATAATTTTTCTTGTGGGGTGGACATCTTGTCCGCCCTGGACGGGTGAGACACCCATCCCACAAGAGTTTTTTTATGCACTATTTTAGTCGTGTCACACTCTACATTCTTTCTAACACCTCAATTCCTAACAGTGATAAACCTAACTTGAGGGTTCTAGCCGTTAAATCACACAGAACTAAACGAGATGTCCGCAAAGGTTCCTCCGCAATTAGTATCGGAACACCGTGATCTTTGTCATAAAACTGATTAAACTTCTTACTCAGTTCGTACAAATACTCACATAACCGATTGGGCATTAAGTCTTGCTCTACAGTATTAATAACTTCATCGAGTTGCAGTAAATATTTTGCCAGTGCTAATTCTGTTTCATGTTGCAACAGAACTTTGACATTTTCACCTAACTCCTCAAAGTTAATATCACCCTTGCGACTAATTCCCTGAATCCGTGCATAAGCATATAGCATATAAGGTGCTGTATTGCCTTTAAGATCCAGCATTTTATCATAGCTGAAAATATAGTTACTGGTGCGGTTTTGGCTTAAGTCAGCATATTTAACTGCACTAATACCAACTACCTCAGCAACTTTATTAATGAATTCTTCAGTTTCTTCGCGCCCTTCTTCTTTTAATCTCACTTCTAAATCTGCACGCGCACGAGAAACTGCTTCATCTAACAAATCCCGTAACCGTTCTGTATCTCCTGAACGAGTTTTGTACTTCTTACCATCTTTCCCAAGCACCAAACCAAAAGGTACATGAATCAATTCCACATCATCGGGAATCCATCCGGCTTTGCGTGCTACTTGAAAGAATTGGGCAAAGTGATTTGATTGTCCAGCATCTGTTATATAAATTATGCGCTTCGCTTCATCTTTTTGAATTCGGTAGCGCAGGGCGGCTAAATCTGTTGTTGCATAGTTATAACCACCATCAGATTTTTGCACAATCAAAGGCAAAGGTTCACCTTCTCTGTTAGTAAACCCTTCCAAGAATACACACTTCGCCCCTTGGTTTTCTACCAGTAATCCAGATTTTTCTAAATCTTCCACAATTCCTGGTAGTAAGGGGTTGTAGAAAGACTCGCCCCGTTCTGTTACCTGAACATCTAGCAAATCATAAATTACCTGAAATTCCTGTCTTGATTGTTCGCACAGCAATTTCCAAGCATGGATTGTATCTTCCGCACCTGCTTGTAATCTGACAACTTCCTGTCTCGCTGTCTCTTGGAATGTTTCATCTGCATCAAAGCGTTGCTTGGCTTTGCGGTAAAAACTGACTAAATCGCCGATATCTAAAGCATTAGCAGTAGTCAAGGCTTCTGGGTAAACTTCCCGCAGGTAGGTGATTAACATCCCAAATTGAGTACCCCAATCACCCACATGGTTTAACCGCAAAACATCATGTCCCTGAAATTCCAAAATCCGGGCAATACTATCACCAATAATAGTTGAGCGCAAATGCCCAACGTGCATTTCCTTAGCAATATTGGGGCTGGAAAAATCGACAATTTCGCGCTGTGGTGTTTTGGCGGTGGGTACACCTAATCGCGAATCAGCGTGAATAGCGTTGATTTGTGCTTCCAGGTATGACGTTTTCAGCTTGAGATTGATAAATCCCGGGCCAGCAATTTCTGGTGCTTCGCAGATTTCTGACACATCTAAATTATCTGCGATCGCAGTTGCAATTTGTCTGGGTTGTTTTCCTAGCCTTTTACTCAGGGATAAAGCCACATTCGCCTGATAATCACCAAACTTAGGATTGCTAGCAGTCACCAAAATCGGATCTACGCCAGCATACTCAGCGCCAAACGCAGCCACCAAGGCCTGTGCAAATTGTTGTTTGAGTTTTTCTTGTGTAGCGTTCATATATAAATGTTATCTGTAACAGGCGTAATGTGACCGTTGAAAGGTAGATACTCTCAGGAGCTTGATTATTTTAACCCTAAAATATGGTTACCATTACTAATTCCAGACTGTCATGGTACAGTACAACCCCCTTGACTGTCTGCCATCATCGGCAGAATTTCCCGATTCTGACGATACCCCAGTGGATAAAGAACTGCAAAATCTCATTCCTAATTTATCTTACTGGTGCCGTGCCCCCGCTACTCATCTTTCAAATGAATATTACATTAATAGTGATAATTTTATGATTTTTCATTTAATCTTGCTTTTGCTGCGGCGCGTACAACTCTATTGCTATCTTTCACCAAAATTTGCACAATTTCTGTTGATGTTTGCGGATTTTGGGCGATGAGATAACGTTCATACCAAGTAAATAAATATAATGTTTTTAATCTTTGTAAAAAATATTCGCTAGGTACTGGGAAATTTTGAAGAATAGCTAACCGAAATGGTATTGAATCGATAGTGCGACAATTTGGTTCTATATATTGAACTAGATATTTACTGGCGATTTCCGGAGCAATTTGTATGAGTTTTTTGACTGCGACTACAAAAATTTTATGTTCTTTACGGTTATGGTGACGTTGATAACGAGTATATATACCGGGCGTATATTGATAATTTTTAGCCAGAATTTCTAGTATAGGAATTGGAGTATTAATGTTGTTAGCAACTGCTAGCCTCACCGATTGATTTTTATCTTGTGCTAGCCTTTTTAGACAATTTCTAGCTTTGACAAAATCACTATATGCTGCTACTAAGCGAGAGTTTTGAGCAACAGCTTCGCGAATCAGTACAGATTTATGTTTGGCTAGTTCAATTAATGTTTCGATGGGAGTCTGCTCGCTGATAGCTGCGTTATATGCTAAAAAAAAGCTTTGATGATGGTTATGGGCGAATTTTTCCTGGTATTTGATTAATGCAGTTTGGCGAACTTCTGAAGTTATATCAAACAATGACTTTTCTATAAAGTCTAATGATATATTGGGATTTTGCAGCATTAGTAACCGCAGTCTATAGCCACTTAAGTCTCTGAATTTTGTGTTGGCTATTTTGTAGCAAATTTCATCGGATATATGGGGATGAGAAGCTACGGCTGCATATATATCTACACTACGAATATCTAAAATTTGTAGTAATAATTCTGCAGACACATCGGGATTGCAAACTACTTGTTGCCAAATATTATGTACCGCCTCCCAATAAATATCATCGGGTACAATCTTAATCAATTCCAATAATTGAGGGATTGGTGTAATTGCACTTGCGGCTATGTCATATTGTTCTTGACTAGGTAGTTCTTTTATTTCAATTCCTGGATAATTGTAAGGGGCGCTAAACAGTCTCAGCCAGAGATAAATATAATTAGATTTGCTTTGAATATGCTGTAATTGTAATTGCGCTCTTAATTCTTGTGGAGTAGCTGGATTCAAAGCAAGATTTTGCAGTATACGCCTATCTTGCTCTTGGTAAAGAAGTAGTAAAATCTCTGATGGGGTATGAGGATTTTTAGCCACATTAGCACGTACATAGACATGGCGATCGCGCGATAATTTTTCCAGAGAGGCTTGAGGTGTTTGGCTATTTAACGCCACTGCTCGACGTACTAGAATGCTTTTATCTTGAGTAAGATGTTTGAGTATATGCATATCAGCACGAGGATGACTAGCAACAGCTACCCTGATTCTCCATTCAGGCGATCGCGCTAATTTTTCTAAATCGCTTAACTCTAAATTTGGATGCTTTGCAACTCTGGCGCGAATAAATGACCATCTACTCGTACATAGTTCTCGTAATTTTTCTACTACTGTATGCGGATTTGTTACTAAACATCGTTCTTGGAAAAAATTATTAACTATTGACCTTGGTAAACTAGGATTTCTCATCGCCGCTTCCCGTACTACCCTAGAATTATGATTGACAAGTTCAATTAAACATTCAACAGGTGTGTTTTTATTTTTGGCTACTTCAATAATTGTGGTAATTTTAATTTTTAAACTTAATAATTCTCGTAAATATTCTGGGGGAGTATCGCTAAATTTAGCGATAGCTTCCCGAACATATTCTGAAGCTTTAGCAAGTTGCAACTTAGGCCCAATTCCCAATAGCCAAAAGGTAAATTGATAATATTCTCCTTTAACATTGTTATAAGAATTACATCCCAGTTCTCCAGTATTGTAAAATCTAGATGCAATACTATCAAGAATATCTTGTAATTTATGATCTGCATATTCTTGCCAACCTGACGGCATTTCTTGGGCAATATTTACATGCATTTCTATTAATCGTCGAATATAATCACTGCAATATTGATTTTCTGCCACTAATTGCAGTACTTGCTTGCTGGTTTGAGGATTTTGCACAATTACCAATAAATAATCATAATATCCAGTAGTGGCAAAGGCGATTAACCATTCTTCAGGAGCATCTTCAGAAGCTAAAATATTTAGAACAACTCTATAGGGAATTGTTGTATAAAAATTAGTATTTTCTAACTGTAATAAAGGTAGAATCGGATTTTTAATAAACTCTATAGGAAATTCTTCTGCTAGTTGAAATAATACATCTATAGGTGTATTAGGATTTCCGGCTATAGCTTGACGAATTTTTATATCTTGATGAGTTGCTAATTCTGTTAATAATTCTGGTGTCGTATCGATATTATTGGCGGCTGCAATTGCTAATTGATGACTGAGTTGCATTAATTCTTCCATTTATTAATGTTGATACTAAATAAATGTAGTTAAACCAAAAACTTGTTTGGCTTTCGCTAAACTAAATTCACTGGAGGACATAGCAATATCCTTGAGTTTAAAGACTCTGTAATTGAATACCTAATTATATTATTTAGCAACTGCAGCACAGGTTAATGCTGCTTGTACCTGACTAGGTGATTGATTAGCAACTAACTCAATTTTGCCGTTGGCGTTACGTCGCCAGCCAGTTGCTTGCACAAGAACTTGTGGTTTCGTAGGTATTTGCTCTGGTACTGATTGTGTTTTGTGGAACGCAGATATATCACGGGTATCAGACCAAGTGCGATCGCTCCTCACTTCTTGAGTGGGATTTTCTGGTATCCCACCCCGACCTGTGGCGACAAAACTACTCCCATTGTTATTAGAACAACCTGTAGCAATAAGCTTAGATGAATCAGTTACATTTGCAGGTAATTCAACTAAGCCAGAATTAGGGTCAACACCAATATTATTAATGTCTACTGTGCCGTTGACATTAAACTGGGAACTAGCAGTGATATCATTTGTTTGGTCTGTGCGAGGAGTCAGGGTATTGCGAAACTCTAGACCAATAACACCTTGTGTGGAGATGTCAATATTGCCACCACGACCTTGAACAGCATTGGCGATGATATCGCTGTTTTCTAACCCAATAATCACAGGTGCATTAATTGACAAGTTCCCACCATTCCCTGTACTCGCAGCAGTAGCAGAAATAAAGCTACCATGCCGCATTAACAGATAATCTTGCAAACTTAATCCGACATTTCCGCCATTTCCAGAGGCGGTTGATGCAGTGATACTACTTTGGTTATCTAGAAAAATCGAGTTAGCGTTAATTCGCAAATCCCCCGCGTTACCGAGTCCCTCGTTTCGCACAGATGCATATGCCCCATCTTTGACCTGCAATGAAGGTGTGTTAATAGTGAGAGAACCTGCGTCACCTTTGGGAAAGGGAGGGAATCCAAAGACAGCTTGAGTGATGGGATCGGCTATCTCGGCATTGGAAACAATGCGGCTCGGTAATACTGAACCTGCGGCTGTACCCTGAATACGCACGTACTCAGAAGCGTTAATTATGACACTACCAGCCGAACCAGTAGTCAGGGTAGTAGACCCTAGAAATCCCCCATCTCGAACCACTAATCTGGATGTGTTGATTAATGTATCATCGGCATTGCCAGAACTTACCGTTGATGAACCTATGGTAGTTGGTGAAAGTGTGATAGGGTTGTTTCCCGCTATTTCGATTAGATCTTTTGCATTAATTTGCACTATCCCACTTTTTCCTGCACCTGCGGTGACAGAGAAAATAGCTCCATCCAAAAGCTTGACGTTGCCAGATGAGACTGTAAGATTGCCTGCATGGGTAGAACTCAATGTGTATGTTGCCAAACTAGACTTGTTACCATTGCTGGGGGCAAAACCATCTAAAACGATTAAGTCTGCAATATTGGCTTTAATATTGCCACCAGAGCCTTGATTAAATATCTTGGTAGCGATTTGTCCACCATTTTGGATGGATAGCTGTTTGGCAGAGATGGTTATATCACCTATTTGACCCGTTCCTAAATTATCACTTTGGATAATACTTCCAATACTGCCATCGGTGATATTCCCCGTGAGATTCAGGGACTCAGTTGCCTTGAGTGTAATTCCGCCAGAAGTTTGTGCGTCTAAGTTTTGCAGCAAAATCGCAGAACCATCGCTCAAGTTGATATTTCGCCCTTGCAGTTGAATCGAGCCATTGCTACCACTGGCATCAAGCAGCGATTGGTTTGCAAGGTGGATATTGTTGAATTTTTGTACTGCTGAATAATCTCCCTGCCATCCTGTAATAGTAGGTTTGAGTTTGACTTGACTCTCGCTCACACTCCCTACTTCTAGATGTCCACCTCCATTAGTGCTAACAATCCCACCGGAAAAATTAACTGCACCACCGATGAGCATCAGTGTATTGCCTATCTCTACTTGTAACTCAATAGGATTATTGCTGCGATCTGCCGGGGTAAAAATTCCGCTAGTCAGGCGATGTCCATTCCCTTCTACAGTAATTTTTCCTGGATTCTGCCCCATTTGCAACCCCACGGGTACACTCATGGTTAACAACGGTGCTTCAGTGGAATTGACTGCACTAAATTCTGTTCCATCGCTAAATTTAATACTACTTGCTGTTGTTCCGACGAAGGAACCACCGATATTTAGGCTGGCATTTGGCCCGAATATAATCCCCGAAGGATTCATCAAAAATAAACTGACTGGGTTATTATTGCTACTGAGCGTCCGAATTAACCCGTCTATATTAGAAACATTACCACCTGTGACTCGGCTAAATATCGTTATAATATTTGGCGTATTGGTTAAATCAAAGGTGGCACTGCCACCTGTCGGTACTGAGAAATTACTGAAGCTGTGAAATAAATTATTTCCTTTCTCAATACCATTGAGAATAAAAAAATCATTTCCATTGGCGTTGACAGTAGTGTTAGTTGTGCCATCCGATGTTACCTGAGCCAAGGCTGATGATATGTCCCAAGTGAACAAGCCAGTGGTCAAGGCTGTTAACAACAATTGAAACCAGAGATTTGATTCTTTGTAGTTAATTCTCATCACGAATACCTTAATTGAACTCGTTAGAGTTAAAGTTCCCATAAAGGTATGAACAATAACATGATTAAATTTTAGGAACAACAGCACAGGTTAATGCTGGTTGCATCTGATTGGGAGAGTTATCTGCAACCAATTCAATTTTGCCCATTGCGTTGCGATGCCAGGAAGTAGCCTGTATAAGAACTTGTGGTGTTGTCGGTATTTGGGCAGTCACATTACCAGTTTTGTAGAATGCAGAGATATCGCGTACATCAGACCAAGTGCGATCGCTCCTCACATCTTGCGTGGGATTTTGTGGGATTCCACCCCGCCCTGTAGCGACAAAACTACTACCAGTATTATTAGAACAACCACTAGCGATTTGCTGCGATGAATCGCTGACATTTGCTGGTAATGTCACTAAACCAGAATTGGGGTCAACACCAAGGTTATTAATTTCTACTGTGCCATTGACGTTAAATTCAGAACTAGCAGTAATGTCATTGGTCAGGTCAACTCTGGGAGTCAGGGTATTACGGAACTCTAAACCAATAATTCCTTGAGTTGTAATGGCAATGTTGCCACCCTTTCCTTGCACGGCGTTGGCAATGATGTCACTGTTTTCTAATCCCACCAGGATGGGTGCATCAATACTAATATTACCCCCATTCCCATTACCTTGGGCTGTTGCAGTGATTTGGCTACTCTCGCGCAATAGTAACAATTTGCCAACTTGTAACCCAATGTTACCACCATTACCAGATGCTGTCTGTGCCTCGAACACAGCTTGATTTTTTAATTGGATAGTATTTGCGGTGATATTGATGCTCCCACCATTGCCACTACCTTGATTGGTCACACTCACAGTTCCGCCATCCTTTAGTAATAGGTAGGGCGTTGTGATACTTACTGTACCTGCATCAGCAGTCAGATTATTATTAGGAATGCCGAATAATTTTTGTAATGCTGGGTTTAGACGCGTGCTAGAGGAGGCAATGGCGCTCGGATTTATCTGATTGCGACCACTAACTTGAATAGATTCTGTGGCATTAATCCGAATATCTCCTCCATGACCGACAAAAAATGAACTTGTACCAATTGTTCCCCCATTAATCAATCGTAATCTAGCAGTATCCAGCGTCAAGGTTTTAGCATTGCCAGTGCTGAAGGTGGTTGAGCTAATTCTGGTGTTGAGGATGGAATTACTGCTACTCTGCACAATAGTATCCTGGTTGCGAATCATCACCTCACCACTGGAACCAATACCGCGCGATATTGAAGAGAGTCCGCCACCATCGGATATAAGTAAACTATCGCCACTGACGGAGATATTACCAGCATTACCAGAACCTAATGTACTGGTATTAATAACACTACCATTTGAATTGAGGGGCGAGAAGCCAGATATGTCTAGTTTTGTGGCATCGATCTGAATATTGCCACTGGCAGATGCTCCATAAGTATTGCTACTTAATAGCCCTCCCTCCTGGATGCTTAATCGAGGAGTAATGACGCTGATATTCCCGCCAGTACCCACGCCAACGTTTTCACTCCGAATCCCGCTGAATGCACCAGTCAGATCAATTCCGGCGGATGACTGAAGATGCAAGTTGCCACCAGGGAGATTACCGAAATTTTGTGCCAAAATCAGTGAGCGATCGCTAAATTGAATCTCTTTACCCCGAACTTGAACAGAACCGGAATTGAAACCACTGACATCTAAAAGAGATTTCTGCATGAGTTGAATGTCAGCAAAACTTTGATCATTCTCATACTCCAATGTATAGCCTAGAGTAGTGGGGACTAAACTAACTAATCCGGTACCGCCTAAACTACCCAATTCTATTTGCCCTTGTTCAGCACTGAGGGTAGCTCCATTTAAACTCAGATTACCACCCACCAGTGCTAGAGTTTTTCCAGGCTGTACTTGTAATTTGGTTGGGCTAGGAACGCGAATTACAGGAGCCTGACTGTTACCGATAATTAAGGCAGATCCTGTACCTTGAACAGTAATATTTGCGGGTACTTGTCCCATCTGCAAGCCAATTGGTACACTCATTGTCAACAAGGATGTACCAGAAGTATTCACTGCACTAAATTCAATTCCATCAGCAAATTTAATACTATTGGCTGTCGTTCCTATAAATGAACCACCAATATTCAAGCTGGCATTTTGCCCAAAAATAATTCCGGCAGGGTTGATTAAAAATAAATTGGCATTACCTTGGGCGCGGATGGAACCATTAATGTTGGAAACGTTACCACCAGTTACGCGACTAAAAATATTTTGGATATCTGTGGCATTATTGAAAACGGCTGAACCGTTGCTAGGAACGGAGAATTGGCTAAAACTATGAAATAAATTATTGCCGACACGGCTGCCGTTGGTGATGTTATAGTTATTAGTCTCGGTGACAGATGTATTGAGAGTGCTATCAGGAATTACTTGAGCGTAAACATTACTGTTATAAATATTAGATACGAAGATTGCACCAATTAAGCCTAAGCCAGCAAATATTACTTTCATTACTCATTAATAATTTTTAGTGTGTATCTAGTTTTGCCCTATTGGTAAAATTAGTAACTTTCAGCAATCCTTAATTAATTTTTGGGAATAGCTGCACAGGTTAATGATGGTTGCATAGATGTGGGAGATTTTGCAGCAACAAGCTCGATTTTACCTTGGGCGTTACGATGCCAAGAAGTCGCTTGCACAAGCACCTGTGGAGGTGTAGGTATTTGGGCTTGTACTGGTTGTGTGGTGTGGAATGCAGAGATATCACGAGTATCAGACCAAGTGCGATCGCTCCTCACATCTTGCGTCGGATTTTGTGGTATTCCCCCCCTGCCGGTGGCGACAAAACTACTACTACTTGTATCAGCGCATCCAGTAGCAATTTGTTGGGATGTATTGGTAATATTCGCGGGTAGTTCAACTAAACCCGAATTGGGATCAACACCAACATTATTAATCTCTACTGTGCCATTCACCCCAAACTTTGAACTAGCAGTAATATCATTTTCACTGGTCAGTTGTGAACGATATTCTAAACCAATAATTCCCTGAGTGGTAATGTCAATATTGCCGCCATTGCCTTGAAAGGCATTAGCAACAATATCACTATTTTCTAATCCGACGATGAGAGGAGCATTAATGGTAATATTGCCACCGTTGCCATTACCGCCCGCTTCTGTCGTGATTGTACTGCCATTACGAAGCAAGAGAAAGTCTGCAACATCTAAATTGATATCGCCACCTTGCCCAGAGGCAGTAGCTGCTCGAATACGACTATTTTCCACAGAAATTTGCTCTGCTTGGATGCTTAACTGTCCCGCATTACCTGTTCCAGAGTTGGTTAGGTTGATGTAAGCACCATCACGGACTTTGAGGCTGTTGGTTGTAATGCTCAATCTACCTGCATTACCCGTAGGAGCATCTGGTAAACCATAAAATTGTCTGGCAGTCTCATTGACAATGGGCGCACTGGCAGCAATGGAAGAACTGAAGACATTTTGCCCCTCTATTAAAATATCATTTGCCTGGATAATTAATGCCCCTGCATTGCCTGTGGCTTGGGTGCTGGTGTTGATTGATGCACCATTGTGGATAACTAATTGATTGGTTTGAATCGTCACATTACCTGCTTCCCCATTGCCTAATGTCAGACTGCCGATCAAAGTTGGAGCTTGAGTAAACTGATTGATGCCAGTGATGATCAGGCGTTCTGCCACATTCACACTGACATTACCACTATTTCCTAAATTATTGGACTGTTTAGCATCGCCAAATATGCCAAACACTGGTAAGCTGCTCGCCGACAACACAGTTCCAGCCTGCATTGTCAAATTTGGAGTAGTCACAGACACATTACCCCCATGCCCAGAACCTGTGGTAAAGCTACCGATACCACTAGCCACTGTTGGTAAGAGTGGGTGTACACCTACCATGTCTATGGATTGCTGTGCTACTACTGTGACATCACCCGCATTACCACTACCCGTCCCAGGTATTCTCGCCAACCGGATAGCAGACGTAAAAATATCCCCTCCATCTGAAAGCTGTAATTTCCCTATAGAGACGTGGATATTGCCACTATTACCAGTCCCTGATGTATAAGCATTAATTCCACTAGGAGTAAAACTGATCGGATGAGCTGATATCGCCTTCATCTCTTCTGCTACCTTGACGGAAATATCACCCCCACGCCCAGTTGCACTAGGAAAGACAACCGTTGTAATTACGCCACTTTCTTGCAGATGCAATTGACGCGCTACTACATTCACATCTCCTCCATTTCCTGATGCGTAAGTTTGACTAGCAATACGGCTACTGCTAGTTCCTGTTGGTAATAAAGGAGATTTGACAGCAACAGTCCCACTCATAGCAATTGTATCTGCTTTTACCTCTACCTTACCTGCTGCTCCCCTACCCAGGCTCAAGGTTTCAATCGCTGCACCATCTTTTAAAGTCAACTGTCCGGCTTGAATCTTGACTGCTCCCCCATTTCCCGTTGCTGTCTGCGCCACCTGATTCACAATCCAAGCACTGGGAGCAAAAGCATTGGCATTAATTCCACCCAAAAACAGCGATCGCTCTGCATTCACGGTAATATTACTACCCTGCCCACTACCAACAATTGCACCAGCAATTTGTGATTGGTCGAGGCGAATATCTCTCCCTACTACTTGAATCCCACCAAATGGATTACCTACAGGATGAGGATTCCACAAGGAGGAACGTTGTGTAAAGTTAATATCGCGGAAATCTTGCACTTGTGCATAATCTAGCTGTAATCCTGTGGGTGTGGAGATTAAATTAACTGTCCCACTTCCGACAGCACCGATTTCAATTCGACCGGCTGGTGCAGTAATTACACCCCTTGTCAAGTTAATATCTCCACCAACTAAGGCAATGGTCTTTGTCGGACTGCCGATTATTCCTAAATTATTGATCGGGACAATCCCATCATTACCTTTTCCACTGACTTGAATTGGTTGTGTATTACTACCCATTTGCAAGCCAATCGGCACACTCATTGTTAACAAAGGCGTAACACTGGGATTCGTGGCACTAAATTCTACTCCATCGGCAAATTTAATACTATTTGCTGTCGTCGCTACAAATGAACCGCCAATATTTAAGCTGGCATTTTGCCCAAAAATAATTCCGGATGGGTTGAGTAAAAATAAGTTGGCGTTACCATTAGCTTGAATTAAACCATCAATATGGGAAATGTTACCACCCGTGACACGGCTAAATATATTTTGGATGTCTGCGGCATTGTCAAATAATGCCGAACTACCTGTAGGGATAGAGAACTGACTAAAGCTATGAAATAAATTGTTGCCTACACGAGTGCCGTTGGTGATGGAGTAACTATTACTACTACTGGTTACATCTGTGTTGAGACTGTTATCGGGAGTTACTTGGGCGTGAACATTATGATTGTCAACAGCACAGATGCAGATTGCACCCAGAACGGCAAACCTCACAAAAGTTAATTTCATCAGACTATATCTTAATATCTTATATTTTATTACGTATATATCCTTCCCGTTTGAGTAATATTTATCACATTTTCTATGTTAAGATTAGTTAAATTTGAGGTGTCGCCGCACAGGTTAAGGCTGTTTGTACCTGACTAGGTGATTGATTAGCAACTAACTCAATTTTGCCCATTGCGTTACGTCTCCAGCCAGTTGCTTGCACAAGATTTTGTGGTGTTGTAGATATTTGAGCTTGTGCTGGTTTTGTGGTGTGGAATGCAGAGATATCGCGCACATCAGACCAAGTGCGATCGCTCCTCACTTCCTGCATAGGATTTTGTGATACTCCACCCCTACCTGTGGCGATAAAACTGCTATTATTGATATCTGCACAGCCTGTAGCTATTTTTTGAGATGGATCGGTTAAATTCTCTGGCAATGTCACTAAACCAGAATTGGGGTCAACACCAACGTTATTAATCTCTACTGTACCATTCACCCCAAACTGTGAACTGGCGGTAATATCATTTTCTGGTGTTAGTTGCGAACGATATTCTAAGCCGATAATTCCCTGGGTAGAGATTTCAATATTGCCTCCTCGACCTTGTACAGCATTGGCGATAATATCACTGTCTTCTAAGCCCAAGATGATAGGTGCATCAATTGTGATGTTGCCTCCGTTGGCATTTTCCTTGGCGTTGGCTGTGATTTGGCTACCTTGACGCATCAACAGCACGTCGGAGGCGATGAAAATATTGCCTTGGCTGCCCGCAACTGCTTCTGCTTGGAGGCTGCCTTGATTGAGTTGCAACTGGTTGGTCTGAATATCTAAGTTTCCCGCACTCCCTTTCCCACTACTACTCACGGACAATTGAGCATTGTTGTTAATCGACACTGACTCAGTGGACTTAATGGTGATATTGCCGCCGTTGCCGTTTACTGTCGCTAGGCTAAACGCACCACTGGGAAAATTTGGGTTTGGATCGCCGTTGAGCAGGGGTGAGGGAGCAACTCCCGCAAAAGTCACTGCATCGGAAATAATCTCAATATTGCCTGCATTGCCTTGACCTTTGGAACTAGAACTAATGTAAGCCCCATTGCTAACAATTAACACAGGCGTTTGAATTTTGATATCACCACCATTGCCAGTGGTGTTAGCCCCCTGAACTTCGCTCTGAATCACACTGGGTAGACGACCCTCGGAAATATTGCGTTTTCCAGAGATAAATAAGGCGGGATCAGTCTTCTCCGCGCCATCTAACAATACAAATTCGCTAGCTTGAATCGTTACATCACCAGCATCTCCAGAATTTAAAGTGTTGGTGTCCAGACGCGCACCATTCAAGAGGGAAAATGTTCGACTCGTCAGCGTGATCTGACCGCCAGCATTGGGACTGCGGGTTGAGGTGTTGATGGTTGTGGGAAATCCCTCGGCGGGGAGTACCCCGTCTAAGGTGATCGAGTCGGCTTGAATATTGATATTTCCGGCTTTACCAAAAGTGCTGGCGCGGGTGTTGATCAGAGTATTATTGTTGGCATAGAGCGCACCGCCCACCCGAATATCAATATCGCCGCCTACTCCTTTGCCATTTCCATCTACAAGGGCGCGAATTCTAGCACCACTCAGAGAAATCGAGTCGCGTACCTGAAGGTTGATGTTGCCACCTTTGCCTTCGCCCAGTACGGATGAGAAAATATTGGGGACTTTAGTGAAGTCAATAAATTCTGCGGTAAGAGAGCCTGCTTGCACACTAACTCCAGCACTATTGCCGATCGCGCCGCTTTCCACATTGGAGAAGATATTGACCCGTCCATACAAGGAAATTAACTCGTCTATCTGAATATCAATATGACCGGCATTACCCATCCCAAAGGTGTTAGTTGATAACAGGGTGACATCTCGCATCGTCAAGGCTCTAGCCTTGATTGCAATGTTGTTGGCATTACCGCGCGCGCCCCGATCTACCACCGCCGAAAATCCCGAACGAGTCCCTCCTTCTTTGCCTTGGATAAAAATCAGATCGTCAGCTTGCACCGTAATTTTTCCCGCATCACCTCTGCCCCTGGTATCGGTGAAGACCGTACCGTATTGACTCAGCGATCGCGTCACAATGTTCACAGCGCCACTATTGCCAACGCCCTGATTCCGGCTATTTCGAGTCTCAATTGTCGCGCCGTCTTGGATGAGAAGATGATTGCCACTTTGCAAATTGATAGTTCCACCGTTGCCGTCGGTTTTGGTGCTACCAGAACGCGCTCCCACAGAAGCATTGATGGATTGAAGGGTGAGGTCGCCACCAGAAGCTAGGGAGACATTACCAGCGTTGCCGATCGCCGCAGTAGAACCTGTATTAATAGTACCATTTACGGTTATTCCCCGACCAGCTTGAATAGTAACCAGTCCACCGTTATCAGTTGAGCTATTCGTACTCACCGCACCAACGGTGACATTGCCACTCGCGGTGATGTCTACACTACGAGCAGCGATCGCTTGTAACTGGGCATCGCCAGTGGTGGCTTGAATCTGCACTGCGCCATTGGGAGCCGCGATCGCACCGCTACTCAGGACTGCATTAGCAGCTAAGGTTAAACCCTGATTCGTCGAAAGATCAGCACGGTTGGTGATGGTGGCTGAACCTTGCCCGAATTGTAAGCCAATGGGTACACTCATTGTTAATAACGGTTTAGCGGCAGGATCTACCGCACTAAATTCAACCCCATCAGCAAATTTAATGCTATTAGCTGTTGTCGCTACAAATGAACCGCCAATATTTAAGGTGACATTTTGCCCAAAAATAATCCCGGCGGGGTTGATTAAAAATAAGTTTGCACTACCGTTAGCTTTAATTAAACCATCGATATTTGAGATATTACCACCAGTAACTCGACTAAAAATATTTTGAATATCTGAAGCGTTGTTGAAGAATGCAGAACCATCTGTAGGGATAGAGAATTGCTGAAAGCTATGAAATAAATTATTGCCAACAACAGTCCCGCCAGTGATGTTGTAACTATTACTTCCAGACACAAGAGTACTGAGAGTACCATCAGGCGTGACTTGCGCCTGAACATGGCTGTTGCCAATCACCAAGATGTAGACTGCACCAATTAAACCTAAGTTAGCAAAAGTTACTTTCATCAATCAAACTTTTAATTATTTACCTTGCGTCTAGTTTTCCCAAGGTGAAGTTTGCTATTGGGGTGGCTGTGTAATGTTATGGTGAGTTTTTTCAGCTTTTATGAACAGCCGCACAAGTTAATGATGGTTGCAAATTCACAGAAGATTTATCGGAAATTAATTCAATTTTGCCTTGGGCATTACGTCGCCAAGAGGTAGCTTGGACAAGTGTTGCTGGTGATTTTGGTATTTGTGCTTGTGCTGGTTTTGTGGTGTGGAATGCAGAGATATCGCGCACATCAGACCAAGTGCGATCGCTCCTCACATCTTGATTTGGACTTTGTGGTGTTCCACCGCGACCGGTAGCAATAAAACTACTACCAGTATTATTAGAACAACCACTGGCAATTTGTTGAGATGGATCGGTAAAATTTACTGGCAATTCTACTAAACCAGAATTGGGGTCAACACCAAAATTATTAATATTAACTGTACCATTTACCCCAAATTGAGAACTAGCAGTAATATCACTTGCGCTTGTCAATTGGTTGCTCCCTTGCAATCCGAAAATAGCTTGAGTATTGATGTTAATATTGCCACCACGACCTTGAACAGCATTGGCAATGATATCGCTATTTTCTAATCCCGCGATCGCAGGTGAGTTAATCGACACATTACCACCATTACCTGCACCCTTAGAAGTGGCAGAAACGAAGCTACCATGACGCATCAGCAGGTAATTTTGTAGATTCAAGTGAATATTTCCCCCATTACCAGAGGCTGTTGAGGCAGAGATACTACCTTGGTTGTTCAGAAAAATTGCCTGAGCATTAATCTGTAAATCTCCCGCTTTGCCAGTTCCATCACTTTTCACCGTGATCAATGCACCATCAGTAACCCGTAATGATGGCGTGTTAATCGTCAAAGCACCTGCATCACCAGTGCTAATGTCTTGTTGTCCAAAAATGGCTCGATTAGCAGCGTCGATAATTTCCGCGCTGGAAAGAATACGACTCGATGTAATCGATCCTAATGCGCGACCACTCACCTCAATAAAATCTGAAGCATTAATCGTCACACTTCCTGCTGAACCCTGACCGAGAGTGTTAGATCCCACAAATCCTCCGTCTCGAATAATTAATCTGGATGTATTCACCAGATTGCTATTTGCATTACCCGTCGAACGTGTTGACGAAGCAATTGAACTGGGTACTTGTGAAATAGGGTTATTACCAAGGATTTCGATCTGCTCTGTGGCAATAACCCTTACGCTTCCAGCCTGTCCCGACCCTAGAGTCGAAGAAGAAATAACACTCCCATTCCTAATTCTGAGGTTACTGGTAGAAACAAAAACATCACCTGCATTACTGGATCTAGAGGTGTTTGTTCTAATCGATGTGGGGATAGACGGATTGGCACGGACAAAGCCATTCAAGTCAATCAATCCTTTAACATTGACAGTAATATTCCCACTATCGGCTGTGTTAAATGGCCTATTCCAAATCCCTCCGCCATCTTGTAGAGAAAGTTGATTCGCCTCAATCAAAATATCTCCTGGTAAACCTGTTCCCAAATTATCAATTAGGATCATACTGCCTAGTTTTTGGTCTGAGGTGTTACCTGTTAAATTCAAAGACCCTGTAGCGCGAATAGTAATTCCTTGTGATTGTTCCCCCAGGTTTTGCAGCACGACAGCCGAGCCTGCGCTCAAGTTGATGTTTTTTCCTTGGATTTGAATTGAGCTATTGCTACCACTGGCATCTACGAGAGATTGTTGCCCTAGATCGATATTATTGTATTTCTCGACTTGGGAATAATCTCCTTTCCATCCTGTCATACTGGGATTAAGCCTGACTTCACCCTGTTGCACGCTTCCTACTTCTAGATGTCCACCTCCGTTGGTTGCCACAATCCCACCTGAGAAATTTACCTCATTACCGATTAATGCTAAGGTATTGCCTGCATTAACTTGTAACCCTGTAAGATTCTGAGTGCGATCTAAAGCTGTAAGAACCCCACCTGTTATCCGATGCCCTAAGTCCTCGACAGTAATCCCCCCCGAATTTTGACCCATTTGTAAACCCACAGGTACACTCATTGTCAGCAAAGGTTTACCCGCACTTGGAACAGCACTAAATTCTGCCCCATCAGCAAATTTAATACTATTGGCTGTTGTAGCAATAAAAGAACCACCAATATTTAAGCTGGCATTTGGCCCAAAAATAATCCCTGATGGGTTGAGTAAGAATAAATTAGCGTTACCCTGGGCACTAATTAAACCATCTATGTTGGAAATATTACCACCACTCACCCGACTGAAAATATTTTGAATATCAGTAGGATTGTCAAATGATGCCGAACTACCTGTAGGGATGGAGAACTGACTAAAGCTATGAAATAAATTTTTGCCGACACGAGTCCCCTCAGTAATGTTGTAATTACTACTACCATTTACAACAGTGCCGAGAGTGCCATCGGGTGTGATTTGGGCGTAAACACTATTGTTGCAAACAGCAGAAACAGAGATTGCACTGAGAATCCCAAACCCGACAAAAGTAAATTTCATAGTCCAGTTCTTGTTTTTATGACGTATCTATTGTTCCCAGTCTGCTAAGTTTGGTAACGGTAATTAATTTTGAGTTATAGCAGCACAGGTTAAGGCTGGTTGTATCTGGGTCGGTGATTGATTAGCAACTAACTCAATTTTGCCGTTGGCGTTACGTCGCCAGCCAGTTGCTTGCACAAGAATTTGTGGTGTTGTAGGTATTTGAGCTTGTGCTGGTTTTGTGGTGTGGAACGCAGAGATATCGCGGGTATCAGACCAAGGGCGATCGCCCCAAATCTGCTGCATTGGATTTTGCGGTATTCCACCCCTACCTGTGGCGACAAAACTACTACCACTGGTATCTGCACAACCACTGACAATTTGTTGAGATGGATCAGTCACATTTGCGGGTAGTTGACTTAAGCCAGAATTGGGATTGATGTTAGGTGTGGTGATCTGCACAGTGCCATTCACACCGAATTCGGAACTGGCAGTAATATCGCTGTTGGAAGTTAGTTGGTTGCGGTAATCTAAACCGAGGATGCTATTAGTGGTGATGTTAATGTTGCCCCCACGACCGCGTACAGCGTTAGCAATAATATCACTATTGCCAGAGCCAATGATAAAGGGAGTATTGATGCTAATGTTACCACCATCGCCTGTAGTGCCAGCTTCGGCATTCAGGAGACTGCGATCGCGCATCAGCAAAAAATCAGACAGATTTAACACTAAGTTACCGCCATCACTAGCAACAGTAGAGGTGCTAATTTGAGCATCTTGCTTGAGAATCAGCGTCCGCCCACTCATCTCCACAGTTCCACCATTACCTGTTCCCGTGCTGCGACTGGTAATTTGTGAACCAGTTTGTAAGTTAATGCGATCGCCTGCGGTAATATTTAAGTTACCCGCTTTTCCTGATTGGGATGAGGCGGTGGAAACAATCGCATTGTCAATCAAATCTAAAGTCCCAGTGTTAAATTTCACTGTACCACTGTCACCAACACCTGAAGATTGACTACTAATAGTGCTTTGATTAAGTGCGATCGCCGAAGCTTTAACATCAATTGCGCCTGCATTACCAATACCTGCGGTGTTACTGGAGATGATACTTTGATTGCTGAGTTGTAAAGTGCCTGTATCCAGTGTAATTTCACCACCCTTACCACTACCACTGGTACTGGCTGAGATTGTACCATTGTTAAGTTCTACGGTGTTAGCTGCCTGAAGCTTGATATTTCCCGCATCGCCACTTTCAGATAAGGATTGACTAGTAATGTTGCTTTGATTAAGTGCGATCGCGTTAGCTTTGACATCAATTGCACCGGCATTACCAATACCTGTGGTGTTGCTGGATATAATACTTTGATTATTTAGTCGTAAATTGCCTGTATTGAGTGCAATTTCTCCACCCTTGCCACTACTACTTGTACTGGCTGAGATTGTACCATTGTTAAGTTCTACGGTGTTAGCTGCCTGAAGCTTGATATTTCCCGCATCGCCACTTTCAGATAAGGATTGACTAGTAATGTTGCTTTGATTAAGTGCGATCGCGTTAGCTTTGACATCAATTGCACCGGCATTACCAATACCTGTGGTGTTGCTGGAGATGATACTTTGATTGTTGAGTTGTAAAGTACCTGTATTCAGGGCAATTTCTCCACCCTTGCCACTACCACTGGTACTAGCTGAGATTTTACTATTGTCAAGTTCTACAGTGTTAGGCACATTAAATATAATATCTCCCGCATTGCCACTGGCAGATGTTGAGGAGTTAACAGAACTACCATTGAGGAAGGAGAGGCGATTTGTGGTGACATTGACATCTCCAGCTTGTCCAGTACTTTTTGTAGTGGTGAAAATTTGACTATTATTCAATGTCGTTAAACCAGGACTGGTAAGGGTGACATTACCGGCGGAGTCCCTACCTTTGGTATCGCTTTCAATTAGGGTGTTAGTTAGAGTAAGGTTCCCCGCACTACTAATGTTGACATCACCTGATCGCCCTTTGCCATCAGCCGGAATGTTGATTGTGCCTGTTAATGCGGTTCTGATGGTGATTGGTTTACTTGTTTGGATTGCCAGATCAGCGATCGCCAAATCGCCCTGTCCCAAAATCGACACCATCCCTGCCTCAGCAGCAGAAGATGTTGTTACTACTGTCAATCCAGATATCTGGTTTAGAGCATCTAATCTTACAGAACCACCATTGTTTGCAGTTCCTTGGGGCGCAACGCTAAAACTATACAAGTTACTGCCGTTGCCCAAAATATCCCCGTTTTGTGCAGTCAGGGCGATATCACCACCCTGACCGCTATTCCCTACTGCTGAGTAGGAGAATGAGTTTAAATTGCTCTGGTTAGAGAGGTTGCCATTGATTGCAGTCAGGATGATATCGCCGCCATTACCACTATTACCCGTTAAGGAGTGGGACAGGGATGACAACTCGGCTTGGTTAGAGAGTTTGCCATTGATTGCAGTTAGAGTGATATCGCCGCCTTTGCTACCATTCCTCGCCGTTGATTCCATTCGGCCCTGGCTGGAGAGGTTGCCATTGGTTGCAGTGAGGGCGATATCGCCGCCATTACCACTCTTCCCGAATATTGAGCTGGAAAAAGACAATAAACTGCGCTGGCTGGAGAGGTTGCCATTGGTCGTGGAAAGAATTATCTTGCCGCCATTGCCACTTGTACCATAAAAGGTCAACAGGGATGAAGATGCGCCATTGACAGAAAGATTGCCGTTAGTGGTAGTGAGGGTAATATCGCCGCCATTCCCTCCTTGATTGAGTCCAAATACTGATGAATCTAGACCGCCATTGACAGAAAGATTGCCGTTAGTGGTAGTGAGGGTAATATCGCCGCCACTCCCACTTGTAAGGAATGAAAGAGAAGATGAGTTCACATTGCCATTAATCGAGATATTGCCATTAGCGAACAGCTTGATATCGCCACCATTGCCACTATTCCCAAAATACAACAAAGCCGAGGAATCTAAGTTTCCTGTGACAATATCCCCAGCAGCATTCAGGGTAATTGCACCACCATTTCCCCCTGTTGTATTTGATGTCTTGATACTGCTTACCCTAATACTTCCTGGTGGCAAACCTGCCACTGTCCCCGTCGTGAAGCCTAATTGTGGCAAATTCGATGTCGGTACTGATGCCACCCCTGCCCGCAAAATCGCCGCCGGCTCAGTTGTGAGTATCAGATAATCCGGGTCAGTGCTGGGAACGCTCACATCAGGGCCTGTAATCTCAATATTACCCCCTTCAATACTTCCGGTTGCTTCCACCTTCAATGCCACCCCTGTGTAATCACCAAACACCACATCCCCATTAGCATAAATTATCGGGTCATACAGACTCACAAACTTCCCTGGAGTCCCTGCTAAAGTCTGAAATGAGAGATTACCACCACTGAGGAAATGTGCATCCCCAGAAATATTCCCGTTGCTGATCAAACTCAGATTACCCCCACTCTGAAGTGCGGCTACCGGATGACTCAATGCCAAGATATCAATGCTTTGATTCCCCTGAATTGTTAAGTTTCTCCCGGCTTGGGCGAGAAATGGAGTTGTGGCATTATCCCTAATTTTTACGGTGTCTTGGGCTTTGAGGGTTAAATCTCTCCCTGCTATTAGTTCTCCTTGTAAGTCTAGGCTACCCGCTTCTAGTGTTAAATCTTGTCCGGTAGTGAGGTGAGTTTCGACTCGAATGGGTGCGGAATTCTGCCCCATCTGTAACCCAATTGGTACACTCATGGTTAACAATGGCTTCACACTGGGATTGCTGGCACTAAATTCTACTCCATCGGCAAACTTGATACTATTTGCTGTTGTGCCAACAAAGGAACCGCCAATATTTAAGCTGGCATTGGGCCCAAAAATCATCCCGGATGGGTTGAGTAAGAATAAGTTGGCATTCCCATTAGCTTGAATTAAACCATCAATATGGGAAATGTTACCGCCCGTGACACGGCTAAATATATTTTGGATGTCTGCGGCATTGTCAAATAATGCCGAACTACCTGTAGGGATAGAGAACTGACTAAAGCTATGAAATAAATTGCCGCCTACACGAGTGCCATTGGTGATGGAGTAACTATTACTACCACTGGTTACAACTGTGTTGAGACTGTTATCGGGAATAACTTGGGCGTGGACACTATGATTGTCAACAGCACAGATGCAGATTGCACCCAGAGCGGCAAACCTCACAAAAGTTAATTTCATCAGACTATATATTATATATCTTATATTTTATTCCGTATATATTCTTCCCCTTTGAGTAATGTTTATAACATTCACTATGTTAAGATTAGTTAAATTTGAGGTGTCGCCGCACAGGTTAAAGCTGTTTGTACCTGAGTGGGTGATTGATTGGCAACTAATTCAATTTTGCCGTTGGCGTTACGTCGCCAGCCAGTTGCTTGCACAAGAATTTGTGGTGTTGTAGGTATTTGAGCTTGTGCTGGTTTTGTGGTGTGGAACGCAGAGATATCGCGGGTATCAGACCAAGGGCGATCGCTCCTCAATTCCTGCGTGGGATTTTGCGGTACACCACCCCTACCAGAGGCGACAAAACTACTACCACTGTCTCTAGAACAACCACTGGCAATTTGTTGAGATGAATCGGTAACATTGGCGGGTAATTCTACTAAACCCGAATTGGGGTCAACACCAATGTTGTTCACTTCAACTGTACCATTCACCCCGAACTCGGAACTGGCGGTAATATTATTTTCTGCTGTCAATTGCGAACTGTATTCTAAACCAATAATTCCTTGAGTAGTGATGTTAATATTACCGCCTTTACCTCGAACAGCATTAGCAGTAATATCGCTGTTTTCTAAACCAACAATTATAGGTGCATTGATGTTGATATTACCACCATCGCCAGCACCATCAGCTGTGGCAGTAATCTTACTGCGATCACGCATCAGGATGACATCGCCTACTTGCAAACTAATATCACCACCATTACCTGATTCTGTTTGCGCCTCAATTAAAGCTTGATTTTGCAACTGGATCTGATCAGCAGTAATTTTCAGATTTCCCGCATTCCCAGTACCTTGACCAGTAACTGTGACTGTTCCACCATCTGTGATTGTGAGTTTTGGTGTCGTAATACTGAGACTACCAGCATTCGCTGTGAGGATATCTGACACACCCAATAATTGACTTAATTGTGGACTTAAACGCACAGCAGAAGAATTGATATTACTGTTATTAGCACTACCACGACCACTAATGGCAATCGCCTCACTAGCATTGATTTGGACATTACCGCCATTACCTATAAATAATGCAGATGAACCAATTACTCCACCATTTAATACTTGCAAGTTTCCAGTATCTAATCTCAAATCTTTGGCATTGCCATCAGCAAAGGTAGTTATACTCATATTGCTATACACTCCAAAAGGATTTTCACCCATAACGGTGGTATTTTGGTTGCGAATCATGACCTGACCAGTGGAGCCACTACCAAATGCCAGTGATACTAAGGATGCTCCGCCAAACATGAGTAAATTATTCCCATTCACCAAGATATCTCCAGCCGCTCCTTTTCCAAAAGTGACAGTGTTAATGGCTGTGACTCCAGTGGGATTGAGGGGTGAAAAACCGGATAACTCTATATCTGCGGCTTGAATCTGGATGTTACCACCGTTAGCAGTTCCATAAGTTAAATTACTTATTCCTGAACTTTCTTGCATGATCAACCGGGGAGTAACAATACTGATATTGGCATTGTCTCCTGTTCCCAAGGCATCCGCACGAATCCAAGTGTAAATTTTAGCATCGGGTGTGGTACCAATAAGTGCGATCGCATCTGATGCTTGCACGTTAATATCTCCACTCTTAAGATTGCCGTAATTCTGCGATAAAGTCACCGAACCATCGGTAAATTTGATATTTCTTCCCTGGAGTTGAACCGCACCAGAGTTAAACCCACTCACATCTAATAGTGACTTTTGCGCCAGTTGAATATCAGCAAAACTTTGTCCCTGCTCATATTGCAATTGATAACCCTGAGTAATCGGTGCTAAACTAACTAACCCTGCACCTCCCAGACTCCCTAATTCTATCTGACCCGTTTGGGCACTCAGAGTCGCACCATCCAAACTGATATTACCACCCACCAATGCTAGAGTTTTTCCTGACTGTACTTGTAATTTTGTGGCGCTAGGATAGGGAATTACAGGCGAAAAACTATCGGTTGTATCTAGGCTATGTCCTGTACCTTGGACTTGTATCGGTGCGGGATGATTACCCATTTGCAACCCAATGGGTACAGTCATTGTTAATAATGGTTTAGCGGCAGAATCTACAGCACTAAATTCTGTACCATCAGCAAATTTAATACTATTGGCAGTTGTAGCGATGAAGGAACCACCAATATTTAAGCTGGCATTTGGCCCAAAAATAATCCCTGATGGGTTGAGTAAGAATAAATTAGCACTACCCTTGGCACTAATTAAACCATCTATGTTAGAAATACTACCACCACTCACCCGACTGAAAATATTTTGAATATCAGTAGGATTGTCAAATGATGCCGAACTACCTGTAAGGATAGAGAATTGACTAAAGCTATGAAATAGATTGTTGCCGACTCGAGTCCCCTCAGTGATGCTGTAATTATTGTTACCATTCACAACAGTGCCGAGAGTGCCATCGGATGTGACTTGGGCGTAAACACTATTGTTGCAAACAGCAGATAAGCAAATTGTACTCAGCACAGCAAACCCGACAAATGTTAATTTCATTCACCTATTTCCGATTTTTTGTTCGTTATATCATTGTTCCCAACTTAGTAAATTTGTAACTTTGTTCTCCAGACAGGTGCGGCAGAAATAACACACCGCGTGATCCTGGTTGCGATCGCCAATGTCGAGATCTATGCCTTTGATAATCTCTGTGTCTGCGTAGGTTTTATGGATATCTCTTAAAGCAACTGTTGACCAAAAGAATGGGATACAAGCCCCGTCGTAGAACGACGGCTTTTCTTGATTTATGATGTACTCCTTTAGGATCTCTAATGGCGCACCTCCTACGGACACAGCAAAATAACTGGGACTCCACAAGGCTTCTTTGTGGGGTTTGTTATATCCGGCTTGTCCATATCTGCGACTAGAAACACCTTTCAAAGCGTTAACTATTTGAGAAATAGACAATTTAGGTGGATATTCAATAAGCGCGTGAACATGGTTATCTTCACCGTTGAATTCAATTACTTGAAAATCCATCTTTTCGGCTACTTCTCTAAATGTTTTATCAATTAATTCAAGGCTGTCCTTTATAAATACAGACCTGCGGTATTTGGTAACGCAGACCAAATGAATTTTTAAATCTGTAACGCTATGTCTTTCTCTGCGAAACTGGCTTGTCACTTCTTGTAGACCCTTCCCTACGGGACGCTAACGCGAACGGGTGAGCAGTCGCTACAAGTCGGGGAACCCGCCCAACGCGCTGCTCACCAATGTATAATATTTTCACAGACCAATTGTACATCATTCATGAAAGCCAGATATCAATTCCGTTTCTACCCAACAGACCAACAGCAACAGCTTTTAGCTCAGTTGTTTGGTTGTGTTCGCGTAGTCTGGAATGATGCTCTAGCTATTTGCAAGCAGTCAGAAAAACTGCCCAGTAACAACGACTTGCAAAAGTTAGTGATTACACAAGCTAAAAAGACTGATGAGCGTTCATGGTTGTCTGATGTTTCTAATATCCCATTACAACAATCTGTTGCTGATTTAGGAGTTGCCTACAAGAATTTTTTTGATTCCCTTAAAGGTAAGCGCAAGGGTAAAAAGGTAGGTAGTCCTAAATTCAAAAAGAAGACTCAGAGGCAATCAGCGCGATTTAGAATTGGTGGGTTTTCAGTCAAAGGAGAAGAAGTATATTTAGCCAAAATTGGCAATGTCAAACCTCTAAAGTCAAGACAATTACCATCTGCACCAAGTAGCGTGACTGTTATTAAAGATTGCGCTAACCGCTATTTTCTCAGCTTTGTTGTAGAGATAGAACCTGTTCAATCCGATGCCAAAAACCAAAGCATTGGTATTGATTTAGGAATCAAAACTTTTGCCGTTATGAGTAATGGGGAGAAAGCAATAAGCCCCGACTACTCAAAGAAAGACCGCAAAATTCGTAAACTACAACGCAAGCTGGCAAGGCAGCAAAAAGGTTCCAAGCGTCGTGAAGTCACTAGGTTGAAGATTGCAAAGCAACACAACCAAATTGCAGATACCCGTAAAGACTTCTTGCACAAACTATCAACCAAAGTAGTTAGTGAAAACCAAGCTATTATTTTGGAAGATTTGAATGTGTCAGGGATGGTTAAAAACCGCAAGTTAGCAAGAGTGATTAGCTTGCAAGGTTGGCGAGAATTTCGGGTATTTTGTGAGGCTAAATCCGAAAAGCTTAATCGGGACTTTAGAGTAATTAGCAGATGGGAACCTACTAGCCAAACCTGCTCTTGTTGTGGGTATCGCTGGGGCAAGATTGATTTGTCTGTTCGTTCAGTGCTGTGCTTGAACTGCAATACTGAACACGACAGAGATGAGAACGCATCCCAAAATATAAAAATGGTCGGCATGGGGCATCGGCACGACCTAAAACGGACGGGGAGCGACTGTCAGACTACTTCGGTAGCTAGTTGCTGTGAGCCGTCAAGAATCACCGCACCTTCAGGTCGGTGAGTATGTCAAATAAGATGTTTTCATTAGGGTTTTATTTTTTTCACTATGGCAAGTTATGCAGGGGTTGTTGGGCCGCCAAATATGCTGGCTTACGGTGCTTCTAAGTTTGTGGTGATTGGCATGAAGTAAGTAGTTACACAAAATTAATTACACAATGTCATTGCGAATGTAGCGTTCGCGTAGCGTCCCGTTCGCGTAGCGTCTCCGTCAGGAGAAGGGAAGCGAAATGAAGCAATCGCAAGGGCTGAGATTGCTTCTCTTCGAGACGCTACGCGAACGCTTCGCTCGCAATGACTGTAAATATTTTTGTTTAGGTACTTAGTGATGCATCTATCCGATCACGTCGGTTCCCAAGCCTATCCGCGCATGAACGCAAACGTTATGTCTACTAAATTTTTGGGAATCATTGTTTTTAAGTAAAGTTTTCCCAGATAAGGATTTGTAGGTCATGAAAGTTGCTCAAATTATTGGCAAATTGGGTATCTGGTGGAAGCAAAAGCTGAGGTTAGGTATCAAGCCTACCTTGTTGTGTTTGTTTATAATCACCTTTTGCCTTACCTTTGTGAGCAGTGGCTGTAGTCTTGGACAAAACCAATCTTTTAAACCGCTGCGGATTGGAATTACAAGCTGGGCAGGGTTTGATATTGTACGCTATGCTCAACCATCTGGAATCTTCAAACAGCGAGGGCTAGAAGTTGAGTTAGTGCAATTTGATAACCAGCAAGATTCCAGTCGGGCTGTACTCCGAGGTGGACTAGATGCAGCATTTGTTTCTTTCTGGGATGTGATGCAAGTTGACCCCGGTAACGATCAGCCTGTGGTATTAATGACAACAAATATCTCTGCAGGAGCAGACGGAATTGTTGCCCATCCAGAAATTAAATCCGTCGCAGATTTGCGCGGTAAAAAAGTCGGCGCAAAGCTAGGAACTGTCAACCATTTAATTTTGCTGGAAGCCTTGAAAGCCAATCAAATCAAGCCTGCTGAAGTTGAGATTCGAGATTTTTCCAATGATGTAGCCGCCGAGAAAATCAGAAAAGGTGAAATTGATGCGGCTGTGCTGTGGGAACCAATGCTAGGAGAAACTGCCAAGAGCATTAAGGGGAATGTGATTCACACTACAAAGCAAGTAGACAGTCTGGTGATTGATATTTTGATGTCCAGTAACAGTGGAATGAAAAAGAAAAAAGCAGAACTCAAGGAATTTATGCTAGCGTGGTTTGACGTGATGCACGCCGTAGAAACGCAGCCCACAAAAGTATTTGAAACTGTAGCAGAAAAACTAGGGCAAAGTGGTAAGTCTTTTGCCAGTGATTATGCTGGGTTAAAAAAAGGGGATATTAGTTTAAATCGACGGATGTTTGCCGCAGACGGTCGGCTCAATCAGGCAAAGGTAGAAATTGTGCGATTGTTGCAAGCAGATCCGCGTCATGGTCGAGTGATTCGGCAAGATGTAGACATTAATGCTGCACTTGTCAATGAAGCCATGACAGGATGGAAGTTATGAGCCAGCTATCTAAAAATCACTTATCCCACCAACTACTGATGGGTTTTGGACTTTCTTTAGCCACAGTTGGCTTAACTACATTGGGATTAAACTACTTGTTGATTCAATCAAAGCTCGAGCAGGAACTACAACAACGTGCTCAATCGATTACCCAGGGAGTTGGGTTTTCCACAGAAGGATTAATCGAACTGGGAAATACGAGCATTATCAAGCGAGTGGTACAAAACTATGCCACACTGCCAACAGTGATAGAAGTTGCGATCGTCAGTCCAAATGGACAAACCATAGCAAAGAGTGGAGCAGAACTACAAAACCCACCTTATGCTTCAATTCACCCAGAATTGGCTGATGTGCTCAAACAGTCTTCTCAAACAGGTTTAGAAGGAAGTTTCAGAATCACGATAGATGGTAAGCCAGCATTAGTTGAAATTTTGCCCTTTAGCAGCACATTATTTGGTCAGGTAAATCAACGCGGGTTAGCGATCGCTATTCTAGATGTCAAAGAACTACAACAGCAAGCTTGGCAAACTCTCTCTCGCTCTACCATTATCCTACTCATTGGCATGTCAGCAATTCTCGTGCTGATGACAATCATCATTCAGCGATTTGTGTTACATCCACTCCAACGTTTGAATAAAGCTGTTACTGATAGTCACAGCATTGACCATTTTGTTATGCCCAGTGGATTGCCAAATAACGAAATCCAATTTCTTGCTCAGACAATTCAACAAGCGGCTACAAGAGTAGAAGCTTATCAGCAACTTGAACAAGAAGTGGCGCAGCGAAAGCAAGTCCAAGCCGCTTTACTGGAGTCAGAAGCACAGCTACGGCAAAAAGCCCAAGATTTGGAGAAAGCCATCCAAGAATTGCAGCAGGCTCAAATGCAAATCATTCAAAGTGAAAAAATGTCTGCTTTAGGCAATTTGGTTGCGGGTGTGGCTCATGAAATTAACAATCCAGTTTGCTTTATTCACGGCAATCTCACCTATGTTCACAGCTACATTCAGGATTTATTACAATTAATCGACCTTTACCAACAACAATATCCTGATTCTACAGAAACAATCCAGACAGCAATGGAAGTTATAGACCTAGAATTTCTTAAACAAGACTTTCCCAAACTACTCAGTTCTATGAAAGTAGGAACAGAACGCATTCAGGGAATTGTGCAATCTCTACGTAACTTCTCGCGTCTGGATGAAGCTGAGTTTAAAGCAGTAAATGTGCATGAGGGCATTGAAAGTACGTTGCTGATTCTGCAAAACCGCCTCAAGGTACAAACAGACTCTGGCAAAATTGAAGTAATTAAAGATTACGGTCAGTTACCCTTGGTTGAATGTTACCCAGGTCAACTAAATCAGGTTTTCATGAATATTTTATCCAATGCGATCGATGCTTTAGAAGAGTTGACATTCAATCAACAACCTTGCACTGATCAAAAATTACAACAAAAAACTCATCCTCAAATTTGTATTTTTACACAAGTATTGGCAGATAAAACTATCTCAATTCACATTAGTGATAACGGCTCAGGGATGGATGAAAAAGTAAAAGCAAAGTTATTTGACCCCTTCTTTACTACCAAACCAGTAGGAAAAGGCACAGGCTTAGGCTTATCCATTAGTTATCAAATTGTGGTGGGCAATCACAGGGGCAAACTGTACTGTCATTCTGTAGAAGAACAAGGAACCGAATTTGTCATCAAAATTCCTATTAACTCAGTCAGGTTGTAACTATTTGTCATAGGATTTATGAGGATTGGCTGCTATATTTAGAACTTGATTTTTCAATGCTTTCGTGATTGCATACCATCTTTATTCTCATTTTACACCCAATCACATTGGTGATTTATTTTTTGAGAATTGTGAGCGCTTCAATAGTTTGGCATCAAACCTCACTGATTGGGGAACATTAGAAAAAATTCCACCCTCTTAGGGACTTACAACTAAAAAAATATTCCATCGCTTTCTTGGCAGGCTTCAGAGTGCGGAGTGCAGGGGGGATAAAGAAAATATTCTCGGAGTATATGGGATAATTTATTTTCTGGAAGTCTCTTACGCCAAAAAGAATATTCCTTTAGTTAGAATCATAAAATCAAGGGATATCATAAGATAATTTTCTGTCTGCTATGGTTTTAAGAGCTAAAACTTTTACAGACTCAAGATAACTGCTGATTTCAAAACTTAAAGGTTAAATATTTCAAAGAATAAGTTTGGAGATTTCTAAACTTATTAGTTTGCTTTGGTGAAATAAAAGTATAGTTATTCCCACACTGGTGAGGTACAGCAAAAAAGAATTAACCTCTGATAGAAGAGGATGGATGTAAATAAATATGTACCGCAACAGACTAGGAAACCCTATATGTAAATAGAAACAATAATTGATAGTAGTAAATTAATATTATGATATTAAATTCTCTAAGCAATACTAATATAATACTAGAGCTAAGTAATGCTTTCGATAACATTCACTGGGCAGTCCGCTTCAGAGGTAACCTCAAAATAGAGATTCTGCAACAGGCTTTGAATGCGATCGCATCTCGTCATCAACAACTGCGATCGCATTTCAGTTCTCAAGATGCACAGTTAGTAGAACTGATAGTGTCAACAACTGAATCTGAAGCAGAAGTACAACGGCTGCTGCAACAAGAAAGCCAACGTTCCTTCGATTTAGCATCAGGCTTGATGTTGCGAGCTTGTTTATTGCAGCTAGCGCCACCAGAGCAAATCTTATTGTTGGTTACCCATCCCCAGCACTCTTGGCAAATGGATATTTTTTGGCAAGAGTTAGTACGGATGTATCAAGATTTTCTAGAAGGCAAACCTCACCCATTATCTATTCAAGATGATGATTATACTGTTGGGCAAGAGCAACTCAACTATTGGCAACAGCAGCTTGCTCTTGCGCCGCCAGTACTGGAATTACCAACAGACTGTCCTCGTCCACCAGTGCAGAGAGATAGAGGTGCAGAGCAATCTTTTACCCTCTCTCAGGATTTAAGCCAAGCATTGCAAACGCTTTCACAGCAAGAAGGTGTGACATTATTTATAACTTTGTTGGCAGCATTCCAGACTCTTTTGTATCGCTATAGCCGACAAGAAGATATCTTAGTTGGTTCTGCGATCGCCAAACGCAACCATCAAGAAATGGATGGGTTAATTGGCTTTTTTGTCAATATCCTAGTCATGCGTACCGATATGTCTGGTAATCCTAGTTTTCGGGAATTGCTCCAGAGAGTGCGACAGGTAGTATTTAGTGCTGATGCACATCAAGATTTACCCTTTAAGACACTGGTTGAACAACTGCAAATAGAGCGTTCATTAAGCTATCATCCCTTATTCCAGGTGATGTTTATCCTGCAAGATACTTCTTACCAAGATTTGCAGTTACCAGGATTAAACAAGGCAGCATTGGATCTCACCTTGGAGATGTTAGAAACATCCACAGGTATCAAAGGCAAGATCCAATACAATACTGATTTGTTTGACGCTGCCACCATCACGCGGATGATTGAGCATTTTCAAACCTTGTTGGTAGGGATTGTGACTCACCCAGATCAAAATATCGCTACATTACCACTACTAACAGCTAGCGAACAGCATCAACTTTTGTGGCAATGGAATGATACTCAAGTTGACTATCCCCAACAATGTATTCATCGACTTTTTGAGCAACAGGTAGAACGCACACCCGATGCAGTAGCAATAGTATTCCATCATCAACAATTGACCTATCGGCAATTGAATCAACGGGCAAATCAACTCGCACACCATTTACAAAGCTTGGGTGTAGTCCCCGAAGTCCTTGTAGGTATCTGTGTTGAGCGTTCTATAGAAATGATTGTGGGAATGTTGGCTGTTCTCAAAGCTGGTGGTGCTTATGTGCCATTAGATCCTGCTTACCCTCAAGAACGGTTGGCATTCATGATGTCCGATGCCCAATTGCAGATTGTGCTGACTCAAGAACAGCTATTAACTCTTTTGCCTGAGCATCAAGCAACTGTAATTTGTTTGGATACAGACTGGAAAGAAATATCTCAATATCCACAGTCCGAGCCTGTAAGTAACGTGCAGGTAAGTAACTTAGCCTATATTATTTATACCTCTGGTTCTACAGGTAAACCCAAAGGTGTACTAGTGACCCATAAGGGACTATGTAGTTTAGCTTTGGCACAAATTAAAAAATTTGATGTTCAGCCAACCAGCAGAATTCTGCAATTTGCTTCCTTTAGCTTTGATGCTTCGATTGCAGACATCTTGATGGCATTGTGTTCTGGTGCAAAGCTATGTCTGGCCAAAAAAGAGGCATTACTCCCAGGTAGTGATTTGATGCAAACCATCAATGAGTATCAAATTACTCACGTAGCTCTACCTCCTTCCGCATTAGCTGCCATGTCAAATCAGTCGCTTCCTAGCTTGCAAGCCATAATTGTCGCTGGAGAAGCCTGTGCAACTGAGTTAGCAGCCCAATGGTCTAGGAAAGTACGCTTTTTCAATGCTTACGGCCCAACAGAATCCACTGTCTGCGCCACAATGGCCGAATATACTGATGCTAGCCAAAAGCTGACTATTGGTCGTCCCATTGCCAATAGCTGTGTTTATATTCTCGATTCTCATCTGCAACCTGTACCGATTGGTGTAGCAGGAGAGGTACATATTGGTGGTATTGGTTTAGCGCGAGGTTATCTCAACCGTCCAGAACTAACTCTAGAGAAATTTATACCTAATCCATTTAGTAGCGAAGCGGTCAGTCGTCTGTATAAAACTGGAGATTTAGCACGGTACTTACCAGATGGAAACATAGAATTTTTAGGAAGGATTGACCATCAGGTAAAAATTCGTGGCTTCCGGATTGAATTGGGAGAAATAGAAGCTGCAATAACTCAACATTCCCTGGTTCAACAAGCAGTAGTCACTGTGCGCGAAGATATTCCTGGTGACAAGCGCCTTGTCGCATATATCGTTACTAAGTCCCAGCCTGCACCAACCACAAGCGAATGGCGGAGCTTCCTCAAGCAGAGCTTACCAAAAAATTGGGTCTAAAGCCCCGTGCTTCTAGCACGGCTTTTCTTCAACTTCCGGATCATCTCTCTAAGTACGTCATTTTGAGTGCGATCTGTTTCTTCGCAGTATTTCAAAAGCGTTTCATACTCTTCATTAGAGCATCGAACTGTTAATTTCTTCATGCCGTCATATTGCCGTCGTTTTATGGTATAATACTAGCATGAAAACACTGAAGTTTAAATTGTACGAACACAAAAGGAATAGACACCTCAAGCGCACAATCAACGCTGCTGGAGTGATTTATAACCATTGCATTGCTCTACATAAAAGGTATTACCGGATGTTTGGCAAGCATTTAAACTGTGCAAAACTTCAGGCTCATATCGCCAAATTAAGAAAGCGTAATTCTTTTTGGCAATCAGTAGGTTCTCAAGCAGCACAAGATATTTGTCAACGCATTGAGAAAGCTTACCAATTGTTTTTCAAACACAATAACAAAGGAGTAAGACCACCAGGATTTAAGAAGGTCAAGAAATACAAATCGTTCACCCTTAAGCAGGCAGGTTATAAGTTTTTGGGTGGAAATAGGGTAAAAATTGGTAGTCGAGTTTACCAGTTTTGGAAGTCCAGAGAAATTGAGGGAACAGTCAAAACCCTAACTATTAAACGCACCCCGTTAGGTGAGTTATTTATGGTTTTGGTTGTTGATGAGGGTAGCTCAGAAGTTGAAGTTAAGACGGGTAAAATCGCTGGCTTTGATTTTGGGTTAAAGACATTCCTCACTTGCTCAGACGGCACTAAAATTGAATCGCCCCAATTTTTCAAGCAATCCCTAAGCGCCATTAAAAAAGCAAGTTCGCGGCATTCCAAAAAGCTAAAAGGCTCATCTAACAGAGAACGAGCCAGAAAGAATTTAGTACGCAAGCATGAAGATATTTCCAACCGTCGGCGTGATTGGTTCTGGAAATTAGCTCATGAGCTAACAGATAGGTTCGATATTCTCTGTTTTGAGACTTTAAATCTCAAAGGAATGCAACGTCTTTGGGGCAGGCAAATATCAGACTTAGCGTTTGGTGAGTTTCTGCAAATCCTAGAATGGGTTGCCAAGAAGAAGAATAAACTGGTTGTCTTTATCGACCAGTGGTATCCAAGTAGCAAGACATGCTCTAATTGTAAACATATTCTAGAAAGTCTTGATTTGTCACTCCCGGTTCGCTCATTTTTTTCTGAGTTAGCCAAAAAAGTATACCTCTAGATATATTCCAAAAAGAACTAAGTAGGTATAAGTTCGGGTTTATGGAATTTGAACCCAGAATTACAAACGAACGAGTTGATGATATACCCCTACTGCTAACACAACTGGAGCAGATGGGAGTAGAACAACTAATCGATAAACATTTTCCATGTCACGGAAACTGGCAAGGATTAAATCTAGGTAGTGTGGTGGTAATATGGTTAACACACATATTATCGCAAGCAGATCACCGTTTGAACCACGTTCAAGGTTGGGTGAGTAAGCGGTTAGAAACGTTAAAAAGCTTTACGGAAGAATCTTTACGCTCGCTCGATTTGGCAGATGACCGTTTGCAAGCAGTATTACGTTACCTATCTATAGATGCAAACTGGTTTTCATTTGAGTCGGAACTAGGAAGTAGTTTGCTACGGGTGTACGATATTATCCCAGAACAGGTACGTTTAGATAGTACAACGGCTTCAAGTCATTGTGGAGTTAACCCAGAAGGCTTATTTCAATGGGGTCATAGCAAAGACAATCGTCCGGATTTGGCGCAAGTGAAAATAATGCTATCGACATTAGACCCATTAGGAATGCCAATAGCGACGGAAATATTGTCAGGAGAAAAAGCAGATGACCCATTATATATTCCAGCAATAGATAAAGTACGTTCAACAATAAAAAAGTCAGAATTGTTATATATTGGTGACTGTAAAATGTCATCAATAAAGACAAGAACTCATATAGTATTGGGCGGAGATTTTTACTTATGTCCTTTAACAGCCAAGCAAGTATCTAACGAAGAACTAAGCAAATATCTCCAACCAGTTTGGGATGGTCAACAAGAACTAACAATTATAGATTACGAATATGCAGATGCCAAAACCAAAAATATAGCGGATGGCTTTGAAATAGAGATTATCCATGAAATAGAGATTGATGGGCAAGAAATCTCTTGGTCGGAAAGACAATTAATTGTGCGCTCATTTGCGATTCAAAAAACAGCAGAAAAACATCTACGTGAACGAATACAGAAAACAGTAGATGCTCTAGAAAAACTTAAAGTGCCTCGACGTGGCAAGAAAAAGCTCACTTCACACTTTGAATGGTTAGAAACATGTGAAGCTATTTTCAACAGATATCAAACAAGTGGATTATTTCAAGTTGACATTCAAACAAAAAGAGTTAAAAAAGTTCAAAAAAGATACCGAGACCGCAAAGCTAGAATAGTAGAAGAACTATGGTTTGACATGAGTTTTAAGATTGACGATTCCGCAGTTCAACACCAAATTCAAATGTTAGGCTGGCGGGTTTACGTTACAAATAAAAATCCAAATGAATTTGGTTTAAAACAAGCAGTTCGTGCCTATAGAGATGAGTACTTAATGGAACGAGGATTTGCGAGGCTGAAAAACTTTCCTCTTTCATTGACTCCGATATATTTACAACGTGAAGACCATATTACTGGTTTAATAAGACTACTGTCTATTGGTTTGCGAGTTTTAAACCTTTTAGAATTCCAGGTTCGCCACAATCTAGAAAAAGAGAAAGAAAAACTTGCGGGTCTTTATGTTGGCAATCCGAAGCGCGAAACTACAAGACCTAGCGCAGAAATAATTCTGGCTGCATTTAAAGAGATTACACTGCTGTTGATTGAGGTGAAAAACGAAATTTATGCTCACTTGACCGCTCTTTCACCTTTGCAGAAGCGTATTCTTGCTTTACTGGGCTTTTCCATCAGTATTTACACTCAACTTGATGGTCAATCTTTTACTCCTGAGTAGTCTTTCTTCTAACTTCCAAAAAAATGGGCGAACTGGGAGTTACTAGACACCTTACCTCTGACCCCAAACGGTAAAGTAGACCGCCGTGCCCTCAAAGCACCGGAATTATCTAGACAGGAACCAGAAGCCACCTTTATTGCACCTCGCAATCAACTAGAAAGTCAGCTTGTGCAGATTTGGCAACAAGTTTTAGGTGCTGAGTCTATTGGCGTTAGAGATAATTTCTTTGAGCTAGGAGGACACTCACTATTAGCAGTCAAACTGTTTTGGCAAATTGAGCAGACATTGGGTAAACATTTACCTTTAGCGAGTCTTTTCCAATCAGCAACCATTGAAGGTTTAACTCAAATAATTAGCCCAGAAGAAAATCACCAACAGGAAAAATCATCGGCTACTCACTCATCCCTCATAGCAATTAAACCCAGTGGTTCTAAACCACCTCTATTCTTAACTCATGCAATTTGGGGTAATGTCCTCTTCTATCGAGATTTAGCCTGTTATTTAGATGCAGAACAACCAGTTTATGGTCTACAAGCACAGGGAATTAATCCACAACAAACCCCGGTAACTTCCCTACAGAAAATGGCTGCTAACTACATTCGAGAAATTCGTCATATTCAACCACAAGGTCCCTATTATCTCGGTGGCTTTTCTTTAGGCGGTCTCATAACTTTTGAAATTGCCCAACAACTGCGAGCACAGGGCGAAAAAATTGCTTTGCTGGCTATATTTGATATGTCAGCGCCAGGTTATGCTAGACCAACTGCCAAATCAAGTAACTCTCTATTGCACCATGCCCGTAATTTGTTGAGTATGAATATTCAAGAACAAATAAATTATGTGTGGGCCAGGGTAGCTTGGCATTTAGAACTAGGAAAAGCGAGCGGGTTAAATAGGTTTTACCTGCGTTATATTAAACGCTCACTCGCAGAACTGCGACTTTTAGATGTAGCTTTGGCTAACGATCAGGCTCGTAAGAATTATGTCCCATCAATCTATCCTGACAAATTGACTCTTTTACGAACTACCGAGCAAAGTTTAGAGTCAGATACTGACCCCGAATGGGGCTGGGGTAAGGTAGTTGCTGGTGGTGTGGAAATTCATTACCTTCCTGGTGTTCACACTTCTGTCATGCATGAGCCTCATGTACGAGTAGTTGCGGAAAAATTGCGTAATTGCTTAGAAAAAGTTGTTGTGAAACGCATAAATACGTTATGAATTTGCGGTTGCAACCATTGAATATTCTGTCTAAATTGCAATATATTTCAGTTAAAAAAATAAATTGACAACAAAACAATAATTTTGGAGGGAGTTTGGGGGACGCAACCGTCCCCCAATCGGGGGTTTGGGGGAGAATCCCCCAATTGAGTTAGCTGTTTCCCCAAGTGACAAATCAATCACTAATGATTTTATCTGAACTCTATTGTTCTAAATATTTCATATATTTTTTAGCTGCGATCGCTTTAATATTTAGCTTCTTTAATAGACTAACTTTAAGCTCACCATCATTAATAGAGAGTAAATAATAAATCGCAATGGTTTTTGCGGCGCAATTTGACAAACTTTAGCCCCAATTAATACTCCTGGTACAGAACCAAGCCATATAGGTAATACTAAATTCCAATCAACAGTTCCCAAAGAGAGATGGCCAAGTGCAGTAAATAGCAAGAGAATCGCTGCTTGCGAAATATCTGTACCAACTAACTTCCTAGCATCTAAACGGAAAAATGCAATTAGCACTAAAGCAAACATTGAACCAGAAGCGACACTTGTGAGACTGACAATACAGCCTAAAAGTGCTCCTATGCTGACAGTCTGCAAACGTCCTAATTGAGTGCTTAAGTCAAATTTTGGCAGTTCAGGTAATTTTAAGAGTGGAAAGAAAGTCAACAGCAGCATTTGCACTAACGCCAAAAATGTGACTAACAAAATTGTGGCACCCAGCAAGTGCAGCATGAATTCATTCAGGTTATTCTCGGCCCGCATTTTAATCAGGTGCAATATCCCCACCCCAAACAAAGAACCAGGAACACTTCCCAAAGCTAGCCATTTTACCACTTCAACATCTAGAGTTTGTTGCTGCCAATGTTTGATTCCGCCTACGACTTTCATTAACGTCGCCGCTACAACATCAGAACTGACTGCTACAGCAGGGGGGACTTGAAAAACAAAAATTAACATCGGCGTGATGAGAGAAGCACCGCCAATTCCTGTCAGTCCTACAACAATACCAACTAGAAAGCTGAATAAAGGCAATAAGAAAAAATCCATATTCCTGTCCTTGAGTGGGGTTTTGTCAATCCGGTTTTCTTTAGCTGAAACTAAAAGATTGGTTGTAACGCTCTTGTGCAAAGCTTTTTGGGCAACTGTAGATTTTAAGCAACACCTGGTACATAATCACAAATAGCTAATTGCCGACGTGTTTACCGTATTTTAAAGCTAAAATATAGTAGAAGTCTATATTTTTGTGAAGTAATACCAAAACTTTGTATTATTTCATACGAGTATTTAAAGCTAGTTTTTCAGACAAGCTAATTTAAATAAATGTTTACAACGCAGTATTCTCAACAATAGCAGTATTTCATAATACTACATTAATCCTAGCAGAATACAGGACTTAGTCTAACAGAACAAGAAGACTTCTGAGCGAGCAGAGGAAGTCGCCTCAATGAACCATTTCACCGTCAAACAGAAAGTCTCAATGGGATTTTACTCAGAACTCAGCACTTCAAGCTAGGCTCAATGGCTGACAGAGGTTCATAACTCTACCATTCGGCTCTGGACTTTTTGGGTTTTTTCTTCTAAAGTACGGTTAGTTGATGGAATTACTGTACAACAATGACTGAAATCCAAAATAGTGAGCAAGAGTTGTCATCACAGAATCTAGAAAATGTACCTAAAACACTATTGCAAAAGGTTAGAGGTGGATTTTTATTAGTAATTGGATATTTATTATCACCATTATGTTGGTGGAACGATTTGGTATTCAATTTACCAATTGCTTATGTTTTTGGCTATGTTTGTAGTCTTTTTTCCCCTAAATTAATGATGCCAGGAGTTATTATTGGTTACTGGCTATCAAATATTATTGGTATTCTGCTAATGCAAGCCGGTGCATTAGATATGTTGCAAAAACAAAACCAAGAACGCAATTTAAAAAAGGAACTCTTGACAGGTTTAGTTTCGTCAACGGCTTATACATTCTTGATTGTGCTACTAATCCAATTTAAAGTTCTCGATACTCCTAATTTCTTCTCTGGTAGTTAACAGAAAAACCCAGGTTATAATACTGGGTTTTTCATGATTATAGCTAAACTATAGATTACTTTAATTTGAGAATTTCGCTGGGATTTAAAAAATTGGGTGTATCTTTAGTGATAATTAAAGGTAATTTACCATCCCATTTTTGGATTGCTTGCCTCTCTAATATCTCATTAGTTAAAGTATCATGTAACAATCTATTGATTTCTGCTTCTCCTTTTGCCAGATTTACTTTAGCTTCTGCCTCTTTAGCTGCTTTTAGTGCTAAAAACTCCGCTCTTTTAGCATCTTGTTCTGCAATTTGTTTAGCCTCCACCGCTTCACTGAATTTATCAGAAAAATTAACATGCACGAGCGAGATATCATCAACTGCAATATGGTATCCATTCAATCTTGTGGTTAATGCATCATCGACTCCAGATTTTACGTCTCCCCTTTTAGTAACTATTTCTTCTGCCGTATACTTTGCTACAACTGCCTTCAAAACTTCTTCTATAGATGGATTAATAATTGTTTCAACTACATTTTTTTCATCACCAATCTCTTGAAAAATTATATAGGTTTCTTCTGGGATAATGTGCCAGTTTAAAGCTACGTCAGTGAAAATATCTTGTAAGTCTTTAGAAGAGGCTTCCGCACATATTTCTTGTTTTTGAATTCTGACGTTAATTTTTTTGACGGTATTAACAATAGGGATGATTAAATGTATACCTTCTTGTAGAACAGTTTTTTCCACTCTCCCAAATTGCATTAATACACCCCGTTCTCCGGGATTTATTATCACAAAAGGTGTTAATATTATTGTTATTAAACATAAAATTGCAGTTATTTTACCAGCCTTATTAGTTATTTTAATTTGTTTCATAGTGCTAAATATATATCTGGTCTCAATTAATAAATAGTTTTTATTATAAAGATTTTACTACAAAAATATTAAATAAAAGTTTATAAATCCGGAATCAACTTTGATTACAACACAATCTATATAATTCAAATTAATCGAAGTTAAATATTTTTACATGAGAAGATATTTATAATAATAAGTCTTTGTGTCCAAATATTTTTAAACCACAAAAACGCTGAGATTTTTAGACTAATTTGCTAAATTAAACAAATCTTGATTCGTTCACTTAGAAGACTAGTACAAGTCGGCGTAAATAGCGCAAAGTTGGCGGTGTCGGTTTCCGTCCCGCCAAACTTTGTAAGAGAAACAGACCATCTGTAATTGCTAAAAGGCTTGTGGTATGACTATTCTTTCTTTTTACTTTTTACTTTTGCCTTGTTGTACTAGCCTCAATTTCTTAATTGCGAATGGGTGTAACTCTTGCCATGCCCCATGCCCAAAAACTCCACCCACAAGGGGGTGGAGTTTTCATTGCAGAACGGAATAACTCTATTTTTGATGCTGCCTGTGTTGTGCTATGAGACAGCGATTAGTTAATCGCTGTCAACAATTCTTGTAGCAATTACAGCTTTACGGCAGCAATAATCTGGAGTTTGGGTTTGATCAATTTATTGTTCTTTGGACATTTCGCATTACGTTAAATTAAGCCGGAGACTCACCCCTTTGCTCATCTGCAGGCATTTTTGAGTAATACCTGCTAATCCCTAGTTAAGGGGTTGTACCAGCGATCGCTCGACAAGAGCAATTTATCTGATTCAGGTGGGCCCCATGTATTTGGCTCATATTCGTAAACAGGTGTGACGCTATCGAGAATTGACTGGACAATCCGCCATTCCTCTTCTACTGTATCTTCGCGAACAAACAAGGTGGGATCGCCCCGCATAGCATCGCCTAATAGACGTTCATAGGGCTCCATCTCGTCCCCGCCTCCGTAAAAGGCCAAAAGTTCAACCGCAGAGCCGATCATGTCTTCGCCTGGGATTTTAGTGCGCGCACCCAGTCCGACTATTACCTCTGGATCTAGTAGAAAACGAACATAATGAGTGTTTTCTTTTCCCCCTTCTTTGAACACATCTAAAGGTGGACACTTGAGCTTGACCATCACTTCAGTTGTCTTCACAGGCAATTTCTTCCCAGCGCGGATGTAGATGGGAACTCCTGACCACCGCCAGGTATTAATAAATAGCCGCACTGCAACAAAAGTTTCTACTTGGGATTGGGGAGAAACACCTTCTTCATCACGGTAACCGAGAAATTGACCGCGAATAACGTCATGGGCTTGCAGTGACGGTATAGCTTTGAGAATACGCTCTTTTTCATCCCTGATGGCATCAGGAGCGTTACTGGCGGGTGCGTCCATGCAAACTGAAGCTAATACTTGCAGCATATGGTTTTCCACCACATCCCGAATTGCACCAGTCTCCTCATAGAAGTGCCCCCGTCCTTGAATGCCAAAGTTTTCTGCCATGACAATCTGGATGCTTTCAACATAGTTACGATTCCAGATTGGTTCGAGAAAAGAGTTGGCAAACCGAAAATAGAGTAAATTCAGCAGTGGTTCTTTGCCCAGGTAATGGTCAATGCGATATATAGAAGATTCGGGAAACACCGATGCCAGAATTTGGTTTAACTCACGTGCTGATTGCAAATCCCGGCCAAATGGTTTTTCGATCACTACGCGGGCATTTTGAGCACAACCTGATTTGCCCAATCCTTCTACTACTTGGGCAAACAAGCTAGGCGGAATTGCCAGATAGTAGAGAGGACGAGTGGCATTACCCAGAGCTTGACGTAATTTTTCGTAAGTTTCTGGTTTGTTGTAGTCACCAGAGACATACTGCAGCAATGAGGAAAGTTGATCAAATGCTGCTTGATTTACACCACCATAATGTTCCAGGCTATCACGTGCCCTTTCCCTCAGTTGATCGGTCGTCCAAGGTCGTCCGGCAACACCAATCACCGGCACATTGAGATTACCCCGCCTCACCATTGCCTGAAGACTGGGAAAGATTTTCTTGTATGCTAGGTCACCTGTTGCCCCGAAAAATACTAGTGCGTCTGAATGAAGAGTTTCCATGACGAATCTCTTGAGGAATTAGCTTTTTCATGATAGCCGCCAAACGGAAAGCGCACGGCTGACAACAGTGTATCAGCAAAATCTGCTTTAATACGGGAGATCAAGTAAGCAAACAGTACGAAAATAGTGCTTTATCTGCTGCCAGATTTGAGAGAATTGGTATTATTTGACCAATACCTTTGCCAATTTACGAGGGTAAGTTCATGTATTAACGTCCTTTCCTCTAGGGTTGGGCAAAAACAATAAATCCTAAAAATTCCTTGTTGATTTATCGCAAAGCTTTTTTTGGCGTGCTTTCGTATAATCAAGGGTTTTAGCCTATAATCTAGCTTTTAAGCTCAAGGCTTATGTATCGGTTATTTTGCCATTTTTGCCCAAATTTTTTACCCTCTTATTTTGGCGAAGGTATTGTTGATTGTATAGCTTTTTAAAGAATAAAAGTCAGGATTTTAGCAAAATGACCAGCGAACAAACAGAGACAGAACAAACGCCATCAGGAATGTTTCAAGCAATTGGCGTAATTACAGGGGATGTGGTTTTTATTAAAGATGAGGAGAGAAATAAATATGTTGCAAACATCACCATAGGACAATATCAGTACAACCTATTTCCTCAGGGATCATCATGGAGCAAATTAGCATCTTTTAATGGACTACGGAAGCAGATAGAATCTACAGGTATTAGCAAACAAAAATTGATTGTTTACCCCAAAATTACACATTACCCAAGCAGAGAGCAGCAACATAAGATAGCATTCCAATTGGTTGCATTCGAGAACGATAATGTAGAAAACTCAATCTCACAGGAATTAAATGACCTGGAATTTAAGCTTTCGGGTTTATGGCAATTCATCCCAGTTTGTAAAACACCATGCATCACGGTGATGAGGAATTTTAGTAATGAACGCTTAGAGTACATCAAACAAGCTCAGTTAAGCAGTAAGGTCAACTTTATGAAAGCTGCTCATATTCCCTTGATGTGGAAAGATGCACCTGTCAAGCCTTTTAGGTTTAACCCAAAGTTGGAAAAAGAGCAGCAGGGTAAAGCAATGTTTGTCAGTATCAAAGCCAGGTTTATCCCTGGTAAAGATATGTTCGGTTTTGATTCTCTTTTAGGTATGCCACAGGATGAACCACCAAAGTATTTGAAGGCAGGTAAAAAAGATAAGGCTGAAGTCCTGAAGAGTAAGTTAGCTTTTAAGCGCCAAAGAACTTCTAACGAACAGATAAAGGGAACTATTAAGCCGAAAGTTGTTCTCAAAAAACTTGATCCAGTAGAAACAACTCCAGCAGCAGTCATAGAAAAGCCGAAACTAAAACCTAAAAGTTAGGCTCATTTAGCAACGCATTTTCACGAAATTAGCAGGTTTTCAATGTTTGGGTGAGATGCGTTGATAAATTCAATCAATAATGTAATTGGTGTTGATTTTGGTCGTCATTGTCTGGTTTCATCACACCAATCTCCAATGCGATGTTTTTATGCTTGCCAAAGATAGAGAAGTGAGAAAAGAAAAACCCAAACTATATCAACAAAGTGCCAAAACAAAGTACTAGCACTCACGCCAAAGTGACCCTGATCATAGTTACCTCGAATAAAGGAGCGGACAAGCATAGTTATTTGCAAAATTACACCAGTGAGAACATGTAGACCGTGAAAACCTGTTAATACATAAAATGTGGCACCAACTAAACCTGTACTTAACCCAAAATTAAGGTTGCTCCACTCAATCCCTTGAGCGATTAAGAAATAGGTTCCCATACAAATTGTCATCAACCACAGCCAACGAAACCTTACTAACCTGCCACGTTTGAGAGCATTTTCTGCTGGTTGAATTACAAAGCTGCTGGAAAGTAACACCACCGTGTTAATAATTACAAAAGTAGACAATTCTGGCCCCGAAACACCAGGTGGTAGCCAATTTTCTGAGTGTGTTAATCGCAGGCCAACGTAGGTAAAAATAAAGCTCAAAAAAACTATACTTTCTGACAACAGGAACACGGTAAAACCAAACATTCCTTTACCATGATGGTCTTCAGATCGTCCACCCCGAACTGGCAAAAAACGTTGGAGCCAATTTGGTAGGTATCGTCGCCATCGTTCTAAAGGGACAGGACTTTCATCTACATGAATTACGCCACGGTTCATAATTTTTGTGATTTGTCATTGGGTAATTGGTAATTAGTAATTGGCAATAAAAATTTCTCTTTGTCCCCCTCATCTCCCTCATCTCCCTCATCTCCCTCATCTCCCTCATCTCCCTAATTCTCAGAGTTCTTGGTGATGATAATCGGGGGGTTCGATGACTGAGTATTTGGGATCGCCATAGTCGTAGGGGGGTCTTTTTACTACGGGAATTTCTTCAAAGTTATTTTGTGGTGGTGGTGAAGTGGTTGTCCATTCTAGTCCAGTGGCCAGCCAGGGATTGTTACTTGCTCTTTGTCCGTAGAGCCAGGAACCCACCATATTGGCAATAAAAGGTAGTATCGACACTCCTAATAAAAATCCCCCTAGACTAGCAACGACATTCCATCCTTGATAACGCGGGTCGTAGGAGGAAATGCGGCGTACCATTCCTTGTAAACCTAGTGGGAGCATCGGGAAGAAGGTGAGGTTAGCACCGATAAAGGTTAACCAAAAATGCACCTTTCCCCAGCCTTCAGCATACATCCGTCCAGTTATCTTGGGAAACCAATAATAAATGGCAGCAAAGATTGCCATTGTGATGGTGTTAAAGACAATGTAGTGGAAATGCCCGACTATAAAGTAGGTATTATGCACATGAATATCAAATGGTACGGCTGCCAGCATCACACCAGTAACACCACCAAGCAGAAACATGGCTGCACCTCCCATCGCGAACAGCATGGGTGTTTCTAGATGCAGTTTACTTTTCCAAATTGTGGCAGTCCAACCAAATGCTTTCACTCCAGTGGGTACAGCAACCAACATCGATGTCACCATAAATAACATCCGCATCCAGCCAGGGGTAGCACTGGTGAACATATGATGCACCCACACAAAGATGCTGACGATCGCAATACCTAAAGAAGCAACAGCTAATGAGCGATAGCCAAATAAAGGGTTACGGGAAAAGGCTGGCAGCACCTCTGCAAAAATACCGAATGCTGGTAGTGCCATGATATACACTGCAGGGTGGGAGTAGAACCAGAAGAGATGCTGGTAAATGATCGGGTCGCCATTTTCTAAGGGTTTGAAAAAATTTGTCCCAAAACTGAGGTCAAATAACAGTAGTACCAATGCACCGGTTAAAGAAGGCAAATTCACTAACTGCAACAACTGGGCGCTGAAAACTGACCACACAAACACAGGCATTCGGAAAAAGGTCATTCCTGGTGCCCGCATCCAAAAGATGGTAGTCACAAAGTTGACAGCCCCCATAATGGAAGAGATGCCAATCAAGACAATACTTACAATCCAAATAAATTCACCGTTAATCGGCTGACCAGGAGGCACTTGCAGACTAATTGGGGGATAAGACCACCAACCAGACTGGGCTGTACCATTAGGTAAAAAGAAGCTAGATATTAATAAAATCCCACTGGGGGGAATAATCCAGAAAGATATGGCATTGAGTAGCGGAAACGCCATATCCCGCGCGCCAATCATTAGCGGTACTAGGTAGTTAGAGAGACCAGCATTGAATGGGATAATCCATAAAAAAATCATGATTGTCCCATGCAAAGTGAACAAGCCGTTGTACAGGGGGCGATCAAGCACATTTGATGCTGGCGTAATTAGTTCGGCACGGATCAGCATCGCCAACAGTCCGCCAATGAGAAAGAAAATGAACGTCGTTACCATGTACTGAACGCCGATCACCTTGTGGTCAGTACTAAAGCTGAAATATCGTCGCCAGTTATGCAGAGACTCATTTTCAGCGTTTTCAGAATCTCTATTCAAGATGATATTTTCATCAGAATCATGTGTCATTCATTACTTTCCTTTCATTTGCAATTGCTCTTGGCGCTGGTGCGACAGTGTACCAGTTGCTCTTAAACCAGGTTTTTGGCGGTTGGGTATACTCAGCAACAGCCTGATTTTCGTTGGTTGTTGGTTCTTGTTGGGCGTGACTTAACCACTGGTTATATTGGTCAAGAGATTCAATTTGCACATTGGCATCCATCAAAGCAAAGTAAGTCCCACTGAATAATGCATCTTTGAGCTTGTATTGGCCTATGCGTGTGGGTGTAACTACAATGTCTATGGAACGACCAGGAACAACATACTGCTGTAAGCGAAACTCAGGCACATAAAAACTGTGGAGTACGTCCTGAGCGTGCAGATTTAAGCGAGTCCGAAGATTTACAGGTAGATGCAATTCATTGCTAGTAATATTATTGGGATAGCGAAAAGTCCAATCCCACTGCTTGACAAAAACCTCAATAGTTTCAGATGCTGGTTTAGGTTTGTCTGCGCTAGCTGCGGCATAGACTGGTTCTGGTTCTAAAGGTGTGTGCAAATGTACGACTTGCTGCAAACCAAGAATATCTAATTGCTGATAAATATTGAAACTTTGGAAAGCCAGCCACAGTACTAACAAAGTAGGCGCTGCTGTCCATAAAAATTCTAGTTTGAGGTCACCTCGAGATGGATGTCCTTCACTATAATCATTTTTGGGTGCGCGAAAGAAAATTACTGAGTACAGCATCATGCTTACAATCCCAAAAATAATGAATGCACCTATTGAGGTTAAAAAGCTAAACAAACTATCAACTTTTTGCGCTTCTGCTGTAGCTTCAGGAGGCATCCAAGAATATGACCACTGACCAATCCAATGGCTGATTGCGAGTAGCACTGCAATATAAACAGCTATTAGTAAATATTCTAAAAATCTCCCCATAATATTTTATTTATTTAAGACTTTGTAATATAAGTTAATTTGCAATCTGCCTCAAATTCAAATTGATTCTGGAATTTTCTGGATATTTTTTAATCTAAGAATTGCTTTCACAAAAACCATTCTTAGTAACTATTGCCTGACAGATAGTTAAAAAAAACTATCTTCGGGATGATTTATTATAAATACAAATCATTTGTTTCTATTTGTTATGTAAAGTACTTAAAAATTGATATTTAATCATAAAAAATAATAAATCAAATTTTCATAAATTCCATTTTTTCTTGAGCAGGACTTACGCTATATTGGGCGGGCAAGATGCCCACCCCACAATAAATATAGAATTTCAGATTATGCAAACTAGATGTGGTTTAGCTGATTGAGAATCTCCGAAAATTAAATTACCCGATTTCTGCATTCATATCACTATTAAATCTGTTTTTCTATACCTCAATTTTTCTCGATTATTAAAAAACAACTTCTGTTGACTTCATTTTTTAACAATTTCATCAAATAATGAAAATTAAATGAAATTTTTATAGACCTTAGGATAGAAGTATTAATTCTGCCATCAGTTGGAGGTAATCACCACGGTAAACCTTTAAATTGATGCCAGAATTAACAATAACAATCAAAAATTTAATACATGTTAATGTGATTTTTATTACATTTCACCAATCATTTAGTTAGGAAAGTTACTAGTTACAGTGAATTGTAAATCTAGCTGTTAAATCTTGAATCATATACATCATATTTATCAACAAAAAAACCAATTATGAGCGCATTTTTCAGCATTAGCAACAAGAACGCTTTATATTATCAGGAAACACTATGAGCTATTCTCCTTACCTGCTCAAAGGTCAAAAAGCACTTGTAACAGGTGCTAGTTCTGGCATCGGTGAAGCCATAGCTCGTTATTTAGCTTTATCCGGTGCAGCAGTAGCGATTAACTACCATTCTGAAGCCGAAGAAGCCCAAAAACTTGTTGATGATATTCAAGCCAATAATGGTGAAGCTTTTGCTATTCAAGCTGATGTCAGCAAAGAAGACCAAGTAAAAGCAATGTTTCAGCAGATAATCCAAGAATTTGGAACTATTCACATCTTAGTAAACAATGCAGGTCTGCAAAAAGATTCACCTTTTGTAGATATGACTCTCGACCATTGGAATACAGTGATTGGAGTCAATCTTACAGGGCAATTTTTGTGTGCTAGGGAAGCAGCCAAGGAATTCTTACGTAGAGGAGTGCAACCGCAGATTTCATCTGCCGCAGGTAAGATTATCTGCATGAGTTCTGTGCATCAGGTAATTCCTTGGGCGGAACACGTCAATTATGCTGCTAGTAAAGGCGGTATTAATATGATGATGCAAAGTATTGCCCAAGAACTAGCTCCTCATAGAATTCGTGTGAATAGCATTGCGCCTGGTGCCATCAAAACCCCTATTAATACATCAGCTTGGGATACCCCTCAAGCCGAAGCAAAGTTATTAAAACTGATTCCAGCCAAACGAGTTGGTGATGTAGATGATATAGCCAAAGCCGCAGTTTGGTTAGCTTCTGATGATTCTGATTATGTCAACGGTACAACTTTGTTTGTAGATGGTGGTATGACTTTATATCCAGGTTTTACCGAGAATGGCTAGAAAAGGGATTGGGGATTGGGGATGAGGAAGATGAGGAAGATGAGGGGGATGAGGGGGATGAGGAAGACAGAATTGATGCCCTATGCCCCATGCCCAATGCCCAATGCCCAATGCCCTATATCCAATACTTATGCCTACACAAGTTACTATCAATCCTGGTGTGGTTACGATTAATGATGGTTCCTCATTTCTGGTAACTGCTAGTGATGCTTCTATCGACGATAATCAAGCGCAAGGTTTTTTTGTACGTGACACACGCCTAATTTCTTATTACGAAATTTCTCTCAATCGCTACCGACTTGTACTGCTAGCTTCTAGCAATCTCAATCATCACACTGCTCTTTATCAATTTACCAATCCCCAAATTCCTACAGTTAAAGGCAACTTACCCCCTGGTAGTTTGCTCTTAACTATTCGACGCGACATTGTAGGAGGAATGCATGAGGATATCGACATCACCAACTATCACTCAGAAGCAGTTGAGTTTCAACTCATGTTGGCGATTCGTTCTGACTTTGCAGATATTTTTGAGGTCAAAGCCAAGAACATCATCATGCGGGGTAATACTGAAACAGTATGGCAAGACGGTGTACTGACTACTAAGTATAGTAACAGTTCTTTTGTCCGTGGCATCGTGACTGAACCAGTCTGTTCTGGTTCACAAGCCAGTTATGCCAACGGTCGTTTGATGTTTAATGTAGTAATTACTCCTGGTAAAACATGGCACAGTTGTATCAACTTTACAGCCTTAGCTAATGGGGATGTCCTCAAACCTCAACAAACTTGTGCCATGTCTCACACTACAGCAGCAGGAAAAGTCACCGATGAATTTTTGACTAAGGCGACAAAGTTGCGATCGTCTAATGCCGATATTAAGGGATTTTATCAGCAGGCGATCGTTGATATGGGAGCATTGCGGATTGAGGTAGAAGATAATGGGCATCAATTTTGGATGCCTGCGGCTGGGATTCCTTGGTTTATGGCTGTTTTTGGTCGTGACTCTGTAATTACTAGCTTGCAAACAATGGCAGTTTATCATGAATTTGCCCGTGGTACCCTTGTTCGGTTAGCCCAGTTACAAGCAACACAGTTAGATAATTGGCACGACGCTCAACCTGGCAAGATGTTGCACGAGCTGAGGCGTGATGAATTAACCAAACTCAATCAACTTCCATACAATCCCTATTATGGAACGATAGATACTACGATTCTGTGGATTGTTACCTTAGCTGAGACTTATAGCTGGAATGCTGACCTCAGTATGCTTGATGAGTGTCGATCGCCATTAGCAAAAGCATTAAAGTGGATTGATACGTACGGCGATTTTGATGATGATGGGTTCGTTGAATATATCACGTTTTCTAGCCACGGATTACGCAATCAAGGTTGGAAAGATTCTGGTGACTCAATAGTTTACCCCAATGGCCAATTAGTGCAACCACCAATTGCTTTGTGTGAGGTGCAAGGTTACGTTTATGATGCTTGGTTAAAAGCCGCTTTAATTTATGATCTGTGGGGAGAACAGGAACAAGCTAAAAAGCTACGTCAAAAAGCACAAGAACTCTACCAACGCTTTAACGATCGCTTTTGGATGGAAGATGAAGGCTTTTACTGTCTTGGTTTAGATCACCACAAGCAACAAATCAAATCTATTGCCTCTAATCCTGGTCACTTGCTCTGGTCTGGTATTGTACCCCAAGAAAGAGCCAAGCAAGTTGCAGCGCGACTTTTTCAAGCAGATATGTGGTGTGGTTGGGGTATAAGGACTCTTTCATCTCAAAATCAAGGGTATAACCCCATTAGTTATCAACGCGGTAGTGTCTGGCCACATGACAACTCAATTATTGCAGATGGGTTAAAGCGATACGGCTACCACAAAGAAGTTAACCATATCGCTGAAGGAATTTTTGCGGCTGCTAGTTATTTTCAAGCTGGAAGAATGCCAGAATTATTTGGCGGAATTGAACGCCGAGATGATAACTTTCCAGTCCCTTATCCAGATGCAAATATACCTCAAGCTTGGGCAGCAGGTTCAATTTTCCTACTGATTCGCAGCATACTAGGACTCGAAGCCGATGCACCACACCGCAAGTTAAAGGTACAGCCAAGTTTACCAGAATGCTTGCCAGATTTGGAATTGATCAATTTGAGTGTGGGAGACGCGAAAGTGTCATTACGTTTTTGGCGCGAAGGAGAACAAACCAAATGGCAAGTTACCCATACTGATGGCGAACTACAAGTGCTAAGTGCAGAGTACTGAGTAAACATTCTAATCCCCAATCCCATGAGATAAGGAAGCTAGCGATCGCAGTTTATCTAAGCTACAAACTGGATAGTAATCTCAATTCAAAATCAACTATAGCTGGGTAGGGGCACGGCATCCACAATCTTTTGGTATATCAAATATCTTAGTAGTGCCCATTGGTGTCAACTTAACGTGAAACCCGCTCTTGTGCAAGGTTTCGCCCTCACCCCCAGCCCCTCTCCCACACGGAGAGGGGAGCAAGAGATTTAGTTCCCCTTCTCCTGCGGGAGAAGGGGTTAGGGGATGAGGGCGCGAGGTATTTGTACAACGCCCGCCCTATATCGCTTTTAGCTTAAGTTGACACCAATGAGTAGTGCCGTGCCCCTACAAAGAATTTATCTGTCGCAAACATAATTTGAATTGATATAACCTGCCACCTACTATCCATCGGTGGCTTTACTTTGAACAATTGCTATAAGCCTTGTCAATCAATAAAGGGACGCACTCACTCACATTATAAGCTGCTGCTAATTCCACATCTAACTCGTAACCTTTGGCAATTAATTCTTTCCCCGAGCTGCATTTCTTTAAGTATCCTAGTAAATCATGTTGAAATGCAGCAAATGTGGTAACAGCAGTTTCTGCTTCCGGAGATAGGCTACCATGCAAAAAACTCAGAATTGCCCCTGCGCCAATTAAATCTTCAAAAGCTGGGCGCATTGTACCATCTTGCCATTTTTCGCCTGCGGGAATGACTGAGATTTGTGACCCGTATTGTTGAGCAAATTTTGCTACTGCTGCACAATTTCGCAAGCATCCAGCTATTGTGGGAGTATTATCAGTGAGCAATGTCAATGTTGAACCATTGGAAGAAGGTATCACTAACCTAGTTCCCGTAGGTATTTTAGTTAAGGATGCTGGGGAAAGTGAATAACCTGCTTTGGCCCAACGACCTTGTGATAATTCTGCTTTTACAGACTTGGCATAATCAATGGCTGAATCATCTCTCCATTGATATGGATAAATCATTGCACCATTGTTGGTGGCAATTTCGGTTGCGGTCGAGAACGAGAGTACATCGACAATAATAATGACATCACTAATGGGTGCAAGTTGAACAACTCCTTGTACTCCCCATTCACATCTTAAATTAAATTCTGCTTGATCAAAAATCATTTTTTTGCTTAATAAATTTCCTGGCGGCTAAAGAATAAAAAAATCTGGAATTTTTATCATCAGATAATCGCAAAAATGGTATAGCACAACTTTTTGATGAGATGCGATCGCATTTCCTAATTGTTATGTATTCATCACGCGTAAATGCAGTCAATACATACAATTTCCTTGTGGATTACCGGGAATTAAATTGGGTATTACCAACTCTAGATCATTTCAGCAAGACACCAGAAATTGTTAATAAAATATACCAGAATAACCACCTATTATTATTTTTATAATTCTTGTCAGCCTTGTGCTACCTTGCTTTGGCAATCTAACAATTTATTTGCTGTATTAGTAATAGGTTTAATTCGCTACTTAGATAATCTAGAATTATGATAATAAAACATAAAGCTGATAGATTTATAGTAGTTTATTAATGACAAAATCAAAAATCTATAAGTAAGTACACAGGCACAATATATAAACTGTACGTTTTGTTACGACTTTTAAAATCGAAGTGATATATGTAGTGCAGCCTCATAAAATTTTTACAATTAATCAGCTTTTTGAGCCTAAATGTAGCTGAAATAATTAGCAGAACTAGCTTTCCAGAGTATTTGTGAAATCAATTATTTTTATTTATTAAATTAAAAAGAAAAAATGTTTGCTTTTCTCACGTAAGGGAGATAACTTAAAACATAAGTACTGATAGCGATCGCTGGTTAAAAGAAACTACAAATAAAACTTCGGTTAATGGCTGATACTCGATATACCAGGGGTATGTTTTGATGTCCAGTGAATTCAAGATCAATGCAAACCAACAACAAGTCTTACAACAAAGTTTTCATGGCTTAAAATCACATTGCCTTTCTTTTGGGGAAGTTTTAGCACAATCTTTTGCAGTCATTGCACCAACAACTATCCCTGCGTCTAACGTGGGTTTAATTGTTGCTCTTGCAGGTAATGGGACTTGGCTAAGTATGGTTCTAGGTTTAGTGGGATTGGTATTTGTCAGTATCAATATCAATCAATTTGCTAGCCGTTCTGCTTCGCCTGGTTCTCTCTATTCATATATCGTCAAAGGTCTTGGCCCGACAGCTGGTGTCATCTGCGGTTGGAGTTTGGTTTTGGCTTATCTATTTACTGCCATGTCGGTGTTGTGTGGGTTTGCCAACTTCAGCAGTGTATTGATTGGTCATTTAGGAATCCACCCTTCTAGTATTACCTTACTAGCTTTAGGTGCAGGCATCGCCTGGTATGCAGGTTATAGAGATATTCAACTCTCAGCCGTCGCTATGCTATGGATGGAGGGTCTATCCATAGCATTGATTGGCATTTTATGTGTGATGATTTGGGCACACCACGGTTTTGCATTAGATATACCCCAACTAACTTTGAGTGGTGTGCAGCCAGGTAGTCTCGCAACCGGACTGGTACTGGTAATGTTTGCCTTCTCTGGATTTGAAAGTGCAACTACCTTGGGTGATGAAGCAAAAAGCCCATTAAAAACCATTCCGCGCTCAGTTTTAGGTAGTGTCGTCCTCGCTGGTTTATTCTATGTCTGCACTACATATATAGAAGTCTTAGCGTTTCGCCACTCAGGAGTAGATATTACCCACACCGAGGAACCTCTAGGTTATCTCTCCCAACAAATAGGTTTAGGTTGGCTAGGTGAATTAGTTGGGTTAGGTGCTTTAGCTAGCTTCTTTGCTTGCGTTCTGGGAAGTATTAATCCCGCCGCCAGAATCTTCTTCTTAATGGCGCGTCATGGATTGTTCCATGCCAAGCTTGGCAATACACACACATCGAATAAAACGCCTCACATTGCTGTCACGATGTGTTCTTTCTTGACATTCTTAATTCCGGCGGTGATGGCTCTATTTCAAATCAAACTCTTTGAGAGTATGGGATATTTAGGTGCGATCGCCAGCTTTGGATTTGTCACCGTTTACATCTTAATCTCTATTGCTGCACCAATTTACCTCTACAAAATCAATAGTCTGCGTCTTAGAGATATCATATTTTCCCTCATAGCCATAGGGTTTATGTGCATTCCCTTGGTAGGTAGCATCGGAATTCCCGGAAATCAAATGTTTCCAGTTCCTGAAGCTCCTTATAATCTCTTTCCTTATCTCTTTTTAATCTATATTGCCATTGCTTGCGGATGGTTCATGTGCCAGAGATTACGCTCGCCCAAAATGGTTAACAAAATGGTCAAAGCTATCGACGCAATTCACATTAGATTTGACAGCGATGCTTACGGTAACGCGAAACGGGGCAAAAAATAGCCAAGTTATATCAAGTCAGGCTAATTACTGACGATATGGTTGGTCTTGTTGGTCATTGGTAATTGTTAAACTGTCTTTTTATTTCCCATTACCCATTACCTATTACCCATTCCCAACCTTCACAGATATGATAAGTCTGCAAACGGACATGATATTAGCTATTTGCCCTTTGTGCAATCATCAATAATCCAGTATTCAATATCCAAAACTGTGTAATGGAAGAATTAATTACCGCTATCCCTACAGGCATAACAGCTTTTACCGCAACTAATCTTGACGATTTAGTTATTTTGTCGCTCTGGTTTTCACAAATCAATAATAATTTCCGTTCGCGGCATATTGTTATCGGTCAGTTCCTCGGATTTAGTATTTTAGTAATTGCTAGTCTGACGGGCTTTTTGGGCGGTATGATATTACCAAAACACTGGATTGGTCTACTGGGACTAGCTCCTATCGCAATTGGTATGAGTAGTTGGCTCAATCAAGAAAGTGATGATGATGATGCAGAAGATGAGGAATTGAAACAATCACAAACTTCTCCATTTGCTAGCTTTCTTTCTCCACAAACTTATAGTGTTGCAGCAATTACCATTGCCAATGGTAGTGATAATATCAGTATTTATATGCCATTGTTTGCTAACAGCAATCTCATCAGACTGAGCATAATTCTCATCATCTTCTTTTTGCTTGTAGGAGTTTGGTGCTATGGCAGCTACAAACTAATTAACCAAAACAATATTGCAACTATTCTCAATCGTTATGGTAGTAATTTGGTTCCCTTTGTCTTGGTGGGATTAGGAGTATATATCATTTTAGAAAGTGGCGCATTGAGTCCACTGGCTTTAGTAGCTAGTTGTATCTGTCTCATGGTGATAGTCAAAAAATATAAACCTAGGGCAGAAGTCGAAGAGAACTAAAATAGGCTAAAAATAAGGAAATTGGTGAAAGTTAGACAACTTATCGCAGTCAAAATTTTGTGTCTTGGGATTGATTAGTTGAGAAATTGCAATTTTGATTGCTAGCGATAGATATCAACAACGGGTAAAAATTTACCCTTTAAGCCTCATCAGGAGAACCCCATGAAGCTCTTTAAAACTTTTTTATTAGTCTTCACACTATTAGTGAATTTTTTAATTGTCCAACCATCTTGGGCTGATCCGCCACTACTGACGCAAACACCTGAATATGCTGAAGTTACACAAGCCATCAACGAACTAACACAAGCAAAAACAGCACCAGCAGAATCAGGATATACAGCAGAACAAATTGAACAGAAAACAGGCGAATTAAATCTCCAAAAATATATTCTGGAGACATCTCTAGAATGGGGACAATGTCGTAATCAAACTGGACAAAATTTAGCAGTTTTCGCCCATAAAGCTAAGAAAAATCAACAGCCGAGTATTTATTATTTAGGTAACGGCAAAATTACAGACGATGAATGGAACTGTGATGGTGTTTACCTACCAGCAGGAGTAAAAATTGCTGGCTTAATTCCTGGTGATACCCAAGCACAGGAATTAACAGAACCCCTAGCATTAAAATTTGTCCCTGGTACTCAGCTAATTGCTCAAACAAATCCCCAAACAGGCGCTATTGAATTAAATGTTCCGCCTGCAAAAATCTTCAAAACAAGTGACACTACCTGGACAATTCCCAATTTATCGGCAGCTGATGTTAGCGCTCAAGCACCTAATGCACCAATAGAAGACTAAATAATGCTGAAGACGTAAAATTATCCCGAAAATTTTGCGTCTTCATAATCCATCTTTGTTATCATCAGGAGAACCATGAAGTTATTTAAATCTCTGTTACTAGTGTTAATTATTGGGTTAAATTTTATATTTGCTAGACCTTCCTTAGCAGACCCACAAAAAATTACCAAAAGTGCTGATTACGTAGAAGTAACCAAATCCCTAGATATTCTAGAAGCGCAACTGGCAGCCGCTAAAACGGGAGAAACGATATCCGAGACATTCACAGTGGAAGATATCCAGAAAAAAATTGATGAATTGTCGTTTCAAAAATATGCTCTCGAAAAAGGGATTAACTGGGGTCAATGTCGCAATGAAACAGACAAAACAATTGCTGTGTACGGCCCCAAACCTAAAAAACCGAAAACATCCTACGATAATACACTTTACTTTTTAGGTGCTGGGCAAGAAACCCCAGCAGGATGGGATTGTCAGGGGATTTATTTAGCAAATGATGCTAAAGTTGCTGGTTTAAACATAGACCCGAATCAATCATTAGACGGTGCAGCCGCTATCAAAATATTTAAAGGTACACAATTGATAGCTAAGAGCAATCCAGAAACCAGCGCCTTAGAGTTTAATGTTACTCCCAGTAAACTTTTTCAAGCTGGCGATATCAACTGGTATATTCCTAATGTTGGAGAAAAAAATATTGCTTCTAGACTTCCGGATGTACCTCTAGGCGGCGAGGAAGAAGCTGATTAAAATTAAGCAATAAAAATGTAGAGACGCTAAACACGTCTCTACAAAGAAAAAAGTTACTTAGATAACAAAAGGCTAGCAGATGTGAATATTCTGGAATTTTCTTTATTAGTTTGGGTAGGTTCCTTTACTGCTGGGTTGATAGGTGCATTAACCGGTTTAGGAGGCGGAGTAGTGATTGTACCCTTATTAACTTCAGTATTTGGTGTTGATATTCGCTATGCTGTTGGCGCTTCTTTAGTATCTGTAATTGCTACTTCTTTAGGTGCAGCATCTACATACATTAAGCAAGGTTACACTAATTTAAGATTAGGAATGTTTTTAGAAGTAGCAACAACCTTTGGAGCTATTATAGGCGCTATAATTGCCACTAAAGTTTCTGTGAAAGCTTTAACAATTTTCCTAGCAATTATCTTACTTTATTCAGCATATCTCTCACAACAACCCAAACGCCAAGAACCAGAAAATGAAACAGAAGATGGCTTTGCAAATTATTTAGAACTGAATGGTGCTTACCCAACACCCGATGGCTTTATTCCTTATCAAGTTCATGCGGTTCCAGGTGGGTTTGCTGTGATGTTTGTATCTGGAATTATTTCTGGATTACTTGGTATTGGTTCGGGTGCATTTAAGGTTTTGGCAATGGATAACGTGATGCGTATTCCATTTAAAGTATCTACAACCACCAGTAATTTTATGATTGGTGTGACAGCCGCAGCTTCAGCAGGAGTTTATTTAGCCCGTGGTTATATTGACCCTGGATTATCAATGCCTGTGATGTTGGGTGTGTTACCTGGTGCTTTTTTGGGTGCCAGAATTCTCATAGGTGCTAAAACCCAAGTTTTAAGAATTATCTTCAGTTTTGTATTAATAGCAATGGCGCTGAAGATGGTCTACAACAGTCTGATTGGAGTATAATCAATGGTCTATTTTGATTTATTTCGGCGTTCGTTTGCTTTCATACCTAAAAACGAAGTTGTTGTAGAACCTTTAGAGCCAGAAGAAATAGATAGCGATATTGCTGCTTTAAAACAGCTAACTAAAAATACTGATATTACGCTGAATTCTGCTAAAAATATTATTAAAAGTGAAGATGAACAGAAATTTGAGAAGTTACTGAGTAACTTACTCAAATTTGGCGTTTTAATTGCTAGTGCTGTAGTGTTATTTGGGGGAATAATTTACTTAGTTCATCATGGAACTGAACCAGCTAGATATCAATTGTTTCGAGGTGAACCATCTAATTTTTGCTCGCCATTAGGTGTAATCAAAGCGCTGTTGGCTGGTAGTGATAGAGCCATTATTCAACTAGGAATATTACTCATGATTGCTACTCCTATCATCCGCGTGATAATTTCCCTTTTTGCTTTCCTCTCACGGCGGATATGGAGCTTTGTCATCATTACATTGTTAGTTCTTACTAGTTTGATTTATAGCTTGGTAGGTGGTTATTACTAAAAATATTTTTTATTGGTAATTTCTTTTATAAGTTGCTAGCCCAACAATAAATCACAGCTACCTTTCTGTAACGCGTAACGTACTAAAAGCTTTTGCACGGATGCGTTAAGCTATCGCTAACGCATCCTAATGGACTGACACGCCTAAAATGAGGCATTAGATTTGATTAAATTAACCGCAGATAAACAAGGCAGTGCGCCCTTGCGGTTCCCCGACTTGTACCCCTACGGGGAAGCAAGCTACGCGTAGCGTCTCCCCTTGGGAGAAGCAACTGCCGTGCAGATAAACGCGGATGAAATGAATTTTTGCTATTGCACCAAATTAGCTGTGTCAGTCCACTACGTGAACTTCTTAATTTTTTCAGCCTTTCGGGATCAACTCGGACACTCAGCCTGATTAACGTTCATATTTGCCATTTAAAATTGGAATTTTATTGTTCATTGAATTGAGAATCTATCTTACCATTCCCGTCATGGGAGGAATGTTTTTGCGCCAGTAACCTTAGAGAATTGCTGATGCGGCGAGGCTTTGGTACTTCCCGATTACCAGCAGGCCAACCTTCACGCTGACGGGAGCGATCGCCATCTGTTTCTTCGGTTTGGTCGTGGAATAAAATTTGTTGGGTGGGGAAAGGTAGATCTATACCATTAGCGGTGAGGGTTTTCTTGATTGCAGTCAGGACGCGATCGCGTGAAGCGAGATCGTCGGCTCTCCTGGGTGGTTTGATCCACCAACGGGCGCGGATATTTACGGTACTTTCAGCTAATTCCATCACCAATACATCAGGAGCCGGATCTGACAGCACTTCATCTAAGCTATGCATTGCTTCGAGAATTAATTGCTTGGCTTGGTCGATATCATCACCATAACCAATGCCGACATCATACTGTAAGCGGCGACTTTCAAAGGCAGTATTTACAGTCACAGAATTGGTGAACAATTCAGAGTTAGGAATCACAATTCGCCGACCATCATAGGTTCTAATTGTGGTGGCGCGTGTCTCAATACTTTCTACAGTTCCTTCAAAATTTTTAAAGACTATTTGGTCATTAATTTGAAAAGGTTCAGTGAGTAAAATTAAAATTCCTGCTAAAAAGTTCTGCAAAATATCACGGAATGCAAAACCAATTGCTACCCCACTGATTCCTAAAAGTTGTACTAAATCGCCTGCTCTAAATGTGGGGATGACAATTGATAAAGCGATGAATAGTCCTACTAGAATTGTTGTCCCCTGTGCTAAACGCCCAAGTACTAATCCTAAATTACGAGCTTGACGACGGTTTCGTGTTACTCGTTTGACCATTCTCTTAATTGCTCTAGCAATTAGAAAGAAAATGACAAAGACAATTAATGCCAAAACTAGGTTAGGAAGCAGCACAATAAATCCATCAATCATGCCTTGAATTTGCTGCCAAACTGCGGATATCTCTGCATTCATGTTACTTGGATGAATTATGGATCAAAGGGTGCAATTCCAATGTATTTACAGCAATAATGAGTAATGAGTAATGAGTAATGAGTAATGAGTAGGAATTTTACTTATTAATCATTACTTTTTTCAATTAGTTGCTGTACCTTATAAACATCGAATCTGCTGTATATTTGTTTAATTACTGTTACAGTTTCTCTGATGAGATAGAAAATTGCATCAGTCAAGAGGTTTAGTTGTTATCTATCCCTGGGGAGTATTGCAGAATCGAAAAGGCACAAAATCAAAGTAATAGAAATATGCTAAAATCCAACTTTTGGTTGTTACAGTGTGAAAGATAAAAATTTCTACTCTGAGAACTTATCTTATTTTGAACAACAACTAAGGATTAAAGATTGAAGAAAACAGAATTTTTCCTGGTATATCAGGACTTACAAAACTGACATATTATTTTATTTCATAGTTAAAACTTTATGCTGTCAACTTTAGCTAAAAGCGATATAGGGTGGGCATTGTACAAATACCTCCCGCCCTCATCCCCTAACCCCTTCTCCCGCAGGAGAAGGGGAACTAAATCTCTGGCTCCCTTCTCCCCGTGGGCTACGGTGTACACACAAGTACTCTCCACATACGTTTCAGGGATTTCAACCCCCTTAAATTGTCATTGCGAGGAGGAACGACGAAGCAATCCCAGCACCAAGCGATTGCTTCTCTGCGAGACGCTACGCGAACGCTTCGCTCGCAATGACAGGTTTTGAGCGATTTTTATCTGAGTTTAAAACTCCCTTCCAGGTAGGATTTCAAGACTTCTGTGTACACCGTAGCCCCGTGGGAGAGGGGCTGGGGGTGAGGGCGAAACCTTGCACAAGAGCGGGTTTCACGTTAAGTTGACACCACTGACAAGATAGTTATGGTTTTTGAGTACCCAATTATTGTTTCCGGGTACCCAGTTACCGTTTTCAAGTACCCAGTTACAGTTTCCAGGTAGCCAGTTATCGTTTTTGGGTACCCAGTTACCGTTTTTGGGTACTCAATTATCGTTTCCAGGTATCCAGTTATCGTTTCCGGGTACCTAGTTACAGTTTCCGGGTACTCAATTATCGTTTCCAGGTATCCAGTTATCGTTTCCGGGTACCTAGTTATGATTTTCGGGTACTCAATTATCGTTTCCGGGTACCCAATTATCGTGAATGGGTAGAACAATTTATTAACGCGATTCTAGCTTGGAGACACGTGTTTCTAATTTGTTGACTTGTTGCTTGAGTTCTACAACCAAAGTTGCAAGCCTATCAAACATTCTATCTCGTTCTGCTGTTGATAAATTCCTTCCAGAACCGCCTGATTGACGAGGGGTAAGCGTTGTTCTTGGGGATGGAGACAAGCGACTTTGACCGAGTTGAGATTGTATTTGACTTAACTGTGATTCAACGCGGTTTAAGTCTGCTTCTAAGTTATTAATTCGTGATTCTATCTGCTGAGATAAAGCTGGTTTTGATAATATCCCCATTAACAGCGTAATTATCAACAACCCGGCGAATAATAGCTTGTTAAACATTTCATTTACTTTTGTGCTTGGGGAAAATGGAAAAGGTGCTATCTTTCAATACTACAAGGGATAGCGTTTTGAACTCAAAATTGGTTTTGGGGAAAAGGTTAAAGGGTAAGGGTTAAAGGTTGTTTCTTTCCCTTTTCCCATTCCCTTTTTTTCCCCTTAACCGGCAAGTATTATGCTACCTTTTCCCTTTCTTTCCTATTCTCGCCTTTCTAAGATTTATTGATCAGGCTGTAAGTTAGAAAATAGACTCTGCCAATTGATAGAATTATTGCTGTTTTCTCCTGCTTTGACCTCAAAGGTGCGGTTACAAGCGTTTTGTTGTTTCAGCGCTTGGATGCAAAGTTCAGCAACATCCTCACGGCTGATTTTTCCCCGAATATTATCACCTTGCTCCAAGATTAATTCCTTACCTCCTGCTTCTTGTGTTAAAGCACATGGCCTAATAATTGTGTAAGAAATACCGCTTGTTCTTAAACTATCTTCTCCTTTTAATTTCCAAGTTAAAATTCCGCCCAATTGGTCATTTAATCTCACGGCTGGGGGTTCTTCTTCTAAATTAATTCCTGGTCTTCCGGGACGGGTGACACCTGCGGAACTAACTAAGACAAACTGCGGTAAATTTGTTCCACCATAAGCTTTGATTGATTCTACTTGCAAACTAAAGCCACCAGGGGTAAATTTGGGATTTAATGCGCCATCATATTCAAATTTACTTAACATTAATTGCAATGAGCTAATGGTACTCGCGTCAATTGGTGGTGCATCTTTAACAGTTTTGGCACGAAATACAGGTGTTAAATCGGCAAATGGAATGCGAATATCTATCCAGGTATTAGCTACAGTATCGAAGGAATAACTGTATCCTAATCCATCCCATTTTGTGTCTGGCCGGAGAAAGAATTTATAGCGTTGACCGTCGCCTCTGATGCGTAATTCTACACCTTCATAACCAGATAAATTAAATGGTGGTTCAAAATTTTTGGTTCTTACAGAAGCAAAGCCCCCGGAGTTGGCGGTGGAGACATAGCCAGCAAATAATGCTGTATCATCGACAAATTGCATATTACTGGCACTCACACCACCCATGACTACATCATCTAAAGCACCCCAGATATCTTTTAATTCTGCTGATGGTTTGGTGAAATCAAATATCAGCTTGGTATTGGGTGTTGGCAAATATTTTTTCGCTGCTGCTACTAAGTTTTTGACACCTTGATATTCGACATTTTCGGGTGTATCGCCAACGATTTCTGGTTGGTAAAATTTGATGCCTTGATAATATTTGGCTCTATCTGCTGTATCTCCTTCTACTGGTTGGACGCGCACGGCGGTACAACATACCACAGCTTGCAGATTCGCCATGACTATAGGAGTTAAGGTTTCTGGTTTGGTAATATCCGCAACTACTAAGTCAACATCATTACCCAGAATTGTCCTGGCTTTTTCAAGATCACGGACAAGACAGCGCACCCGCTCGCCACGTTCTAGTAATTGCTTAACCACAAGTTTACCAACACCACCTGTTGCACCTGCTACTAGTATTACACCCAAATTTCTTCCTCCATTAGGTCTATCTTCATTCTCTTGAGAATTACCGGGAATCAATTTTTGTACCCAGTTCAGCAAAGGAATAACCTCAAAGTAGGTTAAGGTTTTGATAAACCTGCATAAATCCCATTGAGAACGATTTTTGTCGGTCATATTTGCGTCCTCATAACTTTCTTTAGTTTAGCTTCTTATATATTTGTTACAAATAAATACAAAAGATAGTGGTGTCTGAATTGTCAGATTTTTTCGTGGAGGTAGTCCAGAGTCAGACAATTTTGGATTTAGAATTGAGATGGCAATACATTTGTGATTGATTTGTCAGTTGGGGAAACAGCTAGATCAATTGGGGGATTCTCCCCCAAACCCCCGATTGGGTGACGGTTGCGTCCCCCAAACCCCCTCCAAAATTATTGTTTTGTTATCAATTTATTTTTTTAACTGAACTGTATTGATTTATCAGTTGGGGAAACAGCTAGATCAATTGGGGGATTCTCCCCCAAACCCCCGATTGGGTGACGGTTGCGTCCCCCAAACCCCCTCCAAAATTATTGTTGTTTATCAATTTATTTTTTTAACTGAACTGTATTGATTTATCAGTTGGGGAAATAGCTAGATCAATTGGGGGATTCTCCCCCAAACCCCCGATTGGGTGACGGTTGCGTCCCCCAAACCCCCTCCAAAATTATTGTTGTTTATCAATTTATTTTTTTAACTGAACTGTATTGATTTATATGGCAATACAGTTCAAATAAGCCTTTTTTCTTTCCCTCTGCTTCCTTTACCTGCTTCAACAGAAAATCTTCTTAACTGAACCGTATTGATTGAGATTGCGGATCTATCCGGGTGTTGTCGGATTTTCTAGATGAACTTGTATAATTTGGTCGGGTAAGATGCTGACTACATCAGATTTATAGCCACAAGATTTAGGTGAGGCGTTACGTCAAAGGCTAACACATCCTAGATGTATTTCTAAAATTAATCTGTGTTATTTGCTTAAGTGATGCGTTACGCCAATGGCTAACGCATCCTACGCAGATTTTTTCAATTAATATCTGTTAGAGACTTCCAAATAAAAAAATATCCCAGTATGTATTGTGGGGTGGACATCTTGTCCGCCCAGTTTATGTGGCATGGCGGGCAAGATGCCCGCCCCACAAGATGGAATTTATTTCTTGGAAATCCCTTATTTGCCTAAGTCCTGATGTGTGGAAATTAGGTACAATAAAGCCACATCTGGCATCATTTCATCTGAGGGGCGAACAAGGTTAGAATACTCAACAAATTGTCATTCATCAATGGGTAATTGGATTATGAGCCAACTAGAACAAGTTCAAGCTGAGTACGAAAAATTCACTGAGCAATTTCAAAGTCTCATTATTAGCACTGTTAATGCTGAGGGAATGCCTAATGCGAGTTATGCTCCTTTTGTAATGGATGATTCTTATAATATTTATATTTATGTTAGTGGATTAGTTGCCCATACTAAAAATATTCTTGTCAATCCTCATGTGAGTGTTTTATTTATTGAGGATGAAAATCAGGCAAATCAAATTTTTGCTCGTCGTCGTTTAACTTTTGATTGTACGGCAACTTTAATAGAAAGAGATACTGAGCAGTGGCAGAAAATTGTTGAGCGCTTTCAAAATCGATTTGGTGAAATTATCGAAGTTTTTCTCGGTTTGGCTGACTTTCGCATTTTTCAGTTAACTCCTAACCAAGGTCGTTTTGTAGTAGGCTTTGGGTCAGCTTATAACATTAGTGGTGATAATCTGCGTCAACTTATTCAAGTGACTCCCAAGGATGTGAGATAGAAATTCAAAATTCAAATTTTGAATTTTATTTATTCATAAGTAGGTACACTTATGAAAATGTTGATTTTCCTCGATTCTATAAAGATTGAATAGTTAAATTTTTATCCTTTATACTTAATTTTATGCTTCAATTCCAACCTCCTGGCTTTGGGCACAAAGTAATTCATACCTCATTGGGGGCGATGGTTTACTATACCCAAACAACTGCACCTTGGTCGATTGCTGATGCTGAAAATTTGCCACCGCTATTATTTTTACATAACTTTGGTGGCGGTGCTTCTGCTTATGAGTGGTCAAAAGTTTATCCAGCTTTTGCTGATAGGTACCATATATTAGCCCCAGATTTAATTGGTTGGGGAGAGTCGGCGCATCCAATATGGGATTATCAAATTCGAGATTATTTAAATGCGATCGCCCAATTTATTAACCAAACTTGTCGTCAGCCTGTAACAGTTGTGGCTTCGTCTTTAACTGCGGCTTTGGCTATTCGTTTGGCAATTACCCAGCCTGAGTTATTCCAAGATTTATATTTAGTTTGTCCGGCTGGGTTTGATGATTTTGGTCAAGGTGTGGCACGCAGACTACCGCTACCACTGATTAATACGCCGTTGATTGATAATTTAATTTATGCTGTGGGTGCGGAAAATGAATTTGCAGTTCGCAACTTTCTGCAAAGTTTTTTGTTTGCCAAACCCGAACGTGTCTCCTCGGAGATGGTGCAAGCTTATTTAACTTCTGCACAACAGCCAAATGCTAAGTTTGCAGGCTTGGCATTTCTGCGAGGCGACCTTTATTTTGATTTGAGTTTATATATTCAGCAACTCAAAATTCCCACGGTGTTTTTCTGGGGCGAAAAGGCACAATTTACCAATATTAAACTCGGTAGAAGATTAGCAAATTTAAATCCCGATTTCATTCGTGCATTTGTGGCGATCGCCAACACTGGCATTTTACCCCATTTGGAAATGCCAGAGGTGTTTATTGGTTTGTTGCAGAAGTATTTAAAGTGAGGAGGTCGTAGTTCAACACACAAATATTGACAGGTGTTGATTGGGTAAAGGGAAAAGGTCAAGGGGGAAGGGTTTAAAGACTTTACCCCACCTTTCAAAAAGACTTTGGCAGACTAGTGGGCGATCGCAAAAGTTATGAGAATATGTGAGGGGTCAGATCCCCGACTTCTTGAAGAAGTCGGGGATCTCGCAGCGCCGTAAAATTAATGCGATAAACCACTAGTAGGGGGCGGGGGGAAAGAGGTTTGTGGAAATTCTGTACTTAGAGTAGAAGCAGGAATTCTCTGCATACTTCATACTACTTCAGACTGAACACTTCATACTTGCCATCATGTCCAATCAAAGTCCTGTGGTTTGGCTGTTACAGCAGTTTCAACTCCAGCCGGGTAAGCCTGCTATTACCAATGGATTGCGTAGTTTGTTGATTCTTGGTGTGCCGATTGGCGTTGGCATATTTACAGGACATGGGGCGGAAAGTGCGATCGCGACTATGGCAGCTTGGTTTGTGGGGATGGTAAATGTTGATGGGGTATATCGTCAAAAGCTAATTGCACTGATTGCTGCTACTATCAGCGTGACTTTGGTGTTTGCGATCGCCAATTTAGTTAGCAGCACTCTGTGGTTAGCAATTCCTATGACGTTTTTGGTGATTTTTATTGTTGGGTTGGCGGGTATTTTTGGTAGTGTACCAGCTTCTGTCAGCTTAATCACTGGGATTATGTTTGTTGTTTCCTTGGCGCGATTCTCTGCACCGGGAAATTTGTCTACGCTACTGCTGCATTCTCTACTTTGTCTCGCTGGGGGAACATGGACAACGCTGCTATCTCTAGGGTTATTGGTAGTCCGCCCCGAGAAGCCTGTCACGGCATCTGTAGCTAAATGTTACAACTCACTCAGTAAATTTATTGAAGTAGCTGGCAAGAGAGTTGTCCATCCCCAGGATATTGAGGATTGGGGGGAGCAATTTGTCCAAGCACAGGATACCGTCACACAGGACTTAACAGCAGCTCGCAATACTTGGGCTAGTGTCTGGACAACTCAAAAAGGCGCTAGTCTGCGGGGAAATCAGTTACTTGTGTTAATTGAGGATGCTAATCAAATTATTACTTCGGTGGTGGCGCAGGTGGAACTGTTGGCGATCGCATCTGAGAGTCCGTTATGTTCCCGTTTGCAGAGAGAAATTGCTGAGGTGATGACACAGTTGGCAATTGCTATGCAGATGTTAGCAACTGCGATCGCTAAAGGCAGAAATTCTGTGCATTTGGGAGATTTAGATCGCTCTGTGGAAGCACTAGAATATGAGTGGCAAATTTTACGCAATCAAGTTGTCAGTCAAAACAGTAATTTACCCAGAGATGAGTATTGGGATTTAGTTAATTTGCGGAAGTTAACCACCAGTTTCAGTCAGTTGGTACAACAAATTCATACTGATGCTGAGATAGTTACAGATTTACAACAAGGAAAACAGCGTAACCCCATCAACCAAGATATTACCCTACCCAAACCGCCGACAACTGCTGAGATGATGGAGACGCTGCGGTGTAACTTAACTTTTGATTCGGTGATGTTCCGCCATGCGTTGCGTTTAGCAGTGGTTGTTGCTTTGGCGGAATTAATTTCCTCATTATTGCAAATCCCGAGAGGTTACTGGATTACTTTAACAGCACTTGTGGCGCTCAAGCCTAACTTTGGCGGTACAACGCAGACAACAGTGCAACGTGCACTCAGTACAATTTTTGGTAGTATCATCGGCATTACTGCAATTTTGTTGATTCACAATCAATGGGCGATCGCATTTTTTCTATTGTTGCTGGTGTTTACGGCCATGTCAGTGCGATCGCTTAGTTATACCCTGTTTATCACGCTGTTGACTCCCGCCATTATCTTACTCCTAAATATGATTAATGCCGGTGGCTGGGAGGTAGGATTATTGCGGATTGTTGATAGTTGCGTTGGTGGTGGGTTAGCGCTGATTGGTGGCTATTTACTGTTTCCCAGTTGGGAAAGACAAAAACTTCCCGCCCAACTCGCAAAAACAATTCGCGCTAATCTTGCATACTTTCAACAGGTAATTGCGAACTATCTCAATTCCCAAAATACTTCTGTGGCTGCTCTCAACAGCCTACGTCATCAAGCTGCACTAGAGAACGCCAACGCCAACGCCGCCGCTCAAAGATTGTTTAGCGAACCCCGTCATGTTCAGGGAGAAATCGAACCTGTGATGACATTAATGATATATATTCGCAATTTTTATAACTCAATAACAACTTTAGCGGAACATCAGCGAGAATTTAGCGGTCAGTATCAATTTGCAGCAATCCCAGAATTTACTGATAGTATCATCCAAATTTTGGAGAATTTAGCCGATGCTCTGCAATACAGACAAACGCCCCAACCCTTACCAATACTTAATAATCATCTGGAAACTATTCACGAGCAAACCGAGCAGTTGTATATGGCGCGAATCTCAGAAATTACCATCGATCCCCACATTGTGACACCAACATTACAAGCTGTCCGCGAACAAACTCCGGTTTTTGCAGAACTAGAACGTATAGTTAATCAAATTAAAATTATCCATTGTGCGATCGCTCTGTTAGCAACATCATCAAGGTGAATTCTCTTTATACTAACTTTATAAATTACGTAATTACAGTACTTACGTTTTAAAGCGTTGATAAAGATAAAAAATTATACGCTTATTGGCTGTATATCTATATAGTAGCTTTTGCAAAAAAATTGCAATTAGCTATATATACCTAAGTACACGAAAGACCAATGGCAATACAAGACTTACAAGACAGAGCCACGTCAATCTTTGGTACTTCCACAAATTTGACAATTGAGCAGTTAATTATAGATGGTGTGAGGCAAAACCCAGGAGCCAGAGCCATAGCAGCTCCTGGCCGTCTACCTTTGACATACGCTCGTCTTTATGAACACCTCCAAGATATTCGGACAACCTTAAATACCTTGGGTTTGGGAGTAGGCGATCGCGTTGCTATTGTACTGCCCAATGGCCCGGAAATGGCTGCTGCTTTCTTAACTGTAGCCGCCTGTGCCACTAGCGCGCCGCTTAATCCTGCTTATAGTGCCGAGCAATTTGAATTTTATCTGGATGATTTGAATGCTAAAGCTTTGATTGTGCAATCTGGCATAGATTCCATCGTCAGAGAAGTTGCAGCAGCTCGCCAGATTCCCATTATTGAACTGACACCAAAGCTAGAAGCTGAAGCCGGAATTTTTGAACTCAGCGGTGAAACTCATTTACCGCCAATCAAACCCACTCACAGTAAAAATGAAGATACCGCCCTAGTATTGCATACATCAGGAACCACAGTCAGACCGAAAATAGTGCCCCTAACCCAGGCTAATTTATATATCGCCGCAGACATTATTAAAAAGGCGCTGGAGTTAGAACCCAATGATTGTTGTTTGAATGTTATGCCCCTGTTCCACGTACAGGGGTTATTTATATCAATTCTCTCTTCCATTGCTGCTGGTGGGAGTGTTGCTTGCGCGGCGGGATTTGATAGTTTGCAGTTTTTTGACTGGCTGCAAAATTTACAAGTTACTTGGTATTCATCGGTTCCTACTATTCATCAAGCAGTTTTAAATGCGGCGACTCAGAACAATATCAAGAACATTCCCAAGTTGCGATTTATTCGTTCTGGTGGTGCGGCTTTACCAAGACCAGTGATGAGAGCGATAGAGGAATTATTCCAAGCTCCCATACTCGAAGGTTACGGTATGACCGAGACTGGCTGTATTATTACCCTCAATCCATTACCACCGCGTCAGCGTAAACCTGGTTCTGTCGGTATTGCCACTGGGATGAAACTAGGCATTATGGATGCAACTGGTAATTTATTGCCACCTCATGAAATTGGAGAGATTGTAGTTCAGGGCGGCCATGTGATGCATGGTTATGAAAATAATCCTGTAGCTAATCAAAACTCCTTTCTCAATGGCTGGTTTAGAAGCGGTGACCAAGGCTATCTTGATGATGAAGGTTACCTGTTTTTAACAGGTAGACTGAAGGAACAAATTAATCGCGGTGGCGAAAAAATCGCGCCTCGGGAAATTGATGACATTCTCTTAGAGCATCCAGCAGTCGCTCAAGCTGTAGCTTTTGCTGTTCCTCATCCCACTCTCGGAGAGGATTTAGCAGCCGCTATTGTCGTACATGAGAATGCTACTGTGACCGACAAAGAACTGCGTGAATTTGTCGCTAGCAAGCTGGCTGGGTTTAAGGTGCCCAATCAAATATTATTTGTGGAAGATATTCCCAAGGGTTCCACAGGTAAACTGCAGCGAATTGGTTTAGCCAAAAAGCTGCAAAAAGAATTGAAGACTAATTTCGTTGCACCCAGAACTGAACTAGAAAAAGCATTAGCTCAAATTTGGGCTGAGGTTCTCAATCTGCAACAGGTGGGAATTTACGATAATTTCTTTGCTTTAGGTGGCGACTCTTTGCTGGCGGTTACCCTGTTCAACAAAATTGAGCAGAAATTAGGCTACAGTCTGCCTTTATCTACCCTGGTTCCAGCACCCACTATTGAGCAATTTGCTGCTGTTCTTAGTCAAGCGAAATCTTCAGCATCTAGCTCATCTCTGGTAGCAATTCATCCTCAAGGTTCCAGGCCACCCCTATTTTTGATTCATGCTGTTTGGGGTAATGTCCTGTTGTATCGAGATTTTGCACGTTATTTGCACCCCGAACAACCGATTTATGCTTTGCAAGCCAAGGGACTTGATGGTCAACAAGCACCCATCACTGATTTGAGGCAAATGGCTGCTAACTACATCCAAGAAATACGCCAGATGCAACCGCATGGCCCCTATTATCTTGGTGGTTATTCCTTTGGTGGGATTATCGGCTTTGAAATCGCCCAACAACTGAAAGCGCAAGGTGAAGAAATTGCCCTCGTTGCTATATTTGATGTTTCATCGCCTGGTTATGCGAAACCAATTCCCAATTCCCATGAGGCAAACTTTTTCCATCTCCGCAAACTGTTGAATTTGAAGATTCAAGACCAGCTAACTTATGTGTGGGAAAGATTAGCTTGGCATTTTCAGATTGGGAAGATGAGTATGTTTTATAAATTTTACCTGCGTTATCTCAAGCGATCGCTCCCAGACCTGCGGTTGTTGGAAGTAGCGTTAGCCAATAATCAAGCTGGTAAGAGTTATATTCCCTCAATCTACTCGGGTCAAGTAACTCTCTTCCGCGCCAGTCAGCAAAATGTTGGCTTAGATGTTGACCGAGAATTAGGCTGGGGTCGGTTAGCGGCTGGTGGTGTGGAACTTTATGATGTCCCCGGCTCCCACGCTTCCCTGATTCTGGAACCTCATGTACAGGTACTCGCGCAAAAATTCCAAGCTTGTTTAGACCGAGCACAATTCAAAATTCGTAATTCGTAATCTTCACCAAGGGTGCAACTAGCAAGCTACGTAATTTTTGTTCTTCATTCCCCCTCATCTACAGGTGGCTTGGTAAGGTCACAAAGTTGAGCTTCTGGGAACTAGCTAACCAAATACCATTTTTTATTCAAGCTTCTACCATCAGTATTTTTTGACTTACGCAAAAATCAAGTAACTCTATCATGACGAGCGATAGGAAAGTAATCTCTCCTGATGCTGGGATTGCTTCTCTACACTTCGTTTCGGTCGCAATGAAATTATCGGCGTTGCGTAAGTCCTATTTATTTGTAATTACGAATTACGCATTAACCTTCCTTCGCCTTTGTCAGTTTTTGCACTACCATTTGCACAGCTAAAGCTAATAAACCCAGAGCAACTATACCAAATACTCCCGCACCCAAGGCGAATACACCGACTACCAATGTCCGAACTGCGGAAGTAATTCTGACTACTAATTGGTTATCGGAATGGATAGGTTTACTTGCAAAATTTGTGGCGATTGAAATCATCAGCGAATAGATTGCATATCCTAATCCACCAGAAATGATCGCTCCGGTTACACAGCGTAACGGATTCATTGTTTCTGGGGTGGAAGTTTCTGGTTGGGGAAGGGAGTTGGGGTCAGTCATACAATTTTGGATTTGGGATTTGGGATTTGGGATTAATAATCCTTAAACTGAAGAGGCGATTTTGATTCCATGTGTAGTCATCCGCGTCACGAACAATTCTAAATCTTCATTGGGAATTGTGGCGCGAATTTGCTGCTTGATGACTTCGGCTTGTTGTTGCGATTCGACCAAAGCAAAAACTGACGGGCCAGAACCAGACATCATTGTTCCTAAAACCCCTGGTTGAGATGCAAATAATTCTCGCAGTTGCAAAACTTGGGGATACTCAGGTAACACGACACGCTCTAAGTCATTATGCATTTTTTTGGCGATGTCTGCTGTATCTTTATTGGCGATCGCTCTGACTATCGGCCCGGAATGTACTGCACTGGCACGGGCAATTAAGCTGGCGGTATCTTTAATATAGGTGCTACCAAACTGCTGGCGATAGGTTTTGTACGCCCAAGCTGTAGAAACTTCTAGGCTGCGATATTTGCCTAATACTATATATATGTTGTCTAAGTTTGGTAACGGGGAAAGTTGTTCGCCTCTTCCTGTCGCAATCACTGTCCCCCCCGCGATACAGAAGGGGACATCTGAACCCAGAACCGCGCCTAGTTCTTCTAATTCTGATTGAGTTAGTCCCAAATTCCAAAGTAAATCTATTCCCACCAACACAGCAGCGGCGTTTGTGGAACCACCAGCTAACCCAGCCGCTACAGGAATATGTTTATCAATAGTAATTTCCACGCCGCCAAATCTCGCAAAGCTATCGGGAAATTCTTTTACCATTAATTCCGCCGCCCGATAGGCCAGATTAGTTTTATCTGTGGGTACTTGTGGGTGGTGACTGTGAACGCGAATCGTATCGGTGCTGAGAGAACGCACGCTAATTTGGTCAGCTAAGTCGATACTTTGCAGGATCATCGCTAACTCATGAAATCCATCCGGGCGATCGCCGATGATTTCCAAATACAAGTTGATTTTAGCAGGGGCAATGAGGGTGTAGGAACGCATAACAATTTTAGATTTGGGATTTGAGATTTTGGATTGTTCGCCAAAACCTTCTCAATCATTGGTTAAAAGTAACTGATTAGCTAGAGTTACCCACTGGGATACACTGAGGTCTTCAGCGCGTACCTGGGGATTTATCTCTAATTGTTCCAGTAAGTGGGTCAAGCGATCGCGTTCTACTACTGGTTGTAAATTATTTCGTAACATTTTTCGCTTCGCGCCAAACCCCAGTTTAATCAAATTCTCGAATTTACGCGGGTCAATGGCTGGGGTTTCTATTGGTCTTGGACGTAACCTTACGACTGCGGAATCTACTTTTGGTGGTGGATGAAATGCACTAGCTGGAACTGTACAAATTAACTCACATTCTGCCAAATATTGTACCCTGACACTTAATGCTCCAAAGCTTTTTGAACCTGCTTTTGCATATAACCTTTCTGCTACTTCTTTCTGCACTAATAATACTATTGAATCAAAGGGTTTAGGGTTAGGATTCGCAATCGTTCCTAGCAGTTTTTCGATTATTGGGCCTGTGATGTTATAAGGTATATTCGCAACTACTTTATTTTGATTTTGAAACTTAGGAAATGCTGCTAAATTTCCTTGTACATCCAAAGTCAAAAAATCACCTTGCAGCAGCAGAAAATTTTCTCTTTTACCCAGTTGCTTTGCTAATAAATCGCACAAATCTCTATCGATTTCTACAGCCACCAAAGATTGCACCAAAGGTAACAAACGCCGCGTCAGGATACCTGTACCAGGGCCAATCTCCAGAACGCGATCGCCCTCCTGACACTCCGCCGCCTGCACGATTGCGTCCAGAGCCTTCTCACTTTTGAGCCAATGTTGAGCAAAGACCTTGCGCGGTCGCACCATCTCTTTTCCTCTCTATATCTAGTTTCTAGCGTTTCTACAAAAATCCATTTCTTACTTTTTTCTTACTTTTTACTACCCATTTTTGACCCATTTTACCCCAAAAGCAATTGACTTAAAATATAAAATATGATATAGCGATGAGAAATCGCATTTCATCTCACCGACAGAGGAAATCAACACATACAGGTTGTAAACGAACTCAAGCATGGTAGGTAAAAGCAGCAATATAAAATTTCAGAAAATCTGACTTTAATCATTTTCTCTGAAGATGTCGATAAATGAAAATTTAGGTGAAAGCTAATTATATTTCTAAATGCAGAAGCAAATAGAGCATTTTAAAATCTCAATCAAACAAACTAAACCTCAAAAATTTTTCTTTGCGCCTCTGCGCCTCTGCGTGAGAAAAATTTACTCCAGCAACAAAACGAGTGACATATTTCTGAAATCACCATTAATATCGTTGTATAGTATTTTGATAAAATCTTAGATAAACACTGAAAAGCTATGCCAGAAACACCTTCAGACAGCATTTGGATTGTCACCGACGACACCCCGCAAATATCGATTCCTGATGGTACTAAAGGCGTGACTTTTAGAGGTGGTGACTGGGGAGACGAAACCAGAGAAACCACAGGTACCAAAGCACCTGGAGATGCAGTTAAAGTTAGCGCACAGAAATTAGAGCAAGAAATGTCTCACTTTCTGCAGGTGGTAGGACGCTTATTCAGCCGTGCAGAACAACAAGCTCAAGGTAACTCTGGGATGCGGCTAGAAGAAATTGAACTTTCGGTAGAAATTAGCGGTGAGGGAGAAGTCAAGTTAATTGGTAGCGGTGCAAAAGCTAGCGGTAAAGGCGCAATCAAACTGACATTCAAACGCCCAGAATCAAAGTGAGATGGCAAAAAATTGGGCGATCGCATTCACCAGTATGATTGACTACAACCGTTAAAATATGCCTAGCGGGATAAATAGTTTAAGCTGTCACGCCTAGAAATTGCACTTTTTAGAGTATCAGCTTGCTATATTCACTATATATCTGGGAAAATTTACCTAATTCAAATCCTATCGGGTAAACCTGATGTTAATCGGTGCAGTTCTCCGCAAGCGCTACAAAATCCTCCGACTAATAGGAAGTGGTGGATTTGGAGACACATATCTAGCACAAGATTTGGATTTACCCAACCGTCCTTTTTGCGTTGTCAAACACCTAAAACCAAAAAACCTGAATCCAGCCGATTTGCCAATAGCTAAACGGTTATTTAATAGTGAAGCAGAAGCATTATACAGATTAGGCAACCTACACAACCAAATCCCCAAACTCTTTGCTCACTTTGAAGAAAATGGCGAATTTTATCTAGTGCAAGAATTTGTTGATGGTGAAGACTTGAGTAAAGAAATTGCGCCAGGTAAGCAGCTTAGTGAGGGTGAGGTAACTAAGCTATTATAAGAAATTTTAGAAATTTTGGCGGTAGTTCATCAGCAGAATATCATTCACCGCGACATCAAACCGCAAAATATCATGCGTCGTCGTCAAGATGGCAAGATTGTACTGATTGACTTTGGTGCAGTTAAAGAAAGTATGACAGTAAATGCCCAAGGACAAACCAGTGCTACAGTTGCTATTGGGACACCTGGCTATATGCCAAGTGAACAAGCAGATGGACAACCAAAATTATGCAGCGATGTTCATGCTGTAGGAATGTTGGGAATTTATGCTTTAACAGGGATACAGCCACACCAAATCTCAAAAAATCCCACTGATGGCGAAGTGATTTGGCGAAATCAGACAAAAGTTAGTGATCGCCTAGCTGATATTTTAAACAAAATGGTGAGTTATCATTTTCGCGATCGCTATCCCACAGCCGCAGAAGTATTACAAGCACTCACACCACCACCTCCCTCAACCCCATCACGGCGGAGAGTAATTCAAACTGTCGGATTGATGGGTGCTGGGTTTGGTTTGGCGATTATCAAAGAACGGTTGTTATCTGGTTCAAAAGACAATTCTCTACCAACACAGAGTACAGGTAAAACAACGAAATCTCCAACAACACCAACTAGTTCTGTTACCCAGTCTCCCGTCTCACAAAATCGCTTACAAACTTTTAAATTTGATGTGGTGACAGTAGATGCAAAGGGAAAACCCGCTCAAACCAGCAAGGGTGAAGCGAAATACTTTGTCGAAAATTTGGGTAATGGTGTCACCTTGGAAATGGTAAAGATACCAGGGGGAACCTTTACAATGGGTTCGCCAGTAGAGGAAGCAGAAAGAAGAGATGATGAAGGTCCACAGCATCAGGTAACAATTCCTGGCTTCTTCATGGGTAAATATGAAGTTACACAGGCGCAATATCAAACAATTACCGGGAAAAATCCTTCTTATTTCCAAGGCGAAACACGACCAGTAGAACAAGTTAGTTGGAATGATGCTGTGGAATTTTGCCAAAAGTTGAGCCAAAATACAGGACGCACCTATCGATTACCCAGCGAAGCTGAATGGGAATATGCTTGTCGTGCAGGAACCAAAACACCGTTTTATTTTGGTGAAACTATTACTACTGATTTAGTTAACTACAACGGCAATTACCCTTACTCCTCTGCATCCAAAGGTGAATATCGTAACGAAACAACAACTGTTGGAAGATTTCCGCCAAACTCTTTCGGTTTATACGATATGCATGGCAATACATGGGAATGGTGTATAGATACATATCATAATAACTATTACGAAGCGCCCAAAGACGGGAGTGCATGGCTGAGTAGTAACGATAATGATTATAGGTATAGGTTGCTGCGTGGCGGTTCTTGGCACGAACTAGTTAGGTTTTGTAGGTCTGCTTTTCGCAGCACCAACGTACGGGTGGATAGTTTCACCGATGTTGGTTTTCGCGTGGTTGCGGTGGCTGTAGCGTGAGTACTCGCCTAAGTCAGAGCTGATAAGTGGGAATTTATCGGGCGTACATTAGGGAGTTTTGCTCTCTTACCCAAGCTCGAAAAGCCTTCATAGTAGCGTTTCTCCCTTCAACTTTACTCCGCATTAAGTACTCAGGAATAATTTGAGCAATCGCTAAATTGGGAAAAACATTACTAGTAGTAGAAGCTACATATTTACCATTAATCATCACATTAATTTCTAGGCGATTACCATTCCAGCGCCATAATTCCGGCACACCCAATACCTCATAATTATTAAACCGAGTGCGAGAAGTAATATCAATTTCAATTGCTAAATCTGGTAGTGGATCAACTGTTAAATCAATTCTATCTTTACCGCGTACAGCCGCTTCATTTTGAATGTAGAAACAATCATCAGGTTCTACTCCAGTATCCATTTTTTCTTGATCAAAAGTGGTAGAACCCAAACTCCAAAATTCTATATCAAGTTCTTCTAGTAGAGCCTTTACTAAGTCCCCAATAATAACTTTCGCTACCTCATGCTCTGGTAATGGAGCCATGATTTCTAACATTCCTTGACTGTATGATATACGAGAATTGCGGTTCTCACCCAATTCCGCCAAAATATTTTTGTATACTGACCAAGATATATTTTTAATCAACAACTGATGACCGACAGGTACAACTAGCTGGTTGAGTTGAAGTAACATAACTACCCTCGTTTCTAGATTTCACCTAACTAGTACCAACTTCATCATATTTCATTTTCAACCTGCCGGAGGCTAACGCACCTGTAACTTTGTGAGGATACTTAATTACGTTGGCATTTCTGGTTGCGTAATCGGAATTTCAATCACAAATTCTGCGCCCTTTCCTGGTACGGAATTACAATATAATTTACCACCATGTCTATCTACTACAATTTGGTAACTAATAGATAATCCTAATCCGGTTCCCTTACCCACATCTTTAGTAGTAAAGAAAGGGTCAAATAATTTAGAAACTATTCCTGGGGGAATTCCCTTACCATTATCTGCAATGTGAATAGCTACAAGATTACTATTAACAGCTTCTGTCCGAATGCGAATGTGGGGACTTGTTTTTTCTTCGCCATTACTGGACAGGGAATCTTCTAAAGCGTCAATTGCATTACTCATAATATTCATAAATACCTGATTGAGTTGTCCAGGATAGCAATCGACTAAGGGTAATTTGCCATATTCTTTAATTACTGCAATTTCAGAATTATCTGCTTTCGCTTTCAAGCGATGGTGCAGAATCATCAGAGTACTATCCAAACCTTCATGGACATTCACCAGCTTAAATTCTGCTTCATCTAAGCGTGAAAAATTCCGTAAAGATAGTACAATCTCCCGGATACGTTGGGTTCCTATCCGCATAGATTGGAGCAACTTAATTAAATCTTCCTTGAGGAAATCAAGCTCCATATCATCAATTTCTGCTTGAATTTCTGCGGCTGGCTCAGGGTAATATTGTTCATATAATTCCAGCAAATGTAATAAATCTTCAACATATTCACTAGCAGGAATGAGATTACCATGAATGAAATTTACCGGATTATTAATCTCATGGGCGACACCAGCAACCATATTCCCCACAGATGACATTTTCTCGCTGTGAATGAGTTGCGCTTGGGTGCGTTGGAGTTCGCGCAGAGTGTTTTCTAAGTTTTGTGCTTGTGCTTGTAATTGAATTTCGGTTTGTTTGCGTTCAGTAATATCAGTTGATACACCCAAAATTTGCTTGATATCTCCCTGTTCATTGCGGTTAAATGGTGTTTCTCGACAGTAAAGCCAGCACCATTCACCATTTACACGTCTAACACGAAATTCAATCTCCACAATATCACCATCTTTGCTGGTAAGAAATTGCTGATGGTGAAGGCTGACTCTTTCTCGATCATCTGGATGCATAATCACCGGAAGCAGATTATCTCCCAGTTGTTGAATTTCTGTATTAGAGTAACCCAGAAGCGTTTCAAGTTCTTGATTGGCGTAAATATTGCGCTGTTCTTCTAAATCGAAAATGTAGAGAATATTAGGCGAAGAATCTGCTATACGTTGAATGAAGTGTTGACTAGCTTGCAGCGCTTCTTCGGCTTGTTTACGCTCAGTAATATCCCAAGTTGTACCGACAATTTGATAAATTCTTCCTTCGTTATTTATCAGAGGATTGAGTGTGGTAAACCACCATTTCTCTTGTTCATCGAAAGTTAAGCACTCTTCATAAGTAGTTTCTTTACCAGCATCTATACAGCTTTGATAACGCTGACGCACTAATGTGCCTTCAATCGTTCCCAGCAATTCTTCGGGAGTTTTGCCAATAATTTTGGCATGATTTATTCCTATGCTTTTTTCTGCTGATGAATTACAACCAGCAAAACGAAATTCACCATTTTCTAAAACATTAACTACAAATATAACTTGAGGAACACCATCATAAATACTCCGTAAAAACTGCTCTTGCTCTTGTAATTTAGTTTCTGCCTCTTTGCGTTTGCTAGCATCACGCGTAATGGTAGCAAAGCACATAGGCTCTGCAGTTTCAGGATTTTTAATCACAAACATATTGTAATCAACAGAAATAGCTTTTTCTGTTTGGAAATGTCGAAAATGCAATTCACCTTGCCACATTCCTTGTTTTATAACTATCGGTAAAACCTCCTGGAGTAAGTATTGTCTATCATCGGGAAATATATAGTCAATAATGTTAGAATTTTTGACAAACTCCAAACTTTCAATGCCTACAATATTTCGTCCGGCTTCATTCAAAAATAATGCTTTACCTTCCAAAGATGCAAAACCAATAAAGTCGCTACTATTTTCAATCAACGAAACAAAAATTTGCCGTTCTTGTTCAGCTTGTTTGTGTTCTGTGATCTCTGTTGTCGTGACAACTAGTTGAGTAATTTGTGAGTTGTTATCAAACAGGGGCGTGATATTTAATAACCACCAATTTTCTTGGTTATTATGCCAGAAAGATTCCTCAAAAAATATACTCTTGCGTAACTTAATGCACTCTTGATAACGCTGGCGATAGTAATATGCCATATCAGCAGGTAATGCAGCTGCCATTGTTCGCCCTACAAAAGATTCTAACGGCATGGGGCTGAGTTGGAGGATAGCAGGATTGAATTTTACATAACGAAACTCTGCACCATCATCTAAAACATCTAAGACAAAGATGCCATAATCTACACCTTCCCAGATGCTTTGCAAAAATTGTGCCTGTGATTGCAGTTTTTGCTGGGTTTTTTGGTTATCGCTAATATCAAATAAGCAACCATACCAAATCACCTCACCATCTCTTTGAAGTTCTGGATGAGAGAAAGCCTTAATCCATTTCTTTTTACCAGTAAGGGTCATCATCCGCCACTCGCAGTCAAAGTCTTGCAGAGTTTGGGCAGATTCAGCAATTGCTTGTTGTACTTTTACAACATCATCAGGATAAATTAGGCTAAATGCGAAGGATGCGTCTTCTTTAATTTCTTCTGGTTCTAGTTCGAGAATATCTCGACATCGTGAAGATGCGTAGGGAAAATACCCTGTACCATCGGGTTGAAGGCAAAATTCATAAAGCATCCCTGGTACATTATCTGCCAGTCGTTGCAACCTAGCTTCACTATGACGCAACTCTGCTGTGCGTTCCTCAACTCTGGCTTCTAATTCTTCATTAAGTCGTTTCAGTTCTGCTTCTGTCTGTTTGCGAGTGGTAATCACTTCGGTAAACATAATAATGCCACCCACTGCACCAGATTCTTCATGCCAAGGATGTATCTCCCACTTCACCCATTCAGTAGTACCATTGGCACGAATGAAGATATCTTCTTCAGATTTCTCAATAGCACCTGCTAAACAGCGTTGGTGAATTTCTCGCCAATTCTGGGAAATTTCTGGAAAAACTTCATAATGAGAACGCCCAATAATCTCTTCATCGCCTAAGCTATAATCCTCTCGCCAACGCCGACTAACTAACAAGTAGCGCATCTCAAGGTCAAAAACAGCGATCGCAGCTGGAGTGTATTCTATAAATAACTGCATCTGCTGGCGAGATTTTAGCGAACTGAAGCAGTGATTAGACCCCACTCTCTGACGCAGTTCTGTCAGTTCCTGTTGTAGAGATTCATAAGTATTTTTATCTACAGTAATCAGATTGCAAGTCATAGATTTGTCACTTGCTAGCTAGGAAGATGAAGTTAACATTAGTACTTAGTCTTCCCAATTCCACGCAGTAAACAACATTATGACTGGGAAATGGGCATAGGGCATTGGGCATAGGGCATTGGGCATAGATAATGGGAGATGAGGGAGAAATAACAAACACCCAATGACTAATGACTAATGACTAATGACTAATGACTAATGACTAATGACTAATGACTAATGACTAATGACTAATGACTAATGACTAATGACTAATGACTAATGACTAATGACTAATGACTAATGACTAATGACTAATGACTAATGACTAATGACTAATGACTAATGACTAATGACTAATGACTAATGACTAATGACTAATGACTAATTACCCATTACCTCACCCAACTGATGTTGAATAAGCAACGCTTTCAGCGTCGCATTCTCAGCCTTAATCGCCTGATTTTCTGCTTCCAATTCTGCAATTCTAGCCTTTAAAGCTTCCTTACTTGTACCTTGGCGATGAATGACAACTTCACGATAAATCTCTAAATTAGCATCCTCATTCATCCATCTTTGATATGTTTTAGTATGCTCTTGTACTGTATGCCCCATGTAATCAGACATCGTTTTAATGGGGACTTGCAACCGATGTCCACGGATAGCATAAGCGTGACGTAATTCGTATGGTCTAAACCCAATATTTGTCGCTCTAAATCTGATGTAAAGCTTTGCTGTTTTATTACTGAGCTTACCTTCATTGTAAGGAAACTTGACATTTTTTAAATCAAATAATTCTATCCAATGGGGATATAAAGGCGGAATTCCACAACTACGCTCACCAGTTTTAGTACCTTCTGTCAATCGCGGATTTAATGTTACTAAATGAAAAGTATTGTGAGGATGAGTAAACGCTTCTATATCAATGGCATATAATTCATGGGGTCTTAAACCGTAAGTTGCTAACATTCCGTAAGCCCATTGCCATTGTTCCGGTTTTGTAATATTCTCCTTAGTAGCGAATGCCGATAATGGCATCCCAATTTTATTAAATCCTTGAATAATTTCCTCATCTGTAGGTACTTTGCGAATACTAGGATAAGGCTTAGGTGTAGCATAAGCATCAATTGTTTTTAAGCCATTAATACCGCAAAATTCGCAAAATTTCTTCAATTGCCATGCTAAGAAAAACCGCCCAGATGTATTAGGTTTGGTTTTTTCCAATGCTTTTTCTAAAGCTGATGAAGACATTGGCTCATCTGGGGGTAGCTTTTTTAGATGTCTAATATAATGAGTTTCCCAAGTGCGGATTCCTTGGCGATTTTTCTCATGGGTTTTCCAAAACTCCCGCTCATACTCTTGAATCAATTCACTGATGAGTTTGGCAGAATCTTCTGGTGCTGGTAACGCAATTTTTTGTGCTTGCTTCCCAAGTAATTCTGGTGTCCACTGGAATTGTTTGGTAATTAGTGATAAATCTAATTCTCGGGCTTTAACTACTGCCGTTTTTACACCAATATCATTAGCAGCAAAACCAAACGAAATGGTATACTGCTTACTTGGACTACCATTTTTTCCTACATCCCCAGGCCTACAGGGAAAAGTCCCTTGTAAACCGATAGTTTTAGCACTAGTAAGCTTAAGTTTAACCTTCACCTTATCCAAACTTAATGCCAAGTTAGCTTGCCCAACCGCGTGTTTTATCCTGAGATATTCACGCTCCATCTTCACATTTTCGTCAGATGGTGAATGTTTGGCTTTCCATTGCTTCCACTTGGCTGGTTCCCAAGTATCAATTGCAATCCCATCGTACTCAGCATTACGGATATCGTATGTACTGGCTTCATTGTTAGACATAAGCTTTTCTGGCATCGAGGAAAGTACTGACAATTTAAGGCAGAATTGGGGGAATGGTTTTAAATATCAGCAATTTTACTAGCAAAATTAAGCTTGGATAAATCTAATTCAAATCTCGCTAATTTATACGGAACTGAAAACAATAACACTGAAGTTAATAACAACAACCTCACAACTTCAAAGCAACAACTTTAAAGGGTGTATAACATGATGAGCATAACTAAAAGATATGTTTTACCATTATTTGCTGTGGCGATCGCAACCAGCATCAGCAGTTGTAGTTCTAATCCTAGCTCTACTCAGGATACCGCTAGCGAGTCGCCAGCGCCCACTGTAACATCAAACATTGAATCAGTACCCTCCCCCAGTCAAACACCCAGCATGGCTCAACTGAGGGCTAAATCTGACAATATTGGCGTACCTTCGCCCAAAGCAACCACCGAAAGCACACCTGCTACAACTACGACTGAGACACCATCCGCAAAAGCCTCTCCTACAGAGCAAGCTGCTACAGGTAAAACTACCAATGTCACCCTATACACAAGTGACACGCAATGCCAACAACTAATTCCCCAAAAAGTAGCAGTACCAGCAGATGAGCCTGTAGAAGGTGCGGTGAGTAAGATTTTAGAGCAAAGAGATACAGGAGACTTTAACTTATCTAGTTACCGCGTTAACCTCAAAAATGGCGTTGCTACCGTTGATTTGCGAGTAGCGCCCAACTCTAAACGGCAAATAGCCTCTCTTTCTAGTTGTGAACAGTTTGCCATGTTTGGTAGCCTTCGTAAAACCCTCACCAGCAATCCTCAATGGAAGATTAAAGAAGTACGCTTCACCGAACGAGGCGAGGAAATTGTGCTTTAGTTTTGGTGTTTGGTGTTTGTACGAATTACCAATTACCAATTACCAATTACCCATTACCCAATCCCTAATCCCCAGTCCCCAATCCCCCATTAGATAAAAGCCATTGCTCAACCAACTCTGTCATAATGTCGCTCATCTGTCGTTCCTGAAAAGCGGCTGCTGCTTTCAATTTTCGATGCAGCTGCTTAGGCAGATAGATAGTTGTGCGAATATATTCAGGGTCGGTACTTTTGCTTAAAGAAGTTGGCTTATCTTCTATTAGCTGTGGGTTGTCTCGTTGTTGACGGCTGCGCGCAGCATCAATTAGTTCATCAAAACGGCTATTTTTCTTCTTATTCAAAATTAATTTCTCCTTATTTAGTTAATAGTCAAAAAGTTAAAAGCCACAGAGACATGATTAATCGCGTCTGTACTCAAAAGTCAAAAGTTTTAATCTGATGAATCCAACTTTCTTTAAAGCTATGAAGGAAAATCTTGACAGCAGAGTGAGAATTAGATGATTGTGAAAAAATAGTATAACTACAAATTATTTTGACCCTTGACCCTTGACTGTTATTAAATTTTCCAATATTTCTTTTCCAGCCTCAGCGTAACACCGCCAAGCAATTTGAGCATAGGAATCTTTCACGGCATTCACTGGTACTCCTTCTAAAGCTGCACGTTGGAATACAGCTAGGCGACGAATACCAGATTTGAATACAGGTAACCCAGCGTTTAACAACGCTGTTCGTGCTTCTTCTCCCGCCTTATTGGGATTTGGAGGAATCAGCGTCAACAAAATGCGATAATTAGTTTTGTATTGCTTGATAGACTCCACCATTTGCATTGTTGCAGCTAAAGCGATCGCATCAGGAGTAGTAGGAATAACTAGCAAATCGCATCCCTGAGCAATAGTTTTCAACTCATCTGGGTCTGGTCTGGCTGGAGTATCAATCACAATATGTTCATAGAGTTTAGCCAAGTGTATCCCCCGCTGTTCATCAGCAACTTTGAATGGTAAACAACCTCGGTTAGACCAATCCAAAGCACTGCGGTTGAGGTCGCCATCTACAAGCAGTGTATCAGCTAGGTTCTGAAGATATGTAGCTAGGTGTAGTGCTGTGGTTGATTTGCCTACACCTCCCTTAAACGCCGCTACCGTAATAATCATTTTGGTTTAATCAGCAAATAGTTCTCAGAATTCTACTGCATATTCAAACATCTGGACATTTTGCATCTAGATGTTTAGATGCAATTTAAATGTTTAAACATTTAAGTGTTTGTATGTTTTATATAAATAAAGTCGATATACTAAATATAAGGTTACTTATATTTTAAATACAAAATATATTAAGTAAGATATAGAGTAAAATGTATAAATATTTTTAAGTACAACAAATTGCCAGAAAGAAGCATTATGCTTCACGCTGAATGAGCGAGATATTTGGTTCAACAGCTATAGGACTTTTATTTGATGGTTGAAGAAAGTCCGTAGACTTGATGTCTTCTTCCCTGTTTTTTTATCAGAGTGCCTATATAGGTAAATTAAATAAAAGAATGAATACAAATAGATATTGCAAATAAAACATTAGTAATACATTACTAAGTTAGTAAAAAGACAAAAATATATTAAGAAAAGTTAATTAAGCTAAAACTCTCTTTTTTCCTGCCTCCCGCCTTATCTTGATGATAAATATTTACGAAGACCTACTTTTAAGATGTACTCAAATGGTTAAATAGCAAACTTTTATTAACCCAGGTTGATGTACACAGTAATGCTAAGAATGGTATACAGATAGATAGACAGGTGAGACGAAAGAGTCTACAATCTGACTTATTGCGGTAGATTTACCTATTAGCTAATCAACCTAAGCATAGTAAAGATTTTCTAGTGTTTCCGCATTGATGCAGAAGCACCCTATTAATATGATGGAAGTCTTTAGTAAAGAGTAGCAAACCAATGGACGTAAAGCTGATTTTGGTGGGATTAACAGTCATATTTACAGTTTTGTGCTTGTTTTTCGGCACAAAAAATGGCTTTTATGATTCCGACAATTATCATGGCAATGGCTCTGCACATTGAAAGAGCTTTAGAGCATCGGAAAGGAACATAGACAAGAGGAAAACTCCCCTAGCCCATAATTTGAGGGCTTCTCAGTACCCAACTTTTCCGAACCAGTGCGGGTTCGGCGGAGGTGTCCTCCCCCATCAAAAATCCGCAATTTCAGGGTGAAGGGGTGCAAAATGAGACTTACCCCGAAGTCAAAAAACAAGCAAACCCCGTAATTTTTGGCTTTTGGGATATGTCCATAACAATGAGGCTAGAGGGGAGGAGAATTATGAGGGATAATCTTTCGTCCTCTCGGATTGATGCTGGGGAGGAAACTACCGAATTAGAATGTTTGCCTTATAGCGTCCAGCATAATGATGAGGGCGTGTGTTTAGTGGTACGAATGGGGCCGTACCGCATCTTGCTGGATTGTGGGTTGGGAGATATTTCATTGCTGGTGAAGGGGTTGAAAAATTCAGCGCGCCAACGGCATTTACCCCTACCAGCAGACTTAGTTTTAATCAGTCATGCTCACCCCGATCATGCTAGAGGCTTACTGCAACTGCATCAGGCTTTTCCAAATTTACCTATATACGCCAGCGAAGTAACCAGCAAGTTACTATCATTAAACTGGTTAAACCAAGATTTGAAGTCAATTCCCCAGTTTTGTCAGGCGTTACCATTGCGATCGCCTGTGGAATTTAAAGAGGGCCTCGTCGCAGAATTATTTCCCGCCGGACATTTACCTGGGGCGGTAGCAATTCTACTTACCTATACCAGCCAACGACGCACCTACAGACTGCTTTATACAGGCGACTTTTTCTTGTCTAACTCGCGGTTGGTGGAAGGATTGCGGTTAGAAGAATTGCGAGGATTAGACTTAGATGCTCTGATTATTGAAGCTACCTATGGCACCTCCCGCCATCCCCACCGCCGCAACCAAGAAAATCAGCTAGCAGAACGCATTCATCGCGCGATCGCAGAACGTTGTTCTGTGCTGCTTCCCACACCCGCATTAGGTTTGGGACAAGAACTATTAATGTTATTACGCAGCCATCACCACTTTACAGGTAGAGATTTAGATATTTGGGTTGACGGTGCTGTCGCCACAGGCTGCGATGCTTATCTCGAACTTTTACCCCACCTCCCCGCCTCAGTCCAAAACTTCGCCCGCCATCAACCCCTATTTTGGGATGAAAGAGTACGCCCCCGCGTGCGGCGTTTGCAAGCAGAACATCGCCCTAATATTGGCAAATCTCCCTGTATTGTCCTCACAGATTCCACAGCAGATTTCAGCCAATATTGCCAAGCCGACACAGGCCCCTGGTTAATTTTGCTGCCAGAAAAAATAGATATCAAAACTAAAAAACAATATCCTGCGCCTACCACTATTGAAAGCTATCTCCTCGCCCAGCATAGTGATGGGCCAGGTACTACCCAGCTAATTCATAATTTAAGACCGCAACATGTAATTTTTGTTCACGGTTCCCCCGCATACCTAGCAGATTTAACAGGCTTAGAAGAGTTACAGAACCGCTACCACCTACATTCTCCAGCAGCAGGTGTTTTAGTAGAACTGCCCATAGGCGACACCTTTTTACAACCAGCCGCCCCAGAAACTAATTATGAAGGTGAACTGACAGAATTAGGGACTGGTATCACCATCACCCTACCAGAAACGATTACCACAGACCCCCGTTGGCGACAATTTGCCGACACAGGCTTAATTGAAGCCCGTTGGCAAGGGGAAGAAATCGTATTGAGAGGTTTACCTCAAAGAGAACTACTCAATCAAAATAGCGATCGCTTTACCTGGACAGACATAGAATGCTGCGGAACCTGTCGGTATCAAAGGGGACAACGCTGCTGGAATCCCAATTCCCCCTTGTATAACTTCAAGGTAACCCTAGAAGGTTACTGTCCCGCCTATGAAGCGTTGAATGAGGATGAATAGGGATTGGGGATTGGGGATTGGGGATTGGGGATTGGGGATGAGGGAGATAAGGGAGATAAGGGAAGAAGAACAATTACCCATTACCCATTACCCATTACCCATTACCCATTACCCATTACCCATTACCCATTACCCATTACCCATTACCCATTACCCAATGCCCAAATAAGCCAAAAGTCCAGAGCGGAAACATTGGCTCTGGACTTTTAACTCTCGACTATTTTGATTTATTCAGCATTTGAATCTGGGTAGTGGTTACGAATACGTTCAGCTTCAGGACAGTCTTCGGTTAGCAAAGGTTCTACATTGCCGCGTGGTACTGAGGCTAACTTTTGGGTGACAGCACCAATACTTTCGAGTCGAACCATCTCTTCCCAAGAACAAACTTCATCCTCTTCATCTGTTTCATAGCGTAGGGTCACTAAATCACCCTCTATATCAATGATGCGGGCACGCTCGATCCAGCGTTGCTGATCCCGCAAGAATACACATACCTCCCGCCCATCGCAACACAACTGATAAATCTTGCGGTGTAGCATGTACTGCTTCTGCCTTTTTAAACAACGTAGTTAAACCTTTCAAAATCTGGGTGTGCCCCCAGTGCATAATACCCGAAAGAGCTAGTTTGACGGTTTCGCTTTTCTACCTGTGTTAACCCCAAGCAAAGGAAATTTTGGGTAATCAACTAGTAGTGACTGCGCTGGTGAAACTAAAACTCTATCAGGGGGATTTAGCAAATGTATTCTTCATAGAAGTCATACAATTCGGGATTTATCCTCACTAGGTTAATCCTTGCTGATGAGTTCTTTCTACCATTATGTAATAATAGATACTCCGAAACAAACATCGATTGCGGTTGTTTGAGTTGCCTACTTGTAGTCATTGGCATTGCTGGGAAGTCCGGGAACTCGGCTGTACTTTTACCCCTATGTATTTGATCTTAACTCATTCTCTTGCTGACCTGAACGGTTTTAGACAACAACAGCCCAAGAGTTTTTGAGTTTAGGGCTTTTTGACTGAGGTGACGTGTCCCGCTTTGGAGCAACTATGCAACGCCAAAGTCAACTGTTGCAAGAGTATCAGCAAGATTCATTCCCTAAGGGAATTTCTATGAGTAATTTTGAGGATGCTTCTCGTTTAACTCTACCCCCACGAACTGCATCATATAAAGCGGCAAGGGCTACCAAATCATCTGACTGATAAGACTTTGTCGCTAGCACTTGATGGAGTAGACCTTCAGATTCAACACTAAGGTATCCAGTTTGGAAAGCAGATTCAACAAGTGTGCGAATCATAATAATTAGGTCATATTATGCAATTTGTTACCTCCAGTATGGAATATTTGCTGATTTTAATAATTGATGTCTGACAGCAGGTATTGTGATTATAATTACATAAATATGTGATCTCCGTCATCGAGAATCTGCATCTTGTCCGATTCTGGAACAGTCGATTTTATGAATAAAAGTACGGATTAGAATACATACTTCTGTTTTACTCAACTAGCAACCGGACAAAAACTTATGATAGTTAAATATACATGATTTTTCAGTATTTGCCACATGACAGCTAACAAGCTTAATTATATTAAGGAATAATAATATACATATTATTCAGGGAAAAATTCGCGGAAATCCTCATCTTGTTGGCTTAACTCTACCCAATCGAGATTCAAAGACCGTAATTTCTGGGTCAAGCGATCGCAAGCTGGGCGTTCAGTCGCGTAATGTCCCGCATCAATTAAAATGAGGCCGCGATCGCGACTTTCTTGAAATTGATGAAATTTACAATCGGAAGTGAGATAAGCTTGGGCATGAGTTTTCACCACAGCCGAAATATAGCTAGCACCCGAACCACCCAGAACAGCCACACGGGAAATTTCTTGGTGTAAATCAGCAGTTGGGGAAACAATCAAGCTTTTGGGAGCAAGTTGGTGGTGGATTACCGTCAGTAATTTTTCTAAGGTCACGACAGGCTGAAGATTTCCCACCCGACCGTACCCTAAACCATTTTGCGTAGGTACTACAGGGGTTGAATCTTGGAGTTCGAGAATTTGAGCCAAAACATCAGCAGTCCCATCTTGTACTTGATCAAAATTCGTATGGGCGCTGTAAATGCCAATATTATGTAGAAAAGCTAATCGCACCATATCCGCGATCGCTTCTCCAATACGAAAAGACTTAGGCGGGCTAAAAATTAGGGGATGATGGGCAAAAATCAGATTAGCATTAGTGGCGATCGCTTCTTGCATCACCGCCAAAGTTGGCGTTAAACATACCAAAACCCTAGCAGGTTCTTGTAAAATTCCAGGTTCAACCTGCCAACCACAATTATCCCAACTTTCACACCAAGCCGGATTTGCCCATTCTTCAAACCAAGTAATTAAGTCAGCAATTCTCATTAAATCTCAGTAGCCACAAAGTGAGCTAATTATTTTATGCCCAATTAAGACACCATAAAACTGTGCCTTAAGTAATATTTAATGATTAATGAAAGGGAACAGGGAATAGGCAACGGGCAACTCTTAAAACTAAGCCACCCACAAGGGGGAGCCAGTCTCGTGGGCGGGTTTCCCACGCCAGTCCGCACAACGGGGGGAACCCCCGCAAGCGGCTGGCTCGACTTGAGAGAACTGGCGTTGGGGTTTCAACCAACAAGCGCGATACAAGGATTATTTCGCCCACAATTCCACTCGGCTTAAAACCAAGATCCGGGCTACTTTTTTCTTCTGTTCCCTGTTCCCTCTTGCCTGTTCCCGCCCCGTTGGCGTAGCCTCTCCGCAGGAGAAGGGGCTGGTTAACCCTGGGAAACTTCTATAAATCATAAAAAAAACCTCAGCTACCAAGCTGAGGTGATGGGGAGAAAACCAAATAACGATGAGAGATTCTGCTACCGATGTCAAAAAATCTTAGCTGATACCCAAAGCCACCAATATTAAGGTACTGACAAGCAATGTAGCGAATCCTGCTGTTAATGCGTAGCGGCGTTGTTTTTCTGGATCGTAGTCAGCATTGTATTTATTTAGAATGTTTTCTCCATTACTGTTGGTATACATAAAATTTTTTATAAATATTAACTTATGTAAATAAATTTAACTGGATTGTTACAATCAGTCAATAGTACATAACATCAAAAAAATTTATAGTAAATATAAATATTACTTATATAAAAAGGATATAGATACCGCATACATTAGATGCAGTATCTATTCCTTTTGCAGTAGATTATGCTCTCTTGAGATTCCAACTCAAAGACCATTTATGGTGATTTTCGGCAACTTTTTTTGACGGGTTTAAACCTGCAAGATGGTCTGAAAACTCTTGATATATTTAAGTTTTAGTGTTTTCCCTTCTTGTTTATGACCATAGAAGATAATCAAGAAATGCGTCTGATGTACTTGAACAAGCGATGCATTGTCCAGATGCAATTGGAAATCCATTTATTCACTTAATTTTGGGAATAGCTCAATTTGAGTTATGCCATCATAGTGAGGAGTTTTTTATCAGAACATCTTGATTGCCCAATGCGCTATGCCCCATTCCCATTAACTAATATGATAACGATTCTTCCCAAAGGCTTTTGCCTGATACATTGCCGCATCTGCCTTGCGTAGTAATTCTTCAGGTAATTTATCGTTTTTTGAGATTGTTGATATGCCAATGCTAACGGAGCAAGAGAGGTAATGACCGTTGACTAAAACAGGTTGTTTTAGGGATGTAATTACTTGATTAGCTATCCGAGCTGCATCACGAAAATCTTTGATATCTTCCAACAAAATTACAAATTCATCTCCACCCAGACGGGCGATAAAATCTCCCCATCGCAGTTTAGCTTTGAGCTTTTTGCTAATTTCAATTAAGAATTTATCTCCGGTATCATGACCAAAGTTATCATTAATTGCTTTAAATTCATCTAAGTCTAAAAATAATATCGAATAAAAATAGTTATCATAATGTTGCTGACAGGCGATCGCATAGTCTAATTGCTGCATAAAGTAAGCGCGATTGGGTAATCCTGTTAGCGGATCGTGCATCGCAATTCGGCGTAAATTTTCTTCCAGCGCTTTCCGCTCTGTGATATCACGAATAATATTTAGTAAATAAGTTTTTCCTTGCCATTCTAAAAGTTTTACCGATAATAAGCCTATACGTTTTTCACCATTTTTGAGACAGAATTCAATTTCCCAATTCTCAATGGTTTGTTGATTTGTGAGCTTTTTTTGAATTTTTGAGTATGTTGCTGTAGTAAATCCCATATCTAAGACTGTAATCGGGTAGCCAATCACATTCTCGCGACTGTAGCCTGTGACATTGAGAAATGACTGATTAATCTCTACACAATAACCTTGACTGCGTGTAGTGATGATTATTAAATCAGGAAAGTAATCGATAAATTTAAAATAATTATCTGATAATTTGTCAGACTTATAATTTTTTTTAGGCTTTTTATTATCTTGAATTATACCAGCTTTACAACTAGTATCAATAGATTCCATAGGTTAAATATATGCTAAAAAGCAATTCCTCATAATGTGTTTAATTTATAACAGCCACAAAAGTCTAAAGAAACATAGGAATTGGATTTAGTTGCTCTTCTGTTAATTTTGCTTTTAACCATCCCAGTTGGACGGGTACATCGTAAAGCCGACCAGGGGCAAACTGTGCCCAAAAATGGCGTAAACCAGGAACTACAACCTTAACCACAGCCATTCCAATATCTGGACGTGTTTGCTCGAGAACCAATACTTCTAATCCATGTTTAGCGGCTATATCAACACAAGTCAGCACATCTAATTGCAAATCTTGACTGTGGTAAACAGGATAGTCTCCGTAAATTTTAGGAATTACATTGGCATCAGGAGCAAGATAAACTTGGTTATTTAATGTTGCTGTTTGGCACCAACTTTGTATATCCTGACGAGTAAATTTGGCAGAAGAATTTGGATTTGCCCCATTAGAAAGAAATATCATTTGATTCATTTCAGTGACAGCACGTAATAGGGCAACTTTGGGATGAAAGTGAGTCCCAAAGCCAAAAAGAATATCTTCTGGTTGGTGATTGATCCGGCGAGAAATAGCAGCAAAGGTGGGAATATTTAAATCAGTAGTAAGGTCTAATACCCAAAAATCGCGTCCAATCAATTGATAGTAGCTTTTTAATTGATCTAGATAAGGCTCGTCAAAACTATTTAAATCAACAGCAGGTCTTTGTAAACGGTTATACCACCAAATTGCTACTGCATCTCGCTCTACCAACTCCATAAATCCTTGGAGAATAGCTTCTTCTTTGCAAGTACCCGCAGCCGTTCCATTAGTATCTGCATAACAAAAGCAAGCATCTGCCGCTAAAGGATAGCCATAATAACAATATGCTGTGGGTAGATATTTGAATTGCTGATTGTTGAGTGACCAAATCGGAGTCCATTCAATTTCTTGATTCTCATCAAATGGCACAGGTACCCATTGAATAATCTCATGGTGCTGATTCCAGGTTTGGCGATCGCAATATTGATTTGCGCTATAGTGCATAAAATTGTAGGGATGAATAGCCTGTTCACCAAGATTGCTGTAAGCAGCTTTAACCCTGGGTTCTTCTCCCGTATAGGTTCCACAGTAACGCTCAATTGCTTCCCCTACAGCACTCATTTTCGCCTGGGCGGCTGTTGTTCCTTTACCAAAGCTTTTCAGGCGTGCTGTCTGGCGTAAATCTTCTAATTGTCTACCTTCTCTAGGAAAACTATGCTCTACAACATAAGCGTGAATTAAATCGTTCTGGGAAAAAGGTTGAAATAAATTGCTGATAATTCCCGTAATCGGGCTAATATGATGTTCGTATTTTTGTAAGGCTTTTTCAGCCGCACAGCTGCGATACCCGCCGTCATCACTCAATGGCTGGCGATGATTTAGTACTAATGGTTGAGTTTGGTATTGACTTAGATAAGTCGGCTCACCACAACAATGACATTGCGGCCGACGAACTAAGGTATGGCGTTGCAAGTTAAGATGCAGCAAATCGAAAGTTAACAGAGTTCCTTCTAAAGGATGCGGTTTTAGGTTGCTTAACCATTTGGCTATTTCTGTAGCTGCAAGATTTAACCCAGTGTTGACAGTTGAAGGTAAAGCCGCACGGGAAATTGGAAACGAGTTGAGAGTTTTTTGTTGCGCTTGTAAAAAAGACTCAACCTCACGATTCATCCTAAGACGTTGTGCTAAACATTCCCAACATCCTGTATGTCCAGGTTTAAAGATGGGGCCAATCCAAATTACGCCACCGACTGGCTTGACTAGCAACCAAGAACGCTTTTCTTGTAAAGCTTCTCGGTTAAAACTTGCCAAGTCAGGCTGGAGATAATCATCTGTGACTACAACAGCAAACTTACCAAAATCCCCAATGGGAATATTGAGGGATTCCAAGATATTATGCAATGGTTCAGATGTGACATTACCAAATGTGGTAATGCTAACTTTCGATTCTTGGAAGTGTTGGCTAACAACGCTAGCATCTTGATTTAGCAGTTCCCAAAAAGCTGATGCTCCCTGTGGGATATGATTTGCATTGGTAATATATCCTTTACGTTCCAGCTGTTGTAGTGCATAGATAATCTCATCAGCCGTAGCTTTTCCTTGCAGCTGTTGAGTAATTTCAGCCACAGAGTAAAGCCCGTTGAGTAATGGTGCTAGTAGGCAATATAAACGCCCATTTAAAACAAAATGCCCTTTCTCACTTAATAGAAATACAGTTTTAGGAGGAGATATTTCCACATGGAAGTGTGCTTTAAACTTCGGCTGACTAAGCATAATTCTGGTAGTGAAATAATTCTTTAATTAAACTGGCTGTGGTAACTGTTTGTTGATGGCTCATAGACATAATGTTAAAAAAACCTGAATTTGATTAATATGTAAAAAAATCTTTGTTAATCTCTAATAATTAACATAACTTTTAAAAATAGTTGTAGTGTTTGTCTAAAAAAATCATTTTGGGCTTTATTTAAACTTAAATATTGACTAGGATATTACTGAATAAATGCCATCAATTTTGCAATTATTTCAGCAATTTCAGATAAATTATGTAGCAGAAAGGATAATTCAGAACAGTAAAGACACGGAATGGCTACCCTAGAAGTTATATCTTTCCTATCTCAAATTGAAGTAAAGAAGGATTATCTGTAGAATAGCCAAAAAAACATCATAAATATTTTCACAAACAATTTAAAATTGCTGTTGTTGTTTTAACTCAAGTAATTGTGTTTGCAATTCATTGATTTGAGATTCTTGCTTTTGCACTACATGGTAAAGTGCTTGAATCGCTGCCAAAGATACACCATGAGCATCAACAAAATTGATAGTGCGATCGCTCTCCCCAAGATTGAAAGTGGCTGCAAAGTCTTGAGCCATTGGGCCAATATGGCGAATTGTCTGGTCTTGGTCTTTGTATTGCCAAGTTGTAATCGGTAACTTAGCAATACCTTGAAGAATGGCGTAGATATCAACCTCTGCTATAGATTCTTTGAGATGGCGATCGCTTCTATAGCGGATAGAACCATTGGGGTCATACACAATATTTGGATTGTTTTGCAGCCCCAGAGCGTTGAGCGTACCATTGTTAGCAATAATTTCCTGACCAGCTGGATTAATATAGCCGCAACCTCCAACACAATCGGCTAAATCAGTATCAGTTAATTCGGCAATCAAACTATCCTGAATCAGTGATGCTTGATTTTTCCTATCCATGATTTATTAGCTCCTATCGATGAACGACTTGTTAAAAAAATATAATATTTTCTATTTTTTACTAATTTATTTTGACGAATATCAAACAAAGCTATAATGCTGGTTTAAAAGGCATGAAGCCTTTATTTAAAATCAAAAAAGTGCTGGTATATTACTGAGAAATACAAAAAAATCAATGGAACTACTGAATAATCTGTTGCTTTAACTCCAGTAACTGTGTTTGCAATTGATTAATTTGAGCATCTTGTTTTTGAATTACTTGGTAAAGTGCTTGAATGGCTGCTAAAGCTACACCATGAGCATCAACAACATTGATAGTGCGATCGCTCTCTCCAACATTGAAAGTAGCTGCAAAGTCTTGAGCCATCGGGCCAATATGGCGAATTGTCTCGTCTTGGTCTTTGTATTGCCAAGTGGTAATTGGTAAACTGGCAATACCCTGAAGAATGCTGTGGACATCAGCCTCAACTACAGCTTCTTTGACATTGCGATCGCTTATATAGCGCTTTGAGCCATTAGGATCGTAAGAGATGCCTAAAAAGGCGATTTTGATTTTGGTTTCTCCTAATATTGGCAGTTCATACAACGGCACTTGTGCAACTCGATAGTTGCTAGAAGTAATCTGAATATCACAGCCACCAACACAATCTGCTAATTGCTCATCACTTAAATCTTCAAGCAAAGATGCTGTTACGCTCAAATTTTCAGGGGTCACATCCATATTATTCATCACTCATGTATAAATTACATTTGGATCAACAGCTAACTGATGTATCTGTAAAGATACATCACAAAATTATTTACTAGGAGTCAAATATTTAGCTCATATAGTTGCTTATTCAGGCTAAATACTCTGACAATTAGTCAACTTATCTTGTAATTACATTGTTTGCTAAAATCGCCTCAATGTAAATTACATCCTAAAAAATTACTTTTAAAAAATATATAGTAATAGTACGCAAATTAGGGTTTAATTAATTCATCTAATTTTTAATAAAAATTACTTATAAAAAGTAATTAATCAAAGAAATTTTTGCAAAGATGAGATTTTATCAGGTTATTTGCTAGACTTTAACTGGATTAAAAACTCAAAAATCTCAGCATTTATATAAAAACAATGATTAATTTAATTTGATAGCAAGAATTCAATAGTGAAAATACTGATTTATGGGCTTGATGACTTTACGGAATCTCTAAAAATTTATTCTGATATTAATTCAAAAAAACTTTGCAACACATCAATCATCTGTACCTCAAATTGGCGTAAAATCTCAGTTTGAGAAGTTGCTATCTACTGTCAATCAATCAGCAACACCAACTATTTTGATGAATATCTAATTGCTAGAACAGCTAGCTGAGTTGAGTCCAGAACTATGAGGAGTAGTGGCTGGTGCTTTTGCTGTTAATAACATTTCCCCTTGAGGAGTAATCACGAGTCCCTGAGCTTCTACAATCTCATTGGCAGTCTGCGATGGTAAATTTATAGAAGTGGCAATCAACCCAGAGCGATCGCTGTTTGTTAAAATCGGAACTGTTTGGATATCTTCTAAAACTGTGTCACTCCCCAATGCTACCTCTGGATTTTGGGGTAAACCACCCCTTCCAGTCACAACAAAACGGCTAGATTGACTTGGTTGATTCTGACCACAGCCTTGAGTAATTAATGATGAAGCATCATTTGGCTGCACTGGTAAGATAACAATCCCTTTGCTAGGATCAACGGCTAAAGTTTTAATTTCTACAGCACCATTTAACCCAAACTGAGAACTAGCTGTAATATCGCTTTGAGTAGTGAGTTGTTGGCGGAATTCGATACCAAAGATACCTTGAGTTGTAATTTGAACGTTCCCCCCTTGACCTTGAATTGCATTAGCTGTGATGTCGCTATTTTCAGCAGATGCTAATAAATTGGCACTAATAGTAATATTGCCACCATTGCCATTACCACCTGTAGCATCAGTAGTGATTTTGCTACCGTTACGCATTAATAGAATATCTTTTATTTGTAAAGTGATATTGCCTCCTTCACCTGATTTAGTTGTGGCTTGAATTCCACCTGCATCATGTAGCGAGTTACCTGCATTATCAAGCAAGATTGAGTTGGCATTAATGTTAATGTTGCCGCCTTTACCCAATCCTTCATTATCAACACTTACTCTAGCTCCTGCTTGAACTAAGAATTTGCCTGTATTGATTTCTACGTTGCCAGCATCGTTTTTATTATTAATATTTAGAACATTAGCAAATAGACTACTAAATATAAAAGTGACATCAGTTGCAGGGTCTAATGGTTCATTTTCAGCCAGTCTGTTACCTAATAACTGAATCAAGTTATTTGCGTTAATATTTATTGTGCCTACCTTACCCAAACCCTCTGTACCTACACTAATTTTGGCTCCATTTTGGACGGTTAAATCATTGGTATTAATTGTTAAATTTCCGGCATCGCCTGTAGAATGAATATCCCCACTACTAAACACACCTCCAGTATATCTCTTGATAGGAGAAACCCCATTGACATTGATATAATTACTAGCATTAATAATGATATTTCCACCATTTCCTGCAGCCAATGTTCCAGAAAAAATTTGCGCTCCATCACTGATTATTAGCTGTCTAGTATTAACTATTAAATCTCCTGCTTGTCCGCTACCTTCTTGAACTGAAGTATACAAACCACTAGCGAGGATATCAGCAGGTGAAACACCTAATAATTCTACAGATTTTGTGGCATTTACTGTTAAATTGCCACCTTTGGCATTACTCAAAGTTGCAGCAGAGAGTTGTGCTCCGTTTTTAACAGTTAACTTGCCAGTATTAACAGTTAAATTCCCGCCTGCGCCATGACCGAATGTATCTGTTACTAACCCAGTAGCGACAGCTTCATCTAATGAATCAACACCACTCAGTTCAATTGTATCCGCAGCATTAATAGTGATATCTCCTCCCTTACCTAGGGAGTTAGGTAAAGTTACTGTCGATATTCGAGCTTCGCCTTCAACCCGAAGTTTGTTAGTATTGATGGTGATTCCTAAGCTATCACCACTGCCATTGTTTTCTGCAAACAAGCCATCTGTAAAGGTTTGAGTAGTGCGATCGCTTTTCACAATCACCGCATCTGAAGCATTTAAAAGCAAGTTTGCGCCTGAAATTTCACCTAATGTAAAAGTAGATATGCGAGAGTTCTCAATAGTTAAATTTTTTCCTGTGAGTTGAATAATACCGCCGCCACTGCCGCTAGTTGTGACTAAACTATTATTACTAATTAATATATTAGCCCTCGTCAAATCTTGAGGATAACTCAATTTTGGCTGGCTTCCTATCCATGAAAGCTCAACCATTCCTGAATCTGCTACTCCACCTAATTCAATATGACCGCTATTGGCAATTAATTTACTGTTATTGATAGTCAGATTGCCACCTATTAAAGCTAGCATTTGATATTTTGAAGTTGTCAGATTAGCGCCATTGACTTCAATAGATGAGGATTTACTGCCATACTGTAATCCCATAGGGACGCTGACAGTTAGTAATGGCGAATTTCCATCAGTTGAAGTATGAAATTCTTTGCCATCCGCAAATTTTATACTATTGGCTGTAGTTGCGAAAAATGAACCACCTATGTCTAATTTGGCATGGGAACCAAAGATGATTCCATTAGGATTAATTAAAAAGAGATTAGCTTTACCAAGAGTACGAATTCTGCCATCGATTAAAGAAGGCTCCATACTAGTAACACGACTAATAATATTTTGAATTGAGAGATTATTATTAAAATTAGCAGACCCACCAGTTGGTACAGAAAATTGGCTAAAACTATGAAAAAGATTGCCTCCAACTTGGCTACCACCATTAATCGTGAAATTGAGGCGATCCCTAGATTTAACTATTGTAGGTAAAGTACCATCGGCTGCAATCTGAGCATCACAAGTGTGTGCAAATGTGAGATTGTAAATACTAAATATTCCCGCAATACTAACAGCACAATACCAATTCATAAAAGTAAAATTTCTTAAAGTCTTGATTTGCCTCTCCCTCAGTATTCCCGGAATCCCTGAAACTATTGCTAATTCAGGTTGCGAATCTTGCTGGCTAATTTTCGCTGAAATTCTGATTATTAGGTTATAGCAAGAGCCAAGACTATAAAAATTGCCCGCAATGATGATCCAAGACAATTTATAAAGTAAATCTTCAGGGTGTGTTGTCGCACAGCACAACGCACCAAATACAGCATATATAATTCGTGATGCGTGACGCTCAAGCTAATACCATTTCTCTAAATCCAGGCTACGGATAATTCTCTCCCTGATCCCTGCCCCTTAGCGACTAAGATAACAATGACAATCTGGCTTCTCAATTAGCGATTCTACCAGAGCATTAAGGGCTGTAGCCGCTAACAAGCCACCGCCTACAGTGCTTTCTATGGTGATGAAAGGTATCGGTTGTTGCAGCAAAAGCCGCTTGGCTGCGGGAGCATGACTAAAGCCAATAGGCATTCCAATCACTAATGCAGGCTGAATTTGTTGCTTATTTATAGCTTTGCATACTTCCACCAGCACTGAAGGCGCATAACCAATCACCACAATACAACCTGTAGGAATTTGCTGTAATTTCTCTCGCCATTGCTGCTGTTGCCAAAAAGCCAGTTCTGCTTCTGTGGCTGTTGTAATATGGGGATTATCAATTAATGTTTTTACTGGACAACCTAAATGGACTAATCTCGGATTATCTAGAGCAGCAGCCACTGTAGGGATATCGACAACAATTTGACAATTTGCAGAGAGAGCATGACGACTAGCTGCGATCGCATCTCGACTGAGCTTGACAAATGATACCAAACTGACATCACCACAAGCTAATACTAGTTGGGAAATTAGGTGTTGTTCAATCTCGGAACGTTCAGATAAGTCGGGTAACAATCGATGCAAAGATTCTGCAAAAGCTTCTGGATGAGTATGGATTTCCGCATCTAAACCACTCCACAGTTGTTCTAATCCGCCTAATCCTGTTTGCGTTTCCACTTCTAGTAACTTCAGTTGTGCTAAAACTTCCGCTTGGGTATTTTGACAATGTTGATCCCTTCCTAATAATCCTTCCAATGCTGATGCTGTTTGTCGCAGTTGGGAAATTTGCTGCATGACTGCACGATACTGCTTTTGCAATTGCGCCATCAAGGTTTTTGTGGTGTCTGCTTCTGGTTCTACTTCCAGAATTTGCTGGATGTGGTTGAGTTGAAACCCTTGCTGCTTCAAAGCCACAATCCGTTGCAGCCTAATCACATCCTTCTCAGTATAAAGGCGATAATTGCTAGGCGATCGCACTGGTTGCGGTAGTAATCCTAATTGATGGTAATGGCGTACCATGCGCGGAGTAATTCCCCCACCCACAGCATCAGTAAGTTCTTTAATAGTTAAGCAACCAGTTTTCATGTCTCCATTTTTAACTCCTACACCGTTGACATTAACATTAATGTCAACGTTTAGTGTGAGATAGTCCGCTTAGTTTCTCAATCTCATGCTCTACCCACAGCATTTAACCAAATTCACCAAAGAACATGGAGATACCTTAGCAGCCTTAGTTTGTGGAGTGCTGTTATTTCTGGGCTGGTTCACCTTGCATCTTGGCTGGCTGGGATGGGCAATGTTGTTATTAACCGCAGCTTATGTAATTGGTGGTTATGAAAGCGCCCGTGAGGGGTTAACTACCCTCGTCAAGGAAAAACAACTGGATGTAGATTTGCTGATGATTGTGGCAGCGCTTGGTGCTGCTAGCTTGGGCTTATGGCGCAGGGAATACCACTTAATTATTGATGGGGCTATTTTAATTTTGATTTTTGCGATTAGTGGCGCACTCGAAGGCTATGCGATGCGGCGAACTGAACGCAGTATTCGCAGTTTGATGAGTCTAACTCCAGATACAGCCAGGATTTTACGTCAAGGAAAAGAAGAGTTAGTTCCGATTCACCAGTTACAGGTAGGGGATGAAATTATTGTCAAGCCAGGAGAGTTAATTCCTACTGATGCTTTAATTGTCTCTGGTTACAGCACCCTCAACCAAGCGGCGATTACAGGCGAGTCTTTACCTATGGAGAAGACAGTCAACGATGAAGTTTTTGCGGGGACAATCAACGGCTATGGGGCGCTAAAGCTCAAGTTACATAAACCAGCCAGCAGCAGTTTGATTCAACGGGTGATTCGGTTAGTCGAACAAGCGCAAACAGAAGCACCGCCTTCCCAAGAATTTATTGAACAATTTGAACGGAAATATGCCCTAATAATTGTCACTTTGGGCTTATTGCTGGCAATTATGCCGCCATTTCTTTGGGGTTGGGATTGGGAAACCACAATTTACCGGGCGCTGACATTTTTGGTAGTAGCCTCCCCCTGCGCTTTGATGGCTGCTATTATGCCTACACTGCTGTCAGCAATTGCCAATGGTGCCAGACAGGGGATTTTATTTAAAAACGGTGCCCAGTTGGAAAAGATAGGGCAAGTAAGAGCGATCGCATTCGATAAAACTGGTACTTTGACAACAGGGGAGTTGCAAGTCTGTGAAGTAATACCTTATGGTAAATACTCGCAAACTGATGTGTTAACAGCCGCTGCATCTCTAGAATCATACTCAGAACATCCCATTGGTAAAGCTATTGTGCAGGCAGCCGCTAACATAGATTGGGTGGGCGCGCTGGAGGTGCAAGCTATCCCTGGAAAGGGAATTAGCGGTATTATTCAAGAGCAACAGGTAATGGTGGGGAATGCGGCTTTTATTAGCGAGTATGTGCCAGAATTTCCCCAGGATTTGCAGAATTTGACTCAATTTTGGGAACAAGAAGGCAAGACAGTTGTGTGGGTAGCCCAAACCAGAAGAGAAGATGGTTATGAAATTGTCGGTACCCTCGCTATTGCAGATATGGTACGTGCAGAAGCAGCCGAAACAATTAAACGCTTAAGAAAGTTGGGTGTTGCTGAAATTGTGATGATTACTGGCGATAACCAGCGAACTGCCCATAGTGTCGCTCAAACTGTGGGTATTGATCGCGTGTATGCTGAACTGTTACCAGAAGACAAGTTATCTGTAATTAGCGATTTACAGAAAAAATATCAAACAGTGGCAATGGTAGGCGATGGGATCAATGATGCACCAGCCCTCGCCCAGGCTTCCGTGGGTATTGCAATGGGTGTGGCTGGTAGCGATGTGGCACTAGAAACAGCCGATGTTGTCCTCATGGCCGATAAACTAGAAAAAATTGCTGTAGCTATGCATTTAGGTAGGCGATCGCAAAGTATAGTTAAACAAAATATCGTTGTCGCCTTAGGTTTTATTCTGCTGCTACTCATCGGTAACTTTCTCGGCAATATTAACTTACCCATCGGCGTGATTGGGCATGAAGGCTCTACAGTATTAGTAACTTTAAGTGGTTTAAGATTGTTGAAGTAATCCGTAATTGAGCGATCGCAACTAGTAGTAGTAGTGTGGGCATTGCCCACAACATCATAATCATCTGCAATTGAAAGGTAGAGAATGGCTATTCTATACTCATTTCAGTAGTTTCAAACTGCTTTAATGAGTATAGATTTTACTCCTACGCACCATTCAAAAGCTAAACCTGAAAACTATGATAATTTCCAGCTATTTTGCTGTTGAGAATTGAGAATATAAGGTTAATTTACATTAATATGTATTATTAGATATTAGGAGTCAAAAATATTTTTGTTACCTAGTCAATATTACTGTTGTATTGCTTTAATCATCGCCCTAATATTTGGCAAATATTCTAATAAATTATCAATGAATTAACGAGGAGGCTGGGATCACATTTTCTCGGTAGAAAATATAAACTAAAACCCAAAATTATTTATCTTGTCAATCAATCATGAATATCTATATAACCTTACAGTTAAAAAGGTAAATTATCTAGCAGAGAGCCATCTCCTGAACTGTCACAAGACCACTAACCCAAAAGTTCAAGACGAACTTATAATACACAGCTTAGATAACGTTTCCAGCTATTTTTACTCCTAGCCGCCCAAAATGGACTTTTAAATATATTTTAGTTAGTTCATTTTATATAAAATAAACAAATATATAATTTTGTGGTTAGTCAATAGCGGCTTGAAACCCTTTATTAATAAGGTTTTAGATAAAAATTGCTGAAATGAACAGCAATTAAAAAAACTCACCAGTTCGCTATGATATCTAAAATTTAATAATTATTACCTTTTTTGATGTCCAGGCTACTAAGTGAGCTTTTTAGTATGATTACTCAGTGAGCATTTTCTTGAGTTAAAGTTGCATATTTATATTGTTGTGTTACGCTATTCAACCAAATCTATAGATTCGTGAAATTTGTATTATTAATGACTCATAACATGAGTTATTAAAAACACCTAACTATAGACAGATGAAATTGGGAACGTTGCTATTAGCAACAACGTCAATCCGCCCGTTAAGGCTACAACCAAGTCTAGGCAATAAAGCTAGAGCGCAATTGCTCATTGAACTCTTGAAAATTGCATTTCATCCTGCCCCAACCTAACCTCTAAAAAAATTAGGTATGATTACTCATGGTCAACTTATCCGTTCGCGATTCCCAACAAAATCAGACACTGACTGAAGCTACAGACTGGAACGTTATTGAAACAGTCTTTGATCCCGCCCAACTGCATCATAAAGAAACTGTTTTTACTATTAGTAATGGTTATTTAGGAACGAGGGGTACTTTTGAGGAAGGCTATCCCGGAGATTCCACGGCTACATTAATTAATGGCCTATACGATAAGGTTGTAATTTCCCATACAGAATTAGTTAATTGTCCCAGCTGGTTGCCTTTAGAGGTGAAAGTGGCAGGCGATCGCTTTAGTATGGACAGTGGCGAGATTCTCAACTACGAACGCCGCCTAGATTTGCGTTTGGGGATACTTAGCCGCGATGTGCGCTGGCGTTCCCCCAAAGGACATACATTAGATTTCCACTTTGAGCGCTTCGCTAGTTTAGCCGATCAACATGTGTTAGCGATTCGCGCCCAGGTAACATCCATTGATTTTACAGGCGAAATTTCTTTTAGCGTGGGCTTAGATTCAGAACCCCAAACCCAAGGTGTCCCACACTGGAAAGTTGTGAATCAAGGTGGTATCGAGCAAATTATCTGGTTGTATAACCAAACTCGCCACTCAGAAATTCAATTAGGAATGGCGACTAAGTTGGTGGTAGAAGGCGAAAATGCACCACCTGTATGCTTAGAGAATGCGAATACTTCTCCAACTTTAACCACAACCTTTCAAGCGACACCCGGTAAAGCTGCTACTGTCGAAAAGATTGTCACCATCTTTACCTCCCGGGAGACAGAAATTCCCATCGCCGCAGCCTTACAACGTTTAGCAGATGAACCCCGTTACGCAACTCTGTTAGCAGCACATATCGCCGCATGGGAGCAAGTATGGCAAGACAGTGACATCATCATTGAAGGCGATCGCTATGCTCAGTTAGTTGTCCGCTACAATCTTTTTCAAATCTTAGCTGTCGCACCCCGCCACGATGACCGCGTAAGTATTCCACCCAAAACCCTCTCTGGTTTTGCCTATCGTGGACATATATTTTGGGATACAGAAATTTTTATTCTTCCCTTCTTAACCTTAACGCAACCAGCCCTAGCCCGGAACTTGCTGACCTATCGCTACCACACATTACCAGGTGCGCGACGCAAAGCCCAAGAAGCAGGCTATCAAGGCGCTATGTATGCTTGGGAAAGTGCCGATACTGGTGATGAAGTTACACCCCGCTGGGTACCCCATGCAAGCGGTAACGGTGAGTTAGTCAGAATTTGGTGTGGTGATATCGAAGTACATATCAACACTGATGTCGCTTATGCAGTTTGGCATTATTGGCAAACCACAGCCGATGATGATTGGATGCATGATTACGGTGCAGAAATTATCTTAGATACAGCCGTATTCTGGGAAAGCCGAGTTCATTGGAATGCCGAGCGTCAATCCTACGATATTTTAGATGTGATTGGCCCTGATGAAAATCACGATCGCGTCGATAATAACGCCTTCACCAATTTAATGGTGCGCTGGCATTTACAATCAGCCTTAGCGCTTTGGGATTGGATGAAGCAAGCTTATCCCGAAAAATCTGCACAATTAGCCCAACAACTCAACTTAACCACAGAGCGGTTGCATAAGTGGACTGATATCCAAGAGCGTATATTTGTCAATCAGGAGCATTCAACTGGTTTAATTGAGCAATTTGAAGGATTTTACCAACTCGAAGAAATCAACTTTGCCGATTACGAACCCCGCACCACATCCCTACAAGGTTTATTGGGAATTGAAGCCACCAGCCAAAAGCAAATTCTCAAACAGCCAGATGTCTTGATGCTGATTTATTTGTTAAGGGAACAGTATGACTATAAAACCTTAGCAACCAACTGGGATTACTACACCAAGCGCACCGACCATACCTATGGTTCCTCCCTAGGCCCAGCAATTCATGCCATCTTAGCTTGCGACCTCAACCAACCCACCCACGCCTACACACATTTTCTCCGTTCAGCCTTGGTAGACTTGGAAGATGTCAGGCGGAATGCAGCCGAAGGAATTCACGCCGCCAGTGCGGGAGGAGTTTGGCAAGCAGTGGTATTTGGGTTTGCCGGCATTAAAATGACGGAATTTGGCCCAGTTGCTTCGCCACATTTACCTCCCACTTGGCAACGTTTAAAATTTAGGCTGCAATGGCGCAATCAGTGGTACGACTTCGACCTGCGACAAGAAACAGACATGGAAATTGCTAACCAACCAGCAGATGAGAATTTGCCCAGTTCCCAGCCAGAAATTCAAGGCGTAATCTTTGATTTAGATGGAGTGTTAACTGATACGTCAGAACTACACTATTTAGGCTGGAAGCGAGTAGCCGATGAAGAAGGCATTCCCTTTGATAGAGAAGCTAACGACGCAATCAGAGGATTGCCCAGAAGAGAAACCCTCATGCAAATTTTAGGCGATCGCCCCGTGACTGAAACCAAAATTCAGGAAATGATGGAGCGCAAAAACAACTACTTTTTGCAATTAATCGAGGAAATCACCGCCGCCGATTTACTTCCTGGAGTCGAAAACCTCTTAAAGGAACTACGTGCAGCCGGGATTAAAGTTGCTTTAGGTTCATCCAGCAAAAATGCTCAAACCGTCATTCAACGTTTGGGTATTGGCAATAAATTTGATGCCATAGCCGATGGTTACAGCGTCTCCCAACCCAAACCCGCACCAGACCTCTTTTTGTTTGCTGCCGAACAAATTGGTGTTGCACCAGCCAAATGTTTAGTTGTAGAAGATGCCAGCGCTGGTATTGAAGCCGCTAAATCTGCTGGAATGTGGTCTGTAGGATTAGGGCCAGTAGAAAGATTAGGTATAGCTAATGTAGTTTTACCCAGCCTAGAAAAAGTCAGCTGGCAAGACTTGCAACAGCAACTAGCCAACAGCCAAAAGTCAGCCGTATTGCAAGAGGCGTAAGGGGAAAGGGGTAAAGGGTAAAGGTGAAAGGTTGTTTTTAACCTTTACCCCTTCGCCCAACTTGATTGAGGTACTGCCCAATAAATATTAAGCAGCCCCTGCTTTACACAAAATTCCTCTTTTCTCATTTCATCCCACTCTTAACCAAGGGTGGGATTTCCCTTCAATGCAGTTTCAACAGTCAACAGTCAACAGTCAACCGTCAACAGTTATCCCCTATGCCCAATGCCCCATCCCCCACGCCCATTATTAAGCAATGTAACAATATTGCCGTCAAAACGTTTTGCTGTCTTGACAACCCCAAAGAGAACCGATAACGTTATATACATACCCGGGTAAGGCCGCCAAAGAGTTATGCAAACTAAGCAAAAGGTTACTTTATATTTGTCGCCAGAACTGCACAGGAAATTGAAGATTCGATCAGCAGTAGATTCTGAACCAATGTCAGAACTTGCCGAACGTGCTTTATTTTTCTACTTATCTAATTCTGAATTAGTTGAAGAAGTAGAAGCTTCTGTTTATGGCAGAACTCACAGAGTATATTCTTGTCCCAACTGTGAAAGTTCGCTGGTGCTACGTGATGGAGAACTGATTACTTTAGGAAGTCAACCAGGAGTAATTGGTCAAGAATCTATCTCCATTGATGAAATGGATGAAGCTAAAACCCATCCCCAGGATGAGGAAGAGTTAGTCCCTTGTTAGATACGAATTATGAATAACTGAATATTCATAATTCCTTCGGTTGTCGTCACCAAAAAAACGATGTCTGTACTGTACTTAGGTCTCAAGTAGGTCGATGTATGAAAGAAGAGCTCAATATTCTAATTCAAGCTCAATACCCTTTAATCTACCTTGTGACCTCCGAGGAAGAGCGGGCCGAGCAATCAATCTCCACCATCGCCCAGTTGTTAAAGCCTCAACGCCGAGTATTTGTTTGGACAGTAACTCACGGCATCGTGGAGTATGGTCAACCCCGGAATGTCACCCAACATAATACTGTTTCTCCTGAAGCAGCAATTGAGTGGATTATCCGGCATAAAGAACCTGGTATTTTTATTCTTAAAGATTTACATCCTTTTATAGATGCGCCTGCAACAACTAGATCGTTAAGAGATGCGATCGCAAGTTTTAAAGGCGCGCACAATATACCGAAAAACATTATTTTAATGTCGCCAGTCCAGCAAGTGCCTATCGAACTGGAAAAAGAAGTGGTAGTTCTCGACTTCCAATTACCAGACATGGCCGAGCTGAACAAAGTTTTAACTCACCATTTAGATCAAAATCGTGGGCGCAGACTAACAACAGAGGCGAGAGAAAAGCTTCTTAGAGCCGCCTTGGGTTTAACCAAAGATGAAGCCGAAAAAGTCTATCGCAAGGCACAGGTAACTACAGGGCGTTTGACGGAAGATGAAGTAGATATAGTTTTATCGGAGAAGAAGCAACTAATTCGGCGCAATGGTATATTAGAATACATCGAGGAAGATGAAACCATTGAGGCTGTAGGTGGCTTAGAAGAGTTGAAAAAGTGGCTCAAGCAACGCTCTAATGCTTTCACAGAAAAAGCTAGAGAGTATGGTCTACCTCAACCTAAAGGGATGTTAATTCTAGGTGTTCCTGGTTGTGGAAAGTCGTTAATTGCTAAAACTACTTCCAGACTTTGGGGGTTACCAATATTACGCTTAGATATGGGTAGAGTTTACGACGGCTCAATGGTGGGTCGAAGTGAAGCCAACCTGCGTAATGCCCTCAAAACAGCAGAATCAATTTCTCCCACGATTCTGTTCATTGACGAGTTAGATAAATCCTTTGCTGGTAGTGCTGGTTCTGGTGATTCAGACGGTGGTACTTCTAGCCGGATCTTTGGCTCATTCTTGACCTGGATGCAAGAAAAGAAATCTCCTGTGTTCGTGATGGCAACCGCTAACAGAGTGGAAAGATTGCCTGGAGAGTTCTTAAGAAAAGGTCGTTTTGATGAAATTTTCTTTGTGGATCTGCCCACACCTGAAGAACGGGAAGACATATATAATATTCACCTGACAAAGCGTCGTGAAGACATCACTAGATTTGATCTAGGACAACTAGCTAAGATGTCCGACGGCTTTTCTGGGGCAGAAATTGAACAAGCGATTGTAGCGGCAATGTACGAAGCTTTTGCCCAAGAACGCGAGTTCACCCAACTAGATATTATTGCTGCACTGAAGGCAACCCTGCCGCTGTCTCGTACTATGCAAGAACAGGTCACAGCGTTGAGAGACTGGGCCAGACAGCGCGCCAGACCCGCAGCATCCTCCGTTGCTGAATATCAGCGAATGGAGTTCTAAAAGCTTTCTCCTGCTAACCCAGGGGGAAAGGCTAGCAGTAAATGCTAGCAGTTGATAGAAAAAAAGCCGCTTCTCATTTAAGTGCGGCTTCCCCAAAAACAAACCGTTGTCGTTGTTCTCAATCTTCTCTATTGGAGGAAACCCAAATGTCTCACTTTAGCACTCTTCGCACCAAGATCACCGATGCAGAAATCCTCAAAGCATCCTTGCGCGACCTGGGTATCAGCGTAAAGACTGAAGCTGATGTTCGTGGTTATAACGGTCAGCGCGTCCGTTCCGACATCGTTGCTGTGCTGGAAGGCGAATATGACCTAGGTTGGTCTCGCAACAGTGATGGTTCCTTTGACCTCATCGCTGACTTGTGGGGTGTTGCTAAGAAGCACAACCAAACTGAGTTAATCAACTCCATTAACCAAAAGTATGCCGTTAACAAGACCTTGGCTGAAGTAAAACAGCGCGGTCTACAAAACGCCAATGTGAAGTTGGTATTGCAATAACAATTTCTCTGCGCGTTCCCAAAGCTGAACGGGTTAACCATGTTCCTAGCGGTTAGCCCGCTTTTTTATCGGGGCTGAGATGTAAATCTCAGCCCCGATTTTTGCTGTTCAGGTGGAAATTCTGCAATTTTTAGGGAGTGGGAGTAATACTTGTTGGTTAAGGGCAAAAGGGGAAGGGGAAAAGGGGTAAGAAAAAACCTTTAACCCTTACCCTTTCACCTTTTCCCCAAACCAAATTCCGAGTTGAAAATCCTTAACCGAGCAGTATTGAGAGTGGGAGTAAACAGGCCATTGTAAAGTAAAATTTCTATGGCTACGAGAATTCCACCTATCTTTAGGTCAGTATGGAAAATTCAGCAGGTTTACCCCTTATTTACGCGGATACGCCGATAGAATTAGCGCCAGCCAAAGTCATTACCTCGTTTCCTGTTAATACTTTTCTTGAAAATATAGCGATCGCAGCTGATGGCACAATATTTGTAAGTAATCACGAAATTGGTACCATTGTTCGCATCACACCAGATGGCAATCAGCAAATCCATGCTAGCCTTGAAGGTAAAGTCAGTGGTCTAGCTTTTACCACAAATGCAGATTTAGTCACAACCGGATGGAGTGCAGATTCTATACCAATAGTCTCATTAGTGACCGTAGATGGTAAGGTAGAAACCTTGCTAAATATGCCAGATGCAATATTTCTCAACGGCATTACCCCACTTTCTGGCACTCAGTATTTAACTGCCGATTCCTACCGAGGTGCAATTTGGTTAGTAGATATTGCCCAACGTAGCAGCTCAATTTGGCTAGAACATCCAATGCTAGCTCGCAGCAACCCTGAAAATATTCTTCCGGCTGCCAATGGTTTGAAGCGGTTTGGGAATAACCTCTATGTTTCCAACACAGAAAGAATGTTGCTGTTGCGGATTCCAATTACTGCTGCAAATCAACCAGGTGAACCAGAAATCTTTGTGCAACAGACCAATCTTGATGATTTTGCCTTTGACGTAGAAGGTAACCTTTACGGAGCAACGCACATATACAACAGCGTCGTGCGAATTTCACCAGATGGGAGTACAACCATCATTGCTCAAGCTGAACAGGGGGTAATTGGTAGTACGGCTGTTGCTTTTGGTCAACAGGAAAGCGACAGCACCGCCATCTATGTGGTGATGAACGGTGGAATGTTTTTACCTCTGCCTACAGGGGTTGTATCGGCAAATGTTGTGCGCTTGGAAGTCGGAAAAGTTGGTTATCCCTTGGGTTAAAAATGCAAGTACAACAAGAAGAGCAATTTGTCACCGTAGTCATTTCACAACTAGTCAAGCCAGGATGCGAACAAGATTACGAGATTTGGATGAAAGAAATTATCGGTGCTGCCAAAACCTATTTTGGTCACTTGGGTACAAATGTGATTCGTCCCCAACCAGGTGGAAGAGCAGAATATGTAATTATCCTGCGGTTTAACAACTATGAAAACTTAAAAGCCTGGATGACATCACGCGATCGCGAATATTGGTTAAAGAAAGGCAAACATTTAGTAGAATCTGAACCTCATGTTCAAGAAATTTGTGGTTTGGAAGCTTGGTTTTCTCTACCTGGTCAACCATTAAAAACTCCACCTCGCTATAAAATGGCATTGCTGACTTGGGCATCTGTATTTGTGTTGATTAACTTGTTGAATACTTTCTTAGTCCCCCTGATTCGCGGCTTACCACCGTTGATGATTTCGCTGGTGATCACCGTAACTATGGTTTTACTGTTGACTTACGTTGTGATGCCGAGAGTTAGCCGTTTGTTTAGTAAATGGCTATATGCCAAGTAAATAGCATAAAGCAGAGAACAAGCAAGAATCATGAAAATCCTGCCTCAATACTGAATCACGAGCCTCTAAATTTAAAACATCTTAACCAACAGCGAACTCAATATTTGTTGGGGAAGGGCAAAAGGGGTAAGAAAAAACCTTTAACCCTTACCCTTGCACCTTTTCCCCAAACCAAATTCCGAGTTGAAAATCCTGAACCGAGCAGTATCCTGGATGGAGAGTCTGTCAAGTACGACTACGAAAACCCTGTTGTCCGTTAACTGGATCGAGTAGGACATCGTATTTATCAAAAAATCCCATCCCACTATTTACCAATACAGGATTTTCTGCTTTTGCAGAGACATTAAGGTTCCATACATTAATTCCATCCCGGTTTCCTGGTGTGACGCTGTAGTCAAAAACTCCAGGGATTCCTAATTTCAGTGCATTTTCTGGGCGTAACCTGCCAGGTTTGAGTTTACCTATTAAAGCAGCAGATTTAACTTCGGTAAGACCTCTGTTGCTTCCACTATCAACGACCATTTTTCCGTTACAGGTATTTTTCAAGGAAGTACCAGAGATAGTTACACAAACGCCGTTAAGCCCAGAATCCCATCTGTTACCGGGTATATCATTAATCGCAGGTTGTGGGCTTAAGGAAACCATCTTAAAACCATTTTGATTATTGGCTGTTAAACCCAGAATGAGGCTAGCTTTGTTGTTGCTACCAGTAATAATCAAGCCATTACTCAGATTTCCTGGTAGTTTTCGCAAAGGGTTATAAGGAAGTGATTTTTCTGAATAATTGACACCAATAATACCGGAGAACGGTGTACCACTTTTTGCAGAGCAGTTAGGCTTTTGGGGAAGACATTGACGGCTGGTAACAATCTGTACCGGAACAGGTTCGTCTGTGGAAAGCAGACCAAGCTGCATATTAGTGTAAACTAATTCTCCTTCCAGAACAGTACCATCACTTAAAACTTCTTTGATAATTTGACCTGTTCTGTTGATAGGAGCATTACCTAAAAATTCTTTTGGAACTCTTAACCCAGCCGAGCCTGTGTCTAATAAAACCCGTTTTGGCTGACCACCTGCGATCGCTAATTCCATAAAATAGCCGCGCGATCGCTGACCGACTGAACCTTTAGCATATAAAGGAACTGATATAGTATTAAAACTAGGCTTACGGGCTGTAAATTGGAAGCGATCGCGCACAGCCGGATTAGCAAACACTTCTTGAAATCCAGCTTGGCGCTGTGCGGCTGGTTCTTGTCCATAGTCCCACAGGCTTTCGTAGTAGAAGAAAGTCACACCTAAACCCTGTTGTTGAGCCGCCCGCACTTGGGATTGAATTTGTTGGATGGAAACTGGGCGATTTCTCAACCCAGTCATGATCCCCACACCTGTGGGTATAATTTGTTTGGTTTCGATTAGTTCTGGGCTGGTGAGTTTACTGTTAAAACTTTCCAAATCACTCCGGTAAAGCTGGACAATCAACTCGTCTACCGCACCCAAGCGTACCCAGGTGAGCCAGTCTTGCAATTGATATTTGTAAGCAAAATCGTAGTAATTGGGAGATACAGAGAAAATCGCATTGGGTTTTTTGGCTTTCACAGCTCGGTTGAGCTGGAACATAAAGGCTGTGATTTTATCTGTGCGCCATTGCTTCCATGCTTGAGCGTGAGGATTGGGTGGTGGAGGGCTGCCAGTTTCTTGAGTATATAGGTTAATTGTGTACTTGTCGTAGCCAAAATCAACCGGTAAACTCATGTGGTCGTCAAATTGAATGCCATCAGCGTCATATTGAGTGATGATTTCTAAGACGAGGTCAGTAATAAACTTTTGTACTTCTGGGTGAAAGGGATTCAGCCAAGCCACTTCACCCGCAGCGCTAATAGAAGTTTGGGTTCCATCCTGTTTTTGCGTCAGCCAATCGGGATGGTTGGATGCGAGTTCGGAAGTGAGGGGAGCCATAAAGCCAAACTCAAACCAAGGTATAGCCAGTACCCCTTGACGACGGGCTTGAGCCACGATGTCTGCAATGATGTCTTGGCCTTCTTTTCCTTTGAAGTAAAAGGGGATACCAGCGCGTTGTGCTACAGCGCTGGGATATTTGGTATAGCCATCATTCCAGACTAGGGGATAAATGGTGTTAAAGTTCAGGCTGCGGAGTTGACCAATAGTCTCTTGAAGTTTAGCGCGATCGCTCAAAATCTCAAAGTCATTATTCGTCATCCAAACCCCGCGAATTTCTGTAGCAGGTACTTGTGATACCTGAGCGGTTGCAGGGATGAGGTTATGTAAGAGTAAGACTGTAGCAAATGATATTGCAAATAGTAAGGAGAAAAGGTGCTTAATTGAGCGTAAACCCTGATTATATAAAGGAAATTGTCTAAATATGGATAATAATTTAGTGAGCATAATTTTAATTTTTATACTTTTGAACATCAATTGAATTGCCATTGCTCCCTAAATATTTATGCTGAAAATTGAGGTTAATTTATAACATTCCATATAATACAAACATAAAATTACCGCACCAGTAAAACTGATGCAGGTTAAGCTGAGTAAGATAATAGACGCAAATCAGGGGGATTAGTGCCAAAATCTGATATCTTCTCAGATTCTATTCAGACTAAGGCCTAAACAACGCCCAAGCCAAAAACCTCTCGGTGTAATATAGGGCTAATTGATTGCTGACACCGTTGAAAACAGCATCAAAAGCGTGTTCCGCCCAAGGTATTTCTAAAAAAACCGCAGTTTCGCCAGCTTTGTGTAAAGTTTCATACATTCGCTTACCAAATTTTGCTTGGACGACATGGTCGCGACTACCGTAAATTAATAATGTTGGTGGTAAAGGGCGAGTTACGTAATTAATTGGGGAAGCAATTTTATACTCATCAGGTAATTCTTCCGGGGAACCACCAAGAAAAGTTTTGAGAATCGCACGAGTATTTAGCGGATCTGGTTGTGGCGGATCATTATAGCCTTCAGTTAAGTTCACAGGCCCGTAATAACTTACTACAGCACGAATCTGTGGCGCATCTGGTTGATAAGCCGCTAACATGGCGAGATGTGCGCCAGAAGAACGACCTAAAAGTATCATGTTTTCGGGGTCAGCTTCATATTCTGCAGCTTGTTGGCGAATAAAATTGAGCGCTGTACGCACATCATCCAACTGTGCGGGAAACTGATATTTGGGCGCGTGTCGGTAATCAATGGCAAATACTGTATATCCGCGAGCTGCTAAATATTGATTGAATTTATAATTGGCGTGAGGATTACCATTTTGCCAAGCTCCACCATAAATTACTACTAATGCTGGATATTTTCCTATTTCTTCTGGTTGGTAAACTTCCATTTTTAAAGGAACTCCCCCAGGTGTAGCGAATAAAATATCTTTTCTGTGACGGATTTTTTCTAGGGTAATACCTCGGAAGCTGTTCACTAACGAGAAGGGTTGAGGTTGCATTTTAGCACTTATTTGAGGTGGGATTTGTGCTAAATAATTCTCGCCTAATTCTTGTTGGATTGCTGCCGACATTTGCATTTGAGTTGGTACAATTTTGCTTAAAACTGAAGTACACAGCAGTAATCCAATTAAGCTCAAAATGCAAGTAGTAATTTGTATTTGCGGTTGATAAATACATAAAATAGCTGTTACCAAAGAGATGATATTCAAGATAAATAACCAAGGGCTAACTTCTGGCGCTCCTACTCCTAAAGGCTGCAACAAACGATTCGGAGCCGGAATTATAATCCAAGAACTGAGAAATAAACTGGTAACACTCAGTATTATTGCCAGCCAAGGTAAAATTATTTGATATGTAGAGAACATCATGATCAAAAGAGGGCGCGTTATGACTTGCAATACTACTCGGTTAAGTGTTTTGAACTCAAAATTGGTTTTGGGGAAAAGGTTAAAGGTTTTTTATTTCCCTTTTCCCATTCCCCTTTTTCCCCTTAACCGACAAGTATTGTGATGTCTTTAGCCTAACGCACCCTTGACTAGAAGCGAGAATTACGAATTAAGCTAATTTGATGTGAATGGCTTTTGTTTCTAAATACTCTTCTAAACCATTCTTGCCTACTTCGCGACCAATTCCGCTTTGTTTGTAACCACCATAAGGCATAGTTGGTTCTAAGCCAGAAGTATGATAAGAGTTCACCCAAACTGTACCAGCACGAATTCCTTTAGCCATTTTGAAGGCGGTATCGAGATTTTTAGTCCAGATGGCTGCTGTTAAACCGTACATGGTTTGATTGGCGATTTGTAATGCTTCCGCTTTATCTTTAAATGTCATAATTGACAGCACCGGGCCAAAGATTTCTTCTTGAGCGATCGCCATTTCATTGGTAACATGATCAAAAACGGTGGGTTTAATAAATAAACCTTGCTCAAATCCAGGTACAAGATAACGTCCGCTACCACCAATTAAGAGTTTTGCACCTTCTTTTTCCCCCAGTTGAATATAGTTTTGAATGCGTTCAAACTGGATTTCGTTAATCACTGGCCCCATCATCGTTGTATTATCTGTGGGGTTGCCTATTTGAAAAGTTTGGGTAGCGGCAAGAAATTGCTCAATAAATACATCTTTAATGGACTCATGCAATAACAATCGAGAACCTGCTTGGCAGACTTGACCACTATTAATATAGATGCCAAATAATGCCCCGGGAATTGCTTGAGATAAATCTGCATCACCAAAGACTATATTAGGACTTTTACCGCCTAACTCTAAACTCATTCGTTTCAGGGTGGGTGCGCCTTTAGCCATGATGCGTCTACCAACAGCAGTGGAACCTGTAAAGGCGATTTTATCAACTAAGGGTGATTCAACTAAATGTTCTCCGACCACTGGGCCGTCACCTGTGACAATATTAATGACACCATCAGGTAAACCAGCCTCGCTGAGAATTTCCGCCAGCATAAAGGCGGTGGAGGGAGTAAATTCGCTAGGTTTAACTACCATTGTGCAACCAGCTGCGATCGCAGGTGCAATTTTCCACGCCACCAATAGTAGGGGGAAGTTCCACGGGGTGATAATGCCCACAACACCCACAGGCTCATGTACTGTTAAACCAATAGCATTGCGATCGTATTGAGTAGTAGATTCTCCTTGTAGGTTCAGTGTTAAAGCCGCAAAGTAGTCAAATACTTGTGCTGTCATTTGCACTTCACCAATACACATTCCTATTGGTCTACCTACTTCTTGACAAATAACTGCAGCTATTTCTGAGGTTTTTGTTGTTAATAATTCGGCAGTTTTTCTTAGAATATCATGACGCACGCGAGCGTGGGATGTTGACCATGTACCATCATCAAATACTTGTCTTGCAGCTTGAATGGCAACATCAGTATCAGCTTGATTACTCCAAGGAATTTGAACGATAGTTTCACCAGTTAACGGGCTTTTTCGTTCGTAGTTAACACCAGATAAGGGCGAAATATATTTACCATTGATGAAATTTTGGTAGGTGCGAATTGTGGTTTGTGACTGGGGAGGTGTGAGTTGGGTAGTCATAGATTTTGTTTTATCTGTTAAGAGAAAGTATAAAATAGTCTCACGCAGAGGCGCAGAGAGAGAAAGAATGAGAATTAAGTGCTAGTACAAATCGGCGTAAATAAGCAGACCATTCTAAACTCACGAAACGCTTACGCTGTATTCATTTTGAATTTTGAATTTTGAATTTTGAATTCCGCCTTGCGGTACTAGTTGCAAACTGTGACTGGAACTGTATATGTCTGGACAGTGACAGATGGCACACCATACAATCCGCCATTACCAAAAAATGTACGTGGTTGCAATACAGTGCGGCATTGTTTACCTTTTGCTGTATTTTGTTGATTTGGTGCTGATTGATTGGCATTGATATTAGTAGGTGGTTGAGAAGGTTTTTGGCTAACTTCCAGAGATTGATTGAGTTCCTGTAACGCTTGGTTTAATTCTTCTAGCGCTTGATTGAGTTCCTGAACATCATTGTCGCTAACTTCTTGGGCGGAAGCTTTTAGAGGTAAAGTGCTGCTAGTAAAGATTCCTAGAGTTGCGATCGCAGTTACAATTACAGCGTGGTGTTTCTTGATCATGGTTTAATTTCTCCTGGCAAATCTGCTTTTAGATAGTCATAGTTTCTCTTTCTTCGTTGTTTACTCACCAGTTCAAAATCTGCTCAGTTTTTGTTCATTTGGATTGGGGATTGGGGATTGGGAGAAGAGGGAGATGAGGGGGATGAGGAAGAAGAGGGAGCAGAGGAAGCAGAGGTGTAGGGAAGAATAGCCATTACTCATTACTCATTACTCATTACCAATTACCAATTACCCATTACCAAATGACAAATGACAAATGACAAATGACAAACCCCAATTAACTAATTTCCCTTTGCCAAAGTATCTCTGCTATGCGCGTCATTCCGGCTTTGAGATGACGGCGGTAGGTGCTGAAGGGTAAATCTAATAACTCGGCGGCGGTTTCTTGGGTGGGTGCGGGTTGTAAATAAGTGCGATGAATGACGCGATACAATGCTGCTATTCTGTCGCTCATAAATTCCTTTAATTCTATTTTGCTAATGGCATATCCTGCTTTCAGTACGACAAATGCTTGCACAATTTCACCACAATTTGCATTGGGTACACCAATAACTGCGGCTTCTTTCACAGATGGATGTTGATATAAAACTGCTTCCACTTCTAAAGGCGAAATATTAGAACCACCCCGAACGATAATTTCTTTTCTACGGCTCACAAACCAGTAATAATTATCTGCATCCATCCAAGCCAAATCACCTGTATATAACCAGCCATCTTGTAATACAGCGGCGGTAGCTTCTGGCTGATTCCAATAGCCAAGCATCATTGCTTCACTTTTGACAATAATTTCGCCAATTTCACCTTGAGGAACATCTTCCCCGTTTTCATTGACTATTCGCAGCATCATTCCCTCTGTAGCTTTCCCAATAGAACCAAGGCGTTTAGCATCGTTAGGGTTCATGCTATAAGGAATTACCTCTGTCATCCCGCATCCTTCAAGAATTTCTACACCAAATATTTGGGTAAAACCGAATGGCACTAAGAAAAAGTGAAATCCTTGCCTGGACTGGGTGTTGGGGGTAGGGTGCAGGGTGTAGGGAAGAATAAAGAGTTTCTAGAAATCAGTGCCAACATAAATAAATCTTCAACTCACTACACCCGACACCCGACACCCCACACCCAAAAGCCTTATAGGTAATGGGTTTGCCGTTATCTTAGTGCCATTCGGGTAAAACCTTGTTGTAACGTTGCGGGAACTGCATCACCACCAGCAAAACAAAGTTGCAAACTATCTAGACGGTAAGCAGCTACTTCTGGATAGTTCACCAAAGCGTTATACATGACTGGTAGTCCGTAAAGTTTGGTAACACCATGTTGCTGGAGATTTTGCAAGACTAATCCTGGCTCAAAACGAGGGATAATTACTAATGTTGCACCAACACTCACAGATGCAATCATTTGCAAGGCAAAACCAAAGATATGACACAGAGGTAACATCACACCACTAATATCTGCATTGCTTAAGTTGGTTTGTTGGCTGTGATATGCGGCTGTAATCAGTAAAGATTTATGGGTGTGGGTAACGCCTTTAGGACGTGCTGTGGTACCAGAAGTGTATAAAATTGCCGCGATCGCACTTTCATCTAACTTAGGAAACTCTATCTTACCTCTATGTGGTTGTAACATTTCCTCAAAATTACGCACATCAGGAAATCTAGAATTATTACGCAATACAAAGTATGCTTCTACACTCGTAATACTTTCTTGGATCGCCTGAATTTCCCCAAATAAATCTCCTTGGCTGATACAGATTTTAGCTTGACAGTGATTGAGGATATATTCGAGTTCCGGTGCTTTCAAACGATTGTTGAGAGGAACTGCGATCGCACCAATTTTAAAGCAAGCGTAGTAACAAAAGACAATTTCTGGACAATTTGATAGATGAATAGCAATGCGATCGCCTTGAGAAACACCCATTTTCATCAAGGAAGCAGCGATTTTGTCTGTAATCTCATTCAAGTCTTGATAGTTCCAAGCTTGATCCTCAAACAGAATCGCTATTTTATCAGAGTATAAGTTACTAGCATTGATTACACAATCGCCAAGACTCATATGATATGTTTCCTTCCCAGGCTAAAGTTATATACGTTGATTCATTGCGCTTGGATCTGTGTAGGCGCAGATTAATTACCACCAAGCTGCAAAATAAAGCTAAGTGCTGATATCAATTGATGAAAATTCCAGCAAAAATATTTTTTTCGTAGGGGTTTCGCAATGCGAAACCCTCGAATTCTTGCAGAAGTCGGTAAAAGAGAGAAAGATTTGGTATTTCCCCTTTCCCCTTTCACCTTTCCCCCTTCCCCTTTCCCCCTTCCCCTTTCCCCCTTCCCCATTCCCCATTCCCCATCTCTTTAACCCACACCCATAGCCGCAACAAGCTGTTCTAATGACTGTGGTTGCATAAAATTGGTGTATTTAGCCGCTAGTTCTGGGGTTAACAATTCTAATAACAGACGGTTTTCAACCCATAATTCTATGACTTCAAAAAATCCGCCGCGATCGCAACGTACCACACGCCAACCTTCACGTGCTGCAATTGCAAAAATTTGTTCTTGGCTTGTAGGTACATCAATAGCTGCGTGTACTGCTTGAAACTGGCTAGAAGAATTAGTGTCTCGAAACTCCACTTCAGCATTACCATTACCAGGAACCAATTCTGTACCTAGTGGATAAACCTCAATCATTGTTCCTCTAGCATCCCAAGCCATAGCCATATAACTATCGCCATGACTAGGGAATGGTACAACACGTCCTCCCCAAAGTTCAGCGATCGCTTCCGCAACGTGACGGGGATTAGCAGCAGGAATCGAAATGTGACGAATCATTTTTGACCTCTTTGTACTTGACAAACTACTGTTTTCTGAATCGATAGTTGTAGTCTGTCTTGTCCTATTGCTCATCTTCCAGGTCAAAAATTGTTCACTTTTTGCTTATTGTTGAATATGGGGGAATATAGGGATGCTGACAAAGACCCCAAAATTTTTGGTATAGCTACACGCTCAACTGCTGATGAATATTTACACTTAAAGCTTGAAAAAATCAAATCATCTGGCATATTGACTGTTAACGGTTAACAGTCAACAGCCAAAACCGATATTTTTCACAACTAAAATAGGATTGTTATAAAGAAATAATTTTTGACTTAAAATATCTATCAAATTGTAGATATATTAATGATTTATCTTCATACTAATGATATATTCTATTGCAAGAAAACAGATTTTTTTGGTAATTCATATATAATTTGCTGACGATAATTGACTATTTCATTTATGTGCAAGTAATTTTACAACACAAATCTGATTTTGATAGATTGTTTTCTATCTTCCTAGATGCATATACCATACTATAGATACCTTCCTGACTCTGCAAATATTAAATTGAGTAGGTAAGAGGATAGTAGGAGTATAAGAACTCATGCCAGACAAGGAAAGGTTGGAGGAGCATATATTATCACAGGCGGCAGAAAATACTCTATCCAACCAGTTGGACGAAGTAGAACAAATAGATGTAGATGTGCGAACCGATCTACTTAAAATTGTTCAGGGACAGGTAGATGAAGTTTCCCTAACTGGTCAAGGTCTGGTGTTCCAAAAAGACATCCGTGTACAGGAAATAAAAGTCAAAACAGATAACGTTGCTGTCAATCCTTTAAATGCAATTTTTGGACAAATTGAACTAAACGAGCCAGTAAATGCGATCGCTCGAATTGTCATGACAGAAGCAGATATTAATCATGCTTTATCTTCTGACTTAATTCGCAGTCAATCACAAAATTGGGATTTGAATGTAGATGGCGAAATTGTCAATTTTAATCTGCAAGAAATGCAATTATTGCTACCTGGTAGCGGTAAAATAGAATTCAGGGGAAAAGTGCTGCTCAATGAACTGGGAAACAGCCGCTTACTAGATTTTACCGCGAGACTTAAGCCATTCACCCATTCACAACCTTTACTCTTAGAGAGCTTCAACTGTAATCAGGGAGATGGTTTGTCAGTCAATCTCATAGCAGCATTAATGCAAAAGGTAAAAGAAATGCTGCAATTACCATATTTTGAATGGCAAAATATGCTATTAAGCATTAAAGATATGAAAGTACAGGCAGATAATATCATTATGCTAGTCAAAGCCCATGTCAATCAAATTCCCTCAACAGATTCTCTGCTTTCTCCTCAATAAAAAGAAAGCTGCTAACCGAGGTTTTTTTCACTATTAGTGTTGTAAATTTATTCAAGCTACACCATTTCTAAATTACAAATATGCAAGAGTACGATGTTGTGATTATTGGTGCAGGACATAACGGTTTAGTATGTGCTGCATATTTACTAAAAGCTGGCTATAGTGTCCTGCTATTAGAAAAGCGTTCTGTTCCTGGTGGTGCAGCTACCACTGAAGAATGTTTACCCCAAGAAGCACCTGGATTTAAATTTAATTTGTGTGCTATTGACCACGAATTTATACATTTAGGGCCAGTTGTTGAAGAATTAGAATTAGAAAAATATGGTTTGGAATATCTGGAATGCGATCCAGTAGTATTCTGTCCCCATCCAGATGGTAAATATTTTTTAGCGCACAAATCTCTCGAAAAAACCTGTGCAGAAATCGCGCGTTATAACGAACGTGATGCTAAAAAATACGCCGAATTTACCGACTATTGGCAACGAGCATTAGGTGCCATGATTCCCATGTTTAATGCTCCTCCAAAGTCGATTATTGATATTGTTGGTAATTACGACATCACGAAAATCAAAGATTTATTTTCTGTCATTGGTTCTCCGAATAAAACGCTGGACTTTATTCGCAACATGATGACTAGCGCAGAAGATTTACTTAACGAATGGTTTGATGAAGAGTTTCTCAAAGCACCCTTAGCGAGGCTAGCAGCAGAACTGGGTGCGCCACCATCCCAAAAAACCATTGCGATTGGTGCAATTATGATGGCAATGCGTCACAATCCTGGTATGGCTAGACCTCGCGGTGGTACTGGCGCACTTGTCAAAGCTTTGGTGAATTTAGTTACAAGTAAAGGCGGCGTAATTCTCACAGACCAGCACGTAGAAAAAGTGTTGATTGATGATAAAAAAGCAGTAGGGGTACGCGTTGCTGGCGGCAAAGAATATCGCGCTAAATATGGAGTAATTTCTAATATTGATGCCAAGCGTTTATTCTTGCAAATGACTGATAAAACTGATATTGATGCAGTCGATCCAGATTTGTGGGAAAGATTAGAACGCCGCATTGTTAACAATAATGAAACTATTCTCAAAATAGATTTAGCCTTAGATGAACCCCTGCGTTTTCCTTACCATCAACACAAAGATGAATATCTCATCGGTTCTATCTTAATTGCTGATTCTGTAGCTCACGTTGAACAAGCGCATAGCAAATGTACTTTAGGAGAAATCCCAGATTCCGATCCCTCAATGTATGTAGTCATGCCTAGCGCTTTAGATCCCACATTAGCACCACCAGGTAAGCATACAGTATGGATTGAATTTTTTGCTCCCTATCAAATTGCTGGTGCAGAAGGTACAGGCTTAAAAGGTACAGGTTGGACAGATGAATTAAAAAATCAAGTAGCAGATAGGGTAGTTGATAAGTTAGCAACCTATGCACCAAACGTCAAAACAGCAACTATCGCCCGTCGTGTTGAAAGTCCTGCAGAATTAGGCGAAAGATTAGGTGCTTATAAAGGAAATTATTACCACATTGATATGACATTAGATCAAATGGTATTTTTCCGCCCCTTGCCAGAAATAGCCAACTACAAAACACCAATTGATAATCTCTTTTTAACTGGTGCTGGTACACATCCAGGTGGTTCAATTTCTGGTATGCCGGGACGTAATTGTGCGCGGGTATTCTTACAAACTAAACATCCTATAGCCCAAACTTTAAAGGATGCCAGAGATTCAATTAAGTCTACTGTCGGCTCAGTATTTGGAATTATTTAGGGAAGACTCCAAATAAATTTTTCCATCCTCGTAGGGTGCGTCACACTGCGTTAACGCACCCTAATAAACTCAAAGAAGTGCGATCGCAAATATTATCATTGTGGTGTAAAGGATTCGCGATTTTTAGGAAACAAGCTAATCAGGTCATCATGCTTTAATATTGATGCATAGATGCAACATCTGACACCAGCGATATGCAACAACTATTTCCCGGTGAAGTATTTGCCAACACTGCTGATTTTGATACAGGGATTCGTCAGCTATTACCGCGCTATGACGAAATGCTGGAGGTAATTACCCGTTGTCTGCCTTCTACTACTCTTCGCGTCTTAGAATTAGGCTGTGGCACAGGGGAACTGAGTTTAAAAATACTTCAACGTTGCCCTAATGCTCAAGTTATTGCCCTAGATTACTCACCTCGGATGTTGCAATTTGCTCAAAGTAAAATTGTCACAGCCGGATATCAAAATCGGTGGAGTTGTGTACAAGCTGATTTTGGCGAATGGGCAAATAATCCAGAAAAATTTGCTGCAGGTAAGGAATTTGATGCCTGTGTTTCTTCTCTAGCAATTCATCATCTCCAAGATGAGATGAAATTTAAGTTATTTCAGCAAATTGCTGCTAGCTTGAGTCCTAATGGTTGTTTTTGGAATGCTGATCCTATCCTACCGGAATCACCTGCCTTGGTGGAAGTATACAAAGCAGCGCGAGAGGAATGGGCTAATCAACAGGGGAAAACCCTGGCGGAGGTTCGTGCTAAGGTGGGTACAACTACTACACAGGGCTACTCAAGCCAAGACCAATTAGCTTCTGTGGATGCTCATTTACAAATGCTCAGACAAGCAGGGTTTTTAACAGTCGCAGTACCTTGGAAATACTATGGTTTAGCAGTGTTTGGCGGTTGGCTGGGCAAATTTTAGATAATCAGCTTACCCATACACTGTTGTTTAGGTAAATGAAATATATAGCTAAAGGCACAACAATGTTATGCCTTTAGAGGTTATTTATAAAGTAATACCAATTTGAAAAAAGAATGCGACAGATTGTAGGGGCAAGGCACTGCATAGTGGTGTCAACTTAAGCTAAAAGCGATATAGGGCGGGCGTTGTACAAATACCTCGCGCCCTCATCCCCTAACCCCTTCTCCCCCTGGAGAAGGGGAACTAAATCTCTTGCTCCCTTCTCCCTGTGGGAGAGGGGCTGGGGGTGAGGGCGGAAACCTTTCAACCAAGCGGGTTTCGCGTTAAGTTGACACCACTGGGCACTGCCTTGCCCTCTAGAATATATTGATGTGTCGCAAACATTTGTTTTTGGTATTTAAAATTAAACGGTAAATAGTGCAATGAGTAAGGTGATAGGTGCGGCGAGTAACAACCACATAGTGGTTTGTAAACCATAATATTGAGCAACTAAACCCAACACCAACGGTATTAAACCACCAACTAAACCAAATAAATTATTTAGCGTCATGACTGTACCACTTTGTCCTGGCATGGCTGTGTATAATTGTCCTTGCAGAATTGAATACCAACCAGCATTACAGAAACCCAATAAACCAAGAATGACTAATTTGATATTTGTGTTTGGTACCAGCAAAAAAATTGGGTAAAGACACAAAACAATTGTGGCGCTGAGTTTTAAATAATGCAATCCCTTCAATTTTTCTAGTAAAGGGATGAGTAAGAAATCTCCCAGCAAGCCAAACCCTAACCAAACAGTGACAGCAAAACTTGCTTGCGTATTATCTGCACCAACTATATCAACAAAGTACAGTGCTAAAAAGCTACGCAAAATATCTAGCATTAAATCTGAAAATTGCAATAAAGTTAACCACAGGAGAACTTTACGCCGTTTTAATGCTGTCAGGGTATTAGCTATTCCATCCTGGAAGCTATGCAGTGGTTCATCAATGTGGGAAGGTACAGTTTTGATAGGAAATTGCCTTAGCATTCCTACAAGTAACAGCGTCAACAGCGCCAATGCCAAAAACGCACTTCGCCAACTTTGATTTAATGCGACAGCGCCACCTAAAATTAAGGGGCCAATTACATTTCCCACAGAACCAGCTAATGCCCAACGTGCCATATTTTGTTCGTGGCGCGTCGGTTCAATATCCATGAGAGTGGCTTGAGAAAGACTGACAAAGCAACCAGATGCGGGATAAAACAGCACAAAGGCTGCTAATAATAATGAAAAATTATAGCTCTGGCTTAAAAGGAGGAGTGCGATCGCAAAACTCACTCCTCCACCCAAAATTAATTGTCGCCGCTTCCCAATATCTCCCCATATACCTACTATCGGCTCAATTAAGCTACTGATAGTATTGGGTATTGTCAGTAACATTCCTACTTGCACGTAATCAAGATTTAGGTCATGGCGAATTAACGGCCAAGCCGCACCACACAAGCCATCAATCACCTCATCTAAGAATTCAATCGCGAAAAAGATGATGGTTAATAAAATTACATTGTTTGCAGTTCTGTTGCTACCATGCAATGGCATGATTTAATTCTCCCGTCTTCAACATTTGATTACCAACGCAAACTCTTTACAGCGTTGGCTGTTGGCGGGGGAATCCACGAACAAAACTGTACAGGTTGTAAAAGGAACCGCTGGTGCGATAACTTTCTAGCGGCTTACCAAGGTGGGAACTTCATAAAAACCAGAAAATGATGACCTAGATAAACATTAGCTCATTTCATTAAAAAGGGCGGCGAAATCTATCTGACATCCAAAAGCGATGGTAAAGTCAAAAAAGTGGTTCCTGCGTTAAAATCAGCCAATACCAGTCACTTTTTTGAAGGTATGTATAGTAGGCTTAACTCCCGACAGAAGGCAACACTGACCAATGCCCAACGATTTTAAACCCAGTACCAAAGAGCTTTTCAAATTGCTTGGATGGTATGACCGACAGCATTTTCGAGATGAAAATGATGAAGTTTCCCGCGTTTATGAGGTGTGCATAGAGCTTTCAAATCGCGCGTACAAAGAACATAGCGAAGAAATTTACAAGCATGGTACCTGGACAGCAGACCAAGATCTTGTCGATGCTTTGAGAGAAGCTTTAGTGGATCATTCCACTGACTATGCTGCACACTTTCTAGCCTACACACTACTGAAATATGGTTGTAGAAGACCAGAAACATTAGCGCGATCGCATCCCTGGCATCATCTTATGTTTATATGGCATGAAGAGGGACATACGGCTACTCATGTTTCGCAAATGCTGCAAGAAGCTGGAATTGTTGAGCAATTACCACCAGAGTCTATCGAAAAAATCAACTCGTGGATTCAGAACCCAGCCTTTATACTGGATGACCATATCAGCATTATTTTTGAACTATTTGGGCCACGGGTGGCCTTCGCAAATCTGCGTGATATAGGTTTTGAACCTCGGCATGATGAGCTTTTCAGGGATCTTGCTACCTCAGCAATTCCTCCCATTTCTTTGAACAGCATTTCACAAGGTATCGAAACAGAAGAGCGGTTTAAGGATGTGAGCGAAACAACTGAACTCTCCATACGAAATCATGACGGAACAACGGTGAAATACTTAATCTCCGATCAACGCGCCGAAGGAATTGGCATCTTCAGCGATCAGGATTCCCATTGGGTTGTGCAGTACATGCTCAATGGCGAAACGTATCAGTTTCTAGCAGATTGCAGTGGCACTTGGATGGATGTCGAGGCAGTAATTAATCACTTCAATCAGTTAATGGACAGACTCAACCGACGAGAGCAAGCCTTCCGCTTTGGCATGGGTTATCACGAAAATGGGGAATGGGGTTTTTTCATCGTTGCGGATCGTGACCGATTCCCAGAACTCGCTCGACAACTCTATATTCCCCTGCACCTTCATTTTAAATAAAAAAAAGGTTTGGCTCATCACCAAACTCTATATAAATCCAGTGCATAACAACATCCCGAATTAATGTACTCCTTCTGTTTTTAATCGGTCATCATCCCATAGAAATAGAAATAATATGGCAATCATGGAGTAAATTGAGAATTTTAAATTTTGAACTAGGAGCAAAGCGACGTGACATCACTTACATTAAAGCTCGATTCTGTAATTAAACTAACTTCAGAAGAGTTTTATCAACTATGTCAAGATAACCCCGATTTGAAGTTAGAACGTAATGGTGAAGGAGAATTAATTATCATGCCACCTACAGGAGGAGAAACAGGGAAACGCAATGTTAATTTAATATTGCAAGTAGCACAATGGAACGAACAAAATCAACTAGGAGAAGTGTTTGACTCTTCTACAGGATTTACATTACCAAATGGTGCTGATCGTTCTCCTGATGTGTCTTGGGTAGAAAAAAGTCGCTGGAATGCTTTGACTCCAGAACAAAGAGAAAAATTTATTCCTCTATGTCCTGATTTTGTTATTGAAATACTTTCACCATCAGATAGACTGCAAAAAGTTCAAGAAAAAATGCAAGAATATCTTGCTAATGGCTGTCGGTTAGGTTTTTTGATTAATCGTAAACAACAAGAGTTAGAAATTTATCGTCCTCAACAACCAGTAGAGATTTTCAAAGCACCTTTGACTGTTTTTGGAGAAGATGTATTACCGGGATTTATCTTAAATTTGCAGAAAATTTGGTAATTGGTAATTGGGGAGATGATTAATTAATTTTGGCTCTTGAGTAAATCAATTTTAGATTTTTTGGTTAATCAAAAACAATCCAAAATCCAAAATCCAAAATCTAAAATCCGTTGACTTCATTAAAAAAACAACTTAAATCTTGCTAACTGGGCTGTAATCGCGACTGTAAGAACTTTATTCAGTTCTTTACCATCTTGAAATTGCAGAATTTGCTGTTTTGGTAAATCGAAAGGAAACTCGCCTTCTAAATCTGGGCGTTGCATTTGTGCTAGTAAAATTTGTTCTGAACGCTTACTTTGCATCGCATAGCCAAGTTCAATACAGACATTGGGGCTGGGGATTAGTTGTGTAGTTTCTTTACCAGCGATGTTAGCAATGGGTGTAGTATCTGCAATAAACAATAAACTTTTGCGGATTTTTCGCAGAATACCAGTAGAAAGGCGTAAGGGGCCGTTACTTGGACGGTAGGATTCTACTAAAGTTAAAGGTAGACGCGATCGCTTATTCAAATTTTCTAGACTAGTTTGCAACCCAGCGCGCAAAGCCTCACTCGCGTCGGCATACTCGGTTTGATAGCATAAAAAAATTGTCGGATCTAACTGTGCTAACAGCGCTTGTTTGGTGAAATAGATTTCATGACTAATCAAGTCAATATTGGCTACCGCATAGCCACCGCTACCTTCAATATAAAATTCAATATTTTCGCCTTCTAAATAGCGCCCAAACCAAGTTGACTGCTTGACATCGTCACTGTCTTCCAAAAAATCCGCACGTAAACCCGATCGCAGTAAACTTTTTTTACTGAGGCGAATGTCTGGCTGACGCTTTTCTAGTTCCGCGATCGGCTCATAATCTTGTATATACCATGCTCTGAGCGCAATAATTGACATAAGGCGCTATTCTTTGCTATTCAACTTCGTACCAGCTTATACCAATTTTGGATTTTGGGAGAGATGATTATATTGTTTCTTTGTTAATTTCTCTAGAGAAGGAACATAGGTACAGACAAGCCGCCTCCTTGAGGAGTTCACTCTACAATTTGCAAATGAGTTCTCGAAAATAGCAATTGTAGTATCAAAAGCAGCAATTGTAGTATCAAAAGCAGCAATTGTAGTATCAAAAGTAGCAATTGTAGTATCAAAAGCAGCAATTGTAGTATCAAAAGCAGCAATTGTAGTATCAAAAGCAGCAATTGTAGTATCAAAAGCAGCAATTGTAGTATCAAAAGCAGCAATTGTAGTATCAAAAGTAGCAATTGTAGTATCAAAAGCAGCAATTGTAGTATCCGAAAGAGCAATTGTAGTGTCCGAAACCGCAATTGAGGTCTATTTTGCGATAACTGCTTAGATTTTTATGTAATTACTTCAGCAAAATTTATGAATACTAAAATTATTGCAACAGGTCTTGTCTCATAGTGAGATTTTTTGCGACATAACCCATTAAAAAGTAAATTGGGAACAGGTTTTGCTTAGATGGTTGTCTTCTTTTAAGAACCACGAACGAGGTTGCATCCCATGAATCGTATTCTCATCGTTGAAGATGAACCCCGCATAGCAGCTTTTATAGAGAAGGGACTACGTTCTCATGGTTTTATCACGACTGTAGCAGGTGATGCCCACGCCGCTACTAATATGGCATTAAGTAGCAGTTTTGACTTGATAATTTTGGATTTAGGGCTTCCTGGTAAAGATGGTTTGGAGATATTAGAAGAACTACGAGGACAGGGTGAAACCTTACCAGTAATTATTTTAACCGCACGTGATGATATCAAAGATAAAGTTGCAGGGTTTGAGGCGGGTGCAGATGACTATGTAACCAAGCCTTTCCGGTTTGAAGAATTATTAGTACGGGTAAAAGCTAGGTTGCGTAACAGTGGTAGCACTGCAACCAGAGAAGAGATGCTACTCAAAGTCGGGGATGTCGCTTTAGATTTGCGATCGCGTAAAGTAAAAGTAGGTAAAAATACAGTAGACTTACCAGCACGAGAATTTACTTTAGCAGAAACTTTCTTTCGCCATCCTGGGCAAGTTTTAAGTCGCGAACAATTGTTAGATAGAGTCTGGGGTTACGATTACGATCCTGGTTCTAATATTGTTGATGTTTATGTGGGTTATTTACGTAAAAAATTAGGTAGCGATTTAATAGAAACTGTAAGGGGGATGGGTTATCGGTTGAGGAATTAAATTAATGGGCATGGGGCATGGGTAATTGGTAATTTAGTATTGATTCTTTCTTCCTCATCCCCCTCATCCCCTAATACTTGTCGGTTAAGGGCAAAAGGCGAAGGGGAAAAGGGGCAAGAAAAACCTTTAACCCTTACCCTTTCACCTTTTCCCCAAACCAAATTAAGAGTTGAAAATCCTTAACCGAGCAGTATTGCCTCATCCCCCTCATCTCCCTCATTTTTAACACTGAGCTACTTAATTAATGTGGATAAATAAAAAAGCACAACAATCAGTAGAGACAACAAATACCAAACGTGGTAGAGGTTTCTTTTGGGCTACGCGTACCCGGATTCTTTTGTGGTATGCATTAATTTTTGGCTTGATTTTTGTGGTTTTTGTGCCAGCATTTCGTCAAGTTTTATATGCAAGGATTAATAGTCGGGTGCATGGGCAAATAACTGAGAAAATGCAAATATTTAATCAATTAATTAATGGTAGCAGTAAAATTCCGGAAGATACTCTCTTTGATGAAGAACCGGAAACTATTAATCGGTTGAGAGAATCTGATAATCGCCTATTGAAGCAGCCAAAAACAACGGAAGAATTAAGAGAATTTTTAGATGCATTTTTGGTAAATCAGCTACCAGAAGATGACACCTTTCTGATTATGTTATGGAAGGGAAAATTTTATAAATCTAGTCCCAGAGCTAGACCAAAAGAATTAAGTCGAGATTCCAAAATTATCAGGTACTGGGCAGGTTTAACAAAACCAGAGCAAGGAGAAAAAGTCATTCCTAGTAGTAGCGTTGATACTATCATTTATTTAGCACAACCTGTAAAAATTGACGGCGAAGTTCTGGGTGTGTTTGTAATTGCTCACGCTACGGCTGGGGAACGTGGAGAGGTTTTAGAAGCTGTAGCCGTGATTATTCAAGTGAGTATAGGAGTGCTATTTTTAGCGTTAATTTTAGCTTGGTTTGCTTCTGGAAAGATTCTCGCACCATTGCGGTTGCTGACGCAAACGGCTCGCCAAATTAGCGAAACAGATTTAAATCAACGAATTAATATTAATGGTGATGGAGAATTAGCAGAATTAGCAGCTACCTTTAACGAAATGATGGATAGGTTACAAGCCGCTTTCATCAGTCAGCAAAATTTTATTGATGATGCTGGACATGAATTGCGAACACCGATTACGATTATTCGTGGTCATTTGGAATTAATGGGTAACGATCCGCAAGAAGTTCAAGAGACTGTAGCTTTAGTTATGGATGAACTAGAACGGATGAATCGCTTTGTCAATGACTTAATTTTACTGACAAAAGCAGAGCGTCCCGACTTCTTACTCTTAGAAACAGTTGATGTTCAAAGCTTCACAGAAGAATTATTTACCAAACTTAAAGCTTTAGGTGATGGACTACGCCCCACCATAGGCGATCGCAATTGGCAACTGCAAGCTACAGGTAAAGGTAAAATTATCGCAGACCGTCAACGTTTGACTCAGGCTGTGATAAATTTGGCACAAAATGCTACGCAACACACAAACAATACTGATACAATTTTCCTGGGTTCAATGATTCACCAAGGTAAAGTAAGCTTTTGGGTGCGTGATACTGGCGAAGGTATTGCACCAGCTGATCAAAAGAGAATTTTTCAGCGTTTTGCTCGTGCTGCAAACAGTCGTCGTCGTTCTGAAGGTGCTGGGCTAGGTTTATCTATTGTCCAAGCGATCGCAGAAGCGCATGGCGGAAGAGTAACTCTCGAAAGTCAGCTAGGAGCAGGAGCTAAATTTACCATTATCTTACCCCTAGAATTACCTCAAGACAAAAAGTAATTATGTAGTGAACGGGATATTTATCAAATCAATTATTGCCAGTGTTAGTAGTACATTATTAGTAGCTTGTCATCAATTACACAATCATCAACAAGCTATTATAATTCCTCCATCTGTAGAAGCAGCTTTTCAAGCCAAGTATGCTGATGTTCCGCGCACTTGGCAAAAAACTCACTATGGTTACGAGGCAAATTTTATTCAAAATAATATTAAATATGAAGCCGAGTTTTCTGAAACAGGAAAATGGTTAGAAACTGAATACTATGTGCAAGCTAAAGATTTTCCTGCTGTTGTCTTAAAGCGCATCAAGCAAGAACGTCCTCAATTTAAAATCACAAAATACGAAATCGAGATTACGCCTCAAGGCTTATTCTATGAAGTCGATATTACCGATGGCGAAATCGAAGAAGAACTATATTTTGATAGTAGCGGTAATCCCCAACTAGATTTATATGAGGATTAAGATATTGACTGTCAACAGTCAACAGTCAACAGTCAACAGTCAACAATCAACAGTCAACAATCAACAATCAACAGTCAACAATCAACAATCAACAGTCAACAGTCAACAATCAACAATCAACAGTCAACAGTCAACAATCAACAGTCAACAATCAACAAACCTCATGAGTGATGAAGTCATCTTAATGAAGGTTTGATGAGAACCTTCTCATAAAACCTTCATTAAGAATTCATCTAACAAAGTAATTATGTGTATCAGCAAGAGAACATCCAAGCGATGTTTCAGGCATAAATAATCCCAATTCTTGGTAAAAACTATGCGAATGCTGGTATATTCCCATGACGCATACGGACTGGGTAACATCCGCAGAATGTTGGCGATTTGCGAACATTTACTAGCTGAAATACCTCAACTATCTATTTTATTGCTATCTGGTTCGCCGATGCTGCAAGGGTTTCGCTTACCTAAAGGGTTAGATTATATCAAGCTACCTTGCTTAAATAGAGGTGCAACTGGGGAAGTTGCAGTCAAGTATTTGGGGATGGGTATTGAAGAGACAGTAAGATTGCGATCGCAATTAATTCTCTCATCTGCAATTACCTTTCAACCAGATTTATTTCTCGTAGATAAAAAACCCTACGGTGTGAAAAACGAGTTAGCTGACACCATTAATTATTTTCATCAAAAACTACCTACAACCAAGCTAGTACTTTTACTGCGCGATATTCTAGATTCTCCAGAAGTTACTATTAATGATTGGCAAAAACATGGCTATTACACCGCCATCGAAAAGTATTATCATCAAGTTTTAATAGTCGGCACACCAAAAGTTTTTGATACTGTAAAAGAATACAATTTTTCTGCAATTATTGCTAAAAAAGCTCGTTATTGTGGCTATATTAAGCGCAAACCTGGATTAAAAACACCAACACATATTAGAGAAGAATTGCAACTATCTCCACAGGAACGTTTAATTTTAGTAACTCCTGGTGGTGGTGAAGATGGTTACGAATTGGTTGATACTTATCTGGCGGCGATTAACTTATTACCTGAAGCAAACCTCTACAAAAGTTTAATCATTTATGGCCCAGAAATGCCTGTCAGCCAAAAGCAACTGATAATTCAGGCTGCAAACCATAATCCGCAAGTCACAGTTAGAGAATTTACAGATGATTTAATGAGTTATATCCAAGCAGCAGACACTATAGTATCAATGGCTGGTTATAACACAGTTTGTGAGATTTTATCTGCCAATAAACCTGCGGTGATTATACCACGCTGTCACCCTTCACAAGAACAATTAATTCGCGCTCAAAAAATGGCAGCATTAGGCTTATTCAAAGTAATTAATCCCAATAATTTGCAAGCAGAAGTATTACAAAATGCTTTAGAAAATTTGTCAGATGTGAATAATCCAAGTTTAAACATGAATGGTTTGTCTAATGTAAAAAATTACATTTTTTTGCTATTAACTCAAACAAGCTGCGAACGCCAATTTAACTATGAAAAAAATCCTGTTTTATTGCCAGTACCTTAGTGGTATGGGGCATTTAGTCAGAAGCACAGAAATAGTGCGGAGTTTAGTCAAATATTTTCAAGTTTATTTTATTTGTGGCGGCCCAGAAATCATGGGTTTTGAAATTCCACCACAAGTAGAAGTCATTAAATTACCTGCACTATGGTTAGAGAATGGTAAATTCACCGTTGATGATAGCTACCAATCAGTAGAAGCAGTGCAGGAAATTAGAAAAAATCTGTTGATTGCAGAATTTGAACGCATCCAGCCTGATTGTGTAATTACTGAATTTTTCCCCTTTGGCAGACACAAGCTATTGTTTGAATTACTGCCCTTTGTTGAACATATTAAACTTACCAGTCCTGATACTAAAATTGTTTGCAGTTTACGTGATGTCATTGGCAAAGAAAGCCTTCCAGAGGAAGAGGAAACTATTTGCTATTTAATGAATCGCTATTTTGATTTACTGCTATTTCATGCTGATGCTAATTTTCAGACTTTTTCTGAAACCTTTAGTAAACATCGAGATATTAAATCTAAAATTTTTCATACGGGATTTGTTACTCAACCTCTAGCAAAGAATATTGATGAGCATCAACTATGGGGTGAGTTAAATCCAGAAGTTGTTAAAATTTTAGTAAGTGTTGGCGGTGGGAGAATTGGCTATGAACTTTTAGAAACTGTAATCGCAGCGAGCCCAATTTTAGAGACAAGAATACCACATATTATCAAAATATTTACCGGGCCCTTCATGGCAGAATCGAAGGTGCAGCAGTTAATCAAAGCTGCTGAACAACAAGAAAATATTCAGATAGAAACATATACGTTACAACTATTAGCTTATATGCAAAGCGCAGATATTTCTCTCAGCTTAAGTGGTTATAACACAACTATGAATATTTTGAGTACAGGTGTGCGGGCTATTGTGGTGCCAATTGGTCATGAAAATGAAGATAAAGAACAATTAGTAAGAACACAAAAATTACAACAGTTGGGAATTGTTGATTATGTTTTGCCAGAAGCTTTAACAGATGCTCATTTATCACAGACAATTATTACTAATTTAAATAGAAATTTACTTTTGGATAGTGCTGATAAATTTGATTTGCAAGGTGCAGATAACACAGCTAGTTTCCTCAAAGACTTTTTGCAAATTTCTGCGGTTGCTAGATGACAATAGCATCGGCGTGTATCGGCGGTTAATTATTCTGTCTAAAACACATTGATTGACAAGCCAAAATTTCCAAAATAACTAATAAAGAGGCATAATTAATGGGTCAACGTGCCAAAGAGAAAGAATTAACAGGAGTTATCCCCGGCATCTTGCGGATATTAGATAAATTCTCACCTTATATTCATCAACAAAAACTTTTAATCGCTGGTTCTTTTCTAGTCCTCTTAATTGAAACAGGCTTACGCTTACTTGAGCCTTGGCCTTTAAAATATGTTTTTGATTATATTTTGATACCTGCTCACAATAACTCAGCAAATTTTACTGAAACTTATACATCTAGTCCAGCTTTATTATTAACTTTTTCCGTAATAGCGATTGTCGTAATTGCGGGAGTGGGTAGCATAGCTGCATACCTCAGCACCTATGGCATGTCTTTAGCTGTAGTGCGGGTGTTGTCGCAGGTAAGGGGTGATATTTTTCATCATTTACAAAATCTTTCTCTATCCTTTCACCAAAAATCTAAAAGCGGCGATTTAATCGCCCGTGTGACTGCTGATATTGAAAAGATGCGGACTGTTACGGTAAAAACAGCTTTGCCTTTATTTACCAATACAGTCTCTCTGGTGGGGATGTTGGGAATTATGTTTTGGCTAAATTGGGAATTGGCATTAGTAGTTATGACAATTTTCCCATTATTAATGTTGTTAAGCCGCAACATGATTAGCCGGATTCGTAAATTTGCTAAAAAACATCGTGATTCTGAAGGTGTTTTAGCCGCAACCACAGGGGAAACTATGGGTGCAATAAAAGTTGTGCAAGTTCTATCTCTACAAGAAAAATTGCATGGCATTTTTTCAGCCCAAAACCAAAAGAGTTTAGATGAAGCGATTGAATCTTTAAGACTGTCAGCCGCATTAGAAAGGGCTGTACAAATTTTGATGGCGATTGTGGTGGCTGTGGTGTTGTGGCGGGGTTCTCATGTGGTGTTACACAAGGAACTTAGCCCAGGGGAATTGTTAGTATTTATGACTTATTTAAGAAATGCTTTTGAACCGTTGCGAAAACTTTCTAACCAAATCGGACAAATAGCCAAAGCGACAGCTTCCGGGGAAAGAGTGGTAGAAATTTTGGACTATGAACCCCATGTTCAAGATTTACCCAAAGCGAAGCCAGCCCATCCTTTCTTTGGTGCAGTTAGGTTTGAAAATGTGTTCTTTGGCTACGACACAGGAAAAAATATTTTAAAAGATATTAATTTGATTGTGCAACCGGGACAGCAAATCGCTATAGTTGGGGCTTCTGGTGGTGGTAAATCAACGCTGCTGAGTTTAATATTACGGCTTTATGATCCAGAAATTGGGCGGATTTTAATTGATGGGCAAGATATCCGCGAATATACTCTAAATTCTCTGCGGCAGCAAGTTAGCGTGGTGTTGCAAGATAGTGTGTTATTTGCAGTTACTGTTAGAGAAAATATTGCCTACGGTAAATTAGGGGCTACGGATATAGAAGTAGAACAAGCCGCCAAGTTAGCCAATGCCCATGAATTTATTATGAAATTGCCCCAAGGCTACGATACAATTTTGGGCGATCGCGGTGGTACACTATCAGGAGGACAAAGACAAAGAATTGCGATCGCACGTGCTGCTATTCGTCAAGCACCAATAGTAATTCTAGATGAACCCACTACAGGTTTAGATAAAAAAAGCGAATATATCGTCAACGCTGCACTGGCGAAATTAACTGCAGGATGCACAACTTTTATTATTTCCCATAACCTCAAAGCCGTAGAGAACGCAGATATGATTCTCTATATCGAAGATGGCAGCATTTTAGAACAAGGTACCCACGCAGAACTCTTGAGGTTAGGTGGTTTTTACTCCACTTTATATAGAATGCAAAGCATTGTAGATCCAAATAATACGGTGTCATCCCTATAAATGCCAGGAAGCAGGGGAAAAAGAGTTTTCCAATTTTTACTATAAATCTATTTTTTCCAGTCAACCGTTAACCGTCAACCGTCAACCATCATGTATTTTAAACTTGAAAAATCCACCGGAACTCGCGTGATTTTGCTACGCCACGGAGAAAGTACATTTAATGCTTTGGGTTTATATCAAGGAAGTAGTGATGAATCTGTATTAACAGCAATTGGGCGCAGGGATGCGAGAATTACAGGTAAGTTTTTACAAAAAATTGCCTTTGATGCTGCTTATATTAGTTCTTTAAAACGGGCGCGGGAAACTGCTAAGGAAATTTTTGCAGTTATGGCGGTACAGCCAAGGGAAATTTTGATCAGCGATAAATTACGCGAAAATGATTTACCAATTTGGCAAGGTTTGGCATTTGCATATGTACGCGCAACTTTCCCAGAAGCTTATCAAGTTTGGAAACAACGTCCTCATGAATTTTACATACAGATAGATGGGGAAACTAAGTTTTATCCGGCGTTGGATTTATATCAACGGGTACAGGAATTTTGGCAGGAAGTGTTACCAAAACATCTCGGGCAAACTTTATTGGTAATAGCGCATGGGGGAACAAATCGGGCGTTAATTAGCACGGCTTTGGGGATAAGTCCGGCGTTTTATCATTGTTGGCAACAGTCTAATTGTGGGATAAGTGTACTGAATTTTGCTGATGGTTCGTTAGGTTCAGCAAAATTAGAGGCGATGAATTTGAATCATCATCTGAGTTGGGAAAGGGAGGGGAGAAGGAGGGTTTTTAAACGCAAAGTATCGCAGAGGTTTACGCTAAGGGGCGCGGAGGTTTAATCATGAAGGTAGCATTTATTCTTTGGCGATTTCCGGCTTTGTCTGAGGCATTTATTTTAAATCAAATTACGGGGTTAATTGATCGGGGGCATGAGGTACATATTTATCCTGTGAATGGATTACCTAAAAATTATACGGGGAAGATGCATCCCATTGTTGAGGAATATAAGTTGATGGATTGTGCTTATTTTCCTCCGCTTGTGCCTGAGAATATTACTTGGCGATTTTTTCAAGGTATTGGGTTACTACTGCAAAATATGCATCGAGGTTCTTGGAAAAGTTTGCGGTTTTTTCAACCTGGAAAGTATCACTATGAGGTGGCAAATTTAAAAACCTTTTATCGCCTGGTGCCGTTTCTGGCAGATGGTAAATATGATATTATTCACTGTCAATTTGGTACTTTATCACCAATTGCCCTGGCGTATCGGGAGGCGGGGATAATTTCTGGTAAATTAATTACGACTTTTCGCGGTATTGATATTAGTAAGTATGTGCAGGAGAATGGTGCAAATGTTTATGATCAACTGTTTCGCGAAGGAGAATTTTTCTTAGCCAACTGCAAATTTTTTGGCGATCGCGCCATTAATTTAGGCTGTAATCCTGATAAAATGGTGGTGCATGGCTCTGGTTTAGATTGTAAAAAATTCGCTTTTAAACCGCGTTATTTTCCTAGCAATGGCAAAGTGCAGATTGCGACAACGGGAAGATTGGTAGAAAAGAAAGGTATTGAATATGCGATTCGTGCAGTTGCGAAAATAGCTGAGATTCACCCTCATATTGAATATCAAATTATTGGGGATGGGGAATTAAAGCCACATTTTGAACAACTAATTGCTGAATTAAATATCGGTCATATTGTCAAATTGTTGGGATGGAAACAACAAAAAGAGATTGTCGAAATTCTCGATAATGCTCATATTTTTATTGCGCCGAGTGTAACGGCTGCTGATGGGAATCAAGATGCGCCAGTGAATACCCTAAAAGAAGCGATGGCGATGGGTTTACCTGTGATTAGTACCCTACATGGCGGGATTCCAGAGTTAGTTGCAGATGGGGTTTCTGGCTTTTTAGTTCCCGAACGAGATGCAGATGCGATCGCTTCTAAATTATCCTATTTAATTGAGCATCCACAATTATGGGGAAAAATGGGTAAAGCTGGACGTGCCCGTGTGGAAGAAAAATATGATATGAATAAGCTCAATGATGAATTAGTCGCCATTTATCAACAAATGCTGCAGCCAGAATTACCGCCACAAAATCTGCAACAGCCAACTAAAGAATTAACTCACATCTAATATAAAATTATGAAAGTTGCCTTTTTTGTAGCACATTTCCCGGTGCTATCTGAGCCGTTTATTTTAAATCAAATTGTTGGCACAATAGAACGGGGACATGATGTTGATATTTATTCTCTGGATGGTTTTCCTCAAGATTTATCAAAATTACACCCAGCAGTTGAAAAATATCATCTCATTGAACGGACAATTTACGCTCACTCTCGCCCAAATAATCAGTTATGGCGCTGGGTAAAAGGTTTAAGTTTACTGTTGCTCAACTTTTACAAAAATCCTGGTGTTTGTCTCCAGTTACTTAATACTTCTCGCTATGTTAGCCAAGCCAAATCATTAAAAATGCTCTATCGAGCGTTACCATTTTTAGAAAAGAAATCTTACGACATCATTCACTGTCAATTTAGCACCTTAGGCGTATTTGGTGTGTGGTTTCGCCAGCTAGGTTTAATTGAAGGTAAATTAATTTCCACCTTTCGCGGTTCAGATATTAGCAAGTTTCTCCCTAAATGGGGGGAACAGGTTTATCAGGAATTATTTCAAGAAACAGATTTCTTTTTAGCTAACTGTGAATTTTTCAAAAATAAAGCAGTTGCTTTGGGTTGTGATGCTAATAAAATTCATGTCCACGGTTCAGGAATTGATTGTAGTAAATTCTTTTTTAAAGAACGTGTAATTCCCCACGATGGAATTATCCGCATTGCTACTACTGGACGTTTAGTAGAGAAAAAAGGCATTGAATATGTAATTAAAGCTATCGCTCAAGTAGCTAAATATCACCCTCATCTTGAATATAATATTATTGGGGATGGGGAATTAAAAGAAGATTTACAAAAACTAATTGCTGAATTAAATTTGCAGCAGATTGTCAAATTATTAGGCTGGAAACAGCAAAAAGAAATTGTCGAAATTCTCAATCAATGCCATATTTTTGTAGCGCCTAGCGTCACGGGTAAAGATGGGAATCAAGATGCGCCAGTGAATACGTTAAAAGAAGCGATGGCGATGGGTTTACCTGTGATTAGTACGCTACATGGCGGGATTCCAGAGTTAGTTGCAGATGGGGTTTCGGGGTTTTTGGTTCCCGAACGAGATGCAAATGCGATCGCCTCTAAATTATCCTACTTAATTGAGCATCCAGAATTGTGGGTAAAAATGGGTAAAGCTGGACGTGCGCGTGTAGAAGAAAAATACGACATGGATAAGCTAAATGATGAATTAGTCGCCATTTATCAACAGCTTTTACAAGGTGAATTAACCACAGAAAATCTGATAGAGAAGTCATTAATTACATCTCAATATTAATTATTCAAAAGGAGTCATCAACAATGCCATCACCAATCGTTACTTTAGTTGTTGTACCCCGTGAGCGTTTTAGCTGTACGCAAGCATCATTAGAAAGCATTTACGAAAATACAACTATTCCTTTTAAATTAGTTTATGTTGATGGAAATTCGCCACATAAAGTCCATCAATATTTAGAAACCAAGGCACAAGAAAAGAATTTTACCTTAATTAGCACAGATTATTATCTTTCTCCCAACCATGCACGAAATATCGGTTTAAGCTATGTAGATACTAAATATTTAGTATTCATTGATAATGATGTCATCGTTTCTCCTGGTTGGTTAGCAGCCTTAGTTAATTGTGCAGAAACCACAGGCGCAACCGTTGTCGGCCCTTTAATGTGCGAAAAGCAACCTATACATCAAAGAGTACATTTTGCCGGGGGAGAAAGTCACATTGTCATTGATATTAAAGGCAGAAGACATCTGCGTGAGAAAATGTATAAACAAGGTCATCAAGTACCAGAATTACTTCCCCAACTGCGGCGAACGGAAACCGAATTGGCAGAGTTTCATTGCACTTTAGTTCGTACAGAAATATTTGCAGAAATCGGCTATTTAGATGAAGAGATGCTCAACACTAAAGAACACCTAGATTTTTGTATGACTGTCAGACAGGCAGGTGGTAAAATTTATTTTGAACCTGAAAGTTTAGTAACTTATGTACCAGGGCCTCCTCTAGAATGGAGTGATTTACACTTTTATATGCTGCGGTGGAGTGATGCTTGGACTTTAGGCAGTTTACAACGTCTCCGCAGCAAATGGAATTTATCCGAAGATGGCTATTTCCAAACCAAATACAAAAAATTAGGTGTGAGAAGAGTAGCGACAATTATTAAACCTTTTGTACGTTTAGTTAGCTTCGGGAATGAGAATAAGCGGCTAAAAAGATTATTGAAAAAATTAGATAGAAAATTCAATCGATTTCTCACTGACCGTTACACCAAAATACTACCGCAACGTAAACTTACATTACCATCTCATATACCCCAGCCTCAGGTATCTTGTGGGAAGCCCTACGCAAAGGTTTGACAAGATATTTACATTGTTAAATGCTGGAGAATCAAAGAACAAACATCTGTTGCAGGAATTACGTTTTCATTCATGAGGTGAGTTTGATGGCTAATAAACATCGGCCCCTCGCTGGGAGAAGTACTCACACAACCGTGAGAACCACGCACTAAAGAAGCATCAACAGGAATGACATCCATCAAGTAGCGAAAACCTAATTTTTTCTGCAACAGCTTAGAAGCAATTTTGAGTTGAGGAAATTTTAGCTGCGGATCAAGGAAAAGCTCTACAGGATCGTAACCTGGCTTGCGGTGAATATCCACAGTTCTAGCAAAATCAGGTGCTTTAGCATCATCTAGCCAGTAGTAATAGGTAAACCAAGCATCAGATTGTGCGATCGCAACTAACTCCCCAGAACGAGGATGATTAAGATGGTAAGCTTTTTTCCCTTCTTCATCCAATACCTGCGCTACCCCTGCAGTTGACTCTAGCAAATCGCGCACTTTGGGAATATACGCCGGATCGTTAACATATACATGAGCTACCTGATGATCAGCGACAGCAAAAGCAATACTAGCACCTGGATCGAGTAATTCTCGCCCTAACTCTTCTCTAACAGCAATTAAACCATGTTTCCTGAGTATACGGTTCAAATCTACCGCCTGAGATACTGGGGTAATGCCATATTCTGAAAGAATAATTACTTGAGTATTTCTGGCTTGATAATAATTAATTAAATCACCACAAACAGCATCAATTTCTTGTAAATCTTTTTGGATTTGCTGTTTATCTTGACCGAATTTTTGTAAACAATAATCTAAATGTGGCAAATATACTAATGTTAATGTCGGGCTATAGCGTTCCTCAACCCACTGAGCAGAATTAGCAATCCATTGACTAGAAATAATTGATGTATTCGGCCCCCAAAAATTAAACAGTGGAAACTGACCTAAATCTGATTGAATTGACTCACGAATATTGGCAGGATATGTATAAATATCAGGTAACTTTCTGCCATCTGCGGGATACATGGGGCGCGGAGTAATCGCATAATCTGCAGCAGAATACATGTTGTACCACCAAAAAAGGTTAGCACAAGTAAAATTAGGGTCAATAGATTTAGCCATTTCCCAAATTTTAGGAGACTGGACTAATTTATTAGACTGTCGCCAGAATTTAATTTCACAATCATCACGAAAATACCAACCATTAGCAACAATGCCATGTTCATCAGGTAATTTTCCCGTTAAATAAGTAGCTTGAACAGAACAAGTTACAGCAGGTAATACTGGCGTAATTGGTACTACTTGACCTTTAGCAGCCCAAGCAGATAAAAATGGCGTATTTTCTCCCAGTAAACTAGGTGTTAAGCCGACAACATTAAGAACAACTGTTTTCTGCATAAATTTAATATCCTATTAATTACCAGAAAAATTTGTTAATACCCACTCATATTCTCGCTGAATAGAAGTGAGCAAATCTATTTTCATTGCTGATGGCAATACATCCCATGTATAAGTCTCAATCTCCAGATGTTGACAAGCATGATTTTGCTGCAACAAATGTAAAATTGTCACAATATCATCTTGTGTAGACTGCAAAATTTGATAATCACGAATGAAAATTGGCACATGAAAATGAGTGCGCCATTCTTCAGCTTGCGATTGCTGCAGTTGCGGTAAAGCCGTCATTAAATCAGGATAATGATGTAGCGTTCCATCAGCACGACGTTCTATGACTTGGTGCAAATAAGTTGATTCAGCAAAAGGTTGTAAGCGCTCAACTATTAAACTGCGTTGCTCAACTTCAGATGGTATCTTTACTTGAATTGCAGCACTAATTTGCATCTTGCCAATTTTAATTCCTGCTGATGCCAAGCGTGCAAATACAGACTCAGGTTGCTCATATTCTACTGAAAAATGGCAAGTGTCATAGCAAATTCTTACATGGTCTAGCAATTTACTTGCCGCTAAACTATACTCAATATCTAATTGTTCAGCTAAATAATTACCAGCTATAGGCAATAACCAATTTTGATAAAATTCAATTACTTCTGAAGTATTTTCAATTAACCCATCAGGTTCAGGTTCTAAATCAATGTGCAATAACTTACCTGTAGTTTCCTGAATTCTCATCATTTCAGCAACAACTGCTGCAATATTCAGACAGCTAGTCTTGAAAACTATCTCCTTTTTTTCTTCTTTATCTGACCACCAAGGTTTATATGATAAAGGTAAAGTAGAAATTCCCCCATCTAAGCCATCAGGTAATAAAGCCGCTAAAATTGCTGTCAAATTTAATGTATACTCTACTCGTTCCTGATTTGACCAATCTGGTGCATAAACTTGGTCTTTAACAAATTGGCGATGAAATCCTCCGTAAGGAAAGCCATTTAAAGTGAAAACATATAAATCTTTTTCTGTTAGCCAAGCTTGAAACTGAGCTAAATTTTCACCTGCTAAAAGTTGCTTTGCGGCTGTATCTGCTAACCGTAAACCAATGCCAAAAGCTGCTTCAGGCGATAAACGAGATTTGAGTTCAGGAATATATTTTTTTAAATTGGCGAAAACTTCTGCCCAACTTTCACCAGGATGGATATTTGAGCAATAAGTTAGGTGAAAGTTGCTATTAGCGGTAATTTTCATAATACAAATACCTAGGTTTTAACATCTTTAATTTATTTGCGGTGCGTTGCGCTGCGCGACAACACACCCTACACGTGGAATTTTCATGAGATAAATACCTTTATTGTTATGTAAAAATATTTTTTCCGTAGGGTGTGTTACGCCGTAGGCTAACGCACCTTGCATTTTTAATTTATTTGTGGTGCGTTGCTACACTCCTGCAACTTCAAGTAACAGCAAACATTTTGGCGAATGACATAGAAATTGGTAGCAAAATTAATACTAATAAACCGTAAGTTAAACCAGTAAAACCAGCTGCAATGGTTGCATCTAAAATAATTAAAGACAACACACCAACTTTCACCGCATTGCGGATTTTTTCTGGTACTGGCTCACGCGCAGCTTGGATAAAATTAGGTAATACTCGCACCGCTAATAAAGCTGCGAATGGTAACGCTGCAATTACTGTATATTCTGCGAAAAAGCCTAAACTTAAAACTGCTGTCAATACTATTGCAATTAAAATTAACGCTACTATTCCCGTAATTCTTTTACCACCGTGAACTTCGCCTTGACTAATTGCGGTGATAGCGGCAATGTAAAGTACAGGAATGAGCGCTAAATACCAGCGTTCCCCAACCATAGCAGGTAAAGCACTGACACCCAATAACAAGTTACTACCACGGCACACACCCATATTTAAAGGGCCAAAAAAGGGATGATGCTTCCCTACAGAGTCATACAATAGCGCTGCGAAAGTAATGAATATAGCAATGGTGACACTCAACAAAGATACTTGAGCAGCCGCAAAAATTGCGATCGCAAATAATATCATCCCCAATAAAGCCGCATTCTCGCGAGACACACGTCCGCTAGGAATCGCTCTTGATGGGCGTTCTTGCTGATCTAATTCGGCATCAAAAACATCGTTAAAAACGATACCACCGCCATATAATCCCGTTGTAGCCAGCAACAACCAAGCTAAGGGAATTAAACCATCAGCCGTTGCTTGTCCATTAATTAATTGAGTAAAAATTACCCCAGAACCACAGGCCGCAAAACCAACTAAAATATCAGCCCAAGCAGTCACAATATTCGCCGGGCGCATCAACTCTAAATACCCGCGCCACTTGGGTAAATTTAAACTTGCAACAATATTCACTTGTGAGTCCTTAATTATTTGGTGTTTGTCATTAGGTAATTGGTAATGGGTAATTGGTAACGAGTAATGAGTAATGAGTAATGAGTAATGAGTAATGGCTATTCTCCCCTGCACCCCTGCTTCCTCTGCTCCCTCTTCTTCCTCATCCCCCTCATTTTCCTCTTCTCCCAATCCCAATCCCCAATCCCTACTCAATCAACACATAATCTGCAACAGACTTAATCCCCGGTTCTTGTCCCCGCAATACTGAGTTCCCGTTGAACATTTGACACTGGTCAGCAGATGGCGCATCTAGCCAGTCTGAAGCTTTCATTTGTCCTGTTTGACCGTAAGCTGCTAGGGCATTTTCATAGCAAACAGCTTGTACGTGTTTCTCCGGTATTCCTGTGTCTAACATTAACTGTGCTGTTTTCGGAACTGCTAAGGGATCGCTCACACCCCAATCGGCGCTACTATCTACAATGATGCGATTACTTCCATATTGACGAACAATGTCTGCCATCCTAGCGTTACCCATCTTAGTTTTAGGGTAAATTGTGAAAGCTGCCCAAAAACCTCGGTTTAAAACTTCTTCAACGGTTTCTTCGTTGTTGTGGTCAATAATTACTTGTGATGGATCTAGTCCATATTCAATGCAACGATCCATACTGCGGCTAGCCCCTGCTTTTTTATTACGATGAGGGGTATGAATCATTACCAGCATATCCAGTTCTTTAGCTAGGGCTAATTGTTCGCAAAAGTATTTATCTTCTGCTTCTGTCATGTCGTCATAGCCAATTTCCCCAATCGCCACCACACCTTCTTTACAAGCAAACAGTGGTAGCAATTCCATCACTTCTGCGGCTAAGGCTTCGTTGTTAGCTTCTTTGGGGTTGAGTCCGATAGTACAGTAATGTTGAATCCCAAATTGACTGGCGCGAAAGCGTTCCCACCCAACCAAGCTACTAAAGTAATCTTTAAAGGAACCAGCAGTTGTGCGGAGTTGTCCCAACCAGAAAGATGGCTCAATCACTGCGACAATACCATGTTCCCGCATGATCAGGTAATCATAGGTGGTACGGGAACACATATGAATGTGGGGATCGATAAACATCATAAATAGTTCAAAATTCCTAATTCAAAATGAATAACGCAGTATTAATCGCTGTACTGAGACTTGGCGTAACAGAGACGCGATTCATCGCGTCTCTACCCTGTGCCCATATTTTTTAGGGGGAAGCTTTTTATTTGCAGACTGTGACGCGATCGCGGCTAAAATTACTCCAAGTAAGTTCACCTTCGGCAATGGCTGAGTGCAAGTCTGGATAAAGAGATAGTAGTGCTTGTGCTTCTAATAAAGGGGATTGCGAACAAGCTAAGGCTGCTGCTTGTTTTTCGGCAATGCTGCCCTCTGCTAATACTTTGGCTAAATCTGCAATGATTGCATTATCGGCAAATTTTCCTACTGGCCGCCACAATTCTGGTGATACTGGACGTTTAGCAGCCCAACGTTCATGGGCATAGTTTACCAACATCCTTGCTAATTCAGAATTAGCACGTTGGTCTAGACCCCAAATTTGATGCAAAGGACTACCCACAAATAAAGCCTTCAGCACCATCTGATTCCAAGCAATATTATCTAAATAATTGGCTGGATAGGGGTTGTTAAGTGCGATCGCCTGGAATACATTAGTCATGTTACTGCGAATCCCTTCCGCCGCACGTTGGCGATGTAACTCTGGATGCGGCAGTAAAGGTAGACTTTGATACAGGGAAATCAACTCCCCCATATCCGCAACACTAAAAACCTTATCGAGCGATCGCAGATAATCTTCAGTGCGATCGTGGGGTAAAGCTAAAACTAAAAGTATTCTACCAGCTTGATCTACAGTCCAATTACCAGGCGACCAGCCAGGAACTAATTCATTAGCTGCTGCTAAGTCCTGGGATGTTAGCTGTAAATTCTTTTTACCCAGATAACGCGGTACAGCACTAAAAGAAGTATAAAATATCCTCTCAGGCGCACCGTTAGCAATCTGTATTTGCTTTTGTTCTAACCAAGCCAGTGCTTCCTGAGACACAGACTGTATTAGCCAATGATGTAACAACTGGTTGACATTACTCATGATTAATGCAAAATAATTCCTGAAGTTTTTTGTATGACAAACTAATTTCCAACTTTTTCCTACGTAAAAATATTTATTTAAGTCACTCGCAATAATCGCAATCATATTTTTTCTACTATAAGAAAATTACTGAGATGTATAAAAAAATTCATATCTAACTTTACTAAATCTATAAAAATCTGTAGAATTTAAATAAGATCATGTAAAGATAGGGCTATCAAGTGCTGATTTATAAGGGCAAATTATATAGAATAAGTCTACTCTAGAAATTTAATAATCTCCCTTAAGACGTACCTTTCAATAAAGGTTAAAGCCTAAAGCAAATTGCAGTCAGAATGTGAATGTTGCACAGATTTACCTAGGAAATTAAGCTAGTTACACTCACTTACTTAGTGAGAATCTATCTTCTATCAAGCATTTCAGTATTTCAGTACTGGAATGCCTTCTTAATGATGGAATCTGGGCAATTCCTAGCTACTAAAAAATCCCAACTTGGGATAGTAATACTTAAAAAATTATTCACTAAAGATGCTCATTACACACAAGCCTTCTACTAGCCTGCAAGCAATTCAGCAATCTGTCTGTGTTAACTTTAACTACGATGTTTACTTTAGCAATGGTCTGTTTCAATTAGACAATTCTTTACTAGCGCAAGTAATTGCCGCAGATGGAGAAATAACGGCAAAAAAAGTTCTAGCAATAGTAGATGGAGGACTGTTAAAACATCAGCATGGACTATTAAAACAAATATCAGTTTATGCAGATTTTTATTCAGATGTCATCAACTTAAGTGAGCCTCCAATCATCATTCCCGGTGGAGAAATAGTTAAGAACGAGCCAAGATTTGTAGAACAAATTCATCAGATGATTGATGCTGCTGGATTATGTCGCCACTCTTACGTATTAGCCATTGGGGGTGGAGCATTATTAGACATGGTAGGATACGCAGCAGCAACAGCGCACCGAGGGATTCGATTAATACGAGTACCGACCACAGTGTTAGCGCAAAACGATTCTGGTATAGGTGTAAAAAATGGCATCAATGCCTACGGTAAGAAAAACTTCCTCGGCACATTTATGCCACCTTATGCAGTATTGAATGACTTTGATTTTCTCACCAGTCTGAGCGATCGCGATTGGCGATCGGGCATTGCAGAGGCTGTGAAGGTAGCATTAATCAAAGATGCAGATTTCTTCGAGTTCATTATGCAATCTGCTGAGAAATTAGCTGCTCGTGATATGAGAGCTATGGAACAGGTAATTTATCGTTGCGCTCAATTGCATTTAGAACATATTGCCAATAGCGGTGATCCCTTTGAAAAAGGTTCATCCCGTCCCTTAGATTTTGGGCATTGGGCGGCTCATAAATTGGAAGACATCACCTACTACAAATTGCGTCACGGTGAAGCTGTGGCGATTGGTATAGCCTTAGATAGCACCTATTCCTATTTAACAGGACTACTATCGCAATCAGAATGGCAAAAGATTTTAGGCACACTGGAAACATTAGGCTTCACTTTGTACCTATCTGCATTAAGAGAGCAATTACATCAGCCAGAACATCCTCATTATTTATTTAGAGGACTGAGTGAGTTCCGTGAACACTTAGGTGGCAAATTAACAATTACCCTACTCCAAGCAATTGGGCAGAAAATAGAAGTTAATCAGGTAGATATCTCTGTTTATAAACAAGCTATATTGATGCTGCAAGATTGGGAACTTTCACACTCTTGAGCAACTATTAGGGTTTCTATATAGATTTCCGAAATACAAGTAGAGTGAGCATTACTCACTCTACTTTTTTATTATCACTAAATCTAATTGTCCTAATATTAACTGGCAAAATTGTAAATATCTTGAGTATATCAGCGTTATACAAATTTGAAAAAAGAATGCCACAGATTATAGGGGCAAGGCATTGCCCACCTGTGTCAACTTAAGCTAAAAGCTATATAGGGCGGGCGTTGTACAAATACCTCGCGCCCTCATCCCCTAACCCCTTCTCCCCCAGGAGAAGGGGAATTAAATCTCTTGCTCCCCTCTCCCGGCGGGAGAGGGGTTGGGGGTGAGGGCGAAAACCTAGCTACAAAGCGGGTTTCACGTTAAGTTGACACTAATGGGCATTGCCGTGCCCTGTAGAATATATTGATGTGTCGCAAACATTATTTGAATTGGTATTAATATTCCTCTATCGGTGGTTAATCCATCCTGATACAAAAATGGTAGAAAGTAAATTTACTTTCTACCAGCCTGAATTATATTTCTAATAAGCCTAATGCTTCATTCCATTAATTTCTAACAGCCAATAATTTTAAATTCATGGATTATGAAGCCTCTGCCATAGCTTTCTCAATACAAACCTTCATCTTTTCTGACAAAGATTGAACATAGGGTTCGTTAAAAATTGAGAAGTGGTTTCCTGGAACATGTTGGATATCCAAGCCACCTAAAGCCAATTCACCCCAACCCATGTTTGGATCTACCACACTTACAGGGCGTTCTTCTGCTCTAAATACAGTAACTCTACCCACATAAGCTTTGGGAACATATTCCTTAGCCGCTTGTTTGTTAAAATCTTTAATTTTTACTTGTTTGCGGTAGGCGTAAGGTAAGAAGCGGGAGATATTTAGGTAAGCTTTGAAACTTAATTTATTTAGCTTTCGTTTAACCATATAATCAATCCAACTGCACTTACCTTCTATTTGCTGAAGAATGTATTCAGGGCCAATTTCTATAAGGTTATCCCAATGGTGAGAAATGCGCTTCTGTGTAGGTATAGGCTTGATATTAGTCTGGAGACGAATGGTATTACTAGTATCAAATAAAGCTAACAAAGCAACCTTTTGACCTTGTGCAGCTAGCTGTCGAGCCATTTCCCAAACTACTAAGCCACCAAAAGAATAACCTCCTAAAAAATAAGGGCCTTGTGGTTGAATAGTTTGGATTTCTTTAATATAGTGAGCCGCCATTTTTTCAACACGGGTAAGGGGGGCTTTTTTACCATCCACGCCTATAGCTTGTAATGCATAAACTGGCTGGTCTGCACCAAGATAATTAGCAAAATCGCGATAGTAAAGCACACTTTCACCAGCACCATGAACACAAAATAAAGGTGGCTTATTACCGTTGGGTTGTAGTGGTACTAGTGATGAAGAAAGCAGCCATTCTCTTGTCTCTAAATTGGTTTGCTTTTCATCTACAATTTGTGAGGAATTTTCACCTTTAAAAACTTTGGATATAACTTTGCCAAAAAAGTCTTTAACTAAATATCTCGGTTGCTCAATATTTGCTTGTTTTTCAGTCTGTTTGTCGCGAATAAAATGAGCTAATTGCTCAATTGTTGGGGCTTGTAAAAGAATAGATAAAGGTAGAGTTTTGCCAAAAGTTTTTTCAATTTCAGCAAATAGCCTGACTGCAATTAGTGAATGTCCACCCAAATCAAAAAAGTTGTCTGTGATGCCAATTGGATGAATACCTAAGAAATTCTGCCAAATTTCTGTTAACTGAATTTGTAATGAGTCTTGTGGGGGAACAAATGTTTTTTCTATTTGAGTATTAGTTAGATTTTGAGAAATTTTGACTTGATGATCTAAACTTCCCAAAAACTGAATATTGCCATCACTTAAGTAGCGTCCTAAGTCACCAGTTTTGTAAAGATATGCTCCAGATTCGTTGCTAAAAGGATTAGGAATAAATTTCTCAGATGTTAACTCAGGAAGGTTGAAGTAGCCTTGAGTAATGCCGATACCGCTGATGTAGATTTCCCCAGTCACGCCGATGGGTAAAAGTTGCGATCGCTTGTCGAGGATGTAGACTTGGGTATTAGCGATCACTTTTCCTAAAAGAATTTCTGAGCGTGTTTCACTACAAACTAGATTGTCATTTGAGTGCAAAGAGATACTTGTTAATTCAGTATCTATACAGATAACTTTTGCCTGATACTCAGGAATGTTCTCAACTAAGGAACTTTGAGTTAAGAGAAAAGATACTTGAGCATCTGCTAAAATCTCAGCCCCAAGTGTAGGTGCGATCGCAACAGATGTGCCGCCAGCTTTTAAAATACCTAATAGCCCCACAATCGTTTCTAGGGAAGGTTCTAAATACAAACCGACATTTACCCCGGCTCCTACGCCTAAAGTTTGCAAATAGTGAGCTAGTTGATTTGCGCGCTGATTGAGTTCTTGATAGGTTAACTGCTGATTTGTAAAACTGACTGCAATATTATCGGGAGTTTGTTTAACTTGATTCTCAAAATACTGATGTATACAAATATCTTGGGGATAATCAGCTTGTTTGCCATGCCAATCAACTAATAATTGCTGTTCCCCGGCTGTTAACAGCGGTAATTCCGAAATCGGCTGATCTGGGTTAGCAACAATAGCTTCCAGTAAAGTTTTGTAGTGTCCCAGCATCCGTTCTACAGTACTGGTATCAAACATCTCGGCATTGTAATCAAATACCATGCCCAAACCATTATCCTGTTCCCGCAATACCAATGTCAGATCGTATTTGGTCTTGCCATGATAGATGTAGCCAAATAGAGAAGCGATCGTCAAATCAGGTAATTCTACCGCAGCCATACCACGACCATTTGACCAAGGCGGATTCAGGGAGAATTTTACTTGAAATAATGAGGAAGTATTACGGCTTTGTTGTTCTGGTTTAAGTTCTTCAATAAGTCTTTCAAAAGGTAAGTCTTGATGGCTATAAGCTTCTAAACAATCCTTACGTACTCGGTCTAATAATTCTCGGAAAGTGGGATTACCAGCTAAATTACTCCGCAGTACCAAAGTATTCGAGAAAAATCCAATCAGTCTTTCGGTTTCAACTTGTCCGCGTCCAGCACTAGCAAAGCTAACTAGTAAATCTTCTTGCCCAGAATAGCGATAAAGTAATAGCTCAAATACTGTTAGTAGCGTCATAAACAGGGTGGCTCCCCATTTTTGACTCAAGTCTGTCAACGCATGATTGAGCGCCTTGGGTAGTAACAAAGCAGCGCGATCGCCTCGGTAAGTTTGTGCTCCTTGGGGACGGGGATAATCGTAAGGTAAGTCTATGATTGGTAAATGGCCTTTTAGCTTTTGCTTCCAGTAGTTTACTTGTGACTCTAAAACCTCACCTTGCAGCCATTGATGTTGCCAATGAGTAAAATCAGCATACTGCACTGGTAAGGGTGGTAAAGGCGAAGGCTGGCCTGCTGACAGTGCTTTGTAGATGGTAGTAAAGTCTTGATAGAAAACATCAGAAGAAGCACCATCGCAAACTATACTGTGCATATTCCAAATCAGCAAATGTTCGCGATCGCTCAACCGCAGCAGCAGCACTCGCAAAACTGGCCCATTGGCTAAATCAAAGGGTTGATGAGCTTCTTTGGTTGCTAATATATGAGCTTCTGTCTCTTTTTGTTCCTCTGGTACTTGCTGTAAGTCAATAACTGGTAGCTTTAAGGAAACATCTGTGGCGATGACTTGAGTCGGCTTACCATTCACAGCCGGGAAAGTTGTCCGCAAAACTTCATGGCGACGGACAACTTCGCGCAAACTTTCCTCTAACACAGCAACATTGAGATTCCCCGTAAACCGCACCACAACGGGCATATTATTTGAGGAACTATTCGGTTCAAATTGATGCAGAAACCATAAGCGTTGCTGTCCAAAAGAAACCGGCAAATTACCAGTTCGCTCACAAGCGACAATTGGCGGAATTTTAGAAGTGGCGGTTGTGGTAACTTGGTGCAGAAAGTTGATGATTTCAGCTTTTTGCGTTTTTAACTCATTCAACAATTCTGGTGTCAGGCTGTCTTTTGCTGCGCGATAACGCAGGCGATCGCCCTCTAACCAAAGTTTGACATCGCGCTGACGTAGCTCAGATAGTAGTTCATCCAATGTTTTCATAAAACCTCGTGGAAAATGTGGCTGTATGGGGAATGGGTAATTGGTAATGGGTAATGGGGATTTCTCCCCTTCCCTCACCAAAGCTGATTAGCTATGGAAGTATCAAAGCTCACCTTCTTCGTAATCATCTGCTGAATCACTCTCAGCACCTTCAATACCTTGAGTAGCCCAACGCAGAGTTTCTACTCGTTCAGCCAAATCTGCTACCGTGGGTAATTCAAATAAATTGGACATCAAAATTTCTACTTGCAAAGCCTGTCTCAGGCGAGAAATTACTTGAATTCCTAAAAGAGAATATCCGCCCAATTCAAAAAAGTTATCGTAAATCCCAACTCGCTTGACATTTAAAACCTGCGTCCAGATATCTGAAATTTTCTGCTCAATGGGAGTGCGCGGTGCAACATAATTTGCTTCCAATTCTGGACTATAAGCATCAGGCTTTGGCAAGGCGCGGCGATCTACTTTGCCGTTCGCATTCAGAGGTAAAGCTTCTAGTGCCACAAAAATCTTTGGCACCATATACTCAGGCAATTGTTGTTTTAAGAATCTCCGTAACTCTGAAATAATTTGCGAACTATCTTCATTAGTTTCAGCTACAAAATACCCAACTAGCAATTTCTCCCCAGGAGAATCTTCACGCACAATTACTACAGCTTCTTTCACTAGCGGAGATTGTAAAAGTGCAATTTCAATTTCACCCAATTCAATGCGGAAACCACTAACTTTTACCTGGTTATCAATCCGACCGAGGTATTCAATCTCGCCATTGGGCAAATAGCGCGCCAAGTCACCACTCTTATATAAGCGTGATTGAGAATCTGCGCTCAAGGGGTTCGCAATAAATCTCTCAGCAGTTAAATCTGGACGATTGAAATATTCTCGTGCTAAACCATCACCACCAATATACAACTCACCTGTAATGCCAATAGGAACTTGTTGTAAATGGGAGTCCAAAATATAAACTTGGGTATTAGCAATTGGACGACCGATCGGAATAGAAACCCCTGGCTTTAATGGTGCTGTAATTTCATAACAGGAAGTGAAAGTTGTACTTTCTGTTGGCCCGTAACCATTAATTAATTTACAGTTTTCTACCGTATTAAGAAATTTCTGAACATGGGGAACAGATAAAACATCACCACCTGCTAACAGTTGACGCAAGGGTTTTAAAGCCTCAATTTTTTCATCAACTATCAAGTGGAATAAACCTGCTGTCAGCCACAGTGTTGTCACTTGGTATTGCTGAATAATTCCCCCTAATTCATCTAAAGATGGGGTATGAGGAGGGAAGATAACTAATTTGCCACCGTTAAGTAAACACCCCCAAATTTCAAAAGTGGAAGCGTCGAAAGAAACAGGACTAATTTGCAGGAATATTTCTTTTTCGGTGAGACTGACATAGTTAGTTTCTTTAACTAACCTCACTACACCTTGATGAATAACACTAACACCTTTAGGCTGACCTGTAGAACCAGATGTATACATTACATAAGCCAAGTTATGAGGCTTGACATTAGTAATTAAATTCTCTGCTGCTTGTTGGCTGATAGTATGCCAATCTGCATCTAAGCAAATTACATTTGCGTTATGAGTAGGTAGTTTTTCAACTAGTCGTTTTTGGGTGACTAATAATTTAATTTGGGTATCCGCAAGCATGAACGCCAAACGTTCTTGGGGATAACCCGGATCTAAAGGTACATAAGCCCCACCAGCTTTCAGAATACCTAATAGACCTACTATCATTTCTAAAGAGCGTTCCACGCAGATTCCCACCAACACATCTGCGCCTACTCCTAATGTTTGTAGGTATTGTGCTAATTGATTGGCGCGAGTATTTAACTCTTGATAAGTAAGTTGCTGTCCTTGAAATACCAAAGCCACAGCATCAGGGGTACGCGCTACCTGTTCCTCAAATAATTGATGGATGGATTGATCTTGAGGATAGTTGGTTTGAGTTTGGTTCCAAGCTGCTAATAGCTGTTGCTCAACTGCTGGTAAAATTGGCAATTTCGCAATAGTTTGATTGGGATTTGCAACTATACCCTGCAACAAAGTTTCAAACTCTGCCATCCGGCGGTGGATAGTGTCAGCATCAAATAAGTTAGTGTTGTACTGACATTCCAGAGTTAGTTGACCGCGTAATTCTGTAGCATTAATAAATAGCTCAAAGTTCTCAAAGGAGCGAGGGTTAGAGAAAAATTCTACTTCTAAACCACTGAAGGGGAGTTTATCGCTATCTAAACCTTGATCGATATTAAATGTAATCGGAACCAAAGGAATCCGGCTCGAATCCCTTGGAATACTTAATTTTTTAACTAGACTCCCAAAGGTAAATTGTTGATGATCGTAGGCATCTAAAACAGTAGAACGACGACTTTGCAAATATTCGCTGAAAGATTGTGCGCCATTAATTTGGCTACGTAGTGGTAATAAATTTACACAGTGACCTACGAGATTATATTGACCTAAAGCAGCTTGTCCGGCGGCGGGAATACCCACAACCAAGTCATTTTGTCCGGTGATACGGTGTAGCCAAGCCTCAAATCCTGCCAGGATAGTAGTCATAAAACTACAACCAAATTTTGTGCCTAGCTGTTTGAGATCTGCAACTAATTGCGGATTTAATTGCCAATCTTCGCGCGCGGCGTTAAAAGTTCTGATATGTGGGCGAGGGCGATCGCAGGGGAAATCTAGTACAGGTACAGAGTCAGCGAATTGTTCTAACCAGTATTGTTCAGTGGCGATCGCTTCTGGACTATCTACCTCTTCTTCTTGCAAAACAGCATAATCACTGAGGCGATCGCTTTCATCTAATTCGGGAACAATACCTTCTAGCAAGCCAGAATACAGTTTACCTAAATCTGGCATCAGCACCGCCCAAGACCAACCATCACAAATAATATGATGAGCCGTTAAAATCGCTATATGTTCTTGCGGCTGCAATTTGATAATTTGCGCCCGGAATAGGGGGCCATGTTCCAAATCAAAGGGTTTTTCTACTTCTTGTATTCTGATACTAGCTAATTTTTCCTGTTGCTCTTGTGGTTCTAGGCTAGAAATATCAATAATTGGGATTTCAATTTGTAGCGAATCAACAATGCAGAGCGTATTACCATCTGTGCTAAAAGTTGTTCTGAGCGCTTCATGACGTAGCACTAACTCTTGCAGTGCAGATTGGAAAACTGTAACATCAAGTTTACCTTTGAATCGCAGAGATTGGGATTCGTTATAAGCACAATTTGCCGCATCCCCCATTTGCACAGAAGCCCAAATTTCTTTTTGAGATTCAGTAGCAGGAGCAGTTAATAGTAATTCTCCCTCTGCAAATGGGTCAAACTCAACAGCAGTTAATTCAGACTGGAAATTTACAGGTGATAAAGTCATAAAAATCTCTTATTCTCTCAAGCTATTTAATGGTTTTAGATGGATTTTGGTTTAATAAACTGCTGATACTCAATACTGGTTAGCTAAAAGTTTTGACTTTAAATAATGACGCATAGGAACCTCTACAAATTTATATGTTAGTGATGCTACTAATAAAGTAATCATCAAAAATACTCCTAGAGCGAGGAAGTTTTCTAACCTAGTAAAACTTTGCCCAAAAATTTCGTTAAATTCATAAGACCAGACAAATTTAATTATTTCTTGAATAAACCAATGAACCAGATAAACTGAGTAAGATATTGTCCCAAGATAGAGCATTAGCTGTGAATTTAAAAATTTTGATATCATCCCTTTGTTATTGACAGCTACAGCCAAAATAAGTAAAGAAAACCCTGGTAAAATTAGCCAATCATGAAGGCTCCGCCAATGATGCCAGTAATTATGCATAATTAACATTATCCAAGTTATAGCTATGATTGCTAATAAATTGAGATTAAAATACTTTTGATAATGACCTCGACGATAGACTTTGTAAGTGATAATGCCAAGTACACATTCTAGTCCGCATCTAGCTATCGCAGGTACGCCAATAATACTATCTAAATTCCCACGAGTAAAAGTAATTAATAATAATATACCCAAGAGACTAGAAATATACATCAGCAAATCATTTTTATAATTGTTTCTTAATATAAAGAATAATAAAAATGGAAATATACAGTAAATTACAAACTCAACACTAATTGACCAAGCAGGCTCATTCCAATAAGTATTACACCAAAATAGAGGCGGGCAATTGAGGTCAAAGGCTTGGAGAAGAAAAACATTGGCAAACAAGGCTGTTAAGTTAAACTTCCCCGTGAACACAGAATGATGAATTAAACAGGCTTTTAAAATTTCTAATCCAATAAATAAAGACAAAATGAATATATGTAGAGGATAAATTCTGGCAAACCGCGAAAGTAAGTATGAGCGATAGTTAGCTGAATTCAATTTTGCAGAAAAATCTCTAGCATAAACGTGGGTCATGATGAAACCACTCAAGATAAAGAAAAAGTCTACCCACAAATATCCATTATGAAAAAAATTGCTATATGTTGATAATGTGGAACCAATTTTAGGTAATGTGTAGTAAGAGAAATGATGGATAACAACAACTAAAGCTGCAATACCCCGCAGAGAAGTAAGCGAATTAATGTGTTTATACATTGATACTTTTGCTGGGACAATTTTTACAAATTTGTCAAAAGAAATAATTAACTGCCGATAGAAGAGGATGGACGCAGATAAATTTGTATTTCAGTAGATGATGATTTCTAGATTTATGTGATTGATGTTTGGCGCTGCTGAATTGGATGAAACAAATCATTCCGCCAGCAACGCCGATTTTTACAGTACTTTAGGAAACACCGGCGACTTGTAAATATTTCCCAGGACGCTCAGGATCGGGGATATACCAAGAGGGGTTACCTTGCGGATCGCGTCCTAATTTTGCACCAGGCTGGGGAGGACGATTGCGGAGGCTGTTATTGGTAACGACAACTTCATTTTGGCTGCGGGTTGTGACTTCTTCAGCAGGTGTAGCAAAGAAGCCAGCAGCTTGCATTTCAGCAAGACTCTCTTTAAAAGCCGTCATCACGAAAGCCAAATCAGCTTCCGAATGGGCGGTGGTGAGGAAGCAAGGACGGTGATCCCAAATATGTACTCCCTTTTCCCGCATCAAGTAAAAGAACAAATCTCCATATATGAACTCTGGCGCAGGTTTCACCATGAATAGGGAACCGAAATTATAGGCTGTGAAGGGTGCATTTACTTGTTGGAAACATCTCATTATTTCTGCTACAAACTTATCGGTTCTAGCATTGAGATTTTGCTGTAAGCTGGGGCCACTCTGCTTTAAATGTTGCAGTACTGCTTTTGCGGCTGCTAGTGCTAGGGGATGGCGGACGAAAGTACCGGCAAAGTAAGTGACACCAACCTCTGGAACTGAATCATCACCATACTGCCAAAAGCCACCATCGAGAGCATCCATATATTTTGATGTCCCAGCAATGACTCCAATCGGTAGCCCACCGCCGACTATCTTACCGTAGGTGGCAATGTCAGCTTTAATACCGAAGTGAGCTTGTGCGCCACCGGGATGAATTCTAAATCCTGTGACGATTTCATCAAAGATGAGAGCAATATCAGCCTCTTCAGTAAACTCACGCAATTGCTGCAAGAATTCCTTGGGTTGGTATTCTGGGCGGCGGCTTTGTACAGATTCCACCATCACCCCAGCTAATTCATCAGCCCGACTTTTGAGGATTTCTAAAGATTCGGGTGAATCATAATCCAGTACCAAAATATTCTCTACTTTTTCTGGGGGAATACCAGGCGCGGCGGGAATTGACCGCAGTTGCTTGCTACCGCGAACAATGACTTCATCTAAAATGCCGTGATAGGCTCCCGAAAAGATGGCGATTAAGTTACGGCCTGTGATTGTCCGCGCTAACCGCATCGCCCCTAAAACGGCTTCTGAACCTGTGTTACAAAAAGCGGCGCGGTCAAAGTTGGTCAATTCACACATCAACTTTGCGACTTCTCCCACTAAAGGAGTTTGGGGGCCGATTTCCATACCAAGTTTCAGTTGGGCTTCAATTGCTTCGGTAATAAAAGCTGGTGACCAACCAAATAAATTCAAACCAAAACCATTGCTTAAATCAACATATTCGTTACCGTCAATGTCCCAAAGTTTAGAACCTGATGAACGAGATACCACAATTGGGTAAACCATCTCTTTCATCGTGGGGTTGAAGCCAGAAACACTTCTGGGATCTGCCAAGTAACGGCGATGAGATTGGGTATATTCTTTAGATTGTTGCGTCCGTTTTGTATATCGTTGGATAAATTTATCTAGATAAGTGCGTTGTGCGGTTGTCAGAGTTTTCTGGGTTTTTTCAATTCGCGCTGCTGCACCAAATGCCTTTTTAGCACCGTTGGATTCAGCTTCTACTGTTGGTTTTACTTCTTTGGTGGTTTGGGTAGGGGTAACAGATACAGTATTTTGCGGAGTGGATACTGTCGGTACAACTGGCGTTGTTAGGGATAAATTGTTGTTACCCAGTAACGCCAATTGTTGAGTCATGATTTGTAGCTGCTGATTAATCACAGTTTCTAGGAAACTGGATGCAACAACAGGTTGAGCAGCAATTTGTTGCGGTGCAGATACATTTGTTGGGACTTGATGCACTATCGGAGATGTAGTTACAGGTGTCGGTAATGGTGCTTCGGGAGTAGGTTCTGCAACGGTTTCTGTCAAACCAAGCGCGGATACAGTTTCTGGAGACAAACCTTCATTAACTAAGTCAGCCAAGGTTCCTAAATTTGGGCAAACTTCTAGTAACTGTCTGAGTGTTACCTTGACTTTAAATTTTTTCTTTAACGCTAGCCCAACTTGAGTTAAAGATAGGGAATCTAACCCCATTTCTAAAAACGTTGTCGAGTCGTCAAAACCAGCGATTTCTAGTCCAGAGGTTTCTTCGAGAACTTCTTTGAGCAGGGGAATAAGTTTTTGCTTGGGGGATGACATAGTTGCAGGTTTCTCTAAAATTTGGGGATTGGGAGGTTGAGTAGTTTTGGCGCGGTTGGGATGGGGTAGTGGATCAATCCAAAAACGTTGGCGTTCAAAGGGATAAGTCGGAAGCGGGATTCGCTGGCGTGTTTCGTCTTGATAGAAATTGCTCCAGTCGATAGTCACTCCTGCTAACCACAGTTGTCCTACTGCTTTGAGTAATGCATTCCATTCGGCTGCGTTCTCAGCGTTATCAGCCAGAGATGCGATCGCAATTTGTTGTTTGATATCTTTTGCTTGTTGGCGCGCTAGGGTTGCAGTTGTCGCGCGTGGCCCTACCTCCAGCAGTACCCGTTCTGGCTGTTCCCAGAGAGTTTGTACGCCTTCCGCAAATCTCACTGTCTGGAGCAGATGATTTGCCCAATACATTGGATCAGTGGCTTGTTCAGATGTAATCCAGTTAGCGGTAACTGTGGAAACAAAGGGAATTTGAGGCGCGGATAATTTAACTTGTGCAACTACCTCTGCAAAGGGAGCCACAATGCTATCCATCATTGGGGAGTGGAAAGCATGGGAGGTATGGAGATAGCGACAGACAATTTCTTCGCTTTCTAGTTGTTGTTGTAGTGATGCGATCGCCTCTGTAGGGCCTGCAACTACACATAGGGAAGGGCCGTTAATAGCAGCGATCGCTAATTCTGCACTCAATCGCGGCTCTACCTCTTTAGCTGGGAGACGCACTGAAAGCATGGCTCCTCCCGGTAATTCCCACATTAAGCGCCCGCGAGTTGCAACCAACAGCAGCGCATCTTCTAAGCTAAATACACCCGCAATACAGGCGGCGACAAATTCACCAATACTATGCCCAATCATGGCTTGGGGTTTGACTCCCCAACTTTGCCATAGTTGCGCTAGGGCGTATTCAATCACGAATAATGCTGGCTGGGTAAAGAAGGTTTGTTTTAAAGAAATAGCCGCAGTTTCGCGATCGCCTGGCGCGGGATACATGATTTCTCGTAAATCTCTCCCCAGCAAAGGTTTGAGAATTTCCGCACATCGATCTACTACTTCACGAAATATAGGTTCGCGATTGTAGAGATTCAATCCCATATTCACATATTGCGATCCTTGCCCTGGGAACATGAAAGCAACAGGGGGATTACGGATTTCTGTATGACGAGTACTGACTTGATTGGGGTCTAAAGATTGCAGAGAGGCGATCGCATCTGTAATATCGTGACAAACTACATAGCGGCGATAGTTGAAGGCTTTACGTCCACGCTGTAAGGTATAGGCAACATCAGCCAAGTTAACTTCGGCGTTATATTGCAGATGTTGCTGTAAATTGGCGGTTGCAGCATCTAAGGCTGTACTTGTTTTGGCGGAGAGCAACAATAGCTGCTGTGGGCGAGAAGCACCAGAAGATTGAATTTCTGGGGTTTCTTCCAAAACTACATGAGCATTTGTCCCACCCACACCAAAGGAACTCACACCAGCACGGCGCGGAGTTTCACCTTCTGGCCATTCCACTAGTTTGGTATTGACATAGAAGGGGCTATTGGCAAAATCAATCTTGGGGTTGGGGGCTGTAAAATTCAGGCTTGGGGGTAGCTTTTTGTGATACAGCGAGAGCGCAGTTTTAATTAAACCCGTTACCCCAGCGGCTGCTACTAAATGCCCAAGATTGCTTTTGACTGAGCCAATCGCACAAAATTGTTTCGCATCTGTATGGACTCGGAATGCTTGGGTTAAGGCTTCAATTTCAATCGGGTCACCTAGCGGTGTGGCTGTACCGTGCGCTTCAATATAAGAGATAGTTTCGGGGTGAATGTTGGCGTAAGCTTGGGCCATCGCAATGGCTTCGGCTTGTCCATCTACACTGGGAGCCGTAAAGCTTACCTTATCACCACCATCATTATTAATACCCAGCCCCCGAATTACCGCATAAATGCGATCGCCATCTTGCAGTGCATCTTCTAAACGCTTTAGGGCAACTATTCCTGCGCCGTTATTGAACATTGTGCCTTGAGCGTTGACATCGAAGGGGCGACAATGTCCATCACCGGAAAGCATACTGCCTTCTTGAGCTATATAACCGCTATTTTGGGGTGTAGTCATAGATACACCACCAGCTAAAGCCAAATCACATTGATAGTTGCTTAGGGCTTGACAAGCTTGGATAATTGCTACTAATGAAGTAGAGCAAGCAGTATTTACACTGACAGCCGGGCCTTTGAGGTTAAGTTTATACGCCGCACGGGTGGTTAAAAAGTCTTTTTCATTAGCTAGCATCGTTTGGAATTCACCGATGCGATCGACAATTTCCATCCGGCCGCTAATGTTGTTAGCAAAATAAGTATTTTGTCCACAACCAGCGTATAACCCAATCAAACCATCGAAAGACTCTGATTCATAACCAGCATTTTCTAAAGCTTCATACACCAACTCTAGAAAAACTCTGGCTTGGGGGTCCATCACTACAGCTTCTGCGGGATTGATACCAAAGAAAGCTGCATCAAAGGTTTCGCCTCCGGGGATAGTTCCTCTAGCTTTGACGTAGCTAGGATCTTGGCAAAGGTTGGGGTCAATACTGGGATCTAATTCCTCATCTTGAAAAAAAGTTGTTGATTCTACTCCCTCACAGAGATTGCGCCATAATTCATCGACATTTCTAGCGCCAGGAAATTTTCCTACCATGCCAATAATGGCAATACCATCAATAGGATCGTGGTTATCGGATGCTTGCATATTTAAACACCTTGTTGATGATGACGGCGACGAGCATGAGCTGCTTGTTGGCGTTGGGCGCGATTTTGCAGCTTGTCAGAAGATGGTTGGCTGTTCTGTTTGAATTGCAAATACTTTGCTAATGCGCCAATTGTTGAATATTGAAAGAGCTTCACCGCAGGTAATTCAATATTAAGTTCTTGTTGTATCCGCGCTGTAACTTGCAGAATTGAGATGGAAGTTGCTCCCAAATCAAAGAAGTTATCATCTATGCCAACGCGCTCAATTTTCAGCAAATCGCCCAAAATACTTGCTAATTGACGTTCTAAATCGGTTTGCGGAGCAATATAGGCTTGTTCGAGTTGCGGACGTTCTCTACTGGGTACAGGTAATTTATGTCTATCAACTTTGCCGTTTGCAGTTAAAGGTAGTGATTCTAACAAGACAAACGCTGATGGCACCATATAATTAGGTAGTTTTTGTTGTAAAACGCTCCGTAATTGATGGTGTGTATAACTACTGTTCTGGTGCGGCACAATATAAGCAACTAACTGCTTTTCGCCTGTTTCTTGCTGAAGTGCTAAAACCACATTTTCCCGCACGTCAGGATGTTGAGCGATTTCTCTTTCGATTTCACCAAGTTCAATGCGGAAACCACGAATTTTGACTTGATTGTCAATTCTTCCTAAAAATTCGATATTACCATCTGATAAAAACCGCGCTAAATCACCAGTTTTGTAGAGGCGCGTTTGTGAACTACCATCAAAAGAGTGAAAAATAAACTTTTCAGCAGTCAAATCTGGACGGTTGAGATAGCCTCTAGCAAGTCCATCACCAGCAATATACAACTCGCCAACTTCTGCGATCGCAACTTGTTGGAGGTTGTCATCTAAGATATAAACTTGGGTATTGGCAATGGGGCGACCAATGGGGATGGAAGCACCTGGTTGCAATGGTGCTGTGATGCTGTAGCAGCAAGTAAAGGTTGTATTCTCAGTCGGGCCATAACCATTAATTAGCTGACAGTTCTCTACAGTTTGGAGAAACTTCTGGACATGGGGAACTGATAATACATCACCCCCGGCTAAAAGTTGACGCAAAGATTTTAAAGCATCAATTTTTTCATCAACTATGAGATGAAATAAACCAGCCGTCAGCCACAAAGTTGTCACTTGGTTGTGCTGAATAATCTGCCCTAATTCTTCTAAAGATGGTGTGTGAGGAGGAGCAATTACTAATTTTCCACCATTGAGTAAGCAACCCCAAATTTCTAAAGTTGAAGCATCAAAGGAAATCGGCGCAAGTTGCAGAATTACTTCTTTATCTGTTAATTGAAGATAGTTAGTTTCTTTGACTAACCGCACAACACCACGATGAATCACACAAACACCCTTGGGTGTACCTGTGGAACCTGAGGTATACATCACATAAGCCAGGTTTTCGGCAGTGATGTTAGTAGTTAGGTTCTCTTGGCTATTTTGAAAAATTGCATCCCAATTTTTATCTAAGCAAATTACAGATGCATTATGAGGAGGTAATTTAGTAACTAAATCTTTTTGAGTTAATAGTACTGATACATTGGTATCAGACAGCATGAAAGCTAAACGTTCTTGCGGATACGATGGATCTAGAGGTACAAAAGCTCCACCAGCTTTAAGAATGGCGAGTAGCCCTACAACCATTTCTATTGAGCGTTCTACACAAATTCCTACTAAAACTTCTGCACCTACCCCTAATATTTGCAGATATTGTGCTAGTTGATTAGCACGACTATTTAAGTCTTTGTAGGTAATTTGCTGCTCGTTAAAAATTAAGGCTACAGCATCGGGTGTTTTCGCTACTTGCGCTTCAAACAACTGATGAATACAAGCTTGCTTGGGATAATCGGTTTGAGTATGATTCCACTCAATTAGTAATTGCTGTTGTTCTGTTGCTGACAAAATAGGTAATTTTAAGGTGTCTTGTTCTGGGTTAGTTTCAGATAGGGAGATTTGATACACCATTGGTAGTAATGATTTTTACGTAAACCTTAATCTGCTCTTTATACAATTAATCAGGCAATTAAAAGCATGAGATATTCCCACTAATAAAGCTGCAATACCACATAGTGATGTCTGCTTCAGCAGTGTGATTCATAGCATTATTTAATTAGTTATTTTTTAAGTGAGAACTTGAAAGTAAATTAAGTTGGTTAACAATTTATCGGATGTTTAAAAACAGCATGTATTAATGCGTACGTGCTAACTCTAGACTTTAGTTATTTCATTCTGACCTAATTTATAAAAATCATAGTTACTTTCAATACATCTTTATTGAAAATTAAAACTTTAGAGCCAATTTCCTAGGTGAATGTTAAGTCTTTATAGAAAAATTAATCGTTGTTCAAGAAGTGTTGACGTTTTGGGAAATAGTGGCTAGAGGCTCAAAAATCAAGGTTACAGAGGAGAAATGTTGATACTCAGCGCGATCGCCTGTTGATTATATTGACAAAACCGCTCTAAATACTGCGTAAATAATAATACTTATAATTAACGCTTAATATTACGGTTGATAAAATAATTAAAAATATACTCAAAATACAATAAACTTACTGAAGATACTTACTTTTACTATTAGCCTATAGTCCAATACGCTTGGGTTAAGCTCATTAGCGATTGATTTGTCACTTATTAAAGAAGCCAGAAGAATTGGGGGATTCTCCCCCAAACCCCCGATTGGGTGACGGTTGCGTCCCCCAAACCCCCTCCAAAATTATTGTTCTGTTTTTTTGTTGAGTAACTAGTACTCTGGGGCGTAAATAGCGCAAAGTTGGCGGTGTCGGTTTCCGTCCCGCCAAACTTTGTAAGAGAAACAGATCATCTGTAATTGCTAAAAGGCTTGTGGTATAAGTATTCTTTCTTTTGAATTTTGAATTTTGACTTTTGCCTTGTTGTACTAGTTTTTTGGTTTTGTTATCAATTAATTTTCTTAACTGAACTGTATTTGGGTATAGTCAAGAGTTGTGATTCAGTTAGTTTTGAGCAATGGACACAAGGGTTTCCTTCCCCCTGCTTCACAAGGAATGGGATGATTTCAGGCTCTGCTAATTTGGCATTTTTGGTTTTAAGAGGCGGAACCAAAAACGAGAACCACCTTCAGGAAGCGGTAAATAACCAATTTTCCCTCCCCAGCGTTCAACTGTAATGCGACAGAAGTAAAGTCCTAAACCTGCTCTACCAGATCTGCTTTTACCTTGAGAGAATTTTTGAAATAACGTTGGTACAAACTCTGGCTCTACACCTGTACCCCGATCATCGACGGTTACCAGCACCGATTCTGCATCTAGTTGTAAGCCAATTTCCACTGTAGACTGCGGTGGGCTATGGCGGAATGCATTTTCTACCAAATTAGAAATTACCCGATCCAAACGCGAGCGATCGCCTACTACTCTCCAATCGGCGGTAAAATCAACATTGCTGGCTATTTGTAATTGCATATCGTTGAGTGCAAAGCTAGGACTCAACACTTTGATTACCTCTTGTACAGAAGCGAGAACATTGGGTGCTTGTTCGGGATCGAGTGTGAAAGCTTCTAGGGATTGCATTTCAGCCGAGAATGCATTCAATATTTCCCGAATCAGCATTTCTTGTTTAATAGTCTGCTGTCTGCCAACTTCTAAATGTTCTTTTCCTTTAGGTGTTAAGTTTTCAAATTCCAGCAGAGCCAAGCAACAATTAATACTACTTAATTGTCCTGCTATATCATGGATAATACAGTGAATTAATACTTCTTTTTTCTGATTATCTTTTAATAATTGCTGATAAACTAATTGGTTTTCTCTAGCTTTTTGGATAATAGATTGTTTTTCGTAAAAAGAATTATCTAATAATTCAATTAATAAAAGTTTTCTGTTATTTAAGCAAATCGCTGAAGCTTCAAAATGATATTCCTTACCAGATAGGGAGCGGTCTGTCCAGAAGCCGGAAGTGAGTTTAGTAGTGCTATTATTTTGCCAAAATTCTTCGGCATCAATCACAAAGTTTTCTAAAAAGGGAAACTGTTCTTCTGGGATTAATACCTCCATCCCTGATGTAATTTTGGGATGGCAAAAATGTCTTAACCAATTGGGTACTGTTCCAGTAACTTTAAATGTACCGAAATTAATTCGCTCTAACACTAAAATATTTAAGGCTGCAAATAGGTCTGCTGTGATAGAGTCATTCATGAGTTTATGCCGCCATAAATTAATTTTGATTTGATTCTTGCTGGAAAATTTTGATTAATTTTTCTTGTAATAAGCTGAATTCATTGGCTTGCTGTTGCACAAGTGATTTATGACTTTCATCGCGAGTAGCATCTAACATTAATATCCAATCACCTTCCTTGGAGGGGAAGAGATGGACATCTGCACAGATACCATATTCAGTTTTCATACGGGGGAGAAATAGAGGAAAATCATCTAATGGTAATAGTCCTTCCAGAAAAAAAACCTGTTCTGTAATATGCTCACCTGCTTGTAGGTTACTAACTCCATATGCTGCCAATTTCCCCCCCCACGCAGACAAGCAACCATCTTTTTTAACTAATAGATAAGCAAGAGAGAGTTCTTCGATAATAAAAGTCAGAAGATAAGCAATCACAGGCGTGGGGATATCTAACATTTATTCATCCATTATTTTTTCAGCAAGAGTTTGAAAAACTTCTGCTACACCCAAACCATTTTTAGCACTTGTTTTTATGACAGTCCAACCTTTGAGCTGCACTGCATCGATTTCTACAGGGTCGATTTCCCATTCATCTGTTAAATCCCATTTGTTAAGTATCATAATAAAAGGAACCTTGCCAATTGTTTCTTCTACTCTTGTTTGCAAGTCAAATGCTTTTTCTAAAGTATTTCTCCGGGTACCATCAACTACTAATAAATAACCAGATGAACCCCGTAAATAGGACATTCTTACTTTTTGAAATTCATCTTCTCCATACAGATCCCAAAGTATTAAATTAATAGTTTTATCTTGAATATTCAGTGTTTTCTTATCAATTTTTACTCCTACAGTAGTATGATATTTTTCTGAAAAAATACTACTTACAAACCTAGATACTAAACTAGTCTTACCTGTGGCAAATGCACCAACCATGCAAATCTTTTTCTGGAGCATAATTATTGAAGTTGCTTCAGCTTAGAGGTGTCGGTTATCAATACTCTGAAGGTAACTCTCCGGTTACCTGCTGGTGCTAATTCTGGTTGTGAAGGGAGAGCAGTATCACCTAAACCTTCAGTTTTCAATTGGCTAGGATTGATACCTTGGGCAGTTAGCTCGGCAAGAATTTTATTAGCCCGGGCTTGGCTGAGTAAATTATTGATTTGTTCTGTACCCGTGGTACTTGTGTGTCCAGAAATTTGCAAACTCACGTTTTTATTCAGAGATTGAGCAATATCTAAAAGTTGATTAATTTTGATTGCTAAATTAGGAAGTTTATTCACTTCACCTGCAATCAACTCAGTTGTGCCTTCAGAAAAAAAGAGCATTTCTTGTTCTAGTTGCTGTTTATATGAATTTAATTGAACCAGGGCAATGTCCTGAAGATTGTTGTCATTAAATTGAGTTACCCCGGGAATAAAACGCCATAAATTCTTTGCTTGAGAAATCCATTGGCGGGGTGCTGCACCAGTGGCGTTAAGAATGCCATTCTCGTCAACTTTTAGGGTTACGGTTTTTGGCGGTTGCAGCAATTTCTCCGATCTGAGGGTAATCAATTGTGGGTCTAATGATATATAAGGTTGCCACTGAGCAATTACGCTTTTTGGATTGATATTTGCTTGCTGTATCAGTTTTTTAGGATCTACAGCTAAGGGATCGCGCATTCCGGAAATAAAATGTTTTCCCTGACGCTGTTCTGTATTCACTACAACGATTCCTGGTTGGGACTCCAGCTTTTGTACATAGGAATGCCAGCGAAATTGCTCTCGGATGGTAACAAAGCCCCAAATACCACAAGCGATCGCAATCGTACTTAAAAATCCCCAGGCATAAGTATAATTTCTTTTCAGTGGTAATTTATAGCCTTCGGCTAGACAAGCTTCTAAATAAGGTTTACTGGTAATAAATGGCTCTGTATCCCCAACGAAATCATTCATTTCGCTGCTTAATCGCAGATGAATTTTCTCGAGGGCATCTTTGAGGGTTAACCTGAATTCTTGGGGAGGCTTCCCCCGAATAATTGCAGCTAGTACTGCTTGTGGCCCTTCTTCAATCCAAATGGTGAGTTCGCCAAACTGCAAAGATTGCAGTCCATCTTCTGTGCCTACACTGAAAGAATCTCTAACAAAATCCTGAATAGCTGTCAACATTGCTGAAACTAAATCAGGATCTTGAGTTGTTACCTGGGGTGCTATCAGGTGTTGCAGCAATAATCCAGTGTTTCTATGAATTAAAAATACTTGTTCTACTCGATAAATCAGTGTGCGGAGGAGAATTATTTCCGCGAATGATTTCCCGGTCTTTTTTGCTTCTAGTCGCCACTGCAAACTTTGTGGTGACAAGCTATGTTCTAAAGTTTGATTTAAAGATTGCAGCATCTCTTCCAAAGCTGTAGAAATCGCTTTGCGAGTTGCGGGGCCAATAATCGGAAAAAAAGTTTCCGAGAGTCTATTTTGGTCTTGTTGAATTGAGTTTTGGAGTGCTGTTTCTACAGTAGTTACTATAGCTTCACCTAATTGTTTATCCTGTTTAGAGCGTAAAACTACAGCTTCTGGTAGCAGACGACTAATATCTTCTGCTTGAATTTGAGGATTCTCTAATCTCTCATATAGTTTATTGAGCGCAGTTGGCTCAACACCAAGAAGCAAACTGCGGAGGATATTTAATTCATCATTGTTTTGTAAATGATGATTATTTACAGGTGAATTAATAGCAACAGTATGAGTATAAGAGTTAGCGGAATCATTTTCTGAAATAGATGATTGGGGTTCTTTTAGAGCAATGGCAGGGTTAATAGCTATGCTAATTTGGCTACCATTACTCAAAGTTTTCAGGGATTCTTTAGCTATTTCATCCGTAGATTTATTACTCATTGCTAAAATTTCCTGATATATAAGCAATACTAAATTTCAGCGCGTTTAACTGTGGCGATTTAACTGTTGTAATGCTTGCCATGAAGCAGTTTCGACCTTTTAAATTTTCAATTTATAAATTTACGTGCTGTAGCACAAATTGAGAATACAATCAGCGTAGCTGGCGAATTTAATTAAGACTTAATATCAGAGTTCAACCTTACAGCTAGTTCTGTAAACAAAGATGCGAGTTTGGAACGGTCTGCTTTATCTCTCCGTAGTTCTTGAGATTCTCTTTCTAATAAAGTCAGGATTTCTTGATACTTCTGCCGAATATCATCTTGTAAGCTATTGGCTTGGTTAAGTATTTGTTCGCGGAGTTCTCGTTGACTATTACTAGTTTGTTCGTCCAATTGGGCAAACTTTTTTTCTAAATTAATGGTGAGGGTTTTCTGTTCTTCAGCAAGCGCTTTAGCTCCTGCATCTCTGTCTATTTGCTCATTTTTCAAGCGCTCTGTTAAAGAATCAACCTCTTTTTTAATATATGATTCTAAGTAATCTAGGCGTTTTTTTGTTTCATCTCGGACATTATTCAATTCTTTAACCAGACGGTCTTCTAAGCGGGTAAATCTTTTTTCAACTTCCCTTACCTGGTTACCAAAAAGAATATCCCTAACTCTATCTAAGCTGTTAAGTTCGGCGAGGCTTGTCCCATTTGATTGTAGTTTATTGATGTCAGAAATTGACCCCCCTTGCCCTGGCTCTCGGGAATTACTATTGGTATATTCTTCTGGCGGGTTCATGGTTTTAATCCTTTTTGAAAGTAGAATTAATTGGGCTTTATAGTTGTTGTACCAGATCTAGCGCCCCAAATATCTCTATGTTGGGTAGAATCTTTGAATACAATCAGCAAAAGCATCTATCCCCAGATATAAATTTATCTGCAGTAGAGATTGTTATTGAGAGTAAATCTTACCCCCATCAAAGGATACCATTACTGAATCAGGGGTCATACCCTACAAACTGCGATGTGATGAGTAGTTAGAGAATGTAGAGTAGGTCATGATTACTGGGAATAAGCTGGCGATCGCAAGCAATCATAGAAACAGACATTGATGATTGCAGAAAGCAAAGAAAAAATTAAATATTTAACTTCATTAAGTTGTTAGGTAGGCACTAGTAATGAATAGAGCGTCAGTGTTGTCATACTTGAGCATGGGTGCTTGACTTACTCCACACTGTACTAGAGTAAAAAGCGAAACAGCACATACAACGCCGAAGCTACTAGTTGTAATAGCATCACCGGAATCCCGTAGTGTAGAAAAGTTTTAAAAGAGATGCGCCTTCCATGCTGCTCAGAAATACCTGCAGCGACGATATTAGAAGATGCTCCCACTAATGTGCCATTACCGCCCAAGGTTGCACCAAACATCATGGCGTAAAACAGTGGTAATACTTCTGGAGGAAATTGTCCTTGGAAGTCGGCTGCTAAAACTGCGGCTGGTGCTAATCCCACGTTGACAAGATATTGTTTCAGCAAGGGTACCATTGCTACCACTAACGGAATATTAGGCACAATGCTAGATAAGATACCCACAAAAAATACTAAAGCTAGCGAACCTAAGACAATATTTTTTCCTAAGACTATTGCTAATATTCCTGATAAACCATTGATTACCCCAGTTTTTTCTAGCCCGCCAATCAGCACAAAGATACTCATAAAGAATATCAATGTGCTCCAATCGACATCTCGTAATATGTTGTTAACTGAATCAATTTTACTGTGGTGAGATAGCAGTAAAGCTAAAGCTGCTCCTAATAAAGCAACAGCAGCAGGGGAAATAGGAACAGGTAGAGATTCGCCAATAACAAAAAATAACAGGACAAAAGCAATAATTAATGTACCCACAGCGAGAACCCGTGGATGATTAATTTCTGGATGTGGTAGTTGTTCAAGATTTTCTAATTTTGTCCGCCAAATTTTGCGAAATAAAAATGGTAATGTAGCTGTTACTGCGGCAACGGCAATAACTCCACCTAAACTTAGTTTCAACAAATAATCTGTAAAACTAATATTAATTGCATCACCAACAATAAATGTCGCTGGATCGCCCACCAATGTCAGTAGTCCAGCACTATTAGCAACAAATACCATTAAAATCAATAAAGGTACAAAATTTATGCCTATTTCTTGCGCCATAGGTGGGATTAAAGGCGCTAGTAACATCACTGTTGTCGCATTGGGTAAAACTGCACAAATAGGCGTAGTAATTCCCACAATTCCTAGTAAGAGACGCTTACCATCACCTTTAGCTAATAGCACCATTTGTGTAGCTAAGTAATCAAATATCTTGGTAGGCTCAAATGCTCTTACTAGTACCATCACACCAAAAAATAAACCCAGTGTGCCATGACTATTACCGATGTAACCAACAGCTTCTTGTAAAGTCATGACGTTGGTAAAAACTAGTAATAATGCTCCTAAAAATGCAGCAATGGTGAGATGTACCCATTCTGTCATGATTAAGACAATGACAGTGATAAAAGTAATGATGCTGAGGATTGCTTGCCAATTTTCCACGCTTTCCCTCTCCTAGTCTAATTATTTGCATAATAATGAAAAAAGCCACCTAAGTATAGGTGGCTTCTGGAGTTAGCATTCCTAACTTGATTTGTGAATTACTCCTAAAGGCTGGGAACACAATAAATAGAAAAGGGAACGAAAAAGAAGCGAATTAGACGGAATGTGGAGTTTTTCAGCAATCAAATCGGAATGTGAGACATCTTAAATTAAATGAAGAGAAACTGAACTCTATAGCCCTTGTTTAATCTTCAATACCACTGGGGATACCTAAAACAGCACAGGGGAAATCGGAACCTAATGCCCGAATAATAGGATGCTCGACAGATCTACAACCGATAAATAGAATATCAGCATTTTCTAATTCCACAACTTTTTTTAGTTCGGTAGCAATTGAACCAAACCGCAAATGTGATTTAAAGGAACCTTGCCATTCCTCTGCTAAACTACGTGCTTGCCATAAAATTTGGTCTGCTTGTTGGATCACAGCTAAGGATTTTTCTTGTAAATTTGGTGCAATAACTGTTAGTTTTGGTTGAGTTAAAACGGGTGTGACGGATTTAGATACATTGCTTGTAGGACACTCTAAAGGAGTGAGATTTCTACTAAAGCTAGAGATATCTGTATATTGACTCTTTTGTTTGTCTGCTACCACATAGACAGCTTGAACTGTGACTTGGGTATTTGTAGCCAAGCGCGTTTGATGGGCAATCCAAAAGGCAATATCTAATGCAGTATGACTTTTGGGAGATGCATCATAAGCGACAATTAAGTTGACTGGTTTTGTAGTAGAACCTTGTATAGAAGAGTTTTTTTCAGGTTCTGGTAACAAGACCATTTGTTCAATTAAGTCGTCTCGACCTATAGTGCTTTGTAGGCGCACTAACATTGGCTTGATTTTCACAGCTTAACTTCTCTCCCATAAAACAAATTACTAATGAGAAGCAGGGTAACCAACTTTGTCTTTTGTCATTTGTCCTTAGTCCTTAGTCATTTGTTCAAATTTCTTACCAATGACGAATGACTAATGACGAATGACTAATAAATAAAATCGGTAAAAGAAACCCCAATAACAACTGGTCTAAAAGCCAAAGTTCTTGGCGGTTCCTTCCACTGCCGACGGAGTTAGCTGACGGGCTAAGACTGGAAGGTGTCTCTCATAAAGATTAGCCCCAAACATTGGTTCCTCCGCTTCAAATCCAAAAAATGACGAATTTGAATTAGGCTACCCACTATTAAGAATGATAATCTAATTTATTCGTCTTGGCTAAAATAACGGTCAAGAAAATTCAGGGCGTGGTTACGAAGTTCAAAATATTCTTTTGAGTTTCGCATGGCAGAGCGAGCTTCCTTCGGAAGAGCTTCGCTAACGCGTGGATGGGAAAAAGGCACCTCTAATATTTCTCCGATTGTCGCCGCCGGGCCATTAGTCATTAATACGATGCGATCTGACATATAAATCGCCTCATCGACATCGTGAGTAATCATCATTACGGCTTGGCGATGATTTTCCCAAATATCCAATACTTGCCGCTGCAATTTACCTCTAGTTAACGCATCTAAGGCACCAAAAGGCTCATCCATCAGCAACATTTTTGGGCGAATTGCTAAAGCTCTAGCAATACCCACACGCTGTTTCATTCCTCCTGAAATTTCATCAGGATATTTATCAGCTGCAGCTGTTAAGTTTACCATTGCTAAGTGTTCGTTCACAATGCTAATTTTCTCAGCACGAGTGGCATTTTTTAACACTTCATCTACTGCTAAACGCACATTTTCTCGTACTGTTAACCAAGGTAAAAGCGAATAATTTTGAAATACCATCATCCTTTCTGCCCCTGGCTGACGAATTTCTTTGCCATCTAGCCTTACTGAGCCGGAGGTAGCTTTTTCTAATCCCGCTACAATTTTTAACAATGTAGATTTTCCACAACCAGAGTGACCAATTACAGAAATATATTCATCTTCACCAATCGAAAGATTAACACCATCTAAAACGACAAAATTTCCTTTATCTGGTGTGGGATAAGACTTGACTAAATTCTCAATTTCTAGGAAACCATTGCGGGGCATAACCTGGTTATGAGTATTGATAGGTACTGAGGTAGATTTCATGCTCAAATGCTCCGGAAAATATTTAGTCGTGAGTCAATATTGCTACTGGGAAATAGGGAACAGAGAAGAGGTGAAGAAGTATTTTGATTTTTTATTTAGCTATTTGATGAACAATACTGAGAAATTAAGACATGAAAAAACGCATAGGAGATTTAGCCCTAATTTCAAAACTATTTAAATAGCCCACGGGATCACTAGGGTCAAAAGCTTTTTTATCGATGAATACTTCTTTTGATTCCACTTTGTAATCATCTTTGGGGCATTCAATACCCATTTCTGCAGCTATCTCGCGGTAAAGGTCGGTTCGCCAACCTTTTTCGGCTAATTGTTCAGCATTTTTAGGAAATTCTTTAATTTGTCCCCAACGCGCTGCTTGTGTCATTAACCAGATACTTCTGGATCTCCATAAAAATGTTGAGTGTTCTCCGGGCTGTTTGGGAAGATTGTCAGGAATATCGAAGAAAATAGTATTATCAGCAGCTTGAATGGTGCGATCTTTGCCATCAAATCCACCATAGTTGTAATTGCCTAAAATTGCTGGCCCTGTAAATTTGGTAATTAGGGCACCTGGTTTTTTAGGTTTTGCACCAGTGAAGGAGCGATCTGTAATTAGTTCGGCAACTTCTTGGCGGTTTTCTGGTTTGCTGCAATACTGACAGGCTTCAATCATCGCCTTGACTAAGGAACGATAGGTTTTGGGATAGTCTTCGATGAAAGATTGCATCACTCCCAATAGTCGATCTGGGTGTCCTAACCAGACTTCTTTACCTTGGGCGAAGGTAAAACCAACGCCTTCGTTACCTGTAATCGCTCTAGTATTCCAAGGTTCAGCAACCATGTAGGCTTGCATCGCGGCAATCCGCACGTTAGTTACCATCTGGGGGGGTGGCACGATGATGACGCGAAACTCTTTGAGGGGGTCAACTCCAGCAGCGGCGGAGATGTAACGCACAAAGTATTCGTAGATGGCAGAACTTAAAACTACTGCCCAAACTTTGTTTTCTGGGGGTTGGTTGTCAAAGTAATTGCGAAAATCTCTGCCGAAGGCTTCTAAAGCACCATCGCCATATTTTTCTTGGTATTCATACCAAGGACGCAGCCCAAAATCCCACATGGCTTTGTTCATCGTCATGGCGTTACCGTGGCGGTGAATTGTCATGGCGGCACATAATTTGGCATGGCGTGCGCCTTCCGCACCAATTCTGGCGTTGGTAACTGCACCAGAGACGACAGGTGCAGCATCCAATCGACCAAATATTAAGCCATCGCGGGAAGTTGCCCAACTAGCTTCGCGGTTGAGTTTGACGTTTAAACCATATTTACGGAACAAGCCTTTTTTCCAGGCGATCGCAAATGGTGCACAATCATTTACAGGTACGTAGCCAACAGTAATATCCGGTTTTTCTAAGTCTTGGGATCTAACTACTGGTTTTATGGCTAAAGCTTCTTCGGTGAGTCCTTTAGCACCAGTATTACCTTTGATGGCACAGGAGGACAACGCCATTCCAGCAGTTGTTGCTCCCATTCCTATGAGAAATTCTCTTCTAGTCCAGTTATTATTAGCCATTTATGTGGCTCCAGCAGAATCATTAATAGGGTAAATATGCTCACGCAGAGACGCAGCGAAAAGTCGGAGGGGACTGAACTTTTCAAGACAGAGGTGCAAAGGTCAGAGTTTTTGAGAGTTTTGGCGTGAGAAAAGTGAATTATTTAGCTACTGTGGGGCGACGGGTTACTAATTCTTGAAGTTTGCCAACTGCGTAATCAAGAATTAATCCAGTTAAGCCAATGACAAATACAGCGAGAAACACTGAACTCAAATTTAAACGACTCCATTCATCCCAAACAAAGAAGCCGATACCGATACCGCCGGTGAGCATTTCTACAGCAACAATTACTAGCCAAGCAATACCTAAACTAATTCGCAATCCAGTAAAAATATAGGGTAAGCTGGCAGGCCAAATAATTTTAGTAATGCGTCGCCAACGGCGTATTTCTAATACTCTGGCGACATCTAAATAATCTTTGGGAACGCTAGAAACTCCTAAGGCGGTGTTAATAATTGTCGGCCATAGGGAGGTGATGAAAATTACGAAAATTGCTGAAGGATCTGCCAAGTTGAAGATAGCTAAAGCAATTGGTAGCCAAGCTAAAGGCGATACTGGTTTAAAGATTTGAATAATGGGATTTAAGGCTAACATGGCGGATTTGGACATCCCAATCAAAAATCCCAAGGGAATCGCCACTATTGCACCTAAAAGAAAACCTAGCAATACTCTGCGTAGGCTGGCGAGTAATAACCAACCGACACCTAAGTTACCTGGCCCTCGTTCGTAGAAAGGGTTGAGAATGTAGTCCAGATTAGCAACAAGTGCTTCTGGTGGAGTAGGCATTAATTCATGATTGAATAATGCGACAATCCACCACAGTACGATGATTCCTAAAAATCCTAAAGCTGGGAGGATGACAACATCTTTAACCAGGACAGGTTTAGCTTTTTTCCAAGCGACTTGTCCAGCTACAGCAAAAATCGCAGCTAAATTTAGTTGCAATAGCATTTACAACCTCAACACAATGTAAGCACGGGTACAATAATCCGAGCAGTACCAGCCTTGGACACTGATGAGATTACAAAAATGTTTTCTCTTCAGTCTCCTCTCATTGCCTACGAAGTTAGCTGACGGGCTAGGGCTGAGAGATGCCCCTCTCCTGTAGGAGATACGCCCCATAAAATTGGTTCCTCCGCTCTAGTGTCACATACTGTAATACACTAGATTAGGCTGACTTACTCTAAGTCTGCTCAATATAACATGATTTATCAGTAAATTTATCTGTCTATAGATTTAAATTTTCAATTGAATTACTTAAATTTTATAGATATTCTCTTGGCTCAGTATTGTTTTACATCTATGTATATAGTCAGATTCAATCAGTTAATTATGGTGTGACCAGGCTTATTAAAGAAAGATATATCAAGCAACAAGGTATTTGAGCGTTTGATTAATTTTAAGAGTATAGAGATAAATAATATACATATTCATTGCAGAGCATTAGTTATTGAGCAAGCTAACACAGCAGTTAGCTGATGTAATAGTTAAAGAAATATATACCGTTTGGTAGTTGTATTTTTTTGGAATTAGCCTAACTCAAGGCGGCACTTGTTAAACTTAGTGCATATAGAATTTGGCTCATCTGTCTATTTACAGAATTTAAAATAATGGATTTTAGTCAAGTACTGGCTGAAAAGACTGAAAGTATCCTGCAAAAATGGGTGTTAGAGGTACGGAAAGATCAACATATTGAAAGCGCGGATGATTTATCTTATACAGCAATCAAAAATCATCTGCCTGATGTCATCAAAGCAATGGTCACAGTACTGTCAAAATCCCAGGGTAATGATGTAAAATCAATTGTTGTGGCTAGTTGGCAGCACGGAGTTCTGCGCGCTGAACAGGGCTTTGATCCAGGCGAAATTGCGCGGGAATATCATCTGCTGAGAAGAGTAATATTTGAAACTATAGAAACAAATTTATTACAAGGAACACCAACAGCAATTGTGCGGGCGATGCGGTTAATTGATACTGTAATTGATGAAGCGATCGCACGGTGTTTTAATAGTTATTTTGAAGAGCGCTTGCGAGAATTACAACAGTTATATAATTCATTGATGCTGCATAACGAAGAACTTAATCGTTTAGTAAACGCTAACCAAGATTATCTGGCTCAATTAGCACACGAATTAAAAAGTCCTTTAGCTTCAATTATTGGTTATTCAGATTTATTTTTACGCCAACAAAGGCAGCAAACTAGAGTAAATAACAACAATGTAAATGTAGAACATATTGAAAGAGTACTACGTAATGGTAGGCATTTACTCCGCCTAATTAACGATATTTTAGAGATATCGCGCTACGACGCAGGAAAGGTACAACCAGAACCAGAATTGATTAATGTGAGCGAAATCATCAACAATGTTCTGGAAATGTTGGAACCTTTAGCTAGGGAACAAAAGTTACCAATTGTCGTTAATTGCCAAAGCGCTCCTCAACAAATTTTTACAGATCCAGTTAAATTACAACAAGTTATTACAAATCTTATTAGCAATGCTATTCGCTATACTGAATCTGGAAGCATTGATATCAGCTGTCAGATATTGGACGATCAAAAATGGGCGATCGCAGTTAAGGATACAGGTATTGGGATTGCGCCAGAAAATCAAACTCAGATATTTGATCCATACTTCCGCGTGGGTTGTCAGAAGTCCTATGTTCCCGGAAGTACTGGGCTAGGGTTAGCAATAGTGGCGCGGCTGGTAAAACTATTGCAAGGTGAAATTAACTTAGTTTCAGAAGTTGGGGTTGGTTCAACTTTTTCTTTAACTTTCCCTTTGCAATTAAAAATGTAAAAAATTTGATTTCGTGCATAGATAAGTAGGGTGTGTTGTCGCGCAGCGCAACGCACCGACAAAGCATTAATAATTCAAGATAAATTGAATTTTTCTCACCAATTTACTTCAATGCCAAAGATAATTTTGTATCTATGCACTAGTCAAAAATTTTATTTACAACAATCCTTGTCTTTTTAATTTAGCTAATGCATCTTCAGCCGCAGCTTTTTCCGCATCTTTCTTGTTGCGTCCCTTACCTTCTCCGTACTCTTTTTTATCGACAAAAACTTTAGCTAAAAACTCTGGCGCGTGAGATAACCCACCCGTTTGCACTGTCTCGTATACGGGAGGAGTCGGACTAACGTTGCGTTGTACCCATTCTTGAAAGCGATTTTTAGAATCTACATTAGAACGAATCACAACAACTTGTTCTGGTACAGAATCAAATAGTGGTGCAACAATGGCGCGTACTGCTTCAATATTAGAATCATTATCTAAATAATAAGCGGCTAGAACTGCTTCAAAGGTACTACTGAGTAAATTAGGATTTTGGTAACCACCATCCCGAATTGCACCTTTTCCTAGACGCATTCTAAAATCTAAACCTACCTCAATAGCAAACTTCGCTAATTGTTTTTCATCAACTAATGCAGAACGTCGCCTTGTTAATTCATCTTCTCCCTTTTCCGGGTGACGATTATAGAGGTACTCACCGCTTAAATAATTTAGCAAAGCATCACCCAGAAATTCTAAGCGTTCGTTGTGTTCGCCTTCTCCGGGATTTTCATGAACATAAGAACGGTGGGTAAGCGCACGGCGTAATAGTTTTTCGTCACGGAATGTTAGAAGTTTGTGCATTTTTATCTGGTGTTTTGTTGCGAAAAGTAACTGTTGGGAAATTTGTCTTTAAACATGAAAAAACCGCAAATAGCGGCGCTGTTTAGTCAATCTTTGGGTAGGGTGCGTTAGGCTTTAGCCTAACGCACCGCCAGATAACTAGGTTGTGAAAATCCAACTTAAGCAGCAAGTTTATCTAACTCAATTAAAAACAATTGCTGATTTTGCATTTTGACTTTTCCATCCTTCACAGCAACGTCAACAAACTTACTAAAGCGTGAAAATGGTTTACCATCAGGTTTCATAATTGAAGAAACCCCCTGATAGTTAGCACAACGCTGACGCATTAGTTTATCAATGTATCCAAATACTGTAGGCTTACCTTGGTGTAAAGCAGTTTTGATAGCCTCAGTTAAATAATTTATAGCTTCATTGTAACTAATTTGAGACTTAAAAACCGTAGTTTGAGGTTGAGTCTCATTAGCGACTAACTGAGGTAATTCATCCACAAAATGAAAGTTATCATCACCAACTAATTTAATCAGTTTTGGACTTGCACTACCTCTTTGAGCAAAGATTATCACCTTTTTACCCAAAGCTTGGAGTATAGAAATTAAGCCAGCATAGTCCCAGTCTCCTAATACGAGAATAATTATATTAGGAATAGGTGAACGCTGGGGAGTAAATAACTGAACACAGTCAGCCATCAATCGATGATCTGCACTGTTTTTTGAACTATCAGGAACATCAACACATGAAAAACCAAGACTTTCTAAAATATTCTTCGTAGCAGTTTGGTATTTATGTTTTGAATTATAATAAAGGTTTTTGCAATGTATACATCCTCTCAATTGGGCAAATTTTAGTAATAAATGACCTTTTTCTTTAATTGAGTTAACGTTTTGAAGATCCCAAAAAATACCGATATAATTTTTCTGTTGACTTGCCTGTCTATTTAAGGAGATGTGAATGTCTGCCATTGGAATTTATCCAGTGTTGTTTGGTGAACTGGACAGCTTCAAAAAATCACACATTTGGCAGTAGCATGGCTTTATATAACGGATGTATCCTCAATTAATACTTCCCTGCTATAAAGCTTTCTACTAAGGCTTTCGTTTGGTTCAAGTCTCAGCCGTAGAACTCCTGGCTTACTACCAAGCATCGCGTCATCGCTTCCCCTGAATGTTCACCCAAACATCTTGTCTTACCTTTAAAAACTCTAGTCAATCAGTAGACTAGATATCAGTCTGAAGATTCAGCCGAAGGGATGACACGAAGCTTGTCAGTAAACTAGGAATTCTGCTGCTGAGACAACACCAAATACTTGCACTTTAGAGTGAATTATTTTGCTGTCTCTATACTGAGAATTGCATAGTGTTAAAGTTATGTCAATACCCCTTTTGGTGAAAAATTACACAAGCGATCGCCCGATACAATAACTTTACAATTCATCTGTAGTTTTATTTGATTAAGGTTTACTTTCGGCGATCGCACTATACAAAATGCCTAATATTTTCTTAACATCTTTGATGTAATATTCGCTCAAATCAATCGAAACTATATTTCCTTCTAGCTTCAAAAATTGCCAGATAGTCCCGATAGTTACAGCACCATATATAGCCTTGATGTGATTTTGACTTTTATCGTTAAATAATTGGGCGGCTACCATCTCAGCAATACATTGCGCTAACCCAGATCTTAAATTTTCATTCTTACTTTCTACGAGAACAACAACTGGACTGCGTACAAGTAACTGCTCGGAAGATAGACTTAAGATAAAATCACAAAAACCATTGAGTCCGCGTTGGCTATCAACTGTAAAATCGACTCCAGAAAATAAACTGATTTCATAATTAAATTTCCGCCTAATTTCTAGTAATATCGGGCTAATAATCATTTCGCTGCGAGCTTTCTCAGAACTGATAGCAACTGCTAAATCAACATTTTCTTTGAGGATGGTAGATAATAAATCGCTACATTCTTGCTCTTGGACGCTGGCAAACATTCCAGATGATTCGTGGATGGTTAAACTAAAAGCATCAATAATCTCAGCTAGTTTAAAATCACTATAAGCCATAAACAAATTAGAAATTAAGCTTTGGCGGAAATATTTTACTTAAATCAAGAGATAAATCAGAAAAACAAGGTAAAATTATCATTTGATTACTCCCGGTTCGCTCATTTTTTTCTGAGTTAGCCAAAAAAGTATACCTCTAGATATATTCCAAAAAGAACTAAGTAGGTATAAGTTCGGGTTTATGGAATTTGAACCCAGAATTACAAACGAACGAGTTGATGATATACCCCTACTGCTAACACAACTGGAGCAGATGGGAGTAGAACAACTAATCGATAAACATTTTCCATGTCACGGAAACTGGCAAGGATTAAATCTAGGTAGTGTGGTGGTAATATGGTTAACACACATATTATCGCAAGCAGATCACCGTTTGAACCACGTTCAAGGTTGGGTGAGTAAGCGGTTAGAAACGTTAAAAAGCTTTACGGAAGAATCTTTACGCTCGCTCGATTTGGCAGATGACCGTTTGCAAGCAGTATTACGTTACCTATCTATAGATGCAAACTGGTTTTCATTTGAGTCGGAACTAGGAAGTAGTTTGCTACGGGTGTACGATATTATCCCAGAACAGGTACGTTTAGATAGTACAACGGCTTCAAGTCATTGTGGAGTTAACCCAGAAGGCTTATTTCAATGGGGTCATAGCAAAGACAATCGTCCGGATTTGGCGCAAGTGAAAATAATGCTATCGACATTAGACCCATTAGGAATGCCAATAGCGACGGAAATATTGTCAGGAGAAAAAGCAGATGACCCATTATATATTCCAGCAATAGATAAAGTACGTTCAACAATAAAAAAGTCAGAATTGTTATATATTGGTGACTGTAAAATGTCATCAATAAAGACAAGAACTCATATAGTATTGGGCGGAGATTTTTACTTATGTCCTTTAACAGCCAAGCAAGTATCTAACGAAGAACTAAGCAAATATCTCCAACCAGTTTGGGATGGTCAACAAGAACTAACAATTATAGATTACGAATATGCAGATGCCAAAACCAAAAATATAGCGGATGGCTTTGAAATAGAGATTATCCATGAAATAGAGATTGATGGGCAAGAAATCTCTTGGTCGGAAAGACAATTAATTGTGCGCTCATTTGCGATTCAAAAAACAGCAGAAAAACATCTACGTGAACGAATACAGAAAACAGTAGATGCTCTAGAAAAACTTAAAGTGCCTCGACGTGGCAAGAAAAAGCTCACTTCACACTTTGAATGGTTAGAAACATGTGAAGCTATTTTCAACAGATATCAAACAAGTGGATTATTTCAAGTTGACATTCAAACAAAAAGAGTTAAAAAAGTTCAAAAAAGATACCGAGACCGCAAAGCTAGAATAGTAGAAGAACTATGGTTTGACATGAGTTTTAAGATTGACGATTCCGCAGTTCAACACCAAATTCAAATGTTAGGCTGGCGGGTTTACGTTACAAATAAAAATCCAAATGAATTTGGTTTAAAACAAGCAGTTCGTGCCTATAGAGATGAGTACTTAATGGAACGAGGATTTGCGAGGCTGAAAAACTTTCCTCTTTCATTGACTCCGATATATTTACAACGTGAAGACCATATTACTGGTTTAATAAGACTACTGTCTATTGGTTTGCGAGTTTTAAACCTTTTAGAATTCCAGGTTCGCCACAATCTAGAAAAAGAGAAAGAAAAACTTGCGGGTCTTTATGTTGGCAATCCGAAGCGCGAAACTACAAGACCTAGCGCAGAAATAATTCTGGCTGCATTTAAAGAGATTACACTGCTGTTGATTGAGGTGAAAAACGAAATTTATGCTCACTTGACCGCTCTTTCACCTTTGCAGAAGCGTATTCTTGCTTTACTGGGCTTTTCCATCAGTATTTACACTCAACTTGATGGTCAATCTTTTACTCCTGAGTAGTCTTTCTTCTAACTTCCAAAAAAATGGGCGAACTGGGAGTGATTAGTTAAGACAATTCGCTTACTTGAATAACCGTATTTTCCCAGACTATCTGCATAAGGTTCGCTGTAACATTCTAAGTGATTATCAAATAAATTAAATATCCAATAATCAGTAATTCCAGCTTTAGCATAAAGGGGAATTTTTACAACTTGGTCATAATCTAAAGAAGAATCTGCAACCTCTATAAGCAGTAACACATCAATAGGTGATGGGTGGGCAGATAGATAATTATCATCTTTGTTTTTAACAATCGCAAAATCCGGTTCAGGTTCGCTGTTAGGGGGTATTGTAATTGGCGCTTGAGATTGCAAAGTAGCTCTATCTTCTACTAACTTCGGTAACAGTTTCCACAAATTTCTTAAACAAGTTTCATGTGCTTTACCCTTCGATACCATTTCGATGATTTCTCCGTTGACTAATTCAATATGGTCATCCTCATGGAAAAAACCTAACTCTGTGAGTCTGTGGTATTCGTCTAAAGTGAAGCGTTTAGCCTGAGCAATACTCATCAATCTTGCTCCTTGGGGAAAGTTGTCACAACACTTATTCTAAATGTGCCAGAAGCTTGATATGCTAAAAGCCGAGACTAGCTATATTGCCAAACAATGCCTGCGCCTACTATCACCCCTAAAGTCACTTCCTTCCCACTGACAGCCGTAGTCGGACAAGAAGCAATTAAATTAGCTTTACTCTTAGCAGCAGTTGATCCTGGATTGGGTGGAGTGGCGATCGCAGGCCGTCGTGGTACGGCAAAATCTGTGATGGCTCGTGCAATTCACGCCTTGCTACCACCCATTGAAGTTGTTGAAGGTTCGATTAGTAACTGTGACCCCAATCAGCCCCAAGATTGGGACGATCTCCTGTTAGCAGAATACGCAGATAAAGACATTCAAGAAGTTCCTACTGCAATTGTCCCTGCGCCGTTTGTGCAAATTCCCCTAGGGGTGACAGAAGACAGGCTCCTGGGTTCTGTGGATGTGGAAAAATCGGTAAAAGAAGGGGACACGGTATTTCAGCCTGGTTTACTCGCTACAGCTAACCGGGGTGTGTTGTATGTGGATGAAATCAACTTATTAGATGACCAAATTAGCAATCAGCTACTAACAGTATTATCAGAAGGACGCAACCAAATTGAACGGGAAGGGATCAGCTTTCAGCATCCCTGCAAACCTTTGTTTATTGCTACCTATAACCCAGAAGAAGGCGCATTACGGGAGCATTTACTAGATAGAATTGCGATCGCACTCTCAGCAGATGGAGTCCTGGGTTTAGATCAAAGAGTACAAGCAGTTGAACAAGCGATCGCTTATTCAGTATCTCCCCAAGAATTCCTAGAACAATATAACGAAGACTTAGACGGACTGAAAACTCAAATTATCCTGGCGCGGGAATGGTTGAAAGATGTCACAATTACCCACGATCAAATTGCTTACTTGGTAAACGAAGCTATTCGTGGCGGCGTTCAAGGACACCGCGCCGAGTTATTTGCAGTGCGTGTGGCGAAAGCGGCAGCGGCTTTGGAAGGACGCAACACCGTCAACGCAGAAGACTTGCGCCGCGCTGTGGAATTGGTAATTGTTCCCCGCGCTACAGTTGTGCAGACACCACCACCAGAACAACAAGCACCACCACCACCCCCGCCGCCACCTCAGCCACCAGAAAATCAGGACGAATCTGAACAAGACGAACAGGAAGAAGAACAGGAACAAGAGGAACAAGAACAACAAGAACCACCCAGCATCCCCGAAGAATTTATCTTCGATCCAGAAGGGGTGATCCTTGATGATACTGTGCTTTATTTTGCTCAGATGGCAAAGAGGCAAGGTAAATCTGGTAGCCGCAGTATTATCTTCTCAGACGACCGGGGACGCTACATTAAGCCCATGTTGCCCAAAGGCAAGGTGAGACGCATTGCTGTAGATGCCACACTCAGAGCCGCAGCACCGTATCAAAAAGCACGTAGAGAAAGACACCCCGATCGCAAAGTCATAGTTGAACAGGGAGACATCCGCGCCAAGCGCTTAGTACGCAAAGCTGGGGCGTTGGTAGTATTTGTAGTAGATGCTTCTGGCTCCATGGCCCTCAACCGGATGCAGTCAGCTAAAGGTGCAGTCATGCAACTTTTGACCGAAGCATACCAAAACCGCGACCAAATAGCCTTAATTCCTTTCCGTGGCGAACAAGCAGAAGTATTATTACCTCCTACTCGTTCCATTGCTTTAGCACGTAACCGTTTGGAAAGACTACCCTGTGGTGGCGGTTCACCCTTAGCGCATGGTTTAACCCAAGCTGTACGCGTTGGGTTAAATGCTCAAATGAGTGGAGATATTGGGCAAGTTGTGGTTGTAGCGATCACCGATGGTCGGGGTAATATACCCTTAGCTCGTTCTTTGGGTGAACCACAGGAACCAGGAGAAAAGCCAGATATCAAAAGCGAATTGTTAGAAATTGCAGCGAGAATTCGCGCTTTGGGAATACAGCTGTTAGTAATTGATACGGAGAGTAAATTTGTTTCCACTGGCTTTGCCAAAGAATTAGCGCAAACAGCCGGAGGTAAATATTATCATTTGCCGAAAGCGACCGATAAAGCGATTGCTGCCATGACTAAAGGTGCGATCGCGGATTTAAAATCTCGTTGAGTAGAGATGAGGGGGATGAGGGGGATGAGGGGGATGAGGGGGATGAGGGGGATGAGGGGGATGAGGGGGATGAGGGGGATGAGGGAGAGATTAATGCTTAATTAGCCAAGGTGATGGTTTGTTGATTATGTGTACTAAGCCGCTAATAACTTTATTGTATGTACCATAGAGTTCTCGGCCTATTTCAATATCCATGTAGTTACACTTAACAGCAAACTCAATCCAAGTCTGAGTCTCCGCCGATTCTGCCTCACAGTCATTTAACTTCGCTACAAAAGCTACTTGATATCTTCTTTTACGCCATCCCTCAGCAAAATTAGCACAAACTGAACGAGAAGAACGACGAATCTGATCGGTGAGTGAATAGCGTTCTTCTAATGGAAAATTTTTAGATAGTTCAAAAATATTCATGGCTCCATCAAAAGCCATTTTATATACTACTAAGTCTTTATGGTCTTTAATAACTTTTCCACTATTCTCCCTCATCTCCCTTATCTACCTCGTCTCCCTCATCTACCCTTACTACTGAACTATGACCCATTAGCTACAGCTTGCGGTTGTAAATAGGAAATTAAATCTTGAATTCCCTTTTGCAGATATCGCGTTACTGTCATGGGGCTGGTACCGATATTTTTAGCTGCATCCTTGCGGGAAAGTTCTTTTAAAAATACTAATTCAACTGCCATACGCGGCTTTTCTTCTAACAAACTGATAGCACCTTGCAGTTGTTGGCGTTCTTCTTCTTGTTGCTGAAGCGCACTAGAACGAGGACAAGGAAGGGCTTCACCTAAAGTTATTTGACAATCAACATAATGAACTGCAGTAGCATCTAAACTTAAAGGCATCCGATTTTGAGCAGCTAATTTAGTTTCTTGCCATTCTTGAACAGAGACATGCAGCTGTTTAGCGATTTCGGAATCTTTAGGAGGACGACCTAAAGCAATTGATAATTCTTTGCGAACCTTTTGCCCCTCATTATATAATTCTTGCCAACGCCGGGGAATTTTTAATAGAGTACTGCGATCGCGCAGAAAATGCAGCATCTCACCGCGAATATATGGTACAGCGAAGGAACTAAACGCATATCCTTGGCTGGGATCAAAGCGTTCAATGGCTCTAATCAAACCAAAATAACCGATTTGTTCTAAATCTTCATAAGGTTCATTACATTGATGGCTAAATTTGTGAGCCATCTTCCGTACTAAACCAGTATGTAGCTGTACAAGTTGATTACGAAGTTTAATAGAAGGATTCTGGTGGTATAAATGTAATAGCTCTATACCATCTATTCGCACAGAGGACTCACTTGCTGCCATATAAAAATTCCTTTGTTGTAACTCCTTTTTCTGAAGAAATGGAGTTGCGTATATTGTTATCAAAGCTGTCATTATTTTCCTTAGACGAGACTGAATAAACCATCGTCGTTATACTGAACTTATTAGGGTCTCGAAGCTCTAGTTCAGTATTTACACGCATGATTTTTTATTGATCTCTGTTGTTGATAAAAGTAGTTTTCTCCACAACAATTTGCAGAAGCTCATTCTCTTGAGTTCTGGCAACACACCTTAAATGTTTCTGCTTAAAAATACATACATTTATCAATGAGTATCTTGCTTGCTGAGTTGAATGGGAAAAAAATACTACCAACCTATCTAAAATTTAGATTGCCCATTCTGCTATCAGAACTAACCATACCAGCATTTGCGGAGATTGCTGGACATCGAAAAGTTATCTCAATCGCCCTATTTTGGCTGCTTCTAATTTACTGACTCAATATTACCGATCCTTACCTTTGCTCTTGGGCAGGAACAATCAAGAATTCTCTATCAGTAAGAACAATACTGTAGAGTCTCCAAAAACTCAAGACTAAAATTTTTTAAGCACAAAAGTATCGTTCTGATTTGATAAATACACCAAAAAACAGAATTTATCTAGGGGAGTTACAGAAATTAAATTATCCAATTAAGAGAGTGAAGACCACAATCATCGTCTTCCTCTAGGTTGAAAATAGTTATGGGGCATAGGGAAGGCAGTGCGTTGCGGAGCCAGTCGCATGAGCGGGTTCCCCCCGTTGTAGCAACTGCCGTCATAGGGCATGGGAAAGACAGATTTTTATGCTTGGTTGTGCCAAAACTAGGCATTAATAGCTGACTTGAAAGTGCTGAGTACAAATACTGCCCATTGCTACTTTCATACATGGTGATGAAATTTTTTTCATTGGGACTGCCTCCTCTGCTCCTTCTACTTACATAACGATAGGATATTTATTTGGAAGTCCTTAGCGTTACTCCCTGGTTACTTGCCGCAGATATTGGTAAAAATGAGAGTAAAGCAGAACGTTTATCTGTAAAACACTTTTTTAAATATGAGCAACACCAGCAATTTTCGTGATGCCATTCGGGACGCTAGAACTCAAGCCCTCGTAGGCCCTAATGTAATTGCCAATGCCCTTCCTTATGTCGGTGGCGGTCTTGTACTCACAGCACTGGGAACTTACGGTGGTTTGGGAGTTATCCGTACTAACCCCGGAATTTTCTTTCCCACCTTCATTGGTGCGGTAATTCTAGAGCTAATTTTGTTCTTTGTGGCGCAAAATGTTGCTGAAAAAGGCAACAAAGGTTTGGCATTACCCCTACTAGCTACCTATAGCCTCTTAACTGGATATACTCTCAGTGGCTTAGTGTTTGTCGCCTTGAGAACTCAAGGTGTAGGCATTCAAGGTATTGGTTTAGCTGCCCTAGGTTGTGGTGTTACCTTTATTGTTGCCCGTCAAATTGGTTCCAATCTTTCGGAACAAGACGGGATGGCTTTAAGTAAAACCGTCTCTCTCGGCATCATTGCCTTAGTAGTTGTCTGTTTGGCTCAATTTGTCTTTGCTTTGTTTGGTGTTTATACACCAACCTGGCTAGAAATAGCAATTTCTGGTTTGGGCGTATTTTTGTTCGTCGGCGCATCTGTAGTTGATTTCTATATCTTGCCTCGTACTTATCGCAACGATCAGTACTTGCCTGCGGCTTTGTCTATGTACCTCACATACATCAACCTATTCATTTTTATTTTGCGGTTGCTAATTGCCCTGAATGGCCGTGATTAAGCACCCATAGGTAAGTAAAATTGATAAATTATTACCGTGGTTGTTGAGATTCAACCACGGTTTTTTAATTTGGATGACATTTAAACTTAAGAAGAAATTTTTGTAATACAATATGTAGTAAGTTATCAGCCGTAAGTGAGCAAAGTTATGCTGGAACTCTCAAACATCAAACGTGAAGTAAAAAGGTTATCGAATATCCTGGGCAAAGCAGAAGATTGTCTTTGACCTGGGAGAAATAACTGCAAGAATTCAAGAATTAGAAAATATAATTTCTCGGCCTAATTTTTGGGAAACTAGCGTTAGTGCCTATGAAACAGTTAGAGATATTGAATCTCTCAATGCCAAAAAGATACAATATCAGCGATCGCATTCACTTCTAGGAGATATCAAAGCTGCTCTAGAACTGTTAGAATACTCTGCCGATGAGCAATTATTGCATGAGGCGCAAACTAACCTGATCCAGCTTCAACAAGAACTTAAAACACTAGAAATACAACAGTTACTAGTTGAATATTACGACCAAAAGAGCGCATATCTTACTATTACTGCCGGGGTTGGTGGAATAGATGCCGAAGATTGGGCTTCGATTTTGTTGAGAATGTACTATCGGTGGGCAAATAGCCACAATTACAAAGTATATCTAGTCGCAGAATCTTGCAAAGATGTAGCTGGAATTAAGTCCGCTACCCTAGAAATTACAGGTCTTTACGCATACGGCTGCCTCAAATCAGAACAAGGAACTCATGTAAAAATAGTTAGGATTTATCCCCAAAATGGTAATGGTAAGCGACTCACTTGCAAAGCAATTGTAGAAGTTAGCCCCATTTTAGATAAATCTTTTGAGTTAGAAATTCCAGAAAAGGATTTAGATATAACTAAATGTTGGCATAGTGGAAATGTCAACCGCCCACAAACGTGGGTACAAGTTTTTCATATTCCTACAGGAATTACTGTCTTGTGTGACCAAGAACGTAATCAACTGCAGAACCAAGAGCAAGCCTTAGCTATTCTTAAAAGTAAGCTATGGGCTTTCATGCAAGCCCAAGGTGTTCAGAATATTTCTGATCTTCAATCTGGCAGAATCAAATCTCTATTCAAAAAGCCCATCCGTGAATATATCTTGCATCCCTATACCAGGGTCAAGGATTTGCGTACCCAAGTAGAAACAACAGCTGCAACGGAGGTTTTGAATGGTGACATTGATTTTTTGATCAAAGCCTATTTGCAACAGCAATATCAAACCCTAGCGCGAGCAAATATGCATACTGAATAATTTCTGTAATTTTAGCAACTTAGACAAATGCAACGAGAGAACTTGGTCAACTACAGCTAAAATCAAAAAGGAAAATAGAAATTAAGAGCAAGTTCCTTACCATCGGGAGCGCTTTATCTTTAGTAAGCACTATGGATGTCTTAGAACTCAAACGCGAAATCGAAACGTTGTCTTACCGCCTGGGTAAAACCCAGGACTATCTTTGACGTACCTGCACTGACAGCGAAAATTCAAGATTTAGAACAAATTTCCGCCCAGCCAGAATTTTGGGACGACCAAACTAAAGCCCAAGAAACTCTACAAGAACTCAATGACCTGAAAGCCCACCTTGAGCAGTATCATCAGTGGCAAACTCATCTGGAAGATACCAAGGCTGTGGTTGAGTTGTTGGAGTTAGAAACCGACGAATCGCTGTTGCAAGAAGCGGAATCTACGATTACCACACTCAATAGCGAACTCGATCAGTGGGAGTTACAACAATTACTTTCCGGCCCCTATGACGATAAAGGCGCGGTGTTAACAATTAACGCTGGTGCAGGTGGTACAGACGCTCAAGACTGGGCATTCATGCTGATGCGAATGTATACCCGTTGGGCAGAAGCCCACGGTTACAAGGTGGCTTTAGCTGAAGAGTCAGAAGGTGATGAAGCCGGGATTAAATCGGCTACTTTGGAAATTACTGGTCGCTACGCCTATGGTTATTTGCGATCGGAAACTGGTACACATCGCTTAGTGCGGATTTCGCCATTTAACGCCAATGGTAAACGCCAAACCAGTTTTGCTGGGGTGGAAGTTATGCCACAAATAGATAGTTCTGTACAACTAGACATTCCCGAAAAGGATTTAGAAATTACTACATCTCGTGCTGGTGGTAAAGGCGGACAGAACGTCAACAAAGTAGAAACAGCAGTGCGAATTGTTCACATTCCCACTGGTCTGGCTGTGCGTTGTACAGAAGAGCGATCGCAATTGCAAAATAAAGAGAAAGCTTTAGCTCGTCTCAAAGCAAAGTTGCTAGTGATTGCGCGAGAACAACGCGCCCAAGAAATTGCCGAAATTCGCGGCGATATGGTGGAAGCTTCTTGGGGTAACCAAATCCGTAACTATGTGTTTCACCCATACCAAATGGTGAAGGATTTGCGTACCAACATTGAAACAACAGCCATTACCGATGTGATGAACGGCGACCTTGACGCTTTCATTCAAGCCTATTTGCGTCAAGAAAACCAACTTGTAGAAAGTACTGTTTAGTTGGGGATTGGGGAACTTGGGGCCCCCTCTGGGGATAAGGGGTAATGGGGATTGGGGACTGGGGACTGGGAACTGGGGAAGATGAGGGAGATGAGGGGGATGAGGAGACAGTAAGAAATAGCTATTACCCATTACCAAATGACAAATGACAAATGACAAATGACAAATGACAAATGACAAATGACAAATGACAAATGACTAATTTAATAGAATACGAACAAGCTAGCGATGAAGTGCGGGCGGTATATGATGATATCCGCGCTACACGTCAGACTGAATATATCAACAATTTTTGGAAAGCGATCGCTAATCATCCCCCTACCCTGCAACGTACTTGGCAAACGGTCAAGGAAGTCATGACCAGTCCAGGGGAGATTGATCCATTGATGCGTGAACTAATTTACATTGGGGTCAGTGTGACCAATGGCTGTGATTATTGTATTGCTTCACACACAGCATCAGGACGTGCCAAGGGCATGACTGATACGATGTTTGGTGAATTGTTAGCGATCGTTGCTACAGCAAATACAACTAACCGCCTTGCTAATGGCTATCAGATTCCCGTAGACGAGCAATTTAAAAATCAGTAATAGTCTGTTGTATGTAGTTGCTATGTATTAAAACACAATATTGTTGTGCTGCAAACTATGCCATAGCAATCAGTTTTGATGCAAAGAAAATACTGAAGTAGAAAGAGAACAGGAAAGAAGAAATTAAGGTATATAGAGTTTTTAGCCATCAAATATGATTCTTACATTCAAGTGGGTGGCTAATAAACTACACATTACATATACGCATTCTAGCCTACTTCAAGACGCGCTGTACTTATATAATGCAGCTTTTTTTACTAGCTATAGCTTTGTATAAGCAAAGTTTCATGGCTTTCTATTAAATATGAAGCTTTTAATAATGTATAAAATATGATTCTTGTAGAAGAGTTGTATTGGGAGCATCCCACTTTTTTCAATGTCATTGCGAACGCAACGAAGTGGAGTGAAGCAATCGCAAAATCTCTCACCAGGAATAAATCCATGCGATTGCTTCGTCGTTCCTCCTCGCAATGACGCTTAATTCTCTAGTTATAAAATAAAAACTGGGATGCACCCAGTTGTATTTGTATAAATTCAACATATATAAGAATAATATTTGATTTATGAAAAAGGTAGGTATAGTTTTATTCCTGATTATCGTTGCTCTTTCCCCTTGCTACACAAGCATTTTCAGGTATCAAACCGAATTGTTATATGTAAGAAGCTAGTTACAAATATGTAGCAAAATTTTTAAGCTTGTATTTTCCTATTTAAGCGCAACACGTAATAAATACAACAAGTTAAATCTCCTGTAGTATCATTGTTTTGATGAGTATAAACTGGTAACATTAATAGAGATTAACCACTGAAAAAAATAGAATCTTATAGACAATAGAATATCTTCAAACCTATCGTAAGACAGATGGAAATGTTGTTTAAAAAAAACTAAGATTATCAGAAATAAAGCAAAGGGCATCACGAATCTTGAGGGTGCAGATACATAGGTAAATACAGAGTAAAAAATTATAATTTTTTACTCTGTGTTTTCTATATTTGCTAAGATTTTTGATTTGGAAAAGTAGTACTCAGTAACCTTCATCAACTGCGTACACTAATAATCGTGCAAAATTAAGTTTATTAGTAGAAAGAGAGAACAGAGAAATAATCTGTGTAATTAATTGTTTTAACTGCTTAATATAAGTTACTCAGCAATCCCACTTGACAGCAGTGACTACAAGGGGGTATGTCCATTACCACGATTTGGATATCTTATACCAAATCAAATAATGTTTGCGATACATCAATATATTCTAGAGGGCAAGGCACTGCCGTGCTTCTACAAGCTGTCGCATTCTCTTTTCAAATTAATATTACGGTAGGCGCTAACCTTGTTTCAGAAGTGATCTACACAGTGGTGCTACTCTTTGGGAAGCCGTAGAAGCGTCAGTACTGTTTTTAGGTATTAAAATTCCATAAAAAGCATGAAAATCGTTCTTATTTAGCCTAAGTGCCCCTATTTTCAAATTCGCCCCCAGGGAAAAATACCACAACCAAACATCAAAATTTCTCTTTCCCTGCTCCCTATTTTCAAGATAGTGATTTCTTTAACACGTCAACTTTGATATCATTGGCGGGGCGTTAACTTACGGCATAATATACTTTACTGCCTATAGTTAGCAATAAACTGTTGCATATTTTTATCTAACTAAATAAATTTACATCAGTAATAATACGCAAGCTATAATCAAATCATTCCGGATAAAACTATATTTATTTTCATGCATAGTCACCTTCTGGATGCACGTTACCGAATCTTGGCGGTTTTAAATACAGGGGAATTGACACAAACCTATTTGGTGGAAGATACAAACCTTCCTAACAGTCAATTTATCTTGAAGCAACTACAACCTGCCAACAAAAATCCTCAAGATCTAAAAATTTTGCGCCGCTTGTTTGCACGTGAAGCAGCAACTTTAGAAAAAGTCTGTAAAAAATACGAGCAAATTCAGCAGCTAGTTAATTATTTTGAAGAAAATGAAGAATTCTACTTAGTACAAGAATTTATTCCTGGTAAGCCGTTAACTGAGGAAATTTTTTTAGGTACTCCTTGGGAGGAAGAGCAAGTTATTAATCTCTTAACTGAGATATTAGAAATTTTGGTATTGATCCATAGTCAAGAAGTCATACATCAGGATATTAAACCAGCAAATATTATTCGGCGGGAGTCGGACAACAAGTTAGTTTTGATTGACTTTGGTTCTATGAAAGAAATTGTCGCTAATATTGTTGGCAATCTCGAATATATACCCATAGAGCAATTACAAGGTAACACCCAACCTAACAGCGATATATATGCTTTAGGTATGATAGCGATCGCAGCTCTCATCGGTTTAACAGATAATGAAATAGCTATATTACCAAAGCACAAAAATTTGCTGACAGGTGAAATTGTTTGGCGTGATAAAATTCCACAAGTCAACAAAGGTTTAGCTAGAATTATCGATAAAATGGTGCGTTTTGATTACCACAAACGCTATCAGTCTGCTACTGCAGTATTAAATGACCTCAAGCATCTAACAAATGGCACTCAAAAACGGATAATTAACAAGCCTTGGTTAATTGTTGCTGGAATCGCTAGCTTGATTACAGTTGGTGCTGCTGCATGGTTTTCACTCACTTCCAAACCTGCGGGTGATGCCAAGTTATTATACCTGCAAGGAATAGAAAAATATGAGCAAGGTGAATTCCAAGAAGCTGTTAAAGATTTGACTCAGGTAATTACATTAAATCCGCGACATGCACAAGCTTATAATCGCCGAGGTGATGCTTTTTATCGATTAGGAGAATATCAAAAAGCTCAAGCAGATTCTAGCAAGGCAATTCAGCTAAATCGCCGGGATGATAATGCTTATTATGACCGTGGCTTTTCTTTTTATGAATTAGGTAAATATAAACAGGCGATCGCAGATTTTAATCAAGCAATTAAACTGAATGCCAAAAATCCTTATACTTACTATGGGCGGGGTTTAGCACGTGTAGAATTAAAAGATTATCCAGCAGCAATCACTGATTTTAGTAAAGCGATCGCCTTTCAGCCAAAGTATAGCGAAGCCTACTTACAACGGGGTATTGTCCGCCGCCGCTTAAAAATGAAAGAAGCTGCGATTCAAGATTTTGATACAGTGATTGAGCTAAATCCCCATGATGCTAAAGCCTATTATCAACGGGGTTTAACTTTATTTACAAATAACCAAAGTCAAGCTGCGATTCAAGATTATAATAGCGCCATTGACATCAATCCGAAATATCTGGAAGCTTATCTAAGTCGGGGAGATGTTTATAGCGATTTGGGCAAAAATTTAGAAGCAACTGAAGATTATAACAAAGTTATCGAGCTAAATCCGAAATTAGCTGTAGCATATCTCCATAGAGGAATGCATCGCTTTTCTTTGGGAAATTATCAAGGCGCAATTGTAGATTATAACCAAGCGATTCAACTAGAACCTAAAAATGCAGTTGCTTATAATAACCGGGGTAATGCTTATCTGGAATGGGGAAATAAAAAAGTAGCACTGGCAAATTACACCAAAGCGATCGCAGTGAATTCGCGCTATGCCTTAGCCTATTATAATCGCGGTTTACTGCGGGCAAAATTAGGGGAGAAAAAAGGCGCGATCGCAGATTTTCAGCAAGCCGCAAAATTATTTAAGCAAAGAGGCGATCAAGATAGCTATAAAGATGCACAATCACAGCTAAAAGGATTACAAACCACATCAGATAACGAATCTAAATCTGAAACCTAGATTCCGCCCTTGGAAGTGGTAAATAAGATACTTTTGGGATGAGGAATGAGGTTTTGAAAAAAACATGTGACTAACCCTGTTCTGTCACTTTGGGAGAAACCAATGCCTGAAAGCCTTTGAGAGTTTTACTTTTCAGTTTTTGGCTATAAATTTTAGTTTCTGTTAGAAAATAAAAGCTCAAAACTTTATCAAATCAAAGTTTCAGAGTTTCGCTCCGATTATTGTTTTCCGCAAGTGACATAAGAGGGCTAATAATAGTCCAAAATCTCAATTACTCGAGAATGATTGCAGGAATTATTAATTAAATTCTGTATTATTTAATTTCACAAATTTTCCTCCAAAATCCGTCTTGAAAAGTTTGCTACGTAGGGAAACCCTCCTTGCAACTTTTCGCAAAATTTAATATCGCAAATTTTGAAGGAGCGCACCCTGAAATTGCAAAAGAAAGGACGCACCTGATGATTTTTAAATTCTTGAAGGAGTCAAATTATTTATTTAAGCCTGTTCCAATACCCCTGGTGGAATCGGCACAAGTTGAGGCGTTGATAAACAGGTTCCCTGTCTATACCAAATACCATCAACCTCAAAAGCCTCGAATTGAGTGGTGAGTATCGCCCAAGCGCGCTCATTCAATCCCGCAGAATATGTCCAGGTGAACTGGCGATCATTATGTAACCTTTGTTCCAGTTCTGCTAAATCCTCAGGTAGCCAAAATTGGGTCATTACCCTCTGAGTCGCAATTTCTGGTGGTGTCTCTAGCATCTCAGCCATTGGCTGATTAACAATGATTTGCTTGCGAGTATCTTGTCTGACGATACTCACAGGGCGCTCATTTTCTGCAGCAGCTACCATGCGGTACAACAATTCTGACGGTATTTGCAACTGGCTACAAAACACAGAACCTTGATATTGTAATATCCGTTCCGCAGTTTCTGCGGATGTTGGCGGTTCTTGCGTCGCCATCCACCCAAAAAATTCAATTGGGTTCTTACAACCTCGCCAGCGAATCCGCACTTTCCCATTAATTCTGTATGCAGTTTCACTGAGAGCGTCTCCGTAGCTTTGAGCAAGCTGCGTAGCATCACGCTTAGTAGGAGCAACAATTGAAACTCCTTCATAAGACATTTTATAATTCCATCCCGGTAAGTTGAGGATTCTAAGAATACTCACACTCATCTTCTTTGACACCTCCAGAATCTCTATACACTTTTACACCCCTAGTATCTTGATATACGGACAATTTAAAAGTTTCTTCCCAAATCTTTACTCTTTCCTCCTCCGGGATGGCTAAAGCCGATGTGATAATTGCAAAGTCTCCTGGTGTAGGTAAAACTTCACCCTTGGCTAACGCTGATAAGTTTTTTATTCCACAGCGTTTCAGTTCTGTCATATTGGTTCGCACTAAATCAGCAATGGTTTTGGGAGCAGCATTTCGAGAACTGTTCGAGCGAGAACCCGTTTTTTGGGCTATCCACTCATGGGCCATCTCTTCGATCGCATCGCTTTGGGAAATACCCAAACGAGCGCAGATGCTCTTGAACTCCAGCGCTAAATCTAGGGGAATATAGCCGCTGATTTGCTTGTAATCATCAGAACGCCTTCTGTCAGTCATATACCGAAATCCTGAATATTACGCTTGTCTTTTATTTTCTCTCATGAAGTCACAAATGCAAGACATTTTTTTTTGTCTTAATTAAATGACAGCTTGACAAAAAAAAATGACAAACTTAGTATGAGAACTGGAGCAGTAAGCGGCTGAAGACGAAAAACGGTAGATACCCTTAGAAGCTAGCTGCTATATCTTGTAGCTAGCTTCTCACTTTTTTTGTAGATGCGAGAGTTTTTTTGAGTCTCTATATATTCAGTATATCTGCTTATAAAAATTTGGCAATAGTACCTATATAAATAGTTTTCGGGGATTTTTAAATTTTAGGTAGAGAATAAGGCGGGTAGATTTTCATACTTGGGCAGGGTGTAAAAATTGTATTGGGGCATTGGGCATTGGGCATTGGGCATTGGTAATTTATTCTTCCCCTGCTCCCTCATCTACCTCATCTCATGAAAAAATATCTGGTTGCTCTGCGAGTTCCATAATTTTTTCAAATTGAAAGTTATCTGCTAAATCAGTTAAAAAGGTTTTTAAAACAGGATTTTCTGTGGGAATCTGATCCAGTAAGTCTAAAATCATGCCATCACTGCACTGAGCCGCAGCATGGTAGAGCTGGGTGAGCCATTCCGGTGACATTTGCGATAACAAAGGTAGTAATTCGGTAGAAGTGAGAATTTGTTCTTTTTTATTAAGCTTCGCCTTGACTAATTGATTGCTGTCTTGCTGGTAAAGATATTTGACTCCTAAATAAGTACTCAGCTTTTCTAGTAAAATTTCTTCGCGGAAGGGTTTATTAATTAAGTCATCACAACCAGCTTTAATCATAGCGCCGCGTTGTTCTTCAAAAGCATTGGCAGTTAAGGCAATAATGATCGTGCGACGCTGAGGTATAGAAAGTTTGCTTTCGGAAGCTTTAATAAATTTTGTGGCTTCGTAGCCATCCATAATCGGCATCCGCATATCCATAAAAATTAGGTGTGGTTGCAACTCTTGCCATTGCGCGATCGCTTCTTTGCCGTTAGTAGCTTCTTGCACCTCAAAACCGATAAATGTTAATAGCTCAACTATCAATAAACGACTTTCTCTAGCATCATCAACTACTAAGATGCGATATTGTTCTTGATGAGGTGCTAAACCAATAACAGGGGATTTAGTTGGTTGGAGATGAATGTCGCTAGCTGAAGCGAGGTTAATTTGAATATCAAAAGTAAATTTACTTCCTTCGCCTAAAGTGCTACTAACGCTAATATCTCCACCCATTAATTGTACATATTTGCGGCTAATGGCTAAACCGAGTCCTGTTCCCTGTTGCGATTTTCTACCAGTTTCAGTTTGTCCAAAGGCTTCAAATAATAAATCAATTTCTTGGGGTGCAATACCGGGGCCAGTATCTTGAACTTCAAATACAATTTGGGTAACATGGTCTGAATTTTGCTCTTGCTGCTGCGATGTTACTCGCAGTATGACGCTACCTTGATGAGTAAACTTGATAGCATTCCCTAAAAGATTGAGCAGAACTTGCAGTAATTTACTTTCATCAGTTTGCACATATTGAGGAATATCATCAGCATATTCAAATAGCAACTGTAAGTTCTTAGCAGCAGCCCGGAAATGTAACATATCTTCCAAGCTTTTTAATAAATGAATTAAATCAAAGCTAGTGACATTCAAAGTCGTTCTACCAGCTTCAATTTTCGACATTTCTAAAATGTCATTAATTAAATTTAATAGATGCTCACCAGCACGATTAATAATTGCTAAGTGTTGCTGATGTTCGCTGGATAAGGTATTTTCGCGGGTCATGATTTGGGTGAAACCAAGAATCGCGTTGAGTGGTGTTCGCAATTCATGACTCATATTCGCCAGAAATTCACTTTTAGCCCGATTAGCCGCATCAGCTGCGATCGCAGCTGCTTGTAATGCTTGTGACTGACTTTGAGTTTGGGCTAGTAATTGCGCTTGCTGTAAAGCAACTCCTAGCTGATTACCAATTTGGACAACAATGTTTATTTCTTCTGTTTTCCATTGACGGGGGACAGAATTTTGGTAACTAGCTAATAATCCCCACACTTCATTGCCACATAAAATAGGCACAGTAATATAAGCTTTAGCTTGCAGGCGCTTTAAAAAGTTGATGTAATTGGGTTGAAATTTGACTTTGTCAATGTCTGCAACATAGCGAAAATTGGCAACTTGGGTATACTCAATCTCTGGGATAGTGTTCAGATCTGAATCTCGCACCTGCTGTAGACTATCCAACATTGTCCAAATACAACGCCCTTCTGCTAAAGCACCTTCGGTAAGATAGGGGTCATTTTTTTGTGCTTCTAAGAGCGAAGACCAACCAAATCCCACCGATTCAGAGACAAATTCACCAGTCCAATCGGGGTGGAAACGGTAAACCACAACGCGATCGCAGTCTAGCACTTGTCGTAATTCTTGGGTGGTGGCGGCGAAAATCGTCTCTAAATCTAAGGTTTGGCGCATCCTTTGAATAACTTGGGCGATCGCTCTTTCCCGTTCCGCACTTTCTTGTAAGGCTTCTTCTGCTAGCTTGCGCTCGGTAATATCTGTAACTGTACCGATGTAGCCCTTAACTTCGCCATCTTCGCCGATTTCTGGCAATGCCTGACAAATTACCCAGATAATTTTACCATCAGGGCTGAGAAACCGATGTTCCATTTTATAGGGACTTTTGTTTGCCCTAGATGTATCCCAACTTGACAACACAAGCTCGTAATCATCTGGATGCATGGCTTTTGCCCAAGCTCTACCCAGAGACTCGACTAAGGAAAGCCCAGTAATTTCACTCCAGCGTTGATTAAAATATAAAATATTGCCATCAACATCGGTGTGGAAAATACAAGCTGGTGAGGCTTCTGCTAACAGTTGATATCGTTGTTGACTGGCTTGCAAACCTAATTCTGCTAACTTCCGCACATTGACATCTGCTAAATAACCCACACACTCAATCGGGTTCCCAGCCTCATCGCGGATTAACCGTACTTGCTCGTATATCCAATGGTAAGTCCCATCAGCGTGTAAAAAGCGGTATTCGTAAGACCGATACTCCTGCTCAAACAGCTCAGAAAACTTTTTCAAGATAGATTCCACATCTTCTGGGTGGACGTAACGCAACCAGAAACTCGAATCTTGCAGAAATTCTCGCGCTTCATAGCCGAGCATTTTCTTCACGTTCTCACTCATGAAAGTAGTGCCAAAATCCCCAGAGGTTTTGCAGCTATAAATCACCACAGGGCTAGAAGTCAGGAGATATTGTAAGCGTTCGTTAGCTAAACGCAATTTTTGCTCTGCATATTTGCGATCGCTAATTTCTACCATGACTGTACCCACACCAGAAGGGCGATCGTCTTCACCGGGAATGGGAAAATAGGAAATCAAGAAGTGACGCACCGTATCTGGTTGCTGGGGTGCAGGGCTGCTGACTTCTATGTTGAGAATTGGTTTCCCAGTTGATAGCACCTGCTCGTAATATGGAGTAACCACAGGGGCAATATGGGGAATAATTTGCTGAATAGTCTTACCAATGTGGTCTGTTTGCGGATATCCATTAATATCTGCCTGTAATTCGTTGATTTGCACAAACCGCAGTTGATTATCTAAAATACTCATACCCACAGGCGCACCAGAGAAAAAGGCATTGAGGCGCGCTTCTCTCAGGGCGATTTCTTTTTCTAAGGCTTTACGTTGAGTGATGTCTTTGTTTGTACCTGTCATTCGCAGTGGTACACCTTGTTCATCACGCTCAAAAATCTGCCCGCGAGTTTGAATCCACTTCCAAGTACCGGAAGAGCAGCGCATCCGAAATTCTACTTCATAGATTGGGCTGACACCTTGCAAATGCTGCGCTAAAACTGCGTTAACTAAAGGTAAATCTTCGGGATGGACTAATTGTTCAAAAGCTTGGACATTATCTTCAATTTCATGTTCTTCATAGCCCAGCATTTTCTTCCAGCGCCAGTCACGATAAATTTTGTTACTGGTGAGATTCCAATCCCACAATCCCAAATCGCTGGCTTCTAGGGCTAATTGCAAGCGTTCTTCGCTCTTTCTATGGGCTGCTTCTACTTGTTTGCGCTGAATTAATCCCCCTAACTGGGCTGCAACTGCAGATACTAGCAATAGCAACCGCTTATCAACTTGTACCGAGCTGCTTTTAAAAAAGGCCAAAACTGCTAGGACTTTGTTGCTAGCTAAAATTGGCACACCAAACACAGCTTTTAATCCTACCCTAGCTGCTTGTGGCGATCGCAAAAAAACAGGCTGTGTGACACCAGACACATCTTCTAACCATTCTGCCTGTTTCTGTTGCCAAACTCGCCCTGGCAAATCTTCGCCCAGATTTAAGCTAATAGTTTTACTTTCTAACCCAAATTCTTCTAAGCTGCTATCTTCACCGTACCAACTGAGAGTATGTTCTAAAATTTTGCCATCATCGCTCGGTATCCAAGCTTCGCCAAAATCCCAGGCGATATTTTGGCAAATTAAGCGCAGAATCACCACTAAAGCTGTGTTTACATCAATGGCGCGAGTTATCGCTTGGGTAGTTAACAACAATAAACGGCTTTCGTTTTCAGCTTGTTTACGCTCAGTGATATCTTTAGCTGTACCCAGTATGTACTGTTGCCCATCAATTTCAATCATTTCCGCGCTGAACAAGGTAGTTTTCACTTCACCTGTAGCAGTACGGACATCAACTTCATGGTTACGAATTGCTTTTGTTTGGCGCAAAATTTGCTGAAGATAAGCATATTCTTCTGGATTTACCCAAATCTGCAATTCTTGGTTAGTATGTCCAATGACTTGACCGTGGGAATAACCAAAAAATGAACAAAAGCTATCGTTAACTTCGATATAGCGCATCTCCGGAATAATACTGAGACTAATCGGGTCAGGAGATGAGCGAAAAGCCGAACCTAACTTTTCTTCGGAAATGCGGCGTGCGGTTTCCGCGCGTCGGCGTTCTCTTGCTTCTAGGGCTAAAGAGACTAAATTTCCCAAGGAACGGGCAAAATTTTGGTCTTCTTGTGTCCAATGATGAGCAATTAATACAGATTCCAAGCATAAAACACCAACAGTTTTTCCCCCTAGTCGGATGGGTGTATCAAGGATGGAAGTAATATTTAAAGGAGTTAAGTAAGACTGAGATAACTCTTGAGTTTTCGGATCGTTACAGGCATCATGGGCTACAATTAGTTGGTTTTGATGCAAAGCTTGGAAATAAGCCGGATAATCGGCGGTAATGAGGGAAAATCCTTCGCTATGTTGATCTTGGCTTTGCTCAAATAAATCTATGCACTGCAAAATTGTCTCGTTTTCTGTATATAGCCAAACACTGGCTCGTTCCACCGCAATATTTTTTGCCCCTACTTCTGTAATCAGACTCACAGCTGCTTTTAAGTCGCCTTGATAAAGCACCTGATTGGTGGCGAGTTCTGTAAGTACTAAATTATGCTGACGCAGCTTAATTGCACTGGATTGTAATGCTTGTTCGGCGCGTTTGCGCTGCGTAATATTACTAGCTGTACCAGTGATGCCAACAACTTCGCCCTCATCATTATGTAGAGCGATCGCATTCAGCATCAGATACAGAATACTACCATCTCTCGTACTACAAATAGTTTCATGCTGGAAAATCGACTCGCCATTGAGAAGACGCAGAAACACTTCCTGCATCTGCGTCACTTGGCTAGGCAAAATAAAATCAGTAAACGCCCGCCCAATCATCTCTTGGGGTTCGTAACCATATAACTTTCTCACCGCCGGATTAATAAAAGTAATTAATCCTTCTATATCCACAGACCAAATGATATCTTGGGAAGTCTCAACTAGGTGACGATATTTACCTTCACTAGCTTTAAGAGCAAACAGGCGCGCCTTCCGCGAAGCTTCGCTGATACGAATTTGCTGCTGGAGTTGGCGATTTTGCTTTTCTAATTCTGCACGTGCTTGTTTTTCTGTTTCTAATAGTTGCGCTCGCTCATGAGCAACAGCAATAGCTGCAGTGGTGGCTTGTAAAAGTGAGACTTCCGCAGTTTCCCAAAAACGAGCGGCGACACAGTTATCAAAGCCAATGAAACCGAAAAACTCACCTTTGACAAAAATCGGGAGAACCAGAATTGATAAAACTCCCTGATTAGCTAAAATCTCCCGTTCTAACTCCGGACATTCCGCCACAATGTCGGAAATCATTTCGCCTTGTGATAATAAGGTAGCCCAACGTGGAAACGACTTATCATAAGCAACGCTTTGTAGCGCAGGGTTATGATTTTTCGGCTGAATTCCTGGCGCGCACCATTCAGCACATTGGCTCATCACTAAACCACCTCCGGCTGCATGATGATTTTCAAAAATATATACACGACTGACTTTTGCGGCTATCCCCAAAATTTGGACAATTTCGCCGTAGTATTTTTTATTGCCATCAAAAGTAGATAATTTGCGTCGAATTTCTAGTAAAGCTTCTAAATAACGTTCGCGAGATTTTTGGGCAGCTTGTGCAACTTGGCGATCGCTGATATCTGTGAATGTGGTGACTACAAAATATTTACCATCATCCTGTTGCCCAATTACCTGAGTCATTTCTACAGGTAAGCGCGAACCATCTTTACGGGTAATAATAAATTCTCTTTTTTCTGACTGAGTCGCATTAACAATAAAATTTTTATATTGCTGAATTAAATTAGATTTAGCAACAGCTGTTAAATTTGCATAATGTAGGGTAAATTGTTGACCAATTAGTTCTTCACTGGTAAATCCATACATTTGACAGTAGGTAGGATTTACCTCTAAAAAATATCCATTTTCATCAGTCAGACAAATGCCTACCTTAGCACTATGCAACATCGCATCTATATATATGTTGCTGTGTTGTAAATCATGCTTTTCTGCTATTAGATGAGGATTTTTAGCTGTTAATCGCTGTTTGAGGTTTTCCAGAGTAAGTCGATTCTTGACCCGTAAGACAACATCTTCTAAGAGTAAGGGTTTAGCAATATAATCAACAGTACCTATTTCATAGGATTTAAATTTTTTAAAGAATTCCTCTGGATAGCTCAGGAAAATTATCGGAATATTTTGTGTAGTCTTTTCATATAATAGATATTGCCAAAGTTCATATCCATCCATCTCTGGCATCATTAAACCTAACAGAATTAAATCAGGTTGAAAAGCATTTACCTGACTAATTGCGAGTTTTCCCGAATTGACGCTTTTAACTTGATACCCTTGACAGCAAAGAATATCTGCTAAAAATTCTAAATCTTCTGGCTGATCTTCAACCACCAAAATTTTGATTTCCTGAATATTAATTGCCATATTGATTTTTTATTTGATTTCAAAGAGTCAAGAGTTGGAGAGACGCGATTAATCGCGTCTGTACAAGAGCCAATAGTCAAAGAATTAATTTTGTTCAACCTTCTCCTGCAAAGACGCTCCGCGTAGCTTGCTTAAGCGTAGGGGTACATCCTTTTTAGCTAACCTCACAAGTTCCTCAACTTCTAGATTTAAATTTGTGTTAAATCCAAATTTTTAGATTGTTTTTTGATACCAGTGTATGTTTGATTTTATGAAGGAGCAAGTATGAGTGCTACAGCATATAAACAATATCCATCCTGTGCTTCTGTCTATGGGCCAGTAGAATCATGGCGATTTGGGCGATCGCTTGGCATCGATCCTATTGGTTCAAAATCTACCTGCTCCTTTCACTGCATCTACTGCCAGTTGGGAAAAATTGAAGCCCTGACGACTGAACGCCAAATTTTTGTCCCAACATCTCAAATTGTTGATGAGTTGCAGACTGTATCACTAGATAATGTAGATACAGTCACCCTCAGTGGTAGTGGCGAACCAACACTAGCCCTGAATTTAGAGAAAATTATCGGTGTTGTCAAAAGAATTACCAAAAAGCCCACTGTGGTTCTGACTAATAGCACCTTGCTATCCGATCCCCAAGTGCGTAGGGATTTGATCATGGCAGATACAGTCGCTGCAAAACTAGATGCCATTTCGTCAAATCAATTGCAGCAAGTCAATCGCTGTGTAGAGACAATTAATCTACCAAACCTTGTGGCAGGAATCGAGCAATTTCGTCAGGAATATTCAGGACATTTGGCTATTCAAACCATGATCTTGTCTCCTTGGACACCAGAAAGGGTGATGGATTACATCCAAATCCTTCATATTTTGCAACCAGATGAAGTCCAACTCAATATTCCTTCCCGTCCCCGTGTTTTGGTACGCCAATTAGACGCACGCGGTAACGATATTCTCCAACCCGCCCCTTACCTCGTTCAAAATCTCAGATGTGTCAGCACAAGCGTCTTAGCTTCATTAGCTAATCAAATTCACAATGCAATAAAAATCCCGGTGCGTTATCCAGGAATGGCTGTGCTGGTTTAGAGAAACGCGATTAATCCCGTCTGTACAAGAGTGCTGAGTCAGGAGTGGGGACAATACTTGTCGGTTAAGGGCAAAAGGCGAAGGGGAAAAGGGACAAGAAAAAACCTTTAACCCTTACCCTTTCACCTTTTCCCCAAACCAAATTAAGAGTTGACAATCCTTAACCGAGCAGTATTGGGAGTGGGGACAATAGGGTTCGGATAAAACCAATCGATTGACATTTAAATCCTGTAGAGACGCGATAAATCGCGTCTCTACGGAGCGAATAGTCAGTTATGAGTTGATTTAACAGCTAAAGCTTCAAAGGAGGAAAAAGATGGAATCCCAACCAAATCACCCATCGCAACAACTTATGGAAATTCCCCCTGAGCATCTTAATATTATGGGCTACGTTGATGAATCTGAAGTTAACGGGCCTGGTTGTCGTGCTGTTGTTTGGGTGCAAGGTTGTTCCCGCGAATGTCCTGGCTGTTTTAATCCAGCATCTTGGTCATTCGAGGTCAACCAATTGATATCCGTTGATACCCTTGCTGAAAATATTTTGAAAAAGCCGCGCAACACAGGGGTAACTTTCTCTGGCGGCGAACCCTTTTGGCAAGCACCTGCATTGGCATCTTTAGCACGTAAGCTGAAAGCTGCTGGATTAAACGTGATGTCATTTACTGGCTTTACCTTAAAGCAGCTGCAATCGGAATCTGCTCCCCCAGGTTCGCAAGATTTATTAGAGCAGCTAGATATTCTGATTGATGGGCCATTTGTAGAATCTTTGGCGATTCATTCTCCTACTTCTCCAGTCTCATCCAGCAATCAACGAGTTAACATCTTTAATCCTGCTTTCCAAGACAAAATTACCTGGGCTAGCGACCAGATAGAAATTCATGTCTTCAAAGATGGTAGCCGATTGGTGACTGGCTACCAAAGTTTGTGGCAGCAGGTGGAGTAGGTTGGGGATTGGGGATTGGGGACTGGGGATTGGGGACTGGGGACTGGGGATTGGGGAACTCGGGGCCCCCTCTGGGGGGGGTAATGGGGATTGGGGACTGGGGATTGGGGATGGGGAGATGAAGAAGAAATTCCTATTACCAATTACCCATTACCCATGCCCAATGCCCTATGCTCTATGCCCATTATTTAATTTCTTTGAAATCTTCAATTGTGAGATATAACTCTTCATCGGCTATCTGACGCTCGTAATCGATAGCAATTTGGGTAGGGTAGCCGAGTTTTTTATTGTAGTTTACAGCCATGTTGGATGCTTTTTTGGCGATCGCATCCCGAATGACATTGAATACCTTGGGCATTGTACTGTATTCCTGGAATAGCTCGGGATTAACTTTTTTACCATTTTTATCGGTAATTGAAGTTGTTTGCCCGTTACGCACTTCAATTACTACTGGGCCTCTAGCTTCTTCTGTACAGAAACAACTTCTACTAACTTTGTAGCGATAGTTGCGGATTCTTTGCTGACTCCATACCCGGCGATTCTGTCTAAATTCCTGTAAGTTTGTGTTAGCGATCGCGGATGTCTGAGCTATCTGTGTTGGAGATTGAGATATTGCTGGTTTGTTTAAACCCAAAGCCAGTAATAGCCCTGTACTTACTAATCCAGCACTAACAATAATACCTAAGCGCATATAAATAAATTAAATGGTTATAAGTTATGAGATTTTGACAAAGCTTTTAAAGTTCCTGATCAGCTTTGCCAAGGTTAAATTCAGGTTTTTTAGTTAAATTTGCTACTAGATAATCTTAGGCTTCTCTGTATATTGAGTTTGATAACAGAGAAAAAGCGATCGCATCTGTGCCCAAATTAACTCTTCGATAGATATGAGGGATCGCGAAAAATCAGCAGTATCTTGCTTTAAAGTCTTAATATTTCCTTAACTTTAGTGACTGTAATTCTCTTCATTACTTCAACTACAGCACTCAACTTAATAACTACAGGATTTCTCTGAGGTAGATTTTTAAGTTAGTTATTATACTATATTCACTCTATTTACGTCTTATATCTAAAGATAGAGAATATTGTTTATCTCCTATTTGGAAATTATCACCTGAGAAGGGTTAATTCCAAATGCAACGGCCCTAGCAAACCTGCCTATTTACTTTTAGTGCAACCGAGGTCAGATGTCGCAACCTTCAAATCCAGTCACCGAGTGGGAACAACGTCGTGATGAAGCAACCCGCTATTACAAGCGAGGAGAATTTCAAGAATATCTTGTACTTGCAACCGAAAATTTAAAGTTGGCTCGAATCATTCCAGATCGCGCCAGAGAAGGTTATGCATTAAATGACATTGGACTGGCTCACCTCGGTTGCTGGCAACCTGATAAAGCATTGAATTGTTTTAATGAAGCATTAACCTTGGCTCAAGAATTTGGGAATGTGCGAGCCGAGGCTACCGCACTCAGCAATTTAGGTTCTACCTACAGTCGCATAGGCAAGTTTTCCCTAGCTTTAGCATCTTTTGAAAAAGCACTGCAAATTTTCCGGCAATTAGAAGATGCTCAAGGTGAAGTTTCTACTCTCAATGATGTAGCACTGGTTTACACCAGATTGGGAGAACCAAAAAGAGCGCTATTGCTGCAAAACCAAATTTTGGCTATGCGTCGCTTGCTAGGAGACTTTTCTGGTGAAGCAACAACCTTAAATGGCATTGGGTTCGCCTACAGTGCTTTAGGTCAGCAACAGCAAGCACTAGAATATTTCCAAGCAGCATTACCAATTCAAAAAGCTGTTAAAAATATAGTTGGCGAAGCGACTACCTTGAATAATATTGCCTCTATATATAGTGATTTAGGGCAACCCAAACAAGCGCTATTACTGTATTATCAAGTGCTGTTAACACGTCGGGCACTCAAAGACCTCTCTGGTGAAGCCACAACTTTGAATAACCTTGGTTTTACCTACAACAGCATTGCAAACCATGCTCAAGCACTCAAATATTACAAGCAAGCTATAGCAATTTATCAAGAACTAGGCGATCGCTTAGGAGAAAGTTCGACTCTCTTGAATATGGGTAGCCTTTACGCCACCAGAAGACGTAAAAAATTAGCGCTATCCTGCTACCTCAATGCTCAAGAGTTAGCCCAGGAAATCGAATATCAGCCGCTAGTGGATAAGGTAAAGCAGTTTATTAATGCGCTGTAGGGATTGGGGATTGGGGACTGGGGACTAGGGATTGGGGAGATGAGGGAGATGAGGGAGATGAGGGAGATGAGGAAGAAATGCCGATTACCCATTACCCATTACCCATTACCAATGCCCCATGCCCTATGCCCTATGCCCCATCCATTAGAATCTATAACCTATTCCAGTTTGGAAGCTAACGGCATCGGCATCACTGTTTCTGTAAGCGTCAATACCCCATTTAGCATCGCCATAGACGATGACGTTATTGGCAACTTGTGATTCTGCACCTAAGGTAACTACGGGTGCATTTTGATTACCTAGTGGGGTGTTTTTACCTTCATCGGTGACAAACGAGTATCCGCCACCGAAGTAAACGTTCGTATTTTTGGCGATGGGCGCATCATAAGTAACTATAGGCATAATTGCAGTGGCATCACCACCAAACAGGACGGAACCCCGAAGCGATACAGGTGTTCTGGGCATAGTTACCCGTCCTTGCACGTTACCACCAAATTGAGCATCATCATTTCCTTGTCCGCCGCTTGTTGCGCCAGCGGCAATCCCAACACCGATGTAATTGCTGTTAGTACCAGCTGTTTGAGCAGAAGCAATTCCAGCGGAGAGGACAACAGAAGAAACAACAACGGCAGAAGCTGCCAAAGCTTTGAGTAGTTTCATAATTTCTCCGCACTAGAGTTAAGTGCAATCAATGTTCTCTATTACTAGAATCCTCTTTTTGACAAAATTCACCCTCCCACACTGAGGTCATCCACTTGGTTGAATTGTTTTTCACACAGTTGGGTGAAGCGTGGTGACATAGTTTTGGGTAATAATTGATATCTGTTGGTAAATACAATAAATTGCAATTTGTGGCTTGAGCAATGAAGCGATCGCGACCAGTATCTGTGCCAAAATTGGTATTTGTATGATAAATTTCTAATTCAATATGCTTGGCTCATTAGTGATTGATTTGTCACTTATTCAAAAAGCCAGATCAATTGGGGGATTCTCCCCCAAACCCCCGATTGGGTGACGGTTGCGTCCCCCAAACCCCCTCCAAAATTATTGTTCTGTTTTTTTGTTGGGTAACTAGTACAAGTAGGCGTAAATAGCGCAAAGTTGGCGGTGTCGGTTTCCGTCCCGCCAAACTTTGTAAGAGAAACAGATTATCTGTAATTGCTAAAAGGCTTGTGGTATAAGTATTCTTCTTGTGACTTTTGACTTGTGACTTTTGACTTGTGACTTTTGACTTGTGACTTTTGACTTTTGACTTTTGACTTTTGCCTTTTGCCTTTTGACTTTTGACTTGTGACTTTTGACTTTTGACTTTTGCCTTTTGACTTTTGACTTTTGACTTTTGACTTTTGACTTTTGCCTTTTGCCTTGTTGTACTAGTTTTTTGGTTTTGTTAGCAATTATTTTTCTTAACTGAAGTATAGTTATTTATAATTCACGATTGCTTGTGCAAGTTTTGGTAGATGATGCTTAACTGCTTCTCTACCTCTGGTGGTCTATTGGTAAAGCGAATATAAAAGCTATTATCTGTTGATTGCTCTAAAACTTTGGCATAAATATCTTCGCTGAATATTTCAGTATTAGGCATTTGTAAGTTGAGCTTGATATTTGTTAGAGGTGCTAATACATGAGAAATTTCATCTTGAATAATATAGATTTCTGCACCCTTTAATGAAAGTCTGCTTACCTTTCCCTGCATGATAGTACCATCAAGATGTTTGCCATCCAAAGCTGTATATTGTAGAGGAATTTCTTCAGTTAAATTTAAAAATATCTCCTCTTCTTGAGGGAGGTAAAGATTATATTTTCCACCTATACCGCCAATCTCATAAATTGTGATGGGTTGTTGCACACCTTTTGGTTGGACTTGTTTTTGCCCATCAATCTTTAATATTGTTTCTACCGCTTTGAAAGTAGATTCGGAAATCAATATTTGCCCGCCAATACTGTAAGATTCAATGCGATATGTGAGATTAACTTGGTCGCCTACAATTCCATATTTGCTACGTTTCTCAGAGCCAATATTACCAACGACAACTTCACCAGTATTAATGCCAATCCCCATTTCTAAATTAGGTAATCCTTGTTGTTTCATGGTTTCGTTAACAGCCTGCATCGCTAATTGCATTCCTACAGCACAAGCGATCGCTCTGGTTGCGTCGTCTTCGCGATGGGTGGGAGCGCCAAACAGTACTAAAATTCCATCCCCCATGAACTCATCAATGGTTCCCTGGTACTGGGTGATGACATCAGCCATGTATCCCAAGTAGAGATTGATAATTTTAATTACTTCTTCGGCGGGTAAGCGTTCGGATATGGCTGTAAAACCACGAATATCTGAAGTGAGAATGGTGATATTCCGCCGTTCGCCACCTAACTTCAAACCTTGGGGATTTTCTAGTAAATTAGCAACTACTGTATCAGTTAGGTAACGACCAAAGGTTTTACGTATAGAACCAGCCATACGCGCAAAATAAGCCGTAACTGCGATCGCACTTCCAGCTAAAGCAAATAATGCTGGTATCACTGGTATCCACCAGCCGGCTAAAAATGCAGTATAAGAAAAACCTACTAACCCACCTGCGGCGATCACCGGAGCCAAGACTTTAGGTAATGAGACTTTGCTCATTCCCCCTGTGTATCGTAATTGCCAAATTAAGGTAGCACCTAATCCAGACCAGAATAAAATCCACAAACATTCTAATGGTTCCGCCCAAGTTTTAATTAAAGGACGCTGATCGAGTACACTGCTCAGAATTTGGCTAATCTGATTGGCGTGGATTTCTACTCTAGGGGTGTGTTCAAAACCGAGAGGAAAACCACTATTAAAGGGAGAAAAGACGAAATCCTCAAAAATTTCCCCTACATTACCAATTAAGATAATGCGATCGCGTCCCCAATCAGGAGGTAAGCGATTAAGCAAAATATCTGACATGGAAACCAATTCAAAGGACTGTTTCGGCCCGCGATAGTTTAATAAAATCTGATATCTTGTAGCATCAGCGCCTACATAACCACCATCATTTGCAGCAAAGGCTGGAAATGTAGTTTTTCCCAAGCGATATATAGGTGCATCAATTTCTGGCGGCTTAATTCCTTCTGGCTGTAAATATCGTAAAGCCAGCATCATGCCAAAGCTCCAAATCTTTTTCCCTTGGCGATCGCTAATCGATAAAAACCCACGCCTCACTTTCGCATCTGGATCAATCAGTAAACCATTAGCGCCTATTTGTCCCTTAGCTTTCAACAAAGGAGAAGGCGGAACGCCTGCACCAATTACTTGTTGGATACCAATTATATTGTGATAACTTTGATAAACCTTAGTTAAATCTGCGTGTCCTGGGTCTACAGGTAAATCGCGATAAATATCAAGACCAATAACTCTTGGCTTTCTCTGTTGTAGTTTTACAAGTAACTGAGCTAAAAGCTTATCTGGTAAATAGTCCTGACCAATCAGCTCGTGTAAATCTGTTTCATCAATACCCACAATCGCAATGCGATCGTCACGGGATTCTTGCGGACGTAAACGTATATATTGATCGAATGCTGCCCATTCCAAGAACTGAAGTAAACCAGAAAAGCGTAGTAAGATAATCAATCCGGTAACACTAGGAGTAATAATCAATAAGCTACGCCATTGCCAAAGCACCTGTCTCAGCTTTGTCCACATTGAACCAGACCAAAATTATTTTGTATTGTTATTGTTAGCGCAAAATATCTGAATCGTAAACGATGTGTTACCCATTTTTTCAGAAAGTTATTAAAGTTTAATTAGTTTGATTGATGAAAAATCAAAGTTATACCAATTCAAATAATGTTGGCGACACATCAATATATTTTAGAAGGCAAGGCAATGCCCCTACAAGCTGTCGCATTCTTTTTTAAAGTTGGTTTAAATAACCGTTTTGGAACTGCCAGAATCAAGAACGAGTATTGTTAGTTGATTAAGCATGAATCGGTAAAGCGATCGCAAATTTTCTTCTCTGACATAGGCTGGAAATTACAGTCAAAGTTCCGCCATGTTTTTCTGTGATGATTTGGCAAGCGATCGCTAAAACTAAAAACTGCTGTAGAGATTTTTATGTTTGCTGTCATCTCCATTGTTTCAGAAAAATCTCACCAAAATCTTCCATCATCAGCACATAACCATTCTGGTAAGGTTCCAAGCTGTAGGTTTGGACAATTAAAGGCGAGTTGAGATTTTTCGTAATGATGTACTGGTTGCGAAATTATTGCGACTTTTTTTTCTCAGTATTGAGTTGTCAATTCTTCCTTAGAACTATTTTTAATCAAGTGTGTGTTCCCTATTGATGTAAATACGGTAACTTTATTGATTTTATGTTGTTAAACTAATTACAATTTAAAAACTCAAGTTTTACGGAAAACTTTATTGAGCCTTGAGCCTACTGACAAGAGGCAGAAAATTTCCTTCTATTGTGAGGAGTGATAAATCAATGGGATCAATGTTTATTACTGCCAATGATTGGCCACATATAGCATTTAGACTGGCGATGGCGCTTCTAGTAGGCTGCATGATTGGCTTGAACCGTCAGCAAGGAGGTAGACCTGCTGGCATGAGAACTTTTATGTTGGTAAGTATGGGCGCAGCATTATTCGTGATGATCCCGTTACAAGCTGAAGGTGACAGCCCTTATGCAGCTACCAATGCCTTAAGTCGTACAATTCAGGGTGTAGCCACAGGTGTAGGATTTCTGGGTGCTGGATTAATTCTGCAAGAATCTCCCAGAAAATCTCATGTGCCAAAAGTTCGAGGCTTAACCACAGCCGCCTGTGTTTGGACTTCAGCAGGATTGGGTGCAGCAATTGGCTGTGGTTTGTGGCAAATGGGATTATTAGGAGGGTTGCTAACGCTGATTACGCTGAGTGGAGTTAAAAAGCTCAATCGCTCCTTCGTTAGCCTAGGTAGTCAAAATAAAAAGGGCAAAAGTCAGGAGTTAATCATCACTGAAGAACAGGATGATGATGATGATTAACATTTAGTTACAGCATAAGAATTGGTTGATGCAAAAAGTTTTGATTTCTAACTCATTCATCATAAATTTTTCGCTGCTGATATCTAACTTTCACTTTTTTGCCACGGTGAAGTCGGTAATTGATTGACTGATTTGACAATACAGCTTTCTAAATAAATAGGAATTTGCCCACAATTAGGACATTGCGCTCTGTTATCTGGTTTGCTGTCGGTTTTACCTTTGGGACGAGGCTTTGAGTTTTGGGGTGTCATAAAAACCACTTCAATAGACAGTGGTGCTTGGCATTTCTGACATTCGCAAATTAATAGTTGCTCTGTAGGGCTTGTTTGGTAGACTTTGAGATGTTGAGCAGGAAAGAACTGTTCTGGTGGTTCAGGCTGGTAATGCGATTCATCAAAATTCTCAGAAATAGGTTTGGTCATGATTACTTTAGTATTTGTTGCCAGTAGCTAATGGTAGTGACCTGCAATGCTAACTCTCTTCTATGATTTTGACTTGAAATATTGAATATGCGTTAGCTGCATCTTGGTAAAATCATAAATTTATCAGCTTTTTTGTCAAGTTGCAGCCGCGATGCTTGCGGCTGGCTAGGCCAACGCATTTGAGTTGATGGTATCTCAATATTGCTCGGTTAAGGATTTTCAACTCGGAATTTACTTTGGGGAAAAGGTGAAAGGGTAAGGGTTAAAGGTTTTTCTTGCCCCTTTTCCCTTCCCCTTAACCGACAAGTATTGGATGATATCTCCGCGATCGCCATTTCTCTATTAAGAATTTTGGCACTTCACTTCTAGTAAAAATGGGATAGGCAATTGCCCATCCCACAAAAAACCTAAGTTATGCTAATTACCCTTCAATTCGAGGGTGTACTTTAGGTTCCAGAAGTCCAAGAATTGATGTACTCAATTTGGTCTGCTGTGAGGGTATCAATGTTAATTCCCAAAGCCTGTAATTTCAGGCGGGCAATTTCTTCATCTACTTCTCTAGGAACTGAGTGTAAACCTGGTTCGAGTTTACCTTTGTTCTTCACTAGGTATTCCACAGCTAAAGCTTGGTTAGCAAAGCTCATATCCATAACGGCGCTGGGGTGTCCTTCCGCAGCCGCTAGGTTAATCAAGCGTCCTTCGCCTAGAACAATCACTGATTTACCGCTTGGCAATTTATACTCTTCAGTGAAGGGGCGTACTTGCTTAACTTCTTTAGCTTGAGATGCTAAATATTTCAGGTCAAGTTCAATATCGAAGTGACCGGAGTTACAGACGATCGCGCCGTCTTTCATCGCGTCGAAATGTTCACCACGAATTACGTGCTTGTTACCTGTAACTGTGATAAACAAGTCACCTTGAGGTGCAGCTTCTGACATAGGCAGAACGCGGAAACCATCCATTACAGCTTCAATTGCCTTAATGGGGTCGATTTCGGTCACAATCACATTTGCACCTAAACCACGGGCGCGGAGTGCTGTACCTTTACCACACCAGCCGTAACCAACAACAACAATGGTTTTACCAGCTAGCAGAATATTGGTTGCACGGATAATCCCATCTAAGGTAGATTGTCCGGTACCGTAGCGGTTATCAAAGAAATGCTTGGTGTCAGCATCGTTGACATTCACTGCGGGGAAGGTGAGAACGCCATCTTTGAACATGGCGCGTAACCGCACAATTCCCGTTGTAGTTTCTTCAGTGGTGCCAATTAAATCGGCAATTTGATGTTGGCGTTGCTGAATGAGGGTGGCAACCACATCACTACCATCATCAATAATGATGTTGGGACGATGGTCAAGGGCAATTTGGACGTGACGGTTATAAGTTTCGTTATCTTCGCCTTTTTGGGCAAAAACAGGAATTTCGTGATCAACGACGAGGCTAGCAGCTACGTCATCTTGAGTTGAAAGAGGATTGCTAGCAATTAACACTGCATCTGCACCACCAGCTTTCAAAGCGATCGCTAGATGTGCGGTTTCTGTAGTTACGTGAGCACAAGCCACTAGGCGCAACCCAGCAAAGGGTTTTTCTTGAGCAAAGCGATCGCGGATTTGCCGTAAAACTGGCATTTCGCGTCCAGCCCATTCAATGCGCTGTCTTCCCAAGGGAGCGAGGGCGAGGTCTTTAACCTCGTGCTTTAATCGGGGAGAAGTTGCGGTCATCAAAAATGTCCTCTAAAAAGTCAAAAAAGGTACGCAATCTCTTACGTACTGTACTAGATTATTCCACGACTTGCCATTTTTGGCTGTAATCTCCAAACCAAGTCAATGGCTCTTTAAACTAGCTTGACTTTTCATCGGGGGGAATGTCAACAAGGAGGGGACTGGGGATGAGGGGGAAAGGGAAAGGGGAAAAGGAAAAAAGGGAAATTATTATTACCCATTCCCCATTCCCCATTCCCCATGCCCAATGCCCAATGCCCAATGCCCAATGCCCAAAATTCATTTATCCTTGATCAGAGTAATATCAAAAATTCCTGTAGTTATTGCTCACAATAAACAACGTATGATGTCATCTGCCTAAAGATAGATAAGCAAGAAAATTAAACACATCTACCTGAAAGGACAAATTAAACTTTAGATAGGTACATTTACTTAAATTTATTGTGGAGGATAACTTAGCGGGTATTTGATAAAAGATGTTAAGCAAGGAGGTGTTGGAGTGCGCTATCAATTTTTGGCGCTAATGAGTTCAATGGCGATCGCTGTTGTCTCTGTACCCAAAGCTACAGCCCAAATTCCCTTTTTACCTAGCTTGCCAACTCCTAGTAGTGTAAGTAAAGATTCAGATAATAGAATTGTCACAGGCTGGATCTATTTAGACGGTCGCAGGTTGTTCCAAATAGCAGCAACTAGAATAAATTTTCCAGAGCGATCGCAAAATATTCAACAAAACTTGGATGAAATTAGCCAAAATTACCTGCGTTCAGCTGCACAATCAGTCAATGTTCAGGTAGAAAAAGTTAACGAAGCACCTGTAATTACTATCAACGGTCAATACCTGATGACCGTAACTTCCGAAGACGCGAGACTGCGTGAGGAAGATGCCACCCTTTCAGCCAATCAAATAGTAGATACATTACAAGAAGCCTTACAAAGGGCAAAACAAGAACGGAATACGCAATTTTTAATTGACCAAGGGAAAATAGCAGCTGCGATCGCCCTGGCAATGATGGCTGCTAGTTGGGGTGTATATCGTTGGCAACGTCGTTCTCAACATAATGTCAAACAGCCTAACCTCCCGACTTCTCGCCAAACCCAACCAATCACCACACAACTAAATCAACAGCAACATCGGCATTTACACGAAGTCAAAAAACGCCTATTTCAGCTAACTCAAGCTGGAATTTGGGGTGGTGGTACATTTATGATTTTGGGTTTATTTCCCTACACCAGAGTTCTGCAATTAGGAATTCTCTCAGCTGCTCAAATTCCTCTGAGATTGGGGATTGTAGCATTAGGCACTTACGTAGTGATTCGATTTAGTTATGCACTGATAGACCGTTTTACCTCCACTCTCATCAGCAGTGGTGCTTTATTCGCCTCCGAAACTTCGGAACGGTTACAACTACGGGTTTCTACGTTTTCGGGTGTAACAAAAAGTATTGCCACAATTACCTGTGTCAGCGTCGGCTTTTTGTTAGGATTAATCGCTTTGGGGATAGATATCCTACCCTTATTAGCGGGTGCGAGTTTAGTGGGTGTTGCCGTTTCCCTAGCGTCGCAAAACCTGATCAAAGATGCAATTAACGGATTTTTGATTATTTTAGAAGACCAATACGCCTTAGGCGATGTGATTAACGTTGGCACAGTGGGCGGCTTAGTAGAAAACTTGAACTTGCGGATGACCCAAGTTCGTGACTCCGAAGGACGCTTAATTACAATTCCCAACAGTGAAGTTAAAATTGTTGCCAATCTTTCTAGCCGTTGGTCAAGGGCAGATTTAACCATTCCCGTAGACTACCAAGCTGATATTGACGAAGTTTTGAAATTAATTACTACTGTTGCCTTAGAGATGGATGAAGATCCAGTCTGGAAACATCAGATTGTAGAAACACCAAAAGTTTTAGGAGTTGATAACTTTGGCGATCGCGGTTTAATTATTCGTGTGTGGATTAAAACCCAACCCCTGAAACAATGGGATGTGGCGAGAGAATACCGCCGCCGTCTCAAAATCGCCTTCGACCAAGCCGGAATTTTTATTCCTGTTCCCCAACAGGCAATTTGGATTAATGATGTGCAATTGCAGCAACTCCAAGAGAATGGTAAAGCTAATTAATTAGGAATGGGGCATGGGGGATTGGGCATGGGGTAAAAGTTGCAGAGACGCGATTAATCGCGTCTGTACAAAAAAGTTATTTATTCCTAGTTCCCATTACCCCTTCCCCCTTTCCCTTTCCCCAAGAATTTATAATCAAAATATGGAACAACAACCGATACAAGTAATTGGAGGTGGACTAGCTGGGACAGAGGCAGCTTGGCAAATTGCCCAGGCTGGTGTGCCGGTGATTTTCCATGAAATGCGTCCCAATCGCTTTAGCCCTGCCCACCATACAGAACATGTTGCAGAATTAGTTTGTAGTAATTCCTTTGGTGCAATGGCAAGCGATCGCGCTACGGGATTATTACATGAAGAATTGCGGCAGCTAAATTCCATTGTTATTGCCAAAGCTGATGAACACTCTGTTCCCGCAGGTGGGGCGCTGGCTGTAGATAGAGGACAATTTAGCCAAGATTTAACAGAAATATTATCTCGTCATCCTTTAATTGAATTTCGCCGGGGTGAAGTTCCTGCCATTCCTGAAGGTATTGTGGTTTTGGCAACAGGGCCGTTAACTAGCCCGGATTTGGCAGAAGATATCCGTCGCTTAACGGGGATGGAATACCTCAGCTTTTTTGATGCTGCTAGCCCCATTGTTGTTGGAGAATCAATTAACCGCGATATTGCTTTTATGGCTTCTCGCTATGACAAAGGCGAAGCAGCTTATCTCAACTGTCCCATGAATAAAGAGCAATATCTGCATTTTTGGGAAGAACTTCGCAAAGCTGAACAAACGGAATTGAAGGATTTTGAACGCGAAACAGCGAAATTTTTTGAAGCTTGTCTCCCCATCGAAGAACAAGCTTTGCGGGGGGAAGATACGATGCGCTATGGCCCCCTCAAACCAGTCGGGTTATCTGATAGCCGCACCGGAGAACGCCCTTACGCTGTAGTGCAGTTGCGACAAGAAGATAAAGCCGGTCAACTTTGGAACATGGTAGGCTTCCAAACAAATCTGCGTTGGGGTGAGCAAAAGCGAGTATTTAAATTAATTCCTGGTTTAGAAAATGCCGAATTTGTGCGGTTGGGAGTGATGCACCGCAACACTTTTATTAATGCACCTCAATTGATGCATCCCACTCTGCAATTTAAACAGCGTCCCACTTTACTAGCGGCGGGGCAATTAATTGGTACTGAAGGCTACACCGCTGCGGCTGCGGGTGGCTGCTTGGCGGGAATTAATGCTGCGAGATTAGCTTTAGGCAAAGAAACTTTAGCTCTACCACCCACAACCATGATGGGTGCGCTGTTTGAATTTATCAGTTCCGCTTCGCCTAAACACTTTCAACCCATGCCGCCCAACTTCGGTATTTTCCCGGAATTGGGTGTAAAAATTAAGAATAAACAAGAGCGCTATGGACGCTACCGCGATCGCTCTTTGGCTGACTTAGCAAACTGGAAACTTGCAATGTAGCAATATATAGATGACATCTTCATCACTGTAATGTTCTCCGTTAGGGGTTTAGGAATGCTCGACTTCCTAAACCCCTTAGTTTTCTTATACCAATTCAAATAATGTTTGCGACAAATAAATTCTTTGTAGGGGCACGGCATCCACAATCTTGTGGTATATCGAATTATCTTACTGGTGCCGTGCCCCTAGCTACCCATCTGTCGCATTCTTTTTTCAAAATGGTATTAGCCTAACACTTATAAACTACTAAAAAGGGGAAAGTTCTTAAAATCACCATTTTCAGGGGAATTAGGGGTAAAACTTTTTTCTACTAACTAGAGGGCTTTTAAAACATTCTCTAAAATAGTTTTAATACATTATTTATCTAGTTTTTCGATTGCATTGCTAATCAATAAAAACTAAATTTTAAAATACCAATTACGGCGATACATGAAATAAAGAATCAACCACCAGAAAATTACGGTTGTTATAGCAAATAATAAGGAACCATTCAGCGCACCCGCCCAAGGTTTAAATAAATGCCCGTAAATCCAAGTGTAAGTAGTCGGTGCATCACTACCATTACCGATGTGCGTTTTAATTAAGATTCTGGCTACGAAACCAGAACCGACAAAAGCGAAGATAGCATTTAAGCCCATGACTTCAAAAGGAAAACCTAGCCACTTAAAATTGCGAACTTCGATTAATTCATAGCAAGCGGCTAGTAATAACAATGCAAAACCAGCAGTGAAAATAACATAAGAACTTGTCCATAATTGTTTATTGATAGGAAATAAAAATCCCCACAAATGCCCTACTAAAATACAACTCATCCCCACAATCACTAAATTGATGCTGGTACGACTTTGCTGAGGTTGTTTACTTAGCCATTCTCCAGTAAAGTAACCAACGAGAACGGTAACTACAGCAGGTAAGGTACTTAGTAAACCTTCTGGATCGAAGGGTTTTCCACCTAATAAGTGTTGCTGTCCTAAAATTAAGCGATCGCAGTACCCTACTAAATTACCTTCGGGTGTCAAGTTACCAGCACCATAACCGGGAACGGGAATAAGTTGCATAGCAGCCCAGTAGCCAAGGAGCAAGATTGCCGCTAATATCCATAAAGCACGACGCTGGAGATTGAGTATAGCGATCGCACTGATGAAATAAGCGAGACTAATCCTTTGCAATACGCCCATAATCCGAATTGTGGCGAATTTGGATGCAGGCGCACCATTGAGCCAGAAATCTAGAGTTAAGGAAAATAACGCTAAAAATAATCCTAATCCAAATAAAATTAAAGCTCTACGCCCAATCCGCCAATACACTGCTTTAGTAGGACGGTTTTCTTGTGTGTATTTGGATAGGGAAAAAGGCATTGCTGCACCGACAATGAACAAGAAGAACGGAAAGATAAAATCTGGAGGTGTGTAACCGTTCCACTCGGCGTGATCTAGCTGTGGATACATATCATTCCAACTTCCGGGATTATTCACTAAAATCATGGAAGCGATCGCAATACCACGAAATACATCCAGAGATTTCCAGCGCTGAGATAGTTTCATGTAAGTAGGTCTGCGAAATTAAAGATAACTGCTGAGGCTGTCATTGGTCATTGGTCATTGGTCATTAGTAAGGGTTTGAAGCTTATTGACGGTTCTTAACATAGTTTGGTTTTTCATCGATTTATTTCACATCAAGATTTCAGGTAAGCTAGCAATCGGTTTAAGTTAATTAAGTAAGCCGTTAGAAATAAAGCAAACTAGATTACGAAATCTAAAAAGGCTTGAAACTCTTACCAATGACAAAGCGCAAAGTCTGAGCGGAGGTTTCCTCCGATCGGAACTTTGTAAGAATGACAAAGGACAAATGACAGCCTTAACTAGTTATCTTTCTTTGCAGCGACCTACTGAGCGATTGAACATAACTATATTAATCAGGGAAAAACCTTGATCCTTTCCCCTGCAAAACTTTACATATTTTGTTTGAATCGCGCACTTCCTGAGGAGATGTCACGTGGGGTTGAGTTCAGTTTTCGGGTTGCAAATCCCAATTATTGCAGCGTTGCTATTTATCTTGTGCTTATCAGCTATCTTTTTTTACTGTTTTGCCATATACGCAGCGATCGTTTTTTTTCGCCAACCCCGCGAGTTAGATTTAGAATTCCACCCCCCGGTGAGTATCCTCAAGCCTATTTGTGGTGTTGATCGCGATGCTGAGAATAACCTGGCTTCATTTTGCCAACAAGATTATCCCCAATATCAAATTATCTTTGCGGTGCGCGATCGCCAAGACCCTGCTATAGAAGTTATCAATCAAATTATCCAGCAGTTTCCTGATATCGATATTGATTTGGTGGTAAGCGATCGCATTATTGGCGCTAACCTGAAAGTCAGTAATTTGGCGAATGCTGTAACTGCGGCGAAACATAAAATTTTGCTCATCGCTGATAGTGATATTCGCGTTGGTAGAGACTATTTGCAACGAGTCATTCAACCATTCAAAGACGAGAAAGTTGGTGTAGTTACTTGTTTATACCGTTCTCTGGCTCAAGGATGGGTAACAATTTTAGAAGCTATTGGTACAGCTTGCGATTTTCATCCTGGTGTTTTAGTTAGCAACCACCTGGAGGGGATTAAATTCGCCTTTGGTTCTACGATTGTAATTCGTAAACAAGCCCTAGCCGCAATGGGGGGATTTGATGCGATCGCCGATCATCTGGCTGATGATTTCCAACTAGGCTATTTACCCGCCCAAGCTGGTTACAAAGTAGTGCTATCTGATTACATCGTCGATCATGTGTTAGACGATAGCAGCTTGGCTGATGTGATCCAGCGCCAAATCCGTTGGGCGCGTTGTATCCGAGTTTCCCGCCCTGGGGGTTATCTGGGATTACTGTTTACTTTCGGTACAGTTAATAGCTTGCTGTTTTTGCTAGCTACAGGAGGATCAATCTTTGCTTGGGTTGTACTCGCTATTACCTGGATAATGCGATCGCTGATGGCTTGGGTGGTTGGCGTAACTATGCTGAAAGATTCAGTCGCTAAACAGTTTTTTTGGTTTATTCCTGTACGTGATTTGTTCCACTTTGCGATTTGGTGTAGTGGCTTTGTTGGTAGCACCATAGTTTGGCGCGGACAAAAATTTAAGTTGAGCGCAGGTGGTAAATTAATTTTCTTAAAAGAATCATGAGCATATTTTCCTGAATTCTCTGTAAAAACTGCGATCGCCTTTTATAGATAACAGAGGTTTTATTTGGTGAATTCTCTAAATGTAGAGTCAGGCAATTTATTTTTCAGCAATAATTTAGGTTAGCTATATATTTGATTGTCTATCTTTAAGAAAACGTTGCAATTGATGAGTGAAAACGTCTAAGTAGGTAAAGTTTATTTTCAGTAGAATCTATCAGAAATTAAGCGTGCTATTTTAAATACATGAAGCTAATCAAGCTTCCCTGGCAGATACAACAGCCAAGTTGACAAAGTACAAGTTAGTTAAGAGGTAAAAAAGCTGTTAATTCGTCTGTCTCGTCAGCTAACAACAACACCCAACTCGAAAGCTAATATTTCCTCAATATAGTAAAGAGGGGGATAATACAAGTAAATTATTATTACATCGCGAGTATGTAGATAATTTTTGTAGCCCCATCTGCAAAGCCAAAGTCAGAGGAAATCACTAAGCAGGTCGCAGCTTGGGTGTTGTTGTTTTTAGAGGTTTTTGCCAAAATTTTATAGAATTCGGTTAGTTCAGGTAGGGGCATAACATTGTTATGCCCTTAAAATTATCTGCACCTCAATCAGTTAGAGTCTGGCGTATTTATTAAAAAGAATTGTTGCCATTTATAAATCAAAATATTTTTAAAAGTAAAGTTTAGTTTCATACTGAATCTATCAGAATGAAGCGTGCTATTTTAAAAATATGAAGCAAATAAAGCTTCATTCGGCGAATACAACAGCCAAGTTGACAAAGTCCAGTTAGTTAAGAGGTAAAAAAGCTGTTAGATAGTCAGTATCGCCAACTAACAACAACACCCAACTCGAAAGCTAATATTTCCTCAATGTGGTAAAGAGGGGGATCATACAAAAGGTTAATTACATAGCGAGTATGTAATTAGTAATTGTAGCCCCGTGTGCAAAGATAAACGAGAGGAAATCACTAAGCAAGTCGCAGCTTGGGTGTTGTTGTTTTTAGGAGTTTTTGCAAAATTTGATAAAATCACAAGATTTAGATCCCCGACTTTTTCAAAAAGTCGGGGATCTGAGCAACAACGTTTATCTAAACCAAGTCTGTAATGGAAAATTGGCGTTGACGGTCTAGTTCCTGAAGTTGCAGTTTTTCAGTATAAAAAGCTTGATAATATGATTGCCATCTTTCTGGTTCTGCTTCTGGATCGGTTTCTTGCCATAGTTCCAAAAAGTGACGATAGCGCTTTTCTCGCATTACCCTTTCCATACAAGCGATCGCAGCTTGAACAACTTGCGGAGTCCGCATGATATCTTTCTTGCTTTTCTCATTTAAATGAAACAAATGAGATACTAAATTCAAATCTTCAGCTAATTCTAGGTATCTATCTTGGAGATTGGAGATTAAGTCTATTTGCTCTATGGTTAACTCGATAATTTTTTGCCACAAAAAGCGGTGGTGAGAAAGGCTAAATTGTAAATCTCTCTCTTCTAATGCATTTAAAATCGCTTCGCGCTGTTCGGGACAATGTAAGTAAATCCGCAATAATAAGCCTTCTGCACGTTCTAGCAAACCACGTTCACTATTAGTAACTGCAGCTTGAGAGGCTTTATTGTTCTCCCATTTTTTTTTAATTTGTATGGGTTGAGAAGTGTTGTTAGCGGGAGAAATTTGAGTCAGCAGATTTTCGACTCTTAGGGGAATTAGTCTGCTATCTCCCAAGCTGAGGATTTCTGCACAATAGGAAATATAATAATTTTGCGTATCTTTATTGACTATATTTATCAGTAATTTTACTATATTTTGAGTGACTTGCTGAAAATCTGTAGGCTGTTTTAAATCGCGGTCTTTAAGGATTTGGTCAATCTGCCAATTGAGCCACAGGGGAGCATTAATTAAAAGTTGGCGATAGTCTTCTGAGGTATGACTATGTAAGTATTCATCAGCATCCTTACCATCGGGGATGTTAAGAATTTTCAGTTGCACTTCGCCCATATAAGCGAGTTCGGCAATTTCGCCAATCGCTCTAGATGCGGCGTTAGTACCTGCATTATCCGCATCAAAGTTAAGAACTAATTGTTTTGAGTCGGTATAGCGTAATACCAAGCGGACTTGATCTAAACTTAAGGCAGTACCCAAGGAAGCGACAACATTATTAATTCCTGCGGCGTGGAGAGCGATCGCATCAAAATATCCTTCTACCACCACAGCTTGATCGAATTGGGAAATCCCAGATTTAGCTTGATCGAGGGCGAAGAGAGTCTTACCTTTACTAAAAAGCTCAGTTTCCGGGGAATTGAGATATTTTGGCTGTTCATCGGTGAGGGTTCGCCCACCAAAGCCAATTACCCGCCCTTGAATATCCCGAATGGGAATCATCAGGCGATCGCGAAACACATCATAATAACCGCCCCCTTCCTTACGGGGTTTAATCAATCCCGCTTTTTCTACTAGTTGTACTGGGTAATGTTTACTATCTACCAAATAACGGTAAACAGTTTCCCAACCTGCGGGAGCATAACCTAAACCAAATTGCTGTATTGTTTCTTCTTTGAGAATGCGATCGCTTTTGAGATACTGTAGAGCTTTTTGCCCCGCAGATTGTCTGAGAGCGTGTTGATAAAACTGTGCTGTAGAAGCGAGAACTTCATATAATTGCTCACGCAAAGACAGCTGACGCTGCAATTCTTGTCTTTGCTCAGGTTCTAAGGTTTGTACAGGTACTTGATAACGCCGTGCAAAATCTAGTACCACTTCCACAAAGGAACGCTTACCCACGTCCATCACAAACTTAATCGCATTTCCCGCCGCTTGACAGCCGAAGCAATAATACATTTGCTTAGTCTGACTAACAGTAAAGCTAGGGGTTTTCTCATCGTGGAACGGGCATAATCCCACAAAATCTTTACCGCGCTTGCGTAAAACTACATACTCAGAGACGACATCTACAATATCAGCACGTTGTTTAACTTCTTCAATTGTATCCGGGTGCAAGCGGGGGATTTGCATAGTTTGTTATTTGTCCTTTGTCATTTGTCGTTAGGTAATGGGTAATTGGTAATGGGTAATGGGTAATGAGTAATGAGTAATGAGTAATGGCTATTCTCCCCTGCACCCCTGCTTCCTCTGCTCCCTCTGCTCCCTCATCTCCCTCATCTCCCTCATCTCCCCAATCACCAGTCCCCAATCCCCAATCCCCAACCAACTTGGGAGAAAAGACAAAGGACAAATGATTAAGTACTCCTGATGGATATTATATTGTTGTTGCTCAACCAAGAAATATAGATAGTATGGCTGAGGCTGAGTCTTATAAGAGGAAATACTGAAGATGGGGCGTATTTTTATTTCTGCTGCTCACGGTGGTAAAGAAGCTGGCGGAATCGATCCAGGGACGATCGCAGGCGGGACAACAGAAGCTAGAGAAATGATTCTGTTGCGGGATTTGATTGTAACAGAACTGCGGGCGCGGAGTTTTGAAGTTTTGTCTGTTCCCGATGATTTGAGTGCAGCGGATACAATCGCCTGGATTAATGCTCGTGGACGTTCCACCGATGTGGCGTTAGAAATTCACGCTGATGCAGCTACTAGCCCAAATGTGCGCGGGGCTAGCGTCTTCTATATTGCGAGTAACGATCAGCGTAAAAGCAATGCGGAACTGCTTTTAGTAGGACTTGTACGCCGTGTACCCCAATTACCAAATCGCGGAGTTAGACCTGATACTGATAGTGGATTAGGTAAGTTAGCATTTTGCCGACAAACTGCGATCGCGGCTTTGTTGATGCAAGTAGGATTTCTCAGCAGTCCAGAAGATAGGTCTTTATTGCAAACCCGTCGCCGTGATTTTGCTTTAGGGATTGCCGATGGCTTGGCATCCTGGAGTCGTGTAGTTGACCCCAGCCAAGGTAATACACCAGAGGTAACTTATCCTCCGATTAATATTAGTGTTAATGGGCAAAATTACGCCGAAAAAGGCATACTTGTTAATGGTAATGCTTACATCCCCATTGATTTAGCAGACCGCTTGCGAGTTGATTTATCAAAAGTTCCCGAAGTTCGCCGTATTACCTATCATAAAGTAGTGTATGTTAAAGCAATTGAACTGCGAGACTTTAATGTTTCTGTGGGTTGGGATGCGGCAACAAAAACTGTACAATTGCGTTCTATTTTGGTAGTTTGCCCCGGACAGTTAGATAGAATAGTCTCGAATGGCAACACTTCAGAAGTGCAGTTACAAGTATTCTTGAGAAATAATAATGAGAATGCTTTAGTAAGATTTCCTGATATACCAAAACTCTACCGAGAAGAAGCCAGCGTAGAAGGAGTTAATTACGATATAGCCTTTTGCCAAATGTGTGTAGAAACTGGATTTTTACGCTTTGGTGGTGATATTAAACCCGAGCAAAATAACTTTGCTGGTTTAGGGACAATTGGCGGCGCTACACAAGCAGCATCTTTTGAAAGTGCCAGAATTGGTGTGAGGGCACATATCCAACATTTAAAAGCTTATGCTAGTTTAGAACCTTTAGTAAATGAAGTTGTAGACCCCAGATTTCGGTTTGTGACACGGGGAATTGCACCCTTAATTGATCAATTATCCGGGCGCTGGTCAGCAGATTTAGATTATGGTGCGAAAATTACAGCTATGGTCAAACGGTTATATGGTATTTGAATTAGCCGGATTGAAATTACTAATGGCGATCGCACCAAAGTAATAAATTTGTAAAAATAGAAAAGACGTAAAACATCAACTGTAATTCAAATGCTGAGTCAGATAACAACGCGACGCTTTACAGTGAACGAATACCATCGTTTAATTAAATTAGGTTTTTTCCACGAAGACGAACGTGTCGAACTCATTCGCGGCGAACTAGTGCAGATGATAGCTAAAGGAACAGCACACACAACCTGTTGCAGAAATCTAATTCGAGAACTAGGTCAACTAGTCGCAGGGAAAGCTGAGTTACAGTGTCAAGACCCTATAAATTTACCATCAGGTAGTGAACCAGAACCTGATTTTGCTATAGTTCGTTCGACAGCAGATAACTATTTATCTGCACACCCTACGCCGCCAGATATATTTTTAGTTATTGAAATTGCGGATTCATCTTTAGATTACGATCGTAATGTCAAAATGCCTTTATATGCTGAGGCTGAAATTCCTCATTACTGGATATTTAATTTAGTTGTTAAGCAATTAGAAGCCTACAGCGAACCTTATCAAGATTCTCAAGGTAATTTTGGCTATCGCTTCAAACGGATATTTTTAGCGAATCAATCAGTAGAATTACCTTTGCCTTTATCTCCAACGCTAGATTTAGCTGCTGTTTTTCCTCGTCAATTTACTTGATTTCCAATAATAACAGCTGATATAGCAGTAAATATTAAGTAGGGAAGCCACTGCGTTGCACGGGTTAAGAGCGTTGTAGCAAGTAACGCACCATCTTTCTCGGTGCGTTAGCGATAGCGTAACGCACCCTACAATTTAAGGTTTTCGCAAACATTATTTGATTTGGTATCAGCACTCATTATGCTGTTTTGAAAAAGCGGATAATTTCGCGCACATGATCGAGAAATTGTCCGTCTGTGGAAAGTTGCGCGATCGCATTTCTGGCTTCTCTCGATAATCGTTCGTGTTCGGTTTGGTTGGTGGCGCGCAGTTCTTCTAGATTGGCGGCGATTCTGGCTAAGTCGCGGCGGGTTTCTTCACTAAACCGTTGTTGAGTTGCGGGAATTGAATAAGAGTTTTCTGAATTCAGCTGTTCTTCTAAGGATTTGACTTTTTCTTCCAATATCGAAAAGCGATCGCGCAGTTCCACAATATCTTCACGGGGATATTGCCATTCTTGACGAATCATCCGCAATCTTGTGTATAAATATTCGTAGGCGCGGATTGCTGGACGGAGAACAGTTAGTAACAAAGCTGCACCGGAACTGATGTATCCTACAGCACTAATACCTGTGGCGGCGAGGGTATAAAGTCCAATGGTGGAAATGATATGTAAAGCGATCGCCAACCACAGCGATCGCTTGGCTAAAAGTTTGACATACTTTAATTGTTTCTCATCTACAGGAATTCCCTTTTCTTTGGACTGTGCGCCTTCTGCTAACACTTCTTTCGCTTGAAAATGTACATTCCAGGGTACGGTAACAATTACCAATAGCCACCAAAAGCTTGCGCCACCAATAGCCCAATCGAGAAAGCTACCAGCCGGGATGTGCAACCATTGCAGGATACCAAAAGTCCCCAGTACGATCACTAAAATTCCAACAATAGAACTCACAAAAAAATTAATATACATATTGCCCTGCCTATAGTGAAATTGTTACCTCAATCATGGCTAGGCTTGGGCAGTTTTACGGTAATCCCTATGATAGTTTTTAGAATTGCACAATTAGCTACAAGATGAGATAGCTATGCCAAATAGGTTGAGTATCTTTATTTACCCTTTCTGGTAAAAGCAATCGCCAAGTTTTACCTTCTCGTTGAATTTGCAGATAAACTTCAAAAGGTTGTTGCAGTTGCGTCAAGCGTCTCTTAGGTAATTTGATAATTAAGTCGTAGGTTCCCCGTACCCGGAAAGCAGGTAAATTTTCGATAGTCAGGGGTTTTTGTTCGCTAATTGCTAGCTTTTCAATATCAAAGCCTTTTAAGTCTAAATCCAGCTTTTGGCTAAGTTGTTGTTGCGTTTGTTCTAGCTGAAGTGCGATCGCTTTTTGCACTAACTGATTAGTGGGTAGCAGCCCAATCGTACCACAGGCTGTCAATAGCACTAGTAAAGCTGTCAACACTAACCGCAACATAGTTATTTTTTACAGATCACTCTCCAGCGATAGTATAGCGGTTGATGAGCCAAATTCTCTAATCTACTATGTCAACGCGAACTCTTGGACTGAATGAACAACTCTACAGTTATTTGCTAGCAGTTTCCCTCAGAGAACCAGAAATTCTGCAGAGATTGCGTCAAGAAACAGCCAGCCATCCTAGCGGGAATATGCAAATTTCTCCCGAACAAGGACAGTTTATGAGATTGCTGGTGCAGTTAATTGGTGCGAAGAAAACCTTGGAAGTTGGCGTTTTTACGGGTTATAGTTCGCTTTCGGTAGCCTTGGCGCTGCCGGCTGATGGTAAGATTATCGCCTGTGATGTTAGCGAAGAATATACTGCAATCGCGCGATTGTATTGGCAAGAAGCCAGAGTAGCCGATAAAATTGACCTGCGATTAGCACCAGCTTTAGCAACTTTAGATAATTTGTTAGCCACTGGGCAAGCTCATACCTTTGATTTTGCTTTTATTGATGCCGATAAAGTCAATTATGACGGCTATTACGAGCGCGCTTTACAATTGATCCGTCCGGGGGGATTGATTGCGATCGATAATGTTTTATGGTCAGGCAGAGTTGCCAATCCAGAAATTCAAAATGAAAGTACCCAAGCTATTCGCATCTTCAATCAAAAGTTACGCGACGACGAACGGGTAACAATTTCTCTAGTTCCTATTGGTGATGGTTTAACTTTAGCTCTCAAAAGACATTAGAGTTTATTTAAAAATAAAATTACCGTAGGGTGCGTTGTCGCGCAGCGCAACGCACCAGCATAGCTAAATATCGCGCTTCCGATATTGGTAAGGTACAGCAATAAAAAATTAACCGCAGATGATAGAGGATAAACGCTGATAAACGCTGATAAATTTGTACTTTCACTAAACTACGAAACGCTATATATAGGAATCCGATTTGATTCCTGAAAAAATATCAACTGTACAAAGTTTGACTTCCGCACAGCGGTACTAATTTTCTTGATCGAGCAACAAAATATAAGGCCAAAGTAAAGCTTTAATACAACAGACAAACATAGCAACTAAATTTGCTGCCCAAACTATGGGAAAATTAGTATATTCGTATATCTCGGTGAGTTTGTTTCTCAGTTGCAGCCATTGAATAATAGCACCTAAAGTATAAGAAGTAGCGGCAATAAATAGCCAAATAGAAATATGCATAATGTTACCTACCTAATAGTAGTAGACATGGCAATATCAGAAGTCTTACTCAGTTAAAGTGTGAAATCCCTATGCTCTCAATGGTTTTGACAGTTGCATAGCTAGAATTACATTTGCTATTACCATAAATAGCACCTCAAACCTCTTAAGCATCACCTCCTCTAGAATTAACCAGTGGGGTTTATTGATATTTCGTCAGATAGTACTTGATTATCTAAAGAACTACAACAGCTATGGCGCTCATTCTGAAAAGGAAAGCCGATAAAAATTCTAAATTTTTCCTAAAATTTATTCTTATTGTTTAACTTCTACGTCTGTAGTCATAGTTGGCAATTAACAAAGCCGCCTTCAATCGCGAAAATGTAGCTTTTACAACAATTTAATAACTTCTTGCTTGATAATACCAAAAGTTTTAGATGATGCCGTACTCACTGCGCTCACCCACCCTTGTACCTGAGAAATTAAATATACTTGTCGCCTATTGTGGTTTACCTCTACGCAGAAATTTAATTTTGGGTGATTACTGATTACAGCAATCATGTATCATCTAGAAAGTATCTTCTGTAACTAATAACTTCTAAACTTAATAGTTGTGTTATTTATTTAACCCTTGAGTTTTTTAGGTATTTTATGCCGCGAACAAAATCGTCAAAATCTCACTCAGTTCCAGCTACACCATTAGCACTCTCGGAGTTACATATCTATTTAGATGCGTTAGAAAAGGAACATCAATCGCTACTAAAACAGATTAAGCGCAAGCGCACAGAATTAAAAAACTTTGTCGAAAAAATGCGCTCTTTAGCAACGGAGATATTTCATCGCGCTACTCCCAAGTTAAAGCAAATGACTGATATTGATCAGGAAATTCATGCGCTATTTGAGGCAATATTTACTACCAGGAAGTTAGGTAAACAAAGCTTAAAAAATATTAAATTACTTTATCGTAATCTCCAGTTGGCAGGAGTGATTAGTCCTAAGATTGAAAGTCAGCAAGAAGATACAGAACTCGATGAACTATTTGAAAATTTGCGACAAGAGTTTGATTTCGAGGAAGAGAGTGAAGGAAATCGCGATCAACATCACCAAAGACAGCAAGAATGGGGAGATAATTCGGGAAATCGAAAAGATGAATCTCGGAAAATTCGCCAAACATTTCTCAGATTAGCGGAAATCTTTCATCCAGATAAGGTGAAAGACAGCGAAACGCAAATGTACCACACAGAAATCATGAAGGAAATTAATAAAGCTTACCAAGAAGGAGATTTAGCTAGACTTTTAGAAATTGAACGTCAGCATGAATTAGGCGAATCTATTGATAATAATAGCGAGGATGATTTAACTAGAAGATGTAAGACTCTAGAACAGCAAAATCAAATTTTGAAAAATCAATATGAGAATTTAAAACGGGAACTGCGTCAGGCGAAACATACTCCTGAAGGTGCAATGGTTGCAGATCATCGCAAAGCAGCCAAAGCAGGTGTAAACTCGATTTCCCAAATGTTAAATGAAATCGACGCTCAAATGAATATGGTGACAGAAATTCGGGATTTTGTAAAAGATTTTAAGGAACAAAAAATTACAATTCAAGAGTTTCTCAATGGCCCAGGAATATTACATGATTTGAACCAGGAAATTATGGCAGATATTTTAGAGCAGATGCTATCAGAATTACAAGGTGTCGTCAGATTCTAAAATATAGCTATTTTCAATATCTACACCGAGATTAAACCTTGGCCGCCGAATTGGTAGTGTAATTACAAACTCTGCACCTGTATCTGGTGTTGATTGACATTCTAATTTTCCCTGGTGTTTATCTACAATAATTTGGTAACTGATTGACAAGCCTAAACCTGTGCCTTTGCCAACTTGTTTAGTGGTGAAGAATGGATCAAATAAATAAGGCTTGATGCTGTCGCTAATGCCAATACCATTATCAGCAATGTAAATTTTTATTTTATCTAATTCATCGAGTGCTGTACGAATACAAATTTGAGGAGTATCAGTCATCTTGCCTTGAATAATGGCATCATCTAAGGCTTCGATGGCATTCATAATCAGGTTGATAAATACCTGGTTAAGTTGTCCTGCATAACATTCAATTACGGGAATTTCTCCGTATTCTTTACTGACAATAATTTCTGGACGTTCGGATTTTGCTTGCAGGAGGTTTTGCAAAATCATTAAAGTACTATCAATACCTTCATGAATATCCACAGCTTTAATTTCCGCTTCATCTAGACGCGAAAAATTTCTCAGTGAGACGACAATATCGCGAATTCTTTCTGCCCCAACTTCCATAGAACGGAGAATTTTTTGCAAATCCAGGGTGATAAAATCCAGTTCAACATCGGCAATTTGCTCTTGTAGTTGCGGTGTGGGTTGGGGATATTGTTGACGATAACATTGCAATACATGGATTAAATCATTAATGTATTCTGTGGCAGGGGAAAGATTGCTAAAAATAAAGCTAATGGGGTTATTAATTTCATGAGCAATTCCTGCTACTAGCTGTCCTAAAGCCGACATTTTTTCATTTTGAATCAGTTGCATTTGAGCAGTTTGTAAGTTTTTAAATGCTGTTTCTAATTGTTGTGTTTGAGCATTTAATTGTGCTGTGCGCTCGGCAACTTTTGCCTCTAAAGTATGAGAATATGCTGCTAATTGGGTATTTGCTTGTTGGAGTTCGGCTGTGGTTTGTGATAAATCGGTGTAAAGCTGCGCGTTTTCTAGGGAGATAGCAGCTTGGCTGGTTAAAAGTTGCACCACTTCCAAGCGATCGCGGGTGAAAACTCCGGCTGTCAGTTGGTTTTCTAAGTACAATACACCCATCAACTCGCCTTGATTGAGGATGGGAGTACACAGCACACTGCGCGGTTGCTGGGAGGTGATGTAAGCATCACTAGCAAAGCGTGATTCGCTAGCGATGTCATCAATTACCAAGGGTGCAAAGGTGCGCTTGACATAATTGATCACAGCCAGGGGGATGTCTTGGCTGGCTTCTAAAGGGATAGCTGAGAGGTGAATTTGAGAGAGAATCTTGTCTCCATCAAAGCTAGCTGTGGCGGCGATCGCTAACTGCTGGTGCTTGGTTAATAACAGTACGCATTTTTTCGCGCCAGTATTCTCTAGCATGACTTGCATTAAAATCGCCAAGAGTTGTTCGAGTTGAATTTCTGAGGCGATCGCTTGAGAGGCTTTCAAAAAAGCAGCACAGTCTATTTGTGCTGAAAAATTAATGTTAGTGGTAGATATAGTGCTTTTTTGGCGAGATTCAGTTGCTAGCAGCGATAAATTTTGATTTTTCTTGAATAAGCGTGGATATTGTGCTTCTAAAAGTTTAACTTGGGAGATGGCTCCCCATTGGATGTAAGCTTCTACCGCCTCGCTGAGATAAAGTTGAGCAATATTGGTTTTACCTTTGGCGAACCAAAACTTTCCAGCTAATTCCTTAGCTAAAGCGACATTTTGCGTAAAGCCATGAATTTGCGCCGAGGCGATCGCGCGATCGTAAAGATCCATCGCCTCTAATTCTCGGTTGGTAATCCGCGCAATCTCTGCTTGAATTAACAAATAGCGATGCTCAAAGTTTTCCGGACAAGAATTTGCCCAAATTTTGATTTGGTTTTGATGCGTAATTAAAGTTTGCCAATATTGACGTTGTCTTTCTTGGGATGCTTGGGGATAAAGCGCTGCTAAAATTAAAGCGTGAGCAAAAGGATAACTAGCTGAAGTGGTAAAACCAAAAATCGCCGGCAGATATTTTTCTGCTTGGGTGATGTGGTATAAAGCAATATCAAATTGTGCTTGTAAATAATTTAATTGCGCTTTGAAAATATGCGCGATCGCCAGAGTCATAGCTGATTGACTCATTGGTTGTAATTCTGGTGAGAATGTTTCTGAGTCATCGCCAATTAATTGATTAATTACCTGTTGGATTTCCAGTAACATCTCAGATATGAATGTATTTTTTGTTTGGTGAGTAAAAGGCAGAAATTTGCTAATATCTGCACGAATATGATTTAAGTTAGCGCCTTGAAAATATTGATTGCATATATTACCCAGCAAGTTATAACCAGCAAATTGTACTTCTCCTGTATCTAAACCAGCTTGGTAGCCAGCATTGTTAATAGCAATTGCTAAATGCGCGGGTTTACTCCAATTATGTAACCAATTACCCAACAATAAATTTACTTTACATTTTTGACCGCGATCGTAAAATTTGTCAGCTATTTGAGTTGCTAGAATGCCAAATTCATATCCTGTACGATAATCTCCTAAAGTCGAACCTAAAAGAAAACCATAATTAACATAGGCTTTAGCAGATTCCGCCACATTACCATATTTAATTGACAAATTTGTCGCTTTAACTGTCACAAAAATATATAAATCCAGCGCGGAACTAATATAAGTAGGTGGATCTAAACTAATTAATAATTTAATGGCAGAACTATAAATTGGATTTGTATTTACGGGTGCATCCAACAGCGAAATGACTGGGCGATTTGCTAAACTAGCGGTAATTTCCGCAATTTCGGCATCAATCAAAGATTTAATATTAGCATCAGAAAAATTAATATCCAACAGAGATAAAGCTTGTTTACCCACCTCAATTGCTAGGGCATAATCAGCTTGCATTGTATGCTGCACAATTAATAGATTATATAATTCAGCTTTCTGGGGTGCTGATTTTATCTGGATTAATGCTTCTTTAATCAGGGCATGAGATTGAATAAAATTACTATTTAAATACTCAACTTCTGCAAGTTCCTTGTAAATTGCAAAAGTTAATTCATATTCTGTTACCCAGCTATTATCGACTAACAATTGCATAGCAGTGGCTAAATATTGGGATGCTGTGGCGTAAGCTGTGGCAGCTTTAGCTCTACGTCCTGCTTGCAAATTCAATCGCGCTACTTGCTCTTTTTGGGTTGGCTCGGTAATTAATTGTAATCCTATATTCAAATGATTGACAAGCTCAAAAATATGCTCTTCTTGTGCATCATTAGGAATATTTTTTAACAGTAAATTACCAATTTGCAAATGCGTAACTTGTTTTTGGGATTCATCAATTAAAGAATAAGCAGCTTGTTGGACGCGGTCGTGGAGAAAATCATAAATATAATCATCACCATTAAAAAAAATGCCAGAACTATGAAGTTGAGATGTGTTATCTTCTTGGTAGAAAAATTTATATGTTTGGCTTCTAGCTACAATTAAACCTTCAGTTAAAGCTGACCATAAATTAGCGGCGGTTTCTACCAAAGGTTTTTCATAGACAATTGCTAAAGTTTCTAAATCAAATGTATTACCAATACAAGCCGCTAACTTTAAAATATCTTGTGTGGCTGCTGGTAATTTCTGCAATTGCAGCACCATAAACTCCACAACATTATCTGTCAGTTTTAAATTGTCTACCTGATGCAAGTCATATCGCCAGATCCCAAATTCCGGTGCAAAATTAATATGCCCTTCTGCATAAAGGCTTTTTAACATTTGCAAGCTAAAAAAAGGATTTCCTTGGGTTTTTTGATAAATTAGTTTAGCCAGAGGTAATGCTTCTTTTAACGTACAGCTTAAACTATCAGCAAATAAATGATTGATATCAGTAGCGGTGAGTGGTGCTAAAGTAATTGTGGTGATTTTATTTTGAAATTGAGTATTACGTAATTCATCTAATGTCAGCATTAAGGGATGGTTCTCTGTAACTTCATTATCCCGATAGGCACCAATGATTAATAAACTCCTAATTTTAATTTCACTCATTAACATTTTTAATAATTGCAATGATGCTGTATCTGCCCATTGCAAATCATCTAAAAATATCACTAAAGGATGTTCGGGAGTGGCAAATACCTGAATAAATTTGCGAAATAAGCGATTAAATCTTTGTTGTGCCGCACTACCCGCAAGTTCTGTGACAGGTTGTTGGTTACCAATGATTCTTTTCAGTTCGGGAATCACATCAATAATAACTTGAGCATTATCTCCCAAAGCCGCTAAAATTTTAGTTTTCCAATCAGCAATTTGGCTATCGCTTTGGGTAAGAATTTGTGACATCAAATCCTCTAAAGCTTGCACAAAAGCAAAAAAGGGAATGTTCCGTTGAAACTGGTCAAACTTACCTGCAATAAAATAGCCTTTTTGCCGCACAATTGGCTTATGAACTTCATTAACTACAGCAGTTTTCCCAATACCCGAAAAACCTGCTATTAAAACTAGTTCACTTTGAGATAATAAATTATAATTTGCTGTCTGTTCTCTATTACCTGCAACCCGGTCAAATACCTGTAGTAAAGCCTCAACATCGCTTTTACGTCCATAGAGTTTTTCTGGAATTAAAAAGCGATCGCTAATATCTCTTTGTCCTAGTGCAAAAGGTGCGATCGCACTGTTTTTTTGCCATTGACTAAAACAATGTTCTAAGTCATATCTTAAACCAGCCGCACTCTGATAGCGGTCTTCGGCATTTTTCGCCATCAGTTTCATGACAATATCAGATAGTACTTGGGGAATTTCTTTGCTGTTACCCAATGCCATAGGCATTTTAGCAATATGACAGTAAACCAACTCCATAGGATCGGCTGATTCAAAGGGTAACTTTCCTGTCAATAACTGATAAAAAGTTACACCCAGCGAATAAAAATCTGTGCGATAATCAATACCCCGATTCATTCTGCCAGTTTGTTCTGGAGAAATATAAGCCAAAGTTCCTTCTAAAACATTGGGATTTTGTATTTGTTGACTTTCTTTTGGTAATAAAGAAGCAATAGAAAAATCAATAATTTTAATTTGCTTAGTTTCGGGATGAATCAAGATATTAGCAGGCTTAATATCTTTGTAAATGATGCGTTGTCTGTGCAATTCACCCAGAGTTGCAGTAATTGCGATCGCAATCGGAAAAAATTCTTCTAGAGGTAACTTATCCCCAACCAGATGTTGCTTCACGTAATGGGATAAAGATACACCACCATAATCTTCCATTACCAGCACATAGCCATTACCATATTGTTCCAGGCTGTATGGTTTAACAACACCGCAGATATTGAGATTTTTCGTAATATTGTACTGGTTACGAAATTGGATAACTTCATTGAGACTCGGATAATCATTCCGCATCAATTTTAAAATTACAGGATGTGAATCTAGCTTTCTAATTCCCCGGTAAACAACTGTTCTATCTCCCGCATAAATTTGTTGCTCAATTTGGTACCCTGGAACTTTAAATAATGCAGTCACCATATCACTAAAACTCACTATGTTAATAAAATTTGATTTATTAACTAGTGTTCCCATGAATGGGAAGGTATATAACAAATGGGAGGGGTAATGGGGAAGGGGTAATGGGTAATGGGTAATGAGTAATGGGTAATGAGTAATGGGTAATGAGTAATGGGTAATGAGTAATGGGTAATGGGTAATGAGTAATGGGTAATGAGTAATTAGTAATGGGTAATGAGTAATGGGTAATGAGTAATGAGTAATGAGTAATGAGTAATGGGTAATGGGTAATGGGTAATGGGTAATGAGTAATGAGTAATGAGTAATGGGTAATGAGTAATGAGTAATGAGTAATGAGTAATGGGTAATGAGTAATGGGTAATGAGTAATGGGTAATGAGTAATGAGTAATGGGGAATGGGTAATGGGTAATGAGTAATGGGGAATGGGTAATGGGTAATGAGTAATGAGTAATGGGGAATGGGTAATGAGTAATGGGGAATGGGTAATAATAATTTCTCCTTTCCCCTTTCCCCCTTCCCCTTTCCCCTCCCCATTACACAGCCGCGATCGCACAAACCTGTAAACCGACAGGTGTTTGGATAATAACGGATTCCACGCCGAAGACTTGGGCGATCGCATCTGGGGTGAGGACGGCTGCTGGTGTACCGACATCCCAAAGTTCACCTTGTTTTAATAAAGCAATGCGGGAACTATAGCGCGCGGCTAAATTTAATTCGTGTAATACTGTGACAATAGTTAATTCTTGTTGCTGATTTAAATCTTTGAGTAATTCTAATAGTTGTAACTGATAATTGATATCTAAATAAGTTGTCGGTTCATCTAACAATAAAACCCGTGGTTCTTGCGCCAAAGCTAAAGCCAAAAAAGCCCGTTGTCTTTCGCCCCCAGAAAGCTGTTCAACCAGGCGATCGCTAAATTTTTCTAGTTGGGTTTTAGTAATTGCAGCTTCTACTTTCTGCTTATCTTTAGCTGTTAATTCCCATTGCCACCAAGGTTGATGGGGTGTACGTCCTAAGCCTACTAATTGTCGCACAGTTAAGCCCACAGGTACAGTTTGTTGTTGCGGTAACAATGCCAATTTTTGAGCTACTAAATGCGGCGGTTGGGAGTGAATTTCTTTGCCATCTAATAACACAGTTCCTTGCTGCGGCGAAAGAATGCGACTAAGTAATTTTAATAAAGTAGATTTCCCAGAACCATTAGCACCCACTAAACTTAACCATTCTCCTGTTTGTAATGTTAGGTTAATGTTTTGAATAATGGGATATGAGGTGTAACCGCCAGTAAGGTTTTGTAATTCTAAAGGCATAGATTTGATTTAGTGTTGGGTAATTGGTAATTAGTGTTTAGGGTTTGGTATTGGTGATTTCCCCCTTATCCATTATTCAGCCCCCAATCCCCATTTCTGATTTATTCACTTTTAAATCTTGCCAGCAATTGCTCACGAGATAATCTCCAAAGTAGACTTAAATACTCCTCTCTTGGTAACTGCGCTAACTTAGGAATTATTTCTTCTAATGCAGCATCAATATCACCAAATCGTAGTTTTAAAACCTCAATAATGGTTGCTTGTCTTTCTGCTTGCATTCCTCTTTGTTCCCAACTAGTGACAATTTCCATAACTTCCTCCTTTTCATCTAAGTTCATTGTATCGATTGCTGCTTTAAAAATAGTTTCTTCGGCTGCATTTAACTGTAAATAGGTATCAACAAAACCCAAAATTAACTGCATTCGGGCGGGATCTAATTTTAATGTCGCTAATAAACGTAAACATTCTGCTTTTACTTGTGGTCTTTCGTTTACCGGAATATTCATTTTTGCCATTAGAGCAGCAGCTACTGGGTTATGTTGCTGTAAAAAGTCTCGCCAACTTAAGCGATTTAATTGAATTGCAGTAAATTGAAACTCCAAGACCTTTAAATCGGGAAAAGTCACAGTGTGAATTTGAAGTTCTGGGCGCTTGGGTTCATCAAAGGAAAAGATGACTACTGGATAAATAGCTAGATCATATTTTTCATATAACCTAGCAAAATATTTAAACATCCGCTTGGCAAATACTGACTCAGTGTAAGACTGATTCTCAACATGAATTAAAAAGCAAGTATCCTGATTTTGATAATATACCTGCGCTAATATATCGATTTCTTTCCTTTCTCCAGAAGTGACATCGGTAAATACTTCCTGTGCTAGAAACCGGATAGAACTCCTATCAATTTGACTCACGATTTGTGGTAAGAATAAATCAAGAAACTCTACAAAAAATGTAGATAACAATTCTTTAAAAAGGCGGTCGTGGTCAATCATACACTCACATTAGTCACTGTTGTGCTAGCTTAATTATTTAGCAGTAAAGTGTGAGAAATACTAGTTGATAAATTTGTTGCCTACTGATTCAACCCCGCCGAACGACGATAAAGTAACCAAATAAATAAAGGTGAACCTAGCAAGGCGGTGACTGAACCTACTGGTAATTCTATGGCTCCTAGCCTAGAGAGTAAATCGGCAAAGATGAGTAACCATGCACCAGCTAAGGCGGAAAGTGGTAATACGAAGCGATGATCTGTACCAACAATGAGGCGCACACCGTGGGGAACCACAAGGCCGACAAAGCCGATTAAACCGCCAATGCTGACTGCACTAGCAGCGAGTAAAGTTGCAACACCACCAATTAATAAACGCGATCGCGTTAATGATACGCCTAAACCTAAAGCTAAATCATCTCCTAAAGCCAGAACGTTAAGCGATCGCGCCAGCAAACATCCGCCCAGTAATGCCACAATAATGTAAGGCCCAGCCGTAGTAATTTCTTTCCAGCCTCGTCCGTTCAAACTCCCAACTAACCAATTCAGTGCAATTTGAATTTGACCATCTTCTGCTACTAAAAGTAACGTACTTTGTACCGCACCAAATAAAGAACTTACCGCCACACCACCTAAAATCAAGCGTTCTACCGCAATTCCTGACCCTGCACGTCCTAGGAAAATTACTATAGCCGATGTCATAATTGCTCCCAGCCAAGCTGCTAGAGGAATCGCTGCGGGGAAGATTTGCAACACTACCATCACAATGACAATTAACCCTGCACCTGCGGAAATACCCAAAATAAACGGATCGGCTAGGCTATTACGCAACATTCCCTGCAACAATGCGCCAGACATTCCCAAAGCCGCACCCACAATTAAAGCTGCAACAATCCGCGGGAGTCGTAAATCCCAGACGATTGTTTGCTTAATGCGATCGCCTTGGTGCAGAATAGCTTGCCACAATTCGTTTAAACTCAAAGGTACTGCACCTTGAGACAAGGAAAGCGCTAGCGTCACTATCAGCGCTGTAACTAAAAGTAAAATCGCCCAAAATAGGCGGTGTTTGGCTTTGATCATTTGCTGTTTGCGGTTTGGGGTTGATTTTTGATTACTTCTTCCTCATCCCTCTATTTTCTATTCCCCATTAGCAATTCCGCATCGTCAAATCACATACAACAGATCATTCTCATTTCTGGACTCAACACAACATTTTTCTCCCATATCCCGCGCTTGTAGAAATGTGATTAATTGCATCTCTACCCTGCCATTACAGCAAAGCACAACATCTCTATCTGTAGGCTGATCGCAAAAGACCTAATCTACAGAAAAAATTAGTATATATTGCATTATGAAGGAAAATCGACGCGTCACACCTTCTAAATGAGCAATGCAACGAATTGATAGCCTACTCAATCAATGAGGTGAACGTGGTCAATTCCTGTGGATAATGTATTTTCCCAAATAGGAGTAGGCTTTATTTGTATGGCTAATCAGGATGGAGGTGTAAAAAATAAGTTAACTTCAGCCAGCAGTGCGGATGTTAACTTTCTGGTGGGCGGGGGTGAAATGGGGGCGCGGATGCGCGCAAAAGATTGGTCACAAACTTCCCTTGGCCCTACAGAACAATGGCCGCAAAGCCTGAAAACAGCCGTCAGAATTATGCTTACTTCTCGCCAAGCCATGTTTGTTTGGTGGGGCGAGGAATTAATTAACCTTTATAATGATGCCTACAAAGCAATTCTGGGTGGTAAACATCCAGAAGTATTGGGACAGCCAGCTGCTTATGTATGGCGAGAGATTTGGGATCAGGTAGGCCCCAGAGCTGAATCAGCAATGCTGAATAATGAGGGGACTTACGACGAAGCGCTACTGCTAATTATGGAGCGCAACGGCTATCCAGAGGAGACATATTACACCTTTTCCTATAGCCCAGTTCCTAATGATCAAGGTGGTACAGGCGGCATTATCTGCGCTAACACAGACGATACACAACGCATCATTAGTGAACGTCAGTTAGCATTATTACGAGAATTAGCGGCGAGAACTGTAGATGCACGGACATTCGATGAAGCTTGTTCTCTCAGTGCTAGTTGTTTAGCAACGAACCCTTACGATCTACCCTTGGCGATGATTTATCTGGTAGATCCAGAACAACAGCGCGTGTTTCTCGCGGGAACTTCTGGGATTGGGCGTGATCATCTAGCTGTTCTTGAAACTGCTGATATTGATGACGCTACGATTTGGCCGTTTGCAGAAGTGCTGAGAACTCATAAACCATGCTTAATTGATGATTTACCTTTGCATTTTGTCAATCTCCCTACAGGTGCTTGGCCACAAGCACCACATCAAGCGGTAGCTGTACCCATCGCCCCATCAGGACAAACGGGAAAAGCCGGGATATTAATTGTCGGTTTAAATCCATTTCGGCTGTTTGACAATAACTATCAAGGATTTATCGAGCTGGTAGCAGCGCAGATTGCAGCTAGCATTGCTAACGCCCAAGCTTATGAAGAAGAACGCAAACGGGCGGAAACTTTAGCAGAACTCGATCGCGCCAAAACAGTCTTTTTTAGCAACGTCAGTCACGAATTTCGCACTCCACTCACCCTAATGTTAGGGCCGTTAGAGGAAACCCTAAATAACTCTGCTACCTTGCTTGCAGCTAAGGAACGCGAACAGTTAGAAATGGTGCAACGCAATGGACTGCGGCTGTTGAAATTGGTCAATACTTTGCTAGATTTTTCCCGCATTGAAGCTGGAAGAGTCCAAGCTTCCTATGAACCTATCGACCTGGCGAGTTTTACCACCGAATTAGCCAGCGTATTTCGTTCCGCGATTGAACGAGCAAATATGCAGTTAGTCGTTAATTGTCCTCCCTTACCAGCACCTGTGTATGTGGATCGGGAGATGTGGGAGAAAATTGTCCTCAATCTGCTTTCAAATGCTTTTAAATTTACATTTACCGGAAAAATCACCGTTAGCTTACACTGGCTAAACGACTCTGTAGAGTTGCAAGTTAAAGACACCGGGATTGGTATCCCCAGCGAAGAAATTTCCCATTTATTTGAACGCTTTCACCGCGTTAAAGGCGCGCAAGGGCGCACCTTTGAAGGCTCAGGAATTGGCTTGTCATTGGTACAGGAATTGGTGCAAATGCATGGGGGAAATGTGCAAGTTACCAGTGTTTTTGGACAAGGTAGCTGCTTTACTGTATCCATTCCTACAGGTTCGGCTCATTTACCACCAGATCGCATCAGCGCCACTCGCAATCTAGCTTCCACCGCCTTAAATGCCACTTCTTACCTAGAAGAAGCTCTGCGTTGGCTACCCATAGTCGGGGATGAGGGGGATGAGGGGGATGAGGGAGATAAGGGGGATGAGGGAGATGAGGGAGTAGTTTTATCTTTTTCTTCTTCTGCTTCCTCTGCTCCTTCTGCTCGAATTCTCTTGGCTGATGATAATGCTGATATGCGCGATTATGTGAAGCGGTTGTTGAGTCAGCAATATCAGGTGGAAGCAGTAGGGGATGGGTTAGCAGCTTTGTCTGCGGCTCAAAGACTTGTACCAGATTTAATCCTAACGGATGTAATGATGCCAGGTCTAGATGGCTTTGGACTGTTACAAGCATTACGCAACCAGCCACAGACAAAAAATGTACCAATTATTCTACTGTCAGCACGGGCGGGGGAAGAAGCCAGGGTGGAAGGTTTAGAAGCGGGTGCGGATGATTACCTAATTAAGCCTTTCTCAGCCCGTGAATTATTGGCGCGAGTGGAAGCTGCTTTAAAACTGGCGCGGCTGCGAGACGAAGCTATGCAACGGGAGCAGGAGCTAAGGCGAGAAGCGGAGATGGCAAAAGCTCACCTAGAAACTGTGCTAGCAGGTATCAAAGACCAGTTTTATGTTCTAGATCGGGAGTGGCGCTACAGCTTTGTTAACGATCAAGTAACCGTATTTGTGGGTAAGTCCAAAGCAGAACTGCTTGGTAAAGTGGTTTGGGAACTATACCCCGATGTAATTGACAGTGAATTTTATACCCAAATTCATCACGCCTTTGCCCAACAGCAGGTAGTGCGATTTGAATATTATTACCCTACTTGGCGGCGCTGGTTGGAAAATCGGATTTACCCCTTTGCTGATGGTGTCAGTGTTTTTGTCACAGATATTAGCGAGCAAAAACAAGCAGAAGCTGCACTGCGGGAGAGCGAGCAGCGATTCCGAAATATGGCTGACAACGCCCCGGTGATGGTTTGGGTAACTGACCCTACCGGTTATTGCACTTATCTCAGCCAAAGTTGGTATAATTTCACCGGACAAACCGAGGACACAGGTCTAGGTTTAGGGTGGTTAGATGCGGTGCATCCAGAAGATTTCGAGTCAGCCAAAAATGCTTTCTTAGCGGCGAATCAACGCCATGAGGCATTTCGGATAGAGTACCGCTTGCGACGCAAGGATGGTGAATATCGCTGGGTGATTGATGCGGCTACTCCTTGGTTAAGCTGGAATGGTGAGTTTCTCGGTTACATTGGCTCAGTTATTGATATTACCGAACGCAAAGCCGCAGAAACCGAACGCGATCGCCTTTTGAAACTAGAACAAGCCGCAAGAGCCGAAGCCGAAAAAGCCAACCGCATTAAAGATGAGTTTCTTGCAGTCTTATCCCATGAATTGCGATCGCCTCTCAATCCGATCCTCGGTTGGTCAAGGCTTTTACAAACTAATAAATTTGACCCAGCCAGTCAGCAGAAAGCCTTGGCGACAATTGAGCGTAATGCTCAATTACAAGTGCAATTAATTGACGATTTACTAGATGTCTCCCGCATCTTACGCGGTAAGCTTAATCTCAACATGGCATCTATTGACTTAGTATCTGTGATTGAGGCAGCAATGGAAACAGTGCGCCTAGCAGCCTCAGCCAAAAATATTCAAATTCATACTATGTTAGATGCCTCTTTTGGCTTAGTTTTGGGTGATTCTAGCCGTTTACAACAAGTAGTTTGGAATTTGTTATCTAATGCCGTTAAATTTACTCCAGAGCGAGGAAAAATAAATATCAGCCTAGATTACATTGATGCTCAAGCGCAAATTACCGTGAGCGATACAGGCAAAGGTATTAGTTCTAGTTTCCTACCTTATGTGTTTGAATATTTCTGCCAAGCCGACAGTACCACAACTCGCAAATTTGGCGGCTTGGGGTTAGGATTAGCGATCGTGCGCCATCTAGTAGAACTACATGGCGGAACCGTCAGCGCCGAAAGCCCCGGGGAAGGACAGGGTGCGACATTTACAGTTAGGCTACCACTTTTGCAGGATGAAGGTAGAAGGCTAAAGGGCGAAAGTGAGCCAGCTAACCTGGCTGCTGATACAGCAGTGTTGGCGGGAATTAAAATTTTAGTTGTAGACGATGATTGTGATACCCGCGAATTCTACACCTTTGTACTAGAACAGAGTGGTGCAAATGTGACTGCAGTAGCATCAGCAGCAGCAGCACTGCAAGCATTAGCACAATCACAGCCAGATATATTACTTAGCGACATTGGAATGCCAGAAATGGATGGCTATATGTTAATGCGTCAGATCAAAGCATTGCTAACAGAAAAAAGAAAATCGGTTCCGGCGGTAAGCAAAGCTATGCCGAAGGCTATCGCGTTAACAGCCTATGCAGGAGAACTCAACCAGCAAAAAGCACTCTTAGCAGGCTTTCAAAAGCATCTATCTAAACCTGTTGAGCCGGATGAGTTGATTAGTGTAATTACAAGTTTACTGGGTAGGGATTAGGTATTGGGGACTGGGGGGATGAGGAAGTAGAGGGAGCAGAGGGAGCAGGGGAGCAATTACCATTACCAATTACCCATTACCAAATGTGTCACTGTAAGCAAAAGTTTGCCGTTTTTGAAACCATAACCTTGCCGCAGACATAGCCCAAAAGTAGATTATTACGTTTAGTAGCCAAATAGAAAAAGTTGAGTTTTGAAATGATAAGCTTGCCGAAAGTATAAAAATCAAGCATAAACCTGCCGAAAGTTACGGTATTTCCTATGCTCAGCGACCGAGAGTTTGAAGACTGGTGTCGCCGCCTTTGTTTACCAGAGACGACAAAAGAGCTAGTGCAAAAAATCCGGAATTCAGAACCTGTGAGGAAGGTAGGTGGCGGAGCGAAAAATGTTTGCGGCAGTTATCCAAGTCGCAAAATGGGGAAAACGATTCAGTTTGAATCTCATAAAGTAGAACTGCCGGCGATCGTAGAGTACGAAAATGATGAAGATGTATTAGAGTACTATGACCAGCCAATTCGTCTAAGTTTATCTTTTCATTCCCTGAGCGGACGTTGTGTGGTGACATCTCATACTCCGGATTTTTGGGTAATGAGGCGTAATAGTGCGGGATTTGAAGAATGGAAAGCTAGTGAGCGGCTCAAAATACTAGCCAGAAAACAACCTACACGCTATCAGCAAAGCGAAGAAGGTCGTTGGCACGCGCCACCAGCAGAAATGAAAGTTCAAGCAATGGGACTGTACTATTATTTACGTACAGATCTTGAAATCAACTGGATTGCTTACCAGAACTATCAGTTTCTTCAAGGTTATTTCAACCAAGAAAATACAGTTAAAAAAGAGGTAAGAAAAACAGTTGTTGAGTGTATTAATGCCAATCCTGGAGTAACCCTCAAAGAACTACTAGAATCAACAAATACCGATTGGGCAGATGATATCTATGCCTTGATTGGAACAAAGCAAATATATGTAGACCTGAAAGCAGTAGCTTTGAATGAGCCAGAAAAAGTTCATCTTTTCAGTAGCCAAGAAATGGCATCAACTTATGATCTAATCATTGCTCAAAAGACTTCTGCTCGTATCGCCAGTGGACAACGAATTGATGTGGCAATTGGTTCAACGCTGGTTTGGGATGGTAAAAGTTGGTGTGTAATTCAAATCGGAGACACAAAGATTGCGCTTCAAAGCGAAAATGAACTGATTGGGTTAACTCATGCAAACTTTGATGCACTAATTGCACAAAAAGAAATCATTCATATTCAACCATTATCTGCAAAAACAACAGACATTTGGGAACAGATCAAATGCGCTAGTTCTGAGGATTTAGCAGTAGCTAATTACCGCTATAAAGTTATTGAACCATATTTACATGGCAGTCCGCCAATTAATAGTTCTGTACCTGAGCGGACAGTTCGTAGCTGGAAATCCAAATATCATCAGGCTCTGAATAATTATGGCTGGGGCTATATTGGCTTACTACCCAATCGTGGCAAGAAAGGGAACAGGGTAGATCGCTTTTCACCCGATACTTGGGAGTTTATTGACCAAATTATTGAACAGCACTATGAGAACCTCAAACAGCGAGGAAAACTAGCAACTTACGGTATTCTGGTTAGAGAATGGGAAAAAGCTGGAAAAACAGACCCTTGCCCTAGCCGGATCACTTTCTGTAAACGCATTAATCAACGAGAGAAAGTAGGACAAACTCGCCATAGGCAAGGGTCAAGAGCCGCTTACCAAAAGAGTCCTTTTTATCACGAATTAACGCTCTCCACCCCTATTCACGGGAGTCGGCCATTTGAAATCTGCCACATTGATCATACAGAATTAGATATCGAGTTAGTTTGTTCGCGCACTGGGCGCCCTTTAGGCCGACCTTGGGCAACTATTCTCATTGATGCTTTCTCACGTCGTATTTTCGCAATCTATTTAACATTTGACCCGCCATCGTATCGTTCCTGCATGATGGTATTGCGAATTTGTGTGCAGAGATTTGGCCGCTTTCCAGAAACATTAGTAATGGATAATGGTGTAGAGTTTGGCAGTATTTACTTTGAAACACTTCTAGCTGCCTTTAGTTGCACAAAAAAACAAAGACCATCTGCTAGTCCTAGATTTGGTTCACTCATTGAAAGATTTTTCGGCACAAGTAACACAGAATTTTTTTACAACCTTAAAGGCAATACTCAAATTACTAAACAAGTACGCTTGGTAAATAAAACAAATAACCCAAAAGTACAAGCTGTCTGGACATTGCCAGAATTATATGAATATTTTTGTAAATATGCTTATGTAATTTATGACAGTAGAGAGCATCCGGCACTGGGAATGTCTCCCAATGCTGCATTTACAAAAGGTGTGAATCAGAGTGGGATGCGCTATGGACAAAAAATTTTAGATGATGAAAACTTTAAAATTTTTACTTTGCCCTCAACTGCAAAGGGAAGTGCAAAAGTAATACCAAGACTCGGGATAAAAATTAATTATATCTATTATTGGTCAATTGATGATTCATTTCTTAACCCTGAAGTTGAAAGTACTCAAGTACAAGTTAGATATGATCCATTTGATGTAGGAACTGCTTATGCGTATGTCAAAGGTAATTGGGTACGCTGTATATCTGAATATTATTCATCCTTACAAGGTCATTCTGAAAAAGAAATTCGACTGATAAGTATTGAATTACGACAGCAAAAAAATCAGTATAATCAAAAAATAGCAATTAGAGCTAAAGAACTTGCACAGTATTTAGAATCAGCAGAAGCTCAAGAAGTTTTACAGACACAAAGACTTCATGATTTAGCTGCAACTGATTTGCGAGACTTAATATATAAAAATGGTAGGAAACAAACATCCTCTACTCTTACTCAGTGTCCAGTTGATAGTGATGAAGCTATTAGTACAGAAGAAGTATCACAAACACATCAATTAAATACTTCAGCAATAGAATTAGGAAAAATTCAAGCTTACTCTCAAGAGGAGTTATGGCAGTAAAACATAACCGTCCATTTCCACAAGAACTCCTGAAACAATCATTAACCGAACGGTTGAACTATTTTCAAGGAATTACAATTGGACACTTACGATTAAAACAAGCTTTAGAGACTTTATTGCTCAACCTTCAACAACCAACAGATATTTGTGTTTTCTTTGTTGTTGGCCCAGCAGGAGTAGGTAAGACCACTTTACGACTAAGGGCTGAAAAACTGTTGATGGAAGGTGCATTAGCATCTATGAAAAATCATATTTATCAAATTCCAGTTGCAGGTATTGAGGCAATTGCTAATGAAGGAGGAAAATTTAATTATAAAGATTACTACCTCCGCGTTTTAGAATGTTTAGAAAAAATTTCTTTTGATTCAATTGCTACAAATAGTTCATTAAATTATCAAAATTATTCAGGGTTTCTTTCTACTACATACTTTGCTTCTAAAAGTTCCGATACGGTGCGTCGTGCTTTAGAAAAATCTATGCGGCACCATAAATTAACAGCATTGATGATAGACGAAGCCCAACATTTGCTGATGGTTGCTGGGGGAAAGCAAATGTTACATCAGATGAATTGGATAAAATCTCTTGCCAACATCACTGGTGTTGTACATATTTTATTTGGTACTTATGATTTACTTAACTGTTGTCACCTCAGTGGTCAAGTTAGCCGACGCAGCGATGATATACATTTACCTCGTTACTCAACAGATAACAAAGAAGATATAGCTGAGTTTATGCGGATTATCAGAACATTTCAGGCGCATTTACCTTTGCTTGAAGAGCCCTGCTTGGTAGAACAATATGAATATCTGTTGGATTATTCATCTGGTAGTGTTGGTCTTCTTAAAACTTGGTTAACAAAAGCTTTACGAAATGCTTTGGCAGAGAATGCAACAACCCTCAACATAAAGTATATTCAACAAAATGAATACTCAAAAGCACGGCGGCAGCAAATAGAACAGGAAGCACAAGCTGGAGAGAAGCGATGGCGCAACGATGTTGCTCCCGTAGCACTTAGTTTGACCAATGAAGATGTGAAGCAACCATCTCAAGCGAAAGGTCGTGTGGGAAAACGTCAGGCTAAAAGAGATACCGTAGGAATTAATCTTGATGTCAGTTAATTATTATACCGAAGATGAGTTTTGGGCTCTAGAAAAACCAACAATTCCAGAACGCTCTCAATTATTCCCACTCGAACCAATCGGTGTCGGTACGCTCTATGTCGAAAGCTTGAGTGGATATATTGCTCGCCTTGCCGACTGTCACACGATAACTACCGGAGAACTAGTTTTATCAAAAGTTATTCCATTGATGAGGCATAAAAGAAGCAGTGTTAGTTCTATAAACATCATTAATCATTTATTTAGAGATCAAGATTTTTTCACCTCTACCAACGAAAAAAGAATTGACATTGCTACCACTCTAATTCAAGCTCTAAAAGAATTGACCTGGCGTCAAGATTTATCTTGTTTATGGCCATTAAAATGGGCCAGCATTTTTTTCGAGTTTAGCATTTTGCGTTTGCATCAAGCTTGGTGTCCCGTATGTTATGACCACTGGTTTGTCAACAATCGAGTCATCTACAATCCACTGTTATGGTTAGTTAACACAATTGAGGAATGCCCTGAGCATGACCATCAGCCCTTGATTGAGGAATGCCCTCACTGTCACGAAAAATTTCCACCATTATCCAGGTATTCTCGTCCAGGGTATTGCTCAATCTGTCATCTGTGGTTAGGTAGCCAGAAACTCAACCAACTAGCCAATGAACAAACTCACAGCGTTGATTTTTGGCGACAGCTTTTGATTACTCCTATGCACTCTCATCAAAGCAACAAGCTTGTCTGGCAGTGTATGTGGTTTGATGATGTCGATGATTTGGCTGCCAATACGCCCTCTGATTTCCTGCCACCCATAAATGAGAACTAATTTTCCATCCTTACCTGCTCCGGGGTTTGAAACCATAAACCTGCCGCTCCGGCAAACTTATGGTTACAGTCACAAAATGACAAATAACAAATGACAAATGACAAATAAAATTATTAGCCTCAAAAATATCAAAGCACAACAAAATAGTATCTTACAGAATATTTTTAATTTAGCTGCAACTGATACACCAAACTCTGCTGAAATAAAAAAACTCACTCAAATTTTTGCGAGAACAGTTACCAGAATTGAACAAATCTGTATTGCTCAACAAGCAACACCAGCTAATCTGGCTAGTTCATCGCGTCAGATTTACTCTTGGCTCAAGTTTTTAGCGGATGAATATAATTTACAATTGCACATTAATAGTACTTATCGTCTGCGACAAATAGCTCAAGAAGTATTGAAACTAGATAAACAAGAATCTATAGAGTTAAAGGTAGAATTAACTAATTTAGCAGGATTATATAAAGGTAAAAAATCTCATAAATTTACTCATATTACAATTAGCGAAGGATTTATCAATGCACCAGATGCAGTTTTAGAAGCGGTAGTAAAATCTATAATTGTTGGCAAAAATCAAGAAACTACAAAACTAATTCGGTCTTTTGCTAGCTCAGAAGAATATAGTAGCGTTATCCTCACACTAGATTTAATCGCTGAAGTCATCGCAGAAAATCCCCAAGGTAATTTTTATAACTTAAATAATTTGTTTGACAAAATCAATCAAGAATATTTTGCTGCTAATCTTGTGAAACCACGTCTGGCATGGAGCAAAATTAATACTTACCGCAAGTTCGGACATTATGAGCCAGCTAGAGATAGAGTAGTGATGAGTTTGACTCTAGATGATGGTAATATACCTGAGTTTGTAATTGAATTTGTGTTATTTCACGAGTTACTGCACAAACACCACGGCACAAAATGGGTGAATGGTAGAAGGATGGTTCATACTTCAGAGTTTCGTGCTGATGAAAGCAAGTTCAAGTTATACGCAGAAGCTCAAAATTGGTTACAAAAGTTAGCATCTGGTCAAATTTAGTAGGATAGTTGTTATTTTGCTAGCTAAAAAAATATGAAATAAATTCTGGAATCTGAATTGTATAGAGGGTATCTACATCTAGATAGCAACTAACCCCATATAAAACCTCTATGAAAGATGTTACCCCAGAATTAATTCGGGCTATAACCCCTATATTTATGGCTACTGTTGGCGCTGTTATTGGTGTAACTGTTTTAGTTTCATCTAATGCTAACGATAAGTCTGCTGGTTTAGGACTTGCAAGCACAGCAATTGCTGGTGCTGCGGGTCTTGCTCAAAATAGCAAAAATGAGACTGATTTTTCAGTAAAAAAGCAGGGTGATAATTTGCAAGTTAAAACACCTGCAAATCACGATAGTGATCAATAATCAGTATATTGCATCATAAAATGAGTTGGGAAATATTAAGGTTAAATTTTAGATTTTACTTTCTGAGGTTGCAATTATAAATAATTAAATTCTCTACTCATTTTATGGTGTGATGTAATTAGATAAACTCAGATAAAATTCATATTTGATTATTTAATTTTTGAAATTATACCAATTCAAATAATGCTGGCGAGACATTAATATATTCTAGAGGGCAAGGCAACGCTCATAAGTGTCAACTTAACGCAAAACCCTCTTGGTTGCAAGGTTTTTGCCCTCACCCCCAGCCCCTCTCCCACAGGGAGAAGGGAGCAAGAGATTTAGTTCCCCTTCTCCTGCGGGAGAAGGGGTTAGGGGATGAGGGCGCGAGGTATTTGTACAACGCCTGCCCTATATCGCTTTTAGCTTAAGTTGACACCAATGGGCAACGCCGTGCCCCTACAATCTGTGGCATTCTTTTTTCAAATTGGTATTACTTGCGTAGTGGACTGACATAGCTAAAATGTTGCACTAATTTTTCTTGTGGGGTGGACATCTTGTCCGCCCTGGACGGGTGAGACACCCATCTCACAAGAGTTTTTTTATGCACTATTTTAGTCTTGTCAATCCACTACATTCAGAAATAAAATCTGATGCTTAGACAATCCAAAATCCGTCTTAAAAAGTTTGCTACGGAGGGAAACCCTCCTTGCAACTTTTCGCAAAATCTAAAATTGTCTTACTTTAGTCCTGCGATCGCACTACTATACAAATTAAAAAACCGAGATTCTTCTAAGGGTGCATTATTGTTCCAGGTAGCAGCCACACAATATTGCTTACCGTTTTTGGCTTTTAACCAAGTTGTCAGATTTAAAACCCCTGGTTCTGAGCCACCTTTAAATGCTACCCTTTCCCAATCTTCGGCTTTAGCAACTCCTGGATTAATACTCATTAAAGGTAAATCGGTAACTTGTGTCATCAGTTCGCACAGTTCTTTAGCTGTAAAAAACCACTCTACGTCAAGGATAGGTTTATTTCCCTCAAATTCACTGACTGTAGGTATAGGTTGTGACGCTAGTGATTGTAAAATTGCGCGTTTTTGAGCTTCATTACTACTGCGATAACGTTTTAATAAATCTTGATTTCTCGCACTTTTGAGCAAAAATAACTCACGAGTAGTCAACAAAGGACGATTGTGGGGTGTGAGCGATTCAATAGCTTGTCGTCCCAAAATGTTCATTAAGCTATCGGTAGCGGTATTGTCACTTTGAGAAATCATCAACGCCGCTAAAGTCTGTAAAGTTAAAAGTGAGCGATCGGGCCAGGTTTGCAAAATTCCTGACGGTAAACTCTTCCAAGCTGGTTGTAACTCCACAACATCCCGCCACGATCGCTTACCTGTAGCAATTTGAGATTTGAGGGTTTGCAACACTGCTAATTTAAAAGCGGAACCCACTCCTAGCGGTGTGGTAGCATTTAAGGCTGCTCGTTCTGATTTACCTTCGAGAACCAGAAAGCTGACTTTTCCAGGGAAAGTTTTAAATTCTGCGATCGCTGACTCTAAACTCTTGGCTTGAGGTACAGGTGGTTGAAAAAAGAGCATGGCAATTTTACCATTGGCATCTAGGGCAATTTGTGCAGGTACGTAACCACGCGCAAATATAACTTTGTAGTTTTTTCCTTGCTCTTCAACTCTCTGATAATTGCCTAATCCCTGTTTCAAGCTGGCTATAACTTGTTGAATTTGAGCTATCGGTATTTGAGCTACAAACTCAGAAGTAAACCATTCAGCTTTTACAGGCTCAGTAGTTAAAAGTCTTTCTAAAGCAGCTTTTGGCATAATCGACTGTTTAGGTAACTGCGCTTGTACTACTAATGATAAGTTTTGCTGATTTGTTGTCGCTAACGATTCATTTGGTAACAGCAAACTAGTTGTTAAAAATAAAGTTTCTAACCACATATTTATCAATTTATAAATATTTATATATAAATATTGAGTTCCTAATTTATCTGTTGTAAAAGTTGCCTTAATATTTGCTTGTACGTAGCAATAGTGACAGGATACTTGCTATCAGAAAAGGAAATACCACTGCAATTATTTGTGATTGGAAAGTCATTTTTAGCCAATATCTGGGTAAAACGCTACTTTATTAAAACTGCCAACTGTCATGAGTATTAACACAGCCACCTCTGCTTCAGATAGTCAGACAACCTTAACTTTACTACATCTATATGTATTTACTCCGTAATTGTACGATTACTATTACCCAGTTCCATAATTAAAACTAAAACTGATGAGAACTAATATTTTGTATCATTCTTAATCACCAAAGGTTGGTAGTACCCAATTGATCAGCAGAAGCATCTCCTAGCTCAATACTTATCGGTTAATGGGAAAAAGGCAAATAAAATACCTGTAACCATAATTCTTTCACCTTTGCCCCAAATCAAATTATCAGTTGCAACCGAGTAGTATTACTTTTCACCTATTCCTTATATTTCTTGCAGTGAACAAGCATTGATGTTCCAGAGGATGATTAATTAATGAGGCAGCACGGATATCATTGGTTAAAATCAGTGAAAAGCTACAGCAAACAGGCATTGCTTTCATTGTTAGTTGGTGTTGTGGTCTCAGTTGCGGTTGTTATACTCTGGCAAAAATTATTAACACAAGAAAAAAACAATGTCGAGCAACTGATTCAACAGCAAGCGATCGCAGTGCAAACTCAAGTGACTAACCAATTACAAAGTCGCATTCAAGCATTGCAGCGGATGAGAAAGCACTGGCAAATTGGTGGCGTGGCTGCACAACAGGAATGGAAAGTGGATGCAGCCGCCTATGTGCATGACTTTACAGGCTATCAAGCGATCGCATTAGTTGACTCATCATTTCGGGTACAGCGAATTGTGCCGTTAGCGGGGAATGAAGCGCTACAAAATCTCGACCTTAGTCAGCAACCCCAACAACTAACTGCGCTAACAGCAGCTCGCGATCGCCGCCAAATTATTTTCACTAAAACAGTCGATGTCTCTCCTGGTAAGAAAGGATTTTTCGTATATCTACCTATCTTTCAAGAAGATAAGTTTGAGGGATTAATCGTCGCCGTTGTGCAGATTCAACCTTTTTTAGAATCATTTATAAATTTGCCATCAGGTTACAAACTAAAGTTATTTGATGGTCAGGAGTTGATTTACAGCCACGATTTAGAACTACCAGAGCTATTTTCCTGGCAAACAGAACAAAAGATAGAATTTTATGGGTTGAACTGGCGAATCAAGGTTGATCCTACTTCCGATTTATTAACCAACTTGCATTCCCCAATCCCAGAAATTCTTTTGTTTGCTGGCTTATGGCTAGCTGGTGCAATGAGCTTATTAGTATATTTTGCTCAAGTAGCCATGTTGAGCAATCGTCAGATTGCAATCATCAATCAAGAACTAGCGCTGAAAATTCTGGAGCAAAATCAAGCAAAAGCAATACTCAAAGAAAAAGAAGAACGTTGGCAATTAGCACTACAAGGAAATAATGATGGTATTTGGGACTGGAACCTAAAAACCAATGAAGTCTTTTTCTCTGTACGCTGGAAAGAAATGTTGGGGTATCAAGACCACGAAATTTCTCATAATTTGGATGAATGGTCAAAACGAGTGCATCCAGAGGATTTACCAGATGTAACGCAGGTTGTTCATGACCATTTTGCGAAAACAACTCCTTTTTACATAACCGAATATCGAATGCTATGTAAGGACGGGAGTTATAAATGGATTCTGGATCGGGGAAAAGCGCTTTGGGATGAAGTCGGAAATGTCATGCGGATGGTAGGTTCTCACACCGACATTAGCGATCGCAAACAAATCGAAGCCGCTTTAAAAGAAAGCGAAGGGCGATTTCGCATTATGGCAGATAGTGCGCCTGTGTTGTTATGGGTGGTTGATACTGAGGGAAATTGTACTTTTTTTAATCAAACTTGGTTAAATTTCACCGGATGCACTCTAGAAGAAGAACTCAAGGATGGCTGGGCAAAAGGAATACATCCTGATGACTTAAAAAACACTTTCAATACCTATTGGACTGCATTTAATGCTCGTCAACCCTTTAAGATGGAGTACCGTTTGCGTCGTGCTGACGGTGAATACCGTTGGATTTTAGACACAGGCATACCACGCTTTCATGCTGATGGTAGCTTTGCTGGATATATCGGTTCTTGTGTTGATATCAGCGATGTTTACAACGAGCTGCGCTTACGTAAACTTGCGGAAGAAGCTCTGCAAAAACAATTACAACACACATTGCTATTAGAAAAAATCACCCAAGAAATTCGCCATAGTCTAGATAGCCAAGAAATATTTGAAACAGCTGCTACTCAAATTGGCAAAGTATTTGTTGTTGATCGTTGTTTGATTCACTCCTACATTAGTGAGCCTATACCACAAATTCCTGTAGTCGCAGAGTATGTCGTACCTGATTATACATCCATGCTCGATATGGAGATTGCCATTGATAATAATCCCTATATTCAGCAGATCATTGCTCAGGATCGAGCGATCGCTTCTCCTAATGTCTACACTGATCCATTAATCCAAGCCTCTAACCTCAAATGCGAAGCCACAGGACTAAAATCCCTGCTTTCTGTCCGCACTTCCTATCAAGGACAACCGAACGGCGGCATTAGCTTATATCAATACAGTCATGTTCGGCAATGGAATCAGGAAGAAATTGAATTATTTGAAGCCGTTGCTGCACAACTAGGTATCGCCTTAGCGCAGGCTCACCTTTTAGAACAAGAAACTCGCCAGCGAGAAGAACTGACGTTAAAAAACTTTGCCCTAGAGCAAGCCAAACGGCAAGCAGAAGCTGCCAACCGCGCCAAGAGCGAGTTTTTAGCGATGATGAGCCATGAAATTCGCACGCCGATGAATGCTGTGATCGGTTTAACAGGCTTGCTGCTAGATATGACAATTACTCCCCAGCAACGAGAATTTTTAGAAATTATTCGTAGCAGTAGCGATACTTTACTTGCCATCATCAATGATATTTTGGATTTCTCGAAGATTGAGTCTGGCAAGTTGGACTTAGAGAGACATGCTTTCAAGTTAGATAAATGTATCGAAGAAGCTTTAGATTTACTTGCGCCGCAAGCTAATGCCAAAGGCATCAATTTAGCCTATTTGATGGAAAGCCACACCCCAAACACAATTATGGGGGATATCACCAGAGTCAGACAAACTTTAATCAATTTGTTGGGTAATGCAGTCAAATTTACAGAAGCAGGGGAAGTTGTAGTTTATGTCACAGCCCAACAGTTAATCAGTCCCCAAGAATACCAAATTCAATTTGCTGTTAAAGATACAGGTATTGGCATTCCTAAAGATAGAATGGAGCGACTCTTTAAGCCTTTTAGCCAAGTTGATGCATCCATGACTCGCCAATATGGGGGTACAGGATTAGGTTTAGCCATCAGCAAGCGCTTAAGTGAATTTATGGGCGGTACCATGTGGGTACAAAGCGAGGTGGGAGTCGGTTCAACCTTTTATTTCACCATAGTGGCACAAGCAGTTTCCAGTTCTGAAAAATTTGAACTTGATATTGTGCAGCCAAATTTATCAGGCAAAAAACTGTTAATAGTAGATTGCAACGAAACTAATCGCCAAATTATTACCCTGCAAGCCTCAAGCTGGGGTATGGAAGTGTGTGCAGCAACCTCAGCCTGGCAAGCATTGGAATATATTACCTCCGGGGAAAAATTTGATTTAGCTATTTTAGATATGCAGCTGCTACAAATGAATGCTTTAGCTCTGGCAGCAAAAATTCACTCTTTACCAGGCTGTCAAGATTTACCCCTAGTGTTGCTCAGTTCTGTGGGAGAATTACCAAACTCAGAACAGCCAGCAACATCCAACTTTGTCGGTATTCTGAATAAACCAATTAAGCGATCGCATTTTTTAGATCTCTGCATTTGCATCTTCACAGGACAAAAAACTTCTGTTTTACCTGTGCAATCTTCGCTACCGCAAGTCTTTGATTCTGAATTGAGTCAACAATTACCCTTAAGTATTTTATTGGTCGAAGATATTACTTTTAACCAAAAGGTAGCTTTAAAAATGTTAGAGCGCTTAGGTTATCAGGCTGATGTCGCCAATAATGGGCTAGAAGCACTCTCGGCTTTGCGCCGACAACCTTACGATCTAGTCTTTATGGATGTACAAATGCCAGAAATGGATGGATTAGAAACAACACGCCAAATTCGTCAAGAATGCGTGGATCAAAGCCAACCTTGGATTATTGCCATGACAGCTCATGCTATGCAAGGCGACAAAGAAGAATGTCTCAGCGCCGGAATGAATGACTACATTACTAAACCAATTCGTTCTGAGGCTCTTGTCCAAGCTTTCGACAACTATAAAACCTTACATTCATCGAAGATTAATCAAGATATTAATAATTTAGAAATCAATACTTTTAACCAACCAGAAATTAGTTCTCCAGAAACTCTGTTACCCGCTATCGATACTACAACTTTTCAATCTTTAAAAGAGTTAGCAATTGATGATACTAACCTTTTAGTAGAGATAATTGAATGTTATTTAGATGATACACCACAAAAGCTATTAGCAATTTCTCAGGCAGTTGAGCAACAAAATACTTTAGCAATTCGCCAAATTGCTCATTCTTTAATATCATCAAGTTTGACAATTGGTGCTGTCATTTTCGCTCAATTATGCCGAAAATTAGAAATGATTGGTATAGCTGAAAGTATGGATAATGCTGCTTATTTAGTTGAGCAACTTGAAATAGAGCATCAAAGGGTAAGAGAAGCTTTGGAATTGGAAAGAATGGTAATGGGTAATGGGTAATGGGAATTTCTTCTTATCTCCCTGCCCTTTTGCCTTTTACCTATTATCCTTTTTACCCAATAAAGGCAGTACTTTCTTTTTTAATAGCTCAATTAAAGCGGGTTCCATATATTCATATTCATCGGGAATATCTAAACAAATTACTCGCTTGTTCTTCAGAAAAGGCTGAAAATTCTTAGCTAGCTTTTGTTTATGTGACTTTTCCATGACAAAAATTATATCTGCCCAGGCGATCGCTTCTGTGGAGACTGGAACTTCAGCATAATGATCCAGCCCTGCTGAGTCGGTTTCTAATTCTTCATATTCTGCAAAAATAACTTCGGCGGTAGGGCTTCGCAAGCGATTCTGACTACATAAAAATAAAAGTTTTTGCATTATTAATTAAGATTTATAAAAACAAAAGTGTGCTTAGTAGATTGAGCGATCGCACCCAATTGACATGAGGTAGCAATACACGATACATCATGAGTCAATCGTTAAATTTTGAAAGATGCAAAGTTTTTTTAATTGTTGGTTTTATCAGCATCAGGAGGGATGAATATGGATCCTAGTTTGATCATATCCAACATCCTAAATCCGCCCATCCTGTTTTTCTTTTTAGGGATGACAGCTGTTTTTGTCAAGTCTGATTTAGAAATTCCGCCGCCTGTACCTAAACTGTTTTCGCTATACCTGCTATTTGCGATTGGTTTTAAAGGCGGAGTAGAATTGATTAAAAGTGGCATCACTCAAGAAGTCGTTTTGACGCTCTTGGCAGCCATGTTGATGGCTTGTTTTGTTCCGATTTACACCTTTTTTATCTTAAAACTCAAGCTGGATACCTACGATGCTGCTGCGATCGCTGCAACTTATGGTTCTATCAGTGCTGTCACCTTCATCACCGCTAGTGCCTTTTTAAGCGAGCTTGGTATTGCTTTTGATGGCTACATGGTAGCAGCTTTAGCTCTCATGGAATCTCCAGCCATCATTGTGGGTCTGATCCTGGTGAATATATTCACAGTAGATGAAAAGCGGGAATTTTCTTGGCCAGAAGTGTTACAAGAAGCATTTCTCAATAGTTCCGTTTTTCTGTTGGTAGGTAGCCTGGTGATTGGCGTTTTGACAGGAGAACATGGTTGGCACGTCCTAGAACCTTTCACCCAAGGAATGTTTTATGGCGTTCTCACCTTCTTTTTATTAGATATGGGATTAGTGGCCGCCAGAAGAATTAAAGACTTGCAAAAAACCGGACTTTTCCTGATCTTATTTGCCATACTAATTCCCATAGTTAATGCAGGCATTGGATTGGCAATTTCCAAATTCATCGGTATGCCTCGAGGAGATGCCTTATTGTTTGCTGTTTTGTGTGCCAGTGCCTCTTACATCGCTGTTCCCGCAGCTATGCGGATGACTGTTCCAGAGGCCAACCCTAGCCTGTACGTTTCTACCGCTTTAGCAGTCACATTCCCGTTCAACATTATTGTGGGTATTCCGTTATATCTCTACGGAATTAACCTGTTGTGGAGGTAATAATATGCACCTAGTTAAAAAAATAGAAATTATCGCTAACTCCTTTGAACTGGCCAAAATATTAGATAGTTTGGACAAATCAGGCGTACATGGACACATTGTTATCCGAGGAGTTGCGGGTAAAGGATTACGAGGTACAGCCGAAGATTTAGATATGACGATGCTTGATAATGTCTATATCATCGCCTTTTGTATGCCAGAGCAAATCAAGCCTGTGGTGGAAAATATTAGACCACTGCTTAACAAGTTTGGTGGTACTTGTTACATCTCCGATGTCATGGAAATTCGCTCTATGAAATGTGTTGCATCGTTATGAAACATTCTCTACAACGTCGTGACATATTGAGGTTAGGAATCACTGGTGCATTAGGGATGATGGTATCTACCAGTGATTTACTGTGGCGAGTTCCACAGGCTCAAGCTGCAGAAAAGCCTCAACCCCTCAGCCCCGATGAAGCATTGCAAAAGCTACTTGAGGGGAATCAACGGTTTGTCGAACATCAACCCCAATACCCCGATCAATCAGCAGCGCGCTTGCAGGAAGTAGCGCAAGCACAATATCCCTTTGCAACCATCCTCACTTGTGCAGATTCACGAGTACCAGTAGAAATTCTGTTCGATCAAGGTGTCGGAGATATCTTTGATATTCGGATTGCGGGGAATATTGCCACACCAGAAGCCCGTGGCAGTATTGAATATGCTGTAACCCTGTTAGGCTCACCCTTACTGATGGTACTGGGCCATGAGCGTTGCGGAGCCGTCACCGCCGCCGTGCAAAACGAAGTACTACTAGGTGATATTAGTACCTTTGTCAAAGCCATTAAGCCAGCCGTCGCCAGAGTGAAAAATCAGCCAGGTGATCCAGTGGAGAACGCTGTCGTCGCCAATGTGCAATATCAAATTGAACGCTTAAAGCGATCGCGTCTTTTAACTGCAAGTTTACAATCCGGCAAACTCAAAATTGTGGGAGGTCGTTACGATTTAGATACAGGCAAAGTCAGTATTATCGCTTAGGGCATAAATTTGCCGTCTGGTACAGCGTGGAAGCACTACAATCAATAAAAGGACATTGTTCACTAGCTACCCCACTTTACCCATGACGGCAACATTAATTCAGAGTCCTGATCGGGTGATACTCCGTAATATTAGCTGGCAGACTTATCAGTTTTTAGTCAAAGACTTTGAGCAACAGCCAGCGATGCGGTTAACCTATGACCGGGGTTTATTAGAAATCAGAATGCCGTTAGACCCCCATGAAACTTACAGAAAACTGCTAGGGCGTTTAGTTGAAGCCTTAAGCGAAGAGTTAGAAATTGAAATTCGGAGTTTGGGGTCGAGAACCTGCGATCGCGAAGATTTGGGAAGAGGATTAGAACCAGACCAATGTTACTATATTCAAAATGAACAGGCTGTCTGGGACAAAGAACAAATTGATTTGAGTCAAGATCCACCACCAGATTTAGCGATTGAAGTTGATATTACTAGTAGTTCAATTAATCGACTGGATATTTATGCAGATCTAGGTGTACCTGAAGTATGGCGCTATGATGGACAAAATTTAATCATATATCACTTAGAAAATCAGCAATATCAAAATTGTAGTCGTAGTATCGCTTTTCCATTACTCACTTCATCAGAGATTGAAAGATTTTTAAATTTGAAGAAAACGACTAAAGAAAATGCTCTGATTCGTTTGTTTCGAGAATGGGTAAGAGAAAATTTAGCAACTAATGAGTAGCGAACATTTTGAATACTGAATGTAAGCTGATGGTGATGTCCGCCAAAACAAAAGACGCAAAGCCATCTTAGCGCCTTTGCGTCTTTGCGTGAAATATTTTATTAACCGACTACACCATCTCCGATGATGTTTGCACTACAGGTTGCGGCTGCGGCTGGAACATGAACAAGGAGTAAACCACATCTCGGCGGATGTTGACCATCATATCCAAGAAGAGTTCATAACCTTCGCTCTTGTACTCAATTAATGGGTCTTTTTGCCCATAACCACGCAATCCTACAGATTCGCGCAGCGCATCCATTTGTTGCAGGTGTTCCCGCCACAGGGTATCAATGCGTTGCAAAATAAAGAAGCGTTCGGCTTGACGCATTAATCCTGGCTGAATTTGGTCAATTTGTGCTTCTTTGAGGTCGTAGGCAATTCTTACCTGTTCGTGGAGGAAGGCTTTAATTTCATTTACCGCCATATCTTCTAACTGATTTGGCTGCATATCTCCTAACAAATAGACAAATTCCTTGACTTTATCCACCAACTTTTCTAATTCCCACTCTTCTGAGGGCAAATCGACGTTGATGTAATAGTCAACGATTTCGCTCATTGTTTTTTCGGCGTAGGTGATCACCTGTTCTTTCAGGTCTTGACCTTCTAGCACCCGGCGGCGTTCGGCGTAGATGGCGCGACGTTGGTTGTTCATCACTTCGTCGTACTCAAATACCTGCTTCCGGATATCGTAGTAGTAGGTTTCGACTTTTTTCTGTGCGCCTTCCAAACTGCGAGTCAGCATCCCAGATTCAATGGGCATATCTTCTTCGACGTTGAAGGCATTCATTAAACCCGCAACGCGATCGCCACCAAAAATCCGCAGTAAGTTATCTTCTAAACTGAGGAAGAATCTGGTGGAACCAGGGTCACCTTGTCTACCTGCACGTCCGCGCAATTGGTTGTCGATGCGGCGGGATTCGTGACGTTCTGTACCAATTACGTGCAATCCACCTAATTCCACCACTTCTTCATGTTCGCGGTTAGTGAATTGTTCGTATTCGTGCTTCACAAGGTTGTAAGCAGCCCGCAATTTTTGAATTACAGGGTCATCAATGGGGGCTTTTTCGGCGGCGACAGCTACTTTTTCTTCGGCTTCTAATTCGGGTAAACTGCGATCGCCATATTCCCGCACCGCTAAATCGACAGCTTCTTTTAATTGCTGTTCAGCTTCTTTGGATAGCTGAGTGGGGAAAATTTCTGGAGAAGCGCGCCAAGTTTTGACTTTTTTCCCAGGGACAAAGCCTTGTCCGCCACCGCTTCCTGTGGGTAAACCAGATGCTCTTTGTACGCCAAAGGTGTCTTCATCTTCTGGCTGCACAATCCGGGGCATAAAATATTCCCGCAGCTTCAGTCGGGCCATGTATTCGGAGTTACCACCCAGGATGATATCTGTACCTCTACCAGCCATGTTAGTGGCGATAGTTACAGCACCTCTGCGTCCTGCCTGAGCCACAATTTCCGCTTCCCGTTCCACGTTTTCGGGGCGTGCGTTGAGTAACTCGTGGGGGATTTCCATCTGCTTCAGCAGTTGGCTGAGATACTCAGATTTTTCGACGCTGGTGGTGCCAACTAATACAGGCCTACCCAGTTCGTGCATTTCTCCACATTCGCGGGCGATCGCTTGCCATTTGCCTGGTTCTGTCTTAAAGACCATGTCAGACAAATCTTGCCGTCTTCTGATCCGGTTGGTAGGAATAATGGTGACTTCCAGCTTGTAGATTTTTTCAAACTCAGCTTCTTCTGTCTTGGCTGTTCCGGTCATTCCTCCCAACTTGGGATACAGCAAGAACAGGTTTTGATAGGTAATTGTTGCCAAAGTTTGAGTTTCTGGCTGAATTTCTACATGTTCTTTAGCTTCAATAGCTTGGTGCAGACCGTCACTCCAACGTCTTCCCGGAAGCACCCGTCCGGTAAATTCATCAACAATCACTACTTCGTCATTGCGGACGATATAGTTGACATCCTTCAGGAACAGTTCTTTGGCTTTAATCGCATTAAATACAAAGTGCGCCCAAGGGTCTTCTGGGTCAAATAAATCGGTTACACCCAACAGGTTTTCGGCTTCCGCAAAGCCCTCATCAGTCAACAGTACGTTCCGCGCTTTTTCATCTACCTCATAATGCTCATCTTTTTTGAGAGCAAAGGAGATTTCAGCTGCTCGTAAATATTTCTCGGTAGGTCTTTCCACCTGTCCAGAAATAATTAGCGGTGTCCGCGCTTCATCTACTAAAATCGAGTCTACTTCGTCGATAACGCAGTAATTGAATGGGCGCTGCACCACATCTGCCATTGACGTGGCCATATTATCCCGGAGGTAATCAAAACCTATCTCACTATTAGTGACATAAGTAATATCACAGTCATAATTTTTCTGACGCTCACTGGGAATCATGTTCGCCTGAATTAGACCTACACTCAATCCCAGGAAGCGATGCACCTGACCCATCCATTCCGCGTCCCGACGCGCCAGGTAATCGTTCACGGTAATAACATGTACACCTTTACCAGTCAGTGCATTTAAATAACTTGGCAAAGTCGCCACCAGGGTTTTACCTTCCCCAGTCTTCATTTCCGCGATTTGCCCACTGTGTAAAATAATACCACCCAACATTTGCACATCAAAGTGCCGCAGGCCTAAAACTCGCCGTCCTGCTTCCCGAACCACGGCAAAAGCTTCTGGCAGAATATCATCAAGGGTTTCCCCTTTGGCAAGCCGCTGTCTAAACTCGCCTGTTTTGCCTTTTAAATCCTCATCGGAAAGCGCTTTAATATCTTCCTCTAAGAGGTTAATTTCCGTAATGTAAGGTTGGTATTTTTTAAGTTTACGAGCGTTGGGATCGCCCAACAAAGTTTTTAGCATGGCAGGTTATGGCACTAAATAGAGGGGGATGGGAATTAAAGTTTCGGCAATAGATTATAAAAATTTAACCCAACCCAGCGATTTTGGTTGTTGATGGGTATGAAATGAGAGTTAACTCACAAACAGCAAAAACGCTGGCCAATCAGTTTACTAAATGATTGGTTTTATTTCATATCTTATTGTTTGGACTCTATTAATAGTATCATTTCACCCCTGACTGGGGCAGAGAACGCCCACCATGCTCAAGTAGCGATTTCACCCATGTTGGGGGTTGGGGACTGGGGACTGGGGATTGGGTAATTGGTAATTACTTTTCTCCCTTTGTCTCCTTGTCCCCTTGTCTTCTTCATCTCCTCATCCTTCCTCACTATCAAAATCAGCTAGAATATTGCGGATTTCATTTGCAGCAATGTCTTCTTGGTCGGATTTGGAATAAATCGTTAATAGCAAAATACTTGTGGGTGACTCAAGTTGATAGATGAGGCGGTATCCACCGCTTTTACCTTTTTGAATATTACTGTTGCGAACTCTCACCTTGTAAACAATATACTCCTCACCCAGACCGCTAATCCTGTCTCCTACAATATTTCCTTGTTGTAATTGCTCGATAATGGGTTGAACATCAGAGCGAATATTGCGAAATCTTTTTGAGAGTCTGTAGAGTTTCTCCTCAAACTCATCAGCAAATCGAATTGAAACCGTGTTATCACTCTGCATCAATTCTGTCCCATAACTCGCTAATTGGTCGAGTTTGTCCCATTTTTGCTTGCTTTAAGGCTCTCCTCAAGCTAGCTTTAATTTCCTCAACTGGTGTATCATCTGGGTCAAGTTCTTCTGTTTCTGCTGGTTCTGGAACCAATACAATTACCCGCACCTGATGAGGATAGGTTGTTCCGTGAATTGGCTCATCTAGAATCAGGTTGCCTTGAGCGTCAATCTTACCAGTCACTTCGATCGCTTTCATCTGCCAAGCCACCTTATTTTTGTTGCAGATCCTAACACGCCTAAATCCAGCCCAGAGTCAAGCCTTGTAGAGACGCGATTCATCGCGTCTTTACTCAACAATTATTTCCCCTATCCCCAATCCCTCACGGCGAATTCTCCATTTCTGGACTCAACTGACGGAAATTGAAATCTGCGGCGCTGGGGTGACAGCTAACACAGCTATTAATTTGCACAGGACGTTGTAACTTGACTTTAGGATGCAAAGCTTTAAAATAACGTGAATTGTTGACGCGATAGGGTGTTTCTTCGTCTTTGCGTTGCGGACGGGAAAAAGTTTGCAGATACCGCCAGACTAAAATGCGGGGTGGATCGATTAAAGGCTGTAGCTGTGCGCCGTAGTGTTGCGAGTCTTGGAGGAGGTTTTTCCAAGTTTGAGTGGGTAAAACTTCTGGTGGTATGGGGATGTGACAAGTTGAGCAGTTTTCTACATATAATTCTTGCCCAAGTTGGTATTGTTGAGGTACTACGTCAACTGTACCGACTTGTGATGTTGGGGTAGCACCTTGGACGTTGCTAGCTAAGGCTAACAACCAACCCATAGCTAAACTCCAGGCCAATACTACCAAGAGTAAACCTAAAGGTCGGCGTTTGAATTGGCGATCGCGGACTTTTCGCTTCACAAGATTTGACATTCCTCACATCCCCCAATAGTTAAATTCAGCGCTGATCTCACTGTATGGCTCGACGCTCAAATTTTTGCATATGTTCTCCCCGTCTGTGAGATATAGATGATTGAGGGCGCAATTTATATTACTGCTATTTAAGGAATTGCCATGAAACACCATGTTAAATCTCTTACCGTCTTTACTTTAATACTTTCTTTAATTTGCCCGATCGCAGCAGCAGCTAATAACCGTCCATCGCTCAAAAATACTTTAGCCCAATCCACAACCACGAACCAGCGCCAAGCCCAAGCTAATCTGCTGTTACAGCAAGGTATTAAACAAGCGAATACTAAACAGCTAGATGCTGCATTGCAGTCTTTACAACAAGCATTAAATATCTATCAACAAATTAAAGATTTGGCGGGACAAGGTCAAACTCTACAAAAATTAGGCGATGTTTATGCTGCCAAAAAAGATAGTAGCAAATCTATTGCTGCTTACGAGCAAAGTTTGGTAATTGCAAGGCAAATTAATCACCGAGATTTAGAAGCTAGAAGTCTGCTGAATTTAGGTGTGGTATATAACAGCCTCAAGAAATATGACAAAGCACTGGAGTTTTTACCCCAGAGTTGGCAAATCGCCCAAGATATTAAAAGTCGTGAGTTGCAGTTGCAGTCTTTAATTCAGTTATTGGAAGCTTATAAGGCTCAAGGTAATACTGCCAAATTACAAGAATATCAGCAGCAATTAGCTACTAATTTTGGCAATGTAATTAAATATGTAGTAGCTTTTCAAGCTTACAGTCAAATAGCTGTATTGACCGAGCAAAAACAATACCAAAAAGCTATTGAACTTGGGCAGCAGGTACTCGAGTTTTTTCAAAGCAATAAACTTAATAGTGATGATAGTCAGTTATTAATCAGCTTATCTGGTATTAATGCTTCCTCTATTAAACCAGAATTACTACAAAAAACGCTGCAGTTAGCAGTAATGGTACAACTAATTCAAACTTATGATGCGATAGCTGACTATCCTAAAATTATCCAGCTTGGGGAACAGTTGCTGTCGTCTGTACGCAATCTCAATGAAGATGAGTGGACAATACTAGCTAATATTTCTGGACAGCAACAAAGTAATTCATTGGCAGATTTTAAGAAATTATCAGAAATGGGTATTTTGTGGTTACTAGCAAAATCACACGATATTTCTGGAGAATACAATAAAGCGATTCCATTGGCACAACAAACTATACAAATATCGCGGGAACTGAAAAATCCAGAGTATGAGGCTAATGGATTGCTAATTCTAGCTAGTGCTTCTAAATCTTTAGCTGTAACTGATGCAGAACATCGCCAGGTTTTGGAATTAGCCGAGCAAGCTTTGACAATTGCTAAAAACATCAAAAATCCAGAGATTGAGTCAGATGCTTTGAATGCGATCGCGGAGATTTACAGTAATGTAGATGAATATCAAAAAACCATTGAGTTTGCTGCTAAAAGTTTAGAACTTGCTAAAAAAAGCCAGAATCCGGCTGCAACAGTTAAACCTTTATTAACATTATCTAGCACCTATATCAGTTTAGGAAATTACCAAAAATCTAGCGAATTATCTCAAGAAGCATTAAATATTGCCCGCAAGATTAAGCAAATTCCTATAATTGAAGCCACATCTCTGTTGTATTGGACTTTTAACCAGTTTATTCAGGGAGACTATCAAAAGACTATTGCTTCATCTCAAGAAGGTTTAAATTTAGTCCCTAGTATCAACATTCCCTATTATCAACAACAATTTTTGATGTTGAACAATCTATTTTTAGGAATTGGATATGGGGGATTGAATGATCACCAAAAAGCCCTGGATTACATTCAAAAAAGTGTACAAATAGCCAGAAATGCTCAAGATGCAAAATCAGAAGCGCAAATGCTGATATATTTAGGCGGCTTTTATCGAAAGGCGAAACAATACCAGCAAGGAATTGATGCCTATAACCAAGCTACTACTATTGCAGATAAATTAAATTATTCTGGCAATCGAGCTATATTATATGCAGGTTTAGCGAGAATTTACCGAGATTTAAAGCAACAAACAACGGCGATTGCTTATTATCAAAAAGCAATTAATGATATTGAGAAAGTTAGGGAGAAAAATCGGGGACTTTCAAAAGACTTACAAACATCTTTTCTGCAGTCTGTGCAAGATGCAGATCGGACGAATATTGCTGACATTTATCGTGAATATGCTAACTTATTACTGTCTCAAAATCGCAGTTTAGAAGCTAGCCAAGTTTTAGAACTGTTAAAGGTACAAGAATTAAGCGAATTTACGAATAATAATAGAGTCGCGAATCTTCCTAAGCCAATGGGTCAAACTCCTGCTGAAACCAAGCTCATAAAAAATTATGGGAGTTTGATTGCTTTTGGACAAAAATTTGATGAATGTCAAAAAAATAATTGCGTAGAGAAAACTAAATTAGCAGATGAACGAGATGCCTTAATTTCAGAGTTTAATCAAAAGATTCAAAACTTAGAGAAAAATGTGCGCGATCGCCTCTCGAAAGACCGAGGTAATCTTGATACCCAAGACCTCAGAAGTATAGGCAAGAAAATTGTCGAATCGCAACCAGGAACAGTGTTAATGAATGTGTTTGTGGTAGAAGATAAAACTTGGTTGTTGTGGGTATCGAAAGGAGGTGTGGTTAAAAGTGTAGAAGTCTCTGTAGGTGAGCCAAAAATTAGAGAAACGGTGAATAAATTCCGCAAGTTGCTGCAAAATCCTAGTTCTGATATTAATGAAGTGAAAGCAACTGGGAAGCAACTCTATGATTGGTTAATTAAACCAGTAGAACCAGAATTAAAAGCTAATAAAATTGAAAATCTGGTCTTCTCTTTGGATCGTGCGGCACGTTATATACCCATCAGCGCGTTATTTGATGGTAAGCAATATCTAGTAGAAAACTATAATATTTCTACAGTCCTCTCGGCTGGTTTAACAGATACAGATTCGCGCCTTCCGGCTGGAACCGCTAATACCAAAGTTTTAGGCTTAGGTTTATCTAAGGCTGTCCCCGGATTTAATGCTTTACCTAATGTTCCCGCAGAACTAGACGCAATTATTCGCCAAAAACCAAGTGATAAAAATGGGATTTATCCTGGTCAAGAATATCTCAATCAGGCATTTGATTATCGGACTTTACGTGATAATCTGAAAGGGCATAATATTTTGCACATCGCTACACATGGCGTATTTGTCCCAGGAAAACAAGATGATTCTTATTTAGTCTTAGGGACTGGGGAAAAATTGCCAATTCCCAAAATTGATAATTTGGAAGATTTAAGTGATGTACATTTGGTAGTGCTTTCTGCTTGTGAAACTGCATTAGGTGAAACAGCAAAAGACGGGTTAGAGATTCCTGGTGTCAGCTTTTATTTTCTCAACCGTCGTGCGAAGGCTGTTATGGCTTCTTTATGGCTGGTGGATGATGCTAGCACTAGTTTACTAATGCAACAATTTTATGCAAACTTAGCGAAAGATAGCCACCCAACAAAAGCCCAGGCTTTACGTCAAGCGCAACTTAGTTTGTTGAGTAGTAATAATTCTGCAAATAGCAATGTTGAACGAGGGGCGATTAATGTGGAAGCAGTACCAGGCGCACCTACAACACCAAAAAGAAATCTTACTAACTTTACACATCCATATTATTGGGCCCCATTTATTTTGATGGGTAATGGTTGGTAAGAAACTAAATTGAAATTTTTTGTAGCGTGCTTTAGGTGTAAGCCGTAGCGCACGCACGGAAAGCATTATTATAGATCAATACGCTTGGGTTAAGCTCATTAGCGATTGATTTGTCAGTTATTCAAGAAGCCAGAAGAATTGGGGGATTCTCCCCCAAACCCCCGATTGGGTGACGGTTGCGTCCCCCAAACCCCCTCCAAAATTATTGTTCTGTTTTTTCTTGAGTAACTAGTTTTTAGTTTTGTGATCAATTAATTTTCTTAACTGAACTGTATTTTGTTATAGGTGCTGTACTCTCGCCGCTAACGCACCCTACAACTTGATTAGCCTTACATTGCTTATTGTTAGAAATTAACTTAAACGGGGAAGACTATATAAAATTATCGCTGGGATTTAGTTTCCCAAGGCAAAGTTTTATTGTATTTGTTGGGTTTCAGTAGCTTTAACTCCATAGACGCAATTTCAGCTTTTTGATGCTCTGTAAAGTATATCAATTTATCGTTATAAACTCGCTGAAAATGGGAAGACTATATAGGTAAGTAGGCGCGATTAAATCAAACTGTATCAAATTGAGAAAGGAATTAGGGTATAGGTTTTCATTTTTATCCCTAAGCTTTATTATTCTGAATATAGTTGTGATTTATAGTCATCGATTTACTGAAATGTGTGTATATCCTAAATGCTGATAAATACAATACAACCCCAACGTACTGCTGTACTTTTGATTGGTTTTCAAAATGACTACTTTGCGGCTGATGGGATTTTATATAATGTAATTGAGGAATCTTCAAGAGCTACCAAAGTACTAGAAAACACTGTTGAGCTTGTACGATGTTTGCTAGCGACTCCAGTTTTATTGATTGCAACACCAATTTTTTTTACGCCAAACTATCAGGAATTGATTGAACCTGTAGGAATTCTCAAAACTATCAAAGATGTTGGGGCTTTCCAAGTTGGTTTCAAGGGTTCGCAGATGATTGATGAGTTGTTACCATTTCGTAGCAACATTCTCGAAGTTCCGGGAAAACGAGGATTTAATGCTTTCATTAATACAAATTTAGAAGAGATTCTTCAGGAAAAAGAGATTACTCATGTAGTTTTGGCTGGTGCTGTGACTTCAATTTGTATCGATTCTACAGGTCGTTCTGCTCATGAAAAAGGCTATCAGGTAATAGTTTTGTCTGATTGCACCTCTGCTCGCACTGTATTTGAGCAGGAATTTTATCATACTCATGTCTTCCCTTTGTACGCGGATACCATCAACCACACCAAATTACTTCAGCGTTTGACCATAGCATAATGTCAGATTTCAACAATGAATTGCATACCCAAATTCAGTACAGTTTGATGGAGAAATTGTCTGAATCGGAACGGCGTTACCGAGAATTGGTGAATAGTCTGCGCGAAATTGTGTTTAAATGCGATCGCTTGGGTAATGTGAAATTCCTCAACCAAGCTTGGACTAAAACCCTTGGCTATCAGGTAGCAGATGTCATTGGTAGCCCTTTAAGCAATTTGATTGACGCAAATGATCGGCACTTATGGCAGGCAACTTTAGAAAAGCTACAAACTGGAGTAGAAGTCTGTCAAGAACTCCGCTTTCACCATCAAACTGGTGTGATTGTGTGGCTAGAACTGTCAATTCAACCTTGTGATGAATCTGAATTCTCGGGTTCACTGATCCATATTAATGATCGTAAGCAAGCAGAAGTATTACTGAAGCAAACGAATGAAGAACTGGAAGCTAGGGTAGAACAACGCAATACTGAGCTAATTCAAGCAAACCATGAATTAAAATTAACCCTAGAGAAACTTAAATATACTCAGGCTCAATTAGTACAAACTGAAAAAATGTCGAGTCTGGGACAATTAGTAGCAGGGATTGCTCACGAAATTAATAATCCAGTTAACTTTATTTATGCCAATCTCTCTTATGCATCAGAGTATACAGAAGCATTATTCCAAATAATAGAACTTTACCAGCAAGCTTATCCAGTTACGCCGCTACATGTTCAAGAAGCAATTAAATATTTTGATTTAGAATTTATTCAACAAGACTTAGCGAAGCTATTGCAATCGATGCAAGCAGGTAGCGATCGCATTCGAGAAGTTGTATTATTGTTACGCAATTTTTCCCGGTTGGATGAAGCAGAAATCAAAAATGTTGATATTCACGTCGGTATCGATCACACAATTACATTACTTCGTCATCGCCTCACAAACAATTCGGGAATGATGGGAATTCAAATTATCAAGGATTATGGCAGAATTCCCCTGATCAAGTGCTATCCGGCGCAGATGAATCAAGTATTCATGAATATTATCAATAATGCTATTGATGCTTTACTGGAGGCAATTAACCAATCTCAACTTTTAATGCCTACAATTTGGATTAGTACAGAAATCATTGATGAAGTTTGGCTGAATATTGGGATTAAAAACAATGGTTTGCCTATACCTGAATCTGTAATGGCAAAAATCTTCGATCCGTTCTTTACAACCAAAACTGTGGGTAAGGGAATTGGACTTGGCTTATTTGTAAGTTATCAAATTGTGATAGAAATGCACCAAGGTAAATTAACCTGCACCTCTTTGCCAAACAAAGAAACAGAATTTTGCATCCAAATTCCCATTGTGTAAGAAGGATGAAGTAAAGCTTAGGGTTGTAACGAAAGATTTGGTAGCGTTCACCCTATCAATCATGAACCATTACCAATTACCAATTACCAATTACCAATAACCAATTTGAACTATAAACGGTAGGATAGAGATTCAGCATCCATTTGTGATTGATTAATTTATGTCTGCTACGCCGCTTGTATCTCAGGTTGACTCACCCAACTCAGAAAAGTTAGAAAATATTCCCCCTTTACTAGGTGCGTCTGTTACCGAGTTAACTGCTTGGGTACAGCAGCAAGGACAACCTGGTTATCGAGGTAAGCAGCTGCATGATTGGATTTATCATAAAGGAGTGCGATCGCTTGCTGATATCACTGTTTTTCCTAAGCAATGGCGTGCGGATTTAGCAGAAATTCCCATTGGACGTTCCAAGATACATTACCGCTCGGAAGCAAGGGACGGCACAGTTAAATATTTATTGCAACTGTCAGATGGACAAATTATCGAAACTGTGGGGATTCCCAGTTTTGGTAAAGGGGGAGAAATTTCCAAAACCCGCTTAACAGTCTGTGTCTCTACTCAGGTGGGTTGTCCGATGGCTTGTGATTTCTGCGCTACTGGGAAAGGCGGCTATAAGCGCAACTTAGCCAGACATGAAATTGTCGATCAGGTGTTGACTGTACAAGAAGATTTTCAGCAACGGGTAAGTAATGTAGTATTCATGGGATTGGGCGAACCGTTGTTAAATACGGAGAATGTCTTAGCAGCCCTGAAATCCCTCAATCAAGATGTCGGTATCGGACAGCGATCGCTTACTGTTTCTACAGTGGGTATTCGCGATCGCATTCGTCAGTTAGCCCAACATCATCTCCAAATTACTCTCGCTGTCAGTCTCCACGCACCTAACCAAGCACTGCGAGAACAACTGATACCCAGCGCCCGCCCTTATCCTTTAGAAGATTTATTAGCAGAATGTCGGGAATATGTGGAAATTACTGGTCGTCGTGTAACTTTTGAATATATTCTGCTGGCTGGTGTCAACGACTTACCAGAACATGCTTTGCAATTAGCCAAATGCTTGCGGGGTTTCCAAAGCCATGTCAATTTAATTCCCTATAATCCTATTCAAGAAGTAGATTATAAACGCCCCAGTAGCGATCGCATTCAAGCCTTCCTCAATGTGCTTCAGCAACAGAATATTGCGGTTAGTGTGCGCTATTCTCGCGGTTTAGATGCTGATGCTGCGTGTGGGCAATTGAGAGCTAGTAAATCATGATGTCCAAGATAATGCAAAATTAAAAGCTGATAAAAGCTAATATCAAACATTGATGAAATTGTAGGGCGGTAATTATTTGGAATCACCGCCCCACAATTTGTATTGTCTATTTCCGCGTTTGCTTACGCAGGAATCAACACTGTGTCAATAATGCAAACTTAATCAAGTGTATACAGATGCGTATCAGCCACTCAATTTAATCACACCTTGACTAACCAGGGATTCCAGCTTGCTATCTTGCTGTATTTGCTCACGCACCAACCTTATCTGCTCGTGGCTGAGAATGTGTAATCCCGGATGGACAACATAATCTTTCAGGATGATGCTTTCCGGCTGCTGACTGTTGGTGCGATTGTAGGTAATGGAAGGCATACTTGCAAAAAGCTTTTTAGCAATAATGGGTAGAAGAGAGTTTGACTCTGCTCCCTAAGCTTTACACAAGTTTTTCACTAGATTGCAATTAGCAGCGCTCAAGAGTCAAAAAAACAATAATCTTAGTAAAGCACGGCGTAAATAAGCAGTTCTTTCTAAATTAACGAAACCCTTACGCCGCATAACAAATAATTTCACGAATCATTGTGGGTTTGCTAGATATCCATAGTTTCTGAGTTCTGTAGAATTATCAAAAATATTATCTTTTAGCGTGAATACCAGGGGCATAAGCCTCAATAACTCTACCAGTACGAGTGCAACTGATCATTAAGTAGTCGCAAGTTGGGCATTGTGTGCGAGTGATTTGACTATCAAAAATATAGTGACGTTCAGCCGCGCTGCCACAGTTGGGGCAACAAATTTTGTATATACTCTGCATTTTAAAAACCCTTAGTTGTAACTAATCTACTTAAAAAAACTACCAATTCTACCCGTATACATTTATTTGCGTCACACCACTTAATAAAAAGCCTATATATTTGGCTAATTACTTTAAACGAAATTTAAATTGCAAAAACTAACGCTATTGTATAACTATTATCTTAGTCTATGTGCTTGGTTATCATCTCACTTTAGATATATAAGTTTATTTTTGACCTACTCACTATTTAGAGATGGAATGATCCCTGCCACTAATACCTTCATATCACGTTATTTACAGTGATCTCCAGAAATAGTAAGTATATTAATAGCAAAAAGTTAAACTATTGAAAATACTGTATAATTGGTCACAAAATAATTTTATTTAAGCTTTGCTTAAGATTTATGCTGTTGAAATGGCAATGAAATGACGGGGAAATAATTTAATTAAAACTTCCAATCTTGATAGTTCAAAGCCTGGTTAATGTCTGTTAGTCTAGTTGTTGGTAATGGGTAATGGGGAATGGGTAATCGATATTGGGTTTTCCCAACTATCAATTACCCATCACTTTCTTATTGACCTGCTGAAGATTTTTAACAGCATTGATTAAGGAATATTAAAGTTACCAAAAAATTGGGTCTAAAGCCCCGTGCTTCTAGCACGGCTTTTCTTCAACTTCCGGATCATCTCTCTAAGTACGTCATTTTGAGTGCGATCTGTTTCTTCGCAGTATTTCAAAAGCGTTTCATACTCTTCATTAGAGCATCGAACTGTTAATTTCTTCATGCCGTCATATTGCCGTCGTTTTATGGTATAATACTAGCATGAAAACACTGAAGTTTAAATTGTACGAACACAAAAGGAATAGACACCTCAAGCGCACAATCAACGCTGCTGGAGTGATTTATAACCATTGCATTGCTCTACATAAAAGGTATTACCGGATGTTTGGCAAGCATTTAAACTGTGCAAAACTTCAGGCTCATATCGCCAAATTAAGAAAGCGTAATTCTTTTTGGCAATCAGTAGGTTCTCAAGCAGCACAAGATATTTGTCAACGCATTGAGAAAGCTTACCAATTGTTTTTCAAACACAATAACAAAGGAGTAAGACCACCAGGATTTAAGAAGGTCAAGAAATACAAATCGTTCACCCTTAAGCAGGCAGGTTATAAGTTTTTGGGTGGAAATAGGGTAAAAATTGGTAGTCGAGTTTACCAGTTTTGGAAGTCCAGAGAAATTGAGGGAACAGTCAAAACCCTAACTATTAAACGCACCCCGTTAGGTGAGTTATTTATGGTTTTGGTTGTTGATGAGGGTAGCTCAGAAGTTGAAGTTAAGACGGGTAAAATCGCTGGCTTTGATTTTGGGTTAAAGACATTCCTCACTTGCTCAGACGGCACTAAAATTGAATCGCCCCAATTTTTCAAGCAATCCCTAAGCGCCATTAAAAAAGCAAGTTCGCGGCATTCCAAAAAGCTAAAAGGCTCATCTAACAGAGAACGAGCCAGAAAGAATTTAGTACGCAAGCATGAAGATATTTCCAACCGTCGGCGTGATTGGTTCTGGAAATTAGCTCATGAGCTAACAGATAGGTTCGATATTCTCTGTTTTGAGACTTTAAATCTCAAAGGAATGCAACGTCTTTGGGGCAGGCAAATATCAGACTTAGCGTTTGGTGAGTTTCTGCAAATCCTAGAATGGGTTGCCAAGAAGAAGAATAAACTGGTTGTCTTTATCGACCAGTGGTATCCAAGTAGCAAGACATGCTCTAATTGTAAACATATTCTAGAAAGTCTTGATTTGTCAGTTAGAGAGTGGCGTTGTCCTTCCTGTCAGTCAGTTAATGGAAGAGACGAAAACGCTAGTCGCAATATTTGTGCAGTCGGGGCATCGACTGTTGGCTTAGGTGATGTCAGACTGGCTACGCCAGCAATCGCTGTCTGAAGCTAGAATCCCCATGCCTTCAGGCTGGGGAGTATGTCAATTTCGGTCTGCGGAAGCGCTGAGTGCACGGCGTACCGCGCCCTTTGGAATATATTGATGCGTCGCAGACATTTTTTGATTTGGTATCACTAATTAAAGAAGCCAGAAGAATTGGGGGATTCTCCCCCAAACCCCCGATTGGGTGACGGTTGCGTCCCCCAAACCCCCTCCAAAATTATTGTTCGGTTTTTTTTGTTGAGTAATACCAATTTGAACAAAGAATGCAACAGATTGTAGGGGCAAGGCACGGCGCATTGGTGTCAACTTAAGCTAAAAGCGATATAGGGTGGGCGTTGTACAAATACCTCGCGCCCTCATCCCCTAACCCCTTCTCCCGCAGGAGAAGGGGAACTAAATCTCTGGCTCCCTTCTCCCCGTGGGAGAGGGGCTGGGGGAGAGGGCAAAACCTTGCACAAGAGTGGGTTTCACGTTAAGTTGACACCACTGGGCACGCCGTGCCCTCTAGAATATATTGATGTGTCGCAAACATTATTTGAATTGGTACTAAGAAGTGCTTATATCTTAGGGATGAAAATAATCGTAGATTTCTTGGGCTAAACGCGGCCCAATACCTGATACTTCTGCTAGTTGTGCGGGTGTGGCTTGGCGAATATAGTCAACAGAACGAAAATGTCCCAATAGCAGCTTTTGGCGATGGTGTCCCAAACCGGGTATTTCATCTAGGCGCGATCGCTTTAATTTATCACTACGCTGTTGGCGATGGAAACTGACAGCAAAGCGATGGGCTTCATCTCTTAAGCGTCGCAATAATTGTACTCCTGGTTGTTCTGCATCGGTTTCTAAAGGTTGGGATTCTCCTGGGAGAAAAATCTCTTCTCGCCGTTTCGCTAAACTGACAACCCGCAAGTCTTCTAATAAATTCATCTCTTGCAAAATGGCGACAACGGATGATAATTGACCTTTACCGCCATCAATCATCACTAAATCTGGCCAGTCAGGATTACCCGCACGGGTTAATTGTGGATCTTCAATATACTTGCGAAAGCGACGCTGGATGACCTCTGCAAGACTGGCGAAATCATCTGAATGTCCGACGGTGACTGTGGGATTTTTAATTTTGTAGTGACGATAATGCTGCTTGGCGGGTAACCCATCAATAAATACTACTTGGGAAGCTACTGCATTCGACCCTTGAATGTGGGAGATATCATAACCTTCGATGCGGTGGGGTAAGTCTGGTAAATCAACAATTGCAGCTAAATCTTGCATTGCTTGCTGATTGCGATCGCCCAATTTTTGCATTCTTTGCAATTCATATTGGGCATTACGCTCGACCATTTCGATTAATTCTGCCTTGGTTTGGCGCTGGGGTGCAAGAATTGTCACTTTTCTCCCTTTTTTCCCAGTTAAAATATCTGCCAATATCTCACTATCTGGTAACTCATGCTGGACTAAAATTTCTGCGGGAATTTCCACCGAGTCAGCAGTTTGGTAATGTTCTTCTAACACGCGTTGTAAAATAGCACCAAATTCCGCTTGTGCATTCGCCACAAATCCTAAGCGTCCGACTAATTGCCCTGCACGAATTTGGAATAATTGAATACAAGCATGTTGGTCATCCGCTGCCAAGGCGATCGCATCCCGTGAAACTGTATCATCTGGTAAAGAAACTTTTTGATCCGCCGTCAGTGACTTTAACCCAGCTATTTGATCGCGAATCCGCGCTGCTGCTTCAAAGTTCAACGCTTCTGCGGCTTTCTCCATTTGCTGCTTCAGGATATCAATCAGTTCCTGAGTTCTTCCCTGAAATACCATCGCTACTTTTTGTACAGTTTTCCGGTATTCTTCTGGGGAAATCAGCTGCTGACACACACCAGGACAGCGTCCCAAATCATAATTCAAGCAAGGACGGTCTTTAAATAATGGTTGAGGTCGTTGGCGCAAGGCAAAGATGCGCTTAGAAATGCGTAAGATTTCGCGCAATAAACCTGCATCTGTATATGGCCCGTAAAATTTATCTCTTTCTTTCCCTAGTTGACGCTTACGAGTAATAAAAATCCGGGGATAGTCTTCTGACCAAGTGATGCAAACATAAGGATATTTTTTATCATCCTTGAGCAGCACATTAAAATATGGCTGGTGCTGCTTAATCAAGTTAGCTTCCAGCGCCAAAGCTTCTGCTTCGGTATCGGTAACGATAAATTCAATTTCTGCCACCTGTTTAACCATTGTGGCAATGCGATCGCTTTTATTGTAACCATCGCGGAAATAAGAACGGACACGCGATCGCAATTTCCGCGATTTGCCTATATAGATAATGCGATCGCTTTCGTCCCGCATAAAATAAACACCTGGTTCGGGTGGAATTTCAGCTAGACGACTTTCTAGGCGTTCTGGATCTTTAACTAGTGTGGGAGAAGATTTTGTCACGAAACAGATCTAGGTAATTTCATAAATCCACCTATTTCTATTTTAAAGAATATTAATTTTTTGTGTTGTTTCCTTCACCTGCTATCCCGCCAAGATTAACTACACACGCAACTACCATTTAGACCGCAGGATTTTTCTCTCACACTTTAGCTGATATAGCTTAACAAGCTAGTTTTTCTTGGATTGTCATCATTAAAGCTTTGAGATTGATGGGTTTTACAAAGTAACGCCAAGCTCCTAAATTTATGGCTCGTTGCTGATCGATTTCAAAAGCAAAAGCTGAAACTACAATTATTGGGATTTTGGCAAACTCTGGTTTTTGCTTGATTTGGGCTAACAATGAATAGCCATCAATATCTGGTAATTTTAAATCCAGTAATATTAACTCTGGCTGAAATTTTTCGACAGTGGTAAATAAAGCAGAGCCTAATGAAAGACTTTGGACATCGTAGCCAAAGTGGCTGAGATAGTCACTGAGCAACATTCTATTAACATCATTATCTTCAATTAATAGAATTCGTTTGATTGCTTGAGACTTTAATCGCTCATTAAGAGATATTAATTGTGCCGTCATTGTTCGCTATAATCTGATATTAATTTCCATCAAATTGGCATGATCAATTGAAATCTGAGAGCCTCTCCTTGACTATTTACGCGCTTTACAGCTAAATCACTAAATAATGAAACCCAGATGTTCACGGAATTAGAACTGAAGTTGCTCATGCTCATAATTTTCCGCAACCTATTGTCATTTTTAGCTCTTTTTGAGTTGAAAATGTATTTATGAAAATTTTTAATTTTCCTATTTGGGAAAATCAAAAATTTCAAATTCGGACATCAATTATTGCACAAGATAGGGAATCAGAATCTAGCCAAAGTCTAGGGAAAATGTCAGTCAAATGATAAATTTGCTGAATGTAAATCAGTCAAAATTTTAATAAATCGAATTTAGTTTTTGTTTATCTGTATTTCATAATATTATCTTAATAGTCTCACTTCCACAAAAAGTTAATATTTTTTTAAACTCTTTATAGTTATAATTGTGGTATTAAATAATTGGAATCAAATTATCTTCGTTAGTTATGAAGAATGGGCAATTTATCTCCATATACGAGTTTGGACAAGATAGATTGTATTTTTATGCCCAAAAAAGCGCTCAAATAAGAGCAAATACACAACTTTAACTCAACAAAATACTGAGCAATTTTGTCAAAAATATGAGGGTGCATTCAATCTATGTAATGCACCCTCATATGCTATAAATATTTGTCAAAGCAGCCAAAGCTCACAATCAACCCTACAGAAACTCAGCAATTCTCTCAACAGCAGTTTCTAATAAAGGTGGCTCATGCACCAAAGCAAAGCGCACATATCCTTCACCAGATTTACCAAAGCCAGTACCAGGAGAAGCTGCTACACCAGTTTTTTCGACTAGTTGAGTACAAAATTCCCGAGAATTTTGGCTCCAAGTAGGAGGTAGCTTTGCCCAAATATACATTGTGGCCTTGGGGGTAGGAACGTGCCAATCAATGCGATGTAAGGCATTAATAAAAGCATCACGACGTTTGCGGAAAGTCTCAACAGCTTTTTCCACTCCCGCTTGTGGGCCAGTCAAAGCGGCGATCGCGCCATTCAAAATCCCACGATATTGATTAAAATCGACGGCTGCTTTAACTTGGCGTAAAGCGCGAATTAATTCAGCATTACCAATTGCATAGCCAATTCTAAAGCCACCCATATTGTAAGACTTAGACAGGGTGAAAAATTCAATGGAAATGCTTTTATCGGGGTCTGCTTGCAAAATTGAGGGCACTAAAGCCGAATTTGCTCCCAGTCCCTGATCCCCTGTCCCCTCAAACACCAAATCTACATAGGGGAAATCGTGAACCAGGACGATATTATGTTGCTGACAAAAAGCTACTGCTTCTTTAAAGAAAGATAGCGGCGCGATCGCAGCTGTGGGATTGTGGGGATAACTTAAAACCATCATCCGCGACTGTGCTAAGACAGCAGCCGGAATATCGCTCAATACTGGTAAAAAACCATTTTCTGCCCGTAATGGCATTGGATAGATTTGACCGCTAGCTAAATATACACCTCCAGCGTGGGAAGGGTAACCAGGGTCAAGCAGCAAGGCAAAATCGCCAGGATTGAGCAATGCTAGAGGTAAATGTGCTGTACCTTCCTGAGAACCGATTAAAGGTAATACCTCAGTTTCCGGATCGACCTTAATCCCAAATTTTTTTTCGTACCAACTAGCAGCCGCTTGACGAAAGCCTTGAGTAGCATGGAACAGCAAATAACCATGTGTACTCGGGTCGTGAAGCGATCGCGCGATCGCTTCAATTACATGAGCTTCCGTTGGTAAATCCGAAGAACCTAGCGACAGGTCAATAATCTCTCTCCCAGCAGCCAAAGCGATCGCCTTGGCTTTATCCATATCTGCAAACACATTAGATTGCAGGGGTTGTAAACGCTTTGCAAATTCAATCATAATCAACCCCTAAGGGTAATTCAAAATTCAAAACAAAGAAAATAAAGGTCAAACAATGGCGGTGTAAAACCAATTCCAAATTCACAATTCAAAATTTAAGAAAGCCAGATTTCTCATGGGTTTCCGAGTTTGAATCTGTTACTGAATTTTGGAAACTTGATGTCAGGCTTGGTATAGATGAGTCCGCTCAATAAAATTGATTGGCTCAAACAAGGATGCTGTTAACTTCCGACTCAATAATTGTTGATAAAAGAGAAAATGACAAGAGGAAAGAGGTAAAGAAAACATCTTTAACTCTTACCCTGTGATTTTTTCTTTAAACCCAATTTCGAGTAGAAAATCTATCCGTTGCAGTCTTACATCAGACTGGCATATACTTTGCACCCAATACCCTTACACCCGCCGTAAAGGGCTTGTCATTTATTTGTACTTGAGACTGTTGACAGTAGGAGGGATAAAGGATGAAGAATGAAGAGAGAATTATTACCAGCCGCCGTAGGCGAAAAAATACACTATTGATAAGTAGGGTAATTTTATCCTTCATGCTTCAGCCTTACCTTCACTAATTACTATTTAAATGTTCATCTAAAAAGCTGAGTAATTTGTCTTTACCAATGACACCCTCAGAGGATGCCAAAAGTGCGTTGTCTTTAATGAGTCTTAAGGCTGGTACGCCTTCTACCTGATACTGCTTTACAGTAAGTGGGTTGGGGTCAATTTCCATTTTGACAACTTTTAGGCGATCGCTGTATTTAGTAGCAGCTAAGTTAATTAATGGTGACATGAGCCGACAAGGCCCGCACCAAGAAGCCCAAAAGTAAACCAACACTGGCAGATCGGTTGTTAAGACTTCGGTTTCAAACTCAGCATCAGTTACGGTGATTACACCCTTACTCATTGCAGTCTCCATGAGGTGGCATCTATCAAAATGGGCACACAAAATACTCTATCCCAAACTGAGGACATATTGGGAATGGGGCATGGGGCATTGGGCATTGGGAATGGGTAATGGGTAATGGGTAATGGGTAATAATAATTTCCCTTTTTTTTCCTTTTCCCTTTTCCCTTTTCCCCTTTCCCCCAATCCCCAATCCCCAATCCCCAATCCCCAGTCCCCCCAGATACAAAATCCCACAACCAAAGGGCGTGGGATGAGCTTTCATCAGTTTGGTGAAGATATTACATCTGATCCAATTGCTTGCGTAAAGACTCCAACTCAGCATCCACCACTTCATTGGGTTTCGGCTGTGTGCTTTGTTGTTGGGGTGTTTGAGGTGGTAGTGCGGGTTGATTGGCTGAACTAGCAGGGCCTAAGGTCATTTGGGCTTTTAGGGCTGCTAATTCATCGTCAACATCACTACCAGCTTCCAACTGTGCAAATTGACTTTCTAAATCAGCACCAGCTAATTCTCCTGCTGACTGCGCCCTAGCTTCTTGCATCAGGACTTTTTCTTCCATGCGCTCAAAAGCCGCCATTGCACTGCTGGTATTCATACCCCGCACCATACCTTGCAGTTGTTCTTGGGCTTTGGCGGTGGTAATCCGGGCTTTGAGCATTTCTTTCTTGGTTTTAGCCTCAGAAATCTTGCTTTCTAGCTGGATGAGGTTGCGCTTGAGGGTTTCAACTTGCCCACTTTGTTGATCTAAGCTAGTTTTCAGCGCAGTGCCAGTTTCAGTGTAAGTTTTTTTACGTTCTAGGGCTTGCCGTGCTAGATTTTCATCACCTTTTTGTAGGGCTAGTTGGGCATTGCGTTGCCACTTATTAATTTCATTTTGGGCATCATTGTACTGTTTCTCAGTGCGTTTTTGTGCCGCGATCGCTTGGGCAACACCCTGACGCAGCTGTACTAAGTCTTCCTGCATTTCCAGGATGGCTTGTTCCAGCATTTTTTCCGGATCTTCTGCTTTATTTACCAGGTCGTTGAGATTGGCACTGACTACTCGCTTAATTCGATCAAATAATCCCATAACTTTGTTTTTTCCTTGTGTTGTTTACGCAATTTGTTGGACAGTTAAGCTTTTTACTGTTTAATAGCTACTTATTCCAATGTAATCTTTCCGGTCTGGAACAGTACCTCCCAACACCCCTTAATTGTTAAGATATACTCCCGCCTCAGTAATTGCCCAACGATCAAGAGTCTTGATTTTTGGGTAGCTGTTGTTGTGATGGTGTGTTATTTGCATCATCAAAAACCTGCATTTTCATTGCTGCTAGTTCAGCATCAATGTCATTGCTAGATTCTAATGAAGCAAATTTCTTTTGCAGATCGTCGCCACCCAGTTGCGCTATAGCTTCTGATTGGGCTTCTATTTGCAAAACTTTGTCTTCCATACGCTCAAATGCATTGAGACTGCTGGTTGAGGAAACTCCGTTGAGCATTTCTTGCAGCTTGGCGGATGCTTCTGCAGAACGGGCGCGGGCAATAAACATATCCTTTTTGGTTTTAGCTTCGGATATTTTTAATTCCAGCGTCCGCATATCCTGTTTGAGTTTATCCACCAAAGTATTTTGCTCTAACCTTTGTTCAGAAAGAGTTTTGGCAGTTTCTTGGTAAACTCGGCGTTTAGTGAGAGCTTCTTTGGCGAGAGGTTCGTTACCTTGTTGTAGAGCCAGTTGCGCGCGACGATACCATTCTTCGGCTGTAGAATCAGCCGCAGCAGCTTGTCGTTCGGTACGTTTTTGGATGGCGATCGCTTGTGCTACTCCTCGCCGTAGTTGCATCAAGTTTTCTTGCATCTCTAAGACGGTTTGTTCCAGAACCTTCTCTGGATCTTCCGTACTGCCGATTAAACTATTAAGGTTAGCGCGAAACACCCGCAGGATACGCTTCATCACTTCCATATCGGCTCTCCATTCATTTTGTGCCAGTCAGCCCAACTCCTTTGGCGAATTTATAAAGTCAAAAAACTTTATGCTTAGGCTTTGGGATGTTGTAACTGAGTTCCCTGTTTGCTCTCCAGCTTGTTTGCCAGGTAGGGTATGGTATTTTTCTTTCCATCATGCTGTACTGGGCAGAAGCTAAATTAATTGATATTTACTTCATTATCGCCTAGATTTTCGCCACTTATGGCTATTCCACTCTGGCTGGAATTCCGCGTTTTTGTAATAGTTCTAGATGTTTTTTTACTTCTTTTTGAGTTTTAAAAGCACCTAGAAAAATCAGCTTGTTATCCTTTGATAAATAAGCATCAGGAATTACCTGTCTGGCGGCAGCAAAAGACCTTTCATTTTGATTATCGGTGACTACGTGATAAAACCCATCTGCTGAAGGTTTGGTCTGTGGATTGAGCTGGAAGGGGGCGGCGTTTGGTGATGGTGCAGGCGAATTGATAGGAGCCGCAGGTTCTATCGTTTGTACTGGCGCTGCTGCTGTAGGATTTGCTGGTTGTGGCGCAGATAAGCCTGCGGGGGGTTGTACTGGTTGTACGGGGATCTGATTAGGTAATGGTGCGGGGTTGGCTTTGCCTTTAGGTGTTAAGCCGATAACATCATTAGGATCTTTAACTTCCGGAAACTCTTTGGCTGCTAGATTAGGATACTTGGGTATAGGTGTGAGTAATGTTTCCGGCGGTGCTTGGATATTAGTTTCTACATTGGCTGTATTTTCTGCAGGTGCTGAAGATTTACCATTAAAAACGTTACTTAGCTTTAACTGCGTCAAGCTTTTGGGATTAAATACCACATAGCCTAAAGTCAAACTTGCTACTAATAACAGCAGCATTGAACCTATGCCCAAAGGTGAAAGTATACCGTCATTGGCAGTGCTGGGGCGTTTCGCTGGTGATTCTTCGTCAGTGACACTACGTAACAGCGCTTCACTAGATTCTAAATAGTTATCAGGCTCGCTTGGTGGATCATCTGACTGTAGAACAGTATCATCCTCATCAGGTGGTTCTGTACGTACTATGCTGCTAGCTGGAGTTGGCGGGACTGGTGGCGGTGGCGGTGGTGGAGTGAGCGTTGTCGCCACCTCTGGGGTTGAGGATAACTGAAGATGATCTAGTTCCTCAAACCTGACTGTATCCGTAGCTGCTTCTAACAGAGGATCTGGGGTTACAGGTGCAGGTGGCGTGGGTGATTTAATATCTGTTGACTGAGATTGTTCGAGAATTGCTTGGGCGATCGCTTGTGGTGTACTGCCAATATAACTAACTACACGAGGATTGGCTAATCTCGAGGTATCGCGTGTGCGTCTATACCGCGCTAATTCTTGATCTAACTGGACTTCTAAACTTGCCAATGCCGAAGCTAGTCCTGGCTTCAGTCCAGGTGTTTTAGATGATTGAGTACGGGAATCTATTGGTAAATTTTGACTCATGGCCTGCTCCATAAATTTTGATAATTGAATTGCCGTCTTGCCATCACGGTCAATTGATCAATCATAATTAGGACAACTGTAAACACGTTGTGACAGTGGTACACTAGCCGTCACAACACAGGGAAGTCTTGTAATGGACTGGCTCATTTTTTCAGCATCCTGAATGAATTGTTCTAGTATAGACTCGAGAAACAAACTCAATCATGGCTTATGTAACTGACCCAGATCTGTTTGTTATGGGGGTCAACAGCCAATACTTGTCGGTTAAGAGGAAAAAGGGGAATGGGAAAAGGGAAATAAAAAACCTTTAACCTTTTCCCCAAAACCAATTTTGAGTTCACAACGCTTAACTGAGTAGTATTGGGTCAACAGCAACTCATGCATATTAAAACTGGTTTTCAAGTTTTTATCAGCGAAAACACATTTAATTTGTATATTAAATTTTATCAATCTCTTGCGGGGCAGTATCTAGCCTGCTGCCCTGATGATGTAACTTGAATTTTAATGAACTTATCTGAAAAAGACGCGATCGCTACACTTAACGTCTTTTCTACCACAAAGCCCTAATTCGCAAGCTGCCATAACCATCCTAAGAGTGAAATCAAATAACAACTTTAGGCGGTAACTAAAAAAATTATTAATAGATAACATAGTTTAACCATCGTCTGAACAAATAATTACGAATTACAAATTATTTTGAAATTATCTGTTACCCATGCTGGGTAATAGATTGCGATCGCTCAAACAGCAGTAGTAACTAGCGGAGGATCATGATGAAAGCAGAAGAACTTCTTTCTAACTATGCCGCAGGCGCAAGAGATTTTACTGCTGTCAACCTCAGCGAAGCCAATTTGAGAGAAGCCAATCTCAGTGGGGCCATTTTAGATAGAGCAATTTTAGATGGTGCGAATCTCAGCCATGCAAATTTAAGCCAAACTAGCCTGATTGAGGCTGATCTCAACGGTGCAAATTTGAGTGATGCTGACCTGACTGGGAGTAATCTCACTGGAGCTATCTTAGATGGTGCTATTTTAGATGGGGCTGTTTTAGATGGTGCTAATTTGACTCAGGCTGATTTAACTGTTGCCAAGCTAATTGAAGCTAATTTGAGTGAGGCGGAGTTACACGAAGCAACTTTGGTAGCTGCAAATTTAGATAAAGCCGATTTAAGTGGCGCAGACTTAACCGTAGCCGACCTCACCCAGGCGAATCTTGCTCAAGCAGACTTAAACCAAGCCAACTTAAACGGCGCAAATTTAGAGCAAGCTAATTTGGAAGGGACGATTTTGGATGAGAATGGTTGAATTTGTCATTTGTCATTTGTCATTTGTCATTTGTCATTTGTCATTTGTCATTTGTCATTTGTCATTTGGTAATTGGTAATTGGTAAAAGGGAAAAATTTTGAATTGTTTATTTTCCTCATCTTTCTCATCTCCAATCCCCATTACCCCTTATCCCCACAACAAAGAGAATCCAGGGAGACAAGGGAGATTCTGCCATAATTCTCCCTTGTCTTCCTTATTCACCGATGTTGTGACAAACAGATTTTCATTAAAAATCAAAAATTAATTTTTGATTTATCTGCCCATATAACGACTAGCCATTTGGATAGCGTCAGAAATATCGACATCGCCATCATTATCGGAATCTAGGAAACTGCTGAGTACTGGATTTCCCCCAGCTTGGAAACCTTGAGTATTAGCACCAGATTGCAAGAAGTTCAGCACCACAGGCACAATTTGGGGTAGTAATTGTTGAATCAAACTAGCATCCAAACCCGTGCGTTGAGCAGCAAATTCCGCCACTTGTTGCTGTAACGCAGGCGAAAATATGGAATTAACGGCTGCGGAATTAGGCGAAGTCCCTGCAAATTCATTGACTACGGATTCCACAGCTTCACTACCTTCTGTAGCTTGCTTTTCTTGTAAAGCCGATCGCACTTGACCACCTACAACCGACAACAGCGATTGAATTGTAGAAGCATCTGCACCAGTGCTATTACTCAATTGATCTACAGTGCTAATAATACTTCCCAATTGTCCCAAACTGCCTTGCTGATTGGAATTGGCAACAGCACCAAGAATTTGATCAAAAAGTCCCATAAGTTTTTTCTCCTTATGTTAGTCTCAAAATCAGTGGTTGATGGCACATCGTCTAAGATGAATCATCCCTACAAGCATCTTAGAAGAAAACCGCAGAGACATCAGTTACTAGTTTCCAAGTATGGGCTGCAACTAAAATTCATTAACGCACTCTTTAAACAAACACTATGACCAGAGTAAATCTAGACTTACCCGAAGAAGTATTCTCAGCCCGTCGTCTGACTCCAAATGATTTTGTACGTGATATGCGCCTAGCGGCGGCTATCTACTGGTATCAAAAAGGTGAAATTTCCCAGGAAAAAGCTGCCCAAATTGCAGGTTTAAACCGCCGCGACTTTCTTGCAGCCCTTGCTCGTGAGCAAGTAGATGTGTTTACTGTAGACTTTGATGATTTGCAACAAGAATTAAACCGTGGCTGAATATCCTGCAATTAACACCTCCCCTCTGATTTTTTTGACTAAGGGTGGCTTTCTCCATCTATTGCAGATAGTCAGTCCAGAAATTATTGTCCCCCAAGCTGTTGCTACGGAAATTCAAGCATACGGGGAGATAGATGTAACTGCAATGGCGCTGGCTGCTACTTCTTGGTTGGTAGAAGTTGTTACATCCCCTGTTCCACCAATTATTCAGAGTTGGGATTTAGGCCCTGGTGAATCTGCTGTTTTAACTTGGGCTTATGTAAATAATGGAACTGAGGTAATAGTAGATGATTTAGCCGCTCGTCGTTGTGCAATAGCTTTGGGCATTCCAGTACGGGGAACTCTAGGTATAGTTCTTACTGCGAAACAACGAGGCGCAATTCCAGCAGCGCGTCCGGTTTTAGAACAACTACGCCTCTGTGGAATGTATTTGTCCGACAAAGTGATGAATCAAGCACTGGCATTAGTAGGAGAGTAAACAATGGTCAAGGAAGATGCAAAAATTAAGGAGGAAATGGGTAAAGGCTTTAAACCCTTCACCTTTGACCTTTTCCCTTTACCCAATCGACACCTGTCAATATTTGTGTGTTGAACTACTAGATTTGTGGAGATAGCGATCGCACTTTGCTATTGTCGGTGTTTTCCGCAGGTATTTGGGCATTATATGGCCAGCCTTTGCTGCAATATGATGCCAGACTCTTGCTCAAATCATGTCCTTGAACTCTGCCAACAAGCACCTTCCCAAATCAAATAACCGGATACAACTCAACTTAATTCTCATTGTGCCCTTTGTACTGCAAATTTTTGCGGCGGTGGGATTAGTTGGGTATCTCTCATTTAAAAATAGTCAAAAAGCTGTGAACAATCTGGCTGAACAGTTGATTGATAAAGCTGGTCAGCAGGTTGATGATCGCCTAGATATGTATTTGGCGTTACCCATTCAATTAACCCAAATAAATGTAGATGCGATCGCTAATCGCGAATTAAATCTTAACGATCCCATAGCTAGCGGACATTATTTTTGGAGACAAGCCAAAGCTTTTCCTCATCTCAGCTATGTGGGCTATAGTTTAATCGATAAAAGAGAAGCTGGCGCAGGACGTTGGATTAAAGGAGTTGACTTAGTACTCTATGAGAATTTGAGCAGTGGTAAAGCTTCCGACTATGTTGCTGATGCTCAAGGTAAGCGGGCTAAACTTTTACAAAGCTATGATTTCAATCCGTTAACAGAGCCTTGGTATAAAGATACCGTCACCGCAGGCAAGTTGACTTGGAGTAAAATTAAAGCGGCGGAAATTCGTAATTCACAATTTACTGAGGCGGGAAAAGCACTGCAAAGGCAGGATAATTCTTTAGATAATGGGCTGGACTATTACATTGCAGTTTCGGCTGCGGCTCCATTCTATGACAACAACCGCAAGTTACTGGGCGTAACAAGTATCGATTTGGCGCTAACTAGTATTAGTGATTTTCTGCGTCACCTCAAAGTTAGCCCAGCCGGTCAGGTGTTTATTATTGAGCGTAATGGTAGGTTGGTTGGGAGTTCTGGTAATTTTCCCATCTTGTACAAGGTAAATAACCAAGTAGAAAGATACAGCATCTTTGATATTCCCGATCGCCTCATTCGCACTGTCGCGCAAGGCTTGCAAAAGCGGTTTCATACCCTGCAAGCAATCCAGAATCAGCAAGAGTTTAATATTGTTTTCAACCAAGAAAGACAGTTTGTGCAAATCAAGCCGTGGCGAGACAAATACGGTTTAGACTGGCTGGTGGTTGTGGCTGTACCCGAATCCGATTTTATGGCACAAATTCATGCTCACAATCGTACAACTATGCTGTTGTGTTTGGGGGCTTTGGTAATTGCCACAATTATTGCAATTTCTACTTCTAGGCGGATTGCTCAACCAATTTTACGGCTGAGTCAAGCAGCAGAGGCGATCGCCAATGGTAAATTGGATCAAAATGTAGCTTCCTCAAATGTCCGCGAATTAGATATTCTGGCTCGTGCTTTCAACTACATGGCGCAGCAATTGCAAGAATCATTTCAGGCTTTAGCACAAACCAATGAACAATTAGAACATCGTGTAGAAGAACGGACTGCGGACTTAACAAATACTCTCCAAGAACTGCAACAAACCCAAGCGCGAATGATTCAATCCGAAAAAATGTCCAGCTTAGGACAAATGGTTGCAGGCGTTGCCCATGAAATCAATAATCCGGTTAATTTTATTCATGGTAACGTCGATTTTGTCCATGATTATACTGAGAGTCTTTTGGAGTTAGTGCAACTATACCAAAGCGAATATCCCAACCCCACATCAGCGATCGCAGAAAAAATTAGCGATATAGATTTAGAATTTGTCAGCGAAGATTTGCTCAAGTTACTCACCTCCATGAAATTGGGGACTGAACGCATCCGCGAAATTGTCAAATCTCTGCGAAACTTCTCCCGCTTGGACGAAGCGGAAATAAAAGAGGTTGATATTCATGAAGGTATTGAAAGTACATTGCTAATTTTGCATCATCGCTTACAACCTGAACCTGGTGCTGTGGCGATCGCAGTCATGCGCGATTATGCTACCTTACCGCTAGTCGAGTGTTATCCTGGGCAACTCAACCAAGTATTGATGAATATTCTGGCAAACGCCATCGATGCAATAGAAGAAGCCAACACTCACCGCACATCTGGGGAAATTCAAGCCAATCCCAGCCAAATTACCATCTCCACCGCAGTCATCGATGCTGATTGGATTAAAATTGCGATCGCTGATAACGGCTTAGGAATGACAGAAGCCGTCATTCAGCATATTTTTGACCCTTTCTTCACGACAAAACCTGTCGGTAAGGGAACAGGTATGGGGATGTCAATCAGCTATCAAATAATTACAGAAAAACATGGCGGTAAATTAGAGTGTTTTTCCACTCCTGGTAAAGGAACAGAAATTGTAGTTCAAATTCCTATCCGTCAGGTAAATTCTCAAATAAGTACTTAAACATTCAGGATATCCGATCGCAAACTACGCCTAATGTGAATTAGAAACGCCTCTTATGCCATAAGTTTTCAAGATTTACTTCTCATTAAACGTCACCTATTAAGATTTACGTAAAAACCGATGAAAGTCTTATTCCTCTGAGTTCTCTGCGTCCTCTGTGGTTCGATTATCAGCCCTGCCTATAAGTATTTATTTATACTAATTTAAATACTGTTGGCGACAGATAAATTCTTTGTAGGGGCACGGCACCAATCATTGGTGTCAACATAAGCTAAAAGCGATATAGGATAGGCGTTGTACAAATACCTCGCGCCCTCATCCCCTAACCCCTTCTCCCGCAGGAGAAGGGGAACTAAATCTCTAGCTCCCTTCTCCCTGTGGGAGAGGGGCTGGGGGTGAGGGCGAAACCTTGCAACCAAGAGAGTTTCACGTTAAGTTGACACCAATGGGCACCAATAAGATATTTGATATGCCAAAAGATTTTGGATGCCGTGCCCCTACCCATCTGTCGCGTTCTTTTTTCAAAATGTATTACTCAGATTATTCATTGATCACCGCTGATGATTTTCCAGCCTTCACGACTGAGAAAGAAACCATTACCGCTAGCATTAGTACAAGTCAGCCCAGTTCGCTGCGATAAACAATTGAATCCTGCTTGTTTCCAGCTACTGCCGTAAGATAATTTGTAATTAGCCTCAAAAGTGTCACTAATACAGAGAATTTCGGGTTTGCCAGACTCAGATAGTAAAAACCCACCTCCCCAATCATATTCACAATAATGAGGATAAGGTTGAGGCGGTATAGGCTTGAGTCCACTGTTAATTTCGCAGCGTAGGGCATCTTGCCCGCCACATAAGCTGGGCGGACAAGATGTCCACCCCACAATAAATACTGGGATATTTTTTTATTTGGAAGTCCCTAACTGCAACTATCAAGCAACTATTCTCAAATAAAATCCCCCAGTGGAGTGCTGAGGGATTTACTCTGGAACGCGATTTGAGAACAATATACAATACAATTGTACTATATACGCACTAAAAAATCATTAAGAAATTCCATTGTGGTGTCATAAATCTCACAAAGACTCATAACCTGCTTTGAGAGCGGCATTGTAGATATCAGCGATCGCGTTATAATCTGCTAGCTCCACTGCCGCAAATTGCTTGACTCCCACTCGTTGCATTGCTGTCTGTAGTTCAGCATCCGGCTCAAGCAAAGCTAACTGTATCTGCTGAATTATTGATTTCCCCAGATGCAGAGCTGCAACCAAAGGTGGCATAGGACAGGGGCCGAGTGCCTCAACTACGCGCAAGTACTGATATAACTCGGGAAAATCCTGTAATTCTTGTTCTAATACCACACTATCAATAGCCGCACAATCTACCTTTCCTAGTGCTACCCAGCGAATAGAATTTTGGTGAGAACCTGATTGTATAGCTTTGCTAAAAAATTGTTGGGGATATTTTCCCTGTAACAAGCGATGACGCAACAGATTATAGCCGCTGTTAGAACCTGGATCGTTATAACACACCGTTTTACCAGCTAAATCATCAAACTTGATGACATCACTATCAGCATTGACTATGACATCTGAAAAGTAAACCGGACGGTTGCGATAACGCGGCGCTTGCATCACGGGTGCAACAACAGGCTGCAACTGATCCAAAACTATCTGAGAATAACGAATCAGGGGTAATCCACAAATAAAAGCTAGGTCTAGTTGGTCTTTTAAAATCAGAGGATCTAATAAAGGGTCGCATTCACCCTGCTTTAATTGCGTTTCTGCTCCCAAAATCCTATCTAAATAAGCCAATACTGCTTCGTAGAAACCAAACCAATTGGGAGCTAAATAAGAAATAGCTTGTAATTTTTTCAACTTATTTACTGGTGGATTCTACTGTATCTTGAGCAATGTTGAAACCTGAAAATAGCTTGCGGGAATACCAATGAAAACCCAAGAAAATCATACTCACCAAGGTCAGCAGCATCACACTAAAAATCGTTCCGTATGCTTTAGTATGCCACCACAATTTTTGTACTGCTGTACCAGCTATTCTCACAAGACTCCACAAGCTACCTTGATTGATATGCTGAGAAGCGTGAATTATGATTTCCTCGGACGTTACTGTGTTTTGCTGTTCTAAGATGCCCAAGGGCTTGTTGCTCAACATTGCCATTTTGATAACTCCTCTAGACCCTAAAATCAATCAGATCTCTAAAAACTACGGTAAGTCGATAGGAATAAAGCATTTTATAAAAATATGCCATAGCTTGGTTGAAGACGCAAGCTAGGCATTAGCCATTGATGTTTGTAGTTGCAGAGGATATGAGGCAGGGAGCAGGGAGCAGGGGAGAAAAGCAATTACCCCAATGACAAATAACAAATGACAAATAACAAATGACAAATAAAGCTTGGTTATCAAAATTGCGACAACACCGCGCGATCGCAGTTATTCGTGCGTCAAAGATGGAATTAGCAAAGCAAATGGCTTTGACAGCCGCATCTGGGGGAATGCAGCTGATTGAGATTACTTGGAATAGCGATCGCGCTGGGCAATTAATTAGCCAGCTTCGTGCCGAATTACCAAACTGTACAATTGGTACTGGTACGCTATTTAACGTCCAGGAGTTACAACAAGCGATCGCCTGTGGAGCAGAGTTTCTTTTTGCGCCTCATGTTGACTCAGCAATGATTCAAGCTGCTTTAGAGCAAAATATACCGATTATTCCCGGGGCTTTGTCACCTACAGAAATTGTTACCGCTTGGAATCATGGTGCTAGTTGTGTAAAAGTTTTCCCGGTAGATGCGGTAGGAGGCGCGAGTTATATTAAAAGCCTGCAAGGGCCTCTAGGGGAAATTCCCCTCATTCCTACTGGAGGAGTGACTTTAGACAACGCCAAGGAATTTTTGCAAGCAGGTGCGATCGCTGTTGGTTTAAGTAGTCAATTATTTCCTCAGCATTTAGTTACACAAAACAATTGGGCAGTAATTTATCAGCAAGTGCAAATTTTGATACAGCAATTAGGGTACTTTAGGGTAGAAGCAGATAATTTTCCCTAAACACCATAGTTAAGTATATTTACGATGAAAAATAAAAATCATCATCGATGGATACACCGATTACCCATATTTATGACTGGTGTAGCACTCAGTTTGATTGTGGCAAATCCTGGAATTTGTGAAGTTACCGCCAAAGCTAAAGATGATACCGTTACGCAAACAATCGAGACACTAAAACAATCAGATCAACGCTGGATTCAAATTAATCTTTCTACACAACGGCTAATAGCTTGGGAAGGTAAAACACCTGTTTATGCGATCGTGATTTCTACGGGTAAAAAGTCTACTCCTACTCGTATTGGTTCGTTTAAAATTCAATCCAAACATAAATCTACGCGGATGCGTGGTAGAAATTACGATGTTCCAGATGTACCTTATACCATGTATTATCAAGGTAGCTACGGAATTCACGGTGCTTACTGGCATAATAAGTTTGGCACTCCAGTTAGCCACGGCTGTATAAATGTTGCGCCCAATCATGCTAAGTGGTTATTTAATTGGGCATCTGTAGGAACTCCCGTATTTATTCATAAATAGCGAATTTTCTGGCAATTAAACACCATTCCCAAACAATCTTCTGAAGAGATTCTCATATCAAAATTCCCTGGGAATCTCTGGAATATAACCACATGATATTGAAGTAAAATATAGAGGATAAGGCTAATAAACTCCTTCCTCAAGCCGGATGTAAATCTAAAAAAATTCTGTATGACATCTTCAGGTAGGTACTGTTGAACATCAGGGTGTAAATGCAATATATAGTAGTGTCGATTCTCCTAAAATTGCTGGTGTTTAAAGCCTATTATTCCAACCTGACAAAATATACTTTTTAATTTCATAATTCAGAGTTATTAGAAACTGCACAAATACAATTATTTTGTGTAGCAATACCCTGGGCGTATATTGCGTACTTCCTTAATTAATATTTAATGGAGTTTAGCTATACCATGCGTTAATACACGCTTAATGACGCTGCTAAACAAGATTAGTATTTGTAGCTAGCGAACAGAATTAATAACTATTTTTCTATCCGTAGTGAAATTATCTGCATGATATATCTATATATGAATTAATTCAAATATGATATGTCACCGATTAATTCTTTCTAGAAAAATAAAATTCCCGACGGATGAATCAAATTAACCATCTGAGAATTGTCATTTTAACCTATATTTAATCTTCTGATCGGTCTATATAAAATCGATATATCTCTGCCGAAAGGACATTGTGCCAGAAATGCGGAAAGATTCAAGGTTAAAGAAGCAAAATTTAGCAGACGAAGAGAAGGTGAGACTTTATGCAAACCAAAATTTACAGGAGTTTGTTTAATCGTTCAGGTAATTGCTGTACAAGTTTATTGTTGATATTGGCAACTTTATTCTCTTGGTCGTCGCCAGTTAATATTGACTCCAAATTTGCTCAAGCCAGCGCTGCTGCAATAGATAATCAGCCAAAGGTATCTCAACCTCAACCAAAATCCCCCACCCGTAAGATTGAAATTGACTTATCCGAGCAACGTTTATTGGCTTGGGAAGGTAAAAATTTAGTTTATTCATTCCGTATTTCTACAGGTAAACGCGCAACTCCTACACCTAAAGGTAAATTTACAATTAATTCTAAGTATCGCTTTAACCGAATGCGGGGCGAAGACTACGACATTCCTGATGTCCCTTATGCTATGTATTTTTATGAAGGCTATGCTATTCATGGTGCTTACTGGCATAACAATTTCGGGACTCCAGTTAGTCACGGTTGTGTAAATTTGAGAGTTAAGCAGGCGCGTCAACTGTACAACTGGGCAAAAGTTGGGACTTTAGTCGTAGTACATAAATAGAAAGTCATCGATAAAGGAGCGATCGCAGTTTATATGCGGCATACCTCATTCTCATCTAAAATCTAGCTTGAAAAGTTTGCTCAACGGGGGGAACCCCCGCACACAACGCCAGTTGCTTCTCCCAAGGGGAGACGCTACGCGAACAAGCCGGGGAACCCGTCCAACGCACTGGCTCAACTTTTCGCAAAATCTCAAGTCTAAAACTGGCAGTGTAAGGTTATGGCAAAAGGTGACAGAATTAATTTTTCTACCCCTAGCGGGTTCCCAGAGTTTCTTCCTAGCGAAAAACGCCTGGAAGTATATTTACTAGATATCATCCGCAGAGTTTTTGAAAGTTACGGGTTCACGCCCATCGAAACCCCGGCTGTAGAACGCTTAGAAGTACTACAAGCAAAAGGTAATCAGGGTGATAACATTATTTATGGTATCGACCCCATCCTGCCACCAAACCGCCAAGCAGAAAGAGACAAAGCCGGGGAAACTGGTTCCGAAGCTAGGGCTTTAAAATTCGATCAAACAGTTCCCTTAGCAGCATACATTGCCCGTCACCTCAACGAATTAACCTTTCCCTTTGCGCGCTACCAAATGGATGTTGTGTTTCGGGGTGAACGCGCCAAAGATGGACGTTTCCGCCAATTTCGCCAATGTGATATTGATGTGGTGGCTCGCAGTCAACTCAGCTTGCTTTATGATGCTCAGATGCCTGCAATTATCACCGAGATATTTGAAGCTATTAATATTGGTGATTTTCTCATTCGGATAAATAACCGCAAAATTCTCACAGGATTTTTTCAATCTTTAGGCATAGCTGAAAATCAAATTAAAACTTGTATTAGTATTATCGATGATTTAGAGAAAATTGGTGAAGCCAAAGTCAAACAACAATTAGGCAAAGAAGGCATTTCACCAGAGCAAACCCAAAAAATTATTGAATTTATTAATATTAAAGGTAGTGTGTATGAGGTATTAGATAAACTCAAGCACCTTTCACAAAATCTCCCCGATGCCGAGCAATTAAGTCTAGGTGTTAATGAAATCGAAACAGTAATTGCCGGGGTAAGGAATTTAGGCGTTCCCGAAAAGCGTTTCTGTATTGATTTATCGATAGCTCGCGGTTTAAATTACTATACTGGCACAGTTTACGAAACAACTCTCATTGGACATGAAGCTTTAGGTAGTATCTGTTCTGGTGGCAGATATGAAGAATTAGTGGGGATGTTTATCGGTGAGAAAATGCCTGGTGTCGGCATTTCCATTGGCTTAACTCGCTTAATTAGTCGCTTGCTAAAGGCTGATATTTTAAAGACTCTACCTGCAACACCTGCCCAGGTAGTAGTAGTAAATATGCAAGAAGATTTAATGCCGACTTATTTGCAAGTTTCGCAACAGTTGCGCCAAGCAGGAATTAATGTAGTTACAAACTTTGAAAAACGCCCTTTAGGTAAACAATTCCAAGCAGCAGACAAGCAAGGAATTAGATTTTGTGTAATTATTGGCGCTGACGAAGCAGCAGCGCAAAAATCATCGCTGAAAGATTTGCAAACAGGCGAACAAATAGAAGTGATGTTAGCAGATTTAGCTGCAGAAGTGAAACGCAGACTTCAGTAGTGATGTAATCGATTGGGAAAAGAAAATTAGAAAAAGTCTTTTTCCCAATACACAACAATTAATTTAATAAGTTTTTTAAAGATAAGTTGATTTTTTATCTTTAATGATGGGTCAATATTTGACACTAAATTATCAAATTTTAACTTTGCTTACATAAAAATAAAAAAAGCGATCGCATCCTCGGATTGTTACTCGGTAATGCGACTATCTACATAATTGTCTAATTTTTAGCCAGCGACGAATTACTGACCACGAAGTGTAATTCCCATTGCAGAATGAGATTGGGTAGTATTGATGCTTGAGAAGTAATTAGGATTTATGTTCAGACCTAATAGACTGAAGAAAATGCTCCAAACCAGTTCCCAACCCATCGGTTGCTGGATTTTTTTCTCAGATAGTGACTCAATCGAACTGCTTTCTATGTGTGGTTTCGATGCCTTTATTATCGACCACGAACATGGCGCTATGGATATGAGCGTCTTAGTAGAGCAACTCCGCGCCGCTCAGGCAACAGATGTGACCTGTATTTTGCGTGTACCTTCACACGATCCAGTCTATATCAAGCGAGCCTTGGACATGGGTGTGGAAGGTATACTTGTACCGACCGTAGAATCAGCAGATGAAGCGCGGGCCATTGTCGCCGCTACCCGCTATCGACCTCATGGCGGACATCGAGGTATTGGTTATCTCGAAAGCCGAGCAGCTAACTGGGGTTTGGCAGCGCTAGATTATCCTGCCAATTATCGAGAGAACCTACTTATAGCCGTTATCATCGAAACTCGTCGGGGTTTCGAGAATGTTAAGGAAATTGCCGCAGTTGACGGGATCGATATGGTATTTTTAGGGCCAGGCGATCTGACAGCAGACATCGGGGATGATTTTCCTGCACTGACCAAGCTTGGAGATAATTCAGAACTTAATCGGCTGATGGCGGAAGCTGAAGCGATAGTCCTCTCCACTTCCGATTGTTGGCTTGGGGGCATCAGTCTCAATGCAGCTGGGGGTCGCGCACTGTTTGCTAAGGGCTATGATTTCGTGACACCTGCTGCTGATGGCTGGATGCTGTCTGATGCGGCGCGTTCGGTTGTCACTGGGATGAGAGGTTAAAAACTGCTGTTCTCAAGTTGGATCAGGTTGATTTGTAGTTGAAACAGTATGGAGCTGCTTACATGGCCATTAATCGTGAAGTCATTATTCCCAAAGGCATGGAAATTTTATATGAAAAGTATCACTACTGCCCAGGCATTAAGGTAGGCAATACATTATATATTTCAGGACAAGTGGGACGGGATGAAAATTTACAGGTAGTAGAAGGAGTAGAAGCCCAATTTGTCCAGACTTTTGAAAATGTGAAAAAGGTACTAACAGCAGCAGGAGCGACTTTTGATGATGTGGTAGAGATGATTACTTACCATGTGACAGGGACGAATCTCGGTAATTTGCAAGTTCCGTCTGCTAATGGTTCAGAACAGCGATTTACCATTCCCCACCTGTCACTGTTTATGCAAGTGAAAGACCGCTATTTTACTAATAACTTTCCGACTTGGACGGGATTTGGCATCACAGCTTTATCTACACCCGGACTAATTGTAGAAATTAAGTGTACAGCAGTCCTCGAAAATTAGCGGCTGAACTATTCTCAATCGTTGAGAAATGGGATTACTACCTGCGCTACTTCTTCTGCTATCTGATTCATCATGCAAATTGTGCCTTGTTCAAATTCCACAACTTTGCCATGAGGAATTGCTTGAGACAGAAAATAGCGATCGCCTGCTTTGGCTAAATTCAATTTTTCAAATTCTTTGACATCATCCATTCCCCAAATAATCAGAGTTGGACACTTGATGGCACGAAATCTTTCTGGTGCATCCAGACAGTAATTACCTACAGCCCAAACTGCATATAAAGGATGACCAAAACATTTTAAATCGTCTAAAACCCAACGGTGATTTAATTCAGCAGAGCCGACGTATCGAGAACGGGCTAACCATCTTTCCATGAGATGAGAGCCATCTTCTTGGATTTTAAAACCTTCCTCAACTCTTCTAAATAGCTCTGCTTGACCTCCTTCACCAAAACCAGCTACGTTACCTAAAATTAATTTGTCAACGCGATCGCCATAACTCGCAGCTATTTCTCCGGAAACAAAAGCGCCAGTATGGTTTCCCATAATGCTGGTTTTTTCTATACCTAATTCATCTAAAAGTGCGATCGCTGTTTTTGCATAGTCAGCGATTGTATACATTCTGGGTGGTTTATCTGAATCACCAAACCCCATCAAATCCATTGCGATGACTCGTCTGTGTTCAGCCAAGAGTGGCATCAGTTCGCGATATTCATCACTACTGCGGGGGTTCATGTGCAGTAGCAGAATGGGTTCACCTTCTCCACCAATGCGATAAAGAATCTGTCCGTCTTCTGTGTCTAGAAAAGCTCGTTTAATCTTTTGTGTCATGATTTTTGAGCGATCGCAATTAGATTTATCTTTAGGTGGGCATCGCCCACCCTTGTATATTAAAAAAAGTGCTATTAGTTAACAGTTGCCTGTAACTTTTCAGTAACAGCAGCTCGCGGCGGCATCTTCAGAATCTCACGCGCCTGTGCTGGTGTTGCCACTTCCCGACCGAGTGTATGCGCCATCTTGGCAACCATCTCGACTAATTCGCCGTGGTGCGGCTTGCCAAAGCGAGTGTAAGCATAATCTCCCAGTCCAATTGCAACATGTCCCCCAAGGGTAATTGCCCAGGATGCTACCCTCATCACATCTCCATTCCAGCAAAGTACCAACCACTGGTTACCCGCAGGCACCTCAGCTATAAACGCCTGCAAACCCGGTAAAGTCGGCGCAGCGCCAGCCGGCATTATTTCCCCAGTAAAGACAAACTCCCAAAGCGTTTCTTTGGGCAGCAGTCCCATTTCCTGAAAGCAACGCGCTGTTCGCATTTGCCCTACGTCCCAACAAACTGAACTCACATAGATATTGTGTTTTTTGAATACTTCCAGCACCGCCTTGAGGTTTTCACGAGTATTAACATACACCTGATCGTAGGTGGTAAACTGTTTTGCCTGGGGATTCCAAAAGTCTACGTTGAGCGATCCAAAATCCACAGGTGCCATGTCAACCCGCAGCACTGGATCATCATTCACTGCCAAGATATGCCGGACGCGATCCTCTACCTGATTCTGTGTAATGTAGCCTAGCGTCGGATGGATGAGGAGATCCGTCTGTTCGCGAATTCCCTGTATCACTTCGAGATAAAGTTCCACATCGTTACGTGGTGTCCCACTCTCTGGATCTCGTCCGTGCCAATGGAAAATTGAAGCCCCTGCTTCCCAAGCACGAACTGCTTCGCGGATGATTTCTTTTGGAGAGTAAGGTAAAGCTGGATTGTCCTCGCGCTTGGTGATTTCGTTACAACGACACTCGATAATCAATGGTAATTCGTTGTTCATCGTCTTCCTTTCAGTAGGTAGGCAAATTTATTTACATATTTAATTGACAGTTATATTTTTGGTTCTCTGCGCTCCCTCTACGCAAAAATATTTAATCAATTTTGCATGATTACTGCATAATTTTCCCAAAAATCAACTACTTTTAATACTTCTTCGGAAATTTGATTGCCAGTTCTGGATGATGGCTGCTAGTTTATTATCCGAGTTGATTAGAAATTTATTATAGAGATATACAGTATTTTCAGATACACCTGGAGATGCCTAATGACAAGACCAAGTAATTTTGTGAGTATTCTTTGTAGATTGGCGATTTCAGTTATTGTACCACTTGCTGTTTTTACACAGATTGAAACCATCGCAGTATCAGCAGAACCCATACCAAAATAATTCTGCTACTACCCAATCCAAGAAAGTTGTGGCACGTATTTGGCATGGTACTACTCCGACATCGAAAGCAGATGAATACTATACTTATTTAGTAGAAGCGGGAATTAAAAAAATCGAGTCAATTCCTGGTAATTTGGGGACGCAAGTCCTGCGCCGCAATAATGGCAATAATACAGAATTTACGGTGATTTCTTATTGGGAATCACGAGATGCAATTCGTAAGTTTGCTGGTAACGACATTGAAAAAGTTAGACCTCTTCCTAGAGATAACGAATATCTCATAAAACCTGAAACTACAGTTAAACACTTTGATGTCATGATAGACGATCGCAAATAATTTTAGGTCGTTACATTAACAATGTCAGTGGCTGCATTAGCAATGTTAACCGATACATTAACAATGTCAGTCGTTACATTAGCAATGTTAACCCATAAATTAACAATGTCGGTGGTTACATTAACAATGTCAACCGATACATTAGCAATGTCAGTCGTTACATTAGCAATGTTAACCAATACATTAACAATGCTGATGAAGCAACTTGTATGTACACCGTAGCCCCGCAAGCAGGGCGGGGATGTTTGTTGGATATTTTGGCTTTAGACAATACTGGGGTGGGGTAATGCGGATCTTGATTAGCTGATGACTAATTTTACAGAAAATTGACTACCAATTTTAATATGTCTTCTGGCATTTGATTTACCATCCAAAGAGTTCCGCCTTCTAATTCGACACTTTGACTATGAGGAATCGCTTCTTTGAGCCAAGATTGATTTTCTGCTTTGGCTAAACCAGCTTTTTCTAATGGTTCTAATGCCTTGTCTCCCGACATAATCAAAGTCGGACAGTTAATTAAACGAAATCTTTCTGGAGCCGAAAGACAATAATTTGCTACTGCAACACCAGGATATATAGTAGAACCGAAAGATTTTAAATCATCTAAAACACAACGGTGATTTAAATCTCCTGTGCCAACATAATTAACACGAGATAGCCATCTTCCCATCAAATGCGAGCCATCTTCTTGCACTTGATATCCCTGAGAATATCGCTGGAGAATGTTGTTTTGTTCTGCTGCATCAAATCCAATTACATTGCAGAGAATGAGTTTTTGGACTCGTTCTGGGTAGGCGGCTGCAACTTCTCCCGCGATATAACCCCCTGTTAGACTACCGAAAATGCTGGCTTTTTTGATGCCTAACTCGTCCAAAAGTGCGATCGCATTTTTAGCATAGTCTGCAACTGCATACACTCTAGGCGGTTTGTCAGAATCACCCAACCCCATTAAATCCATTGCAATTACTAAGTTAGTAGCTGCCAAACTCGGCATCAATTCTTTAAATTCATCACTACTGCGGGGAGTCATGTGCAGTAAAAGTATCGCTTCACCTTCGCCACCGATACGGTAAAGAATTTGTCCATCCTCTGTATCTAAAAAAGCTCTTTTGATACGTTGGCTCATTTTTTATACTCCCTACATTACCAATTAAGGACGATATAACTAAGCATTTAAGCCACTATGGGAACGTTTTAAATAACGTCCAGTAGGCGAACCTAAAACTTGACCATTGTTGTAAATCAAATTTCCTCGTAAAAAGGTACTCTTCACCTTACCAGTTAATTCTGCACCTTCAAAAGGTGTGTAACCTTGTTGTGACTCCGACTCAGCCGCACTTACCACAAAAGTTTCATTGGGATTTACTAATACTAAATCAGCATCATAACCAATAGCAATATCTCCTTTTTCTAACAAGCCAAAACGCCTTGATGGGTTCCAAGATAGCAACTTAGCCATGTGGTTGTAAGACATTCCTCGCTTACTTCCTTCACTTAAAACACCAGAAAGTAAATATTCTGTACCGCCAAAACCAGATTTAGCTAACCAAATATTATTGGGGTATTTTGCACTGCGTTTTTGTTCAGCAGAACAGCAAGCATGATCGCTAACTATCCAATCTACTTGATGATTTAGTACTGCTTGCCATAAATATTCCACATCAGCGCGGGGACGAATTGGCGGGTTAACTTTTGCCCAAGTCCCATTAGGACTATCAACATCTAAGAGCAAATGTCCTACAGTAACTTCGCGGCGAAAATTAATATGAGGAAAAGCAGTTTGCATAGTCAAAGCTGCTTCCATTGCTTTACGGGAACTGAGATGTAATAAATTGATATTTGCACAGTTGGTTTCATGTGCCAAATAAGCAGCAATGCAAATTGCTAAACCTTCGGAATGCGGTGGACGGGCTGCACTATAAGCTTTTAATCCACTCAAGCTAGAATCATTTTCTACTATTTTGGTGTAGGCGTTGAGAATTTCTGCAACTTCACAATGCAAACTCAAACTAATAGTATCTCGTGCTGCTGGATGTGCTGCCATTAGGCGAGTGAGACCACGCATAATGAATTCAAAATGGGCAAAGTCATAGCGTTCCTCTTTATTAATCATTAAAAAGAGATTTTGCTGATCTGATAAACCATGCAAACCATAACCGCCATAAAACATAAAAATTTTAAACGAAGATACTCCATATTCTTCATATAGTAGCGGAATTTCTTCGATATGCTGACTAGCTATTGGTGCAATATGATAACTGTAATCAACAAAAAAATTACCTGCAGATAACGCCAATACTTCCGGGAAAAAATCTTTGTAAGCGCCACCTTTATTGAGATAATACTGTCCTGTGCGAATGTAATTTAGGCTAGTAGTTACACCTCCCATTGCCGCAGCTTTGCTTTCAGTGACAGCATCTTGATCTAGAGGTTGATAGATACCTATGTGCATATGAGCATCTACAACACCAGGAAATCCTAGCAAATTTTGGGCATCAAATACTTGTTGACTTTTATCGGGACTAATATTTGGCGCAATCTCGATAAATTTGCCATCTTTAATTCCTAAATCTAGGAGTTCGACATTATTATTATGAGGACGAACTACCCACACATTTTTGATAATTAAATCTAATAATAAAGCTTCAGACACAGTAGACCTCAAATTTAAATTAGTACAGTACCCAAAGTTTTAATGTTCAAAGTTGATATCAATCCAGAGGATATTATTTCATTCAATTATTCTACAATTTAAGTTATAGAACACTGTTTTATTAATAAATTAGTGGGAATACATCAACCTTTGTTAAGGAATGTAAAAATTTAGGAATCACTTTTGTCATCACTTCAGACCCGTGAAAATCAGCTAAGTAGAGAAATCTCTCTGTAAATTTAGTTACTTGCTGTGATTCGTACTGGTTTGATGGGCAAACTTAACAGAGAAGTTATCAAAGAGTTAGGTTTTGCGGATGAACATGGTGGTTGATGGCACTGTAGCGATCGCTGGTTACTCAATTACAAAACCAATTTATGCGGGTACGCGGACACTGGTATATCAAGGTAACCGCAACATAGACAAAATGCCAGTTGTCATCAAACTGATACGGAGTGAATACCCCAGCTTTAACGAAATTGTTCAATTCCGTAACCAGTACACCATCACCAAAAACTTAGACTTACCTGGAATTATCAAAATTTACAGTCTGGAAGCATATCGCAATGGTTATGTCCTGATCATGGAAGATATGGGGGGCATTTCTCTCAAAGACTGGATCATACAAAAACAAGGCGATATTATCCATGATTTCCTCATTGTTGCTATGCAAATTGCCACTCATTTAGAAGCAATTCATCGTCACAGAGTCATCCACAAAGATATTAAACCTAGCAATATTCTCATTAATCCCCAAACCCATCAGGTAAAACTAATTGATTTTAGTGTTGCTTCTCTCTTACCAAAAGAAACTCCCCAACTACAAAATCCCCAGATTTTAGAAGGAACTCTGGCATATATTTCTCCCGAACAAACTGGCAGAATGAATCGGGGCATAGATTACCGCAGCGATTTTTATGCTTTGGGTGTGACTTTTTACGAACTGCTAACAGGAATATTACCATTTTCATCTGTTGAACCGATGGAGTTGGTACATTCACATATTGCTAAAATTGCCCCTGATGTTCATACAATAAATCCATCCATACCTCTGGTTATCTCTGAGATTGTTGCTAAATTAATGGCAAAAAATGCTGAAGATAGATATCAGAGTGGGGCAGGATTAAAATATGATTTAGAAAATTGTTTAGCTCAGTATCAGAAAACCCAAAATATAGTTAAATTTTCCTTAGGTAGTCGAGATATTTACGAGCATTTCTTGATTCCCGAAAAATTATATGGACGTACTAGCGAAGTTGAGACGCTACTACAAGCATTTGACAGAGTGAGTACTGGTACTACAGAAATGCTACTCGTTGCAGGTTGTTCGGGAATTGGTAAAACTGCTGTGATTAATGAAGTCCATAAACCAATTGTGCGGCAACGGGGATATTTTATTAAAGGTAAATACGACCAATTTCAACGGGATATTCCTTTTTTGGCATTTGTACAAGCTTTCCAAGATTTGATTAGCCAAATTCTCAGTGAAAGCGATGCCCAAATCAAACTTTGGCGCAGCAAGATTCTCTCGGCTCTAGGTGATAATGGGCAAGTGATTATTGATGTGATTCCGGAATTAGAAAACATTATTGGTAAACAACCACCTGCGACGGAATTATCTGGTAACTCTGCTCAAAATCGGTTTAATTTATTATTCCAAAACTTTACGCAAGTATTCACCACTCAAGCACATCCTTTGGTAATATTTTTAGATGATTTACAATGGTCAGATTTAGCATCATTAAAACTCCTAGAAATATTGATGAATGATGCTGGCAGTTTATTGGTGATTGGCTCTTATCGCGCTCAGGAAATTTCACCTGCTCATCCGTTACTGTTAACGGTGCAAGAAATAAAAAAACTAGGGTCAATAGTTAACACAATTACATTAAATAATCTCTCTCAAGCAGATATTAATCATTTAGTGGCTGATACATTGAATTGTGCTGAAATTGTGGCTCAACCACTGACTGAATTAATTTATCAAAAAACTCAAGGTAATCCATTTTTTGCAACGCAATTTCTGAAATTTTTATACCAAGAAAAGCTAATTACATTTGATAGAGATGGGAAATATTGGCAGTGTGATATTGCTCAGGTAAAAGCAGTTGCCATGATTGATAATGTAGTGGAATTTATGGCACTGCAATTGCAGAAATTACCACCAGCAACTCAAGATGTGCTGAAATTGGCGGCTTGCATTGGCACTCAATTTGATTTAAACACATTAGCGATCGCATCTGCGCGATCGCCTGCAGCTACGGCTGGTGATTTGTGGGAAGCGCTACAGGATGGATTGTTGCTTCCCACTAGTGAAATCTATAAGTTCTTTACTGACGCTGATGATTTACCAACATCCGTTACCCCATCAGCGGCTAACCCGACTTATAAATTTTTGCACGATCGCGTCCATGAAGCTGCCTATTCCTTAATACCTGACGATCGCAAACAGTCTACTCACCTGAGAATCGGGCAATTACTACTACAGCATATACCTACCTCAGAGCAGGAAGCCAGGATTTTTGATATTGTCAATCACCTCAATCGTGGTATCGAGGTAATTAGCACCACCGCACAACGTCAAGAACTCATTCTGCTTAACTTCATGGCTGGGAACAAAGCCAGAACTGCAACTGCTTATGGGGCGGCTGTTAACTATTTTGCGATCGCCAAAAGTTTGTTACCTGCTAACCATTGGCAAAGGCAATATCATCTAAGTTTAGATATTTATCATGCTGCAGCTGAAGTTGCTTATCTCAGTGGCGATATTCCCCAAATGGAACAGCTGATCGATGGGATTTTCCAAAATGCTGAATCTTTACTAGATACAATCAAAGCTTACGAAATTAGACTCAATAGCTTTACTACCAATCATCAACCAACAAAATCAGTCGCAATGGGGTTAGAGGCGCTGAAACATTTAGGAGTCAATTTTCCCCGAAAACCAACAAAATTAACGATAATTTTAGCTTTGCTGCAAATTAAGCTAACTTTAGGGCGTAAATCTCCCCAGGATTTGCTAGCATCACCTCCCATGCAAAACCCTACCGCCTTAGCAAAGATGTCTTTGTTAAGCAGTATCGCCACAGCTAGCTATATGTGCGAACCCAATTTACACCCACTAATTATTTTGAAACAGCTGGAACTGTCACTGCGCTATGGCAATTCCGCTTTTCTCGCCCCAGGCTATGCCGCCTATGGGTTTATTCTCTGTATGATAGGTGATATAGAAACTGGGTATCAATTTGGCGAACTGGGTTTAAGGCTGACGGAAACCGGTTTAGGTAAGCAATTTCGCACAGAAGTATTATTTATCTTCTCTAATATGATTCGGATTTGGAAAGATCCATTAGCTGCAACCCTAGAGACTTCATTGCAAGGTTATCAAACAGGGCTAGAGACAGGCAAACTAGAGTATGCGAGTTATAACGCGGCTGGTTACTGTGCGGCGTTGCTGCATTCTGGTGAACAGTTGGATAGAGTTTTAGCAGAATTTGCTAAATACACTCAATCACTGCAACAACTGCACCAAGACAAAGCCCTGACATACCATCTGATAGCGCAACAATTAGTGTTGAACTTGATGGGAAAATCCGCAGATCCTTGTTGTTTGGTGGGTGAAGTGTATGATGAAATCGCCATGCAACAGAAATATTTAGCAGCCCAAGAAGCCAATTCCCTTTCTCGTCTTTATACCTTGAAAACTTGGCTAGGAGTATTATTTGGGCAAGAACAGCAGGCGGTGGAGAATGCGAGATTAGCCGAAAAATGGATTGCTGGATCGCGGGGAACCTTGCTAACATCCCTATTTTGCTTTTATCAATCCCTAGCGAAACTCAGTATTTATCCTACAGCATCGAAATCGGCTCAGTTCCAAATTTTGCGGCAGGTGGCGAAGAACCTTAAACGGCTGAAGAAATGGGCTGATCATGCACCCATCACTTATTTACATAAATGGTGTTTAGTCACAGCCGAGAAACATCGAGTCTTAGGAAAAATGTCTGCTGCAATGGAGATGTACGATCGCGCGATCGCCCTAGCAAAAGAAAACCAATTTCTCCACGAAGAAGCGATCGCCTGTGAATTGGCGGCTAAATTTTATCTCAATTGGGGTAAAGCCAAAGTCGCCCAAGTCTATATGATTGATGCTTACTACGCTTATTCCCGTTGGGGTGCAGTGGCTAAAGTCGATGATTTAGAAAAGCGCTACCCCCAACTATTGCAACCGATCCGCCAACAGTCAGCCACACCGACAAGTTTCACAGATTTCAGAAAGCAAGTTGCCACATTCACAGCATATAATTCTGCAACTTTATTAGATTTAAGAACTATTCTCAAAGCTTCTCAAACCCTTTCTAGTCAAATTGAACTGGAGAAATTATTAACGGCGCTACTGGAAATTTTGATTGAAAATGCTGGCGCTGATAAAGCTGTATTGTTACTACCACAAGGTGATCAATGGTTAATAGCAGGTGTTTCTCAACTGCAACAAAACACAACTGTTTTGCAATCTCTACCTCTAGAGAACAGTGCAACTGTGCCGATTTCCCTGATCAACACGGTAAAAAATACTCGGAAATCGGCAGTTATTGATCGTGCTATCGATCATCCCACATTTGCGGTTGACCCCTACATTCTCCACCACCGCCCCCAAAGTATTTTGTGTACTCCGATTCTCCATCAAGGCAAATTGATTGGGATTTTATACCTAGAAAATAACTTAACAGTTGGGGCATTTACAGGCGATGGCTCCGCCAACGCCAAGGGCGAACGCGTCGAACTTCTCAATCTCCTGTGCGCCCAAGTCGCTATTTCCCTAGAAAATGCTCGTCTCTATCAAGAATCACAAAATTACGCCCAACAGTTAGAGCGATCGCTGCAACAATTGCAACAAGCCCAACAAGAATTGCTACACAGCACCCAAGCCTTACAGAATACTCAAAATCAATTGCAAAAATTGGCGGAAAACGCCCCAGGAATGATTTATCAATTCCGTCTCGCTGTGGATGGTTTAGCATCGTTTTCTTATGTAAGTTCTGGTTGCTATGAACTGTTTGGCTTACACCCAGAGGAAATCACAGACGCAGATGTGCTGTTTGCGATGTTATATCCAGAGGAACGTCAGAGCATTAAACAATCGATTATAGATTCAGCCGCTAATTTAACACCTTGGCAATGGGAAGGCAGATTTTTAGTAGCTGGTAAAGAAAAATGGACACAAGCCGCTTCCCGCCCAGAACTGCAAGCTGATGGTGCGATTGTTTGGGATGGAGTGTTGATAGATATTAGCGCCAACAAATTCGCTGAAGCCGCATTACGCCAATCGGAAATTCAACTACGCCAAAAAGCTGAAGATTTAGAGAAAGCCCTTTACGAACTCCAACAGGCTCAAACCCAACTGGTGCAAAGCGAGAAAATGTCTGCATTGGGTAATCTTGTCGCTGGAGTCGCCCATGAAATTAATAACCCGATCGGATTCCTCGGTGGCAATATCGATTATGCATTGGACTATATCAAGGATTTGTTTGGCTTGATTGATTTATATCAGCAGGAATCTAGCAATCCTAGTACTGCGATTGAACATCAAATTAAAGCTATCGACCTCAACTATATCCGCAAAGACTTACCGAAGATGCTGGCTTCTATGCAAGATGCGGTGAATCGCATTTGTGATATCAGTAATAGCCTGAGAACTTTTTCCCGTGCAGATAGCGATCGCCCCATCACTTTTAATATACATGACGGCATCAACAGTACTCTCTTGATTCTCAAACATCGCCTCAAAGCCTCAAAATCTCGCCCAGCTATTGAAGTGATTAAAAACTATGGTGAAATTCCCCAAATTAAATGTTATCCGGGACAACTCAACCAAGTATTTATGAATTTGTTAGTTAATGCCATTGATGCTTTAGAAGAAGCAAATAGCGGCAGCAGTTTTGCGGAGATTCAAGCTCATCCTAATTATATCACTATTACTACTAGTTTAAGTGAAAATTTGCAGCAGGTAATTATTAGTATTCAAGATAATGGGCAGGGGATGACAGCAGCAGTAAAACAAAAGATTTTTACGCAATTATTTACTACTAAACCTGTGGGCAAAGGTACAGGTTTAGGATTAGCAATTGCTCGTCAAATTATTGTCGAAAAACATGGAGGCACAATCAATGTAAATTCTTCACCAGGGGAAGGAGCCGAGTTTATTATGAGTCTGCCAATAGAGTCATTATCTAATGATTGATGATGATTGATTAATTTAACTATATTTTTAACTAGGAGCTAAAAATGCTAAAAGTTGTTGTTGGACATAGTGAAGATCCAGATTCTCAAGATGCTATTACAGAAGTTTTAGAACATTGTGTCAGGGATTTAGATGGTGTGATTCCTCAAGCAGGTATCTTATTTGCTGCTATTGATTTCGAGCATGATTTAATCGTTAAAGAAATTAACCAAGCCTTTCCCAAAATTGAATTGATTGGTTGCACTACCGATGGTGAAGTGTCTTCTGGCTTAGGATTTCAACAAGATTCTTTAACACTCATGCTTTTTTACTCTGACAATGTAGAAATTCGTGCGGGTGTGGGGTATGGTGCAAAAAATAACCCTTTAGAGGCGGCTAAACAAGCTGTACAACAAGCAACTCAAAAAAGTACTAATAGTGCGAAATTATGTATTACTGTTCCCGCAAGTTATATAGAAGATGGTTCCACAACTAATGGCGAGTTAATTCTACAAGGATTAAAACTAGCCTTAGGTTCAGAAATGCCAATTTTAGGTGGTACAGCAGGCGATCAATTTAGGTTTACCAAAACCTATCAATTTTTCTGCAACGAAGTACTAACAGATTCCCTACCAGTTTTAATCTTTTCTGGAGATATCAAATTTTCCTATGGAATTGGTTGTGGCTGGGAACCCATTGGACTCAAAAGCATTGTTACCAAATCTCAAGGAACCATCCTCTACGAGATTGAAGGGATGACAGCACTAGCATATTATGAGCGCTATTTAGGCGATCGCCCTCCGACTGCGGAGCATCCCTTAGCTGTGTATGAAGGAGATAGCGATCGCTATTATATGCGAGTACCTAATACTTACGATGTAGAAACTGGTAGCATCAATTTTCTTGGTAATGTGCCAGAACAAGCCATAGTTCAAGTTACAGATATTAGTAGAGATGATGTCATTGCAGCATCAGAAACATCATTTAAAAATGCTTTAGCAAATTATCCTGGAACGCAACCAGAAGCAGTTTTACTATTTTCTTGTTGCTGTCGTCGTTGGCTTTTAGGAACAAGAGCCAAAGAAGAATATCAACTAGTCAAAAATGCACTGTGTGCAGAAGTACCTATTTGTGGATTCTACACCTACGGTGAATTTGCCCCCTTAGAACCTCATGGTTCCTCTTACTATCACCAAGAAACTTTTGTGACTTTGCTTCTAGGAACAAAGTAGCGGCTTATGGAAACCACAGACAATGAGAGCAGACTTAAAGAGTTAGAAAAAACTGTTCGGATTCTGAAAAAAAAGTTAGAACGCTCAGAAGCCGATAGACAACAACTAGAGAACAATACTGAAGTTAGAGAAAGTGTTCTCAAAAATATGATTCGCGAGTTAGAAGAATCACAAACTGCTTTGAAGCACAGAGGTGATGAGCTAGAAAATGCTTTCAAAAATCTCGAAGCTTTACAAATGAAACTCGTAGAATCAGAGAAAATGTCTGCTCTCGGAGTTCTGGTGGCTGGAATTGCTCACGAAATTAATAACCCAGTGAGTTTTATTTACGGGAATTTAACTTATGCCTATGAATATTTTCAAAATTTATTGAATTTAATTTCACTTTATCAAAAATATTACCCTGAACCCGAGGTGGAAATTCAACAAGAAATTCAAGTTATTGAATTTGATTTTCTTAAGCAAGACGTAGAGAAATTATTTCGTTCTATGAATGTGGGAGCAGAGCGCATTCGTGAAATAGTGAAGTCACTACGGACATTTTCTCGTTTAGATGAAGCAGAATTTAAAGCAGTAGATATTCATGAGGGGATTGACAGCACCTTAGTGATTTTAAACAGTCGTCTCAAAGCATCAGCCGATAATTATTTAGGTATTGAAGTTATTAAAAACTACGGAAAATTGCCACTAATTAAGTGCTACGCTGGGCACATGAATCAAGTATTTATGAACTTGATGACAAATGCAATTGATGCTTTAGAAGATTCCTTATTAAAACAGGAAGTAAGTAAGCAGCTAAAGCTACATATTACTACTAAAAATATTGATAATTCCTATATAGAGATTAGAATTGCTGATAATGGTATAGGAATGGAAGATAAAGTGCGAAATAAAGTATTTGATCCATTTTTTACCACCAAAGCAGTAGGCAAAGGTACAGGTTTAGGTTTATCAATTAGTTACCAAATTGTTAATGAACTGCACGGTGGTAAATTAGAATGCTATTCACAACCATGTGTAGGTACAGAATTTGTCATTCAAATTCCAATTCGAGATAATTAATGGGTGCAACGCCTTTTACTTTATCCATGTTGCCGGGAAGACTCTATAAGCAGCGGCAGCCCAATGCCTTGATGATCAAGTCATTTGGCGATAGTTAACAAAAATTAGAATTGCAGAAATGCTCAAAGGAGAAAAACTTCGACACAGTAGAAGTAAGGGTTTTGACATTTACCAATGTGCAATTCAATGACAGAAATATTTGCAGATACAACCACAACAGATGATTATATCCTCGTTGCTCAACTTAAAGATGTTCAAGCAGCAGGTAGTTTGCTAGTGCATCAACAAAAGCAGACTCTTGCTTTGTTTTACGCCAACGATCAAGTATATGCAATTGACAACCGTTGTCCCCACATGGGCTTTCCTCTCAAAGGCAGCAACTGTAAGGATGGTATTGTTACCTGTCCTTGGCATTATGCCCGTTTTGACCTTGCTAGTGGTGGCACTTTTGACTCTTGGGCAGATGATGTTCCTTGTTTCCCTGTAGAAATTCGTGATGGTGAAGTGTGGGTAAATTTAGCGCCACCAGCTAACCTTCATACCCACCACCGCCAACGTTTACAAGATGGTTTAGAGCAAAACATTTCTTTAGTGATTGCTAAAAGTGCGATCGCACTTTTAGATCTGGGAGTCAATCCGGCTGAACCTTTTCTCATGGGGCTAGAATTTGGTACTCGCTATAACAAAGCAGGTTGGAGTACAGGGTTGACTATCCATACTTGTATGATGAATCTCCTACCATATCTAGATGCAGAAGATAAACCCCGGGCTTTATTTCATGGATTGTCAGCAGTAGCGAATGATAGCGCAGGTTCGCCACCAGAGTTTGTTGTTCATCCATTACCTAACTCGACAGTTGATGTTGCAACTCTCAAAAGCTGGTTCCGCCAATTTATTCAGGTAAGAGATACGGAAGCAGCGCAGAGATGTTTAGTATCTGCGCTCGCTTCGGGAGCTAATTCACAACAAATAGCAGATATGCTGTTCTGTGCAGCTTGCGATCATCGTTATCTTGACGTTGGGCATACCCTTGATTTTATCAACAAAGCCTTAGAAGCACTTGATGCCGTGGGTTGGCAAGCAGCCGACTCAACTTTGGCTAGCTTAGTCCCTGGTTTAGCTAATGCCGATAGGATGGAAGAATCTAATTCTTGGCGCTACCCTGTAGATTTAATCGCCATCTTGGAATCGGCTTTTGAGCAATTACCTACAGCATTAAGTGTAGGTAAATCTCGGCAAGGAACTTGGACAAACCAAGAGGAATTATTACCAATTTTATTGGGTGAAGACCCACAAGCAATCGCTGATTCGCTATTAGATGCACTGCAAGTAGGTTGTAGCGCAGAACAATTAGCCAGCATCGTCACTTATGCAGCAGCATTACGAGTAGCTCGTTTCCACACCAATAATGATTTTGGCGATTGGAATTCCGCCCATCATCCATTTACCTTTGCTAATGCTGTACATCAAGCATTGCGAAGAGTACCAACAATTGAACTCCTTAAAGGAGTTTTTGATGCTGCGATGAGTGTGTATTTAAATCGCTTTTTGAATGTACCACCAGCAAGGCTACCAGAACCAAAAGACACCACAGAAAATCCTGAAGAATTACTCCAACAGCTACCAGATTTATTAAACCGTCAGCAGCAAGTCAATCAAACAGGTAAATTAGTAGCTAATTATTTATATAGCGGCGGTTCTCCTGAAAAACTGATGGCTATCCTAGGGAAAATGATGTTGCGTGAAAATCGTGATTTTCATGTCATTCAAGAAATAGAAGCTGCTTTTCGCCAATACTCGCTGTTTGGTAAAACTCCGACGGGGATTCATATATTAGTTGCTGCATCTCGGTATTTAGCCGCCCATTCGCCCACTATGCGCTCTCAAGGTCAAACTTACCAAATTGCAGAAAGATTACATCGAGGCGATCGCCTTTTTGAAGAATCTTGAGGTGGAATAGTCCCAATCATGAGTAATGAGTAATGAGTAGGAAATTTACTTATTACTCACTACTTATTACTCATTACTTTTTTCAATTAGTTGCTGTACCTCATAAACATCAAATCTGCTGTATCTATTACGGGAAATCTTGCTTGTAATATCATCTCCGGTTGAACACTTATCATATCTGTGAATGTCAGTAATGGGAAATAAAAATACAGTTTACCCATTCCCCATTCCCCATTCCCCATTCCCCATTCCCCATTCCCCATTCCCCATTCCCCATTCCCAACCATATCATCAGTAATTCACCGCACTTGATCTAACACAGTTTCTATAGCTTTTTGTTTTTGCGGGTCTACTCCTTGGGCATATTCTAGAGGAAATGAAATATTAATATCTGGTACTACACCTTTACCTTCCAGCCTTTGATTACCATTAACCAATACATTCGTAACTGCAACATAAAGTAGGCTACCATCGCGCATTAAATAAGGACGACCGCCAAGTACAGCTTTTGCCGTTTGAGTCCCAAGAACTAACCCCATCTTATTTTGTTGAAACCCAAACGCAATAATTTCTTTACTACTACGACTGTTCTCATTTACTAACATCACTACAGGTTTCTTCCATTGATAGTTATAAGTATAACTACGTCCAGAACGCGGAATACTGGTGAGGCTGAGATTGTGTTTAGCGCTAAAGATGTTGAGATAACTAATATCACCTCCACCCCAGCCATCTCGCAAATCTAAAACTAAAGCATCGGCATTTTTTAAGCGACCATAAATTAGTTCATCTTGGAGTTGTTGTTGGTAAGGGTCAGCTGCATTTGACCATATATGAATATAACCAACCTTCTTCCCTGCAACTTCAATTAGTTCCACACTGGCTGTCTGCGCTTGCAAAAACATCGTGCTAGCATCATAAATTTTGGGTACAACAGCAATTTCTTGCTGACTGCTGGCTTCAGGCGATCGCTGTATCAACATTTTGACAGCTTGACCTGCTTTACCAGCAAAAGACTTGATTGGCTGATATGAATGACCATCAACACTTAAAATTTGGTCACCTACCTTTAAGCCTGCTTTCACAGCAGGGCTATCATCCAAAATAGAACTAATAAATATTTTGCCATTAATATCTTTGGTAAATAAACCAATATCAGTGTATTCTACTTTACCTGTTGGCAAAAACTGTTTTAATTGCTTTTTTAACTCTGGACTGTGAGCCAAAAAAATTCCTAAAAGCTGATAGTAAGCAGGCTCATCTTGAGTATAAAACCTTGTATGAGAAGATTTAAGTTGAGCAAGCATTTGATTAATCAAAAAAGCAACATCTTTGCTTGATTCAGCTTTAATTAGCTGAGGTTGATATTGTTTTTTGATGGCTGGCCAATCTACTCCATTAAACTGAGGATCGTAAAAATTATCGTTTACTGTTTGCCAAACTTGCTCGAAAAGTTGAGTCTCTGGTTTTGCGAATATAGGGAGAAGTGGTGAACTCAACCAGAGTACAAGTAAAATAGCAATACTTAGTATAAATACTTTCGCTAACCGCTTAAAATAATTCAGCCTAAATAATCTCATGTTGTGTTACTTTTCTCCCAGTATTGTATGACAATTGATCGCAATTTTTATTGATTAGTTCCACTAATTATATTTATATAATCTATTTGGCAAGCAGTGAATTATTTGCAAGTCACAACAAATCGTTGATTATCAGCCAAAAATCAAGCGATGACATAGACAAAAAAATCACCTATCTTATGGGTGAATAAACTCTTATTTCGTAGAGTAAATATTTGACTAATAGCTCTCAATGCATAGGTGTCATCCTTCAATAGAGGGAAGCACTTCTATAATTGATTTTTTAATATGGTGAAGGCTAATCATTGGCTGAAATCGTCTGAAAATAAACAATAATTTCCCAATTATAAGTAAGTATGAAGCACAAAGCTAAAACTGCAAGGGCTGTTTTAATCTGGCTTTATTTATTTTGAATGGGCACGAGTTCCAGGAACTATATCAAATACAATCAAAAACTAGGATTTTTATGACTGAGCAGCGATATGTTAATGAACACACCAAAAATGAAGCCCTACAAATTATCGACCTATTCAGTCATTTTCAGAAATATTTGTAAAAACAAAAATAGAGGGAACAAAGATGCTATATCGAGAACTTGGTAATACTGGAGAGAGAGTTTCTGCAATTGGATTGGGCGGATGGCATCTCAGCTTGAAACACGTAGATGAGCAGTTGGCAATACGGCTTGTTCGCACAGCGATTGATCGAGGCATCACCTTCATGGATAACAGTTGGGACTATAACGGAGGTGAAAGTGAAATTCGCATGGGGAAAGCACTCCGTGATGGCTATCGAGACAAAGTCTTCCTGATGACCAAAATTGATGGACGCTCTAAAAAAGAAGCTACTAAACAGCTCGATGAATCCTTAAAACGCCTAAAAGTCGATTGCATTGACCTAGTACAACATCACGAAATCCTGCGATTTGATGATCCGCATCGGGTTTTTGATGAAGAGGGCGCAAATGCGGCGCTAGTTGCAGCAAAAGCAGCTGGAAAGCTACGCTACATTGGCTTTACGGGGCACAAAGACCCCGAAATTCATCTGCATATGCTCCAGGTTGCAGACAATTACGGCTTTAAATTTGCTACAGCTCAGATGCCGTTAAATGTGATGGACGCACACTATCGGAGTTTCGCCAAGCTGGTTGTACCAGAACTAGTCAAACGAAATATCGGTATTTTGGGAATGAAAAGTATGGCAAATGGGATTCTGCTCAAGTCCAAGACGGTAACGCCAATTGAATGTCTCCACTATGCGCTGAATCTACCTACTTCGGTGGTAATTACGGGAATCGACAGTATGGAGATTCTCGAGCAAGCATTCAAAGCCGTAGACACATTTAAACCGATGACAGAGGAGCAGGTGCAAACATTGTTAGCCAAAACCGCAGATGCTGGATCTCGCGGCGAGTTTGAACCTTTCAAGACTTCATCCATTTTCGACGGTACTGCCAAAAATCCCGATTGGCTGGGAGATGAACCAAAACGCCTTCAGCAATTAATGTCAGCCTGAAATGAGAGCGCTCTTTGAAAGAAATAAGAGGCAGAAATCTGATAGTTTACCATTGTGAAACAAGAACACGACAGATGAATAGGTAGGGGCACAGCATCCACAATCTTTTGGCATATCAAATTATCTTACTGGTGCCATGCCCTTACGCTAATCAAAATGCTGAGTGTAAATAGTAATAGTGATTTAATAAAAGCATAATTAAGCTATTTGAAATTTTTCAATGTTGCACTAATTAATCCTAAAAAATACAACAAATAAAGAAAATAGGGGCAAATTTCTGTGCCCCTAAAAATCATTAATATGTTTTGAAAATGTTTGACATTGGTATTGGTTGGTGGATTTTACTATCCCTTAAACACCAACTATTTACCTTTTAATGCACATTTCTATGTGCGATTGTTCCACTGTTGTGCTGCATCTTCTACAGCTTTTTCTACTGTTTTTTGGTCTAACATTGCTGCTTGCAAGTTCTCATAAATTGCCTTTTGCAATTTATTGAAATCTTTCATAGTCGGCGTTAATATTTCTGCCTGTTGTAGTTGTTGAGCGCTAATTACTCTGGCTTTGTCTACTGTTGTCGCACTAGCAGGAACATTTTTAAAATAGCTATCAGCCAGTGATTTTACGGTAGATGGCAAAACATTAGCAGCTTTAGCAAAAGCTAATTGGTTTTGATCGTTAGTGACAAACAGAGCAAATTTCACAGCAGCATCTGCGTACTTGCTATCTTTGGGGATAACTAAGTTCATAACAGCAACATTCTTTTTACCAGTATCACCTGTAATTTGAGGTGCGATCGCAGAGGCTTGAGCAATTTTGGGGGCATTATTGGCGATCGTTTTCAGAAATTCAGGGCCTGAAGCTAAAAATGCTGTTTCACCAGCTTGGTATAAATCTATTGCATGGCGATGTCCTTGAGTTAAAACCTCTTTGGGAAGTAGCCCTTTTTTATATAAATCTACCCAATACTGAAAAGCTGCTTTGCCTTGCGGTGAGTTAAAAGCTGCTTTACCTTCGGAATCTACTAAGGTGACTCCCATTTGCACAAATGATTCCAAAACTTCTCCGGAATCTTGCGGAACAAAAGTTACAAAAAAGGCATATTTCCCTGTTTTATCTTTAATTTGTTGTGCCGCTTGCCCTAATTCTGCGTAAGTATTCGGTGTTTTGTTGATACCTGCCTGTTTTAATAAATCAGTGTTATAAATAGTTAGCCGGGTAGTGAGGTACCAGGGAATACCAAAACTTTTACCATTGAGTGTGCTAGCTTTCCAAATATTTGGCAGATAGGAGGAAATTACTTCATTTGAGACTTTTGTATCTAAATCTAACCAGGCATTTCGTCCTGCAAGTTGAGATGCGAAATCCGGATTGAGGTTGACAACATCAGGTGGCGTTTTTGCTGAGACAGCTGTTAAGATTTTGTTCTCCATTGCTGCCCAAGGTATATCGACCCAGTTAATCTTTATACCTTTGTTTTGTGATTCAAAAGATGCAATCAGGTTCTGAAAGTAACCATTAAATTGAGGTTGGAGTTGCATTGTCCAAAACTCAATCGTTGTTGCTCCCCCAGAGGCCTGTTTTGTTTGCGTGCCTACATTTCCTGTACTACAACTGACTATCCAGCTAGTCAATAAACCGAGCAGTACAAACACAGTCAATCGTCTGAATTTTGAAGTTTTAAACATTTTACTAGTATATTTACGCTTGCTTTGAGTGAAAAGCTTATGCAGAATTGTCGAGATTATAGGCTAAATCAATTACCTAGTACCAAGAACGTTTTTTAGCATCATTTAACTTATCAATTTAGCAGTGCAACGGGCATCAAAGTGGTGAAAAGCTTCAATAGTCTGTTTAGCAAATCTAATAAAGGGGTCGGTATTGAACTAGCACCAGAAAGGGTGAATATAGTTCAATTACGCAAACAACGTCAAGGCTTAAAAGTAGAAGCCTTAACATCAATACCAGTTCCCGAAGGTGTAATGATGGACGGTCAAATCGCTGATGCGCCAGCGATGGCGCAGTTAATTCAGCAGGGTTTGGCTGAAAGCAAAATTAAAGCTTCTCGGGTTGCCACTGGGGTCACAGGACGAGATTCAATTGTCCGTTTAATACCTGTACCAGCAGAGTTAGATGATAAAGAACTGCGAGAAATGGTGCTAAACCATGAAGCAGCGTTGTATTTACCCTATCCGCGTGAAGAAGCTGATGTCGATTATCAAAAACTTGGGTACTTTGTAGATGAAGATGGTATTGAAAAAGTACAAGTACTTTTAGTAGCTACACGTAAGGAGGTAACGGAAGCATATATTAATACATTTGAGCAGGCTGGATTGCAAATCGATATTTTAGAAATCAACAGTTTTGCCATGATTCGGACAATCCGCGAGCAATTGCGGCAATTCAGCCCCCAAGAAGCAGCAGTATTAGTTGATATCGAATTTGATAGTTCAGAAATTGCCATTATTGTCAACGGAGTGCCGCAATTTTCGCGTACTGTACCTATCGGTACTTATCAAATGCAATATGCCCTCTCAAAGGCTATGAGTCTACCTGCAAGCCGAGATATGGAAATGTTGTACGGCATGACGATTATGACAACAAACGCCGATGGCGGAAAAACTGGGCTAACCGATATTAATCCAGGTATGGCAGCTTTATTAAGAGTTTTGGGAGAACTCACCGATGAACTGCGTCGTTCTATCGATTTTTACCTCAATCAAAGTGAAAATTTGGAGGTAGCACAAATTTTTCTAGCAGGCCCAGGCGGTGGCTTGCAACAGCTAGATGAGTTTTTCACCCAAAGATTAAGCTTACCAACTGCACAAATCGATCCGATAACATCTTTGTCCATAGAAGTTAGTGAGGAAAAATACCCTGCAGTACAACGCGCTGGTTTAGCGACAGTACTGGGTTTAGGAATGCGGGAGGTATAACAGAATGTACAGTTTGGATATTAACTTCCTTAAAGACCGTCCAAATTACCAGAATACGGCTACTAAAAAGCCAAGAGTCAAAATTCAGATGCCTGTTGGCAACATGACACCATTATATATAGGGGTAGCTGTAGGCATTTGCTTACCCACCCTTGTAGGAGGCGCGTGGTGGTGGTTGCAAGCCAAGAACGCTGAGTTAGAGCAAAATTTAGCACAACTAGATCAAGAAAGCAAGAGGTTAGACACAGAACTAGCAAGTATTAACAAAATTAAAGAAGAGACAACCAAAATTAAAGGCGAAACGCAAGGTTTAGTCACAGTTTTTGACCAAATTCGTCCTTGGTCAGCCATGTTACAAGATTTGCGCGAACGTATACCAGCAAACGTACAAATAGAGGACATCAAGCAAACCCCACCGATTCGTCCAGTACAAGGGCAGGGGCAAGCAGCAGGGACTACTCCTGGAAACCCCGCTGGAGGCATAGAAATTAACGGCGTAGCTCGTTCTTTTAACGATGTCAACGACTTTTTGTTAACTCTGCAACAGTCTCACTTTTTAAAGGCCTCAGAAAGCAAAATTAAGACTGCTGAGTTAGTCAATGCACCATCTTCATCAGATGCCACTGATAGTAATGGTGTCAAACTTCCGCCACCTCAAGTAGTCAAATACACTATTCAATCAAGTCTGAGCGATGTTCCAGCTTCTGAGTTAATTCGGGAGTTAGAACAAAAAGGCACAGTGGGACTAGTAACTCGAATTCGCAGTATCCAAAAAACAGGAGTCATTACAAAATGACGCTGAGTGACGATTTGAATTTTGCAGAACAAAACGGAGAGTTTGCTCTAGAATCCCCAGCCTCTCCCGTTCTGTTTGGAATTAGCTTTACACCTAAAATCATCGGGATTTTGGTTGGTTCTGTAGGACTTTTGGGTGCATTGTATGTAGCCTTCAATTTGTTAATGCCAGCTTGGGATAGCTATCAACAGCAGCAAACAAAAGTTAACGAATTACAAGGACAAGTCAATCAAAAGAAAGCTAGTGTCAACAAGATTGACGAAATCAAACAAGAGCTAGAGCAAGCCAAACAGCAACAAATTCAGGTTTTAAGTTTGTTTTCTAACGAAAAAACCTTGGATACATTGTTACTGGATATGAATCGCTTAATTGAAACTGGTAACGCTCAAATTCCTGGTAATCCAGCCAAGGCTCAACTGAAAAAATTTGTGCCAGTAACGCAGCAACCAGAACCAATTACGGATGGTAGTTTGGGCATACAGGCGGATGGCAAGCTGAAACGCAGTGTTATCCAAGTTGAAATTGAGGGTACTTACGAACAAACGCAATCGATTCTGCGTAACATTGAGCGTTTACAGCCTTTGTTAATATTCAAAGATTATCAATCGATATTGATTCCACCGCCTAAAGCCACATCAGAAAAAGGAGCGCCTATACCCAAGCGCGGGCCTGCATCAATCACTACCTCTTTCCAGCTACAAGCATTGATGCCACTTACCCCTGAGGAAAGGGCAATGATTGCTGCTAAAGCTGCTCCTAAGAAGAAATAGCGAATAGTACTGAACTAGGAAATAGGAATGGGGTATCAAGACAACAACCACTATAGATGTGCAATATAGGGGTCTATAGTTAAAGTTATCTCCAGAGATCTGAATTCTGGTCAAACTTAGTTTTAAGTCTACCTGAGTAGGCTTGAGCTAACAGCTTCAGTACTTAAGTTCCGATCAAAAATTATTTGTCAACAAGGTTTTATCAGGTGAGGAATGAACTGTGAAACAGCTTCACGGTAATAGTTTATTATTAGGTACTGCTGCTTTTATCTTTCTAGCAGCTCAACCGGTTTGGGCAGATACTACCCAAATTACTGACGTACAGCTAAGTCAAGTTGATGGTGGAATTAATGTTATTTTGAAAACTTCCTCTGGCTCGCGTCCGCAAGTTTTCACAACTAAAAGAGGAAATGCCTTAGTTACAGATATTATTAATACTCAACTACGTTTACCACAAGGCAATAATTTCCGCCAAGACAACCCCGCTTCAGGAATTGCCTCAGTTGAAATTGTTCAGCTAGATGCTAACAGCATCCGGGTGGTGGTAACTGGAAGCAACAACGCCCCTAGTAGCCAACCTGTAGGCAGAAAAGATAATCGTATTACTTTAGGCTTTAGTCCCTCTGGAGATACTACAGCATCAAAGCCCAATCCAACAACACCAGCACCAATACCAACAACGCCCACACCACCATCTAATCCTACTGCACCTCAAACGGGTAAAAAACCGGATGTTTTAGTCCCCAACCCGGAAATCAGTATTGACGGTAAACCTGCACAACCAGCAGGCCCAGGTCAACCTCCGAATCAGGGGCCTCCTTTCTTACCCAGAGCCGTTGCTCCACCAGTAGGCGATATTGCTATCTCCAATATTGATGCTTCTCCCGTAAATATTGACTTAGGTACTCAGGAGCGCGTACCTAGGTTAGTACTGCGAGATGCTCCCGTGCGTGAGGTTTTATCACTACTATCTCGTGCAGCTGGTCTGAATTTAGCTTATGTAGGAGGAGCAGCAAGTGGGGGAGCGTCTTCTGGTGGTCAAACAAGTGCGGCTGCTGGAGGACAAACTATTTCCTTAGATATAGAAAACGAACCAGTACAAGATGTCTTTAACTATGTCTTGCGTTTGAGTGGTTTAGAGGCTAATCGTAGTGGTCGCACGATTTTTGTGGGGCCGAAACTACCCAACTCTACCCGTGATAATGTGATGCGGAACGTGCGACTCAATCAGGTAACAGTGGGAGTCGCCCTCAACTTTTTAGTTGGTTTAGGTGCAGAAAGTGCCATTAGCCGCGAACGACTTGTTACTAGTGTGAGTGCTGTCCCTGTAGGTAATTCCACCGCCGCAGTTACCCAAACTCAAACCACTACGGAAACTAAACTAGAAACTCAACGAGCTGATTTTAAGGACTCTAACCCATTACTTAGAGGTTTACAGGCATTAGGAGATGAGCGTACAAATTCTGTTACGTTGATTGGGCCAGCTAGATTAATTGATATGGCTATGGCCCAATTGACTCAGCTTGATATTCGTCGTCGTCAAGTAGTAGTCAATGTCAAAATTATTGATGTTAACCTCACGGGAACCCAGGATTACAATACTAGTTTCTCGTTTGGTGTGGGGAATAACTTTTTTGCTGTTGATAATGGTGCAGCATCTCTCAATTTTGGTGGCTCTAGGCCTGCTACTGCTTCCGAAGCGGCAACTAGTGTAAACGATACACCAGTTATTACTAATCCTATTACAGGCTCACCTTTCTATGATCCAAATAGCACTGTCAGTATTTCTGGAACTACCCCAGGTACGATCATAGTCAATCCAGATGGTACAACCACTAGAAGTCAAAGTGCAGGCAGTGGAAATTTTTACCAACCTATTTCTCCTAGTAATACTAATCCTTTACAACCAGGTTTTTCTCAGATCACTCCGGCAACGGATAACATAGTTACAAGAAATGCTGATGGTACCAGCAGCGTTACACAAGGTACTCTGGGTACGGCTACGGCATCTTTACCCTCTTTATATCAATTCCCCAAACGTTTACTCGCTAGTTTGCAAGCTCAAGTCACAAATGGCAATGCCAAGATTTTGACTGATCCGACTTTGATTGTGCAAGAAGGTCAGCAGGCTCTTGTTAACCTGACTCAGGAAGTCGTAGGGAACATTACTCTACAAACAACAGATACTTCCGGTGGTTCTAGAACTGAGAGAAAAATTGATAAACAAAAAGTTGGCTTAACCCTGAATGTGAAAATTGAGCGGATTGATGACAATGGTTTTGTTTCTCTATCGGTTGCTCCCACTGTTAGCGCACCTACAGCATCACAAAATACAGGAAATGGTCAAATTGTTTTAGTATCTGAACGGTCTCTGACTTCTGGTATGATTCGTCTACGAGATGGTCAGACGTTGATTCTCTCAGGTATTATTCAAGACCAAGACCGGACAACAGTCTCTAAGATTCCTATCTTGGGTGATATTCCCTTAATTGGTTCTCTATTTAGAAGTACTAACAGAAGCAATGAACGTAGAGAGGTGGTTGTATTGTTGACACCTCAAATTATGGATGACTCAGAGCGTTCGTCTTACGGCTATAACTATAATCCCAGCCCAGAAGTACGGCAAATGCTAGAGCGTCGGGGTTGGCAACCTTCAGGTAAATAATCACAATGAAGGCTCTCACATCTTTGGAAAGGGCGCAACAATGTTACGCTCTTTCCAAATGTCATAGTAATTCTATCTGTAGACACAGGTAATTAAAAATCAAAAATGTTGATACTAAAAGAGGAATTTTCCAAGCAAGGACAATGGGTTTAATTCTAATTCCCATGTCAATGAAAAACCTCAAAACAAGAGTACGGTAAATGACAACCTCTACCGACAAAAATCAACATATTGATCAACTGCGGGAACTGATTAAAGATATTGGTTGTAGTATGTTAACTACAGTCGATGAGGATGGTAGCTTGCACAGTCGTCCGATGGAAAAGAGTAGTGATATTCAGCCTGATGGTACACTGTGGTTTTTTACCAATGCTAGTTCCCATAAAGTCTTTGAAATTGAGCATCGTCAGCAAGTCAATCTCAGTTTCTCTTCACCTAACCAAAAGCGATATGTTTCAGTATCGGGTAGCGCAGAATTAGTTCAAGACCGCAACAAGATGCAAGAATTATGGAAGCCAGAACTTCAAGCTTGGTTTCCGCAAGGATTAAAGGAACCTGATATTGCTTTGCTGAAGGTGCAGATTAATAAGGTTGATTATTGGGATAGTCAAGCAAATTTTGTAGCACAAACTATCAGTTTGTAAGTTGTCTTATGAGATAAGAGTTTTTTTACAAGGGTAAAAGGGAAATGGAATCAAGTAATATTTTGACCATTTTCCCTTTTGCATAAATAAAATTTAAGTCATTTTCTATAAGTAACCAAATCAGCTATTAAATATTTAAATTATATAATTTTTGTTGAGCCGTTCTACCCTAGAATACCAATTCAAATAATGTTGGCGACACATCAATATATTTTAGAGGACAAAGCAGTGCCCATTGGTGTCAACTTAAGCTAAAAGCTATATAGGGCAGGCGTTGTACAAATACCTCGCGCCCTCATCCCCTAACCCCTTCTCCCGCAGGAGAAGGGGAAATAAATCTCTTGCTCCCCTCTCCGTGTGGGCGAAACCTTGCAACCAAGAGGGTTTCACGTTAAGTTGACACCACTGGGCAGTGCCTTGCCCCTAAAATCTGTCGCATTCTTTTCTCAAATTGGTATAAGATTTGTAGATAAGTAGTTAAACAAAATTAATTACACAATGTCATTGCGAATGGAGCGGAGCGAAATGAAGCAATCGCAAGGGTTGAGATTGCTTCGCTGCGCTTGCAATGACTGTAATTAATTTTGCGTGGTTACTTATTGAATAGATGTAGCCTATAAATTATGTAGACATTGGTAATTCTACAAGAATTAGAAAAGTTGCTTGATATATTTTTGGGGATAGAAGCACAAAGTTAAAGTTTTGCGATCGCACTACAAAATCTCAACTCATGCCCAAGTTATTATGCAACCATCTATCATGGCACTCCTCTACATCACTGGCTTGTGGAAACGCAGAAACTAAAAGCCTGCAATAGTCCGGCTTGCTACTTCCCGTTGATGAATGGACGCTACGAAGTCAAGCCAGGGATGATGGCCTTTGGCACGTGTTTTGGTAATGCTGAAGCTGATGGGCAAGTGTTTCAAATCGATGAAAATTTTGCACATTACCGTCAGGCTAAACTTTTAGCCCGTGCCGAACGGTTAAGTAAATACTACCAAACTCATAAATATTCTAAGGCTGTGGCAGGTGCGATCGCTCGTTTGATAGTTGAGCGCCTCACGCAAGATCACCCACAATACTTTGATTACCAAAAATCAACAGCTAATACCTTGATATTTCGTAGCCAACTCACCCAAGAAACACTTTATCTAGATGCAGACTGGCAATTACAGCGAGTCGAGAATAGTTCAGTGTTTCCCACTTACAGTTCTACCCTTGATGCTCTAGCATCCCAAATGCAAGAAGACTTGACAGTCATCTGTCGTGGTAGGGATGGTTGCAATTGGCTGAGTGCAGTTCACTTGTGCTATCCCAATCATTGGTCAGCTGAGGAAAAAATCGGTAAAAACTTTGCAGAAATACATCAGCCTGTAGCAGGTATGGAAAAAATTAATCGCCGGGCAGATGCGATCGCTAATACTATGATTAGCTGTAAACCTATGGTGCGTTTTGCTTGGGGTTTGAGTACTGACACCCGCCTTAATCACCATCCCGAACCACCGCCTAATTTATCGGTTAGTCAATGGCAAGGTAGAGACTTTGATGCCCAAAATCCTCAGCTTTACTTACGAATTGAGCGACAAGTAATTTGGGGACTACCGGAGTATGAAGCAGCATTATTTACTATTCGGACTTATTTCAGAGATTGCAGTTTAATCAAAAAAGATTCCCTATTACGAGTTAAGCTATGTGCTGCAATTGAGTCTATGTCACCAGAGTCACTATTTTACAAGGGATTGGTAGATAGCAAAGCCAGTATTTTAAATTGGCTGAATGAAATATAAAACAGCCATTATTTTGCTCAACAACGGCTGTGGTTTATTGAGCAGTTAAATCCTCATAATACTATTTACCTTTTCTATACTCAACATGAGAGAATTAGTAACTTTATTTTTTGGCTTAGGTTTTATATTTAATGCTAGTCTGTTTATTCCACAAGCTCTGCGGATTTTAAAAAAGAAAAGTGCTAGGGATATTTCTTTAATTACTTTCGCAGGTTTTAATCTGATTCAGCTCGATGGTATCATCTACGGATACTATCAAAAAGATTTGATTTTGATGTACGGTAATTTAATTAGTTTTATTACTTGTGGCTCGGTCACCGTTTTGGCAACATACTATAAAAATCAATAATTTGGCAGTTTATTTCTGATTGTGATTGACTTTACAATTAGCGCCAAAAACACTAATAACTTCAAATGCCATATCTCCGCCAGGCTTGATTGTTACTATTCAGCATCCAGTAATTCTGCTTTATACAATTAAGATAAATATTTTTATGCTTCTACTTCTAACTTACTGGCTTGGCCAAGAGGCAAACTAATAGTAAATATACTGCCATTACCAGGTTCAGATTCCACAGTTAGCGAGCCTTGATGAGATTCGATAATGCAGCGAGAGAGATACAGTCCTAAACCACTACCTGAACCTAAATGTTTACCTGGACGAAATCGCTCGAATAAAATTGTTTGGTTCTTTTGCGAAATTCCGGGCCCTGTATCTTGAATTTGGACTATGACATAATTTTTCTCTACATTTAACCGCACATATATATAACCTGTCGCAGTAAATTTAATCGCATTGCCAATAATATTAGTTAATACTCTTCTGATTTCTATCCGGTCAGCTATTACTGTAATTAATGCTTCTGGTTCTGCATTCAGATTTTCTGGAATTTCAGCTTTTAAAACTAAGTTTTTTTCTTCTGCTAGTGGCTTCAATTCTTGTGCCACTTCACTCACTAATTGTTGAATATCAAAGGCAGATAATCTCAAGGTCTTAGAACCTGCTTCATGTCTATAAACTTCTAGTAAGTTATTGACCATTGTTAGCAAATCTTCATTGCTCCCAATCATCGTATCAATAATTTTGGCAAAATCTGATGTGACAGTACAAAACATTCCTTCTCTGGTTAATTTTAAGACTCTATTCGCAGCCGCAAGAGGTGTGCGTAAATCGTGAGTAAATCGTGAGGCAAAATCTTCTCGTAAACTTGCCATGTGATCGCGTTCATCTATAGTGTGTTTGAGACGTAAAAGACAACGAACCCGCGCATTTAGTTCATCGGGATCAAATGGTTTACGAATAAAATCATCGGCTCCTGCATCCAGTCCTTCGACAACGCTAGAGTAGATGTGAGCGGTAATCAATAATATGGGAATGTAGGGCAAATTTTTATTGTGTCGAATGCGGCGCGTAAATTCATAACCATCGAGTTCTGGCATCATAATATCCAGAAGTATTAAGTCTGGTGGTGACTGCTCAACTATCGCCAAAGCATTTGTGCTATCTTGCGCCAAGATAACTTCATAGCTATCTTCTTGTAAAACTGTTTCTAGTAGTACTAAATTGTCATAAACGTCATCAACAACTAAAATTTTATCTTTTTTTACAGATTGAGGTATTGACATGGCTGTTTAGACAATAAACTAATTAGTTTTATTAAATTAACTCTTTTTGGGATACAATTCTTGTGAATTAATTAATTTTTTTTGTCATCTATCTCCAGACTTTATTTGAGAATTAATTTATTTTCAATTCAAGCATCAGTCTATTGATAGGTGCATCAAAGTGTGATTTCCAAAAGATTTAGATAAACATTTTGCAGCCTTAGAAAAGAAATAATTTTTTATACCTTATGGTAGATGTATTTCTTCATGGGTTTGTCATCATCTTCCTTTTGGTATAAACTTCACAGTAAAATAGCGAAGATATTTTATTCTGTACTTTAGATAGATCCGGGTAGAGGTAACAGCCATGAGTGAGATTAAGGTCGTTGTGATTGAAGACCACAACCTTACCAGAATAGGCTTACAGGCTGCTTTACAAGCCGAGGCAGATATCAAAATTGTTGGTGAGGCTGCCAACGCTACGGATGGATTGCAACTTTTGTTGACGCTGAAGCCAGATGTTGCCACTATCGATATCGGTTTGCCTGATATGGATGGGATTGAATTAACTCGCAAGTACAGGCAATTTCAACAGCAGAATCCAGACTTGACTACCAAAATTCTCATTCTCACAATGCAAAACAGTGAGGAAGCTGTGTTAGCAGCTTTTGGGGCGGGGGCAGATTCTTACTGTATGAAGGATATTGACAGAGATAGGCTAGTAGATGCAGTCAAAACCACTTATACAGGTAGTCCGTGGATTGACCCGACAATAGCAGATATTGTACTCAAGCAGGTACGCCAAGATGATCTTTCTGGTAGCAGCAGTGGCAAAAGAGTATTAATTGATGGTCTTGACTCAGAAATTGAGAAAACTATCGAAACTTCTTCTTTAACTCAACGTGAAATGGAAGTTTTAGAGTTGATTGTTGCTGGCTGTGATAACGCAGAAATTGCTCAAAAATTGTATTTGACTATCGGTACTGTAAAAACTCATGTGCGGGGAATTTTGAGTAAACTCTGTGTTTCTGATAGAACGCAAGCGGCTGTTAGGGCTTTGCGTGGCGGTTTGGTGCATTAATTAGCCATTATGAACTGCGTACACCAGAACACATGAAAAATTCATTAATCCCCCTTGCTCCCTGCTCCCTGCTCCTCTGCTTTTTCAATTCAGGTTGGCGAAATTAAAGATAACTGGCTGAGGCTGTCATTTGTCCTATTCTGCGGGTACTCCTACTCTGCGAGAAGGGCTACGCCCAACGGAGAACTCGTAGAGTAGCCGCTACGACGCATTAATATATTTTAGAGGGCAAGGCAATGCCCAGTGGTGTCAACTTCAGCTAAAAGCGATATAGGGCGGGCGTTGTACAAATACCTCGCACCCTCATCCCCTAACCCCTTCTCCCCGAGGAGAAGGGGAATTAAATCTCTTGCTCCCCTATCCCGGCGGGAGAGGGGTTGGGGGTGAGGGCGAAAACCTAGCTACAAAGCGGGTTTCACGTTAAGTTGACACAGGTGGGCATTGCCTTGCCCCTACAATTTGTCGTGGTATAATTTCAGCCAATGCCATGCATAGTACTAAACCGTGGTGGGATTTCTGCAAATGCTAGGCGGTTCCCTGGCGAGTGGGTTAGTGGCTTTCCTTGATGATGGACACAGTGCGTTCACCGAAGGTGTTGACAAAGTCATCGCTATGTCTGGTGTGATGGCAATATTTGCGATCGCTTCTTATGCCGCCTATACAATATTGGCACCTCCCGCCGAACGCCGATTAGCACTACACAAGAGTAGGGACTTCCAAATAAAATAATTAATCGCTGTGGGAAGTGTATTTTTACAATGAATTCTAAGAAAAGGTACAAGGAAAAATCGAGTTAGTAATTTTTCCTTGTCTTCCTAGGCCTTCGTGTATCTTCGACCTTTACCAGAACTCACTTGAAAAGTTACTTCCAGCACATTCTTGATTAAGAGTGTAAACTTTTATTTATTTATCATGTATCTACACTGCGATAGAAGCGCAAATCTACTTTTATGGGGATGTATTTGTCAAAAATAACAATTATTATAACGTAAGTAATTTTTCAAAATTTGGCATTAATTTAGTCTAGAAATAAAATAAAATTAAATTTATAAATTTGTTTCGCTGAGTATATCAGCATTAGTCAACTATTATTATTTGATAGGTTATTTTAACAAAATATTATTCAATCATCAAAAACCTTTTTTCATCCAACCATTGAATGGCTTACATCCCCGATTTTTTGAATAAATCGAGGATTGTTTTTATGAAAAAACTCTAGCAATAAATATAAAATTTTACAATAGTTAATTTTTACTGAATACATATTTCTGAAATCTTTCATTAGAGAGATGTACACAAGTGATTTGTTATTTGTCATTTGTCCTCCTTGTCTCCTTCATCCCCAACCCTCATGCCACAATATTTTGGAAAATTACCCACAACTAACCAACCTTGGACAGCTATTGGTAACGTGCAAGGTGTAAATTGGAGCAATCGCAATATTGATTTTGACTGTGGTAATTCACGGTTGAGAATCAGTATACTTGCACCAAATTTATTGCGGGTTCGGCTTGCACCTACAGGAGAATTTATACCTCGCCGTTCTTGGGCGGTGGTGTTGGATGATTCGCAATGGCCGATATTTCCTTTTGAGGTGCAAGATACGGAAGCAGCAGTAGAAATTACCACTGAGCAAATTCGTGTCTGCGTACAAAAGCAGGAGAGTTGCATCGTCTGTTTTGACAAAGCTAATCGTCCCTTTGCTCAAGATAATTTAGATATGGGGATGGGTTGGCGTTTGGGTGCGGTTGCAGCTTGGAAGCAAATCGCTGCTGATGAGCATTTTTATGGCTTTGGCGAACGCACGGGGTTTCTCGATAAACTGAGTGAAGTTAAAACTAATTGGACGACGGATGCTTTAGATTACGATGCGCTGACTGATGAAATGTACCAAGCCATTCCGTTTTTTATGGCTTTGCGTCCAGATGTCGGCTATGGCATATTTTTTAACACAACTTTTTGGAGTCAGTTTGATATTGGCGCAGAAAAACCCGGTGTTTGGAAGATGGAAACTCGCGGGGGGGAGCTAGATTACTATATGATTTATGGCCCGGAACCTGCTAATATTTTGCGTACATATACGCAGCTAACGGGGAGAATGCCATTACCGCCAAAATGGGCGCTGGGTTATCATCAATGTCGCTGGAGTTATGAATCGGAAACTGTGGTGCGCGAACTGGCGCGAGAATTTCGCCAGCGTCAAATTCCTTGCGATGTCATCCATTTAGATATCGACTATATGCGGGGTTATCGTGTCTTTACCTGGAGTCCCCAACGTTTCCCCAATCCCGCAAAGTTAGTTAGGGATTTGGCTCAAGATGGTTTTAAAACTGTGACAATTATCGATCCGGGTGTGAAGTATGAACCGGAAGCGAATTATCATGTTTTCGATCAGGGGATAAATCACGATTATTTTGTCCGTAAAGCTGATGGTAGGTTGTTTCACGGCTATGTTTGGCCGGAGAAAGCAGTTTTTCCCGATTTTTTACGTTCCGATGTGCGTCAGTGGTGGGGGGATTTACAAAAAAGTCTGACTGATATCGGCATAGCAGGGATTTGGAATGATATGAATGAACCTGCTATCGATAATCGTCCCTTTGGGGATGGGGGGGAGAAGATTTGGTTTCCGTTGGATGCGCCGCAGGGGGGATTGGGGACTGGGGATGAGGGGGATGAGGGGGATGAGGGAGATGAGGGGGATGAGGGGACAAGGGGACAAGGGGATAAAAGGGAGAATTTTCAATCCAAAATCCAAAATCCACAATCTAAAATTGATGTAACTCATTTAGAGGTGCATAATTTGTATGGGTTGATGATGGCGAGGGCTTGTGCTGAGGGGTTGCAGCGTCATCGGCAAAATGAGCGTTCGTTTGTGTTGACGCGTTCGGGTTATGCGGGTGTGCAGCGTTGGTCTGCGGTGTGGATGGGGGATAACCAATCGTTGTGGGAACATTTGGAAATGTCGCTACCGATGCTCTGTAATATGGGGCTTTCGGGTGTGGGGTTTGTGGGTTGCGATATTGGGGGGTTTGCGGGGAATGCGACGGCGGAGTTGTTCGCGCGGTGGATGCAGGTGGGGATGTTGTACCCCCTGATGCGGGGACATTCGGCGATGTCTACGGCGCGTCATGAGCCTTGGGTATTTGGCGATCGCACAGAAAATATTTGTCGAGAATATATTAATCTGCGTTATCAACTATTGCCTTATATCTACAATCTTTTTTGGGAAGCGGCACAGACAGGCGCTCCGATTCTAAGACCCTTACTTTATCATTTTGCGTGCGATCGCACAACCTACAAGCTTTACGATCAGGTTTTGCTGGGTGCTTCTTTAATGGCGGCACCAATTTATCGACCGGGTGTGGAATATCGCGCTGTTTATTTACCTGCTGGTACTTGGTATGACTGGTGGAGTAATGAGCGTTATCAAGGCCCTACCCATATTCTTACCCATGCACCTTGGGAAAAAATGCCACTGTTTGTCCGGGGTGGTGCAATTATTCCGATGCAACCAGTAACGCAATATGTAGATGAACAGCCAATTAACGAATTACATTTACGTATTTGGCCTGGAAATAATGAATATATTTTGTTTGAAGATGATGGTAAAAACGATGGGGAAAATCAGAATTTTTCCTTAAGAAGGATAACTGTATCTACACAAGCAAATCAAATAGTTGTCGAAATTAATCAACGCGAAGGAAATTGGGCACAACCACAGCGAGAAGTGATTGTGGAACTAGTGGGAGTGGGCGAGAAATACTTTACTGATGATGGGGGAAGTTATCGCTGGGAATTCTCAGAGATTGGTGCTTAGAGAAGATTGATCAAGCAAGCCTAACGCACCATCAATGCGGCGTGCGTTACGGCTAAATTTCATTGTCGCTGTGTCCCAAATTCTTTCATAGCTGTAACACACCCTACTTAAGACTATCTTTCTCTCTCTATGCCCAATGACGGCAGTTGCTTTAAGCCGGGAAACCCGTTCAACGCACTGCCTCCCCAATGCCCCATGCCCATTTTCAAATTATTTCCTAAAATCTATCTCAGTATAGATTTCTTAAAATTTAAAATTCTTTTGTCCTACCTCTGAAATAATAAAATATGCATATAGGTAGATGAAAAAATGCGTCAACTACCTATAGCATGTATCACTAGTAATGTTAACCCCAAGACAACATGAAAAATTCGTAATTGCATTCCACACAGGGATAGAGTAAAAACTCTAAATAGTTTCTTAATTACGAACTCCGAATTACGAATTACGAATTACGAATTACGTGTTACAAGTAAACCGCTTGCGTTTGCAAGTTCTCACTCCAGATGCCCTTAACTCTTTAATAGTACAAGTAAGCAGTGCGATCGCCATTTTGGTAGGTGTATTTGTACTCGTTGGTTGGAGTTTTGACATTGAATTTCTCAAATGTGGCTGTCATGGCAATATAGTCACGATGAAGGCTAATACAGCCTTAGGTTTAATCCTATCTGGTGTGTCGCTGTGGTTAGCCCAGAAATTAAATCTCAATCAAGGTGTTCAGCATCGCACCTTCTACCACTGGTGTTTTCGGCTGTGTACGGTAGCAGTCACGTTAATTGGTTTCTTAACAGTTTTGGAATATGTATTTGGGGGAAATCTGGGAATTGACGAGTTTTTATTCCGTGATTCACCCCATGCTGTATTGACATTGCATCCAGGGAGAATGGGGTTTAACACTGCACTCGACTTTATGCTCATTGGGAGAGCATTAGAGTTGTTGGTGCATCAAAAAACCCATCGTAGCTATTGGTATGCCCAAATTCTCGCCCTCATAGCCGGTTTAATTTCTCTCCAGGCGGTAATTGGCTATGCCTATCAAGTCAACATTTTATATGGAACCCGTTACACAACCTCAATGGCGATACACACAGCACTGACATTTCTGGTGCTGTGTCTGGGAATAATGTGGACACATCCAAACCAAGGATTAATGCGAGTAATCACAAGCAATACCGACAGTGGTTTATTGTCCCGGCGGTTATTATTGGCGGCGATCGCAGTACCTTTTTTACTGGGGTGGTTAATTGTTCAGGGACAAAAAGCTGGCGGTTATGATACGGCCTTTGCTATATCGCTGTTTGCCATAATTATTATGGTAATTTTTGTGATTTTAATCTGGCAAAGTGCAATTGTTGTGGAACGCCTCAGTCGTCAGCGCGATCGCGTTCAAGGTGAACTCAAATTTTACGAAGAAAAACTCAAAAGCTTTTTCGACGCAAATGTCATTGGGATTTTGTTTGGCGATATTTATGGCGGTATCCAACAGGCGAACGACGAATTTTTGGCGATGGTTGGTTACACGCGAGCAGATTTATTAGCTGGGAGAATTAGTTGGAGTCAGATCACACCCCCAGAATATCTGCATTTAGATGAGCAAAGTATCGCCGAAGCCAAAGCCAATGCTAACGGTGCTTGTACGCCATACGAAAAAGCATATATCCGCAAAGATGGGAGTTTGATTCCGGTATTTGTCGGTTTTGTACTCACAGGAGAAAACCGTGAAGAAGCTGTGGCATTTATTATTAATTTAAGCGAACGCCAACAAGCTAGGGAACAAATAGTAGAACTCAATAAAAATCTTCAGCGCCGCGTCACTGAGTTACAGACGTTACTTGATGTCATTCCCATAGGTATTGGCATTGCTGAAGATTCAGAGTGCCGCAACATCAAAGCTAACCCAGCTTTCGCCAAAAAATTGGGAATTTCCCCAGATAACAACGCCTCCTTAATTGCCCCAATAGGCGAAAAACCGGGTTTTAAAATTTACCGCGAAGGTAAAGAAGTTCCCATCGAAGAACTGCCGATGCAGTACTGCACAATTCACGGTGTAGAAGTACTGGATTATGAATTTGATATTGTCCAGGAAGATGGTACAAGTTTGACGTTAGTGGAGTATGTAGCACCTCTATTTGACGAAGATGGTAATACTAGAGGCTGCATTGGGGCATTTTTAGATATTACAGAACGCAAGCAAAACGCCCAGGTGCTGCGAAATCAGCAAAGATGGCTAGAAGATGTACTCAACCTCATGCCCAGGCCATTGCTATTTATTGAACCGGGGACAGCAAAAGTTACCTTCGCCAATCGTGCGGCTGATGAACTAGCTGGGGGCGAATTTCCCAAGGGTATCCCAGTATCAGAATACGATCAATATTACCATTTTACCGATGCCAATGGCGATCGCATTCCTAATGAGCAAATGCCAGGGGTACGCGTTGCTAGGGGCGAACGTTTGCATGGTTTGGAAGTAGACTGGCATACCAGCCAAGGTGTGCGTTCCCTACTAGTATATGCCGATACTATGCCAGCAATGCATGGTTATCCTGCCACCTGTTTATTAGTTTTCCAAGATATTACCAATATTAAGGATGTAGAAAAAGCCTTATCGATTAATAATCAACGGCTGAAGTTACTATTTCATACCGCCAATGAATTGCTATCTAGCCAAAACCCTGTAGCTTTGGTAGATAGTTTATTCCGCAAAATTGCCGAGCAAATTAACTTAGATTTATACCTGAATTATTTAATTGAAGATAACTCTGGGGTCATGCGTCTCGCTTCATCCACAGGCATTTCCCCAGAACTAACCAAGGAAATAGAATATCTAGCCATAGGTGCAGCCGTATGCGGCACTACCGCCCAAACCCGTTGTCAAACAGCATTAGAGAACGTCCAAGCATCAACCGATCCCAAAACAGAATTAATTCGCGCCCTCGGGATTAAAGCTTACTTTAGTTACCCCTTAATGGCTCAAGGACAACCTTTAGGAACCCTATCCTTTGGTTCCCGTACCCGCACCCGCTTCACAGAAAATCAAAAAGGCATGATGCAAGCAGTATGCGATCAAATTGCGATCGCTATGGAACGCGCCAGGTTAATTAGTTCCTTACAGCAACAAACCGAGCAATTACAAGAAGCCAACCGCATGAAGGATGAATTCTTGGCGATATTGTCCCACGAATTGCGATCGCCCCTCAATGCTATCCTCGGTTGGGCACAATTGCTGCGTTCCCGCAACCTCAACCCCACGCAAACAGCCAAAGCCTTAGAAACCATCGAACGCAACGCCAAGGCGCAAACCCAGCTAATTGAAGACTTGCTGGATATTTCCCGCATGATTAGAGGTAAATTGCGCCTCACAGTTGCGACTTGCAATCTGATTACCATCATTAAATCAGGCTTAGAAACTCTCAGCCTCGCCGCCCAAGCCAAAGACATCAATTTGCACTTTACCATCCAAGAAAATAGCAGCAAAACCTATAGCCTCAGCGAATTGAGCGCAGTGCCAAAGCTGGATGCAGAATTTTTAGTATCTGGGGATGCGGAACGTTTACAACAAATTATCTGGAATTTGCTCTCCAACGCCATCAAATTTACCGCTCCTGGCGGTCAGGTAGACATCAAGCTAGGTAAAATTGAGGAGAAATTCCAAGGTAATTTCACTAGTTACGCCCAAATTCAGGTAATTGACACCGGAATAGGCATTAGTGCTGAATTTCTCCCCTACGTATTCGATCGCTTCCGCCAAGCTGACAGTTCCAGTACCAGAATGCATGGCGGATTAGGGCTAGGATTAGCCATCGTCCGTCATTTAGTCGAGCTGCATGGTGGTACAGTCCAAGTTGATAGCCCAGGGGAACAGCAAGGGGCAACTTTTACTGTTAAATTGCCACTTTTGTCAACAGCTAAAGGAGATATTTGTTTACCTCCCAGCAGCGAAGCCGATTCCAGCTTACTCCTCAACGCCTCCCTAGCTGGTATACGCGTCCTGATTGTAGACGACGAAGAAGATAGCCGCGAATTTATTGCCACCGTACTGCAACAAGTGCAAGCCGAAGTCCAAACCGCCGCATCCGCCCCAGAAGCAATGCAGCTAATTAGCCAATGGCAACCCGATGTGATTGTCAGCGATATTGGGATGCCAAAGGAAGACGGCTACTCCTTCATCCGCAAAGTGCGATCGCTCCCCCCAGAACAAGGCGGAAATATCCCCGCCGCCGCCCTCACCGCCTACGCCAGGGCTGAGGATAGAAGGCGCGCCATTCAAGAAGGTTATCAGTTACATTTACCCAAACCCATCGAACCAGCAGAGTTAGCCACAGTCGTCGCTAGCTTGGTGGGGAGGGGGTGAAAAAAATGGGGGAAAGGGGAAGGGGGAAGGGGGAAAGGTTTTGTATTTTCCCCTTCCCCTTGAACCCTTTCCCTTTAACCCTTTCCCCAAACCAAATTAAGAGTTGAAAATCCTTAATGGAGAAGTATTGAGGGCGATTCTTCAATTAAAAAATACATCAAGCTGATTTTAGTAGGCAAAAAGCCATTTTCCCTACTCAAAAAGCCTTAACGAGTGCTTAAAAAGCCTTAACGCCTGCTCCTTTTGGTATTTTACGCAAGCGTTAAGCCTGAACAAGTTCTCAAAAAGCCTTAACGCCTACTCATTGTAGTAAATCGCGCACTCGTTTTATTGTTTTAAGCAGCTAAAAAGCCTTAATAAGTTCTCAAAAAGCCTTAAAGCCTGCTCATTTCGGTAAATCGCGCACTCATTTTGGTGTTTTCCGCAAGTTATCGGCAAATTACATTCTTAATTTACTTATTTGCCATCTGATATTAGGAATTCACTTACTTATTACAGAAATTTTATTGTAGCAAAAATTATTGCAGATTTGCCGAAATTTTCTCAGGCTAATTGATACATAAGTTTTTTAAGGTAAAGGTTAGTAACCATACTGAAAAACAAAGTGTAGAATATGGCTCGTCAAAAAAGAAGCTCGAAAGTATTAGAAAGAGCTGTGCGTCGTGCGGCTAGCATGAACTCCATCGATCCAAATTTAGATGTCGGCAATGGACTGACTTTACCTGGCTTTCGCAGTCTCATTGAGAGAATGCAAACTCAAGAATATGCATACAACACAGCCCTTTCTAACTTGGATGGGTTATACCGGGAAATGCTACAAATCGAGCAAGAATTAGGAGACATGACAGAGCTGATACTATTGGGAGTAGCCACAAAATTTGGCAAAAGCAGTGTCGAGTATGGCCAAGCTGGAGGAGTACCGAAAAACCAGCGCCGCCGGCTAACAAAAAGTGAGTCTTCAGCTACTAATTCTCAGCCTACGTCATTGATTGCGAGTGTGAATAACAACGGCAATGGCAAAACACCAGCAGCGAAAAATTAAGCTGTTTTGCACTCAAAATCGGTTTTGGGGAAAAGGGCGGGCGTTGTACAAATACCTCGCGCCCTCATCCCCTAACCCCTTCTCCCCGAGGAGAAGGGGAACTAAATCTCTTGCTCCCCTCTCCCTGTGGGAGAGGGGCTGGGGGTGAGGGCGAAACCTTGCACAAGAGCGGGTTTCACGTTCAGTTGACACCAATGCATCTTGCCTGCCCTCATTTTGTATAAAAAATATCACTTATAGTCAAATCATATTTGCAACCGATAAATTCTTTGGAGAGGCACGCATCTGCAATTCTTCTTTTGTTACCTTCGGTAGAGAATAATTGCAAACCCCTATGTTTACATCTATTTTCAACAAGAGAATTTAGATGACAAAGGAGATATGCGTTCGCCCTTGGCGTTGGCGCAGCCATCGCTCAATTCATCAGAAGTCGGCGGGAAACTCCATCCTTTGTGGGTGCGTAGGGTGCGCGCCCCGCCGACTTGGGGCATTGGGGAGGCAGTGCGTTGGACGGGTTTCCCGGCTTAAAGCAACTGCCGTCATTGGGCATTGGTAACTCTTTGCTATGCCCTATGCCCTATTCCCCATGCCCAAAAACTCCATCCCCTTGTGGGTGGAGTTTTTTATTTACTGTGGTTTTTATTCTCAACAATATGCAATATATTTATTGAATAATTGTAAAATTTCGCACAAAAATTTAACTCAATAAATTCTTAGCTTTTTATCTATCAAATAACCTCTAATTGCAGATAAGATTACCGACATACACATTGTGTTCCACGTTTTTAACTAATCCAATTAAGTGTAATTACATAAATAAAATTATCCATGTTAATCTCCCACTACTCAATTTTGATTCTGGAAGATTCTCCAGAAGATAGGGCTTTATACCGTAGTTACTTAAAACAGGATACAACTGCCACCTATGATGTAGTTGAGGTGGAGACAGGATTAGAAGCATGGAGCTACCTAGGGCAGAACCAGCCAGATTTAATACTAATAGACTATCGATTGCCAGATATAGATGGCTTAGAATTGCTCAACAAGTTACGGCTAAAATTTGATATTTTCCAACTACCAGCAATGATGTTAACAGGGCTCTTAGATAGTGCGATCGCAGCCCAAGCCATCAAAAGTGGTGCTTGTGACTATTTAATCAAGGAAAAACTTACCCAAACTGGATTCTGCCGTGCCATTCATACCGTATTAGAGAAAACTCAACTCAAGCGGCAGATTCAGATGCAGGAGCAACAAAAACTGTTGTTAGCACAAATGCTACTCCGCATCCGTCAGTTTTTACGCTTAGAGAAAATTTTAGCAACAGCCGTGCAAGAGGTGCGAGAATTTCTGGGAGCAGATCGGGTAATTGTCTACCAGTTTGACTGTGAGAACAATGGCAAAATCTCTGCTGAATCAGTACTACCCCCGTGGAAAAGTGCTCTCAACCACCATATCAACGACCCTTGCTTTCGAGAAAGTCAGATACTAGCCTATGGTGATGGCAAAATTAGAGCAATTTCTGATATTCATGATGCTGAATTCACAGCTTGCCATATCGAATTATTAGAGCAATTAGCAGTTAAAGCTAATCTGGTTGTACCCATTTTGCTGAATACAGAAGCACAAAACCAGGGAGATCCGACAAATCAACTTTGGGGGTTACTAATTGCTCATCAGTGTAGTAATACTCGCCAGTGGCAAACAAATGAACTAGATTTACTTCAGCAACTGGCTGTGCAGCTAGCTGTAGGCATCCAACAAGCAGAACTGTATGAAAAACTGCAAAATCTCAACAAATCTTTAGAACAAAAGGTAAAAGAGCGAACAGAGCAATTGCAAGCGAGCGAACAAAGATTTCGGGCTATTTTCAATCATAGTTTTCAATTTGCAGGGCTATTAACAACTGCAGGAATTGTACTTGAGGTCAACCAAACAGCTTTAGATTTTCGGGGATTGCAATTAGAAGATGTGATCAATCGCCCCTTGTGGGAAATCAACTGGTTGACAGTTGCTCCTACAGAAGAGAACAATTTAAAGCAAGCGATCGCACTTGCCGCCCAAGGTGAATTTATCCGCTACGAAGTAGAAATTTTGAATGCAGATAATCAAATAGTCACCATAGACTTTTCTATTCGTCCGGTGAAAGATGAATCAGGAAAAGTAATTATGTTAATTCCTGAAGGACGAGATATTAGCGAACACAAAAAAGCACAAAAGGCACTCCAAGAAAACCAAATTCTCTTGCAAGTCGTCATGGATAGCCTACCCATAGCTATCTTTTGGAAAGATAGAAACTGCCGCTACATGGGATGCAACCGCCAATTACTTTTAGATAGCGGACATTCATCTATTCAAGAAATTATTGGCAAAACAGACTTTGAGATGGTATGGCGAGAGCAAGCAGCACTTTATCAAGCAGATGATCGCCTCGTCATGGAATCTGGTCAGCCTAAATTTAATATTGAAGAACCATTAACCAAAGTTGGTAATCTTCACAGATGGTTACGCACTAATAAAATACCATTACACAACGCTGAGGGTGAAATTATTGGCGTTGTCGCCAGCTATGAAGACATTACAGAACGCAAGGAAATTGAGCAAGCATTACAAGAAAGCGAACGACGCTACGCCACCCTAGCCGCATCCGCCCCCGTTGGCATTTACCGTGCAGATGCTCAAGGAAATTGTTTGTATGTCAATGAACGCTGGTGTCAGGAAACAGGCTTAACTCGCCAAGAAGCTTTAGGGTGCGGATGGCTAGTAGCTTTGCACCCAGAAGATAGAGAATTAGTTGAGTCCCAATGGCATCGCCTGATTCAAACAGGCGAAAGGTTGTGTTTAGAATATCGGTTTGTGCAACTTGATGGCAGTGAAACTTGGGTATTTGGGCAAGCTGTACCCGAAACAGATCCAGAGGGAAAGGTGATTGGTTATCTCGGCACAATTACTAATATCACTCCCAGCAAACAAGCAGAAGTAGCTTTGCGCCGCAGCCAACAACTTTATCGCACCCTAGTAGATAACTTTCCTAATGGTACAGTGGCGCTATTTGATCATGACCTGCGCTACTTACTAATAGGAGGCTTAGAACTTGCTAGATCAGGTTTGAGCAAAGCAACAATGGAAGGAAAAACAATTTGGGAAATCTTTCCTCCGGAAGTATGTGAAACATTTGTGCCGCTATTTCAAAAAGCACTAGCTGGGGAATCTGCGATCGCAGAAGTTCCCGATCAAGATAAATTTTACCTCATACATCATATTCCGGTGCGAGATGAACAGGGTAATGTCATTGCGGGTATCGTCATGACGCAAAACATCACCGAACGCAAAAAATCTGAGAATGCACTGCGGGATAGTGAAGAGAAATTCCGTCAGTTTGCCGAAAACAGCCGCCAAGTCATGTTATTACGTCAGGTTGACTCGGGAGAGTTACTTTATGCCAACCTGACTTATGAGCAAGTCTGGGGGCGACCCAGAGAAAGCTTGTATGCAAATCCTGACTCCTGGATGGCTGCAATGCACCCAGATGATGTACCGCGCATTGCTGCTGCCTATGAAACCGCAAGAGGCAAGGGATTCTTTAGTGAAGAGTACCGCATCATTCGCCCGGATGGCTCAATTCGGTGGGTTTGGGGCAGATGCTTTCCCATCAAAGATATGGCTGGGAATATTTATCGTATTGGAGCCATTGGGGAAGATATTACAGAGCGTAAACAAACAGAACAAGAGCGCGATCGCCTGCTAGAAATTTTAGAACAACAAAATCAAACTTTAGAAGAAGAAGTTACCCAGCGTACCGCCGAATTACGAGCTATTATTGATGCGATTCCCGACTATTTATTTGTCATAGATCGTCAGGACATGCGAATTATTTATTGTAACGATAGTTTTGCTCAAGAATTATTTCAGCAACCTCATGAGCAAATAGAAGGAAAAACTTTATTTGAACTGTTTCCAGACCAAAAATTAGAATATTTTGTCCAGAAAAATCAGCAAGTATTTAACTCGGGAAAATTGTTACGCATCCAAGAAACTCTGAATTTTTTAGGTAGAATTAATACTTTTGATACTATTAAAGTTCCCTTAAAACGTGACAATGGAGAAGTGTATGCCCTGGTAGGTACAGCCAGAAATATTACTGCCATCAAACAATTAGAATTGGAACTTCAGCACAGCAAAGAACGCTTTCAGAACCTTGTAGAGACATCTAGTGATTGTGTATGGGAAACAAATGAGTTTGGTTATTACACCTATGTGAGTCCGCAAATTATCAATCTTTTAGGATATTCTCCAGAGGAATTTATCGGCAAAACTCCATTTGATTTAATGCCACAAGCAGAAGCACAAAGAGTATCCCAGGAGTTAATAAAATTTATCTCTCTACAAGTTCCTTTTCAATGTTTAGAAAACACTAATTACCATAAAGATGGACGCTTAGTGACTTTAGAAACGAGCGGAGTTCCTATTTTTGATGCCAACAAAGAATTTCGCGGTTATCGCGGCATGGATCGCGATGTCACTGCACGCAAACTAGCAGAAGCTCAACTCTACCTCACAAACGAACAACTTGCTACTTCCAATACCGAACTCGCCCGTGCTACCCGCCTCAAAGATGAATTTCTGGCCAACATGAGTCATGAGCTACGCACCCCCCTCAATGCCATTTTGGGTATGTCGGAAGTGTTGCAAGACGAGATATTAGGCACAATTAATGATAGGCAAAGGCAGAGTTTGCAAACCATTGAACGCAGTGGAGAACATCTATTAGAATTAATTAACGACATCTTAGACTTATCTAAAATTGAAGCAGGGCAGCTACAATTAGAATATGCTCCCATAGCTATGCGTAAACTTTGCGAATCCAGTTTAGCGTTCATTAAACAACAAGCCGGACAAAAACGCATTCAGTTAGAAGTAAAAATTCCGCCACAACTACCAAAACTGTTGCTCGATGAACGACGCATCCGCCAAGTTTTGATTAACCTCCTCAATAATGCTGTAAAATTCACACCAGAAGGCGGGCGAATTACCTTAGAAGTGAGTCGTCAACAACTCATCCCAGAAGTAGAAAATATATCCCTCACAAGTTTCATTCGCATTGCCATCATTGATACAGGTATTGGGATTGCCCCAGAAAATATCAAAAAATTATTTAAACCCTTCATCCAAATTGATAGTGCTTTAAACCGTCAATACACTGGTACAGGATTAGGACTAGCGCTCGCCAAGCGGATTGTAGAATTACATAGCGGTAAAGTAGGGGTGAGTAGTGAACTAGGTGTAGGAAGTTGCTTTACTGTTGATTTACCCTGTAGCAATCTCTGGGAATCTTCTTTTGAGCCAGTAAACTCATCACCTGAGCTAAATTCCACCTGTGAAGAAACTGTAGTAGATTCACCCCTAATTTTATTAGTAGAAGATAACGAAGCTAATGTTTTGACAATTTCTAGTTATTTACAGGCAAAAGGATACAAGATAATTTTGGCGAATAATGGTCAAGATGCGATCGCTCTCACTAAAACCAGACTTCCTGACTTAATTTTGATGGATATTCAAATGCCAGGAATGGATGGCATAGATGCAATCAAGCAAATCCGACTAGAGCAAAACTTCGTCAATATTCCCATCATTGCCCTCACAGCTTTAGCCATGCCAGGCGATAGAGAAAAATGTCTAGCCGCCGGCGCAAACGACTATATCCCCAAACCCATCAAACTCAATCAACTAACAACCAGAATTCAAAAATTGTTAGAAGTAAAAGACTAAGTAGCTCAGGGTTAAAAATTATCGCTATGACAAGGCAGGAGGCAGGAGGCAGGAGGGAAGAGGATTATAGCTTTGTTTACCTTTCTTAACTTAGTTTTGTTTTTTCCCACTGACTTACTTAAAACAGATTTGGGTGTTTGTCATTTGTCATTTGTCATTTGTCATTTGTTTTTTTTTCTGATAAACAATTACCCATTACCCATTAACCATTACCCATTAACCATTACCCATTACCCAGTCCCCAGTCCCCAATCCCCTACCAATTACAATAAATTTCAATCCCCCGACTTTTCATAATTTCCAAAAACAAATCTGTAGGTAATGCCTCTTCTACAGGTGAAACTCCTGGCTTTTTCAATTTACCTTCTAGTAGCAATTGCGCGATACTACCTGTACCACAACCAGAAGCTAAAGCAGTATTTTCATGGACTAAATCTGCAAAATAAACGGCTGTTTTCCCATCTTTTTGCCCTGTAACTTCAGCGCGTACTGCTACCCCAATCCCAGTAAAAGGATTAGTCACATCTGTCATAAAATGACTGACATGAGATAGGAATTCAATCATGGCGCGACGCTGCATCAACCATTTCGGGAAAATATGTGCCGTTATCCAAGTCATGTGATTATAAAAATCGGGGACTGAACCAAATTTTGTAATTACAGTTTTCACAGAAGGGAAAGAATGGGGCATCGTAAAAGTTTCTGGCATATCAAACCAGTAAACTCCAGTACGTCCATAGGGTGATGCAAAATTAACAGTTTCTCTTTCACTGTATGGTTTAACTAATTGCCAATTGCCATCAATCCACGCTTCAAACTGATGCTGTAACCCTAAAAAAGTTGTTCGCATTACAGTGATACCAGCACCACCAGAACCAGATACTAAATAACTTAAGTGAATTTTTTCTGGTTGATCCAACTGCTCGACACACTGACGCACCATGCTGTTAGAAATACCAGGAAAAATCCCCGTATTAATAATCGCTGTGACATTAGCAGCCGCAGCCTGTTTATCCAAATTTAAAGCTTTACTAGTATAAGACCGATGGTCGCTGACATCTAAATAGTTGACACCTTTTTCTATGCAAATTTCCAGAACCTGAGTATCTCGGTAGTGAAAGGGGCCAGCACAATGGATAACTAAATCGGAATTTGCGATCGCTTCTTGCAGTCTATCAACTTCCGCTAAGTCCAACACCAAAAACTCTACCTCTGTCCCCAGATTCCAGTCCTGTTTGGTAGTTAGCCACCTCGCGTCTACATCCCCCTCATTTCCTGGCGAACGTCCGGTAATTGTAATTTTTGCTTGGGTGTGGGTGGCGATATCTTGAGCAACACTGCTACCAATTCTCCCCCTCCCTCCCAAAATTAAAACGCGGTTTGTCATGATTACTGCTGGGCAAAACTAGCTTTATTGCAACAATTTTCAGCCATGCTTGTCATCCGCAACAAGTTAGACATTGGAATGGGGAACTCGGGGCCCCCTCTGGGGATAAGGGGGAATGGGGAATGGGGAACTCGGGGCCCCCTCTGGGGATAAGGGGGAATGGGGACTGGGGACTGGGGACTGGGGAATGGGTAATGGGTAATGGGGAATGGAGAACAAACACCAAACACCAAACACTAAACATCGCCTATAAAAAAAGCTCAGTTGTCTAAATACAACTGAGCTTAGATTTAAATTACATCACTAACCGCGCAAAGACATTAAAACTGTGCATTCGTTGGAATTAGATTTACGCAGATACTTGGTCTAAGTTGATTTTGACGACTTTAGTTTTTTCTGCTTCTACTTTGGGCAGTGTTAAATGCAAAATTCCATTTTTATAATCTGCGGTAACGCTGGTGTTTTGCACTCTTGCAGGTAGAGGAATTAAACGTTGGAATTTACCATAGTAAAATTCACTTCTGGTAGTGCCTTTTTCTTCAGTTTTAGTTTCTTGCTTGCGTTCACCGCTAATGTAAACAGCTTTTTCTGTTACTTGCACATCCAGGTCTTTAGCTTCCATGCCTGGAAGTTCTAGCTTCAGCAGAATCGCATTTTCAGTTTCTTGTAATTCAGCCGCAGGAATTCTAACTCCGCCTCTTTCAACTCCAGCAGATGGAACTCTAGTTTCTTCAAAAAGTTCATTGAGTTGACGTTGTAGGGTGTCAATTTCTCTCCAGGGATTCCAACGAACTACTGTCATAACTTTTCCTCTTGAATAGTTTCTCTTTATTGGTTTATTTTGCGGTTCGCTTTTCGCTTACATATTCATATTATGAATAGTGACCATAACTGTAAATTCGGTTTTTATCACTCAATATTTGATGATTACCACACTCAATAAAACATCTTAAATAAGTACGGTATACTCGAATTTATATGTTCGGTAAACCAGAATCAGCTACATGATAATTAGGGTATTTCAGAACTGAAATGAACCTATTTTGCAAGCGATAATTTCCCAGTGTTTGTAGAGACGCGATTAATCGCGGTCAAGGGGCGATCGCACTAAATGAGGGACAATAATTGAGTGCTATTCAATCCTTGAGGAATAAATTCATCATGCATCGTCTGCTAAGAGCTTTCACGCCGCAACGCTTGCGGAGTATTACTTTGGCAATATTCTTAACTCTGATGATGAGTTTTATCCTTCCTACCATTTCTTGGGCTGCTGTTTCCGGTTTGGGAGTAAATAATGGTCTTCTGAGTTCTTGTCCAGCTTCCCCTAACTGTGTTGTCAGCCAAAATGCTGATACAAAACACGCCATTGACCCAATTCCCTATCATTTAGAACGGGATAAAGCGCGAGAAGTCTTAATCAAGGTTCTCGGTGTTGTTCCCCGCACAGAAATTGTCGAACAGACAGACAATTACATCCATGCTCTTTCTAAAAGCCGCATTTTTAAATTTGTTGATGATGTAGAGTTTTATCTACCTCCCAATGAGCCAGTAATTCATGTGCGTTCAGCGTCCCGTTTGGGCGATTCAGATTTGGGTGTCAACCGCAGGCGTGTAGAGCAAATTCGTCTAGCTTTGCGCGATTTAAATATTTAAATCAGGCATAGGGCATGGGGAAGAAACTACCTATGCCCTATGCCCCAAGCGGCGGGGCTGCTATCCCTCTCCACCTACAAGGGGATGGAGTTTCCCGCCGCTTTCAATGAATTCGTGTAGGGCGATGCTCACAACAGGCTACCCCTACGCAATTTGGATGCTATATATTAACTTATGCTACAAATTTCTCACAATATCATCATCCCCGATAGCGAAATCGAAATTAGCGCGATTCGCTCACAAGGAGCAGGCGGTCAAAACGTTAACAAGGTTGCAACGGCTATTCACTTACGCTTTGATATTGAGGCTTCATCATTACCGACTTACTATAAAGAGCAACTACTCAAACTCAACGACAAACGCATTAACCAAGAGGGAGTCGTTGTCATCAAAGCTCAAGAACACCGCAGCCAAGAGCAGAACCGAGAAGAAGCTTTGAATCGACTTCAAGAACTGATTAACAGTGTAGTTGTCATCAAGAAAAAACGCCGACCTACTAAACCAACGCGCAGTTCTCAAAAAAAACGCCTGGAAAGTAAAACTAAGCGAAAACTAATTAAATTAACCAGAAAACCAGTCCTTGAGTGAAGTTATGAGTGCTGAGTTCTGAGTGCTGAGTTCTGAATTCTGAGTAAAAATCCCAGTCCCCAATCCCCATTACCCCTTATCCCCAGAGGGGGCCCCGAGTTCCCCAATCCCCAATCCCCATTACCCCTTATCCCCAGAGGGGGCCCCGAGTTCCCCAATCCCCAGTCCCTAGTCCCCAGTCCCCAATCCCCAATCCCCAATCCCCATCCCCCATCCTCTTCGGATAACCGCCAATGGGAAAATGGGCTTTATGAGAATTTATTTTGTAAAGTAAAGATAAGTAAACAAATTTTTTTAATCTAAATGGTTGCTCTCACCTTAAAAGAAATTTCTGACCAGTTAGAAAGCCCCAATCTGCGCGATCGCATGGTAGCCTTGGCTAATCTGCGCGATGTTCCAGCAGAGGATGCTTTACCTTTAATTAAAAAGGTCTTGGATGATCAATCGCTGCAATTGCGCTCAATGGCAATATTTGCTTTAGGAATTAAGCAAACCCCAGAATCTTACCCACTTTTGGTAAAAATTCTAGAAAATGACCCAGATTATGGCATTCGTGCTGATGCTGCAGGCGCTTTAGGCTATTTGGGTGATGCGAGAGCCTTTGAGGTGCTGTCACGAGCTTTTTATGAGGATACAGATTGGTTAGTACGTTTTAGCGTAGCTGTTGCCTTGGGTAATATTAAAGACCCCCGCGCCCATGAGATCTTAATTAAAGCCTTAGACAGTGATGAAGTGATATTACATCAAGCTGCGATCGCGGCATTAGGAGAAATTAAAGATATTGAATCTGTAGATCTCATCTTACGCTTTGCTCAATCCGATGATTGGTTAGTGCGGCAACGTCTAGCAGAAGCTTTAGGTAATCTTCCCACTCCCAAGAGTATTTCCGCCTTGAAATACCTCGAAAAAGATAGCAATCCCAACGTTGCTGCGGCGGCAAGCTATTCCCTAAAACGACTTGAAGCCAATGAAGGGTGAAGGGTGAAAGGTAAAGGGTGAAAGGTGAAAGGTTTACCCCTGCGGGGAAGCAAGTTACGCGTAGCGTCTCCGCAGGAGAAGGATGAAGGATTGTAAAAATCCAAAATCCAAAATCCAAAATCCAAAATCCAAAATTGATAGACTTCAGACTTGTTTAGTAACGCCTCCTGCTACCTTTTAATAAGTGGGATTTTCGGCATTTTGATGCAGGGCAGTTTTAATGATGAATATAGAAGAGTTTTTGGAGTTGAGTGCTGGTAAATGGTTTTCTCATCGTACTAGTCACTTTGTAAGTATGCAAAAATCTGAAGGTAATAAATCAGATATTATCTTTGAGTTTTTGCCCGCAGACCATCCAGAGGTAATAAAACTGTGCGAACAGCACGAAGTTAACTCTAGCAAAGTTTCTTGTGGTGCTAAAGTTACTTGGAACGGTACTAAGGAAATTAAGGGAGAAAAATATAGTGGCTCTTCAGTGTTGGTTTTAGTACCAGATGAAGATAAATCGAATGAAGGTAAGTTACTCCACAAAATGAGTAATGGGGACAAATCCTTAGTCACTGGACGTTATAAGCTAGGCAGTGATGAAGCCCTAACCTTAACTACTGAGTCTGAAACCATGTGGTCTGAAGAACGCCTATGGTTTGCTAGCCCTAACTTACGGATGCGGGTAAGTGTTGTCAAAGCCAAAGACGGCTTTAGTATGGCTTCCTTCTCATCTGAGATTCGCATGGGTGGTGCGCCAGCCAGTGTGAAAGCGTCACAGGCGGCTAATTCGGTATCCAAGTAGGGATTGGGGATTGGGGAACTCGGGGCCCCCTCTGGGGATAAGGGGTAATGGGGATTGGGTAATGGGTAATGGGTTGATTCAGGACTCAGCACTGAGTGTTATGCGATCGCCTACAATACTCTCATTACTACTAACTCTTCCTATTCCCTTTCTCCACAAACCACTACCAGCACCCGAAAAAAAAGAATGAACCCAGAGAGATTGGCAAGACTGCAGGATTTATGCCGAGATGAAGCTTTATTTCAAAATATCCAGCAGATTTTCACAGAAGAAGTCCAATCCTTACACCAAGAAATTAATCAAGCCAATTTTCTGATTGAGCAGCAAAAAGCATTATTTCGTGTAATTACTCGCCTGCGGGAACCAATCGACTTAGAAACAATTTTTCAAGCTACAGCCACAGAGGTGCGTCAACTGTTGCTAGCAGATAGAGTGGGGATGTTTCGTTTCTATCCCGATTCTGGTTGGGATGATGGAGAATTTGTTTCGGAGGATGTAGACCCAGCTTTTCCGTCAGCGATGGCGCAAAGAATCCATGACCATTGCTTTGGGGAGCAGTTTGCAGTTCAATATCAGCAGGGAAGGGTGCAAGCAGTTGCGGATATTTACAATTGTGGGCTAAGTGATTGCCATATTCAGGTACTGGCGCAATTTCACATCAAAGCTAACTTAGTAGTACCTCTGTTACAAGGTAATAACCTCTGGGGATTACTGTGTGTACATCAATGTCGTACTTCCCGAACATGGCACAATACAGAAATTGAGTTTGCTACCCAAATTGCCAATCATCTAGCAGTGGCTTTACAGCACGCCGAACTATTAGCCGATGTCCAAGCAGAAGTCGAAGAACGCCAGCAAGCTGAACAAGCAGTTCGTAGCCTCAACCAAGGATTGCAACGAGCAATTATTGAACTACAAGCAGTAAATAGGGAATTAGAGGCTTTTAGTTACTCAGTTTCCCATGACCTACGTGCCCCATTACGTAGTATTGATGGCTTCAGCCAAGCCCTATTGGAAGACTACGAAGGAGAATTGGATGATACAGCCCAAGACTACCTCCGGCGCATTCGGTCAGCTACTCAGCGCATGGGGCAATTAATTGATGATTTGCTGAACTTATCCCGGTTGATGCGTAGTGAGATGCAGTTGGAATTTGTGGATTTAAGTGCATTAGCTAGGCAAATCTGCACAGAAATGCAAGAAAGGCATCCAAGACAACAGGTTGAGTACATCATTCAACCGGGGCTGATGGCTCGAGGAGATAGCCGACTGTTGCAGATGTTATTGACAAACTTACTAGATAATGCATGGAAATTCACTAGCAAGCACACTCAAGCCAAAATTGAGGTTGGCGCTATCACTCAAGCAAGTGGCATTCCCGTTTACTTTATTCGCGATGATGGTGCTGGCTTTGATATGGCTTACGCCAACAAATTATTTAGCCCCTTTCAACGGCTACACAGAATAGATGAATTTCCTGGCACAGGCATTGGGCTGGCCATAGTGCAACGCATTGTACATCGGCATGGTGGCCGGGTGTGGGCAGAAGGAATTGTCGAACAGGGCGCTACTTTTTACTTTACATTAGTAGCAGAGGAGGTGGGTGGATGAGCATAAGCAATAAGATGATTCTGTTGGTGGAAGATAATCCTGATGACGAAGCTTTAGCTATTCGGGCACTCAGGCGCAATCACATCAGCAATGAGATAGTAGTAGCTCGTGATGGAGTAGAAGCGCTAGATTATCTATTTGGGACTGGAATTCATGCTGGTCGAAATATTAACATTAAACCGACTGTGATTTTGTTAGATCTCAAGCTACCCCGCGTTGATGGTATGGAAGTATTGCGTCGCTTGCGAGAAGACAAACGCACTAGCTTATTACCTGTAGTAATTCTCACCACTTCTAGCGAAGAACAAGATTTAGTGAAAAGTTATAGTTTGGGTTGCAACAGTTATATTCGCAAACCTGTAGATTTTCTCCAGTTTACAGAAGCAGTCCGGCAACTTGGAATGTACTGGCTCCTAATGAACGAGACACCGCCTGTTTAGGAAGTCAGTGACAATGAAACCCCACCTGCGTGTTCTAATTGTTGAAGATTCTGAAGATGATACTCTCCTAGTTTTAAGAGAGTTGCGTCGGGGTGGATACCATGTTGAATATGTGCGTGTTGATACCGCAGCCTCTATGCTGGCCGCCCTTAATCAAAAATTATGGGATATCATCATTGCAGATTACAGCCTACCTGCCTTTAGTGGTTTAGCAGCCCTAGAACTCCTACAAAGCCAAAAGCTAGATTTACCATTTATTATTGTGTCCGGCACAATTGGCGAGGATATTGCGGTTGCGGCCATGAAAGCTGGGGCGCACGACTATATAATCAAGGGTAATATGGCCCGCCTAGTGCCTGCGGTAGAGCGAGAGTTGCGAGAGGCACAGGAAAGATATAAAAGGCATAGTGCAGAACAGGCTTTTCGAGAAAGTGAAGACCGCTTCCGCACGCTTTGTGCTTCGGCTCCTCTGGCTATCTTTCAAACTGATGCCCAAGGGCACCTGATATATAGCAATCCGTTATGGTATGACATTTCCGGCTTCAGCGAACAGCAGAGCGTAGGCTATGGCTGGATTCAAGCCGTTCACCCAGAAGATAGAGCTGAAGTTTCTCAGGATTGGCAAAGAACAGTCTTAGAACAAAGTACTTGGGTTGACGAGTATAGGCTACTTACCCCCCAAGATGAAATTCGCTGGGTGCGGGCGTTAGCTAGCCCAATGTATTCTACAGAAAGACGATTCTTAGGCCATGTCGGTACATTTGAAGATATTACCGATCGCAAACAATCAGCACAAAAGATCTATGAACAAGCAGCTTTATTGGATATATCCATAGATGCGATCGCAGTTTGTAACCTGAACAATCATATCCTCTTCTGGAATAAAGGTGCAGAAAGGCTTTACGGATGGACGACAGCAGAAATTCTCGGCACAAATGCTACTTTCCTTTTAAGGAAAAATCCTGAGCCTTCATTATCATTCTCAGAAATCCAGGCAATCTTAGCCACAGAAGGTAAATGGCAAGGTGAACTGCAGCAAGTCACCAAAGATGGCAAAGACATCATCGTAGAAAGTCGCTGGACGCTGATGCGTGATGAAGCTGGTAACCCCAAGTCTATTCTCAAAGTCAGTACCGATATCACCCAAAAAAAGCAACTAGAGGCGCAATTTCTCCGCACTCAACGCCTTGAAAGCTTGGGTAGCCTCGCTAGCGGTATTGCTCATGATTTCAACAACATTCTCACGCCCATCTTGGCAACTGCTCAACTATTACCCGCAAAATTTCCCGATTTAGATGAAAATAGTCAGCAACTACTAGAGATATTGGAAAGTAGTGCAAGGCGAGGTGCTGATTTAGTGCAGCAAATTCTCTCCTTTACTCGCGGAGTGGAAGGAAGCCGCACACTGGTGCAAGTCAGACATTTGCTCTCAGATATCGCGCAGGTTGCTCACAGAACCTTTCCCAAATCTATTGAAACCAAAACTGATATCAATCCTAATCTGTGGACAGTTTTTGCCGATGCCACACAACTGCATCAAGTACTGATGAATCTATGCGTGAATGCCCGTGATGCCATGCCCGATGGTGGTATTCTCAGCATTACTGCCGAAAACCTGTGGATTGATGAAAATTATGCTCAAATGTATGGGAATTCCGAAGCGGGTTTTTATGTTGTCATCACTATTGCTGATACAGGAACAGGTATTCCCTCAGAAATTATTAACCACATCTTTGAGCCATTTTTTACTACCAAAGAAGTCGGAAAAGGCACAGGTTTAGGGCTTTCTACGGTCATGAGCATTATTAAAAGCCACAATGGTTTTGTCAGTGTACACAGTGAAGTAGGACAGGGAAGCAGTTTTAAAGTTTACTTACCTAGTAGAGAAGCCACAGAAACCAATACAGTCACCAATACAAACCTACCAAGTGGAAATAACGAATTAATTTTGGTAGTAGATGACGAAGTTTCCATTTGCGAGATTGCTAAAACTACCTTAGAAACCCATAATTACAGAGTTTTAACCGCTAGCGATGGCATTGGAGCTTTAGCACTTTATGCCCAGTATATAGATGACATCAGCGTGGTGTTAATAGATATGATGATGCCCGTCATGGATGGTTCACAAACGATACAGATGTTACAGCGCATGAATCCAGATGTGCAAATTATTGCTATGAGTGGACTAATGGCCTATGAGCCACATGAGCAAAAACAGCTCCTTGGTATCCGAGAATTCTTAGCCAAACCTTTTACAGCGCAGGTTTTATTGAATACTTTGCATGAGGTAATGTTGGAAATTGGGTAATGGGGATTGGGGATTGGGGATTGGGGATTGGGGAACTCGGGGCCCCCTCTGGGGATAAGGGGTAATGGGGATTGGGGAACTCGGGGCCCCCTCTGGGGATAAGGGGTAATGGGGACTGGGGACTGGGAAAAAGCAGGGGGGAAAAATAACAAATACCAAATACCAAATACCAAATACCAATTACCCATTACCCAAATGACCAAACACCAAACCCAAAATTATTCAAATTCATCAATTGTGGCAGGGATATGAGGTTTTTGTCGGCTAGCGATATGTTTTTCATACCACTTCATTAAGGGAGTGGAGGTAATTCCATGCAAAATTACAGAGACAACAATTGTGGTGTAAGTTATCCAAGAAATTTGTTCAGCAGGTTCACCTTTTACGCCATTACCAAATGCATAGGCAAGATAATATAAAGAACCAACTCCACGAATACCAAACCAACCCAATAACCAGCGAGTTCCAGAATGTAAAGTGCGGCGAGGGGAATCTAAAGGACGTTTACCTATGGTACTAATCCAAACTCCTATGGGTCGGATGACGAAAAATAATAACACTATTACCATTAAAGATTGGAACGCATAATTGAGCATTGGTTGTACCAGCAATATCGTTCCCAATATTAAAATCGTGCCTACTTCTAAGAGCTTTTCTAATTTTTCTATAAATCCCAATTGGGCTAGAGGTTTTTCTGGATCTTGGTAACTGCGTTGAGCAACTAAACCAGCCACAAATACTGCTAAAAATCCATAGCCATTAACAATTTCTGTTAAAGAATAAGTCAGAAAAATTATACTAATAGCGATAAAGTCTTCCATCAATTCATCGGCGCGGCGGCGGGTTTGGACTTTTTTATCAATCCAAACTACTGCTTTGGCAACAATAATTCCCATGAATATACCAGATGCGATCGCCCAAATGACATCGACTAATAACCAACTCTTTAACCAGTTATCCCAATTACTATCTTTGATGGCATAAATGCCAAAATAAACGAAGGGAAAGGCTAAAGCATCATTTAACCCACCTTCGGAAGTTAAACCAAAGCGTAACTCATCTTGGTCATTGACATCTGTTAGCTGAACTTCTGAGGCTAATACTGGGTCAGTTGGTGCGAGAATTGCTGCTAATAAAATCGCTTCTCCCCAATTCATCCCCAAAAAAAATTTGCTCACAGCAGCCAAAGCAAAAATAGAAATTGGCATCAAAAATCCAATTAGGCGGGCTGTAATATCCCAAATTCCTAATTTTAGTGGTCGGATTATTTTTAATCCGCAACTAAATACAGAAATAATCACTACAAGTTCTGTGATGCGTTCTAGAAATTCCGCATTAAATACATCATCTCGCCGCAATTGAATCAGTCCAAAGCCATAAGGCCCTAAGAAAATACCAACCACTAGATAGATGAGAGCAAAGGAAAGAGGTAGACGCGAAATCCAGCCAGAACCTAATGTAACTATGAGCAAAAGTAGACCAATGACCAATAGGTCAAGAATATAAGTGTCTACCATAGATAATATGTATCAAAAATGAGTTTTTCCTTGCCAGTCTAGTAGTATTATCTATCGCTATTAATCATCCCTAGGGTGATTCTATGGGTATGATTTTACGTTCAATGGTAGATCAGCAGCGTTGGCGGATGCCGTACTCTCACTGCTAACGCATCCTACAAACATAGATGAGTCAGCCGAGAAATCACAAGTACCAAACACCCAACACTCGACGCAATATCAACTTCATCCGAAATACATAATTAAAGTGTTGTATGTAAATTATATTGCAGATAAGTGTATTGCTAACTAATTACTGAAAATAGTATTTTTAATCTAAACTCAGCAATTAGCATTTTTTAGCCAGTAGCACTATTACTTTTGCTGCTATCAATAAAACTCCATATTTGGCTATAGATGCATAGGGCTTTTAGCAATATGCATCTATGTCATGGAATTTATTACAGAAAATATCCTTTTAAGATTCATTACTATATGACTACTCTCACTCAAACTGCTACTACACCAAACATTAAAGTACAAAATTCAGAGATTCTGAATTATCCTGACTTAATGCAAGTTTATTTTTTTCAAGCAGTAATTGAGAACTTAGAAGATGGAATTTTAATTTTAAATGAGACGGGTGAACTATTACACGCCAACGCATCTGCCGACCAAATTTGTTTGCAGTTGAATCTAGAAAATTGCCACGAAAAATTTATTCATCCAGTCATCCAGCATTTGTGCCAATCTTTAATTGACAGTCGCAGTTTTACAGATAATCAAGGGCTGATACTGTCAGATGAAATTGTATTTAATCAAACTACAGTTTTTCGGATTCGGGTGAGATGGTTAAATTTAAATAGTATGCAGATGCCTTATTTCTTAGTTACGATTGAGAATCAATATCAATCTCTTAAAAATATTGCGATCGCAGAAGTGAAAAAATATGATTTGACACCGAGAGAAGCAGAAATTTGGTCTCTTTATCGAGGAAAATATAGCTATAAAGATATTGCTACGAAGTTGTATATCACTGTGAATACTGTCAAGAAGCACATGAAGAATATCCATGCTAAAAGACAGGCATTTTTGGAAATGCAACATTAGTTATAAAAGTTGAAATTTTGGATTGACCCTAAGGATCAATCCGCTTGTTTAGCAATTTAGAAATGAGGATGTTGCATTGATGCCACTAATAAATTAGGATATTGAACCCTGAATTAGCAGTTAGTCAGTAATTCAAAATATCAATATTTTTGGAGGCTAAACATATAATTAATCCTAACTAATATTTTGCATAATTATGAATTTGGCATTTGCTATTGTTGAGGATTAATGAATTTGTCTTTAGCGAGGTTTGGCAGAATTTTGGATAGTTAATAATCGATTGTAAATTTTCAGTTTTAAGTTTTCGTCGCTTTGGATATTGACAGTAATTTGGTTGAAACGTGTAATAGTCAACCCATTATCTTCAACTATTTTTTGAGAGCGAGTACAGTAATTTACTGCAACATCTTGCGCTTTTTTTGGCAGACCACTGATAGTTTTGGAGTCATTACAAATTATCTTAGGAATTTCACTTCCACCGATAATTTTTTTAATTTCGTCAAAGGCTTGTTGACGAGCCGGTTCCATTGCTAGTACGGCTTGAGCATAATTATTAACCTCATCATTATTTACTGGTTGAGGACTTTGAGCATTAACTTTACCACTTACTATTAAAACGCTGGCGACTAAACTAGCAGTGGCGATCGCACTGTAAGACAGACTTTGAGAAAGCATTTTTTGCCAGCTTACTGGGAAACAGAAATCAGCAATGTTTTTCATACGGTGTATGACACAGAACTAGAGTAGCAATACGATAATGACTGTGAATTATTTTAGAAGTAAGAAGTTCCAGAAAGTTCTTAATCCATTAAATTTTTATATTTATGCTCTACTTCCTCTAGCCACTTGACAAAGTTCTATCACCTTTGTCTGCAGTGTTGTAATATCTGAATATCCTTGCTTGAGACTAACTTCTAAGTCTAGGAGCAGAGGTAAAATCGAGATGAGTTGCTGTACAGAAAGGAATTTGACTTCCTGTTGTAAAAAGTAAATACGTTTGGGGTTACCGATTTCTGCAGCTTTCGCAATCTCTTGGGGATTGCGCTCACCGCTTTCCATCATAATTTTTACCCATAGCCAGGTGCGAAATTGACCAATCAAGGTAGCTACTATGCGTAAACCAGGCTCGGAAGCATTGATTAAATCGCTTAAGGTGGCTAAGGCTTGAGCTGTATCGCCATTTCTGATGGCTGCTGCTAATTGTAAACTATTTTGCGTAGTATTTCTGACTAACTTGGTAACACTATCTACATCTAGAGGCTGATTGCTAGCCGCACCATAGAGCCGCAATTTCTCCATTTCATTGTAGAGGAGGCGGGTATCGTTGCCTACGGATTCTGCAATCACTTCCATCGCCTTAGCTGTGAGTTTAACACCTGTGCTATGAGCAGCTTGATGTACTGCTTGTACGAGTAACTCTGTTTTCCAGGGGGGAATCAGGGGAAATTCTCGAAACTCAGTAGCTTGTTGTTTTAAAAATTTCGTCGATTTTAAACGTTCATCGGGTTTGTTGCGACTGGTGAGCAATAAAAATGAATTTTCGGGAATCACAGGTAAGGTGCGCGTTAGTTCAGCCAACACATTATCTGGACAATGCTGACACAGAGTAGTATTTACTAGCCAGACTAACCTTCCACCAGCGCCAAAACTGGGTGTCATCACTTCATTTAATCCCTGAATCACCGCATCAGCTTGATCTGGAAGCAAGGAACTGTAGTTAAAACTTGTCCATAGGGGATCGAGGATGCGATCGCATAATGCAGCCACCGCCTTTTCTATGGCAAAATCATCTTCACCCCAGTAAACGTAAATTGGCATGGAAAAGCCTCAGTTCTCCTCTTGTTTCAAGGTATCACTGAATTGGGGATTGGGGATTGGGGAACTCGGGGCCCCCTCTGGGGATAAGGGGTAATGGGGATTGGGGACTGGGGGATTTATAGATATGTTGTTTTGTTGTTTTTTCTCGAAGTTTTAGACAAAATACCCTCAGCAGATTTTTTTAATTTAGAGAAGAAGCGATAAACCTTACGAACAGCATCTAGTAAAAAATAGGGAATTTTCAGCCGTAATGGGGCGAGGATGGGGCGATATAACCAATAGTATGCTCTTTTGAGGTTATCCCATTTGGCACATTTATCTTCATGAAGAAAGTCGGAAATATCTACAACTAATCCTCTTCCTTCATACATCATCACGTTTCGCCCATGTACATCATGGGGATATAATCCCCGCATCCGCGCATACTCTAAAGCTTCATCGATATCTTGGATTACTTGCTTAGGGATACGCAATCCGCGTTGAATAGCATCATAAAGAGTCACCCCATATAACCGCTTCAAAATTAAAAGACCATCTTTAGCATATAAACATTCCGAGTAAGCTGGATGAGAACCTAAACGGTGGTAAACTTCTACCTCTTCTTCAAAACCAGGCCGTCCAGGTGCATAAATTTTGACAACCCAGTTGGGGTAATCTGGGTGATAGACTACCGCAGCGTAATTTCCTGCTCCCACTTTTTCCCAAGGATAGGGAAGATAGCTGATTTTTACTGGATCGTGGGGAGCTATACTTTCAATCTGTAATTTAGGAATTAACTCTTGGTGAACAGTCTCTATCAGCCTATCTATGAGCGCTCTATCCATACTTATCCCCGTGAGCGGAGTTCAACTGTCCGGGATTATACATTATATTGCTGACGCTCAGATTGTCTGCATCACGCGATCGCGCTCCTTGTTACAGCAATAATATAAATTGCAAAAATAACAATATTAATAAATTAAAATTAGTAAATATACTGATAATTGTCTTTGTTAGCAGATGAGAGAAAAAATGCGATCGCAACATGAATCACAGGTTTTTTCTGCTGTAATTCAAAATTACAGGATGGCGGGAGCATACCTGATTGCAACCTCTACTGTGATTTTTTCTCCAACAGCTAAGGGAGAAGTTATTCCCTGGGACAACATCAAGTTTTTGCAACTTTCACCCTGCGGCTCATTTTTTGAGAGTTCTTACAATGTCAAAAAAGAGACTTATGACGATTGGGTAATGAGCAATCATCAATCTAGCTTATTGAGTCCATTGCTGATTAACGATCAACTCACGCTCATTTCTGAACAACAGTGTCAGCAACTTTGTAATAATTATGATTATCGGTGGTCTGTTTTTTATTGGTTGACTCGACCAGGGTTTTCTGTTGATTTTTCCCAAGCATTAATTCAAATATACGCCCATTGTCCCGCCGGGCCTCCTCAGTATGGCAGCATAGTTTATCTGGAAAGAATAAAAGATGTATGGGAAGTTAAGTCATCTTTTGGGTTATATAATCAATAACTTGATGAATGCGATCACCTCACGAACAAATAATACCAATTGGAAAAAAGAATGCGACAGATTGTAGGGGCACGGCACGCCGTACCCTCTGGAATATATTGATGCGTCGCGAACATTTTTTGATTTTGTATCACTGATTAAAGAAGCTAGAAGAATTGGGGGATTCTCCCCCAAACCCCCGATTGGGTGACGGTTGCGTCCCCCAAACCCCCTCCAAAATTATTGTTCGGTTTTTTGTTGGGTAATACCAATTGGAAAAAAGAATGCAGCAGATTGTAGGGGCACGGCACGCTGTGCCATCTAGAATATATTTATTTGAATTGGTATAAATCCCCGACTTTTCCAAAAAGTCGGGGATTTGAACATCTTGCATTCACTAGATTTACTTCTCGACAATTTCCTTTTTCTGTTGCGGTGCAAATATCCCGTGTCGCGGACTAAATAATAATGCTAAGACAAATAATCCCGATACTACTAATACAATCGCGGGGCCTGAGGGTAAATTATAAAAGTAGCTCAAATACATGCCGCTAGTACTAGAAATTACGCCAATAACTGCACCTAAAATCATTACTTGGTTGAGGCGTTTCACTAATAAATAAGCTGTCGCACCAGGGGTAATTAATAGTGAAAGGACAAGAATTACACCTACCGCTTTCATACTAGCGACAATTGTTAAGGCAATTAGCAGCATTAATCCAAAGTTCAGCCGATTAACTGGTAAACCTGCAGCTTGTGCGCCTAAAGGGTCGAAGGTGTAAAATAACAGTTCTTTGTAGAGTAAAACTACAACTAATAAAACAATCGCTGCAATGATGGCGGTGTCTCTTACTTCATCAATAGTTACACCCAGAATATTGCCGAATAAAAAGTGATTCAGGTCAATTTTATTATCTTTTTGAATAACAGTAATTAAGGTAATACCAAGGGCAAAAAATGCTGAGAAAACTATGCCCATTGCCGCATCTTCTTTGATTGGCGATCGCGTTCTAATAAGTGCGATCGCCATTGTACTCACAACGCCAGCAATAAAAGCCCCAACAAAAATATTACCTCCCACCATAAAGGCGATCGCTAGTCCTGGTAAAACTGAGTGACTAATCGCATCTCCCAGCAGTGCCAATCGTTGTACCATCAAGTAGCTACCAACGACAGCACACAACAACCCGACTAATATTGCAATCACCAGCGATCGCTGCATAAAGCCATATTGCAATGGCTCAATTAATGCTTGGAACATAGTTTGTTATTTGTCATTTGTCATTTGTCATTTGTCATTAGTTGTTTGTCTGATAACCCATTACCAATTACCCATTACCAATGACAATTTAAGCTGCATCAGAAAAGTACATCACTTTTCCACCATAGGCACTTTGTAAGTTTTCTTCGGTGAGTACTTGCTGTCTTGAACCTGTGGCTATTAATTCTCGGTTTAATAATATTAAATCATCAAAGTGGGTGATAGATTCGCCTAAATCGTGGTTGACTACTAAAACGATTTTGCCTGCGTTTGCGAGTTCATGAAAGACTTCAAAAATTACTGTTTGAGTCTTTTGATCGATACCTACTAATGGTTCATCAAAACAGAAAATTTCTGCTTGCTGGGCTAAAGCACGGGCTAAAAATACTCGCTGCTGCTGTCCTCCGGAGAGTTCTCCGATGGGGCGATCGCAATAATTTTTCATCCCCACTCTTTCTAAGGCATTATTTGCTACCTGACGGCTAACTGCGGAAAAACTACGCAACCATCCCGTTTTTTTTACCCTTCCCATCATCACCACATCCCAAACTGTCGCCGGGTAAGTCCAATCAATTTGGCTACGCTGGGGTACATAAGCAACTTTCTCTAGTTGCTGCATCAAGGGTTTATTCTGGTATAAAGCATTACCGCTACTTTTCGCGACCAAGCCCAATATCGCCTTCATTAAAGTACTTTTACCAGCACCATTCGGGCCAAAAATACCTGTGAGTTTACCTGGTTCAATGATGCAATTAACGTCGCGCAATGCTTCTTGCGTGCGGTAGTGTACCCCTAAATGGGAGATATAAATTCCTTCTGTAGATTTCATTTCATGGTTTTGTATAACTTGTGTAGGACTTCCCCAGAATTCTCTCGGTGCTAAACTGAATTTTTTGTAAAAAGAAACACTTCTCATAACTGTGCTTTCATATTTTATTTCTTGAGCTTACTATAAAAATGAGAGAAATATGAAAAAATCTATAGATAGAAGTAATGTTGTAGATAAATGAAACTAATACTTAAGAAAGAGATGGGCATGGGGCATGGGGCATTGGGGAGGCAGTGCGTTGCGGAGGTCTCCTCCGTTGTAGCAACTGCCGTCATGGGGGTGATGAGGAAGATGAGGGAGATGAGGAAGAAACACCAAACACCCAATTACCCATTACCCATTACCCCTTCTCCCTTTTCCCAATCCACATACATTCTTTCGCAGATATGCTTGGCAATACTTCTACCTTTGGCTTTATTTGGTTGTAGCCAGTCGGATAGCGGTAGTAATTCTCAGAGTGATGGGAAACCGCAAGTTGTAGCAACTAGCACTATCATTGCTGATTTAACTGAAGAGATTGGCGGCGATGAAATTCAAGTAAGAGGAATTCTCAAGCCTGGTACAGATCCTCACGTTTATGAACCAGTACCAGCAGATAGCCGGGTAATGGAAAAAGCGAATTTGATTTTATATAACGGTTACAACCTAGAACCCGGATTAATTAAGTTAATGAATGCTGCGGGTGGAGGTGTGAAGCGGTTAGCGGTGGGAGAAGTTGTTAAACCTTTGCAGTTAGATAAAGGTAAAGGTGAAACCGTTCCCGATCCTCATGTGTGGGGTAGTGCAGAAAATGCGATCGCAATGGTAAATGCAATTCGGGATGGTTTAATTGAGTTATCGCCCGAAGATAAAGCAGAATTTACTGAGAATGCCACCCAACTTAGCAATGAATTAAAGCAGTTGCATAGTTGGATTAATCAGCAAATCCAAACCATTCCCCCAGATAAGCGCAAACTTGTTACTACCCATGATGCTTTTCAATATTATGGACAAGCTTATAAAATTGCGATCGCAGGTACACTAATCGGTATCAGCACTGAAGAACAACCAAGCGCCCAAACTGTACAGCGATTAGTGGAGTCAATTAAGAAAATCGGCGTTAATGCCATTTTTGCGGAAACAACTATCAATCCTGCCTTAATTAAAACTGTAGCCGAAGAAGCTAAAGTCAACCTCGCCCCACGTCAACTTTATTCCGACTCCATCGGTGCAAAGGGGAGTGAAGGCGATACATATATCAAAATGATGACAGCCAATACCCGCACGATTGTCGAAGCTTTAGGTGGTAAATATACGCCTTTTCAACCTAAAAAATAAATTCAGCAGTGATAAATGTTGCATTCTCAGCAATAACACACCATACTTCTGAGAAAAAAATTAATATTAACTATTTCTTAAGCAAGAAGTTTTTCATAAATATTGCCATGAATATATAACTTAAGACATCTGTCTTTAATTAATATTCTCAAACTCTCTCTAGAGAAAGAACTCTTACGGCATTTTATTCTTTAAATTGATGTTAGTAAATGCCTAGTTTTAAATCACCGCAATAGTTATGACTAATGAATCAAACGAGCAAATTAGACAACCTGTAAGTGAAGATTGGCATTCTCAAGATGAGCCAAATGTCAAAGAAAGAAACTTAACAGCCAATCCCGGAGATAGAATTGCTGACGAACCACAGTCAGTAGAAGAGAAGGCTAAACAAGTTGCTGTAGATTCGCCAGATATTACAGGCGATCACATTACAGTCCCTACATACTTTGTTGTTGATGAACCAAATGGTGAGAAGAAAGCACTTCACCATGTGAAAGACGCTGAAGAAATTTCTGATGTAATTCGTCAAGCACGAGTTGATGAAAACGGCAATCGCATTTGGTGGTAGTAATTTAATAGCTTTTTCTACTAAATGAAGTGGATAGTTAGGGGCGCACAACTGCGCCCCTAAAGAGTGTTTATTCTTGGAAATATTAATACAAATTCAAATAATTTTTATCAATATATTCTAGAGGAAAAGGCAATGCCTTGCCCCTACAATCTGTCACATTATTTTTTAAAATTGGTATTACCTTGGAGTTGTGGCGGGACACAGCAACATCTTTCCCATGCCCTATGCCCCATTCCCTATAACCAAAAACTCCATCCACAAGGGGATGGAGTTTTTCAATTTGTTAATTCTTGAATTACTTTGAGAAACTCGTGCAAAACGGGTGAAGTATCTTCTTGTCGCCACAGAACTACAATCTCTCTAGTGAGATTTGCGCCTTGGATAGGTTTATAAACAACACCTTGGCGCTGAAGATTTTGGACATTGCTGGGTAAAAGTGCTACTCCCACCCCACCTGCAACTAAGCTGAGAACTGTAATCATCCAGGTGGCTTCTTGAACGACATTGGGGAAAAAACCAGCTTGTTCACAAAGGTGAATAATCTCAGTATAGGAAGGAACTAATTCTGTAGAAGGTAACACAAAAGGTTCATGTGCCAAGTCTTGCAGAGGGATTTCTGGCTGAGAAGCGAGAGGATGTGTTTTTGGTAATGCAATCACCAAAGACTCGCGCCCAATCGGTAAATAACACAACTCAGTATTCTGTTGATAGGAATTGAGTAAGCGATCAAAAGCGATATCTAGACGGCGATTGTGTAGTTCTTGAATTTGCTGTGCTGCTGTGAGTTCCCGTAATACCAGCTTGACATAGGGAAAGCGATCGCGGAATATTCGCAGCATATCAGGAAGCAGGCTATTGGCAATAGAACTATTTGTACCTACTACCAATTCACCAATTTCACCGCGACTGGCGCGCTGTGTTTGAATAATTGCATGTTCAACTTGAGTTAAAACTAACCTGGCTTCTGCTAAAAATACTTGTCCCGCAGATGTGAGTTGCAGGGGACGTTTTTTGCGATCGAAGAGTTTGACACCAATTTCTGCTTCCAGGGCGCTAATCTGCTGACTGAGGGGAGGTTGTGCAATATGTAAACGTTGCGCTGCATAGCTAAAGTTCTTTTCTTCAGCCACAGCAATAAAGTACCGTAAATGTCGAAGTTCCATTGCTTGCCAGAACTACTATATTTTTAAAATATACTTTAGTTGTTAAAAAAGTATCTTAAATATAGTTGCTTTCGCTTATAGTCACAAAAAGGGCTATTGTGCAAAATTGAGATCAGGTTATCAGGGCGACTGCTATAAATATGAGTCAAATCAAACGTGTTGTGATTGTTGGTGGAACGCACGGAAATGAACTTACGGGAATTTATTTAGTGAAAAAATTTGAGCGATCGCCTGATTTAATTCAGCGCTCAAGTTTTGAAACCCTGACACTAATTGCTAATCCTAAAGCCCATGCAATTGGCAGACGCTATACTGACACTGACCTCAATCGCTGTTTCCTCCCGCAAGATTTAGAAAATCCTCATTTGTCTAGTTATGAAGCCCAACGCGCTAAGGTAATTTATCAAACCTTTGGTTTTGCAGGTAGCCAGCAAGCAGATTTTGTCATCGATTTACACAGTTCTACTGCCAATATGGGACTGTCTATTATTTTAGGTAATGAGAATTTATTAAATATTCAATTAGCGGCTCATCTTGCATCAATAAATCCCAAAGTTAGAGTACTTTATTCCACAACCAAAAATCAAGAAAGGTCTCATCTCGATTCAATTTGTCAATTTGGCTGTACCCTGGAAGTTGGCGCAGTTGCTCAAGGTGTTTTGGATGCTGCTTTATTTCAGGAAACTGAAGCAATTGTTCATACGATTTTAGATTATTTAGCAGATTACAATCAGGGAAAAGCTCCTCTCGTAAATGACCCCCTCACCGCTTATCACAACCTCGGAACAATAGACTATCCCCGAAATCAATTGGGCGAAATTCAGGCAATGATTCATCCGCGATTGCAATTTAGAGATTATCAACCACTGCATCCGGGAGAGCCGATTTTTTTAACCTTTGATGGTCAAGAAATTCCCTATGAAGGTGACTCAATCGTCTATCCAGTTTTTATTAATGAGGCAGCTTATTACGAAAAGGGAATTGCAATGTGTATCACTGAAAAAAGGGATTTAGAAATAAAAATAGGACTTACGCAACTGGCACAGTGATTCTCTGGCATAAGAGTCAAGAGTCAAGAGTCAAGGGTCAATACGAATGACCAATGACAAATGACTAATGACATCCCTTACCAACTATCTTTAATTGCACCGCCCTAATTACTATTTTTTATGTGTCGCTTGATGAATTGGCAGTTCTACCACAAATTCTGAGCCTTTACCTGGTTCAGATTGACAATATATCTTGCCATTATGTTTATCTGTGACAATTTGATAGCTAATAGAAAGACCTAAACCTGTGCCTTTACCAACAACTTTTGTAGTAAAAAATGGATCGAACAGCCGAGAAAGTACCTGTTGATCGATGCCAAGACCATTATCAGCAATGCGAATGGCAACCCAGTCTTTATTCAGCATTGAGGTAGAAATTTTGATTTCACTGGGGTTAGTGGCGATCGCTTCTGGAGTAGCTTGGGCGTTGCGTTCTTCTAAGGCATCAATGGCATTAGAGAGCAAATTCATAAATACTTGATTTAATTGACCGGGATAACATTCGATTAGCGGTAAGCGATCGTAGTCTTTAGTAATATGAATAATCGGGTTACCAGCTGAAGACTTCAAGCGGTTTTGCAAAATCATCAATGTACTGTCAATTCCCTCATGAATATTTGCGGACTTAAAGTCAGCTTCATCCAAGCGCGAGAAATTACGCAAAGATGTGACAATTTCCCGAATGCGATTAGTACCTACCTGCATGGACTGGAATAATTTCGGTAAGTCGTCGAATAAAAACTCAATCTCGGCTTTGTGCCAAAATTCTTGAATCTCTGGTGCCGCATAGGGATGATGTTCTCGATAAAGCTGCACACAGCGCAGCAATTCTTGGGTATATTGATCGGCGTGTTCTAAGTTACCGTGAATGAAATTAATTGGGTTGTTAATCTCATGAGCAACTCCCGCTACCAATTGCCCTAAGCTGGCCATTTTTTCGGCGTGGATAATTTGCATTTGAGCAGTACGTAACTCGTTGAGGGTCTGAGCAAGTTGATTTGCTTCTTCACGGGTTTGACCCAGCAAACTTGATTGTTGGAACAAGTTGGCTTGACGCAAAGCGACGCTGAGTTGTGCTGCTACTTGAGTGACAAATTCTAATTCTGTTTCTTGCCAGTTACGTGCATGGGTGCATTGATGAATGCACAACAAGCCCCATAGCTCATCTCCTTCCATTAATGGCACAACAATCTGTGCTTTAACTTGAAATCGCTCAACTATATCAAAATGAGGGATTTTGGAGCCTGCACGGTTGACATCAGAGATCACTTGCACTTTCCCTTGCTGATATTGCGCTGCATACTGATCGGCGAAACTATAATCTTGCACCTTCACAGCCAGAGCAGCATCGAACCGAGGTAACACGTCTTCAGCAATAAATTCCCCACTGCAAAAATTGACATCAGGATCAAAGCGAAACACACCTACACGATCTACAGTAAGCGATCGCCTAATTTCTTGGACTGTGGTTTTCAAGATGGTTTCCAAATCCAGCGATTCCCGAATTTTCACCACCAAATCAAATAAAATTCGTCGCTGTTCTGCCGATTTGTGCATTTCATCGGCACGAGTTTGAACTTGAACGATCATTTGCGAATTTTGTAAGGCTACTCCTAGTTGGCTCGCAACCTGTGCCAAAAATTCAACTTCTACGCTATCCCAGTTACGAGGCGCAGAATGTTGGTAAGCCGCCAGCAATCCCCACAGATTGCGCCCCACAAAAATGGGAGTCAACACATAGGCACGAATTTTAAACTGCTCTAAGATATCGAGGTGACAGCGTGAATGTCCGGCTTGGTAAATGTCGTTAACAGCGAAATTTTCGTTGTTGCGATAGCGTCCACCTTTGGTTTCTTGCAGATGAGTATCTTCCCAAACTAAATTTTTGCCAAAAGGATTGATACTGTCCCACTGTGCGCCCACCATGCCAAAATGACTGACAAATTCGCCACTCCAGTCAGGATTAAAGCGATAAACACCGACACGTTCAACTTTGAGGAGTTTACACACTTCTTGACAAGTGGTTCTGAGGATTAAATCAATATCTAGAGAAGAGCGAATTTTGCTGACTACTTCAGTTAACCCCCGTTGACGTGCGATCGCATCTTGAAACGCCGCCGTTTGTTGTTTTGATTGAATCAAATTCTCGGCTTGCTGAATTGCTACTCCTAATTGTGCCCCTACCTGCCCGAGGAATTCAATTTCGTAATCTACCCATTGACGCGGTGCAGAGTGTTGATAGGCTGCTATCAATCCCCAAAGTTTTGAACCTAGGAAAATCGGTGCTAAAACATAGGCGCGAATCTTAAATTGTTCGAGAATATCGATGTGACAGCGTGAATGTCCAGCTTGGTAAATATCGTTAACGGCAAAACTTTCGTTATTGCGGTAGCGTCCACCTTTGGTTTCTTGCAGGTGAGTATCTTCCCAAACGAGATTTCTGCCAAAAGCATTAATTCTATTCGACTGCGATTCTAGCATCCCAAATTGGCTGACAAATTCACCACTCCAATCTGGATTAAAGCGATAAATTGCTGCCCGCTCTAACTTCAAAAGTTTGCATAATTCCTGACAAGTAGTATCTAAAATTATTTCGATATCCAGAGAAGAGCGAATATTGCCCACCACTTCTATTAATGCTCGTTGACGCGCGATCGCATCTTGCAGTTCGGTGGTGCGTTGTTTGGTTTGTTCAAGAATTTCTGCCTGCTGCATTGCTACACCAAAATAGGTGCCAGCTTGGGCGAGGAATTCTACTTCGCTAGAATGCCATTTGCGGGGCGCAGAGTGTTGATAAGCAGCCAGCAATCCCCACAGTTTTGCACCTACAAAAATCGGGGCGATCGCATAGGCGCGAATTTGAAATTGTTCTAAGACTTCAATATGACAACGAGAGTATCCTGCTTCGTAAATGTCATCAACAGCAAACGGCTCATTTTTTCGATATCGCCCCCCCTGAGTTTCTTGTAAATGGGAATCTCCCCAAACCAAATCTTGTCCAAAAGCATCCAGTGTATTCCAGGGTGATTCTGCAAAGCTTAAACGATTAATAAAACTGCCACTCCAGTCAGGGTTAAAACGATAGATTGCCACTCGTTCAATCTTCAATTGCCGACAAATATCTTGACAAGAACTCGAACACAGAGATTCTAAATTCACTGATGCCCGACTCTTGGCAAGAATTCTTGCTAAGATTTTTTGATACTGAACAGCAAGCTGTAACTGGTGTTGACATTCTTGCAAGGCTTGAGATGCTTCATCATCATTTGATGTCATAGATTTAAGGGAAAATGAAATGCTTAGTTTCATTGTTCCCTTGGGTAAATCAAATATTAAATAAATTGGATTTTTTTTTGTTAGTGCTTGACAAAAGTCCATTCCAATATTTTGATTGGCGCTTCCTGGAGTGCTTGGGACAGTTCGGCGCTACTTTTGAACTTCAACTGTGATAAGTCGCAAGCTTCTATATTGACTGTAAATTTCTCATCTTCAAAAGGCCAGGGATTGACAGTTACCAAATTATCGCTGCGTTGCATAATGTCATAACGCTGTTCGTCAGGCCCCTTGCTAATTTCTAACCAGCGTTCATCAGCCGGGAGTTCTTGCTGACAGAGAATTAAAGATAAGCGGTCGCACCATTGCATAAATGCATAAGCAGCATCTACTTCTTGTTTGTCAATTCCTAATTCCTTACGCCAAAGTTCCTGGTTTTCCAATTGTTCATCCAAAAATTTGTCTATTTCAGGAGATTCACCGCGTTTTGCTCCATGTAAGCGACTTATATGCTTAGAAATTAATAAAGCTACCCATCTTCCCCGATAACGCGCATTTTTGACAAGATTAGCAATTTTTTTGATATCAGTCTCTGTACTGAGAGTAAAGTCTAGTGGCGCACCACTTTCTGTCAAAATATTCTCTTCCCACTCTTTTTCTAAATCATCATGATGGGAAATTGCAGCTAGGGTTTCATATAATCTTGCAGGAGCATTTTTACGTCGCCATTGTCCGGCTAATTGCGCTGCTAATAATGCATGAGCACGATGATAGATTACTTCCCAACCATTTTGTGTAGCATTAACAATCACCAGTCAATTCTCCATATACTTAATTGTAATTTTTCCGGAAAAATGAGCCAGCGAATTTACTTCTAACTGGCTCATATAATGCTCATAACTCATACCAATTTCATGTGAAGTTGCACATATTTATATCTCTCTAAATTCCTCTTTTTAAGGGTAACTTTGATAGATGTTTTTTGCTTCCACCCTTAAAAAAGGTGGGTTCTCAATCTATGCAGCTTCATCAAGAATTGATATCAGTTAATTAGGAATGCTTTTGCAGAGGATCGGCAATGTATTTGAATGTTGGCTCAGAATTCCAAGGGCCACGCTCATCTTGACTACCATTTGTAGATAGGTTGTAGTAGAGAGCAACAGTTTCATCTGGTTGAATATTCCCAAATAAGGGATCTGTCAATTTACCCAGAGAATCTAACGCTTTCATAAACATTTGCGTATGAGAAATTTCTCTGGTTAATAGATGTACTAAAGTTTGTTTAGTACCATCATCTGTCGCTAGCTTAATCAACTCTTCGTAAGTCTGACGTGCTCCAGCTTCAGCTGCAATATTAGCTCGCAAATCACGCACGACATCTCCACCTTCATTGATGTAATTTGCAGTCCAAGCACTACCTTGACTATCTAAAAAGTGCGGGCCAATTCCCCGAATCGCAAAGAGAGTACTTTTATAAGCCTCGGTTTGATCGGTATTTTTAGTATGAGCTTCGATGAGTTTACCTACCATTTCTAAATGGCTAAACTCTTCAATTGCAATATCTTGAAGCATATCTTTAATGCCAGCATTTTCGACATGAAAAGATTGCACCCAGTATTGTAGTGCAGCTGTAAGTTCTCCTGTTGCTCCACCAAACTGTTCTAGAAGTAATTGAGCAAACCTAGGATTAGAATCGCTAACGTTTACTACATGAATCGGTTCTTTTTTATGAAAAAACATTTTTTCCTGCTTCCTGAAACAATTATTTGGTCAATGGATTGATTTAGAATTATTACCAGCTACCACTGATACAAATTCCTAAAATAACGCTACAGACTCACACCTTAAAATCTAGATTGCCCCCCAATATTTGTCGGTTAAGGGTACAAGAGGAAGGGGGAAAAAGGCAATAAAAAACCTTTAAACCTTACCCTTTCACCTTTGATCCAAACCAAATTCCGAGTTGAAAATCCTTCGTAATTTCGTAACGAATTTAGATTACGCCTCAGACTAGAAAATCACAAGAATCATTGTCCTGAGGATTTTAATTAGACTCTACTGCTTCTGCTCAATAGTCCCCATAAATAAATAGCAATAATTGCACCAATTACAGCTATAAATAGACCTGTAAGACTGAAACCAGTACCAGCAGCGGTAAGTTGTAGAGTTCCTGTTTGCAAAAGTGTGTACAGACTACCACCAATGAAAGCGCCGACAATACCTAATACCATTGTCGAAAGAATTCCGCCACCCTGATAACCTGGATAAATTGCTTTTGCGATCGCACCAGCTAGAAGTCCTAATATTACCCAAGCAATAATATTCATGAGTTCCTCACAGAAGTCATCTGGTTTAAATTCAATTTATCCAGAAAAACTCAACAATGTTTCTACCACTTGAAGGAAAAGCCACAACCGAAAGATAGATATAAATTGATATATTTTTCAATAATTTCTGATTTTATATATGATAATTTTCTCCGAGCAATATCAAATTTTATTTTTCAGCATTAAATATACTTTCATTAAAGCTTTCTATCAAATCAAAAAATCAGTTCTGAATATATTTATATCTTTAGAGATAAGCTCTATCTCTATCTTTATATAGATGCTTTAAATAAGAGATGATTTATAAAGTAGGGTGCGTTACGCTATCGCTAACGTACCGAAAAAGATGTTGGACTGCTTGACAAATCTCCTCTAAGATAAATACCTGATTTTTTAATCATTACAGCAGTAATAAAATTTAATTACATCTAAATGATTTTTAAAATCCTAATTATTCTCAGTTCATTTATCTAATGTATAGTGTTTTGTCTGTAGGGTATGTTGTCGTATAGCGACGCACCAATTCATCATCAAATATTCATAGGATGTTAAGCTAATATATTCTGTCACAGTTGCTTAATTTTGAATTTTGCATTGATCCTACTCATTCATTTCTTTCATCGTAGCTAGTGCAGAAGGCGATAAGCGGCTTAGATATCGGAATATCCAGTATTTAAATATCGTATCCAAAATTACTGGAAATGTAGCAATAAATAAATATATTGCACTTTCATTGGCTGGTAATCCTAAATGTTCTGCAAAGCCTTCTAGCAGAACTTCCCAGCCATGTGGTGAGTGAAATCCGACAAATATATCGGTAAACAAAATAATTAAAAAAGCCTTAGCACTATCACTAAGTCCATAAACAATATCGTCGATAAAAGACTTAACAATGGCAATTTCTCTTTTGCTTGTAGCAACTACAATAGCAAAAGCAACGAGTGAAATTAAATCAGCAAATACATTACTGATAGCGCTATTACTTTCATGGTTAAATTCCTCTGCTATCTCAATCGCTTTTTCTTGAATTTTCTCTCTGATTCCCTCAGGCGAAAGTGCAGGTGCTTCCTGTAATAAACTCTCAAATTTAAGTTTACTTTCAAAACTCTTTAATTCATGTAAAGCTTTTTCTTCCATGTCAGAGTTGATAAAAATCTGAGTAGTGCGTTCTCCTCTAGCTCTTTCAACTAGAGGATTTATAAATAGCTGTTTGGAGAAATGTTGGGTTAATAGAGGCACAAGAATTAAAATTAGAAAAAATCTCAATGCAGTTCTAGTTCTATTTCTAGAACGCTGATAATTTCTAATAAATTCTGCTTCTGCTTGAGGCGATAAATCAGTTTTTATTTTGTTAATTGTCCTGCCAAAAGACCTGGGCAATACTCCTGTCTTTTGGTTTAAATTAGGAACTTGATTAACTCTATTATTAGATGGTTTTACTGGTTGAGTTGCTATATTATTATCAATAGTCAGTGGCTCAGAACTTTTGACAATATCACTAATATTAATTTGTTCAGTTCTAGGAGTATACTTAGCTATAACATCATCAATAAATTGCAGCTTTTCTAAAATTCTACTATTAGCCATCTCCAACATTGAACGGCTGACGCGGAACTCTGCTATTTTGATATTGATAATAGTTAAATTTTTATTTAAGTACCCTTCCCAATAAGACATTACATTTGCAGTATAATTCCCTGAAGAATTAGAAATTTTTTGACCGCCAAAATGCTCAACTTCAATATTTCTAATTATCTGAGCAGCTTCGTAAGCTTCTAAAAGTGCCCTTTCTGGTGTCGAAACGAACCATTGCCGTACTGTTAGGATATAATCTCTAATTTTTTGGCGTAATAAACCTGCATTTTTGGTAATAAACGAGGATTTCATTGCAGACATTTTCTATATATTGAGTCAAGGTACTAAGATTAGCTACCAACTATATTAATCAATAATTGCGGTAAAATGTTGCTAGTACAAGTCGGCGTAAATCAACAGACCATCTGTAATTGCTAAAAGACTTGTGCTATAACTATTCTTTCTTTTTACTTTTTACTCCTACGGAGTTCGCCAGTTGCTTTATGCCGGGGAACCCGTCCACCGCACTGGCTCACTTTTTACTTTTGCCTTGTTGTACTAGTAGCTTTTGGTAGATTACATAAACTATTTGTTATGAGTTTACACCTGTTAGCGGTTGGTGTGAAGATAGATAATTGAATATTATTGCCAGCATTAACAATAGCTGATTTTATGATATAAGAATTCAGTTTGATAAGTAAAAATAATTGCATTGAAAAAGAACGAATAATAGACATATCAGGATATAAACTGTACCTGGCTTCACAAAAACTACAGATGGTTTCTATCTCAGTATTTGCCAAAATACAATGCTACCTTTCTAAGTAGTTAGAATTTTACTCATATTCTCCACTTAACATCAATAGCCCTATCTTCAGATAGATGCTTATAACTAATTTATTTGCATTTGTGACTTAGCAATCAATAGCACCTGAGTTTTTTGTGAGCTTTTACACCTATTAAATTTGTATTACAATCTTATGTATATTCTGTGTGAATACTGTGTCAATACTATGACATAGATGTATTCAGCGTCAGTAAAGTTAATGCTAGTACGTAAGATTTGCTAATTTAAAATATCCTGTATCATCAAGTTGCAGATGCTTACAAAAATAAGATTACTTGTCAAGTCGATTTAATAAATTGGTATATTTAAGAGACTAATATTGGCATCTTTTACAGAATATTGCAATTACATAATAGCTATCATCATAATTTAGTATTATCTTCTCCATAGTTATTCTATGACCATTGCAAAATGCTATTATTCATTTAATTGCATATACCCGCCTAGCAAATCTGATTACCGAAATAGGTGATTTTTGGTTAATTTTGATTAACTATTATTTAGCAGAATGCTGGTATTGCTTAAATCAATAGACAAGCTAATTGTTGTTTGATTAAGCAATATTAAGTTAGTGTTTCTCTGCAAAATGTCAATATTCAGGCATGATTTCTGGCTGTAAAATAATTAAACAGATTAGTTTTATTTTCTCTGGTAACTAAAATTTTCCAACTCTTTTGGTAACAATAATGAAGTGAATTATGCTACGTAATTTAACCTTATGGTAGTGGTTAAAATACAAGATTTTTCGCTAATAAACTAAGTGTTCCCATTAAATTACTGAAAACCGAAAATCATGGATGTTAAAGAACTTCTAGCTAGGTATGCAGCCGGAGAAAGAAGCTTTCACGGCATAGAATTACCAGAAGCAGATCTGCGGGGAGCTAATTTAGGTGGTGTAGATTTTGGCAGAGTTAACCTAAGTGGCGCTAACCTCTCAGGTGCATCTTTGAGTGGAGCTAATTTAAGCCAGGCGAATCTTAGAGGAGCGAAACTACATAGAGCGAATTTATCAGAAGTCATTCTCAGTGGTGCTGATTTACGCCAAGCTGCACTGACAACTGCAAATTTAAATGAATCGGATCTCAGTGGCGCGTCTCTCAATGATGCAGACTTGTGTGATGCTAATTTGCACATGGCATCACTGAGTGCAGCCAACTTACAAGGTGCTAATTTAAGTGGAGCCAAAATGGGTGGAGTGAGGATGTGGAAAGCAGATTTGCAGTGGGCGGATTTAACAGGAGCCGATTTAAGTGAAGCAAACTTGAGTGAAGCAAACTTAACCGGAGCAAATCTCTATGCTACAGATATGAGCGAAACATTTTTGACAGGAACTATCATGCCTGATGGTTTCATTCATTTATAAAAATGCCAACTTAATATTTTGTCACACTAGATATAAGCGATCGCTGTTTGCTATGAGTGACAAAAGCGCGATCGCGCCATCATTATAATAGTAGTAATTTCTACGGGGTTCGTATGAGCCAAACCATTGATGAAAGGGTACATTGGACAAGCGCGGACTTAGAGTTGTTGCCAGATAACGGCAATCGCTACGAAATTATTGATGGAGAATTATTTGTGACCAGGGCACCGCATTGGGGACATCAAAAAGCCACTGCAAATATTTGTGCAGAATTAAGAACTTGGTCAATCTCAACCGGGCTTGGTGAGGCTGTCCCTACTCCAGGGATTATTTTCACCGATGCAGATAATGTAATTCCTGATGTGGTTTGGATCAGCAAAGAACGCCTAGCAATTTTACTTGATAGTCAAGGACATTTAACAGGCGCACCAGAATTAGTTGTAGAAGTTCTTTCTTCTGGAACAGAGAACGAACGAAGAGACCGCGAAGTAAAACTAAAATTATATGGTTCTAGAGGAGTGCAAGAATATTGGATTTTGAATTGGCAATTACAACAGGTTGAGGTGTATCGCCGAGAAAAAGCTGTTCTCAAATTAGTAGCAACATTACTGACAACAGACGAACTGTCTTCACCTCTGCTGCCAAATTTTGTTTGTCCTGTAGCACGACTATTCGTGTAGAAATTAGGGACTGGGGATTGGGAACTAGGGACTGGGGACTGGGAAAAGGTAAAAGGCAGGGAGACAAGGGGAAAAATTCCAATTACCAACTACCAAATGACAATTGACAAATAACAAATGACAAACAGGCACTCAAAATTACACAGTCGCTAGCAAGATATGTCAGAATTCTGAAATCATTAGACTGCTGTAATTTGAATTATGAATTTGAGCCTGTGCATGATCGTCAAAAATGAAGCAGCAACACTGCCTAAATGCCTCAGCAGTGTGAAAAATGTCGTTGATGAAATTGTAGTTTTAGATACAGGTTCTAGCGATCGCACTCCAGAAATCGCTAAAGCACATGGTGCTAAAGTACATCATTTTCAATGGAACAATAACTTTAGTATCGCGCGCAATGAAGCTTTAAAATATGTCACAGGCGATTGGATTTTAGTGTTAGATGCAGATGAGACACTAACTCCAGAAATTGTACCGCAAATTCACTCAGCAATTCAAAGTGAAGAATATTTATTAATCAACCTTGTGCGACATGAAGTAGGCGCAGAACAGTCCCCTTATTCTTTAGTTTCTAGACTTTTTCGTAAACATCCAGATATTCAGTTTTCCCGTCCTTATCATGCCTTAGTTGATGATAGTGTATCAGAAATTATCAAGAAAGAACCACACTGGCAAATTGGTTATTTACAAGGAGTAGCAATTTTACATAAAGGATATCAAAAAACTGCGATCGCCCAAGGTAATAAACACGCCAAAGCCCAAGCCGCAATGGAAGAGTTTTTCAAAGCTCATCCTGAAGATCCTTACGTTTGTAGTAAGTTGGGAGCCTTGTATGTAGAAACTGGCAAAATTAAAGAAGGTATAGAATTACTCAAAAGAGGCGTAAGGACAAGTGAAGAAAACTACGAAATTTTATACGAACTCCATTATCATTTAGGCATTGCCTACAATCGCTTACAAAATCCTCAACAAGCTAGCGCCCACTATCAAGCTGCAATCAAATTACCAATTTATCCAATTTTAAAATTGGGAGCATATAACAATTTGGGTAATTTACTCAAAGCAGCAGGAGATTTAAAAAATGCCAGGAAAGCTTACGAAACCACTTTAAAAATTGACCCGAATTTTGCTAGCGGACATTACAACTTAGGAATGACATTTAAAGCTTTAGGTTTATTTACAGATGCGATCGCCTGTTACCAAAAAGCCATCAAGTTAAACCCCAGCTATGCCGAAGCTTATCAAAATTTAGGAGTAGTACAGCTCAAAGTAGGCAATGTTCAAGCCAGCGTCACAGCATTTAAAAATGCGATCGCCCTACACCAACAGCATAACCCTGAAGAAGCCAAGAGACTCCGCCAGGGTTTGCAAGAGATGGGGTTGATTTGAGTAGGGGTAAAGGGTAAGGGGTAAAGGGTAAAGGGAACAAGGAGAAATTATTATTCCCCATTCCCCATTTCCCATTCCCCATTTCCCATTCTCCATTACCCAGTCCCCATTCCTAAATCCGACTCCGTACAAACTTCTCCAATCTATCCATTCCCTTTTCAATGGTGGCCATGTCAGTGGCGTAGGAAAGGCGAATGTTCTTATCAGCACCAAAGGCAATACCGGGAATTACTGCAACTTGATGTTCTTCAATGAGTGCATCACAGAATTCTAGGGATTTTAGACCAGTTTTGCTGATGTCGGGGAAAAGATAAAAAGCACCGTCAGGTTTGGGACAACTCAATCCGGGAATGGCGTTGAGTCTGTCTAACATTACCTGTCGCCGTTTGGCGAAGGCTTGGCGCATTTCTTCTACGCAGTCTTGGGAACTTTCTAAAGCTGCGATCGCCCCATATTGAGCAAAGGTACAAACGTTAGATGTACTATGCCCTTGAATGGTGCTTGCGGCTTTGATGATTTCCACTGGCCCCGCTAAATAGCCAAGTCGCCACCCTGTCATCGAGTAAGCTTTGGCAAAGCCGTTACTGATTAAGGTACGGGCAAAAATTTCCTTCCCTAAAGAACCAATGCTGATATGTTCCGCACCGTCGTAGAGAATTTTTTCGTAAATCTCGTCAGAGACAACAAAGATATCTGCATCAACTACTACTTCCGCCAGTGCTTTAATTTCTGCTGGCGTGTACACCATCCCGGTGGGGTTAGATGGAGAGTTGAGGACAAATAACTTTGTTTTGGGCGTAATCGACTTGCGGAGTTGTTCCGGCGTAATTTTATAACCCGTCGAAGCATCTGTGGGGACAATTACCGGAACTCCACCTACCAAAGTTACCATTTCGGGATAACTTAACCAGTAGGGAGCCGGGATAATGACTTCATCACCTGGATCGATTAAAGCCACAATCAAATTGTAGAGAGAATGCTTACCGCCATTGGTGACGATAACATTTTCTGCTTTATAATCTAGACCATTATCAGCTTTCAGCTTACGGGCGATCGCTTCCCTTAACTTTGGTTCTCCAGCGGCTGGGCCATATTTGGTCTTGCCTTCATCCAAAGCCTTTGCTGCTGCTGCTTTGATATGGGCTGGAGTGTCAAAATCTGGTTCTCCAGCGCTAAAACTACAAACGTCCACACCCTCTGCTTTCATTGCCTTAGCTTTAGCTGCGATCGCTAAGGTTAAAGAGGGTGTTACCTGACTTACTCTTGCTGCCAGCTTCATTCTTAATTTATTTGGCGAATCTCTAACCTATTTAACAATATCCCACAATCTTGATCGAGAATTGACTTTTCAATATTCCTTAGCTGGTCTATTTGACAAATTTGATCATTTTGTTGATAGTTTAGTCGGTAAATATTTTTACCAAGATGCTAATTTATCGCAGCGCTTGACTTTAGATTGAAAAAGCTGGGGCACATAGCCTGATATAAACATCTCGCCTCTCATCATCAAAAGCTCTTCTACCATGAAGAATTCTTGTATTATCAATCATTAAAATATCGCCTTTTTGCCAAGAAATTTCCGTAGTTAATCTCTCAGCTATTTCATTAAGTTCAGACATAACTGTATCGGAGATATCTGAATCATCGGCAAATCTTAGCCGTTCTGGATATAAATGTTTACCGGGTAATAGGCTATTAATAAATACCTGATATTTGCCGCAGCTACTCGGTATAATTGCTGGACGAATATACTCAGTTAATATTGAATTATCTTGGTAAATAGTTAAACGCGTATCATTAAGTTCACATATTGCTGCTACTTGATTCACATCTTCAGTTTTGTATTGTTTCTGCCATTCTGCTTCAGATAGATGGGCAGTAAACTTGATATGATTTTTGCTAAATAAATCTTTGGTAGCGCTACTCAGCTCATTATAGAATTGTCTGCCATCACATATTGTTGTTTCTCCCTTTGCTGATGCTGGATGAGCGCAGAAAAACCACAACATCAGTGGGATATGCTTTTGATAATACATCTCACCATGCAATTTAATCGCCGATTTAAAATTGTTAACGCTTAAAACTGTCTTATCGCCATTAATAATGCGGCGCTGAAATACTCCGCCAGCATAATCCATAAAATCAGTACTTAATGAGTTGCTAAATTCTTTAAAAATTTCGACATTATTTGCAAATCCTCTAAACAGCAAGGCTCCATACTCTTTAAATAAACTAATAATTTCCTCCCGTGATAATTCCCCAATACTATGATTGCCAGTATTAATAATTTGTTGACCCATGCTGTTTGAGATTGGTTGGATTTTGATGTTCATAATAATTAACCAAAGTTGAGTAACTTATTCTTGATTTTCTCTAAAAACTATGCTTTTGACAGAATTGGTTTGCTCAAAGTTAACTAGCTTATTGCACTTGCTGGTGAAGAAGTAAGGAGAATTCATATAAATTAAAGTTAGCGAAATTAACTCTAATTTAAGGTTTGTAGTCGTTAATTACATCTGAAATTTATCAGTTAAGATATGAGCTATTCATAGGACACCCGTATTAATATTGGTGTCTTCAGAGGATGTCTGAGAAGTATGAAATATTACGACTGATTCCCCCTAGCCCACGCCAGTCATCTCAAGTCGGGAAACCCGCCTATGACGCTAGCTCCCCTTAAAAAAGGGTGAAGCATCTCAAGTCCCCCTTGCTAAGGGGATTTAGGAGGATCTACAAGTCTTGAATACAAGACCAAAAGGTTTTCAGACATCCTCTCAAACCGAAGCAGATGAGGATAAATAAAGTGAAAAATCAAGTCTTGAAGCTAGCTACAGGTTTAGCACTTATGTGTACTACTATAGCTATCAATACTGGCATAGCTGATCAAATAGCCTTAGCTAAATCAAAAAATCCGACAAAGTGTAATTTATTTGCCTATGTTGATGTTTCAGATGGGCAAACATTAAACGTGCGGAGTGGAACCAGCACCAACAATAAAATTTTAGGACAAGTGCCTGTTAATGAAACTGTTCAGGTTGTGGCTGTATTAGGAAATTGGGCCAAGATTACCAATGCTAGTAGCGGTTTTAAAGGAACTGGTTGGGTATCTTTGCCCAAGTTAGGCTTATCAACCAGAGGTTACGGTACTAAAGGCGTGAAGCTGTACGCCAAAACTAGTGCCAAAAGTAAAGTCATAGTCAGAGTTCCACCTAACACCAGCGTCAAATTATTAGGCTGTCAGGGAGGCTGGGCGCTGGTGCAATATAAAGGTGTTAACGGTTGGTTGGTAAGAGAAGACCAATGTGGAGCAGCTTTGACCAGTTGTTCTTAATACCTGAGCGAAAATCAGATTCTCGACTTTTTGAACAAGTCGAGAATCTTAGCTAACCTGCCAAATTTATAAATTGATTGGCATTTTTGCAACGACATAACCCAATACAGTTCAGTTACAAAATAAATTGACAACAAAAACAATAATTTTGGAGGGGGTTTGGGGGATTCTCCCCCAATTGAGCTAGCTGGTTCCACAACTGACAAATCAATCAAACTGTATTGTGGTATGACCCTACCATCAGCGACTAGTACAACAAGGCGTAAATAAACAGACCATTCAAAATCCGCAAAACGCTTACTCTGTCTTAATTTTGAATTTTGAATTTTGAATTTTGAATTCCGCCTTGCGGTACTAGTCGGGCTCATCCAAAATCCAACATTGCTTGACTACTCAAAAAGTCATAGAAGAAAAAATATAAAAATTTTTAGATGCCAATTATTAGCTATTAAACAAATAAAAAATCATCATAAATATCAAGCTTTTGGCAAATCTTAATTATAAATAATCTCAATAAAATAAATAAAAAAATTTAGTCTGTAGAGAGATGTATTTCTTACTGGGTAATAGTTTGATACTTATTACTTGTGTTTTAAGTTTTAATGATAAAACGTAGAATCTGATGTAAAAATTATTTATGACGTACGATAACCGCGCAGTGGTGCGAAAGGTTTTAATTATTACCCTACTGCTAAACCTGTTTGTGATGGCATTAAAAGCAGTAGTGGGTTACTCTACAGGCTCTTTAAGCTTATTAGCTGATGCTTTACATAGTGTTACTGATAGCGCCAACAATGTTTTAGGCTTGGTTACTAGTAAGTTTTCTTCTCCAAAACCCGATCGCGAACATCCCTATGGACACCAAAAATTTGAAGCTGTCGGTGCTTTGGGAATTTCTGCTTTTTTAGGAATTGCTTGTTTTGAAATTCTCCAAGGCGCAGTTGAGAGAATTCTCAAAGGTGGTCAACCTGTAACCATCTCAGCAGCAGAATTATGGTTATTACTAATTGTGCTAGGTGTGAATATTTTTGTGACTTTCTACGAACGCAATGAAGGGAAGCGAGTAGGTAGTCCAATTTTAATTGCTGATGCTACACATACCATGAGTGATGTGTGGGTAACCATTACTGTGATTGGCGGTTTGATTGGCGTGTGGTTAGGTTACCAATGGCTAGATGTAGTCTTAGCTTTTCCTGTTGCTTTGTTAGTTTTTTGGAGTGGTTGGTCAGTTTTAAAAGATAATTTACCTTCCTTAGTAGATGAAATGGCGATCGCACCAGAAGCAATCCATGCGATCGCGCTTTCGGTTCCGGGAGTCATTAATTGTCATGACATTGCTTCTCGTGGAGTTCTCGGCCGTCAAGTCTTTATGGAAATGCATTTAATTGTCGATGCTACAGATGTAGAAACCGCCCACCGCATTACCGAAGAAGTAGAAAGGCTACTAGAAGAACGTTTCCGTCCGGTAAGAATTCTCATCCATGTCGAACCTCCAGCTTACCAATCTGAGACAATTACTTTTGAATCAGAAGTGAAGGGATGAATGTAGAGAAAATTAGCCGCCGATACACGCAGATAAACGCTGATAAATTTCCCAAAACAAAATGATGAGTTTGTAGTTGAAACAGCTACAAACTCATCACTCTTGTACAGACGCGATTAATCGCGTCTCTCCAACTCAGTACTCAGTACTGACTTATTCCCACTCGATGGTTCCAGGCGGCTTGGAGGTGATGTCATACACTACTCGGTTGACACCTTTCACTTCATTAACAATGCGGTTAGAAATTACTTCTAAAATATCGTAAGGTATCCGCGCCCAATCTGCTGTCATCCCATCTTCGCTGGTGACAATCCGTAAGACGATGGGGTAAGCGTAGGTACGTTTATCGCCCATCACGCCGACACTACGAATTGGTAGCAACACTGCGAATGCTTGCCAAACTTGATTGTACAAACCACGTTGATTAATTTCTTGCCGCACAATTAAATCAGCATCGCGCAAGATATTTAATCTTTCGGCTGTCACTTCACCGAGAATCCGAATTGCCAAACCAGGGCCAGGGAAAGGTTGGCGTTGCACGATTTCTTCCGGTAAACCAATAGAACGCCCAACTTTGCGAACTTCATCTTTAAAGAGTTTCCGCAATGGTTCTACTAGTTTGAAGCGTAAATCTTTGGGTAATCCGCCAACATTATGATGACTCTTAATTTTGACGGCTACTCGTTCGCCAGTTTGGGGATCGACGTTGGTATCAGCCGATTCAATTACGTCAGGATACAGGGTACCTTGAGCTAAATAATCAAAGTGACCAAGGCGTTTGGATGTTTCTTCAAATACGCGAATAAATTCATGGCCGATGCGGCGACGCTTTTCTTCGGGATCGGTGACACCTTCCATCATGTTGAGGAAGCGATCGCGTGCGTTAACATACTCTACAGGAATATGAAATTGCTCTTGGAATAGCTTCACTAATCTTTCTGGCTCATACTTCCGCATAAAGCCTTGATCGATAAACACACAAGTGAGTTGATCGCCAATGGCTTTATGTAATAAGAAAGCCAAGGTAGAAGAATCAACCCCACCAGAAAGCGCTAACAGCACTCGCTTATCACCAACTCTGGCGCGAATTTCGCGTACAGCTTCTTCTACAAAAGCGGCTGTAGTCCAGGTAGGTTCGCAGTCGCAGATATGGTAAACAAAGTTGCGAATTAATGCCAATCCACCCAAAGAATGCACTACTTCTGGATGGAACTGTACACCATACAGTTTTCTTTCGTGGTCAGCAATCGCTGCACAAGGAGTATTGTCTGTATGGGCTAAAAGTTCAAATCCTGGAGGCATTTTTGTGACTGAGTCGCCATGACTCATCCACATTGTGGTGCCTTCGTCCACATTAGTTAGTAAATCTGTGGGATCATCTATATATAATGATGCCTTACCATACTCACCGCGATCAGCCTTTTCTACTAACCCACCTAGCTGGTTTACCATCAATTGCATTCCATAGCAGACTCCCAAAATGGGAACACCTAAATTCCAAATTTCTGGGTCACAATGGGGTGCATTCTCTCCATAAACTGAACTTGGGCCACCAGACAGAATAATTCCTTTCGGATTGAGTTGCCGTAATTGTTCAGCTGAAGTACGATAGGACAGAACTTCGGAGTATACTTGCGTCTCACGGATGCGACGGGCAATTAGCTCCGAATATTGTGAGCCGAAGTCTAAAATTACAATTATTTGGCGATTAAGCTGTCCCCAGGTTTCAGTAGATTGGGGTGCTTGTTCTGTGAGTAGAGTCACCGCTGTATTCATGATGGCGAGAGTGTGTCTGTTAGGAGTAAGTCGCTCTGTAGTCTAAGAACTACCATTATTTCTGCCCGTTCCAGGTTTCGTGTAATGGTAAATAAATCCATCACAGGCCCGCTGTTTAAGCGCGTCTGTTTAGCCGATAAGGCTTGGTATTAAAAAGAAAAAAATACCCTAGAGTTGATACCGAAAAAGCTATTTATTTGGATTATTAATGATTATTCATATTAAGTTAACATAATTTTCCGGATAACATACAAGCAGTTTTGCTCTTTACGATAATTTTGCGATCGCGATCAAAAAGTACCGAACCACAGGCTGTAGCTGATGTATCTCTACTGCTGTGACTGCGGATATATTCTTGGGAACGGGAGTCGATAGCCTCTGCGATCGCGCTGTAAACTTGATTTACCCAATCACTTCCTGTTGTCGTATCTAGATGACGGAGGTGAGTTAGTGCAGCTTCTGCAGTTGGGCTAGCAAAAATTGTTTGTATATCTGGCTGCGACAATCCAGCTAAACTACAGTAGGTACTGAGAATTTCTCTGCGTCCATCAGCAAGATGATGATGGGTATGAAAAATCCCTCCTGCCAATTTCATGAGTTTTCCATGATACCCAAACAATAAGATTTCTTTAACACCCAAATTATCAGCTTCCACTAACATTGGCCCAATCCAGTTAGCTGTTTTTACTAGCTGTTCGGGATTTATACCGATTTGGCGTGCTATATCTAAGCCATTCTCGCCAATACAAAATACCAAACTGTCAAATTGACTGGCTTTCTTTTGTAAATCTGCCAAAAAAGCTGTCAGTTGTTCAGGAGAACTTAAAGGTTGGGAAATTCCTGTAGTTCCCAATAGCGAAAGTCCTTCCACTACCCCAAAAGCCGAGTTAGAAGTACGAGCAGCAAGCGATCGCCCAGCAGGTAAAATGATTGTGACTGTAATTTTTTCTTCTGGTGCTAACAGTCGGCTTAAGTTCTCTTGCAAGAGTTTCTGCGCGTAACCATAAATCGCCGCTTTACCATCAGCATTTAACTGCTTCCCAATTCCTTCTCCTCCTTTAATTATTACCGTCTCCCCTTCTCCTTGGTGCCATTCCACCAATGCCCAAATCGGAGTATTTTTAGTCAGATCGAGATTATCACCCGGATCGCTGCGGGTAATTGCCAAAGCCATGTTGTCTGATAATCCGGCTACCTGTTCAATGGGGATTTCAGTGATTTGCGCTGGTTCAATTAAATCTACTGCTACTACATTGACAGGTTGATGATGACGTAACCAATGTAAAGCTGCAACGGCAGAAGCACAAGCAAAGACGGGAAGAGTATATCCAGAACGGATCATGGGGAAAGTCAACAATAGTTATGAATTCGTAATTCGTAATTCGTAGTTAAGCTAATGCGCGTCTAAATTGCATAACTACTAAATCAGGGCTGTTAACTGTCAACGGTCAACCGTCAACAGTCCTCACGATTAATTGTGCAACTTAAAAGCAGAATAGCTTACAGCAATAGCGAGTCCAAGTTTGCACTATCTCTCTTAGATAGGTTGGGTGCAATTTCCCAATCAAATAGAGACAGTGGCGTTACGCTTAGGGATGCAAACCCCAAACGTAACGACTTGTGAATGAATATTTACGAATTGTAAATTAAATTCCTACTTTTAATAATACAGCTTGCATATCTTCCCAGGATAGGCCTTGTTGAATATAACGAGGCGACTCTGGATTGTAAGGGTTAGCCACTCGATCAATACTGATAATTTTAGCGTCGTCTGGTAGCACAGGAATATCAGGATCAAACGCAGTTGGGCGCATTAAGGAACTAGAAAAGCCTTTAAATATAGCAATTTGGTCTTCCTCGTTGTCAACTTCCACCGTTACAAGTAAGACTTCTTGAGGTCGTTTAACAGTATATTGTTCCAATCGCTTGCCAATGGAATTTTTCATCTAGTCTGACGGCTCAAGGATGAAAGTGAACTATACAGCACTTTTGAAGTAGGTGAGGTACATCATGAGTGATGAGTAATGAGTAGGAAATTTACTTATTACTCATTACTTATTACTCATTACTTTTTTCAATTACTTGCTGTACCTCATACACATCGAATCTGCTGTATATGTATATTTTCCTTCATCCTTGATGCTTTCTGTAATTACTGTTGTGTAGCGGAACGGCCTTGTTTACCTAGCTTAACTAATACAAAGTAGCTTAAGTAGAGAACATAAAAGACTAAGCCCATGATCCCCAAAAAGCCGAGGAACGCAGGTTTACTATTAGCATGGAAATATTCTTTAAAGAGTGATGGGGCTTCTAACCAAACGCGACAATATGGACTTTTGAAGGTAGCCTCGGAAAAAGCACAACCCAAAAAAGGAATCAAGGCGATCGTGCCGAGAATACCATAAATTGTCATTGCCCAACGCCAAGAGGTAAAAACTAATTTTAACGCTCCACTGGCTTGATACTCGATTTCATCATTGAGGTCTACCCAAAACCATAATGAAATAGGGATCAAAATGCGACCCATCAATCCTGAGAGAAAACTAACCCCAAATCCCCCAATCATTAAGTAAACAGTAACCGCTAATATACTCGATACTCGCCAGTAAATCGTTAATAGGCGTTGTATTCCTTCTGCTTTCTGCACAAATGCCCAAATTAACAGAATTAGCGGAATAATTACCATAAAAGTCAACGCTAATCTGAAATCTAACCAAACAAACGGGCGAAACCAAACATTATTTCCCATATTTTTTACCAGAATATAAATCCAACACCATAACTAAGAATCATGACCCATATTGAGGATATCTAATAAGTTATTAACTAGCTAATAACTGTCACATGATAGCTAATAAAAAAACAAGCAACTCAAAGATCCTTAACTTTTATCTTGCACTAGCCTGTAGCTATCTTCGGCAGAGTTTTAACACATACCTGAAGATTAAAGGCAGCTACACCCCCATAAATCCCTAATTTTTAGTAGAAGTTTTTGCTGAGGAACAAAACTTCTTAATTGCTACGCCTCACTATCAATCCCTAATTATCCTTAATTTCAGGATGATTAAATATCAAGTGGCGTAACATTAGGCAGGGGTTGGCGTAAAGGTACAAGATAACCGTAAATAGGTCTTGGTTGCTTGTCTGTCAGAGGAAAAAAATTTAGCAACTCACTTTTTAGTCATCATAAAGACGGCATTCTGCTGCTTCTGGATTGTCGTCACAGTACTGTTCTAAAGAATTTTTTTGTTTATTTTGACGTTGGTGAGAAGCTTCAGCTTGTAATTCTTCGACTGCATCCCAAGCTGCGGCACATTCGGCAGAATTGCTACCTGAGATGTCACAGACAGTACGGGCTTGTTCTACTTCTTCTTGGATTTTTTCTTGAATGTCGCTCATAGCTTTAGTCTCGTTGTGTGGTGTTAATACCAGTATAGAAAAATGTCAAAAATGGCAGTTTTTTGTGCTAACTTCACCATTCTAACCACTGAGCTGTTAAGTTAGTGTTTTAGTTTGGTGATCTATAACTAATACAATAAACGCTGGCAGATATACTAAACCTATATTTATCTTTTAAGATTTTGTATAGCCAGTACTACAAAAGTATAATCATACAATAGATTGCATAAATCTAATAGGGAATAGCAACCCTAGCTTTCTGGAATAGACAGGTCATTGAAGCGAGATAAATTTAATTGCCTTCAATTCTTGTCGGATGAAATTATATCCAGGAACAAAACTCAAAAAAACCAGCCCAACGAGAGAAAAAAGCCTAAAACTCATGGCAGACCAAATGCAGTGGGCAAACGCCCTATCAACCCGTCCTTCTTTGGAAGCAGCAATCACAGAGGTGGTAGAAAGGGCTGTCTCGTCGTTAACAGCGCCTCCGGATCTGGGGCTGGTATTTATTTCGTCGGCGTTTGGTAGTGAGTATTCCCGACTTTTGCCTTTGCTAGCAGAGAAACTTTCTGTACCTGTGCTAATTGGTTGCAGTGGTGGTGGGGTAATTGGCACTACAGACATGGGACAAACCCAAGAACTAGAAGCGGAAGCAGCTTTAAGTTTGACTTTGGCACATTTACCAGGGGTGGATTTGCAAGTCTTTCACGTTGTGGCAGAAGAATTGCCAGATTTGGATAGTTCACCAGATGCTTGGATCGATTTAATTGGTGTCCCACCTTCACCGACACCGCAATTTATTTTGCTATCTGGTTCCTTTTCATCAGGAATCAACGATTTACTACAAGGGCTAGATTTTGCTTATCCGGGATCGGTAACCATTGGCGGACAGGCTAGTGCTGGGGGTATGAGTGGTCGCTTGGCGTTATTTTGTAACGATCGCCTCTATCGAGAAGGTACAGTAGGATTGGCTTTGAGTGGCAATATTGTGCTAGAAACCATTGTGGCGCAAGGATGTCGGCCCATTGGCGAACCAATGCAGGTAACGAAAGCCGAACGCAATATTATTTTGGAACTAGATGAGCAAGTGCCGCTAGTAGTATTGCGGGAAGTGATTGCCAACCTCACCGAAACAGAACGAATGTTAGCACAACATTCTTTGTTTGTCGGTGTAGCAATGGATGGGTTTAAGCCTTCTTTGCAGCAGGGAGACTTTTTAATTCGCGGGATTTTGGGAGTAGATCCTTCAGCTGGTGCGATCGCAATTGGCGATCGCGTGCGTCCGGGTCAAAGGCTACAATTTCACCTACGTGATGCTGAAACTTCTGCCACCGATTTAGAATTTCTCCTAGAACAGTATCAAAGCCAACATCCTGATGAAGCCTCAGCCACCGCCGCTTTAATGTTTGCTTGCGTAGGACGCGGTGAAGGACTATATGGCAAACCCAACTTTGATTCTGAGTTATTTCGACGCTACATCAAAGATATCCCTGTAGGTGGTTTTTTCTGTAACGGCGAAATCGGCCCCGTTGCCGGTAGCACCTTCCTACATGGTTACACCTCAGTATTTGGGATTTGTCGGGCGTTGGATATTTAAAATAGGGGCATGGGGCATTGGGCATTGGGCATGGGGTAATTGGTAATTGGTAATTGGTAATGGGAATTTCTCCCCTTGTCTCCCTCATCCCCCTCATCCCCCTCATCTCCCTCATCCCCCTCATCTCCCTTATCCCCAGTCCCCAGTCCCCAATCCCCAACTCCTCACCTCGGCAACAAAATTGTGCTGTTGTTATCAATCAGAGTAGGAGTACCACTATTAGCGATCGCACCGTATTTTTGAATGTAGTGGCGGACTTTGTGGGGGAACTGGGGAAAGTCTAATAAAGCATCGCCATCGGCAATAGTTGCCCAAAAGTCTCGTAAACTAGGAGCTAGTTCTTTTGCCTGGTCAATGGGCAGGTTTAAGGGTGGTAAAGTTAGTAACTTGATGAGGAAGGGAAAAGAGCGATCGCCCATCCACTCTTTAGATAATTGTTGCAAATTGGGAAAATCTGGTACTGCTTCCACTCTATGAGATAAAATTTGTAACCATTGTCTACCGTAATTATCACGATGGTACTCTAATGTACGATAGGGATGAGGATAGCTAACTAAAGAACCAGTGGTAATATCATATACACCTTCAGAGCAAGCAACATCCTGTACGTGTAAATGCCCAGTAAATACTAAATTTACGTTGTAGCGTTTGAGCAATTGCACTAATTCTCTGGCATTTTCCAACATATAGCGATTTGCCATCGGATGGCGTAATTGATCGGGTAGATGCTCAACTACATTGTGATGCACCATCACCAAAACTAATTCATCTTTGACTTTTGCTAGTACTTCTTCTAACCACTGGAACTGTTGATCATCTAAACGCCCTATTTGCTGACCTTGTTCGTTAAAAGTATTAGAATTTAAGCCAATTAGTCTGACTCCAGGTAGCAACTCAGTTGTGTAATAAGGTTGCTGGGGATTGTCATAACCAAACTTGCGGTAGTAGTAGGGAAAATCAGCAAAGGCGATCGATTGTTCATCAGCCATCAACACAGGAACATCGTGATTTCCAGGTACAACATAGGCAGGAAAAGGTAACTTAGCTAAACGTTGTTGTAACCAAGCATGGTTTTCTGGTTCGCCATGTTGCGTTAAGTCTCCTGGGATTAAGAGAAAATCTAAGTCGAGCTGTGTTAAATGTTCTAATATGCTTTCAAAAGCAGGGATGCTAACTTCCACTAGATGAAAGCGGCTGGGATGATCCCAAATTGTGTGGGTTAGTGCGATATGTAAATCGCTAACTATGGCAAACCGAAAATTTAGAGCCATTGATTTCACGATAGTTTATAAAATTAGGGTTTAAAACAAGCCTTTTCCCAAGAGTATAACTTGTGCTTTGTTAACCTGCTTTGAAGCGTCAAGCCTTAACATTTCTACACATTAATCGTTGCCGATAACTGCATGAGATTTATCTTAAAAATCAGGCATATATGCTATTCAACAGACTGATTTTACCAGAACCATTTTTGCAGATTTAGGGTTGTTGTGGAACCCTTCAAGGTGGTTTTACGTCGCTTGTGGTAGTTATTAGAGTAGAGTAGACACCAAGGATCAAACTTTTCATCAGTCTTTGTGAATATAGTTGATGAGTGTTACTGATGAAAGTCTTACAGCCAGTAGTTCGTATCTCTGTGAAGTCTATAGTAAAAAATTCTCCGATAGAAGAAATACTTTTAATTATGTTATAGATGCAGCCAATGCTGTCCGCTGTTTTTTTTGATGTTTACTAATCACCAATCCCGATATTTTGCTAAATCTTTATTGATTTTTTAGCTGATGAGGCAATTATATCAATGAAATATAAAGTAGATTGTCTGGCATCGGCCATTCATAATGTTAGAGCTATTCAAATATAGATGATAAAGAGCAAACAAATTTTTCAACAAATTGACGTTGCTCTTTTCTCGAGTATTCTTGTTTAAGATAAAATATTGGTTAATTGCTAATTACAATCAGGCAATTACAGCCTTGTTGTTTGAGATCATCGTGTGAAGGAGAATCTATTTTGGCCGCTGTGCGAGTACGTCAACATGTTAATCCCCTTGCCCAAAGGTATCAAAAAGCAATCAGTACTCTTGATTGGGACAAAGTATATACCCAGCCTTACCAACCATTACATTTAGATATTGGCTGTGCTAGGGGAAGGTTTTTGTTGAATATGGCAAAAATAGAACCTGAGTGGAATTTTCTCGGTTTAGAAATTCGAGAACCCTTAGTGGTAGAGGCAAATCATTTATCTACAGATTTAGGATTAACAAATCTCCATTATTTATTTTGCAATGTAAATAAATCTTTACAGCCACTTTTATCTGTCTTGCCACCAGGTATCTTACAACGTGTCACAATTCAATTTCCCGATCCTTGGTTTAAAACTCGCCATGCGAAACGGCGAATAGTGCAACCAGAATTAGTGGCAGAGTTAGCGAATTATTTGGCTGTTGGCGGGGTTGTATTTTTGCAATCAGATATAGAGTTTTTAGCAATAGAAATGCGGAATATTTTTGCCGAAAATCCAGCATTTCAGAAATTGAGTGCTGAAGAATGGCTGACAGAAAATCCTCTACCCGTAGCTACAGAACGAGAAACAGCTACTCAAAACAAAGGTGAGCCTGTTTATCGGGCTTTATTTATCAAAAGAGAAGTAACAACAAATTCCTAATACCATAATCGGCTATAAATAAGCGTTAAATAGTGGGGGATTTTAGATTACATGAAAACTAGAATCCTTTACATAAAATAGGTTGTAAAAATATTTTTGATTTACTATAGACTTTTTAAAAAATTAATAAGTTGGCTGACATTTAATTTGTTACATTATAGCTGACTAGAAACCTAGAGCAGTAATATAGGTTTCTCATACTAGCTTAAAAATAGGATATAGAGACTAGAAACGAGACGCTAGAGAAGAGAATTTTTCATGTTTGGTTGTTACCTTTTCCCATGAGTGGCTAACTTGTAATTTCACATCCCTAACATTCATCAATAACCTCTATAACGCAAATGGGGATACAATACTCTGTATAAATTTAGAGCAATCACTCTTGTGAGGAATAGTATTGCTAGTCATGGCAAAACTTCGCTGTTGAGGTATTCATAGCAAAAGTTTTTTCATGGTTTCTAATCGAGATATTATTTTATACTCATTTCTGAAGCTGAGGGTTGGCAAAGATGACAAAACGATCGCAAATAATCGCATGAAATTTCTGCTCCCAATCCTATCACCGCTAATTGCTATTACATCTGCTCTACTCGTCGGTGCTATCCTCATCCTCCTAGCTGGGGCAAATCCCCTCACTGCGTACACAGCTTTATTCCAAGAATCTCTTTCCAGCTACTTTGGTTTTGGTAACACCCTCACCAAAATGACACCGCTATTGTTCACCAGCTTGGGGGTATTGGTAGCATTACGAGCTGGACAATTTAATATCGGTGGTGAAGGACAAATTTACTTAGGTGCGTTGGGAAGTACTTTAATTGGATTATATGTGCAGGGATTACCTGCTGTAATTCATATTCCTCTAGCAATGTTCGCCGGATTTTTATTTGGTGCGGTTTGGGGTTGGATTCCTGGTTATCTCAAAGCTTTACGGGGAGTAAATGAGGTAATCACTACGTTATTACTAAATTACATTGCCGTAAATTTAGTTAGTTACCTCGTACAGAATCCCTTAATGGCACCAGGCGCGCCTAGTCCTTACTCGCCATTAATAGCCAAGACCGCCCGTCTAGCGATTATACTACCACAAAGCCTCGCCCATGCAGGGATTTTATTAGCTTTACTTGCCGCAGTAATATTGTGGGTGTTGTTAGGGCGATCGCCTTTAGGATACCAAATTACCGCAGTGGGATTTAACCCCATCGCCGCCCGTTATGCTCAAATGTCGGTAGAACGTACCATTATGTTAGTGATGGCTTTAGCGGGAGGTTTAGCGGGTTTGGCTGGTAGTTGTGAAGTAATGGGGTTGAAATATCGGCTATTTGAACAAGTTTCGCCAGGTTATGGATTTGATGCCATTGCGATCGCATTTCTCAGTCGTGGTAGTGTGGTCGGTGTAGTGTTAACTTCGCTATTTTTTGCGGCGCTGCGTAGTGGTGCGAATGTCATGCAACGGAGTGCAGGTGTGCCGGTAACTGTGGTGTACGCTATTCAGGGTTTAGCGGTATTGTTTATTGCGATTAGTTTGGCGGTGGAAAGGGCAATCAGAGTAAAAACGCAGAGTCACGCTAAGGTTAACGCAGAGTAACGCCAAGAAAACTCTGCTTTACGCTTTCCTCAGTGAACCTTGGCGTTTAAAAATAGCTCTATGAATAATCTCAATTTTTTCTCTGATTACTTGGTTGCGACTGTGCGTCTAGCTGTACCCTTGGGATTTGCTGCTTTAGGGGGATTGTATTCGGAACGCTCAGGGGTGTTAAATATCGCTTTGGAAGGTATGTTATTAACTGGGGCTTTTACTAGTGCTGTTGCTACTTTCTACAGTGGAAATCCTTGGCTGGGTGTCATCGCATCTGTGATTGCTGGCGGATTGGTAGGGTTACTCCACGCCTTTTTATGTGTAACTTTGCGGGTTGATCAATTAGTCTCTGGACTAGCAATTAATCTTGTCGCCGCCGGGTTAACATCATTTCTAGGAAGGCTGGTATTTGGCGGTAGTAGTACACAGCAATTACCGGGAATTGGGGCGATAATTACTCCTGGTTTGGCGAATCTTCCCGTGATCGGGGCTTTGTTATTTCAGCAAGATATTTTAGTATATTCACTATTAATATTAGTTATTTTCACAACATATATATTATTTCAAACCAGCTTTGGGCTGACATTACGGGCTGTGGGAGAATCGCCGCAAGCTGCTGATACTGCTGGAATTTTGGTAACAAGGGTACGTTATCTTGCTGTATTCATTAGCGGTTGCCTTGCTAGTTTGGGAGGTGCTTATTTAACCTTGGTACAAGTGAGATTTTTTGCCGAGGGGATGAGTGCAGGTAAAGGATTTATTGCGATCGCAGCTTTAATTTTTGGCAGATGGCATCCTCTAGGTAGTGCTTTGGCTTGTTTGCTATTTGGGGCTACGGAAGCTTTGCAACTGCGAATTCAAGCATTAGGGGCAAATATACCTTACCAATTTTTAGTCATGTTACCTTATGCGATCGCTTTATTCGCATTGGTAGGATTAGCCGGGAAATCAACACCACCCAAAGCATTAGGTACTGCTTACTTTGGAGAAAATCGCCATTCAGATTAATTATCATGGGGCATGGGGCATGGGGCATGGGGCATGGGGCATGGGGCATGGGGCATAGGGCATAGGGCATTTTCCTTATCTTGTGCCAAACAAGCGATCGCCTGCATCTCCTAAACCGGGGATAATATAGCCATGCTCATCCAAATAGTCATCGATAGCAGCCGTATATAAAGGCACATCTGGATGTACCTCACAAAAATGCTTAATCCCTTCCGGTGCAGCCAATAAGCAGACAAACTTAATCGATAACGGATTCGTTGATTTCAAGCGTTCCACCGCCGCCACCGCCGAATTACCGGTTGCTAACATCGGATCGACAACAATCATATCTCGGTGTTCGACATCATGGGGAACCTTAAAATAATACTCCACAGGAATCAGTGTTTTTGGGTCACGATATAAACCCACGTGTCCCACCCTAGCTGAAGGAATTAACTCCAACATCCCATCTAAAATCCCCTGTCCCGCCCGCATAATGGAAACTAACACTAGCTTTTTATCTGGTGCAAGCACAGGCGCATTCATCGCGGCGAGAGGCGTTTGAATCTCTTCATATTTCACAGGTAAATCCCGCGTTACCTCATAAGCCAACAACAAACTAACTTCTTTAACGAGGTTACGAAACTTCGTTGTACTCGTCTCCGCCCGCCGCATCAGTGTTAGTTTGTGCTGAATCAATGGATGTTCAATTAACGTAACTTGATTTGTCATTTGTCATTTGTCATTTGGTAATGGGTAATTGGTAATGGGTAATTGGTAATTAGATGTTGGGTGTTTGTTCCCCCTCATCCCCCTCATCTCCCTCATCCCCAGTCCCCAGTCCCCAGTCCCCTAGAATACCGTGCCATCACTTTCTATTTGTATGGGGGGTATCCCACCTGTTCTGAGTTCAGCAGCAATTTTGCGTCCGGCTGTCCAAGTTCCCCCTTGGAGGATTTTGACTAATGGGAGTTCTTCGCTACTCATACCCAACTTGTCGCGTACTGTCGCCGCAATCAAATCTAGAAGAATCACTGTCAAAGCGCGCCATTCAACGATAATTTCTGATGCTACGGAGTGAGAAGTGCGGAAAATCTCAGGATTTTTCACAGTAATTAATCCCAAATCAACGCATAAACCCCCATTGCGATATTCTGGTAAACCAGTGAGTTGATCTAAACCAGTAATTGTTATACCCAGTTCTTGTAGCGGTTCCAATAAAGAATATGTCAACCACTGAGACAGCTTATGAAAAGGCACTAATCCATCATCATTAATAGCTGGATGTTGCCAAACATCACCTAAATTTACCCCAGCTATCTCTAATCTTCCCGGCCAAATATCACTCAGCCCTTCTAGGATTGCATCTAATACAGTAGTAGCAGCTAACTGTCGATTTTCTGACTTACCCAAGAGATAATTAACTAAATTCCCCGGACGAGGATTGTGATATCCAAATAAATGGGGGAAAGTAACTATGACTTTTCCTAACTTTTGTAATAAATTCAATCTTCCGGTAATTCCCACTAAGGGATTTTCCGCATTGGCTTGGAATCCAGTTGCTAGTTCTGCTTCAGTTAATCTTTGTAAGCGATAAGCATCAGCCTGGGGTAAGCTATTAAGTGCAAAATTGCCTTCACAAAACATCCGGAAACTAGCCACAGCCAAGCCTTCCGAACGACCTAATCTTAAGCCAGTTTCCAGCTCATCATAATGCCATTTATCCCCAGCACCAGCATCTAGCAGCACACTCACAATCGCCAAATCAAACTTAGCCGCCACTTTATCAGCAGGAGATAATCCCACCAACTGAGGATCTAAATTCGCGACTCGCCTTACACCCCCAACTTCAAAATGTCGCCAACGGCTGTGAAAGGGAATATCTAAATTTGGGTATTCTGTGCGGATTACCTCAATCACATAATCCGCAACCTTTCCCAACTGCGTCAAATCGCAAGCAAAATTCTCTGAGTTCCCCTCACATACCCAAGAAAATAATTGCCCACATCTTTCTCGAATCGCCTCCGGAGAACGAAGATATCTCACAATCTCTTCTTCCCCCTCTTCTCTTTGTGTACTTCGCGCCTTCGCGGTTCGTCTATCCACTCTTCACCTCCTGCAAGAGTAAGGATGAAGTTTTATCCTTCATCCTTGATACTTTATCCTTCCAAATCTCGCCCCTTCACCTCACCTAAACTTTCCGCATCTAACACATCACCTGTGGTGTAGTAGCCAGCCGCCTTCTTCGCCTCAATTTCCACCCGTGCATCTTGGGGAATCAAATCCTCTGGGATGGGTACCCGTTCGACAATTTCAATCCCCGCTTGGGTGATGGCGTTGTACTTCATATTACTCATTGATACCATGCGGTCAATGCGGGTAATACCCAACCAATGCAACACATCGGGCATCAATTCTTGGAAGCGCATATCTTGCACACCCGCCACGCATTCTGTACGGGCAAAGTAAGCATCAGCGCGATCGCCTCCTTCTTGTCGCTTCCTGGCGTTGTAAACTAAGAATTTGGTAACTTCTCCTAAAGCACGTCCTTCTTTACGGCAGTAGACAATTACACCCACGCCGCCTTCCTGTGCAGTTTGGACGCAGACTTCAATCCCATGTACTAAATAAGGGCGACAGGTACAGATATCGGAACCAAAGACATCAGAACCGTTACATTCATCATGTACCCGCACAGCTAGCGGTTTATTGGGATCTGCGATCGCAGCTAAATCACCGACAATGTAAACTGTGACACCGCCAATTGGGGGTAAAAATACTTCTAAATCAGAACGTGTCACCAATTCGGGGAACATCCCCCCAGTTTGTTCAAATAAAGCGCGGCGTAAATCTGTTTCTTGAATGCTAAACCGCTTGGCAATTCCTGGTAAATACCAAACTGGCTCAATCGCCGCCTTGGTAACGACCAAATCACCGCCTGGTTTCATAATTTTGCCATCCACCTGCAAGCGTCCCTTATCTACCGCTTCTTGCAGCTCCGGCATATTAATATGAGCCTGAGTAATCGCAATTGTGGGGCGGATGTCATAACCTTGGGCGTAATAAGAGGCAAATACCTCACTAGCTACCGCCCCAAAGGGGTCTAGGGACACAATTTTATCAGGATCAGCCCAACTGGGATGGGGGCCAATATGAGTAACTGGCGAGGTGTTAGTCAAATCGGCGCGATGATCTGACTGTAAAGCCCCGCTAGCCACCGCTAAAGCACGATAGACAGCATAACTACCGGAATGGGTGCCAATCACATTTCGGTGCGCTTGCTTGGTCAAAGTGGCGATAATCGGGCCACGTTCCATCGGCTCGGCTGCGCCCCAATGAATGGGGTTTGGTTTGGGGCCAAAACTATTGGGATGGGATGTGAGAACAATATGCCTGGAAACACTATTTGGCTTTGGCATAGATTACTTGGTTTTTTTTGTGATGTTTTTATCAACTGTTAGTTAACTTGTTTTGTCAACTACCAAAAGTCAGCTGCTATTTTTAAATTTATGATGTCCTAATGACTAATTATCTATAAATTTTACGCTAAAAACCAGTACCAATAGTATTACTGAATACATAAAAAATGTAACACTGAAAACGTTAATTTTGTAACTCTAATTAAGAGAATTTAAAGATGACTTTAAATATGTTTAAGTAGGGATTTTTGTGCGACAGTTGATATATACATACATTTACCTAGACCGAATTTATGGATTCTTTATCTATCAGCTCTTTACTTGAAGATTTGAAAAATTCAGATGCTACAGTCCGGGAACAAGCGACTAAGAAAATCTGGCGCATCTGGTTTCAACAAAAAGGCATTTATGGGCTGGAGAAAATTGACCACAGCCAGAAATTATTGGATGCTGGGGAAACTACTGAAGCTGAAGAAGTGCTAACAAGATTAATTAACGAACAACCAGATTTTGCTGAAGCTTGGAATCGTCGTGCTTTTCTTTACTACAGCATGGGTAATTATCAAAAGTCCTTAGCAGATTGTCAGATGGTTGTGAATCTCAATCCTGTACATTTTGGCGCACTCCACGGTATGGGCTTATGTTATGCAGCTTTAGGTAAATATGTTGAAGCAATTCAAGCTTTTCAGCGTGCTTTAGCCATTCAACCCTATTCACTGGTGAACCAAAAGTTAATTCTGGAATGTACATTCAGAATCAGCTAAAACACCCCAGTAAATAGAGGCCTTATTTTATCCCATGAATCAGCCGCCATCCGCATCAGCAACATTTGATAACCTGAATCGCCGCCAATTTCTTCAGTATGCTTCCTTATGTATAGGTAGTAGCATCGTGAGTGCCTGTGCTAATAGCAACTCTGAAAAAATGACAACTTCTGGGTTAGATAAAGTAACCTTTGGTACAAATTGGTTAGCACAAGCAGAACACGGCGGATTTTATCAGGCGATCGCAACTGGAATTTACAAAAATCACGGTCTTGATGTCACCATTAAAATGGGTGGCCCGCAAGTACCTAGTGGTACCCAGTTATTGATGGGTGGTGCAGTAGATTTTTTCATGGGTTTTGGTATTGATGCTATCAATGCAGTAGCACAAAGCATTCCCAAAATTACCGTAGCAGCAATTTTTCAAAAAGACCCTCAATGTATCATTACCCATCCCAACACAGCAATTAAAACCCTTGCCGACCTCAAAGGCAAACCGATTTATGTATCCGCTGCTGCAAACGTTACTTATTGGCCACTGCTAAAAGCTAAGTATGGTTTTACCGACGCACAAAAACGCCCTTACAACTTCAATCCTGCTCCCTTTTTGGCTGACAAAACCTCAGCGCAACAAGGATATATCACTTCAGAACCATTCGCGGTTGAAAAGCAAGGTGGTTTTAAACCGATAGTGTTTTTACTAGCAGATTATGGTTATCCCACATACGCAACTACAATTGAGACCAAGAGAGAATTAGTAGACAAAAATCCCGACTTGGTAACACGCTTTGTTGATGCCTCAATTAAGGGCTGGTATAGTTACTTAGAAAATCCTCAACCTGGTAATGATTTAATCAAGAAAGCGAATCCAGAAATGACAGATGAGCAGTTGGCTTATAGTCTTACCAAACTCAAAGAATATGGAATTGTAATTTCTGATACTGCAGAAAAACTTGGAATTGGGGCGATGAGTGAGGCTAGGTGGAAATTAGTATTTGACAACATGGTGCTATCTGGAATTACCCAGTCGAATGTTAAGTATCAAGACTCATTTACCCTGCAATTTGTCAATAAAGGTGTAGAGTATTACAAAGTTTGAGGGACTGGGATGAGGAAGCAGAGGGAGCAGAGGAAGCAGGGGAGCAGAGGGGGACAAGGTAAGAAATACTCAATCTCCCATGCCCAATGCCCCATACCCTAAACGAAAAATATTAACCTTGCTGTTTGCAGCAATGGTTGTCATAAGTATTGTCACAGGTCAAAGCTATTCTCTCAACGCAGCTTCATCTGTAGGCAAAGATACACTGACATTGATTACTTCGCCAGATTATCCCCCTTATGAGTTCTATGATACTCAAGGAGGCGATCGCCAAATTGTTGGCTTTGATATTGATATTGCTAAAAATCTGGCGCAAAAACTGGGGTTTAAACTCCAGGTAATGGAATCCGATTTTAATGGCTTAATCCCTGCACTCCAAGCCAATCGCGCTGATTTTGTGATGGCGGGGATGACTCCCACCCCAGAACGCAAGAAAAATGTTGATTTCTCGATTATTTATTACGAAGCTAAAGATACCATTGTCGCCCCGAAAACTAGCAATCTTCAGCAACCCCAAGACTTAGCGGGGAAGAAAGTAGGGGTACAGTTGGGGACTATTCAAGAGCAAAATGCTAAAAAAATAGCTGAGAAAGTTACCGGAATTCAGCTAAAACAACTTAATAAAGTACCAGAAGCCATTCAAGAAATTAAATCTGGGCGAATTGATGCTGCCATTGTGGAAGATACTGTAGCGAGGGGATTTGCCCAAGCCAACCCAGAGTTAGAGTTTAACGTCATTCCTTCTGAAGAAGCCAGTGGTTCGGCGATCGCTTTTCCGAAAAGTTCTCCTTTGGTACAGCCTTTTAACCAAGCTTTGCAACAAATGCAGCAAAAAGGCGAACTCAAGCAATTAGTAACTAAATGGTTCTCCCAAACTACCGCCGCTACTAACGTCTCTTCAGCACCAGCTAAAGGTGGTTTGAATTTAGACTTTACGAGAATCATCCCCGAAATACCTTTTATCCTCAAAGGTATTCCCCTAACGTTATTGTTTACTCTATTCTCAGTATTTCTAGGGTTAATTTGGGGGACAATTCTCTCTCTTTGCAAAATTACGGGAATCAAACCCCTGACTTGGCTAGCTAACGCCTATACCTCTATATTTCGCGGTACACCATTACTATTACAGTTAGCGTTAGTTTACTATGCCACACCCCAACTAACAGGCTATGACATCTCAGCTTTAACAGCAGGAGTGCTAACCTTTACCCTCAACTCTGGCGCTTATATGTCCGAAACCATCCGTGGGGGAATTCAAGCGGTAGATAAAGGACAAACGGAAGCGGCGATGTCTATGGGTGTTCCTTATGGCTTGATGATGTGGGACATTATCTTACCCCAAGCCTTAAAAAACATTCTCCCGGCTTTGGTAAATGAAACTATTGGACTATTGAAAGACTCAGCTTTAGTCTCGACAATTGGAGTAGTAGAAATCTTACGCAGCGCTCAAATTGTCGGTGCAAATAAATATATTTACTTTGAGCCGCTACTGTTTGCAGGGTTTATTTACTATGCTTTAGTCATGGGTTTAACCTTTGGTGCATCGGTTTTAGAAAGGAGGTTAAGACAAAGTGAGTAACGTCTTAATTCGGACAGAATTTTTGTGTAAATCCTTCGGTAAACTCGACGTACTCAAAAATATCTCCACAGAAATTCACCAAGGTGAAGTTGTAGCGATTCTCGGCCCTTCTGGTTCAGGTAAATCTACATTTTTACGTTGCATGAATTTGCTGGAACGTCCCAGCAAAGGTAAAATTTATTTTCATAATCAAGAAATAACTCATCCTCAAATCAATATCGGACAAGTTCGGCAACAATTGGTGATGGTGTTTCAACACTTTAATTTATTTCCCCACATGACAGTGATGCAAAATGTCACCTATGCGCCAATTAAAGTGAAAAAAGTAGATAAAAAAATAGCCGAAAATAAAGCGCTAGAGTTACTCACAAAAGTCGGCTTAGAAGCAAAAGCAGATGTGTACCCATCTAAATTATCAGGGGGACAGAAACAAAGAGTTGCCATAGCCCGTGCTTTAGCAATGGAACCGGAGATGATTCTCTTTGATGAACCCACCTCTGCATTAGACCCGGAAATGGTCAAAGACGTGCTACAAGTGATGCAAAACTTAGCGCAAACCGGAATCACAATGGCGATAGTTACCCACGAAATGGGGTTTGCTAGAGAAGTAGCCAGTCGGATTATGTTTCTCGACCAAGGTATTTTAGCAGAAGACACTACCCCTGGTGAATTTTTCCAGAATCCACAGTGCGATCGCGCGAAGCAATTCTTAGAAAAAATGTTGTAAGTTGGGCGGTGGGTTAAAGATAATTGGCTAGGGCTGTCATTTGTTCTTAGTCATTTGTCATTGGTAAGAGTTTGGTTGATTTTTACCGATTTACTTAGTTTTCAAGGCTTATCTAAATGTCTGATAATTCTCCTTTTGAAAAGGCTGAAGAACTACAGCAATGGTATCAAGGATTAAAAGATGCCAACCGCAATAATATTTTCTGTCATTGTCGTGCTTGTGGTTATGAATGGATGGATTCAAGATTTGATGCTACTTGTACTCAATGCAATAGCCAAGATGTTGAAAGTATTTCTTCTTGGCAATTTCCTGATGATTAAATAAATAGGTTGCGTTATAACGATTCAGCATATTGATGAGGTACAAGAATAAAAAATTAACCGCCGTTCGCGTAGCGTTCCGCAGGAATGGAAGAGGATAAACGTAGATAAATGCGGATAAATTTGTGCTTGTAAATCAACCGCAGAGACACAGAGGACACAGAGTGAAGAAAAATAAAGGTTGAGAAATGCTTGAGAGTGGCAATAGGGTTTACGATAATTAATGCGATCGCAGGCTATTCTCTACCTGTTTCTAATGAATAACCCTCCCGCTATTCAACTCAGCCACATTAGCAAAGTCTACAAAAATGGCACAGTGGCGCTGCAAGACTTAAATTTAACTATCCCAGAATCACAATTTATCAGCATCGTCGGCCCTTCTGGGTGTGGTAAAAGTACAGTCCTCAAATTAATTGCCGGACTAGGGCGCATCAGTTCTGGTACTATTGACTGGGGTTTGTCTCCCCAAGCACGCAAACTCGCCTTTGTGTTTCAAGATGCAGCACTGATGCCTTGGGCTAATGTGAAAGAAAATGTCCGCCTACCGTTAAAGCTAGCGGGAATTTCTCAAAAAGATGCTAATAGTTTAGTGCAGCAAACATTGGCATTAGTAGGATTAGAAAAATCTGAGCGTAGTTACCCCCGTGAGTTATCTGGGGGGATGAAAATGCGAGTATCAATTGCGCGGGCTTTAGTGACGCAACCAAATATTCTCTTAATGGATGAACCCTTTGGGGCTTTAGATGAAATCACCCGCAGTAAACTCAACAGTGACTTACTAGATTTATGGTATCAACACCATTGGACAGTGGTTTTTGTCACCCATAATATATACGAAGCAGTGTATTTATCAAATCGGGTAGTAGTGATGGGGACAAACCCCGGACGGATGATTGCAGATATTGAAATTACTGCACCTTACCCCCGTAGCGAGGAATTTCGTACCTCATCTTTGTATAACGAATATTGTCGCCAGGTTTCCCAATCTCTAGAAATAGCGATGAATTATTCCCCAAAGGTGGCATTTTGAATAAATAAAAAAAGTAAAGAAATAAACCGCATCACGAAATTTCAATAAACCTAAAACCTTCACAAATGACAAATGACTAAAGACAAATGACACCCCTAACGAGTTATCTTTAATTAAAAGCCTTATTTAGAAAAGGATGCTATTTAAACGTCGCCCCAAATTACTATCACCTGATATTTTTGCACCCGTATTAGTGGGGATTTTCGCGTTGCTATTGTGGGATATATTCGTGCGAATTACACAATTACCGCCCTATATTCTCCCTAGCCCCATCTTAGTATTGCAAACCTTAATTAGTGATTGGAATGAGTTGTTCTCATCCTTATTAATTACTCTACAAATAACCATTGTCGCCTTTGTTGCGGCTGCAATTTCTGGGTTATTGATAGCAATATTGTTTACCCAAAGCAAATGGATTGAGCGCAGTTTCTTTCCCTATGCAGTTATTTTACAGACAACGCCCATAGTTGCGATCGCACCTTTAATTATTCTCTGGCTCAAAAACAACACCTTCGCCGCCTTAGTAGTTTGCGCCTGGATTGTCGCCTTTTTCCCCATCGTCTCTAATACTACTTTGGGACTCAACAGTGTAGACCGCAATTTACTTAACTTATTTCAACTCTACAAAGCTTCTCGTTGGCAAACCCTGCTGTATCTCCGCTTACCCAGTGCTATGCCATACTTCTTAGGTGGGTTAAAAATTAGCGGTGGTTTAGCTTTAATTGGCGCAGTTGTCGCGGAATTTGTCGCGGGAACTGGAGGGGAAAAATCCGGTATCGCCTATCGCATTCTCATTTCCAGCTATAACCTGCAAATTCCGCGAATGTTCGCCGCATTATTCTTGACTACGGGGTTGGGTGTGTTAATTTTCGTCAGCTTGAGTGCTTTATCGGACTTTATCTTACGTAAATGGCACGAAAGCGCAGTTGAACAAGAGGATTAACACCTCTGATATTTGATGCTTCAGGTTTAAAACGAGAACGTTCTGAGTTGAAATGAGAATATTCTGGTTTGAAACGAGAATGTTCTGGGTTGAAACGAGAACGTTCTGGGTTGAAACGAGAACGTTCTGGGTTGAAATGAGAATGTTCTGGTTTGAAACGAGAATGTTCTGGGTTGAAATGAGAATGTTCGGGTTCTAAACGAGAATGTTCAGGTTTGAAACGAGAATGTTTCGGTTTCCAGCGAGAACATTGCGGTTCAGAGGCTGAAGTTTGGTGTTTGTCAGTCGAAATGTCACTATTGCAACACCTCTATTGTTATTCTCTGCGCCTTTGCGCCTCTGCGTGAGACAAAAATATCTCTGTAAAATCGAACTGTAGAGAACACAGAGAACGCAGAGGAAGAAGTAAGAGCTAGCTATTGCTGTAATATAGCTTTACAAGGGCTAATTTCTGTGATTTTTCGCTAAGATACCTTAAAGGTGTAACAATTATCTCCACCCTTAGCGAATATGAGTATTGATATTGTAGTGAAAGCACTGAAGAGTCTTGCTAAACCTGCGGCTTCTCTAGTAATTAATCAAGCTCAACGCAATGAAACTGTAGTCAGACTTTTAAAACAATTTAATTTTGACCCAGCACAACCACCCAAAGATATTGACGGTGTTTATGTCTACTCTTTAATTGAGTATGGTGTTGGTAAGCCGGAAGCCATGCTGAATCTTTTTAGGGAAACAAAGATTAAAAAAGCCTTTTGGAGTGCTTATACTGCCAATAATCCTTTAGGTTTTGTCAAGGAAGTAGAAAAGTTTTTGCAGGGAACGGATTTAGAATTTGATATCCGATTGTTGAGAATTGAATTGAGCTCGGAGTTAGAGGAGTTTGGAGAAATATTTATTAATGTTGCTAAAAAAAGCAAAGCTAAAGATTTTGAACCCTTCCCAGAATGGAATTTAGATGAGTATCCCAGGGAATTTAAGTCATTAATTAAAGAAAAAGTTCGCTCATTTTGCGGTCGTCAGTTTGTTTTTGACACATTTAAGCAATTTTGTGATAAAAATCGCAGTGGTTACTTTACAGTGGTGGGTGATGCAGGGATGGGGAAAAGTGCCATCGCGGCTAAATACGTTTGGGACAATAAATCACCATGCTATTTTAATATTCGCTCCGAGGGACGCAATCGACCGGCTCTATTTCTTGAAAGTATTCGCAAACAATTAATTAAGCGTTACCAGTTGCAAAATGTGGACAATGCTAATTTAGCGGAATTACTAGAACAAGTTAGCAGAAAAATGACCGTTAGTGAAAGTCTGGTAATTGTAGTTGATGCGCTGGATGAAGTGGAACAAAAACCAGGGGGGAATCTTTTAGATTTACCAACGGCGCTACCAGAACGTGTCTATTTTCTGCTGACTAGAAGACCATATACTATAGAGACAAAACACTTGTATGCTCCAGATGTCCCGATGGAGGAGCTAGATTTAAGGCGAAGTCAGTATGTTAACTTGAGTCGTGAAGATATCAAGGAGTATATTCGGTTCTTTTTAAATGACGATCCAGACTATAAAAATGCAATTAAGCAATGGATTCAAAACCGCAATATTTCTGATGACGATTTTGTTGAGCAGGTAGCAAATAAGAGTGAAAACAATTTCATGTATCTGCGCTATGTTTTGCCAGGAATTGCTAAAGGTGACTATGATGACCTGAGTTTAAAGCAATTACCCGCTGGTCTGCAAGATTATTATCAAGTCCATTGGCAGCGCATGGGGATAGATGAAAAACCCCAAGAAATAAAGGTATTTATTCTGTTTATTTTAGTGGAGATTGGTACACCAATTCCTTGTGAAATGATAGCGGCAATTACCGAACAGGATGAATATGATGTGCAATCAGTTTTATATGAGTTGGTTGAGTATTTGAAGTTGCAATATTTAGAAGGAGAAATCTGCTACAGCATCTATCATGCTAGTTTTTTAGACTTTTTAAAAGCAAAACGGGAGCTAAACCCTAAACGGAAGCCATTTCAAGAGATTAATCAACGCATTGCTGACTACCTTGTAAGGAAGATGGCTTGAGATGGGAGAATTTGCTGACAAGTTAGCGGCACAAAGTCCCGCTTTTCAACGTGCTTACTTGGGTAGTTTAGTACCCAACTTGGTGAAGTCGGAAAATTTAGAGAAGTATTACCAGACCCTGACTGATTTTGATTTTTTGGTGGCGAAGCTTCACCATCCTGAGTTTGGGATGCAACGACTAATTGAAGACTATGATTTGATTGATCGTGAAGAGACATTAAATTATTCAAAATACAACTCTGAGAAAGTCAGATGTCTCAAATTAATTCAAGGTGCATTGAGACTATCAGCCCATATTTTAGTCACAGATAAGCAGCAATTAGCAAGTCAATTGCACGGACGGTTACTACATCAAAAAATGCCCAATGACATTCGCTTATTTTTGGCACAAATTAAGCAAAAGACAACTACTCCTTGGCTATGTCCCTTGACTCTTAGCTTAACGCCACCAGGCGGACGCTTACTTCGTACCCTTAAGGGTCATACTAACTCAGTAAGTTCCGTTGCCATCACCTCCAATGGGCAACAGGTGATTTCTGCTTCTCATGACAAGACCCTCAAAGTCTGGAATTTGGCAACCGGGGAGGAAATATTCACTCTCAAGGGTCATTATTTTTCGGTAAATGCTGTCGCCATCACTCCCAATGGACAACAGGTGATTTCTGCCTCAGATGACAAAACCCTCAAAGTCTGGAATTTGGCAACTGGGGAGGAACTATTCACCCTCAAGGGTCATCATCAGTGGGTAAATACTGTCGCCGTCACCCCCAATGGACAGCAGGTGATTTCTGCCTCAGATGACAAAACTCTCAAAGTCTGGAATCTAGCAACTGGGGAGGAATTATTCACCCTTAAGGGTCATCATTCTGCGGTCAAAACCGTCGCTGTCACCCCCAATGGACAACAGGTGATTTCTACCTCAGATGACAAAACCCTCAAAGTCTGGAATTTGGCAACTGGGGAGGAATTATTCACCCTCAAGGGTCATAACTCTTCAGTAAATGTCGTCGCCATCACCCCCAATGGGCAACAGGTAATTTCTGCCTCCCATGACAAAACCCTCAAAGTATGGAATCTGGTAACTGGGGAGGAACTATTCACCCTTAAGGGTCATTATTCTTGGGTAAATGCAGTTACAATTACCCCCAATGGGCAACAGGTAATTTCTGCCTCCCATGACAAAACTCTCAAAGTCTGGAATCTGGTAACTGGGGAGGAACTATTCACCCTCAATGGACATTATTTTTCGGTAAATGCTGTTACAATCACCCCCAATGGGCAACGAGTGATTTCTGTCTCAGATGACCAAACTCTCAAAGTCTGGAATCTGGTAACCGGGGAGGAACTATTCACCCTTAAAGGCCATTATTCTGCGGTCAAAACTGTCGCTGTTACCCCCGATGGGCAACAAGTGATTTCTGCCTCCCATGACAAAACTCTCAAAGTCTGGAATCTGGGAATGGGGGAAGAAGTATTCACCCTCAATGGTCATAATTCTTTAGTAAATGCCGTCGCTATTACTCCCAATGGACAGCAGGTGATTTCTGCCTCCCATGACAAAACTCTCAAAATCTGGAATCTGGGAACGGGGGAGGAACTATTCATCCTCAAGGGTCATAATTCTGCGGTCAAAACCGTCGCCATCACCCCCAATGGGCAACAAGTGATTTCCACATCCGGTGACAAAACCCTCAAAGTCTGGAATCTGGCAACTAGAGAGGAACTATTCACCCTTAAGGGTCATAGTAATTCAGTAAGTGCCGTCGCCATCACCCCCAATGGACAACAGGTGATTTCTGCCTTCCATAACAAAACCCTCAAAGTTTGGAATCTAGCAGATGGAAAAGAACTATTTACCCTCAAGGGTCATTATTCTTCGATAAAAACCGTCGCCGTCACCCCGAATGGGCAACAGGTGATTTCTGCCTCAGATGACAACACCCTCAAAGTATGGAATCTGGCAGATGGAAAAGAACTATTCACTCTTAAGGGTCATAACTCTTCAGTAAATGCCGTCACCGTCACCCCGAATGGGCAACAGGTGATTTTTGCCTTCCATAACAAAACCCTCAAAGTATGGAATCTGGCAGATGGAAAAGAACTATTCACCCTCAAAGGTCATTATTCTTCAGTAAAAACTGTCACCGTCACCCCGAATGGGCAACAGGTAATTTCTGCCTCAGATGACAACACCCTCAAAGTATGGAATCTGGCAGATGGAAAAGAACTATTCACTCTTAAGGGTCATAACTCTTCGGTAAATGCCGTCGCCGTTACCCCGAATGGGCAACAGGTGATTTCTGCATCTAATGACAACACTATCAAAGTGTGGAATCTGGCAACTATGAAGGTCATTGCCACTTTTACGGGAGAAAGTTACATCTCTTGCTGTGCAGTTGCACCTGATGGCGTGACAATTGTGGCAGGGGAACAATCAGGAAGGGTGCATTTTTTGCGGGTTGAGAAAACGGTTAGTAATTCTTAATTTGTAATGGGCTGGCCCCGCTTTGCTAACGTAATTCGTAATTAAGAAATTATGCAGCATCTGACTGACCAAGGATTTTGTTGACGCTAATATTAACATTGGGGAAGGCTTTAATTGACAAAATACTCAAAGCCCAGAAATGAAAAGGAATTACATTATTCAATTACTAGAGCAGTTAAGTATTAATTACCGCAATACTAAACAAGAACGCCAAGAAATTGCTGCTTTCTATGCTAGCTCTGAAGAAGAATTTACACTTTTAGAAGAAATCGAACTATTAACAGTAGATATCAGAGGTTACGCCAGTCAAATCCAAGCGCGAGGTCGAATTGAAAATACACAACAGGCTATGGATAAATTGCAAAATATGCGAATATTTGATATTTCAGTGATTGCTCAGTTTTATTTTGCTAATCTTCAAGCATACAGACAAATTAAAGCCTATTTGCAAATGTTAGATTACCTGCGCTTATTGATTATTGAGTATCTGCAACTAAACCAACAATCACAACCGAAAGTTGTTTAGGTTATATTGATCAGCTACACCATAATAATTATGAACTCACCACCCAAACCACCCAATACAATCAATTCCAGAGGACATCCCACAGAGTTTGAGCCAATTATTCAAGCCAAAAGCCATAATTTTATCGGTCGTGAATTTGTATTTACGGCGATTCATGAATTTCTTCACCGTTATCGCCAGGGTTACTTCACCATCACAGGCCCACCCGGTAGCGGTAAAAGTGCAATTCTCGCCAAATATGCCACAGATAATCCTCATGTTGTCTATTACAACGTTGAACTTGAGGGTAAAAATCGCGCTGAGGAATTTATTAGCAATATTTGCACCCAACTGATAGAGATTTTTGCTATTGATAACTTACCTGTAGAGACTTTCAACATCACATCTCTACATCAGTTAATTCAGCAAATCAGCGATGAGTTAGAACCTCAGCAAAAACTCATCATTACTATTGATGGATTAGACCGCATTGACCGCAATAGTCAATCTCCTGGTACAAATTTATTTTATCTTCCCCGCTATCTCCCAGATGGGGTTTATTTCCTCCTCACCCGCCGACCTTTTTTGAGAGAGAAATCGGGTTTATTAATTGAAACACCATCCCATATTCTTAATTTAGCAGACCACTCAGAATCAAATCAGCAAGATATCCAAACATATATTCAACAATATTTAAATCATGAAGACATAAAACCTTGGCGAAATCATCATCAAATCAACGAGCAAGAATTCTGCACCAGCCTTGCTGCTAAATCAGAAAATAATTTTATGTATATCAGCCAAATTTTAGCTGCTATCTCTGAGGGTTTCTATCCAGAATCTTGGCAATACAATCAAATCCCGCCTGGTTTAGAAGCATATTATCAACAGCATTGGCAAAAAATGAAGGCTGCAAATCAAGATGAGGAATTTAGCCAATCTGTGTTGAAAGTTTTAGTTCAGCAACAGCAGCCCATCTCTGTAGAAGCAATTGCCGAAATTCTCAATGCAGATGAATTTGATATAGAGGAAGTGTTAGAAAATTGGTTTGAGTTTTTAACCCATCAGCAAATATCAGGTGCAGAATATTACAGCTTTTATCATACAAATTTCTGTAAATGGTTAGCCAATAAACTGGAAACTTAAAATTAATTTTTAAATTCTTATTTCTGATCAGCTTTCATCTTTATATACGTTGCGGCGATGTCCAATTTCCACAACAGTTACCAATAAAACATCATCATAAATTTCGTAGATAATGCGGTAATCACCTACTCTAATTCGATATCAATACTGCTCGGTTAAGGATTTTCAACTTTTAATTTGGTTGGGGGAAAAGGTGAAAGGGTAAGGGTTAAAGGTTTTTTATTGCCCCTTTTCCCCTTCCCCTTTTCCCCTTAACCGACAAGTATTGAATTCGATATGAATTATCTGCGCCTTTTAATTTCTTCACTCCGTTAGGGCGTGGTTCTATTGCCAAGCTATCTATTTTTATCTGTATCCGGTCTTGCAATTCAGGAGATAGTTTCAGGAACGCTTTTCTCGCACTCTTGGTAAATTTAACTTCGTAAATCACGCTACATTCTTGTTCCTTTCATTAGCGATTTCCTGTTTAATCTCCTCCCATGCGATCAAACTATTATTTTCCACGTCACTTTTAGCAGCATGATAGGCTTTTAAATCATTTTCGTCTTCTTCATCCTCAATTTTTTGTAGTAGTACATAAATTTCATCTAAGGTACTGTCATAAGCTTGATTTAACAGTACATTAATTTCTTTGATTAACTGTTCGCGTTCTTGTTCGGTCTTCATTTTTCTACATCTTCTCAACTGAACTCCTGAATTTAATTTTAAATTAGCCCTCAATCATCTTCGCGCCTACCTAGCGAGAACCCGCTTTGCGTCTTTGCAACGGACACTTTGCTCAAGTCGGGAAACCCGCCCACGCAAGTGTCCTCTTCTTTGCGTGAGAATAAAAGTAAATTTGCTACTTTAAAGAAAATACTAATGACAACTCTCAATTTAGATACCCTAACTGCGGCTTTTGCAGATATCGAAACTATCACCGACCCCGCCCAAGTCGCCAAATTATCCCAGGACTATCACACCTTTAGCCCCGTTCTTGTCCCCAAATTAGCCGGAAAAGTCGGTGATATCGTCGTCCGTCCCGCCAACGAAGCCGAAGTGATTAAGGTGGCTGCAACCTGCGCCAAACACCGCATCCCTGTAACCGTCCGGGGTGCAGGTACAGGAAATTACGGCCAATGCGTACCGATGCATGGCGGTGTAATTCTCGATATGACCAAAATGCACGAAATCCTCTGGGTAAAACCAGCAGTAGCGCGGGTAGAAGCTGGGGTGAAATTGGCAGCTTTAGATAAAAAAGCGCGAGAAATTGGCTGGGAAATGCGAATGGCTCCCTCAACCTACCGTACAGCCACCATTGGCGGCTTTATTGCTGGGGGAAGTGGGGGAATTGGCTCAATTCAATATGGATTATTAGGCGATCGCGGTAATCTTTTAGGTCTGCGAGTGGTAACTTTAGAAGATGAACCCCGTATCATCGAATTACGCGGCAATGATGTGCAAAAGGTAAATCATGCTTGGGGTATTAATGGCATCATCACCCAATTAGAACTTCCCTTAGCCCCAGCTTATCCTTGGGCGGAAGTAATTGTTACCTTTGATGACTTCATGACAGCAGCGAAGTTTGGCTATGCCCTGGGGATTGCTGATGGCATGATGAAGAAATTAATTAGTATATTTGCATCACCTATTCCCCAATATTTCCATGCTTTACATGAATACATTCCCCAAGGTAAGCACCCGGCATTTTTAATGGTTGCTGAACCGAGTTTAGAATTTTTACCAGGATTAGTCCAACAATATGGCGGAGAAATTACTTATCAAAAACCCGCGCAAGATGCAGCTAAAGGCACTCATTTAGCCGAATTTACTTGGAACCACACAACATTACACGCCCGCACTGTAGATACTTCAATTACCTATTTACAAAGTATCTTTCCACCCGATACGAGTTTGCAATTAGTTGAGCATATGTATCATCATTTTGGTGATGAAGTGATGATGCATTTAGAATTTTTCCGCGTCAGAGGTGCTGTGATTGCTGGTGCTTTACAACTTGTTCGTTACACCACAGAAGAACGTCTTAATGAAATTATCCGCTACCACGAAGCGCAGGGTGTAATGATTGCCAATCCTCACACATATATTATTGAAGATGGCGGCAGAAAAGTCATTGACCCCGAACAGCTAAAATTTAAAGAAATGGTTGACCCCTATGGATTAATGAATCCTGGTAAAAGCAAAGTTTTGGAATTTCATAGTAATTCGTAATTCGTAATTACAAAATTTGAAAAATATAGTTTAGAAGTTTACTGAATTTGGCAATATTTAGAACCCCGGCTTCTTGAAGAAGCCGGGGTTATGAGCAGCGAATTTTGCAAATATGTTTGCTTAATTAAGCATTATTCCACTCTTAAATCTGCAACAAATTCGCCATTAATTGGGGGAGTGGCAAGACAATTATGACTAACAAAGCCATTGATATTAAACCTAATATGTCACGCCCATTATCTAGGTCGGTGACATCATTAAGTGCAGGTTCATCAATTAAGGGGATGAGCCATAAAATAATTGCCCAGAATAAATATTCAGATTGGATTAAAGACAGCAGTAACAACAATAAACGAGCTGTTTGACCAATTGCGATCGCAGTTCTTTGCCCAAAAATAGCATGAACAATATGACCACCATCTAACTGTCCAACTGGCATCAAATTTAAGGCGGTGACAATTAACCCTAAAAAGCCTGCGACTGCAACAGGATGTAAGTCAATTGCTGATTGTGCGTTTAAGGCATTTCCTAGTGCTAATTTCGACAGTAGCGCTAATAAAATGGAGTATTTGGGATTGAGGGCATCAGGATTTAAGATACTGGTTTTTTCCGTGAGAGGAACTATCTCAGAATGTGCTAAACCCCAAATTAATATTGGTAAGGTGGCAATAAAACCCGCAATTGGGCCTGCAATACTGACATCAAATAAAGCTTTGCGATTAGGTATAGGACTCCGCATCTGAATAAATGCGCCAAATGTGCCTAAGAAAAAAGGCACAGGAATAAAATAAGGCAGTGTGGAGCGGATTTTGTAATACCTAGCTGTTAGATAATGTCCTAGTTCATGGATGCCCAAAATTGTCATTAATGCAAAAGCATAAGGCAATCCCTGAAGAAACATATTAGGGTCAGCTTGTAGCGCTTTTACATCTACACCAGCAATTCTTGTCCCTATTAAGGTAGTAGTAACCAAGGTAGCTACTAAAAGCAACAATGCTAATCCTGGGCGCGTTATTTGTTCGCCCTTAGCAGAATTTACAGATTTAGCCGCCTGAGTATTGGGAACCAAGACAAAGAAAGGTTTGCTATTTATCCCTTCTTGGAATATCAACAAAAAGCGATCGCCAAATTGGGCTTCGATATTAGACTTAATTTGTTGGTAGGCTTGGCTTGGTGTCGTTCGCAATTGACCCCTACAGATGACAGCTTGGGGTCGGTATTCAATGTTTTGAATGTAGTAAGTAGACCAGGGAAAACAATTTCGCAGCTGGGTTTCTTCCGTTGGCTCGATGGGACGCACTTTTGCAGGTTCTGCGGTAGGATTAATAACCGATTGTGATTCAATGGCTTGGGGTTCCGTCTGTTTATCTATAGGTGTTCGCCGTCCCCATTGAAATAACAGCCAGTATAACAGAACGCAGATGATCGATGACCAGAGAATCAGTGATGAGGGTGGCGCTTGTTTCGTACCATACATTAGCGTCCATCCGGTCAACAAAAATGCTGGTGTCATTAAAACCAACCATAATAACCAGACAGGTGTCCGGGTGCTATGGGCGACGACACGCTGCACCATCAGATAAGTAGCTAGTCCCAGTAGAAGGAGAAACCAAAATGTCATTTGCTCTTCAGTGATTTTGAAAAAACGTCCCACCTGTAGCGTTAGCACCACAGCCTTCACTACTAGCCAGACTATAAAAACCCCTATTTTTTCTTCAACGGTTAACAGCAATTGTTCACTCTTAAGCTGCTGGCTTCAAGATGTTGAACTCTGTAACCAAATGATTAGACAACTCCTCAATTTCGGTTTTTTCTTATGTGCCCCTTACCCCAACAGCCAAATCATACAGTTAAGCCACCAAGGGCTGTGCTCTCTGACGAAGTTCTACTCGGAGGAAACCTCCGCTCGGACTTCGCGCAAAATATTTTTGCATTTCCGCCCAATCGGGACACATTAGGGGGAACCTCTTATTTTATTGTAAGAAATGAAAGTAATATCCTGATTGATTGTCCTGCTTTCGAGCCAACAAATTTAGATTTCTTGCGATCGCATGGCGGCGTACGTTGGCTAGTCATCACCCACCGTGGTGCTATTGGGAAGACAGCAGAAATCCAGCAAGCTTTAGGCTGCGAGGTTGTCATTCAAGAGCAAGAAGCTTATTTATTACCAGGATTAACCGTCACCAGCTTTGGGCGGGAACTAACGTTAGATGCAACCGCCCAAGTAATTTGGACACCAGGCCATTCTCCTGGCTCATCTTGCCTTTACTACAATCAATTCGGTGGAGTCTTATTTTCCGGTCGTCACATAGTTCCCAATCTCAAGGGTGAGCCAGTATTATTACGGACAGCCAAAACCTTTCACTGGCCAAGGCAAATTAAAAGTCTTCAAAATTTATTAGAACGCTTGACACCAGAAACCCTACAGTACATCTGCCCTGGCGCGAATATTGGTTTCTTGAGAGGCAAAGGTGCGATCGCTCAAGCTTATCAGAGTCTTGCGGCTTTGGATTTAGGGACTGGGGATTAGGGACTGGGGATTAGGGACTGGGGATTGGGGACTGGGGATTGGGTATGAGGGGGAAAAGGGGAAAGGGGAAAAGGAAAAAAAGGGAAATTATTATTACCTAGGACTTACGCATTGACAAAAAATATTATTGATGTGTACTAGGCAGCACAAGTATTGGTGAGATTGTCCACAATATAATCACGCACAACTAAAGTAAACAAGTTTCTTTGTAATTCATACCAATTAGAAATGATGTTTTCAGACCGCATTAGCTCTAAACGAACAAATGCTTGAAGTGAGCAAAATATGTGTGTTTTAATTGCATGGCTATCTCTAACCCTTACGGGTTCGCCAGTTGCTTCAAGTCGGGAGACCCGCCCAACGCACTGGCTCACCATAAATCGACAAATTCCACATACTTGTTTTATTGCTCTGTGAAAACTTTCTATTCCCCAATGAGTATCATGAATTGTCACAAATTCACTGCGAGTTATTTGCTGAAGAGCTTCAGCATCTGGTAGATACAATATATAATGTCTAGAGTCTTCTTTTTTGAAGACTTTCCTAAACAATTTGATAAATCCAAATTCTCTCAGATGAGTTACCAACCCTTCATCAGGAATCTCTAAACCACTTACTTGGCAATACTTTCCTGGTTCATTAGAGACAGTTCTATTTTTCTCAACCCCAAATAGAAAACCCAATTTCTGGTTTCTTAAAAATTTTAAGTTTTCTACTCCTGAGTACCAACTATCTCCTGTTACTAGCCTTGGTTTTACACCCCAATCAATTACTTCAATTAGCATCTCTTGGAAATAATCGTTCTTCGTTTTCCCCTCCTTTTTATCGTATATTCTGTAATTTATTGGTACTGAGCTTCCATGTATGTCGCTGTAATACAGCGTAATTAAATTTATCCCTTTGATACTTTTATGATATTTACCTGACCAAAAATAACCGATTAATTCTGCATATTTTGGATTACTGTACAGTTTTTCTATGACTGTGTCGTCTACACTTAAAATCCCTCCTGTCAAGTTAATAATAGTCTTTACCGTACTGAACAAATCATAGGGAGCGTATCTCTCCCTCAACAAAAAACGGTTCACACTATCATGTGAAACATTCCCCAATATTTCTGCTAACCTACTGCATCCTCCATGCTTCGGTTCCGATAACAAAAATAGAGTGTAATGTTCCAGATTGCATTGTGCTGTTGAGAGTTTACTGATTTCTCTGATTGTCCGATACCTATTTGTAGACAACACTTTTTTCTTAACGCATTATTTTATCATTCTGTCAATGCGTTAGTCCTATTACCCATTACCCATGCCCCATGCCCCATACCCCATGCCCCATGCCCCATGCCCTATTCCCTATTCCCCATCCCCACAACTACAGGATTATTCGTCAACAATTCTACTGCTGCTTGATATTGTGGATCGGCTTCTGTGCCAATTTGGTCGCGGGTAATTGTGTCTAAGGGAATGACTTTGTCTGGTTTTATACCTAATTTATTAATATCTCGATGTTGGGGGGTTTCGTACTTCGCGATTGTGACTGCCAAGCCGGAACCATCGGATAACTCAAACAAGGATTGAATTAAGCCTTTACCAAAGGTGGTTTCGCCAACTAATGTGGCACGACCGTTATCTTGGAGCGCGCCGGCGAGGATTTCGCTGGCACTGGCAGTTCCTTGATTGACTAGAATAACTAATGGGTCTGATGTGAGTGCGGGGCCAAATGCCTCAAAACTGCCTTGGATGCCTTGGCGATTGACGGTGTAGACGATGGTGCCAGAGTCTAACCACAGGCGGGCAATTTCAATTCCCGCTTGCAGTAGCCCACCGGGATTATTGCGTAAATCGAGAATGTAGGCAGCCGCGCCCTTTTTTTCTAAACTATTAATGGCGTGTGCCAGTTCCATTGAGGCATTGGCATTAAACTGATTCAGACGTAAATAGCCAATGGGCGTACCTTGTGGGGTAACGCGCAAGTCTGAGATTACAGGATTTAAAGCAATGCGATCGCGCACTACCCTAATTTCCTGCTCTTGTGTCCCGTCTCGCTCGATTAATAATGTCACGAGGCTGCCAATCGGCCCGCGCATTTTCGCTGCGGCTTCGTCCAATGTAAGATTTTCTGTAGAAATGCCTTCGATTTTAATAATGCGATCGCGTGGCTGAATTCCCGCTTTATCTGCCGGCGAACCCGCGATTGGTGCTACCACTTCCAACTTCCCAGTTTTGGGGTCTAAGGCAATTTGCAAGCCCACCCCTGTAAGTTCTCCAGAAGTATTGACCTGTAAACTACGATACTGTTCTGGGTCTAAAAAGCGGGTAAAGGGGTCGTCCAAGCTTTTGAGCATATTCTGAACTGCTGCATAAGCTGCTTCCTGATTTTTTAGCGGTTTCTCCAAAGCTTTTTGCCGCACCGTCGCCCAATTTTGATGATTAAACGTTTCATCTAAATAATTACGATTGACAATTCGCCAAACTTCCGATATTAATTTTTGTTCCTCAGTTAAAGCCCCAGCTGGTTGGATAAATGTGCCTAGTGCCAACCAAACTGCCATTAGCAATGATAATCCGCGTCGCCAAATCTTTTTGTCCATGAACAAGCCCATGTTGAATTCCACCTCAACCCAAATTGCCTAGAACTGCCCAGTTGCTTTGTTTTTGATGAAATCTATCTCTCGATTATGTTACTTTTTTTATAGAAGTGGTGCATTAGTCTTAATCAAGTTGTTAAGTCAGCTGATTAGCGTATATCCCACTCAACACACGATAAGATCTACTTTGTGTCCATAATTTGTCGTGTTGGTTTGCCCCAAAAACGCAATACATCACATGTTTACAGAGTGTTAAGTTTATTAAAAGTCTTATCACTCTGAAGCCTTAAAAGCAAACGACTAAAATCCTCTTTGCTAAAATCCCAAAATTGTTAATTGGGAGAGAAGTCTGAGCGGAGGCTTCCTCCGCTTAGAACTTCGTAGATTGATCAACCGCAACCGATTTTTTAGGAACTTGAGATTGTATGGCCAACGTTTACGACTGGTTTGAGGAACGCTTGGAAATTCAAGCACTCGCTGATGATGTCACAAGCAAGTACGTTCCTCCCCATGTCAACATCTTCTACTGCTTAGGTGGCATTACCCTGGTTTGCTTTCTCATCCAGTTTGCGACTGGATTTGCCATGACGTTCTACTACAAGCCAACTGTAGCTGAGGCTTATTCCTCAGTGCAGTACATCATGACAGAAGTAAACTTCGGCTGGCTAATTCGCTCCATTCACCGCTGGTCTGCCAGCATGATGGTGTTGATGATGATTTTGCACGTCTTTCGGGTTTACCTGACTGGTGGTTTCAAAAAGCCCCGCGAATTAACCTGGGTAAGTGGTGTGATCCTAGCCGTAATCACAGTTTCTTTTGGCGTGACAGGCTACTCACTACCTTGGGATCAAGTGGGATACTGGGCTGTGAAAATCGTGAGCGGCGTTCCCGAAGCAATTCCTGTAGTTGGTGTGCTGATTTCTGACTTGCTACGTGGTGGTTCTAGCGTCGGCCAAGCGACCCTGACCCGCTACTACAGCGCCCACACATTCGTTCTGCCGTGGTTGATTGCGGTCTTCATGCTGTTCCACTTCTTGATGATCCGCAAACAAGGCATTTCTGGGCCCTTGTAATTTCAGCCAAAACGCTAACAGCTAAACTGCATTCAGTTTCAAAATGGGGAAAGGGGTAATGGGTAATGGGTAATTGGTCATGGAAGCTCAGATTTTGACTCATAACTCAGGACTCAGTAATTGAAGCTATTACTTAAACCTCAACCTTGAATCCTTACCCTATCCCCTACCCCACAGCTTTCAAGCTAGAGTTGTTTGTTTTAAACTGATGAACAAGAACAACAAAAACTTGATATCAGAAGCTGAAAGCTGTAAAACCCTACTGGCATCTGGCTGCTGTTGAGGTTTACCTGATAGCTCAAGGCTTTTACCAATGCTTTAACTCAACTTAAGCAGGAGAGCATATTTAAAAATGTCAACACAGAAAAAACCCGATCTGAGCGATCCTATCCTCAGAGCCAAACTCGCCAAAGGCATGGGCCATAACTACTATGGTGAACCAGCTTGGCCTAATGACCTACTTTACGTCTTTCCCATCGTTATCATGGGATCTTTCGCTTGTATTGTGGCTCTAGCAGTACTAGATCCAGCAATGAACGGTGAACCAGCGAATCCTTTTGCGACACCATTGGAAATTTTACCTGAGTGGTACTTATACCCTGTATTCCAAATTTTGCGATCGCTTCCTAACAAACTGTTAGGAGTATTAGCAATGGCTTCAGTACCCCTAGGACTTATCCTCGTTCCTTTTATCGAGAGCGTCAATAAGTTCCAAAATCCCTTCCGTCGTCCAGTTGCAACCACAGTTTTCCTATTTGGAACACTTGTAACTCTGTGGCTAGGTATTGGTGCTGCTTTACCATTAGATAAATCCTTGACCTTAGGATTGTTCTAATTCAGTCAGAAAAAACAGTACTCTTTGATGAGTGCTGAGTCATGGGTAATGAATTTTGAGTAATGAGTTTTGATAAACTAGGTACTTAGTACTTAGGAAGACTTAAGTCGTGAGCTATTACTCAGCATTCAGCACTCAGCGAGAAGTTAGAGATAAGGTTTCCTTAAATCTGCACTTCTATGACTCAGCACTTTTCCTCATCCAGGTTGCATCGTGGATATTTAGTTTTGGACTTAATAGCTATTCCAAAATCAGAAATCTCACAAATACCATAAAGAGACGCATTTGTTACCTACCGATCACTTACTTATATTTAAGTCAAGGTCAATGCTTAGCACCATGCAGCAAGACCATCTGACGGTGAAGAGCGATCTCAAGCTCCTCAACCACGTGCAACAATGGTTTGAGAAATTTTGTCGGCAACATTTGTATCAACTTGGCTGGTCAGAAACTCAGCTTTATCGCCTGAACTTAGCATTAGCAGAAGGCTTCACTAACGCAGTGCGTCATGCTCATTCTGCTTTACCACCAGAAACAGGCATAGATATTGAAGTCAGCTTGTGGATTGACAGATTGGAAATGAGAATTTGGGATTATGGCAAACCTTTTAATCCCGATGCGATCGCCGAGCCAGAGCCAGGTACTCTTCAAGTAGGAGGATACGGATGGTTCCTTCTGAGACGCTTGGCTGACCGTGTTGTCTACGAACGCGCTACAGAAAACAGAAATTGTTTGCTGATCGTTAAATATTCTCTAGATGGTCAGCATTAAAGAATTCTTAATTAATAATTTGTCATTGCCATCTAGTACAAATTATTAATTAATGGGAATTTGACAAGCTAGAACAACAAACGTGAAAATCCAGCCAAAGCACCCTGAATGTAAATTTCAGGGTGCATAATTTTAGCAACTTAACAGAATATGCCCAAAAACACCTCTGTGCTTGGAATTTATGCTTTCCTGTGAGGTTTAACCTAAACAAATGTGGTATATGTTACAACTGGATGAGCCATAAACATACGTAATTGCACAGGTACAGTGGGCGAAAATCTTAATTTAACTCATAAATTTCCCCAAAAAACCAACCATGTATTCGTGTTCTTAGAAATTTTTGTACACGAAGGTGGGATTCAGTCCTATGTCAAGGATATTTTTCACGCCTATCAGAGATTGAGTCCAGGCTACAAAGCAGAAGTATTTGTACTGCGAGATAGGCCAAATGTCTCAAATCTCTGGGAATCGGAAAATTTAAAATTTTATGGTTTTCAAAGTAACTCTCCCCAATTCGGCAGATTGAAAATGACAGCTGCCTTGCTGAAGTGTTTATTATTACATCGTCCCCAGCATGTTTTTTGTGGTCACATCCTGTTAACAAAACTGATACAAACTCTTTGCCAACCTTTAGGAATTCCTTACACTGTCCTCACTTACGGTAAAGAAGTTTGGGAACCGCTTAATAGTAAGGAACGTCACGCACTCACATCGGCATCAGGGATTTGGACAATTAGCCGTTACAGTCGCGATCGCAGCTGTGCGGCTAATTTTATCGACCCTAATATAGTAAAAATACTGCCTTGTGCAATTGATGGGAATAAATTTACACCAGGTGAAAAGCAACCAGAACTGATTGCCAAGTATGGTTTAAATGATGCCAGAGTGTTAATGACTGTAGCGCGGCTATGGTCGGGCGATATTTACAAAGGCGTTGATGTCACAATTCGCGCCTTACCGCAAATCCTTGAGGTGTTCCCAGAAGTTAAATATTTAGTCATTGGGCGTGGCGACGATCAACCAAGATTAGCGCAACTTGCACAAGATTTAGGTGTCAGCGATCGCGTAATTTTTGCAGGTTTCGTTCCCACAGAAGAACTAATAGCACATTACCGCCTGGCTAATGCCTACATTATGCCTTCCCAAGAAGGCTTTGGCATTGTTTATTTAGAAGCAATGGCTTGTGGTGTACCCGTACTATCTGGCGATGATGATGGTTCAGCAGACCCCTTACAGGATGGACAACTCGGCTGGCGAGTTCCCCACCGCGATCCCAATGCTGTAGCCGCAGCTTGTATAGAAATACTCACAGGCCATGACCAACGTTGTGATGGCGATTGGCTACGACAACAAGCGATCGCACTTTTTGGGATGAATGCTTTGCAAAAGCGGTTACAAGAGTTAATTTAATGGGAATGGGGCATGGGGCATTGGGCATAGTAATGAGTAATTGGTAATTGGGTGTTTGGGGTTTGTCATTAATTATTTCTCCCCAGCTTCCTCATCCCCCTCATCCGCCTCATCATCCTCATCCCCAAACTCGCTATCCTAGAAATAGAGCAACATGACATTTTAAAAATGAGCCTTAAATCTTTTCCTTTGCTTGAAAATCTTCGCCCTTGGCTCACTGTGTTAGCAGTTACTTGGTTGCTAGCATCCTTAGGCCTGGGTTGGTTGGTTAATTCGATACTGTTTATTGTTGGGTTGTTGCTATTGGCACCCGTAATTGCATTCTTTGGGTTTCGCTGGTGGCTACAACGTAACTTGGTTGTTGATCAATGTCCTGTATGTCGATATGAATTTACAGGTTTAAATAACAGCCAGTTACAATGTCCTAACTGTGGAGAGCAGTTGTTAGTGCAAAGTGGTCATTTTCGTAGGTTTACCCCTGATGGCACAATTGATGTCACAGCGGTGGAAGTTCCAGCAAAATCAATTGAAGATTAAGCTGTTGTTGATTGAGTGTATTTTGTCGTAGAGTTTTTTAACGCAGAGTCACACAAAGTCAGCGCCAAGGGACGCAGAGTGTTTTCAAAGGTCATTCACTACCAAGCACAGAGAAAGAAAAGTTAAACGTTGAGAAATTGGTAGTTCATCTGGATGAGAAAAGCTACATATCATCCATTACCACAATTTGAAAGCGTCTGTCGTCCCTAATGTTATCGAAATCACAGTCATTTTTTGCCATTTCTCAACACCATTGGCGAATTGTTGTAAGTTTTCAATTGCTAAATCCGCATTTGCTATTCAGCCATCACAACAGACTTTGCCATACCAGATGTGGTTATCTGGTGTAATCAGCAATGCTTGGTTGCACGATGCGATCGCATCGTGGTATCGGTGTAATTAAGTTCTTCAGATACAAATGTGCGTTAGGTAAAGCCTAACGCACCGCCAATCATCTCAAAAATTTTGCATTAACGAAGTGTAGTTAAAGATTGGATAATTTATTGTTTTGCCTTACCTTAACCCTTGACTGATAACTAATTTGCAATTAACTCTACAGCATCTTTTCCATCCGAATCTTGGAAATAAACTTTGACAATCTCCTCTTTAGCAGTAGGTAGCTGCTTACCAATAAAATCTGGGTGGATGGGAACTTCACGATGGCCCCTATCTACCAAAACAGCTAAACGAATTACCTCCGGTCTACCGTACTCATTGACTGCATTTAAAGCAGCACGAATTGTCCTACCTTTAAAAATGACATCATCTACAAGCACAACTGTTTTACCTGTGAGGTCAAAAGGAATATCAGTTTTGGCTGGAGTTCGTAACCCAATTTGGTCAAGATCATCTCGATAAAACGTAATATCCAATGCTCCCACTTCTACAGATACACCTTCCAATGTCTCAATCTGACGTGCCAATAATTCTGCTAAAAATACACCCCTGGTATAAATACCTAAGAGTACTAGCTCAGATAAATCACGCGTCCTCTCCACAATTTGAGAAGCAAGACGATTTACAGTCCGACGAAGTTCTTCTGATGAGAGAATTTCAACTACTTTTACAGACATAACCATAGACCGATACCCCTGAGTAATGCATGATACCAGACATTTGAGGCAAGAGGAGATAATAAGGCAAGGGGGCAGGGAGTAGGGAGCAGGGGGGAAACCACAGATGACAAATGCCCAATGCCCAATGCCCAATGCCCCATATTCATCATTACCTGTTTAGCAGTAGAAAGAATAGAGCGATCGCAACCCCTATCCACAGTAAAAAGCAATATCTAGTTAATTGCAAAGCCGATTCAATACTTTTGGGAGTGATGGGATGAATGTTATCTCCCAGCAATGGTTTGTGTTTAGCTACGCCGTGATACCAATTTGTCCCGCCTACCTGTACGCCTAAAATTGCTGCATAGGCGCATTCACTCCAGCCAGAATTGGGACTTGGATCGATAATTGCATCTCGGCTACAAATCCGCCAAACATATAAAGGTTTCCCTGATAATAACGCCAATGTGATTACTGTTAAGCGGCAAGGAACCCATGTCAGGTAATCTTCTAACCGCGCACTAAACCAACCTAAATAAGTGTATGGTGCTTCCTTATAGCCCACCATTGAATCTAGAGTACTACTGGCTTTATATGCTAGAGCTAAAGGCACAGATCCTACAAAGGGAATGAATCCTCCCACAATTGCAAAAAATAGCGGAGCCATCACCCCATCAGTAGCATTCTCAGTTACCGTTTCTAGAATGGCGCGCAAAATTTCTGCTTCGGAAAGATTTTTAGTATCGCGGCCAACGTAATTACTTAAAATATCACGAGCCTCTGCTAAATTTCCTCCGGTTAAAGGTTTTAAGACAGTAACAGATGCGGTTCTCAAACTTCTGCCAGCAAAACAACTAGCTAAAAGAATACTTTCTAAAGCAATTGCCAACAGTGGATGCAACCACTTAGCACTTTGAATGATTAACCAGCCAACAAGTCCGCTACCAATTATTAAAAAGATGCAGAGGAAAATTCCCGCAATTCTTTGTGTTAGAGAATCATGACAATATTTCAGAGACAGTTTGGAAAGGTGAGAAATTACCCACCCCATTACTTGCACTGGATGAGGCCAACCCCAAGGATCGCCAATTAGATAATCTAAAAATGCAGCAAAAATCAAGATATAAATGTTGTGAGTCATTGGTCAAGAGTCAAAAGTTGGAGAGACGTGATTAATCGCGTCTCTACTCAAGGGTCAAGCATAAATATTCTGACTCTGGTATTGTGGCTCTGGAATATAGACTTTTGACTGTTGACTAAACTACAAAATTAGCTTCTTCTCCCAAAGAAGCCTGCCAACTCCGAGCATCGTAATAAAGATCAGCTAGGGTAATACTATATAAAGCTTCTTTCAGCTTTTGGTTAAGTCTCTGCCAAAGAGAAAATGTTACCCAATCTTCAGCTTGTGCTGATGTTGGAGTATGGTTAGGCAAATAAGTAATCGTTTCACCTACAGATTCTAAAATTTGTCCTATAGATATTTTGGCAGGCTCTCTTGCCAATTGGTATCCACCAATGCTGCCGCGAATTGATTTTACTAAACCAGCACGACGCATTTCTATTAATAATTTTTCTAGATAAGGAGCAGGAATATCTTGGCGTTTAGCAATGGCTCTTACAGATACAGGCCCATAAGCTGGCTGTAAACTTAAATCGAGCATCGCTTTCACACTATAATGTCCTCTCGTTGTTAGTTTCATGCTGGATTTTTTGATTTGTCAGTTGTCAGTTGTCAGTTGTCAGTTGTTTTTTCATGACCATTGACTAATGACTAATGACTAAGGATCAGTTTTGCTTATCATTCTGTACCCCAATTATCCATATTGACAAGTAGACAAGTTTTTTTTGCGCTACTTTAGAAAACTTAAACAACTATAGTCTACCAGTAATTCAGAAACTATATATATAGTTATCAGTATAGACACCATTCTAGAAAATAAATTGTTTTAGCAATATTTAGAAATCAAGTAACAATTTTGCCTATGAATGTAATATACTTGGCAAGGCTGAAATAAAAACTAAAGGATTCTGTTCCTACTAGCTCAATGTCAGCTAAAATAAAATCGATTCAAACACTTCAAACATTCGTTTTCGACCTAAGTTGATGGCTAAACAGAAAAAAATTGAACCCCTAGTTGGTGAAGATCTGCTCAAAAAAGTTAAAGAGCTAGAGAACGAGAGCAAAGAAGAGAAGGCTAAGAAGTGCGGCTACTATACCGTTACCAAAAATGGTATAGAGCGCGTCAATATGATGAAGTTCTTGAATGCCTTAATTGATGCTGAAGGCATTCAATTAGATAGCTCTCCTAGTGCTAATGGTCGTGGTGGACGTAGCGCCAGCTATAGAATTAGTGTGCAATCAAATGGGAACTTGCTGATAGGTTCCGCCTACACAAAACAAATGAATCTTAAACCAGGCGATGAGTTTCTCATCACTTTAGGTAAAAAGCACATTCGTCTGAGACAGGTAGATCCAGAAGATAGGGAAGACCTGGAAGCTATAGAAGCTACTGCTTAATAATATAGTTAACATCAAGAGTCAAGGAAGAAGGCTGAAGGCTGAATACTTGTCTGGCTGCGACTTAGAGTAGGGTAGCCTAAACAAATATACCTCATACTTTATACTTCTCACTTCAGCCTTCTATTGACAGAATATAGAAATGGTCGGCATAGGGCATCGGCACGACCTTAAACGGACGGGGATCGACCATAAGACTACTTCGGTAGCTGGTTGCTGTGAGCCGTCAAGAATCACCGCACCTTCAGGTCGGTGAGTATGTCAATTAATGATTAATAACTACATCTGTTGTAGACATCATTGCTAAACATTGGTGCAGTGCCTTACCTGTGACTGTTAAATTACAGGTTAAGGCAATTTGCTCCCTTTCTAGTAGACCTAAAATGCGCTCATGGTTGTCTCTTGCTACCACTGGTAACTGATGCAAACCTCGAAGCGCCATGCGGTCTAAAGCTTCAGATAAGGGTTCATCCCTCCAAGCATAAAGAATTTCAGTGGTACAAATATCGAAAAGAGTTTGGCTAGATAAATTACTCTGAATTTCAGTTGGCAAATTCTGGTAATTTTGCCAAAGGCGGAGGTTACGGTTAATATCTTCTAGAGAGATAATACCAACTAATTGCTCAAGTTCATCAATTACTAAAGCACTAGAGCAGCGATCGCGCAGCATCTCCTTTGCGGCTTCTAATACTCCTAACTTTGTCGGCAACTTTTTCGGACAAGTTAGCATGGCATCTTCTACTAAAATTTCCTGCAACATATCTGTCTTCTCATCTTTTAATTCCGAAAGACCGATTTGTTGCAGATTAGAATTAGAATTAAAATTTGGCTTGATTCGTTCTATTAACCAAACACTTAAACCCACCGCCGCCATTAAAGGTAAAACAATCCGGTAATCGCGGGTTAATTCAAATAGCATAATAATTGATGTTAAGGGCGCTCTGACACTAGCAGCTAGAACTGCGGCCATTCCTACCATTGCATAAGCGGGAGGTGCAGCCATTTGTGCGCCAATTGTAGGAGCGATCGCAGCGACAATTTTGGCATAAGCTGAACCAAAAGAAGCACCCAGAAACATCGCGGGAGCAAATACACCACCGACAAAACCACTACCAGCAGAAATTGCCGTCATCAGCAATTTGATGACTAAAAGTATCATTAATAAAGGTAGAGAAAACTCCACATCTTGCAGCATGGCCTGGACAGTGCCATAACCAATGCCCAAAATTTGGGGAAAATATATAGCTACTACGCCGACAATTACCCCACCAATAATTGGATGTATGGGCTTAGGAATTCTTCCTACAAAGCCCAACATGGGAATGCGCCCAGCAAAACAGGCTTTTGCTAACCGCATTGATTCTGTATAAGTTAGGGAAACTAAACTTGCTCCTAAGCCTAAACCTAAATAAATTGGCAACTCTAAAAAAGGACTGCGGACTTGATATACAGGTAAAGCAAAAGCAGGTTGTGCGCCTAAACCAATTTGAGCAATTAACGCTGCTACCACTGCGGCTAACAACACCACACTGACAGCAGAGGTGGCAAAAGATGTAGCGCCCATCACCACTTCTAAAGCAAAAAACACTCCTGCAATGGGAGCATTAAAGCCGGCTGCTAAACCAGCCGCTGCACCAGCGCTCAAAAGCAAACGCTGTTGCTCTTGGGATACTTGTAAAACTAGAGACAATAACATCCCAAAATTGGCACCAATTTCTACACTCGGCCCCTCAGGCCCCAACGAAGCACCACTCCCCAAAGACACAGATGCTGCTAACATTTTGGTGACTGGACGTAATGGCTGCCGAATTTCTTTGCCCTGAGAAGCTGCAATCAAAGATGAAAGTCCAGGGCCAAAATCTTGAGTGCGCCAGCGCATCAAACCAACAATCAAGCCGCCAACTGTGGGAACACAAGCTAAAGTCCAAGCACCCCAGACCCCAATAGTGCCCATAAAATTTTCCAGCATCAAATCGTGAATTAGCTGGATTAAATAGTGAAAGGTCACTACACCCATACCCGTACCGCTACCAATTAATACTGCTAAAAGTAGCACCACGGTTTCTATGGATGGTTGAAAACGGTTAATTAAGTGAGCCAAGCGAGTAGTCACAGAAGGAAAGGCAGGTGTTTCCGTTACCTTCCTCAGTTCAGTAGGAGGCAAGAGAGTCATTGAGCGGCCAGGTAAATGTAAGAAAAAATTTAAATTTTTATCTGTTACTTCTCATTGTGAGCCATGATTTAGCAACCAGACAAGTATGCTCGATCAGGTTAATTTACAAATTTTTAGTTAAAAAAATTTCACTGTGCAAAATTTTGATGAGGAGAATGGTTAAATAGGACAGAATTATTATTTAATGGTCAACTAGCGGTGGTGCAGTGCTATTCAGTCAGAACTCCTTCTCAGGAAAAAAATACGCTAGATATGGACTTGGTGTTTAAGCCAGGTTAGACAGTAATGAGAAGTCATCTTTTACTAAATCTAGCTATACTCGTGGTGCGACTATAATAACCATCCTGAGTAAGAAGTACACTATATGTATGATTAATGACTGATGTCAGTTCACAAGCGTGAGTCTACTAAGTATTGATCGGGAATTCAATATAACTATTGTTTATAGAGCGAGTCAATGGACTAGGCGGTAGTACTAAATGAATATACACACTTTTGATAATCATTATGTTACTTGTCCAATTTGCCAAAGAAATGCCACGCCGAAAAAAATCAAGACGTGCATTGGCTTGTTTAGTTGTCCTTATTGCCAAGAAAAACTTGTAGTTTGCCAAAGCGGTCATTACGTCCGCGATCCGTTTACGCTGAAACAGATGATGATCTCTTCGTCACTACGCCGCCAAAGCAGCCCTTTAGCGAGAATTATCCGAGATTTCGTCTTCCTAAAGCGTCCTGTAGTAGCAATGGCTGTGGGAGGTATCATTCTCTTAAGTATGCTTGCTATTACTCAGCAAAATACAAATAGCGAACAGGAAAACTTTCCCCAAATAGAGAAAATGGATAAAAAAATTCAGTAAGCTTATTTACTGGTATAAATTATACTATTATAAACTTCTGGTAATCAGAAAATCAAGTATAACATTAATCACACCGTATGCTACCCCAGCTTGGGAGTATACGGTTTCATTTTGGTAGGAGGTTGGGGATTGGGGATTGGGGACTAGGGACTGGGGACTGGGGATAGGGGAAATGAGGGGAAATCACAAACACCCAACACCAAACACCAATTACCAATGCCCCATGCCCCATGCCCCATGCCCCATGCCCGATGCTCATCTTTAAAAGTAAAAAGCTAATGACTAATTTGCACCTTTAGCCATTAGCAATTCTTTATTACCTGTTATCCATTGCTGGGATGACTACAAGTTTCAATTGGCGAATTCCGCACGCAATTGATTGACAACTCGATCTAGTCCGACGGAATGGGCAGCTTTGAATAATAACCGATCGCCTTCTTGGACAAATGTCTTTAATCTGGCTACTAATTCCGCATGGCTGGTAAAGCATTCAGAGGGAATGCCTTCGGCGCTTTTGGCGATCGCTTCGGCATCTTGTCCATCGACTAAGACTAATAAGCCGTCTAATTTCAACTTTTGCACTGCCTCACCTACTCGCTGGTGTAGTTGTGGCGATCGCTCTCCTAATTCTTTCATTGCACCTAAAACTGCAATTTTGCGCTTTCCGGGTGTGTCTGCTAATAATTGCAGCGCTGCTAACATAGCTTCCGGTGCGGCATTGTAAGTTTCATCTAAGATTACCACGTCATTGGGTAAGGCAAATCGCTGCGATCGCCCTGTGGGCATATCTACATTTACACCCGCTTGTAAAGATGCCCAATCAATTCCTACTACTCTAGCTACGGCTAAAGCTGCCAAGAAATTTGTAACATTGTGACGACCAGGGAGGGGTAGAGGTAGCTGAATATCTTCTATTGCCAGTGTTTCATGATCAATTATTTCGCCAGAAATATCGCCGCCAGATAAGCCGTAGGTGATGACTTTTCCTTGCCAAACTTTGGCAGATGTCGAAATTAAGAGCGGATTATCTTGGTTGAGAATAGCAACGCTATCCTTAGGCATTTCGGCTAATAATTCACATTTGGCCTGAGCGATCGCCGCTTCGGAACCGAGTAATTCAATATGTGCTGTGCCGACATTGGTAATCACTCCAATTGTGGGATTGGCGATGTGGGTTAATTCGGCAATCTGTCCTTTACCCCGCATCGCCATTTCAATCACAGCGTAATCATGTTCTGGGCTAAGTTCTAGGAGAGTTTTCGGCACACCAATTTCGTTATTAAAATTCCCATAAGTCTTGTGTACACGTCCCTTTGTCGCCAAAACTGCAGCAATGAGTTCCTTTGTTGTAGTTTTACCCACAGAACCAGTTACCCCAATCACCGGAATTTGCCAGCGATCGCGCCACCAACGAGCAATTTTTTGATAGGCTTCTAGAGTATTTTTGACCTGTAATACCGGAAACCCAGGATTTTCATAATCAAAATCAACAATAGCCGCGATCGCACCTTTAGCGATCGCCGTAGCAACAAACTCGTGCCCATCAAACTTTTCACCTCGCAAAGCCACAAACACTTCACCTGGCTTAATCAGCCGAGTGTCTGTTTGGATACTGCTGCCTAATTGTGTTAAAGCGGCTGCTGATAAGTTGACAGGCTGGGCTAAAAGAATTTCAACCAGTTGATTTAAAGTGGCAGAACAAGGCATAAAAGTAAAAATTGTCCCCAAGAATAAATTATTGAAATTTTAGTAGCAAAAAGTCTGAAGGTGACAAATATTTTTGGGGATTGGGAACTCGGGGCCCCCTCTGGGGATAAGGGGTAATGGGGATTGGGGATTGGGGATTGGGGATTGGGGAACTCGGGGCCCCCTCTGGGGATAAGGGGTAATGGGGATTGGGGAATAACAAACAGCAAATGACAAATGACGAATGACAAACCCCAATTACTCATTACCCATGACCACATCCGAAAAAATGATACTATTCTGTCGGAAGGCTGTGACTCCGTGTGTGCATTGATTAATGAAAAACTCCACCAGGAGGGGAAGAAGTTTCGGTGTCCCGCCACAAACCCCAAGCGGCGGGGCTGCTATTTCTCCGCCGCTTTCCAGAAATATTAGCGAAAGGTAGCGGAATTATGCTTTGTATAGAAGATCTGCTGACTCTGGAACTATTTCAAACTTTGCCACAGAATCGTCTGGATTGGATATGCGATCGCTCTCAAATACTTGACCTCAGTACTGATGAAATTTTAGTATCCGAAGGCGATCCTGCACGTGGCTTTTTTATTATGTTGTCTGGGCGAATGGGATTGACAAGGCGCAGTGATGGGATGGAAATGCCCATCGGACAGCACGACGCACCTAGCTTTTTTGGGGAAATTCCCATCTTGACAGGCGATCCTAACCCAGTTACAGTACGCGCCCTGACTGACTGTCATCTGTATCAACTATCAAGTGAAGATTTCCTGACATTGCTGCATGAGTGTCGCAACTTTGAGCAGGTGATTTTTAAAACCGTCGCCAAGCGATCGCGTGGATTAGAATCCTTCATCCGCAATCGGGAAAAAATGGCAGCGTTAGGCACACTAGCCGCAGGATTAGCCCACGAACTGAATAATCCAGCCGCCGCATTGGTTCGTGCTTTGCGGGATATCACCCCGGCATTATTAGAACTGCAACGCATGAATCTGGTGTATGGACAGCACCAAGTTGATGCAGAACATACCGCACAATGGATTAAAGCCCGAGATGAGGGCTATGAGAGCATTACCCACAAGCGGATTGATCCGATGAAATTGAGCGATCGCGAAGATGAATTGCTTGATTGGTTAGAAGATTATGGTGTTGAGGATGCTTGGAAACTTGCAGGGCCGCTAGCTGAAGGGGGTATCGAAATTACCACACTAGAAGAATTAACTGCACGCTGGCAAGATGATCAAACAGAAATGGGCACTATGGGCTTGCGTTGGTTAGCCCTTTCCTTTGAAGTTATGTCTATGATTAGCAGTGGCTTACGTGGTGCAGAAAGGATTGCGGAACTGGTGCAGTCAATGAAGTCTTATTCCCATTTAGATCAGGGTGCAAGACAATTAGTTGATATACATGAAGGTTTAGAAGATACTTTACGATTATTCTCATACAAAATAAAAAATGGCGTAGAAATTCGCAGGTCGTATAGTCCTGATATTCCTAAAATTTGGGCTTATGGCAGCGAATTAAATCAAGTGTGGACAAATTTGATTGATAACGCCATTGATGCCATGAACGAAAAAGGCATATTAGAAATTGTGACAACTCCCTATAGCGATCGCGTAGAAATCCAAATTACAGACTCCGGATCGGGTATTCCTCAAGAGATTAAATCACGAATTTTCGAGCCATTTTTCACAACTAAGCCTGTTGGTAAGGGTTCCGGCTTAGGCTTAGAAGTAGTACGCCGCATCGTCGAAATCCGCCATCAAGGAAGCATTACAGTCTATTCCCAACCAGGGAAAACGCAATTTACTATTTGTCTCCCGATTGCTTGAGATTGGGTAATGGGGATTGGGGACTGGGGAACTCGGGGCCCCCTCTGGGGATAAGGGGTAATGGGGATTGGGGACTGGGGAAATGAGGAGGATAAGGGAGATGAGGGGGATAAGGGAGATAAATGTTTATTACCAATTACCTATTACCAATTACCTATTACCCAATGACAAATGACAAATGACAAACCTGTAAAATTTCTGATTGGTTGTGCTGTTTGGGCATATAAAGGATGGGTGGGTGAACTCTATCCTTCAGGTACTCGCACAGCTGAGTTTCTGTCTCTCTACAGTCGCCGCTTCACTACTGTAGAGGGAAATACTACTTTCTACGCTATTCCTAACCAGGAAACTGTCACTCGCTGGGCGACGGAAACACCCCCAGGTTTTGAATTTTGTTTAAAATTACCACGTGATATTACCCATCAAGGTTTGTTGCAACCATATATCCCTGCGGCTTTACAATTTTTGGAAGGAATGCGTCCTTTGGGTAAGCGTCTTGGCCCAATATTTGCTCAATTACCGCCAAGTTACGCACCTATATTAATAGAAGATTTGACTACTTTTTTAGAAGCTTGGCCACGTACAGTTGCACCCCTAGCGCTAGAAGTTCGCCATCCAGATTGGTTTAAGGAACCTCATGCTAGTAATTTGACGGCGCTGTTAGAAAAGCTCAATGTTGGTAGAGTACTGTTAGACTCGCGCCCCATCTACACTGGAGATGATGATCCTCAGCTCAATTCAGAACGACGCAAACCGAAATTACCAGTACAATTTAGCGTCACAGCACCTTTTACCCTCATTCGCTTTATTTCGCATCCAAATTTACCTGTAAATCAGCCGTTTATGGAAGAATGGGTAACGCAGATTCAACAGTGGTTACAGGCGGGAGTGCAGATTTATTTCTTTGTTCATTGTCCTATAGAAGAGCGATCGCCCAGCACAGCCCGTCACTTCCAAAATTTACTAGAACAGAATGGTGTAGCAGTTCCTCCCCTACCTTGGAATAACCTCGATCGCCCACCCAATCAGCTCAGTTTATGGGATTTGTAATGCTGTAGGGGCAAGGCATCTACAATCTTTTGATATATCAAATATTTTACAGGTGCCGTGCCCCTACCCATCTGTCGCCTTCTTTTTTCAAAATGGTATTAAAACGGGAACATTCCGCTCTCTGGTTTTTCTGGAATTACGGCATAAGCATCTATTTCAAATAACATCCGATCAAGTGCAAGCCTAGGAACAGGGATGAGGGTGTTTGCTGGTGGTTTATTCCCCCACAAATTAGCAATTTCACGTCCTAACGGTATCAATTTCTCTTGGGTGTGATTAACTATAAGCACAGTAGTTTTAGCTACATGTTCTGGTTTGGCACCCACCGCTTGTAAGGCAAAGCGGAGGTTCTGAAAAGCCCGTACCAACTGCTCTTCATAATCATCAGAAATCACATTGCCTTGCAAATCTGAACCAAATTGACCAGAAATATAAACCGTTTTTGCTCTTGCTGGTGTAACAGCTATATGGCTATAGCCATTTTGGGGTGCATTATATAGGGTTGGTGGATTTACCAGTTTCACATCTTGGTTTTCACGAGCATTCACTTCAGTTTGTGTTCCTGCTACAAAGGTGGTGCCTAATCCTGCACCACCAATCCACAAAAGTGCATTGCGTCGCGATAGTTTATTTACTAATGAATTGACAGCACTGGTAATACGCTGAGTCATTAAAGCTCCTTAAATAAGTAATTCAGTAAGTTTGCAATTGAACATAACAATATTCAGCAATATAAATTGAAAAAGCTTTAATTTTTCTTCTTCAAAACTTTACATATTGCGTTAATCAAGCGTACTTACCTACGAAAAAACTATTACATATTAAGCATAAAATGAAACTCGCTAATAGTAAAGGATAATCGGATATTAAGCAGTAAAAAATAAAAAGTAAAAAGATAATCCCCATAAATAAAGCGCAAAGTTCAGTTGGCCGGAAGCTGGCGAACTGAACTTTGCAAGATAGGGGATTTGATCAAGAAGTATTATTTCTCGACTGCAGTCGCCACAAGTCGGCAAACCCTTTCGGCAATTGCTCATGGGGGAAACCTCTCTCCCCTTAGGAGAAGACCGTATTGCCTCTTTTGACGGAGACGCTACGCGAATACCAAGTCAGAACTTTGTCAGAATGACAGCCTCAGCTAGTTATCTTTAATTTCGCCGAACTACTTAACTGAAATGTATTGTATTATTAACACCAAAAATTGTGGTGCGATCGCAACATAATATGCACCAAAATTGAAGGAATCGCCGCAGCCAATCCATGTCCATAAACATCTCAACATATCTCAATAAATAATATTTATTTAATCTATTTAGTTGTCAATCTGTGCAATTGCATCAAACAATACAGATAATCATTTAATATCAATTTACTAAGATCATGTAGCGTATGCATCAGTATAATCGCAAGATATAAATTAAGAATTAAATTGTGTATATTTTGATTAAAATAAGCTTGTGATTTGGAGAATTGAGGCAGTAAAGTACTTTAAAGTTGAAGCAAATTAGCCGATGAGATAAATTGTAGCTACACTGACCATCTCTAGGACAAAATACTTGCAACTATGTGTACACCCATCATTGCAATCGTGTTGAGATGACCCCAAGCATTACAGATTCAACAGTTAAGGCCGCGATCGCAGCTATTGCATCGGAGTCAGCAACGACACAAGAGAAAATCGAAATGTTGATTGAACTGGCACATGGTTTACAGAAAAAACCTAAAACTCCTCAAGATTTATGGAGTACAGTTGATCTGTATAAACGAGCTTGCGAAATGTGTGGGGATGATTATCCGCTACTAAAAGCTAGGGCTAAGGTGGGTATAGCTGGTGCTTTGAAATCAATTCCTGATGAAGGGACAGAATTACTACTACAAGCAAAAGCAGCTTATACAGAAGCACTACCAATTTTGCAACAATTAGCCTCTAAAGAAGAAATAGCGGAAGCACAGATGAATTTAGGGCTAGTGTTGCAATCTCTAGTGCCTTTTAATTTAGCCCAAATTGCCGATAGCATTAAAGCTTATCAAGATGCATTGCGGGTATTTAATTCCGAGAAATACCCAGAAGAATACGCAATTTTACACAATAATATTGCCATTGCTTACCTGTCAATTTCTACGGGAATGGAACAAAAGCAATTGTGTGAAGGTTTAGCTGTACAAACATTTGAAGCAGCACTCAAGCAGATAAACCTAATTGAAAATCCCAGAGAATACGCGATGTTGCAAAATAATTTAGGTAATGCTTTGCAATATCTCCAAAGTACCCATCCTGTAGAGAATAATTTAAGAGCGATCGCAGCTTACGATGAAGCATTAAAAGTGCGTAATTCTCATGATACACCGTTAGAATACGCTAACACAATTTCTAACAAAGCTAACGCCTTGTTTAATCTACCGGATGACCTTGAAAAACCAGAAAAAGGAAATCCTCAAAATTTATTAAAAGCGCGTGCTTACTATCAAGAAGCTTGGGAAATATTCACAGAGTATCAACAATTAGAACAAGCACAAGTTGTAGCCCAAGCCCTGCAAGAACTGGAAATAGAACTAAAACTACAACAGGAGAAACTTGATAATTAGGGACTGGCAAGTAATAAAATTCTATCGCTATTGTTGAGTGTTGACTGTTGACTGTCACGACTTGAAGCGAAATAATTTATTGTTTGGATTTGTCTAAATGCTTTCTCACTGATTAATCATTTCTCTACCCTGATGCTTCAGTAAGCTAAAGGGTAGAGTAGTTGCAAATGTTCACACCAAAACGCAAATTTGCATATGAGAGCAAAGTTGCTAGTGCTGATACAGTAGGGCTAAGTTTTTGATGAGAAAATACAAATGACAAAATGATTTGTAAGAGACCTCCAGAAAAAGAAATGCCCAATTGTCATTGCGAATGTAGCGAAGCTAAATGAAGCAACCGCAAAATATTGGGATTGCTTCACTACACTCCGTTTCGCTCGCAATGACAGCTTTTGGATCAATCATTCTGTGGAGTTCTCTAATTGTTTACCCTGTTATACCAATTCAAATAATGTTGGTAACATATCAATCTATTCTAGAGGACAAGGCATTGCCTTGCCCCTACAATCTGTCACATTCTTTTTTCAAATTGGTATTACAAATGTAATTACGAATTACGAATTACGAATTATTAATTACGTAGCTTGCTTCTCTCCCGAGGTAGGTATTACGAGTTAATATTTTGTCAAGAACTATCAGCATTCATCTGCGGTTAATGTACAACTCGATTAATATTACTCCTAACCCTTCATTACCGTCAGAAGCCACAGGAATTGCACCAAAATTACCTTTGTCACTTGCAGGTGCAGAAGTGATTTTAGGTGCAAATCTAGAAACAGAAAACTTCGTCATGCCTTTAGCACCGAGTCCCATGACAATGTTTGGCCCTCGTGCTGCTTGTTTAATCTCAGAAACCGGGCCATTATGGGTATCTGATACAGGACATCATCGATTATTAGGATGGCGAAATTTACCAACTACAGATAATCAAAGTGCTGATTGGGTAATTGGACAACCAGACTTTTACCATGAAGGACAAAATGCGAAAGGAACACCAGGAAGGGCAACTGTTAGCGTCCCCACGGGGATTTGTCGCTGCGGTTCTGGATTAGCTGTTGCTGATGCTTGGAATCACCGAGTTTTAATTTGGAAAAATTTGCCAGAAGATAATAATGTTCCAGCAGATTTGGTGTTAGGACAAGCTAATTTTACCGACAATGAACCTAATCGAGGTAGTCAATCACCAGATGCAAATACGATGCACTGGCCCTATGGGATTTTATATCATCAAGGTAAGCTATTTGTAGCTGATACTGGCAATCGCCGGCTGCTAATTTGGCAGCAATTACCTACAGAAAATGGTCAACCAGCCGATTTAGTGTTGGGGCAACCAGATATGATATCTCGTAATGAAAATTGTGGCGCTTCTCCCACTGCTGTGAGTATGCGCTGGTGTCATGATATGACCTTTTGGGGAGACAATTTAGTTGTCAGCGATGCAGGTAATAATCGGGTGATGATTTGGCAAGGAATGCCCACAGAAAATAATACTCCTTGTGCCGTAGTCTTGGGACAAAAAGACTTTAATAATGTCGAGATGAATCAGGGAGTTTATTTTCCCAGTGCCAGTAGTTTAAGTATGCCCTATGGAGTGGATGCGGCTGGTGATTGGTTATTAGTTGCAGATACCGCTAACTCTCGCTTGCTAGGATGGCAAAAGCCAGAATCAATCCTATCACTGCAAGGTGCGGCAGCAGATGCCTTGGCTGGGCAAGCTAATTTTAAAAATAAAGGTGAAAATCGAGATTTTGGATTACCAACAAGAGAAAGTTTAAATTGGTGTTACGGTATCAAGATTTGTGGTCAAACTGCGGTAATAGCTGATTCTGGAAATAACCGAATTTTGCTGTGGCGGTTTAATTATGGCGACTGAAGAAATTAGAGTTCGTGGTACTGTTCAGGGTGTAGGTTTTCGCCCTACCGTTTATCGGATTGCCAAAGCTTGCGGTTTGCGGGGAGATGTTTGTAATGATGGACAAGGTGTGTTGATTCGCCTATCTGGTAGCGAAGCAGCCTTAGCAGAATTTATCGCCAAATTACAGCAAGAATGCCCACCTTTAGCAAAAATTGCAGAAATCATCAGAACGCCGCTGATAGAAGAATTGCATTTTGATGATTTTGCGATCGCCCATAGTGTTACTAATAAAGTTAAAACAGCCATCTCTCCTGACGCGGCGATTTGTCCCCAATGTCAACAAGAAATTTTTGACCCTTTTAGCCGCTATTTTCGCTACCCCTTTACCAACTGTACCCATTGCGGCCCCAGATTAAGTATTATTCGCGCCATTCCCTATGACAGATGCAACACCAGTATGTCTGCATTTACCATGTGTCCCCAATGTGAACAGGAATACCACGATATCGAAAATCGCCGCTTTCACGCCCAACCTGTAGCTTGCCATATCTGCGGCCCTACTGCTTGGTTAGAACGTGCGGATGGTAAATCAGTTACCGCTTCTATGTTCTCCATGTTAGATGATGTGGATGCCGTTTGTACTCTGTTGCAAAAAGGTGAAATTGTCGCCATTAAAGGCTTAAGCGGGATTCATTTAGCTTGTGATGCTACTCAAGAAGCCACAGTCCAAAAACTGCGTCAGCGTAAAAACCGCTATCACAAACCCTTTGCTTTAATGGCTAGGGATATCGACATTATTGCCCAATATTGCACCATCAGCCCGCAAGAACAAGAGTTATTAAGGAGTCCTGCTGCGCCTATTGTTTTGTTGCGGAGAAAGGGATTGGGGATTGGGGACTGGGGACAAATCAATTCAAAATTCAAAATTCAAAATTCAAAATTAAATAACTCCTGGGGATTAGGGATTGGGGAACAGAAACTAAATCAAAAATCTTCAATCCAAAATCCAAAATCCGTCTTGAAAAGTTTGCTCAACGGGGGGGAACCCCCGCACGCAACTTTTCGCAAAATCCAAAATTCCATTGCGCCTTCAGTCGCACCAGGGCAAAATCGCCTTGGGTTTATGTTACCTTATACGCCGTTACATCACCTGATTTTGAAGCGGATGAATCGTCCGATTGTGTTAACTAGTGGCAATTTATCGGATGAACCGCAATGTATTGATAATGAAGTAGCAAAAGAGAAATTAAGCAAAATCGCCGATTATTTTCTGTTACATAATCGAGAGATTGTGAACCGAGCTGATGATTCGGTGGTGAGGGTTGTAGGCGAGAAATTGCAAATCATTCGTCGCGCTAGAGGCTATGCGCCAGCACCAATTAATTTACCCCCAGGATTTGATAATATTCCGCAGATTTTAGCAATGGGTAGCGAGTTAAAAAATACCTTTTGTTTACTGCGGGAAGGGCAAGCAATTCTCTCGCAACATTTAGGAGATTTAGAAAATGCTGCGGCTTTTGATGCCTATCAAGATACATTAAATTTGTACTTAAATTTATTTGAACATCAACCAGAAGTAATTGCGATTGATAAACACCCAGAATATCTTTCAACCAAACTAGGAAAAGAATTAGCAGCAGCTAACCATTTACCAATTTACCCAATCCAGCATCATCACGCCCATATTGCTGCTTGTATGGCAGAAAATGGCCTTCCTCTTGATGCTTCTCCAGTTTTAGGTATTGCCTTAGATGGCTTGGGTTATGGCGAAGATGGTACACTTTGGGGCGGAGAATTTCTGTTAGCAGATTACCGCAAATTTCAGCGATTAGCAGCATTGAAACCTATAGCGATGATTGGTGGCGCACAAGCCATATATCAGCCTTGGCGTAACACTTATGCCCATCTCATAGCCGCCGATAGTTGGGAAAATCTCAAAAAAAACTATGGCGATTTAGAAATCTTAAAATTTTTGGAAGAAAAGCCCCTCAAGGTACTAAATCAGTTAATAGAAAAAGGCATTAATTCGCCTCAAGCTTCTTCAGCGGGTAGATTGTTTGATGCTGTAGCGGCGGCGCTTGGGATTTGTCGGGAAGAATGTAGCTATGAAGGACAAGCTGCGATCGCAATGGAAGCCTTAATTGATGAGCATAGCTTAAATCATCCTAAAGAAAATCCAAATTATCCGTTTAATTTTAGCTTTTTCGATAATATTTACTGTATAGACCCTAGCCCTATGTGGTCAGCCTTGCTCAAAGACTTGCAAAATCAGATATCCCAAGGAATAATAGCGACAAAATTTCATCAGAGTCTAGCCAAAACAATTGCCCAAATGGTTAAATATCTGACGCAAGAACATGTGATTAATCAGGTCGTCTTAACAGGAGGCGTATTTCAAAACTGTATTTTATTAGAGCAAGTTACTAGGGATTTACAAACATTGGGAATCACAGTCCTAACTCATAGCTTAGTTCCAGTCAACGATGGTGGTATATCTTTAGGTCAAGCTGTAATTGCAGCTGCACAGTTAAGCGCTTAATTATCCTTAATAAACTGACACCTTGCAGAAATTTCTCTTATATTATCTCTGTCGTTATTCTTCTAAAGATTGTAATTCGTTATTAGTCATTTGCCCTAAATCCATCCAAATGATTAATGACAAATGATAATCTGCCCAACTGATTGACAAATTAACTGCATAACACTGCCAAAGGAAAATAAAAATGTGTTTGGGAATCCCCGGTCAAATTGTTGAAATCTCCGACGTTAATCATAAGCTGGCCATTGTCAATGTTGGTGGTGTGAAGCGACAAGTAAATATTTCTTGCATTGTCGATGAACAACATCCCCCAGAAGCTTGCATCGGCGATTGGGTATTAGTTCATGTAGGCTTTGCGATGAATCGAATTAACGAAGCAGAAGCAGCAGAAACATTACAATTATTGCAAGAACTAGCAGCAGCGCAAGCAGAAGTTAGTGCATAATCCTTGCTCAAAAACATATTCAAATTAATCCAAAATCCCCATCTCAAATCTTCAGATGAAATACGTTGATGAATTCCGCGAACCAGCCAAAGCCGAAGGCTTATACCGCGAAATTGCCAAATTAAGCCAGCAGTTAGATAAACCCATCAAAATCATGGAAATCTGTGGCGGGCATACCCATTCTATATTTAAGTATGGGATAGAAGACATCTTGCCTGATACCATCGAATTAATTCATGGGCCTGGTTGTCCAGTATGCGTCATGCCTAGAGGTAGATTAGATGATGCGATCGCAATTTCCCAAAATTCTCACGTTATCTTCACCACCTTTGGCGATGCTATGCGAGTCCCCGGTTCCACCACCAGCTTGCTGCAAGCCAAAGCCACAGGCGCAGATATTCGCATGGTGTACTCGCCTCTAGATAGCTTAAAAATTGCTAAAGAAAACCCCAACAAAGAAGTCGTATTTTTCGGCTTAGGCTTTGAAACCACAGCCCCCAGTACCGCCTTCACCATCCTGCAAGCAGCAGCCGAAAATATCAGCAATTTTAGTATGTTTTGCAATCACGTCCTCGTGATCCCCGCCTTGCAAGCATTACTAGATAACCCCGATTTGCAACTCGATGGCTTTGTCGGCCCTGGCCATGTCAGCATGGTAATTGGGACTGACCCTTATCAATTTATTGCCCAACAATACCATAAACCCATAGTTGTCTCCGGCTTTGAACCCCTAGACATCCTGCAATCGATTTGGATGCTGTTACAACAGCTATTAGAAAATCGTTGCGAAGTCGAAAACCAATACAACCGCATTGTACAGCCAGCCGGCAATCAAATCGCCCTCAAAGCTATTAACCAAGTGTTTATGGCGCGAGAAACTTTTGAATGGCGTGGCTTAGGTGACATTCCTTATTCTGGCTTACAAATTCGCCCCGAATACGCACAATTCGATGCTGAACAGAAATTTAGCATTCCTAACCAGAAAGTTGCCGACCATAAAGCTTGCCAATGTGGAGAAATCCTCAAAGGCGTATTGAAACCTTGGCAATGTAAAGTTTTTGGTACAGCTTGCACCCCAGAAACACCAATTGGTACTTGCATGGTATCTTCCGAAGGTGCCTGTGCGGCTTACTATAAATATGGCAGACTCTCCACCATTGCCAAGAAAACCAACCTAGAAACACCCAAGGTCAACATATCTCAAGAACCTCTCCCCGCTTGTGGGACTGTTAGTTAGAGGTTAAGAGCTAGAAATTAGACTTCTTGTCTACCTTCTTCTTTGCGTCTACCCTTCGGGTTCTGCTTTGCAGTATGCAAGAGACTCTATAAAAAGCGCTTACAAGGAACAATAAAAATCAATCTTCAATGCCCAATGCCCAATGCCCATTTATTGACGATTTTTGGATTCTGCTTTGCATCTATCAATAATATCAAAAGATGTGATTAATTGCGGCGAACACTGTTGTAATTCCTAAGTAATCCAACTCGAGGAAAAATAAACTTATGCCATTTGTTACAGTTCAAATTGCCAAAGGTCACTCAATTGAAAAAAAGCGCAAACTAGTACAAGCCGTCACTGATGCCCTGGTTTCAGCTTTAGGTACTAAACCAGAGTGGATCACCGTTCATATTGATGAATTTGAAAGAGAAAATTGGGCTGTTGGTGGTCAATTACACTCTGATAAACATAGCGGTAGACACGCAGAAACGGGCAGATAAAATAGAGGGCATAACTACTAAATATTTTGCCCCCATTAATAGCGATCGCATAGAGGGGAATTTTCATGAACAACGATAATCAACAACGTCAAATATGGCTACTTTGTTTAGTAGGCATTAATATTGTTGCCTCCATTTTGCATTACAGCGACAATATTATTTTCTTCAATCAATATCCGGAACCATCTTGGTTCACACCTAAAATCACAGATTCTTGTTGGTTGGTCATGACACCTTTAGGTTTAGCTGGCTATTACCAATATATTAAGAGGTCTTTCAATTCTGCTTACTTATGTTTGTACATTTATATAATCATGAGTCAGTTAACTTTAGGACAATACATAATTACCCCGATGTGGGAACTGTCCATAAAAATGAATACTTTAATCTTATTTGAAACGGTAGCTACAATTCCTCTACTAGCTTTTGTTGCTTGGTCACAATTATTGCTAAAAGAAGGTAAGCAAGCTACATAATCATTAAAACTATTACCAATAATTTCAAAAAGTAGGGTGTGTTGTCGCATAGCGCAACGCACCGCCTTAGCTAAAAAAATAAATTAGAAAAATTCGATATGGAAGTTTTACCAACCAACTCAGCACAAAATCCCCTATTTCAAAAAATCGAAAAAATTCGCCGTCGCCAGCCTAAAGTGCGAGATACTCATATTACCCTCGCACATGGTAGTGGTGGTAAAGCCATGCGCGATTTAATTGATGATATTTTTGTCCAAAGTTTTGATAACCCCATTCTCTCCCAACTAGAAGACCAAGCTAGTTTTAACTTAGCCAGTCTCATGCAACAGGGAGACAGATTAGCTTTTACTACTGATTCCTATGTTGTAGATCCCTTATTTTTTCCAGGTAGCGATATTGGAGAATTAGCCATCAATGGCACAATTAATGATTTAGCCGTGAGTGGTGCAAAACCTTTATATCTTACTTGTAGCGTAATTTTAGAAGAAGGCTTACCAATAGAAACTTTACGCCGTGTAGTTACCAGTATGAAAGCAGCCGCTAATCAAGCGGGTATTCAAATTGTGACTGGTGACACCAAAGTTGTACATCGCGGTGCTGCCGATAAACTATTTATTAATACTGCTGGTATTGGCATTATTCCTCCCGGAATTGAAATTTCTGCCCATAAAATTCAGCCAGGAGATGCCATCATTATCAATGGCGAATTAGGCAATCATGGTGCAGCAATTTTAATTGCCCGTGGTGAATTAGCATTAGATACTAATATTGAAAGTGACTGTCAACCATTGCATAGTTTAGTAGAAACCATCCTCAATGTTTGCCCAGAAGTTCATGCCATGCGAGATGCAACTCGTGGTGGTTTAGCCACAGTTTTAAACGAATTTGCCCTCAGTTCAGATGTAGGAATCCGCCTCTACGAACAATCTATTCCAGTTAGGGAAGAAGTCAAAGGCGTTTGTGAACTTCTCGGTTTAGATCCCTTGTATCTTGCCAACGAAGGTAAGTTAGTAGTAGTAGTACCCAAACAAAAAGCAGAAGCAGTTCTAGCAGCCATGAAATCTCACCCGGCTGGTAAAGAGGCTGCCATTCTTGGTGAAGCTATCCCTTCACCTGAAGGTGTAGTTTTATTAAAAACTCTTTTCAATGCCGAACGAATTGTTGATATGTTAGTAGGCGACCAATTACCCAGAATTTGTTAATTATTACTAACCATGTTTGATATCATTCCTATAAATTATCTCAAAAAATCGCAAATTAACATCAATAATTATCTGTGTTAATCCGCGTTCATCGGCGGTTATAAATTTCCCTCATAAATCTATGCACGAACTCGGAATTACACAAAATATTGTTGCCATAGTCACAGAACACGCCCAAGGTAAAAAAGTTCAAAGAGTCGCATTAGAAATTGGCAAGCTATCAGCCATTATGCCTGATGCCATTCGGTTTTGTTTTGATATTTGCGCTCAAGGTACAGTTTTAGAAAGTGCAAAATTAGAAATTAGAGAAATTCCTGGTTTAGCAGAATGTCGTCAATGTGGCAACAAAATTGCTTTAGACAAACCCTTTGGTGTTTGTGAATGTGGTAGCGTGCAATTAAATTTAATAACTGGTGAAGAATTAAAAATTAAGGAAATAGAAATAGAGGAAATATGTGTGTAACTTGCGGTTGTTCTGACGATGCAGAAAGCAAAGTAACTAATTTAGCTACAGGTGAAGTAAATCATCATCACCATCATCATGATGATGGCAATCACACTCATACCTTACCAGATGGTACTGTAATTACCCATTCCCATAGTCACGACCATCATCAAGAAGCATCGCAGATTCATGCCAAAATGCATGGTACAACAATTAGTTTAGAACAAGATATTTTAGCAAAGAATAACCTCTTAGCTGCTCAAAATCGGGGCTGGTTTAAAGGGCGAAATATTCTGGCATTAAATTTAATGAGTTCTCCTGGTGCTGGTAAAACAACTTTATTAACTCGCACTATTAATGATTTAAAATCTAAATTAACTATCAGCGTCATTGAAGGCGATCAAGAAACAACTAATGATGCCAAAAAAATTCAAGAAACTGGCTGTAAAGTTGTGCAAATTAACACAGGTACAGGCTGTCATTTAGATGCTTCGATGATTGAAAGGGGTTTACAACAACTCAACCCACCTTTAAACTCAGTGGTGATGATTGAGAATGTGGGTAACTTAGTTTGTCCAGCATTATTTGATTTAGGCGAACAGGCAAAAGTTGTCATTCTCTCTGTAACTGAAGGAGAAGATAAACCAATTAAATATCCGCATATGTTCCGCGCTAGTGAGGTGATGATTCTCACTAAAATCGATTTATTGCCTTATGTACAATTTGATGTGCAAAAATGTCTAGAATATGCACGTCAAGTTAACCCAGAAATTCAGATTTTTCAAGTTTCTTCTACTACAGGTGCTGGGTTAGAAACTTGGTATGATTGGTTATCAAAAAAAGTTAGCTTACCTGTGATGGGGTAATTGCTATAAATGTGATGCGTTAAGCTGACGCTAACGCATACTAAAATAAATTTTATCGTTTGAGTTAATTGAATTCAAAAATTAATATAAAAATAAGTTTTTTAAAATTATTTAATAGCCTGTTAAATAGGCAAGATAATAACGAATTTAGTTCCTTCTCCAGGCATTGAGAAGCATCTAATTTGTCCATTATGTTTATCAACAATAATTTGGTAGCTAATCGCTAAACCTAATCCAGTACCTTTACCCACAGGTTTGGTGGTAAATGATGGCTCAAAAACTCTAGCTTGCACTTCTGGAGGCATACCGGGGCCATTATCCTGGATGCAAATTGTGACGCTTTGCTGCTGAGGATCAACTGATGTTGTAATAGTTAGAGTATTTTGTTCATTTAGTGGTGCTTGATGAGAGTGGTTGTGATAGTATTCATCAAAGGCATCAATGGCATTGGCAATGATATTCATAAACACCTGATTCAGTTGTCCTGGATAGCAACTGATTGGGGGTAATTCACCGTATTCAGTGATAGTATGAATTCGAGGGCGATCGCCACTATCTTTGAGGCGATGTTTCAACAGCATTAAAGTGCTATCAATACCTTCATGAATTTGATACTCTACCTTGGATGACATATCAGCACGGGCAAAGGTTCTCAAAGACAAGCTGATATCTTTTAGGCGAGAAATTCCCTGAGACATTGATGTTAACAATTTGGGGAGATCCTCAGTAATATACTCAAAGTCGATTTCCTCAACTAAATCTTCAATTTCTGGATCGGGATCTGGTAGCTTCTCTTGATAAAGATATATCAACCGCAGCAAATGGTTGACATATCCCTTGATATGAGCAGTATTGCCGTCAAGAAAACCAACTGGGTTATTAATCTCATGACCAATACCTGCAACTAGTTGTCCTAAGGTGGACATTTTCTCGCTTTGAATGAGTTGCAGTTGAGTTTGTTGCAACCTTTGTATAGACTGGCTTAATTCAGCGGTGCGTTCTTGCACCCGTTGTTCTAATGTCCGAGTTAGATAGGAGATTTTGAGGTGTAGCTTTAATCGGGCAATGACTTCTTCTTGTTGAAAAGGTTTGGTAATGTAGTCAACAGCCCCAATTTCTAATCCTTTGACTTTATCTGTAGTTTCAGATAAAGCTGTCATGAAAATAATAGGTGTATTTTTAGTTATAGGATTGGCTTTTAATCTTCGACAAGTCTCAAACCCATCTATACCTGGCATCATCACATCTAAGAGAATGAGATCCGGATGGGCATATTCTGTTTGTTCGATCGCAGATTCGCCATCTGTGGCCATGAGTGCTTTCCAACCATGTCCCTGAATCGCTTCTGATAGCACCTTGAGATTGTTGGGATTGTCATCCACTAATAAGATATGCATTGACTTTGAAAGAGGATCAGTCATCATTGACGTGACTCCGTGGTGATAAATGATTTAAGTAATTTACGGATTTTACCCGTTTGGAAAGTAGCAGTAAGTTGTTTCAACTCGTTCGCAAGATTACTGTATTGGCTGTTTTGCTCTACTAACTCTTCTATAATTCCCTCAATCGCCGGAATATCTCCCATCATTGCCAAATGATACATATGTTGTAAAATATCTTGCGATGGTAAAACAAATTCGCTCTCTAATGGCTGCTCAAGTGGCGCAGATGACTGTTGCGGTGCAGGTTGGGCATAAATCCATTCCACTTTCAACACCGAACGCAAGGCATTCAATAGTTCCTCAACTTGCAGGGGTTTGGGTACAAATGCTGTTGCGCCAGCCTCTAAACTGCGCTGACGATTTTCTTCAAATACATTGGCACTCGAAACAATAATCGGAATCGAACGAGTTTGTGGCTGCGATTGTAGATGTACCATCAACTCAAAACCATCCATATTGGGCATAGCTAAATCAAGCAAAATCACATCCGGAATGTATTCTTTGGCTAATGCTAACCCTTGTTTGCCTTCGCTGGCTTCTAAAATTCGACAACCAATTTGTTGTAATAAATTAATTAATAACGCACGGTGATTTTCATCATCATCAACAATGAGAATCTGAGGCGCACTACCCTGAATGCCGCTAATTTTCTGCTGCGTGGGAGAGATTGAGTCTGTATGCCAGTCATGGGAAAGTGGTACTGATACTGCCAAATCTAGCCAAAATACGCTACCTTCACCCAGGTGGCTCTGCACTTGAATTTCGCTCCCCATCAATGCCGCAATCCTTTGGCTAATCGCCAATCCTAAGCCAGTACCATCAGATCGCTGTCCGCCTTTACCGACTTGCTCAAAAGGCAAAAAGATTTTCTCGATTTGATCGTGTGGCATCCCAATACCTGTATCTTCAATTTGGAAGCGAATTTTGGGATTTGGTGTTTGAGTATTTTCCTGATTCTCAGCTTCTAGTAATTCTACTTTGAAGGTCACACCACCAGTATCTGTGAATTTGATGGCATTACCCAGCAAATTTATTAATAATTGGCGCAAGCGTTTTTCATCGGCTTGTATTACAGATGGTAGGCGATCGCTAATTAAAATATTAAATGCTATCTTTTTTTGCTGTGCTCGAATACCACAAATCTCGGTAACGCTATGTAAGAAGCTCGATAAATGCACATTAGTCGTTACCAATTCCAATTTTCGGGCTTCAATCTTGGAAAGGTCGAGAATGTCATTGATCAGCATCAGTAAATGTGAGCCGCATTGATGGATGATCCGGACTCCTTCGAGGTTTTTTGCTGTTAAGTTGGGCGAGCCTTCTAGTACCTGGGCAAAACCTAAGATGCCATTGAGCGGCGTACGTAACTCGTGACTCATATTTGCCAAAAACTCACTCTTTGCTTGGTTAGCAGTATCAGCCGCTTGCTTGGCTTCTAGTAGTTCTTGAGTACGTTCTTCAACTTTTGTCTCTAGGGTTTTGGAATAGTCCAAGAGTTGATCGTTAGCAATTTCTAGTTGGCGATTTGTTTGTTCTAATTTTTGTTGTTTATAGGCATTTGTTGTAGCAATCACGCTACTAATAAAGGCGGCTAAAGCGGGTGTTACTGGAATTACGATCCCGTACAGAAATGCACCGTAAGTACCACCCAAACACAGCCCACTGGTGCCTAAAGTTGCCCACAGCATTTTACCACCAGGAACCCGCCACCCAGTACGAGTACTTGCTACTAACCAACTACCAGTTGAACCCAGCAAAGCCCAAAAAACAATCCAAATTGATGTAGAAATCCCAGAAATACCGTGGAGAGTGGTTCGACCAGTTTTTGCCCCTCGTACTAATTGGTGAGCAATATTGGCATGGATCACTACACCTGGAGTCGGTTTTTGAGCAGATAACCCAGAGGAAAAAGGTGTGCTGAAAAAATCATTAGTACTAGATGCAACTGAGCCAATAAACACCATGCGATCGCGCATGAAGTTTGCCGGAATTCGCCCAGCTAAAACATTCCGCATCTTCACTGTATGAAATGCAGTTTCGGAACCATGCCAGTTAAGTAGAATTTGATAGCCGCCTAAATCATCATCAGCATAACCTGCTTCTTGATTTTTTAGAGGTACGTAGGTTTCCTGACCCAATTGAAACTTTTGTTGTTTGGGGTCAATACTTTCTAAACTAATACCATCAGCTTCTAAGTACTTAAGTGCTACTAAGGTTGCCATCCCAGCTTTAAGAGTACCTTTTTCTTTGGGATCTTCAGCTGTTAAAAGGGCACGGCGGACAAAGCGATCGCCATCCAATACCAAATCAGCTAATCCCACTTGATCGCGTTTTTTTAATTCTGGTGGAGGTTGAACACGCTCACCTGTGATTTTCTCTACTCCAATTAAATTAGGAGTACTACTAAAAACTTTTACTAGTTGTTCATTGCCAGTGCCTTCCGGTAAATCTCGATAGAGATCCAAGCCAATAGCTCTAGGTTTTTGTGCACGAATTTTATCTAGTAATTCAGCTAATGCCCAATCTGGAATTGGCCATTTCCGTACCGATTGAATATCTTGCTCATCGATTGTCACAATCACAATTTCGTCAGCTATCTTGTCTTGGGATGACTCACGAAACCATTCATCGCGGATTTTCCATTCTGGCAAATTAAAAAGTCCCAAAGACTGCCCAAATATAACCGTTAGGGCAACGCTGGGTGTAATAATTAAAATGCTACGAGTTTGTTGAATAAAAGCCTTGAATTTGTGCCACATATTTGGGCCACACAGTTAATTTATTGCAGTCAATATAATTAATAATTACTAATTCGTAAGACGCGCCTCCGGTAAGAAGCAAATACGTAATTTGTAATTCAAAAATTCTTTCATACCATTTCACTAAAAGCCTTATTCCACATACCCATTACCCATTTTCAATTTCAGGATAAATAATTTCGTAGCCAGCAGCACTGGCTACGAAATACTGAAAATTAATTTAACCGAACCGTGGCCAACTCTTTCAAGCTGACTGATGAGAGGAGTTCTTCCCATTGCTTGCTGAGGCTGACATTAGTTGGTTGATCGGTGTGTAACATAGCAAGTGTGGCCACACAGTCATACCAAACCCCGTTTTTACCCAAAGCTGTCGCCCGTTTCAAAGCGTCTTGATCCTGCATTGCCGTTGCTAATTCTGCATTGGGCTGGATGCGTTGAATCCAACCATCGACGTAAGGTGTACTGGGACTGAGTTCTCCATTTATTTTCAGCGCCAAAAACCAATGGTAATTTTTGTTCACGGCTAAAGCAGGTGCATCTGTAGGCAATTGCACAGCAATTACTCCAGATTTACCCGCAACAGGAACAGTCATTTGATGCTGCGTATTGCCCGCTTCATCCTTGAGACTGAATACGGCTTCTGCAGCATTGGAAGCTGGAATATAGACCAGAATTGTCGGATGTTCTGACAATGTTGTGCCATAAAAGCTTTCAGGTAGGAGTGCAATCAGCGCTGCTGGCCCTGTTGCTGCTACTGTTGAAGGATTTAATTCGTATGTACCAACGCGAGAAGCGCCGCCTGCTGCTTGTTGTGGTGTACCTTTCCCAGCAACCGGTGTAAACAAGTCGCCGCGAGAAGCACCCCCACTCGCTTGTCGTGGTGTACCTTTCCCCGCAACTGGTGTAAACAGGTCACCGCGAGAAGCCCCTCCTGTGGCTTGTCTGGGTGTACCTTTTCCCGAGGTAGGAGTAAATAAACTACCGCGAGAAGCTCCTCCTGTGGCTTGTCTGGGTGTACCTTTTCCCGAGGTAGGAGTAAATAAACTACCACGAGAAGCCCCTCCTGTAGCTTGTCTGGGTGTACCCTTTCCCGAAGCAGGAGGAATAAATAAACTACCACGAGAAGCTCCTCCTGTGGCTTGGCTAGGTGCACCCTTTCCCGAAGCAGGAGGAGTAAATAAACTACCACGAGAAGCCCCTCCTGTGGCTTGGCTAGGCGCACCATTGTTTGGAGGTGGGGTAAATGTCAACGCATAAGCACTTGACCATGTGGTACTAGCCATCAAAGCGACGACGCTTAATGTACTAGCTAAATATTGACGTTTCATTATCTTTACCTCGTTTACAAGGCGTGATATTTAATACTCTATTCCGACTTGATAAGTAAACTTGTGTTATTAATCTAATCACAACTTTTTTAAGCGGAATACACAGTTTTAGTATATGCTTATTTTCCTTATTCTCTGATAATTTCCAGCTAATTTTTGATAAATATCACACTTATATCCCAAAAAGATAGACAGTGATATCACTGAGAAAAACACTTGATTGACGAGTTCTAAGTACTGATATTTTACGTTCAATAATTTACTATTAAAACAGTACTTATACTTGAGTAATACTTACTGCCAACTGCCGACTAAAACAAAAGCAGACCAAAAGAACGGATCGACAAAATCAGTTTGGCGAATTAGGTTGATTTGGGCTTGTCGCAGTGCTTCGGCTTTAGTGATGTTGGGTTGTCGTAGTTGATCGTAGAAGCGAGTCATCAGCATAGCAGCTGCCTTATCTTTAACTGGCCAGAGGGTGGCGATAGTGGAACGGGCACCAGACTTGACAGCTAATCCTGCTAATCCCAGCACAGCGCGATCATCACCAGTGGCTGTATCACAGGCACTCAATACGAGCAACTCAATCGCTTTCGATGGCTCGTTACCTCGATTTTTTAGGAGTTCGGACAACTCTCTGACATTAACTTCTCCATCCCAAGTAAGTAAGAAAGTATCTTCTAGGCGGGAACTAAATTGTCCGTGGGTTGCTAAATGGACAACATCAGCACTACTAGATTTGACACGATCCGCAAGAGCTTGACCGGTGAATTGCTGATTGAGCAACATCGAAGAAGGTACTGTCTTAGAGATTTGCCTCACTTCTGATTCCACAGCCGGCAAAGCGCTAAAGCCACTACGAGATTCACTGATACCACCAACGATCGCATCAATATGATTTTGTTGGAGCGATCGCGCGGCTATTAATTGCATTCCCGGTGAAAGGGCCACAGCATACTTTTCGATGAGGTATTGCTTACCATCATATAAAGCTGCCATCGGAATATTACGTAAGTGACCATCCAGCACAAATACCAATGTCTTAGTATCTTTGAAAGCTTGGTCTGCTTCTGCTGGGCGAATTAGCCAATCGTAAATCTGTTGAGAAACGCGATCGCGTTCTTTAGAATCGGAGACAGGGTTAAAGCCAACTAATAATTTGTCGAGAGTTTGCTCAATTTCCCCTTGAGATTTGTGTGTCACATAATAACGCAGTGGATGCCCAGTTTGAGAGAGAATAACTGCTAGGCGATCAGGCAAAATAATCGGATAAACCACCGTTGCTGTGGGGTCAACCTGGTCAATCTGTTTAGCTCTATCTAAACAGGCTTCGCGGAAAAAGTTATCTAATTCGGCAATTTGTAGAGATTCGATTAACTCACGGGCTTGCATGAGTTCTGTTTGAGTTGGTTGCTCGTCTAACAGTAAACCTACCAGTTCCCGGTAAACAGGCTCGACACTCTCGCGAAAAGAAAACTGGACATCTGGATTAATAGCCACCAAATCGCCCCGCAGTGCCTTTAAAGCCTTAACTGCTTCACTATAAGCTTTAATTGCTTTTGGGCGATCGCCTTGTTGTTTATACAACTTACCCACCTGCCAAGCTGATTGAGCAATGATATCCTCGGCTTCGAGTTGGCGGGCAATATTGAGGGATTTCTGCGCTAATTCTTTGGCCTGCGCTAACTGCTGTGTCCGACTATAAAGTTTTCCCCATTGATGCAGTGCGTAAGCTTCTGCTTGTGTATCTTGCAGCTGCTGTGCAGACTTAACTGTCACGGCCATCAGTTGACCCAAATCCTTGAGAGGTACGATTTGCTCAGGATTTTCTAAGCGATTGAGGGTAGCAACAAAATTGATGGCTGCGTAGAGGGAGGTATGGCTGGTAGGCAGTTCTGCCAGTTGTTGTTGTATTTGCGGTGCTAAAGGAGCAGCTAGTTCCAGCTTGTCGTAGTCAATGAAAAGTTTAAACAGAGCTAGATGCGCTTGTAATTGATCGCCTGGATTAGCAGTGATTTTTTGTGCCTGTTCAAAGTAATCTAATGCCGCATCCGGATCTTGTAAGTCTACGGCAGTTTTACCCAAATTCAACAAAATAGAACTTAAATGAGGTGTAGCACCAATTTTATTGGCGGCTGCTAAACTTTGCTCTAATATCTGTTGACTCTTGCCAGAATCGCCAATCATTTGCAGCGCTAAACCAAGCGATCGCAACCCACTCACTTTGACTTCTGAATCTGGCATTGCTGCCAGTTTTTGCGTGAGCGCCTCTAACTGCTGTTTAGAACGGCGATAAAATCCTAAACTTTGTAAAGCCTGTGCTTGGTTGATTTGACTACCCAAATTGCCCATCTGGTCGCCTGCTTGCTCATAAAATTTTTGAGCTTGTTGCCAACTTTCCAGAGCAACTTCGGCTTTACCAGTGTGTAGTTGCAAATTTCCTCTAGTATTGAGTATTTGCGCCCAGACAATTGCATCAGCAGGGGGTGAAAGTTTTTGTAAAAGCTTGACACTTTCCTCAATAGATTGACTGGCGGCTGGCCATTGATTAAGTTCCTGTTGTGCCAGTGAGACATAACTTAAACTCAAGGCTTCATTGAGGCGATCTCCTTGAGTGTGATATTGCTGTGCTGCTGTTTGCCAAACTTTAACTGCTTCTGTAAATTGCCCTGAGCGATAGAGGTTTCGTCCCTCTTCTAGCTGATTGGTAGATGTTGAAGCGTTGAAAATAGGATTTGTAGATACTTCCACAGATGCTCTAGCAGGTGTGATAGTTACAGCTAAACACAAACTCAGAAGACTCAGACTGATATATAGATAACGACGTTGTGTGATGAAAAAAGTCATAACTCATTACTCATAGGTTAAAAATTAGTCACAGCACTTTCTTAAATATTGCCCAACTGATGATGCAATCTATCAATTTCAGCTTTTAATGCTGGTTGTTTAGTGAATTATGGAAAAGGCAAGAGCACTGGTGTACCTTTTTGGGGAAATAAGCTACTTGTAGCGTCTCTGATAGGAGAGGACTGTCATTTGTCAAATTGCACTCAATGGCAGAACCGCTATATTTACCAAACCTAACCAAACAACAGTTGCTTTCATCAGTCAGTCTCTAATTACACCTATTAAAGAGCCGATTCAGTACAAGCATTTGATAAAAAATCTGTTATTTAAAGCAAAGATGTAGCGCAATACTTAATGGGGTGTATGCCTACCCAAAAACTGTGCCTGAAACTTTTTTATGTGCATATAATTTATTGTGATCACCTAATATTGAGTGAACTGACTCTGAATGTATATTTCCCAAAATAATATCGCTTGTAACAGCACTACATTATTGATAAATTGAGTCATTAACCAAAAATCAGGGTATGCAAGTAAAAGCAGTTTAAAAGCTAATAAATAAGCAAAAACTATGGTTTAACAGGTGAATTATTGCGTATTTTGGTAAATATAAGCCAATCATGGAGGCATTGTAGCATAACAGGGCGTAAATTAGGCTATTATTCTAAATGCCTCAAAGAACTACTTCATATACCTCTTTCTTTCATACTTTAGCCTTCATACTTCTCCTGCGGAGAGAGACGCTACGCGTAGCTTGCTTCCCCGTAGAGATACAGCCTTCTTGTACTAGAGTCTGCAAATAATTTAAATCAATTATCAAAAGACATGTATAACTTGCTTTTGTTACCTACAGCAGAGGAAAGCTAGCAACTATATTTGCCAAGGGATTAAAAATGATAGAAAATAGTTCTGCCAAATTAAAGCATATTCTTTTAGTAGATGATAATCCTCATAATTTGAAAGTGTTATCAGAAATGATAAACGGATGTGGCTGGAAAACATTAATGGCCACAGATGGAGAATCAGCTATTGAACAGGCAGGATATGCTCACCCATATTTAATCATGCTAGATGTGATGATGCCGGGAATCGATGGATTTGAAACTTGTCGGAGGTTGAAGGCTAATTCTGGTACTGAGAAAATTCCCATTATCTTTATGACGGCTTTATCTGATACTAGCAGTAAGGTTCAAGCTTTAGAGTTAGGAGCAGTCGATTACATTTGTAAACCCTTCCAAGAAAAAGAAGTATTAGCAAGAGTAAAAACCCATGTTTCTTTGTATTCATTACAGGTGGAATTGGAAGAACTTGTCCAAGAACGCACGGCTGAACTGATTAAAGCTAAAGATCAGGCAGAAATTGCTAACCGAGCAAAAAGTAATTTTCTTTCGGTGATGAGTCATGAACTGCGTACTCCTCTTAATGCCATATTGGGTATGACAGAAGGGTTAAAAGATGAAATTTTTGGTACTATCAACGAGCCACAAAAACAAGCACTATTAACTATTGAACAGAGTGGAGAAAATCTGCTGGCTTTAATCAACGATATTCTTGATGTATCCAGAATCGAAAGAGGCACAATAGAACTGGAACTCACATCAGTTAATATTGAAGAAATTTGTAACCATGTTATCGCTATAATTAGTCAAAAAGCGGTAAAGAAAGATATTCAATTACTTGCAGAAATTCAGCCGAATTTAAAGAAAATTACGATTGATAAACAACGTATAGCTCAATCAATAATATATTTACTGAGTAATGCCGTTAAATTTACTCCTCAGGGTGGTCAGGTTACACTAACAGTTGAATCTGTTCCCACATCAGTTTATAAAACAGAAATTAAATATATTGACCCTACGCAAAATCATCATGCTTGGCTGGTCATATCCATAGCAGATACTGGCATTGGCATAGCCCCAGAAGATATTGATAAACTTTTTCAACCTTTTGTGCAATTGGATAGCGGTTTGAGCCGTCAATATGAAGGTAGTGGATTAGGGCTAGTTTTAGTCAAGCAAATTGTCGAACAACATGGCGGTAATATTTGGGTTCATAGCGAGGTTGGGAAGGGAAGTTGCTTTACTATTGAAGTTCCTTTACTGAGCTAAATAAATCGATGAAAATAAACCAAACTAAGTTATAAACCGTCAATAGACTTCAAATACTTACTAATATCTACTATATACTACATATTAGCGTTGCGTAGCAAATAGTAGCCTAAGAGTACTAGAAGCAATGACAGCCATTGACAGTTATTTTTCATGTTTAACTAATAATTTGGCATAACAGGTAAGGAAGAACCAACCATTTACCTTAGGGACTAACCATGTCTTGAGGCTAAAAACAAAATCCACCTAGATATTAAATTATCAGGTGGACTTGTTCAATATTTGTAGTGGATCCGAGCAGAGTCGAACTGCTGTCCAAATTGGGTATTGACCCTCCGCTCATTCACAGGTTTAGCCTATCTGACCCTCAAGGCGGGAATCGTTCATTATCCCGAACGTAGGATGCTCTGATTAAGTCTTAGCTAGCAAGTCAACCAGAGAATACTTGCTAGAGCATCCGTTGGGGTTGGTCTCTAGCCCTTAACGGAGTCGGACTAAAGACGCTCGGACCTATAAGAGGCTATTAGGCAGCAACTAGGGCTTCCTTACGAGCAAATTTTACGATATTGTTCGCATTTACTTTTGTTTTGAGCCTTGGATTTGCGAGAGGAGACTCACTCTCGACCTGAATCACAGAGCAGCGTTCGCCAACCTGTCGAAACCGTGACGGACCCATGTTCTTCATACTTCAATTATAATACGCACTTTGGGAAATGTGTGTTAAGACCAATAATTTTCTGAGCACCAGCTTCACAGGCAACACCCCACCTGCTCAGGGACTTGCGGGACAGAGATGCGATTAATCACGTCTCAATAAGCAGGGGGGACAAAGAATATATTCTCGGAGTACATTGGATAATTTATTTTCTGGAAGTACCTAAGAAATAAATATGTAGTTTATGAGGGCGCTGCAATCATATATTTATTGTATAATTTATAACATTTTATTTTTCTTTTTTTTAACGATTTCAATTAGCAACACTTTATTAAAGCGGCTTTTATCTGTTGCAATGGGAAATTCAGCATTCGGAAAATACGTAGTTTTTTGCTATTCAGATACGAAATTACAGTATAATTTCGGCTTACTAATGCGCTTGAGCATCAGTATGATATGACCAGACATATATAAATAGGTACATTAATTAGTCATTAAAGCTTGGGTACGCGCTCAGGTTTAATCAGGGCGCATGAAAATATTTTGTCAATATTCAAGAGGTAATGGCTATTCGCCATAATTTTGAATTGTTTGTCCTCCTCTCCTGATTTACTTCCCTATTCCCCAGTCCCCATTCGTGAATTTGGCGTTCTGGTCAGTTGGATACAGAAACAATCTGCAGCGTCTTTAGATATTACTTATTTTAGTGTTGGGAAATGGACTTGTTAAGCTTTGATCGCTAACTTATACATGACGATTCAAGCATTGTTCAAGGAGGTAAAGAAACAAAGGTAAAAATTATTACAAAATCTTATGCAGAATAAATGTGTTTTTTTCAGCCAACAAATATTCAGATCCAATTTTTTATTAAAGCCTCTAAGTTTCAGCTTTGTTTTAGCAGCAGTTTTGGGTAACTGTCAAAATACCTATGCCCAAACAGCTAATCCTCAAACCTTACCACCTGGGAGAGTAGAAGAAGTTCCGGTGACACCATTACCTGCGGATGTGCTACCGCAGCCACCAAAAACCAATCCCATACTACCTCCGCCACAATTACCAAATCAGTCAACTCCCTGGCAAGACGATCTTAATGCTAAGTTTCGAGTAGAGCGCATTGAAGTTTTAGGGAGTACAGTTTTCAAAGCAGAACAGTTTGCCACGATTACAGATCCTTTTGTGGGTAAAGAACTCAGTTTTGCAGAGTTGTTACAAATCAAAGATGCGATTACCAAGCTGTACAGCGATAACGGTTATGTCACTACAGGCGCATTGATTACACCGCAAACAGTAGAAGCTGGGGTAATCAAAATTCAGGTGATCGAAGGTAGCGTCCAAGAAATCAAGATTACTGGTAATCGCCGATTGCGTAGTCAATACATTCGCGATCGCATTCGACTTGGTGCAGGAACTCCCTTGAATGTGCCGCGCTTAATCGAAAAGTTGCAACTACTCCGCCTCGATCCGCGCATTCAAAATCTCTCAGCTGAGTTACAGATGGGGGTAACTCCGGGAAGCAATATATTACAAGTCGAAGTTCAAGAAGCCGACACCTTCAGCCTCACAGCATCTCTAGATAATGGGCGATCGCCTAGTGTAGGTAGTTTCCGTCGGGGTGTGGATCTACAAGAAGCCAATTTACTCGGTTTAGGCGACACTCTCAGTATCGGATACGCTAATACCGATGGTAGTAATACAGTTAATTTGAATTACACCCTCCCAATTAATGCCCATAATGGCACACTTTCTTTCGGCTTCAACAAAGGTTGGAACAGAGTAATTGAAGAACCATTCAGCGTTCTTGATATTCAATCGAATACCACATCTTACGAATTTGGCTATCGACAACCATTAATACAAAAACCTTCCCAGGAATTAGCGGTGGGTGTGTCGTTCTCGCGCCAAGAAAGTCAAACTGAGTTAGGTATCGATAATATTGGGCCATTTAAACTTTCACCTGGTGCAGATGCTCAAGGAAGAACCAATATTTCTGCCTTTCGCTTTTTTCAGGAATATACCCAACGTACTACCAGCCAAGTTTTTGCAGCGCGATCGCAATTTAGTTTGGGTGTAGATTGGTTTGGTGCCAATGTTAACGATAACGAACCAGATAGCCGCTTTTTCTCTTGGCGAGGACAGGCGCAATGGGTACGACAATTGGCACCAGACACCCTATTTTTAGCAAGGGGCGATTTACAACTAGCAGCAGATTCTCTCGTACCTCTAGAGCAATTTGGTTTGGGTGGACAATTAAGTGTACGTGGCTATCGCCAAGATACATTGCTTACAGATAATGGCATGTTATTCTCAGCAGAATTTCGATTACCGATTTTGCGTGCCCCAAAAATGGGGGGAGTATTACAGCTGACACCTTTCATTGATGTGGGTAAAGGTTGGAATGTTAAGGGTAGCGATCCATCTCCAAGTACTTTGGTGGGGACTGGTGTAGGGCTGCTATGGAAGCAAAACAATAACTTCTCAGCCCGTATAGATTGGGGTATTCCTTTGACATCTGTAGAAGGGGAAAAGCGTAGTCTCCAAGAAAATGGTTTGTACTTCTCAGTGCAATATTCGCCATTTTGATAAAAGCGAGATACAACCTTTGAATATAGCACTCGCTCATTGTTGGGTATGTGGACTTAATTTATTAAGTCTATTTGAACTGTGGGCTATCAAGAGTGAACGACAAAAGGAAAACAACTTCTATGCAATTGGGCTGGCTAAAGAACATATTGAACAGTGGAATAGTTGTGGGTGCTACGCTTCTCTACAGCAATGTTACTAACGCCCAGGTGATGCCTGACGAAACACTTAATACCAAAGTCTCCCAAAGTAACAATAACTTTACCATCATCAACGGTACCCAGAGGGGAAATAACCTATCAATAAGCTAATGCGCGCCTAAATTGCATAACTACTCAAGAAGGCTGTTAACTGTTAACGGTTGACTGTCAACGGTCAACGGTCAACAGCCCTCATGAGGGATTGTGCAACTTAAAAGCAGAATAGCTTACTGTCGGTGTTGATCCCAATTCTGGTTTAATTGAACTGCCAGCAATATTACTGACTCGTCTCAAGAAATTGCTACAGGCTGTGCGGAAAATCAAGGTAGTAGTTTTGTCGCCACTGGAAGGGGTGGTTTACCACAAAATCCTACACAGGAATTGAGGAGCGATCGCACTTGGTCTGATATTCGTGATATCTCTGCATATCGAAACATCGGTGAGAGAATTACTCACGCACCCAAATTACCAGCAGTTTTAACCGAAGCTACATCTTGGCATCGTAACGCCCAAGGCAAAATCGAGCTAGTTGCTCATCAATCTCCTACTCAGGTGCAACCATCATTAACCTGTGCTGCGCTTCCTAGCATTTAATTTTCCTATAGAGAACATAGCATTTTTCAATCATTAATGTTCATGATGATACAGATTCGGGAATATTAAATGCATATCAGCGCAAATTGAAGGATGCAAACAATGTTTACGAGCTTAGGTTTGCTTAATAGCCTATTGACAAGAAGTGTCATATTGCTGCCATTAGGAATGATTTCTTTAGGAAACAACTTTGCTAATGCTCAGGTGATATCTGATGATACTACTAATACATCTGTTCAGCAAATTGGAAATAATTTTACTATTCTTAATGGTATAGAAAAGGGTAATAATTTATTTCATAGTTTTAGTAATTTCTCAGTTCCTAAAGACGGTTCAGCGACTTTTGATTTAACAAATACACCAAATATTACTAATATATTTAGTCGAGTGACTAGTGGAAAAGCTTCTGATATTAATGGATTGATTAGTACCATCAAGAATAATAACTCCGTCAGTTTATTTTTAATCAATCCGGCGGGAATTATGTTTGGTAAAGATGCGGTATTGAATATTGGTGGTTCATTTGTCGGTACAACAGCCAATAGTATTAAGTTTGCTGATGGCACAGAATTTAGCGCTGTTAACCCAAATACAACTCCTTTGCTGACTATGAGTGTACCTGTAGGTTTACAGATGGGCAGTAATCCCGGTGCCATTAATGTCCAGAATACAGGACATCTTTTGAAGTTCTTTATTCACCCTTTAATTTCTTCTCCAGATACTAGTAAAAATCCCGTAGGATTAGGTGTTAAAACTAATAATAATTTGGCATTAATAGGTGGAGATATAAATTTAGATGGAGGCGTATTAAATGCACCTTCTGGACATATTGAACTCGGTAGCGCTATTAATGGTATAGTGAATTTCAACACTTCGACTTCTAACTGGAGTTTTGATTATAGTAATCTTCAGCAATTTGGTAATATTCAGCTTTTGCATCAATCTCTAGCTGATGCTAGTGGTAATCCTGCAGGTTCGATTCACTTTCAAGGTCGAAATATTACCTTGAATGATGCTTCTGCTGCACTATTAATTAATCAAGGAAGTGGTAATGCTGGCGATATTAGCGTTAATGCCAGTGAATCATTAACATTACGGGGAATTGGCACTGCTGAATTTCCCCAAACTCTGTTGCGTGCTGATAACTTTGGCGATGGTGGAGGAGGTAATATTTTTGTTTCTGCCGCAAAACTATTACTGCAGGATGGCGGTTCTCTTCATGGAATCAATTTTGGTGCAGGGTCGGGAAGTAATATCTTTGTAGATATTCAAGATTTACTTCAGCTTGAGGGATTATCACCAGTTAGCGGATTTGCTAGTTCTATAAACACAATTACCAGAGGTTCTGGGAAAAGTGGTGATGTTGGAATTATTACCAAAAGATTGCAGGTTTTAAATGGTGCTGTAATTGGCAATTCTCCTTGGGGAAATGGTATCGGAGGTAATACTACGATTAATGCCAGCGATTCCATTGAAATTAGCGGCGAAAATTCACAAAATTTGGCTGACAGCGTCATAGTTGTGGGTACATTCAGCCAAGCAAATGCCGGTCATTTAACTATTAATACTCCTAAACTGAAGTTGCGAGATGGAGGAGGTATAGTTAACTCAACTGTAAATAGCGGCAATGCAGGAGATGTAAATATCAATGTTTCAGACACTATAGAAGTCAGCGGCAAAGGTCGTCTTTCCGGTCTTCCTAGCCGCATAGGTGCTAGGGCAGAATTGCTTGCACCACCTATTCGGCAACTATTTGGCTTACCAGATGTAATTACAGGTAATACAGGCACTCTGACCATCAATACCCAAAACTTGCAGATTACCGATGGCGCAATTGTTGGCGTTGATCATCAAGGTGTTGGCAATGCCGGAAAACTAGAAATTAATGCAGGTTCAATCCGGCTTAATAATGGTGGTATCTTGACAGCAGAAACTTTTCAAGGTGAAGGTGGTAATATTTTTATTCAGTCAAATAACTTGATTATGCGTCATGGTAGTTCGATTGTGACGAATGCAGGTGGCATTGGCAACGGTGGCAATATGACTATTAATTCTGCTGTGATCCTCGGTTTAGAAAATAGCGATATCGTTGCTAATGCAATCAAAGGTAATGGCGGTAATATCAACATCACTACCCAAAGCGTTTTTGGACTGCAATATCGTCCTCAACTAACATCAGAAAACGATATCACAGCTAGTTCTCAATTTGGCATCAACGGTACAGTTGATATTAACAATTTTGGTGTTGACCCCAATTCAGGCTTAGTGGAATTACCCGCAAATATTACCGACCCATCACAGCAAATTGCTACAGGGTGTTCTGCAAATACTGGTAGTAGTTTTGTCGCTACGGGAAGGGGTGGAATACCGCAAAATCCGACGCAAGAAGTGAGGAGTGATCGCCCTTGGTCAGACATCCGTGACATCTCTGCATTCCACACCACACAACCAGCACAAGCCCAAATACCTACAACACCACAAGTTCTTGTGCAAGCAACTGGCTGGCGACGCAACGCCAAAGGCAAAATTGAGCTAGTTGCTAATCAATCTCCGACCCAGATGCAACCAGCCTTAACCTGTGCTGCCATACCTCAAAATTAATTACAGTTACAACATTTAGCAAAGGGGGAACAATAAATACACAATCAAAATCAGAAATTGGTGAATGAAATTAACATTTATTGGGTTTGGGATTCTGAGTACAATCTGCATATCTGCTGTTTGCAACAATAGTGTTTATGCTCAAGTCACACCCGATGGCAGTCTCGGCACTGTTGTGAATGGTAGTAGTAATTACCACATTACTGAGGGGACTCGTGTCGGCAACAATTTATTTCACAGCTTTAGCCAATTCTCTATCTCTACAGGCAGTTCGGCATCATTTGACAATGCTACTGATATTCAAAATATTTTTAGTCGGGTGAGTGGTAGTAATATTTCTCACATAGATGGTTTAATTAGTGCCAAGGGTAGTGCTAATTTATTCTTACTCAACCCATCAGGGATGATTTTTGGGCCAAATGCCAGCTTAAATATCGGTGGTTCCTTTGTCGGGACAACTGCCAATAGTATTAAATTTGCCGATGGTATAGAGTTTAGCGCTATTGATACCACCACAAAACCTCTATTAACAATGAGCATACCTGTGGGGCTACAACTAGGAGCTAATGCTGGAGCGATAAAAGCTCAGGGAATACCAGCAAATAATATCTTTTTCCGTCCTTTGCAAACATTTAAAGCTCAAACAGTTGCATTAGTTGGTAGCGAGATTGATATTAATTCCGCCAGTTTCAGCAATCCAGATGGAAGATTTGAATTATGGGCTTTGCGGAATGGGGAAGTTGGATTGAGCAATCAAGCTAAATTGCAATTAACTAGCCCTATTTCTGCCGATTGGGGAACAGTTACACTCAGCCAATCTTCGCTTCTGGATACCACTGGGTTGAATGGAGGAGCAATTAACATTCACGGACGAGGTTTAACACTCAAGGATGGTTCAACAATTTCTTCCGGTACAGGAAAATTTGGTCAAGGAGAGGGTATAAATGTCAAAACCACGGAATTTGTAGATTTGTTGGGACTATCTAGCCCAGAGAATTACGATTTACCTGGATTATCTACTAGCCCATTGGAAAGTGGGGCAAAGGCAGGAGATATTACAATAAAGACCGAGCGTTTGCGAATTGCGAATGGAGCTTGGTTGCAGTCCCTCTGCAATATCTTAGCTCTCGATCCTTTGACTGCCACTTTTACTTTTAAAACAATTAACGATGCTAGCACTGGAAATATTAATATTCTTGCCAAGGATGTGGAAGTGAATGGATACAATCCATTTGTCAATGCTGACTTTGGTATTGCTTTGTTTCGTCCTAGTGCTATTACCACCTTGGTTAATGGTGGTAATAGGAATAACAGCGGCAATATCACTATTGAAGCTGATCGAGTCCGCTTGCTGAATGGAGGTAGAATAAGCACAGATTTAGTCAGTTTCGGATTCATTACCACCGGAAAGTCTGGCGACATCTCAATTAAATCTGCTGAGAGTTTGGAAATTTCTGGAGTAACACCTAGTGGACTTAATGGTGCTGTTATCAGTTCGATTCAACCTTTTGCAGAGGGTCAAGGTGGTAGTATTTCTATCAATACTGGGCATTTGGCTTTGTCCAAGGGTGGAACTATCTCTAGTGCTTTATCAGGAAGTGGTAAGGCTGGGAATATCGCAATTCAAGCAAATAATGTAGAAGTCAGCGACCCAATAATCGATAGTATTAGTCTGACAGTGAGTGGTATCAACGTTGCAGTAGCTAAGAATGCGATCGGTCAGAGTGGAAATATTCAGCTAACAGCAGACAGCTTACGTGTGTTCAATGGTGGACAGATTACTTCCTCCAGCCAAGGTCAGGGAAATGCTGGTAGTGTTAACCTACAAGTGAAAAATCTTGACGTACAAGGAACTTCCCAAAACTTAATTAATGGTAGCTATCTCAACAGTGCGATCGCTGCTGCTTCTGATAATAGCTTTGCTGCTGGGTCTGTAAATATCACATCAGATGCAGTGCGTGTCAGGGATAATGCGGAAATCACTGTGAGTAATACAGGTAGCGGTGATGCAGGCAACCTCAATATTAATGCCAATCAAATCTTTCTCGACAATGAAGCAAGTTTGCGTTCTGAGGTGCATGGAGGCGGTCAGGGTAACATCTATCTGAATGCTAATAATGTTCTGCTGTTAAGGCATGGTAGTAACATCATTACTAATGCCTTTGGTAATTCCACTGGTGGCAATATTAATATCAATGCGGGGTCAATTGTTGCTGTGCCGACTGAAAACAGCGATATCTCGGCTAATGCTGTACTAGGAAGTGGTGGTAATATCCAAATCACCACTCAAAGCATCTTTGGGTTGCAATTTCAAAACCAACTTACACCCAATAGTGACATCACTGCCAGTTCGCAATTTGGATTGAGTGGCACTGTGCAGGTAAATACTGTTGGGGTTGACCCCAATTCTGGGTTAGTGGAATTACCTACAAATATTACCGATCCATCGCAGCAAATAGCTACAGGTTGTTCTGCAAATACTGGTAGTAGTTTTGTCGCTACAGGAAGGGGTGGTGTACCAGAAAATCCTACACAGGAATTGAGGAGCGATCGCGCTTGGTCTGATACTCGTGATATATCTGTATTCCACACCACACAACCAGCGCAAGCCCAAATACATACAACATCACAAGTTCTTGTGCAAGCAACTGGCTGGCGACGCAACGCCAACGGCAAAATTGAGCTAGTTGCTAATCAATCACCAACTCAGGTACAAACAACATTAACCTGTGCTGCCATACCTCAAAATTAATTACCGTTACAGCACTTAGCAAAGGGGGAACAATAAATACACAATCAAAATCAGAAATTGGTGAATGAAATTAACATTTATTGGGTTTGGGATTCTGAGTACAATCTGCATATCTGCTGTTTGCAACAATAGTGTTTATGCTCAAGTCACACCCGATGGCAGTCTCGGCACTGTTGTGAATGGTAGTAGTAATTACCACATTACTGAGGGGACTCGTGTCGGCAACAATTTATTTCACAGCTTTAGCCAATTCTCTATCTCTACAGGCAGTTCGGCATCATTTGACAATGCTACTGATATTCAAAATATTTTTAGTCGGGTGAGTGGTAGTAATATTTCTCACATAGATGGTTTAATTAGTGCCAAGGGTAGTGCTAATTTATTCTTACTCAACCCATCAGGGATGATTTTTGGGCCAAATGCCAGCTTAAATATTGGTGGTTCCTTTGTCGGGACAACTGCCAATAGTATTAAATTTGCTGATGGGACAGAATTTAGTGCTGTAGATTTTACCACTAAACCATTATTAACAATGACTGTACCCATTGGGTTACAAATGGGTATTCATCCCGCATCGATACAAGTCCAAGGTACAGGACATAGCCTAGATGCAACTGATAGTTTTTCACCTGTAATTAATAATCCTAGCTCCACAAAATTACAAGTACAGTCGGGAAAAACCTTAGCATTGGTGGGTGGAAATATCTCATTGGATGGTGCTACTCTGAGTGCGGCAACAGGTCAAATAGAATTAGGGAGTCTGGGAGGTGCAGGATTAGTTAGTTTAGTACCGACTACACAGGGTTATAAATTAGAGTATGAGCAGGGACAAAGTTTTGCTGATATTCAACTAACACAAAAATCGCTATTAGATGTGAGTGGGTTTAACTCCGGTGCAGTTCAACTCCAGGGAAGAAATATCAAAATTACCGATGGTTCGTTGATTCTATCTGAGAATTACGGCAATCTTAAGAGTGGAAATATTAACGTGCAAGCATCAGACGCGATCGCTATTATTGGTACTACACCCAATGCGAAAATTCGTAGTTGGATTAATGCGGAAGCTTTGGGAACCGGAGAAAGCGCAAATCTCAGTATTATTACTCCCCGTTTGACACTCCAAGAAGGTTCAGCAATAAGTACTTCAACTTATGGAAATGCTAACGGTGGTAACATCCAGATTCAAGCAGCAGATATAGAGGTATCCGGGTTTTCACCCCTCAATCCTACTGGCGCGACAGCCATTATCACTACCACTTTTGGAAAAGGATCTGCTGGAGATATCTTGGCTAATGGGAATAATTTACTCATCTCTGGGGGAGCTACATTATCATCAGTGATATTAGGTAGTGGCTCCAGTGGTCAAGTGATGGTTCGCAATCAAAATACCACCGTTATCGGTGAAAACCCTTTTGGGCTTTCTAGTTTTATTGGTATAACTGCCTTTGCCGATGGCAATGCCAAAGATGTAAGATTAGATACTAGTAACTTGCAAATATTAAATAGTGGAATAATTGGTTCATCTGCATTATTTGTCGGTAATGGTGCCAATATCCAAATCAATGCGAGTGAGGCGATCGCTATTAGTGGTCGTGGTAGTAGTAATAACAGTAATATTCGCTCTGCTGTTGTGCGTTTCAGTCCGGAATTACGTCAAGTCTTTGGTTTACCAGATATCCTCACAGCAAATGCAGGGAGTGTCAGTATTACGACACCAAAACTTACACTTGCAGATGGTGGAACAGTCACAGTTACTAGTCAAGGTACTGGGAATGCCGGAAATCTGAAAATTATTGCCGATCAGATCCAATTGCAAAATCAAGCTTTAATTCAGGCGCAAACCGAATCAGGTAATGGTGGTGATATCAGTTTGCAAGTAGGAGATTTGCTACTATTGCGCGATCAAAGCCAAATTACTTCCACAGCACAAGGTAATGGTAACGGCGGCAATATTACCATTAATTCACCCATCGTTTTCGGCTTAGAAAACAGCGATATTACAGCTAATGCTTTCCAAGGTAAAGGCGGTAATATTAACATCACCACTCAGGGAATTATTGGTTTAGAATACCGTTCGCAACTGACATCAGAAAATGATATTACTGCTAGTTCCGAGTTTGGAGTCAATGGTATAGTCGAAGTGAATAATATCAGTGTTGATCCTAATTCGGGTTTAGTGCAATTACCTGGAAATGTCACCGATTCATCTCAGCAAATTGCTACAGGTTGTAATACTTATACTGGTAGTAGTTTTATCGCCACAGGACGAGGTGGTGTACCACAAAATCCAAATCAAGATGTGAGGAGCGATCGCACTTGGTCAGACATCCGTGACATCTCTGCATTCCACACCACACAACCAGCACAAGTCCAAATACCTATAACACCACAAATTCTTGTGCCAGCAACTGGCTGGCGACGTAACGCAATGGGCAAAATTGAATTAATTGCCGATAAATCTTCTGTGAATTTACAATCATCATTAACTTGTGCTGGCCTTAACAAAAGCTAAAAATAAATAACTATAACATTACACAGCTAACCTAATAGCAAAATTTACTTTGGGAAGACTATATACAAAGTAGATAATCACAAACAAGTTGATGAAAATAAATTTTTCTGAGTTTAGCTTCCTGGGTGCAATCTGCATATTGGCTATATCCAACAGTGATGTTCACGCACAAGTAACTCCAGACAGCACTCTCAACACCTTTGTAAGTGGGATTAATAACTATACCATCACCAACGGCACTCGTGTTGGTAATAACTTATTTCATAGCTTTAGCCAATTTTCTATTCCTAACAATGGCTCTGCATCATTTGACAATGATCTTAATGTCGCAAATATTTTTAATCGAGTGACTGGCGGTAATATTTCTACAATTAATGGTTCAATCAGCGCCAAGGGAAGTGCCAATTTATTTTTGCTCAACCCATCTGGGATTATTTTTGGAGCTAATGCCCAGTTAAATATTGGTGGCTCGTTTGTTGGTACAACAGCCAACAGTATTAAGTTTCTGGATGGAGTAGAGTTTAGTGCTACCAATCCGACAGCAACACCTTTGTTAAGCATCAATGTCCCTATCGGTTTGCAGTTTGGGCAAAATCCTCGTGCCATTCAAGTTCAAGCATCTGCTACTCAATTTCAAGTACCGACAGGAAAAACTTTAGCCCTGATAGGAGGAGATATATTTGTAGACAGTCGTAATCTTTCCATTCCTCAAGGAAGAATTGAGTTAGGTGCAGTTGATGTGGGGAATGTTAGCCTTACTCCTAATAATCTAGGCTGGAGTTTAGGTTATCAAGATGTTCCTATTTTTCGGAATCTAGACTTATCTAACCAAGCTCTAATTTCAACAGGTGGTAATGGTGAAATTCATCTATGGGGAGCTGATGTCTCTTTGAGTGGGGGTTCTCGCGTCTCAATTCAAAACATTACAAATGCTCAAACTCCAGGCAAGATTTCCGTTCATGCCTCGAAGCTACTAACAGTCACTGGCGATAATCCCAGTGGCAGTACTACCAGTGCCATTCGATCTGGAGCGATCTTTACTGGGATGGTGAGCAATATTGAAATATTTACACAAGACTTGATTGCTAATAATGGTGGTATTATCCTGACCAGTAACATTAGTAATTCTGTAGGTGGAGGCAATATTACTGTTAATGCCTCTGGCAATATTCAAGTAGCAGGAGTAGGAAAGATACCAACTAATCGTAGTGGTATTTCTGGTCTGACTTTTTTGTCGGGAAAGGGTGGAGATGTGAGCGTAGTTGCGAATCGCTTGGTAATTATGGATGGTTCTGTAGTCACAACCTCCACCATTGGAACAGGTGCAGCAGGAAATGTGGCAATTCAGGCCACAGAATCTATTGAATTGGCTGGAGTTGAAACCGCCTCCACAACTTTTGCTCCTAGTTCCCTGAGTTCTTCAACCCTTGCTGCTGGTAATTCTGGCAACCTGATTGTGAATACAGCTAGATTATCAGTGCAAAGTGGAGCAAGAGTAGAAGCTTCTTCTTACGCTAGTGGAAAAGCCGGAAATGTCACTCTCAATGCCTCAGAATCAATAGAAGTTGTTGGTAAGCCCATAGAATCATTTTTAATTCCCAGTTTTATCGGTTCATCAACAGTTCAACAAGCTGGTTCATCAAGAGTTTTAACTGGAAATAGTGGAGATGTCCAAATTACAACTCAGCAATTGAAAGTTGCTAATCATGGATTAATTAATGTCAGAAATGATGGTCAAGGTAATGCTGGAACTGTAAAAATCAATGCCAATTATTTATTATTAGATACTCAAGGTGCGATTACTGCTGTCACACAAGTAGGAGAAGGTGGCAATATTGCTGTCAATGCCAACACTCTATTGATGCGCCATAACAGTGCGATTAATGCTACATCTAATGCCATTGGTGATGGTGGTAATATCACGATTAATTCACCCATCATTGTCGGCTTAGAAAATAGTGATATTATCGCTAATGCTATTCAAGGTAAAGGCGGCAATATTCACATTGCTACTCAAGGCATTTTCGGTCTAGAATACCGTTCTCAACTCACATCAGAAAACGACATTACTGCCAGTTCGCAATTTGGCATTAATGGCATAGTTGAAGTGAATAATATTGGTGTCGATCCCAATTCCGGCTTAATCAAACTACCAGCAAATATCACCGATTCAGCGCAACAAATTGCCCGTGGTTGTGATGCCAATACTGGTAGTAGTTTTGTCGCCACAGGAAGAGGGGGAATACCGCAAAATCCCACACAGGAGGTGAGGAGCGATCGCACTTGGTCTGATGCTCGTGATATCTCTGCATTCCATACAACAAAACCAGCACAAGCCCAAATACCAAAATCCCCAGAAGTTCTAGTACAAGCCACTGGCTGGCGACGTAACGCAATGGGCAAAATTGAGCTGGTTGCAAATAACTCTCTCAGTCACGTGCAACCATCATTAACCTGTGCTGCTGTTCCTAAAATTTAATCATGTTATTTTTCATACCTTTCCGGGAACGTTAACTTTAACGAGTTCAATCTAGGTATTGGTGATGATAATTATCTACAAAGAATCAAATTTTTGGTTTCAATTGTTGTTAACAGCATTGACCACGGGATTTTTCACTTCAGGCATATCATCAATAGCTTTGGCTCAGGTGACATCGGATGGCACAACTAACACAATTGTCAATACCAATGGTAATGATTTTACGATTCTCAATGGCATAGATAAAGGTAATAATTTATTTCACAGTTTCAGTAATTTATCTGTGCCAACAGGTGGCAGTGCAACCTTTGATTTAACCAATACACCAAATATTACAACGATATTTAGTCGAGTCACAGGCGGTAATATTTCTAATATAGATGGGTTAATTCGGACGCTCAGTAGCAATAACCCAGTCAGTTTATTTTTGATGAATCCTAATGGCATTGTATTCGGGCCAAATGCCAGTTTAAATATTGGCGGTTCCTTTGTGGGAACCACAGCGAATAGTATTAAATTTGCGGATGGGGCAGAATTTAGTGCTGTTCCAAGTGCAGATAAACCTTTGCTGACAATGAGTGTACCTGTGGGTTTGCAAATGGGTCAAAATTCGGGGGGGATTGCTGTCGAGGGCTTAGGGCATCGGATAACAGGTGATGTCTTTACACCCTTAGATCCCAGTCAGAATCCTACAGGTTTACAAGTTTTGGCAGGCAATACCTTAGCACTCATAGGTAATGAGGTAAATTTCTCTGGTGGAATTGTCGCAACTAAAGGAGGTGGACATCTAGAAGTAAGCAGCGTGCAACAGGGGCAAGTAGGACTTACGCCCAGTTTGACAAGATGGGTAGGAGATTATTCCCAAGTCGAGAAATTTAATGATATTCATCTAGCCCAACAATCTCTCCTAGATGCCAGTGGTAGCAATGGCTCAATTCAAATCCAAGGAAAAAACATCAACTTGAGCACAGGTTCAGCCGTTGTGCTGCAAAACTTGGGGGAAAAATCACAAGGAATTACTATCCGCGCCACAGAGTCTTTGAGTTTAACAGGCAATACCTCAGACCAAAGACTAGGCAGCATAATCAAAATTGATAACTTGGGAACAGGTTCACCCGGAGATATTTTGATTGGAGCTAATCAACTCTCCCTGGAAGATGGCGGAGCAATTTGGAATAGGGCGTTTACCGAAGGAGTGAGTGGTAATATTAGCATCAATGTTGAAGGCTTGATAGACTTGAATGGTTTTGTCCTTGGTAATCCGGCGATGCCCTCCTCGATTGCCACAATTACTACTAGCTCCAGTAATGCAGGCGATATTCTTATTTCTACGAGTAACCTCAGAATAAGAAATGGGGGTGGTATTGCTTCTACTACTGTAGGATTTGGACAAAGTGGAAGGGTAGGGGTTAATGCCAAAGACCTGATCGAAATCTTTGGCATTAACCCTATTTCAAAATTATCCAGCTTAATTACTTCGTCAACATTTTTTATAGGTAATGTAAATAGCACTGTGGTGAACACATCCAGATTAATTATTCGAGATGGAGGATTTCTGGGATCTAGCACTCTCAGTCAGGGTGCAGCCGGAAGTGTGATGATTAATGCTTCAGATTTTATCGAGGTAAGTGGTCGTGCAGCTGAATCAATCACATCGAGTCGCATTGCTTCCTCCTCTGAAATACTCGACCTTGTTTTTCAACTCCTTTATGGGCTACCAGCGATTCCCACGGGTGATGCAGGTGCTTTGACGATTAACACACCATCATTACGGGTTACTGATGGCGCATTAGTAACGGTGAAAAATGATGGACCAGGTAAAGCGGGAGATTTACAGATTAACGCCAACGCAATTTTTCTGGACAACCAAGGTAGTATCTCTGCATCAACTGCCTCTGGTAACGGGGGAAATATTCACTTGAATCTGCAAAATGACCTGCTGATGCGTCACGATAGCTGGATTTCTGCCACTTCTAAGGGTACAGGTAATGGTGGTAATTTGTCGGTTAACTCACCTGTGATTGTGGGATTAGAAAATAGTGACATTATTGCCAATGCTGTTAAAGGTCAGGGAGGTAATATTGATATTACTACTCAAGGTATTTTTGGAATAAAATATCGCAACCAATTGACAAGTGAAAGCGATATTACTGCTAGTTCTCAATTTGGGGTAAATGGTACAGTAGATATTAATAATTTTGGTGTTGACCCCAATTCTGGTTTAGTAGAATTGCCAGCCAATGTTACCGATTCATCTCAACAAATTGCTAGTGGTTGTTCTGCAAATACTGGTAGTAGTTTTGTTGCCACAGGAAGGGGTGGTGTACCGCAAAATCCCACACAGGAAATAAGGAGCGATCGCACTTGGTCAGATACTCGTGATATCTCTGCGTTCCAAACAACACAACCAGTAAAAGTACAAATACTAAAATCTCCAGCAACACTTGTCCAAGCCACTGGCTGGCGACGGAACGCAATGGGCAAAATTGAGCTTGTTGCAAATAACTCTCTGAGTCAAGTGCAGCCATCATTAACTTGTGCTGCTGTTCCCCAAATTTAATCATGTTATTTTTCATACCTTTCCGGGAACGTTAACTTTAACGAGTTCAATCTAGGTATTGGTGATGAGAATTATCTACAAAGAATCAAACTTTTGGTTTCAATTGTTGTTAACAGCATTGACCACGGGATTTTTCACTTCAGGCATATCATCACTAGCCTTGGCTCAGGTGACATCGGATGGCACAACCAACACTATTGTCAATACCAATGGTAATGATTTTACGATTCTCAATGGGATTGATAAAGGAAATAATTTATTTCATAGTTTCAGTAATTTCTCTGTGCCGACAGGTGGTAGCACCACCTTTGATTTAACCAATACACCAAATATTACAACCATATTTAGTCGCGTCACAGGTAGTAATGTTTCCAATATTGATGGGTTGATTCGCACCCTCAATAGCAATAATCCAGTTAGTTTATTTTTGATTAACCCCAACGGCATTGCATTTGGACAAAATGCCAAATTGGATATTAGTGGTTCATTTGTAGGAACGACGGCAAGTAGTATTAAGTTTGCGGATGGGACGGAGTTTAGTACTACCGATCCATCTGTACCGCCATTATTAACTATGAGTGTGCCGATCGGATTGCAAATGGGAACAACAGCAGGTGCAATCGCAGTACAAGGTGCAACTACTAACGCTAATGGACTGCAAGTAAAACCAGGTCAAACTTTTGCCCTTATAGGCAGTGATATTAATCTAGCTCAAGCAAACATCCGTGCCTCTGATGGATATATTGAATTATGGGCATTACAGAATGGGGAAATTGCCATAAACAATAATAAATGGCAACTAGCTTCTGATTCAAATAATATCACCTGGGGCAATATCAATTTGCAACAATCTTCATCTATTGATACAGATGGTATAAATGGAGGTGCAATTAATATCCGGGGGCGAGGTCTAACATTACAGGATGGGTCGAATATTAGTTCTACGACCTCGGCTGGACAGGGAAAAGGTATAACTATTCAAACTACGGAATTTGTCAATCTTTTGGGAGTTTCTAATCCAAGACAACTTCTCCTTTCTGGTGTCAATACATCAGTAGGTAAGCAATTTGTTTTTCTTGCGCCACCAAGACCGCCAACAACTGGACGTGCAGGAAACATAACCATTGAAACCCAACACTTAAAGTTAGCCAATGGCGCATGGATTCAATCGACAACATCCGGTAACAACTCTATCGCTGGAGATATTAATATTCGGGCTACTGATGTTAATTTAGTCGGGTATGAAACACCTTTTTCTCTACCTATTGTCAGTTCGATTGGTACTTTAATCACGAATGGCAGCAACAATCAAAGTGGAAAGATGAGTATTGAAGCCCAAAGAGTTAGCCTATTTGATGGTAGTCGTGTCAGTAGCGGTATATTGGGGGGAAATGGCTCTGGAGGAGAAGTCTCTATTCGGGCAGGGGAAAGTTTAGAAATTCGGGGGGCTAACCCTAACGCTGGCATAACCAGTGCTGTTCTCGCCTCAATCGCAGCTGGAGCAAAAGGGCAAGGTGGTCGGATTATAATTGACACAGGAACCCTAATTCTAGCTAATGGTGGCACGATTACCAGTGCATTAGCAAGTGCCAGTAATGCGTTCTTTGGCCCAAGACCGGGAGCGCAGGGCACGGCTGGAAGTATTGACATTCGAGCAAGGGAAATACAAGTTAGCAATCCCTTGATCGATGGTTTTGGTGGAGACATCACTGGTATTACTGCTTCTCTCGGCAAGGGTGCTGCGGGTCAAGGGGGCAGCATTAATCTCACAGCAGATAACCTGCGTGTGTTCAATGGCGGACAAATTACCTCATCCACAGATGGCAATGGTGCTGCGGGCAGTATCAATCTGCAATTCAAAAACATTACGGTAGAGGGTATCTCTCAACCCTTAGCAGATGGTAGAATTTTACCCAGTGCGATTACTGCATCTTCAACAACTAGTTTTGCTGCGGGGTCTGTAAATATCACATCAGATGCAGTGCGTGTCAGAGATAATGCGGAACTAACTGTGAGTAATACAGGCAGTGGCGATGCAGGCAACCTAAATATTACTGCTAATAACATCTTCCTGGACAATGAGGGAAGTCTGCGTTCTGAGGTAAATGGAGGGGGTCAAGGTAACATCAACCTCACTGCCAATGATGTGTTGCTATTACGGCACGGTAGTAATATCGTTACTAATGCTCTTGGGACTTCCACAGGTGGCAACATTAATATCAATGCTGGGTCGATTGTCGCTGTATCCGAGGAAAACAGTGATATTTCAGCGAATGCCTTCTTGGGAAGTGGTGGCAATATTCAAATCACAACTCAAGGTATTTTTGGATTGAAGTTACGCGACCAACTTACCCCAGACAGTGATATTAGTGCCAGTTCTCAATTTGGTGTCAATGGTACTGTTCAAGTCAATACTATCGGTGTTGACCCCAATTCTGGGTTAGTTGAACTACCAGCAAATCTCAGCGTTCCATCACAGCAAATTGCTACAGGCTGTGCTGCTAATACTGGTAGTAGTTTTGTTGTCACGGGAAGGGGTGGTGTACCACAAAATCCTACACAGGAGGTGAGGAGCGATCGCACTTGGATTGATCTGCGTGATATCTCTGCATTCCACAACACAAAGCCACTACAAGCCCAAATTTCCCAACCTCCCAAGGTACTTGTACAAGCTACATCTTGGCATCGTAACGCCCAAGGTCAAATTGAGCTAGTCGCAGCAACATCTCCTAGCAAGATACAACCACAATTAACTTGTGCAGCGCTTCCCCAGAGTTAATTTACGCTGTTAAAGTTTCATAGAGTTTCTCTAGCTAAGGGTAGAAGCGCAGAGTCGTTCAAATTATCTGGATTTCACGCAGTTACAACTCTTGGATTTTTCAAAAAGAATTGTTGCCATTTATAAATGGAAATATTTTTAAAAGTAAAGTTTAGTTTCAGACAGAATCTATCAGAATTGAAGCGTGATATTTTAAAAACATGAAGCTAATAGAGCTTCACTCGGCGAATATAACAGCCAAGTTAACCAAGTCCAGTTAGTTAAGAGGTAAAAACGCTGTTAGATAGTCTGTATCGCCAACTAACAACAACACCCAACTCGAAAGCTGACATTTCCTCAATTTAGTAAAGAGGGGGATATTACAACTAAATTGTTATTACATAGCGAGTATGTAAATGATGGTTGTAGCCCCGTTTGTAAGATCAAAAAGAGGAAATCACTAAGCAAGTAGTAGCTTGGGTGTTGTTGTTTTGAGAAGCTTTTGAGATTTTATAAATTAAACCTACATTCCGCACTTCAAGCAGAGAATTGCGATTGCAATGTCTGGCAGATTCGTGTATACGCCTTCTCTTGATGCGGTGGAAGTGTGGGAAATGATGCGGTGGTATCCGCTTAAAGAGTAAATGAAGCAATACTGCTGACCTATGGCCAGGGTTATTTATCTTGATTGCAGTTTTGTGCCATTACTTATAACTCTTCGTGCCAAAAGACTGGTAGATAGGGTTATTTTATCTCAATAATTATGTCTCTATTATAGAAATGTCAGTGAAAGCACTGATGGCTCAAACATCAAGTCCTACAGCCAAAAAGTAATGATATCGCTGTTTGAGTTTGTATTTCCTAAAGCTGAAAAAAATTAAGAACTTAGTTGAATAGAGGTTATTATGCGACACTTCTTGAACTCTGTGGTGACGATAAGTGCTGTTTGTGCGATCGCATCTGCTCCCATATTAATTAAAACTTCTCCAGCTAATGCCGAAGAAGGAATGCGCGGTAGTTATGTAGGTATCGGTGTTAATGCTGATGGAAATGGTGCAGCAGCAGCTGTAACGGGACGTATCGATTTAAATCCTGTTTCGATACGAACTACTGTTACTGGTGCTTGTGATAGTGGTTTATGTGCAACGTTAGTAGTACCAACTGTTACCTATGATTTAGGTATTGGTAAAAACGCAAATATTTACGCAGGTATTGGTGGTTCTGCGGTTTCTATAAGTGATGGTAATTCTTCTATTTCTTTGGGGACTGGTGCTGTAGTACAGGCTGGTGCAGAGGGAGCTATTAGCCAAAATGTTGTTCTCTATGGTGATGGAACTTATTTCACTAATGGAGGTGGAACACTTTGGAAGGTTGGTGTTGGTTACAAATTCTAATAGCGAATAAAGTTTTGGGATTTAGATATGGGGATGTATATAAGTTCTAAAATCTAAAACCCAAAGTTATTACACCATTACTCATTAATTCATCATTTCTGACAATCTAGTATTTTGGATAATCAAGAGTATGAAATTCAAGACAACTGCTACTCTAGGGATTCTATTAATTAGTGTGACTGGATTATTTGGAATTGAGTCTGTAGATGCAAGAAATAATTCCGAAAAACCATCTTCATCATATAAAATTGCTCAAGTTAACTCGCAAATAACAGATGCTAAATCTCCAATTTATGGAACATTCAAACTGACCTACAGTGTTGATGGAATTGTTTATGAAAGCACTTTGGTGATGAATGGCTATAGCGGGTTGATGAAAACTAGATATTACAGTACTAATACAGGTAAAACAGAAGTTGTTAGACAAAACATGACACTCAAGTCAATACCTATAGGTTTATTTTTAATAGGTTCTAACCCTGTATATGACAAAAATTCTGAAAGGGCTAATGACTATTCTCCTGACAATTTTTTGTTTTCTATTACTCCTGATGGGCCAATATTTTATACTTGTGACAGAATGGAACGATGCTCTCATGTAGATTTAGAAGTAATTAAGTAACTTCTATATATATCTGTCTAAGTGCTTCTGGTAGTTAATACCTGTGAACAAAAGTAAGAGCACTAGCTGAATATTAATGTATGTGGAAATTACGCAACATTAGATGAAAAGATTTCATTCATTTTAAGTTTTAGATAAAAATTAAATCTTTTAAATCTGCGGAAAGCTTTTTTGAATAGCTGTGAGCCGCTATCTAATGTTGCCCAATTTCTGATAACAATGTTTTGCACCTACTAAACTATTGCGATTGGAGGCAAATAAATGACAATTTTTGGTACTCAAAATAATGATAGACTTTTGGGTTCTGTAGGTAATGATATTTTCGTTTCTTCGCCAGGAAATGATGTCATTATTGGTGGTAATGGTTTTGATACTGTTGATTATAGTAATTTTAGACAAGCCATTTCACTTTTCCCTCGTGGTGGTATTGGTAAAGGCAGTTTTGGAACTGACCAAATATTAAATGTTGAAAGAATTATTGCTCCTAATGTTCAAGGTAATACAATTAATGCTGCTAGTGGTTCGGGAGGAGCATCATTAAATGTTGATTTAGGTCAAAATAGACTTACTGTGAATAATATCCCAACAATTGGCTCCTTGAATTTTCAAGTTGTGAATTTTACCAATGTGTTGGGAACTGCTAATCGAGATCAAGTCATTGGTAATAATTTCAATAATACGATTGATGGCTTTGCTGGTAATGATTCACTCTTTGGTGCTGGTGGTAATGACCTTTTAATTGGTTCTGCTGGTAATGATTTGGTGGTAGGTGATGCTGGTAATGACATTTTGTTAGGTAGCAATCAATTTTCGCGAGGAAAAGGAGAATTTGATGTTTTGGTTGGCGGTAGCAATAATGATGCATTTATTTTAGGCGATCGCAGTGGGTCTTACTATGGTTTTGCTGGTAATGCAGATTATGCTCAAATTTCCGATTTATCCAGGGGAGATGTGATTCAGTTAGGAATCGGTGAAACTTATTTTGCTAGACCAGATGCTGCTGGGTTTGACTTATTTGTTGCTAGAGGGTCTGTTTTTGATTTAGTTGCAGATGTCCGTAGTACCTTTGCTGCAAGTTTACCAGTTGGGACTTTCACAATCGCTTCTGGTCAAAGTTTGGGTGTATTTTTGGGTGCTTAAATTTTAGCTGCTTCAAGGAATAAATTTTACCCAAAACCCTTTTAATAAGAGTTTTCGGGAAATGTGGGTAGTAATAATTAGCTTTGTGAGAGAGGTAACCATGCAAAGTATCAGACCCACACCCCGAAACTTTCACCGCAGACATGGGTTCATTTTATGGGAAAGATGGGTAATTGCAAATGTAATTGCAGAGATTTTCAATTTCACTTTGATTGCGATAGTAAATAATGCAGTCACAATGTTTGAAGATGTGAATGGTAATGAGATTTTAATTGTCATCGGTTTAATTAGAGGTATTGTATTAGGAGTTGCTCAATATTTTGTTTTGCGTCCCTATATTCCTAATTTCATCTATTGGTTAATTGCAACAACAGTTGGAGCCTTTATCGGCTGGATATTTTTGTTAGTGGTAAGTGTGATAACAGCCTTAGAATTAGCTTTGACTACTGAGGTATTACCAACTTCATTGCTATTTCTCAGGTTATTGTGGCTCGGTGCTACTATGGGGACAGTGATGGGTTTAGCTCAAGGTTTAGCCATAAAGAAATGTCTAAGATTAGGTATAAAAGAAGTAGTTTTGTTGATTAATGGTAATGCTTTCGCTTATGCTGTAAGTTTATTTTTGGGATTTAAAACTATAGCTAAGGTAAGTTTTTTCAATTTAGCGATCGCTGGAGCGACAATGGGAATTGTAAATGGAATTATTACAGGTTTAGTGTTAATTCACTTGGTAAATTTATCCCCAAGAAGATATAATTTTTATCGGAATGGTTGGTAATTAAAAGAGAAATATAATCCGTTATCTTGCAGCGAATTCCCCTTATCTTTGACTGCAATTAAAGGAATTCCATAATCTAAACTCAGATTTAAATCAGGTGTAACTTGCCAGCGCAAACCTGTACCAAGACTAGCAATTATACCAGGATCGGGATTTTCAGCGCGGTTGTTCCATCCACCACCAATTTCCAAAAAAGGCGTTAATTGAACTGTTTTTAATTGATTGCTGAGGGGAAAGCGAAATTCTATTGATGCTAACACTCCATTATCTGATACCAGTTGGTTTTGGCGATATCCCCTCACTGTATCCACACCACCAAGACTCAGCTTTTCTAGGGATAACAGTGAATTTGGAGTTAATTGAGTGTTGAGACGGGCAAGCATTAAGGTTCTGGGAGATAATTGCTGTACCCACTGAAACTGTCCCAACCAAGAAAAGAAACGTCCATCTGTTCCTGAATCGTTGATAGTTGCGTTAAATGCATCGATACCCCAACTAAATTGCGATCGCGCTGCTAAAACTCTGGTAGCATCTCTTTTTACCCAATCCTGGGTAAATCGAATTACCGCAACTCTTGATTTACCATCTTCTGGCCCCTCAGAGAAGGAAAAAGGAATATCATCAAGTATGTAAGTTTGACTGCGACGGACATCAAAACCAATACCCAAACCTAATTCGCTTTCTACTTTTTGCATAACAGGTTGACGAAAAGCAACCGAAAAACTCTCAGAGTCGCTACGGATACCTAACTCTTCAAAGTCGGATTCAATAATTTTGCTGTTATTGTTGCTATAGCGAAAGCTCAGAGAACCATTACGGGCATTTACTGGTAAGCTATAGCCTAAACTATATAAGTTTAATCCATCAGTTAAACCGTATTCAGCAGTGAATTTATCTCCTATACCTAATGGGTTGTTGTAACTGGTATAAACGCTACCTTGAATTGAGCCGACACTAGGGGATTGATTGTTAGCAATAATAATACCACCATTAAAAGCAGGAGCTTCTTTTAAACGTACTTGTAAAATGTTTAAACCAGGGGCGCGTCCTGCTGTTAATACGGCATTGACTTGTTCTAGTAAGGGGTCAATTTGTAATAGTTGTAATGCTTCTTCAAGGCGTTTTTTGTTTAATGGTGCTTTGGTAGCGAGTTCCAAGCGACTCCGCACATATCCTTCTTGTAAGCGGGTTAATCCCTTTATTTCAATACCTTCTAATTGTCCTTCTACTACTTGAATTGTGACTATACCATTTGCCAAATTGTTGTTATTATCGGGGGAAATAAACGCTCCCGAAGTGACGTAACCGTTGTCAAAGTAAAGCTGGGTAATTCTAGTCCGCAACTCAATTAAATTATCAAAGGTAACTTCACACTTTATATATTTTGACTTTATTTCCGCAATTCTATTGTTGAGAACAGTATTACCCAAAATATTTATTTGCTTAACACAAAACTTCCGAGTTGTGGGAGAGGGTTGTTGAGGGAGTTGTTCATTAGAAGGTGTTTGCAGTGGAAAAGTGGGAGCAGGAGAAGGAATTTCTGCTGGGGGAAGAGGTTCAGGGTTTTTGGGAATAGTTTCGATTTGTTCGGGAATATTTGGCGGAATATTGACACCAGCAGGGGGAGTTGATTGGGCTGTTGCGGTGAGAGAAATTGGATTAAAAGCGGCGATCGCCAACACCGAAATCATTATTTTTTGAAGCACCTGTTGCACCGCTTTTGTATCTCCTTTATAGAAAATCAACATTCTTTACCAAGTACAAGCTTCCCATTTGGCAGTTCGTATACTCCAGTTGGTTCGACAACGCGATCGCCAATTTGCCAGGGTCGTGTTTGTGTTGGTAATGTTGTTGATTCTGCTGGGATTGGTTGCACATCTCCAGTGGAATAGGAAGGAAGCGGAGCATCACCGGGACGTACAGCTACACCACCGGAACCTGTGATGAAGAATGAACCGTTTTGTTGTTGATTTCTGCGAGCTATGCAACTATTAGCGATGAGAGCATTAGTGTCGATGGCGGTTTGGGGCAGCTTGCCAAGGTTGTTTTGGATCGAACTATTATCCGGGGTGTTAACTTCAGTTGTACCAATCAGTTCAGGTGTTGCACCTGTTGCTGTGATGTCACTTTCTGAAGTTCGGGTGTTGCGGGCTTGGGTACCAAAGATAGTTCGCGCAGTTATGGAAACACGCCCACCGCGAAAGTCAGTAGAATTAGCACTGATGTCGCTGTTTTCTAAGGCAATTAAAGATTGTGTATTGATGTTAATGTTGCCACCAATGACATTTTCACCTTGAGCATTGGTGGTGATATTGCTGTTGCGACGGAGAAGTAAATTTTCTGTGTTAAGGTTGATTGTTGCTTGTTCTCTGTTTGGAGTTTTGTTAACACTCCGGGTGTTAGCAGTGATCAGAGCATTATTATTTAGGCGTATAGAGGCTGCATTAATATTCAAAATACCTGCATTGCCTGTTCCAAAACTTTGTACGGATATACCAGCACCATTTTCTATCAGTAACTCAGGGGTGTTAATTGTCAAATCGCCAGCATCTCCGGTAGTACCTGGCTCTGTTTGACCAAACAATCCACTAGAAAAAAAATTATTGGTAGATTCTTCTGTGATTTCTACCTTCCTCATCGCATTTACAATCAAATTTCCTCCTTTGCCTGCTCCAAGTACCCCAACACTTATTTGTGAACCATTCCGTACAAATAAATCGTTAGTGTTAATGATCAAGTTACCTGCATTCCCCTTTGCACTCGGGCCTACAGAAGTCCTCAAAGCAGAGCCATAAATATTCTCAGTAGACCTACCAATAAGTTCGACTTTACCAGGAGCATTGATAGTTAAATTTCCTCCGTTGCCTGCACCTCTTGTTGCAGTAATTACCTCTGCTCCATCACGTATAAATAAATCTTGGGCATTAATTGTCAAATCACCCGCATCACCAGTGGAACCTTGTGCAGCAGCAGAATTTAAACCACTAGGGGAACTATTGTCTGAACTCCTACCAATCAATTGGACTTTTCCTGAGGCATTGATAGTTAAATTACCTCCTCTACCAGCACCAAATGTAGCAGTGCTTACTTGCGCGCCATCTCGAACTATTAAATTTTGGGTGTTAACTTTCAAGTTTCCTGCATTTCCAATTCCACCCGTTTCTTTCTGTTGAGCAAATAAGCCGCTACCAAAACGACCATCATCAGATGTACCAATTAATTCAACTTTGCCGGAGGCATTTACAGTTAAATTACCTCCGTTCCCTCTACCAAATGTGTCAGCCCCAATCAGCGCTCCATCCCGCACAAGTAAATTTTGGGTGTTAATTGTCAAATCTCCTGCACTACCAATTGAATCAGGGTCAGCACTAGTAAATAAACCACTACCAAAACGACCATCATCAGAGCGTCCAATTAATTGCACTTCCTCGGCATTTACAATCAAATTTCCTCCGCTTCCAGACCCAAAAAGACCAGCAGATATCTGCCCCCCATTATTTACTAATAAATTTTGAGCATTAATATTTAAATTTCCTGCTTTCCCAACACCACGCATAGCTACACTAACTCGTGCGTTATCGCTTAATAGTAATGTTTTAGTCGTAATCGTTAAGTTTCCCGAATTACCTGTTGAATTTTTTTCAGCAGCAGCAAACAAGCCAGATGAACCAAGTACTTGCACGCTGTTGCTAGCATTTATAGTTAATTGCCCTCCATTGCCCGCAGCAAATGTACCAGCACTTATTTGCGCCCCATCTTGCACAAACAAGTCTTTAGTATTAATTGTTAAAGTTCCTGCATTTCCATCTGAACCTTCAACTGCTTGACTTGCCAAAGTACTGCGAATATTGTTACCTGTTACACCAATTACTTTGACACTATTAGAGGCATTAACATTTAAATTTCCACTATTACCTATACTGAAGGTGTCTGCACTAACTCTTGCACCATCACCCATGAGAAAATCTTGGATATTAATTGTTAAATTTCCTCCATTCCCTTCTCCAAATGTTATGGCAGATACAATGCTTCCAAATATAGAGAAGGTGTTTGCGTTGATATTAATATCACCTCCCTTAGCGGAGGCAACAAAATTTCCTATAAAGCTGTTTTGTTCAACTTTGATCGCTTCTGTCGCATTGAGGTTAATGTCACCTGCAACAATTTCACGAGTATTTAAAGAATCATTACTTCCAGCTAAAATCTGACTTCCTGCTAAAATATTTATATTTCGGGAATTGAAAGCAATACTACCTCCTTCAGCCGAAACCACATTTATCTGAGCGCTATTATTTAGCGACAGATTACCGCGCTGCACTTGAGAAGGGAAAGTCAAACTGAAAATATTACCGTCTGTTTGAATTTCAATATTCCCCTTTTCCGTCAAACCTCCCAACTCAACTCGTCCACCAGGAGCAAACAATACTTTACCATTAATATTGACGTTCCCACCTACCAACAGCAAACTCTTACCTTCAGGAACTGATAAGCTAGCATTGTTTTGAATCGCTGCATTTTGATTAATCTGATTAAAGAATAAAGCCGATGGGTTAACAGTTAACACCCCTGGTGTTTGGGGATTTGTCGCACTAAAATTTCCTTGAGCGCCAAATTGAATCCCGTTGGCAGTAGTCGCCACAAACGAAGCATCGACATCTAGACGAGCATTTTCTCCAAACACAATACCATTGGGGTTCATCAAAAATAGGTTGGCATTAGAACGGAAAAAATTACCATCAATTACTTGAATAGTCCCTAAAATACCCAAAATATCCGAGCGATTGCTTCCCGTTACCCGTGCCAAAATATTCTGAATGTTTGGATCGAAAACAAGAAAGTAAGCACCTCGATTTTCACCAACATTCAATTCTCGAAAACTGTGAAATAAATTCTGTCCCCGTTGCGCTCCACCTCCAATCACCTCGTTAGGAGTGCCGTCAAAGTTGAAGATTACCCTAGAAGACTCAGAACCAAGTGTATTATCCGGGACTAAATTACTTTGAGCCAAAACTGGGCATTGGGAACCTGTAAATGGGGAAAAGATAATTGATGCAAGCAACAGAGTTTTATATCTCTGCAATATTGCACCTCTGCATCCCAACAGAAGCGAAGCAGGCGAAATTTCAAGGAACTGCCACACTTTCCCACTCCAGCCCAATTTTTGCACTCTTCCTTTTCCCACACATAAAAGTTTTAAATTTAATAATAAAACTAGTATTTACACTGATTCTCTTCCTCACAATATCACGTAAGTAGATTGCAGAAAAGAAAATAAGCGATTAAAAATAGCTGCAACTTGAAGCGCTACACTAAGGACATCTCAACAATAGTCATCAAGTCCCTATGCCTCGTTGGTTTAACACCGCAGGCCCTTGTAAAGCCGACATTCACTACATGCTACCGCCAACTGTGAGGTTGCCTTCTTTGGAGCGACTAATTGCCCAAGAAAGCTATTTTGTCATCCATGCTCCTCGCCAAACGGGTAAAACCACGGCAATGCTGGCTTTGGCAAAACAACTTACAGGAAGCGGCAGCTATGCGGCAGTCATGGTATCTGTGGAAGTTGGCGCTCCATTTAGTGATGATCCTGGAACAGCCGAATTAGCAATTCTTGGTGCGTGGAATGATGCGATCGCAATCCGTTTACCCCAAGAATTACAACCACCTGCTTGGAAGTTTGAGGATGCAGGACAAAGGATTCGAGCTAGCTTGCAGGCATGGGCGCAAACTTCACCCCGACCTCTAGTAATATTTATTGATGAAATCGACTCTTTGCAGGATAAAGCCCTAATTTCAATTTTGCGGCAGTTACGTGATGGTTATCCCGAACGTCCAAAAAACTTTCCTTTATCTGTTGGGTTAGTCGGTTTGCGCGATGTGCGAGATTATAAGGTTGCTTCTGGTGAAAGTAATAGATTAAATACAGCAAGCCCCTTTAATATCAAAGTCCGCTCCCTCACCTTGAGAGATTTTAATACCAGTGAAGTTGAACAATTATACCAACAACATACCGAAGACACGGGACAAGTTTTTACCCCTGAGGCGATCACAACAGCATTTGATTTGACGCAGGGACAACCTTGGTTGGTAAATGCCCTTGCTAAAGAAATTGTCGAAGAGATGGTGACTGATGTAAATGTAGCAATTACACCTGAACATGTTCACGCAGCCAAAGAAATACTAATTAAAAGGCAAGATACCCATCTTGATTCCCTTGCCGAAAGACTGCCCCAAGCGAGAGTTAAGGCAATTATTGAGCCTATACTTGCAGGTTTAGAACTAGGGGATGTGCCAAATGATGATATCCAATTTGTCATTGACCTGGGCTTATGTAAAATGCACGCTTTGGGAGGACTGGCGATCGCTAATCCAATTTATCGGGAGGTTTTACCTAGAGTATTAACAGTAACACTGATGGCTTCTTTGCCTCAAATAGCACCTACTTGGTTAACTCAGTCAGGTGAGTTAGATACGGATAAGCTATTACAGGCATTTTTAGCGTTTTGGCGACAACATGGGGAACCGTTACTTGGTAGCGCTTCTTACCATGAGATTGCTCCCCATTTGGTACTAATGGCATTTTTACATCGGGTGGTGAATGGGGGTGGAACCCTAGAAAGGGAATATGCCATTGGACGCGATCGCATGGATTTATGTCTGAGATATGGCAAGATTACTCTAGGAATCGAGTTAAAAGCTTGGCGGGATAAAAGAAGAGAACCAATGGAATCAGGTATTGAACAGTTAGATTCCTATTTGGCAAGGTTGGGGGTAAATTTTGGTTGGTTAATTATTTTCGATTTACGTGCCAAGGCTTTACCCATCGAAGAACGATTAACAACTGAAGTCACAACTACAAAAAATGGGCGTTCTGTGACTATTGTTAGGGCTTAGTTGGGGTATACAATTAACATTCTTTACCAAGTACAAGTTTCCCATTTGGCAGTTCGTATACTCCAGTTGGTTCGATAATGCGATCGCCAATTTGCCAGGGTCGTGTTTGTGTAGGTAATGTTGTTGATTCTGCTGGGATTGGTTGCACATCTCCAGTGGAATAGGAAGGAAGCGGAGCATCACCAGGACGTACAGGTACACCACCGGAACCGGTGATGAAGAAGGAACCGTTTTGTTGTTGATTTCTGCGGGCTATGCAACTATTAGCGATGAGGGCATTGGTATCGATGGCAGTTTGGGGGAGTTTGCCAAGGTTGTTTTGTACGAAACTTGTATCAGGTAGGACAATTACACCAGATACAGCACCGCTAGCGTTGATATCTACTCGGTTATTTTCTTCTAAAGTCAGTGGATTAGTACCAGGAGTTGCGGGACGATAATTTTGTCCAAAGAAAGCTGGTGTATCAAAGGTGATGTTACCGCCTTTCCCATCTTGAGCAAAAGCGAAAATGTCACTGTCCCCAAAAGCGAGAATAGAGTCTGCCGTAAGTTTAATATCACCACCACCACCAGCACCGCTAACAACGGAGGTAGAGATGTTACTGTCTCCGAAAAAGCGAATATTTTCAGCATTAACATTAACACTTCCTCCTGATGATTGTCTGGAGAAAGTCAGAATATTACCATTTGTAAGATTTAAAGTTTTATCAACATTAATATTAATGCTACCTGCCTTACCTTGCCCAAAAGCTGTAGTACTAAATAATCCTCCATTGGTAATGGCTAGATACGCTGTATTAACACGAATATTACCTCCATTCCCGGTACTATTGTCTGCAATAATACTGAAAGCTGCACTATTCAATATGCTATTTTGCAAACTTATAAAGCCGTCAAAGGATATGTTCTCATGAGCATTAATAATAATATCACCAGCATCACCTGTACCAAAAGTACTAGCTTGAAGCTGACTGCCATTAGCTACTGATAGCGAACCAGTATCAATACGAATTAGTCCACCCTTACCGTTACCAAAACGCCCAGGACTAGAAACTGTTCCAACAATATTTGAGATAATTGCTCCATCATCCAATGAAGTGCGATCGCGGGTACTGATAAAAATATTGCCTGCATCTCCTTCCCCTTGAGTACTAGCTCTGAGTTGAGAATTACCTGTAAGAGATAGTAATGCTGCATCAACACGAATATTTCCACCGTTACCTTTTCCACCATTATTACTTGTAATCAACTGTGCGCGATTATCAACGAAAAGATGACCTGTGTTAATCTCAATATTACCTCCCTTACCTACTGCTCCTTGTTCTACACTACTAAAGGCGGAACTAGGAATTTGTCCTGTTGAGCTTGTGCCGTCAAACAAAACAAAATCGCGAGTATTGATAAAGATATTTCCTGCATCACCTCTATTTCTAGTACCTGTCTGAAGTTGGGCACCACCAGTTACTGACAATGAGCCTGCTTGAATATTAATATCACCACCGTTACCCTGCCCAGCTAATTGAACAGTACTCAAAACTCCACTTAACAAGTTACCATTCTGACTAGTTCCAGCAATAGATACTCCATTTTTTGCATTGATAGTTATATCGCCTGCATCTCCAACACCCCAGGTAGAGGCTCTTAATTGAGCGCCATTAGTCAGCTTAAGTGAGTCAGTTTCAATTGTAATATTGCCACCTTTACCCAATACTTGAGGATTGAATATCTCACTAAAAATACCGCTAGGAGATAACCCATTTTCATTTACACTTACCCCATCCATCGTGATGCGATCGCGAGAATTAATCCACACGTTACCTGCTTTTCCTTCTCCAAATGTACTAGCTTGAATTTGCCCTCCATTAAATACAGATAAAGAAGCTGAATTTACTTCGATGTCACCCGCAATACCTGAGCCAATGGAGCGATTGTAAAACCCACTGTTGGGATTGTACCGCCAGTTAATTTCGGGTATTAAAGCTGCACGTTCGGAAAAAATTGGGTCACTACCTGAAATAGTGATGTTAGCATTGGCGTTGATAGTTATTTCACCTGCTTGTCCACTGCCGTCAGTACTTGCCTGCAATTGCCCGCCGCTAATAGCTTCCAAAGAATTAGTATTTATGGTAATGTTACCCCCACGTCCAGCAGCCGTTGTGCGACTATCTAAAACTGCTCCCTCTGAAATACGGAAAGCTGAAGTGTCAACAGTTATATTGCCCCCTGAATTATCAGACTCAGTAAAAGTCAAAATTGCGCTAGAACGACCAGATGCAGCCGTACTACCAGCTATATTCACAGCATCTGAAGTGCTAATCTGAACATTACCTGCATCACCTTGTCCTCCAGTAACAGCAATTAATTGCGCTCCATTTGTTAAAGAAAATGTACCTGTGGCAATATGAATTTTCCCCCCTTGCCCAATGCCATTTTCTTCAACGCTAGTAGAAATGGCTGTTATGAAATTTTTGTCATTAGGGTTGATGCCATCTAGCAAAACGTTATTTTTTGCTTCAAGAATAATATTTCCAGCTTTCCCCGTTCCATCAGTTCTAGATGCTAAAGTTCCTCCATTTGTCAAAGAAAGCCTATCTGTAGAGATTTTAATATCTCCTCCCTCCCCAAAAGCTCCCGTTTCAACACTGGTAAAAATATACCCTGTATCTATTGAAGTTGCTTCACGCGCATTAATTAAAACGTCACCTGCATTACCATTTCCTAGAGTACTAGCAAAGAAAATTGCATAATCCACGAGACTAAAAGAAGCAGAGGAAATATTAATGTCTCCTCCCTTACCAATGCCTGTTTTCTCTACGTTGCTAGAAATAATTGCTGTATCTGCTGATACAGTATCTCGTGCATCAATAGTAATATTTCCTGCATCACCTGTCCCTGATGTACTAGCATTTAATCGTACTGCATTCAACAAAAGAGAATTAGTATAAATATTAATATTTCCTCCCTTGCCTAAAGCATTTTCACTCACTTGACTAAGTAAAGACCCACCTTTATTCAAAGAGACGTTATCTTTAGCTTCAATCGTTATATTTCCTGAGTCACCTTTGCCATATGTAATGGTAGAGAGTGCTGCTCCATTTGTGAGAAAAAGGTTTCCTGTATTAATGCTAATATCTCCACCCTTTCCCATTGCTGCTCCCCATACACTGTTGAAAATATATGCATTATCAAAAAAAGCTCTATCTCCTGCTTCAATCAAAATATTGCCTGCATCCCCGAAATTAAGGGTACTAGCATTGAAGGTTGCATCATCAAATAATTCCAATATGTTAGTAGAGATACGGATATCCCCTCCCTTGCCTCTACCAGTTCGTTCCACACGACTAGCAACAACGGTGTCATCACCCTTAAATGTTGCGCGATCGCGTGCCTCTATTATGATATTGCCTGCATCGCCAATACCAAACGTACTAGAACTCATTTGGGCATCATTAGATAGTTCAAGAATATTGGTAGAGATGCGAATATCACCTCCCTTACCCTCTGCTTGTGAATTATCATTTCCACCCAAGCTACTAAAGATGGCTGTATTGCTAAAATTTGTTGCCTTATTACCCGTGAGAGAAACGCGATCGCTAGCCTCAATTACAATATTTCCTCCATCTCCAACACCAAGTACAGGAGTAATTAATTGAGCGCCATCCAACATTTCCAAGGTATTAGTGGAAATGCTAATATTGCCTCCCTTACCCCTACCAGTTAGCCGCACACCACTATCAACAGTCGTGTCATCACCACTAAATACAATGCGATCTAGAGCATTTATGTTGATGTTACCAGCATTTCCAATTCCAGAGGTTCTACTTATTAAACTTGAACCGCCCAGTACAAACAACGAGGTAGATTTGATGTTTATATTGCCGCCATTACCCGTTTCATCTGGACTAACATCACTGCGGATAGAACTATCAGATTCAATCCTAACAGTATCTGAAGCATTTATAGTGATATCACCAGCCTGAGTATTTACTGAACCAAAACCACCATCAATTCCTGCAAAAATGTGGCTATCTGTCAAAATATTTAAATTTCGAGCGTTGATTGCTATATCTCCACCACCGTTAGCCGAAACATCAATTATCGAAGTATTAACCAGAGAAACATCCGCTTTTTGCCCTAGTTCTGGAAATTGTAATTTTAATCCTTGGCTAGCAAAATCTACGCCTACACTCCCTGCATCAGCTAATCCACCTAACTCTACCCTTCCACCAAACGCCGCTAAAATACCTCCATCTAAACGAACTTCACCACCTACAAGTAATAAACTTGCACCGTTGGGAACTCGTAATAATCCTCGATTTTCTATCGTCCCAATTTGATTAATCTGATTAAAAAACAAAGCCGATGGGTTAATAGTTAATACCCCAGGTGTCTGGGGATTTGTCGCACTAAAACTTCCTTGATTTCCAAATTGAATCCCGTTAGCGGTTGTCGCCACAAACGAAGCATCGACATCTAGACGAGCATTTTCCCCAAACACAATACCATTGGGATTCATCAAAAATAAGTTGGCGTTGGTACGGAAAAAATTGCTATCAATTATTTGAATAGTCCCCAAAGTACCTAAAATCTCCGAGCGATTGCTTCCCGTTACCCGTGCCAAAATATTCTGAATGTTTGGATCGAAAACCTGGAAATAAGCACCTCGATTTTCGCCAACATTAAACTCTCGGAAACTGTGGAATAAATTCTGTCCCCGTTGCGCTCCACCGTCAATAACCTCGTTAGGAGTGCCGTTAAAGTTGAAGATTACCCCAGAAGCCTCAAAACCCAATGTATTATCCGGTACTATGTTACTTTGAGCCAAAGCTGGACTGATGAAAGCGGCAATTCCAACGGTAAACTGTGCGATTCCCCAGGAAAGCTTCGCTAACGCACCCAAGCATCCCAACAAAACCGAAGTAGGCGATGCTTTTTTTGCACTACAATGCGATCGCTTAACTTTTCTACCCCTGCCTAGTTTTTTCACTTTCCCCACTCCCACGACTCAAAGCTCTAGAGCAAAGCGCGATCGCTCAACCTGTATTTATACTGATTCCATTTCTCAGATTATCATGTGTGTACTCTGTAAAACACTAGAATATCTAATTTTACTTACGTCATCTTTTTTGATAACTCAGTAGCTAAGGATTCATGATTTTCTAGTGACAAGCTTTTTGGTAGTCTATTGAATTAAAGCCTTCTGTGAGGTGTGTATATTTTATCTCTGCACAGAATTTTCAAACCACAATCAGCTACAGGAGTTAACCCGTGTCAAGCCGATATCAGAAACATAGATTGATAGCATTATTCTGCGGAATCGGCTTTACTCTTTCTCTATGGTTGGGTCAGTTATCATCCACAAATTTACAGGTGCAACTAGGGGAAGTCGCAACAGCACAAAATAGTAACTCAAGTCAACTAGTTCAAAAAGGTATCGATAGTTATCGTTTAGGAAATTTTCAACAAGCGATCGACTTTTGGAACGAAGCGCTAAAATTCTACAAAAACCATCAAAACCCTGTTAGCGAAGCTATTGTGCGAGAAAATTTAGCGAGAGCATATCCACAAATCGGTCACACAGAAGCAGCAATTACCAATTGGGAGCAAGTTATTAGCTTATATCGAAAACTTCAAAGCAGTCAGCACAGAGAAGAAAAAATCGCTAGCGCCACAACTGAGTTAGCGCAAGTATACAGCAGTATCGGACAACCAAAAAAGGCGATCGCGCTTTTGTGTAATCCTGAAGAAAATGATAATAATGAGGACAAGAAGAAACAAAAAGATAATAATGAGAACTGTACAAAAAATAGTATTTTGCAATTTGCCCAAGACACTAGTTTAGAAATAGCTATTTTAGGTACTTTAGGTGATGCCTATCGACTAACAGGAACAGACGATTACGAAAAGGCAATTTACTATCTTGAATCTGGTTTAAAGAAAGCAAAAGAAAAAGAAAAGAAAAATCCTGTTTATTTTACTTCACTCAACAATAGTCTAGGTAACACTTATTTACAAAAAGCTTTATTAAACTACCGTCGTGCTTTGAGTCCAGTCGGAAGCTTTAATGATACTTCCAAATTTAAACAATATGCCAAGGAAGAAATAAAAAAAGCACATATTCATTTACAGCAAAGCCTGACAAATGCTCAAATTCAATCAGATAAAAAATCTGAAATTAAAGCAATAGAAAGCTTAGGTCATCTATACAAAACTTTAGAACAAGAAGAATTTAAAGAAATTCTAGATACTGATAACACACTTAATAAAATTAATCCTTCCCAAGAAATTAAAAAATTATTAGAGCAAGGGAATAATATCTTAAAAGATTTACCCCGAAATCGAGAACGAGTATATACGACCATCAATTTAATCAATTTGCAAAAATCAACAGCGAGAAAATGTATAGCATCAAATTTTGATAAGCAAGCTGAAGAACTACTCGATGATGCTATTAATATTGCCCAAAGCCTGAAAGATAGTCGTGCGGAGTCATTTGCATTAGGAGAAAAGGGTTATATGTACGAATGTCGTCAAGAATATGGAAGTGCGATCGCATTTACCGAAAAAGCCAGAGTCGCAGCAGAAACTGCAAAGTCTCCAGATAGCTTGTATTTGTGGGAGTGGCAAATTGGACGTATTCTTAAGGCGCAAAACCAGACAGAAGAAGCAATTAAAGCTTACGAGCGAGCAATTAATACATTAGAAGGAAGCACCCGTGCTGATATTTTAACAGCAAATCGAGATATTCAATTTGACTTCCGAGATAGTATCGAGCCAATTTACCGCGATTTAGTTGCAATGAAACTCAGCTTGGAGACATCAGTTGAAGCATCAGGTAAATCTATTGAGCCTAAAGACGATAAAAGTGATTTCAGTTCTATTCTTAAGACTATTGATTCTTTAAAATTAGCGGAATTACAAAACTATTTTGGTGATGATTGTAATTTTCCAGCTTTCAATCAAAGTAGAAATAACTTGCAGGATATTTCAGCAGAGAATTTTGTAAATAAATTTATTGTTGAATCCCAGAAAAATTTGAAGAATACAGCTTTTATTAGTACCTTTATTTTAGAAGATAAGACAGCAATAATTTTAACCCTTCCAGATGGTACAAGTAGTTTGGGATGGTATCCCAAAAAACGTGAAGAAGTTGAAAAGGAAATTGATCAATTTCGTATTAATATACAAAATTTAACAGGCAGAGGTGAGTTTAATAATAAATTTGCTAAAAACATTTACGATTGGATGATTGGCAAATTTAAATTCTTACAGCAAGAAAATCATGAAAATCATATTGACACTTTAGTCTTTATCCAAGATGGTGTTTTACGAAATGTGCCGATGGCAGCACTTCATGACGGTAAGCAGTTTTTAATTCAGCGATATGCCATTGCGACAATCCCTAGTTTGACTTTGACTAAAGCAGAACCAATGAATCGTCGAAATTTACGGGTACTAGCTTTAGGTTTAAGCCAAGAAGCTGAGGTAAATGGTCAACGATTTAAGGCACTTTCTAATGTAGTCGAAGAAGTAGAAGAAATTAGAAAGAAGATATCGGGAAAACAATTGTTAGACCCTAAATTTACATATGACAACTTGGAAGAAGAACTCAAGAGAGATTCTTACCCTATTATTCATATAGCAACTCATGGGCAATTTGGTATTAGACCAGAAGACACTTTTATCGTTACGGGAGATAACAATAAAATTACCTTCAACGAATTAGATAAAATAATTCGTAGATTTGCTCGTAATACCGAACTGTTAGAATTATTAACTTTGACGGCTTGTGAAACAGCCACAGGAGATAATCGTTCTACTTTAGGATTAGGAGGTGTTGCAGTACAAGCGGGAGCAAAAAGCGCTTTAGCTTCTCTTTGGATGATTAATGATGGGATCGCAGGACAAGTAGCTGTAGGTTTTTATGATGAATTACTTCGTAGTCCTAAGGTTAGTAAAGCAAAAGCATTGCAAACTGTACTAATAAAGTTTATTGTGGATGAAAATGCCAACACATTTAATCATCCACGGTATTGGTCTCCTTTTGTAATGATTGGTAACTGGCTGTAATGTTTCCTAGAATAATCAAAAATCAAAAATTATTATCGCTTCTGTTTTTCTACATCGATAACTAATTGAAGTCGTTTAGCTTGATCTTCTAGTTCTTTCTTGCTAATACCCTGTAAACTATTTGCTCCTTGGATTTCAGACTGTGTGATTTTTTCTAACAAATTTAATTTAAATTCTCTATTTTTATGGTCATCATCTATTTCGGCTAGAGCATCATACCAAAAACCAAATTTAGCATATAATTCTGCTCTCTCTCTATTACTTTTTGCCTGATTGAGTTGAATTTTTAAGCTGATTGGAATATTGATAACCTCAAAAACTGCTTCTGCAATTACATTTTTAATTGGGTTCTTATTGTCACACAGAAACGCTATTTGCCAAATATATTTTTTCCCAATAGATAAACTACCCTTCTCTTTTGGAAAAAGATAATTCATAATTCCTGATTTGCTTTGTAAAGGAATTTGCTCGAAAATCTCTTTCCCTTTACCCTTTTCACTATATTCATAAAGATACAATTCCATCGGGTATGGTTGAGTATCAGGTACAAACCAAGAAAATACTGGTTGAGTAGAAACGGTTTTTCCATAAATAGAATTAAGGACTGTTAGGGTTGCTGTTGTATCAGCATTACATCCTCCTCTATTTCCATTTCCGATAGTTGGATTTTGTGGACGAGTAGGGTATGTCGGCCCTTTTGTAGTATTTGCAAATACTATACTTGTCAGGAAGAAAAAACATAGGAGAAACAAAGATAATGCTAGTTTAGTCATCCAATATTTTTTGGATAAATAATTTTTATTCATCGCGGCTTGTAGTTAAGAATGATGACACATTATGTACTTCTAAATAGAATACAACTAAAGCATTTATAAGTAATTAGATATTTCTTCCTAATTAATGACGAGAAAATGCAACATCTTTGGCATGAAAATGCCAATTACAAAAATTAGTTAATCTTAAATCAATCTCTTATTGTACTAGGCAAGAGATTCATACTACGATAGACATCCCCAGAATGAATTATTACTCCTCTACCATTTCCACAGCCAGATTTTTTTTGATGACCAAGTAAGTTGGCAAATTGTTCCTTTTGGAGAATTAGCAACACGTTCAAATTTTCCACCCAACTGTTTAGCTAAAGTCATTGCTTGCTGGGTTCCAAATCCTTGATGAGATGAGTTAGTAACTCCATCAAGTCCTAAACCGTTGTCTGTAACTCTTATTATATTTTTCCCCTGCTTGCAATCACAAATAATCTCTACCTTCGTAGCATTTATCGCGTATTTACCAACATTACATAGTGCTTCTTCTAGAAAACGACAAATACTATGTCTGAGTTCGAGAGTCAAGTTTTTTTCATCAAGAGGTTTAAAACTTACTACATTAAATTTAATTGCAGCAAAGTAGGGAAAATCTCTATCAAAAACATCAATATACACTTCATTAAGGACTTCATGAAGAGATTTTTTTAAATCAACTTCTTTTTGTTGATTGAGATAAAAACGATTGCCCCCCATAAAGCTTTCTTGCTTAACTAATCTATAAACACTTCGCAATTCTTGATTAAGTTTACCCAGTTCTGATAAAAATATGTCTGTAGATATTTCTTGATTATCTTCGGCTTGCCTAAGCATTCGAGCAATAGTTTGTAGTGGGCCATTATGGATAATATTAAATGTTTTCTCAACCGTATTAATCACTAGTTGACGTTCCTGAATCTGTACTCGTAAACTTGCTTCATTTCTATCAATTGCTGCTAATACTGTAGCAAAACCATTAACAGTCAATATCAAAAATGGTGGAACAAATGGAACCCACAAGCCTTTAAATATTAACAAATAACACGCTATTATGAAAGTAATAATTGTGATAAATACATAAAAAATAAGTATTAATGGAGAACGTAATTTTCGCCCTAAGGTAATACTCAAGCATCCCCAAGTAATTATCCAAATATATTCCCAAATCTCATTCCAATAGTTGATGAAAGGTCTTTTGTTTAAAACTGCACTTATAAGTTGACTAGTGACATGAGCATGTATTTCGATGCCGTAAATCAATGAATTATCTTGATTTTTTATAGTATTAGAAAAAATATAATCCTTGACACTAGAAGTAGTAATACCAATTAGTACTATTTTATTGTGAATCCAACTATGATTCACTTTTCGATTGTTGATGTCTCCAAGGGAAACTATGCGAAAAGGTTTATGATTACTGCGAAAATTTATTAGTGTCTGATATCCACCATTATCCTCAGAAATATAGCTACCAGAATTTGGTAATAATGACGGAATTTTCGTGGAATTAAACTTCATAATGTATTCTTTACTCGGAGTTTCCTCTTCTTTCAATTCAATCCCTTTTGTTTTCAAATAAATATCTGCTAATTTAAGCGATAAAGAAAGTCGCCATTCATTTTTATGATTTGGTGCAGCCAATAAAGTACGTCTTTGTGTACCGCTTCTATCAACAGGAGCATCGACAAATCCTACTTGATCTTGTGGTAAATTCAAAGGAGGATTTACAATATCATGCAAAATCTTTTCCACACCAACCAAATTTTTCATCTCTTTAAAGACGCTAGCTAATTCCTTATGTCCTGGTTCAACAGGTATATCTCTATAAATATCTAGCCCAACCGCAGCAGGTTGATAACTTTGTAATGTTCGTAATAACTTAGCAATTTCTCCATCGGGAACTGGATATTTTTTTAATTTTTGAATATCCTCTTCGTTAATTCCAACAATCAAAATTCTTTCATCTATAGGTTCATTTGGACGCAAACGCATAAACGTATCGTATGCAGCCAGTTCCAATGATTGCAATGAACCTAGCATTCGTGCTGCTATGACAAAACCAATTGCTACAATTCCCGGTAATACACCAATACGTCTTAAACTCATATTTCTGAATATAAAATGACCTTAATTCGCAGCCAAAAATTAATCTATTAAACCTTCTTCCCTTGCCCGAATTTCTGTTTGAATCCGTAGATTTTGACCTTCATTTGGGTAAACTTCCAAAACATCCTGAACATTTTTCCAGTAGTGACGGACTGTGCGTTCTGCAATCTGCATTTGTTTGGCAATCTCCTTATCTTGTAACCCCTTATTAAAAGCCAACTCCAACATCTCCAACCATTCCGGTTTTACCTCTATCACTACACGCATTTCCTTGGGAGTATAAATTACACCATTAAGTGCCCAATCGACCTTAGTTAACATCTCCTTCATTGATAAACTTTTATCTGCAACGGTAAACCCTCCTTCATGACTGCTAATTAAAGGTTTTAAACGAATTAAAGAGCGAGGATAGGCACTTTGCACTACAATATTGAGACTGCGATACTTCTCCATTAACGTCCGCAATAGCTGAATTCCCGCATCAGTTCGGGCCGATTCGCCTGCTGTCTCTGGCATTGACAAATCAACAATAGCCAAGTCGGGCAAATTATTTACTATCAGGTTGAGTGCTTCTTGTGCAGTGTGAGCTTCGATAATCTCTGCATTTGGATACTGCGGTTTCAAGACATTGATTGTTGCGTATAACGCTAACTCTTGATCATCAACCACCAAAAATGTCAAATTTTTTACGGGAATTGCCTTGGACATCATTAATCACCTAATAAGCTACAGAAAATGACGATTTTTCAATCAAAGCGTCAAATTACCAAATTTATTCTTTTTTAGAGTCTCATTTAAGACATTACCAACGCAAGTACCAAATTTCTGCCTGATGTTGTCGGTAGCGAGAACACTTACCGGATAGCCAAAATTTCAAAGCACGGCAGAGGTGAAGTAAATCATCTGTAGTAGCTGCGGTCAAAGTAGATTTAGATACATCTAAATCTATAAATTTAATCATCAATTCGTTCCAGTTTCCTTGTGGTCTTAAACTGACGAATAGAGAAAAATTATTTGAATTATTCGATACGCTCCAAACAAGTAATTCCTCTAGTCCTATCAAAATTACTTGACTGCGATCGCTCGATTCCTCGCGCCATTCATTTGGTAGCTCGCACTCTATATTTAAGCCGGGAAAGCGCTTATTCCAGGTATCTAGCACATGCCGAATTGCTAAAGGTAAACTCTCATCAACATAAGCAGGATATAAATAGTCACTTAGTTCTTTAATGGAATAATGGAATTTTTCGATATTTTCTAAATAGTGTGTGTTTAATTTATGCTGACTCTCAAAACTAGTAGGTAAAGGAGACTCCAAATGCCGACGCAGAACAAATGTATTTTGTAGCACTCCATTACGGATAGCTTCTCCTTCCTGACGCATCCTTGCTAATTGCCTACTATGCCACCACCTTAATGCTCTTTGAGTTCTGTAGTTGGATGCGAGCAACCACAGTAAAATTGAAATTACAGTAATTCCAACTATAGATATCAATATAAAAGACATTATTTATCTGGATGAAGTTTAGGACTTGATTTTAGGTTGGTCATAGTTGGTACTGTGGATTATAGTCTAGCCGCTACTTGGAATATTGCATGTTGCTCAACCTGTCATCTAATTACAAGGATTTAATAGTTTACTCTTACTGAGCCGTTAATAGTTTGCAAAAAATCACCAAGTTATTGGCACAAAAGTGCCATTTTGAAATTGGAAGTCTTTAAGGCAAATCCTGCAAGGAATACTCTCAACTACTTGCATAGTTAAGAACTCTTTCCCATTCCCAGCGCCAAGCAGTCTCTACCGTTATTTGTTTGCCATTGGTAAACTTGCTCCAGGTCACGGCGATCAACCTGCTCGTGTTAAGCAATAAAAGATTCAGCGAGTTATTGAACCTTTTGCTTTACCATCCGGTCTAATAAATACAAGCTAAAAACGGATGGAGGAGAGCGCCTCAGGTGTTAGTTGTGCCAATCAAGCTTTCAAATAATGGGCAATTTCCCAGCAACTCCACAAGCGAACCTGATAGCGATCTGGTAAAGCAGTGCTTGCAAGGTGAGATCCAAAGCTACGGGCTACTTTATCGTCGCCATCAGCAACGGGTGAGGTCGATTTTGTCTCAATGTGAACCATCTAGCCTAGATGATTTAGTGCAGGAGGTATTTGTTAGAGCTTGGAAAGGATTGCCCAAATTTCGCCAAACAGCAAAATTCTCGACTTGGCTATATCGCATTGCTTGGAATTTAGCTTGCGATCAGCGACAAGCGGAAGTTAAAAGACGGACTCAATTACAAGCGCTGACGGTAAATACTCCAAGCCAACAAGAAGCTCCAGATTTGATGGCTTTGCATTATCAAGACTTGGTGCAACAAGGGTTAATTAACTTAAGTTTTGACCATCGCACAATACTAGTGTTGCATGACTTAGAGGAAGTGCCACAAAAAGAGATAGCAGAAATCCTTTCTATTCCCATAGGAACCGTGAAGTCTCGTCTGTTTCATGCTCGTGCGGCTATGCGCCAATTTCTGCAACAACAAGGAGTGCAACTATGACCCAATTTCCTGATGATGAGCAAAATCTGGTGAATTTTCTGCGTCAGCATCGTCCGCCAGTCCCCCCAGCTACGCCTGATTTAGAACAGCAAATATTACAACAGGTGCAAACTTTTGCAGTCCAACCTCAACGCCGTTTGCCAAGACTGTGGTTAGTTCCGCCTGCGATCGCGGCTTCCTTATTAGCTGCTGTAGTTAGCTACAAAGTTTTAGCACCGGCTAAACCAAGTGCAGCAGAACTAGCAAATTTAGAAGCTTTCATTGACAGTAATTGGCAAGGTACAGTCAGCGAACATACAGGCAGTTACGTATGGCATTTTACAGATTATAGTTCTGATTAATTTAGGGAATTTTAGGAGATAAATTCTATGTCTTTACGTCGTTTGTCTCTGATTACAGCGATAATTATTGCACTTAGTGGTGCTAGTGCTTTTGCTCAAGCAAGGGGTTCATTTTTCGGAGAAAATTTAGCTCAAAATTCTACAAATTTATCAAAACCGCGTCGTCCCCAATCAGGTTGGCTTCAGGAGTTGAATTTAACATCTGCACAAGTCCAACAAATGAAGCAAATTCGGAGTCAATCCCAAAGTCAAATTAAGCCCAAAAGACAAGCGGTGCAGCAAGCGCAGCAAGAATTACGCAATTTATTGGCAGGAACAGCCTCTAAACAACAAGTGCTAACAAAATACAACCAACTGAAAGTCCTCAAGCAACAACTAGCTGATGCTCAGTTTGAAAATACCTTGGCAATTCGCGAGATTTTAACTGTAGAGCAAAGACAGAAGTTTGCTGAACATTTATACAAGTCAAAATAACAATTCTTTTATCTTGCAATTAATTAAAAATAGTCCTATGACTGCAAAACCAAGATTCTTTGTGATGTCGCTGTTAATTTTACTCGTTGGGGTTACGCCTAGTAATGCAGCGCCACAATCTGTTGATCCCAAAGTTTTACATATAATTAACCGCTTGAGTTTTGGGCCTCGCCCTGGAGATGTGCAACGGGTAGAGTCTATTGGTGTAGAACGCTATATTAAAGAGCAACTTTCACCTGAAAGTATCCCGGAATCATCCAGTCTGGAAAATCAACTAGCACAACTAAAAACTCTCAGCTTAAAGCCAATGCAACTATTGGCTGATGGTGTAACCACGCCAAAATCCAGCCCAGAAATCAAGAAAGCTGCACAACAAAAAGCCAGAGGTGTGCTTCAAGAAGCAATTCAAGCCAGATTATTACGGGCGACTAATAGTCCTAGACAACTGCAAGAAGTCATGGTGGACTTTTGGTACAACCATTTTAATGTGGATGCTGCCAAGGGACGCACTCGCCTTTTAGTAGGAGCCTACGAACAGCAAGCCATTAGACCCTATGCGCTGGGGCGCTTCCGTGACTTGTTAGGTGCAACCGCACATCATCCGGCTATGCTGTATTATCTAGATAATTGGCAAAATACTGCCCCTCATAGCCCTGGCGCTCGTGGTAGATTTCAGGGTTTAAATGAGAACTATGCCCGTGAGTTAATGGAATTACACACTCTCGGCGTAGATGGTGGCTATACCCAGCAAGATGTGATCGCTTTGGCAAAGATTTTGACGGGTTGGGGAATTGCTCGTCCCAATCAGCAAAATAGTCATAGTTTTGGATTTTACTTTGACCCCAAACGCCACGATTCTAGCGACAAAGTTTTTCTCAAAACCACTATTAAAGGCGGTGGTGAAGCAGAAGGAGAACAAGCCTTAGATATTTTAGCGCGTAGCCCCGCTACAGCCCGTCATCTTAGCTACGAACTAGCTCAGTATTTTGTCAGCGATCGCCCACCCACAACTTTAGTAGATCGTCTAACACAGCGCTATCTTGCTACTGATGGAAATATTCGCGATGTCCTCGATACTTTATTTCACAGTTCTGAATTTTGGGACAGTAAAAACTTTAATGCCAAGTTTAAAACACCCTATCAGTATGCTATCTCTGCAGTGCGAGCTACAGGGGTGGAAGTTAACAACACAAAACCAATATTTAATTTACTTCAACAGTTAGATATGCCTGTTTATGGTTGTCCAACTCCAGATGGCTATAAAAACACAGAAACAGCATGGTTGAATCCTGATGCAATGACTCGCCGTCTTAACTTTGCCACTGCGATCGCTAGTGGTAGATTACCGCTCTCAAGTTTACCAACTCCGATAAATGTAGGTAACAATGTCTCAGGAGTAACTCTGCCAGTAGCTAAGGTCAAACCATCTCCCATAGATAGCTTACAACTCACGAGTACATTAGGTAATTCTTTATCTCCTCAAACCCAAAGTGCGATCGCCTCTAGTCCGCGACAACTCCACGCAGCTTTAATCTTAGGTAGTCCGGAATTTATGCGTCGTTAATCTCAAAATCTCAAGCTTGCAGGAGACTTAAGGACAATTTTGTGAGTTAGATGTACAAAGATTATCTTTACTGACTGATTTCACAGTCTTAATAACTCGACAATTGCAGTTCGGAACCCAAAACTTCCACCTCAGAACTCGACAATTCTCGTTTCAAACAGAAATCTTCTACCTCAGAACTTGGTGCTTAATCCACAAAACCAAAATTATATGAAAAGACGCAACTTTCTCTTGCAAGCAGGAATGTTTTCCGCCTCAGCCATAGCCGCCATAGGAACTAATGCTTGGGTTGCTAGATCTGCTAGCAAGAATAACAATCAAAAACGCTTGATTGTGATTTTTCTCCGTGGCGCAGTTGATGGCTTAAGCGTGGTGGTTCCCTACTCAGAGACAGCTTATTATCAAGCAAGACCAAAAATTGCTATCCCCCAACCAGGAAAACCAGGAGGAGTTCTAGATTTAGATGGAAATTTTGGCTTACATCCAGCCTTAAGTTCCTTGATGCCTCTCTGGGAACAGGGTAATCTGGCATTTGTCCATGCTTGTGGTTCTCCCGATCCCACCCGCTCCCACTTTGATGCTCAATATTATATGGAAAGCGGCATTCCTGGGACAAAGAAGACTGGGGATGGTTGGATGAATCGTTTATTAGCTACTATTTCCCACAAAACACCCATCCAAGCAGTGAATGTCGGAGAAACAATTCCACAGATTTTGCATGGTCAAATGTCGGTAGCCAGTTTACCATCAGGGAGAAGAGGAAATAATTCTCTGTTACTAGATCGCCCACAGATAGGTGCAGCATTTGACAGACTTTATGGCGGTCATGATCGTTTAAGCCAAACTTATCAAGAAGGACGGATGGCGCATCAAGCCATCATGAAAGATTTGGATGCGGAAATGAAGATGGCAAATAATGGCGCGCCATTACCAGATGCTTTTGCTAGAAATGCTCAACGGTTAGCCCAACTGATGGTTAAAGATTCTCAAGTTGAGTTAGGGTTTATGGCTGTGGGTGGTTGGGATACCCATGTGAATCAAGGTGGTAGTCAAGGACAATTAGCCCAAAGATTGAAAAAATTAGCAGAGGGTTTAGCTGTGATGGTAAAAACCCTAGGGCCAATTTACCAAAATACAGCAATTTTAGTGATGTCTGAATTTGGCCGCACAGTACAAGAAAATGGTAACGGTGGCACCGATCACGGACATGGGAATGTAATGTGGGTGATGGGTGGCAAAGTGCGCGGTGGTAAAGTTTATGGTGAATGGCCTGGATTAGCAACAGCCCAACTTTACCAGAATAGAGACTTAGCGATCGCTACCGATTTTCGAGATGTAATTTCTGGGGTTTTACAACGTCACTTACAGCTTGATCAAACAACACTAAATCATGTTTTCCCTAGTTATATCCCAGATCAGAAAATCATCTTGATTTAACAGGTGGAGTTCATATGTCAATACTCCGGACAGTTTTGAGTTGAACCAATCGACAAGAAAGCTATCGATCCATTAGGGTGCTGATTAGAAGAAACAAGCACTCCTTACGATAGCTATATGGAAATTGTACAAAGCCTACTGGAAAAAATGGGCAGTTTGGGTAAACCTGGAGTGAAGGTGATGACCGAGACAATTTTGGATTTTAGATTTTAGATTTTAGATTTAATCTAAAATCTAAAATCTAAAATCTCTTCGGTCAAGCTGGACGCAAGCTACTGGAATTTACTCAACCCAAGGTGTAGCATAAATCATCAACACCGCTATGCCAACTGTGTAAATCCTATGGAACTGCTGCATCAACCAGAAGATATTGTTGCCGAGCGATACCGTATCATCAAAATTTTGGGGGAAGGTGGTAGCGGTACTACATACTTAGCTCTTGATACAGATAGCCATCAGTTGGTAGCATTGAAAGCCTTATCACTGCATCGGTTGAATGATTGGAAGCTGATGGAGTTGTTTGAACGAGAGGCGAAAATTCTCGCACAACTCCATCATCAGGCAATTCCCAGTTATCTAGGCTATTTTCACACAGAGACTACATTAGAGCATTGTTTCTACATAGTCCAAGCACAAGCGCCAGGAAAATCTTTAGCAGCCTTAATTGCTGATGGTTGGCGCACTACAGAAGAAGAAGTTAGATATATAGCCACGCAAATCTTAGAAATTCTCGTCTATCTCCACTCCCTCAATCCCGTTGTGATCCATCGGGACATCAAACCCCAAAATATTATCCGCCGTGATGATGGAAAGGTTTACTTAGTAGATTTTGGTGCAGTACAGAATACCTATTATAATACCTTTATGCGTGGTAGTACGGTAGTAGGAACATATGGTTATATGGCTCCAGAGCAGTTTCGGGGGCAAGCTGTACCTGCTACTGATTTGTATGGTTTGGGAGCAACGATACTTTTCTTACTAACGCACCGTTCTCCGGCTGATTTGCCAATGGAACGGCTGAAGATTGACTTTCGTCACCATGTGCAGATTAGTGATGAATTTGCTGACTGGTTAGAGAAAATGTTAGAGCCGGATGTGGAAGAACGTTTTAGTTCTGCTGTTGAAGCTTTAGCAGCTTTAAGTGGTGAGCAGGCGATCGCTGCTAAGGCCAGCACTCCTATATCTTGGAAAACCATCGCTGGAGTAGGAGCAACTATTGCTACATCGACAATGGCGATCGCTCTGCTGAATGCTCACAAATGGCTAATCTTGGGTATGTTTGGAATTATACCACTTTCTAATATATGTGAAAATATTGATACTATCAAAGACTATTATCACCAAGTACATAATGCCAATGCTTTAGTGATGGAGTCATCGCCGAATGGTGACAATGAGCGGATGTCTTTGTTAGTATGCACAATTCGTCGTTATAACCTTGAGGGAACGAAATTTTTAATCACTCAAGGTGCGGATGTGAAACTTCCAGATCGTCAGGGTAATACACCCTTACACCTACTATTTCTTGATCCATTCAATCCATATATTCCGAGAGATAACTACCAAATAGCCGAAATGTTAATTGCTAAAGGTGCAGATATTAACCTCCAGAATCAAGAAGGTAAAACCCCTCTACAATTAGCAGTGCAAAACTCCCAACTGCAAATCATCAAACTACTGCTCAAATCAGGTGGAGATATCAATCAGCGCGATCGCAGTGGTGCAACTTTACTACATTTAGCCATATCTAAAACTAATCAGTCAGTCTATGGCAGAGTTAACACAGACCCTCAACTTATCCAACAGCTAATTAAAGGGGGAGTGAATATCAACGCCACAGATAATCAAGGCAGAACTCCACTGCATCAAGCAGTATTAAGTTACAGTTACGAAACAACAACTATCGAACAATTGCTGAAACAGGGCGCAAATGTCAACGCTGAGGATAAAGATGGTAACACACCATTGCAATTGATCTCTAAAAAGTATATTGGCGATCCAAAAGATAAAAAACTCTCTTCAGAGAATCAGGCGATCGCCGACATTTTGAAAAAGAACGGCGCGAAGGAGTAACCAGAAATCAAGCATCTATGGAATTAATACATCAACCAGGAGACATAATTCAACAACGCTACCGCATCTTAGAAATTTTGGGACAAGGTGGGGTAGGTATTACGTATGCAGCCGAAGATTTAGAGAGTGGCGATGGCTTCTCTGCGAGACGCTACGCGAACGCCGGTTCGCAAAGCGACCATCGCGTGGCGCTGAAAGCTTTGTCATTCCGGCGGATGAGTGACTGGAAAAAAATAGAATTGTTTGAAAGAGAAGCAAAAATTCTCTCCCAACTCTATCATCTAGCAATTCCTCGCTATCTAGATTATTTTCAAGTAGACACAGGCTCTGACAGATTCTTTTATATTGCTCAACAACTTGCGCCAGGTAAATCTCTAGCCACATTAATAGAAAATGGTTGGAAACCCCAAGAAAAGCAAGTTCGACACATCGCCATACAAGTTTTAGAAATTCTGATTTACTTACAATCCCTCAAACCCCCAGTTATTCACCGCGATATTAAGCCTCAGAATATTATCCTCAACTTTTCCCCAACAGCAAAAGATCAGGGAGATATATTTTTAGTAGATTTTGGTGCAGTACAAGATACCTATCACAATACAGTCACAGGTGGCAGCACAGTAGTAGGAACCTATGGCTATATGGCTCCTGAACAGTTTCGCGGACAAGCTGTGTTAGCAACAGATTTATATGGCTTGGGAACTACACTACTTTTCTTGCTGACTGGAAAATCCCCAGCAGATTTACCACAGCGCCATCTCAAAATAGATTTCCGTCCCCATGTTCGCATTTCCCCAGATTTTGCTAACTGGTTGGACATTATCCTGGAGCCAGTCAGTGATGACAGATTTCTCTCAGCCAATTTAGCCTTAGCTGTATTGCGAGGAGAAAAACAGATTCCAGATGTTATATCCCATTTGTCTTTAACAAGATCCCAGCGACCAAAAAACAGTTCTATTATCTTCCATAAAACCGAAGCAGAATTAACTATAGAAATTCCTCCCGAGCAATTACGTCACTATACTAGTTGGTTGATTCCTATTATTCTCTTGCTAGGAAATGGATTATTTTTACTCACTTTCTGGGTATTAATTTTTGAATACTTATCTGTTTTTAATCTATTTGGATTTCTTTTTATCTGCCTTTTCTTCTACATATATTTATTCTTGCTTTTGCCAAGGATTGCCGATTATGTACTCAGTCCCATCTCAAAAACTAGAATTAAAATTAACCAAAATGGATTTTACTTAAAGCGGTGGTTATTAGTTTGGTCTTTTCAAAATTGTCATGAGTATGTATTAGACATTAAGGATATTATTGCCAAACCGATGCAGCCAATTACGGTTTCAGTATTTAATCAAACACTCCGAAAATATCGCTTTGCTTCATTATTAAGCACATCTGAAAAAAAATGGATAGTTTGGGAAATTAGGGCATTTTTAGATAAATTATCTTGAATTAACCCTCTTTGCTATTTAGCCAAGATATGTGTAATTTTAAGCAAGATGGTCTTACCGTCAGGCTTATCGCTCTGTTCTTCTATTTGTTTCAACGCCATTTAATTTGTTACTGTCCAACTTGGAACTTTTCAAACATCCTCTTCCAGAGAGCGGCCCCATCACCCCATATTTTATTACTAGGATTCCCAAACTAAGGGGGTACATAGCTTGCCACCTTTGGCATCGCTCTTACTCTTAGTACAAGTACCGCAGTATTACTATTTTTTCCTCGCTTGAATTTTATGGAGGCGATGCCAAAGGCTGCAAGCTATGCATTCTTCTCCCTATTCTGTCTTTCAATCAAATCAGAGAATCTGCTATTTCTTGAAGCCTTTTAAGCAACTTCTCTTTTTTGTAAGCCAATTTAAAATGATTAATTGCGTTCAAAAAGTGTTGTTTGACATGCTTGACATAAGCTGTCATAACATCAGCTACTTGTTGATTTTGATATCCCAATAAATATTTTATTACTTCACTATCCTCAACCCCACGCAAGTTGTGCATTAATTGATTATGCAGGTCATCGTGTCATCGTCTTTTGCATAGTAATTAGACAAGTAGAGATTACATGAAAAAATATCACCTGAGAAATCCCTCCTTCTGTGTAATACGCGATTGATTTTTTCGATAAAAAGAGAGTCTTTTTTACGAGTTTCGTATATCAACGGATTACCAGTCAGCTTTTCCGTGAATAAGATGTAGCAAATAATATATAACACCTGTTACGCCATGTGATGAACTATGAACTAGATGACGGCTAAAAAACCTTTGGTAATAAATCAACCAGAAGTTGGTAAGCTCATTCGTGAACTCCGTATCTTGACCGGACTAACACAAGAACAGTTTGCAGCATCTCTGGGCGTTACGGGATGGAATTATGGGCAGATTAGGTTCTGAGTCTGATTGCGCTCAAACCCCATAAACGGTTCTATTTTCAGCGTAGTTTCTATGCCCTATCCCTTATGCAGCAAGCTTTATCAGTAGGTTGTCACCCTCAGAGGGCATCAGGTCGCTCCACCGCTCTGCTGCCTGAGTAGAACCAAATTGAGGTTGTGTCCAATGTAATCTTTGATTGTCACTTTACTTAGCTCAACCACAACAACAATTAGAATTGCAGGTTATTTAATCAACGTTCCTAAACAAGAAAGCTTCTATATGGATACCCAAAAGTTAAGTGAAATCTCTCAGTCTCAAATAAAGAGATGTGATCAGATCGTTGCAACATCTGAAATTATCCCTTTAAGTGAAGCACAAAAGCAACTGTGGATTTTGTGCCAACTAGGAACCGAAGGTTCTATTAAATACAATAAATCTATTAGCTTGCAATTGCATGGTTTGTTGAATTTCTCAGCGATGGAGCGGGCAATCCAGAAAGTTGTAAATCGCCATGAGGCTATGCGAACCACTATCAGCCAAGAAGACGATTCTCAGCGAATCCAGCCTTCTTTAAAGGTAGATGTTCCTTTAGTCGATTTCTCCAACATTGGTCTTGTTGAACGTGATTCAAAAGTAGCTGAATGGCTTCGTAAACAGAGCCGGGAACCTTTTGATTTTACTCAGGGGCCTCTTTTCCGTTTTTATCTTCTCCGGCTAGAAGAACAGTTGCATTTTCTGGTGATGACTACTCATCACATTATTATTGATGATTGGTCAGTGAGTTTAATTTTACAAGAATTAAGCGCTTTGTATTCATCAGAGTGTCAGGGTATTGATTGCACACTCGATTCACCTTTGCAATTCAGGGAATACATAGAGTTGCAAACTCAAGCTTTCAACACTGAAGATATGGTAGGCCATGAATCTTACTGGTTGGAACAATTTGCTGAATCAATCCCTGTTTTAGATATACCAACTGACTGGACTCGTCCTTCCATCAAGACCTATAACGGTAGTAAAGAAACTGTCAAGCTAGATGCTAACCTTTGTTCTCAAATCAAAAAGGTTAGTCAGGAAAAAGGTTATACCTTGTTTATGATACTGTTCTCAGCATACACGGTGCTGTTACATCGACTGACAGATCAAGATGACATTTTGGTAGGTATTCCTACGGCAGGGCGATCGCTTAAAGGTAGTGAGAATCTTGTGGGCTACTGTTCAAACACATTACTTATACGTAGCCATATTGTTGGAGAGCCAAAATTTTCAGATTATCTCAAAACTATCAACAAGAAATTGTCAGATGCTTACGAACATCAAGATTATCCTTTTGCCAAATTAATCAACAAACTGAATTTCAACCGTAGCTCCCCTCTTGTCACAACAACATTTAATTTAGACCAACCTCTTAAAGCACAGTTCTTTGAATTAAAGACCAGTTTATTCCCTCAACCGTTCAGTTTTACTAATTACGATCTTCATTGTAATGTCATAGAAACAGAAGATGAGTTGGTATTAGATTGTTTTTATAACACTGATTTGTTTGCTCCAGAAACAATCAAGCGATGGCTGGGACATTTTGAATGTTTGCTGCAAGCAATTGTTGTTAATCCAGATCAATATCTGACAAAATTACCTTTGCTGACTGATTCACAATGTCATCAATTGTTGGTGGAATGGAATGATACTAAGTGTGATTATGCCGCAGATAAATGTATTCATCAGTTGTTTGAAGATCAAACAGAGAAAACACCAGATGCTGTAGCGGTGATGTTTGAAAACCAGATGTTAACGTATCGGCAGTTAAATCAAAAAGCAAACCAACTAGCACATTACTTGCAAAGCCTGGGTGTGAAACAAGAGGTGCTGGTAGGTATTTGTTTACAGCCTTCTATAGATCTGGTCGTAGGACTGCTGGGGATACTCAAAGCTGGTGGTGCTTATGTGCCATTAGACCCGGAATATCCTCAAGAACGGTTGAGTTATATGTTGGCAGATGCGAATGTTAAGGTACTGTTGATTCAGGGCAATCTGACCGTAAATATTCCCCCTCAACACGCCCATATAGTCTATCTGGACAGGGATAGGGATGCCATTGGTAGGGAAAGTGTTGAAAATCTGGAAAATAAAACCATACTGGATGACCTAGCATACGCAATCTATACGTCCGGTTCTACTGGAAAACCCAAAGCTGTCCTCGGCAAAATTCGTGGCATTATCAATCGTTTGCATTGGATGTGGGAAACCCTACCATTTGCGGCAGATGAGATTTGTGTACAGAAAACCTCCATTAATTTCGTCGATCATGTAGCAGAAATATTTTCTCCTCTTCTGAAAGGGATTCCACTCGTGATTGTGCCAAATCACATCCGAGCAGACATTCCCCAACTAATGAGCCTGTTAAGTGAGCAAAAAATTACTAGAATTGTGCTCGTGCCATCGCTGCTCAAAGCGATGCTAGAAAATACGCCTCAACAACTCACACAACTTCGATACCTCAAATATGTCTTTTGCAGTGGTGAAGCCCTGCCTTTAACCTTAGCTAAAGCATTTCACCAGAAAATCAACTCTGCTAGGTTGTTCAATCTTTACGGCTCTTCAGAAGTTGCTGCTGATGTTACCTGCTTTGAAGTCAATCCGTGGGAGACGCGCCAAAGAATACTGCAATATTTTAAACCTGAAGTTGTTCATGGTGCAACCAAAAACTCAGTGTTTGGGGTTCAACAACAGCCTTTTACGAAGCCTGGCGTGAGTCCAGAAATACTAGCGACAAAGTTTCAACGGAGTGAGTTACCGTTGCAGCCTTTAACAGTTGACGACTATTACGATAAATTTTCCCAAGAGGTGCTTCCATATACGATCAATACGGGGACTCCTACATTTATTGGGCATATGACATCTGCCTTGCCCGATTTTATGCATGATATGAGTAAGATGATTTCGCGATTGAACCAAAATTTGGTTAAAATTGAGACATCAAAATCTTTAATATTTTTGGAGCGGGAAGCGATCGCTATATTGCATCGCCTGCTCTATCGCTTTTCAGATGAATTTTATCAAGAAAATATTCAACATAAAAGTCGAAATCTAGGAATTATCACAACTGGTGGAACCACTGCCAATATTACTGCATTATTGTGTGCAAGAAATTCCAGATTATTAAGGCAAGAAAATTCCGATGATTTATCAACAGAAAGTCTTTACAAGGTTTTGCATCAGAAAGGATATAACGATATCGTTATCATTGGCTCTCGGCTGATGCATTACTCTTTTAATAAAGCAGGTTCAATGTTGGGTCTGGGGACAGACAATATTATTTTCATTGACAGTAATGATAACGCCAAGCTAGATATTAATCATCTCAAAGAAAAAATTTACGAATGTAGGAGAAATAAGCTTTACATCCTGGCAATCGTAGGTATTGCTGGCACAACAGAAACTGGTGAAATTGATCCATTATCTGAACTAGCCGATATTGCTCGGGAATTCGGTATTCATTTTCATGTGGATGCTGCTTGGGGTGGTGCAACGATATTTTCTGAAAAACATAAAGGAAAATTGAAAGGCATCAACAAAGCTGATTCTATAACTATTTGTGGGCATAAACAGTTATACCTACCGCAGGGGATTAGTGTTTGTCTGTTTAAAGATCCGCAAATGTTAAGATTTGCCGAAACCACAGCCCGTTATCAGTCTCAGCGAGATACTTTCGATATGGGACGATTCACGATTGAGGGGTCACGTTCGGCACTGTCGTTATGCTTACACGGAGCACTTCATATTATCGGTAAAAGAGGATATGAAATTCTGATTGACAATAGCATAGAGAAGGCGCAATATTTTGCCAGACTTATTCAACTATTAGAACCATTTGAACTCATAATGGAACCAGTGTTGAATATTGTTAATTATCGCTACATTCCCGAAGATTTAAGAACCAAAGCCCTACAAAAAGCCTTACTCGATGACGATATCCACAGAATCAATCAACTCAATACACAGATACAAAGAGAACAATTTGAACAAGGACAAACCTTTGTATCTAAGACCATTCTGATGGACACTTCTTCTGGTAAAGCTCAAGAAATTGTTGTATTTCGGGCGGTTTTATGTAATCCGAATACCACCGCCGCAGACTTACACAGTGTTCTTGAGGATCAACTAAGAATTGCAAATCAAATTGAAGCAAAAAGTCAAGAAAAATTTGATGATCTAAAAAATATTCCGGTAAAAAGAATTGGCTCAAGCGATACGGAAGCTGCCGCACTCCTAAAAACAATACATCTGCAGTTAGCAGCGGCTCCAAAAGCTGATTTTTTTGCAGACATAGAAGAATATCTGCAAAAAAATATAGTTTCCATAGGAAAACCGATTGCAAACACGCAAATTTATATCCTGGACAAGTATGGTAATCCTCAGCCGCAAGGTATCACAGGTGAACTATATGTAGGCGGAGATGGGGTAGCGGCAGGGTATTTAAATCTACCTGAGTTAACGCAGCAAAAGTTTATCCTTAACCAGTTTACGAAAAGCAACAACAACAGTAAAACAGCAGCAGAAGAAAGATTGTTCAGGACTGGGGATCTTGCCCGCTGGCTGCCGAATGGAAATATTGAATTTGTAGGGCGTATTGATCACCAAGTGAAAATTCGTGGTTTCCGCATCGAACTCGAAGAAATTGAAGCGGTACTTCATCAACATCCTGATGTGGAAGAAGCAGTGGTCATAGCCAGAGAAGATATTCCAGGGGATAAACGTTTAGTTGCCTATTTTGTTTCTAAAATAATTCCCGATCGCCTACCTTATCAGACTGAGGGGTCTTTGGTTTTTGATGATCAAACCTGGGCAATTCAGACTGAAGATATCTCACAAAATGGTGTTGGTTTAACTTTCACTTCTGCTAACCCACCAGAAATTTCTTCAGGACAGCAGATTACCCTGAATCTAAGATTGCCTGGTGAGGAAGAAAATTCTTCCCTGACAGGAATCGTTATATGGTGGCGTAGTCCACAAGCAGGGATCTCCTTTCAACTCACAGCGCCCCAACTTCAACAGATTCGTCAAAGTGTGAAGCATCTTTTAGAAAAGCAGGAATTGTTGAAAATTTTACAGCGTACAATCACACGCAACCTGCTTTCTTTCCTGAAGACCAAACTCCCCGACTATATGCTGCCTTCCTCTTTTGTCCTGTTGGAAGCAATGCCCCTAACTCCTAACGGCAAAGTTGATCGCCGTGCTTTACCTGCACCTGAAATTGGGCGATCGCAAATAGAAACGGCTTATGTCAAACCTCAAAATGAAATCGAAAATATAATTGCTAGAGTTTGGCAAGATACTCTTCAAATTGACAAGGTAGGAATTCACGACAATTTCTTTGATTTAGGAGGTCACTCCTTATTGATGGCTCAAGTAAGTCAGAAATTGTTAGAAGCATTAGAGCAAAAAATCTCAATTGTTCAATTATTTCAATTTCCCACAATTCATAGTTTAGCCGAACATCTCAGTCCCTCCTTAAATCAAGGTCAAGTTCAGAGTTTAGTTTCTAAGTCTAATACGAGCAAAGAACGGGCTTCAAAACGTCTCAACCGTCGAGAGGAAAACGATCAACAGCGCCAAAGACGCAAAAACCATGATTAACATTAAGAGAATTCCACAAAAAAGATAATCCAATCTTGTGAGATGGGCATCCTGCCCAATCTTGTGGTGCAGGCAAGATATCTGCACCACAACAAATTTTGGGATATTTTTTTATTTAGAAATCTCTAACAAGAGTGTGGATATTTTGAGGAGACAATTTTAATTCTGAAAAAGCCGCAACCAATTAACAAAAAAATTGATTGTAATTCTAGGAAAGTATCAACATGATTGCATTTAATCTATCGGATTCCACTAATAAATCAGCAATTGCCATTATTGGCATGGCAGGACGTTTTCCTGGAGCCAAAAATGTAACAGAATTTTGGCAAAATCTGCGGAATGGAGTAGAGTCAATTTCTTTTTTGTCTGATGAAGAATTGCGTTCAGTAGGAGTAGAAACCAGCCTATTAAATGACACTAACTATGTCAAAGCTGCTCCAGTTTTACCTGATGTTGAAAATTTTGATGCCTCTTTCTTTGGTTATAGTGCCAGAGAATCTACAATAATTGATCCGCAACAGAGAATATTTCTAGAATGTGCCTGGGAAGCGTTAGAAAATGCCGGCTATAAAACAACAGATGACTTTTCTATTGGGATTTATGGTGGCTCAGGAATAAGTACATACTTACTCAACAACATCAATAATAAAGAGTTTAATGCAGGTCGTTTATGGGATTCAGTTCAATACATACCAGTAGCAATTGGAAATGGGACAGATTTTTTAACCACAAGAGTTGCTTACAAATTGAACTTAAAAGGGCCGGCTGTTAATGTACAAACTGCCTGTTCTACTTCTCTTGTTGCTGTTCATACAGCCTGTCAAAGTTTGTTAAATGGTGAATGTGACATTGCTCTAGCAGGTGCCGTTTCAGTTTTAGTCCCTCAAAAAATAGGATATTTATATCAAGAAGGGTTAATGTTATCCCCCGATGGACATTGCCGTGCTTTTGATGCCGAAGGAAAAGGAACAATTTTTGGCGATGGCGTTGGTATTGTTGTCCTCAAAATGTTAACAGAGGCATTAGCTGATGGAGACTATATTCATGCCGTTATTAAAGGTTCTGCTATTAATAATGATGGTAGTTTTAAAGTTAGCTTCACTGCTCCTAGTGTTGATGGTCAAGCAGCAGTTATTACCGAAGCTCAGGAAGTAGCAGATATTGATCCAGAAACAATTACTTATATTGAAGCACATGGTACTGGAACGCCTTTAGGTGACCCTATTGAAATTGCGGCTCTCACTCAAGCTTTTCGAGCCAATACCGAGAAGAAAGGGTATTGTGCCATTGGTTCGGTGAAGACAAATATTGGACATATAGTTTCAGCAGCAGGAATTGCTGGTTTGATTAAAACTGTTTTGGCACTGAAACATCAACAGATTCCTCCTAGTCTTCATTTTCAAAAGCCTAATCCTGAGATTGATTTTGAAAACAGTCCATTTTACGTTAATACCAAGTTGACGGAATGGGAAAGAAACGACAGTCCTCGTCGTGCAGGTGTGAGTTCTTTTGGCTTTGGTGGTACTAATGCTCATGTAGTATTAGAAGAATGGGAACAACCTCCCTTAACTCCCCCCAATCAAGGTAAGGAAAAGCAGCAATTACTCTTGCTTTCTGCGAAGACTCCTTCAGCTTTAGACAATGTAACTATCAATTTAGCTAATCATTTAAAACAGCATCCCGAAGTTAATTTAGCGGATGTTGCTTATACCTTAACTGTAGGACGCACAGCTTTTAATTATCGGCGTATTGCTGTTGTTGCTGATGGCAAAGAAGCTGTTAATACTTTAAATAATCTTGCGCCAAAACAAGTTTTAACCAATTCTGGAGATGTCAAATCTCGCTCTGTGGTATTCATGTTTTCAGGACAAGGTTCGCAGTATGTCAATATGGCAAAGGAACTTTATAAAACTGAAGTCTATTTCCAAGAACAAGTTGATCGGTGCTGTGAGCTTCTGAAATCTCATTTAGACTTTGACTTACGAGACATTCTCTATCCCCATGAAGACCAAATCGAAATTGCTACAGAGAAACTAACACAAACTGCAATTACCCAACCAGCATTATTTATCATTGAATACGCCTTAGCTCAATTATGGATGCACTGGGGAATAAAACCCGTAGCCATGATTGGTCATAGTGTTGGAGAATATGTGGCAGCAACATTAGCCGGAATCTTCAGCTTAGAAGATGCTTTGAGCTTAGTTACCATACGGGGGCAACTAATGCAGTCAATGCCATCAGGTTCAATGTTAGCCGTTCCCCTACCTGAAGACGAAGTACAACCACTATTAGAGGAAACTTCTCTCCAAATTGCTGTTATTAATAGCCCTTCTAATTGCGTCGTTTCAGGAACAACACTAGCCATAGAAGCATTTGCCAAACAGTTAGAAGAAAAAGGCATCGAAGGTCGTTTACTGCATACTTCTCACGCCTTCCATTCGCAAATGATGGAAGATATTTTAGAACCTTTTACAGAAAAGGTAAAACAAATTCGCCTCAACGCTCCTACAATTCCTTTTGTTTCCAATGTAACTGGAACTTGGATAACAGTTGAAGAAGCTACTAACCCCAGCTATTATGCTCAACATTTGCGTCAAGCAGTGCGCTTTGCTGATGGGGTAAAACAATTCTTTGATAACCCAGACCAAATTTTATTAGAAGTAGGCCCAGGACGCACATTAAGCACCTTAGCCAAACGCCATCCAGATAAACCAAAAGAGCAAATTAGCCTCACTTCAGTTCGTCATCCTCAAGATGAATACTCTGATGTTAGTTTCATCCTCAATAATCTGGGTCAAATGTGGTTAGCTGGGTTAGAAGTTAATTGGTCAGTATTTTATGGAGAACGGGAAAATTATCGTGTTCCCTTACCTACCTATCCCTTTGAACGCAAACGTTATTGGATTGAACCCTCAAAACAAAGCACAGAACCTCAACGAGATAAAGAGAAAAAACCAGATATTGCAGATTGGTTCTATGTTCCTACATGGAAACAGTCTATTAAAGTTGCTAATTCTCAACAATTAACCTCGTCTCAATCACCCATACTTGTATTTGTTGATGAATGTGGGTTGAGTTCTCAATTAGTTGCAAAATTAGAAAGTCAGAAAATAGAAGTAATTCAGGTAGCAATTGGGGAAAAATTTAATCAGTTAGATAGTCATCTCTACAGTATTAATCCCTCTGAATCCCAAGATTATCAAGCCTTGATTCAAGAACTTGTCAGAATAAAAAAAACGCCTCAAGCTGTACTACATCTGTGGAATGTAACAGCTAATAGTCAAGTATCTTTCACTATTGAATCAGTAGAAAAACAGCAAAATTTAGGATTTTATAGTCTTATTTATCTCGCTCAGGCATTGGGAGAAAAAAATGTAACTGATGAGATGAAAATGTTAGTTATTTCTAATCATTTACAAAATGTCAATGGCGAAGAAATACTTTGCCCAGAAAAAGCAACTATCATCGGGCCTGTTCGCGTCATTTCTCAAGAATATCCTCATATTCACTGTACTAGTGTAGATGTGGTATTGCCTCCTGGTGGTAGTAATAGTGAACAAAAGTTAATTGCACAATTACTGAGTGAAATACCCAAAAAATCCGCAGATAATATCATTGCCTATCGGGGGAATCATCGCTGGATACAAACTTTTGAAGCTGCACAATTGCCATCTTCTTCACAAACACCCCAATTTAAAGCTAAAGGTATTTATCTGATTACCGGAGGAACAGGAGGAATTGGACTGGTACTGGCAACGAATTTAGCGAAAACAGTCCAAGCTAAACTAATTTTAACCGGACGTACAGCTTTACCAGAGCGTGAGCAGTGGCCACAATGGTTAGCTGAACATGATGCAGCAGATAGCACCAGTGACAAAATTAGGAAAGTGCAGGAATTAGAAGCACTCGGGGCTGAAGTTTTAGTAGTGAAAGCTGATGTAGCTAATCTACAACAAATGGAGAGAGCGATCGCTACTGCTCAAAATCACTTTGGTAAAATTAATGGAGTTATCCATGCTGCTGGTCTTCCTGGTGGTGGTATCATCCAGATGAAAACCAGAGAAATCACCGATCAGGTTCTTGCGCCTAAAGTTCAAGGAACAGTAGTAATAGATACCATCTTTAAAAATTCTCAACTTGATTTTGTCATTCTCTGCTCATCCATAACATCTATCATCGGTAACTTTGGACAGGTAGACTATACAGCAGCCAACGCTTTCTTAGATGCTTATGCTCAATATCAAACTGCCCAGGACAGACTAACTACCAGCATCAACTGGGATACTTGGCAGGAAGTCGGTATGGCTGTGAACACAGTAGACTTAAGAAAAAACAAATCTAGCGACATCATTAATTTTGACCTAGCCATTCTTCCCCAAGAAGGAATAGAGGTTTTTAATCGCATTAGTCAAAGTGGATTATCTCAAGTTGCAGTATCAACTTATGAGTTTCTACCCAGAATTAAAGAAATTCTTTTAGTAGTAGAATCTAACGATTCAGCCGAATCTTCAAATCTAACTACTGGACACAATCAAGTATCTCAATCTCCACAAAGTCAGATTGACCAAATTATTACCCAAGTCTGGCAAGAAATGCTAGGCATTGACAAAATAGGGATGCACGATAATTTCTTTGATTTAGGTGGTGATTCCCTCGTTGCAATACAACTTATTGCTAAATTAAACAAGAAATTGAACGTCAAGCTTTCCTTAAATTCCTTGTTAAATGCTGCCACTATCGAAGGATTGGCTGAGTTAGTTTCACCATCATCTCCAGCTTTACAAAAAGAACTTCCTTCCTGCTTAATTAAATTCCATAGTGGCAGCGATCTGAAAAAACCCTTATTCTTAGTCCATCCTGTTGGCGGGACAGCTTTTGTTTTCCGAGATTTGGCTAATCATCTCGATCCTGAGCAGCCTGTTTACGGAATACAAGTACCCGAAGTGGATAGTAAACCTCGAACTTTTAACACTATTGAGGAAATGGCTACCCACTATGTTGACGCAGTGCGGACAATTCAACCAAAAGGACCCTATTATATTGGCGGAATGTCCTTAGGAGGTATTATTGCTTATGAAATGGCACAACAACTGACAAAAGAAGGGGAAAAAATTGAATTACTAACCTTGTTTGATACGCCTATCAGTGGTGAACTACCAACACATATCAACTCAGACTTAGAAATAATGGCATACTGGTTGGATATGGACAAAAAGTCAGATGAAGGAATTTCCTTAAAGATTTTACAAAATCTTGAACCTAATGAGCAATTACGATATTTTTGGGAGCGATCGCGCATCGCTAAGTCTATGGTGCCACAAGGCGATTTAACCATGTTTCGCAATTTTCTCGATCTGTTTATTTCACTGATGCGATTGGGAAACAATTATGTTCCAACTACTTATCAAGGAAAAGTAATTTTCTTTATTGCTGAAGATGATGATGGTTTTACTCCTTACCATCCTGAAAAAGATTGGTTAGAGTTAGCAGAAATAGTAACCGAAGAAGTACCCGGAAATCACATGACGATGATGTATCCGCCTCATGTTGAAGTTTTCGCTCAAAAGCTACGATACTACTTGGCATCACCGTATTAAAATGCTATTCAGTAAAATTAGCACGTAAGGAGAAATACGGTATGCTCAAATGATCTGAAATAACTAATGCTCGCTCGTATTTTTTGAAGATTTCGTATTCAATCGAGTCCTTTTAAGAGAACCACACTCAACTATCTCCAAACAGTTTATTCTCCATAACTTAATCCTATAGAGCGAGTTTGGGAGTATCTTAAGCAAGATTTAAAATGGGAACTTTTCGATAACTTAGAGAATTTACGCGCTCAAGTTGCTCAACTTCTTGCCCAACTGACCCCAGATATTGCTGCTTAGTGTGACTGGCTATGATTTCCGGAGTGGATGCCCTATCTATCTGTCGCAAACATTTTTTGAATTGGTATAACTGGATATTTTAGCAATACCTACGGCACACTACGTGAACGCTCGTTTTTTATCCAACTTCAAAAAATCGCGTTGCTCCCAGCAAAAGTCAGAAGAACTACTTGATTGAAGCCCCAGATTATTCGCGATATTTACTCGCGAATAATCTTTATTTTTTTATTTTTGCCAAATTGGGATGCTCCCGTCGTTTGAAACAACGGTATTGTTTACGAAAAAGATAAGGTTCAAAGCCGTACTTCGTCCCGCTACGCTAACGCCTCTTGTGGACGATAGCTTCCTCGCTTCCTTGGTAGAAACCCCACCCGCAAGTGGCGTGGTTTTTCTCCTCTGCTCAAGAGCTTTTTCACGCCTGGTTGGCTCTCTCTAGGTCGATGGATTGTGCAGCTTGACGAAACGATGCTATCGATGTAAGGCGATTGGAGGGGCAATCCCACAGAATGTATTTGAAGCAATCAGGAATATCTACCATTCGCAGCCTTTTTGCACTCCTAAGCAGGTGAATATTTTGATTGTGGCAAGCTTGGAGGTTGTAATTGGGGATTCTGTCACAAAGATGATGAATGTTATGGTAGCCGATATCGGCGGAAAACCACTTTAAAACGGCGGGTAACTCCAGATAACTGCTGCCCTTAATTGCTCCTTCGAGATAGTCCCACCCTTCAGTTTTGTGGGCGTAAGAGCCATCAAAGTTGTGCTGAACAAAGAAGACGCAGATGAGGATGGCCCCAGCACAAGTTAGCGTGATTGAGTAAACGCTCACGAAAAAACCAAATCCCAGTAAATACCCCAGAAAAATCCAGCTGCCGACTACACAAATGTTGTTGAACAACAGATGCCAAAACTCAGCCGCAGTGTACCAATTTCTAGACTTATGAGAGGAGATGATTCGAGGTAAATCCATAGAAGGATCTTGCTGCAAGCAAGTCAGTAGATGAGTGATAAAATCATATGTTCCTGCAATCAGGGCGAGTCTTGGCTTAATCGCGACATAGAAAAAACCTCCTGGAAAGATCATCAATGGGTGCCTCAGTAGTTCATAACGCCTTTGGGCAGATGGGCTCAGACGAGCAAACTCCTCAGTAGAGAGTAATGCACTAGGGCCGCGATAGCGTTGCCAATCACCGTTGGTTTTGTGGTGATAGGCATGTCCTCTTGACCACTGATATTGAGGGATCGCGTTGATTACCCCCAGAATAAAACCGATAATTTGATTAACCCTTTTTGAACGAAACAGTGAATAGTGTCCACAATCATGCATTAAAGAAAAACAACGCGCTGAAAACAGCGTCATCAAGACTATAGTAGGCACAAGCAACCAAACACAAATAGCTGCTGCTTTGTGTGCTAAAAACCATAAAAATACATAAGGCACAACCGTATTCAGGATTTGATAAGTTGCCCGCAAATCGCTGCTGTTCATGTAAGGAGTCAGGACAAAATCTGACTTTTTCACTGCGGTTTCCATTAAATAAAACTTTCTCCTAGCGGCTAGTGCAAAATTGAACATTGCAGATTCAATGCAGAACAATATCACAGATCCCATCCTGAAGCTTCAAAAGCGCTTTGGACTTCATCAGAAGAAAAGTTAATATCAATTTACATTGAGGCTGCATAGAAAAGAGCTTCAAGAATAACCCTGTTTTGTCACTCTGGGAAAAGAAAAATCAAAGCCAAATTTTGAACTGTAGATATAACGGGCAATTGAGCGTTTATTTTCTAACACAATGGCTAAAATCATGGTTTTTTGGTAAAAGTCTTATGCTGTAAGCATTCCAGATTATTTTCTCCCGAAAGTGATAAAAGAGGGATTACTACAAAAACCTCCGTTTCAGTCGAGCAGCACAGGAAGCAGGTGAGGTACAGGAGTATATCCGCCTAGCTTATTCATTCTTTATTTAAGCCCTCTTAATCTCTACATTCGCTGTCATGTCTATTTGGCAAGCTAATCGTGCATTTGGATAATTAGGAGCTAATGTTTCCAACATTTCCTGTTCATCGGGTTGAGGAGGAGGAATATCACCAATCACCTCAACTAAGCAAGTTCCACAAATACCAGTTCGACAACCAAACAATACAGGTGAATTCTGAATCGTCAGATGTTCAGATAAATTTTGATGACGTTGCAGAGTCAGGGGAGGGTAATCAGTTCTCGGAAAGGATATCTTACAAAGGTCAGACATATATATAAACAATCAATAAATCGAAGATTTTTTCAAGGAAAGGTTCGCCACTGTCCTTTAAATAAGAAAGATTAGGCACATAATTCGCATTTTGTAGGTACTACGAATCTTAGCAATGCCCAATCTCTTTTATTTACTTGGCTTTATTGTTTAATCAAACATCAACATTTATCTGTTCTATTTGCCTAGCAGCTTTCTCCCACAGCTTTGCTGAATGTTCGTCTTGCCAATGAGTTCTCAAATTTTCTGCTTTTTTGTGGCATAAGCGCTCTAACATTTCTAAAATTGCAGATAATGTCAATTTATCAAGTAATGTTTCTAGAATCTCCATATATTCTTTGTGCATGATATGTACCTCTTGCATGTCCACTGATATATTCTGACAAAAGCTATGTAGATAACTTTTGTTTTATCAAATATATAGATTAAGATTTATTTCAATTTTGATAAGTTTTAAACTTTTGAAAAGCACTTTTTTGAGTTGCTAGATATCGAGCCAGAGAATTAGCTCCCATAATTGACATTTCTCGATTCTGTTGCCAAAGATAATCGAGCTTTTCTACATATACTCTATAAGATGCCATCGCTTCTTGATGGGTTAAAAAACTGCAATGTAAGCCTTCCGATTCTTCGGTAAAACAGCGACGCATCATTTCTTTAGCATCAATATTGCTCATAGAAAAAATTGGCGATCGCAACAATTTATAAATCTTGTCATACAGTGCCGGATCGTACCAGAAAATACCGTTAATCGCCGCCGAAAAGTGAAAGTGATCGCGCTGACAGCCAAGCAATCCTAAATTAGCAACTAGGCTCTCAAATGCCGTTGGTGGAGGGAGGCAGGTAATAACATCGTGAGATATAATTGTCGAACTATTAAAATGAAAGCTTTCATCGAGAAAGTGGTAATAAGAGATTTTTGCAGGAATAGGCGCAGTTTCAGGATGAGGATATTTTTGATAATAATTGCTGAGTTTATGCTGGACTAATTTGCCATTTAGTGTCCGCACTCCTCGGACTGTGAAATACTGACAAGCTAAAAAGATATTATTTGCAGAAATCAATCCAAAGTATTGTAGTTGGATTTTTTTCCACCAAATTTTGAGGGCGTTTGTGTCAGCATAAACCATCGTTTCTGTAAACGGGCCGCGCATGGGGTAAGTAAAGATGAGTTCTCCAAATAATGCTTGCTCAACCTGTTTAGCAATTGTACGAAAAGCGTTGATATGCGCTCTTTCTTGGGATGATTCTAAATCTAAAGTATCGCAGATTAAGCGGAAATCTTCGTGAGCATAAAGTCCGGCTGCACTAGTTTGATTAAAATATATAGTAGCAATTTCGGCTGAGACTATTTGCGAATAGTATGCTACCCAGTAAAGTTGATTTAAAATTATACGCTGATGTGGGCTAGATTGTTCCCATAAAACTGTACCGTAGAGTAGAGAAAATTCTTCGGGATTCCAATATTCGTTTTGGCAATCTTCATAGCGAAAGTTAGCCGTTGCTTCATCCATTAAAGCAGTATGGTCTTGCTGTTTGTTGCGGGTATGATTAATTTGTAATTTACGATAAGTGGTTGGATTGTCTGATAGTTTGGGAATAGTATTTTGCATACAAAAGTTTTTGCACTGTGATGATAAGTATTAATCAGGCTCACGAAAAGAAGAGTGAGAGGTTTAATAGACGCATTGATGAGGTGGGAGTGGTGAAAATGCGCCGCGTTCGTCTAAAGCTTGTACAATGGCTGCTGCGGATGCGCCGCGCATGAGCGATCGCAATATTTCTAATCTGGTTCCACTGTGGGTTTGGGTATCAAGTTGTTCGAGGATTTGGATTTTTTGCGATCGCGTCAGGTGTCCTTTTACTTGCTCAATGGCTGATAGAACGCTTTGCGGCCCGAGTTGTACCATAGATAGAAAGCTGGCTAATATATCGATTGCAGTTGCTTTGCTTGTTGGTGAAACAGGATTGCGGTTAAATAGCATTGTTCCTGTACCATGATGGCGAGATTCTGCTTGGAGAAAGCTTGAGAAAAGTTCGCTTAAAATGGGATAATGACACTCTTTAGACAAGCGGCGATAATGGCTTAATCCCCATCCTTCTAAAACTACTTGCAGCACAAACAACAATACTGTTTTGTCTGCACTTTCCACTACTTCTGCTAATAAGTTCAAAAATGGATCGTTGCTATTAGTAGATGCAATTTCTGGTAAAAAATTAGTGATTTGGCTGAGGTGAGTAGCCTCATCAGCACTAAAAAGTGCATATAGTATTCGTTCTTCCACTGTTTCGGCTAACAATACCATTTTTGCCATATACCCAACGCCTGCTTTCTCAATGAAATAAGATTCTGCTAACAGGCTGCGATTGGTAAGCTGAAGTATGGCAGATTGTTCATCTAAACTCGCTTGTTGAAAAATTTGGACTTGATGCAAATTAAAAAATTCCGCATCCCAATAATCTAATTGTGGCTGTGAAGTATTATCACTTTGATTAGGTAATGCTGCTGTTAATATTCGCCGCAATTTATCATCAGAATTTATATATGGTAAATCGAGTCCAGCAATTTTATATGACAAATCCATATTATTTATCTAGTAAATTACGAATTACGAATTACGAATTATGAATTATTTTCCCAATTCCCCCAGCTTAAAGCCTTTTGCTGATTGACATGCTGAATAAATTGTAGAATTGACTGGTCTGCTTTAATGGGTGTTTTTAAATCAAATTTAATAGTTTGAAATACTTGGGTATCACCTTTAGCAAAGTAATTACCAACCTGCTGCGTTAACCACAACAATATACGATTTAGACTCCATCCTAAAAACCCACTGCGTTTACGAGTTACTAAGATTGTTTGCCCTTCTGTTGTGCCATCTTCTAACATTCGCAAAGCAAAGATAATATAGAAATGTAGAAAATCTGGCCCCAGTGTGACAGTCCCAGTGCTGCCGTACCAATAGCACATACTATATGTAACTTGATTGCGATATAGAGGACGAATCAGGCGAATTAACCAGGAATCATCGCCTCCTCTGGTAGTATTGCTGAAGTTAATCGCATGAGAGTTGAGGTTTTGGGAATCAAAGACAATCTCTAAAGGTAGATTGTGTACTGTATTGAAATGATGAGCATCAATTGCATTAATTAATAAAACATTGGGATGGCAGTTTTTTATAAAATGAGTCCCTAATATATAGTCGCATTCTACATTTTCTAGTTCCGGTACAAAAGGTAATTTACTTGGCTTATCTTCTCCCACCCAAACCCAAATCATGCCATATTTTTCTGCTGTTGACCAAGTTTTAATACATACAGGTAAGGGTTTTCCTAGTGAAGGAACCTCTACACAAATTCCGCGCTCATCGTATTTCCAATTATGAAAAAAGCAGCGAATTCCTTCACCTTCTACTTTCCCTTCTGCGAAATGTGCGCCCATGTGTGGACAATAAGCATCCACCGCTATTACTTGTCCACTAGCTCCGCGATAAATTGCGAGATTTCTACCCAATAATTTTACAGCTTTTACCTTGCCAATCTTTAATTTTTTTGATGGTAATGCCCAATACCATCCCTCAACAAATAGTTGCGGATTGTTAAAAATAGAGGTTGGGCTAGTAGAATGCATATAATGATTTGAATTAGAAAATATATATTATTTAAAATAATTTATTGGTGGTGCGTTAGGCTTCGCCGTAACGCACCCTACGATTTAACTATCTACACTCAATGAATCGGTGTTTATCGACAGTTAATTTCAATCATTTAATTCCAACAACTCTGGAGATTTTAAATTAGCCGCTACAGATTGAGAAGATTGAGGAGTAATAGAGTAAATAGCATCTGTAGTTGTTTCAAAGCAATTAGATAACCCAATTGTTTGTAACAATCCCGAACGTTCTAATAACTGTTGAACCTGTGGCTGTAAACCTGTGAGAATTAAACGACAATTATGCCTTTCTAAGTCGTGATAAATATCCTCTAAAGCTACCAAACCAGTTGTGTCCATATTCGGTACAAACCGCAACCGCAAAATTAAATACTTCACTTCTGGTTGCTCTCTGAGGAAGGTAACAAACCTTTCCGCAGCACCAAAAAATACAGGCCCATCTACACGATAAACCGCTATTTCTTTGCTTAATTCTAAAGGAATCCCTGGGGGAAATACTTCTGTTTCTGGGATTTTCGCCAAGCTTAAATCGCTCATCCGCTTGATAAATAATGCGCCAGCTGCAATCAATCCCACTTCTACAGCCAGAACCAAATCAAATAATATTGTGACTAGCCAGGTGAGAATCATCACCGCAAAGTCGGAGTAGGTAGCGCGTAGCAGTAAGCCAATCGCTTCCCACTCAATCATCCGCAGACTAACTACCATCAAAATCCCCGCCAACGCTGCTAAGGGAATCTGCGCTGCGAGGGGTGCTAAAGTTAACACAATCAGCGCTAAAGCAACGCCGTGAATTACCCCAGATAACCGGGTTTTACCACCAGAACGGACGTTAACCGCAGTTCGCGCGATCGCACCTGTGGCGGGAATGCCACCGAAAAATGGAATAATGATATTGGCTAAACCTTGACCAATTAATTCGCGATCGCTGTTGTGTTTTTCGCTCACCGTCATCCCATCAGCCACGACTGCTGACAGCAAGGATTCAATACTACCCAGTGCGGCTAAAGCCAAAGCTGGATTAATCAGTTCGCGAATTAAGCCAAAATCATTCCAGTGGGGAATACCTTGCAGCATCGGTAAAGCTTGCGGGATGGCTCCAATAGTGGGAACATCAAGATGCAAATAAGATGCGATCGCAGTTGCTAACACCAACCCCATCAACGAACCGGGTATTGTCGTATTAATCTTGGGCCATAAAAGATTTGTTGCAATTACCAGCATTGCTAATAAAACTGCTGCCCAATTTAACGCTTCTACATGAGTTAAAGTTTGCCAAAGTCCTGGTAAAAAATGTTCTTGGCGTGGTAATTTTAACCCAAAGAAATTATTTAATTGACCACAAAAAATAATAACGGCAATCCCATTAGTAAAACCAGCCGTTACTGGATAGGGAATAAATTTAACCAATTGTCCCAGTTTGGCGATTCCTAAAGCAATCTGGATGATTCCAGCCATTACCCCAGCAATCCAAACTTTTTCTAATCCGTACTTGGCGACAATTCCCACCAAAATTACAGCCATTGCACCTGTAGGGCCTGTAATTTGTACTGGTGAACCGCCAAAAATTGCTGCGACAATTCCTGCCACAATAGCAGTGTAAAGTCCCGCCTTTGGTTCCACACCACTAGCCACCGCAAAGGCTAAAGCTAAAGGTAAGGCTACCACAGCAGCCGTCAATCCTCCCGCCAAATCGCCCCGCAGGTTACTCAACAAGCGACTAACATCAAAAAATTGTGGTGCTTCTACAGTCTTAGCTATTACTATCTCTTCATTTTTAACTTTCATAGGCAAGTTGATAGACGCATAGATTTTAAATCAGAACCGAATCCTGGATAAATTCTAACAACGCTTCCGAATGCCACATTCTTTGTCCAGCACGAGTAAGATTGTCATAACTGATTTCAGTTAAACACACCAATTCATCCCCTTGGCGATAATCTGGGTTTTTTTGTTCAAAAAACTGGATATGGGGGTTAGTCTGTCTTCCTATAGGAATTTCAATTAAATTCTCGCGCAGAATTTGCGGATTTTGGAAGCGAACAATACCACTGGCTTGTTGATAAGAATCACCATAATATTGCTGTCCCAAACTCCCCATCAGGTTAGTGATATGAGTAGGTGTGATGATATTGTGGCGGGGGTAAAACTCTTGCCAAAAAGTCGGGAGAAAGCGGTAAGTACGAAAGCCAGAACAAATTAGCAGCCAGTATAACTTATTTTCTACATAGTGTTGGCGCAGAAAATTCACAGCATTGATCCAGGAACGCGGTAGCGTTGTACTCGACCAAGCACTAGGATCGACAATCGTATCGCCAGAATAAATTACACTAATTTGCTCTCCTGCAAAAGTCGTCTGGCTCAACATCAGAGTTGAAAAGCCTTTCAGGGTATGGGTGATGTCATCCCGCAATAACAACACCCAGTTTTTGCGCTCTAAATCAGCCTGAAAGCCATCCCAGGTTACACCTTTAAAATGATTATCTAGCAGCGCATACATAGCAATGCGATCGCTTAGATGCAAATTTTGAATAGGAACCAGCGAACTCTTCATTATCGGTAATTACTTAAAAATAATTAGATACAAGCTATCAATTAACACTTTAACTAGTTGGTTGCTAAAGTTACATACTAATGTGACAGATTTTCAAATGGTTATTGATTAGATTATGAATTATGAATTAAAATCGGAAGTATCAGTAATATGTGTTAAATGTATATTTTCGATATAATTTGTCACTAAAAACATCATTAAAGCGCTTTATAGAACACCATAAAATATGGTGCGTTAGCCTATGGCATAACACACCCTACGATTTAATTTTATTGATTTAATTTTGAATTTTAACTTTTGAATTTACCCCAGATTTTGACCAGCGAGAAGGTTCTAGTTGGTTAACATATTCCATATATTGAGCCAATGGCTGATCGATACTCAAAAGTAATTTAGGATTAAAGCGAATATTATCGTAAATCTTACCGTCTTCATCTCTGAGCATATAGTAAGCCAAGCGAGTACAAAATAGCAAAAATCTACTCAGCAAATATCCCACAAATCCTTGACGTTTTGCAGTTACATAAATAGGTTGGATACGCGTTCTACCAGGTGCTATGGGAGTATAAGCATATATCATGTGCAACGGCGGAAATAGCCGCACATTTTTCATCATTGTTAACAACCCAATGCACCCATTAGCATAACGCATTGAATACTCATAGGTAGAACCCAGAAATTTGTTACCTAACCTTTCTCTCCAGGTGGTTTCGGGAAATTTTCCCCGCATTGAAAAGTCAATTTGTGTACCTAATTCGCTACGATGTAGCGACAAATCCATTTTGATATCTAAATGATGAATTGTTTTTAAATGTTGAGCATCAATCCCATTCATCATACAAATATGGTGATGACAGCTTCTCTCAAATGCTGTATCAGGTTGTGCAACAATTTCTTGACCCTTTAATTCATCAAAATCAGCCACACCTTCTGGCGCTACAGCATCAGGATAAACCCAGATAAAACCATACTTTTCTATTGTTGCATAAGCTTGTACTTTCGCCTGATTCGGAATCTCTGATTGGCAAGGAATATTTTGACAAATTCCTGTTTCATCAAATCCCCAATGATGAAACGCGCAACGAATCCAATTACCGTCAACTTGTCCAATCCCTAAATCTGTTCCCAAATGTGGACAATAAGCATCCAAAGCACGCACTTGTCCATCTTCACCACGAAATATGGTAATTCTTTGACCACAAATTTCTACAGATTTGGCTTGTTTTTGGGCTAATTCTTTACTAGGGCAGGCAATATACCAACCCTTAGCAACTATATTCCAATTATTAAATATTTGCATAATTATTTATTTATATTTTTACTTCATACTTCATCTTTAGATGATTGATAATTATTCAATATTTCTTGCCGTTGGCGAATATCATCTTGATATTTACCCATGAGTACCCTCAGTAGCATTTTACCTAAACAGTAAGAAGCGCGCCAAGAAAACACTGCATCTTGTAAATCTATATGGCTACGCTCAAATAAGAAATGTCCAGTTAAGCCAATTAACTGAGTTAATGGTAAGCCCAAGAGTAACCATAAGTTTTGCAGATGCCAAGCAGAAAATAGCAATCCGTAGAAAAAGAATATACCTACGATATGGAAAGCTATATTAAGAGGATACTGATGTTTGAGAACAAAAATATCCCAATAATCTGTAAAAGGATGATCCAGTATTTGATTATTAATTCGATTTCTCAACTTGGCTTCCTATATTGCGACAAGGTCAAACAATTTTGGATTTTGGATTGACTCCATAGATAAATCTAGAGGCGTGAGGATTCTATAGCATCTTGAAATGAATTTTATTTGCGTTCAAAAAAATCGGCAATTTTCTGCATGAACTTTGGGAATTATAAAGCAGAAAACCTTAATAATCCCAAATTATGCAAATCTGTCAAAATCTTCATTGCTCAAATCCCTTTAACCCTGATAGTAACAAGTTTTGCATGAGTTGCGGACACAGCAACTTTGGTAAGCTACTGGGAAACCGCTACCGCGTCTTAAAACTATTAGGTGAAGGCGGGTTTGGCAAGACTTACGCCGCAGAAGATACAGGTAGATTTGATGATGCTTGTGTTATCAAACAATTCTTTCCTCAAGTATCGGGAACCGCCGCATTAACTAAAGCAGCAGAATTATTTAAGCAAGAAGCAAAACGTCTGTTTGAATTGGGAGAAAATCACCCTCAAATTCCTAGATTATTAGCTTATTTTGAACAAGGCTCAAGCTTATATTTAGTACAAGAATTTATTCAAGGACAGAATTTATTAGCAGAACTACACCAACAAGCCTTTAGCGAAGAACAAATTCAGCAACTTTTAGCTGATTTATTACCAGTTCTGCAATTTATCCACGATCGCAACGTCATTCATCGAGATATTAAACCAGAAAATATCATGCGCCGTCAAAAAGATGGCAAACTCGTGTTGATTGACTTTGGTGGTGCACAACAAGTCACCCAAACGAGTTTAGCAAAAAAAGCCACCGGAATTTATACTATCGGTTATGCGCCAAGTGAGCAAATGGCAGGATTTGCTTCACCAGCCAGTGATTTATATGCCTTGGGTGCAACTTGTGCGCGTTTGTTAACTCAATGTTTGGCTACACAAGATGCAAATGGAAATCTCTGCGATCGCCTTTATGATGCTTATAATGCTCAATGGTTATGGCGCGAAAGGTTACAAGAAAAATGTGTAACGATAAGTGATGAGTTAGGACAAATTCTCGACAAGTTACTTAAACACTTGGCAAGGGAAAGATATCAATCGGCAGTAGAAGTTTTACAACATTTGAATTTTAACAAGGCTAAAGTTGCATCATTAATTAAAACAATTCTACAACATCAATCTTTACCTGCTAATACTAACCCAACAATTCATCCTTCACAGCTAAAAACCTTTAAATTTCATACCATAACAGTAAACATAAAAGGTAAAGAAATTAGCCGTCAGCATTGTAGTGCAAAATTTTTTGTAGAAGACTTAGGAAACCGAGTGACTTTAGAAATGGTATCTATTCCTAGTGGTACATTCATGATGGGTTCATCACAAGGAGAAGGAGAAAATAGTGAAAAACCACAGCATGAAGTTAAAGTTATTGAGTTCTTTATAGGTAAATATGAAGTCACCCAAGTACAGTATCAAGTAATTATGGATCTTAAACCTTCAAAATTTGCTAGTAATGGCGCAAACCGGCCTGTAGAAAACGTAAGTTGGTATGATGCAGTAAAATTTTGTCAAAAATTAAGCCAGAAAACAGGACGTATTTATCGACTACCCAGTGAAGCTGAATGGGAATATGCGTGTCGTGCTGGAACTACTACACCTTTTTATTTTGGTGAAGCTATTACTAGTAACTTAGCCAACTACGACGGCAATTATGCATATGCTTCAGGGCAAAAAGGCCAATATCGCCAGCAGACAACGCGAGTGGGTAGTTTTGCACCCAATGCCTTTGGTTTATATGATATGCACGGTAATGTATGGGAATGGTGCCAAGATGATTATCATGAAAATTACCAAGGTGCGCCCACTGATGGTAGTGCTTGGCTAAGTAGTGGAGATAATAATTATCGATTACTGCGCGGTGGTTCGTGGTACAACGTTCCAGGTTATTGCCGTAGTGCTAATCGCAGTAAAATCAGAGCAGATAACTTTAACCTATACATTGGTTTTCGTATCGCATTAAGTATGTAGGGTGTGTTGTCGCGCAGCGCAACGCACCGAGACAATATAAACGGCTCCAGGTGCGTTAGCCTAAGGCATAACACACCCTACTTTAAACTTATATTTGTTTATATACATTGAAATTTTCTCGTCAATTTACTTAATTAATCCAGTCATTTTACTATCTATTTAGCATATACATGACTCTTCATTTGGTCAATTACAGCAAAACGAATATCTCGCTTTTGGGCAATTAACTTAATACCTGGCTGTTGCAAATTTAAAAAATCTAATCCTATTTCTTTACCACTAATTAAAAACTCAGTAGTAGCAACTTTATAAGTTCTTTTAACATCAAGTGGTTGATTATTAATTAACCAATTTCCTGAATTGGCTTCTTGAGTAACTTTGGCTATTTGCAAATAGCCACCAGTACCTTTATTAAGTTGTCCTTGATCCAATACCTTTTTTAACAGCGCTCCATTTATCTCTATCGCCACAACTTTACCGCCAAAAGGTAGTATGCGAATCACATCATATTGAGTAATTGGGCCTGGTGGAATCACATCATCAATCCGAATTGAACCACCATTAAATACAGCTAAATCGGCATCGGGTAATTCTTTCAACATCGCCGCCGCAATTAAATCTGTTAACTGAGTGGATTTATTGCGGATGCTAGATTCTAAACCATCTAAAGCAAATGAAAGTTTTGCAATTTGCTCATCTGGATTAAAACCATTGGCGCGGAATGCTTGATAACCTTTTTCTAGCCATTCTCTGACTACCTTTGCTGTTTTTGGTTCATCAGGAATTTTTTCGGTAATGGGTACTAGCCGGGAGTTAACAGCCAAACTTTTTTTAACAGTATCGTAAGTCAATTGGTGAACGTAAACGGTACGAGCATTAGCATCAGCTTTAAAAATCGGTGTTAAATCTCGACCCCGCCATGCCTGGATATTTTCATGCTCGTGACCACCTAGAATAATATCAATTTCTGGTACAGCTTCGGCTAGTTGGATATCGCTGCTATAGGGCAAATGGGTAATGGCAACTATAATATCCGCTTTCCCTTTCAGTTCCTTGACTTGCTGTTTAGCTGTTGCAATGGGATCTGTGTAACTAACGTACTTAGCCGGATTACTATTCAAGGTAAGACCAATTAAACCTACCCTGACTACAGCACCGCGATCGCCTTTCACATTCAAGACGATGGCACGAGGTACACTTTTGAAAGGCTGTCCTTTGCTATCTGATACATTACTCGATACCCAGCGAAAGCGAGATTCTTGCAGTCTTTGATAGAAAAGCTGTTCTGGTAAGTCAAATTCATGATTACCAAAAGTCGCATAGTCAAAGCCGACAGCATTCATCACCGCTACCATTTGCTGACCGGCTAGCGGTACACCATTAATTTTCGCTGTTCCTAAAGCCGAAGGGCTAAATGCATCTCCTGCTAACACCGTGTATGTACGAGGGTTGGCGTTGTAAAGTTGTTGACGTAGTGTCGCCACACGCGCCAACCCGCCACGAGTTCCCCCTTCTACTGGAGTGATTTCATAGATGTCATTTAGTTGCAGCAGGTTAATATTCACAATTTCTGCTAATGCTGGAGTAGCTAAAGCTACCATTGCCAATAGCTGGAAAACAATGCTGCATCCCTTCGGGATTAGTCTCATATTTAGCTGGTAATCACTTTGAATCTACGGAATTGATTTTACATGAGTTGAGGAGACGCGATGAATCGCGTCTGTACAAGAGTCCCCAATCCCCAATCCCTAACCCCCAATAGCTGGTTGTCCCTGAGTACCGTAGCGATTGACTGCGGAAATGGCGACGCTATCAATCTTGGTGGGAGAATTAGCACTGTTGAATAAGTAGGAAGTTTGCGAGCCGGGAAGGATGGTTGTATTCCACTGATTGCCAGTTTTGGTTTGCATTACCCACAACCAAGCTTTTTCCGGTGCTGGAGATTGCCAAGTCAGTTTATTGATTTTACCTGTTGCATCGCGCTCAACGTTGAGTATAGGTTGAGCAGGTTGGGTCTTATCTAACCAAGGAGAAGCGGGAATCAGCGCAGGTGTTGAGTAAGCTTCCTTTTCTAGTAGATTGGAGATGCGATCGCGATTTTGCATGATCGGCTTCATACTATAGTGAATGTTGCCTGTTGAGCCTGCAGAATTACGCGTTGACTTAATTTGAGAGATAATTTCATTAGCTGGCCAAGCAGCTGAACTGCGATCGCCTACACGACTAGTATAATTACCCGGCCAAATATGTCTTCCTAGTTGGTTCTGCTGAATCCACCAATCAAGCAACATCGGATAACTTTGTTGCGCCTTGTCAATTTTCCAATATAACTGGGGCGAAAAGTAATCTAACCAGCCATTGATTAACCATTGACGAGAATCAGCATATATCTGATTGTACGCATCGAAAGGCCCGCCACCATTAGCACTCTTTGTCTGCGCTGGGTAACCTGGTCGCCAAATCCCAAAAGGACTAATACCAAACTTCACCCAAGGTTTTTCTTGTTTAATTGCTTGATAGAGATGCTGCACCAATTTGTTAATGTTGTCCCGTCTCCAGTCATCACGGCTGAGTTTCCCTCCAGTTTGCTGGTATTTCTGCCAACTGGGTGCATCAGGAAAATCTATTGTCCGTCTACGACTATCTTGTTCGGGATAAGGATAAAAATAATCGTCAAGATGGACTCCGTCTATGTCGTAGCGCTTGACGACATCCATCACCACATTGACAGTATAGTCTTGAACTTCTGGCTCACCTGGATCTAACCAAAGATATCTACCATACTTCTTCACCCAATCGGGATGCGCTTTACTAACATGGTTAGCCGCTACTGCTGATTTTGATTGACCGTGACGGGCGCGGTAGGGATTAAACCAAGCGTGTAATTCTATGCCGCGCTTGTGTGCTTCATTAACGGCAAAAGCTAGGGGGTCGTAATTGGGTGATGGTGCTTTACCCATTTCTCCGGTCAAAAATTCCGACCAAGGTTCATAAGCAGAAGCATACAAAGCATCAGCAGCCGGGCGTACCTGCAAAATTACCGCATTCAATTTTAAAGAAGCAGCGCGATCGAGCATAGCAGTAAGTTCTGCTTGCTGCTGTGATGATGTTAATCCTGGTCTGGAAGGCCAATCAATATTAGCGACTGTCGCAATCCATGCACCCCGAAACTCTCGTGTCGGTTGAGGAGGGAGAGCCTGAGATTGTATTGGGGGAAAGGTTTCTGCGGAATAGACTGCGGGCGTAACTGTCAGTAGTAATGTAGTAATAAAAATTGCTATTAAATAGCAGGAACGTAGTTTTTTACGGAATAACAAGCGAAACATTTTGATCATTGGGAGTTGGTGAGGAGAAGCAAGTCGGGCGGATGAGGGAGATGAGGGAGGTGAGGGGGATGAGGGGGATGAGGGAGATGAGGGGGATGAGGGAGATGAGGGGGATGAGGGGGATGAGGGGGATGAGGGAGAAATAGCAAAACCCAATTACCTATTACCCATTACCCATTACCCATTACCCAGTCCCCAGTCCCCAGTCCCCAGTCCCCAGTCTCCAGTCCCCATTCCCCATGACGACCTTATTTTATGAACCATTCGTTTGACAAGTAGCAGGCAGATCTTGTTCCCTGAAACTATTGCTGTGCCTGAAAAACTGATAAATTCTGTTTATAGAATGGAATAATAAAGGGTTAACAATATCCATTTCTTTCTTACCCCTGGAGAGCGCTAGCCAGCAATCGGTAATTATATTTCATGAATCTGATTTATTTTCTTTTACGTTCTTCATGGGGACTTGTTGCGATCGCGATCGTTACTGGATTCCTGAGTGGTGGTAGTAGTGCGGGATTAATTGCCCTCATTAGTTCTGCTGCTAATCCCGGTACCTCGTCACCCCTAACAGTTATAGCTTGGGGCTTTGTTGGTTTGTCCATAATTGCATTAGTTACCAGTATCATTTCTCAGGTGATGTTGGTTCGCCTCTCACAAAATGCCATCTTGCAATTACGGATGGGTTTAAGCCGTCAAATACTGGGTTCGGAGTTAAGCCATTTAGAACATTTAGGCAATCCTCGACTATTAGCAACTCTCACAGAGGATGTACAAGCTGTAGCGAATGCGGTGTATATCATTCCTTTCCTCTGCATTGATATTTCAATGGTTTTGGGTTGTCTGGTATATATTACTTGGCTATCTTGGATTGTACTGTTCTCCGTTATTGTTTTGATGCTGGTAGGTGTAGGCAGCTGCCAATGGTTGTTGAATAAAGGCGAGAAATTGCTGGCGTTAGCACGTGAGGATCAAGATGTTTTATTTAAGCATTTAGGCACCATCACTGGGGGAGTTAAGGAACTTAAACTTAATTATCAACGCCGTCAAATATTTTTAACCAAAAACCTCCAAACCACAGCCGATAATTTCCGCAATCACAATGTCCAAGGACTTACCCTATTTGCTACCACTACAAGCTGGGGAAAGTTGCTGTTCTTTTTTGCGATCGGTTTTTTACTGTTTGCATTACCTAAACTACTAACTATTAGTCCACAAACTCTCTCTGGCTTCATCTTGACCTTTACTTATTTGATGTTGCCAATGGATAATATTATCAACAATCTGCCCCAAATCAGCAAAGCTAATGTCGCTTTGCAAAAGATAGAATCTCTGGGTTTATCTTTAGCTAGTCGTGCGGAAGTATCGACAACAGTACCGCCCAAGTTTAAATCTACTTGGCAGACTCTAAAACTGAAGGGAATTAGCCATACATATTACACCGAGCAAGAAGATAGTAGCTTTATTCTTGGCCCTATTGATTTAAAATTGTCTCCGCAAGAATTGGTATTTATTGTAGGCGGTAATGGTAGCGGTAAATCGACTCTGGCAAAGCTGATTACTGGACTCTACATCCCTGAAAAAGGAGAGATTTTATTAGATGGTGAGCCAATTAACGAACAAAATCGAGAATGGTATCGCCAGCATTTTTCTGTAGTGTTTTCTGATTTCTATTTATTTGATGAACTTTTAGGCATAGAAAATCCTGATTTAGATATTCAAGCTACAAAATACTTGAAGCAACTGCAACTTGACCATAAAGTAAAAGTAGAAAATGGCAAACTTTCTACCACTTCTCTTTCTCAAGGACAGCGTAAAAGGTTAGCTTTACTCACAGCTTTATTAGAAGATAGACCAATTTATCTATTTGATGAATGGGCAGCAGACCAAGACCCATTATTCAAAGAAATATTTTACACTCAGCTATTAGCAGAATTGCGAGCTAAAGGTAAAACGGTGATTGCAATTAGCCACGACGATCGCTATTTCCATTTAGCGGATCGGGTCATCAAGTTAGACTACGGTAAAATTGAGTATGACCATGAATATGGTAAATAATCACTCGCTGGCATTTTGTTATAAAAATAGTATTTGATTGATGAAATACACAGGTGCGTTACGCCAAAGGCTAACGCACCCTACAAATGAAAAACTCCACCCACAAGGGGATGGAGTTTTAGGGCATCGGGAATGGGGAACTCGGGGCCCCCTCTGGGGATAAGGGGTAATGGGGCATGGGTAAGAGTTCCCAATGCCCAATGCCCAATGCCCCAAGTCGGCGGGCGGCTATCCCTCTCCACCCACAAGGGGATGGAGTTTCCCGCCGACTTCCAATGAATATCAAGTATTTTAGCGAGATTTAGATCCCCGACTTTTTCAAAAAGTCGGGGATCTGGGCAACAACGTTTACTTGAGTAAGTGCTACTCTACTATACAAATACTAAAAGTTATGGGCAATTTTACTCGCAAGAATCCTAATTATCAATTGGGTAATGTATTAGGGTTTTTGCTAGGTAGATTGTCTTTTTTAATCTGCTGTATCGAGTTTATCTTGAGTACAGGTTCCTTCTGTTCAAGTTGTCTTGTTTGGAGATTTTGAATTTCTCTCTCCATCAAATATTGCCCTTGTCTAAAAAATTGCTCGGAACTTGATGGTACTAAGTCACGAGATAAATGTTGCGCTTGTTGTGGCGTTAAACTAGGAATTTGTTGAGCATTAACAGCATTTTGACCTGCTAATAAAAAAGCTGTGGAAAAACCCAAGGCTGTTACTTTTAAAAAGCGGGTAAATATCAAGTTCAACATGATTTATACCTCTCTACCATAAATGCTAGTTCAAACCATGTTGTATTGGTCTGACCATTACTAAAATAAAATGATTTACTGCTGGATAACCTCCTGCTAATGGGTTAATTCATCAACGAATTCAACAACACAATATTGAAGAAATTATCACAAAATAATTTTCTCTTACTAAAGATTTGAGTCCGGATATTTAAATTTAAAGTCTTGAATACAAATTTATAAAATGTCGGCGGTAAACTTTATTACTTTATTGGTGGAGAGAAACAGGACACAGTGCCGCCATGACTTGGAAACTGCATCTGCTTGTGAGTTGAGTTTTTATACAGCAAATTGCAAGTTTGCTAGGTAAAGCTTATCGTCGATTGTAGGGAAACAAATATTGTTTTACTCTAGCTATCTGTTTTATTTACTTAAAAAACACTGTAATTTATCGGACATTATATAAAAATTGTATGTCAAACTCACTGAGGGCATCGACAGCAGGATTAACAATTGTAGACAAGGCGCGCCAACGTCTAGGATGGACGAAAACCAGTACGGCGCGATGGTGGCAAGATGCCCATACTTCTAGAGCTACTTTACGTCGATTTTGGCAAGGCGATCGCATTCAACGCGAAATTTTCATTGCTATTTGCGAAGCTGTGGGGATTACCGATTGGGAAGCGATCGCAGATGCTTCTGGGCTAGAATTGGAAGTTATTGCAGACTTCTCTAATCCTTACATTGATTGGCATGATGCACCTGATGTAGAAAGCTTTTATGGACGCAATCAGGAATTGCAGCAGCTAGAACAATGGATTTTAGCTGGTTGTAAAGTAGTTACTATTGTTGGAATTGCGGGGATTGGTAAAACTGCTTTGGCGTTGGCTTTGGCGGATTGGATGCAGTCAAAATTTGATTGTTTAATTTGGCGATCGCTTTCTACTGTACCTTCCCTAATCTCTTTGCTGGATGCGCTGGTGCATAACTTTGAGGAAACTGTTATTCATGATATTCAGCAAGGAACAGCACAACTTTTACACCACTTGCACAAACGTCGCTGTCTGCTAATCCTCGATGGCTTAGATGGGGTTTTGTCGCCGCCAGAATATACTCAATTTATCCAAAAAATTAGCCGCGATCGCCATCAAAGTTGCATCCTGATTACCAGTCGCGAACAACCAAGCGCGATTGAAATCAACAATCAAACAGTTAGCTGTGTAAGCCTCAAGGGTTTACCAAAAACTGAGGCTTTAGAACTATTGCAATCTAGAGGCTTTACCACTAAACAACTGGGAATCTCAGCGTTAATTCAACTTTATCGCGGAAATCCTCTAGCGCTGAAACTTGTCACCTCATTAATTGAGTCTGTGTTTGCAGGGAATATTACGGCATTTTTGAGTCAGAATACCCTAGTAATTGGCGATCGCTTACGTTTTATCTTGAAACAACAATTCCAGCAATTATCGGAATTACAACAAGATATTCTCTATTGGCTAGCTATTTGGCAAGAACCTGTATCATTCTCGCGTTTACAAACTCATCTGCTGATATCCATCGATCCAGCGATGGTGTTAGAAGCAATTATGGCATTAGAAAGGCGATCGCTTTTAGAAAAATGGGTGGGTATGGGAGAAGCCTCATTTACCTTGCAACCCTTAGTAATGAAAATCGTCACCGATGAATTGGTAGAACAGGCTGCAAAAGAGATGCAACAGGTAGCGCAGACTCTTGAGATTCATCATTTTAAGCTTTTGCGAACCCATTGGTTACTGCGTCCTGGTAGTGATGATATTGTAGGCGATCGCATTTTGCATCAACTGCGAGAAAATCTTTGGCGGTTGTATGGTGCGACTCTACCAGAAACCCTAAATCAGGTACTATTGCTGTTGAAGGATAAATCTCCTTGGGCGATTGGTTACATTGCTTGTAATCTCACCGCATTGCTATTCAAAAGTTGATGGACGCAGATAAATTTATTTGTAATTCAATAGATTAATACCAATTTGAAGAATGATCGCTGCAAATGTAGGTTGGGTTGAGGAACGAAACCCAACACCCCAACGCCTTGTATATGTTGGGTTTCACTCCGTTTAACCCAACCTACGCATCTGTCGCATTCTTTTTTAAAATTGGTATAAGAAAGGCTATAATTCGTAGTTTATAATTTTGAAAATGCTTTTTTTAGATAAAGTTGTTTGGATTACTGGCGCATCTTCTGGGATTGGGGAAGCATTAGCTTACCAATTTGCTAATCAAGGTGCAAAGCTAATTATTTCCTCAAGAAAAGAAACGGAATTACAAAGAGTTAAACAGCAAATCAAGAGCGAATGTTTAATTATTCCCTTGGATATTACCAATAATATAGCCGTAGAAAATGCAGTTAATACAGCTATAAATCATTATGGCAAAGTAGATATATTAGTAAATAATGCAGGTATTAGCCAACGTTCTTTAGCTGTTGATACTCAGGAAATAGTTGACAGAAAAATTATGGAAGTCAACTATTTTGGCACGATTAATATAACTAAAAAAGTTCTGCCATATATGATTAAACAAGGTGGCGGACAAATTGCGGTGACTTCCAGCCTCGTAGGAAAATTTGGCTTTCCGCTACGTTCAGCCTATGCAGCCTCAAAACACGCGCTACATGGATGGTTTGAAACATTACAGATAGAATTAAAACCAGAAAATAATATTTTTATTACTATAGTTTGTCCTGGGCGAATTAAAACTAATATTTCATCAAATGCTTTAACTGCTGATGGCAGTTTACATCAGCAAATGGATGAAGGGCAAGCAAAAGGGATGACGGCTGAGATTTGCGCGCAAAAAATTATCAAAAGTATTTATCGCCAGCAGCAAGAAGTTTATATTGGCGGTGCTGATATTTTGATGGTGTATTTTAAAAGATATTTACCATCATTATTTTATTGGATAGCAAAGCGAATTAACCCCACTTGAATTTCGTTTTTGGGAACAATTTAGTGAGTGCGATCGCCAATTATTTTACTCTGACAATCCCTGCAACCAATTGACTAAATCCTCTTGGCTAGTAAAATCTAACAAAGCTTCGCCTAAATCTTCTAATTGGGTATTAGGTAATTGGAGAATTTTTTCTTGCAATTCCAGTGCGATCGCACCTACTTTCCGGTTAAGTTGGCGCATAATTATTTCCTGTTTGCCTTCTAATTGCCAACTAGTAACAATTTCCATAACTTAACTCGTGTTTTGCTGATTCAGTTTTAGTTGACTTGATTTTACCCTCACACTGCCTGCAACCAATTTACTAAATCTTCTTGACTATTAAAATCTAACAACGCTTCGCCTAAATCTTCTAATTGGGTATTAGGTAATTCGAGAATCTTTTCTTGTAATTTCGGTGTGATCGCACCAACTTTCCGGTTTAGTTGACGTATAATTATTTCCTGTTTGCCTTCTAATTGCCAACTAGTAACAATTTCCATAACTACCTCTTGTTTGACTGGTTCAAATTTAGCAATCTCAGTTTTAAAAATCTCTTGTTCTGCTGCGTTTAACTTGAGATAAGTATCAACAAAGCCAGAAATCATTTTCATTCTGGCTGGATCAAGTCGTAAAGTTGCTAACAAACGCAAGCATTCAGACTTGACTCGGGGACGTTCTGAGGGTGCTATATTCATTTTAGCCATGAGGGCGCTGGCTACGGGGTTTTCTTGTTGTAAAAAGTCACGCCAGTTTAATTGATTGAGTTGAACTACCCCATAGTTAAATTCTAAAACTGTTTTGTCGGGAAACTCGACACGGTAAATATTCGTTTGGGGTGTGCGTGGGGTGTCGTAAGAAAATATAACGATGGGATATACAGGTAATGCGTGCTTTTCAAATAAGCGCGCAAAATATCGAAACATTCTCCGCCCAAAATCAGCTTGGGGGTAGGATTGGTTTTCGATATGGACGAGAAAAAATGTCTCTTGTTCTCGGAATCTGATTTGTGCTACTAAATCGGCTTCGTATTGTTCGCCAGCAGTAACATCGGTAAATACTTCTTTGTCTAGAAATTTTAATGATTCAGGTTCTAGATAAGCCATTACCTGGGGAAAGAATAATTCTAAAAATTCGAGAAAGAATGTAGAAATTAGTTCTTTAAATAAACGGTCGTGATCAATCATGTGAATATTGCTGTACTCATCTAGAGATGCTCATAATTGCATTTTCTCATGGGTACTGATTCTTGATTTGCCAGCCAATATCAAGTAATTTGAGCAAATTACTCAATTCGATAGAGTTTTTTTCATGAATATTCTCTATATAGGTGAATAGACAAGCTTTTCGGCTGAAAAAAATCCGCCTGTGGGTGCTGGTAAATTCTCTGCTAGACAATCCATGATGCTATCTGGCAGGATTTTTTGCTTACCAATTCCTATTTTGTAATTTAGAAAGTCAGATTAAATATGATTTTCTAAACATTAAATCTGTTCCTAGATTTTGCAGAATTGGCATAACCAAAAGTCAAGCCACAATTCGGCACACATTATCTAACGGGAGGATACTGCGTGAGGACTGGTGCTAACTACTTGGGTAACGGAGAGTGTGAGTTTACAGTTTGGTCGCCTACACTAAATAGCGTGGCGCTGCAAATTTTATCACCACAAGAACAAATAATTCCGCTCAAACCTCATATAGAAGCGGGATACTGGCAAATCAAAATAAATGATGTCTATCCTGATACGCTTTATCGCTATGTTTTGGATGGCGAAAATGCTTTTGCCGATCCTGCATCACACTATCAACCCGAAGGAGTTCACGGCCCCTCGCAGGTAATCGATCCGCAGTTTAATTGGACAGATGACAACTGGACTGGTGTGCCTTTAGAAGCGATGATTTTCTATGAACTTCACGTAGGCACATTTACACCGGAAGGTACTTTTAAAGCGATTATTCCCCGGTTGGCGGAACTTAGAGAAGTGGGAATTAACGCTATTGAACTTATGCCTATTGCCCAGTTCCCCGGCGATACCCATATTCAACCGGATTTAGCATACCGGAACTGGGGTTATGATGGCGTTTACCCTTTTGCTGTGCAAAATTCCTACGGTACACCAGCCGATTTAAAGGAACTGGTGAATGCTTGTCATCAACATGGGATTGCGGTAGTGCTGGATGTGGTTTATAACCACTTTGGCCCAGAAGGTAACTATATGGGTCAATTTGCGCCTTATTTTACTAAAACCTATAAAACCCCTTGGGGCAATGCAATGAATTTCGATGATGCCCACAGTCAAGGTGTGCGTCACTATTTCATCCAAAATGCGCTGTATTGGTTGGGAGAATTTCATATTGATGCTTTGCGGCTGGATGCAATTCAGGCGATTTACGATTTAGGCGCAAAACATTTTCTGTGGGAATTAGCGGAAGCAGTACATCACTTTTGCCAGAATGCTAATTGCAAACGCTATTTAATTGCCGAAAGTGACTTAAATAATCCCCAAATCATCCGCCCACCAGAATTGGGTGGTTATGGGCTGGATGCACAGTGGAGTGATGACTTTCACCACGCATTACACGCATTGTTAACAGGCGATCGCCAAGGATATTATCAAGATTATGGTGAATGCGCTCAACTAGCCAAAGCTTACCAAGATACCTTCGTCTACGATTGGCTATACGCGCCCCATCGTAAACGATTTCATGGTATTCCCTGCCGCGATCGCCCGCCATTTCAATTTTCCGTTTGCATCCAAAATCACGACCAAATCGGCAATCAAATGAAGGGCGATCGCCTGTGGAATCGCATTTCTTTTGAAGGATTAAAATTAGCTGCTGGTGCTGTGCTGCTATCGCCTTACTTACCTTTATTATTCATGGGTGAAGAATACGGCGAAACTGCACCTTTCATGTATTTTGTGAGTCACTCCGACCCTGATTTAATTCAAGCAGTCAGGGCAGGGCGTAAACAAGAATTTGCAGCGTTTCACTATGATGAAGATCCACCAGATCCAGAATCAGCAGAAACATTTTTGAATTGTAAACTCAACTGGCAATTACGTAACGAAGGTAAGCACAAGGTTTTATTAGATTGGCATCGTGAGTTAATTAATTGGCGCAAAACCCATCCCGCACTTTTGAAAAAAGACCGCAATTGCATCGAAGCAACTAGCAATGAAGAGAAACAATTAGTGATAGTGCGGCGTTGGAGTGAAGCCAATCAAGTAATATTTGCCATGAATTTTAATCAATCTCCCATAACATTAACTTTACCAATTGAAAGCACTGCTCATAAAAAATTAGACTCAGCCGATACATTATGGTCTGGCCCTGGTTCACCAGCACCGAATAATTTAGCTGTAGGACAAGAATTGCAACTGCAACCTCACAGTTTAGTGCTGTATGAATTAGAGTCTTAATTTCTCTTCTTCTCTGTGTTCTCTGCGTCTCTGTGGTTCGTTTAAAAGAAATCTCACGCCAAGGCGCAAAGACGCAAAGACATAATCTAATTCAAATTTATCAATTCAAACAACAGTCATCATGAACTGCGTACACCAGCACGCATAAAAATCTCTCTTCCCAGTCAACAGTCATCCGTCAACAGTCAACACTATTTACAAGTCAATATTATGCGAATTCCTAAAGCTACATATCGAATTCAATTTACATCGCAATTTAACTTTGACAACGCCAAAGCGATCGCAGCTTACTTGGCTGATTTAGGTATCTCCGATTTATACGCCTCCCCTATCTTCAAAGCTAGATCCGGTAGTACGCATGGCTATGATGTAGTAGATGCTGCTCAACTTAATCCCGAATTAGGTAGTACAGAATCCTTTGAAGCCTTAGTCAGCGAACTCCAATCCCTTGGTATGGGATGGTTACAAGACATTGTACCTAACCACATGGCTTATAGTAGCGAAAACGCCTACTTAATGGATGTATTAGAACATGGCCCAGATTCCAGCTATACCGACTACTTCGATTTATGCTGGAATGTACCCTTTGGCGATCGCGAACAGCGCATACTCGCACCTTTGCTGGGAGACTTTTATGGTGTTTCCCTAGAAAAGGGAGACATTCAATTGCAATATGAACAAAACGGGTTAACTGTTAATTATTACAGTTTAAAATTGCCCCTGCGGTTAGAATCTTACACCAAATTCCTCACTTATAATCTGGGCAGACTTACCCGGACTTTAGGACGCAATCATCCCGATTTTATTAAATTATTAGGGATTCTCTACATTCTGAAAAACGTCCCTTCTGAGGTGGCTGGTAAACAGCGTCAAGACCAAATCGCCTTTATTAAAGGTTTAGTTTGGGAACTATATACTACTAACGATGATATCCGCGAGTTCATTGACGATAACCTGAAAACATTCAACGGCGAACCAGGTAATTCCGAAAGCTTTAATTTGCTCGATGACATCCTCAAAGAGCAATTTTATCGCCTCGCTTTTTGGAAAGTTGGCGCGGAAGAAATGAACTATCGTCGCTTCTTTACCGTCAATGAACTGATTTCGGTGAAAGTTGAAGAACTGCGGGTTTTTAATAACACCCATAGCTTAATTCAAAAGTTAGTAGCAGAAGGCAAATTTACAGGCTTACGCATTGACCATATTGACGGACTTTATAACCCCAGCCAATATTTAGAAAGACTGCAAGAAAAAATGGGTGATGTCTATATCACTGTTGAAAAAATCTTGGAACTCACAGAAGATTTGCCAGAAAACTGGAGAATTGCAGGTACATCTGGTTATGACTTTTTAAACTATATCAATGGCGTATTCTGTCAATCAGCAAACGAGTCAGAATTTGAGCAAATTTATCAGAAATTTATCGGTAATAAAGTAGATTATGCATCCCTTGTCAACAAGAATAAGCACCTGATTCTAGAAAAGAATTTAGCAGGAGACGTTGATAATTTAGCGATTTTGTTAAAGAATATTTCCAGCAAATATCGCTTTGGCAATGATTTTACAGTCAACGGCTTAAAAAGAGCGATCGCAGAAATTCTCACTCTCTTCCCTATTTACCGCACCTATATTACACCTGACGGCATTCAAGAAGGCGATCGCGCCTACATTGAGGAAGTAATTCGCCAAGCCAAAGTCCAAGCGCCTTTGTTACAGCATGAAATGGACTTCATTGAAAAGCTGATGCTACTGGAGTTTGATGACTCCCTCACGCAAACAGAACGGGAACAATGGCTATATTTTGTCATGCGGATGCAGCAATACACCGGGCCTTTGATGGCGAAAGGCGTAGAAGACACCACATTATATTCCTACAACTGCTTTATCTCCCTCAATGAAGTCGGCGGAAATCCCAGTCATTTTGGTATTTCTCTGGGCGAATTCCATAATTTTAACCACAAGCACCAACAAACTTGGCCCCATACTATGAACACCACCGCCACCCACGACACCAAGCGGGGTGAAGATGTGCGCGCTAGGTTAAATGTGCTGTCAGAAATTCCTGATGAGTGGGAACAGCGAGTTAACAAGTGGAGTAGCATGAATCAAGGGCATAAAAGCAAGCGCAAAAATGCAACTATGCCCGATCGCAATGACGAATATTTTCTCTATCAAACCTTAGTCGGGGCGTTTCCCTTCGCGGAACATGAATATTCAACCTTTGGAGAAAGGGTGAAAGAATACATCATTAAATCGATTCGGGAAGCCAAAGTACATACAGCATGGTTGCGTCCCGATAGCGAGTATGAAGAGGCTTGTACATCATTTGTGGAGAAAGTTCTAGATCCATCTATCTCCCAAGACTTCCTCACAGATTTCCGCGAATTTCAACAGCGCATTGCCAACTATGGTATCTTCAACTCCCTTTCTCAAACTCTACTAAAAATTGTTGCCCCTGGCGTACCCGACTTTTACCAAGGAACCGAACTTTGGGAACTCAGCTTAGTAGATCCCGATAACCGTCGCCCCGTAGATTTTGAACAACGCCAGAGTTATTTAAGCGACATCAAACAGCAAATCAAAACCGACATTCTGGGCTTAATTGCGGAATTACTCACCGCCAAAACCGATGGGAGAATCAAACTCTTTTTAACAGTACAAGCCCTAAAAGCCAGAATCGATTACCTGCAACTATTCCAAGACGGTGAATATCTCCCCTTAGAAATCCAGGGAACCCATGCCGATCATATTATCGCCTTTGCCAGACAGCAGGGAAATCAAACAGCGATCGCGATCGCCCCACGCTTTTTCACCAGCCTTATTCAACCTGAGGAATATCCCTTAGGCGAATCGGTATGGCAAGATACACATCTGCAATTACCTAAAGGAACCTCCGCCACCTGGAAAAACCTGCTAACTCAGCAATCCCTAGAAGCGACAGGAACATTATCTATCGGCGCAGCACTGGCGCATTTTCCCGTAGCTTTGTTAGTGAGTAATGAGTAATGAGTAATGAGTAATGAGTAATGAGTAATGAGTGTTACTGTAAACGTTTCGCATTACTAAACCCATCCTGATTAAAACCACAGAGGCGCAGAGAACACAGAGAAATATTTTTTATACCATTATGCGACAGATGGGCACGGCATCCACAATCTTGTGGCGTATCAAATTATCTTACTGGTGCCGTGCCCCTACAAAGAATTTATTTGTCGCAAACATTAGCGCTTAATTCTTCCATTCGCCTCCGCGCCTCTGCGTGAGAAAAAATTTTCCATAAATTGCTTATGACACCTCAAACTTCCACCCAATCCCCATTTACCAGCAAACAAATTGAAGCTGTCAGAACATATATCAAAAAAACCTGGAAAACCCTAAGGCGATCGCACTCACATTTACTGCAATCTGCCAAAGATGCCAAACTAGAACATAAACCCGATAGCCCTTGGATTATCTACATTTCCCCTAGAGAAGATTGTCCCAATGTTCAGTCCGTCTTAGAGCGATCGCTATCTAAAGAAGATGTCCGCCAAATCGAAATTCGCACCCTACCCCCCGAAGCCGAAGCCATCCGAGAACATGGATTGCTATATCTCCCCGGCGATTACGTTGTTCCAGGCGGACGTTTTAACGAAATGTACGGCTGGGACAGTTACTTTATTTTGCTAGGTTTATTACGTGATGGCGAATTGGATTTAGCCCAAAGTCAAGTTGATCAGTTACTTTACCAAGTACAGCATTACGGCACAATCCTTAATGCCAACCGTACTTATATGCTGTCGCGATCGCAACCCCCCGTCCTCAGCCTCATGGTTTTGGCAATGTTTCAGCATAGCCAAGATGAAGAATGGCTGAGGTCAACAGTACCGCTATTAGAGCAATTTTACTATTACTGGGTAGTCCCGCCCCACCTCAACCCTGCCACAGGGTTATCCAGATATTATGCTTTAGGCGAAGGCCCAGCACCAGAAGTATTATTCTCCGAACGCGATGAGGAAGGAAAAAACCACTACGAACGCGTCAAAGAATACTACCAAAAATTTGAAATCGAAGATTATGATGTCAGCCTTTACTATGACCGAGAAACAGACGAATTAAGCAATCTGTTTTACAAAGGCGATCGCACCATGCGCGAATCTGGCTTTGATATCAGCAATCGCTTTGGCCCCTTTAGTATTGATATTATCCATTATGCGCCCGTCTGCCTCAACAGCTTGCTTTACCAAATGGAACAAGACTTGGCGCAAATCAATGATATTCTCGGTAACGAACAACTAGCCCAACAATGGCGCGATCGCGCAGAAGTCAGACGCGATCGCATCGATCAATGTCTTTGGGATGAACCCCAGGGACTTTATCTCGACTATCACTTTCAAACTCAAACACGCCGCAAATACGAATTTGCTACCACCTTTTATCCCCTGTGGGTGGGAGTCGCTTCCGACGCACAAGCCAAACGCGTCGTTGAAAATCTCTCCATCTTTGAAGCCCCAGGCGGATTATTTACCAGCACCCGCGTTACAGGTAACCAATGGGATGCACCCTTTGGCTGGGCACCCTTAACATTAATTGCTGTCCAAGGATTGCACCGTTACGGCTATCATCAAGAAGGCGATCGCATCGCCCGCAAATTCTTAGCTATGGTAATTAAAGAATTTGAGCGTCGCGGTAGCCTAGTCGAAAAATACGACGTAGAACGCTGTTCCGCCAACGTTTCCGACGAAATCTGCTTTGGCTACAGTTCCAACGAAGTCGGCTTCGGCTGGACAAACGGTGTAGTACTCGAACTCCTCGCAACCTTGAGGTGAGTCAACAGTCAACAGTCAACAGTCAACAGTCAAAAGTATAACCGTAGGGTGTGTTGTCGCGCAGCGCAACGCACCACCAATCATCCCAGGTGCTTTACCCCAATCCCCAATCCCCAATCCCCATTACCCATTCCCCCTATCCAAAAACTTCAACTGCTGATACAAACACCGAATCAACCGTAAATCCACCCCTGCGGCTTGCGCCTTCCGTAACGGATTCCCAAAAATCGCTTCCACTTCCAAAGGGCGACGTTCATCATAATCAATCTTCATGCTGGTACGGTAAGGCTTCATCTTCACCGTATAATCCAACATAGTTTGAATAAAACTCTCAGCAATCACCCTCCCCCCCGTCTTCGCCCCAGCGCTAACTTCATACATCACCTGTTCAACTAACTCACGGGTGTGCATATTCGCCATTAACTCATCAGTTCTGGCGTTGAGAATTACAGACAACCCATTATAGGGAATATTCCACACCAGTTTTTTCCATCGCCCCAGTAATAAGTCTTCAGTTAACTCTATAGCGATACCTGCATTAGTAAAGTCATCAGCTATTTGCTGCATCCTGGGTGTCATCCCCATCGGATTGTAGTTAGCAGCATATTCTCCCAAGGTAATTTGTCCATAGTCCAGGTGACGGATATGTCCATCTGCAACTTTGTTGGAACAGAGAAAACACAACCCACCAATAATAGTCACATTATCAACTATCTGAGCAACTTCCTCTTCTACCGCCAATCCATTTTGCAACACCAACACCACCCCATTCTCCTTAACCACGGGCGGTAACATCTGCGGTAGTAAATGGTTTTGTGTAGTTTTCAGCGACACCACCACCACATCGCATTGTGGCATTTTGGCGACATCATCGTAGGCATTGACTTGAGTCAGGGTGAAATCACCATCAATTGATTCCACCACCAAACCCGATTTACTGACATATTCATAATCACTTCTCAGCAAAAAGTGGACATCTAAACCAGCTTTTTGCAGCTTGGCACCATAAAAACCACCTAATGCACCAGTGCCTAAAATGGCGTAACTACGCTCGGACATTTTACCTACAATGATATTTTTCTATGCTGATCATCAAGAGATACCTAACAAGAATACACTCGCGTGTAAGTGTTATATAATTGCACCTAATTTTTTACTCAGCTTGTGTAATAAAACTTAAAAATGGTTTACTATCCTTTATGATGACATACACAAATATAGGATAAATAAATGGCTGATATTGTAGATATTGCCGTTAGCAATGACGCGTTTAAAACCTTAGTAACTGCTGTACAAGCTGCTGGTTTAGTAGAGACATTAAAAAGTCCTGGGCCGTTTACTGTGTTTGCTCCTACTGATGATGCTTTTGCTAAGTTACCAGCAGGAACTATTCAAACTCTAGTGCAAAATATTCCTCAGTTAACAAGGATTTTAAAATTTCATGTAGTGCCTGGAAAGCTGATGCAGGCTGACTTAGCAAAACTTGGAACAGTTACTTCTGTGGAAGGTTCACCGATTAAAATTGATTGTTCTGACGGATTTGAAGTGAAAAACGCCACAGTTTTAGCAGCCGATATCGAAGCTGATAATGGTGTAATTCACGTCATTGATACAGTAATTTTGATGGGATGATTTGGTGATGGTGGGGATTACCCACCATCAAAATAATTCATGATTTGATTAACATTTTTAAATACTGTAATTAATTTAAATTATGTTACACAATTGATTCCTTCACTCTCATATCATGCTAAGGTTAGTTCAATTATTTTGAAATATATTAAATTTGTTAGTATAAGCGAACATTATCCCAACAACTTGATGCTCGATTTCCACACCTTAGCTGAGTTCTCTCGCGCCAACTGCGTCAGTATTTGTGCGTTTCTTGTCCCTGCAAACCTATTAGCTACAATCTTGACAATTATCTTGACGGTAATTCATCGCCCATCACATCAAGTATGGCAATCGGCGGGAATTGCTAGCATTTTTGCTTTAATCATGGTATGGCACGTATATACTTGGTTTGAAGTTGGTGTAGTGATGCTGCCAACTTATATCTTGTTATGTCTGGCGATGACTTGTTTATTCATTAACTTAGCCACGATTCTTTGGCAAAGACACTGGGTGAAAAGGCTGAAGTTCCAAGGATGAAGTCTGAAAAGTAAATCTTCAGTAGTTTCGCCCTCACCCCCAGCCCCTCTCCCACGGGGAGAAGGGAGCCAGAGATTTAGTTCCCCTTCTCCTGCGGGAGAAGGGGTTAGGGGATGAGGGCGCGAGGTATTTGTACAACGCCCGCCCTATATCGCTTTTAGCTTAATTTGACACCAATGGGCAATGCCGTGCCCCTACGCGTGTAATTAATTTACGTGAAATACTTTGTATGTAGAGTTTCTTTTTTATCTTTTAGCCTTTACACTTCATACTTCTTTAGCCAAAATAATTCCATCCTTGGCGCGCATATAAAGCACTGGTGTTGCAAAGTCAGGTTTATCTAAGCCGACTTCCATTGAAATAGCGTTGCGGGTGGTTTGTATCGCTGCATCTACAGGCCAGCCTAGAGCAAGAGTGCGATAAAATTCATCAGCAAACAACTTGGCTGTAGTGTCGAGGATTTCGTATTGCATAGCAACTACAGCAGGGATGCCTCGGCGTACTAGGTTGGGTGCGATACCTGCAAATGCTTGATTGGAAGATACAGCCGCACCTTGACAGGAATTTAGTACAGCTAAACCTAAGCTGCGGTTACCTAAGAAGAAGTTGGCAAAACCCTCATCATCTAATAATTTATATTTGCCATCGGTATCTACTAAGGCAATACAGCCTTTGTTGTTCTCAAATTTACCATGACCAATGAAATGGAAAACATTGTAAGGCTTTTCGCGTAGCTTTTGAGAGATATTACTTCTGGTTGCTTGATGTAGCACATCTAACTCAATTGTGCCTGCATCTATGTGCTTTGCCAGTGCATCACGGATGAGGCGTTCTTCTCCAGCAACATCTAATGGCGGTAAGTTACTTGGGCTGGAGATGACTAGCAGCACTTTAAGCGGTTGACTTGCGGCTTTGAGTTCGCGCTTTTGTAGGGGAACGTCAACATAACGCGAAAGTACAGTTTGAGTATTGTTTGCCAGGAAAGTGTTAGTAGCCTCATCATAGAGAAATTCCCAAGGGAGGGCGGCTAATTCGGGAGATTCAAATACTAGGCGTAAGCGTACCTCGTAATTATTCGCCTGTGCGCCTGCGATTGTCGCTTGTAATCTTCCGTGAATCTTAGTGGGGAATAGTGCTTGGTAGAGTTCGCCGCCTAATGCTTTGAGCAAATCGCTATCTGTTTGACGGGACTCCAGCAGTTTTAATGACAGCTTAATTTTATTCATTTCTAATCGCAATTCGCCCCACTCGTCACCTTGTTCTGAGGAAGCGCGAATTTTGCGGTCTGCTGTTACTAATATTTGAAAATCATGATAATTAATCATCGCTTGATTTTGTAATGATTCAACTTTTGCTTTAGATAGTTCTTTTTGTAGTGGTGCAACTTGGGGATTAAATTGATGTTCTGCTTCCACAGGTGGCAAATTAACATCATCAATTAACCTGCGGACATCGACCATTTCATAGCTGTTTTCGCACTCAATTTGATAGCGACCAGCTTTTAAGCGCTTATACAAATTTTCTAATGGATAGGAATGAGGTGTTGGGCTTCCTTCACACTGGTTGCAATTACAAGGAACAAGAGTATCATACTGCAAACGCTCAAAAGATTGATGGATTTTATCTAATTCATGAGTAACAACAGCTAGCAATTCTTTTTTACGATTTCCTACTACACGGATTTTAATTTCTCTTTGGTGATAATTTTCAATCACTTCTGCGCGAGTTTGGTCTTTGTTGAGGACAACACCGCTTCGCCAAACGATTTTTTGTTTTTCAATCCAAGGGTGTGTTTCTACAATAAAGCGGGTAATAATACCCTTGGGCATAAACTTGTATTCATAGCGCAAAATTAGGTTATTAGTTTCGTCCCAACTATATTCAGGTTGGTCAATATCGAGTAGTTGCGGGGCAATATAATTGTTGGGACTATTAGGAATTGGGTAGCAAAGTTTGAACCGCATCATTAATTGCAGCAGTTCATCTTGCATATCAGCATATTGCCTATCTTGCCAAATATCTTGAAGATTTTCCTGGGTGAAACGTCCCAGATTTTGCTTAACGTTTTTATTGTCTAACACTTTGTAGACAGCAGTAGTTGCCCATTCTGGTTTGAGGATGACATAGTGTTTCAGTGTAGAATCGTCTTGAAAGTGTAGGCAAACACCGAGGTCGTGCAGATAGCGACTCAGATCCAGCTGATATTTATCGTCAGTTAAATTATTATCTCGGCAAAGGTTTTTGTATTCGTAAAAGCTAATGTAGTTGCCGGAGTCATTTTCTAAAGCAGAACGGACTTTTACCCAGAGTTTTGGCAGATGTGTGCCGACATGGGGAAGTCTGCTGATATAGTTTTGAATAGCTTGTTTAATCTCTAGTAAACCGCGATTAGTGGCTAAGTTGCTGGACAGAGCTTCTTTTAAATTAGTGAATTCTCCACGCAATTGGCGCTCATTAACTTCGCATTGACGGTCTTGTTTTTCATTTTTTATGATGATAACTGGGCTATTTTCACTTAAGAGTTCAACGACTTTCAGCCACCAGTAAAAGTCTGTGTTTTCTTTGCGAGTATCAGCAACTAAAGCATAGAGAGAACGTTTGGTGAGGAAAAACTGATGGGTTTGATGGTAGATTTCTTGACCGCCAAAGTCCCAAATATTAACACGAAAGTCTTTACCATTAGGCTGTATGAAGTCCCACCGGATTACCTCAATGCCTTCAGTTGATTTTTCATCCTGCTGGAGTTCGTAACTTTCATTTTTTATTTTCTTAGCTAAAGAAGTTTTACCTGCTCCTCCTTCGCCAATAATCAAGAATTTTGCTTCGTAGAGGTCTTCACTTTCTTGTTCTAGTTGTTGTTTATAAAAGTTAAGAATTGCTCTTAATCCATTTTCTCGGATTTCTGGCGGAAGTGTTATTAATTCGTTGTCTTCGAGTTCTAGGGTTTGCAGATTGACTAGTTGTCCAATTTCCGGTGGCAGACTGCTGAATTGATTACTTCTCAGGTAGAGCGATTGCAAGTTGACCAGTTGTCCAATTTCCAGTGGCAGACTGCTGAGTTGATTGCTGCTTAGGTAGAGCGATCGCAAGTTGACCAGTTGTCCAATTTCCGGTGGTAGACTGCTGAGTTGATTGCTGCCCAGGTAGAGCGATTGCAAGTTGAGCAGTTGTCCAATTTCCGGTGGTAGACTGCTGAGTTGATTGCTGCCCAGGGAGAGCGATTGCAAGTTGACTAGTTGTCCAATTTCCGGTGGTAGACTGCTGAGTTGATTATTGCCCAGGTAGAGCGATTGCAAGTTGACTAGTTGTCCAATTTCCGGTGGTAGACTGCTGAGTTGATTATTGCCCAGGTAGAGCGATCGCAATTTGACTAGTTGTCCAATTTCACTTGGCAGACTGCTGAGTTGATTATTGCCCAGGGAAAGCGATCGCAATTTGACTAGTTGTCCAATTTCACTTGGCAGACTGCTGAGTTGATTATTGCCCAGTTCGAGCAAATCTAAGTTGAGCAGTTGTCCAATTTCCAGTGGCAGACTGCTGAGTTGATTAATGTTGAGGTCGAGCGTTTGCAAGTTGAGCAGTTGTCCAATTTCCGGTAGTAGACTGCTGAATTGATTACTGCCCAGGTAGAGCGATTGCAAGTTGACTAGTTGTCCAATTTCACTTGGCAGACTGCTGAGTTGATTAATGCTCAAGTCGAGCAAGTCTAAGTTGAGCAGTTGTCCAATTTCCGGTGGTAGACTGCTGAGTTGATTATTGCCCAGGTAGAGCGATTGCAAGTTGACTAGTTGTCCAATTTCACTTGGCAGACTGCTGAGTTGATTATTGCCCAGGTAGAGCGATTGCAAGTTGACTAGTTGTCCAATTTCCGGTGGTAGACTGCTGAGTTGATTATTGCCCAGGTAGAGCGATTGCAAGTTGACTAGTTGTCCAATTTCACTTGGCAGACTGCTGAGTTGATTATTGCCCAGGTAGAGCGATTGCAAGTTGACTAGTTGTCCAATTTCACTTGGCAGACTGCTAAGTTGATGACTGCCCAGGTAGAGCGATTGCAAGTTGACTAGTTGTCCAATTTCCGGTGGTAGACTGCTAAGTTGATGACTGCCCAGGTAGAGCGATTGCAAGTTTACCCGTTGTCTAATTTCCCTAAGCAGACTGGTTAAGCGATTATCAATAATTTGACGTTCTTCACGTTGATTGAGCAATCCAATTTCTACAGGTAAAGCACTTAGGTTGTCCCCAATTCTGTAGTTGCCGAGAATTAACTTTTTTAGTTGAGTCAGCTTGCCAATTTCAGGCGGTAAGACCGTCAAATTGTTACCAGAGAGGTCAAGTTCTGTTACGCCTTCTATTGAGGCTTGTTTAATTACCTGTAGCAGTTTTGCCTCGGTCATGAGCCAAATTGCTGAACTATTAGCCAAATAATATCAAATTATTCTAAATTACTGCAATTATTCTGTAAATAATGTCACAGCATTGCTCGTACCTATTTTAATATTTCGATGGTGCGTTGGGCTGAACGACAACACACCCTACTTTGTGTTTTCCCAAATTTACTTACTTTGACCGAAAATAAAAATCGAGGATTTCATTTACATCACCTGGATCTTCTGATAAATTGTCGCTCCCTAAAATCTCAGGTGGAATGGGGACTGGATTTCTCCGCAGATCTAGCTTGATCAGATTTGCTAAGTTCCTGATTTCCTCAGGCAGAGTGCTTAGTTGATTATTGCTGAGTTTGAGGGATTGCAAGTTGAGCAGTTGTCCAAATTCCGCAGGCAGAGTGCTTAGTTGATTATTGCTGAGGTCAAGCCATCGCAAGTTGAGCAGTTTTCCGAATTCCGCAGGCAGACTGCTCAGTTGATTACTGTCGAGGCCGAGGGATTGCAAGTTGAGCAGTTGTCCAAATTCCGCTGGTAGATTGCTCAGTTGATTATCCCTGAGGTTGAGATATTCCAAGTTGAGCAGTTGACCAAATTCACTTGGTAGACTGCTCAGTTGATTATTGCTGAGGTTGAGAGTTTGCAAGTTGAGCAGTTGTCCAAATTGCACTGGCAGACTGCTCAGTTGATTATTGCTGAGGCCGAGCGATCGCAAGTTGACCAGCTTACCAATTTCAGGCGGTAAAGCCGTTAAATTTTTACGTGAAAGGTCTAATTTTGTTACACCTTCTATTACAGCTTTTTCAATTACCTGTAGCAGTTCTTTCTCGGTCATTAGCGAAATCGCTGAACTATTAGCCAAATAGTAGCAAAATATTCTAAATTACGGCAATTTTTATGTAAAAAATAGCACAGCATTTTTTGTCCGTGTCAAGTTAATGCTTAACCTTTCTCTATTTTCGTTTATAGCCTTCGTTAAGAAGTGCGTTAGAGTCCATGTTAGATGACGACATTGATTATTCAGATATTCCGCCATTAACTGATGAATTTTTTGAAAAAGCAACATTGCGAATTCCGGCGGCTCAAGCTAAAAATTTGATTCAATTAGACCCAGATGTAATAGCTTGGTTTCAAGCTCAAGGCTCAGAATATAAAACTCTCATCAACGCTGTTTTGCGTCGTCACATTGAAAGTAGCGCCGATCAAAAATCCGCATAATACCTGAGTGTATTTCTTCATTGGTAATGCGTTAGCGGAGCTTAACGAAGTTATCGCTTTTAATCTTTGACGGTGCGTTGCGCTGCGCGACAACTGAAATTTTTGCTGGTGCGGTGTAGATTGGGGAAAGGGAAAAGGGCAAAGGGGAAGGGTTCTAAACCTTTACCCTTTTCCCCTTAGCCTTTCCCCCGCCTGTCAAAAAAACTTTGGCAGACTACTAGGGGACTGACACAGCTAATATGTTTCCACGCCACTACTTGCTGCCGATTTACGGAATTATCAACCTGAGTCTTGATGTATTTACAGTAAACTGGGCTTAATTCTCAGTAAAAATACATTATCTTAAATCTTGGTATTCAAAATCACCAAATACTCACTATGGCAGACATATCAGATATTAAGCTGACAATTACCTTTATTGACCCGGATTTAGACGAAGAGGAAAAAGACCAAGAAGTCGAAAGGCTTCTGAGTCAAATGAAAGAACTTGATGAGGTAGAAGAAGTTAACCGAGAAGCTAAAATCGATGCGCCAGTGGGAAGTAAATCAATCACAGGCTATGTTGTAGGTAAATTGGTTGCTTTAGTGAAATCGGAAAGCGTCAAGCAAGTTTGGGGTTTTCTCACTGACCGTTTAGGTAACAAACCTATTGAAATAGAACTAGAATTGACCAAAGAAAGCGGTGAAAGCAAGAAAGTTAAAGTCAAAGCCAGCAGCCGTCAAGAGTTAGAAGCAGCAGTAAATGCTATACAAGAAATTACAAAGGTGTAGATAGGTAGATGGCAAAGCTAGCATTGCTGATTGGAATTAGTGAGTACCAACCAGGGTTAAATGCTTTACCTGGCGCTGTGCAAGATGTGAAAGCAATGCAGCGAGTCTTACAGCACTCAGAAATGGGTGATTTTGCCGATGCTGATATTACAGTGTTGGAAAATCCCCAACGCCAGGTAATGGAAGAAGCTATTGAAACTTTGTTTTCTGGTCGTGAAAAGGATGATTTAGTATTACTGTATTTCTCTGGACACGGGATTAAAGATGAAGCTGGCAGATTATATTTAGCAACTAGCCAAACCCGTAAAAACCACAAAAGCGGACTCATTCAAACTACCGCCACTGCTGCCAGCCTCATACATGGGATGATGGAAAATAGCCGTTCTCGGCGACAGGTAATTATTCTTGACTGTTGCTTTAGCGGTGCTTTTGCTGAAGGAATGAAGGCGAAAGACGATAATACTGTAGATATTAAAAACCAACTGGGAGGAGAAGGACGGGTGGTACTTACTTCTTCCACGGCTACTCAATATTCTTTTGAACAAGAAGGAGCAGACTTATCGGTTTACACCCGCTACATTGTAGAAGGAATTGAGAAAGGTGCAGCTGACACCGATAACGATGGCATGATTTCTGTAGATGAACTGCATGAATATGCGCGAAAAAAGGTGCAGGAAGCAGCGCCGGCAATGAAGCCAGAAATTTATGCTGTAAAAGAGGGTTTTAAAATAAAGTTAGCGAAAGCTCCCATAGGCGATCCGCAATTGGAGTACCGTAAGGAAGTAGGGCGATGTGTAAGAGATGGTAAGATTTCGCTTATAGGTCGCCGCATTCTCAAGCGTAGGCAAAATGAATTGGGTTTGTCAGTTGAGGTAGCAGATCAAATTGAAAATGAAGTTTTAGAACCTTACCGCAAGTATCAAGAAAATCTACAGGAATACGCAGAAGCGCTAATTGAGGCGGTTGAGGATGAAGGTACGCTGAGTCAGTATACAAGGCAAGAGTTGAAGCGGCTACAGCAACTTTTGCAACTCAGAGATGAGGATATTGAACAAATTGAGACAAGAGTTATCGCACCCCCAACGCCTCAGATTCAGAAAAGCGGGGAGGAAAAAACGGCAAAAAACATTACCTTGGAACCGCCAACAACCGAAGATGACCTCAGTTCAGAAAAAGGCGTAGACTATACCAAACTACGCGACTTGCTAGCCGCAGGGAAATGGAAGGAAGCCGATATAGAAACCTGTAGGGTGATGCTTCAGGCTATAGAAAGAACAGAAAAGGGCACGTTTACCCAAGACGCACTCTTAAATTTCCCTGGCGCTGACTTACGCACAATTGACAGTTTGTGGGTGAAATACAGTGATGGTCACTTTGGCTTCAGTGTACAGAAGGAAATTTACTTTAGTGTTGGCGGTAAGTTAGATGGCCAAAATTATAGAGAAGCCTGGGAAAAGCTTAAAATTCTTGTTGGATGGAAGAAAGAAGTATTTACTTCCAAATATATAGATCCTACTTTTAATACCTCATCTCCCAGGGGACACCTCCCCATAATTAATTATGGTAGCCATCTGCAATTTGTGCGTCAGAGTCTCTTCTCTCGCATGGAGGTGGTGTGTGCGTCAAGACTTGTAAAGTCTAACATTTAAGGCTTTCAGAGATTTATAAAGATTTTTTACAAGCCCCTTATGCACGGTAGAATCAACCTTCTCGAATTCCGATACCTGGCACTGTGGGCTGATAGCAGTTTGCCTGAATAAATATTTCTGCTACCTCATGCACCTCAGTATCTTCAGTTACTTTTTGCTTATACCAAGGTAAAGTCGCCAAGATTAATTACCTGGTAGGGGCACGGCATCGATAAGATATTTGTGTAACCGAAAGTCTGTGGATGCCGTGCCCCTACGATAGATGTGGTTTAAATATGCGAAAACTGTTGTCAAGTGCGATCGCTCTTAACTCTACATGAAAATGCGTAGATGTAGCCTACTTTTGGCATTGCTAACAAACTTTAGTCCTCAACCTTACAACATTAAGAACAAAACCTTGACCATTAAGAACTAAACCTTGACCATTAAGAACTAAACCTTGACCATTAAGAACTAAACCTTGACCATTAAGAACTAAACCTTGACCATTAAGAACTAAACCTTGACCATTAAGAACTAAACCTCGACCATTAAGGCTTAATGTTGAAGCGATCGCCTATGTAGGCAGTGTTATTTTAATACAGCAGATTGCAAGTTGTTGAGTACAGATAATTGTAAGGGCATGGCAGTGCCCAGTGGTGTCAACTTAACTTGAAACCCGCTCTTGTGCAAGGTTTCGCCCTCACCCCCAGCCCCTCTCCCACCAGGAGAGGGGAGCAAGAGATTTAGTTCCCCTTCTCCTGCGGGAGAAGGGGTTAGGGGATGAGGGCGATTCGACTTTTGAATACAGACGCGATGAATCGCGTCTCTACAAGGGTTGAATTTTAATTTAAGCCTGTCCAAGTTTTGAGAATGGGGAGAACAAAGGTAATTGGGGCACGATTTTCTACTGTAATCCGCACAGAACTGGTAGTTCCAGGGGTGATTTTTTGATCTGGCCCTTTGGATGATGACCAACGATAACCGCTAGAAGTTGAAGAATCTTGCTCCATTTCTGTAAATACAGCCAGTTGTGGCCCTTGGGAGATAATGCTAGTGACAATATCTGGATTGCCGATTAAACTAGCTGCACCTTGTTGGGTGATGGGGAATGCAGAGACGTTGGTAACTTTTCCTTGAATCCCACCTACTTCTTCGCGTTTGACTGTGGAAGGTGTGATTTGCAAAGGCATTCCTGGTTTAATTTTCTTACCTTCACTCACAGGTAAAAAGGCAACGTTAACTAACTTAGCATTTGATTCTTGGGCAGCAATTGTACCAATTCCGGCACCTGCTTCTAATAGTTGTCCGGGTTTAGCGGTAACTTCTAAAACTGTGCCGCTAAAGTCACTAACAATTTGAGTGCTGTGTTGTAACTGTAATTCTAATTGAGCAATTAGGCGTTGAGTTTCTTGAATTTCCTTTCTACGGTTGGTATTGGTATTAATATCTTGTTCTTTTTGGCTAGCTTGACGGCTATCTAAGGCTTTGATTTGCGCTTGCAATTCGTTGGCTTGATTGAGATTATTAAGATAGTCCCGTTGGGCGCTGGCTTCTTTCTCATCTAGTTGATTTAACTGCGATTCTGCCTCATTAATTTGGGCTTGGGCGTTAATATATTCTTGACGGGCTTGTAGTACTGTATCTTGAGGCACAGCCCCTTCTCTGAACAGTCCTTGACGGTCTTCCCAGCGTTTTTTCAGTGTGGGTTGTAGTTCCCGTAAGGTGTCTAAGCGTTGTTTAAGAGTTTGGCGATCGCGTTTAATTACTTCTAAGCCTTTTTCCCGCAATACTGGGGTTAAGGATTGTACTGTTTGCAAACTCTGCTGTAAGGCTTCTCGTTGGCGCTGGTTGGCATTTTGTTCTAAGCCAAAACGTTCTTGTTGGGCATTATTTGCGGTTTGGTCTTGCGATCGCAGTTGTGCTAGTTTCTCGTAAGATAGCTGCAATTGTTTGCGTAATTCTGTTTGATCAATTGTGGCGAGAACTTGACCTTTTTTAACTTTATCTCCCACTTGCACATTTAAAGATTGAATCCGTCCAGAGTTCGCAGCTTGGACTGTGACAACTTTACTGGGATAAACTAATACACCACGACCTGTAACAATAATGGGGATGCGTCCGAGTATACTCCAAGCAAGACCCGCCGCCACCAAAGAACCCAGCGCGACCAAAGAAAACCAGCGTTTAGGGTTAGTAACCTGAATTAGTTGGTCTAATTGTTCGGGAGAAGCTACCTTTTCTAAAGCTTCTTTGCGGAACATATTATTTTTCTGTGTTTCTTGCTGGGGAACCATTTTATTTATCCTTTGATGATGGGGGGATTGGGGATTGGGGATTGGGGATTGGGGACTGGGGATTGGGGATTGGGAAGCAAGGGGAGAAATTCTTTTACCAATGACAAATGACAAATGACTAATGACTAATGACTAATGACAAATAACAGCCCTTGCCAGTTATATTGAATTACGCCGACCTACTAAATTACTCAATTCCAATGCGTTTGAGCATCCATTCAAATCTTGCGCCGGCTAGGGCTACCTGTCCTAGAGAATTGGTAGAGAGTTCATTGCTGTAAGATTCTTCTAGAGATTGACCGCTACTGTAGGTTACTCGCCCATATCCGAGGCGTTGTGCGATCGCTTGTTGTTTGTCGGCTAATAAAATTGCCAAAACTCGGTAAAATCGAGATGCGAAGCCGACATCATGCAATAATTTTGCAGATAACCGCCAGCGAGGAATAGTTAATACCCGTGAATCCTCTAATGTCTTCACTGTTACTGCTGATGGTTGCACTTCGATAAACGGAGTCTCACCTAGGATATCACCGCGCCATAAGCGCCCAAATTCCTTTTCAAATACTTGATTTTCACTATCTTCTAAATTAGAAAAAGCTTGTGATAAGGGGTTATACTCTGTTTCTGCGGCATTTAAAGTCACAGACCCATCTAGTAAAATATATAACGCTTCTATAGGTCTACCACTACGAATTAATACGTAATTAGCGGGAAATTGTTCGACTTTTCCGGCTGTAATTAACCAATCCAAATCGCGATCGTGTAACTCTGCAAACACAATCAACGCTTCTCTGAGTTGCGGTTGGCTTAAAACTACTGTGCTATTTCCCAGTTGATTAATCATTTGCTCTAGGCGATTTGCCAAAAGCACCGCACTTGCACGGTAAAGATGCGCTGCAAAACTCAAGTCTTGCTCTAGTTTGGAGAGGAGGCGAGTTCTGGGAATCGTCAACACTAAAGATTTGCTGGTAGCGCTAACGGTAGTAGCTGGTAAGTAGGTTTCCACAAAGGGAATTTCCCCTACCATCTCCCCATTAGATAACCGCGCAATTTCCCGCCCTGATAAAGTTCCGCCTTCCAAAGCTGCAAAAGCGCGACCCAAAGGATTTTTATCAGCTTGTGCTAGAGTAACTAGCAATGCACCATCTAGCAGAATATGCAGCGCTTCTAGAGGTTGACCTTGCTGAATCAGAACGGTTCCAGGCTCTAATTCCACTTGCTTACCAGCCGTCAACATCCAATCTATATCTTCATTACTAAGTTCTTTAAGTAACACCTCTGTCATTGAATATTCTCCACACTCCAGGGATTCCAGGGCAATTAGACTTTTAAATGTGATTAATTAATAAAGGGGAGACAAATTTGTCTCCCTCATAGCGTTATCTTCTACCAAAGAGTTTGGAAAACCCTTGGAGAAAGCTCATGGCATCACCAACGGAGCCAAAGCCCAAACCAATCAATTGAAATGCAGAAGAAGATATAGAAGAAGATTGATAAATGGAATTACCCCCACGCCGACGGGAACCGCGACGAGCAGAGAAGACATTTCTTTGCTCAAAAGTCGCGCCTGATATAAAAATATCAATCCCACCCGACACTTCGTCGAGTTCTTCGTCTGTTAATTCAATAGGAGCGTTATTTATATCTTGTTCATTAGACATTGTTTTTTCCTCTGCATCGCTGCTGTAATTACATATCTCTGAAGAGTGAGAACTTATGCAGAAGTTGAGGGGAAGGGGGAAAAGGGGAAAAGGGGAAAAGGGGAAAAGGGGAAGGGGGGGAAATTATTATTACCAATTACCCATTACCAATTACCCATTACCCATTACTTATGCCCAATGCCCAATGCCCCATGCCCTATACCCACTCTTTAACAGAATGGGATGAACTTAATTTTTATTTTTGACTCAGAACTTAGCACTCTTGTACAGACGCGATTAATCGCGTCTGTTGCAACTCAACATTCGGCACTTATTGCTCACTACTTAGAAGTTTACATCAGTCTTGTGATAGAGCTTATGTAATATCACTCGCGCTTAACAAGACTAAAGATGAATTGTCAAAACCGCTGTGAATCGCTACTAAATAGTTTAAGTAGGCGCGATTAAGGTGAAATATATAAATTTTTGTATAGGAAAAGCGGCAAGCATCGGGCTAAAGGTTCTTCCTTTCCCCCTTTTCCCCTTCCCCTTTCCCCCTTTTCCCATTCCCCTTTACCCTCATCGCCCCCCTACTTCACAGCACTGCAAACAAGAGTAAGAAGCATGGAAACTAAACAGCTAGGAAAAACGGGTATTTCCGTGAGTGCGATCGGCTTGGGTGGTATGCCAATGTCGATATCGAATCGCCCTGCTGAATCTGAATCAATCGCAGTTATCCATCGCGCTTTGGATTTGGGTATCACATTCATTGATACGGCTGACTCTTACTGCTTAGATGAGGCAGATAAGCACCACAACGAAAGACTGATTAACAAAGCACTCAGCAGTTATAACGGCGATGTTAGCCAAGTGGTTGTCGCCACCAAGGGCGGTTTGATGCGTCCTAATGGTAACTGGATACGCAACGGGAACCCTAAACATTTACGGGAAACTATTCGTGAAAGTTTTCAGGCTTTAGGTGGTGATAAACCAATAGATCTGTGGCAATATCACGCCCCCGATCCCAAGTACACAATTGCAGAATCCCTCGCACCAGTTAAGGAAGCGGTAGCAGCTGGTTTAATTCGGTTTGTGGGAGTTTCTAATTTTTCTGTCGAACAAATTCAGCAAGCCCGGGATTTAGTTGATGTTGTCTCCGTGCAAAATCAATATAATCCTTGGGAACGACAACCCGAACGTGATGGTGTGCTGGAGTATTGCGAACAGGAAGGATTAACCTTTTTACCTTGGAGTCCCTTTGGTGGTAGTCGTCGCCATCAAAACTTGCAAGATATTCCTGCGATCGCCAAATTAGCTCAAGCTAAAGGTGTATCAGTTTATTGTATTGTCCTAGCCTGGCTGCGTGCCAAATCCCCCGCAATCCTACCCATCCCCGGCGCTAGCAAAATTGCCAGCATAGAAGATTCGGTAAGCGCTATCAATGTCAAACTATCCGCAGAAGAAGTCCAAAAAATTGACCAAGAAACGTAATTATGGGCATAGGGCATTGGGCATTGGTAATTGGTAATTGGTAATAATAATTTCCCTTTTCCCCCTTCCCCTTTCCCCTTTTCCCCCTTCCCAATATGTACCTAATTTGAGGTAAAATCAAAAGCCTGCCAATTAATGATGCTTGCTGACAGGAGATGCGCTATGGCCCGGATGTACTATGACGAAGATGCCAATTTAGACCTTTTGGCGGGGAAAACCATTGCAATTATTGGTTACGGTTCCCAAGGTCATGCTCACGCCCTTAATTTGAAAGATAGTGGTTTAGACGTAATTGTAGGGCTATATCCGGGCAGTAAATCAGCTGCCAAGGCGGAAGCGGCTGGATTAACAGTCAAAAATGTCGCGGATGCTGCGAATGCTGCTGACTTTATCATGATTTTGTTGCCTGATGAAGTGCAGAAGTCAGTTTACAAAAACGAAATTGAGCCAAATTTAGAAGAAGGTAACGTCATCGCTTTTGCTCACGGTTTTAATATTCACTTTGGGCAAGTTGTACCACCTGCAAATGTAGATGTGGTTATGGTTGCACCTAAAGGGCCAGGACATTTAGTCCGTCGGACTTATGAACAAGGACAAGGCGTACCAGCTCTGTTTGCTGTTTATCAAGATGCTAGTGGTCGGGCACGCGATCGCGCTTTAGCATACGCTAGAGGTATTGGTGGTACTCGTGCGGGTGTTTTAGAAACAACTTTCCGTGAAGAAACCGAAACTGATTTGTTCGGCGAACAAGCAGTATTGTGCGGTGGCTTGAGTGCTTTAATCAAAGCCGGATTTGAAACTTTAGTAGAAGCTGGTTATCAGCCAGAATTAGCTTATTTTGAATGTCTGCACGAAGTCAAACTCATTGTTGACTTAGTTGTAGAAGGTGGTTTAGCCAAAATGCGCGACAGTATTTCTAATACTGCGGAATATGGCGATTACACCCGTGGCCCTCGGGTTGTAAATGACCAAACCAAGGCTGAAATGCGGAAGATTCTCAGCGAAATTCAATCCGGTCAATTTGCGCGGGAATTTGTGTTAGAAAATCAATCTGGCAAACCAGGCTTTACCGCTATGCGTCGTCAAGAAGCCGAACACCGCATTGAAGAAGTGGGTAAAGATTTACGTGCCATGTTTAGCTGGCTGAAAAAAGTGTAATTCCCTCAATCATCAACCGAATAGGTCAACAAGAGAGCAGGGGGCAAGGGGGAAGACTGGGACGGGGCTTGAACCCATGTGCATTGGTGTCAACTTAAGCTAAAAGCTATATAGGGCAGGCGTTGTACAAATACCTCGCGCCCTCATCCCCTAACCCCTTCTCCCTCAGGGAGAAGGGGAATTGAATCTCTTGCTCCCCTCTCCTGGTGGGAGAGGGGCTGGGGGTGAGGGCGAAACCTTGCAACCAAGAGGGTTTCACGTTAAGTTGACACCAATGACCCATGTGCCGCTTCGCACTCGCGTTGGGAGAAACAGCTTGCGCCCCCTGCTCTCCTACCCTTCGGGAACGACTTCGTCGAACGGATTCGCCAGTCACTCATGGGGGAAACCCCCAAGACCGCGCTGGCTCACCTGCTCCTTTTCCCCCTGCCTCTTCCGCTCACAGCATCACGTGCATCACCACTGACAATCTGCTGTATGACGAATATTTCCGTACCCAATCATGATTGGAATACTGCCCTTTACCAAGATAAACACGCCTTTGTCTGGCAGTATGGCGAAGACTTGTTAAAATTACTCAATCCTCAATCTGGGGAAGCAATTTTGGATCTCGGCTGTGGTACAGGACAATTAACAGCAAAAATTGCCCAAGCTGGGGCTAAAGTATGGGGAATTGATAATGCACCTGAGATGATTGAGAAGGCTAGAAACAACTATCCTCATCTGCACTTTGATATTGCTGATGCGACAAACTTTCAAGTTGAACAGCCTTTAGATGCGGTGTTTTCTAACGCGGTTTTACATTGGGTAAAACAAGCAGATTTAGCGATCGCTTCCATATATCAAGCCCTCAAACCAGGGGGACGGTTTGTGGCAGAATTTGGCGGTAAGGGGAATGTACAGGCAATTGTCTCAGCTTTGAATAGCGCCATCACAGCGATGGCAATTCCCGAACCACAAACCAGGAATCCTTGGTATTATCCCAGTATTGCTGAGTATGCTACTCTCTTAGAAAAGCAAGGGTTTGAGGTAATTTATGCTAACTTATATCCTCGCCCAACTATGTTAGCCGACAAAGAAGCAGGTCTAGCCAACTGGATTAAAATGTTTGCTAGTACTTTCTTTGTGGGAATGTCTGCTGCACAACAGGCACAAGTAATTCAGCAAGTAGAAGATACTTTGCGTCCGACACTATATCAACAAGGAAATTGGACAGCAGACTACCGCAGAATTCGGATTGTAGCTATTAAAGTCTAAATTATCTATTTATTAGCGAAAATGGTAGGTAAATGGCTGGCGATTGTTGGTATTGGTGAAGATGGATTACCAGGATTAAGTGCGATCGCCCGTTCCCTAGTGGATCGAGCTGAAATAATAGTAGGAGGCGATCGCCATTTAGCAATGCTTCCTAGCAACGATCAACGCCAGAAAATTACCTGGGCTTCCCCCATTAGCAACTCAGTAGCCGAAATTATCCAACATCGCGGCCAAGTTGTATGTGTCCTCGCTAGCGGCGATCCCATGTGTTACGGGATTGGTGTTACCTTAACAAAACAAATTCCTCTCTCCGAAATCACGATTATTCCCGCACCTTCAGCTTTCAGCCTCGCCTGTGGCAGATTAGGATGGTCATTAACAGAAGTAGAAACCATCAGTTTGTGCGGTCGTCCACCTGCGCTGATTCAGTCTTATATTTATTCTGGGGCGCGGCTACTAATTTTGAGTGCAGGTAAAGACACACCCGGGATTGTGGCAAAAATTTTGACACAACGGGGCTATGGTGACAGTAAAATTACGGTCTTAGAAAGGATGGGTGGTACACAAGAACGAATTGTAGAAAGTACCGCAGCATCTTGGAATGAAACAGACATCGCCGCTTTAAATGCGATCGCAGTTGATTGTGTTGCTGATTCTGGGGTTCTATCTTTGCCCAGAATCCCAGGATTACCAGATAACGCTTATCATCACGATGGACAATTAACTAAACATGAAGTCAGGGCGATTACCCTAGCTACCCTAGCGCCAATACCAGGAGAACTGCTGTGGGATGTAGGCGCTGGTTGTGGTTCAATTTCTATAGAATGGATGCGGACTCATCCGCGATGTCGAGCGATCGCTATTGAACAAAACTCAACTAGACTGCAATACATTGCTGATAATGCAGCCGCTTTAGGAGTCCCAAGTCTGCAAATTATCGCTGGAAAAGCACCAAATTCACTGCAAGATTTACCTCAACCTGATGCTATTTTTATCGGTGGTGGTGTAACAGCAGATAATTTATTTGATATTTGTTGGTCAGTACTCAAACCAGGTGGTAGATTAGTGGCAAATGTCGTCACTATTGAAGGCGAACAAACTTTATTTAAATGGTATGAAAAAGTGGGTGGCAACTTCACCCGCATTGCCATACAACGTGCCGAACCAATTGGTAAATTTTTAGGCTGGCGAGGAATGGCACCTGTTACTCAATGGATAGCAATAAAATCTCCTGCTATAAATCAATAATTTACAGCACTTTTGAAGTCTGTGAAGTACATCATGAGTTATGAGTTATGAGTTATGAGTTATGAGTTATGAATAATGAGTAGGAAATTTACTTATTACTCACTACTTATTACTCACTACTTTTTTCAATTAGTTGCTGTACCTCATAAACATCGAATTTGCTGTATATTCTTTCTGTGTTGGTACGGAATTGGTATGGAGTGAGTTAACCCTTGCTATGAAAAAAGCCGCTAATCTTCTTCAAAGACTAGCGGATTAGGGATTTTATCAATCGGAGCGGCGGGATTCGAACCCACGACCTCCACTACCCCAAAGTGGCGCGCTACCAAGCTGCGCTACGCCCCGGTCAGAATTACTATATTAGCAAGAAGCTTCAGGATAATCAAGGGTAAAATTCAAAAAACTTTGAGCATCCCAGCAGCTTGCAATAGACCAGGAACAGCCGAATTATCCCAGCTACCTTCTACACAGCGTCCTGTATTCAGGATGAAGCGCAGACTGTAGGCGTGAGGATAGCCTTCAACCTCCAACCATAATAAATCGCTTTCGGCTTCACAAGCAATTTTTTCTTCATCCATCAATTCTGCTGCCATGTACTTCATGGTGTCGGCTAGCTGGGCGAAAAGACGGCAGAAATCGTTTAACTCGGCTTCGGTTAACTCAATCGCCCAATCATCTGTACCTACTAGGCCTTTATATTCAGGTGCATGAGGATTCCAGCCAATACGCCAACCAGATCCGCTTTTGATGACTCGTTCCATCAGGGAATTTTGGATTTTGGATTTTGGATTTTGGATTGTAGAATGAACTACCTACAGCAACCGTCAGGTAAGGCGTGAGATAAATTGCTGTTTTAGGTAAATTAATTCACAATCCAAAATTATGGCGTATTTGGTGAATTAGTACTAAATATGTTGGTCAATACTTGTACTAAGGCATTGCGCTGGCTGCGGGTAAGCTTAGAAATAGCTTTGCGATCGCCTTCTATAGGATTTTCTCGCAACACATCAAAACCGGGATATGTCACATCATACATAGTTTCATTGGCATTGAGATAATCAGCCAAAGTCAGCTTCCAATCTAGGCGGTAATTGGGGGTGCGTTCTTTGACGTAAATGTGATAACGAATTAAGCGCCCTGCTAAAGTATTATTTTCCGCAACTTTCCCTGTTTCTTTACTGATATACTGATTTTCTTTGGGAAAATCGGGTAACTGTTGATAGACTACCTGCCATACTTCACTAGGGCTGATTCGCTGTGCGATCGCAGGTTGGACACCGATAATATTTGTATATTTTGCATTATCTACCCCCGAACCCAATAAAATTAAACCCACGACCATAAAAGCTATTGGCAGTGTCCAGTACTTCATATTGAATATTGAATTAAGCTGCAAAATTATAATTTGGAAAAGGGGCATGGGGCATGGGGCATAGGGCATAGGGCATAGGGCATAGGGCATAGGGCATAGGGCATGGGGCATTGGAAAAGCTTTTTATCCCTTTCCCCTTCCCCAGTCCCCAGTCCCCAGTCCCCAATCCCCATTCCCCATCCCTATATTTCCCCAATAATCTCTGGCTGAGTCAGTTCATCGGACATTTCAATAATTGCCCGGAGTACTGGTTTCATCATTGCATCTTCTGCATTTTCAAAGTCTTCATAACGGCGGCGCTTGGCACGGTTTGCCACCTGAACTGTAATGCGGTACCGATTTGAGGCTGCACTAATCAAATCCTCAGCACGGTGCATAATCTGAGACTGGGTTGTCTCGAACTTGGAACGCTTAAGCATAGTCAGTGGTTTTTGGGGTGATCTGAAGTCTGAAGGTGGAAGTATGAAGTATGAAATGCAACTTTTTCATCCTTTACCCTTGATCCTTCATCCTTTGTATGTCATTCCCCAGTTTAGCAGTACTGATTAATCTGCTGTAGGGTATGCAATTGTTGGTAACCTCTCTCTTGATAGAGGTTGAGAGCGCTTGGTCATTTTATAAGTAGGTTATAAAACTAAGTTAAGAAAGTAACTAAACCTCATGGCGGATCTTTTAGAAGCTGCGATTAATGCAGGAAATTTCAAAACTTTGGTAAAGGCTGTTGACGCTGTGGGACTTACAGATGTTCTCAAAAGTCCTGGTTCTTTGACGATTTTTGCACCTACTGACGATGCCTTTGCTAAACTGCCTGAGGGAACTTTAGACGCGCTGCTGCAAGATATCCCTAAGCTCAAGAAAATTGTGACTTATCATGTTGCTTCTGGGGATGTTAGATCTGATGATTTGGTACAAATTGAGGAAGCAGAAACTTTTGAGGGTTCAATTTTAGCAATTGAGTCAGATCATGGTGCAATTAAAGTCAATGATGCCCATGTTCTGCAAACTGATATTCTGGCTGACAATGGCGTGATTCATGTGATTGATGCGGTGTTAATTCCCGCAATGGTTGCAGGTGGGACGAGTTCGTAACTGCAAACCAAAAAAGCGATCGCACTTTTCACCAACCACATTGTATGGGCACAGCACCGATAATCTATCGATTTTAGCGAAAATCTGTGGATGCTGGGCACGGCACCGATAATCTATCGATTTCGCCGAAAATCTGTGGATGCTGGGCACGGCACCAATAATCTATCGATTTCACCGAAAATCTGTGGATGCTGGGCACGGCACCAATAATCTATCGATTTCACCGAAAATCTGTGGATGCTGGGCACGGCACCGATAATCTATCGATTTCACCGAAAATCTGTGGATGCTGGGCACGGCACCGATAATCTATCGATTTCGCCGAAAATCTGTGGATGCTGGGCACGGCACCAATAATCTATCGATTTCACCGTAAGTCTGTGGATGCCGTGCCCCTACTGATAATATATTGATGTGATTTTCCCATCAACACCGAAAAAGCGATCGCACTCCTTGAAAAATATCATAGGCGCTCTACTCTCTTAATTACGAATTACGTAGCGCTTTGCGCTTCCCGCAGGGTATTACGAATTAATTCCTTATTCCCAGTCATGAAATTCATCATTGGTATTTCGCAATAAAGAACTAATTTGAGCGCGGCGAGTTTCAAAGTTAGCCGCAATGGAAATTAGCACAATTCCCACGAATAAGCCGACAACCCATTTTAAAAATGGATAACGTAAGCTGAAAATTACTAATTGGTAAATACTAGTAATTAAAAACCCGGCTGTACCAACGTAGAGAAAGGCGCGTATCCTTAAACCTAAGCCCGCGAAAATTGTAATTAGGCTGAAGATTCCTGGTATTAAGGCGGTATCTTGATTAAAGATAATTGCCCAACCACAAATTAATCCACTTCCTAACATTCTTAAACTGTGGCGCGCGTCTTTATATTCTGTTCGCTGGAATAGAGGATCTATTTGAGCAATATATAGTATTGATAATCCAATGATTGTGACATACCACAAAGGATCATTTAAATGTAAGTCAGCAAACCAGCGAAATAATGCCCAATCTATCAACACTACGCTGATATATGTAAACCTTATGTTATTGCCAACTACGGCTAGGAAAACATAAAATCCAGCTGTAATAACTAAAGTAATTGGGTAAACATTTAAGTAGGTTTCCGCTAAAATTACCAAAGGTATAATGTACGCCGCCCGTTGCCAAGGTCGTTTTGACCATCCCCAATTCTCCCAGGGTAATATATAGAGGAAGTAGGCAATTACGCAAGCGATCGCACCTTTCCACGGTACTAAAGGCCCTGCTAATAATTGTCCAATTGCGGTTTCACGCCAATAAATTCTGATGGCGGCTACTTCTAATAATCCCAGGTAAACCCACATCTCGGCTATGGTAATGTCACCCAGAATCTGGCGTGTAGCAGACATTTGCCGTCCTTCAAAAATGGCATACTGAATCAAAACAATGCCTGTGCCTAATCCTACCAGGCGATTAACAACGATGGGCGCACCAATGGCCGCAATTAATAAACAACTACTCCAAGCCCAGTGCAGATGAGCAATACTTTTAATTTGTGGGCGCGTCAGGTGTAAGTAATCTCCTAACCAAGGCGATAAAATATGATATGCGTACATGATACTAGTACCCAGCATCGCCATCGCAATTAAGCCATCGCCATAACCGCCGCCTTTCGCCTGTGACATTTGATAAAACAGCAGTTCATAGGCGGAAATTGAAACACCAATAATTCCCAAATACAGCAGGGGTTTGAAGCTTTCGCTGCGTCGCCCGACACCAATCACAATTAAAGCCACACCGAGAGAACACAAGCCTGTCCAATCTTCAAAAGTATCTAAGCGTAAAAGTACACTTAAAGCAGCGTACATCAAGGGCAGAAGATGCAGACTAACTTTGAGATTCTCTCCTTGATAGCGTCGTCGCCACCATTCCCCTAACAATTGGGTGATTAAACCTAAAGCGATATTGGCGATCGCCATATTAACAGTCGAACGTCCCCAAAAACCGAGTAATTCGGCAATCAACAATTCCACACACCAACCAATCCCATAAAATCCCCAGTTTGTCGGTTCCCGCCAACTGCGATAGGTAATAGCTCCTAAGGTGATGGTAATAGCTGCTAAATAGAAAACTCCAGGGGTATTAATTCGTTGATAAACAGTCAGGGAATGTACGGTAAGTAAAAACAATTCTAAAACAGAAAATGCGATCGCCCATTTATCCCCAGCATCAGCATACATGGTTGCTAAGGGCTGATTTTGGCGAAGTAAAACAGTCCGCCCTAACCATAAACTTAAAATTGCGATCGCACCGACAAAAAACCAACCTGCAAGGCTAAGATGTGGTAATCCTGGTATACCTTCCCACAGCAGCACACCGATAAAACTCAGCCCAAAGCCGATATTTATCCCGGCGGAGATTTCATATTGCAAATAGCGGGTATTCGCCAACATCAACACCGCCGCCACAGCCAAACCAACTAAGCGCGTTCCCGGTAGTTGTAAAGTCAGTAACTGAGCAATTCCTAAACTCAAGATACTCAAACCACTATTAATTCTGCGGCGTGTTCCACTGGTGCGGCTAGCAATTCCTGTGAGAGTTAAAGGTGTAACTAGCCAAAGAACTCCCCAATGGTGATAACTTTGAACTACACCCAACCAAGATGATTCTGCATTTGCCCAAAATAAAACGAAACTGACAAAGGCTAGAACTAATCCAATATGCCATGCACTCTGTCGCCAGCGCCCATCACCGAGACTCAATCCCCACTCTGCTACCATCACAACTAATAAAATAGTTGCCCAAACTTCCCTACCCAAACTTGGTAACAGCCAATCAATGATTGAGCAAAATGTAAATACTCCCATGACATGAGTCATGTAAATCAAGGGAGAAAAAGCCCTGATTTCTGAGTCTCGCTGTAAACGTTGCTTGGTAACAAAACCCAGCGTCATCGTCGAGAATAGCAAATTCAGCGATCGCAATACCGGATTAAATAAAGTCAGCGCTGTTAAACCAGTTCCCAAAATCAGCGTCAGCGCATCTCCAAATTGCGCCAATTCCTGCTTTTGGCGACGATAAAAACCTTCCGTCAGCGCCACCATCAACAGCAGGTAGGGAAAGTAAACCACTCCCAGCAACGCCCAAGGTTCATTTTGAGAATTAGTCAGTTGCGTACCAAATGCGATCACTGATTGTTGTATACTCGACGGTAATAATCGCCAACCCAGCCAAATCGTCTGTAAGCCAATAACAAAAACTGCCGCTAAGTCACCCTGTAAGCTATATCTCTGCAATCTGCTACCGACAAACTGCAAACCCAAGCCACTCACAGCTATTGCTTGCCAAGGATAATTAACCACCGCCACCAACCAGCCCAGTAATAGTAGCACGCTGCCGAGTTGTTGCCAGATGAGGTGGGATTGGGGATTGGGGAACTCGGGGCCCCCTCTGGGGATAAGGGGTAATGGGGATTGGGGATTGGTGATTGGGGAATTACCTATTTCTCCTTGTCCCCCTGCCTCCTGCCTCCTGCCTCCTGCCTCTCTCATAGCTAGCCAAGTCATTAACCAGCCGCAAATACCAATGGCTAAACCGAGTTTGGTGACATCTACCTGGACAATAAAAATTGCCCGCATTAATAGCATTAATAGGGCATAAACAATGACAGCAGCAGGTAAATTAATACCGAAGCTGATGCGGCTACTGCTTTCAGTTGGTGGAGTTTCTGAGGATTGAGGCTGTCGGTGAAGATTGTAATAAACAGTAATAATAGTTGTTCCTACCATCGCCGCATACACAGCAACTAAAGGAAAGCCGGGGATTTTCCAGCCCCAATGTAGGAACGATAACCCAAGAATATTGAGCAGTAATAATTTATCAGTGCGTAAATTAGTAAAAAATAGCCGATTATTGCAAAGTAAAACCGTAATGACTGTTAACGTAGGTGCTGCGATCGCAACTGTAATCCAGTCCAAAGGATTGTGCCACAATTTGAAGCTGTCCATTGCCCAAAAATTCACCGGCACTAATAACAGCGTCACCAGCAGCAATGTTTGTGCAGTCAATCTCAGGTTATTTTGCTTCGCCGCCCAAAAGCTGAAACCCCAAAAGCTTAAGGTATAAGCGAATAAAACCCCATACTGTCCAGAAGCGGGAAACTTCTCCCACTGGCTGGCTGCGAGTACCCCAGAGGATACCACCACCAAAAACACCCCTAAAAACAGCAGCCAGCGTACACTCAATTCTTCCCCTAAGGACTGTAACATTGTGGTTACAAAGTTAGGTTTAGCTGACTTCGGTTCTGGTTGTGTGCGACTGCTAGATTTTACAGATGCAGTCTGTAACATATCTACAGGTAACTGTTGCACCGGATCGGAAATTGTTACAGCCGCTTGCGGTTGCAACACCACCGGACAAACCAAATTCTCTTCGCAAATCTGCCTCACTTTGGCATGAGATATCAAACCCAAGCGCAACCATATATCTAGCCCTTCTAGTAGCTGAGGATGGGAAGATGGCAGCCTGACTTCAAATTTAATCGGGCGATCGGGTAACATAAGTCGCAGCCGTATCAGTATATACTTAAATATTCGATAGATGAAAGTATAATTATGCGCTAACTGTGACACTTATTCAGCCGACATAATCTTATACCATCAAAAGGGCATAGGGGATAGGGCATGGGGCATAGTAAAGAGTTATCTGTCCCACCGCCTAAAATAGCTTGGATCTCACCCTACACACCCACAGTTCGGAGTTTCCCGGCGATTTACTGTGAAGTTAAGTGTATTTTCCAATTTAAAAAGTAGGTTGGATCTAGTTCTTCAACCTTTCAATTGCAGCAAAAAAATCTAGATGAGTGTAATACCTCTAGTCGCAAAGAACCTGATATATGTATACTACAGTTAATCTATCGAATAACAGTAATATATTTACTAATGGCTCTCTCACAAATTGTTACTACTCAACCAAGTAAAAACACTAAGCAGATTTTTACTCGCAGGTCATTTTTACCAGAACATCCAGGGGTTTTGTGGAAAATTGAAACAGGCTTTGTTCGCACGTTTACCTATTTAGAAGATGGTACTACAGTTGCTTTAGGATTGTGGGGGCCAGGGGATATAGTAGGGAAAAGTTTATCTAAGTTAGACCCCTATCAAATGGAGTGTCTCACTAAAGTAGAAGCAAAAATTTTACTGTTAGAAGAATGGCACCAACCTACAGATATTTTATTAGCTCACATTCAACAAGCGGAAGAGTTGATGGTGATTCGTAGCTATAAAAAAGTAGATACGATGCTGATTAAATTATTAGCATGGTTATCTAAAAGATTCGGCTCGGAAGTTGACAAGGGACGTTTAATTGATATGCGTCTTACTCACGAAGACCTTGCAGAAATATTAGGTTCAACGCGTGTCACCATCACACGCGTTTTAGGGCAATTTGAGCAAGAAGGATTAATTAATCGCCTGTCTTTACATCGTATCATATTAAAGCAAGAAGACATTTGGTATTATGAAATTTAGGTATTTGGTAATGGGTAATGGATAATTGGTCATAGGAATATTTCATCTTGTCCCCCAATCCCCATTACCCCTTATCCCCAGAGGGGCCCCGAGTTCCCCAGTCCCCAATCCCTAACATCAATAACTCCAACTATCCCCATCTACATTAGGCTTACCGACAATTTTTAGATTTAGAGATTCGAGGTAATTTAAACCGCTAGAAATTTGTGACAAGGTTCCGCGAATTTCTAAATCAAAGCGTCCTTCCCCTCCTGTTGTGCTTCCCAGAAAGGCGCTAATGATGTTCACAACTAAACCATGATGAGAAATTAAGCGAGAAATTACAGGTTCTTCCAGATAGGAATTAGGAATATATATGCACACACGAACTTTAGTAATCTGACTTTTTTCAGAGAAAGATGGAACCGAAGGAAATCTGGGTGTTGTTTTAACTTGAATTTGATGGAATGTGGTCATGGGATACTAAATTAGTAAATTAAAAAACTATTGGTTCTAAAGTTTTATTCTGCACTGTACCAGACCAATCAGGCCAAATTGGTAGTCCCAGTTTTTTTAAATAACGCAGGCTAGAATGGATTTGTTTTGTTTCCCCCCACAAATCCAAGTCAAACCATCCGTCATCTTCCACAGAGGGATTGAGAAAAGCACTAGTGATATTAACTGTTAATCCAAACCGAGACACTAGTTGAGAAATTATCGGTTTTTTGTAATAGCTTTTTAAAATACACAATTGTATGTGTAGTCTATTAGTTTGTCCATGAGAAAGCCATTTTTGGCATTCTGTCGCCCACTGATTTTTAAATGTTTCTAATTCTTTGCGCGTTAGCTTGTTAACAGCTTTTGGGAACGCTTGAGATTGTTGGTGAAATTGAATATGATTTGCAATTGCTAGTTCTACTAAACCCACTCCCAATTCTTGGAGGTAAGACAGGCTATTAGTGATTTGCTCAGGATTTCCCAAAAATTCTAAATCAAACCAGCCATCGCTTTCACTACCAGATACTAATGATGCAGCTACGATGTTTACTGTTATACCATAACGAGATACTAACCGCGAAATAACAGGCTGTCTTTGATACTGAGCAGGTACGGAAATTCTACTGTGAATTGGTGCGGATTTTCTGATTTTATTTGCAGACATTAGCTCAATCCCCCCATATTCATTGGGTTTTTGAACCAGAATGCAACACAGAGGAAACACTTATAGCCAAAAATCTGTACTTTCCCCAAATTTTCCAGACTGGATATGAGTCTCATTTAGATTCTCCTCTTCTAGGCTGCAAATAAACTACACTAATTCTATCAAGTTACTGTATTAAATAGATATGTAAAGGAGAATCCCACAAAAATTACAAAAAGGCAATGCGTAGATTCGCGTATTGTTTGGGGATTGGGGAGAATACTACTGGATTAAGCGTTTTGAAATCAAAATTGGTTTTGGGGAAAAGGTGAAAGGTTAAGGGTTAAAGGTTTTTTCTTTCCCTTTTCCCATTCCCCTTTTTCCCCTTAACCGACAAGTTTTGGGAATGGGTACAAGAGTGCTGAGTTTGTTGAGAATTGATGACTTTGTGAGAAAAATATGAGAAGGGCGTTAGTCCTAAAATGTATTGCCAATAAATAAAGATAAGCATTTTTGCTTTTCAAGTCGATGCTTTCACAGAAATATACAAAGTGACAGGCGAGGAAAAACTAGGATATTGTGTAAATTACGCAAACATCGGTTTTAGTGGATAACAAGCACTAAAGGTAATGGGAAAAATAAGGTATGAATTTTGAAGTTCACTAACAAAGCAGTTGCTAAAGCAAGCCCAGCCAAAATATCTACCGATGCATTTGTTCTAGATTTATGCGAGGTATATGATGAAAACTCAGACTCATTCTTCAGTGTTGCAAAAGACAGCTAGCTTGACTTTATCCAAGCCTGTACAAGCAACACTTTATGTTTCCTTGTGCGCGTTGACGCTGTGGACTGTTTATTTTACAACCTATCCAGCAATTCACGATCGCGTACACAGTCCCCGTCACCATACTTTGCTGGTTCCTTGTCACTAAAACACTTAGCAACTGTTTTGGAATCTTCAAGTTAATTCATAATTGATTATTCGCACTTAGAATGTCAAAATTTAAGCTTTATACACTCATCAGTATTATTTGTATGATGAGTGTAGTTTTTTATAGTTTTGTGGGCTTCTCTCAGTCACCCCAACCTACTGTCAGACTAATTAGCCCCGCGCCAGACAACCAAATTATACCGTTTGAAGCCGAAGCCAGTACATCCCAATCTCCAGTTAAATTAGCATTGCAAGCAGTAGATGCTAAAGGTAAAGCTTTAGAGAATGCTAAATTTCATCTGGAAATTGTTACGCCACCCCATAACCCTTGGTTCACAACAGATTTCCCGATAGTTGAGGGAACCAAGCTGCTTGATATAGAAACAATAGCTCCTCAAGGGCAGTTGGAATTACAAGAAATACTACCAATTCGCGGAAATTACCAATTCAAGGTAAATGTTACCCCTGTGGTAGCCAACGCTTTTAACCCAATTGCACAAACTCTGACTTTATCAGTAAAAGAGAATTGGGTAAAATACCGCAATTTTGCGATTCTGGCTGTAGTGTTGTTGATAGTTGGGTTAGCTGGCGGTTGGGTAATTGGCGGTTCCCAAGCTGTCACACCTACCGAAATTGCCCCTGAGCGCGTGCGATTATTATTGAGTGGTGCAATTGTAGTTGCGATCGCAGCTCTATTATTCGTTAACATTAGTGCAGAAGTTGCCCAGTCAGAGAGTTCAACACACGCACATCATCACGATCATCATGCATCAAAAAGCGTAGTTGAAACTGATAGTGCTGGGATTGCTCGGCAACAGGGTTTACAAGCACAATTATTAGGCGATACTAGCGCCACAGTAGGTAAACCTGCGGCTTTACAGGTACAAGTCATTGACGAAAAAACCAATCAGCCTGTTCAAGACGTAATCCTAAATATCAAAACAACCATGCTGGAAGATGGTTGGGTTAATTTTGCTTACCAAGCTGTTCCCGATACCACAGGAAAATTTGCTTGGGAACAAGGATTTTTTGATGGCGCACCTCATAAATTAGAGGTACAAGTTGCTCCCAAACCCAATGCTTCGCGCCAATTTACACCGTTTACAGTGCAAAAAGACATAGACGTGGAAGGAGTTGCACCACCGTTATCAGTGCGGTTTATTAGTCTAGCCTATATGACAGCTTTCGTGATTGCGGGGTTGTTAGTAGGATTAGGACTACGGGGTAATTCTTTAACATCAGTTTCCTAGTTTTTCTGGGGAAATTAGAGCTTTAAATTAAGGACTAAAGTCCTTGCCTACCCTACAAGCTGAATTGTAGGGTTTTTTTATCAACCAGAATTTTTATACAAAACTATTTTCAAAAAAATACCAATACAAATAATGTTTGCGACACATCAATATATTTATTATAGAGGGCATGGCAGTGCCCATTGGTGTCAACTTAACGTGAAACCCGCTTTGTAGCTAGGTTTTCGCCCTCACCCCCAACCCCTCTCCCGGCGGGAGAGGGGAGCAAGAGATTTAATTCCCCTTCTCCCCCAGGAGAAGCAGGGCTGTTTCATTCCCTAAAAGCCCTGAAAATGCAAGGGTTCAGGAGATGAAAAATAAGCTTGGCATTGAATATTAGGCATCAAAATGGTCAATAATTTATGACTTTTGTCCTAATATTTATCGCCAATCATATTGACAAAATACATATCCTTACGAATGAAACGGCCCTGCCCAGGAGAAGGGGTTAGGGGATGAGGGCGAAAGTTTTTGTACAACGCCAGCCCTATATAGCTTTAAGCTTAAGTTGACACGTATGGGCACTGCCTTGCCCCTACAATCCGTCGCATTCTTTTTTCACATTAGTATTAGTTCATGTAGGATGCGTTATCGATAGCGTAACGCATCAGCGCTTGTAATGCGTTACTGAGATTTTTTCATAAATCAAATCGGATTTCTCTGTAGCATTCATATTTAATTTTTGAAAGCAAAAGTACATTTATAGTTTCATCTTTCTTATTCCCTACCTTAATCAATAATTTTGCAACTACTACATAGATTGATATAGATTCTCATTCTTAAATTAGTAACTTGTAAAAACTCATTTTTTTTATTACATTTGAACGATAGCTCATATATCTAATAAATTACTAATTGGCAGCGAAATGAAGCGGGAAATACATTCAGAATCTGACCATTGCTGTAATTGCGGACATGATACTCATGAGAATCATCATCATAATCATACTCACGAACATGATGAGAATCATAACCATGACCATCATCACGATCATGGTGGAGAATTTAATCTCAAAAATGAGATATTTCCGTTAGTTTTGATTTTAGGTTTGTATATACCTGGTGTAATTTTTGAAGGTCAATTACACAATACATTCTACTCTATAGGTGAATATCTACTTTTCATTCCTGCGTATTTATTAAGTGGCTGGAGTGTACTCAAAACGGCAGGTAGGAATATAATTCGCGGTAGGGTATTTGATGAAACATTTTTGATGACGGTAGCAACATTGGGAGCGATCGCCATTCATAAGTTACCCGAAGCGGTGGGGGTAATGTTGTTTTATAAAATTGGTGAGTTGTTTCAAGACATTGCCGTTAACCGTTCCCGTAATTCGATTAAAGCTTTATTAGAAATACGTCCAGATTATGCCAATGTGCAAATAGGTGGTGAACTCCAGAAAGTATCGCCAGAGACAGTAAATATCGGTGAAATTATTGTAGTCAAGCCAGGAGAAAAGATTCCCTTAGATGGTGAGATTATCGATGGTAATTCCCAGGTTGATACCTCTGCTTTAACTGGCGAATCTGTACCGCGAACGGTAAGGATTGGTGAAACAGTTTTGGCGGGAATGCTCAATAAAATGGGTGTCCTGACAATTAAAGTTACCAAGTTATTTGATGAGTCTTCTATTGCTAAGATTTTAAACTTAGTACAAAATGCTAGAAGCAAAAAAGCAGCAACTGAGAAGTTTATTACTAAGTTTGCGAGATACTATACCCCAGTAGTAGTTTTCACTTCCTTAGCAGTGGCATTATTGCCACCTTTGTTTTTAAATGGTGCCACATCTGCTGAATGGGTTTATCGCGGTTTAATCTTATTAGTAATTTCCTGCCCTTGTGGATTAGTGATTAGTATTCCTCTAGGCTACTTTGGGGGTATAGGTGGCGCTGCTAAACGTGGAATTTTGGTGAAAGGCTCGACTTTTTTAGATACTTTGACAACAGTTGATACAGTTGTATTTGATAAAACTGGGACGTTAACTCAAGGAGTATTTAAAGTAGTAGATATTATTACCCAAAACGGTAGAAATCAGCAAGAATTGCTAGAATTAGCTGCCAAAATAGAATCACATTCCAACCATCCCATCGCCCAATCGATTCGGGAGGCGTATCAGGGAAAAATCGATGCATCGAGTGTGGAAGATTATCAAGAAATCGCTGGTTATGGAATTAGCGCCAAAGTAGAGAATCAGTTAGTGCTAGCAGGAAGCGATCGCCTCTTACATCGCGAGAATATTGCTCATGATGTTTGCAATACTGAAGGCACAGTCATTCATCTAGCGGTTAATCATATATATGCAGGGTATATTGCGATCGCAGACGAATTGAAATCCGACGCAAAAGAAGCTATTCAAGCACTCAAACGCATCGGTGTCCGCAAAACCGTGATGTTGACAGGAGATAATCAAGCGATCGCTTCCCAAATTGCTCAACAACTGGGTATAGATTCCTACGAAGCCGAGTTATTACCAGAAGAAAAAGTCAGCGCCCTTGAAAAGTTACTTAGCACCACCCCCAAACATCATACAGTCGCCTTTGTTGGTGATGGCATCAATGACGCGCCAGTAATTGCGAGAGCCGATGTTGGTATTGCAATGGGTGGCTTAGGCTCAGATGCGGCGATAGAAACTGCTGATATTGTGATTATGACGGATAGTCCCGCAAAAGTCGCCGAAGCGATTCAAATTTCCCGAAAAACCCGCAGCATCGTCTGGCAAAATATCATTTTCGCCCTAGGAATCAAAAGCATATTTATTGGCTTAGGTATTTTTGGAATAGCAACAATGTGGGAAGCCGTTTTCGCCGATGTTGGTGTCGCACTGCTGGCGATTTTTAACGCGACTAGGGTGATGGGGACTGGGGACTGGGGAACTCGGGGCCCCCTCTGGGGATAAGGGGTAATGGGGATTGGGGATTGGGGATTAGGGATTGGGGACTGGGGATTAGGGATTGGGGACTGGGGACTGGGGACTGGGGGAGAATACCAATTACCAATTACCAATTACCAAATGACAAATGACAAATGACAAATGACAAATGACAAATGACAAATGACAAATGACAAATGACAAATGACAAATGACAAATGACAAATGACAAATGACAAATGACCAATGACAAATCTGGAATTAACAGCTGAGAACTTGTAGAACAAAAAAGCAATGAAGCGAAACTATGTTCATTGAACACTCCTAACTTCAGCACAGGCGCGAGCGATCGCGTCTGTTTATTTCTCAGCTTCCAGCGTAGAATCTATGAAATCCTCCATCACACGTATCGCTACAACGACTTTAGCTTTAGTACTCAGCTATTCACTCAACCCAGTATTTGCAGTACCCCAGACAAGCCATCAGTCAGTTACCGTTGCTCAAGCCAAAAAAGCCGCAGACAATTTAATTATTCCTGGGGAAAGGGTGGGTTTTGTAACGCGTAAAACCACCAAACAAGATTTAGTCAAATTGTATGGTGCATCACGTTTAATTGATAAAACTATATCTGGCCCGGAAGGGATTGGTAGTTTTGCTGCTACTCAAGTAAACCTCGGTAAAGAGCGCTCATTTCTGGTAGTGTGGAGTGATAAAATTCGTACCAAACCCCTAGATGTACGCGATCTCGGTTCTGCTTGGAAAACACCCGAAGGTTTAGGTACTGGTACTCCTTTAAGTGAGTTACGCAAAAAACTAGGCGACTTCAAACTCTCCGGGTTAGGTTGGGATTATGGTGGCGCGATTTTCTTAGAAACTAGCCGATTATCTCGCTATCAAGGCAAAATTTTCTTCCGCGTAGATACTGCTTCCAATGCTTACGAGAAATACCCAAACGATTACCAAGCAGTATTAGGCGATCAAACTCTTTCTGCTAGCAACCCTCACTGGAAACCTTTAGGAATACATATATCGCAAATCATTGTTGTGTTGAATCCAGAGCAGGAGTCATTCTAAGTAAATACAGTTCAGTTAAGAAAATTATATTGATAACAAAACTAAAAAACTAGTACAACAAGGCAAAAGGCAAAAGGCAAAAGTCAAAAGTCAAAAGTCAAAAGTCAAAAGTCAAAAGTCAAAAGTCAAAAGAAAGAATACTTATACCACAAGCCTTTTAGCAATTACAGATGGTCTGTTTCTCTTACAAAGTTTGGCGGGACGGAAACCGACACCGCCAACTTTGCGCTATTTACGCCGACTTGTACTAGTTACTAAACAAAAAAACAGAACAATAATTTTGGAGGGGGTTTGGGGGACGCAACCGTCACCCAATCGGGGGTTTGGGGGAGAATCCCCCAATTCTTCTGGCTTCTTTAATAAGTGACAAATCAACGCTAAATTGTCAGCAAGATTCTACCCTACCAACTATCAAAGTGGACGACAACCGGAGAGAATATCGTGCAAATTCACCACAGAGCCAATAACTGCGATCGCAGGTGCTTCAAATCCAGTTTTTTCGACTTGCTCAATTATTGTGGCAATTGTACCAATTAATTCTTCCTGCTCTGGTCGCGTACCCCAACGCACTAAGGCGATTGGTATATCTAAACTCAAACCAGCCCCAGTCAACTGTTCAATAATATAGGGCAGATTGTGAATCCCCATATAAATTACTATAGTTTCCGAACCGTGAGCGATCGCACTCCAATTGACTGCGGGTCGATACTTACCTGCTGACTCATGTCCAGTAACAAAGGTTACTGAAGAACTATACAAGCGATGCGTTAACGGAATACCTGCATAGGCTGGAGCCGCAATACCCGATGTAATTCCTGGCACAACTTCCACATCAATCCCAGCGCCTACCAATTCCGCCATTTCTTCGCCGCCACGACCGAAAATAAACGGATCGCCCCCTTTCAGCCGCACCACAATCGCATTATCTTGTGCTTTTTCAATTAGCAGTTGGGTGGTAACTTCTTGCAACAAAGAATGTCTCCCCATCCGCTTACCTGCATTAATTTTTTCTGCTTGGGGGTTAATCATCTCCAAAATTGCTGGACTTACCAAAGCATCATAGATGACAACATCGGCACATTCTAGTAAACCCTTGCCTTTGAGTGTCATCAGTCCAGGATCTCCTGGCCCCGCACCTACTAAATAAACCTTGCCCAAAAACTTGCTCTCCTGTTGTATTGCTGTGCGGTTCATCTATCTATTAAATCCCCAATTAGCTCGGCTAATTCTGTACTGGCTCCTAGGGGTTGGGCCAAGTGAAAATTTACCAGAGGAAACTGTAATTTTAGCGTTTCTATTGATTGCGCGATCGCATCAGTTATGCCACCAGCGAATAAAAAATATGGCAAAATCGCAATCTCCCACTTGCTCACAGCAATCAAATCTTTCACCCGCGATTCTAAACTAGGAGCTACAGCCCAATAAGCTGTAATTGCTGCCAAATTTTGCGCCATTGCTTCCACAGGCTCTAAAGAATTAGGACGGCGACTTCCATGCGCTAATAAAATCCATGCAGCTGTCTTTTTTTCAGCTATTTGTTTAGCGAGTAAAGTTTGTAAGTTGGGGTTACTACCTAAATATGGTTTTAGCTCAATCTTGATATGTTGACCCAAAGCCTGTTGAGCCAAAGCAATTTCATCGGGAATATCTTTCATGACATGAACTCCCGGCAACAGAAATATAGGTAATATATTGATGCGATCGCAACCAGCCACCAAAGCCTTTTCACCAAATTTTTTAATCTGCTCATGCAAAGGTTCCAGGCTGAGTTCTAAGTAACCTATATCTAACAGAGGTTCTTGGTTGTAGCTGCTTCGTAGCTTGTCACGCATCAACCCCGCCAACTGCTGCATAGCAATTTCTGGACGCGGATCACGACTTCCGTGAGATACCAACAGATACGCAGATGGCATGGGCAAAGGTAAAAATTTGAGTAGTTATCTTAACTATCTTAATAAATAGTCAAGAGTCAAAAATCATTTGAATTGCCAAGATTACAAGTTGCGTAAGTCTTAATTCCCTTTTACAGAGTTAAAATGAACGAAGTAACAGTAACATTGTGCCAATTTTTCAACTAAAGCACTAATCTGTCGCCCTACTTGAGTACCGCCAGCCCAAATGTGAGAGGGGAGATGTCCTGGTGGTGCTGACAAGCGAAACGTTAATTGCTGAATCGGAGAAGTAGCGCGGGGTAGATTCCAGCCAATAGCAGCGCAAAACTGACCATAGTCACCATCAACGCTTTCGTAAATTTGCTTCTGAACGCTGAACCCAAAAAGCCCTTGGCTGTACTTCACCCACAATTCGTCAATTATTTGTAAATCTTCACAAGGCAAATTCTCAATATCACTAGTAAACAGATAACTACCACTCGGCTTGTTGAGTGCTTCACACATCAACGCCCAAGTTAGTTTATCGGCAGATTGCCATTGTTTTGCTGCTAATAAGTCGCTTAATTGACTGTAATCAACTCCTACCTCAGAATTTAAGCTAGAAGCTGGCTTTTTCAGTACAGGTTGGGAAGACTCAAGTTTTATAGCCGAATTTAGCGCTTGCAGCGCTTCAGCAGCAGTTTTATAGCGTTGGGGAAGGGCATTTTGCAGCAGTTTATCGAGAATATTACCCAGACGAGTATTGATTTTACCTTTATTAGGTGCATAATCGCGCCATATCCAGCGATCGCTTGTGTCATCAAATAAATCAAAGGGAGAAATTCCCGTTAATAAGTAAATACAACTCACGCCTAAGCTGTAAAGGTCGCTAGCTGGTAATGCTTTACCCCGCATTTGTTCAGGAGCCATATAACCTGGGCTTCCTACCGTAGTACCTGTATAGAGCAAAGCTGTGGCTGTAATCTGTTTGGCGACTCCAAAGTCAATTAAAACTAAATCCTTCCCTTTACCTGCCAGCGATGCTCTACGCATAATATTTTCTGGCTTAATATCACGGTGGATCACTTGTCGGACATGAATGAATTGCAACACTGGTAACAAGTCTTTCAGCAGTTCCCAAATTTGGGTTTCGCTAAAAACCCCTTGCTGTTGCAATTCCTGTGCTAACGTTTGTCCTGCAATCCATTCTTCCACCAAGTAAAGTTGATTTTCATGTTCAAAATAATCCAACAATTGGGGGATTTGGGGATGCTGCAACTCACTCAGGCGTACTGCTTCCTGGCGAAATAATTCCACAGCCTTATCAAAGCCTTTCCCGCTGTTTTCTGGAAAACAAAATTGTTTAATAACGTACTTGGGTTTTTCTGGAAGATGTTCGTCTACAGCTAAAAAGGTGATGCCAAAACCACCACGTCCAATCAATTGCAGCAAGTGATAGCGGTCTTTAAGCAATAGTGGTTTACCACATTTGATACAAAACCTTGCTGTGTCAGAATTATAAGCATACAAACAGCCAATATTAGGACAGAGTTTCATTACAAAGTAGAGCTTTGCCTGGGTCTACATTATGCAGTATTCCCAACTAATACCTACTTATTCCCTATTGAGGACGGACATAAAACAATATCCCCAACCGGAAGCCGCTAAATCGCTGCTTCTTTTGGCTTTTGTACAGACGCGATGAATCGCGTCTCTCCGACGACTTTTGACTCTCCTCATTGCTGTTGTGCAGAGTAGGTGTAAAAGCTATTAAACGCTCCCACTGTCTCAAAACTGTAAGAAGGGATAACCGAATTTAGTTTTAAATTTGTACGGTAAATGCTAAAAAGCAGAAAATCTTGCCTTTGTGTAGTTCCCGCAATAATTCCCCGCATTTGAGGGTTAAATGAATCTACCGTTTTTTCGCAATTGAAATTGATTAAATTTTGCAATATTCCTTGTGTTTTCTTACAAACATCCGTTTTTAAATATTGTGACAACCTCTCTGATGCATAGTCTTCATATTGCGTCTGGTTAGGATTGGTGCTAGACATTGCTATGCCCAAGGCTGCTAGTGCGGCAGCAGCTAAATATGTAATAATCGTAATCGGCTTCATGTTGTCTTCAGCTATGATTTGTGTGAGTCATCAGACTGGAAATTAACTGAGTCCGTTCCGAAAATAAAAATTTTCTGGACTAAATAGTAAAAAGAGTGCTATACTCAGATAGTTAATGGCGAGCGTAGCCAAGTGGTTAAGGCAGTGGTTTGTGGTACCACCATCCGTGGGTTCGAGTCCCATCGTTCGCCCTCTTCAGTTACAAGTGTTTTTATTCTCGCCAATTAGTTAGAGAAATATTGTTTTTCTCAATACTAATAAGCTTAACTAGGTATTCAAGAAAAAGCATTTTCATCCTTACATGAGTGAATGCGAGCATCCTTCAGGAGAAGCTAGGCTCAAACCCTTAAATGTCTAGCAATAATTTACCATTCATAACTTAATCAGCATAGAAGATATCAGAATCTGCTTATAATATTAATTTAAATTATAATATTCGCACTATTTATAAGTAAAATTTTTTATTTTGCTTCAGGACTTTATAGCAATTTGAAAAAAGAATGTGACAGATTGTAGGGTCAAGGCACTGCCTTGACCTCTAGAATATTGATGTGTCGCAAACATTATTTGATTTAGTATTAGCCCTCAAATAAGGATTGAAGTTCAATTTTATTATGTTGCTGAACATAGTTTGATTTATTCCCACCGATTTACTTAATTCTCCTGAACCAATAAAACTGACTTTACAGGTCGCTGAATAGGCTTTCTCACAATATTTAGCTTCCCGTAAACAGTTTTGCCATTGTAATAAAGTGAAGACGAACTTCCGCCATCTAGGTTCATGGCTTTTTTCACACCAAAGTTTTTCATGAAATCTGCCAATTCTGGTAAAGTCATCCCAGATTTAGCCAGACGGACGTTTGGCTTTTGAGCTACCATAACTAACACAATATTGCCATCCTCAGTAATCCCTACAGCGCTTCTAGAACTGGGTTGATTAGTACCAATTGCATCTCGTCCATTGCTTTTATCTACAAAGCCTTCTGGTTCAGAAGTAATTTCTGGTAAGAGTCCTGGCCCACCACCTACAGCATCGACTAACTGACACCCAGCTAAAGGTGATTCATTGTGCAAGACAATATCGTAAGTGACTGTATCTCCGCATTGATAGCGGCGAAATTCTGCGCGATTGAAAATTTTACTGAGGTAGGGTTTTAAGTTGGGATTGTTCACCAACCGTTCATTATCTTTGGGGTTGGCTACTTCACGACCAGAAATAACTATATATGATGTAGATTTTTGGTTAACTGGATCGAAAAAGCCTGCATTCAAGATTGCCTTTGCTTGATACTGCTGGGCAAATTGTTGGACAGTCGCTACTTTGGGCGATATTGCAGGGGTAACGACAAATCGGCTATCAGTGGGAATTGACAGGATATGAACTATACTTTGCGGTAGGGTACGCTGCTCGTAGCGGATGGTTTTTGGTGGTGAGGATGGAACGGTTGGGACTACCGATATAGAAGAATGCAACTTAAATAATAGCGGTATGCCAAAGCTCACTAGTGTCAAACCCAGCAGCCAGATTTTTTTCACTTGTCTACCCTAATCCTTATGATCAGTTTAATTTTAATGACTTGAATATGATCAGCAAAGACACGCAACATCTTGTTACGGCTAGATTGCATCTCTCTAGTAGTTCAACACACCAATATTGACAGGTGTCGATTGGGTAAAGGGAAAAGGTTCAAAGGGGAAGGGTTTAAGCCTTTACCCTTTTCCCCTTCACCTTTTTCCCGCCTGTCAAAAAGACTTTGGTAGACTACTAGACGATTGAATGTTAATGATAGTTGCGTGTCAAAAGTAATCTAGGCGATCGCACCAGAGGTTGATTCATGTAGCGTTACAATAAAGGCGATCGCACTTACTAAATAGCTCTGCTTGATGCTAGATAGCTATGAGGCTTTAGGTTGATACCACAGCATGAGCTTCAAAGTTGAGCAGTAGCAATCTCCTTCACTAATTTCTTGCTCATGCTCCGCTATCCAATCATATAATTGTGCAGCTTTGGCTAAAGCCACCCGTTCTGACCGATAAAGCTTAGGACTAGGGCAAAAAGCTTTGCCATTGATGTGTATCGCTGCAATGTGCCAATAGTCGCTACTTTCACCCTCTGGTAAAACTTCCAAAAATCCGCTACTGTAAGGCTCGATTATTCCGATGTTCATCTGCCAATCAATAGAACTACAAAAATATCTATCGTACAGTTGCAGTTAGGGAGTTGCCATCGTACTGCTTGGGTATGCAGTACATCAGTGTTGTAGAGTAAACAAAGCTTAGAAAAACTTAATGTATTGCCAGTAATTCTCTAGGTATAACTACCTCTGTCAAATTTGAACAATTTTTGACCAAAAGATACTGTAAGAATAGTCTTGTGAGCAGATGTTAGTACTGACTATTAGTCATATATTAGTAGCATCAATTATCACCTAAAACGAAAGTTATACAAGGAGCAGAATATGCTGACTGCCATTATTTTCTTTGCTGGTTATGCTGCACTATCTACATTATTTATTTCTAGCGTTGAGTAACTAACTCTCAACACTCATGTTCTATTCTTTGCATTCAATGGAGAATAGCTGCACAAAGGAGCTAGAAGCTAGGGGCTAGAGAAGAGAGATTTTCATGTCCTCATTGTGTGTGAATCAGATGACTATCTTGCTTGAAAATAGTGCTGAGTAAAAATACTAGCCCCTACTGCTTGATCGCATTTATGGTGATGTGTAAATAAATTTGTTCAATTGTAGATTTTTAATTTTTGCAGGCGCTACGCATTCTAAGCTAAAGACTCAACCCAAGGTAGTGCTACCTAAGAATTTATCAAAACTTTTGCGAGCAACCAAATAGTACAGTAATTTGTAAATTAACTGCCCATTCCCAATATTTAAGAGGTCTACCCTACAGGTAGGCTTTTGGACTTTTTAACGCCACTGTTACTTAAATGCGATCGCACTTATCTCTCATATAAAAGATATCAGCATAAATAATAAATATCATAGATTTAAATCTATTAAAACTATATATTGAATGTAATAACAAGTATATTTCGCTGAATGTAGCGAAATATATAAGCTTTTCTCTATGATGAGAATCTAATATTAATTTAATAATTGGCTATCCCAATGATCAACATTGGTTTAAAAAGCTGTAAGCTAATTGAAACGATTTTAAATGCAATTCATAAGTGACGCTTAAACTTGCAATAAATGTTCCTCATCTAGATTTTGATTAGTCTTTTCCCAAGCCTATCTCTATTTGAGATTTGCACTATTGAGAAAGGCATAATTTCTCTGAATTAATGCCAGAAAAATATTTTCTGTGCATATTTTGTATTGGCTTAAAAAATACAATTTACCCAGCGCGCATCATTAGTTGTCGCGAATTTTCATTTACCAGTTCTTGTGTTGAAAGCATTGATAATATGTCTGTAACCAATACTATCAATTTCAGAAACCTGCAAGGTGACGTATTCAGTGGTCTAACCGCCGCGATTGACAATAACCTTTATTCCGCCGCTGCAAAGACTTGTTGGGCTGCTGCCTCCGACCACTGGCTTCACGGTGCCAGCGATCTAAAACTATAGAAAAATTTCTATACAGACAAAGTTCATTTAGTTCATTTATTGCAATACTCCTCTTGAGAGGAGCCCCAAGGAGGTATTAGTGGATTTTTTGTCCCTGTTCGTGAAGGACTTCATTGCCCAATTGCAGTCCCCAACACTCGCCTTTTTGATTGGTGGAATGATTATTGCTGCCCTCGGTAGCGAATTGGTCATTCCCGAATCGATTTGTACGATCATCGTCTTCATGTTGCTCATGAAAATTGGTCTGACCGGTGGAACTGCGATCCGTAATTCCAGCCTGACAGAGATGGTGTTACCCATGATCTTTGCTGTCATAACAGGGATTGTGATTGTATTCATCGCCCGCTATACATTAGCCAAGCTACCAAAGGTCAAAGTCGTCGATGCGATCGCCACCGGGGGTTTGTTTGGAGCCGTGAGTGGTTCTACCATGGCTGCCGGACTAACGGTACTGGAACAAGCAAAAATGTCATACGAGCCATGGGCTGGCGCACTCTATCCCTTCATGGATATCCCAGCGCTCGTAACTGCAATTGTTGTGGCTAACATTTATATCAACAAGAAGAAGCGTAAAGAAGCAGCCTACTCTACCATGCAGACTGTTGCGGCTGGCGATTATCCCGATAAAAAAGATTATCCCGGCAGCCGGCAGGAGTATCTCAGCCAGCAAAAGGGGGATGGGGATAATAAGGTTAAGATATGGCCAATTATCGAGGAAAGCCTCCGGGGCCCTGCCCTATCAGCAATGTTGTTAGGTCTGGCTCTTGGCATATTCACACAGCCGGAAAGTGTCTATAAAAGCTTCTACGATCCCCTCTTCCGTGGCTTGCTTTCAATCTTGATGCTGGTCATGGGGATGGAAGCTTGGTCAAGGGTTGGCGAACTGCGTAAGGTAGCCCAGTGGTATGTTGTGTACAGCGTGGTGGCACCGTTTGTGCATGGGTTAATTGCCTTCGGTCTCGGCATGATTGCCCACTACACCATGAACTTCAGCATGGGCGGTGTCGTAATCCTGGCGGTCATCGCTTCCTCTAGTTCAGATATCTCAGGGCCACCCACATTGCGAGCCGGTATCCCGTCAGCCAATCCCTCCGCCTATATAGGTGCGTCCACAGCTATTGGTACGCCAGTTGCGATCGGCTTGTGTATACCGTTCTTCCTTGGACTTGCTCAGGCACTCGGTGGCTAATCCCAGACGGTCGCGGTCTGTCAGCGCTCCCTTGACCCGGCAGACCAATTAGATCAATGTACAGAATTTAAGGAGGTAAGCAACATGGCCAAGCGTGCCAACAAGCTCGTCATCGTCACAGAAAAGGTTCTGATTAAAAAGGTCGCCAAGATAATTGATGAAGCCGGGGCGACCGGTTATACGGTGGTAGATACTGGCGGTAAAGGTAGTCGCAACGTGCGCTCTACAGGTAAACCCAACACTGCCGACACCGATTCAAATGTCAAGTTCGAGGTACTCACCGAAACCCGGGAGATGGCAGAGAAGATTGCGGATCAGGTCGCAATCACGTTTTTCACCGATTATGCGGGCATTATCTATATCTGTGAAGCAGAGGTACTGTACGGGAGACATTTCTGTGGGCCAGACGGCTGTTGAGTCGAAATGACGCGCCATAAAAGGAACAAGCGAGCTATTAGTGCGAGTTTCTGTGGGTCAGACGGCTGTTGCATGGAGACGAAGCAGACCCCAAAAGCCGAGGTCATGACCTCGGCTTTTGAGTGAGCGTATTTATTGTCTGCAGGAGGTTGACCCTGGCGCAGAAGTCATTCCCCCGAAGTTTTATAACTTCCTCAAACCCTTAACCTTCATTGCTTTAAACTCATGATTTTGTCCAACATTCTGCCTCCTTTCAGTGGGGGGATAGCCGCTCTCATGGCTCCGATACAATTCTTGGCGACCGTTGTTGCTGAGGATTCACCCATTATTCTGTCTGGCGTATTGCTAACGCTGGTGGTGATTTATCTGGCCAGCAAGTTCGGCGCAGAGGTGGCTAGGCGATTGGATTTTCCGCCCGTCCTGGGGGAACTGGTCGCCGGTGTGATTGTCGGCGTTTCGGCGTTACACCTGGTGATCTTTCCCGAAGGGGGGCTGTCTGCCTCTGACTCGGTGATTATGACAGCGCTGCAAGGATTGAATCAATTGGCACCAGATGCGCTGACCCGAATCTTTGAATCGCAAAGTGAAGTGATTTCGGTTCTAGCTGAAATCGGCGTGATTATTCTGCTGTTTGAAATTGGACTGGAATCCGATCTGCGACAACTGAAGGAAGTGGGAATTCAAGCCACGGTTGTCGCCTGTGTGGGAGTCGCAGCACCCTTTGCGGCAGGTACGGCAGGGTTGATGTTGCTGTTTCACGTGGCGGCGATTCCGGCAATTTTTGCGGGGGCGGCGTTGACTGCAACCAGTATTGGCATTACGTCTAAAGTATTATCAGAGTTAGGTCAACTCAAATCCAAAGAAGGGCAAATCATTGTTGGCGCGGCGGTAATTGATGATGTCCTCGGCATTATTGTCTTGGCGGTGGTTGCAAGTTTAGCCAAAACCGGTGAGATTGATGTTGCCAATGTCATTTACTTGATTGTCAGCGCTACGGCATTCTTGATTGGATCAATTTTGTTGGGGGGTATCTTTAACAAAAGTTTTGTGGCGATCGTAGATCAGCTCAAAACCCGTGGAAATATTGTGATTCCGGCATTCATCTTCGCCTTCTTTATGGCATTTTTAGGCAACGCTATTCATCTCGAAGCGATTTTAGGTGCCTTTGCGGCGGGTTTGGTGCTTGATGAAACCGATGCCCGGAATGAGTTGGATGAATTGATCAAACCAATCGCCGATTTATTGGTACCCATTTTCTTTGTGACGGTAGGAGCGCGTGCCGACCTCGGTGTTTTGAACCCGGCGGTACCAGAGAATCGAGCAGGTCTGTTGATTGCTGTCTTTTTGATGGTGGTGGCGATTATTGGCAAGCTGATCACAGGTTGGGCAGTGTTTGGACAACCCGGCATCAATCGAGTGGCCATCGGGGTTGGGATGATTCCACGAGGTGAGGTGGGTCTAGTGTTTGCCGGTATCGGCTCTGCTAGCGGCATTTTGGATAAGCCGTTGGAGGTGTCGATTATTATCATGGTAATTTTGACAACTTTCCTAGCTCCACCTTTTTTACGGGTTGCCTTTGGTTCATCCACGAATCCCATCCCAGAATCTACCACGGCTGTAGAAACAGCAAGTGAGTAACGGTTTTACGAGATTATGGCTGTTTACTAAATGGATGATTGTGGCGTGAGGTTGAGTGAACGCTCAAGAAATTGCAGAGTTTCTAGCACCAAGTTACAGCAATTAATGGTTAGCGGAACTTTAGATAAACCTTTACAAGCTGCAATCGTGATTATTGTGATTCTGACGACGTTCTTAGCACCATCTTTATTACGGTTTGCATTTAAACAGTCAGTTGAACCTCAAGAACCAATAGAACAAGCTGATTTACTTGGGTAATATTGCAAAACAAGTTAATACTATTTCCTTCTTAGCTCGCGCGTGCGGGCTTTATTTTTGGCACTCATAGGAAGCCAGAACACCGATTAATTATGCAAACCCCTTGTCTATGAATTGGAAGACGAAAATATACTTGTAGCAATTCAAATAATGTTTGCGACACATCAATATATTCTAGAGGGCATGGCAGTGCTATGCCCCTACAATCTTCTGTCACATTTTTCTTTCAAATTGGTATTAGCATAATCTCTTCCAAACCTCTTTACTTCCTGTTCTTTGCGCCTACCCTGAGGAAACGACTCCGTCGAATGTGGTTCGTTTTTCTGAATTCTTACCTAGTCTTAGCTACAATTGTGAATACTGAATCTGCTTCTAGGGTGTATGCAAAAATTATCCAATCACCTCAATTCCTGCACTAGTAAGCTGTGTTGTGACGCACTATAACGCATTAAAATAATTTTCAATACGTTAGGAATAAAGCCTAAAGATTTCCGTATTTTCCTGTAAATTACAATAGCCCAACTATAAACTGTTTGGCTTTTCTCTCTGTTTACATTAGTTAATGAATCAAATCGCTAATTATAGATTCACACAATAGTTATTATTGAAAATTCGCGTAAATGATGATTATAAATGAAATGCAAACAACTTAAAAATGTGCATTCATCTTGTCTAAATAATCGAATCCATAGAGAAAAATTTATATATAAGAGCTTGACAGCAACTTTAGAGGCGAAAGATAAAATTTTACTTATATATCTAATCTAATATTTATTTAAGAAGAAGAGGATCGAAGTTAACCATTTCTACCGTAATACCTGTAAACTAATTTTAACAAGTTAAGTGATGGTTCCTCGGTTGCCCAAACTCTAATCTATTCATTCCCAAAGTTTTTTTGATAATTACATCGGTTTCTATCGCCATTCCTTTTAGGAATGACGAAAATCTGTGTACCCAAAAACGAACAAATTAACAATTAAGACATGCAAGAAATAGTTTATTTTCTTGTCTTAGTTGGCATACAAAAAAAACTTAAACTGCACTTTTAAGGAGACCCTATGACAGAATTTCTGAATCAGTTTTCTCGCCGTAAATTTATCTTAACAGCCGGAGCTTCTGCGGGTGCTGTATTCTTGAAAGGCTGTTTAGGCAATCCTCCTGAAAGCGCTGGTGGTGGTGGCACAGCGCAACCAACAGCGCAGCAAGTAGCTAATATTAGTCCCGAACAAAAGCCAGAAACTGCTACAGTCAAGTTGGGATATATTCCCATTGTGGAATCAGCACCGCTAATTATTGCGAAAGAAAAAGGCTTGTTTGCGAAGTATGGCATTAACGTAGAACTTGCCAAACAAGCTTCTTGGGGTGCAGCCAGAGATAATTTGGAAATTGGCTCTGCTGGTGGTGGGATTGATGGTGGTCAATGGCAAATGCCAATGCCTCATTTAATTACAGAAGGCTTAATTACCAAGGGTAATCAAAAAATTCCCATGTATGTTTTGTGTCAATTAATTACACATGGGAATGGAATTGCGATCGCCAACAAGCACCTAGGTAAAGGTGTAAGTCTGCAATTGGCTGGCGCTAAGTCCTTATTTAAAGAACTCAAATCTTCTACACCCTTCACCGCAGCTTTCACCTTTCCCCACGTTAACCAAGATTTGTGGATTCGCTACTGGTTAGCAGCCGGTGGAATCGACCCTGATGCAGACGTGAAGTTGCTCACCGTACCTGCGGCGCAAACTGTCGCCAACATGAAGACAGGAACGATGGATGCATTCAGTACTGGTGACCCCTGGCCTTTCCGCATCGTCACAGACAAAATTGGCTACATGGCTGCATTAACCGCAGAGATTTGGAAGAATCATCCTGAAGAATACTTGGCGATGAGAGCCGATTGGGTAGACAAACATCCCAAAGCCACCAAAGCAATACTCAAAGGTATTATGGAAGCGCAGCAGTGGTTGGATAATTTTGATAACCGCAAAGAAGCAGCGCAAATTCTCGCCGGCAGAAATTATTTCAACCTCCCCTCACCCGAAATTTTGGCAGATCCATATCAAGGTAAATATGATATGGGTGATGGCCGCAAAATTGATGATAAAACAATGGCGGCTTACTACTGGAAAGATGAAAAAGGTAGCGTTTCTTATCCCTACAAGAGCCATGATTTATGGTTTATCACAGAAAACGTACGTTGGGGATTCTTACCGAAAGATTACATTGCCAATAATGGTGCAAAAGCCAAAGAATTAATCAATAAAGTTAACCGCGAAGATATTTGGAAAGAAGCTGCTAAAGAATTAGGAATTGCAGCAGCAGATATTCCTACAAATACATCTCGTGGTGTGGAAGAATTTTTTGATGGCAGCAAGTTTGACCCCGAAAAACCAGAGGAATATCTCAAGAGCCTCAAGATTAAAAAAGTGAGCATCTAAAGTTGTAGAGACGCGATTAATCGCGTCTGTACTCAAAGCGCGATTAATCACGTCTGTACTCAAAACGATATTAATCGCGTCTAAAAGTCAAAAGTTATTGGTGAATTTTCTTAATTACCAATAACAAATATCAAAAACCAAACACCAAACACTCAACGCCAAGTACCCAATTTAGAGGAGATAAAATCTTATGACTATTGCCCAAAAGCGCCCTGCAAGTCCTAGATTAGATAATAGCTTTATATCCCGTCTGCAAAAGCAATTTCCCAATATTGTACCGCCAGCGATCGCAATTATTATCTTTCTGGTTGTGTGGCAACTATTTGCTTGGACTCCTGGCGCAACCTTACCAGGGCCAATTCAGGTGATTTCAGATACTTGGCTATTGATTTTGTATCCTTTCTACGATAAAGGTGGCACAGATAAAGGTCTTTTCTGGCAGATTTGGGCAAGTCTCCAACGGGTTGCAATTAGTTACACACTAGCGGCAGTTGTTGGTATTGCTTTGGGCATTTTGATTGGGGTTAATAAAACCATGTCTAAAGCTTTAGACCCCATCTTCCAACTATTACGGACTGTACCTCCTCTAGCTTGGGTACCAATTTCCTTAGCAGCATTACGCCAAAACGAACCAGCAGCTTTATTCGTAATCTTCATCACAGCAATTTGGCCGATATTAATTAACACCGCTGTGGGTGTAACTCAAATTCCCCAAGATTACAACAACGTTGCTAAAGTTCTGCAATTGAGCCGCAAAGAATACTTCACCAATATCTTAATTCCTGCTGCTTTACCCTACATTTTCACAGGTTTAAGAATTGCAATTGGTTTGGCTTGGTTAGCGATTATCGCGGCAGAAATCGTCATGTCCGGTATTGTGGGAATTGGCTTCTTCATCTGGGATGCTTATCAAAACAACAACGTCAGCGAAGTTATTTTGGCTCTAGTTTATATCGGTGTTGTTGGTCTACTACTCGATAAATTAATGGCTTGGGTGCAAAACCTAATTTTACCTGCAGAACAGAAGTAGTCATTAGTCATTAGTCATTGGTCATTAGTCATTAGCAAAGGACAAATGACCAAGGACAAATAACAAACAACAAATGACCAAGGACAAATAACAAAGGACAAATAACAAATGAGCGTATTCGTTGCTGTTGATCAAATTGATAAGGTTTTTGAGTTAACTGGTGGTGGTCAGTATATTGCTCTTAAAGGAATTGACTTACAAATTAGAAAAGGTGAGTTTGTTTCTTTAATTGGTCACTCCGGTTGTGGTAAATCTACTCTGTTAAATATGATTGCAGGTTTAGATTTACCATCTGACGGTGTGGTGACTTTAGAAGGACAAAGAATTACCAGACCAGGCCCAGACCGGATGGTAGTATTCCAAAATTATTCCCTACTACCTTGGCGGACAGTGAGAGAAAATATCGCCTTGGCTGTAGATTCAGTGATGAAGGGAATGCCGGCGGCAGAACGCAAAGCCGTTGTCGAGAAGCATATAGATATGGTGGGTTTGCGTCCCCATGCTGATAAACAGCCGGGAATGTTATCAGGGGGACAAAAACAACGGGTAGCGATCGCGCGGGCTTTGGCAATTCGTCCTAAACTATTATTGCTAGATGAACCCTTCGGTGCGTTGGATGCATTAACTAGGGGGAACTTGCAAGAACAATTAATGCAAATCTGCGAAGAAAATCAAGTCACGGCGGTAATGGTTACCCATGACGTAGATGAAGCAGTATTGCTATCTGACAGAATTGTGATGTTGACCAATGGCCCCGAATCGAAAATTGGTGACATCTTAGAAGTAGATATCCCCAGACCCCGCAAGCGCATGGAAGTAGTAGAACATCCTAGCTACTACCGTCTGCGGAGTGAGATGATTTACTTCCTCAACCAGCAGAAACGCATTAAGAAAATTCGGGCGAGGAAAACTGCGAATATTTCCCGTCATGGCTTAGAAAAAGTCAACTTAGAAATTGGCTTCTTACCCCTCACCGCTTGCGCCCCTCTAGCGATTGCCAAAGAAAAAGGCTTTTTTGCCAAGCATGGTTTAGATGAAGTCAACTTAGTGCGGGAAACCAGCTGGCGCGGAATTGAAGATGGTATTGCTGGTGGTTATTTAGATGCTGCTCAAATGCCTTCGGGTATGCCAATGTGGTTAACATTGGGCGGACGTAAAAACCAACCGCTACCAGTGGTGAGTTCTCTGACCATGACTCGTAACGGTAACGCTATTACTTTAGCGAAGCGCTTTTACGACCAAGGTGTACAAAGCTTATCAGACTTCAAAAAATATCTGCTACGTACCCGCGAACAACGCCACACAATGGGCGTAGTGCATCCCGCATCCATGCACAACTTGCTGCTGCGTTACTGGCTAGCCGCTGGGGGAATTGACCCTGATATTGATGTGGATATGTTGACCATTCCCCCAGCGCAGATGGTCGCCGACTTACAAAATGCCAGTATTGACGGTTATTGTGTAGGCGAACCTTGGAACTACCGTGCTGCTGTGGAAGGTGTTGGCTTTACCGTCGCCACAGACTTAGAAGTATGGTTGGGACACCCCGGTAAAGTTCTGGGTGTGCGGGAAGATTGGGCGGAAGCTTATCCCAATACCCACATTGCTTTAACCAAAGCCTTACTAGAAGCTTGCGTTTACTGTGCAGATCCCCAAAATGCTGAGGAAATTAGAAGGATTACAGCCGGGCGTGACTATGTCAGCACCGATGTAGAGTATATTCAACTCGAAGATCCTGACAATTTAACTTGTGACTTAGATCATCCACTGCGGGATTACGCCCATCACCAATTTTATTCCGAGTCGGCAATCAACCGCCCCAGCCGTACCGAACAAATTTGGATCATGAGTCAACTAGCGCGGTGGGGTGATACACCTTTCCCGAGAAATTGGGTAGAAGTTGTAGAAAGAGTTTGTCGAGTCCGCGTCTTCAGCACCGCAGCCAGAGAATTAGGTTTGGATATTAGCTATACTCGCCAACCGATTCAGCTATTTGATGGGACTCCTTTTAACGCTGATGATCCCATATCCTACCTCAACACCTTGCAAATTAAGCGTGACTTCTCCATTGCTGAAGTCATCCTCGATTCACCAAGAAGAACAGCAGCGTAAAAAGCTAAAGGATAAAGTTTTCGCCTTTATCCTTTGAAAACTGAATTTCCCTTGATCTTCACCCTAGCCTGAGACAAGTTGCTACGCGTCTACACCCTTCACACTTCACCCTTTCTCCATCCCTATGCAAAACCGCAATTTAAGACTAGCTGAAAACCCCAGAGATGCACAAAGAACAGGATACGCAGGTGGAATTAGCACCCGTCAGCCTTTCCTAGAAATTAGAGACGTTTCTAAAGTTTACCCCACCAAAAAAGGCCCCTTCACCGTACTTGATGGCGTTAACCTCAACGTCGAACAAGGTGAGTTTATTTGTGTAATTGGTCACTCTGGCTGTGGCAAATCCACTCTATTAAATATGGTGTCGGGGTTTAACTTTCCCACCTCCGGCGAAGTACTGCTAGAAGGAAAACCCATCACCAAACCAGGCCCAGACAGGATGGTGGTTTTCCAAAACTATGCTTTGCTTCCCTGGCGCACAGCATTTGAAAATATTTATCTCGCTGTCAACGCAGTTTACCCCGAAAAGCCAGAACAGGAAAAACGAGCGATCGTCCGGGAACATTTGGCAATGGTGGGACTGGCTGATGCAATGGAAAAGAAACCAATGCAAATGTCCGGTGGTATGAGACAGAGAGTTTCCATCGCCCGTGCATTGGCAATTCGTCCCAAAGTGCTGATTTTAGACGAACCTTTTGGGGCGTTAGATGCGATTACCAAAGAAGAATTACAAGAAGAATTACTGAAGATTTGGGGTGATAATCGCTGCACAGTGCTGATGATTACCCATGATATTGATGAAGCACTGTTTTTAGCAGACAAATTGGTAATGATGACCAATGGCCCCCATGCAAAGATTGGGGAAGTCTTAGAAATTCCTTTTTCTCGCCCACGCGATCGCGCCCGCATCATGGAAGATCCACAATATTATAAGCTGCGGAACTATGCCCTAGACTTCCTCTTTAACAGATTTGCCCACGATGACGTAGGGTAAAACGTCCCCTAACACAACAAAGGTTAGCACGAGTCAAAAGTAAAAGGTTTAGTCTACCACCTGCCTTTTATTTTTGGCTTTTTTTCATGAACATGTAGGGGCACGGCACCGATCAGATATTGTATCAGCGAAAATCTATGAATGCCGTGCCCTGACCGATTTGTTGGTGTGTTTGCGGTTCAGGCGATCGCTCCCCAGCATCTGTGAGGGCACGGCACCAATAATATATTTGTATACCCGAAAGTTTGTGGATGCCGTGCCCCTACCAACCAACGATGTGGGTAATGTAACATTATTTTGCTGCCGTTGATGCCAAAAACAAATTTCATCAAAACTGCATAGGCTTCGCCATCACAGAGATATATGTTACTGACAGGATTACCTCAGTAACACCGATGAAGATATACAAAATCGCACTTCTGACTTTCATCACTCTACTCACCACCATTGGACAAGCGCCCATCAACCACAGCGCCATTGTGGGAATAAACCAAGCGTCAGCGCAAACCCCACAGGCGCGGAAAGCTGAAGCATACAAACTGTTTAAAGAAGGGAGTCAGCAGTATGATGCTAGTCAATTAGAAGCGGCATTACAATCGTGGCAACAAGCACTAATTATTTTCCGAGAAATCAACAACCGTCAAGGTGAGGGTGCAGTGCTGGGTAATCTCGGTCTTGTTTACTATGATTTAGGAGACTATCAAAAAGCGATTGAGTATCATCAGCAGAGTTTAGCGATCGCAGTTGAAGTTAAAGACCGTCAAGGTGAGGGACAATCATTAGGTAATCTCGGTATTGCTTACGATGCTTTAGGAGACTACAAACAAGCGATCGCTTACCTCCAGCAAACTTTAGCGATCGCAGTGGAAATTAAAGATAGATTCATTGAGAGTAATGTACTCTCGAATCTTGGTCTTGCTTACGCTAAGTTGGGTGAATACCCAAAAGCTATTGATTACCATTCCTCAAGTTTAGTCATTGCTAGGGAAATCAAAGACCGTTTTGGAGAAGGTAGATCCCTGAGTAATCTCGGTGCTGCTTATTATTCTTTGGGAGACTATCCAAAAGCGATTGATTACCAACAACAGAGTTTAGCGATCGCCCAACAAATCAACGACCGAGTAGGTCAGGTAAAATCCTTAAGTAATCTGGGTAATGCTTACCTAGCCTTAGGAGAATACCCCAAAGTTATTGAGTACCAACAACAGAGTTTAGCGATCGCCCAACAAATTAAAGACAGTAGTGGTGAGAGTAACTCTTTAAACAATCTAGGGCTAGCTTACTACAAACAAGGTAATCTCAGCGCCGCAGAGAAAACATTATATGAAGCAATTAAGGTTAAAGAATCTCTGCGAAATCAAAAATTATCTGATACCAATAAAGTATATCTTTTTGATACCCAACGTAGCACCTACAGAATTTTACAAAAAGTTCTCATTGCTCAAAATAAAACTGATGCTGCTTTAGAAATTTCCGAACGTGGTCGGGCTAGGGCGTTTGTTGAGTTGTTAGCATCTCGCCTATCTACTAATAATAAACAAGCAGATAAATCATCTTCATCACCAACAATTGCGGAAATTAAACAAATTGCTAAACAGCAAAATGCCACCCTTGTGGAATATTCTATTATTTATGATGATTTCAAAGTAGCAGGTAAACAACAATCGCAAGAATATAAGCTCTATATTTGGGTTGTTAAACCAACCGGTGAAGTCACATTCCGCAAAGTTGACCTGAAATACTTATGGCAAAAAGATAAGACAAATTTAAATGAACTAGTTACCCAAATTCGCACAGGAGTTGGTGCTTTTAGAGGTAGAAATGCTGGCGGTATTTTAGCAGTACAAAATTCTCAGTCTGCTAAAAGTAAAAAACCCTTAAAAAAACTGTATGACATCTTAATTAAAGATATCGCTGATTTATTACCAAAAAACCCTAGTGAACGAGTTATTTTCATCCCTCAAAGTTCTTTATTCCTTGTTCCTTTCCCAGCTTTGCGCGATGAACAAGGTAAGTATTTACTGGAAAACCATACCATCCTCACCGCCCCAGCAATTCAAGTATTAGATTTCACTCAAAAATTAGGACAGGGAAGAACAATCAACTATAATAATGCTCTGATTGCAGGTAATCCAACTATGCCTGTAGTCTCTACAGAACCAGATCAACCAGCAACACAGTTAATTCCACTACCAGGGGCGGAACAAGAAGCCAAGACAATTGCTGATATGTTAAAAACTCAAGCAATTATCGGGAAAGATGCGACTAAAGCTAATATTCTGCAAAAGTTATCAACAGCAGATGTGATTCATTTAGCTACTCACGGTTGGGCGGATGATAACCGGGGTTTGGGTAGTTGGATTGCGCTTGCACCATCGGGTAAAGATAATGGTTTACTCAAAGCTGAAGAAATATTAGATTTAAAATTAAAAGCTCAATTAGTTGTTCTCAGTGCTTGTGAAACGGGGAAAGGTAAACTTTCTGGTGATGGGGTAATTGGGTTATCGCGATCGTTAATTTCTGCGGGTGTTCCCAGTGTGTTAGTTTCTCTGTGGCAAGTACCTGATGAACCGACACAATATTTAATGGTGGAGTTTTATCAGAGTTTGCAAACTCAACCAGATAAGGCGCTGGCTTTGCGTCAAGCGATGTTGAAAACAAAGGAGAAATTTCCTTCGCCTGTTAATTGGGCGGCGTTTACTTTGATTGGAGAAAGATAATATTAATTCAAATAATGTCTGCGAAATATCAATATATTCTAGAGGGCAAGGCATTGCCCAGTTGTGTCAACTTAAGCTAAAAGCTATATAGGGCGGGCGTTGTACATAATACCTCGCGCCCTCATCCCCTAACCCCTTCTCCCCGAGGAGAAGGGGAACTAAATCTCTTGCTCCCCTCTCCCGGTGGGAGCCTACGGTGTACACAGAAGTCTTGAAATCCTACCTGGAAGGGAGTTTTAAACTCAGATAAAAATCGCTCAAAACCTGTCATTGCGAGCGAAGCGTTCGCGTAGCGTCTCGAAGAGAAGCAATAAGAGCACCAAGCGATTGCTTCGTCGTTCCTCCTCGCAATGACAATTTAAGGGGGTTGAAATCCCTGAAACGTATGCGGAGAGTACTTGTGTGTACACCGTAGCCCGGTGGGAGAGGGGCTGGGGGTGAGGGCAAAAACCTTGCTACAAGGCGGGTTTCGCGTTAAGTTGACACCAACGGGCATTGCCTTGCCCCTACAATCTGTCGCTTTCTTTTTTGAAATTGGTATTACCTATCGTCCTGATAAACTGTTAACAAATGGGGAATATGATCGTAGCCATCTACGCCGATAATGGCGATAATTTTGGGACGGTGTTGTTGTAAGAAATTTTGGAAAGCTTCTGTTCCTAGTTGTCCCTGTAAAATTGTTAGTAATCCGGCTGGTTGCCGCCATTCACGAGAAGCAATTTGCTCTAGCAAATACATTCCTAAACCACCAGTGTAAATTGCTTTTTCGTAATTTTGCAGTTGATAATAAGCTTCAGCTAAATAAGCTAAATTACGTCCTTGCAGATATAAGTCACCAGATGTCTGCGCTGTTTTAAAACCTTCTTCCAAATATTTAATCGCATCCTGTTGCTGCCCAATCACAAGATAGGCGATTCCTAAACTACTGAAACACAAAGCTTTACTTTGAATATCACCTAATTGTTCTGATAACTTTAAGCCTTGTTGCAAATAGTTAATTGCCATTTCGTAGGTTTCTGGCTCTACTTGCTCTAATTCTTGGGCGTGCATCACTTCGCTGTAGCCTAAATTAATTAGGGCGTTGGCTTCGCCTGTACGTAGGCTTTGCCCGCCGTAGGCATCGCCTGCTTGACGGCTGAGAATTAATGCCCGTTGGCTGTTGTTAATCGCCTCAACATAATCTTGTTCTTGGACATAGGTACGGCTGAGGTGGTTGAGATTGGCAATTTCACAGGCGCGATCGCCTGCATTTCTGGCTATTTCTAATGCTTGTTGATGAAAGTCAATTGCCCGTCTGTATTGTCCTAAAGCTCGTTGGGAATAACCTAAAAGTGTCAAAATCCGCGCCTTTTCTTGGGTCTTCTCTACCTGTCGCAGTGGTTCATCGAGATAATCTAAGGCACCGCGTAAATAATTCCCAGAAAAGGAAGCGAAAATCCCCCCGTAAAGCGGAAAATAAGGACGCAGGGCAAAGTTACGCAGAATTTGCAGCATGATTTGAGATGCAGCATTGCTGTAGACAGTAGCTACATTTTGGAAACCACTGGCTAACTGACTCCACAGCACCGCAAAGGTCAAGTAGGTGGAAATTGATAACTTTGACCCAGCTTGGATATTGTAAGGTTGTTGGTCAAACCAGTTAACTAAACCCCGTTGCAAATATTGCAGAATAAATGCCATCTCTACCCAGTCACCCAGGGTAATACTGCGCTGTTGTGCGGCAAATTCAATGGCAGATTGCTCTAATGCTAAGGTACGCAGTAATGCTTGGGGTAATGGGCTAGTAACCTGCTTTGCCCAAGTTGCCCAAGGGCCGCTTTCTCCGGCTACGCCACCAAACCCTAGTGATTGATTTTGCTCGTACATCCAACTAACTAAGTGTTCTTGCAAGCGTTGCCAAGCAGCCAAACCCCGATTCATTCCTTGGGATATTTGCTGTAAATCGGAATCTGCTTGAGCAAATTGCTGTAAAGATTTTGACAATTGCTGTAGCTGTTGGGAATTTAGGGGATATTTTTGATTGGGGTCAGTAAACCTCAGAAATGTTGCTAGACGTTCCTCAGCCTCAGCTGTAGTAATTTCTCGCACCGCAGAGACGATCGCTTCTGTAGCTTTGTTGTGTTCTTGCCATCTCAGCCATTGACTGTGAATGGTTTTCATGGCTCTTAAAGACCGAGTAGCCTTAGCTTTCTTCAGTTCATCCTTTTCGCCATCTACCTGGCTTTGAATCGCACCCAAGCGATCGCTCAACACTAACTCAAACACTTCCCCCGTACCAGGATTCACCCCTTTGAGCAGCATTTGATACACCTGCTCCACAGAGCTAATCTTGCCCTTGAGGGTAGTGTCCACAATTTCATCAATTAAAGCCAGGTAGCGATCGCGTAAAGGTAGAGAGTCTGACACTTTAGCTACGAGTAATGTACGTCAACTCCATTTTACATGGGGCATTGAGTATTGGGCATTGGTCATTGGTCATGGGTAATGAGAATTTTCCTATAAATGCCAGATAGTAAAATTACTTAGGTATTTGTTATAAAAATTAACATTATTTGCGTATATTGCTGAACCGAAATTTACCTTCACTAAGGCAAGCTAGCCGTAGACTACCATACCATCGGTGACATCTATGCCTCGCGAAAGACAAAAATCACGTATTTTAGAAAAGGCTCAATTAAGAACCTACGGACTCAATGCGATTGATCCAAACATTGATTTTGGAGAGAATCGCAACTTGGAAGGCATGAAAGAGCTAATAGAGAAATTACGCAATAAAATGCTGGCTTATAATACTGCTTTAGTCACACTAAATGCTTATAAAAGCGAGATTCAAGATTTAGAAAAAATCTTGGGCGACCTCTGCGAGAGAATGTTACTGGGAGTCGCCTTTAGATACGGTAAAGACAGCCACGAATATGAATTAGCAGGTGGTGTGCGTACAAGTAAACGCGTCCGTAAAAGCACGATTACCCGTTCTAAGGCGGTTAAAGAAGAAACACCAAGTGGGAAAACGAAGAAGGCGTAGGAGTGGGGAATGGGGAATGGGTAATGGGTAATGGGTAATGGGTAATGGGTAATGGGGAAGTTAGAACTTGTGCTTTCTCCCTCATCTCCCTCATCTCCCTCATCTCCCTCATCTCCCTCATCTCCCTCATCTCCCTCATCTCCCTCATCCCCCTCATCCCCCTCATCCCCCTCATCCCCGCTTCCAGTCCTTAATTCCTTCCGTTCGGACGTTGAATAATCGTTTCCATGACTCGGCGCTTGGCTTTGGGATCTATGGCTACTAAACGTAGGTACTCGCCTTCATATTCAGTTAGACATGATTCTAAAGCTGAGATGGCATCTGAGTGAGCATCAATGTGGGTATTGAGACAACTTTGCCATGAACCTGTGCGGAAGCGTCTTTCATCGACATGTTCAATGTTAATTGTGTAACCCTGCGCTAAGATTTGCCGGATTTGTTCTTGTGTTTCTAGGGTTAAATGGGGACTTAATGTTTCTGGTTTTTGTAAGTTGTGATTAGTTGCGCCTTTATTTACACCATTGCTTGATGGCTGATTTGTTGGTGTCCCCGCAGCAGGTGGTGCAGCTTGATAACTTTTGCCGCGATTGAGGCGATTATATTCGTCAACTAACTGGGAATTTTCGACTCGTTTTTGTTCGCCAACCATCAATTTACCAGATTCAAGTAAATGAGATAGCCTAAAATCTGGTTTTTTAAATTCTGGTGGCCCTTCAATGCTATTGACTATCCGCAGGGAAACACGCTCAAATCCTATTTGATGGATGAAGTTGCGAATTTGTTCGTCATAAATGCGCGATCGCAATGCGCTAAAAAAGTCTATCGATTGATTGGGGAAGGTATCAACTAGCTGTTCAATTTCTCGTTGGGAAAGTCCATCTGGTTCAAATATCCCGGCAACTATTCCTACCTTATCGTCGCGATCGGGTTCCCAGTAAAATTTCTCCATGCGACCATCCCGAATTAATGGTGCATAAAGGGTAGAAAAATCGTTGCCTGTCACGATAATCGGTACTCGACGTAAAGGTGTGGAATCGTAACTGCCAGGTAATTGCACATCTGTAGGATTATCGGCAATATTCATCAGTGTGGCGTTCACCAACTGAGTATTGACTGTATATTGCGTTCCTTCATCAAATCTACCTGCACCCGCATCTAAATCATTAATCATCAGCACGCACATTTTACCGCGCACTTTGATTAATTCTGCGGTTTCTCGATAGCGCAGACGTATTAAACGTGCTGGATCTCCCGCGTCTGGACTTTCTAATTCACCACCAGATATGTGAGTTACTTCTACACCCATTTTCTCGAAGACTAACTCACATTGAAAAGATTTTCCCTCTCCCTTACGTCCGTGAATCCCTAAAATTAAGGGAACTCGCACGCCAGGGAGATCTAGAAAGTTTTTGGTAATATGGACAGCTAATTTGTCCAAAAACCGAGGAGCAATATAGTAACTCATGCAATTAATTTTGGTTAGTGCTTCTTAGGATCATGGTAGTTTTTTTTAGCTACTGATGTTTATGTATCTTTGGGTAGAGAAGGGGTTGGGGATTGGGGACTGGGGAACTCGGGGCCCCCTCTGGGGATAAGGGGTAATGGGGACTGGGGACTGAGGATTGGGAAGAAGGGTGGGTATGGGCAATAACTTAAAAAATAAGGGCTTGAGCGATAAAATTGCCCACCCTAAGAATAAGTGTGATGAAAATTATTTTATGCGTTATTAACTGACGCTGAGGATGCAACCGGCACGTGGGGGAAGAGATAGGGAAAGCTGCTGTGTTTCTCCTGGATTATCCCAGGTAACTTCAGCATTGCCATATACCAGCTTGTTGGGTTGAGTACGCAAATTATTAATGTCAATATTTGCGTTTGTTGATGCTGTACCTGTGTTAACGGCAATAATTAATTCTTCTGTGCCTAAGGTTCTGGCAAATACATACAGTGCGCCTTGGGCATAAATTACTTGGTAATCGCCTGTCCGTAAAGCTGGGTAGGTGTGGCGCAGGGCAATTAATTGGCGGTGAGTCTGGAGGATTTCACGATTCCAGCTAGCTTCTAAAGGAAAGCCACGGCGAGAATCAGGATCTATGGCACCTGGTAAACCAACTTCATCACCATAGTAAATACTAGGCGCACCAGGAAATGTCAGCAAGAGGAGGGTTGCTAATTCTACACTGGCTACATCACCACCAGAAATTGTCAGTAATCGGGCGGTATCGTGACTCGCTAGCAAGTTTAATTGCGTCAGCTGAATTTCCCAAGGGTACAGTTGCAATACTTCTTGAATTTGGGCAGCATACTCAGCTGCAAATAAAGGTGGATAGGGTTTATAGTCACGGCTTTGCACTTGATCTAAGACTACGCGATCACCTGCAGCAAAGGCGATGGTTGGCCCAGCAAACAGATAATTCATTACGCCGTCAAATTGGGTACCATCTAGCCACTCGCGGGAATCTCCCCAGACTTCACCCACAATATAAGCTTCGGGATTAATTGCTTTGACGCGATCGCGAAATTCTTGCCAAAATCCAGGTGTTTTAATTTCAAATGGCACATCTAACCGCCAACCGTCAATGCCGAATTTAATCCAATATTCGGCAATTTCCATAATATATTCTTTGACTTCGGGGTTGTCGTGGTTAAATACTGGTAAAGCCCGATTTCCCGCCCAGCCTTCATAGTTGGCAGGAAAGTCTCCGTTGTAAGCTGAAAGAGGCCAGCCTTCAACTTTAAACCAATTTACCCAAGGAGAATGAGGGCCATTTTCTAAAACATCGTGAAAAAAGAAAAAGCCGCGACTGGAGTGGTTAAATACTCCATCTAACACAACTTTGATATGGCGCTGATGGGCTGCGTCTAGTAATCCCTTAAAAGCTTCATTACCCCCTAACAGCGGATCAACCTGATAATAATCGTGGGTATGGTAGCGGTGATTACTCGCAGATTGAAAGATGGGTGTAAAGTAGATGGCGTTAATTCCTAGATCCTGGATGTAATCTAGACCTTCCAGAATGCCCCATAAATCGCCCCCTTTGTAACCTTGCAGCGTTGGCATGGCTTCCCAATCTTCCCACCGGGCCTCATGCAATAAACGTTTGCGAGGCTGTTTACTTCTAGCAAAGCGATCAGGAAAAATTTGGTAGAAAACCGCGTGCTTTACCCAGTCTGGTGTTTGAATTTGCATGAAGTCCTCTCGATACTATTAGGTGCGATCGTTGCAAATAATAGCTTCTTTGCGGGTCTTACTTGTGGTAGAAATTCAAATATTAATTGTTGACGGTTGACGGTTGACTGCCAATACAGTTCGGTTAAGGGGGAAAGGGAAAAGGGGTAAGTATTGAATTTACCCTTACCCCTTTTCCCATTGCCCTTTTCCCAAATCACGAGGGAGATACAAAATACTTATCCGAACCGTATTGGGCCGCGATCGCTCGTCGCACTGGTAATCGGATCTGGACGCTTACCCGCGATAACCAACATCTTCAACATTCTCATACCTTGAAACGTTTTATTAGTCGTGTTCGCCAACGTGTAGAAGGCGTTTTTCATGAAATTCAAAATACTGGGCGTAATCCCGAACGCCTACTCAACAAAACTGTTGATGGTTTTTGCGTACATATCCCTGTTCTGTCACTCTCCGAAAACTTTTGCCATTTCTGAATTCTAGAGCTTTTGTATAACAAGCGTTTGCGCGATTATTTTCTAATAACAAATACAAGACCAACTTTTTTCTAATAGTATAGCTTGTATTGATTGCCTCATCGGGCTTCTAGCGATCGCCCTCCCGGAGAGTGACAAAAGCGGGATATTGCTGCCAAGATTGCATCTCACACACTACGTTTGTTGCTTCGTCTACGTTTTGGGATTAATGTTCTCACTTTCCAATCTCAACTTCTTTAATTCACATTAGGCGTAATTTATAAAAATCAGCGCATAACACAACGCCAGTTTGTTCAAGTTGGGGTACCCACCTACACGACTGGCTCCCCTACAGTTATTTTATTTTTACTGGATCAATATCCTCTTATTTTGCAATTTTCTTATTAAAATTAAAAATATCCTACAAACAAATCTAGATTTTATAACTCACCATTCGCGTAATCCAAATCGGAAATAATTAATTCCCAAAAAACCATGAAATTCCTACTATATATAGCTTTGGTTTTGGTAATCAGAATAGAAAGCTTACACTTACCCGATTTCCCTCAAAGATTTCAGTAGGAATCTGAATGTATCGGTGCGATCGCACCGTCATCGCACTGTGAACTAACCACGCCTCTAAAGGGTATATGGATAAAAGTTTGATGCGATTAATCCTTTTGTTGTAAGCCTTTTAACCATTTTGATGAATTCTTTATTTTCAGAATCGATTACGCGAACGATGAGTTATAATCATCCAATTTCCGCAATTTATGGAAATAACATATGAATTATGCCATCCGTCAAGGTGTAGAGGAATCATGGAATGGTGGCAACAAATAAATCACTCGGAGGGCACAGCACTGCTGTGCCCCTACCTATTTGTCACATTCTTTTTTTAAGTTGGTATAAATTGGTATGACAATTAAGAGCATTCCAATTACCAATTACCTAACCCCCATGCCCTATGCCCCATGCCCAATGCCCCTTTCTAATCAAGATTTTGTAAGCCCATCGCAATTTTACTGTGCTTTTCGATTTGCCCCATGACTTGTTTTGCTCGTTTAATAACCACAGCTGGTAAACCCGCTAACCTACCCGCTTCAATACCGTAAGATTTATCAGCGCCCCCTGGTTGAACTTGGTGTAAAAAGATAATTTGGTCGGGTAATTCTTTGACTGTCACCTGATAATTAGCCACATTTGCTAACATTCCTGCCAGTTCGTTTAACTCGTGGTAATGGGTAGCAAAAATTGTTCTGGCTTTGATATCTGTTGCTAAATACTCAGCTACCGCCCAAGCGATAGATAGCCCATCAAAGGTTGCAGTTCCGCGACCAATTTCATCTAAAAGTACGAGCGATCGCAATGTGGCATGATTGAGAATATTGGCGGTTTCGTTCATCTCTACCATAAAGGTAGATTGACCTGTAGCTAAATCATCGACTGCACCCACACGGGTAAAAATGCGATCGCAAACTCCCAACTTGGCAAATCTCGCCGGCACAAAACTCCCAGTTTGCGCCATTAACTGAATTAACCCTACCTGACGCAAATAACAACTCTTACCGCTAGCATTGGGCCCAGTTAGGATAATTAAGTCAGGAGATGAGGGAGATGAGGGAGATGAGGGAGATGAGGGAGATGAGGGAGATGAGGGAGATGAGGGAGATGAGGGAGATGAGGGAGATGAGGGAGATGAGGGAGATGAGGAGGATAATTTAGCGCTTTCATCTCCTAACTGTGTGGAGTTGGGGACAAAGAAACCCGAAGGTATAGACTGTTCCACTACTGGATGTCGCCCATCGACAATTTGAATTTCTCGCCCAGGTACCATTTGCGGGCGACAATAGCCTTGATTTACGGCTAACTCGGCTAAACCACACAACACATCTACCGCCGCCACAGCGCGCGACAGATTGCGAATGACTTCCGCCTGTTCTCCCACTTCTTCCCGCAAGGCGACAAAAATCTCATATTCCAACTGATTTAAATCATCACGGGCGGAAAGAATTCGGGCTTCCCGTTCTTTTAATTCGGGAGTGATGTAACGTTCCTCATTCGTCAGCGTCTGCTTGCGGATGTAATTACTAGGAACTTGGTCAGATTTAGCACGAGAAATACTGATGTAGTAACCAAAGGTTTTATTAAATCCTACTTTTAAAGTGGGGATGCCCGTTCTCGCCCTTTCATCAACTTCTAAATTAGCAATCCACTGCTGATCCGCTTCTACAGTAGCTTTACTCTCATCCAATAAATTATTTACACCAGAGCGAATTAAACCACCTTCTTTAATATGTATGGGTGGTGACTCGACAATATGGGCGTGTAATTTTTGTGCCAACTCTTCTAATTTTGCGGGCACTTTCTGCAAAGCCCTTAAAAAGGGAGAATAAGCTTCACTAACTAACTCTGATAATTCTGGTAGGCGAGAGAGGGAATCTGCCAAAGCGACTAAATCTTTAGCATTTGCAGTCCCCGAACCAGCCCTACCTGTTAACCGTTCCAAGTCATAAATTTGCCGGAGTAACTGCCGCAAATCTTGACGTAACGCTGTATTTTCGACTAATTCTTGAATGGTATCTTGCCTGGCTTGAATGCCTTTAATATCGATAAGTGGTTGCAGTAACCACCGCCGCAAAGCCCGCCCGCCCATAGCGGTATTCGTTCTATCTAACGCCCACAGCAAGGAACCGTGAAAAGTCCCATCGCGAACGGTTTGGGTAATTTCTAAGTTACGCCGGGTTTGATGGTCAACAATGAGATAATCAGTGACGGTATAGGTGCGTAATAACTGCAGCGGAACGGAGTTTTCTTTTTGCGTATCTGCCAAATATTCTAAAAGACCGCCAGCCGCCCGCACAGCTAAGGGCAAATGTTCACAACCCAGACCTTCGAGCGATCGCACTTTGAATTTCTGCAATAATCTACTTCTAGCTTCTCCAGCAGAAAATGGTACTTGCGATCGCAAACTATAACAAAAAGCTGGCGGTAAACATTGGGGGAGATGAGGCGAAGTTTCTCCCGGACGTAATATGCTACCTAAATCGGGAGCATTCGTAGGAAACAGCACCTCGGAAGGCTGTAAACGCATTAACTCTTGGGTGAGGTGTTCTAAATCACTTCCTTGTGTTGTGAGAAATTCCCCTGTTGATATATCTGCATAGGCTAAACCCCAATGATTAGCCGCAATTACCACAGCAGACAGGTAATTATTACGACTTGCTTTCAGCATTCCTTCTTCCAGCAACGTCCCAGGGGTAAGGATGCGTGTTACCTCACGCCGTACCAAACCCACAGCTTCGGAAGCATCTTCTACTTGGTCACAAATCACCACAGCATAGCCTTTCTCTACCAATTGGGTAGTGTAGCGTTCCCAAGCGTGGTGAGGTACACCAGTCATCGCCACCCGTCCAACTTCACCACCGTGCTTGCTAGTCAGAACTAGTTCTAGTTCGCGAGATACAGTCACAGCATCTTGGAAAAAAGTTTCAAAGAAATCCCCTACGCGATATAGCAGCAGCGCATGAAGATACTTATCCTTCATTTCTACATAATGTTGATACATCTTGCTCAACTTGCTGCGGTCTACCAGTCGCGTGTCCGAGTGAGGCGCAGTTGGATGATTGGATTCCGTTGGCTGAAATTCAGAATCAAAAGCTGTCATAAATACTAGGAGTTACGCACGGGAAAGCCACAACATCCGATGATAACGTGATTGATACTTGAATTGCGATCGCTCTAGATTTTTTTATTACTCGCTTGGGTCGTTGGCTGATACACCCATTTTTGCAGATAGTATGGTAAAAAGGCGATCACAGTAAGGCGAAGCATTGCGAATCTTAGTTAAATCCAACAATGCTAACAGCTTGGATGCATGATTTATTTTGTGATACTCACCTTTGGTAGTGCTGCGAGTCGCAGACTTTAGAATTGGTTCCAAGCTTTCTTTATCAATCGTCTCCACGTTAGAATTTTTGGGAATGGCATTTTCTTTAAATCCTTGTCCATAAAATTTTTTGAGAGTTTCAATATCTGCTACCAACCAAGCTTCCATTGCTTGCACCATTAAATGGCAATGGCTATCATCAACTCCTGCTGGTTTATCCCAATTATCCCTAAACTTTAAATGTGCCCAAGGAGAATCTATTTTCACAGGTGCTTCCGCATCAACCAGCAACACATTAAAAGCATCTGGATGAGATTTTATAGCATTTTTGAAGTTGCGAAAAGCATTATTACGAGAACCACAGATAATAATATCCCATTTAATGCGTTGGCTTTTTGCCAATTCAACAAGTGGTTTGAATAACTGACTAAATCCTTGTCTAATTAAAGCTTTTGTATTTTTACCATAACCACCACCTTCAATATAAATCCGAATTTCTTTTACCATCGATTACCACCAATTTCACCCATCCGCCAAAGGTCACCAAGAGTATAATTTTCTAACCAGTTTTTTAGTTGATCAGGTTCAAGACGGCGGAGGTGAGAGCCTTTTTCATCTCGTTCACACACTAACACTGATTCTGGATATTCACTTAAAGCAGAAACCAAAGCATCAGAATGAGTTGTCACAATCAATTGTGTTCTCTGAGAGGCTTCAATTAACATTTCTGCGATAGTAGGTAAAATATCTGGATGCAACCCTATTTCTGGTTCTTCAAGACAAATAAGTGGTGGTGGTGTTGGGTCAAGCAGTAAAGCTATGAGAAATAAATAACGTAGTGTTCCATCAGATAAACGAGTTGCAGGAATAGGCTGAACTAGACCTTCTTCACGAATAAATATCTGTACTGTACCGCCATATATTCTGACATTTAGTTCTTCAACTGCATCATAAAACTTTTTCAGCTTCTCGATAATTTTTCTACTACCTATTTGGTTTTGTAAGTTGTTTAAAACCAAACCTAAATTGCTACCATCCTCTAGTAGAGGATATTCTGGCAAGTCAGTCTGTTGAGGTTTTCGTGGTTCACAATGACGACCTATAGGTAAATCTCTATATATACATATTTGAGAAAATTGATTCCGAATATAGGTTATTTCTGGATATTTACGTGCTTCTTGAACTTGAGCTAAAATTGACTGCTCCAATTCCAGTAATTCTGAATCCCAAAATTCATTATAGAGCTTTTCTACTCCATTTATATCTTTTTCTTTAACCGTAAAACTTGGGTTTCCATCTATATCAGAGCGGTCAAAATATGTATAATTTTTATCTTTTATCTCCTCATCTAGTAACTCAATTTTCTGCTGATATTTGGTGAAATTTATGCTATAAAATAAAGTCTTTAATTCTTTAGGATAATCAACAGATATTGTAAATTTGGCTATGGGAATATCTTTGTTCCCTTTCCATAGAAACTCGCTAATACCTCCACCTTGTCGAAAGGCTGCTGGTAAATCTTTAGGAGTTGCCCGTAAAATCCCAATAGCTTCAATCAAATTTGACTTACCTGAAGTATTAGAACCAATTAATACATTTAGTGGTTGCAGTTCTATCTCTTCACCTTCACTTCCATAAGACAGGAAATTTTCTAGCCTGAGTGTGTGGATAAATCTTTTGCCTTCCATTCAATTCTCCTATCTGGCTAATCATATTAGCTTGCTATAGTCTAGCAGTCGCTTATTAGAATAAGACTCACTATCCTTATGAGGTATTTTTGGCAAGTGTCAGAGTCAGAAGTGGTCATAAATGCCAGGAGTTACACACCCAAAAGCTACAACATCCGATGATAAAGTAATTGACAGTTGAATTGCGATCGCTCCAGGTTTTTTATGCTTCTGTGATGATGCGTAGGAAGTGCTGAGTCCTGAGTCAAAAGTTAAAAGTTATTTGCTTTGTCCCCTTTTCCCCTCTGCTTCCTCATCTCCCCTAGCTTGAAAGTTTTGAGTAAAAATCCCCGCCTCGACTTTCATGCATAGCGGTGAAATTTTTTCATTGGGACTGCCTAAACACGGTATAGAATATTTTTTACTTGAAAGACCCCCTGGTTCAGCTTGATTTTAGCTTGACCTACAATTTTCTGCTATGCTATAGCAGTCATAGGGTCTTTCCAAAAATCAATTATCAGTGTTTTGGGGTAAGCATTTTGCGCCCTATAAGATGCCCATTACGTAAAAAGTTTAGAATATTGTTTTATTTGTTAACTCCCCTAAATCATTGATAAATTTTTATTTCTTAGTCTCTATTCCCTACCGCAACGAATAATTTTACACCTCGGTTATTATTGCTATCCTTTACTAGGATTAGCAATTTTTTTACCTATTTTTAATATATATGGTAATACCATAACCGCAATAATTTCTTAGCAGTCTTGTGATTTTATCTAAGAATCAGGGAAACATAAGTTGTAAGGTCTGAGCAACTTTGCAATTGTGGCAATGGTTGTTTGGGGTGTGATACCAATTCTGCTAGATGAAAGATATTTCATCTGTACAAAACATTAAAACCTGTTCCCATGTTTTTCTTTGGTCTTAATGGTAAGTCTTTAAGTAGAAAAGATATTACCAAAAATTTTACTTCAACGGTAAAGGATTGAAAGTATGCTGGCGATGCATAGCATGAAAATTGCTCATGAGTTGAACTTACAATTAAATTCAACTTTGAAAGAATTACCACTGTGGTCAGTTTACGTTGAGGTAACGCGTACAGTAAATGATTTAACTATTCTATTTAAGGAAGAACCTTTATTACCAGGAATTATCATTACCAGAGATGAAAAATATATAGGGATGATTTCGCGGCAAAGATTTTTTGAACATATGAGCCGTCCCTATAGTTTATCTCTATTTGCATCCCGCCCTACGGAACATCTGGTTAATTTTCTCCAGCCAGAGGTATGCATAATTTCTGAAGATACGCTGATTGTAGAAGCGAATCAGATCGCATTACAAAGAAAGCCCCAACTAGTTTATGAACCAATTATAGTAGAAAGTCAATCTGGGAATTATCAACTATTAGACTTTCATCAGTTACTTGTAGCCCATTCTCAAATTCATGTTTTAACCCTTGCCCAACTTCAACAAGTAGAGGCAGAATCTAAAAGTACTAAAGCAGGTTTTCAGAATCTCAAGCAGAACTATACAAGATTGCTCCAAAATGAAAAAATGGCAGCATTAGGACAACTTGTGGCGGGAATTGCCCATGAAATTAATAACCCAGTCAGCTTTATTGCAGGTAATCTTGTTTATGCGATTAACTACAGTCAAGATTTACTAGATTTAATTAACTTATACCAACAATATTATCCTGAACCAGTAGCAGAAATTCAAATTGCGATCGCTGATATTGAGCTAGATTTTCTCAGTGCTGATTTTCTACAATTGCTTAATTCTATGAAGGTCGGTACAACCCGTATTCAAGAAATAGTTTTAGCTTTACGAAACTTCTCTCGTCTTGATGAATCTGAAAGAAAAAAAGTCGATATTCACGCAGGTATTGATAGTACTCTATTAGTTTTGCAAAGTCGTCTCAAAAACCACCAAACTGAGCAAATAATCACCGTTGTTAAGGAATATAGTGATTTACCATTAGTAGAATGCTACCCTGGGCTAATTAATCAAGTATTTATGAATATTATTACTAATGCTATTGATGCTATATTTGAAAGTTTTAATTTTCCCGATATAACTTGTAAGCTACCTGAATCTTCTCCCAAATATCCCCTAATTCGTATTCAGACAGAATTAATTCATGATAAACTAGTAGTTATTCGCATTGCCGATAATGGTTCAGGAATTCCCAAAAATATTCAAAAGCAATTATTTGACCCTTTTTTCACTACTAAACCTGTTGGTAAAGGTACCGGATTGGGGCTATCTATCAGCTATCAAATTGTAGTTGAAAAACATGGTGGTCAACTACACTATAAGTCTACATTTGGTGAAGGTACAGAGTTTATAATTACTATTCCTATAGAACTTAATGGATAACCAGGTAGCAATTTTAGATTTTGGATTTTGCGAAAAGTTGCGTGTGGGGGTTCCCCCCGTTGAGCAAACTTTTCAAGACGGATTTTAGATTAAAAATTGTAAATCTATTGGGATATAACAAAAGTATTTACTGGTTACATATAACACATCCATATTTTGGGTAATGTCATTTCCAGTAGATCTTGTAAGTACTCACGCAAAATTATTTATGTCATTGCGAGCGTTCGCGTTAGCGTCTCGGAGAAAAGCGAAGCAACCCCAAAACCCTTGTGATTGCTTCACTCCACTTCGTTACGTTCGCAATGACAAATGTATATTTAATTTTGCATCACTACTTACCTCATACAATTGCAATAAGCTGTAAATAAGGTGGAATGTTACTTACTTTAGCGAGATTTAGCTCCCCAACTTTTTGAACAAGTCGGGGATCTGGGCAGCAACTTTTGCTTAAGTAAGTGCTATTTGTAAATATGGTGTGTTATTCGAGTAGGGTTACATATACCCTTTTCAACGAGGGTTCCGTTGTTGGTAATACTAAATTTTGTATAAAAAATCTCATATTTCTTGTCTGTTATCTATACTATTTAGTAGTTATTTTTGAAACACTGATAGGCTGGCATTGGCTCTAGCTATTTTAAATTTTTTGTGACAAAATTTAATTTTTCATTGCCTACCTGAACGAGTATGTTAACAAATCAAATATATTCACCAATTTCTCAAATTTTCTAGATATTCTAGAATCACAAATTGAATTCTTCGCTACATTTTTAAAGAGAGGATAATCCATGACTATTTGGGTAAACGAGCAAATTGATCCGTCTGGCATGATTCATGCTTGTATTGCCTGTTGTGACGAATCTCAAGCAAAAGATTGTCATGAATCATTTGAGCAAAATTTGAGTGACACACAAAAGGCATCTGGTTGGCTAGCACAAATGAGGATAGTTGAGAATTGGGATGATGTTCCAGTTAATGCGTTAAAGCTTGATTAAGTGTTTAGGTTTTTTAAGAATTGGAGAGACGCGATTAATCGCGTCTGTACTCAAGGGTCAAGGGGTAAGGGTCAAGGGTTAAAAGTCAAGGGTCAAAAGTTATTTCTTCTTCTGTCTTTGTCCCCCTCATTTCCCAGTCCCCATTACCCCTTATCCCCAGAGGGGGCCCCGAGTTCCCCAATCCCCAGTACCCAGTCCCCACTCCCTCTTACGCGAACTGATTAGCGATCGCACTCACGTCAATCCCTAATTTTTGTCCTAGCTTCAGTAAGCGATCGCAGCGATTATGTTTTTGTCCTTGGTTAGCGATGCACAGGGGTATGATTTGGCTGTACAAGCAATTAAAGTAGAGTTCTTGGGATCGATGCAGTGAGATGCCAAAGTTAAGCTGATAACCTACATCAATCAACCTTTCTAAGCGTTGGATATCTGCGTCTAAGCTACCATTGGGATCGTACAACAGTTGCCACAGCAAGCGCATAATTAATTGTTCTAATATCTGCTTACCGTCGGGAATATCCAGCTGACAACGTAGATACTTGGCTTCGGTGGCGATCGCTTCTAATTCTACGATGTGGTTGAAACTGCTGTGAGGTTCAGTGATATCTTGCTCTAGCGATCGCAATGTTGTTAAACAGCGATATCCTAAAGCAATTTCGGCTGCGACTTGCAATTCTCGCGGTACAGGTAGTTCATCTCGATGAAAGGCGGCAATTACCCCGTAATTATCTCTATAGGTTTGCGTATAAAGTTGGTCTAATCTTGTCAGTGTTTCCTGACTTAACAGGCGCATCATGCGTTGGCGTTCTTCGGCAAATAGATTTTGCAAGCTAAAGCTTTCTTCCCCAAATAGCTGCGTCATCATCAGGATAGTTTGGGCTGCACTAGCCTGTTTGAGTGAGCCAAATAGCTTTTCTTTGATTTGGCTGTACTCTCTTCTACCCGCAAATGGTTGAATGCAGCAGTGGAAATCCCAACCGCCTAAGTGTATAACTGCAAAAACTAAATCTTCACTTTCCCAAGTAATTTCTGATACTAGCCTTAAATGTCCAACTGCCAGGGTTAATGATCCCATACGTTGCAGTTGGTAATCTAACTCATTGGCGGTGTAGCAGTAAACCCGTTTTTGGGAAATAGAGGAAAGATTGCCCTGAGTATCTTGCCCAGACAGGAAATTCCGTGCTATTGCAGGTTGATGATTAGCAAACAAAGATGCGATCGCATAATGGGCGGCGACTTGTTTACAACTAATTTGGGCAGTTAGTACCAGTTGGCGATAAACTTCTGCACCGTGATTAAATTGCTCAACATTACTAGGTGCTAAACCCAGGCGTTTGATAAAGCCTTTTTCCAACTGTACACCCGCTACATCTCCCGCTAATTCTAAAGCCCGGGCGGCATAACGAAGAATCTGCGTTCCTTCTGGACGAGAAAGTTCTTCAAAAAACCAACCGCAACTGGTAAACATCAATAAAGCATGACGCTGCATTTCCAGTAAACGCAAAGCATCTATTTGTTCGGCGGCGGTAAGTTTATGAGTTTGATGGCGGCTGAGAAAACGGCTGACATTGGCAGCAGAGCGATCGCGGATTACTTTAATATATTCATCACGTGCTGCCCAGGGATCGCGGAATATTTGTCTGCCATATTTCTCATAGACCTCAATTAGCTGATCCCGCAGCCAATTTAGGGCATTTCGTAAAGGTTTACGCCATTTTTGATGCCAAACCCCTCCTTCCCCACCGCAACCACAGTCATCTTGCCATCTATCTACACCGTGGGCGCAACTCCAAGCAGTGATTGGCTTTAATTCCACTTCCCAAGTTGGTGTATTCAAGCTGAGATAGTGAGCATAGTTGGTGACTGTCCAACCGTGGTTAGGAAATTCGCCCTTAAAGGCGTAAGCTAAAGTTTTTTCTGTGCCTTTCTTGTGATGCCCAAAAGTCTCGCCATCTGTGGCTACAGATATCAACTGTGCGGGACGATGATCCCCACGCACAGCCGAACCGATACGTCCTGCTAGATGATGGGAATTGTAAATAACATCGCTAAAACCCATATCCCGCGATATCGGCCCGTCATAAAAGAAGATATCGATATAGGGTAAACCAGCTAAAGATTCTCCCTCTTCTAATGCACCCATACCATGACTGTTGTAAATGGCATTCAAAGGTGAAGATGCAATGCTGAGTGCAGGTTTTAAATAACAACGATAGGGACGGGTGGGATCAATCTGACTTCCTCCAACTTCGTGCCATTCTGGATGGGGATCATTTTCCGTTGGTAGGAGACGACAACGTTGTGCTTGTGATGGCGCGAGGACAATAAAGCGAATTCCTTCAGCCACCAAAACTTCTAAAGTTGCATAGTCTACAGCAGTTTCCGCTAACCACATCCCTTCGGGATCACGCCCAAAGCGAGAACGGAAGTCTTCTTTACCCCAGCGAATTTGGGTGTATTTGTCGCGTTCATTCGCCAGGGGCATGATGATGTGATTGTATACTTGCGCGATCGCATTGCCGTGACCTTGCAAACGTTGGGAACTTTTAGCATCGGCCTCTAAAATACGTTGATAAACCTCCATATCGTAGCGTTCTAGCCACGACATCAACGTGGGGCCGATATTAAAGCTCATATACTCGTAATTATTCACGATATCTACGACTTCGCCACGGTCATTTAATATTCTGGCGAAGGCATTCGGACGATAGCATTCCCAGTGAATTCGTTCATTCCAATCATGGAAAGGAGTTGCACTAGGTTGGCGCTCAATCGCGTCTAGATATGGGTTTTCCCTTGGTGGCTGGTAAAAATGACCATGCACCGTTACATAAACACCAGTTGCCGTTCTCAGGGGATCGCTATCCGGGGTATGTCTGGGATCTTGTTGTAATGAAAATGTTGAGCCAGAACTAGCTGGCAGTTCAGCAGCAGAAGTCATGTCTATTTATCCAAATCAAAAAAACTTACTTGCAATTGTGCTAAAAAACTCGTTTGTGAACCTTTCTTCAGGGGCTTTAATACAAAATCCGGTACCGATAACAACTATGGAATTAAGCCACATCTCTGAGAAAGCGGTTTTAGTATAACGGGAAATCTGCGTTATCGCACAGCCTTTTCCCTAAAGGCATTAAATAATTACCATTTAATAAGCATCTCAGAAAAGAGGTGTCACTATAGGTAGCGCCAAGAAATTTAATTGTCTTTTAATATATTAAACCGCATTTTTGCAGTAAAATATCGACCTCTAGTTATAGTTTTACTACAAGAGATTGCAAATAATACGTAAAACTTAACCTTATATTACATATTTTGCTCAAGAATGAGAACCGTACAATTTCGGAACCTGAAAGCTACGAAGAATTGAGAATTTTTTATTCAAAAACTTTGCATTTCTTAATATCAATGGGTAATTGGTAATTGGTAATTGGTAATGGGGAAGCACAAAATTAATAACAAACGCAAATGACAAATGACAAATGACAAACGACATCTAGTGATTAGTGTTAATCAATGCTAATCTGCTTGTTCAAAGTAGTACTCTTACTTAGGAAAGAGCTTCAGCCTTAAACTAGGGTTTAATAACCAACGCTGATGACTATCTGCAGAATGATGTCAAAATGAAGAGTCCTAGGTACCGAGTGCTAAGGAGCCAGTGCATCTTTGACTGAATACCCTTAACTAAAATGGATCAATGTCAGGTAAAAATCTTATTTTTTTCGTCTTGTTATTGTTTATACCAGTTTCCTTAGCAGCTCACTTCTTGGAGTGGGGAGACTTGATAATTTTCGTGACAGCTGGATTAGCAATTTTGCCCTTAGCAGCTTGGATGGGTACCGCTACGGAAGAAATTGCTGTAGTAGTAGGGCCTTCATTAGGGGGGTTATTAAATGCTACCTTTGGCAATGCTACAGAACTAATCATTGCTTTAGTAGCGCTGAAGGCTGGACTAGTGGATGTGGTCAAGGCCAGTATTACAGGCTCAATTATCGGTAACCTACTGCTAGTAATGGGTCTTTCAATGCTGTTAGGTGGACTGCGTCATAAAGAACAGACATTTCAGCCGATTGTAGCGCGGGTAAATGCTTCAGCTATGAATTTGGCGGTAATTGCAATTCTGTTACCCACAGCGATGGATATTACCTCTAAAGGGATTAGCCGCCAAACCCTACAACATTTTTCTGTGGCTGTAGCCATAGTCTTAATTTTGGTCTACGCTTTGACGCTGCTATTTTCCATGAAAACCCACTCATATTTATATGATGTAGGTATGGTAGAAGCCGAAGTGGAAGAAATCCCTCATAAAAAGCCAAATCTTTGGTTATGGAGTGGCGTACTGCTAGTATGTACGCTCTTAGTAGCTCTAGAGTCCGAGATGCTAGTTGATTCTTTGGAAGTAGCCACATCGCAATTAGGATTAACAGCCCTATTTACTGGGGTGATTATTGTCCCCATCGTAGGTAACGCTGCTGAACACGCCACCGCAGTCAGCGTAGCGATGAAAGATAAAATGGATCTTTCCCTGTCGGTAGCGGTGGGATCAAGTATGCAGATTGCACTATTTGTTGCTCCCGTTTTAGTCGTAGCTGGCTGGATATTCGGTCAGCCGATGGATTTAGATTTCAATCCTTTTGAGTTAGTCGCTGTAGCTGTAGCCGTGCTAATTGCCAATAGCATTAGTTCTGATGGTAAATCCAATTGGTTAGAAGGAACCTTACTATTAGCCGCTTATACAGTATTAGGCATAGCTTTCTACTTCCACCCGGTCATTGATGGTATTGGCTAGTTACCGACAAACATTTTATGCAGAAGCGATCGCTTAAATTTTCATTAAGAGCGATCGCTTCTCAATATTCATCAAGCATCAGGTTATAGCTACCCGCAATATAGTGTGAACTCTTGAGCGTTAATAGTACCCTTCAGGGTGATATTTATCTGGTACTCAATTTGGGATTTGTTAGTTAAAATCGCTCTGAAAGCTCATATGGTTTAACTTATGCAAAATCCTCCCAATCCATCACAGCCTTTGAATGCACGCGCTACAGCTAATCTCAGTTTGCCAACTCTACGTTTTGGCGATTCAGGTGATGCAGTGAGAGTTTTACAAAGGCTGTTATTAGGTAATGGTTACTCTGTGAAAATTGATGGAGTCTTTGGTGCATTAACTGAGACTGCTGTAAAAGCTTTTCAGAACCAGGGAAATATCAAAGCTGATGGCATAGTAGGCTCTAATACTTGGCGCAAGTTAACTTAAATAGTCATTAGCTGCGTAGAAAAATAACATATCGCTAATTCTTAATCTCTGTGTAAATTTATCTGAGTGTATTTGTGTTTTCATCTTATTTACAAACACAAATACACTGAAATATTAAGTAATTTTATTTAGATTTTATAGATTCTCTCAATACTTATTTTTATATTTATTCCACTTGGCAGAAAAATTCAAAATTTAGCCATCAACCATCAATTAACTGCACACCAAACCGCAAAAATTACTTAGTATAAATTTTAGATAATCCTCTTAAAAACATACTGTAAAATATCAGGATTAACTGCGTCTATAATATTCCTTCATAAATAATAGAACTTGCTCATCAATTCCTTAAATTCTTAAGGCTTAATAATGCTGTGTTATTAGCATATTTTTAATGCAAATAGTAAGAAATTTTAAAGAAAACTTCCTGAAAAGATTTTTGAATTTTCCGTATGCATTATTCCGGAATAATCGCAAGTTGGTGTGTCAAAAGGAATATCGGTGTTAGTACAAAGAACAATAATGAGTGAAATTGGCCTGCTGATGACAGGCGTGTTAACAACAGGACAACCATCATTGCCCAGTTTACCGGAGCAGCAACCGCTTCATATAGAAAATGGCTGGGAAAATTCCATACAAGAGCAGTCATCGCAGGTAATTACAGCTGCTCGAGTTACGCCACCAGAATTTATGGAGACAGATGGAACTTCCTTCGCTACCCCGCCATCGATTAATGATAATAAAAAAACTCTAGTTGATAAAAATTATCAGACTGTAATTGCAGACAGTATGAGAGTTAAAGCCAGAGTTAGAAATTATAGTAATCAATTACCAATTATTCGCTTTGGTAGCTCAGGGAGTTCCGTTAGAGTCTTACAAAAGTTGTTAATTTCTCATGGTTATGGAATGCGAGTTGATGGGGTTTTTGGGCCATTAACAGAGACAGCTGTCAAAGCATTTCAAAATCGGCGGAGCTTAATAGTAGATGGAATTGTTGGTAATAGAACATGGCGTGAGTTGACAATTTAGTCAAGGTTAGAGAATTGGTATTAATCGCGTCTGTACAAAAATTGCAGAGACGCGATTAATCGCGTCTGTACAAGAGTCAATAGTTATTAGTATTTACCAATGACAAATGACCAATGACCAATGACCAATTAACGATATTGATGCTGCTCTAATAAATGTTGCGCTCTTGGCTTATAAATTAAGTAGAATAAAGCCTCTATATAGCGCAACAAATCTTCTCGTTTTTCTTGGGAGCTAAAGTTCCAAAAACCATAGATTCTCGCTAAAGAAAGCAGCTTGGTTGTGTGAATTTTCCAGGTATATGTGCTGTAAACTCGCTCAATACTTTTCTGAGAAATTGTCTGCCAATAGCCAGGATTATGTTCACACTTAGTGACAAATTCTATGATTTTTTCGGCAGTTTCTTCTAAATTCGTGGGGTTGATGTAAAACCCATTAACTTTGTCTTGAATAATTTCTAATGGCCCACCAAATTGTGTGGCAAAGGTGGGTACCCCAGAAATCATAGATTCCAAAATTGTTAAACCAAAGGCTTCAAATAAAGCGGGTTGGACAAATATACCTTTTTGATCAGCAATGACGCGGTAAATTTCCCCTGAATCAGTTTTAGATAAGCGCACACCTAACCAGCGAATTTTACCGTGGAGATTGTACTGGTCAATAATGTGATAAAGTTTGACAATTTCGTCTTTTTCTTCATTATCACTTGATTCTTCTACACGCAGTTTGCCTGCTACTAAAATCAAGTTACAATGCTCTTGTAATTCTGGACTCTTACCGAAGCATTCTGCTAAACCTGTGAGGTTTTTAATCCGATCCAAACGTGCCATTGAAAATAGTGGGCGTTTGTTCGGATCGTCAAGTTTACCAAAGATTTGCGAAGGATCATCTAAGGTAAATAGCATTTCTTTAATACGTTGGCGATCGCTCTCTACTCGGTCTTGATTACGGGTGTAGGGAAAATAGTAATTTTCATTCACTCCAGGCGGTACTACATTAAACTTCGGACTGAATAATTCAATGCCATTCACAACATGGTATAAATCCGGCATAGTGAAGCATTTATAAGATTCATACTGTCCCACACTATCAGGAGTACCGACAATTTCTTGGTAGGTGCTGCTAATCACAAAATTGGCAGCATTCATGGCAATTAAATCAGCAGTAAATTGTAAGGAGAAGTGATATTTATCTTCTAAATCATTCCAGTACAAATTACTGAACAAATATTTCGATTTTTCTAAAGCATGGGCAATATTACACTGGGTAACTTTCATGCGTCGTGCTAGTAAAAACGCCACCAAGTTACCATCAGAATAGTTACCAACAATTAAGTCTGGTCTACCGTGAAATTCTGCGCGCAGTTCTTTTTCAGCATCAATGGCGTATGTTTCTAAATAAGGCCAAAACTCAAACCGGGAAATCCAATTTTGCGTCATATTAGGATTAAATTCCCGCAAAGGTACGCGCAAAATCCAGGCGTTTTCTGTACCGTGGACTTTCTCTAAGCGTTGGTTACAAAGAGTACCATCGCTATTGGGTATGAGGCGGGTCAGAATAATTACTTTGGGCTGGACGTTTAGCCCCTCTAAACCTGCTAATCTTGCATCTTCTTGTAGTTGTGTTTCTAAAGACTTAGCCTGATCGAGGACATAAACCACCTGACCCCCAGTATCGGGTCGTCCTAATACTCCTTCTTGACCAAACCAACCGTGAGGAGACACGAGGACGATTTTAAAAATCATCGGAATCCGAGATATGAAGGCTTCTAAGGTTTGGGGATCGGGAGAGTCGATTAATTCATCGAGAATATTTAGAGTCTCTTGGGTGCGTTGCGCTGTGTTACCCCAACCCGGTTCAAAACCCATTGCTTGTAAGTTAAACCGGAATTCTTCATAAGGTTCATTACTGGGGCGAGAACTGACAAAAGCGAGTGCTTTCTTAACTTGTTGAGAAAGCTGCTGCTGGGATTTGATGCGATCGCTAATTAGCAACTGCACGCCATTATATTGATGTAGGCGCAAAAAATTAAATAGGTTTTCTAGCCACTGTTGGGAGTCTTGGAGTAGTTTGCTAGATAGGTAGCGGTTGAGGAAGTTTACCCCTTTACCAATATTTTTGGGGTCGCGGATTGTGGGAGAGTAGTCATAAAACGGCCCAAAGTCTAGTTCTAGTAAATCACCTTCGTTAGGATGAAACCGATTGACTATGCGATCGCGCATATCCAAGAGTTCTTGCACAGTCATTTGTTCGACTTTCAGGTCTTCAGTTAAGCGATAAACTTCTTGAGAGGCAATCTTGGGGCGGATAATAAAGCAGAGGTTAGAGTCCTCTTGAATAATTTCTTGAGTATAGTAAATTAATTGCCCTAAATGAGAAGAACTGCAAAACTCTGCTGATTTTTGGTATTTGGAGCAATACTCGCTATAAACATTAATTATATCGTTACGTAACAAGTATTTCTTTTCTTGATGACGTAACTCACTAATAAAGGAACGTAAATCGCTTTTTTCTTCGCTTTCTAGGAGTGTTTGGATCAATTCAGACATAGCAACTCCACAAGATAATTGTGTATTTTTAACATCAACGTCAAGCCGAGGAAAGTATTATAGGCAAATATCCTCATAGTATTGAGGCCAACCTAGATACTTTACTTAAAGTATCTATTACTAAGTACTTTTGGTTCTAACTTAAGGCATAGAAATTTACATACTTTTTACAGATGCTATCAGTGTAATTCTCTCTGGTAAAAGGTTTGAGAATATTTTATTTATTAGGACAATAATGTATTTGTTTTTGGAATTTGATAATTGAGGTTATATTGCAGATTGAGATGTACTGTTTTGAAAATAGGCATGGGGTATAGGGCATAGGAAAGATAGATTTTCATGCTTGATTGTGCCGAACCCTGACGTGAACGGCTCTCCAGAACTGCTTGTTTCATAACTAAATATAATTGCTGGATTCGCTATCTATTAAGTAAATTTTTATCAGATAGAAACATCCAGCAAACTTTGTTAGTACTATACAGATAAACTACTCTGTGACTTGATTAGACGCTATCAATTAGTAAATAAATCAGAACTAGACCAAAGCTGAGGATCAAAATTCTCAACAAAACTTAATTTTTAATTTTTAAAATCAAGCGATTAAATTGTACTTAGATAAACTAAGATTAATTTTTACTTTTAGCTGAAAAACATGAAGCCAACCTAGCTATAATTACATTACAAAATTATTTGAAGCGGGTCGATTAATATGGCTAACAATACCCAAGACTTGGCTCATGTAGACCACAGCATTGGTAATATGATGATTATCACTTTGCTGGCTTTCTGTGGACTAACTTTTATCATTCTTCTGGGAATCTTCTAATAGTTGACAGTGTTGCGAAAAATTATGTGGAAGCATATAAGCTATCTAGTTGTGTCTGCTTCCACTATTTATTTGGGAATATAGGACTCATATTTGATTTTTGAAATTTATGTAGGATGCGTTAGCGATAGCGTAACGCATCCGTGCCATAGCTGTAAATTGAATTTTGAAATTATTAATCAAAATCAGCTTTCAGGTGACTGAGAGATTAAACCTGTCTCTATATAAATGGGATGTAAGATTTTTTTGATTTGTGGTAACTTTCTTGCAAAATACAAAGCTCCCAACGTGCAAAAAACTCCACCAAATAATAAAGAATTAGCAACTCCAATATAGCTAGCTAAAGCCCCAAAAAATAAATTTCCAAAAGGTAGAATTCCTAAAAAGCCTGTCGTAAATATACTCGTAACTCTACCTCGTTTATTCTCATCTACAAGCACTAGTTGCACAAAATTACTAATCGCAGCTAGAGTTAAAGTATTAGTCATCCCCACGATAAAAATTAACACTAGACAAATTTCTAAACTAGTTGCATGAGAAAACAGCATTAAACTGAGACCAAGAATTATTGTAGAAATTGATATGATTTTTTCTAAGCCTATAGCTTGTCTACGAAGGATTAAATAAAAACCTGCTACTATAGAGCCTAATGCCGAAGCTGTCATGAGAAATCCCATAATTTCAGGATTGCCATTTAAGATTTCTTTTGTAAAGACTGGCATTAAGTTCACATGGGTCATTACCATAAAACAAATCAAAACTTGTAATATTAGCACATATTTAATCGGGAGAAAATCGTAAGCAAAAATAAACCCTTCTTTTAAATTTTGCCAAATATTATATTTGGGCGATATAGATTTAGTAGAAAAGGAATTTATTTTGACAGTTAGAATTGCCGAAATAAAAGGTAAATAGCTAATGCTATCTACCAAAAAGCAGGCAGATGCTCCAATTCTTGCCAAAAACGCACCAGCAATCATCGGACTGACAAACTTAGCTGTATTAATTAAGAAAGAATGAATCGAAATGGCACTATAAGTATCTGCTTTGTTATCGACAAGTCTAGGAATAGTTACCAGACGAGCTGGTAAATCAAAGGCTTTCACAATTCCTTGAAGGATTCCAATAATAATAATCCACTCAACTGTGATCCGTTCGCTGATGCATAAAAAAGTGAGAGTTCCAGATAAAACAATAGATACTATCTGTGTAGTTAGTAAGACATATCTTAAGTTCCATCGGTCTAATAATACTCCTACTAAGGGTGTAATAATTAAGCCAGTAGCTTGATTGCTAAATCCTGCTATTCCAACTAACATGGCTGAGTTGGTTAGCTGATAAACCATCCATACTAAAGCAAATTGAGTCATCCAAGAACCGAAAAAAGATACGCTTTCTCCAATTACAAAACAACATACATTGGCGGATTTAAGCGCAGACGGAATCTGAAAAAAACTTGACTTTAGTCTGTTTTTTTCAGAATTTACTTGATTAAGTTGTGCCATATTTCCCTTTTTGGTATTTACACCCTGTTTAATGGAGATTTTCTGCTAACGTTTATCAGCCTGATTTGCACTGAAAATGACTTATTGAGGTAACTGATTAATTTTGCCCAAGTTTTAGCTTTACTTAAATTTAGGTAATCATAAATTTAGAATACTTATTATTTTTTGACAACAATAGAAAGTAAACCAATTAACTCTTGTGGTTATTGGCTGCATATTTAAATACGATAGATTGATAAAGTAACCGTAGTATTATATAGGAGATAAGATAAAAATCCAATAGAGCGGAACTTATACCAATTTGAAAAAAGGATGCGACAGATTGTAGGGGCACGGCACGCTGTGCCCTCTAGAATATATTGATGCGTCGCGAACATTTTTTGATTTGGTATCACTGATTAAAGAAGCTAGAAGAATTGGGGGATTCTCCCCCAAACCCCCGATTGGGTGACGGTTGCGTCCCCCAATCCCCCTCCAAAATTATTGTTCGGTTTTTTGTTACAGCAGTTTTCATGTATTTAGACCACAGGCTGATATCTGTATTTCTTTGTTACTTTGCGCCTTTGCGCCTTTGCGTGAGATATAAAATTGTGGTTCATTTACCTGAAAATAGCTGTAAGTAATACCAATTGGAAAAAAGAATGCAACCGATTGTAGGGGCACGGCACGCTGTGCATTCTAGAATATATTGATGTGTCGCAAACATTATTTGAATTGGTATTAGCACAGTAAGCGGATGCGTTAGCGATAGCGTAACGCATCCTACGCTGTCATTCATGTATTGGAAACACTATAGATATGCCAATTAGAGTTGTTTATGCATAAATAACTCTAATTGGCTATCGAGAATTTCGTCAGCCCTAATATTTATTACTTGTCCAATATTTACCAATTTTTTTTCAGCAAGGATTCTAACTCAGCTTGTAAAGCGGCAAAATCCGCAACTCTTGCTACTAATAAATTATCCTTACCTGCATCACCTAAGCGCTTTTTCCAATAATCAATACTCTCGGAATTATTTACCCAAAAATTAATGACAGTATCAACTACTTGGTCAAGATTCCAGTTCCATTTAGGTGGCACTGGTTCTATAGATTCCAAGAAGGCATCTAAAGTACAAATATTTGTACCAACGTATTCGACACCTGGTTTTTGTGGTTCTTTCAGGCTTTGTTGATGATTAAAAAACTGTAAAACTGGCGATACTCCTACAATGTTAAAAGTGTATGTCATTCCAGTCCTCCAAATTATTAATCAATTATATGGAAGTTTGAGTTTTATTGGCAATAATTATAACTATAATTTTAGACAAATGCTATCCATAATAAGTAGAATTTTCGTTTATATCTTTAGTATTAGGATTCAGTAACAAATTAGCACTTACGACCTTTGAGTGCTAATTTCCTAATAAAATAAGTAGTGTAATATGAGATAGTTTCAAGCATTATTTCATGGGTGCAGATTATTTTTAATAATTTTTTAAGTTCATCCTCAATGAATGGGCAGGGTGAAGTGGCGGCTTTAGCGGCTGCTGGTTTATGGGCTGTGGCTTCAGTGGTGTATGGGCTTGTAGGGCAGCATATCCCGCCAATACAGCTAAATTTGATTAAAGGAGTAATTGCGATCGCACTATTGTTGCTGACAATTGCGATTACTGGCGAATTGTTACCGCAGATTCCTGCCTTATCGATATGCTTACTCTTTCTTAGCGGTGCGGTGGGTATTGGCTGGGGTGATACAGCTTTTTTGGCGGCGATTAATTACTTAGGGGCGCGGCGTGTTTTACTGTTAGGAACCCTTTCCCCACCAATAACAGCGATCGCTGCCACTATTTTTCTCGATGAACAACTCAATGTCAGCGCTTGGTGTGGGATTTTGCTGACGATTTTGGGAGTCGCTTGGGTGGTAACAGAACGAGTTCCCGGTACTCCCGAGGTTGACTCAGCACATCTGTGGCAAGGTATCGGCTTTGGTTTGTTAGCAACTATCACCAATAGCGCAGGTTCCATCTTTTCCCGCGCCGCATTTGCCAACGCCAGTATTTCCCCCTTGTGGGCTGCTGTGTTGCGCTTAAGTGCTGGAGTGCTGACAATTTTAGTGTGGGCATGGTTTTCCCGTCGCCAGCAGATGGCATTTCCTTATCCCTACTGGCAATCTCGGCGAATTATTTTAGCGAGTTTCTTTGCCGCCTTTTGTGGCACTTATTTAGGAATTTGGTTGCAGCAAACAGCTATTAAACTCACATCTGTAGGTATTGCCTCAACGCTGTTGCAGACTAGTCCATTGTTTGTGATCCCCATTGCGATCGCGCTAGGAGAAAAGGTGAGCGTGAGAGCGATCGCAGGTGTCGGAATTGCGATCATCGGTATTGGATTGTTGTTTTACTTGAAGTAATTGTGATGACTTTCAGAGAATTTACTGGATTAAGTTAGCTCGTAATTTGCTTTCAAAAGGCTGACAATACATCGTGTCAGTGGATTCCTTTAGTCAGCTTTTTGGCAATATTTGACCCCTCAGTATAAATACAGAATCTTTAACTTGAATAAATTTAATTTTCTTTTAAGCTGTGGTATATTCACTATATGGCTATATTCTGCAAGTCAAAATTCGCACAAAAGGATTATTAAGGACACAGAAAAATTTTTTATTGATTAGGAACCTATTCAAAATACCCCAAGCTACCTGCTGTCTAGGTGCTAACTTAGCTATACAGTCCGCATAAAATTGATTGGCATCGAAACAGATATTCTCACTCAACACAGTTAGACACAGAGAAGCTTGTCGTTAGGTGTTTATTTGTAGTTGTCACACCCACTGAAAATGCTTATCAGCAAAGCACGGTGATTTGATGTGACAACCTACTATCACTTTGTCATACACATTAACGCTTGTAGTCAAAAGCTGAACGCAGCTTTCTCAAGCAAAATTAGTGCTGACTACAAACCAATCCTAGTAGCTATGACAGAGTAATAGGCCAATTATTTGCGGGTATTAATGAGCGCTCAGGTAATGACTACTGTGAGCCATGATCGCTGCCATAAAATCTCAAGACTAATTTATCAAACCTTTGTTCATCAAGGGTTAAATCAAGCTGAAAATTTTTCGGATACTTGCAGAATTAGCCATTTTCTTTGCATATAATTACTTAACTGCAACAAAAATATGACACTATCAATAGAACGTCAGCATCAGACACCTAGCAATGCGATCGCACCAGCTAAAACTCCAGTTAGCCTATCAACCTCAATAGGTTTGCTCAAAAGACAGTTAAAGTCGGAAGGTATTACTAGCTTTGAAGATATAGCTGCAGCTATTGATCAGCATAAGCAATTGCAGGTTGAGGCGGGTTTATATTCCTATGACAAATTTACCTTGGAAGGTAGTAGGGGAGAAACCCAATTAGTCTGTCCATCTACAGGCACTCTGCATCAGTGCATTGTTTGGTGTATTAATCACTACACTGGCTTAAACAGAAACCAGAAGATTATTGATAAAGTCTGCGAAGCAGTACAAAAATTCGGTACAGGAAGCGGGACTGCTGCTTTGTCTGGGGGTATGTCTTCGTTGCATAAAGAAGCAGAAAGAAGGCTTGCATCTTTAGTAGGTAAAGAATCGGCTTTATTGTTTCCCACAGGATACACCACCAATTTAGGTGTGATCTCTGCTTTACCAGGAACCAATGATTTTTTACTTTTCGACCGTGAAGCCCATGCTTCAATTATTGACGGCATCAAACTTTCTGGGAAGAAGTTTGCTTCGTTTAAGCATAACTCAGTTGCAGACTTAGAAAACAAACTGCAAAAATACAGGCACCAGTACGAAAACGTCATTGTTATTGTCGAATCTGCATATTCTATGAGTGGTGATTTAGCGCCTTTAAAGGAAATTGTCCAACTCAAGCAGAAATACAATTTTCATCTCTACGTAGATGAAGCGCACACATTTGGTTTTTATGGTCACCAAGGTGCAGGCTACTGTGATCAACTGGGCGTAACGGAAGAAGTAGACTTTATCATGTCTACGCTGTCAAAATCGACAGCTTCCATCGGTGGTTTTCTTGCTTGTAAAAGTAAATATATACCTTTACTGCAATGGAGCGCTAATTCTTACCTATTTCAAGCTTGCTTAACCCCAGGAGATGCAGCTGCTATCTTAGCTTCACTTGATGAATTAGCTGCTAATCCCGAATTAATCGCACAGCTGCATCAAAAAAATAGTTACATGCGGCAAAAGCTTACAGGAATGGGTTTTGATTTAGGACATAGTCAAAGTCCCATTATCCCTATCTTTATTCCTGAGCCAGAGACTTTACAGGCCTTTAATCGAGATTTACTCTTAGAAGGAATTTTTTCTGTCGCAATTATCTATCCTGTTGTTAAGCCTTCTGAAGGTCGCATTCGTTTTATTTTGAATGCTTCACACACCTATGAAAATATTGATCGGACATTGGATGTCCTAGAGAAACTAGGCAAAAAATATAGACTTATCTAAGCGAAAAAGGCTTTGACCGAAATTATATTCTCAAGTTCATTATCACATCCAAATTGCAACCCATGATAACTACAACAACTCTCAGCATTAGTGATGCAATTGTCGCAGCCAACAAGAACTTTATGCAGACTTTTGCCAGGGGTGATGCTGCAAGTTTAGCTAACCTGTACACACAAGATGCTCAAATCTTCCCCACCCACAGCGATTTAATTGCTACAAGACAAGGGATTGCAGAATTCTGGGAAGCAATTTTTCGACTGAATATTAGCCAAGCAACCCTAGAAACCCTAGAGGTAGAAAGTCACGGTAATACAGCCATTGAAGTAGGAAAATATTTGTTGAGCGATCGCAATGGGCAAATGGTAGATAGAGGTAAGTATATCGTTGTCTGGAAACAAGAAGATGGACAGTGGCGACTACATCGCGATATGTGGAACAGCAGCCTATCTAGTTAATATCAGGGGATTGGGGATTGGGGATTGGGGATTGGGGATTGGGGACTGGGGATTGGGGACTGGGGATTGGGGATTGGGGACTGGGGATTGGGGAACTCGGGGCCCCCTCTGGGGATAAGGGGTAATGGGGACTAGGGATTGGGGACTGGGGATTGGGGACTAGGGATTAGGGACTGGGGATTGGGGAACTCGGGGCCCCCTCTGGGGATAAGGGGTAATGGGGACTAGGGATTAGGGACTGGGGATTGGGGAACTCGGGGCCCCCTCTGGGGATAAGGGGTAATGGGGACTAGGGATTGGTAATTGTTAAACTGTATTTTTCTTTCCCATTCCCCATTACCCATTACCCATTACCCATTCCAACCTTCACAGATAAGATAATTGTTCAATGCTAAAATTATGAATATTAAAAATTCAGTTGTTCTAATTACTGGTGCTAATCGCGGGATTGGTGAGGCTTTTGTCAAAGCCTTATCTGATGCAGGTGCTTCCCGAATCTATGCAACGGCGCGCAACATTGATTCTCTCAAAGAAATTGTCGCAATTAACCCCACAAGAATTATTCCCCTAGAATTAGATATTACCAATCCCGAGCAAATTGCCCAAGTAGCCGAATTAGCCCAGGATGTGAATTTATTAATTAACAATGCAGGCGTAGGTAGTGGAGGTGGATTTTTCAAAGCCAACAGCGTAGAAATTGCACGTTGGGAAATGGAAACTAACTACTTTGGCTCACTCTACATGATTCGCGCCTTTGCACCAATTCTCAAACAAAATAGTGGTGGTGCGATCGCCAATATACTTTCCATCGCATCTGTAATGAGCATACCAATGTTTGGCTCTTATAGCGCTTCCAAAGCTGCATTACATTCCCTCACCCAAGGAGTACGCGCTGAACTAGCCGCACAAGGAACCTTAGTCGTAGGCGTATATCCCGGGCCTGTAGATACAGATATGGGTAAACAGGTACCCTTAGACAAAGTTCCACCCAGCCAAATCGCACTTTCTACACTACAAGCAATCGAACAAGGAATTGAAGACGTAAATCCCGATCCCACTTCACAGCAGGTATTTACCAGTATTCAGCAAGATGCGAAAGCTCTAGAAAAACAGTTTGCCACACTATTACCACAATTACCACAATAGATTGTTTGGTGTTTGAAATTTGGCATTAGTTATCAAGAAAGGCAGGGGGCAGGGGGCAGAAGGCAGAAGGCAATTCTGATTCCTGCCCCTTGCCCAAAAAGCAATAGTATAGGACTAGCCCTTTCAAGGTGTGTTATTTTGCAGCTTTTTCTGGGTTAGAATTTTAGCAGTTGAGACATGGGGCTTGTTCTTGAGGTAAGTTCGTTTTGGTCGAGCTTTCTTTAGACCTCGCGGATGACGGCGGAAAGTTCTCAGTTTGACAAGACCTGCCAGATATTTGAGAGTTTGTGATAATTCTGTGAAGGTTATGTTCTGAAAAACAGACCACTCATCAGGGGGAATCGCAATCATCATTCCTCTGTAAGTACCCTTGATTTCATCGGCTAAATAGTAGCTGGAAACTTCGGCTTCTATCTTGTCAGTTCCATGAACACTTCTGAGGGCTGCCTGAACGGTAGACAGCACGTTATAGGCGACTAAAGCAATACAGAAGGTAAACAAAGCCACTTTTGGATAGCCTAGTGTATTAATCTCGCAGCAGAGATTTTCTGTGAGAACTTGGAATAAGGTTTCGAGTTTCCAACGTTTGCGGTACATTTGGGCGATCAAAATTGCACTCCAACAAAGAAAGCGCCTGCTGATGGACTGCGTTTTAATCGAGCGATCGCACTTCCGGATAGCCCTATTTTTTTACAACCTGCGGCTCAATCTACAGATGGTAATAATGTGTTAGAACTACAGCTAGATTTAGGCAGTTAAAAAAGAAAATAGAGTGGTTGTGCAGGATATCACATCAGGTCATGCACTTTGCTACATTACGTAAAATCACGGAAGGGTGTTTACCAAAGTATTGCTGAAAATATTTAGCAAAACGACCAGTGTTAGAAAAGCCATATTCTAGCGCCACAGACGTAATTGTTTTTTCTCCTGAGAGTAACTCGACATGAGCAGCTTCCAGTCTGCAATTACGTAAGTATTCATTGGGGGAAAAACCGTAATGACGAGCAAAGGCTACTTGTAAAGAACGACTACTGCATTGTATTGCAGATGCAATCTCACCGATAGTCAGATTTTTTTTCAGATTTGCTCGGATGTAGTCTGCGGCTTCTCGTACACGAGCAATGGAAATTTCAGATACTTTGGCGGTTTTTTCTGGAACAAGTATGCGATCGCTCTCACGCTCCGAACCCTTGTAAAATGGCCCTTGCACTAAACTAGAAAAAATCGCCAATTCCAAATTTTTCACAGCGATGGGATGTCCGTTTGTATCAATTAAATTCCAGAGAGTCAACACCATTTGGTACAACGAACGACCATAATCACTGGTGCGGTCAAAAACTTGCACCAATTTAGGATTATCAATTTGTCTATCCAGATATTTACTAAGTTCACTGAAATAGCGAAATTCATCTATATAAATTGATAAAGCACTGTAAGAAGATACATGCTTGAGGCGTATATGTTCTAAACCCTGCTGTGCGATACACAAATGTTGATTATTAATCAGTAATTCTTCTGAGCCTACTTTAAAGAGATGCTCACCTTCAAAAAAAGTAAAAACGATTTTACCAGGGAGATTATATCCCTGTGTATAACTACTTCCAGCTTGCCAAACAATGTTGAGCAGGTCAAAGTTTTCTAACTGGGCCAGCCGCCACAAAATCTTATAATCTTTGGCATTGGGTATATGCTTACTGATAGTTGGTAGCAACTTAACATATTGCTCAGGATCGTTTATCTCCAAATTCAGATCCCAGACCATAAAAACCTCCCAAAACTCCGCAAGACTTTTGTAGCCTATATTTCACCTCCTACGCATCGTGAAAATTAGGGAGACTAGACATTTTACGCAACAAATCATTCGCAAATCGGATAGCACAACCCTAAAGAAGTAACTTATCTTGAATGAGTAAATAAACACATTCACTCCCTTACCCAGATTTCTATAGTTGCGTTCCGGGCGATCGCAATCATACTTCCTTGTGCAGACATTAATTAATACTTAATAGCTGAAATCAAACAACTAAATCTTGTAAAAACAATGGTTTTAATATCAGAATCACCAACAATAAATAGCAGTTTTTCCGAAAGCATCAAAGAGGGTAACGTAAGAAACTCATTTTCTACTCAGCAACCTTTAAAACTGATTGGCTCAATCACCCATTTAATGATTTCTTCTCCACTGCATAGGAAATATAAAATTGCCAGTATTTCCGAGCGATTTGTCCCTAGCTTAATTCATAATCAATTTCGCTACTACGAAATTGACGGAAATCCCATCGGCTTTGTTAACTGGGCATGGCTAACTGATGAAGTTGAGGAAAAATTTCTCAAAGGAAAATATGTTTTGCAACTTGATGAATGGCAGGGTGGAAACAATTTATGGTTCCCTGAATTTATTGCTCCCTTCGGTCATGCTCGTCTAATTATCAAAGATTTACGTAACAATATTTTCCCCAAAGGAACACCAGCCAAATCTCTCAAAATAAATCCTGACGGAACTCTAAAATCCATCTACAGATGGACAGCATAAGTCATTTCAAATCAAGCATTTAGCTTAATTTCACTTGTAAATAATAGTAATTTTTTTGGAGGTTTATTGTGGGACAAGTTATAAGTGGCGTAGATGAGGTTCTGAAGACCGGAGAAGACTTGTATAACGATGCTGTAGATGGTGGAGAAGATTTATATAACAAGGCTGTCGATGCTGGAGTTGATGCTGGAAAATATATTGCAGATACCTCAGAAGACTTGTTTAATGCTGGTGTTAAAGCTATCAAAGATTTGGTTATTAAAAAAGGTGGTGATGGTAACGATAGTATTGAAATCGATGTTGTTGGTGAAGCCTATGGGAATGGAGGAGATGACACCCTCAAAGCCTATGCACTTTACGTCAAACTAGACGGTGGTTCGGGTAATGACACTATCAAATCTAATTCTGGCGTAAGTAAGCTTTATGGGGGTTCGGGTAATGACTCTATAGAAGCTTGGGGAGCTTATAACTATATTGATGGTGGTTCGGGTAATGACACCATCAAAACCTACGCTGCTTTCAACAAAATCATAGCTGGTTCTGGTGATGACTATGTAGAAGCCTGGGGTGGTAAAAACGTAGCCTATGGTGATGATGGCGACGATACAATTAAACTATACGGTGGCAAAAACGAGGTTCACGGCTGGACTGGTGATGACCGTATTTATGTGTATGGTGGCTATAACAAGGTTGTAGCAGAACAAGATAATGACTATGTACAAGCTTGGGGTGGTTATAACGATGTAGACCTTGGAGACGGTAATGATACAGTTGATGCCTACGGTGGTAAGAATGTAGTCAAATCTGGTTCTGGTGATGACAATGTAGAAGCCTTGGGTGGTGAGAACACAGCCTATGGTGATAATGGCAACGATACAATTAGACTATACGGTGGTAAAAACGAAGCTCACGGTGGGGCTGGTGATGACCGTATTTATGTTTATGGTGGCTATAACAAGGTTGTAGCAGAACAAGATAATGACTATGTACAAGCTTGGGGTGGTTATAACGATATAGATGCTGGAGAAGGTGATAATACCGTTAAAGCCTACGGTGGTTACAACAAAATTAAAACAGGTGGTAAGAGTAACTACAATTACATTGAAGCAGATGGCGGCGCTAATAATATTACGGGTTCTAACTCTGAGGAGACTTATTGGGAACAGGAGGTGGTGGGATGGAAAGATGTATCTATCTCCACTTCATTTGGAACTATCACAGAAAAAGTGCCGATAGTTGGATTAGTAGAGAAGCAATATGCGGGAAATGATCAGATCAAAGCCATCGGGGGTTATAACAAAATTCTAGCTGGTTCTGGTCATGACAATGTACAAGCTTTGGGAGGATACAACAATATAGATGCTGGAGAAGGTAATGATATTGTTAAAACCGATGGTGGTTATAACAAAATTCTAGCTGGTTCTGGCGATGACAATGTACAAGCTTTGGGAGGATACAACAATATAGATGCTGGAGAAGGTGATAATACCGTTAAAGCCTACGGTGGGTATAACAAAATTAAAATAGGTGGTAAGAGTAACTACAATTACATTGAAGCAGATGGCGGCGCTAATAATATTACGGGTAGTTCTGCGGAGACTTATTCGGAACAGCAATTGGTGGGATGGAAAGATGTATCTATTTCCACTCCATTTGGAACTATCACAGAAAAAGTGCCTGTATATGTATCAGTACAGAAGCAATATGCGGGAAATGATGAAATCATAGCTTTCGGTGGAGCAAATATCATCAATGCCGGTTCTGGAAATAATAAAGTCATTGCTGGTGGTTTAGCCAATGTAATTCAGACGGGTTCGGGTAGTGACTATATCGAAGCTGTTGGTGGAGCTAATGTTATTATCTCTGGCTCTGGCAAGGATAAAGTCATGACTGGCGGTTTAGCTAATGCTGTCTATGACTCCGGTGGTGATAATGAAATTTACGGTCTTGGCGGTGGTAACGTTTTTCTCAAAACTGGTGATGGTATTGACATAATGGCTGCTGTTGGTGGACTGAACGTTCTTACCAAAGTTGGTAACGGGAACACCACAATGGTCGCTGCTGGAGCTTATAACGCTCTCACCAAGGTTGGTAACGGTAATGACACAATGGTTTCCCTTGGTATCGGTAGTGTCGTCACTAAAGTTGGCAATGGTCGTTCCACGATGGTTAGTGGTGCTTTATATAACATTTTGACTTCCTGGGGTGACAGTAAAGATGTGATGGTGGCTGTCGGTAAAGTCAATGCCATGATTGGTGGTGGCAATAACGATGTCATGATCGCTGCGGGAATGGGTAATATTGCTTTTGGAGACTCGTTGGGAATAGGGTTAAATGGCTTTGGTTCCAGTGAAACGAAAAATGCTGGCAAAGATGCCAAGACAGATCAACTTAATTCCAGAGTAGATGCCAAAAATGTAGGTAATGTAGATGCAACTTTACTGGCGACAGGAAATGATGTCATGGTCGCTCTTGGGCAGTACAATGCCGTTGTTGCTGGCAAAGGTCAAGATATTGTCATTACTGGAGGATTATATAACTTTACCTTTGGTGATGACCTGTTTGATATCGATTTGCCGGACTTGAGTGGAATTAGTTTACCCGAATTGAAGACAATAATTCCCGATCTCAACTTTAATGCGATTTTGAAGTTCGATGTGCCAGCCATCAAGGTGCCTGATGTTAATGTAGCTATCCCTGATTTAACCTTTGATGTTGATTTTGACTTATTTAATGTTGATTTTTCGATACCAGACCTTTCCCTTCCTACTTTTTCATTACCCGATTTAGGCTTACCCAATTATTCTTTACCCAATCTATCTTTGCCGAATATTTCTATTCCCAATCTATCCTTACCGAATATTTCTTTACCGGCGATTTCTCTACCTAATTTATCCTTCCCGAAAATTTCCTTACCTGATTTACCAGGGATTGAGCTTCCCAATGTCAGTCTGCCAACACTTTCGTTACCTAATTTGCCAAAGTTAGCCTTACCGACTTTTTCCATCCCAAGCTTATCTTTACCATCTTTACCAGATATAGATTTACCTGACTTTTCTTTACCTAGTTTACCTAAATTCTATCTTCCCAGTTTTAGTCTACCGACTGTACCTAGTTTTTCTCTACCGACTGTATCTGTTCCCAATTTTGATGGATTTTCACTCAACGCATCTCGATATAATTTTGACTTTTTCAACAATAACGGAGATATTCTCTTTACTGCTGGAAAGTTAAACCTAGTCAATGCAGGTTTAGGTGATGACATTTTGGTTAGTGCAGGGGTAAATAATGGTCTGTTGGCTGGAAGTGGCAATGATTTGGTCTTAGGAGCAGGTCAAAGGAATATCATTCTGGCTGGAGATGGTAACGACCTTGTTTTTGCTGCGGGTAAAACGAATCGTGTTTATGGGGGTATGGGATTAGACACTATAGTTACCGCAGGGGAAGAAAATAAAGTTGAGGGAGGAGATGATAGTGACATTCTTGTTGGTTTAGGTAAAAAGAACTCACTTAAAGGTGATGCAGGTCAAGATATTCTCTTCGCAGGGGGTGAGTCGAATTCCTTTGATGGTGGTGAAGGAGATGATATTATTATCGGTTTTGGTAAGAACAATAAAAAAGTTGAGGGAGGTGATGGAAATGACTGGATTGTAGCAGGTGGTGAAATTAATGGCATCTATGGTGGAACAGGGGATGATACTATCGTCAGTATCGGCAAAGCTAACATTATTTGGGCTGCTGAAGGCAATGATACTGTCTTCGCTGGTGGTTACAGCAATGTCATCTATGCAGATGGTGGTGATGATTTTGTCTTGAGTGTCGGTGCGAGTAATGTCATTGAAGCTGGATCAGGCAATGATACGATATTGACTGGTGGTTACAGTAATATCATTCGCGGTGGAGAAGGTAATGATGTCGTCTTAGCTGGTGGTTACAGTAATATCATCTATGGCGGTAGCGGTAATGATACTATCTTGGCTGGTGGTGAAAGTAATATCATCAATGCCAGTGACGGCAATGATATCATCTTAGCTGGTGGTATCACTAACATCATCAATGCCGGATTAGGAAATGACGTTATTTTCAGTGTTGGTGTGAGTGGTGGTATTAATGGCAGCGACGGTAGTGACTTTATTATTGGTGGAGGAAGTAATAACACCTTTGATGGTGGAAATGGTAGCGATCGCTTGATTCTCTTAGGTCATCAGAACAATTTCAAAGGTTCTCAAGGCAATGATACCTATGTTGTTGGCGGCGACGATCTCCTCAATTCTGTAGGGGCTGTCAACAAGCTACAAACTGCTTTTATTAGTAACCTGGGTGATGACACTTCTCAAGATGTCTTACTCTTTAGTGGTCAAACTAAGAAAGAAAAAATTCGCTTCCAGCAATCAGGGACATCCGATTTGCAAGTAAGTATTGTTGGTCAATCTTCCAGTATTATTATTCAAGATTGGTTTACTGGTGGAGTCAGTCAACGAATCGATACCTTCCAAATTGGTAATAGTGGAGCCAGTTTACAGCAATCTCAAGTCCAGGGATTGGTTAATGCTTGGAGTCAGTTTGATGCAGGAACATTAACTGCGGTGGGGCTGAATAACACCATTCAATCAACTTGGGCTTAATTAAAGTTTATATAACACACTGCCTACACTGACCTTGCTGTTAAGTGTAGACTTTCTGCTAAAATTCTAACCCAGAAAAAGCTGCAAAATAACACACCTTGAAAGGGCTAGTCCTATAGTATATTTCTTTAGTTGAAAGTCCCTATCCAGAGATGTGGACTACTAATTCTCTAACATGACTGCGCTGACGATGTTCCCAAACATAAATACCTTGCCAAGTCCCCAACACCAAATGGCCGCGATTAATGGGGATATGTTCTGAGGTATGAGTCAAAGCAGAACGGATATGCGCCGGCATATCATCAGGCCCTTCTGCATCATGAATGTACTTGCCTGATTCTGGTACAAGTTTCGCCATAAAGTTAGCCAAATCCACCAGCACATCAGGGTCAGCATTTTCTTGAATCACTAAACTAGCGGAAGTGTGGCGTAAAAATAGAGTACACAGGCCAGTTTCCACCCCCGACTCAGCAACAATCGCTTCAATTTTTGCGGTGATATTTTGAAAAGACTTGCCAGTAGTGGAAACTCTAAGTAGCTTTTGGTAATGAGTCACGTCGCTTTGCTCCGAATTCAAAATTCGTCTTGAAAAGTTTGACGGCAGTTGCTACAAGTCGGGAAACCCGCCCAACGCACCGCCTCCTCAACGGGGGGAACCCCCGCACGCAACTTTTCGCAAAATTCAAAATTAATAGCACCTATAAATAAATCTCGTAGTACCACGAGTGAAGTTTGGTAGTCTGGGGCTATTAGAATTCGCTTGCTGATTGAGAATATATCACACAACTTAGGAGCAGCATCATCCTCATAGTGCGATCGCCGCGGATTTGTGTAAGTAAATCATCTTTAGTATGGCAATAATCGACACTAGAGTATTCTTTAATATATCCGTCGAAGAAAAGCAAAATTAAAAATCCCCATGACTGAGGAATTAGAAAGAGCCGATAATGATTCACCGTGGAAAGAAATATTAGAAGCGTACTTTCCCCAAGCCATGCATTTTTTCTTCCCAGAAACCGCCATACTAATTGACTGGGAACGTCCTCATGAATTTTTAGATAAAGAGTTTCAGCAAATAGCGCGTGATGCTGAACAAGGCAGAAGATACGCAGATAAATTGGTCAAAGTTTGGCAAATTCAAGGAGAAGAAATTTGGCTATTAATTCATGTTGAAATTCAAGCCAGACCGGAAGAGAACTTTGCCCAAAGGATGTTTTCTTATAATCTGCGAATATTTGACAAATTTGGCAAACCAGCAATTAGCTTGGCGATTCTGTGCGATGCTGAACCAAATTGGCGACCAAATCAATACAATTATAATTATCCCAATACCAGGCTAAATTTTGAATTTGGCACCGTCAAACTTCTCGATTATCAAAACCGTTGGGCAGAGTTAGAGAAGAGCGATAACCCATTTGCAACGGTTGTGATGGCACATTTAAAAACGCAGCAGACAAGTAAAAAACCAGGCGATCGCAAAACTTGGAAATTTAGCTTAATCCGTCGATTATACGAACAAGGACTGCAAGAAAAAGATATTCGTAACCTCTACCAATTTATTGATTGGGTTATGATTTTACCAAAAGCATTGGAAGCGGAGTTTTGGGAAGAATTTAAGCAGTTTGAACAGGAGCGAACTATGAGCTATGTAACAACTGGTGAACGTATTGGCTACGAACGGGGACAACAGGAACAAGCACAAAGTCTAGTGCTACGGCAAGTAAAAAAACGGGTGGGAGAGTTACCTCCGGAAATTCAAGAACGCATTCAATCGCTTTCTCTAGGGCAATTAGAAGCACTTGGCGAGGCTTTGTTAGATTTTACAGGACTAGAGGATTTACTTAGCTGGTTGGAAGCAAATCCTGCCGAGTAGGATTTGTGTAGTGCGATCGCTCTTAACTCATAGAAAAATATTGCATCACAGCATTTGCGATCGCTTCATTGCCATCTTTAGCAATTGGTTGGGATAGCTTTGGTTGCAGCAGGGGTTGATACAGAAAATCCCAAGTTCCTTGGAAAAACTCAGATGGGGTAAGGATTTGATGCGGATGATAATTTATCAATCCTTCTACTAAAAAAGCTGCTTCCGCAAAGCCTTCACGAGTAACAGTAGCAATAGGTACTTCTAATTTAATAGCCTCCGCAAAAGTACCGTAGCCAGGTTTAGATACAACTCGCCCACAAATCGGCATAAAATCTACAGGTCGGTATTTACGGTCAGTAATTTTTACTACATTGGGTAAATCTGGGGCAGATTGATCAAATACAATAAATTGCCAATCGGGGAAAAAGCGCAGGTTATCGTAAGGAAGCTGCTGCACACCTAAGCCGCCGAAAGTCAGTAGAATCGTCTTTTCCACAGGTGCAGCGATACCCCAGATGGAACGCAAATCATCAGCAGCGTAACGGGGTGAACCACCTGTTAAACCCACATCAATAATATTGGAAAAAGCAGACATTGGCTCATGGAAAGGGAGACGATACAGGCGATCGCATTTTGAATAACACTCACTAATCCAGTCAGCAATTTCCAAAAATTCCCCACCCCAATCACGATAGATAAAATCCCAGCCAAAGTTACTCATCGACCAGCAGGGGATATTTGCAGCCTTAGCAATTACAGAGGCGAGAAAGGGGATATCCGCCAAGATCAGATGGACGCGATTTTGGCGGATAAAATTGACTTCCGATGCCACTAGGGAATTCTGCTTCTGCTTAATTTCTCTTAATTTGTCTAAAGTCGCAGCTTTATCCATTGTCAAGCTATCTGCTTGGATGACACCCAAATCAAAAGCCCTAGGACGATGGATAAAATCACCTTCGATGTAGCACTCTAGTAACCACCTCGGTGCAGTCGTCACCATGATTAACAAAACTTCTGGACATAACTTTTGAATAGTGGCGGCGACTGATGCCATGCGACTAGCATGACCAAAACCGTGGTTAGTAATAGCTATGTATAAAATTGGGCGTTCCATATTCATAGTGTTGAAGGTTGACTGTTAACAGTTCACTGGAAAGAGAGATTACGGCTAAATTTCATTGTCGCTAAGACCCAAATTCTTTCATAGCCGTAACACACCCTACTGGACTAAAACAGCTAATTTGATGCAATAGCAAAAATTCATCGGCGTACCCTGCGAAAAGCCCTCCGGGTGAATCCTGCGGATACGCTACGCGAAAAAGTCGGGGAACCGCAAGGGGGCACTGCTTCTCCTGCAAAGACGCTACGCGAACACCGATGCGCGTCTATATCGGCGTTTATCTGCGGTTAATTTCATCAAATCTAATGCCTCATTTTAGGCCTGTCAGTCCACTACAATTTATCATTCACTGAAATGTATGTATTGAAGCTTATTAGTATTTACATTTAAATACATGTAAAAATATCTATCAGTATATAAAATAAGCGCGATCGCATCTTGTCCGCTACAAACCCCACTCACACGGGTCAATGATAAACTCATGGCTAAGGTGCTTAACCTGCTATTTGATCAGTTAATCAAGGCGCTAGTACAAAAAAGCTGAAATATGAAGTGAAGAAAAGCTGAGAAGATCAAGTCTTTTGACTTTTGAACGCCAGTTACTACAACGCGGGAAACCCGCGCAACGCACTGGCTCCTTTTGACTTTTGACTTCTTCATAGCGGGACTAGCGCTGATAAAAACCGAGTACAGAAAAATTACGATGAATGTTTTAGCACAAAGCTGGGCTGAGATTGCGGCTCAATTACAGATAAATTGGAATCTGGTAAATACCTGCTTGCAGTTTGCTAGTTGGGGATTAGTCTCGCTGTTGTTGGTAGAGATAGTGAGAGATAGCTATCATGCTTTGTGTCACTATGTCCCCTCGCTTGGTAAATGGCATAATAAGCACCACATGGCGTATCGCCGCGATTTATCGGTAGTTTCTTTAAAAATTTACCAAGAGTCTCAGTTATACAATGATATTGTCGAGTCAACGCTACTGGTTGTAGTTTTGACTGTGATGGCTTTACTGCTACAGCAATGGGGCTTTTGGTTGGGAGTAGTCTATGCTTTCACCTTTTTATATGGCGCGTCCCGGCGATATTTTCTCGGTAAAATTGATACAGATTACACTCACCTCCCCGGGCCATTAGAAACTATTCCCTCGGTTTGGTGGGTAAATCGTTCTTACCACTGGCGACATCATTTTGATGATGTTAACGCCTATTACAGTGGTGTGTTTCCTTTAGTAGATACGGTATTGGGAACAGGTTTATCTCTTAAAGGTAAAACCATTGCTTTAACTGGTGCTTCCGGTGCTTTAGGGCAAGCATTGACTGCTGAATTGATTAAAAATAATGCCAAGGTAGTAGCCTTAACTACCAATCCCGAAAAACTACAGCCTCAAGAAAAGCTAACTGTAATTGCTTGGGAATTGGGTAAGGAAGCAGAGTTAAAAGCTGCTTTAGAGAAAGTTGATATTTTGATTATCAATCACGGTGTCAATGTCTACGCTAACCGCACCTCAGAAGCAATTGAGTCTTCTTATGAGGTGAATACTTTTTCTACATTGCGGTTGATGGATATATTTTTGGCAACCGTTACCGGGCCGCAATCCAAAGCAACTAAAGAAATTTGGGTTAACACTTCCGAAGCTGAAGTATCTCCGGCTTTAAGTCCTCTTTATGAACTCAGTAAACGCGCTATCGGAGATATTGTTACCCTCAAGCGTTTGGATGGGGATTGTATAATTCGCAAGTTAATTCTGGGGCCGTTTAAGAGTCAACTTAATCCTTATGGGGTGATGTCAGCGCCGCAAGTAGCCCGTGCAATTTTGTTTTTAGCAAAGCGGGACTTCCGCAATATTATTGTGTCCATCAATCCCCTGACATATCTGCTGTTTCCGTTGAAGGAAGTTAGCACTTGGCTTTACTACCGAATCTTTAGTAAAAAGGTTCAATCTTTGAACTAATCTGCCATTATCAACATAATTACTAATTCGTAATTTGTAATTCGTGATTAAACTTGGTTAAGGGCAAAAGGGAAAGGGGAAAAGGGGCAAGAAAAAACCTTTAACCCTTACCCTTTCACCTTTCCCCAAACCAAATTAAGAGTTGAAAATCCTGAACATGTAGTTCATAGTGCCCATTCATGCCCACATCAAAAAGCTACACCTGTCAGGAGTCCCCCCTGTCAAAAAAGCAATAAGATATTTTTGAGCTAGAAGTCCCTTACGTTGCCTGAACAACAACAGAATCACCTTCTATTTTAGCTGTGTAAGTTTTGAGAGGTTTATCCGCAGGGCCTTCTATCACTTTGCCATCAGCCCCAAATTCCGAGTCATGACAAGGACAGACAAATTGTTTGGCGGTTTCCTTCCAGGCGACTGTGCAACCTTTATGAGTACAGGTAGGGTTAACAGCAATCAGATTTCCAGATTGGGATTTACCAACTACTAATACAGGCCCAACAGGTGATTCTTTCAAAAGCAACTGACCAGTTTTATCTAATTCTGCAACAGTACCAACTTTTACCCCATTCCCAGATGTTGCAGGTGTAGTTGCAGTTGTAGATGTCGTTGTTTCGGAACTACAAGCTGCGATCGCAACAGGTAAAGAACTCGCTAGCCAACCTAAACCCACCCAATTAATAAAATCACGACGTTTCATAAGTGCTGGAAGAATTACGTAAGTTTAACTAACACAATAGAGTAAATCATTTGGTGGTGAGGGTTTGGTAATTGGTAATTGGTAATTGGTAATTGGTAATTGGTCATTGGTCATTGGTGTTTGTCTTTTATTCTTCCTCATCTCCCTCATCTCCCTCATCTCCCTCATCTCCCTCATCTCCCTCATCCCCAGTCCCCAGTCCCCAGTCCCCAATCCCCAGTCCCCTTAAAAGTTATATCCAAAACTAAAATAAAATCCATGATCTTGGGCATTGTTACCGCGATCGCTTAAATCAACTAAAGGAAGTGCGTAGTCCAAGCGACCGGATAAGTGGGGAATGGGTTCCCAAATTAGACCTAAGCCTAAACCTGCTAAGAAGGTTTGATTAGTTAGTTTGTTGGGATTGTCTGATTTGTTCCAGACAGCGCCTACATCGATAAATGGTGCTAATTGCATGGTAGGCTGCCCTGAGTTGTTATAGTCAACTACAATTCGGTCTTCTACAGATAAGCGAAATCCATTGTCGCCAGAACGGGCATTTTGTCGATAACCCCGCAGAGATTGTCCACCGCCAATCACGAACTGTTGCGAGGGTAGCAAACTATCAGGGGTAAGTTGTAAGTCTAATTGGGCAATTAGCAAGTTGTCTTTAGAGAATCGCTGTACACGTTGCACTTGGGTCAGCCAACTGAAAAACTGCCCATCAGGGATGGGGTCAGAGTTGGTAGTACTATCTAAGATATTTAAGCCGATATTGAATTGCGATCGCAGTGCCCAGGCCCCTTGTAAATCGCGTTTGAGATAATCTTGCCCAAATTTCAATACTCTTGTGCGGCTGTTACCTTCAGCATCGGGGCCAATCCCAAAAGGTGTAGGTGTGTCGTTAAATAAGAATGTTTGACCATCTTGCCAAGCAAAGCCCAAAGATAAAGCAAATTCCTCACGGGGATTGCGAATTAATGGTTGGCGATAACTAATTTCGTATAAGTTGGTATCGCTACTGATGCCAAAAACTTCAAACTCTGGGTCAGTAATTCTACTGCTACTTGGTGCAACCCGCAGTTGAATACTACCGTTCATGGGATTTACAGGCAGGCGATATCTAAAATCATAGGCATTGGAACCGCCTGTTGTTGAGCGATAGTAGGAAGCGGTAATTTCATCACCATTGCCTGTGAGATTGCGGTTACTAATAAACCCACCAAAACGCTCAGATCCGACACCGGGAGGTGAGTAATTATCTATACCAACAGAACCATAAAAAACAGGTGCCTCTTCAACACGCACTGTTAAAATACTTTGCCCTAATTCTGTTCCCTGTTTGAGATAAGCTTCTACGTTGCTAAACAGGGGATCGACTTTCAGTAAGCGCAGTTGATCTTCTAATTTATCTTTGCTCAAAGGTGAAACAGTACCCAGTTGTATGCGACTGCGAACATAGCTAGGATTAACTTTTTCAGTTCCTAGTACTTCGATTTTTTCTACCCCACCTTCAATTACCTGAATTTGTACAACGCCATTAGTAATTGTCTGCTCGGTGAGAATTGCTCTAGAGGTAATATATCCTCGTTTGAGATATAGCTCAGAAATCTGATCTACAGCCCCCTGGAGTTCCGCTAAAGTTACAGAACGGCTTTCTAAAGGTTTAGTAATGGTAGAAATTTCTTCGGGGCTGAAGACGGTGCTACCAATAACCTCTATCTTGCGAACCGAAATATTGACAGTTGGATCTGCTGGTGTGGTTGTTGTGGGTGGTGGGTTAGGTAGAGTCGGCTGCTGTTCATTTGTTGGTAAAGGTTGAGGCGTTGGCGGGGATTGGGGAAAGCGATCAAGATTTGGGTTTGGTTGAGGAGGTACTTGCACCGGGGCTGTTTGCGCGATCGCAGATAAACTCGGAAATAATGCCAAGCCAGCCAAGAAGACCGACAACCAAAACCGACGAAATATAAGATACATAAAAATAAATAAGTATTAAGTTTAAAGGATAAAAGATGAAGTATAAATTACTGCTTATAAAATTGCTAGAAGCTTTATGAGTGTTGAGTAACATTTCAGACTTTATACTTGACACTTCAGCCTTTACCAAGGGTTACCAATGAGTGTAAAAGCTGACCAGTAATATGGATGCCGTAATTCTTGGTTACCGAGTTCGGCAAGGATGGGTGGTAGAGTCACATTCACATTAGAAGTTTTGAGTTTCCCTCCTTCCAAGCGGACTTGACCTTTAATCATGGCGATTTGCGCTTGGCGGAGTGCTTCGGCTTTGATGGGGGCTTTTTTTAATTTTTCGTAGAATTCACTCATTAATCCCAAAGTCCCTTCGTCGGACACGTACCACAAACTCGCTAGTGCTGTTCTCACACCAGCTTGTACAGCAAAACCTGCAAAGCCTAACTCGGCCTCTTTATCTCCGATCGCAGTTCGACAGGAACTTAAAACCACTAGCTGCACAGGGGGATTGTTCCAGCCCAGTTTTCGTAGCTGATCCATTTTCAATTGGCTATCCCACATCTGAATGTAAGAATTACCGCGATCGCCTGGCTCAAATTCTGCGTGAGTAGCTAGGTGAATAATGCCGAAGGGTTTTTGCTGACGTTGCTTTTGCAGATTTGTCAGAGTAAAGCTTTCGTTGAGGAAGAAATTACCTTGCCATAACCGGGAAGTAATAGTTGCTAATTCTGTAGGTACTGCTGGTAAAGGATTTTGGTTGCGGAATTCCGATGCACCCATACCCAAAACCTCAGCCTTTTTAATGTCCACAAATTTGGTATCAGTCAGGCTAAGACTGGGCATTAAACCGACGCTATAGCTTTCTACCAAATACTTTTGCCCATCATAAAGGGCCGCGACAGGGAGCGATCGCAATCCCGTATCCATGATGAATGCAATATTATTAACCTTGCGTGCTTGCAGTTCAGGTTCTAAAGGTGTAATCAGCCATTCATACAATTTTTTCGCTGGATCTTTATAGCTGTTATTCCGTGAACTCTTGGTAATATCCTTAATAAAGGTTTGGGCTGTTGCGATAACTTGCGATCGCGTTACAGGTAATACCTTCCGAATTGGTAAACCTTGGGCAGTCACTATTAGCAATTCCAAGCGATCGTTTGGGGATGGTAGAATTTTTGCTTTGTTCTGCTTGAGTGTAATTGCAGGTGAAACGCTCGTAGGGATGAAATTGACATAAATTAGTGCAGGTTGAATACCTGTGGCATCACTAATTTGTTGCAGAATATTACGGGCTGTGTTGGGGGCTTCAAGATTAGGTTTAGCTTCTTCTCCTAAGTATTCTTTATACTCAGTAGTGTATTCTTGCTCAATATTTGCTACAGCAGTATCAAGTACAACCTCTGGTGTGGAATTGATAGTTACTGGTATTTGTGTAGAGGGCGGTTTCTTCAGAACTTCTGGATTGGGCGTATCAATTGGAACTGTTGGTGTAGTGGGAACTTCAGAAGCAGCATTATTAGTCAAACTGAAGTTGGCAGGTGTAAGTGCGCCACTGTTAGCTGTAACTGTGTAATTACCTTCAACTGTATTGGCTGTGACTGGGATACTCACATTACCACTGCTATTAGTCGTGAGGCTGGTATTACCTGAGAAATTAGCAGTTGCGCCAGTTGTGGGTGCGTTGAAAGTGACATTGGCGTTAGCGATCGCATTTCCATATTGGTCTTGTACTTTTGCTTGTAGTGGATTAGTAAATGCAGTGTTGACGATAGTACTTTGCGGTGTGCCACCTGTAGCGATGATGGAGAAGGCAACATCAGGATTATTAATCAAACTGAAACTTGCAGGTGTGAGTGCGCCACTACTGGCTGTAACTGCGTAGCCACCTGCAACAGTGTTGGCTGTGACTGGAATGCTGACATTTCCACTGCTATCAGTGGTTAGGGTTGTATTTCCTGTGAAACCAGCAGTTGCACCTGATGTCGGTGCGTTGAAGGTAACAGTAGCGTTTGCGATCGCATTCCCATATTGGTCTTGTACTTTTGCTTGTAGGGCATTAGTAAATACAGTATTCACAACCGTAGTTTGCGGTGTGCCACCTGTAGCGATAATTGCCGCCGCCACATCTGGGTTGTTAATTAAACTAAAACTGGCTGGGGTGAGTGAACCACTACTAGCGCTGATGCTGTAGCCACCTGCAACAGTATTGGCTGTAACTGGGATGCTGACATTGCCACCGCTATCAGTCGTCAGGCTGCTATTACCTGTAAAACTCGCTGTTGCGCCTGTTGTGGGTGCGTTGAAGGTAACAGTGGCGTTAGCGATCGCATTTCCGTATTGGTCTTGTACTTTTGCTTGTAGGGCATTAGTAAATGCAGTATTCACAACCGTAGTTTGCGGTGTGCCACCTGTAGCGATAATGGCAGATGCCACATCTGGGTTATTAATTAAACTGAAACTGGCAGGGGTAAGGGAACCACTATTAGCAGTGATGTTGTAACTACCTGCAACAGTGTTAGCTGTAACTGGGATGCTGACATTTCCACTGGTATCAGTCGTCAGGCTGGTATTTCCTGTAAAGTTAGCAGTTGCGCCTGTTGTGGGTGCGTTAAAGGTGACAATAGCGTTGGCGATCGCATTCCCGTATTGGTCTTGTACTTTTGCTTGTAGGGCATTAGTAAATACAGTATTCACAACCGTAGTTTGCGGTGTGCCACCTGTAGCGATTATGGCAGATGCCACATCTGGGTTATTAATTAAACTGAAACTGGCTGGGGTGAGTGAACCACTATTAGCAGTGATGTTGTAACTACCTGCAATAGTATTGGCTGTGACTGGGATGCTGACATTTCCACTGGTATCGGTGGAAAGAGTAGTACTTCCAGTAAAGTTAGCAGTTGCGCCTGTTGTGGGTGCGTTGAAGGTAACAGTGGCGTTAGCGATCGCATTCCCGTATTGGTCTTGAACTTTCGCTTGTAGGGCATTAGTAAATGCAGTATTCACAACCGTAGTTTGCGGTGTCCCACCTGTAGCGATTATGGCAGATGCCACATCTGGGTTATTAATTAAACTGAAACTGGCGGGTGTAAGTACGCCACTACTGGCTGTGACTGCATAGCTACCTGCAACGGTGTTGGCTGTGACTGGAATACTCACATTTCCAGCGCTATCAGTGGTGAGAGTTGTGCCGCTTGTAAAGTTGGCAGATGCGCCAGTTGTAGGGGCTGTAAAATTAACTGTAATTCCTGGAATAGGTTGATTAAAACCATTTTCTGTAACCCTTGCCTGCAAAGAGGTTGAAAAAGGATTGTTTGCGATCGCACTTTGTCCAGATCCAGCAGTAGGCGTGAGAGTATAACCTACTAACTCAAAGGCACCGATATCTGGTGTTGCGTCTTGAGGTCGGCTAATACCACGTTGATCTGTGGTGATGTTAGTATCAGAAATTCCCGCATTGATTGCAGGACTACCTGGTAGCAGGGCGAATGTCTGCGTAGAACCTCCATAATTTCCCAAAACAGAGAGTAGAGGATTAATTGGTGTAGCGGCTGTACCCACCTGATTACCGTTTACGCCATTGCTGATACCTGTTGTACCAGTACCGTCACCAATGAGGTTGTTGCTACTACTCCCAAGCAGAACCCCAGAAACATCAGGATTTTGGGAACTAGTGTTACCTGCAACAATAGTGTTCTTCAGCGTTGTTGGCGCACGAGAGTCGCTCAAGATACCACCACCGTCGGTTGCCAAATTACCGCTCAGGGTACTGTTATTGACATTTAATGTGTCAAGGAAGTTGTAAATGCCGCCACCATTGCCGTTAATCGCTGAATTGCTAGCAAAGCTGCTGTTGTTGACATTCAACGAGACACCATCGTTGTTGTAAATACCTCCACCATCGGTTGCTGAATTAGCATTGAAGGTGCTTTTGTTGACAGTTAGTACATTTATATAGAAACCCTCGTTGTAAATGCCGCCACCGCGGCCGTTACTAGCTAAATTACCGCTAAAAGTACTGTTATTGACATTTCCTGTAGTATCGTAGTTGTAAATACCGCCACCATCGCCGCTGGTCGCCGAATTGCTAATGAAGTTGGTGTTGTTGAAATCCAACCTGCCTCCATCAATGCCATCGTTGTAAATACCTCCACCATCGATTGCTGAATTAGCATTGAAGGTGCTGTTGTTGACATCCAACCCGCTTTGATTGTCACTGATGTTGTAAATACCGCCACCGCCGCCGTCACTAGCTAAATTATCTCTGAAGGTGCTGTTGTTGACATTCAGTGTGCTATAAAAGCTGTAAATGCCGCCACCATTGCCGTCGGTTGCCGAATTGCTATTGAAGGTGCTGTTGTTGACATTCAGTGTGCCATATTCGCTGTATATAGCGCCGCCATTGCCACCACCTTCTACATCAAATGCTGTCGAATTACCAGTAAAGGTAACATTGTTCACATTCAGCGTGCCAGAACTAGAACTGAAATAAGCAATACCACCACCATCACTACCAAAACCTCTACCGTTAATAATTGCCAAGTTATTAATGGTGACGGTACCTTGACTGAAAATACCAAATACTTGGTTAATATTATTACCATCAAATATGGTATTACTTGCCCCAGCACCATTTATTGTCAACGTTTTTTCAAAAATGTAGACTGTGTTACCTGTGTAAGTGCCTGCACCTAAGTTAATGATGCTATTTCCTGCTACTGTACCAATTGCGTCAATTGCATTTTGAATTGAATCAGTTGATGCATTCGTCTCCGGGTTCACCTGATTGAGATTAAACGTCAAGTTGCCCGTACTAGATAAATTGATGTTTATTAAATAATTGGGATTGAAAAATTGCCTACTCGTCAGCGTTAGAGATGCATTCCCACCGCCTGTCTGGTTAATCCCATTCGTTAGCGTAATATCACCATTACCTCCTGTACCACTGGAAGTTGTGATGGTGACATCTGTGCCATTATCTAAGGCAGTTGCAATAGTTAATGGATCAATATCACTATTATTGGCTGGGTCAAACAGTCCCCCTGTTGGTGTTCCACTACCACCAGTAACGATATTGATATCGGTTGGATCTAGTAACCAAATACCCGGTTGTCCATTAGCGGCGCTAGCATCGACTTTGCTACCTGCAACATTCAGGGAAAGTTTTCCTGATGTTTCGACTAATCCACCATTACCTGCGATCGCACCACCTTTAGCTGATATATTGCCAAAGAAGCGGGTTGTATCATCCGCCCAGACAATTACCTTGCCACCGTTACCATTTTGCAACGCATCAGCTGCGATCGCACTATCGCTACTAACAAATGTATGGGTTGCATTGGGAACAGTGCCTTTACCTTGGTAATCTCCACCGATTAAGACGGTACCGCCATTACTGCCAGAAGCATTGATATTGGCATTTAATAGGGCAATGCGATCGCCTAAAATATTAATCTGCGGTGTAGTATTAGACTCTTGGGAATTACTAACAGAGACTTGTCCGCTAACAACAGTTGTACCAACATCTGTAGGAATTACTGTATTCGTACTAATCAGCTTAACCACGCCATTTTCCACAGTTACGCCTGTGACTTTTTTGAGGTTACCACCAGTGAGCAATGATGGCAGTGATAGCGGCGAAAATGCTTGGGGGTTAATTTGGGTTTTTGTCTCTACAGGTAAATCCAAACTCAATAAACTATTGCTGGGAGTTACCCGCACAACTTTCTCGGCAGGGACTGCCATAATTGTGACGTTACCATCAGGTGCAGTAATTGTCCCTGTATTTAGCACCATTCCACCCAGTAATATTAAGCCTTGTCCCTCACCCACAGCCAAATTCCCAGCGTTGAAGATAATCCCTCCCAGGCTTGTGGTAAAGGCAAATTCTGTAGGGTTACCAATCAAATTAGCGTAATTATTGGCACCAATCGCATTAAACCATTGGTTGTTACCAAACCCTATGGCATTTGCTGTTGTTGCTGTAAACGCAGCCGGGACATTTAAACTCGCACCAGAACCAAATATAATCCCCGCAGGGTTCATTAAATATAAATTGGAATTGCCACCAGTAACCTGAATCAATCCGTTAATTAATGAAGCATTATTACCTGTGACACGCCCTAAAATATTTTGAATTGATGGTTGCGAAAGAAAGTTTGCCGTTTGATTTGCATCTAGCCCAAATTGAGAGAAACTGTGAAATAGATTAGTGCGATCGCTACTCAAACTACCACCGCTAATATCAATCTTATTGCCTTCGGTAGTAATCACAGTTCCAGTGCCATCATTAGCCGGAGTGATTGATTGGGCTTTGACAGATGCAGAAAACAGCCCACAAATCATCGCTAAAGTTGCCAGGGGACTCATGAATTTAGCAAATATAGATTTTGCCCTGATTACAAAAAAAATTGCTGGCATCCTCATCATTAAATTTTCCTGAAATAGCAAGTAGTAGAAAAATTAGTATGTAAAAAAATTAGCCTGTCAACGCCCGAAATCTGGTCAAATATAAGAAAATATATTGACAAATAGGTATTTTAAAATTTTCAGATTCTCAGTATATGCTGCTTTTTCTGTTACAGCTACTATGAATAAACTGTAATAATAATTAATAAAAATTATTATCTGCATATTTAATTAATAAGTTTCACATCAATAAAAATCAGCTAAGATGTTGCAATAATTTTTCTTGTGGGGTGGACATCTTGTCAGCCCTGGACGGGTGAGACACCCATCCCACAAGAGTTTTTTATGCATCCAAATTAGCTGTGTCACAAATCGGATTCTAATAGAGTCGAATAGCACTTACTTAAGCAAACGCTGCTACCCAGATCCTCGACTTTTTCAAAAAGTCGGGGATCTCAATCTCGCGAATCAGAATTGCTTATATTTGTGCGTCAACTTTGCACCACTGTTAACAAACATTTCAACATTAAATAAGCAGAAGTAGCTCCCGGATCTTGATGTCCAATACTTCGTTCTCCCAAATAGCTAGCTCGTCCCTTTTTAGCTAACATCGGTATTGTCGCCTGTAAACTTTGTTCTGCTGCTGCTACTGCTTGCTGCAATGCTGTTACAGTGTCGCCACCTTCATCTACAGCTTGTGCAAAAGCCGTCACTGCGGGAGATAGAACATCCACCATTGTCTTGTCTCCTAGTTGAGCTTTACCACGCTGAAGCACGCCATTTAAACCAGCCTGAAGTAATACCAACAAATCCTGTTCATTCAGTTCTTGCTTATGAGCTACATCCGTACTAGCACGTAAAAACCAAGTTCCATAAAGTGGGCCACTTGCACCCCCAACACTAGAAATTAAGGTCATGCTGACTGCTTTTAAAATGCTACCAATATCTTGATCAGCAACCGTTGGTAATTGACTAACTACCTTTTGAAACCCGCGATTCATATTAATACCGTGGTCAGCATCACCAATCGCTGCATCTAATTCGGTTAAATATGCTTTATTTTGCTCTATTTCACTGGCGAATGCCTGCAACCATTGCAAAATCTGCTCTTTGCTTACCATCTGTAACCTTTGAAACCTAGATTTGCTAATATTTGGCCAAGCTAGCGTAGTATTCTATCCGAATTTTTACGGCTAAGTGTGTTTGGCAGATGTAACAGTAAGAAGTACTGAAGCTCATCCTACATATAAAAGGAGTGGATTTCGCGGGTTTATGGCATGAGAAATAATACTTATGCTCCATGAATACCCTAAGTCGGTGGGTGCAGTTGATTCCACTCTGTAATTAGTGTGCTTTCCTGCCGACTTTCTGTAAATTAGCCAAGGGAATATACATTTATGATTCGTCCTCGGTCATTAGTTTTAAAACTACTTCCTTTATTATTTTTAATTGCTTTCTTCACTACTACTTGCGTTGACTATAGCAAAAATAGTGAAAATCAGATTGCTGCCTTTGGTGCTGCGATCGCCAAACCAAAAGAGAATATTATCTATCCAGAAAATGCAGGTGTTATCAATGTTACTTCTCCTGAATATGGAGCGATACCTAATGATAGTCAGGATGATACAGAGGCTATCCAAAAAGCATTGAGTAAGTTTCCCAGTGGGGGAAAAACTATTTATTTACCCAATGGCGTATATAACATCTCAGATTCCTTACATTGGGCTACAGGTGAGCGTTTTCGCTCTGATTACAAGCGAATTGTGCTACAAGGACAAAGCAAAGAAGGAGTAATTATTCAACTCCAAGATGCTGCTCCTAAATTTCAAAACCCTAAGCAGCCTCGACCAGTTATTTCTACAGGTTTTGACCCAGACTTAAACCCCAAATCTGAAAATTTTAAAGCCAGTTTGGTAGCTCAACGCTTTGGGAATTCGGTAAGAAACTTAACTATTAATACAGGTAAGAAGAATCCAGGTGCAGAAGGACTCAATTTTGCTGCCAATAATCAAGGAGCAGTACGTAGCGTTAAAATCATCTCTGGTGATGGTCAAGGGACAACAGGTTTAGCACTAACTCATGGTGAAGTCGGCCCCTTGCTAGTTGAAGATGTAGAAATTGTGGGATTTGATACTGGAATACGTACAAATAACGGTATTAACGGTATTACCTTACAGAATATTACAGTTCGCAATCAAAGAAGCGCTGGTATATTCAATGGCGGTCAACCAATGAGCCTTGAAGGGTTCACTAGTTTTAATTCCGTCCCAGCAATTATTAATGGTAAAAATCCGAATGAAGGTAACGATCCAGGAAGTACATTAACACTAGTAAATGCCAAGCTGATCGGTCGTGGTAAAGCTAAAACTATCTCTGCAATTACTTCTGCTGGGTTTATCTATGCCAGAAATGTCGTATCCTCTGGCTACAAAGATATTCTTGCCAGTAATGCCAAAAATGCCAACAAAACTATTAAAAAAAGTGTCATCGACGAGTTTACTTCTCACCCCATCCTGGCTGAATTTCCTTCACCTTCAAAATCTTTACGGCTACCAATTAAGCAATTTCCTAAACTAGCGTGGAGTAACCCCAAAACATGGATAAGTGTAGAGAAATTTGGTGCAAAACCTAATGATAAAAAAGATGATACAGATGCTTTTCAAGCCGCTATAGATTCTGGCGCAACTACAGTATTAGTTCCCCAAACTGGAACTTTTACAATTAATGGTACTCTCCGACTTAGAGGTAAAGTGCAAAGATTTACGGGAACTGAGGGTTGGATTGAAGGCAATGGAGAGATAGTTGCAGAAAACGGCACTCAACCCATCTTAATTATTGAAAACTTCTTTGTGGGATTTGGCTCAAAATTGAAATGGAAGACAGTTGCTAATCGGACGATTGTTTATCGTAGTATTACTCACTTGAATTTAGAAAGTACAGGCTCTGGCGACCTCTTTATTGATGATGCTGTCATGGATAAATTGAGATTCAATAATTCTGCTCAACATATTTGGGCACGTCAGTTAAATCCTGAAGGTGCTAGGGAAACTAACATAGTCAATAGTGGAGCTAAACTTTGGATTTTAGGATTTAAAACCGAGCAAGGTAAAACTAAAATTGCAACTATTAAAGGCGGTGCAACCGAACTTTTAGGTGGGTTGGTTTATGCTGCTGGTAAACAAGATCCAAAAGATCCACTATTCCGCATTGTTAATGCTTCTGCCAGTTTTGTTGGCATTGCTGAAGCATCTTTTGATGGAGATAGCTATCAAATATGGGTTGAAGAAACACGGGGTAATACTACTAAAACCCTAGTGAGATCTAAGATTCCAGGTAGATATACAGCTAACGGAATAGTGATGTTAATGTATTCAGGTTTTGATCAGCCAGCAAAATAATTATTAGCGTAGGGGGGATGAGGGAGATGAGGGGGATGAGGAGGTAGGGTAGAAATAACCAACATCAAACTTAAATTACCAATTACCCATTACCCCTTACCCATTACCCCTTACCCATTACCCCTTACCCATTACCCCTTACCCATTACCCCTTACCCATTACCCCTTACCCCTTACCCATTACCCCTTACCCATTACCCATTACCCCTTACCCATTACCCCTTACCCCTTACCCATTACCCCTTACCCATTACCCATTACCAAACCCTAAATTCCCCAACGTAGGCTTGGGGTTTTAACTGGTGCATCCCAAAGCCGAATCATTTCATCATCTAGCTTCAATAGGGTAATTGAGCATCCTTGCATTTCTAAAGATGTAATATAAGGGCCAATTAAATTGCGTACAATTTGCAATCCTTGCTGTTCGCAGATTTGGGCTAGTTTGCGATAGACAAGATAAAGTTCCGAAAGGGGAGTACCACCCATGCTATTGACAAAAGCAAGTACGCGATCGCCTTTTTGCAATGGTGGATCTGTCAGTTCTACATCTACCCAATCCCCTTGCTCTGCATTCCACTCTCTAACTGTCCGGCTATAGCCTGTATCGTCAATAATTGCTCGTGCTAAACTCTCAGTAATTTCATCTACAGATTGTACAGCGATGCGTTCTCTACCTGGTTCGCCATGAATCCCAATGCCAATTTCTAATTCGCGATCGCTTAATGTAAATGTCGGCGAACCGTTAGCTGGTACTGTACAGGAAGTCAAGGCAATTCCCATACTCCGCCCATACAAATTTACTCGACGACATAAATCTGCTATTTGCTGCAAATCATATCCAGCCTCAGCTGCTGCACCACAAATTTTCTCCGCCAGTACTGTTGTACCGACACCCCGCCTGCCCTGAGTATAAAGGCTGTCTTTAACTGCGACATCATCATCAATCAAAATATTCAGCACTCGGATACCCTCACCTTGGGCTAATTCCGTTGCCATTTCAAAGTTCATTACATCGCCACTGTAGTTTTTGACGATATAAAGGATACCTGCCCCACTATTCACTTTCTGGGCTGCGGCTAACATTTGATCGGGGGTAGGTGAAGTAAAAACCTCTCCCGGACAAGCAGCATCAAGCATTCCCCTACCCACAAAACCAGCGTGCATTGGCTCATGTCCACTGCCACCACCAGAAATAATTGCTACTTTCCCCTGTACGGGCGCATCGGCTCGATAGACAAAGGTTGGTTCATAGCTCACCTGAATTAAATCAGCATGAGCCGCCGCCATACCTTCTAAGCTTTCCCGCACAAAGTCTTCTGGCTTGTTAATCAGCTTTTTCATGATCCATGCCTGCCTGAGAATTTGTTACATCCCAGGATTTATTTTACAGTTCCGTCAGGCGATCGCTTAGTTGCTGTTCTAATTGTGTAATGCGGGCTTGTAAAGGAGCAATCATCGCTTCGACTTCGTCCACCGAATAGCGGATAGGAATATGTTGGGGACAGTTTTCGCTAATTGCTTCTACATGAAACAGAATCGCTCTTTCTACTTCTGCTGGATATCCTGGCATTCTTAGCTGTTCAATTAAAGCTGGATCGTCTTCAACATATTTGCTTCTTCCCCAAATCTTGATGCGTTTGCGGTGACGATAATCCATTAAGAAGATGAAGGCTTTATCATTACCCGACAGGTTACCTACCGTAACGTACTGTACATTTCCAGTGAAGTCGGCAAAGCCCAGCGTCTTCTTATCCAACACCTTCAAAAAACCGGGCGGGCCGCCACGAAACTGAATATATGGATAACCGTTGGAACTGACTGTTCCTAAATAAAAGCCGTCGAGTTGAGCAATAAATTCCTCAATTTTTGGGGTAATGATATCATTAGCAGAACCATTGGCAATATAGCGTTCATAGGTCTGCCTCGACCCCCGTTGTTCTTGAGCTGCTAGTACTTCCGGTGTAAAAGCAATTTCTCCAAATTTGCGTGGCATAATACACTCCTAAACCGTAACAGGTTCTTCAATGCCAATCATTCCTACAAAACCAGGAAGATGTTTGATGCGATCAATCCAGCTAAGGATATTTGGGTAATTTTCTAAGTTAATCTTGCCATCAGGCGCAAGTGCAACATAAGGAAAGACTGCAACATCAGCGATTGTCGGATGTCCTAATTCCAACCATTCTCGATTTCCTAAGTGATTGTTGAGTTGCGTCAAAATGAACTCTGATTTTTGATTTGCCCTTTCAATATTGATGCTAGTGGTTTTGAATAAATGATACAAACGCGCTGATTCAGGGCCTTGGCGAATTTCTCCCGCAGTGGTTGATAACCAGCGTATCACCTGAGCTAGGAGTAAAGCTTCTAAGGGTAACCATCGATCGCCGCCATACTGCCGCGCTAGGTATACAAGAATGGCTTGGGCATCTGCCAACACTGTATTGCCATCGACTAACAAAGGCACCTGTCCAAAGGAATTTAGTTCTAAAAATTCCGGCTCTTTATGCGCTCCTGTCATCAAATCAACTTTAATCCACTCGTAATCTAAGCCCAACAGAGACAGCATTAATTTTGCTTTGTAGCTGTTACCAGATAGTTCGTGACCATAAAGCTTAATCATGAGTTAGTCCCAATCTTTTTGTACCGTCCGTTCGGTCTAGAATTACTGTACCGTTCGTTCGGTATAATGTCAACAGATAATTGCTCACCCTATAAAAATGCCTAAAGAGACTTATATTCCCTGTCTGTTGCAGCTATTTCGGCAGTATGGTTATGATGGCGCAACCCTAGCCAAGATTTCGGAAGCCACTGGACTAGGAAAAGCTAGCCTTTACCACCACTTCCCCGGCGGTAAAGATGAGATGGTGGAGGCGGTACTAGATTATCTAGAACGATGGTTAGTAGAAAATATCCTGCCATCTCTTCAGAGTGAAGGAGATGCTGTGACAAAATTGCAGCGAATGTGCGATCGCCTCAACGAACTTTATGAGGGAGGAAAGCAGCCATGTGTGTTCGCCATCTTGTTGCTAGGTTCAGCAAGAGATGTATTTCACCGTAAAGTACAAGAATTATTTCAGGGCTGGATTGATGCGATCGCCAGTGTGTTGATTGAAGCGGGTATGGATAAAGAACTAGCTAAACAACGAGCTGAAGATGCTGCGATCGCTATTCAAGGTTCGCTAATTTTATCCCAGGGCTTAGAAGATTCGGCTCCCTTTCAGCGTGTAATTCAGCAACTCCCAAAAGAACTCTGTAGGGTTGTACCAATTTAATTAGGGAAGCACAATTAAAGTAAACGTTTTTCAGGGGGAAAGGGGAAGGGGGAAAGGGTAAAAGGGAAAACTTTTACTCTTTCCCCTTCTTCTATTCAGATGTTCAAGCTAGTCATAATGAATGAAAATTCACCACTATGTATGAAAGCTGAAATGGGATTTTTCCCCCGCCCTCTTGTACAGACGCGATTAATCGCGTCTGTACAACTCAGCACTCTCAAAGTAGACGAGGTAAACAAATTAAAGATTATTAACTATTCGCTGTTGATATTCTTGTTCTGTAATCATGTCCTGAGTACTTTCTAAGCGATCAACAAAGACAATTCCGTCGAGGTGATCGTATTCATGCTGAAAAATTCGCGCCACAAAATCCGTGAGTTCTTGCTGTTGCAATTCACCATAGCGGTCAGTATATTCTACTTGAATTGTTTGATATCTGGGAACTAAACCTCTAATACCAGGAACGCTTAAACAACCTTCCCAACCTTTAACTACTTCTGTAGAATGACCAATAATTCTGGGATTGATCATTGCTGTAGGTGCCATCTCTGGAGCGTTGGGATATCTGGGATTAGGGCGAGAAGCCACAATAAATAAACGATAAGACTCTGCAATTTGCGGTGCGGCAATTCCCACACCGTTAGATTGGGCAACAGTTACTAGTAAATTTTCAATTAGGTTCTGTACAACCTCATCTTGAATATTATCAATTAAGCTAGCCGTTTGGCGTAGTATGGGATTACCTAATTGAATAATTGGCATTAATTCAGCCATCGAATAAACTCCTTAATAAATAATCACTTATTTAAACATCAAATATATGGGATTGAAAACTTTGATATTTATCTCTACCATTTAAACAAATATAATTGATAAGATATATATTATTGCAAGTTTATTGACTCATTATAGCAGTCAAATTTAATTGAAAAACCCACATATTAAAGTGGGGATTACCCAGCCTCTAGCATTCCGATTTCATTTGTAAAAACTAAAGCAGATTTGTATATTCTTCTTGCCTGTTACCCTTGCTTCCCCTAATTGTCCTGCTGGCTATAGTGATTGATTATTTTTTAATTTGGCAGTCCATTAACGAGCATTACCCAACCTATAATGGTTGGTTCATACAAGCTGACAAAGCATTTTGCATAAGCAGACACATTAGGCGTGATTAGTAATTTAATTTGAAACTTTGAGATACAATCAACTTTCACGGCGGATGGGTAAAGGCGCGGGTTTGACTGCTACTTGAGTAACTTTCCCATCTCGTTCTACTTGCATTTGTAAAGGATTACCGATTTTGCTATTTTCTACGAGCTTTTGCACGTCTTCTATTTTATTGACAGGCTGACTATCAATACTCCGAATCACATCACCAGTTCTTAATCCAGCAACGGCGGCGGGAGAACGGGGCACAATATTAACTAATAAAACGCCTTTATCAGCAGTGAGATTAATGCGATCGCCTAATTCATTATTAATTCTGTCGCGAATTTCTGGTGTTAGCGTCACCATTTGCACACCCAAATAAGGATGCTCGACTTTTCCAGTCGCAATTAACTCTTGGGCAATTCTTTGTGCAGTATTGATAGGAATGGCAAATCCCAAACCTTGAGCACCACGAATAATTGCTGTGTTCATCCCAATTACTTGACCGCGTACATTCAGCAACGGGCCGCCAGAGTTACCAGGATTAATTGCTGCATCAGTTTGAATATAATCAACACGCTTATCACTAGCACCAATATCACTGCTAGAGCGACCAGTAGCACTAATAATTCCAGATGTGACTGTATTATTTAATCCTAAAGGATTACCAATAGCGATTACAGCCTCCCCTGGTTGCAAAGCATCGGAGTTACCTAAAGCTAGAGTTGGCAGGTTATTCGCCTCAATTTTGATCACAGCTACATCAGTTACCGGATCTTCTCCCAGTACTTTACCGTTAAAAGTCCGCCCATCTTTGAGAATGACACTTACACTATCAGCGCCGTCTACTACGTGGGAATTGGTCAAAATTTGCCCAGAAGAATTAATAATAAATCCGGAACCACTACCACGTTCTATTCTTTGTCGCGGCTGAGATGGTATCTCGCCAAAAAACCGCCGAAAAAATGGATCGTCAAATTCATCTGGTGTCTGAGAGGTAACAGTTCGAGAAGAATCAATCCGAACTACAGCCGAGCCAACTTTTTGTACTACTCCCACCACAAAGTTAGGATCGTTAGAAGATGAAAAAATTGCCGGTGGCGCAATTGTGGGATCAGGGTTAGTTGGATTTTGAGGTGCTACTTGTGACTGAGCATCAGTTCCTTGTTTTTCAACGGTCTTGCTAGGTAGAAGAGAGCAACCTCCCAGAAATACCACTAAACTGACTTTTAAGAGCATTGACATCATATTATTTCTTTCCTGCTTTTGGGGTAAACCTTTGGTATCAATAATTTGGGCTGCACAGCAACTTTTGTTGATCTTCATGTGTCTTTGCTTCTCCGTGTTAGTCAGTGGGTGGTAGGATCTTGCCTACTGGGTATGCCCCAAAATGATTACAACTTAAAAGCTGGTTCCAGGTCTAGAGCATCTGAATGCTAAATTGGTGCTGGCTTGTCAGTCGTTGGGCAAAATGAAATTTATCGAGAGAGGGAACAAGGAACAGGGAGCAGTCAACAGGGAACAAAAAACAATGTGTGTAATTAATTCTGTTTAGATACTTATCTTATATTGTGACGATTAGCAGCCAAGGTGGTAGATCATGGAAATTCCTCTAGACAATTTGTGGAGTCAGGTATTAGAGCGCTTACAGCTTGAATTATCCCGTCCTACCTTTGAAACTTGGATTAAAACTGCTAGTGCGGAGCGATTAGAAAATAATTGTTTAGTAGTCTGCACACCTAATCCTTTTGCACGTAATTGGTTACAGAAATATTACATAAATACCATCGCTCATGTTGTGCAAGATATTCTCGGATATCCTGTAGAAATTTACATTACCGTTGCTCAAGGTAATGAAATGTCTCCTTTGCAGGAACGGGAAGCACCTTGGGAATTACCACCACCATCTAATATTCCCGAAAGTATTCCCAAACCTCAGCAAAAAACCCATGAATTAAATACTAAGTATGTCTTTTCACGCTTTGTAGTTGGCGCTAACAATCGTATGGCTCATGCCGCATCATTGGCGGTTGCAGAATCTCCGGGGAGGGAGTTTAATCCTTTATTTTTATGTGGTGGCGTTGGTTTAGGTAAAACCCACCTCATGCAAGCTATTGGCCATTATCGCTGGGAAATTTGTTCTGATTCTAAAATATTTTATGTCTCAACTGAGCAGTTTACTAATGATTTAATTACAGCCATCCGTAAGGATAGTATGCAAAGTTTTCGAGAGCATTATCGGGCGGCTGATATTTTATTAGTGGATGATATTCAGTTCCTGGAAGGCAAAGAGTACACTCAAGAAGAATTTTTTCATACTTTTAATACTTTACATGAGGCGGGTAAGCAAGTTGTCATCGCCTCCGATCGCCCTCCTAACCAAATTCCTCGGCTTCAGGAAAGACTTTGTTCTCGGTTTTCTATGGGCTTGATTGCTGACATCCAACCACCAAATTTAGAAACCAGGATGGCAATTCTCCAAAAAAAGGCTGAATACGAAAATATTCGGCTTACTACAGATGTAATCGAATATATTGCTTCTAATTACACTTCTAATATTCGCGAATTGGAAGGGGCTTTAATTCGGGCGCTGGCTTATATCTCGATTTGGGGTTTACCCATGACAGTAGAAAGTATTGCCCCAGTTTTAGAAACTCCTAGTGAAAAAGTAGCCGCTACCCCAGAGGTAATTTTAAAGGTAGTGGCTGAGAATTTTGATATTGCAGTAGAAGACTTAAAAAGCAACTCCCGGCGCAGAGAAATTAGCTGGGCGCGTCAAATAGGTATGTATCTAATGCGGCAACATACAGATCTGAGTTTGCCGAGAATTGGTGAAGAATTTGGTGGTAAAGATCATACAACGGTGATTTACAGTTGTGATAAAATCGCCCAGCTGCGAGAAAGCGATCGCACTTTAGTAAATACCCTCCGTCAACTGAGCGATCGCATTAATATAAATAGCCGCTCTTAAAATTTAACGAGCAAGTTTACTGGCAGTTTTCCACAGGCATGACTATCTATATTTGACTTTGACAGTCGAGTAATTCATCTTGAATATTAAGTTAAGTATAAAAATATATTAAATTTTTATTAGATTGTGGAAAAAAACTTATTATTTAAGGAAAATTTTGGGAAAAACTTGATATTTTGGAGTGAAAACTTCAATTAAGTATATATACCTTGTGGAAAAGTTGAGGGGTTTTTCCACAAGTTTTCCACAGGTAGTAAGTGATGAAATTCCCTTCAACATAAATTAGAAAGAAGTTATCCACAATTTCCACAGCTAATGTCTTGAAACCAGGGAAGAGGAAAAAACAAAGATATATTTTCATACCATTGCTGTAGAGAATGTCAGTATGTTTTACTCAACAATCAGAATCAGGTAATACTTGGAAACGGTTTTTATATTGATAAAAATCGCTAATCAAAAATTACGTTATCAGAAACAACTTACTACGTAGATGAAAATTTGATTAGTTACCAAAAAATTTAGCAAGCTACGGATATCAATACTTGTCGGTTAAAGGGAAAAGGGCAGGAAAAACCTTTAACCCTTACCCTTTCTCCTTTTCCCCAAACCAAATTCCAACTTGAAAATCCTTAACAGAGCAGTATTGCTACTGAAACTGCGATCGCCTACATTATTTTGTCGTGATAGTTTAAAAACACACTTTAAGAGCTTGCAATCTTTGTAAATTCCCCCAGCCCCCTGCTTCTTGCGCCTCAGCCCCCTGTCTCTTCTTCTTCAGTCTTTAACCGAACAAGTGTTAGTTGCGCTTGGGGGTAGGCTGTTTGCTAAATTAAATACAGCACTAAGGCTTTCTTAGTGCATAAATTCGTGCCAGTGAGTTATTAGCTAATAACTATTGTTGAACATCAAGCAAAATCACATCTACTATCCGCATCTAAACCAGATTCTCCCGACATCCTTATGTTGGCGGTGAATAACCTTGTAATGTTATAACGTCATCAGTTCTAGATGCAAAATGGGGAACACTGAATTTAGTGAGTTAATTACTTATGCTGGACGAGAGTTAGACTTGGTCTCTATCACTCTTTCCACATCTACGATTAGGGGCTTCTCAGGTTTTCCCTCGCTAATTGCGTCAACCCCGTCAGACACAATCGATAAGCAATGCTAACGCCAGCACTGCTGAACATTTTTAAGCAGGTGGGTCAATAGTAATGAATGAAGCTGAAACCTCAAATAATGGGGCTTTTATTGAATCCTTAAATTCTGCTAATTCGCCACAAACGGAGGAGGCGAGTTGTCCTTTCTATGCTGTTGTGCCTAGTGAGAATATAAAACAACAGCCGCTACTTCTCCAGCCAGCAAAAGACGAGCAGCCTGAGACTCAAGCCCCAGATTTACCAGTAGATGCAACCAAGCAAGACTGGGTTGCCGAACCAGATATTCAACAACAACTTTTGGTAAACGCAGAATTCCAGAAATTGCTGGCATTGAATCAAGAATTGCGTTCCGCTAATGATGATTTGTATGAGCAGGTAGAACACCTGAAAGATGAATTAACTGATGCTCAAAAGGCTATACAGTGGCAGAAAAAACGCTTTGGTGTCACTGAGTCCATGCTCAACCAACAAACTCAGGAACTCAATGCCGCTCAAGAACAAATAAAATCTTTATTCGAGGAATTAGAAACAGCTGTTCAAGGTGTTCAGCGTCAAGAAATTTTCATCGAAACTTATAAAGCGCAGTTACAGATTAGTCAACAACGTTTAGCGCAGTTAGAACGTGAATGTTCGCTTTTGCAAACTAACTATAGCGAACAGTCTCAGCAGTTATTGCAATCAGAAAACACTTGCCGAGAGTTGCGGACTCGGCTAATGCGGCAACAACGCCAAACCCTACAATTTAAAGCAGCTCTAGAAAAATGTTTAGAGCCGCCTGTGACTGGTGATGAGTCCTCCGAAGATACTACAAATCGTCCCCGTAATACTAATAGACAGTCAAGGTTTACGAAAAAAGCCCGGTCTTTATTTCCCAATGCCCAGCCAATTAAGCCCTGGTCAGCAGAATCGGAATCTTTAGATGATTCTTCTCAAGAATCTTCAGCAGCTTCACATCCCACAGATGAACCAAGCGTAACTCCATCTTCGCCTTGGGATTGGTCAAACAGAGAAAACACTTCAACTACAGCTAAATCAGAGGCTGCTTCAGAATCAACGCCCTTTGTCAGTTCATCGCCTAGCACTGAAAATTCTTCGACTCCACCACAACCAATCTCACCTCTCGGTTCATCAAGCATTGATGAGTTAGATAGTCTCATCCAAATGTTTTTTGCGGCTCAACCTACATCAACACCGCCAAATTCTACTGTTGAAATCACTGTAGAGAGTCAGCCAGCTAAGGATGTAACTATTTGGGAAACCGTAGCTAAAACAGTTACAGATGAAGAAGAAACAAATGCTGTAGGCGAAAGCAAACCAACTCCAAAAACTTCTAAGAATACAGAAGGAAATAACATCTCTTCATCAGCGAAAAAGGCTGCAAAATCCAATACTCAACCTGTTGCTAACACAACAGTGGCACCAGAAAATGATGACTATTGGGCAGAAATTCCCCAAATAAATCAAGTAGATGTCCCCAATGCCAATCAAAATGCATCAGGCGACGCTGCTAACGACAATCCATCACCCTCACCAGTGGTTTATCCCCAACGTCCACCCAAAGGACGTAAATCTTTGGCATCTGTAGAGTTACCGAATTTTCGGCAGAAGCGGCAATAATTAAAGTCAAAAGTCAAAAGTCAAAAGTCAAAAGTTGGAGAGACGCGATTAACCCTGTTTTGTCACTCTGGCAGTAGTATAATAAGGTAAAAATGCTAGAACCAAGACACAGAGCATGGTACAGCCCCGTCCAGCCGCACCAACAGTCAAATTTGTGGACGAATATTGCCAGTGGTATAAAAGTCTGTTTCCAGATGTTAGGAGTTTCGAGGCTTTTAAATATCTCCATGTAGGCTGCATTTCTGATCTAAAACGTAAAACATTGCCAGAAATAGCAAAAATCGTAGGATTAGATAACCAGCAAGGGTTGCATCATTTTCTAACTACATCACCTTGGGATATAGAAAAGTTAAGAACCTTAAGGTTAGAGTTAATTTTACAAGTGCTAAAAGGTAGACCAATCATTTTAATTATTGATGAGACAGGGGATAAAAAGAAAGGGAGCAAGACAGATTATGTGAAACGGCAGTATATAGGAAATTTGGGAAAAACAGATAATGGAATTGTGGCAGTGACAGTATATGGTGTTTTCTGTGGGATGACATTTCCATTACTGTTTGAAGTGTATAAACCCAGGGAAAGATTACAGGCAGGAGATAAGTACCGCACTAAACCAGAAATAGCAGCAATACTGATAAAAAAGCTACAATCAATGGGTTTTAAATTCAACTTAGTACTTGCAGATAGCTTATATGGAGAGAGTGGTAAGAATTTCATATCTGTATTAGATGAACTAAACTTGAACTATATAGTAGCGATTCGGTCAAATCATTATGTAGAAATACTTCCACGACAACATATTCAATATTTAAAGTGGCAGAAGTTTCAAAGGGTATTCTCTGACTTGAGTCGGGAAAATCGATTTATTAGAGAAATTATTCCGGGAAAACGTGGAGAACTTAGATATTGGCAAATTACTACAGATCCAGAAAATTTGCCTGATAACACTACTTGGTATGTGATGAGTAAATATCCAGACATTACGCCAAGAGAAGTTGGAAATTTTTACGGTTTAAGAACTTGGGTCGAGTACGGGTTAAAACAAAGTAAGAATGAATTAGGTTGGTCAGATTTTCGCCTGACTCACTACCCAGATATTGAGCGATGGTGGGAAATTATTTGCAGTGCTTATTTAATGGTTAGTCTGCATTCGGAGCAACTGTTTCAGTCTCCATCACAACGAGAGTCAAAATTTGTTTCACATCCTTGGTGGGATAATGGAAATGGCTGGAAGAACATTCTTAACAATCTTCGTTTGATTATTCAACCTTTTACTTTATTTAATCTGATATATCCCTGGTTAACGGTTTTTCCTATTCCTCAATTAGCTTTGGGTTTTTTTAAACTTCAATCTATTATTTATAGCCTCACCAGTTCAATTTTTATATCCCTGATTCACCCTGATTTCTACTTTTCCTCTGCCTAGAGTGACAAAAGAGGGTTAATCGCATCTGGAGTCAAAAGGGGCCAGTGCGTTGGGTGGGTTCCCCGACTTGTACCGCTAACGCGGAACCCGCAGGGTAGCAACTGGCTTTCAAGGGTCAAGGGTCAAAGGTAAATTATATATTTTATGCCCCATGCCCCATGCCCCATGCCCCAATCTAATTGAGAATTTGTGCTTCTGAATTTTGAATTGAGTCTTCTTGTTGAACTTTCGCCACTTGATTTGGCGATCGCGGTTTGCCTGTGATGATAGCGTAGTTAATAGCTAGTAGTCGCAGCCACAACGCCGGATAGCGGGGTTCTAGCCAAGGGCCTATTTTATTGAGGAAGCTGGCAAACCAACCATTCAATAAAGCACTAACTAGGGCATAACTACCAAAGTTAAAATAATTGCCCAGCCATCGCAGCAAATCTCTTGGCCCTGCTAGTTCCCAAATCCACAATAGCAGGGCTGGATTTTTGCGGGCTGCTTTGATGGCAAGGCGGTTAAAGGTGAACCAATCACATCGGTCTTTAATGAAATTATCCGCAACATCTAGGGGTTCATCTGCCAACAGCCCAAAGAAGGTATTCAGCATAGAGTTAATTCTTTGGGGTGGTAAGAATTTACCAGTTGGTACCATCATGCCCTTAGAAAATAGCCAAGTTACCGAAACGTTACTTTGGTAGGCGCGGATTCGGTTTAAATGGCGGAAACTTAGCAGATTATGCTTGAGGGCGATATCTAAAAGTTTTGTGAGACGTTCTAAGTTACGTACTAAAGAACCAAAGCCAGTAAATACAAGAGGCGACTGGAGTGATGCAGCATCACCGATCGCAATTAATCTATCAAAGGCAACTGTGCGATCGCTACTTCCCACACTAAAATGCCCTGGTATATAGCCAAAGGTGGGTTTTTTCCACACCAGTTTGTCTACATCACAACGCCGATATTCCGGCAGAATCGCGAAAAAGTCCTCGTACATTTCTAATAAGGAACCGGGATTTTTGGGGTTGACTTCGTGGTAATGAAACAAATAAATTGTCAATTCTTCCCCAATTCCCGGAAATAATTCCCAAATTAATTGTCTACCGCGAGATATATCTCCGTGGCTGTAGAGAACATCTCCGTACTGCGAATCCCAAACTTGTGGCTCAAATCCCTTATCAATTACTGCCCCCACCGTAGGGCAAACACTGTCAAAAGCCCGACCGCCATTTAATTGCCAAGCAATAGGGGAAGCTGTACCCATCGCATCCACTAGCAACCGTCCAGTTACTTGCTGTTCGGCTTGACTAGGTAAATGCTTGACATTAAGCAGAACTTGTGTTTTATAAATATCAGCACGTAAAAATTCTGTTTCATCCCAGATTTCACCGCCTGCGGCACGGAGCTTTTGACCGCACATTTGCAGCCATTTATCAGAGTCCAGGGCAATATTTAGCACGGTGGGAGTATGCAAAACAGGCGATCGCAATTTTGGGGGATTGTTGCCATCAAAAAATTTATTGAACCCGTCTTTATACTCACGAGCAATGACGGTTTCTAGCTCGGTATGAGTTACCAAACCTAAATTAATCAAGCTTTGCAATTCATCACGCGAAATATTCCATTCTCGATTCATCCGCCCAAAGGGCATTCGCTCTATCAGTAAAACTTTATATCCCAATTTCGCCATCACTGCCGCATGGATAGCACCTAATGCGCCACCGATGTAGATGATGTCGTAGGTAGGGGATGAGGGAGATGAGGGAGATGAGGGGGATGAGGGAGATGTTTTTCCCAATCCCTGATTCCCAGTCCCCAGTCCCCCTTGATGCGAAAACACCACCTGTCGCGGTTGCTGGGGATTCCTTACCCCTTCGCGCCATCTTTGTTCCCACCAGTAAGCGCGTGTGAGGTCATATTCCCCATTGGGCATTTTCTGAAAATACTTGACGGTGAGGGGGTAATCAGGTTGTAATGCGTCAAATATAGATTGTTGGGATAAATCAATGACTGGGGGTTCTGGGTAATTATGAGGAAAGCGGCTTCTGATGTCAGTAATCAGGCGGTGTAGAATTTGCCTTTCTTGAGGAAAAGGTCGATCTGCCCAACGGAAAACTTTTAGATATGTAGTTCGCTGTACCGACCAAACAAATATAGAAAGTTCCGTTGGCAAATTTTCGGAAATCGGTGCTGTAGCCGTTGTAGTGTCAGCAGATACTCTCAGACGCAACCCATCTGGAGTATTTATTTTTTCACCATTGTCAGGTCGAAAATCTGCTTGCAGCCAACTGCGTACAGAGGCCGTATCTGGTGTCGGAACTTCTAAATAAAGGATTTCTTTCATTTTTTTTCTGACATCTCCGCTAAATCTACTCACTAAGACAGATTTCAAGAAGGCATGAAATACGATAAACTCCGCCCTATCGGTTGCTTAAAGATTTGATGAAGAGATTTTAATAATTTGTCAAACATCTAGTTCAATCTAAATTTCTGTAAACCCACGCCATGAATTATCCCATCCCAGACAGCCCCCAAGACATTGTTGCCCTGCAACAAATACCTGTTGATGAAGAATTGGTTGCATCTGCGATCGCTGGAGTTATTAAAATTGTGCGGGCGCAGGGGCAATCTTTGGAAGAGTTAACTGCCCAAGTTTTAGCTGACGATCAAATGCTTGATAAACAGCAACGGCGCTGGTTGAGCAAGTTAGTTGCTCAAGCTTGGGAAAGTTTCTCGTAGTGGAAGCTGATAGATGTTTGCCCAGATTGCCAATCGCATTTTTTGGTGTGGGAAGTAAATTGATGTGCAGTGAGAGATTGGCAATTAGGCTGGGCATTATTTCAAGGGTCAAGGGTCAAGGGTCAAGGGTCAAGGGTCAAGGGTCAAGGGTCAAGGGTCAAAATGTTGTAGGACGTTCTACTTTGGACTGTTGACTACCATCGCAAAAAATCATAGATGTGCTGTGAATGCACAATTCACGATTCCGCAATTTTTGTATTTTCGATTTTGGGCTTTTGGATAGCAGGAAACTGAACTTCGGCTTGAGAGTGGAGTAATAAACCATACTCTAATCCTTCGACCACAGCTTGATAGGAAGCTTCTAAAATATTTGGCGAAACCCCTACTGTTGTCCAGCGTTGATGACCGTTACCTGATTCTACTAATGCCCGTGTTTTTGCTGCTGTACCTGTGTGTCCATTGAGAATACGGACTTTGTAATCTGTCAACTCAAAAGCAGCGATTTGGGGATAAAAGTTTAACAGCGCTTTGCGTAAAGCCGCATCTAAAGCTGCTACCGGGCCATTACCTTCAGCGGCCTCTAAAATATTTTTACCATTAACAGCTACTTTGATTGTCGCTAGGGCGCTGCTGCTGGCCTTACCTTCAATTAAGTCACAGTGGACTTGAAAACCCTTAACTTCAAAAAACTGGGGACGATTACCTAAAGCTTCGTGCATCAACAGGGCGAAACTCGCCTCTGCAGCTTCAAATTGATAGCCTTCACTCTCCAAATCCTTCATTTTTTGGAGAATTTGCCGTGCTTCTGGTTGTTGGGGATCTAATTCAATGCCAAAAGTTCTGGCTTTGGCTAACACATTACTCAGTCCAGATTGTTCGGAAATGACAATGCGGCGACGGTTCCCTACTTGTTCTGGCTGAATGTGTTCGTAAGTTAGGGGATTGCGTTCCACTGCGGATACATGAATACCGCCTTTGTGAGCAAATGCTGACCGACCGACAAACGGCGCGTGTTCATCAGGAGCCAGATTTACCACCTCGCTGACAAAGCGACTGGCTTCTGTAAGTTGTGTTAGCTCGTCTTCACCGATACAGCTATAACCTAACTTCAACTGTAAATTGGGAATTAAAGAACAAAGATTTGCATTACCACAACGTTCACCATAACCATTGATTGTACCTTGTACCATTGTCGCCCCAGCCATGATAGCAGCTAAAGCATTAGCCACAGCCATATCAGAATCATTATGAGTGTGAATGCCAATTTGGGGGATTGTCCTTTGTCCTTTGTCATTTGTCATTGGTTGTTGACTAAGGACAAATGACAAATGACTATTGACTGCTTGGACAATTTGACTAACTTCATGGGGTAAAGCCCCGCCATTGGTATCGCAGAGGACTAGCCATTCTGCACCAGATGCGATCGCAGTCTCTAATGTCTGTAAGGCATAATCAGGGTTGTGCTTGTAGCCATCAAACCAATGTTCGGCATCATAGATCACGCGTCGCCCTTGGCTGCGAAGGTACTCAATCGTATCGCGGATCATCGCCAAATTTTCTTCTAAACTGGTTTTCAGCCCGGCTGTGACATGTAAATCCCAAGACTTACCAAAAATTGTCACCCAGCGAGTACCAGCCGCCAGAATCGCTTGTAGCATCGGTTCAGAAGCAGCAGTGGTGTTGGGGCGGCGTGTGGAACAAAATGCCACAATTTCTGATTGTTTGAGCGGATCTTCTTGAAGTTGCCAGAAGAATTGTACATCCTTAGGATTGGCACCAGGCCAACCACCTTCAATAAAGGGAATCCCCAATTGATCTAATCTTTTGGCGATGCGTAACTTGTCTTCTATAGACACAGACAGCCCTTCACGCTGAGTACCATCCCGTAGCGTCGTGTCATAAAGCCAAATTTGGGGTGAGGGATTTTTGGTCATAAAACTGGAACATTTGAGACAACTTTTAAAGCGATGTGCCAATATACAACAAAAAGCCAGTTTGGTAATTCAACAATGCCCAAACTAATAACTCAAAATCAAAGTTATGAGTGTATGCGATCGCCAAACCAGGTGATTTGGCCCCAAGGTTTACTGGCAGGCCTTGGTAAAATAGTGTCCATTGCCGAACCAAATAACGACAAACTTTGCTGCAATATGGTATTGACCTCTACAATGGCGGTGTTTAGCGAATCAGCTCTCACCGAATTGTGGCAGATGTAGTAGCTGTAAAGTTAAGGTAGAAGGCGAAGTATCAGCAGCGAATCGGCGCGATTAAACGCAGTGTTCGCTTCCTCCCCATTCTCCTACAACACACCTGCGTTTCGCCTGACATACTGACTGAGGTTTTATGGCAATCAATCACAGAGAAACAAAATTTGATAGATTTTGGTAATTTCTCAAATCTCGTGGACAACAAAAGGTTAACAAGGAGCAAAACAAGATGGGTAGATGGACACCGTTAATTCTGATGGCTGGAGGCTTGGCGATATTGTTGGGTACATTGCTAGGCATCAACTTTCCGATGGGCGGACAAAGCGCTAGCGTTCCACCAGGTGGTAAAACCTCAAAAGTCCTTCCAGCTAATATTAATGTTAATAGCACAGCTGCGGGCAGAAATAACGGTTCAACTACAGAAAGCCAACGCAGCGTTGCCCAAAATAATAACTCGACTGAGGAATCAAACTCAGAGACAGAAAGTTCTTCAGACACAAATACTACAGAAGCGCAATCAACAGACACCCAATCGACAGACAGCCAATCTACCAGTGAAAATGAAAACTCCCAACCTATTCGGGCATTGTGGTAGAGGTTGCTAGTTATTGGTTGCGAGTTATAAGTTATAAGTGATGAGTTATTAGTTATGAGTTATTAGTTATGTACTAATAATAAATGGCTAATAATGTATGACTAATGACTAATGACTAGTGACATTTTAATTATTGGCGGTGGCGTTATTGGCTTGGCGATCGCCGTGGAACTGAAACTGCGCGGGGCAAATGTCACCGTGCTTTGCCGTGATTTTAACGCCGCCGCTAGCCATGCGGCGGCTGGGATGTTAGCACCAGATGCGGAAAACATCTCAGATCCAGCCATGTATGATTTATGCTGGCGATCGCGGGCTTTATATTCAGACTGGACGCGTAAACTTGAAGAATTAACTGGCTTATCCACACTTTATTGGCCTTGTGGAATTTTAGCACCCGTTTATGAAGAGAGCGGGGCAGGCATTAAATCAACTGTAGCTTCGGCGCGGGAATCACCTGCTTACTGGTTGGATAAAACTGCAATTGGGCAGTATCAGCCCGGATTGTCATCAGAAGTAGTCGGTGGTTGGTGGTATCCTGAGGATGCTCAAGTTGACAATCGCGCCTTAGCAAGGGTTTTGTGGGCTGCAGCTGAATCTTTAGGCGTGGAACTCAAAGATGGGGTCACCGTTGAAGGATTGTTACAGCAGCAAGGCAAAGTCTTAGGCGTGCAAACTAGCGCTGGAGTCATGCGCGCTACCCATTATGTATTAGCTACAGGTGCTTGGGCAAATGAATTATTGCCGCTACCTGTACGCCCAGTTAAAGGGCAAATGGCCAGAGTGCGGGTGCCGGATACTGTGCCAGAATTACCTTTAAAACGGATTTTATTTGGTGAAAATACTTACATAGTTCCGAGAAGGAACCGCACAATTATTATTGGCGCGACTAGCGAAGATGTAGGTTTTACTCCCCATAACACCCCCGCAGGGATTCAAAAATTACTCCAACAAGCTACTCGCCTGTATCCGCAATTACAGGATTATCCCATCGAAGAAATTTGGTGGGGATTTCGCCCCGCTACTCCAGATGAATTACCCGTTTTGGGAACTAGCCCCTGTAAAAATTTAACCTTGGCGATTGGTCATTATCGCAATGGCATTTTGCTAGCACCAATCACCGCAGCTTTAATTGCCGATTTGATCTCAGAACAAAAATCCGATTCTTTACTATCTCATTTTAACTATTCGCGTTTTCTCACTCAAACATCTACCTCCACATCCATGCTCACTCACTCGGCTAATTTCTCCAATGGGCATCATGCCATTGTTGCTTTAGATAACTCAGCATTAACTAATCTAGACTCACCACTGAAGATTGCTGGTAAAACCTTCAAATCTCGCCTCATGACTGGTACAGGGAAGTACCGCAGCATTGAAGAAATGCAGCAAAGTATCGCTGCTAGTGAATGCCAAATTGTGACTGTCGCTGTGCGGCGCGTACAAACCAAAGCACCAGGACATGAAGGTTTAGCCGAAGCACTCGATTGGCAAAAAATTTGGATGTTACCCAATACCGCAGGTTGTCAAACCGCAGAAGAGGCGATTCGGGTGGCGCGTTTAGGGCGCGAAATGGCGAAACTATTAGGACAGGAAGATAATAATTTCGTCAAACTAGAAGTGATCCCCGATCCGAAATATTTGCTTCCCGATCCTATCGGCACATTGCAAGCTGCAGAACAATTAGTTAAAGAAGGCTTTGCTGTACTACCTTACATCAACGCTGACCCGATGTTAGCCAAGCGCTTAGAAGAAGTCGGTTGTGCTACAGTCATGCCTTTAGCATCACCCATTGGTTCGGGACAAGGATTGAAAACAACCGCCAATATTCAAATCATCATTGAAAACGCTCGCATACCTGTAGTAGTAGATGCTGGTATAGGGGCACCCTCAGAAGCAGCACAGGCAATGGAATTAGGTGCAGATGCCTTATTAATTAATAGCGCGATCGCACTTGCGAAAAATCCAGCTGCAATGGCTAAGGCAATGAATCTCGCCGCAGTCGCCGGTCGTCTTGCCTATCTAGCTGGTAGAATGCCCATCAAAGATTACGCCAGCGCTAGTTCACCACTCACGGGGACGATTAGTTAGGGATTGGGGGCATGGGGCATGGGGCATTGGGGACTGGGGACTGGGGACTGGGGACTGGGGACTGGGGACTGGGGACTGGGGACAAGGGGGACAGTAAATTCCAATTACCCATTACCCATTACCAATTACCGATTACCAATTACCAAACACCAAACACCAAATGCCAAATGGCGTAATATAAAGTTTATGTAACAATTAAACAAACGCTAAGAACAAGGAATTAGTTCATGCCCTATACAACTGAAGAAGGCGGTCTTCTTAATAATTTTGCTCGTGAACCAAAGGTTTATGCAGCAGAACCTCCCAATGCAGGGCAAAAGCGAAACTACCTTTTTCTAGGTATCGCTGCTGTTTTATTGGTCGGTGGCTTAATTTTTGTCGCCTTCTCTGTTTCGTAGCTCCATTTGAACGCAAAGAATTTTAATAAAAGTTAATTTTTTGTTGTATCAGGTTACCTATTCACTAGGAACCTGATTTTGTCTTTGTTCCATTGATAAAAATCAATAGTTTTTTACCGACGAATACTGTACTTGCGCTGCAAAAAACGTTTATGCCTCTGAGTTTCAATGTATTCTCGCTTCATCTGTTGGATATCATTACCCTCAGCAAACAAACTATCTAGACCGATAACTTCCTCTTGTGGTAAAACTCGCAGAGATTTGAAAACCTTAAAATCCGAGTTAGAAGTATCAGAAATCTTATATATGAAATAACTGATACCAATCCAGGCGATCGCGCTAAATACAACGGTAAAAGCACCCACGAGTAAAATACCAATTAATTGAGCAAATAACAGATTTATCCCACCACCAAACAATAAACCGCCTTGATCAAGACGAAAATACTCTTTAGACCAAAGGTACTTGTCTGGGTTTCGACTAAACAAACCGACCGCCAGTGTTCCCCAGACTCCACAAAACAGATGAACAGGAACAGCACCTACGGGATCATCAATCTGGAACTTGTCTAATAAAATTGTTGCATAAACAACTAGTGCCCCACCCACAAAACCGATCACAGCGGCGCTGGTGATGTTCACGAAAGCACAAGCAGCAGTAATACTCACACAACCAGCCAAGATACCATTCACCATGAATGAAATACTAGGTTTTTCGTAAACTTGCCAAGCGCAAAAAGTAGCACCAATTCCACCAGTTGCACCTGCCATGAGTGTTACCAAAAGAATATGAGCTATGGCTTCGGAATTGGCTGTTAGGGTTGAACCTGCGTTAAAACCATACCAACCCAGCCACAAAATAAAACAACCCAGAGTAGCAATACTCAGGTTATGTGCAGGCATGGAAATAATTTTTTTGCCATAAAAGCTTGTATCTTTTTTAGAGCGCTTTTCATTTGGTTTCAACTTCCGATATTTCCCCAAACGTGGCTTTAATAATACAGATCCCATCAAGGCGCTCCAACCACCAACTGAGTGAACAACTGTTGAGCCTGCAAAATCCCTAAACCCTAAGTTGTCAAGAAAACCTCCTCCCCAAATCCAGTGACCGGTGATGGCATAACTCAACACCAAGAAAAAACTAAAAGCCATAAATGCAGCGAACTTAATTCTTTCAGCAACAGCGCCAGAAACAATAGTTGCAGCAGTACCAGCAAAAGTTAACTGAAAGAAAAATTTAGCAGGAAGCGGGATATTTGCCCATTGTAATGACTTGAAGCCTGAACCCTCTAAAAAAAAACCACTAGTGCCGATAAAATCACTCCCATCACCAAACATAAAAGCGAAACCTAAAATCCAAAAGGCTAAGGTCGCAATGCCAAACACGATCAGGTTTTTGGCTAAGACTGTGATGGCATTGGCACTACGGCAAAAGCCAGACTCTAACATAGCAAAGCCTGCATTCATAAAGAACACTAAGCACCCCGTAAATAATACCCACTGAGTATTTTCAGATACTGTCGGACTAGCTGGTGTAGAAGTTTGAGCAGTAGTAGCATTAGAAATGCACATTAAAATGATGAGAGTTAATACAGGTACGTAAGCATACTTTAAAAGCCGACTTTTTTTTTGTATTGCGTTCTGGCTTTCTGGCTGAGGCATAGATACACAGAGTATTTTAATGAGGAAACTGCACGGGTTTATGTATAACTTATTTATACTAGTATTAGAGAGATTTTAAAAGTAAAACATTTAACAATGTTTTCCCAGTTTTGAGTGATGATTGAGCAATAATATATAATCAAAAATACATAGTAGTAAATATTTTGACGTGCTTATTTTTTTGTAGATGTATTTTAAACTACATTGAATCTCGCACTATTAGCGGACTGATAAAACTTCACAAAATCACTACTAGCTTGCTGTACCCGTGGGAAATCAATCTTATTAGTCAGTAGCTGCATTCTGTTGCAATTCGGCTATTAACCCGGGTAGAAATTCTCTGAAATTCTGGACATCTTCAGTCTTGAGTAGGAGATTTTTCAGTGAATCACTAGAAAAATAAAAAAGCTAAGTAAGTCAGCAAGAAAAAATTAAACTATGTAACCAAAAGTAAAATCTCTGTATTTAGCTCGTAGTGCGTTGTCTTCCAAGATAGCGCACTGCAAACCAGTGATGATTATTTGTGCTGACACAATTATCTGCAACTTTTTTTACTAACTCATCTTAATTAATTCCCTCACAAAGTAATGGAAAGCGTTCACCCATTAGACTACCCAGAGCCCCAACACTGTTTATGTATCAACCTCAATTGCCCATCGCCCAAAAGACCTTTCAAAGAACATCCTTGCCAAGCTTGTGGTTCTGATTTGCTTTTGAAGAGACGATATCGGGTAATCGATAAATTAATTCAACCCAGAAATAGAGAATGTAAGCTTTATGATGCGGTCGATATTAACAATGACAATAAGCTTAAAGTTATTAAAGTTTTATACACAGATAATGAGGAAGTAATCTCCCGATTTAACAGAGGTGCAGATGTTTTAATAAATCACTGGGTTTCAGGAATTCCTAAGGTAGATAAAGATGGATATTTCCATATTGAGTTTCCCAAAAATCAAACACTAGCTTATTGTTTGGTCATGGAGAAGATTGATGGCATGAATTTAGAGCAATTTTTGGAAAATCGAAATCATCTACCTATAACTGAAAAACAAGCAATTAATTGGTTGAAACAACTGACAATAATTTTACGCGACCTCCATGAAAAAAGCTTTTTTCATCGTGATATTAAACCATCAAACATTATGGTGAAAAATATCAATGAAGAATTAGTATTAATTGACCTTGATGCTGTTAGGGCTATTACTAAAGCTGTTTTGGATGGAAAAACTATCACTACAATTGGTACTGATGGTTACATGGCTCCAGAACAACGAGTAGGTAGAGCTATACCACAATCTGATTTTTATGCATTGGGGCGGACATTTGTGCATTTGTTAACTGGTAAAGCTCCAAATAGATTAGAGCAAAACCGTAATGGAACATTGCTTTGGCGTTCTATTGCGCCAAAATTATCAAAACCTTTTGCGGACTTAATCGATAGTTTAATGGATTGGTCTCCTAATAATCGTCCTAAAAATACAGCAGAAATTTTACAACGCTTAGAACAAATCGAGCGCAATTTAGAACTTCAACAACAAATTAAACAATTGCTAACCTTTAAGAAAGTTTCTGGGGTGGTGGTGCTTTTATTATTTACATTTCTAGTCTACAAAAGTATTAATCCAGAAGTTTCTCCTATAATAGCTCCAACTCCTTCTATACAGACACTAACCCCCACAACAACTCCCACCAAAACTCCTATAGCAACGCCTACATTCAATACAAAATGTAAAATACGTCAGGAAACAGGGGTACCACATGATAGCGCACTAGCCAAGGATGTAGTTGAAATTTTGCAAGATAAAAGGGCAGTCAGCAAAGATGAAGAAATCCGTAAGATTCAGCAATTCTATGTGAGACAGTTCAATTATTGCGACTTAAATATATATATACGTTTGTCTGACAAGAGTCTACCCAGTTCTACTCTAAAAAATACAATTGCGGATATGATTAAGAACCGCTTTGATTATGTTGGTAATATCAGAGTTGAACAGATGGAATAAAAGAAGAATTTCTGTATTTCTGAACTTACCTGCTGAGTTTTCTGTTAACGTACTTCATCACAATTCTCTGAAGAGTGAAATGTGTTTCACCTTCAGTCTTTTCAACTAACCCACGCCCAGTCAAAGATTTCATTGCGTCTGTAATTCCTTTTTTGTTAATCTGCTGTCGCAACTCGGTTAATAAAAGTGGCTGACCAGCAGAGGCTAGACTATACATTATCTCTTTTTCTAAATCTGATAAACGTTGAAATTGAGTGTCTATAAGATTATAGATATCATTAAAATCTAATGTTGCTTGGTCTAGAAAATTAGTAACACTACCACCAAATAATTCCTGAATCGTTCTAGCAACTATATTCAGTTTGAAAGGATTACTTTGGTAAAGTTTAATTAATTCAGTCAATCGGGATTCGGAACCAGAAAAGCCTTTCATTTTAAAAATTTCTTTAGCCGCTTCCTCATCTAAACCCTGTATTTGAAAGGATTTAACACACCTTGTATTATCTTCCAAAGATTGTATAATTTTAGGCTTTTCACGACTGATGAGTAACAAACAGCTTTGATGAGGTCTTTCTCCCACTTGTCTAAATAGCTTCTCATAATCCTCAAATCCTTGCCGATATTGCCCTATTAATTCCCTAGGTTGCAAAATTTCCTCTCCATCATCTAGCAACAACAAATAGCGATGACTAGATAAATAATTTATCAGTCTGGCTATTCGGATATTGATGTTGTCTGGTATATCTATATTTTCATCCTTCGAGAGTATCTTAAGCAAAGATCCCAGAAGTTCTGAAAGCGGTGGGGCATTTTTTAGCGATCGCCTGATGACATACTCAAAATTGTCATGAATATGTTCTTTTAACTTTAGCGCCAAAGAAGTCTTACCCATACCACCCATTCCCAGTAATGCTATGAGTCGGCATTTATCCTGCACAATCCATTGCTGGAGAGTGTTTAGTTCTTGTGTGCGTCCAAAGAAATGCGAAACATAATGTATATCTTCCTCATCTTGTACTTGTAGTTCACCCCCAGTTTCAGGTTGATCGGGTAACTGGGGGTCTATGACTTTTTTAGCTTTTCCTCAATTTCGTCCAACTCTTTCTCTAACTGTGAGATTTGAGTTTCCTCAGATTTTATTTGTTGCTGTAACTGGAATCTAACAGCTGTGTCTGCCTGAATTACATGATTTTTCCGCAATTGCTCCAACTTGTCTATTGTTAGCTGCCATTCTTCCTGAAGTCTATCTCGTCGCTGTTCTAAACGTTGTCGTTGTAAGTCTGTTAAGGTTCCAGAAGCAGCTGGTTGAGTTTCTAAAATGGGTTGCTCGTTTTTAGGTATTTGCTGAGAGCCCAAATCAATTTCATAGAACGACAAAGTGGTAACTCCATCTCCTGTTGTCCATCGGCCATCAGGCTTCCAAGCACCATTGACTTCTTCGCGTTTGCGGGTGTAAACCGTTAATTTATCGTTCTCTAACTTCAACAGCTGATATTGCCAGGGATAACCTGTGACCAATTCTCTGGTATGTGCGCCAAAAGTGCCCGCAGAAATCACCTCAATTTTTCTGCCTCCAATACTGCGATCATAACGGTAGAGAATGTTGTCTGCTTTATGGATGTGACCATGTAAAGCAAGACGGAACCCAGCTTCTGCTAACTGTTCCATAAAACCATGATCTTTAATGCGATCTTCTGAATTGCTGTTGAGGGGATGATGCCAAACAGCAATTTTCCGCCAGTTGTTGTATTCTGAATTTTGGCGAATTTTCTTCAGGGCATTACTTAGAGCATGGGGATTGATACTGGCTCGCTGTTTGTAGTAATGATCTAATTCCCATGCCGAATTTAGACCCAAAAAAAGTATTTTTTGCTCTGCAAGAGGATACAGTATGCCTTGGAGATCATCCGTTAAAGGATAGGGTTCTCCTGTGACATCTTCATAGAATTTACTGAAATAGTCAAATCGGTGTTTGTATTGCTCCTCGTCTCTAACTTCGATCGCATCTCCACCTTGATCAATAATCCGATTACTATCTACCGAACCTGAATAGTTCCTGCGTCGTACTAGTGTGTAAGCATCTTCCGAGAGAATCCAGTTGAGGTCGTGATTACCAGGAACAATCACAACATTCTGACGCTTGAGGGGAAATTCTTCACAAAAATTATCTAAAAAATTTTTAGCTGATGCATATTCTTCAGGAGTAGATTTGTTGGCAATATCACCAGAGAGAATTAAAGCATCAATACTCAAGCATTTGAGACCTCGCAGATCCTGTGCCAACTGACTTTGCCAGAGTTTGGCATCATTGAGAGTCCCAAAGTGCAGATCGGACAAATGGAGAATGTACATCCGTTGGATGAAGATTTAATCTAAATGTGATGATAATTATGACTTATTTATAATAATCTACACTTAGAAACAATCACTGACAGGACTTACGCAAAAATAACGTAAATCCGTCATTACGAGCGATAGCGACGTAATCTCCCCTGACGCTCTTATTGCTTCCCTACACTTCGTTTCGGTCGCAATGACATTATCAGCGTTGCGTAAGTCCTAACTCATTTGTGGGATTTGCCACTAGCAGTAGTGATCATTCGCGAATATTATATTTTCGCTCCCAAGAGCGTCTTTGCCTCTGAGCCTGGATATATTCTCGTTTTAAGCGTTTGATATTATTACCTTCAGCAAATAAACTATCGAGACCTACAACTTCTTCTTGAGGGAACACTCTGAGAGATTTGGAAACGTTAAAATCCGCGCCAGAGGTATCAGAGACAGCATATATCAAATAGCTAATGCCAATCCAGGCGATCGCACTGAATAAAAAGGTAAACACACCAACTACTACAATCCCAAATATTTGAGTCAATAAGAGATTTGCCCCACCACCAAAGAATAAACCACCTTTATCAAGACCAAAAAACTGTTTAGACCAACTGTAACTGCTAGGATCTTGGCTAAACAGCCCAACTGCTAAGGTTCCCCAAATTCCACATACAAGGTGAACGGGAACAGCACCTACTGGATCGTCAATTTGGCATTTATTTAAGAAAATTGCTGCATACACAACCAGTACGCCACCACAAAAACCAATAAAAGCCGCACTGGGAATATTTACAAACGCACAGGGAGCTGTGATACTCACACAACCTGCTAAGATGCCATTCACCATGAATGAGAGGCTAGGTTTCTCATAAAACTGCCAAGACCAAAAAGTGGCACCAATCGCACCCATTGCACCACCAATGAGAGTTACCAACAGCACATGAGCGATCGCTTGGGAATTAGCTGTTAGTGTTGATCCAGTGTTAAAACCAAACCACCCCAGCCACAGAATAAAGCAACCCAGAGTAGCACTACTGAGATTATGTGCCGGCATAGAAATGATTTTTTTGCCGTAAAAGGTTGTGTCTCGCCAAGTGCGTTTGTCATCTGGGTTAAATCTTCTATATTTTCCCAAACGTGGCTGTAATAATAAAATTCCCACCAAAGCAGCCCAGCCGCCAACTGAGTGAACTACGGTGGAACCAGCAAAATCTCTAAAACCCAGCTTGTAGAGAAAACCTCCTCCCCAAATCCAGTGACCAGTGATGGAATAAGTCAACACTAGTAAAAAACTGAAAGTGATAAATGCTGAGAACTTAATTCGTTCTGCAACAGCACCAGAAACAATGGTTGCAGCAGTACCAGCAAAGGTTAATTGAAAGAAAAATTTAGCAGTTAGTGGAATAGCTGCCCATTTTAAGGAGTTGAAAACTCCTTGATAATCTTTTCCTGTTAGAGGACTCAAGTCTGGTGGTAATAAAAAACCATTGGTACCGATGAAATCATTCCCATCACCAAACATGAACCCAAAACCTAAAACCCAATAAGCTACGGTGGCAATGGCAAATACAATCAGGTTTTTAGCTAGCACAGTGATGGCATTAGCACTGCGACAAAAACCAGATTCAACCATCGCAAAACCAGCGTTCATAAAGAACACTAAGCATCCTGTTAATAGTACCCACTGAGTATTTTCCGCAACTGCTGGATTATCTGTAAAAGGAGTAGCCGCAGTAGCACTAGATATCCACATCAGTGCGATCGCACTGACTACAAGTAAACAGGCATATTTTAAAAGCAAGCTTTTTTTTCGCCTTGCCTTCTGGCTTTCAGGTTGAGGCATAGAAAATAACAAGAGTTTGATAGATCAACTTGATTATTTAAGTTGTTAATTATTTATACCGCTTGGGAAATTACTTTTAATGTAAAAATTTCGACAATATTTTGCCGAATTAGAGTGATAATATATAATTTACAATACCCATTAGTCAAGCATTGGTGTGTAAATTAATCAAATATTTGTATTAAAGGTTACAGTTAATAACCCAAATTTTATGTATCGATAAAACTTCACAAAGTTACTACCTACTTTGTCTACCAATAACTACAGACTGCGGTAATTAAACTCAAATAAAATTTTTATTGATAAGTTGAAAAAATTCAAATTGTTAAATTAAGTAAAAACTTTTTTTATTCAAGATATATTCAATTAAAATTATCAAGCTTTTACATCGTCAACATTCAATAGTAAATATCTGTTTATAAAGTTTTTTAATTTTTTTACTACTTTATTTCCCGCATAATGGCAAGCTTCAACTCATTTGGCGACCCAGAACAGCAGAATTTTAATAACAAAGAATATTGCTTATGCATCAACCCAAACTGCCAAAATCCTCAAAGAAGTAAAGATGAGAGTCGTTGCCAATCTTGTGGTGCATCTTTATTGCTGAATGAAAAATATCGAATTATTGATGTATTGAAGGAAAGTAAAAATAAAGAATGTCAGCTATATAATGCTGTAGATATTAGCAATAAAAACCAGTTAAAAGTTATCAAAGTTTTATATAGCTATAATTCAGAAGCACTTACTCGCTTTAACAAAGGTGCTGATTTTTTAATCAATCATCGGTTGCCCGGGCTACCAAAAGTTCAAAAAGGTGGATATTTCCATATTGATTTTCCGAAAAATTTAACACCAGCATACGGCTTGGTGATGGAAAAAATTGATGGTAAAAATTTACAAGAATGGTTGAGTAATAAAACTAATTTACCTCTAACGCAGCAGAAAGCCATTCAATGGTTAGAACAACTGGTAACTATTATCAGCAGACTGCATCAACAACAGTTTTATCATCAAGATATTAAGCCCTCAAATATTATGCTGAGAAATCAACCGGAAGAGCTAATTTTAATTGATTTAGATAGTGTCACAACAATTAGCCAAGCATCTACAGCCACAGATTTAACCATCATTGGCAGTGGTTACCAAGCACCAGAGCAAGAAGCAGGAAACGCTGTACCACAATCAGATTTCTACGCTTTAGGTCGGACATTTGTGCATCTACTAACTGGCACCCATCCTCACAAATTTTCTAGAGATGATGTAGGAATATTACATTGGAGAAATAGTGCCAGACATATATCCAAAAACTTTGCAGATTTAATTGATAGACTTATGGAATTAGATTATCAAAAACGCCCACAAAATACAGCAGAGATTTTGCAGATTCTAGAAGAAATCAAACAAGATTTAGAACGTCAAAAGCATATTAAACAGTGGTTAAGCTTTAAAAAAGTTGTTGGTGTGATAGTAATTTTATCAGTTGCCGTGCTGGGATATATAGCGATTAAATCACCGTACCGTCCTCCTACTCCCGGAAATCAGCCTTCACCTGCAACCACAACTACATCAAATCCCAAATGTAAAATCCGTAAGGAAACTGGTACAACCGATGATAGCGCCCTGGCTTGGGATGCACGTCAAATTTTGCAAGATTATAAAGTCGTGAATAGCCAAGATTTAGAATTCCAGCAAATTCAAGATTTAAAAGTCACACAATTTAATTGCGACTTAAATATCTATATTAGATTGGTAAATAATAATGTAATCAGTTCCAGCCTCAAAAATAAAATTACCGAAATTTTGAAAAAGAATTTTGATTATGTGGGAACGATCAGAGTCATCCAAGCTCAATAAAAATCATGTTTTTTTGGATGATAAATATTTTTCCTGTAGATTGTAGATACATAAGGTAAAAAAATGATCCTATAACTCTTGTGGGGTGGGCAAGATGCCCGCTCCTCTTGATACCTGAAAGCGTTACCCTAGGTATATACAAAAAAATTACCTATGAAACCTGAAGAAATAGCGGGGACGCTGGCAGAATTATTTGGTAAAGCAGCAGTGAGTGCGATCGCACCTGGATCATGGCAAGTAGAAACTGAGAGTTTTCGGTTGTTGGTGCTACTCGCTGAAGATAATACCTGGTTGCGGGTACTATTGCCCATTGTGCCATTAGAAGCAGCCCAACAATTTTTAGAACAGTTTCTAGAAGCTAACTTTGATGACACCCAAGAGGTTCGCTACGCTTTATATGAAGGTGTAGTGTGGGGAGTATTTCAGCATAATAGCAGCACTTTGCTAACAGAGGATTTGTCTAGTGCGATCGCTAAACTCACATCTCTTTATGAAACTGGATTAAATGATGTCTTCAATCGACTAATTGAAAGCCGCATTCGACAAATTATTTTGGCTGCAAAACAGCAAGGACAATCCCTACACTCAACCATGCAAAATCTGGAACGTTTCTATACAGAAGGATTGTTAGGAGAAATTGAGCAAACCCCAGAAGCACGGGAACAAGTACTAGCTGTATGGCAATATCAATTAGAACGCTGGTGGCATCAAATAGAAGCATAGAAATTCAAAATTCAAAATGAATAACTGGTTAAAAACTTAACTTTTAAATCTAGTTTTGTTTTTTCATTTTTATACTTTAGCCTTTTCAATCTATGGACATAATTTCACTTCTCAAAGAAGACTATCAAAGATTCCCAGTGAATCAAACTTACAGCATTTATGCTCCAGATGTTTATTTTCAAGATGCTGTGTTTAAATTTCGTGGTGTAGAACGCTATAAGCTGATGATTAATTTCATTAAGGTTGCGTTTTTAAACCCCAAAATGGATTTACATGATATCCAATCTCTGGGAAACACCATTAAAACAGAGTGGACACTTAGCTGGAATAGCCCCTTACCGTGGAAACCAAGAATATCTATTTCCGGCTGGAGTGAATTACGTCTTAACTCTGAAGGTTTGATTGTTTCCCACATTGATTATTGGAACTGTTCGCGCTTGGATGTCATGAAGCAACATTTATTTGCTTTAAAAACTGCTAAGTAAGCTGCTCATTCAAATGTTGTGGACAAGTCCAAATCTCCAGATCAGCGATCGCAGCCATTATTCCCACCAAGCTGGATGATCCTCCAAAGCCATGTTTGGCAACTTTAGGCCCCTGGATGTGCAGCAACAGCATTTATTCCCTGCAAACAGTCGATAATAGAGATAGGTAAATAAATGTAAACAATTCTCAGGCAGGAAAAAATCATTCATGCGGGTAATTTTAATGACAGGCAAGGGTGGCGTTGGCAAAACCTCTGTAGCAGCGGCCACTGGACTCCGTTGTGCAGAATTGGGCTACCGCACACTTGTGTTGAGTACAGATCCCGCCCACTCCCTAGCGGATAGCTTTGATCTGGAATTGGGACACGCACCAAAAGCAATTCGCCCAAATTTGTGGGGTGCGGAACTAGATGCACTACAAGAACTAGAAGGAAACTGGGGTTCTGTGAAGCGTTACATTACCCAAGTTTTACAAGCTAGGGGTTTAGAAGGGGTACAAGCAGAAGAATTAGCCATTTTACCAGGCATGGATGAGATTTTTGGCTTGGTAAGAATGAAACGCCATTATGATGAAGGCGATTTTGAGGTCTTGATTATCGATTCTGCTCCTACAGGTACAGCATTGCGACTGCTGAGTTTACCGGAAGTCGGTGGTTGGTATATGCGCCGTTTTTACAAACCCTTCCAAAATATCTCTGTTGCACTTCGCCCTTTGGTTGAACCTCTATTTCGACCAATTGCTGGTTTTTCGCTACCAGATAAAGAGGTGATGGATGCTCCTTATGAGTTTTATGAACAAATTGAAGCTCTGGAGAAAGTATTAACGGACAACACTCAAACTTCAGTACGCTTAGTTACTAACCCTGAAAAAATGGTAATTAAAGAGTCTTTGCGGGCTCATGCCTATCTGAGTTTATATAATGTTGCCACCGATTTAGTAGTAGCTAATCGCATCATTCCTCCCGAAGTCAAAGATCCATTTTTTCAACGTTGGAAAGAAAATCAGCAGCAATATCGTCAGCAAATTTATGACGACTTTCACCCTTTACCTATCAAGGAAATACCCCTATTCTCAGAAGAAATGTGTGGTCTAGCAGCCTTAGAAAGATTGAAGGATACCCTTTATCAGGATGAAGATCCCACACAGGTTTATCACAAAGAAACAACTATTAGAGTTGTTCAAGAAAATAACCAATACAGTTTAGAACTGTATTTACCGGGGATTCCTAAAAATCAAGTTCAACTCAGCAAAAGTGGAGATGAACTAAATATTACGATTGGTAACCACCGCCGTAATTTAGTGTTGCCACAAGCGCTGGCAGCGCTCCAACCCTCAGGTGCAAAAATGGATGAAGATTATCTAAAAATCCGCTTTGCCTAATATGTAAAAGTTTAATTCTGCTGGCTCTATCAGCAGAATTAAATATTGTTAAGCGTTTTTAAGCACAATTCTCTTGATTAAGTATTTAACATGTATCTTCTTACACTATAGATAAGTATAATTTTTGATAAAGGCTTAATAGCCCCATGTTATTAATGATTTTTATTCTCTACAATTTTTAATAATCTTTTAAATATACCACACTTTGATAAATCGTAACTAGCAGCAATAAATTGGATTAAAAGTGCAGTAAACATCATATTTTTACTATAAAAAAATATGATGTTTTTTTAAATTTAAATCTAATTTATCAACAATTATTAGCCAGTAGTTTTACTGAAGACACATGAAACAATAAATTTAATAATATTTTCAGATATAGATATTTTTTAATTTTTAGTTTTTTTTCTGACCGAAAAATTATTTAAGTAAAAGCAATGACTCCGATCGCCAAACCAGACTCACGGGTAAACCTTGAGCAAGAAGGTTTATTACGCCGCATCACAGACCGTATTCGTCGCACCTTAAATTTGGAAGAAATCCTCAAAACGACAACAACGGAAGTGCGATCGCTACTGAGTACTGATAGGGTAATGATTTACAAGTTTCATGGCGATGGTAGCGGTCAGGTAATTGCTGAATCAATTTATCAAGATAGGCTACCCTCTCTTTTGGGGCTAAATTTTCCGGCGGATGATATACCGCTTTATGCTAGAGAACTGTTTGTTAAGTCACGAGTGCGTTCTATTGTTGATGTCGAGAAGCAGCAGATTGGTCACAGCTTTTTAACTCTTTTGGAATCAGGAGAAGCGATCGCAGAAGACATCTATTATCGCACTGTAGATTCTTGCCATCTCAAATACTTAAAAGCGATGGGAGTGGAGTGTTCTCTAGCAGCGCCAATTTTACATCAAGATCAACTTTGGGGTTTGTTGGTATCGCACCACTCCGCCAGCTTTGGGGTTGGCAAGCAGGAACTAGAAGCTGTACAGATGGTAGTAGATCAATTATCAGTAGCGATCGCTCAAAGTAATCTCCTCACCCAAGCCCATAACAAAGCCGAACGGGAAGCTAGTATTAACCGCATTGCAACTTTACTGCATTCATTGCCCACAATTGTATTACAGCCAGCTTTAGAAGAAGCTGTTGCTGCCTTCGGAGGTTCTGGTGGTCGGCTTTGTCTCAGACATAATGCTTTTAATTTCCAAAATAGTAGCTTTAAGCCCTTTGCAGAATGTTTAATTCCAGGAAGTGATTGTGTCAGGCTTTATATTTGCGGACAGCAACCTGTGATGCCACAACCAAATGTGTATCCGCTCATAGAGCAATATAATGTCTGGCAAGAACACTATGCATCTGGAAAATATGATGTCTGGGCAATTTCAGACATATATCAAGCACCTCATCTATTAACTGTACAAATTGCTTTTCAATCTACAAAAGTTCGCAGTATTTTGATGATTCCACTAGAATATCGTCAAGAATTAGTAGGTTATTTAAGTATTTTCCGCGATGAAATAGATACAGAAACCTTATGGGCGGGAAGATTGGATTCCGATCAAAGGCAAACTTACCCACGTTTATCTTTTGATGTCTGGCGCGAAACTAAAACAGCACAAGTGCAAAAATGGACTGTTGAAGAAATAGAAATAGCCAGAGAAATTGGTAAACATTTTGCTTCAGCAATTCAGCAATATGAACTATACCAACAGGTAGAAGCTTTCAATAGTAGCTTAGAAAAACAAGTTAGAAAGCGCACAGTTGAACTCAAAAAAGCATCGGAACAACAACAGACCGTGTTTGGTGTGATTGCCAAAATTCGCGAGTCTCTTGATACTAAAACTATTTTTCAAATTACGACTAAAGAAGTTTGTCAATTAATTAAAGCGGATCGCGTTTCTATTTACCGCTTTGATGCTGATTGGGGTGGTGAATTTGTTGGGGATTTTGAAGTTGCTAGCCCCCACTGGTCAAGTGCTTCCAAACTCGGAGTAAATACAATTTGGAATGACACCTTTTTACAAGATACACAAGGAGGACGCTACCGCTTTAACGAAACATTTGCGGTAGATAACATTTACCATCAAGGTTTTACTCAGTGTCATGTTGACAATTTAGAAGAGTATCAAATTTACGCTTTTGTACTTGCACCTATCTTTTTAGGACAAAAACTTTGGGGTTTACTAGCGACTTATCAACATTCTGGCCCTCGTCAATGGCTAGAATCGGAAGTGAACTTTCTCAGTCAGATAGCAGCGCAACTAGGAGTAGCACTCCAGCAGGCTGAGTTACTGACTCAAACACAGCAACAAGCAATAGTTTTGCGACAAGCAGCCGAACAACAACGAGTCTTGTTTGAAGTTGTCACAAAAATCCGCGAATCCCTCGACCTCAATGCTATTTTTCAAACTGCGACTCAAGAAATTTGCCAATCGTTACAAACAGATAGGGTAGCTGTTTACCAATTTCTCCCAGATTGGAGTGGTGAATTTATTGCTGAGTTTGTTGTTGCAGGTTGGGAAAAGCTAGTAGGTGGAACCATCCCCTCATTTTGGCAAGATACTTATTTGCAAGAAACCCAAGGCGGACGATATCGCTACAATGAAACCTTTGCAGTCAATGACATCTATCAGGTAGGGCATAGTGAATGTCATATTGAGTGTTTAGAGCTGTATCAAGTTAAAGCCTATGCGATCGCACCTATTTTTATTGGGCAAAAACTTTGGGGTTTACTAGCGGCTTATCAAAACTCTGCACCCCGCCACTGGGAACTCTCAGAAATTCAATTTTTAGCCCAAATTGCCAATCAGCTGGGGGTAGCACTGCAACAAGTTGATTTACTGTTGCAAACGCAGCAGCAAACAGAACAACTAACTCAAGCCCTGCACGAGTTACAAGAAACCCAAACCCAACTCATTCAAACTGAGAAGATGTCCTCACTAGGACAACTAGTTGCAGGTGTCGCCCATGAAATTAATAACCCTGTCAACTTTATTTCTGGTAACTTGCTCCACGTCAGCCAATATGCTGAAGATTTACTCAGTATGTTGCAACTCTATCAACAGCAAGTCTCAAATCTTAGCCCTGAGATGCAGGAGAGGGCTGAAGAGATTGATTTAGAATTCATCATAGCAGATTTGCCCAAAACCCTCTCTTCCATGAAAGTAGGCATTGATCGCATCCGTCAAATTGTCTTAGGTTTAAGGAATTTCTCTCGCCTCGATGAGGCGGAAATGAAAGCGGTTAATATTCATGAAGGTATTGATAATACTCTGCTAATTTTGCAACATCGCCTGAAAGCAAAACCAGACAAATCTGCGATTGAGATAGTCAAAAAGTACAGCGATTTACCCTTAATAGAGTGTTACGCCGGACAATTGAATCAGGTATTTATGAATGTCTTGAACAATGCGATCGATGCTCTAGAGGATGAACGTGAATCAATATCCAAACCAGATAAGGGACTAATTACTATCTACACGTCTATTGGCGAAATGAAGGGCAATATTAAAAGTGTAGTAATTCGCATTGTTGACAATGGCCCTGGAATCCCAGAAGCTTTAAGATCCCGAATTTGTGATCCCTTTTTTACTACTAAGCCAGTAGGAAAGGGTACTGGTTTAGGATTATCAATTAGTTATAAGATTGTTGTAGATAAACATGGTGGCATATTTAATTGTGAATCTCAGGCAGGTTTAGGTACAGAGTTCTGGATTGAAATTCCTATTGATCAAAATAGCCATCATCATATTTAGAATTGATTAATAAAAGGTATTTTGGTAGTGGACTGACACGCCTAAAATGAGGCATTAGATTTGATGAAATGAACCGCAGATAAACAAGGCAGTGCGTTGGACGGGTTCCCCGACTTGTTCGCGTAGCGTCTCCCCTTGGGAGAAGCAACTGCCGTGCCGATAAACGCGGATGAAATGAATTTTTTCTATTGCACCAAATGAGCTGTGTCAGTCCAGTAGGGTGTGTTACGCCGTAGGCTAACGCACCTTGTATTATTAATAGTGCTTTAGTGCGTTGCACTGCGTGACAACACACCCTACTAGATTTGAATTTAAATTTTTTGAAAATACCTGTTATATTATGTCCGGTTGAACACTTATCATATCTGTGAAGGTTGGTAATGGGTAATGGGAAAGAAAAATACAGTTTACCAATTCCCAATTACCAACAAGACCAACCATATCATAAGTAATTAGCTGGACTTGAGATTAATTTCTCAACTGCACTGGCATAGCTAAATAGGTCATTTTCAAACCACCTAGCGGTGTAAAAATCACTGGCGTTAAGCTCTGATTGAGATGCATTTGCACTTCGGAAGCCGGCAATTCTTTCAATCCTTCCATGAGATATTTGATATTAAAAGCAATATCTATATTTTCTCCGGATATCTGTGCTGGCATGGATTCTCTACCGCTACCTACATCTTGAGCTTCACAAGATAAAGTAATTTCTTGCTGAGAGCTATCAATGCTAACTTTCACAATATTATTCTTTTGATCGGCTAGTACGGCAATTCGTTCTAGAGTGCTTAAGAATTGTCTGCGATCAATAGTTACCTGTCGCTCAAATTGACGCGGTATCAGTTGCCGATAAGCTGGATATTGACCTTCTAATGTGCGGCTAGTGAGGCGTTGATTTTTCCAAGCAAACACCACTTGACCTTGATCCAAATATAAAGCCACAGGCTCATCATCAGAGGAACTATGAGGTAACATCCGCTGGAGTTCGCGTAAGGCTCTAGCTGGTACTGTGACTTCTAGCTGGCTACTACCTTCAATTGGACGTTCATTAGTAGTTTCTACTACTGCTAACCGATGTCCATCAGTAGCAGCAAATTCTAAGGTATCTTGTTTAACTGTCAGATGAACTCCGGTGAGTACCTGCTTAGTTTCATCACCACTGGTAGCAAATAATGAGCCTTTTAATCCCTCAATTAACGCCGCAGCTGTTAATTGCAGTGGTTCAGTATCTTCAATAATCGGTAATTCGGGAAACTCTTCCGCCCCCATTGCCCGTACTTGGTAATGTCCACTCTTGGGTGTGAGCGTCATAATTATACCTTCTCCGCCAGAGGTTACTGATTCATCGTCTAGAGTAATTTCTCCCTCTGGTAGACGGGAGGTGATGTCTACCAGAATTTTGGCAGGAAGTGCGATCGCGCCTCCTTCCCATACCTCAGCATTAAAGCTAGTGCGGATACCCAAGCTGAGATCGAAGGCGGTGAGGCTTACTTGGTTAGTTTGTGCATCTGCTTGTAGCAGTACGTTAGCAAGTATGGGATGTGTCGGACGTGAGGGTACAGCACGGCTAACAAGTGAAAGATTTGTACTAAGGTCGCTTTGGGCGCAAACTAATTTCATGGTGAGATTCAGCTTGTGAGTGTCTATAGTACCACTCTAGAAATATTTTTAGTACATGATTACCAAGCAGCTTTGATTCTAAAACTGCCAGGTAGATTGGTAAAACACAATTTAAAACCGTCCCTGACTAGCAAGAACGGCAAGCGATCAATTATTTATCAGTTAATCAAAGAATTTGACAAACGCTTTAGTACGCGTAGTCTACGCAGGAATAACTTGAGCAATCAGCGAACGTTTATCGAGTGATTGAACTTTACCTACTTCACTCAAATCGCTGACAATGCGTTCTAATAGTTCTCCAGCTTTGTCACGATATTGATTTTCTCGGCCTCGTAAACGAATGGCAAACTTCACTGAATCGCCTTTACTCAACCATGTTAGTGCTTGCTGAATGCGTAAGTTGTAATCAGCGACACCAACATTTGGGCGGAGTCTAACTTCCTTGACTGTTGGCCTAGCACTCTGTCCTTGACGCTTTTTCTTTTGATACTGAAGCTTGCCATAGTTAAGTATCTTGGCAACTGGAGCGTCTTTGCCCTCGGAAACTAAAACTAGGTCAAGCTCTACACTCTGCGCTATTTGTAGAGCTTCAGATGTATCTACTAAACCGCGATTGTTATTTTCATGGTCAATCAAGAAGACTTGAGGTGCCTTGATTTGTGAGTTAATTAGTTGCTTTTGGACTGCGATAATGGTTTCCTCTCTGTTTTTCAATACTTTGCAAGTGCAAGTACTGCTAATGTAACACAACCTCACTAAGAACTAAGATGTGGTAAACCCATACTTTCTTACTTGGTTACATAACCACACATATCAAATGTGTAGAATTATCTCGCAGTTCACACAAAGCCTAACCTCTAGCTCCTTTAAGGTAGCCAATATGGATCGAATCCGTTGAGGGGAAGCTTTTCGGGCTTGATATCCGCAGTAGTAGTGTCAGCGATTGGTAATAACGGCATTAACCATAGGTCACTAGTGGCGATCGCTTCGCCATCATCAGTTTTTAAAGTATTGCCTGATAATGGTGCATTAACTTCCTGGGCTACTACTTGGTCAAATAATAAACCTAAACCATCAGGCGATAAATTCATGTGTACATTTCGCTGGGCGATGGGCAACACTAATAGGGGTTTTTGTTGTGCGGTTTTCAGATCAATTGCTACTACATAGGGTTGTTCTATGTATTGTTCTTTGGAAACCAACTGTGTGAGCAAGCAGTAAAGGGTTGGGGAAGACGGATCAAATTGGCAATTGAGAATTGAACCTGTGGTTTTTAACAAGGGTTTTTGAGTACCTTGGTTAGTCACCAAAAATAAATCTCTGGTGTAATCTGTATTGAATTTGACCATTGCTGCTTGCGAGCCATCTTTGGAAAAAGCTTGAACTAACCCAAACTGCGGCAGAAAATCTAAAGGTTTAGTCGCATCCCCTTCTATAGGTAAAATTGCTGCTCCTGCGCCTTGGGCAACTGCTACAGCTTTACTATCAGGGGTAATCATAAAATCTCCCCCAGGCTGGCTTTTTAAGGGTTTAGCAGTGGGTTTTTCTCCAGATTTAGTGGTTGTAGGCATTACCCACAGCCCAAAGTCACCAGGATTAGATTTGTTTCCGCGCTGGATAACAATCGTTTCTCCGTCTGGCGATAAGTCAAATTTAAGGTTTTGATAGGTTTTATTATCTAAAACTAAGTCAACTCTGCCGGGTGATTCTGGTTCTTGATCCGCTTGGCTAGCAATTCCTGTTGTGACTGTGTAAAGTTGGGCCGAAAGTAAATCTTGGTCATTGGTAGTACGAGCCGAAAATAGAATTTTCTCCCCATTGGGAAATGGCTCAAAGTCCATGACAACTAAATCTTTAGGGGTGAGTACCTTTTTTTGCTCTTGGGTTAAGTTGTAGAGAATTAACCGCCCCTTTTCTTCAGGATTAACTCCTATATAAATAATGGCGCGATCGCGGGTACGAAATGCACCTGTAAACGGCTGGACTAGCCTGTTACTACTTTCTTGGGAAGCAAATTTATCTTTTGCTCCTTGTAATTGGACTTTATAATTCGTGCCATAGGGTGCTGGTGTCAAAAGTGTATAAACCATCCGCCGCCCTGCCCAACTTATTTTCCCAGCCAGGGGCGGCTCAATTTTTAAGTTATCCTCTACACTTTTGATATCCATTGGGCGGCTAAAGGTGAGGGTGAAGGAAACATCTTCTGAGCCAATTTGCTGATTCTGCCAGGTAAAAGTTCGCACTTTCGGCTTGACGGCATCACCTTGCCAGATGATTAACCCAATTAGCAAACTGATTAGCAGCATCAGTGCGATCGCGACGCGATCCAGTGGTTGAATGAATGCTTTGGATGTAGTCATGTTTCAGAGCAAGGGTCAAATGTCAATAAACATAAGGATTTTTGGGTTGCGGAATCGTTTTCACAGAACTAGCCGCGATAGTTAGTTGGCGTTTACCAGAGAGAGTTTCTGTGATCATTTGCCCTTCTACTTCTAACCAGGTATCAGCTGGGTACTGATTGTTAGGGTCTGCTAATTTCACTGGCAAACCAGCTGGGTAGGCATCTGCAGCGCAGCAGGTGAGGATAAATCTTGCTAAGAAAATATATTCTTTCCCTAAATCTGGTGGGTGAATGACAAATCCTTGTACCTTGGCTTTTTGACCAGTATATGCATCTGGTTCTGGATAAACATTGAGCGTGCGAACCCAGTCCACAAGCGATCGCTCTTCTGGGCGAACAGTAGCGCGAAATGCTTGGGGTTTGACACGTGTAGTTCCCAAGGAATCAACGGTGATACCTCGTTGCAGGGCTTTGTCACTAGCAAAGACTTGCGGTGTAATGATGAAACCCAAAATGGCTGCTGTCAACAGCAAAGCACTTCCCCATCCAGGGGGAAATATATTTAGGTGCATAGCGTTGGTAACATTATCTCGTCGCCGTCGCCGCAACAGTTGCCCAGCTTTTAAGAAACCGACAATTTGTAAAGCGATACCACCCGCAATTGCTAACCAGAAGTAATCGGGGTGAATCAATAAGTTAAGTTTGCCTGTAGCCCAGTATTTGAGAATTAAAATTCCCCAAGCTGTAATTGCTAATACATCCAGCCAAGGCATTAATAAATTTCGGAGTTTAACTGTAGGATTTGGGTTGGAATTCATGGGAAATGGTCAAGGGTCAAGCAATTTTAGATTTGCGATTTTGCGGAAAGTTGCGTGCGGGGGTTCCCCCCGTTGAGCAAACTTTCCAAGACGGATTTTAGATTGACTACACCCATCAAGGGATGCAGCAGGGAGAATTTTAGATTTTAGATTTGCGATTTTGGATTCCAATCTAAAATCCAAAATTGAAAATTGTTTTCAATGCCCAATGCCCAATGCCCCATGCCCAATTTGATGAAATTTTTGACATTGGACTCTTGACTAATTTATTTACATGACGTGTAAATTCAAAAACAAGGTGAACAGAAATGTTAATAGTCCTGCTAGAGCAAATAGATAAAATAAAGCTTTAGCTTTAAAGATTGATAACATCAACCCCACACCTTTAATGTCAATCATGGGGCCAAAGACAAGAAAAGCTAGCAGGGAACCACTAGTAAAAGTAGAAGCAAAAGACAGCGCAAAGAAAGAATCTACTGTGGAGCAAATTGACACAGCTGCTGCTAATACCAACATTGCCACAATTGAAGTAATCGGGCCAGCACCCAGACCAAGGATAATTTCTCTTGGTGCTAGTACTTGAATAGCAGCTGCGATCGCACTACCTAACACCATCACTGCGCCTAACTCGCGCAATTCTTGGATAATGTTATCTAATAACAACCGCAGTTTATCTGGTAGAGGTTTATTGCTATTAGATAATGCTGGAGTTTCTGGCATTAAATTACTATCTATGCGAGTAGTCATACCCGCTTTTCCACCTAATAAATAGGTTCCAGATTTTAACAAACTAGAACCTGTGTTGTTTTGTTGTGGTGGAGAACGTCTACCACGCTTGTTCACTTCTGGCTGTGCGGGAGGATTAAACTTGAGGTAACGTGCGATCGCAGGTTGTACAATCGGACTCAAGTCTTTTTGAAAGCTGAATACAATACCGATAATTGTGGCGATCAATAAAGAAAATACGACTCGTAACACCACGATTTCTGGCTGATCGCGAAATGCTGTCCAAGTTGACCAAATAACTATCGGGTTAATTGTCGGTGCTGCTAGGAGAAAACCAATTGCCACTGGTGTCGGAACTCCCTGCATAAGTAAGCGCCGCGCCACTGGCACATTACCGCACTCACATACCGGAAACAAAAAGCCGATTGTACTACCAAATAAAGCTCCCAGTATGGGATTTTTGGGCATTTTTTCGACCAGTTTGCGCTCATCTACAAAAAATAGCAACAAGCTGGAGAATAAAACTCCCAGAAGCAAAAAAGGAATCGCCTCGACTAGCAGACTCAGAAAAATAGTGAAACCATTGTTCAGTTGATTCATGGGCCTCGCAGTCAAAAGCAGTTTGGAGTTTTTAGGTTATGCCTAGTCATTCTATCGGAATGGGGATCAAAAGCAGATCGGGACAATTTAAGCTCATTTTAGTCAAAAGTTGATATGGGATTTATATTAACGCTTCAGCGTTAGAAAGCAACTGTTACTTTGAAGATACTTATGTTTACTTGAGTGTATTTACGGATGCTGACTACTATGTAAGAATATCAAACCCGATCTATGGTTCCAATATTCTCGAGTAATCACTTAATGTACTACATTTAATTGGCTATGTTTATAGTTAATGCAATTTAGCAGGTTGGTGTGTTGTCTTGGGCAGATTTTTATCAAGAGTTTACAGTATTTAAACAATTGGGGATCGCAATTAATAGCAATTGCTTTAGGGGTTTGTACAGTTCAGGCAACATTTTTGACTGTCAGGTACGCTGGAATTTCTGAAGTTGCATAGTACTCAGCGAAGATTACTTAGTTATTAAGTTGTAAATCATAGCTAAAGCTAGGGTATTGAGTAAAGATGGGTAGAGGCTAAAATGTTAGCGTATTCATTGCCAGTTTTTATACCAATCAGAGTGTCAAGTGCCACAAAATTTCAGTACCCAAATATCAGCACCATTTCTATCGCAAGGTAGCGATCGCGATCTCGATTTAGATTCTACCCTCAAGGATCTGTCAATGTATGACTTCCAAGTGGATATTAGCTGTATGTCTGTGGAAGTTGCCCAGTTTTTTGAAAAATATCCTTTGCTACCAGGAGCTATCTTACTAGACGATGGAAAGTTCATCGGGATGATTTCGCGGCGGCGACTTCTAGAATTTTGGATTCATCCCCAAGGACAAGAATTATTTTTGCAACAACCATTAAGTATTCTCTATAGCTATGCCCGTACCACGATTTTACAATTGCCTGATACGACACCAATTTTGACAGCGATGCAACTTACCTTAAGGCGATCGTCTGAACTTTTGGCAGAACCATTGGTGGTACAAACGGCACCCGATACTTATAAATTATTGGATGTACATGAAGTAAATCTGGCGGCTTGGCAAATTCGCGGCATTGAAACTCAAGTACGTTATGAACGCAGCCAAACTCAAATGATTCAAATTGATAAAATGGCGAGTTTGGGGCGTTTAGTTGATGGCGTAGCCCACGAAATTTTAGACCCCGTCAGTTTTATTTGGGGTAATTTAACTTATGTTTCTAACTATAGTCAGGATTTGCTCAAACTCATAGCCGCTTACGACCAAGAATTATCTCCTACTCCCAATTATATTAATCATCTTAAGGAAGAAATTGAATTTGATTTTTTAGAAGAAGATTTAACCAAATCCCTGGCTAGTATTCGCACTGGGGCTGAAAGATTAAAAAAACTAGTCACTAGTTTACAAAACTTTTGCCATATTGATGAAGTTTATCCGAAACCGGGAGATTTACATGCCTGTTTAGATAGTATTGTTTTATTAATTAATAGCCGAATTCATGGCGAAATTGAAATAGTCAAAAACTATGGACATTTACCGCCAGTATATTGTTTTATGGGGCAATTAAGCCAAGTATTTATGAATATTTTTACTGAATCTATAGATACATTGCTCAATGAAACAGTGCGGCAGGAGTTTCATCCAGAAATAACAAAAAGTAATGACAAACCCCAGATTGAAATTACTACCAAAATTATTACACAAGAAGCTACTAAACCAGGCTCTCCAGATTCTCGCTGGGTTTCAATTTCTATTGCTGACAATGGCCCGGGAATGTCACCCACATTGCAACAACAAATTATTGATTCTTTTTCAGTAGAAAAACGCGCTGATAAAGCTACTAGTTTAGCTGTGAGTTATCGAATTATTACTGCTAAACATGGAGGTAAATTAAATTTTCATTCCCATCTCGGTCAGGGTACAGAATTTCAGGTATTGCTACCCTTACTTTAATCAAAATAATCTTGATAATATCTATAGTTAGCCATTCCAGGTGTGTTATTCTCCGGCATAACACACCCTTTATTTTGAAATCCATCATTCATAATTTAGTTACGACGGTAAAAATGTAACCTGCCAAAACCCAAAAATTGGCTATGAGATTTTTCACCTTGAGGAAATGCAGTCACCCCAAAGAGATAAACGCCATCAAATTGTGGGTTTTGCCTAGCTTGTAAACCAATCGTAATCTTTTTACCTGGAGATACTGGTGGGTTAAAAGCAATTGAGACTGTTTGAGTTTTTTGATCGCTGCTAATATCTTTTAACTCTAGTTTTTGTCCCTCTTGAGATTCTGTTCCTTCAAAAGCGATACTTTTATCTAGCTGAAAGCGAATGTATTCTAAACCCTCGCGCTGTTGGATGGTAATTTTTTGTAATGGTTCGCCAGCATTTTCTGGCAGGTTAATCGTAAAGTAATAAACTGCGCCTGGTTCACTAACTCGATTGTATGTAGTTGAAGCTTTCAGCAAGCTTGGTGGTTGGGTAAAATATGCGGTTCTGGTTCCAGCAGTGGGCGATAAAGTTGGCGATGGGGTGATCACAAGAGATGTAATTGGCGAAGCTGCAGGAGTTGTGATTGGTGTTGTACTTGTCGGTAGTGGTGAAGATTTACCTGCTGAAGTTGCCACATTATTACCACCAACAGCATTAAAGGCAAATGAACCAACTAAAGAAGAAGATTCCCAAGGAGTTTGTTTACCACCAGTCTGTTTTAATACATCTGCTCTGACTTGCTTAAACATTTGCTCCACATCTAAATTGGGAGTTTTCATGTGTTGCAACAACGCTGTAGTATAAGGGCTATTGCGACCTTCGCCATCTAAAGCAGTTTTCCCTGGTGAAGTAGCGTAAGCAATTAATGTACCTTTAACTGTCTGTGTAAGTGGTGCTAAACCGCGCTGCAAAGAACGCCATTTGCGCCCAAAAGGATTATTACGGCAAGCATCTAAAATAATGATATTGACATCGTTAGATGCATCTTCCATAACATTTAGTAATTTACCCACAGGTAGAGATTCATATCGCACATCTTGTTCTCTTTCTAGACGTGCATCTATGGGAATTAAATAATTCTCTCCATCTACTTGAGTTCCATGTCCGGCATAGTAAAACAATCCTGTGCCACCTTGACGTAAGTTGCGATTAAAATTATCAATCGCTTGTTCCATTTGCCGCAAATCTGCATCTTTGAGGAGTGTCACCTCAAATCCTAATTTACGTAAAGAATTAGCAATATCTGTAGCATCATTGATGGGGTTGGCTAATTCCGTTGCGAGTTTGTATTTAGAATTACCAATTACCAGTGCTGTGCGGTATTCTTTTTGCATTGCCAAGCGATTTTGGGCAATTAACTCACCCATGACGTTTTTCAGCTTGTCATCCATCACTGAATTATCGCTGGCAACTGGCAAGTTATTAGCAACATTGATGATTTTCTCTTCAGTGGTCGCTATCCATTCATCAGAAGCGAACTCGGGAATTGTCCAGATTTTTTTGACTATTAAAATTGATGCTAGCGGTAACAGCAGTGCTGTGGTTGTTAATAAGAGTAGCCATTTTCGACGTAACATTTTGTTACTTCTCTCTTAAGAGTGAGGTCAAATTCAAAAAAATTGACTATTCATTATATCAGTGTAATTCTATGTGATACCACTTTTAAAAAAGAATGTGACAAATAAATGAAGTAGGGGTGCAAAGCTTTGCATTCCTATAAATTATTCATGCATTGCAAAGATTTCGTGAATTGGTATCAGCTATACAATTAATATTTGATTTCTGAAATATGGCTATAGAAGCTCGTAGGATGTGTTAGCCTTTGGCGTAACGCATCCTAGATTTACCTGAATTAGCAATTACCAATTATTTGCTTGCAGCAACTTTTCACCACGTTGAAAAATCTCACGGGCATAGTCTGTCCAAGTACCTTGTCCCCAATAACGAAAACAGCTAGTTTGTAGCAATAAGTTATGTAAGAGAAGGTGGCGGTAATTTGATTTTTTAGTCAGAGATGCTGGTGATTGGGTTGCTAATAATTCATTGACTTTTTCATGAAATGCACTACTTAATTGATACATAGGAGATAAGACATTTTCATATCCTTTCACCCAACTGATATGATTTGTCCATGAGGCTCCATCCATATGAAAATTGGGATTATTTTGCTTTAATTCCAAAATGGCATTCTCTACAGCTTCGGGTTGCACATTATCTGGTGAAACCCTTTCCCAAATATAATGTTGTCCCACTGGCTGACAAGTGGGATAATCTTCGGGTTGACAACCAGCAGCCGCGATTAATTCTAAATATTCCGTACCACACATTCCCACTACACCAGTTTTACCTCCACCGTGATTTACCATATCCCACCAAGCTTGGTTGAAGGCACTGGGAAATTCATTCATCATCACACCGCCATTTTCACCATCTCCGATTTGGCTGACAATGGGTGGTATTAAGACATTTCCTAGTTGCTGTTTAGATAAAGTTTTGGCTTCATAGTAAGGTTGCATTTGACCTACTAATTTCGTATCCGAACCTTGGGTTTTAATTAAAGCAGTAATACTAATTGTTTCGCCTTGGGAATTGCGGGCAATTAAACGATGTGGTAAATGTTTGTGGATCAGAGATTGACCGTTAATTGTTTCTACACTATGTTCTTGAACAAGTAACCAACGGTAACCACATTCTTTCAGTGCTTTGACAAAAGCAAAAAAAGTATCAGGGTGATTTGGCAGATGCATTTCTGGTGGAGAAAATCCTTTAACTCTTGCTAGCGCTTCCCAACCAAAAATGGCAGCAAAATGCTGTTGCCATGCCACTATTTGTAATTTAATATCTGCTATGGGGGTGGAAGGAATCACAGCATGACTCCACATCGTACCCAACCACTCTACATAAGGTTGATAAGTGCGATCGCAAGTAATACGCTTGAGGTTATCAATAATATCGCTGCGTCCCATTTGCCTCAATCCCCAGAACAGATTCCCTGAGTAATCCAACATCACGCGGGGATTGCAACCTTGGCTGACGAGTTCGGGAATAAAATCTCCCATACGGCTGTAACAATAGGCAAAAGGCCCGGCATTATGATTATCCCCTTCTCCAGGATGCTCAAACATATATTGCAGATTACTGATCAATCCGCCATCATAGCCAGCCGGGATAGTTGGCTGATGCATATGTAAAGCGATCGCAAATCCAGCGTTAATATCTTCTAAGCGGAGATTCGTTTTTGGTAAGAAAACAGGCTCATTATGATTCACTACTGAGAGAACCTCTGTTTCCCAACCAGAAATATTCGGTAAACCATCTATAATTTCGGGCAAAGCGGGGAGAGTCTCAGGCAAAGTCTGCATTTCTGGTTGCTCCGAAAATAGGGTAATAGGTTGTGACGCTAAACTTGCATAATTACTGGTGAGGCGATCGCGAGTCAAGAGTTCAGAGTCAAAAGTCAAACTTACTCAACACTCAGTAATGTTTCCACGCAAGTGTTAAACCAATTGGTAATGCTGAAAGTCTCTCAGCCTCTAGATTTAAACCTTTGTTCAGTAGGGTGTGTTGTCGCGTAGCGCAACGCACCACCAAACATTCAAGGTGCTTGAGCCTAGAGAGAAGTGAATAGCCAAATTTACTCAGCACTTTTTTCGCTCAGGTATTAGCTTGCTTATTTGGAGCGTCCCAAGGCTGTATAACCTGACTCGCGATTATTCCTCTGCTCGGTATAACTATAAATATTTTGAAGCTCTGCCTCATGGGGTTGAGGCAGAGCGTCCTGTAGGGCGTTACCAGGTGGGGCCTGGTAACGAGGGGAACAGGGGGTAGAGATTTTTATTGTACCAAAAAATTTCTATTGTTCCAATGTACTGGGAATAAGTTTTCTAAGTTGTTTGTATGGCTGTTTGCTTTTTGGCGCTGAAGGGGTAGTCACAGTTAAAATTATCTCTAGCAACCAAGGTGCAAGGCGTTGACACCATACTGCTAGATGACTTTGCCATCCTACTAAAATTTCTGGTGAGTCTCTTTGCAATCCTGAGACAAGCGTTTGCGCTACTTTCTGAGGAGTTGAGGGAATTACCCAGCGAAATAATTGAAAGTTCCGCACCATGTCTGTGTCTGTGAGGGAAGGAAGTAATGCTTTTACCTGAATATTGTATGGTGCTAGCTCATGGCGCAAAGCTTGGGTAAATCCTAAAATGGCGAATTTTGTGGCTGAATATGTCGCCATTGTCGGTGCAGCAATTTTGCCCATCAAGCTGGATACATTCACAATTGTCCCTTGTCTTTGGCTAGCCATGCGCCGTGCTACAAGACTAGTCAAGTTGTACATTCCCATTAAATTAACGGAAATTTCCTCTTGAACTTGGGGAAGTTTAGATTGCAAAAACGAATTCTGATAAGCAACTCCGGCACAATTAACTAGTAGATGTATAGGGCCATAATTACGCCAAAGTTGAGCAACAGCAATATTTACTTCTACTGTTTGCGTCAAATCGATTGCTAAAGTTGAAACTTCTGTACCTAGTGCAGAGATTTCCTCTGCAACCTCAGCTAACTTTTGGCGATCGCGCGCTATGAGTATAACTCGCTTGATGCCTTGCTGTGCTAATTCTAGAGCGATCGCACGTCCAATACCACGGGAAGCCCCAGTAATTAAGGCAACTTTACCTTGAATCTTCATAAATTTTTACCTCCAAAATGTCAGTCCTACTGCGTTACTGATTGCATTCGCAGCGCAGACAAATTAGCAATTGTTATTTAAATCAAAACTAAGCCTGTAAGTAGGAGATATTTCTGAGCTAATCTACAACCCTTAATCATCAGTCTTTCAACAACAGAAATTTCTCGCTTTGCTTTAAATCATCAGCACTTCCTACTATCGTCTGTGTGGATATAGCTCATAGGTTTTAACATTTCCTCAATTGTTCACCGGAGCGTTTCCATACACACGTTAACAACTAAATCAAGTTCTAGCAACAATTTTTAATAAGAATTTCTTAATAGTTGTTTACAACAAGTATATATATAAGTGATTTTTTGGGAAATAAGTTTTTATAAATACTGCTGGTCTAATATAGAAATTTCTTGACAATCAGACTAAATTACCAAAATAAATTTAATAAAATCCTCAATATGGCTGAATTATGACAAAATTTGTCATCGCTGACACAAGAAAAATACATACAGTTGAGGAAACTTGATCAGAAAAATTTCCGTCAATATACTGATTACATTTACTTTATGAATACTCCTAGCCATGCGATTCTCAATCTGGTTGTTTTTAACCAACAACTGAGAAATCAGGCGAGTTATGCAATCTTTATTGGTGCAATCTTGCCCGACGTGCCAATATTCTTGTTTTACTTTTTGATGAAATTTGTCTATCGTTTACCATCACGCGAAATTTGGTCAGAAGCTTACTACCAGCCATTTTGGCAAGGAATAATCAGTACTTTTCACTCCATTCCTTTAGCATTAATTGGGCTAATAATTGCCCATTTTTTAAATTGGAAAGTTATAGAAGTTGGGTTTAGCAGTATGGTGCTGCACTCACTTTTAGATTTACCAGTTCACAATAATGATGCCCATAGGCACTTTTTCCCCTTTAGTAATTACCGTTTTATTAGTCCGATTTCCTATTGGGATCGTAACCATTACGGCGGGATCATCGCTTTTATAGAGATTTCCTTAGTATTAGTAGCTAGTATTTACTTGTTTCCCACAATGCGATCACCCTTCACCAAAGGACTATTAATAGCAACCAATCTCTTTTATTGGTATGCATATTTGAGGTTTTATCTCAAAGACGCAATACCATAAATTAATTTTGGGGTTAGGTGTTTGGTGTTTGTTCCATTCCCCATTCCCCATTCCCCATTCCCCCTTCCCCCTTCCCCAGTCCCCAATCCCCTCATGGCGCAGCCGGAGTTGGCTGTGGTGCAGGGACTTTTGGTTGCGGATCTACGCCACTTAATGCTTGTTTTAACTGTTCTGTAGTTAAAGATTCGACAATACTGAGATTGAGCGGAGCCTGACTAATATATTGAGCATAGCCAGGCTGCAGGTACGGACGATATTCTGGGCGGTTTAAAAGATGGGTGTCAAAAAAAGCGACACTTAAAGCTTTTAAATAGGAATAAGCAGGCGCACGATTTGGCCCTAATAAGGCTTCTGGTACAGGTAAAACATTATTTTCCGCCGTGGGTTCTGCGATCGCACTAAAGTGAGTAGCATTTTCTATAACTACCAAATATTTGTTCTGGTTTGGTAGCCAAGTAAAGGGGTAAATCTGTTCAGATAGAGGGGGTGCAAAAATATCTTGGGTACCTGCGACTAACATTGTTGGTAATTTAATTTGATTTATGCCAGTTTCGCCCAAAACAGAGCTATCAATGGGATTAACCGCCAGTACTGCTTTAATGCGTTCGTCTTGCAGTGGATAATTTTGGGCAGGTAACTCGTAGGCGCGACACTGTAAAAAGACTGATACATTCAAGGTGCGATTAGGCGCACAATCGCGGCGCAGTTGCTCAAAGTTCAGCTTTCCTCCCCCCAAAGCTAAAACAGTGTAACCGCCAAAAGAATGTCCAATCGCCCCAATTTGTTGAAAATTGATTTTACCTTGGAGGTTGCGATCGCTTTTGTCTCGCTGCTGGAGTTGATCGAGAACAAACTTGACATCTAAAGGACGGTTAATAAATTCTTGTGCTTCTGGAGGGCCAGCCAAGCCAGAAAAGTATAGCTGAAAGCGCTCGGCATTACTACCGGGGTGTTCTAAGACAGCCACCGCAAAGCCATAGGATGCTAAATGTTCAGCTAGGTAGACAAAGGCGAAGCGATCGGAAGCCACACCATGAGAAATGACAATTAGAGGACTTGGTGCTGAGGCTTGCGGTAGATACAAATCTACAGGGAGATTGCGATTGCGCGCAGTATCGTTGAATTGGAAGCTGGTTTTCTGCCAAGGTAATTTTCCAGGCGATCGCAAATCTGGCAATTGAGCATAATTAACCGTGGCATTATTAGTTTGAGCTTGTGTGGTTGTCTGTTGTTTAATCAACGCGACAATTTGATCCTGGGCTTTTACCAAATTTGACAAGCTATTGACTATCTGTAACCCCTCAGAAAAATTTAACCGCAAACTTTCACTTGGGTACTTACGCAATAAGTTGACAACCGTTAAGCCTTGAGGATCGGCAGCCGATAAAATCAAAGCAGCACGGATGGCATAAAAACCATTTTGGCGCGAGTCAGTCAGTAACAATTCTCCCAAACGTTTCAGTACTGCTTCACCGAGAGGCGAATAGGTAAACTGAGAAACCAAAACAGGTGTAATAACAAATTTCTGTTGTAAAAGCTGCCTTAATTGAGCAAGTTGCTCTGGAGTAGCACGACTGGCATAAAATGATAATTCACTGTCGATTTTGCCCTCTTTCGCAAATTTTTCTAAAGATTTAGCCGATAAAGAAAATTCCCCAAATGGCGGATAAAAAAAACTGATGCGCTCGGCTCCTAATCCAGGGGTTGCCGTCAAAATTGTAGATAGTAAACCTAAACTGAGATATTTTAGAAATTTTTTCATGAGCAAAACCCGCTTTTTACCCAATAAACAAAAATTTGGGCGGCGAAGAAAGCGGGGCGGGATAAATACCGCTTTCTTATTGATTTACATTTAGATATACCAAATACCTCGTTAATGCACATATATCCCAGAGGTTAGGCGTTAATACTTCTTTCCTGCTTCTCTGCATCTTTATAGTCAGTATTAAGCCAAATTTTTCCGCTTAAAGCTCTAATTAGCGCGATAATTAAGTTAGAGATCAAAGTTTTTATATGTCACCAACACCATGCCCTTGTTGTGTGGTTGTGCTAACTCAACAACAAGAGGAAAATATCTCTCACCAAAAGCGTTGTCAGGATGAACAGGTTAACTACAACAACGTCCCTGTCAAAAACTGCACAGTGGTTGAAAATGGTCGAGTAGTAGTTAAACCACTACAAACACCACCTCTAAAAGAGATTGATTAGCTTGTAAAGCATCGAAACAATAGAGTTCAGGATTAGTTCTCACTAATTTCATCTAAACTGACGGCATCGTGGAAATACTGGTAATCAATGTAGCGATGTCCATCACTTGTCTCGTGCATAATATTGACAAACTGATAATTCCACAGTAAATCAGTGGCACTATAAGTATGACGGGCATGAAGCACTTGGGCTACGGTTTCATCAATACCACTTAGTGAAACCACAATAGAGCTATTTGTTTTGAGTAAAGATTCTGTAGTCATTCCATACAGCTGGCTAGACTCATCAATAATATGCATTGCTAACCAGCTTAATGTAAAGCTAGGTGATAAATTCCTCAGTAGTTTGAGTTCGTGAATGCGACGGATATAATGTCCCTCTGCGGTAACTTCGTCTCGCATCAGGTACACCCGCATCTGTGCTTCCAAAATCAAGTTGCGGCGCTTATTAGCGGTGCGAAACATCAGCGTTGACTGTCCTTCATGGGGTGTAATCACTGCGACACGGCTAAAAACTACACGTGCATTAGGACGGGAGAAGCGAGCAAACGCTAACCCTGTCATGACAGCAATTCCCATCAAACCTACCATTGCTTCAATAGTCACAATGCTATTGGCATAAGGTGTTTTAGGATACATCGCACCATAGCCGATGGATGCCAAGGTTTGCACGCTAAAAAAGAAGACATCTAAGAAAGAGCCAGGTCTAGCATTTTCTACACAATCTCCTCCAGCCAGGTAAGCTAAAGCAAATACAGCGTTAGTAGCCAAATATGCTAAAGCAATCAGTAGAAAAAACCCAGGCCAGGGAATTGTTAACAGCAGATGGTAGGGGTCACGCCAGTAAGAATACCAAGCACCCATCCCCACAATCTGGAATTGCCCATCCCTGATTTTAATATGTACACGCGACCGCCTATGCGCCCCTGGCTTGCGAAAAAGTTTCTTGAGTGGGAATCTCATTGGGAGTAGCCAAAATCACTGCTAATCAGTAGCATAACTAGTGCCGCTACATGAAATTAACATCTATCCAATATGCAATCATTCTCATTAACCCACATTCTGTTGATGAATGGAAAAATCTTTTGATTTTCCATAACCCTTGTCTAACAAAGTTTTTCCAAGTTTAAACCCAGATGTACTAAGTGCGATCGCAATTCTGATTTATAGCGCAAATTGAGTTGATTGGCAGCATTCTAGCACTATAAAGATAATTTCACTATAAATGCTTTTATCCTCACTATAAATGAGAGAAAATATCAAATTACGCTCAAATAAAGATTTTTATGCCATCAAAATCAGAGTTATTTAGCATCCTACAGTATTATCAAAATTTTGCCAATTTTATAGCTATAGGAGTAGGAAAAATTTCCTTTAATCTGCTATATCTAAGTGTGTGTGTTATTCATGCTGTTATGCATATTATGCATTTGAGTAATTTAATTTATTACTCGACTTATGTAGAATAACGCGAGATAAAATGCTAAGATTTAGGCGCAGTCGTTCATATTTAAGTATTATTTTGTGGCAAGAGCGAGTACAGCGATAGGAGTTAGTCCCATCATTAAGGAGATTGTGCAAAAACAAGCACATTCAACACGGTTAACTTTAAAAGAGGTTATTCTCATGGGCATGATAGCAATTGACAAAATGGACGAACAAAGTCGTCAAGAGCTAGCAGACGAAGTGCATAAAATGCAGGTTAATGGCGAAATCTAAATTTGCTGGTAGGAGTCAAAAGTTTACAATCTTAGGTAAAAATATTAGTTAAATAACTATTAAAAGAGTTAGTGGGTTCAATGTTAGAATTGGCGATTTAGTCTTCACAAAAGCTTAGTAGTTATTACAGTGAATAATTCAGTATTCTCGAGAAAAACTGCTCACTGTTCGCTTTTTACTGATTGTTAGCTAAAACGATAACGACTTCCAGTAACATAATCTTCATTAATTTCAAAAGCAATCCATTGACGTTGCAAATTTTCAGCAACGAATCCCGTAGTATTAGATCCAGCAAATGGATCTAATACTAGATCGCCTTCATCAGTCAAGAATTTAATAAAGAATTCTGCAAAGGCTTGGGGAAATCTAGCTGGATGAGGTTTTATACCAGCCTCTTTACAGCGACGTAAATAAGCGCTATTGGATTCTGTATTGGCAATTTCTAGCAAATTAGGCGGAATTGCGCCTTGATTATCTTTTTGGAATTTATCAGAAATTTCATGTCCGCTAGGACGTATTTTTGCTTTATAGCCATGCTTAAGTAATTGCTGCATACTCTGGCTATATGGTTTTAAAACTTTTCTATTATCTGCTTTAGGGTTGGGGGTTTTGGATAACCACCAAACCACATTGACTGAATCTTTAACGCGGATTCTCCTAATTGTTACCCATTCAGCAGGGGTAGGTAATCTAGCTGGATTATAGTGATAGAATTCTTGGGCGAGAAAAAAGCCAATTTCTTTACATAATCTCACCAAAAGCTCATATTGATAGATACTCCGCACGGGATTTCCAGGAAGATAAGCGCCACCTAAATCTAAAATAAATGAGCCATCCTCAGCTAGTACTCTTTTAAATTCTGAAGCGAAAGGTAGGAACCATTCAATATACTTTTCTGCACTTTCATTACCGTATTCTTTTTTGCGTGTCAGTGCAAATGGGGGTGAAGTGAGGATTAAATTAATAGTGTTGTCATCAATGCACTTGATTAGTTCTAGACTGTCACCTAAATATAATGCTCCATTATTCTGAGTATAATAAGGGTTAAAATTACTCGATTTCTGTGATTTTTGAGCTTTTATTGTCAAGAGTAGTTAATGTTTAAAATTAGCAGTTAAAAACAATATTTACTCACAAAAGGATAGGAAAAAACCTATCCTATCTAGAGATAAAATCTTACCCTACCATTTTTTGTATGGTAGAAATTTTCCTGACATAATAATTTTCACGCGATCGCCTTTGGGATCTGCTTCTTTTTCGATATCCAGGGTAAAATCAATTGCGCTCATAATCCCGTCACCAAATTTTTCCTGAATCACATCTTTAATGGGAAAACCATACACCTGCATAATCTCGTAGAAGCGATAAATCAGCGGATCAGTTGGTACGACTGGGCCTAATCCTTTTACAGGGCATTCAGTTAACTCTTTAATATAGATAGCCCCTAATTCTAATGCCTCTAGCAGCAACTTAGCCTCTTCCTCAGAAGCGCTAGCTTGACGATAAAATACAGCAGCAATCCAGACTTCATCTCGTCCCAGAATTTTTTCTAAATCAGCAAAGCTCAAACCTTTCTCTTTCTTAGCTTTTAATAGTGTTTGCGTAATTTCGGGAAGGGACATTTGGTACTTATGTCAGTAAATTAAATTTGCTAGAGTCAAATTTTACCATGCTATCGGCTGGATTCAGTAAAAGAGGCGATTGCTCAATATTAACTACCACTGATAACCCCTTCGTTTAGCCCATTCTAGTCATGCTTGAGTCATTTCTTTTGTGTTTCCTCATAATAATCAAATTTTTGGTACATTACTATAATGCTTATAATGCTACAAAAAAATTTTATTCTTATAAAAAATTCTATTCAATTCAGTAATTGGTGTTATTTGTATGACAAACAACTTAAATAATCACAAGTCTAAATATTTCTTAATATATTATATAGGTGCAGCAATTATAGGAGTAGGTATAATCCACTTGGCTTATACTACTGTGCAGAAATCTTTTACTTCTCCATCAAAATATATTGAATCAAGTAATGCTCATAGGGCTTCTGGAAATTATAAAGCAGCTTTAGACGCTCTTAACACAGCGATTAAGCTAGATTCTAAAAACCCCCAGTTATACATTGAACGGGCTGAAGTTCGTGATAAATTAGGCGATGAGTTAGGATTTATAGAAGATATCAAAAAAGCGATTCAAATTGACCCTAATAACAAGGGTAGTTATCTATTAAATTTTACTTCATGGAATGGTGATAGCAATGCAAGGTTAAAACGTTACAACCAAGCAATTCAAATTGACCCAAATAATTACCAACTTTATCTTGGGCGAGGTGAATTACGTCACTATTCCTTAAATGACAATGACAAAAAAAGAGCTTTAGAAGACTACAATAAGGCAATTAAGCTTGAACCTAAAAAGCATTTTGCTTACAAAAAGCGCGCTGAACTTCGGTATGATTCGATTTCTAGGAAAGGGGATAAACAAGGTGCTTTGCAAGACTATGATAAAGTAATTGAGCTTGAACCTGAACTTAACAGTTATTCTTACAGCGATCGCGCTAGATTACGGAATGAATTAGGGGATAAACAGGGTGCTTTGCAAGACTACAATAAAGCAATTGAGCTTGAATCTAAAAGTTATTTAAATTACATCGCTCGCGCTAGATTACGAGGGGAATTAGGGGATAGACAGGGTGCATTGCAAGACTGCAATAAAGCAATTGAGTTTTACTCTCAAAGCTTTTTAGCTTACACCGTTCGCGCTGGCTTGCGGATTGAATTAGGAGATAATCAAGGAGCATTACAAGACTCCAACATAGCAATTAAACTCCGACCTGTATATGATGATGCTTATAACAATCGAGGTCTTGCTCGCTTCAATTTAGGTGATAACCAGGGAGCTTTACAAGACTATAATAAAGCGATTCATTTAAACGCAAAAAAGCCTACTGTTTACTATAATCGGGCTTGGGTTCGCTATGTATTAGGAGATAAGCAAGGTGCAATTAAAGATTGGCAGCAAGCTGCTAACCTTTATTTACAACAAGGAGATACAAAACAATATGCAGAGGCAATAGAGAGAATTAAATCGAGTCAATAGTTAATTTTAAATTGCCACTTAAGGCTACAAAGGGCGGGCAAGATGCCCACCCCACAAGAGAAAATTTGACAGGAGAAGAGAAAATTTCATGATTGAAATTATTCGGGAAGTTGCCAAAAGAAAGGGTAATCTTCTGGGCTTGATGACAGCCCTTCTTTTACAGGATTTTCTCTAATGTATTGCCAGTATTGTTGAAACTCTTGGTCATTCCTAACAATACGGTCATATCTTTCATCTTGCCAAACTGTGCCTATATGTTTCATAACTTTGGGAATTTGTTTAGCACTATAACTTTTAATACTGTTCATAATACTACTCAGTGACCAAAACTCATTGTCAGATTTGAGTAATGGCTGAATGAGTAAATGCACATGATTTGTCATAACTACAAAGACAAATAACTGATATCTGTTTTTATCAAAAAACAAGCAAGAATTAAAAACTATTTCTCTAGCTTCTGGGCTAAGTTCTAACTTCTCCCAAGTATTAAAGGTAATAAAATAAATTGCCCCCTCTAACTCCCAATGAGGCAATCTTCTCTGAAAAATTTTCAACTTTGGCTGGTGCATTTAGTTGAATTACTTATTTTTATTGTGCTTTTTCTTGTGGGGTGGGCATCTTGCCCGCCCTTTCTTTATCCTTCCCATTAATAAAAAGAAAATTTAATCTTGTTACTATCCCAATAAAAAATCCCCTACCTTGCGGCAGGGGATTTTTTATTAATTACCTACAAAACTAGTAGCCAGATCAACCGAACTTACCAGCAGTAGAAGCAATTAGGAACGCTGCGTAGGTGAGAACATAGCCCACAGCGAAGTGAGTTAGACCAACCAAGCGAGCTTGAACGATGGAGAGTGCAACGGGCTTGTCTTTCCAGCGAACTAGGTTAGCTAGAGGAGTACGCTCGTGTGCCCAAACAATAGTTTCAATCAACTCTTGCCAGTAACCTCTCCAGGAGATGAGGAACATGAAGCCTGTTGCCCATACTAGGTGTCCGAATAGGAACATCCAAGCCCAAACAGACAGGTTATTCACGCCGTATGGGTTGTAACCGTTGATCAACTGAGCAGAGTTAGCCCAGAGGTAATCACGGAACCAGCCCATGAGGTATGTGGAGTTTTCGTTGAACTGAGCAACGTTACCTTGCCAAATACCCAGGTGTTTCCAGTGCCAGTAGAAGGTTAACCAACCTACTGTGTTCAATGCCCAGAACAGAGCTAGATAGAAAGCGTCCCAAGCAGAGATGTCGCAAGTACCGCCACGACCAGGGCCGTCGCAAGGGAATGCATAACCGAAGTCCTTTTTATCGGGCATCAGCTTGGAACCACGAGCATCCAAAGCACCCTTAACGAGAATCAAGGTGGTGGTGTGCAGACCTAAGGCGATCGCATGGTGTACCAAGAAGTCGCCAGGGCCAATTGTTAAGAACAGAGAGTTGGTACCAGCATTGATAGCATCTAACCAACCAGGTAACCAGACGTTAGCGTAGTTAGGATAAGCTGTGTAAGCAACACTTTCGGGGTTGGACAAAAGTACATCCAATCCGTACAGTACCTTACCATTAGCTGCTTGGACGAACTGAGCAAATACTGGCTCAATCAGGATTTGTTTTTCAGGTGTACCGAAAGCAACTACTACGTCGTTGTGAACGTACAAGCCTAAGGTGTGGAAACCTAAGAAGAGAGATACCCAGCTGAGGTGGGAGATAATCGCTTCTTTGTGCTGTAGCACACGCTCTAGTACGTTACCTTTGTTTTGTTCGGGATCATAGTCACGAACCCAGAAGATAGCGCCGTGAGCGAAAGCACCAACCATCAAGAAGATGGCTATGTATTGGTGGTGGGTGTACAACGCTGCCTGTGTGGTGTAGTCCTTAGCGATAAACGCATAGGAAGGCATGGAGTACATATGTTGCGCTACCCAAGAGGTGAGAACACCCAATGTTGCTAGGTGCCAACCCAATTGGAAGTGCAGGGAGTTGTTGTAGGTGTCATAAATGCCTTGGTGAGGCATGTTGAATGGCCCTTCAACTGGTTTGCCAAAGAAAGTTTTGGCATTCATCATTTCTTTGATGCTGTGACCAATACCAAAGTTGGTACGGTACATATGACCAGCAACAATGAAGAGAACAGCAATTGCCAAGTGGTGATGAGCGTTGTCAGTCAGCCACAGAGCTTCTGTTTGAGGGTGGAAACCACCTAAGAAGGTGAGAATTGCAGTACCTGCACCTTGGGATGTACCAAATACATGACCAGCTGTGTCAGGGTTTTGAGCGTAAACACCCCAGTTACCAGTAAAGAAGGGTTGCAACCCTGCTGGGTGAGGAGGAGTTGTGAGGAAGTTATCCCAACCTACGTGCTGTCCGCGAGCTTCGGGGATAGCAACGTGAATCAAGTGACCAGCCCAAGCCAAAGAGCTAACGCCAAACAAACCTGCTAAGTGGTGGTTAAGGCGAGATTCAGCATTCTTAAACCAAGCTAGGCTTGGACGGAACTTGGGTTGCAAGTGCAACCAGCCAGCAAACAATAGAACTGATGCGAACAACAGCAGGAAGATAGAACCTGCGTAGAGGTCAGCATTGGTTCTCATACCTTGGGTATACCACCAGTGGTAAACACCAGAGTAAGAAATGTTTACGGGGTTGCTAGCACCAGCTTGGGTAAAAGCTTCAATAGCTGGTTTACCAAAGTGGGGATCCCAAATCGCATGGGCGATGGGGCGAATGTGAAGGGGATCTGTGATCCACTGTTCAAAGTTACCTTGCCAGGCTACGTGGAACAGGAGGCTGGAAGCCCACAGGAAGATGATTGCCAAGTGACCGAAGTGAGTGGCGAAAATCTTTTGGTAAAGATTTTCTTCAGTCATGCCATCATGGCTTTCAAAGTCATTGCCTGTTGCGATCGCATACCATATCCGACGAGTAGTCGGGTCCTGTGCGAGATCCTGGCTAAATTTTGGAAATTTTGTTGCCATAGGTTTGATAATTCCTCTGACCTTTAGCCATCATGTTTCAGCTTTGGGAGTTCTGAGTTTTGAGTATTGATTTCTGAATTCTCAGCACTCAGTACTCAGCACTCAGTACTCCATATAGCTGATTGCTACCCTACTGAAAGAATATGTGCGTGGAAGAATGCCCAGGTAGTAGCAATTCCTCCTAAGAGGTAGTGAGCTACACCTACTGCCCGACCTTGAGTGATGCTCAAAGCGCGAGGTTGAATTGCTGGTGCTACCTTCAGTTTATTATGAGCCCAAACAATGGATTCAATGAGTTCTTGCCAGTAACCACGACCACTGAACAGGAACATCAAGCTGAATGCCCATACAAAGTGAGCGCCCAAGAAGATTAGACCATAAGCAGACAGCGCACTTCCGTAGGAGTTGATTACCTGTGAAGCTTGCGCCCACAAGAAGTCACGCAACCAGCCGTTGATTGTGATGGCACTTTGGGCAAAGTTACCACCAGTAATGTGAGTTACATTACCTGCTGCGTCTACAGTTCCCCAAACATCAGATTGCATCTTCCAGCTGAAGTGGAAAAGTACAATTGATAGGGAGTTGTACATCCAGAATAGTCCGAGGAATACATGATCCCAACCGGATACTTGACATGTACCACCACGACCTGGCCCATCGCAAGGGAAGCGGAAGCCCAAGTTTGCCTTGTCTGGAATCAGACGAGAACTACGAGCATACAGCACACCCTTTAATAGGATGAGAACGGTTACGTGAATGGTAAAGGCATGAATGTGGTGAATTAAGAAGTCTGCTGTACCCAAAGCAATGGGAGCAGCTGCTACTTTACCGCCTACAGCCAAAATACCGCCGCCGAATACATAGCTAACAGGTTCTAAAGCATTGGGCGCTGTTCCACCTGGAGCTAAGGCATGGATATTTTGTATCCACTGAGCAAATACTGGCTGCAATTGAATTGCTGTATCGGAGAACATGTCTTGGGGACGGCCCAAGGCACGCATTGTGTCGTTGTGGATGTACAGTCCAAAGCTGTGGAAGCCAAGGAAGATACAAACCCAGTTTAAGTGAGAGATAATCGCATCTCGGTGACGAAGTACCCGATCCAGTACGTTGTTTTGGTTAACAACTGGATCGTAATCACGCACCATGAAAATCGCAGCGTGAGCAGCACCACCAACAATCAGGAAACCACCGATCCACATATGGTGAGTAAAGATACACAACTGCGTAGCGTAGTCAGTTGCCAAATATGGATAGGGTGGCATCGCGTACATGTGGTGCGCGACGATGATAGTCAAGGAGCCATAGAAGGCAAGGTTTGTTGCCAACTGAGCGTGCCAAGATGTGGTCAGGTTTTCGTAAAGACCTTTATGACCTTCACCTGTGAACGGGCCTTTGTGGTTTTCGAGGAGCTCTTTAATGCTGTGACCGATACCCCAGTTGGTGCGGTATTGGTGACCAGCAATAATGAACAGTACAGCGATCGCTAAGTGGTGATGAGAAATATCAGTCATCCACAAGCCGCCTGTGACTGGGTTAAGACCACCTTTAAAGGTTAGGAAGTCAGCATAAGCACCCCAGTTCAAGGTGAAGAAAGGTGCTATACCATTTGCAAAACCTGGGAAGAGGTCAATTAGCACGCTCTTGTTCAGGATCAACTCGTGGGGCAAGGGGATATCTTTAACAGCTACCCCTGCATCCAATAGCTTGTTTGTTGGTGCAGACACGTGAATTAAGTGTCCAGCCCATCCCAAGGAACCACAGCCTAGCAATACTTGCAGGTGGTGATTCAGCATGGATTCCACATTCTGGAACCATTCCAGTTTAGGAGCACGCTTGTGGTAATGGAACCAACCAGCAAACAGGAACAAGCCTGCTAATACTAAACCGCCAATGGCAGTGCAGTAGAGCTGGAATGAGTTGGTAATACCCCAGCCACGCCATATATGGAACCAGCCAGAGGTGGTTTGGATACCATAGAAGCCGCCGCCGAGATCGGCATTTAAGATGTCTTGCCCGACAATAGGCCAAACGACTTGAGCACTAGGCTTAACGTTGAGTGGGTCACTGAGCCAAGCTTCGTAGTTAGAGAACTTAGCACCGTGGAATATCATCCCGCTCAACCAAATAGTCACTACAGCTAAGTGACCAAAGTGGGCTGCGAATATCTTGCGGGAGATATCTTGTAGATCGCTTGTATGTGTATCAAAATCGTGGGCGAGGGCGTGTAGGTTCCAAATCCATGTGGTGGTTTTGGGACCTCTGGCTAAGGTTCTGTCGAAGTGTCCAGGTTGTGCCCATCTCTCAAAAGAGGTAGGTACCGGATCGTTATCGACTAGTACTTTTGCCTTTTTTTCCTCTCGCTCCGGAGGACTAATCGTCATTCGACCTCCTCTCAAGATAAGGAATGAGGAATCAGGAAACCACAAAGTTAACCATTATCGCATCCGCCAGATTTTCTGGGGGGCGATTAAGACCCGATGTGGAAGTTTGTTTCTGTTGAATTATAAAGTCTTAAGTTGTACATTGTTGGAGAGAATTTAACAATAATTCAAAATCACTGGAATAATTGTCTACTCTGCCTTTGAAGTTCAAACTAATTGACAAAAAGTCAATAGATTATCCATTTTATTTACAAACGATAACAATTCGTAAAACTTATAGTTTACCTACTCACAGCAAGAGTTTCAGCAGTTGTGCTTGCTTTTGTAGTCGACAAATTTGCTATTGGGAAAAAAAACTGTCACGAAGATGACATATTGAGGTAGTTCACGAAAAAACACAAACTAAAGATAATTTAGCTGTGACAAACTGTATAAGTTCACAACTTAGGAACAAGGAACTAGGTGTGAGGAAGTAGGTATTAGTATTTTTTATTCATATAGTCAAAAATTTTTAAGATAACGGGTAATTGGTAATCGGTAATGGGAAGAATTTCTCTCTTACTTCTCTACCCCTTACTACCTCTGCTCCCTCATCTGCCTTACTTTTGGGCTATATTTCCCTATGGGCAGTGTGAGCCAAAACAATCTGTCAGTTGTTGGAAAATATACGCTGGGTGGAATAAGGCATGAACTCGTGGCACAAAGCAGTGTTAGAGAATCTCCTCTGTTGGAGGTTCGCTGTGGTGAGATGGTTAATGACATTTTTATTAGTCTTGAGTTTGGCAAGCTGTGGTGATAAAGCTGTCAGCCAAGATGTCGCAGTGGGTAATCGAGCAACCCCACAAAAAAGTTTTCAGGAATTTGCGGAAGTTTCTCCACCAGCAACAATCCAAGAACTGCGCTCCGCATTGGAGATCTACCAGCCACAGGTGGCGATTGTTACACCTCAAGCTGATGAAGTCTTGTCTGATAATCAGATAACAGTCCGCTTTCAAGTTAAGGATCTGCCTATATATAAAAATCCAAAATGGGAATTGGGGCCTCATCTCCATGTAATTTTGGATAACCAACCACATATAGCTGTTTATGACTTAAATAAGCCATTAGTTTTCTCGGACTTAGCCCCAGGAACTCACAGCTTACGTGTATTCGCATCTCGCCCTTGGGATGAAAGTTTTAAAAATGAAGGTGCTTACGCCCAGATAAAATTTCATATTTTAGCCAAAACTGATGATAATAATCCCGATCCAGCACTACCTGTACTAACCTACAGCAGTCCTCAAGGTGACTATGGGGCAGAACCAATATTATTAGACTTTTATTTAACTAACGCTCCCCTACACCTTGTTTCGCAAGACAACTCCAACAGCGGAATCAGTGATTGGCGGATTCGTTGCACAATTAATGGTGAAAGCTTTGTTCTTGATCGCTGGCAAGCAGTTTACCTCAAAGGTTTCAAACCTGGTAAAAACTGGGTGAAGCTAGAATTTCTTGATAACCAGGGTAATCCTGTCAAAAATGTCTTTAATACTACAGTTGGGTTGATTAATTACCAGCCTAAAGGTAAAGATACTCTTTCACGAATTGTTAGCGGCGAACTCAAAGCTGATGATGTGCGTAGCATTGTCGATCCAAACTATATTCCGAAGACACCACCTGCTGAACCTGCACCTACCCCTGAACCCACGCCCGAAACTAAGCCAACTCCAGCAATTGAGATTCCAGAAACACCTATAACAGAACCACCAGTTCTACCATCACCAGAAACTAGCCCAGAACCACTGCCAGTTGTACCATCACCTGCTGCACCTGAATTACCTGAAAAAGTTACTCCACAACCAGAAACACCAAAAGGCGGATATTTCCAACGCCGTTCTCGCCCTACGGCTACACCATCTCCTAGCGTGTCGCCAACATTACCACAGGTAACGCCAACACCTGCGGCGACAGAATCGCCTCAACCCCAGGTAACGCCAACACCTGCGGCGACAGAAGCACCTCAACCCCAGGTAACGCCTACGCCTGCGGTAACAGAAGCACCTCAACCCCAGGTAACGCCTACGCCTACGGTAAAAGAATCACCTCAACCCCAGGTAACGCCAACACCTGCGGCGACGGAATCACCCAAGCCTCAGGTAAAACAGCGGACAAGAACGGATTTGAGTAAATATTTCCAGCGTCGTCCACGCCCTACTCCTGAAACATTGCCCACTTTAGCGCCAACACTACCGGAAATTATCGAATCTCCTGCACCGCCAACGCCTGCTGCTGAAGGCGAAAGCGTTCAGGAATAGCGGTTAGGATTTACCCAAAAATACTTAAATTGAGGTTTTGGGCTAAAACTTCTATAAATGCTAGCCCCGCTACGGGATTACCTACTTTATCTAAGGCGGGGCTATAACAAGCGATCGCACCTTCACCTGGTACTATTGCTACCAGCCCCCCACCAATACCAGATTTCATTGGTAGACCAATTTTGACAGCAAACTCCGCAGAAGCTTCATATAAACCGCAGGTTAACATGACAGCGTTAACAATCCTGCGGTTTTTTGTTGCTAAGAAGGAATTTTCACAAGCTAAAAGTTGTCCCAGTTTGGCTAAATCTTCTACAGTTCCTGAAAGACAGCATATTTGCTCGTATGTGTCAAGAGCCATGTCAAGGTTTTTCAGGTGTCCGGTTTGCGCGAGATGATTAGCGATCGCTTGATTAGCTGGGGAACGAGTTAATCGGACTGAAGCTAGCATAAGTTCATCTAACTTGAGTTCACAGCTTGCTAATTGGTTCAGCCAGAGACAAAATTGCTGAGTGCGATCGCTGGCATTTTCTCCCGGTAATTTATCAGCCAGAGTAATTGCGCCACTATTAATCATGGGATTGCGGGGGTAACCGCGATCGCTAATTAATTGATCAAGGGAATTGAAGGGCGCGTCTGAGGGTTCCACCCCTACCCATCGCAAAACCTTCTCCGCACCGAAATGTTCTAAGAGATAGAGTAGAGAAAAGGCTTTGATTACACTCATCAAGGGAAACACACAACGGGTATCACCTAAGCTGTAAGTTTGTCCCGTTCCACAACAGATGTGAACTGCAAACCAATCAGGGTTAGCCATATTCAATCGGGGAGTGCGATCGGCGACTCTTCCGCGATCGGCTTGGGATTTGGCTTGCTGTACCCAAGCAGATAACTCTATAGTGGTGATTGCTGTCAGTCCTTTCAAAATAGATACAGCCCTTGCAAGATTTTTCGATAAAGTAAAAAGGCAACTCTAAAAGATAAGAATAGCCGAAGCGATCACCTATTCAATTTGCATTGGTTGATAGGTATGACGCTTATTCATAACTATGTCGTTTCATTTGGAATTTTAGATTATTTATGATGCCCCGTGTAAGAGCGCCAGAATTACCACAAAATAGTACTTGGTTTAATACCGATACACCATTATCTATTAAGCAACTCAAGGGCAGAGTCGTAATTTTAGATTTCTGGACATACTGTTGTATAAATTGTCTACATATTTTACCAGAATTAAAATATTTAGAACAAAAATATAAAGATAGTCTGACAGTTATTGGCGTTCATTCTGCCAAGTTTGATAACGAAAAAGAGACTGAAAATATTCGCCAAGCCATCTTACGTTATGACATTGAACATCCTGTTGTAGTCGATAGTGGTTTTCGGGTTTGGCAAGAATATACTGTGCGTGCTTGGCCGACTTTAATGATTATCGATCCGCAAGGTTATGTAATTGGCTATGTTTCTGGTGAAGGACATTGTGATGCTTTAGATGAATCACTAGAAAAACTAATTTCCGAACATCAAGAAAAAGGTACGATAAATTTTCAAGAACTCAGTCTAAATTTAGAAAAGCAGCGTCAACCATTAATTACACCTTTAGCTTTTCCTGGTAAAGTATTAGCGACATCAGCAGGTTTATTTATTGCTGATTCTGGTCATCATCGCTTGGTAATGAGTAGCTTAGAAGGCGAAATTATACAGATTATTGGTACGGGTAAATCTGGTTTAACTGATGGTAATTTCAGTGAAGCTGAGTTTTCTTCACCGCAAGGAATGGCGTTTGATACAGATCATCAAATTCTCTATGTTGCTGATACAGAAAACCATGCTTTGCGGCGAGTTGATTTACAGCGCCAAGTTGTAGAAACTATAGCGGGAACTGGTGAACAAAGCCGTAATATTCGTCCTGATGGTGGTGTTGGTTTGTCAACTAAATTAAATTCGCCTTGGGATTTGGTGAAGGTAGGAAATACTCTATTTATTGCTATGGCTGGGCCGCATCAAATTTGGGAAATGAATTTGGAAAATGGCGTAATTAAAACTTATGCTGGTACTGGTGCAGAAGGTTGTGTTGATGGTTCACTGAATGAATCCGCTTTTGCTCAACCAAGTGGAATTACTAGCAATGGTGAAGAATTATATATTGCTGATAGTGAAATTAGTTCTATTCGCGGTGTGGGAATTATAGAACCGCGTGTAGTTAGAACTCTGTGCGGTAGCGGAGATTTATTTGGTTTTGGAGATGTTGATGGACAGGGTGAAAATGTCCGCTTACAGCATTGCTTAGGAGTGGAATATGCAGAGAATTTTTTATGGGTAGCAGATACTTACAATCACAAAATTAAATTAGTTAGTCCTAGCACAGGTAATTGTCAAACAATTTTGGGTGATGGTGTCATAGGTTTGCAGGATGGACAAGGTAAAAATAGTAGATTTTTTGAGCCTTCAGGATTGAGTGTGATGGGTTCAAAGTTATATATTGCTGATACGAATAATCATGCTATTCGTTGTGTAGATTTAAATTCTTTTGAGGTGACAACATTGCAGTTTCAGGGTTTGTGTGCGCCAGATGTTTGCGTTCCGTCTAATTTTTAGGATGATTTCTCACACATTCGACAAATTGACTGTCTCCCCATTGCTAAAGCAAGGGGATTCTTTCACTGTGCATCGCTTGTCTGCGAGACGCTAACGCGAACGCTCGCACGTCCCTAAGCACACAGAGCTACACTTAGAGTGAGGGCGGAACCTCAAACCAGTGGGCGCAGCCATAACGCCGACTACTGGGACATCAAAACATCCCAGATACTTTCTACGAATATTGATGGAACCAACACCATCTCGATGGAACTCAAAGCCGCATTTACATTTGTAGGTGCGATTTTTGGGTTTGTGGCGTTGACCGCATGATGGACAAGTTTGGCTGGTATATTTCTCGCACTGAATCTCAACTTTCATCCCCATTCTTTGAGCTTTATAGGTGAGAAAGGTGCGAGTTTCGCCGTGTGACCATTGATGCAGTTTTTGATTAGACTTAGTTCCAAAATCAATTCGCGCTCTAATATCTCTGACATCACCTATTGCCAGGGTTTGTACGCCTCTAGATTTGAGCGTAGAAACAAGCTTACTGGTTTGTTTATGCAGGATATCTTTAATTTGATTTTTGACTTTAGCTAACTGACGTTGTTTGGATCTGACTAGTCTTTTCCTGTTCTTGGAACCTCGCTTTTTTGTATCAACTAATGACGCTAACTTAGCTTTTAGCTTGTTTTGGTACTGGCGTTTAGATCTCAGCAAACGACCATTAAGTATGAAGGTTTGCGCTCCATCATGGGCAACGGCAAGATGAATTTCTCCTAAGTCGATTCCTGCAACAGTTCCCGAATTAGCTGGTTGTACAGGGGTGACAGCATAGCAAGCTCTAATTTCATATTGCTCGCCGTCCCATCCCATTTCTACCAATTTAGGAGTTTCCCAATTCCAATCAATAATCAAGGGTGCGTTCCCCTTGCCGTTGGATAATTGCAGTTTCCCATTTTTCACCTTGATGGCTGATGATTTCCATTGAACTTTGAAAAATCGTCTACGTCTTCTTGGTGGATGGGCGTTTGGGTCTGCTTTGCGTCTTGATCTCCATGATTTGAGACTGGCATAAAAACTCTGGACAACCGCATCTGCACTGTGAGCGTGTAAGCTGTCGGAGTTGTGCCAACGCATCATAGAAGATGGTTTGAGCCACAATCCCTTATTACGAACTGTGCGCCAGAAACTAACTACTGTGCGAGAGTATAATTCGCCAGCAGCTAAAGCCAGTTCACCCATCTGTTGATTGTTGCCAATCTTGAGTTTCCTTACTGTGTATTCGCTCATAGAAATAGTATATAGCATAAAGCTGTATAATGATGACATGAGGCGAAAATATAACTCTAACAACAATGTTGTTTATTCTTGCAAGTACCATATAGTCTGGACTCCCAAGTACAGACGCAAGGTCTTAAAAGACGGTGTAGATACTCGGCTAAAAGAACTACTCCAACAAATAGCAGCAGAAATCAAAGTTGAGATGATTGAGATGGAAGTAGTGGAAGACCACGTTCATCTACTGATTGAGGTTGATCCTCAGTTCGGTGTCCACAAAGCAGTTAAGCGGTTCAAGGGTGCAACATCTCGCTACTTGCGCCTAGAATTTCCGCATCTCAAACAAAGACTGCCTACTTTATGGACTAACTCTTACTTTGTATCGACAGTAGGGGGCGCACCACTAGAGGCAGTTAAGGAGTATATTCAAAACCAGAAAAATACTTGACGGCGATTAAAATCGCCTAGCAGCTTACCCCATGTCTAAAGCCAGGGGCTTGCGCTGCATGGATTATCGGTCAACACAAAGGTAAGCGGATGATTCATGGTGGTCGCGTCTCGTAGAGAAGCAATCCCAGCCCTTGCGATTGCTTCATTCCGCTTCCCGTCTCCTGACGGAGACGCTACGCGAACGGGACGCTACGCGAACGCTCCATTCGCAATGACATTGTGTAATTAATTATGTTTAACTACTTACAATGCTAGTTCACGAGAATTGGCGATCGCCGACGATTTTATGCGATCGCTATCTGTGGGATCAATTTTTCATACCCTTTTTGCCTACTACTGAAATCCAGCAACTGGGGAAGATTCAGCGGCGAAGCGGAGTGCCTGGTGCTGGCTGCGTCCATCTTGACCAAGCACCACAAGTCTTTTTGCCCGTACCAGGCACCTCTGAGTCTAGGGTAGCGTTCCGCAGTTGCGTCAATCTTCCCTGTCGCGCTTTTTTGTTAACGATCGCTTGACTTTTAAGACAGTCGCTACTTCTGGTGCCGTGCCCCTACTCATCTGTCGCGTTGTTTTTTCAAAATGGTATTATTTCTCCTCATCCCCCTCATCCCTTGTCTATCCTAAGAAGCTTTTGACTGTAACTGTTCCAGTCTCGCTAATACTTCTGTGCTGTGAATATTGGGATTGACTTTAACGAAAGTCTCACGCAGAATCCCATCTGGATCGATGATAAAACTATGACGCATAGAAACGTAACCAATCCAAGAACCATAAGCTTTACTAACTGCGCCAGTTGTATCTGCTAACAGGGGGAATTTTAAACCTTCTGAATCACAAAATTCCGCATGAGAATCTACATCATCAGCGCTGACACCAATAATTTGAGTATTCTGGGCTAAATATTTGGGTAAGTCTTGCTGAAAACGCCGCGCCTCTATGGTGCAGCCAGAGGTAAAGTCTTTGGGATAAAAATAAAGAACTACCCATTTACCACGCAAGTCCGAAAGAGAAATGTTACCGTTGCCTGTGTTAGTAGGCAAGGTAAAGTCCGGTGCAGGTTGATTAATGGCGGGTAGTTTTCCACCTAGCGCATCAGCAGTTGGTGTAAAGTTCAGCCAGCTAATGACAGCAACAAAGCTGGCAAATAATATGCTTAAAAAATTGCGACGAGAAATCATGGTACAGATAAGAATGATAACTTAACATAAGTTTACAGTTCTTATTCACTGTTCTTCTGATTCCGGCTGAGATTCGGCTGGGACATCTGTACTTTCTATGTATTGGCTATCGAGGAGAAAAGCCCCTTTAGCAAAGCGAATACCCCAATATCCACCAGGACGATGATCCATCACTATACCTTCTTCTCCCAGTTGAATCACATTTGGGGGGCGAAGCATGGGCATGGGTTCGGCTGTTTTGACGTAGGGCGGTAGTGCTACAACACGTACTTTACTACCAATAATGAATTCTTTAGACATTTTGATCCAACAAAGAGTTTTGAATAACTCATAACTCAAAACCCCCAGCAAAAGCTAGGGGTCAAGGCAACAGGGTGAAAGTCAAGAGTCGGAGAGACGCGATTAATCGCGTTTGTACTCAAGAGACAAAAAGTTGATGAATTCGGATTATTGATTCTGGACTAAGTAAAGCGGTGGAAATAAACCCAACTATGTTAAAAAACGTAAATAGGCTTAAAATTCTTACAAATGACCAATGACCAATGACTAATGACAGCCTTTACCAGCTATCTTTAATTGCACCGCTCACTTATACCAAATAACGCTTGCACCTCAGTGACAGGTAGATGCCAAAGTAATTCTGGTTGCCAAGTATCGGGGTCTAAGTGGGAATTGTAACCGCGTTGGTATGCTTGCCACAGTTTGTCCCAACTAAAATTTTGTCGCTGATTTTGGCGTTTGTGGATGGCGCGTAATAGTCCCAACCCCAACATAAAATTAATGGGGCTAAACTTGGTTCCTAAGAGAAAAGCCTGTACTTCTGCTTCCCCAATCAAGTCTGTACCATAGCCTGTAATCGCATGAATACCATCGTGGAGTTGTTTGCGACGAGGGCCTGTAGTGAAGGGTTTTAAGTTATTCTGCTCCAATAAATCTGCCCAAGCTCTGCCAAAAGTGCCTTGAGGAAGCGATCGCAATTTCTCGATGTATACTATTTGCGGCACTGCTAGCCCTTTGGCTTCAGCTTTACGGTCAAGTAAATCTAAGAGTTGTTGCAGCCGAGGAATGGCATTTGCGGAAGCAGTAACAGGTTGCATCATCTTCTATTTGTAGATTGTGATATGCAAATTCCCAACTTTAGCAAAGAAGTTGGGAATTTAGTTTTTAACAATGGTTTAGAACAAACAAACAACCAAGATAATCTTAGGAATTAACACTTATTAACTAATGCGGTAGAAAGTGGTAGTCAGCCTTTATTTTATGATTTTATTTATGGTTGTTGTGTGCCTTGGTTAGAATTACGTTGTTGCCAGCGTGCACGTGCATTCTCACGCATTTGCTGTAATTTTGTGCGTTGTTCGGGAGTCAAAACTGCTTGAATTTTTTGTTGTGAAGCCTGCATAATTTGCTTGATTTGGGTTTTTTGGGCTTCTGTTAAATTCAGAGACTCAAAACCTTTCTTCCCAAACTCACCAGGCTGTTGACCTTGGGGACGCTGTGCACCTTGGGCGCGACGCTGACCTCTTTGCGCTTGACGTTGCTCAAATTGCGCTTTTAACTGGTCTTTTTGTTCTTGGGTGAGAATTCCTTCAATTTGGGTGCGGCTATCGCGGCGAATTTGTTGAATTTGGGTTTTTTGTGCATCGGTCAACCCTAATTGTTGCCAAGGCCCTTTATTTGGGCGTTCTCCACGTTGTCCATTGGTGTTTTGTGCAACTACTTGCTTATGTCCAGAAAAACCTCGTTGTGCTTGAGCGGCAAAGGGAGTTGCGGTTAAAGTTAAAGCGATCGCACCAGCTACCAAAGATAATGTTTTAACTTTCATGATTGACCTCGTGTGTTTTTTCCTTTTCTGATGTCACCATCTTACGAACTCGTCTTCAGTCAACACATGAGGAAAAAGTCATGGATACACCCATGACTTTAGTCATTATTCATTCATGAGCAATCATACTAGTCATTTCAGGTAAATTAAATTAAGGTGAAAAAACTGCTGATTTAGCAGTTTATTTTTGTATTTCTATTTAAAAGGCTTGTAATTCCCTCGGTGGATGTACGTAAATAAGAACCATGCTGTAAGAATTTGAGGAATCAAGCTCTTGCTATATAGAAGTATTATCCAATAAAAATTTCAGCAACTAATTTTATTAATTCATTTAATTAACTTTTACTGTTATGAAACCTCCAATAAAGATTCACAATCATCCGTTTCGATTTCTACTTTATTTAGAGTGGATACTGTTAGCAATTGCTATGCTAACTGCGATTATGCCTTCTCCACCACCGCCACGTTTTGCTGCGAGGTTTCACGAACCCAGTCCCGAGAATTTAATAGTTGCTACTGGCTGTTTAATTATTTTTGGTTTGATGGGGTTGAGATTACCCACTGGCAACCAAATAAGTAAAATAATTTTTACAGCTATTGAAGTTTTTTTGATTTTTACTACTGGTTTTGTAGGAGGAAGAATTTCTCGGCTTTTCCCTTTTATCTATATGATTTTAGTAACTCGTAGTTGCTTAATTTTTCAGTTACCAGGGCGTTTAATAGTTACATTCATATCATTTCTTTTATTCTGGCTAACACTACAGCGTAAGTGGCAGAATTTTCCGCCACCACCGCAATTTCAAGAGCGCTTTCAATTTTTTACTCTGAGTTTATCTTTATTATTTGGCTTAAGTTTGATTTTTGTCTTAATGTTAATGAATACAGTATTATCCGAACGCCAAAGCCGCGAAGAATTAGCTGTTGCTAACGAAAAATTGCGTCAATATGCTCTCCGCATTGAGAATCAAGCAACTTTAGAAGAACGTAATCGCATTGCGCGGGAAATTCATGATTCTTTGGGACATTCCTTAACAGCATTAAATCTGCAATTAGAAACAGCTTTAAAGCTTTCACAATCTAATCCCAATAAAGCTCATGATTTTTTGAAGAGAGCGAAAGAATTAGGTTCTAAAGCCTTACAAGATGTGAGACAGTCTATTTCTACGATGCGTTCTCATCCCTTGCAAGAACAATCTTTAGAACAAGCAATTAATCAATTATTAGAAGATTTTCATCATGGAAATGGTTTTTCACCAATTTGCATGATTAACTTAGATCATCCTTTACCCAGCGAAATTAAAATTGCTATCTACCGCATCATTCAAGAATCATTAACTAATATTTCTAAGTATGCCAAAGCCACAGAAGTGAGGATAGAAATAGATAAAACTCCTAGGGGGTTACATTTAACTGTTCAGGATAACGGTCACGGCTTTGACTTTAGGCAAAATACTACTGGGTTTGGCTTGCAAAGTATGCGCGATCGCACTTTAGCAATTGGTGGTGTATTTAATATTAACAGTACACCTGGGGAGGGTTGTAAAATTATAGTTGATGTTCCTCTAATGAGGCTGAATAGATGATTAAAGTATTACTAGTAGATGACCAAAATTTAATTCGACAAGGATTAAGAGCTTTATTAGAACTAGAAACAGATTTAGAAATTGTGGGAGAAGCAGAAAATGGAGCTATAGCACTGAATTTAATTGCTGAATTGCAACCGAATGTAGTATTGATGGATATTAGAATGCCGATCATGGATGGAGTTGCAGCTACAAGAGAAATTCAACAGCAATTTAGCGGTATTAAAGTTTTAGTATTAACAACTTTTGATGATGATGAATATGTCAAAGCTGCACTCCAGAATGGGGCAATGGGTTATTTACTCAAAGATACACCTTCAGAAGAATTAGCTTTTGCCATTCGTGCTGTTCACAGAGGCTACACTCAATTAGGGCCAGGGATAGTCAAAAAATTATTAACGCAGTTTCCGACCTTAGAACCAACCCCACCACCAGAAATTCCGCCTAGTTTAGCAGAACTGACTCCTAGAGAAAAAGAAGTTTTACGTCTAATTGCTCAAGGTGCTAGTAATCGAGAAATAGCCCAACAACTCTACATTTCTGAGGGGACAGTTAAAAACCATGTGACCAATATGTTGAATCGTCTCAATTTACGCGATCGCACTCAAGCGGCCATTTTTGCTAATACATTTTTAGCATATTTAAATGACGGCGATTAAGTATCAATTAAAATTATTACTAATAAACTAAAGTTTATACAAATTCAAATAATGTTTGCGACAGATAAATTCTTTGTATGGGCACGGCATCTACAATCTTTAGGTATATCAAATATATTACAGGTGCCGTGCCCCTACCCATGTGTCGCGTTCTGTTTTTAAAACGGTTTTATTTATTTTATTCAATATCCAAATATGGACAAGACAGTAACTTTATATCGTCCTACTGGCCCCAAAGAATTAGAACTAGTTAAACTTCCGTAATTCTTAGTTGAGATAAAATAGATAGCTTGGCGTTTAATTAAATAATGCCAAGCATTCTGTTTTTAAAACCCCTTTAATCACATTGATATTTCTAAATGATTTAGCAATCACCTCTTCACAAGAAATCTCAATTTGTGATTGATTGATAGAAATTAAATCTTGAATAGAAGCACCATAGATAATCTCAGAGATACCCGTCCACACACAAGCCGTTGCACACATCGGACAAGGTTCTCCAGTTGTATATATGCTATAACCTGCCAAAGAAGGATTTTGAATTTTAGCTGTTAAACTACGAATAACATTGATTTCTGCATGAGCAGATGGATCGTTATCGCGTCTTACAGTATTATGACCTACGGCAACAACTTCGTTATCTTTCACAATCACTGCACCATAAGGTGTATCACCTTTTTTTGCTGCTGCGATCGCTAGGCGCATAAAATATTCATGATCCATATTCCTGAAGGAGTTGAAAAAGATACTTGTTAACAATATCGTATTTTAAATGTTGTTTCTACGAAATACTGAAAAATAGTTAGGGTTAAATATGTTACTTAGCAGAGAAAAAGCCGAATTCTATTTAACAGACATAGAAACACCACTAGGACAAGTAATTAACTTAACTATCGCCGGATTGGTTCTTTTGTCTTCAGGGATTTTTGTCGCAGAAACTTATAATATTCCTGATTCTCTCCGGTTTCAATTACAAATTATTGATACTGTTATATTCATAGTTTTTGCAGTTGAATATGCCATTCGTCTATGGAGCGCAGAAAATAAGGTTAAATACTTTTTTAGCTTATATTCCATTATTGACTTAATTGCTATCTTGCCATTTTTTCTAGGAGCCGTAGATTTAAGCTTTATTCGTTTATTACGATGGTTTCGGATTTTAAGATTAATCAGGTTTATCGATAAAAGATTTTTCTTTGGTAGTGTGAGTACTGAAGATGGTGTAATATTTGCAAGAATATTATTTACCTTATTTGCGATTATATTTGTTTACTCGGGCTTAATTTATCAAGTTGAACATCCTGTTAATCCCCAAGGTTTTGCCACTTTTTTAGATGCATTGTATTTTTCGATTGTTACCATGACAACTGTGGGTTTTGGGGATGTGACACCCGCTTCTGAATTAGGGCGCTGGTTAACAGTATTAATGATTTTGACAGGTATTGCCCTCATTCCTTGGCAAGTTGGTGATTTAATTAAGCGCTTGGTAAAAACTGCGAACCAAATAGAAGCGAATTGTTCTGGGTGCGGTTTAGCTTACCACGATGCAGATGCTGGATTTTGCAAAAGATGCGGAACCAAATTACCTGTGATGAGGGCTGATTAATTTCTGTTTGAGAATTCGGGTTTTTAATGAATAAAGAATTGCAGAGACGCAATTAATCGCGTTTGTACAAAAGTCAAAATAGTAGCGGTAGTGGACTGACACAGCTAATTTTGTGCAATAATTTTTCTTGTGGGGTGGACATCTTGTCCGCCTTGGACGGGTGAGACACCCATCCCACAAGAGTTTTTTTATGCACTATTTTAGTCGTGTTAGTCTCCTACTTAAGATTTACTTGATAAATGGTTTCTAATATCAAAGTTTTCCGTAAACACGATAACTCTTGTTGTTTATATATATGGAGCTAATATATCTCGTACAACTTGGCGGGAATCAATAGACCATTTATAAAACGTCAAAGCCAGAGAAAACAAGACTTTTGACTTTTGACTTTTGACTTCCGCCTTGCGGTACTAGTGGTGTGAAAATCTGGAGTAAAACCTTATGGAAGCCTTGCTACATAACCCAATTGCAGATATGTACGGGCCAAAATTCTTACTTTTGTATGGTAGCGTCATTAGCTTGACACTTTTAGTTTGCTGGAAACTTGTACAAGATCCGACAAAAAATCAACCCTTACCTTTAATCCCTAGCGAACTAGATATCTACAAAATTGCCTATCTGCGTTCGGGAAAATCAGAAGTAGTAAAGGTAGTAATCTTAAATTTAATTCAGAGGAACTTTTTACAAATCACAAAAGAAGGAATTAGCCAAACATCCACTCATGGCAGTCTATCAGAACTACAGTTGATAGAACATCAGGTATTTTCTAGTTATTCTACTTCTCCAAAAGTAAAATCAATAGAGTCAATAGCTAACAAAATTCAGCTAGACTGCGATAGATATGAAAGGCAATTACACGATGAGCAACTACTATATGCTCATAAATGGCAAGTAAGAAATAGACAAGTTGGCTTAATTGCAGCCGCAATTATTTTCAGTTTAGGCTTTTATAAGCTACTCATTGCTTTAGCGAAAGGACATTATAACGTGGGTTTTCTCATTATTATGGGTATCCTATCAATTATGTGGATTTTTTCGTTAGTCAATCAGCGACCGCGTCTTAGTCATCGAGGTAAAGCTTACCTTGAACAACTCCAAAATACATTTGCTCAATTGAAGAATAAGGCAAAGAATTCCAGCTTTCTTTCAGTATTCAATTACAACTTGCTAGTAGCAATCTTTGGTGTAGAAGCACTCGCTGGTAGTGAATACGATTCATACTACAAAGTTTTCTATCCTGCTATATCTAGAACTAGTAGCCAAAGAAGCAACACTTCTAATGGTTCTTGCAGTAGTACAACTTCCTGTAGTGGTGGGAGTTCCTGTAGTGGTGGAAGTTCTTGCGGCGGCGGTTGTGGTGGCGGCTGTGGTGGCTGTGGTGGTAGTTAAATAAGCTGTTAAGGCATTTAATTTGCATAGATTGGGTGGGCAATATGCCCACCCCACAATAAATATACAATTTCAGAAACAGATGCAAACTTTGGAATCTTTGTCATAGATGGCTTTGTTAATTTTGAATTTCTAATAAGATGTTATCTCATCTCCCTAATTTAGGTGTAGGGCTAGGCTTTCGAGAACTATTTAAAAGTGAATTGTTTCTCAATCGTCAGCCAGTAGACTTTCTGGAAATTGTTGCTGAACATTATTTAGATGCACCAGCAGCAAAACAGCAGGAATTAGAATTGCTGGCGGCGCATTTCCCCATAATTCCCCATGCAATTAATCTGTCTTTAGGTAGTGCTGAAGGTTTGGATAGAGATTATTTAGCTAAACTAGCAGCACTAATTAAGCAGCTTAACCCCCCCTGGTGGAGTGAGCATCTTTGTTTTACCAAAGCTGGGGGAATTGATATCGGACATTTGTCACCGCTACCTTATACCCGGGAAGCTGTGGAAGTAGTTTGTCGCAACATCGCTGAAGTGCGTCGCCGGATTGATGTGCCATTAATAGTGGAAAATATTACTTATATGGTGGCACTTCCTGGTGGGGAGATGACAGAAGCCCAATTTTTAGCGGAAGTCGCAGAACGTGCTGATTGCGGGTTGCTGTTAGATGTGACGAATCTCTACACTAATGCTGTTAACCACGGCTATGATGTGCAACAGTTTCTCCAACAATTACCGCTAGAACGGGTTGTACAGTTGCATTTCGTGGGTGGACATTGGCATGATGGTATTTTGATTGATAGCCATTCCCACTCAACACCAGCCGAAATTTGGCAATTGATGGATGAGGTTGTCGCCAACTTTCCAGTTAAAGGAATAGTTCTCGAACGAGATGAAAACTTACCAGCCTTTGCAGAATTAGTCGCAGAACTGCAACAAGCACGACATATCGCCGGGAGTCATGGTAAATGGGTTTAGCACAAACGCAGCAGGTTTTAGCCCAACTGTATACTAATACTGAATTCAGGAACAGTTTCTTTGCTAACCCAAAAGTCGTTGGTGCAGAATTGGGATTAAGCGATGCTGAAATAGAAAATTTATCTCAACTTGCTACTGCACAAGTTAACCTATTTGCCAATTCTCTGAAGTGGAAGCGATTAAATTTATTATCAAAGTTACTACCACGCACTGCGATCGCACTCGGTAAAAATTTCAAAACTTTATTTTGGCGATATGCAGAAACCTATATACCCCAAGGTATCAAGAAACATCGACAAGATGCGATCGCCTTTGCTGACTTTATTACCCAAACCTCACCGCTAGAGGGGTTAGAACCAATTTGGCTAAGTGATTTAGTCCGCTACGAACAAGCTTGGCTATTAGCCGAGGAACTAAATCACGGCTTAAAAGTACGTTGGTTTCGTTATGCTGTTGACAAACTAGGGAATGGGGAAGAGATACATCCGCAACTCACAATCTGTGTATGGTGGCGTTTCCAGACGCGATCGCCCCTACATCATACTGTGCGATCGCTATTTTAAAAATGTAAATCGTGAACATCTGGCTGACAAAGAGCGACAATTATCTTGCTTTTATTAATGTCTCATCAATAAATAACAATGAAGTTCAGCGAAATTGTCAGCCGATTTGATGATATTGTTACTGACCACAGCCTCAACACTCACCCCAATCACGATCCAGAAATTACAGCCTTAGCAGCCATTGATGAAGCCACTAGTAGTAATCTCAGCTATATAGAAGGGCCAAAATTCTTTTCTTGGGTGGGTAAAACTCATGCTGGGGCGTTAATTTTACCTCAAGACAAAACCTTACAAGCCCAAGCACAGGAACGGAATATTGTTTGGGTAGCTACCAAAGAACCACGCTTGTTATTTGCTCAAGCGATCGCAGTTTATTATCAACCATACCGCCCCAGCCCCGCAATTCATCCCACGGCAGTAATTGACCCCACGGCGGTAATTGGTAGCGATGTTTACATTGGCCCCCATGTAGTCATTCAGCAGCGAGTCAAAATTGGTAATGGTGCGATTATTCACCCCAATGTAGTGATTTATCCCGATGTCACCATTGGCGATCGCACTACCTTACAAGCTAACTGTACCATCCACGAGCGTAGCCAAATTGGTGCAGATTGTTTTATTCATAGTGGCGTTGTCATCGGTGCAGAAGGATTTGGCTATGTACCTACACGTAGTGGTTGGGTAAAAATGCAACAATCCGGCTACACTGTTTTAGAAGACCGCGTAGAAGTTGGTTCTAACAGCGCCATTGACCGCCCCGCAGTGGGAGAAACCAGGATAGGTCACGATACAATCATTGATAACTTAGTGCAAATTGGTCACGGTTGCAAAATTGGCTTTGGTTGTGCGATCGCCGGACAAGCTGGAATGGCTGGTGGTGTAAAAGTTGGTAATCGTGTCATCCTCGCAGGACAAACCGGAATAGCCAATCAAGTCAAAATTGGAGACGGTGCGATCGCATCAGCGCAAGCAGGAATTCATAATGATGTTGCACCAGGGGAAATTGTCTCTGGTACCCCCGCCATTCCCCACAAACTATATCTCAAGGTCTGTGCAATTTATAATCGGCTACCAGAAATGTATAAAACGCTGAAGCAATTTCAACGTTAAGAAGCAAAATCATACCAATTTTGAAAAATTATATGACAAATTGGTAGGGGCACAGCAATGCTCAGTGATGTCAACTTAAGCTAAAAGCGATAAAGGGCAGGCGTTGTACAAATACCTTGCACCCCAATACTTGTCGGTTAAGGGCAAAAGGAGAAGGGGAAAAGGGGCAATAAAAAACCTTTAACCCTTACCCTTTCACCTTTTCCCCCAACCAAATTCCGAGTTGAAAATCCTTAACCGAGCAGTATTGCCTTGCACCCTCATCCCCTAACCCCTTCTCCCGCAGGAGAAGGGGAACTAAATCTCTTACTCCCCTCTCCCTGCGGGAGAGGGGCTGGGGGTGAGGGCGAAACCTTGCACAAGAGCGGGTTTCACGTTAAGTTGACACCAATGAGCAATGCTGTGCCCTATTGTGTAAGGGATTTCCAAGAAATAAATTATTCCATCTTGTGGGGTGGGCATCTTGCCCGCCACATAAACTGGGCGGACAAGATGTCCACCCCACAATACATACTGGGATATTTTTTTATTTGGATGTCCCTAATGCAAGCAATAGTTTTGTTGGCAATATTTTGACGGATTCAAACTTAGGGTTCTGATGAGTGGCACTTTACATTAAAGCTATGGTCAAGGGATAAAGAAAAGAACCTGAAACGATTTGATGAGGTATGGGAAAGCACAGACCACAGAAATCTCAAGAACTAGAAGCGAATTACCCTGAAGATGAGGGTGTTGCTGATGTACCCCAAACTAAACTGGCGATATTTCAAGCGCCACCTTTACCTGCACACTTTGTTGAACGCCCAGAATACAGCGATGATTTAAAAACTCGCCTCCTGACAGAAGATAATCGCACTTTGGTAATTACGGCGATTCATGGTTTGGGTTCGGTGGGTAAATCGACTTTAGCCGCAGCTTTAGCAGTAGATGCAGAAATCCAAACTCGGTTCTGTGATGGGATTTTGTGGGCAACATTAGGTCAACAGCCGGATGTGCTGTCTTTAATTAGTGGCTGGGTGCAAGCATTAGGAGACTATAGCTTTAAACCTACCAGTGTAGAAGCCACTACCAACCATTTACAGACGCTGCTTTATGACAAAGCCGTGTTGCTGGTGGTGGATGATGCTTGGAATACGCAAGATGCACAGGCGTTTAATGTGGGTGGGGTGCGGTGTCAGATTTTAGTCACAACTCGTAAAAGGTCAATTGCCGAAGCTTTAGCAGCTAGCACCTACAGCCTGGATATCATGAAACCAGATCAGGCGATGGCATTGCTGACGAAGAAATTAGGACGCTCAATTACAGGTGCAGAACGTCAGTCAGCCGAAAATTTAGCTCAAGGTGTTGCTTATCTCCCCCTAGCGTTGGAACTTGCAGCCGCCGAAGTTGCTAGTGGGACAACTTGGGATGAACTATTGGCGGATATTCAGCAAGAGGTAGCCAGATTAACCAGTTTTGACCAACCGGAAGCGGGCGAAATTACCGATGAGGCGAGCTTAAAACGCTTGAGTTTAACAGCATCATTAAACTTGAGTATCAAGAGAATGCCTGAAGAAAAGCAGCATTTTGCTTGGTTGGGGGTGTTGCCGGAGGATGTCAACATTAATCAGATGATGGCGGCGACGCTGTGGGCAATGGATGAGCGTGATGCTGCTAGGATATTGCAATATTTACGGAATAAGGCATTGTTATTAACAGGAGTACCCCTGGCTGATGGTACGCCTACCTATCGCTTACATGACTTATTCCATGATTTAGCCTGTAATTTGTTAACTGCTGCGCCACAGCCAAAGCAGACAGGAGATTTGCCAGGGTTAGGTTTAAATCTGACTGATGCTCACGCTGCTTTTGTGGAGAAATATCGGCAGAAAACCCAGAATAATTTATGGCATACCCTACCTGATGATGGTTACATTCATCAGCATTTAGTTTGGCATTTGGAAAAGGCAGGACTCTTGGAAGAGATTCACTCTTTGTTGTGGGAGGAGTCGGTAACTGGTAATAATGGCTGGTTTGAAGCGCGGGAACAATTGGCACAAACAGGGGGTTACATCACAGATATATCTCGTGCTTGGGAATTAGCCCAAAGGAATTGGACTGCATCAACATTAAGTTTGCAGTGTCGCTATGCTTTGATTACTACATCCCTGAATAGTTTGGCAGCTAATTTACCAAGAGATTTGTTACTTGCTTTGGTCAAAAACAACTTTTGGACTCCCGAACAAGGACTAGCTTACGCCCTGCAAAAACCAAAGTTAGAAGAGAAAATCGACGCGCTGGCAAAACTAGTCAATTATCTGCCACCAAATCTTCAACAATTAGCACTGCAAAAAGCACTTGCTGCTGCCAGGGCGATTCAGGAAGAGAAAGATCGTGCCCAAGCCTTGAGTGTCTTAGCAGACAAACTAAAAGAAGTATTACCAGAAGCACTTGCTGCTGCTGTGGCACTTGGGAAAGAGTATGAGCGTGCCCAAGCCTTGAGTGCCTTAGCAGACAAACTGCCACCAGAGTTGTTAAAAGAAGCACTTGCTGCTGCTGTGGCGATTCGAGATGAGAATTATCGTGCCCAAGCCTTGAGTGCCTTAGCAGACAAACTGCCACTAGAGTTGTTAAAAGAAGCACTTGCTGCTGCCAGGACACTTGGGAATGAGTATGATCGTGCCGATGCCTTGAGTGCCTTAGAAAACGAACTGCCACCAGAGTTGTTAAAAGAAGCACTTGCTGTTGCTAGGGCGATTTGGGATGAGTATTATCGTGCCATTGCCTGGTATGCCTCAGCAGATAAACTACCACCAGAGTTGTTGCTAGCAGCACTTGCTGTTACCAGGGCGATTCGAGATGATAATTATCGTGCCCAAGCCTTGAGCGCCTTAGCAGATAAACTGCCACCAGCGTTGTTGAAAGAAGCCCTCACCGCCGCTAAGGCGATTTGGTATGAGAATGCTCCTGCCGATGCCTTTAATGCCTTAGCAGATAAACTGCCACCAGCGTTGTTGAAAGAAGCCCTCACCGCCGCTAAGATGATTCGGAATGAGTATTATCGTACCTATGCCTTGAGTGCCTTAGCAGGCAAACTGCCAGAAGTATTACCAGAAGCCCTTGCTGTTACCAGGGCGATTCGAGATGATAATTATCGTGCCGATGCCTTGAGTGCCTTAGCAGATAAACTGCCACCAGAGTTGTTAAAAGAAGCCCTTGCTGTTGCCAGGGCGATTGGGGATGAGTATTATCGTGCCTATGCCTTGAGTGCCTTAGCAGATAAACTACCAGAAGTATTACCAGAAGCCCTTGCTGTTGCCAGGGCGATTGGGGATGAGTATTATCGTGCCCAAGCCTTGAGTGCCTTAGCAGATAAACTGCCAGAAGTATTACCAGAAGCACTTGCTGTTGCCAGGGCGATTGGGGATGAGTGGAATCGTGCCGATGCCTTGAGTGCCTTAGCAGATAAACTGCCACTAGAGTTGTTGCCAGAAGCTCTTGCTGCTACCAAGGCGATTTGGCATGAGTATTCTCGTACCAAAGCCTTGAGTGCCTTAGCAGACAAACTGCCACCAGAGTTGTTGCCAGCAGCTCTTGCTGCTGCCAGGGCACTTGGGCATGAGAATTATCGTGCCGATGCCTTGATTGCCTTAGCAGATAAACTGCCAGAAGTATTGCCAGAAGCCATTGCTATTGCCAGGACGATGTGGTACGAGAATGCTCGTACCGATGCCTTGAGTGCCTTAGCAGACAAACTGCCACCAGAGTTGTTGCCAGCAGCTCTTGCTGCTGCCAGGATGGTTCGAGATGAGGATGATCGTACCGATGCCTGGAGTGCCTTAGCAGACAAACTGCCACCAGAGTTGTTGCCAGCATCTCTTGCTGCTGCTGTGGCACTTGGGCATGAGCGGAATCGTGCCCAAGCCTTGAGTGCCCTAGCAGACAAACTGCCACCAGAGTTGTTGCCAGCAGCTCTTGCTGCTGCTGTGGCGATTGAGGATGAGTATTATCTTACCCAAGCCTTGAGTGCCTTAGCAGACAAACTGCCACCAGAGTTGTTGCCAGCAGCTGTTGCTGCTGCCAGGGCGATTCAAAATGAGTATTATCGTGCTAAAGTTTTGATAGCTTTATTAGAGAAACTACCAGAAGTTTTGCCCGAAGCTATTGCTGCTGCCAGAGGGATTGAGGATGGAATGACTCGTGGTGAAGTTTTGGTACCTTTAGTAGAGAAACTACCGCCAAAACTACTGCCAGAAGCCCTGACTGCGGCTAGAGAAACTCAGGAGAACTATCATCGTGCTGAGATTTTGATTGCCTTAGCCCAAAGATTCCCAGAAGTTTTGCCCGAAGCTATTGCTGCTACCAAGACTATTCAAGATGAGTCTTGTCGTGGTCATCGTTTAAGTGAATTAGCCGAGAACCTACCACCAGAATTATTACCAGAAGTCCTAGCGATCGCTCGGAAAATGCAGAATCATTACGAGCGCGCTAATGCTTTGATAGCTTTAGTAGAGAAACTACCAGAAGTTTTGCCAGAAGCCCTTGCTGCTGCTAGAGAAACTCAGAATGAGTATGATCGTGCTGAGGTTTTGATTGCCTTAGTCCAAAGACTACCAGAAGTTGTGCCAGAAGCTATTGCTGCTACCGAGGCAATGGAGAATCAGTCTTATCGTGTCGGGGGGTTAAGGGAATTAGCCGAGAAACTACCACCAGAATTATTACCAGAAGTCCTGACTGCTGCTAGAAAGATTCAGGGTAACCTTTATCGTGCCGATGCTTTGATTGCCTTAGCCCAGAAACTACCAGAAGTTTTGCCAGAAGCCCTTGCTGCTGCTAGGGCAATTGAGGATGAGTATTATCGCGCCGATGCCCTCACTGCCTTAGCCGACAAACTGCCAGAGGTATTACCAGAAGCACTCGCTGCTGCTAGGGCAATTGAGGATGAGCAGTATCGCACCAAGGCCCTCAGTGCCTTAGCTTTTGGTCTGTCACAAATGCCATCCGCCATACTTTTTCCACTTTGGCAAGATACCCTTCATCAGTTATCTGTTCACACTCGCCCTAATTTGCTGCAGGATATCAAAGCATTGTTTCCGGTTATCTTTGCATTAGGTGGTGAAGTTGCAACGGTAGAACTTGCCAGTGCGATCGCAGATGTGGGGCGATGGTGGAAATAATTTGTAATTCGTAATTCGTAATTCGTAATTTACACCTCACAAGTATGGAGTGCGATCGCCTTCCCAGTCTCACAAGTATAGAGTGCGATCGCTGTTAATACCAATTCAAATAATGTTGGCGACAGATAAATTCTTTGTAGGGGCACGGCATCCACAATCTTTTGGCATATCCAATATCTTACTGGTGCCGTGCCCCTACCCATCTGTCTTGTTTCAAAATGGTATAACTACTCCAGAAAATGCGATCGCTTAACCTTGTAAGATTCGCACTCTATCTCTTCACTGCGATTTCTACCACCAAGCCATGCAGCATCTACGCCAAATCAGCCTTCTTTAGCAAAATTGCCTCATCCATAGAGAACATTGGTTCCTTCATAACCAACGTGATCGGGTTGTCTATCAATGAGCGCTCATCCATAGAGAACATCGGTTCCTTCACAACCAACGTGATCGGGTTGTCTATCAATGAGCGCTCATCCATAGAGAACATCGGTTCCTTCATAACCAACGCGATCGGGTTGTCTATCAATGAGCGCTCCTTCGTTCACAACCAGATCTCCTTCACAACCAACGAGCCAATTTTTTGCACTAAGAGTCTGTACCTCGCGCCCTCATCCCCTAACCCCTTCTCCCCTAGGAGAAGGGGAACTAAATCTCTTGCTCCCCTCGCCCTGTGGGAGAGGGGCTGGGGGTGAGGGCGAAACCTTGCAACCAAGCAGTTTTCACGTTAAGTTGACACCACTGGGTATGGCAGTGCCCATTGGTGTCAACTTAAGCTAAAAGCTATATAGGGCGGGCGTTGTACAAATACCTCGCGCCCTCATCCCCTAACCCCTTCTCCCGCAGGAGAAGGGGAACTAAATCTCTTACTCCCCTCACCCTGTGGGAGAGTAACAAAAACTCATGTACTCTGCCAGTAATAGCGGGAACTAAATCTCTTGCTCCCCTCGCCCTGTGGGAGAGGGGCACAGGGTGAGGGCGAAACCTTGCAACCAAGCAGTTTTCACGTTAAGTTGACACCACTGGGTATGGCAGTGCCCATTGGTGTCAACTTAAGCTAAAAGCTATATAGGGCGGGTGTTGTACAAATACCTCGCGCCCTCATCCCCTAACCCCTTCTCCCCTAGGAGAAGGGGAACTAAATCTCTTACTCCCCTCACCCTGTGGGAGAGGGGCACAGGGTGAGGGCGAAACCTTGCAACCAAACGGGTTTCACGTTAAGTTGACACCACTGGGTACTGCCTATTGGTGTCAACTTAAGCTAAAAGCTATATAGGGCGGGCGTTGTACAAATACCTCGCGCCCTCATCCCCTAACCCCTTCTCCCGCAGGAGAAGGGGAACTAACGCTCTTCCGTCGCTCTGGGGAGAGAAAATAAATGTAGGTTGGGTTGAACCCGGTGAAACCCAACTATATCGAGGTTTTTGGATGTTGGGTTTCGTTCCTCAACCCAACCTACGCCTAAATTCATAAAAGTCCGGAATAATAAGGGGTTTAGATTTTTATCTACTGAGAATGATTAAAGAGCGCTAAATCTCTTGCTCTCCGAAACGCTATTCATCGTGCGTCGCCAATTAAAATAAATGGCGACCAGTAAAACGGATGACGGTCAATTTGCTTCAACTTTGCTCTTTGTAATGCTTCGCCTTTACTCCTACCTTGCTGGAGATTTTGATAAAAATCAATCATCAAATCTTTGGTGGCGCTATCTTCAACCGCCCACAAAGTACCCATCACGGCTTGCGCGCCAGCACGTTCAAATATATAGGCAACTCCGGCAATTCCTGCACCTTTATTATTAATTTCTTTAGCAGTTTGACAAGCGCTGAGAGTAAGTAATTGCGTACCTTGTAAGCCTAAATATGCGGCATCAGCAATATCAAATTGTTTATCGGCAAATAGCAAAGAATTCTTTTTTAAGTTTATTGTTTTACAGTCTTGGTCTTGGAAGCAGCCATGAGTTGCTAAATGCAAAAAATCAAAGTTTAAGGCTTGAGTTTCAAACTTTGCGAAAGTGGCTTCACTACCGATATACGCTTCACTTCCTGGTAGTAATTGCTGAATCCTTTTGACTTCTGTTTCTGCATCTGGTAAATTTTGTGATTCACGGGGCATAGGATTACCAAAAGCTAAGACTTTTTTTGGTTGGCGAGTTTCCTTTAGCGGTTGTAGAGAACGAGTGGAAATGCGCGTGAGATAATTGACGGGATATTTTTCGATTAAATATTTTTGAGTTTTACTGTCTCTCAGGGTTTCAAAAGGCAGATAGCGGAGTTTACCAGTGGCGATAATACTCAATTGCTGGGGTTGCAATTTCTGGATTGTCTTTTCAATCGGGCGGATGAGAATATCATACAATTTCACGCTATTTTCTGCATAACCAGCATCACCATCATCCTGCACTTGCTCTAGATATTGGGTGAGAATTTTGTCAAATTCTGCAGGCTTAATCTCTGTTTTAATAACATCTAATTTATTGTTAGTTAAGATAAAAATTGTTAGAGACTTTGGTATATTCTCCACATTTGTCAATAGAACAGGTTGAATTACCACTGTTCCAGAGGGGATGGATGATTTCAGCTTGGCAATATCTGCGGGTGTGGTTTCAAATAGTTCGGCAACTTCGGGAAACTTGCGGGATATTGCTTCGGCTTGTTGATAGACTTGGGTTTCTAATTGGCGAATTTCTTGGGCTGAAGTTTCAGAAAACTGATTTTGCAGTTGTTGTCGCCGCGATTCTAGTTGTTGATTTTTTTGATTCCAATTATCAATCGCTTGTTGTGCTTCGCGGTTGGCAACTTTGGCGTTAATGAGGCGATTGTAGTCAGCTAAATCGGCAGTAGTGAAAAGATTCACCCATTCAAAAGCTTGAGCATTTTTCTTTTGCTCAATCAGCACATGGGTTAAAGCTGCACCCCAATCATATTCCTGTAAAAAATTTTGGCGATTTTGTTGCTGTAAACCCCGACGCATTTCTAAAGTGATTTGCAGAGATTTTTCTAAATCGGTAATAGCTTCAGTGGAGCGATTTGTATTATGAAATAAAATACCCCTGTTAGCCAAAGTTCTGGCTTCGCCTGAGCGATCGCCCACCGCCCGAAATATGGGCAGAGCTTGATTGTAGAATGACAGTGCTTGCTGCTTTTCTCCTAAATCGTCGTAGACTCCACCGATGTTATTGAGAATAGCAGCTTCACCAGTGCGATCACCCACCGCCCGAAGTATGGGCAGAGCTTGATTGAAAAATGACAGTGCTTGCGGCTTTTCTCCTAATTCGTAGTAGACTCCACCGATGTTATTGAGAGTAATCGCTTCGCCAGTGCGATCGCCCACCGCCCGCCTCAGGGGTAGAGATTGGTTGTAGAATTCTAGTGCTTTCTGCTTTTCTCCTAATGCGTTGTAGACTAAACCGATGTTATTGAGAGTAGCAGCTTCGCCAGTGCGATCGCCCACCGCCCGCCTCAGGGGTAGAGATTGGTTGTAGAATTCTAGTGCTTTCTGCTTTTCTCCTAATGCGGAGTAGACTGCACCGATGTTATTGAGAGTAGCAGCTTCGCCTGATCTCTCGCCCACCGCCCGAAGTATGGGCAGAGATTGCTGGAAGAATGACAGTGCTTGCTGCTTTTCTCCTAATGCATTGTAGACTCCACCTATGTTATTGAGAGTAAGCGCTTCACCAGAGCGATCTCCCACCGCCCGAAGTATGAGCAGAGCTTGATTGTAGAATGACAATGCTTGCTGCTTTTCTCCTAATGCGTTGTAGACTAAACCGATGTTATTAAGAGTCGTGGCTTCGCCAGAGCGATCGCCCACCGCCCGTCTAAGGGGCAGAGCTTGATTGTAGAATGACAGTGCTTGCTGCTTTTCTCCTAATGCGGAGTAGCAATAACCTAGGTTATTGAGTACGAGTGCTTCAAGTTTTTGGTCTTTAAGTTCTCGTAGCATCACCAGAACTTGCTGAAATATAGGTATTGCTTGTTGATATTCCTGTTGTTGTCTCTTTTCTATCGCCTGTTCTAGTAGGTTTTCGGCTGTTTGTGCTTGGGGGTTTTGAGTTTGTCCCCAACTGGGTTGAGCGATGAGTGTCAGTGTTAGGGGTGTTAGGTAAATACCTACAGCTAATATACTGGTGAGAATTTTTTGCATAGAAGGGTTGGGAATCAATACTGCTCGGTTAAGGATTTTCAACTGGGAATTTGGTTTGGGGAAAAGGTGAAAGGGTAAGGGTTAAAGGTTTTTTCTTACCCCTTTTCCCCTTCCCCTTTTGCCCTTAACCGACAAGTATTGGGTTGGGCATGGGGCATTGGGCATTGGGCATAGTAAAAAATATGGGAGATTAATTTGCCCAATTATTTTAGCGATGGGAGAGAACAGGGAATGAATCAGCCCCTTTGGGAAGTCAAAAGTTGCAGAGACGCGATTAATCGCGTCTGTACAAAAGTCAATTCATGCAACGATAGAAATTTAGATATAGGGATTGTATTGGGTGGTAATGCAGATTGTATGGGGTGGCAAGACAATTGCATCAAGTGCAATGCACCTTGAATTGTTGAAGGTGCGTTAGCCTACGGCATAACACACCCTACGTTACCCATTCCCCATTCCCCCTTCCCCATTCCCCATTCCCCATTCCCCATCCCCTAATACGGTGTCGCCTGAATCGTCATTGTTCTTTTTTGCGGATTAAACTGGATTTGCTCCACCACATATTGTCTATCTTTAGCCACGGACTGAATACCAGATAATAAATCTGAAGAAACTACAGGTGGCCCCAGCTTCACTTCTGCTTGACCTTGAACAGGGTTTTTAATCCTCAAAGTATCTAAAGGTAAACCACTCCAAGTCATTACTTTAGCTGTGTAACGTTGCCTTTCACCCCGGATAATCATCCGTCCATCAGTTCTGTAAGCTTTAGCACTATTCCTAAATGCTACTTTTTCAATTTGATTTAAAGGAATTAAGTAAGTTTTTCTATTACGCTGAATCGTTAATTTTTGCCCTTGAGCATCTATACCAACCACCTGACCACTCTGTGATCCGCCTTTCTTCAAATTAATAGCTGCCATCTCTGGTAAAGCTATTGGTAATGCGATTGACTCTGATTGTACTGGTGTTTGTGCTAGCAAAACATTTCCTGTCTTGACTTCTTTACCAATTGCAGATATGGTGTTTCCTGCCAGCACTCCTGCTGTTGCCAAGACTCCCACAACTATTACTTTAAAAAAAGCAGTCATAGTCTTAACACTGTTTAATTACGTATTAATTCTTTGTTTAACTTCCTTACTATTTACCAAATTTCCGTAAAATAACGGAAAATAATTTGATTGATTTAAGGAATTGTCAAGGGTCAAGGGTCAAGAGTCAAGGGTCAAATATTTACTACTTATTTCTCTCTGCTCCCTGCTCCCTGCCCCCTTGCCTTTTTTCTATCCAATCTCTTGCTTTTGGAGTGCTTCTGTGAGTTCAGCCCCCAATCCCACCTCAGACCCGAACATTTTAGGTAAGTTTACAAGTGTACTTGGTTTACTAGGTGCGGCGCTGTTCTTTGCAGGCTGGATTTATCGTTGGTCATATTTCTATTTTTTTCAGCTAGAAGTTGCTAACCTCGATTTACCTGCACAGTCGTTTCTCATGGTTCCCCTACAAATCTTCTTTGGGGATGGTTGGGCGATTGGCAAAACTGCGATCGCTTTTTTGTTAACTGCGATCGCCATTAACATTACCCTATGGTTAATTAGAATCATCAGCGAAGCGGTAGTTGCTACTCTCAACCACTTGCTATCACGTCGCATCATTCCCGCTACCCAACGTCAGCAGACAAAGAGAGCTAAATTGCTGAATTCTCTGGCGGTCTACAGTTCTGTACAATTGCGTTCTGTAGATTTTTTGCGTTCTTTAGTCAATGAAATTGTCATCGTCTCTTGGGTTTTAATTACAATATTCTGGTTAGCTAAGTGGCAAGGCATTACAGATGCTCGAAGAGATGCTAGTCAAAATTCTACTTTGCCTGTAATTGCCCTAATATCACCAGAAGAGAAATTTGTCGCGGGACGCAAACTAGATGATGAGTTTACTGATCCGCCATTAAAAGGTTACAAAATCATTGGTGACAGAGGACTATTTGAAGATTTACGCGGTAGAGAAGATACTGATACCAGCAACCCCAACCAACCGAGAATTTGGCGCTTACTGCTAGAACGAGGCGGCTGGATTTATTTATTTCAAACTTTACCTCTAAATGCCACACCTAGCGATCGCCCAGCAGTGATTGCTATTCAAAACAGTGATAAAGGACATTTGCTCATTCGCAGTCCAGAAGTTTCTAAAACTATCGTTCCTTGAGTTGTGTTAAGCGCAGCGTAACTTGTCGGGGAAGGGGGAAGGGGAAGGGGAAGAAAAAACCTTTAAGGGACTTCCAAATAAAAAAATATCCTAGTATTTATTGTGGGGCGGGCAAGATGTCCGCCCAGTTTATTTGGCGGGCATCTTGCCCGCCCCACAAGATGGAATAATTTATTTCTTGGAAATCCCTAACCCTTAACCTTTCACCTTTTCCCCAAAACCAATTTTGGTTTCAAAACGCTTAACCGATATCTCGGTGTTGGGTTTCCTTACGCCAACCCAACCTACTCATCTGGTAGAAATTCGCCATTAAGAGGCGATCGCGAGAGATTACGCATAATTACAGAATTATCACCCAAAATATTGTTAAAAAAAGCTAAAAATTTGTTATTTTCCCTGAACCGAAATCCACCTATTTTAAGACAAGCTAACAGTAGCACCGCAAAATTCAAAATGAATGCAGCAAAGCATTTCATTGTTGGAGAATTGTTGATTTATTTACGCGGTGCTGTAGTGGCAAAGTTTATGAGGAGTGAAGCTATTATATGACCTTACCTAAACGCTCATCTCGGATTCTCGAAAAAGCTTTACAGAGAGCTTCTGGAATGCAAGCTATTGATCCAAATCTTGATTTTGGCAGTTCTAACAGCTTGCAAAATATGCAGCAAATAATTGAAGAATTACGCAATAAACTCAACGCTCATAACACAGCTTTGGCTGTAATAGATGCCTCCAAAACTGATATTGACAAATTAGAAAAAACCTTGAGCGTTGTATGTGAAAATATGCTGATGTCTGTTGCTGGCAGATACGGAAAAGAAAGCGCTGAATATGTGCAAGCTGGTGGTGTGCTAAAGAGCGATCGCATCCGCAAAGGTACTATTACCCGCATAAAATCAGGTGTAGAGAAACCACCTGTTGAGCCGATAGAAACAGCATAAGCTTTCGGATGTTGACTGTTGACGGTTAACAATCAACATTAGATATCTGGGAAAAGGGAAAAGGTTAAAGGGGAAGGGGAAAATACAAAACCTTTCTCCTTTGCCTCTAATCCCCACTGCGTTGTAGAGACGCGATTAACATTGGTGTCAACTTAACGTGAAACCCGCTTTGTGCAAAGGTTTTGCCCTCACCCCCAGCCCCTCTCCCAGCAGGCTACGGTGTACACAGAAGTCTTGAAATCCTACCTGGAAGGGAGTTTTAAACTCAGATAAAAATCGCTCAAAACCTGTCATTGCGAGCGAAGCGTTCGCGTAGCGTCTCGAAGAGAAGCAATCCCAGCACCAAGCGATTGCTTCGTCGTTCCTCCTCGCAATGACAATTTAAGGGGGTTGAAATCCCTGAAACGTATGCGGAGAGTACTTGTGTGTACACCGTAGCTCCCAGCAGGAGAGGGGAGCAAGAGATTTAATTCCCCTTCTCCCTGAGGGAGAAGGGGTGAGGGGATGAGGGCGAGGGTTTTTGTACAAAGCCCGTCCTATATAGCTTTTAGCTTAAGTTGACACGTATGCGCTATTAATCGCGTCTCTACTGAAATAGCATTTTTATCAATTGGCAATTGATAGCAAACACCAAAAACCCAATTACCCATTCCTAAAACCCTAATTTCTCCAAAACTGGCTTTGTCGAAACAATATGTTTATCTAAACCCAATTCTTGAGGACTAACGCCTAACGCCAAAGCAATTAATTGCGGTAAATGTAATACTGGCAAACCCAGCTTCTTTTCAATTACCTTTTCTACTTCTGGCTGACGAGAGTCTAAATTTAAATGACACAAAGGACAAGGGGTAACCATACAATCAGCACCAGCCGCCAAAGCATCTTGAATATGTTTCCCCGCCATTTGAAAAGATTCGGTAGTGGCGTAACTAGATAAAGGCCAGCCACAACATTGTGTGCGTCCTCGGTAATAAACTGGTTCTGCACCTACAGCCCGAAACACATTTTCCATCGCTTCTGGGTTAAAGGGGTCATCATAAGGCATGGATTTTTGGGCGCGGAGGAGATAGCAACCATAAAACGCCGCACATTTTAGCCCACTCAACTTGCGGGTAACGCGTTTGGTAATCTCTGCTAAACCGTAATCTGTGACTAAGGCATAAAGCAGATGTTTAACTTCTGTATTACCGCGATAAGGTAAACAGCCTTCTTTTGCCAATAATCCATTCACTTGCTCAATATATGCTGGATTTTTGGTCTGACATTCTTTGAGCCGTTCATCAACATGACCGATGACACCTTGGCAAGTGCTGCAATGAGTTAGTAAAGGTAAATTCAACTCTTCAGCTAAAGCAATATTGCGCGCATTAACTGTATCTTCTAACAGTTGGGAATCTTCTTTAAAAGTACCCGAACCACAGCAAGCGGCTTTTTTCAGTTCAATTAATTCAATACCTAAAGCCCTGGTTAAAGCTTGAGTTGATTGGTACAGTTCCCGACAAGCACCTTGAGCAACACAACCAGGAAAGTAAGCGTATTTTAGACTTTGAGATAGCATAGAACTATAGCAGGTTGAGAACAATTGCCCTCAACAATAAATTTTTGATCTTCCCTTGCCAGTGTACATTGGAAGGCTATGTATCGGGATTTGGACATTGTAAAAAAAATCGGTAAGAATTGCAAAACAGAGACATGTTGAGAGTATATGCAATTATCTTGCGAATTCTATTGCCCTAGCTTGCTCCCCAGGAGCAGGTTGAGCAATTTTCACGCAGAAAATGCCTCAGTAACATCCCCAGCATTATCTAGCATGGTTTGGTGCCTAAATGCTCATTAAGAGTTGTTTTATGCGGCAATTACACGTGGTCAGGTTTTGTTTTGGGAAAACTTTGTGGCAGTATACGGGCGATCGCGCTTTCCGATAAGATGTATATGCTCAAAACAATGTCGCCCACAAAGAACAGATCATAGCAACTGGTTAAGGAAATTTTATCTATGAGCCAAGAGAACACTTTTGAAAGAGTGAAGAAAGTCGTTGTCGAACAACTAGGTGTTGAGGCCGATACTATCAAACCAATATCTACATTTGTTGATGATTTAGGAGCTGACTCCTTAGATATCGTGGAGTTAGTAATGGCTTTTGAAGAAGAATTTGATATTGAAATTCCCGATGAATCCGCTGAAAAGATTTTGTCGGTTCAAGATGCAGTGGATTATATCAACAGCAAAGCTCCTACATCTGCCTGAACGGTATTTGGGGATCGGGGATTGGGGATCGGGGATTAGGGATTGGGGATCAGGAAAAATTTAACTTAAATCTTTCACCCAGTCCCCAGTACCTAGTACCCAGTCCCCAATCCCCAGCCCCCAGTCCCTAATTACTAGTCACCTTTTTGCTGCTTTCTCGCCACCTTTAACTGAGTCATGACAGATTATAAACGTAAACGCGTTGTGGTAACTGGTGTTGGCGCGATTACACCAATTGGCAATACACCAGCACAGTATTGGGAAGGATTGTTAAGCGGTCGTAATGGCATTGATTTCATCACCGCTTTTGATGCCTCTCGCCATGATTGCCGCATTGCTGGTGAAGTCAAAAACTTCGATCCACATATTTATTTAGAGCGCAAAGAAGCCAAGCGCATGGATCGGTTTTCCCAATTTGGGGTGTCAGCGGCAAAACAAGCTATATCTGACGCGCGTTTAGAGATTAATGAACTGAATGCAGAACAGGTCGGTGTAATTATTGGTTCTGGTATTGGCGGTTTGAAGGTTTTAGAAGACCAGCAAACAGTCTACCTAAACCGCGGCCCCGATCGCTGTAGTCCGTTCATGATTCCGATGATGATCGCCAATATGGCGGCTGGATTAACAGCTATTCATACCGGAGCCAAAGGGCCAAATTCCTGCTCTGTAACCGCTTGTGCAGCAGGTTCCAATGCCATCGGCGATGCTTTTCGCCAAATTCAATGGGGTTATGCCAAAGCCATGATTTGCGGCGGCTGTGAAGCAGCAATTACACCATTGGGTGTAGCTGGATTCGCTGCAGCCCGGGCACTTTCAACCCTCAATGACCCAGCTAATGCCTGCCGTCCATTTGACCGCGATCGCGATGGATTTGTCATGGGTGAAGGTGCGGGAATTTTGGTGCTAGAAGAACTCGAACATGCTTTGAGTCGAGGCGCTCACATTTACGCAGAAATGGTCGGTTATGGGATGACCTGTGATGCCTATCACATGACTTCCCCAGTTCCCGGTGGATTAGGTGCAGCCAGAGCCATAGAAATAGCCCTGAAAGATGGGGAGCTAACCCCAGAGATGGTGAACTATATCAATGCTCACGGCACCAGTACCCCAGCTAATGATTCCACGGAAACAGCTGCGATGAAAAAGGCCCTAGGCGATTCTGCCTATAAAGTAGCCATCAGCTCTACCAAATCAATGACAGGTCATCTTTTAGGTGGTTCTGGAGGTATTGAAGCCGTAGCAACAGTACTGGCCGTCGCCAACGATCAAGTTCCACCAACAATTAATCTTCAAAATCCCGATCCAGAGTGTGACCTGGATTATATTCCTCACACCAGCCGCGCTCAAGAAGTCAACGTGGCATTATCCAATTCCTTTGGGTTTGGCGGTCATAATGTGACCCTAGCCTTTAAGAAATACCTCTAAGGGACTTCTAGTCAATAAATTATCCCTTTGCTGTGGGAGCAGAGGAGGCGGAGGAAGCAGGAATTTTAGATTTTAGATTTTGGATTTTAGATTTAAACCTAATCCAAAATCACAAATCCAAAATCCAAAATTGATTTTCCCCATGCCCAATGCCCCATGCCCAATGCCCCATGCCCAGATAAAGCAAATTTTGCCTATGATCTTTGCTCTCAAAATTGGATAATTTAATTGCTGGAATTCTTTAGAACATCACCAATTTATCTGCTGGTCGCTCTGCCGCAAGTTGGTGGTAACAGTATCATCGATTTCATTTCCAACTAAATCAACGGTTCAAAACAACCCAATTATTAGCTGGATTTATCACAGTCATCACTAAATATCCCGCTTGTCCATCAACAATTGGCAGTGGGATGATAAGAATAGGGGGAATGTCAAAACAATCAGGCAATCAATTTGGACAAAATCCAAGCTTTTTTTGCCTCCCCGGTAACTGTGTGAGCTACCAAGAGTGCTAACCCGTCGTTAAAAACAATCTTATTTATGGCTGTTGCAACCCAATCCCTCGAAGAACTATCTATTAACTCGATTCGCTTCTTGGCTATTGATGCCGTAGAAAAAGCAAAATCGGGACACCCAGGGCTGCCGATGGGCGCTGCTCCGATGGCTTTTGTACTTTGGGATCGCTTTATGCGGTTTAATCCCAAAAATCCCAAATGGTTTAACCGCGATCGCTTCATCCTGTCTGCTGGTCATGGCTCGATGTTGCAGTATGCCCTGCTGTACCTTTTTGGTTATGACAGTGTAACTATTGAGGACATCAAGCTATTCCGTCAGTGGGAATCCAAAACCCCTGGACACCCAGAAAACTTCATGACTGCTGGTGTAGAAGTGACTACCGGGCCTCTGGGTCAAGGGATTGCCAATGGAGTTGGTTTTGCGATCGCAGAAGCTCACCTAGCGGCTAAATACAACAAACCCGATGCCAACATTGTTGACCATTACACCTACGTAATTTTGGGTGATGGTTGCAACATGGAAGGTGTTTCTGGTGAAGCTTGTTCTTTCGCAGGACACTTGGGATTAGGCAAACTGATTGCTCTGTACGATGATAACCACATCTCCATTGATGGTTCTACAGATGTAGCCTTCACCGAAGATGTTTCTAAGCGATTTGAAGCTTACGGCTGGCACGTTCAACATGTAGAGAACGGCAACACCGACCTAGATGCGATCGCCAAAGCAATTGAAGCTGCGAAAGCTGTTACCGATAAGCCTTCTTTCATTAAGGTCACAACCACCATTGGTTACGGTTCCCCCAACAAAGCCAACACCGCTGGCGTTCACGGTGCGGCTTTGGGTACAGATGAAGTTGCATTAACCCGCAAAAACTTGGGTTGGGAATATGAACCTTTCGTAGTTCCCCAAGATGTCCTCAGCCACACTCACAAAGCTGTCGAACGTGGTGCAGGTTACGAATCTGAATGGAACAAAGCTTTTGCTGATTACAAAGCTAAGTATCCCCAAGAAGCAGCTGAATTTGAACGTTACCTAAGCGGTAAATTGCCTGATGGCTGGGATAAAGTACTACCCACCTACACCCCCGAAGACAAAGGACTACCCACCCGGAAACACTCCGAAACTTGCCTCAACAAACTTGCGGCAGTATTACCAGAGTTAATCGGTGGTTCCGCTGACTTAACCCACTCCAACTTAACCGAACTCAAAGGTAAGGGCGACTTCCAAAAAGGACAATACCAAAACCCCAACATCCACTATGGTGTACGGGAGCATGGTATGGGTGCAATTGTCAATGGTATCGCGTTGCACAGTTCCGGCTTAATTCCCTACGGCGCTACCTTCCTGATCTTCACAGACTACATGCGCGCACCCATCCGCTTATCTGCTTTGTCCCAAGCCGGTAGTATTTGGGTAATGACTCACGACTCCATCGGTCAAGGTGAAGACGGCCCCACCCACCAACCCATCGAAACCCTGGCTTCCCTGCGTGCTATTCCTAAACTGACAGTGCTTCGCCCCGCAGACGGTACAGAAACCTCTGGTGCTTACAAAATAGCAATTGAGAGAGCAAAGGCAAATGCTCCTACTTTGTTAGCGTTAACCCGTCAAAATGTTCCTAACTTAGCAGGTACCTCGATTGAAGGTGTAGCTAAGGGTGGATACATTGTGGTAGATAGCGAAGGCACACCAGATATCATCCTGATTGGTACTGGTTCAGAATTGAGCCTCGCTGTGACTGCTGCTGAAAAACTCACAGCCGAAGGTAAGAAAGTTCGCGTTGTTTCCTTACCTGCATGGGATTTGTTTGACGCACAAGATGCAGCTTATAGAGAGTCTGTATTACCAAAAGCCGTCACCAAGCGTTTGTCTGTAGAAGCAGCTTCTAGCTTCGGCTGGCACAAGTATGTAGGTAGTGAAGGCGCTACCGTTAGTATTGATACATTTGGTGCTTCCGCGCCTGGTAATGTTGTCCTAGAGAAGTTTGGCTTTAGTGTTGATAATGTATTAGCTAAAGCAAAAGAATTGTTGGGTTAATCGCAACAGCAAATTCTTGGAATTCTCTTGTAGGGTGGGCATCTTGCCCGCCTTTTTTTAATGGCAAAGTAAATGAATTAAGAGAAATTATAATTGGGGTAATAGATTCAAAATCAAAGAATATTATGCCAGAAGTTTATGGATATCAAGAAGCTCTGTTGGAGAGAATATCAAAAATTGTTGAACATTTGATGCAAAAGGATAGTAGCTACCAAAATTATTTAGATAAAAATAAAGCGATTCAAATAATATTTAAATACTACTCTGAAAAAGTTGCTATTGAGGACTTGAAAGCTATGTCTGATTTTAAATTAACGAGTTTTATTGAGGCAGATATGATGACTTTGTTATTGATTGAAGGAGAAGAGGATATAAATAATCACTTTTATTAGAGTTTATTTATCAAGTAAACATAAAATTAATGTAGGGTGTGTTAGGCGCTGATTTCCAATATAATTTGTCACGAAATAACTATCCTAGCGCCTAACGCACCATCCACGCGACGGTGCGTTACGCACGCCCAACAAAAATAAAATCCCCACATCAATGATGTGAGGAAAAGCTTGTGTGAGTCATTACATAAGTGTCCTACCACTCCCGAGTTTAAAATTCACAGGCAGAACAAATATCTACCTAAAGCATTAATTCTCAAAATTTGTGGTATTACAATTTTGGTGAATTCAATAGGATTGCTATAGAAATTTGCCAACAAAAATCTGGTGAGAAATTCAGGTAATAAACCTCAGACTAGATAAATAGTATTCGGTACGATCGCAAAGAAAGCGTACTCATACCAAGCAGTCCAAATGAAGCTACGAAGCCAACGTTGACGCTTTTGGGGGCTGATTTCGTATGCAAAAGCCCCAGCCGATGCATCAATAGATGAAAGGTGAGAGTTGCAACCACAGCCATGTTGATAGGTAAAACCGTATTTAGCAGCAATGCTTTGTACCCTCATTTGGATAGCAAATACTTTACCCGCGTGTAATACAGCATCCCAAGAACGTTTGTGTTCTATATCGCGCTTGTCAAATCTTAAAGCGCGTTCTTCAAACACATGATCTCGATAAATTGGCGCTAGATGGACATGATAAAAGCTGGCGGGTAACTCATAACCAAATTCTTCAAAAAGTTCGATGCCAATGCGCGCTACTTTTACCTCATCGGCATACTCTACACCCTTTGACTCGACATCGCGGAGAATTTCTGCAAAGTTGGGATAGCTACTAATCAGGAAATCTTGACCGTAGAATTCTAGGGTTTCTCTGGCTAACTGCCCAAATAACTGAGAAAAAGTAGGTTTGAAGTGAGCTAAATCTGGGCGATCGCTAAATAAGTCTACATCACCATGTTCCAATTTGTATTGAAACAACTGCGCCATCTCAACATAGCATTGTGGATCGCACATTCCCACATCAGCCACCCCTCTGGCGATATTTTGCCACACAGCAGGTAGTTGAGAAACAGTCACCGCATTTTCACCAGCAATGACCGTCACGCTAGGAGCTTCCAGAAGCTGCATATCTATTCTCCTTTCAGATATTAAGCTGCAATTTACACTAAGCGATCGCTTTTTTATTGTTCTCGACAGAATTAAAAAATCTTTGACAGACTGTCTTTTTATACGAGATGCAACTTTACTTCATCGTCAAAGTATCAAACTGTGCGCTTATATACCATCAGGGAAATTTGCGGTGCAGGCCATAGACTATTTGGTAATACGACAACCCGTCTTTTGACAGTAACTCCACTGTTATCGAGAATTGTCACACACCTCGATTTAAGCAGTGGTAAAGAAATGCTGTTGTTTGTCAAATCAGCCGCGATTGGTGTAGCTAAAAGCCTTCAGTGGATCGCAATGATGGCAATTCCCCTGACTGCTGTTTTAGGGAATGATGGTGTAGCTTTAACTGCCAATGGTCAAACCCAAGAAGTAAGTATTAAATTTAACGCCAAAGTCGGCAAACTGCCTTTTGAGTGTGGTAGAAGCTACGTTGGTTTAGGCAAACCAGCAACAAAAGTCACTTTCTCTGACTTTAGGTTTTATGTATCTGATGTTGCATTAGTTGATAGTAACGGCAAAACTGTACCCGTAACTTTAACCCAAGATAATAAATGGCAATATCAAAACGTAGCCTTGCTAGACTTTGAAAATAAATCTGGTGCTTGTGCAAATGGCACAGTAGAGACACGTAATCAAGTTATTGGCACAGTACCCAAAGGCAATTATCAAGGACTGCAATTTACTCTGGGTGTACCCTTCAATCTCAATCATGCTGATGTTGTGACAGCGCCATCACCACTGAATTTGACTTCACTTTGGTGGAATTGGCTATCGGGGTATAAATTTCTGCGCCTGGATTTGGCGAGTCAAAGTCTAGGCGCAAGTCCAAAGGATGATCAACATAGTCATCACGGACAAGGTTTCCCCATTCACTTGGGTAGTACTGGTTGTCAAGCTGCTGAAGGTAGTCAAAAACCCGCAAGTTGTAGCAATCGTAATAGAGTCAAGTTATTTTTTACGAAGTTTGATCTGACAAAGAATGTAATTATTGCCGACGTTGCAGCATTAGTAGCAAATACGAATTTAGCAGCTAATCAGCCCAATAGCCCACCAGGTTGTATGTCATCCCCTGATGATGGTGATTGCGCTGGAATTATGGCTAATATTGGTATCCCATTTGCTAATAAACCTACTGCTGGGCAAGCATTTTTTAGAGTGGAATAAAGCGATTTTAGATTTTGGATTTTGGATTTTGGATTGGTTACAAAAACAGTAGTGGCGTGTCTAGCCTTAAGTAGTGCATTAGTCAAACTCTTGTGGGATGGGCATCTTGCCCGTCCTGGGCGGACAAGATGTCCACCCCACAAGAAAATTATATTGCCACATTTTAGCCTTGCCGCGCCAGTAGGATGCGTTACGCTACCGCTAACGCATCATTGGCGGCGCTAAAATTGCGTTAACCAGTAATCATTTATCTTAAATATTGTGGCTAGCTAATGGAGAAAACTTAGTGGAATTTTTATCCGATTCCGTAGTGCTATCACGGATGCAGTTTGCGCTGACAGCCATCTTTCATATGCTTTGGCCTGTGCTGACTACAGGGATGGGCATTTATTTGGTGATTGTAGAGGGATTATGGCTCAAAACTCGTAATCCAGATTACTATCTCCATGCCCGATTTTGGTCTAAATTCTACGTCCTAAATTTTGGCATTGGTGTCGCCACTGGTATTCCAATGGAATTTCAGTTTGGTACTAACTGGGCCCCTTCTCGGAAGCTGTAGGCAATTTTTTTGGCAGTGTAATTGGGTTTGAAGCTTCTTGGGCCTTTATGCTAGAAGCGGCTTTTTTGGGAATTATGTTATTTGGTTGGGAAAGAGTAAATCCTACCATTCACTATCTTTCCACCATCTTGGTTGCTTTTGGTGCCAACTTGTCAACTTTGTGGATTTTGACAGCCAATTCTTGGATGCAAACACCCGCAGGTGGAGAAATGATCAATGGCAAGTTTATCGTTCACGATTATTTTCAGGCAATTTTAAATCCTTTTATGGTCAATAGTGTGCTGCATATGTTTTTTGCCACACTAGAGACATCTTTGTTTGTGATTGGTGGTATTAGCGCTTGGTACATTGTCAAGCAGCGCCATACAGCTTTTTTTAGTAAGTCTTTGAAGATTGCTTTAGCAGCTGCGATCGCAGTTGCACCATTACAAATATATATTGGGCATTTAAGCGGCGAGCAAGTTTATCACTATCAACCCACAAAACTGGCAGCAATGGAAGCCCAGTGGGAAAGCACACCCGCCGGACAACCTGCTGATTGGAGTTTACTCGCTATACCCAATGTTAAAGCCGAGAAAAATGATTGGGAAATTACCATTCCTAACGCTTTGGGATACATTTTGGAATTTAAACAGAATCTTTCCCAACCAGTACGCGGTTTAAAAGAATGGCAACCAGAGGATCGTCCGCGCATGGTAGGTTTAATTTATTACGCCTTCCGGGTGATGATTGCGATCGGCTTTTTCTTTGCTGGTTTAATGCTACTGAGTACCCTGCAATGGTTGCGAGGTAAACTTTCCGCCGAAAATATCGCGCAGCAGCGTTGGTTGATGTGGGCTTGGGTATGTGCTGCACCTTTAGGATACATTGCTGTAGAATCTGGTTGGATTGTGCGTTGTGTGGGCAGACAGCCTTGGACACTTTACGGACAAATTCGCACCGTTGATGCGGCTTCTCGGTTACCAGCTAGTAATGTCTTAGTTTCACTGACTAGCTTTGCCTTAGTTTATACCCTGTTATTTATTGCCGCGATGTACTTTGGTAGCCGGATTATTCGCACAGGGCCAAATTTAGAACTACCAATTCCTGGGGTAGAAATTACCAAACCCGCAATAGATACTACTCCTGGGGAGTTTGTACCCGATGAGCGTCCTGTAGAAGCACAACAGTAGGAGATGATATGGAGACGCTCGAGTATTTTCTGCCGCAAGTCTGGTTTGTAATCCTAGCTCTGTTTCTCTTCCTCTATGTCATGCTAGATGGATTTGATTTAGGGGTAGGTATTTTGTCTCTAACCTCCTCTGATGAAGAACGTCGGGGAATTTTGATGACTAGCTTAAGCAACATTTGGGATGCTAATGAAACTTGGCTAGTCCTCATGGGAGGAGGTTTATTTGGGGCTTTTCCTTTAGCTTATGGCACAATTTTAAATGCCTTGTATATCCCGATTTTCGTGATGGTGTTTGGGTTTATTTTTCGGGGTGTCGCCTTTGAATTTCGGGAATTAGCTAGACGCAAATTATTTTGGAATTTCGCTTTTGGTGCAGGAAGTTTTGCGGCTGCACTCGGTCAAGGTTTCGCTTTGGGTGCAGTACTCAAAGGTATTAAAGTGGATGAAACTGGACACTTTATCGGTAGTACCTGGGACTGGTTCAGTTTACCTTCAGTGTTGGTAGCATTGACCTTAATTCAAGCATACGTGTTGATTGGTTCTACTTATCTCGTGTGGAAAACCACGGGGGAATTGCAAGCAACACATTATAAAACAGCCAAAATTGCAGCTTGGACAACTCTCATAGGTGCGGTGCTAATTACAATTACCACACCAATAATTTATGAAAGTGCCAGAACTCGGTTGTTTCAGCAACCCCTAGTTTATATCTTTGCGCTCATACCCATACTGGGAGTACTGTTGATTTGGCAACTTTTACAAAGTCTGAATCTTAAGCAAGAACGAGCGCCTTTTGTCTGGACTATTCTGCTGTTTATCCTGTCATTTATTGGCTTAGGCTTGATTGTCTTTCCTTATATCATCCCACCACAAATTACGATTTATGAGGCAGCTGCCGATCCCAGTTCGTTGGTGATCATGATTATTTTTATCGGCTTTCTCATCCCTGTAATGCTGTTTTATAACCTTTACCAGTACATTGTATTTCGAGGTAAGGTGACTGGCGGTAACTACAGTGAATGATGTATTGCCATGAAATTATCTCGCTGGTTTACCCTCGCTATCATTTTTTTATTATCCATTTGTCTGTCAGTCGGACTGGGTAAAGCTTTCTCTGCTTCCTCAACTTCCGATTATGACTGGAATCTGCCAACTTGGATGCCAAAGCCAATTGTGCCAGCAGATAATCCGATGAGTGCTGCAAAGGTGAAATTGGGAAGACACCTGTTCTATGAGCAGCGCTTATCAATTACAGGTGAATTTTCTTGTGCATCTTGTCATATCCAGTCACTAGCCTTTACAGATGGTAAACCAATAGCTGTGGGAGCCACTGGCGAAAAACACCCGCGAAATTCTATGAGTTTGGCTAATATTGCCTACAATCCGGTGTTGACTTGGGCTAATCCTTTGATCACAAAGTTAGAAAATCAGGCTCTTGTGCCCATGTTTGGCGAACATCCAATAGAAATGGGTATGGTAGGAAGGGAAACACAAATATTGGCTATGCTAGAAAGCGATCGCCAATATCGGCAAATGTTTACTGCAGCTTTTGGTAAGGGAAAGGATGCAATTAGCCTCAGCAATCTCACTAAAGCCTTAGCTAGTTTTGAACGCACTCTCATTTCTGTTAACTCTCCCTACGATCGCTATCGCTTTGGCGGCGATGCTCAGGCGATTTCTGACGCTGCTAAACGAGGCGAGAAATTATTTCATAGTGAAAGTTTGGAATGTTTTCATTGTCATGGTGGTATTAACTTCAGCGATTCTGTGATTCACGAACGCCTAGCTTTTGTAGAAATCGCCTTTCATAACACTGGACTTTACAACATTGATGGTAAAGGAGCTTATCCACCTGATAATACAGGTGTTTATGCAATTACTGCCAAACCATCTGATATGGGTAGGTTTAAAGCTCCGACTCTCAGGAATATTGCTTTAACTGCTCCTTATATGCATGATGGCAGTATCGCTACCCTGGCGGGAGTTATCGATCACTACCAAGCAGGTGGTAGAACAATTCATACAGGAAAGTTTGCCGGAGATGGCAGTAAAAATCCTCTCAAAAGTGAGTTTATTTCCGGTTTTAAATTATCTGAGAGCGAAAAACAAGATTTACTGGCATTCTTGCACAGCCTGACTGATGAAACCTTTACTCACAACCCCAAACTAAGTAATCCTCACGGGGATAAGTCCGGCAGATCTGTCTTTTGATAGATAAAAAATATACCAAACGGATGAGTCAACTCTGATATAAGTCAGTCGATAATAACGATCGCTGGTATATTACTTTTTAGCCCGCCCTGAGGTGACTCAGGGTTTTATATTGCCCAGAATTCTCTTTAAAGAAATATTACATTAAACTACGGAATTTTCTATTGCAGTCATAGTGTAAATTTGCGATTGTCATAGAAGTTTCAGAGTAGTAAAGTGCTTGAAGTTTTGCATCTTACCGAGTTATTACAGAGAAATAAGTAAATACAGATGCATTTAAATTACCAAGTATTGAAACTTTCAGGGTCACTTAGCTAAATATTTCACTGAATTAAATAGGTTATCTAAGTAATGACGAATTCTTCTAGAGCCACTAGACTATGTTTTCAAAGAGATGATACAACGCCAGAGGACTTACGTTGTAATACTTCCATCTGCTCACGGCAAGTTAGAATCAGTTCGCTCAGAAAAACCGTAGTTACCAGCTATGGTTTTTTTTTGCGAAAAAATACTAAGAATTATTACTGGTAACATTTTTCTTTACATACCCTTTGTTAGTTTCAGTAAAAGCACGGGAAAAATAACATGGAACTGGATAAGGTATACATAAAAATTATGCTGTGTTCCTTACTCCAGGCTGGTTACAACCAATAATGTAATTGTGGAGTTATACAATGATTGAAAACTTGATATACATCACAAACAAAAATACAGATGCATTAATAGACATATTATTTGGGTTTTACTTAGATGGTGACGCGATAGATAGACAACAAATAGAACGCGAACTGATCGATTTAGGCAAAAAGCATCAGCTTGGTGGTAGCAATGAATTAGTCCAAAAATTGCGGAAGTTAGCAGCAGATAGAGGATTGTAGGCTATTGTCGGTTTATTGCCAAATTAGAGCAAAATAGTCAAAATAGACATAGTTACGCCATGATTTTGACATTCTTTTGTCAATTCCAGGTGCAATACTTACTATTACTATAGAATTCCTTATTGATTTTTGAAAATCTACGTAGTCTTTTCTCACCGAGAATACGTCATCACAGCTTTGAGAAGGTGCGGGATAAACTCCGTATCCGAATACTGAGATTGTTGTCAAAAATCAAATCGAATTGCTATATAAATTTTCCAGCCAGTGTTTACCTGCTGTGGCTGATTTCTTATATATCTTTGATTTTCCCATCGTCTGTGCAGTATCAATGCACACCCAGCCCTCAGATTGTATCTGAGGGCTTTTTTTGCCCTTAAATGTAATATTTATGACCTGAAAATTTGCCAGATGCAATCAATTTTTTAACGCTAAAATTAAAAAATATATTTTGTGGAATCAGGAACAATATATACTGAAATTTACTCAAATCTCATAAAAAACACTCTACCAAAAGATAGATAAAGCAGTTAATCATCCAAAAAGCTGCAAATATCAAGCAATAATCTAAACTTTAAAATTTGATAATGAAAATAGCTTTCGTAGTAGGGTATTTCCCCGTCTTGTCGGAAACATTTATTGTTAATCAAATTATAGGTTTGATTGCCCGGGGACATGATGTTGATATCTATGCATATCAACCAGGTAATACCGTGCAATTGCATCCAGATATAATTAAATATCAGTTACTAGGACGGACAAAATTTCAACCGTCAATCCCACAAAATTTCTTTTGGCGGTTGCTGAAAGCGGTAAAATTAATCATTGCTAACTTTCAGAAAAATCCCTTAGTCTTGCTGCGATCGCTAAATGTTTTCAAATATGGTAGATGGGCAGCTTCTCTAAGACTACTCTACTCAGTTATCCCATTATTAAACACAAAAACCTACGATATAATTCACTGTCAATTTGGGACATTGGCACGGGAAGGGATGGCGTGGCGGGATATGGGCGCGATTAGGGGTAAGCTAATTACTTCGTTTCGCGGTTATGATATTAGCTGGTTTGTCCATGAATATGGAGAACATATTTATGATGAACTGTTTACTAAAGGAGATTTTTTCTTAGCTAACTGCAAATATTTTCAAACCAAAGCCCTCAGTATTGGTTGCGATTCCCAAAAAATTGTTGTGCATGGTTCGGGAATTGATTGTAGTCAGTTTCAATTTAAAACCAGGCTACCACCTGAACCCAAAGGCAAAATTTATCTGGCTACAACTTGCCGCCTGATACCGAAAAAAGGTATAGAATACAGCATTCGTGCAGTTGCCAAGGTAGCGAAGATTTATCCTGATATCGAATACAACATTATTGGCGATGGCTATTTAAGAGATGAGTTAGCACAACTAATTCAAGATTTAAATGTTACTGAACAAGTAAAACTTTTAGGCTGGAAAAATCAGCCGGCAATTATTGAAATTTTAGATCAAGCGCATATTTTTCTGGCTCCTAGCATCACAGCTGATGATGGTAATCAAGATGCTCCCCTCAACACCTTAAAAGAAGCAATGGCTATGGGTTTACCAGTCATCAGTACCCAACATGGTGGTATCCCGGAACTAGTAGAAGATGGGATTTCCGGTTTTCTAGTTCCAGAGAGAGATGCGGATGCGATCGCAGAAAAATTAACTTACCTCATAGAACATCCAGAAATTTGGTCACAAATGGGTGCAGCAGGCCGCGCCTATGTGGAAACACACTATGATATGAACAAGCTCAATGATGAGCTAGTACAAATTTATCAACAAGTAATTGCTAATAATTTACCTCTACTACAACCAACTTTAGCTGTAGCAGGCAGGCTGAACTATGAAGCCTCAGGGAGTTAACGCATAGATGAATTTACCAGATATACCCCAAGTAACTATTGTTGTGGTTCCGCGAGAACGTTTTAGCTACACTCAGGAATCTTTAACCAGCGTCTGGGAGCATACGACTTATCCATTTAAATTAATTTACGTAGATGTCAATTCACCTGCTCATATTAGAGATTATCTTGCAGAGCAAGCAGCGCAAAAACAATTTCAACTGATTCGCACCGAAAAATATTTATCTCCTAACTGCGCCAGAAATCTTGGTTTGCGAGAAGTTAGCAGTAAGTATGTGGTTTTTCTCGATAACGATGTAGTTGTTACTCCTGGTTGGCTAGAAGCATTGATAGAATGTGCCGAAACGACAGAAGCAACTATAGTCGGCCCCCTTACCTGTCAGGGTACACCAGTACATGAAGAAGTACATTGTGCAGGTGGGGAAACTGGGGTGAGGGAAGAAACTAAAGGTGAAACCACAAGACGGCGGATTATTGAAAAGATTTATCTTCAAGGTAAGCGAGTAGTAGATGTGCAACCCCAGCTAAAACGAGAGGAAACTGGGTTAGCAGAGTTCCACTGTGTGCTGATCCGCACAGAAATATTCCAACAAATTGGTTTTTTGGATGAAGAGTTACTTTCTACCAAAGAACATGTTGATTTATGTATGTTAGTAAATGCAGCTGGCGGCACAATTTACCTCGAACCTGAATCCATCGTGACTTACGTTCCAGGGCCGCCATTAGAGTGGACAGATCTACATTACTATATGTTGCGGTGGAGCGATCGCTGGGAATTCTCTAGCCTGAAACACTTACTACAAAAATGGAACCTCAGCGAAGACGAATATTTTCAGAACAGGTATAAACGCTTGGGATCAAGACGGCATATGACAATTGTCCACCCCTTTGCGCGCAAATTTCCCGTCGGGAACTTTGGCTTTCGGGTAGTGAGTAAAATCCTGCGTCTGCTGGATCGGGTATTAAACCGTTGGATTACAACATGGTAAGATGTGCGATCGCGCCTTTACCACTTAACTAAGTATTTTGGACTCATAATTGAGTTTGGGGAAAAGGTTAAAGGGGAAGGGTCAAAGGTATTGTCTTTCCCTTTCCCCATTCCCCCTTCCCCTTTTTCCCCACCTATGTATACCAATTTGAAAAAAGAATACGACAAATATCTGACCTGATGAATCTTTTTATATGTCGTAAACATTCTTCAAATCGGTATTAGTTAGCAATTGGTAGATTTTTAAATGCTGCTGTATCTGGCACAAACAGGTCTACGTTTTTGACACCATCAGGAACCCTAATCCAGACATAAGCATCGGCTGATGCTTTGGGACGCAATTGTGCTAAAGAAACAGTTCCTGTTGAGCGATTTGCAGAAACTCCTTTATAGGTTTCACTGGTGTCAGGATTACGCGCAGTTGTATTCGCAATCGATATGATATCGCTACCACCAACACCATCCGTAGCTTGGCGACGGATACGCATCTGTAAATTTATCACGTCACGGTTTGCGGTTTCGGGGTCTTTAATCCGTTTTGCTGAAAGTATCTCAACTTCAGCCTTATTCCCAAAAGCAGGCTGCACAAATTGTCCAGGCTGAATCGCATTTGCCGAGGTAGCCGCGGGTGAGGGTGTTGTTTCTGGTGATGCTGATGCTGATGCGGTTGTTTCTGGTTCCGGGGGAACTGATTGTTTGGTAGAAATTGGAGGAACAGTATTAGTTTGTGTGCTAGTGCTAGTAGTATTTAGCGTCTGTCGCAGCGTGAACACTTCGTAAGCTGCATAGCCGCCACATAACAAAGCGACAGTAGAAAGGAATACTGCCACACCTGATAGAAATGTACTCACGCCATTACCTCAAATTCATCTTTCGTTTCCAGCAATTTTTACCTAAATAGAACACATTGTAGAAACACAGCAGTGCTGTGGCCTGATAATAAATGTGTTGCAAATACATAAAAACTACTGTCAATACAGGTTTGCTAACCTATCGCCTTTATAATGCCATAAATGTTGAAAATAATACATTTAACTAGGTTCGGATCTGTCTAATGTAACAGGGAGAAATCGTGAAGCGACAGCAGGATTTAAATTCACAGCTATCTGAAGTTATTTATACACCTGAGAGCCGCCTGAGACATCCCATTCAATTAGGTAAACAAATGTGGCGCGACTTGTTAGCTTCGCGGGAACTGGCTTGGCGGCTACTATTCCGGGATATTAGCGCTCAGTATCGTCAATCGTTTTTCGGTATAGCTTGGGCTTTTTTGCCACCAATAATTATGGCAGCAGGATTTACCTTAGCTCACGATGCTAATGTAATTAACATTGGCGCTACAGATTTACCCTATCCAGCCTATGTGATATTCAGCACTGCATTATGGCAAACATTTGTCGAAGCTTTAAATGGCCCAGTGCAAGCTGTAAGTGTAGCCAAACCAATGTTAGCCAGAGTCAATTTTCCCCGAGAAGCATTGATTTTGGCAAAAATTGGCGAAGTATTTTTTAACTTTGCTATCAAGTTAATTTTAATTGTGGCGTTGTTTATCTGGTTTAAAATTTCTGTAACTTGGACAGTAATTCTCGCACCTGTGGCGTTAATTAATTTAGTTTTACTCGGAATATTTATTGGGCTTTTATTAGCTCCTTTGGGGATATTATATCAAGATGTATCCAGAGGTTTAACTTTAATTACAGGCTTTTGGTTATTTTTAACTCCCGTAGTTTATCCTGTACCAAAACAAGGAATCTTCGGTTTTTTAGTTCAGCTTAATCCTGTGACTCCGCTATTAGTCACAGCCAGAGAATTAGCGACAACAGGTGTGATATCTAATTTTTCTGCATTTTTGATTGTTAGTGCCATTACTTTAATAGGATTAATCGTAACTTGGATTGTATTCCGGTTAGCTATGCCATTTGTCGTAGAAAGAGTCAGTTCGTAATTTGTAGTTCGTAATTCGTAATTTAGATAATGCTTGATGAGATTCAGCCTCAAGATTCCGATTTGTTGATTTCTGTAGATAATGTTTCTAAAAAATTTTGTCGAAATCTCAAGCAGTCTTTGTTATATGGCGTGCAAGATATTTGTACAGAAATCATCGGCGGAAATCGGAGAAGTGATACTCTACGTCCTCAAGAATTTTGGGCGCTAAAAGATGTAAGTTTTCAACTACGCCGGGGAGAAGCTTTAGGATTGGTAGGCGCAAATGGAGCCGGAAAAAGTACATTATTACGCATTATTAGTGGCTTGATTAATCCTGATACTGGCTATGTCAAAGTTAGAGGAAAATTAGCACCGTTAATTGCTTTAGGTGCAGGATTTAATCCGATTCTCACAGGGCGAGAAAATATCTATGCTAATATGTCAATTTTGGGTTTATCAACACCAGAAATTACAGCGAGATTTCAAGATGTGATAGACTTTGCTGGAATTGCTGATGCGATTGATGCACCTGTACAAACCTATAGTTCCGGAATGGCTGCAAGGTTAGGTTTTGCTTGTGCTGTACATATAGAACCCGATATTTTATTAATTGATGAAGTTTTGGCGGTTGGGGATATCAATTTTCGGGTGAAATGTTACCAAAAACTAGCACAACTAAGGCAAGCAGGTACAGCTTTTATTTTAGTTTCCCATAATCCCCATGTGGTTTTAAATGTCTGTGAGAATTCTCTGTATCTTGCTCAAGGTAAATTAATTCAAGCTGGAGAGACTGAAGCAGTAATTCGGCAATACGAAGAGGATTTAAGTTTAGCTGGTGCAGACACAGTTTTAGGAGTCATGTATTTACCAGAAAAACCCGAAAGCGAAAGTTTAGGAGTAGATATTATTTCTCTTTGTTTTAAGGATGAACAGGGTAATATATTAACTGCTCCCCTTTGTGGAGAACCAGCCTATTTATGCGTAGAATGCAAAGCTTATAGAGAAGTTGAATATGCTAATTTAGGCGTATTAATTACAGCTTTATCTGGACAGAACGAGCGAGTTTTATATATAACTTCCGCCAGCGATAATGAACCTTTAAAAATATTACCAGGTAGAATAGAAATCCAAATGCAGATGCCTTATGTTTGCTTGTTAGCTGGTGTATATACAGCCAAAATCTACATTAAAGAAGGTGTCTGTTCTTTTGATGTTGTCGAATCATTCCGATTTACTGTCAAAGCCAGCAAAATTACCAGTCGTTCTTTATTTTATCAACCAAGAAAATGGCAAGTTTTGAATAAATAATATAGCAGTTTGTCAAAAGTCTAAGAGACGCGATGAATCGCGTCTGTACAAGAGTCAAAAGTCAAAAATTATTTCTCCCAGTCAACAGTCAACAGTCAACAATCAACAATCAACTAATCACACTATTTTCATCGAGAAAATAATCTCTGCTAAAGCTTCTGCGGGGTATTTGTCTACCAGACATAGCTTTGAGTTTAGATGTAAAGGAATCGGTGCGATCGCTAATTTCGGGAGTAAATTGTCCAATGGGACTATGATTGGCTGCAGCGGGGAGAAACCGAGGAGAATTATTACTAGCTTGTGCAACAGCGTATTCAGGCTGCACACTTGGCTGTTCATCGGGGACAAATGCTGCTGTTTCTGCTGGTTTTTCTGGTTGAGGTACTACTTTTACAGGCGGAAGTTGTCTTTGATGATAGTCATGATTAACTTTGGTAGCTGATGCATCGCCTGTGGGAGATGATAAATGATAACTAGTTTTTTCTACAGAGAGGTTTTTCTTAGCTGGATATAAAACTGGTGATGGAATTGCGGTTAAGCTTTCAGGAAATTTGCTACAAATTAAGCGCTCAAATTCCATATTGAAATGATAAGTAGCCTGGCCTTTTCTGTGCCAGAAATTTAAAATTTGTTGTACGGAAACTGCTTTATAACGACCTTGATACAATGCTTCTATGACTGCAATATGTAGCCATTCAAGTGGGTAATGGGTTTTCCAACGCCTAATTAGCTCACTGGCGCTATAACCACTCAGGTCAAAGCTATAGTGAGTTAATAAGGCAGTGGCTAAATCGGGAAATGTGTCTGTAACTGGTGTTACCATTGAACTATTAGCTTCAGACATAAGTTAAAAATTTTACCCATTACAAATAGGCTAAAGTACTTTTAATTACAAGGGATTTACCCAAGTGTTTTTTTAATTAATAGGAAATGCTTCTTATTCTACTGTGTCAGTTAATGGTATGGGAAACAATATAGGGGGAATTAATTGCTGTTGTGCGTTGAATTGCAGCTAAAGCTTGATAAACCATCGCTGCTACTTCTGCACGTGTCGCTTCACGAACTGGCACAAGCAGCTTAGGATCTGGGTAATTAGCTACTATCTGCTGTTGAGTAGCTGTTGCTACAGCCTTCCGGGCATATTCAGGGATAGTATCCCGATCTTTATAAGTAACTAAGGTATTGCTATCAGCTGCTGGTAGGGCTAGTCCATTTACTAAAGAGACAATTACCTGTAGCCTTTGGACATTTTGATCGGGGCGGAAAGTGCGATCGCTAAATCCACTCACAAAACCACCGCTAGCGGCAATTTCTATGGCTTTAGCAGCCCAAAAATTCTTGGGTACGTCAGTAAAATCGATGGCTGCGCGTTTAGCAGTTGGGTTAAAGGCAGCTGCCACTAAAGCTGCATACTGGGCGCGAGTCATGGGTTTATCTGGCTGATAGGTACCATCGGCAAAACCTGTGGTTAAGCCCATGCTGACTAAGCCGCGAATAAAAGCTTCTGCCCAGTGTCCTTTCAAATCGCTGAAGGAAGGGATATCAACATCAGGGTTGACAATGTAAGGTGAGGCGATCGCTTTTTCTTGCCCAATAGCAACTAATGCCTGATAAATAATTGCAGCTACCTCCGCGCGGGTAATATCCCGCAATGGTTCTAGCTGTTCCGTTTTTGGATAGTTGACTACCAATAACTTTTGGGTAGCCACTGCCACCGCATTAGTAGCATAGCTAGGAATTTGAGCGCGATCGCCATATACAGTCAACACATTTGGGTTCCCCCCACTCCATTTCAATCCATTCACGATAGATACAATTGCCTGAATTTTTGTTAAGTTTTGTCCTGGTCGAAAAGTCCCATCAGGAAATCCACTAATAAAACCCATATTCGCCGCCCGCGAAATGGCTGATGCTGCCCAAAAATCTGGTTTGACATCCGTAAAATTACTGGCTTTACTACTGCTGGGTGGTGGAAAAGTCTTGGCAATTATAGCAGCATACTGGGCACGAGTGATCGGTGAATTGGGTTTAAATGAACCGTCGGGGAAGCCACTAATCAGGCCTTTACCTACTAAAGCTTCTACATAAGCGGCTGCCCAATGCCCACCTAGATCATAAAAGCTAGTGCCTAGTGATACTTGGGAAGGAGTTTCTATCGATGAAGAGAGAAAATCAACTGCACCTTTAACTTTGCTGGGATTTAATTGATTACCAACAGAAATTAGTTGCCCAGATGTGACATTTTGTAAATCGAATACTTGATTATCACGAAAAACATTACCAGCAGAGTCTTGATTACTCCCTAAATCGGGAAATGCATTGCCATTCACCAACAAACCGCCTTGGGAATTATTGGTAATTACATTTTGACGTAACACCGGTTTAGCATCGCGAGAAAGTGCGATCGCAGTCTGATTTTCTGTTAATTTATTATTTGCCACTAAAGGCGCAGCCGCATCACTAATTGCTATGCCGATAGAATTCTTTTGCAAAACATTCCGCAAAACTTCGCCCTTGCTATTACGTGCCATTGTCAACCCACTGGCAGCATTTTGCAAAAATACATTATCTAAAATTGCGGGTTTCGCTGTGCCTGTGGTAAATATGCCTTCCCTTGCACAATTAATAAAAGTATTATTAGCAACAGTGGGAGCAGTTGACTCAATCCAGACACCAGTCCCTTTAGGCGTGTTATTTGTCACAGTTACACCCCGAAGGCTGGCATCATTTAGCAGTAGCAGCGTCACGTTTTGCGCCCCAAAACTCGGACTCTGATAAGTACCATTCCCAATAATCACAATGCCAGCGCCTTTACTGGCTTCGTTACCCACCACAATCACCCCCGCAGGGATAATCAGGGGAAACACCTCACCGCTAGCGGCGCTGTATGTCCCAGAACCCAGTTGAATAATAGTAGATTGTGTAGAGGCTTTTAAGGCACGGGTGAGGCTTTTAAAGGGACTCAACCGTGAACCAGCGTTAGCATCATTCCCCTGTACGGAATTGACATAGATTGTGGTCACGAGGCTAGAGTTCACCATTAGTTGTTACTAGTCAATTGTTTAATTTTTGACGGCTTTAAATAATAACTCTAGTTATAATCACTCTGGGAACATTAAGTACATCTAAGCGAAAAATATATCCGAGTAAGCAGATTATACTGGCGCTATATCGTACCTACATCTTTAAATTTAATTAAAGGCACAGTAATTGTACATCTGCATGGGGCATAGGGCATGGGGCATAGGGCATAGGGCATGGGTAATTGGTAATTGGGCATAGGGCATTGGTAATTGGTAATAGGTGTTTGTTATTTTTCCCCCCTACTCCCCTGCTTTTTCCCAGTCCCCAGTCCCCAATCCCTACTGGTAACGATACATCAGCCGCAGTTCGCCCACTTCAGTTGTAAAACCCCAACGTTGATAAAAGGGCATCATCTCTGGTAAGCAGTAAAGCGCTATTTGCTCAACTTCTCGCAATTGGGGATGATTGATGGCTGCATCCATCAACTTAGCGCCAAGTCCTAGTTTTCTATAGGTAGGTTTGATAATTACATCGTAAATAGTTGCCCGATAGACAAAATCTGTCAGAATGCGGGTAAAACCAATCAATTCTTGGCTATCAGTAACAAAGGCAATAATAATATTTGATGCCACCAACATTTTGGCTACATCTTGATATTTACGATTTTTACTCCAAAATTCGTTTTTGTATAAATCTGCTAACTCTAAAATTTGATTTTCAGTCAGATGGTCAACAATTTGGTAGTGCATGATTTAGTCGTGAGCAATTTGATTAAGAGGTTATTTATAAAGTAAAACTAAAATTGCTGTAGGCTAAAATAGCGCTTACTTAAGTAAAAGTTACTGCCCAGATACCCGACTTTTTGAAAAAGTCGGGTATCTAAATCTCGCAAAGGAATTTTAAAAAATAATATAAAATTGCCAAATTATCAATAAATAAATTGAGCCAAACTATAAAAATCAAATTTTCTCAGCATTTCTAAAAAAGTGAATACTGCCGGCACATGGAGAGCCTTTGATAAAATGGCAACGCCAATAATTCTTTCTAAAGGTACAGGTAAACTGTATACTTGCACCTTTGGAGGAATCGGAACTGCTGCTAGCCGGGGCATAATAGCTGCTCTCAGCCCTTGGTTAACCATACTCACAACAGTAGTGTGAAGAGAGGAATTGTGCAGGGATGGGGTGCATTGATGAGCGAAGTAGAGGTAAAAATAAGCTCCGAGCGAATAGACGATATTCCATTAATAGTGGAATGGCTCAAGCGGATAGAAATAGCCAAGTATAATACCAAATCAAATAATGTTTGTGACACATCAATATATTCTAGAGCGCACGGCGTGCCCACTTGTGTCAACTTAATGTGAAACCCTCTTGGTTGCAAGGTTTTTGCCCTCACCCCCAACCCCTCTCCCACCAGGAGAGGGGAGCAAGAGATTTAATTCCCCTTCTCCTGCGGGAGAAGGGGTTAGGGGATGAGGGCGAGGGTTTTTGTACAACGCCCGCCCTATATAGCTTTAAGCTTAAGTTGACACCAATGCGGCGTGCCTTGCCCCTACAATCTGTCGCATTCTTTTTTCAAATTAGTATTACATTAAGTTTTTATGTCTATCCTCAGTAAAACTCAACTTTAATGAGAAAATTTGGACTTATCGTCTCAACAAATTCACTGAAGATATGGACGATCGCAAAAAAGCTCTCCAGTCTCTTGCTAATGCCCGTTGGCGAGTATCGCTGCTGCTGAGTGGAGCCATGATGGTGATTTATTTTGGCTTTATTCTGCTAATTGCCTTCAATAAACCATTATTAGGTTCATTAATCTTGCCAGGACTTAGTCTTGGCATTTTGCTAGGGGCATTAGTAATTGTCTGTGCATGGATATTGATTTTTCTTTATGTGCGCTGGGCAAATACTAAATACGATGATCGCATCGCTAATCTCACACGTAAATAAGCGCCAATAACTTGTTCTCTATCAAAAATTCAAATTTGTAATCAAATATGGGCATCAATAGTTTGTGGTACAACTTCCCACTAGCTGTAGATAATCTTACCAATTTGGGGCATTTTAACCCGTTGGCGATCGCGTTTTTTATATTGTTTGTAGCCACTTCCCTCGGTATTACCTATTGGGCGGCCAAGTTGACTAAAAGCACCGTCCACTTCTACACAGCCGGAGGTAATATCAGCGGTTTCCAAAATGGGCTGGCTTTAGCTGGTGACTTTATGAGTGCAGCTAGCTTTTTAGGAATTGCTGGGTTAGTTGCCCTCAATGGTTTTGACGGTTTAATTTATTCCATCGGCTTTTTAGTAGGCTGGCCGATTGTCATGTTCCTCATAGCCGAACCCCTAAGAAATCTCGGTAAATATACTTTCGCTGATGTCGTCGCTTATCGCTTACAGCAAAAACCTGTACGGATTGCGGCAGCAATTGGTACCTTAGCAGTCATCAGTTTTTATTTAATTGCCCAGATGGTAGGTGCAGGGGAACTAATTAAACTACTATTTGGCTTTGAATATGAATTAGCCGTAGTCATCGTTGGTGGCGTAATGATGGCTTATGTCATATTTGGGGGGATGATTGCTACTACCTGGGTACAAATTATTAAAGCTGTTTTATTGTTAGGCGGAACGATATTGCTAGCGATTTTGGTACTAGCAAAATTTGGTTTTAATCCCCTCAATCTCTTCGCCGCCGCCGCTGATAAGTACTCTGGTGTATTAGCCCCAGGTAAGCAAGTTTCCGATCCTTGGGATGCGATTTCTTTGGGGATGTCGTTAATGTTTGGAACTGCGGGATTACCCCATATTCTCATGCGGTTCTATACAGTACCCGATGCTAAAGCAGCGCGGGTTTCTGTGACTTACGCCACGGCTTTTATTGGCTTTTTCTATCTCCTCACCTTTATTCTCGGCTTTGGGGCAATGGTACTAGTAGGTCAAGATGCCATCAAGCAAATTGGTACTGGTGGTAACATGGCTGCACCGATGTTAGCGGAATTTTTAGGAGGGGATGCCTTCTTAGGCTTTATTGCGGCTGTTTCCTTCGCCACAATTTTAGCAGTAGTTGCAGGTTTAACACTTTCTGGGGCAGCTGCATTGTCCCATGATTTGTGGGTGAATGTGGTGCGCGGTGGTCATGCCAACGAATCAGAACAGCTCAAAGTCGCTCGTGGAGCCACAATGCTGTTAGGTGCATTAGCCATATTGCTAGGTATTTTGTTCAAAGGACAAAACGTAGCTTACATGGTAGGTTTAGCATTTGCGATCGCAGCTAGTGCCAACTTCCCCGCTTTACTATTATCAATGCTGTGGCGACGCTTCACTACTAACGGAGCTGTAGCCAGTATGTTAGTAGGAACCCTCTCTTCTTTAGTGCTGATTTATTTCTCTCCCACTATCCAAGTCACAATCCTCAAGCACGCGACAGCACCTTTCCCGTTAAAAAATCCTGGCTTGGTGACTATTCCCCTGGCATTTATTGTGGGGATTGTCGTCTCCCTACTATATAGCGAACAAGAAGCACAAGAAAGATTCGCAGAAGTAGAAAAGCGCATCGACCTTGGTTCCCAAAGTTGAAACTCTTTGCCGAGAAAATCCGGGATTATTTGTGAAGGGATGGGAAAACTCTCATCCCTTCAGAATGTTTGTCAATTAGGAAGAAAAATCAGCCTCTCAGTTTCAATTTCGTAATTTTTTTTAGCAGAAGATTGTTTGGGATTGTTTAAGAAACTACAAATTTACATATAGATAAAATACAATGCATATCATAGATTTATTCGATGATGATGAAATATCACACCATTGATGAACTGCTGAGTAATAATCAGTCTTGGGTTGCAGAAAAACTAGCTGGAGACGCAAATTACTTTAATAAGCTGTCAAATGGGCAAAAACCTCCTTTTCTGTACTTAGGTTGTTCTGACAGTCGTTTGCCCCTGACTAACTTTACCCGCACAGAACCGGGAGAGTTATTTGTCCATCGCAATATTGCTAATCAAGTTTCGCTCACAGATTTAAACTTCCTAGCGGTTTTAGAGTATGCAATTTGTCATCTTCAGGTGGAACACATCATTGTTTGTGGACACTACGATTGCGGTGGAATTAAAGCAGCGCTGGAGGGAAGAACCACCGGCATTATTGATAACTGGGTAAATCCTATTCGGGAACTTTACCTGCAAAATCAAGAAGAGATAGACGCTTTACCTACCAGAGAAGCACGCCTGAATTTTTTAGCAGAAATCAACGTGCTAGCGCAGGTAAAAAATCTCTACCACACTCCCATCTTGCGGAAAGCACTCCATGACGAAAACGCCCCAAAAATTCATGGTTGGGTACTAGACATCAAAACAGGGTTAATCAAAGACTTGCATGTCTCAACCTTACAATGGCAATTAACTTCATCTTCCTTGTTATCCAAAATGCCTTTAGTTACTATGTCTGAGATACATCCCACAGATGGGGTTGCGGGTTGTTGTTGCGAACAAGCCAGTGAGTTAGGTTTATCTACAGTTGAAAATTAGGCCAGAGAAGGAAGAATAACTAGCTGAGAAAAATACTGATAGTTAACACCAAAAAGATAGATACTTCAACTAGATATTGTGAGTTCTAGGGTAAAAATGCTGCCTTTTCCCACCTGACTTTCAACTGTTAGATGCGCTTGATGTTTTTGGGCGATCGCCACAGCAATCGCTAGCCCCAACCCTGTACCGCCAGTTTTACGAGAGCGATCGCTATCTACACGGTAAAAGCGCTCAAAAATTCGCTTTTGTTGAGTAGGCTCAATCCCAATTCCTGTATCTTTCACCGCAATCACCGCAGTGCGCTCGTTCTTTACTAAGCTGACAGTCACATAGCCGCCACTGGGCGTGTAGTGGATGGCATTGGCAATCAAGTTTGACACTAAGCGGTAAAGTTGTGATTCGTTACCTAAAGTGTAAACTTCGCTACTGGGAATTTGGCAAGTTAAGTGAATATCACAAGCAGTAGCCAGCTCTAAAAATTCCTCAGTCAAATCTGTCACTAAATCATTTAAGCAACAGGGCTGAAAGGGTTTTGGTGATGAGTTCTGCTCTAGACTAGTCAACAAAAGTAAATCTGCTATCAAATGGCTCAACCGTCGCCCCTGGCGCTCAACAGTCTGGAGCATGATTTGCATATCTTGCTGATTTGATTGTGGGATGCGGAGGACAGCTTCCACAGTTGCTAACAGACTAGCAAGAGGCGATCGCAGTTCGTGGGCAGCATTAGCGGTAAACTGTTGCTGTTGCTGATAGGACTGGTAAATCGGTTGCATTGCTAATCCAGAAAGCCACCAACTAGATATAGCTACAAAAATCAGGGTAATAGGCAATCCAATTGCCATAATCCATTGAATTCGCCTATTTTCGGCGTACAAAGGCTCTAAATTCCGTCCAAGTTGCAAATAGCCCCAGGATGAACGGTCATTAGCACCATGCAATATCGTTGTGAATTGGAGATAACGAATGCCATTAGGCGTGTGAAAAGTTTGCCATGTAGCACGATTGAGAGTTTGAGGCAGAGATGATGGTTGGTTGGGTGAAAAAGCCAGAAATTTACCTTTTTGATTAAATAGCCGAATATAGTACGTCGTGCGATCGCTGATGCCAATAGTATGCCGTTGAATTAGGGCAGGGGTAGCTTTGCAGGGTTGTCCACTCAAACATAAATCTGGAAAAATTTGTTGCAGCACAGCAGTTGGTTCTGCCGCAGCAGGCAGCAGTGGTTCTACACTATCGTGGAGGGTGCCTGCGATTGACTCAATTTCGCGCTCCATTGCTGCCCAGTTTGCTTCCACCATTGCGCGATACATCCCAAAGCCAGAAACACTTAAAATCAAGGCCATGACTGCGGCATACCAGAGGGCTAACCGTAGACGACTGCGCCGAAACAGTGAGTAGCTATTCATGGCTGAGAATTAAGTTGGGAGTTAAAACGATAGCCTGCGCCAGGAACGGTTTCAATCGGGCAGGGGCAGTCATGAGTTGCTAACTTCCGACGTAGTAGACGCATTTGAGCTGCAACCACATTGCTAATTGGCTCCTCGTCCATGTCCCAAAGTTGTTGACGCAATTTACTTCCGGGAATGATGCGATTGGGGTTCTGCATCAAATACATCAGCAGCTGGAATTCTTTGGTGGTTAAGGGAATGGAGAGAGGGGCGGATTGGTCTAAATTTACTTGTAGCAGATTGTTTGCTACATCCAGAGTAAAGCCTGCGACAGTCAAGGTAGGGGGTTGTAATTGAGGTGATCGCCTCTGTAGCGCCCGCAACCGCGCTAGCAATTCTTCCATGACAAACGGTTTGACTAAATAGTCATCGGCTCCCGCATCTAGCCCTGCCACACGGTTTTCTGCCTGCCCCAACGCAGTCAGCATCAGTACTGGTAAAGGATTTTTGTGCAATCTGAGCTTTTGGCATAACTCCAACCCCGACATTCCCGGAAGCAGCCAATCGACGATAGCGACGGTGTAATCTGTCCATTGGTTTTCCAGGCACAGCCAAGCCTGAGAGCCATCTGGTACCCAATCCACGATATATCTCTCACTAATTAAGACTTGTTTGATTGCCTGTCCCAAATCCACTTCATCTTCCACTAGTAAAATTCGCATCGCTCCAAGCAAATCAACCATGAGCTTGATCTTACCGAAACATCTGCAATTTCACCTGGATTTCATCTGCCCTCAATTTTTAGCAGGTTGCAAGGAGTGTAGCACTTCTCGATAACAGACAAACCAAAAATAAAGCGCGACATTCAGCCCACTCAACAATTTAGGAATACCTTCTAATAAGCTAGGAGTTCCATCACCCTCTAAATGCAAGGAATCTACTGTAATAGCAATAAATAATAAGACTAAACTAGCGATCAGGATAGTATAAGGTGTTGATTTGATTTGCCGTCTAAAAGCTAACCCATACAAGCTAGCAATAATCGTGTAGCAGACAATAGTTACTAGCTTGGGAATGCCAAATTGCAGAAAAATTATATGTAGTCGATAAATTCCATTAACTAAATAACCTGTTGTTAAAATTGCAGAGTAAAGAAAAAATTGATTATATCTATTATTAGGTTTAATAGTTTTTAGTAAAGTAAAACTAAAAGCACAAACTATAGGTGGTATAGAACATAGTATTTGGAATCCATGTGTAAACAATCCTGCACCTGGATATAATGGGGTAGGAGGTGGTAAGAACAAGCCTCCAACTGATACATCAAATATTTTATTATAAATAATAAAGACAATAATTAATAATAAACATAAACTATTAAACCAAAAAATATTTTTATAAATTAGCATATAGTTAAAAATTATTTACCTAATTTTAATTTAGAGAAATTTATTTTTTGATAATTAAATTAAAAACATTCTTGAAAATTGTCATTTCTCCTCATGATTGCTCTTTGAGAAGAAATTCCCACTGTTCACGCAGTGGGATAACACAATCTATTTCGATTTAATTGTGAAATTAACACGCTGTATATGAAATCTGGATGAAATGCGGGAGAGGATGTTTAGAAATTTGTGGAGTTCTTCTCACCATCCGCCGTCTTGGGCATGGGGCACGGGGAAGAAATCCAATGCCCTATGACCGCAAAATCCCTCCCATTTGAGAGCTTAACTTTCTGATTGCTGGCTCCTATACCTGGAGTGGTGGCTATCATCTGAGTAGGGGTGAGAATGACGCATTAATCTGTGTTGATGAGGATGGGTATGTGGTTCGGATTCTAGTATCCCCTGGTGATGATCGTGCTGATGATGTTCATCGTGGATATGTAAGTGTTCGTGCCAAATATTTTCATGGATATGTTCATTTTCATCCACTGGGGGTTTCAGGGTAAGTTGTACTACAATTAACAGTACTAAACCCACAAAGCTGCCATAGAGGAATTCACCTTCTGGAAATTTGCCTCCTAGCCACCCAGCCAGAGGATAAGAAATTGCCCACCACAAGTGACTCCAAGCAAAATGTGCGCCGTATACACGTCCTTGGGCATCACGATTAATGCGCTCGGCAATCAAAGTTTGGGTGGGTAAATTCACACAATTTTGTCCAAAACCAGCCAGTAGCCACAAAATCATCAATACACTTAAAGAAGCATAATTAGCAGGTAGTAAGGACAAAGTTATCAAAACCGCACCGAACAACACAAAGCTTTTTCTATTAATATGTTGACTGATGGCACCAAAAGCTACAGCGGAAAGCGTTGCACCGATACCAAAAGCAGCCATTACCCAGCCGTACTGCACATTTCCTAATTTGAGAGTTCCCTGGACATAGCCAACGGTATTCACCAAAATCTCTGCTCCAGCAATGGATGCAACCAACTGCATGAAAAGTGCGTATCGAATAGGTGCATCACTAAAAAGGCGGCTTGTACCGTCTTTAATGTCTTGCCAGGTTCTACCACTTGTTGTTGATGATTGTTGATTTGGTGCTACTCTTAAATGACCAGGTAGGGTAAAAATCAATACTGCCGCCACAAGAAAAGTTACAGCATCCACAAAGAAAACTTGTCTGGCACCGATGAAAGCAGCAGCACTGCCAGCTATACCAGGGCCAAGTACACCCAGTAATTGATAAGTAGCACTAGAAAGAGCGATCGCAGCTGCATAATCATTCTTACCAGTTACTAGTGGAATTGTGGCTTGGTAAGTTGGCGTAAAGAAGGCATTGAAGACATTAAGCGTAAATATCAGGGCATACACTTGCCAAACTTGTGTGACAAAAGGCAATAGGCTAACAATTACCATGCGTACACAATGCGTTCCCACGAGTATTGATTTGCGGTCAACACGGTCAGCCAAAGCCCCTGCCAAGGGAGATAGTAAAACAAATGCAGTAATTCGCAACGTCAACGCCAAGGCAAGTACAACTGCGCTACTATCTCCAGCTAACTCAAAAGCCAGCAGCGCCAAACCTACCCAAGTCAGCGCATCCCCTAACAAATTAATGGTTTGAGCTGCGTAAAGCCTTGCAAAAACAGGGTTTCTCAAACTGGCAAAGAAATGAAACCTCGTAATCATCATCTGTTGGTGTTTATTAAAGCTAATTTATCCCTGTTTGTCAGAGGGATAAGTTTTAAAAGGTTGTTATAAACTACTTTCAAGCATAACCCATAGGGGGGCATATAATGATTACCCATCTGGGAATGCCTGAGCGCTCTCTAGCACCCAATCCAAGATATAAAGCTTACTAATCAGGACTGGTTTGACCAGTAAAAGCCCCATCCCTCCAGGGAAATCAACCATGAGCTTGATATTATCCGAAATATATTCAATTTCACCTGGATTTCATCTGCCCTTTGGCAGACTAGGAAGAACTTTTGTGTAACCAAATATCATTGTGAGGAGCGAGCATGAAATCCCTTGGGCTAATAAGTTCTATTCTGGCAGCGAGTCTAACCATCTGTGCGCCTACAGTTGTGTTTGCTCACGCTGGACATGGTGATGAATTTCAGGCAACAGGTGGTATTAATCGCGTGAAAGTCAATGCTCAAACAGATCAACTGTTAGGTATTGTGGTCACGCCAATCGCCTCCTCTGCCAAATCTGGATCTGCTGTCATGATTCCGGTGACAGCGCTGGTTGATGCCAACGGGAAACAGATAGTCTTTGTGCAATATGAAAATTTTTATGAGCCAGTGGAAATTACAACTGGCACAACTAAGGGTGAACTGATTGAAGTCACCAAAGGATTATCAGTTGGGGAAAAGCTTGTTACTCAGGGTAGTTTGTCACTCTATGCCGAATCTCGCAAAACCCAAACTGCCGATACAACCCCTAGTCCAGCCGCGATCGCCACTCCCCAAACCGACGCGGAACATGCTAAAGCACACACTGAAGGTACGGCTCACAGCCATGACACCCCACAAGCCAGTGGAGTATCAAAGGGTGTTTTAGCCTCCGTCGGTGGTGGAGCAGTCTTAGTAGCAGGCGCGATCGCTGTTATAGTTAGCAATCGCAAAAAGAAAAGTGACTTTTCTGATAAGAAGGGAGACATTTAATTGAAATGTTGAACTCAATTCTCAATCAGATTCTCAAAACCTCAATTGTCCAGCGTTGGTTCATAGTTATCTCTGCAATTTTAGTAACGCTGTGGGGAGTATTTACTATCACTCAGATGCCACTGGACGTGTTTCCTGAATTTGCACCCCCCCAGGTGGATATTCAAACCGAAGCGACTGGACTAGCTCCAGAGGAAGTAGAATCACAAATTACTGTACCGATTGAAAGTGCGGTGAATGGTTTACCTGGGGTAACTACGGTGCGTTCTTCCTCCAAAGTCGGGCTGTCGATGGTGCAGGTGGTATTTGACCAGGATGCCGATATTTATAAAGCGCGGCAATCAGTAACAGAACGACTCCAACAGGTGACCAATCAGTTACCGGAGGGGGTGCATCCGCCGGAAATTTCACCGTTAGCATCACCATTAGGCACAATTTTACAATATGCCTTTACTGTAAATGGGCAGGGGAAAACCTCGCTGATGGATTTGCGCCGTCTGGTGGATAGCACCCTTAGCAACCAAATTTTATCTGTGCCAGGAGTCACCCAAGTTACCGTTTACGGTGGGGATGAACGACAGGAACAGGTGTTAGTCGATCCAGAAAAATTGCGATCGCTCAATGTATCCCTGACCGAAGTTACCAATGCTGCCAAGGGCGCAAATTCTAATGCTCCTGGTGGCTTTTTAATTGGTGGTGGTCAAGAAATGTTGGTGCGCGGCATTGGGCAGGTGAAATCAGTTACAGATTTGCAACAATCTGTGGTAAAGGTGCAAGATGGTAAACCGATTTTGCTCAAAGATGTAGCGCAGGTACAAACGGGTGCGGTACCAAAGCGGGGGGATGCAAGCTTTAATGGACAACCTGCTGTGGTGATGATGATCAACAAGCAGCCAGATGTTGATACTCCCACCGTCACCAAAGCAGTAGAAGCGGTAGTGAAATCTTTGCAACCCACGTTTCCCGCCGATGTGCAGGTGAAACAAACCTTCCGCCAAGCTAATTTTATTGATATTGCCATCCACAATGTTGGTGGCTCTTTAATCGAAGGCATCATCATTGTGTCAATAGTCATGCTGCTGTTTTTGATGAACTGGCGAACAGCGATGATTACCCTAACGGCGATTCCTTTATCTTTGTTAATTGGTGTGATGTTACTAAAAGCTTTTGGCTTAGGTATCAACACTATGACTCTGGGTGGATTGGTGGTAGCGCTGGGTGCGTTTGTCGATGATTCAATTGTGTATATGGAGAATTGCTATCGTGGACTGCGAACCAATCAACTTCAGAGTCAGCCCAAGCACCCGTTGAAAGTAATTTTTGATGCCTTTGTAGAAGTGCGGTTGGCAGTAATTTTCTCAACGGTAATCATCATCGTTGTCTTTGCACCAATTTTTAGCTTGACCGGAGTTGAAGGACGGATTTTTGCACCAATGGGGCTGGCTTATTTGCTCTCAATTGCAGCTTCTTTAATAGTGGCAATGACCTTAACTCCTGCCCTCTGTGCCATTCTTCTAGCAAATCGCACCTTGCCTCAAGAGAACACATTCGCTTCGCGCTGGGCAGAGCGATTGTATCGTCCACTACTCAATCTGTCGCTGCGATTACCGCAAATCATTCTAGGTGTAGCACTTGCAGCTTTAGTTGCTGCTTTTGCAATTATTCCTTCCTTGGGACGGGTGTTTCTTCCCGAATTTCAGGAAAAATCAATGGTTAATTCAATGGTTTTGTTTCCTGGTGTTTCCCTAGAAATGACTAATCGAGCAGGGATGGCATTCTCCAATGCGCTCAAGGATAATCCTTTGTATGAGTGGGTACAAGTCCGCGCCGGACGTGCGCCAGGAGATGCAGACGGGGCGGGAGTGAGCATGGCTCATGTGGATGTAGAACTGAGCGATCGCGCGTTGCAAAATCGGGAAGCCAGCATCAAACAATTGCGGCAGGAGTTTAATAAACTGCCTGGTGTGGCATCTAACATTGGTGGATTTATTTCTCACCGCATGGATGAAGTGCTATCTGGAGTCAGAAGTGCGATCGCAGTGAAAATCTTTGGCCCAGATTTAATTGAACTACGGAAAATTGGCGAACAAGTACGAGATGTGATACAGCCGATTGCAGGAATTGTAGACTTGCAACTAGAACCCCAACTACCAATTCGTCAGGTACAAATTCATTATGATCGGGCGGCAGCAGCTACCTATGGATTGAATATGGAGCAGTTGTCAGAAGTTGTGGAAACTGCTTTAAATGGTCTTGTGGTGTCGCAAGTAGCAGAAAATCAGCAACTCATTGATATTTCTATTTCTGTAACCGAAAAAGCTCGTAATAGTTTAGATGCCATTCGCGCTATTCCCATCACTACGCCGACAGGAAAAACTATCCAGTTAGGCGAGGTTGCGAAAGTAGAGTATGGTATGGGAGCCAATGTAGTGAATCGGGAAGATGTATCCCGGCTGATTGTGGTTTCGGCGAACGTTGCCGAGCGCGATTTGGGCAGTGTCGTTGGCGATATTCAATCCCAAATTCAACAGAAAATCAAATTACCTAATGGCTACTTTATCCAGTACGGCGGACAGTTTGAATCGGAACAACGAGCAACTAACAACCTACTAGTATTTAGCCTTTTGGCGGCGATTGCGATCGCAGTTTTGATGTTCTTCTCGGTAAAATCGCTTCCCGCTACCATCGCTATCATGCTCAATCTGCCACTAGCACTAGTGGGTGGGATTGTTTCTATTGTGCTGACAGGTGGCGTAATTTCAGTTGCTTCCTTGGTTGGCTTCATTACCTTGTTTGGTGTCGCTGTCCGTAATGGTTTGTTACTAGTTGACAATTACAACAGCAAGTTTGCTCAAGGAATGCACCCTAAAGATGTCATTATCAAAGGTTCATTGGAACGAATTGATGCCATCCTGATGACGGCGCTGACTTCAGCATTAGGAACATTACCCTTGGTACTCTCTAGAGGAGCCGGAAATGAAATTTTGCAACCATTGGCAATTGTCGTGTTGGGCGGTTTATTTACCTCTACAGCATTAACTTTGCTCGTGATTCCTGCGCTCTATGCTCAGTTTGGCAAATACTTAATCCCCAAACAGCCTGCTAACAATGAAATAAGTTTGCCTTTGAATCCCGATCCACAATATTGGTAAATTCATCAGCAACCAAGCCCAATACTTGTCGGTGAAAGTGAAAAAGGGGAATGGTTCAAGGGAAAGAAAAAACCTTTAACCTTTTCCCCAAAACCAATTTTGAGTTCAAAACCCTTAACCGAGTAGTATTGCCACCGAGCCCATTCTTGCCCATATTTCTGCAAATTAGAAGTGAAAGCCACTCCCTCAAAAGTGGATGAAAATAGCTTCCTCTGGGTTCCAATCAGCACCTTGACAGAATTCATCCACCCAAGAAGATACAGTAGTAGCATTACTAATATGTGAAAGTTTGACTTTCTTGGGTATGGGTGGTAATTGCACCTTCAGGGATTTACCATTGCTAGGACGCTGAATATTGAGACCAAGAGATTGCAGTGTTTTTTCATTGACAGATACTTCAGTAGGCTGGGCTAGCGGCTCTATTTGCTGTGCTGGTAAAATCTCATCTGTGGGTTTTTCCGCCAGCAGCGTTGTAGCAGCAGACTCTCGACTCACCGCCGTAGCCACTGCAAATGATGATTCCGGTTGGCGAACTACGCTATTAGTTACCGTAAAAGATGGTACAGCAATTTTTGTGGGGGTGCGATCGCTCAGGAACGGTTCGGAATTTAATATTCTTGTAGGAGATTGGGAAGTGACTGCTAAATTATCGGTAACTAATAATACAGGCTCTAATTTATCCTGAATTGCTTCTAAAGGCTCGGCAGAAAATTGGTCAGAAACAATATAATCATCTTGATTAATTAAATCTAACTCTTCGTCAGGATTGAAGTTCAAACCCAATGCCCTAATTATTTGATCAGGGTTATTATTGAGTTCCATAATAAAACCAAGTATTTGATCAAACTCAGGTTCTAAAACAGACAGAGTAGCCAACATAAAACCAGATGAAGGTCGGCGCAGACCATCATAAGTAGCCCAAATCCGCATTTTTACTAACCAGGGCCGGTTTTGTTGATAATAACTCAGCCACTTCATTTTCAATGATTGACGTAGCTGTTGAATGTTCATTGGCTTCCTCACTTCAGTCAACAAAGAGTGCAGACTTGATATTTTTAAAACAGGTTTATCCTTGGGGATGAAACCGATAATAAAGCATCTGCTTGACTCTTTGATCACCTATTAAGTGTTGTTCTACCAATAGAGGTACTTCGCTTGGTTGAACTCGGCTATACCAGATCATCTCAGGTAATACCAGTACCATCGGCCCGCTACCACATTGTCCCAAACAGCTGCTAGATGTAACGATGACACCGGGAACGGGTAAAGCAGTAAAAGCCGCTAACACATCTGCTGCGCCTTGTTTTTTACAAGTGCGGTTTTGACACACCCGCACGCATTTTGGCACAGCAGCAGGATTTATTGTGGGGAACTGTGGCTGAGTAGTGTTTGACATGGGGATTGGGGACTGGGGACTGGGGAACTCGGGGCCCCCTCTGGGGATAAGGGGTAATGGGGATTGGGGATGGGGATTGGGGATGGGGAAATTAATTATTTTTGACTCTTGTACAGACGCAATGAATCGCATCTCTCCAACAGACGCGATGAATCGCGTCTCTACAATTTTTAACTAATCTACGGAAAGTCCTTTAGAGGCAAGCCATTCGCGGTTGAATATGCGGGACTGATAGCGAGAACCGCTGTCACAGAGAATGGTGACGATGGTGTGTCCTGGGCCTAACTGCTTGGCTAATGCAACAGCCGCAGCTACATTAATCCCTGTGGAACCACCCATTAACAAACCATCTTTTCTCAGCAGTTGGTAAACTACTCGCAAAGCTTCTGGGTCATCTATCTGGATTGCATCATCGGCGGGTGCGCCTTCCATATTGGCGGTGATGCGACTGTTACCAATACCTTCGGTGATGGAATTACCTTCCATCTTGATTTCACCTGTTTTAATATAGCTGTAAAGTCCGCTACCAAGGGGGTCAGCAACAACGCATTTAACAGCTGGATTCTTTTCTTTTAGGTAAAGTGCGACACCAGCAAATGTCCCACCAGTACCAGTAGCAGCTACCCAGCCGTCAACTTTACCATCTGTTTGTGCCCAAATTTCTGGGCCTGTGGTTTCATAATGGGAATTGCGGTTGGCTAAATTATCAAATTGGTTTGCCCAAATCGCGTTGTCTAACTCCGCCGCAATTCTGCCTGAAAGCTTAACGTAGTTGTTGGGGTCTTTGTAGGGAACAGCAGGAACCGGACGAACTTCTGCACCTAGTGTTGTAAGTGCGTCTATCTTTTCTTGGGATTGGGTATCAGGAATAATAATGAGGCATTTGTAACCTTTGGCATTGCAAATATGCGCCAAGCCAATGCCAGTATTACCAGCCGTACCTTCAACTACTGTACCACCAGGCTTGAGTAAACCTTTCTTTTCTGCGTCTTCAATAATATACAGTGCAGCTCGGTCTTTAACGGAACCACCAGGATTGAGAAATTCGGCTTTAGCTAAAATTTCGCACCCTGTTTCTTCACTAAAGCTGTTGAGGCGAATCAGAGGTGTGTTACCAACTGTGCCTACGAAGCCATGTTTGACATCCATATTTGACCGTACCTAAATTATTTTCTATAAAAATTTTGGCGTATACTGGCGGCAGTATTTATAGTTTTTTTAAGCCTTCCATATCTAATTTTAGCTTGCAATTCTAATTGACAATTTTCCCAGTCCCCAATCCCTAGTCCCCAGTCCCTAATCCCCAATCCCCAGTAAAGTAGCGATTATACTGAGGCTTTATAAATTTTAGTAAAATAAAATACATTTATATGTCATGATTACTTAAATCATGTCATTGTCCTAAACGGAGTGGACAGTAATGGAAAGCGATAGCGAAGCGCAGCAGAGAAGCGCAGAACGCAATCAAGAACTGGAACAGCGCGAACGTGAAATTCGACAACGAGAAGTAGAATTAAAACTCCGGGAAATGGAAGCAGAAATTAATCCACCTGTTTATAAAACTGTTAAGCATCAGCCGGAAAAGCTATCTCAGCCGTTGTTGAAAAATATCATGCTGGGTGCTGCACTAGTACACTACGGCGTAAATAAACATACCATTCCCAATGGTGCAAAAGATATAAGTCTTTTCTTTTGACTTTTGAACGCCAGTTGCTACAACGGGGGGAACCCCCGCAACGCACTGGCTCCTTTTGACTTCCGAGCAGCGGCGCTGGTATGGCTAGCTTACAAGCTGTTTCTGGAATCTTCTAAAAATCAACCTTAATTAGGGTATGAATCTGATGAGTAATCAAGTTGCAACTGATCAATTTATCAATGATTTAGAACGGGTTGCACAAGTGCGATCGCAAATGGCTGATTGTCTAAGTAAACTTGCAGATACAATTAATCAAGCTGAATTAGTTGGGGAATCTTCTTCAGGGAAACTCAGCCTAGAACGCGATATTGAAGATATTGCAGCAGCTAGCAAAAATCTCAAGCAAGGTGTATTTCGTCTGTTAGTTTTAGGCGATATGAAACGGGGTAAAAGTACGTTTCTCAATGCCTTAATTGGGGAAAATTTATTACCCAGTGATGTTAATCCCTGTACAGCAGTCTTAACTGTATTGCGCTACGGCCCAGAGAAAAAGGTTACAATTCATTTTAATGACGGGAAAAGTCCCCAAGAATTAGATTTTCAAAGCTTTAAATATAAATATACTATTGACCCGGCTGAAGCCAAGAAACTAGAACAAGAGAAGAAACAAGCATTTCCTGATGTTGATCATGCTGTAGTTGAGTATCCCTTAACACTATTAGAAAAGGGGATTGAAATTGTTGATAGTCCAGGATTAAATGATACGGAAGCACGTAACGAATTATCTTTAGGTTATGTCAATAATTGTCATGCTATCTTATTTGTGATGAGAGCATCACAACCTTGTACTTTAGGCGAACGGCGGTACTTAGAAAATTATATTAAAGGTCGAGGCTTAACAGTATTCTTCTTAGTCAACGCCTGGGATCAAGTGCGGGAATCATTGATAGATCCTGATGATACAGAAGAGTTAAACGCCGCCGAGAATAGATTACGACAAGTATTTAAAGCGAATTTGGCAGAATATTGTCATGTAGATGGACAGAATATTTATAATGAGCGAGTTTTTGAGCTTTCCTCAATTCAAGCACTGAGAAAAAGATTGAAGAATCCCCAAGCGGATTTACAAGGAACTGGCTTTCCAGAGTTTATGGGAGCATTGAATACTTTCCTCACTAGAGAACGTGCGATCGCAGAATTACGACAAGTCAGAACTTTGGCGAGACAAACTTGTAATCACACCCGCGAAGCTATCGAAAGACGCTTACCTTTGCTAGATAAAGATGTTGATGAATTGAAGGAGAGAATTAACTCTGTAGAACCAGAGTTTAAGAAGCTAACCAATATTGGCGATCAATTCCAAAAAGAAATTATCAATACTAGAGATACACAAGCAAGAACAATTTCAGAATCTTTTCGCAGCTACGTTTTAAATCTAGGTAATACCTTTGAAACCGATTTCTTGCGCTATCAACCAGAATTAAATTTGCTTGACTTACTCAGTAGCGGTAAACGGGAAGCATTTAATGCGGCGCTGCAAAAAGCCTTTGAACAATATATTACTGATAAATTCTCTGCTTGGACTTTAACAGCGGAAAAAGATATTAATGCAGCATTTAGAGAACTTTCTCGTAGTGCTGCACAGTATGGCGCATCCTATAGCCAAGTCACAGATAAAATTACCGAAAAATTAACTGGACAACAAGTAAAAGTTCATTCCACAGGTACGCCAGAAGATGATACATCTCCGGGTTGGGCAAAATGGGCGATAGGATTATTATCCTTATCACAAGGAAATTTTGCGGGTGTAGCTTTAGCTGGTGCAGGGTTTGATTGGAAAAATATTTTATTGAATTACTTCACTGTAATTGGCATTGGCGGCATAATTTCGGCAGTTACAGGGATTTTTCTCGGCCCTATTGGATTTGCATTACTAGGCTTAGGAATAGGCGTTTTACAAGCAGATCAAGCACGTAAAGAATTAGTCAAAACTGCCAAAAAAGAATTAGTGAAACATCTTCCACAAGTAGCCAACGAACAATCTAAAACTGTATATGATGCAGTAAAAGAATGTTTTGACTCTTACGAAAGAGAGGTTACTAAGCGGATTAATGAAGATATCACATCTCGTAAAGCAGAATTAGATAATTTGCTGAAGCAAAAAGCCTCACAGGAAATAAATCGTGAAAGTGAATTAAAGCGGTTAAAGAATTTGCAGGAAGCAGTAATAAAAGAACTGCAAAAGATTGAAGCAACTTACAGCAACTTATTAGCTTATTACAGCTGAGATAATTTCCTCTGCTTTGAATTTATTGCCCAGATACCCGAATTCTTTCAGAATTCGGGTATCTACATCCAAGGAAACGAGAGAGCAAATATGCAACCACAATACCAAGATTATAAAGAGCTAATCAATTCATTAAAATCTGCATCTACATTAATAGGTTTAGATAGTAAATCACAACTGCATCAAGATATAACTGCGATTTCTAATTATTTAGCTAATCCTAACTTTCAGATTGCAGTATTTGGCCCTTTTAATCATGGTAAATCTACGCTGCTCAATGCCATATTAGGAAATCGCACTTTACCGATAGATTTAATTCCCACTACTGGCGCAGCAATTAGCGTCAAATATGGGGCTGATTTACAAACGCGCATCATCTTAAAAGATGGTACTGAAATTGAGCGTGATGGTACAGAAATTTTGCAGCAGTTTGCCATTTTGGATGGTAACAGACAGATGCGCCAAGATGTAGCATCTGTAGAAATTTTTTGTCCTCATCCTTTTTTAGCAAGAGGTATAGAATTACTAGATTTACCCGGTACAAATGACAGAGAAGCCCAAGATAATTTAGTCCGCGATCGCCTGCTGACTACAGATTTAGTTATACAATTACTTGATGCGCGTAAGTTAATGACTTTAGGCGAACGCGAAAATCTGCGCGATTGGCTATTAGATCGGGGTATTAAAACCGTTATTTTCGTTGCTAATTTTATTAACTTACTCGAACCAGATGAGCAGCAACAAGTGCAAAATCGTCTGCTGTTTGTTGCAGAAAGTTTTCGCGCCGAATTACCGCCAGGGTTTAGTAATTTATATCGTGTGGATGCTTTACCAGCGTTAAGAGCTAGATTAAAAGGAGATGTGGCTCTAGCTACTAGTAGTGGCTTAACTACCTTTGAAGCAGCGTTGCAAAATATTGTGGGTATTTTACAACAAAATCGCGGTACTGTACGCTTACCCAAAGTACAGGCGATCGCATCTCAAATTCAATTAAATTTAAAAGCTAAAATTGACCCCCTTCTTAGCGAAGTTAGCTCTTTTGATGACAAACAAACTGCAAAAATTGCAATTAAACAAAAAGCTGCAAATCTTATTCAGCAAGGTTTAAATAAGAGTATTGATAATTTACGAACTTGGCTAAATTTAGACTCATTACTAAAAAAATATCAAACTGATGCCACAGTAGCAATTGCTGAAAATAAGTTTAAAACTTGGCAAACAGATATATTAAAAAAAGACTTAACAGAGTTACAACGCTCGATAATGAAATGGCTATATCAAGCTTACGAATTTTTTCAAGAAGAAAGACCAGAAGATTTATTAATTCCCTTACCCAGCGAACCCCAAATTAATCTACCTCCTAAGCCAAACAATAGCAATGATTTAAGTGAAACCGGTACAGTAGCAGTTGGTAGTGGTATTGGCTGGTTATTAGGTGGGCCTGTAGGTGCGGCTGTCTTAGGAAGTATTTCTTATTTATTAAATAAAAATATTCAAGATGCTGACGACAAATCAGCGAAGGAATCCTATCATCAGCAAGTTGCTCAAATTTGCATAAATGCAACTGAAGATTATTTCACTCAATTGAGTCATCAAGGATTAGCAATCTTAGCTGAATATGAAGCAAAAGCTAAAAAAGTAATCCGATTTGTAGGTAGCCAAGAACCACTGGAAATTGCTCATAAGCGGCAAAATTTGCAGCAGTTACAAAATAATTTTAATCAATTATGGCAAGAGTTAAATAAAGCTAAGATATCTACTAATTATCAACCTTATCGAGAAATACCAAAATATACGCCATATACCCCACCAGCAGAACCAGAACAAAGGACTTACACAAAAGTAGAAGAGAAAGCGAATAGTTCTGCATCCTCTACATATCGCACTTCTACTCACCGCGTTAATACTCCTCCCCCACCCAAGGCTTCACCATCTCCCAATCCAGCCGAAGTGGAAGCAAAATTCCGCAATTGGGAACTAGATGAAGAAATAGCGCGGATGAAAGCAGAAATGCGTTCTCCGGGTTATCAAGCTAACAAACAAAGCAATACAAATCAAAATAACTATACATATCAGCAGCCTAAAACTCAAGCGGAAAAAGACAAAATTACTCGTGCATATTCAGTTTTAGGATTGCAAGCTGGTGTTTCATTTGTGGAGGTAAAACAAGCTTACAAAAATTTAGTGAAAAAATGGCATCCTGATTTATTTGTTAATCAGCCACAATTACAAAAACAAGCTCAAGATAAAATGCGGCTAGTTAATGAAGCTTATACAATTTTGTCGGAAAAATTTCAATAAAATTATAATATTTTGGATAAATAGTAGGGTGCGTTATAGCGAAGCTGAACTTAACATATTTATTGCTAATCTCATTAGCAATATAAGGTAATATGCTTGGGTTAAGCTCATTAGCGATTGATTTGTCACTTATTAAAAAAGCTAGGTAAATTGGGGGATTCTCCCCCAAACCCCCGATTGGGTGACGGTTGCGTCCCCCAAACCCCCTCCAAAATTATTCTTCTGTTTTTTTGTCGAGTAACTACTTTTTTGGTTTTGTTATCAATTAATTTTCTTAACTGAACTGTATTTTAATATAAGGAAATTAACCGCAGATAGAAGAAGATGAACACAGATAAACGCAGATGAATTTAAGCGTTAATATAAATTATTAATAATTTATAACTCATAATTGATACTACCAAACCTTACTCATATTCAAAACGAAACCAGGTAACACAGGATCGCCGCTAATAGTATCAGGATGATCTAAACATTCTGCTGGGTTACCAGGACGATAAATATAAACTTGACGATGTTTGCGATCAATTAACCAGCCTAACTGTACCCCAGGTTCCCGCATATATTCTTCCATCTTGTCTTTGAGAGGTTGGAGATTATCGCTAGGCGATCGCAATTCAATCACAAAATCTGGACAAATAGGCGCAAACTTTTCTTGCTGTACGGGGGAAAGACTATTCCACCGTTCCAATTTCATCCAAGAAGCATCCGGGGATCTATCTGCACCTGTTGATAGCTTAAACCCTGTACTGGAGTCAAAACAAATACCAGTACCATCTTGTTCTGCCCAAACTCCTAGCTGTAAGGCAATATTAAAGTTACGATTCCCTGATTCTGAACCTGTAGGCGGCATAATCGATATTTCTCCTAAATTATTACGCTCAATGCGTAAATCGCGATTCACCTGACAAAACTCAAAGAATTGTTCGTCTGTCATTTGCATTGATGGCGGAATTTGCAACACCAAGGGAGATGAGAACATAATGCTTACCAGACTAACTTTTATCTTTATTCTGACCTAAACAAGCAAAGGCGCAAAGTTTTACCTTCGCGCCTTAACAGCAAAAAGTTTGAAGTAATAAGACTTACTTGTTAGGCTGAGGAGTCAAGCGCAGATAGGGTTTAACTACCTCGTAACCTTTGGGGAATTTCTCCTTCAGCACTTCTGGATCTTTAAGTGAGGGAACAATTACAACCTTATCCCCGTCTTTCCAGTCAGCTGGTGTCGCCACGCTGTAATTATCTGTCAGTTGCAGAGAATCAATTACCCGCAACAGTTCATCAAAGTTGCGTCCTGTGCTAGGAGGGTATGTGAAACTCAGACGTAGCTTTTTATTGGGATCAATAACAAAAACAGATCGCACTGTCACTGCTGCGTTGGCATTAGGATGAATCATATCGTAAAGGTCAGAAACCTTACGATCTGCATCTGCCAAAATTGGGTAGTTGAGAGTAGTGTTTTGGGTTTCTTCAATATCACCCACCCATCCGTTATGGGATTCTACATCATCAACGCTGAGAGCGATCGCTTTGACATTGCGCTTGTCAAATTCTGGTTTCAGCTTGGCAACTGTACCTAGTTCAGTGGTGCAAACAGGTGTATAGTCAGCAGGGTGTGAAAACAGCACAACCCAGCTGTCACCTGCCCATTCGTAAAAATTTATGTCGCCGTGTGTAGAGGCTTGCGTAAAGTTGGGTACTGTATCACCTAGACGGAGAGTCATGAGAACTTCCTGTAATTAGAAAGGCATTAAGTATTCTACTATGTGATCGTCACATAAAACCCCGGTTCACCAATCGGGTTAAGTGGCTGGTAAAGAAATGTGATTTTACGTAATTTCGTGTAAAGAAGCTCAATAAAAATAGGGCATGGGGCATTGGGCATGGGGGGTATGGAACAACGTTGTTAACGTAGAATCTGCTGGTATGCTGAAATCATTTGACGAGCGATCGCATTCCAGCTGTAATGTTGTAATGCATATTGCTGGGCGTTGAGTCCCCGACGCTGGCGTTCTGCCGGGTTTTGCAAGGCTGTTTGTAGTAAATTGACTAATACCTGTACATCTAACTCCCCAACCCATCCCGATTCGCTTTCACTCACCTGGTGACAAATATGCACCTGATCGGAAATTACCACAGGTATCCCGGCTACCATCGCCTCAGCCACTGCAATACCAAAGTTTTCATAGTAGGAAGGCAAAACGAAGACATCGGCAGCTTGCAGTAAACTAGCTTTTAACTCACCTGTAACAAAGCCAGTAATTGTAGTGTGCGATCGCAGTGGTGAATTTTGAATTTGAGAAATGATACTTTGTTCATAATCTGGATCTTGGGGATTTGTCCCAGCTAAGACAAAGTGAAAATTACGACCAGCAGTTAACAGCTTTTCTAGCGCCGGAATTAACAAATTCAACCCTTTTTTGGGGTCAATTCGCGACATAAATAATATTACAGGTACATCCTGGGGAATTGCCAATTTTTGCTGATGTGTTGCTAATTGTGGCGGAACCACACCCAAAGGAATCACCAAATCTTGCGTCGCTACCCCAAATCTGGCTGATATTTTTGCTTCTTGATCACTAGTAAAATGAATAGCCGCCGCACCAGCTATATTTTGACGTTCAATAATTGCAGCATAAAGCTGTTTTAATAACTTTTTCTTGCGTAAATCAGATGGATCGAGAGTTCCTAAAGGACGCAAAATATAAGGTAACTTTTGTTGACGGCAAACAGTTGCAGCCGCACTACTAACAGGAGAAAATAAAGCATGAATATGGGCTATATCATACTCACGAGCGTGACGTTTTAACCACTTAAGTAAATCTAGCGAAAACTTATAACGACGAAATGGCGCACAACGGAAATAGATAATTTCATAACCATCTTGTTTTATCGCTGTATTTAAAGGAACATCTAAAGGTTTTTGTCCAGTATCGCCATTACTATCAGTTGTAATTACCGTAACTTCCACCCCCTCCTTTGCCAAAGCAGGAGCCAACCCTAATACCATTTGACTAGGGCCGCCATAAATAAGAGAAATAGAAGGAACAATATGTAATACTTTCATAATTTTATCCTTAACATAAATAGCTCTGATAAAATCTCCGCACCCCTTTGCGTTAAAAAATAAAATTCAACAATCTCTAATAAAATACAGTTCAGTTAAGAAAATTAATTGATAACAAAACCAAAAAACTAGTACAACAAGGCAAAAGTAAAAAGTCAAAAGTCAAACGATTTTGGATTTTGGATTTTGGATTTTGGATTGACCCCGACCACAAGGGTGCAGGGCTTGAGGATTTTGGATTTTGGATTTTGGATTTGTTTCACCCACAAGGGGTGAGGCATGAACCAAAAAAATCTAAAATCGGCAATCTAAAATCTAAAATTGGCACGGTCAAAAGTCAAAAGTCAAAAGAAAGAATACTTATACCACCAGCCTTTTAACAAATTACAGATTGTCTGTTTCTCTTACAAAGTTTGGCGGGACGGAAACCGACACCGCCAACTTTGCGCTATTTACGCCCCAGAGTACTAGTTACTCAACAAAAAAAACAGATCAATAATTTTGGAGGGGGTTTGGGGGACGCAACCGTCACCCAATCGGGGGTTTGGGGGAGAATCCCCCAATTCTTCTGGCTTCTTGAATAAGTGACAAATCAATCACTAATAAGCTTAACCCAAGCATATTAATCTCTAATAACTCTTAACAAGTCCCCGATAAAACTCTAATTGCTGCTGCGCCAAAGCCTTATTTGTATATTTATCCATTGCTTTTTGATAACCCATAGCCCCAACTTTGTGCCTTAACTCCGGATTATCAATTAATTGCGTTAAGCAATTAGCTAAAGCTTGGGCATCACCTTCTGGAAAAATCAAACCAGCATCCCCAATCACATGAGGAATTTCGCCAGAATTAGAACCAATCACAGGCACTTTACAAGCCATAGCCTCAATAATTACATGACCAAATTGTTCTTTCCAGCCCGCCGCAGTTAAAGTTTTAAATTTGTAAGTGGTTTCAGATGGCAGTACTAAAGTATCCATTAAATTGATATATTGTGGCACTACATCATGGGGAACACTTTCAATAATTATGACTCTATCTTGAATTTGATTCTCTGCAGCTATTTTCAGTATTTCTGCCTGTAAATACCCTCGTCCCAGCAACAGTAATTTCCAAGGTTTATTTTTGATAGATATTAAGGACTGCAATAGAGTTAACAACCCCTTTTCTGGTACGAATCTGCCAACAAAACCTACTACAAATTCATCGGAAAAAATCCCCAATTTAGCTGCTAACTCTGGTTGAGCTTGGGGAGTAAAAACACGTTCATCGACACCCAACTGTGGCATCACCTTAATCGCCCCCTGGTAGCCTCGCTGTCGTAAAACTTCCGCCCCATCCTGATTACCAGAAATAATGCCGTGGCTATTATCTAGGTTAAATTTTTCTAAAAAACTAGCAGGAAATTTGAGTTCATACGGCAAATTCCACCAAGTAAAAAATATATTTTTCGCCTGCAAGCCCAAGATTTTATTTAAAATAATCATCTGAGTATAAGCTAGCCCCCTAGAGGCTTGCTCAACTTGAATCACTTGGGGACGAAATTGCTTTAACAAAGCGATTAAATCAGCCCCAAATGTGAGCAAGCCTTGATGATTTTGGCTAAAGTTAGAAACCGGGACTATTTTAAATGCACCTTCATCCCTGTATTGAGTTTCAATAACTTTATTTTGGACACCACCAGGTCGCCAACGTTTAGGAACAACAACCGTCACTTCAATCCCTGGTTCTAATTGCGATAAAGCGCGTAACTTTTCACAGTTTAAATCTACAATATAAGTATGACTAGCAACTAAAATTTTCATATTTCATTTAATTAATAAACGTAGGGTGCGTTACGCTGTCGCTAACGCACCATTAACTTTTTAAATAAGAATTCTCTATATCTGCGTTTATCTGCGTTTATCCTCTTCCATCGGCGGTCAAAAATAACTAAAACTCCGGATCAAGCCGACTGTAAATTTGCCCATCATTCCATAATGATTGAATCACAGTCCCCACAGCCTTGAAAAAACCCAGAATATAGAAAAAGCCACGAGTAGCGATTTTGATGGGAGAACCGCTTTTATGACAAGGAGGTCGCCCCAAGACGTGACAATCAAATAAACGGGCGTATAGACGTAAAGCTTGGCTAACAGTGAGGTTCTTCAACCCCAGTAAAAAATGATTGTGGTAAAAAGTGAGTTGATACTGGAGCGATCGCATACTAATATCATGACAACCTCCAGTTTCTTCACCCAAATGCACTAAATCGGCTTCTGGATCGTACCAAATCTTATATCCTGTCTGTCTCAGCCGCAAACAAAAATCCGATTCTTCCCGTACCGCACTACCGCGAAACCTTTCGTCAAATCTCAGCCCATATTTAGTAAAAATTTCTCGCCGGAAAGACATATTACAACCCCTCGCAGTTAATACCTGCTGGGGTTTGATGGTGTGGACTAAATCTATATGATACCAAGCAATTCCAGGGTCCATTGCTTGGGGAGGTAAATATTCAATTTCCAAATCTCCCCCAGAATCACCTAATTTCATTCTGTCAAATACTCTCCCAGCTACAGCCCCCACCTCTGGATTTTGCAGATAGTTTTTCACATGGGCTGATAAAAAGCCGGGTTTTAATTGGACATCATCATCAATAAATAAAATTATTTCACCCTCTGACCGTCGCACTCCATAATTTCGTGCGCCTGGTAAACTCGCCCAATCTAAGCGGAACCATTTAATCTTACCTGCTGTTGCCATTTCTTCGAGATAAGCTTGAATTTCTGGTTCATGTTTTGGAGTTTGGTCTACAACTATAACTTCAAAATTGGCATAATCTTGTTTGAGAATATCTGCAATACTATCTCGTAAAGCTTCTTCACGATAATAGGTAGGAATAACAACAGAAATTAACGGTAAATCACTCATATTTTTATATAGAAAATAACCTAGTTCAAAGCTGCGGCTTCTGCATACAAACTATCAAATAACTCATTTTGCTTTTCGGCATTATGGTAATTTTGCATTTGAGTTAATGCGCCAGCACTGAGAGATGCATAATGTTCTTGTTTATCTGTTCGTTCCAGAAAATGTAAGATTTTCTGCAATGCTTGCTCTGCTAAATCATCATAGGTGCTATTTAATATTTCCCAATATTCATTAGTTTTAGTTTTTTCCCCATGTAACCAATTATTCCAATGGCGAATTTCATTTAGTGGTAATTTTAAGTGATAGCCATTTTCATCATCATGAACAAACTCTGGTAAGGCGCATATATTGGTAGTAATTGCCGGAGTTGCAACCGAAAATCCTTCGAGGACACTATAGCCGTATGTATCATGTAAAGTAGCTAAAATTTGAAAATGGCTTTGGGCAAGTAAATCTAAAACTTTTTCATTAGGGATACTTTTATGAAAAACTACATTATCCAAATCTAATAGCTTTAAATCTGCTGTATATTTTGACTGGTCAGGAAAATCTGTAGGTACTCCGGAACCATATCTTAAATTAGAAATAATATGTACCTTAATAGGTAACCCTAAAGCTTCAGCTTTTTTGGCTAATCTTAAAGCAACAATTCCACCTTTTCTCGCTAAATGGTTACCGACAAATATCAGTTCAATGTTTTCGCCATCTTTATAAGTTTTAGGCTGATGAGCTTTAATTGCAAAATTAGGATGAATAACAGTTAATTTATTTTTTAATTTCTCGCTAATATTCCATTCTGAAACGCGATTTGCAAACCTCATTTTGGCATAATCAGATATGGCAATTATTTTTTGACAATTTTTTAGTGCTAAACGGTTATTTAAAATTGGATAAGCTATTTCTTCTAATTTGTTTTGGGGATTTCTATATAAAAATCTATGGTCTTCAAAAGTAACGAACCAAGGTTTATTTGTATATTCAATTCTATTGAAAGCGTGAACAACTTGAAACTTTTTCCAAAAAGGCTGCCAATAACTAAAGCTATTTAAGGGATACCAAATTTTTTCTAAAGGATACCTTCCTGAAGGAAATTGTTTAGGGCGAATTAATATATGTTGAGATGTGCGCGGCAGGTTAGGAGTACTAAGATGTCTTTCTCCTGCTATAATTACCTTTGCCATTTTTTATATATTAAAATTACAAATTATTAATCAAACTGAATCTAGCCTAGTCTACAGTTAGGTATCTGCCATCAGGGAGTTTACGGGAGTGTTCTCAGTAGTTCTTCGCAGTAATTTTGAGGAGGTTTAGGAACGAACTGCATTTGGTAAAGCTGTTCCCGCAGTGTAGGCACGAATTACGCTAAGGAAACAGGAAAAGAAGGGAAATAGAACAGTTAACTCACCAAGCAAAACTTAATGGGACAAATTACTAGGTAAATTCTACCTTGACATTAAATTTGCAATTATAAAAGAGGCTTTTTATTTACTTTATTCTGCGCTTCGCTACTAGCTTTTTCTTGTTTATCTATTAGTGGTAATTTAAACAGAATTCCGGCATAAAACCAGTAATAAACAGCAACTGGATCGACATCTAGAGGATAATAGTAAGTGTTGTAACTAATAAATAAGATAAATACCCACAAAGCAGCAGCATGACTGCGTAAATTCCGGTTTTTGATGGAACGATATGTTTTGAAGGCTGATGTTGTGAGGGCGGTGACTAAACCTAAAAACCCTAAAACTCCCAAAGTTCCTATTTCATACATTACTTTAGGATAGTAAGTTTCTATGAGTTTAGTAGAACCCATAGAACGAGCAGAATTAGTAGCCCTTCCCAAGCCATTTCCTAAAGGTCCAACATTTTTTAAGTTGTCTTCAAATTGCTGAATAATAAAATCTTGGGGTGGTGAGGCTTCCCAACGACTGGTAAAACTCTCGGTTCTTTCTTGGACTACAGCCGGGTTAGTCACCATTGCAATCCCCAGAATTAAAGCTAATCCTATACCAATGGGAATAAAGCGTTTGAGGTTGGCAATTTGACCTGTTAAAAATAGCAAAGCCACAAAACAAGTTGGTACTAAAGCTAAGGCAATTCTCTGTCCAGAAATCACCGCATTAATAAATACTGATGCTAAGGAACCTAACCCAATTAATCGCCAAAAAAGTGCAGGATCTGTGAAGCCAGTAGCAAAGCTAAAAAAGGTACTAGAAATTAAAAACCATGCCCATTGCCAAGGGGCAACAAATGTTCCAGGTAAACGAATAACTCCTTCTTCTGGACTGTATAATAATGAGCCACCAAAGTAACATCGAGCCTCTAATGTGGCTCTAAATAACAAATCACCTTCAAAACCTCTAGTACCTTGACAGACACCAGTTAGTAATAATAAATATTGAATAACTCCCAATACACAACAGATAAGTGTGAGGACAACCTGTAATCGTGATAATAATAGGAAATCTTTTTTATTACGAATAAAATAGTAAGCACAAGTAATTAGAGGTACATAACCTAAAAATACTTTTAATCCTAAAATTCCCAGCCCTATAGGAAATTCCTTTGGTGCTTTTTGCAGCGGCCCTACAGCGGGTGGGTTGAACTGTTGTCCAGCATTCACAAAAATCAAAGTTAATAAACACAAGCCCAATAAAATTAACAGGGGCGTTTTAATTGCTTTGGGAATAATGAATGGTAATCCTTGCTGACGACAACTTTGCCAAACTCCAATTAAAGCTGGAACATAGAAAGCATCTTTAGCTAATTGCAGTACAGGACTATTACCCAGGTAATAAGTGATAGTACCGCCAAAGGGGACGTAAATGATAAAGGCAAGCAGGGCTTGACGAGGATATTTATAAGATAAAGCTAGAATAATTATTCCTAAAACACCAGGAACTGCTACCTTCATTCCACCAACGAAAAATAGCAGGATGCCAAAAAAGACACCGCTAAAGGAGGCTTTGGTTAGTAAACTCGTGAATTCTTTTTTTGCTATATTAGCTTGCCGCTTTTGGGCTAACTGTTCTTTCAGACTCAGCTGAGGTTTTTCTGATTGCGATTGCTTTTTTGATTTGGAGGATTTTTTCTTGGGTTTCGCCATGAGTTTCAGTTCTGAGTGCTGAGTTGTGAGTCTATGTAACTCAGCACTTCAGCACTGGTTATCCTAGATGTTGCTGGACTTGTGATACCAATTCATTTGTCCAATGGTTAGTCAGTTCCGCATTGGCCGCTTCCACCATAACCCTGATAACTGGTTCTGTGCCAGAAACACGGACTAAAATTCTGCCAGCATCACCCATTGCTGCTTCGGCTTGGGCGATCGCTTTTTGTAAAGGTTCGCAATCTTTCCATGCTAAACGGCGATCGCGATCTAGGACTCGCACATTCCGCAATATTTGGGGGTAGGTTTGGAAGCTTTGGTCTACCATTTCATGTAGGGAAATGCCAGCTTCTTTAATTAAGGCTGCTATATGTAAGGCTGTTAATAAGCCATCACCAGTAATGCCATAATGACGACATAAAATATGACCAGATTGTTCGCCACCTAGCATTCCCCCATGACGCAGCATTTCGGCTTGCACATACTGATCGCCGACGGCGGTGCGAATTAACTTACCACCAATTTGTTGCCAAGCTTTCTCAAAGCCTAAATTGGCCATAACAGTAGAAACAATCAAATTCTCGGGCAATTGTTGCTTTTGCTGTAGATGGCGACCCCAAAGGTAAAGAATGTAATCGCCATTAACTTGTCTACCTTTACTATCTACAGCCAAAACGCGATCAGCATCACCATCGAAAGCAAAGCCTACATCAGCATTGTGTTCTTGAACTGTGGCTTGCAAAAATTCTAGGTGAGTAGAACCACAATTAACATTAATGCGATCGCCATCTGCTTGATTATGCAAGCAAATTACCTCTGCCCCCATTTCTGTAAATACCTCCGGGGCTAACCCAACTGCTGCACCCCAGGCTAAATCTAAAACTATCTTCATCCCTTGCAGATTCACCTCACTCTGTAAGGGTTGTTTTAAAGCCTCGCTATAATCTCCAATTAACTCTTTACGTGAATAATGCCGTCCACAATGACTGACATTCGCCACCGCTGACATATTACCGCGCAGTCCCGCCTCAATTTCTGCTTGCAATGCTAGAGGTAACTTGGCACCATTCCCACCAAAAACTTTAATTCCATTATCCTCTGGGGGATTATGACTGGCAGAAATCATCACACCACCAATGGCATCACTCATGCTGGTAAGATAAGCAACGCAGGGAGTAGGGCATAATCCCAAATGCCAAACTTCTACACCTGCTGCGGTTAACCCAGCACTCAAAGCCATTGCTAACATATCGCTGGAGTTTCTAGAATCCTGTCCCAGAATAACTGGCCCTGGATTAGCAGCATGACTACGCAACACAATCCCCGCCCAAAAACCTACCTGCAATGCTAAAGGCGCATTCAGTAAGTCTCCAACTTTGCCGCGAATCCCATCTGTACCGAATAAAGGATTTTTGGGCAGTACTATTAAATTCCGCTCCGAATTGCTTTCAATATTCTCAGCCGCAGTCAAACCTTTTTGAATGCCGCCTTGAGTCCGAGTTATAGATGAAACCATAATTTTTAAAACTCCACACACTCACACAGGAGAATAACACTTTACACTTTGTTAAACAATTTTGGGGAATGGGGCATTGGGCATAGGGCATTGGGCATTGGGCATGGGTAATTGGTAATTGGTAATTGGTAATTGGTAATTGGTAATTGGTAATTGGTAATTGGTAATTGGTAATTGGTTTTCTCCCTTTTCCCCCTCATCTCCCTCATCCCCAGTCCCCAGTCCCCATTACCCCTTATCCCCAGAGGGGGCCCCGAGTTCCCCAGTCCCCAATCCCTAGCCCCCACTATATACTTCTTTCAAAGGGAGACAATTGATTTTAAACAGACTGTTATTCAGTAAAAATACTTATGAATATTCATGGCTAATTATAAAGATTTCCTAAGCGATTTATTGCCTGAAATTGATAAATAGTGTCTGCAACCATCACTAGTGTTGATAATTAGCTGGACTATCAACTTCATTATTATCGCTAAGTATTAACACGTTAAACTAATGTATACTGTAAAGATATGGTAAAGAATGCTATTATTTAGCACTCATCATTTAATAAAGCCTTTTTAGCCGATAAAAAGCCGATTAAAGCCTAAATTAAACAATGCAAGCTCTGCATTAGTCAAGTGGAAACAAAAGTTCACTAAGGCTGAGTCTGTTAACTAGGCAAAAAGTAAAACTTCTGGTTGCTTAAGAATTTTTAATATAAATTCTCATCAAATGGTTCTAATGTAACGTTTTAATGGCCTTTTTTAGCCAGTCATAAATCGACCTCTGGTAGTTGACCTTTTAAAGTAGAGAAATTTAGCATGAGTAGCAATTTAGCAAGCAAATTGCGTGTAGGCACTAAAAAAGCCCATACGATGGCAGAAAACGTAGGTTTTGTCAAGTGCTTTTTAAAAGGGGTGGTAGAAAAAAGCTCGTATCGCAAGCTAGTTGGTAACTTCTACTTCGTCTACTCAGCGATGGAAGAGGAGATGGAAAAACATCGCGACCACCCAATTGTTAGCAAAATTTATTTTACCGAACTCAACCGCAAGCATACCTTAGAACAAGACTTAAGTTTTTACTACGGTAGTAATTGGCGCGAGCAAGTACAACTATCTTCAGCAGGAGAAGCTTATGTACAGCGCATCCGCGAAGTATCTGCAACCGCACCAGAATTGTTAATTGCCCATTCTTACACACGTTACTTGGGCGATTTATCTGGCGGTCAAATTCTTAAAGGTATTGCCCAAACAGCCATGAACCTGAATGATGGCCAAGGTACCGCCTTCTACGAATTTGCAGACATTACTGATGAAAAGGGATTCAAAGCTAAATATCGTCAAGCTTTGGATGAGATGCCCATTGATGAAGCTACAGCCGATCGCATTGTGGATGAAGCTAACGCTGCTTTTGGCATAAACATGAAAATGTTCAATGAACTAGAAGGCAATTTAATCAAAGCCATCGGCATCATGTTGTACAACACCCTCACCCGTAAGCGTACACGTGGCAGCACCGAACTTGCTACCGCCGAGTAATACCAATTCAAAATTCAAAATTCAAAATTCAAAATAAAGAAAACTAAATTTTCTCAAAGTTTCTGATTTTGAATCCGTTGCTGAATTTTGGAGAATTGGCATAAAAATTAAATGTTCGTAACCTTTAGGGGCAATTTCCCTGGGGTCACCTGATTAAAGTTAGGCGATCGCAGAGAAGTTGCCCCTCTTGTCATTGGTCATTTGTCATTTGTCATTTGTCATTGGGTAATTGGTAATAGAAATTTTTCCTCATCCCCCTCATCTCCCTCATCTCCCTCATCCCCCTCATCCCCCTCATCCCCCTCATCCCCCTCATCTCCCTCATCCCCCTCATCCCCCTCATCTCCCTCATCCCCCTCATCCCCCTCATCCCCATTCCCCAATCCCCCGCAATCGGGGAAAATGCAAATGGGCAACATTCTAATTAAACAATGGCTACAAAAATTCCTGTCACAGTAATCACAGGCTTCTTAGGTAGTGGCAAAACCAGCCTGATTCGCCACCTGCTACAAAATAACCAAGGACGCAGAATTGCGGTGTTAGTCAACGAATTTGGCGAACTGGGTATTGATGGCGAATTGTTGAAATCTTGCCAAATTTGTCCCGAAGATGGTGATGGCGGGAGTAATATCTTTGAATTGACGAACGGTTGCTTATGCTGCACCGTGCAGGAAGAGTTTTATCCGACGATGCAAGAGTTATTAAAGCGCCGGGATAGCATCGATTGTATCGTCATCGAAACTTCTGGTTTAGCTTTACCAAAACCGCTAATTAAGGCTTTTCGCTGGCAGGAAATTCGCACTGGTGCAACGGTGGATGCAGTGATTACCGTCGTCGATTGCGCGGCGGTAGCAGCGGGGACATTTGCCAGCGATCCGGAGGCGATCGCGGCCCAACGGCAGGCAGATGATAGTCTTGAACATGAGACTCCGTTGCAAGAACTGTTTGAAGACCAGCTAGCTTGTGCAGACTTGGTAGTTTTGACGAAAACTGACTTGGTGGATGCTGATACCAAAGCTAAGGTTGAGGAGTTAGTCAAACAAGAGTTACCCAGAGTAGTAAAGATAGTTGAAAGCGATCGCTCTCAACTCGACCCATCTATTTTACTGGGATACCAAGCTGCTGTTGAAGATAACCTAGATAGCCGTCCCAGCCATCACGACACTGAAGAAGACCACGATCACGATGATGATATTACCTCAACTCACGTGATTTTAGACCAGGCCTTTGACCCCGAAAAACTGCAAAAACAGCTAGAACAACTGACAAACCAACAAGAAATTTATCGCATTAAAGGTTTTGTGGTTGTGCCGAACAAACCCATGCGCTTAGTTATGCAAGGCGTAGGGAACCGATTTGATAAATTTTACGATCGCCCTTGGCTACCAGAAGAGGCTAGGCAAACCCGCTTAGTCTTTATCGGTCGTAATTTACAAGCTGCGGAGATCGAATCGCAACTTGTAGCATTTTGATGTTGTAAAAGAAAAAACTTGACTTTTTAGACAAAATTGTATGTCTGGATACTATTCGTTGACAAAAGTCAAGGTAGATTTAACCAGTGCAAAGGAGTGTCAAGGGTGCATTTACTAAATATTTAGCCTTTTCACCGGAATTGTAACGAGAATTCAATAAATCAATGCGATCGCCTGTCGAGTATACATGAACGCCAAACCGACAAGTGCGATGTCTACGACGGGCTACGCCTACGCATTAGTTTTATCACATAAAAAATCTACCTCTGTTTTGTTAATCACAACAAGAGGTAGATTTGTGTGGAGAGGATACAGAATAAATAAGTTATCAGAAAGTAATTCAGTTACCTATCAAAGCTGATATATCTTGATAGCATCAATGATCAACATTTCCTGGGAAAGATATTGATGGTATCTCTAGCGTAATTGAAGGAAAACTAGGGAAGCTAGGAAAACTAGGAAATGTTGGTTGAGGATTTGTTGGCTGCGCTACAAAGCCAGGATCGGGATTGCTATCGTAAGTTTTTTCTTCAGTACTAACTGTTGCTATTCCACCAGCAACGTTATCTAATTCAGCTTCAGAAAGTTCAATAGTAATAATATTTTTGATTTTTGCAGACATTATTTTCTCCTGATAATTTAATGAGTTAATGTGTAATTTCCAGTTTGAGGTAGATGCAAGAACCTGGTATTAATGAAACATTGAAGTGCGATTACACCAGGTTGTTAAGTACTTGGACAAAAATATTTACAGTCATTGCGAGCGAAGCGTTCGCGTAGCGTCTCGAAGAGAAGCAATCCCAGCCCTTGCGATTGCTTCATTCCGCTTCGCTCCATTCGCAATGACTTTGTGTAATTAATTCTGTCAGACTACTTAATTTTATAAATTAGTTACCAACGAACAGCCCTTGACCAGAATTGCTGATAATGTCTTGAGCGTTAACTAAGGTAGTAGTACCAGCACCGCCAGGGCCTGCAATTGTTTGTTGACCAACTGCGAGATTTTTTTGTTGGAAGCTAGCACCAGTAAATAGTCCTAGATTTTGACCACCACTGAGAACAAATTCACCAACACCACCAGCAACGTTATCTAATTCATCTTCAGAAAGTTCAATAGCAGCGATGTTTTTGATTTCGTGAGACATGATTTTACTCCTTGTAATTTAATCAGTTAATGTGTAATTTCAAATTAGATGTGGAAGAGAGAACCTGGTAGTGATGAGATATTAACCAGGTTGTTAATGATGAGAATTAATTACCAACAGTGAGTATTTGACCAGAATTGCTGATAATTTCTTGAGCATTAACTAAGGTAGTAGTACCAGCACCGCCAGGGCCTGCGATTGTTTGTTGAGCAACTGTGAGATTTTTTTGTTGGAAGCTAGCACCAGTAAATAGTCCTAGATTTTGACCACCACTGAGAACAAATTCACCAACACCACCAGCAACGTTATCTAATTCATCTTCAGAAAGTTCAATAGCAACGATGTTTTTGATTTCGTGAGACATGATTTTACTCCTTGTAATTTAATCAGTTAATGTGTAATTTCAAATTAGATGTGGAAGAGAGAACCTGGTAATGATGAGATATTAACCAGGTTGTTAATGATGAGAATTAATTACCAACAGTTAGTATTTGACCAGAATTGCTGATAATTTCTTGAGCATTAACTAAGGTAGTAGTACCAGCACCGCCAGGGCCTGCGATTGTTTGTTGAGCAACTGTGAGATTTTTTTGTTGGAAGCTAGCACCAGTAAATAGTCCTAGATTTTGACCACCACTGAGAACAAATTCACCAACACCACCAGCAACGTTATCTAATTCATCTTCAGAAAGTTCAATAGCAGCGATGTTTTTGATTTCGTGAGACATGATTTTACTCCTTGTAATTTAATCAGTTAATGTGTAATTTCAAATTAGATGTGGAAGAGAGAACCTGGTAGTGATGAGATATTAACCAGGTTGTTAATGATGAGAATTAATTACCAACAGTGAGTATTTGACCAGAATTGCTGATAATTTCTTGAGCATTAACTAAGGTAGTAGTACCAGCACCGCCAGGGCCTGCGATTGTTTGTTGAGCAACTGTGAGATTTTTTTGTTGGAAGCTAGCACCAGTAAATAGTCCTAGATTTTGACCACCACTGAGAACAAATTCACCAACACCACCAGCAACGTTATCTAATTCATCTTCAGAAAGTTCAATAGCAACGATGTTTTTGATTTCGTGAGACATGATTTTACTCCTTATAATTTAATCAGTTAATGTGTAATTTCAAATTAGATGTGGAAGAGAGAACCTGGTAATGATGAGATATTAACCAGGTTGTTAATGATGAGAATTAATTACCAACAGTTAGTATTTGACCAGAATTGCTGATAATTTCTTGAGCATTAACTAAGGTAGTAGTACCAGCACCGCCAGGGCCTGCGATTGTTTGTTGAGCAACTGTGAGATTTTTTTGTTGGAAGCTAGCACCAGTAAATAGTCCTAGATTTTGACCACCACTGAGAACAAATTCACCAACACCACCAGCAACGTTATCTAATTCATCTTCAGAAAGTTCAATAGCAGCGATGTTTTTGATTTCGTTAGACATAATTTTTCTTCCTTGTTAATTGTGTAATGTTTTAAGATTTAGCAGCTTGCTTTAACCAGGTTATAATTTGTTTTATCTTGGTTTGTTTTCGCTGCGCTTTTCGTTTCGCTTCATGTGTTCATAGTAGGGAATTTAGCCAAGGAACGTAATCGGAAGAAAGTTCGGATTGCAAAAAGATGGATCTCAATCAAACTGTCTCCAACTAAAGTTGGATATCGAAAGATGAGGGAAGTGGTGAAGCAACTGCTCTCATGGTTGCGTTCCCACTAGGCGGAAAGCGGCTCAACACCTTTTCCCTTTACCCCAGTGCGAATAAAGACTTGTTGCAGAATGCTGGAAAATCTGATCGAGTGAATGGTTCTCAGATATATGAATAAGAGAGACCGTTGATGGAATTTGCGAAAATGCTGGGACGTTTTAAACTTGCATCTCAATTTACGCTGCTACTCACGCTCATTTTTATTGCGGGAATTGGGCTGGGTGGATTTGCGTTATCTAAAGCACTGGAACAAAAAGCTTTAGGAGAGATGAACGCACGCGGACAGATGGCAATACAGATAGTCAACTCGGTCAGAAGTTACACTAGTAATGATATTGCGCCGCTAATTACTCAAATTACCGATCCGCAAAATGAATTTATCCCCGAAACTGTACCCAGCATCGCCGCTAAACGAGTCTTTGATAATCTCAAAGCCAATTGGCAGTATAAGGATTTGATTTACAAACAGGCGACGCTGAATCCTACGAATCTTAATGACCAAGCTGACCGCTTTGAGGCAAAATTAATTGAGCGGTTTGAGAGCGATCGCACTTTAAAAAGTCTGTCGGATTTACGCTCCCAAGCTGGAGAACAGTTATTTTACACGGCTCAACCATTGGTGGTTAACAGTTCTAGCTGTCTCAAGTGTCATGGTAGCCCAGAGCAAGCACCCAAAAGCCACGTCGAACGCTACGGTACTCAAAACGGTTACGGCTGGAAGCTAAATCAAATTATTGGTACTCAGATTATTTATATTCCAGCTAGCGAAGTCTTCGGTAACGCCCGCAAAGCACTTTTCCTGTTTATCAGCATATTCATTGGCATTTTTGCATTAGTCATAGTGTCCATTAACTACTTACTTAAGTGGAGAGTAATTCAACCTTTAAAACCAATGGCTCAACTTGCCCAAACAATTAGCCGCGAAACCGTTAGCGCCACTGAAGTCCGAGATTTAGAACGCCAAGGACTCACCGAAATTGCCCAACGTACCGACGAACTAGGGCAACTGGGAAGGGTATTTCAGAAGATGGTACGCGAAGTTTGCGATCGCGAACAACAATTATCCGCACAGTTACAGCAATTGCGTGTAGAAATCGATAACACTAAACGGATAAATGAAGTTCAGGAAATTGCTGAGAGCGATTATTTCCAAAAATTGCAACAAACAGCAAAAGAGATTCGCAATCAATATGGAAATCCCGAAGAATAAGCCCTAACCCACACAGGTGAGAACTGTAATCTACAGCATCAAAGATAATTCTTATTACTAAATATCGGAGTCGAAAAAATGGCAAAAATTATTTCTATTCACTCATTTCGTGGTGGTACAGGTAAATCTAACGTAACTGCAAACCTCGCAACTGTATTGGCGCGTGGGGGTGCGCGAGTAGGAATCGTAGACACAGATATTCAATCACCTGGGATTCACGTCCCCTTTGGTTTAGATGAAACTAAAATCAAATATACACTCAACGATTATTTATGGGGACGTTGTGCAATTGAAGCTGCTACTTATGATGTCAGTTCTGTATTTACAACACGCAAAGGTTGGTTTACCAATAATCGCGGCAAAATTTATCTAATTCCATCCAGCATTAAAACTGGAGAAATCTCTCGAATTCTGCGTGAAGGATATGATGCGCGTTTACTCAACGATGGATTTCGCCAACTCATGCAGCGTTTACAGTTAGATTATCTATTTATTGATACTCATCCTGGCATTAACGAAGAAACTCTACTTTCGGTGATTATTTCAGATATATTGCTAGTAATTTTACGTCCCGATAAACAAGACTATCAAGGAACAGCAGTAACCATTGATGTAGCACGTAAATTAGAAGTTCCTAAAATGCTATTAGTAATGAATAAAGTATTACCTAGCTTAAATACTCCATCTTTAAAACAACAAGTTCAAGATATTTATAAAGTTCCTGTCGCTGGGATTTTACCTGTGTGTGAGGAAATGTTTCATTTGGCTAGCAGTGATATTTTCTCTATGCGTTATCCAGAGCATCCTTGGACAAAAACTATCACTGTCATTGCTCAAAGTTTAATTGAAAATAATCAACCTACAAATAATAATATATTCACCCGAAATAGAAAATAGGTAAGGGTTTGGGTAAAAAAGACAGCAGATTGAAAATTGTTGAAGGACAAATAATACCAATTCAAATAATGTTTGCGACACATCAATAAATTCTAGAGGGCAAGGCAGTGCCTTGCCCTGACAATTATCTGTATTTCACCAACTTGCAATCTGCTGTATCTTGTCTACACCAGGTGTTTCCAATCCGCTACGAGCCAGAATTTTTAGCGCTGAATTGTTTGCGACGATTGATTAAATAACAACTCCCGCGACTTCTCAACATCTAGTGCTTGATTTTTAAATGCTTCTGCTTTTTCATAAGCGCGAATTGTGGCTGGGCGTGCCTTAATTGCCTCAAACCAACGCTGTAAATTGGGAAAATCTTCTAACTTTTGATTTTGGCGTTCATAAGGCACAATCCAAGGATAAGCTGCAATATCAGCTATGGAATAATCGCCTGCTACAAATTCTCTATCAGCTAATCGTTTATCAAGCACTGCATACAAACGTCCAGTTTCTTTGACATAGCGATTAATTGCATAGTCAATCTTTTCTGGTGCGTATTGGCTGAAGTGGTGGTTCTGTCCAGCCATAGGCCCTAAACCGCCCATTTGCCAGAATAACCATTGCAGAACTTCAACTCGTTGCCGCACATCTTGGGGGATTAATTTTCCGGTTTTTTCTGCTAAATACAACAGAATTGCACCAGATTCAAAAACAGAAATCGGTGCGCCGCCATTTGTAGGTTCATGGTCAACAATTGCTGGAATCCGATTATTAGGTGAAATTTGTAAAAACTCCGGTTTAAATTGGTCACCTGCGCCAATATTTACAGGAATAATGTTATAAGGTAGTCCAATTTCTTCCAAGAAAATTGTAATTTTATGTCCGTTAGGAGTTGTCCAGTAATAAAGGTCAATCATTAGTATTCTCCCTGTTTTAGTATTTTGTATTAGACATGGGGTAATTGGTAATTGGTAATCGGTAATTGGTAATTGGTAATTGGTAATCGGTAATTGGTAATCGGGATTTTCCCCAGTCCCCAGTCCCCAGTCCCCAGTCCCCAATCCCCATTACCCCTTATCCCCAGAGGGGGCCCCGAGTTCCCCAATCCCCATTCTCCATTCCCCATCTTTAAAAACGCTCAACCCAAGGGCGTAGTTCAACTTCCCAAGTCCAGGCGCTACGGGGTTGATTGAGAATGTTGAGATAAGTTTGCGCGATCGCATCTGGATCGAGGGTGCTATCAGGATTGTCTGCTGGATCTAAGCGTTCTGCGGAACGGATGGCACCATCAATCACAAAATGCGCTACATGAATATTCTTAGGTGCAAGTTCTCTGGCGATGCTTTGAGCTAAACCCCGCAGGGCAAATTTACCCATTGCAAAGGGTGCTGATTGTGGGTAACCTTTAATGCTGGCTGAGGCTCCAGTAAAGAAGATGGCACCACTCCCTTGCTGTAACATTCTTTTAGCGGCAGCTTGGGCTACTAAAAAGCCACCATAGGCAGATACCTCTAGGGTTTTGGCAACTTCGCCAGGATCTAAATCAATCAGCGGCCCGCGAACTCGAAAGCTAGGATTGTAAACAACAACTGTAGGAGTACTCAGTTTATTTTCGACATCGATAAATAACTGATTTACTTCCTCTGGTTTTGATGCATCAGCAGCAAAGCTGACGGCTGCAATTTCACTAGTAAGCTGTGTAAGTTTCTCAATGCGACGAGCTGCTAAAGCTATTTGGTAGCCTTCTTTAGCCAATAAACGAGCGATCGAGGCACTCAGCCCACTACCAGCACCGACTATCAAAGCTGTATTTGCCATAGGTGCAATTCTCCTTTAATAATGCACTGATAGTTGTGAATTGGCGTTGCTGAATGTAACTAGAAGTTCAGCCTTGAGCGTGAACCTAATTTATATTTTCCATCAGCAACACTGAATTATTTTTAGTAGGATGTTGTCCAATTCGCAGTACTAGAACTGCGGCTATTAAACAGAGAACCCCTGACAAAATAAAAGCGTGAAAATAGCTCCCTAATAAAGTTCTGAGCATTCCAGCACCAAAGGCGGCTGTAGCTGCACCGAGTTGATGTCCCGCTACAATCCAACCGAACATCACACCGACATTCTCTTTGCCAAAGATATTGCTGACAAGACGCACAGTTGGGGGAACAGTAGCAATCCAATCGAGTCCGTAGAAGACTGCAAATACTGACAGTCCGTAGAATGAAAAGTTAAAACTAAATGGCAGGAAAATTAGAGATAGACCACGTAAACCGTAGTACCAGCAAAGTAAGTAGCGATTATTATATTTATCAGACCACCAACCGGAGATAGTTGTCCCGCAAAAGTCAAAAATCCCCATAATCGCCAGTAGTCCCGCAGCTTTAACTTCAGGGATACCATGATCAATACAAGCTGGTATTAAATGGGTGCCAATGAGTCCATTGGTGCTAGCACCACAGATAAAAAAACTACCAAATAACAGCCAAAAGTCGAGTGATTTTGCACCTTGCCAGAGTTTGCGGAGAGTGGAAGCAATAGAATTAACTTTTGGTGGTAGGACTTCCTCTGTATTGCTGCGATCGCCAAAAGGCCGCAAACCAATTTCCGCCGGGCGATCGCGCATGAATAAGGCGATCGCAGGTGTAATTACAAGCGCAATCCCAGCTAGGCTAACAGATGCAGCTCGCCACCCAAAACGCTCTATTAAAGAGGCTAAAATTGGTAAAAATATTAGTTGTCCGGTGGCTGTGCTGGCTGTGAGAACTCCCAAAACCAAACCCCGCCGTTCCGAAAACCAGCGATTGACAACAACAGCACCCAAGACTAATGCGATCGCACCGCTACCACTACCAACAATAATTCCCCACAGCAAAACTAATTGCCAAGAAGTTGACATGAAAGTGGTTAAGCCAACACCAATTGCGATCGCAGTTAGTGCCAATACCATTGTCCGGCGAACCCCTATACGCTCCATGAATGTGGCAGCAAAAGGGCCAATCAGTCCATAGAGTACTAAGTTGAGGGAAATTGCCAAAGATATAGTAGCTCTACTCCAGCCAAATTCCTGCTCCAAAGGTACGATCAAAACTCCTGGTGCAGAACGAATTCCTGCGGCTACTAACAAAGCTAAAAATGTTAAACCCGCAACAAACCAGCCATAGTGCACCGAACGACGCGCTAAGTATGAGATTAAAGACATGGTGATTGGGGAACTCGGGGCCCCCTCTGGGGATAAGGGGTAATGGGGATTGGGGAACTCGGGGCCCCCTCTGGGGATAAGGGGTAATGGGGATTGGGGACTGGTGGGGACTGGTGATTGGGGACTGGTGATTGGGGACTAGGCGACAAGGAGAAATTACTATTACCTATTACCCATGCCCAATGCCCAATGCCCAATGCCCCATACCCTACAGTTAGCCTTTATGGGTATATAAACAGCTCACCCTAGGCAGTTAACTTTAGGAAATATGCTGTGATAGAGTCTTGGTTAAAGTGGTTTTAGGCACGGCACCCACGACCGTATCGACTTGTCGGCCTGCCTTGAATACCATGAGTGTAGGTATACTACGAATTCCGTAATGGCTGGCAACGGTGGGATTTTGATCTGTGTTCAGTTTCACCACTTTCACCTGTCCGTCGTATTCGGTAGCTAACTCGTCTACAACGGGAGCAACCATTCTGCAAGGCCCGCACCAAGGTGCCCAAAAGTCAACTAATACCGGAACTTGGCTTTCTAGGACTTCTTGCTTAAAGGTAGCTTCCGTGACATTCGTAATGGATGACATAAAATTGTCCTCCTGTATTTAATTCTATTGTTCGATATTATCGAATAAGTAAAATATATGTCATTTTATGAGATAGTGCAACAATGAGATTTTTGTATCATCCAGATCGAAAAGATATTTCGTTAGCGGGAGTGTTATATGCCTTGGGCGATCCAGTGCGGCTAGAGATTGTGCGCTTGTTAGCAACGCAGGGACAGCAATGCTGTGCGGGGTTTGATTTTGCGATCGCCAAATCGACAATGTCAAATCACTTCAAAATTTTACGGGAGTCGGGAGTTGTATTAACTCATAAAGAAGGAACCCAGCACATCAACAGGTTGCGGCGTGAGGATTTAGAAGCGTTGTTTCCGGGATTGCTAGATGCAGTATTGCGATCGGCGCAACCATTAAATATTTGCGCCTCAGCTAATAAACAAACAGCCTCAAAAGTCTCCTAGGAAGTCAAAAGTCAAAAGTCAAAAGTCAAAAGTCAAAAGTCAAAAGTCAATTGTGATTTTCTCTTAGTCCCCTTGTCCCCTAATCCCCAGTCCCCAGTCCCCAGTCCCCAGTCGCCAATCCCTTAACTCTGGGGTGGACGAAAGTGATAAATTTCGCGAATAACTTGCACCCAACCATCAGAAACAGATTCGAGAATGCGATCGCCTTTTTCTTTAGTTGCTGTTGTCGCATCACCAATCACACCACTTTTACTGATATCTTTCGTTACCCAAGCCACAGGTAGCTTCCCTTCCCAACTGAGCAAACTATCTTTTGGCTGTGCTGGTGGATACTCAGCAACGGCTTTGTCTAGCTTCACCTGTTCTGGTAAAAGTGCCAACATCAGGCTAGTTTCAGCATCTCCGGCGTGCATACCTTGCGCGGCTTCCTTCGGAGTCAGTAATTCTTTAGTAATATGAGGCACACGCCAAGTAAATAACGGAAATACAGCCAAGTCTCCATACTTCACGTGTAAATCCCGCGCAGCCATTTGCATCACCTGCGGCTGTCCCCCGTGGGAGTTCATCAACACTAATTTTCTAAACCCAGCACGGTAAATACTGTCGCCTAATTCCATAATTGTAGCTGTCAGGGTTTCCGTACTCAGGGTAATTGTCCCCGGAAAGTGCCAGTGTTCATTAGATTTACCGTAATAAAGACTAGGTAAAGCATAAGCAGGAATACTAGAGTCAAGCTTTGTTAGCGCCTTTCCCAGCACCCCCATACCAATCGCCGCATCGACAATTAACGGTAGATGAGGGCCATGTTGTTCAATAGCCCCTACTGGTTGAATAATTACCACATTTTCCTTATCTGACATCGCCTCAATGTCAGTCCAACTGAGGTAGGGAAAAAACCGTTCTGGGGGAATAAAACTATGCATTTTACTACTATCGCGTCAATTTTATATTAACGGGAATGGGTATTTAGGGTTTGGCATTTGGTGTTTGTTATTTCTCCCGTGCTTCCTCATCTTCCTTCATTCATGAGATGTTAAGGTAATTGCACATTTATCAAGGTGTTCGCGAAAAGTGCCTAAAACCAGAGGAGAAGGTGGTTTTCGCAAAGCTTTGACCAAATATTGATTGATGGCAGATTTCGTTAGCTATAATGCTTGTAATTTAGTAGGACATAAGCAAGAATGTCAGCAAAAACTTTTGATATTGCTTATTTATCTGATAATTTGGCTGATTTATTATCAGATATCCAAAATCATGTTGAAGTTACGCTAACTCATCAAGGTGTCCCTTTGGCAAAAGTTTTGCCTTTATCTTCAGAAGAAAAACCTACGGTTGCTAAGGTTGGTTTAAATGATGCCTTAGAGCCAAGGGTTGCAGGTTTTTGGCAGGGTAAAGTTAAGATTGCTGATGATTTTGATGAGACTTCAGAAGAGGTGATTGCTACTTTCTATGGGGATGAGTAATGAGTTTTCTGTTAGATACTCATATTTTGTTATGGTTTTTAGAAAATGATTCTAAGCTTTCCAATCAGGTACGAGAGGTAATTACTAATCCTAAGAATTTAATTTTTGTCAGTGCAATTAGTGCTTGGGAGATTTCGATTAAACAATCTTTAGGAAAGTTAATTGTTCCTAGTAATTTGGAGGAGGCTTTGCGCTTTAGTCGGTTTGAAGTTTTGTCTATGACATTAGTACATGGAATCAAGGTAGCTGATTTGCCAATGCATCATAGAGATCCTTTTGATAGGATGTTAATTGCTCAGGCTTTGGTAGAAGGTTTAACGATAATAACAGTAGACCAAAAGTTTAAATTTTATGATGTGCCATTATATAATGGCGATTTTGGGTAGTTCAGATGATGATTTATTGCAGATTCGACCAATAATGACTTTAGTTCATAAGGCTGCACCAATTTTATTTAGGGTTTGAATTTATTTCCTATGAATTTTTACAAATTTTTTCAATGTTAATTTTATATTAACGGTATTTCATGAGCAGATAGTATTTCTAATTCTGCAATAAGCCGGGGTTATATCTCCACTATTACAAATTACTTCTTAATAAGATGAAAAATGTATTATTACTATCGCTGAGTTGATTGCCGTCAGCATCTTTGCCAAAGATAAATTCATTATTAGTCCAGGAGAGACTGAGAATAGAAAATTTATTGTTATCACCTATTCTTAAGAGCGCGCTAGCTCCATAAACAGAACGAGTATAATTTTCGTTAATAGGTGTGTAGTAGGCAGAAAATTGAAAGTTTTGGTTCAATGTAACTGTTAAATCTGTTGTCAAACTAGTTTGCGAAGAATTGGGTAGTATATTACCAAAATTATTTGTTAACCCTAGAGAAATATTACCTATATTAGCTCTAGCACTAACAACCAATGAATTCTTAATTGAATTAATGACAATATTACCAACTGGTGTTTCGCCATCTAAGGCATAATTCATAGATGCAGATAGTAGCAGATTAGTACGAGAATTTAAGTTAATACTTTTGCTAATGCTACCTTGTACTTGACTATAATATTCATTATCAGGATTAGCGTAGGCGATCGCACCAGCAGAAAAAGTCCATCCATCCAATGTGTTCCTGGTAAAATCTGTGCCGATATAAGCTTTTAGATCATCAGCACCAATAATTCCAACATAGTAACGCCAAATATTTTCATTCCCTGTAATATTACCGCTAAAGCTAATATGGGGATAATATATTTTTTCTTCTGTTAATGTATTAACACTAAGATAATCAACATCTTGATTATAGATAGTTAAATATATTTGAGCATAATAATCTTTTAAAGTGGCTGTAGAAAAACTTTGGTCATTAACTAATGATAAAAGGCTGACATTAGAACCTGCGCCGCCTTCTGAACCTGCTGCACTAACTACTCTACGAGGAGCCAAAATTTCATAACGAGACTTACTATAGCTAGTATATTTAGATATTGGTGAAGAGCCAATCCAGATACTATTAAAAGTAGAAGCTGGTGTTTGCTCTCGAGGTTTTGGTGTTCTAGCTCTACCAATACCTGCATGATAAAAAGTAAAGCTGTTTGTTGGTATCCATACATTATTGGCGGCAAAAAATAGATTTTTATTAATGTTTTGATTAGCAGGACTGGAACTAGCAGATAAGCTAGGATTCGCATCTGGTAAAAATATGCTTGCTAACTGTGCGCCTGTATTTAATAATCTATTGTCATCATCAGCCATTACTGTTAAACCGCGAACTGTCCGACCAATCACAGCTTCTTGAGCATTGGCTTTAACAACTTGATTGACTGTAGAATAAATTCCTACAGGCGTATTTTCATAATTTTCAATTCTTTTAATAGTTACCTTATCCGATTGGAGATTACCAAATGTATAACCAGAATTAGGAAAAAATACATTCACACCGACTTCTTGACCATTAAATCCTTGTTGAAACCCTGGTTGTTGAATTGCTGCTAGTGATTCTGGTGTAACTACATCTGCTAATTGAGAAGGTAGAAAAACTGCTGTTGGTAGTAAAGTGTCTGGATCTATTGCATTGCGATTTGTGACCAGTCCAGGGGTGAATGTACATTGATTATCTGGATTACTACCAGGAAAAACACAAGTTCCAGTCAAGCTTAATTGAATTTCTGTACCTAATAAAGTTCTTGGTTCTGTAAAAGTAACTGTAACATCTTTTTTGGTGTTTACAGTTTGTAGTTGTATATAGCTACCTGTTTGCCTTAGGGTAAAAATATTTTTTTTGCTTAAGCTTTGTTCTATTTGACTATTTATATTGAAGATAGCGTTAACATCAAATACAGTATTTTGATTAGCGCTAAAGCTATTACTAAAAATAATATCTGCGTTAGTTAAATGGTTGATACTTCTGCCATTAAATGGCATTGTGGTTAAAAAAGTATTAATTTTATTGTTAGGTATTATCCGAGGAGGCTTAATATATTCTGAATCTTTTTGTAGGGAATCAGAAGATGGTGGTATATTCTGTGCAATAGCCGAATTATTTACTAAATTATTGGCTTGGCTTTCCTCTAGCTTCTTCAAATTGCAAGATAGATGATGATGAGATTCTAAATCTGCAACTTTAGTAAATTCTGGTTCTGCAATAATTCTGGGTGAACAACTTTGAATAGCAGTTGATTTAGGATCTAAATCTTTAACTTGGGTAAACTCTGGTTCACCTATAATGCTGGGAGTATCAAATTGAGCGTTAGTTATTTTATTATCTGAATTTTTTATCTCAGTAATTGGAGATGAATTAGTTATGGCTATTGACCAATTGTCACAAGATTGGGATTGCCTCGGTTCAATTCCGATTGATGTGTTAACTGGTTTTTTTGCGCTGTACCAAGCTTTCTGTCTACACCAGCTTCGATTTTACTGACGACTCCGCTAATATTAATATCCTCAAGAGCATCACTATTCTGAATTGTGACAGTTATCTTTCCAGCGCTGCCAACCGCAGTTGCTGTATTGCTTTGAAATCCTCCAATAGAAACGTTTGTAGCTGTTGCAGCAGCATTATTTTTACCTACAGCTGCTGTTTCAGCAGCACCTGTAAGTTTGCCATTACTGCTGTCAACTGAGAAAGCGGCAGAACCAGCAGCGCCACCTTCACCTGCGAATGCATGAGAAGAAACGCCGAAAACGCCAGCAGAAGCTGCAAATAGAGCAACAGCAATCTTTGTATTGAAAGTCATTGATTTGTTCCTTATAAATTAAGTTACTAAGTCGCTTCAGTGAGTCAAGTGAATTTACTTAAGTGACTCTTGTGTAAGATTATCAAACGAGAGTGTAATTTGTCTCGTAATTTTTCTGACTTTACAGTAATTTTACTGGCAGCTTATAAATTCTTTTTATTCGGTAACTAACAATACAAAGTTAATAGCCATTATCAAGTATATACACTAGATTAGATACAAATTATAGTTATTTCTCTATCCTATCTACCTGAATTTCCAGCCATCTAAACAAATTCCATCTGGAATAGCTTCAGCCTTTGTCAATGCAAATGACCAATGACTAATGACAAAGAACAACCTTGATGAGTGTTGATCAATGACTAAGCTATTCTGCTTTTAAGTTGCACAATCCATCGTAAGGGCTGTTGACGGTTGGCAGTCAACGGTTAACCGTCAACAGTTAACAGCCCTGATTAGTAGTTATGCAATTTAGACGCGCATTAGCTTATGTGTTTTAGCCTAGCTTGTTAAGACTCTCAAAACTTCTGGGTATGACCAAGATAGAGCAGCGCATAATAGCCAAAGAATACACTCTAGCTAGGAGAAAACTGCAATGGTTGATGATAACGGCTCAATTCGCACTCTATCAGTTGATATTGGTGGTAGCGGTGTGAAGACAATGGTACTGGATATTACAGGACATCCTTTAACAGAGAGAGCACGTTTAGAGACACCGCAACCTGCGAAACCGGACACTGTAATTAATGCGATTGTCGTTTTAGCCGCCTCTCAAGGTGAATATCATCGGGTTTCTGTGGGCTTTCCGGGTGTAGTGCGCTATGGAGTGACGGAAACAGCAGTAAATTTAGATCGCGATTGGATTGGGTTTGATTTACAAACAGCCTTGTCACAACAGTTACATAAGCCTGTCAGGGTAATTAATGACGCAGATATGCAAGGGCTAGGGGCGATCGCAGGTAAAGGCTTAGAATTGGTAATTACCTTGGGTACAGGCTTTGGTTCGGCGTTATTTATCGATGGCAAACTCGTACCAAATATGGAAATGGGACATCATCAGTTCCGTAAAGGCGAGACTTACGAAGAACAGCTTGGGCGGGCGGCGTTAGAAAACATTGGTGAGAAAAAATGGAATCGGCGTTTAGAAAAGGCGATCGCATCTTTGCAACATCTGTTTAATTATGATTGCCTCTACATCGGCGGCGGTGAAGCTGTGAAAGTAAATCTCCAGCTACCCTTAAATGTCAAACTCATCCCTAATATCACCGGTTTATTAGGTGGAATAGCTTTGTGGCGAAATTAATTTGTCATTTGTCATTTGGTAATGGGTAATTGGTAATTGGTAATTGGTGTTTGTCATTAATTCTTTCTCCCCTTGTTCCCTACCCCGTTGCTTTTCCCAGTCCCCAGTCCCCAATCCCCAATCCCCAGTCCCCAGTCCCCAGTCCCCAATCCCCCACCTAAGCCTACCGAGGGATGAAGCAATTACAAAACACACCTATTGATTAAAAGGAAGGTAAGTTAACAATAATTAACTATGCAATTAAAGCCAATTAGTCAACAGGTGGTAGCAATCGTTGGTGCTTCTAGTGGGATTGGGCGTGATACAGCGCTAAAGTTTGCCCAACGTGGTGCAAAGGTAGTAGTTGCTGCGCGTAGTGAACCAGGGCTAAAGTCCCTGGTGGAAGAAATTCAGAGTTTGGGTGGTGTGGCCAAGTATGTAGTTGCTGATGTTAGCGATTTTGAGCAGGTAAAGGCGATCGCAGATCAAACTGTAGCAGAATATGGACAGCTTGATACTTGGGTTCACGCGGCTGCTACTGGTGTGATTGCTCCTTTTGAGAAAATTACACCAGAGGAATTCGCCAGAGTTGTCGATGTTACTTTGATGGGACAGGTATATGGTGCAATGGCGGCGCTACCTCATCTCAAACAAACGGGACGTGGGGCGTTAATTCATATTTCTTCAATGGAAGGTAGGCGCAGTCTCCCACTACAAAGCCCTTACTCTACAGCCAAACATGGTTTAGAAGGCTTCCTAGATGCTTTACGGGTGGAATTACAACACGAAAAATGGCCTATTAGCGTTACCTCTATCCTGCCTGCAACAATCAATACACCTTTTTATAATAAAGTTGCCACTAAACTAGGGGTGAAGCCGACAGGAGTACCGCCATATTATCAACCTAGTTTGGTTGCTGATGCAATTCTGTATGCGGCGGAACATCCTACCCGTGATTTTGTAGTTGGGGATGCGGGTAAGATATTAGATTTTCTGCAACGGATTTCCCCACCTTTAGCTGATTCTCTGTTATTAGCGATCGCTTTTCAAGGACAGCGTACCAACGAACCAAAATCTGAAGATGCGCCAAATAATGTTTTTGAGCCAATTGCAGGCTATGACAAAGTTGAAGGCGACTTTAGGAACTTATCTATACCCAGTTTCTTGGAAAGTTTGGATATGAATCCGCCACTAAAATGGGGTGCGTTAGCATTTGCAGCCTTGGGTATAGCCGCACTTGTAGGTTTGTGGGGTAGGAACGATATTTAAGCAAACTTGGGAATTAATTGGCCAAATAGCTGATGCAAATTCACCATCAACAACAGCAATAAAGAATTATCCCAAATTGAAAAAAGAATGCGACAGATTGTAGGGGCAAGGCAATGCCTTGCCCTCTAGAATATATTGATGGGTCGCCAACATTATTTGATTTAGTATTACTCCGGTAAATGGGGAACTTGCAACAAATCTAATCCTCGTTCAAAAATTTCATCAATGGGTAACATTTGACCATCAGTAGTCATAAATTTATGGTCTTTTGTTGCTCGAATAATCGAACCATCTTCTAAAGCATATTCAAAAACTTCTTGTTGACCACGATGATGCCACTGCGCTATCGGTTGAGTATAAACATTACCGTTAATATCAACACTATAAACGCTACATTCTAAGCGTTTTTCGACAATTTCGCCAATAGGAATTAAGCCATATTCTACAGTCAAAACTTCTGTATCATAGCTTAAGCAATATTCGGCGAACTTCAACATATCCTCAAATAATTTCTCAGCTACTTGCTTTTTCACCCCGTTTTTAGTAGCACCATCAATAAACTTTTCTTGCTGTTTTTGCATCTCCGAAACTTTCTTTTTACCCATAGCGCGCCGCAGCAAGTCGGCTTGTCCTAAGGAATATCCAGCCATATCTTGAGCAATTTTCATAATTTGCTCTTGATAGACCATAATGCCATAGGTTTCATTTAATATTGGTTCTAAAATCACACTTTCATAATCAATTGCTTCCCGTCCGTGTTTACGGTTAATAAACTTAGGAATCAGTCCCGCATCTAATGGGCCTGGTCGGTACAATGCCAAAATCGAAGAAATATCCTCAATATTAGAAGGCTTTAAATCTCTGACTATCTGTTTCATCCCGGAGGATTCTAACTGAAATACTCCTTCTAATTCTCCTGCTTCTAATAATTCATAAGCTTTCTGTACATCTTTAGGTAGAGTACTATGCTCACCTTTAGCTAATATTTTTTGAGCTTTTCTTTCTTGACCTGTAATTTCATCTGGATCGACACGATAACCTTTAGTTTCTTCAATTAAATCTAAAGTTTTTTGAATTAGAGTTAAGTTCCGCAAACCCAAAAAGTCCATCTTTAACAAACCCATTGATTCCAGGTCTTCCATGAAATACTGGGTAATTACAGAACCGTCGTTATTTCTTTGTAGCGGCACAATTTCATCAAGGGGATCGGCAGAAATTACCACACCTGCGGCGTGAACACCAAAGGTTTTGTTAGTACCTTCAATTCGCATCGCCATGTCAATCCAATGGCGAACGTGCTCATCATTATCGTATCTGGCTTTAAATTCTGGTTCTGGGGTGTCATCAGAAATCATCACTTTTAACTTAGTTGGTTTCCCCCGCACCACAGGAATTAATTTTGCCATTTTATCTGCTTCCCCGTAGGGAATATTTAATACCCTGGCTACATCCTTTAATACAGCTTTGGAAGTTAAACGGTTAAAGGTAATAATTTGAGCAACTTTATCAGCGCCATATTTCTCTGTGACATATTCAATAACTTTATCTCTTTGTTCAATGCAGAAATCCGTATCAATATCAGGCATGGATTTCCGTTCGGGATTCAAGAAACGCTCAAATAGTAGCCCATGATGTACCGGGTCAATGTTAGTAATTCGCATGGCATAGGCGACTAATGAACCTGCAGCCGAACCACGTCCAGGCCCCACAGGAATATTATTATCTCTCGCAAATTTGATATAATCCCAAACAACTAAAAAGTATTTGGAAAATCCCATTTGTTGAATCATTTTGAGTTCGTATTCCAACCTTTCTTTGTAGGTTGAATCGACTTCGTTGCGGGATTTACGATTTAATCTTTCTAAAAGTCCACTCCATGCAACTTCTTCAGCATAAGTATCAGCAGTATGACCAGAAGGAATCGGTGGAGTGGGAATTTGCGGCTCACCCATAATCTGGTATGGCTCAACTTTATCTGCTACTTCTTCAGTAGTCGCCACAGCTTCCGCAATCACATCATCTGGTAAATGATCGCGAAATAGGAGATGCATTTCTTCGGCAGATTTGAGATATTCTGTGCCGCTATAACGCATCCGATTTTCTTCAATTATCAGCTTCCCTGTTTGAATACATAGCAAAGCGTCGTGTGCTTCTACGTCATAACAAGAAATGAAATGCGAATCATTAGTAGCAACAAATTTAATACCTAATTCCTTGGCAATTTTAATAATTTCTACATTAACAATTCTGTCTTCCTGGGAACCGTGGTCTTGAATTTCTAAATAATAGTCATCACCAAATACATCTTTATACCATTGAGCAACTTTACGGGCTGCATCTGGTCTACCACTCATAATTGCTTGGGGAACTTCTCCCCCCAAACAAGCACTAGTAACAATCAAACCTTCATGATATTCTTTTAATAATTCTTTGTTGATGCAAGGGCGAGAGAAAATGCCTTTTCCTTGTACACCTTTGAGGTGAGAAATAGTAGTTAATTTGACTAAATTTTTGTAACCTTTAGTATTTTTAGCTAAGACAACTTGATGATAACGGGGGCGGCGTTCTTGCTTTTCAATATCGCCATTAATGATATACATTTCGTTGCCAAGAATGGGCTTAATATTCTTGCTACGACAGATTTTGATCAATTCCACCGCGCCATACATCACACCATGATCGGTAAGCGCGATCGCTTTCATCCCCAGGGCGATCGCGCGATCAACCAACTCCGGCAGCTGACTGGCACCATCAAGCAAGCTATAGTCACTGTGAATATGCAAAGGAACAAAGGACATATCAGTCTCCAACCACAAGCCAACAATATCTCTCAGGAAAGAAAAAATACCCCCTGGAGTAGGATTCACTTAAGAAAGCAATGGGATCTTAGATTAACGCGTTTGCAGAATTTTCACTTCCGCAAGTGATGTTTAAATAGTTACAGCAGTAGAGTTACCCTAAATTAAGCAATGACTGAACCAGAGAGTATTACTTCTCTAGAGACCAAAACCCGTCCTTGGTGGCTGCGTATCCCTCTGACATTGCAGATTGTCGTCGCCCTAGCGCTGGCTGTCAGCTTAGGAATTGCCCTAGGTGCGGGGAATCCCAGCCCAAGTAATGCTACTTTGATTACTAACTTAGCAATTCCTGCAGAATTGGTGCTGAAGGCTTTACGCGCCCTAGCTACACCCCTCATTTTGGTAGCAGTGCTGCATACCTTCATGACTACAAATATCCCCGGAACAGCCGGTAGACGGCTAGCAGTACTATTGTTAACTAATACTACCGCAGCGATTTTAATCGGGCTGTTGGTAGCTAATGTTTTGCACCCTGGGAGTTGGGGAAATTTAACAGCCCCCACCGATACACAAGCACCTACAGCAAGTCTCGATCCTTGGGGTTTATTTAAAGATGCCGTCCCTGATGCTATCCTCAAGCCACTAGTCGATAATAACGTTATCCAACTCATTGTGATTGCCCTTTCTTTTGGAATTGTGCTGCGGGCATTAAAATCAGAACAAATCGTTGAAGGTAAAACAGCATACCAACCAATTGAAGATGTCATCGGCATTTTATTTGAAGCGGTAATCCGCATTCTCAACTGGGTAATAGCTTTAATTCCCTTGGCCGTGTTTGGAATTGTGGCTAAAACTGTCGCCGAAAAAGGTTTTGCGCCCTTCCAATCTTTAGCGGCGTTTATCGTCGCCGTACTAGTCGCCTTGTTTTTACAAGCTTGCTACTATCTCACTAGGGTACAAATCGGCTCTTGGGTTAACCCGATCGCATTTCTCAAGGGTGGTTCTGATGCATTTTTGACAGCTTTTTCCACCTCTTCCTCAACGGTGACAATGCCTATTACCTTTGAAGTGTTGCAAACTAAAATCGGTTTAAGAGAATCTTCTGCTTCTTTAGGCGCATTAGTAGGCGCAAACTTTAATAATGACGGTACCGCCCTCTATGAAGCGATGTCTGCATTATATATTTCCCAAATATTGGGTCAACATTTAGGTTTAGGACAGCAGTTAATAGTCGTCTTAACATCTATTTTTGCATCCGTCGGCGCTGCGGGTATTCCTAATGCCGGACTCGTAACGATGACCTTAGTATTTACTTCCGTTGGCTTACCGACCCAGTATATAGCTTTGTTAGTTACAGTCGATTGGTTTTTGGATCGCTGCCGTACAGCCCTCAATGTCATGGGCGATATGACTGTCAGTGCTTTACTAGACGGCAAAAAGCCTCGCTACTTAGACGAGGCTTAAGTAGGGCAGTGCATTTAAAGATAACTAGTTAGGGCTGTCATTTGTCATTTGTCATTTGTCATTGGTAAAGGTTTCAAGCCTATTACGTTTCGTAACATAGTTGGGTTAATTTACACCAACTTACTTAGTTTCAACTTGAGTGCTGAGTGCTGAGTTTTTCTACCTTATCCTCTTTCTTTGCAATTCCTAATTCCTAGTACCCAGTCACCAGTCACCAGTCCCCAGTCCCTTTTAATGCTGTTGCGGGCCCTTAGCATCACACTCTTTATTCCAGCATCTTTCTAGAAGCTGGATTCGCCAGATAGCGGCGAAGATATAAGGATTCCATATTAATTTAGTGTGATTACAAAATAAGGGCTGATTGAGATAATGCCAAAGTGGAAATTTAATCTTGTTAAACTTGGGAGCCATAGGAGGAGTTACTATACAAGCGTGCTAGCAGTATAGTTAAAGATTAAACAATCTGCACGTGATCGTCCTGGTGACAATTGCGGAAAATCACCAGTTTTTATGGCAAAAGTTATGTTAATGGCTTTTAAGGAAAAAATTGCTTGAAAAAGCTGATTTTGGCGGCAATTATCTCCTAAGGCTTCACTACAAGATTACTGATAGTTATTCCACGGTAAATAACAACACCTGAGCAAACATCTTTCTAGGGATAGATTTCGGCGTTTTGCTTCTTCTCCAAATCTTTTATATTTACTGGAGAATCTGTTACATTCTTTTTTTTTATTAACATTCTTTTAAAGATTAGATTTTATAAACACGTAATAATACTTAGGGCATGGGGCATGGGGCATTGGGCATGGGGTAATTGGTAATTGGTAATTGGTAATTGGTAATTGGTAATTGGTAATTGCTGTTTCTCCCTCATCTCCCTCATTTCCTAATCCCCAGTCCCCAGTCCCCCAATACAGTTCGGTTAAGGGGGAAAGGGAAAAGGGGAAAAGGATTGAATTGACCCTTACCCTTTTCCCATTACCCTTTTCCCAAATCACGAGAGAGATGCAAAATACTTATCCGAACCGTATTGCCCAGTCCCCAGTCCCTAATCCCCAGTCCCCAATCCCCAGTCCCTAATCCCCAGTCCCTAATCCCCATTACCCCTTATCCCCAGAGGGGGCCCCGAGTTCCCCAGTCCCCTCATCTCCCTTTTATGGCACTACTGGGATAAATTACTGTGATTTTTGAGTCTTATTGCTAAGAAATCACAATTTCATGAGAGGAGTGAATAATGGCTGATATGAAACGCCGACACTTTTTGCAATTTGCTGGGTCTGCTTTAGCAACGTTGGGTTTAAGCCAGTGGGATATTATGGAGCAAGGCTTACGCTATCACCAAGTCTTAGCCCAAAGTACAAAGCGTAAGTTAGCCCTACTTGTGGGAATTAATGAGTATAAGGGTATACCGGAACTCTATGGTTGTGTGAATGATGTACAGTTGCAACGCGAATTATTAATTCACCGTTTTGGCTTTAATCCTCAAGATATTTTAACTTTGACCGACCAACAAGCCACCCGTAAAGGCATACTGACAGCATTTGAAGAACATTTAATTAAGCAAGCCAAGCCTGGGGATGTGGTGGTATTCCATTTTTCGGGACATGGTTCGCGGGTACGCGATCGCGATCGCGACACGGAAGATGGACTCAACAGTACTTTGGTTCCGATTGATGGTAATTTACCACCAGGCTATCCTCAGCAAGGGGGCCAGGTGCAGCATATTATGGGGCATACATTGTTTTTACTAATGTCTGCATTGAAAACAGAAAATGTGACTGTGGTATTAGATAGTTGTCATGCGGGTGGTGCAAAGCGGGGGAATTTTCGGGTGCGTTCCATCGATGGTGGTGAAAAACTCCTACCGAGTACGGCGGAATTGGAATATCAGCGTCAATGGTTAGGAAAACTGGGACTGTCACCACAAAAGTTTATTGAACTGAGGAGAAAAGCTGTTGCTAAAGGCGTAGTCATCGCCAGCGCTAAACGCGATCAATATGCGGCTGATGCTTCTTTTGATGATTTTAACGCTGGGGCTTTTACTTATTTATTTACTCAGTACCTTTGGCAACAACCAGGGGATGAAGCAATTAATCGCGCGATCGCTAATATTAGCCGTAGTACAACTATCTTTGCTAGACAATCAGGCAATTTTCAAGAACCAGAATTAGAATCAAACTTTAGTCAAGAAAATACTCGCGCACCTATTTACTTTACGCGCACGCCCACAGTCTCCGCTGAGGCGGTAGTCACTCAAGTCAATGGTGAGCAAGTAAAATTGTGGTTGGGTGGGCTAGATTCCGAAAGCCTGGAAGCATTTAAACAAGATGCGATTTTTACAGTATTGGATAGTAAAGGTGGCGATCGCGGACTCATTCAGTTGCAGTCTCGTCAAGGGTTAACAGGACAAGGTAAACTCCTCAAAGCTACCCAAAAAAAGCAACCACTCCAACCAGGCGCACTCTTACAAGAACGAATTCGCAGCATTCCCAATGATTTAACTTTAAAAATTGGGCTAGATGACTCTTTAGGAAATAACACTCAACAAGCTAAACAAGCTTTACAAGCGATTCCCCGCATTGAAGCCAAGGCTTTGGGAAGACAAGAGGTGCAATATATTTTTGGTCGCATGACTGAAGCCAAATCTCAGGAATTACAAAAAAGTCGCCTTCCGAATTTACCTGCGGTGGGTAGTTTTGGTTTGTTTTTACCAGGACTTACACAAATTATTGCTAGTTCTTTTGGTACGAGTAACGAAACGGTGAGTGCGGCTGTCACTCGCTTACAACCTAAACTCAAGTCCCTACTAGCAGCGCGGATTGTCAAGCAAATGCTGGGCAATACTAATTCATCGCGAATTAATGTAACTGCGACGATGAATGTTGTCGGTAGTCAAGAAATATTAGGCGAAACCTTCCCCATTCGTGGAATTCAAAAAGTAGATTTGGGGACATCCAGCAAAACTGCTAACTCAGGTTTGCAAAAGTTACCCCTGGGTACAAAAATTGCTTTTCAAATTCAAAATAACGAATCGCAACCACTATATATAAGTATTTTGGTAATTGATGCCCAAGGTGAAATGGCGATTATCTTTCCTAATAATTGGTCAGCTGCGGAAGATGCAGCTTTGGTAGAAGCTAAACAAAAGTTAGTTATTCCTTCTGCTGGCGATACCTTCAAACTGGTGATTGGCGAACCTTTAGGAGTATCGGAAGCTTTAATTGTTGCTAGCACTACACCACTGCGAAATTCTCTCAAAGCCTTAAAAGAAATTGCCAAATCTCGCGGAGTCGAAAATACGCGTGCGCCGATAGCTGTGACTAATGAATTATTAGATGTGACAAATAGTTTACTAAATGACCTAGATGCTGGTACTCGGGGCGCGATTAATGTTGAAGGGATTCAACTTCCTAACGGTGTGCGGGGAATTGATACTAAGAAATTAGCAGCAATGGCGATCGCATTTGAAGTGGTTGGTACAGCAAACAGCTGATCTCGCTGCGCTTTCGTTGTACTATTTAAGACAAGGGGAAGTTTAAACTCTTACCCCTTGCAAGCCATGATTTTCAGCTTGTTACCTGTTATCTATTCACTTTCTATCAATATGTAACTAACGAACACATCTATAAAATTTTGTCAATAAAATTACTAATATTTCTGAATCCAAAGTTGCACTCTTGACTTTGGAGGATGAACTAAACTAGTTATTTGTAGTCTTGTACAAATTAGTTGATTAACTGTTTTATGGTGACTAGACTTTCAACAACACCAACTATAGCTCCTGAACGGTCTAATCAAGTTACCCGCAAGCATTATCCAAATTACAAAGTAATCGTTTTGAACGATGATTTTAATACATTTCAGCACGTGGCGGAGTGTTTGATGAAATATATTCCGGGAATGAGCAGCGATCAAGCGTGGGACTTGACCAACCAAATCCATTTTGAGGGTCAAGCGATCGTTTGGGTAGGGCCGCAAGAACCAGCGGAACTCTATCACCAGCAACTACGACGGGCGGGTTTAACAATGGCTCCTCTAGAGGCAGCTTAACTAGAATGGGCAAACCCAATGATGGTAGACTCGTCTGGAATCACTCAACCCACATAGATGGCCTCATCCCCATATTAGAACGTCTGTGTCAGCAGCCAGGAATTCAAACTGTTACCCCAGGCGTAATTGGGCGAGTTAGAGGTCATGCTCCTAAATTACAACTGCGTATATCCGTACCCATCCGTGGGGGTTATAAAGTTATTGCCCGTCAAGGAAAAACTGTACAGGAGGTATTTATCTTGACGACTTTAGATCAAGATAGCCTCTTAGAAGCGATCGCGATCGCCATGAAAATTTAACGATTACAGTAGTCAATAGTCCATAGTTAACCGACTATGCACTGTTGGCTCTCAACTATTCTTCTACTTGATGTACTGCAAATCTGTGGAGTGGCAAACTGAGGATACAAGAAAATGTTAAAAAATATGACAAAGCTGTAGTAATTTTTAAAGTCATCAGCATGGGTTCCCAGCTAGGTACCATGACTTTTTCAACGCCAAAAGCAATACAGTAAACTAACCAGTACGAGAAGCTCATTCTGAGAAGAATCTGCTCTGTTTCTTCCATTTCATCCTTTTGCTGTTTGCCATCCCCAAGTAAAAATAGACCCACAATACAAGCAACAAAGGACACAGCAACTACAAACTCATGACAAAATATATTTACCGAATGCATTTGTCTTGAACCCAATCTTTCCAATTGAGATTCAGTCTAAAGGAATAGTCCTTGGGGTTGCACAAAATAGTTACAAACTGCAATACAACACTTTGGATTACAGAAGCTAGTAGATGATGGCGGAAGTATAGCTAGGATTCTCAATTTGCAAAAAGCTCATAGCATATAACTTTTAGTTTCAAACTTTAGCCTTGATACTTCTCCGGCAAAGACGCTACGCTTCCTGGTAAGCGTACAGCCTGCTTGTACTAGAGTATTTTGCACTGGTATGAGATTATTGAGCAATATACAAAGTACAAAAGATTTTATATAGGATTCATATTTGATTTCTGAACTAGACGTAGGGGAGCCAGTGCGTTGCGGAGGTTCCCTCCGTTATAGCAACTGGCGTTGTGTTGTCGCGTAGCGCAACGCACCAAAGCTGAGAATACGGTGCGTTATCACGAAGTGTAACGCACCCTACATATACTTAGATTTTTCAATAATCAAATCGGATTCCTATATGTAGATATAGATAGCTTCTCATCTAGTCAGATTGCTTAAGGCAGAAAACATACTTCTCTTTAATGCTCAAAGTTGTTTGAAACTGACAGGGAATAATTTCATCGGTGAAGTTACAATGACTGGCTAAAATAAATCTACCCAAGTTCATTAAATATGCTTCATTTGAGCCAAAAAACAGGTACACTAAGCATGGTTATTTTTATGGCTCAACCGGATTATCTTGTTGCTAATTGTATAGTTGCTATACAATTAGACTAAATAATAACTAACTACTTCTCTTAATTTGGAAAATCTATTTATGAATATCAATAGTGTAATGTTTGCACCAATTCCGGAAATATCAATAGTTTTATGTACCTACAACAGAGCCAAATATTTAAATAAATGCATTGATAGTATTATCAATCAAACTTTTCAAGATTGGGAATTGATTGTAGTTGATGACGGTAGTGAGGACAACACTTTTGAGATTGTCAATATCTATGTCCAAAAATTCAATAATATCCGTTATTTTAAACATAAAAATAGAAAACCTGGTTATGCTAGAAATGCTGGTATTCAAGCATCATTTGGTAAATATATAACCTTTATTGATAGTGACGACGCATACCAACCAAATCATTTAGAGTCACGACTCGAATATATGAAAGCTCATCCCGATCTTGACTTAATAGAAGGTGGATTTGCAACAGAAGAAGATATTTGGGTAGTAGATTATTTTAATCAAGACCAGACTATTAATCTTAAAGAATGCGTAGTAGGGCCAACATTTTTTGGCAAAAGAAATGTATTTTTTGAACTGAAAGGATTTAATGATATTCCTTATGTAGAAGATACAGAGTTTTGGTGTAGAGCCGAAAAAGTATTCAAAACTGAAAAACTTACTGAACCACAGACCTATCTTTATACAAGAGGAGAAACTAGTGTGACTAAGAGTTTTTTAGAGACAATTTCCTCATCTAGCTAACTATTTGGTATGAAAGATGAAAGTTTTGATATCTCAAATTCTTAGTTATTTTTGTCGATTACATGTGTTTGTACGGCAGCTTCTACTTCTAGGGAGCATACTCAGTTTATGTCTAGTATTGTTATATGGTTGCCATAATTCAGTACAAAAAGCCAACGATGTTATTCATTTAACATTGTGGCAAGGTATTAACCCCCCTGTAAATCGGGAAGTATTTCAAAAACTAGTAAATAAATTTAATAAGACTCATAGTGATATACAAGTAGAATCTATTTTTGCCGGTGAACTAGACCAACAATTACCCAAGATACTTACAGCAGTTATTGGTAATTCATCTCCAGATATCTTGACATTCTATCCCCAAATGACAGGTCAGTTTGTCGAACTAAAAGCAGTCAAATCTTTAGAAGATTGGTTAGACAAATTACCGCTCAAGTCGGAAGTAATTCCCAATGCGCTGAATGAATTAAAATTGGACGGTCACTTGTGGTCAGTTCCTCTTTACACCAGTAATATCGGCATTTTTTACCGCCCTAAGCTGTTCCAGACTGCGGGAATTACCCAAACTCCCAAAACTTGGCAAGAATTACGACAAGTAGCCAAAAAACTAACTATAGATCGTAATGGTGACAACCGACCAGAACAATACGGAATGTTACTACCTTTAGGAAAAGGAGAATGGACAGTTTTTAGTTGGTTTCCCTTTCTATTGAGTGCTGGCGGCGAAATATTAACAAATAATCAACCTAATTTAACTAACTCTGGGGCGATCGCGGCCTTACAATTTTGGCAAGACCTCTTAAAAGATGGTTCAGCAACTCTTTCTCCTCCAGAACGGGGTTATGAAGAGGATGCTTTTATTGCAGGGCGTGTGGCGATGCAAATTACAGGCCCCTGGACTTATATTACAAAGTCTGATGTTGATTATGCAGTATTTCCCATACCTGCAAATACAAGCCAAGCTACAGTAATAGGTGGTGGAAACCTGTATGTGATGAAGACAACACCAGAAAGAGAAAAAGCTGCACTCAAGTTTTTAGAGTATGTTTTAAGCGAAGAATTTCAAACAGAATGGAGTATAGGTACAGGTTTTTTACCTGTGAATATTAAATCCGCCGAAAGTGCTGCTTATCAGCAATACCTGCAACAAAAGCCTTGGTTAAAAGTATTTATGGATCAAATGCCTGTAGCTAATGCTAGACCAACTATTGCTGGCTATAGTCGTCTTTCTGATAGTCTAGGTAGAGCAATTGAGTCTACGCTAATGGGTAAATCTAATGCGGAACAAGCGTTAAAAACAGCTCAAGAACGGTTAGAACTAATTTGGGATAATAACAAAGATAGATAGTTGGGTGTTGAGCCTTGGGTGTTTGTGAGAGGGAACAAGACATAATTTGGAATTGCATGTCTCCCCCATCCCCTTCATCCCCAGTCCCTAGTCCCCAGTCCCTAGTCCCAGCCTATCCAAAATAAAAGCATACTCAAAAGCCAATTCGCGCAAGCTTTCATAACGCCCAGATGCGCCACTATGTCCTGCACCCATATTGGTTTTTAACAGGAGAATATTGTTATCGGTTTTGAGTTCTCGGAGTTTGGCTGTCCACTTCGCTGGTTCCCAATATTTGACACGAGAATCATTTAAGCCAGCAGTAATCAACATATCTGGGTAATCTTTCGCCTCAACATTATCGTAGGGCGAATAGGATTTCATGTAGTCGTAATACACTGGATCGTTGGGATTACCCCATTCTTCCCATTCCATTGCAGAGAGGGGTAATGAAGTATCTAATATTGTCGTGACGATATCGACAAAGGGAACATGGGCGACTACTGCTTTGAATAGTTCGGGACGCAGATTCATAACTGCGCCCATCAATAAGCCGCCTGCACTACCGCCTGTAATCACTAGGCGATCGCTCGCTGTCCATTTTTCATTAATTAAATATTCCGCACAGGCGATAAAATCTGTAAAGGTGTTCTTTTTCTGTAAAAATTTGCCATCTTCATACCATTTTCGTCCCATTTCTTCCCCACCACGAATATGGGCAATGGCAAACAAAATTCCTCTATCTAGCAATGTCAGGCGATTTGAGGAAAATGTGGCTGGGTAAGAAGAACCGTAAGCGCCGTAACCTGTAAGTAATAAGGGATTTTGGCTATCTTTTTTAATTCCTTGTTTGTAAACAATCGAGATAGGAATTTTTGTCCCATCGTTGGCGGTAGCCATGAGCCACTCACTTTGATATTGAGTTCTGTCGTAGCCACCAAGTACTTCTGTTTCTTTTTTTAACTCCCGCTGCTGTGTTTCCATGTTGTAATCGAACACAGATTGCGGTGTAATAAATGAAGTGTAATGAAAACGCAAAATGGTAGTATTAAACTCTGGGTTATTGCCTTCATAAAATTCATAGGTAGGCTCAGGAAAAGTAATATTACTTTCCTCTCCTGTAGCTAGGTTTTTTACTCTCGCAGTTTCTAACCCACCTTTGCGTTCATAAATTACTAAATGATTTGCAAATAAACTAATTCCTGATAACAAAATATCTTCTTGATGGGGAATTAAAGTTTGCCAATTGGCTTTACTGGGCGAAGCGACTAAGGTTTTTACTAATTTAAAGTTAGTAGCCTCATCATTAGTCACAATGTAAAAGTAATCGCTATGATGGTCAACATCGTATTCCATTCCCGTAGTCCGGGGGTGAATTAATTGCCAATTCCCTTGAGGATGATTTGCATCTAAATAATGAACTTCTGTAGTTATGCTGCTTCTTAAGCTCATCAAAATATATGCTTGGCTACGAGTTTTATCCACATATAAATGATAAAGCTCATCTGCTTCCTCATAGAGGAGAACATCTGCATCAGGAGTAGTTCCTAATATATGGCTAAATAGTTGATAGGGACGATTGGCATCATCAATTTTGGTATAAAATACTGTTTGATTATCGTTTGCCCAAGCAAAAGAGAAATAAGTATCAGGAATAGTTTCTGATAATAATTGATGGGTGGTTAAATCTAGAAAAAATAAAGTATATTGCTCCGAACCACTAGTATCAACAGAATAAGCTAAAATTTGATGATTAGGGCTAATGTCAAATACGCCTAAACTAAAGAATTCATGTCCTTTAGCTAGTTCGTTTTCATCTAAAAGTATTTCTTCTGGCGCTGATAAATTATCTTTTTTACGGCAATAAATTGGATAATTTTTACCTTCTTCAGTCCGTAAATAATAGTAGTAATTATCCTTAAGATAAGGCACAGATAAGTCAGTTTCTTTAATCCGCGCCAACATTTCATTGTAGAGCTTGGTTTGCAGCGATTCTGTGTGTTGCATCATCGCTGCTGTATAACTATTTTCTGCTTCTAAATAAGCTATAACTTGGGGGTTATCAACATCACGTAACCAAAAGTAGTTGTCGATGCGGCGATCGCCATGTAACTCTAAAACTTCTGGGTGTTGGTCAGCAACTGGTGGTTTAGTAAGATTTTGTAAAAAATTATTCTGAGACATCAAAATTATGCTTATAAATCAGAAATAAGCAGCTAAATGCTGCCTAATAACCTTAGGATGAACTAGGAATAACATTCTTGTGGTTTTGTTTTCTTTTTAAAGTACACAAGCCAATTGCGGGAATAAAGCCCAGAATGAATGCTGTAAATCCTTGCCCATTCCAATACAATATCGAAGTCCGGTAGGCTTCGGGAATAAAATTTTGCAATAAAGAAAGCAACCAAATTAAAGTACTGATGAAGAAGAAGGCAACTGCTGGCAAAAAATTCCACCACCAAGCGTTAATTGTGTAGCGTCGTAACACCAACCATTGGCAAAGTCCTAGCCAAACACCGGAAATAATATAGGAAATCGTAGACAAGAATCCTAAAACTACCACCGCCTCAGGAGGTAAAGTTTCGTTAAAAGATGCAGCAATCGATGATATATAGTTAATCCAAGCTGTAGCAACGCTACTAGATAGCAGCCAACCGATGCTAGTAGCTAACATCCACCACCAACCAGATACATATTGCCGTATTACCAAGGCTTGATCGGCAGCGAAAATTAAGGCAAAGACAACGCTGCTGAGGTAGTTAGCAAAGTTCATCCACATTTGGGAATCTGGAAAAAAAGCAGGAGAAACGCTATCTAGCAGCTTTTCTAAAGCTATACTGGCAAGGCCACCTACAACCCATCCCACACAGGTCATGAAGGTAAATTTGATCAAGAAACTTCGAGTTTGAGAACGCGGGATCAAAAACTTTCTGGATTTGGGAGCGTTCTGAGTCGATGCAGCAGGAGAGGAAGTGTTGGAATTCGCTTGCATATGAAGTTAAGTTAAGCAGAGAGTAGAGTGAGACCAGCCTCCTGAAAAAGCGTGATCTCAGAATGATAAGCTAAACAGTGGCATAAAAAAGTGACTTAGGATGAAGTGTTAAATGGGTGTTTCCTCAACAGCTCCTAGACTCCTCATGGCAGCTCGTGGTGAAGTAGTAGACCGTCCTCCAGTATGGATGATGCGACAAGCGGGAAGGTACATGAAAGCTTATCGCGATTTAAGGGAGAAGTATCCTTCTTTCCGCGATCGCTCAGAAATTCCCGAAGTAGCGATTGAGGTTTCCCTACAGCCTTGGAGAGCCTTTCAACCAGACGGGGTGATTTTATTCTCCGACATTGTAACGCCATTGCCTGGTTTAGGCATTGACATGGACATTGCGGAAGGTAAAGGGCCAATTATTCACTCGCCCATTCGCACTCAAGAACAAGTAGATAACCTGCGTCCCTTTGAACCCGAAGCATCCCTGCCGTTTATAAAAACCATATTGCAGGCGTTGCGTCAAGAGGTAGGGAATCAATCAACGGTATTAGGCTTTGTCGGTGCGCCGTGGACATTAGCTGCTTATGCAGTAGAAGGAAAAGGTTCTAAAACCTATTCCATCATCAAGAATATGGCGTTTTCTGACCCGACAATTCTGCATCAGTTTTTAGAAAAACTAGCAGATGCGATCGCAGTTTACGCACGCTACCAAATTGACTGTGGTGCTCAAGTTGTCCAAATGTTCGACTCCTGGGCAGGTCAATTAAGTCCTCAAGATTATGACACCTTTGCTTTGCCATATCAGCGACGGGTTTTTGAACAAGTCAAGCAAACCCACCCCGACACACCCTTAATTTTGTTAGTTAGCGGTAGTGCAGGCGTGCTGGAAAGAATGGCACAATCTGGTGCGGATATTGTGACTGTAGACTGGGCAGTAGACATGGCAGATGCAAGGGCCAGATTAGGCAAGCACGTGAAAGTTCAGGGAAATCTTGACCCTGGTGTATTATTTGGTTCCAAACAGTTTATTCGCGATCGCATCCTTGATACTGTTCGCAAAGCTGGTAACTGGGGCCATATTCTCAACCTCGGTCATGGCGTACTACCAGAAACTCCAGAAGAAAATGTTGCTTTCTTCTTTGAAACAGCAAAGCAACTTAATGCACTAGTTTAGGCAATTGTCAATCTGTTGTACATTTTTCTTCTTCGTGTTTTAGTGTCTTGGTGGTGAAAAAATCATTTTTAACCACCAAGACACCAAGACACGAAGAAAATTTATATTCTGATGTTGAGGCGACATTGGGAACTAAAAATTCATTCCACACAACTAAATAAATTAAATAAATAAAACTTAAAACTCTCTATGAGTCAGAAACGAATTTTAGTGACTGGTGCAAGTGGCTGTATAGGTCACTACATAAGTGAAGCCTTAATTCAAGAAACAGATTACGAACTGTATCTCCTAGTGAGAAACCCCAGTAAACTCCAAGTTAATCTTCAGGCGCGTCCAGGTATCACCGTATTGCAAGGTGATATGCAAGAAATTGGCAAGTTCGCTGACTTACTCTCAACAATTGATGTGGCGGTGCTAACAGCCACGGCTTGGGGTGGAGAGCAAACATTTAATATTAACGTCAATAAAACTCTAGAATTGCTGAAGCTGCTAGACCCAGAAAAATGCGAACAGGTGATTTATTTTTCTACGGCTAGCGTTTTAAGTCATCACAATCAACCACTCAAAGAAGCCGGGGAAATAGGGACAGATTACGTCAGTTCTAAGTATCACTGCTTACAGGAACTACCAAAACTGGCGATCGCACCGAAAATTACTACAGTTTTTCCGACTTTGGTTTTGGGTGGTGATGCGAATAAACCCTATTCTCATTTAACAGCCGGGATTCCTGAAGTTACAAAATACGTCAATTTAATTCGATTTTTGCAAACCGATGGTAGTTTCCACTTTATCCACGGCAAAGACATTGCGACCACAGTCAAATATTTAATTGAAAATCCCTCTAGTGGAAATGAATTCCGCAAGTTTGTTTTAGGTCAAGAGAAATTAACTGTTAACCAAGCCGTAGAACAACTCTGCGCCTATCTAGGTAAAAAGATTTATTTTCGCCTTCCGCTATCTTTATCATTGGCAAATCTAATTATTGCCGTCTTCCGCATTCAAATGGCTGCTTGGGATAGATTCTGCATGAACTATCGCCATTTTACCTACGAAAACGCTATCAATCCCGCCAGTTTTGGTTTACCAAATTACTGTGCAACTATGAGTGATGTCTTGAAAATTAGTGGTGTGAAAAGACATTAGAGAATAGATAGTTGCTGGGAATATTGTCAAGCATAGGTCGAGGAACTGGTCGGTTGCATTGACCACAAACAAGGCTTTTATCTCAGCTGTTTAAGGACTAGAAGGCTTATACAGCAGTACATTAGCTCACTTGTCGTCTTCGTAACTGTTAGAGATAAGCTAAACCACATCTAGTTTGCATAATCTGAAATTGTATATTTATTGTGGGGTGGGCATCTTGCCCGCCCAATTATGCAAGTTAAATATGGAACCGCTTAATACTCACCCTCGACCTAACTCAATACCTATTTAATATTTACTTGATAAATAGCCTTTAATTTTAAATTTTTGATAATCATATCAACTTTAGAGTCTTTTTTAGGGAAATATGAATATATACATTAAAATAATATTATTTTATGAAATTAAATTTTCCTACATCAAGCCAAACAGAACAATCAAACAACTGGGATAACATTGATAATTTATCAACTAATGTCAGCTATGCAGCTGCTGTAAATTTACTAGGACAAAAAGCATTATCAGGAATTGACTTGTCCTACTTGTTCCAAGATACAGTAGCCTTAGTATCTCAAATATTAAATATTAAATATAGTAGAATTTGGCAAGTACTTTCAGATGGAAATTCTCTGCGTAAAGTAGCTAGTCTTGGAGAATCGTCTTTAACCACAGATGCTTATGAAATTCATGTGGGAATTAATCAAGGATTAAAAAAAATCTTGGACGAGAGGCAAAAAATTATTAATATCAATACAGCCGCTTGTCAGATAGAACATTTTGCTATTCCTTCTCCACCTGACAGTGTTGCTGGTTTAAGTGTACTAATTACTGGTGCGACTAAACCTTTAGGTTTTCTGGAAGTATATGCTACTGAGGCAAGAGATTTTTCTCCTGAAGATATTCATTTTCTACAATCTGTAACCCATGTTTTAGCTACCGCAATTGAACGCAAGCTATCAGAAGCATTAGTGTATACCCAAAGTCAGGTTTTAGAACAAGTTGCCTTTGGAGTTAACTTATATGAAATTTTTAATAATCTGTGTATTTTATTAGAGCAACAATTACCTGGAGCTTATTGCTCAATTTTAGTTGTAGATCAAGACAAACGCCGACTGCGGGGAGGAGCAGCACCAACTATACCAGAGGAATTTGCTAAAGGTGTTGATGGTTTGATGATTGGTGAAAATTGTGGTTCTTGTGGAACTGCAGCTTATAGAGGAGATACAGTATTTGTTAATGATATTGCTAATGATCCATTATGGGCTGATTTTCGAGATTTTGCTTTGAGCTACAATATTAGAGCTTGTTGGTCATCACCTTTTACTTCACAAAGTGGTGAAGTTTTAGGGACATTTGCCATATCTCATAAATTTCCCTGTCATCCGACTCCGCATCATTTAGAAATTCTGAAAACAGCTACTCATATTGCTAGTATTGCCACAGAAACAGCTAGAGCTGCAGAAGCTCTGCAAAAGGCTAATAATGAATTAGAGCGGAAAGTTGAAGAACGCACGACTGAATTAAGAAGAGCGCTACTAGATCTACAAACAACACAAGCGCAATTGGTTCATAGTGAAAAAATGTCTAGTCTTGGACAAATGGTAGCAGGGGTTGCCCATGAAATTAACAATCCGATTAGTTTTATAGCTGGTAATCTCGAATATGCAAATCAGTATATCGATGATTTACTAAATTTAATTGCAGTTTATCAAGAGCAGTATCGCGAACCAAATCCTACTATAGTATCCAAAATCAAAGCTATCGATTTGGAGTATTTATGTCAAGATTTACCTAAATTGATGCAATCTATGACAGTAGGTAGTGAGAGAATTAAAAACATTGTTTTAGGATTGCGTAACTTCTCACGACTAGATGAAGCAACAACTAAGTCGGTAGATATTCATGAAGGTATAGATAATACATTAATGATTCTGAATCATCAATTGGTAATCAATAGTCAGTTACCTAATATTCAGATAATTAAAGATTATGGACAACTGCCCAAGGTTAGTTGTTATGTCAACCAATTAAATCAGGTATTTCTGAACATTTTGAATAATGCAATTTATGCGTTAAAAGCAAATATAGAACGTTGGCAATCTACCACTGCTATTCCTACTATTATAATTAAAACTTCAGTTAAAGAAGATAGGGTTTTAATTAGTATTAAAGATAATGCACTAGGTATGACTCCAGAGGTGCAAAAACAGATATTTGATCCATTCTTTACTACTAAACCTGTGGGTCAAGGAACTGGTTTAGGGTTATCAATCAGTTATCAAATTATTGTGGAAAGGCATCAAGGGCAACTCAATTGTATTTCTACATTAGGGGAAGGAACTGAATTTTTAATTGAGATTCCTATGCAAATGTAGAAACAAGACTGTGACCAAAAAGAAAAAGGTAAAAGCCCCGAAATATATTTCGGGGCTTTTGACTTTTGACTTCCCCATAGGGGCTGACCTGTACCTAATACCAAATCAAATAATGTTTGCGACACATCAATATATTCTAGAGGGCACGGCAGTGCCAGTGCCTCTACAATCTGTTGCATTCTTTTTTAAAATTGGTATAAGTTATGATTAGCAGGCGATAATTTTGCCTGCTAATCATATCTAGCTAAATGACTACCACCTAAAGAAGTAAAATCTGGATGAGAAATCAATACCTAATATCTGTGGGAATCTCACCTTTGATTGGAACCTTTATACTCAGATTTAAGACCATACAATTACATTCTTCTTTTTGTCTGTGCGCGACGAAAACTTTTCTCAACTGAGGAAAAAATTGAGTAAACAGCTGAACCTGGTGAGATAAAAAGTCAATGAGCCTTGATTTTCGTTAAAGTGAAATAACAATCAAAGTGTGAGGATTGATACTGTATGCGAGTCCTGCTGGTGTATCCAATATTTCCCAAAACCTTTTGGTCTTATGAAAAAATTTTGGCGTTAGTCGATCGCAAGGTTTTGTTACCACCTTTGGGTTTAGTAACAGTGGCGGCAATTCTTCCTCAAGAATGGGAATATAAGCTGGTTGATCGCAACATTCGCCCAGTCACCGAAGCAGAATGGGCTTGGGCTGATGTAGTCATTTTCTCCGCCATGATTGTCCAGAAACAGGACTTACTAGACCAAATCCAAGAAGCAAAGCGGCGTGGTAAGTTAGTCGCCGTAGGCGGCCCCTATCCCACCTCGACACCTCATGAAGTGCAAAATGTAGGCGCAGATTTTCTGATTCTCGATGAAGGGGAAATCACCTTACCCATGTTCGTCGAGGCGATTCAACGGGGCGAAACCTCTGGTACTTTCCGCACTGATGAAAAACCAGATGTAACAATCACACCAGTACCCCGCTTTGATTTATTAGAATTTGATGCTTACGACATGATGTCTGTGCAGTTTTCGCGGGGTTGCCCCTTCCAATGCGAATTCTGTGACATTATCGTTCTCTATGGTCGTAAACCGCGTACCAAAACGCCAGCCCAATTGTTAGCAGAGTTGGATTACCTCTATGAATTAGGTTGGCGGCGGGGTGTATTCATGGTGGATGACAACTTTATTGGCAACAAACGCAATGTGAAATTGTTACTGAAAGAGTTAAAAGTTTGGATGCAAGAACATCAATATCCTTTCCGCTTTGATACTGAAGCCTCTATTGATTTAGCCCAAGATCCAGAACTAATGGAATTGATGGTGGAATCTGGTTTTGCGGCGGTATTTTTGGGAATTGAAACGCCAGATGAAGATAGCTTGCAACTGACGAAGAAATTTCAAAATACCCGCAGTTCCCTCACTGAAGCTGTACAAAGCATCATCAAAGCCGGATTGCGGCCAATGGCTGGGTTTATCATCGGGTTTGATGGTGAGAAAGCCGGTGCAGGCGATCGCATTGTCCGGTTTGCTGAACAAGCTGCCATTCCTTCTACTACTTTCGCTATGTTACAAGCGCTACCTAACACAGCCTTGTGGCATCGCCTGAAAAAAGAAGGCAGATTACGGGAAAACAAAGACGGCAACATCAACCAAACTACTTTGATGAACTTTGTTGCTACCCGTCCCCTGGAAGATATTGCCAGAGAATACATAGAAGCATTTTGTGCTTTATACGATCCAGTGAAGTATTTGGATCGTACCTACCGCTGCTTTTTAATGATGGGTGCGCCCAGTTGGAAAGCACCATTTAAATGGCCAGAATTGATAGTAATTAAAGCGTTGTTAATTGTCATTTGGCGACAAGGCATTAAACGCGAAACTCGCTGGAAATTCTGGCATCACTTATTTAGCATGATCAAGCGTAACCCCGGAGTTGCCGAGCATTATCTCTCAGCCTGTGCCCATAACGAGCATTTTCTGGAATACCGCCAAATTGTGCGCGATCAAATAGAAAGTCAGCTAGCAGAATATCTCGCCCAAGGCCCAGAAAAACCTTACGTACCACCTGTGAAGGAAAAGGCTGAAGCTGGAGTTAGTTAAGAGAATAACAAAAATTAATTTCTAGAATTTAGAGAGTAGAGCACTGCAGTGCTTTACTCTTTAATCTTTCACATTCTTTTTCAACTTGGTATGATTTTCTGGAAATGTCTGAAGATAAATCCTTTGTAAGGGCACGGCATCCGCAATCTTTTGGCATATCAAATATCTTACTGGTGCCGTGCCCCTACCCATCTGTCGCGTTCTTTTTTCAAAATGGTATGAGGATAAACAGTCACAGACAGATAGCGATCGCAAATCCAAAATCTGAAATTCCAAATCCCAAATCTAAAATCCAAAATCCAAAATCTAAAATCAAAATAGCCCACAGGCGATCGCGCTATGGGCTGGGTAGATGCATTAACTTGATAGCAATTTATACTTGTGTTGTGCTGTGAGACGGAGGCATAATTACTTTTTTAGCTAAACCTAATTTCTTGAGAAGATGGATACTCCACCAAGTAATATCTACTTCCCACCAAGAAAATCCTGATTTCGCTACATGGGGATAAGTGTGATGGTTGTTATGCCAGCCTTCACCATAAGTCACAATAGATACCCACCAAAGGTTGCGTGAGTCGTCAGTTGCATCGAAGGAACGGTAACCCCATTTGTGAGTTGCAGAGTTGACAAACCAAGTAGAATGCCACAGTAATACTGAGCGCAGAAACATACCATAAATCACAAAAGACCAACCGCCCAAAGCATAGAGCAAAATTCCCAAAGGAATTTGCAGTAACAAGAAGTAGCGATCTAACCAACGATAAAAGGGTTGACGTGCTAAATCGGGCGCATATTTTTGATAAACTTCGTAATCAAAAAACTCGGCGCGGGGATAGAAAATCCACAACATATGACTCCACCAAAACCCGCGTTTGGCAGAGTAAGGATCAAGACTAATATCTTCAGTGTGGGCGTGATGTTGGCGGTGTCCACCCACCCAGAAAATCGGCCCGCCTTGTAAAGCTAAAGCGCCAATAATTGCGATCGCATATTCTAACCACTTGGGTACTTGGAAGCTACGATGGCTGAGTAGTCGGTGATAGCCTAAACAAATCCCAATACTTCCGAATAACCAGTGCAGAAACAGCATTATACCTAATGCCGACCAGGAGAAAAACCAAGGAGCTAGTAAAGCTAAGGCATGAACTGTGCCAAAGAATACTACGTTCGTCCAACTGAGACGGAGTGACGTTTGTTGCTCAGGGGCGAACGCCAGCGATTTTGCAGCCATAAAAATTCCTGTTGATGAGTAATTAAGCGATCTGCTTTGTTACGGATGTACTCTTGCATGGGGTGTATTTGGCTATTACACTTCACAACCTACAAGGAATCTACCCGTTCTGTATCAGAGTGTTACAGTAAAGTAGAGCAAGTATCACTTACATTTGTTATCCTAACAACTTTGAAAATTATATGCAAGTAGTACTTGCATTAGTGCTTTTATGGCATCTCCCACCCATTCAGCTCGTCAACGCCTGATTCAAGCAGCACTGGAACTATTTACTGCTCAAGGAGTCAGCGGTACGACAACGCGCCAAATTGCAGAAAAGGCTGAAGTGAACGAAGTCACGTTATTTCGGCATTTTGGTAATAAGCATGGACTGCTATTAGCGGTTTTAGAAGAATCTGCTGTGTTCAAAACTTTAGGGGAGTCTTTGGTACGCCGGGCTAGTCCCCCTGGTAGTGTTTATCAAGCCCTGAAAGACTATGCAAGTGATAACTTGCTTGCATTAGAACGAGTACCAGAGTTAGTAAGGTCTGTAGTTGGTGAAGCTGACCAATACCCCGCAGAAAATCGCCGCGCCTTGGGGAAAGGATTAACAGAAGCTAACCGCTATGTAGCCCAGTATTTAGCTACGGTAATTCAGCAAGGACATTTAAATACCTATCTGCCGGCAGAAAAATTAGCAAGTTTGCTGAATGGAATGCTGTTGGGATATGCCGTCATTGAATTTACTAGCGAATTTCATGAACTTTGGGAAGACCGAGATGATTTTTTAGAAACCTTGGTGGAATTGTTTTTACGCGGTGCGATGTCACCCTCACCAGAGTTAGCAATCAATAATCCCACAGAAATTAACATAACTACAGAGGTATCTGATTTACCTGCTAGTTTAGTTCACGAAATTTTTCGCCAAGCCAGAAAAGCCGGAATCCAAGATTATGCCTTGGTGTATGTATTATTTGGTGCTGGTTTATCTGCCAAAGAAATAGTTAACTTACAGCGATCGCACCAAATTTATGACGATCAAGGGCACTTTTTACAAATTACCACCCCGGGATTAGTCCGCCAAGTACCTGTAAATCAGTGGATTATGGGCAAACATTATGGCTCCTATACAAATAATCCCTTAATTAAATGGCTAAAAAGTCGTAAAGACAGCCAAACAGCTATGTTTCTTAATAATCTCGGAGAACCAATTTCTGCATCAGAAATTGAAACTCATTGGCAAACCTGGACACAAGGAATGTTAACACCCCAAGGACAACCCCCAGTCATCGCCCAAGCACAACACACCTGGCGCGTAGAAATGTTAATGCGAGGTATGACTTTAGAAAATTTAAGCATTCTTACAGGTTGCGATCGCACCCAACTACAACCCTATGCCCGCCGTTCCAGAGAAAAAGCGGCATTAGAACAAGCTACAAAGCTAGATCATAAGCCGACGTAATGTCATTTGTTGTTTGTCATTTGTCATTAGGTAATTGGTAATTGGTAATTGGTAATTGGTAATTGGTAATTGGAATTTCTTCCTCATCTCCCTCATCTTCCTCATCTCCCTCATCTCCCTCATCTCCCTCATCTCCCTCATCCCCAATCCCAAATCCCCATTAAGATAAAAAAACATCCGCCTACTGAATACTCACCATGCCTCTCTCGCGCATAGTAACGCTGATTGTTGGTTTGATAGTGATTTTGGGGTTAAGCCTATGGCTGATTGATTCCCTGTCACGCCTTTACTGGCAGTTGTCTTATTCGCCACTGCTGGGCAATTTGCTGTTGCTGCTGTTAATTGTGCTGATTGCCGGATTAGTTGCGGCTTTTGTTTATTATGTGATGGTGTTGCAAGCTGGGGAAAAACGTTCTCGCCGCCAGCGTCCGCGCGTGACTCCAGCGCAAATCCCGGCTGCTAAATCTGATGCGGCTTCCTCGACTTTACAAGCTGTGCGCCAACAGGTGGCGCAAATTCAAGATGAAGTCACAAGACAAGCTTTACTTAGTCGATCGCGGGAAATTGAAGTTAATTTAGCACGGGGCGAAATCCAAGTAGTAGTATTCGGTACGGGAAGCGCTGGTAAAACTTCCTTGGTAAATGCCATTATGGGGCGCATGGTGGGACAGGTAAATGCACCAATGGGCACTACCCAGGTAGGAGAAACCTATTGTTTACGGTTGAAGGGATTGGAACGGAAAATATTAATTACCGATACCCCAGGGATTTTAGAAGCAGGAGTTGCAGGGACAGAACGAGAACAACTAGCACGAGCTTTGGCAACGGAAGCTGATTTATTATTGTTTGTTGTCGATAATGATTTACGGCGATCGGAATATGAACCCCTCAGAGGTTTGGCGGAAATTGGTAAGCGATCGCTGTTAATTCTCAACAAAACCGATTTATATACAGACGACGATAAAGAATCTATTTTGGCGCGCTTGCGTCAACGGGTGCGGGGATTTATTGCCCCTAACGATGTGGTAGCGATCGCGGCTAATCCTCAATCTGCCCAATTAGAAACAGGTGAACTCTTCCAGCCAGAAGCAGATATTGTACCCTTGTTGCGGCGAATGGCGGCAATTTTACGGGCTGAGGGTGAAGATTTAGTAGCAGATAATATTCTCTTACAATCTCTGCGATTAGGTGAAGAAGCGCGGAAACTCATCGATGCTCAACGCCGCCGCCAAGCCGATAAAATCGTGGAGCGCTTTCAGTGGATTGGTGCAGGTGTGGTATCAGTTACACCTTTACCAGTGGTAGATTTACTAGCGACTGCGGCGGTAAATGCCCAAATGGTCGTAGAAATCGGTAGAATTTACGGTTGTGAATTAAACATGGAACGGGGGCGAGAATTAGCCCTATCTTTAGCCAAAACCCTGGCGAGTTTAGGAATTGTCAAAGGGGCAATTCAACTACTTTCTACAGCTTTACAAACCAACCCAGCTACTTTTATTATTGGGCGAGCAATTCAAGGTGTAACAGCAGCTTATTTAACTCGAATTGCTGGGAAAAGCTTTATTGAATATTTTCGGCACGATCAAGATTGGGGCGATGGTGGAATGACAGAAGTTGTGCAGCGACAGTTTCAAATTAATCGCCGCGATGAATTTATTAAGGCTTTTGTCCAAGAAGCGATCGCACGAGTAGTCAAACCTTTAACCGATAAATCGGAAGTTGCGGAAGAAGTGAATGAGGAGCAAAGTTAATAGGCAGGGCGGATTTATGCCAAATTTAACACAATCATCCCTTTGAGATGCCAATACGGTTCGGATCAGTATTTTGCATCTCCCTTGTGATTTGGGAAAAGGGGAAGGGGTAAGGGTGAATTCAATCCTTTCCCCCTTTTTCCTTTCCCCCTTAACCCAACTTCATTAGAAGAGATGTAGAAGCTAAAAACTTGTATTGCCACAAATCCGGACAAATACTCAAGCATTCGGTTCGATTGCGACTGCATGATCAAAATATCATTCTTTGGCTTTGGTGTTAGGTATGGGGAATTGAGCATAGGGAATGGGTAATTGGTAACTAGGGTGTTTGGTGTTTGGGGTTTGTCATTAATTAATTATTTCTCCCCCTGCTTCCTCATCCCCCTCATCCCCCTCATCCTCCTCATCCCCCCCAATCCCCAATCCCCAATCCCCAATCCCCAATCCCCATTCCCCATTCCTTATGACAAATGATCGGGCTACCGGGTTAAGACAATTCAGCCTTACCCCCGACCAATTTACGACATTGTTTCCTTTTCATCTGGTGATCGATAGAGAGATGAAGATTGTCCAGGTAGGTGAAGTAATTAAACGTATTCTGGAACCGATCGCGGATACTTACTTAGAAGATCAGTTCCAGGTTACTCGTCTTAGCTGTAGGGAGCGATCGCTATTTCTCTTGGAATCCCACGACCATAAAATCCATCTCAAGGGAGAGATGGTATATATGGAAGCATCCGATCAGGTGCTGTTTCATGGTTATCCTCAAATGAGGGATATTGCTGAGTTGCAAAAGCTAAATTTGCCAGTCAATGATTTTCCTTTATATGACTCTGTTCCTGATGATTTTGTGAAATTCCACACTGAGAATACAGATCTCACAGATGTCACAACACATCAGCAAGCTGAATTAGCAGCCACAACCGCAAGACTCAGAACGCTGATCGAAAGTTTAGATTTTGGTGTGTTGATAGAAGACGAAAATCAAAAGATTTTATTAGTAAATCAGCAATTGTCCGATCAGTTTCAGCTTTCTGTACCAGCAGCAGCTTTAGAAGGTTTAGACTGTCGTCAAGCAGTGGAGAATTGTAAGCAACTGTTTGCTGAACCTGAAAAATTTGTGCAGTGTTTAGATGAAGTTCATCAGCAAAGGAAAGTAGTTGTACATCAAGAATGGCAACTCAAAGATGGACGAACTATTGCCCAAGATTATGCTCCGATTGTGGGTGAGCAAAAATTTTATGGTCATCTGTGGAAATATCGCGATATCACTTTAGAGAAGGAATCACAAAATGCTCTTCAATTGAGTGAAGAACGGTTACAGCTAGCTTTAGATGCCGTAGAAGAGGGGCTATGGGATTGGAATTTAAGGACTGGAGAAGTATATCGTAGCTCACGTTGGTTTTATATGCTGGGTTATGCCCCAGAAGAAATAGAAAGCAATATTAAAGCGAAAAATCACTTGATCCATCCAGAGGATCTAGCTTTAATGCGACAAAAACTGATTGCCCATTTCCGGGGTGAAACTCCTGTTTATGAAGCAGAACTACGTTTATTCGCTAAATCTGGAGAATGGAAGTGGATTTTGGATCGGGGTAAGTTGGTGCGTCGCAATTCTCAAGGAAAACCCTTGAGAATGGTAGGAACACATTTGGATATTACCAAACACAAACAGTCAGCAGCAGCCCTACAGCAGCAATATCAACGTGCTATGCTGCTCCAGCAAATTACCGAAGAAATTCGTCAGTCTTTACAAGCCCCGCAAATTCTCCAGACAACAGTCACACAAGTACAACGGATTTTGCAGAGCGATCGCGTTATTATCTGCCAAATTTACCCGGATGGTTCGGGCAAAATTATTCAAGAAGCTGTAGTTCCGGGATGGTTGGTAACTCTCGGTCACAACATTGAAGATCCCTGTCTGAAAGAACAATACCTGAATCTGTATCGTCAGGGCAAGACGACAATGATTGCTGATTTGGGGGAAGCGACATTAGAGCCTTGTTATGTAGAAGTTTTACAGCAATTTCAGGTAAAAGCTAATTTAGTCGTACCGATTCGGGTGCGAGAAAATTTGTGGGGGTTACTAATTGTTCATCAATGCGATCGCCCCAGACAATGGACGCAATGGGAAGTAGATTTGCTCAAATATCTTGCCGATCAAATGGGTATTGCGCTTACCCAAGCTCAATTACTGGCGCAAGAAACTCATCAAGCCTATCTTTTAGCACAGCAGAATGAACAGCTGAACTTTGCCAAGCAAGCCGCAGAAGCGGCGAATATTGCTAAGGGTAATTTCCTCGCTACCATGAGCCATGAAATTCGTACCCCCATGAATGCGATCATCGGCATGACAGGACTGCTTTTGGATACTCCTTTGGAGCCTGAGCAACTGGATTTTGTGGAAACCATCCGCAACAGTGGCGATGCCTTATTAACGATTATCAATGATATTCTGGACTTTTCTAAAATTGAGTCCGGCAAACTGGATCTGGAAGAACAGCCCTTTGACTTGCGGGTGTGTATAGAGGAAGCCTTGGACTTATTGGCTCCCCAGGCGGCCTCGAAAGGTATTGAATTGATGTATCAATTAGATTCAGACATCCCAACGCAAATTATTGGCGATATTACCCGCCTGCGCCAAATTCTCTGGAATTTGCTCAGTAATGCCGTGAAATTTACCAATGAGGGTGAAATCGTGGTGGCGATCGCCGCCCAACCCTCAGTCCTACAAAGGGGTACTACACCCACCGAAACGCAAATCTACGAGTTTCAATTTGCAGTTAGAGATACAGGTATTGGCATCCCCCGCGATCGCCTGGATCGACTGTTTAAACCTTTTAGCCAGGTTGATGCTTCCATGACTAGACGTTATGGTGGTACTGGATTGGGATTAGCTATCAGCACCCGTTTGTGCGAGTTGATGGGCGGGAGAATGTGGGTAGAAAGTGAAGTCAGTAGAGGTTCTACTTTTTATTTCAATCTGACATTATTAGTTGATCCGGCTACTATTAATAGCACCATAATTTTTGATTTAGAGTTACGTGGTCAAAAATTACTTTTAGTTGCTGCTAATGCCAATTTAAGAAAATGCTTAACTGCTCAACTTGAGACCTTGGGGCTATATGTCCAAGCTGTAGAATCGAATGTGGCAGCTCTGCACTGGATACGCCAACAAACTACTTTTGACTTAGCTGTATTAGATATTGATAGCCCGCAATTAAATATTCTCAATTTAACAGCGCAAATCCGCGCCATACCCAGACACCGACATTTACCTTTGGTGATGCTCAGTTCTAAAGGTAAACAAACTCTAGAAGTCAAACAAATAGCGGCTGAGTTTCATGCCTATTTGCACAAACCAGTGAGGCAGTATCAATTACATCAGACATTAGTAGAAATTATTCGTAGTGCTGGCTCTAACCAACTTGACCCCAAATCAACTATCCCTTCTTACTCCCGCTTATCCATTGCAAGCGTCTCAGAACATGAGAAACAAACTGTGCAACATGTCCCACTGAAGATTTTGCTAGTAGAAGATGGGTTAGTAAATCAGAAAGTTGCCTTAAAGTTACTGGAGCGTTTAGGCTACCGTGCAGATGTAGCGAATCACGGACGAGAAGCCCTAGAAGCTTTACAACGACAAATATATGATGTTGTGTTTATGGATATCCAGATGCCGGAAATGGATGGTTTGGAAACCACCCGCCGGATTCGCAAAGAACTCTCTGCTGCTGCTCAACCTCGCATAATTGCCATGACTGCTCATGCACGCCAAGAAGACCGCCAGGAGTGCTTAAGTGTTGGTATGGATGACTACATTAGTAAGCCCATTAGTCTAGAAGCGATCGCTGCAATTCTTAAAAAGTTTGAGAGTTAGATAAGCTAATGCGCGCCTAAATTGCATAACTACTCAAGAAGGCTGTTAACTGTTAACGGTTGACTGTCAACGGTCAACGGTCAACAGCCCTCATGAGGGATTGTGCAACTTAAAAGCAGAATAGCTTATTTGCTCTAGAACTGACAAAATCCAATGATAAATTCACACTTATTAGTCATATATCTATACTACAAGGGATAGCGTTTTTCACTCAAAATAGGTTTTGGGGAAAAGGTTAAAGGTTTTTTCTTTCCCTTGAACCATTCCCCTTTTTCCCTTGAACCGACAAGTATTGAGTTCACGTAGCCTTAGCGGCGAGAGTACGGCATCAGCGCTGAGATTTTTTCAGAAATCTGATATTTGATTTTTGATTTTTGCGAAGCTATGTACACTTTTATTTCTTCTTCCCTGTTCCCTATTCCTTCCCTAAATAAATAATTTCAGGAATCAAATAATTTTACAGAATTACAAAATTTGTGTATAGAATAACCTGAGAATTATTTTATAAAATTTCGTTACTGACAAAACTTAATTTTTCAGACATCCTCTAAGACTGGTATATTAACGCTAGTACAAATGTTCAGACAAGCATCTCCAGAGGATGCTTAAATAATTTTACTAACTAAACTACGAGTGAAGATGAGTGAGTAAAAGTATACCAGTTGCTTAACAGTACTGCTAAACTCTCTTTCCTTCTCTCTGCGTTCTCTGCGCCTCTGTGGTTCAATAAAACCTAAATTATCTAGCTCAACTAGTAGACAATCTATATTTCCTTGCTACACTTTTACTTCATTAACCCAGCTAACTTGCGCCTATGGTTCATGTAAAGCGCGTCGAACTTACAAACTTTAAATCCTTTGGTGGTACTACCCAAGTTCCTTTGCTGGGGGGGTTTACTGTTATATCTGGGCCAAATGGTTCTGGTAAATCTAATATTCTCGATGCGCTGCTGTTTTGTCTTGGACTCGCTAGTTCTAAAGGGATGCGCGCCGATCGCCTTCCCGATCTGGTAAATAATACTCAAACAGCTAAAAGCCGTGCCACTGTGGAAGCTAGCGTCACAGTGACTTTTGATATTACTGATGCCGTCTCCCTCAACGATACAAAGCCGCAAAGCCTAGAAAATCTAGAGGAAGTCGAAGTAGTAGAAATTGAGGAAGTTGAGAACGTTGAGGAAGTCGAAGTATTTGAGGAAGACAAGTTAAAATCCAAACTTCCCAATCCCGAATCATCGAATGAGTGGAGTGTTACCAGAAAGCTGCGGGTGACGCACCAGGGAACTTATACATCGAATTACTATATTAACGGCGCTTCTTGCACCCTCACAGAGTTACATGAAGCCTTAGAAACACTGCGGATTTACCCCGAAGGCTACAACGTGGTGCTACAAGGGGATGTCACCAGCATTATTTCGATGAACGCCAGAGAACGGCGGGAAATTATTGATGAATTGGCGGGGGTAGCGGCGTTTGATCGCAAAATTCACCAAGCCAAGGCGACTTTAGATGAGGTAAAGGAAAAGGAAGATAGTTGTCGGATTATTGAAACTGAATTAACTGTACAACGCGATCGCCTGTCCCAAGACCGAGCCAAAGCCGAAAAATACCAAAAACTCCGTGCTGAGTATTTGGCGAAACAATCCTGGGAAGCTGTGTTATCTTGGCGTTCCCTACAAGCACAGCAAGAAAAATTAGCGAATCAAATTCAAACTGGCGATCGCAAATCTGAAGAACTATCTGCGGAACTGACAACTCTTAACACCACTATTGAGCAAACTACCGTTGAATTAGATAAACTCAACGCCCATGTTAAAGCTTTAGGGGAAGAGGAACTGTTAGCAGTACAATCTACCCTCGCCACCCAAGAAGCTGAACATAAACAACTCCAGCGTCAACGCAGCGAATTAGACACCGCAATTCAAGAAACTGGGAAACGCCAAACGCAAAGTCAGCAAGAAATTCAACAACACCAGCGTTCCCTCGAACAAATTGCGGAAACTCAGGTAATTGAAAAGCAATCGATTGTCTACTTACAACAGCAACGGGATGAAGCGCAACAAGCACTAGAAACTTCTCGCCAAGCAGCGGCGGAAATTGCTTCGGCTTCGGAAGCTTGGGTACAGCAACAAACGGCGTTAAACCGTCAAATTGAAACCCTGCTGCAAACCCTGGAACCCCAACGCACTGAACAAGCGCAGCTAAGAGAACGTAACGATCAGCTACAGCAGCAAATTCAAGAGCAAACTCAGCTAGTTGCTAATTTAGAACCAGAATTAGCCACAAAACAAGCTGATTGTAGTCGCCTAGAAACAGAATTTAACGCCTCTAGCGAACCCATCCAAAATTTAGCGCAAAATCTCGCAGCCACAGAACAAGAACTGCAAATTCAACAAGATACCCAAAAGCGCTTACTCCAAGAACAAAGAGAAAAACAACGCCAGTTAGATAAACTCGAAGCGCAAGCGCAAGCACAGCAAGAAATCCAAGGAACCCAAGCTAGCAAAGTCATCTTGCAATCGGGATTACCGGGGCTTTGTGGCTTAGTGGTACAGTTAGGCAGAGTTGAACCCCGTTACCAACTGGCTTTGGAAATTGCGGCTGGTGGGCGTTTGGGACATATAGTGGTGGAAGATGACGGTGTTGGTGCGGCGGGAATTGAACTGCTGAAACAGAAACGCGCTGGGAGAGCGACTTTTTTACCGTTAAATAAAATTAATGCTCCCAGATTTACCCAAGATGCCACACTGCGGTTAGCCAGTGGCTTCGTCAACTATGCTGTTAACCTAGTGGAGTGCGATCGCCGTTATAAAGATGTATTTGGCTATGTATTTGGTAACACCGTTGTATTTTCTACCCTAGAACAGGCGCGAAAAAACATAGGTTTGTACCGCATCGTCACCTTAGACGGGGAATTATTGGAAACTAGCGGCGCAATGACTGGTGGTAGTAACACCCAGCGTTCCGCGTTACGCTTTGGAAACGTCGAAGCTGCTGAACCCGAAGAAGTCGCCGCCTTAAAAAGACGCTTGGGGGAAATTGAACGAGTTTTAGAACGTTGTACAGAAGCTATCTCTACTCTCGCAGCGAAAACCAAAACCTTAGCGCAGGAAGTTACAGAAGCACGCCAAGCCAGGAGAGAACAGCAGATCAAATTGGAACAGCTGCAAAAAGAAATTAAAACTTTGACAGCGCAGTTAGAAAATACGCGATCGCAATTAGCGCAAAATAGCGAAAAATTTGCCACGGCGCAATCTCGCTTGGAAATTTTGGATCGGGAATTACCAGGTCAAGAAAATCAGTTGCAACAATTGCGACAAACATTAGCGGAGTTAGAAGCTTCACAAACCCCTAGCGAATGGCAACAAATCCAAGCCACCATTAAAAACCAAGAGCAACAATTACAACAACGGGAAACAGCCTTACGGGAAGCAGAACAAAGGTTAAGAAATCTCGAAAACCAGCAACAGCGTTTACAAGAAAAAATCCAAGAAGCTGAGGAACGGATTACCCAGTACCAGCAGGAGCAAGAAACCCAGCAAAATCAATTAAGCTTCATCAGCACCCAACATTCAGCACTCAGCGCTCAAATCGCCGCAATTAAGGCGAAATTGAGTCAGATGGAACTGAGTTTAGGCGAAGAAAAACAAAAACGCGATCGCACCGAACAAGAACTGCGATCGCACCTCCTGCGTCAGCAACAATTAGAATGGGAACTGCAAAAACTCCAAGAAACCCTCACAGCCAAGCGCGAGGAAATCGTTAACGTCAGAGAGCAACTGCAAACCGTCGCCGCCGAACTACCTAGCCCCTTACCAGAAGTCCCCGATCAAGTAGACTTAGAAGAATTGCAGAAAGAATTGCGATCGCTTGCCAAACGCCTGCAAGCAATGGAACCAGTAAATATGCTGGCTTTGGAAGAATACGAACGCACCCAAAACCGTCTGCAAGAACTAACACAAAAGCTGGAAACCCTAGAAGGGGAGCGTACAGAGTTACTTTTACGGATTGAAAACTTTACTACATTACGTCAACGCGCCTTTAAGGAAGCTTTCGACGCAGTCAACGAAAACTTCCAATCTATTTTCGCCACTCTTTCTGAGGGTGACGGCTACCTACAACTAGACGATCCCGAAGATCCCTTTAACAGTGGCTTAAATTTAGTCGCCCACCCCAAAGGTAAACCAGTACAGCGACTAGCTTCCATGTCTGGGGGAGAAAAATCCCTCACAGCCTTAAGCTTTATCTTCTCCCTACAACGTTACCGTCCTTCCCCGTTTTATGCTTTCGATGAAGTCGATATGTTTTTGGATGGGGCAAACGTAGAACGATTAGCTAGAATGATTAAACAACAGGCAAAACAAGCTCAATTTATAGTTGTGAGTTTGCGCCGACCGATGATAGAATCAGCCGAACGCACAATTGGCGTTACTCAAGCACGGGGAGCTTACACCCAAGTTTTGGGAATTAAATTGCAAGCTGACCATACATCTGCTTGAGTTTTTGTTAATAATAGTGTATAGATTAACCGGATTCGAGATCAGGACTCGGTATAGAATGACCTCTGAACAGATAATTAGGCGTTCCGACATATTAAATACCCAGGTGATTACCCGCGACAACGGTAAGCGGGTAGGTATAGTTAGTCAAGTCTGGGTGGATATTGACCAACGAGAGGTTGTAGCTCTTGGTTTGAGAGACAGCCTGATCTCTATTTCTGGTATACCGCGCAATATGTACCTTAGCAGTATCAGCCAGATTGGTGATGTCATCCTGGTCGATAACGAGGACGTAATCGAAGATATTGAAGTTGAAGCATTAAGCAACCTGATTAACTGGGAAGTAATTACAGAAACCGGTGAAGTACTAGGTAGAGTACGCGGCTTCAAATTCAATGGTGAAAATGGCAAACTTCACTCTATAGTCATTGCTTCTTTGGGATTACCGCAAATTCCTGAGCAAGTGCTAAGTACTTACGAACTTTCCATTGATGAAATCGTCAGCACAGGCCCCAGTCGATTAATTGTATTTGAAGGAGCCGAAGAACGCGTCAATCAATTGACAGTTGGCGTTCTAGAACGCATGGGTATTGGTAAAGCCCCCTGGGATCGCAGTGATGATGAAGAATACGGCTATAGTGCGCCTCGCACCATTGCACCACCCAATCAACTACCCAGCGGTGTACCATTAGAACCACCCAAGCCCAAAGTCCGCACCCCCGAACCCGTAGCTAGGGAAGAGTGGGATGAGGACTACATAGAAGAAGAAAGACCCCAGCGCCAAGTCATGCAGGCGCGCCAGTACGAATCGATTCAATACGAAGAAGACGACGAAGAAGACAACTGGAGTGAGGCTACAGATAAAGACAGGTATCAACAGCCCGCCAAATTTGAAGCTCAACCATACAAAAAGCCTTACACCGACGAATATGACAACTATGACGATGTAGATGGCGATGCTTGGGAAGATGTGCCCCAACCAGTCAATATTCCCAAGAAAGTTAAAGAAAAACAACCAGAATACGAAGAAGGATATTAAAGTAATTCGTAATTTCTAATTCGTAATTAAGTTTAAAGTTAAACCCCTCTTCGCGTGGAAGCAGGGGTTTAATTTATGCTATACCAATTTGAAAAAAGAATGCGACAGATGAGTAGGGGCACGGCACCAGTCATACGTGTCAACTTAACGTGAAACCCGCTCTTGTGCAAGGTTTCGCCCTCACCCCCAGCCCCTCTCCCGCAGGGAGAAGGGAGCAAGAGATTTAGTTCCCCTTCTCCTGCGGGAGAAGGGGTTAGGGGATGAGGGCGCGAGGTATTTGTACAACGCCCACCCTATATCGCTTTTAGCTTAAGTTGACACCAATGGGCACCAGTAAGATATTTGATATGCCAAAAGAGTGAGGATGCCGTGCCCTTACAAAGAATTTATCTGTCGCAAACATTATTTGAATTGGTATTAGTTAGGGCTTACTATTCTAATTTAAAGCAAGTGATGAAAAAGCGATGCTAAGGGACTTGCAAATAAAAAAATATCCCAGTATGTATTGTGGGGTGGACATCTTGTCCGCCCAGTTTATGTGGCAGGCAAGATGCCCGCCCCACAAGATGGAATAATTTATTTCTTGGAAATCCCTAATTAAGAGACTTGATTAAGAAATTTCAGAAATTAAATTATTCAATCAGAAAGGGCGAAGATATGGAACAAATTCTTTCTCTTCCTCTGCTCGCCCTAGCGATAGGATATTTTTTAGTTGGAAGCCCCTGAGCGCTTCCGACCACAATACATTACTAAAAGCACAAACAATCCCATCCCCGCAAGATATTTTAAAGGGTCTGGGATGCTGGGATTGGGTGAGAAAAAACCCTCAATAGTGCCAGCAATTACTAACATCGGCACAATCCCAAATACTAATTGTGCTGCTTGGGAACCGTAGAATTTGAGCGCATCCCGACGACGATATTTACCAGGAAATAAAATTGCTTTTGCTATGAGCAAACCTGCACCACCAGCAAAAAAGATAGCAGGTAATTCTAAAGAACCATGCGGAAATACAAATGCCCAAAAAGGATAGGCAAGATAATTTTGACCTACCAAAGTGCCAATCGCACCAATTAATAAACCATTAAATATCATTAAATATGTTGTGTACGCCCCGGCTGTAATTCCACCAGCAACCGCCCCAAAGGAAACCGATAAATTATTAATCATAATACTGCTGGATGCGAGGGGTTCAACACCCACAATTGACCCCATCCATAATTTGCGATCGTCTCGCACGCGGGAAATTAAACTTTCGGGTACAATCAGAGGCATAAAGCTGGGGTCTTGCCAAGCGTACCACCAAGCCACTAACGCCCCTAACAAAAACAAAGCGGTAGCTATAGCGATATATGGGAATGTTTGCTGTACTACAGCTGGTAATCCCCATTTGTAGAACTCTACTACAGCTTGCCATTCCTGCCGTCGCGAACCTTGATAAATCTGCGTATAGGCGCGAGTTGTTAAAGATTGTAAACTTTGAATCAACGTATTGCCGACTTTTTGAGTACGGGCGCGTGCTAAATCTGCTGCTACGGAACGATATAAACTGGCTAATTCTCTAATTTCCACTGCCCGTAGCGATTTTAACCCTTTTTTTTCTACCTGCCGTAAAAGGGTATCCAAACGCTGCCAATTTAATTCCCGTCGCGCAATCCAACGTTGAATATTCATAAATTTTGGGAGGATTTGGGTGAGTGTAATTTAAGATAGCCTCAATTCATCTCCGTACTTGCAAGGAAAATATAACATCATGACTGGTGATTTTGGTTCCCCTAGTCCCATGCAACCCCTGAGTGTGGGCAATGTCGTGAGTGCAGGAATAAGATTGTATCGTTCTCACCTCAAAGATTACTTTTTACTTGCCCTCAAAGCTTACGTTTGGATACTTGTTCCAGTATATGGCTGGGCGAAATTTTATGCCCTGACAGGTCTAATTTCTCGTTTAGCTTTTGGCGATTTAGTCGATCAACCAGAAAGCATTAGCGAGGGTGAACGTTTTGTAAATTCGCGATTATGGCAATTTTTATTGACCATGTTATTAATGACAATTGTCGGTATGGGAATTGTCTTCGGTATTAGCTTTGTATTTGTGATAGTTGGTGTTTTATCTGCTGTCGTAGTCGGAGGGTTAGGTCAACAAAGCAGTCTTGCGGCAACATTACTTGTAGTTTTAATCGGTTTTATTATAGGTATTGCGGCTTTGATTGCAGTGTTTTGGTTGTTAACAAGGTTCTATTTAGTGGATGTTCCCTTATCAATTGAGGATAATGTTGATGCGACTTCAACCATTAGCCGGAGTTGGGAGTTAACTCAAGGTTATGTTTGGCGGATTCTGTTGATTAGCTTTGTGGCTGTTTTGATCACATTTCCGATTCAACTAGTAGTGCAAATACTTGTGACTATTATTCAGTTAATTTTCACACCCCTACTGCAACAGGACAATGGTGCTGCAGGTTTTTTGTTATTCTTGCTGATTCTGGCTTTAAGTTTTGTCAGTGGCGCAGCCGTTCTTCCATTTTGGCAAAGCATCAAAGCTGTAATTTATTATGACCTACGGAGTCGTCGCGAAGGCTTAGGCTTAAAGTTACGCGATCGCGAAATTTAAACAGTCAAGAGTTGGAGAGACGCGATTAATCGCGTCTGTACAAGAGTCAACAACCTGCTGCTTGTCCTATTTATTAGGACTGCTTTTTTATAGTTAATTTTAAATTACTTATGCACCTTTTTAACCGTGTTAAATTCCGTACCCCAGAAAGTGTAGAACTAGAATTTACCCTCGCAGGAATTGGTAACCGTGCTTGGGCATTGCTCATTGACTATCATATTTTGGCTTTCATTTTGATGGGGTTCTATATTCTTTTTTGGGTGCTTGTCGTCCAATTTTCGGATTTTTGGATAACGGTTGTGGGTTCTACTTTGGGTTTGTGGATGATTGCGATCGCATTCATCATCACTTTTACTATTTATGCAGGTTATTTCGTTTTTCTAGAAACTTTATGGCAAGGGCAAACCCCTGGTAAACGCATTGCGAAAATTCGCGTTGTTCGAGATGATGGTAGACCAATTGGCTTACAACAAGCAGCTTTACGGGCTTTACTGCGTCCCGTTGATGAATTTTTGTTTATGGGCGCTTTTTTTATTATGTTGACTCGTCAAGAAAAGCGCTTAGGTGATTTAGCTGCTGGCACAATTGTTATTCAAGACCAAATCCCAATCGGAACTGCAACTTTAACTATTTCAGAACCAGCAAAATCATTACACGCACAACTAATAGAAATTGCTGATTTATCTCCCTTATTACCAGATGATTTCGCTGTAATTCGAGAATATTTACAACGACGTAGTGGAATGTCAGCTAAAGCCAAATCTTTACTGGCGTTAAAATTATCGCAACAGGTTCAAGCTATTATTAACCTAGAGCAAATACCCTCTGGTGTTTCCTCAGACGAATTTTTAGAAGCTATTTATCTCGCTTATAAACAAAAAGAATTTTAAAGAAAGACTGAATTATCAAGGATGAAAGATGAAATGAGAATAGGTATCAGTAGAATGGAATAAGCTAAACCACATCTAGTTTGCATAATCTAAAATTGTATATTTCTTGTGGGATGGGCATCTTGCCCGCCCAATATATGCAAGTTAAATGTGGAACAGCTTAGTAAACAAAAAATCAGCTTTTATAGATTTATATTCCATCTACATTTGGTCACAGTAATTGTATAATTCAGACTTCATCCTTCATCCTTATCTTGACTATTAACTAATAGTTAAAGTCGGCCAATCAGGTTGACGATAATAACGTGTCATGTCATCAAATTTTCGCAATTCAACGCGATCTACTAAAAATTCCGGCGAATTTAAAAGCCATTGTTGATTCAAATCAGACAGCATAGTACTCAAGTTTGCCCGGTCTAGTTCTGGCGAAATTTCTCCAAAATAGGCTAATGTAATATGGGCAGTGAAATGATAATGTTGTTCAATTCCCAAAGCCATTAACTGAGAATTTTGATAAATAGTACGGCGAAGTTTAATCACCTGTTCGTAGCAACGCTCATCCTGCGGTACTAAGCAAACTCCTATTGCTCTTGGCATAACTATCAATCCCAGCACTTGCCAATAAATAGGTTTAATATCAGCTGTGAGAGATTTTTGATATTCCTGAAATATTTCCCCACAGCAAGAATGTAACTGCTGTTCAAATTGGGGATTTTTTTCACAAGCATCACGGTAAGCACTATCCCAAATTAAATCTGCTACCGTTAAATGGAAGCTACTATCCGGTACAGGCACAATCAAATCACTATTGGTAGGCAATTCCAACAGTTTTTGTTGATAAGCTCTTAACTGCGTATAGAAAGCAGAGTTTCCTGTTGCTTCCTCGGCAGGTGGAGTAATTAGCGTGTAGCCGGGAAATGGTGCTGCTTGCCTAGAACCCGAGTCTGGCTGAAATTTAGAAGATTCTTGAATATGCTGGACTTGAGATCTGTAAGCTTCTGGTAGCGTCATTCTTGCTACCCGATTCAAGTAAGTTTGATAATTATCGTCCAATCTCGTTGGCCTCGCGCGCTCTTACTTGATAGATTTTAGCCGAATAGACTTCTAAGTCCAGTACCCTAGTTACAAGGGATGTTTTAATCATGCGATCGCATTTGTTAATCCACCAGGAAGGTACTGCCCCTCCTGTATCTGTGTTATCAGCACAGCGCCTCACTTTTCGGCTTCTGGTGGACAAGATTGCTGAATCTGAAATTTAGAATTTTTAGACTGATTTTTTTTAGCCCAGTAACCTCTTGGAGGTTTAGGAATACCATATTTTTTGCACCACTTGGCAACTGCAACATCAGATACTCCAAACTTGTGACTTACCTCAAGAACAGAAGTTTCCCAAATCATCTTCTCTAGGTCTTCCTTTGAGGGACGCTCTACTTTCCTCGATTTCAGCGAAACTCTATCTTTATTTTTGAAGGTAATAGCAGAATCTTTATCAAAAATCGCGCTTACATCCCCATCCCCTTGTGGTTGGGGCGGTTGACTGGAGCGTGTCGCTTCTCTGGCTGCTGACTTTGCTACTCGCGCCGCAGTTCACGATCGCGATGCTTCTTTTCCATTTGAGAATTTTACTGCTCTCCAGCAAGGGCAGCTTTTGAATTTGACTGTTCCTAAAGAGTTCGGCGGCCAGGCTTTAGGATATGCTGCTGTCAGTCGGGTGATTGAAACTATAGCTAGTGGGGATGCTGCTACGGCTTTAGTGTTGACGATGCATTATCTCCAACACGCTAATGCTAGCCGTTCGCGTCGCTGGCCAGATGAGATTTATCAACGGTTGTGTCGGGAATCGGTGGCAGGTATTGCTTTATTAAATGCTGCCCGGGTGGAACCAGAATTAGGTACACCAGCGAGGGGTGGATTACCTGCAACCACTGCTCAACAAACTCCAGATGGTTGGCTGTTAAGTGGTCATAAAATATACACTACAGGTAGCCCAATTTTAAGCTACTTCGTTGTGTGGGCGCGCACCACAGAGCCAGAACCGCGAGTAGGAAATTTTCTCGTACCTCGTGATGTGCCTGGTGTGCGAATTGCAGAGACTTGGGATCATTTGGGAATGCGGGCTACTGGTAGCCACGACCTAATTTTAGAAAATGTCTTGATTCCTTTAGAATACGCTTTAGATATTCGTCCATTGTCAGCTTGGTCATTACCAGATCCAGTGCAATTAGCTGGTAATAGCCTGTGGCTGAGTGCTTTGTATCAAGGTGTAGCTAAAGCTGCGCGAGATTGGTTAGTAGGTTATTTAAATGAGCGATCGCCTTCTAACTTAGGAGCTAGTTTAGCCACTCTACCCCGCTTTCAAACTGCGATGGGTGAAATAGAAGCTTTACTCTACGCCAGCGATCGCCTAATTTACGGTTTAGCCAACGATATCGACCGCGCTGAGTATGATAACACCGTAGCATTACAGGCACACTCTGTAAAATATCTTACTACAAATAACGCCATTCGCGCCGTTGAAACAGGACTAGAACTAATTGGTAATCCTGGCTTATCACGCCATAACCCGTTAGAAAGACACTATCGCGACGTTCTTTGCAGCCGCATCCATACCCCACAGAATGATGCGATTTGTATGTCGTTGGGTAAGAGGGCGTTGGGGAAGGGGGAATGGGGAATGGGGAATGGGGAATGGGGAATGGGGAATGGGGAATGGGGAATGGGGAATGGGGAATGGGGAATGGGGAATGGGGAATGGGGAATGGGGAATGGGGCAAATTACTTTAGACCCTTGACCTTTGCCCCTTGCCCCTTGCCCCTTCCCCCTTGCCCCTTAACCTTTGACCCTTAAACCTGTTGCTTTCCCTGCATACCTATGCAATACTCTTAAATGACAAATAAATACGGTATACACATAGAATTACCGTAGTTTTATATAAATCTGATTTTGCAGCCATATTAAATAGGGATTATGCAACTACTTTGGTTTATCCCCACGCACGGAGAAGGGCGCTATCTTGGTACTACTATAGGCGCGAGGGCAGTCAATTTTGATTATTGGCGACAAATTGCCCAAGCCATAGATCACTTGGGTTTTACAGGTGCTTTGTTACCAACAGGGCGTTCTTGTGAAGATGCGTGGATATTGGCATCAACGCTAGCAACCCATACAAAAAAAATGCGGTTTCTGGTGGCGATTCGCCCGGGGTTGATGTCACCAGGAGTTGCGGCGCGGATGGCTGCGACGTTTGACAGGATTTCTGGCGGACGCTTGCTAATTAATGTGGTTACAGGTGGCGATCCCGTAGAGTTGGCGGGTGATGGTTTGCATCTTTCCCATGATGATCGCTATAAACTCACCGATGAATTTTTGACAGTCTGGCGACAAATCGCGGCTAATGAAGTTACTAACTTCCAAGGCGATTATCTCAACATTCAAGACGGTAAGATTCTGTTTCCGCCTGTGCAGAAACCTTATCCACCGTTGTGGTTTGGTGGTTCTTCACCCATCGCGCAAGAAATTGCTGCCAAGCACGTAGATGTTTACTTAACTTGGGGTGAAACACCTGCACAGGTTGCCCAAAAAATTGCCTCAGTGCGTCGCCTAGCAGAAGCGCAAGGACGGACAATCCGCTTTGGTATTCGCCTGCACGTTATTGTGAGGGAAACTGAAAGCCAAGCTTGGGATGCAGCGAATAATTTAATTCGCTATGTAGATGAAGATGCGATCGCTAAAACTCAAGAAGCATACGCCCGTATGGACTCTGAAGGACAGCGCCGGATGCAAGAATTACACAAGGGTAGCCGCGACGCTTTAGAAATTAGTCCTAATTTATGGGCAGGAATTGGCTTAGTACGTGGTGGTGCGGGGACTGCTTTAGTCGGCGATCCCGATACTGTTGCTCAAAGAATGTTGGAGTACACAGACTTGGGGATTGATACTTTCATCTTCTCTGGTTATCCCCATCTAGAAGAAGCCTATCGTGTGGCTGAATTACTATTTCCACGCTTGCCTTTAGAAAACTTACCTGCGATTGAACCGCAATTCACAAGTCCGTTTGGCGAAATCGTTGCTAATCAGGAATTTCCCAAACCACCAATTAATCAGCCAACAGCTGCGACTGTAGATTAACAGCAAAATATTCTCAGGAGAACTTTAGAACATGGCTCATATTTTAGCGATCGCAGGTAGTCCTTCCCATCCTTCCCGCACTTACTCTTTACTGGAGTATGCTAGCAAACTGCTTGTACAGCAAGGCGTAACGGTAGATATCATCTCAGTGCGCGACATTCCGGCAGAAGATTTAGCTTATGGACGTTACGATAGTCCAGCTTTAGAAAAACCAAAAGCTCTGTTAGAAAAAGCTGATGGGGTAATTATTGCTACACCTATTTACAAAGCAGCTTACACAGGTGTCTTAAAAGCATTCTTGGATTTATTACCCCAGAAATCCTTAGCCGGAAAAGTTGTACTTCCTCTAGCAACAGGCGGAACAATCGCTCATTTATTAGCAATAGAATATGCGTTAAAACCCGTGCTATCCGAATTAGGAGCGCGGCACATCCTCAGTACTATCTACAGTATAGATAAGCAAATTCAAGTACAAGCTGATGGCAGTATTCAGCTAGATGCAGAAATTGCCCAGAGATTACAGGATGTACTGTCTGATTTTGCCAAAGCGATTGATATTTCTGCCGCTACAAAAGAAGTCGCTCACGCCAACTAACGCATAATCTTGATTCTTTCTGCTCCCAGTAGCAGTTTGGCTGCTCTTCCCAAACTGCTACTTTTCTCATGGATGAGGGATGAGGGATTGGGGACTGGGGACTGGGGATTAGGGATTAGATGAGGGGGATGAGGGAGCAGAGGGGGTAGAGGAGAAATTCCCATTACCAATTACCAATTACCCATTACCAATTACCCCATGCCCAATGCCCAATGCCCAATGCCCAATGCCCAATGCCCAATGCCCCTTAAGTTAATACCCTTGTCGCTGCCAAATTAAGACTTGCTGCGTCTGCTTTTAATTGGGTGAGTTTGGCAACCGTCGCGTCAATGTTTTTCTTGGCATCGCCAAATAACATCAGGGTGTTGTCTTTGTAGAAGAGGGGATTTTCTACGCCGGCGTAGCCGCTAGCCATACTGCGTTTCATGACGATGACGGTGCCAGCTTTCCAAACTTCTAAGACTGGCATTCCAGCGATGGGACTGTTGGGGTTTTCTAAGGCACTGGGGTTGACGGTGTCGTTAGCGCCAATTACCAAAACTACATCTGTTTCGGGGAAGTCGTGATTAATTTCATCCATTTCTAAAACGATGTCGTAAGGCACTTTCGCCTCTGCCAATAGCACGTTCATGTGTCCGGGCATTCTGCCGGCTACGGGATGGATACCAAAGCGAATTTTAACACCGCGATCGCGCAGTTGTTTGACGATTTCGGAAACTCCATGTTGCGCTTGGGCTACTGCCATGCCATAGCCAGGGACGATAATTACACTCTTGGCGCGGTATAAGAGTTCTACTGTGTCTTCTATTGTGGTGGCGGTGAATTTACCTGTAGGTTGTTCGCCACTTTCCGCAGTGATGGTTTGAGCGCCAAAACCTCCCAAAATGACGCTGATAAAGGAACGGTTCATGGCTTTGCACATAATGTAGCTGAGGATAGCGCCGCTACTACCTACCAATGCACCTGTAATAATCAGTAAATCGTTGGATAGCATGAAGCCGGCAGCCGCCGCCGCCCAGCCAGAGTAGCTGTTGAGCATGGAAATTACCACTGGCATATCTGCACCACCAATTGCCATGACGAGATGAACGCCTAAAACGCAGGCAATCGCAGACATGATTAGTAGTAGTTGCAATCCAGGGAGGGATGCTGTGCCGAGAAACTGACTACCTAAGCACAGGACAGCAACTAGCATTGCTAAGTTGAGGATGTGCCGCCCTGGAAGTAATAGCGGTTTGCTGCTGATAATTCCTCGCAGTTTCCCAAAGGCAACTATTGAACCTGTAAAGGTGACTGCCCCAATAAATACACCAATATAAATTTCTACTTGGTGGATAGTTGCTTCTACGGCAGTGAGTGGCGTTTCTTGGAGATAATTAGCAATGCCTACCAAAACCGCCGCCATCCCTACAAAACTATGGAGAATTGCCACGAGTTCTGGCATGGATGTCATTGCTACCCGTGAGGCGACAATTGCACCAGCTATAGCTGAGGGGATGACGACAGCAGCTAAGATGCCGTAGGCGTTTGAATGAAGGGTAAGTGCAGTAGCAACAAAAGCAATCAGCATCCCGACAATGCCGTAAATATTGCCTTTACGAGCGGTTTCCTGGTCAGACAATCCCCCCAAACTGAGAATGAATAAGGCGCTAGCTACAATGTACGCCACTGTCAGTAAATTATTTGACATAAATTTCTTCTATTTTTGGAACATCTTGAGCATTCGTTGCGTGACGAGGAAACCACCGGAAATATTAATCGTGCCCACTAAAATTGCGATCGCGCCTAGAATGGTAGTAGCTGAGTTAGCAGATCCAGATATTTGCACCATACCGCCAATAATAATGATGCCGCTAATGGCATTGGTAACGCTCATTAGTGGTGTGTGTAAGGCAGGTTTCACATTCCAAATTACTTGCCAACCAATAAAGCAAGCTAAAACAAATACGGTGAAATGAGCTAGAAATTCAGGCGGTGCTGTGATGCCGATACCCACCAAGGCTAAAGCCACTATTAATAGCCAAAGAAAGTTAGCTCCGCCCCCTCCTTGGGAAGTTTGAGAAATAGGTGCTGTAGGTGTAGTTGCTAATACTGGCGGCGTTTCTTTGACTTTTTCTACTACTTTCTCGACTTTTGCCTCTACCTTTTTCTCAAATTTTGGTGCTGGCCAAGTAATCTCACCCGCATAGGCTACCAAAGCGCCCCGCACTACCTCATCTTCCAGATTTACTTGGTATTTACTCGCCCCACCCATTTCTTCTAGCAGATGGCAAAGATTTGTCCCGTAAAGCTGGCTGGCTTGTTGCGCCATGCGGCTGGGTAGGTCTGTTAAACCGACAATTGTGACTCCGTTGTAACGGTACACTTCATGAGGATGGGTACAAGCACAATTACCTCCCTGTTCTGCCGCCAAGTCAACGACTACAGAACCCTCTTTCATACTCTCAACCATTGCTTGAGTAATCAGTATGGGTGCTGTTCTCCCAGGAATCAAAGCTGTGGTAATGATGATGTCAACATCCTTTGCTTGCTCTGCAAACAGTTCCATCTCTGCTTTGATAAATTCATCGCTCATTACCTTGGCGTAGCCACCTTCACCAGAACCATCCTCAGCAAAGTTGAGTTCGAGAAACTCTGCGCCTAGGCTTTCTACCTGCTCTTTTACTACCAAACGGGTATCAAATGCCCGCACAATGGCACCCAATCCCTTAGCTGTACCAATGGCGGCTAGGCCAGCTACACCGACACCAATCACCAATATCTTCGCTGGTGGAACTTTACCTGCGGCTGTAATTTGACCGTTAAAGAAGCGTCCAAAGTGGTTAGCGGCTTCAATTACAGCTCGATAGCCAGCAAGATTGGCCATGGAACTCAAAGCATCCATTTTTTGGGCGCGGCTAATGCGTGGGATTGCATCCATTGCCAGCGCTGTAGCTTTGCGTTCTAGCAGTTTTTCCAGTAGTTGGGGATTTTGGGCAGGCCAGATAAAACCAATGATTGTACTGTCCTCACGCAGCAAATCCGTTTCATCTTTGCCTAACTCGGGATGCATTTGGGGTGGACGTACTTTGAGTACAATATCTGCCTCTGCCCAAAGAGTTGCAGCATCGGGAATAATGTGGCATTGGGCTTGCCTATAGGCATCATCGGCAAAATTTGCGCCGCAACCTGCGTTCGTTTCTACAAGTACATCAAAGCCAAGTTTTTGTAGCCGCTTGGCTGTGTCTGGTGTGACAGCTACACGCTGTTCACCAGGGTAAACTTCCTTGGGGATACCAACCTTCATGGGTCTTCTCCTTTTGATTTAGCTGAGTTTCCCAGAAAAAAGAAACGTGAAGCAATTCAAAATTCGCTCATTCAACAAACCCCTGATGAGAGGCTATGCCAACGGGGTAGGGAACTCTTGAAGTAGGCAGAGGGGTAGGGAGCAGGGGAAAAAAGAAAAATATTGTTTGGCAGTCCCTTGAACACCTGTGATCCAAATTGTAGATTGAAAATCTTTCACATCTGGCTGTTTACGGATTCTCAAATAATGCTGGCTATATTAATTTGGGATTACCTGTTAAGAGTTCGCTGTGAAAATGAAAAACTAATTTGTTGATAGTTATTCTGGCGGTTGGCTGTATGCAAGTTCAATGTGGAGGTGTCTAAAGCGGTAGCAACTTCCACAAATTTTGGAAACAAAATTTCCTGGCTTTAGTAGCATCCCAATTATATAAAAACATAATTTGTCATTGCGAGCGTAATGAAATAGAGCGCAGCAATCGCAAAGTCTGAATGTTGCGATTGCTTAATTCCGCTTCCCTTCATTCGCAATGACTATTAACCATCCTGGTAAATTTGCAAAACTGGGATGCTCCTTTGCTTTTTGCCTCCCCTATTTAGGTTTTATGTTTTATTGAGTTGAATTACTTCTGTTAAAGATACTATTTACTGTAGTCTTATGGATCTAGATTTGTATCAATTCTTCACAAGCTTTTGTATGATGATTAAAAGATAAAACTTGTAGCAATTTGATATAAAACTGAAAAGAATCTTATTATCACAGCAGTACACAAGAATGATATTAGCTTACTAAGCTGATGGGAATAATATTTTTTGTGTGCTGTAAATTTAATAGTATTTCTCAAGCTAGTACAACAAGGCAAAAGTAAAAAGGCAAAAGTAAAAAGAAAGAATGATGATTTTGTAAGCTTTTCGCTTGTTTTAAATGGGTGGCTTATTTCCGCCGTGTTGTACTAGGAAGGTATACTCATAAGGGCAGTGCCGTGCCCCTAGACTTCGCAATATAATTTTGTAACGGATCTGCATAAGAAACGCTATACAGTATTTAAACTCTGTTCCACTTCTATCATGCAAATATCGGGTTGCACTAAGCTTACCCCAATCCAATTTTTGAGTTAGAAGACATCCTCTAGAGGTGGTATTAAAAGCAAATTCTTTTAGTATTCGACTGCAATTAAAGGTTGCCAAACTACATTAATTGCAAATAGCTAAAAATCCTTCAACTTAGAAGGATTTTTAGCTATGAGAAAGAAATTATCCTGAAAGTGCCAACTTTAAAAGTCGTTTCTCAATTTCACCCGATATGACTTTTTTTAGTTTGCACAAACCAGGTAGAGATAGCGTACTTTTTATAATTAAGCAGGCATAGCAGCTGATTGAGTTAAACCAACAGCTTCTGCATATTTCAAATAAGTTTCAACAGAAGCGATAACGATCCGAGCTTCAATAGCTAGTAGTTCAATACCTACTAACGAAACACGTACCCAAGCATCTACAACGATACCTTTGTCCAAAATGCGGTCAATAACTTCTGCCAAACTTGAAGAGGAATTAGTTTTTTCAACTGCCATTGTTTTTTACCTTACTCATTGTTGATTGTTAATAGTTTCAGCTAGGTTTTATGCCTTCGCTTTCCACTGAATTAATATTAAACACACCTTGGTTAAATGTAAATAGTTTTGGACAGAAAAATGTAAAAAAATATGCACTTAGACAGTCAAATAAAGTAAAACAATTGGATGCAATGTTTGAGTTGTATATATTCTTTGATGAATAAGGAGCTTTTCATGGTAAAAATTGGTTGATTTTGATGATTTTTATGTATATTTTATGGTTGAAAAATTGCTATCCTTAATCAAGGATAAATATGGGGTGAAAGCCCTACTGTATATAGATAATGCTTGGCTAGAGGAATAATGGCGTTTTTTTAAAATCATCTCAAAAATTAAGTAATAATACGGTTATAAAAATATAAATATATCGCTATAAAATAATTTGATATACTATTTAATATAGTTTTTGGTAGAGAAAATTTTTTTGAAATAGCAGATAAAAAAGCTATTGCTTCAACAAGAAGTAATAGCTTTTTTAATTATCTAGAAAAATATTAATTATTTGCTGCAAAACCTAAAATCTCAAATCGCTGACGGCGATCGCGTCTAACTGAAGGTTATCAACTAAATATTTCCAGATATTTGCTAGAGGCTGTTCCTACCGGGAGATTTAGTCAAGAAGCGGAATTGGCGCAGGGGTAAGCTGTTAACCATTTAATTTGCACATTGAGGCTGCAGGGGGGACTCGGGGCTCCCTTTGGGGATTGGGGGGAAAGAGCGCTGCGCTCGTTTCTGGCGTTCTAACTGCAAAGCTGTTTTGACTCTTTCAAATTCTGCTTCTAAGTGATAGAGTCGCTCTGGGAGATGGCAGATTTCAGAAAGAGCGATCGCTTCGATTTCTCGACAAATTTCTGTGAGATTTCTGGCTCCTAAATAGGCGCTACTTGATTTCCAGCTATGGGCTAGACGATGTACAGTTGTAGCATCTCCTTGAGTAACGGCTTCCCGAATTTGCTCCAATATATATGGGGAATCTTCTAAATAGCAGTCAATAATTTCTAAGACAAAGGTTTCATCGTCTCCAGCCATTTCGTAAATTTTTTGAATAGCTTGAGTATTAATGGCTGGTAAGTCTGCTATCGGAATAGAGGCGGGATTGCTTAGTGGTTGATTGAGTGGATGGGATTGGCGATCGCTTCTGTTGGGTGGGATAAAACCACCATTGCTAGAAACTATCGGTACACATCGACTTAAGGCTTGAGCTAGTATTTCAATACGGATAGGTTTGCTGAGATAGTCATCCATCCCGGCTGCTAGACATTCCTCGCGATCGCCTTGCAGGGCGCGGGCTGTCAAGGCAATAATTCGTGGACGCAAACCCACTGGATATTTTTGGCAGATCAGCTTTGTGGCTTCTAATCCGTCCATTTCAGGCATTTGCACATCCATTAAGATTACGTCATAAGACAAGTGCTGGATGATTTCTAGAACTTCCTTACCATTGCTGACAACATCAGCACGGTATCCCAATTGTTTGAGCATTAATAATGCTAGCTTTTGATTCACTGCATGATCTTCCGCCAGCAAAATTCTTAAGGGGAATTTTTCTGCCATTGCAGAAGTGAGTGAAATTAGATGAGATGGCTGGGTATTTGTATGGCTAGTAGGCTGCACATTAGCTTCTCTGGTAGTTATTTCGTCAAGTCTGTCAGCCTTAAGAGTCACTCTCAAAATTTCTACATTTAATTATTTATATTGCACGGGAGACAGATTGTAAACTCAAATCAAGCTTATATTTGACAATTATCTCTACTTCTCTTAAGGTAAAAGGCTGGGTTGTAGCTTGCTTCTCGTAGGGTACAGAATGAAACCCAACAAAGTTGCGAAAATGTTGGGACAAAAAGCATTAATAATTAAAAATTTCTGAAATCAAATTATGCAATTTTTAGCAGATAATTATGCTGATAATTTTTCTCATGCTTCTAAGTAGTCATGCACAATTAAATATACATTTGTCATTGGGAACGGAACAAAGTCAAGTGTTCGCTGAAAGCGTTCCCGCAGGGTAGCAATCGCAAGGGTTTTGGGGTTGCTTCTCTTTGCTCCGCAACGCTAGCGCGAACGAGACGCTACGCGTTCAGCGATTATAATGTTGCGACTAGTTCCTTGAGGCGATCGCGTCCATCGTGAAAAACTGACCAACCATCCCCGACTAATATTGTTTCTACTTGAGTCAGATTGGCCAATTTTTGCACAGATGCTACAGCTTGTTCGCGGTTCACTAGCTTTTCGTCTGGCAATATAGTTAATGTACCTGCTCGATGGGCGCGCACCAAATCCCCAGTAATTAAAGTGGTTTCTTCTAGCAATAGCGCTAGTTCGCCTGGAGTTTTAGAACCTTGAAGTTCAATCACCTTTAATCCGGGGACTAATTCTTCACCATCACTCAGCCAGCGATCGCAATTTATCGGAAAATTATCTTTTTCTGCTATAGGCCCTGCTATTTTAGCGTAGGTTTGATCGGCAATATCCTTCGCTGACCTAGCATGATCGGAATTAGTCAGTACAATCCAAGCTACATTACCCAAAGAGTTTAAGTGATTCCAATCGTGATTGGATAAAGCTACCGGATCAATTATGATATTGCCCTCTGGACGAATCCAGGCAATCCCATTAAAATCAATGTTTCTTGCAGGATTGAAAGTTGACCAACCATATAGATCGGGACGGTGCAGAGATTTCATATTTATTTTGGGTCAATACCTTCAATAATTTAGTATCCGCAAATTTAGGATATAAATCAAGCTAGTGTTGCTGTAGAGGAGTCAAGAGTTAGAAAGACGCGATTAATCACGTCTGTATTCAAAAGTCAACACTGATATTTCTGATTTTTCCTCTATTCAGTTATGTACAGAGGTTGCAGTTGCAATTTCTACAGCGATGCTTGTCATACAATAAAATTATTTTACAGTTTTAAAGACATTTAATTTTTTTAATCACATCTTTTTAAATTAGTGCCTATGCTTTCTCAGGAAAATATTAAATTACATATTATAGGACTCATATTTGATTTTTGCAGTTCACGTAGTTCACGTAGGAGAGCCAGTGCGTTGCGGAGGTTTCCTCCGTTGTAGCAACGAGAGTACAGCATCAGCACCAAAGCTTTTCTGAGATTTTTTCAGAAATCAAACCAGATTCCTATGTATAACTCCTATGGGTTTAAAAAATCGATATAGCTATATTTTCTCTTGCTTTTTCCCTATTCTCTACTCCCTGTGCCCTGATTCACCAAATAATTTCAGTAATTAAACCCCATTAAAACTAATATATGCAAATCTGCCAAAATCCCAATTGCTCCAATCCTTTTAGCTCCGATGGTAATAGATTTTGCACCAGTTGTGGAGGAAACAGCTTTGGTACGTTATTCAAAAACCGCTACCGGATTAATCGATTATTAGGTGAGGGTGGTTTTGGTAAAACTTATGAAGCCAGAGATATAGATAGGTTAGATGCACCTTGTGTAATTAAGCAATTTGTCCCCCAAGTGCAGGGAACTAGCGCACTTAAAAAAGCTGCGGAAATGTTTAAAGAAGAAGCAAAGCGCTTGTTTGAACTAGGAGAAAATCATCCTCAAATTCCCCGGCTAGTTGCCTATTTTGAACAAGGATTAAACTTGTATTTAGTGCAAGAATTTATTGCTGGGGACACTTTAGCCGCAGAAATGCAAAAACAAGCTTTTAATGAAATGCAGATTCGGGAACTGTTAGCTGATTTATTACCAATTCTGCAATTCATTCACGAACGTAGTGTCATTCATCGGGATATTAAACCAGAAAATATCATTCGTCGGAGCTACGATCGCAAACTGGTACTAATTGACTTTGGGGGTGCGAAACAAGTTACACAAACTACTTTAGCGCGCCAGGGTACAGGAATTTATACTATTGGTTATGCTCCCTTAGAACAAATGCAAGGCTACGCTTACCCAGCTAGTGATTTATATGCTTTGGGTGCGACTTGTGCTCGGCTAATAACTCGGTGTTTACCGCTACAAGACCCCTATGGTAATCTTGCAGATGCTCTTTATGATGTTAGAGAAGCGCGTTGGCTGTGGCGAGAACGAGTCAAGGAGCAAGGTTTAAGTATTAGTGATGATTTAGGACGGATTATTGATAGGTTACTCAAGCATTTTGTTGGGGAAAGATATCAATCGGCAGCCGAAGTTTTGCAAGATTTACAAGCACCTCAAATTAGTAATGTACCACCAACAATTCCGGTTACCCCATCCACAAATAATGCTCAAGCTTATAACTTTTGGGGGCTAGAAAAGGCTCAACACCAAGATTATCAAGGTGCAATTACAGATTTTAATCGCGCGTTACAAATAGATCCCAATTATTTTGAAGCTTGGTGTAATCGAGGTAATGCCTACTTACAAATAGGGCAATATGATGCTGCATTAGCAGATTACGATCGCGCTTTAACTATCAATCCCACCTTTACAGAAGCATTGCAAGGGAGGGAGAAAATTTTTTCTATGCAGCGCCGAACTATACCTGTGCAGTCGCCACCGCAATTTCAACAAGCGGTTTTCGCCTATAGTTTAAATGGACACTCACAGCTAGTTAGATCTGTAGCCTTCAGTAGAAATTCTCAAACCCTCATTAGCAGTAGTAACGATAAGACAATTAAAATTTGGAATCTGCAAACAGGTAAACTGCAAGGTGTACTCAATGAAACTGGTATTTGGATAGTAACTGCGATCGCTCCCGATAATCAGACTGTAGTGAGTGGCAGTAGCGATCATACAATTAAGACTTGGCATCTGAATGCTAATAAACCCCAGCGCATCCTCAGAGGACATTCTGATTTAATTAATTCTCTATCCATCAGTCCCAATGGACAAACTATTGTCTCTGGAAGTAGGGATAAAACCATCAGAGTTTGGCAACTACAAACAGGAAACCTACAGCAAACACTCCCCATAAATGCTGGCTTTATTTATACCACAGCTATCAGTCCCGATGGTAAATTTCTGATCAGTGCTGGTAGTGATAAAGTAATTAAAATTTGGCAGTTAGACAATGGGCAATTACTCCACACTATTACAGATAACCCTGGCTTTGTGCGTGCTGTGGCTGTAAGTTCAGCGCTACAAATCATCGCCAGTGGCGGCTTTGGCTCAACCATCCACCTTTGGAATCTGCTTACAGGACAACTACAGCAGCGTTTGGAAGGACATCAAGGTTTAATTCAATGTTTGGTAATTACTCCAGATGGACAAACCTTGATTAGTGGTAGCAGCGATCGCACAATCAAAATTTGGAATTTAAAAACTGGTAAATTATTACAAACCCTGACAGGACATACAGCAAGTATCTTATCTGTTGATATCAGTTCCGATGGGCGAATCCTCGCCAGCGCTGGCGAGGATAAAACTATCAGGATTTGGCAAGCAGCCTAATAATTCATAATTCGTAATACCCTGCGGGAAGCCGCTACGCGTCTACGTAATTCGTAATTATTTTACTGCTTCTACTAATGGCAAATAATTAATGATAAATAACAGCCTTAGCTATTTATCATTAATTGCGCGACTTACAGATTTTTTCAAGGGGCTAACCAAGAAAAAGGAGCAAAAGGAAGATTTCGCAATACCCAATAAGCTAAAATAATTTTTAACATCAGCCAAATCCAAGCGGGTTTAATAAAAACTTGGGGAATTTTTTCACCTATAATTACAGGCGCGCTGTAGGATATATAAGAATAAATTAAATATGGCAGTGCTAAAATCATCAACGGGTTCAAATCAAAAGCCTTGATGATATGCCCGTGGAGTAATTGATGTAAGGCTCTTAGGGTACCACATCCAGGGCAATATAAGCCAGTTAGCGCTCTAAATGGGCTAGGCGGGTAAATAGAAGAATTGCTCGGATTGAAAAAGTAGAGCATAATTGCAGCTACAACAATAACGCCCGACAGTGCTGCAACTTTAACAGTTCTCACGGATATAGAAGATGAGCGACGAGGAATAATGTTCATTTTTGTAGATAAAATTTTTGCAATTTTTAACGCTGCATAATTATTATTGCGGTGCCAAAGAAGCCAAAATTATTAGGAGAATATAAATTAAAAACACAGCTAATCCTGATCCAAAAGATACCCAACACCATGTTTTGGCACTTTTGGATGATTGCATTGCCCCTTCATAATCTCCTGCTTGCAACTTTGTATTCACTTGAGCAGCATAGACAATCGCCACAATTCCAAATGGTAAACAGCAGAAAAGTGTAGTTAAAATTGCTTGTGGCAAATAGTTAGGTACATTCTGAGATTGCATTAAAACACCTTTGCAATGTCATTAATCCGACAATATACGTTTCTAGTAATACGTCTCTAAACGATATCAGAATTAGCTTTAGGTCTTAAAAGCTGCTTCATAAAAATAAATACTTCAGTATAAAAACGCAACATATTCTTGCTCTTACTGCATTCTCTTGCACTGCAAATAACTGTTACAAAAAAATTACTAACGAAATCCCCGACTTTTTCAAAAAATCGGGGATTTAAATCTCGATAAAGATAATTACCATGTAGGATGCGTTACGCTATCGCTAACACATCCCACGTGAATTTTAAAAATCAAATCAGATTCCTAGAGATTGCTTCTTGACGAAAACAGAAATAAAAATGCCAAGTTTTAACAAAATTATAAACTCGTCATTACCTGAGCTAATTCTTTAGATAAATCTGGTGTATCTTGTTGGCATTTGCTAAATAAAACCCCAGCCAAGAAGTAATAATCACCAGAATAAAATGCCATCTTATGTTTACGCAACTCTTCAATGTGATTTTTCACTTTTGGTTCTGAGCTATAGTAGCCAAACTTTAAAGGTAAGACCACAAAATTATTGACAACATATCCGTGTTCTTGTGCTTGAGAAATTGTACTTGTTGGATTAGAAAAACTAGAGACCAAGACTAGCACATTTTCATAGCCTAAAGCTAAAAGATTATTAGTAATTGTAGCTCCATCTATACCCCCAAATAATAGGGGCATATAGATATCTTGATCGGGCGCGGGAAGATAGGGCGGATTGGCTACAAGATATTTACCTTCTGGTTTTTTCGATTGAAATAAACAAGAATTGTTGATAATATATTTATTGGTAAGATGATATTCATCAATTGTTAAATTAGCAGCTTTCCAGGCAGAAGTATTTAATTCAAATCCGTGAATCACACCTGCAAATTTGTTCCTTAATAGTGAGTTGATTACAGGACTACCATCGCCCGAACCAAACTCAACAATACTTTCAGGATCTTGGCAATGCCGGAGAACTAAGGTTTCTAAACAATTTGAGTAAAAATTAGATTCTTCTGGGCAGAAAAATATATCTTTCATGTGACCTCGATGCAAGTTTAAGATGTAATCAGGCTTGAAGAAATTACTACAACTGCATTCAGGCAAGAAAAACTGTTTCTTTAGTAATCAAGCTGTTACTAAAGAAAGCTGTTTTTGAGCCAATTATTAGGGCTAAAGTCAGAATCTTTTCAGTACTATATTTATCGACTACTCACAGCAGCTTGTTCGACTTCACGTATGGAACGGACAACGGCTTTAGCGGCGCGATCGCCCATAAATTTTTCTTGGTCATAACCTAGTACTATTTCCCAAGCATCATCAGGATACTTATCTGCTAAGGGTAAAGCCACATCATCCAACATCCAACGACCGTGGCGTTCATCTTCCTTAATGTGCAGTTCCCAGTAACCCATTGCTGCTTGTGACAGTTCCAATCTTTGCGCCGCTGCTAAATAATTTCTGTAAGCTGCTGGCCCAGCTACTTCAAAATAGGTTAATGCACCACTGTAGCGGAGAAAATAGCGTTTACGCTGGGTAGTTAAAAAATTATGGTTATCACAAGCTAAAACTTCCCAAGGTACTAAATCAAAATATCCCTCAGGTTCAGTATTCATCCCAAACTCATCTAACATTTGGGCAAAAAAGGTCGAATGCTTGCGAGGTAAACGACCGTTGCCGTATTCTTCCAAGAATACCCGCACTAGCGTACACTGCACTTCATTCGCTGCACCACCCAAAATGTTGGTCATGCGGCTACCTTCTACCAAGCCATCAAAAGATGCGATCGCTAACAAGTGGCGGTAGCCAACCTCGCTCATTTCCTCCTGAAGATAGCGACTATCAGCCGATAATGGTGGATCGACATCCAAAGAGGCGCGTTCGGTAAGTGCTTGTTTGACATTCAATTTTTGCAATCTGGGCAAATCTAATTGTGCTAGTTCCCAAGCTTGCCAAGCAGCTTCGATTTGCTGACGACAGGATAACAAGTAAAGCGATCGCTCATTGTCATAATGTCGCAAATCGTCATACCAAAACAAATTCAGTCGATTAATTCGATAAAGTATTCTTTGCAAAAATAGATGAGCTTCTTGTTCGCCACAGCCATTTTCGTAAGCCTCACGAATCGCTATTGAAAGCGTCTGTTCAAACGCCTTGGCTTTCTCTGCAACATTTTCTAGTTGCTCATCTAAATTTTCTGTTGCTAGCAGTTCTATAAACAACTGCTCAACATAGTTATACTTAGTACGCTGTGTTTGCGTTGCGTGTGAATTCTTCCCTGCTACCTTCAGGCTAGGGAACATAACCAAATTATTTTGCATGGAGGATTTAGTAGCTTTGCCAAGATGTGAAAATTTCCATCTCTACTACCTAAATTTCCACAACTTGAGTAATCTTTACATCTTTCTCTGGTTATAAACAAAGATTAACTCCATAGAGACAGGGCATTGAAGCTGACAAGTGTATTCCCTAGTCTGCATTCCAATGCCCTATACTCATTGACAATTATTTTGTATGTTACTAGATGCTTAGTACCCAGTTAGTAAAGACTTCCGCACCACAAAAATAGATTCACAGCCATCGAAAGTCAGCGCAACAAGATAACCTTATTTGCAACTTGCTTGTAGCTTTCACTATTTTGAAAAAAGAAAATTCTGATTTACTCAATCATCTTGCTTGAATGATTTCATCTGCTACTCAGCATCTATAAATCAAAGCAATTTTTGCAAATAGCTAAGAGATAATTTAGGCTTGTGCTATCTGCCGCTACCACGTTCATCAGAGGAATTAATTAACATTCTAGCCTTCCTTAATTTGTTTGCTAAATGTACAGAAGCATCTCACGACAAAAGATAGTCACAACATTTAGATCTACAATTAATTTTTTTGCTTAAGCAGAAATTAAGAGTAGATGAATTACACTTGACTCAAATGATTTGGCTAGCGCAATTCTTTTGTATGAGATATCTAATATCGCCACTTGAGAGAAAGATGTTTTGTGGCTATGCAGAGTTTCAAAGTCAACACAAAAGTTTAGAATCAACAATGTTTGACTTTTGCGCGTCAGTTTTTACCCCTTCAGGTGAAGGAAACGCCACTTATAGCTTGCTTACATCTAGAGATTGGGTTTCTCTGGGGATGGAAGTCTTACGATCTAATACACTGGCTGCTTGTGACTGAAGTAATTTTATATTTGAGATTGGTTTGTTGTTTGCTCAACGCCACTTTTTGACTGAGCAAATCAAGAAAATACTCATTCTCCTCTAGGAGAACCTATGCCAACACTACCGCTTTGCTAATAAAAATCTCAAACTGTCTGATTTCTGCATAGCGGTACTAGGTAATTAGCAGATTTAATCAATGCCTGCATTCCAGACAAAACTTATTTCAGAAGTAATCACATCTCTGCTATCAATGTTGCCGAAATGTCGTAAGCTGCTGGCATGATGCTTAATCATCCTTAAATTACCCTAAGAAGATAGATTTTTGAGCTTGCTGTAATGATTGTTGGGTGGTTTTAATTTAATCTTTTACAAGAGTAATCAGCCTGCTGGCAAAGTACTGTTAAATCTATTTTTTATTTGCATTGTAGCAATTTTTAAGATTTGTTATCTAAGCATATCTGTATTTTTGATTGTTTGAAAACAGAGTTTATACATAACTAACAGAGATTTATTGTCTAGGCAGACTTTCTCAAATTACTGAGGAAACGACTAACAATAGTGAAATACCGAAATAGATTTTTTGAAAATTTCTAAGAGAGCAAATCAATTTCAGCAGTATAACTTAGGCTGATGAAGATTATTTTGTAAGCAAATTAAATATTTATACAGATAAAACTTTTCTAAAGAGATTAATAAAATTATTAATTTAATTAAATCCTACAATTAGCAATAGAAATTTTTAAAATTAATATGTAGTTCTTACTGAAATCTACACAAAATCTGGATGATAGCGCGTATAAATACGCGAAAATCTCGTATGCATACGAGATTTCTATTTAAACATCCTTAAGGATTGTATTTTGTATATGGTTTTACGTGAAAGCAACTAGTTAATAGCAATAAAAGATGCGATCGCGTCTTTTACTCTAGGCCCAACATCGTCTCTCGTATAATATGTATGGCCTTCATCTATGTATGCAGATGTAGTATCTATCCATTGTGCAATAATATCTCTGTGAGCATTATCTATGTCTTCGCTCACTTTTATATTTGTATATTTATTTTTCCGGTCTTCTGGCCGCAATAAAACTCTACTGTCTTTATATGTCTCTCCTGGCTTCGCCTGAAATCTCTCATTTAAATCAAATTGCAGGCGTAAGTACCGTTGAGATTCATATCCACCCATAATTTGCCGACAAATGGTGCTATTAACCTCAGACGTAGGCTCCATAAAAATATCAGGAATGTGTTGTGCCCAATCTAACGGCTTCCACTTATTGATTTGCTCAAATTGATAAGGTTCGCCAGTTTGACCAGTTCCAATCGAAAGGATAGATATGTCTTTCATTTGGAGGTTATCTAGCTTATATTTACATTTTGTTTCTTGGGAAACAACCCGATCCGCACATTGACTGATCCGCATAATTAAACTCAGTGCCGCCAAAGCCGGATTATTAGCTGATACGCCTCCATCAATATGTGGAAATACCCAATTGCCAAATTTCTCTTTATTAACAGGCTCTAAGTTATAAGGTGGAAAAAACGAAGGAGCCGCTGCCGAAGCGACACATAACTGCCATAAATAACATTCATCGTACCAACGGTAGCCTAAATCGGGATGACAATTCGTAAAAAATGTGGTGTTGCGATAAAGGGTATCGTAAGCCAAAATCAAAATAATCGGACTATCTATATCTTGGATTCTGCGGTATCCCAACTCATCTATCAGAACTTTAATCAGCCCTTCGTGAGAATATTTTCCAGGTGACAATGCCTCCAAAATGGGTTGTATGAAAGATGGAAACCTTTTATAGCGGTTTTTAATTTTCAGGGGGAAGATGTATTTACCCTTATTCACATATAGATTGATTAGTTCTGCACTAGTTTTACCTAAAGCAATTCCCGCTGCTAAAATTGATCCAGTAGAAGTACCAGCAATCAGGTCAAAGTATTCATTTAAAGACTGACCTTTCTGTTTTTTAATCTGTTGTTCGACTTCTTGGAGTATACGTGCAGTAATCACTCCACGCATCCCGCCACCATCCATACTGAGGATTTTGAAGGACATAGTTATTCTCCTTAATTAGTGTGTAGAGTAACTTTTGGTGCATAGTGCTTCTGCTTCTAGATGATTTTAAGCAAGCTTACACATCACAAAGTTGGTCGCCAATGACACCTGTTCTCACCCGATACACTAATAACGTCAAGACTGTAAGTGACAATTCTACACGCTCTACCAGCTTTAGTCCTGTATTGAAAATGGGCATAGGGCATGGGGCATGGGGGAGGCAGTGCGTTGGACGGGTTTCCCGGCTTGAAGCAACTGCCGTCATAGGGCATGGGAAAAACTTGGTTGTGGGTTTTTCCATGATTAGTTGACAGGAAAGTGCTGAGTGCAAATCCCAGTCAGGTATTTTCTTTCCTTTCCCCCTTAACCGAATGGCACTAAGATAACGCCAAACCCATTACCTATAAGGCTTTTGGGTGTGGGGTGTGGGGTGTGGGGTGTAGTGAATAAGGAAAATATTTATGTTCGTACTCGATATTTGGTTTTCGCGCATTTCCCCCTACACCCTACACCCTGCCCCCTACACCCTGCCCAGACGAGCTTTCAGCTTTTCTTAGTGCCATTCCCCCTTCACTTTTTACCCTTTTCCCAACAAGTATTGATATTAGTTACAATATGTAGTAGACAATTTCATACTACAACTGTATTATAAATATTAGTTATTAGTCTTAATCACACATACTACAGAAATTCAATGAGCCGCAGATTTTCCTCAACACATAAGTGCGCGATAGATTACCGACCCAGCAAGGGTTTAGGTAATGTGATCGCATTCTGTAAAGCCGCTAGCTTGTATAGGCTATTGGCATTTGAGGGAATATATCGGTTCGTGGGCAGTAAATTTGCAAATCAAGGGATTTTAGGAGCAATCGCGCTCTGGCTAAATCCAAATCGACTGATACAGAGCGGGAGGTGCAAGTGCTTTCTTGTGCCAACTATAAAGCCAAGAGTATTAACTACTTGACCCCCGCTCCTGAATGACTAGAGGCGGGGGTTATTTTTTTGAGGAGTGAATTCACTTATGGAAGCTCAACCACAGACTCAGAAATCACACATATTACAAAATTCGGTGGTCGTGTTCTCTAAGAACTACCTACCATTAGCACGAGTTAACATTAAACGAGCCATTGTGCTTTTAGTCACCGGACAAGCAGAATCGTTAGAGTTTAGCAGTACTAAGCTTTGGGAAGTTCGCTCACCTAGCTTCGTACTACAAGTTCCCGAACACATTCGTCTAACATTTGGCAATCCTGAACGTCATTGGAAAGTACCACCTGTAAATAGACGTGAAGTACTCAAACGTGATGGACACACCTGCCAATACTGTGGAAGCACTAAGCGTCTCACCCTCGACCATGTAATTCCCCGTTCTAAAGGTGGTCAGCATACTTGGAACAACGTTGTTACAGCTTGTGAACGTTGTAACTCAACCAAGAGCGATCGCCTACCACATGAAGCAGGAATGGTACTTAAAACCAAACCCAAAGCTCCAATCCACCCAGCTGTTGCATTTGCAGAACAGTTTTGGAATGCACAACGCCTTACTGAGAATGAGTAATTCACTCCTAATACCTTTTAGTTAAGATATCTCTTCGTTGAGGCAGCAGAGGAAGAAGAGAAGCAGAGGGAGAGATTCTTCCTCTGCTTTCTTTTTTCGGACATACTACAAGAACAAGATTCAATTTTCCCTCACAAGTGCATTGAACTAATTCCCTGAAACCCAGTGATAGAGAGCCATAAAGCGATTACATGATCCTGCCCTCTCTCCCTCGAAAAAAAATTTGTAGTATACCCTTGACACTCTTGTAATATTTGTGTAGTATAAATGTAGTGAAGCAAAAGCGCCTCTGCAAAAGGCATAAAGCTAACACCTCTGAACCATGAAAACTAAATAATTGCCACCCAACGTGGGGGTGTAACTCAGTTGGTTAAGAGTGCCTGTCTGTCGAACAGGAAGTCGCGAGTTCAAGTCTCGTCATCCCCGCCTTGTAGCCTTGTGGACAAGTAGATTAACCCTCTTTTGTCACTCTAGGCAGAGGAAAAGTAGAAATCAGGGTGAATCAGGGATATAAAAATTGAACTGGTGAGGCTATAAATAATAGATTGAAGTTTAAAAAAACCCAAAGCTAATTGAGGAATAGGAAAAACCGTTAACCAGGGATATATCAGATTAAATAAAGTAAAAGGTTGAATAATCAAACGAAGATTGTTAAGAATGTTCTTCCAGCCATTTCCATTATCCCACCAAGGATGTGAAACAAATTTTGACTCTCGTTGTGATGGAGACTGAAACAGTTGCTCCGAATGCAGACTAACCATTAAATAAGCACTGCAAATAATTTCCCACCATCGCTCAATATCTGGGTAGTGAGTCAGGCGAAAATCTGACCAACCTAATTCATTCTTACTTTGTTTTAACCCGTACTCGACCCAAGTTCTTAAACCGTAAAAATTTCCAACTTCTCTTGGCGTAATGTCTGGATATTTACTCATCACATACCAAGTAGTGTTATCAGGCAAATTTTCTGGATCTGTAGTAATTTGCCAATATCTAAGTTCTCCACGTTTTCCCGGAATAATTTCTCTAATAAATCGATTTTCCCGACTCAAGTCAGAGAATACCCTTTGAAACTTCTGCCACTTTAAATATTGAATATGTTGTCGTGGAAGTATTTCTACATAATGATTTGACCGAATCGCTACTATATAGTTCAAGTTTAGTTCATCTAATACAGATATGAAATTCTTACCACTCTCTCCATATAAGCTATCTGCAAGTACTAAGTTGAATTTAAAACCCATTGATTGTAGCTTTTTTATCAGTATTGCTGCTATTTCTGGTTTAGTGCGGTACTTATCTCCTGCCTGTAATCTTTCCCTGGGTTTATACACTTCAAACAGTAATGGAAATGTCATCCCACAGAAAACACCATATACTGTCACTGCCACAATTCCATTATCTGTTTTTCCCAAATTTCCTATATACTGCCGTTTCACATAATCTGTCTTGCTCCCTTTCTTTTTATCCCCTGTCTCATCAATAATTAAAATGATTGGTCTACCTTTTAGCACTTGTAAAATTAACTCTAACCTTAAGGTTCTTAACTTTTCTATATCCCAAGGTGATGTAGTTAGAAAATGATGCAACCCTTGCTGGTTATCTAATCCTACGATTTTTGCTATTTCTGGCAATGTTTTACGTTTTAGATCAGAAATGCAGCCTACATGGAGATATTTAAAAGCCTCGAAACTCCTAACATCTGGAAACAGACTTTTATACCACTGGCAATATTCGTCCACAAATTTGACTGTTGGTGCGGCTGGACGGGGCTGTACCATGCTCTGTGTCTTGGTTCTAGCATTTTTACCTTATTATACTACTGCCAGAGTGACAAAACAGGGTTAAGTCGCTCTGATTCTCAGTCAGAGAGAAGCGGGTGCAACTCCCGTCGAGGCTTCCAAAAATGTCCAGGTCGCCTAATGGTAGGGTATTGGTCTGCAAAACCGACTGTGCGAGTTCAATTCTCGCCCTGGACTCCAAACCTTGCAGTGTAGCTTAATGGCAAAGCCCCAAGCTCATAACTTGGTATATGCGAGTACCCTTTGGGAAGCCGCTCCGCGTCTACAACTCTCGCCACTGCGACCAAATGCACAGATGGTGTAACGGCAGCACTAGGGTCTCCAAAACCTTTAGTCAGGGTTCAAATCCTTGTCTGTGCGTTCTACTGCGTGTCCTAACAAGAGAAGCTTACAAACTGGTTAATCGGTCTAAAGCACCGAAGTAGGTACCCTGCGGGAAGCCGCTGCGCGTCTACGACTCCTACAGCCTCCGCCAAACCTGGAGGCTGTTAAAAACAGCTTTTCAAACTTGTACGTGGTAGAAATCTCACTCTTGGTGCCGTAGGCAAATTGGTAAAGCCACCTGTCTTTCAAGCAGGAGATTGCGGGTTCAATTCCCGTCGGCACTGCTGACTTGAGTTGGGATGGCAGAGAGCAGGAAAACTGGTCTCTCCATTCCTTTATTTCACCTAGAAATCTCAAGCCATTACTCAAAAATATATGGGTCGGCTCGCCTATTGGTGTAGGCAACGGTCTGTAAAACCGCCGCGTTTGCGTTGCTGGTTCAATTCCAGCCCGGCCCATTTTGGAGAGATTGCTATTGGCAGGGCAAACTGTTTGCTAAACAGTCGTGGATGCAAGTCTACTGTGGGTTCAACTCCCTCTCTCTCCGCCTTATGAGAACGTGGTGTAACTGGATGAACACATCGGTCTACGAAACCGAAGAGTGGGGGTTCAAGTCCCTCCGTTCTCGCCTTATCCCCTGGTAGCTCAGTTGGTAGTAGCGCCTGTCTGAAGAACAGGAGGTCATCCGTTCAATCCGGATCTGGGGGACTGGCACATTGCCCCATAGCTCAATGGCAGAGCAAGCGGCTGTTAACCGCGAGGTTGTAGGTTCAAGTCCTACTGGGGCAGCCATTCATTGCCGAGTGGACGACTTGGAAAGTCGCTGTGACTCTGAATCACAGAGAAGTTGGTTCGACCCCAACCTCGGCAACCAATTATTGGGAAGTAGGCGACGTTGGCAAAGCCACCTGATTTTGACTCAGGATCTCGCGGGTTCGATTCCTGCCTTCCCAGTTCTGCTTTGATAGAGCAGATAAATTATACTCCTGTAGCCCAATTGGAAGAGGCGGCTGTCTCAAAAACAGTCTATTTTGTACGGGTTCGACTCCCGTCAGGAGTACCAACGGGATGTGGCGCAACTTGGTAGCGCGGCAGCTTTGGGAGCTGAAGGTTGCAGGTTCAAATCCTGCCATTCCGATATGCCCTTGTGACGAAACTGGCAAACGTGCTGGTCTTAGAAACCAGATTTTGTGGGTTCGACTCCCACCAAGGGTATTGATGCTCCCGTGGCGAAATTGGTAAACGCTTCCGTTTGAGGGACGGAATTGTTGCAGGTACCCTGCGGGAAGCCGCTCCGCGTCTACAAATCCTGTCGGGAGTACCAAATTGGGTCGTTGGCAGAGCGGATATGCAGCTACCTTTTAAGTAGACTTATCTAGGTTCAACCCCTGGGCGACCCACCAAATTCTGCCCCTGTAACCCAATTGGAAGAGGTGCCAAACTTAAAATTTGGAAGATGCTGGTTCAAATCCAGTCAGGGGTATGGCTGAGATAGAGCGGGTAGTCGCCCAAAATTCTACTTTCAGATCTATAAATGCTGGTGTAGCTCAATCTGGCAGAGCAACTGATTTGTAATCAGTAGGTTGCAAGTTCAACTCCTGTCACCAGCTTCAGAATGCGATCGTGGTGTAAAGGCAGCATCAGAGTCTTCCAAACTCACGGTACGAGTTCGATTCTCGTCGATCGCTTCAATAATGCGGATGTGGTGTAAGGGTAACACTGGAGTATGCCAAGCTTCAGATACGAGTTCAAATCTCGTCTTCCGCTCTCGTAGCCCTGTAACTCAGTGGGAGAGTGCCTCTCTTACCAAGAGGAAGTCACAGGTACCCTGCGGGAAGCCGCTCCGCGTCTACAAGTCCTGTCAGGGCTACCAATTGATGGGAGTGTCGCCTAATGGATGGGCATCGATCTTCTAAATCGACCGATGTAGGTTCAAGTCCTACCACTCCTGCTGTATGGGGTCATAGCTCAACTGGCTAGAGCATCCGCCTTGCAAGCGGAAGGTTAGGGGTACCCTTCGGGAAGCCGCTTCGCGTCTACAACTCCCCTTGATTCCACTGTGGTGTCTGAAGCCAAAGCGGTCGCGGCGCTGGTTTGTGGAACCAGTCATTAGGGAGTTCAAGCCTCCTCAGACACCTTTGAATGGAAGAGGGTATTAAAGATGCTAGAACTACCCAACGATTATCTGATGATAATTTGCCTTCAAAGGACTTACTCAGTCAAGATGAAGCCACCACATCTAATGATGCTGAATCTTCTAAACCATCTCCAGATATTGTGCAAGCTGCTTTGGATAGGCTGAACATTCCAGCATCCCAGGTAGTAATGCTGGGTGATACTGCTTATGATATTGAGTCGGCAAATCAAGCTGGTGTTGATGTGATTGCGCTGCGTTGCGGTGGCTTTGATGATAGTCAATTAGAAAATGCGATCGCTATTTACAATGATCCAGCGGAGTTGTTAACAGAGTTTGACAGTTCACCTTTAGCCATTCCAGCAATTACAACAGCATAGTATCAATTCAACATTAACAAAGCCAATTTTTGATTAGAGAATTGGGATTACTCTGAATTAAATATTGTTTTCTTCCCTGCTTTTAGAGACGCGATTAATCGCGTCTCTACTATACCTTGGTAATGACGCTAGCAATAATTTGTGATTTTCTTAACTCTCGTACCAGATGTTGAGCTTGGTATTTATAAAGTAGTGTTGGTAATACTGTAGGCAAATTATTCATCCATTGCCTAGCATCAGCAGCAGTACATCCTGTAATCAAGGTGATTTTCTCTACAGCATGAGTTATGGCATTATTAGTCACAGCTTGTTCGATTTGCACTTGCCAAAGGCGAGGTAGCATTTCACCCCATTCAATTCGCTGTAAACTATTGCTGGTAGCTAAAACAATTAAGCGATCGCCAATATCAAGCCTCACATCATCCCAAGGCATTAATGAGTATTTGTGCTGGCGAGATTTCTGGTAGAAAATGGGTACAACACCATAACCATGAGCTATTTCCGATAACAGCAACCCATTGAGGGTATCACCTTGTTCAATTGTGTATTCTGTCACCATCACTATTTGAGCGCTCAGGTGGAAGAAGCTGAGGACGTTTTCGCCAAAAGCAGCACAAGCAAAGACTTCAGCAGATAAAGCCGAGCCACACAGCACTTGAGCATAGGGAAATAGAGGAGCTATATTGTCACTAAATAGATGATCGCGAGTGCGGATAATCAAGCGACTGACAGGGTTGATTGCATGAGCCATCAGCGCAATTTCCAGATTTTCCATGTTATCTTCTTCAACTAAGACGATGCTTTTAGCACCTTCAAGATTCACTTTAGTCAGTGCTTCGCTAGCATTGCCTACAATTAAAGGCATATTAGATAAAGTATTTCCCTCGATAGTCGTCTGATTAATTCCCACTAACGGCTGGTTAAGTTCTTGCAACAGCCCCGCTACTCGTTGTCCCAGACGATTTAAGCCTACAATCACTACATGATTGCATTCTGGAATTGGCGGTTCGGAATGGAAAAACTGGAATCGGGAAGTGACAAGCGCATCAGTTAGTAGTGCATATAATACGCCCACAAAAGCTTGACCTGTTAACGTTAATCCTAAGCTGAATAATCGCAACCACCAAGGCAGATACTCAGCAGATTCTAATTGGGATGCAAATCTAACACCACCGAATAAATCTCCATATCCTCCCAAAAGTAAGACTGCTGTTGCATAGAAAGCTTCTTGGAGATTGATGTGAGGATAATATATAGAGTAAATAATCGTACCTAATATTAACAGTGTAAATACAGTAATGGCATAGATAGTTGCAATGCGCCGGATTTGATTTTGGCTTTGATAGTAAGATTGCCAAAATTGCACTATATTTTGCCACAGACGCTTGACTTTTAAGCCTTGCCAAAACTGTTGCCACTGCCATCTTTGTTTGTAATATATCCTAGGAAGTTCCTCAGCTAAAGCTAGCTCATGTGCAACCTCAATGTAAACGATTGTGTCTCCTACCTGTACTGGCGCTTCTGGGTTCCAGTCATAGAATTCTTTGGGTGCAGTAGATAAAACAGGGATGTGGCTCAAAATGCAGCGAGTTGTGAGATTCAGTCTATATAATGGTTTGCCAATACACCAGCTATCCTGTGGTTTTACCTCATGCTCAATAACTCGCAATAGTTGTCCTTCTAAAGCAAAATATCCAATAGCTTCAGAACCTAAAGCAGTTAAAGCAAAAGCGTGAGCACAGAGATGAGTAGGCTCAAAAGCCACGAAATTACCTAAATTTTGGTACAGGAGTTCGTTGAAATTTTGTTTAGCAGAACGTACAATTAGCCGCACCTGAGGATTGAGCCGCCGTGCAGCAAAAGCCGCTTCTATATTGATGCGCTCGTCTCTGGTAACTAAAAGTATTGAGCGACAATGGCGAATCCCTGCTTGCTCTAAAACACTTGCTTGACGGCAATCTCCAATGATTAGCTTATCTAGTAAGCTAGGTAATTCTGGAATTTCCCAATGTTCAGGCTTGACATCATCAATAGCGCTAACTTTGACATTATATTCTTTAAGAACTGCAACACAATGTTGACCTAAGCTTTTGAGTCCGCATACTAAGAAAAGGTCTGGCTTTTGTTCTTGATGAGTGGCGCTAGAAGTATGCATTTTCTGTTGGGAATTGTGAATTTATCCTCTGTAACGAAATGTGAGTTCGACTGATGAATTGAAATAGAAAAAAGCTAAGACTTAAATTAAAGGTAGAGCAAACAGATACATTAATACCAATTCAAAATTCAAAATTAAGAAAGCTACATATCACAAAACGTGAACAAAAATCTGAATTGAATGTAGTGGCGTGTCTAGACTAAAATAGTGCATTATTCAAACTCTTGTGGGATGGGCATCTTGCCCGTCCTGGGCGGACAAGATGTCCACCCCACAAGAAAATTATATTGCCACATTTTAGCCTTGCCACGCCAGTAGGGTGTGTTACGCCGTAGGCTAACGCACCTTGAGTTGTTGATGGTGTCGGGGTGCAGCGCTTGGCGACAACACACCCTACGTTTGCTGAATGTTAACTCATTGGTTGTGAAGGAACCGATGTTCTGTATGAATGAGCGCTCATTGATAGACAACCCGATCACGTTGGTTGTGAAGGAACCGATGTTCTGTATGAATGAGCGCTCATTGATAGACAACCCGATCACGTTGGTTATGAAGGAACCGATGTTCTGTATGGATGAGCGCTCATTGATAGACAACCCGATCACGTTGGTTGTGAAGGAACCGATGTTCTGTATGAATGAGCGCTCATTGATAGACAACCCGATCACGTTGGTTGTGAAGGAACCGATGTTCTGTATGAATGAGCGCTCATTGATAGACAACCCGATCACGTTGGTTGTGAAGGAACCGATGTTCTGTATGAATGAGCGCTCATTGATAGACAACCCGATCACGTTGGTTATGAAGGAACCGATGTTCTCTATGGATGAGCGCTCATTGATAGACAACCCGATCACGTTGGTTATGAAGGAACCGATGTTCTCTATGGATGAGGTAACTTTGCTCAGGAAAGCTGATTTAGCAACTGCACTAGTAAATAAATATTGCTTCACCAAGAGTAATTGCACTTAACATTATTGTCATTAACTACTCATCAACAAGTCTCAGCGCTGACTATACAACTTGTGTACTAACTCTAAAACCAACTTGAACTAGTTGCTCAAAAATCGGTCTAGCGGCTGCTAGCTTACTTTCCCGTTTAGCAAGTAAAATCACACCCAGAGTTCCCCTCACGGGAATTCCTAAAGCAAGTGCTGCGGTTTTAGCAGCGCGATCGTCTAAAATTGACAGCATAATCATGTCAAAATGCTAGAAAAATAGCCAATTAGGAGAAAAATGCTAGCCATTGTTAAACGAAAAATCTCCTGAGAAGCATTAGCAGAGGCAATATCTTCTCTTGATCTACCAAAAAAATCTCAAATCCGAGAGCTAATTGAGCAACAAATTATTGAACAAACTGCATAAATCTATAGAAATCAGGACAGATGATAATCTTCAATAAATTCAAAAAGTGGTATTCATTAATTGGATTATCACTATTGGTGTTTGTATTTGTAGCTTGTACCTCTGCTAATCAAACTACTTCACAAACACCAGCAACAGTCACCATTGCCTATCAACCGGGAATTAATTACGCTAACCTCCTAATTGTTAAGCAACAGCAAACTTTAGAAAAACAATTCCCTAAGACACAGTTTGCCTGGAAAGAATTATCGAATGGTGCAGCTATTAGGGATGGCATTATTGCTAATCAAATACAAGTTGGCGCTAGTGGTATTGGCGCTTTTCTTGTAGGGTGGGATAAAGGTGTAGGCTGGAAAATCTTAACTTCACTGAGCCATAGTGAGTTTTGGTTAGTCACCAAGAATAATAATATTAAAAGTATCAAAGATTTCCAACCCGGAATGAAAATTGGTTTACCATCTCTAGATAGAATACAAGCGATGGTGGTGCGAAAGCTGGCACAACAAGAATTAGGAAATCCTACAGCGCTAGATAACAACCTACAAGTAATTGCTCATCCTTTAGGATTACAATCTCTACTCAACGGTCAAATAGATGCTCATTTTACCTCACCACCTTTTCAATTTCAGGAAGTTGATCAAGGAGGTAGAGTGCTAATTAAAAGTTCAGATATATTTGGCAAGACTAGCGTTGCTAGCTTATTTGCTACGGAAAAATTCTACAATCAATACCCTGAGTTTAATAAGGCTTTGTATAATGCCATAGCCAACGCTACTAAACTTTTAAATGACAAGCCTGATGAAGCCGCAAAAATTCTCTCGCAGATAGATGGCGGTAAGGTATCAGATGCACAATATCAAAAATGGCTGAAGAATAAAGCAGTCGCCTACGGTACAGAGCCAAAAGCTTTTCTTAAATATGCCGCATTTATGCAGGAAATCGGGATGCTAAATAAGCAGCCAAAATCAATTGATGAATTAACTTTACCGACACTTAAAGGTGCTGGAGGAGATTAATTTGTGGCAAATTTAGACTCGTTAATTGCAGCCGAAAATGTGCATATTAGCTACAACGATAGTAAGCAGAAATTTACAGCTGTACAAGATGTTAGCTTTAGTGTGAAATCAGGAGAAAAGTTTGCCATTATTGGCCCCTCTGGTTGTGGAAAGAGTACGCTGTTAAAAGCGATCGCAGGTTTTGTACCTGTCACTAGTGGCGAATTATTAATCGCAGGTAAGCGCATCACCACACCCAGTCCCGAGAGAATGATTGTTTTTCAAGACTTTGAACAGCTTTTACCTTGGCAAACTGTATTGCAAAATGTAGTTTATGCGTTGGAAACGACAAATAAAGCCAGAGGTAAAACCGCCATTGCTGAAGCTTGCAGATATCTGGAATTAGTGGGAGTTTCCGCAGCTAGGGATAAATATCCGCATCAACTCTCAGGTGGGATGAAACAACGAGTGGCGATCGCGCGCGCCTTGGCTGTTAAACCCCAAGTTTTGCTCATGGATGAACCATTTGCAGCACTCGATGCTTTAACCCGTACTCAACTGCAATATGAACTCAATAATATTTGGCACAGTACAGGGGTAACTTTGATTTTAATCACCCATTCCATAGAAGAAGCCATCTTCCTAGGACATCAAGTTGCAGTGATGACACCTGTACCCGGAACCGTGAAAGAAATTGTAGATACATCCCAAATAGAAGACATTAATAGCAATCAATTTACCGAAATTGCTACCTATTTACGCAGCTTACTCACAACTGATTCCTATTCGCCCCAGGAGGGGATGGGGAAGGGGACAAGGAGAATAAATAATTTTTGACTCTTGTACAGACGCGATTAATCGCGTCTCTCCAACTCAGCACTACCCCTTCCCCCTTCTCCATTTCCCCTTCCCCCATGAAATTGACACCTCGCACAGCCAAAAAATATACCTCTCTCATCACCAACCGCACCTTCAGACGTGTGGGAATTTTTTGCTTGCTGATTATACTTTGGCAAGTATATGTATCGGTTAGTCAAGTTCCCGCCTTACTGATTCCCACTCCCTTATCAGTATTACAAGTATTAATACAGGATTTGTTGAGTCAAAAATTACTGCAATCAACACTCAGTACCTTATCAATATTATGTACTGGGATGCTAGCGGGTGTAATTTTGGGTACAGGTTTAGCAGCTTTCGCCAAAGTTTCCCGCTTTGGTCAAGATTTACTCGTAGTGCTGAGTTCCATGTTCAACCCCTTACCTGCGATCGCAATTTTACCTCTAGTAATCATTTGGTTTGGGTTCACTCCCCTATCAATTATTGTCGTTACTGCCCATGCTACAACTTGGCCGATCGCTCTCAATACGGAAACAGGATTAAGCACCATTAATCCTACAGTCTTGATGGTGGGGAAAAACCTGGGACTCAAAGGGTTTCGATTGGTGCGAGAAATTATGCTCCCGGCTGCATTACCTCACATTTTAACGGGGTGGAAAACTGCTTGGGCCTTTGGCTGGCGCACTGTAATTGCGGCGGAGTTAGTCTTTGGTACAGGGGGAGCCGCTGGGGGTTTGGGATGGCATATTAACTATAGTCGTTATTTTCTGCAAACGGATCGTGTATTTGCTGGGTTAGTCGTAATTGCGAGTTTAGGTTTAGCTGTGAATTACCTTTTCCACTTAATTGAGTTGAGAACTGTGGATAAATGGGGAATGAAACACAGTTAACAATTCGGAGGATGCGTTAGCTTTTTGCTAACGCATTCTACTATAAATTATTCGGTATTGTCTTAAACTTCTGGGGCGAACCTAAAGAATAATCTTCTAATTTAAAATCAGCAAAAGGCTTCTTCTCTAATCTATTCCTCAAAGCTTCATCCAGAATTACACCATCTGATTTCTGCTTTACCCCAATAATAATAATACTTCTTTGATATGCAGTTAAATCTTGATTTACCTGACAATCACTGCGCTGAAATTGTCCCAAATTTAATAAGCGATAATTTTTAACAGTACCGCTAAATAATTTTTTCGCTAAAAGTTGGATTTGTTTAGAACGTTCTAAAGCCCTACTTTGTTCAGTGGCAACATCACCCTCGCAAGAAGCTGTACCTACAGAGATTATCTCTGTGGGATTTTCCATAATTCTCTGTATACCCTCTTGCTCTAAATTTAACTTTAAAACTTCTAGGCTAATAATACTATCGTTATATTTAATTTGAAAATTACTGCCTAACAACCACTTATATTCAACTGATAACACTGCAATATTAAATTCTGCTGCTCTCCCTTTACTATCCCTACCTTCCTCATAAGGAAAATAATCTACCTTCCCTTTTCGTTCCGGTGCTTGTCCATAATTAGGAATAAAATTCAGTTTTAAATTTCCTAGAATTAAAGCTAGCACCCACAGCAATCCCAAGGAAGCAATTAGTGCAGCAATTAATGCCAAAAGATGCGGTCTGGGTTTAGCTAATAAAGTTTTACTAGTTGGTGAATATGGCTGTTCAATTTGGACGTTATGCCCTAGATTTACTGTTGAATTTGCATTTATTTGTTTTTCAATTTCCTCTAAACGCTGTAAAATCTCTTGGGCATTGGCGGGACGCTTTTCTATCTCTGGTGACATCAACCAATCAATTAAATTTAACAGTAATGTTGAGATATGATTAGCACGATTGCGCCAGTGCAAAACATTATGCTGAATATCATACATATCTAAGGGATGGTATCCCGTCAATAAAAATACAAAGGTGCGTCCTAAAGCAAAAAAATCTGATTGCGGTACAGCTTCACCATGCAGTTGTTCTGGGGCGCTATAACCAGATGACATAATTGCATTTACACCAGTTAAAGACTTGGCTAATTCTTTAGCTGTGCCAAAATCAATTAAAAATAAATCTCCGCCATCTTCCTGAGTCTGGTTCTCTGGAGAATTACGAATCATAATATTACATGGCTTAATATCTCGATGCAGGTATTGTTTACCATGTAATACCACTAAAATTTCTAGCAACTGTTTCAACCAAGCTATAGCTTGTGTTTGAGATATAGGAACATTATCATGCTGTTTAAGCCATTGCTCTAAATTAATCCCGTTAATTTGTTCCATTACCAAGCAATGTAACAGCAAACCATCTCTGGTTTTATATTGAAAGTAGCCATCAACCTTCGGTATACCAGGATGATTTAATTGTCCCAATACAGCTACTTCTTGCTGAAATAATTCTACTATCTTCGGGTCAGCACCAAGATTTGCTTGTAGTACCTTAATGATTTTAGGTGTATCTTTTTCGTATGCTTCATAAACCTTACTAAAGCCAGAGTTATCGCATATCAGCCGCATTACCCGATAGCGTTCCAGCAAGTCCAACTGAGAACCACAATTTTGACAAAAGCGATATTCCTGCGGGCCTGATTGATGAGGTTGAGTACAAGCGGGATTAATACAAAGGCTCATGACTGGCTAGTAGGTAATATAAGGATAAAGGATGAAAAAAGAAAAATTAGAAATGACTTCCAGAGTTTTCTTCATCCTTCATATTTAATAATTACAGGTAACTTTGAGAGTTCCCGTCCAATGATTCTAAGATTTATCTCATTGCTGCTGTTTTAAGAAAGCTTCCACAGTTCGGTTAAATTCTTCTGGTTTTGTCAAGAATGGCCAATGATTACCAGGAACTTGGCAGAGACTTAAGTTTTTGAGATAGGTTTTGTAGGGTTTAAGTTGCCATTCTTGACGGTTGACACCTTTTTGTGGTTGCACAAACAGAGTTGGGAGATAAACAGGTTCTATTAACCCAGGTACGCGCATCACATCTTCAAAAATGCCATCGCGGGCAGCTATAGTAAATTTGCTACCCCAACTACCATCGGGTTTTTGTTCAACTCCGGCTTGAAAAACCTGCTGATGTAAGGAAGTCCAGCCTTGATACTGGCTTAACTGCTGCGCTTGCTTTTCAGCTTCCTCATAACTCACGAAGGGGCCCATACTTTTGAGAAAAGGTAACACACGGTACAAAAGTGGAAATGTCAACTTGAAGAAGTTGGGCATTTTCCAAATGAAAATCGGATCTACCAGAATCATGCTGCGTAGACGTTCTGGATGCTGTCTCGCCCAAATTGCAGCTAACTTACCTGTCCACGAATGACTAACAACATGGGCACTAGACCATCCTAAATGATCCATGAGTACTTCTAAATCCGCGATCGCACTCTCAAAAGAGTAATCTAATAGAGATTCCGGCTTGCTGCTTTCGCCATGACCGCGCATATCTGGCGCAACTATATGATAATCTGCTGCCAGATCATCCCCTAAGCTAGACCACACAAGGGCATGGTCACCTAGGCCGTGTAACAGTAGTAAGGGTATTTCACCTTGGTGCCATTCTAAGTAAGACAGTTGTAAGTCTGGCTGGGATAAGGTTTGACGTACAGGCATCATTACATATCTACCCATAGATAGAGCTTCGCGCTTATATGTTATCGCGAAAAGAAAAATGCCTGCACTTTTAGGCAAGGGAACAGGGAATAGGGAATAGGAAACAAGTACAGAGACTTTAGCCCTGTTAAGTAATGGTCTATGGATAATTGTCAGTTCAATCTTTTCCGATTAAATTAAGATTTGTGTCAACAAATTCTCAATTTTGGCTATATAACTTTATATTTTCAATTTGTGCAGTATCAAATGATCAATTTTTGTTTAATTTAACGAGATAAAATGTCAGGCAAAAGTGGTTATCTTAGATATGCGTTATAAAGTAAAGTTAAATAAAACTCATATAGGATATGCTATTTGGTGTCCTGCGTTACCAGGATGCTGGACTTTGGGAGAAACTGAAGAAGAGGCTTTAGAAAATATCAAACATGCAATTAAAGCCTATCTAGAAACTATGGATGAAGTAAATCAAAATGCTGAATTACGTTATGTAGAAGTGAGATGATTGTAATTGCTGCGTAGTTGCCTGATAGTATTGACCTTAATTCTTGACGCTTCACTCTGGATTTTTATTACTTAAATCGGCGTAATCCAATAGGTAATTCCCCTCACGACTTGTTTTTTAAATCCAAACACAGGTAATTCAGCTTCAGTTAAACCTAAATAAGTCCAATGAGGAATATCATTTTCTACGGTTTGGAACCAGCCATTTTGATTTAAAGCTTGTCTTTGCTTGGGATGAGAAACACGTAAATCTATAGCTAATCCCCACAGATGTTGTGATGATCCTGGCGGTGCAACTACTCCCAAGATAGCGGTTTCTTTACCTTGGCGGACTTTATCTAAAATTCTACTGTTAGCATATTTGTTCCAAAATCTTAAATTGGTGGTAAAAGTGCGAGTACAATCACCGCTACCATAACCTGATTTGAGGGGAATATTTTGTAACGTTCGTGCTTTATTAAAAGCTAATCCGGCTGATTGCTGTAAATAACAATCCTTAGTACCATTAACTTTCACCATTTCTAAAGTAGATTGAAATTCTTTGGTTTCTTGCTCATTGGCAAATAGAACCTTTGGCGGTAATTTGGTTTCTGCTTTTTGATTAATAAATGGCGCACCATATTTACGCAGCAATATATATTCAAAAGTTCCAGGTTGGGGAATTGTCGGTAATTTAATGGCAATTGTAGTTAAAAAACGCTGTTGCTCGTTTAGTTGAGGATCAGGCGTAAATGGCGTAATGGGAGTTTCTGAGGTTGTGGGGTCTGGTGTAATACATGGTGTGGAAATACTAGTTAAGCAACTGTTAAACTGTGCAGTATTAATCACTGTTTGGTGATGCACAATTCCATTACTGGCGGCTAAAATAAAAGTCAAAGCGAAAGTAATTATATATAAGGCTGATTTTCGTAATAGTGGTTGCATTAATAGGTTAATTGGATATCTTTAATCTAATAGTATTGCAAAACTCTATAAATGTTTGAAAACTTGGCAGATGTTGGTTTTGATCCTTAATTCTCTTTAATAATTGCTCGATATAGTATGGTTTTAACACATCTCCTGGGTTTTTCTTAGAGTAATTAATATTTTTTGCCTTAAATAATTCTTTTAAATAAGCTGCATGGAACTGAGCATGAGTATTAAAATCTGGATATTTATCCATTAACTCTGGACAGTTAACAGAGACATCATAATACCGAACAAAATCTAGTAAAGGTCTATCTTGCGGCTGTCTCGAGTAAATGTTTCGGTTTCCAAGAAACCATGTTTCAAAACATCTATTTTGGACTATTATTACAAGCTCAATATTTCCCAGTTTAATTTTCTCAGATGAGATAAACTCATAAATTTCATTTTGTATCTCCCCAACTGTATTTTCATCTGCATCTAAACATACTACAAGATAGTTATAATTTCCCTGGTCTTGAACATCTGCGATCGCATTAGGTAAATGCTCATAAATTATTGAAGGATAACCTTCTGCACTAAATAAATAGTAATTGTTTTTCTCAACTTCATCGTAATTTTTAACTTGTTTGAGTTCTGGTAAAAGATAAGCTAGCCAAGCAGGATAAACTTTTCTTTCTGTTCTTTTCCCCTCAACAAGAAAGTAAAGATTCATCTGACGGCTATTCCTTCCTTATAATCATCAAGATTAATCAGTTGCATAAATGCCTGATGTCTAGATTTACCAAGATTGAAGTCTTTAGCGTCTCTTGCTTTTACAATACCGCCTCTACGAGTTACGATTTTCCAGTGTTCCATGCCAATTTTATTAATTATATAAGGATGATGACTGGTGATAATAAATTGTAATTTCTTATTTTCTAATAAAAGTTCTGTGACAATATCAATACAATTAACTCCTAAACTATTTTCAAATTCATCAATTAAGATAACTGTGCCTTCAGCAGATAAATATAGTTCGCTAATATGCATCAATGTTCTGAACATACCTGAAGAAATTTGGTTTTGATTAATCCAATTTTTAACTTCTTTTTCTTTAATTTTAACAAAAGGATATTCTGTTAAAAGTGCAGGTAATTCCTCATATTCATCAGGCTCTAATTTTATATCTTCAACTTGAACGAAAATGTCTATAAACTTCTGTTTTATTTGATTAAAAACTTCAGGATAGTTATTATAAACTAATGCCAATTTAATCTGAATTGGTAAATCACTTTCTTGAATCTTATCTAAAGAGAGATTTGCATATTTTTTAGCTATAGGAACATATTTAATAAAATGAACTCCATCAACAGAACTTGACTGATCACTATATATTATTTTATCAAACTCATTCTTAACAGGTGCAATGTCTTCTTCTTCACTTAAGATATCTACTATACTTTGAAATGGCGATAGCTTAGGTAAAATTTTATCTTTAAATTTAATGTTTTTAGAATCTCTTTCTACAATTATCTGATCATCCTTCTTTAAAACTTCGTTAATAATTCTAAATTTATCTTTATTGTTTTCTTCACCTTTAATCATAATTCTAGCAACTTTCTTTGTTTCAAATTCACCACTCCAAGAATAACCAATAGAATCTTTAGTAGTAAACTCAACATTCCATTTAATTCCATTGAAGGAAGCACCTTGTGCTATATTTTGTAGAAAAACAATTGATTTCAGTATTTGAGTCTTGCCAACACCAGATATACCTACCAGAAGGGTTAAATCAGAAAAATAAATAGGTTCAAATTGCCACTCAAGCTCACGATCATAATAAGCGATCTGATTAATTTTCATATTGATAATTGATGCAGCGATGAAACTAAAATTAATTTTTCTCGTTTATTTTAACTTAAATCAAGCATAAGCTATTACAACATTACACAATACGATAGATTTGATAGACATTAAAATTAGCTCAAGCAAATTTTATTGATTGAGAAAATATAGTTATTCTCATAACAATTTACTACTAGTAGGACATCCATGAAATTACGGTATCAGTTAAAATTGAACATAACTCTCAGTTTGTTGACCTTGTAAGTATGACCATGCACAATTCCATTGAATTTCAAGACGCTTTTGATGTTATTGTCGTCGGTGCAGGTCACGCCGGTTGTGAAGCAGCCCTTGCTACTGCCCGCCTCGGTTGTCGCACTCTGCTGTTGACGCTGAATTTAGATAAAATTGCTTGGCAACCATGTAATCCCGCAGTAGGCGGCCCAGCTAAATCTCAATTAACCCATGAAGTTGATGCTTTGGGTGGAGAAATTGGCAAAATGGCCGATCGCACCTATTTGCAAAAGCGGATTCTCAATTCTTCACGCGGCCCGGCTGTGTGGGCTTTACGCGCGCAGACGGATAAGCGAGAATACGCAGCCGTGATGAAAGCAATTGTCGAGAATCAAGAGAACTTAATCATCCGTGAGGGGATGGCTACAGACTTGGTGTTAGGCGCTAATGATGAAGTGGTTGGCGTTGAAACTTACTTCGGTGTGGCGTTCCAATGTAAAGCTGTGATATTGACTACTGGTACTTTCTTAGGTGGTCGGATTTGGGTGGGTAACAAATCGATGGCGGCGGGACGTGCTGGGGAATTTGCGGCTGAGGGCTTAACACAAACTTTAAATAAACTAGGATTTGAAACTGGCAGACTCAAGACTGGTACGCCAGCAAGGGTAGATAAGCGATCGGTAGACTACAGTAAAATGACTCTCCAGCCTGGGGATGAAGAGGTGCGCTGGTTTAGCTTTGACCCGGAAGTTTGGGTAGAACGGGAACAAATGCCTTGTTATATTACCCGCACCACACCAGAAACTCATCGCTTAATTCAAGAGAATTTGCACCTCTCCCCTGTTTATGGTGGTTGGGTAGAAGCGAAGGGGCCCCGCTATTGTCCCAGTATTGAAGATAAAATCGTGCGCTTTGCTGATAAGGAAAGCCATCAAATATTTATTGAACCCGAAGGTAGAGACATTCCCGAACTATATATTCAGGGGTTTTCCACAGGGTTACCAGAAAATCTGCAAATCCAAATGCTGCGGAGTCTCCCCGGTTTAGAAAACTGTGCGATGCTGCGTCCGGCTTATGCGGTGGAATATGACTATTTACCTGCAACGCAGTGTTATCCCACACTAATGACCAAGAAAATTGAGGGACTCTTTTGTGCAGGACAGATTAACGGTACCACCGGTTATGAAGAAGCCGCAGCCCAAGGCTTTGTCGCAGGTGTAAACGCCGCCAGATTTGCACGCGATCGCGAAATGATTGTCTTCCCCCGTGAGCAAAGTTACATAGGAACTTTAGTAGATGACCTTTGTACCAAAGATTTACGTGAACCTTACCGTATGCTCACTAGTCGTTCAGAGTACCGTTTAATACTACGCTCTGATAACGCCGACCAGCGATTAACACCCTTGGGTAGAGAAATTGGCTTAATAGACGATCGCCGTTGGGATATGTTTACCCGCAAACAAGCCCAAATCATTGCCGAAAAAGAACGGCTACACGCCACCCGCGTCAAAGAACATGATGAAATTGGCAAAGCGATCGCAGCTGATACCCAACAAGCAATTAAAGGTTCAATCACCCTCGCTGACTTACTCCGCCGTCCGGGATTCCATTACGTCAAGCTCGAACAATATGGACTAGGTAACACGGAACTCAACCAATTTGAGAAAGAAGGGGCAGAAATTGACATTAAATATGCTGGCTACCTAGCGCGACAACAAAATCAGATTGACCAAATTGCCCGTCAAGCACACCGCCAACTGCCTGCTGATTTAGATTATTCAACAATTGATACATTGTCTAAAGAAGCGCGGGAAAAGTTAAGTAAAGTAAAACCGCTCACCATCGGTCAAGCGGCACGGATTGGGGGCGTGAACCCAGCAGATATTAATGCTTTATTAATATATCTAGAATTACGCAAAACAAAGAGCCAGTCAGAGTTTCCAGCATTGGTTTCAAAAAAACTTCATGAAGCTTGAGTATAGTAGTAGGGAAGAGATTGGTATGATAGATGACATGAATTAAGAACTGGCATCATCAGCAGTCTCTAGATTGTCAGTTGAATTTAATACCAGCAAGCAATCAGCCTGTCTAATATAGACAGGAGGTTGGATATTTAACCAAAATCTCTATCCCCAGGCAGTAGAGGCGGCTTCTCCCCGCCCTCGCAGCTACCATCACAAAGCCTATGTTAAAAGAAGCCAGCACCCGTTTCATTATTCCGGAAGCGTCAGATGAGTTAATCTCCAATGAACCTTGGACGATTGAAGTTTATGCTGATGGCTTGATGGATGAACTATTTGCCGATATCGACAATGTTCTGGATTATAGCGGTAGTTTTCCTACCCAAACTGTGAATGTACAATATATTCCTGTACAGACAGTAAGAATGCCAGAGATTGTCTTACCAGATGATCTACACCAAAATATCCAGGGAGTGTCTCAAATTAGAGACAACCCAGTGAGAAAGACTGTAATTGAAAATGCTCCTCGCAAAGCAGTTACCCGCAAAATTAAAAAAAGCAGAAAGCCTTTTGCTACCTTGCTGATTGTCGGCACAACAATTGTTGGTGTAGCGATCGCGGGGATTCTGTTTTTGCTCAACTCCAAAGCCTTCACCTTCCCGGTTGTCCCCAACTTAGCTACCAATCTTCAGATTGCACCCCGTGCTGTACCGCAAAAAGTTGATGTGCAAGCTGAGTTAGTTGACTATATGCTAGGTGCATTATCAGTCATCGATCAGCAAGAGAACAGAAACAATCAAAGCTACGCCACCCCAGGAATTGCTAATCCCAAACCAGCAGCTGTAGCAGTAGCTAATGATGCCAGAAATGTGGTCTTACCACAGCCTTTGACAGCGAATAATACACCACCAGCACCAGTCCGTTCAACAAACGTTGTTGAGCGCATATATATCCCCGTTTATCAAGCGCCTTCCCCAATGCGCTATACACCACCACTGCTGCCAGGTATTCCCAAAACCATATCATCAGTAGGTGCTGCATCTCGGCTCAATCCGGTGAAAAAAGCCTTAAATTCGCCTCGCAAACCAGCCAAGCCGGTGAGCGTTAATATGTATGCTGCTGCTGTGCGTCCAGATCTCAAAGCTGTGGGTGTACGAACTGCACCACTTGTCGTCAAGCAATCATCAAATTTACTACCAACATTACCAGTAGCATCATTCCGCGTTGCACCACCACAATTGCCCACAGCTACAGCACCCGCATCTGCTGCATCCCAGCACCAAGTTGTAGCCACAGTTCCAGAAGTTTATGCTCCGACTCAAACTTTAGAAGGAATACTAGAGTTAGGCAACAAATCTGCGGCTTTGTTCAAAATCGACGGTGTCAGCCACCGCGTTGTTGTTGGTGAAAGCATCGGCTCCAGTGGTTGGACACTAGTAGATGTGAATAATGGTGAAGCGATCGTGCGGCGTAATGGCGAAGTACGTTCAATTTATACAGGACAAAGCTTGTAAAACCTGTCAATCCTGTAAAACATTTATTCTTATCCTCAGACATGAGGTTAATAGTTGACAAAAATCTAGGACTGAAAAATTGACCGAAACATATGAATTACCATAGGTAGGGCTAATGCCTTACCTACTTAGTTTTGGGCCTGTACCATCGAACCACAAAGTAACGAGCAAAACTTGTGGTACTTAGGCATCAGCCAATAATTTGGTTACTTATATTCACTCATTTATTTTTGCCAGAATATATAAACTCTGACTTATTTGACTAATAATACAGTAAATACCCTGATTTGGATAGTAGGGGTCTAACACCTCATTAACTATGCTCAGTTAGGGAAATCAGTATTACTCTCTAGGGTGGAGAGTGAGAAGGTTCTTGTCAGAGTGTTACAAAATTATTTTGCGTAAATCTGCGGTTAACAGACAAGACGCTTGGGTTAAGCTCATTAGCGATTGATTTGTCACTTTTATTAAAGAAGCCAGCATAATTGGGGGATTCTCCCCCAAACCCCCGATTGGGTGACGGTTGCGTCCCCCAAACCCCCTCCAAAATTATTGTTCGGTTTTTGGTTGAGTAATACCATTTCTCTTAATTCAGGCTACAGATAATTCTCCCCCTGCTCCCTGCTCCCTGCCCCCCTACTGCCTATGTGTAGCGATATTTTGGAGAATTGTATAATACAATTTTAAAAAAGAATGTGGCAGATTGTAGGGGCACGCATTGCCGTGCCCTCTAAAATATATTGATGTGTCGCAAACATGATTTGAATTGGTATAACTAGTTTTTTGGTTTTGTTATCAATTAATTTTCTTAACTGAACTGTATTTTGGTTAAAAGAATGCACCAAAGAATTGGGTGATTCAACTATAGAAGCGAAGATGATGGGGTTCTTCTCCCTTTGCTCTTCTAACTACACAGCGATAGTATATTTTCTAGTTGGAGTCCTTAAGGAATTGACCCTTCAATTCCCTGAACATACCAATCCATTTTCTCTTGTAGTTGATCGTCAAGCGCTTTACCTTTGGGTACGCGTACAACTCCCTTTTGGTCTTTGATTGGGCCATCAAAAGGATGGGCTGTACCTTGAATAAACTGTTCGCGCTTGGCGTTGACTAATTGCTGAACATCGCTAGGAATCGCCTGATTCATAGGGGAAATATCTACCATACCTTGAGCAATACCACTCCAAGTCTGTTGTGGCTTCCAGGTATTATTCATCACAGCTAAGGCTGTATCTATATAAAATTTTCCCCATTTATTAATTGCTGATGTTAGGTGTGCTTTCGCACCAAAGCTGCTCATGTCACTGTTGTAACCAAAAGCATAAATACCTTTGGCTGCGGCTAATTGCATAGCAGCAGTCGAGTCAGTATGCTGTGTCAGTACATCTGCACCTAAATTAATCAAAGCTTGGGCTGTTTCCCTTTCTTTCGCAGGGTGATACCAATTTTGCACCCATAACACTCTCACTTTTGCTTGGGGATTAGTGGTTCGCAATCCTAGCGTAAATGCATTTATCCCGCGAATGACTTCAGGAATAGGGTATGCGCCAATAAAACCAATGATATTTGATTTGGTCATTTTGCCGGCAATCATACCGGTTAAGTAGCGAGGTTCTTCAAAGCGTCCGGAGTAAGTGCCGACATTGGCAGCCAGTTGAGAACCTGTACAATGCTCAAAGATGACTTGGGGAAATTCCTTAGCTACTTTCATTGTGGCGTTCATGTAGCTTAAGGAAGTTGTAAAAATTAATTTGCTACCATCTACTGCTAACTGGCGAATTACCCTTTCTGCATCAGCTTCACTGACATTTTCAATAAAAGTAGTTTTCACCTTATCCTGAAGATTCGCTTCCATTTCTCTACGACCTAAATCGTGAGCATAAGTCCAGCCAAAATCGCCTACAGGCCCTAAATAAACAAACCCCACCTTTAGCGGTTCGTTGACTACTACAGGTGAGGCTGTTGGGGTGACATCGCTTTGCAATTGGGAATTTCTTCTACCTTGAATACAGCTAGTCAAGGCAAAGCTAGACCCCGCTAAAGTTACATATTTGAGAAAATTCCGACGATCCATTGTAGGTAATTGAAATTCAACCAAAGTTAAAGGCAGCCAGATTAGTGGTCTACCTACAGGCATTCAAGAATCAACAGTCAAGAGTTATCTAAATTACAGATAACGATATAAGCAGCCTAGCACCGTGATTTACTGATGATAGCAATTACCTAGCCAAGTATGCGATCGCGCTTCCTATATTAATCGGTAATGGGTCATGGGTCAGATTTTTTTTTGCAATTACCAATTCCCAATTCCCAATTCCCAAATTCAGACAAAATAACTAACAACTTGGTATATTCTTCAGTTATTCCATAAATAGCGAGCGCCTAAAAGTAGTAAAAAGATACCATACAACTTCTTCATTGTCTCGCTACTAATAAAAGGCTGATTGGCAAACAATGCCCCAAATAAATTGCCGATTACTAAACCGACTGCAATAATCACAGCATATTTAATATTTAGTTGACCATTGCGATAGTAAACTGCTGCTCCTAAAATCCCAATTGGTAAAATTTGTGCAGCAATGGAAGTACCTGTGGCAAATTTTTGATCCAATCCTATCAGTAATACCATTGCTGGTACCATAATTGCCCCACCACCAATTCCAAACATCCCGCCAGCAATGCCAGCAACTAAACCAATTAGCAACATTTGAATGAGAATATTAGACATAATCAATGGTCTTTGAATTTTAATTGCAATCTGTTAGTTTTCATTGGTAAGCAATTTTTCTGGCACTGCTCACCATTTGATATTTCTGGGTTTTGGACAAATATTAGACAATATCTATACCAATACTTGTCAGTTAAGGGCAAAAGGGGAAGGGGAAAAGGGGCAAGAAAAAAACTTTAACCCTTCCCCTTTCACCTTTTCCCCAAGCTAAATTCCAAGTTGAAAATCCTTAACCGAGCAGTATTGATATCTATGCTACTTATTTACCAATTGATTTTATGAGAAAAAATTGCTTTCGGTAGCATTCCATGCACGCCTTTTTGAGGGCTGTTGACAACTTGGGTAATGCGAAAATTCACGGCTAAACTACATAATACATACGCTTCTTCGGGCGACAAATTTGTAAAGCGCTCCAAGAAATCAATCATATTTTTCAAGGCTAATTCTAAGGCGGCATCTAAGGTTTCACCAAAACCCATTGTGATGATATCAGTAAGAGTTTCTGCGATTGGTGTTGTGAAATGCAAATCTTTACGTAAAGTGAGCTTAATTTTACCGTTCATCGAAGTTTCAATAGCAGTAACATTAACTTCACCATCTCCCTGGGCAGCATGACCATCACCAATAGAAAATAAAGCACCTGGAACAAAAATTGGCAAAAATATCCGAGAATCTGCTTGTAGTTCCCGGTTATCAATATTACCGCCGTAATAGCCTGGTGGAATAGAAATTCGAGATGTTTCGGGAGTTGCAACACCAAGGATACCAAAAAAGGGTTTGAGAGGAATTTTGATGCCGCTATTTGTAGGAAATTCTGCAATCTTGTTTTCTAAATCGAGGGGAATAAATCTTAAAGCAGGCTGAGGAAAGATTTCGGGTAAAGCGCCCCAACCTTGACGAATGGCGTTGAAGCCTACAGGTAAACTGGGTGCGATCGCAGTTAATTCTACTTCCAAAACATCCCCAGGTTCTGCATCGCGCACATAAATCGGCCCAGTGAGTAAATGCGGCCCGCCAGCAATTTTGCGTTCCGGCGCTAAATTTTGGCAAATATCAAGAAATTCTGGTGTGAGAAACTCAGGTGGCGCTTTGTCGGACACATAATAACCACTGTAAGTTTCTACCTCAATCGTGTCACCTGAATTAATAGTGATTGCTGGTGCTAGTAAATGAGAAAAACCACCGAGATGTACTGTATCTTTGGTTGCTTTTAAAATGTGATGTGTCATCTGAGCATCATTGATATTGAAAAAATCTTGGCAACACATCAATTCTCTGTAGAGACGCGAAGCTTTACGCCTCTACACAGCTGTTGCTTGAGTTATTGTCAAAATTGCTTATTTTTAAGAATAGAGGTAAAACTTAAAAGCTAAACTGGGTTTCACCGCAATACTTGTCGTTTAAGGGGAAAAGGGAAAGAAAAAACCTTTAACCCTTCACCTTTAACCTTTTCCCCAAAACCTATTTTGAGTTCAAAACGCTATCCCTTGTAGTATTGGGTTTCACCCTGCTAGGCTACAACCCCTAATAGGCGATCGCATCATAGGGATTGAGGAATTCACAATCATAATGATTTCATCCTTTGCCTTTGTTATTTTCCTGTGTATTACTGATTCTCTATCTTCATAAATAAATCTCCAAATAAAATAGGATTCCTATATATCAAAACTTACATATTTTCCGTGTATACACCGCAGTCACTTATAACTTGTTTTTAATAATATAAACATATTCACGTCTGTGAGTGTGGCTAATTAAAGTTAGTCACTGTTGCTGATTGTTGGGAAGGTGTAAGGACAACCCTTCTGGGGGTTTTCCTGCATGACGGGCATCTCCAAGAGATGCCCTTTTTTATGTATGTTCTTACTCATCAAATTATCAAGAATATATCATTAAAAAACTCAGGATTTTTCCATGAAATCATGCTCTTCAGAGTGGGGAATTTTCACATCTTCTCTGGGTTTATTAACGCTCAGTTATGTCATATCTATGCCTGCTAAAGCGGCGATTGTTTGTGAAACTGGTACTATTAATAATTACTCTAATGGTTCATTGGCAACTTGTATTCTGAGCCACGATATAAATTTACAAATCTCCAATTCTCGCACAGGCGGATCAAATTTTTCTTGTAAAGCCAAAAGTTACATCTTTTTTGATGAAAAAGGACAGTTAAAAAGTTGCCAGCTTGCAGAGGAAATAAAAATTATTCAAGGTAATTTGGTAGAAACTTGCCCAGCAGAATACAGGGTAGATATTGCAATTGCTCAGGATGGTAGTTTAGCAATTGATTGTCAGCGTTATTAATAAGCTGTTACGCATTCAAATTGTATATTTTGCACTCAGGTTGTCAAAAGTCAAGAGTCCAGAGTCAAAGGCTAGCTTGGACTTTGGACTCTTGACCCTTGACAGTCCTAACGCCAGAATATTTGATTTATGTGCGTATCAGCTTAGAAAAATTCATCTCATAACTTATCAGACTAGCAAACAATCTCAAATTAGCATGATTAACCATTGAGAACTCAGCAAGTTGATGGTGTAAGCACTCGGTAGAATGGTTTTGTCTGTAATCAAAAATTCATGCCTCCGTAGCCAAGCTTATGCTCACAACAGCTGATTTTCTTCAATATACCCAATGGTCAGGGATTGCCACGTTGGTATTTGCTGCCTTAGCAGTCCTGAGTTTTATTTTCAAATGGGGTATCCGCTTTCGGCTGGTGGGTACAACTGGCTTTATGCTAGTGGTCACAGCTGGTTTATTTGCACTTTCATTAGTACCTTTAAGTCGGACTGTGATTCCTGGTGCAGTCCGCTACTCTCTGGTTTATGACAATGGTTCCACACAAGCCGTAATTGCCATCACACCCCAAATTACCACCTCAGAATTAGATGCAACTTTGCGTCAAGCGGCTAGTAATCTCTATTCTTATGGACGTTTAGGCACTAAGGTTGACAGTCAGATGACGATTCGTGCCCGGACTTTGACCCACCCAGAACCAGGGTTAACTGTACCTGTATACTTGGGTCAGGTGAAGCGATCGCTAGTTAGTCGCGATGACTCTAATATCACTGTGGAACTTTACCCAGAAAAATTTGCTCAGTTGCCAAAGCCTACAGCTTAGAAATGTTGGCAATACCAGATCAAGTCTAACAAAAAGCATTTTTTAGGCTTCAAGTTCCATTTCAATCTTGGCAATACATTAATCATCTTGAGGGGCACAAAACTTTGCGCCCCTATTCATGTAGCGATCGCATTCTCTGTTTCCTAAATTGTCTGGGATTGTGTTGTTTACACTAGTTAAGCAATCAATATTCTCCCACCCAAAGATTGATATTTTTGATGTAGGGCAAGGTTTTTGCAGAAATATTTAGCTTGATTGAGTAAGTATATTCTTGTAAACAAAAGTCATCTTTTCGGTTATCAGGAAAACATAGTTTTTTTTGTATTTCAGTATACAATAATGATTTTTTTTAGTTTAAGATATTAACTTAGCAATTCCAGTAATTAGAAAAAGTTAATCAACCTGTCGGCAATCGGTGGTGGTGGGAGGAAAAATTATAGGACTTACCCAAGTGCCACATTTTTTTCGTTTAGGCTGTCCAGAGTCCAGAGTCAAAAGTCCAAAAAACTTGAATTTTTGACCCTTGAACGCCACTTGCTCTACTTGGGGAAACCCCAAGACCGCAGTGGCTCCCCTTGACTGTTGACTCTTAAACCAGAAGATTAGTGTACCAGTTGCGTAAGTCCTGAAAATTATTGGCTGTTCCTCAAAGCCCAAACCCGAATGCCCAAAGACTTTTCCTCAGTATCTGGGAGTGGTATTGTTAATTAACTATACGGTTATTCAAAACTTTGATAGTTCGGAATTTCAGGATAATGGGCAATATAGAATTAAGCCAGACTGTCAAACTGCTTCACCAGTTGGCAATCAGCTTAGTTGATGTCATTCCCCAATTTTATTAGTTGAGTCATCAGAATTGCTGATAGTGGCAAACAGCTTAACTTATAACTATCCGGCATCATCATCTATTTGCACTTTTAAGTTGTTAAGAAATATCAAGGTTTTGGCAAACTAGTTATATGCCCAATCAAATTTCTACTCAGACCTTGTCTACTCAAACACCTAGTTCATTATTGACGCTGGCGATCGCGCCAGCAAAAGTAATTCGTGGTTCCAGCATATTGCAGACGGCATCAGCAGAGATTGCGCGTTTGGGGAGTCGTCCCTTAATTGTGGCGGGAAAGCAAACTCTGGCGATTACTAAAGAGAGTTTGCAGCCAATTTTAGAACAGCAAAAATTAGATATCGCTGCAGCTGACTATGGTGCAGATTGCTGTGAAGCTAGCTTGCAATCTTTGCGGAAAGCAGCAAAAGCACATAAAGCTGATTTGATTATCGGTGTTGGTGGTGGTAAAGCACTGGATACAGCGAAGTTAGTAGCCCATCAGTTGCAATTACCAGTAGTGACAATTCCCACCTCTGCGGCTACCTGTGCAGCTTGGTCTGCCCTGTCGAATGTGTATTCTGAGGATGGGGCGTTTCTTTATGATGTGGCGCTATCTCGCTGTCCCGATTTGTTAATCCTGGATTACGACTTGATTCAAACCGCACCACAGCATACCTTAGTAGCGGGAATTGGAGATGCGATCGCCAAGTGGTACGAAGCGTCAGTTAGTAGTGGACATTCCCAACAAACTTTAATTATTGGTGCTGTGCAACAAGCACGAGTTTTGCGCGATATTTTATTGCAAAAGTCAGTCGCCGCCTTGCAAGCGCCAGGTAGTGAAGATTGGCAAGCAGTCGTAGATGCTTCAGTATTGATGGCTGGGGTAGTTGGTGGACTAGGAGGCGCACAATGCCGTACTGTTGCTGCCCATGCAGTGCATAATGGTTTAACTCACATTGCGGGACATAGCAGTATTCACGGTGAAAAAGTTGCCTATGGCATCTTAGTACAACTACGTTTAGAAGAAATGGTACAAGGCAATCAACTAGCAGCCACATCCAGACAACAGCTAGTGAAATTCTATGCAGAGATTGGATTGCCACAAAAATTGAGTGATTTGGGATTGGGCAACATTACCCTAGCTGAACTGCAAACTGCTGCGGAAATCGCCCTCAATCCAAATTCCGATATCCATCGACTACCGTTTAAAGTAGCGCTGGAACAGTTAATGGCGGCGATGGTTTCTACCACTGCACCAGTAGATAGTCGAGATGCGACAAATCGCGTCTCAGTCAGGGGTATCAGTGACGAGGTTGAGCAATGAGTTTGGATTGGATTGTCCCAGCAGAACGTATACAGAAACTACCACCTTATGTATTTGCTCGTCTAGATGAGCTAAAAGCAAAGGCGAGGGAACAAGGGTTAGATTTGATTGATTTGGGCATGGGAAACCCAGATGGCCCGACACCGCAACCGGTGGTAGAAGCGGCAATGGCAGCTTTGCAAAATCCCGCCAATCATGGCTATCCGCCATTTGAAGGGACTGCAAATTTCCGTCGTGCCATTACCAATTGGTACAATCGCCGTTACGGTGTCACTCTCGATCCCGATAGTGAAGCTTTGCCCCTCCTGGGTTCCAAAGAAGGATTAGCTCATTTAGCGATCGCCTACATCAACCCTGGTGATATCGTTCTGGTACCATCTCCTGCTTATCCCGCCCATTTTCGCGGCCCGGTAATCGCTGGCGGGCAAGTTTATAGCTTGATTCTCAAGCCAGAAAACGACTGGTTAATTGATTTAGGGGCAATTCCCGATGAAGTGGCACAAAAAGCCAAAATCCTCTATTTCAACTATCCCAGCAATCCCACCGCCGCCACCGCACCTCGGGAATTTTTTGAAGAAATCGTTGCCTTTGCGAGGAAACATGAAATTCTTTTAGTGCATGATTTGTGTTATGCCGAGTTAGCATTTGATGGTTATCAACCCACTAGCTTATTAGAAATTCCCGGCGCAAAAGAAATTGGTGTAGAGTTTCACACCTTATCCAAAACCTACAATATGGCAGGTTGGCGTGTTGGGTTTGTGGTGGGGAATCGCCATGTCATCCAAGGTTTGCGGACTTTAAAAACCAATTTGGACTATGGGATTTTTGCTGCCTTACAAACAGCCGCAGAAACCGCCTTGCAACTGCCAGATGTATATTTGCATGAAGTCCAGCAACGCTACCGCACTCGTCGCGATTTCCTGATTGAAGGATTAGGCAAGTTAGGTTGGGATATTCCCAAAACTAAAGCCACAATGTATCTCTGGGTGAAATGTCCTGTAGGCGTTGGTTCTACAGATTTTGCCCTAGATGTCTTGCAACAAACCGGCGTTGTCGTCACTCCCGGTAATGCCTTTGGCGTTGCTGGCGAAGGATATGTCAGGATAAGTTTAATTGCAGATTGCGATCGCTTGGGCGAAGTTCTGCACAGATTTAAACAAGCTGGTATCCATTATCAGTAATAGACCTCTTGCATGAATCTTTGCCCTCACCCTAAATCCCTCTCCCAAGCATGGGAGAGGGACTTTGATATCGGCTCCCCTTCTCCCAATTTCGGGAGAAGGGGCTCTCGGATGAGGGTAAGTTTTGTATTCGTGCAAGAAGTCTAATGAGTGCTGAGTTGCAGAGACGCGCTAACCCTGTCTGTAGAAGAGTGTTGAGTGCTAAATTACCAATACAGACAATACCTTCGCCAACAGTTTTACTAAATTAGCGAAGGTATTGATTTAATAAATAGACTAGTCCTGATCCTTTCCCCTTTCTCCCTTTCCCTTTTCCCCTAGTTGCTTAAAACACCCCAATTCCTCTAGCCATAACAGCCGCTAGCAAAGGAATTAAGGTAAACCCGAATAATTCTCCTCTAATCATCCAAGAAATTCGCTGCACTTTTGCTAATTCCAAACTCGGTGTTTTGCCATTGCGTAAATCTTTAATCCAAGACAAAAAAGAGAAGGTGGGATATAAAGACAGCAAACTTACCAAGATAAAAATGCTCACCTTCAGATAGAAAACCGAGTTGCTGAGATAGTAATCGGTTCCTTTGCCAAAGTAGATGACTCGCAAAATACCTGTAATAAGAATAACTGTAGCAGATAAGCCATAAACCGCATCAGCCATAACAACTTTCCAGGCTGCTTGTAAGCTGAAATCCTGCTTCAAAAATTGGCTTTCGACAACCAAAGCCCCAAAAGCCAGCATTAACCCTAAGTAATGTAAATACGCCGTGATAGAACTAACCCACATAGTTTTTTAGCCGTTCTTGCTCAATTTTAACTGCAACAAAACATAGCAAAGCTGGAAGTTTCAATGGGTAATCAACGCCACGTTATCTATCCTGGCTTGCTTGTAAGATAATTTTTGCCATGTTATTTAATATAGCTAATTAACTATATAACTATTTTACTTAGAGGCGATCGCCAATTATAGTGGTTCTGAATTGCATAGAATACATACCATTCGTAGGGACACAGCACCCAAAAACTTTCGCTGAAGCAGATATCTGAATCTACGCCTTGCCCCTTGTGTAACTCACCAAATTACCACTATGCAGATAAAAATAACCCCCTTGGATTTTCAAGGGGGGTTTGATTTGGTTCATATTTCTTCAGAGAAAAGAAGCGTATAATTAGGTTCGGTATAAGGCGTTCTGTATATATGCCCATAGTAGCAACTGTAAATGTCGATGTCAGGGCGATCGCTGATTCTTCAAGTTAACTTCACAAGAACTGAATAATCTACTGATTTTCACTCTCAGGGCGATCGCTATTTTACGAGAAAACAGGGACGGAAAATGCCCATGATCCTTTATTGCTGCCAAAATCGCATCTCATACTAATCCGCATTCGGTGATGTAATTTCCAATTGTCGTAGGGGCGGGGTCTCCCCATACGTGTCAACTTCAGCTAAAAGCTATATGGGGCGGGCGTTGTACAAATACCTCGCGCCCTCATCCCCTAACCCCTTCTCCCCCAGGAGAAGGAGAACTAAATCTCTTGCTCCCTTCTCCCTGCGGGAGAGGGGCTGGGGGTGAGGGCGAAACCTTGCAACTAAGCGAGTTTCACGTTAAGTTGACACCACTGGGTCTCCCCCATACGTGTCAACTTAAGCTAAAAGCTATATAGGGCGGGCATTGTACAAATACCTCGTGCCCTCATCCCCTAACCCCTTCTCCCCCAGGAGAAGGAGAACTAAATCTCTTGCTCCCTTCTCCCTGCGGGAGAGGGGCTGGGGGTGAGGGCGAAACCTTGCAACTAAGCGAGTTTCACGTTAAGTTGACACCACTGGGTCTCCCCCATACGTGTCAACTTAAGCTAAAAGCTATATAGGGCGGGCATTGTACAAATACCTCGTGCCCTCATCCCCTAACCCCTTCTCCCCCAGGAGAAGGAGAACTAAATCTCTTGCTCCCTTCTCCCTGCGGGAGAGGGGCTGGGGGTGAGGGCAAAACCTTGCAACCAAGCGAGTTTCACGTTAAGTTGACACCAATGGGTCTCCCCGCCCCTACCGTGTTTCAATATTACACTTTAGATTTTGTTAGGGCTTTGACACATTTTCAGCCTCTCCCGTGCTTCGTCATGGGTGGCGAGGTAATCTTTGAGCCAGTCGCAACCCCGCCCTAGCAAGTCATCCAACCCGCCAACCCGCCACACACGGGCGGTATCGTCACGTGATGCAGTGACAATCCGCTGTCCATCGGCACTAAAGCTGGCACTGTTGACCCAGCCCTCATGCCCTTTGAGTTCGGCCAGCAGTTTGCCAGTGATATCCCACACACGGGCGGTTTTGTCAAATGATGCAGTGACAATCCGCTGTCCATCAGCACTAAAGCTGGCACTGTAGACCACGCCCTGATGCCCTTTGAGTTCGGCCAGCAGTTTGCCAGTGATATCCCACACACGGGCGGTTTTGTCAGATGATGCAGTGACAATCCGCTGTCCATCGGCACTAAAGCTAGCACTGTAGACCCAGCCCTCATGCCCTTTGAGTTCGGCCAGCAGTTTGCCGATGATATCCCACACACGGACGGTTTTGTCAGATGATGCAGTGACAATCCGCTGTCCATCGGCACTAAAGCTGGCACTGTAGACATAGCCCTGATGCCCTTGGAGTTCGGTCAGCAGTTTGCCGGTGATATCCCACACACGGGCGGTTTTGTCAGATGATGCAGTGACAATCCGCTGTCCATCGGCACTAAAGCTGGCACTGTTGACTACGTCCTGATGCCCTTTGAGTTCGGCCAGCAGTTTGCCAGTGATATCCCACACACGGGCGGTTTTGTCACGTGATGCAGTGACAATCCGCTGTCCATCGGCACTAAAGCTGGCACTGTAGACCACGCCCTGATGCCCTTTGAGTTCGGCCAGCAGTTTGCCAGTGATATCCCACACACGGGCGGTATCGTCACGTGATGCAGTGACAATCCGCTGTCCATCGGCACTAAAGCTGGCACTGTTGACTACGTCCTGATGCCCTTTGAGTTCGGCCAGCAGTTTGCCAGTGATATCCCACACACGGGCGGTTTTGTCATCTGATGCAGTGACAATCCGCTGTCCATCGGCACTAAAGCTGGCACTGTTGACCCAGCCCTCATGCCCTTTGAGTTCGGCCAGCAGTTTGCCAGTGATATCCCACACACGGGCGGTATCGTCACGTGATGCAGTGACAATCCGCTGTCCATCGGCACTAAAGCTGGCACTGTAGACCACGCCCTGATGCCCTTTGAGTTCGGCCAGCAGTTTGCCAGTGATATCCCACACACGGGCGGTTTTGTCCAATGATGCAGTGACAATCCGCTGTCCATCGGCACTAAAGCTGGCACTGTTGACTACGTCCTGATGCCCTTTGAGTTCGGCCAGCAGTTTGCCAGTGATATCCCACACACGGGCGGTTTTGTCATCTGATGCAGTGACAATCCGCTGTCCATTGGGGCTAAAGCTGGCACTGTTGACTACGTCCTGATGCCCTTTGAGTTCGGCCAGCAGTTTGCCAGTGATATCCCATACACGGGCGGTTTTGTCAGATGATGCAGTGACAATCCGCTGTCCATCGGCACTAAAGCTGGCACTGTTGACTACGTCCTGATGCCCTTTGAGTTCGGCCAGCAGTTTGCCAGTGATATCCCACACACGGGCGGTTTTGTCAGATGATGCAGTGACAATCCGCTGTCCATTGGGGCTAAAGCTGGCACTGTTGACCCAGCCCTCATGCCCTTTGAGTTCGGCCAGCAGTTTGCCAGTGATATCCCACACACGGGCGGTTTTGTCCAATGATGCGGTGACAATCTGCTGTCCATCGGCACTAAAGCTGGCACTTTTGACTGGGCTCTGATGCCCTTGGAGTAGATTCCGTTCCCAAATATTGTCCAAAATTGTTTGTAAAGCCAATATCGGCTTGTTAGCTGGATATTTTTCTAATGGCCGTCCATCTTTAACCAGTTCCTTCAAGCTTTGTCCAGTTTCCATCGCTGATACTAATGTTTCCAAGCGTTCAGATGGGAATTTGTCAAATCGTTCCAACTCAGTCACTCCTGCTTCTTGCAATTTGATGGTTTCCTGAGCTTCCTGCGCTTGTTGAGTTACATAACCTGCAAATACCCCAGCTATTAACGCCAAAATGATAAAAAATATCAAAATTGCACTGCCAATTTTAATTTGACGCTGGGCTTTTTTTCTGGCTTTTTCTAATATTTCATTTGCCTGTTTAATTTCCCATTTATCAAATTCTTGGCTGGCAGATAAAAACTCATAATCTTCATTACCCAAACTTTTACCAGATGCCCAAGCTAAAGCATCTTGCAAAACTTGCCCGCGTAACAGCCATGATTCATCTTTCTTCCCTGACTCAATCCAACCCCTCAACGCTTCCCCATAAGGGCGCAATTCCCGCAGGGCTGTTTCCACCCAATTAGCATGAAAAACTTCTCCATAAATGCGATTATAAACTCGCAATTTACCATTACGCCTCACCACCAAACCCGTTAACCGCAATTGGGTTTGCTCTAAACTATTATCATTAGCTAATTCTTGGTTTTGTAAAATTTGTTGATATAGCCCCAACAATCTCCCTGTCCGCTCTCCACTACCTCGTAAAATTCGGTCACGAATAGTTTTTAAATGCTCTGGTTCATCCTTGTGCTCCCAGTTAGAAATTACTAGGCTTTGCACCAAATTTTCTAACCAGTTGGCAATTTTATCTTCCTCAATTACATCATTATTATTCATCACTCCATTTTCTCCCTCCTCCTCACTTGCTGTTAGGAAGTTAGACGGTGAGGTAGAAGATATCAACCGACAAATCTTTTGCGTCATAAAAGGTTGTCCGCCTGTCCATTTCAATACCTCTCTTAACAACGCTTTGGGATTTGTAGTTTTCGTTGCTAAACCAAAAGCCAGGGGTTTTGTTTCCTGTAACTCAAAGCCAGTTAATTCTATTGCTCTACCAATATTAAAAGGAGTACGGCGTTTATCTTTAATTAAATCAGCCGGAGTTGCTACCCCAAATAAAACAAATGTCAATCTTTGATATTCTGGTTGCTGCGCGCGGAGGTTATAACATTCACGGATGACGGCAAAAAAATCATCAATTTCAAATGGCAGACTCAAAACACTGTCAATTTCATCCACAAAAATCACAATATTTTGAGAAACTAAGTTCAGCAAAACTGTGTCCAAAAACTTGCTGATTTTATTCACCGGAGACAGTAAATGATTACTCTCCCACCACTCATTTAAATTAAACCTTTCATACAACTTCAGGCTGTTAAGAATACTATCAATAATCCCTGCATACCATTGCTCTGGAGTCATATCCCCAGTTCCAATGGTTGTAATATCAATATCGGCACAAGCAAAACCCTCACCCTGTAAGCGTTGCATAGTTCTGACTCGCAAGCTCGACTTACCCATTTGTCGCGAGTTGAGAACATAACAAAATTCCCCAGCTTTGAGCGCTTCGTACAACTCAATATCTGCTTGTCGCTGCACATAAGTAGGAGCATTTGCTGGTAAACTCCCCCCTACTTGATATTGAAAAGATGGGTTTGGGGATGTATTCATTAAAATATTGTTGACGGTTGACGGTTGACGGTTGACGGTTGACGGTTGACTGGGGATGGGGTTTACGGTGTGATATTAGGGACTTCCAAGAAATAAATTATCCCTTTTGTGGGGTGGGCATCTTGCCCGCCCTCATTCTTGGACGGGCAAGATGCCCATCCCACAAGAGATTTTGGGATGTTTTTTTATTTGGAAGTCCCTTATGCTTGGCTGATCGCTTATCAAATGTCGTTGCGAGCGGAGCGTAGCAATCGCAGAAACCCAACAAAGCGCCGAAAATGTTGGGTTACCCTTCTCCTGCAAAGACGCTACGCGAACGGGATCTTGCTACGTTCCTCAACCCAACCTACGGATTAAAATCTCAAATTATTTACCCCGCAAACGCTCAGAAAAATATGAGCGATACAAATCACACAAAGGTATGACATCATTACCCTGCAACCTCACTAAACCCATACTGCGTAATTTAAACGCTAGAGCAGGTTCTAAACGCACAGGATTGGTATTAGCAATCACCTTTTTCATGGCAGTAACTAAATTGACATCCTCCTGCAAATTCAACAGATGGCGGCGCAGATGATCGCTGAACATCCCTTCTTCCGTTGGCGCAGTGCGTAATAATTGCGACATTGTAATTCTGCCACGGGCGATTTCATAAAGCGATCGCCTGACGAGGTAAGGATGTCCGCCAACCATTGTCATTAACTGTGTAATTTCTACTTCTGTCCAATTAAGTTGGTGTTTTTGTACCAATTCTTGTACTTGGGATTGATTAAATTCTGCTAAATCAATTGGCAATCCCACGTTAAAAGGTGATTGATTAATATTGAGGGGAATATAAACTTCCTTGGAATGAACAATCACTAATCGCAATTTTTGCCAAATATCATCATTCTTAGATTTTTCATGCCAAGCTCTTAACAAGGCAAAAAATTCTGTAGCCACTTGCGGATATTGGAAAACTTGATCAACTTCATCTAAACCCAACACCACAGGGCGATTAATACTAGATAACAGATATCTTTGAAAATAGTTGGTAGATTTATTTTTACTACCTAAAACCCCTTGCCAATATTCTGTTAGCTGATCTGGAAGTTGTAATTCTTCAGCAATGCTACCGCAAAACCACTGCAAAAATTTGTCCAAATTACTCAAGCTCTCAGCATCTGCCGATTGAAAATTTAAATATGCAGTTTGACAGCTATTTTGTTTTGCATGGTCAATAATCCGTGTGAGAAGTGATGTTTTACCCAACTGTCGCGGCGCTTTAATTCTAATTAATGACCCTGGTTGTAAAATTGCTTCATAACAGTCATTCTCAATCGGTGGGCGTTTGATATACAAAGCAGAATTCAAACTTACTTGCCCTTCCGGTTGCTCCAAAATTACCGGCTTATTACTAATAGTACTAGCATCGGTATTGATAATATTTGACTGCTGAGAATTATTATTTACAGTATTTCCTCCATCCCCACCCCAAAACTTGCCAATAAATTGAAAAATGCGTTGATGTAACGGAGCTTCAGCAGCCAATTTTGGCAATTCATCACCCGACTTAGGTGGAATTAAAATAGTTGTATCCACACCGCTATCAGGTATTGATGTTTGTGGCTGATAGATAGGAATTAACTGAGATAATGCTTGCAAGGCAACAGCAGCATTTTTGTAACGCTGACGGTAGTCATACCGCACCATTGTGTCTAAAATTCTGGCAAATTCTGAGTGAATATTAAAGTACTTACTCAATAAATCACAAGAAAGTTCATATGTGTTAGCTTTTCGCGGTAATATCCGAGAATCTAACCCAGTTAACGCCTCAAAAGCAATGATTCCCACTGCATAGATATCACTACTCAACTGGGGATAATGATTTTCTTGTTCCCAAGGCATATAACCAGGAGTGCCAGTTCTAACGGTAGGATTGGTGACAACTTCATCACCCCCATTAGTAGTTTGTAAAGTGCAGATTTCTTTCACAGCCCCAAAATCAATTAGGACTATTTTTCCATCTTTTTTTCGCCGCATTAAATTCTGCGGTTTAATATCTCGATGAATGACATTTTGTTGATGGACAAAAGCCAAAACTGTTAAGATATCATGTAACAGCTTAAAAACGAATTTTTCAGGTTTAGAAGAACTAGGACTGATTTCTTTAGTTAAATCATGTCCCTCAATAAATTCTTGAACTAAATAAAATTCCTGATTTTCCTGAAAGTGGGCAAAAAGTTGAGGAATTTGATTGTGTTCATTACCAAGCCGATATAAAGTTTGCGCCTCTTTCTCAAATCGCTCTTTGGCATAAGTCACAACCTCAATTCTCGGATCAGTTGGTTTAAGATGCTTGACAACACACGCAGGTTGTCCTGGTAAATCTAAATCATTAGCTAAATAAGTCTTACCAAATGCACCTCTCCCCAAGGAATCAATAATACTATAGCGATTCCGTAAGATTGTTCCAATTAAATTATCTTCACGCATATCACAGTTACTACCTTTTCAAACCCCAGCAATTCAACCGATATAAAACGCTTGAAAAATTCACAATTCTGATAAACCAGAGTTATTAAAGGTCATTTAGAGACTGTTTGAAAAGAATTTTTGGTAACACTTAACCCTCCCAAACCTAACCCTCCTACCCGAATTTCCTACAAATTAAGAGGGGGTTTTAAAGCTCTCAAAAAGCAGAGAGAGGAATGGAACTGAGGTTTTTAGTATACATTTTGACTTTTTAAACAACCACTTAGGGACTTTTAAATAAAAAATATCCGTGATAGGGAAAGGAACACCGAAAATTTTTTACTCTATAAAGTAATCTTACCGATGTTCTCGACAGAATAATTAATTTTTTGCTTTTTCCTAACAACAATAAAAACTGGCGCTATTCTGGATTTATTTGACCAAAATCTATCCTATAAGAAAAATAATCTATGATTTACGAATTGACATTACAGACTAAATATGTAGTGGTCGCAAAAACACATCTTTCGCAGTGGTTTGTCGATGCGATCGCACCTGAGCAATATTTTCTAGTTCACAATAAAGGTAGATTACCCTTAGCAAACTCTGATTGATGCCAACCTCCACTGCTACCACTCCCCATTTAATTGTTGCCGGCTTTCATGCTCTTTCCGACCCCTTAAGGATTAGCGTGTTGGAATTGCTGCGACAGCGAGAACTGTGCGTATGTGATTTATGCAATGCTTTGGAGGTAAGTCAATCAAAGCTTTCCTTTCACCTCAAAACCTTAAAGGAAGCTGGCTTAGTTAACTCACGCCAAGAAGGACGCTGGATTTATTACAGCTTGAATTTGCCACAATTTAACGTTTTAAACCAGTATTTGGCAGATTTTCAAAATCAGCGTTTAATTGTGCCTACCCGTTCTTGCTGCGATTAAAAAAATGTATCAGGCGTAATTTTGAATTCCGAATCGCTACGCACATAGCTTCGATAAGCCTAGCTAATACATCAATTTTTTTTGATGAATTTTTGTGTATAGTCTCCTAAGTGTGATTGACATATCAACTTTTTTTGAAATGATATAGACATACCTTCAATATCACCTCTATCGGTCATATCAATGAACGCAGCAGCACAGCAATTAGCGATCGCGTTTGGGATGTTAGCGTTGGTATCCAGTTGCGCCACCACATCCAATTCTTCAACGCAGACTCAGGAGTCGCAAAAGGTCACAGAAGTTGCGGATTCTACACAAGTCACAGCGATCAAGATAGATGGTTCTAGTACTGTATATCCCATTACCCAGGCGATCACTAAAGAATTTCAAACCACCAAACAACAGAACAAATCAGATGTAATAGTTAACTTCTCCGGTACTACTGGGGGATTTGAAAAATTCTGTGCAGGAGAAACAGATATTAACAACGCTTCTCGACCGATTTTGAAGTCAGAGATGGAAGCCTGTAACAAAAACGGTATTAGGTACTTTGAGTTACCCATTGCCTTTGATGCGCTAACTATCGCCGTTCATCCGCAAAACAATTGGGCAACAGACATTACCGTTGCAGAATTGAAAAAGATTTGGGAACCTGCGGCTGAAGGTAAAATCACCCGATGGAACCAAGTGCGTGCATCCTGGCCTAATCGCCCTTTGAATTTATATGGTGCAGGTAAAAAATCTGGTACTTTTGATTACTTTACAGAAGCAACTGTTGGTAAAGTCAGAGCTAGCCGTAACGATTACACAGCTAGCGAAGACGATAATGTTTTAGTAGAAAATATTAGTAAAGACCCTAATGCTTTAGGTTACTTTGGCTACTCTTATTACGAAGAAAACCAAAGTAAATTAAAAGCTGTAGCAGTTAACAACGGTAAAGGCGCGATACTCCCATCACGGCAAACAGTAGAAAAAGCCCAATATCAGCCGTTATCCCGACCTTTGTTTATCTACGCCAGCTTTGAGTCTTCCCAAAAGAAACCAGCCCTCAGAGAGTTTTTAGATTTCTACCTCAAAAATGCACCGAAAACAGCAATTGCGTTAGGTTACGTACCTTTACCAGATGAAGCTTACAACCTCGATTATGTTCACTTCAACAAAGGCAAAGTAGGTACGGTATTTGAAGGTGAAGCAGAATTAAACCTGACAATTGGCGAATTACTGCGGAAACAAGCAAAATTCTAAGTTTTTTAGCTGATTTACAACATTAAAAACTCTGCAAGCTGACTCTGCGTTGAAAGCAGCTAAGAAGTGGTGGGAGCGATCGCAAAAACTCTCAATGATTAACCTGCAAGTTTTGTAGAAATTTAAATATTGGTAAGAACATAATGACAGTTCGTGTTGCTATTAACGGATTTGGTAGGATGGGACGGCTAGCTCTGCGAGCAGCTTGGGGTTGGACAGAACTAGAATTTGTCCATATTAACGAAATCAAAGGTGGAGCAGAAGCCGCTGCTCACTTACTCAAGTTTGATTCTGTTCATGGACGTTGGATACCAGAAGTAGAAGCAAAAGGCGATCGCGTTCTGATTGATGGTACACCCCTGAGCTTTAGCGAGTATTCCCAGCCCGGTGAAGTTCCTTGGGAAGAATTAGGTATTGATTTAGTGCTGGAATGCTCCGGCAAATTTAGAACTCCTGCAACCCTGCACCCATATTTCAAGCGGGGAGTGCAAAAGGTAATTGTGGCTGCTCCCGTAAAAGAAGAGGCCCTGAATATTGTCATGGGAGTTAACGATCACCTCTATCAGCCCGATCAACATCATCTATTAACAGCAGCCTCTTGCACAACCAATTGTTTAGCTCCCGTTGTCAAGGTAATTCATGAAGGTTTGGGTATTCAACATGGAGTAATTACCACCATCCATGACAATACCAATACTCAAACTATCGTCGATGCACCTCATAAAGACTTACGTCGCGCCCGTGCTACCAGCTTATCGTTAATTCCCACATCAACAGGATCAGCAACAGCGATCGGGCTAATTTATCCCGAACTCAACGGTAAACTCAATGGTTTAGCCGTGCGAGTCCCACTGCTCAACGCTTCTTTGACAGACTGTGTCTTTGAAGTCGTCCGTCCCACCACAGTTGCAGAGATTAACAGCTTACTCAAAGCGGCTTCCGAACAAGCACCACTAAAAGGAATTCTGGGTTATGAAGAACGTCCTTTAGTATCCATAGACTACAAAGACGATCCTCGCTCCTCAATTATTGATGCCCTCTCCACAATGGTTGTAGACGAAACCCAAGTCAAAATACTTGCCTGGTATGACAACGAATGGGGCTACGCCAACCGCATGGTTGAACTCGCTCGTAAGGTGGCTTTGAGTTTGCACAATTAGTCATTTGTCATTTGTCATTTGTCATTTGTCATTTGTCATTTGGTAATTGGTGTTTGTTCCCCTTTTACCCCTTGTCCCCTTGTCTACCTCATCTCCCTCATCTCCCTCTCCTCCCCATTCCCCCATCTCATGGCTTCCACTACAGCTTCTAGCGCTAATTTCAAAAACTATATTTTAGTTACACTCGCCTACTGGGGCTTCACCCTTACAGATGGAGCCTTAAGAATGCTGGTGTTGCTTTATTTCAACAACATTGGCTATACCCCAATACAAATCGCGTTCCTGTTTCTGTTCTACGAAGTCTTTGGAGTTGTTACCAATTTCTTAGGTGGTTGGATTGGCTCGCAGCTAGGGCTAAAAGTAACGCTTTATACTGGTATTGGGCTACAGATTTTCTCTCTGGCTATGCTTTCATGGCTGAATCCAGATTGGGTACAGTGGCTTGCAGTCCTCTATGTAATGGTGGCTCAGGCATTTTCTGGGATTGCCAAAGACTTAACAAAGATGAGTTCTAAGAGTGCGATTCGGTTGGTAGTACCCCAAGATGCTCAATCATCTTTGTTCAAGTGGGTAGCGGTGCTGACTGGTTCCAAAAATGCCCTGAAAGGAGTTGGTTTCTTTGTTGGTAGCGCACTTTTAGCTTCGGTTGGCTTCGTTAATTCCCTCTGGATTATGGCAGGGGCGTTGTCTTTGATTATGTTCACTGGGCTAATGCTGCCTAAAGGTATGGGCAAAATCAAGAAGAAAGTTAAATTTAGCCAACTCTTTTCTAAAAGCCAAGAAATCAATATTCTCTCTGCTGCTCGATTCTTTCTGTTTGGTTCTCGCGATGTCTGGTTTGTAGTAGGTTTGCCAGTATTTTTACGTACTGTTCTTGGCTGGTCGTTCTATCAGGTTGGTGGCTTTTTGGCTTGTTGGGTAATTGGCTACGGTGTGATTCAATCCTTAGCACCAACACTGATCCAGCGATTTGGTTCTGGTCGTCCACCACAAGCTAAAACCATTCAGTTCTGGACATTTACCTTAACCGCCGTACCATCTGCGATCGCTCTTTCTCTGCAATTAGGTATACCCGCAAATATTGCGATCGTTGGCGGATTGCTAATTTTTGGGGTAGTATTTGCCTTTAATTCAGCAGTTCACTCTTACCTCGTTTTGGCATTTACTGACGATGACAAAGTAGCGCTGAATGTTGGCTTCTACTATATGGCTAACTCTGGCGGTCGATTGGTAGGAACTGTATTGTCTGGTTTGGTATATCAGCTTTTCGGTTTAGTTGGCTGTCTGTGGACATCGATGTTTTTTGTACTTGCAGCTGCAGTAGTTTCACTGAAATTACCCAATCCCCAACCAAGCAAAGCGATTCCCTTCGGGACGGCAAAGCCGAACGCCTGGAAAGCCGGAGACGGAGATTAAAAAACTTTCTGGGGATAGGAACAACGTGCTATTAATTCAGGTTTACATTCATGAGTACACATTCGCAAGCTAACAAAGCCTCCATACAAGCAGGTAGTAATCTCAGTTTTTTTGAAAGATACCTAACTATTTGGGTATTTTTATGCATTTTTATAGGCATAGCATTAGGAAGATTATTTCCCAAAGTAGCAGTCATACTGGATGCAATCAGTGTTTATCAAGTATCAATTCCGATTGCAATTTGTCTATTTTTCATGATGTATCCCATCATGGTAAAAATTGATTTTTCTCAAGCTGCTCATGCTATTCGCGCTCCTAAACCTGTAATTCTCACATTGGTTGTGAACTGGTTAATTAAACCATTTACGATGGTAGTATTTGCTCAGTTCTTTCTAGGATGGCTATTTCGTCCTTTAATTACAGGTAGCGAATTAATTCATGGTAGTGAAGTCACACTCACAAATTCTTACATTGCTGGGACAATTTTATTAGGTATTGCTCCTTGTACAGCAATGGTATTGCTGTGGGGATATCTTTCTTATGGTAATCAAGGTCACACCTTGGTAATGGTAGCAGTTAATTCTCTGACAATGCTATTTTTATATGCACCTTTAGGCAGGTGGTTACTAGCAGCAAATGATTTAGCTGTTCCCTGGCAAACAATAGTTTTATCGGTGCTAATTTATGTCGGCTTGCCATTAGTAGCAGGAATGTATAGCCGTTACTGGATTTTGAAACATAAAGGTAGAGATTGGTTTGAGAGAAAATTTTTAAAATATCTCAGTCCCATTGCCATTACAGCATTGTTAATTACTTTAGTTTTGCTATTTGCATTTAAAGGAGAATTAATAGTTAATAATCCCTTACACATCTTGTTAATTGCCGTACCGCTATTTATCCAGACTAATTTCATTTTCTTCATTAGTTATGTCATAGCCTTAAAACTCAATTTATCTTATGAAGATGCTGCACCCGCAGCATTAATAGGAGCCAGCAATCATTTTGAAGTTGCGATCGCCACAGCTGTAATGTTGTTTGGTTTAAATTCTGGTGCAGCACTAGCTACAGTGGTAGGTGTTTTAATCGAAGTTCCAGTTATGTTGATGCTAGTGGAATTTTGTAAACGAACAGCAGCTTGGTTTCCACGAGAACCAGAAAAAGCAACATTGCGAGATCCCCGTTGTCTGAGTTCTTTCCATTAATTTTAATGGCATTGCTGAATTATGGGATGAAATTTAACAGCTTACAATTTAAAACTCCTTATTCTCTCTGCGGCTCTGCGTCTCTGCGTGAGATAAATCATCCCCCATTTATGCAACGCCATTTTAATCTTCAGGTAACAGAATTATCAAAATGGGTACAACAATGTTGCACCCTAAAAATTATCTCAATTTGAGGTGAGCTTTAAATCAACTACTCAAATTGAATTACGCATTACGAATTAGTAATTACCAATTTTTAATAGTCTCATGAATTTTGCTGAGGTAACGCTAAAGCATTTCGCAAAGCTTCAATCCGTTCCGGGACTAGCCGATAGTAAATCCAAGTACCGCGTCTTTCTTTAGCGATTAACCCTGCTTCATACATCACCTTCAGATGATGACTGACTGTAGGCTGTGATAAACCCAAAGGTTCTGTTAATTCACACACACAGGCTTCACCTTTTGGTTGATTGGCGATGAGACTCAGCAATTGTAACCGGGATGGATCTCCCAATACTCGAAAGATAGCTGCTGTTTGAGCCGCTACATCAGGCTTAAGGAAGCCTGATAAGACTGATTGACAGCATGTAGACAGTTGTTGATGAAAGTTCATATTTATATATTGACAGCTATCAATATATACGGCAATATATTGATAAGCGTAAATATTGATATATGTCAATATAATGTAAATCCAATAAGGGGTTAAATTTATGTCAGTTCTGAAAACTCATGTGGCTTTGAATGTTACCAATATTGAGAAGTCAGTAGCATTTTACCGAGCAATGTTTGGCGTAGAACCTATGAAATATAAGGCTGACTACGCTAAATTTGATATTCCCAACCCTGCTTTAAACCTGACATTGAACCTAACTGATAGTGTGCAATCAGGCGGTGCATTATCTCATTTAGGTGTACAGGTAGAAAGTACACAAGAAGTAGAAGCTTCTATTAAACGATTTACAGATGCTGGATTAGCGTTATTTACCGAAGAAAATACTAACTGTTGCTATGCTTTACAAGATAAAGTATGGGTGACTGATCCTGATGGTAATCGCTGGGAAGTATTTGTAGTGAAGGTAGCAGATACAGCACCAGAAGAGAATATTGCAGCTAATGCTAATTCTGAAGAATTAGCACCAGTTTTGAAAAAACCTTGTTGTGCTTAAAGAAGCTGTCATAAAGCATAGATAAGTAACCACGCAAAATTAATTACAGTCATTGCGAGCGCAGCGTAAAGCCTTCGGCATAGCTTCGCTTAACGCGTAGCGTCTCGAAGAGAAGCAATCTCAACCCTTGCGATTGCTTCATTCCGCTCCGCTCCATTCGCAATGACATTGTGTAATTAATTTTGTTTAACTACTTAAGAAGTTTAGAGCAGTCATTCATGCTGCTCTAAATTTGTTCATCAACAATAACCAGAAGTATCATGAAACGAGTCATGTTTATTTGCAAGCATAATTCCCGTCGTTCCCAAATGGCGGAAGGTTTTGCAAACACTTTCGCAGAAGGTAAGATTGTTGCTTCAAGTTCAGGTTTAGCCGCTAGCGAGGTAGATCCCGTTGCAGTGGAAGTAATGTCAGAAATTGGAATTGATATCAGCCATCAAACTTCTCAACCTTTAAGCGACTTTAATTCCCAAGATTATGATGCGGTCATTTCCTTATGTGGTTGTGGTGTAAACTTACCGCAAGAGTGGGTATTACGCGAAGTCTTTGAAGATTGGCATCTTGACGATCCCGAAGGCGAATCAATTGCTACCTTTCGTCGCGTTCGCGATGAAGTCAAGCAAAGAGTCGTGAATTTAATTGAGACTCTTTGTGCAAAAGTATAATTATAGGACTTACGCATTGACAAAAAATATTATTGATGTGTACTAGGCAGCACAAGTATTGGTGAGATTGTCCACAATATAATCACGCACAACTAAAGTAAACAAGTTTCTTTGTAATTCATACCAATTAGAAATGATGTTTTCAGACCGCATTAGCTCTAAACGAACAAATGCTTGAAGTGAGCAAAATATGTGTGTTTTAATTGCATGGCTATCTCTAACCCTTACGGGTTCGCCAGTTGCTTCAAGTCGGGAGACCCGCCCAACGCACTGGCTCACCATAAATCGACAAATTCCACATACTTGTTTTATTGCTCTGTGAAAACTTTCTATTCCCCAATGAGTATCATGAATTGTCACAAATTCACTGCGAGTTATTTGCTGAAGAGCTTCAGCATCTGGTAGATACAATATATAATGTCTAGAGTCTTCTTTTTTGAAGACTTTCCTAAACAATTTGATAAATCCAAATTCTCTCAGATGAGTTACCAACCCTTCATCAGGAATCTCTAAACCACTTACTTGGCAATACTTTCCTGGTTCATTAGAGACAGTTCTATTTTTCTCAACCCCAAATAGAAAACCCAATTTCTGGTTTCTTAAAAATTTTAAGTTTTCTACTCCTGAGTACCAACTATCTCCTGTTACTAGCCTTGGTTTTACACCCCAATCAATTACTTCAATTAGCATCTCTTGGAAATAATCGTTCTTCGTTTTCCCCTCCTTTTTATCGTATATTCTGTAATTTATTGGTACTGAGCTTCCATGTATGTCGCTGTAATACAGCGTAATTAAATTTATCCCTTTGATACTTTTATGATATTTACCTGACCAAAAATAACCGATTAATTCTGCATATTTTGGATTACTGTACAGTTTTTCTATGACTGTGTCGTCTACACTTAAAATCCCTCCTGTCAAGTTAATAATAGTCTTTACCGTACTGAACAAATCATAGGGAGCGTATCTCTCCCTCAACAAAAAACGGTTCACACTATCATGTGAAACATTCCCCAATATTTCTGCTAACCTACTGCATCCTCCATGCTTCGGTTCCGATAACAAAAATAGAGTGTAATGTTCCAGATTGCATTGTGCTGTTGAGAGTTTACTGATTTCTCTGATTGTCCGATACCTATTTGTAGACAACACTTTTTTCTTAACGCATTATTTTATCATTCTGTCAATGCGTTAGTCCTAAATTATTAGTTTCAGACTAGCTTGAAAAAGGGCATAGGGCATAGGGCATGGGGCATGGGGCATAGAAAAGACAGCTTTTTATGTCTTGTTATAACAAAACCTGGCGTGAATGGCTTACTTGCAAGACTAAATTTTTAGGGTGTGTTACGACGCTGCTTATGCATATTTTTCACTCAGCAAAGACATTATTGACTGTAACGCACCTGGCTTTATTTTAAAATTAATCTATCAACAAAGTTCTAATTACTCATACATTAATTCCTGACAAGCTTGTTAAAATTAGGCGACACCTAATAAAGAAGATAGGCAATGCAAAAAAAAGTTAAAGTTAAACCTAATTCCAAACAACAAAAAATTGAAGAACAAGCTGACGGTAGTTTGAATGTACATTTAAAATCTCCACCAGTAGATGGTAAAGCGAATGAAGAGTTAATTAAACTACTAGCTGAAAAATTTAATGTACCAAAATCTTATATCAGAATTAAATCTGGTGCTACTTCTCGGCAAAAGTTTGTAGAAATTGACACTGAAACTTAGTATTGAATGCCATGCATGAAAGTCTCAAGTTTTTTTATTTAGCACTCAGCACTCAGTACTCAGCACTTTCAAATCAGTGGTCAGTTAACAGCGATTAATTGAAAGTTAACCTCTGTTAACTGATAACTGGTAAGAAAATCATACTGTCATTCTTGGTGAATGGTTATATATCCAGGCTGAGATTTGACAAGTTCTATCCAAGCTTGGATAGCAGGAAATTGTGTTAAATCAAAACCGCCTTCATCAGCTACATGGGTGTAAGCAAACAAAGCAATATCAGCAATAGTATAGCGATCGCCCACAAAAAAGCTGCGATCGCTTAGATGATTTTCCATCACCTTCAAGGCAGCGTAACCCTTTTCCAGCATAGATTTCATCGTTTCTTGGTGTGCTTCCGGCTTGCCTAAAATAGAGATTAAAAATCTGGATGTGGCAATAAAAGGTTCATGGCTATTTTGTTCAAAAAATAGCCATTGTAGTACCTGAGCGTGCAGAAACCTATCATAAGGTAGAAATTCTGTGCCTTCACTTAAATACAGCAAGATAGCATTTGATTCTGCTAAATATTTCCCAGGTTCAATCTCCAAAAGGGGAATTTTACCGTTAGGATTTTTACTCAAAAATTCGGGTGTTCGAGTCTCGCCTTTAGTGATGTTGAGTTCAATTCTCTCAAATGGCATACCGATTTGCGTCAAGAGAAGACGAATCTTATAGCCATTACCTGAAGGTAAAAAATCGTACAGCCGCAATGTTTCCATGCCAAAAATATAATAGGGAATATGAGCGAAAGAAGGGGGGGTTTAAAATACAATATCTTACCAAATGATTTTCAAAAAACCGGATATTTTTTTATTTATATTCAGCATCAGAGTGAAAATAGAATTATCTGAAGAAATAAAAAAATATCGATGATTGCTCGGATTTATACGTCTAATTTTAATCTGCGATCGCCAATAAAACTATGTGTGGAAGATTTACTTTAAAGCAAACAGCCGCAGCATTAGCTCAAGCTTTTGAGTTGGAAACAGTGCCCGATTTAGCAGCGCAATATAACATTGCACCTACGCAAATGATAGCAACGGTACTACATAAACCCGAAAGCGATCGGCGCGAATTTCAGCAGTTACGTTGGGGGTTAATCCCCTCATGGTCAAAAGATCCCAGCATAGGGGCCAAACTCATCAATGCTAGGGCAGAAACTGTTGCCGAAAAACCCTCTTTTCGTTCAGCGTTTAAGCGTCGGCGCTGTTTAGTGCTAGCGGATGGCTTCTTTGAATGGCAAAAAAAACAAAACAAAAAACAGCCATTTTATTTTCGTCTTCAAAATGAAAAACCCTTTGCTTTTGCTGGATTGTGGGAGAAATGGCAATCGGCTTCAGGAGAAGAAATAGCCTCTTGTACCATTTTGACCACAGCAGCGAATGAATTACTCGAACCCATCCACGACCGGATGCCCGTGATTCTGGCTCCTGAAGATTACAATCAGTGGTTAGATCCCCAACTGGAAAGCCCTGAAGTCCTAGAACCGCTATTACGTCCTTATCCAGCCGCGTCAATGACTAGCTACCCAGTTAGCACCTTAGTCAATAAACCTCAGCACAACAGTCCAGACTGTGTTCTGCCAATCAACGACAACAATACCTGACAATTTTAGTTAAATTAGTTATTAACTATACGGATGGCAAAATCACCACGTGGACATAATTCGCGGCTCCCCCCTTTCATCTGGTTGGCTTTAGAGGGAAAATAAGGGTGTTCGCCTATGCCCACAAGACGTAGAGAATTATTATCGCGTCTCAACAACGGCTAAACAAACTCTCCGGGCATTGTTCACGCCAATAGCTGCAATCTCACAGAGGCAAATATGCCAAGAACCCAAAAAAACGATAACTTTATTGACAAATCCTTTACAGTCATGGCAGATATCATTCTCAAGATACTGCCAACTAACAAAAAAGCTAAAGAAGCGTTTGTTTATTATCGAGATGGCATGTCGGCCCAAGCAGAAGGCGAATATGCTGAAGCCTTAGAATACTATGAAGAGGCACTCACATTAGAGGAAGATACCAACGATCGCGGCTATATCCTCTACAATATGGGCTTAATCTATGCCAGCAACGGCGACCATGACAAAGCTTTAGAATTGTACCATCAGGCAATTGAGTTAAACCCACGCCTCCCCCAAGCCTTAAACAACATCGCCGTAATTTATCATTACCAAGGCGAAAAAGCCAAAGAAGCTGGGGATAATGATGGTGGTGAAGCTTTGTTTGACCAAGCGGCAGACTATTGGATTCGCGCCATTCGCATGGCTCCCAATAACTATATTGAAGCTCAGAACTGGCTGAAAACCACTGGGCGATCGCAAATTGACGTATTCTTTTAGCCCAGAGTCAAGAGTCGATAGTTTTGACTCTTGACTCTTGACTCTTGACTCTTGACTCTTGACTGTTGACTCTTGAAACCTTTGACACAATAATGATTGATCGTGAATTAGTCCATAAAGTAGCCCTGCTTGCTCGTTTAGAATTAACCTCCCAAGAGGAGGAGCAATTCACCACGCAACTAGGAAGTATTCTAGATTACATAGAGCAGTTAAGTGAACTCGATGTCAGTAATGTACCCCCTACAACCAGGGCTATTGATGTCAGCAATGTGACAAGAGAGGATGAATTAAAACCCTATCCTGACCGAGAAGCCATCCTCAGCTGTGCGCCAGAACAAGAAGGAGAATTTTTTAAAGTACCAAAAATTCTGAATGCTGAGTAGTCATTAGTTATTTAGTCATTAGTCATTTGCTAATGACTGGTACTCAATTAACATATTTGATTCTTGAAGTTCGCGTAGGATGCGTTAGCGATCGCGTAACGCATCAGTACCAAAGCTGAAATTTTTTCAGAAGTAAAATCGGATTCCTATAATTAGAAAAAGTCTATAAGAAGCGTAAGAAAGTGCATTCAGGTTGTGCATTAGGTTGCGTAATAGAATTTTGCTTCAAAACCCTTAATTTCATTTAACTTTTATTTAATAAATAAGTTTTAATTTTATTTGAGATTTCTGCCAAAGCCTGAATCGAAAATCCAAAATTGTTATCAGGAGATGCTTATGGGTTTGGGAATCCTCAAAGATGGTAAGTGGGTGTCAGAACGGGATCAGGAAGATTCTCAAGGGAAATTTATCCGGCCATCAACCACTTTTCGCAATAAAATTACAGCCGATGGTTCTAGTGGATTTAAAGCTGAACCAGGGCGATATCATTTATATATTTCTTGGGCTTGTCCTTGGGCTTGTCGCACTGCAATTCTCCGTCAGTTAAAAGGATTAACAGATGTAATTGGTTTATCGGTATTTGCTGCAGAAATTGCTCAAAATAGCTGGGAATTTAATGATGAGCCGGGAGCAATTCCCGATACAGTGAATAACGCTAACTATCTATGGCAAATTTATCTACAAGCCGATCCCAACTACAGCGGTAGAGTAACTGTCCCAGTTTTATGGGATATCAAAGAAAAGACCATCGTCAATAATGAATCTCGCGAAATCATTCGGATGTTTGATACAGAATTCAATGATTTTGCCAAAGCAGATTTTGACTTTTATCCGCAAGATTTGCAAAAGGTAATTGACGAAACCATTGATAAAATTTATCAACCCATCAATAATGGTGTTTACAGGGCGGGATTTGCCACTACTCAATCAGCTTATGATGAAGCGGTAACAGAATTATTTGCAGCACTCGATTACTGGGAACAAGTATTAGACAAACAACGCTATCTCTGCGGCGATAGAATTACCGAAGCTGACTGGTGTATGTTTACTACCCTATTTCGCTTTGATGCTGTTTATTATGTGCATTTCAAATGCAACTTACGGCGAATTGTGGAATATCCTAATCTGTGGAATTATCTCAAAGAACTCTACCAAGTACCGGGAGTTAAAGAAACTTGTAATTTAGACCACATTAAACGCCATTATTATCGGAGTCATCCCAAGGTTAACCCGACACGCATTGTACCCAAAGGGCCGTTGATTGATTTTGATACACCACACAACCGCGATGCCTGCGGCGGTTCGCTTCGCGACCATCGCATCCCTGTGTGATCTGCTTTTTGGTGAGGGCGATCGCTCAAAAAACTCAGCCCGCAAAGGCGGGCTAAATTACTAAATCATCTTAGCAAGCTACCTATTTAGGCGCAGAAAAACCTGCTTTTTCTGCTGTTGCTGTATCTTTAAAGCAGATATCAGGTTTAACTTTCGCATAATCAGGCGCTTTTGCAATGTGGTAAATATTGCCACGCTTTTTGGTAATCTTCCCTTTAATTGGTGCATTACTAGGACAAGCCGTTTCCCCTTCAGGCTTGACACCTAGCTTTTGTGCTTCTGCGGGAATTACAGTTTGATTTGCAGATGTTGCAGTAGCACTCTTCGCCGTAGGTTTCGTTTGAGAAACAGCAGTAGGATTTTCAGTATTGCTAGCAGATTCTCCCGATTTTTGACCACAACTTGCTAGCATTAAAACAGTTAATAAAGTTAGCCCAATCCCAAATTGACGAGCCGAGATTTGAGTTTTCATTGACAGTCTGCTCCTCATAAAGATAGCTAATTAATTTTAGATTTTAAATTTTAAATTGTTTAATCCTTACAATCCAAAATTTAAAACCTAAAATTTGCAAAACAAACAATACTAACCAACTCCTACTTCATCAGTCACAACATCGGTAGCACCACTAACTCCACCAGCAATCTCTACCAATTGACTTAAAATGTCTTGATCTGGTACTTTTCCTTTTAAAACTACCGTACTGCCTAACTGAGCAACATAAATTGTATTAATGTCATCAAAGCGAGAATCTTCATCAAACGCTAGCGCAACTCTTTTTGCTAAACCACTTTGATCATATTCCCCATTTAGTCCCACTCGCTCAAGCGGAATGCTTTCGCCTTCAGAAGAGTTCTCAGCCACTAAAGTTGGCTCAGGGTTCACTTGAGCATCTTCTGGTTTTTCCATACCAAAGAGTCTTTGTAACCAACCCATAACTGTATTATCTCCTTGCAAAATGTCGGATTTACACAAGTATTTTCACTTGTTTGATATCTAGATTATTATAAGTAATCTTATGTACAAAAATGTTGAAAAAATAATATAGAATTTAAAAGATACCCTGTACAACATTAGATGAACTAAGTAAACAATAGTTAAATTTATAGTTTTTTCTATTATAATCAAGTACAAATTTATCAGCGTTTATATGCGTTTATTGTCTTCCATGTGCGGTTAATTTTTTATTGCTGTACCTCCCCAATAAGGGAAGCGATATAAACTATTTTGTGTAGTATATAAATTTCCTCATTTCTTCCTTAAACGAAGATGTTACAGCTTCAGCCACCTCAAACGCTGATGTTCATGTGGCTTTTAACCCTCAAGTACCAGTTAATCCACTGAGAATCCTCTCAAATGTGTTAGTTTCCCTTGATCCTTGACCTTACCAGGAACATTTAACACCACATTGGCGACAAATAATTGAGGTGCGTTTGTAGATTTGTTAACGCACCTGAATTTATTATAGGGATCAGAACACTCTTGAGGGATTGAGGACAATGACGCTGAACAACCAACTTAAAACAGTATGTGTTCAACCTCTTAGTTACTTAACACTAAGCATGATCACGACAATGATTAGCGCGCCATCAGTGTTAGCGGTAACATTGCAAAATTCTTTTCATTCCCCAGAACAGTCTGCTGAAAGATTAACTCCACAGCGCAACGTCAACATTACAGAGCCAAAAATCGCACAATTACAGCAAGACTCACTTCTTCAAGAGCGATCGCAGTTTATTCAACAAGCAAATGCTCAATACAGTCAAGGTGATTTTAAAGGAGCAGAGGAAAGTTTACGTAAATTTCTCAAAAGATTCCCCGAAGATGCATTTGGTCATTATCAACTGGGAAATGTACTATTTCGACAAAATAGGTTAGAGGAAGCAATCACCTCTTACCAAGAAGCCATCCGCCTCAAACCCAAATATGCCCTAGCTTATAATGCGATCGGTATTGTTTACGCTAGCCAAAGCCGCTGGGATGAAGCTATGAGCGAATATCGCAAAGCTTTGGAAATTAATTCTGATTATGCCGATGCATTAACGAATTTAGCACTAGCATTATGGCAAACAAATAAACGAGATGAAGCTTTAACTTCTCTCAAAAAAGCTATAAATATTTTCAAATCGCAAAATAGAAAGGAAAAAGCTTCCCAAGTTGAACAAATTTTGCAAAAAATCCAAAATTCCGATAACCCTGGTGTGTCTTAAAGACAATACTACTATAATATCCTCGTTGAGAATTTTCGGCTCTTCATTACATACTATGCTAAATCACGTTCACAATTATCATGCAACCCTTGCCAAACAATAATAATGGGCATTATTTAATAACATTTTAGGCATTTGGCAAGTGTTTGAGTTCTTAAGCTATATTTTTCAGCCAAGCTTTGAGGTTTAACTAATAATTTGGCGTAACAGGTACGTAAGAACCGAATTTTCTAACTATTTGAGTTCAGAATAAGCATCAACTAAAACACTTGCTTTAAGAGGTGTTCTAGAAAATTTTCCATCCATGTTTGTTGAAAAAATAAATAGCTGACAGAATATTAATTATTGCGAGATGAATTGACTTATATGAGCCTCTAGCCCAATGGTGAAAAATATGTACATGAGGATAAAATACTGTTTTATATTTTTCAGCCATTCTTAAAGTTATATCTGCATCCTCAAGATACATAAATATATTTTCGTCAAAGTATCCAATTTCATCTAGATACTTTCTACGAAAAAGCATAAAGCACCCAGATAAATACAAAACATCTGCCACCTTATCGTAGCCCATGTCCCGCATTTCATACCAGTCCAAATAAGCTTTTACCAGGAAGTGTAATGATTGAGGAATAAAACGTCTAGCAAACAATGCAAAAAATCTTGGATAACGCTTACAAAGATATTGGATTTCACCATTAGGAAACAATATTTTGGGTTGAATTAGACCAACTTCCTGATGATTTTCTAAATAATTTATCAGTTCTGGTATAACATTTTTGTCAAAATATATGTCTGGATTAAGCACAAGATGGTAGTCAGCCATTCTACATTTAGAAAGCGCTAAATTATGTGCTTTACCAAAGCCAATATTATTGGCATCATTATAATGATAATCAACTTGCTCTATATTCGTAAATAATGTTTTTAAATTAGGCTCAGGTGAATTATCAATCACACACAATTTTATATCTAAAGGTGTGTTGATAGTAGACATTATCACACGGTTAACCATGCCACTATCATTTTTATACAGAACTAGTGATGCACTAATACTTATTGCTGCTTCCATTGATTAACTCTATTTACTATAGTCGATTTTATATTAATTCTTATGAGAATATAAAATATATTTCATATAAGAGTGAAGTTTCGGTGAAATTAATAAAATCATAAATTTGATTAATGATTTACTTATCAAGAAAATCATTTCCGCCAAGTTGATTCTATTATTTCTCCAAAGTTTCCAAAAGTTATTAATATCTCCTAATCTCATTTTCACAATATTACTACTCAAACTTTTAGGTTGTTTATAAACATAAGTTAATTGTTTATCCAATAAATAAATAATTTGCTGATCGAGACAAATTTGCATCCATAAAAAATAATCTTCGCAGTATCTTTGCTTATTATCAAATCGATAATGAATATTTCTCTTAATCATTATTGATGAAGTTTCAAAAGGATTAGACTTTAATATTTGTTTTTTTGTCACTACTCTGGCTTTAACGTCTTGATTTAAGAGTATAGGCTCTAGATTATATTTATTGGAATTTGAAAGAGATCCAGGCGGTGCGTGTCCAGAAACTAATACATGAGGATTATTACACATCCATAAATACTGAAATGCTATTTTTTCTGGATGCCAAGCATTATCAGCATCCAGAAAAGCAATATAATCTTGAGTAGCTAAATCCCAACCAATATTACGAGCTTTAGAAGGGCCATAATTTAACTTTAAATCTACAATTTTTATCCAATTTTCTTCATATTCAGCTTGTAATTTTTGTAGAATTTTCCAAGTATCATCTTTACTTCCATCATTGACAAGTATGACCTCTGATGGTCTAAGAGTTTGTTGAACTATAGACTTAACGGCTCTATCAATGGTATGAGCACAAAAGTAACATGGTATCACAACACTAACAGATGTTTTCATAATCTTACTTTTCGATATTCATGCTTAATACATCTGGAATTCTATAATATTATGACTAGTATTTTATCTTTGAAAAAATTCTAAGTATTTATATTTTATCAATCGCCAAATAAATGTAAATTTCAAAACTTAAAGTATAAATTCTATGAAATACAACCCCTGATTACGATCAACTATACTTACTAAACTCTCTCATATCAATATTTGGGAAACATTCTACCAGGCCAACCACTAGCTGTAAAAGTAGTTTTTTTAAACAGTCTCCAGCTGAGTTCAAATATAATTCTTCTCGCTGCCTTGCTACCTTTTTCTTGTCCGAAAATTAATCTACAAAACCACAATAAAATTACACTTAAAACTTTTAATTCCCAGCTAATTTTGTGGGAGTCACATGCATCATTAAGTGATAATTGTGATAGTTGTGATAATTGTATGCGATTATTTTTTAACCAATTTTCCTTAGACTTTATAGCAAAATCTAAAACTTCTTGCATACGAATTTCATAATTATGTTCCCGCTTAGTTCTTTCAAACCCAGCCCACGCGATCGCGTCCCGCTCTTCTGGATGTGCCACATAGTAATTTATTTTTTCAACTAATTCGGGGATGTCATAAAAGATTTCAATTTCTTTACCTAGCGTATAATACCTTTCTAATCCTGGTGTATATTCGGTTAATAAAAAACCACCAGCACCAGGGACTTCAAAAGTTCTTGCTTTAATTTGGTTTTGACCTATAGAGTTAGCAAAATTGAGGCTGATTACGGACTCTCTCATAATCTGTGGTATTTCTTCTGCTGGTATTGATCCAGAAGGCCAGCCATAACCAAAACTTGCCACTTCAATTCCAGATTTTTGTAATTGAGATATGCGGTAATTTCGATTACCAAATGCTCTTCCTACAAAAGAGACTGGATATTGGCAATATTTGCAAGACAAAGGCTCATTAAATGTCTCTGAACTAGCTGCCCACTGAGATAATAAAACATTTTGAATATTATCCTGATGATATTTATTGATAATCTCAGGATATGTTGTAGTCATTGCATGATATGCACTGCCTATAAATCGCGATACTTGCCTGTATTTCCAGGAATCATCAGTAGTCCAACAAATAGTTGCAACATCTCCACGTGCTTGAATAATTTTTAATGTTTCTAACCAAATTTCATAATGCATTTGAACTGTTAATATGACATCAGGTTGTACTTTGCCCACTGTTTCTAGTAGTGCTTGGTTCATTTCAGCGTAACTGGCGTAGGCTGACATATCCCATGATTCAAAGTGAACAACCTCATGTCCTAATTTTCTTAAAGCTGGTACAAATGCTGCGTATTCAGTGTTAATTCCACGGGCAGAATTACCATACTGATACTTTCCAAAAACGCATAATACCTTCATCATTATTGCAGGGTAATAAATTTTGATATTTCAATTTTTGAACAATAATTAAAGATAATTATTGCCAATAAAAGATTATAAATTGTCCTGGATCTACTGCGGTTGTTTTATTTGTTATATATAGTATTGCAGAAAAAGCCAAAAATTAAGAAACATAATGCAGGTAATGGTAAAAAAACAAGAAAAAGAAAATGATTATAGGTATGAGCAGCAATTAAAGTCCATGTAATTTGGCAATAAATTAACAAATGTGGCAGACTAAAAAATGATTTGCTATAAAAATATTTAGATATCATTCCAAAAATAAAAGAAAATACAATAATTCCCAGAATTCCTAATCCCCAATGTAAATTTCCATAGAACCCTACAGGGGAACTTGGCTCAGGAAGAGTAGGTAAATCATTATTCATTACGTAGTCTTCATAAAGTCTATAGGGTAGCAAATTAACGAACGTGTATATAGGGTTAAACTTATATGGTCCTAATCCAGCTTGTTCGCACTGCGCCTCGAAATTAATTAGAGGCCATTGGAGATAATTTATAGTTTCATCAGTGCCAGATATTTGATAACCTGAACCAATCCTTAAAGAAGCAATCAAACCCATAAAGTAAATTAAGATTGCTGGCACAACCAAGTAAAGTAAGATTCTTACCTGCTTACTGATCTGGAGTCCAAATATATTTATAAAGCTTTTTAATGGACTATTAAAACGGATTGAGAGTCCAGAAAATAGAAAAAATACTAAAATAAACAATCCCTGGCGTTTTCCAGTTATCAAAGTTCCAAAAATAGCAATTAGTAAATTAACTACGAAAAAGAAAGAGAGTTTTTTATTAGATTCTATCGCTTTGATTAATAAAGATAATAATAATCCATTTAAAAAAAATAAAGACGTGGCAAAAAGACCTAACTGACCAAAGCCAGTTTCAACAGCATTGTTGTTCACATCATTTATATTTATATTTCCTGAGAAAAATTCTAGAATTGGTAAAAAACCATAAGCTCGAACAATATTTATAATTTGAATAATTATTAGAACTGAAATAATGAATATTATTCTTTTTAAACCACTAAAACTAATTTTTACTATCGTAGGAGATATATTATCCAGGTTAGATTTAAAAAATCTAGTACCTAGCCAAAAGAAGAAATATCCAACAGTCCATAAAAATAAAGGCAAATAAGTTATTTCATAGTTATAACTCTCATTTGGCCCTTGAATAATCCAAAGAATATAAGGAGAAAGAGCTTGAAGGGTACCTAGTAGCAAAAGTACTTCAGGACTGACAATTTTGCGCCACATACAATATCTACATAATATAGCTAACAACAGAAATGTATATGCTTGACAAATAATAAAATTTTTTCTAATTTTCTGCTTTTAGCATGACATTTATTGTAGTGAATTATATACTAGTTGTGTTTGTTCTGCACAGGTATCCCAAGAAAAATACTTGACTCTTTCTTGACCTTTCATAATAAGTTCTTTAGTCCTTACTTGTGAAAAAAGAACTCTTTCTAATGCATCTGCTATGCTTTCTAATTCATAAGGATTAAAATATTCACCTGCATCTGCAACTATCTCTGGAATTGAACTAGTGTTACTACACACAACAGGACAACTAAATGACATTGCTTCTAGAGGTGGAATACCAAAACCTTCATAAAGAGATGGGTAAATAAATGCAGATGCATTAGTATAAAGATTTGCTAATGTTTTGTCATCTCCTGGTAAATATATGACATGAGTATCATCAATATCAAAGCTTTTAATCATGGCTATCTCGTCATCAGAAAAGGATTTTACTCCGCAGCATACAAGTTTAAAATTATCAAATATCACTCGACGACTAGCATATGCTTGAAGTAATTTCTTAAAATTTTTGTATTCTAATCTCCTCTCTCCAACATAAAGTATATAAGGGTCAGATATTTTTGGAGTTTTTTTTATATTTTCATGACTTTGAAGAGAATAACCAAGATATATCGTAGATATGATTTTAGGATCTATCTCCAAGATTTCAATTAAGTCCTGCTTTGTATTTTGAGATATACAAATAATATGATCTGCACGTCTAATTGCTTCTGCTTTTATGAGACTAAATTTTCTATCTTTTTCTGGCATCAAATGTGCAAACTTTTCGTGAATCATGTCGTAAACTGTTATGACAGTTTTGCATTGCTTAGGTGCTATACATGACCTAGAGTAGAAAGTTTCGTGAACAATATCAGGATTACTATGATTAAGCCATATTTTAGACAATTCGGCATTTATTGCACCTATAATTTTGGATGACTTTGGTATGAGAGGTATTTGCCATCCTTTGACTAAATCTGCACTACATTTTTCCAAATACTTATTTACATAAAATCCAGCAAGAATTTGCACTTCAAATGTATTAATTTTTGCAGTTCGAGTTGCAATTTCATATATATAACGGGAAATTCCGCCATATTTTGACCAAGAAAATATTTGGTAATCATAATATAATTTTATCATTTCTACCTGTTATCTAAAAATATGAAAAATGAGTATTTTCGAGAAAATACCCATATGTCAATTATTATATATTTTTTATAGTTTTCTAAGCAGAGTATTATGATCTGTTAAAATTTTGGAATTCATTCTTTTTCTTACATATTCATAGCCAATATTTCCTAAACGTCCAGCCATTATTCTCAAAAGTATATGGTGATGTATCTGTTTATAAGTAAGTATATGAATAGTTTTATATGAATAAAAAAACATTGATAATTTATCTGCTATAAATTGAATTGTTCTTGCTTGATAGAAAGAAATATGCTGTCCTGTATTGAAGGCATAATACCACCAATTTTCTGGCTGTGGAGGATTGCCTTCAAACAAATCTGTAGAAAAAATAATTGTTGATGTACCAGCATCTTTGATAGATTTTTGAATAAATTCAATGGGATTATAGATATGCTCTAATACCTCAAAAGCAGTTATTGCACAAAATTCATTAGTGGTAGTAGATGCCTCAAAGCCTTTAGCAAAAATATTTTCACAATATAAGTCAGACCAGTAGAAATCAAAACCAATATCTCTCATCAGTCTTGTTAGCATCCCATAGCCACCTGCAACATCTAAATACCTGCCTTGTGGATCAAAAAAGAAGAAGATAATGCAAGCTAGTCTTTTAGAAATTGCAATATTTCTCGCGACTAAACCAGTATCTGCATCTGCAATAGCACTACTATAAGCTTCTTCTAGCCAATATGGATACTCTGTTTGTAGCAAACCGCAATTATTACAATATAGATAGCTAACCTCATATTTATTAATAATAGTTGCTGTGAAGTAAACATCTCTTTTAGAAGAGCATATAGGGCAATTTTTAATCATTTTTATTTAACCTACAAATAATTTATATTACTAATTCTTAATTTCAGCTTATTTATAATATCAACACCTACTGCTCCTAAAGAGAATAACAAAATACAAATTCCTGTAGACCAAGCTACTCCTGAAACACCTAGTAAATTACCTAAGAAAACTGATAAAATAATATTACTAATAGCAGAAACAGGGGATAATATAGCTTGTAACTTTAATTCGCCTAACCCATTAACCAACATTGCTACACATTGGGCAATACAATTTAATACTGTTGTAAATAGCATCGCCAAAAGCAAGCTAATATGTGGAATTGCTTCTTTATTAACTAATAAGCTGATAAGTTGCGGAGAAAATATAACTAGTAATATGCCTACAAATAGAGACCAGATGAAGCTGATATAAATCGACATTTTAAATGTATTATTAATCCAGGTATAATCTCCTTTAGCTAAAGCTTCACTATAGGCTGGCCAAAGAGAAATAATAAATGAGGATGAAATATATAGAATCAGAGAGAACAATTTTAAAGTAATTCCATAACTTGCTACTGAACTCGCACCAAATAATTGAGCAACAATAATTAGATCTGTTTGAAAAATTAAAATTGCTGAGATTTGAGCAATCCAGAACTGAAACCCAGTTTTTAAGAGCCATTTACATTGAAGCCCGTTAAAATTTTCATATTTAGGTGCTAACCATTTCCGTTTAAAACAAAATAAATGGATGCCAGAAAATATATCTCCTATCAGTAAAGTTCCGAAGCTAGCTACTATTAGCCAGGGTAAGTTAGCATGAATATAAATGGCAGTTATTATACTAATTATTGATAAAAAACTACTGAAGGCACCCCATATTTGATACCAATATCCTTCTTGATAGGCTGCATAGATGCGACTAGGAATTGAAAGTGGCAGACGGATGATAAACAAAATCCAACATACAAAAATTGATACTCCTACTTCTTGTTTTGCCAGCATTGAATTTATATTGAATACTCGTTCCCAAGAGATTGATGGATATAGTATTAAGAAGACTATGAATAAGATTAATGCTATTAAGAGCATTAGATAAAATGCACTTGATACAAACTCTTTGGCTATCTGCCTATCTTCATTAGCATCAGCTGTTGCTAATGCATTTGTTAAACTATTTGCTAAACCAAAATCAGCAATACTTATCCAGCTTAATAAAGAACTTAATATCAACCATAGACCAAATCTTTCTGTTTCTAAATATTTAGCTGTTAGTGGAATTGCAATAAATCCAGCTAGAGTAGACATTCCTTTGACAACTAATGTTGTACTACCCGTGAGTAATGCACGAATAATTCTTGTCCGTCCCCGATCAATAAAAAGATTATTATAATTCTGGAATAACTGCTTGAATATACGCATTATTGCCAATAATTTCCAGGTTTAAAGTCTGCTTATATCTCTAATGTTCTATCGCGATCGCACTTACCAAAATTTAATTCACAGAGGCATCTAAAATATTGCAAAAAGGCTCACAAAATCCGAATTTTTGATATTGAAGCATCAACTTTCCCATTTTTGTGAGATTGCTTTGCTCCGTAATAACTCTTTGCATAATAGCCACCGTAGCTACTTTCAGGAGTAACACCATTAGCTACCATCCCCAAAACCTGATGACCAGACTGCTCTAACAACATCTTGGTAGCATTAACTGACCCAGTATTAGCAACACCAGGACGTACAACCAGCAGAATTCCATCTACCAACTTACTCAACATCAAGGCATCAGCCACCAAAGTCAAAGGTGGACAGTCGATAATTACAAAGTCATATTCTTGAGTTGCTTCCTTAATAAATGTAGCAATGCGTTGAGAATTTAAAAGTGCAGCCGGGTTAGGTGGAATTGTCCCAGCCGTAATAATATCCAGAGTCATCAAAGCTTCTTTAGAGGTAGTTTGTAACTCAGTTTGACCGACTAAAATATTACTTAGTCCTACAAGGTTATTTTGCTCCCAAATTTTATGCTGGCGAGGGCGACGCATATCTGCATCCACTAACAATACTCGCCGTCCGAGTTGGGCTACTGCTACTGCTAAGTTAGCAGCTACAAAAGATTTTCCTTCGCCAGGAATTGAACTGCTTATGGCAATTACTTTCAGCATCTTGTCAGAAATGCTAAAACTTAAATTAGTTTGCAGCATCTCAAAAGCTGAAGACACTGGTGAATAGGGATTGTTGAGTACAGGTAATTCTACTTCTCCCACACCTTCACTACCTTTAGCTTTTTCAGCCTGTGGAATTGCACCCAGCAAAGGATAGTCCAAAAGTCGCTTGGCTTCTTCTACAGTCTTGAGGGAATTATCTATAGATTCCAACACCAGTGCTGTGCCTGCACCCAATATAATTCCCAAAATTCCCCCTAGTGCCAAGTTTAGAGGAATAATTGGAGAAACAGACTTATCAGCAACTAAAGCTTCAGATATGACCCTTGCATTACCAACATTTTGGTTTTCTACAACTTCAACTTCTTGTAACTGCTTCGACAGTTGTTCATAGGTAACTTGGGCTACCTTCAACTGTCGTTGTAACTGTAGCTGTTGTTGTTCCAGCCGAGGTAAGCTATCCAATCGGTTTTTGTTGACTAAAAGTACCTGCTTTAATTCTGCTACTTGGTTAGTTAATGCTAAACGTTCTACTTCTGATTTAACTAAATTTTCAGTTAAAGTCTGCTTGAGGTTGCCAATTTGCAAATTTTGCTCTGGCATATACTCAGAATTGCCTATGGTTTGAGCAACTCTCCCTTCTAATTGGTTTTTAAGAGCTACTGCTTGATTCTCCAAATTGATAATTTTTGGGTTGTCTTCTGTCAAGCGAGTCCGTGCCACAGCTAACTCGTCTTGTACTTTTTGGTATTCTGTAAGTACTTGCTGTACCCCAGGAGATTGACTTAAGGTGGTGAGTTCAACAGCGGTATCTGTATTCAATTTCATTTGATTTTGCAGAGCCAGAGAGCGAGTTTTAGCAGCAGTGAGTTCCCCTTGAGTTCTGGTAATTTCCTCGGCTAGCTCTTTTAATCCTTCAACACCAACTTTTGCTTCTACATCTAGAGCAACTACCCTATTTTTTTCTTTAAATCGGCGCAAGGCCATTTCTGCCTTTAAAACTCGTTTCTCTACCTCTGGTAATTGCCGATTTAAAAATTCTCTTGCAGACCTCGCTTCTGCGCGGTTTGTCCGAACATTATTTTCTAAGTAATAGTTCATCAGGGAATTAATTACAGATGCAGCTTCTTGCGGATTAGTGCTGCGGTAGGAAAGCTGCATGACATCCGTTCCCCGGATGGTTTTCAATTTGAGTAATTTCAGAAACTTTTCAATTGTCAGTGGTTTACCAGATTTATCCTTGAGGTCAAGGCTGGTAATGGTTTTGAGGACGATAGGATTTGAGCGGATGACCTCGGCTTCTGTATCCACTGGATTGCTGAGGTTGGTTAAACCGCTCAGTTCTCCTACTTGGGAAGACAAACCAGTCAGTGATGACACTCCATTTTGTTTGTTAAATAATAGTTTGGCTTGTGATTCGTAAACTGGTTTTTGAAGGAAGGTTACTAAGGCTGTCAAGCCAAACACAGAGCCAATTACAACTGTTGTCACTGGCCAACGCCTTTTGAGAACTGTCCAATACTGTTGGACATCAATGACTTCACGCTCTTCTTGCTTAGTAGGCATAAAACAATTTCCTGAAAAACCAGTGATAAATTGAGTTGGCGCTATTATTTATACCAACACAATTAGTGACTAACCCAAAGGAGTATGGCTAGTCTTGCTATGGATCAGAAGTATTCGCAAAATATTCTGATCAGAAAGTTTCTCTCAAATGTCTTGATTCCCAAAACGTCCCGATTATTCTATACTATTTCCTGTTCTTTATTCACTATAAATACTATGTTTGACAAATCCACTGGTATTTATAAGAATAATTTATATATAATTAGCCAATGCATAAATATTATTTATTGGCTTTTAATATTTATACTTAAAAGTTTGACTAATAAGTAATCGGTAAAGCACCAGTTACATAGAACCAAAAGCTATGTGTCATCAGTATATACCTTGCAATAAAAATATCTCGAGAACATCTACTAAGAAATTACAAGTTATGTAAAGTAATTGTTATAAAAATCACTCTATTGTATGTTAGATTATTTGTAATTTTTATTTGTAATTAAAGGGACTAGTTATTCTCCCTGAAGCACTTAAAATACTCTTAAACGGAAACTGAGCTAATCAACTTTGCCAAATTTGCAGAGGAAAATTGGCAACTGCTAATCAAGATTTCTATTGATAAATACTCAGGGTTAGGCATATTTAAGCAGCAAAAATCTACTACCTATAGCTCGTTTACTTCGGAATTAAGAGTAGTATAAAATATTTATGTTCAATATACCATTTCACACTTACAGGGGAAGCGTTCAAGTAATTACAATCCCACGCTTCATGCCTGTATTACTGTTGGTAGGAGATATTTTTGGCCTAGTTGTTTGTTTAGGGGTTGCCTTTTGGTTACGTCTGGGTCAGGCAATTACAGGTTTTGATGGAGTGGTTTGCGGATTTATGCTGCTGGTTCTATCAGGGCTTTATCTGGCAGATACTTATCATCCAGACACACAAATAGCAGGTTTGCGTGCTCCAGCGCGGATCTTGCTAGCTAGTTTTATAGTTGCTGCCATTACTTCTGCCCTAATTTACTTAACTGGAACTTGGGGACAGCATCCGTTGCTGGGAAGAGGTATTTTGCTAGTCAGCCTGGGAATATTTACTATCTGGGCGGTGATTTTAAGATTATGGGCAGTTAAGTGGTTGCGATCGCACGCCGAGCAAAGTCAGTGGTTGATGCTGGGAGGTGGCGAGAGTGGGATGAAATTTGCCCAAATGTTCCTAGAACATAACCCATTAGGGCGCTTGGTAGTACTTGCCGAAGCTAGCCAAGACATCTCTGAATTAGCAAAAACAGAATCGCATCTGAGTTACGGAGGCGGACTGAATAACTTGTCAGCTTGGATGCAGCAGCCTCTTTCAGGGGTAGTAGTTGCAACCCCAAGGGATTTTTCTGATATCCAAGTGCAGCAGTTGATGCAACTCAGGCTGCAAGGTATCCCAACATACAGGTTACCAGATATTTGCGAAACTCTATGGTATAAACTTCCCTCATCAGTGCTAGAAGATAGCTGGTTAGCTTTTAGTGCTGGCTTTAACTTGGTGCCTGGTGGTATAAGTTTGAAGGTGAAGCGGGTCATAGACCTGATACTGGCAAGCCTATTACTGATATTTTTATTTCCCCTGATGCTATTGGCAATGCTGGCTATTAAATTGGATAGTCCAGGCCCAGTTTTTTACAGTCAATTACGCACAGGATTATACGGTAAACCATTTAGGGTTTACAAATTTCGGTCTATGTATCAAGATGCTGAGAAGCGGGGTGCACAATGGGCAAGCCAACGCGATCCACGAATTACCAGGGTAGGGTATTGGCTGCGAGTTTTACGGATTGACGAACTACCACAAATTTTTAATGTGTTGAGGGGAGATATGAGTCTAATTGGCCCTCGTCCAGAACGACCGGAGTTTGATATCAAACTTAAAGAAGTTATTCCATATTATGAACTACGTTATTTAGTCAAACCTGGAATTACTGGCTGGGCACAGGTACTTTATCCTTACGGTGCTTCAGTGGAGGATGCTGCCCAAAAGCTAGCTTACGACCTCTATTACATTAAAAATTATTCTTTATGGTTAGATATTGCGATCGCCTTTAAAACTGTCAGGGTCGTTTTGTTAGGTAAAGGTAGATGAAAACGAAAGTATTAGTAACTGGCGGTGCAGGTTATATTGGTTCCCACGTCGTGCGCCAATTAGGGGAAGCTGGATATGATGTGGTGGTGTACGACAATTGTTCTACAGGTTCACCAAAGGCAGTACTAAATGGTGAGTTAATTATTGGTGATTTAGCAGACACAGACCGTCTTTACCAAGTTTTTGCCAAACACCGATTCGGCGCAGTGTTGCACTTTGCTGCCAGTCTAATTGTACCAGAATCCGTGGCTCATCCTCTTGACTACTATAGTAACAATACACGCAATACTCTAAATTTGTTGCGATGCTGTAATGTTCTAGACGTTAACCAATTTATTTTTTCTAGTACAGCCGCTGTTTACGGCGAACCTGAAGAAAACCCAGTTACCGAATCTACACCTACTTTACCAATTAACCCCTATGGACGCTCAAAGCTGATGAGTGAATGGCTGATTCAAGACCACAGTTTAGCGTCTCGAATGCGGTATGTAACTCTACGCTACTTTAATGTGGGCGGTGCAGATCCGGGTGGGCGACTAGGGCAAAGTTTACGCAATGTAACACACTTAATTGCAGCCGCTTGTAATGCAGCACTTAAACGTCAGTCAGAAGTCAAAATTTTTGGCACAGATTTTCCCACTCCTGATGGGACAGGAATTAGAGATTATATTCACGTTGAAGACTTAGCCTCTGCCCATGTCGATGCTTTACGCTATTTAGAGGCGGGTGGAGAAAGCCAAACTCTCAATTGTGGCTATGGCAAAGGCTACAGTGTGCGCCAAGTAATTGAAAGAGTAAAGGCGATTTCTGGTGTAGATTTCCCTGTAATTGAAGCTGAACGCCGTCCTGGAGATCCAGCTTGTGTAACAGCTTGTGCTGATAAAATCAGTCAGGTATTGGGTTGGCAACCCCAGTATAATGACTTGGATGCCATTGTCTATACGACTTTGGCTTGGGAGATGCAACAAGAAAATCTGCCATCGGTAACGGGAACTAGGCAGAAGCTAGTATTAATCAACAAAGAAAGACCTGTCAGATCTAAAATTGCTGAAATTGCTTATCGGCTACCGCAGTAGAGTTGCATCAATGAAATGTAGATGAAGGCTGATCGCAAATTTTAGTACCAGCAGTTTAATCAGATGAGGGTAGCAGATAAATTGCCCCAGAGATTAATGTCAGAGTTACGGAAATCCAAAATGCAATTATGGCTGGAATTTGCCAATCTGGTGATAAGGGTGCAATTAAAAGTGCGATCGCAATGATTTGACTGACAGTTTTGAGTTTACCCCAAATATTCGCCCCAGTAATTTGAGTTTGATTCACCCGCCAACCTGCGATCGCTAATTCTCGCGCTAAGATGAGAAACACTCCCCACGCGGGGACTTTGCCTAATTCAATTAATACCATCAACGGCGCAAGTACTAAGAATTTATCAACTAAAGGGTCAAGAAATTTGCCTAAATCGCTAACTTGGTTGAGTTTCCTTGCTAAATAGCCGTCTAACCAATCGGTTAATGCAGCTACTAGAAAGATTGTTAGACATATCCATTTAGCTTCGGTTGTAGGATTGTATAAGCCGTAAAGGAGAAATGGTATTCCTAATAAGCGCGAAAAAGTAATCCAGTTGGGTATGGTCATCAGCAATTCTAAATTAAGTAGAGCGTTGCAATTAACGATAGCTGCTAAAGGGTGTCATTTGTTATTTGTCATTTGTCATTTGTCATTTGTAACTTGAAATTAAAATTGGAAACCTAATAATTTTAGTGGTATTCTTACATCCACGTTCTAAATTGTATCTGGATCGATATTCAACTCTCGCAACTTAGCAGCTAATCTTTCTGCTTTTTGTTGAGCAATTTCTTTTTGCTGACGTTCTGATTCTGCGATTTCTTCTGGTGTCGGAACTAAATCACCTTCTGGGGTAAAAAATCTTACTAAGCCTTGATAAATACCCAAATATAACTCTAACTGTTGACTCCACAAATGTCCTTGATTGTTGGGTTCTAGGGGTTGATATTTACCATCAACTAAATGAAATCCTGCAAATTCTAAGGTGTAGGGATCAAACCAGAAATAATCTGGAGTCCGAAAAGTATCTTGGTAAAGTTTTTTCTTCAATCCTCTGTCTGTCTTCGCTGTTGATTCCGAGAGAATTTCTAAAATCAAATTCGGGTATTTACCATCTTCTTCCCAAACTACCCAACTTTTACGGGTTTTGCGTTCTGTATCTAGAACCACAAAAAAATCTGGGCCTCGGAATTTTTCATCTTTGCGCTGATTGTAACTATAGTAAATTGTCAGGTTACCAGCAGCATAAAAATCATTGCGATCGCGCCACAACCATTTTAAACATTTAAGTAAGAGCATGATTTGCTCTAAATGTAGTTCGGTTTCCAAGGGAGGTTCATCAGAGTATAAATCACCTGGAGGAAAGATAACATTTTCTGTGATGTCCTCGATAGCTGCTGGGGTAGTCTCTAATTCTCTAGCCAGGGACATGATTTCGCTGAGGTATTGGTAGTTTATGGGTTTATTTTAACCCTCGTCAGTGGTTAAAAAGTCTGTGGTTGGTAGTTGATGCTAGGCAATAAATCTTGACATACTCCCCAGCCTGAAGGCATGGGGATTCTAGCTTCAGACAGCGATTGCTGGCGTAGCCAGTCTGACATCACCTAAGCCAACAGTCGATGCCCCGACTGCACAAATATTGCGACTAGCGTTTTCGTCTCTTCCATTAACTGACTGACAGGAAGGACAACGCCACTCTCTAACTGACAAATCAAGACTTTCTAGAATATGTTTACAATTAGAGCATGTCTTGCTACTTGGATACCACTGGTCGATAAAGACAACCAGTTTATTCTTCTTCTTGGCAACCCATTCTAGGATTTGCAGAAACTCACCAAACGCTAAGTCTGATATTTGCCTGCCCCAAAGACGTTGCATTCCTTTGAGATTTAAAGTCTCAAAACAGAGAATATCGAACCTATCTGTTAGCTCATGAGCTAATTTCCAGAACCAATCACGCCGACGGTTGGAAATATCTTCATGCTTGCGTACTAAATTCTTTCTGGCTCGTTCTCTGTTAGATGAGCCTTTTAGCTTTTTGGAATGCCGCGAACTTGCTTTTTTAATGGCGCTTAGGGATTGCTTGAAAAATTGGGGCGATTCAATTTTAGTGCCGTCTGAGCAAGTGAGGAATGTCTTTAACCCAAAATCAAAGCCAGCGATTTTACCCGTCTTAACTTCAACTTCTGAGCTACCCTCATCAACAACCAAAACCATAAATAACTCACCTAACGGGGTGCGTTTAATAGTTAGGGTTTTGACTGTTCCCTCAATTTCTCTGGACTTCCAAAACTGGTAAACTCGACTACCAATTTTTACCCTATTTCCACCCAAAAACTTATAACCTGCCTGCTTAAGGGTGAACGATTTGTATTTCTTGACCTTCTTAAATCCTGGTGGTCTTACTCCTTTGTTATTGTGTTTGAAAAACAATTGGTAAGCTTTCTCAATGCGTTGACAAATATCTTGTGCTGCTTGAGAACCTACTGATTGCCAAAAAGAATTACGCTTTCTTAATTTGGCGATATGAGCCTGAAGTTTTGCACAGTTTAAATGCTTGCCAAACATCCGGTAATACCTTTTATGTAGAGCAATGCAATGGTTATAAATCACTCCAGCAGCGTTGATTGTGCGCTTGAGGTGTCTATTCCTTTTGTGTTCGTACAATTTAAACTTCAGTGTTTTCATGCTAGTATTATACCATAAAACGACGGCAATATGACGGCATGAAGAAATTAACAGTTCGATGCTCTAATGAAGAGTATGAAACGCTTTTGAAATACTGCGAAGAAACAGATCGCACTCAAAATGACGTACTTAGAGAGATGATCCGGAAGTTGAAGAAAAGCCGTGCTAGAAGCACGGGGCTTTAGACCCAATTTTTTGGTAAAACTCTTGTTTGTCTCTGACTATAAAGTAGTAAAACCTATGTCACACGCTGAGATAGAAGTTCCTCCCATCTTGCTAAAATCATGTCTGTGTAATCTTTGCAATTAATGTTATATGCTCCTATAGCAAAACCATCGTTCATCTCTATAAGAGCAGTTTCGCCAGAATCTAAAACTCCAAAATCAATTGCATACCCTGCATAAGATTCTCCTGCATTATCGAGAGTTTCGATAGCAAACTGAATTTTTTCCCTATCTAGTAAAACATTGGCGTTGCCATCATAATGATCGATACTTCTAATTTCTGAGTGAACAACATAAACACGATACTCACTCAGCCAAGAAACTACTTCTGAACACAGCAGCTTTTCCTGACGCGAAACTCCGTAAACTCGATACAAATCATATTCTGATTCCAAGACACAACCTGTAAAGCGTTTGCGACGCACAGCAGGTTTAGCAAATATTGCAGAGTATTTAGCGTTGCGAAGTCTTTGTTCCAACTCTAAAAGCGTAGATGTCCATATCCGACGGTGCATGAATTTGCGAAGAGATGGAGGATAATCATTTGGTGAAGGTTCTGGAATACCAAGCTGTTTTAATGCTCCTAAAACACACGGTATATCGCCCATAACTAAAGAGTTTTCATCAAGCGAAAGTTGTCGCCTGTGAATACGCTTTTGAGTATAAAAAGTAATGGGAATTCCACGTTCTCTTAGTTCTTCGGTAACAAGTTGCTCCTCGTGTCGGAGTTTTCCATTACCCTGTTCTTGAATGAAAGCCTGAGAAATCAATACTATAGGATTCATATTTGATTTCTGAACTAGATGTAGGGTGTGTTGTCGCGTAGCGCAACGCACCAAAGCTGAGAATACGGTGCGTTACACTTCGTGATAACACACCCTACACATACTTAGATTTTTCAATAATCAAAGCGGATTCCTATAGCTCACAAAATTTAATCAGAAATTTCCTTAATACCAATATGCTAATAAATTATTGTTAAAGCGCAGAGACAAAAAATGGATTTCCATATCTTTCGCTAACCGTGGGATGATCTTTGTTCTGAGATTGTCTAAATTATCGGCACTATGACTCAACAAGCAGACTTCCAATTTCGCATCGAACGCGATTCGATGGGCGATCGCCAAATTGCTAGTAATGTTTATTACGGTATCCAAACGCTGCGGGCGATAGAAAACTTCCCTATTAGCGGGCTGAAGCCGCTTTCTACTTACGTAGATGCTTGTTTATTAATTAAAAAAGCTACTGCCATCGTTAATGGTGAATTGGGATGCATTCCCCAAGAAATCAGTCAGGCGATTGTACAAGCCACTGATGAGATACTTGCAGGGAAATTGCGCGATCAATTTGTGGTTGATGTTTATCAAGCCGGTGCAGGGACTTCGCACCACATGAATGTTAATGAAGTGCTGGCGAATCGCGCTTTGGAAATTCTGGGGGATGAAAAGGGTAACTACAAGCGTGTCAGCCCTAATGACCATGTGAATTATGGGCAGTCTACCAATGATGTCATCCCTACGGCAATTCGCATTGGTGGCTTATTGGCCCTGACTCATACATTACACCCAGCTTTAGAGAATGCGATCGCAGCCTTGGAAGCCAAAGCCGCAGAATTTCAGGATATTGTCAAATCTGGTAGAACTCATTTGCAAGATGCTGTTCCTGTGCGCTTAGGCGAGAATTTTCGCGCTTGGGCGTATATACTTGCAGAACATCAAAACCGGATTTATACAGCCTCTAGCGATTTAATGGTGTTGGGTTTAGGTGGAAGTGCGGCTGGTACAGGTATGAATACTCATCCACGTTATCGGGCGCGGGTGGTGGAAGTACTAGCAGAATTACTCAACTCGCCTTTGCAACCTGCGCCACATCTCATGGCTGCAATGCAGAGTATGGCACCATTTGTAAATGTTTCTGGTGCTGTACGTAATTTAGCTCAGGATTTAGTGAAAATTTCCCATGATTTGCGGTTGATGGATTCGGGGCCAAAAACTGGATTTAAGGAAATTCAACTCCCACCAGTACAACCTGGTTCTTCGATTATGCCAGGCAAATACAATCCGGTGATGGCAGAGATGACATCAATGGTATGTTTTCAAGTCATGGGTTACGACAATGCGATCGCCCTGGCAGCCCAAGCGGGACAATTAGAATTAAATGTGATGATGCCGCTAATTGCCTATGATTTGATTCATAGTATCGAAATTTTGGGCAATACAATTGCTGCCCTTACGGAACGCTGCATCAAAGGAATTACTGCTAACCAAGAACGCTGTTTAGCATACGCGGAAGGTAGTTTGGCTTTAGTTACCGCCTTAAATACGCATATCGGTTATCTAAATGCGGCGGCTGTGGCAAAAGAATCTTTGGAAACTGGCAAATCTTTACGGCAGATTGTTTTGGAGAAAGGGCTGATGAGTGAAGCGGAATTAGCCACTGTGTTAAATCTCGAACAGATGAGCGGTATCATACCCCTCACTCCAGAATCAGACAACCTAGATTAAAAAGATAGTAGGAAGATATATGAAAGAAGAATTTCTTCTTTCTTTATCTTTACTAATTGTCTAAATAATCCATGCAGACACAAAAACCATCTGTCAGCTTAATCCGTGCTAATTCTTACGAACGAGAGACTTTACGCGAGTCACTAGAAACGCTGCTAGAACCTTTTGGGGGGATAGCAGCTTTTGTGAAGAGAGGCGATCGCGTTTTGCTCAAACCTAATTTACTCACAGGTGCGCGTCCTGGTAAAGAGTGTACTACTCGCCCCGAATTGGTTTACACAGTTGCCCAGATGGTAATGGAAGTTGGCGGTAAGCCGTTTTTAGGAGATAGTCCGGCTTTTGGGAGTGCGAAGGGTGTGGCTATAGCCAACGGCTATGCACCAATTGTTGAGGAACTTCACCTACCAATTATCGATTTTCACGGTCAGCGTTACGAAACCGTCAGCGAAAATTTTAATCATCTGTTGCTATCTAAAGAAGCAATGGCGGCGGATGTGGTGATTAACTTACCCAAAGTTAAATCCCATGCTCAACTAACATTAACTTTGGGTGTAAAAAACCTCTTTGGTTGTGTTCCCGGCAAAATGAAAGCTTGGTGGCACATGGAAGCCGGTAAAGATGCCAACCGCTTTGCAGAAATGTTGGTAGAAACTGCGAAGGCTATTAACCCCAGCTTAACCATTTTAGATGGGATCATCGGTCATGATGGCAATGGCCCTAGTAATGGAGAACCGCGTGCATTAGGTATTTTGGCAGCAGCATCAAATGTGTTTGCCTTAGATCGGGCAATGGTAGAAATTCTCAATGTCCCACCCCAGCAAGTACCCACAGTCGCAGCTTCTCAAAGATTAGGACTATGCCCAGAATTAACTGAGATTGATTTTCCTCATTTAGAACCTGATTTACTCAAAATAGAAGATTGGCGATTACCAGACAAGTTAGTACCTATCGATTTTGCAATGCCACGTGTGATTAAATCCACATTTAAACACCTTTACATTCGTTTTATTAAAGAACCAATGACTGCCTATGGTAGACGTTAGTTGTCCAAGTGCAAACTTAGCTACAACAATTTGAAAATTAGCAAATTAAGCTATAAATACCCTCCGATTGCTTAACCAAACCGCCCTAGATTAGCGGCGGTTTCCTCATACTCAATTTGTGATAAAACTACGATCAAACACTGCATTATTGTGGGATATAGTGCTGGAAAATTTGCTAAATTTATGTAGATATATAGTATCTAAATATCTTCAGATCTACCTAAATATAGATTGACAAAATAAGAAAGTATTACTAGGAATATTTACTCATGCATTGAGAATATTCTTAGCATCCTAACTAAATTAATAATGCTGAACCAGGTAGATATAGCTGTATTTATTCAGTGTCGATTTCTGGTTACAAAAAGCAACAATATTAGTTAATCTAAAAACATGATGTCGTTTCAGTATAACCACTGTGGAATATCACTATGATTAATAGATAATCAGTGATTTTTCGGTGAAGTTTTTAAGTAACACAAATTAACCACATATCCCTAAAACTACCTTAGACAAAGCTTTTTCAGATGTTATACTAATGCAATCAAGCCCAAAGTTGATGAAAAATTGCATCTGCACTCAACTGCAAAAATGTAATTTATGATTCTCTAAATCCTAAATCAAAAGCAGCAAAAATGATACAAGAAGAGCCAGTGATATTTAATCTTAGCTACCACATCAAAGCCCAAAATGTTCGTGTCGAACTTTGTATCAAAAGACTTTTGTAGCGCAGCAATATTATGACACTTGTAAAACTGGATAAGATTATAAATGTATCCCCTGGTTACATCTAAAAGTAGTTAAAATAGGATCAAGGCTCTCCTCGGAGAGTAAAGCTCAAAGTGAAGTGGTGAAGTTCAAATTTTTTGTATGAATTCAAATAGTCAGTCTGCCAATACCGATACATATTCCCATAGGTTGGCAGACATTGTGGGAACCGCGATCGCTCTACTGACTCTGACATTACCTGTATTTGTCATTGCTCATTATTCTTCGACAAATGTACACAACAATCAACAGCCTCTGACTTATAATCTACCCAGAAGCGGGGATTAAACGATCAGACTCGCAATTCACAACTAAATAAACCCAAAGCGGAAACAGATAATTCAGCAACAACAATTGCTTCTAATCTCTGTAAACAGGTGAGAGATGAAGCATTAACCATCTGTCCGCTACAACAGTTGAATAATCTGACGCGCTGATGATACAGCGCCAATATGCGGCGATTCTTTAGGAATCGCCGCAATTTTTGTCAACAGAATACTTTTTGGTAAAAGGAAAAGCCATAACCCTTAACCTTTCCCCTTTCTCCTTTTCCCCTGAATTAAAGTAGTATTGAAGTCCATCTTGGCCCTAAAATTCTACACGGGGAGGCAATATTGCTTATATCCCCGATGTACAGTTTTATAAGAGGAGCTTGTTTGTGGATTTATCCCGTATACCACCCCAACCAAAACCGGGTCTCATCAACGTTCTGATTGAGATTGCAGGCGGGAGTAAAAATAAATACGAATTCGACAAAGACTTACAAGCTTTTGCCTTAGACCGGGTACTTTATTCGTCGGTAAAATATCCTTATGACTACGGCTTTGTCCCCAACACTTTAGCTGATGACGGCGATCCCCTAGATGGGATGGTGATCATTGATGAACCTACCTTTCCTGGTTGTATAATTGCTGCACGACCCATTGGCTTCTTAGAAATGATTGATGGTGGCGATCGCGACGAAAAAATTCTTTGCGTTCCTGACAAAGATCCGCGCTACGCCCAAGTACAATCTTTAAAGGATGTACCATCACACCGCTTGGATGAAATCGCTGAATTTTTCCGCAGTTATAAAAATCTGGAAAAGAAAGTAACTGAAATTCTCGGTTGGCAAGATGTTGATAAAGTCAAAGCTTTGGTAGATAAGTCCATTAAAGCTGCTCAAGGATAATTGATAATAGGTAATGGGTAGTTGTTCAGTGGTCAGTAGAACTAGAAGCTACAAACAAGGAACTTAGAGTATAAAAGAGAAATAATCAAGACGCGATTAATCGCGTCTCTCCCACTCTTGATTCTTGACTAAATGCTATCTTTGTGCTATTGACTAGTGATTAATTACCCATTATTCATAATTTTTCCATCTTCAGCATTATCAAGTGCTGACTCAAAACGCCAATATTGCCACCGCACCCCTAAATCAAATGCAGCGTACTCTCCTTTTGGCAAAAATTCACAACTGTACCCTCACAGGGGCCAATATCAACTATGTGGGTAGTATCAGTATAGATAATATTCTGTTGCAAAAATCTGGAATTTTACCCTATGAACAGGTACAAGTCGTGAATAGTGCTAATGGTGAGCGTTTTATTACCTATGCCATACCTGCTCCAGCCTATTCCGGAATTATTGAGCTAAATGGGGCTGCCGCACGTCTAGGCATTATAGGCGATCGCCTGATTATAATGGCCTACGGGCAGTTCACCACAGAAGAGTTACAAAATTACTCGCCTACGGTCGTCATTGTAGACGAAAACAACCGACCATTGGAAGTACGGCACTACGATGACCTGCTCAGTAAGGCCTAAACTGCAAAGAAAATGTCAAATACTGAACTGTCGGTTTCCCAAAGCCATTTAACTGAGAAACAACCTACTCCGCTTACAAGTGCACCTAGTGAATTTGCGGTGCAATTCTGGGGTGTGAGAGGTTTGGTTGCTACTCCCAGCAGCAACACTACGCGCTATGGCGGAAATACTGCTTGTGTAACAATGCGTGTAGGCACAAAACATTTAATTTTTGATGGGGGTACTGGCTTAAGGTTACTGGGTAAAACTTGGCAAGAATTAGAACAGCCTCTAGAAGCCTATCTATTTTTTACTAATTCCCAGTCCAATCGCATTCAAGGGTTTCCTTTTTTTGGCCCTGCGTTTGTTGCTAAAAATCGCTTTCATATTTACGGTTCAGCCGCCTCAAATAGCGCCTCAATTAAGCAATGTTTGTGCGATCAAATGCTGCAACCCCACTTTCCCTACCCGTTACAGGTGATGCAGTCAGAATTGCATTTCCACAATATCAATCCTGGTAGCGAGGTAAAGCTAGGAGAACTGACGATTAACACAGCATTAATTAATAAACACCAGCGTTCGGTTGGCTATCGAGTTAATTGGCAAAGTTTTAGCGTTGCTTACGTCACAGATTTGTCGAAAAATCCTGAGCAAGAAGAACAAGAAAAAATTCTCCAGCTAATTCAAGGGGTTGATTTGCTGATTGCTAACAGTACCTATGCTCCCCCTACTGCTCACAATAATGATTCTTCTAGTTTACAGTGGCAAACTGCTGTGGATTTAGCTAGCAAAGCTGGTGCTAAGAGCTTAGTTATCTCCCATTATCATCCAGATGATGATGATGATTTTCTTGATTACGTGCAATCTGAAGTTAAGTCTAGCTTCCCTAAAGCATTGTTAGCTCGTGAGGGTATGGTTTTATCTGTGAGTAAGTAGGGGATGAGGGAGATGAGGGAGCAATCCCAATAACGAAAATTCATCGCCATCTATGAAAGTCGAGGCGGGGATTTTTACTCAGCACTCTTGTAAAGACGCAATGAATCGCGTCTGTTGCAACTCATTACTCAGCACTCCTAGGTAGCTTTGAGGGTTGATTCTTCTTGGCTGTTGACTAATTGGGTAAGTTCTTGAAGTTTGGCTGTGACTACACCAGTGGTTAATAATTCTGAGGCTTTGGCAATACCAGATCGCATATCTGAACAAATACCACTACGCCACAGGTAAAATCCACCATTCCATAAGGCTGTTTGCATCAACTCTGTGGGTTTACCAGCTAAAACTTCTTGCATCTGGGCGAGCAATTCGGCGGTAGTCTCTAGGGGGACGTTTTTGGTAGTAAAATCATAATCTCGTGGTGCAAGATGTAAGCGTTCTAGCACTCCTGTATTTGAAGATAAGCCGATAATTGCGGTGCGATCGCGTGGTAAGTCACAACTACCTTCTAATCCCTTCACTAAGGTATATTTTGTAACATTTTGTAAAGCTAGCGTTTCCTGAAACAGCGCTTCTGTCGGCGGATGCACAAACCCAGGGATCATATGAACATCCCCAACATAAGGACACCAAATTAGCTCCATTGTGGCCAAGGGTGGGCGCTTGCCTAATTGGTCGCGGTAATCCCAAATACTTTGATTTAGTTGAAAATGCTTAGGAGCATAAACAAAACCGATTCCTGTTTTCTCCAGAATTTGCTGGGTTTTTGCTAGTGGTAAATTTGTCCAATCTACCCCTAAACCCTGCCAAATTTCTACCAGGGGAAGTCCGTACTTAGTCGGTAGGCGATCGCCTCCGTGCATGATCACTGGTTGACCAACAGCAGCTAATAGCAAAGCAACGATCGGGCTAATGGGTGCAGTTCTCGTTCTGCCATCATAGGGTATGCCCAATACTATTACTGGTCGCTCCGCCGCAATAGGTTGCAGTTTTGGCCCTAGTTCATTGTAGGCATCCAGCATTCCCGCTAACTCTTCCGGCGTGGGACGCTTGATCCGATGAGCAATTAAAAACGCCCCGATTTGGGCGGGTGTGGCTTCACCTAGCAACATCATTTTGGTAGCTGTGGCGGCTTCAGCACGAGTTAAATTCTCTCCTGTGTGATTTCCACTGCCTACCTTTTTTAATAATTGCCTAAATAAATTGCTCATGGTACTCAAAGGTCAAGGGTCAACAGTCAACAGTCAACAATTCTTGGACTTTAGATTTGTGACTTTTGAGTCATCATAGCCTTAAGAAGCCGATCGCTGTTGGTTAATTTGCGGTGGGATGTTTTGTCGCACCAGTTGCCAAAAATGGTTGATTGGGGGAATTTGCAAGCGATCGCCAGTGGTAACCATAACTACCCGGCGTGTCAAACTCGAACTCTCAGATGCATTAATGTTACTATTACAGGCTAAAGGACGTACTGCCAGGGTGGGATCTAGCCGCGCTTCCATGAGTGCGGAATGGGGTAGCAAAGCTATCAGTTCTCCTTGACGCACCACTCCCCGGAAAGCATCTAAAGTATTGACCTCTAAAGCAGCTTGCAGTGTAGCTTCTAAACGCTCAAATCTATCTTGGATTAAACGTTGCATCCCATAACCATCTTTAAAAACCACTTGGGGGTAACGAATTAGCTCCGACCAAGGAATATATTCATATTGGGCTAAGGGATGCTTGGCAGAAGTTAATACCTCAATGGGTTCTTCATATAGTACTTCTACCACCATTTCCCGACCAGTAGTTAAGAAGCGATTATTCATCACGATCGCCAAATCCACCAGTCCATCTTTTAAGACTTTTAAAGCGCGATCGCTACCCAAAGAAGTTACCCGCAATTGCACCTCTGGGTAATCACGACAAAATTGTTGTAATACTGGTGGCAAATACGATCCACACATCGAGTGAATCGCTGCAATACACAATTCTGGTTGCTTCCCTGCAATTAAATCGGTTAATTCCTCTGTTGCTGTTTGCCACTCCTGACAAATTTTTCGCACCCGGGGTAGTAAACGTTCACCGCCCAATGTTAGCTTGGCGTGAGTCGTGCGGTGAAACAACTCTAGTCCCAAATCAGCTTCTAAGGCTTGGATTTGTCGGCTAATTGTCGATTGAGTGACACCACATTTTCTAGCAGCTTGTTGAAAGCTGCCGGTTTCCGCGATCGCTAAAAAGGCTTGCAACTGCTCTAGCCGCATGTTTTATGTAGCCTGAATTACATTTATAGCTCTTATTAACTTACTGGATCTTTCGCCACAATTTGGTAGAGTTTGCTACAAGTCTTTTTTTCTGCTAGCATGATAACCGTGTCATCATGCTAGTTATGATAGTATCATTTAAGAACAAAGCAACTGAAGACATTTTTGATGGTAATGACTCAAAGGAAGCCCGAAAACAGTGTCCCATAAATTGTTGGGGAGTTGCACAGAGAAAATTAGATCAACTCAATGCAGCGTTCTCTTTGGATGATATGAAAGTTCCTCCAGGTAATAGGTTAGAAGCTTTAAAAGGTGACCGCAAGGGTCAGCATAGCATTCGGATTAATGACCAATACCGGATTTGCTTTACATGGATACCTGAAGGAGTATCAGAAGTTGAAATAGTAGACTACCATTAGGATTTAGTAACAGATGAGAGTTCCAAAGCATAGATCCCCCTCACATCCTGGGGAAATATTATTGAAAGATTTCTTAGAAGAAATGGGAATATCACAACGAGAACTTGCAGATGCAATACATGTTCCTTATCAGCGAATTAACGAGATTGTAAATCAAAAGCGGGGTATTACACCTAGTACAGCATTACGATTAGCTAAATTTTTTGGGAATAGTTCAGAGTTTTGGTTAAACCTCCAACAAAATTGGGAACTCTACCATGTTTTGTTAGCAGAAGAAGCAGAATTAAAAAATATTAAACAGTTCAAAAGTTCTGAAGCAACGGCTTGATGTAGGGGTAACAAAAACAGTAAAACTCAAACTAAATCTAGCTTTCTTCATGCAAAAATTTAGCATGAGATTATTTAACCCATTCTGCTCTAGTCGCATGTTTTATGTAGCCTGAATTACATTTATATATCTTTTGCAAGTTCCTAACTCTCTTTTAAGTTTTCATTCTGAAAACGGGCATTACCTTGGCTATAGTTTCCTTCAGCATAGTTAGGATTAATACGCAAGACTTGATTAAAATCCTTAATACCTCCTTTTACGTTTCTCGAATCTACAAAAGCATTAGAGTGTTCCAAAAAATAAACGATCCAAAACCTGTCATTGCGAGCGAAATGGAGTGTAGCGTTCGCGTAGCGTCTCGCAGAGAAGCAATCGCAAAATCTTGCAACTACGAGCGAGTCTATGCGATTGCTACCCTACGGGAACGCTACGCGAACATTCCGCTTTGCTCCATTCGCAATGACAATTGAGCATTTTTTTACTTGGAGTACTCTTACCTAGATTAAGGTATGGCAGTACTAAATTAGGATTGATATGAATTGCTTGATGCTAATATTCAGTAGCAGCTTTTAAGTCTCCCAAGCCCGAACGATTTTTATGCAAAAAATTTACTTGAAGTTTTTTGTCTGTGTTAGTTTTTTATTTCCTATCCCAGTATTTGGAGCTAATCCACAACATATACAAAAGTTATTAAGTACTAAAACGTGTATTAGATGTGATTTGTCACAAGCGAATTTAGCTGGAGCTAACCTTGAGAGAGCTATTCTTATAGGTGCTGATCTTGAAGGAGCTAACCTTCAAGGAGCTATTCTTCGGGAAGCTAATTTATCGCAAGCATGGATAATAAGCGCGAACCTTCAAAGAGTTAACCTTAATCGAGCATTACTTCAAGGAGCTAATCTTTACAGAGCTAATCTTCAGGGAGCATTACTTGATGGAGCTAATCTTATAAGTGCTAATCTTCAAGAAGCTAAACTTCAAGGAGCTATTCTTCGGAAAGCTAATTTATCGCAGGCACTAATAGTAAAAGCGAACCTATCGAAAGCTGATTTATCTGAAGCTACATTATTAGGAGTTGGTTTGGCATATTCAAATCTTAGGGAAACTATTCTTCGGAAAGCTTTTTTGAATCAAGTCTACTTAGTAGGGTCAGACCTTTCTAAAGCTGATTTATCTGAGACGGAGATATACCAAAGCACTTTTTTCCAAGCAAAGTTATCTGGAGCTAATTTAATAAAAGCTAAAATAACTTTAACCACTTTTAGGGAAGCTGATCTTCAGGGAGCAAACTTTCAAGGAAGTTCTTTAGATGCAGTCGTGATGCCTAACGGAAATTATACTCCTCGTTAAATAGATTAGAGTAAGCGATCGCTGTTAGAGGGATACTCCATAGACCGGAGTTTGGCGTATCACGCCTATTTACCGAAGATTGTTTGTCAAGCAAATAGTATTTTCAGGAAGCTTCCTACACTCCCTCATCTTCCCCATTCCGCCAAAGCGATCGCGACTCCTTGCTGTAAGTCGGGGGTGAGGGAGGTGTTGTTGGCTAATTTTTGTAATTGTTGATGGGCGATTTCTGGTGAGAGATTTTTGAGGGCGGCGATGGTATGTAGTCTTACCGATGGTTCGGCATCTGCTAGGAGTAAAATTAATGGTTCAATCGCTTGGATGCAGCCTAGTTGTCCTAAAGAAAGGGCGATCGCATTTTTGATATTGGCAAGTTCTGTGGCAGGATGGTTGGATTGCAGTATTGCCAATAAAATTTCTGTGGCTATTGGAATTAACTCTGGCTGTTGTACTCGCCCTAAAACTGTGACAATTTCCTGCCACACTGTTTCGGATGTGCTTTGATTAAATGCTTGTTGGAGATATGCCAAGCTTGCAGATGTTCCTAACCAGCTCAGGGCGCAAATAATTTCTAATTGCAGTTTGATGGATATACTTGGTGATATTAAAGCTGCAAATAAGCATTGAGCCGCATGATCACTACCCATCCGAGCAAGGGTAATTGCAGCTGTACAAGCCACATTTTCGTTTAAATCATAAAGTCTAGGTTGCAGTTTCGTTACTAAATCTAATGTTTCGCATAATTCAGGGCGAAAACCTAAACCTTGGACAGCAGCATGTCTGACTGAGGCGGCGAAATCATCTAAAGCTTTCACCAATACAGGGGGAATAAGTTCGTTATGAAAGCTACTGAGGGCTTCAATGGCTGCAGTTCTAACTGCAGGTTGTGGATCTTCTACCACACTCAAAAGCGGCTGAATGGTTTCTGTGCTGCGGATATAGGAAAGCGATCGCACTGCCAAAAGTCTAGTATCTTCTGCAAGCAAGAGTTCGGTAAGTGCAGCACTAGCAAGGCGATCCATTTTCCCCAGTGCATTTGCTGCCATTTCCTTGAGTTCTTGGCTATCGCTAGTTTTTAATAATTGCACTAAAGGTGCGATCGCCTCTGGATGCTCAAGTTCTCCTAATATCCTTACTGCATACCAGCGAACTTCTTCGTCTGCGTCTTCATCTTCTAAAATTTTCACTAATCGCGGAATAGCTAATTTTCCTAAATGCTGAAAAATCTTCGCAATCTCCCAGCGTTGCTGAAAATCACCCATTTCTAAAATTGAGATGGTTAAATCCAGCAAAAGCTCTTGATTTTCCAATATTTCTGGATGTGTAGACTCTTGTTTGAGAATCAACTGTTGTAGATATTGAATCAGCAATGACCAATCAGCTGCATCATGTGCTGCTTGTGCTTGCACCAAAAGCTGGTTGATATTATCCACGATTCTTACAAACCTCTACACTGGTCATCTTTTATATTTTCTCAGGATCTATACAATCTAGCCAAGGGTTCCTAGCTAGCAATCCAGTAGAGAAAATCCAGAACTAATGTTCTGAATACGAACTTAATACCAAATCAAATAATGTGACACATCAATATATTCTAGAGGGCACGGCACTGTCCCATACGTGTCAACTTAAGCTAAAAGCGATATAGGGCGGGCGTGGTACAAATACCTCGCACCCTCATCCCCTAACCCCTTCTCCCCCTGGAGAAGGAGAACTAAATCTCTTGCTCCCTTCTCCCTGTGGGAGAGGGGCTGGGGGTGAGGGCGAAACCTTGCACAAGAGCGGGTTTCACGTTAAGTTAACACCAATGGGCACTGTCGTACCCCTACAATCTGTCGCATTCTTTTTTCAAATTGGTATGATACCTGGCTTGTCTAAGCAATTTGTGCAAAACAGGTGTACTATAAAAAACTAAGAAGTCTTCTGTTAGGTTGCATCTGGTATGCCTAAACGCCTTCTGGTGGTTGAATCTCCGGGTAAAGTGAAAAAGCTCAGTCAAATTCTGGGTTCTGAGTGGATTGTACGCGCTAGTTGCGGTCACATTCGCGAACTGAGTAATGAGGGTGAGGATTCTCTGGGTTTTACGATGGAAGGGAGTCATGTGCAGTGTCGCTATGTCCCCCGGGATCAACAGGCTAAGGAAACGATTCAGCAGTTAAAGGCGGCGGTAAAGCAAGTACAGGAAGTTGTTTTAGCTACAGATCCAGATAGAGAAGGGGAAACCATTGCTTGGCATCTCAAGGAAGCTTTGGGACTGAGGCAACCAAAACGGGTGGTGTACACTGAAATTACAGAAGCAGCAGTCAGAACTGCGATCGCACATCCTAGAGAATTAGATACAAATTTGGTAGGGGCGGGATTGTGCCGCGATTGTTTAGATAAGCTGGTAGGTTACAAGGGTAGTCCTTTAGTTTGGGCGTTGAATAATGGGGCGAAAAGTGTCGGGAGAGTCCAAAGTGCTACCTTACACTTAATTTGTCAGCGCGAGAGAGAAATTCAAACTTTTGTACCGCAAGATTATTGGAGTGTGTGGGTAGATTACGCTGAAGGCTTCCGCGCTTTTTACAAAGGGATGGTGAATGCGCCCAAGGAAGCAGCGAAGGAAGAAGGGGAAGTGAATGACGATGCGGCGGTGAATAGCACCCAAGCACCAGAATCTACCCGTGTGCTGTCGGAAGCGGAAGCAAATCGCCTAGTAGAAGAGGCGCGCCGCCATCCGCACAAAGTGGTGCAATTTGAAGGCAAAATTGTTAACCGCCAACCACCACCACCATTTATCACCTCTACTTTACAGCAAGCTGCCGGTTCTCGGTTGCGCTTTGCCCCAGAGAAGACAATGCAGGTAGCACAAAAGCTCTATGAAGCTGGGCTAATTACTTATATGCGAACAGATTCAGTGATGCTCAGTCCGGAGTTCTGTGATAGCGCCCGTAAGTGGTTGGAGCAAAACGATCCGCAAAATGTCCCCCAAAAAACTACCAAACATCGCAGTAATAAAACTGCTCAGGAAGCCCATGAAGCGATTCGCCCGACAGATGTGTTTCGCCCTTCTGTGCAGTTACGCCTAGAACTAACCGAAGATGAGTTTAACTTGTATGTCTTAATTTGGAAAAGAGCGATCGCATCTCAATGTCGAGCCGCACAACTGCGAAAAACTCTAGTAATTACCCAATCTGGGGATATTCTCTGGCAAGCAAGAGGGCAAGTTGTGGAATTTTTAGGCTATGCGCGCTACTGGCCTAACCTGAGTAAAGATAGTATTTTGCCTAATTTACAACAAGGGCAAATGCTGACTTTAGAAAATGCTGGACATGAGAAGAAACAAACCCAACCGCCACCGCGTTACAGCGAACCCAAATTAGTGCAATTAATGGAGCGTAAAGGCATTGGTCGTCCTAGTACCTATTCTCCCACAATCGCCACACTGAAAAAACGCGGTTATGTGCAGTTAGCGAAAGATAGTTTACAGCCAACCACCTTGGGGTTAGAAGTCGATGCCTTTTTGCAGAAAGCCTTACCCGACTTATTAGAAACCGAATTTACCGCCAAAATGGAAGATGCCCTAGATGCGATCGCATCTGGTAAACAACAGTGGCAGCAATATCTCACCAAATGGAACGAGAATTATTTTGCACCAGCTTTAGCCAAAGCCAAAACCATCGTCGTGACTGCGGCGACTGGCGTGAAAAATTATCCTGTCACCGAACGCAAATTTGAAACTTCCCGCACTCGTTGCCCACAGTGCAAGAATCATTTAGCCAAAATTCCCAGTAGTAAAGTTAAAAAGAAATATTTCCTCAAATGCGTCAGTGGGTGTGAGAATATCGTGCTGTTTTGGAGCGAATATAGCAAAAGTTGGGAAGCACCCCGTTCTCAAGCTGCGAAGGAAACGAAGGAAACCAAAGAAATCAGCCCCCAAAAACCCAAGGCTGCAATTACCAAATACTCCTGTCCAGTATGTCACAAGCCCTTAGAAGAGTACAGTTATGTCAAAGATGGACAGAACAAGAAAATGCTACGCTGTTCCAACCCCCAATCCCGCAACGATAAAAAACACAAAGATATCGCCTACTTCAGCACCCAGAAAGGTTGGTGGAGTCCGAAGTTAGGAGAGTTGAAGGGATGAGGGGGATGAGGGGGATGAAGGAGATGAGGGGGATGAGGGAGATGAGGGAGATGAGGTGGTAATAAGAAAATGCAGCGACACATCAATATATTCTAGAGGGCACGGCACGCCGTGCCCCTACAAGCTATCGCATTCTTTTTTCAAATTGTAGGACTTACGCAAAAGTCACGTAATTACCTCATTACGAGCGCAGCGACGTAATCGCCTGAGATTCTGGGATTGCTTCCCTACACTTCGTTCCGGTCGCAATGACAAATTTTGCTTGCGTAAGTCCTGAAATTGGTATTACTCAACAAAAAACAGATCAATCATTTTGGAGGGGGTTTGGGGGACGCAACCGTCCCCCAATCGGGGGTTTGGGGGAGAATCCCCCAATTCTTCTGGCTTCTTTAATAACTAACAAATTACCAATTACCCATTACCAATGCCCCATGCCCCATGCCCCATACCCCATTACCTCAAACACTTTCCCCTCTCTTGCTGCAATGCTACTTGAACCTTCACAAACTCAGTTTCTAAATGCTGTATTTTGTCATGAACATTGGCGACTCCGGTAGAAGCGATCGCTTCTAGTTCGCGGCAAAGATTTGCTAGCTTAGTGGCTCCTAGATAATCGCTGCTTGATTTCCAGCTATGGGCTAGGCGATGTAAAGTCTTAGCATCTCCTTGAGCAACGGCAGTTTTCATTTGTTGCAGTAGTTGGGGAGAATCTTCTAAATAGCAATCAATCATTTCTACCAGAAATGAGCTTGAATCTTGACCTGCAATTTGTCGAATTTTTTGTATAGCTTGGGCATTAATAATTGCTAATTCTACTTCTGCAATCTCTTTTTGCGGTTGCTTTTGATGTACTTGGGTGGGTGGCGCGCCATTACTCACTGCTATTGGTAAACATCGATGTAAAGCTTGAGCTAGTGCTTCTATACGGATGGGTTTGCTGATGTAATCATCCATCCCAGCTTTGAGACATTCTTCTTTGTCGCCTTGTAGCGCCCGGGCTGTCATAGCGATAATTCGCGGGCGAGAGTCGGCTGCATATTGAGAACAAATTACCTGAGTGGCTTCGATCCCACCCATTTCAGGCATCTGCACATCCATTAAAATTACGTCATAAGGCAACTTTTGCACAGCCGCTAAAACTTCTACGCCGTTACTCACAACATCGGCGCGATATCCCAGTTGTTTCAGCATTAATACTGCAAGCTTTTGATTCACGGGATGATCTTCTGCTAGCAAAATTCTCAGAGGAGATGATTCTATAAACTCAGAATTGGCAGGGTTAAGTTGATTTTGTTGTGTAGTTTGTTGGGTAGCAGTTAATTTTCCATTATTTTCTGTGGTAGCGATAGAGGAAGCAACAGGGGCGACGATGGTGAAATGAAAAGTCGATCCCTCTGTTTGCTGACTTTCCACCCACATCTTACCGCCCATCATTTCGCTAAGTTGACGGCTAATCGCTAATCCTAAACCTGTACCACCATAGCGGCGAGTTGTGGAAGAATCTACTTGGCTGAAGGATTGAAATAAGCGATTCAGTTTCTCTGGGGGAATGCCAATTCCAGTATCGCGCACTGCAAAATTTAGCTGATAAGGCACATCAGCAGAAGCAACTGGTAAATCTCTGATTTGGGCTGTAACTGTAACATTGACGCTACCATTGTCAGTAAACTTAATAGCATTACTCAACAAATTCACCAAAATCTGACGTAGCCGAGTTACATCTCCCACAATAATTTTAGGTACATCGGCGGCGAAATGATAGCTAATTTCTAATCCTTTAGCTGCGGCACTATTAGCTAGTAAAGCAATAGATTCTTTTAGGCAGTTTAGCAAGTCAAAAGGTTCTGCTTCTAGTTCCAATTTGCCTGATTCAATTTTAGAAAAATCTAAAATATCATTAATTAAAGATAGTAAAATTTCTCCACTAGAGCGAATTGTCTCTACAGCATCTTGTTGTTCTGGAGTCAGGTTTGTATCTAATAAAATCCCTGTCATCCCAATCACCGCATTCATCGGCGTGCGGATTTCGTGGCTCATATTCGCCAAAAAATCACTTTTAGCCTGAGTCGCTGCTTCTGCGGCTTCTTTTGCCTGCTGTAATTCAATTTCTGCCTGTTTGCGCTCTGTAATATCCTCCGCAATGCCCATGATATATTGTGGGTTACCTGCATTATCAAAAATTGGTAACTTCTTAGTATGTAAAATTCTAGTGCCGTAATTTCTAGTTTGAATTGGTTCTTCGGGAATATCTAAAACGCTACCTGATGCCAAAATATCCCTATCTTTACTAGTAAAGAAATCAGCTTGTTCTTTAAGGAAGAAATCATAATCGCTCTTACCTAGTAAATCTGCTCGGGAATAACCTAACAGTTCCTCACCTGCTCTATTTATTTGCACAAACTTTAAGTCTTTGGCATCTTTAACAAAAATCATGTTGGGAATATTTTCGATAATCGAAGTCAGAAATCTTTGCACATTTTTAATTTCTGCTTCCGATTGCCTGATATTACTAATATCGCGAAAATACCAAATTCTGCCGTAAAGTTCACCGCTAAGAGAAATCACGCTGGTAGAGTAGCGATCAAAAATCCGCCCATCCTTAAAAGTAATTTCATCACGGCTAGCTAGTTCTGGATGCTGATATAAATACTCGACTTTCTCTACAAATTCTTCAGGATCAGCTAGACTAGCAAGGGTATATTCTAAAATTTGGCGATCGCCATTTTCTACAATCTCAGGAGTAATATTCCATAACTGACAAAATTGTTGATTATAAGAAACAACTTTGCGGTTTTCATCAATAATTAAAATCCCATCAAGTGCTGATTCTTGTTGTGCCTTTAAAGTAGCATTTTGGCGACGCAAAGCTTTGGTATTTTCCTGAATACCCACAGCCATACGATCAAAAGCAATGGAGATTTGAGCCAGTTCATCTGAACCTGATAAATCTGCACGAACACTTAATTCTCCATTAGCTAATCTATTAGTTACCGCAACTAAATGATCAACTCGGCGCGTTAAGGTACGGTAAAAAAAGAACCATAAGCCAATACAAAATAATGCTAAAACTGTGCTGGAAACAAAAGTTCGACTCGCCGCATCTGCATAAGCTTGCTGCTTTTCGCTCACCAAATCATATTCCATGAATAAAACACCCACCCTGGAAGGGCGGATTTCTCCTGCTTGGGCTTGCAAAAGCACAGGATAAATAACTCTGAGAAAGCGCTTATCTGGAGAAAGCGTGACTTCTCCAGCCATTTTTTCGCGCACGATCGCAAATCTCGATAAATTAGGCGCGGCTTCTGTATCTTTTACCAGACGTTTGCGTAATTCATAATTATTTGACAGCAGAATCCTATCCTGCTCGTTAACTACTAAAATCAAAGGCAATCGCGGATTACTTCCCAATTGACTGATCACAATTTCAGCCTGTTCTACATCCCCTCCCCTGTAAAGGTAATCTAATATGCTTGCAATTTGACTTCCCAATGATTGCGCGTAGTGAGTTGCGTTTTCTTCAGTTTTGTGGTTACTTGCAGCAATTTCTCTATTTAAAGAAAAAAGCCCTAGTACTGTGCCAAACACAATTAAAACCGCAGGGATTGAAAAGCGTAGGGGAAAGGGGAAGGGTTTCATAACAAGCACAGAACTTTAGTGAGAATGTTAGGGAATCTTGAGAAATAAGAGAACAGGAGGAAAGGGTAAAAAGAGAAAAGGGTTTGTTTCATTCATAATAGGTAGATGCTTTGGACAAAAAAGTCAGAATTTGAGACTGTGTTTGGTCAAAAAGATGATTATTTTGAGACTTCCTGAATCTTTGAATGTAGCAACTCTAGAGTTTAGCGTTTTTGACAAAGCGATCATCAAGAATGCTAGCAGCATCAATTGCTGTGGGAATTAATTTGTGTTCTACCATTACTTTGACAAGTCTTTTCATACCATTAACTAAAGAAGGATCGGTTTGATTGAGCAATCTTTGATTTTGTGCGAGGAGAGGTTGGTGCATCCCTTTAAAAGCATCAAGAATTTGCTGAGGAGTCACTCCGGTGCGTGGGGCGATTAAAGCCGCAGCAGCCTCCGGATTTTTGTTCAAGTAATCCAAGGCGCGGAACCTTTCATTCACCAGAGTTTGAATTGTCACAGAGTTATTAGCGATCGCATCTTCGCTGACAACTAGAGTATCAACAATTTCACCGGGAATTTGACTACTATCAAATAAAAGTTTGGCACCTGCTGCCAGTAATTTGAAGCGTGGCGGCCCAAATGTCACAATTGCATCAACTTTATCCTCGTTAAAAGCTCGCTCATGCTGAGAAAAATCCAAGGATACAATTTTTACATCATTGGGGGATAAACCATTTTTTTCCAGCGCCCTAGCGATAAAGAAAGCGCCTAAAGCTGTAGACTCCACACCAACTCGCTTTCCCTTTAAAGCTTTGATGTCAGCAATCTCTGGTTTACCCAGAATCACATCCCCACCATTAGACACATCCATCACCGCAATAATGCGGAGATTTTTTTGAGTTGCAGCCAGTAGCATTGCTTGATCGATAGATAATCCCGCGCCTTCTATCTCGTGGTTGCGGTATGCTCTGACTTCCTCTGTTCCCGATGGATAATCAACCAAGCGAATGGGTGTATCTTTGTAGTAACCCAGATGACGCGCTAAATACAGGGTTTCATATCCCGGCCACATATTTGTACCAATCCTTAGCAATGGTAGTTTGGGATGAGGTGTCATGCAATTTGTCAGAGCGATCGCACAAATTAACGCCATCAAACCAAGTACCCATCGCCGCAGCTGTTTCGCTTTGCTGAACTGTCTTGTCATCCTTTCTACATTAAATTTATCAGTAATGTATGCAACATAGTGCCACAGAATTTACAAGCTGAAACACTAGGAACAAGAACCTCTTTTCTCCGTGTTCTCTTCGTCTCTGCGGTTTAAAAATTATTTAACCACAGAGGACGCAGAGAAACAAAAACACACTTCTCTACCGATGTAGCTGAATTTTTTGATGGAAATACCGTTCAATGGCTGCGATCGCCTTGACTTTGGCTTAGGTAAATATTATCTAAAAATCTGTGCGCTATGTAACTAAAAGCCCAGTTAATTTTCCCTACAATGCTTTACACCTAATTGGTGAATAATGTATTAAATTATAGCCTTGCATCTACAGGACAACACTTAATTGTAGAGCTTGCTTGCTGTTTTTGCCTAAGCCCTAACAAAGAATACTGGAATCACACAAGATGATGTGGAGTGTTAACTATGCCAAGTGAGATGATTACTCAAACTGAATTATGGGATGAAAAAACTGAACAACATCAAAAGCAAATCCTCAGTGTTGAAGAATTAAGCATTTTAAATGAACGCTCTAACTTTAAAGGGTTAGTACAACTAATAGGACATTTAGCAATTATTGGATGTAGTGGCTATGTTTGGGCTACTAACTTTGGTAATTGGCCATTAGCCATACCTGCATTGATCATCTATGGCTTTAGTTTGGCTTGTATGTTTGCACCGATGCACGAAGCTGGACATAGAACCGCTTTTGCCAACAATCGCTTAAATGATATTGTTGCTTGGTTTGCAGGTGTACTCTCGTTTTACAACAGCACATTTTATCGCCGTTATCACAAATGGCATCACCGTTATACTCGCGTTCCTGGGAAAGATCCAGAATTAACGGATCTGACACCGCGTAACCTGGGTGAATACTTCTTGGTACTTAGCGGTTTACCTTGGTGGTTAGATAAAATCCAAGGACATTATCGTGCAGCACTGGGAAACCTGGATAATTGCCCATTTATCTCAGATACAGCAAAGGCTGAAGTGATTCGTTCTACCAGATTACAATTAGCAGTTTATGCAGGTGCGATCGCAGTTTCAATTGCAATCGGTAAACCTTGGTTTTTCATGTATTGGCTGCTACCGTTAATTGTCGGTCAACCGCTGCTGCGTTTTATTTTATTAGGAGAACATACAGGCTGCACCCTTGACGCTAACCTGCTCACCAATACACGCATCACCTTTACACTTTGGCCTGTGCAGTTTTTAATGTGGAATATGCCGCTTCATGCAGTCCATCATTTATATCCATCAATTCCATTCCATGCCATGCCGCAAGCATATCCCATGTTGAGTGCCCATTTTACTCATGTGGATTCAGGTTATATCAAAGTTAATCGATATATTCTGGCTAACTTAGAAAAGTTACCTTGCTAAATCTTTTCTACAACTTTTTCAGTAGTCCATAAGCCAGATGAAGTTTCTGAATCTGACAGCAAACTTAGAAATAAGTAAGCGTAAATCATCAAAAACCATGACTACTGTTGAAGAAGGCAGGAGGCAGAGGGCAGAAGGCAGAAGGAACACGCTAATTTTTGCGATTGACAAAACATTAAACAGCTTGTCATAAAACAAGCTTTTTTTGTGCTTATTTACTGGAGAAAAGTATACCAATTTGAAAAAAGAATGTGACAGATGGGTAACTGTATTTTTATTTCTCATTCCCCATTCCCCATTCCCCATTCCCCATTCCCCATTCCCCCTTCCCCCTTCCCCCTTCCCCCTTCCCCACCTTCACAGATATTACAGTTCTGCAAGCAAGACTAAAGCCTCCTTCAAGTCTTTAGTTTCAAATCCCTCAGAAAAACTGCCGTAAATCTGAGAAAGTATTTGTCGTGCTGCTTCATTCTTACCTTGTTGCTGCCATAAACGCGCCAAACTAATTGTTGCCTTGAGTTCTAATGACTTGGCACCCTGACGGCGGGAAATATCGAGAGATTGCAGGAAACATTCTTCTACTGCAGCTTCTTGTGCTTGAGCCTTTGTTTGCTGTAGTTGCACTCTTAAATGCTCTCCCTTAATGCGATATAACTCCGCTTCCCAGAAACATTCTCCTGTTTTCTGCACTTCACTCAGTGCTTTAGCCACAACTACAAGCGCTTCTTCCACTTGCCCTAATTTTCCATAGGCCTCAGATAGCAGCGCTAGAAAATACGGTAGCCAGCCTTGTGTGCCTGTACTTTGGAAAGTAGTTAATCCTTTGCATATCTGATCAATTCCCTCCTGTGCTTCGCCTAAATGAGCGATCGCCCAACCCCTTAAGATATGTCCCCACCCCAGCCAAAAAGGAAAACTCTGTTCTTGAGCTAAGGTAATCACTGCATCTGCTAGCTGCACCACAACTGCTGCTTCCCCGAGGAATTGATGAAGCCAACAAGCGCAGGCTTGAGCTTGGGTTAAACTGTAGGGATGAGATAGCTGCTTTGCCAGAGCGATCGCTTTTTCGCTGTACCCCATAGCTGCTTCTGGGAAGCCTAACAACCAGACATTCCAAGAGTCAACAGCTAAACTGGCAACTCCAACATCTTGGCCAGTAATAAATGCGTGGGAGTGATGCAGCTGTGGTTCGTAAAGGGCAATTCCTTGCTCAAAGTGTTCTCGAGAATTGGCAAATTCTCCTAGCCAGAATAAGTCTAGTCCTAAAGTAAAATGAGACTCCAGTTCTAAACTTCGGTCTTGCTGGGCTATGGCGATGCTCATCAGCCTCTGCCCATATTCTAGCGAAGTCTGATACCTGGCTTGCCCCGCAGACATCGCCCATAATCCCCTCAGTACCCAAAATAATTTAGGTGTTTCCCCAATCTGTTCGCAGAGTTCTTCACTGCGTTTGTAAGCAAGTTCTACTTCTAAAGCCGCATAACCTTTAGTGGCGACTAAAGCTGTACCCAAGGTAGTCTGGAAAGCTAATTCTTGCTGATTCCGTTCTGGGGTAAATGACATAGTCAATAGCAATTCCAATCCCTTATGCAGATGCTCTATGGCTTCCAGATTGGCTGAAGATGCAACTGCTTTTTGACCAGCTAGTTGCCAGTAATGAATGGCTTGTTCTTTCAATTCTGCTTTTGTGTAGTGATAAGCCAACAGTTCTGGTTCTGTCTCGACAACTTCTGGGAACTGCTCCTCTAAAACTTGTACAAGTTTCTGGTGATAATTTTTGCGGGTGCTTTTCAGCAATGACTCATAGGCTGCATCGTGAATCAGAGAGTGTTTGAATACATAGGATGCTTGCACATTCACTACAATCAGCAAATTGGCATTGACTAACTGAGTCAGCGAGCTATTCAGCGTTGCTGTATCTAGAGGTGAAACAGCTCTCAGCACCTCATAGCTAAACTTCCGCCCAATAATGGCAGCGATTTGTGCTACTTCTTTAGCTGTGCCTAAGCGATCCAATTTGGCCATCAGCAAGTCTTGGATAGTATCAGGAATAGTCACATCATCAGTACCCTCTCCCTGTCCTAGCCATCTCGATTCCAGAGCCATTTTGGCCATTTCTTCAATAAATAAAGGGATGCGATCGCTTTTTGCCACCATGAGCTTGATTACTGACTCTGGTACAACTTGGTCACCTGTTATCTGCTGGATCAGCAGCTTTGTTTGTGATTCTGATAATTGTTTGATGATAATCTGGCTAAAATACTCATAATTAGAATTTAAAAAGTTAAATCCTGGCCTAGCTGTACACAGTAACAACACACGCGATCGCGATACTTGCTTGGCGATGAGGTTTAGCAGTTCTATGGTAGAAGGATCAACCCAGTGCAAGTCTTCAAAAATTAATAAATATGACTGTTGGGCAGCAAGTGCCATCACCATAGTTAACAGAGATTCTAAAATTTTCTGCTTCTGTACCTGAGCAGATAAATTCAGTGCTGGGTAACGTTCATCTAAAGGAATTGATAGCAGATGAGCTAACAGTGGTACTACCAACTCTATCTGACATTCATACTTATGTAATAACTGCTCTAGCTTTGCCAGCTTAATTTCTGGGGAATCTTTGCTCGCCAAATGCATCTGTCTTTCTAGCAAATCAATGACAGGATAGAGCGCGCTATTTTGGTAATAAGGAGAACAATAGCATTCGCGTAATACATAGTCATCTTTGGCAATTTGCTTTTTAAACACCTGCACTAGGCGGGATTTACCTATCCCCGCTTCGCCAGTAATTAATACCACTTGCCCGTTACCAGACTGTACCTGCTGCCACAAATTAACTAGGGTTTCTAGTTCTTGTTCTCTGCCAACATAAGCAGTCAGACAGCCTGTAGCCGCTTCTAAACGGTTGTGCACATCTTTTTCCTGTTGCGCCCCATACACTTCCATTGGTTGCGGAACACCTTTGAGAGTGTGGTATCCCAAAGATTGGCACTCAAAATAACCTTGAATAATTTTATAAGTCGCAGCACTGATAACTACTGTATTAACTGGTGCTACAGTCTGGATTCTGGAAGCAATATTTGGGGTATCGCCAATAATAGCCATTTGTTCGTGGGTATCGTCGTTACCCATTTCTCCTAATACGGCTCTACCTGTGTGGATACCGATACGTACATCTAGTTTGATATTTTTTTCTGACATCAAGCGAGCGTTAAGTTGCTCCATATCAGCGATAATGCCAAAACCGGCGCGGATTGCTCGTTGGGCATTATCTTCGTAGGCTACTGGATACCCAAAGAATACCATTAGCCCATCTCCGTAACTCTGAGCAATTCTGCCGCCGTTGCGATGAATTGCCTCAGCGCTGAGTTGTCGATAAGCTAAGATGATCTCTCGTAAATCTTCTGGATCGATTTGCTTGGATAGTGCTGTAGAACCCACTAAATCGCAAAACATCACAGAGACTTGACGACGTTCAGCTTGGGGGGATTGGGGATACTCCTGTTTTTGATTGCCTAATTGCTGTTTGATTGGCTGAGAAGTTTCTCTAGAAAGGCGAGTACCGCATTGCATACAAAACTTTGCTGTATCTGGATTTTCAAATAGACAATTAGGGCAATTCACTTGCTAACTCCTACTGGCAGATAGATTCCTCTAAGATTCCGAGATATTCAGTGAATAATCATTTTAGGTTGTGTATGGCAGTCATAAACCCAAAAATTTACGCAAATTTAAGGTTTCAATGCTAATAGTAATTGGATAAATAATAGCTATAAATAGGTTAAGAAAATTTATCTGTACTAATATTGATTTTTGGCAATTTGTCAGCCAATTTAAAGCTGCAATTCCAGATGATATTGGGCTTTCGTAATTCTTAATTCGTCATTTTTCAGGACACTTGGGAGCGCATTTGAAAATAAAAATCATAAAACTTTGAATAAAGTAATAAAAGCCTCGGCTTTCAAATTGGCATTTTAGATTGAAAATTTTTAATTCAAAAGCTTTAATACCAAGCATTTTCAAACAATATTGCCTATGGCAATTTAATATGAGTAAAGCCACGACATGAGTTATAAATGTAAAGAAAAATATCTGTTGATGAGAAGTAGACTAAATTTTTGAGTTGACTGAAATTTTATGTGTTGCAATACTACAAGGGATAGCGTTTTGAATTCAAAATTGGTTTTGGGGAAAAGGTTAAAGGTTAAAGGTTAAGGGTTAAAGGTTTTTTCTTTCCCTTGAACCATTCCCCTTTTTCCCCTTAACCGACAAGTATTGTTATGCATTGTGGTTGGAATTCTAGCCAGTTGTTCTCGTCCGCCAAGAGTGCTGTGTTTATGATGTAGCGTTTACAGCACTCTCACAACTGGCCTACGACAGTAGAAGGATGGATTTTTGGTGTGTTTGTCACACAATCTTCTTTCTGTCGTTCTCTGTTGTTATCTATTGAAACTCTAATTGAAATACTGTGGATGCCAAATTGCCAAAAAGAAATCAGGAGTTACAAGAGATGCCGTACTTTCGCTGCTAACGCATCCTACTGATATCCTTTAAACAAGAATGCCACAGATTGTAGGGGCAAGGTAATGCCCAGTGGTGTCAACTTAAGCTAAAAGCTATATAGGGCGGGCGTTGTACAAATATCTCGCGCCCTCATCCCCTAACCCCTTCTCCCCGAGGAGAAGGGGAACTAAATCTCTTGCTCCCCTCTCCGTGTGGGAGAGGGGCTGGGGGTGAGGGCGAAACCTTGCACAAGAGCGAGTTTCACGTTAAGTTGACACTAATGGGTAATGCCCAAAATTTTGAGTCTACTTTAGTTTTCTTACAACATTAAGCCTTAAACCTCGAGCATTAAGCCTTAAACCTTGAGCATTAAGGCTTAAACCTCGAGCATTAAGGGTTAAACCTCGAGCATTAAGGGTTAAACCTCGAGCATTAAGGGTTAAACCTCGAGCATTAAGGGTTAAACCTTGAGCATTAAGGGTTAAACCTTGAGCATTAAGGGTTAAACCTTGAGCATTAAGGGTTAAACCTTGACCATTAAGAGCGATCGCCTATACAGGCAGTGTTATTGTAATACAGCAGATTACAAGTTGGTACAGATAATTCTAAGGGCAAGGCAGTGCCCTTAAGTGTCAACTTAAGCTAAAAGCGATATGGGGCGGGCGTTGTACAAATACCTCGCGCCCTCATCCCCTAACCCCTTCTCCCTGAGGGAGAAGGGGAATTGAATCTCTTGCTCCCCTTACCTTAAAAACGAGTTATTTGGAATCTCAGTAGCTAATTTTTAGACAGTCATTAGAAGTCGGCGGGAAACTCCATCCCCTTGTAGCTGGAGAGGGATAGTCGCCCGCCGACTTGGGACATTGCATTGGGCATTGGTAACTCTTTGCTATGCCCTATGCCCTATTCCCCATGCCCAAAAACTCCACCCACAAGGGGATGGAGTTTTTTATTCTTGTACCCAAACTGATACTGAACCACCTAAGCAACGGAATTCAGCCCAACCTGAATCATTGGTGTATACAGGTTCTTTGATATGTTCTGTTAAATCGATGAATTTAGTATTTGGTTTACCAACTTCCATCCATTTAGTACCTTCTGCACCATCACTCATAATTACAGCCATTGCTTTGGGATGATCTTCATCACCTAATCTTGTCCAGCCAATAGTATTCCAATGGTCAAAATAATTGTATTGTGGCCCATAAGCATAATGCTGACGTGCATAAAGTAAATGATCAAGAATCTCACGGTGAGAGGGCATAAAAATTTTATAGCTATTGCCATCTCTGCCCCGATCTTCATATTCTGCGCCGTAGTAATCAGCATGAAAGACGCAAGGATAACCTTCTTCTCGCAGCAAAATAATGGCGTATGCTAAGGGCTTAAACCAAGGTTCAACTACAGATTCTAATGCTTGTAAAGGTTGAGAATCATGATTCTCCACAAAGGTGACAGCATTAATAGGACGTTTCTGCATCATTGTGCCATCTAAAATCCGGCGCATATCATAGTTGCCCCCAGATTTGCTGGCTTGGTGGAAGTTGTAATGTAGTGGTACGTCAAAAACCGACATCTTACCACCAACCCGATCAACATACCAAAGCAGAGTATTTATATCGTTATACCAATACTCCCCAACAAAAAATAAATCTTTTCCAGCATGGCGTTCTAGTTCATCAATCCATTGGGGAAAGAACCATGAGGAAATATGTTTGATCGCATCCAAACGGAAACCATCTACCTTTGTGGTGTCAAGATACCATTTACCCCAGTAAGTGATTTCACCACGTACCCAATCGTTTTGGAAATCCAAATCGCTACCCATCAGGTAGGCAAAATTGCCTTTTTCTAAGGCTACATAGTCATCAAATTTTTTACCTTCGAGTAAATAAATTGTGTTGCGATCGCCTTGGTTATATTCGTTATAATCAACAGCGTCAAAATGCCACCAGTGCCACTCAAAGTTAGAGTATTTGCCCTTTCTGCCAGGGAAATCATAATAAGAGTAGGTCTTAATTTCTTGCAATCCCCCTTTAGGATTGAGGCGATCATCTTGAGAAAAAGGGGTGGCTTTGGGTGTTTCTGTGCGATCGCCACCCATCTTATGATTTAACACTGCGTCTGCATACACTTGCAGGCCATTTTTGTGTAAAGATTTAACCGCATCAAGATATTGCTGACGCGTACCGTATTTTGTCCTGACTGAACCTTTTTGATCGAATTCACCTAAATCAAATAAATCGTAAACTCCATATCCCACATCATACGCACCAGCAAATCCTTTATAAGCGGGTGGTAACCATAGGGCTGTAAAACCTGCTTGTGCTAATTCTGGCGCTGAAGCTTCAACTTTGCTCCACAAGTTCCCATCATTAGGGGTGTACCAGTGGAAATATTGCATCATTGTGCCGTTAATCTTTGCCATATCTCGTCTTGCTAGTTAATATCAGCTTTGAACAAAGATACAGTAGAGATTGGTGAAAATTCGGAATTTTGGCAGCGATTTTTAGCCGATAATCTAAAGAAATAATTAAGAAATGAATAATTGCTCGGTAAACTTGCATGGTAGATGCCGTACTCTCGCTGCTAATGCATCCTACTGGCGTGGCAAGGCTAAAATGTTGCAATAATTTTTCTTGTGGGGTGGACATCTTGTCCGCCCCGGACGGGCAAGATGCCCATCCCACAAGAGTTTTTTTCATGCACTATTTTTGGCGTGTCAGTCCACTACGTGAATTTCAAAAATCAAATATCAATTTTATAAGTACGAAAAGTATTGCCATAGATGCGTTACGCTATCGCTAACGCATCCTACAAATCAAATATGAATTTTATAGGATTAAGAAATATAAGGTTGGAATAAATTTAAATATGTCTAAGAAAGAAAGGAGATTTAAAGCGGTTAAGTCTCTTGATAATGTGGAAATCTTTATTCAGGAACCATGTCAGGTGCGTTGGGCAGATATGAAAGGTGATAATGATGTGCGAAAATGTCACTATTGCCAATTAAATGTTTATAACTTTTTAAGCAAGTCTCCTCAAGAAATTATTAATTTAATTAATCTGCATGAAGGCAAACTTTGCGCTCAGTTTTTTGCTCGTGCTGATGGGACGATGACAATGGAATCTTGCCAAGATAAGCAACGAATTGAGATGGTAAGAGGTAACATTCAGGTAAGGAGTAATGAATGAGATAGGACTCAGATCAATACTACTCGGTTAAGCGTTGTCAACCCAAAATTGGTTTTGGGGAAAAGGCTTCCCTGCGGGACGCTGTTCGCGAACGCCGTGAGCGTCAGCCGAACGGTTAAAGGTTTTTTCTTTACCTTTTCCCATTACCCTTTCCCCCTTACCCTTTCCCCCGCCTGTCAAAACAACTTTGCCAGACTACTAATCAAGAGTTTCTGGTATAGATTGGAGAAGTATGCCGCTTGCAAAACTGCCCAAGGGATAGGATGGTTGTGATGAAGAGTAAAAATCCAGTCGCCTACGCTTTAGTTTTACAAAGCGTGATTCTGTTCTCTGGCTGGCTGCTATCTCCGCAAGCTAGCGCGCAAACTCCTGCATCTGTAGCCCCAGTTGTGACTCCTGCTCCGGTATTATCAAATCAGGAGCGAGAAGAATTAGCTAGACTGCGTGCAGAAAAGCAAATTCGAGATGCAGCCCAATTTGATGTTGAGCGGAATTTTAGTCGTACAACCATGCTATTTAACGTTTGGTTAGTTTTATTAAGCTTGTTTCCTGTAGCGGTGATTGCTTTATTTTGGCTGTTACGACGGGTAGCCATCCGCGAAATTGTCACTCAAGCTATGTCACAGCTAGAAGGAGTAGAAAATGCCCAAAATCAGCTAACTCTGGTGAAGCAAGAAGCAGAAAATGCTATTCAAGAAGTTAAAAAAATTACTGAAGAGTTAAGCAAAGAGACAGAAACTCTGCAACAAAAGCTGAAAGCTGAACAAGAAAATATATCTTTAATTACATCTGAGTTTGTGGGTAAGAAAGAAAGTATCCTCAATCAAATAGACTCAGAAATTAATATTATTCAAAATAAATTAGCAAATTTAGATTCAGAGATTACTGCTCAAGTAGCACAATGGCAATCTGATGCTGTGGGTAATTTAGGGAAAATAGAATCTGATTTAGCGGAACAATTATCTACATTAGTATTAAGAGCAGAGCAGCGAAAAGATATCATTATTGAAAGTTTAGAAAAATCTCGCTCGGAATTTAATTCCTATTTATCGGGATTGCAATCTGATACACAAAGAGAGAAGGATACAGTTGTTGAGAGTTTAGGGAATTTACAAATAGATTTCACTCAACAAATATCAGGATTGCAGACAGATGCTCAACATCAGAAAGATACAACCTTAGCTAATATTACAGAATTAGAGAATTTATTAAAATCTCAACTATCAGAGTTACAAGTCAATTCTCAACAGAATATAGATACAACTCTAGCGAATATTGCAGAATTAGAAAATTCCTTGAAATCTCAAGTATCGGGATTACAGGCTGAGATTAACCAACAGAAAGAGCAAATTTTTGCAGATTTACAAAAATTGCAGTTAGAGTTTGCGAATAAATTAGCCGAATTACAAGCAGATGCAGAAAATCAAAAAGCACTGATTATTGAGAACTTAGAAAACTCTGGCTCGGAATTTACTTCGCAATTCTCAGAATTACAGTTAAATGCTCAAGAACAGAAAATTCTGATTTTAGGAAAACTAGAAGAATTAGAAAGGAATTTTGGATCGCAACTTTCACAGTTGCAATTAGATGCACAACAACGTAAGGATTCCATTGTAGAAGAACTAACAGAAATTAGGCAGCCAACAATTCCAGAGGAAAGCGCACCGGAAATTGAGGAAGAAATTCCCGAACCGCAGCCAGTCGCAGAATCCGTTGAGGAATATATTGCAGAGGGAGATGTGCTGTTTAATGAAAAGCGCTATGAAGATGCGATCGCACTTTATCAGCAAGCAGTCAAAATCCAGCCGAATAATTCTGTAGCTTGGTTTAAACAAGGTTTAACTCTCGCCAGATTGAAACGCTATCAAGATGCGATCGCTTCCTATGATACAGCTTTAAAAATCAATCCCGAATATCACCAAGCTTGGTGCGATCGCGGTGTCGCCTTTGGGAACTTACGCAAACATCAACAGGCTTTTGTGTCGTTTAATCAAGCGACGAAAGTTAACCCTGACGATCCAGTGGCTTGGATGAATCGCGGTTTAGCCTTGATTGAATTAGAAGAATACGACGAAGCGATCGCATCCTTTGACAAAGCCATCGAAATTAAACCAGCGCCGAAAGTTTGGGATAAACGCGGTTATTGTTTAGTGCGGTTGGGAAGAGATGACGAAGCGATCGCATCTTTTGATCGCGCATTAGAATTGAAACCAGATTATGCCAGTGCTTATTACAATAAAGCCACCTGTTACGCATTCCAAAGAAATGTAGAATTTGCTTTAGATAATCTCCGCCAAGCGATTAGATTGAATCCGCGATATCAAGAAGAAGCGGCGACAGATATCGATTTTGATGATATCGCACGTGAGCCAGCCTTTAGGGAATTGCTTGGTAAACCATAAGAGGCAAGGGGGCAAAGGGACAAGGGGACAAGGAGACAGGGGGAAATAAGCAATGCTCAATTACCCATTACCCATTACCCATTACCTAGTCCCCAATGCCCAATGCCCAATGCCCCATGCCCATTCGCAAGATGTATACTTAAAAACAGCCCTTCCCATCCCTGGCAATGACTGTTAAACCGCAGAAAATCCTGATATTAGCCGCAAATCCCAGTAATACATCACGATTGCGCCTCGATCAAGAATTGCGTGATATTAAGGAAGGCTTGCAAAGGTCGCTAAATCGGGAGAACTTTGAATTACGGTATGATTTAGCAGTCCGTCCCAGGGATATTCGCCGCGCTATTTTGGATTATCGACCAAATATTATCCACTTTTCTGGGCATGGTGCAGGGATACAAGGACTAGCTTTTGAGGATGAAACGGGAAAATCACAGCTAGTTACAGGTGAAGCATTAGCTGGATTATTTGGACAGTTCTCTAAACAAGTAGAATGTGTGCTGTTGAATGCTTGTTACTCCCAAGTGCAAGCTGAGGCTATTTCACAACAGATTAATTATGTGATTGGGATGAACGATCGCATCGAGGATAAAGCCGCGATTGAATTTGTTGTGGGTTTTTACGACGCGCTTCTAGCTTACAATCCCGAATATGATGAAAATTCCCCTGTAGAGTTTGCTTTTAATATTGCGCGGAATGCAATACAGTTAGCTGGTGTATCTGGTGAGTTGATTCCTCAGCTTAAAAAAAAACCAATTTAACCCCCCATCACCAACCTTTAGGAAATCTTACCAACGTCCCAGAGTTACCACCACACTTTTTACCCCGTCTTGAAGAACTTACACCCTTAAAACAGAAAATATTATCGCTAACAAAGCAACCTGTGGGGATTACTGGGAAAAGTCGGCGTGTAGGCGTGCAAGGAATGGGCGGAATTGGTAAAACAGTCTTAGCTACAGCCTTGGCGCGGGATGAAGAAGTGAGAAAGGCGTTTCCTGATGGGGTGTTGTGGGTAACATTTGGACAAACGCCCCAAATTTTAACTTGGCAATCTTATCTGGCTTCGGCGTTGGGTGAGAAGCAAGCGGCGTTTACCGAGGTGGGATTGGCGAAAGCGCGGTTACGGGAGTTGTTTGCACAGAAAGCTTGCTTGCTGATTGTGGATGATATCTGGCGTTTGGATGATGCGACGGCGTTTGATGTGTTGGGGGAACGCTGTCAGATGTTAATTACTACCCGTGATGGGGCTATAGTCACGGGGTTGGGAGGGGAAGAGTATCAGCTTGCGGTTTTAGGTGAACAACAGGCGTTAGAACTGTTGGCAGATTGGGCAAATCAACCGGAGATATTGCAACCCAGCCCGCATAATGATGTTACTTTGCAGGTAGCGCGAGAATGTGGATATTTACCCTTAGCATTGGCGATGGTTGGGGCGATGATGCGGGGTAAACCTGCAAATCGCTGGCAGAATATTTTAGAAAAATTGCGGTGTGCTGATTTAGAGAAAATCAAACAACAGTTTCCCGATTATCCTTATCCCGATTTACTCAAAGCAATTGCTGTTAGTGTGGCGGCTTTGGATGAAAATTGCCAACAACGATATTTAGATTTTGCGGTATTTCCGGAAGATACACCCATACCCGAAGCAGTTTTGCAGACTTTTTGGCAACCCTTGGGGTTAGATGAGTTTGATAGCCAAGATGTAATTGATGAATTAGTGAGTAAATCTCTGGCTTTGCGGGATGAAGCGGGAAATTTGCGGTTGCATGACTTGCAGTTTGATTATGTCAGGAAGCAATACAAAACTTTAGCAACCGAAAGTGAGGGGATAGGGGTATTACACAACAGGCTGTTGAATGCTTACAGCAAAAAATACCCCGCAGGCTGGCATAGTTTAGAAAATGATGGCTATATCTGGCAGAATTTAGCCTATCACTTGCTTGCTGGGGGAAGGGAAGGAGAATTACAACAACTGCTGTGTGATTTTCGCTGGTTGCAGGGGAAGTTGGAGAACATCAATATTAATGAGTTGATAGCAGATTATAATTTTTTGCCCGAAGATGAGAATTTACAGTTAATTCAAGGTGCATTGAGGCTGTCAGCACATGTTTTGGCGGTCGATAAAAAACAGTTAAGTAGTCAGTTACAGGGACGGTTACTAGATAAAAAAATTCCAGAAATCCAAGCACTATTAACGCAAGCCAAGCAGCAAACTTCAGTACCTTGGCTGTCTCCCTTGACCGCTAGCTTAACACCACCCGGCGGACGCTTACTCCGAAATCTCAAGGGTGAGAATCCTGTAGCAGTCACACCTGATGGGAAGTTGTTGATTTCCGGTTCTGATGACAACACTCTCAAGATTTGGAATTTGGAAACGGGAGAAGAAACTCTTGCTTTGACAGGTCATACTAAATTTATAACGGCTGTAGCAGTTACACCAAACGGTAAGTATATAATTTCTAGTTCAGGTGACCGCACAATTAAAGTTTGGGAAATTAATACAGGTCAGCTAGTTTTTACTCTCACAGGACATACAAGTTCAGTAAACGCGGTGGCTGTAACATCTGATAGTCAATTCGTAATTTCTGGTTCTAGTGATACTACTGTCAAAATTTGGAATTTAAATACTGGTAATGAATTTTGTACCTTAGGAAATTTAGAAGATCAAAAAGCTCGTTTCTTACAAATTCTTCGCAGTAAGAATAAGAAAGATTTTGATTTTATTGATGCAGTATATTCTGTAGTAGTCACACCAGATTGTAAACAAGTAATTGCTGGTTACGATTATAGAACTATTAGAGTATGGAATATAGAAAATAAAACACAAGTTAGTTCTTGGAAATGCGAGGCTCCATTAGTCAGAAGTTTAGCATTAGCATTAGATGGAAAATTACTTATTGCGGCTTCAGGGGCAAATACTATTCAGGGTTGGAGCCTAGATACTGGAAAAGAAGTTTTACGTCTTGAAGGACATAATAGGGGCGTAACAATCATAGCTATTACCTCAGACGGAAAACGACTAATTTCTTATGCTTTCGATAAAACATTTAAATATTGGAATATCGAAACAGGAGAAGAAATACTGGCATTCAAAGCAGAGGATAAAAACATAAAATCTATAGTGCTTACACCAGATAATAAAAATTTAATTTCTGGTTCTAATATTATTAAAATCTGGAGTTTGGAAATTAACAATAAAAATATTTATTTTTCAGAACATAACGATAGTATACAGGCTTTAGCAATAACACCAGATGGGAGAAAAGCTATTTCTTGTTCTGACGATAAGACAATGAAATTTTGGAATTTAGAAAGTCAAGATGTAATTCGTACTTTTAATCATCATACTTATTCAGTAAATGCAATAGCAGTAACGGCCGATAATAAAAAAGTTATTTTAGGTTCAGACGATAAAACTCTCCGAGTAAGAGAGTTATCAACAGGAAAAGAAATTTTGAAACTTACTGGTCATAGTCAAGGCATAATTGCTCTAGCAGTAACATTAGATGGACAAAAAGTTATTTCTAGTTCTGGTGACCACAGTCTTAAAATATGGGATTTAAAATCAGGAAAAGAGATTTTTAACATAGAGCGTGATGATTGGGTACATTATGATTTAGCAATATCTCCTAATGATAAATACGTGATATCTGCTCTTTATAAAATTATTATATTTGACAATATTTCAAACATTCCTGAATCTTTTATTATTGATGGTCATACGACTAATTATATAAATGCCGTAGCAGTTACGCCTGATGGAATGCAAGTAATTTCCGCTTCAAATGAAAACATTCCTGAATCTTTTATTATTGATGCTCATACGACTGATATAAATGCCGTAGCAGTTACGCCTGATGGAATGCAGATAATTTCCGCTTCAAATGACAAAACTATTAAAGTATGGAATATGAAAACAAGAAAGGAAAATTTTACACTCACAGGTCATACCAATGATGTTAAGGATTTAGCAGTAACAACAGACAGCAAAAAATTGATTTCTGTTTCTTCTGATAACACTCTTCAAGTCTGGAATCTAGAGACAGCAGAAAATATTGCCATTTTTACAAGTGACAGTTCCATAAACTGCTGTGCAGTTGCACCCGATGGGGTAACAATTGTGGCGGGAGATGCTTTAGGTCGGTTACATTTTTTGCGCTTACAATACACAAAAGAATAATTCGTAATTAAGAAATGCGGATTTTGTTTGAGTCAGTTGTGAGGAATGGGGATAATATGGAGTCCGGTTAGACAATGGTCATGGCAAGCGTTGCAAAACACACGGCAATTGTAGCGATCGCCTGTTTTAATTTCCTTCCCATCACCATGACTGTTGCTAATTTACTCATCAGCCGCCATCAAAGTGCCATCGCTCTTGCTAATTTTCTCACCTTTCAAGCAAAAAGCCGCAACGTTGAAGATAAAAGCTGCAATTTTCCGCATCAAAGCTGCAATGTTGAGGATAAAAACCGCAACGTTCAAGATAAAAACCGCAACGTTGAGGCTAAAAGGCGCAACTTCCAAGATAAAAGCCGCAATGTTCGAGATAAAAGCTGCAAGCTTCAGGCTTTGAACTCCAACCTTCAGGCTTTGAGGTGCAAATTCCGCCTTCTGAAGGTGAACAGTTGGTTATTTTTCTCGGTGACTTAAGAAAATTCGACGAATTTATACCAATTCAAATAATGTTTGCGACAGATAAATTCTTTGTAGGGGCACGGCACCAGTAAGATATTTGATATGCCAAAAGATTGTGGATGCCGTGCCCCTAAGCATCGACTTTAGGCGAATTGGTATGAAAGATTTTTTCCCTTTTCCCATTCCCCATTCCCCATTACCCCTTATCCCCAGAGGGGGCCCCGAGTTCCCCATTCCCCAGTCCCCAGTCCCCATTCCCCCTACTTAAGCAATGCATAAAAAATGGCCACTTACGGCTACGTCTTGTATCGTAAAAAGTAATGGCATCATCACAAATATAAAAATTATGGATAGTAGACAGCTGGCTCAATACATGGAAGCCACGGATAGCATCGCTAAACCTTGGCTATTAGTACAACTTCGCCTCAAAAAACTCCAAGAACGTCAAGCCTTGATTCCTCAAGATGTCTATGTTGAGGAATTAGAAGATATCTTCCAAGATATGATGAATTTGGGTGAATGGTGGCGCGGTATGGAAGATGAGGTGTTTTGATTAGTTGTTAGTCAACATCGCCTCAAGTACTCAGTTTGCCGTACTCTTGACCGATTTTAAGTGCATTGTAGTTACAATCAATAGCAGACGATACATTTAATGTATCTTTCACTGATCCCTCCTTGCTTACCTTGTTTGGCTGGTAAGGAGGGATCAATTGTGATTAGGGATTGGGGATTAGGGACTGGGGACTGGGGACTGGGGACAAGGAGAGAAATAACTAATGACTCTTGACTTTTGACTTTTGACTTTTGAGCCTTGACACAATTCAACGATTTACGCCGATTTGATATTTTAATAAAATAATCTCATCAAAAGACTCGCAGAAATATAAATGGACTGGATTACCTTACTGCGATCGCTACAGTCTGATTTTATTAGAAGGTTAACTAGTGGTTGTCTGCTTCATTGCGAAACAGAAGGTCAATATAGTGAGTTAACTATAATCTCTGGAGAAAGGTTAAAAGCACTGCGAGATTTTTGCTGGCTGATGGCAGAAAAATATAAGCGTACTTCGCCAGTCCGGGATGTTTTTATTAGCAACTTAAAAGGTAAACTCGGTGAGGAAGTTGTTAAAGAACGGTTAGCTGATTTTATTACAGAAGTAGATTATGAAAAAAAAATCGGTGGTGATGGCAAGGTAGATTTTACCCTCACTGCTGAACCTTCAATTGGTGTGGAAGTTAAATCGCGTCATGGCAGTATTGATAGAGTGAGATGGTCTGTTAGTTCTGAAGAAGTAGAAAAAAATGCAGTTGTTGTCTGCGTTTTAATTCAAGAAGAAGTACATGAAGCTCAACAAGAATATCACCTTTTTTTAGCTGGGTTTCTGCCGACACAAATGATTAAGCTAAAAAGGGGAAGAATAGCCTTTGGCATTAATCAATTACTTTATGCTGGGGGTTTATTCAGTTATTTAGAAGAATTGCAAGCAGCTAAACTTAAAGATAAACCACCTACAATTGAGCAATATAATTCTCAGCAAGATATACCAAAATTTCCAACCAATAATCAAAATCATCATCAGATAATCAAGCATTTAGCTTTGCCGGAAGCAGAAGAGATTGTTTCCAATCGCACTGCTGATTTAAATACATTGTATGTAAATCTAGGCGATAAATCTTTTGAGCAAGGCGAATCTGATACAGCAATTATTAACTACAACCAAGCTTTGCAACTGAATCCTGATAATGCCGATGTGTACTACAAACGCGGCATGGTGCGTTATCATCTAGGCGATTACGAAGGTGCGATCGCAGATTATACTCAGGTTATCCAAATTAACTTCAATTACACCAAAGCCTATAACCAGCGTGGTTTAGCGCGTTATCAACTAAAAGATTATCAAGCCGCTATCGAAGATTATACCCAAGCTATTAGAATCAATCCTGATGTGGCGCTTACTTATATGAACCGTGCTGATGCTCGTTCTCATATTGGCGATCATCAAGGTGCAATCGAAGATTATACCCAGGCAATTAAAATTAATCCTAATTATGCTGTTGCTGATAAAAATCGGGTAATTTCGCGTTATTTGTTAAAAGAACAACAGCGATTGACGCATTCAATTAAAATTGCTCCTGATGATGCTGTGGCTTTCTACAATCGCGGTAATACACGTGCAGAATTAGGAGACTATGAGGGTGCGATCGCAGATTACACTCAGGCAATTAAAATAAATCCTAATTACGCCGATGCATATTACAGTCGTGGTAATGCTCGTTGCGATTTAGAAGATTACCAAAGCGCAATTTTAGATTATAGTCAAGCGATTAAAATTAATGCTAATTATATAGATGCATATTATAACCGTGGTAATGCTTTAGTTAGCATGGATGATAAAACCAGAGCATTAGCAGATTTTCAAAAAGCCGCAGATTTATATTGGAAAGCGGGCAAAATAGCCGAACATAAAGATGCAAAAGAAAGAATTTTAGAGTTAGAAATTGAAGAATCACTAGATATTTTGAATTTCTAAAATATCAATTGATTATTAAATAATTTTGGCTACACATCAATATATTCTAGAGGGCAAGGCAATGCCTTGCCCCTACAATCTGTCAAATTCTTTTTTCAAATTGGTATTAGATTATCTGCAGGCATAAAACCAGCAATTATCAGGTTTTAAGTGCAGCATCCCAATGTGTTCGCACTGCAAAATTTTTTGTATTTAGTTCATATATCCATCTTCTTGATGCTTAATAACAACACATTATCAATGCATTGTTAATAAACATTAAGTTGTTTAAAGCTTCATGTAAACTTCATGATACGGTGTTGTTTTTGTAAAGTAATGTAATCAAATCAATTCCAATGAAGTATAAACGCCAACTGCCACAATCTTTGGCACTGTTATCTTTATCAGTGGTATTAGGCGCTGATTTAGCAATCACAGACATAGCTCCTTCAGCTAATGCCCAAACTGCTGTACAGTCATCTGTCGGTAATAGTGTGCCATTCACTTGTGGTGATAGCGAAGCAACAATCAAAGCTAAAAATGGCCCCAAGGTAACTGTTGGAACAAAAACAATCTACATAGGTTATAGGCAAGTATCTTCTAGTAACAAAAATCCTCGCATCATCCTTTTTAATAATGGTGTCAAACAATGGTGTCGTGATAATTATGAAACCACTGGTGATGACGGTTCTGGTTATGGTTTGCTTTGGGATGGCGGAAGTGTTTTGTATGGGGTGTTTTCTGCCACTGGTAGCCAGCCAGGAGATGATTTCCGCCGCTTTGCTACTGGTCGTTGGCTACCCAGTTACGGTAGTGGTGGCGGCCCGAAAGTAGCAGTTATAGCCAGGATAAATCCCAGTAATGGTGATGTAAACTATGCGACATTTCTGACTGCTCAAAAGCCAAATGATTTCAAAACTAATTCGTTAGTAGTCAACCAATTATCATGGAATGGAGCTAATTTAACTGTAAATGCAACTTCTTGGTGGACTCCCCGCCGCGCTAATACAACTGCAATGAATTGCAGTCCTTCATCATCATCACCCTACAAATACACAGCCGTCTTCACTGGGGATTTAAGAAAAGTAAACTCAGCTTCAGCTGCTAATTGTAGTTAGGAGGGGATTGTTAACTGTTGACTGTTGACTGTTGACTGTTGACTGTTAACTGTTAACTGTTGACAAATGACAAACCGCATAATTTGATACTAAAATTTGGTCATCAATTAAGTATTTGCCTATAAATAGGGTTATGCGGATGATATTCGGTTTAAAAAATTTCAGTGGTGCGTTTGCCGCAATTTTGCTAGTCAGCAGCTTATCAGGTTTAGCGATCGCATCTACCAATACTCAGTCTCAGAAGATTGCCCAAAGCCAAGTCCAAACCGTTGATTCTCAACCACATCCGGTTTTTAAGGCGATTCTACCAAGATTAAGACAGAAGATAAAAATTAGACTGTTATTACCTAAGTTTATTCCTGAATCGGATGGTGCTAACCCGGTTTATGCAATTGTCGAAAACGCTACGCTGAGGAAATATGATATTTTACTGGGTTTTAGTCCTGATTGTACTGGTGGAACAGCTTGCCGTTTAGGTGTTGTGACTGCGGAAGCTGTAACGCGCAGAACTCCTAAGTTAACTGGGAAACGAGTTGTATTAGCTAAGGGTATCACTGGCTATTTTGTAGATTCTACTTGTGGCGCTAATTGCTCAGATGCCACCTTGACTTGGCGGCTTCAGGGTGTGCAATATACTGTAGGTTTGAAAGCAGGCGATCGCGCTTCGTTGATCAAAATGGCGAATTCTGCGATCAATCCCTAAAACATCGATGCAGTTGTGCAGTGGGTTGTTGGTGTAGATTTTAAGGATGAAGGAAAGTATTTGTTAAAGTTGATTCCGGGCTTTGAGTTGTAAATATCGTTCAACCAACTGATCTGTAATTTGATTAGCTGGTGCATCGAGTACCAATACACCTTTTTGCTTTAATTGGGCAAATGCGACTTGTCGCTGTGCTAATAAATCTAAAGCGACTGCGCGAACATAAGTATTTGTCACATCTTCAGTAAAGGTATGCGCTAGACGATCAACTTGCGGATCGCGGAGTGTGACGCAAAATGGCAAGTAACGGGGTGCTAGGCGCGAAAGGGCGGCGAGAAGTTCGGTGGAAGCAGTGACATCAACTATATCGGTAATTAATACCACTAGTGCGCGCCGAGTCTGCCGTTGTACTACATTGGTTACTGCCCCTAAATAATCAGATTCCAGCAATACGGGTTGAATTGGTGTTAAGCGATCAATTAACTGGGGGAGATAATTTTGACCGCGTTCTGGTGGAATCCACGTATGCATTTGTCTGTCAAATACACCCACGCCCACGCGATCGCCTCGATGTAATCCGGCTAAGGCTAAGGATAAGGTTGCATTCAATCCCCAGTCAAATCGCTGCAAACCCTGCACTTTCGCTGTCATTAACCGCCCGCGATCAAGCAAAATTATTAAAGTTTGTTCTTGTTCTGGTTCTAAAACCCTAACTAAAGGCGGTGTATTACCATAAGCCCCGACGCGTCTGGCTGTAGCTTTCCAATCCACCAAGCGTAAATCGTCGCCTGTGCGATAGTTTCGTAGTTCCGCGAACTCGGTACCAATACCCATGCGGCGTTGGCGGATTGATCCAGATGATTGCAATGCTAGCCGAATCGAAAGCGATCGCAATCCCACTAAATCAGGATAAACTTTCACTCGCAGATTTTGCGGAATTTGCCAATCATTCCAAGCTAATCCCCAAAACCCTAATTGTCTGACTTGAAGATTTCCCCAAGCAAATTCACCCCTCTGTGTGGGGTGAACTGTGTATGTTAATTCCTGGGTGCTATTCATCCCTACAGTAGTGCTGAGTTCTGGTGTAGAAACACCAAAGCCTGTGGGGTAATAGTCACGAATTTTAATTACAGCATTGGTATTTGCCGATTTTACCTTTAGCACTACCGGGTTATCTCGACCAATAGATAAGCGTGATGGAATTTGGCGGCTAACTTCAACGCGATCGCGTTTTACTCGTAAACCATCCACCACCATTAATGCAAGGACAAAAATATCAAATAAAAATGTAATACCGATACTTGTGGAAATTCCGAAAAGCATCGCCAAAATAGGTGCGATCGCAATTCCTATAACTAATAATATATAAACTCTATCTGCTGGTACCATTTGTAAAGGATGAAGTATAAAGGGTTAAGGATAAGTGAGGAAAGGAAAAAACGTTAAATATTAGGGAACACTCATTTGAATATGCTATTAGCAATTAAACTATATCAATCTGAGGCTGTCATTCTTACAAAGTTCTGAGCGGAGGTTTCCTCCGCTCAGACTTTGCGCTTTGTCCTTTGTCATTTGTCATTGGTAAAGATTTCAAGCCTATTTACGTTTCTTAAAATAGTTTTGTTTATTTCCACCGACTTACTTAATTATTACAGGTGGCTGCAAATTCTCCCTAAGCTATTATGCCTAATCCGCAAAACCTGCCCTTCCTAGAGTCTATTGGTTGGCAATTAAATAATGTCTATCAATTAACTGAGAAAGAAATGATCCAATTGTATCAACGCAATTGGCATCATCAACATACTTTCAATAACTTCCAGCAATCAGAAAAAGATTTTGTGCATTATTTAGCCAAAAAATACAACTCTTGGATATTGCCAGATTTAGAAATGTTTCAAATAGAACATCATAATAAAATACTTAAAATACTTAATACTTTTAATCCAGAAGTTCTGCAAAAAGCTGATGCACACTTCGCCGGTGGTACGCTCTTGGCATTAGAATATGATGAATATAGGCTTAGTAAAGATATTGATTTTCTCTTTCCCTACGGAACTGAAAATTACAGATATTTAAGAGCATTGGTGTACGATGAAGGAATTGCTGCATTATTTCAAAGTCCAACAGATATTCGATTAGGTGAAAGTACAATAAATCAATATGGCATCCGTTTTCCTGTTGCCATCAACGAAACGAATATTAAAGTAGAAATTGTAGCTAATGGAGGTTTTACCTTAGACCCCCCTGTTTATCCAAATTGGGCTAATATTCCTTGCTTGAGTATAGGTGATAGACTCACATCAAAACTTATGGCTAATGCCGATAGATGGAACGATTCCAGCACACAATCTAGAGATTTAATTGATTTAGCAATATTGCGCGTCAATCATGAAATTCCTTTACAGGCAATTGCTAAAGCCGAAGAAACCTACGAAGTGAAAAAGCCCCTACTCAAAGCAATCAACAATTTTATTGAGCGAGAAGAGTATAGAGATAAATGTTTTCAACAGTTGAATGTAACTGAAAACAAAATTCCAGTAATAATGAATGGAATAAATTTGCTTTTTGTTGATTTTAATTAAAGGGTTTTTGAAAAGTTTTGAGTGGTCAAATTTTATGCTAATCGCCCCACTAATAATCATAAACTGTACAAGCCTACCAGAAAGTCGCTACATTTATTTTCCCTTCCCAATGTGAGATAAGAGGGTTAATTTCATCCTTTACCCTTTATCTTGGTACTGGTACTTGATTAATTACAGAAGTAATTACCGCATCAATTTGTAAACCATCAAGCATGGCTTCTGGTTTCAAAATCAAGCGATGACGCAATAAAGGTGAGGCGACAGATTTCACATCATCTGGTGTGACAAAATTCCTTCCTGCTAACCACGCAGCTGCTTGTGATGTCTGTAACCAAGCACCAGCAGCGCGAGGTGATGCACCTAAAGCTAATTCCGGGTGTTGGCGTGATGTTTTAACTAACGCTAGCAGATAATCAATTATTGATTCCGAGACTTTAACTTCTTTAACTGCTTGCCTTGCTTGCAAAATTTCGCTTACCGTTGCTATAGGTTCAAGACGATTAATATCTCCTCTGCGCGCTGCAAATCCCGCTTGACGATTGAGTAACATTTGCTTTTCTGCTGCTTGCTCGGGATAATCTACAGCTAACTTAAATAAAAATCTATCTAGCTGTGCTTCTGGTAAAGGGTAAGTACCCTCAAATTCTAAGGGGTTTTGTGTAGCAATTACCCAAAATAATTCTGGCAAAGGTAAACTTTCACCATCCAAAGTTACCTGCATTTCTTCCATTGCTTCTAACAACGCTGCTTGGGTTTTTGGTGGAGTGCGGTTAATTTCATCTGCTAATAATACTTCGGTAAAAACAGGCCCTTTTTTCAAAGTAAAACTGCGACTATTCAAATCAAAAATATTTGTGCCAGTGATATCTGATGGTAAGACATCTGGTGTTAATTGAATTCGACGGAAATCTGCTTGAATTAATTGCGCTAATACCTTAACTAAGAGTGTTTTACCAGTTCCAGGGACTCCTTCTAAAATTATATGCCCCCCAGCTAGTAGTCCTACTAGTAACTGTTGTACTAGGCTAGATTGTCCCACAATTATCTGGTTAAGCCCTTTACCTAAGCGGATTAAAACCGAATTTATTTCACTCATACTAAGACTAATTTATAATTCGTAATTCGTAATTCGTAATTCATATAATTGTAGGTTGGGTTGTAGCTTGCTTCCCGCAGGGTACGTAGTGACACCCAATAAACTGATGAAAATGTTGTGGGTTTCGTTCCTCAAACGCCACTTGCTTGAAGCCGGGAAAACCATCCAACACAGTGGCTCCCCAACCTACAGATTTTAAGGTTTTTAGTGCTAATTGAACGATATTGTGTTATAAATTGCTGTTTAATTTTAGATTATTGGTATAAATTATCTTGTTTGGTTAACAATTTGTAATTATTAATTACATCATGAAAGTACAGCACCCAACAAAAATAAAACCTTCCCATAATTACGAATTACGAATTACGAATTAGTAACTATTTTTAATTGTTCGCCATTGCCTCAACCAGCTTAACAGGTCTCGTTCACGCATAGGTCGTTTTTGGGATTGTAGTTTTAAGACTGTAGCTAGTTCAGCAGAACTTGCGCCTTTTTTCTCTACCCAGACATCAATTAAAGCTTGGGGTTCTAGTAAAATTGACCCTAATCCTAAAGCTTTTTGTAGTTGTAGTTGTTCTTCTTTACCCACCATTTCAACCACAAAATCACTAGATTCAGCTTTTTGTAATACTCCTGCTAAAGCTTGGATGTAAGCTTCGCTGTTATCTAAAACTGGTACAGTTAAAACTTCTGGCTTACCAAAGCGGCGATTTTGCGCCCAAATTAAGACTATTAATAAGATACCTAACTGTAACAACGCCACAATCAAAGGCTGTTTGGCAAAATAACTCAATAAGTTACCTTTGCCTTCTTGTTCTCGCACATCAGCATCTTTATAACCGTGAATGTATTCATTCACTAAAATGGCGTTCTTTTGTTTGCTAACTAAATCTGCAAGAAATTTAAAATTACTTAAATAATCTTGATAAGCATTAGCTGCTAAATAGGGAGTAGTGGCAAAAATAACTTTTCCTTTACCATACTTTTCTTCCCACACTACAGCACCAAAGCGATCGCCTAATTTAATTTCTTCTTTATCGGCTTTATCATGCCTTCTAGTTGTATCAATTTTCACATCTCCAAGGGGAGATTTTTGCATAGTGTGAAAATCAGCCGCAGTCACGGGGTAACGCACACCTAAGATTACTAGGGTATTACCTTTTTGTAACCATTCCCGTTTTGCGGAATTGATAATTGGAGAACCGAGATTGCTATTTACCTCTAGCAATGTAATCGGGGTTTTTTGCGCTGCGATATCTTTCCAAGGCTTTTGCCAGCGCTTGATTGTAGTTCCCTGCTGCTGCATATAAGCATACCAAGCCCCATAGCCATCAGCAGCACGGTTATAAGTAGAACCACTATTAATTGTGCTATTGCGGGGAGCCGCTATCAAGCTTAATACAATGATGATCGCCAGTGCGATCGCCCCCAGCCAAGCCAAGCGGTTTGAGCGCTTCATTTTATGTACAGCTTTATACTTAATTTATGGATATTGTAGATAGTAATGTAGTAATGGGGAATGGGTAATGGGGAATGGGTAATTGGTAATTGGTAATTGGTAATTGGTAATTGAGAATAGTATTTGTCGTTTATTATTTCTCCCTCATCCTCCTCATCCTCCTCATCTCCCTCATCCCCCTCATCCTCCTCATCTCCCTCATCCCCCTCATCTCCCTCATCCCCCTCATCCTCCTCATCTCCCTCATCCCCCTCATCCCCTCATCCCAAATCCTACTCCCCCGCAATCTCCCGAAATGCTTGCTGACAATGCTCATAATTTTCTGGCAGAATTTCCGTATCGCCAAAACATAATTGTTCGTGAGTCGTGATTAATGTTTCATAAGGCTGGATAGGAGTTATAGACGATCGCAATAATTGCAAATATTCGCCATCAGTGCGGCTGGGTTTGTGGCTGATAACGCTGCTATCATGCAAGCGCTGTAATATTGCCATATATAAGCAACGGCAAGCTTCTCTATAATTACCCTGACGATAATATTCTTGCGATCGCGCTAACCATAAAGGTACAGATAACTCAGTAGCGCTGATAGTTGTATGTGATATATGCTGATTGCCTCTTCTCGTTAACCACGAATAAATATAAGGGCCAAATTCTCGCCACAACAGCCAAAGCAACCAAACTACAAATAAACCTAATATCAGCCAAAATAGAAATTTTAACAGTTGACTTAACCAAGGACTGATTGACCATCCAGGGGGCAATTGTGGTAAAGCTGATTCTAATCGGGAAAATTGGTACTCAATCCATTCTCCTACTTGTTGTTGCAACTGAGAAAGTTGCCAATCCCAGGTATTTTTTTGAAAAGATTCTGTAGTCATGTGGTAATGGGTAATGGGTAATTGGTAATGGGGACAAATTAAAAGTCACTTTTGACGTTTGACGTTTGACTTTTGACCCTTGACACCAAAATTTAGCTATCAGAAAAACTCGCTAAAATCTTCTCAGATTGTTGACACAATTCCTCATGATATAGACCATTACTCGCTAGTAAGCCACCCCATTGACTAATATCACCAGTGTTGTACTGTAATGGTGTACCATCAAAATGAGTGAACTTACCGCCAGCTTCCGTTAAAATTAATTCTGGTGCTGCTATATCCCAGTCTTTAGGAGCAGATGAGCCAGAAAGGGAAATATAAATATCTGCTTTTTGTTCAAGAATGGTGGCAATTTTACAACCAACACTGCCAACAGATTTATGGTTTTGGCAGGGTAAATTTTCTAATAAATAATTTAATCTTTGGTTGCGGTGAGAGCGACTTACTACTAAAGTTAAATCTTCTAAAGGTTTTGTATCTAAGTTTAAAGATATTTGTAAAGGAATAGAACTATTACGAGTTTCAACAAATGTACCTCCGCCTTTAGTAGCATAATATAAATTTTCTACTTCTGGTAATGCCACAACTGCCAGTATAGGACGATTTTCTGTAACTAAAGCAATGTGAATTGCATAGTCTCCAGTTTTATCAATAAAATCTCGCGTTCCATCTAAGGGGTCAATAATCCATACATATTGAGAGTTATTTTTACCCTGTTGTGATTTATAAGTTTCTTCACTAATATAAGCAAAATCTTCGTTACCTAAAGCTGCTTGCAAATTGTCTAAAATATATTGACTAGTAGCGATATCTGCAGCAGTTACAGGTTCATTTTGTTTATATGCAATTTCTAAATTAGAGTCTTTAATAGTCCCATGATAATAAGACTGTAATATATCTGCTGCTCCCCATCCTACCTGACAAGCGATCGCTAAAATTTCTTGTAAATCTTTCATTCATTTCGCCTTGTATTCAGTGACATTCTCTCGCCTCTAGTTTCTAGCTAAGTAAGTCGGTAATTGCACCAAACTATGTTAAGAAACGTAGATAGGCTTGAAATCCTTACCAATAACAAATGACCAAAGACAAATGACAGCCTCAGCCAATTATCTTTACTTTCGCCGACTTACTTAGCCTCCATCCAACGGCGTGTACCGAAAAATTGGCAAGCATGAGCAGCCACTTTTGCAGCCTCAGCCAGCGCATCGGTAAAACTTGCTTGTAAAATATAATTACAGAAAGCACCGTGAAAAATATCTCCAGCACCCAGTGTATCAACTGGTTTAATCTGTCGCACATTAACAACGCCACTATCACCACAACTTAAGTATTCAATTGGTTGTTCACCGTGAGTAATGGCGATGTAGGGAATTTTAAAAGCACTGAGATAGGCGAAAACTTCTGCGGCTGTGTGACAGTTAGGAGGATGAAAATTAGCTGAACAAATCGCGTAATCAACAAAAGGTAAGAGTTCCTCAAATCCACTTTTCCAACTACCACCATCAATCACAATTGGGATATTGTGAGCTTTAGCCATTTGAGCAAGTTCAATACCCACAGCCATTTGATGCCCATCAATCAGCACTATATCAATGTTTTGCAAAATATCAGCCGGGATTGAGGAACTACTGGCTTGAGTTTTGACTGCATTAATAGAAACTACTGCTCGTTCGCCTGTAGATTGGGTAACAATGATGGAAGATACAGGTACAGCAGCATTAGTGGTAGGGTAAAGATCCGCGATCGCTACTTTGTAAGCTGCCAAATCTGTACGAATTAGCTGCGTCATCGGGTGAGAACCCACTACACCCAACACAGTAGCTTGATTTCCCAAATGGCTAAATGTCACAGCCGCATTTGTAGCCGGGCCCCCTGCTGCCACAGTATAGTCATTAGCAACAATCTTCTGATTATTTTGCGGCGACGACTCAGCCAAGTAAATCAAATCCAAGGTTACTAAACCTACAAATAAGGCGTTATTTGTCATTTGTCATTTGTCATTTGTCATTTGTCATTTGTTATTTGTTATTTGTCATTTGTCATTGGGTAATAGGTAATAGAAATTTATCTCCTTGTCCCCTTGTCCCCTTGTCCCCCAATCCCCCATGCAGACAGATCCAAAACCAGGAACACTTTACGTTGTCGGTACACCGATTGGCAATTTGGAAGATATCACCTTTCGGGCGGTGCGAATTTTACAAAATGTGGATTTAATTGCTGCGGAGGATACACGCCACACGGGGAAACTTTTGCAACATTTTCAAGTTCAGACTCCCCAACTTAGCTATCACGAACACAATCGTAGTAGCCGGATTCCCGAATTATTAGAGCATTTAGCTAATGGTAAAGCAATTGCTTTGGTGAGTGATGCGGGTATGCCAGGAATTTCTGATCCGGGATATGAACTGGTGACAGCTTGTATTTCAGTGGGGATAACAGTAGTGCCAATTCCGGGGGCAAGTGCGGCAATTACAGCTCTAAGTGCATCTGGTTTACCAACGAATCGCTTTGTCTTTGAAGGCTTTCTCTCCGCTAAAACTCAACAACGCCGAGAATATTTAGAATCGCTGCAAACAGAATCTCGCACTATAATTTTCTACGAATCGCCCCATCGTTTACGCGATACGTTACAAGACTTAGGAGAAACTTTCGGAAGCGATCGCCAAATTGTTCTCGCTAGGGAATTAACCAAATTTTATGAGGAATTTTGGCGGGGAACTATCACGGAAGCGATCGCCCACTACAACCAACGCGAACCCCAAGGTGAATATACTCTTGTAGTAGCGGGAATTCCACCCAGTCAACCCCAACTCACAGAAGCCGAACTCAAAGCCGAACTTGCACAATTAATCCGTCAGGGAATATCGCGATCGCAAGCTAGCCGTCAATTAGCAAAATTCACTTCCCTATCCCGTCGTCAACTCTATCAGTTAGCACTATCTATCGATGTCAGTCCTGAATAATTATCATAGCTAAGTAAGTTGGTGAAACAAAGCCCAACTATCTTACGAAACCTAAATAGGCTGGAAACCCTTACCAATGAATAATTACCAATGACCAATTACCCATTACCAATTACCCATTACCAATGACAACCCTCTCCAGCTATCTTTCATCGCATCGCTCTGTATCTTTTTGTTTCTAAACCTTGACATTACTGCAAATTACTTGAGTCGCTATGCCGTAGATTTACGTATTACAAATATGAAATTTAAATAAATTTAACTGCTTGTTTTGTAGGCATTGAAAAACTCAAGTATAATCATAATTAAAATAATAATTGCAGCCATTAAAAATGCAAAAAAATTATGAGTAGGCTGTTAATCAAACTAATAGGTTTAGTTCTAGTTTTTATAGGTATCTACTTTTTCGGACAAAATATTATTTTTGTGAGTGGATACTATTCTATTTTCTCGCGCAGCTTACCTGCTACCGCTTCAGTCTTAGCAATTATGGCAGGTTTAATCACCTTAATGTTTTTTGGGCGAGAAGCACGTAATTTGGGATGGGGTTTATTAGGTATTGGGTTAGTGTTAGTTTTCTTAAGCGGTGGAGTATTTTTTAGAGCCACTAGCTTGTGGAATTTATTTGTTGCTTGTGCAGCTTTAGTAGCTGGATATAAATTACTCAGTCAAGGAAGAATTAACTTTTAAAATCTGTAAAAGCAGCAGTTTTAAGTAATAGTTAATCGTATTTATGGTGACAAATATTACCACGCTATAGTATAGCGGTAAAACTGGTAGAGTGCGATCGCTAACCTTCAGTAGTCCCAAAGTCAGGAATTACTGAATATTGCTATAGACACAGAGAAACAGCCTCTACAGGAGAGTTTCCTAGATAAACCAGGCTTTTAAAACCCCGAATTTTCTGTTCGTTCCAGAAGGCTAACCACAGTTGGTATAGTCGCAAAACTATATCTACATAATGTCAAAACCCAAGAGTTTACTGCTAATAGTGATTACATCAATTCTGAAAATTATGTTTTTTACCGATTCTTAGCTTGGGGAGTTTTGCTAAGTTCGGGGCTGCTATTACAATGGAAACTGATCGATATGAGGATAAATCAAGAATGACCCAAGTGGTTTTAGGAGAGAACGAAGGAATAGATTCAGCACTGCGTCGTTTTAAACGCCAGGTTTCCAAAGCTGGAATATTAGCTGACGTTAAATACCATCGGCACTTTGAAACCCCATTAGAAAAGCGTAAACGTAAGGCAGTAGCAGCTAGACGTAAACGCCGTTTTAAATAAACTTATTATTGGTAGTGCTAAAGGCTGGCTTGTTCTAGATATTGCCTACCGTACTCACTAATTGATGTTACTGAAGGTGCGGAAAGTATCGAAGACAAAACAACCTGATAAGGAACAGAGATGGCTGCTAAAGTCTAGCCTGGAATCTCTTAAAGGTTGCAAGGCCTCCAGATGCTGTATCAAACTCATGGGATTTTGATCCATACATTTAGCAATGAATGTACCCCATAGAGCAACGGCGAGCGAGTTTTGCAGCTCCGACTGAGGCCTGTGGGCAAGTCGGAGTAGTACACGCAAGCAAAAAAACACTTCCATGATTGTGAAAAAAAATCACATAGATTTACCGCACCCCTGATAGGGGTGTGAGTTAGTCTATTTGTATAAATTTGCTGGGTTTGAATTGTCTGAGTATGGTTGGATGGAGTAGGCGACAATCGCTGCCCATCAACCAAATTCAAAACAAGTAACTAAGATTCAGAAATCTCAATAGTGCGGCTGTTACAACGGTTCATTGCTTTTTCTACTCCTTGTTTGAGAGAGAGTTCTATACACTCAACTACAAACTGAAGTACAGCAGACATGGTTTGATTTTCAGCAGCAGTAAAACGTCCTAGTACATGGGAAACAGCCCCGGAATCATCGTTATTACCTGCTCCTTTTGGTTTCCCAATACCGATGCGTAACCTGGGGAAATTTTGGGAACTTAAATGAGCGATCGCACTTTTCATTCCATTATGACCCCCAGCGGAACCAGATAAGCGCAAGCGGGTCTTTCCTAGCGGTAAATCCATCTCATCATAAACTACCAATACCGACTCTGGCGGCAATTTATACCAACTAGTAACAGCTTGTATTGCTTGTCCTGAGCGATTCATATAGGTTAATGGCTTCAGCAAGCGGATTTTACCCCCCACAGGCGCAACCCCTTCACCATACTCGCCTTGAAACTTTTTATTTTCTGCTAACGGAATTTGCCAAGCACGTGAAAGAGCGTCAACAGCCGCAAAGCCAATATTGTGGCGCGTTTGATCATACTTAGGCTCTGGATTCCCCAACCCGACAATTAGCTGAGGAATCACCAAAGCTGGTTTTGTAACAGCCTCTGTCATTTTGAATCTACTCTATCAATTTTGGATTTTAGATTTTGGATTTGGGAATAATTCCATCAATAAATAGATGAAGCTGGATGATTTGAGAATTGTTTTACCTACAAACTTGAGGTAAATGGTTCCACAAAGTTATTAATGTAGCGTCTCCTTGGGAGAAGGCTTAACGCTGCATTCGCAATGACAAAGATATATTGAATTTTGCATCAGCACTTATGCATCTCAAATCACAAAACAATCTAAAATCGGCAATCTAAAATCTAAAATTGCCAGTCAATCTATAGCATCACCTTTTTAGCTTTTTGGTGAAGAATCAGCAGTGTCATGCTGTACGGGTGCTGCTTCGATTTGCTTGGGTTCAAGTTCAGCAGTAGTTTTCACAGCTTGTTCTATTTGTTCAGCTTCCCGCTTAAACTCATTTTGAAATTCATTTGAGGCTTCTTGAAAGCCCCGAATTGCTTTACCTAAGCTACGCCCAACCTCTGGAAGCTTTTTCGGCCCAAAGATTAACAGTGCTACTACAAAAATTACAGCCATTTCCGGCAGACCAATACCAAATATATTCATGGATTTTTCCGATAAATCTATAGGTCAAGCAAAACTACAGGAAGAACATCATCTTCCTACCTTATATATGTTGGCTTGTTTTCGACTAATTTTTTCACTATCAAATCACAAAAAAACCCGGATGAGCCGGGTGTCGCTGCGCCTATTCTATATAATCAAGAGCTTTGTCAAGATTAACGGCCTAAAGAACGCCAATCTACAAATACATCCTGGATGAGGATGGTCTTGTTATAGACTTGTAGAATAATCAGCAGAAAAACAAAGAATAATAGCATAAAACCAGCCATTACAGGTGTTGTTCCCCAACCCGGAGCAACTTTACCATACTCAGAGTTTAGGGGTCTCAGTATATCTCCCAACCTTGTCCTTTGTGCCATAGTTCACCTAAGATTACTTGCCAAAGCTTTTTTTTATCTTCTGTAATATTCTTTGACACTCACCAGATAAAAATCAAGTGATTCTTGGTTTCACGAGGTTGCTTGCTTTAACAGGAAGTATCCAATTAAAGTATAGGCACCTTATTTAAGCCAGTTACTATAACTTTGAAAACCAAAGTAACGCACTGACTACCAAGCATAAATTCCGACGTGTCCCGCCGTACTTGTACTAATGAGTTTTTGTGTTTGGTTTCGTAAGCGACTCAATCGTAAGATTGGTTGACGCAGTATTTCAACTGTGAAACACATTTTGCGTTGCTTACTTATTCTTGATTACATTACAATAACATAATAAAGACTCTTTAAAACCTGCTTACATTTTTGAGCAGAACACTTAATTCACGGTCTTTTCAAGCAATTTTCTGATAACATATCACTTAATTATGGAACCATCTGTAGTTCTCATCATTTCTGTCGCCGCCGCTGTTATTGCCATCACCGGTTGGGGAATCTATATATCATTTGGGCCTCCTAGTAAAGAATTAGCAGACCCTTATGAAGACCATGAAGATTAAATCAAGGCTGAAGGGTAAAGGCTAAAGGCTGAAATTATATTAAACTCAGCAAGACTGTCACCAATCCTGCTGGTCTTCAAAACCGTACTTGAGACTTTCACCTCATACGGCTCCTCAATGACTTGACCCAAGTCGTGGGTACTTCTCACTACCACATCACATTTATTTCTGTATCGCTCTTAGGTTGATTATAAGAGTTGTCAGTGGCAGTTTTAACGTCGTGACAATGCCTATGTAATGCTTGCAGATTGTCGTATACATCCTTTCCACCTTGCGATTTAGGAATGATATGGTCAATCTCGATTAGGTCATCTTCTCTAAAGTACAATCCGCAATGAGAGCATTTCCCCTTTTGCTTTTTAAGTAGTATTGCTACTCTTTTAGGTACTAAGGGATTTTCGCCCTTTCTTGAACTCCAATATTTTAAGTTCCCATCGAACGGTGAGGCATCACCTTTTACTTTTACGTGTCTCACAATTTCTTTTTGTGAGTGTTTGAATAGCCTCATTGTGATTTCTCCGTTCTTTGTTGCTGCGAATACCCAGTTATCGCCACCTACTGTATGCCAATATTTCTTGGTTACCCATACATTAGACTTGTCAGGGTGACGACGTTTTCCCCAGCGTTTCAGCTTCTGATATATTAGATGACTTAGCTTTGAGAATATCTCTTTACTCACTGATGTTGAGTAATAGTTAACCCATCCCCTGATTACAGGGTTAAGTTTACTTATTAGTGTTTCTTGTGCAGCATTTTTGTGATTATCGATTATTCTTGCTATGTCATCGTAGTGTTTCTTTACTGATTTTACACTAGGCTTGATGAGTGTTTTATACCCTAACTTTTTACCGTTCGATAATTTTCCAGAGTCATTCTTTCCCACTTTGTATTGTTTCACATTGAAACCGAGGAAATTAAATCCTACTTCTTGCGAGGCGAATATCTCTGAGCTTTTGAAAGTCGAAACTATACGGGTTTTGTTAGGGTTTAATTCCAGTCCCATTTCTGCTAACCACGTTTTTACTATTTCTTTGAGTACTATTATTTGAGTTTTATTGGGGGCAAGAATCACAAAATCGTCTGCATATCTAATTAGGGATATACTGTTCTGATTCTTCACCTTTCCTCCTCTCTGGCTGGCTGCAAACTCCTTTACTAGCTTTTCTAGCCCATGTAAGGCAATATTGGCTAATAGTGGAGATATTACACCGCCTTGTGGCGTTCCCTCAGTAGTTTCTGAGAAATGACCATTGTCTAGTACTCCTGCTTTCAACCATGCTTTTATTTGCCTCCTCATGGTCGGGAATGTGTTAATTTTGGTCAATAGTTTTTCGTGGTTTATTTTATCGAAGCATTTTGAAATATCAGCATCTAATACCCATTTGTTTGAGTATCTGATACTATTAAATATTGCTTCTCTTGCATCATGGGCATTGCGTCCGGGTCTGAAACCGTAACTATTGGGCTCAAATTTTGCCTCCCATTCTGGTTCTAATGCCAGTTTGACAAGCGATTGAGTTGCTCTATCTTGCATTGTGGGTATTCCTAGTGGTCGTTTTTCAACGTTTCCGGGTTTTGGAATCCATACTCTACGAGTTGCTTTTACCTTATGGTTAAGCTTCATATTCATTACCAAAGTGAGTCTGGCTGATGGTTTAAGGGATTTTACACCGTCAATACCTGCTGCCTTCTTTCCTTGGTTATCTTGGGTGACTTTTCTTACTGCAAGAGCTTTTCCAGACCAAGACCTCATCAGGGTTTTTTGGAGTTTGCGGACTGCCTTAGTATCACCACGTTGAGAAGCTTGGTATATTCTTTTCTGAAGCTTGTATACGCTACGTTCTAACTTTCGCCAGGGTATCGTATTCCATTCCGCCGTAGTCTTTAAACTCGTATTAGACATATATACTTCCTAATCAGACCAATCCTTTCAAATCATTGTGAGTACGTCAGCATATTTCAATCATTACAATTAAACATTTGCTTCTTACTCAATCTCTCCACGTTATTACATCCGGTTAGCACCTACTCAGATACTCGACCATCTGAGAGTAAATAACGGGTTACTTCGTTCCGAATAACAATGCTATGTATCTTTAGAGTGACACTATTCACCGGGTTTATTGGGAGTGCATACTGGTCAAGGTAAAATTTGCCAGTCCTTTATCCTTTACCTTTTGGTTGTAGCGATTCAGCCTGATTGCGCTACTGTTTTATCACGATGATTCAGACGTGTCTTTAAGCCTTGGCTTTACTCATGGATACTTTGCTTGGTGATTACCACATTAGGCTTGCAGTATTTCCACCTTTTATCCCCGCTTTACCGATTGATGGCTAGTCTCTACAGTAGGGGATATGCTTTCACTCCAGCACTTGGAGGGTAGGTTTTGCACCTACATTGTTATTCAGTTATCAAAAGATTCTCATGAATCTTAAGCGGCTAATCCTCCTTAAGCCCTATTGGGATTGGTTTCTAGCCAACGAATCGCACCTTACCAATAAAGGGATGAAGCATGAAGGTTTAAAAAACGGGGGTATCCCAATGTGTAAAAGTATAATTTGTCATTGCGAGCGTAATGAAATGAAGCAAAGCAATCGCAAAGTCCATCTGCTGCGATTGCTTCATTCCGCTTCGCTCCATTCGCAATGACTAGTTTTAATTTGATAAATTTGCCAAATTGGGATGCTCCATAAAAACTCTTCATCCTCAATCCTTTATATATTGAAGGTTCAGAAAAATCAGGGTTAATTCCCTGGTTTCATTTTAAAACTAGCGATTTTCCAAGGCTGTATATTGAGGTTTTCCTGGCGAGATGAGAATTCTGTAGTTGTAGAACGCTCCAATAAATCTACACCATCTCCTAAAATTAAGCCAATATCACTTTGCAAAGATAACTTGGCTGCATCTCCGTGACATTCATAACAACGCACAATGAATTGCTGGGAATCGTCTTCAGCTTGCTTGAGTGTCATCAAGATTAAGTTATCAGCCGATAAATTCAGGAAACTCCTTGTAGTGGGAGTGCTGAGGAGCCAGTGCGTTGCGGAGGTTCCCTCCGTTGTAGCAACTGGCGTTGCTGAGTGCTGAGTTGTGAGTGGGTGAATAATTACTTGGAGTGGGATGTTCAACTCATAGCCACGTTTAACAGTATGGGCTGATTCCCAGCTACCAGTGTGAGGGTATAAAGCATAGGTAAATTCGTGAAAACCTTTGTCTGCTTGGGGATTCGGCCAGTTAGGGCTGCGTAATAGCGTCAGGCGTAATTGATTAGGTTGGCTGTCATAACCGTATTTACAATCATTCAGCAAACTGACACCGTAATAATTTGGGTTTGGTGAATTTTCTGCTGTCGCTTCCTCAGTTAAATCAGCCCAACGCAAAGCAGGGACTTCCCACTTAGCTTTTTCTGCGGGGGTTTTCGGTTTGGTTGTGCGGCGAATTGCGCCACAGGGAATTTCATAAGTAGCAAAGTCTGCTTCGAGGTTGAGAGGGAAAGCTGCTTTTACCAATACATGATTTTCTCGCCAATTTACAGTCGTGGCAATTTTGAGTAAGGGTTCTCCCACTGACAATATATAGTCTTGGCAAAATTCCGAGTTACCCAACTGGCGCACCACTCGTAAACGACTTTGCACCGCACCTTTTTCTAGCCACTCAATTGATTTGAGAGTAGTTGGCGGTAGGGGATGTTGGGCATAATTAGGGTCGATATTCCAAGCATCCCAATATTGGCCGCTATCTTGAAAACCTTGTAGTTGATTACCTGCACCACTTAAGACTTCCCGTTGGCAAGTTTTGTCAAACACACTAGCTAAATCTCCGGTGTTGGGGTTCACAGTAACTCGGAGAAATTCATTTTCCAGCACCCAGTCAGATGGAAGCTGCGGTGAGGAAGGAAGGGAGGAAGTAGGGACAAGCCAAAATAGACGATAACCAACAGATGGAATATCGCTGGCGAAAAATAGCAGAGTTGATGATTCAATAATTTGTGATGGCAGTTCCTTTCCAGAAACATCGTACACTTGCCATTGTTGGTTAGGTGTTGCCGTTGTGGGTAAGCTGACAGAAATAACCTCAGAACGTTGCCAATTCAAAGAATTGAATACAACCACAGGCAAACTATTGGGTTGTGGTGGTTGTGGTAGGGTAATGTGAGATGCGATCGCTAATAATGATCCTTGTAATATCTTCGTTCCTACTTCTTCCACTTGCTGCCATTGCGGTAGGGCATCAACATACACTTGAGTAATGGAAGAACCAGGCAAAATATCGTGAAACTGCTGAAATAATAGCTGCTTCCAAGCTGTTTCAATTTCTACTTTGGGATATTCCACACCACAGCTAATATTTGCCAAACTCGCAAACAATTCAGCTTGGTACAATAAGCCTTCACAACGCCGATTCCAACGTTTCTGATCCCCGTGGGTAGTGTAACAACCGCGATGGAATTCTAAGTAAAGTTCATCGTCCCAGACAGGGTGGTGGTTGTGACTTATAGTTTCTTTTATTTGCTGGAGATATTTTTCTGCGGTAGTAAATTCTAAATCTGGGAAAAAAGGCGAAGTTTGCCAGCGTTGGGCAGTTTCTAACATATCACGGGTAGGGCCGCCGCCATGATCGCCGACACCAGGGAGCCAAAGGGCATCTTTTAACCCAGTTTTAGTTTCCCACTCATAGGCATAATTTGCCATCTTCACGGGGTCGATACCTTCACCAATAGCTGCAGACATCAAACTAAATACTTCACTACCATCAGGCGATCGCCACCAAAAAACCCCATAATCAAATTTAGTAGTATCGTTCCACTGTAGCTTCTGGGTAACAAAATATTCCACCCCAGCGTTGACGAAAAACTGCGGTAAAGTTGCACAGAAACCAAAACTATCAGGAACCCAAACGATAGGCGACAGCTTACCGAATTTCTCTTCTATATAGCGTTGACCATACAATAGCTGACGGGCAATGGATTCACCAGCAATTAAATTTAAGTCTGGTTCCACCCACGTAGCACCAATAACTTCCCAACGTCCAGCCGCTACAGCTTGTTGAATTGCTTGAAATAAATCGGGGCGATGTTCTTCAATCCAAGCATAAAGTGCTGGTGTGGAATGGCAAAAAATTAACTCTGGAAAATCTGCTTGTAACTTTAGCGCTGATTCAAAAGTATGCTGTGCTGCATTCCAGGTTTCACTCACAGGCCATAGCCATGCTAAATCTAAATGAGCATGACCCAACAAATAGATTTTAGATTTTAGATTTTGGATTTTAGATTGAATAACATGATTACGAATAGACAAGAGACGTGTTTCCCACTCTTCCTTATCTTTCTCTGTGTTCTCTGCGCCTCGATGGTTCGTTATCTCTTCTACCAACTCCGCCAAAACCTCTAACTTTTCTGACGCAAACCGTTCCAAATAAAGCTGTACCACAGCCAACTCATTCGCGACAAAACCCGCATCCGGACGATTATAATCAGGAGATTCGTAAACAAGGAGCGATCGCACTAACGCACCATTATCATGTCCCGGACTCACCAGCCGCAAAGCCACAATAAATTCTTCACCTGGCGTTACCCCTTGACTCAACAGCACTCTCGGCGAACAATCAAATAAATCTCCCTCCAGTACTAACTTCCCATTTACATAAATCTCAGCAGCATCTGCCCACCAAAGCAATGCTAACCGCAAAGATAACCCAGCTAAGAGATAACCCTGTAAATCTTGGGGAATTACGAACTTTTGCGCTAACCACAAAACTTGCTTTCCGGTTGTCCAAGCAATATGGCCTTTAGCGTTTAGCTGCACGGGGTTCCATGTGGACAAATTTGATGCAGTAACCTCAGTAATATCACAGTCAGACTCCTGGTATAGCCAGGTAGACTGAAGATTTACTTGACAACAAGAGCGTAATTGCTCAATTGCCTCAGAGATTAATTTAGTATGAGATTCAGTTACTGGAGGGGTCATATTTTGGCTAAAATCAGGGCACTGACTATAATTAACAATTTCTCTTTTTTGGCTGTGCGGTGGGAGTCTCGTAACTCAATCAAGCTCTAACTAAAAAATTACTATCATGTCTTCCGGTTCCTCTGGTCGTTATCAAAGCAGAATTTTTAACTTCGTCCACCAGCAATCTCGGCGGTTGACAGAACAGTTGGAACACACCATTAGGTATGTACAAGTTGCCACAAAATGGGGTGTTGAGCTAATACTTTACCCGATATACCTGCTTTTGCAGCCAGATCAATCATCAGAGAGAACTCTGTCTAGTAAAGAACCGCCAACAAGACTACAGTTAGAAGCCGAAACTCCTCCACCTGCTGACACCCCCATTCAGAATGTACTAGAGACTGTCAAAAATTTGCCATTTACGGAAACTACAACCACACCCTCAAACAGTATATCTACACCTAAAAAACCCTTAGTTTTTTTAGAATCTTTGTGGTTGCAATTCTTACCCACCTCACCAAGCAATAACTCTAATCTTTCGCAATCATTGACTATTTTAGATAATCCAGCAGGCAGTCTCAACCCCTCACCGCAGTATCAAATGGTGCAGGGAATTGCAACAAATTTAGAAAATCGCAATTTATTACTCATTACTGCCGATAATGAATCTCTAGATATTTTAACCCCGCAACAGCAAGCAAAATTAGAAAATTTAATCATTAATGAAATTGCTAACTATTGGCGTACCTGGCGTTTATTAGAAACCAAAAAACAAGCTAATTTATTACCAGAAATTGAACGCTTATTAACCAAGCTGACTGGTGGTCAAACAGAAGAAATACCAGCTTTGGCTTCTAGCGATGTAATTGAAGATGTAGTAGCACCAGAAGCTTTACCAAATGCCCCAAAAGCGTTAGCATTTTTAGATAAAGTTGTTGCCAAATGGGAATCAAATATAGTAGTACCAATGCAACAACGTAGCCAAGAAATTATTCAAGTTGCTCAAACTCAATTTAATATATTTCTTTACGGTAAAGAACAACTAGCAGCTAGGGGACAATTAACAATCCCGGCTGATAGTTTAGAAACTCAAAACCCAAATATTCCCGATTTGATAGCGGCGGCTATAAATTACTTTTTTGGTATTGGTAGCGATAAAAAATTAGGTAATAAAGAAACGAGAAATCAACTCCCCGGCAAAAAATTACCCCATCTTCCTACTAAATCGCCTAAAAATCATCCAGTAGTAAATGATGTTTCTACATCAGACCCTTGGTTGACATGGGATGATTTATTTGGTGAGTCTGAAACTGATGTAGTAGAACCTTATAAAGCCTCTGCGGGAGCAAATCCTGCTTTACCCGCCAATCCATCAGCAATACCTACTATACCAAAAAATTTAGTTAAGAGTTATCAAAACTTTTTACAACAACCACAAAAAGATGCTGGGTTAGTACAACAGGAAAAACCTACCCGAAATCTTACTTCTACTCAGAAAAAATCTAGCAAAGTTACTGCTAGTAAACGAACTGCTGCTTCTATTTCTCAACCTAAAACTCAAACTAGCAGTGTTAGTCAAAAAAGCGAAATTTCTCAGCATCAGCAAACTACCCAAGTTGAAGCACAGCCAGATTGGATAGAAACTAAAGCCACCCTAATTGAATATGAAAAGCATATCTTAGAAAAAATTCTAGAATGGCTCGATACTATTATGCTTTGGTTAGAAGAAATAGCTTTAAATCTGATGAGTTTTTTAAAAGGTTTATTGCGAATTAAGTAGAGCAGTACATTAAAGATAACTGGTAAAGGCTGTCATTGATCATTAGTCATTACAGCTAAAGTATCTTGTCCCTCAAGAACTGCTTTTATCACTTCTTGTTGTGCAGGACGTAAGCTATCGTAGCCAAAGGTTTGTTGAGCAATCTGGTAAAGATTTTGCCGATGTTTAGCCATAGTTTATTGCTGCCACTTGTAGGGTTTCCGATCACTACTAACTGCGATTTTATTCCCCCAGATTTTGAGGTGTTTCTGTCTATGGATGGGGGTATGAAATAGCGAGGGAGAAATATTCTTAGTGATTGGAGGGATATATCTATCTGCTAAATCTCCCTACTCAGTCAACAGTCAGCACAATTTTTCAGAGAAATGGCAAGTAATATGCAAACCGAAACAGAAGCGCGATCGCTCGCACCAGCAGTTCAAGGAATCGCTAATACTCTTCGTCTTACAGGCTGGATTACCTTCTGGGTACAGTTGGGATTAGCTGTGGTTTCTGGCTTATCTTTGTTGTTTGCGGCGACAGGCCGAGGTTTTAGCGATCAACCAAATGCAGGCCTTGGGATGGGCATATTTTGGGCTGCAGCTGGAATTATTGTGTTATTATTCAGCATCTATTGGAATTTTCGTTACACACGCCTAGGTAAGCGTTTAGCAAATCCTAATCCGGCTCTACATCCCAGCAAAGCAGATACAGTGAGTGCAATTCGCCTGGGACTGATCGCCGCTTTAATCGGCATACTTTTAACTCTTTTGGGTGCTGGTGCAACTTTAGGCGTATTAGTGGCAAAATCTATCTCCCAACCTCCCGGAGTCGCCATCACCGACCCTTATAAAATTATCCGCGCCCTTGATGTCTTTGTAGCGGTAGCAAACATCAATGGCATTGCGGCTCACTTTGTTGGTACTGTTGCTTCGCTATGGCTATTAGAACGAGTGCATCAACACTAACTTAAAAACATGGGGCATTGGGCATTGGGCATCGGGCATGGGAAACACAGATTTTCATGCTTGGTTATGCCAAAATCTGGCGTAAATGCTTAACTTGAAAGACTAAAGTATATTCCCCTGCGGGGAAGCAAGCTACGCGTAGCGTCTCCGCAGGGGAAAAGTAAAGTATGAAATAAAACTATAAATATAAATAAAATTACGTATATTTATGCAAATTTGCTTCCTGCAATGCTTGCCAAGAATTACGCATTGGTATCTTCAATTTTGAATTTTGAATTTTGAATTTTGAATTCCCCCAAAGGGTTGACTATTCTATTTGTAAAACAACCAAAGTCATGTCATCAGTATTTTGTTTTTCATCACCGATGAATTGTTGAACTTGGTCAAACAAATAATCAACTATTTCTTCTGGCCCATCACAATACCGACAAGCAGCGCTGAAGGAAGCAACGAAGTTTTCTTCATCAAAGCGATCGCCTCCAGCGGCGGCGGCATCTGTTAAGCCATCTGTATAATAAATAATCGTATCTCCAGGTTCTAATTGTGCCTGGGCATCTTCATATTGGCTGTTGGCATCTAAACCAATCAGCATCCCCAAGGTATCTAACCGAGATACAGTTTTTGTGGCTGCGTGCCACCATAAAGGCGGATTATGTGCAGCATTACTATAAGATAAAATTCGGGTTTCGGGATTATATTCTGAATAAAATAGCGTCACGAAACGGTGCGAATTTTCTAAATCCGCATACATGACTCTATTTAAATTTTGCAAGATCCGCGATGGAGAATTACCGTGTAATACTTCTCCCCTCAGCATTCCTCGCATCATCGTCATAATTAGGCCTGCAGGGACTCCTTTCCCCATCACATCCCCAATTACTAAACCCCAAGAACCAGTTTCTAAACCACTTGTATGATTGGAATTAATTTGATTTTGATTGGTAGCAATAAAATCGTAGTAATCTCCACCCACACGATTAGCAGGTTTACAACGTGCAGCTAAGGCAGCACCAGGAATTGCAGGACATTGGCGTGGTAGCAATCGGCGTTGAATTTCTGCGCCAATTTCTAATTCTTGATCTAAACGTTCTTTCTTTCTTAGTTCTACTGCTAGTTCATCGTTTTCAATAGCCACAGCAGTTTGATCTGCAACTAGCCGGACTAACTTTTGTCTAGTTTCTGTCCAGCTATATTCAGGGTCACGGCTTAAAACATAAAGCCATCCCCTTTCTGTATGCTTCACTAAAATAGCAGTGCCAAATATTTGTACATCTGGCCCCAAATAACGATGCATCTGATCGTCTAACATTCCCGTGGCGGTTGCTAGTGGGGCACTATTTTGTAAAAGTGTAATTTGACTAGTTGCTGTTTCTAAAGCTTTACGAATATTCCGACGCTGACCACTGTCTTGCCAGTGTAATTGTTCTAATCTGACTTGACCATTTGGTTTGTAAAGAAATAGGGCGCTGCCATCCCCATCTGTAACTCTGGTTGCCATCAGCGGTATCAATTCCAAAAATTGATTTAAATTATTAAAACTTCTGAGGGCAAATCCTAAAGAACTTAACAAATCCTGAATTTTGTTCTGTTCCCGGTGCAGCCTTGCCACGAGTTCTTTCAATGCAACAACTGGAGTGACATCCGTTGTCGCACCATTATTACTATCAGTGGGTTGAGAGGGCAGTTGAGACACAATCACAGGTATTATTACATTTTAATAAAGGCAAACTTTTAGATTACTGAATCAATCCTTTGGTTTGAGCATTGCTAAACCATATTGGGGCAAGATTTGTCATTTTAGCAAGAGTAGAAAGACGTAAGCCATTAATTATATTAAGTATTGCATTTGCTGATTATATTTCTTATGAAAGAGAGTAATTATAACTAATGTGTTTTTCTTCATAAACTACAACGTTAAGCTCCGCAATTTCCGACAGACACTAGCAAAATTGTAATTTTTTCATAAGCTAATTACTTGGTAGTATGTCTGACAACAGAAAAATTCTTTTTGACGAAAATAATATATTACGTCGCCAGTGGGATTTTTAGGGGTGAGGGGTCTGAGGTCTGGGGGGTATGAGGGGCTATCTGGAGGTTAAGAACCATGAAAATGGCACCCATCCCCAATTTAAAAATATGTAAATAGATTGTGCTGAGAGGCACTACTAAAAGCAATATTCCTGGGCGAGCGCACACCTTTGAGAATATCAGCCCTCAAATTTTCAGACTAAAGGCTGAGACAGAATTTTGTATTTTTATAAACATATTTTACACCTTTAAATTTTGGACAGAGAATAATTGTGGACTTCATAAAAAGTAGAGACTGATAATACCCTTAAGAGTTTCTACCGATTGCTGACAACAATGTACTGTTGACTGAGCAATTATGCAAAGGGTTATGGGTACTTACTTTGCCTAAAAACGAGCCTAACTTTGCACAGAAATGCCCGAAACTTTCTGCTGGTGAGGGTTTAAGGATATCTCAATATTAAAATTTCAAAACCTCTACACCCTAATACCCTAAAACTTTTTTTCAAGCACCTGTAAAAGTCAGGAAAACTTGTCAGACTGTAATTAGGTTGGAAGCTAACCTAAAGGATAGACAGCCTGTCACCTCTTGAAAAGGTAACAGAGTTTTCTCTGCGGCAAGTGACTATCGTCATGCTACTAGTAACTTCATCGTGAGGAAGTTCAAAACGCAGCATTAGAGTAGAATTCTAGCAAAGGTTACACAAATGTGGGAAAAAACAATTTTTTCATATTTACGCAGTAGATCAGAATTTGTTCGGACTGAGAATTAATTCCTGAATATATAGGGGCACAAAATTTTGTGCCCCTACCTTTGTACTTCATGCATCTGAAATACGCTGTATGAGTTTCTCAAGAGAAATCCTAACTGACATATGATCAATCAGCCATCCAGGAGTGCTTCGACAAACTCGTAGCTAGAAAAGGGACGTAAGTCTTCAATACCTTCCCCAGCACCAATAAAGCGAATGGGTAAACCCAACTGCTGCACCACAGCCAGCGCCACGCCGCCTTTTGCAGTACCATCCAGTTTGGTTAACACCACACCACTAAGTTGGGCTGCTTGGGAGAAGACCTCAGCTTGCCGCAAGCCATTTTGACCTAAAGTAGAGTCAAGAACTAACAGTGATTCGACTTTGGCATTAGGGGCTTTTTTGTCGATAATGCGGCGAATTTTACTGAGTTCATCCATTAAATTCTTCTTATTTTGCAATCGCCCGGCGGTATCAACCAGCAGTAATTCAGTGTCCCTCGCTTGGGCAGAGGCGATCGCATCAAACACCACGGCGGCTGGATCTGTATTTTTCCCTGGGTTGGAAATCACTTCTACGCCGCTTCTGGTTCCCCAAACCTTTACCTGTTCTACAGCCGCAGCCCGGAAGGTATCAGCAGCACCAATTAAGCATTTATAACCAGATTTTTGGGCGAGGTGGGCAATTTTACCAATAGTCGTAGTTTTACCGGCACCATTCACACCTGTAATTAACCAAATATTTAAGGTGTCTTTTTCTGGCGCAAAGCTGGGTTTGTAGTTTTTCTGGACGGGATTATCTAACATATCCCGGATAATTTGCTTCAGATAAGCGATCGCTTGTTCTGGGGGTGTCACTTCTTCGCGTAATTTTTTCTGTAGCGCACTGATAATTAAATCTGTCGCTTCTACACCCACATCAGCTTGCAGGAGTAATGCTTCAATTTCCCCTACAGCTGCTTGGTTCAGAGGCCCTTGACCAACGATCGCCTTCAGTTGGTTTAAAATATTGCGTCGGGTTTTATCTAATCCTTGGCGTAACTTTTTCAGCCAGGTAATTTCTTCTAGGGAAATATCTTCTGCCCGTCTACCTTGAGCTGCTAAGATTTCTGCTGACCAGACAAAACCTTCATCAAATTCCAGTCCGGGAATTTCTGATGTTGTTTCGGAAGTGGGGGTTGTTGATGTTGTCGCCGCTGGCTGTACTATCTCCGGTTCTGGTACCTCAATCGCGCTGGCGATTAATCTTTCCTGCTTTGCTTGTCGTTCCGCCGCCGCCCGTTCTAAGAAGGATAAGTTTGCTGCTGGTTGTGCTGTTTCTGGGGTAGTAACAGATTCTTCGGTGGTTGTTGTTTCTACCGCACTCACTGTTAATTCTTCTGGACTAGCAACATCTGGCGTTGCAGCAATTTCTTCTATAGAAGTCTCTACAGTTTCTTGATCGTTACTAGATACTTCCTCAACAGTTTCTAAGGGTTGCGTAGTTTCTGCAACTGCCCCAGGTTCCTCAGTAATTGTCTCACTCGCAGTGGCATCTAATTCACCTGCTGCTGTTTCTGCAACTGCTGCTGGTGCAGTTTCAACTTCAGCCTCAGCAGCAGATGCAGTTTCAGCCTCTGGAGATTGCTGTTTTTGCTGAATATTTTTATAAGCGGCTTTCGCAAAAGCTAACAAATCTGCCGCTGTGTCTGGTGTAGTTGAAGTTTCTGCTGGTTCTGGTTGGGGTTCTAAAACAGCAGGGGTTTCTTCCTGCTGTTGTTGCGAGGGAACATCAGAGGAATCGTTATGTTGACGGCGGAACCAATTAAAAACCATTGCAGCTAGTGATATTAGTTGTAATTTCAGTAAGAGTTATAAGTTATGAGTGTAATTGAATTCCTGACATTTTCTTGGTGGGAAAACCGCCAAGAGTAATCACTACTCATATCTCACCCTTAACTCAAAACTTAACACTAATAAAACGCTATGCAGTCTTTTTCTGCTCCGTGAATCGGCGCAGTACGCCATTAATAAACCGATGACCATCGTCTCCACTGTAGCGTTTAGCTAATTCCACAGCTTCATTGATAGCTACACTATCAGGTAAGCCTAAAAACAGCATTTCTGCAACAGCAATTCTCAGAATATCTCGATCAATTTGAGCTAGGCGAGTTACTTGCCAATCTACAAGCGCAGTTGCAATATGTTCGTCGATGGTACTGCGTTCCTCGGTCACTGTCTTGACTATGTCGATAGCGTATCTGCTAACTTTCTTATCTTGGTTGGCGAGTTGAATCAGTTCGGGAAACTCTACGGCTGCACCCAATTGATTGATGGCGGTTTGGGTAGCTGCGATCGCTTCTTGTAACATTGTCCGCGCAGTATTCAAGTCTGATGCACGGGTTTGACTAGTTAAAATGCGATCATGACTGCGTTGTAGTTCACCTGCTGCATTATCCAAATTATCTTGGACTTCCGATCTCAGGGTACGTACTGCCGCTAATACTAACTTAGGCAGTTGTTCTTCTGTGAGTTTCTTCGGGTTAACAGGCAACTGACTGAGGCTTAACAGCGCTAGTTCACGCGCCAGCTGCTGCGGTTTACGGTCTTGCATATAAAGTAAGTTGGAGTTAGTTAAGACTGAATAAAAGTAGGGAGAACGGAATTAGGAGTCTATAGATTTTGCTATAGTCAGACAACCATATTATCTATTTGTTGGTAACTTTCTCCGAATGATGGGAATTTTCTGCCAAGGGAATCATTTGTGACTTGGTTTCTAGGGCTGTTACGTCCTCTTGAGAAATAGCTATCAGTGTATTAGGGGCAACAATGCCACCAGAAACCACTATTTTAAAAGCATCTTCTATGGACATGGACAGGGTTATCACCTCATCTTCCGGAACAACCGCATACCATCCGGTGGTGGGGTTGGGAGTAGTGGGGATAAATACACTCAACATCGGACGCGACATTTGAGCTTGAATCTCATTGCTGATGATACCCGTCACAAAAGCGATCGCCCATATTCCTCGCCGGGGATACTCTAGCAAAACTACACGCCGAAATTTGCCAGGAGAATCTTTGAGCAGCGTTTCCAAAAGCTGTTTCAGGGTTTTATATACCTGTCCCGCTAAAGGAATCGCTTGTAAAAGCTGTTCGCCAAAATCTAGTAACCACCGCCCCACAATATTGCGCGCCATCAAGCCAATTAACAGAATACTCAGCAGTGGTACAGCTAACCCAACTCCCAAATTCAGTATATTTACTAGTATAGGATGCAATCCCTCAAACGGGTTGAGTTGTTTGGGAATTTGGGTAAGAAAGTTAATGACCCAACTGGCAATGGTAATAGTTAGCCAGATGGTAGTTGCTAGGGGAATTACTACCAACAACCCAGCAATCAGGTCATTTTTTAAGTCCTGTTTGAGGCGATTAATTACCAAGTCCCGATTCTCCTTGCTTAGGCTAGTGGAACTTTTGCGATCGGTCTTGTGACCAACCGACTTATTCAAGCGCATAGATATAGCTTGAGGTACAAGCTACCACAAGCAAATCTGGCAACCCCTTTTAATTGCATAATAGATCGCTACGAAGTACTATCGCGGCTAGTTTAGCTGAGAAGATGTTACTTTTCTTTATCAGACTTGTAAATTATTATTACAAGTTTCTTAAGTTCTAATCAGACTAGCGCGCCTAATTAAATGCTGCTAATACCTTTGAAAGTATCAGCAGATAGTAGAAAAGATGTTTTTTCTGTTAAATATGTTTTGGACAGGCAAGAAAAAGTTTTCTAAAAAAATTATATAAAAAAATTTTAATTTATCATAACTGAGATTGGGGATTAGTGACTGGCGCACTCGAGGCCCCACCAGCGCCGGGAGTGAGGGTGAGGGAGATGAGGGAGATGAGGGAGATGAGGAAGATGAGGGAGACAAGTAACTTTTGACTCTTGACTCTTGACTCTTGACTCTTGACTCTCAACTCCAAATCACACCACATCAGCTGGTGTACTTGTTTGCGAAACAGATACTTTTGTCTCTAAACTAGGGACGGGCATATGCTTCATTTCCCAGACTTTCAGCAAAATTAGGTATTCGTAGAATGCCTGTAATGTACACCAAGCCAAGCCAGCACGTCCATCCAGACAACCGCCCAATAAAAAATACATATAAAAGAAGCGTACCAGTGGTCTAGCAGGTAATCGCAAAGATAAATCTTTTAAGGCGCGCCGTTTTTCTACCTCTGACTTACCAAACAACAAATCTCGCCATTTAACATCACCTTGTTCTAGTTGATGCAATGTCTCTATGGCTTCATCAGTAGAATAACGGTTATGCTTTTCAATCCAACGGCTCAAACCCTTGCTACAAGTATAGTGAGGATAAGTTTCTTTTAAAAAGCTGGTTGCACCATTACAAACTTCTCGTTCAGTATGTCCGTAGTCTGTAAACCACACTTTACCATGACGGAACAGACGTAGTTGATAACGCGGATATTGGGTGCTGTAGCGAATCCAACGATTCATAAACATCACACGTTCTGCAACGTAGTAACCAATGTAGTCTGGATTTTGTGTTGCTTGTTCGCATTCTGCAAACAGTTCCGGTGTCATGCGTTCATCAGCTTCTAGAATGTACACCCATTCATGCTTGGGCATAATAGACTCTAGCATCCAAGTACGCTGTCGCCCGTGGCTTTCAAAAGGGTGTTCAAAGACGCGAACTGGATAGCGATTGGCAATTTCTAAAGTGCGATCGCTGCTGCATGAATCCACAACAATAATGTCATCGGATAACATTGCTGATTCTATACAAGCAGCAATATCTAATTCTTCGTTATAAGTCAGTATATAAATAGAAAACATTCTCAACCTATAAAAAGATTTATACCCAATCAAGCTATATAGTAGTTAATTTCATCTCAGTCCCCATCAGTAGAAACCCAGAATCAATGCATGAAAATGCCTCTTTTCTCGTCTCTATTTCCGATAGTTTTAGAAAATAATGCAATAAATTACACATTTATTGGTACAACATGGCGTAAATAAGCCACCCATTCTGTAATTGCTAAAAGGCTTGTGCTATAACTATTATTTCTTTTGACTTTTGACTCCTGCGGAGTTCGCCAGTTGCTTTATGCCGGGGAACCCGTCCACCGCACTGGCTCACTTTTGACTTTTGCCTTGTTGTACTAGCCCCTTTTTATGGGAAAAGGGTAAAGGAATTTCCCCTTTCCCCTTTTCCCTTTAACCTTTTCCCTTCTTAAGACTGCTTATCAATACTGGGTTTTTCATTTTGAATCAGCAAATCTTGCATTGCTTAACGAGGTGCAGGAGTTTTGCGTCCGCTACTTTGGAAAGTTCCCATACCTTTTAATCCTGTCCAGCCGATGATGATGTAACCAAGGGACAACAGCAAACTACTAATACCCGTGCGGATTCCAGATTTCCAAGCATTGTCTCTAGCTTGTTTCTCGGCTTCTTCCTTACGCTGACGCACTTGGCTGAGTTGTTGATTGCGTAAAGCCTGAATATCTGTTTGTTCTTGAATAGCCTTATCAAGTACTTTTGGATCAGCCTTAGCTTTCTTGAGTAAATCTTTAACAGCTGGGGGAACTTGAGGACTTTCTAGCGCTTGCTTATATTTTTGCTCGTCTTTCAGTATTTCAGTTAACTGAGTTTTAGTTTGATTCCGTAGTTGTTCTAGCTGTGCTTTTCCTTGATCAGTATTCAGTTGTGCCTGCAATTGCGATAACCGATTATTAAGTTGATTTTCTGCCTGATCTGCATCTTGGTTAATTTGATTAACTGCTTGAGTCTTAGCTTGATTTACATTATTGAGATGCAGAGGAAAAATTAACAAAAACATTAAGCCTAAGATACTTGATAGTACGAAGGCAGGAAATCTCAAATCGAGACTTGGGGTGCGATCGCTATCACCATCAGTCTCTATCCAGTAAGCCGCAAACAGTATCCCAAAGCCTACCAATGGTACAATCCCCCGATCCACAAGAGCTGTAGCCAAATTAATTTGCCATGCGCGATCGGTGGGTTGGAAGGGTAACAACAGAATCGCAAAGTCTAGCAAAAAGGACAAAATTAGGACAATGCCCACCACCTTTAATGTCAGGGCAGTGTTCACGGTAGTAAAACGTTTCACCATAGTTTTTTAGTCTTTGAGTAAATCAGAGTGATTGTCCTATATAAAGTTACTGGAATATTGTTCCCATAACCGTACTTGTTATATGGCAACAAAAGGTCGATGTCACACAATTACATAATGTCGGTACTCGATGGACGAAAAGCCGAGTCCTACAATCAATTATCAATAGTTACTACTTTTGACCATTGACTAATCAACGCCAAATCTTACCCTTAATCGGAAATAAGCATAGAGATTTTGGGTCTCTTGCAATGAAACTACACCAAAGTAGCACTTGTCATCATAAGTGTCCTCAGAAGTTACCTAGTGTTTTGCAACACTTTTAGTAAATTTCTCTATATTTCTTCACTCATCACTGAGTTTTGTCAGCGACTTCTCTAGCAATAGTTTGTTCCCAAATTGGCAGATCCTCAGGACGGTCAACATCAACCAAGGTGGGTAAGTCCGCGCGTGATAAATTAAGCTGCTGGGCGATGTCTAAAGTTTGTGAGAATACTTGAGAAGTTCCCCAGTCGATATTAGCGAATAATTGCGGAATTGATTGACGTAACCCAATTAAGTAGTATCCACCGTCCATTGCAGGGCCTAGCACCATGTCAAAATTATCTAGTTGCTCAAACGCCATTGCTAGCAACTGAGAATTTACCCCAGGACAATCTATACCGATGATTATTATTTGTTGCTTACCAGATGCAACAGCATCCGCAAGCGATCGCATCATGCGATCGCCTAAATCACCTTCACCTTGAGGCTGGTAAACTAAATCAGACCCCAACCAATCTTGCATTAGTTGTAAATTACCGCCTGCAAACCGCACTTCAAAAGAAATAGCAAGTATCTTTTGCAATGCTTGAACTTGCAATATTGTATATTCAGTCATCTGCTTTTGCAGATTAGCAGCACCCAATTCCCCTAAAGCAGGTATCAACCTGGTTTTGGTCTTCCCCGCTTCTGGATAACGAGTAAATATAATTAGATGCTTGAGGCTATATAGTGATTGCAGAACAGAATACCTTACTTGTAATCAATAAAAATTATTTTAGTAGCAATACTTGCCACTTTGATTTGCTTTTAGGTGTTCTTTTCCAGTTCGCATTGCTCCTAAAACTGTAGAAACATAGATACAACGCTTTGTTTGGGAAGTATGCTGACTATGAAAAGTTATCTGTCCTAAGGTTCTGAGAGAAGTTTTGGTACACTCATCACCAATTACGTAAACAGGGCAACCTTGGTAGTTAAACATCACTTTCCACATTTGAGGGGAAGTTGTTTTTGCTAAAGTTGTCTCGTAATTACCTTTATTGTTTTTATCTTTGAAAATCTGAATATTTGGGTGAAGACTATACCACAGATTATCGTTGTTTTTAACAGTATCAGGAATAAATTTGCTAGTTTCTGCTGGATGAACAGTCCATTGCACGATACCATTTTTTTCGCGCAAGCTAACTTGCCAAGTCAGTTTATGGTTGATCGCTTGGCTTTGCGCTTGGCGTAAAGCTTGATGAACTTCCTCTTGAGCATTATTAAGACGACGAACTTCTACAAAACCTAGCCAACTTGGTATTGTAATAGCCGCTAATATACCAACTACTAAAATCACAACTAACATCTCTAGTAAAGTGAAGCCACTACTAGAAGGATTTTTCAAAAAAAAATTGAGATTAACTAAGCTTAGGAAATTCACGAAAATATTTTGAACAACTTTAAGAAACTGATGTGTTAGTCATTACATTAACCAATGTCTACTTTGGAGTTGTAAACATCAATGACTATCTATCAAGATATCCATGTTGCCAAAGATAAAAAGGACTGAGAAAACTACTCATAAAGAGTTGCATTTCACAAGATGCAACTAATTCATTTTTAACTTGTGAACGATATTTCAGTAGGTGCAAAATTATTTTACGTAAATCGTTGATGAGGTAAGCGAAAAATGCTATTGGTTTAGCGCAAGGTTTTACACCTAACATTCTAGTGACATGACGGCTAAGTCCGATTCCTTTAAAAAAGGGTATTAAATAATCTTTTTGTAAGCGCCAACTTGGTATTTCATGAAAAATTTTCATGTTGGGATTATACCAAATTTCCCACCCAGATTCTTGGAGATAAGATAACATTTCCAAGTCTTCGCTGGTGAGCATATTCCCTTTGACTCTACCAGTTAAAATAACCTTATTTGGTACACTCTCTAACCAAGCTTGTCTACGCACAACAAGTCCAGCCGAAGGAGGTAATAATTTATTAGCTGCTTTATAAAGCAAAGGTATATCACCACGCTTTGTAATTGCCAAAAAAGGCTCAATTCGCTGAAAATTTTCTGGTGGTTCAACTTCCCATTGAGCATGAATTTGACTAGCATAAGCTCCAGCTTTAGGATGGTTTTTTCCAAAATTATAAGCTGCTGCTACCCAGTTTGGTTCTGGATAATTATCATCATCTAAGAAACCAATTAATTCGCCTTTAGCCTCTTGCACTGCTCGCTTTCTAGCGTATGCTGCTCCTTGTCTAGCTTCAAAACAATATTTTAGAGGGTAAGGACATTGCCAATTTTCTTGATAGCTTTGAATAACTTCTGCTGTGTTATCAGTGCTGTTGTTGTCTACAACAATAATTTCCCAAGAAAAATTTTCAGTATCAAGTTGATTTTGCAACTTTTCCAGTAATTTAGGCAATCTACTTGCACCGTTAAAAGTTGGGATAGCAACAGTAAATTCAATATTCATAGCTTTCTACTGATTATCAAAACCTACCTTATAAATCAATTGTTAACTAGGGGTACTGTTTTGATGTTCAGTTTATATACTGAATTATTTAACAATTTATGTTAAACCCTCTGAATTTGCCAATTTTTAATTACATTCAGTATCTTTTCCGGTTTTGATAGAACCTAATAAAGTTTTGACAATCACACAGCGCTTAACACCTGTAGGCTCAGTAGGACTACCTGGTTTTGCTAAACTTATGGCTATAATTAAGCCTTTATCGCCAATTTTCTCGTTTTGTACAGATGTTAAACTGTTAGTGTTTGTTTTCACTAGAAGATCTAAAGCACCTGTGTAGTCAAAGGTGATTGTTTTTGCGGTAGTAGAGGCATATGATACGGTGCTACTGCTAGTAGTGGTGTTTGTATCAGTCAGGTTTGTTCCTAATACTATTAACCCTGATTGAATTCCTAAACCTTCACCTAAAACGCGCCAATAACCATCAGCAACATCTTTTGTAGGATAGATAGCAATTTTGGGAATATTATTGTCAGTTATAAAGCTGACGTTATAACTAATTTTTCGCCTTTTCGCTTCTCTCTGAGCTTCTTGAATTGCTGATACAATCACATCATTAGCTTTATTTATCTTTTGTCTGTTACTAAAACTCAGCCAACTAGGAGCTGCGATCGCAGATAATATTCCAATCATCACTACTACGACTACAACCTCCACTAGACTAAACCCAGAAATTTCTGAGGGAATAGCGGGAGAGTCTTTTAGTTTTTGAAAGAGCCATCTAAGTTGATAGTTATGTACTTTTTCTTTTAACGCTAAACTATACATAGCAGGCTGACCTCAGTGAGTTTAATAGATGTAGTGTAGACTCCAAGTATATGAGTGAAAATTGCTAATTGCCTAACTATCTATCATTAACTAATAGCTATTAGCATTAGTAGAAATTAATCATCATGACTTATTATTTGGTGAATACGAATCCTAGTCCTTGTACTCTGGCGCTAGCTTTTGGAAAATAAATTTTTCTGCTTTCACTACTTTGATCAAAATTCAAATTCGTATTTTGAGCACGAGCAAGAGCATTACCACGTAAATAGATGTCTGCTACAGTTTTACTAGAGTCTACACATACGTAAAAGCCACGGGTTTTAACATTACCTGTAGCAACACCATCTCCACTACCGGAGAATTGTGGAACCATTTGACCAGTAGAGCAAGAAGGCGCTGGGTTAGCTGTAGTATCTATGATAGTTTGATCAATATAATCAACGAGAGCCAAAACTTGTTGATCATAGCTTTCGTCACTTTTTTTCCATTGATTCATTTTGGTTTTCAGGTCTCCTTCACCGTCCAAACTAAACATATTAAAACCAGCATCCCTAGTGCTGCTTATATCTGTATCAGTTTGACCATAACCATTACTAATTTGAAATCGACCAATTCGAGCAGCATTAGACCATGTAGAATCATTATCTTTAATTACATAATAAGCCACTAAAGAGTAGACAAAAGTATCATTAGCACCACCTTCAACAGCTAGTCCACCTGAAATATATTGTCGCTTCCAAAAGACAAGCACAGGAAAATATTTATCTTTTTGATCATATTTAGGTAATTGGTTTCTAATCGCAGCTATACCATCAGCATCATAGATATAAACTGCTTGTTGCATATCTCTGTTAATGTAGTCAAGTGCTGATCTTATTTCTTGTTCGGTAGTTGCCTTTGCTTGTTCTTTACGATCATTCTCAAGAATACTGATCATAAATCCCAACAAAGGCGTAATGATTATGGCAGCTAAAATTAGACCAACAAGTAGCTCAATTAAGGTAAATCCATTGACTTTTTGTTTTAATCCAATTTTTTTTATATAATTACTCAAAAAATATTTATAAAAACTCATAATGCTATGTTTTCTCCCTAAAATTGCAGGTATTTAGCATTGAGATTGATGAATCAACTCAGTCTATTTTAGAAACGGAAGCTTACTAAAAAATTTGATTTGCTTAGATCTGAATTTATCAAATGTATACTAAGGATAAAAAAGGTATGGTTTCCAGAGATGATTGATAAAGTAAAAATAAATTGCTATAGGGGAGCCAGTCGCGTAGGTGAGTTTCCTGGCTTGAGCAAACTGGCATTGTTTAGCCACATATCTATTTTCGATATGATTTGTGACTAAAAAACAACCCTAACGCCTATGCATTGCCACATAATATGGCGCTTTACGACTCAATTTTATAGTCTCTAAATCTCAATTTTTTCATGGACGTAAAACACCTACTTAAGATTTACTTTATAAATCCTCTTTCAATGTATAGCTAGTTTATGGCTAGCGATTCACACCAAGTTTTGGTACAACCAAGCATGAAAATCTGTCTTTCCCATATCTCATAACCCTATGCCCATTTTCAAGTTAGAACTAAGAACATGTAGATTGCGGATTAGTTTGTTGTAAACGCTGGCAAAAATCACTAAATGTTACTCCTTTTGTAATTTCTGTTGTCATTTCTACTAATGGCGTTTTGCGATCGCCTAATCCCCCAGTAAAAGTTGCTTGTTTATTAGGTGCTTTTTTCAAGTCCCCGCCGTCGCTACTAAAACCATTTGCTCGGTAAACACGTATTCCTAACTGGTAGCCCTTCGCAGGATCAGTAATATTAGTAGTAGAACCGCCAGTAGTCTCAGTAGCACTATTCAACCGAATCGCCTGAATTACAAAATTGTTGGCATTAGTAGTAGTACAAGCATTACCATCAACCGAAACGCAGTATAAATTATTTGCAGGTGAAGAACAGTAACCACTACCAGCACCACAGGTTAAACTCCCCACTGTAGGAGCAGCATAGTTTGCGATAGTTGTGCTATCTGTAATTGGAGAATCTGGAGTAGTAATTACTCCAGATCGGACACCATCAATGTAGCTTTTGGCAGCGTCAGTTGCAGACTCAATCCGCTTTGCTTGTACTCTGGTTGCTACAGATAAGATAATCACAGGCGCGATCGCTGCCATTAAAATAGAAACAACTACCATAGCCACCAAAGACTCAATGATGGTAAACCCTGATTGATTAGAAGTAGATACTTGTTGCTGTTTGTAATGAATCATAATTCAGCAATTGAGGTAGGTTATATCAAGGGCAGCTAGGACGTTGGTCTGAGCTAATAGCATAATTGTAGTTAGTGCCATAGTTAGTAGCAGGGCTGTAACCAACAGTACTGGGGTCAGACGGGTCATCGTATTCAGCAGCACATAGCAAAGTTTTCACCCAGTTGTCATCTCGTGGCACTTCTCTGTAAAACTCATTGGGAGGGTTAAGTGTTGGTGCTGTGAAGCGCTGAGAGAACAAATCAGGTAACTGAGTCAGCAAGGCGACATCGTAACCCCACAGACGGTTAGGTGGCGAGTAGAAGGGCCCAGAACCTACACCACTAGAATTATTTATGTCGCCTGACAAAGATACGCTAGTTGTATAACTTTGTGGGTATTTAAAAATACTTGTCTCGGTACCACTATTATTAGTCAGGACTTGGAAAGGTGCTGACGCATAGGAACTGCGTTTAAACTCAATGAAAGAGCCATTAGCTTTATGATTTTTCCCGTAAGAATCTACGTTTATATCCCAGCGTTCTAAGTAACGTACAAAGTTCTCTAAACCACCACCAGATTCATTTGTACGGCTTGGGCTGTCACCTTGAGCAAATACAATATTGGTTTGTGTTTCCGTTGCATTTTGTAACCAATTAGTTTTAGCACGATTTATTAGATCATTAGGGTTACCTCTAGATGAATAAAGATTTGCTTCATCAATTGTTGAAGCGGTTGGATACTGAATTTGTAGCACTGGTACTAACAGAGGTTGATCTGTGGCTCTATTCTCAGTTAGGGTGTTGAGAAAATCTAGACGATAGTCAGAACTATAATTTTCTGCGTTACCGTTTCTATTTCTAGTTCTAAACCAGAGAGCGTTAGAAGTTCTATCAGGGTAGTTGTTAGTATCTTTATCGAAGATATCGTAGGTAAGAGTGTTGATAGTTAGAGTGCTAGAAAAAGGCAAATATTTGACTTGTCCACTAACAATACCCAGAGGAACTGGTGTTTTGTCAGAGTCCAGTACTAATGCGTTTTCTACTGGAGATGCATTTAAAGCAGTCCCATTCTTGGTAACTGTCAGACCATTGCCATACCTCAAAAATGCTACTCTTCTAGGGTATTGTTGGGCTTCTTGAGTAGCAGCTTGTGCTGTAGTACCTGCCCATAGCTTAGTTTTATCAAATGTTCCACCAGCATCAGTTATGGCTTGTAATAACTGATTTGCTTTAATTGTTCCATCGCTGTCATAACCCACTACCCAATCACCAGGTTTACAAGCTGTTACCGTTAACTTGGGGCAAATTTCCATGACATACTCAGAAAACCGCACCCGGCGCTGAATTGGAGTCACAAAGTTGTTGAAGTAAGAACTAGATAATGGGTCTGCACTAGTATTATTAGCCTGAGAATAGTATTCATCTGTAAAGTTACGACTAGTGACAAAGTTATTATCCCAAAAGCCATTTAATCTCGCAGCAACAGTTGCAGTGATGTTGCTTTCATTAAGTGCTACAGATGTGTCTGCCATGTCACCATCACCATTGACATCAAACTTAATAGCTGTTTCATCGAGCAATACTGATGTTGTATCAATATTGTTATCGTTATTAAAGTCGTAACCCACAGGATAATTACCATAATTATCTCTCAGGTCGTAGTCGCCATCATTGCGATAGCCTTCCTTGAAATCAGCAGAAAGAACGGTGATTGCGTCAGCTAGAATTGTTGCTGGTCGCCAGGTTTCACCAGTGTTACAAGTACTAAACTGTCCTGCGCGACATGCAAAGTTGGGATCAAGAGTTTGACGAGTATAGAAGTTTTGCCAGATCGTATACAGATTGTCATACGGATCTGTACTTAAAGTCTCTGTAAATTCTTCTTTGGTATGTTTATTAAAATCACCCTTAACATATACAGGCAGGTTAGATACTAAGATTAAACCTTTTTCTTCTGCTTTATAAGTAGCGTTACGGCTCAAGTCACTACCGTTAACTAGCATAATGCCGTTAGGTCGCCGAGTAGGGTCTAGCTTAAAGTCTTTAGAACTTAAATCTACATCTGTACTAGTGGCTGTATTTGGATCGTTAGTACTACTTAAATCTGGTAATGCATCATCACGAGTTGCATAGATAATGCCACTATTTGGCAATAGAAACTCTCCATCATTCTTGGCTTTTTTACTACGTAGCAAATCCATATCCAAAACTGTGGCACGAATTTCTAAAGGCTGACGTAGTTCTACATCTAAATCATATTTTTTTGAGCCTGTCTCTTTATCTATTGCCTTAATCTGTCTAGCATCAAGAAAAGTTTTTTCATAGATAGCATTATGCGGAATAACACCATCATTAATATCACTCAAAGGGTCATCCAAAATTTTCAAGGCACACATTGCAGAATCAACTGCTGATTGCTCTGAAAGGGTAAGATTTTTACTAGCTGCGATTTTATCTAAAGCATCCTTAAGTGGTTTATTTAGCAAGCGCCCATTGGGGTATTTCAATGCGGCTTGGTAGTTCAATGCTGCTTCATAACCGCTTTTTGACAGAGAAGAAAATGAGTAAACAACACCATTATTAGACTTCCTTCCACTAGATTCATTCTTGGCTGTAGTCTCATTGGTAGGGTCGTAGTAGCTGCTAACACAGGCAATGGGGGTTTGGTAATTAGTGGGTTCATTAGGATCGTATGGGTCATACTGATAGTGATAAACCGCCGTAGCTCGCATTTGCAAGTAGGGTGTATGGTCATCAGGTAAACCTTTATTCTTAGTATCCACGCCCATAGCCATCGTATCTGGCCAGACTATTTCTTGGGTACTGGTAAAAGTGTGGTTAGCGGGATTGTAATCTTTCGGCAAATAAATTCCTGCACCTGTTACCACTCGCAAACCCCCGACAACATCAAGCGGGCCTGTGGGTTCTTGTGTTGCGGCTTTTTCCCAGAAACCATCCCTATCTGTCACCCCTAAGTCATCTAATACACTAGCTTGGGTGAAACGCTGGCGAGTATTAGTGGTGTCATCCCATTCTTTATCAACAATATCTTGCCCTGTTTCTGAACTAACAAACGCAGAGCCTTTGTACCAATATTGAGGTAGTCCATTACCAACTAAAACGCGATCGCCAATCTTATTTTCTTGAATTGGAGTTTGGGTTTTGAGAGTTGTAGGGTCTGTTGCTGGGAGATAAAGCTTCTTTGCTGTACTCTGTTCATGAATCCCTATCTTGGCAAAATTAGCCTCGGTTTTACCATCACTAGGATCAAAAGGGAAAACCCATTCATCTACTGGACGTAGAGAATTACCAGAGTCGCCATCAGCAGGAAACGGATTAGTACTTGTATAGTCATAAGTTGTTCCTGTAGCAGGAGGTTGTTTCAGTGCATTTTCACCAACACCCACCTCTTTATAAGGAACACGCCTTGTCCGCTTTTTAAAGTAAATTGTTAGCTGTTTATTTTGTGCTGTCTCTGGTTCGAGAGTGGCATCATTTGCCATCGCGTTCTTAATTCCCTCTTTAACCTCATCGGGAAGAGACGAATTTGGGGGATCTGTAGCTGGATACAGCGCATTTGTTGCCTCTAATAAACGCGCAATTCGTTGAGCATAAGCCTCATCGTTATAAGCTGCATCATTTCCGTAAACGCCTGATGGTACTGTTTTATTTTCATTATTAATGTAATAGGCAGAATCATTTGGAAATCGGGGTACATCATAAGGTCGCTCATCTTTAAATAAATCTACTTGTACGCTCTTCTGAGTATTATCACTTGTATCCGATACACTACTTTGATTAACACGGGTATTAATTAAGTTACCAGCAACAATAATTTTGCTATTTTCTTGTGCGTAGTAACAAGAATAGGGACTGCTCACCAAAAAATATCTGATTATACCACCATATTTTTTGTTAAATTCTGTTAGCAAGTTACCGTTAGTAAATATCCGTCCGTTGATATTAAAACCGGCTCCTGCTGCAATTTGTAAATCGTTGTCGTAGATGACTGCGTTGTTGGTTAATGGAAGTCTCTCCCGGTCTTGCTGATACTCTAACGATGAAAAGCCTTTGTTACCTGTAAATTTTTCGTATTTAGTATTATCTAAATTGTCTAAATCTGTGATGGGTACTGTAGTTGTATAAACGAAAAGGCTTCTTTTCAACTTACTACCGACTTTATACCAGCCTTGGCTACCTACTAAATCAGCACTAGTAGCAACATTACTTGCACATTTATTAGTAGTAGCCCCTTCATCCATAGGTTGCGCTCTTGCTTCCAGAGAACTTCTTGCCCTATTGCTAGTGGGTGTCTGAAAGTAAATACCGTAGAGAGTAAAGCTATCAAACTTACCATCATTATCTGTATCAACAGGATATTTCCAGACAGATGTTAGAGTTTCATCGTCAGCAATAGAATTATCACTGTTTACATCTTTAACTAATTTTAATTGTGTCTCATCACCAAAAGTATATTCAGCAATGTTACCTTCAATAACTTGCTTCAATGAAAAGTCTGAAGGAGTTGAACGTGGCAATCTAGGGTCTTGAAAGAGTTTATCTAATTTTGATTTTGCCCGATCTAGAGCTGGTGCAGATGCTCTAAGAACAATTTCATTGACTCGAACATTACTAGCATTTTTGGATCTTTCAAATGAGCGGAATAAAATTGCAGTCGTTAGTAGGACAACTACTAACGCTACCATTGCCACCGTTGGTAATACAAAACCAGCATTGACAGATCCGCGTTTTCTCCTGGTAGTAAAAATAGCCCGGAGCAGCCAAATAATTTGCTTTTTGGTTTTAGATAAACACTTGCGGGTAAAATTTTTAAGGAGTTTTGTTATTGCCTTAACTAGCTGGCGTTTTCGACTCATAACTGCTTTCCTGCCAAGTGATTTTACGGTGGTATTAAATTTTTAGCTATTGCTAACTATTTTTTGATAAGTTCTGTTGAGCTAATGAGAAATTTTGTTTATGTAGTTAGTCACTATATTTTTACCAAGACAAAATATAGTGGCGCTGCCATAAATATGATTAATTTGGATTGATTTGATTTTTATATCATGGGTAAAGTTTGCTTTATTAATCGGAAAATACGGATTTTTTCAAAATTATTTAATTCCGGTCAAATGATGGAACGTAAAGCTGTAACTTCACATTAACTTTGTAAAAATCTAGTCATCTGCAAGCAACTTCATGAAGATAGTGTTAGGAGAGTAAGCTTATATTACCCACCTAATGACGGAAAACTATCAGTCAGTCGTTAAAAATATTAAGCAATTAAAAACCTCCCCAATTTGGGGAGGTAGTAGAGCCAGTATTCTCAGAATTAGCTATAACCTTGGCATTAACCTTGAACGCCAATCTTTTTTTCAGAAGCTGATACCATTTCGCTTTTTGATTAAGACTTGGCGTTGCTGAATGCAAGCTACAAAACAAAAGTCATTTTTGGCATTTAATCCACGCTAGCGGATGTTGTTAGTTTAGCCCCAGACTTATAGCTTGTAAGCCATAGGACTTGAGTGTATAAGGCAGCTTTGAGGATATTTAGCCTATTTCAAAAAATTGATGTTAGTAATGATTCAAGTTAATCCCAGCTTCTTTGGCCATTGCTTCCAAACCTTTAGTTTCTAAGGTTTTGATTGCTTTGGTAGAAAGCTTCAGTTTCACCCAACGATTTCCACTAGGCCACCAAACACGCTTGTTTTGTAAATTTGCTTGCTGAAGGCGCTTGGTACGGCGATGGGAGTGAGACACAGAAAAGGCATTATTGGCCTTCTTACCAGTTAATTCACAGCGACGAGACATAGTAACTATCTCCAAACTACTATTTCAAGACAACCTTTCTATTGTATGAGCTTTGGCGTAGATAATGGGTAACACCCCAAATTTTGGATGCGTTAGGAACGTAACGCATCCTACAACAATTTTGATGATTTAATGATTTACTTGTTCTGTCAGCTTGGTTAACACCTCATTTGAGCGCTCAACAAAGGATTTCATTCCTTCACCATCAAAGCCTTTCTGAGACATTAACGCTAAATCGTAGACATGCTGGCAAATCATGTTCACTAATTGTGCTGTTGGGGATAAACCATCTCCTTGGATAATACTACCTTGACTGAGATTAGCCAGATTTTGAATTAGGGGATGAGCAGTATTAACCAGTAAAATATGGTCTTCGGGAAACTCTGTAGTTTGCTGCTGCATCATCGCGTTCATTTCTCGCAGACGACGGAGAATTTCTGGTAGTAGTACCATTGCAGGTGGAGTTCCCTGAGGATTATCCGATTTCAACGCTTCTGTGCGGATATTGACTTTGGGTTTATTGAGAGCTTTTTCAAATAATTCTTTGATGACTTCACTTTTAGTTTTGTTGGTTGTGGGGTCTACAATTTCCCCAGATTTATCATCCAACAGGGTATTATCTAAGTCTGAGTCTACCCGTGTGAATTTTACATCGTTATATTCCCGTTCTAGGAAGTTGATGAAGTGGGTATCGATGAAGGAGTCCATAAATAGGACTTCTAAGCCCTGATTTTTATGTAATTCTACGTAGGTGGCTTGTGAAGCTTCATCAGTGCAGTAGAAAACTTTATTTTCGTGGCGTTCCTTGTTGCGTTCTAAGTATTCTTTCAGAGTGGTGTAGGGAGTGCTAGTTGCTGAACCCTCAGTGCTGGGTGCATTTGGGGTAACATCTTGCCAAACATCTCCTTCTTGGGACTGGACTTCAACTGCTGGAGTTGACGCAGGGTTTTCGGCAACTTTAGCAGTGCTGCGGAAGACAATGATGTCTTCAACTTGTTTTTTGAATTTATCATCATTGAGCACACCAAACTTCACAAAAGTGCCGAGGTCTTTCCATGCACTGATGTATTGTTCGCGGTTATCGCGGTAAAGTTCTTTTAAGCGATCGCCTACCTTCTTAGCAATGTAGTCACCAATTTTGCGAACAGTGCGATCGCCTTGTAGGGCGCTACGTGATACATTTAAAGGAATGTCAGTACTATCAATTACACCCCGCATAGGCATGAGGAATTGGGGAATAATTTCTTCGCAGTTGTCGCTGACAAAAACTTGATTGCAAAATAGCTTAATCTGTCCCTTAGTCACATCGACATCGGGTCTCATTTTGGGGAAATACAGAATCCCATTAATGATGAAGGGATAATCTGTATTCAGATGTACCCATAGCAGAGGTTCTTCTTGAAAAGGATAGAGATAGCGGTAAAACTCTAAATAATCTTCCTTGCTGAGATTATTGGGAGATTCTCGCCAAGGTGCTTTTTGCTGATTTAAAACTTCACCTTCCAGCTTGATTGCTACTGGCATGAAGTCGCAATATGTCTTAACAAGAGTCTTAATCCGTGCTGATTCTAAATATTCTTCTTCTTCCGCTTGCAGAGTCAGGGTGATGGTAGTACCGTGAGTTGTCCGGGATGATTCTTCTAAAGTAAACTCTGGTGAACCATCACAAGACCAGTGTACTGCTTGCACACCTTCTTGGTAGGAGAGGGTATCAATTTCGACCTTTTGCGCCACCATAAAGGAAGAATAAAAGCCAAGACCGAAGTGACCGATAATTGGTTGGTCTGATTTGCCTTGATACTTGTGAATAAATTCTTCAGCACTAGAGAAAGCAACTTGGTTGATGTATTTCTTTACTTCCTCTGCGGTCATTCCGATACCGTTATCGGAGATAGAGATAGTCTTGTTATTTTTATCTATGGCTATTTCAATCTCTGGTTCGCCAATCTCCCCAGTATATTCTCCAGCACGGGATACCATCTTTAGTTTTTGAATGGCATCTACAGCGTTAGATACTAGTTCCCGCAAAAAGATTTGGTGGTCTGAGTAGAGAGACTTCTTAATAATCGGGAAAATATTTTCAGTATGAATACTGATAGTGCCTTGTTCTATCATAACCTAATTTTAGATAAAAGTCGCTTGTTGAGGATTCTAAGGGTATAGTTTAGTGCGATCGCACTAGTTGAGAGGATTGTTTACCCCCATTCCGAAATGCGGATTTCCCTACTTCTTTTATCCGGTTACACAACTTAAACAATACACAAAAATCTTCTTTATTGTCCGCTTCAAGTAAACTAGACTGTGCTACTTCTTGTCTAAGACCTGTGTAACTTTCTATAACAGGCCAGGCGTACAGATATTCCTAAAACATTTCATAGATATGACAGACTTGTAAAAAAGTTAACATTTATTGCTAAACTCAACCTAGTAACGTTTTATTAAGATCTGATTAGTAAAGAAAATCTTAAGGATACCCAATTAATTGCTGGGTAAGAATTTCAGCGAATAAAAGCTAGAGTGTCCCAAATTTCTGAACCCCTTACAAAACAAAAATTTTACTCTAGGTTACAAATTAGCTCTAATTTTTGGTATTCTTAATTTTTATTCTAAAAAAAGAAGTAGCTTTTCAGTATATTTTTTTATATTAAATGAGTGTTCAAACAATTGAATACAGTTCCCTGAATATTCCTGATAACTATTTTGGATTTTCTGTATTGCTGGAACTAACTCATCAATATCTTTTATAGCCACTCCTATTTTATTTTCTTCTACATATTGCTGCAAATTAGTTTTAGTTTTCACAATTACTGGCTTGCCACATCTAATAAACTCTACAAGTTGGCCTGATGCTTTGGATATGTAGTAGTGGTTTACATCTCCTATAGCATAACCAATAAAACCAATATCACATAACTGAATTATTTCAGACAATTTATCTGGAGGTACTCTAGAAGAGTTAATATGTGGAGAAACTTCTAAACTTTTAAGTAATATTTCTATCTCTGGAGTTAAAAAACCTTGAAGAAATAAATTAAACTTCTCTAAGTTCTGCTGATGGCATATTATTAATTCATTACTAAATCGCCAATTAGCAATAGTCCCACTTTGCATAATTATAGGAAGTTGGGATTTACAACTGTATTTATTTTGCAATTGTATTGGTGGTAATGATACTGGTAAAAAGAAAACACTATTTGGCATTCCATCGTAACTAATACTCTTTAATAATGCCTCTAATCTTTCTGAATCCTGAATTATTATTTTTTGATTTTTATGCAGAGTCTTTCTGGTGATTAAAGCAATATTTTTTTGCACTAACTGCTGATTCTTTTTCTCATCATAACCAACAAAATCCTGGCTCCACAAAATAGTTTTATTTTTAAAAATTAAATCAGAAATAATATACAAAAAATTATCAATAGCTAATACAAATTTATAATTTTGATTTTTCTTTGTATATAAATCCATTAAGTCTTTTAAAATATTTATGACTGGCTTATAATTACCTTCTTTAAGTTTTTTATTAAATTGTTCTGTCCAAATACCACGTTCATGTCCATAAAAGTAATCAATGTCATAATCAACAGACAGTTCATTAATCAAATGTCTGATATGAGGGTATAAATCATCATCATTAGGAAATGGACTTACTAGTAATATCTTTTTATTGTTCATAGATTTTTAATTAAAAATAACCATATTTTAAAATAATTTGACAATAAATACGCTACCCCATGTATTGAAGTTTAGTGGTTTACCTGACATCCATTCCATATGATCAATTATTTTTAAACCCATATTATTTAATAAAAATTCTAGTTCAGGTTTAAACAAGTAGCGCATTTGATGAGTTTCTCGAACTTCTTTAATAGCATCGCTATTTTTATCTTGAATAAAGATTTGATAATTAACATCTACCAAATTTTCATTAGGATACATCTTAGGTTCAGCAATTCTAGTCACATAAATTTCTGAATCTTCTAGTCGTTTGACCCGAACCTCTGGTGGTTCACTTAATACAGCTGGCCCATACCAAATATCAAAAATGAAAATTCCTCCGGGTTTGAGATGTTCTTTGACTGTAGCAAAAGTTGCTAGTAAATCTTCATTTTTTGTTTGGTAGCTGATGACATGAAACAAAGATAAAACGACATCAAAATTTTTATGCAATCTAATTTGGCGAATATCCCCATGAAAAACTTGCAATTTGGAAGCTAAATTTTTGGGTATTTCACAAATACGAGTTTTAGCTTTTAGTAACATTTCTTCACTAAAATCTACTCCGTCAATTTGATAACCTTCTGCAGCTAAAAGTGCTGCATGTTTAGCTGTACCACACCCTAGCTCTAAAAGAGTTTGTGCTGCTGGTAAATAGGTTTTAATTAGCCTATGAACAAACTGAACTTCTGCTGCATAGTCTTTATCGCCGTAGAGTAAGTCGTAGTAACGTGCATAGTTAGCAAATATAGTCATTACTTTAAGCCTTAAGTTTAAAATACAATCCAGAATAAAAAGGAACTGAGTTTTGTGAATGGAAAGGAATAACACAAGCATCATCCTTAGATTGCCAAATATCAATTAATTGATAACCGATGTCTGTTATCCCTTTAATAAATTTAGCTTTATTAAACACATATTGAGGATAAAAAACCTTACCTCCATTTTGTAAAGTCACAAATTCTTTGCCATTGTATAGTGGTAAACGATTGATTAATAAGTGTTTAGGTTTATTTAAATCAGTAATTTTATCTGCAAAATTTGCTACATATTGCACTGAACCAGAAGCAAGAAATATATCTTTACCTGTAACATCATTAAAATCACTACTAAAGAATAAGTTGTAGACATTTCTTTTCTCAGCTAATTGTCTGCCAACTTTGCAGATCTCTGGTAAATCACAAATCATCCATTGTAAATTTGCTGGATATTGTAAATATTTTGCATAGCTATAGAAATGAATTCCTACATTGCCACCAAAATCAAAAATTTGGTTAATTCCTTGATTTAATAGTGACCCAAGCCAAAATAAAATTGGATAATCATAGGCTGCAATAATCCGACGACGATTTTCCCAATTATTACTTTCAAGCATATTTTGATATTCTTGGGCTAGTTCTGCATTATCATACCCAATACTTTTCGTTTTAGGTGCTGCTTGCATTGCTTGTTCCAATGTTTCAAATACTCCCCAAAAACAACCATAACCATTTGTTGCAAATCGAGACTTATATTGTTTCTCCGCAAAAATTTTGTAAACTTGTTGAGTAAATGGTATCTGCTTGATAATTCTCTTCATTTAAGAATCTCTCTAATTGTTATTACTACTTGCTCAATCTGCTCATCTGTCAATGCCATTCCACTAGGAATATAAAAACCACGGCGGGCGATTCTCTCTGCTACAGGACATATAACATCTTTAAATAAACCCATATTTTGGAAAACAGGTTGTTCATGCATACACCAGAAAAATGGTCTGGTGCCAATTTGATAACTACTCAAGCGATGCATCACATATTCTGCATCAAAAGGTACACTATCGTTTAATACAAGGCCATATACCCAATAAATATTGTCAGCATAGTCAGTTTGGCATATAGGTAACTGCAACCCAGGAATATCAAGTAAAAGTTCTGTATATCTCTTTCCAATGTGACGTTTGTGAGCTACAAACTCATCGAGCCGTTCCAACTGTGCAATCCCAATAGCGGCTTGTAAATTCGTCATCCGAAAGTTCCAGCCTAATTCTTCATGCACAAAACGTTTTTGAGGTTGAAAACACAAATTGCGTAAACTACGGCATCTGTCAGCTAATTTTTGATCATTGGTGAGTACCATTCCACCCTCACCAGTTGTGATGTGTTTATTGGGATAAAAACTAAAAGTACTGATAGTTCCAAAACTACCACATGGTTGTCCTCTATACATCTGACCATGCATCTGGGCAGCATCTTCAATAATATGCAGTCCATATTTTTCAGCTAGCACCATTACTGCTTCCATATCTACAGGTAATCCATATATATGGACGACCATAATAGCTTTGGTTCTTGGTGTAATTTTCGCCTCAATCTGACTGACATCCAGATTCCAAGTTTGAGGATCACAATCTATCACTACTGGTATTGCACCGGCACGAACTATGGCAGATGCACAGGAAATGATTGTAAACGTAGGAATAATTACTTCATCTCCAAAACTAATATTTAATGCTGCAACTGCCACATCTAAAGCAACAGAACCGTTACTAACAGCAATCCCATATTTACGATTAACTCTTGTAGCAAATTGCTCTTCAAATTGTTTAATAAATGGCCCTTCCGAAGAAATCCAGCCACTGTCAATACACTCTAGTAAATATTGTCTCTCATTACCATTTAGTAATGGTTCATTTACCGGAATAGGATTCATTAATTACTCCCTTTAACTACTTTAGTTTTATCGGCAGTAACACCTACAAATCGGGTTTTATCTTGCTCCCCGACATAAGGGCCTTGCTTCACTTCAAGCATCTCGATTTCTTCTAGGACTTCAAAGCCATGTCCCCCTGTTACTAAAAGTATGGTGTCGCCTGTTTCTAGAATTCTACTTTCTAGGTATTGCTTTTCGTTGTTGTAAAAGTCTACACGCAGTTTACCCTTTTTAATAAATAAAACTTCTTGAGTATACTGTACATTTCTAGCTACAGGATTATGAACATGGGGTTGAATAATTGTGTTCACCGGATGGTGCATATAGGCCAATTGTTGAGAAAGTTCATTAGGTGTAAAAAAGTGAATGCCCCTTTCATCAAAATGCCTGGGAACAATTATGGCTAAAATTTGACCTTGATAGAGAATTTGTTGAATCACTTTGGTTTTTCCTTAAAATCAAAAAGCTGTTATTGTGGTATTAATTACTTAATAAATTTAATAATGAGCTATAAATTAGCAAATAAAATGTATAATCTGCTATAGAGTGACTCTTTTATTACGTTTTAAGTAAAAATATAAAGAAGGGAAAATTATTCTAAAAATAGCTATAAATATAATCCTTGTATTTGTATAAAATTTAGGATTATATCTCAGCGTTTTCCAGAGGAATAAAGTAGATATCCAACGGTCTACTTTATCGGGATCGACCTCTAGAGACCTAAAAGTCAAGTATTTATAAATATTAGATATTGTGTGTTTTTTTAAATGCCCTAAAGATTCTGCTCTGGGAGCAGCAAAAGCTTTGTTAATTACAGTGAGACAAGTACTTTCTTGCCTTTTAAGATTTGCAGACATTGAATTCATAGAGAGTCTATATAATACTTGTACTTCTGGAATTACTACAAATTCATATCTAGCTGCTAAACGCAACCACATATCCCAATCTTCAGCTGCGCTAAGTGATTCATCAAAACCACCAACTGTATCAAAAACTTCTTTACGCACTAAGGGGTTAGAACCATTTTCTATAAAATTCCAAAGTAAAAGTTTTTGATAAACATCACCTGTATCTGTGGTATGTCCACCAGATTTTACAAACTTACCATTTGCGTCAATATAATCTGTCCAACTATAAGCTACGAAAGCTTTTGATTGTTCTTGCAGGGCAGTTAACTGAGACTTCAATTTATTAGGTGTCCAGAGATCATCAGCATCAATAAAAGAGATATACTCACCTAAAGACAATGCTATACCCCTGTTACGGCTAGCAGCAAGACCAGCATTTGGATAAGAAAATATGCGTAATCGAGGTTCAGCAGATTCAAATTTTTCAATGATGTCTAAAGTAGAGTCTTGAGAACCATCATTAATTATGATGAGTTCCCAATTAACAAAAGTTTGATTTAAAACAGATTGAACAGTTTCAGAAATTGTTTTCGCTCCATTAAATACTGGAAGCACCACGGAAATCAAAGGTTGATTAAAATTGCTAATTAACATACTATTTTGTGGGTAAAAATGGATCAAATTTTAGATATCCTAGTAAAGTACTTGTATTGCTAATATAAGGAATTTTTGTCAACCAAAAGTTAGTACATTTACCAGGCAATAGAATAATTACGGCAACCTTTAGTAATAATTTAAAAATAACTTTTGTAAAAATTATAGAAGGGTCAGTTTTAATAACCTGAATTATAAAATTAGCAGCGATCCAACCTTTATTACGTTCTGGTTGTCCTTCAATTGTTCTGTAAAGCAAACTTTTATAAGTGTTAGCAATTGAATATGGTTTCAGATATTGTAGCGATGCAGGAGTTTGATTAAAAGTACGTTCAATTACTTGCAAACATGCTTTTTCCATATTACGAACATCAGCGGACATTGAAGTAGCTGATATGCGATATAAAATTTGTACTTTTGGTACTAATGCAAATTGATAAGATGCAGCTAATCTTAACCATAAATCTGAGTCTTGAGCATTAGTTAGTAATTCATCAAATCCGCCAATTTTAATTAATTCCTGTTTCCGAATCATGACATTGGAGCCACTACCAATGAAATCATCTAATAAAAGATATGGATATACATTACCTGTTAATTCTACTTTTCTGCATGAACGTAAAAATTTACCTGTTTCATCTATGCAATTAGTCCAACTGTAAGCTAAAACAGCGTTAGGATTTTCAATTAATGCCTGATATTGTGCTTCTAATTTATCAGTCGTCCATAGATCATCAGCATCTAAGAAACTAATAAATTCGCCGACAGAATGAGAAATACCCCGATTGCGATTTACAGCTACATTGGCTTTAGGATAAGAAAATATTTTAAGGCGAGAATCTTTAATTTTAGAGATAACTTCTAAAGTCTTGTCTGTAGAACTAGCATTAATTACTATTAGTTCAAATTGTAAGAATGTTTGATTAAGAACTGAGTTAATAGTTTCATTAATGGTTTTTTCTCCATTAAATACTGGAATAACTACAGATATAGTAGTCATATTTTATATACAATATATTGACTATTTTAAAAGATAATTTATATGTTAATCCACTTTATATAACAACATCATCAGTATATTTTCAGAATCTATTAGTTTCTATATAGTCATAAAACATAGATGAGAGTGAAAGCCTTATATGCTATAGCATTTCCCAATCTGATGAAATACATTCTCAAAGCTAATAACTTTGTTTAAAAAGATTTGGGTGTAGCTCAGTTGCTTAGGAAACGCTATAACAACATAAGGCAGATAAGGCTTTCAATAATTCAATAACTTTGCACTCTATTTTAGATTAAAAGATGGGTAGAACTTAATTTTCAAAAATCTGCTAATTTTTAGATGACATAAATAAAAAGGACTAATTAAGGTACCAAGAAGTCTTTCCATTTCACAAGCTGCAATAATATCATGTTGCAGTACTTTATGATAACGAATTAAATGCGATATAAATTTATATATATCACTAACCATATAAATAGAAAAAACAAAAGGTTTTTGCCAGTTTTTTAGGAATAACATCCGTAAGTAATAACGACCAAGACCAATACCACGCATCAGTGAAATTAAATATTTTCTTTCTATCCTCCAAGATGGAATAATATGCTCTACTTCCATTGCTGGGTTGTACCAAATTTCCCAACCAGCTTTGTAAATATAAGATAAAGCTTCAAAATCTTCATAAGCTACTAATGAGTTACCAACTCTACCTCCTAATAAAAGGCGCGAGGGGACATTATTTTTCCAGATATTACGACGTACTACTAATCCTGCACTAGGAGGAAATCCTTTTTTACTAGGTTCATATCTTAATGATTTTTCTCCTCTTTCATTAATAGCAAGGTAAAAAAGAATTGGCTTGATATCTTCTGATGGTTCAACTTCAAATAAGCCATGAATTTGGCTACCATAAGCACCAGCATTTAGATGCTCTTGCCCAAATTTATAGGCTGACAACACCCAATTTTTTGCAGGTAAATTATCATCATCTAAAAAACCAACCAATTCGCCCTTTGCTTCTGTGATTCCTCGATTTCTAGCAAATCCTGCTCCTTGTTCAGCTTCAAAACAGTAGCGTAATGGTACATGGAAAGACCAATTAATTTGGTATTTTTGAACAAGTTCTGCTGTACCATCATGACTATTATTATCAACAATAATTATTTCCCAGTTTAGGATTTCTATATTTGTTTGGCTTTGTAAGTATTCCAAAACTTTGGGTAATCGGCTTTTGCCATTGTATGTAGGTATAACTACTGTAAAGTCAACTGACATTTTGAACTATGCATCCATGTGAATAGATCTGATGATTTTATTGTTCCCAGCCAGTAATCGAAAGATTCAAACTAAAATTAAATATTCAAATTTTCTGAATATTTAAAGCAGGACTGGTCTCTTAACGCTGTCCTGAGTCAAGAGTTAAAATTTTAAATCGCCCTTTGTGATCATTTACCTAAGAAAATTTAATGAGAAAATAACCGAAGAATCGCGCCAGCTAGCAATACACATACAATTCCGGTTAAACCAGCTAGAGGTTTTTTATTCTTACCAGTCAACCATTCCGATACTTTATCTGTGTAAGTAATTAATCCGGCTGTATCTATAGTCGCGATCGCCCATACCCAGCCGGCGTGAAGTCCCCAAGCTATACCCAAATTACCGCGATCGGCAAATCTGGCTAAGACTAGTACCATTCCCATCAGCCACAATCCAGGGAGTTGGGGGATGGTTTCTCGTTGTTCCCAGACTAAATGCAGCAGGGCAAAAATTAAGCTAGAAATGATCGCTGCTAGCCAAATTGGGTATTCTCTTGCTAATTCAGTGAAGAGGAAACCACGAAAAACTAACTCTTCTATGGCACCCACTAATAAAGCTATCAACAAAATTGGTAGTAAGTTGGGTAAAATCAACTGGAAATTTGATTCTTGCCATTTACACCAACCCAACCAAAATTGACCGATAAATACAATAGTTAAGCTCATCACTCCTAAGGTAAAGCCTAAAAGTAAAGAACCTAAAAGTGAAATATTAGCAACAAAACCGTAATCAGAGAGCGATCGCAACCCCAATGAACTCATTCCCCAGATAATTAGCGGGGCTAATAGATAAAGGGGTATTAATAAGGGTAACTTTTGTTCTGGCTGGAAAGTTTTTTGAGGTTGCAATTTGAGTGCGATCGCCTCTTGGCGGGCGCGGAGCGCCATCGCAATTACTGCTGCTATGGGTAACCAACAACCTATCCAAGCTATAAAAAAAGCCATCACAACAAATATTACTGGTGCATTTTGAAAAAATGCCAGTAGGTTGTCGGTTGATGGCGTGATCAATGTGATTAAAATAGGCATGAAAAACACGACTAACTTTTTGCAACAATAGATTTCTTGGTGATTATTCAAGACTCTACTAAAGTTAGTGACTTATGCAAGAGGTCAAATCGTATTTTTAGTGATGAGAAAATTGTCAATCAATTTTGTGTTTGAGATTTTAGATTAGCCCTATACCATCGATATTGGACTGGGCGAAGCGATGAGCAATTTTAGATTGGTTGCACATAGCTTACTACTCACCAAGCGAGTATAAGTATGTTTGCTTACACCATAATTCAACTTTGGAAGCAAATTTTAAATTCTACTTTCCAAAATTTCAAATCTAAAATTATGCGGTCAAACTACAGCCAGCTTGCGGCTGTAGTCGTAGAGATAAGTTATCCAGTATTTACTTTCAACCTACCTCTATCATTAGCACCGCTTATTCTTCGTCTTCGTCTTCTAAATCTTCTTCATCTAAGTCATCAACGTCCAAATCACTCTGGGTTAATTTTTTGTCAGTTTCACCAAGTTGAATCAAGTGAATATGCTTGTAACCCAGTCTAATTTCAAATTCATCGCCTGGCTTTAAGCCCATTGCTTTGGTGTATGTAGCACCAATCACAATTTGACCATTTTGATGAACGCTAACACGGTATGTCGGTTCGCGGCCTCTTCCATCTTTGGGTGCTTCTGGGCTGAGTGGAATTCCTCTCGCCGATAGCAAAGCATCATAAAAATCAGTGAGATTTACACGAACCTGATTATTCTTAGTAACAGTGTAGTAGCCGCACTGCTTTGCTCTTTCTCGACGCGGTAAATTAGAAAGCTCTTTTACTTTAGCAAGCAATGCTTTTCCGGTTAATGGTGCGGTTGCAGTTTCAGTCATTATGCTCAAAATTTCCTTACTTTCTCCAAACTGATAAACGATATTGTCTTGTGCCAGCATTTAGCTTTTTAGCATCTGCACAGAGCAACTCTTGACCCTTAAGGTGAGGGTACATTCCTGCTTATAGGGGGAAGCTATAGCGCCTCTATTATGGTTATCCACAACAGATGAGGTTTCATGGTAATCACAGGTATTAATTTCGGTGATTTTACGTCAGTTTTAACCATGATTCGCCAAGGAAAATGAAATTATTTTTTCTTTTGGCGCTACTTTCGTGGCTTGACTTTCAGCCACCTTTACAAATTATGTGAGTTCTACGGCCAATAAGTCGTAGACCTAGAAATTGCAGGTTTTCCACTTTCAGTGCTTGCTTTTTTACTCTTGAGTTATAGGGTTTACCCTACTATTACTCCAGAGCTTTTAACAGCATTAGATTTGAATATGGTCATACAGGCTTACACCCTTTAGTCCTGCTAGTAGAGACATGAAATTTCTTGTCTCTACATTACAAAATAAACAAAGCAGCAGCAGCCGCGCTTGTACGGCTATTGATACTGGTTTTGTTACTTCTGTAATTTTATATTAAATACTAGCATGGACTAATAATAGCAAAATAGTTGTTTTATTTTGAATTAAATTTAACTGGTAAACTTTTATTTAAATGTACTAGCTTAGGGAAGTAAAAAACGATGATAATTTTTCGAGGGTTTGATTGCAGTGGTGAGTATTGCTATGGAGCTTTGATCAAAATTCCTCTAATTTAGACTGCCAGATTTGACAACTGAGTTAAATCTAAGATTTGCTTGATTGAGACGAGTAAAAAATCCCTGAGGATTTTCGTCCCATTGATAGCCAACAGACAAAAAGCAGATAGAGGATTATCTGGGTCTATCTGTGGGAAGAATGAATTTTTGTACATCTGTCTAGTGCATTATTGCCAGTACTTGACTTCATTAGCGCTTTAACACTTCTATATAAACAAAAGGTGCCATTTTAGAAGCATTTGAGGTATTCTCCCAGCCAGAACTTGATGCTGTGAACATCAGGATGTAGTGCTACCCTAAGGTAGATTTAATTTATCTATTTTTCCTCTCGAGCCAACTTCCATGTGTCCTGATCTGGCTAACCATTTTTTACCTATACTGCCCAACAGGTCAATTAAATGTAAAGTAGCAATTACGTTTTTTGATGTTAGGTCAAGAGTCGGACACAAATGTAGCCTACTGTGCGTCTAGGGCTAAAATTTTAATGCAAATCCTGAAACTACTACTACGCGGAATTTTAAATTTATCTGGAAAAGTCTACTAGGTCAAGCAGAGTTAGCAACATCAGTTAAAATCTGGGAAGCTTACCCAAGATAGTGGCTCATTATCAAAACTTTTTCCGCAATTCAACTTCCAAAAACTTTACATCATGTAGCTTAAGAGTAGTTTTTAGGTGGTACTCTATTTTGCGGCTGTGTACTAGAATTATTAAGTTTTCAATCATCAGTCTATTAACAGCTAGCCTAGAATCAAGAACCAAAAGAGGATAGCTCGTTTTTTAGAGTAACCAGCCTGTAGTGATGAATTTTCAGGCAAGTAGATAATTTTCAAATTTTGGTTGGTAATAATGGAAATTCTATTTAAGGTCATTCGACAAGAAGAAAATTCCTCTCCTGTTGTAAAAACTTACCTGCTAGAGGTAGAACCTGGCAATACAATCTTGGATTGTCTCAATCGCATTAAGTGGGAACAAGATGGAACTTTAGCATTCCGCAAAAATTGTCGCAATACGATTTGTGGTAGTTGTGCTATGCGAATCAATGGCCGTTCGGCTTTAGCTTGTAAGGAAAATGTTGGCAGCGAAATAGCTAGATTAGCAAAAATTCCATCCCCAGGAAGGGAAGCAAATGTAATTCCAGAAATCACGATCGCACCACTTGGTAATATGCCAGTGATTAAGGATTTAGTAGTGGATATGGGCAGTTTTTGGCATAACTTAGAAGCAGTAACTCCTTATGTGAGTACCGCAGCCAGACAAGTTCCAGAAAGAGAATTTTTGCAAACGCCACAAGAGCGATCGCTTCTCGATCAAACAGGTAATTGTATTATGTGTGGAGCTTGCTACTCAGAATGCAATGCTCGTGAAGTGAATCCTGATTTTGTTGGCCCCCATGCGTTAGCCAAAGCTTACCGCATGGTCGCAGACTCACGCGACCAAACAACCGAAACTCGCTTAGAAAATTACAACGAAGGTACTAAAGGAGTGTGGGGTTGTACCCGTTGTTTGTATTGTGATGCAGTTTGCCCGATGGAAGTAGCACCATTAGAGCAAATCACTAAAATTAAACAAGAAATACTCGCTCGTAAACAAGCCGATGCTAGCCGTTCAATTCGCCACCGCAAAGTATTAATTGATTTAGTAAAAGCAGGTGGCTGGATTGATGAACGTCAATTTGGTATACAAGTCGTCGGTAATTATTTTCGCGATTTGCGAGGATTGCTCAGTTTAGCACCCCTCGGCTTGCGGATGATTGCTAGAGGTAAATTCCCCCTTTCCTTTGAATCTTCCGAAGGTACCCAACAAGTGCGATCGCTAATTGAATCTGTGCAAGAGGAGGTAGGGGCTAGGGATTAGGTACTGGGGATTGGGGACTGAGGATTGGGGATTGGGGAGATGAGGGAGATAAGGGAAAATAACAAACACCAAACACCACACCCCATTACCAATTACCAATTACCCCATGACAAATGACAAATAACTAAGGACACCCCTAAGCATTAATTACCTTGGATCTTGCGGTATATTTAACGGCTGCCCAAAACGGTCATAAACTAGAATATCCCACTGCCCATTATTACTAGATTCAAAAGCAATCCTAGTACCATCAGCGCTAATTGTGGGATTGCGGACTTCTGCTTGCAGATTTGTTGTTAAATTCCGCAATTGGCGTGTTTCTCGGTCGTAAAGTACAATAGCCGATCGCCCTTGACGACTGGCCCCAAAAACTACATAACGGCCATCCTCAGAAACGCTGGGATGAGAAGCAATGGTATCTAAAGAATTTAAACCTGGTAAATCTACTAAATTGCCAGTTATCCGATCAAATAAGTAAACATCTTGACTGCCCCTTCTGTCAGAAGTAAACACAATATATCTGCTAGCAATTTGAGGATTTAATTCTGAGGCTAAACTGTTGAGACTGCGACCCCCAGGATCAAATGGATAACTCAAAAGGCGTGGGTAGCCAAAACAACCAGTCAATAGACTGGAGCAAGCAAATACCGATATAAAAATAGAGCGTTTCATAAATATTTAATTGCGCGGCTGGGGCTAGCCAAAAAATATTCTTGAATCCCCTTGATGATTTTAAAGAAGCTAGTCAACAAATTACAGACTTATTTTGAAGCGTAAAAAGCCTGCGATCGCTTTTTCCAGCTTTACCCTATTGAGAATTAGGTGGTGCAACTGTTGCACCATTGGGAATATCTAATTCAATATTTGGCCCCCGGTCTAGGACTTCAACGTCCCACTGACCGCGGCTAGCGGTTTCAAATACCACATAACGCCCGTCGGGGCTGATCCCTGGTTTTCTCACCCAGCCGCGATAGACTGGGGTGAGGATTTGTGATTGTTGAGTAGCGCGATCGTAAAGCGCTACTACTGGTCTGCCTTGGTCGCTAGTTAGGTATACAATGTAGCGCCCTGTGTAGCTCAAGCTAGGACTTTCGGCAATGGTTTCCGGTCGGTTTAAGCCTGGGGTGCGAATGAAACTTTGGTTTTGTAAGTCGTAAATTAAAATTTGGTGACTACCGTTACGATTGGATACAAACGCTAAAAAGCGCCCATTTCCACTCAAAGTCGGTTGCTCCTCTGTATAACGACTGTTGAGGGACGTAGGCCCAAGTGGAATATCACTAGAACTACAAGAGACAAGCACAGTTGCCAAGCTAAAAACTAGGCTCCAATGAATCGGTCGTTGGAGCCAAAATCCCGGTGTAAATTTTTTCACCTCAACTATTTTCCATCGCCCTGACTATTTTAGATATCATCAAAATTGGTCGAATTATCAGAATCATCATCTGTTCTTCCAATTGGTTTGTATTCTACATAATCAGTTGGTATGGCATCATCATCTTCACGCTCTCTGCGAGCTGGTGAATCATTAACTGGACGGCGCTTCCTGGTTCTGGGGGTGACATCTTCATCACGAATTTCTGGACGCTGCGGTGTGTTATTACCACGGCGAGAAGGTTTTCTAGCTTCACTTCCCGAACTGTCCCAATCATCAACTTCTCTAGAAGCAGAACCCCAACTTTCCTCATCCAATCTGTCTGCAGGACGGTTCCCAGAACGCCCGCCGGAACTGCGGCGACGGCTTCTTTCCCCTGAGTCCTGTCTTTCATTACTACTGCTGGGACGTTCTGAACGACGGGGAGATTGATCTGTATAATAATCATCACGAGAAGAGCGATCGTCTCTGCTAGCACGAATTCGGGGACGCACAGGGCGTTCCTCTTCCTCATAAGGCAATGGCTCTAAATCATCATCCACCTCAGCTTGATATCCCCGTCGCCGCTTGTCATAGGAATATTTATTACTCACCTCGCGTTCTTCATCCACAATTGGAGTATTGCGCTTGGCTTGCTGGGTAGCGATACTACGTAAGCGAATACTTTCTACTGCAAAAAATACAGTTGTACCCACTAAAAGTAGCTGACCAAATTGCAAAATTGGATCTAATCGCCAACCTTGGAAGATTAAAATGAAGCCACAAAGTAAGCCTACTGCTGCAAAAAAGATATCTTGATCTCGTGACAGTTCGGGACGCACAGTCCGTAGAAAATACAGTGCTGCCCCAGCCACAGCCAGGAAAATTCCTAGAATACTGGCTGAGTTTGTCCCAAAATTTACCTGAGCCAGAATACTGGCTGAGTTCAGCCCAAAATTTATCATTGCTATTTTTCCAATATCAAATCTATGTTAGCGAGTCACAATTAAAATCACTACTCTAATCAAGCACAATATATTTAAGCTTCAAAGCCACTGGTAAAGAAGCTTTGAAGCTATCCACCGAAAGCTAAAAAATTTTTTGTCTGTCAGCTAAGTACATCTTGTCCTTTATAAGAGGAATTGCTGCTCTTAGTGGAATCAGGTAAATAGCCAACAGACAAAGGTTTATGAGAGTCAAGCTGACCCCCGCCAAGATTATGAACGTTGGATTTTATCTTTTTGGCTAATGAAAATCAAACCAACTGTCGCAGGGATAACGACAATCAGAGTACCCCACAACAGACTCCAAAGAAAATTTGCTAAAGCAGGTGTCATAGTTCTCAACCTTTTTTTACACACTTCATCATAATTCTAATAGTGTATTACTTCCTTGAGAAGCCTCACAATCATCAGCTACAAAAGGACAACAGCCCTGATAAATAATTAAGTTCAGGGCTGCTGGATATTTGCTTTTCCATCTCTAAGAGCAGGTAACAGCATTTGGTTAAAATTATAGAGAGTGGTTTACAAAGCTTAAAATTTTTGCAATCTTGCCTAGGTTGCTTCTGCGTTCACAGATAGTACTTCAAACTAATGACTGTTGTTAACCTAACTACTTGGATTCTCAATCCTTTATTGGGATTGATGATATTTTTGTTCATTTTTCGCATCATTCTCACTTGGTATCCGCAAGTGGATCTAAATCGGTTCCCGACTAATCTCATAGCTTGGCCCACTGAACCTTTTTTAGCTTTGTTGCGAAAACTAGTCCCACCCATTGGGGGAGTAGATATCACACCCATTATTTGGGTTGGGATTTTCAGTTTGCTACGAGAAATTCTGCTTGGTCAGCAAGGATTACTGACCATGATTTCTCATCTAAGTTAGGGCATGGGGCATGGGGCATTGGGCATTGGGAGGGCTCAGTACTGAGTGCTGAGTTAAGTTTAATGAGAATTAAATGTTGAACCCTGATAATTTCGTAGCTAGCCACAAAACGATGATTGTGGACTAATCTTGAAATCCTTATGGCATAAGAGACGTTTCTAATTCATATTAGGTGTGAATTATGAATTATTCCCTTTTCCTCCTCATCCCCAGTCCCCAGTCCCCAGTCCCCAATCCCTTACCCGTTCAACTCCTGCACAAAATTGGTGTAAACATTACCCTGCAAGAACTGTGGGGTTTCCATAATTTTTTGATGAAACCCAATAGTGGTAGGCAATCCCGTAATGGCACATTCCCGTAATGCCCGTTTCATGCGGGTAATGGCAGTGGGACGGTCTGGCCCCCAAACAATTAACTTGCCAATTAGCGAGTCGTAGTAGGGTGGAATTTGGTAATCAGTGTAAACATGGGAATCAATCCGCACGCCAGGCCCACCAGGAGGAAGATAGCCGCTAATACGTCCAGGTGAAGGGCGGAAATCGTGGTCAGGATCTTCGGCGTTAATTCGGCATTCAATTGCATGACCCTTTAAAACTACTTGGTCTTGAGTCAGCTTCAGCCTTTCACCTTGAGCAATCCGGATTTGTTCAACAACCAAGTCCACTCCCGTAATCATCTCTGTTACAGGATGTTCCACCTGAATCCGGGTGTTCATTTCCATAAAGTAGAATTTACCGGATCTATCCAAAAGAAATTCGATAGTACCAGCTCCGGTATAGTTAATAAACTGGGCGGCTTTCACGGCAGCCTGACCCATTTTATCTCGCAGGTCGGAATCAAGCGCAGGGCTGGGGGCTTCTTCTAAAAGCTTTTGATTTCGGCGCTGAATCGAGCAATCCCGTTCACCTAAGTGGATAACGTTGCCGTAATTATCCGCCAAAATTTGAAACTCAATGTGGCGTGGACGCTCAATAAATTTTTCTATATAAACGCCAGAATTACCAAAAGCTGCACCCGCTTCACCTTGAGCAGCCAAAAAAAGTTTCACGAATTCGCTTTCAGAACGCACTAAACGCATACCCCGGCCACCACCACCTGCTGTGGCTTTAATCATGACTGGATAGCCAATGTCTTTGGCAAGTGCTAATCCTTCTTGCTCAGATTCGACTAAGCCATCGCTACCAGGTACTGTAGGTACCCCAGCTTTGTACATCGTTTCTTTAGCAGTAGATTTATCTCCCATTAAGCGTATAGCTTCAGGAGTTGGGCCAATAAAGGCAATATGATGGTCAGCACAAATTTCTGCAAACCGGGCATTTTCTGCTAAAAAGCCATATCCAGGATGAATGGCGCTGGCATTACGTGTTAAGGCGGCAGCAATAATATTGGGGATATTCAAATAACTTTTACTGCTGGCAGGTTCGCCAATGCAAACCGCTTCATCGGCTAGTTGGACATGTAAAGCGTTACGATCAACAGTGGAGTGAACCGCAACTGTCGCAATTCCCATTTCTTCACAGGCGCGGAGAATGCGAAGGGCGATTTCTCCCCGATTGGCAATTAATATTTTGTCAAACTTCATTTTCTAGTTTCGAGATCAGTACCAGTAGATTGACATTCTCTCCCATTCAACTTGCAACAATGCTTTCCGCCTTATTTCAAATTATGACAGGAGATTCCCCAACCTCCTCCAAGAAGAGTCTATCAGCCCTTAGGCAGTCTCCCAAAGGCTAGGATTTGGCTGAGAACGCCTACGGGGGTTTAACTAGATTAACAATATTCCTATTGTTAGTCTCCTGCTGCATTTACCCGAAATTAGGTTTGTACAAGCTTACTTTGTACCCCACGTTGGCATACCCCTTTTAATATCTCTTGGGAAGTGACTATATTTCTGTCAGTCTAGTATCCACTAGCAGAAAATTTATGCTATATTCTATTTTCAGTGATAAAAACCGTGCGGATGTGGCGGAATTGGTATACGCGCACGCTTGAGGTGCGTGTGGCTTTGCCTTGCGAGTTCGAGTCTCGCCATCCGCATTTTTTAGTGGATAGTAAAAAGTCAAAGGTCAATAGTCAAGGGTCAAAAACTTGCGGCTGTTGACCTTTAACTATCGGAGCTAAATCTGGTGTAAGGGGAAAATTTTTGTAGCGCTTTGCCCTTCCCATAGCGTATTTTAAATTCCGCGTAGCGGTACTAGTTTTTTATGCTTTCATAGAAATAGGTGAACTTTTGTAAAGAAAGAAGAACATTGACTGCAACTTTTAGTCCGACAAACAACTTAACACTGCCAGCAGCATGGCATCGCCTGAACCCAATTTGGCAAGGTGGAGAGGACGTAATTAGGAAAAGTTTGCCCCACTCTCAGCTAGCACCAGCTTGGCAATTGCTGCTTTTGGGCGATGGCTCACCTACACGCCATTTAGAGTTACTGACAGGTGAGCCAACGGAAGTTGATGTAATTGATATGTCGTTAATTGGTATGGACTCAGATGCAGCTCCGGATTTAATTCAAGCTGTACCAGGCCCTAGGCTGCGGCGACAGGTTTGGTTACGTACTGCGTCTGGTCAGAGATTGGCATATGCTACTTCTTGGTGGGAAGCCAGCCATATAGATGAGTATTTACAAAACCGTTCTTTACCGATTTGGGCAAGTTTAGCTCGTCTCCGTACAGAGTTGTATCGAGATGTCCAAGGGGTTTACTATGGTTACTCACCTGCTTTAGAGTCTGGTTTTGAGGTGGATGGGCCTTTTTGGGGTCGTCACTATCTGTTTTGGCACCACGGACAGCCTCTAACATTAATTTACGAAGTTTTTTCGCCTTATTTAACTAAATATTTGGGCCCGATGCAGCTAAATTCTAGAGATTAGAAAAAAGCTCAAATTTAATTTGATTTATTGTAAAGTTTTGCTGGGAAGTCTGAAAGCAGAGTTCACCAGATTTAGTATGGCTATGCAGGGAAAAAATCTCAATGGCCGCCTGGTAAAGAGCTTAATTCATCCACCTTTCCTTCCATTTTTGATTTTTTATTCTTTAAGGAAATAATTCTGTGTAGAAACTCAATCAGCCTGGAATAATGGCTGATAATTTTATTTGTGCCTATTCTGTCAGATAACAGGTTATCTAAAACTTATGATTAACTGCTGGGATCAAGTCTGATTGTAGATTCAAGATTCTATTGATTTTTAATATTTATATTTTTGAGGCTGCTAGGATAAAAATCATGATATTTTTTATACCTAGTATCAGGTGTTTAATATCAAGCTACACTAGTAAAATTTAAAATTTTGCTGAAGAGTAAATCATCAATCTCCAATGGTGAGATGCTTTTTCACTTCTATATAAAATAGCTATTTCAATAATAATGAATGATGTACTTTTGATGCTGAAAACATGATATTTGATTTTCCAGCACTCTTGTACTATCCCTAAAGTGTGTGTCAAAAATTAGTTAAATTTTATTTTTAAAAGTCTTAGCTGTATGTTTAAATAAATTACTAGTAAATTCCAAAAGTTGAACATAAAATTTGAAGTGATACTTTATTAGCTAGAAATTTTGCTTTCAAGAGGATATTAAAAATATTTAAATAAGGCTAATACTATAGAGTATGAGTCAAGCTTTACGATGTTGATCTAATGGGTGTCTAGTCTTATTTTTATAGAAATATTACAAAAATACAATTATATATTGACTAGCAAAATATTTATTGAACAAACAAATATATGATTAGAGTTCTGCTAGTAGATGACCAAGAAACTATTCGAGAGTATTTAAGGTCATTGATTGAAAAAGAAACAGATTTAGAAGTAGTAGGAGTTGCAGAGAATGGAAAAGCTGCAATTATAAAAGTCGCTAACTTACATCCAGATGTCGTGCTCATCGATATGGAAATGCCTGAAATGGATGGTATTAATGCGACAAGGATTATTAGTGAAAGATTTCCGAAGACGAAAATTTTGGTATTAAGTGGTTATGACAAGCATCAATATATTAACGCATCGCTCAATGCAGGAGCCTGTGGTTATATATTAAAAGACGCATCCCCAGAAGAACTAAGAGACTCGATTCGCTTGGTTGAGAAAGGCTATACTCAGTTAGCGCCTGGTTTAATTAATAAGATTATTCCTCAGCAACAACTATCTAGTTCTGAAATTTTTGATTTTCAAAAAAGTGCTGCATTGCCGAAGCCAGGAACACTACTCCAAGAAGATACTCCTCTTTTATTAGATGTAATTCAAACAAACGAAGTTTTACCTCATACAACTCGTTGGGTAAAAGTAGGAGGGAAGCTTTTAATTGGATCTGTTGCCACATCGGTGATTTTATCTGCGGTTATTCAATATCAAGTAACTGTCAAGGCACCTGCAACTGTTCGTCCTGCTGGAGAAATACGTTTAGTCCAATCAGCATCAGAAGGAACTGTGAGAAGAATTCTGGTGAGAGAGAATCAGGTGGTAAATAAAGGAGATATTATTGCCACTATTGATGATAGCGAAATCCAAATTAAAAAAAGTCAAGTTCTAGCGAATATCCAGCAGAATGAAATGCAACTAATGCAATTGGATGCTCAAATTCGTGCTGTCGATAGGCAAATAACTGCAGAAACAGAGCGAAATAAAAAGGCGATCGCAGGTGCAACAGCAGAATTGCAACATACAGAAAGAGAATATCAGCAAACTAAAGTTTCATCTAGCGGTCAACTAGACGAAGTTAGGGCAAATATTAAAATTGCTCAAAATGAATTACAAAAAGCAGAATTTGATTTGAAATCAATGCAAGCGAATGTGAAAGCGACAGAAGCAGCATGGAAAGCTGCTAAACTGAAGCGCGATTACTATCTCGGTCTTGCTAAATCTGGATCAATTTCTCACAATCAATTGGAACAGGTGCAACTAGCACTAGAACAGCAGGAACAAACTTTATTATCCCAAAAAGCGGCAGTAGAAGCTCAAAAGCAAGTCATTGAAAGGCAACAACAAGCTGTAGCCGCAGCTACTAGCAAATACAAACCAGCAGTAGCCGCCACCAATCCTAGTAATGCTGTGTTAACAGTTGTAGAAGCAAAAATTGCTCAAGAACGTGCTGCTGGTGATGGAAGTTTGGCAAGCTTGCAGCAAGAAAAAAATGGTCTGCTCCAGCTGAAAATCGAAATTAAAAATATCATTGACAACGGTAAAAAAGAATTAAAACAAATAGATAAACAACAGCAAGCAACTATCATTCGTTCTCCTGATAAAGGTACGATTTTGAAGTTGGAATTGCGAAATCCTCAGCAGTTAGTGAGTGCAGGAGAGGTAATCGCACAAGTTGCTCCTTCTGAGGCTCCTTTGGTGGTTAAAGCTAACGTCAGTGTTGAAGATATTGGTAACGTCAAAGTCTGTAAAGTGCAACCAGTTACAGCTTGCCAAGAAGGTAGAGTACAAATGCGAATTTCCGCTTATCCTTACCCAGATTATGGGATTTTGGCTGGTGCTGTGAGGAGTATCAGTGCCGATGCGATTACCGCTCAAAATAATGCTATAGCTACAACTGCGCCTTACTATGAGGTAACTATAGAACCGGAAAAACTGGATTTAAAAAAAGGCGATCGCTCTTATCCCATTCAACCAGGAATGGAAGTCAAGGCAGAAATTATTGCTCAAAAAGAAAGTTTCTTGACGTTTATGAGCAGAAAAGTACGGATGTTGACTAATTTATAGCTTCTTGGGGATTGGGGGGAATGGCACTAAGATAACGCCAAACCCATTACCTATAAGGCTTTTGGGTGTGGGGTGTGGGGTGTGGGGTGTAGTGAATAAGGAAAATATTTATGTTCGTACTCGATATTTGGTTTTCGCGCATTTCCCCCTACACCCTACACCCTGCCCCCTACACCCTGCCCAGACGAGCTTTCAGCTTTTCTTAGTGCCATTCGGGATTGGGGGTTAGAGATTAGTAAATCGCCGCGATCGCGGCGATGGCACAGTAGAAGCAACTGACTTGCAGCTGTGTCAAGTTAGTTATATCCTCATAACGCTTGGGGTAACAGAGCGACTTTGGTATTGTCCAGCAAAATCAACTAAAGTGTGTTAATAAAATGTGTTAGCAAAGCTAACTAACCAGCAAAACAGTGCTTTTGACATACTGGGAAAAGTTGATCAACAAAGGCTGATAAATGTTCAGGGTGGACAAATTAAGATAATTAGCTGCCCTCAAGAATGTCTCAGCTTTTGGTTTACTTGGCAAATCAAGTAATGAGTTCGCAAGTATGAGGTATGGGTCTCGATGGTACTGCCTAATGTGTCTGTTGCGATGAAGAAAAAAATTAAGAAACCGTCTCTGGTGCTGACGCTTTCGGCTGCTGGGTTGTTAATTGTTGGCGGGAGTGCAGCATACTGGCTATTAACCCAGGGGCAAATATTTTCTAAAGATTTACCAGTAGGTGCAACTATTATTCCTCAAGATGCTCTGTTTGCGGTTTCTCTCACCACAGATCCTAAACAATGGCAGCAATTGCGGCAGTATGGGACAAAAGAAACCCAAGCAGAAATAGATAAAAATTTAGTGAAGTTGCGCGATCGCTTTCTGACTAATAATGGTTATGACTTCCAGAAAGATATTCAGCCTTGGGTAGGTAATGAGGTAACAATCGCCATTCTCGCACCCCAAGCTACTCAACCACCACCAAAGCCAGTTTCTACTAATCCTGAGCCTACTAGCAGTCAGCAGTCAATGGTAATGGTTCTGCCTGTAAAAAACCCAGAACAGGCTCAAAGCCTTTTGGCACAACCTAAAAGCTTAAAACAAGGTAAGTGGATTGACCGCACATATCAAGGTTTCCCTATCAAGCAAACCGATGGACAAACGAGTGGAAACCTCTCAGCTACAGTCTTAGATGGGCGGTACTTGGTAATCGCCGATGATCCCAAAGCTACAGAACGAGCTATTGATGCTTACAAAAATAAAACTTCTTTAGCTACAACAGGTGGATTTGCCGATAATTTTCCCAAAATTGCTAGTTATCAGCCTTTTGCTCAGTTTTATGTCAATGTGCCAACGGCTGCTAGGATAGCTGCAGCTGCGCCAAATCGTCAGTTACCAGCCCAAGTTTTAGCGCAGCTGCAAAATAACCAAGGCTTGGCAGGGACAATTCAATTAGAAGCCCAAGGGATACGTTTAAAAGGTGTTTCTTGGCTGAACCCGAATAGTCAGCGAGTGCTGGCAGTGGAAAATAAGGCTGGGAGAATGCAAAGCATGGTACCAGCAGAAACCTTAATGATGCTTTCTGGCGGTAACTTACAGCGTTTTTGGGCAGACTACGCTTTAACATCCCAAGGAAATCCCCTATCGCCAATCATGCCAGAACAACTGCGAAGTGGAGTGAAGTCCCTAATTAATTTGGATTTGGATCGGGATTTACTGCGGTGGATGAAGGGTGAATTTTCTTTATCAGTTATTCCCAACACCCCAAAAGATAGTTCAACAGCAGATTTTCGCGCTGGATTGCTGTTTATGGTCAAAGCAAGCGATCGCAATTTGGCGGAAGCATCCTTAAAACAGCTCGATGACGTGATGAAAACTCAATACCAATTCACAATCCAACCAGCATCGGTTGCAGGTAAACCCGTTACCAACTGGGTTGCACCTTATGGAACCTTAACTGCTACCCACGGCTGGTTAGATGGAGATGTGGCGTTTTTCATCTTCGGTGCGCCCATTGCCGATAAAATCGTTCCCAAACCTACCAATACATTAGCTAGTACAATTCCTTTCCAACAAACTGTACCCACAGAACCGAACCCAACAAATGGGCAATTTTTCTTAGATGTTGAACAAACAGCGAAAAATTTTCCGCTACCGAATATAATTCCCAATCAACAAACTTGGTTAGGCGCAACCCGTTCCATTGGCGTGACAACTGCTGTTAGTGATAATCGCAGTAGTCGGTATGATATTTTCTTTGCACTCAAAAAGGTGGAGCATTCGTAGGGGATTGGGGACTGGGGAACTCGGGGCCCCCTCTGGGGATAAGGGGTAATGGGGATTGGGGATTAGGGAAAATAACAAACGGCAAACACCCAATACCCAACCCCATTACCAATTACCCAATGCCCCATGCCCCATGCCCAATGCCCCATGCCCTATAACTTTGACTTTTGAAAAACCTATGACCCAATACGCTCTAAGCAGATAGGATCAGAACAGTCAGAAAAAATAATTTTAACGAATCCACTGGGGAGAACACTTTATGAATCTGGTTGTACTCCAGAACTGGCTGGACAATGCCTCCTTTGCTGTCTTATTCCTCACCATGCTGGTGTATTGGGCAGGGGCAGCTTTTCCAAATCTTCCAGCTATGGCCGCTTTGGGGACAGCTGGAATGGCGATCGCTAATTTGTGCATAGCTACTTTATTAGGAGCAAGATGGATAGAAGGTGGTTATTTCCCACTCAGCAATTTGTATGAATCGCTATTTTTCTTGACTTGGGGAATTACCACTATTCATTTAATTGCCGAAAATTCTAGCCGTAGCCGCTTAGTAGGAGTGGTAACTGCCCCTGTGGCTATGGGAATTTCGGCTTTTGCGGCTTTGACATTACCATCGCAAATGCAGGTGTCAGAACCTTTAGTACCTGCGCTGAAATCAAATTGGCTGATGATGCACGTCAGTGTAATGATGTTGAGTTATTCTGCTTTGATGGTGGGTTCCTTGTTAGCGATCGCTTTTCTGATCGTGACTCGTGGTCAAAATATCCAACTACAAGGCAGTTCTGTTGGGACTGGTGGCTATCGCAGCAATGGCTATAAGTTACACAAAGCAGGTGAATTAGTTTCTGAACCGCAAACACCTGCTGTAGAAAATAATGGTTTTGTTCGCTATGAAAGTAATAGCAATGGTAACGGTAAAACTGCTGTTTTAAATTTAGTTACTGCGCCACAATCGCAAACTGTTACATCTACTGAACCCCTATCACCTCAACGTCTTAGCCTTGCGGAAACTTTAGATAATATCAGCTATCGCATCATTGGTTTGGGATTTCCCTTACTGACAATTGGTATTATTGCGGGTGCAGTTTGGGCTAACGAAGCTTGGGGTTCTTACTGGAGTTGGGACCCTAAAGAAACTTGGGCATTAATTACTTGGTTAGTTTTCGCCGCCTATCTTCACGCTAGAATTACTCGCGGTTGGCAAGGTCGTCGTCCCGCGATTTTAGCTGCTAGTGGTTTTGTTGTTGTTTGGGTTTGCTATTTAGGTGTGAATCTTTTGGGTAAAGGTTTACATTCTTACGGTTGGTTTTTCTAAGCAATTTATCCCTTTCTCTGATACTGGAGAAGGGGATAATTAATTTGTAAGCAATCAAAAGCCTAAAGAATTGGAAACAACTCAAGAATTAAATGCAGTTCCAGGAGTAAATAAAATTGCGAATTACAAGCAAAAAAGCAGCTTGATGATTAGCTAAAATTGAGTCAAGCTAACCAAACGAAAGCATCATGACTGCTATTATCATCAACCTTAATAATACATGACTCAAGCCTTACCCAAACCCATAACATACGAAGAGTTTATCGAATGCTATCCCAATGATGGCAAGCGCTACGAGCTACATAAAGGAATAATTGTTGAGATGCCACCCCCAACAGGAAAACATGAAAATGTTACCGGGTTTCTGACAGTGCAAATTGGGTTTCAACTTTTACAGATGGGTTTACCCTATCGCATACCCAAAACAGCATTTGTCAAAACAAGAGATTCTACCTACTCTCCAGACATTATCTTATTAAATCATGAAAATTTGGTCAATGAACCTTTATGGGAGAAGCAATCAACTGTAATTAAACCTGAATCTGTTCCATTAGTGATTGAAGTTGTTAGCACTAATTGGCGCGATGATTATCATGATAAATTTGGAGACTACGAGGAAATGGGTATTCCCGAATACTGGATTTTAGATTATGCTGCTTTAGGTGGTAAAAAATTTATTGGTAATCCTAAAAAGCCTACTATTTTTGTGTGTGAATTAGTAGATGAGGAATATCAAATGACCCCATTTACTGGTAATAACTTAATTGTTTCTCCCACTTTACCCCAACTCAATTTAACCGCCCAGCAAATATTTGATTCGGCTTTGTAATTGTTGGGTTTCACTCCGTACCAGCACGGGGAAGCAAGCTACAACCAACCCTAAGCATCTGTTTCATTCTTTTCTGGAAGTGGTATAATATTTTTTATATAAAGCTTTACCACTTTAAAAAAGAAGCTTCAATCCCCTGTTCTCGCCTAGTTTTACTATCTTTTTCAAACCAAGCTATTACTTGTGATGTTGTTAAATCTTCAATAGCAACACCATATTCTTTGGCAATATGCTTTAAAAGCTTTAGGGATGAAATTGTTAATCTTGTTAAAAATTTTTCTGGAGAAGACAACAAAGCTGCGTCTACTTTTGCTGATTCTTCCAAAGTTAAAAACTGTTCTGATGGTGACTGTGGTGGTAGATTCATAAATAAATTTTTATCAAGAGCGGAGAGACGCGATTAATCGCGTCTGTACAAAAGTAATTTTTTAATTGGTAATTGGTAATTGGTAATTGGTAATTGGTAATTGGTAATGGTTATTTCCCCCAGTCCCCAGTCCCCATTACCCCTTATCCCCAGAGGGGGCCCCGAGTTCCCCAATCCCTAGTCCCCAATCCCTAATCCCCAATCCCTAATCCCTCGCTTTCACCAAATAGCCACAACGATGTTCACCATTGATAATCCAGTGGGTGCGCTCGACTGTGCAATCTGGTAAGACGGCGGCGAACATTTCTAATTCATGACCGCAAATACTGGGGAAGGATTCAGCAACATTGGAGATAGCACATTTATGCTCCATAAAGATGAAGCGATCGCTCTCTAATAATTCTTGAGAATCTAAGGGGTGAAACTCTGCCATAAAACCTTCGGCTTGTCTGAGTTCCACTAATTTGGCTAACCGTTCGGCTAGAGAACCTTGACCTAAGCGATCGCGGTATTCTTGGGCTTTACGCTCCCACTGTTTTTGTAAGATTGATGTGACTTGGTCTTTGCCTACTGTTTCTGCTAAGGTATCCAGCAAGGAAACAGCAAAATCACCATAACTATCACCAAAGCGATCGCTCTGTTGTCGATGTAGGCGATCGCGTCCTCTAGAACTCAGTTGATAAACGTGCTGGGGCCGCCCCATTCCCGCTTGCACTGCGGTGGAATACAAAATTAGCTCTTCCGCCTCCAAATCCTTGAGATGGCGGCGAATCGCTTGGGGGCTAATATCTAAAACTTCGGCTAGCTCAAAAGCGGTTGCTTGTGAGTGTTTCTGGAGATATTCCAGAATGTCTTGCTTGGTTGAGGACTGGTGGGTAGTCGTCATCTTTTTGGGGAGACGCTCTGCAAACGTCCAAAAAATTTCTAGGAAAATTTGACTTAAACAACATTGTTGTTGTTAATTTAGCGTAAAATGAAGATACATTAAACAACATTGTTGTTGTTTTAGTCTCAATTCCTATTGTAGCAGCCGTGTAACCACTCAGTAACGCGAGATGGGAATCGGCTAAAACCAAGCCCGTCTCCGCTCCTAGAGAGAGATCCTAAAGAACACGAGAGATTACTACCGATGAGTGCCACTGTCAAAACCTTAGTCAACCAACCCTACAAGTACGGCTTCGTCACCGATATTGAAGCCGACACTATTCCGCGTGGACTAAACGAGGACATTATCCGCTTAATTTCCGCCAAGAAAGAAGAGCCGGAATTTATGCTGGAGTTTCGCCTCAGAGCGTATCGCCAGTGGCTGAAGATGACAGAACCAACTTGGCCTAATGTCAAGTATCCACCAATAGATTACCAGGATATCATCTACTATTCAGCTCCCAAACAGAAAAAACAGAAGCTGGAAAGTCTGGATGAAGTCGATCCCACCCTGTTAGAAACCTTTGAAAAGTTAGGTATTCCTCTATCTGAGCAAAAGCGCCTCGCCAACGTCGCCGTTGATGCAATTTTTGATAGCGTTTCCGTCGCCACAACCTTTAAGGAAAAGCTAGCTAAAGATGGCGTGATTTTCTGCTCAATTTCTGAAGCATTGCGGGAACATCCAGAACTGATCAAAAAATATCTGGGTAGTGTCGTTCCGGTAGCTGACAATTACTTTGCGGCTCTCAACGCTGCTGTATTTAGCGATGGTTCTTTTGTCTATATTCCTAAAGGCGTAAAATGCCCGATGGAACTGTCTACCTACTTCCGCATCAACTCTGGTGATACAGGACAATTTGAGCGGACATTGATTGTGGCTGAAGAAGGTAGCTATGTTTCCTACCTGGAAGGTTGTACCGCGCCCATGTATGACAGCAATCAACTACACGCTGCTGTGGTAGAACTAGTGGCGCTGGATAACGCCGAAATTAAATACTCCACCGTGCAGAACTGGTACGCTGGCGATGCTAACGGTAAAGGTGGAATTTACAACTTTGTTACCAAGCGCGGTTTGTGTCAGGGTGTCAATTCCAAGATTTCCTGGACTCAGGTAGAAACAGGTTCAGCGATTACTTGGAAGTATCCTAGCTGCGTATTAGTTGGTGATAACTCTGTGGGTGAATTTTACTCGGTGGCGCTGACAAATAATATGCAGCAAGCCGACACAGGTACCAAAATGATTCATGTTGGGAAAAACACTCGCAGCACAATTATTTCTAAAGGAATTTCTGCAGGTAACTCCAGCAATAGCTATCGGGGTTTGGTAAAAGTTAACCCGAAAGCGCAAGGTGCGAGAAATTATTCGCAGTGCGACTCCATGCTGATTGGCGATAATGCCCATGCTAATACTTTCCCCTATATTCAGGTACAAAATAACAGTGCCAAGGTAGAACATGAAGCTTCTACTTCCAAAATTGGGGAAGATCAGCTATTTTACTTTGCCCAAAGGGGCATTTCGGCAGAAGATGCTATTTCGATGATGATTAGCGGCTTCTGCAAGGATGTGTTTAATCAGCTACCAATGGAATTTGCGGTGGAAGCTGATAAATTATTGAGCTTGAAATTAGAAGGTAGTGTTGGTTAATATTCAACCGCACTGAACCGTTGATTACGAACTGAGAGAGAGAAGAGAGAGAGAACATGATTGTGGAAAATAGCGAAGTTGTACTGTCAGTTAAGGATCTGACAGCTACAGTTGATGGGACACCGATTCTGAAGGGTGTAAATCTGGAAGTTCGTGCAGGCGAAATCCATGCGATTATGGGGCCGAACGGTTCTGGAAAGAGTACCTTTTCTAAAGTATTGGCGGGACATCCAGCTTATGAAGTCACTGGTGGCGAGGTAATTTTCCAAGGACAAAATCTGCTGGAATTGGAAGCAGAAGAACGGGCGAGAAGTGGTGTATTTTTAGCGTTTCAATATCCCCTAGAAATTCCCGGTGTCAGCAATTTAGATTTCTTGCGCGTTGCATATAATTCTCGTCGCAAAGCACAGGGTTTAGAAGAACTGGATGCTTTTGATTTTGACGATTTGGTAGAAGAAAAGTTGGAAGTGGTGAAGATGAATCCCTCTTTCCTCAGCCGCAGTGTCAATGAAGGATTTTCTGGTGGTGAGAAGAAGCGCAATGAAATTCTGCAAATGGCGCTACTAGAACCGAAGTTAGCAATTTTGGATGAAACCGATTCTGGTTTAGATATTGATGCGCTAAAAATTGTCGCTGGTGGGGTTAACCATTTAGCTAGTCCCGAAAATGCCACAATTTTGATTACTCACTATCAGCGCTTACTCGACTATATTGTGCCTGACTTTGTGCATGTGATGGCACATGGACGAATTCTTACTACTGGTGGTAAGGAATTGGCGCTAGAGTTAGAGTCTCGCGGTTACGACTGGATTCTGGAAGAAGCTGCGGTTGAGGTGGGTGTGTAATGACTATTCAAGTTTCCCCCAGTTCAATTTCGAGTTTGCTGGATAGAGATGAGTATCTCAGTGGCTTATTAGCACAGGTAACAGCACAACCAGCAGCATGTTGGTTACAAGAAGTTAGCCAAGCTGCTGCGAATGTGGTGCGTCATTCCACTGTTCCCACCTCCCGCGATGAAGAATGGCGCTTTACAGATTTGTCAGCGTTGCGAAAGCTGGAATTCCAGGTAGAGAAGCAATTAATCTCTACAGATATTGCAGCGCTGACTCTACCTGAAGCTGCTAACAGTCGTTTGGTATTTGTTAACGGTGTGTACGCACCAGAATTATCTGCAATTGCAGATTTACCTGCGGGTGTAGTTGTCAATAATTTGACAGCTTTACCTGTGGCTGAACAAGAACGGGTACGGCAGTATTTAGCCCAAAGTGAAGGACAGCAGGAAGTTTTCACCGCTCTGAATACTGCTGGTTTGACTGATGCAGCCGTGGTATTGGTGAAGAAGAATGTAGCAGTTGCAACGCCAATTCACTTGTTATTTATTACAGTTGCAGGGGAAAAAGCAACGATTTCGCAGCCACGTTGTTTGGTGGTAGCGGAAAGCGGTTCGCAGGTGACTTTGGTGGAAGAGTTTACGAACCGCAGAGGCGCAGAGAACGCAGAGGAAGCGGTTTACTTCACCAATGCAGTGACGGAAATTTGGCTAGCTGAGAATGCCGAAGTCAGTCACACAAGAGTTGAGCGTGAAAGTACAGAGGCTTTCCATATTGGTAAAACTGCGATCGCACAAGCTCGTGATAGTCGCTATAGCTGTCATGCTATTAGCTTTGGTGGCAAGCTGTCACGCCATAATTTAGAGATTTTGCAAACTGGTGAACAAACTCAAACCACCCTCAACGGGTTGACGGTAATATTTGGCAATCAGTTAGCTGATACTCACAGTGCGATCGCCCTCAATCATCCCTATGGTACAAGTAAGCAATTGCACAAATGTATTGTAGGCGATCGCGCCCATGCTGTATTTAATGGCAAGGTTTTTGTGCCCAAACCAGCACAGCTCACAGATGCCGCACAATTAAATCGGAATTTGCTACTATCATCCAAAGCGAGAGTTGATACCAAACCCCAACTAGAAATTACTGCAGATAACGTCAAATGCGCTCACGGTGCTACCGTTAGCCAGTTAGAAGATGATGAAATATTTTATCTGCAAAGTCGGGGCATTGATGAAAACGCCGCCCGAAATTTGTTAATTAACGCTTTTGCTGCTGAAATCATTAATCAAATACCAGTTCCCTCTCTTAGGGAAAGTCTGTTAAACACAGTCAAGAGTCTTAAGACATCTAATGACTAAGGACAAATGACAAAGGACAAATGACAAATCATTAATTACCAATGACTTTTACTTCTACCAAAACCTTAGCCGATCAAGTACGTATTGACTTCCCTATCTTGCGTCAGGTAGTCAATGGTAAACCCTTAGTTTACCTGGATAATGCTGCTACTTCTCAAAAACCTCTGCCAGTATTAAATACCCTGCGAGATTATTACGAGCAGTATAATGCCAACGTCCATCGGGGTGCCCATATTCTCAGTGCTAAAGCTACCGATGCTTATGAAGGTGCTAGAGATAAAGTAGCCAAATTTATCAATGCTGCATCGCGTCAAGAAATTGTCTACACCCGCAACGCGAGTGAAGCGATTAATTTGGTAGCTTATAGCTGGGGAATGAACAATTTGCAGCCAGGAGATGAAATTATTCTCTCGGTGATGGAACACCACAGTAATATTGTTCCTTGGCAATTTGTGGCACAAAAAACGGGTGCGGTACTCAAGTTTGTCGAACTAACACCAGAAGAAACCTTTGATTTAGAACAATTTAAATCACTGATTTCCGAAAAAACAAAATTGGTGTCAGTGGTTCATGTTTCTAATACCTTGGGTTGTATTAATCCAGTCCAAGAAATAGCTACGATTGCTCACAGATACGGCGCGAAATTCTTAATGGATGCTTGCCAAAGTGTCCCCCATATGCCCATTGATGTACAAGAAATAGACTGTGATTGGTTAGTAGCCTCCGGTCATAAAATGTGTGCCCCAACTGGCATAGGATTCTTATATGGCAAGTTAGAATTACTAGAATCTATGCCACCATTTTTCGGTGGTGGTGAGATGATTGCAGAAGTCTATTTAGACCATTCTACCTATGCAGAATTACCCCATAAATTTGAAGCGGGTACACCTGCAATTGGCGAAGCGATCGCTCTTGGTGCAGCTATAGATTATCTTACTAGTATTGGTATGGATAAAATCCATGCCTATGAAGCCGAATTAACAGCTTATTTGTTCCAACAATTAGAACAAATTCCCCAAGTGCGGATTTACGGCCCCAAGCCAGATGCTAAAGGAGAAGGGAGAGCCGCTTTAGCATCGTTTACAACTTCCGAAGTCCACGCCAACGACTTATCTACATTATTAGATCAAGAAGGCGTAGCCATCCGTGCTGGACATCATTGCACTCAACCATTACACCGCTACTTAAATATTGCGGGAACTGCACGGGCAAGTTTATCTTTCTACAATACCCGTGAAGAAATTGATATTTTCATCAAGGCGTTGAAGGACACTCTGGAATTTTTTGCGGGAATCTTCGGCTAAAAATCGTCAATATTTTCAAATTAATTGTGTCAACTATTAGCTATATATGAGGCTAATAATTGGCACAATTTAATTTTTAATGGGTTTAAATACCTTGAATTGTTGACGGTGCGTTGCGCTGCGCGACAACACACCCTACATTTAAATTAATAATTGGGAAGATTTACAGGAGTAAATTCAATGTCATACAGTGACTTTACTTTAGATAAAGTTAGAAAAGCTTTTAACTTAACTATTGCTGATAAAATTAATATATTTGCATCTGTGCCTGAAATTATCTGTCCGCCATTACTCGCAGAAATATTACAGGAAAATATACCTTTAGCTCTTGCTAGTAATACAGAGAAATCTCGTTCTGAGATGATTATTGCGCCTATCTTAATTGCTATTAGAAAATATTTAAATAATCAAATCAGTTTATTTTCAGGTATAGATTTTACTGTCGAAACATCACAAGGATTAAATGGTAATTGTGATTTTATTATTAGCCGTTCCCCAGAATTATTAATTGTTAATGCTCCAGTGATAACGATTGTAGAAGCTAAAAAAGAAAATCTCAATGCTGGTTTAGGTCAGTGTGTTGCAGAAATGATAGCAGCTAAATTGTTTAACGAACGTGAGGGAAACAATATTCAAACAATTTATGGAACTGTTACTACTGGAACTAACTGGAAGTTTTTAAAGCTTCTGGGACAAATGGTAGAGATTGATTTGAATGAATATTATATTAATGATATAGGTAAAATTTTAGGAATTTTATCTAGCATTCTGACAGAAGAATTATTGTAATATGCTGGTCAAGTCTACACCTGCCGAACAAAGAACAGTGCTATATAACATTAGCTGGGATACCTTTGAAGCCTTACTCAGAGATACAGGAGAGGACAGAGGCTCTAGATTTGCTTATGACTGTGGCACTTTAGAAATTATGACTCCACTTTTTGAACATGAAAATCCCAAAATTCAATTTGATCGCTTGATTTTGATTTTAGCAGAAGAATTGTCAATCGAAATTAAAAGTGCTGGCTCTACAACATTGAAACAACGAATAGCAAAACGAGGTATAGAACCAGATAATTGCTACTATATACAAACTGAATCGCAAGTGAGGGGCAAAGAGAAATTAAATTTAGAAACCGATCCACCGCCTGACTTAGCAATTGAGATTGATATTACTCATAGTTCAGTGAATAAATTTGGGATTTACTCAGTACTGGGTGTTCAGGAATTATGGAGATATAACGGGCAAGATTTAAAATTTTATCAATTGTTAGAAGGGCAATATGTTGAGTGTGAATTTAGTATTGCTTTTCCTTTAGTATCAGTAAGCGACATCAGCAGCTTTATTCAGCGAAGTAAAAGCATGGGAGAAATTGCTTTGTTGAAATCATTCCGAAATTGGGTAAAAGACAAGATTAAGTAGATAGTGTGATTTTTGCTGTCAACATCACACTCAAACATGAAAGACTTAAAAATATCATTAGTTAATAATCATACATTAATACACTTCATTTATATGTTCACCTAGGTTAAGTAATTACAGCTTACTGTTAACTATTACAGGTGCGTTAGCCTACGGCATAACACACCCTACAAAAAAACTGAGAATTTATGGTGTTGGGTTTCATACTTCTCCTATCGGAGACGCTAGGCGAACAGCCTTCTTTGACTATTTTTTTTCGCCTAACTATTCAGAAACTCCACAAAAACTGATAGCGTCAAACAAAGAAAGAAATTATTGTGGATGTGACAGCTTGAAAACGCGATCTAATTATTGGCAACTGCTACCTTATATCCGAACCCAGTGGCAAACCATCACCAAAGGATTTATCGGCATTATCGGATATGTGCTGGCGACATTAACACTCATCAATCTCGCGGGTAAATTGGCAACGCCCTTTGGAGAGGGTAATGTAGTAGCGATCGCACAACTAGCTGGCATCTGTGCTGTAGTATTTCTGGTACGTGGCTTTTTTCAGTCTGTGCAAGATATCTACATGGCGCAAGCTGCTTTAAGAGTAGCGTTTCTTCTCCGTAAGCAAGTTTACGGACATCTGCAAAAACTTAACCTCAGCTATTTTGAAACCGCCAAAGCAGGTGATTTATCTTACCGCTTGACTGAGGATATTGACAGGATTGGGGAAGTAGTCAATAAAATATTTCACGATTTAATCCCCTGTGTGTTGCAATTGCTGGCAATTCCCATCTATATGATTTACTTGAATTGGCAGCTCACCCTCGCAACGGTGATTGTAGCCCCATTAATGGGGATTTTGATTGGTTGGTTTGGCGAAAGGTTACAAAAATATTCTCGTCGCAGTCAAAATCGGGTTTCTAGTTTATCGGCTATCCTCACAGAAGTATTTAGTGGGATTCGGTTAGTCCAAGCTTTTGCCGCCGAAACCTACGAAATGGTGCGGTTTAGCCATGAAGCAGAACACAGCCTCAAAGCTAAATATTCAGCCGAACGCCTCAAAGCCATTCAAATCCCCATTATCGGCTTCCTCGAAGCTTTAAGTGCTTTATCATTATTGTTAGTGGGAGGATGGCAAATCTCGCAACGCAACTTAACTGTAGGCGAGTTTTTCAGCTACCTCACAGCAGCAGCATTGTTAATTGACCCCATCGGTCATACTACTAATAATTACAACGAATTTAAGCAGGGCGAGGCATCCATTGACCGAGTTTTTGAATTATTAGCAATTCAACCCACAGTTTTAGAAAAGCCGAATGCGATCGCCCTCCCACCTGTGCAAGGCAAGGTAGAATATCGCCATGTTTCCTTTGCCTACAAAGCAGGTGAATCTGTCTTAAAAAATATTAATTTATTAGCATTACCAGGAGAAGCGATCGCCCTTGTGGGTGCTTCTGGTGCTGGTAAAACCACATTTGTAAATCTGCTACCCCGCTTCTACGATCCGGAATCTGGGCAAATATTGATTGATGATGTCGATATTCGCGATGTCACGCTTTATAGCCTGCGGCGACAAATTGGCATTGTTCCCCAAGAAACTATCATGTTTTCTGGCACAATTGCTCAAAATATTGCCTTTGGGCAAGATTCCTTTGCAATATCAGAAGTGGAAGCCGCAGCGAAAATTGCTAATGCCCACAATTTTATTACCCAGCTACCAGAAGGTTATGATACTTTGGTTGGTGAGCGTGGAGTAAATTTATCAGGGGGACAAAGACAAAGAATTGCGATCGCCCGTGCTGTGCTCCTTAACCCGCAAATTTTGATACTAGATGAAGCCACATCAGCCTTAGATTCAGAGTCAGAAGCCTTGGTACAGGAAGCTTTAGAAAGGCTGATGAAAGGTCGCACTGTATTTATTATTGCTCATAGATTAAGTACAGTAAAAAGATGCGATCGCATTTTAGTACTTGAACAAGGACAAATTGTCGAATCTGGAACCCACGAGGAACTTTTGGCATTTCAACGCCGCTATGCAAGATTTTATGCTCAACAGTTTAGTTAATGATATGTGAGTTGGGGCGATCGCATCATTTATGATTGGCCACTGCTGAAGTACAGTGAAAAGATGCGATCGCGTAGCATCAAACCAAATCACTCATCTATTTTTTGTACACTCTGATTAACGGTGTCACCTTTGGTTTTTCGGGATTAGTCAGGTTTAATCTATAAGCCGTGTTTAATATATCTCCTGATTCATCACCTTTGACTGTAACTATATAAGTTGCTGGTTGCTTGGGATGTTTTTCAAGTTTTCCAATCACCTTGTCTTGAATAATCGACACATCTCTTAATCTTTCCGGTAGCCGAGCATGAGGTTTCCAAAGACATAAAACCCCTTTAGAATTGGGAAATTTTAGTAATTGTAGAACGTATTTTTGATTATTAACTTGAAACTGAGATGTTGATAATACTCTAGCTTGATTCCGTTGTGGTATTTGCCGCAATACTTCTTGTGTTCTTACATGATAGCGGCAGTTTCTATCAATAATGGGTTCCCCAGCAAGTGCAGATGTTGATAATGTGGATATACTGACACTGTAAAAACTTAAACTTGTTAAAGCCAAAGCAGTGACCTTATAAAAATTCAGCATAGTTTATAGTTTAAATTCTCAGTTTAGATATCAACGACTGTGTAAAAAATTACTAAATCATGAGCGAAGTAAAGCTCCTGAAAGGAACTTTACCTCCAAAGCTAAGTAATCAATTTTAATTTAAATTCCTTCTCCTAATTTTCTCTACTCAATTTAGCTGCTGAGAGAAACGGCTGGAGTCATCATTTGTTTTTGCTGTTCTTGTATCCAACCTTCAAACAGTTCATTGAGCAGCCGTGCTTTCATTGGTTCATCTAGTTGTGCTGGGATAAATTTCTCTAACTGCACAATCACAAACCATTCAGCGATGCGAGTCGGGGGTAAAACTTGCCCTGGTTGATTGTTAGCCAGTAATTGCGCCATTGCTGGATGGAGTTGGTTGAGTTCAATTGGCCCAACTAATCCGCCTGTTTGCGCCTCTGGGCCTTTAGAATATTCTCGTGCTACATCTGCAAAGGATTGCTCTTTGGCTTGAATGCGGAAGTAGAGTTCTTGAGCGATTCCCATATCTTGGGTGCGTAGCAAAGAATAAATTACTTTATCCAGTTTTGCTTTCGACTGGAAAAAATACGCTTCTAGCTTTTTACCCCAAGTTTCTTGCTTAAATTTTTCTACTTTCAGCTTCCGCACCGTCAAATCTGCTAGTTGCTTTGGACTCAATCCCTGATATTCCATCCATGCTTTGACATCGGCTTCGGATGTTAACTGTCTTTCAGCGAAAAACTGTTGTTGAGCAGCAGCGATTTCTTCCGGGGTACAATCTATGGATGCGATCGCATCATCGATAATTAATTCCCTTCGCAACTGTGGCAGCATTTGATAGCCTGCCAGTAAGGGAATTAGTTCGTCATTCGTGATTGTACGGTTACCAATTCTTAGTACTTCAGTCATTAGCTTTTATATATATCAAAATATATGTTTTGTAGAATTTTACACTCTTTGGTTGTATATACTGTTCAACCAGACCCTACATAAATCATGCTAAAGGCATTTTACTAGTAATCCTTTATACTATTTTGAGTTAGATAGTCATGTTTTCTAGGTCTGGAACAACCTTTTGGTAAAGATTGTTAATCTCAAACCCAAAACTGGCTATCAGTTGCCCCTCTGTTATACCCAATACAATTCTAATTTCAAAAATATGCAGCCTATTATGAAGTTTAGGCGAAGATAATACCAAGGTTACTAGGCAAGCACAAGTGCAGTATAGTCAGCAACTTTGCACCTTAACTAATAATGTAAAACACATCTAAATAGACAGCGCAAATCCAGCAAGCATTTCCACCTACTACAATCTTTGCTGTACAGAGTTTTTGACTTTCTTCAGTTAAAAATTTTTAAGGTAAAATTGCCAGTCTTTATATATGGTGAGAGCGATCGCCTTTTAGCCTTAATATAGTTCATACCAAGCAATAATTTCTCAAATTTGGGCTATAAAGACTCTAAATAGCTCAAAAGATCTGCCATTTCTTGGGCACTAGGCTGAAACTTTGGCATCGGTGGTGTTTCACCACTAATCACTTGGCGAATCAGTCCATAACGCGACTTATGCTTGGATACACCTTGCAAGCTGGGGCCTACTCGCCCATCGGCTTGCCAGCCATGACAACCAGCACAATTGATTTGAAAAATAGCGTTACCTTGAACTGGATCTCCAGTTAAGGATAGAACATTTTTCACATAAGGATCGGAAGCTTGCACCATCTGAACACCAAAAATGCCCAAAGTGATTGCTAGCATTACGGCAAGAGCCAGCAAAGCGATCCTCTGAATTAAATTTTCAGGTTTGGTAATCTGGTTATCCAAAAGGTTTGTTGTGAAAGTTGTAGGTGTGCTAAGAATTTTTCATTTCCTACACATAGCTTAAAAGTTCTTGATGCTCACTGCAAGCATGAATGCCAGTTTTACTTTGATGATTCATTCTCCAAAAATGCTGTAGAGAGCGGCATTCATCCCGAATTTGGTAAAATCAAAAACAGGAAACAAATGTTTAATAATTGCAAAGAGGAGATTTACAGTGGTTGAACCCCTGCTCTCAGGTATCGTCCTTGGTCTAATTGTGGTTACACTCTCTGGTCTGTTTTACGCTGCCTACAAGCAATACAAGCGTCCCACTGAACTGGGAGGTTAGGGATTAGGGACTGGGGACTGGGTAATTAGTGATAGGTAATGGGAATTTCTCGTTTTCCCCCTTGTCCCCTTGTCCCCTTCCCCTGAATCACTCGATCATCCTATAAAACGTCAAAGCAGTATTTCCATAGACTTTCTGGCGGCAAATTTCCCAGTTAGCAATGACTGGTGGAGTCCAATCTTGGGCACTATGTTCAGCCGCAATTTCGCCTTCAGCATCTAAAAGCTGGTAGTTTGCGATCGCTTCTAAAACTGGTTGATATAATCCGCTAGCATAGGGCGGATCAAAATAAATTCTGTCAAATTTTTGGTCTGATAAGGTTTTTAACTGTTGGAGTACATTTCCCCGCAACAATTTCCATTCTTGGTCAGCACTCGCTACTCGCTGCCAATTCTGTTGAATGATGTTACAGGCGCGGCTCGATTGTTCAATACCGACTACTAAGCTGGCTCCTCTACACAAAGCCTCTGCGCCCATTGAACCGCTACCAGCACACAAATCTAGCCAACGACACCCAAATATTCTTTCCTGCCAAATATTAAAGACAGCCTCTCGTACCCGCGCACTAGTAGGTCTGGTATCTTTACCAGGTAAAGTTTTTAACTGACGATTTCCGTAAATTCTCAGAGCCATTAGTCATTAGTTATGAGCCATTAGTCATTGTTCATCGATCATTAGTCATTGCACAAAGACAAATGACAAAGAACAAATAACAACTGACAGACAACTAAATTGTATTATGCTGCTACTTGTTCGCGGACTTGAGCAACAAAATTAGATAGGATTTGCAATCCAATATTAGATGATTTTTCCGGGTGAAATTGCACTGCCATCAGATTATCACGAGCGATCGCAGCTGTAACTCTTTGCGTCCCGTGGGTAACTGTTGCTGCGCTAATTTGCGGATCTGTTGGTTCAACATAGTAAGAATGAACAAAATAAACCCAAGGATTCGCAGGCAAATGCTCCCACATAATACTTTTTGGCTGAGTTATTTCCAGCTGATTCCAACCCATGTGAGGAATTGTAATTTCTGGTTCTGGACGAAACCTTTTAACTGTTCCTTTGACAATTCCGAGTCCTCGTTGTGTACCTTCGGCACTCGATTCAAACAGAATTTGCAATCCCAAACAGATACCCAAAAAAGGTTTACCTGATGCGATCGTATCTTTAATAGGTTGTTCTAAACCACGGGCACGCAGGTGTTGCATGGCTGGATCAAATGCTCCAACTCCTGGCAAAACTACTGCATCTGCTTGTTCTAATTCCTTAAAAGAATGAGTGATTTTAGGAGTTGCTCCAGCTTTTTCCAAGCCTTTGCAAACTGAATGTAAATTTCCCATATCATAATCTACGACCGCAATCACTGGCATTGACCTGCTCCTTGTAAATTTATTATGGAGAGTAATTCTATTTTAAATAATATTTCTTATGAAGAAAAGATTTCTATTAACTTCTTTTGACACTTGGCTCGCAGATCAACAGTCAAATTCTTCCGATGATTTATTACTTGAAGTCACCAAACTAGAAACACTACCTCATCATTTGACTTATTTACGTCATTTACCTGTAGATGTGCAGCTTGCTAGTAATGTTGTAATTCAAAAAATCAATGAACTCCAACCGGATTGTATTATCTGCTGTGGAATGGCTGCAAGTCGAATGCAATTAACTGTAGAAGTTTGTGCAACTAGTGCAGAAAGTGTTTTGCAAACAGGTGTGGATATAAAACAATTAATTTCTGGAGCAAGGGGAATTGAGATTAGTCACGACTGCGGTAAATTTGTCTGCGAAGGTCTTTATTATTCAGTATTGGATCATTTACACCAATCCCAACTGCAGGCAAATTGCATTTTTGTCCATGTTCCAGTTTTAAATCACGAAAATTTGGTAAACATTGTTGCAGATTTCGTATTAATTATTAACAAACTGGCACTTTCATAAATTTGCCCGCGTCTTTATGGAGGAAAAAATAGTTAAATTTATGTTGCCATTGTTACTAAGTTTGACACTTGCTCAATCAATTTCGCCTACACCACCACCAGAAGAAGTAGTACAACCGCAAGTTGTTCGTCCTTTACCAGGTAATCTTGATACAGTTCCAGTATTTAATAGCAATAGTCCAGAACTAGTCTTAAAGGAAGGGATTTTACTCTCCACTTTTCCTCCAGATAGCAAAAAAGTACCAACAGCTCATTTAAATTTTCCCTTTCAAGGAAGATTTGATATTTTTGCTCACCATATAGCTAGAGCTGAACCACAAGAAAATTTACGCTCGCTATATTTAGGAATTATCTTGCATAATCCTGGTGCAACACCAGTAACTATTAATGTGCTGCAAGGAGCAACTTATTTAAGTCAGCCAGATGCACCTTTTATTTCGTTACCATCATTCAGTGAAAACACTTTAGGTACAGTTTACGCAGGCCCAGGCGATCGCGTTACTAGTGATGTCCTGCGAGGACGACGACAAGAAATCTTTCCGGCTCAAATTGTGATTCCCCCAAAAGGAAGTCAGATGTTATTAAATCTGCCAATTCCTGTGAAAGGACTTACCCCACCTTTAAATGGTCGCTCGACATTAATGCGGCTACGCAGTAATGGTACAGTTTATGCAGCTAGCCTCGCCATGTTTGCACAAACAAATCCCGATGGTAGCGAACGTGCCCCAAATTTAGAAGAGTGGCAAAATTTACTCAACAATAGTGATGTAGCTGGCCCCAGAGATAAAACTCCCACACCTTTAGAAGAGACTGGTAAACCGAGAATTTACGGACGTGTAGCGGGAGTTGCTAGTGGTTCTCAGTGGCGCGCCTTATTAGTAGATGAGCCTAAAGCTAAATATTTAACGATTCCTCAACCGGGTCAAGCCTTTTCCTACGCTTTGAGTACCGTGCATGGTGGTACTTTGGGAACCAATCAAATTCAAAGCGCTCAGATGTTGGTACGCTATCCTGACACCGCATACCGCGCTCATGGTAATTACGGCATTCAATATAGTCTCAAATTGCCGTTGTATAACAATACTCAAACTCCCCAGACTGTAAGTGTGTCCGTTCAAACACCACTAAAAGAAGACCAGTTAGTCAAACCAGGACTACGCTTTTTCAATACACCCGCAAAGCAAGTATTTTTCCGTGGGACAGTACGAGTGCGTTACAACGACGATCGCGGTAAGCCACAAACCAAGTTTGTCCACTTAATGCAAACTAGAGGCCAAGCTGGAGAACCCCTAACTTTATTAAATATGCCAGCAGGCGATCGCAGATTAGTACAAGTAGACTTTCTTTATCCACCAGATGCTTCCCCACCGCAAGTATTAACCGTTGCAACTCAGACAAAGGGACAATAAGCTACTTCATTATTTGAGGTAGTGTGTTACGGCACATAGCGCCATTTCTGGCCATCATACCCGCCGTAACGCATCATTGAGAGACGCGATTAATCGCGTCTCTACAAATTTTGAATTTTAATTATTTTGGTCGGTACTCAGTACCATCCGCACGAAAACCTTTCTGTTGTAAAACAACTTTATTGTTCTGAATAATTGTCAGTTCCGTGTCAGCACCAGGAATAAAGCGGACTTGATAAGTATATCCATCCTTAGATGCTATGTAGGTTGTCCAGAGATTATTAGTTTCGGTTTTAGGTAACTTTGCTGCTGGAGCGCTATTTGTAGTTTCGCTCTTGTTGTCGTACACATTTATATATGCTTGACCTTTACCGTGAACTCTCACAGTTTTAGTTTCGGTCACAAAATGCACTAATGTATCTGCTTCTGAAGGATTTTTATCAGGCGCAGGCTTGGCGGGAACAACTGAGATCACATCTTCACGCACCCAGCCGACTTCATTTGCTTGTTTACCAAATTGCACTTTGTACCAAGTCCGAGTATCCCCTGAGGGCTTTTGCTTGTCTATAATTTTGACGCGATCGCCTGATTTACCTTGGCGAATGACGTTACCTTCTTTAATTACGGGTGCTGAACGAATATTAACTATATTCGTGTTAGTAGAATTAGTCTTGAGAATGCCTTCGCTAGATAGAATTTGGTTGGAATTTGTCATATTCTGATGCAGCCAGATAAGGATTTCTTGACAATAGATGCTTCAAATGATACTACTGGTTTTCCGAATTTGGAAAAAATATACTTAAATTTCTTAATAATGTACGCAGGTTTGAGAAACTGTATGGACTGGAATATGGCTCAGTCAAAAGTCAAATCATTTTTGTACTCAGGAATTTACTCCTGAGATAGGCATGATATTGAATGGTTGCAGAGTTAGGTAGACCTTTATTATTTCTTTCCTGTTCCCTGTCCCTAGTTACACAAGTAATTTCAGCAATCAAACCAGATTTCTATACATTATTTGAAACCCTTTGCTGCTTTTTTTTGACCTTTACTTTGAGGCTTAGATTTCTGCACTTCTGCTATGGCTGCTTGAAATAAGTTATGCAGATGTACAGGAACACTAGCAATTTCTGGTAAATCTGGTTCTAGAGGTTTACCGAATTCTTGTAGAAGTGAATCCAAATCATTTGCTAGACTAAAATCTGGACGTTGCAGAAAAGTTTGTAACAAGTTTTCTAATGATGTGGGATACTCTTGAGCTAATCGATGCCAGATAAAAGCATTGATACTCTTATCTTCCAGATAAAAGCGAATTAGTTTCTCAGCGCCTTCAATGCTCTGCCAATTTTCCGCTGATAAAATTGTTTTGAATTTACTATATGTTGGTAAAAATATTTGTCCCCAACGGGGATGGGAAATTGCTGTAACTTGTTCGGCTTTTTTGAGTTCAGCAGGTAAATCAACCTTTGGCATGACCATTTTACTGCTGCCATTATTGTTAAATATCTGCGAGGCTACATTAGAGTCAGCACCCATTTCTTTAACTGCTGCTTTAATTTCTTCTTGGTCGATACCAGCTTCCTGTGCCATCTCAGCTAAGGGTTTGGAAGTATCTATACCTGTATTTGCTAGTAATTTTTCTGTAATTACTTCTTGAAATTCAGCAATTTTTTTATTGAGTTGATATCCCGGTAATGTAATTTCATCCTGTCCAAAAAATTCTACAAACTGCTCATGGTATTGGACAACAGAATTCCAAGCTTCTGCTAGTAAATCGGGAGCATCGCTGTAAAGATGATTTTTATAGTTTTCTTTAAAATTACCAATAGCGACAGCCAGTTTTGGTTTACCCAATTTACCCATAATTGTATAGTTACCAAAAAATGTCCAGTAACTATCAGTAACCGGAGAAATCCGGGTAAGTAATATTTCTCCTTCTTTCAATCGTGATATTTCTTGTAGAGTTTTAGGATTATTGGGCTTAACAATGTAATGTTTATCTGTAAGCCAGTTTGTTACCTCAAAGCCATCAGGTAAAATTTCCGTGATGGCAAATAAGCCCATAAAACTACCATGCCAACTGCTAATAAGATTGCGATCGCTTTCTTGTAAATCAGGATAACTGTCTATAAACAATTCTAACGGAGAGTGATCACCAACTTTTCCTTCGGTAATAAAGCTGTCAATCACCAAGTCTTGCTGGGTAATGTTCCCATTCCCACTGCGTAAATTTCCAGCAGCATAGCTTTCCAGCGCTTGTGCTAAATCGCCTTCTGCTTCCAGCACAAAATCTACTATGGTTTGTTTGAGTGCGTGCGATCGCTCTAATATTGCATCCACAAGTCTATTTCTCGAATCAACAGAGGTAGATTATAGCTTTTTAGGCTATTAGCGCATCTAGCAATAGCTAGATTTATCAAAATGCAACCTCCGCAGGTTAAGCCCTCAGATCCTCTTAAACTAGATATCAAGCATCACCCAAGGTTTTTGCACATGATTGCAAGTCTAAATTCTAGTTATATTTCTTCAGAAGACTATCTTCCAAGAGAAAAAACTAGTCCCTTACAATTCCATAAGCTAATTGTCAAGGATTGCAAGTTTGAGTACATTTACGAACTTGCGCCCTCAGCTTAATTTTTCCTGAACTCTGGTTAGCGCTTTCAAAGGATTCTACTTTGAGTATGAGTAGTTTTTCGCCTGGTTGAAGTTCAACTAGTGGATTTGATGACAATGTTTTTTCTTTTCTTAAATTCACTTTATATTTAACTTTCACGACTGCTCCTGGTGATGGAATAACAGGAGGATCAATACTAGGAAGTAAATTAGTATTTGCTGTTTTAATCAGTCTTTTCCCAACAGACAAACCATCTGAGCCACTGTTAACAGTTCCTATCCAAATCCAGCCTATATGGTTCACTTTCTTTCTTGATTCAGAAGTTGTATTATGTTTGAACAAAGGCTTCCCTAAGATGTTCGATATATAAGGAATTAAGAATATACTACTTATTAATATAAGTACAATCAACTGTCCAAAAGGTATAATTGTAGCTCTACGTCGTCGATAAACCCTTGATGGCTTAAATAATAAACAAAAGGTTGTACTTGCTATCTTTATTAAAATATTGCCAATAAACTTCGTGACAGGTAGAAAAACTCCTGTAGTCTGTATAATAAATTTTTTAATAGGAAAAAAAGAATCTTGGATTTCTTCAACTGTCTCACGGATACCTTCAGCAATACTTTTAAAAGCTTCATCATAGGGTTTCCATTTAGTAACAGGTCTTTCACCCTTAGGCAATGCTTTAATATTACCAAAAATGGCCTTCCAATTATCATATGGCCGAAGGAGAACAGGAATGACACGAGCTTGTTTAGCTTTATGTCGTTCCATAGCCTGCTTGATCACAACTTCCCAGTAATAATCGGAAGCTATAAAGTCGGAACTAATCAACAGCAAAATTATATCTGCGCTCTTTAAGTGAGTATCAATCTCATTTTCCCAATCTTTCCCAGGACTGATCATCCCTTTGTGCCATCCCGTGATCACATTTTGCCGCTTCAAAATACTAAGGTGATCCTCAAGTTGTTGCCGCATTTGTTCATCTTGCTCGGCATCAGAACAACAATAAAAAAGTTCAATAACTTTAGTAGATCGCATTATACTGATAACTTACTACGTTTAAATCAACTAGTAATTATTATTTGCATGATTTATTCTTTAAGCTTGAGTACTTTATCTATTTTTCATTAAAAAAGCATAATCTGAATGTATCTATAAATTTTCTGTAAGCTCCTTTGTTACTATTCGGATACCTTCAGCCACGTTTAAAAATGCATCATTACGATTTCCCCACTTTTTGACAGGTTTACCACCTTTAGGAAGAGGTTGAAGTTTCCCAAATGGTGCGCTCTGCCAATCAACAGAGTCAAGAATTACAGGAATAACTCTGGCTTCTTGAGCTTTATGACGTTCCATAGCTCGTTTTACCTCAACATCCCAGCAATAATCTGAAGCAATAAAATTTGCACTTATAAGCAGCAAAATGATCTGAGATCTATTTAAGTGTTGATCTATCTCATTTTGCCATTCTCTTCCTGCTCCAATTTTGTGATCGTACCATCCTGTAATCACTCCTTGACGCTGTAAAAGAGCTAGGTGTTTCTCTAAGTTATTACGAAGTTTTTCATCTTCATGAGCATAAGAAAAGAAGATTTTAATACCTTGATTAGGTTGCACTGGCATAAGTTTATTTTTAACTAAACTCACATTATCCGTAACTCTCTGTATCCCAAATTCTTCTGTTGGTAATTCTGAAGAAGGTAAAATAATAGAAGAGGTAATTCCTAGTGAATTTATCTCTACTTGGCGAGCACAAATCTGCTTCTTTATTTCTTCGATATCATCATTCAACTTAAGCTTACGGCGTGGATCATCCTCAGAACGTCGCCTATCTTCTAGTGCTTTCAGCAGTTGAAAATCTTTGCTCAATTGTTCTTCCAGATATTGACGCAAATCCATTGCTTACTTATTTCGTAATTTGGACATTAAGCGTTCCCAAGCTGATTTGATGTTGAAACCGCTTCCTAGTTCCAACTCACCTTCATAATCAATTAGAAAAGGAACTATAGGTAGAGTAACTTTCAATTTATGCTTGGCATCTAGCTCAGGTGCTTTAATAACTTCCACAACTGCTGCTTGGCTGGGAAGTAAAGAAGGGATACGCTTTTCCAATATGGCCAACATTTGTTGCATTTCTGGCTCTGAAAGTTGATTAGCTTCTAAAGCATCCAGTAAAGTTTGAATCATAGCTAATTGGTTTTGGCTAAGCTGCTGTACAATTGATGCAATAATCACTTCTTCGGCAGCATCATAGCGTTTCAAAAATGATTGGCGCATTTGATTCAGGCTGACAGAGATAGCATCCTGAACATTTAATAAAAGGTTCAGCTTGGCATCCATCTGATGCAACTGTGTTTCTATATCATCCATCTTTGCTACTGATTCACTAGTACAACACGGCATAAATAAATAGACCATATTGGTGGGAGAATAAATAATCAGGTTAAAACCCGTTTTGGGCGCGGATTAAGGAATCAAGGTGTGGCTAGATTAAATCCTAAAATATTAAATTTAAGCGATGGCGAGCGGGATCAACTCCAACAGTTGATAAACAGACACAACACGCCGCAACAGATAGCGCTACGAGCCAAAATAATTGTCATGGGATCAGAGGGTCAAAATCATCGTGAAATCGCCCGAAATTTAGACATAAATCGTCAAACGGCGCGTTTATGGCGAAATCGGTGGTTGGAAACTGAGGGGAAAGAATTATCAATTGAGCAGAGATTACAAGACTCTGAGCGTGTTGGCGCACGCCCGAAGTTTAGTATGGAACAAGTAATCGAGTTGTTTGCATTAGCTTGTTCCCCACCATCCGATTATGGAAGACCAATAAGTCATTGGACAGCAAGAGAACTAGCGAACGAAATCATCAAACTTGGAATTATTGAAAGCATATCTGTCCGCCATGTTGGAAGATTACTTGAAGAAGCAGAACTTAAACCTCACCAGAGCCGCTACTGGTTAACCCCCCCCTGAGGACGAAGAATTTGACGCAAAAGTTGAAGATATTACTGGTTTATACATCAATGCGATTGAGCGGCATCTTCAGGGAGAACGTACAATATCCATTGATGAAATGACAGGAATTCAAGCTACTGAGCGCTTAGAAAAAGACTTACCTGTGCGACCAGGCAAAGTCGAAAGAAGGGAATTTGAGTATATTCGTCACGGCACGCAAAGCTTAATTGCCAGCTTTGATGTTGCCACTGGTCAAATTGTCCAGCCGACTTGTTCAGATACCAGAACGGAAGTTGATTTTGCCCTTCATGTTCGCCGAACAATTGAAACTGACAGTGATGCTAAAAAATGGCATCTGATTATGGACTGCCTTAACACTCATCAGTCTGAGTCTCTAGTTCGTTTAGTTGCACAAATTGAAGGTTTGAATATTGACCTGGGTATTAAGGGAGAAAGTGGCATCCTTAAATCAATGAAATCCCGCACTGCTTTTTTGAGTGATCCAACACACCGGATTGTGTTTCATTACACACCTAAACATTCCTCTTGGCTCAATCAAATTGAGATTTGGTTCAGTATTTTGGTTCGCAAGTTACTCAGAAGAGCCAGTTTCGTCAGTCAGGATGATTTGAAAAATCGAATCCTCAAGTTTATCGACTACTTTAATCAAACAATGGCTAAACCTTTTAAGTGGACATATAAGAGCAAAGTTTTGGCTATTTAATGGTCTGCTTATTTCCGCCGTACTGTACTAGTAGCTAGATATTGTTTAAGTTGTTCATATTCATGCTGGTAACGACTTGCTGACTCTCGTAGCTGCTCAATATCCATACGATAGCCAGCTTTCACACGAGGATTAGTTTCGTAGCGGAGTACATCCTCAAATTCCTTAAGAAGTTTAAAGTCTTTATCAACGTTGTCTGCTAAGTCTTGTAGTCTTTGGTTGAAGGCAGAAGGAATCACAAGATTGATTTACAGGCTTCAAATATTACTTTAATGCCACTCTAGCATTTTTTATTAGTCATTTTTACTATAAAAGTTTACCCCTATCTTATCTTGTCACAAGTAGCACCACCTCCAGATATGCTTCATACACTGTTGAATGGTATAGTTTTGGCTTGTGCGTCTAATTTATTGAGCAATAAAAATAATAAAAGCCCCTCCATACACTATTGGAGAGGCTTTGTTTATTAAAAACAGACCTGGCATCGAGCTATTGTGGCGTAGGGCAACCCCTAGACTATCGTGGCCGCAGCAGCGTTTCACCTCTGAGTTCGGGATGTAGTCAGTGTGGTTCCACAGCGCAATAGACACCAGGAAAACTTGTGGTTGGTTGACGGTTAACGGTTAACAGTTAACTGTCAACAAAACCCTGAAGACTGCAAGTAACGCGAAATAACCAATGATTGATGAGGTCAAGCCCTCGGTCTATTAGTACTCCTCTGCTTCATGCATTACTGCACTTCCACATAGAGCCTATCAACGGGTGTTCTGCCCGTGACCTTACCTACATTTGTAGTGAGAGCACTCATCTTGAGGTGGGCTTCCCACTTAGATGCTTTCAGCGGTTATCCGCTCCGCACTTGGCTACCCAGCGTCTACTGTGGGTACAATAACTGGTACACCAGCGGTGCGTTCCTCCCGGTCCTCTCGTACTAAGGAGGACTCCTCTCAATGCTCTTACGCCTGCACCGGATATGGACCGAACTGTCTCACGACGTTCTGAACCCAGCTCACGTACCGCTTTAATGGGCGAACAGCCCAACCCTTGGGACGTACTTCCGCCCCAGGTTGCGATGAGCCGACATCGAGGTGCCAAACCTCCCCGTCGATGTGGACTCTTGGGGGAGATCAGCCTGTTATCCCTAGAGTAACTTTTATCCGTTGAGCGACGGCCATTCCACGCTGCGCCGTCGGATCACTAAGGCCTACTTTCGTACCTGCTCGAGTGGTCACTCTTGCAGTCAAGCTCCCTTTATGCCTTTACACTCGCCGCACGGTTTCCAAGCGTGCTGAGGGAACCTTTGCGCGCCTCCGTTACTTTTTAGGAGGCGACCGCCCCAGTCAAACTGCCCACCTGAAACTGTTCCTACACCCGGTAAGGGTGCGAGGTTAGAATTCTAGCTTCGCCAGAGTGGTATCTCACCGTTGGCTCCATATTCCCCACAAGGAATATCTCTTTGCCTCCCACCTATCCTGCGCAAGCGAAGCCCGAACACAATTCCAGGCTACAGTAAAGCTTCATAGGGTCTTTCTGTCCAGGTGCAGGCAGTCCGTATCTTCACAGACATTCCTATTTCGCCGAGTCTCTCTCTGAGACACCATCCAGATCGTTACGCCTTTCGTGCGGGTCGGAACTTACCCGACAAGGAATTTCGCTACCTTAGGACCGTTATAGTTACGGCCGCCGTTCACCGGGGCTTCGGTCGCCAGCTTCACTTTCGCTGACCAGCTTCCTTAACCTTCCGGCACTGGGCAGGCGTCAGCCCCCATACCTCCTCTTTCGAGTTTGCGGAGACCTGTGTTTTTGGTAAACAGTCGCCTGGATCTCTTCACTGCGACCCACTCTCGTGGGCACCCCTTCTTCCGAAGTTACGGGGCCATTTTGCCGAGTTCCTTAGAGAGAGTTATCTCGCGCCCCTTGGTATTCTCAACCTCCCTACCTGTGTCGGTTTCGGGTACGGGTAAGATATGTTCATCACATTCCTAGCTTTTCTTGGCACAATCGAATCACTACTCGGAGTTCGTAAACTCCTCCCAAACCAATCAGGGTGTAGCTATCTTTCATGCGTCCCTAGCAATGCTCCCATACCTTAGTCAGGGATTAGTCACCCTGTGTCCATCGACTACGCCTTTCGACCTCGCCTTAGGTCCCGACTAACCCAGAGCGGACGAACCTGGCTCTGGAACCCTTAGGGTTTCGGGGTATGTGATTCTCACACATATTTGCGCTACTCAAGCCGACATTCTCACTTCCGTTTCGTCCACAGCTGCTTGCCGCTACTGCTTCTCCCTACCACGGAACGCTCCCCTACCGATTTATTTTTCAACAAATCCCACAGCTTCGGTACATCGCTTAGCCCCGTTCATTTTCGGCGCAAGAGCGCTTGACTAGTGAGCTATTACGCACTCTTTCAAGGGTGGCTGCTTCTAGGCAAACCTCCTAGTTGTCTATGCACTCTCACCTCCTTTCTCACTTAGCGATGATTTGGGGACCTTAGCTGGTGGTCTGGGCTGTTTCCCTCTTGACAATGAAGCTTATCCCCCACTGTCTCACTGGCAATGTGTGCTTTGGGTATTCTGAGTTTGTCTCGATTTGGTACCGGTCTCCCAGCCCGCACCGAAACAGTGCTTTACCCCCCAAATATAATCATTACCGCTGCGCCTAAACACATTTCGGGGAGAACCAGCTAGCTCCTGGTTCGATTGGCATTTCACCCCTAACCACACCTCATCCGCCGATTTTTCAACATCGGTCGGTTCGGACCTCCACTTGGTGTTACCCAAGCTTCATCCTGGACATGGTTAGATCACCAGGGTTCGGGTCTATAAACACTGATTATCGCCCTTTTCAGACTCGGTTTCCCTTTGGCTCCAGCATTCTCGCTTTAACCTACCAGTGCCTATAAGTCGCCGGCTCATTCTTCAACAGGCACGCGGTCATCCGTTGAATCGGACTCCCACTGCTTGTAAGCTGATGGTTTCATGTTCTATTTCACTCCCCTCCCGGGGTTCTTTTCACCTTTCCCTCGCGGTACTGGTTCACTATCGGTCACACAGTAGTATTTAGCCTTACGAGGTGGTCCTCGCTGATTCACATGGGATTCCTCGTGCCCCATGCTACTCGGGATTCAGCTACTATCCTTCAGCTTTTGACTACAGGACTTTCACCTTCTTTGGTGCAGTATTTAGCTGCTTCGTCTAACCTCTAGATTCGATATCGCTGTCCCACTACCCCAGTCAGTAAACCAACTGGTTTAGGCTTTTCCCCTTTCGCTCACCACTACTGAGGGAATCTCTTAATTGATTTCTCTTCCTCCAGCTACTAAGATGTTTCAATTCGCTGGGTTGGCTCTTTCCTGCCTATATATTCAGCAGGTAGTACATAGGGTTGCCCCATTCGGATACCTCCGGCTCATAGTCTGCTTCCAACTCCCCGGAGCATTTCGTCGGTAACCACGTCCTTCTTCGCCTCTGTGTGCCTAGGTATCCACCATCAGCCCTTATTAGCTTGACCACAATACATTTGGTTTCACATCTGCAGTCTTTTGTCTTTCGTCTTTGGGTCCTTCTTTTGACTTTTGACTTTTGACTTTTTTGACTGCCTGCTATTTTTCGCGTTACTATGCAGTTTTCAAGGTTCTGGCTGGCGTATTTCCAGCAGTTTGACTGTTATTCACGTCAATTGCTGAATTTACCTATTGATCTTTGCAATCATTTTTATTTACCGAACACAGAATACTTTGAAAGTTCTTCACCAATCTCGACCGACCTAGAGTAGACCATCTTTGTCTCTATTGACTGTTTGCAATTGATTTCAAAGTTGGGTAGGTCTCCCTAAAAGGAGGTGATCCAGCCACACCTTCCGGTACGGCTACCTTGTTACGACTTCACCCCAGTCACCAGCACTGCCTTCGGCATCCTCCCCCACGAATGGTTGGAGTAATGACTTCGGGCGTTGCCAGCTTCCATGGTGTGACGGGCGGTGTGTACAAGGCCCGGGAACGAATTCACTGCAGTATGCTGACCTGCAATTACTAGCGATTCCTCCTTCACGCAGGCGAGTTGCAGCCTGCGATCTGAACTGAGCCACGGTTTATGAGATTTGCTTGCTATCGCTAGCTCGCTGCCCTTTGTCCGTAGCATTGTAGTACGTGTGTAGCCCAAGACGTAAGGGGCATGCTGACTTGACGTCATCCCCACCTTCCTCCGGTTTGTCACCGGCAGTCTCTCTAGAGTGCCCAACTTAATGCTGGCAACTAAAAACGAGGGTTGCGCTCGTTGCGGGACTTAACCCAACATCTCACGACACGAGCTGACGACAGCCATGCACCACCTGTGTTCGCGCTCCCGAAGGCACTCCTCCCTTTCAAGAGGATTCGCGACATGTCAAGTCTTGGTAAGGTTCTTCGCGTTGCATCGAATTAAACCACATACTCCACCGCTTGTGCGGGCCCCCGTCAATTCCTTTGAGTTTCACACTTGCGTGCGTACTCCCCAGGCGGGATACTTAACGCGTTAGCTCCGGCACGGCTCGGGTCGATACAAGCCACGCCTAGTATCCATCGTTTACGGCTAGGACTACTGGGGTATCTAATCCCATTCGCTCCCCTAGCTTTCGTCCCTCAGTGTCAGTTGCGGCCTAGCAGAGCGCTTTCGCCACCGGTGTTCTTCCTGATCTCTACGCATTTCACCGCTACACCAGGAATTCCCTCTGCCCCGAACGCACTCTAGCTATGTAGTTTCCACTGCTCTTATGAGGTTGAGCCTCACTCTTTAACAGCAGACTTACATTGCCACCTGCGGACGCTTTACGCCCAATCATTCCGGATAACGCTTGCATCCTCCGTATTACCGCGGCTGCTGGCACGGAGTTAGCCGATGCTTATTCCTCAAGTACCGTCATTTTTTTCTTCCTTGAGAAAAGAGGTTTACAACCCAAGAGCCTTCCTCCCTCACGCGGTATTGCTCCGTCAGGCTTTCGCCCATTGCGGAAAATTCCCCACTGCTGCCTCCCGTAGGAGTCTGGGCCGTGTCTCAGTCCCAGTGTGGCTGATCATCCTCTCAGACCAGCTACTGATCGTCGCCTAGGTGCGCTCTTACCACACCTACTAGCTAATCAGACGCGAGCTCATCTTCAGGCAGCAAGCCTTTTACCTCTCGGCACATCCGGTATTAGCCACCGTTTCCAGTGGTTGTCCCCGACCTGAAGCTAGATTCTCACGCGTTACTCACCCGTCCGCCACTATCTCCGAAGAGACCGTTCGACTTGCATGTGTTAAGCATACCGCCAGCGTTCATCCTGAGCCAGGATCAAACTCTCCATTTTGCTTTCGAGTTCGCGGCTCCGATGACTTTTTGTCTCGGAATCCTGTATTTCTTTTTTTAGATTTCTTTGGGTCTTACCCCAACAATCTTAATTGACGAGGATTGTTTTTGAAGCTTTCAAAGTATTTGTTTTTCTCGGTTCGGCTGCTTTGGCATCTCTTCGCCTCAGCACTTATCTACATTAGCAACTGTTTTTCTATTTCGTCAACCCTTTTCTCAACTTTTTTTGACCTGCTCTCTACCATAGCGGCAATCAGACATCAAACCTCTATCAGGTAAGGCTTTTGATGTTTTTGTCATCTTTAATGGCTGAGTCGGTCTGAATCTATGGCTGAGTATTTATCTCATCCGAATACGCCTGTGATGCTTAAACTCACCTCTACTCATCACTCAGATGTTCGGCATGAAATTAGGCTATGCACCTACAAATCCTAATGTGTGGGACTTTTACTAAACTCTTATTTTTCAAATATTCCAAAGATGAGTGATTGAGCTAAAGACAAAACCTGATCGTTAGAAGATTAACGATGCATAGGATGTTTAATTTTGCAAAATATTAAGCATCACACCATAAATTATAGAATTTGCCTCAGATCTGCTAAATTGACAGAAAGGAAATAGCGTGTTTATATCATGTCCGGATAATCAGTTATAATTTGGCAAGTCTGTGCTGAAAGCTGAAAATCCTGTCCTTCGATACCTTTGGTGCTTTAAATCTAAGACTTTAAGCAAACAAAATTATGATATGGAGATCGCCTACCTAATTAGGATTGATGAAGCTTAAGCTTAAATAATTACATATAAAAGTAATAACAATTGCAAACCAGCTTGCTAGCTAAATTATATTTAGCCACGGTTTTTGATTAGTACAACTTGCATAATTTGTAGGGCTAGATCGCTGGAAATACCCAAAGATAAGTACAGATCGTTGAGAAAATTAGTTTCCTCTTCTGTCAAAATTCCGTCATTTAGTACCAAATCTGTAGCTACTGCAAAGGCTGCTTCTCGCAATTCTTGGGTTAAAGTTTGTTTAGCTGAATTAAATAAAACATTTATCCCATCCCGGCGTCTCAGGATGCCAAGAATTTTATCAAACAGCTTGTTCATCATCTCGTCAGTATAGTTTCTAAAAAGCTTAGACCGAGATAGAACTGAGGCAATAGAACGAGCTTCATGTTCTGCAAGATCGCCATCGATTGCTGTTGCAGCGAGCGTAATAGCAGCAAAAGCCTCTGATGGACTGAGTGTTGGTTGAGCCTGGCTTTCTGTACCCAATACCGTGTCTAATAAACCCATAGTAGTGCGCTCCTTGATTGAGTCTTCAATAGGGGAGCAGTACCCTGCATGTTCGATAACTTTCAGGTGAATCTGCAACACTGTGAGACTTTCATGGTTTATTGTTCCCAGTATTTCTTCACAATGAACACATACAAGTCATGGGTTTATCGGTGAGAACGAAAAGCCAGGTGAGAACTTAGCGTTCTCCGGTCTTTTCCATCGTTTCTATTACTGCTAAACCTATACCAGAAGCTGCTATTAGCACTACTGCTGAGATTAGATAGGCATTAGCCAGCATCTGAAGGGCTTCATTGAAAAAAATGTAGGTGGTCATTATGCTTCACCTTTATAACTCTGTATTGCTAGTGCTTTTTATTTCTCCACACCCTGAGAGGTGTATTCCGTTGAAAAGCTCCTAGCATTTGCATCTTAACAAAACTTTAGCTATTTCAAAATACATCTCAAAGTTTTTCTTTCTGAAGATTTCATGAATTTTGTTGGTATTTGGTTGCATACCATACTGCAAATTATTTGCTGTTAAAAAAATGTCCGTCTCATCTATAGAAATAATACTTAGCACTTATGTCTCCATAGCAACAATAAAAAAACACGAATATAATTATCATCTATAGAAGTAATTAGCAATATTTTGCTGTTAAACCTGCCTATAGAGACGAAATTCTTTTAAAGCTTACTTGGATTGTTTACGAAAAAATTACTAGGTAATTGTGTTATTAGTCTTACCTAAAAATTTATTTATAAAATTTATTCCTCATCGTTCGCGTAATCGATTCTGAAAATAAAGAATTCATCAAAATGGTTAAAAGGCTTACAACAAAAGGATTAATCGCATCAAACTTTTATCCATATACCCTTTAGAGGCGTGGTTAGTTCACAGTGCGATGACGGTGCGATCGCACCGATACATTCAGATTCCTACTGAAATCTTTGAGGGAAATCGGGTAAGTGTAAGCTTTCTATTCTGATTACCAAAACCAAAGCTATATATAGTAGGAATTTCATGGTTTTTTGGGAATTAATTATTTCCGATTTGGATTACGCGAATGGTGAGTTATTCAGCTTGAAATTTCTGAAAAAGCAATATAGCGCTTCTCGATCGCAGAAAGTACAAAACTTCAGGGAATCATAACTCAAATAAAAATCCTATACAGATTAATTCCTCGTCTCTGACTTGTAAAGATTGCTTTTTTGCTGAATTTAGTGGCATTTGCTACAGAAATCAATCCCAACATCGACTATCTTGCTTTGCTGTTTGTAGCAGAGATACATATTTCTTTACATTTCGATGAGCGATGTCTGACGAAAAGCCCTCCGGGTTCGGTAGTTGCTTCAAGTCGGGGAACCCGCCCAACGCACTACCTCACCGCTTTGCGTCTACGCAATTTATCATGCCACTCCGATCGGTTCATCTATCGATCACTCTTTATACTAAACAGCGTTCGATTGTTGCTACCACAGATTGAGAAAGGGTTGGCAAATCATAGCCACCTTCTAAACCAACAAGAATTTTGCGAGTGCAGCCTAAACAATAATTGATCAAGTAACCGTAATCTTCTGGTTGTAAATTAACGCTGGCTAAGGGATCTTCAGCATTAGCATCATAACCAGCACTGATAATTAATATATCTGCTTGAAAATTGGCTAAAAAAGGGAGAACTTTGTTTTCAAAGAGTGGCTGATATACTGCCATTGTGCTACCAGGTGGTACGGGTAAATTTAAGACATTATTATGAAAGCCGCGTTCGGATGCTCTACCAGTTCCGGGATAGCAAGGATATTGATGTAGCGAACAATAGGCAATTTGTGCTTCAGATTCCACGATCGCCTGAGTGCCATTGCCGTGATGCACATCCCAATCTAAGATAGCTACACGGTTAATCCCTGGTTTTTGTAGGGCATGGAAAGCTGCGATCGCCGCATTAGAAAATAGACAAAATCCCATACCCATATCACTTTCTGCATGGTGTCCTGGGGGACGAGATAGCACAAAAGCTGGATTTTCTGTGGATAAAACTACATCGACTCCATCCAGCCAAGCGCTAACTGCTAGTAATGCTACGTCATAACTGCGGGGGGAAATTGGCGTATCGCCATCTAAATAACCGCCTCCAGCAAAGGCGATCCGATGGACTTTGTCGATGTAATCTGGAGTATGAGCTTTAGATAACATCGGCATTAGTGCTGGATTTTCTGATGCTGGTGTAGGCGATCGCCAGATCAGGTTTTCGGCAAAATGCGCTTGCTTTAAGGCGTTGACAATAGCTGTTAAACGTTGTGGTGATTCTGGATGGTAATTTCCAGTTTTGTGTTCTAGAAACTCATCAGAATAAATGACTGGTAGCATAAATTAGGTAATTGGTGTTTGGCGTTTGGTGTTTGTCATTGGGTAATGGGTAATTGGTAATCCCTGTCCCCAGTCCCAAGTCCCCAATCCCTATTCCCTATTCCCCCCATCCTACTCAGGCAAATTGGTAAACAATTGCTCAACTAACTCTTTAGTTTTCGCTTCCAAAATTAACCAATCTACTTCTCCGGTTTCATCAATTAAACTAGTATCAATATCAACACCTGCGGAATTAGGGTTTGCGGGACTGTAGTTAAGAAAACACACTTGATAGCATAGTTCCCACAAATCGATATTTACTTGCTGCTCTTGACGCTGTAAACGTAGATGATATCCTGGATGGGGCATTGGCAGACGAGAAAGACTCTCTTTAATCTCATCTGCTTGTTCTGGTGTTGCAGTTTCCATTTCTTGCAACAGCTGAGTCACAATTGCTTTTGTCTGATCGGTGGTGCTAGCAGGCCAAATCAAGACATCATGATAAGTTCCTTTCCAGGAAGAAACATCTAGTTGCTTGCGAATATTATCGACCACGCGGATAAAGGCAGGCTGCATGAGAATTTCAGCCTGCTGCCATACGACAGATCTGTTTATTTTGGGTGGCATTGCTAATCAAAAAAGGATGCTTAAACAAAAATTAACAATCTGCATTTATTAAAAAACTGCATTTTTAATTCAAATCTTTTCTCAAGATAGCGGATTTCATGCAGGAAAATTTGGAGATATTGATTAGCATCTGGAAAATTAGGTGTTAACACTGGGGAGGGATTATGATTGGCAAGCTTCTAGATCATCGTTACCAAGTAATTGAAGTCCTAGCTACGGGAGGATTTGGGCAAACTTATATTGCTCAAGATACTAGACGGCCAGGTAATCCCATTTGCGTTGTTAAGCATCTTAAACCTGCTAGTTCAGATCCTAAAGTTTTTGAAACAGCCAAACGCTTGTTTAATAGTGAAGCGGAAACTTTAGAAATTTTAGGTAAGCACGACCAAATACCCAGACTTTTAGCTTACTTTGACGAAAATCAAGAATTCTATTTAGTACAAGAATTTATTGAAGGAAATACCCTCGGTGAGGAACTTTTACCAGATCAGCGCTGGAGTGAAGATCGGGTGATGCAGTTATTGCAGGAAGTGTTGGGTATTTTAGATTTTGTACATAGCCAAGGCGTGATTCATAGAGATATCAAGCCAGATAATATTATTCGTCGGGCGAGTGATAATAAATTAGTTTTAGTAGACTTTGGCGCAGTTAAACAACTGCGGACAAATTTGGTTACGTCTGGAGGACAACCAACAGCTACGGTAGTTATTGGTACTCCTGGCTATATGCCTACAGAACAAGGACAAGGTAAACCTCGTCCTAATAGTGATATTTATTCATTAGGTATCATTGCTATTCAAGCTTTAACAGGATTAGCAGCAAATGCCTTGCAAGAAGACCCCAATACAGGCGAAATTATCTGGCAGCATTCAGTTTCTGCGAATCCTCAGTTAGCAGCAGTCTTAAATAAGATGGTACGTTACCACTTTAAAGACCGCTACCAAAGTGCAGCTGAAGCATTGCAAGCTTGTAGAGCATTGACACCTGCTGTAGCTGTAGCTTCCCAAGTACAACCCCGTCAAAATTCTAGCTACCCACAGAGTAAAACTACGTCTCAAGTCTCTCCACAGCAAACTGTTGCAGTTGCGCCAGCCAATAAAGCAGTTGGGAAACCTGCGCGTCAAGATGGGAACAAACCTGACCCCTTACCATTGATTATTGGTCTGTTGTTGGCAGGTGGTGCAGCTGCTTTGGTAACAAATGTTTATCCCAGCGTGAAAAATTTCGCTGCTCATCTAACTGGTAACGATACAATTGCCGAAAACAAGTGTTTAGCTATTGTGGTTGGTAATTCTAATATTCGTTCGGAACCAAGAGCAATTACTTCTGAAAGTATTGTGCAGACAGTGAAGCGTGACACTAAGTTTGAGGTTACTGGTAAACGCACAAAACAGGGTTGGGTAGAAGTTAAAGCTAACTCCGGACGTACAGCTTGGGCACATTCGGATGTGATCGCCAATAATGAACAGTGGGTTTCTTGCTTACGAGATAGAGGTATTGCAATTAATACAGTTGATGATAATAAACTGATTGCTGCTCGACCGCTACCGAAGCCAAAGCCTCAATCTAGCGGGGTGAAAACGACATCACCTAGTGAATCAGACCCCTTTAGTTCCAAACCATTTACTACTGACTCTGGAACATCAGAGTCATCAGAGAATGATGCTGATACAGCTAAGGTGTTGGAGCAAGCTAAAAAGAAATATGATTCAGGGGATTTGACAGGAGCGATCGCACTGCTAAAATCTGTCCCGCAAACAGCTTCTTCGGGTTTTAAAGAAACTGCGGCGATAATTGCTCAGTGGCAACAAGATTGGGCGAAAGCAGATGCTTTATTTAATGATATCAATACGGCATTAGCGCAAGGTCAATGGGATAAGGTTTTAGATTATAAAAAACATCCAGAGAAGTTGCCAAATATCAAATACTGGCAAGATAAATTAGAACCAATATTTAAACAAGCGGCTGAAAATATTACTAAGCAAGGATTAAGCCAATTTGAGCAAAAGGATAATCAGAATCTGCCCAAAAAAGAAACAACAAATAAGATAAATAACTCACCTGCTGGTGAAAATAACCGCAACAATTTGTAATTATTAATGAATGAGGCTGAAATACTCTGTTTTAGTCAACTCTTCAGATAAATATTTACACCAGGCTACTTATCACCTAAAGTAGTATCAGATTGCAACAATTTACACAAGTTGTCTCAGAGGGTGTTAATATATCATGCTCAGAAAGTACAAAATTGCTTGGCAGTGAAGCTGCTAAAGTATGTTTTGATAATTTATATTTAGGCCAAGCATTGATTAATTATTAAACTACATAACTAGTTATCGATTACTCTCAACCATAGTAGGGATAACAATTTTTTGTTATGTGATATCTGTCATGTTATTAGTTATTCCGAATTTATGGAATCTTGTCAGTTTGTCATAATTTCCTGTTCTCAGCATTAGATAACTTATAATTGCGTAATTTACCTATAAATTGATGACAAATTTTCTAGTTAGTCATCTAAAAAATCCGAAATGATGAGGTAAAAGAGTGAATTTAATACTATTAATATTGTAGAGTTCATCCTTGAATTTAGGACAGAAATTTTCAAAAATGTGGAAAAGTGAGGGCGGAATATGCCATATTTAATCTACGCTCCTAAAACTCCTCAAGAAAGAGTTCATCAATTAATTGTGGGGATGAACACTATTGGCCGTAGCGGAGACAATACAATTGTCATCGGAGATGAGAGTTTATCCCGTTACCATGCAGAGATTACAATTGCAGACGATCGCATTACTATTAAAGATTTGCAAAGCCTGAACCATACTTTTGTAAATGAGGTCAAAATTGACCAATATGAACTCAAGGATGGAGATTCGATTTATTGTGGGAACGTAGAGTTCAAATTCGTAGAAAAACTTAACAGCACACCTACAAATGATGGTTGTGAAGAAGAGCCTATTCCGGAAACAATTATTAAACAGTTTTCCACTGAACAAGGTCGCTTCAACATCCAAGATTTACTAGATACTCCAGGCAGAAGAGATTCTCTGTTAAGGCTATCACAGCGCGGTAGTAATCAACGCACTGTAGATAAATTAAAAATTTTACTTGAAGTCAGCAAACAACTTTCCTCACCCGAAGAACCTGATCGCCTGTTAGAAAAAATTCTAGATTTACTATTCGAGATTATCAATGTAGACCGAGCAGTTATCTTGTTGGTCAGTGAAACAACAAAACAGTTGGAACAAAGAGTAGCAAAATTGCGTTCAGGAACTTCTATAGAAAATCTATTTTATAGCAAAAATATTACTAATCATGTATATCAAAATGGCAATGCTGTTGTCACCACAGATGCGTGCTTAGATCAGCGCTTCCATACTTCCGAATCTATTTTTGTCCAAGCTATTCGGGCCTCAATGTGCATTCCTCTCAAACCCAGAGAAGAAGTAATTGGGGTATTATATGTTGATAATTTATCGATGTCAGATGTTTATTCTGACGAAGATGTAGAGTTCTTGACTGCTTTGGCTAATCAAGCTGCGATCGCAATTGATAATGCCAATCTCTACAAGAAAATTCAAGCAGAAGCCGTAATGCGGAATAAACTAGAGCGTTTCTTTCCCGAACCTGTGAGAAAAAAGCTGAAGGAAGAAACAACTTTGGGTATTGTTGATACTGAAGTTACAGCTTTATTTGCTGATATTAGTAATTTCACACAAATGTCTTCTACTATGCATCCGCGCCAAGTAATTGCGATGCTAAATGAATATTTCGAGGTGATGGTAGAAGAGATTGTCTTTCAATATGAAGGTACTTTAGAGAAATATATTGGTGATGCTTTATTTGCGATTTGGGGCGCGCCTTATCGCAAAGCAGATGATACAGAACGAGCCATACAAGCAGCAATTGATATGCAGTGGGCAGTCATGCGGTTAAATCAAAAGTGGTTACAGCAAGGTAAACAACCGATTCAAATTCACATTGGATTGAATACCGGAAAAGTAGCGGCAGGAAATATCGGCTCAGAGAAACTGATTCAGTACGCTACTATTGGTGATACTACAAATGTCACTAGTAGAATCTGCAACGTTGCTCAAGCCGGAGAAATAGTTATCTCCCAAACCACATTTGAGCGGATTCAAGCTCGAAATTTACCTGTAGAAAAAATGCCACTTGTGCAAGTTAAAGGTCAAGACCAGCCGTTACAACTCTATCGCTTAAATTGGAATTTATTACCATCTAAACATTCTCAAATTGCGGGAGTTGCTAATACAGGTGTGATTAAGTGATATCAATGCCAATAATCTTTTTCACAGATAAATTATAGTCAGGGCACAACAATCTTGTGCCCTGACTATCTGTTACATTTTTTGAAATTACTATTCGATAATTCATAACTCATAATTACTGTAGATTTTGACTGCTCAAATCTTGTTTAACTACGAATTAAGAATTACGAATTAGTAATTATTTATTAGTCGATTCTGACACGGAAACTTACAGCGCCAGATTGACCATTAGGAACATTGCCCAACCTAACAATTACTGTACCGTTGGGATTATTGGTATTTTCGCAAGCACTACTTTCAGGAATTGATGCTAAGGGTGTTAGAGGCGAGAAAAATCTGCCTTGATCTGCACCAGTACCAGCGCCAGTTACAGTAATGCTATTAGCTACATAAGTTGTTCCAGTGGGAATTAAGTCACAGAAATTGAGATTTTCTAATAACTGACCAGCGCGGAAATAAACGGTGTACTCTACTTCATCACCGCTGGCTATGGGTGTTTGCACTTCATATTGACCCAGAGGCGCTGGTCTGATGACATTATCATTTTGATCATTGGGGTCATCAATAAAAGTATTGTATTGGATGCGTTGACCATTTGTTCTGGCGATCGCAGTGATTCGTTTGACTAGTTGTACACCTGTATTACTGGCTGTCCCAGACGCAAAACCAAAGTCTAGATTATCAATCTCAGCATTAGCATTTGGCAAATTTACCGACACGCTGGTTGGTGTTGTAGGTGTGAAATTCTGGGGTGGGGTGGCTTCTAAGGTATAGTTACCGGGTGGTAAGCCTGTAACAATGAAGTTACCGTTATTGTTGGTAGTAGTAGTATCAACTATTTGACCGTTAGGATTTCTGACAGTAATGTTGACATTGGGAATTCCGCTTTCGCCTGGGTCTGGTCTACCATTATTATTTTGGTCGTTAAATACCAAATCACCAATGGCATTACCTGGTGGTCGCCGTAAGCCAAAGTCAACAGTAGTCAGCGCTTGACCTGATTGCAGATTCACTTCTATTTGAGAACTACCAGTGGTAACTTGTGGCAAGTTGAAAGGAGGTGCGATCGCAACTCGATAGTTACCTGCTGGTAAATTAGAGAAAGTGTAGTTACCGTTGGCGTTAGTAGTTGTTGTTTGAGTAGTATCATCACCAGTACCCAATAAGCCATCTGCCCCAGGACTAGTCAGCGTTACAGGAACATTCGGAACTCCTGCTTCACCTGCGTCTTGTCTACCATTACCGTTGGTATCGTTGAATACGGTATCGCCGATAGAACCACTAGTGCCATTAAACCCACCTGCGCGGAAACCAAAGTCAGCACTATCAAGTTGTTGACTTGGTAGCAGATTGATATTAAAGGGGTTGATACCAGTTGTGAGAGTATTACCTTGAGGCGGATTGGCAGTTACTTGATAATTACCGGGTGCTAATCCTGGGAAGCTGTATCTTCCATTAGCATCAGTAGTAGCAGTTTGTGTAGTTCCATTTGGTAATCTTAATGTGACTGTAACGTTAGGAATGCCTGGCTCGTTATTATCTTGTGTCCCATTACCATTGGTGTCGGTGAAAACTGTATCACCAATAGAGGCATTAGTAGGCGGAAGGAAACCAAAGTCAACAGTATCAATGTTTTGTCCATTAGCAAGACTAATGGCATTGGGTTGGGTAAGGGTTGGGGTAAAGTTAATCGGAGGATTGGTAACTGCAACTGTGTAATTACCAGCCGGGACATTCTGAAAGCGATAAACCCCATTCGCATCTGTTTTGGTTGTAGCAACTACGTTACCGTTACTATTCCTGAGTACGAGATTAATGTTAGGAATTCCCGGTTCTCCTGCATCAGGAATGTTATTACCATTAGTATCGCTAAATACAAAATCTCCTATAGAGCCTGTACCTTGTGCCTGTTGAGTAAAACCAAAATCAGCTTGGTCGAAATTTTGCCCAGAAGTCAAGGTGATGGGATTGGGTTGGGTCAGAGTAGGTGAAAAACCACTAGGTGTTTGTGCAACGCTAACTGTGTATTGTCCTGGATTTAAATTAGGGACAGTATATCTACCATTAGTATCGGTAGTTGCGGTACCAACTACAGTACCACTACTGTTTCTGACATTGACTTGCACACCGCTAATGCCAGGTTCGCCAGGGTCTTGGATGTTGTTGGCATTGGTGTCATTAAATACAGTATCACCAATGGAAGCTGGTGCCAGACAAATACTGATCCTATTCAGACCGACAGTCTCATCCTGTCCGGGTTCACCAAATTCTCTACCTGCTTGGTAAACAACTCGGATTTGGCTGACAGCACCAGAGAATGTAATTTCAGCGTTGCCATTAGTTGAATCAGGAAAAGCATTTTCATTCACCCCTGCGGCCACCACACTATTACCATTATTAGTAACTCTAGTATTGGGGCCGAGAGCAGTGCCTGTTAACGGTACGGGTGCAGTGCCATTAAATCCTGTCACCGTAATTACATCTTGGAAAATTCTCCCAAAATCTCGTGCCCCATCTCGGTCAACATCTAGAAAGGTGAGGGGAGTGGCTAGAGTGACCGGTTGAGAAAAGTTAATGGTGAGTGTAGAAGTACCTTGTGCTGGGTTTTTACCCAAACCAATATTCCAACGCAGATGGGTTCCTAGAATCCCACCGTAAATATCTTGAGGTAAGCCTGAGTCAATTCTGGTAACTTGGTTATCTGAGTTGGGATCGAAAGTCGCGGTGTCTGTAACTGTTCCCAAAGGCCCAGGATTATCACTGAACTGAAAGGTAGCCCGAACTCCTTTAGCAACAAGGGTTTGAGCTAAAAAATCTGCCACGTTGTTAGTAGGATTCCACTCATAAGTGGCGGGTTGTGTACCATCTGGACAACTTGGTTGTGCTTGCGCCAAAACTTTTTTATCGGAAAAGGCACCTCCTAAGGAAATCTGCGGCACAGTAAACAGTAATGTCAGAAATGTACCCCTTAAGGGTTTTACTACATTTTTTAATAAAGGTTTCATTATTGGCTTCCTAAACAAGTTGTAAAATTTTTTACTCAAAAAGCCGGGGGGATGAGGCAGGAGGCAGGGAGATGAGGGGGATGAGGGGGATGAGGGAGAAGTAAGCAATGCCCAATGCCCTGTGCCCCATCCCCAATGCCCGATCGCATCTACCTTCGTTCTGGTTCTAATTGCAGGTCTTGTTCTTGGCCTTCAATGATGATTTCCACGCCTCTTACGTCTTTGAAGATGATTTCGGCGCGGCGATCGCGTGCGTAATCTACGCGGTTACTACCTTCACTGACACGTTGAGTTTCGCCTAAGCTGCGGATGGTCATCCGTTCTGGGGGTACACCTTGTCGTAATAAGTAATTTCTCGTAGATAAGGCCCTTCTTCTACCCAAGGCTAGGTTATAGTCGTTGCTGGCGCGGGGGTCGGTGTGTCCTTGGATTTCGATAATAATTGAGGGATATTGCTTTAAGACTTCTACTACCCGATCCAGGACTTTCGCGCTTTCTGGACTAATGAAGGATTTATCTAAGGCAAAGTGAACGTTCCGGGGTACGCGTATCTTGATGGGGGCGGGCGGAATTAAAGTTGGGGGGGTTGTGGGTGGGACTGGTTCGGGTGGTACTGGGCGAGAAGTACATTGCGGTACGGGGTTTTGTCTGCTGGCAGGTGGCAGACTGGGTGTAGTAGTTCTCGGGCCAATAAAGGCCGCGATCGCAGGTTCGGATGTACCGTATTTGGGATCGGTGGCGATCGCACTCACAATATCTCCTACTTTGACATTGGGGACGGTAACGCTAAAATTCCCCTTCTCATCCACAGCTACGCTGGTTAATGGTTGACTGAGCGCCCCATAACCTGTTTGATAAATTGCTTGCTTACCTTGTTGATAGTCACCCAGGCGATAAATTGTCACCTCAGAACCGGGATCGGCTTTACCTTGCAAGGTGACGCTATTACCTGTAGGCAGAAATTCCCGCGTGGTGAATTCTGGGGCATTAATTGCCGCGTTACCTGTATCTAAACGGCGATTCCCAGAATTACGTTTAGGATTGGGGCCATCTCCCCTTTGCCACTCATTCACATCTAAATTTCTTTGGCCATTCAGGTCAATACTCAAGCCTTCTAAGGCAGCAAAGGTATTATTTTGAATAATGTTGCGTTGACTTTGGGGAAAGGCTGTTACCACTACCCCAGGCCCAGTTTGATAAGAAATTTCATTATTGGTTACTTGATGGTTACTACCCGTTAAGAAAACTGCTGCCCGCCGCAAACGTCTGCCGTTGTACGTGATGCGGTTATCACGGATTTGCAAGTTACCTTCTGGTTTAAATAAATACACCCCAGCACCATCATTAGCGCAAATTAAGTTGCTGGTGATTTGGGAATTATTCACTACACCTTCAATGCGTAAAGCATCGGGCATTCCTGCCAAACCATTGCTGACAATGATATTTTCTTGGACTAAGGTATTTTCCCCCCGGACTGAGGTAATAATGGCGCTGCCATCATGGTAATAGATGCGGTTGCGGCGAATGGTTGTCCCTTGGGAGTTGAATACGTAAACTCCGAAAGCAGAAGTTTCTGATGGCACCTTTTCATCTATGGGTAACCCTAGCCAGTTATTCTCAATCACCACGTTTTTGGGTGGCACATCCTGGTTGTAAAAGGGGAAATTACTATTAGGTGGCTGCTGTTTCTTGGTATTGGGAGGTGGGAGACGATGGGAAATGACAATATCTCCTGGGGGTGTTGTTAAAGTTACAGGCTTGGGTACGCCATCGTAAATTAACAGATTTCCCAATTGCTGCTTAATGGGGCTGGCGTTGAAGCCATAAATGCTTAAACCACGAATGGTTACACCATCAGCCACCACAGTTAAACCGCGAAATATTTCTTTACCTGGTGCAGGTGCGATCGCGACTACGGGAATGGGAATGGCAATTTCGGCTGTAGCGGAACCAGCAGCGTCATATCCTGGCTGGCTAGCGCCATCGATCACTAATCCCGGACTGGCTAAATCTGGGAGTTGTTGCTGTAAAAGAATTGTAGTGGCAGTTGGAGGTAAATTAAATTCAATGCGCGAACTGCCTGTAGTAGGTTGTACTAGGGCTTTTTCGACATCGCTGAGTTGGGCAACGGTTAGGGTACCATTTACTAGTTCGATGGCTTCGCGTAAGGTGAGCTGGGCATCTGGCTGAATATTACCATCTTGGTTGCTGTTGACTATTACCCGCAGAGAAATTGGTAAGGGTAAACTGGGGGTTTGGCTAAGTGCGACTTCGGATGTTAAAAGGCAGAGGGTTAGGGGGAAAACGAACCGCGTAGACGCTTTAGCGGCTTCCCGCAGGGTAGTGCGCGTTCGCGTAGCGTCTCGCAGAGAAGAACACAAAGAAAGAAGAGTTTGAGAGAAATTTGGTTGTGCTACCTTTTGAAAATTGCGATCGCCTAAGTTTGGACTATGAAATTTTGATTGTTTTGACGGAGAATCTTTTGCTTTCCTCAGTGGAAAATCTAGTAACCAACGGACTTTAAAACTGGACATCACTCACTCCTATACACCTTGAATCTGGACTTTGTTATTAGTTCGATGCTTGTGGCTGTTTCCAACGCTTAATCAGCTCAAAGAGTTTACTTTGGGATGTGTCCGATTCAGGGGGTTTGGGAAGTGCTTGTGCTTGTTTGAGAGTATTAATCAGTTGACGTTGGGATGTCGGCTGTACTTGAGCAAGGGGTTGTACTTCCGATTCTTGTTCTTGCTTGGGTACAGGTTTTTGCAAGCCAAAGCCACCCAAAAGTTCATTCAACTTCAAGCTGATATTGAGATAAACGCCACCTTCGGAACGGTAGCCAGTAAAATCCCGGTCATCGACACTACCAAAGCTGTAGCCTAAGCCTATGCGTAAATCGGGGGTTAAATAATACCCAGTTTCGACAGCTACGCCAAATTCGGTGTAGTTGGTGCCACTATTGGAGGTTTGCCCAATCCAGCGTCCTTCTACTGCTAAATCGGTACGGTAACCAAGTCTGTAAGTTGCCCGTAGCTGGGCTAAGTTGACATTAGCATCGTAGCGATCGCCATTTAAAAATGTCACACCATTACGTAAGGCGTATTTGCCGTAAAATTCCCAGCGCCAACTTGGGGCGTAGATGGCTTCTGCGGAAAAGATTTGGCCTGTAGCGGTACTTCCGGTTAATTGGGCTTCGGGGATGGAGTCGAAGTTTTGCCGCCACTCATATTTGAGTAAGGCGTTGAATTTATCGCTTCTGGGATCGCGGTAGGCTAAACCGATTTTTAAGTTGGAGGTATCGCCTAGTTCTTGGAATCTCACGCCTTCAGCCACCACACCAACGGTGGAAGGTAAAAAGACGTTGGCTTCTCCGGCTTGTTGGTAGCGCACTAAGGCGGTTAAAGCTGGTGAGATTTTCCCGGCGGCGGCGGCGGAAATTACTAAGTTGTTGCTTTCATCGCCATCACGATATTCAAATCTAGTGCTGGCTTGGAATTCGGGGTTATCTGTGTACTCCAACCCGATACTATAAACGGAACCAGAAAATAGTCCCAGGGTGGAGGCTGTTTGCCCAACTGCATAATATTGCCCAAATTGGGAACCAGCAGCAGTACCGTTAAAGATGTTCTTAAATATGTATTCGTAGCCAAGGTTTACGCGTAATCCTGGAGCCACGGCCCAACGATGATTTAACCCTACAGCACCTTGACCTTGGAGGCCGTTAAATGCTGATAAAACGGAATAGCGACCGATCAAACTGGTATCTTCGGAGAGTTTGCGATCAAGGATTGTGTCTAGGGTGGTGATGGAGTTACCAGGAATTAAGCTGCTGTCGTCATAGAATTGATGGGCTAGGCGGAATGTCACGCCGGGATAAGCTTTCCAATCTAGACCCAAGGTGGTGCGGTTGGGATAGAGGGGGTCGCTATCGCCTAAATTCAGTTCATTTTGCCCTTGGAAGGTCAAAGATTCTGTTAGGGGCAATTTTAAACGCGAAACTAATTGATCGGCATCGCCACTAAATCGAGTGCTAATCCGGTCTTCGCGGGAACGATTAACATACTCTAAACTCACATCTGCCGGGCCTACTCTTTGCAGTATGCCTGCGCGGAATGTTTTGAGGGTGTTGTTAACTGTCTCTCCAGGACGGGCTTGGGGTTGGGGATCGAAGAGGTCAAAAAAGCCGAGGACACTATTTAACCCTGTGGCTGTAGTACCGTAGTTTTCTTCAAAGTCGTAACCAACTGTCAAGCTAGTGGTGTCGGTGACTTTCCCTATTAAAGAAGCCCCATAGCGTGTTTGTCCGGGAGTAAAGCTAAAGGTAGAATTATTGGCAAAGTTAGGTTCTACGGCGCGGTAGTAGGCTTGCCCTAATAAGCGATCGCCTAGGTTACCAAATGCTTCTAAGCGGTAAGCAGAACCGTTGGCATCTTGACCGTTTACGAGGGTGCTATTAGAACGGGCATACTCCCCAATTACCCTACCAGCGCTACCAAAAGACAATAAAAAGTCTGCGCCATAGAGTTGAAAATCTTGGCTACCTTGGTCTTCTTGCAGGTAACTACCAGCTATGTAGGATTTGTTGTCTAAATCCTGGGATAGGTTGTATTGCAGTCGTCCACCGTAAAGTTTGGTGTCTTCTCCGCCTTCGTTTTGGTAGGTAACAACAATACGTCTAACTAAGGTGGCTCCAAAGGGGTTAAGTTCTGTAGCTAAGATGGGACGACGGAACAAAAGTGTGCCGCGATCGTAGTCTATTTCGTAATCAGGGCCGCGAAATAGCTGTTGACGTTGAATTACTGTACCGGGGCGATTAATTTCTTCGGCTTCCAAATAAACGGTTTCACTCCCTGGAACCAACAACCGTTTGGAGAGGAAATAGTTACCACTCACGCCGTTGGGGACTATCGTATCGCGTTGGAACCCCTCGATGTTGTTGGCGTATAACCCGGTAATTTGCAAGGGGCCAAAGTTGTAGTTGGCTTTGAAACCATGTAATTGACGGGAAGTGGCTGTAAATAGTTGGGAAGTTCTCGCAAATTCTTGGGTGTTATAGTCCCCCCACATCAAATAGTCTGGTTCTGCTCCGGGAACGGAGGAACTGCGCTCTAAACGCGCATAAAAACTATCAATAGAGGGGGTAGTGGGTGTAACTGTAGAACTGTCGCCGTAGACGGGATATTGCTGTTCGCAGAACTGCACGCCGCCAAATAATCGGTTTCTCCCCTCACAATCTTGGTTAATCGGGCGTTCGCTGTTAAATGCTCCCGTAAATAACCAATCTCCAACTTTGCCTGTGGCGAACACCGCCGCCGTTAAATCAACTTGGGTTCCCCCTGTTCTGTCGGGGTTGAGGAAGTCTTGAAAACTGCCCCAGTAGTCGGTTCCCCTCGGCCCAATCCGTAGGTTAACTATCCCTGTGGTGAGGGAAGGACGCAGATAGGTAGTGAATTCAACTTGGGTATAAGCCTCAATGGGTGCTTCCCCAATTTTGTCGAGGAGAGAAGTATCTGTTTGTTGGGGAAATGATAAATCTCCAGGCTCAATTTGAGGCCTTCTCGTAGTGATTTTCTCTACAGCAGCACGAATTCTGACTTGTTGGGGTTTAATATCTGATTGCAGAGTTGCGGTAAATTCCCCATCTATGGCACGTACTTGAAACCCAGCTTGGTCTTTATCTTGATCTGTGCCAACAAATTTCCCCGCACTAGTGGTCAAAGTTACTACTAAATCTTCAGTAATTAGTTGACCTTGGTCATCGGTAATTTGTCCTTGCAGCCTGATTGTAGAGCGTCCATCTGCTTGGACTCGGGGATCGCCAACAGGTAAAATATCGATTTTGAATTTATTTTTGGTACTCGGCGTTTCAGTCGTGGGTGTAGCGGCTGGCGGTGACTGTGTGGGAGTGGGTACCGGGATTGTTTGTGGTTGAGTAACCGGAGAGTTGGGATTTTGCTGAAATTGGGTAGCTGGATCTGGCGGAAATATCGAGCCTGGATCGCTAGAGGAAGGTGTTGTAGTGGGGAAGGCTTGAGCAATTACCTCATTAGCCTCTGTTTGCGCCTCTGGTAATACTGCTTCTTCGGGTTGAGCAACAGTTGGTGATTCGCTGTTTTCTGCCTCGGCGGCGAAGGCTTGGTTATTAGGGGTGTTGATCTCGAATAAAGAAGGGGCAATCCATGCCAAAAATGCCAGTAATATGACTTTTTTACCCTTACTTTGCAAAGCCCAGCGCCAAATTGATAATTTTTGTGTTTGGACGCTATCCCTTAGCGGCAAGGTACATTTGATTTTAGAAATCACACTCCGATCTACGGTATAAATCACTCTTTGTTTTCTAGTCTTCATCGCTTACCCCCCGAAAACGCAGGCGTTACGCCAAAATTGACTCGTACCAAGCTACTCGGTGCTAATTTCACCATTCGCGACTGGCTATTTCTTTCGATGAAGTAGTTGTTAGGTGCCAGTGCATAGCCTGGTAAGCTAGTCAAGTCCAACGTTGCTGACCGATAACCCGATATCACATTTGCCAAGGAGAATAATCCATTGGCATCTGTAACAATGCGATTGCCATCATCCATATAAATTATGGCGTTGGGAACTCCAGGTTCATTGGGTTGCTGTTCGCCATCAAAGTTTTTATCCACAAAAACACGCCCAATGATGGTGCCACAATCAGAGATAATTCCTGGACGAATTCGCAACACATGGCTGGCTTGATTACTTGTTAAAGTTCCAGCTTGCGCTTGAGCTAAGTTTCTCCCAGTCCCCCGAATTGCATCTGGGGTGACTTCAACGGCATAAACTACATTCAAAGTTTGGTTGGGTTGGAGTTCTGTGGCTGGGTTGACTGTAAGAGTTACCGCACGATTTGCACCTGTGTTAGCGGTTACAGATACCGATGTTCCAGCAATTGAACCTTGCAGCGATCTAGAAATAAATCGCAATCCTAAAGGTAGCCTGTCTGTAATTGTGAGATTTCTTGCAGCAGATCTACCAGTATTTCTAATAGCAAGTCGATAAAGGACTGTGTCGCCTGGTTCAGCGGCGGCGCGATCGCCTGTTTTAATAATTTCTAAAGCAGCTTGCGAAGCTGTTAATCTCACTTCGTTTGAACTGCGTCTTGGCAGATTATTTGCACCCGCGCCAGCAGTATTTCTAATGATAGATACTTGAGCATTAACAGGCATACTTGCATCAGCAAGTAAACCTAAAGAAAAAAATGCAAAAAAGAGGCTCTTAGACCTCAACCATAAGAAGGTAGATGTCATTGTAAGGCATCAATCGATAACAGCAGTTTTTTTAAATTTGAGAGTTTTTAATTAAAAACTCGCATTTGTTTGATTTTTTATTTGATAAAACAGTCAAGGCTTTCTAGCCTTTCACAAAATTGCACTCAATACTAGTGTCTTTACAGAATCTTTAATTACTTGGTTGTTCAGACATATTATCAGAATGTATGGCCAAAGCAGAACTTTCTGACTACTTCATCATTTAACCATGATTAAGTAATTCCAAATATAAACCTTGAACTATATGTATAAGCTTAGATAATACTATTGAGTATTTTTGCACCAATGTTGATGACATAATTACACAACAAAATTTTGTACGCAAATTTTTCTCTTAAATTGCATACATCATCTACAAATGATAGAAAATATTTATATATATTAGACTCTATTTCATCATCCTTAAGTAGGTTGATGCTATAAAGTGTCGGTCATGCACCACTCAATTCTCTAATCTTTAAACAGAGAAATATGAGCATAATTTCTCCTTAAAGACGAGAGATATTTTGTTGTTCAGCTAAGGTTTATGGCTCCTTACGCCCTTTACATTACTTTACTACTCCTTTGTCTTCAGCTTTGATTTTGACGAGAAAAGCATATTCACAAATTCGTACCCAAGTTAAACACAAGGGCTGCCTTTTTAGCTGCAACACTATGACAACAATAATATACTGCTATGCCAAAATCCAGAAGTTGCCATTGATTCCGATCACAATAAACCACTTGTAAAAGTGTCATACGTACGTATATGAAACAAGCACTACAGTGCTGTTAGTCGAGATAGCAGAGAAAACACGACTAATGACAGTTTTGATCGGTTTATAGTTATTGTATAGAAAACCTGATAATATTGCTCAGTTCGCTAGCTATTAACTGTATTTACTGGTCTTGATCGTTGTGCAAATGCGGGATCATCTGATGAATTCTAATTTACGCCTTGGCTTTGCTGGTTAACAATATGAATGAGCTTCATGTCAAAGAAAGAACACTTATGTGAGTGAGTGGGTTATTTGCACTCAAGTATCCGTTCTCAAGTAGCTGATCAAAATTTAAATTTCAATACAGCAAAGATTGATACTTCACTAGTGCCACTTCAACTGATGATGAAGTACTAACCCTTGCAACATAAAATACATTAGTGGTAATAAAGGCTATTGAATAGAAGACAGCAACAGATATCTTCAGATTAACCCCAAGTATCATGCAAGCTGTCTACTCTATGATTAGAGTTGCCAGCACGCGGGAGAGAAAAAAATGAGGATTTGGCTTGCTTGCTTTTTTGTATTGTTTGCTTTGGCGGAACTATTTGACTGGGTGCAGGAATTTAGCCTGCCATTACCGATTTATATTTTAGGTGGCGCGTTTTTAGCCGTTGCTTCTAACTACGACAAGATTGTGGGTTCTTATTTTAATGATGCAACCATTGAGCGATCGCCTGAAGTATCACAGTTAGATTCTACATCTGTGCCTGTATTGGGGACTGGGGACTGGGTACTGGGGACTGGGGACAAGGTGGATCAGGAGGAGACAAAGAGAAATAACTAATACCTAATTAAAAACACCTAACACTTAACACCAATTGCTAAATAAAATAGAGTATTGGTGAAAGCTGATTCAGCAAAAGCCTATAATCTGAAGTCTCAGGACTGTAACATCTACCACATTCGGGCTATTGCCTCAACTCTGTGATTAGCGGTATCTTACAAAAACTCCAAACGGCGTTGACCAAAGATAAAATTACCCGTGACACTTACTCCAGCAAGAAGTGGCTGAAAATTGTCCTGTCTAGTAGTTTTGGAGTCACTGCTTTAGTCTGGGGAGTAAGAGAACTCAAATGGTTGCAGTCTTGGGAGTTAAAAGCTTACGATCAGATGTTGCGATCGCGCCCTACAAAACCGCGTGACAATCGCATTTTATTAGTCACCATTACGCAACAGGATCTAGCGCGTTATCAGTGGCCATTATCAGATAAGACTGTCAATCAACTGTTACAAAAATTAGAGTCTTATCAACCTCGTGTCATTGCTTTAAATGTATATCGACCAGAGCAAAAAAATTTAACTGCGGGACTTGCAAATCCCCAAAATATCATTGCTACTTGCGCTAAAAGTACTATAGGTAGACCAGAAATTCCACCACCAGCTAATTTATCTATAGATAATCTCGGCTTTAACGATTTAATTCCTGACAATGAAAACGATCAAATTGTCCGGCGAGCATTGTTATTTTCTCACTCTGCAGATAAAAAATGTAAAACAGATTTTTCCTTTGCGGCTTTAGCTGCAATTAGTTACCTAGAGAAAGCAGGACTGGAATTAGATTTTCCCGATCAGCAACATCTCTCGATTGGGAAAACGATGATTCCCATATTGACTAGTAATTTTGGTGGCTATGAAAACTTGGATGCCCAAGGCTACCAAATACTGTTAAATTACCGTCAGCCAGATAATTTTGCTGAGGAAGTTAGTTTAACAGCAGTTCTGAAAAATCAAATTAAACCAGAACAAATTAAAGACCGTTTAGTCATCATTGGTACTGATGCTGCAACTGTTCATCCTGGTTATTACACACCCTATAGCGCAGCCCCAGAAGAACCTGCGAGAATGGCTGCGGTATTCATTCAAGCACAAATAGCCAGTCAAATCATCAGCACTGTACTGGATGGGAAATCCTTGATTTGGGACTGGCCGAACTGGGCGGAAATCCTGTGGATATGGGCTTGGTCATTAGTAGGAGGAACAGTAGCATGGCGACTGCGACATCCTTTATTATTGGTGACCATTGGTGGTATAACATTAATTGGGTTGGTGGGCATCTGCTTTGGTTTGTTTCTCTTTTCTGGATGGGTTCCGCTCGTCCCACCTGCCCTAACTTTGATCATTACTGGTATGAGTGTTATGACTTACACTACATACCAGACTCAACAGCAAACTCGCTTAATTATTCTGCAAGTTGAAAAGCAAAAAGAGGTAATTGAACAGTTAGATATCCTCTTACAAGAAACTAAAGCAGACAAGTTAATTCAAGACAAACACTATCACCAAGCCCCCGAAATTTTAAAACCAAAAATAACGGGTGATTTTCTTTTGGGTGGGCGTTATCAAATCGCCAAAATTCTCGGTTCTGGGGGCTTCGGTTGTTCTTATTTAGCACATGATACTCAACGTCCTGGTCATCCTACTTGTGTAGTGAAACAGTTAATGCCAGCGCGTCGGGATACTAAATTTTTAGAAGTTGCTCGCAGATTATTTAATAGTGAAGCAGAAATTTTAGCTGCTTTAGGTAAGCATCAGCAGATACCAGAATTACTAGCTTATTTTGAAGAAAATCAAGAATTCTATTTAGTTGAACAATACATTCCTGGGCATACTTTACATGAAGAATTACCACCTATACAGGGTGTAAAGCATGAATCTGGAGTTATCGATATGCTCAAAGGTGTTTTAGAAGTTTTAGAATTTGTCCACGAGCATCGGGTAATTCATCGAGATATTAAACCCCATAATATTATTAGATCTGCTGACGATCGCCGATTAGTATTGATTGACTTTGGTGCAGTTAAATTAATGCAACCCCCCAATAGCGAACAAACAGAATTAGCTACAGTAGCCATTGGCACCCGGGGTTACGCACCGCCCGAACAATTTGCAGGTCATCCACGATTATGCAGTGATATTTACGCTTTGGGGATGATTGGAATTCAAGCTTTGACGGGGATACAACCACAGGAACTGCATCCCGATCCCGACACAGGAAATATTATCTGGCGTTCTTACGCTCAAGTTAGCGAGGAATTAGCAGAAATTTTAGATAGGATGGTGCGTTATCATTTTAGCGATCGCTATCAATCGGCAATTGACGTAATTCAAGATTTAAAGTCGCTGGGAAAGTAAATTTTCAGCCCAAATGTTAATTAACTTAAATTTTTTAAACAACAAGTTAAGCAACAACCATGCCTAAAAAAAGTTCCCCAACAATAGCAAATCGCAAGTGGAAAGAACGCCATAAGTTTTTCCTGAATACCTATTCTGATTGTGCATTTACTAAATGCCCAAAATGTGATACTAAAACCAAAGTTCGTAAATTTCCTTTAGTTATTCACATTCAACCGCAACAGCTTTTTATCTTAAATAAGCAATGCAAATATTGTGAAAGATGTGACCTGATTATTGCCAAAAAGCAGGAACTCGAATCATTAATGACTGCGGGTTTTATCCAATCCAACCCGAAAATTATAGGCAATGATTATATGGTGATGGGAACTGTGGATCGAAAAGATTGGAAAGAAGGAAATCAAAATGCAATTGCGCCATCAGAAATGTTAGACAGAATATATGTCTTTCAAGATATCTGGGATTTTGAAGTCATTCCTGCTGGCTGGTATCGTAGCGAAGACAAATAACCAATAGGTTAATGTTACAACCCTCTTTTGTTGGTGAACAAATTATATAAAACTATTTATTTGATTTTTAATGTAGGATGCGTTAGCGCAGCGTAACGCATCTTATTCAAGCCACCAGATTTATTCGTGGGGTCTTTAATTTTGAATTTTGAATTCGGAGCAAAGCGACGTGACGCAGTTATATAAAGCTGTTGTACTAATTACTGGTGCATCTGGCGGATTTGGACAGGAATTAACCAGACAATTATTAAAGGCTGGTAGCCGACTGATTTTAACGGATTTGGATGCAGCAATTTTGCATCAAAAAGTCGAAGCAATTCAAAGTGAAATTTCTACTGGAGAGGTGATTGCTTGTCTAGCTGTAGATTTAGCTACTCGCGAGGGAAGCGAAAACCTTTATCAGCAAGTTAAAAAACTTGATATCCCAGTGGATATATTAATCAATAACGCAGGGATAGGACTTTTCGGTCGCATGGATGAAGTTCCTAGCGAAATATGGGAGCAACTAATGCAGGTAAACTTATTAGCACCCATGCGTTTAAGTTCCCTATTTGCTGCTGATATGATTGCTCGTAAAAAAGGTCATATCGTGAATATTTCTTCCCTAGCAGGCTGGTCAGCTACCGCAGGAATGGCTCATTATGCAGCTAGTAAATTCGGCTTACGAGGGTTTAGCGAAGGGCTATTCAATGAAGTCAAAGAACATCAAGTCAAAGTTACAGCTGTTTATCCCTTCTTTAGTCGTACTCCGATTTTGCGATCGCAAAGCTTTGGTACTTTAAGTAAGCTGATAGAACAAGGCTTTCCAGAAAGCTTGGCCACTGATCCAGTAGACGTAATGCGTGCCACTATTCAAGGAATTGTTAACGATAAACTGCACGTATTTCCCGATCCCACAGCTAAAAGCGTCCATCTGCTCAAAAGATATTCACCGCTACTACTGGACTGGATTAGTCATGTATTTACCAGGAGGTTGAAAGTTGCTCAACGTCAGTAATTTCAGTCCAACTCAAAACCTAGTTGAGACTAAAGAAAAACATCTAATTATTGGGGCTGGTTTTGTCGGATTGGGTATGGCGGAAATGCTCAAATCGGCTCATATTCCTTACGATCAAGTTGATGCTAGCGATGATATTGGTGGTAATTGGTATCACGGCGTTTACGAAACTGCACATATCATTTCGTCACGCAAGATTACCGAATTTACACACTTCCCTATGCCAGATCATTATCCCGATTTTCCTAGCGCTCAAAATATGCGGGATTATTTAAACACCTTTGCTGATCATTTTAATTTACGGGAGCATATTGAACTGAATTGCACAGTTAGTTATGTGCGACCAATTGAAAACAATCTCTGGGAAGTTTCCTTCGCTAATGGAGAACAGCGAATTTACAAAGGAGTGTTGATTTGTAATGGTCATCACTGGTGCAAGCGTTTTCCGCAATTTCAAGGCGAATTTAACGGAGAAATTATTCACTCCAAAGATTACAAACACCCAAAACAACTGACAGGTAAACGGGTTCTGGTAATTGGTGGCGGAAATTCAGCTTGCGATGTCGCCGCAGAAGCAGCGCGGGTTGGTGCTAAATCTGTTTTAAGTATGCGTGAATCGGTGTGGTTTATTCCCAAGTCTTTTGCGGGAGTACCAACCGCCGAACTGATGAAATGGTGGATGCCAGAATGGTTACAACGGCTTTTAGCTTATGCAATTATCCGCCTAACCTTTGGTAAGCATCAAAGTTATGGTTTACCTCAACCCAATTATCAAATTTTTGCCAAACACCCAACTTTGAATAACGAAGTACCATATTACATCAAACATGGCAGAATTACCCCCAAACCTGCGGTGCGGCGTTTAGATGGTTGGGAAGTGGAATTTGTTGATGGTAGCCGCGAAGCATTTGACTTAATAATTTGTGCCACTGGGTATTATGTTGCTTATCCCTTTCTACCCTTAGAACTTCAGCGTGTGAAAGGTGCAACAGTGCAATGTTATGGCGGCTCGTTTTTCTCAGATTATAAAGGGCTGTATGTAATTGGTTGGGGACAAGCAAGAGGTGGAGTAGGTTCGCTGATTTCGGCTAGCAATTCCTTATTCATGGGTTTTCTCAAACTTCAAGATGAAATAAATGTGCCTATTGGTTTGGTTCTCAAAGAAATGGGTCAAAAATTACCAACTACTCACCTGGCAGATCCACAGCACATTTTTAGGCAAGTAAAGTTCGTTAGTTGGTTATTTAATTGGATAGTTAAAAAAGCTCATCAAGTTGATAGCAAATATCCCAATTTTCGTAATCAACCGCTACCTGCCGCACAAAGCACCGAAAAGCTTAGTTGTTAATAAAATCAATTACAAAGGTATTGTGTTGCTGTATAAGCAAGGGAAAAGGGGGAGAAGAATTTTATCACACAGAAATAATAGTTCAATGTATATTAAAAATATACATTTGAGGTAGGGTGTGTTATGCCGTAGGCTAACGCACCCTGTTGATTATGCGCTGGTGCGTTGCACTGCGCGACAACACACCCGAGGCTAAAATTTGATAATTTGGATTTCCTGGAAATCTTTGTAAAGTTAATCATTGCCAAATTAGTATCTTCCTAAATAAGTCAACAAACCAATCAAAATATAAGATTCAAAATCATTATGAATCAGGCTGAACAGCATACAATTGAAGGCATTTATGAAGTATGCATTGGAGTTCCCGAAGCAATTGCTGCGATTCAATATTGGGAACAGTTTGGTTATCGTATAGGTCAAGTTGGTGAATTATCTGCAGATATTGCTCAACAACTATATAGTGTAAATTCAGCGTTAAAATCAATTCGTCTTCATCATCAAGAAGCGGATCATGGATTAATCCGGTTGATGGTTTGGCAAAATCCGACTAATCAGGGTTTGGGAATAAGTTCAATGAAAGTTAAGGGAAATCGTTGGGCTACTACCTTAACTGCTGATGGCTTAAGTATCTTAAATCATGCAGAGCAAGTAAAAGCTGCAGGTTGGGATATTAGATTCAGCAATCTTTACTGGGATATTATCTACAACAAAGATAAAATAAGCCGTCCTTTTATCGATCCGGCTGTTGGGGTGCGAGAAATGTTGTTATTGCAACCCTTAACTAGACAAGTTTTATTTCAAAGATTTGGCTATACACTACCAAATTACGGGCAAATTAATCCAAATGCCCCATTTAAGACTAGTCAATTTACCCACATGGGATTAATTGTTCAGGATGATAGCAAAGAAATCCTCAAGTTTTACGAAGACGTGTTGGGTTTGCTGCGAGTACGTGATGATGTCGAGACTAGGTACGAACTTTCACCCGCAGGTCAAGATTTTTTTGATCTCAACCCTGGTGAGAAATTTATTATTACCGCCTTTGACGATCCGCGTTCCTCTGCGTCTGACTTCCTGACTGCACGCAGTGGTAGGCTGTTCATTACAAGGTTTCCGGAGTCCATCAAGTTAGAATCGCGGTTTGAAGCAGCAAAACCAGGTAGTTTAGGAATGTCATTATATACCTATCGAGTGCGGGGAATACAGGCATATTGCGATCGCATCCGTGAAAGTTCAGCCCAAAATGTCACTAACATCGTTACCAACGAATTTGGCGAGATGAGTTTCTCGTTCACTGCACCCGATGGGTACTTTTGGACTTTGGTAGAAATTTGATCGGGAATTGGTAATTGGTAATGGGTAATTGGTAATTGGGAAAATTCCTCACACCGAATACCAAATCACAAACACCAAATATAAAATGCCAAAAGTCAAAACTCGATGGGTGAAGCTAATTTTACTCAGTCTATTATCTGCCGTATTAATAGTAATAACATCTACAGCCATAAGTATTTATTTGTACGGTAATAAAATTACTGATACAAAAGCAGAAGCAGCCATTGTTTTAGGTGCAGCAGTTTGGGGAAAAGAACCCTCACCAGTTTTTCGAGAACGCATTAATCATGCAATTAATTTGTATAAAAATCAGGATGTTAGCAAGTTAATTTTTACTGGTGGAGTTGGTGAAAATAATGAACTAGCTGAAGCTATAGTGGGCAAAAACTATGCTTTAGCCAGGCAAGTAAAAATCAATGATATCCTGACAGAAACCGAATCTAGAACAACTTACCAAAATCTCAAAAATGCTCAGTTAGTAGCAGCTAATCATCAATTAAATAAGTTTCTGATTGTCAGCGATCCATTGCACATGAAGCGTGCAGTAATTATGGCACGTAATTTAGGCATGAATGCTGATCCATCACCTACACCTACAACTCGCTACCGCAGTTTTTCTAGTCAGATGCAATTTCTGATACGAGAAACTTATTTTTACCTGATCTACTTAGTGTTTAAAATTTAACTTTTAACTTAATTTTTAGAGATTTTAAAATAAAAATAAATCAGTTTAATTATTAGCAGCCCCAACCGGAAGATAGACTAGAAGACTTGAATAAGTACCAAAAGATCCGACCGAAAAATTATGTTGATGAGAATTTGGGCTGTTACTGTTGTACTAACTTCTTCTTGGTTAACAACTGGGGTTATAGCTGCTGAACCAATTAAACCTGTAGCGGCTGCTTCACAAAGGGAAGCTCAAAAAAAAGATAGTCAACCAATCATTGTAAATAAGGCTGATTTTGGGGTACAACGCGTTGGCTCCCAGGGTAAAGTTACCTTTATCCCTACCTTTAGAGTGCCACTGCAAGAGGGAAGCAAATACGGCTGGCAAATTCAACTCAAAGACTACAAGGGTGCAGTGACATGGCGAGAAATCCTGCGATTGCCAAAACGTCCAGAAACCTGGGGTGTCGATACTGGACAAGACCTAGCAATCTCTCCAGATGGCAAAGAAGCCGTGACAAAGCGCACGCAAACTACTACCGATGGTATTATTCAAAACTTCTGGACGATCGCACCTGGAGATCCAGATGGTAAATATAAGATACAGGTCTATATTGAGGATCGTTTAATTGCATCTTTTGAGTTTGAAATCGTCCCCTTGAAGAAGCCAAAGCCAAATAGCCGCATTTAGCAGCGAAAAATTTAGTAATTATTTTAGGGTGGGCAATACGAAATTTTACAACTGCCCACCTTGAGTTTGACTAGCTATAAACTGATTTACCTCTATTCTTAAAATAGAGAGTTAATCTTGTTTGACTAACGATGGTAAATCTACCTGAATTTCAACAGTTAATTGCACAACAGTGCTTATGTCCAAATACCTTGCCAAAAGCGTTACAAGCACTGTTTTATGACAACAAAGATGACTGGGACAAAGCTCATGAAATAGTTCAAAATGCCAGCGATGATGATAGCGCTTGGGTTCATGCTTATTTACATCGTAAACAAGGCGATTTGAGCAATGCACGCTACTGGTATCGACGTAGTAATCAGCCAGAATTTTCTGGTGGATTAAACCAGGAATGGGAAGAAATTGCTGCTTGTTTATTAAAAAATGTGAGTTCTTTTGGCTAGTTAATAACTATACTAGTTGCCTCAATTATTTGGGGGTTGTTAAAACCTCAGATACTTACTAAAGTGAATAGGTTATATCTATATTCATCGCTATCTACATAACCAAATGCTAGCCGCTACAAAAAGTTTTCGTGTTGATGAGTTGACGGTGCAAATTTACAACAATGAAGCTGAAATGGCACAAGATGTTGCAGCAATTTTCCAACAACATCTACAACATGTGCTTCAGCAAAAAGATACTGCTGCTGTATTGTTAGCAACCGGAAATTCTCAACTGAAATTTCTCGATGCATTAATTGCTTTAGGTGGTGTAGATTGGTCGCGAATTATTCTATTTCATTTAGATGAATATTTAGGAATTTCTAGCGATCATGCTGCTAGTTTCCGTCGCTATCTGCAAGAACGTGTGGAACAGCGAGTTCACCCTAAGCAATTTCACTATATTGAAGGTGATACATTGCAACCATTAGCAGAGTGCGATCGCTATAGTAAACTGCTGCAAGCACAGCCAATTGACTTATGCTGTCTTGGTGTTGGCGAAAATGGACATTTGGCTTTTAACGATCCCTCTGTAGCAGATTTTCAAGACCCTTACAAAGTCAAACTAGTAAAATTAGATGCTATTAATCGGCAACAACAAGTCAATACTGGTCAGTTTGCCAGTCTAGAAAATGTACCACAATATGCATTTACTGTGACCTTACCAGTGATTTGTGCCGCTAAAAAAATTATCTGCCTTGCGCCAGATAAGCGTAAAGCAAATATTGTTAAGGATATCTTGCACGGGCCAATTAATACAAAATGTCCTGCTTCTATTTTGCGCCAACAAACCCAAGCTACATTATTTTTAGATACAAATTCAGCAAGTTTATTGGCTGATATTAGCAATTATTAATGCTCTAATTTGCTAAATTAAGTAACGCAAGAAAGGCTTTAGCAATGATGCGTTAGCGATAGCGTAACGCATCCTACTGGCGTGGCAAGGCTAAAATAGTGCATTAGATTGTAAAAAATTAACCGCAGATGAAAGCAGAGAAATGCGGATAAAATTGATTTTTATTGCAACATTTAAGCCTTGCCAAGCTACTACGTTAAATGTATAATTTTTCAATATTAGTCTGCGCTATAAAAATTTCAATTATATAATCCTTGAGCTTTTAAATTAGACAAACAAGATTCAAGATGCGAACAGTCTTCACACTGAAGTTCTTTACCTGGGTTAATACATCCGCAGGGGGGATTCTCAAAACATTCAGCAACCTGTTGCGTAACGCGATATTTTTTTCGTACAAACTCTAAAGCAACCTCTTGCAAACAAAGCATTAAATCTCGCACCATAAATAGTTACCTTGTTTCTTTTGTTGCTGACTGAACTGTACACATTTAATCAAAGTAGAGGCAGAAGCAATACTGCTCGGTTAAGGATTTTCAAGTTGGAATTTGGTTTGGGGAAAAGGTGTACCCCTGCGCTTAAGCAAGCTACGCGTAGCGTCTCCGCAGGAGAAAGGGTAAGGGTTAAAGGTTTTTTATTGCCCCTTTTCCCCTTCCCCTTTTGCCCTTAACCGACAAGTATTAGAGGCAGAAGGTAATTATGTTATAGGAACTCGCACCCCTCATTTATGCATGAACTTAATCGGATATTTGCGTTACCTTCGCCTTCTACTTTGTGGCAATAATTGCTATATTCTATCTACAAGCAAGCCATAGTTTTGTTTGAGAAATCTGGCTGATGTAGAAACTGAAACTTTAGGCTGGTGAATAACCAGTCCATTCAGAAATTATATCTTCTACAACCAATTCTTTCGTCTGTGAGTTTTTAGCTTCGTCTACCAGGACTTTGAGAGTTGTGGTATAGACATTATTCATGATTTGATGCCCATAACCAATAACTTTGCCTAGATGTCCTGTTTTTTGATTTAGCACATAGTCCCCAATGTTAAACATAGCCGTAACTACCACTTTTTCATTGATGATGTCTCTATATTGTCTTATAGATTAGTTTGTAATAACTTCATGCTTTAAGTATGACTTATATAATACCTAAGGAAGATTAAGCCACTGTTCCCTCAGTTTTAATTTCTCTATCTTTAGGAATAAATACTAATACTTAAATTTTTCTCTTTAAAATCAGCTATTGCTTGATAGAGCTTAAGAGTATTTTAGCAAATAGCGTTTAAATGCTATAAAAATTTGATTGCAAGCTTTGCTACTCTTTTAAACGGTCTCTTCATTGATAATGTTACATCACTATGTTTTATCGATTTAGAGTGACTACAGAGAATAATAGGTTTTTAATTACATTTATATTGATTTAAATACCGGTAAAAAAATTAATCAAACCAAAACATTTTTTAGCTACCTGCGATCAAACTGGATTAAATCTATTTCTTGCAAAATTTCTACAAAATTAGCAAAATTAAGCAATCTAACAGCTTATTAACTATTTGACTGATGCGATCGCAATTTTAAATTTCTTCACTATTAATACATCCTCACAAGTTCCTCACAACTTATCTTGAGAATAATTTTCAGCAAGTTCAACAAGCTCAACAAGAAGATACTATGGACTGTCACCAATGTAAATCTAAAAGCCAATCGTGTGGAACACAATCGTGGAAATTGCCATTTTTTCGCAACAATCAACCATCCTTTTCTAAGGAAGTTCCTGCAAGTCCACCAATTGCCTTGGTAGGAATGCCTAATGTTGGTAAGAGTGTGCTGTTCCATGCACTGACTGGCATTTATGTAACTGTTTCCAATTACCCTGGGACAACTGTAGAAGTGAGTCGTGGTTTGATGCAGATTGCGAGCCAAACCATGACAGTGGTTGATACACCAGGGATGTATTCACTGATGCCGATCACTGAAGAGGAAAAAGTTGCACGAGATTTACTACTCATAGAACCTGTGACAGCCGTAATTCATGTAGTAGATGCTAAGAATTTGGGACGAATGCTCCCCTTAACATTTCAACTCATCGAAGCTGGGCTACCTGTTGTACTTGCCGTCAACATGATGGATGAAGCGCATCGTTGGGGGTTGGATGTGCAACAAGATGCGCTGGAGAAAGAGTTAGGAATTCCAGTAGTTTGTATGGCAGCGGCTTTAAAGCAGGGTATAGATGAATTAAAACAAAGGATTGTGCCATTTCTGCCGATTCAGCCTGCCATGATTCCCGCGTAAATATTTTGAGATAAGGAAAGAATGGCATGATCGGTCAAGTTAGCTATCCCGAACCAATAGAAGCCGCGATCGCACAATTAGAATCTTGGTGGCAAAGTTTAGGCGAGCGGTATTTATTTAGTAATTATTCACTTTCACCCCGCAGTTTGGCGCTATTACTGTTGCAGAAAGATCCAGGACTGTGGCAAATCTTGGAACAAGATCCAGAACAGTGTCGCCATTTGGAAGTGTTGATTACTGTTACCCAAAATCAACTCAAACAGTCGATTGGATTAGCGATCGCCCACACTCGCCAAAGCCAAGCGCAGGCAATAGAACAAGCAGTTCTGCATGAAACCAAACAAGCGCGATCGTCACTTGCAGAGAAACTTCATCGGCTGACAGTCAACCCCATCACTGGATTTCCCATCCTTGTGGTCATCCTTTACTACGGAGTGTACAAATTTGTGGGAGAATTTGGAGCAGGGGAACTCGTAGATCGCATCGAAACGGTTTTTGAGGAACAAATCAACCCGGTGGTGAACCACATCACTGCTCAAGTAGTTCCCTGGCAACCAATCCAAGACTTGATTGGTAATGACTATGGCATTATTACCTTGGGGATTCGCTATGCTACAGCCATTGTCTTACCTGTAGTCGCTACTTACTTCTTGATGTTCTCGTTACTGGAAGATAGCGGCTATCTCCCACGTCTATCTTTGATGCTCGATCGCTTATTTAAATCCGTTGGCTTATCAGGCCGGGCAGTGATTCCCATCGTGTTAGGCTTTGGATGCGACACAATGGCAACGATTGTTACCCGCACCTTAGAAACCAAACGCGAACGGTTAATTGCCACATTTTTACTATCCCTGGCTATTCCCTGTGCTGCACAGTGGGGTGTGATTTTGGGGCTATTAGCACAAAAACCCGCCGCTTTGATGTTTTGGGGAGGCTTTATTAGTGCCATTTTCTTGGTAGTTGGGTATCTCACCGCTAGGTTTTTACCTGGCAGTTCCGGTAGATTTTACATGGAACTTCCTCCTTTAAGATTGCCCAACTTGCGGAACGTGGTAGTTAAAACTTGGGTGCGGATGAAGTGGTATTTCCTAGAAATCTTACCCTTGTTTATCTGGGCATCAGTCTTGATTTGGGTAGGGCGATTAACTGGATTATTTGACCTCATTATTCGGGCAATTGAACCGCTAACTTTTGCCTTAGGAATGCCCAAACAAGCAGCACCGATATTCCTTTATGGCTTCTTTCGGCGTGATTATGGTGCCGCAGGGCTGTTTGATTTACAGCAACAAGGGAGCCTCACAGGTAATCAGCTTGTAGTAGCTGCCATTGTCTTGACATTGTTCTTACCCTGTATTGCCCAATTGCAAATGCTGATTAAAGAACGGGGAGCTAAAACTACTTGGTTAATAGTACTGTTTATTTTCCCCTTCGCTTTTCTGATGGGATATCTCGTCAATTTGGGCTTAACGTTCTTCGGAGTTAACTTTTAAAATGAACGCCTTACCAACAGTCAAAATTGGTCAACCGCAAAGGGTAGTATGTTTGCAAACTCAAGATGATGCCGTATTACACAAGCTGATGGCGTTCGGCATTCTGCCAGGAAGCAAATTAGTGCTAGAGCAACGCTTCCCTTCCTACATCATCGCAGTCGGCAGAACCCGCACCGCCCTGGATAAGGAAACAGCACAAACTATTTTTGTGGAATCTTGTTAGTTGTGTTGGGTAATAGGTAATAGGTAATAGGTAATAGAAATTTCTCCCTCATCCCCCTCATCCCCCTCATCTCCTCAATCCCCAATCCCCATTACCCCTTATCCCCAGTCCCCAGTCCCCAATCCCCAGTCCCCAGTCCCCAATCCCCTGAAATTCAGAAGGAGCAGAAATTATGCTGTCGCAAGCTATGACTGATCGGTTGAACGAACAAATCAACCTAGAAATGTATTCTTCCCATCTTTATTTGCAAATGGGTTCTTGGTGTGCTTACAAAGCTTTAGATGGATGTGCAACATTTCTCAGTCAACACGCCGATGAAGAAATGATGCATATGCGCCGTTTAGTTAATTACTTACATGAAACGGGGGCGTTAGTAGTACTAGGTGGAATGCAGGCTCCACCAATTCATTTCGCTTCCCTTACAGAACTGTTTGAACAAATCTACGCACACGAACAGAGCATTACTCGTAAAATTAACGAGTTGGTACATTTAGCAAATACAGAACCAGATTATTCTACGCTACAGTTTCTCCAATGGTATGTAGCAGAACAACATCAAGAAGAGTTTTTGTTTAAAGGGATTCTCGACAAAATTCACCTGATTGGCACTGAAGGACAGGGCATATTCTTCATCGACCGAGAAATTGCTAACCTAGCAGCCACAAAAGGTAAAGAAGCAACTACAATGAGCGCTACCCCAGCAGCTTAACTCAAATCTAGCGGCAGTGCGCTCGCTCAATCAGGGTGTTGGCTTTTATGACTAAAGTCATGGTGTATTCATGACTTTAGTCTGTATGATTTTGAGAGCAAAATCGCTTTAATAATCAATAGGGGCAGGAAACAGTGACTACTTGATAATGTGTCAGGTCATTAAAGAGTATTAGCTGTAAATTCCCTGGTAAAAGCTAGTTTACTCCTCAATGCAAATATAGTTGGCATACTCCCAACTATATTTGCAGAATCAACAATCATTTCTCATTGATGATCACAAAGAAGCTACCATTAAGTAGCTTCTTTTTATATTTCTGTACTTAATACTAAATCCGAATTTTAACACTCATACCAATTCAAATCATGTTTGCGACATATCAATATATTCTAGAGGCCACGGCGTGCCCATTGGTGTCAACTTAACGTGAAACTCGCTCTTGTGCAAGGTTTCGCCCTCACCCCCAGCCCCTCTCCCGCAGGGAGAAGGGAGCAAGAGATTTAGTTCTCCTTCTCCTGGGGGAGAAGGGGTTAGGGGATGAGGGCACGAGGTATTTGTACAATGCCCGCCCTATATAGCTTTTAGCTTAAGTTGACACGTATGCGGCGTGCCGTGCCCCTACAATCTGTTCCGTTCTTTTTTCTAATTGGTATTACTCAACAAAAAACCGAACAATAATTTTGGAGGGGGTTTGGGGGACGCAACCGTCACCCAATCGGGGGTTTGGGGGAGAATCCCCCAATTCTTCTGGCTTCTTTAATCAGTGATACCAAATCAAAAAATGTTCGCGTGCCCCTACAATCTGTCGCCTTCTTTTTTCTAATTGGTATCACCCTCATTTTACAGCGCTGGTTAGTGCTTGGCGTTCATAGCGATCGCGCTTTAGGGCCAATGGTAGCGCTGATGCAAGGACACTATCTTTCAGAAGCAAACCAACCAATCAACTTGATAATTAAAAAAATCAATCCTATAGAGAAGAAATTAAAAGGAGATATATTTGAAGTTGCTACAGCAATACATGAAGCTGTTAGAAATATAATATTAGCTACGAGCACAAATCCTGACCTTACAGTAGAGTTTAAATCTTTAATAGCCCTAATTAACGCCTCATTGTCATTAGGCATAAAGAACACCCTTTAATTGTTAAATAAATACTTTACAATGAATGGAAACTTTAAAATAGCCAGTGTTGGGCTACTTTATACACTGTCTACTCATAAATCCGGCAATCATAACTGCTTTATTTCTCAACAAGAATATTTAACTTTGAAGAAGTAGATGGGTATAAGAGCGTTGAAAAAGCTTAAATATAAGATTATAAAAATAATTAGCTTTACAGCGTGTATATATGGAATATAAACGGATAAAGCGTTTGCAAGTACAAGTACTATGAACTTGCTAATTTAAGCTACCATTTCCAAAAGTAAGGCTAATGTAAGTGAAATTTAAGCTGAAAATAACAATAAATATTACAATGTCATACTAATAAACTGATTCATCAGTTAAATAAGTAGAAAGGCTAGAGAATTACAGATCCCTATACACAAGGCTTGCCCGAAAAAAGGCTGGCAATGTCCACTTTAAACATTGAATATTGAAGTGGTCACTTCTCTTTTACATCAATTTTAGTTATGGAATTGCTAAATAATTTTTTTTTCCTCAGCAATATATACCTCATGGGCATTGCTATCTTTGGCAAGCACAATTAGTTGGATTGCATATAGTCTCTGATTTGCTGATTGCACTGGCTTATTATTCAATTCCCATAATTTTGGTTTATTTTGTCCATAAGCGAAAAGATTTACCTTTTAATTGGATGTTTCTATTGTTTAGTACATTCATCATTGCTTGCGGCACAACCCACATCATAGAAGTGTGGACACTTTGGCATCCTATCTATTGGATATCTGGTTTGATTAAAGCTATAACTGCTCTTGTGTCTGTATACACAGCCATAGAATTGGTACCATTAGTTCCGCAGGCGTTGGCTTTACCTAGCCCTGCCATACTAGAAGCTGCAAATGCTCAATTAGCAAAAGAAATCGCTGAACGGAAGCAAGCACAAGAAAATCTTAATCAACTACTCGACAGACTAGAAAATATAGTTGCAGAACGCACAGCAGAGTTAACAATAACTAACGCCTCACTACAAGCGGAAATTAACGAACGTCAGCGCATAGAGGTAGCTTTAAGAGAAAGCGAACAGCAATTTCGGGCAACATTTCAACAGGCGGCTGTTGGTATTGCTCATGTAGGAATAGATGGACGATGGTTATTAGTGAATCAGAGATTTTGTGATATTGTTGGTTATACCTTTGAAGAATTACAATTACTAACTTTTCAAGATATTACTTACCCAGATGATTTGGCAGATGACCTCAACTATGTTGAGCAGATATTAGCTGGTGATATTCAAACCTACACTTTAGAAAAGCGCTTTTTTTGCAAAAACCATTCTCTCGTCTGGATTAATTTGACTGTGTCTTTAGTCCGCGATAGTTTTGGTAATCCTAAGTATTTTATTTCCGTGATTGAAGATATTAGCGATCGCCAGCGTTCTCAAGAGCAAGTTCGAGCTTCATTGCGGGAAAAAGAAGTTTTATTAAAAGAAGTCTATCATCGAGTTAAAAACAATTTTCAGGTAATTTCTAGCCTACTGAGTTTGCAATCAGAATACATTACAGATCAACAGGATTTGCAAATATTTCAACAAAGCCAGCAGCGCATAGCATCAATGGCTTTAGTGCACGAAAAGATGTATCAATCAGGAGATTTATCCAGAATTAACTTCCGTGAATATGTTCAGGAATTAGTAGTTAGTTTATGTACTTCTTATGAAGTATATGACGGAGAAATTACTTTAAATATTAATATTGATGATGAGATTTTACTTGGCTTAGACACAGCCGTTCCTTGTGGTTTAATTATTCATGAACTTGTTTCTAATTCTTTAAAATATGCTTTTCCTGCAGGGAGAAGTGGTGAAATAACTGTTGCCATTAAAGAAATAGCAAATCATAAAATTGCCCTGACTGTTAGTGATAATGGTGTTGGGTTACCTGAAAATTTCAACTTTACTGAAACAGCGTCATTAGGTTGGCAGTTAGTAGAAGCTTTAGCTAGTCAGATAACAGGAGAAATCGTGATTAATAACGATGTCGGTGTAGAGTTTTTGATAACATTTTCTCTAGGTTAAATATATAGGTTAATTAAATGAATAACGCCAATATTTTAGTTGTAGAAGATGAAGCTATTGTTGCTAAAGATTTACGCAATCGCCTCACAAGATTTGGTTATACCGTTCCGGCTGTTGCTTCATCAGGACAAGAAGCTATTAATAAAGCACTAGAATTATCTCCAGATTTAGTGCTAATGGATATCAAATTAAAAGGGCAAATGGATGGTGTAGAAGCAGCTCAGGAAATTCATAAATATTTAGATATACCAATTATTTATCTAACTGCTTATGCAGATGATAATACTCTAAATAGAGCAAAAATAACAGATCCATTTGGCTATTTACTCAAACCTTTTAAAGAAAGAGAATTACAAACTAATATTGAAATAGCCCTGACTAAACATCAGCTAGAAAAGCAATTAAGAAATAATCAAAAATGGCTATCTACTTTGCTAAAAAGTATTAACGATGGTGTAATTGCTAGCGATGTGCAAGAAGTAGTAAATTTTATGAATCCTGTAGCAGAAACCTTGACAGGTTGGCAAGAGTCAGAAGCTATGGGTAGAAATTCATCAGAAATATTGAATATTGCTCATGCAGAAACCCATCACCCTATTGAAAATCCTATCAAAAAAGTGCTGCAAGACGGTGTAGTTAATCAATTACCGGAAAATACCATTTTGATAGGGAGAAATGGTAACGGAATTCCTATAGATCATAGTGCTGCCCTAATTAGGGATGATAAAAATAATATTATAGGTGCAGTCTTAATATTTCGAGATATCACTGAGCTAAAAACTGCTATAGAGGCTCGTAAAAAGCAAGTAGAACAAGCACAAATAGTAGCAAAATTGCAAGAACTTAATCAACTTAAAAATGATTTTTTAAATTTAGTCACACATGAATTACGCTCACCTCTAAGTAATATGAAGGGGATGATTCAATTACTAGAAGTTTCTCCACTATCTGAGGAATTTCAGCGCTATCTCGATATTATAAAAGCAGAGTGCGATCGCGAGATGGAATTGATCAATGATTTGTTAGATTTACAAAGGCTAGAAAATTCATCTTATTTGCCTCTAGCGCCTGATGCTTTAGTGTTAGAGCAGTGGTTACCTTTATTGATCGAACCATTCCAAGCCCGTGTTCAAGAACACCAGCAAACTCTACAGCTAAATCTACCCGCAAATCCAGTAACAGTTATCTCAGACCGTACCAGCTTGGAACGTATTTTAATAGAATTGCTGAATAATGCTTGTAAATACACTCCATCTGGTGGCGAAATTATCATAACCGTGTCTTACAACGCTTCTGTGATACCACTAGAAACCATTATTACTGTCAGCAATACAACAGAAATTTCCGCTTCAGATTTACCGCGCATGTTTGAAAAATTCTATCGCATCCCTGATGCCGATATCTGGAATCAAGGCGGTACAGGCTTAGGACTCGCCATAGTGCAGAAGTTAGTCACACAGCTACAAGGAAGCATTAAAGTAGAAAGTGGCGACGGCAGAACGACATTTAGCCTCATATTTACTGATTTAGCACCAACTAGTACAACACAGCAATAATGAAGAAGGTATGCCAAAAATCAATAGAAAATATGTAATTAAATTTGCCAAAGTAATTATAAGATGATTAAATTTACGACATTGTTATATATATTGAAGCGCCATATATCAAATATTGTAATATTTGTCAACTCCAAATAGAAAGATGATATATCAGCCCAGTATGTCTAAATTAGCTATATATGGTAAACACCTGGTATATCTGGAGGCTTGGTTAAAACCGAGCCTTTTTCATAGGTTTTTATTTATTCATATAAGTAAATAACTATAAAAGTATAATTTTCTACAAATGTAAGTTGATCAAGCAAGTACTTTATTAGCAGTTTTTGGCATATTTGGATACATCCCCAAGGAAGATGATCTGTGATGAGAGTAGGTCTAAATTAATTTAGTACGTTGTTAAGCACAGCAATGATCGAGGTTTGGCTCGCGACCAAACCTTTTTTTTCAGAACTCACAAGTAAATTTTTAATCTGTCTTCAGGCTGTTTGCACACATCCTCTAGGATGATGAACTAGTGTCGTAGAAAGTCTAAATTAAGCATGGTGTAGTAAATGCTTGGTATATATAGAGACTTGGTTCTGCCAAGTCTCTTTCATTTTGTACATTCGCAAATTATATGTCGCAGTTCGCAAATTAATGTCTTTATTCGTAAACAAATATTGATTTTTACAAAAAAATAGTGTTCTCACCATTAATAAAGTCGATTAGTAAATTGAATTTTTGCTTAATACACAAATATCAACAGATGAAATTTGGCAAATATCTCGGTTTTAGAAATAATTCTTAACTCAAGAAGGAGGAACAGAAATTGTGAAACTTTCATCTCTTAATTTTTAACGACAGCAGCCGATACTTTGAAATATGCGATCGCATATCATAGCGATTGAGCATTTAAACAGAATTTTTCAATATTAAAAGTATGAATCTTATCTTCTAAATGTAATCACTACAATTATCAATATATTTTCTTCGTGGAATTATACTTTGAAAAAATGCTACCAATATATGAGTAGGCTGAGAAAGAGCGCGCCCCTACAGATGATTGATATGCTACAAACCTTATTTGAATTTGCAATTATACCAAACGCTGAACCTTAAATAGCCTAGCAACGAATCTTAGATACTGCTCAACTGCCAAACTTAAAATTTACTCAAACGCTTGTATAATATGCATTTTGGCTATTTTAGTTAACTAAATTTACTGGCTATCAAGGTAACTGTTGAGCAACCTCTGGCTTAGATACTCTAACATGGTAATAGGCACCACACTCATTCATGGTAGAGGTATCTATGGAAGCTTTAGCGGAAACTCTAGATACAAAATTGCGTCAATGGAAACCCGATGTTGCTGAACAGGTACGGCAATATGTGGCAGCAATTATCGAAATGGCAGACCAAGATGCACTAGACATTCTGCAATCAAAGGAAGTTACACAAGAACCTGTGGACTGGTCAGAAAAAAATGACAATTAGTGCAGACTGGCAGAAATAACTAATCAGTACAAAATTCAACTTAGCAACGCCACTTGCGCGATTTCCGGGAAACCCGTCCAACGCAGTGGCTCCTCAGGACTCTGCACTACCATCACGACTGGTTAGAAACTGTTGCCACGATGCACTAGCATTGATACAGAAAAATCGTTGCAGGATCGGATAAGCTAACCAAAGCAGTTTTCATCCTCAAAACCATGACCGCAAGTAGTCCCACAATTTTAGCCCTAGACTTTGATGGAGTGATTTGCGATGGACTAATTGAATATTTTGAGGTAGCATGGCGCACCTATTGTAAAATTTGGTCGCCTGCTAACAAGACACCAGCCGAGAATTTAGCTTCGAGATTTTATCGGCTACGACCTGTAATTGAAACAGGCTGGGAAATGCCTGTTTTAATCAAAGCATTAGTAGACGGGATTGCGGATGACAATATTCTGCAAGATTGGGTAAAGATTGCTCCACAAATATTGTTAAACCACAAGCTACAAGCAAGAGAAATTGCTACCGCACTAGATAATATCCGGGATGAATGGATTGCTACTGATTTGAATGGTTGGTTAAGTCTGCATAGATTTTATCCTGGTGTAATCGACAAAATCAAAGCAACTATTGCTAGTGCGGTTAGCTTATATATTGTTACCACTAAAGAAGGGCGTTTCGTTCAGCAATTATTGCAACAAGAAGGAGTAGAGTTATCTTCCCAAGATATTTTTGGTAAAGAAGAAAAACGTCCAAAATACGAAATCCTCCGCGAATTAATCCAGACAGCAACTCAAAAGCCTGTTAGTCTCTGGTTTGTAGAAGATAGGCTCAAGACTTTGCAATTAGTACAACAGCAAGCAGACCTTGCAGATGTCAAACTTTTCTTGGCAGACTGGGGCTACAATACTCAACCGGAAAGAGAAACAGCCGACAATGACCAACGGATTCAACTATTATCTCTTTCTCAGTTTGGTGATAACTTCTCAAATTGGAGTTGAATTCTGTAGAGGATAATGAGGGGCAAGGAACTGCAAGATAAATTATACCCAAAAGTCAAGCGATCGCTTGTATTTTACAAACAGTACTAGACCATTAGTAAAGTAGTAAGAGTGAATATTCGTTCACCCTTACTTCGTCTGGCATGGCAAAATTAATTTTCGGACGTGTCTAATACACTAAGGGCGTTACGCCGCGCATTTGACGTAAGGAATTGATGCAAGCTGGACAATCACAACCAAATAAGGTAATGGCTGCATCGCTTTCTTCATCGTTAAACTCTAACATCGGCACACCCTCTGTAGAGGGCTGTGCTTCTTGCTGATACTCTGGTATTTGAGCCAATACAGAAGCTCTCATACAGACTAAACCAACTTTGTGCTTATTGCGGATACAAGATAGACGGTCAGTATTTGCTGGTACTGGATCTGCTGCTTGAGCTTGATTGATTGTCACTCCCATAGACAAGATAGAGCTAATCAGTACAGGAGTCGAAAGCAAGTGAAGTAAAAATTTGTTCATGAGTTTCCAGGTGAAGAATTTCGACTGCTCACATGAGCCGATTTCATCTTACAGGGTAAGCTAATAGGCATCAGGAATTTGGTATACCCAGCCAAATTAAATTCAGAATGGCTCAGAAGGGAAATATGTAATACTTTTTACATCAATTCCTTTTCAGCTTGCAGCCAATGTTCTACAGATTTGCCATCAGGGTAACCAGCTTGTTGCCAAATTTGATAGGCTTTTAACCGGATTTGATTTTCATCTGGGCGGTTACTAATAAAGTAGTCACAGAAATTAGTCGTCAAACTATACGGTGCTGTTCCGAAAAAATCCTGACGACCTAAAATTTCAGCAGTAAAACGGTAACACTCTTGCTTAATGGGGCAATTTTCCCCAGGACACATCACAATATCGTAAGGCATCATTAGTAATTAGCCCTGTTTTGTCACTCTGGCAGTAGTATAATAAGGTAAAAATGCTAGAACCAAGACACAGAGCATGGTACAGCCCCGTCCAGCCGCACCAACAGTCAAATTTGTGGACGAATATTGCCAGTGGTATAAAAGTCTGTTTCCAGATGTTAGGAGTTTCGAGGCTTTTAAATATCTCCATGTAGGCTGCATTTCTGATCTAAAACGTAAAACATTGCCAGAAATAGCAAAAATCGTAGGATTAGATAACCAGCAAGGGTTGCATCATTTTCTAACTACATCACCTTGGGATATAGAAAAGTTAAGAACCTTAAGGTTAGAGTTAATTTTACAAGTGCTAAAAGGTAGACCAATCATTTTAATTATTGATGAGACAGGGGATAAAAAGAAAGGGAGCAAGACAGATTATGTGAAACGGCAGTATATAGGAAATTTGGGAAAAACAGATAATGGAATTGTGGCAGTGACAGTATATGGTGTTTTCTGTGGGATGACATTTCCATTACTGTTTGAAGTGTATAAACCCAGGGAAAGATTACAGGCAGGAGATAAGTACCGCACTAAACCAGAAATAGCAGCAATACTGATAAAAAAGCTACAATCAATGGGTTTTAAATTCAACTTAGTACTTGCAGATAGCTTATATGGAGAGAGTGGTAAGAATTTCATATCTGTATTAGATGAACTAAACTTGAACTATATAGTAGCGATTCGGTCAAATCATTATGTAGAAATACTTCCACGACAACATATTCAATATTTAAAGTGGCAGAAGTTTCAAAGGGTATTCTCTGACTTGAGTCGGGAAAATCGATTTATTAGAGAAATTATTCCGGGAAAACGTGGAGAACTTAGATATTGGCAAATTACTACAGATCCAGAAAATTTGCCTGATAACACTACTTGGTATGTGATGAGTAAATATCCAGACATTACGCCAAGAGAAGTTGGAAATTTTTACGGTTTAAGAACTTGGGTCGAGTACGGGTTAAAACAAAGTAAGAATGAATTAGGTTGGTCAGATTTTCGCCTGACTCACTACCCAGATATTGAGCGATGGTGGGAAATTATTTGCAGTGCTTATTTAATGGTTAGTCTGCATTCGGAGCAACTGTTTCAGTCTCCATCACAACGAGAGTCAAAATTTGTTTCACATCCTTGGTGGGATAATGGAAATGGCTGGAAGAACATTCTTAACAATCTTCGTTTGATTATTCAACCTTTTACTTTATTTAATCTGATATATCCCTGGTTAACGGTTTTTCCTATTCCTCAATTAGCTTTGGGTTTTTTTAAACTTCAATCTATTATTTATAGCCTCACCAGTTCAATTTTTATATCCCTGATTCACCCTGATTTCTACTTTTCCTCTGCCTAGAGTGACAAAAGAGGGTTAGTAATTGGTAATTGGTAATTGGTAATCGGTAATTGGTAATCGGTAATTGTTAAACGATATTTAATACTTTTCGGTTAAGGGGAAAAAGGGGAATGGGAAAAAGGAAAGAAAAAACCTTTAACCCTTAACCTTTAACCTTTTCCCCAAAACCAATTTTGAGTTCAAAACGCTTATCAGAGTAGTCCTAAAACGGTATTTCTCTTTCCCATTACCTATTACCCATTACCCATTACCGAACTAGATATTCTGGCAACGCGATTTTAACTGTATCTGCGGGGGGTGTAAACGGAGACACTACCATCAAGGCGCTGAATCTTCCTTGTTTTGCTAGAACCAATCAAAATTATAGTTCGCATATCTGCTAATTCTGGGGTTAACTCTTCCAAAGTAATTACCCGCACAGCTTGCCCAGATCTGCCGAGATTACGTGCTAATACTACTGGGGTATCAGCTGTTCGGTAACGCAGTAGAATATTTCTCGCTGTGGACAATTGCCAAGTACGCTCTTTCGATACAGGATTATAAAAGGCGATCGCAAAATCAGCTTGAGCTGCTGCGGTAATGCGTTCTGCAATAATTGACCAAGGCTTCAAAATATCGGAAAGGGAAATCGCGCAAAAATCATGACCCAAAGGTGCGCCAATACTCGCGGCTGCGGCTTGCATGGCGGATATTCCCGGTGCTACATGAATATCAATGCTGTCCCATTCTGGTTTAGGGTGGTAATCGAGTACCTCAAAAATTGCTGTCGCCATTGCATATATCCCTGGATCACCAGAGGATACCACAGCCACATATCGCCCTTCTGCTGCTAAATCTAGCGCCAGTTCCGCCCGTGAGATTTCTTCGCGATTATCAGAATCATGTCTTCGCTTCCCTTCAGCGAGAGAACCGACCAAATTTAAATAAGTTGTGTAACCTACCAAATCAGTAGCCGATTTGAGGATTTCTTTCACTTCTGGCGACATCCATTGCGAACTCCCTGGCCCCGTACCAATCACAGCTAATCGCCCACGTGGTTGACCGATAGTACTGGGGTCCATGGGTTGAGGGGAAATTGCGATCGCAATTTCTGCTGCTGTGGCCTCAATTAGTTGTGCTGACGTACTTGTAGCGGCTATAGCTGCGGCTTGTACAGGGCTATAACCATGTGATAACAGGTTTTCTAATTGATTTGGGGTAAAAAATCTTGCAGGTACACCCAAAGCTTCAGCTACAGCATGAATTGCAGGATAAGCGGCGCTGGCGATGGGTGCAAATACACCAGCTATTGATGCAGGTGCAAGTTCTGCATCACCAAGTAGTTGCCATACTGAAGCTATTACCTGATCGTGAGTTTGAGAAGTTTCACAGATAGCGATCGCAATTGTGGGTGGATGGTAGACAAGACAATTGGGTGTAGGCTTGAGTAAGCGATCGCTAATTTTAATTGTCAATTCTCCGTTGGGATCAATGGGTAATTGACTCTCAGTCAACCAAGGCGCTGTTCCTTCTAACTTCACTTTCGCCCCAGCTAGTAAATCTGAAATAAATTTCTTCGCATCATCAGGGTTAGCTAAATGATATCCAGCCGGAGGAGACAACAGCGCTGTGCGAAAACGGATGTCGCCTGTGGTTGTAATTGCAGCTTTGATATCAAAAATCTCAGCAATGCGACGTGCCAAATCATTTACCCCACTCAATCCACCCAAAAGCGGCACCACAGCGCTACCATCCTCAGCCACAGCTATTACTGGCGGTTCCTGGCGCTTATCGGAAATCATGGGCGCTAGAGTTCTAATCAAAATTCCCGCAGCACAAATCCCAATTACCGGGCTTCCTTGGGCGAATAACTCCCGTACCGTCTCACCAAAATTACTAAAACTCACATCCACCTCACTAGTGCGCCCCGCCAAACCATATAGCGTCGCCCCTGGCAAAACACTGATGATTTTCCTTCCTACTGCCACACTATTTTGACCCAACACCACAACAGCAGGTGCAACCTTCGACATCATAAAAGTTAGGGAACGTAATTTTTGATATGTTTCAAATCAAACCATAAATTGGGGATTGGGGATTGGGGATGAGGGAGATGAGGAAGCAGGGGTGCAGAGGAGGAAAACTATATAAAGGTTCTTCCTCTGCCCCTCTGCCTCTCTTCTCCCTCTGCTTACTACTTGCCCCATGCCCCATGCCCTATTCCCAATGCCCTATTCCCCTTTGCCCCTTAATTTGCTAATATTTCCAATGCGAAAACACTGACACAAAGCAACTCTGCATTACCATGCCAACATCTGCAATTGACGCTCAAGACGCAGCAGCTATCCAAGCGGTAAAGGAAGGGGTTGTTGTTTGCGATCGCTCTCACTGGGGACTTATCCGTGTTTCTGATGAGCACCGCATTAGGTTTTTACACAATCAAAGTACTAACGATTTCCAAAGTCTTAAGCCTGGGCAAGGGTGTGATACGGTGATGGTGACATCCACTGCTCGGACAATAGATTTAGTCAGTGCCTACGTTCTAGAAGATGCGGTGTTATTGTTGGTTTCGCCTAACCGCCGCGAATTCATCATGCAGTGGTTAGACCGCTATATCTTTTTTGCTGATAAAGTGCAATTAACCGATGTGACCGATGAAACAGCTACCTTAAGTTTAATAGGCCCTGGTAGTGATGGCATTATTGCAAAGTTGGGTGCTGGGGCAATTATCGGTCAACCCTACGGCAATCATATTGTGATTAACGAGGGCGTAATTGTTGCCGTTGGTAGCGGTTTGGCTTCCCCTGGATACACTTTAATTTTGCCAGTTGCAGAAAAACAAAAGCTGTGGAATGAAATTTTAGCATTAGGTGCAGTAGAGTTGAGCGATCGCGCTTGGGATGCGTTGCGAATATTAGAAGGGCGACCAACCCCAGATGCAGAATTGACAGATGATTACAACCCGTTAGAAGTCGGTTTATGGCAGACTATTTCTTTTAATAAAGGCTGCTATATAGGCCAAGAAACCATCGCCCGCTTAAATACATATAAAGGTGTCAAGCAAAACCTTTGGGGAATTAAACTGAATGCTCCTGCGGAAATAGGTGCAACAATTACCGTGGGGGATGAAAAAATTGGCAAACTTACCAGTTACACAGAAACAGCCGACGGTTATTTTGGACTAGGTTATATTCGCACTAAAGCTGGCGGCGTTGGCTTACAAGTGCAAGTAGGAGAAACAACTGGTGAAATAGTCGCAGTTCCCTTTGTCTCTCACGAATATCCTTGAGGGTTTCAGATATTCATCAAGAAGAGGCGGGAAAAGGTTAAGGGGAAAGGGGGGAAAGGTTTTGTGACACTGTTGGCGAATTCGGAAACGCCTATGGGTTTGTAGTTAATTCAGCAATGAAACGATTGAGAGCTCTCAGTGCAGCTTTGTATCCAGTGGCTTGCTTCCTAACTTCAGTTCCAACAAAATGCGATCGCGTAAAGCTTCAAGTGCGTCTAGTTGGGGCAGTAAGGCGGTTGAAGTTTGAGTATTCTCATTAAGAGGTGTATTACACGGTTGAAGAGAATCGGCTTCCCAGTAATACACGGTTGATTAGTCAATCATTTTCTTTTTCCGTGTATTACATGGTTAGTTTTTAGAAAACAAAATATTTCAGTTCGGTTGACATTCAAAAATTTGGCAGCAAGTTATCAGGGGCATTTTTGGATATGTAATACATGGCTTGAGGTCATACAAATTCATCGCTTTACTCCTCAGTCCATCCACTCTACATAAGCATTTCCCGAATTCGCCAACAGTGTCTTCGCTATATCTACGCCTGATACGGTAAAAATCCCTCGCGCTTTATTTGAACGTTTGAGAGACATAGCTGTTTATGCGGCTTAATTAGATAAAGTCGAGCTTAGAAAATAAAGATTATATTTGCTTAATATGAAGATTATATTAAGCAAATATCAAGATTATATTTACTACAATTAAAAAAAAAGAAGATTGAAACTTTTACAAATTCATCATATTATGTGTGAAGTTAATTATGTCATTTTAGGCAAGAAAGTAATATGGATAAAAAATACCAATAAGATGCAAAAAAATAAGATTTATATTGGTTATCTATGTCAATATGTAATTTATAAAAACTTATAATTTTAACGAAAAAACATTTTTTCCCATGTTTTTTAAATATAAATAATAGAAATATTCAATACTAGTTTTTTTTTAAAACTGCTACATTTTTAATTGTTAATAAATAATTGCCTATACCTTTTTTAAGTGATAGTGAGAAGAAAAAAGCTGTAATGTTTGATTTACAAACTTTTTTATAGCGGTAAATTTTCCCTTCTCACAGATAGCTTTCGGATGGTTATAGAAAAACCATATCTGCAATTAGAATCAAACATGAAAAACTTCAAAAATATACCCAACAATTCCTATAAAGTCCGTTTTTCTTGGGAAGTTGCTAATGCTGAGTATTTTACTAATTTCTGGGACAATAGCAGATTAGTAGATTTTTCTGGATTTAGCCTAATTCACAAAGATTCGCTAATACCGACATCAGTGATTGTTAGTTCTACTAGTAGTCAGGATGGGCAAGTTGCTACTGTAGATAGCATCCTAGAGCAAGGGTTACAGAATACATTTGAATATTTGAGTAAGTTCCGATTTGATGCAGGGTACACTCAAAAGTTGGAAACTGCTTTTGGTAATAATTTGAATTGGTCAGTAGCTAATCAAATATTTGACAAGTTAGCCCAAGGAGATTTTAGTGATGTTCCTAGCATCGAAATTGTGAATCGTAATGATATTAATGGTGCTAATGGGGCTTTTGCTATATCTACAGGCAAGATTTATATAGCTGCTGAATTTATTAGTCAAAATGCTCAAAATCTTGATGCTATTGTGGCTGTATTGTTGGAAGAGTACGGTCATTATGTTGATTCGCAGATTAATACAAAAGATGCAACAGGAGATGAGGGTGACATTTTTGCATGGTTGGTGCAAGGGAAGAGTTTAAGTGAGTCAGCGTTAGCGGTTTTGCAGGCTGAGGATGATAGTGCAACTGTGACTTTAAATGGTCAGGTTGTTGATATTGAGATGAATTCTGGGACAACAATATTTAATCCTAAAACATTCGTATCAAACAATTTTGGTGTACAACAAGGATGGTCGGCTCAAAATACATATCCACGCCAACTTGGAGATGTTGACGGTGATGGTCATGCAGATATTGTCGGATTTGGTGATAGGGATATCTGGGTATCTCGGGGACAAAGCAATGGCACATTTGGTAATTCTTTTGTAGGTATACACGGAGCTTTTACACACTTAAATTACTGGACTTCTTTTGATGCCTATCCACGCCTACTAGGAGATGTAGATGGAGATGGCAAAGCTGATATTGTCGGATTTGGTGATAGGGATATCTGGGTATCTCGGGGACAAGGCAATGGCACATTTGGTAATCCCTTTGTAGGTATACACGGAGCTTTTACACACTTAAATTACTGGACTTCTTTTGATGCCTATCCACGCCTACTAGGAGATGTAGATGGAGATGGCAAAGCTGATATTGTCGGATTTGGAGACAATACTACTTTTATATCGTTTGGTCAGGCTGATGGAAAATTTTCTCAGCCCTCGAGCCAACATTTAGGGTTAAGTGTAAACGATACATGGCGTTCTTTTAACCAATATCCACGCCTACTAGGAGATGTAAATGGAGATGGCAAAGCTGATATTGTCGCTTTTGCTTCGGCGGGTGTTGAAGTCGCTCTATCTAAAGGAAGGGAATTTGAGCCTAAAAGATTTGTATTAAACAATTTTGGTGTACAACAAGGGTGGGTGAATCAAGATACATATCCACGCCAACTAAGAGATGTAAATGGAGATGGTCGGGTTGATATTATTGGATTTGGAAACAATGCTACTTTTATATCGTTTAGTAAGGCTGATGGAACTTTTTCTCAGCCCTTCAGCCAAAATTTAGGGTTAAGTGTAAACGATACATGGCGTTCTTTTAACCAATATCCACGCCAACTAGGAGATGTAAATGGAGATGGCAGAGCGGATATTGTCGCTTTTGCCTCGGCGGGTGTTGAAGTCGCTTTTGCCACATCAGATTATAATGACGTTTTTGAGGTGCGTTCAGTTAATCACATCTATAAAGGTGGTAATGGTATTGATACGTTGGATGTTAGCAAGTCGGGAAGTGGTTATGTAATTCGCCTTGATGGCTCAAATCAAGGCTCTGCTGTGTCCGGGAATATCAATCACCAGTTGTTTTCCATCGAAAATGTCATCGGGAGTAATTTTAATGACAGTCTATATGGGGACGGGCAAGCTAACCGTCTAGAAGGTAATGGAGGTAATGATTTAATAGAAGGACGTAGTGGCAACGATATTCTCAGTGGTGGTTTAGGAAATGATAGAAATGATACTCTCGATGGTGGGGCGGATAGCGATCGCGTTATCGAAACAGGCGATGTGAATTTTAGCCTCAGAGTTGTTATTCCTAATGACATCAACAACACACATCAGCTTACAGGTTTAGGAACTGACACTTTAAGGAATATTGAGACAGTTGAACTACGAGGAGGTGCAAGTAATAACACCTTAGATGCTAGTCTTGCGACTATTAAGGTTGAGCTTAAAGGTTTGGGAGGTAATGATACTCTTACAGGAGGTTCAGGAGATGATACTCTTGTCGGAGGACAAGGAAGCAACAATTTGTGGGGAGGTAAAGGCCGCGATACCTTTGTCATAGATCGCAGTTCTACCAGTCTTTATAGTGGGGATATTCAGATTATCCAAGATTTTGAGCGAACCGTTGACAGCATTGATATAGCAGGTGCAGAACTTCGTCATATAACATTTGAAAGAAACACTGTTGAGAATTACACCTTAATTAAGGAAAATGGTGTAGATAGAGCGAAAGTTCTGGGAACGACTCGAATAGACAGCACAGACTTGTCAAAATTTAGAACTATATACCAGCCTCTCCCCGCAAATGAAGTTGGGAATTTAGATCAAGTTATTAGAAACTGGGCGCAAAACTATGCGAAATACTTGGGAAAGGAGTTGGGATCTGATGTTAGCCTTACTGGAGTGTCCTTAACTCAAGGAGTAGTTAAATACAGTCCATTGACATCCATCAACTTACCCAATGGGGACATTCAGGTGATGGGGACTTACATCAATAAGAGTAATGTACAGCAAACAAGCCCCACCTTGAAATATACCCAAAGAGCATCTGCTACTAGCAATGTCACAGAAGGCACATCTTATTCAAAGACTACAACAAGTGCAATACAGCATGGTTGGAAAATCAGTGTTGGTTATGATTACACTGTTAAAGCTAAAATGTCAGGAAAAGTTTTAGGCTTGGGACCAGAGACAGAGGTATCCAAGAGTGTTAAAGTCTCAGGGGAAGGTTTTGGAAATTACTCATATAGTGGTAGTTTTACAGATGGAGGTAGTAAGACTTACAGTAATATAAAAGTAGAGGAAAACTCAGTAGAGACTACCTATAGTTATACTGCTCCTGCGTTTTCAGTAACAGAATTTAAAGCTATTAGCAATAAAACAACATACCGTGACAATTACGAGATGGATATTGCTATTGGAGGTGATGTTAAATTTCGCCTAGGTGATAAGGATCCTAATACCTCAAATCTAATAAATCTGCAGGATGTAGTAATCCCTGTTGCTCTAATTTTAGAACAGTATAATCCTGAGATTTTCTATTCTCAAGATACCAATTACCAAACCTACACTCTACTAAATGGAGACCAAATTGTTTATAATCCTAACCTGAAATTTAATGTCAAAGGAACTATAGAATCTCAATCAATCTATGGTACTCAAGTAGTTACTGATACTACATACGATATTTTACTCAGTGGTGGACAAAATTACCAAGCTCAACCAGGTAAGGAACGCTTGTGGGTTGCTACAGGTCAACTTCCCTTAGCAGGTACAGCACCTGTCAAAATTACAGGTTTTAGCGATGGACTAGACAAGATTGGATTCGCCAATGTACCCCAAGTAATGGGATTAGGTAGCCTTGAGCGTTGGGATAGTGGAACAAGTGGCTTTATTGGTATTGGTACTGGTGATCAACGTCGCGCTTTAGCTGAACTGGTGGGAATTAGCGCAACTGCACTAGATGCAAGTGATTTCATCTTCAATACCACAGGTACAGCGATTGGTTAGAATGGGATTAACTTAACCATGAATCAAACTGAATATTAGTATTGAAGGGCGATCGCATTTCTGAAATAGGAGTGCGATCGCTTTCATGTTTGGTTGTGAGATTTTCTCGTGATTAGCTGACTTGTAAATAGTGTTGACGGTTGACAGATGACTGTTGACTGGAAAGAGAGATTTTCATGCTTGCTGGTGTACGCAGTTCATGACGGAATAATTCGCCAACGGTATCTTTTGTATATTCCCCTTCCCCTTTTCCCCTTACTCCTTCCCCCAAAAGCCGTTAATCTAACCTCCGTCCCGTTAGTTCTACAAAAATGTCTTCTAAATTAGAAGGACGCACCATCATTCCAGTTTTATTTTGCTGTTGTTCCAGATAATTATTAGCAGCTTCAAGGGTAGGGAAAAACAGATATTCCCAACTATGTGCAGTATCACCCTCTACCTGAGACGCACCTACCTGCTTCATTACCAAACCTTCACCATAAGTAGAGCGCAATTCTTGCAGAGTTCCTAAAGAAATTAACTTACCACTATCCATAATGCCAATGCGTCCTGGCTTGGCTGAACCAAAAGCATCACATAAATATTCCACCTCATCCATATAATGGGTCGTCAGTAGTATTGTCATTCCTTGCTTATTCAAATCGCGAATAATTTCCCACAGTCTGCGCCTTGTTTGGGGGTCTAGTCCTACTGTCGGTTCGTCCAAAAATAAAATTTGTGGTTGATGTAATAAGGCTCTCGCTATTTGTAAGCGTCGCTTCATCCCGCCAGACAGGGTTTTTACCAAATCATTACGCCTGTCTGCTAGTTCGACATACTCTAACCATTGATTAATTTTTAGCTGTCGCTGCGGGTTGGGAATGTGATGTAGTCTCCCATGCAGTTCCATGTTTTCCCATACTGTTAAATCGCCATCAACGCTAACTTGCTGTAAAACTACACCAATAGACTTTTTAGCCAGTATTGATTGATTGACTACATCATAACCACCTACCTCCAGCCGTCCTTCGGATGGTTTTGTGAGTGTAGTTAGCATCCGAATTGTAGTAGATTTACCTGCACCGTTGGGGCCAAGGAGTGCAAATATTTCGCCAGTCTCAATGGTGAAAGATAGGTCATTGACTACAGGGCGTTTATCGTAAAATTTGTAGACGTTTTCTAAGGAAACAGCAGCAGTCACGTCACTTCTCCTACGGAGACGCTGGGCGAACGCTCCGAATTCAAAATTCAAAATTAAATACACCCATAAATAAGTTTAAGGGCTTGTATCCTTTTTATTTTCGGTTATGACTCGATTGCTAATACTACTTCAAGACTTACGCAATTGGCACAGTGATCCTCTGGCATAAGAGTCAAGGGTCAAGGGTCAAAAATTCAGGTTTTTTGGACTTTTGACATTTGAACGCCAGTTCACTCAACGGAGGGAACCTCCGCACGTGACTGGCTCCCCTTGACAGCCTAAACGAAAAAAATATGACACTTGCGTGAGTCCTAACCCTAATAAACTATGCCCACTGTCACTAGATTAACTGGGTACGAGTGGGCATGGCTTTGAGATTGTGAAGTGGTTATATTACAGCAAAATAGAGATCTAAAACCTCATCCAGGGACTGTTTTTAGTAAATCATCTCCAGGAATGACTGTAGTGTAGAACACGTAGTCATCATTAGCTAAAAAGCGGCGGTCTTGTTTAATAATCGCCATAAATTCGCGATGTCCTTCGCGTCTACGTCCTACTAAACAACCTGCGCTGGCATTCTTGATATCATTAACTGGCGCATCATAACCCCAGTGTTGATTGACTTGGAAAAGACCAGTATCCAGTTTGTCACCAGTGCGTTGAAAATCTTTGTTAAAATCTCGGTGTACAGTAATCGGTGCTACTTGAATTAAAGCTTCGTGGCGGTCTGCATTACCGTGGTATCCAACAGCCCAAGCTTTGTATTGCCCAAATTTAATTCTAGCAGCGCCGCCCGGATTCATGGGATTGTAAGTATAATAGCGGCCTGGTTCGGTGGTTGCTTGCCAGTGGTTTACAATTTTGGGCACACCCTCTACTATTTCAATGACGATGCGTCGGTCATTAAATTCATTGGGTGCATCACTATTGAGACTCCAATCTTCATTCATTCCCTCTATGTAAACAATGTTATATTGTCTGGCTCCTGTGAATATCTGATAATTTTTTAATTGCAAGTATTTGACAATTCGGCTGGCAATGCTACTGCTAAGTTTTAACGGTGGTTGTGGTAATTCTTCCGGTTTCGTTTCAATTAAATTCTTGGCGGTAACTGCACCTAAATAATCATTTTCTCCAGACTTAGTTAATTCTTGGAATGTTTTTAGTGCGGTTGCGGAAACAGGCCCAAACTTACCATCTGCTGGCGGATCTAACAAACCTAAACCAATTAGTAAAACTTGAATCTGACGGCTTAATTCTAGATCTTCACCAATGGCCTCAAAGTTCCATTTCTCTTGTTTTCCTAAGAAATCTTGTAGTTTCATCTGGTAATTGCCTCTATTATCTACTTGCTAGCTAAGTCCAAAAATGCTTGTGTGTGTTGATTCTGTTTGAGAAGCTAACCTAAGATACAACTTTTGTCAAAATTGCTACTTATTCATATACGATACGAGTATATATCTGCTGCTTAAAAAGCACTTATATAGTGTAAGTGAAGGAAGTTATTTAGTAAAATATTTCCGTAGACACGTAATGTAAATTAAATTATCGCTACAAAGCTATAGCCATTTTCAACTACTGCCATCTAAGTGTGTTTTCAGTTCTTAAAGTTGCATTGACTGCTGGTGCAAAAGGAATCTGGTTTGGTTCCTGAATTTACTTGCGTGGAAGAGGAAGCGATAGGGAACAGAAAAGAAGCGAGAAATTTTTAGTCAGCCTTGTTTAAAAATCACATACCACTTCTACAGGAATCCGATTTGATTTCTGAAAAAATCTCAGCTTTGGCGCTGATGCCGTACTCTCGCTGCTAACGCATCCTGCGTAAACGTCAAAAATCAAAGATGAGTCCTATATGAGAACTCCACAGAATGATTGATCCAAAAGCTGTCATTGCGAGCGAAACGGAGTGTAGTGAAGCAATCCCAATATTTTGCGGTTGCTTCATTTCGCTTCCCTTCTCCTGACGGAGACGCTACGCGAACGGGACGCTACGCGAACGCTACATTCGCAATGACAATTGGGCATTTCTTTTTGTGGAGGTCTCTATATAGTTATTTACCCTTATATCCTCAGTGTCAAGGGATATCATTTTTGTATAAATAAATTTACAATTACGTATTTAAAAGCATTTTAGTATTATTCAATACCTGATTTTGATAAAAAAAACTTAATTTTTTGTATCAATAAATGTAAACAAGGGGAAAATAAGTTACCTTTGTGGCACAAAAAAATCCAGTGCGATCGCTGAGTGTTTAGAGAAATGACAACCAATACATCACTTCGTCTTCGCGATTTAAAAGCAGAATATCAGAAGCTGTGGAATCGCTGCGAAATTAAACCAGAGAAATTGACCCCTACTCAAGATACGGTTGCAATTATCCGCACAAATCGCGGACGCTATGAAGCTTTGCAGCGCAAGCTGAATGTACCTTGGTACTTCATTGCTGTTATCCACAATATGGAATCATCCCTGAAGTTCACCAGACATCTGCACAATGGTGACTCGCTGAAAAAGCGTACATATAATCAACCTCCGGGTAGGCCAATTGCTTCACCAATCAACGGTTGGGGAGTTGGATATACTTGGGAAGAAAGTGCAATTGATGCCTTGGTACTTCATGAATTCGATCAAGTAAAAGATTGGAGCTTGGCAGCACAGCTTTGGCAAATTGAGAAATACAATGGTTTTGGCTATAGGCTTTACCATCCAGAGGTTCTAAGTCCTTATTTGTGGTCAGCTACTAATCTTTATAGCCGAGGTAAATATACAAGCGATGGAGACTGGGATGATGATGCGGTTTCCGAGCAAATTGGTGTAGCTGCTTTGCTCAAAATTTTGCTGAAAGTAGAAAATCTGCAAATCTCATTAATGTGAGGAGCGTAGAGACTAATTTTAATTTTTATAATAGATTATAGAGGGCAAGGCAGTACCTTGCCCCTACCAAAAATTTATCTTTCGCGAACATTATTTGAAAATTATTTCATCCCATGTTTGTGCAACGTTAATTATTTTCCTCATCCTTGCACATAGTGGCTGTCAAACTATAATTGTCTACCTGAACCCAGCTATCCTGACTAACCGCCCAGTATCCGGTAAAAATGTTGTATTCAGATTCATTGCCTGTGACGAATTTTATTGTTAAAGGGATGTATTGAGATAAGCTACCAAACTTTAATTCTACTAGCGAATTTTTATTACTATCTCGCACTCCAAATTCACCATCTGTGACATTACCGGATGTCCGCACGTAGGCTTTTAATTCATACTCGGCATTAGGTTGTAGCTTAACTCTTTGGCTAATACCATTCCAGCCCGAAAAATTTCGCATCCAGACGTTATTTTTACCAGAATTGCTATTACCTATTTCTCTATCAACTCCTACTTGACCTTCTGCTTCCCAAGGACTGTTGAGTGTTGGGCTAGCCTGTTGTTCAAAGTCACCATCTAATAGGAGAGTAGGACAAGTTGCTTTTACTGTAGCAGAACTAAAATTGCAACTAATTAAAGTGGTAATAAATAGTGCAAATTTGCTGAACAAGAAGTTTTTGCTAGCCATATTTTGTTGTTCTCTTCCCCCAGGGTTATTACCTAAGCACAAGAGTATATAGTATGCCTGCAAAATCAGCTTGAGGACAATTACTTAGGCTTCGGGTGAGAGACGCGATGAATTGCGTCTCTACAAGAGTCAAATCCCTCATTCCCCAGTCCCCAGTCCCTAGTCCCCACTTAAAGACTTCTCTAAATTCTCAGCTTGTTGCTCTTCTTGCTTGAGCAGAAACATATAAACTAAACCAAAAATCACGATACCCAAAACGCCATAGGAATAGGAAGCTTGTCCTCCATGCCAACTTTCAAAGGCAGCTTTGTTAGTTCCTTGCATGACAGCTAACATAGCAATTCTGACTCCATTAATGACAAATCCTAAGAGAATGGCAAAAATGGGTACAAAGAAGCGCTTCTTTTTTGCGATGGGGAACATGACCAGCGCAATAATAGATATCCCTAATATATAGTTGATGGTGTCTATGCCAGAACAACTATGAACAACTTTGATGCTCCCAGTTGGTAAATAGATATTCACTCCATTAATCCTGACATCAAAGCCTGCATACCACAAAAGCAGGCTGCCAAATTTGGCACTCAAAGGAGAAATATCAAATAATAAATCGGAAACTACAGCCGGAACTCCTAGGAAAAATAAAATTATTAGTTCTTCCCAATATTGCTTTAATCCCTTAAACCCTGAAGCTAGTAAGCTAACGGCAAAAGCGGAAGTAAATGATAAAAGCCGTAGGGTATGTTCTAAATTTTGTGTGGCACTTTGCCATAACACCCAAGTAATTAATAGCAAGCCAATAATGGTAGAAAAAACATCACTTTCAAAGCGTAATGTATGACGTTTGTCCCATAATAAAGAGCCTGTAGCGAATAAAAACAAAATACTCATTCCTAAATGGCCAATATCATGAGCTTTCCACACTAAGGTGAGACATATCGCCTCTAGAGCAGCTGTAATACTTAACAGCCAAAATGGTTCTTGTCTGAGAATTTTAGGTGAGATGATACTAGTCAAATTCATGGCAAGATTGGGTTTGGTAATTGCAAAATCATAGATTTTAAATAAGATATTTATTAAATATAATCCAGTTTAGTTATTAGTATAATCGAGAATATTTGATAATAAATTATTGTCTAAATAGATTATTTTATATGAGGTTGATGCTTGAAAATATAAATTGCGTTTACCAAGAGCTAATATAGGAATCCGCTTTGATTCGGAGAAATTATTTGCGTAGGGAGGGAAGAGGGAACAGGGAATGGGGAACAGGGAAGAAGAAATAAAAGTGTACTTAGTTTTTTTCAAAAATCAAATATGAGTCCTATAGTTAACAATCAGGTGTTTAAAGAAGATTGAGATTGCTAAGGAAAAGTAATTTTATTGCTGAATATTTGATACTGTTCTCAATCATGTGCCAAGATTTGCGATCGCTCTCCTTTCTATTGATAGTTTCTAGGTAAAACATCAGTCACCATAAGTTTTTTACTTAACCTAAGTGTTATCCCCAGGACTAATGTAATAAATCTTTAAGTAAATAAACGGAAATTAAATAAATTATTTATAAAGTAATTAGACAAGCTAGATGAATTTTTTGTAAAGTCAACACTTGTAGAGGCGCAAAGACGCAAAGACGCGATGAATCCCGTCTGTACAAGAGTCAAGGGTTAAGGGTTAAGGGTTAAGGGTCAACGGTAAATAAATTATTTCTTCCTCATCCCCCTCATCCCCCTCATCCTCCTCATCCCCCTCATCTCCCAATCCCCAATCTTTTACACAGCAGCCTCAGATGTCACTGGTACACAAGCCTGAACTAAGGGTAAAAGCGGCCCTATTTGTTCTTGTCCATTGACGGCTAAGTCGCTATGACAGAGGTAAACTTTCTCGGAGACGCGGGAAAGTAAATCAGCCAAAATTCTTTGTAGTCGTTCTTGTTCGGCTGTTTGTTCATCTGCTGCTGTCCAAGGTACGCCTAATCTGTCTTGCAGAAATAAAGGTGCGCCAAATAATGTAGCTGCGCCACCTTTAGCCCACAGGGGTGAACTCGCATCTAGCCAAAAATGCCAACGGTGAAATCTTCTACTAGAACGGTATTGGAAGATGGTAGCTAGGGTAACAGCTTTTTTAGCGGGGCCGATGGGGCGTAAAGGATAGGGGTTGGCGGTAATGGTACCGCGTCGCAGCAGTTGAATAAATTCGCTGATAGTGGCTTCTGCAGCTGCGCGTGTGGGTGAATTATTTGGTTGCAGTCTGGTGTTAATTTCCCAGTAGTGTTGGGCGGTTTCTAGCAGTTCCCTTAAGGCTGCTAGTTGATCGTAGGGGGGATTGCTATCTTTACAAAGAAAATCTTGGACTGCTAGGTATAACAGGGAAATAGGGCTAGGAATTAAACGCTGTTCTTGTTGCGATCGCTGTTTTTCTAACCACTGTAATATCTCATTATAAGCTGTGGTGGCAGCATAGCCGATTCTATCCCAGCGCTCGAATGCTGTTACTGGTAGCAAGTTGGGGCGTTCGGGGTGGGGTTCAAAGCAATAGTCTGCTATTAACCCAGCGCGTACCGGGTCGATATCGCTGCTGATTTCGGAGGAATTATCGGCGGTTTTTTGTCTGCGACTCAAAACCACCAACATCTCAGCTACGGCATCTCTATCTACTAAGCGACCCAAGCCGGGATAAACTAGGGCAAGTATGGTGAGTAATGCCCGAATTGCAGGTGAACTAATTAAGGGGCGTTGGTCGTTGAGGGGTTCTACCAGAATATTTTGCTTGTTGAGGATTTCTATTAGGGTATAACGGGCGATCGCATCTAAACCAGGGGCGATGACTGCGACTTCTTGGGCTTCTACTTCTCCTGACTTGATGGCATCTACAATTACTTCTGCTGTTTGCCGCAAGAGTTGGGCGCGGGAGGTAGTTTGAATTGATTGTACTGTTTCTGGTAAGCTCAACATCACCGTTGGTTGTGTGGCTAATTCCATCATTTGGGTAGCTAATTGCATTGCCAAGGACTCACGGGAAGGGCCTACTAAGTTTTCGACATGACAGCGTGCTGCTAAGGCGGCTAAATAGTTGGGATCTGCACCTAATCCTAAACGCACTGCACCCTCTGGATTGTAGCTAAAAGCCCCGACAGCGCCTTGGTCTAACAAAACATCAAACAAATTACGGGCTATACCAGGATAATCATCTACATCATCTGCGAGTACAGCTTGGTAACGTTTCCTGAGTTGCTGTTGATATTGGGGATTAGGCAATAAATGCTGTTTGTACAGTTCGGTGATAATTCCGTAGGTAAGCAATCCCTTGTCTAAACACCAATCGCGCCACTCTAGCAATAAAGAGGCGAGAAATTCTGGCTCTAAATAGATGGGATTGTCTGCGAAACCGCTTGCTAAAATTGAGGAAATCTCTTCACAGGATTTGCCACTGTATGCTGCTAGTTGCAGTAAATCGAGGATGCGACGTACTAAACGATACTCATTCATTCCCGCACGGCGGAGAGTTTCTTCGTCTAAATGCGATCGCCAAAGTTTGGTGGCTAATTCCTGTTCGGTTTCGGGGCGCAATCTCACGGGGAATTGTGCTTTTAGCTTGAGTGATTGAATCAGTAAGGGCCAAAATAAAATGACTTCATCTTGAAAGAAGCCTAAAGGGGTCTTGGCTCTAACTGGATATTTACCCAGGGTTGCTGTAACAATTCTATCTCCTAGTTCTCTGCGATTATCATCATTGGCAGCCAACAGCAAAACGCCTGGTTCTGTTTGCCGTAAATCTAATCCTTTGGATAGTTGTTTGCCTTTTTTTTGTCTTTTTTGGGTAGTATAAAATGATCCGCTATCTTGGTTTTCGCCTTGTACCCAATCACAAAACTGTTTAACTAAACCTGTTGTTTTACCACTGCGGCTACCGCCAACAATCCATACAGAATCAAAAACCACAAGCCCTCTCTTTGTAGATTTGTTAGTATAATTCGTGCGTTAATTTAAGGTTAAGAATCACCAAATCATGCTGGATGATTGCCGACGATGAAGAACTCTGTTTTTGGCGAAAAAATTTACTCTTTCTTGCTGGGTCTTTACCGATGGTATTTACGCACACCAGAACGTTCTCTGGATGAGGCTTATAACGCGGCATTAAAAATTAAAGAGCTAGAAGATCAACATTTTAATGGTAATAAAATAGACCCCGATTTAGCCATGTACAGTAATAATGTCATGGATTATTTTGAGGCAGACTTGAGAAAGCAATTAAAAATTGCGCGGATGCGACTAACAGAGTTTAAAGGTAGTCGGTGGTTTTTAAATGAGGGAAATCAAAAGGCTGCGAATAAAGCAGGTGTAGAATATCCTGAACCTTACATAATATTAGAAAAGCTCAGTTTTATCGACCAAATTATTTCTAAATATACTATTTTGGATGAAGAACCGAGTTCGCTGACTGTAGTCGATAGAACTCCGAAAGTTCCTACTGATGCAACGATTAATCCCCCAATAATCACTAAACAAAAAGTTCCAATACCCGAGAGAAAAAAGCCTCAAGGAAAAGCAAATACAACGGGAATTTTGCCCCGTTCAATTTTAAGTACGATTACTCGTCTGCAAGTAGAATTAGACCCCAATTCGGAACAAGATGTAGTTCAAAATTTTCGCCAGACGCAAAAAAGAACCATCATATCTATTAGGTTTATTTTACTGTTAATTATTGTACCACTTTTAACACATCAACTAGCAAAAACATTAATAGTTGGCCCTTTAATTGAACATTTTCGCGGTTCAGAAGCTGTGCAAATTTTCATAAATGCGGAAATGGAAGAGGAAGCGTTAGCTACCCTAGAAAGATTTGAAGAAAGGCTAAAATTTGAGAATTTGATTACCAAAGCACCGCCAATATCTACCGAAGAATTGGAAACTCACATGAAAGAGAAAGCAGGTGAGATTGCTGAGGAATTCCGCGAAGAAAGCGCGAATGCGATTAAAAATGTGTTTGCAGATATTTTTTCTGTAGGGGCGTTTATTTGGCTGTTGCTTGTTAGTAAATCTTCTATCGTGACTATCAAAGAATTTTTCGATAATATCGTCTATGGTTTGAGTGATAGCGCTAAGGCATTTATTATCATTTTGTTCACTGATATATTTGTAGGGTTTCACTCCCCGCATGGTTGGGAAGTAATTTTAGAAGGGGTGTCCCGCCATTGGGGTTTACCTGCAAATAGAGATTTTATCTTCTTATTTATTGCTACGTTCCCGGTGATTTTAGATACGATTTTCAAATATTGGATTTTCCGTTACTTAAACCGGATATCGCCTTCTGCGGTGGCGACTTATCATAATATGAATGAGTAAGGGAATAGTGTTTTGTAGCGTGTGTTACGGCTACGCCTAACGCACGAAAGGCTTGTTAAAGATGCGTTACGCTATCGCTAACGCATCCTACATAAATTTCAAAAATAAATATGAGTCTGATAACCATGCAATTGGAGTTGAGAAAAAGTGCGATCGCAAAAACGAAAATGCGATCGCAATTTTTTTGTCAGCCATTAGCCACAACACTGGCTGAATCTGTTGACAGGAGAAAGCAATGGCTATTTTTGAGCAAGTAAATAGCCTAAATTTTTGCGGAAAACACCAAAATGAGTACGCGATTTACCGAAATGAGTAGGCGTAAAAGCTTTTTACCTGCATAAAATACCGCAATGAGTGCGTGATTTACCAAAATGAGTAAGCGTTAAGGCTTTTTGAGTAGGCGATAAGGCTTTTTGCTTGCGGAAAACACTAAAATGAGAGGGCAATAAGGCTTTTTGGGTAGATAAAATGGCTTTTTAAGTAGGTAAAATGGCATTTTGCTTACTGGAAACAGCCAAACGAGAAAGTTACAAGCCTTTTTGTTTACTCACCGTATCAAAATTAGCACCTAATTTATAGAAATAATAAAGTGGGATTGGGGACTGGGGATTAGGAAGATGAGTGGTAGCGTGCTAAGGCTCAGTGGTGTCAACTTAACTTGAAACCCGTCTGGTTGAAAGGTTTCGCCCTCACCCCCAGCCCCTCGCCCTGTGGGAGAGGGGAGCAAGAGATTTAGTTCCCCTTCTCCTGCGGGAGAAGGGGTTAGGGGATGAGGGCGCGAGGTATTTGTGCAACGCCCGCCCCATATCGCTTTTAGCTTAAGTTGACACCAATGAGCATTGCCCTCACCCTAAATCCCTCTCCCAGAGGGAGAGGGACTTTGATATCGGCTCCCCTTCTCCCAATTTCGGGAGAAGGGGCTGGGGGATGAGGGTAAGTTTTGTATTCGTTTGAGAAAGTGCGATCGCCACAAATTGAACTACGATGTCTACGACAGGCTACGCCTGGGCTGTTGACTCTTGACAAATAACTTATTTTTTAATGCTAAATAAACTTACAACTATTTCTCTGAGCCTACCTGTTGTGCTGTTAACGTTCCTAGTGGGGATGCCATCTTTGGGACAATTAAAACTCAGTCCCGCAGAATGTCAACTGAAAAAATGGTATCTTCCTGAATCATCTGCCGCCAATTCTCAGCAGAAATTACCAGTATTAATTCCCAGAGTCCCAGTTACTTGCTGTGAAGATGATAGTTCCTGTGTGGATCAGGCGATTTATCAAGTTGAAAATGGACAACCAGCGCACAAAAAAGCGCTGTTACAGTCGATAGATCGTAGTCTGCGCTATTTACAAACACCCAGGGCGGAAGCGGCTTATCAAAATTATCAGGTACCAGGAATTACACGCGATCGCATTTACAAAAGTTTGATGCGATTCCGTCAGCTGCTACTAACGACAAATTCCGCAGCTGCATTGCATACAGCCATATCTAAAGAGTTTGTACTTTATCAGTCAATTGGTAAGGATAGCAAAGGTTCAGTTTTGTTCACTGCCTATTATGAGCCAATGTATACAGCTAGTCGTGTACCGACGGCAGAATACCGCTATCCTGTTTATAAATTACCTCCCGATTTAGATTCCTGGAGCTTACCGCATCCTACACGCCTGGAATTAGAAGGAGCTGACGGTTTGCAAGCTTCAAAGGGGAAACTGCGCGGCTTAGAATTATTTTGGTTTCGCGATCGCCTGGAACCATACATGGTGCAAATTCAAGGTTCTGCGAAATTGCAACTAACTGATGGTACGCTTACAAGTATTGGTTATGCAGGCAACATTGCGTATAATTACAAAAGTATTGGGCGAGAATTGGCGAATGATGGCAAATTACCGTTACAAGGAATGACTATGCCCATAATTCTCGACTATTTCCAAAAGTATCCTCAAGAATTGAACGTATATATTCCTCGCGATCCCAGCTTTGTGTTTTTTCAAGAAACCAAAGGCGCACCTGCACAAGGTTCCATTGGGCAACCACTGACGGCAGAACGTTCCATTGCTACAGATAAATCTCTCATGCCTCCAGGTGCTTTAGCACTAATTCGCTCTGAGTTTCCCTTTGCCGATAGTACTGGTAAATTAGAGCATCGAGTTGTCAGCCGTTACGTACTCGATCAAGATACAGGTGGGGCAATTAAAGGCCCTGGTAGGGTAGATTACTTTTTGGGGACTGGCAAAATAGCAGGCGATCGCGCTGGAGTCACAGTCAGCAATGGACAATTATTTTATCTATTACTTAAGCCTTAAAAATAAATTTCTTGTGAATTTTCAGCAGCTAAATGTTGCTAAAATTGCAATTTTATTTCGGAACTTTTAAAAGCATTCTTCGTCATTGAATTTAGGTATTATTACAAACTTGTTCTTGCTTTGATTATGAGCATGAATGTTATTTGTAATAACACCTATTGTTCGATTACCGCCACATAAATTCCAAAGTTAAAAATCAAAAGTCAAAAATCTTAAGGCTGTGATTTGATAATTTTGGTTTCTGGGAATCGGTCTAAATATGTACGCCAATCTGTACGAGGAAGTTTTGATTGTTGCGCTTATTCTTGCCTTTAGCATCTATTCAACGGTCAAATTTCAGGCAATGGCACTAAATTTATCAGTTTACAATAGGGGTTAACGTGCTAAGAATTTTAGTTGATGCCGATTTAATCTTAGAAGCTTTAATGAATCGCTACAACTGCGTAGAAGATGTTAGCAATCTCTTAGATGTAGCCCATCCTTTGGTGCAAATATATATAACTGATATCGGTTGGCAAAGGATCTCCAATTATATTAGTCGCCTGCAAAATTCTCAGATAGCTGAGATAGTAATTAATTGGTTACAAGAAAAAATCCAAATTTGCCCAGTAGACAACAGCATCTTACAACAAGCTAGAGTCTCACCCCTGCAAGATTTTGACTCTGCTGTAGAATTAGTTTGTGTGAGCGATCGCCTTCTTCATGCCATTGTTACTCACAAGCCAGATAATTTTGCAGACGCACCGAATAAAGTGGTGATTTGGTCAATGACAGAATTGTGGGTACGCGCAAATTTAGAGATGAAATATATGTATGCGGGAAAAGTAATTTAATCCCGCATACAAAAAAGTCAAGTTGATGAGGGTGTACGAGAAGAAGCGATCGCGATCGCCACATCCTCACGAGTTCCACCTACAGTTAAAATTGTCCGAACCATCAAATCTAGAGAAACAGACGGATCGCCTGCTTCCATTTTTGCGACTCTTGACTGACTAGAATTAATTTTTTTGGCTAAATTCGCCTGAGAAAGATTATGTTTGAGACGTAATTCTTTCAAATATCTACTTAAAGATAATTTCATCTCAATAAAAGCTTCTTCCTCAGGGGAAAGTTCTAGAAAGTCAGATGCATTTCCTACACGCCAACCTGCTGCTTCTAGTCGTTGGCGTTTAGCTGTATCCATAAGTCAGTTGTTTAGTTAGTGAATAAATTAACTATCCTGAGACATTCTGTCATATAACTTTAACCGTTTCTGACAGTTTTGAATCACCCGTTTGGGTGTTTTTTACTCAGATAATAGCAATTTGAAAAAAGAAGGCGAAAGATTGTAGGGGCATGGCACTGCCATGCCCTCTAGAATATATTGATGTGTCGCAAACATGATTTGAATTGGTATTATTAGGGTGTTTTTGAGAAACTCTCGTGCAAACCGACAGACTGACGCAACAAATTCAATTCATCATCGAAATCGATCGCTTAAAGCAAATACTCCGCCAAACCCTGCTGATAGATGGTTCGCGCCAAGAAAACAGCGCAGAACATTCTTGGCATTTAGCAATAATGGCGATGACGTTAGCAGAATATGCACCGGATGGTGTTGATATTGTCCAGGCGATCAAAATGCTCTTGATTCATGATTTAGTAGAAATTGATGCTGGCGATACCTTCTGCTACGATGTGCAAGCTAATTCCAGTAAGGCAGAGAAAGAATTACAAGCAGCATCGCGGCTATTTGGAATTTTACCCACAGATATCGGTAGTGAATTACGTTCACTGTGGGATGAATTTGAAGCCGGGGAAACACCCACTGCTAAGTTTGCCGCAGCTTTAGACCGGATACAACCTTTACTACACAATCAACAAACAAAAGGTGGTACTTGGCGCATTCATGGTATCAGACGTGACCAAGTTATGAAACGAGTCGCACCCATAGAAACAGGCGCGCCAGAACTCTGGCCTTTTGTGCTGCAATTAATAGAAGATTCTGTGTTAGCTGGATATTTAATTTCTTGAAAATGGGCATAGGGCATAGGGCATGGGGAAGACAGATTTTTATGCTTATACCAATTTAAATAATGTTTGCGGCAGATCAATTCTTTGTAGGGGCACGGCATCCACAATCTTTTGGTATATCAAATTATCTTACTGGTGCCGTGCCCTTACCAACCCATCTGTCGCGTTCTTTTTTCAAAATGGTATTAGTTATGCCAAAACCTGGCGTTAATGGCTAACTTGATAGAACCAAGAAAACATTTAATTACCAATTACCCATTACCCCTTCCCCATTACCCCTTCCCCATTCCCAAAATCTCCTCCCATTCTGCTGGCGAGAGAGGTTCCACAACCAACTCCATCTCAAAGCGATCGCTTGCGGCAGCCATCAAAGCTGTAATAATTGATTCTACACTCAAATGCTGGGGTAATTGTACCTGCGTCCAAGATTCTGCACCAAATACCTGAGCAAATAATTCCGCATCTTGGTTTAAGCGGATGGAACCATGTTGTAAAATTGCCCCAGCGCGTCGCAGTTGGGCGCTACCAATGAGTTTACCGCCATCGCTGAGGACTAAATCTGCACCAGTAGCAGTCCCAAAACAGTTAGGGTTATGAATATAGCCTCGCCCCGCAGTACCATAGTGCAATTCTACGCCGAGCGATCGCCAACCTTGAATTAAAAACTCGCAAATTTTTTGGTATGCTTGCAAGCGATCGCCTGGTAATCCAGATGTAACGACAGTATAAGTTAAATCGCCTTGGTGCAATACTGCTCTGCCACCACTGGGACGGCGGACAATATCTAATTTTTCACCTTGCCAACTTAAATTTTCCCAGAATTGTGGATATTGGCGTTGATGATAACCTAAAGAAATCGCGGCTGGCGACCAAGTATAAAATCGCAGTGTTGGGGGATGGTTTCCAGTCTGGTGCTGTTCTAGTAACCAGCTGTCAATTGCCATTTGTACTTTACCAGCAGCTGCTAGTAAGGGAATTAGTCGCCAAGTTTTAGAGTTCAAGAGTCGGAAGTTGGTGATTGGAAGTGAAACTTTCGAGTTCAGAAGGTGAACGTTGAAGCTTGGAAGTGAAACTTTCGAGTTCCGAAGGTGAACGTTGAAGCTTGGAAGTAGAACTTTCGAGTTCCGAAGGTGAACGTTGAAGCTTGGAAGTAGAACTTTCGAGTTCCGAAGGTGAACGTTGGAGATTGGAAGGCGAACCTTCGAGTTCAGAAGGTGAACGTTGAAGCTTGGAAGGCGAACTTTCGAGTTCAGAAGGTGAACGTTGCAGGTTGGAAGGCGAACTTTCGAGTTCCGAAGGTGAAAGTTCACAATTTTTTCTAAATTTATCACTCCTCAAACACAGCCAATTCCCAAAATATCAAAATTGTAAGGGCACGGCACCGATTCAATGTTGATTTTACCGAAAGTCTTTGGATGCCGTGCCCCTACTTGCCAGATAAATAAAGCTTTAGCGATGATTTATGCTGCGCCGAACTTAGATTGTAAGGCTTCGTCGTTGTTATCTGCGATAGTTGCCACAATTGTAATGAGGCGGGAGACTTCGCCGGGAGATAATTCTGCTAGTGTTCTTGTGGAGATGACGACAACTTGGTTTTCGATAATGCCGAAACGTGCTTCAAAGGTGCTGCTACAGTTTAACTCTAGTAAATATCGCATCAATTCCGGTTCATTTTTCGCAGGTAACTTCAATACCGTAGACCATACCGTGATTGTATCCTCATCACTTGTACCACTCAGTTGGACAAAGACTTCCACACTCCCGTATTTAAACTTCCACTGATAATTACCGTCTGGGGTTTGGCTAACCATTGCACTGTCATCTTGTTCCAAGCTATCGATGACATTTTCAATAACTTCTACATGGTTAATACTCGCAGTTTCCGCAATGAGATTCTCGACGAGTTCGTTGTTGGGTAGGGTTTCTTGGTAACTTGTCATACAGATTTTTAGTTGAATATCGTTACTGATTTATCTACACATACTTTATAGCTTGTCAACGCAACTAGTTTTAGCTCCTAAGGTGATAGTCTGGTCTTCAGCCAAGTCAGGATGAAGGGGAAAAAGGGAAAATGAGAAAAGGGAAAGGGGAAAACAACAACCATTCACCCTTAACCCTTACCCTTTTACCAAACCTATTTCACTTTGACTGAAAACGCCTACTAAGATTACGCGCCTATGTCTTCTGTGTTTGAAACTCTGCAAAGTCGTGATGTTCGTCAGTTGGGAATTAACCCGAATCACTGGTATGTAGTTGCTCGTAGTAGTGAAGTCACAAATCAGCCTGTAGGTGTGGTAATTTGGCAACAGGCGATCGCGCTTTATCGAGATAGTAGCGGCAAAGTTCACGCTTTAGAAGACCGTTGTCCTCATCGCCAAGTTAAACTCAGTCATGGGCAAGTCGTTGGTAATGACTTGGAATGTGCTTATCACGGTTGGCGTTTCGATGCATCGGGTGAATGTTCAGCCGTTCCCTACCTAGCAGAAAATCAAAAACTCCCAAGTTGTAAAATTCGCCGTTACCAAGTCAAAGAACAAGACGGTTTCATTTGGCTGTTCCCTGGAAACGCAGAACCATCTGTAGAACCTCTTGGTTTACCGGAATGGGAACATCTTAATTACATTGCCACAGTTTCAATTATTAACTGTAATGCTCATTATTCTTATTTAATTGAAAACCTGATGGATATGTATCACGGACATTTACATCAGGATTTGCAAGCTTGGGCATCAGCAGCTTTACAAGATATTGACGAAGATACTAATCGTGTAGATGCTCATTATACAGCCCAAAGTTACTATAAAATAGACAAAATTTGGTCAATATCTCAGCTATTTTTCCCCGCATTGCGGCGATTACATCCCGAACCTTTAGATGTAAGTTACGTTTATCCTCATTGGGTTTCTACATTAGGAAAAGATTTTAAAATTTACTGTTTACTTTGTCCAATCAGCGCAACGCAAACCAAAGCTTATTTAATACATTTCACATCATTAAATGCCTTTTGGCGATTGCACAAATTACCTGTATGGTTTCGGCGGTTTGTCAAAGATAGCTTATTTGGTGCAGCGCAAAAGTTACTTGATGGTTTGGTAATTCAAGACGTGAAGATGATTGAAGAGGAACAGCAAGCTTATTTACAGAATCCCGATATACGGAATTACGAGTTAAATCGAGCCTTGGTAAGCGTGCAAAGACTAATGAGAATCCAGGCTGAAAAGATAGATTAATTTCTCAAGCGCTGACTAATGAAAATGAAATCATGGAAGTACAACCAAGAGAGATTAGACGCTACATAGCACCAGATGGCAAAATTCCCTTTACAGACTGGCTTGAATCTCTGCGAGATAGGAGAGCTAAGGCTAAAATCAAAGAGAGGCTAAAACGAGTCGGTCTGGGAAATTTAGGAGATTATAAATCAGTTGGAAGCGGTGTTTTTGAACTCAGGATTGATTATGGGCCTGGCTATCGAGTGTACTTTGGTCAAATAGGCTCAACGATTGTGCTTCTTCTTCTGGGTGGAGATAAAAGTACTCAAGAACAAGATATTCAAAAGGCGCAGGAGTATTGGTCAGAATATGAAGAGAGTGAAAATGCGGACAAGTGATAGCTATCAAGAATACCTGATCGAATCTCTTCAAGAACCTGAGGAGGCTGCTGCATATATTGAAGCAATATTAGAGGCTGAAAATCCTGAAAAAGAACTGCTATCATCAGCACTGAAAGATATCATTGATGCCAGGCTAAGAATGAACAATCTTTCAGAACAAGCACAAATAACCTGGGAACAACTAAACAAGATGTTGTTAGAAACTGGTGGCGCTGAGATTTATAATCTGTTGGTGCTACTCGATATCTTGGGGTTTAGAATATCGGTAAATATCAAATAATAATAGCACCCAATACTTATCGGTTAAGGGGAAAAGGGGAAGGGTAAAAGGGGCAAGAAAAAACATTTAACCCTTCCCCTTTCACCTTTTCCCCAAACCAAATTCCGAGTTGAAAATTCTTAACCGAGCAGTATTATAATAGCACCTACCTCACTTCAGGCAGGTGCTATATATTTCCATTTAATTTCAGGGATAAATAATATCTACAAAAGCTCCCTGAACTTTACTAATAAAGAATTATCAATTAATACCCTACGATTCTAGACAGCACTACGGTTCAATAAGTTCCACAGGAAAACAGCGATAAGTGCGCCAATCACAGCGACGATGATACCAGTAATGCTAAGAGTCGGAGCCGTTAAGGCAAGCGTCCCCGTAGTAAAGAATACACCTAAACTACCGCCAATAAAAGCACCGATGATTCCTAGCAGTATGGTTCCGAGGATTCCACCACCCTGATGACCTGGATAGATAGCCTTCGCGATCGCACCAGCAATTAGACCTAAAACAATCCAAGCAATTATGTTCATTGTTCCGACGTTGATTAAGTAACGTTTTTCTTTGACAATTAAACAATATCAATTTCTCCCCTCATCTTGAATCTGCCTTGGGAATCAACTATTCATCTACCTGAAGATTAATTACAAAGCTCCTACTACTTTTGATATATACAGCAGATTCGATAAGTAATGAGTAATGAGTAATAAGTAGTGAGTAATAGTAAATTTCCTACTCATTACTCATGATGTACCTCACTTACTGCAAAAGTGCTATATCTTTAATTGAGTAGTTAAAAATTTTAAGAAAAAGCTCCTAGCAGGTCTAAGACTAGGGGCTTACAAAATTATTGCTTGGTAATCGTAGTATATGTATTTATAGGTACATAGCTCCTCTACTTTAAGAGTTAAGCTTTACTATTTCTAAAGTATTGTTAACTTTAAGCAAAGATATTTTTAAATAAAAATCCGATAATTACTCTTCTCAATTCTTAAACAAGGCTGTGGTTAAAAATGCCTAAGACTTAGGTCATGGGTAATTGGAATTTATCCGATGATCTGTTGGCTGTTCTTATAGGATAAGAAGAAAAAAATTCTTTTGACTTTTAAGTAGAGACGCGATAAATCGCTTTGTTGCAACCCTTGATCGAATAAAAAAGGATACAAGCCCCCGGATTTATCCGTGGGGTCTTTAATTTTGAATTTTGAATTTTGAATTTTGAATTTTGAATTCGGAGCGCAGCGACGTGACCCTTAAAACAAGAATTTTGATGAAAACTATGTAATGGGGACAACAATTTGCTAAACTCCATCATCTGGAAGGCAAATAAAGCATTGGCAATTCAGGGGAGGGTCGCAAAGTGGCTCATGATGAACGTGCTGGAAGCGCAGAACTAATTCATCCGCAGGACTTTTCGTGGTTTTTCTGGTTTACTTTGCCACTCTACCCATACGGGGAACGGCGAACCATTCGTAAAGAAGTAATCAAAGATACAATCTGGACTTTTGACCAAATGCAGGGCATTTTCTATGTTGTTGTGCCCATTCGCATGACTGTTGTGAAGCTAAAAGCTGGCGGTCTGTTGGTATATGCTCCCGTAGCACCAACTTCAGAGTGTATCCGATTACTCAATGAGTTGGTGTCAGAACATGGTGATGTTAAGTATATTATTTTGCCAACTATCTCAGGATTAGAACACAAGGTTTTCGTCGGCCCCTTCGCGAGATTCTTTCCGCAAGCACAGGTTTTTGTTGCTCCTAGCCAGTGGAGTTTTCCGTTGAATTTGCCACTGAGTTGGCTGGGGTTACCCCGCAAACGCACTCAAATCCTTCCCGCAGACAGCAAAAATACACCTTTTGCTGAAGAGTTTGACTATGCGATCCTTGGCCCCATAGAATTAGGCCCTGGTAGGTTTGCAGAAGTAGCATTTTTCCACAAGCGATCGCGCAGTTTATTAGTCACAGATGCGGTAATATCTGTTCCAGAAGAACCACCTGCGATCGTGCAATTAGACTCATATCCCTTGTTATTCCATGCTAAAGATCATGCAGGTGACATCGTTGCAGATAATCAAGCAAACCGCCGTAAAGGATGGCAACGGATTGCGCTATTTGCATTGTATTTTCGCCCCAGCGTGTTGGATATCCCTGGATTAGGTGAAGTATTGCGTGATGCTACCAAAGCCCCAGAACGTTCTAAAAAAGCTTATTTCGGCTTATATCCATTCCAATGGCAAGCTAATTGGCAACGTTCATTTGATGCCCTCAGAGGCGATGGACGTTTATTTGTCGCGCCAATTTTACAAACTCTCATTCTCAACCGCGCACCCCAAGAAACTATTGACTGGGCTGATAAAGTAGCAAGTTGGAATTTTGAATGGATTATTCCTTGCCATTTTGATGCGCCAATTAAAGCGCAACCGCATCAATTTCGCCAAGCATTCTCATTTCTAGAAAAGCAGCCAATAAGTGCAGGTTTATTGAACACTAACAGTTATCCCTTACCACCAGATGATTTTAAAACTCTTCAAGAAATTGACGAGAGTTTACATAAATTTGGCATTGTACCGCCAGCGAAGGATAAAGTGTAAGGTTGGGGACTGGGGATTAGGTAACAGCAGAGGAAACAGAAGAAAAATTCTCATTATTAATTACCAATTACCCATTACCAAACCCCTATTACAATTTTTCCCACACCACTGAATAACGCCAAAATAAATGCTTTCTGACTTTCGATCCTGTAAGGTATTGTGAGTAAATTTGTTGAGCTTGCGATCGCGTGAGATATTTATCTGTGCTACCATGTTCTCGCCATGCTGCTATTGCTTCTGGTGTAGGTCTGAGGCGTTTGTTCTTCCACAGATGCAATGTCCAATTTAATGGTAAAGCAATTAGATTGGGCAATATGTCTTCTATCCCTTTTGCTTCTACTAGGTCTAAAATTAACAGCTTACCACCAGGTTTGAGCGCAGACTTAATTTTAGGCAATAAGACATCTAATGGTAAATGATGCACTGTCGCAATTGAAGCGATCGCATCAAAATATTCCACTGGAAATTGCCATTGCAATATATCAGCAACTTGATACTTTATATTTGTGTAACATTGAGACTGTTGTTGAGCGACTTCAATCATTTTTGCAGAAAAGTCTACAGCAATTACTTCCTCGGCACGTTGCGCTAATAAGCGAGAAAACACACCTGTACCACAGCCGATATCTAGAATATTTTTACAGTTTGGCGGTAATTGCTGAACTAAGAAACTGTGATAGTGATTGTTATGATTCCATGCCAAAGGCGGAAGTAAAGCTAGCCTATCAAAATCTCGTTGAATTTTTTGATTTAGGAGCTCACTCATGATTAATGTAAAAAATAAAGTACTTATGTTGTGAATTAATTCTAGGTGAGATTTGATTTTGCAAAATCAATTTTCATAATGAAAGAAGTACCACCTACGCGGTTGATGATTTCAGTTCCCTCAACTACTTGCCAGCCCAATCTTTGATATAAATGTAAAGCGGGATTTGAGCTTCTAATGCTGAGTGATATTGATGGGTAATAGGCTGGTGCGATCGCTAATAAATGATGGAGTAACTGCGTACCTATGCCATGATTTCTATATTCGGGGAGAACTGCGATCGCAAGTTCGGGAGTTTCGTTATTAACATATCCATATCCCTTATTTTCCTCTGTCAATAACCGCAACCATGCAGCCCCTACTTGTTGATAGCTGGGTAACAAGCTAGCAACATAACCCGTATCTTTTTCATAATCCCAATTTTTCACATATTTTGCTAACTCTGGATTATTCATCAAATCTTCCATTGTTAAATTGCCTTCTTCTGATAAATGCGCTGCTTCATACAGCATCCGCCACAAAAAAGGCTCATCTTCTGGAGTAATTGGGCTAATTACATAATCCATCTTCAAATCCTGTGAACGCACAATTTATCTATTACCCCCTGTAGCAAACTTAAGGTAAATTGCTCAGTGGAGTAGGTAAACCATCAATACTCATCAGATTTTTCTGCTGTTGATATTCTTGAACTCCTTGTTCGCCTTTTTTAATTGCCCAATTAACTAAACTCTGGCGCTGGTCTTGATATTCATAAAGTGGTACGCCTAAGCCACAAGAAGTTTGCACCCGTTCAATATCAGCGATGATAATTTGACGAACTCCAGGTAAGGCAGGAAATAGAGGGGCAAAAGCATCCCACTCTGGAGAACCTGGTAAAATTACATACCCTTGCCCATACAAGCGCAAAATTTTTGGAGGTTCTTGAAAAGCGCAAAACAGAAAAGTAATTCGCCCATTTTCTTGTAGATGGGCTGAGGTTTCGTTACCACTACCAGTCAAATCTAAATACCCTACACGGTTAGGCGAAAGAATGCGGAAACTCTCTAGCCCTTTGGGGGACAAGTTAACGTGTCCTGTAGGACTCAAAGGCGCACTACCTACAAAAAACAGATGTTGGGTAGCAATAAATTCTTGTAATTCGTCAGTGATGCAGTCAAATAGTTTAGCCATAAAATTTTATTTGGTAATTGGTAATTGGTAATTGGTAATTGGTAATTGGTTTTATATTTGTCTACCTCATCCCCTTCATTCATCGTGGAAGAAATCTTTTCATTCGCACAACCTCCTACCATACAAACGATTGACAGTGCAATTGCTCGACAAGCTGGTGTTGATTTGTCTGTGCTACGCCTCGATGTTATGCATCCATCGGTGAATGGTAATAAGTGGTTTAAGTTGAAGTACAACCTGTTGGAGGCTAGACAGAAAAATTTTACGACGTTGCTGACCTTTGGTGGAGCTTATTCTAATCACATCTATGCTACTGCGGCGGCGGGAAATCTTTTTGGGTTTCGCACTATTGGTGTGATTCGGGGGGAAGAGCATTTACCCTTGAACCCTACACTGAGTTTTGCGGTTCAGCAAGGTATGCAAATTCTCTACATTGACCGTCAGAAATACCGACAGCGATATACAGCAGAACTGCAAGCAGAATTAAAAGAACGCTTTGGTGAAGTGTTCATTATTCCCGAAGGTGGCGGGAATTTGAACGGTGTGCGGGGGTGTATGGAAATATTATCGGGGGATGACGGAAAGAAGGGGACAAGGGGACAAGGGGAATCTTGGAAGCGACAATTTGATACTGTATGCGTGGCTTGTGGTACGGGCAGTACTTTGGCAGGAATTGTACTGTCACTGCAACCAGGACAGCGTGTTATTGGGTTTCCTGTGCTGAAAAATGGGGAATTTCTGGCTGAGGAAATAGATAGTTTCCTCAAAAATTATCGCGCCTCTGGTTTACCTGAAACCAAAAACGCGATCGCATCCTGGGAACTAATATGTAATTACCACATGGGTGGCTATGCCAAGGTGAACGATGAACTATTACTATTTGCCCAGCAGTTCACCCAAGAACACAGCATACCCCTTGATTATGTCTACACCGCCAAAATGTTTTATGGCGTAATGGATTTACTCAAGCAAGGATTTTTCCCCCCAGGTAGGCGTTTATTGTTAATCCACACTGGTGGGTTGCAAGGTAATTTGGGGAGGGAATAGGGATTGGGTATTGGGGACTGGGGACTGGGTACTGGGGACTGGGGACTGGGTACTGGGGATTGGGGAACTCGGGGCCCCCTCTGGGGATAAGGGGTAATGGGGACTGGGGACTGGGGACAAGGAGAAATTACTTTTACCAATTACCAATTACCAATTACCGATTACCAATTACCCCATGCCCATCAATTTAACACTTCAATAACTGCCCTCAACCCATTGCTATTGAGTGTTTTTAGCATGGTGTCGGCGTTATAGCGATTGCTAAATACTCCAGCTTGCATGAGGTTGCGTCCTTGGGAGACTGTGAAAAAGGCAGTCGGAACAAGGGACTGTACGAATTCCATGTCCTTTTGAGTTGCTACTTCCACTAGTACGCGGTAACGTGCGCCCATTGGGATACCATTATTCGGTAATGGGGTGTTACTCATGGGACTGATACCCGCAGGTAATGGGCTGTTATTTGTGGGAGCAACAGTATTTGGTAGTGGACTGTTATCCATTTGCGGAACAGCGTTAGGCAATGGGGTATTCATGGGAGCCACAGGATTGGGCAATGGATTACCCATTGGAGCCACAGTATTAGGCGAGTTATTGTTATAGTTTACGGCTGGATTACCTTGTGGTACTGGCACTCTCCGCATATTGCGCGTATTGCCTATGGGAATATTGGAATTAGGTACAGGCAAAAGATTTGATGGTGCTGGGGGCTTTTTGGCTCTGGTATTTCTGGGTGTGGCTGGCTGTGCTTGGGGATCGAATGGGGATTGGGGTGCTGTAAACTCGATCGCACTGGGATTAATCTGCACGTAATTTAACTGTGGTGTATCAGCAGAAGTTGCTGGTGCAGGGGGTACACTTGCCCTTTGGGTAGCGGCTGTACCTGCCAAGCTGCTAGGAACAGGAAAGCCGGGAACAGGTGAGGGAGTTGTTGCTGTTGTTGCTGGTTGTGGATTCGGCTTGGGAAGCAGGCGAGATGTATTAGCTGGTAACAGGGGCAATAGTTGAGGATTCAATTTACCAACCCTCATGTTATTGGCAGAATTGCTGTTGGGAGCAGTTGGTACGGTTACCTCGTTGGGAGTATCTGCCGCACCAGGAGCAGAGAAGGTGATTTCGCCATTGGTAGGTGCAATTTCCGGCCCGCCTTCAGCAGTTGGCACATTTCGAGCTACTAATGTTCTGGGAGCTTGTAAATCTACCTTACCTGCAACGCGACTGTTGGTAAGAGTATTACCAAAAGCAGCTATTACTTGTTTTGCAGCACTGGCGTTAATGTCGTAGCGAGCATTGTTGCGGAATTGATTGCCACCAGCTTCGGCATCAGTGCCTAAATCTGGCATTGCTTGGGCGATCGCCACTATACCATCCTCTTTATTGCCCTCAATAATGTTATTCCGCAAAATGGGGTGGGCGTTAGCTTGGATGATGATTCCGGCTCTATTATTTTGAATTTGATTATTTACAATTGTCGGCGCGGCGTTTTGGGCGATATTAATCCCAAAGCCTGTTTGTTGAAAAGTATTTTCCTTAACTTGAGCTTGGGAACTACCTGCAATGGTGATCCCATTGGCACCATTACCCTCAAAGTTATTCTGGCTAATAGTTGGTGCAGCATTGCCAGTCACAAATACCCCATCTTGGGTATTACCTGTAAATGTATTTTGTGAAACTACAGGGTTACTAGATTCAATCCACAATCCATAACCACGACGGTTGGGGTTTGTTATTGTTACGCCACTTAAATTTACTTGGCTACTCGCAATTATACTGATATTTTGACTGCCTAAACTCTTGCTGAGGTATTCACCACCTCCCTGAATAATTACGCCTCTACCTTGATTGTTCGTATCCCCTTGAATGGAAATACCTGGACGTAAAATCAAGGGAAATGCTTCTCCTGTTTCTGCACTGTAAGTACCTGCAGAGAGCATAATCACGGTATTAGCAGAAGCTTTTTGCAATGCTTGGGTAATGGTTTTCCAAGGAGCGCTTTCAGTACCATTGCCCTCTTGGTCATTTCCACTACTAGGATTGACATAGAGTACATTCGCCTGCGAAGTTGCTGTATCAGCCACAGGTGGGACTTGAGCAATCACACTGCTCAGGCTTGTTCCTAAAAAAGTGATACAAGCTACTCCGATCCCAACGCTAAAACATAATATAGATGAACGAAAAACTTTCAACAGTCCCAGTTCTACTAAAGAAGATGGTCGATCAACCTTTGCAACCTGTGCTGCTGGTAGAATATGTGACTTACGATATTTAGAAAATAATATAGAAGACATTAACTTTAGCGCACTCCTGTGAGTTGAGAAGAAATTTTTATACTGTGATTTGCTGGTATGCCGATAATGTTACTCAACATATTGACCAATTGCCTATTGGGAATACACAGTAAATCAGTTAAAAGACTGGTTTTTCCCAACAGGCATATAAAGTATTCATAAACCCTAGTAAATCATCAAAGATCCTAAAAAGAGTGCCTATATGGCAGATATTGCTGATGCGATCGCAACGCTAATTTTTGATGAAAGACTGTTAGATATCAGTATATTCAACAATTGGGTATTGGGAATGGGGCATTGGGCATTGGGCATGGGGAAATACCAATACCAAAAAAATAAACACCGACGGAACGGTGTCCATCGGTGTTTATGGGTGATTAGAGTTAATGAATCAGGATTTTTCGCAGATTTTTATCAAAATTACCTAAAAAAGGTGAACCTTAATGATTCACCTAGCGGCTGCTGCCTAAACTAACTGTGCTACGTAAATGACCGTTCTGAGCAAATCGCTTTTGCAGAATTTGCCGATAAACTTCTTCATAACTATCAGTCATTTTTTGGAGGCTAAAGCGGTTTTCTACGTGCTGACGGCAGGCGTAACGGTCTAAGTCTGCGACTTTATTAATGGCTTTGACGAATTCTTCGGTATTTTCGCATAGGAAGCCAGTTTTGCCGTGGTCAATGACTTCAACTGTAGACCCTAGTTTCATGGCAATCACTGGTGTACCAGCTGCCATAGATTCTACCATGACTAATCCAAATGGTTCCCGCCAGGTAATGGGGAATAAAGTGGCTACTGCACCTCCCATGAGAGCATTTTTTTGCTCGTGGTTAGCTTCACCTAAATACTCAATTTGTTTGCCGTCAATGAGGGGTTTAATTTCTTTTTCGTAATATTCCACATCAACGACATCTACTTTCCCGGCGATTTTTAAATGCCAACCTGCTTGTTTAGCAACTGCGATCGCAATATGGGTACCTTTCTCTGGAGATATGCGTCCTAAAAATGCTAAATAAGGGGGATCGCTTGGTTGGGGATGGAATTGATAACTGCTAACATCAATGCCGTTGTAGGCTGTGGCGACATAATTCAACCCTAATCTCTGTTCCCTTTGAGAATTAGAAATACTGATATAAGGTTGCTTTTTGGCATATTGGAACATTTTTTCATTGTCGCAGGTAAAGACACCATGCAAGGTGTGAACTGTGGGGGTCTTTACAAGATTTGCGTAGGGCAATGCGGCACAACCCATGTGGGAATGAATGATATCAAACTCTTCTGCCATTTCATAAACTGTACCCAATTGCAACATCTCATAGATGCCATATTCTTTCACATCAGGGTCAAGTCTCAAGGCACGGGGGTGAACTGACACTAGTTTTGCCAAACTGATAGAATCTCCGGAGGCAAATAGCGTAACTTCATGTCCGCGTCGCACCAGTTCATCAGTCAGCAACCCCACTACCAACTCAATACCCCCATAAGCTGGAGGTGGTACTCTCTCCCATAGCGGGGCTATCTGAGCAATTCGCATCACAAACCTCCTAAAAAATTAGTCTTGGCTGAGAGATTTTAGCTTTGTATCCTTTGGGTTTAAAGAGTGCTACCAAGCATTGCAAACTCTTATAGAATCTCTGCTTTCAAGCCAAGCAAATGATTAACTACTTTAGAATCTTAGAAGTGAATTTATCGCTTTTCGTCTACCTAAGTAGGGAAATTATCTTATCCTGAAGTGGTAAAAATCATGCTTTTGAAATATGCTATATCCATAGCGAATAGTGTTGAGAATAACGGTTTTTATAACTTTTGTGGTGTAGGAAAAGGTAAAGGGAAAATGGGGCAAGGGTGAATCTCCGCCTTTTATCTTTATTATTAACCACTTCACCGGAGCATATTGCATCCCAATCTTTATATTGGTTTTTCCTAGAAAATATTGCTTAAATAGATTAATTAAGCCTCAGAAAATGATTCCTGTACAAGATTTTCAACTCTTTGCCCTTGTTAGCTTTTTCAAGGTAAATAAATCGAATATTTAAATGGATTGTATGTATCACTCTTTATAACTTCAGATGTCATCAAACTAGGGCATGATTCATTATATTGACTATCAAAGTTACACAATATATAATTATCGGCTACTAAATTATCCAAAAAACTAGCTTAACGTGAATATTTCTCCCTCATCAAAAAAACCGCGTGTCTCATGGCAGGCGGTTTTATCAGTAATTATGTTTATTTTTATGTACCTACCTATACTGGTACTAGCATTCTATAGTTTTAATAGGTCGCCTTATAGTGCTACTTGGCAAGGATTTACCATTGATTGGTATCGCCAGCTATTCAGTGATGAACGGATTGTTTCGGCTTTGCAGAACAGTTTGATAGTTGCTTTCTGTGCAGTGGCGATTTCCGCCGTTTTGGGAACTTTGATGGCGGTAGGTTTAGCGCGTTATCGGTTTCCCCTGCAGAATGTCTATCGCGGTATAGCTTATTTACCGTTGATTATTCCTGATATTGCGATCGCAGTGGCTACTCTAGTGTTTTTAGCAGCGTTTGCTGTTCCCTTGAGTTTGTGGACAATTATCGCGGCTCACGTGGTTTTTTGTCTAGCTTATGTGGGGTTGGTGGTGTCTTCGCGATTAACGCATTTAAATCCCCATTTAGAAGAAGCAGCTTTAGATTTGGGTGCAACACCATTTCAAGCTTTTATGCAAGTATTATTACCACAGTTAATGCCGGGAATCATCGCCGGCTGTCTGTTGGCTTTCGTCCTCAGTTTGGATGATTTTCTGATTGCTAGTTTTACAGCTGGTAGTGGTTCTAATACTTTACCAATGGAAATTTTTAGTCGCATTAGAACTGGGGTAAAACCTGATATTAATGCTCTCAGCGTGATTTTAATTGTAGTCTCAGCACTTGTTGCTTTTATAGCGGAATTAATTCGCTCTTATGGTGAGGAAAATTAATATTAATTGGTAATTGGTAATTGGTAATTGGTAATGGAAATTTCTTCCCTGCTTCCTCTGCCTCCCAATACTACTAGGTTAAGCATTTTGAACTCAAAATTGGTTTTGGGGAAAAGGTTAAAGGTTAAGGGTTAAAGGTTTTTTCTTTCCCTTTTCCCCTTCCTCTTTTTCCCCTTAACCGACAGGTATTACCCTACCGCCTAACACCATTGAGGAGTAGCTGCCATTAAAGCTGCAGCTTCCGAACTATGTAAGGGTGGCGCTGTGTGTCTGGGCGGCAAGCAAGTATGATGTTACTTTCGTAATTAGTTATTAATAATACAATAAAGCTCAATTCAAAGCATAAACTCCTGTAGAGTCTGTACTGTCCACCCCCTACATTTTCTAGAATTTATCAGAATCCTTTTTGTTCAAAGCGAACATCCTGCATGAGGAATTAAGTTCATAGTGCAATATCTTATACTCATCCGGATAAATGCGGCATTTGATATTAATAAACGAACTGCTAATCATGCCAATCATGGCAACCATAAGAGAGATAGAGTTAAGAACAACTCAATATAATTGTCAGGTATTTTTCCATACTATTAAGCTGCTCTTGACATATTTAAGAAAATTAGATTATTATTCTTTCGGTAATAATAAATAATTGCTCTTACTTATACTCATATTTAAAAAGTTACAAACAGAGACTCACAAATAAATATAATGGCTATCTTTTTAGGTATTATTTATTTGTCTAAAAATCTGTTTCGCTTTCGATAATATTGGGGCTAACTTTGGACAAGATGCTACCTACCCTACATTATGCAAATCTGCCAAAATCCCAATTGCTCAAATCCGTTCAATGCCTACGGCAATAGATTTTGTTTGAGCTGCGGACAAAGTAATTTTGGTCAAATCCTGAGAAACCGCTATCGTGTACTACGTCTATTAGGTGAAGGTGGTTTCAGTAGAACTTACGCCGCAGAGGATGCAGATAGACTAGATGCACCATGCGTAATTAAACAATTTTTCCCGCAAGTTCAAGGCACGGGACAACGCTTAAAAGCGGCGGAATTTTTTAAAGAAGAAGCATTCCGCCTCTATGAATTAGGTGAAAATCATACACAAATTCCGAGATTGCTAGCTTACTTTGAACAAGGCTCTAGCTTATATCTCGTACAAGAATTTATTCAAGGCAGAACTCTGTTAGAAGAAGTCCAACAAGAACCTTTTAGCGAAAGTAAAATTCGGCAACTTTTAACTGATATATTACCAGTGCTGGACTTTGTTCACGCCCATAATGTTATTCATCGTGATATTAAACCAGAAAATATTATTCGCCGTTATAGTGATGGCAAACCAGTATTAATTGATTTTGGTGGCGCAAAACAGGTAACACAAACTAGTTTAGCCAGACAAGCGACAGTAATTTATACACTTGGTTATGCTCCCGCCGAACAAATGGCTGGATTTGCTTGTCATGCTAGCGATTTATATGCTTTGGGCGTAACTTGTGTGCGGCTTTTAACTCAATGTTTGCCCTTACAAACTGATGATGGACAAGTTCAAGATAACCTTTATGATGCCATGAATGCTCAGTGGTTATGGGCACAAAAGCTGCAAAAAAATGGTATTACCATCAGCGATAGTTTAAGCAAAATTTTGGATAAATTGCTGCAACATTTACCCAAGGATAGATATCAAACAGCTGCAGAAGTTATTCACGATTTGAAGTCTACAACTACATCTGACTTAGAAGCAGAAATTATTGCCATTTCTCAAAAGTTGTTCTTACCTTTTGCATCAATTACCAAATCACAAAAAGTTGTAGTGCCACTCCCACCTTTACAAAGTTTTGAATTTGATGTAATCACAGTAGATACTGCAGGTAGAGAAGTCAACCGCGATCGCTTCCACAGTGAATACTTTACTGAAGAATTGAGTAAAGCGATCGCACTAGAAATGGTCTCAATTCCTGGTGGTACATTTATGATGGGTTCGCCAGATTTTGAAGGCGATGCAGATGAACGTCCTCAACGCCTAGTTACAGTAGCACCCTTTTTTATGGGGAAATATCCTGTAACTCAAGCACAATGGAAAGCAGTCGCCGCTTTACCAAAAGTCAACCAACCTTTAAATCCCAACCCATCAAAAAACAAAGGCCCAAATCTACCAGTAGAAAATGTCACCTGGTATGAAGCCGTAGAATTTTCTCTTAGGCTAGCCGAAAAAACCGGACGTGATTATCGTTTACCCAGCGAAGCCGAATGGGAATATGCTTGTCGTGCTGGAACTAAGACATCCTATCACTTTGGCGAAACTGTCACGCCTGAGTTTGTCAGCTGTAGTAGTGGCGATACGAGATACCGTAAAGAAAGCACAAATGTTGGTAGCTTTGAAGTCGCCAACGCCTTTGGATTATATGATATGCACGGTTTAGTTTGGGAATGGTGTGCCGATCCCTGGCACAACAATTATCAAGGCGCACCCTCAGATGCAAGTGTTTGGGAAGATGGCGGCGATCAGCATCGCCGGGTATTGCGCGGTGGTTCCTGGAGTTTTGGTGCAGAACTTTGTCGCAGCGCTAGCCGTAGTTGGGATGAGTCAGATGGTGGCTTAAGGAGTTGCGGCTTTCGTGTAGTTTTTTCTGCTGATTAACGAAGGTAGTAGACCACTTTTGTAACAAGGATTTATGCTCTTAAAAGGCGAATGGTATTAAATCTAAATCTAGAATCTAAAAAGCGGTTTCCAGCCTCTGGGTTTATGGAGAATAAAATAAAAAAATTCAATATTTAAGCCTCTTCTTTACCAGGAGAGGTTAATCCAAAATTTACCATTGAATGACTTAGTCTAAAATCGGCGATCGTACTCAACGACTGCACGGCTATCATCAAATAAATTGGTGGAAGCACGCAAACGAATTTCATCATTAATACGGTAATTTATACCCCATTGCAGTGGGTCATTGGCTGTGAGGATTTTGATACTAGAAAGGGAAAACTTAGAAGAAATATCTACACCAGCTTCTAGGGCCAATTCTAAAGTTGAATTGCTCCTACCAGCTTCCGGATTTTGAGAAAGGACGGTAGGAAATAGGCGTAGTTCACTTAAACCAAAAGCATTACCAATCTGGTTAAATGCTCCTTGAAAGTTATTAAATACAGCAGAACCTGCAATATTAATTAGACCTAAAGTACTGTCGCCACGTCCTTGAGTGTCAATAAATCCACCACCTAACAGCGCCACAAGTTCTGTTTCGCCGCGAGATGGTGTACTTGTGAGTTGGAGATTTTCGTCAAGTTTGCTAGCAAGTCCTTTAATATTAGCTTCAACTCTGATAGTTTCTAAGGTTGATAATCCTCCGGTATTGAGTCGGCTAATATCAGTAGTTTGATTACCATCAAGTACTTTGGCAAAAAGGCGAATATCTAAATTGGGATCGCGGGGTTGTTCCTTTTTAAAAGTTGCAGTGTGTTCATAACCACGAGCTAAGTTAAATTGAGTAGTAAATAAATTCACTCCTCCCCCTGTTAATTTAATAGTTCCATCAGGTATAGGCTGATTTAAAGAACCATTAACTGCCAGATTTCCTGTTGCTTGGAAGTTGATAATTGGGGGACGGGTAATCAGAACATTTTTACCTAATACTAGTTCGAGATTATTTAACCTGGCTGTTGTATTTTTGGTATTATTCGGGTCTGGTTTATCAGCTTTAGTCAGTGTCGGTTCCTGATTTTTGGAGTTAGCCGTGTTAGCAGATTCTGCTAGCAAGACTTGCCCGTCAGATAACTCTACTTTGCCGCCAATTTCTGGGTTAAGGACAGAACCAGTAATTTGTAAATTACCACTAGCACCGCCTTGGTATAATCCTTTCAACCTTAAAGTCAGTTGATCCAAATTAACAGCAAGAGGCGTGGTAATTACTTGTTCTTGATTGTTAAATATGGGAATTTCTCCGGCGGCTTCTACCTTACCTCTGCTAAATCTACCTTGCAGACCTTCTACAATAATGCGGTCAAAATCAAATGTGATTTTGCCTGTCACATCTCTCAGCTTTCCAGGTAAAGCTTGGGCAGAAAAAGTGGCATTATTCACGCTAGCAATACCTGTCATTTCTGGTTGTTGTCTGGTACCGTTAACTGTTAAATCTACCTCTCCTTCACCCTTTTCAAATACAATCTGGTTATTTAATAGATTTAATAGTGCAAGTCCCTCATTTTTGACTTTGACATCCAAGCTGATTTCATTGTTATCAGGTTCTACTGAAGCGAAAGGCAATTTATAAGGTATATTACCGTTAATTTTCACAGGTTCTGAACCAGTAACTAGGATATTACTGCCAAAATTTAAGCGACTATTGTCATAACTAAAACTAGCGATCGCAGATTCTACTTTTTTCTGATTGATTGTACCGTCAGTAATGGTAATTTCTCCCCTAGCTTTGGGATTGCTAACGCTACCTGCTAAAGCGACGGAGGTGCTAAGATTACCGCCAACCCCAACGGGTAACTTGACAAAATTACTGAGTACCTGGATGGGGAAATTTCTCACCTGCAAATTCCCCGATTGATCGTTACCGCCAATATTACCGTTAAAGGCAATCAGTCTTTCATTAGAGGTGATGCGTAAAGGTAGCAGCGTCAGAACGCCATCGCTAAATCTACCATTCGCAATCACTTGTTCCGCCCGATAAAACCGTCCTACTTGGTTCTTTTCTTCTTCTTTACCCCAAGTCCAATTTTGCCCATTTAAATTAAACTCCACCGCTAAACCCTTATCTGTAGCAGTATTTAAGGCAATTTCACCACCGAAAGTGCCGTGCAAGTTAGCTAAATCTGGGATAGGATTTGTTTCTAAGCGCTGTTGTTCTTGCGCTGCTAGTAGTGCCTCAACTTGGTAAAAACGCTCGATTTGGGTTGATAATGGCTGATTGGGCAATCCTTGAGGGACAGTCACTAAATCCGCAGCTTTACCATAGTTTGGCGATGTCATCCCACTGCGAATATCTTGCAGTTCAAATACCTGAAGCGCTGTCAGGACATCTTGAACATTACCTTCGCTGACGTTGAGTTTCCCTTGAATTTGGGGAGTTTTCCCAGAATTACTGACATTACCTGTAAAGGCGTAGCGACTTTTACCCTTAACAAAGGCGCTATCTGTAATATTTGCGGTACCGTTCCCATAGCGGAATTGTGCCGTTAAACTGTCGCCCTTAATGCGTCCAACGGCTGGATTTGCGATCGCAATATTTCCGGCTGTGGCTAATGTTTGTTGATTAATCTGTAAATTCCCGGTTAAAGCCCCAGCTAAGGGACTTTTGCCTAGGCGAGTGTTCTCCGGTAAAGATAAATTTAATACCTGTAAGGGGAAGTTATTTAAACTCATCGCCAAACTATCCCCTTGGGCTTGACCGCTGGCTGATGCTTGTCGCCAATTGACTAGGAAGGATTGGGGGCGATTTTTGCCATCGAGGTTAACGGTAATGCGATCGCTCTGACCAGCTACGTCTAAACTAGTACCTTTACCTTGAATAGTCTGAATATTTCCACTGAGGACAGGCTCAAAGGCAAAGTTTTTCACTGCCAAATTTCGTAACCGCAGTTGTCCTTGCAGGTTCGGTACAGGTAGCGTACCGCTCACCTGTCCAGCAAAATCGGCTTTTCCTACCAAATTAATGCCATTGGGTAGCTTCAAGGGCAACTGTTGCAAGCTGTAATCTAAAGCTTGTACATTGAGTTTTAAGTCCGTAATTTCTGGTACGCCAGCACCTTGGGCATTGGCTAATATGTAACCGCTAGCATTGAGATTCGGCCCAGTAGCGCGTTCTATATTTAACCTTTCACCATCCCAAGCGATCGCAGCATCGATTGGTTGCTGAATTGCTGCAATTCCTTGAGAAAATTGCACCTGACCAGCAGCCCGCACATCAGCTAATTTTGGCGATTGTACTGTACCGGATACTTGCAATTGACCGCCAAATTGACCGCGTAATTGCTGATTTAACTGCTTTAATTCCACACCAGAAGCGGCAACTACAGCTTGATAGCGACCGTTGTTGAGTTGGATATTTTTAGCGGTAACTGTACCATCGGCTACATTCACCTTTGCTTCACCAGTAGCTTGAATCGCTTCTGGTTTAAATGAATCAACCGTACCAGCAACTTGGAAATCTCCCGTTAATCTACCGCCAAATTGCTTAAATGTCGGTGCTAATTGCGGCACTAATAAATTACTTGCCCGTAGTTGTGCCTGATACACACCGTTATTAAGTTGAATATTTTTCGCTGTGACTGTACCATCAGCCACTAACAAATTACCCTCACCAGTACCACGCAGAGTTTGGAGGCTGAAATTATCTCTGCTACCTGCAATTTGGAATGTACCAGCTAATGGCCCAGCTAAAGCTGAGGGAATATTTTTTAATACCCGTCCCAACCGGACATTATTGGCGACTAATTCAGCTGCAAAGTTTTGGTCTTGCAATTGCAGTTGAGAAATTGCTACAGTTCCGCCACCAATTTGTACCCCTGCACCTTCAGGGCGGATAGTAGCAATTGTAAATGGTGCTGTTGTCCCAGACAGCCGCAGCCGACCGTAAAATTCTGCCCCCGTCAACGAGACATTTTGCAGTTTAGTCTTGTCTACAAAGGGTTCTAACTGCACACCCTTAGCGTCAGCCACAGCTTGCCAACGTTGATTGGCATAAGTACCAGAACCTAATACCTTACCACCAGCGACATTTAAAGCCACATTGCTAAAAGCTACAGTTCTGTCTGGGGCAACTGTAACTGTACCAGTGGCCGGGTAAGTTGCCTGTGGCGCTTGCCATTGCACTACAGTATTAACGTCACCAGGAATACCATAGAGCTTACCTGTGCCAGAGACAGTACCGATTTGAAAAGATGGGGCTGTATTGTAAACTTGGGCGATCGCATCCCCTGGAACATTGTTAGCAGTAAAATCAAAATCTAGTTGTGGTGTTTTCCCCAGTTTGACTGTCCCGCCACCCGTAACCTTACCCCCAACGGTGGCTGTACCTTGAATATCTCTAAAACTAATTAAGGAATTACTCGTAGAAAACTCAAATTTACTAGTAACATTTTTAAAATCTACTTTATCAATTTGGGCAGGCTTAATTGTGGCGACTGTGCCTGAGAGAATCGGTTTATTGATGGCTCCTCCCAGTTGTACATCTGCCTTCACTTCTCCGATTACTGGTATCGGTAGATTTACCTTGAGAGTTTCTAAGGCATTATTCACATTTACCTGATTGACTTGCCCAACTACTTTATAGCCAGTTTCTCGATCAATGATTCCTGCAGCTATCAGGGGAATTTTGCCGTAATTAGTAGCTACTTTCTCTAACTTAATTCCTAATCCTTGAAAACTGAGATTACCGTCGGTATTATTCAAAAGTTGCGGTAACCGGGGTATTTGAATCGCTACCCCTTGCAAAGCCGCACTACCATACAACAAAGTCTGTTGCTGTGGCTGCAGTTGAATTTGCAAATCCCCATTGACTCGACCGGCTTGTAAAGTTAATGGTAACTGGATAATCCTGGTAATATCTGCAGCTAGTAAATCTTGTCCTCGTAGCTGTAACTTAGCCGCTTGGGTCTTCAGCCCTGTTTCACCCTGAATTGCGATATTACCACCGCTGTCTGCTTGTGCCGCTATATCAAAACGTAACAGCTGGTTTTCATTTAAAAGTTGACCAGTGCCATTGAGTTGAGAAAATGCTACTGGAACTTTCGCAACTTGGGGAATAGTTTGTAGTTGTTGAGAGATATTTGCTGACGCTTGTGTTGGTGTAGCTGAGAGCAAGTTTACTAAAACCAGCTTGCCATTGCGTAAGCGAATATTCTCTAAATCGGTTTTAATTGGCCCGCCTTTAGGCCCCAAAGCAATGCTAGTAGTCAACCAGCGCCCTTGCTCATCTTTTTCAATATAAACATCTGGGTTGACTAAGGTAACATTTAGCTTGAGGGTGCGGTTCACAATTAACTGCAATGGATCAAAACCCACCTCTACCGCATCAACTGTCACCTTATCTGGGTCTGTGGCGGTGGCTGGAATCGCTGAAGCACCAAACCGCACTCCCATTAAAGAGAAGTCTGTAACTTTGCCTAGTTGTACTGGACGGTTGAGTGTAGTAGTTAGATTTTTTTCGGCTAGGGGCGTTAACTCTTTTTGCACAAAATTCCATAACCGCCACATTCCGCCTAACACTGACAAAAGTAAAACTCCCCCCAACGCAATACCACCGCGACTCAACACCAGCAACCAAAAACGCTTACGATTTGGGGAAGGGGAGTGATTAACTTGTTTAGGAAGCTTAGTCATTTGCTGTCACTCTTTTTAGGCGAATGTAGCTGGCTTACTACTGGCATTAACTAGTACTAGATTGCTCTGCCATTCTTAGAATACGTCAACTCAACCTCAGGACTGATGCTGCAATTGAGGAAATCGTTCTATTCCATAATATTGGCATTGTCAGGAATACCGTAATCAAGTAAACTACGCAAACTTTGTAGTCTAAAATTTCTATACTGGCAGTGTTTCTCAGCGCGTAGTTTAAGTATGCAAATATCAATGGCAAGCTTGACTGGTTGAGATAGGCAAAACAGCAACGCCCTTCTACCCTAATTTGGATACCATTGTCATTCAGTAAAGTCGGTAACTGATGAAAACACATAATTCCTAGACGACAATACCTTGGTGGGGTTCCAGAAATATTCTCTATCTAAAGAAATAGTTCTAGTCATTTGTCATTGGGTAATTGGTAATTGGTGTTTTTCCCCCTGCTCCCTGCTCCCTGCTCCCTGCTCCCCTGCTTTTCCCCAATCCCCAATCAATGAAAATTCTGCCTCTCTACTTTCCCGAAAGCACAACCTAGAACTTTAATTAAGATATAGACGAGAAAACTATTAAAGATAGATGATCACACCAATGCGCGTTTTTGTATTGATTTTCAATGCTGGAACGGAAAACGAAGGAATTCATACGGTGAAGGTAGGCGATCGCAATAAAATTCTGATGTTTGAGTCAGAAGACGATGCGACTCGCTTTGCTTTAATGCTAGAAGCTCAAGATTTTCCTACACCAAGCGTAGAAACGATTGATGCTGAAGAAATCAAAGAATTTTGTGAAAGCGCTGGTTACGATTGGGAACTTGTCCCCGAAAACAGTAATGCAGTCATAACTCCGCCAGAAATCAATTTAGAAGAAACCGATTGGAAACCTGATGCTGATGAGCCAACTGTCCGTTCTACTCAAACAGAGGAAGCAGCACCAGATATATCTAATTCTGAACTAGACAGTATTCGTCGTAGACTTGAAGGTTTATTGTAATTGGGGATTGGGGATTAGGGACTGGGGAAAAGCAGGGGAGCAGGGAGCAGGGGGAAAAATAACAAACACCAATTACCCATTACCAATTACCCATTACCCAATGACAAATGACAAATGACAAAGGACAAATCATAAATGACAAATTTGCAAGAACGTGGCTATCTTTTGACCGAGCAAGTAAATGCTAACAGTCTAAATTTAGACCAAATAAGTTCTCTAGAACTGGTGGAATTATTTAACAGCGAAGACCAAAAGGCAGTTGCAGCAGTAGCCGCAGCTAAAGAACAGTTAGCACAGGCAATTGATTATACTGCCGAACGTCTGCGCCAGGGAGGACGGTTATTTTATATTGGTGCGGGGACAAGCGGCAGATTAGGGGTATTAGATGCTGCGGAATGTCCACCAACTTTTTGTACACCCCCAGAACTGGTACAAGGGATTATTGCTGGTGGTGCTGGTGCATTGGTACGTAGTTCCGAAGATTTAGAAGACAGATCTGAGGATGGAGAAACTGCGATCGCTCAACGGCAAATTACGCAATTAGATGTAGTAGTAGGGATTACTGCTGGTGGCACAACTCCCTACGTGCATGGGGCGCTGAATGCTGCTCGCCAAAGGGGGGCAATCACGATTTTTATGGCTTGCGTACCTGCAGAGCAAGTTAAATTCGATGCCGACGTTGATATTCGCCTGTTAACTGGGCCAGAAGTACTGGCTGGTTCTACTCGCCTGAAAGCTGGTACAGTCACCAAGCTAGCGTTAAATATCCTGTCTACTGGGGTGATGGTAAAGCTGGGTAAAGTGTACGGCAATCGCATGGTGGATGTGGCGGTTACTAATCAAAAATTACGCGATCGCGCTTTGCGAATTTTGCAAGACCTCACCGATTTAAGGCGAGAAGATGCGGGTGTGTTACTAGATCGTAGCGGCAATTGGGTGAAGTTAGCCCTATTGATGCATTGGACTGGTTTAGATAAAGAAGAAGGCGATCGGCTTTTAGCAGAACATCAAGGTAATGTGAGGTTAGCGATTGCCAGTTATCACAATGTCAACAAAACCTGATATTAATTGTTGATCAAAATGCGCTTAATACAGCTTAGAGAATCAAACTTTGTTTGTATAGCCGTACCCTTCTAGTACCATCCGATCAATTTTTTGACTTTTGAATTGATGGCAGTACTTGGGTATCGCATTAAGCGCAAGTTTTTTGATGTTTAATAACTATTATTGGCATTTTTAGCGGTTTTTAGCGTTTGATTATTGAGTTTTTATAGGTGTAGTAGAATCTGAGTAAAGTTACTCGTTTAATAAATGATATCAAGACTTATTAAGTTCTGATTGCAACGAATTTTAGCCAAAAAAATCAAATAATCAATCTAATTCACACAATTCAACCAAAAATTACAAAATTAATCAAAATTTTATAGGAAAACCAACTAGCTCATCAATATAAATCAGTAGAAATCCTGATCGTTATTCAACTTCAAAAAGCATAGAATCATATTCTATACCTGCATAGATCATAATTATTTAATTATGGCGAAAAATAGAGGCGCTAATCACGGGTTATTCATTAGCAGATAACTCATCTATTAGCCCTATTTTTGCTATTCTTTGGGTCGATAATGCTCATTTTTGACTTTGTAGTTATATTATTTTCTACAACATAAATAGCAATAACCCGGAGATTTTTCCCAATATATTGGTATTTATTCAAGCTTGTTTATTTTGACTAATATATGGGTAATGTAATGTGAGCAGGGCTGATTTTTTAGTCAAATACCAAAATATATTTGGTCAAAAAAAATGGTCATATTAGGTAATGTGCTGAATGAATTTAAAACTTGTACACAATTACAGTACAATGGCACGTTAAATCTTAAAAGCGCAAAAAATCACAAATGGAGCTTTTATTATCGTCTAGGGCGAATAATTTGGGCATCAGGAGGGATTCATCCATTTCGCCGTTGGCGAAGACAAATGGCGCAAAACTGCCCGGAAATTGATGTAGATAAGATACGTTTAAGTTCTCAAGACGTAGCAATTGAATACTGGGATTATCGGCTTTTAGAAATTTTATATAAAAAACAAAAAATTCAAAGAGAGCAATTTCATAATATTGTAGAACATACAATAGCAGAATTATTTTTTGATTTAGCTCAGGAGTCTGATTTTTCAGATGTAACTTGCAATCGTAGCCAAGAATTGATTGTAGAAATGCCCATGAGCTTTACCAGTGCAGATGTCTCTTTAAAACAGATGCATGATTCGTGGAAGATTTGGTCAGAAGCAGGTTTAGCAAATTTATATCCTGATTTAGCACCGATAATTCGTAAGCCAGAACAACTCCAGCAATTAGTTAGTCCAGCTGTTTACAATAATTTTGTAAATTTGATTAATGGGAAATATACACTGCGAGATTTAGCGGTAAAAATGAAGCAGAATCCATTACCCGTTGCTCGTTCATTACTACCTTATATACTTAAAGGTATTATTGAACTTATAGAAATACCTGACTTACCCTTATCAGTTGTGACTGTGCAGAAGAATTCTGCGCCAGCAACACCTCAAAAGCCCAATGTACCATTGGTAGCCTGTGTAGATGATAGCCCCCAAGTGGGGAAACTTTTAGAAGAAATTATCACTTCTCACGGGCTAAGATTTATCAAAATTCACGATGCTGTGCAAGCTTTACCAATTCTCATTCAAAATAAGCCAGATTTAATTTTCTTAGATTTAATGATGCCTGTTGCCAGTGGTTACGAAATCTGCACTCAGTTGCGGCGAATTTCTGCCTTTGCTCACACACCAATAATTATCCTCACAGGTAATGATGGTCTTTTAGATAGAGTTCGTGCTAAAGTTGTTGGCTCTACGGATTTTATCACTAAACCTGTGGCCAGTGATAAGGTAATGAGTATTGTACGTAAGTATTTACCTATCCAAGCTTCCTCAACCCAGAAAAACACCCCTCAGGCTAATAGCCTGTAATACAAGTATTACTTTCAGTAATTCCTGTTCATACTGGCTCTTGAGACTTTATATAATCACACAAAATTATTAAACCCAAATTTCTATCCCACGAAAATTAGCTAACTGTTTAAGTAAGATAATTTCCAGCTTTTTTAAATTTGCACTACATTCTAAAAATTCACCAAGAAGCTGATTTTTTAGTATTTAATCACGCGGTGAACTCATTTCCAAGATTATCCAAGAATTACTAATATTTTAAGGATTGATGCAGCTGATATTGTCCCGATTCAACAACAGCCTGTAACATCAAGTAGAAATTGAATCTAAACGTAAAGCATTACTGTAACAATTTTTGCCAAAGTCTACTTGAATATAACAATTAAATACATATTATTTCTCAAAATTAACGACTGATTTTGGTTTTTAAGTGCTTTTTCTGAGGCTAATGTATGAAAAATGTATTAGCTTTGTAAAAGCCAATTTTATTGTTGAGAATCCCAATATAAATTTAATAGGAAATAAATATGAATACTGTTTTAGTTGTTGAAGATGGTTTGACAGACATGGAAATCATCAGTACATACTTGCAACAAGCAGGATACTATGTATTGAGTGCTAAAACTAGCGAAGAAGCTCAATACCAAATTGATACAAATAAGCCTGATGTCATATTTCTTGACGTTATTTTGCCTGGTAAAAGTGGCTATGAAATTTGCCGAGAGCTAAAAACTAATCCTCAAACTAGTAATATACCTGTAGTTTTTTGTTCCACCAAAAATGGTGATGTGGATAAAGTTTGGGGGAATATGCTTGGAGCGGAAGCTTATTTATCCAAACCCGTCGATCGCAAAGAACTAGTAGAGACTTTACAGCGATTAATCATTAAATAGAGAATTGCGGAATCAGCAAATAGAGTCAAAGTTTTAGCAGAAAAAGGAAAAATTATTTTGGAAACCAAACAAAAATTTTTAAGTTTTAATTTGGGAGCCAAGGATACAGGCGTAATTCAGTTACAACACATCACTGAAGTTTTACAAATATCATTAGCAGAAATCTGCGGTGTTCCGCAAATGCCCAATTGTGTTTTGGGGATTTATAACTGGCGTGGCGAAATGCTGTGGCTAGTCGATTTAGAGGAAATGCTAGGGTATTCTTCGCTGTTACAAGGCTCCAATTTAGTTGCCAAAATGATGACAATTGTCATAGAAAACGAGGGTAAATCTTTAGGTTTACTAGTACGTCAATTGACGGATATTGAGTGGCTAAATACTCAAGAAATGAAAACACATTCTACGGAACTGTTTTCGCCATTAATGTCACCTTTTTTACAGGGTTACTTTATTAGCCATAATGAGGAGATGATGTTTACCTTAGATGCTTTAGCAATTATTCAAGCTCCTATATGGGGTAATCATAATTAGAATCTGGTAGTTTATCGAAGTACTATGTTTGCGATTACCAGAGTTTTACTTGCAATTTGAATGTAGTTAAATATTACTAATTAAAGTTAGTGAGGGGTGTAAAATGAAATATTATGGCAGTGCTCAAACCAATAGTAATGCTGCTAATAAAAAAGAAGCATTAGAAAATCAAAATGGTAGTCCAGAAATAGCCAGTATTCCTGGGGATGAGTTGGCTTTATTAAATGCAGTATCTCAGGAATTTAAGAGTTGGCGGCAGCAACTACAAGGTATATCTAGCCAATTACGTCAAGCGCCAGATTTAGATAATCTATTGAAGGTTACTGTTACACAAGTTAGAGAAAAAATTATTAGCGATCGCGCCTTAATTTATCAGTTTACTACTTCTGAGACTGGTACTGTTTTACAAGAATCTATCAACAGAGGTTGGACACCAACTCTCGGGGAAAATTTGCCAGGTATTACCTTTGGTTTATATGAGAGTCAAGAGTATTTAGAACCTGTAGTTATTAATGATATTACGCAGCTTCAAGTTACACCTTATCAACAACAACTTTTAGAAAAATTTCAAATCCAAGCTTGTTTAAGCTTACCAATTGTAGTTAACGATAGAGTTTGGGGGTTGCTGGTAGTCAATCATTGTGCTGCTGCTAGAGAATGGCAAGAAGTAGAAATTACTTTACTATCTCAAGTTACTACAGAAATTGCCTACAGAATCCAAAGCTTTACTTCTGAAAAACAAACTCAGCAGGAAATATTAGCACAGAAATCTATCGTTAAAGTTATTGATAGAATTCTCAATTTATCATCTATAGATAAAATATTTCAGACAACTACTCACGAAATCCGGCAATTCCTCCGTTGCGATCGCGTCGCCGTATATCGCTTCCGTCCCGACTGGAGTGGTGAGTTTGTATCTGAATCTGTAGGGAATGCTTGGGTAAAACTAGTTTCTCCAAATAAGAACACTATTTGGGAAGATACTTTCCTGCAAGAAACCCAAGGTGGACGTTACGCCAAAGGTGAAAGTATAGCTGTTAGCGATATTTATCAAGCCGATCACTCTCAATGTCATGTTGAGATTTTAGAGCAGTTTGAAATGAAAGCCTATATCATAGTTCCAGTTTTATCGGGACAGAAATTATGGGGCTTATTAGCAGCTTATCAAAATTCTGGGCCGCGTAATTGGCACCCTTGGGAAGTTAATTTCCTCACAGAAATGGGCTTACAATTTGGTGTTGCTATTTCCCAAGCTGAATATCTTGAACAAGTACAAGCTAAAAATGAGCAACTGACACAAATAGTTGAACAAGAAAAAACCTTAACTAAAATTGCCAACCGCATTCGCCAAACATTTGATACAGAAAGTATCTTTAAAATTACTACCCAAGAAGTTCGCCAATCTCTGCGCTGCGATCGCGTTGCAGTTTATCGTTTTAATGCTAACTGGGGTGGCGAGTTTATTGCAGAATCAGTGGGTCACCCTTGGGTGAAGCTAGTAGGGCCAGATCTCAATACTGTTTGGGAAGATAGCTATTTGCAAGAAACCCAAGGCGGTAGATATGCTAAAGGCGAAAACTTAGTTGTCAAAGACATTCACCAAGCTGGATTTTCGGCTTGTCATATAGAAATTCTAGAGCAGTTTGAAGTTAAGTCCTGCATGATAGTTCCTATTTTCTTAGGAGAAAAATTATGGGGCTTATTAGGAGCTTATCAAAACTCAGAAACTCGTGAATGGAAAAACTGGGAAATTAACTTTTTAGAGCAAATTGGCTTGCAATTTAGTTTAGCTAAATCACAAATCGAATATTTCGATCAAGTACGAATTAAATCGGAAAAATTAGCTCAGATTGCCGAACAAGAAAAAGCTTTAACAAAACTAGTGGATCGTGTTCGCCAATCTTTAGACGTGGAAGAAATATTCAAAACATCCACACAAGATTTACGGCAATTACTCAAATGCGATCGCGCCTGTATCTATAAGTTTAACCCCGACTGGAGTGGCGAATTTGTCGCTGAATCAGTCAGTCATGGTTGGGTAAAATTGGTAGGGCCTGATAAAAAAACTGTCTGGAAAGATACCCAAGTACAAGAATGCGCCCAAATTGGTAAATATCAAAAAGGTGACTGTTTTGCTACAAATGATATCTACACTGCCGGACATTCTGTTTGCCACATTGAAGCATTAGAGAAATTTGAAGTCAGAGCTTATGTAACTGTACCAATATTCTTTGGTGAAAAACTGTGGGGATTACTAGCAGTTTATCAAAACTCTGGGCCTCGTGACTGGGAAGAATCGGAAATGAACTTGCTAGCACGGACTTCCGATCAGTTAGGGTTAGCATTACAACAAACCGAGTATTTGCAACAAGTCAAAGCACAGTCGGCACAATTAGCTGAAGCCGCCGCCAGAGAAAAAGCCGCTAAAGAATTATTACAACAGCGTTCTATTCAACTGCTCACAGCACTCAGACCTGCTCTCAATGGTAACTTGACAGTACGTGCGCCGATTACAGAGGATGAGCTGGGTACAATTGCTGATGCTTACAATAATACCTTGCAAGCACTCCGGCAAATTGTCATCCAAGTACAGTCTGCAGCGCAACAAGTTGCTCAAACTTCCGATACTAGTGAAGCATCATTAGTTGGACTTACCCAATTAGCCAACCAACAATCCCAAGAAATGGCCGCAGCCTTGAATGATATTCAACAAATGGTTGATTCAACAAAAGCTGTGGTATCCAACGCTGAATTGGTACAAGTTGCAGTCAAACAAGCTAACCAAACTGTCGAGTCTGGTGATGCGGCGATGAACTTGACTGTACAAGCTATCCAAGGTATTCGTGAAACTGTTGCCCAAACTAGTAAAAAGATTAAACGCCTCAGCGAATCTTCGCAAAAAATCTCGAAAGTGGTGAACTTAATTAGTAATTTTGCCACCCAAACAAACGTTCTAGCTTTGAACGCCGCCATTGAAGCTACCCGTGCAGGTGAATATGGTAAAGGTTTTGCAGTGGTAGCTGATGAAGTTCGTTCTTTATCTCGCCAGTCAGCCGCAGCAACTATCGAAATTGAAAAACTAGTGCAAGAAATTCAAGCAGAAACTGGGGAAGTTGCAGTGGCGATGGAAACAGGTATTCAACAAGTTGTCGAAGGAACAAATCTTGTCAATGATGCGCGACACAATTTAAACGCTATTGTGAGTGCAACAGCTGAAATTAGCCAGTTACTTCAACGAATTAGCGAAGCCACTCAAAAACAAATGTCTCAGTCTGTGACAGTAACTTCAAGTATGAAAGATGTCGCAGAAATTTCCCACAAAACTGTTGCAGAATCTCATGAAATTGCAGCTGTCTTCCAACAATTATCGGGAATGGCAAAAGAACTATTAGCAACTGCAAGTAAGTTCAAGGTTAATTAATGGGAATGGGGGATTAGGGACTGGGGACTAGGGATTGGGGACTGGGTAAGGGGTAATGGGAAATGGGGAATAGGGACAAACACCAAAACCCAAACACCAACCCCTAAACCCCAAATACCAAACAGTAAATAATTTAAATATATGACTACAGATAATGATATTCGCGAACAAGGATACATCTATTTTTTAGCTGAAGCTCCAGAGTTATTACAAATTATTGAACAAGAAATATATACATTATCTGAGAATTTTAGTACAGCTAAAGTCCATGAATTAATGCGGGCAACTCATACAATTAAAGGGGGTGCTGCTAATGTAGGGCTAGAAGGAATTCAAACTATTGCCCACTCTTTAGAAGATGTATTTAATGCTTTATATAACCCAAATGTTATTCTTGATTCTCAATTACAAACACTGATATTGCAAGCCTATGAATGTTTAAATTTAGCACTTACCGCAGAACTAACAGGTTGTGATATCAATACTGAGGAACTGCTACAGCGAGCAGCTTCTGTATTTGTACATCTACAAGAAAAATTAGGCGATGCTTTCGGTGGTGAAGCACATATTCCCACTTCAGCAGAACTAGGATTTGATATTGTGCAATCTATCTTTGAAGTAGGAGTACAACAACGCATAGAAAGTATTACAGAAGCTTTAAATAGCAATATTGATATTACAGAAATTGCTAATTTGCTGCGAGAGCAAGCAGAGATATTTATTGGTTTAGCAGAATCTTTAAACTTACCTGGTTTTGGCGCGATCGCTCAAACGATTCTGGCAGCACTGACAGCTAAACCGGAGCAAGCATATCACATTGCTGAAGCTGCTCTTGCTAATTTACAGCAGGCACAAGCAGCTGTATTAGCTGGCGATCGCACTTCTGGGGGAGAACCTAGTTTAGCTTTACAAAGTTTAGCTAATATAGCCACAAATGAGTCAAATACAGTTACAAATATACCTATTTCAACTAAAGATTTACAAACTCAAATTAAGCAGTTATATAAATTTTTAATTACATCTGGTAATCTCAAAAATCAACCGCTAACTCCAGCACAAGCTAAGTTTTATATTCAAGTTATTCGCTATATTTTTGGCTGGTTTAATCATTATCGACAAATTCCTCAAGAAGACTTGAGTTTGTCTTTGCTAGTAGCACCTGCAGATGAAGAATTACTTACTTATATTGAACATTGGTTAAGTCAATTTTTAGATTTTATCCAAGAGGCAGAAGATAGCCAAAGTCTTCAACTTTATCGCCAAGGTGTGATATTCACAATTATTCTCGCTGTCGTCAGATTTTATGATTCAGAACAGCAAGTGAATGGTGATAAATCTATAGTTTCCACATTACAACAGCAAATTGGTAAATTAGCTCAAGTATATAAAAAATATCCTCCGGTCACCAATCAAGAAAAAAATTGGCTGGATAGTCCTAAGCTACAACAACTATTAGTCTTTAAAGAAATAGCTTCTCCGACGACAGAGGCTGATAATTTACTTGAAAAAATTTGGGGAGGAGAAGTTAGTTTAAATTCAACTTATGAAATTGTAGAGACTTCAGAAAGCCCAGAAATTACCCAAACTGTACCTGAAACAGTCATAATTACTTCCTTAGCTGTACAGGAACCAATAGTTTCAGATATGACAACTGCCACTGTTGATATTCATCAAGAAATAGAAGATAAAATTTCTGCTAATGTCCAAAAGAATTCACGTCAACATTCTTTTGTGCGAGTAGATACAGATGGATTACAACGCCTTAATTACTTAGCTGGAGAACTATTAATTAAGCAAAAACAGCGGATGTTACAAGATGAACAAGTTAGAGAAATTATTGACCAGTTAGTACAGAGACTAAATAAACAGCAAAGCATCTTAGGTCAACTAGGTGATTTACCATTACAGATGCAAACTGCTGTATTACAGCATCAACAAAATTTTGCACCTGTGAAATTTGATGCTTTAGAAATGGATGTCTATACAGAATTTCAGATGACATTGCATGAGGCTATGGAAGAAGCTCTGCAATTACAAGAAATTACTGAATCTTTAGATTTATTACTGACACAAGCTAATCAACTGAGCGAGAAAAAGCAGAGATTAACGCTGAATATTATCGATAACTTAGTGGAAGCCAGGATGTCACCGTTAGGCAATATCATGAATCGATTCCCGCAAATGGTAAAAAAAATGGGGAATGTTTATGCCAAACTGGTAGACTTTAAACTAAGCGGTACTGATGTACTAGTAGATAAGGCGATCGCAGAAAAACTCTACGATCCACTATTACATTTAGTACGTAATGCATTCGATCACGGTATTGAAACGCCACAAGTTCGCCAATCTCTTGGTAAACCAGAACAAGCTGTCATCGAAATTTCTGCATATCATCAAGGTAGCCAAACTGTAATTGAAGTTAGGGATGATGGTCAAGGTATAAATTTAGAAAAAATTCGCCAAAAAGCTATTGAAGTAAATCTATTAGCTGATGTTTATAACCCGACTGAATCAGAAATTCTCGATTTGATGTTTGCACCAGGATTTTCTACCGCCGAACAGGTAAATGAAATTTCTGGCAGAGGTATGGGTTTAGATATTGTGCGATTGCAATTACACGCACTTAATGGCTCAATCTCGGTGAAATCATTTCCTAACCAAGGCACAAAATTTATACTTAAAGTTCCTTTTTCTATGACTACAGATAAATTAATGCTGGTGCAAGCAGATGGTATTTTCTATGCCTTACTGTTAGATAACCTCGAAAAAATCTTAATTCCTTCAGAGCAACAAATTAAAGAATTTGATGGCAGAAAAGTACTGTATTACAACACAGACCAAGAGCAGCGTATGGTTAGCATCAGCCGCATTTCTGAGTTGATGTATTATCACGGGCCATTACTGAATAATGTTAATCTGAACAATACCCAAACTGCTTATGATACAGGGATTACTCAAGAACCTGTGTTATTACTGCGGCACAATCAAGAAATGTTTGGCTTAGAAGTTGACCAAATTATCGGCGAACAAGAGCTAGTAATTAGACCTTTAGGAAATGCGATCGCTCCCCCAAAATATATTTATGGTTGTAGTAGTTTAGCTAATGGTACTCTCATCTTAGTCATCGATCCAACGCTGCTTTTAGAGTCTGATGAAATGCAAGCAACCCTAGAAAGTAGTACTCCATCACCTACTTATTTGGCAAATAAAGCAGCTTTAAGTCTATCAAGCGTTAATACTAACTCTACACCTTTATTAGCCGCTTCTCCTGTCAGCAATACAACACCAACCCAAGTCAACCAACTTACATTAGTTAATCCCAAGTCATCGGCTGTGCTTTTAGTAGTTGATGATGCTATTAGTTTGCGACAAACTATTTCTTTAACATTACAAAAATCTGGTTATCAAATATTACAAGCACAAAATGGTGTGGAAGCGCTAGAACAATTACAAAGACATCCAGAAATAAAAGTAGTAATTTCTGATTTAGAAATGCCTCGCATGAATGGTTTTGAGCTTTTATCGAATATCCGTCAAAGCCCAAATTTCTCAGATTTACCTATAGTAATTCTAACTTCGCGTAGTGCAGAGAAACATCGCCAACTTGCTCAAGCTTTAGGGGCAACAGCTTACTTAACTAAGCCATATTTAGAAGAAACTTTGATTTCGATTGTGGAAGATGTAAGTAACAAAAGCCAGGATAAATCTAATAAGTTAATGATGAGGTAAGTAATATATAGCAATCCGATTTACAGCACTTTTGAAGTAAGTGAGGTACATCATGAGTAATGAGTAATGAGTAATGAGTAATGAGTAATGAGTAATGAGTAATGAGTAATGAGTAATGAGTAATGAGTAGGACATTTACCAATACTGCTCGGTTAAAAATTTTCAACTCGGAATTTGGTTTGGGGAAAAGGTGAAAGGTTAAGGGGTAAAGGTTTTTTCTTGCCCCTTTTCCCCTTAACCGACAAGTATTGGGACATTTACTTATTACTCACTACTTATTACTCATGACTTTTTTCAATTAGTTGCTGTACCTCATAAACATCGAATCTGCTGTAATTTCTGAAAAAATCTTAGTACTATGTAGTGGCGTGGCAAGGCTAAAATAATGCATGGAAAAAACTCTTGTGGGAAGGGTGTCTCACCCTTCCAGGCGGGCAAGATGTTCACCCCACCAGAAAAGTTATTGTAATATTTTAGCTTTAGCACTCAAGTTGTTGCTCAGATCCCTGACTTTTTGAAAAAGTCGGGGATCTTAATCTCGCTCCAGCAATAGTAAAACTCAATTAAAGGATTGGATGGGTTAGGACAGAGTCTTAACCCATCCTACTATCAAAAATAAAAGCGCAAAGCTTTATGGAGTCATAGCTATTTTGCTATTTCTGTAGGAGGTGCGCCGCTAGAAGTCTTAAAAGAGTATATTAAAAATCAAGAAAAGTTGTCATAAAAGGACAAGGCTTGTATCCCATTATTTTCGGTCAATAACTGTTAAGTAATAAAAACCTATCGAGCATTTTGATAGATGATTAATCATATAACTTATTAATTTCTCCGTGAGGATAGTATTGATTTATGGCGGCAACCTTGGGTAAGTCAGGAAAATCTGGTTAGTTATTGGCGCTGCACTGTACTAGTATTTTTCAGGAGGAAGACAAGTGGTGTCCCAGGTGCCAGAGAGAGTTAATGGAGATTTTCTACCTCAGCCTGTAATTTCTGCCAGTTCAGAAGCAGGAATGGTATTTTATTTGGCTGATGGTAAGATTCAAGCTTGTAATGCTGCGGCTGAAAGAATTTTAGGATTGACTTTGGAGCAGATGCAGGGTAAATCTTCTGTTGAAAGTCTCTGTTCAGCTATTCACGAAGGCGGATCGCCCTTTGACAGCGTCAACCATCCAGTCAAAGTAGTATTGCAAACGGCTCAACCAGTTGTTGGAGTGGTGATGGGTATTTATCATCCTAATGGTGAGCTAATTTGGATTAAAATTGATGCCCAGCCGTTGTTTCAGGTAAATAATCCAAGTCCTTGGGCTGTAGTTACTACCTTTTCTGACATTACCTCACAGAAGCGCTCAGATAATCAACCAACTGCTGTATTAGCAATACCAGCAGAACAGGCACAGCATACTATTTTGATAGTGGAAGATTGTGCGGAAGACAGAGTAATTTATCAACGTTATCTGCGGCGAGACTCGGAACAAAATTACAAAATTTTAGAAGCAGAAACTGGAGAAGAAGCTTTAGAAATTTGCCAACGTTACCAGCCTGATGTAGTGTTGTTGGACTACCGACTGCCAGATTTTGAAGGCGTGGAATTTTTAGAAACTCTCAAACATCAAAGCAACGGTAACTCACCACCAGTAATTGTGGTGACTGGACAAGGTAACGAAGCGATCGCAGTCCAAATTCTCAAAGCAGGAGCTGAGGATTACCTGATTAAAGGCCGGATGACGGCGGATGATTTACAATTTACCGTGGGCTGCGCGATTAACAAAGCGCAGTTACGCATGAGGCTACAACAAAGCGAAGTCCGCCTGCATTTAGCGTTGGAAGCATCTCGCCAGGGAATTTGGGAGTGGAATATTCAGACGGGTAAAGTTGTTTGGTCTGAGCATTTAGAGCGTTTGTATAGTATGTCTCCCGGTAGTTTTGAGGGAACATATAATGCTTGGGAAAAACGCATCCATCCTGACGATCGCCATCCAGTAGTTGAAATCCTCAATCGTGCATTGGCTACGGGTAGTGACTATCAAGTAGAATACCGGATACTAATGCCCGATGGTCGTGTGCGGTGGTTGGGTTGTTGGGGCCGAGTTTTTTATCAAGAAAATGGTCAACCTGTACAAATAGCGGGAACGGCGCAAGATATTAGCGATCGCAAACAGGTAGAGGTGGAACGTCAGCAGCAGTTTGAGCGAGAACGCTTAGTTGCCCAAATTACCCAGCAAATTCATCAATCCCTCAATTTGGATGAGATTCTGCACACCACAGCACATCTCACTAGACAAGTACTCGACTGCGATCGCGTGCTGATTTTCCGCATCAATGCAGACTCATCAGGAACAGTGGTATCAGAATCAGTTGGTGCTGAGTGGACGGCAATTCTGGCATCAACAATTACCGATCCCTGCTTTGATAGCAGCTATACCAATCTCTACCAGCAAGGGCGAGTGCTGGCGATCGCAGATATTTATACCGCAGGTTTTCAAGAATGCCATATCGAACTACTAGCTCAGTTTCAAGTAAGAGCCAATTTGGTGGTGCCGATTTTGCAAGGAGATCATTTATGGGGATTGCTAATTGCCCATCACTGCGCTGCACCTCACCCTTGGCAAACATCCGAGATAGAATTACTCCAGCAATTAGCCAGGCAAGTGGCGATCGCGATTCAGCAAGCAGTTTTGTATCAACAAGCACAAACAGAACTCGCTGACCGCAGAAAGGCAGAATTAGCATTGCGGCAAAGCGAAGAACGCTATCGCTATTTGGCAGAATTAATCCCGCAATTGGTATGGACAGCTAATGGCGAGGGAACGTTACTTGATGTTAATCAACGCTGGTCAAATTTCACAGGTTTGACACTGGCACAAGCAAAAATTTACGGCTGGGAAGGTATCGTTCATCCTGACGATATAGCGATTTTGGGTGAACAATGGGCGCTGGCGCAACAATATGGCAGTCATTATCAAGCAGAAGGTAGGATTCGGCGCTTTGATGGCGTATATTGCTGGCATTTACACCAAGCTGTACCTCTGAAAAATGAAAGCGACCAAGTAATTAAATGGTTTGGAACAGCGACAGATATTGACGATCAAAAACAACTGGAACAAGAACGCGCCAAAGCACTTGCTCACGAGAAATTAGCCAGGGAAGAAGCCGAACGCGCCAACCGCATTAAAGATGAATTTTTAGCGGTATTGTCCCATGAATTGCGATCGCCCCTGAATCCGATTTTGGGCTGGGTACAATTGCTGCAAGGACGCAAAATGGATGAAGCGAGGACAGCGCAAGCTTTAGCGACAATCGAGCGCAATGCGAAATTGCAAGCCCAACTGATTGAAGATTTACTCGATATTTCCCGAATTATGCGGGGTAAGCTGACGCTCAAGGCGGCTCCTGTAAGTTTAGTTTTTGTGATTACCGCCGCCTTAGAAACTGTGCGCCTAGCGGCTGAGGCCAAATCCATTCACATGGTAGTCAGTTTAGATCCAGAGGTGAGCAAAGTTTCTGGTGATGCAGCGCGATTACAGCAAGCAGTGTGGAATCTGCTTTCTAACGCCGTCAAATTTACACCCATTGGCGGACGAGTGGAAGTTAAACTCACACAAGTAAATTTCCAAGCGCAAATTCAAGTGATTGACACAGGTAAAGGTATTAATCCAGAGTTTTTGCCCCATGTATTCGAGTATTTTCGCCAAGAAGATGGTTCCACCACCCGTCAGTTTGGCGGATTGGGGTTAGGATTAGCGATCGCCCGACAAATTGTAGAACTGCATGGCGGTACAATTTGGGCAGATAGCTCCGGTGAAGGCAAAGGTGCTTGCTTTATCATTCAGCTACCATTGCTCCAAGAGGAAAACAGCAATGAGCAAATACAACCATCTCATGGTTTACCCCTCCCCCAGCTACCCCTCGCTGGCATTCGTACCTTAGTTGTGGATGATAATGCAGATACGCGAGAGTTGCTAGCGTTTCTCCTACAAGAAAACGGTGCCATTGTCAGAGCAATAGCTTCAGCAACCGATGCTTGGCAAGAATTAGAGCAATTTCAACCAGATATTCTTCTCAGCGATATTGGAATGCCTGAGATAGACGGTTATACGCTTATCCGCCATATTCGCAATTTGCAAGCCAAACAACAAAAGCCACCAATTCCAGCCATTGCTTTAACAGCCTATGCCAGCGAAAGCGATAAAGAGGAGGCGATAAAAGCTGGATTTCAGCGCCATATTGCCAAGCCAATCGATTCCAAGAGTGTAATTGCGATCGTACTGGAGTTATTGCGAGAGAGAAATTAATTTTTAATTGAGATTACCTCTGGGGTGTCGCTTCACCAAACTTAATTAAAAGTGCGATCGCAATACTCACCAGCAAAATTAATGTCATACTCAAAGCGGAACCAAAGCCCCAATTTTGGGTAGCGCCGAGAAACTGGTTATAAACTAATCTTGCTGCTGTCATACTAGAAGCACCACCTAGTAATTCTGGGTTAATAAAATCTCCTAATCCGGTGATGAAAACTAACATTGAACCTGCAGTAATTCCCGGCAAAATTTGTGGTACTGTAACTTTCCAAAATACCTGCCTAGGATTTGCTCCTAAATCTGCGGCTGCTTCTAGTAAGCGGATATCTAATTTTTCCAAAGAAGCATATAAAATTAACACCATATAAGGCAATAAACTATAACTCATTCCTACCAATACAGCAGGAATTTGGTTAAGTACGTCTAAAGCTGGTAAATGAAATATTTTTAATAAACTATTTAATAAACCCGTAGGACGCAGAATTGTAATCCAAGCGTAGGAACGGAGTAAAGAAGAAGTCCACAAAGGTAAAATAAAGGTTAATAATAAGAGATTGCGCCAGCGTTTTGGGGCAAGTTGAGCAATCCAATAAGCTACTGGCAAGCTAAATATTAAACAAATAATTGTTGTACTAGCCGCCAAAATTACTGAACGGATAATTACATGCAAATAAAGAGGGTCGAGTATTCTCAGATAGTTTTGCAAACCACTAGGATTGACTAAATCTCCTGGTCGGATATTCGGTACTAAACTCAACTCCAAAATTATTAATGTTGGTAATACTAATAACAGGATTAACCAAATACCAGATGGTGCCAACAATATAAACGGTTGGAGCCAACTAAAATTTAGATGACGCACTTTTAGTTTTTTTTGCTCAGACAGCATTTGATTAGACACAATAGATATCGAAGTAAAAATTCCAAACTTTTAACTACTAGTTAACTGAGTCCAGTAACGCTCATAAACTTCTTCAAAGTCTCCTAAAGGCGTAATGCGTTCACATTTTTCTAAAATTGACTCTGGTGGGAATAAAGTATTATTTTGTTGTTGTTTTGCAGGTAACTGCTCAAATCCGGCACTATTAGGAGTAGAAATATTCAAATGTTGGCTCATTTGGGCAGCTACCTCTGGCTGTAAAATAAAATTAATCCAAGCATAGGCACCATCTTGATTAGGAGCGACTTGAGGAATTACAATTGTATCAGTCCATAAGGAAGAACCACTGCGAGGAATTACATATTTCAACTTGGGGTTTTCTTTAGTGACTCGCAGTGCATCTGCTGAGTAACACATTGCTAATACCAAATCTCCTGCGAGAATTTGATTTTGCCAAGCTTCAGTGTCAAAGGCAGTAATTGCAGGTTTTAGGACTTTCAATTTTTCATAAGCTTGTTTAATTTGATTTTCATCTTTAGAATTGTAGGAATAGCCTAGCATCCGCAAAACCGCACCCATCACCTCACGCACATCATTCAGCAAGGTCATGCGTTTTTGCAATTTATCTTGATTTTGCCAAAGATAATCCCAATCTTGTGGTTCATCTTTAATAATTTCGGAATTATAAACTAAGCCAGTTGTCCCCCAATTAAAAGGAATACTGTAGCGATTATTTTGGTCATAGCTAGGATTTTGAAAACGCGGGAATAAATTTTCTAAGCCAATTAAGCGTTGATGATCTATTTCTATTAATAAGCCTTTTTTTACCATCTTTTGTACCATGTAATCAGATGGATAGATAATACTGTAAGCACCACCTCCTCCCGCTTGCAATTTAGCTAACATAACATCATTAGAATCATAAAAGTCAGCTAATACTTTCATGCCAGTTTGGGAGCTAAAAGTTTTGAGTAATTGGCTATCAGTATATTGCGTCCAAGTATAAAGATATAATTGGTCACGTTGAGCAGAAGTTTTCGCATTAGCGCGGACATCAGCTAACCGCCAGCCACATCCAGTTAAAGATAAGCTAGAAAATGCTGCTATTGATTGGAGAAATTTGCGTCTGTTTATCATTGGGGGTTTGTCATTTGTCATTTGTCATTGGTCATTTGTTTTTGGGATATTGCCAATTGAGTTGAGATAGGAGTTTAGTTTTGGGGCTAATTCATTCAGAATTATTTGAATGGAATTTATCTGTTCGCTACTTAAGAGATTTCGCATATAAGCTCTTCTTAACCAATGTTGGGTTTCATTTAAAGAGCCTCTAGCTATCTTGATAAAACGTTTATTGTCTTGAAAACTGCCTCTCCCTGAACCTTCTGCTATATTTGCTCCAATACTATCTGCTGAACGGACAATTTGTTTACCAATTGTCTCTTTGTCGAATAAATCCCATTCACCAACTATTTTCCAGATGTCATCTGCTAATTTTTCTGATAATTGATAAACCTGTAAATCTTGGAAACGCTTTGCTGTCATTTCTCAAATTTCAATTTATTGAGATTAATTGCTATGTCATCAGCCAAGAATAAATGACAAATGACCAATAACTATTCTCTAATAGCTAAACAATCACTTTCTTCCCACCAAGCATATATAGGTGTATTGGGATCGGGTAAGCTACCAAAGGTATTGGGTTGTAAAACATTGATAGTAATACCGTTAATTAATTCCACAACATAATTAACGTGAGTACCTAAATACATGACGTTGATTAGTCGCCCTTCAAAGCAGTTATGGGGTAAATTTGGTGGATAAAGTGATAACTGAATTTTTTCGGGACGCACACAAACGACTACTGTTTGCGATATTTCAGTCAGCGTTTCTTCACGGCGAGCGACAACAATTGTTAGCCCAGTTTTAGTTTCAATTTGGAGATTAGTAGCATCAAAAGCCGCAATTTCACCACTGAATAAATTAGTATCCCCAATGAAATCAGCCACAAAAGTTGTGCGAGGAAATTCATAAATTTGGCTGGGAGTACCAACTTGCTCTATTTTCCCTTGATTGATCACCGCAATGCGATCGCTCAACGAAAGCGCTTCCTCTTGGTCGTGGGTGACCATGATAAAGGTCAACTGCAGTTCTTGGTGTAAATTTAATAACTCAACCTGCATTTCCTTACGCAGCTTTAAATCTAATGCGCCTAGGGGTTCATCTAGCAACACCACGGATGGACGGTTGACTAAAGCCCTGGCTAAAGCTACTCTTTGCTGTTGACCACCCGAAAGTTGATTAGGAAAGCGCGATCGCAAACTTTCCATTTTCACTAGTTTTAAAGCTTCTTTGACTCGATGATCGATGTCTGACTTGCGGAGTTTTTTCAATCGCAGTCCAAAGGCAATGTTATCCCACACATTCAGGTGATTGAACAATGCGTAACTTTGAAATACCGTATTGACAGGTCGGCGGTAAGGCGGGACATTAGTCATAGGCTGACCCTGAATCAGTACCTTACCGGCATCCGCTGTTTCAAACCCAGCAATCAAACGTAATATAGTTGTTTTTCCACAACCAGAAGGCCCAAGGATACTAAAAAATTCCCCTTGTCTGACTTCCAAATCTACGCCATTGACTGCTGGTTCCTGGTGAAAAAACTTGAATACATTACGCAGCTCAACATCAAGCGGCTGCAAAGCCATCATTTCCCTCTGATTCTGCGTCACAGTTTGAGCCATAATCCTTAGTAAAATGCCATGATCTTACGCAATTGTGCCCAATAATGTAGTCTTTTAACCAAACTACCCCTGGCACTTTGGTTTAATTGTATCCGTGAAAAACAATTGTTCTGGAAGATAATTTCCTAACTATTTGGCGTTTTATACTGAGTCCCAGCCTTTAGGGTTGTGTATACAAGTAATACTAATTTCTTAATCTTAATTTTTTCTTATGGATTTTATCCCATCGGCTCTACCAGGTAGCAAAAAAGATACACGGACAGTTGGCCGTGGTTTTCAATCAGTATTTTTAATTATATTTACGCTGATTATGACTGCTGGGATTGATGCTCGGTTAGCATATTTGCAAATTGTCGAAGGGCCAAAACTGCGACAGCGAGCAGAATCTAACCGCATTCGTATGATTCCTAAACAACCGGAACGGGGGAATATTTTCGACCGTAATGGTAAATTGTTGGCTAGTACGCGCTATCCCCATTCTGTGTATTTGTGGCCAATGGCTCATACCAAGCCTTCATGGCCGATTGTCGCGCCCAGATTGGAAAAAATTCTCAACACTAGCCAGGATGAGATGGAAAAGAAGCTCAAACTGGCAGGTGCTAATTCTTCTTCGCTCGTCCGTATTGCTCGTGATATTAGCGAAGCAGAAATTACGGCTTTGAAAGAGTATGCTAATGAACTACCCGGGGTAGAAATTAATACAGAAGCGGTGCGTTATTACCCAGAGGGACTAGCATTAGCCCATGTGCTGGGTTATACCAGAGAATTAACTCCCGAACAGCTAGAAAAGAGGAAGCAGGAAGGCTATCGTTTGGGAGATGTGATTGGGCAAATGGGGGTCGAAAAAGCCTACGAAAAAATTCTCCGGGGTGAATGGGGTGGTCAGCAGGTAGAAGTAGATGGTGCTGGTCGTCCGATTCGGGTTTTAGGAGAAAAACAAGCGAAGGCGGGTAACGATTTACATTTGACCATAGATATCAATTTGCAAAAAGCCGCAGACCAAGCTTTAGGCAAATATCAAGGTGCTGTTGTTGCCATAGACCCTAATAATGGTGCGGTCTTAGCAATGGCTTCTCATCCCACCTTTGACCCCAATATTTTCTCCAAACAAAAACTGTCTCAAAAAGATTGGGAAAGTGTCCAAGGTAAAGATCATCCCTTAGTGAATCGTGCCTTGAGTGCTTTTCCGCCAGCCAGTACCTTCAAAATTATTACCGCCTCAGCTGGTTTAGAAACAGGTAAGTTTTCACCAGATACCGTATTACAAACCTTTGGTTCCTTAACTGTAGGAGGAGTAACCTTCGGAGAATGGAATCACGCCGGATTTGGCCCCTTGGGATTTCCTCGCGCTCTGGCTATGAGTAGTGATACCTTCTTTTATCAAGTTGGCAGAAGAGTTGGCGGCCCGGATTTGATTGCATGGAGTCGCAAATATGGCTTTGGTCAAAAAACTGGAATTGAATTTCCTGATGAAGAATCTAAAGGTTTAGTACCTGATGAAAAATGGAAGCAGAAAGCGTGGAAAATGCCTTGGACTGTAGGTGACACCATCAATATGTCAATTGGTCAAGGTGCTTTGCAGGTGACACCACTACAATCAGCAATTATGTTTTCTGTCCCAGCTAATGGCGGATATCGCGTGAAGCCGCATTTGCTCAAAGACCACGAGGAAGCAAAAAGCTGGCGGGTGTCATTAAATATGAAACCCAGCACCATCAAAGTACTACGTGACGGCTTGCGGAAGGTAGTAAGTGAAGGTACAGGGAAACGCTTAGACGTGCCGACAATTGCCCCTGCATCAGGAAAAAGTGGTACAGCCGAAGCAGGTGTTGGTCGCCCAAATCACACTTGGTTTGGAGCCTATGCACCCAGCGATAAGCCAGAAATTGTGGTAGTAGGCTTTGGTGAAAACTCTGGCGATCATGGTGGTACTGTTTGCGGCCCTATGGCTTTACAAGTGCTAGAAGCCTATTTTCAGCATAAGTATCCTGGCAAATATCAAAAACCAGTGTCTGAAGGCAATCACAATGGCGGTAGCACTGGCGACTAAATTATTTGGGCATGTGGCATTGGAGAGATGAGGGAGAAATCAACAATATCAATTACCAATTACCAATTACCCATTCCCCCCTATCCCTAAAATCTTATAAAATACTGAACTTTAAAGCAGCATAATTGTATAGATAATAAATATTAATTTTGCAGTACTCATTCGTCCTATGGCATTATTGCAACCAAGTCCACTGGGAAATGGCAAAAATACACGTACAGTCGGTCAAAACTTTCAACCCACATTTCTAATTATTTTTACGCTCTTGATGACAAGTTTCATAGGTGTGCGTTTGGCGTACTTGCAAATTGTTGAGGGAGCAAATCACCGCAAACGAGCTGAATCAAACCGGATTCGGATGATTCCTAAACAGCCAGAACGGGGTAATATCTTCGACCGTAACGGCAAACTCTTAGCTAGTACTCGCTATTCTCGTTCTGTATATTTGTGGCCAATGGCTCACACTAAACCTTCCTGGCCAGTTGTGGGTGCACGTCTATCTCAAATTTTGGAAATTCCTGTAGCAGATCTAGAAAAACAACTACAAGATGCGGGTAGAAACTCTTCCTCGCTGATCAGAATTGCCCGTGATTTAAGCGAAGCAGAAATTACCGCATTGAAGGAATATCAGAATGAACTATCAGAGGTAGAAATACATCTGGATGCGGTACGTTATTACCCAGAGGGTAAGGATGTGGCTCATGTGCTGGGCTATACTCGCGAATTGACAGCCGAACAGTTAAAAGACAAGAAAAAAGAAGGCTATCAATTAGGCGACGTAATTGGGCAAATGGGAGTCGAAAAAGCTTATGAGAAGATACTTAGAGGCGAATGGGGTGGTCAGCAGATAGAAGTAGATGGTGCTGGTCGTCCACTACGGGTTTTGGGAGAAAAACAGGCAAAAGCTGGTAAAGATTTGCACTTAACTATCGATTTGGCAATGCAAAAAACAGCAGAAAAAGCTTTAGGTAATCGCAATGGTGCGATCGTAGCCCTCGATCCTAAAAATGGTGCTGTTTTAGCAATGGTGTCTCACCCTACTTTCGATCCCAATATTTTTTCTAAACAAAAAGTCTCCCAAAAAGACTGGGAAACTTTGCAGGGTGCAGAACATCCCCTAGTCAATCGCGCCCTCAGCGCCTTTCCCCCTGCCAGTACCTTCAAAATTGTCACGACAACTGCGGGTTTGGAATCTGGTAAATTTTCTGCAAATACCGTGCTTCAAACCTATGGTTCCTTGACTATTGGCGGCACTACCTTTGGTGAATGGAATCACGCCGGATTCGGGCCTTTGGGTTTTGTCGGTGCAATGCAGTGGAGTAGTGATACCTTCTTTTATCAAATTGGTAAAGCAGTTGGCGGCCCGACTTTGATTGAGTGGACTCGTAAATATGGATTTGGCGAAAAAACTGGGTTTGAGTTTGCTTCCGAAGAAACTAAAGGTTTAGTTCCCGATGAGACATGGAAGCAGAAAGTCTGGAAAATGCCTTGGACTGTAGGTGACAGCATCAATATGTCCATTGGTCAAGGTGCTTTACAAACGACACCTCTGCAAGTGGCAGTGATGTTTGCTGTACCTGCTAATGGTGGCGATCGCGTCCAACCTCATTTACTCAAGGACAATGAGGAAGCAAAAACCTGGCGTTCATCGTTAAATATGAAGTCAGAAACTATTAAAATACTCCGCGAAAGTTTGCGGAAAGTGATATCTGACGGTACGGGTAAAGCTTTAAATAAACCAACACTTCCCCCTGTAGCTGGTAAGAGTGGTACAGCCGAAGCCTGGAAACGTGGTGTCAAACAAAATCACGCTTGGTTTGGTGCTTATGCCCCAGCCGATAAGCCAGAGTTATTAATAGTAGCCTTTGCTGAACATTCCGGTGGCGGTGGCGGTAGCGTTGCTGCCCCAATGATTGTAGAAATTATGGAAGAATATTTCCACCGGAAGTATCCGGGGAAGTATCAAAAAGTAGTAACTAAAATGTGAATAGGGGATTGGGTAATTGGTAATAGGGAAAACACCAAACCCCAAATACCAAATAGCTACAGTCGTTAAGATATGTGATCATGGTTTATGTCTTTAACATACTCCCCATTCTTTAATTGCGGAAATTCTAGACTCAAACAGCGTTTAACTGACTTCCTACTTCTGTTCGCAGTAGGTTTCCTAAAGAACTATTCAGGCGATCGCACCCTTCATGTATCAGTGCGTAAACACATTCCCGGAGCCTGATCGCAAGCTAGCTTGCTGTTATCGTTATCAGGGATGTTATCTAAGGACAAAGATAATAACTTATATATATTGACATTTTTGCTCTTGTATGAATACATGGATTTAATGCACATACAATAAAAATTGTCAATTATTTTTTTAAGAGCTATAAAAAGTTAGTAATAGCTCGATTAAAGACTTGGTAAATACAACTCTTATTTATTGCTCTATACCAAGTTACGAACATTTATATATTTACCCTTTGTTTATCCGTTGAGATACTGAGAGCAAGTATTCAAATTCTTGGTTCACAAAAATATTGTTTAGCAAAGTTTGTCTGATAAATACTCAACCAAAGATTATCTATGATGTTTCCACCGCAAATACAATTCATCTAAACCTATAGGCGGGTTTCTAAAAACATCCTCTAAAAATTACAGGCTGGCTATTGAAACCTATCTGTTAACAATACGGCTCTCTTAACCTTAATTGGGGTTCACAAATTTTCAGTTAATTTTTACCAGTCAGGGTCAGCTATTTTTGGGTTGCTACAAGGTCTATTACACAAAGCTATAACAACCAGCAAATCTTGTAAGCAAGCATCTCCACTATTCACCTTCACTTTCTGTAAATAATTTAGTTCTATGGCAACCTTAAATTTCCTGACAAAATTCTCCGTTGCGATTACTGCTACTACAGCGCTAGGATTGTTTGCTTCTTCAGCTAACGCCTTATCCCTAACAAGTTCTTCTGGTACCTGGAGTAAACCTGTTGGCGGAACTAACATCAAATATCAAAAAGTTACCACAAATACAACAAATACAACTACACAAGGTAGAAGAAGTAAAACAACAACAACAAGTACAACAGTTACAACAGTTACAACAGATGCTACAACAGGTAGAATCACTACAGACATTACCACCCCAGATATAAGTTCTATATCTAATTCCAGCAATCCAATAGGTGTAACATCTACAACTACTATAGAAAATCAAGTCCGTTGGGGAGAGGGAAAAAATGGTCAAAGTGGATTAGGATTTCAAGGCACTAGTGACTTAACCTTCAATCTCAATCAAGTATTTCAAATTGGTACTCTGACACACTATAACAATGCGATCAATAATGGAACAGCCGCCTCAAAAGTAGACCTTGGCCTCAACTTAAACTTTAGTGATTTGCCTATAGCATCACAGGCTTTTAACTTTAGCTTTAATATCGACGAAACGCTAAACTCTGGCGTATGCGCTTATGGGAGCAACAGTCAGGGCTGCGCTGATAAAATTACCTTCTCTACTCCAAAGAACTTCAACACCTTTAGTATTGCTGGCGTAGACTATACTTTACAGCTGGTAGGATTCAGTGCAACTGCTAATAGCACTCCTGTAACTAATTTCATTTCACAAGAAGGTGGTAGTAACTCAGCTTTCCTTTACGCTAAGATTGCTGCTGTTCCACCAAAAAGAGTTCCTGAGTCTAGTTCTGCTTTAGGTGTAGTTGCCTTTGGTGCTTTAGCTGCTAGTTCTATGCTGAATCAAAAACAACGAGTTAAAGCAACAGCCAAAGTATAATTTCATAACTTTTAGTTATTGCCAACCTGTTATTGTCACTGCTGTTTCTTACGAGTAAGAGACAGCAATTTTTTATTTGAGGCTTCTTGGCTAAGTTAGCTAAAAACTGGGAATAATATAATAGCGATTTTTATCCAGTAAATCTGCGGATACATTAGCATAAATTATTCTAATTGCCCTTCACCTTAAGTCACTATGAAAGATATCCAGGGAGGATTACAATTCGTCGAACAACTAATTTATGCCAAGACAGGAAAATCTCTAACGGATATTCAAAAAGCAGTCTTGCAAGAATCTTGGGATGGTCAAAGAAAAACTTATAACCAGATTGCCGAAGAATTTCAATATTCTGCTAGTTATATTAAGCAAACTGTAGCCCCGCAATTATGGAAACTGCTATCGGAAGTACTAGGGGAAAAAGTTAATAAAACTAATATTCATGCTGTAATTGAAAGGCGACGAGCAAATCAAACTTCTACTAGAAGCCAAAATTTAATTGAAAGCTTGAGAAAGCGACTAGAGCCTTATTATACTGGACAAGTACAGTATGTTAATCCACAAACAATTGCCAATACTGCATTTAAAAACCATACTAATCCACTGTCTGCGCCTACAAAATTAATCAACGAAAATTATCAAAATACAGTAGAGTTAGAATTACCAAAAGGCTATGTACCTTTAACTTCTGCTTTTTATATTGAGCGAATACCTAATGAACTTAGATGCTATCAGGAGATTACTAATCCAGGGTCTTTAATTCAAATTAAAGCTCCAAGACAAATGGGTAAAACCTCTTTTATGGTTAGGATTCTGGCTCATGCTGCTACCGTAGGTTATCAAACTGTCAGCTTGAATCTTTTACAAGCAGATAATAAAATTTTGACTGATTTAAATAAAGTATTGCGTTGGCTGTGTGCCAATATTACCCATAAACTCAAGCTCAAAAATAAGCTAGATGATTATTGGGATAAAGATTTGGGTAGTAAAGCAAACTGTACATTTTATTTACAAGAATACCTGCTGCCACAAATAGACAATCCTCTAGTATTGGCTTTAGATGAAGTCAATGAGATTTTTGAATATCCTGAAATTGCTCAGGACTTTTTATGTTTATTGCGTTCTTGGCATGAGGAAGCTAAAGATAGTGAAATATGGCAAAAACTCCGACTAATAGTAAGTAAATCTACAGAATTATATATTCCATTAAGTATTGCTAAATTTCCCTTTCAGGTTGGTTTTTCAGTGCAGATACGCTCATTTAACTGGGAGCAAGTACAAGATTTAGCACAGCGTCATCAACTTAATATTTCAATAGGTCATTTAGCTGAACTTATGTGGCTGGTAGCTGGTCATCCTTATTTGCTACGTGTGGCTTTTTACCATCTAGCACACCAAGATTTAACTTGGGAAGAATTGATGCAAACTGCAGCTTCCGATACAGGAATTTATAGCGAATATCTTCACCAACTCTTATGGTATTTACAACAGCATCCCGACCTTGCAGCAGCTTTTGAGCAAGTACTAAAGGCAAAAGCACCAATAGAGTTAGAGCCAGTACAGGCTTTTAAGCTACATAGTATGGGGTTGGTAAATATGCGAAATAATCAGGTGATGATTAGTTGCGATTTATATCAACGATACTTTGGTCGATAGTTATTTGATAAAGTGATACCCAAGCTCACAAGTAGCTTGGGCATCAATACTGCTCGGTTAAGGATTTTCAACTCGGAATTTGGTTTGGGGAAAAGGTGAAAGGGTAAGGGTTAAAGGTTTTTTCTTGCCCCTTTTACCCTTCTCCTTTTCCCCTTAACCGACAAGTATTGGCTTGGGCATTAGCAATAATTAATTTTGGAAGTTATAAATTACCAACAGACTAAAAATCAAGGTAATTGACTAAACTGCACCACTATTTCTATGAAATAGAATGGCTAAAGTTTTGAAAATTAGCTTGAAATCATACAGTAAACTCCAATTTTTTTGATACTGCAAATCCAGGCGGATTACATCTTCAAAACTACGTACTTTAGACCGTCCGTTTACTTGCCATTCACCAGTCATGCCTGGTTTTACATCTAAGCGCTGCCACTCAGGTACTTCATAACGTTCTACTTCGTCAGGAGTTGGAGGTCTAGTACCAACTAAACTCATGTCTCCTTTAAGAACATTCCAGAATTGCGGTAATTCATCTAGACTAGTTCGCCGTAAAAAGCGCCCTACCCGCGTGACTCTAGGATCGCTATCATTCTTAAAGAAAGCTCCTTGCGCTTGGTTTTGGACTTGAGATTTTTTGGCTTCTGCATCCACACACATGGAACGGAATTTCCAAATTCCAAAACGTTTACCCATCCACCCACAGCGAGTTTGTTTAAAGAAAAGGGGGCCGGGATCGTCAATTTGAATAGCAATTGTAATGGGAATTAACAAGACTCCTGTAATTACCAAGCCTACCAGTGCTCCAACAATGTCGATCAACCGTTTCATCCAAGATGCCACAGAAGGATGAGTAGTAGGTAGCGGCTCAACCTTACGAGCAGAAAACTTTTGGTTTTCCGCAATGTGGCTTTGTCCATGCGGTGATAAACTGCTGAGAGATTCAATGGAAAAAACTTGATCCAAACCTGTAAGGTTAAGAACTGCCATTACCTGAGGTGTCACATTTCGCAATATAATGGCGATGCTCTTTTCCTGAGCAGTTTTAAAATTACTGACTAGAGCACCTAAACCACTGCTATCCATAAAAGTAGTTTGGTGAAAGTCAATAATGATTTGTTTTATATGAGAATGTTCCAGGGTTAACTCTTGGCAGATTTGCTTAAAGCCTACGGCCTCAAGCACACTCAATCGGTTGGGTACCTGGACTACAGCCATGTCATTTAGGGAAGTCACCAGGAAATCGACCGCTTTGGGTTGGCTAGTTATGAAGCTTTGCACTGTCGTTGCCGTCTAAATGTAAGCTATCAATCATTAATTTTGACGTAGATATTCTCTAACCTCATCTTGAATTAGTAGGAATCAGGACTAATTGCAAGTTCTTTAGGGTGAGATTAGAGATGGCTAGCGACGATTCACAATAGAACAAGAGCCAAAAAACTTACTTGCTTTTGTGACGACGCAGCGCGATCGCTTTTTTTAATCATCCCATGACTGCTAAAACTACGGTTAAACCTACTGCACGCCTGATTGAGGTCTTTTCTGCTATTCAAGGGGAAGGACTGAATGTCGGGACACGTCAGATTTTTATTCGCTTTGCTTTGTGTGACTTACGCTGTCACTTTTGCGATAGCGCCCATACTTGGAATGCACCTTCTACTTGTAGGATAGAGCGAACCCCTGGATTACGAGACTTTGAAGAGCACTCTAACCCTATCCCAGTGCCCATTTTATTAGAATGGATCGAACGGCAAAATCAACCGTCTATACACGATAGCATTAGCTTAACGGGTGGCGAACCCTTGCTTCATGCACCATTTTTAGAGCTATTTCTACCGCAAGTGCGATCGCTTACCAATCTGCCTATATATTTAGAAACTGGAGGTCATCGTCCAGAACAGTTGGCAATGATTTTGCCCTACCTCGACTCTGTAGGTATGGATTTAAAATTACCTAGCGTCAGCGGTGAAAGCTATTGGCAAGAACATGGGCAATGTCTGAAATTATCTTATGATTCACATTTAAACATTTTTGTCAAGATAATTATTTCCCAACAGACAGACCCAACTGAGTTAGAACGTTCAGCTTTGTTGGTAGCAGATGTTAGTCCTGATATCCCAGTGTTCTTACAACCTGTGACACCTTTGCCAGTGTCCGAAAAATCTACAGCAAAAACTATACTTGCGCCTACTCCCGACCAGGTTTTGCAGTGGCAAGCTTTAATGAAGCAGTGGTTAAAGCACGTTCGTGTCGTGCCTCAAACCCATAAAATGTTGAATCAACTGTAAACTATGCTGAGTGCTGAGTTGATTTCTTGACTCAGCACTTAGCACTTAGTAATCAACACTCTCATCTACTGGTCTAGATTTAGCTTTTGCTTTATTGGCACTGCGTTTGAGGGCAGAAAGGCGTGCTTCATATCTAGAGCGTTGGCGTTTGCTAGGAGTATTGTCTATTAAAGTTTTTAAAGCGCTACCTAGACTTTTATAGGCGTTGGGGAGGCTATAACCAAAGCGAGTTGCAAGTGCGATCGCTTTTTCGTCAGCATCTAATAATTCTTTTAGTTGCTTTTCACCGTTATTTTTTTGGTATAGTCGCCAGCCAGATACGCCACAAAGTGCTAAGGCTAAAACTAGTAACAATCCATCCTGTACCCACAACTCACCTACAGCACCACCTAAACCGATAGCCAGTGCTGCCATTTCCCAACCATCTTTGGGAATTGTGTCATTTTGAATGCGAGCGACTTCGTGCCAAAACAGCAGATTACGCTGATCCATCGCGAGGTTATCCCATTTCACCAGGTCAATTTGGATTTCTACCTGGTCTTTACCAATTTCTTCGCTACGGATCAGGGGTGGATTGACCTCAGTTGTGCCTTCTACCGTGACCCAGCTCTGCAATTCTGGTGGTAGTAAGCTTTTCAACCGCCGAAGTTCACTCATTTCCGCCTTGGCAGAGGAGGTTGCATAGGATGTCATAAAATCCAGCCCTAGAAAAATTCAGTATATAGTGAGGGTATCACTTTGGAGTATAGCTATTTAAGTGATAATTCGCCTCACTCGTGAGGAAAACTTCCTCGTTTTTTCCTAGCTTCCATTGCTTTTTCGAGGATTTCTAGTAATCCAGGGGCTTCTTCTTGAATACTCAGTAAAAGTCTTTCCCCAAGTTCGACATTTCCAGGATCATGTCCTGTTGCCATTACCTCTTTGAGGCGTGGCATGGCTATGCTATCAACAATTTGGATTAATCCGCTCAAGCAACGGTTAAATTGTTTTTCTGTCAGAATTGAATCTTCTAGGGGAAACTCAATAATCGCCCGGATTTCACCGTCAGATGGGTCATACTCCCATTGCAGCATTTTGGTTTCCCAGGAAATGGCCAACATTGTCTGGAGGATAGCTCCTTTATAAGGATGCTCTTGAACTCCTGCTAGTACTTGAGGTGCAAATACCCGAAAAAATTTGCCCTCCTCATCTAATTGCACAACAATTAGGAAGTCTTCTAGGTGATCAGCTTCTACACCTGTGATAATACGTTCTTCCTCGTCATCAAAGCGATATTCCCAACCAAGATTATCTAAGTATTTGGCAATCTGTGTCAGATTAGCTCCCATAAAAGCCTCACAAGGAACGGTGGAGCAGCTGTTACCAAATCTAGTTTAACCTGCTAGTGGCCTATGCTTAGGTTGGTATAGTTACTTCTCTTTTCATCAGAGTATGCAATCCATCTCTTGATGATTAATAAGTGTCGGACTGCTCCATCAAAGTAAAAAGTCATCTTGAAAATTTTACCGCATGAAAACCCACTTTGCAGCTTTTCGTAACAACCAAAATAATTGTATTCTCATATTTAAATAGGTTTTTGATAATAGCCGTACCTTGGCTAGGCTTTATATATAAGTAATTTTGGCGTTATTTGCTAATAATTATTGTATAGATATTTTGGATTATTTTGGAGAATTAGACAATCTAATTTTTTCCTAATTTCAATGAATTAAAACAATTAGTCATTTTTTTCACAGCCCCAAAAAATATTAATTTTTGCAATAATTTTAGCTTATATCTATTAAAAATTATGTTCAAAAGTTTATTTTGTACAAAATGGTATTTTCAAAATAAAGCTAAATTAACTATTTTTATATATTATTTTTGACTGGCTAAAAATCAGTTAAAAATTTAAATCAGAATCAACTGAAAACAAGTTAATCAAAGAGTCACAAAAAGTTTTATATTACAGACATCTACCTATTTTCACAGAGAAATTGTAGTACTAAACACATTTTTACTTTGTAAATGTTTATAGATTTATGCGTAAATCAGCATTAATTTTAGCGATCGCACCCCTAATCTTTGCCCTCAATGCTTGTAATGAGCCGTCAAAAGATCCAAAGACACCCACCACGCCTGGTAGTAATTCAACATCTCCAGTAAATCGCAATCGCTGGGAGACTGTCAAAAATCGTGGTCAGCTGATTTGCGGTGTGAGTGGCGAAGTTCCAGGTTTTAGTTTTGTTGGCACTGATGGTAAATACAGCGGAATTGATGTTGATATTTGTCGCGCTGTAGCAGCGGCTTTATTTGATAACCCAGACGCAGTAGAATTTCGCAATCTAAATTCTAAAGAACGCTTTACAGCTTTACAAACTGGGGAAGTAGATATTCTCAGCCGCAACACTACATGGACACTAAGTCGCACAACGTCCGTTGGCTTGGATTTTGCGCCTGTGGTTTTTTACGATGGTCAAGCAGTGATGATTCGTAAAAATAGCGGAATTAAATCCCTAGCAGACCTCAAAGACAAAGCCATTTGTGTGCAAACGGGTACGACTACCGAACAAAACTTAGCCGACCAAATGCGGAAGCGAAACATCACCTACAAACCCGTTGTGTTTGAGGATGTTAACGTTACCTTTGCGACTTATGCAGAGGGACGTTGTGATGGAATCACAGCCGATCGTTCAGCTTTAGTAGCGCGGCGATCGCTTTTACCCAAACCAGAAGATAACTTGATTCTTGATGAAGTGATTTCTTCAGAACCCCTTGCACCTGCTGTTGCCAAAGGGGATAGCAAGTGGGCTGATACTGTCAAATGGGTAGTTTATGCTTTAGTCAAAGCTGAAGAGTTAGGCATTAATTCCCAGAATATTGCACAATTCGCTACGAGTAGCGATCCAGATATTAAGCGATTTTTAGGAACAGAAGGCAACTTGGGCGAAGGATTGGGTTTAACAAACGACTTCGCAGCTAGAATCATCAAGCACGTCGGTAACTATAGCGAGGTTTACGATCGCAATCTCGGCCCCAAAACAAAACTCAATCTCCCTCGCGGACAAAATCAACTTTGGTCAAAAGGCGGATTGCTGTATTCACCACCGTTCCGGTAATTAGGGATGAGGGGGATGAGGAAGATGAGGGGGATGAGGAAGATGAGGGAGCAGGGGGAGAAATATTTATTCCCAATTACCCATTACCAATTACCAAATGACAAATGACCAATGACAAATGATCAATATGAAATCTTTGTGGCGCGATCGCCGATTTTGGCAGATTGCGGGACAATTACTGGCTGTATTATTAGCAGTAGCAATCGTCACAATATTATGGGGCAACCTCAACCGTAATTTACAGCAATTAGGTATTCAGTTCGGTTTTGACTTTCTCAAACAGCAAGCATCTTTTGATATTGGTGAAACTGTAATTACTTACAAGCCAACTGATACCTACAGTCGCGCTTTGTGGGTAGGACTAGTTAACTCTTTACGGATAGCAGTTACAGGAATTTTTCTCACCACAATTGTGGGTGTGAGTGCGGGAATTGCTAGGCTTTCGGATAACTGGCTAGTCAGAAATATTGCCCTAGTTTACGTGGAAATCTTCCGCAATACTCCCTTACTGCTGCAATTGCTGTTTTGGTACTTTGCTGTTTTTCTGGGTTTTCCCAAGGTAGAAAGTAAAATTTCGCTCTGGGGTTTGGTTTATTTGAGTCAAAATGGCATCGAATTGCCTTGGTTTACCTTTTCTCCAGAGTTTTCAGCCTTATTATTAGGCTTAACTTTTTATACAGGTGCATTTATTGCCGAAATTGTCCGAGGTGGAATTCAATCAGTAGCAAGGGGACAATGGGAAGCAGCGCGATCGCTTGGTTTAAAACCTGGGTTAGTCATGCGTTTAGTTGTATTCCCCCAAGCTTTGCGAGTAATTATTCCACCTTTAACGAGCCAATATCTCAATTTGACCAAAAATTCCAGTTTGGCGATCGCAATTGGCTACCCCGATATTTATTTTGTTGCTTCTACAACTTTTAACCAAACCGGGAGAGCCGTAGAAGTAATATTACTGATTATGCTTACCTATCTCACCCTTAGTTTGACAATTTCCGTAGTCATGAATCTATTTAACCGCACAGTGCAAATTAAGGAAAGATAAAGGGATAACAAGAATAAAAAATGATAAATGACAAATGACAAACCCTCAAATATTGTGGTTGCGTAAAAATCTCTTTAGTACTTGGTACAACAGCCTATTAACTGTTTTCTGCTTAATATTACTGTCTTGGGTAGCCAAAGGAATATTAACTTGGGCAACTACCCAAGCACAATGGGCAGTAGTTTCAGTAAATTTACGTTTATTTTTAGTCGGAAGATTCCCTCAATCTCTGTACTGGCGAGTTTGGATTGTGCTGGCGATCGCTTCTGCTTTAGGTGCAATAACTTGGGGAGTATTTTCTAGTAAACGAAATTTAACCAAGTCTGGGCTTGCTATTTTTAGTTTAATTATCGGTGTTTTATTAACTGTTTTTCCTTTAGATTTAACATCCCGCATTTATCTACTGCTAATTGCTGTTTTATTATTGATAAGTTTTTTGCTAGGCAAGAGATTTACTAAATTAATAGCACCTTGGCTGTCTTTCATCTGGATTTTATCTTTTCCTATAATTTTGTGGTTAATCGGTGGTGGCTTTGGCTTACAATCTGTGCCTACAAATTTATGGAATGGTTTGTTACTAACTCTGTTGATGGCAGCAGTTAGTATTGTACTTTCTTTTCCCATTGGAGTTTTACTAGCTTTAGGACGCACTAGCAATTTACCTGTAGTCCGGTGGTTTTCTATCCTGTACATTGAAATTATTAGAGGATTACCCCTGATAGGAATTTTGTTTCTTGCACAGGTAATGCTGCCATTATTTCTGCCAGTAGATTTACGTTTAGATAGGGTAGTCAGAGCAATTACAGGATTAGTATTATTCAGCGCAGCTTACATGGCAGAAAATGTGCGAGGCGGACTCCAGGCTATCTCACGGGGACAAATTGAAGCTGCTAAAGCACTAGGTTTAAACTCTTTATTTGTCGTGATATTAATTGTCTTACCACAGGCTTTACGTGCGGTAATTCCGGCAATCGTTGGTCAATTTATTGGTTTATTTAAAGATACTTCACTGTTATCTTTGGTAGGATTAGTGGAACTTACTGGAATAGCTCGTTCAATTTTAGCGCAGCCGCAATTTATCGGACGTTATGCAGAAGTTTATTTGTTTATAGGATTGATTTATTGGGTATTTTGTTACTCAATGTCTCTGGCTTCTCGGAAATTAGAAAAGCAGTTAAGTAGTTAAAAGAGAAAATAATTCCTACCAAAGACAGAGAATAAGAGTTAAAAGGTAAAATTTTATGTTAGACCAACAACCAATAATTATTGCTGAGAATGTTCACAAGTGGTATGGACAATTTCATGTCCTCCAAGGTGTTAGCTTGACCGTAAATCGTGGTGAAGTAGTGGTATTAATGGGGCCGTCAGGTTCAGGTAAATCTACTTTTATCCGTACATTTAATGCTTTAGAAGAATATCAACAAGGCAAAATTGTTATAGATGGTATTACCCTCAGCAATGATTTGCGAAATATTGATGCGATTCGCAAAGAAGTGGGAATGGTATTTCAACAGTTTAATTTATTTCCCCATCTCACAGTACTGCAAAATATCACCTTGGCACCAATTTGGGTGCGTCGGTGGGCGAAGGCGAAAGCTGAAGAATTAGCAATGCAACTTTTAGAAAGGGTGGGAATTCTAGAGCAAGCACATAAATATCCAGGACAATTATCTGGGGGACAGCAACAACGAGTAGCGATCGCGCGTGCGTTAGCAATGCAGCCTAAGATTATGCTATTTGATGAACCCACCTCAGCTTTAGATCCAGAAATGGTGAGGGAAGTGTTAGATGTGATGCGAAGTCTTGCCCGTGACGGTATGACAATGGTAGTAGTTACCCATGAGGTAGGATTTGCTCGTGAAGTGGCTGACAGAGTAATTTTGATGGATAGCGGTTTACTGGTTGAGTCAGCTACACCAGACTCCTTTTTTAACAAACCTCAAGAAGAACGAACTCGCAAATTTTTATCGCAAATTCTCTAACTACAGCATTTCATAAATTCTTAGTGAATTAGCTGAGAAAATACTCTGCGTTCCTCTGCGCCTCTACTCCTTCCACTTGACCATCTGTATATTTTTCCAGTGAAATGGTATTGCAACTCATAACACAGATTGGTCAAGATTAAAATTCAATAATTCACCACAATAAATTTATATTATATTAACTTTCCAGACGCTATACTGAGAACTCAATCTATTTTCTAGATAAAAAGCTGCTTTACTATGCAGCTTTAAATAATAAAGTCTAAATTCTCTATCTATTATCTATCTTAGGTATTCGTTACACTTCCCATTAGCAACTCAACATTTGGGGTGTTGTGCAATTAAGTACAATATCTCACTAATTATTGTGATGATAACTTTATAAGCTATCTGATTTTTCACAATATATCTACCTAAAATAATTATTTTTTTGAACCCGTAGTTTTCATGATTACTACTGGTGGAAATACTATGTATTCACTTATATTTACTCTGGATTGATTTAGGATTATTTTTTAGCATTTATCAGAAATAATTTACTTGCCAGAACTTTTATTAAAGTAATTTTGATGCTTGTTTAAAGCTTAATTAATTAATGAAAATAGAGATTATACTTAGGTAGGTTTACCCTACAAAACAATCACATAACAAGCAAGCAGCCTCTATATAAATTAAGTATTGCCTACGCATGAGATATCAAAATTTACTTAATCTTCAACCAAAAGTCACTGACATAGCAAGGCTGTGCAAGGACAATTTAGTTATGGGTGCAACGTAAAACGTAAAATCAAAAATTCTTGGGACAAGTATTCTTTTTCAATACAAAGCCAGATAATTCTGACTAATTTGTTATGCGGATTTTGATTTACTCCTACAACTATTACCCAGAACCAATTGGTATTGCTCCCTTAATGACTGAATTAGCCGAGGGACTTGTGAAGCGGGGACATGAAGTGCGTGTAGTCACAGCTATGCCCAACTATCCTGAACGTCAAATTTACCCTGGCTATCGCGGTAAATTGTATTCAACAGAATCTAAAAATGGAGTCCAAATTCAACGCAGTTATGTTTGGATTCGTCCACAACCAAACTTGCTAGATCGAATATTGTTAGATGCTAGCTTTGTAGTCACCAGTTTTTTACCTGCAATGATAGGCTGGCGACCAGATGTAATTATTTCTACTTCACCTTCATTGCCTGTATGTTTACCAGCTGCCCTTGTCGGATGGTTGCGTGCTTGTCCTGTGGTTTTAAACCTGCAAGATATTTTACCAGAAGCAGCTATTCATGTAGGGCTACTGAAGAACAAATTTCTAATCAAAGTATTTACACAATTAGAGAAGTTTGCATATCATAGCGCTACTAAAATCAGCGTCATCGCTGATGGTTTCGTGGAAAATTTGCTCAAGAAGGGTGTACCATCTCACAAAATTGTGCAAATTCCCAATTGGGTCGATGTGAATTTTATTCGCCCCTTACCTAGAGACAATAACGCGTTTCGGGAAACACACAACCTCAAAGACAAATTTGTAGTTTTATATTCTGGTAATATTGCTCTAACTCAAGGCTTAGAAACAGTTGTGAAAGCTGCGGCTCTGTTACGTCATATCCCAGACATTGTGTTTACAATTGCTGGGGAAGCGAAAGGATTGCAGAGACTTCAACAAGACTGTCTCGATTATGGTGCAGATAATGTCTTGTTACTACCTTTTCAACCTCGCGAACGTCTGCCGGAAATGTTAGCAGCTGCGGATGTTGGCTTGGTTGTGCAAAAGAAGAATGTCATATCATTCAATATGCCTTCCAAAATACAAGTACTACTTGCTAGTGGGCGAGCATTGATTGCATCTGTACCAGAAAATGGTACAGCAGCAAGAGCTATTAGACAAAGTGGTGGAGGATGTGTGGTGCCACCAGAAGATGCTCAAGCTTTAGCCAATGCAATTCTAGACTTGTACCAAAACCCAGATAAAGTTAAAAATCTCGGTTATAAAAGTCGCCAATATGCTGTTGAACAATATAGCTTTGAGCAAGCTTTAAATAACTATGAGGCTTTATGCTATGCGCTAAAAGCAGAAGAGGCAATAATTTCCAGCACCAATATCTCAAACCAAGAAGTTTAATACTTCAAATAAAAACACAAAAGACCCCTGCCTGCAAATGCTCAGACAGGGGTCTTTTACTTTTTATTTTTTGCTTGTTAAATATGCTTTAATTTTTGTCTGCATAGTACTTGCAGCCAAAATGTAACGAGCATCAATATGAAGCTTAACTAATAATTTCTGACTCAGGTAAGATTCTAAAATATATCTGAGGTTACTTGTAAGGTATCTTATTCTCTGTAATTATTCCTGTATGTGATATGTGGCTGCACTGACCATATCGACACTATATTTATCAACCAAAAATCATCATTAATTTGGATTTTGAATTTTAAATTCTGCTTTGTGGTACTAGGCTGGTAGGTTGCAAAATTATCAACAGGCCTCAAGTAGGCAATACCTCAGAATATAAAAATCAGGATTTAAATTAATCTCTGAAAGTAGCAAATGATACTACAAAAATTGCCATAAAGCAACTAATACAAAGTACTAAGTAGCTACACTAGCTCCATATAGCATGGTACGCTTGATTGCTGTTTACCAAATCCAAAAAGTCTTTTTTTTTGTTAGTATGCAAAAAAAACAATTTACATAGTTACATCTCATGATTGATGAGTTGTGTGTAATTGTCAAAAAATGTAACAAAAGGGCTAAAGCACCTGAGGTTTAATGTCTGATTCTTTCCAAGGAGAATTCCCAACGCCATCTGTATCTTTAAGAAAAACTGCGATCGCTAGTCTACAAGACCCCAGCGAAGAAGCGAGCAGAAAATTAGCAATAACCGTTGCCGAAGCAGCATCAGACCGCAAAGCTGGCGATATTCTACTGCTTAGGGTAGCAGATGTCTCTTACCTAGCAGATTATTTTGTAGTGATGACTGGCTATTCAAGAGTTCAAGTCAGAGCGATCGCAGAAGCCATTGAAGACCAAGTATCAACCGAACTGCAACGCAATCCCTTGCGGACAGCAGGTAAAGCAGAAGGAAGCTGGGTTTTGCAAGATTATGGCGAAGTGATCGTTCACATCATGATGCCCAAGGAGCGAGAGTTTTATAATTTAGAAGCATTCTGGTCTCATGCTGAACGTTTAGAACTGCCAACAGCCGATGACGGTGGGGTTAAGCCAAAATGATCAAATCCTCGGTTTCTAATTGCCCAGTTCCGACTGAACAACAACCACTCAACGAGTACGAAGAATTAAAAACATCTTGGCTATTTCGTGATTGTGCCTTAAATTGGCGCGAGCATATCAAAAAAATGCTGTGGATTTGGAGTTTATCGTGGGTGGTAGCTGGGCCAGTCGCAGCCGCCAGTTTTCCCCCACATAAGCATTTCGCCCAATTTATTCTTTGTGGTGCAGCGGGAGCAAGTATCGGCGTAATTCTCTTGTTAGTACGATTGTACTTAGGCTGGTATTACGTCAGCGATCGCCTAACCAGCGCCACAGTATTTTACGAAGAATCTGGGTGGTATGACGGTCAAACTTGGATCAAACCAGAGGAAGTCTTAAACCGCGATCGCTTAATTGCTACTTACGAAATCAAACCGATTCTTCGCCGCTTGCAACTGACCTTTGCTAGCTTGGCAGGAATGTTCGTTGTTGGTAGTATAGTTTGGCATTTGTTGTAAATAGTCATTAGTCACTAGTCATGAGTTTTAACAAATGACATAGGACAAATGACAAATAACAAACAAATAATAAAAAAATAACAAAAAGTGATAGATTTTAACCCATGACAATGGGAAAACGAACTCAAGCCGCAGCCTTAGAAGTGAGGTTGCTACGGGAAGGAATCATTGAATCGCGGCATATAGTCCAGGCTGTTGTATGCGACGAACGAGGGCGGGTTTTATCCGTAGCTGGGAATTCGGAAACGGCTGCATTTGTCCGTTCCGCACTGAAACCATTTCAGGCACTCGCTATTACATCTACTGGTACGCTAGAACGATACGACCTCAGCGATCGCGATTTAGCGATTATCACTAGCTCCCACAAAGGTAGCATAGAGCAGGTAAGACAGGTATTTAACATTCTTTGGCGGGCCGATCTAGACCCCAGCGCACTCCAATGCCCGATTCCTGAAGGTAAGCGGAGTCCTCTAGAATACAATTGCTCTGGTAAACACGCGGGAATGCTAGCGGTTTGTCAACAACGACATTGGCCTTTAAATAACTACTTAGAACGCAAACACCCAGTCCAACAGTTAATTCTTAGCAAGGTAGCAGAATTACTGCGAATGCCATCAGAAGAATTTATCGGTGTTCATGATGACTGTGGCGCACCAACTTATTTGATGCAACTTGGTCAGATGGGTTCGCTGTATGCCTTGCTCGCTTCTGGTAAAACTTTGGATATGGAGCGCATTGTCCGGGCCATGACTCATCATCCCACAATGGTAGCTGGTGATGGTGAATTTGATACGGAACTCATGCGCTTAACCCCTGGAGAATTGGTAAGCAAAGCTGGTGCCGAAGGAGTACAGTGCATCGGTAGGTTAGGGGAAGGCATGGGATTGGCAATTAAAGTTATGGATGGAGCAAAGCGAGCAAAATACGCAGTTGCTATTCATTTACTTCAACAAATGGGCTGGATTACCCCCAGCGTTGCCGAAAGCCTAGCTGAAAAGTTTATGATTTTGGGAAAATACAAGCGTTTAGAAGTTGTGGGAGAATTATCGCTTTTATAGTTGCCAAATTTATAACTTGGGGTTATACTAAAAAAGTAAGCAAACGACGCGGGATAGAGCAGCCTGGTAGCTCGTCGGGCTCAACAAGCAAAGTTAACTAAACGCTTATCAGTTAACTTTGTTATGGGCGGTACGTAGAGAAACTTACGTGCGTTTACCTGTCAAACTCGGGGAAGCCATTAGCGTGGTAATCCCGAACCAAGCTCCAGAAATGGAGAAGGTGTAGAGACTGGAAGGCAGGCACCCTAACGTTAAAGACGAGGGTGAAGGGACAGTCCAGACCACAAACCAGCAAGTCTGGGCAGCGAAAGCTGTAGATGGTAAGCATAACCCGAAGGTCAGTGGTTCAAATCCACTTCCCGCCACCAAATTAAAAGAACGATAAATCCCTGAGACTCTAAATGGTTTCAGGGATTTATTTTATATATCTAAATTGCACATTTTGTTGTTTGGGTTGTCAAGGCTCAAGAGGAGCCAGTCACGTGCGGAGGTTCCCTCCGTAGAGTGAACTGGCGTTTAAGAGTCAAGGATAAACTTGGACTTTTGACCTTTGACTCTGGACAATCCTGATAAGTAACTATGCAACTTAAATGCGTAACAGCTTATGGACACCAAGCTTAAAGGAGATATTGCAGAACAAGCAACTATTCTTCACGCCTTAAAGCGGGGTTGGGGAGTTTTAAAACCTGTAGGCGACAGGCTCCCTTACGATTTAGCTTTTGATATTGAAGGAACTGTACTCAAAATTCAAGTCAAATATGCTTGGTTTGATCAGCCTTCTGGAAATTATGTTGTAGATAATCGTCGCACTAAAACAAATCGCCGATTCATGCGAAGAGAGGCATATCAGCCAGCAGACTTTGATTTTGCCATAGTATATATAGAAAAACTTGATATATTCTATATCTTCCCAGTCGATGTGTTCATCGGTTATGGTAGCGAAATCCACCTTGTGGAAACTGAAAAACGACAGCGTAAACCTCGTTCTGCACAATATCGTGAAGCTTGGGAATTAATCTTACAAGCGGTAAGTAAAGAAAATTGTGTTTGTTCGCCTGTCTCATTCGGGGAAGCAGGGTTTTGATCTATTCTGGAGTAAGCCATCCAAAAAGCGCGGAGAGTCATAGTTGTGAAGTTGCAACGACCAATTTTAGTAGGAGGATTGGGACTGTCGTTTTCTCTGTGGATGTTAGACAGTTGGCAAGATTCCATAGTGCAGGTAGGAGAATTTGGTTTACTGAGTGCTTTGGCAGTCGGCGGTGGTTTGTGGTTATTGCAGCAAAATCGCCCGAAAGCTAGTGTAGAGCAGCTTGATATCATGCTTGTAGAACGAGCAGATGTAGAAAATGCGATCGCTAAAGCAGAAGTCGTAATTAACCAACTGGCACAAGAATCAGAACAACATCCAGCCATAGGGAACTTACGAACACAAGTTAACCAATTACTCTTAGATTTAGATAGGCAAGAACTTAAACTAGCTGTTACTGGTGGGAAATCTGTCGGTAAAACTACCTTAATTGAGGTTTTAAAATCTAGCTGGCAATCCCAAATCAAGCAAAAAGTCAGCTTCCAAGAGACAGCACCTTTATATATTCAAGCTGGTAACAAATCAGATACAGATGTTTTGGCAGAAGTGGAAACATCTGATTTTATCCTCTTCCTGACTAACGGTGATTTAACCGATTCAGAATTTCAAACTTTACAGCAGCTAAAAGCTGCAAATCAACCTGTTTTGTTGGTTTTCAACAAGCAAGACCAGTATTTACCTGATGAACGTGCTAGCATCTTGCTGTCACTGAAACAACGGACACAAGGAAATTTAGTTGCAACAGCCGCCTCTCCCATTCCCATTAAAGTCCGGAAACATGAAGCTGATGGTGCTGTACAAGAATGGTTAGAACAACCAGCAGCAGATATCCAGTCTTTGACACAGCAACTAGGAGAGATTTTAGCCCAGCAAGCACAGAAGTTAGCCTGGACAACAACTATTAGAAAAGCTAACTTGCTGAAAGCTGAAGCAAAAACCTGGTTAAATAACATTAGACGCGATCGCGCTACCCCAGCTATCGAACAATATCAATGGATAGCTGCGGCTGCTGCTTTTGCTAATCCAGTCCCTGCACTTGATGTTTTAGCAACTGCGGCGATTAATGCTCAAATGGTCATGGATTTGGGTAATATCTATCAGCAGAAATTTTCTTTAGAACAGGCGCAAACTGTCGCTGGAACGATGGGAAGTTTAATGCTGAAGCTGGGTTTAGTCGAACTTTCTACAAAAGCTGTGAGTACTGTTCTCAAAAGTAACGTCGTCACCTTTGTCGCTGGTGGCGTGGTACAGGGAGTTAGTGCAGCTTATCTCACCAGAGTTGCTGGCTTAAGTTTAATAGAGTATTTCCAACAACAAGAAATAGCTCTAGATTCTGGCAATAACCTGAATTTGGAAAAATTGCGGCAAACTTTACAAAATGTCTTCCAGCAAAATCAGCAGATGGCTTTTCTGCAAGGTTTTGTTAAGCAAGGTGTTAAGCGCTTGTTACCAGAAGTTGCTGTTGAGAAGGCTGTGGGATAATTCCCTTAAATTAACTTAAATCTTAATGTCAGTAGATAATCAGCCTGCGATTTAAATCGCAGGCTAATTAGTATTAGACGAGACTTTTTTCTGAGAAATTAAAGAAAATCTCGTAGTTAATAGATGGCTAATTATCGTACTTGTATATTTTCCTTCTTTGCTGGCTCCGGGTTCCTCGATTTAGGATTTGAAACTAGCGGTTTTTATATTGTTTATGTCAATGAAATATTTCCGCCATTCCTTGCCGCATACCGTTATTCACGGGAAATTCTTAACCTACCATTGCCTGAATATGGGTATCATCAAGGTGAAGCCGCAGACGTAACTAAACTTTTAGAAGGATTACCCGCTCAACTTTTAGGTGAATTAGTCCAGGACTGCCGAAAATCTCATAATATTGTTGGCTTTATTGGCGGGCCTCCTTGTCCAGATTTTTCCATAGGCGGAAAAAATAAAGGTCATTTGGGAGATAATGGTAAACTTTCTGCATCTTATATTGAATTGATTTGTAATCATTTACCAGATTTCTTTTTATTTGAAAATGTCAAAGGTTTGTGGCGGACAAAAAAACATCGTTTATTTTTTGAATCGTTAAAGCAGAAATTACAAAAAGCTGGCTATATATTAACAGAACGCTTAATTAATGCTATTGAATATGGTGTGCCACAGGATAGAGAAAGAATTATTCTTATTGGCTTCCGAAATAGCTTAAGAGAACGCGATAATTTAAAAATTTCTAATTTCTTTCCGTGGAAAAATTATATTTTATATCCTCAAGAAGAAGTCTTTGCTTACCCTTGGAGTCAATGTACATCATTCCAAGAAGATTCTATAATTACTTGCCCGGAAAATATTCCTCAAGAACTCACAGTTGAATACTGGTTTAGAAAAAATAATGTGGCTCAACATCCCAATGCTCAACATTATTTTCAACCTAGAGCAGGAATCACAAAATTCGCTTCAATTGACGAGGGAGATGATTCTCGAAAGTCCTTCAAACGTTTACACAGATGGCGCTACTCGCCAACTGCTTGTTATGGCAATAATGAAGTACATTTGCATCCTTACAAAGTGAGAAGAATTTCTGCTGCTGAAGCCTTAGCAATTCAATCTTTACCTGCCAATTTTGCGCTTCCAGAGGATATGTCACTCACCAATATGTTTAAAACTATTGGTAATGGAGTACCATATTTGGCATCAAAAGCATTAGCTGAAACTATTCTTAACTTCTTATTAATTAGTAGCTAAAATCCTATTAAGCGTACTCAAGTTAAAAGTGTCTAATGTTAACTTGAATACTTAAGTGTTTTCAGTCCATCTAGAAAGCCGATATCTCAGACCTATTCAGCAGTTCGGTTTTCAGGATAAACTCGTAATAAATGTGGTTTAATATATATATAAGAAATGTTTTAATTTTTTATAAAGTTTAATAATCAATAATTGGCAAAAGGCACGATGGCAGCAGACTATCCCGACATTGATATTGCGCCATTTATCGATCACGCCCTGTTAACGCCAACGGCTACTCCAGAGCAGGTTGAGCAATGGTGTGAAGAAGCAGATAGATTTCATTTTGCGGCGGTTTGCTTGCACCCTACCTATGTAAAGCGAGCCGCAGAACTCCTCCACGGTAAAAATCCCAAAGTCTGTGCAGTAATTGGCTTTCCTACTGGAGCGACTACTTCCGCAGTTAAGTTGTATGAGGCTCAAGAAGCAGTGGAAAATGGAGCCACTGAACTTGATGTAGTGCTCAACTTGGGTTGGTTAAAAGCTGGTAAAACTGAAGCAGTCCACCGGGAAATTGCGGAAATTTGTGAAGCAACCGGGCAAACTGTGAAGGTCATTTTAGAAACTAACCTGTTGACAGATCCAGAAAAGAAGGTAGCGGCAGAATTGGCTATGGAAGCAGGGGCCGCATTCTTAAAGACCAGTACGGGTTGGAATGGGGGTGTCACTGTGGAAGATGTGCGACTTTTGAAAGAGATTGCCCGAGAAAGGTTAGGAATTAAGGCCTCTGGCGGTATTCGTACCATTAATCAAGCCTTAGAATTAATCTTGGCGGGTGCTACTAGATTAGGCACGTCTCGCGGTATCGATTTAATCCGTCAGCGCAATAACCCAGAAAAAGTGGAATAGTCATTGGTATTTTGTACTCAGAATTAATGACGCAGGACTGATGACTAATTTACGGGCGGTTTAAATGAAATATTGCGTCTGCCCCTAAATATGCGGGTTTAACCCGCCCCTACGGACTCTTGGCTAATGAGTAAAACCTATCAAGTAACAGGAATTAATCTGAAAGCCCAGGCGCTGGGAGAATCAGATAGAATAGTAACAATTTTGACAAAAGAGTTCGGTTTAATCCGAGCAGTGGCCCCAGGGGCACGTAAGCACAATTCAAGCCTGGGTGGTAGGAGTGGGATGTTTGTTGTCAACGAACTACTGATTGCTAAAGGGCGATCGCTCGATAAAATTACACAAGCACAAACAGTAAAAACCTATCCAGGTTTGACTAAAGATTTAGGGAAATTGGCAGCTAGCCAATATCTAGCAGAAATAGTCCTCAGTCAAGCTTTAAGCGAACAACCCCAAGAAGAACTGTATGAGCTGCTTAACGAACATCTCAATCGGTTAGAGGCAGTGTCTAATAACGAAGCGAGCATCTTAGCTCATCTGTCTCAGGGAGTGTTTCACCTTTTAGCGTTGGCGGGACTAACACCTCAAGTGCAAGTTTGTTGTCTCACGCAACGCCCCCTGATACCAAATTTTACAAACCCGCAGTGGCAAGTAGGATTTAGTATTTCTGCTGGTGGCACAGTTTGCTTAGAGACTTGGGAAGACTTGCGAAAACAAAAAGAGAGGGAGAGACAAATCAACTCTTCCAAGACGCGATCGCCTCATCTCCCCGCAACCCCAGCAACAACCATCTCGGGTTACCAAACAGTGATGCATCGCCAAGAACTACCAGTGATTTCTGGGCGATTAAATGCAAAAGAACTTGATATTCTGCAGCAGCTGTCACAACCAGAGATAATGCAAATTAGTACCACCAGAGATAATGACTGGTTAGCTGTTGAGCAAATTCTGCGCCATTATGCTCAGTATCATTTGGGTCATCCAATCCGCTCCGCCACTTTAATTGATTCTTATTTTGCTGCCAACCATGATGCAACCGTCTGATTTGGATACAAAAATCCTGCCTTTGTCACCGAGCTACGCCAAAAAACAGAATAGAGCATCAGATTCTACAGCACCCAGCCACTTGAGTGCTGTTCCGAAGTCTCGGCCCAGTCAAATCAATAACCACGAAATTTCCCCCCGGGAGATTTCGCCAAATAATAAAAATTGGCTATCGGAAAAATCAAAACCTGATTTTATTAATTCAGAAGCCAAATCTACTCAGGCTGAGGCTAATGGCCAAGCCGCTATTACCTCAGCAAAAGAACCACCCGATATCAAGGGGCCTGATTCAGGTAAAGATGAACCATCAAATGATGTACCTCAAAAGGGGTTTTTACCTGTATTAAAAAACCCAAATTTCTTAGCCCTTTGGGGTGGACAAGTTTTTTGCCAGCTAGCAGATAAAGTTTATCTGGTGTTGATGATTGCCTTGATTAATACGCAGTTTCAAGCTAGTCATCAAAGTATTAGTGGTTGGGTATCTGCCTTAATGATGGCTTTTACCATACCCGCCGTGCTATTTGGTTCTGTGGCTGGTGTGTTTGTGGATCGCTGGTCGAAAAAGACTGTATTAGTAGCTACCAATATTTGGCGGGGAATTTTGGTGTTGGTGATTCCCTTGCTGTTATGGTTGACTCATGATTGGCAACCAGTGGGAGTATTGCCTGTAGGTTTTTTGATCATCTTAAGCGTGACTTTTTTAGTTTCCACCCTCACACAGTTTTTCGCCCCAGCCGAACAAACAGCAATTCCTTTGGTGGTGGAAGAGCAACATTTACTCTCAGCTAACTCACTGTACACCACAACAATGATGGCCTCGGTAATTGTTGGTTTTGCTGTTGGCGAACCACTATTAGCGATCGCGGATCAACTTTGGCTAAATCTGGGTGCAAGTGGCGGATTTGGAAAAGAAATGGTCGTAGGTGGAAGTTATGCGATCGCAGGAATAATTTTGAGTTTCTTGGTAACTAACGAAAAACCTCACGACTCAGCCACCGAATTTCCTCATGTTTTCTCAGATTTACGGGATGGCTTACGTTATCTCAAAGATAATCATCGTGTTCGTAGCGCTTTAGTACAACTGATCATCTTGTTTTCCATATTTGCCGCCTTAACAGTTTTAGCTGTAAGAATGGCAGAAATCATTCCCAACATGAAAGCCTCACAATTTGGCTTTTTACTAGCAGCTGGTGGTGTGGGAATTGCTGCAGGGGCAACAATTCTTGGTCAGTTTGGTCAACGTTTCTCCTATACTGCCCTTAGTCTTTGTGGTTGTCTGGGGATGGCAGCTTCCTTAATAGGGTTATCCATCTTTACAACACAGCTTTGGATAGTGCTTTTGTTAGTAGCACTATTGGGTGTTTTTGGCGCACTTGTGGGTATCCCGATGCAAACTGCAATTCAAACAGAAACCCCACCAGAAATGCGGGGTAAAGTCTTCGGTTTGCAAAATAATGTCATTAATATTGCTCTTTCTTTACCCTTAGCATTAGCGGGTGTAGCAGAGACCTTTATTGGATTACAAGCTGTCTTTTTAGCATTAGCTGTAATTGTCTTTTTCGGAGGTATCTTTACTTGGTATACCTCGCATCGTGAGTAATTAAACATTAGCTTGACATAATTAATCATTTACTGAAAGCTGAAATTTTCGTGATAGACTGAACTCAGCCATAAATCACTATAGGCTTAACTCGGGATCATTGTGAATCCTGGCTCGATTGCTTTTGATTGACTCATATGTATTCACAAATTCTTAGTAGGATAACTACAGCTATAACTAAACTAGCTAAATTAATCTGAGAATTTGGCTATTTTATGGGTAGAAAAAATGGGGTGTAATAGTAACTAAAAGCCAGCGATAACAAACAGCTAAAAGCAAAACCACAAACAATAACTAAATATTAAACCCGCTGTTCTTATAACTAAATAAAGAATGCGTATAGCCTGGATTGGAAAAAAATCACCCTTTTGCGGCAATGTTACCTACAGTCGAGAAATTACAAATGCCTTGTTAGACCGAGGTCATGAAGTTAGCTTTCTCCACTTTGCTCAAGAAGAATCTGAACCTGATAACTGGCCAAAATTTCAAGAAGTTTCCTTACCCTTCATTTACAAGTCCCAGGTTTACACAATTCCCACTTTTAAAGCAACCAAAGTATTAACTGAGTCGTTGCGAAAAATTAAACCAGATATAGTCCACGCTTCTTTGACTTTATCTCCCTTGGACTTTATTCTTCCAGAAATTTGCGAGCAACTGAATTTGCCTCTAATTGCGACTTTCCATACCCCATTTGCAGGGAAAGGGGCAAAACTCATTTCCGGAACGCAACTTTTGGCTTATCAGCTATACGCACCTTTCTTAGTGAACTACGATCGCGTGATTGTATTTTCCCAAATTCAACGCGAGTTATTAGGGCGGATGGGTGTGCGGGAAGAAAATGTTGCAGTCATCCCTAATGGAGTTGATACTGCTAAATATTCTCCAGGCCCTTCTCAAATCAAAGCTGAATTTCAAGCCAAACGCCTATTTGTCTATCAAGGCCGGATAGCACCAGAAAAGAATGTGGAACCGCTGCTACGCGCTTGGAAGCAGTCAGGGTTGGAAGCTGATAGCAAGCTACTGATTGTAGGCGATGGGCCTTTGAAGCCGTCTTTACAGCCGTTTTATGGTGCAGAGGAAGGCATTATCTGGCTAGGATTCATTGCCGATGAAACCCGACGCATCGAAATTCTACGGGGGGCAGATGTATTTATTTTGCCTTCGTTGGTAGAAGGGTTATCTTTATCTCTTTTAGAAGCAATGGCCTGCGGGTTGGCGTGTTTAGCCACAGATGTGGGTGCTGATGGTGAAGTATTAGAAAAAGGTGCAGGGGTAGTTTTAAATACTAAAACAGTGCGATCGCAATTAAAAACCCTGTTGCCACTATTTCAAGATCATCCAGAGTTAACAACTGTGTTGGGACAGAAAGCCAGAAAGCGTGTATTGGAACGCTATACCCTCACTGATAATATTACTCAGTTGGAACAATTGTACCGCGAAGTTTTACTACAGCGACCTTTACCCCTAACTCATAGATTGTAAGTAAGGGTACTGATATAAATTTTGGTTGGCTGCACTGCATCTGAGAGCATAAAAGAGTGCAGCTATACTAATTTTTAAGTTGCTTAATCTAAACCCAACTTACCTAATTTTACGTAGAGAAAATCGTTTTACGTAATGCCAAATAAATTAAAATTCAGCTTGAAATTGTACTTTTTCTGTTGGAATAGAATCGAAAATATACTTGCCTGGATTTTCACTATCTTCCTTTACTTGTAATATTGATACTTCTGCTTCACGCTCACCTCTAAAATTGACTTCTCCTGTAACAGGTTTTAATGAAAATTTCTGTTGAGAAAAATCTTTATTATTATCTAAGCCTAAGCGGAATCCCTTTCTAGAAAGCCTGTCTCTAAGATTGGTACGGTTTATTTCTTTACGATTATTTATAATTTCCTCAAAAGCTTTAACAATGGCTTGGGTTGTATCATAAGCCATCGCAGTACGCCAAGTAACATTAGCTACTTTCAGGTCTTGCTTTGTGACATTAAAAGAGTTACTTTTATCATTCCCTTCTTTATGATTCCAAGGTACTGGAATTAACATATCTTTAAAATATTTTCCTTCAGCTAATGTTTGATTGGTATTCATTGTAGGAGAGCCTAATAATTTCCAACCCTTATCATGTGCTTTTTTTGCAAGTTCTATAGCTTTATTTATTTTTTCGACCGCAGGTAACAAAAGTATTGTATTAACCTTATCTTTTTCTAATTCTTCTATAATTTTATCTGTATCAAAATTATCTGAAATAATACACGGTTTTCCTGAAAGTAACCTGTTTCTTTCATCACGAATAGCTATACTAAAAACTCTTTCATGAGATTCACTAGCTCGAGAAGATAAATCAGCACAAATAGCAATTTTTTCTATATTACTATCTCTTGAAACATGATTTGCTAGTTTTTCAGCAATTCTTTCTAAAAAAGGCATTATATGAAATACAGGAGGGCCGAATGCTGTTATTTCCCTTGCATCACTTGTGGGGGTGATCATTACTAAACCTCCGTCTTGATATATGGGAGCCGCCTTAAGTGATGTATTGCTAGAGTTGTGCCCCACAATTGCTAACACATTACTAAAATTTGATTTATTCTTGACTAATTCTTTAGCAATTTTTACAGCCATTTTTGGTTCATTGCTATCATCAGCAATCAAAACATTTAAAAATCGTGGGCTTTCGTTTGCGTTTTTTGAAAATCTAATACCACCATTATCATTTACGTCTTTTTGAGCCAAAGATACGCCACGTAATATTTGTTTGGCTATATCGGGGTTATTTCCTATAGGTACGCTAACAGCAATGCTGAGAATCAGTTTGTTATCACTGTTTGCTTGAATGTGAGCATTGGCATTGTTATAGCCAATTAATGCCTCCGGATCATCAATTGGATTATTTTTTATTGCTTCCTTAAAATAATTCAAAGCTGTTGGATAATTACCCTTTTCAAATGCCTGTTGTGCTTGCTTTTTGTTATCATTTCTATCTGTATCTAACAGATTTTTTTCTCCCCAACTCATTTTCATTTTTGCATCAGGAAGACTTTGTTCTTTTCTATAATCAGAAACTAGAATTATAGCTGTAGGTGTAAAAAAATAGCCTATTATAATTAATATAATTAATAATATTCCAATTATAAATTGTCCAATTTTTAACTTTCTGTTAAAATTTTTCTCCTGTTTTATTTTTGCAATAACGCGCTGTTCTATTCGGCTTGCTTCATCATCCTTGAGTTCCAATGAGTTTTTTAACTCTTGTAAATTACGTTTTGCTTGCCTATTGATAGAAGATGTTTGCTTTACTACCTGAGTAAACTTATTTTCATACTCCTGTAACCTACTCTCCTTAAATGCGATTATAGGAGCTTCGATAGCCCTAATATTTTCATCCTTCAGTTGTAAGCGCTGCTGAAGTTCTATCAACCCAGAATCTAGATGTTTAACTGGGTAGGATTGCTCAATTGCAAAACGAAAAGCTTGCTCGTATTCTAGCAAGTTTTGCTGTCTTTCTTCAATTACTTGATTTTCAATCAGAGCTATTTTCTCATCCGTAAGTTGTAAAATTTTTCCCAAACGTATTAATTCTTCGCGAGTTTGATTACTGATTGGATATCTTTGTTGAATCTCTCTTCTAAACCTAGATTGATAGCGCTTTGACTTCTCCTTCAAGTCTTTATAAGGCTTTAAAACCTTCTCCTCAATTGCAGAAGCTTCCTCAGTATTTATTAGATATTCATTTTTTAGTTCATTCAATAAATCACGACCAGTATCAGAAATTTGACCATCACCATTACGTACCAAAAACTCAACTTCTTGATGATATATTTTTTTGGGATCGTCAGTCGATGACTTAGCTAGCTTAATATTAAATCCTTCTCTGACTGCATAAATCCGTGGACTCATTTTTGGAGCAGCTTTTCTAACTTGATCTTTAGCATAATCATATAATTCATAAACTGATATCCAACCATCATCATCTCTATCTGCTACACCATCTTCTAAACCTTCTACAATGTAACGAGTAAAAAGCGAAATATCTCCTCCTTCCTGTTCATAAGAATATTCAGTGAAAGCTGAAGACGTAATAATAACCCGTCCCTCTCCACCAAGTTGGTTTTTTATTGACTCAGAACCATCATTTTTTACATACAAATCATTAGTAAAAGCACCACTATAGCAGCAATCGAGGATCAACACCTGATAACGGGACGCGCTATTGCTCATGATTTGATTCACGAAACTAGCTGTTACTGCCGTTGATATAACTACTTCTGTATTGTTATTACTATTTTTCCGAGTATTAGAAGTGGCAAAATAAAGTTTATTGTTAGCTAATTTACCTCCGTGACCAGAAAAAAATAGCAGCACTAAATCATCTGTTCGACGACTCGCAAATAAATCCTCAATTGCTTCACTCATTAACTGAGAACTAGGGTTTTTAAGTATTTTGATTTCATCAAAACCTCCAATTTCCGGGTTCTTTAAAACCCGTTGCATTGCGTCTATATCTCCTATAGATGCAGGTAATGGGGTAAAACCAGATTGATACTCACTAACCCCAATGAGTAGTGCTACTTTTTTTGCCATAGAATATCTAAACCTTTAATTAGATTTGATAACTTCTTCTGCTGCTTTCACAACATCTAGTAACTCTTGCTGACTATAATTTTTAGCTTTGACTTTTAACTTCTTACCGTTTGCCTCAACTTCAAATTCAATTTCTTTACCAGACAGACGACTGTGCAAATAACCCAATGCACCTTTGATATTTTTCGGACTTACCTCAGCCATCAAAAATCCTGGCAGAAAATTTCCAAGAGGTTTTGCCTTATCTGGTATGTCTTCTAGAGGTACTTGTACACGTCCTACTGTTTCAAACTCATCTACCTGTTTCATCTCATCCAGTAGGTATACAGTTTCATCTTCTAATTTTTCATCATCTGGATTTATCCAGGAAATGGTGAGTTTAATCATTGATTCGTTAATCATACTGAAGTTTTAGGCAATTTTAGGTGAATTTATGACTATTATTACGCATTTTTACTTATCCTATCGGGACAAATTTTATATTGTTGACAGAGAAAATTCACTATGACAAAGATGAGGATAGCGTTACAAAAGCTCCTATCCAGTTAAAACTCAAGCGACTATGAAGACCACCCCAAACTAGTAGGCTGTTGATAAACCCGCTTCAAGGTATTCACATCTCTAATAGAAATCGGCGGCGGTTGGCGAACTTGAGAAAAGTATAAAGCATCGGTTTGTAACGGACTATGCCCCCAAATTCCCAAAGCATGGCCGAGTTCATGACGCGCTGCGGCTAGGACATAATTACCTGTCTGGCTAGGACTTAATAATATTGTGAAGCGGTGTAATAAAACTTTGTTGTTGGTATATAACTCGTAGGTAGTTAAAGCAGAACGCGCACGGGGTATTTTATCGACGGGAGAAATTTGCAGAGGAGGCGCTTTTCGCAAAATTTTAATATCTGCAACCTCTGGTTTTTCCACTATCAATAAAGGTAAGTAAGCATTCCACTCCTGCACAGCTTGTAAGACGCTGTTAACCCAAGCTTGAGCTTGCTGGCTGTTAACTGCCGTTGGCGTTTCTATGTAAACTTTAATAGGAAATTGTGACCAAACTAGATAACCAACTTGGGTGGGTGTAATTTGAGCAAAGTAATCACCACTGTTGGTATTATCTTGCCATTTAGCTAGCGTTGGCGGTAAAGGATAAGGTTTTGGAGAGGGGTATGAGGAGGCTGGGAGAGAAGTTATTAAGTCCCTAGAATATTCGGTTACTTGGGCAAAATTAGCATTTGTAGGGAGATGCATAAAAATAACTAGCAGCCCTGTACTTATTGCTAAGGTGAGAACTGCTAGTAAATGTCGTGTAAGTAAATTTTTTAGGGGGTTGGGTGTTGGGTATTGGATTTTTTGTCCCATATCCCTATTCCCTATGCTTACTTAGGTAGCCAGCCAGCACTTAAAACTACTGTTAAACCTAGAAAAACTACTGTTAATGCCCAAGTAATTCGGTTTAAGGTGTTTTCTGCGCTTTTAGTGCTGCTAAACAGTTGAGCTTGTCCACCAATGGCTCCAATACCATCTCCTTTAGGACTATGCAGCAGTACTAAGACGATTAAACCAACGGCGGAAAGCGCCCAAATGCCTTGAACAATATTAGAAACTGTCATGGTAGGAATCTAAATAGATAGTCAATTTCAAAACAGAAGTGCCAGGGTGAAGGTAACAGTTAACTGTTATCTATTTTACAAACCTACTTGCGCGGGAGTACGACTGCGTTGCACATCATATCCAGCTGGGACAACGAGCGATCGCCCTGTCATTTCTGATGGCTGAGGAAGTTGTAAAATCTCTAGAATTGTCGGCGCAATGTCGGCTAGCTTGCCATCGCTTCGTAGTTCGACATTTGTACCATGTCCAGGGATTTTGACTTTTTCTCCTTCCAAAAGAATTAAGGGGACTGGGTTAGTGGTGTGGGCTGTCCAAGGATTACCCGCATCATCTAGCATATACTCAGCATTACCGTGGTCAGCAGTAATAATTGTTGTGCCACCAACTTTAGTAATGCTAGCAAGTAGGCGACCCAAACAGAGATCAACTTTTTCAATTGCTTCTATCGTAGCTTCTATCTGACCCGTATGTCCTACCATGTCTGGGTTGGCATAGTTAATTACAACCAACGAGTAGATACATTTTTCAATCGCGGCGATCGCTACTTCTGTAACGGCTGCGGCTGACATCGCCGGAGCTTTGTCGTAAGTTGCTACCATAGGACTACTTACGAGTTCCCGGTCTTCACCCTCGAAAGGATCTTCTAGACCGCCATTAAAGAAGTAGGTAACATGGGCGTATTTTTCGGTTTCAGCAGTGCGGAATTGCTTTAATCCGTGATTGGCGACGACTTCTCCCAAAATATTTGTGAGATTCTGTGGCTCAAAGGCAACAGCTACTTTTAAATCTGGATCGTACTGAGTAAAAGTAGCAAAAGAAAGTGGTTGAATTAACTGCCTTTCAAAGCCCTTAAATTCTGGGCTGACAAAAGCTTGAGTGAGTTGTCTAGCGCGATCGGGGCGGAAGTTGAAGAATATCACTCCATCCCCGGCTGCAATTGCGCCAGGAGCAATACGTGTGGGGTTGATGAATTCGTCTGTGACTCCGGCGGCGTAGGATGCTGCTAAAACTTCTACGGCTTGGCGATTATCGGTTACTTCATCTTGGGTCATTACGTCATAGGCACGTTTAACCCGATCCCAACGATGATCGCGATCCATCGCATAATAGCGACCGCTAAGGGTGACTATCTGCCCTACACCTAAGCGGTCTATATATTCTTGCAGCTGCCCAATTGCTTTGACACCTTCTGAGGGTGCTGTGTCACGACCATCGGTAATGGCGTGGATACAAACTTGGGAAATTTGCTGATCCTTAGCTAAGTCCAGTAGTCCGAATAAATGGGTGAGATGGGAATGTACTCCACCCTCTGAACACAGACCTACTATGTGAAGCTTGCCATTGCGATCGCGCACTTCCTGGCAAATTTTGACAAGTGCTGGATTGAGCTTAATAGAACCGTCTTCCACCGCATCGGAGATGCGTACTAATTCTTGCGGTACTACTCGCCCAGCGCCAATGTTCAAATGACCAACTTCCGAGTTGCCCATTTGACCATCTGGCAACCCTACGGCTTTTCCTGATGTGCGAATGAGGGTGTGTGGATAAGCTGCCCATAAGCTATCCATGACTGGAGTTTTCGCATTAACTATAGCGTTTCCACGCTTCTCCTCGCAGTAGCCCCATCCGTCTAAAATGACTAGCACCACAGGAGCAACAGGTGCTTTGGTCATAGTAAAATTGCCCTTTACTTTTTGTAATACCCGAATGATACCACTGCTAATCACCACTGCAAGAGGATTTCTGCTTATTAACTTCTTTTATCAAAAAATTCAGTATTTTTTAGAGTTTTTTTAACTTTAGTAACTTTTGCTTATTTTTTGTGATACTTGTGTGGGGCTAATTATCAAAAAAGTTTTTGTATAGTGCTAGCAGTCAGACTCTAATTTGCGTTTTGCTGCAACTTTTATAGATTTCTTGCTATTTCTGTAGAATATACTATTTACTGTCTAATTCATCATTGTATAGCAGTAGTGCATGATGTTGAAAGCTGAGAATGAACACTTTTCAACTAAGCTATTGCAGCATCATGCACACTACGTAAAATTCAGTGTTATTACTAACTTATTATTTGCGTTTTGCCGAAGCTTTAGCGGCTTTAGCAGCTTTCTTGGCAGCTTTTTCCGCCGCGATCGCAGCTAGTTTTTCAGCTTCTTTTTCTTCAGCAATTTTATCTAGATAGTAATGATAATTACCTAAATAAACGCGGAATTCACCATCGCGAATTTCTACGATTTTATTAGCTACCTGGGAGATAAAATAACGGTCGTGAGAGACAACAATCGCTGTACCATCGTAATTCTGCAGGGCTTCTTCCAACATTTCTTTAGCTGGAATATCTAGGTGGTTTGTCGGCTCATCCAAGATGAGTAAATTTGCTGGACGTAAGAGCATTTTTGCTAAAGCTAGACGTGCTTTTTCGCCTCCACTTAATGCGCCAACTTGTTTAAATACTGTGTCTCCAGTAAATAAGAAGCGTCCTAATAATGTACGCACTTCTTCATTTTTCCAGTCGGGAACTTCATCATGAATAGTTTCCATGACTGTCTTTTTCAAATCTAAAGCTTCTGCTTGATTTTGTTCAAAGTAACCAGGAATCACATTGTGATCGCCTAATTTAACGCTACCTTCAGTGGGTGGTTCCATACCCATAATCACCCGCAGTAGGGTAGATTTACCCGCACCGTTGGGGCCTAAGAAAGCAATGCGATCGCCTCTTTCAATGAAGAGATTGGCTCCTAAAAATAAGATTTTATCATCATAGATATGAGTTAAATCTTTAATGGTGACCACTTCTCGTCCGCTACGGGGTGCATCGGGAAAGCGAAAATGTAGAGTTCTGACACCACCTGTAGGTGCTTCAATTCTCTCGATTTTTTCTAGTTGTTTTTCGCGGCTTTTAGCTTGAGTACTACGGGTAGCACTAGCGCGAAATCTATCAACGAAAGCTTGTTGTTTCTCTAGTTCTTTCTGCTGTCGTTCGTAAGCACTCAACTGTGCTGATTGATTTTCAGCTTTTTGTTGCAGGTATGATGAATAATTACCCAGGTAAGTAGTCGAAACACCACGTTCTGTTTCTACAATTTGAGTGCAGAGGCGGTCAAGAAACTCCCGGTCATGGGAGACTATCACCATTGGAGTCACTAGACTTTTTAAGTAATTTTCCAACCACTCAATAGTTTCTAAATCTAAGTGGTTTGTTGGTTCGTCCAGTAGCAATAAATCTGGTTTTTGCAACAGGATTTTACCCAAACTCATCCGCATTTGCCAACCACCAGAGAAGGCGCTAACGAGGCGATCGCCATCTTCTTGTTCAAATCCCATCTCTGGCAAGATTTTGCCGATGCGTGCTTCTAAACCATAGCCATCCAAGCCTTCAAACTGGCGCTGTAAGCGATCCAATTTGTTAATTAAGTGATCGAGTTCCTCTGGAGTCGCAGTTTCCATATCCCTAGTCACTTGGGCGATGGAAAGCTGCACTTGATTCGCTTCTTTAAAAACAGTCCAAAATTCTTCTCTCACAGTGCGGCCGGGGTCTACTTCAAACTCTTGGTTGAGGTAGGCTATATGTAAACTCGCAGGACGAATAATTTCCCCCGCCGTCGGTTCCATTTCTCCAGAGATAATTTTCAGTTGGGTAGATTTACCTGCGCCGTTCACACCGACTAAGCCGATGCGATCGCCAGGTTTAACTTCCCAGTTGATATCTTTGAGAACTTCACCTGTGGGATAAATTTTACTAATATGTTCTAGTCGCAGCATCAAGTTTTTCTCAGGTAGGGGATGGGTAGTTGGGGAATGAAGTGCTAATGCCGTGTCAATCTTAACAAAATTTAATTAATATTTCGTCGGGAAAAATTGCTGAATGATAAAAAAAGAGTTTGAGATTGTTACGCTCATAGCTAATTAAGTTATATATACCTAATCACAACCACCCATTTCGACATTTGTCTACCCTAGTATTCAAATTATGCTGTTATTCTTCGTTGCTACTGGAATTAGAAGCCTGCTGTTGTACTATTTGGCTAACTTCCTCCGCACTCAATTCTAAAGCTTGAGCTATTTGCTCTACAGTCAACCCAGCTGTCAACATTGGTAGTACTGCTTTTAACTTACCTCTTCTTACACCTTGCTCTATGCCTTCTTCTTTGCCTTCCTGAAAAGCTTCCTGATAAAATCTTGTCTGTTTTAACTCGCTCAAACTAAACATGGCTTCGATTTCCTCCCGACTCATGTTAGGAAATTTGTAAACTAAGATAGTTTCTATTAATTGTAATAATTGCTGCTGTAATTGTGAGTTTATCTCTTGCTTAGTTTTCTTGATTAACTCTCGCGCTTGGTGAATCGCTATCTCTGCATCTTCAACTACTAATTTAACGGTTGCTATGCTAACTGGTAAAGTAGCTGTATCACCCAATTCATTTAGATAAATCCGTTTTATCCTGTGACTGGCAAAGAATTCACGATAATGTTTAATATCTCCTGTATCTACACTCCTGTTTGGGTATAAAACTACAGCACTCCAATCATTTTTAGGTTTATTCTGACGCAGGTATAAACTTATTTCTGCAATCAGTCGTGAGTAAATTTCGTCATCTTGTTGAAATTGAACTTCAACGAAGTAAATTGGTCTATCAGTAATTTCTATAGGCAAAAATAACCCATCTATTCGGAATGAAGTTTGTTTAATTTCAACTGATGAAAACAGATAATTGTTTGCTTCGTCAGGAGGATTGCCAATGATTTCAAAGAAAATACTAGGTATTTCTTGAAATAGCCGATAAAATAAAATGTCAGTTTTCACAAAAGTCTACAATTTTCGTATTATAGATGCATCTATTAATTTATTCTTCAGCACCATCGCGCACTTCTTTCAACTGTTCTTTTGATATACCTAATATTCGTGAAAGTGGCGCTAACAAGCTATCATCAATAACTTCTCCAGCATAAATATTATTGAGTTCAGAAGGAGAAACTTTAAATGTATCGCAAAATTTAGCAAACTCCTGACTACTCAAATCTAAAGCTTTTTGTCTTTCACTTAATAAAAGTGCGATCGCCCTAGTTCCATATTTGGGACGTTCGCTAATTTTTATATATTTTCTTATCTTATCTTCGACTTGCTTGCTGTCACCACCAGCAGCTTTAACTAAATCAGTGCAAGCCAATTTAAGTGCTTTTTTTAAAACTTCATCCTGGTTTAAAAACTTAATAATTTCATCTGCATATTCTCGCTTAAAAAAACCAGCTAAATCGCCTTTATAGTAGATTGGCATAAAAACATCGCTTGATTCTACTTGCCAAGCTGAAGGTTCATTGGGTAGTGACATAAACACACCTCGGAAAATTCAAGATTGTAACATTATCTCAATTAATACACGAGGCTTCCACATCCAATAAGCCAAAGCAATTTCATCTTTATTGCTTTACTTTTGATCGTCACTAGTGCTATCTCATGCACAAAAAGCAGAAAGTAATATCCTGATAAAATTTGTATTTATTATTAGATATTTGTAATAAAAATTAACAAAATTTTGGTTGCCTATACAGATAACTTTACAAGTTTACTTGTAAACAAACGAGCGATCGCTCACAAATATTCAACTTGCTTTTGCTTCATCTACAGACGCTTCAGCCGCCGCAGCCAATCTATCCATTACAGCTCTACCAATGATTGCTACTTCATTCAATGGCATAGATTTGATGTACTTCACAATCTGATTAACATCGGAGGATTCTGATATTGGCTTAACACCTAAGTAGTTAAGCAACTCCTCCATTGTGTAGCCTGCTCTGGCTGCGATGTTAGCTAAATTCTGTGTATCAGGAATCGATTCGCCTTTTTCCCACAATTGCACAGCAGTAGCCGAAACACCCAGAAGCTTACCAAAAGCTCGTTGACTCATAGAGCCACGAGCCATTTTCACGACTTCAATAAGTTTCTTTCTAGCCTCTAAATCCACTGCTGTTTATTTTTTCAACGAGATTCACGGGTTTACTTGCTCGCCAATAAATATTGATTTTGCCATTTACAAGTTTGCTTGCCAATGGTAAATTAAATCTAAGATTGGAAATTACAAGTTTAAATGTCAATCAATTTAGATTGAAGACACTAATTCATTTTATCGCGGAAATTCGTGACAGACCGCTTGCAGGAAAATCATGGGAAAAAGGTGCATCATGTTGTATCAGCCGCGCAAAAGCAACTCTTATCGCCGCAAGGGTCAAAACCTGATCAGCGCTAATAAAATTAAACCAGAACAGTGGCATATTTCTCATGCTGAGGCTAAAGCAGCCTTAACAGGCAAAGGCTATAAGGTTCAGCAAATCAAGAAAATCCATTGCCTGAAGCATCAGGTTTGTATTTCTTATTGGGATGAGCGGGGTAACATTTGCAGCAGCTTTTTCAGCTACCGAATTTTTAGCCGTTGGCAAAAAGCAGTCGAACAGTTAGTTGATAGCTGCTTAAACTTCAATGAATTGAAGAAATTAAATTACATAATGCAATACGAATTTGCCAACTACCATTATTTTCAAGAAATGGAGGATGCTATCTATACTGCATTAGAGAACCGCTTGTGCGCGTTAAAAATAACATCACAACAAGTGGTTTGAGAAGATTTATTACAAAACAATTAGCTAGTAGCACCAGAGGCCGCTAACTCTGCTAAACGTTCCTGCTGGTCTTGAGAGATACAAGATTGTATAACTGACTCTAAATCACCTTCCAATACAGGGTTAAGAGAATAGTTTTGTCCCAAACGGTGATCGGTAACCCGGTTATCTTTATAATTATAGGTGCGAATTTTTTCCGATCGCGACCCTGTACCAACTTGCGATCGCCGCATAGAAGTTACAGCTTCTTGTTGTTCGCGTAACTTCATTTCGTAAAGTTTCGCTCGCAGAATTTGCATTGCCCGTTCTTTGTTTTGCAACTGGCTGCGTTCTTCTGTACAGAAAATCCGAATTCCTGTGGGTTTGTGCATCAAGTCAACAGCAGTTTCCACCTTGTTGACGTTTTGTCCACCAGCACCACCAGAACGAGCTGTGGTCATTTCAATATCCTTAGGGTCAATGTGGATTTCTACATCATCGACCTCTGGCATGATAGCCACTGTAGCTGTAGAGGTGTGAACCCTTCCCCCAGCTTCGGTTGCAGGTACACGCTGTACGCGATGTACTCCGGCTTCAAACTTCAGCTTACTGTAAACACTCTCACCCTGAATTTCCAGGATTACTTCTTTAAAGCCGCCCATTTCACCTAGTGACTCGCTCACTAGTTTCACTCTCCAGTTCTGTCCATCAGCGTAGCGAGAGTACATCCGCAGTAAATCACCTGCCCAAATACTCGCTTCGTCGCCGCCAGTACCAGCGCGAATTTCCAACATAATGTTTTTATCATCGTTGGGATCGCGGGGTAGCAACAATATTTTTAAGCGGTTTTCTAAAAATTCCAGCTTTTGCTCTAGTTCATCTACTTCCAGGGCTGCCATTTCTTGCAACTCCGGATCGCTCGCCGATTCTTTGTAAACCTGACGCGCTCCGATCAAATCTTCTTGAGCTACTTTCCAAGTTTCATAGGTATTAACTACCTCTTCCAAAGAAGAACGAGATTTAGCAATTTGTTGAAACTCGTCAGGATTTCTCGCGGTATCGGGGTCACCAAGACGACGAGTTAATTCATTAAAGGTTTGTTCAACAGATTTTAGTTTGTCCAGCAGGTATGATTCAGCCATGATGAGTGCGACGCTCCTTAAAATAACAAGTTGGCTCAAGCATTAAATGACAATCGACCCAGCTGATTGCAGGGTCGTCGTTAACAGCAGAGCCAACCCGCTACTTTTTGTCTGTGTCGCCTGAGGTTTGAGTGCTGCTCATACCGTACTTGCGAAGGAAGCGCTCTACTCGACCCTCAGTATCGATAATCTTCTGGGTGCCGGTGTAGAAAGGATGGTTTCCAGACCAAACATCTACGTGCAGTTCTGGCTTGGTAGAGCCAACAGTCATTACAACTTGACCGTTGCAGTAAACTTTCGCATCTGGATACCACTTTGGATGAATTTCAGGTTTAGCCATTGTTCCTTTTGTGGTGAATCTATATCAATTATAACTTTCAGATAATTTCAAAGCGTAGGCAAGGCAGACCAAGAGGACAAGGCGAAACAATTAATACCCAATGCCCAATGCCCAATGCCCAATAACCTAACGCTTTGAGTACTGAGGTGCTTTGCGAGCTTTATGTAAACCGTATTTCTTCCGCTCTTTAGCCCGTGGGTCACGAGTTAGGTAACCTTCTGTTTTTAAGGGGGAACGGTTATCTGGGTCTAACTGACATAAAGCACGAGCCACACCCAAACGGATAGAATCAGCTTGTCCGGTTAAGCCACCACCTTCAGCCTTTACCAAAATGTCATATTCGTTTTCTAGACCCAATGTTTCTAGAGGGCCTTTGATCACGCCCAGGTAGTTGGCGTTGAATTGGAAGTACAAGTTGCCATCTTTACCATTCACGGTCAGTTGACCGCTACCTGGAATCAAACGTACTCTTGCTACTGCTGACTTACGGCGGCCAGTACCCCAGTATACGGCACGACCACTAGTAGTTTCTGCTACTGCTATCATTAACTTTCTGCTCCAGGAATTGTATTAACTTTAAGTTCTTTGGGTTTTTGCGCTGCATGGGGGTGAGTTGGCCCAGCATAGACTTTCAGCTTAGTAAACAACTGCTTACCCAGGCTATTTTTAGGTAACATCCCCTTAACAGCGTGTTCTACAATTCTTTCTGGTATACGCTGTTGCAGTTTCGCGAATGTTTCGGTTTTCATTCCACCAGGACGGCCAGAATGGCGACGATAGAGCTTTTGAGTACGTTTTTTACCTGTAACTGCTATTTTCTCAGCATTGATAACAATGACAAAATCACCTGTATCTAGGTGAGGAGTATATTCAGCTTTCTTTTTGCCTCGCAAAACCATAGCGATTTCACTAGCGAGGCGGCCGAGGCGTTGATCTGTGGCATCTACTATGTACCACTCACGCTCAAGAGCATCTTGAGGAGGAAGGTATGTTTTAGTCATTTGTAATTTGTCCTTTGTCATTTTTCTATGTCATTTGTCCTTCGTCATTTGTCGTTTGTCATTAGGCTAGTGCTGGTTGACTATTGACTTTTGACCATTGACTCTTGACTAAAAACGAATTTTGGCAGATTGTCATACCAAACATCTGGGGAAAAAGGGAAATCTGGATAGCCGACTCGCAACAAGCACAAGCCTTGGGCGGGTGCAGCATATTTCACTTCTTCTCGTCGTTCAGCTTTCCACAATTCAGTAAAGTTGGCTAGGGTGCGCTGTCCAGTACCTACTTGTACCAACATCCCTACCAACAGCCGAACCATGCCATATAAAAATCCATCTGCCTGAATTTCAATATGGATTAATGGCCCACTGCGATGACACTCTGCTGCTTGTACTTCTACCCAAGAATGCGATCGCTTTGAACCTGCACGATGAAAAGCAGCAAGATGATGCTTTCCCAGTAGGGGTTTGAGGGCAGCCTTAATTAATGATTCATCTAGGGGCGCATAATAATAATGCCAACTGAAGGGCCTAACAAACAAGTTAGGTTGATCTTCAGTGTATATTGTGTAGCGATACCGTCGATAGGCTGCACTAAAACGAGCGTGCCAACGGTTACCTACACCGGCTGAAGCCCTGATTAAAATATCATTGGGCAAATAGCTATTAAGGACGGCTGCCCATTTGTGAGGTGGAATTAAACCTGTGGCTTCAAAATGGGCTACTTGGGCGGCGGCGTGAACTCCAGCATCAGTTCTGCCTGCGCCATGTAGTGTCACATGATACCCAAGAATTTTAGCGATCGCAGTTTCTATTTCTTCTTGGACTGTACGCTGTTGCTTTTGCCGTTGCCAGCCATGAAAATGAGTGCCCAGGTATTGAATTACCAGGGCTACTCTATGAGTTCCTGTTGGCTGGTGGCTTTCTAACATAGAATTACTTAAGGCTGAAGTTTGAAGTCTGAATTTTACTTTTCTGATTCTTCATCCTTCATCCTTCATCCTTCTTAAACTAGTTCAAGAATGGCCATCTCAGCATGGTCGCCTCGACGAGGGACTGTATGCAGGATGCGAGTATAACCCCCGTTGCGGTTGCTATAGCGAGTGGGAGCTTGCTCAAATAGAGCATGAACTAGTTGTTTGTCGTAGATATAGCCTAGAGCGGCTCGGCGGGATGCCAAGGAACCGTCTTTAGCTAAGGTAATCATTTTATCTACTTCAGCTCTCACAACCTTAGCTCTCACTAAAGTAGTAGTAATCCTTCCATGACGAACTAGTTCAGTGGTGAGCGCACGCAATAAAGCGCGACGCTGGTCTGCTGGTTTACCAAGTTTTTTGACCCGACAACGGTGACGCATAATAATGCACTATCAATTACTAACGGTTTTGATTTAGCTGTGTTTAGAGCTTCTTTCTTGGGGCAAGGTGATGCCTAAGCGTCGCTGTAAAGCTTCAACTACCTCTTCCGCTGACTTCTGACCGAAGTTTTTAATTTCTAACAAGTCTTCTTGGGTATAATCCAACAAGTCGGCTACAGAGTTAACTTGTGCTCGCTTGAGACAGTTATATGCCCGTACAGAAAGTTGCAATTCTTCGATCGGAATTTGAGCGGTTGGGTCGTCTGGGATATCTGAACCTGTATCGGTAGGTTCGAGTGAGATATCTTTGAGGGGATTAAATAGATCTACCAGAATTCCGGCAGCAGATGATAGTGCTTCTTGTGGAGAAATACTACCATTTGTCCAGACTTCTAACAGTAATCGGTCTTTAGTGATAGAGCCATCCCCACGGGCTTCTTCAACACTATAGTTGACTTTTCGCACTGGCATAAACACGGAGTCGATTTGCAAGAAGTCCAAAGATGTGGCTTCTTCGCGTCCTCGCTCTACAGTGCGATAACCCTTACCTTTCTCGATCCGAAATTCCATTTCCAACTTGCCACCTTCTGCTAAGGTAGCTACATACTGAGTTGGATCGATAATTTCTACTTCACTTGGCAAATCAAAATGTGCTGCCGTAACTGTTGTAGGGCCGTTTACGAGTAACCGCCCAATTTGAGGTTGAGATGAATAGCTTTTGAGAATGACTTCTTTCATTCTCATCAAGATTTCTAAGACATCTTCCCGCACACCAGGAACTGTGGCAAACTCGTGTGAAACGCCTGCTATCCGCACTGCTGTAACTGCGGTTCCCTCTAGATTTGACAGTAAAACGCGACGTAAGGCGTTACCAACTGTGGTACCTTGACCGCGTTCTAGAGGTTCGAGGACAAATTTACTGTAATGGTTTCGACTTTCCTCAGTATTAGAATCTACACATTCAATTTGAAACTGCGCCACGGAGTTGCCTCCCTTTTTTTAAGGTGCTACTAGTAGGCAAATCGCTTGCCTCCTGAATTTAGTTTTTTCCCTGAAGCTTAATTTTAGGTATATCAATTATCCAGCTAATGATACTGGTATTTAATTTCCTTCTTTAGCTCATGGGTGTTAATAATTAATTTTGGGTTTTCCAAAGTTGAGCAAACCTCCTTCATGGAGGCGCTAACTTTACTTCTAGTCGCCTCATCTGCCTGAAGTTCAAAAGCTGAGTCTGTCCACAGCAGGCTACAAGCTCGAACTTCTAGCAGGCATTACAGGTGACTTTCCCATCCTCGAATTTCTTGCTGTTACCTCCTACTAAGTAGGGACTAAACTCGGCGGCGCTTAGGTGGACGGCAACCATTGTGAGGAATTGGAGTAATATCCCGAATGAGCGTAATTTCCAGTCCCGCTCCTTGCAGCGCTCGAATGGCAGTTTCTCTACCTGCGCCTGGCCCACTGACCATGACTTCGATTTGGCGCATTCCTTGATCGATGGCTCTTCGAGCAGCACTTTCAGCAGCAGTTTGTGCAGCAAACGGAGTTCCCTTTTTTGCGCCTTTAAAACCGCTAGAACCAGCACTTGCCCAAGAAATCACATCTCCGTTTTGGTCGGTAATAGTGACAATGCTATTGTTGAAAGTAGACTGGATGTAAGCCATACCGTTGGGTACGTTACGCTTCTGCTTTTTGCTCCCAGATTTTTTGGTTGGTTGTCGCGCCATAGTTGTGTAGTGAAATTAAAGTAAATTTTGCTTTGATGAGCAAGCAGTGAAATTTTATTTGCCTGGTGCCTTCTTCTTACCGGCTACAGTTTGCCTTCTACCACGGCGGGTTCTAGCATTTGTGCGGGTTCTTTGTCCTCTGACAGGTAAGCCCATGCGATGACGACGGCCTCTGTAAGTACCAATGTCAATGAGGCGCTTGATGTTCATTGCTTCCCAGCGCCGCAAATCCCCTTCAACTTGATAGTTGCTTTCTATTTCGCCTCGCAGGGCTGCAACATCAGCATCACTAAGATCTTTTACACGTGTATCTGGGTTGACACCTGTTGTCGCTAAAATTTCTTGCGATCTAGATAAACCAATTCCGTAGATATAGGTGAGACCAATTTCTACACGCTTATCGCGTGGCAGGTCTACTCCGGCAATACGTGCCACAATGAATTTCTCCCTCTTGTTCTCGCAATTGCTGTTATAAAAACGCGATTACTCGCATTTTGGGCTGTTTTTGGTGTGTGTCACACTCGTGTCTCTGGTTATAATCAGAGCACTATCCTTGACGTTGCTTATGCTTGGGGTTAACACAAATCACCATGACGCGACCACGGCGTTTGATCACGTTGCACTTTTCACAAATCTTCTTGACTGAGGCTCTGACTTTCATGCCTTTTGTAATTAACTCCAAATAGTGAATTATAGCATTTTTCAGAAAATTAGTCAGTTAAATGACCAAGGAATATCCAAAAAAGTGTTTGTATGGTAATATTCTCTACATAGCCTTACTTCTTGCGTAGTCGATAAGTGATTCTGCCCTTTGTCAAGTCGTATGGCGTTAACTCCACTTTGACGCGATCGCCAGGTAAAATCTTGATGTAATTGCGGCGGATTTTGCCCGAAATGTGTGCCAAGACATTAAAGCCATTATCCAAGTCAACACGAAACATCGCATTAGGCAATGACTCGGTGACTGTGCCTTCCATTTCAATCAAATCTTGCTTAGACAATTTGTTTTTTCCTCAACTCAACAATCTCCTGTTCTGTTGCGGTAGCTTCACCTGCAAGAGAACATATTTTACGTAATATATCAACAGTTTCTTAATATATCTTAGCTAAAAATACCCTCTGCCCTACATTAACAACTAGTAGTGCAGTTTATATGTATCTGAAATTGGGGTGAGGGGTAAATTGAGAAATTATCTATTGCTCTCTTACCCCTTTTATGGTGCTTTTGTTAAAACGCTATTACTTTGTGGAGTGCATCAGTGACTTCTTCCGGGGACTGATTACCATTTACTGTCAGGAGCTTTTGGCGATCGCGGTAATAATTAATCAAGGGTGCTGTTTCTGAACGGTAAATTTCCAGACGACGACGAATAACTTCTTCGCTGTCATCTTTTCTTCCCCGTGCTAGTAACCTTGCTACCACAACATCATCTGGAACATCTAGGTTTACTACCCTTTCGCCAGCTTGATGTATTGTTTCCAGCAATTTTGCTAAAAACTCAGCTTGTGAGACTTTACGGGGGAATCCATCTAGAATCCAACCAGATTGAGCATCCGCTTGACCTAAGCGTTCCTGTACCAAGTCCTGTACTAGTTCATCGGGAACTAACTCACCGCTATCTACATAGCTTTGAGCTTTTACACCCAAAGGAGTTTGGTCTTTCATCGCTTGCCGTAAAATATCACCAGTAGAAATATGGGGTATCTGCAAGCTTTGCGCCAATTTTTGCGATTGAGTTCCTTTACCAGCTCCAGGAGGCCCCAAGAAGATTAACTGCGTCACTATTGTTTCACCATTCCTTCATAGCGCTGAGATATGACATAGGTCTGGACTTGTTTTGCTGTATCAATCGCAACACCAACTAGAATCAGCAAAGATGTAGCACCTAAGCCTTTAAAAGTTGGTACTCCTAAAGCACTTTCTACAGCTGTGGGGATAATTGCAACAAAGCCCAAAAAGATTGCACCCAAAAAAGTCAGCCGATTAATCACCCGCTCAATGTACTCACTAGTTGCTTTACCAGGACGAATTCCCGGAATACTCGAACCCATCTTCTTCAAGTTCTGTGCTACATCTACGGGGTTGACAATCAACGAAGAATAGAAATAGCTGAAGAAAACAATAGAAATTAAGTAGACCAAGGCATAAGCCCAAGCTTGAGAGCCACCAGGACTGAGATAAGTATTAACGATATTTGCCAAGTCCGGATTTTTGGTGAAATTAGCAATTAGTAGTGGCAAACTCAAAATCGCTGCGGCAAAGATAATTGGCATTACACCGCCAGAATTGAGTCTTAGAGGTAGATAACTACGCTGCTCTGCCAAAACTCGCCGTCCTACTTGGCGACGTGCCGAAATAATGGGGATGCGGCGAATTCCTTCCTGCACAAATACAATACCAACAATTGTGGCTAGGAAGACTAATAATAGTACAATCACCCGACCAACTATTTCTCGACCGCCAACTTGTACCAAGTCGATAGTATCGCCCAATGATTTCGGTAGAGATGCCACAATGTTGACAAAAATCAACAATGATGCTCCATTACCAATACCACGCTCGGTAATCAGTTCTGATGCCCACATCACGAACATTGAACCTGCTGTAAGGGCGATCGCAGTTTCGGCTACAAATAATGGGCCTGGCTGTAAAGCAAACTGCTGCAGGAACAGAGCGGAAAAAGTTGTACTTTGAATAATTGCCCAACCCAAAGAAACATAGCGGGTAATCTGCGAAATTTTCCGCCGACCAGCTTCACCCTCGTCTTTCTGTAACTTTTCTAAAGATGGGATGGCAGCTGTGAGTAATTGGATAATAATGGACGCATTAATAAAGGGCAAAATACCTAAAGCAAAAACTCCCAAAGTCGAAAGTCCTCGCCCGGAAAATATATCCAATAAGCCAAAGATGGAATTATTGCCCGATATAGCGTCATGAAACCTAGTTCTATCAATACCAGGTACAGGCAGAAAGATGCCCAGGCGAACCAAAATTAAAATACCGACAGTTACAAGCAGCCTACCTCTCAGTCCAGCTGCTTGAGCCATCTGCATAAAAGTTTCTTGAGCCGTTGGGGCTTTGTCTCGACTGATCATAGAGTGCTACCTTTATCGTGAACCAGGCGCTGGAAGCGAGTTGGCTAGCATTGTAAGTGCGCTATTCTGGCTCACTCTGGAACTTGACAACTTCCTCCAGCCGCCTCAATTTTGCTACGAGCTTGACCCGTAAAAGCTGCCGCTTTAACTGTGAGCGGAACGTTCAATTCCCCGTTACCCAAAATTTTCAATGGGCCTTTAACAGCAGTCAGAATACCTGCTGCTTTTAAGGATTCCAAAGTTACTTCTGTATTAGCAGGGAGAGAAGCTAACTTCTCTACATTAATCGTAGTGTAAATTTTCCGATTAACTATCGGGAAACCCTTCAACTTAGGTAAGCGGCGGTACAATGGCTGCTGACCACCTTCAAACCCTGGTCTGGTACCACTACCAGAACGGGATTTTTGACCCCGCATCCCTAAACCGGCGCTTGCACCTTGTCCGGCTGAAATACCTCTACCTACGCGCTTACGGCGTTTTTTTGAGCCTTTTTGAGGCTTCGCATCGTTGAGTCTCATGATGTAAATAGTATTTTTTTACACAAAGGAGGAGGCAAAATTGGCTCTACTAAATAATGTAGAGATTTTCAATAGGAACACCTCGGTCTTCAGCGACTTCAGATAAAGTACGCAGCGTGGATAAGGCGTTGACTGCGGCTCTCGCATTGTTTAACGGATTGTTGGAACCGAGTTGCTTGGCCAAAACGTTACGAACTCCTGCCAATTCCAGTACAGTCCGCACAGCACCACCAGCAATTACCCCAGTACCGGGTGCTGCTGGGCGCATAATGACTTTAGCACCGCCACCCACACCATCAATGGGATGAGGGATGGAGTTAGATTTGGTAATGGGGATGTCAATAAGATGTTTTTTGCCGTCGGCTACACCTTTTTTCACAGCACCAATTACATCTGAAGCTTTGCCTACCCCTACACCAACTTGACCGCGTTCATTACCGACGACGACGATCGCGCGGAAGCTGAGTTTTTTACCACCTTTAACGACCTTACTCACCCGTCTGATTTGAATGACCCGCTCTTGCCAGTTGGTTTCTTCTTTTTTTGCGCGGTTCGCTTTACGACGACCAGTTGCCATAATTAAATGCTCTCTATTAGCTCAGTTGTCTTTTGTCCTTTGTCATTTGTCTTTTGTCATTTGTCTTTTGTCCAATGACTAATGACTAATGACTGATGACAAATGACTTTAGAAATCTAAACCAGCTTCACGTGCTGCATCAGCCAATGCTTGGATACGACCGTGGTAGAGGTTGCCACCGCGATCAAATACTACTTTGGTGATGCCTTTTTCTAGCGATCGCGCTGCGATCAGTTTGCCAACTTGCGCTGATGCATCGCGGTTAGCTCCTGATGCTAAACTCGATTTCAACTCTGGTTCTACAGTTGAGGCTGAGACCAAGGTGTGATGCTGAGTATCATCAATCACTTGAGCATAGATATGCTCATTAGAGCGAAATATAGCTAAACGTGGGCGTTCTGGAGAGCCCTGGACTTTACCACGAATACGTCTATGGCGACGTGTTTTTGATTCTCTACGAGTAAGTTTCATGTTTACTTCTTACCACTCTTACCAGTCTTACCAGCTTTACGTCTGACCACTTCACCGGCGTAGCGAATACCCTTGCCTTTATATGGTTCTGGTGGACGAACGGCACGAATTTTCGCTGCTGTGTTGCCAACTATTTCCTTGTCGTAGCCACTAACTATGACGTTGGTTGTACCTTCGACAGCAAACTGAATACCATCGGGAGGCTCAATTTGTACCTGATGGCTGTAACCCATGTTTAAAACGAGGTTACGCCCCTGAACTTGTGCCCGGTAACCAACACCTTGGATTTCTAAGCGGCGCTGAAAACCTTGGGATACACCTTCGACCATGTTGGCTACTAAAGTACGGCTCAAACCGTGCATTTGCCTGGAGGTACGAGTTTCATCCCTACGGGTTACTAATAATGTTTCGCCTTCTTGAGAGACTGACACATGGGCAGGTAACTCTCGAGAAAGTTCTCCTTTCGGCCCTTTGACGACAACTTTTGTGCCATCAATCGCCACTTGCACTTTGGCAGGAATAGTAATTGGACGTTTACCAATACGAGACATGACTATTTTGTCCTTTGTTATCTGTCTTTTGTCTTTTGCCGTTACGTTAATGACAAATGACTAATGACTACCAGACATAGCACAGTACTTCTCCACCCAAGTTCTGACGACGCGCTTCGCGGTCTGTCATAATCCCACTGGATGTTGAAATAATGGCAATGCCGATACCGCCCAGTACTCTGGGTAAATCTTTTCTATTGGAGTAAACCCGCAAACCTGGCTTACTAACCCGCTTGAGGGCAGTAATCAGTGGCTGACGATTTTTACCCTTGTATTTCAAGGCAATCACCAGATTGCGTTTTACCCCTTCACCTGATTCTTCAAATTCAGCAATAAAGCCTTCATCACGTAGCACTTTAGCAATACTACGGGTAAGTTTTGTTGCGGGCACTAGTGTAGTTTGATGCCTCGCCAAGTTGGCATTGCGGATGCGCGTCAGCATATCTGCAATTGTGTCGTTAGCCGCCATCGTTCCCTCTTTAGATGAACTTATTGATCGCGAAAAGGCATACCCAATTCTTTCAGTAGGGCGCGACCTTCTTCGTCGTTTTTCGCTGTGGTAATGATGGAAATATCTAAACCACGGATTTGATCGATGCTGTCGTACTCGACTTCTGGAAAAATCAGCTGCTCTCGTACACCTAGAGTGTAGTTACCGCGTCCGTCAAAGCTCTTAGGGCTAACGCCGCGAAAATCTCTAATTCTAGGTAGGGATAAGCTAACAAGTCTATCGAGGAAGGCATACATCCTTTCGCCTCTTAAGGTCACCATGATCCCAACAGGCATACCTTGACGGATTTTGAAGCCCGCGATCGCCTTTTTCGCCCGTGTTACTACTGGTTTTTGACCAGTGATCAAGGCAATTTCATTTAGAGACGCATCCAGTGCTTTGGCGTTGGATGCTGCTTCTCCCAAACCTCTGTTCACAGTAATCTTGACCAACTTCGGTACTTGATGAACGTTGGTATATTGAAACTGATTGGTCAGTTTAGGGACGATTGTCTCGTTGTATAAGGTTTTGAGTCTTGTTGTCGCCATAGTTTTTTGTCCTGTTTATCCCTGGTCTTGGTCAGGGAAGCGCGAATTTTAGATTTTAGATTTGGGATTTTAGATTGAATTTAAAATCTCATCTAAAATCGTCCCTTGGGAGATGACTATTTATCCAGGATCTCGCCGGTTTTCTTGAGCTTCCGTACTTTCTTGCCTTCATCGGTGAAGGTGTAGCATACGCGGCTGGCGACATTTTGCTTAGTGGAGTAAAGCATCACGTTGGAGCTATGAATCGGGAATTCTTGAGTCACAATTCTTCCAGATTCTCCCTCTTGTTGAGGCTTGACGTGCTTAGTTTTAATATTTACGCCTTTGACAATAACTTTACTAAGTTGTGGCAGTGCTTTGATCACTTCACCAACTTTGCCTTTGTCCTTACCAGCGATTACTTGTACAGTGTCGCCAGTTTTGACGTGCATTTTATGAAACACCTTGGGTTGTGGCTGTTTTGCCATTACAGCACCTCCGGAGCCAACGAAACTATTTTGGTGAAGTTCTTATCACGCAGTTCCCGTGCGACTGGGCCAAATACCCGTGTGCCTCTAGGATTACCATCTTTGTTGATGATTACTGCAGCGTTATCGTCAAATCGAATGCTCATACCGCTGTCTCGATTAATACTTTTACGAGTGCGGACAATTACTGCCTCTACCACATCTGACTTTTTCACAGCCATATTTGGTTGAGCATCTTTGACAACGGCAATAATTTTATCACCCACGCCACCATAACGGCGGTTGCCTGCGCCTAACACGCGGATGCACATTAGCTTCCGGGCACCACTATTATCTGCGACATTCAGGTAAGTCTGGGGTTGAATCACAATTTGTCTCCCTTGTTAAGTTGTTAGTTCGATAACAACTATTAAGTTGTAGCTTTAGCGTTGAGAATTTCTGTGACTTGCCAGCGCTTGGTTTTGCTCAGGGGTCTAGTTTCCTGAATGCGAACGCGATCGCCCACTTTGCACTGATTGTCCTCATCATGAGCTTTATAGCGCCGGGTTTGAACTACAATTTTGCCGTACTTGGGGTGAGGAGCGCGGTTTTCTACGGCTACTACTACCGTTTTTTGCATTTTATCGCTCACTACCAAGCCAACTCGTTCTTTGACTGCCATAATCTCCTACTTTTGTTCTTGAGACTGTTGACTTGCTGCCCGTTTTCTTTCTCCTTCTACCGTTAGCAATTGTGCTAGGCGATGTCGGGCATGTTTAAACTGATGGGGCTTGTCTAATTGTCTGGTCGCTTTTTGCAAACGCAACTGAAATAGTTGTCTTTTAACAGCAACAATTTCCTCAGCCAGTTTTTCGTCAGTTAATTCTCTAGCTTCTGAAATCTTGGGAAGAGGCATAACCTACTCCTGCTCCTGTACTTGAGGGCGCACGATAAATTTAGTTTTGATTGGCAGCTTGTATGCAGCCAAGCGCATGGCTTCGCGGGCAACTTCTTCGGAAACACCAGCGATTTCAAACAAAATCCGCCCTGGCTTCACTACAGCTACCCAAAACTCGGGGTTACCTTTACCGGAACCCATCCGGGTTTCAGCGGGACGCATGGTTACGGGTTTATCAGGGAAAATCCGAATCCAAATTTGTCCACCCCGGCGAATGTAGCGGGTCATGGCTCGACGAGAAGCCTCGATTTGTCTGGAGGTAATCCAAGCTGGTTCTTGTGCTTGGAGTGCGAAATCGCCAAAGTTCAGGGTGCTACCACGGTGGGCTAGACCCTCCATCCGTCCGCGCTGTTGTTTGCGGAATTTAGTTCTTCTTGGACTTAACATGGTTTGTCACTTGTCATTTGTGAGGCAGTGCGTTGGGCGGTTTTACCGACTTGAAGCAACTGCTGAACCCGTAAGGGTCATTTGTCATTTGTCATTTGTCATTTCCAAGGACTAAGGACTAATGACTAATGACGATTTACCCTTCATTTGAGCGGTCTTCAAATTGTTGGCGACGGCGTTGTTGTTGACGGCGACGAGGTTCGCGTTCGCGTTCACGAGATGTGGGTGCGGGTGCGGCTTCTTCTTGTCCGGGGATGATTTCGCCTTTAAATACCCATACTTTGATGCCCAGAATTCCATAAACGGTTTTAGCTGTGCAGTAAGAGTAATCGATGTCAGCTCTTAAGGTATGTAGAGGTACTCTACCTTCACGAGTCCATTCTGTACGGGCAATTTCTGCACCGTTGAGCCGTCCGCTCACTTGAACTTTAATGCCTTGAACACCAGCGCGTTGGGCACGTTGAATCGCTTGGCGTACTACCCGACGGAAAGATACACGTCGTTCTAGTTGTTGAGCGATATATTCCGCAATCAAATAAGCATCAGCATCAACTCGTTGTACTTCTACTACGTTGATGCGAATTTGGCGATTGCTACCCAAAAGTTCTTGCAGTCCGGTACGTAAGGATTCGATACCTTGACCACCACGACCTACTACTACGCCAGGTCTAGCTGTACGAACTTCTAAGTCGATTTGGTCGGCTTTCCGCTCAATCCTTACCTCTGAAATGCCAGCGTTGTTTTGAGCAAGTCTGCCTAGCTTTTGTTCGATATATTGACGGAGTTTGTAGTCTTCTTGGAGCAGTTCTGGATATTTATCAGGAACGGCAAACCAGCGAGATTGGTGTTCTTGTGTAATACCCAGCCGAAAACCAACTGGATGAATCTTTTGTCCCACGAATGGTTCCTCTAAAATTTCTTACTTTACGCAATTGGGTTCGTGTCTAGTCATTATTCAGCAGCGCCTGCGGCTACAGCTACAGTGATATGACACGTTGGCTTGCGAATTTGGTAAGCTCTACCCTGCGCTCTGGGTTGGAATCTTTTGAGTACTGGGCCTTGGTCTGCGTATGCCTGAGTAATTACGAGTTGAGCACGGTCTAAACCAGCATTATGCTCGGCATTAGCAGCAGCGCTTCTGAGAACCTTTAAAACTGGGTCACAGGCTCTATAAGGCATGAATTCTAGGATAATTAGCGCTTCTCGGTACGATCTGCCCCGAATCTGATCGAGTACACGACGTACTTTATAGGGAGAAATGCGGATAAAACGAGCGATCGCTTTGACTTCAGTTGTATCAGTAGCCATAATTTTCTCCTGTTGTCAAGAGTCAATAGTTAATAGACTCTTAACTATCTCCCTGATTTTTTGTCACTTTTACCATGACCCCTGTAGGTACGTGTGGGGGCAAATTCTCCCAACTTGTGCCCTACCATTTGCTCGTTGACAAAAACGGGGACATGTTGCCGTCCGTTATGGACTGCGATGGTGTGACCTACCATCAAGGGTAAAATTGTCGATGCTCTCGACCAAGTTTTAATAACTTGTTTTTCGTTTTTAGCGTTTAGCTTTTCAATTTTGCTGAGCAAGTGATCGGCTACGAAAGGACCTTTTTTAAGAGAACGACCCATATTTTTAAGTGCTGAGTTCTGAGTTCTGAGTTTTAAGCTTTGAGTTTTGAGTTGTAAGTGTTGAGTTGGACAATTCTACTCAGCACTCTTGACTCACTACCCACAACTAAATTTAAGATTCACGACCACCACGACCGCGTTTAGAAGATTTACGGCGACGGCGTACAATGAATTTACTGCTAGCTTTCTTGGGTTTGCGGGTTTTAGCACCTAAAGTAGGTTTACCCCAAGGAGTAACAGGCCCAGATCTACCAATTGGCGCTCTACCTTCACCACCACCGTGGGGGTGGTCAACGGGGTTCATGACGCTACCTCTAACTTTAGGACGGCGACCCTTCCAGCGATTTCTTCCGGCTTTACCAGCACTCAAGTTTCTCGCGTCGGTGTTACCTACTTGTCCAATGGTGGCGTAACATTCGCGGCGAATTAAACGAACTTCACCGGAAGGTAGCTTCAAAGTGACGTAATTGCCTTCTTTAGCTACAACTTGCGCGGTAGCACCAGCAGAACGCACAATTTGACCGCCTTTTCCAGGTGTCATTTCTACGTTGTGAACACTGGTACCCAAAGGAATATTCGCTAAAGGTAAAGCATTGCCATCTTCAATAGGAGATTCTGGCCCAGCAGTAATTTTGGTGCCAACTTTTAACCCATTGGGTTGAAGAATATACCGTTTTTCACCATCTTCATACAACACCAAGGCAATCCGCGCATTGCGATTTGGATCGTACTCAATGGCTGTGACTGTACCTGTAATGTTACGCTTATCTCTTTTAAAATCGATGATGCGGTAAAGCTGTTTGTGACCGCCACCCCGACGACGGCTTGTAATCCGCCCTTGATTATTTCGTCCTTTTGGACGATGTACGTACTTAGTGAGCGATTTTTCTGGCTCAGTTTTAGTAATTTCCGCAAAGTCAGAGATTGTAACTTGGCGAGTACTAGGGGTATAGGGGCGATAAGAACGAGTACCCATCTTTGTTTTAGACCTCTGGGAATAGAACTTGTCTAACCTTTTCTACATCCCCAGATGCGATAGTGACAATCGCTTTCTTATATTGGGGCTTGTAACCAATAAATTTGCCCACACGCTTTTTTTTCCGTGGTGGGTTCAAAGTATTGACTTTGACAACCTTGACCTGAAATAAGTCTTCAATCGCAGCTTTAATTTCTGGTTTAGTCGCTTTAGGAGTTACTTCAAAAGTGTATTTGTTTAACTCCATCAGGATGGTCGCTTTTTCTGTCACAATTGGGCGACGTACTAAGTCGGCGAGGTCTCGGGGGTCGAAGTTAGGCACTGTAGACCTCCTGAATTTTTTCTATTGCTGAGGCTGTAACTACAATTTTGTCAGCGTGCAGTAAATCGAAAACATTTAATTGATTTGCTGCAATTACCTTTAAATTTTCTACGTTGCGGGCTGACAAGTTAATGTTTTCCGCAATTTCCGACAAAATCAAAAGTGTCTTAGCTTCTGGTGCAGCTCCCCAACGGGCCAGTGCTGCAACTAATTCTTTGGTTTTGGGGCGAGATAGCTGTTCGCTAAATTCTTCTACTACTATTAAATCGTCAAGGCGGCTGACAAAAGCTGTTCGCAGTGCCAAGCGCCGCTCTTTGCGGTTCATTTTTAAATCAAAATCTCTGGGTTTTGGCCCGAAGATTACGCCACCACCACGCCATAGGGGTGAACGGATTGACCCTGCACGAGCGCGACCTGTACCTTTTTGCCGCCAAGGTTTGCGACCACCGCCTCTTACTTCAGAACGGGTTTTTGTACTAGCAGTTCCTTGACGAGCATTAGTCTGTTGTCTAACTAAGGCTCTATGTACAATATGAGCCGCTGTTTCTTCTTTGGCAACGCGCAAATCAAACGAAGTCTCTCCGACTTGTTCTCCTTGCCAATTTTTAACTATACTCTGAACCATCTTTGTCACTTGTCCCTTGTCATTTGTCCTTTGTCATTTGTCCTTTGTCACTTGTCCTTAGCCAATGACTAATGACTAATGACAACAACATAATGACTCTTGACTACTTCCCAACTTGCTTGGCAGGCACGATATTTACGAGAGCGCCTGGTTTTCCAGGAATAGCCCCTTTGATTAGCAGTAAATTGCGCTCTGCATCTACGCGTACTACTGTCAATTTGCGGATTGTGACGCGGCTACCACCTAAGCGTCCTGCCATCCGTTTTCCTGGATAGACACGACCTGGGGTTGTACCAGCACCAATGGAACCGGGCGCTCTATGGTTTTTAGAACCATGTGACATTGGCCCGCGACCAAAGTTGTTACGCTTTTGGTTGCCTGCAAAGCCACGACCGATACTTGTACCGATTACATCTACAATTTGACCTGCACTAAAAATATCTGCTTTAATTTCTTGACCTAAAGCATAATCGCTAGCAGTATCTAGACGATACTCATTCAAATGACGTAACGCTGGGGCAGATGATTTTGCTAAGTGACCTAAAAGCGGTTTGTTTAGCGCCTTAGGTTTAACTTCGCTAAAACCAACTTGAATGGCAGCGTAACCATCAGTTTGTTTCGTTTTAACTTGGGTAACGGTGCATGGGCCCGCTTGCACAACGGTGACAGGAATTGCTACTCCTGCATCGTCAAAGATTTGGGTCATGCCCAGCTTGGTGCCGAGAATACCTACAGACACAGTAACTGGTTCTCCTTATCTACGTTGCTAACCTTGGCATCGGACTCTAAAAGACATAAATTTTGCACACAGAGCAAGGTTGGATCAGCCTCCGAAATTTATAGCTGCTTTGGCTACTCCAACTTCTCTGGGACACAAAAAATTATGTCCTTACTGTTTGGTGAATCCGTTTACTTTCACTCACTAGTTCACCAGAACAGCCATAAGCACCTTCCTTACGGGAAGGGTAACTTCTGGAATCAAGGCAAGGCTTTAGAGCTTTGCACTTTGTGCAGCAATGCTTTCATCCGAGCAATTGCTTAGGCACTTTCTGGAGGCAGCGTCCTGAGTGGATTTCCCAACTTTAGACGACAGCCGTGTCGTAGTGGGACTTAAGCAGCTTTTGCCACCCAGTATCCTTTAACTAAGACTGATGTAATGCGATTAAACCAACATTACTGCTCAGTTTCTACTCCGACTAAAATACCTTAAACTATTGTTCAAGGTTTTGCCTACTTTTTCAGGACTACAGGAGTGAATGTAGTCTCTAACTTAGGGTTGGGGTTGAATTTTCCAGCCATAAGTTCTGTATTTGACCCGAAAGCTTTTTTAGTGTACCAGTCTTCGGCATATCTCAGCTAGATTCATCCTTGTTGGAGTCAAGTCATCAGCCCTTGATGCTCACACTAGCTCAGAATGCCAATAAGAGGGCAGTCTAATTTGCGTATTTGGTCACAATCTAACAATATAAATGATTTATTTATATTTGTCTATAAATTTTTTTGGCACTGGGTAATTGGTAATCGGTAATTGGTAATCAGAATTTGTTCTTACTTCCCTACTTGCTTATCCCCTTACCCTAGCCAGAGGTATCAAATTTACAGAGAAGCGATATCAAGGGATGAATTGACAGCAAGGAAACCTAATCTAGATCATAAATTAATTGATGAAACGGATTTAGCAGTTCACAGTAAATAATAGAGATATCTAAGTGAGATAGAACGAATATCTATGGCACTACTTACCACTGGCAACGCTTTCATTCGCGAACTAGAAAAAGTTGGTTCTCTTGGTGTTTATGTTCCTCCAGAAGGGGGTTATGAAGGTCGGTACCGTCGCCGACTGCGCGCAACTGGGTATGAAACCCTCCACATTACGGCTAAGGGACTAGGAGATTTGGCGGCCTATCTCACAGGAGTTCATGGAGTCCGACCACCTCATCTAGGTAAAAAAAGTACTGGTACTGGTGCAGCAGTAGGTTATGTATACTATTTGCCACCTATTATCAGTTCTCATCTAGAACAGTTACCGCCAAAGTCTAAAGGACTGGTTTTGTGGATCATTGAAGGGCATATCCTTTCCAATCAGGAACTTGACTTTTTGACAGCTTTACCACGCTTGGAACCAAAAGTAAAAGTAGTGATTGAAAGAGGTGGCGATCGCGCTTTCCGTTGGACTCCTCTAGAAAAAACGCTTTTAGCTAGTTAGTCATTAGTCATTTGACTTTTAAGTAGAGACGCGATTAATCGCGTCTCTACAGTTATTGACTTAATTCCATCAGCATTTCTATAGTGCTGATGCGAAAACCACAAGATGCAAATAACCGCCGAGCTGCTTCGTTAATTGCTGCGGTATCTAGCCTGATTTGATGAATGTCCATTTTTTGAAAGATTTCAACAGCCAGTATTACCATTTGCCGTGCTACACCTCTTTGACGATAATCTGGCTCAACCCAAATATCATGGATAAAGGCAAATTCCTTTAAGCGATAAATAGGAATTTCTCGCTCAACTGTCGCTACTAGGAACCCCACTAAATTCTCTTCATCTTCAGCTACCAGAAATGCACTGCTATCGCTATTTGTCAACTTTCCCAACCAGTTTTGATATCGTTGTTCTGGATGGGGTAAAAACCCGTATTTGGCAGAGTCCCAAGCATCATGCAAAGCACAAATCTTTGCAACCATTGGTAAAACTTTGGGCACGTCAGCTGGCGTAGCAGGACGGATCAGCATAAGTTAAAGGCTATGGAAGCAATCTGTTTTTGCATTGTAGCGAATCGATATGCAACATTAGTTCACATCAAGGCGATCGCAATTTCACTACTGGTTAACAATACGGAACTTTCTATTGTTAGTCCTTCAGTTTGTAACAAAAACTGTAACAACCTTATGATCTCAGCATTGATCCGTCTAGATTGGGGAAAAATCTGCGCGTAATCCCTGAATATGCGGGTAATGTTACTTAATGATATCCGAGATTATCAAATTCTATTTCTGTCCTTGTTCCTAGCTTTGGGAATTGGGACAAGGGACTGGACATTGCGGCCGGAGTTGATAGGAGTAGCGATCGCGACTTGTCTATTAACCCAATGGATGTTGTCCTCGATTTTGAGTAAAGAACAAAACATCAATCTTCGCAGTGCTTTAATTACATCCTTGGGACTCAGTTTGCTGTTGCGGGCCGATCATTGGACGACAATGGCTTTAGCCGCAGCAAGTGCGATCGCTAGTAAATTTTTTTTCCAAGTTGGTAATAAACATTTCTTCAATCCTGGCAACTTTGGTATTATTACTGCCTTGCTGCTCACCTCTGATGCCTGGGTTTCGCCAGGACAGTGGGGAGAAGACTGGTGGTATGGACTATTGTTTTTTGGGACTGGTGGCATGATTTTGCAGCGAGTTGGTCGCTGGGATACGACAGCTGCTTTTTTGGGTTCCTACTCTCTGCTAGAAGCTATTCGCAATCTTTGGCTAGGCTGGACTTGGGATGTTTATTGGCATCGTTTGATGAGTGGGTCTTTGTTGTTATTTGCCCTGTTTATGGTGACAGATCCGCGCTCAATTCCCAATGCTCGAGTTGGTCGTCTAGTTTGGGCAGTATGCATCGCCATATTCACTTTTATACTGCGGAACTATTTCTTTATTTCCAGCGCAGTTTTTTGGGCCCTGTTTATCTTAGCACCATTAACTATTTTGTTTGATGCCTTCTGGTCAGCCCCAGAATATTCTTGGTGGAAAAAAGACGATAACGCTAGTGTTCCCGATAACACTCAAATCTCTAATTCCTTAAATCCTAGCTCCTAATCAGCCAATGCCCAAATAAACAAACCATTACAACTCAAGGAAATGCTGACGCTGTATTCTTTTTGTCACGGCGGTACTAATCTCTAGCCTCTTAAACACAATTGAAAAATAATATGAAACCCTTAAGATTCTTAATTTCCATAGTCATTGCATTGATAGCTGTGCTGTGTTTTACGCCTACAGCATGGGCATTTTGTGGATTTTATGTTTCTAAAGCTGATAGCAAACTTTATAATCAAGCTTCTCAGGTAGTAATTGCGCGAGATGGCGATCGCACTGTCTTGACAATGGCTAATGATTTTCAGGGTGCAGTCAAAGATTTTGCGATCGTTGTACCTGTACCGACTGTCTTGCAAAAAGACCAAGTTCGTGTTGCTGAACCCAAAATTATTGAACGGCTTGATGCTTTTAGCGCGCCACGACTAGTAGAATATTTCGATTCAGATCCCTGCGCTCCTGTTTACGAAGGTGAAAATATGCCACAAGCAGCACCTCGAGCCGCAGCCAGAGATGAGATTTCAAGTAAAAGGGGCGGTAGTAATTTAGGTGTTACTGTTGAGGCGCGGTTCAATGTTGGCGAATACGATATTGTGATTTTAAGCGCTAAAGAGTCTGGAGGTTTGGAAACCTGGCTTAATCAAAATGGCTACAAAATTCCTAAGGGAGCTAAAGACTTACTTCAGCCATACATTCGCTCTTCCATGAAATTCTTTGTAGCGAAAGTCAATTTAGATAAATTTGAGCAATCTGGCTATCAGTTACTCCGTCCTCTGCAAATATTCTACAAATCACCTAGGTTCATGCTGCCAATTCGTTTAGGTATGATTAACGCCGCAGCTGAACAAGATGTGATTGTTTACATTTTATCTCCCAAAGGGCAAGCAGAAACTACTAACTATCGCACAGTAAAAGTTCCTTCTGACGCTAATATTCCGGTGTTCATCAAAAGTGAATTTGGTGACTTTTATAAGTCCATGTTCCAAACTTCCTATGTTAAAGAAGACAGGAAAGTCGCTTTCTTAGAATATGCCTGGGATATGAGTAGTTGCGATCCTTGTTCTGCCGAACCATTATCTTTAGAGGAACTCAAGCAAGCAGGTGTATTTTGGCTGGATGATGATTCTCGCAATAACCGGACATTACCTCGTGGTTTTCGTCCACCTGTTCCTAGTAGTAATGTGTTTATCAGTCGATTGCATATTCGTTACACCCGCAACAAATTCCCCGAAGATCCAATGTTCCAAGAAACTTCTAACCGGGAATCTTTTCAAGGTCGTTACATCTTACAACATCCGTTTACAGGCGACCTAAATTGTCCGGCTGGGCGAGAATATAAGCAGTCATTAACTAAGCGTTTTGAACAAGAAGCGCAAACTTTAGCCAAGCTAACGAACTGGAATATTCAAGATATCCGCCGCAAAATGAATTTCAATGTCAGCGATTTGACAACTTCCTGGTGGGAGAGTTTCTTTTCCTGGTTAGGGTTATAGTTCAACTTGTTAATTCAGGATACAAAGGGAAAAGGAATTACAAAGCTTTACCTTTCCCTTTCATTTTTCTTCAAGTAGGTAACATCAGTTTGGGTTAAGGAGATTTATTCAAAATTAAACGTCTGAAACCGCGCAAGCAAGTTGACAAATCCCAGAAGTAAAAAAATAGTATAATGAAAATTTAATCTGATATCGAATTCAGGTTAAGTATTTCAGCAGCTATAATCCAGAATTGGTCTGTACTATTACCTCCAGTCTGGAGACTGTCGCTATTAATAGCTATGCCTCTATAGTAACCAATGAATAAATTGATGGTTTTAGTCAATAAATATTGTTTTATGCATTGCTAAAGTTGCAATAACAAATATAGCTATTTATAGAAAGTAAAAATAATATATACCTTGAAACAATATATTTCTCACATTTATCTAGGTTAAACAGTTAATTTAGAGCATAATCAAAGTAGAAGCAGAGATATAGAAAATTATATTCTTTTTCAGAAATTCAATTATTGCCTAATCATATAAATGGCAATTTTTTATTCATTTAAGCGCATAAAAGAAAAAAAGTTGCCCAAGCTGGAAATAATAGATTTTTGGGGAAATATTTGCATTAAAATATTCTTGCTTTCTTTATCTAGATTGCTATGGTTGAATTGGATGAACAGCTGCGCTGTTTAGTTGCCCAAGCTTGTGAATACCCACCCGGAAGTAAAGAGCGTCAGAAGCTGCTCACGCAAATCATTCGTTTGACTGCAAGTAGGCTCTGGCGTGAAAGTACTCCTTATTATCATGACGCACTCCAACAAACTTGGTTATATTTCTGTCGCAATATTTGTGAAGCTAGGACAGGTCAAGCCTATGACCCTAATTATGGTAGTGTTGTAACTTGGTTGAATGCTTACCTAAAACGTAGACTCCAAGACTTTTACTTAAGCCAGCAGAGAGAACAAGCAATCAAAGTACCTTTGAAAATTCGACAATCGGGTTCGGGTGACAACAGCGATACTATTGATCCTGTGGATAATCTAGCTGCTACCCCTGAAGCTCCCCCAATGTTAGATAATGTCAGAATATGGGCGGAAGCTGACTCTCAAGGAGAACTCCGCAGTGCTTATATTAAAGGACGTTCTGATGTCAATTGTCAGGTATTAATTTTGAAACGTCTACCCCCAGAAGCTAGTTGGAAGGAATTGTCTGAAGAATTCGGTTTATCTATTCCCACTTTAAGCAGTTTTTATCAACGTCAATGTTTACCACGCTTGCGGAAATTTGCTGAGAGCGAGGGATATTTATGAAAATTATCAAATAGTAAAAGAAGACTGAAGTATCAAGTGTGAATAATGAAATAGAAAGACTTATATAGGCAGCCTTGGGATTGTTTTTAATTAGCACTTTATTGATGGCATGATGTAATCAAACAGTTATTAATTCATCAAAATGAACATTTTCTTGGTTGGAGATTAGTTTTCATAAAACTTTGAAATAAAAATGTAAAGCCACTTATCCTCAGCTTTGTAAATATTTACTATTACTGGTTTAATCTTAATACCAGCCATGATTAATAGTGAATATATGGCATTTAACAGGTTTAACTCTAGCGTACAAAATTCCCGTGTTACAAGAGATTAATATAATTTGAAATACAAATTAGATATTTTATAAAATGCTAGATATTTAGTAGCAGTTATAAAAATTTTATTTTGTAAATTGAATCTGCGAAAAAATATTATTGGTTAATTAGTAATATTTTGCCATAAGACATCCATTAATAAGAATATAATTAATTGCCAGTTTTCCCTATAATGAAAAATATCAAATTCTAAAATAAAGCAATTTTGGCAATTAATTATAAGTTGATGAATAAAACTAAATTTTGGTATTTTTTAGTTAATCTTTTGTTTTAAATATTATAAGCAACTCTCTTTGCTAATTCGTAATTATAGCGGATAATAGTGAAAATCTAATTGTAAACTGAGTCTAAGCTTTAATTTTTTAACTTAGATGAATTTACTGTCAGTAAATATCCAGCTAGCTGCTATCTTGTAATGTCAGCTGCTTTTTACTAAATCTTAATGTAAGTTGAAATAGCCCTAAACCATGATGAGCGATAAATTACTTCATAAGTATGGAGTCTTGTTATTACAACTGAGTATATTTGTGTTGCTTGCCAACATCAACGCTAAATCAGCAAAAGCTCAAACTATTAATAGTTCACAAATCTCAAATATTAATTCCATCCAGGCGCAACAGCTCCCACCACCACAAGATGTACAACCACCTGTACCTTCTCCAACGCCTTTACCTAAACCACCACAACCATTACCACCACCAGAACAACTTCTTCCTGCTCCTAACCCCACTCCAGTACCCGAGCAAACCTTACCAGAAAATCTTCCAGAAAATATTGTTGTAGAAAGATTTGAGGTTGTTGGTAGTACTGTATTTACTCCTGAACAATTAGCAGCAGAAACCAAAGAATTTATCAAAAGACCAATATCTTTGGCTGAGATATTTCAGGCTCGTTCTAAAATTACTGATTTATATGTAAGAAATGGCTATATTACCTCTGGTGCTTATATTCCACCACAAACGATCAAATCTGGTGTAATTAAAATTCAGGTTGTTGAAGGTAAATTAGAAGAAATTCAGGTAACTGGTACTCGCAGACTGAACTCTAATTATGTACGTAGCCGTCTCGCGATCGCCACCAAAGCACCGCTAAATCGGGAGCAGTTGCTAGAAGCATTGCAACTATTACAGTTGAATCCTTTGATCCAAAACTTATCTGCTGAACTCTCCGCCGGATCTCGTCCTGGTGTGAGTGTATTACAAGTTGAGGTGCGGGAAGCACAATCCTTCAGCGCTCAAGTGGTTCTAGATAATGGGCGATCGCCTAGTGTTGGTAGTTTTCGCCGCCGCTTACAAATCAATCAAGCCAACTTACTAGGATTTGGAGATGGCTTTAATTTTGCATACACTAATACCGATGGTAGTAATGCCTTTGATGTTGGTTATACATTACCGCTCAATGCCCGTAACGGTACACTCTCTTTCAATTTTGGCACTACATCGAGCAATGTTATTGAAGAACCTTTCAATATTCTCGATATTGAATCATCTTCCCGTTACTACGAGATTACCTTCCGCCAGCCGATTATTCAAACTCCTACACAAGAATTGGCTTTGGGTTTGACAGCTTCACGGCGCGAGAGTGAAGCTACATATATTGAAGGTGAACGTTTACCTTTTCCTTCATTGGGAGCTGACGAGCAAGGAAGGACACGCATATCTGCAATCAGATTTTTCCAAGAATGGACAACCCGCAACAGTCGGGAAGTAATTGCTTTGCGATCGCAATTTAATTTAGGTATAGGTGCGTTTGATGCGACGATTAATCAAGATGGGCCTGATAGCCGCTTTTTTGCTTGGCAAGGACAAGCACAATGGGCAAGATTATTGGCTCCAGAAACATTGCTACTATTACGTGTAAATACACAGTTGGCATCAAAAAGCTTGCTGCCTTTGGAACAATTAGGTTTAGGTGGTATTGATACGGTTCGAGGCTATCGCCAAGATTATTTATTAACGGATAATGGGGCTTTTGCTTCAGCAGAAGTTCAAGTACCAATTCTTCGTTTACCCAAAATCGGTAGTACGTTGCATCTGGCACCATTTGTTGACTTTGGTGTGGCTTGGAATAATTCTAATCGAGCAAACCCAGATCCTAACACCCTGGCTTCTGTTGGTTTGGGCTTAAGGTGGACACAAGGCGATCGCTTCACCGCACGTCTTGACTGGGGTGTTCCTTTAGTATCTGTAGAATCTAGGGAGAACACATGGCAAGAAAATGGGCTATACTTTTCTTTGATCTACAATCCCTTTTGAGAAAAAAGTCCAAGGTTCAATGTCAAGAATCAAAAGCCAAATGTTTCGACTTTTGACTCTTGGCAAACTCTACGAAAAAAATTTTTAACCTTGCTTGTTCAAAATAAAAATAATAAAAACTTATACATTTGATAAATAATTTTGAATTAATTACTCTTTACAAATCTCAATAGTACCATTATGGTGATTACACAGGTAAGTAAAGTTGCTTACCGTAATACATAAAAAATCAGCACTCATAAAACAATGACAACAACCTTACAACAGCGCTCTCGCGCCAGTGTATGGGATCGGTTTTGCGAATGGATCACCAGCACCGAGAACCGGATTTACATCGGTTGGTTCGGCGTATTGATGATCCCCACCCTGCTAGCTGCTACCGCTTGCTTTGTAATCGCTTTCATCGCTGCTCCTCCAGTAGACATTGATGGTATCCGTGAACCTGTTGCAGGTTCTTTAATTTACGGAAACAACATCATCTCTGGTGCAGTTGTTCCTTCTTCCAACGCTATCGGTTTGCACTTCTACCCCATTTGGGAAGCAGCTTCCTTAGATGAGTGGTTGTACAACGGCGGCCCTTACCAATTGGTAATTTTCCACTTCTTGCTAGGTTGCGCTTGCTACCTAGGTCGTCAGTGGGAATTGTCTTACCGCTTGGGTATGCGTCCTTGGATCTGCGTAGCTTACTCTGCACCTTTAGCATCTGCTACCGCAGTATTCTTGATCTACCCCATTGGTCAAGGTTCCTTCTCCGATGGTATGCCTTTGGGTATCTCCGGTACCTTCAACTTCATGATCGTGTTCCAAGCAGAACACAACATTCTGTTGCACCCCTTCCACATGTTAGGTGTGGCTGGTGTATTCGGTGGTAGCTTGTTCTCTGCAATGCACGGTTCTTTGGTAACCTCCTCCTTAGTGCGTGAAACCACCGAAACCGAATCTCAAAACTACGGTTACAAGTTTGGTCAAGAGGAAGAAACCTACAACATCGTAGCTGCACACGGTTACTTTGGTCGTTTGATCTTCCAATACGCATCCTTCAACAACAGCCGTTCTCTGCACTTCTTCTTGGCTGCATGGCCTGTAGTCGGTATCTGGTTTACCGCTTTAGGTGTCAGCACAATGGCGTTCAACTTGAACGGTTTCAACTTCAACCAATCAGTAATTGATTCTCAAGGTCGCGTCATCGCTACTTGGGCAGATGTAATCAACCGCGCTAACTTGGGTATGGAAGTAATGCACGAGCGTAACGCTCACAACTTCCCCTTAGACTTAGCTGCTGGTGAAGTTGCTCCTGTTGCGTTGACTGCTCCTGCAATCAACGGCTAATACTAAAGCTTTAGCTCAATAAAAAAGCTCCCCACTAATGGGGAGCTTTTTTATTGTCAGGTTTTGATAGTTGAAAATGGTAATAATTTTTTAGCTACAACCCAAAATTATAGAATTGATACTATCGGATTGGTAGTTCAATAACAAACTCTATCCCCTCACCTGCTATGGAATTATATGTAAGCTTACCATTATGGTTATTAACTACAATTTGATAAGCAATAGATAAACCAAGTCCTGTGCCTTTGCCAATAGGCTTTGTGGTGTAAAATGCATCAAATATTTTACACTCATCTGCTTTGTTGATACCTGCTCCATTATCTGCGATTCTGATAATAACTTTTTCTTTTATTACTTCAGTTGTGATTTTAATGACACCAGGATTTTGAGCAATTTCATTAAAGTCTTTATTTTTATATGTTTCTTCAATAGCATCAATTGCATTAGAAATTAAATTCATAAAAACCTGATTAATTTCGCCAGGATAACACTCAATCAGTGGCAAATTAGCATATTCTTTAACTAATTGAATAGGTGGATGATGACCATTGCTTTTGAAGCGATGTCCCAGAATCATTATTGTACTTTCTAGACCTTCGTACAAATTAGCTAGCTTCTTACCTGCTTCTCTGTGTCGTGAGAATTTATTTAAAGATGAAACAATTTCTGTAACTCGACTCGTACCCACTTGCATAGACTGAATAATTTTCGATAAATCATTTAATAAAAAGTTGAGATCATTTTTGTCAATTGCGGTTTTTATTTCATCCGGTGGATCAGGTAGATGTTTTTGATAGAGATGAAGTAAACTAACCACTTCCTGTACATACTGTTCCACAAAATTTAAGTTACCAGCTATAAAATTGATAGGATTATTGACTTCATGAGCAATTCCTGCTGTTAGTTGACCTAAAGCTGCTACTTTTTCAGCTTGAATCAGTTGAGTTTGAGTTTTTTGTAATTCGGCATTTTTGGAGATTAAAGCCTTGGTGAGGTTTCTCAGTTGCAGATGATTTTCAATTCTGACTAAGACTTCTTCATGCTGAAAAGGTTTAGTAATATAATCTACCGCTCCCAATCGCAAGCCTTTGACTTTATCCGCTGTTTCGGACAGAGCCGTCATAAAAATTACCGGAATATCTTGGACACGAGGATTGCTTTTGAGATATTTACAAGTTTCAAACCCATCCATACCCGGCATCATAATATCTAGCAAAATTAAGTCAGGTAAATCACCATTTTCTAATCGCTGAAGAGCTTTCTCACCACTGCGCGCTGCCCAAACTTCAAAGTTAGATTGATCGAGAAAACTGGATAAAACCTGTAAGTTAGCGGGGTTATCATCAACTATTAAAATAATTCCTTGAGCAGAAGGCTCTCCTATAGTATTATTCATACTTTTTCCACTGCGTATTGATGCAAGAAATTGAGGATTAAATCTTCATCAAATTGCCTAGCTAATTGCCGGAGTTCGTTAGCAAATGGCGCAAATTTGATGTCTGTGTCTTCTAGTTGATCGGCCCGCTTGAGAATGGCATTGAAGTTACCTTTACTAGCTAAGGTAATTAGTTCCTGCAAAACTTCTGTGCTGGGAGGCGTTAATTGGGGAGATTGGCTATCGGTTGTGGTAGATTCTTTGGCTGTTACTTCAGCTTGAGATTGCTTATAAATCCACACTAAATTAAGGTGGTTAGCTAATTGCTGCAATAATTCATCAGCCTGTACGGGTTTGCTGAGGAAGTCATCACCGCCAGCTTGCAGACTGCGATATTGGTCAGCTTCAAAGACACTAGCGGAAGAGACGATAATTTTGACATCCTGAATTTCTGGGGTCTGACGCAGATTTTGAATCAATTCAAAGCCATCCATTTCTGGCATCAGCAAATCTGTGATGATTAAGTTTGGCTGGAGTGCGATCGCTTTTTCTAAACCTTCTTTACCGTTGTTGGCTTCTACTACATTAAAACCCAGTGGTTGCAATAGGTTGGTAATTACTGTGCGATTCTCCCAGCGATCGTCAACCATCAGGATGGTGTAGGCTTCTCCTTCAAAGCCAATGATTTGTTTGTCTGATACAGTCATTGCAGACTGTACCCAATCATGAGCCGTGGGAATCTCTAACTCAAAGTAGAAGCTACTCCCCTGACCAATTTGACTTTGCACATGGATATCGCTATCCATCATCTGTACCAATTGGCGAGTAATGGCTAAACCCAGCCCAGTACCTTCAGCTTGGCGCTTTTTCTCGCCTACTTGCTCAAAGGGCAGAAAAATTTTGCTTAATTCTGCGGGAGTTATACCAATTCCCGTATCTTTTACAGTAAAACGAATCTGATGTTTAACTATCTGCTCATCACTGGGAGGTTGATCGATGACTTCAACTTTGAAATTCACCTTACCCGCATCTGTAAATTTGATGGCATTTCCCAGCAAATTCAATAATACTTGACGTAATCTTTTGACATCGACATGAATCCCTGTTGGCAAGTTACTTGCAGGTTCATAAATAAACAAAATACCTTTTTGTTTCGCCCGAATCTGGCAGATTTCCCCAATTCCTTGCAGAAAAGAAGGTAAATGCACATCTTGGGGGTGCAGTTCTAACTTTTTAGCTTCAATTTTAGATAAATCCAAAATGTCATTAATTAAAGTCAGCAGATGAGAACCACATTGCTCAATAATATTGACGTGATATTGCTCTGACTCAGGTAAAGCTGGAGAACGCAGTAAAATTTGGGCACAACCGAGAATCCCATTTAAGGGTGTTCGCAGTTCATGACTCATGTTAGCTAAAAATTCACTTTTCGCCAGATTAGCTGTATCGGCTGCTGCTTTAGATTTTTTAAGTTCAGCTTGTTCAAATGCTTGTACTCTCCACAATACTGTAATCATGGTGACTGTCAGCCCACCGACAATTAAGGCGATCGCATCGAGGAATTGCAGCCGAGATTCGATATTTTGGCGGGGAATTACCAAAGCCACTGACCAATTAGCAGATTTTAACGGCAAATAAGCTACATATTTTTGAGTACCATCAATTTCCATCAACTCAATTCCCTGCTTTTTGTTTACCATCCGTTGCGCGATCGCATTTAAATTGCGATCGCCAATTTTCAGCAAACTAGGTGCGGGTTTTTCGATGGTTGACATTAACGCGGAATTGGGGTGGACAATCGCTTGTCCTTGGGAATTCAGCGCAAAAGCATAGCTGTTGGGGCCGTAGTATAGCGAGTTGACAACCTCTTGGATATGATCGACTTTCACATTCCCGTGGAAAACTCCTATTGGCGAACCAGCTTGCGGACTAGTTGCCCAAATTGGAGTCGCGATCGCAATTAACGGAATTCCTGTAGAACGGCTAATAAAGGGATCGGAAATATTGCTTTTACCTGCGATCGCTTTTTGAAAGAAGTCTCTATCCTTTATATTTTTATTTGAAGGCCCAACTTTGGTATTAGCAAATGAGCCATCTAGGTTAACCATTTGGAAAAAGAAAAATTCTTTAATCCTGTTAACTTCTGCGGTTAAATAAGGTTCTGCGATAGACCAAGTTAAGGAGCGTACAGTAGGAGTATTAGCCAAGGTTTCTACTTCTACTTGGCGGACGTGTAACCACTCCTGAATTTCATCGCCTCCTCTCTGTACTTCTAAAAAAGCACTCTGTCTCAAATCACTGAGCGTCATATTTCTAGCTGCTTGATAGCTAAAATATGCAGAAATACTAACTACAAGGGTAGTGCCACCAACAATAAATCGAATCAGTAAATTACGTGAGCGGTGATTTTCTCCGTCAGATACCGATAGCCTGGAGTGTTCTTGTATCAAGGGTTTGCTCCTTAATTACAAAGTTAAGTCAGCAGAAATTCTAGGTTATCCTTAGATTTCCCAAGAAATTACTGACACTCACAGATTGTATTAAAAACAGCAATAAATTTATATTAATGTTACATATAATAGTTTTATCGTTAAAATTTATCTATTATTCACCGATAAAAACCTTGATTAGCTTTAAGAAGTGTTGCTAATAAACAAATTTATGATTGTTATATATCAAAATCGTTTTGATTCTTGAAATTACTTGCTCAGGTATGGAACAGGGAAGAAGAAATAAAAGTATAATTACTTTTTTTAAATTTCAAATATTAGTTTTATATAAAGTATTTTCGCTAAATTAAGTATCTAGCAAATAGCACATATAATTGTGCCCCTTGATTGTTTTATAAAAGGGTGTTTGAAACTTTGTTCAGGCTGTAAAAAATGTCTCTCAGTATGTAGTGTGAATAGATAGTCAACAGCACCAAGAGAGCAACATAAACAAAGTTTATGAAGTAGTCTCCATGAAAAAATTTCATGCAATACATGAAAGTTTCAATGGGATTTTTACTCAGCAATGCCAGTTGCTACAACGAAAAGAACCTCCCCGCACTGCCTCAACTCTAGGACTCAGAACTTTTCAGTCAGTGGGCTACGATGCAGGCTATAAAATTCAAAGTTGCAAGTGATTTCTGGCTGTCAATACCTTGGGGTTAGTATTGCAAATCTTGGTCATATCTGCTGGCTGATTCTTCAGCACTTCGCAACAGCCTCTGATATCAATCGTAAATATTTATTTATGCCAATTTATTTAATGAAAAATGTAGTGCTTATGACATTTGTCTAGAAGATACTACATTATCTTTTTTAAAGATTCAGATAATTTTTATCTTTTCAGGGACAGCTATCACTTCGTTAAGCTACTTAATGCATCTGAAACATCTACATCTATCCTAGTGTATAAACTTGGAGGTGATTACTTGTATTTACTGTAAAGCAGTTGCAAAATTTCTCTAAGTTCATCAAGCCTTAATAGTATCCTCGTATTTCTGCTAGGAAGAATAAGGTAGATTAGAGGTCTTATAACTCTATACATTAAGTAATTTCCATGTTACGACAAACTGCTTTTGGCATAGCTTTAAGTACGCTTGTCCTTGCCAGTGGATTAACAACTACTCCGATTTCAGGACACAGTTCTCCACAAAAAAACCCTAATAATAAACCGTTATCGATCGCTTCAAATCAGGTTGTTGCATCAAATACTGTTTTTAAAACTACAGCACTGGAAAAATCAGTTTTTGACCAAATTAATCGATATCGTGTTTCTAAGGGTTTATCAAAGTTGACCCTGAATGCAAATATCACTCGGCAGGCAAGAATTCATAGCCAAAATATGGCTAATGGTAAAGTTCCTTTTAGCCATCAAGGTTTTGAGAAACGAGTTACTATTCTACCGATTATTTACAAAAGTGCAGGCGAAAATGTTGCTTTTAATCAAGGATATAGCGATCCTGCAGGACAAGCTGTGATTGGTTGGCTCAATAGTCCAGGGCATCTTAAGAACATCAAAGGAAAATATAATCTTACCGGGATTGGCGTTGCTGCTAATCAAAAAGGTGAAGTCTATCTCACACAGATTTTCTTGCAAACTAATTAGTGCAGCTTGCCAGAAGTTTCTCACAGTCGTCATGGTAGTGCTGAGTTCTGAGTTGCGTACAAGCTTTTGCAGCTACTCTTTGAAACCACTTAACAACGAACCTATAGGCTGAAGTTACTGCATTAGAGACTTCCAGAAAATAAATTATCCAATTTACAAGAGATAATATTTTTCTGTTTCCCCCTCTGCTCCCTGCTCCTTTTCCCCCTACCTCTTCCGGTCACCTGAGAAATGGCTAGAAATTCTGCTTTTTTTGCACAATAATAATGTAGTGTCTCATAGAAATTGCTTCTGTTGGGCACTGCAATTATTCTTGAGTGATTCATGACATTACAAGATTTTCAAGTGAGCGATCGCGACCTGAGTGACGCTGCGCTGTCCCAGTATTTAAAATCAGAGGCGATCGCCGTGGATACGGAAACAATGGGATTACTACCACAGCGCGATCGCCTTTGTCTTGTCCAATTATGTAACCCAGGGGGGCAAGTAACTGCAATTCGCATCGCTAAAGGACAAACTGAAGCACCAAACTTACAAAAACTGTTAGAAGCAGCCAATATCGAGAAAGTATTTCACTTTGCGCGTTTCGATATTGCTACTTTACGTTACAACTTAGGTATTACTGTTCAGCCTGTTTTTTGTACCAAAATAGCTAGTAAACTAGCGCGTACTTATACTAATCGCCACGGACTAAAAGATGTAGTTCAGGAATTAGAAAAAGTAGAACTGGATAAAAGCGCTCAAAGTTCTGATTGGGGTAATGCTGCTAATTTATCTGGAGAACAGCTCAATTATGCTGCTAATGATGTGCGCTATTTACTTAGTGTTAGAGATAAACTAATTGCCATGCTCCAAAGAGAAGAGCGTTGGCAGCTTGCTCAAGAATGTTTTCAAGTTCTGCCCACAATCGTGACTTTAGATTTATTACAATTTAAAGATATATTTGAACATTAAATTCACGAAAATTGTTTGAAGAGGTGCGTTAGCGTCACGTAGTGAAGCATGACACCCAACATGCGAATTAATGTTGGGTTTCGCGTTGCTCAAACGCCACTTGCTTTAAGCCGGGAAACCCGTCCAACACAGTGGCTCCCCAACCTACACCTAATGCAAGACTTTAGCTGTGCCTCTCCAATACGTGGATTTCCAAAATAAAATATAAGTCCTATATTTCATACATTTGTTTATGTTTAGCTAAAAGCTGGAGATACTTTTCATTGGTCTTGGCTTGTATCCACTTGGCTTTAAATATTGCTGCTGATTCTGCTTTAACTGGGTCTACATCATAAGGTAAAATTTCTTTTTTCTGGCTTCCTTCTGTCGAACTAGATTTATATTTCCTACCGCTTTTATGATTTGCATAACGGCGCGATCGCGTATAACCCATTTGTAAAAACTTGCGTGCCATATCTGCACCAATAAAATCATTATTTTCTAAATAAACTAAAAAAATCTCATAAATCTTCTCACTCGACTCTTTAGCAATCTCTGGGGTCTTAAATCGCCAGAAAGGAAGAATTTCCGATTTATATGGCTCTACCAAAAGTACACCCTGCTCACCTTTACCAACACGATAGAGTTCAGGATGTTGGCGAAAATTAATCTTGGCAAAGTCTAAAGAATAATCGAAAGGCATGGTAAGTTTTTAGGATAAAGCATAAACTTTGAGCAAAAAGTTTATCTTCTATCTTTGTAGGGAAGTTGATTCTGCCATGCTATCTAGCTCTTGTGCTGCGAACAATGTCTTAGCTCCCGGTGTTCTACGTAAGGTACATCACATTGCTCTCAACGTTCAAGATATGCAAGCATCCCGACATTTTTATGGCAATATTTTAGGTTTACATGAACTTACAGGTGATGAAGTACCCGCAACCCTGGTTGAACTTGTCGCTGCGGGGAAAGTAGCTAACTTCATTACTCCTGATGGCACAATTCTAGATTTATTTGGGGAACCAGATTTATCACCACCAGATCCCAATCCGGAAAAGTCTTTTACCAGAGCATACCACTTAGCATTTGATATCGATCCGCAATTATTCGATCAAGCAGTAGCAGTAATTAGAGACAATCAAATTGCGATCGCTCATGGCCCAGTTAGCCGTCCCACAGGTAGAGGTGTATACTTCTATGACCCTGATGGTTTTATGATTGAAATTCGTTGCGATCCAGTTGCAGATTAATGAACCCTCACAGTCTGGCTGCAAGTATGTAGATATCAATATATTCGCCTTCAGGGTTTCCTAGGGGATACAGCAACTAACTGGCTTTCCTAGAAGAATTGCTTGTGTTTGATTTATCAATCACTGTGATAGAGCAATCAGATTTTGCTGCCAGTATTCTATTGAGGTAAAGACTTTCAGCATTTTTTTGTCGTGATCCATCTTTATCCTAAATTGATATAAAACAATTTTTTATAATTCATTATTTAATACTTTATATATTTATTGTTGATTTTGATAAATATACGAACCAGGATTTGAAGTGATTATTCCGGATTATGTGCAAAATTCCGTAATTTTTCTCTTATATAAAGAACAACTATACAAGTATATTTATTGTTAGTTGCACAAACTGATTTTTCAAACAAGATAGATAAAAAAATAGTGCGTTTTCAACACACTAATTCTTCAATTAACAACTTAAAACTTTAATTAATAGAAGGTTGTTGTGAAGTTGCAATATTTATCATCAACATAGTTTGTGTTCACAGTAAATTGCCAGATAAAAACTCCAATCCAGCAAGATTAATAATTTGCAAAAATTCTGATTTAAGAGTTCAGTGCATCTCCCTTGTTCAAATTCTCATCCCTCATCACATCAATAAGAATATGCACCACAACTGTCAAAACATCATTGCACTGGCTATAGCCTCAATTTCTGCTTTGACTGTAATGCCATGCCAAGCGCAAACTGCAGCAGAATCAAATAATAACGATACTAATAAGATTAGCCCTATATCTACAGAACCATCTATCAGTATCAATCCAATTGAGCCATCTCTAGATAATAATTCAAGTTCTTCTACAAATAAGCAACTCAATATCTTATCTGAAAACCTGAGTGATCCTTCTACTAATCCTACCAACACGACAACAGAACTAGCTAAACCTAGTACAAGGATTCCTATTGGTAGCAGAATTTTTACTGTACCGACAATGGAGCAATAATCCAATTATGAATCAGCAATAGTTCAAATTTCATAATTCCCATCACTTCCACAACAAGCTTTTTCATAGCTTTCACCGGCTATATCCCAGGTAAATTCTGTTTCTATCAGTTCTCTGCCATTAATAGATAACTCGGCTCTCAGTTGTGGACGATCAAATAGTTGAGTAATGGCGCTGACATACTCTGCTGGTGTATTTGCTCTCAATGCTCGTACAGGTGTACTATAACCATCTACGGCTAACCCTTCTAAACCGCGATCGCTTGCAACTATCGGTACACCAGCAGCCATTGCTTCTAGAGTTTTATTTTTAATGCCAAAACCCGTCCGCATTGGTACAATGCAGACGGTTGATTTATGTAAATATTCGGCCATTGAAGGTACACGCCCTGTTACAGTAACTCCCGGTTGTTTTTTTAGTGCTAAAACCTCTGGGGTTGGATGACTACCAACAATATCCAAAGTTGTATCAGGATAAATTTTTTGGATTTCTGGCAATACTTCTTGGCTAAAGAAGCATACCGCATCAATATTTGCCAAATTATCCATTGCACCGATAAAAATTAAGCGATTTCCTGCTGGATCGTGAATTCTGTAGGGAAATGACACTAAATCAACGCCATTAGGAATCACTGTAATTTCACTATGAGGGTTAAATTCTTGTAATTGGATTTTATCTTCTGCCGTTGTCACCACAATTTCAGAAAACTTCGAGCAGTAGCTTTGTTCGTAACGGCGTAAAAGTGGCAGATTAATTTTATCCCTCAACTTATTTTCGGAAATCCCAGTGGCGAGTTGGTTATAGCAGCTACCGTATACCGAACTATGAATATTAACTACAGTTCTTAACTGTTTTTGGAAGTGCGATCGCACATAAATCTCATTTACGCTATGTTCGCAGGTAATGACATCGCATTTTCCCGCCTCTACAAAGTTATCAATCCACTCTTGCATTTCAGTAGAGTAACGGTTGATCACACTTGGTGGTGTTCCCTGTTGCAAAAATGAACTGAAGCGTTGAATTTTCTGGAATATTCCTGCAGAGGTTCCTGATTCTGGGGGACGTTCAAATACCACTAGACGATCCACACAATCTTGTAATGCTATGATTTCCGCTTCTGTAACAGTAGCATCACGTTGAGTTAACAGCGTAATCCTATGGCGTTGACTTAAATACTTAAGTAAATTAAACGTCCTCACCTGTGTTCCCCCCCGTGTTGGTGGATAGGGAAAGGTAGCAGATAGCATTAAGATATTCATTTAAGTGGTAGTCTCAGAATTAGATTAATAATTGATATATATACAATGACCTAATTCCAGGTTATATGTCATCACAAGTATTCCTTAATATGGCTGATAAAATTCCTATATATTAAAGTCAATATAAAGGAGATTACTGATGAATCACAATAACAGTAAATTTACTATGTACTTTATTATAAACCGTTGTTTATAGTGAAAATAATAACAGAGAATCTCAATATAAGAAAATTTAATTATTTAATTATTCTGGTTTAATAATTATGGCTCCATTCGGTATTTATACTCTTGCTAATGATGTCGTTTATGATCAATTAGTTGCCCTGCTCAACAGTCTAGAAGTCAATGTAAATGCAGATATTCCTATTTGTATTATTCCCTATGATGAGCAATTAGAGAAGGTGAGGTCGGAAATAGCGTCTAGAAAAAATGTTTTTTTATTTGAAGACAAAGTTTCGATGCAACGCTGGGAAGAATTTTATAATCAAATATGGAATCTTCATCCTCAAGCCCATAACAAAATTCAAGGGCATTATAAATGGTATAGAAAAAGCAATCTATTTAGAAAAATGTCTGCTTTTGATGGTGAGTTTGAAAGATTTGTATTTTATGATGCTGATAGTTTAGCAATGAGTTCACTGGATAAAGTTGTAAATAAATTAGACGACTATGATTTTATATTTGATGACTGGGAACACCGCAAATCACCTTCTGTAGCAGCATTAAATTTTTCAGTAATTGAAAACAAAACTTCTTTACCAGAATCTCACATCCGTCCTCAATTACATTGCTCTAGTTTTTTCGGTTCAAAACGTGGGATTTTTGGAGATGAAGAAATAAACAGTCTTAGAGACTTGCTAGCTAATCAGCAAGAGTATACCTATATTAATGAGCATTCTTGGTGGTGTGATGCAGACTTGTTTACTTATATGAGTTGGCGCAGCGATAGACCAATATTTAACTTTACTCTAAGTCCCGATCCTCAAGATAGAACTGGTAATTGTGCAGATGCTGATCCATTTACTAATATTAATAATATCCTCTACAATCAAGAAGGTTTAAAACCAATTCGCCGCCTACATTATATGAATTATTCATCCTCGGAATTTCAAAGATTGTGTCAAGGAGAAGATGTTAATATACGTTATGCACATGAATTTCTATATTACAGATTCCTCAAAAATCCAGAACTAAAACCTAAACATCTTAAACCTCCTAGCCTACAAAAAAAGATGAATAGATTTGGTCAAAAAGTACTAAATAAATTTAGAAATATCGTTTAATACTTATAAATAAATATTTATATCATATATATAAGATTATTTCTAAAATTATTGTGATATGCCAAAAATTTCTGTTACTATTCCTACTTTTAATAGAGTTCATCTCTTACATTACGCTATTGAGAGCGTTATCAACCAGAGTTACCAAGACTTTGAATTAATTGTTTGTGATGATGGTTCGCGCGATGGTACACCTGAGTTGATATCACAGTATACAGATAACCGCATTAAATATATTCGTCATCAACAAAACATTGGTAAAAGTAATAATATGCGCTCTGGCTTTAATGCGGCTAGTGGCGAGTATTTTATCAAATTTGATGACGACGACCGACTAACACCTGATTTTTTAGCGCGTACTGTTGCCATTTTTGAACAAAATCCTGAGATTGATTTTGTTGGTACTGACCACTGGATTATCGATATTAATAATGTCCGGGATGATGAGATGACTCAGGAAAATTCTCGTCGCTGGGGTAGAAAGAAATTAGCGGCTGGTATTGTTGATAATTTACTAGAGGTAGTTTTTATTTACCAAAGCTTTCAAGTAGGCGCAACATTATTCCGTCGCCAAACATTGCAAGAATTGGGTTTTATGCTTCCCAATATTCAAAATTGCGAAGATAATGATTTGTTTGTGCGGCTAGCTTTGGCTGGTAAAAAAGGCTATTATTTACCGGAATTATTAATGGAATATCGTTGCCATGCAGAACAGCAAGGCATTAATCGAGCGATTCCTTATTTATTTGATAAGATTAAATACCTGCAAAATTATCAGTTTGATTCCGAAAAATTAGAGTCAATTAGAAAAAATCGCCTTGCGGAAGCAAAGTTAATATTGGGTTTGCGTTTAATTGAAAAAGGCGAAATCCAATCTGGTAGAGAGTTTGTTTTGGCTGGTAAGTCTTTTTCTAATACTAAAGCCTGGACGGGTTTAGGTTTGTCGTTGTTACCAGGTGGGTTGCGTAATAAAGCTTTTAATGCTTTGAGAAGAGTTTAAGCGAAAATATTTAGTGCAAAAGCGGGTAGATAGGAATTAGAAATTCAAAGAATACTAAAAAATAAATTGTCTTCTATCCCATAGTTTATGGTGCGTTGCTTAGTTAACGCACCATCTTTATTTTATTGGTAAAATTTTAGGCTTTTTACATCAAGCTATGAGTAGTGAGAAGTTAGATTTACTCAATTAATTAGAAATGGTGTATATGCGATCGCACACTTTTCCGTAGTCACAGAATATAGTGCTACGATCAGAAAAGTGTGTCAATTTTTGCTGTTCGAGCTAGAGTAGTGCTTAATGCTTAATTAGATACAGGCAAGATTACTAGTATGGAAACGAACGAGTTAAAGTTTCTACTCAAGTTGTTGGGATCTCCCAATTATCGCTCTAATCTTAGCGCTAGCACCTTTGATGTTTTTAAAGGTGATAAAAACAAAATTTGTAAAAGTTTGGGCGATCGCGAACTGGTAGACTATACCCGTGAGATTGCCACAGTTAAAATTTTACCGCCAGGTCAAGCTCTGCTGAAGCTTGATCCAGCCCAAGAAGTACCCATCACAGACAAAGAACTTAAGGTACTGGACAAGATAAGTAAAGCGTCCGGGAAAATCACCCCCAGCAAAATCACCTCGCCAAAAGCAGCTGAACGAGATGTGATATTGAAAACCCTGAGTGAACGGGGATTGATTGACGCTGAATGGGGAATTAAAAAAACTAAAGCCGAAGTTTGGCTGACTGAAAGAGGAATTGAGTCTTTACGAGATGATTACAATCCTAACAAAGGCACTAACCCCGTTATCAGTTTGGAATTACTTGGTAATTACCTACGATTTTTACGAAAAACTCTGCGGGAGAAGCCAGAAGAAGTTTCTACTTCACTAACAATTGCGACAGAGTCAGCTTTTGAAACAATTAGTAATCTCAGTGATGAGGAAATTTTACAAATTATTGAAAAATTAGATAAGGAATTGGGTACAGATAATTATTTACCTATTTTCCATCTGCGACAAAAGTTACAACCTCCGCTTTCAAGGGATGAATTAGATCAAGTCCTATATCGTCTGCAAAGGAATGACCAAATTGAGTTAAGTACTTTGTTAGACCCGAAACTTTATACCCAAGAACAAGTTGATGCAGGTATTCCACAAAATGTTGGAGGTTCACTATTTTTTATCAGCATTAACTAGCAGACAATAATTAATTTTACCCACAATTCAAATTTGCTCCTTCACAATAATTTAAGTATGCCATCAATCAACGAAATTATTAAACGCGAAGTTAATCCGTTTGACCTAGTAAATTTGAGAACAGGTAATTTTTGGACAGAAAATCAAGATGCAAAGTCTGTAGTTGAGTCCATTCATCAAGAAGTTATCAGTGATATTGAAGAATTATTAGATCTAGTAGCAAGAGATCATCGTAGCCGTACTGTATTACTTATAGGTGATGCAGGTTCTGGCAAAAGTTATTTACTAGGTAGGCTAAAACTGACGTTTAATGATAGAGCTTTTTTCGCTTATATTAGTCCTTGGCCTGACAACGATTATATCTGGCGACATATTTTACGTTATACAGTTGATAGCTTAATTAAAATACCAGAAGGCCAACAAGAATCTCAATTAATCCTGTGGCTTAAAAGTTTATCTGCCTTTACTAAACTCAGTGTCAAACAGCGTATTTTTAATGCCAGTATATGGCAATTGTTACTCAATAATCGCCAAAAATTTATTAAACATCTTAAAGATACATATAAACAGGCAAGTATTTATAATCCTGATATATTTTTTGGGATTCTCTATGATTTAACTGACCCTGAACTATATACTTTAGCCTGCGAATGGTTAAGAGGAGATAGTTTAAGTGAAGAATCTATGGAGTTATTAAAAGTTAAATATTGTATTGATACTGAAGATACAGCGAAGAATATTTTAGCAAATTTTGGCAAAATCTCAACTGATACTCAACCAATAGTCTTATGTTTTGATCAAGTCGAAACTCAATCAAACTGGAATTCTAATCCTCAGCCAATATTTAATATTAATACTACTATTCACAATGATAATCTTAAAAATTTTCTCATTATTATCAGTATAGTTAAGGATGCTTGGAAACAGTGTGCTAGCCGTATTTTACAGTCGGATAAAGCTAGAATTGAACGGCTAGTAGCACTCAAGCCTATTAATCTCAACCAAGCAGAATCTCTTTGGGCTTATAGGCTACAACCATTACATCAACAAGCAGATTCAAAAACTGATTCACCTATATTTCCCCTAAATAAGCAATTGTTAGAGGACAATTTTCCTGGTGGTAAAACTCTACCGAGAAATACATTAATTCTAGGTCGGAATGAGTATCAAAAACACAAAGTTTCTCTATTAAATAAACCAGATGAAATTAGTATAGATATAATAAAAAAAACAAATGGTAATGGCACAATAATTATTACTCCGCCCAAGCCTCCGGTAGATAGGACTCAAGCAGAGTTTGAATTGTTGTGGGAGAAGGAATATAAAAAAAATCAGGAAAAAATTACTAAAATTTCCTTACTATCATCACCTGACTTAATCCAGATGATGCAAGTATCACTAGCAGCGTTACAAATACAGGAAATTAAAACTAAACTCTTAAGTGGTAGGTTTGCTAGTTTTTCGTTGAGCTATCAAAAGCCTGGTAAGCTTGAAAGGATTGGTATAGTTTGGACTGAAGAGTCACATATGACAAGCTTTTTCAATATTATGAATGCTTGTCAAAGAGTTATTCAGCAAAATTTGTGCCATACCCTTTACCTAATTCGCATTGGAGGAGTAGGAACACCGAAACTAGCTGGTAATCAAATATATCAACAGATTTTTATACATACCAACCATCATCATATTAAACCTAATTTGTCTTCTGTTCACTATTTGGCAACATACCAAAGCTTGGTTAATTCTGCACTAGCACAGGAATTAGTCATTGCAGGGAAAACTATCATTTTACAAGAATTACAAAATTTAATTCGTGAAGCAAAAATCTTAGATCAATGTATTTTATTGCAGGACTTAGGAATTGTTTCTAAACAACCCGTTAAGCCTGTAAAAGATTTAAGAAAAGTTAAAGATTTTTTATTAAATCTAGTCACAACCCAAGGCTATATGGGAGTACCTACTTTAATTTCACAAGCAGTTAGTCATTTTTCTGATATAAAAGAATCTGAAATTCAACATTTGATTGACCTATTATGCCAGGAAAAGAAAGTGAAAATTATTAACCCCAAAGCTAAGATACAAGACCGATTAATTTGTTTAATTGCATTATAAGTTTTTGAAAAAAATTTCAGTCAATGCACTACCTGACAGAAGCTGCGGAAATCCGGAAATTAATAGCTAAGTTAGCATCTACTAAAATTCTTTGGTTAGATACAGAAACTGCTGACTGGAATACTTACTATCCAAAATTATCGCTGATTCAGGTATTAACTGACCCGACAGACTCAACAGGTGTATCTGCTTATATTCTCGATGTCTTAAATAAACGTGATTTGGCTGCATATTTTGTTAACCAAATCATGAGTAATGCCAATATTGAGAAGATTTTTCACAATGCTAGCTATGACGTAAAGTATTTAGGAGGTAAGCTAGCGCAGAATGTTACCTGTACTTTACAATTAGCCAGAAAAATTACTCGTCAACGGCTGGAAGTTTCCAATTTAAAACTGAAGACTTTAGCAGCAGAACTTTGCAATTTCTCGAATGTAGATGTAGAAGAACAGGGAAGTGATTGGGGAAAGCGTCCTCTGAGCAATAAGCAGCTAAAATATGCGGCGATGGATACGGTTTATTTGGCGGCTGTGCATCGTCGCTTACTAGAAATATCTAATTCCAATGCCGTAATTAATATTTTTGATATGGGAAATAATACCTCAAAACAGCCAAAAAAAACATCAGATAATTCATCTTTAACGGTAACTAAAGTCCGTTTAGCTTTTGAGTGTCCCCGCTTATTCTATCTAAATCATACATTTGGCGATAAGGCAATATTTTTCCCACCAGATACAGTTATTGGCATTGGGAATCCATTTCATAAGTTAGCCGATAGATTTGTGAAATTAGCTGTTATTGAACCACAATTTAAAGCTTTGTTTAAATCTGAAGCAGCACAGATAAAGGTAGAGGAAGTTGCCTCACAAATGCAACAAATATTTTATCAATTAGAATTTTTTCCCTACCTACAAGAGGCAGTTGAGAAAGATGCTAGTCAGGCTCCAGCACTTTTACAAGTTTGGCAGGGATTACAAGGATTGATTAAACGCTTTGCAGAATTGTTAGTAATTAATCGGCGCTATTGTAATGCAGAAACAGTTATTAGTAATACGTTTCTCTCTGGAGAACATAGCGTTGAGCATTACTTTCAGCTACCTAATGGAACGCAGCAACTGATAAGGGGTGAATTTGATTGCTTAGTTTTTAATTTTGAGATCAATCGCCTTTGTGTAGTGGAGTTTAAAACCTATCAACCAGTAGATCCATCAGCACAATTAGCGCAGGTTTCTCTTTATAGTTATATGCTGCATCATCAGAAAAAAGTACCTGTTGACTCAGCAGTTTACTGTGTTTTACCAGAATTTAAAGAGTATCAATATTCTTGGGAACAGCTAGAAAATACTGTGCATCAGTTGATTCCCTATAAATTGCAACAAATGCAAGAATGGTTAACTTGGGAACAGTCTCACCCCAATTCACCACCAAGAACGACTCAGCCTTATTTGTGTGAAATTTGTCCCCAGCAACAAAAATGTCAGACTTTTTTTGTAGATGCAGAAGTTGATACTCCAAAACCGCCGATTGAAGAGGAGGATACATCAACGTTAGGCGATGAAATTGGTGAACAATTAGTTGTTACCTTGCAATCTTTTAAAATTAAAGTTGATTATCAAGGTGCTGCTGTGGGGCCTGCTTTTATTCGAGTAAAGCTGAAACCCCATCTAGGCGTGAGTGTCAATTCTATTCTGCGGTTGTCTAATGATTTACAAGTGCAGTTAGGTTTAGCAAATCCGCCTTTGATTGCGCCACAAGCTGGGTATGTCAGCATAGATTTACCGCGTTCAGATCGGCAAATTGCTCACTTTGAAACTTATATTCAGCCGCAACCTTTACCCGCAAATGCACCTGTAAAAATTGCAATTGGGGTGAATTTAGAAGGAGAACTCATAGAAGCTGATTTATCCGATCCGAATACCTGTCACTTTTTGGTTGGGGGTACAACTGGGAGTGGTAAAAGTGAATTTTTGCGATCGCTCCTCCTCAGCTTACTATATCGTCATTCACCGCAACACCTGAAAATTGTCCTGGTAGATCCTAAACGGGTGACGTTTCCAGAGTTTGAGCAAATGTCTTGGTCTTATTCATCTATTGTTAAGGATAGCGATCGCGCTATTGAACTAATGGATGAGTTAGTTGCAGAGATGGAGTCTCGTTACCAAAGGTTTGAGAAAGCTGCTTGTGCTGATTTGAGTAGTTATAATCAACGTTCCTCGCAATCTTTACCTCGTATTGTCTGTATTTTTGATGAATATGCAGACTTTATGGCAGAAAAAGAAATTCGCACCGCATTAGAACAAAGTATTAAAAGATTGGGCGCAAAAGCCAGGGCTGCGGGAATCCATCTAATTATTGCGACTCAACGTCCGGAAGCTGGGATTGTTACCCCTCTAATTCGCGCTAATTTACCAGGAAGAATTGCCCTCAGCACTAGAAGTGAAGCAGATTCCAAAATTATTTTAGGTGGTACATCAGCCTTAGCAGCTTACTTATTAGGAAAAGGTGATTTACTTTACCAAGTTGGGCCGCACCTACAACGGTTACAAAGTTTATTAGCAACTAAAATTCAACTACCGTTAGCCTAAAACTAATTTTTTCTTAATTGTTAGTAATGTGCTACTCACTGCTATAATTCTGACTGCCTCAATCACGGCAATATCACTGGAGTACTTTGTGTATTCCAGAAATATTAAATTTAACGACAATTTCCATATATTAGGAGGGGTGTGCGCTACCTAAATGGGGATGCGTCACCAAAGGACTTAACCGATGGGATATGTAATTGCAACTGCAAATATGAAAGGTGGTGTCGGTAAAACCACCATTACAGTCAATTTAGCTACTTGTTTGGCTAAGTATCATGGTAAGCGGGTGTTGGTTCTAGATTTAGATAGCCAAATTAGCGCCACACTCAGTTTGATGTCGCCTTTGGAATTTGCCAAGCGGCGGAAAAATAGAAAGACTTTTCGATATCTAATAGACCAAGTTATAGCACCAGAACCGGATGCTAAATTAACGATTCAAGATATCGTTCATGCCAATGTTTGTAAGTTACCTGGATTAGATTTATTACCAGGAGATATCGATTTATACGATGAATTTGTCGTTTCCGAAATGCTGCATCAACAATCGGTGGCGTTGGGTGAGCAAGATTTTGAAATGGTTTGGAATCGGTTTGAAAGGGTGTTAATTAATAACATCTTAAAGGCAGTTCGCCAAGAGTATGATTTTATTATCTTGGACTGCGCCCCTGGCTATAATCTTTTAACTCGTAGTGCTTTGGCTTGTAGTGATTTCTATATTTTACCTGCTAAACCAGAACCATTATCTGTAGTAGGTATTCAATTGTTAGAAAGACGGATTGGACAATTAAAAGATAGTCATGAACATGAAGCGAAAATCGATATAAAAATGCTGGGTATAGTATTTAGTATGTCGAGTTCAAATCTTCTAACTAGCAGATACTACAAACAAGTAATGCATCGCGTTGTTGAAGATTTTGGTGTAGAAAAAATTTGTAAAAATCAAATTCCAGTAGATGTGAATGTGGCTAAGGCTGTTGATAGCTTTATGCCGGCTGTTTTAATGAGTCCGCAATCTCCTGGTTCTAAGGCATTTTTACAGTTAACTCAGGAGTTGTTGCAGAAGTTATAGGGGATTGGGGATTGGGAGATGAGGGGGATGAGGGGGATGAGGGGGATGAGGTAGATGAGGAGGAAAGAAGATAAATCCCCATTACCAATGTGACCAATTACCAATTACCCCATCCCCAATACTTAAAATGTACCTGCTAGTGCTGAAACGCAACGTTCGCAGAGTAGGGGATGTGCTGTTGATTCTCCTACGTGGATTGAGTAGTTCCAGCAGCGATCGCCTGCCCTCATGCGGCTAAACTGAGGTTGTGTATTGCGTAGGTTATCTGCATTTTTCTGGTTTGGTAGGTTTAATATATAAAGTGTCACCTACAACAGACTTATGACATTAAATTTAAACTTACCACCAGAATTAGAGCAGTATATTACACTGCAAGCTCAACAGCAAGGGCTTTCTATTGAGACATATACATTGCAGATTTTAAAAGAACATATTCTGCCAAAAGAAAACCAGTCTAAGTTGGTAAATCTGCTTCAATCTTGGATGGATGAAGATGATACCGATGAGCAGCAAGAAACCGGAGAATATTTAATTCAGGCCTTAGATGAAGATAGATTATCTGAGCGTAAATTATTCCCCGTTGAGTTAAAAGGTGTAACTTGGTGAGTCGCGTTATCCTGTTGGATGCTGGCCCTATAGGTTTAGTTACAAACCCAAATCGCTCACATGAAAGCCTTGCTTGTGCCCAATGGTTGCAAATACTCGTTTCTTCTAGTAATCGAGTGATCATTCCTGAAATTGCTGATTATGAAGTGCGGCGAGAGTTATTAAGAGCAAATAAAGTTAAAGGTATTACTCGTTTAGATGAATTAGCTCAGTTATTAGAATATTTACCCATCACAACAGTCGCCATGAGGCAAGCTGCAATCTTTTGGGCGCAGGCTCGTCAACAAGGGCAACCAACAGCTGGTGATAAAACTATTGACGGTGACATAATTTTAGTAGCTCAAGCTGTCACCCTTGCCATTCCAAATATAGTTATTGCCACTACTAATGTTGGTCACTTATCGAGGTTTGTGGCGGCTGACTTGTGGCGCAACATTCAAACAATTTAATGGAAATACCAGCGAATTGCATAAAATCTATAGGTATTTTATGCAGTGATTGATCGCGCTGGGCTAGTTGCTGCAAAATGAGTTGAGCTGATCGCATTCTGTTCAGCTTCAGGTAGCTGTGAGACCACAGCAAATGCTTCTTGTAAGAGATTAGTCATCAAATTCCTCGCGCCGTGGAAACCCCTACATTATTCATTTTAGGGGATTGGGGGATGGGGATGAGGGAGATGAGGGGATAGGAGATTAATTCCCATTACCTATTACCAATTACCCATTACCCTATCCCCAATCCCTAAAACTCTCCGGCTAAAGCGGAAACGCAACGTTCGCAGAGTAGGGGATGTTCTTTTGATTCTCCCACGTGGATTGAGTAGTTCCAGCAGCGATCGCATTTTTCGCCGTCTGCATTTACTACTGCAATTGTCCAGTCTTCAGTTTGCGCGGTATATTTCAATCCTTGCAGTTTCTCGGCGGAATCTAATAATTCCACTTGCGAAGTCAGCAACAAGTACCGCAGTTCGTCGATACCGTTACCGCTAGCAGGGTTGAAAGCTTTGATTGCATCGCCTAACTGTTTGTCAGGGATGTGAATTAAAGCTTTCGCTTCTAGGGAAGAACCGATGAGTTTTTCTATTCTCGCTAGTTCTAACACCTTGTTAACATCGGTGCGGAGTTGTCGTAATGTTTGCCACAAATCGCCTAATTGGGGATTTAGCCATGCTTCTTCTACTTGCACCCAACCAGCTTCAAATACTGATTTGTAAGGTGTTTTGTAGGGGAGATGTTGCCAAATATCTTCCGCAGTGTGACATAACACGGGGGCGATCGCACGTGCTAAATTCTCTAAAGCTATCTTTAGTACTGTTTGACAACTGCGACGGCGGAAAGCGTTAGGGGCGCTGATGTACAGTCTATCTTTGGCTACATCCAAATAAAAGTTGGATAAATCCACAACGCAGAAATTCTGCACTGTTTGGAAGAAGCGGAAGAATTGGAAACTGTCGAAGGCTTCTGTGACTTCCTGAAATACTTCGGTGATGCGATGCAGCATATAGCGGTCGAGTTCGGGTAACTCCGCTAAAGGAATTGCATCTTTTTCGGGGTCGAAATCATGCAAGCTACCCAGTAAGAATCGCGCTGTATTGCGAATTTTACCTCGGACATCGTTGAGCTGCTTGATGATGTTGCCACCCAGACGCACATCGGAGGTGTAATCTACCGACGACACCCACAACCGCAACACGTCAGCACCGTAAGGGGGTTCTTTTTTCTGGTCTTTACCACCTGCAATCATCACCTGCGGATCAACTACATTCCCCACAGATTTACTCATCTTCCGACCTTGTTCATCTAGTACAAAGCCGTGAGTTAGCACAGTTTTGTAAGGTGCAATGCCATTCACCGCTACACTGGTGAGCAAACTTGACTGGAACCAGCCGCGATGTTGGTCGGAACCTTCCAAATACATATCTGCGGGGTAACGCAACTCTGGACGCTGTTTTGCAACAGCAGCCCAAGATGAACCAGAATCAAACCAGACATCCATTGTGTCTGTACCTCTGCGGTAGGAACGGCCATTACTCCGGTATGGTTCGGGTAATAATTCCTCTATGGGAAGTTCCCACCAAGCATCGGAACCTTTTTCGGCGATGATGGCTTGGATGTGGTTGATGGTTTCTTCATTTAGCAGGGGTTCGCCAGTTTCTTCATCGTAGAATACGGGAATGGGCACACCCCAAGAACGCTGACGGGAGATACACCAATCAGAACGTTCCGCTACCATTGGCGTAATGCGATTTTCCCCTTGGGCTGGAATCCATTGTACCGAAGCGATCGCTTTTAATGCTGCTTCTCTAAATCCTTCTACGGAAGCAAACCATTGTTCGGTAGCGCGGAAAATTGTCGGTTTCTTTGTCCGCCAGTCGTAGGGATATTTGTGTGCGTAAGCTTCTTCCTTCAATAAGGAACCCGCCGCCGTTAATGCATCAATTACCGCCTGATTGCCATCACCCAATACATTCAACCCAGCAAATTGTCCGGCTTCTGGGCTAAAGTTACCGTTATCATCCACTGGCGCGAGGATAGGTAAACCATAGCGTTGACCAACTATGTAGTCTTCTTGACCATGACCAGGGGCAGTGTGAACTAAACCTGTACCAGACTCAGTGGTAATATAATCGCCACCAACTACAACTGGACTTTCACGGTCAAATAAGGGATGACGGTAAGTGATATGTTCTAAATCTTTCCCTTTGAATGTGGCTTTTACGGTTAACTCAAGTCCCAAAGTGGCAGCTAAACGTTCCGCCAAATCAGCCGCAACTATCAGATACTTAAATCCAGTTTGGGTTTCTGCATCTTTGCGGGAAACTTCCACCACAGCATAGTTGAGGTCTGCATTCACAGCCACAGCCAAGTTACCTGGAATTGTCCAAGGTGTGGTTGTCCAAACAGCGACACCCAAATCTGGCAGATATTCACCTAATAGCGATTTTGCAGCTTCCGAAAGACTTGTAACAGGAAAAGCTGCATAGATACTCCGGGAAGTGTGACCTTCTGGGTATTCCAACTCAGCTTCAGCCAAAGCAGTCTTAGAACTGGGACTCCAGTGAACAGGCTTTAAACCGCGATAGATATATCCTTTTAAGAACATCTGCCCGAATACACCAATTTGAGCAGCTTCATACTCTGGCTTTAAAGTCAAATAAGGATCTTCCCAATCGCCCCAAACACCATAGCGTTTAAAACTTTGGCGTTGGTCATTGACTGTTTCTAAAGCAAATTGTTTTGCTTTCTGCCGCAGTTGTAAAGGCGTGAGGTTTTGCCGTTCTGCTGACTTCATATTCTGCAAAACTTTCAGTTCAATGGGCAAGCCGTGGCAGTCCCAACCCGGCACATAACGAACCTTACGCCCCCGTAGCAGTTGGTAGCGATTAATAATATCTTTGAGAATTTTATTTAAGGCATGACCAATATGAAGCGAGCCATTTGCGTAGGGAGGCCCATCATGTAGTATAAATAATTCGCCAGGGTTGTTTTGCGACAGGCGATCGTAAATGTTATTTTCTTCCCAAAATTTTTGAATTTCCGGCTCACGCTTGAGCGCGTTCGCTCGCATATCAAAACTAGTCTTGGGTAGGTTTACAGTATCTTTGTAGCTTCCAGTTTCTGTCACAGTCTCATGCCTAAGATTTATTTGTGCAGGTTTTATAAATTATAGAAGATGGCATGAAGACCAAAATTAGCAATTTCCCTACTATTGACATGTGGATGTCTGAAATCAGGTAGTTGCTTGGTAATTGGTAATGGGGAAGAAATTCTCTTGTACTGTTTCCTTAAGAAACACGATAGAAACCAGTTTCTTAAGGAAACGCTGGCTTAGAAAGTAATATCCTGCTCAATATTAAACATAGAATCAGTATTTAGAGTAGCAAATTGAACATTATTAAAGCTCAAAGCACCTGTAATATTGTTATAGCTGAACAGGCTTAGGTCAGTGCCAAAGCTAGCACCAATTTGAATTTTATCTCCTTCTGAACTAGAAAAGTCTGCGATCGCATCTTTCTTATCTGCCAGAGAATCAAAGACAAAGATATCTGCTCCCAAACCACCTGTAAGGGTGTCATTACCCAGTCCACCTATTAAGACATCTCTATCATCACCGCCTATTAAGACATCTTTGCCATTACCGCCGATGAGAGTGTCATTGCCAGCACCACCATAGAGGGTATCGTTATTGGAACCACCATTGAGGATGTCATCGCCAGCATCACCATAAAGTTTGTCATTGCCAGCATCACCATTGAGGTTGTCATTACCATCCGCACCATAGAGTCTGTCACCACCAGCGCCGCCATTGGCTGTATCATCACCAGCACCACCTGTGATGGTGTCATTACCATTTTCGCCATTCAGAACGTCGTTACCATCGCCGCCATCAATGGAGTCATTACCATCATTACCAGAAATAGTATCGTTGCCTAAACCACCAGTGAGGCTATCATTATCGACAGTGCCATAGATAGTCTGATTCTCAGCATTGTTAGAGATATTGTCACTATCACTACTACCGCTAGCATCATCAGAATTTTCGGCTGGAGTCGCAACTGGCTCTGCAGCAGGTGTATCAATTTCGCTATTGGTTACACTAGCTGCTTGAGGAGCTGTTGTTGACAAAAATTGCGTTAATTTAGACAAATCTAAGTATCCACCAGTAGCCACCTTGCCTTGCAAAGTCGAGACTTGCTTAACGCTGGCAAGTATGTCACGTTTGAGTTCTGATACTGTGAGCTTGGGGTTAGCCGCCAAAAGTAAAGCCGCAGCACCAGTCACATAGGGGACAGCCATTGAGGTGCCACCCCATGTAGCATATCTACTATCAGCGAAGGTACTATAAATATTTTTCCCAGGTGCAGCTATATCTACGGTTGTAGCACCATAACTGGAGGAACTAGTGCTGGAGAAAACAGCCAGATTTTCAGTTTCATCAATAGCTGCAACAGTAATGATATTAGGCAAATCGTAGTTGGCTGGATAGTACGGATTCACATCATTATTGAGACCATTATTACCAGCTGAAGCTATAACTAAAACACCGTTATCATTTGCAAACTTCAGAGCGTTATATTGTGCTTGGTCAAAAGAAGTGGAGCCTAAACTGAGGTTAATAATTTTAGCGCCATTCTTTACAGCATATTCAATGCCGGCGGGAACATCCCACAAATACCCCACTGAATCACTGGTGCGGAAATGCTTTGTGACCATAATGGAAACATTGGGGCTGACTCCAATAGTGCCTAGGTTGTTGTTTCCTACAGCACCTAGAATACCTGCTACGTGAGTGCCATGACCGCGACTACTTTTGGTGGTGGAATTTTCGTTTGGATCGCTGTCGTTATCGCCAAAGTCCCAACCATGAATGTCATCAATATAGCCGTTGCCATCATCATCAATGCCATTACCAGAGATTTCTTTGGTATTTGTCCAAATATTCGCAGCTAAGTCAGGGTGGTTGTAATCAACACCAGTATCAACAACAGCTACAACTACACTTTTACTACCTTGAGTATAATTCCAAGCTGCGGATGCATTTATCTTCTCTAAACCCCACTGACGGTTATAAGAAGGATCATTTGGCCTTATCGCATCTGGGTTAATTCCCTCTTCCTTTGCTTCAGTCTCTATCTGGTTGCTGACGACATCATCTTTCGTAGTTGACGAAGCATTATTATCTATATTTTCCATTTACTGAAAAGCACCTCCAAGAGAGTCATTAATGACTAGAGAACAACAAATATTTTTTCTTAAAAAAGAAAATTATCGAGAACGATTTACAGAATATAGATGCCAGTAAAAATATTGTGAGGAAATTCCTCATTAACTTAGAAATTATTTCCAAGTCACCCCGTTAATAATCAATAAGTTGGTAATTTCACCCTGTATACTCTGATCCCGGCCAAATTATATTAGCTGGATTTTCTGAGAGTATTATGAAGTTTCTATGAAATTATGTCGAGACAATACCATGTATTGTAAAACACGTCAATTCCAAGGATATACATCTGTAAGATAGTTTAATGATAGACACAATAGGTTACAAGCTATAGCTTATATCAAATAAGTAATCAAAATAAACATCAGTATAAAATTTTTCAGAAAAAAATATTTCATAGGTAAGCTAGCTAAAAAATAGATGTATTTACCCTGTAGCGATCGCCTAAAAAAGACCAATTTTTATAATTGGCTGTCAAATTTTCTCTTCATTGATAGAAGTCTAAATATACATGAAGATATAAAGCAGGAATATTCATGCTTGCTGGTAAGCGATCGCCTTTCAATAGCTGAGAGCAAAATGCTAATAAAGTCAATATATTTAGTTGGCAGAAAGAAAGAACCAAAAAGACAACTCTTGCCTTATAATTTCTAGTCAAATAAATTAGATTCTCTAAAATTAGAACCTTTAAGCAGAATTTTAACCTTCGCTGAACTAAGCATTAATAATTTTATTGATTAAGTCGCTAGATATTTGCTGTGTAGTTAAAGAGGCAGGGGGCAGGGAGCAGGGAGCAGGGGAATATGAGGGAAAAAGTAATTACCCATTACCCATTACTCATTCCCCATTACTCATTACCCATTACCCATTACCCATTACCCAATGCCCCATGCCCATTGCATCTAGAAAATGTCAAAATTGAATGTGTTTTGTAACCGTCGCTGGACATAGGGCGGATTTGAGATAACTAAACTGGAAACTTATGGGCAAGCAGCGCGTTCTGTCGGGAGTTCAACCAACCGGAAATTTGCATTTAGGCAACTATTTGGGAGCAATTCGTAATTGGGTAGAAGCCCAGAGTGATTACGACAATTACCTTTTCGTCGCTGATTTGCACGCAATCACTGTGCCACACGAACCCAAGGAGTTGGCATCTAATACCTATACTCTCGTGGCTCTCTATTTAGCTTGTGGTCTAGATTTAAATCATTCCACTATCTTTGTACAGTCTCACGTCTCGGCACACAGCGAACTTACCTGGTTGCTCAACTGCATTACACCCCTCAACTGGCTGCAAGATATGATCCAGTTTAAGGAAAAGGCTGTAAAACAAGGAGAAAACGTTGGTGTCGGCTTGTTGGATTACCCAGTGCTGATGTCTGCTGATATTTTACTGTACCAAGCAGATTTTGTACCTGTGGGTGAAGACCAAAAGCAACATTTAGAATTGACGCGGGATATTGTGAATCGCTTTAATCACTTATTTGCCACACCGGATCAGCCCGTGTTAAAGCTACCAGCACCTTTGATTCGCAAAGAAGGTGCAAGGGTGATGAGTTTGACCGACGGTACCCGTAAAATGTCCAAGTCCGACCCATCGGAATTAAGCCGAATTAACTTGTTAGATACACCAGAGCAAATCGCCAATAAAATTAAGCGTTGTAAAACCGATCCAGTTCGGGGCTTAACTTTTGACGATCCAGAGCGTCCAGAGTGTAATAACTTGTTAACTCTATATATGCTGTTGGCTGGTAAAAATAAAGCAGAGGTAGCAGCAGAATGCGAAAATATGGGTTGGGGACAATTTAAGCCCTTATTAACGGAAACAGCGATCGCAGCTCTCAAACCGATTCAAGAGAAATATCAAGCAGTAATGGCAGACAAAGGCTATTTAGAGTCTGTGTTGCGAGATGGCCGCCAAAAAGCCCAAGCAGTTGCCAACCAAACCTTAGCAGAAGTCAAAGCAGCTTTAGGCTATTCTGTTCCTCTCTAAAGATTTCACTTTTAGGTGTAATTTGCTTTACCCTGTAAGAAAATTGAAATCTGAATGTTATGCCTGATACCCAGATTCCGACAGTCTTGAATGCCTTCCGCAGCGCCGCGCAAGCAGGCGAATTTTTAATAACTGCTGAAGTAGCACCTCCTAAAGGTGGAGATCCAAAACATATGCTTGATATGGCGGCGACCCTTAAGGGGAGGGTTCATGCCGTCAATGTTACCGATGGTAGCCGCGCAGTATTACGGATGTCTTCGTTAGTGGCATCAGCAATTTTGTTACAACATGGCATTGAACCAATTTGTCAGATTGCTTGCCGCGATCGCAACCGGATTGGTTTACAAGCTGATCTGATGGGCACTCATGCCTTGGGTATCCGTAACATCTTAGCTCTCACGGGTGACCCAGTCAAAGCAGGCGATCACCCCGATGCTAAGGGTGTATTTGATTTAGAAGCTGTCCGCCTGCTGCAATTAATTCGCAACCTCAATCAAGGTGTGGACAGTAACGAGCAACCCTTGAGTGATGGCGCACTCGATTTATTTGTTGGTGCAGCAGTCGATCCACAATGTGCGAGTTGGTCAGGCTTGCAAAGTCGCTTTGAACGAAAATTACAAGCAGGAGCGCAATTTTTCCAAAGTCAATTAATTACCGACTTTGAGCGGCTAGAGAAATTTATGGACAAAATTGCTGCAGGTTGTAATAAACCAATTTTGGCAGGTATTTTTCTGTTGAAATCTGCAAAAAATGCCCAATTTATTAATAGGTGCGTTCCTGGTGTAAATATACCGCAGCACATAATTGATCGGTTAGCTAAAGCTAAACACCCACTAGAGGAAGGTGTAAAAATTGCCGCCGAGCAAGTGCAGATAGCACAGCAATTATGCCAAGGTGTCCACATGATGGCTGTGAAGCGAGAAGACTTAATTCCGCAGATTTTAGATTTAGCAGGAGTTAAGCCAATGAATTTGGTATTAACTAAGTAAACAGCAAAGGCGATCGCATTTTTTACCTGATGACAAAGCAGAGAAAGTGCGATCGCCTCTCTTCTTATTGAATTGCTAAACTAAAGAACAACCCTTACCCCTGCAAAGGTAGTATTCTGACCACAAAATAGGGTTTTCAGCTTCGCAATTGCTATTTCCGACACTACAATTGCCATTTCGGACACTACATTTGCTGTTTCGCACACTACAATTGCCATTTCGGACACTACAATTGCTGCTTCGGATACTACAATTGCTATTTCGGACACTACAATTGCTGCTTCGGATACTACAATTGCTGCTTCGGATACTACAATTGCTGCTTCGGACACTACAATTGCTGCTTCGGACACTACAATTGCTGCTTCGGACACTACAATTGCTGCTTCGGACACTACAATTGCCAAAAACGTTCAAAAACCAGTCTTGAAAAACGGGGGTATACAAGGAAGTTAGCCAAAAAGTAAAAAATTTTTAATATTAGTAAAAAAGGAAAAAGTAAACACTAACTAATGGAACCGACCATAGAACAACTCAAAGCATTCTTTGATTTCTGCATTCGCACTAGCAATCTGTTACAGAACATAGAGTTAGTTCGGTACGATAGAAGAAACAATAGAATAGCTGTTTTAGTAGGCGAAACAATTGAAGTAGAGATTCTGAGTAGTGGAGAAGTATTAATAAGATGAGTGATTATCTAAATTTGTCCTATAAAGAACTAAAAGAATATATCAAAACCCATCCACAAGATGAAGAAGCTTTCCAACACTTTCTAACATTGATGAGAGCGAAGCCGGGAGTAGTAGTAAGCGGTGGTGAACAAATAGAGGCAGAGCTTAGAAAAAGACTAGCCTCGTAACCAAAAATCATCTAGGAATATCACCAATTTTCCTAGATGATTAATAGGGACGTTTTAAAACTATCATGACTTTTAACGCATACTCAACACTATAATCAACCGATGAAAGGTGCGTAGACGTGCAGTGGCTTGTCCTTAGACATCGTTTCTCCACTGGATACAACAGCTACAAAATCTTTTGTCATTTAGCTTTTAAAGCTTGAGTAAGCTATGTACCTATATTAAAAATCCTATGTTCTAACCAGCCCAAACCCAAGCCTAGAGTAGAAGTGCTAGCTAAAATTAGAATAGTATGAAATCTGCTAAAAGATTCTAGTAATTTTATTACAGCCACAGCCACAACCACAACCACAGCCAAAGCCACAGCCAAAGCCACAGCCCAAGCCCCAGCCCCAGCCCTAGCCACACCCACAGCCACAGCCACAGCCACAGCCCCAGCCAAAGCCACAGCCATAGCCACAGTCACATCCCAAGTCCCAGCCCCAGCCCAAGCCACAGCCACAGCCACAGCCACAGCCACAGCCCAAATTATGTACGGAGCGTTAGACGCTGCTAACAAGTAGCCTATCGGTAGGTAGCTTAATAATACACCTATTAACCAGCCCCAAGGAATAATTCTAGTTAGTTTCGTAGCTCGTTTATCTGGAGTAGCCTTTGACTTTAGCGGAGTTTTGAAATGAGGAACTTCTGTTCTATAAACTGGTTCAACTCGCGGTGTAGGTATAGCTTTTGATGCTTTTAGCATTGCCAACCATGCCTGCATCGACTGAGGACGGTCTTTTGCCTCTAGCGCCATGCCTTTGAGAATTACCTGATTTAATCGGTCACTAATGTTTGAAACAATTTGTTGAGGTGGGGTCAGAGAAACATCATCAAGCTTGCGAGCTAGAGAAGGTGTGGGGCGTTGACCTGTCACTGCATAATAAAGTGTAGCAGCCAAACAATAAACATCTACTGTTGGCTCTCGACTGCCGCTGCTCATCTGTTCATAGGGCGCAAAGGCTTGATTACCATCCTTGTTAATTGAACTGATAGTTGAGGGAATTACTGATTTAGCAATCCCAAAGTCAATTAAAACCGCTTTACCATTTCTCCGCACCATGATGTTTCCAGGGTGGGCATCTCTATGTACTAAACCTGCTTGATGCACTACCCTCAAAGCTTCCCCAATCTGGCGGATGCAGGGTAGAATCTCCGCTTCTGGTAAAGCCCCCTTACGCCTCACCGCCTCAAATAAATTTTCTCCCTCAACAAAGTCCATTACCAAACAGTGGGTAGCACCTTCCTGAAACAAATCAATTACTCCCACAATATGAGGATGGGGGTCTTGAGATAAACGTGCAAGTATCCGCCCTTCTTGAATAAATCTCTCTATATACTTGTCATACTCTGGATCGTGGCTGAGGTATTCATTAGGTGTTTTAATTACAACTGTCTGTTTTAGTTCAACATGCAAAGCCTTATAGGTAATTCCGAATCCACCCTGTCCCAAAACTTGCTCAATTACATATTTGCCACTTTGCAATTGTTGTCCTGCTATCCAGGGCATGAATACCTCTAAATAATTCGTAATTCGTAATTTGTAATTCGTAGTTAAAACAGTTTAAAAAAGCTGTAAATGGGTGTTTTATATGACTTAACAGTATTTCACAAAAAATACATTTTTGGAGAATTTTTTACCATACACAATGAAAGTCTAGCTAATTCTACGGTGTTTTGCTAGATGAAGGGCTGGGATACACTGAAGCTGGGCTAGAAGGCGGAGAAGGTTTTAATTTATCCATCACAGCCCCCATTCCTGCAAGTAAAGTACCAATAGCTGCGATCGCAGCTATCACAACTCCCCACAACTGGATGTTTCGCTCCCAAGATGGTTTTGTCTTAGGCGGTACAGTTGGCTTAGGCTGAGAAGTTTCCCCAGTCAACCCCAAAGAATCGAGCCATTCGCGCATTGATTGCGATCGCTGTTTGGGATCTAGCTTCATCCCTGTTAAAATTGCTCGATTGGTGCGATCGCTAATCTCAGGATTAAGGTCTTTAGGAGCAACTAAACGAGCATTATCTATCTTGCGTTTCAACGCACTAACTGGTGTTTTTCCAGTAATCAGTACATACAGAGTTGCTGCCAATGAATAAATATCACTATAAGCCCCAGTTGGTTTAGTATATTGGGCGTAAAGTTCAGGTGGTGTAAATCCTTCAGAAGTTTCTTTAGTTCGGTTTGTGGTTAAGATATGGTCAAAATCGAGAGCTAAACCAAAATCGATAAGTACCGCTTCTGCTTGTCCATTTCGCACCCGCAAAAATATATTTCCTGGGTGTACATCTCGGTGAATCAACCGATTTTCATGTACTACTATCAAAGCTTCGCCAATTTGTTGGATGTAGCGTAGTGCCTCTGTTTCTGCAAGTATAGGTTGGCGACGGTCAGCTAAACTTACGCCATCTACATATTCCATTACCAGACACCAATGCTCTTTTTCCTTAAAAGGTTCCGCAACCTGCACAATATGCTCATGGCGACAACGACTTAGTTTTACAGCTTCCTGCCAAAACATTGTTTCCAGTCGTGCGCGATCCTCTGGACTTAGGGAATTGAGCAAGCTATCGTTTAAAGTTTTAATGACTAAGCGATCGCCATTTTTATTTTTTACCAAATAAGTGATGCCAAAGCGTCCCCTTCCCAATTCCCTTTCAACAGTGTATTTACCACCTTGCAATTGCTCGCCAGCTACCCAAGCCATCGTTGCAACTCCCAAAATACATAGATTAATTTTCACACACCAGACTCTTGAAAACTTGAGTTAGTTTCTTCAAAGGAGTGCATAGACGCAAAGTGGTGAGGTGGGATTAGAGTTAGGTATATGGCAGGGAGAATATCAGAATCTAGAATTACCTTGGCTGCGCTGGTGGGATGAGCAAGGGAATTTGTTGTTGACTGGGGAGGAAAGAGCCGATCGCCTAACTGCTCAATTGCGTGCTTTGGGTGTTGATCCAGAAGTATAATCTGGTTAGTGCGATTACTTGGTACTGAATACCTTGAAAAGCCGTGATGAGAACCCCAGAGTCGATGTAGGTTTTCTTACGACTCACGGTATCCACCCCGACGTTCAGTCAGCTCTTGTTCAATTTCTGCTTCGTTGAGTAATTGTATTCCAGAGGCGATCGCTCTATTACGAATTTCCCATAGTTTTTTAGCTAAGGGCGTTTGTGGAATATATTCGGTAATAATTGCTGTTGCATCTGGTTCAGATTTCAGTGCTTCCACAAACTCTAAAACCTTTTGCTGCTTTTCGGGTGTAAGTTCTCGCCAGCCGTCAAGTAATTGTTCTTCTTTACCCATAATCCACCTCGTTATAGAGTAATGGTTTTATTTTTACTCATTTTTTCAATGCCAATACTTTTACAGAATTGATCGCCAATTGTCGCGTCAGGAAGATGCGATCGCATCATCAAGTTAATAATGTAATTAGCTGTAAGGCTATGGAGTCAAATTCCACCCAAAGCTAGCTCGATTTTAGCCTTTAAGTAGAGACGCGATTAATCGCGTCTCTGCAACCCTGGACTCTTCACCTAAGCTATTCGGCTGTTAAGTTGCACAATCCATTGTGAGGCCTGTTGACTGTCAACGGTCAACAGTCAACAGTCAACAGTTAACAGCCCTTATTAGTAGTTATGCAATTTAGACGCGTATTCGCTTAATTACATTGATGTCACAAAATCCCTTCTTTGTTGGTGGCCCAGTACCACCAGAATACTTTTTCGGACGCAGTGCGGAAGTTAGAACTGCTTTTGACCAAATTTCTCGCCGCGCGCACTTGGCTATCTATGGTAGTCCTGGGATGGGCAAGTCTTCGTTATTGCGGTATATTGCTTCACCAAAAATTTGGGAAGCGCGGGGAAGAGATATATCGAAAGCGTTGATTGTTTCTATTAACTGTGCAGGTATAAGTCCTTTTACCGCCTCTGGTTTTTGGCGAGAAATTCTCAGCTTGCTACAAGATGCAACGGAAGATGATGAATCTCTACAAGCTGATATTAAACAGTTATTACAGGAAGAAAAGGTAGAAAAGGGAGACTTGCGGCGAATGCTGCGTAAAATTGGGCAGCGTGACAAGTTCTTGTTGCTACTGTTAGATGATTATGATGCTGCGCTGCAACCCAATGAGCAATACACCGAAACCCAAATGCTCACTTTCTTAAGTGAGTTTCGGGATTTGGCAGTTCACAGCAATGAAGGCAAATACCTTTCAACTATTGTTACTACTTTTCGCCGCCTCAATGAATTGGGGCCGACCATCAAACCAGGGGGTTCGCCGTGGTATAATCATTATCTCTTCCGGTTATTAAGACCATTACCTGCTACGGAAGTTAATAATCAGCTGGCCATACCCATTCCTGGAAGTTTGCGCGCCGGAGTTTTGGAAATTATCGATGGACACCCAGCACTACTGCAAAATGCGGGTTATTTATTGTATGACACCCTGCTAGCAGGAAACACTCCTGATATTCAGTCTTTTGCTCAGGATTTTGAAAGCGCTACCGAGCAATATTTCCGCGATACCTGGAGGTTTTCCACTGAAGAAGAGCAGATTCTTTTAATGCTAATTGCCCTAGTGCGGTTGCAAGGTCGCTTAAACAGAAACACTCGCTATGCTTTAGGTGATATTGATTTAGTTTTTAGCCAACGCAGCCGGGAACTAGTTGATTTAGAGGAACGAGGCGTAATTCAACGCACATTAGATGAAGGGAAAACTGTCTATAGTTTTAATTCATCAATGATGGAGTGGTGGGTAATCCAAGAAATCTACAACACTAATGAAGCGCAACTAGACGGACGCGAGAAAGTTTTTCTGAATTTGATGAGCCGGGAACAAGCAGGTACAGTTAAAAAAGCGATTCGTTGGGTATGGCAGCATCGAGATATCGTCCAGTCTTTAGTTTGGATTGTTCGCAAACTAGCGGGCGATCCTACTTGAGAAGTAATTATCACGTGCCGTATGCTTAAAGTACAAGCTAGATCTACTTCCTCTGGGGAGGAGTTGGCGAGAATGGTGTCTTCAACCAATTGGGAAGATAATCCGTATGTTATTGGTCGTCCAATTTATGAACCAGAGTTATTTTTTGGGCGTGAAGACCTATTCAATTTTATTTATGACAATCTCAATCAAGGCGCACAGGTAATTTTACTCCACGGTCAGCGCCGGATTGGTAAGTCATCTGTGCTGTCCCAAATTCCTCACTTTATCGATTTAGAAAACTTTTTCTTTATACCTTTATCGCTAGAGGGTAAAAGTCAGAAGTGCCTAAGTGAGGTTTTATATGAGCTAGCAAGAGAGATTATTGATTATTTAGATGATTATCGCCATCCACATCGCCGCCAACTTGCTTTACCAACAAAAAAACAACTGCAAAAAGATGCAGGTATATTCTTCAATGAATTTTTACCTCAAATTTATCAAGTCATTAATGGTAAAAACTTGGTACTTTTGCTAGATGAGTTTGATGTATTAGGTGATTCTGGTCAAAATTCTTCTGTTGCTGAATTTTTTCCTTGTCTCCAATCGGTTGTTTATTCCCAAAAAGAACTTTTTATCATTCCAGTTATCGGTAGACAATTGGATGATTTACCCAATTTACTGAGTTTATTTAGGCAAGCACCAAATCGAGAAATTGGTCTATTAGATAGACAAAGTGCAGAACAATTAATTACCAAACCTGCTAAGAATATTCTCAAATATGAGCCTGATGCTATAGATGCAATTTTAGAATTGTCAGCAGGACATCCTTATTTTACCCAAGTAATTTGCTTTGCGCTTTTTTCGCAAGCGAGGGAAGAACAACGCTGGCAAGTTACTCGCAGTGATGTACAAAATATTGTTGAGGAAGCAATTGAAATTGGTGAGGCTGGTTTAGCTTGGTTCCGAGATGGTTTACCGATTACTGAGCGAGTAATTTTCTCGGCGGTAGCAGAAGTTCAACAACAAACAACCTCTGTAGCTAAGGGAGAACCATTAAAACTGCTGGTGCAATGTGGTGTAGTTTTAACTGAGCCTTTTCACATAGCAGAAGAACGATTATTGCAATGGGATTTCTTACAAAATATAGCACCAAAAATCTCTTTACCATTACGTTGGAATAACTATAAGGTAACAGTTGAGTTAGTCCGTAAATGGTTAGTCAAAAGATATCCTTTAAGGCGAGAAATTTGGGAATTAGAAAAACTAGATTCGCAAGCTAATCGCCTTTATCAACAAGCAGTAAAGTTATCTCAAAATAGCGATTTACAAAATGCAGCCAATCTCTACGAGCAAGTATTACAGGCTAATCCTAACCATTTTGATGCACTATTTAGATTAGCTGAAATTTGCATAGATATTAGAGATTTTGACCAAGCTGTAGAACTTTATGCTAGAGCTTATAAAGTCGATTCGATTAGAACTCAGGAAGGATTTATTCAAGCTTTACTGAGTTACGGACAAGAACTAATGGAGCAAGGAAGATTTGAAGCAGCAAAAGAACAATTTAAACAAGCGTTAGTACTGCAACCGCAAAACTCTGTAATTCAGGCTGTTTTAGTTGCTGCTCAACAGAGAAGAAGAATTGTTAAAACTGATGAAATGGTGGTGATTACTAGCGGTAGCTACATTGAAAAATTAAGCGAATCAATGGTCAATGAAGTTACTATTAATGAAGCAAATGACCTTGTTAATAGTAGTATTAACCAACTTGAAAATTTAGATTCTCCAGAAGCAGCAAAATTAGCTAACCTGCTGAAACAGTTGCAATCAGAAATTGAAGCGAATAGAGAATTACAACCTGAAGATAAAGCGGAAGCATTAGAGCAGGTAATGGCTTTAGCTGAAGCGGGAAAAAATCCGGAGGAAGGACATATACACAGGTTAGCCAGAACTGCGTTTAAGATTTTGATTGGTACGCTGGCTAGTTTACCCAATTCTGCCAAATTAGTAAAAACTGGGCATAAGTTATTACCTGCTATCTCGCAATTGTTGGATTTGAATCTTTGAGCAAACAAAGAAACACAGCACAGCGAAGAGAGACAAGGGAAGGGGGACAAGTAACATATTTTAAAACAAGTTCATCAAACGTTTTCATCACATCTCATCCTTGCAAAACTTCCGCCGCAGTTAACTGAAGATTAGCAAAAATTGAAGAGGCGATCGCACTTTCTCCCTGATAAACTCGCTCATCATAAAATCCCTCTACCCATTCCAAAACTGTCACCTTTTGGGCGATAGGATCAACAATCCAATACTCCGCAATTCCTCGTGCCGCATACTCAGAACGCTTATAACGATAATCCCGACTTTCCTGATTTGGACTGACTACCTCAACCACCAATAACGGCGGCGGCATATCCATCAAAATCAGCGATCGCTTTGCGCCTTGCATTACTGTCGCTAACTCTTCCGAAAACAGAGTCAAATCAGGCACTCTTACCCCCACCTGCCGACTATTCACAGAAACTTCTGTTTTCGTACTCAAGCGATAAAATGGAATTCCCAATTGTAAGAAATAAGCAACTAAAAACATCACTATCCGGCGATTTAGCTCGCTTTCTAATGGCATCTGAATTAATTCTCCATTTTCTAATTCATATAAAAAATCAGTGCCATCGTCATAATTAATGAATTCTTCAAAGCTCATCTTTTTAGCGGCTGCAACTTTCATTGCTTTTTCTCCAAATAGTCAGCTTTTATTGATTATTTTAACAATGTCTCCAATTTCTTCATTACCTGCTGAATTTCCACTTCCAACGGTTTAATTAAAGCTATTTTTGTTGTTTTTTAAATTAAGAGGCTTCTCCTAATTTTCCCTACTACTTATTTTTTTATACTAAAATTGCCGCTAATAAAAATAGGCTGTCTACTAAGATTGTGCTTAAAACTGCGCCACTGAAGGCGTACCAATGTCTTTGCTTAGTAAGTAGAGGGATAATACCTGTTGTTAATAATACTAAAGCTAAGGCGATCGCCCATGCTTGTCCCCAAGGTGTTCTAACTTGAATGACAGCATTTTGTAAAATTGCTGAAACTCCCTCAGGTTCAACTTGCATGATTTGTCGCCAATAGGGAATTAAATCTACTAAATAAAAGTACACATCCGTTAAGACTGTACCAAATAAGGAACCTAAGTAAAACCAGTTACCAACTTTGCCCCAATTTCTGAACAGACACCAACAAGCAAAGGGTAGCCCAATAGATTCTACTGGTAAATGCCATAACGGTTCCCAGCGAAACCATCCCCAGTAAATTGCACCTGCTAGCCAACTCCAGCTAAAACCTAAAAGCAAATCGCCCCAAAGATATGTTGCGGGACGTGACATTAAATTAAAACTCAGCCACACCCACAAGCCTGCGATCGCTAAACTTAAACTAGGGAGCGATCGCACTAATGGCGCTTCGATAAATACTGGTACAGATACCAAAAATACCGCCGCCGCAAACACTAACCAAACTTTTGTAGAAGCTGGAGATATGGGCAAATTGGGAGAATTTGAGAGTGTCGTCTCTAATTCACCTATGCCTTTGCGTCCTTGATTAATGGATTGTAATTCAGTATCTATAGAGCCGGTAGGAGCACCGTATGAGGACAATGTATTATTAATCAATGTTTTTAATAATTGTTACTAAACTTTATCTTACTTAAAATACCACACTTAAAAATCCCCCCCAGGGGCATATTTATTTTACATTAATTTTGGGGATTGGGCATTGGGCATTGGGCATTGGGTAATGAGTAATGAGTAATGAGTAATGAGTAATGAGTAATGAGTAATTACTTTTTACCTCATCTCCCTCATCTCCCTCATCTCCCTCATCTCCCAGTCCCCAGTCCCCAGTCCCCAATCCCCAACCTATTCACACGAACTTTAAAAAATTGTCGTTAAGGCTTCATCTATTTTTGAGAAACTCTAGCTATTAACAGCTACCTTCTGAGTGGGAGAGTGCTAAATTAATGGCGCGTCTTTGGGGAAATTCATGGTAATCCACAGCTTTGTTTTGTGATTATCCTGGCAAGTTCTCCAGGTAGTTGTTTTTGTAATAGGTTGTATGATTAGCGATCGCAGGTAGACTAATGGCTCTATTAAAACGACAACAATTTTTAATGTTGAGTGCGGTATCTGCTGCTTTGTCAGTAGCTGCATTTCCGCTGCAAGTTCTCAGCACCCAGCCTCAGCCCGGGGGTGAGGGGGTGCAACAAATGAATATTTTGCAAGCAATTATTTTAGGTTTCGTACAAGGACTGACAGAATTCTTACCCATTAGTAGTACAGCCCACTTAAAAGTTGTACCTGTGGTTCTAGGTTGGGGTGATCCGGGGGTAGCGTTTACAGCAATTATTCAATTAGGTAGCATTGCGGCGGTGCTGTGGTACTTCTGGCCGGACTTAGCGCGAATTATTAAGGGTTCAGCTAGAGCGATCGCCCATAAAGATTACAATGACTATGACTTGCGGTTAGCCTTGGGGATAATTTTGGGAACTTTGCCAATTGTCTTTTTTGGGCTGTTGATTAAAAAGTTTATCCCCGATTTTGATAATTCTCCCATTAGAAGCTTAAGTGCGATCGCGATCGCTTCTATCTTTATGTCGCTGTTACTAGGATTGGCTGAACAACTAGGTAAGCGTCAACGTAACTTTGAAAAGCTGACAATGAATGATGGCTTATTAATGGGTTTGGCGCAATGTTTAGCATTAATCCCAGGGGTATCTCGTTCTGGTTCTACCCTCACAGGGGGGTTATTTATGGGATTAGAACGGGAAACCGCAGCGAGGTTTTCATTTTTGCTAGGGATTCCCGCCATTACCTTAGCGGGGTTAGTGGAATTAAAAGATGTTGTCGGCGCAGGCTTAAGTAGCGATGCGATGATTCCCCTAGTTGTCGGCGTGATTTCTGCCGCTATCTTCTCCTATATTGCGATCGCTGGCTTGCTGCGCTTCCTCAAAACCCAAAGCACCTGGGTATTTATTTGGTATCGATTGGCATTTGGTGTAGCTATTTTAGGGGCAATTAGTGCTGGTTTGTTGAAGAATAGTTAATAGTCCTTGGTCATTTGTCCCTAGTAGTTCAACACACAAATATTCACAGGTGTAGATTGGGGAAAGGCAAAAGGGGAAAGGGGAAGGGTTCTAAACCTTTACCCTTTTCCCCTTACCCTTTCCCCTCGCCTGTGAAAAAAACTTTGGCAGACTACTAGTCATAGTTCTTAGTGACAAATGACAAATAACAAATGACAGATGACAAATGAGTACAATTCACCCTGCCAAAATTAGTAAAGTCTTACCAGATTCCATCGCGGCTGAAATCGGCTTTGAGGTGGGGGATGCGATCGTTGCAATTAACGGTACAAATCCCCGCGATTTGATTGATTATCAATTTTTATGTGCTGATGAGGTTTTAGAACTAGAGGTTTTGGATGCATCTGGTAAAACTCATAATGTGGAAATTGAAAAAGACTATGACGAAGACTTAGGGCTGGAATTTGAAACGGCGCTGTTTGATGCTTTAATTCAGTGCAATAATCGCTGTCCGTTTTGCTTTATCGATCAACAGCCACCAGGAAAGCGTTCTAGCTTGTATTTTAAAGATGACGATTATCGTCTGAGCTTTTTATATGGGTCTTATTTAACTCTCACCAATTTACCAGAGCGGGAATGGCAGCGAATTGAACAGATGCGTCTATCTCCTTTATATGTTTCTGTTCATGCTACAGAACCAGAGGTGAGAATTAAACTCCTGAAAAATCCTCGCGCCGGGCAAATTTTACAACAACTCAAATGGTTCCAAGAAAGACGACTGCAAATTCATGCCCAAGTCGTAGTTTGCCCTGGTATAAATGATGGCTTACACTTGGAACAAACATTAGAGGACTTAGCGTCATTTTATACTGGCGAAGTGCCGACAGTGGCATCAGTGGCAGTAGTCCCTGTGGGTTTAACAAGGTTTCGCCCCGAACAAGACGAACTTACCCCTGTAACACCAGAAAAAGCGCAAGAAGTGATTTCTCAAGTGCGATCACTTGCTTTAGAATTTCGCCAAAAGTTCGGTTCTAGCGTGGTTTGGTTGGCTGATGAATGGTTTTTAATTGCAGGTGAAGAGTTACCTAGTGAAGCTGAATATGAAGAGTATCCCCAAATTGATAATGGTGTTGGTTCGATTCGGTTATTTCTTAAACAATTTGCAGCTGCGGCGGAATCACTCCCAGCTAAAATTTCTCCCGAGAAAAAATTAACTTGGGTAGTTGGTAATGCAGTTGAGCAAGCATTTCAACCCATCCTCAAACAATTAAACTCTGTGGCGGGTTTGCAGGTAAATATGCGTGCTTTGGCTAGCGATTATTGGGGACAAAATATTAGTGTGACTGGTTTATTAACTGGGCATGATTTAATTCTAAACTTAAAAGGTGAAGATTTAGGTGATGGTATTTTGCTGCCAAATGTCATGCTTAAACATGGTGAATTGATATTTTTAGATGATATGAGTATTAAAGAAGTTGCTAGCAAACTGGGAACCAAAATCTTTCCAATATCAGGAATTGAGCAATTAATCAATACCTGTATTGGATGAAATATAAACTGTCTAGGGCTTTGCCTTTTCCGTAGGAAAGTGTAAAGGATACAGTAAGAAATCAGTAGATATCTTGCTAGTTTTGGGCAAGCAAATATTTATATGCTGACAATTGATGTAAAATCCTTTGAGTATAGGATATTTTTATACTTTATACTTCCTACTTCAGTTAATGATTAAACGAAGAATTAATTAATCTAAATGAGGAGTGAGGAGTGAAGAATCAGGAAAAGCGTGTTACCAAACAATTACAACTAAAAAAAGCCGGATTCTTCATTTTTAATCTGCAATTTTTACTATTAAATAGTTTGGGAATTATACCAGCAATTGCGGCAGATGAAGAACCAGTATTGAGCATAGTTTATAGTCAAGATAATAGTAATCAATGGTCAACAATTACTAATCGCTTGCAAGCGGCTGGGGTGAAATATTGTGTGATCCCCCTAGCTGATGTGCGAAGTGCGACAGATTTGGGCGATCGCAAGGTATTATTTTTGCCTAACGTTGAAACATTAACACCAGCACAAACCATCGCTTTAGAAGAATGGATGAGCAAAGGCGGGCGTTTAATTGCTAGCGGCCCTGTGGGTAGTTTGTCAGCCCCAGGCGTGCGCCAGTTGTTGCGAAGTATTGTAGGCGGTTTTTGGGGATTTAGCTTGAGTGAAAAGCAAGAGCTACAACCAGCAAAAACCAAGCTACCAGAAGACTGGGTCAACCAAGGGGCGATGTTTGGCAAAGTACATGGTGGCGTAATCTTACCCGATAGCGTCAGTACACCTGCGGCAGTATGGAATAGTACAGATAATCAGGCAGCTGTAGTCACTACTGACCGTTCCACTTTGTTAGGCTGGCGCTGGGGTGTAGATGCAGTTGCAGGTGCAGAGTTAGATAACGCTTGGTTAAAAGCCGCGATCGCGCGTTATATGAAGCTACCACCCAGTGCTAGTAGGAAGGTCGAAGGTGGTTCACCGACTTGTTCTACTTCCACAGTGGCGAAATCCACAACACCCTCACCATTACCACCAGTGATTACAACTGCGATTCAACCAGTTGTGCAACCGCCAATTACCAATACACCAAAACCACAAACTAAAACGCCACCAAAAGCGATCGCCACGGCTCCCCAACCTAGACCGTTAGCGAATGTAACACGTCAAAGTTCCCAGGAGCCGATTGATCAACTAGAAGACACAGTGCGGTTGGATGTAGTACCCAACTCGAATGTACCAATTAGTAGCGGCGATGCGATCGCCCTGCAGCAGGAGCTAGAAAATCTGATTGGGCGTGTCGAGAGTTCAAATTTAGCAGCTGCTACCAATGGTGCTAATGAAGATATTGCCAGCAGCAATACCGAAGGGCTGAAGGTAGACCGCCCCAACTTGATTGCTAGTCGGTCTGGCGTGCAAATACCAGAAACAGCCGTAGCAATTACCCAAGCCAGAGAAATAGCCAAAAATATACCTGTGTTGGTGGCGCAAAAAAATTATGCTTTAGCTCGTCAGCAGTGGCTCACAGCCAAGGCGAGTTTGTGGAAGCAGTTTCCCTTAAATCGCAGATTAGCTCAACCAGAAATTCGCTCAGTTTGGTTAGATAGGGGGACAATTGTCCGTGCTGGTAGTGAGCAAGGACTAGCACAAATTTTTGATCGCCTGGCACAATCAGGAATTAACACGGTATTTTTTGAAACCGTCAACGCCAGTTACACAATTTATCCTAGCCAAGTTGCACCCCAACAAAACCCCTTAGTTCGCGGTTGGGATCCATTAGCCTCAGCCGTCAAATTAGCCCATGCGAGAAATATGGAACTACACGCTTGGGTTTGGGCTTTTGCGGCGGGTAATCAGCGTCACAATGAAATTATTAACGCCAAGCCAGATTATCCTGGGCCAGTGCTAGCAGCTAATCCCGATTGGGCAAACTACGATAATCGTGGCAACATGATTCCTATCGGTCAAACCAAACCATTTTTTGACCCAGCAAATCCCCAATTGCGGCAATATTTACTCAGGCTGTATGAAGAAATTGTCACTCGTTATCAAGTTGACGGGATTCAATTAGATTATATCCGTTATCCCTTCCAAGACCCCGCCGCCGGGAGAACTTACGGCTATGGTAAAGCCGCTAGAGAACAATTTCAGCAACTTACAGGGGTAGATCCCACGAAAATTTCTCCTAGCGATCGCGATTTATGGCAAAAGTGGACAGCATTCCGTACCGAGCAAATTGATAGTTTTGTCGCCCAAGTTTCCCAACAACTGCGACAAAAACGCTCTAATTTAATTGTCTCCGTGGCTGTATTTCCCCTACCAGAAATAGAACGCATTCACAAGCTGCAACAGCACTGGGAAGTTTGGGCTAGGCGCGGAGATATCGATTTAATTGTGCCCATGACTTATGCTTTGGATACTTCTCGCTTTCAACGCCTAGCACAACCTTGGATTGCTTCTACACAATTAGGCGCAACTTTATTAGTACCGGGAATTCGGCTGCTTTCTTTGCCAACTGTAGGCGCATTCGATCAACTGCAATTGGTAAGAGATTTACCTGTTAGCGGTTACGCACTTTTTGCGGTTGATAATTTGAACAACGAGTTCCACAAAATCTTTAGTCATACTCAAGGTAAAGCCCAACCTACCAGCACCGAACCGATTCCCCATCGTCAACCTTTTCAAGCCGCTGCTGTGCGTTATAACGGCTTACAAAGAGAATGGAAATTTATTTTGCAAAGCGATCAAATGCGGATGCCAGCAGCTACAATTGCTGATTTTAATAATCAAGCACAAGTTCTACAAACAGCTTTATCTCAGCTAGCAGCCTCACCTTCTGCTAGTAAGTTCATTACTGCTAAAGCTGCACTCAGCCAATTCCAATCTCAATATCGAACCTGGATGCGCCAAGAAGCAATAGAAAATCCCTATCAAGTCAAAGTCTGGGAGAATCGTCTAGCAGCAATTGAACGTTTATTACGTTACGGCGAACGACGGTTGCAGTCTCGTCCTTAAAGGCACAGGGGTAGGGAGCAGAGGGGAGTAAGGGACTTCCAAATAAAAAAATATCCCAGTATGTATTGTGGGGTGGACATCTTGTCCGCCCAGTTTATGTGGCGGGCATCTTGCCCGCCCCACAAGATGGAATAATTTATTTCTTGGAAATCCCTAAAATTCTTGTGAAATCTAGAAATTGGGATAATTGATTTTTTGGAATTCTCTAAATAAATATCCTCATGCTGTGGATGCGCGGGGGGGAAGGCAATATTATTTATATCCGCTTATGCCCTTCATGTTGTGTTTAAAAAAAGGCTAATCTTTAACGCTGCAGAGAAACAAGGCGCAGGATTGAGAAAGAAAGTTGGATAATTGATATTTTAGTATTTCTTAAAGTTCACACCATCATTTTTCTGTAAAAATCCCAATCCCCATTACCCCTTATCCCCAGAGGGGGCCCCGAGTTCCCCAATCCCCTTCCCTAACCCCCAATCCCTAATAATTCTTAAGAATGTTGTATCTACATAACATAAATTTTCCCGTGTTAATACGCGAGTGGTAATTAACTATTAGAAAGAAAATATTACAATAGCTGGGAATAATCTTAAGGAGGTCAAAAATTAGTTATCTCAATTTGAACTATTACTTTCAAGGCTCTATTCAGACTACCACTTTATTTAAGTGGTAAACTTCGGCTTTCAAGATAAAAACTGGCAATAACTATTTTTAGATCGGAGTCATCCCCAACATCTATGCAAAGCATACCTCAACTGCTGTGGCGAAAAGACTTAAAGTCAATGATTGACTTTCAGCCGTTGATTGTTGGGCCGGAAACATTGGTGTCAGATGCGATCGCTCTCATGGCAAGTCAAGGCAAAAGTGCTTTAGTCGGTTCATCTACAGAGATTCTTGGCGGGTTTAGTCAGAAAAATCTGGTCAAGTTGGTAGCTGGGGGGATTGACTTGAAAACTACTAAAATCTCTGAGGTAATGCAGACTCCAATTCTCAAGCTCAAGTTATCTGAGGTTAACGATTTAACAACGCTGCTTTCTCAATTACGCCAATCTCAAGTTGATTTGCTGCCAATCGTCGATGAAAATGATTGTCTGTTCGGTGTTATCACATTAGATAACGTTTGTCAAGTGCTAGAACAACAGCCCCAGTCATCTATAGATCAATGCGATACCATAGACAAACAGTTATGGTTGCTAGAGTCGGTAATAGCTAGTGCTAACGATGCCATTGTGATTACAGAAGTAGGTTCACTAAATGAACTAGACCCACGGATAGTTTATGCGAACACAGCCTTTACCCGGATGTGCGGCTACAACTTGGGTGAAATTGTAGGCAAAACACCCCGGATGTTACAGGGTAAGCAAACTTCGCAGACGGAACTGGCAAAAATCCGCACAGCACTGCAAACGGGATCGACAATTAAGACAGAATTACTCAACTATAAAAAGGATGGTACTCCCTACTGGGTAGAGATGAGCATCTATCCCATTAAAGACGAAGCTGGGACAATAATTTATTTTGCTGCCATCCAGCGAGACATTACCAAACGTAAAGCTGATGAAGCGTCTATAAAACAGACAGCAGAATTATTTCAACAACTCACAGAAAATATTCCGCAAGTATTCTTTGTGCGGGATGCAAAAGAAGAAAAAATTTATTACGTCAGTCCCGCTTACGCCCAAATTTGGGGCAGAAACAGCGATCGCTTGGATGAAAATCTTCAAGAATATCTTGATTCGATCCATCCCCAAGACCGCGATCGCATCCTTGCAGCCAGAGAAAATCTTTTATTAGGTGAGTCTTTCAACGGAGAATATCGCATCATTCGTCCTGATGGTGAATTACGCTGGATTGCCAGCAAAACTTTCCCCATTAAAAATGAATTCGGAGAGATTTATCGCATTGTCGGCATTGCCGAAGATATTACCATACTCAAACAAACACAAGCAGATTTAAGTCAAGCCAATGCAGAGTTAGAAAGGCGAGTATTAGAGCGGACAATTGCGTTAGAACAAATTAATCAACAGCTATTATCAGAGATTTCTGAGCGCCAAATTGTTGAAGACCAATTACGAGATAGTGAAGAACGCTTCCGCAACTTAGTAGAAGCTAGCAGCGATTTAGTCTGGGAAGTTGATGAAAAAGCACGTTATACCTACGTTAGCCCGCAAATTCGCGAAATTTTGGGATATGAACCAGAGCAATTACTGGGTAAAACTCCTTTGGAATTTATGCCCTTATCTACGAGAACAATTCTGGCTGAGAGTTTTGCAGCATTTTTCCTCACACCACAAATATTTCAATGTCTGGAGAACATCCAGATGCATCAAGATGGCCATTTAGTTGTACTGGAAACTAGTGGTATTCCTGTGTTTGACTCTCAAGGTCAATTCACAGGTTATCGCGGTATGAGCCGTGATGTTACCCAGCGCCATCAAGCAGCAGCATCATTAAGGGAAACGCAAAAGCAGCTACAAGCGATATTAGATAATTCTTCAGCAGCTATTTTTGTATTAGATATTCACAATAGATACTTACTGATCAACAGCCAGTATGAAAAACTATTTAATCTTAAACAAGCAGAGATAGTAGGTAAAAGTGTTTATGACATTTGGGATGTTGAGATTGCCGATCAGTTTGTAGTCAACAATCGCCCAGTCATTACTAATGGTAACCCCATAGAAGTAGAGGAAGTTGTTCCCCAAGGCGATGGATTACATACTTACCTGTCGAACATTTTTCCTTTAAAAGATACCGATGGTAATATCTATGCTATTTGTGGCATTTCTACAGATATTACCGAACGCAAAATAGTTGAAGAATCACTACTCAGCCTACGCCAAGCCATAGAAAGCACGAGTGATGGCGTTGTTATTGTTGATATTACAGGTAAAGGTATTTACTTTAATCCAGCATTTCTCAATTTATATGAATATACTCAAGGGGAATTACAAGCACCAGGCGGGTTAGCAGCGATTTTCCAACAGCCTCAAGACCGTGAGGAATTATATCAGACACTTGTGCAAGGCAATTCCTGGCATCAAGAAGTGACCATGCGATCGCGCAGTGGTCGCACCTTACAAGTATATCTGCGCGCTGATGCAATTAAAGATGCGACTGGCAAAGTGCTGGGAATAGTTTGTAACCATACTGATATTACCCACCGCCAGTTAGTAGAAGCAGGTTTACGACTCCGCGATCGCGCGATCGCAGCTAGTAGCAACGGGATTATTATTGCTGATGCCAGTATACCTAATGGGCCGATTATCTATGTTAATTCTGCCTTTGAGCGGATGACTGGATATAGTGCCACAGAAGTTATTGGGCAAAACTTTAATTTATTCCACAACAATGAAAATCAAGCGCAATTACAACAACTGATTGCAGCTATGCAAGCGGGAGAAGACTGCACCGTTATTTTGCGTAACTATCGTCAAGATGGCGAACTTTTGTGGACTAAGCTCAACATTTCTCCTGTGTATGATGTTGCAGGTACACTCACTCACTATATTGGCATCCAAACAGATATTACTGAACGCAAACAAGCAGAAACAGCACTACTTCTTAGCCAACAACGACTGCAATATTTACTGGCTTCCAGCCCAGCTGTAATTTATAGCTGCAAAGTCTCCGGAGATTTTGGCGCAACTTTTATTAGCGAAAATGTCAAAGCCATGATGGGCTATGAAGCCAGAGAATTCCGCGAAGATTCTAGTTTTTGGGCTAATCGTATCCATCCAGACGATGTATCAGATGTTTTTGCCAAAATATCTGAGATTTTTTCTCAAGGATATCACTCCTATGAGTACCGTTTTTTACACAAAGATGGTAATTATCGTTGGGTTTACGATCAAGTCCATGCAATCAAAGATGAAGCTGGTAACTTTGTGGAACTTGTTGGTTACTGGGCAGATATTACAGAGCGTAAACAATTAGAACAGGAGTTAATAACAGCACTGGAGAAAGAAATAGAACTCAACGAACTCAAATCTCGTTTTATCACCATGACTTCTCATGAGTTCCGCACACCGTTGAGTACCATTCTCTCTTCTTCAGAGTTACTAGAACACTACCGCCACAAATGGACAGACGAAAAACAACTGATTCACATTCACCGTATCCAAACTTCTGTCCATCGGATGACAGAAATGTTGAATGATATTTTGTTTATTGGTAAAGCCGAAGCGGGAATACTAGAATATCACCCGACATCTTTTGATTTAGTAGCATACTGTCATAATTTAGTTGCAGAAGTTCAACTAGATCATCAGCAACACCGTATTGATTTTCACAGCCCACATGAATTTATAGAATGTTACATGGATGAGAAATTGCTGAAATATATTCTCAGTAATTTACTCACAAATGCCATCATCTATTCTCCGGATACTCGCTATGTCAATTTCACTCTGACTTGTCAAAATGGACGAGCAATTTTTGAAATTCAAGACCAAGGAATAGGCATTCCTGAAGCAGATCTACCGTATCTCTTTGCATCTTTTCATCGAGCTAGTAATGTAGGTAATATCATCGGTACTGGATTAGGGCTAGCAATTGTGAAAAAATGTGTTGATATCCATCAGGGTGAAATCTTTGTCACTACTCAACTAGGAGTTGGGACAACTTTCACAGTCACTCTCCCAATGAATCAGCGTCATGAATGATTAACATCAGGATGAATGGGCATTTATTACCAAGTTAAATACCCAATTGACTTTCACAAAATCTCTTTACAGAATCAAATACAAACAGAATTAAATTATGACTAAAATTTTAGTAATTGAAGATGAAGAACTAGTACGGGAGAATCTATTAGATTTACTAGATGCAGAAGATTTTGATACTATTGCAGCTGCTAATGGCAGAGTCGGCATTAACTTAGCTTTCTCGGAAATACCTGATTTAATTTTGTGCGATATGATGATGCCGGAAGTAGATGGTTATGGTGTATTAACTACATTACGCCAAGACCCATTAACGGCCACAATTCCCTTTATTTTCTTAACGGCTAAATCTGCAAAAGCCGATTTTCGCCAAGGTATGGATATGGGCGCAGATGACTATCTGACCAAGCCTTTCACCCGCGCCGAATTATTAAGTGCAATAGTCAACCGCCTAGAAAAGCAAGCAGCTTTAAAAAAGCATTTATTATCAACTCAAACTGCAAATGTGGCATTATCACCCAAGATGCAGTTACTAGAAACTTATTTACAACAAGTAGTTAAAGAGGGAAAATTTTCTGAATTCGAGTTATATTATCAACCCATAGTAGATATCGCTTCTGGGAAGATTATCGCCGCCGAAAGTCTATTGTATTGGGAAAGTCCAGAATTAGGTTTGGTTCCCCCGGTAGAATTTATGCAATTAGCCGAATCTACAGGTTTAATTCTGCCAATTGAACAATGGATAGTGACCAATGTCTGTTCGCAAATCAAAAGCTGGCAATATAATCTTGACTTTTTACCGTTGAGTATCAATGTTAATGTATCTGGAAGTCAATTTTATGATCCAGATTTTATCTCAAAGCTATCTGAACTTTTAGCAAGTAAAAAGGTCTCACCGCAGCACTTAGAAATAGAACTGAGTGAAAGCACTCTGATGCAAGACATCACGAATGCGATCGCTATTCTGGGTAAATTATTTTCTTTAGGTGTCAAAATCGGTCTTGATGATTTTGGTATTGGCTCTTCTTCTTTAGTTAACCTTAAAGATTTACCTATTAATACCTTAAAAATCGGTCGATATTTTATTCACAATATTGATTCAAATCCACAAAAATCAGCTCTCACCAAAGCCGTAATTGAAATGGCTCATAAGCTAAATATCCGGGTAATAGCTGAAAGTGTAGATACAGAAGCCGAATTAGATTTTTTACGTCAATCTAATTGTGATGCGATGCAAGGATTTCTTTTAAGCCGTCCATTACCAGCAGCTGAATTAGAAAACTTTTTTTAAATAGAAACTGCTGAAAAATTTTAACTCTCATACCTGGAAATTAAATAAAAGCTTCGGCATTGCATAACAAGGAAATATTTTGTTTAGCAATGCCATAAGCTAGTTGGGTATGTAGAATTGGCTGACTTGAAAACTATTATAAATAGCTTATATTAGTGATTGTGTTGGGGTTCAAGTATAAGATTTAGTATAACTTGTATATTTTGTATACGAACAGCCAATTTCTATATATTTTTTTGGTGAGAGCATGGCAAAAAGATCTCTTCAAGCATCAGAAGAAGGTATCAGAAAAGCTAAACAGGCTTTTAAACGTAAAGGTTGGACGCAAGAATATCTAGCTGCGACGGTAGGTTTAGAAACTCGTCAGCCAATTTGGAAGTTTTTTACTGGTAAACCAATAGACCGCCAAGCTTTTAACGAGATTTGCTTAGTTTTGGACTTAAACCCTTTAGAAATCTCACAAAATTGTACTGAGGATGAAATAACACATCAAGAACAGCCACTCAATACCTATATGAATTTCCATTTAGATATTGAGAGTTTAGTAAAAAAGCTCAGGTCTGCTCAATATGAAAGGATGCAAGCCCAGTGTGGTACGGTGCATATTTTGGATATTGCACGGCCTATTGGGATAAATGAGTTATATGTTGATGTCAATATCCTAGAAGAAATTAATAGTAAAAGATGGGTAGATATTAATGATTTACAAACGCCTGATAGAGAGCAATTTGAGCGATTTGGTTTAGGAAAAGTCCGTCAAAAACGGGTTAGCGGACAAGATGTAGTATTACAATATTCCAAATTGATGTTGTTAGGAAAACCCGGCGCGGGTAAAACTACATTTTTGCAATCACTAGCGATCAATTGTAACCAAGGCAACTTCCGTCCTGATTGTTTGCCAATATTTATCAATTTGAAAAACTTTGCGGAAGATACAAGAGACCTCCTGCAACCTAGCCTAGTAAAATACATTCATAAATATTTTGCAGTTTTTGATATTACCGAACAGCAAATTATCACAGTATTATCTCAGGGAAAAGTACTACTTTTATTAGATGCTTTAGATGAAGTAGCAGAACAAGATAGCGAAATACTTCTCAAAAATCTGCGACAGTTTATTGAAATCTATCATAAAAATATTATAGTTATTACTTGCCGCGTTGCAGCGCAATATTACAGGTTTCAAGGATTTACAGAGGTAGAAATTGCTGATTTTACTAAATCACAAATTGCTACTTTCGCTAACAAATGGTTTTTAGCGGTGGCTAAAAAAAGTCCAGCTAAAGCACAGTCATTGGCACGTAAGTTTATCCAAAAATTAGAACTTGCAGAGAATGTGCAAATTTTGGAGTTAGCATCTACTCCCATTTTGTTAAATCTCACTTGTTTATTATTTCAGTTTGTCGAAGATTTTCCTTCTAAGCGTGCTGAACTATATAAACAAGGATTAGATTTACTGCTGGTACGCTGGGATGAAGCCAGAGGGATAAAACGCGATCAAATTTACCGGAATTTGTCGCTACTCCAAAAAATTAAACTGCTGAGTCGGATTGCAGCCATTACCTTTGCTCAAGGAGAATATTTTCTCCCTGAAAATAAAATGCATCAGCTAATTGCCGACTATCTATCTCATCTTCCCCAAGGGATACATGATGCCGATGCTTTAGAATTAGAGAGTGCAGCCGTGTTAAAGGCAATTGAAGCGCAACATGGTTTATTAGTAGAAAGAGCTAGAGGCATTTATTCTTTTTCCCATTTGACTTTTCAAGAATACTTCACAGCCAGAGAAATTTTTGCTAATGCCAATACTCAAACACTACAAGAAGTTGTGGGGCAAATTACTGAAGAACGTTGGCGAGAAATCTTTTTACTAACTGTAGAGATGTTGCAACCAGCTGATGAATTATTGCAGCTGATGAAGCAACAAATCGACCGACTAGCAACTACCAACGAAAAACTAGAAGATTTTCTTAACTGGTTAATAGAGAAATCCTCGACAATCAAGGGAGCGTATCATCCTGCTAGTGTACGTGCTTTTTACTTTACCATTGCGTTGCCTCCCGAACATCCTTTAGCCCGGACGCAGAATTTTGCGATATCTTTAGATCCGCAAATGGCTGGTAATCTTTCTCTGGATTTAGCCTTGGATTTAGCCCTGACTCATGCCCTATCAGTAAGTGTGACGATTACAGCTGATATATTTAGCCAACGCTTATTTGCGTTAAGTTTAGCCCTCGACCTAGAACATTTACTCACAGATGAACCATCTTTACAAACATCACTAAAATTATTGAAAAACCAACTACCATCACCAAAACAGGGTAGAGAAGCATTAAAAATGTGGTGGCAAACTCATGGTGAAGGTTGGATTAGAAAATTGCGAACTTTAATCATCGGTTCCCGCCAAATTGGTCATGCTTGGCAGTTCAGCCCAGAAGAATGGCAGAACTTACAACAATATTGGTATGCCAATCAATTACTATTAGATTGCCTCAATAGTGCAACTAATATGACTCCTAATGTACGACAATCAATAGAAAATACTTTGCTGTTAGTTGGTGGGTAATTGGTAAGTAGGTCGGCGAAATTAGAGATAACTGGCTGAGGCTGTCATTTGTCATTGGTCATTTGTCATTTGGTAATGGGTAATGGGTAATGGGTATTTTTGAAAGGAAACAGAGAACAGTGTATTCTTTTGAATTTTGAATTTTGAATTTTGAATTTTGAATTTTGAATTGATTTGTCTCCCTCATCTTCCTCATCTCCCCAATCCCCAGTCCCCAATCACCAGTCCCCAATCCCCAGTCCCTCATCCCCAGCCCCCAGACGGATGAGCAATGACAGCGCTTTAGTTACACTCAAGACTGAGTACTTTGCTATCTTCCGGTTGAGATTTTTGGAAGAGTTGAATTATTTATGCAAATTCTTGAGCGTTTCTTGCCGCTTTTATTGTTATTCACCGCAGTAACAGCTTGTAACCAAACCAGTGCGTCTTTAGATAATGCCACACCGCAACCATCTGCATCTGTTGTACAACAGGCAGATAGTTCTCCACAACAGCCGAAAAATGTAGTTCGGACTGAACTGCTTTCACCTACACCAATTAGAATTGGCTTGAATAATTTACCAGCACCCTTCGCTACAGAGAGTGCTTCCAAAAGACCTCAAGTAGTAGCAATTCCGCAAAATCCTGTGCTGCGTGTGCCATCAGGATTTACAGTTAATGTTTATGCTGATGGCTTAGATGCACCACGCTGGCTGGCTTTAACTCCCGATGGTGATGTGTTAGTCACTGAAACTCGGCAAAACCGGATTCGGCTGTTGCGCGATCGCAATGGCGATGGGGTGGCTGATGTCCGTAAAACTTTCGCCAGTTCTCAGAATGGTCTAAATATCCCATTTGGTATGGCTTTTGGGGGTAATTCCTTCTTTTTGGGTAATACCGATGCTGTGCTACAGTTCCCCTACAGCAAAGGTCAACAACAACTGAGTGGTACGGGTAAAAAAATTGCTGACCTGCCTGGTGGTGGCTATAATCAGCACTGGACTCGAAACGTGGTAGTTTCGCCTGACGGTAATAAGCTATATGTTTCTGTTGGTTCCGAAAGTAATGTAGATGAAGAACCGCTACCACGCGCTTCAGTTCAACAAATGAATTTAGATGGTTCGCAAAAGCAGACTTTTGCTTCTGGCTTGCGTAACCCAGTCGGTTTAGATTTTCACCCAGTCACCAAAGCACTTTATACTGCTGTGAACGAACGGGATGGTATTGGTGATGACTTAGTACCAGACTACTTTACGCGTCTCCAGCAGGGAGAATTCTACGGCTGGCCCTATGCTTATCTCACACCCAATAATCTTGACCCACGTCAGAAAGCCAATAATCAAAGTAAACGTCCAGACTTAGCAGCCCGTACAAGTACCCCAGATGTGTTATTCCAAGCACATTCAGCAGCCTTGGGTGTACAGTTTTATGATGGTCAGACATTCCCACAAAAATATCGTAACGGTGCTTTTGTGGCTTTTCGTGGTTCTTGGAATCGCGATCGCGGGACTGGTTATAAAGTAGTATTTGTACCCTTCAATAATCAAGGCCGTCCGCAAGGTTACTATGAAGATTTTCTCACAGGATTTTTGCTCAATCCTTCTACACCAACCACTTGGGGGCGACCTGTAGGTTTACTAGTTTTACCTGATGGCAGTTTATTAGTAACAGAAGAAGCTAATAATCGGATTTATCGGATTCAGTATCAGGGGGGTTAGGGATTGATTGGGGAACTCGGGGCCCCCTCTGGGGATAAGGGGTAATGGGGATTGGGGATTGGGGACTGGGGATTGGGGACTGGGGATTGGGGATTGGGGACTGGGGACTGGGGACTGGGGACTGGGGATTGGGGAGATGAGGGAGATGAGGGAGATGAGGGAGACAAGGGGAAATTTTGGTAACTCATACTAATTTAAAAAATTAATGGGCTACATAGATTCACAGAAGTCTCAACCAGACAGGAATTCTAAATCCAAAATCTAAAATCCAAAATCTAAAATGGTATAACTTTGAGGGTTTTGTTTAGGCTTAACCTGTTTGCGCTACATTATTGAAAAATTAACTGCGATCGCTATTAGGTTTCAAAATTAGTTATGACTCAGAATGACAGTAATACTCAGTCCAATATTCCACCTTCTTCCCATTCTGGCGCTAGATATTGGGGCAATGTCGAGGTTGTGGAAGAAGGCGAAAACTATAGAATTAGTCGTGTGGAAATCAAGCCTAGGCACGGGATTAAACCACAAATCCATTATCATCGCAATGAACATTGGGTGGTAGTGTCTGGTATTGCCAAGGTGACTTGTGGTGAACAAGAAGTATTAGTGAATCGTAACGAGTCTACTTATGTTCCGGCTGCAACTCTGCATAAAGTAGAAAATCCTGGCTCTATTCCTCTGGTAATTTTAGAAATTCAAAACGGCGAGTATTTAGGGGAGGATGATACTGAGCGCCCTTTTGACTTAAGTCTGGTGCAACCTGTAACTGAAATTACTAATTCGTAATTCGTAATTCGTAATTCGTAGTACTCTCAATACTGCTCGGTTAAGGATTTTCAACTTGGAATTTAGCTTGGGGAAAAGGTGAAAGGGGAAGGGTTAAAGGTTTTTTCTTGCCCCTTTTCCCCTTCCCCTTTTGCCCTTAACCGACAAGTATTGGTAGTACTCTTGCTGGATTTCTTACAAGCAGCGATATAGCATATCTATGTTGGGTTAAGCGCTGACTTAACCTAACATGGATATTGAAAGCTTTACCTATATTGTTTGTAATGTGGTTGCTGCTTTGATTAGTTTGAATGTATTGGCGAAGAACGAGTCCGGAATGATACGATTTTCTTCGCCGGATGCGCGGATGGGTAGGTGTTGAAAAAGTGTTTTCCACAAAAATCGCTGAAACGATTTCTGTATCAGGCTTTTCAAGCTCAATTCCTGTAAAATCACCCGCGCACTTTACAGAAGAAGACTTTCAGCGATTTTGGTTTTGCGTTTTCATTATTGCTCATGTTATTATGGCACTGTCCGCGCAACAGAACCTTGAAAACTTCATACACACTGGCTTTGGAGCTTCTGCCATTGCAATTTCACTTAATCCCTATTAGGGATTGAAACGACTCTGATTCAAAATTTTCTAAGTAGTAAGTAATATTGCAATTTCACTTAATCCCTATTAGGGATTGAAACCATCTTTTAATAGCTTCGTGTGGATGCAGTGGACGTGGATTGCAATTTCACTTAATCCCTATTAGGGATTGAAACAAGCTCACCCTCTTGAATCCAATCCTTAACTTCAGATTGCAATTTCACTTAATCCCTATTAGGGATTGAAACGTACGGGGGACTGGGGAAAAACTCGTTACCTTCACATTGCAATTTCACTTAATCCCTATTAGGGATTGAAACTTTTTGGCGTAGTTGCTGTATATTACGCGCTTACCCATTGCAATTTCACTTAATCCCTATTAGGGATTGAAACCCAATGGATTCTGGTACTCTTACTGGCACTTTGGTTATTGCAATTTCACTTAATCCCTATTAGGGATTGAAACATCGGGTAGGCTCCACTCGTTTCTACCCAACCGAATTGCAATTTCACTTAATCCCTATTAGGGATTGAAACCGTACCATCGTCGCTGGTATAACTGAACCATTTATTAGAGATTGCAATTTCACTTAATCCCTATTAGGGATTGAAACAAACAATCGGGGAGCTGGTCTATAGATGTCGCTGATTGCAATTTCACTTAATCCCTATTAGGGATTGAAACAGATATTTAGGAGATATCCACAGAACGACACGCGGAAGGCTATTGCAATTTCACTTAATCCCTATTAGGGATTGAAACCTGATATTTGGTTGTTTCGATTCTCCATATTACTATTGCAATTTCACTTAATCCCTATTAGGGATTGAAACCAGTGATTTTGTAGATATTATCGGGGGTGGTAATTGCAATTTCACTTAATCCCTATTAGGGATTGAAACCTAGCCAAAATCAGCAAATCCAAGGAGAAATATATTGCAATTTCACTTAATCCCTATTAGGGATTGAAACTATCAAAATTATTTCCTGCTTCCCCCCAGTAAAATATTGCAATTTCACTTAATCCCTATTAGGGATTGAAACTAATTCACAAGCAGTCGATGAATTAATTGCGATTATTGCAATTTCACTTAATCCCTATTAGGGATTGAAACGCTGGAGAATGGAGCAGCTACTTAGCTAATGCTGGCACATTGCAATTTCACTTAATCCCTATTAGGGATTGAAACGCCTGTGATGGGAAATTCACTAAGTCTGGTGCGGGTGGATTGCAATTTCACTTAATCCCTATTAGGGATTGAAACTGACTATCTACATTTATCCAAATGTGAACCTGGCGAATTGCAATTTCACTTAATCCCTATTAGGGATTGAAACCTCTAGGTAATGGTACTCAGCCTCCTGTATCAGACGATTGCAATTTCACTTAATCCCTATTAGGGATTGAAACGTATTGGTACTCATACCCTTCAATCCAGTAGGGATTGCAATTTCACTTAATCCCTATTAGGGATTGAAACAATAACTCAAGAGGAGATATCGCGGTGCTTGACGATTATTGCAATTTCACTTAATCCCTATTAGGGATTGAAACTTCGGTAATTTTTGCTAGGCGCAGGGAACACTCAATTGCAATTTCACTTAATCCCTATTAGGGATTGAAACCCACCTATTGGTAGGGCGGCTTTTTCATGGGTGCTTTATTGCAATTTCACTTAATCCCTATTAGGGATTGAAACAAATTTTTCCCATCCGGCTGCTATTAAATCTTCTATTGCAATTTCACTTAATCCCTATTAGGGATTGAAACAGTTCAGACTGATATTCACCAAGGTAGTACTGGGATTGCAATTTCACTTAATCCCTATTAGGGATTGAAACGATGACATCCCCTGTGAGCTTGACTTAAGTAACTGAATTGCAATTTCACTTAATCCCTATTAGGGATTGAAACGTATCTGACACATCCTTCGATAGACCCCTCCAATAAATTGCAATTTCACTTAATCCCTATTAGGGATTGAAACATGAGATTGCCCGAATCCCTTTGCACACATAGCAAGTTGAAATTTCACTTAATCCCTATTAGGAATTAAGAGTGTATCGAGCAAAGTAAAAATCAAATAATTGTAGGGTCTATTAGGTGCTGATTTGCAAGATGATTTGTCACGGAATAACTATCCTAGCGCCTAACGCACCATTCACGCGGCGGTGCGTTACGGGTAAATTTCATTATCTCTGTGTCCCAAATCCTTTCATAGCCGTAACACAACGCCACTTGCTATAACGCGGGAAACCCGCGCAACGCAGTGCATTGGTGTCAACTTAAGCTAAAAGCGATATAGGGCGGGCGTTGTACAAATACCTCGCGCCCTCATCCCCTAACCCCTTCTCCCGCAGGAGAAGGGGAACTAAATCTCTTGCTCCCCTCACCCTGTGGGAGAGGGGCTGGGGGTGAGGGCGAAACCTTGCACAAGAGCGGGTTTCACGTTAAGTTGACACAGGTGACCCCTACTCGGCTGACTCCATAGCAGATGTTTTTGACAAAATACTTGCGTTGTTAAACAAAGTGCTTGTCTTGTGTATACGCCACTATACAAACTAAAAATCAAAGGTTGTCCGTAATACTCCAACATATTGGGTATTATTGCTGCTATTGTTTTCTGGGTTGAGAATTACCCAAAAGCCGGGGGTAACGGAGATATTATCGTTGAGCCGCATACGATAAAAGGCTTCGATGTGGTAAGCATGGTCACCTTCTTGACGAACATCGCTGCTGGTAACGTGAGGTGGGATACCAAATAATATTCCTGGGAGATTACCTCTACCGCCGAAATCAGGGAAGGATAAGCCAATTGCGCCAAACCAAGCATTAGCATTAGCACCATTGTTAACTAATAATGTATCTCTGCCACCCCTACCATCAGGGATATTACTTAAACCAGAATTTTCCGCACTAGCCCAGATATACCCACCCCAAGCATGAACTTGGAAGTTTTGCGAAAAGCGATAGAATCCTTGTGCGCCTACTATATTATTGGATGTTGCGATGGTGTCTCCAAAAGGCGAAATTGCTAGGTTACTACCTGCTCCACCTGTAAGATTAACTTGTCCGCCGGGACTATAACCATGAGAATAGGCAATCCCAATTGACCCTTGTTTGCCGTTGAAAACCAGGTGTGCTAAAGCATTATAACCGCCATTAAATATGCCATTACCTGATGATGGATTTTCGGGGGAACCTGCAAGATAGCCTAAAGTCAAAATTACATCTGGGGTGATAAACCAGTTAACCGCTGCACCGCCACCACCTCGCCTAAATAACGGACTATATTGTCCAAACAGTGAGGGAACGCCGTTACCGTCATCTGCAATTACAGCAGGGGTCACGGTTGATGTAATATCAGTGTAGCCAATACCTACAGGCCCCACCACAAAAGCAAGAGCATCGCTGACGGGGAAGTAGTAACGGATATGAGGAATAGATAGGGTATTGTTACTATTGGTGTCAAAGTTCAACCGCGTCATGCCTGTACCTGTCAGGGAAGCTATCTGACTAGTATTATTAGAATTTAAGAAGTTGCCAAACTCCAGCCGGACTCGCAACAAGTCTTTCCCTGTAAAGCTGCTTTCTAAATTCAGACGACCTCTATCGGCAAAGTAGGTATTGGAGCGATCGCGATCGCCTCCGACACTGTTACCAAAGGTATCGCTAACAGCAGTAATAATTTGAGCATTTAATTTAGTAGTGGTGGAAAACTGTTGTGCTTCTAGGGTTGCTTCCCGCGCTTCTAATACATCAACTCGCCCACGCAGAGTTACTAATTCTGCGGAAAACTCTTGTTGTAAATTTTGCAACACTGCTAAGTCTTCTTTTCTGACTAAATCAGTGGTCGCAGTCGCAATTAATTCATTAATTCGGGTTAAGCAAGCATTTAAACCAGCTGCAAATTCATAACGAGTAAGGGCGCGGTTACCACGATAAGTTGAATCAGGATAACCTGCAATACAGCCGTAGCGTTCAACTAATGATTGTAATGCTTGAAATGCCCAATCGGTAGGGTTGATATCTGAAAGCTGGGAAACAGAGGTTACTTGGTCTTGCAAAGTAACAGAGTTAACATCTGCGTTGGGAAAATTATCGTTTGCAGGTATCGCCCAGGCTGCGGGGCAGATTAAGAATAATAGGGGGAAAGTACATAATAAGTTTTTTAGCATGGTTTTAAAAAGGATATCTGCAATAGTTGGTAATTCGTAATTCGTAGTTCGTAATTCAAGCTAACTCAGCAATTATTATTAGTGGCACAACATTGTTGTGCCCTTATTTTATGGTTAAATCGCGTTAATTTTGAGGAGTAAAAAACGAACCGCAAAGGCACGAAGTACACAAAGGAAGAAAGAAAAGAAGAGATGTAGGTTGGGTTAAGCGCAGCGCAACCCAACATGAATATTGAAAGCTTATCCGATATTTTGGTGTTGGGTTTCCTTACGTCAACCCAACCTACTAATCTTGTGGGGTGGGCATCTTGCCCGCCCAATATATGCAAGTTAAATGTGGAACAGCTTACTACCGAGAATGAAATAAACCAATTACGAATTACGAATTACGAATTACGAATTAGTAATTATTACCGTTTGGATCTTCTGCGGAGTCGGTCAATCATTACTGCGACAATAATCACTAAACCTTTAACAACAAGTTGCCAAAAGTAAGACATATTCAACAATGTTAAACCATTGTTGAGTACAGCAATAATTAATGCACCGAGAAGAGTTCCGCCAATAGTACCGATACCACCTGTAAAGCTAGTACCACCTAAAATTACAGCCGCGATCGCATCTAGTTCGTAACCTTGACCTAATAAGCCTGTAGCACTGTAAAGACGGCTGGCACTCATGATTCCGGCTAAACCTGCTAATAGTCCACTCACGCCATAAACAAATAGTAAGACGCGATTGACTTTAATTCCGGTTAGTCTTGCTGCTCTTTCGTTACCACCTACTGCGTAAATTTGCACACCTAATACTGTTTGCCGCAGAATAAACCAACTAGCTGCTACAGTTAGCAAGGCAATGATGACTAGCCAGGGAATAGGGCCTAAATAGCTATTACCTACCCAAGCAAAATTTAGGTCAGGGTTAATAACAGTTGTACCATTAGCTACCAAGTAAGCAGCACCACGTAAGGCTGTGAGTGAACCCAAGGTGACAATAAATGGAGGTACATCCAAAAAGGTGATTAGCGCACCGTTGACTAAGCCTAAAAGCAATCCTGTTAATAATGCCGCAGGTACAGCCGCCCAACCTAACGCCGGGAGTAGGGAAACTAACACCGCAACGACCGCAGAAACAGCCAAGATGGAACCGACGGAAAGGTCAATACCACCTGTAAGAATGACAAAGGTCATGCCAGTTGCCAGCACAATGTTAATTGATGCTTGGCGCAGGATATTAACGGCGTTACCAGCTGTGGCAAAGTTGGGAGTGAGCAGGGCAAATAAGATACAAATCAGGATCAGGATGGGGAGAATCCCTGCTACCTGCAGAAAGTTGTTGAGTGATTGACGCTGGCGGGATTTGTTTTGACTTCCGGAACGATTTTGGGTAGGTCTTAAAGTTTGACTCATGATGCTAATACCTCTGCTGCTCCTGTGGCATAGTGCATAATGTTTTCTTGGGAGATTTCTTTACCTGGGCTACCGTCAAGTTCACCAACTAACTGCCCTTCTCGCATAACTAAAACGCGATCGCTCATGCCCACAACCTCGGGTAATTCGCTGGAAACCATTAAAATAGCGATACCTTGGGCTGCAAGTTCGCTCATAATCCGGTAGATTTCGCTTTTGGCACCAATATCTACACCGCGTGTCGGTTCATCCAACATCAATACTTTGGGCTTAATCGCTAGCCAACGCGCTAGTAAAAGTTTCTGCTGGTTCCCACCGGAAAGATCCACGGCGCGAATTTCTAAATTCGCTAGCCGGATTTGAAAGTTTTCGACTGCATCTGTGGCAATTTTATTCACTGAACCCCAGTTAACTATGCCAGCGTTAGCATCTTGCTTGAGGCGATTCAGGGCAATATTTTTGCGGGAACTCATTTCTAAAAATAAACCCTGGTCTTTGCGGTCTTCGGGAACGTAACCAATTCCTGCAGTAATAGCATCACTAGGGCTATTAATTTCGAGTTTTTTGCCATCAAGGAAGACTTCTCCAGTGGCTTTGCGATCAGCGCCAAAAATTAGCCGGGATACTTCTGTGCGTCCAGCACCAACTAGCCCAGCTAAACCAACAATTTCGCCAGCATGAATTTGTAAACTAGCGGGTTTAACCTTGCGTCCATCGCTGATATTTCTGACTTCCAGCACTACCGGGCCGACTTGGGTTTGGCGTTGGTGTTCGTAAAAATCCTGCATAGGACGACCAACCATCATCTGCACCAAGCGTTGCGGCGAAATTTCTTCCCTTGTCAAACTGCCAATATATTGCCCATCACGCAGTACACTAATACGGTCAGCTAAAGCATAGATTTCTTCCATGCGGTGACTGATATAGATAATGGCAATGCCATCATTGCGGAGTTTGCGAATTACCTCAAATAAACGTTCCGTTTCCCGGTCTGATAAGGCGGCTGTGGGTTCATCCATTACCAAAACGCGGCTATTATCTTTTAGCGCCCTGGCAATTTCTACCTGTTGTTGTTCCGCAATTGAGAGCGTACCGACTATAGTATTGGGTGAAAAACTAGCGCCCAAACTTTGCAGTACTTGCGTTGCTTCCCGTTCCATACCTGGGCGGTCTAAAAACTGACCTTTTTGCAACTCGCTACCCATAAACATATTTTCGGTAACGGTTAAATTGGGTGCAACGTTCAGTTCTTGATAGATGAGATTAATACCCGCCTGTCGCGCTGTCCCTGGATCGGTAATTTTTATCGGTTTACCATTGATGTGAATCTCCCCTTCATCGGCTATGTAAGCCCCAGCCAGAATTTTCATCAATGTACTTTTCCCTGCACCGTTCTCCCCCATCAGGGCGTGAACTTCTCCCGGATAAATTGTGAGATTAACATTTTGGAGAGCAGGTACACCATGAAATCGTTTTGTTATTCCTTGCATTTCCAACACCGGGGTGGTGGTTGGTGCATTGGGTATTCTTTGGAAATCGGTTGTCATAAATTATTTTGGGGATTGGGGACTGGGAAAGGGGGAATGGGGAATGGGGAATGGGGAATGGGGATAAATAACTTTTGACTTTTGACTTTTGACTTTTGACTTTTGACTCTTGACTCAGCACTCAGCACTCATCAGACTCACCACCCTGGGAAGGTGCTGACGTTGTCTTGAGTAATTAACTTCACAGGAATAAGAATGTTAGGATTGCTCGGTTTTTTACCCTGTAAAATGTCATTGCCCACTTGAACAGCTTTTTGCGTCATTCCTCTGGGGTTTTGGGTGGCTGTGGCTGCATAAAGACTTTTTTTGGATGCGATCGCATTAATTGCTTCTGGCGCACCATCAACCCCGACGATGAAAAATTCTTTGCGTTTAGCTTGGTTAGCTGCTAAGTCTACACCTACGCCACTGGGGTCGTTAATGGCAAAGACTGCATCTATTTTGGGGAAGGTAACTAGTAAATCACTCATGACTCTCAATCCCCCATCTCTGCTACCTTCGGCGTTCTGGTTTTTTGAAAGGATTTTAATATTGGGATATTTAGCTAAGGTATTTTCGCAACCATTGACTCGCTGAATTACTGAAGTAACTGGCGGGCCGTTGACGATGACGACATTACCTTTACCTTTTAGGCGATCGGCAATATACTGGCAAGCAACTTCTCCAGCTTGCAAATTATTGGTGGTAACAGTGGCATCAACTTGAGCGTCAACTGCTGTATCTACCGCAATTACAACTGTACCTGCTTGTCTTGCTTTATCAACTGCAGGTCTAATACCTTTACTATCAGCCGCATTCAAGACGATTAAGTCAGTATTTGCAGCCACGAAATTTTCAATTTGGTTAAATTGCTGGTTGAGGTCATAACCGCTAGAAACTACAGTCACTCTGACATCATTACCGCCAATTTTCTTGGCTTCGCTTTCAGCACCTTTACCCATCAGCACAAAGAACGGGTTACTTAAATCGCCAACGGTAACACCAACAGCTTTTAATTTTCCCTGATGATTGCCGTTAGCACCTATAGCATTTGTGCTATTCCGAGAAATATTAGGACTAATACAGCCACTAAGGGTTGTGCTAACGATACCTAATAGACTGGCTACTATTGCAATCCTATTTACGTTCATTTAGACTCCTCATAAAATTCAACTTAGCTCCTAAACTCTTTCCCTTGTCCCCCAGGTTGGTTAAAAATTTTTCGTCATAATTTGGGTGTGGGAAAGACGCGATAATTTTTGGTGTTGGGGAGACGCGATAATTTTGGTGTTGCGGGGGGAAGACGCGATCAATCGCGTCTCTACAAGATTTAAATGTCAATCGATGTTGTCTTATCTCCCTTATCTCCCTTATCCCCCTCATCCCCCTCATCTCCCTCATCTCCCTCATCCCCCTCATCACCACCCTTGGTAACTGCTAATGTTCTCTTGCGTTACCAGCTTGACTGGAATCAAAATATTGGGATTACTCGGTCTTTTGCCCTGTAGGATGTCGTTACCAACATCCACAGCTTTTGCAGCCATCCCGACTGGATCTTGAGCTGCAGTTGCTGCAAATAAGCTATCTTTGGTGGTCATGGCTTTGACTGCATCCGGGCCACCGTCAACCCCAACGATAAAAAATTCTTTGCGCCTAGCTTGTCTCGCTGCTAAGTCTGCGCCAACGCCACTTTGATCGTTGGTAGCGAAAACTGCATCTATTTTGGGGAAGGTTGTTAGTAAATCGCTCATGACTCGTAATCCTCCGTCCCGGCTTCCTTCAGCGTTTTGGTCTTTGGAAAGGATTTTGATATTAGGATATTTAGCTAATGCCTTTTGGCAACCATTCACGCGCTGAATGACTGAATCCATCGGTATACTGTTGAGGATGACGACGTTGCCTTTACCTTGCAAGCGATCGCCAATATATTGACAAGCAATTTCTCCAGCTTGCAGATTATTAGAACTAATTGTGGCATCTACCTTAGCATCAACAGCCGCATCTACAGCTATGACTGTCTTTCCGGCTCGTCTAGCATTATCAATAGCAGGTTTAATCCCTTTATTATCTACCGCACTGAGAATAATTAAGTCAGCATCAGCAGCCACGAAATTTTCAATTTGGTTAAATTGCTGATTTAAATCAAAGCCGCTGGAAACTATACTCAATTTCAGATTGTTACCAGCTATTTTCCTAGCTTGGGACTCAGAACCCTTAGCCATAGCCACAAAGAAGGGATTTCCCAAATCGCCCAGACTGACACCAAGCGATCGCAATGGGGAATTTTGCTGGCCCTGATTTTGGGCGATCGCGTTTGTGCTGTAGCGCGAGACGTTGGTACAAGCTGCCAAAGTACTGCTGATTAGGCTGATGATACTAGCTGCGGTCGCAATTCTCCTCATAATTCATCTATCCAAATATGGATTTCAACCTATATCTGCAATGTCATTGCAATTTGAACTAGGACTGAAAACTTCAGACCTAATTAAGTGACGCTGCTAGCTTTTAGCTGCTCAATTGCTATCAAATCTCTGAGCTACTACTATTAGCGCTACTCATACCAATTCTGGAAAATTTGTCACTAGATTTTCAGCTAGAAGCTGGGAATAAATCTGAATGACTCAATTCTGAACTAGCATTAATGATTTTTTGAATGTTAAAAGTTGCTGGCTGCAATACATCAAATTTTTACATTATGGTTTTGTAAAAGCTGTTTGAATGTACTGGTATAAATTACTTTTTCTTTGGTTAATCTTGCTTGTAGCGGCAGACACTTTTTATCTAAAACTACTTTTTCTAAAGTCGTAAAACTCTAGCGTTTTCCTATCTCTAGAGAAGTATTTCTGAGAAATTAGCCGCTTTTAGCTCATATCCAAATTTAACCAAATTCACTGCTATTTCTGAAAATCAATACATAAAATTTAACACTCTCTAGGAACTAATATTTAATGTCAAATTTCAGGTTTTTCAGAGTAGGCTATTGTGAATTTTTATGGCAATCTAGCAAACCACCTGTTACCCATGAAACCTATAACAGCACCATACATAAAAATTCTAGGAAATTATTTTTCAATCTGTCTCAAGTATGCTATTCTCAGGAACTTTTTTTGAGATTATTCTGGACGTTACATAATACAAAACGGTATGTTTTTCATCTATCTAACGTCAGAATCAGGGAGTAAAAACTGCGATTTTTAGATGATGGCTTTACGGGGATAGCAGCAGGTTTCCCAAATCCTGAGCTTGGCAATCAACCTATGCTTAGAATTTTAAAGTAGCAGGTAAATACTTAGTCACTAAATCTTCATAATATGGTCTGAGTTCTTGCCAATTTGGCGGATTGGGGTTTTTGGAATACAAATCATAAGGATTGAATAATTTTACCCACTTGAACATTTCGCGATCGCGCTGATTCATTAAATGTTCGTAGGCATTTTCTCGATGTTGTGGATAAAAGGAGTGATAACGCAGAATATACAAAGCGGGTTCAGGTAAATAGGGTTTCATCATCTGATAAAAATATTCATCATGACCCCATGACATCTGGACATTACTTAATCCACAATTCGGCTCATAAATACCATACTTGGTGTTATATTTCGGGTTATTGTAATCAGGATTTTCTTGAAAGAATTCCGCGAAGACAATTTTCTCGGAGAATGCACAACCCACAGGATAAGTATCGCCTACAGTCGCCCATTGGGGTTCGCCAAATAAACACAGCACCTTCCCCATATCGTGAAAGAAGCCAGTTAATACCATCCAATCAGGATGTCCATCAGCACGAATAGCTTCTGATGTTTGCAATAAGTGCTGTAACTGATCTAAATCTGTATCTGGATCGGAATCATCAACCAATTGATTTAAAAATTCCACCGCATCCCAAACCGTCATTTCTCGCTGATTAAACTGCAAAAACTCTGCCTTTTTCTCAAGCACAAAGTTGTATGTTTGGTTAACATGATTTAAGCGATAAAACTCTTTAACTGAATCTCTATTAGTTGTTTGATAATTTCTGTATTCTGCAGTTGTTTTACCCGCTTTAACTATGCTTTCCGGATTGGGATAGCGATTCAGTACATCTTCTTCCCATTCTTCTAGAGAATCCAAGGGATTATTTTCCACTTGATTCATAATATTGAGTGTCTGAGACATATTATTTGAGGAGTTACGCCAGTTTCTTACAACGGTAGTTTAGGTAAGTTATGCACACGTGTGCATAACCTGATGCTTTTATAATTGCACACGTGTGCATAAAATATATATTAAGTTTATTTACAACAAATTTTCGAGCCTAGAAAAAGTTTTCTATCAACAGCTAGCCGAGTTTTTGTTAACGTAGACACATAGGGATAATCGTTAGACATCCCTTGGTAAGACAGTCACTACCAATCTCCCCATTCCCTGTTCCCTAAACCCCCAAAGCTGTTCTAATATTGTGCACAATTACTTGCGGTGACTCTGCAACATCCATACATAAGGCATCTAATGGTTCTTCGAGAGTATGAAATTGGCTATCCAATAGAGTTGCACTCATATAATGATTTTGGCGCTCTTGCAAGCGCTTTTGGATTAACTCATAAGACCCTTTGAGGTAAACTATTTTTACGAGGTTGCTATCTACCAACAAAACTTGACGATAGCTATCTTTTAACGCTGAACAAGCTAAGACCACATTTTGATTGTTTTGTAGCCAGGTTTTAATAGCTGTTTGCAAATCTTGCAACCAAGGTTTTCTGTCAGCTTCCGTTAAGGGGATACCACTCCGCATTTTTGCTACATTCTCTGGGGAATGAAAACTGTCAGCATCGCTAAATGTCCAGCTTAAAACTTCTGCTAGCAGCTTTCCGATGGTAGTCTTACCAGAACCAGAAACACCCATTACCAGAATGATCATTTGACAAATATCTCGATATTCCTAATAATTAACATTATGATGCACACGTGTGCATAAATTATATTAAAATTATAAATGAGCAAAAGAAAAATCTCCATAGAAGATATTGCTCGGAAAGCAGGTGTTTCGCATACCACGGTGTCACGTGCTTTGCGAGATAGTTCTTTAATTAGCGCCAAAGTACGAGAAGAAATTAAACAACTAGCGCGAGAAATGGGCTATGTTCCCAATGGGATTGCTCAAAGCTTACAAACTCAAAGAACTAATACCATTGGGGTAGTAGTCACTTCCATTGCAGATCCTTTTTTTGCGGAGGTTATAGAAGGAATAGAACAAATAGCTAAATCTTCAGGTTTAAGTGTATTGTTAAGTACTTCCCACCGAAATGTTGAGCAAGAAATAGCAGCGATTGATAACTTTTATCGTCGCCGAGTAGACGGTATTTTAGTAGCGGATTCCCGAATTACTACCAACCATAGCCAGCAAATAGGGACAATAGCTGCACCCACAGTTTTTATTAATAGCCAAACTGCTAACCAACCCCAATCCTTTCACTCAGTCAGAATAGATGATTACTTAGGTGCTAGGTTAGCTGTACAGCATTTAGTCAGTTTAGGACATACTTCTATAGGGTACTTGGGTGTAGGCGATCGCAGTTTATCAAATCAGTTACGCCAAGAAGGTTATCAAACGGTTCTAAGTGAAGCTAATCTACCACAGATAGATGATTGGATAGCAATTAGAGAAGAAGATCATACCAGAACCAGTGATGTTGTCACCGGACAACAGATGTTACCTCAGTTAGTCAAAGCTGGTGTAACAAGCATCTTTTGTTACAACGATATGGTAGCAGTAGGCGCGCTTTTAGCTTGTAAAAAATTAGGTATTTCCGTACCTCTAGATTTAAGTTTAGTAGGATTTGACGGTATTGCTTTAGGGGGTTATATTACTCCACCACTAACAACAATTCGCCAGCCAATGTTAGAAATTGGTCGTGTTGCCATGCAAATGTTACTTGATTTATTGCAGGATAAAACTGTAGAAAATCGGATTTTATCGCCTTATTTAATTGAACGAGGAAGTACGGCGAGGCGAGGTTAGGGGAATGGGGAACTCGGGGCCCCCTTTGGGGATAAGGGGTAATGGGGAATGGGGAATGGGGAATGAGGAATGAGTGATTGGGAAATACTAGATATCTAATGATGCGTTACGCTATCGCTAACGCATCCTACTGGACTGACAAGCCTAAAATGTTGTCTTCTTTTTTCTCTGCTTCCTCTGCGCTTCTGCGGTTTATTAATGCACTATTTTAGCTTTACCACGCCACTACATGAACTAAATTACCAATTACCAATTACCAATCACCAAAATAAACTTTACTAAAAAATATGTTAACTAAAAAACGCAATTTATCAAGCGATCGCTGTTTTTCTCCAGAATCAGTACAAAGACAAATCGCGCGTCAATTTTTTGACAGCATCTCTACTCTACCCCTAGTCTGTCCGCATGGTCATGTAGAGCCAGCTTTATTAGCGAATCCCGCCGCCCGATTTGGTTCGCCAACGGAATTATTGATCATTCCTGACCACTATATTTTCCGAATGCTTTATAGTCGGGGCGTAGCTTTAGAAGCCCTCGGCATACCTACCAAAGATGGTACACCCATAGAAACTGACCATCGCCAAATTTGGCAGATATTTGCAGACCATTTTTATCTATTTCGCGGTACACCCTCTGGGTTATGGCTGAAAGATGAACTAATTAACGTCTTTGGTGTAGATGAGCCTTTAAATTCGCACAATGCTGGCAATATCTACGATTATCTCGAAAAGCAGTTAGCTTTACCGGAGTTTTCACCCCGGGCTTTATTTAAACGCTTCAATATAGAAGTGCTTTGTACCACCGATGCAGCTAGCGATAATTTAGAACACCATCAATCCTTACACCAAGAGGATTTTACCCAAATTAGACCGACTTTTCGACCAGATGCAGTTGTCAACCTAGACGTTCCTGGATGGCGGGAAAATCTTGCTCAGTTAGAAAGGGCTGTAGGTAGAGAAATTAGTACTTACGCTGCTTTTATCCAAGCTTTAGAAGAACGTCGGGCTTTCTTTAAAAAAATGGGTGCCACAGCTACTGACCACAGTGCTGCTACACCTTATACCGCACGCCTATCTGACCAAGAAGCCGAAGCTATCTTTGCCAGAGCCTTAAATAACAAGCTCAATCCCGGTGATGCAGAGCAGTTTACTGGTCATATGTTCATGGAAATGGCGCGGATGAGTGTGGAAGATGGTTTAGTTACGCAGATGCATTGCGGTATTATGCGTAACCATAACCCAGCTATCTTTGAGCGATTTGGGTCTGATAAAGGTGCAGATATACCTTTACAAATTGAGTGGACGCAAAATCTGCGTCCGTTGTTGAATGCTTATGGTAATAATCAAGACTTCCATTTAATTCTGTTTGGCTTGGATGAAAGCACATATAGCCGGGAGTTAGCGCCACTAGCTGGGCATTATCCGGCTGTATTGCTTGGGCCGCCCTGGTGGTTTCACGATAGCGTTAATGGTATGGAACGCTACTTCAATCAGGTGATGGAAACTGCGGGACTTTACAATACGGCTGGGTTTAACGATGATACACGCGCTTTCGTTTCTATTCCTGCCCGTCACGCTGTTTGGCGGCGTGTAGCTTGTAATTGGTTAGCAGGGTTGGTAGTACGGGGGTTAATTGAGGAAGAGGAAGGCTATGACATGGCTGTGGCTGTAGCTTATGACCTCGCGAAGAATGCTTATAAATTGGAGTGGTGAGTGCTGAGTGGTGAGTGCTGAGTCAAGAGAATACAGCTAGTGGTCTGTTCCATGAATTTTAAGGGGTAAGATAACGAACCGCATTCGACGTAGTCGTTCCCAGAGGGTAGATGCGACGTTCGCAAAGGTAAGAGTTTTGAGAGAGTTTTTGTGTAAGTCTCAGGGGAATTATTAATGCCGAATTTAATATTGGATAAACTTTTTAGCCTGCAAGGTCAGGTAGCAGTAATTACAGGTGGATCGGGTGTGTTGGGTGGTGCGATCGCACGCGGGTTGGGTTTGGCTGGGGCGCGGGTGGTGGTTCTGGGGCGCAATCAGACAAGGGCGGAGGCGGTAGTTAAGGATATTATCGCTAATGGTGGGGAAAGTTTGGCAGTGCTGGCAGATGTGAGCGATCGCACGCAATTAGAAATCGCCAGAGATGCGGTTTTAAAGGATTGGGGGCAAATAGATATTTTAATTAACGCCGCTGGTGGTAATGTCCCGGCTGCCACAATTACCCCTGATGCTACTTTCTTTGATATGCCACACGCAGCTTTTGAGCAGGTGGTAAGTCTGAATTTGGTGGGGACTTTATTACCTAGCCAAGTTTTTGGTGAAGCAATGGTAGAAAAACATCAGCCTCGGGGTTGTATTGTGAATATTTCTTCGATGTCTGCTATTCGTGTAATCAGTCAGGTGGTTGGTTACTCAGCAGCGAAAGCCGGGATAGATAACTTTACGCGCTGGCTAGCTGTAGAATTGGCACAAAAATATGGAGCCGGATTGCGGGTGAATGCGATCGCACCTGGTTTTTTTATAGGCGAACAAAATCGAGATTTACTGTTAAATCCTGATGGTAGTTTAAGCGATCGCGGACAAAAAATTATTGAACATACCCCAGCCGGACGTTTTGGCGAACCAGAAGAATTACTCAGTACAGTGATTTGGTTATGCAGCGCTGGTTCTAGTTTTATCAATGGCGTAGTTGTACCTGTAGACGGTGGTTTTAGCATCTACAGCGGCGTTTAAGGGATTTCCAAGAAATAAATTATTCCATCTTGTGGGGCGGGCATCTTGCCCGCCAAATAAACCGGGCGGACAAGATGTCCACCCCACAATAAATACTGAGATATTTTTTTATTTGGAAATCCCTAAGTAGAGACGCGATTCATTGCAATACCGTTCGGTTAAGGATTTTTAACTCGGAATTTGGTTTGGGGAAAAGGTTAAAGGGTAAGGGTTAAAGGTTTTTTCTTGCCCTTTTGTCTTTAACCAACAAGTATTGCTATTCATCGTGTCTTTTAATTCACGTAGTAGCGTGGCAAGGCTAAAATAGTGCATTAGATTGGAAAAAATTAACCGCAGATGAACGCAGATAAACGCGGATAAAATTGATTTTTAATGCAACATTTAAGGCTTGCCAGTCCAGTAGGATGCGTTAGCGGCGAGAGTACGGCATCAGTACCAAAGATTTTCGTGCGTTAAGCTTACCGAGATTTTTTCAGAAATCAAATCGGATTACTATATTAGGCTTTCTTAATTGTGAATTGAAATGATGTATTCATTAGACATAATTGACGGGACGCTTGCAGATGAGCAAGTTGCTGAATTAGTTCATGCGGCTTTAACAGATCCTCAATTAGATGGAAAGCGCATCTTGGTATTAATTCCTGATGGAACTCGTACTGCACCAATTCCCCAAATGTTTCGCTTGCTGCATCAGGAGTTGGGTAAGCGGGTGGCGGCTTTAGATTATTTAATTGCTCTGGGTACACATAATCCCATGAGTGAGTTACAAATCAATCGTTTGGTGGGTGTTACGCCGCAGGAACGCGAGACAACTTTTAAAAAAGTACAGATTTTTAACCATCTTTGGCATTTACCAGAGACTTTTATTTCTTATGGGGTAATTCCATCTGCAGAAATCGCAGAAATTAGCAATGGAATGCTAAATCAAGCAGTAGAAGTGCGCGTTAATAAGCTGGTAACTGAGTATGATTTGATTATGATTTGTGGGCCAGTATTTCCCCACGAAGTTGTTGGGTTTTCAGGAGGGAATAAATATTTTTTCCCTGGGATTGGTGGGCAAGAAGTAATTGATTTATCACACTGGTTGGGGGCTTTAATTACTTGTTATGAAATTATTGGTACGCCAGGAATTACACCTGTCAGACGTTTAATTAACCGCGCTGCTAGTCTGATTCCTACCCCGAAACTATGTTTAGCAATGGTGGTTGCACCAGGAACAAATCAGTTAGCGGGACTTTATATAGATCAACCAGAACCAGCTTGGGAAGGGGCGGCGAAATTATCAGCGAAATTGCATATTAAATATGTAGATCAGCCTTTTAAACAAGTGCTTTCTGTAATGCCCCAAATGTATGATGACATTTGGACAGCCGCTAAAGGAATGTACAAATTAGAGCCAGTTGTGGCTGATGGTGGTGAGGTAATTATCTATGCACCTCATATTACAGAATTTAGCTATACACATGGAGAAATTCTCGCCCAAATTGGCTATCATGTGCGAGATTATTTCCTAAAACAATGGGATAAATTTCAACACTATCCTGGTGGAGTGTTAGCCCATAGCACTCACTTAAAAGGTATGGGTACTTTCGATCCAATTAAGGGAGAACAAGCCCGGATTCAGGTAACTCTAGCCACTGGTATTTCCCCAGAACGCTGCGCTGCTCATAACTTGAGCTATCGCGATCCAACTACCATTGAACCAGCAGAATGGGCAAACCACGAAGATGAAGGCATTTTACTTGTACCCAAAGCCGGCGAGATACTCTATCGGTTGACTGTTGACTGTTGACTGTTGACTGTTAACCAATAGAGTTGTTGGGAAATAAGGGAGAATAGAAAGTTAGTACTTAAGCGGGGAAATGCTGAACATCGAACGGGCATTAAAACAAGATAGGCTGTTACGGGCAATGACTGGATTGAACCGGAAAGCTTTTGAAACACTTTTGCCAACGTTTAGCACAATATATGACAAACAAGTGCGCGATTCACCCCGTAAGAGAGCATTTGGAGGAGGGCGCAAAGCTAGGTTATGCAGTCCTCAAGACAAATTATTCTACATCCTGTTTTACTTCAAGTGTTACCCGACGTTTGATTTAGCAGGATTGTTATTCGATATTGACCGCGCCCAAGCTCACTACTGGATGCATCGTTTACAACCAATATTAGAAGAGGCTTTGGGTGAGAAGAAGGTACTGCCGGAGCGCAAACTCAACAGCATTGAGGATTTTATGGAACGGTTCTCAGGAGTTGAGCGGATCATGATTGATGGTACAGAACGCCCAATTCAACGTCCTCAAGATCCAGACCAACAAAAACTAAATTACTCCGGTAAAAAGCGGCGACATACTCGCAAGCATTTAGCGGCAGTAGATCAGTGTCAACGTGTGTTGGTGTTGAGTAAGGCGCGTGAAGGGAAACTACACGATAAAAGATTTCATGACGAAGAAGACATTGCTCTTAGCATTCCTGACGAGATTCCAATTGAAGTGGATTTAGGGTTTCTTGGGCTTCAAAAGCAGTATGTCAATATCCGCATTCCACATAAGAAACCCAAAGGTGGAGAATTATCACAGGAGCAAAAAGCAGCTAATAGGGAATTGAGCCAAGAGCGTGTGGTGTGTGAGAATGCCTTTGCTGGGGTGAAACGTTATCGTGCAGTCAGCGCGGTTTATCGTAATCACATTCAAGATTTTGACGATCATTTAATGTTGACTGCTGCTGGATTATGGAACTTTTACTTGATGGCAGCATGAAAATTACATCAAAAACCACAGGGGTCAGAATTTCAATGCAACTCTGAGTTATTTCCCAACAACTCTAATGCCCCATGCCCTATGCCCTATGCCCAATCTCCATTTTCACTAAACCAACTATAATTTCTTAGTAAATTTCCTAGTATATTTTTATATCTAAAAATATACTGGTACCACGAAGCGTAAATAAATTTGCTCAATTGAAAAGGGTGCAAGCGTAAGGCTCAAATGTTTAAGCACACAACAGCTCTCACTTCCTCAGAATTAAAATCCGCAATTGTCCGCAATCCCTTAATAGTTGGACTAGATACTTTGGTGATAGACGCGATCGCTCTCATGAGCGGTGTGCGGGCTGTTTGTGATGCCAATAAACTTGACGAACTCGATATCGACGCAAGAAGCAGTTGTGTTTTAGTAGTAGATAATCACAGCTTATTAGGTATTTTTACAGAAAAAGATGTGGTACGCTTGTGTGCCCAGCAGCGTCCTTTGGAGAATTTAGCGATTCGGGAAGTGATGATTCATCCAGTCATTGCTCTGCATGAGTCTGACTTGACTGATGTATTTTTTGCGGTGAATTTGCTCCAGCAATACCACATTCGCCACTTACCTATCCTCGATGAGCAGGATCTCGTTGTGGGCTTGCTCACCAATGAAACTCTGAGACAATCTTCTCGCGCTATCAATCTTTTGCGCTTGCGTTTGGCATTTGAGGTAATGAGTCGTGAAGTGATTTGTGCTGCGCCAGATAGTTCGATATTGGCGATCGCGCAACTGATGACAGCCCATCGTGTCAGTTCTGTCATGATTGTCCAACCAGGTGGTAGCGAAGCTGCACCAGTCAAAATCCCCGTGGGAATTTTGACTGAGCGGGATATTGTGCAATTTCACGCCTTGGGCTTGAACCTGGAAACCTGTTGCGCTCACATGGTGATGAGTACCCCAATTTTTGCTGTAAAACCTGAAGATTCGCTGTTGGTGGTGCAACAGATCATGGAACAGCGCTTAATTCGGCGCTTGGCGGTGACAGGTGAGCAGGGGGAGTTATTAGGGATTTTGACTCAAAGCAGTTTGCTGCAAGCCCTTAACCCCTTGGAGTTATACAAGCTAGCGGAGGTTTTGGAAAAGAAAGTAGTACAACTAGAGACAGAAAAAGTACAACTCCTAGAAGCTAGGACTGCGGAATTAGAACAGCAAGTAGAAGCCCGCACAACCGCCCTCAAGACTAAAGCAGAACAGGCGCAACTGGTATCTGATATTGCCATGCAAATTCGCTCGTCCTTGAGTTTGCAAACCATTCTCGAAACTACTGTGCAGCAGGTGCGGCAATTTTTAGGTTGCGATCGCGTCATCATTTTGCGATTTGAAGAGGATGGGCCCGCCGCAGTTGTGGCAGAATCGACTAATTCTTCTCTATCTTTGATGGGCAGATGGATCAAAGATGGCTGTTTTCAGAAAAATTATCGAGAGAATTACTGCCAGGGGCAGATTCGCGTTGTCAAAGATATATACACAACCCAAATGACTAATTGTCATCGCCAGATGCTGATCAGTCTCCAGATTCGCGCCAAAATTTTGATACCTTTGTTGTGTAACGGTGAACTCTGGGGCTTACTAAATGTCTCCGAAAGCGACAAAGCCCGTGAGTGGCAACAATCAGAAGTTGAACTGCTGCAAGCTTTATCAGTACATTTAGAGATTGCTCTTCAGCAAGCTACTATCCACCAACAATTACAAGAGCAACTGCGCGATCGCCAACGGGCGGAAATGACGCTGCAAAAATTGGTAACCGGAACTGCAGCTGTTACGGGAGATGACTTTTTTCCCGCCCTAGTGAGCCACATTGCTGAAGCATTAAATGTCTGCTGCGCCCTTGTCAACGAATTGGTGGGTGACAAACTCTATAGTCTAGGATTCTGGGAAAATGGAGCCTTACAGCCAGCAATTTCCTACCATATAGCTCAAACTCCCTGCGAACATAGTCTTAGAGACGGGGAATTTTACTGCCAAAGCCAACTGCAAACAATCTTTCCTGATAATTTAGCCTTACAGACAATGCAGGCCGATAGCTATCTGGGCATTGCTTTAAAAGACAATCTTGGTAATACAATTGGCAATCTTTGCATTCTCGATAGGCAGCCCTTATCACAGACTAAATATACTGAAGCGATCGCGATTCTCCAAGTATTTGCAGCACGAGCCGCCGCAGAATTACAGCGTATAGCAGCAAACGATGCACTACATCGTTTAAATCAGGACTTAGAAGCAAGGGTAGAACAGCGGACTGAAGAATTACAAGCCAGAGAAGTAGAACTTCACAAAACATCGGAACGCCTTGCCTTGTCGCTGAAATCTGGGGGAATTGGTTGTTGGGAGTGGGATATTTTACAGAACACCATTCTTTGGGATGAACGGATGTCCGAACTGTATGGAGTCACTCCACAATCTGATTCCTGCATAGTCTACGATACCTGGACAAAAAAGTTACATCCGGATGACCGTACACAGACGGAAACCTTGCTTCAACAAGCGGTTCTAGGACAAGCAGAATACAATACTGAGTTTCGGGTTGTACATCCAGATGGCAGCATCTACTTCATCAAAGCTTATGGGGTGGTGGTAAGAGATGAACAGGGCAGCCCCCAGAAAATGATTGGAGTTCACTTTGATATTAGCGATCGCAAGCGTGCGGAAATAGCCCTGCAAAGTAGCGAACTCCGCTTCCGGCGAATTTTTGATTCTAATGTAGTCGGTATGCTCTTTGCCGATTTTAAAGGAGACATTACCGATGCCAACGATCGCTTCTTACAGATGGTAGGTTATACCAGAGAAGAACTCAATGCTGGGGCGTTGAGTTGGAAAGCCATAACCCCGTCCGAATACGTCTTTGCCGATGTTGGAGCGCTGAAGCATCTGAGTCAATATGGCGCGATGAATCCTTGGGAAAAAGAATATTACCGCAAGGATGGTAGCAAGATTCCTGTGTTGCTGGGGGTGGCTATGCTCCCAGGCTCAGATTATCAAACTATTTGTGTAGTGGTAGATATTAGCGAACAAAAAGCTGCATTGCAGGAACGTCAACAAGCAGAAATGCAACTGCAACAGCAGGCCAGACATAAACAGTTGCTCTGGAATATTACCCAAACTATTCGCCAATCCCTAGATATTGAGGTCATTATTAATGCAGCAGTGACTGAGATTAGACAAGTATTAGGAGTAGATCGGGTAGCGCTTTACCGCTTTCGAGCAGATTGGAGTGGTGAGTTTGTTGCGGAATCTGTAGCTGCTAATTGGGTAAAACTTGTGGGATCTCAGGTGAAAAAAGTTTGGGAAGATACCTATCTCCAAGAAACTCAAGGTGGTCGATTTCAAAATTATGAAACCCTAGTGGTTGCTGATATTGATCAAGCTGGCTTACAGCCTTGCCATATTGAACTTTTGCAACAGTTTCAAGCCAAAGCTTATGTAATTACCCCCATCTTCGTGAATGAATCACTTTGGGGTTTGTTTGCGATGTACCACAATCATCGACCTCATTCATGGACAACATGGGAAATCGAATTATTGCGGCAAATTGCGAACCAGTTGGCGATCGCAATTCAACAAGCGAGTCTCTACGAAAAAAATCAGTCGGAACTATTGGTGCGCCAGCAAGCTGAAGCCAGAATTGCCCTGCAACTGCGGCGACAGCAAACTCTAGGGGCAATTATTGAACAAATTCGCAAGTCTTTAGATCTCAACGAGATTTTAGCAACGGTAACTCAACAGGTGAAAGATTTAATGCATTGCGATCGCGTCATCGTGTTTCGGCTGTTTGCGGATGGCAGAAGTAAAATTGCGGAAGAAGCTGTATCTAGTGAATTTGTCAGCCTCAAAAACCGCCACTGGGGGAACGAAATTTGGTCTCAAGAAATCCTTGATTTTTACTGGCAAGGTAAGCCTCGTATTGTCCCCGATGTGATGAATGATCTCTGGACACATTGCTTGGTGGAATATTCCCAGGAAGGACAAATCCAATCCAAAATTGTGGCACCTATCTTACAAGAAGTGCGTGACCAAAATCATCGCTGGGTTTCGCCTTGGGCAACAAATAAGCTGTGGGGAATTTTAGTTGTTCATGCTTGCCAGGAAAGAAGAGTCTGGAAAAACTCAGAAGCCCAAATTCTGCAACAAATTGCCAACCAATTAGCGATCGCAATTCAGCAAGCGAGTCTATTTGAACAATTACAGCAAGAACTCGCTGAACGTCAACAAGCAGAAGCCAAGCTCACGGAAATCAATCAACAGCTAGCATTTTCTAACGAAGAACTCGCCCGTGCTACCCGCCTCAAAGATGAGTTTTTAGCTAACATGAGTCACGAACTTCGTACCCCTCTCAATGCCATTCTGGGGATGACTGAAGGGCTACAAGATGAAGTTTTTGGCAGCATCAATCAGCAACAGCTCAAAGCTTTAGACACAATTGAGCGTAGCGGCTCTCATTTGCTGGAGTTGATCAATGATATTTTGGATGTGGCAAAAATTGAAGCTGGACAGATTAAGCTCGATTACACCTCAATTTCTGTAGCCAATCTGTGCCAATCTAGTTTGGCATTTATCAAACAACAAGCATTACAAAAACGCATCCAGCTAGAGACCAAAATTCCCCAAAATCTCCCACACCTACTAGTAGATGAACGACGCATTCGTCAAGTATTAATTAACTTACTCAATAATGCAGTCAAATTCACCCCAGAAGGGGGACGAATTACCTTAGAAGTTAATCAACTGTCTCCCGACACCACTAACAATTCTCTTCGGCAACATTTTTTACAAATTGCCGTGAAAGATACAGGTATCGGCATCGCCCCAGAAAATATCAACAAACTATTTAAGCCTTTTATCCAAATTGATAGCGCTTTAAATCGTCAATACGCGGGTACAGGCTTGGGACTAGCATTAGTGAAACGCATTGTAGAACTACACGGTGGTAGAGTGGGGCTAAGTAGCGAATTAGGCGTAGGTAGTTGTTTTACCATCGAGTTACCCTATACCCCAGTTTTTCCCGTTGTAGAAGATACTCAACCTGATGTTACTCCAGAATTTGTTTCTTCAAACCTTGACCATGCTGGGCCGCTAATTTTGCTAGCGGAAGATAACGAAGCCAATATCAGTACAGTTTCTAGCTACCTCAAAGCTAAAGGCTATCGCATTTTGTTAGCAAATAATGGTAAAGAAGCGATTGAGTTAGCTACAACTCAGTACCCTAATTTAATTTTGATGGATATTCAAATGCCCTTGATGGATGGTTTAGAAGCCATCAAACTCATTCGTCTCGATCCCAACTTAGTTAATACTCCCATTGTGGCACTCACCGCATTAGCGATGAATGGCGATCGCGATCGCTGCATTGCTGCCGGAGCCAATGACTACTTAAGTAAACCTGTTAAACTCAAGCAATTGGCTACTACTATTCAACAGCTATTAAGTACCTAAATAATTAAACATTTTTTACCCTGTTCCCTTTATGGCATCGATTTTAGTCATTGACGATGAACCCGATAACTTTGATGTGATTGAAGCATTCTTAAGTCAGCAAGATTACATACTGCATTATGCACCTAGTGGGCAAGAAGCGATCGCATCTCTCAACCTATTTCAGCCAGATCTAATTTTGCTTGATGTCATGATGCCGGGAACAGATGGTATAACAGTCTGTAAACAAATTAAAGCCATGCCTCAGTGGCAACCAGTCCCCATTATTATGGTGACTGCTCTCACAGGTAAAGAAGACTTAGCGCGTTGCTTACAAGCTGGTGCCGAAGACTTTATTAGCAAACCTGTCAACGCGGTGGAACTGCGCGCCCGCGTTCATGCAATGCTGAGAATTAAGCAACAGTACGATAAAATCCAGAGTTTATCTCATATTCAAGCCAATACCATCAAAGTCTTAGAAAGTACTCTTGATGAACTGCGCGGTAACTTAGCCACAGCTTTACCCCACGAACTGAATACACCACTTAATGGCATTGTTGGCATCGTCAGCTTGCTGATGGATGATATTGAGAATATGAATCTTGCCGAAATCCGCGAATTTTTAAGCTTGGCAGATAAATCCGCCCGAAACTTAGAAAAATTAACCAAACAATTCCTAATTTATTTAGAACTAGAGTTATTAGCACAGCAGCCGCAAAACATCGAACCGCAATCAAGCTACTTTTCCCAAAATGCGATCGCTACCGCTTTGCAATCTCATGCCCAAAGTTTTCATCGCAGTGACGATTTAATATTTGCAATTGAGGAAGCCGAGGTATCTATCTCAAAGCAATATTTAGAAATTATCCTCCATGAATTAGTCGATAATGCCCTCAAATTCTCTCAAACTGCTACAGCCATCAAAATTAGCACTCAGGTAGATAAAGAAATGCTGAATCTCTACATCCATGATTTAGGCAGAGGGATGACAGCAGAACAGATTTCCAAAATCGGTGCTTTCATGCAATTTGAACGCAAAACCTATGAACAGCAAGGCATAGGCATGGGCTTAAAATTAGTAAAAAAAATCGTCGCAATTTGTGGTGGTAATTTCTCAATTACCAGTATTTATCAACAGGAAACAACAGTTCAAATTGCCTTACCTCTACATCATAAATAGCAAATATAGCAATCCTATTTTATTTATTTAGAATTGTAGGGTGCGTTATACCATTTTGAAAAAAAACGCGACAGATGAGTAGGGGCACGGCACCAGTAAGATATTTGATATGCCAAAGAATTGTGGATGCCGTGCCCTTACAAAGAATTTATCTGTCTTAATTTGGTTTAGGTAAAAGGTGTACCCCTGCGCTTAAGCAAGCTACGCGTAGCGTCTCCGCAGGAGAAAGGGTAAGAGTTCAATGTTTTGTCTTACCATTTTCCCTTCCCCTTTTCCCCTTAACCGACAAGTATTGAATTCTCTGTTAGGGCACAGCAACCAAAATCTTTGGGAATATCGAATTATCTTAATGCTGCCATGCTCCTGATCATCTGTCCCTTGATTTTTTCAAAATGGTATGATTTACCTGGCGAAAGCAGCTTTGGCAGAGACTTCTAATGCACCTATATCTATAATCGCACCACCTCTACCATCTCCATCTTGCGGACGGCTGAAGCCTTGCTTATCAATAGTCGGTGCATTGACTCCACTGAAAGTCTTGGTTCCAGTATCAATCGCCGAACTACCAGATCTGAGGGTGAAATTAGCCTTGGACGGATCGCTAAATAATGGGTCTTTTCCCATAATATTTTGTGTTAGTGAACCGTTAAATTTGGAGGAATTGTAAACAAGGTTATAGGCGTATTGGAAATTCTTAGATTTCGCGACGTTGTTTACTTCTCCGTCCTTGCGAGCATACATAATGTTGTTGAAAACTTTCACTTGATCAGACTCAATTACAGAAATTTCTCCATACTGTTGAGTATCAGGATATTGCCCATTTTGATAGGTTGTATTGTTGACCACATCAACATAGGCACTACTATATACATGGATACCAGCAGCACCGTTTTTATAAACAACGTTATTTGCAACCAGAGTTTTGCCTTGATAACGTTGATGCAGTGAATTCTGTTGAGTGTTTAGTGAATCATCTATGATAATTCCATGCCCTTCAGTGACTTTTCCTGCATCTTTCCAAGGAATTAAGCTTTTATTGTCGTAAAGCGTATTACCTTGGATAATCATTTTATATTGGCTGGTATTGTTGTCAGAATTCCAGTTGTACATCATCCCCATAGGATTTGCGCCCCAAGGACTATACCAACAATTCTGAAAAACCACATTATTCTCGTATGTGAGATAGTCTGCTTTGATAGAACTAATTCCTGTCCCACCAAACTTAGAGACTCTGTTGTTCCGAATGATCACATGGTGGGAAAAGTCACGGATTTCAATTCCATTACCTGCTGTCTGGGGATTGTTGTAATTGTATTTTTGCTGTTGTGCATACTGCAATGTAATATTGTCGTTGTTGCCCTCTAAGGTCAGACCCTCAATGGTGATGTAAGAAGACCCAAGCAATTTAATAGCAGTCCAATTGCGCGATTTGATGAAAGGGCTGTGTCCAGGATAGGCTTTGAAGGTAATGCGTGCATTCGGCGTACCTTGTTTTTTATTAAGTACCATAATTTCTTGGTTAGGGTTAGCTTGCGTATAAGTCCCATTCATGATGTAAACTGTATCGCCTGCTTTTACCAAGTCTGCTGCCTTTTGCAGCGTCCGAAATGCACTACTTTCCTTTAGTCCATTATTGTTATCGTTCCCAGTTCCAGAAACAAAGTAGGTTTTACCAGTATTACTGAGAGCGAGTTTTGTAGTTGAGTTATTTTGAGTATTTGTCAGTTTTGCGGTAGATAAATCTGCGTTATCAGCATATTCAGCTTGTAACTTAGCAGCATTGCCAAGGTTAACAGGTTGAGTGATTGCAACCGGTTGATCCAAAAACATAATAATGCGACTCCTAAGGTGTTCGATGAATTGAGTAGCACACTCCTGGCAATGAATAAACGGAAATCTGCAAATTACCGTTTCACAAATATTTGCGATCGCATAGATGCCTATTTAAGTCATTAAAAGGCTCTCGTCCTAAATTCTGAGCCTCGCCACATCTCCCACTGATGATGGTTGTTAAGTTAGCCAATTTTGCAACTAAATTCGCGTTTACTTAGGATGCGATTATCTGGGTGAAACCGCTGTTGTAAACTTGACCTAGAATACCATCTGTTTTTATACCATCCGATTAACCTATGCCACTTTTGAACCTGGCACACTTGTGGTGACTGGGTCATGAATAATTAGTAATCGGGAAAAGGAGAGCAAATTTCAAATATCTATGAGACCTCCACAAAAAGAAATGCCCAATTGTCATTGCGAATGTAGCGTTCGCGTAGCGTCCCGTTCGCGTAGCGTCTCTGTCAGGAGAAGGGAAGCGAAATGAAGCAACCGCAAAATATTGGGATTGCTTCACTACACTCCGTTTCGCTCGCAATGACAGCTTTTGGATCAATCATTCTGTGGAGTTCTCTATAGATTCTTACAAATGATTGAGGACTGCTATATATATTGGGAAGGATGAGACAATAGAGTTATGTGCAAAGGATATTAGTTATTATTTTGCGGTTTGTAACCAAAATTAATAGCGCGCTGGGAGTTTCAGTCTTATTTAACAGCCCATAGCAGTAAATATAGTCAAAGACGTTTATAGAAAGTCTATAAGTACTGTGAGTAATTATTAGAAAAATTTGGTACCAGCTCTATTGGGTAGCCTTTGCAGTCAGCAATATCGCAAATAGTAGATCGGGTCATCTTCGGTATATTGCACAGAATTTAACGATGCATCGCTTTCACCCTATGGAGGTGATAATTATGTCTACAAAATTCCGTAACCGCTTAGAAGCTGGTCAGATGTTAGGTAAACAACTAACAGCCTATACTGGTTGCCCAAATTTGCTGGTTTTAGGCTTACCTCGTGGTGGTGTACCAGTAGCATATGAAGTAGCAAAGGCACTTAGTGCTCCATTAGACATCTGCTTAGTAAGAAAACTGGGTGTACCTGGGCACAAAGAATTGGCAATGGGTGCAATCACATCGGGAAGTATTCGGGTATTGAATTATGATGTTGTCAACTCTTTAGCTATCTCCACTGAGACGATTGAGCAAGTAACGGCTGATGAATTTCAAGAATTACAGCGTCGCGATCGCGCTTATCGAGGCGATCGCCCTCCAGTTAATGTCAAAAATTGCACTGTCATTGTTGTGGATGATGGTATTGCTACTGGCTCAACCATGCGTGCTGCTATTACTATATTGCAACGCCAACAACCAAAGCGCATGATTGTAGCAGTTCCAGTTGCACCACCTGAAACTTGTGAACAATTGCAGAGGATAGTCGATGAAGTAGTTTGTTTGAAAATGCCAGAGCAAATGTGTGCAGTTGGTCTATGGTACGAAAACTTTTTGCAAACTACCGATGAAGAAGTGCGCTATCTGCTTGCAAAGCACTCATCTGCTAGCAATTATTCTGTTTCACTTTAAGAAAGAGAATAATCCCGCCTTAATTTTTCAACTTATACTAATTCCCAGAATGCTTGCGAGATAAAAATTATTGGGAAGGCACAAAAATGTTGTCTCTTTAACTTATGTCTCGCATTCTTTTTTTAAAGTAGTCTTCAATATTGATGATTAACCTCTCCTTGTAAAGAAGAGGCTTAAATACTGATTTTTTTTTGTTTTCTTCTCCGTAAACCCAGAGGCTTGAAACCGTTTTTTGGATTCTAGATTAGATTTAATCCAAAATCCAAAATCTAAAATCCAAAATTGTCTCGGTAATCTCTACTTTTTAACCTATTTTGTTTTGCAGTTCCAGACACTCACAACCATGCAAAGAGAGTATCTAATTTAGCTTTGATCGAGGAGATCAATTCTGGCTGTTCCAATTGGAATGTCTCCTTTTAAGCCAACTCTTTGGCCAGTTACACCATAAAGCAGTGTTCTTACGCCTGAACTCCTGGTTCGTATACCTGTGAGATTTACTTCTACCACACCACCAGAAGTTACAGGTTGCTCAAAGGTGATTGCTATACGTTCTTTACTAATCTCTGTTTTGGCAGCAATTTGTTTACCTGATTGGTCTGTAATTTCTACACTATTAAAACGTTCCATTTGGTCTGGCAGAGATATCATTAAATCTTGCAGCGACATCCCAACTACTGCAACTTGGATAAAGTGAGCATTATTACGAACACCAGAACCAGTAATATGGGGAACATTAATTTGATATGCTATTTGAGATTGTGCCTGTGTATTTAACTGTTCATATTTAACAGGTGTAGCTATAGCGGCAGCAGATGTAGTGAGTATGAGAGCAGATAAAGTACTACCAATTAATTTTTTCATCATAATAACCTCTTTCTTCAATGACCAAGAGCTTCATGTCAATCAAGAGCCTGTAATTAATAGATTGAGTTATTAATCTGAGAACAAGCTGACTGAAAAATTAGAGTCTGCTGAGTTTTTGATAATATTAAAGTGCTGAGTTCTGAGTAACAATCCCTAGAGATGAAATTTTTTTCATTGGACTGCTTCCTCTACCAGCCTCAACAGCTAAATCTTCTGAACTGAAACTTATTGCTACTTAACTAATCAGGCTGACAAGAGGTTACTCGCTGACTTTTGAGTTCGCGACAAAGCATCTCGATACACCTGCTCAAATAATTCTCTTTGGGCATGGCTACCCCCTATTTGAGATAATTTTGATAGTACAGGTTGGAGTTGATTGACTGCTTCTGAGCAATTACCTTTAGCGTGGGAAATCATGCCTTTAGCGCAAGGAATGGCAATATCCGACCATTGTCGCCGCAGAAATGGGTTAATCTTCAGGGTATGTTGCTGCATACTCTCCCACATCTGCTTTAACCAGTCATGACGTTCTGCTCTCGCTAATGCATAGATATAGTGTAAGTCTTGAAACGGTAAAGCATGTTCATGCAGTCGAGGGAGTAAATAAGCACTTAACTGCTGCCAACGCTGTTCTACATCAAACCCTTGCAGCTCTAGTCTTAACAATAAAGCGATCGCACCTACCTGATCTTTAGGCGAGGATTTCTGTGCGCGTCCCCAAACATGACTATCGTAAAGCGCTAAGACTTTGGCTGCGTTACCTTGCTCTAAATAATAAAGCGCTATATGCCACCAATTATGGGTATAAAGCATGGAGTTGCAGTTTTCCCAGGTATCAGCCAGGCTTTCCATCCAAGCAATTCCCTCCTCAATTCGTCCTTGAGTTTCCATCACATGAGCCACAGCATGATGCGCCCAAGGATCGTAACGATTCATTGAGGTGGCGATTCGCCCCATTGCTTCTGCTTCCTGCAAACGATGGCATTGTTCTAAACCAAATGCCACCATACCGTATAGATAATGATTGTCGCGATTCGCTGGTAATACCTTTTGCGCGATCGCCAGCAATCTCTGCTGATCGCCCAAGTAAAAGTAGTGATACTGTCCCTGCTGTACAGAGATTAAGTCACGGGGATATTTTTCGGTAAGGGCTTCGTGGATAGCGATCGCCCGTTCAATTTTCGCCTCCGCCCAAGCTGCGATCGCCTGCACATACAACTGTTCTCTATCGGTGATTTTTGTAAGTTGCTGTTGCGCTATTTGTAGATGTGGCTTGGCTTGCTTCCACGCTTGAGCATTTTCCTGAGAAAGATAATAAGCTGCTGCATAAGCACGAATAATTGCACAGTTGGGATCGGCGGCAATCCCTTGGTGAATTACTGCTTCCGCCTCTTTGCCATAACTGAGGGCTTGATCGATGAAGCTGTTAATAGCTGCGATCGCGGCTTTTGAGTCTGTTGTAACTTCAAGTCCTTGAGCGTCTTCTAGCATAGTTCTTTCCTGGGATGGCGATCGGCAGTCATGTTGAAACGCTGGTAACCCTGCAATTGATTGGGCTACCATAAACTCCATTAAATCGGTCGGAATAGTGTATTTATGTTCCTGAGTATGTCACAGTAACGATGAAAATGGCAAGACAAATTTCTCGACTGCATAACTTCAGACTGATGCGATCGTTGCTTCAGGTTCAGTCTATGCAAGTAATTGACCTATATTTCAATCAGGTTTATTTAGGATTGAGCTATGATCTCGCAATTTATTGCAGGGCGGGAAAGCAGCGCTATAAAATAAGGTTTTCAGGGTGGGGGTTAAACCAAGAATTTTCGCTGGGCAGACTACTCAATTATTTCTAACTTCCTTTAGGATGGGGGATAAAGAGAAATTACCAACACCAACCGCCCAACACCAATTTTAAAAACATAATTAAAAGATTTTGCAATTGTGATCTAGAATACCGACTCTGATAAAGACAGGTGATATTCTTTAGTTGTGTGTGAGGAGCAAGTTAAAACAAAAAACGCTTAGGGTGGAAACACGGCAACACTCCTGGGCGTTTTTTGCTTATTTTAGAGTCAAATGTTGTTGTAGATTCGGGGGACATGATTATAAATGTCTCAATCTTTCCCTTAAGCCTATCTGGTCTACGCAGTTTAAGATTTTATACAACATATTCAACAGGTTCAGCAGTTGCGATCGCAAATTCTTGTATTTTGGCAGCACTGCAGCTTTAGTCAGCTCATCAGTATTGAAGTTACATGATGAGTGTAGAAACTTGTCAAGCTCACAAGACTGTGGTTTTTAGCTAATATGTAAATTAAATAACCCAGAGCTTATACCCATTCAAAATTCAAAATTACTGTAAAAGATTTTATTCAATCATTATCAGGGGTAAAAATAATGGAAAATTTTAATGAGTATCATTTAAACCCAGCAGAATTTTCTTTCCTAGAAACTTTGCAAGATAATTGGCTAGTAATTAGAGATGAGTTTAAACATTTTACTAACAACGCATCTTCTGAAGAAATAAAATTCACTTATGAGGTGCTAGGCCCAAAAAGTAAAACTATTAAAACAAAGGGCAATTCCAAATATAGCGCTTTTGGTATATTGTTCCAAGGTCTTTTTATAGAAGAATATATTAAACTGCATCACATAGAATATTCTGATTATGGGACAAATGATGCATCAGCTAAAGCGCTAGAAATAAGAGAAAAATACTTTCCTAACTTGGCTAATGTAATAGAAAAAGTTAACTTTAGCAATGATGATATTATTAGAAATGCCTATTTTGGTACATTTCATCCAGGCTTAGATATTAAGCTGCACGTTAACTACAACCCACACATGAATCGGGGCTATTTAGGTTTGATAGTTCCCGAGGGAGATGTAGCAATGAAAATCTGCCATGAGCAGCTTTATTGGCATGAAGGTGAGTTTTTGATTTTAGATCATAGTTATCCACATTGCCCCCATAATTATACTAATTATGACCGGACTGTTTTAGTTGTAGACTTTTTTAAACCAGATAAATCAAGAGCAGAAGTTATCCAGTTTGAACAAGAGCAAGTTTCCCAAAGAATGCAAGATAATCCTTACAGCTTAGGTGTTTTTGGTAAAAGCGATAAAGCAAAAGAAGAAGATTTTATCAAATACGGTTTAGCTCATCAATTAGAGTGGGATAAAGCCTTGTAGGGGAGATGAGGGGGATGAGGGGGATGAGGGAGATGAGGGAGATGAGGGAGATGAGGGAGAAATAACAATTACCAATTACCAATTACCCATTACCAATGCCCAATGCCCCATTACCAATGCCCAATGCCCAATACTAAGAATAAATGAATATAAAAACCTACAGAAAATTAATTGCAAAACAACTGAATCAAGACTTTAAATCGGCTGTTAAGATTGTTGAAATACCGATTTCTATTCCTACTGAAAATCAAATATTAATTCAGAATAAATTTGCTGGTGTTAACGGTGGTTTTGACACTTTACTATGTCGGGGAGAGGTTCCCTATGTTCACTTAACTCCGCCCTTTGATTTGGGTGTGGAAGCAGTAGGAACAGTTGTGGCTGTAGGTGAAAATGTGCAAGATTTTCAAATTGGTGATGCGGCGATAAGTACAGCGCGGGGTGGTGGTTATCGAGAATATCAGGTTATTGATACGAACTTAGCGGTGAAAGTGCGAGAAGCCACTCCAGAGGTTTTAACGCTCATACCTACAGGTGTATCAGCTTTGGTGGCGTTGGAACAAGTGGGAGAGATGAAAAGTAATGAGGTGGTTTTGGTAAATGCGGCGGCTGGTGGTACAGGCCATATTGCGGTGCAATTAGCAAAACTAGCAGGTAATCATGTCATTGGTACTTGTAGTTCTGAGGCGAAAGCAAAGTTACTCCAAGAATTAGGATGCGATCGCATTATCAACTATCGTACAGAAAACCTCGACCAAGTCCTCAAGCAAGAATATCCCAATGGCATTAATTTAATTTTTGACTGTGTGGGTAAACAAGTGTTTGATACTTGCGTTGACAACTTAGCTGTGCGGGGACGCTTAGTGGTAGTAGGTTTTATCTCGGAATACGCCAAGAATATAGAACAAATTACCCAACCCCGCATTTATCATCAGCTATTTTGGAAAGCTGCTTCTGTGCGCGGCTTTTTAATGCCACATTACCGTGAGTATATGCCAGAGGCGCGCGATCGCCTTTTAAATCTCTTCTACACTAATAAAATCAGAGTTAACGTTGACCCTACCCAATTCCAAGGTATAGAGTCTATTCCTGATGCTGTGGAATATCTGCTCAGTGGTCAGAATTGTGGCAAAGTAGTTGTCAAGTTTTAATTACTCATGGCGAGTGTAAAAACGCTCAAATTTGGTTTTCAGTTTATCGGCTGCAAAAGCTAAAGCTAATGCTGATAAAGCAGCTGCAACAGCTACAGGAGAAATCCATGAGTCATCTGTAAGTATAGCTAAGGCTGCAAGAGCGATCGCAATTCCCACTAAAATTTGTTTCACTAAGCTTGTAGTTTGATAAGCTCGATTACAATCATGACAAATTAGTGTGTGTTGTGAATACCTATCTAGTAGTAGTGAATTTTGCGTAATCTCACTTTCAGATAAATTCTTTGCAGAGGCATAACCTTGATAGAAAGGTAAATCTTTAGCAAATTTGTCTAACCACTTTCGGTATTCAATTACTAATGTGTCTGATGTTTTAAGTGGTAAATATACATCTTTGAGATTCTTTTGCAAGCGCTCAATTTGTCTTTTTTGTTGAACAACAAGCTGTAAATCTCCTTCCAAAATTTTATTTCGTACTGTAATGTGATCTAGCCAATCAGGCATCAGCTTTACTTGCCAAGGAAAGCTATTACTATAATTTCTCAGTAGAATACGGCATTTATTTCTGCTTAGAGGTAGAGAATACAAAACTGTTCCTCCCAATCTTTTCTGAGCTTCATTGCTAACATTGCTAAACTTATAAATAATTAAATTGGGAGCTATAAAATCTAATACCATCCAAGGTAAATTAGGCTTTCTTGTTACCCTCCATCTGCCACGAATTCCCGCTAAGGAACTTTCAACAACTTCTATGTCTAATGGTTGAGCATCTGCTCTTTTGCCAAGAAGACCATCATGGCTGATGTAAACATGTGCTGGATCAATCACATTTTCAATAAAATATGTCTGGTCATAAGGTAAATCACGTATATAATCTTTACAGACTACATCCGGATTATTTAACTCTGGAACTAGAGGAATTATTTCCTCATTGGCAGTTTCTGCTTCACCAGCCCACATCCAAACAATACCTTGGCGTTCTACAACAGGAAAAGATTTAACACAGGCATTATTAGGAATTTTGGCATCATTTGGTAATTGAGGAATATGCAGACATTGACCATCAGTACCAAATTGCCAACCGTGGTATAGGCACTCAATTTTGCCATCAATAATTTGCCCATCAGAAAGTCTAGCCGCTCGGTGAGGACAAATATCTGTTAAACAACCCAATTTCCCATCTTGGTTTTTGAATAATACCAACGATTCATCATAAAGTGAAAAGCTATAAGGACGGTTTATTGGTAAATCTTGTATGAAAGTTACGGGATACCAACAGTTTCTCCAGTTAAATTCTTGGCTAGTTTCCGATATTGGTAAGCTAACAATTCCATGTTCCGTCTCTTGTTGATTAGGAGTGATTGTCATATACTTTTCCTCGGTTTGTAGCTGGGAAGATAAGATAAAAAATCCTTATTCGTCTGCTGGTATGACTTTAAAAGCTGATTATCGTGTTTTATCTTAAAATATCAGGATAATTCTGGAACGTAGACAAATTACAGGTTTAGATAATTAAATTTAGTTTATATCTAGTTGCAGAAAAAATGACACAAAATCCGGAAAATACTTTAAAAATAGCTCAACAAGCATTTGAGAAATTTACCCACGCCTTAGCTACAGGTGAATGGCAAGGATTTCTAGATATGCTGACAGAAGATTTTAACTTTTGGTTTCCAGTTGGTAAATTCCACGGTTTGAATGAGGGAAAAGAACGCGCTAAAGAGTTTTTTGAATATGTGAGTACATCCTTTCATCCTGGTATCAAGCTAACTTCACTAGACCGAGTTACCAGTAATGAAACAACTGTGGTATTTGAATTTCGAGATGAAGGGCTATTATTCGGAGAACCTTATAAAAATCGCATAGCAGTTTCCTTTGATGTGCGTGGCGACAAAATTTGCGCCTACCGAGAATATTTTGGTAGCGATGGTAAATCCTATTAAAGAAAATACAGTTCAGTTAAGAAAATTAATTGATCATAAAACCAAAAAACTAGTACAACAAGGCGGAATTCAAAATTCAAAATTCAAAATTCAAAATTCAAAATTAAGACAGAGTAATAATTTTGGAGGGGGTTTGGGGGACGCAACCGTCACCCAATCGGGGGTTTGGGGGAGAATCCCCCAATTCTTCTGGCTTTTTTAATAAGTGACAAATCAATCCCTAATGAGCTTAACTGACCTGTATTCTTACTTTTGACTGGTTCGTTCAATTATTTTCAAAATTTGGTTGATTAATTTCTTTGGATTTAGCTTCTGCGGCTTGATATGCATCCAAATAATTTTTACCACCCAACATCACATCACCATAATACTCATAAGGCGCATCGCCATAGATGGGTAGCGGGTCATCTTCGGGATAATCTTCTTTTGACTCTTCGATAATTTCCTTGAGTTCAGTGACATTAAAACTTGCGGCTGGAAAATAGTAAAGCTGCTGCGGGTCTTTTTTCAGAAACGGTAGATTGGGATCGACAATAGACTCTGCTAATTCAATCCAAGCGTGTTCAATAGGTTGATATGGCTTACCAGGGAACACTAAAAATCCCTGAACATACTGGGCTTGATCAGTCGCCAGCGCTGCTTTATAAGCATTATCAAAGGTTTTTTTAGCCTTGCTTTTAATCCGTTGAGAAATTTCAACCGAAAGCGCTTCATCCAATGGTTTATTCATCGATAAAAAGAAGTCAACCCCTACAGGGAATTCAAAATTCACAATTCACAATCACAATTCCCATAAATATTTATGGGCTTGTATCTTTTTCTTCTTTGGTCAAGCACCTACTTCAACATCCTAGCATTCACTAGGACAGTCAACAGTCAACAGTCACCGAACCGCATTACTTTCCTCTCCCGGCTAAATCTTGGGCTTTCGCCTCTGGGTCAAATTGTAAATTAGTATTCCACTTCTGGGCTTGGCGGAATTTAGCGATCGCACCATCAGTATCGCCTACTGGCGCTAACTTCTCACCTTGCATGATTAAAACTGTGGCTGCTTGTAATAACAGAGAAGGATTTTGACAGGAGTTGAGTTCGGCTAAGGTTTCTGGGTGCACAATTAAGTAATTATTGATCAAGCCACAACCATCTTTTACCAACTCATCTAAGTTGAAGTTCCACAGAGTGATTTTGTTGTCAGTACTTGCAGAAGCTAACCGTTTTCCATCTGGACTAAAGGCGACGCTTCTCACCCAATTACCATAATTGCTAGTTATGGTTTTGAGCACTTTCCCAGTGGAGACATCCCAGAGTTTGATAGTGCTGTCATCACTCCCAGAAACCAACTGTTTTCCATCTGGGCTAAAGGCAATACTATTAACTAAATCACTATGACCGTTAAGGGTTTGCAAAACTCTACCTGTGGAGAGTTCCCAAATTTTAATGGTGTTGTCATTACTCCCAGAAGCCAACCTTTTTCCATCTGGACTAAAAGCCACAGTATTCACCCAATCAAGATGACCACTGTTGGCGTAGCGTTCCCCTGGTAGAGTTTGTAGTAGTTTCCCAATGGTGACATCCCAAATTTTAATGGTGTTGTCATTACTCCCAGAAGCCAACTGTTTTCCATCCGGGCTAAAGGTAACGCTATTAACTGAGTCGCGATGACCACTAGTCAAAAATACAAAAAACCCACGGAAATTGTGCAGAAGTTTACCAGTGTGGACATCCCAGATTTTGATGGTTTTATCTTTACTACCAGAAGCTAATTGTTTACCATCAGGGCTAAAGGCGACGCTTTTGACCCAATCGCGATGACCATTGTTAGCGTTGGTTTCAGAAGGAAAGGTTTGCAGGAGTTGACCAGTGGTGATATCCCAGAGTTTGATCGTCTTGTCGTCACTTCCAGAAGCTAACTTTTGGCGATCGCTACTTAAGGCGACGCTATTTACCGCCCCCCGATGTCCATTAAGAGTTTGCAGCAGTTGACCAGTGGTCACATCCCAGAGTTTGATAGTGTCATCATTACTTCCAGAAACCAACTGTTTCCCATCACTGCTAAACGCGAAACTATTGACCCAAGCCTCATGTCCGCTATTGGCGTTACTGTCGGAAGGAAGAGTTTGCTGCACCTTACCAATCGTCACATCCCAAAGTTTGATGGTGTGATCGTTACTTCCAGAAACTAACTGTTGACCATCACCCCTAAAGGCGACACTATTGACCGCCTCCCGATGTCCACTAAGAGTTTGCAGCAGTTTAGCTGTGGTGACATCCCAAAGTTTAATGGTCTTATCATTACTCCCAGAAAGCAATTGCTTACCATCCCTGCTAAAAGCAACGCTATTCACCGGATTGCTATGACCGCTCAAAGTTTGCGGTACTTTGCTGTTGCTGAAATTCCAGAGTTTGATGGTATTATCACTACTTCCAGAAGCTAACTGTTTACCATCATTGCTCAAGGCGACGCTATTGACTGACTGGCTATGACCATTAAAGGTTTGCAGTAGTTTTCCAGTGGAGACATCCCAGAGTTTGATAGTCTTGTCCTTACTCCCAGAAGCTAATTTTTCACCATCACTGCTAAAGGCGACGCTATTGACCACATCGCTATGACCGCTAAAGGTTTGCAGCAGTTTTCCAGTGGAGACATCCCAAAGTTTGATGGTCTTGTCATCATTCCCAGAAGCTAATTTTTCACCATCATTACTCAAAGCAATGGTTTTGATTAAACCGCTATGACCATTAAAAGTTTGCAGTAGTTTCCCGGTGGTCATATCCCAGAGTTTGATGGTCTTGTCCTCACTCCCAGAAGCTAATTTTTGACCATCACTGCTAAAAGCGATGCTAGTAACAGAGTCTTGATGACCGCTATCTATATAGCTTGCTGTTGGCGTAGCCTCTTGTAGATGGGGAAGAGTTTGTATAACTTTACCAGTGGAGACATCCCAGAGTTTAATGGTATTGTCATTACTTCCCGAAGCTAATTTTTGACCATCTGGGCTAAAAGCGACACTATTGACCGCACTATTATGATCGCTGAGGGTTTGTAGTTCTTGAAATTTATTCTGCGGTTGTAAATACACCGCCTCCCGCAATCTTCCCACAACGTGCATTTGGGTAATGGCTGGTGGTGGATTTAATTTCTGCAGTTTTTTCACAGCTTTCAAGGCTTCAATAATCGCATCTCTGGTTTGACCAGAGGCGGAAAAAGTAGCTGAGGAGTTAACCAGGGAGTTAATTTCGTTGATTTCCGCTTGTTTTTTTTGGGCTTCCGCCTCTAATGCCCATCGCCATGAGATAATTGCCAAACTACCGAAGACCAATCCTGCAGCGACGGAAACAATCAAAGCAAATTTGAGTAAGCGATTCAGCTTGGCTTCACCCAATTTTCTTTGCTTGCGTTCATTTTCGAGTTCCGCCATTAACTCTTTCAGCTTCGGTTCTTGTTGCTGGCGGATAAAGGCAGCTAAATAGTCATGTACCAGTTGATAACGCCCGGCGGGGTTTTCTTTTAACAAAACTACTAAGCCTGATTTGACAAAAATTTCTAAAACTAACTCTAATTTTTGGCTCAGAGGTGATTCCCTGGGTAAATTAGGAGTTTCATTGAGATATTTTTGACTTCTTCTCAGCTTTCGCCTTCTATTCCTTTGCTTCCGTGTCTCATTCTCTTCCTTCACAAAGGCTTGTAAGTCCCGTTCTAATTCCACCAAAGTCCTCAGAGGTCGAGTTCCTTTCTCATCGGTGAGTAAATATAGTAATAAATCTGCTAGTTGCTGATTGTCAGCACCGCAATCATGAACAACTTCATTTAAATAATGCTTCACTAGTTGTTCTTTGGTACCGCGTTGCCGATATTCTGCCAAAGTTGTAATATTCTCAGTCTGCAATTGTGCGCCTATCACTTGTAATTCAATTGGGCGCACTTCCCCTAGTTCACTAGCTAAATCTTGCACTAGTTGCTCAATTAACGTAGGCTCTAGGCGAAAGCTAGTATTCTCAGTTAAGCGCTGAATAATTGATTTCGCATCACTAGGCGAGAAATTGCCCAACTTATAAAGCACATTTTTGCTGAGAATATCATTATTAATAATCTGCATATTGGGCAAATCATTGCATTCCAGCAAGTAATGCAAGTAATCTAACCGCAACGACAGGATTACTTTCACAGAGAGAACATTAAAACATTCGCCCAAGAACTCAAAAAATTGCCGCCTCTGCGCTGGTTCAGGATAAGTGAAGAAAAATTCCTCAAATTGGTCAAAAATTAACACAGTGCGGAGGTTTTTTGCTTCATTTTCCCGTAATTGAGCGAGTAAGTCGGGAGGGGATGAGGGAGATGAGGGAGATGAGGGGGATGAGGATGAGGGAGGTGGGGGAGATGAGGGAGATGAGGGGGATTGGGATGAGGGAGGTGGGGGAGATGAGGGAGATGAGGGGGATTGGGATGAGGGAAGTGGGGGAGATGAGGGAGATGAGGGGGATGAGGAAGGGGAAGTTTGAAGATATAAACTTGGAGTATTGTCTTTTGAACTCGGCGTTTTGAGTTCAGAACTCGGAGTGTCGTGTTCAGAACTCAGTCTTTCATGTTCCAAACTAGAAGGTTCATGTTCCAAACTAGAAGGTTCATGTTCAGAACTAGAAGGTTCATGTTCCAAACGAGAAGTTTCTCGTTCTGAACTCGGCCTTTCATGTTCCAAACGAGAAGTTTCTCGTTCTGAAGCTAAAGCTTGAACTTCCAAACTCAAACTTTCCTCTCCCTCATCCCCCTCATCCCCCTCATCTCCCCCACCTTCCTCATCCCTATCCCCCTCATCCCCCTCATCTCCCCCATCCCCTCCATCCCTCCTCTCCCCCATCGCCTCAATCATCACTCGCCCCAACTCTTCTTCCCAGTGGCTATAAAAGCGCATGACAACAGGTAAGTTATCTTGAATACCGATGGCTTTTTGTTTTAAAGCTGGAACCAATCCCGCGTTAATTAAGGAACTTTTACCCACACCCGATTGCCCATGAATGACTATCAACTTATAATCGGGGCGACCGATGCGCTCAATTAAGCGTTCTACATCAAGTAAACGACCAGAGGCGGCGATTTCTGGGGATATATTTTCTTTTAAAGTGGCTGATGCTACTGTTCCTGCAAATACTTGCTTGGTTGAGCCTAAACGTCCAGCACCAATAAACGCCCGCAAGCCAAATTGTTGCTCAACGGAACGCTGCTGTTGTTTAATTTCATAAGCTTTGGCATATTCTTGCTGTTCAAAATAAAGTCGTTGGAGATAATCGAGAATTTGGATATAAAGTTTCAGGTCTTTGAGCGGATTAGTATGATTCTTCGCAGTTTCTAAGCTAGTAATTGCGTCTTGAGTTTGCCCTAAATGATATTGAGAAAGCGCCAGGATAAATTGATATAAGCTGAAATCATGAGCAGCAATCAATTTTTCTGGTAATTCCGATAATAAACCCGATTCTACATGAGGAATAGCTGACCAAATTTGCAATGCTTGCTGAATAAAATTATTTGCTTCTTGCCAAGATTTTTGCACAAGAGCGACTTCGGCTAAAAAGCCATAATCTTTTGCTAGTTCTCTTGGTTGATTGTTAGCTTGATGTATGACTAAAGCTTGCTGGGCAAAACTTTTTAGCTGGTCTGCCAAGTTTTGAAACTGCTGCCAAATCCTCACATCACGGAGAATATCACCTAGTTGTTCAATGGCATCAGCAATTAACTGCGGATTTTGGATTTCAGCCAGTAATTCTATATATTGTTGTAAATAATTTTGAGTTTTTTGCCAATTATAATTATTAATATCTAAATATTTGGCAGCTTTGAGATAATAACACAAAGCTATATTGCCAATAATCTTAACTTGCCGTTCTAAGTTATTACTTTTCTGCCAAAGTGTCAGCGCAGTTTGATAATGTTCTAAAGCCGCATCTAGTTGATGGTTAACTTGTTTGATTAACCCCAGCAATGATTCGATATCAGCCTGAATTTCTAAGCTGTTAAATTCGCCATCACCAAGTAAATCTCTCTGGGCGGCTTGAAGTTCTGTTTCTAATCTGCGATATCCAGCTAAACTCAATGTCAAGTTATTACTAAACCACCTATCGGCAGTTTTTTGTAAAAAAGCAACTAAATCTTGTTTGGAAATAGCAAAGTTTCTGGTAATCGCCCAACTTTCCAAATCAGGCGCAACTTGCATCAGTTGCTTGTGAACTTCATCGTTAATCCACAACACCAAAGGAAAAGGACAATGCTTGCGAAATTCTTCCCGCACCTGATTTGCAGAACTCAGCATCTGCGGTAAATCTTGCACATCCTCTAAACCCACCACCATTAAACAAGCTGGTAATTTTTCTGCAAACTCCTCGCGGATAGCGCTGTACAGCGTCCTGTTAGTTTGTCGGATAGTTAAAATGCTGATTTCCACCCGACAGATTTTTGGTAATTGCACCAGGAGGAGATCGCGCAAGTTAGTATAGTTGCACTTTGCCAAAATTAGCTTAAACTGCCCCACAGAAGCTTCTAACGCCCAAGCTAGTTGTTGCAAAGTGCGATCGTTATTTTCTGGTGGGTGGTTATTATTCATATATGGGACTGGGGACTGGGGATTGGGGGCTGGGGAAATGGGGAAATGGGGAAAGGGGAAGGGGGAAGGGGGAAGGGGGAAGGGGGAAAAGCTGGGGAGAAATTATAGAAAATTCTTATCCTTATTGATGTACATCAGAGATGATGACGATAGTTACGATTAATAATTATTGCGGAGAATATATACCTAAAGGCATATTGCCAAAAGTCAATTTCTTTATATCATAAATAGATGCGATCGCTCTGAAGAAATAGAAAAATTCTAGAATTAAAAGCATATTTAATTCACACTTGCGTAATAAGTTCTAAATAATAAGAGTGTTATCTTAAAAGCAAGGTCATTTACTCAAATTTTGAGGAATAAATCATGACTGCAACGCTTTTAGCAGGTAGTTCTATCGAGTCGTTTTTAGGTCAAGAAGCAGAAGACCTGCTCACCTACAAAGCAAAAGTTTCTCAAGATTTATTACATTTACCGGGGCCAGACTTTGTGGATCGAGTTTGGCTAAATAGCGATCGCAATCCGCAAGTATTGCGTAATCTTCAGCAACTCTATTCTACTGGTCGTTTAGCATATACTGGCTATCTCTCAATTCTGCCAGTAGACCAAGGTATTGAACATTCAGCCGGAGCATCCTTTGCACCTAATCCGATTTATTTTGATCCAGAAAATATTGTGCGGTTAGCAATAGCTGGAGGTTGTAATGCTGTTGCTACAACTTTAGGTGTCTTGGGCAGTGTTTCACGGAAATACGCGCACAAAATCCCCTTCATAGTCAAAATAAATCATAACGAACTTTTGACTTTCCCCAATCAATTCGATCAAGTATTATTTGCTGATGTCGAACAAGCTTGGAATTTGGGTGCAGCAGCTGTTGGCGCGACAATTTATTTTGGTTCTGAACAGTCAACTCGACAAATTCAGGAAATTAGCCAAGCTTTTAAATACGCCCATGAATTGGGGTTAGCAACTATTCTCTGGTGCTATCTGCGGAATAACGCTTTTAAGCAAGATAAAGACTATCATCTTGCGGCTGACCTCACCGGACAAGCAAATCATTTGGGTGTCACGATTGAAGCAGACATTATTAAGCAGAAGTTACCAGAAAATAATCATGGTTACACTGCTGTAGCCAAAGCAACAGGCGAGTCTTACGGTAAAACTAACGAGCGGATTTACACAGACTTAGTAACCGACCATCCCATTGACTTGACTCGCTACCAAGTACTGAATTGCTACTGCGGACGTGCAGGATTAATTAACTCTGGTGGTGCGTCTGGTAAAAATGACTTTGCAGAAGCAGTTCGCACTGCTGTGATTAACAAACGTGCCGGTGGTACTGGCTTAATTTCTGGACGGAAAGCGTTTCAACGTCCCTTTGAAGAAGGAGTGAAATTATTTCACTCCATTCAAGATGTTTACCTATCATCAGATGTGACCATAGCTTAATGCAGAAAACATAGCAAATAAAACAGTAATACCAATTCTTTAAAATTCAGCAACAGGGCTAAATTCATCAACCCTTATGTATCTGACTTTCCCCATTTTAAATTTTGAATTGGTATGAGGTGGGTCATGTATCCACCTTAATTTTTTATAAAAATAATTAATGCTAATCATCAAAAATCTAGCTGGCAATTTACTCGATGGCGAGATGAGACTAAACTAAGATTTTGGCTAATCTTTAAGCAAACTACACTTTGATAATTTATCATCCAATACCGTTTATTTAGCGCCAAAAACCTGAAAATGCGGAGATTGGGTTTATTTCCTCACCCCAACCAGCCCCGGAAATGTTAGGTTTTAAGGCGTTTAACAGAACCTAAAATTTATCCTATAATCACAACTTGGCAATTACAGACAATTGCCATTCAATGGTCAATTACAGCAGAGAAACTATGAAAAGAAGAGAAGTTTTAAAAATTTAAACAATAATTCCGTTGAAATATCCCTTAAAAATGTAATAATATAATGCTTGCAAAAATCTAGTTGTAAATACAAATTTTTTTGCCTGAGCTGAAAAATTTGTATATTGAAAATCAAACTATGCAGGATTATAATTTTTAAATACTGTGCTATAATCGTGCATATAAAGATTATTTTCGGTTGAGCTATTCGTTTTGATTTCACTAAAGCGTCTCTCCGAATTTAAGTCTCTACGCTAACTGGATTCGGAGACAAACCATGTCGATTTATGTTGGGAATTTGTCCTATCAGGTTACAGAAGATGACCTGAAGCGGGCTTTTGCTGAATATGGAACAGTTAATCGCGTTCAACTACCTACAGACCGCGAAACTGGTCGTCCACGTGGCTTTGCATTTGTGGAAATGGACACAGATGCTCAAGAAGTAGCTGCAATTGAAGCACTAGATGGTGCAGAATGGATGGGACGCGATTTGAAAGTCAACAAAGCTAAACCTCGTGAAGAAAGAAGCCCTGCTTCTCGTGGTGGCTGGAATAACAACAACCGTAATAATCGTCGCTACTAAGCCTGGCGCTGAAAACTTAAAATCTAGAGTCTCCAGCAGATAAAGCCCAAGGCTCAATTCTGCTGGAATATTTTATTTCGTCTATTCATCCACATTCAGGAGGAATGAGAATGACCCAAGTAGTCTTAGGAGAGAACGAAGGTATTGAATCAGCTTTACGAAGATTTAAGCGGGAAGTTTCCAAAGCCGGAATTTTCCAAGATATGCGTAAAAAGCGTCACTTTGAAACGCCTTTAGAGAAAGAAAAACGCAAAGCAGTTGCAAGACACAAGCAAAGTCGTAGACAACGTTCTCGCTACAAATAACATTTTTTAGAAATTTGCTCTTCGACTAAATTACTGTGTTTAACTACCATATTGGTAGCTTTACTATCAGCAAGCCCAAAGAAGAGAAGGGAATAGGGGCTAAAGACAGCTAGACATCAATAATAACCTTTAGTAGTAGCACTGTTTTAGCTTGCAGTGCTACTACAAATGTATATAGGACTCCAATACTGCTCGGTTAAGGATGTTCAACTCTTAATTTGGTTTGGGGAAAAGGTGAAAGGGTAAGGGTTAAAGGTTTTTTCTTGCCCCTTTTCTCCTTACCCTTTTGCCCTTAACCGACAAGTATTGTATAGGACTCTTATTTGATTGTTGTAATTCATGTAGCGTGCTTTGAGGATATTTATTAAGTAAATCTTCAGTAGGTTGTTTTAGGCGCTGATTTCCCAGATGATTTGTCACAGAAGCACTATCCTAGCGCCTAACGCACCATCCATGCGGCGATGGGTTACGTTTATTTTGCGGAACTTACAGCTATGTAGAGCTATCTTCTTTGTATACTGACAAAGTGTCGCAGATACTTTCATAATGCCATCTCTGATTCTAGGTTTTCAGATAAAATGTTGCGCCTTTATCATCTTTTAATTGGTGTGATCTTGTTAGCACTAATCCCAGTGGGAATTAAATTTGTTCCACCTCTGTTTTCTGCAAACAATCCCCAGCAGAAAAACCCAGCAGTACAGCCGTTAAATAAACCTAGTCCTAATGAGGGAGAAGGGAATATTTGGCAGGAGATTTTGGTTAATAAGAGTGCGCCAAATAATTGGCAAGTTGTTCCTTGTAAAGGAAATGCACCGCTTTTATGCGTCTCCAGCCAAGGCAAACTTTTAGGTACAGTTGAGATTGGGGTTTACCCATTAGCAAACAATCCCGATTTTCAAAAGAAACTAGAAGCAGTTGGGATTCCCGCAGGTAGCAAAGTCGATTCCCAAAATCCTCAGTACCAAACTCAGATATTGACAGCACTAAAAGCTTGGGTCACAGACTACTATAGTGCTATCTCCAAAGACCGCCAGGCTACTTACAAAAACGATATTATCTTCTCTAGCCATCCCCCCCAAACGGTAACGATTGGAAAACTTCCAGGACTCCGTTATGGATTTGTGGGACTAAAGCGCCAAGGAGGAGTACAAGAACAACATATTGGTCATGTAACCTTTGATGGAACTTCACTTTACGTGATTACTAGTGGCTATGACCCAGCTTTAGCCACAGGCAAGTTTGATAAGTTAGAAGACTGGGCAATTTTCCAACCATATTTATATGCGATCGCAGCTGATATAAATTTGCCCCAAAAATAAATTATTTGTTATGCTCTCAAAACGAGCCGACTACCTGTAGTCCCACAAGCGATTCACCCGCGTCATCACTGCTAATAATGGGGAATAAAATTAACCCATGCTTTTGGCTAAGTTCCAATTGTGCTGTCAGGTATCCTAGTGCAGCCCCAGCTAGCACTTCTGTCAGACGATGACGATTGAGGTTAATTCGGGAATAGGCAATCAAAGATGCGCCAGAATACCAAATTATTGCCGAACCCGGATGATAATGGCTTTGTACAGTAGCGATCGCAAATGCTGCTGTCGCATGACAACTGGGAAAACTATCACGGGAGTCAGAATCGGGGCGCTTCACATCGGTGATTTCTTTTAAAGAAATACAAAGCAGAGTACTGGTAGTCAGGGAGTCTAAAGCTCGTAAAGAGTGTTGTCCGCCTTGTTTCCCATCTTGCAATAGAGGTAGGGTCACACCAGCACCTAAGTACAGCGCAGTTCCGCCACTGGAGACAAAATTAGACAAGTCTTTGTCAAAAGTATCTGCGATCGCTTTCGGAGCCAAAATCGTACAGTATAGGGCAATTAAAGTAGGGCATAATGTTATTAACCTGGAGAGCAAGAGGTTATTTTTCATTTAATTTATGTATAGTAATTTTTGATAAAAATTTTCATGCATAATAAATAGCGATCGCCACTATTTGTTAAAAATAAATATAACTATATTGAGAGAGGCAGAAGAGGCAAGCCTCTTTTACTTTTTCCCAGCAACCTTTACATAATTCGATTATTGATAATTGGTTTGAGTAATAGATAAATATAAACATTACCCATTACTCAATACCAATTACCTCTCAGATTAAATCTCAGCTACAGCTCGTTCAATCAAACGACGCGCCAAAGTTTGCGTTCCTGTGTGTTCATAGTAGTTAGTTGCCACATCCAAAAACGCCCCCAGGTAGTCTAATTTATCATTAGAAATTTCGACAAAATTTTGTAAATGACCAACAACGTTTTGTGGCGTTAAATTATTGGAATTAACTAGATCACCCATCCAACCTTTAACTGAGTCAAAGCTTTGACCAATAAAGTTCAGCTTCCCACTATCATTGTTACCTGGGATAGCATCTTTGATACTTTGAAAAGTTGAGTTTTGTGCTAATTCCTGGGGATTTGTTTGACTGATACTAGATAAAGCTTTGCTGATAAAGTCAGGCCCTAAAGGTATCAAACCATCAACGCAGACTAATGCAACCATGCGAATCAAAGATTCGCCAGCATACTCACCTAAAGAAGCCACAAAATCACCAATGCTATCTCCGGGAATGCCATTAATTTGACAGAAAGCTACCAATTCAGCCACAACTTTTAATGTCAGGTCAATAGTTTGAGCTTTATCTGGTTTGGGAGTGACACTATTTAAAAAACCTAACAGGGGAATTTTTTCGCCCACCTTATTAGCCAAAGCTGCTGCACCTAAGGCTTTATCTGTACCATCAACAGTTTGATATAGCCATAAAGCTGTTTGATAACCTTGAGATTTATCGTTGAATAGATAAATTGCCCGTTCGCCAATTTGTTGAATTAGGGCTTCGTCACTTTCACCAGTTACGGTTTTAATCGTGTTGACAAAGCCTACAGTATTTTGCCACTCACCAGGAGCAACAAAATCTAGGGCGTTCAACATAGAAATAGTCAAACCACTGGTTGGTAGTTCATCAACCAACTGAAAAATCGGTTTACTCAAAATAATCTCCTGATTGCTGTGATGTAATTTTTATTTCTCTTGTGCAGCTTATACCAATTTTGGATTTGAGAATTGAAAACATAGAACACAACGCTGCTTCCAGATTCTCAAACAATACTAACTATGCCAATTTGGTATTATTTGAGTCTCGCCAAACCATTCAGATCGAATTTTTCTAACCAAGCTTCTCTGTCTGTGGCTGTAAATGTTGGGTCTTTAGAAATTGCTTTTACTTGGTATTTACCAACCAAAATAGAAGTTTGAGTATTACCAAGTGTGACTGCAGGATAACCAGCAACTTTTTTGCTACTATTAGAGAATTTTGCTGCTGCAGTGGGAGTACTAGTTGTGTCGGAAATGGCTAATTGCGCTACAACCTTGCCACCTTTTTTCAAATTTGCTTCCGAAAAGCCTTTTTTCTCTTGAGTATAAACGCGCTGGTAGCCATCCCCTCCACTGGGGAAAAATTTGTTCAATTTGCTACCCTGAGTTGCATTTTTAGCAACTGCTTGACCACTTTTTTGGCGACTGCTTTCTTGCTGTGCCTGATCAAAACGTCCAGGGGTTTTAGCGCTACAGGCTGATGTCAGCAATAATACTGATAGTAACAAAGCCGCTAAAATCCTACGCCCACGGGTTAAAGTCATGTTGAGCTTCTCCTTAATGCTTGAGCTTTGAGGCAATTATCAGCGCTTGTCAGGAGTTTCGCAAGAAACTTTACTTTTTGATAATTATTGGTGGGTATCCTGGATTACAGATGTGTTGGGGATGAGGGGGATGAGGGGGAAAAAGACAAACATAAAAACCTCAAAGTCAGAAATTTCTGTCTCTAATTTCTTACTTGAGTTGTAACAATCAAGGTAGATCAATACTTTTCGGAGCCACTATAGCGCAGCTTTCTTGCGCGGTTGCGGCAGCCACAGATTTCTAAGCTTAAAAAATCTTTTTTGGCATAGTCATCCCTAGCATTAAGTAAAGAAATATAACTTATTTACAAATTTGCATAAATACCGTCGGTAGTTGCGTTGATTCTATAGAAGGCATAAACAGCAATTTGCTTCTTACACATTAGGCGTAAGTTGTAATTATGGATATATATTCAAATGCTTCTAGTAACGACCCTAAAAATGATGATCAAATCAGAACTAAACGCCTCGTATCGATAGATTTACTACGTGGTTTGGTGATGGTTTTGATGACATTAGACCATACCAGAGATTTTTTTTCTAATGTTCGTTTTAATGCGTTGGATATAGAACAATCAAATATTTTTCTATTTTTGACGAGATGGATGACCCATTTATGTGCCCCTTCATTCATTTTCCTTGCAGGTGTGGCTGCTTATCTTTCCTTAAAAAGAGGAAAAACAAAGCAAGAGCTAGCTCGTTTTCTATTGATAAGGGGATTTTGGCTAATATTTTTGGAATTAACTGTAGTTAGTTTGGCATGGACATTTTCTCCTGGTACTTTTATGGCAGGAGTACTATGGGCAATTGGTTGGTCTATGGTTGTTTTAGCACTACTAATCCAGTTCCCCATGAGAAATCTAGCTATATTTGGAGTCCTACTGATTATTGGACATAATTTGCTTGATAGTGTGCAAGCTAAACAACTAGGAAATTTTGGCTTTCTTTGGTCATTTCTTCACGAGCGGGCAATGTTTGTATCGACATCAGGAATTCGCTTTTTCTTGGTGTATCCACTTATCCCTTGGGTTGGAGTAATGGTATGTGGCTATGCCTTTGGATATGTGATGACTAAAACCAAGACTCAACGCCTCCGTTGGTTACAAAATTTGGGTTGGGGTTTAATTTTTAGCTTTGTAGTTATCAGAGGGATAAACATTTATGGTGATCCGAAACCTTGGTTAATTCAATCTACATTTTTGAAAACTATATTATCATTCCTCAATTGCAATAAATATCCCCCATCATTAGCTTATTTATTAATTACACTTGGGATAGCTTTTTTGCTACTTTATATATTTGAAAATCAAAACTTATCAGTTCTCAAACCTCTGATTATTTTTGGGAGGGTACCATTATTCTTTTACATTATTCATCTTTGGTTGATACATTTTTCTGCCATTTTGCTAGCCTTACCCAAATATGGATTGAAGGCAATAACTCTGCCCTATCTATTATCTAGCGCTATGCCAAAAGATTATGGATATGATTTACAGTATGTTTATCTTGTATGGATTTTCATAGTTTTTATTCTTTATCTAATATGTAATTGGTATGCTAAGTACAAGGTAAAGAATAAATCTTGGTGGTTACAATTTTTATAAATTTAACTTTCCCTAAATAAAAAAAGCTAACTATCGCAGCTTCATCTGGCAACAAAGGCAATGCCTTCTTTAGGGTGAGAAGCTATGCTTTGAGATTGGTGTTGAACGTTTTGCCAACAACACTAAACTCTGACTGTTGTGCCTTCTAATCTTCAAATTGGTATTATTACACGCACAAGTTGGAGAATGGTTGTTAAAAATAGCTATAGCAATCCTAAATGATTTGTGAAATATTACATGCATGGTTGTTGACTGTTAACCGTTGACAGTCAACAGTCAACAGCCAAAACCGATATTTTTCACAACTGAAATAGGATTGCTATATATTGTTGTTCTGCTTATTTGCCATCGCGATGATTGTGGAATCTAGCAAATAATCTTTGGTAGCAAACACTAAAAATAGCCAATCGCTAATGTTCTAACAACTAGCAATTGGCTATTTTTTGTAACTAACAATTGACAAATCCCTAAGTTAATGCTTCAGCACCACCAACAACTTCTAGAAGTTCTTGAGTAATTGCAGCTTGTCGAGCTTTGTTGTAAGACAACGATAGGGTTCTAATCAATTCACCGGCGTTGTCACTGGCGTTGTTCATCGCCGTCATCCGTGCGGCTAGTTCACTAGCGGCTGATTCTTGTAATGCCCGTAATAGCTGGTTACCCAAATATAAAGGCAATAATGAATCCAGAATTTGTACTGGATCTTGTTCAAAAATCATGTCACGGGGGAAAGGACGGGCTTCGGTAGTCACTTTTTGGCGTTCTACTTCAAATTGACCACCACGGGTTGTTAAGCGGAAGATTTCGTCATCTGCGGCTTCTAAACCTTGAGGATCTAAAGGAAGTAGGGTTTGCACAACTGGACGTGAGCTCACTAAGGAAACAAATCGGGTGTAGATTAATTCGATGCGGTCTACACTTTCCGACAGGAACAAAGACAGCAATTCGTCAGCAATCTTTGTGGCTTCTGCGGCGGTAGGAATTTGTTCTAAACCGCTGTAGGTAGCATCAATGGGTTGGTCACGGCGTTGAAAGTATTGGATAGACTTACGTCCTACCAACACAAATTTGTAATTAATACCTTCGGCTTGGAGTTCCTTGGCACGATTTTCGGCACGGCGAATGACGTTACTATTGTAACCGCCACACAGACCGCGATCGCCTGCAATGACTAACAGCCCGACTGTTTTAACTTCCCGTTTTTTCAGCAGGGGCAAGTTGGCTTCTTCAAACCGCAGACGGGTTTGCAAACCATATAAAACTTGCGCTAATTTATCAGCAAATGGACGGGTAGCTAATACTTGTTCTTGCGCCCGGCGTACTCTCGCCGCCGCTACCAGCCGCATGGCTTCTGTGATTTTTTTGGTGTTTTTGACCGACTGAATGCGATCGCGTATTGCTTTAAGATTGGGCATATTCCGATTTTAGATTTTAGATTTTAGATTTTAGATTTGGAGTTTCGGATTTTAGATTTAATCCAAAATCCAAATTCCAAAATCCAAAATTGTTACGCTGTTGCTTTGAAGGTCTTTTTGAATTCGGTTAGCGCTTCCTTTAAAGCAGCTTCTTCTGCGTCACCCAGTGCTTTGGAAGATTTCACTGCTTCAGCGTACTGAGGTTTGCCGGTCTTCAAGTAATCGCGGAGACCTTTGGTGAAGCTAGTAACTTTGTCTACAGCGATATCATCTAAATAACCGTTGATACCTGCGTAGAGAATTGCTACTTGCTCGTATACGGACAGAGGGTCATTTTGGGGCTGCTTCAAGAGTTCCCGTAAGCGTTGACCTCTGGCCAACTGATCTTGGGTAGCTTTATCTAAGTCAGAAGCAAATTGTGCGAAGGCTTGCAGGTCGTCAAATTGTGCTAGTTCCAATTTAATCTTACCGGCAACTTTCTTCATTGCCTTGGTTTGCGCCGCAGAACCTACACGGGATACGGAGATACCAGGGTTTACCGCCGGACGGATACCAGCGTTAAACAAGTCAGAAGACAAGAAGATCTGACCGTCGGTAATCGAAATTACGTTGGTGGGGATGTATGCAGATACGTCACCTGCTTGGGTTTCGATGATTGGCAGGGCGGTCATGCTACCTTTACCCAATTCATCACTCAGCTTCGCTGCTCTTTCTAATAAGCGAGAGTGAATGTAGAATACGTCTCCGGGGTAAGCTTCCCGTCCGGGTGGACGACGTAGCAGCAAGGACATTTGCCGATAAGCTTGGGCTTGCTTGGAAAGGTCATCGTAAATGACGAGAGTAGCTTTGCCTCTGTACATGAAGTACTCAGCAATGGTGGCTCCGGTGTAAGGAGCGAGGAATTGTAGAGTTGCAGGGTCACTGGCGTTAGCGGCGACGACTACGGTGTAGTCCATTGCGCCTTTGTCTTGCAGTGTTTGGACAACGTTAGCAACGGTGGAAGCTTTTTGACCAACGGCAACGTAGACACAAACGACATCTTCACCTTTTTGGTTGATGATGGTGTCAATTGCGATCGCGGTTTTCCCAGTTTGACGGTCACCAATGATTAACTCGCGCTGACCGCGACCGATGGGAATCATGGAGTCGATAGCTGTAATCCCGGTTTGCATCGGTTCGTGTACAGAACGACGAGCGATAATACCAGGAGCTGGAGATTCAATCAAACGGCTTTCTGAAGACTTGATATCTCCCTTGCCATCGATGGGACGACCTAATGCATCAACAACTCGTCCAATCAAAGCTTCCCCTACGGGTACTTGGGCAATTCTTCCAGTAGCGGTTACAGAGCTACCTTCTTGAATTTCCCGACCTTCACCCATTAACACCGCGCCCACGTTGTCTTCTTCTAAGTTTTGGGCGATGCCAACTGTGCCGTCTTCAAATTCCAATAGCTCCCCAGCCATAGCCTTTTCCAGACCATAGATCCGGGCAATACCGTCACCTACTTGTAATACGGTACCGACGTTAGCAACTTTGACATCTTGGTCGTATTGCTCGATTTGCTGTTGAATAATGCTACTAATTTCGTCAGGTCTGATTGAAATGCTCATGTGTCTAACTTTTTTTCTTGGGAGACGGAACAGAGTAATCGGTTCACCGAAACTTCTGAATTTCTATGAACTGCTTAAGCGCAAAGAAAGGCGGCGCAACTGACCCCGTAAACTAGCGTCAATTACCTGCGATCCTACTTTAATGATCAAACCACCAATTAAATCACGGTCGGTTTTGATTTCCAGTTCTACTTGGCGAGCATTAGTGATGGACAAAACCTTGTCTTTTACAGCTTGTTGTTGAGCTTCTGTGAGGGGAACAGCTGAAGTAACTTCCGCTAACACGGTTTGATTCAGCTGGCGCAACAACGCTAAATACTGCTGCAAAATCGCTTCCAAGAAGAAAATCCGGCGCTTGTCTACCAGCAGCTGCAAAAATCTGCGTAAGTACTGATTTGCGCCATCACCCAATATTTGAGTGATTACTGCTTTTTTCTTTTCAGGCTGAATAAAAGGGTTGTCAATTAAGTTTTGCAGTGGCGCTGAATTTTTCAACAAATTCAGCAATGCGCGCGCATCTTCACCAAATTCTTCCGTCAGATTTTGGGATTGAGCAATTGACATCAGAGCCTGTGCGTAAGGTTGGGCGACTTCGGCTGTTTCTACATTACTTTTCATCAGCTTCCTCCCACCTGCGCGATACTGCGGTCAATTATTGTTTGTTGAACATCGTCAGCAATACCAGTCCGCAGTTCTGACTCGACTTTTTGCAATGCTAATGCAGCTACCCTCTGGCGCAGTTCGGCCAGCGCTCGCTCTCTTTCTGTGTTCAAATCTGCTGCTGCTGTTTGTTGCAAGCGTTCTACGTCTTGCGCTGCTTTTGCCAACAGAGCTTCTTTAGCCGCTTGGGCGCTTTCTTCGGCAGCTTTGCGGATGCGTTGCGCTTCTGCCTGAGCTTGAGTTAACTGCTCTTGCGCCTGAGATAAAGCAATTTGTGCCTCTTTTTGGCGCTTTTCTGCTTCCCGAACTGCGGTTTCAATATTTGACCGTCGCTCGGTGAGGATATTGCTTAAAACTTTACGTCCGAAGTAGAATAATATGCCAACCAGAATCGCTAGGTTAATGAGATTGGTTTCAAACAGGTCTAGGTTTAGACCGAAACCACCTTCTGCTGCGCCTTCTGCTAATTCAGAGTGTTCTGTGGCAAGTAATAAGAATGTGCCCATGTTACCCATCTACAAGTGCGCTGCTCGCTTGCTAATACGTTGTATTTTCCTTTAGGGAAATAAAGGTTCTTAACTTCTCTAAGATCTATTAAGTTGCTGAACTTCCCGAAGGAAAAAAGTGCCTTTTTTGGACACTTAATTAAGCGCTTCGTGGCAATTGCCCATCTGCGCGTATGCTTTCACAGAACCTAATACTGTCGCTTATCTAGCGAGAGCCGGCCCTAATAGTTTTTCTAGAATCTGTCTGCTTAGAGCATCAACTTGTTGTTCTAACTCGCTAAAAGCTTGTTGTTTTTGTTGCTCTATTTCAATAGCAGCTCGTTCTCTTTCTTGTTGAGCTTCCTGTTGCGCTTCAGCGATTTTTTGGGCAGTAATTTTCTTAGCTTCCAACTGAGCTGCTTCTATAGCCGCTTGCGATTGCCTGCGAGCGTCTGCTAGTTGTTGCTCATATTCCTGGGTTAAGCGTTCGGCTTTAGCCAAGCGTTCTTTGGCATCAAGGGTATTCGTTCGGATGTAATTATCGCGATCGTCCAGCACCTTGGTCAGTGGCTTATAGAAAATTACATTCAATAAAGCTGCTAACAACAGGAACTGCAATGCCATAAAGGGCAAAGTAGCATCGAAATCAAACATTTCTCTCCTCTTTGGCTGGAGTAGCAGTGTTCATGGCTAGCAAAATCATCCAACCGTTTAAATTTTAGGAACCCTTAGCCAACAAGGGTAACTTACATCAGAACGACTAAATACCCAAAAGATTTTAATTGTAGAGATGTGAAGATTCACGTCTCTACAATCATAAAACTTTTAGGTCTTAGGCAAAGGGGTTAGCAAATAGCAACACCAAAGCGATTACCAGACCGTAAATGGTGAGGGATTCCATGAACGCCAAGGTTAACAGTAGAGTACCCCGAATTTTGCCTTCTGCTTCGGGTTGACGGGCGATACCTTCTACTGCTTGACCTGCAGCATTACCTTGACCGATACCAGGGCCAATTGCAGCTAAACCAATTGCTAGAGCAGCAGCCAGAACTGAAGCAGCAGAAACTAATGGATCCATGATGATTTTCCTTGCTTGAAGTACAGAACTAACAAAAGTAGGTTAACTAGTAAAGACGTGGTTTCCACGCTGCACCGAGTTCTCACAAATCGCACTGGGCGATGTTTTGAGCATCTATGCTCGTCGGAACTGTGCTATCTCCTGAGAAGCGTTAATGATGCTCCTCATGCTCATCTCCACCATGTCCCTCCATCGCCTCATGAATATAAGCCCCAGCCAGGGTAGCAAATACCAGGGCTTGGATGGCACTGGTAAATAAACCCAAAGCCATCACAGGCAGAGGTATAAATAGAGGAACAAGCAGAACCAGCACCGCTACAACCAATTCATCCGCCAATATATTTCCGAATAGACGGAAGCTTAGGGAGAGGGGCTTGGTGAAATCTTCTAGGATCGCGATCGGCAACAGAACAGGCGTTGGCTCAATATACTTTTTAAAGTAGCCCAAACCCCGCTTGCTAAAACCCGCGTAAAAATACGCCAAAGAGGTCAGCAATGCCAATGCTACGGTCGTATTGATGTCATTGGTGGGAGCTGCTAATTCACCAGAAGGTAACTTGATTAGTTTCCAAGGGATGAGCGCGCCTGACCAGTTCGATACGAATATAAACAAGAACAATGTGCCAATGAATGGCACCCAAGGGCGGTACTCTTTCTCACCAAGTTGGTTTTTTGCCAGATCCCGAATAAATTCTAGGGCATATTCCATCAAATTTTGGATGCCGCGAGGAATTCTTTGTGCATTGCGAGTAGCAGCTAGTGAGGCTATTACTAGAATGCCAATCACAAACCATGAGGTGAGAAAAACCTGCCCATGAATTTTCAGATTGCCCAATTGCCAGTAGAAATGATGACCTACTTCTAATTCGGCTAGGGGAAATGAATTAAAGGCGTTTAAGACACTAAGCATTTGCATTCTTCAAGCATTTTCCCCAACGAGCGAGGATGGGAGTATTGTCTTTGTGAGCCTGACTTGTTAAGAATCAGGAAGAAACGCAGTTTGCACGGTGTAGACGAGGAGCGTGGCTTTGTAAGTTAGAAATCCCAAAAAAATGGGCAAAATCTGTAACTCATGCCATTGAGTTGCTAATACAATCAACCCAATAAATAGAGCAAAACGACTTTTACTCAGACGCTTTTTCTCACCACCGAGTCGCTCAACGTCTTTGGCCAGCATTTTTAAGTAAACCACACCTGTACACGCTCCAATCAAATAATTCAGAGCAATGTTTAGGGAATAAAAAATCCACACAGAGATAAATATTATCCCTGTCAACACAAGTGTGATTACCAACAACTTCTGGTAGAGTTGATAGAACTCTCCCATAGAGTTTACTCGTTCTTCGTCATCAGAACCAGATTGAGCATTTGGTGTTGTTGTTGGAGTCGATGCAGTTGATTCGTCTGACAAGCTCACGAGACTCGAAACCAGTACAGATAAGGATGATGACTGCACATCCAGTCAGCTGAATCATATCACGATCTGGTAACAATACTTTAGAAAAAAACAATTAACTTGTTGTTCAGCAGCCAGGAACCAACCAAATAAGGGGCGATGAGGAGAATTAGAGACAGGGTTAGACCTAGTCACAGACACCTTTACAATAGCTCTTGATCTGGCGATCGCTTGCTGCTTAATAATTTTCTTAAGGTCTATTCAGTAAAAGTACTAATACTCGAGTTGTAATGCCTAGATGTTACAACAATTGATCAAATATTCTGCCAAGATTTACAAGAGCGATCGCTCTTGATTACGAATCTAAATTGTAGCTAGTTAGTATAATTTTCAAGTCAGCCATTCATACCAGGTTCTGACACAAGTCTTGCCATGAAAATCTGTCTTTCCCATACCCAATGCCCTAAATTATGAATGCCCCTCAGAGAGAATTACAGGCAATCTCTAGGGGCATAAATTTATGTCTTATCAAAGTGGTTGTTGCACCCCGTTAACTAAGAGGAGGTTTGAGTGAGAAGGGTTTATTAACTAAGCTTTCTGCACAGACTCAGCTTTCTTGCGCTTCAGCCAAGTACCAAAGCCAATAGCTACTAATGTGCCACCAACTGTCATAGGTTCAGGGACATCTTCTATAGGCCCAGTGGTATTCCCAGCATTGAACTGAGTACCATTGAGAACTGAGAAACTGACTGTAGCTGGTGTTGTAAATTTACTGATTATAGAAAAATCTAATCCTGCAAAGGGGTTCCCTATTGCAGTACCTGTTGCTGCTTTCTTCAGTGTCAAAACAACCTGATTTTCATCAAATCCAAAAATCTTCAGAAATGATGAATCTGCAACATTAACATTAGTTACGCCAGCCAAACCAGAAACTGTAATGGTACTACTTTTAGCCAACGTTTCATTGTTTGTATCGGTAACTACATTGTAATTAAATGTGCCACCAGCTTGGCTAGCGAACTTGACACTTGCAGCTTCAGAGGGTTTAGCACTAACAGCAGCAACAGACAAGATAACACTAGTAGCGGCAATACTCAGCTTTTTCGCTAATTTCATCCGCAAATTCTCCTTTAATTAATGTAGAACTACGTAAGTACAAGCTCGTAAGAGATAACAAGTACAATGTATTAGCATTTACTTTTATACGGAAGCAAAAAAAGTATTTTTGAATAAAACTTTATATTTTTGCAGGGTTTTGTAAATTTCGGGTAAATGTATATTTTTTGAATAAAAAAAATCCGGATAGTTCAAAATCCGAACTTTTATTGTTATGTAAGCACTTGAGTGAGATAGTGGAAATCCTGAATAGGTAATTACATAGCTTGGTTTAACCGCGTGAGCTAACTGAGTCCAAATCTATTGAGGTTGGAGTCAACATCACTATTTGTTGCTTGAGCAGCTGTTTCACTTTATCTAACTCTAGCTGTACAGCAGATATTATTTGCGCCACTGTAGAATTACCATCACAGCGTTGTAGAAATTCCAACTCTTCTGCTGACAAATTAACTATTTGGTAATCGTAGTTAAATATACATTGGCTGGGAAAGCCATCTATACAAGGATTAAGTTCAGGAATTGCCTGCAATAGAGCGTTATCATCTGACCAATCAGCTTTCGTAATCGGAGGACGACCTAGGAAAAATTCGTAATGGGTAACTTCTGGATCGAGTAATTCAATTAAACGGTAGATTTGGCGTTGGCGTAGCCTGCCGGAGGCATCGCTCAAGTTTTTAGTTCGCTCCATCAAATCGGGTGCTTTCGCTAAAAGTCTGTCTAATTGCCAGAAACCAGGATTGGAGAAACCGATAAACTCTAAGCCAGAAGCGTCAATTAATTCAAATAGCGTCTCAATGTTGTAATCAATCTCTTGGGGATGAACATACATATCAGCGAAGTTTTCATCCCGATGATTTTCTAATGACCAGCGCTCTTTTTCCCGTTTGGCAATCCTATTATTTTCTGGTAAAGAAGCGAATATTTGCCGCCCAACTTGTACCCCATCACGGTAATCGCCACGTTTTTCACCTTGAAGGAGAGCGATCGCTTTTTGCATCAGTTGAATTTCCCAGCGTCCCAACTCACCATATACAAAAATGTGCATCAAACCGCCTGGGGCTAACTTTTTGGCTAAGGCTTGAATTCCACGAATGGGGTCAGAGGTATGATGCAAAACGCCAACGCAATTAATTAAGTCAAATTCACCTGGTAGCTGTTCGACATCGAACAAACTCAGGTGATGAAACTCCACACGGTTAGCGCCAGAACGTTGACAACGTTCTTTTGCGACTGCCAATGTACCAGCACTCAGGTCAATACCGACGACTTGTGCGTGAGGGTTAAGATGCACCAAGTATTCTGTTCCCACCCCAGAGCCACATCCTGCATCTAAAATCCGAATATTCTGCTTTTGTGGCTTCTGTCCAGTGCAAAAATTATAAGCTGCTAGCCAATTCCAACGCCAATTGTACCCAGGTGGGGCTTCATCAAGCAGTGGTTCTGGCGGAAATGGATAGGTATCGTAGAGTTTGGCAACAGCAGTGCTAACGGTTTGAGGATCTGACATTTTTGAAGCGACAATGCAGCAATTCTGAGTTTATCGAATACTGGACATTTAGGGTATAGCTGGTGATAAAAGAGGCAGGGGAGATGAGGGGGATGAGGTGGATGAGGGAGATGAGCAGAAATAACAAACACCCAATTACCAATTACCCAATCCCCATTTTCAAGACAAGGTCAATCCAAAATCCAAAATCTAAAATCCAAAATTCTTTGTTTCTAATCGCAAATCTTTTTAAATAGGCAAATCTGTGCCGTAGGTTTTTGTAAACCATTAGTTACAAAACTTAATCTTAATCTCAGATAACTAAGAGTGCTGGCTATAGAATTTATAACTTTGATGCGTCAGATTCTACATACTTCTTAATAAATCAACAGGTAAGCCGCAAAACGTTCTAATCTAAAAGCTGACTGGGTTAATTTACTGGCAGTTTTGAAGGCGGTACTCTTAAGGCATGACCACCGATGTGTCAAGCCTCAAAGCGACCCAGACTTAACACATAAATGCTTATGATGGGAGTTTTACAAATCCGATGAGTGTTAAGGCAAGTGGTGGAAGCTCAGTTGCGCGTCCGCAACTATATCAAACCCTAGCAGTAGCAACAATTACCCAAGCGGAACAACAAGACCGCTTTTTGGGAACTGGCGAACTGAACGAACTGGCAACCTATTTTGCATCTGGTGCAAAGCGTCTAGAAATTGCCCAGACGCTCACGGAAAATTCCGAGATTATTGTATCTCGGGCTGCCAATCGAATTTTTGTTGGTGGTTCGCCAATGTCTTTCTTAGAAAAGCCAAGAGAAGCAGAATTGGCAATGGCTACTGTTGCTCCTGGGAATGTTCAAGAAGGCATGAAACTAGGAACAGTCACCTACGTTGAAAGTCGGGGTGGATTCCTAGAAAATTTACGCTCTATCTTTAACAGTTCTCCCAGTGGCCCAACACCTCCAGGTTTTAGACCGATCAACGTTGCTCGTTATGGCCCTAGCAACATGGCCAAGAGTCTGCGGGACTTGTCCTGGTTCTTGCGCTATGCTACCTATGCGATCGTGGCAGGTGACCCCAATATCATCGCTGTGAATACACGCGGTTTACGGGAAATTATTGAAAATGCTTGTTCTGGTGAAGCCACAATTGTGGCTTTACAAGAAATCAAAGCAGCATCACTGTCTTTCTTCCGTCAGGATGCTAAGGCTACAGAGATTGTGTCTCAATACATGGATGTATTGTTGACAGAATTTAAAGCAGCAACACCTTCTAATAAACTGCGTCAACGTCCTTCTGGAGACCAACAAGGTTTACAACTGCCTCAAATTTACTTTGAAGCAGCAGAACGGCGGCCCAAGTTTGTGATGAAGCCTGGGTTATCCGCATCAGAAAAAAATGAAGTCATCAGAGCTGCATATCGGCAAATCTTTGAGCGCGATATTACTCGTGCTTACAGCTTGTCCGTATCTGACCTAGAATCTAAGGTGAAGAACGGCGACATCTCCATGAAAGAGTTTGTTCGTCGTCTAGCCAAATCTCCTCTTTACCAAAAACAGTTTTACCAGCCTTTTATTAATAGCCGAGTAATTGAACTAGCTTTCCGCCATATTTTGGGACGGGGGCCAAGTAGCCGGGAAGAAGTACAAAAATACTTCTCGATTATTTCTAACGGTGGTCTGCCAGCTTTAGTAGATGCTTTAGTGGATTCGCCAGAATACAGTGACTACTTTGGTGAAGAGACAGTACCTTACCTGCGTGGTTTGGGTCAAGAGGCACAAGAATGTCGTAACTGGGGGCCACAGCAAGACCTGTTTAACTACAGTGCGCCTTTCCGCAAAGTACCTCAGTTTATTACCACATTCGCTGCTTACGATCGCCCACTCCCCGATCAGCATCCCTATGGTTCTGGTAACGACCCGCTAGAAATTCAGTTTGGGGCGATTTTCCCGAAAGAAACCCGCAATCCCAACACTAGCCCTGCACCTTTTAGCAAGGATACACGGCGGATCTTAATTAACCAAGGGCCTGGTATTAATAGCCAAGTTAGCAATCCTGGTGCTAGAGGTGAATTCCCTGGTAGCTTAGGGCCTAAAGTCTTCCGGTTGGATCAACTTCCAGGCACAATTGGCAAAAAAGCTGCTAAAGGCGCAAGCATTAAGTTCTCCGAAAGCTCTACCCAAGCAGTAATTAAAGCTGCATACCTGCAAGTTTTCGGTCGTGACGTTTACGAAGGTCAGCGCTTAAAAGTCCAAGAAATTAAGCTGGAAAACGGACAACTCTCCGTCAGAGAATTTATTCGTGCTTTGGCTAAGTCGGATGTATTCCGCAAAACCTACTGGACTTCGCTGTATGTTTGTAAAGCGATTGAATACATTCACCGCCGCTTACTAGGTCGTCCTACCTACGGTCGTCAAGAAATTAACAAATACTTTGACATCGCCGCTAAACAAGGCTTTTATGCCGTAGTAGATGCAATTATCAACAGCGTGGAATACAGTGAAGCATTTGGTGAGGATACAGTTCCTTACGAACGCTATCTGACTCCATCTGGTGTGGCGTTGCGACAACTGCGAGTTGGCAGTATCCGCGAAGATGTAGGTGGAAAAGTCCAGAAGCAAGAAACACCGTTGTTTGTAACTTTAGGTACAGTTACCGACACCCGGACAGAACCGGATATTCAATTCCGCATCAACCAAGGTGTTAGCAAGCAACGCGAACAAACCAAAGTCTTCAAGCAGGTGGCAAACATCAGCGACAAAGCTGCTGTGCAGACTTTGATCAGCGCCGCCTATCGCCAGATTTTTGAACGCGATGTTGCGCCTTATATCGCGAAAAACGAGTTCTCTGCTTTAGAAAGCAAACTGAGTAACGGGGAAATCACTGTTAAGGAATTCATTGAAGGTTTGGGTTACTCTAACCTCTACATCAAAGAGTTCTATACTCCTTACCCCAACACCAAAGTAATTGAACTAGGAACCAAACATTTCCTAGGACGCGCACCTTTAGATCAGGTAGAAATCCGCAAGTATAACCAGATTTTGGCTACTCAAGGGATTCGTGCCTTTATTGGTGCTTTAGTGAGTAGTGCTGAGTATGCTGAGGTATTTGGGGAAGATACAGTACCTTATCGTCGCTACCCCACCCTACCTGCGGCTAACTTCCCTAATACTGAAAAGCTGTACAACCAGCTGACTAAGCAAAATGATGATTTGGTAGTACCTAGCTTTAAAACAGTACAACCACGCCTGACTTTGGCAGGAACATCATCATCGGGACGTAATGGTTTTACTGACCTGGGTCGTTCTTCTACTAGCGCTCAGGGACAATTAGGCGAAACAGCAAATCGTTGCAAACCTGCACGCATTTATCGCCTGAGTGGTACAAACCAAGCGGAAACCCAATTGGTCATCAATGCCATTTACTCTCAGGTATTAGATTTATTTAGCAGTGACATACCTGCTAACTACCGCTTAAACGCACTAGAAGGCAAACTGCAAACTGGAGAAATCTCAGTACGCGAGTTTGTCCGTGAACTAGCTAGTTCCGATATCTATTGCGATCGCTTCTACACACCTTACCCCAGCGCTAAAGTAATTGAGTTCCTCTACCGTCACCTATTGGGACGCGCACCAGCTACTCAAGAGGAAATTAGCGAATACAACAAGCTGATGGCTAGCCGGGGTCTGAGAGCCGTTGTAGAGGCAATTGTTGATAGTCAAGAGTATGCCCGCTACTTTGGTGAAGATGTGGTACCTTACCCACGTTCCTCTTCCTTAGGTAACTAATACTCTCGTTTGTCACTAATTAACACTCACAGGTCAGGAGTTCATGCCTTGGACTCTTGACCAAATTCTGTTTTGAGTACTGAGTGCTGATTTCTGGGCGTGAACCAGCACTGTTGACTTTTGACAAGAGCTTGGCAATTTTTCGTAACATTACTTTCAGATTGGAAAAAATAACGTAAATCTGAAAAGTAATATTACAAAATATTAAGAGCAGTCATAAATGCTCAACAGAATGCCGGAGAATGTTTTGCGGAAGGTAACTGATGTTTGAAATACTTGTGTGGTTGTATTGACTCAAGTAACTCGTAAATCCATAGCTGAGACATTTTGTCAAGAGCCATGTTTAATAAAAACGAAAAAACGCAGCTACCATTGTCCAAATTGAAAGTCGCACCAGTTTTAATTAAATTCTGGTTTAAATCGTAGTTGGAGGAATCCATTAATGAGTATCGTCACGAAGTCCATCGTGAATGCTGATGCAGAAGCCCGCTACCTCAGCCCTGGCGAACTAGATCGAATCAAGAGCTTTGTGAGCGGTGGTGAGCGCCGTCTGCGGATTGCTCAAATTTTGACCGAAAACCGCGAGCGTTTGGTTAAGCAAGCTGGCGAACAAGTTTTCCAAAAGCGTCCTGACGTTGTATCTCCTGGTGGTAACGCTTACGGTCAAGAATTGACTGCTACCTGCTTACGCGACTTAGACTACTACTTGCGTCTAGTTACCTACGGAATCGTATCTGGCGATGTTACCCCCATCGAAGAAATCGGTGTAATCGGTGCTCGTGAAATGTACAAATCCTTGGGTACTCCTATTGAAGGTATTACCGAAGGTATCCGTGCCCTGAAGAGTGGTGCTTCCTCCTTACTGTCTGGTGAAGACGCTGCTGAAGCTGGTTCTTACTTCGACTACGTAGTTGGTGCCCTCTCCTAGGTTAAAGCTGTTTCGTCGCTAAAACCGAAGTATTGCAATACGGTTGGAAAAAAGGAATTAACAATATGGCTCAAGACGCAATTACCTCTGTCATCAACTCTGCAGACGTTCAAGGTAAATATTTGGACTCTGCTGCTTTAGATAAGCTAAAAGGCTACTTTGGAACTGGCGAACTGCGTGTACGTGCTGCTAGCACCATCAGTGCAAACGCTGCTGCAATTGTTAAAGAAGCTGTAGCAAAATCTTTGTTGTACTCTGACGTTACCCGCCCCGGTGGTAACATGTACACCACCCGTCGCTACGCTGCTTGTATCCGCGACTTAGACTACTACTTGCGCTACGCTACCTACGCTATGTTAGCTGGCGATCCTTCCATCCTCGACGAGCGCGTACTCAACGGTTTGAAAGAAACCTACAACTCCTTGGGTGTTCCCGTTAGCTCCACCGTACAAGCTATCCAAGCTATCAAAGAAGTAACCGCTAGCTTGGTAGGTTCTGACGCTGGTAAAGAAATGGGTGTTTACCTAGACTACATCTCCTCTGGCTTAAGCTAAGAGTTAGTTGGCACTTAATAATTTAGGTGCAGCTTAATTGAGGTCTGGAAATCAATCGTGAGTGCTAGAGCGTTTATCGCTTACCTTGGTTGAAATAATCAATTATGATGAGTGTTAGTGGTCTAGTATTGATGCTTGATTTCCAGCCTTTGCAGTGATTAATTTAAAGAATTTGTCTTAAAAAACACTCCCCTTTTTTGAAATAAAAAAGTTTTCACAATTACTACAGGAGAATCTAAGATGGCCCGGTTGTTTAAAGTTACTGCTTGTGTACCCAGTCAAACCCGGATTCGCACCCAGCGCGAACTACAAAATACCTACTTCACCAAATTAGTACCCTTCGAGAACTGGTTCCGCGAACAGCAACGCATCATGAAAATGGGTGGCAAAATCGTTAAAGTTGAATTGGCAACTGGTAAGCAAGGTACTAACACTGGGTTGCTGTAATTACCATCTATATAACGAAGATTATTGTAGGGAGTTGCGAAGAGGTCGAGTGAGGCCTCTTTTTTGTTGTTTGTCATTTGTCATTGGTCATTTGTCATTAGTCCTTTGTGATTCAAACGAGTTAGGTGATAATAGCTTTACCTACAGAAATTGCTCAAAGAGCGATCGCACTCCCAAATCTAGAACCGTTATAGTTATAGCCAGATAGATTAAGACATCAAGCTAAGAAAAAACCCTCACAATAAAAGGCTTTTAAGTCTGTGAACAGTCAACAGTCAACAGTCAACAGTTAACAGTTGAAAGGACACAGCAGTGCTATGTCCTTTACTGTGCCAATTTTCCGTAATTTGATGACTATTGGATCAACTGGAAAGAGTCAAAAAACTTTCTGATATCACTGACTTGCGGATTTTGATCGCTGACAACTAAGAGCATATACATCCGTTGGTTAACAATAAAAATTCTCCCCGTCCAAGTCATTCCTTCTTTTTCATCCCACAGCTTAATTTCTTTACCAGGATATGCACCTAGATTAATATTTTGCTCGCTGAGTAATTGTTTCTCATCCCCTAACATTCCTTGTAGAGCAGAATCCAATAATTCACTTGAGGAAATCTGAGTCACATCATTTTTAAAGTCAGCATAGCTAACCATATACACATCTGTGCCATGAAGACTCAGATACATTTTTGTAGACTCAATGTTCTTATGCATTTCGCTTTTATCTGGTGTCATGTCCGAGATGTCACCATTTGGCATGAGAATAGAGGATTTACCTGCATCGGGAGAGAATTCTTTCCATTCTGATGCGGTTGCAATATCTTCAGTGCTAGTCTGTGTGTAGATGCCAGTTGATGTGGATAATTCGGTTAGATTGAGGTTTTGGCTGATGATTGCATCTACTTTGGGACTATTGAATGTTAATGCTGATAGTGAAATTGAAGCAGCGAGAAGTAATCTGTTGAATTTGCTGATTGTTTGTAACTTAGCTTACTACTTCTCTTAAGATGCAAGGTTGGGTTGAACAGATCGAAACCCAACAATACTAAATTTTTCGGGTGTTGGTTTACCCTACCCTTCGGGAATGCTTTTAGCGAACGGGAAGCCGCTGCGCGTCTACATTTCTCAACCCAACCTACACCTGACATACTATCCCCTTTACCCAGCATCGCTAAAATAGTAAATCTTGTCTTAAAAGCTATTTTGGCGACTCCTGAAACAGCAAATGTAGTATAAAAACGGCAATTGTAGTCTCAAGAATAGCAAATGTAGTATAAAAAACAGCTTTTAGGATCGCCAAAATAGCAAATGTAGTATAAAAAACAGCAAATGTAGTGTCGGAAATAGTTTTTGTAGTGTCAGAAATGGCTTTTGCGATCGCACCACGACTAACAGCAGATTATCGTACTTACCAGTAACGAGTAACTGCATAATTATCTAATATTGCATCAACACTAATGATGGGAATTTCTTCTGTGAGTGCTTGGGCAACCAAAAGCCGATCAAAAGGGTCTTTATGATGAAATGGGAGAGTTATAAGCGCAGCGACATGAGAAACTTTTATTGGTAATATTTCTAATTCATTAACTTAGATTTGATGCTCCATCCAAGTTGCAAAATCTCCAGGAATTTCATACTTACCAATACTAACTTTAATGGCAATTTCCCAATAGGAAGCAGGACTAAGCAAGATATCATTGAAGGGATCGACAATTAAATCACAGGCAATTTGGCTAAGGGCGCGATCATTAAGTACAAACCACAGAAATGCCTGAGTATCAAGCAAAAACTTCATGACATATACTCGTGAAAGTCTTCCAAATGGGTTTCGTCTTCTGAAAGAATAGTTAAGGTTCCAATTGCACTACCAGGCTGACGAGGCTTGCGGAGTGGTTGAAGTTCGCCAATCAATCTGGCGACAGTACGATTGCCAGAAAAAATTTCTACTTCTTCCCCAGGTTGTAAACTAGCAATCAGTTCGGGTAAACGAAGTTGAGCTTCTTGTAATGGAATTCGTATCATTAATTTTATACTGCTGTATTTTAGCCATTCGCGGCGTGTGTCGCAAAGAAAGCTTTGACGAAGCCATGACTCTTGCTTGATTTTACAAATATTCTAGAATAACCGCGATCGCATTTTACATGTAAAGCAGCTACGATCAGATAGTTGAGCCGATTTTGTAATTATTGGGGAGATTCCAAAGTATGAGTGAAACTGCAGAAAAACTGAAACTTGAACTTTCTCAACTTTCTGCAAAAGAACGTGCTGAAATTGCCTATTTTTTAATTCATTCTCTAGATGAAGAGATAGATGATAATCTGGAAACTGCTTGGGATACAGAATTAAACCAAAGGTTGCAAGATATTAATTGCAAAACAGCTATTGGAGAACCATCATCTCAAGTGTTTTCTGAATTACGAGAAAAGTATTCGTGAAATTCATAACTTAATTACGAATTAGTAACTACGAATTACGAATTATTTATGAGTTATTTATATAATTTTTTATACAGAGTTAGAAAAAGTGATTTGGGTAATTGCGATCGCACATAGTAAGCGCAAACCGAATTATTGGAAACAAAGAAATCTGGACAACGAGTAAAATTTCTGCCAAATATATAGTTCTCGATGGGAGTAGCTAAATCTACAGTATGGGCTGAATCTCAAATCCCAAATTATTTAACCCGATACCCCAATCTGCAAATTGCACAGATATTGCACAGGCTATACGCCAAGGTAGGTTAATCCTATACTCAAAGAGAAGCGTATGTTGAAGTCTATGGAAGCGTCGTTGAGAAATCGCCAGCATCCCCTAATCCGCAAGCTGGCGGATTCGATTGAAGAAATTTGGCAAAAATACCTGGATATCTCCCCTTACTCTGTCCCAGAAGGTTTAGGCTATGTCGAGGGGCATTTGGAAGGCGAACGGCTGATCATTGAAAATCATTGTTACCAAGCTCCGCAATTTCGCAAACTGCATCTAGAATTGGCGCAGGTTGGCAATGGTTTAGATATTCTGCACTGTGTGATGTTCCCCAATCCTGAATACCCGATTCCCATGTTTGGTACAGATTTGGTAGGCGGGAAAGGTGGTTTAATTAGTGCTGCGATCGCGGATTTGTCTCCGATCAGTAGCGATCGCAGTCTACCGTCACGCTATTATCAGCAGTTATCTGCTTTACCGGAAATTGAGTTTTCCGAACCACGGGCTTTACCGCCTTGGGGCGATATTTTCTCGCACTTTTGCCTGTTTGTGCGCCCAGAAAATGCTGAAGAAGAAGAAAAATTTCACAACCGTGTTCGCGAATATTTAACGATTCATTGTCAGATTGCTGCATCAGAGACACCTTTAACATCCAATCTTGATATCTCTAGAGTTTTGGCAGGACAGCGCAATTACTGTACAAAACAGCAGCAAAATGACAAAACCCGGCGCGTTTTGGAAAAATCTTTCGGTAAAGAATGGGCAGATCGCTACATGACAACTATGCTTTTTGACTATGTAGCTTAAAACTAAATTCAATGAAATTTTTCAAACCAGGAAGGCAATAGCAATCCTGGTAATTTTTGCTGTCTGGAATTGACTATCAAAGATTTGTTCGATGTTGGACTTGCTTAAGATTTATTTAATAAATTAAGCTGACATACAAGCGATCGCATTAACGCATAAATACATTACAAAATCTGCTATTAGTCCGCTTATGCATGAATGTAACGAATTGTAAGAATTAAGTTCCGAAACTTAAGTTTACGAGTAATAAAGTTTTGCTTTCCAAACAATGTATCTAAATGTAACTGTTTGTAACTCTAATTTAAGTCTAAAGACAAAACGAAAATATAAACAATCCTTGCTATCAAAGGGTTTCAGCATTTGCTTAATATTTTTTAACTAATTATCTGAAAACACATTTAAATTTGCACAAAATTTGCACAAACGGATTGCTTTAATCAATTTCAGGTTCAAAAAACAGCTGAACGCTCTGCCCTCGATAGAGAAAGTTCGGTATCTGAAAAATTGATGAACAGCTATTTTCTTAATCTAGGCTTGTGGGCCTTTAAGAAATAGGTTGTTTGTGGATAATAGCAGTATTGATGTATAGCTGTACCGTTAGTCACTGAAAACTAGCTAACAGAATTAGGGGTAAATTTACCCTGATTGCCAAGGGAATGCAACTTCCTGGCGACTATTGTGCTGGTTGCTCATAACGGCAACATCTAAAAAGTCAGTCACTATGCTTATTCCCATCAAGGATCGGATTTTGAACCAAGTTTGAATCCACAGCATAGTAATATTTTTAGGAGATGCTGGAATGCTTGACGCTTTTACTAAAGTAGTTTCCCAGGCTGATACTAGAGGCGCATACATTAGCGATGCAGAAATCGATGCATTGAAAGACATGGTTGCTGCTGGTTCTAAGCGCATGGATGTTGTTAACCGCATTACCGGCAATGCCTCCACAATCGTTGCTAATGCAGCTCGCGCTTTATTTGAAGAACAACCCCAGTTGATTGCACCTGGTGGTAATGCTTACACCAACCGTCGTATGGCTGCTTGCTTACGCGACATGGAAATTATCTTACGCTATGTAACCTACGCAGTATTTGCAGGTGATGCTAGCGTTTTAGACGATCGCTGCTTGAACGGTCTTCGTGAAACATATCAAGCATTAGGCGTTCCTGGCGCTTCCGTATCTACTGGCGTTCAAAAGATGAAAGAAGCTGCGATCGCTATTGCTAACGACCCCAGCGGTGTTACCCGTGGTGACTGTAGCTCCTTAATGTCTGAATTGGGTAGCTACTTCGATCGCGCTGCTGCTGCAGTTGGCTAGTAAATCGCTAGTTAATTATTTCTACTTTCTGACGCATAACTTTAGATATTTGTTGAGAGAATAATCAGCATGAAAACACCTTTAACCGAAGCCGTAGCTACCGCAGATTCCCAAGGTCGGTTTTTGAGCTCCACAGAACTTCAAGTTGCTTTTGGTCGTTTCCGTCAAGCATCTGCTAGCTTGGATGCAGCTAAAGCATTAAGCAGCAAAGCTAACAGCTTGGCTCAAGGTGCTGCTAACGCAGTTTACCAAAAGTTCCCCTACACCACCCAAATGCAAGGTAAGAACTTCGCTTCTGACCAACGCGGTAAAGACAAGTGTGCACGCGACATCGGTTACTACATTCGCATCGTTACCTACTGTCTAGTTGCTGGTGGTACAGGCCCTCTAGATGACTACCTAATTGGTGGTTTGGCAGAAATCAACCGCACCTTTGATCTGTCTCCCAGCTGGTACGTTGAAGCTCTCAAATACATCAAAGCTAATCATGGTTTGAGTGGCGATCCTGCTGTTGAAGCAAACTCCTACATTGACTACGCAATCAACGCCCTAAGCTAGGGTTTTCCTTTCGCCCAGAACAACTAAAGGCTGTGGATGCTAATTTCTAGCATGGGCAGTTTTATGGGGTTCTGGGCATGTTTTTTCTGATTGAAATTCAGGAGATTCAGTCATGACTAGTTCCACAGCGGCCCGTCAGCTAGGATTTGAACCGTTTGCTAGCACAGCTCCCACAGAATTGAGAGCTAGTAGTGACGTACCAGCAGTAATTCATGCTGCTTATCGTCAAGTGTTTGGCAATGACCACGTGATGCAAAGCGAACGTCTCACCAGTGCAGAATCGCTATTGCAACAGGGTAACATTAGCGTCAGAGATTTTGTGCGGTTATTAGCACAATCTGAACTATATCGCCAAAAGTTCTTTTACTCTACACCTCAAGTCCGCTTCATCGAACTGAACTACAAGCATTTGCTTGGTCGTGCGCCCTACGATGAATCAGAGATTTCTTACCACGTCAACCTTTATACAGAGAAAGGATACGAGGCAGAAATCAATTCATATATTGATTCAGCCGAATATCAAGAAAGCTTTGGCGAAGCAATTGTACCTCATTATCGGGGATTTGAAACTCAACCGGGACAAAAGACAGTAGGCTTCAACCGGATGTTTCAGATTTATCGGGGATATGCTAACAGCGATCGCTCCCAAGGTAAAAACAAGTCTGCTTGGTTAACCCAAGATCTAGCACTGAATTTGGCTAGCAACATTCAGACTCCTAACTTTGGCAAGGGACTGACTGGTGTAGTCGCAGGCGATCGCGGACAGCTTTACCGAGTACGAGTCATCCAAGCAGATAGAGGGCGTACTACTCAAATCAGACGTAGTATTCAAGAGTATTTGGTCAGTTACGACCAACTTTCACCAACTCTGCAAAGACTGAATCAGCGAGGTAGTCGCGTAGTTAATATTTCTCCTGCCTAAACTGAATCAAATTTGCCACATCAAAAAGTCTACAAGGAGAGCTATTCGTGCCAATTACATCCGCAGCATCTCGTTTGGGAACTACAGCTTACCAAACAAATCCTATTGAACTGCGTCCAAACTGGACAGCAGAAGATGCCAAGATTGTTATCCAGGCAGTCTATCGTCAGGTATTAGGCAATGACTACTTGATGCAGTCAGAACGTCTCACCAGCTTAGAGTCGTTGTTGACCAATGGTAAACTGAGCGTCAGAGATTTTGTCCGCGCAGTAGCTAAATCAGAATTATACAAAACAAAGTTTCTTTACCCACATTTTCAAACTCGGGTAATTGAATTGAACTTTAAGCATTTGTTAGGAAGAGCTCCTTACGATGAATCGGAAGTGATTGAGCATCTCGATCGCTACCAAAATCAAGGGTTCGACGCAGACATCGATTCCTATATAGATTCTGCTGAATATGATACCTATTTTGGAGATTCGATAGTTCCCTACTATCGGGACTTAGTAACCACAGGTGTTGGTCAAAGAACAGTTGGTTTTACTCGCATGTTCCGCCTTTACCGTGGTTATGCGAATAGCGATCGCTCTCAGCTAGCAGGTAGCAGTTCTCGTCTTGCATCTGACTTAGCTACAAATAGCGCAACTGCGATTATCGCACCTTCTGGTGGTACTCAAGGTTGGTCTTACCTACCTTCCAAACAAGGAACTGCACCCAGCCGTACCTTTGGTAGATCCTCTCAAGGTTCTACCCCACGCCTTTACAGAATCGAAGTTACAGGTATCAGTCTGCCAAGATATCCAAAAGTTCGTCGTAGCAACAAAGAGTTCATTGTCCCCTACGAACAGCTATCTAGTACCCTGCAGCAAATCAATAAGCTGGGTGGTAAGGTCGCTAGCATTACTTTTGCACAATAGGAGATAGAACTATATATGTTAGGTTCTGTATTGACCAGAAGATCTAGTTCCGGTTCAGACAATCGCGTCTTTGTTTACGAAGTAGAAGGATTGCGCCAGAACGAGCAAACTGATAACAATCGTTATCAGATTCGCAATAGCAGCACGATTGAGATTCAAGTCCCTTACAGCCGGATGAATGAAGAGATGCGTCGCATCACCCGCTTAGGCGGCAGAATTGTTAACATCCGTCCTGCAGGTGAAAATCCAACTGAAGATGCATCAGAAAACTGAAAATGCATCGGAAAGTTAACAGCAATCATCAATGATATCTGCGGGCGTGGAAAATATTAATTTCCCACGCCCGTTTATTGATGTTGGCATAGTGACTAAAAGCGCAATACTTGTCGGTTATGGGGAAAAGGTTAAGGGGAAAGGGGTAAGAAAAGACCTTTAACCTTTACCCTTTCACCTTATTCCCCAAACTAAATTCCCATAAATTGCACCTACATCTTGTTTGGGTCGTTAAGAGTCAAGGATAAGCTTAGACTTTTGACTCTGGACAATCCTTATGAGTATATTTGTTTGCAAAATAGGATAAAGCCATGTCTGAAATACCAACTGGCGGTGAAATGCTCTGGAAATTAGAAGGAGACGAGCGAGTATTGTACTTGCGGCATAATTCATCTGAAGAGTGGCGACCTTATGAAGACTTCCCAGAGTATGTTCTGCCTGATCCTCACGGATTTTCTAAAGGCATTACTACCTTTTTGGCATTGATCAAGAAAGGTTGGACTGCTACTAAATCTTAATCATTAATTAATGTTGCATTATTCAATTGATTTTTGGAGATAGGGAATAGGGAACGGGGAACAGAAAAATAATGAATTCTGTATTGATGCTTGTACAGGCGAACTCAGGGGGAGCGATCGCATTCTTTCACTCAGATCACGCCTGCTGATGCAAAGGTAAGCGGTTTGTAGTCATTCTGCATAGTTTCATGATTGTGAAACTCATTAACCAAACAAAATAGCCCAGGGAATGTAAATTAAAAACTCAGTTCCTTAATACTTCTTAATTTAAGCTATCATTTTGAATTAGGCTGAAAATCAAGGTATCTGGCTACGCTGCCATAACTGGAAAGTTAAAGCGATCGAGTATTAATTAATAAGTGTTAAGCATTAAAAATTTTGTTAATAAAGGCAAAAGCCTTACTGGTTAAGCAATTCAGCCTCTTAGTATGACTAACTTGACAATTCGTAATAAACAAACGATCCAACGATATAGTATAAACAAGTAATGGAAAGCTTCACAGAAAAGAAGCAGGTTTTCCATCCATCTTAAATGAGTGAAGTTTTTCAATTGTTTAAGAATTAAAAAATCTTTCAAATTTCCTTAAGGGAATAAGCGGAAGGTTTCAGCAGTGATTAAAGCTACTGCTTTTAGTTGATCGGGCTACTGGGGCAGCTGTATTGCCTAGCTCTATCAAACTGGGTTTTAACCTAATCCAAGCCATACTCGACTAAACTAATTAGGAAATTGAGTGTATGTTAGACGCATTTGCAAAAGTAGTCTCCCAAGCTGACGCTCGAGGTGAATACCTGAGTGGTTCTCAAATAGATGCTCTCAGTGCTTTGGTTGCTGATGGCAACAAGCGCATGGACGTTGTTAACCGTATTACCGGCAACTCCTCCACAATTGTGGCAAATGCAGCTCGTTCTCTATTTGCAGAACAGCCTCAGTTGATTGCTCCTGGTGGTAACGCTTACACCAGCCGTCGTATGGCTGCTTGCTTGCGTGACATGGAAATCATCTTACGCTACGTTACCTATGCAATCTTCGCAGGTGATGCCAGCGTTCTAGACGATCGCTGCCTCAACGGTTTAAAAGAAACCTATTTGGCTCTAGGAACTCCCGGTTCTTCCGTAGCAGTTGGCGTTCAAAAGATGAAAGATGCTGCTCTAGCGATCGCAGGCGACACCAATGGTATTACCAGAGGCGATTGTGCCAGCTTAATGGCTGAAGTTGCAAGCTACTTCGATAAGGCTGCTTCTGCTGTTGCTTAGTCAGCTATATCATCGATTTTTTGGAATCGATTTTTTGAGCGGTTTCAGATATTTAGATAACTGAAACGATTGCTAAAAGCTATTTCATCAAAAAAGATTATTGGGAGAAAATCTGATCATGAAAACCCCTTTGACCGAAGCAGTAGCTGCTGCTGATTCCCAAGGACGCTTCCTGAGCTCCACCGAAATCCAAACCGCATTTGGTCGTTTCCGTCAAGCTTCTGCTAGTTTAGCTGCTGCAAAAGCATTAACCGAAAAGGCTTCTAGTTTAGCTTCTGGTGCTGCTAATGCTGTTTACAGCAAATTCCCCTACACCACCAGCCAAAACGGCCCCAACTTTGCTTCTACTCAAACCGGCAAAGACAAGTGCGTTCGTGACATCGGCTACTACTTGCGGATGGTTACCTACTGCCTAGTTGTTGGTGGTACAGGCCCATTGGATGATTACCTAATTGGTGGTATTGCTGAAATCAACCGCACATTTGATCTATCTCCCAGCTGGTATGTTGAAGCTTTGAAATACATCAAAGCTAACCACGGTTTAAGTGGAGATCCTGCTGTTGAAGCAAACTCCTACATCGACTACGCTATCAACGCATTAAGCTAGTTAAGATGTTGTTGCCCGGAGGGGTATACAATGACTGACAGAAGTTAGTGATTGTTTACCTCTCCGGGCATTGTCATGTATAGGCATTTGTCAGAGGGCATAGAGAACAGGAACAGAAAGTGGAAAACGCAGCTAATATCCAGGACGATAACCAATTAACTGTAGAACAAGCGATCGCGAATCTCCAAGGTGAAGATTTAGGATTGCGCGTTTATGCGGCTTGGTGGTTAGGGCGGTTTCGAGTGGATGCTCCAGAAGCCATTGATGTGTTGATTCAAGCATTAGAAGACGAAGACGATCGCACTAATGTTGGTGGCTATCCCCTGCGGCGCAATGCAGCCAGAGCATTAGGAAAATTAGGAGAAAAGCGAGCCGTTCCTGCATTAATTAAAGCGCTGGAATGTTCGGATTTCTATGTGCGTGAAGCTGCAGCCCAATCTCTGGAAATGTTAGGCGACTCATCCAGCATTCCCAGGCTAATCGAATTACTCAACGATCAAGTTCCGGGAACATTACCAGCACCAGAGCCACCCCAACTCACCCAACCCTTCGATGCCATCATAGAGGCATTGGGAACATTGGGGGCAAGCGATGCAATTCCCATTATTCAAGAATTTTTAGAGCATACTGTGCCTCGGATTCAGTATGCCGCAGCCAGAGCAATGTATCAGCTAACCTCAGAATCAACTGCAGGTTACAATCAGTATGGCGATCGCCTAGTACAGGCACTTGCTCAGGATGATTTGCAACTACGTCGAGCAGTACTTTCAGATTTAGGGGCGATTGGCTATTTACCGGCAGCAGAAGCGATCGCTGATACCCTAGCAGAAAACAGCTTGAAGTTAATATCTCTCAAAGGTTTACTCGAAAAGCAATTCCAACCGACAAAACCAGAAGATTTATCCCCTGGTGCAATTAAAGTGATGCAACTAATGGATGCGTTACTGTAGCAGAAAGAGCGAAAATGGAAAAGGTAGAACTTATCGCTTCTCTTCTTCCTCATGCCTGATTCCCTCAATAGTCTAATTCGTGCAGTAGAAGACGCAAATTCTTCTATCCTTTTACAAGAAGCTGTCAAAAATCTGGCAGCCGCCCGTTTAGAAGGAGCTATTCCCACCCTAATTGCTGCCTTGAGCTATAACAATCCAGGTGCAGCTGTTGCAGCTGTCGATGGGTTAATCCAAATTGGCGAACCAGCAGTTCCATCTTTGTTGGAACTGCTGGATATGCATAACTACACAGCCAGATCTTGGGCAATCCGCACCCTAGCAGGAATTGGCGATCCTAGAGGATTAGTCACCTTGTTAGGCGCAGCTACCGCTGACTTTGCCCTGAGTGTTCGGCGGGCAGCAGCAAAGGGATTAGGAATGATGAAATGGCATTGGTTCCCAGAGGAACTGCTAGAAATTGCCCAAGCAGAAGCAATGGAAGCCTTGCTATTTGTAGCTCAGGAAGATGAAGAGTGGGTGGTACGCTATTCAGCCATCGTTGGCTTACAGTTCCTTGCCAACGCAATTGCTGTGAGTCATCCAGATTGGCGATCGCAAATTCTGTCAAATTTTGAGCAAATTGCTGCTAAAGAAGAGAGTTGGCCAGTACGTGCCCGTGTCTTATTGGCACAGCAAGAACTCCAGCAAATAACAGCGACTATTCCCACCCAAGATATAGAAAATCGCCCTTCACCCTTGTCCTCTATGGACTGGCAGAAGATTATGGAAGATCTTTATGGACGCAAAGGGCAAGAGCGGTTAGTGTTTGCTGAAGGCGATCCACGCCGTTATGAACAACTGGCAGTAGCGATCGCTCAACATTCGGATGAATAATTTTCTCATCAGGATTTCAGTCCTGAATTTTCGCTTGAATCAGAAATTAGCCCATACTAACTTCTTAAAGGTGTAGTGCGAGTTAATTTTTGGTTCAGGCTAATTATGATCTCATGCAGAGAGAATAAGGAGCGGTATTATATTTTTTAGTTGCAAGTCCCTACGCAGACCAAGCTTCCCGAAAATCGGCATACAGAGTTAATCCCCCATCAATAAATAGCGTTTGACCTGTGATGTATGCTGCTTCATCAGAAGCTAAAAAAGCCACCGCAGCTGCCATTTCTTCAGCAGTCCCTGCACGATTCATCGGAATATGACTTTCTACAACCGCTTTTTTTTCAGGGTCGTCAGTCCAGGCTTCATTAATAGGTGTAATTGTGGCTCCTGGTGCAATAGCATTAACACGAATACTTCGGTTCGCATATTCTAAAGCTAAAGTTTTAGTGAGATTTTCCATCCCACCTTTGCTAATAGAATAACTGAGATACATTGGTCTGGGAATAACTTCATGAACGCTAGAAATATTGATGATTACACCAGAACGGTTTTGTGAAAGATAATGTTTAATCGCCTCACGAGCGCAAAGGTAAGCACCCCGCAAATTTACCCCAAGTACTTGATCAAAATCTGCTGTTGTTAACTCATGGGAAGGGCATTCTTTTTGAATTCCCGCATTATTAATTAAAATATCCAAACTACCAAATTTTTCGATAACGGTATTTACCATCTCAATAATGTCTGCTTCTTGAGAAACATCCCCTTGAATTGGTAATGATTGAACACTGCAATTGTTAATATCTCCGCAAGCTTTTTGTATCGCCATTTCTTCTGTATCTTCCGCTTCTTCTAAGCTTTTGCGGTAATTAATGGCGATGTTACATCCTTCTTGGGCTAGGCGAATAGCGATCGCTTGACCAATACCAGAACTTGCTCCGGTAATTAAAACATTTTTACCTTTTAATCCTTTCATAGTAATTTTTCCTTTCACAGAGATTCCTATTAACTAAAAAAACGCCGTTATCATAGGATGGACACCAATACTGCTCGGTTAAGGATTTTAAACTCTTAATTTGGTTTGGGGAAAAGGTGAAAGGGTAAGGGTTAAAGGTTTATTTCTTGCCCCTTTTCCCCTTCCCCTTTTCCCCTTAACCGACAAGTATTGGGATGGACACTACTTAAATTTCGTATCCACCCTACAAAAACTGCTGCAAAAGTAAATAATTTTGACTACTTACCGCAGGTTCGCAGGAACATTGTCAGGAACTACCCAGAGGTAAATAGTTTTACCGTCTACTTGTTGCACTTGTTGAGGTTTCCAATCGCCCATATCAAAAGCGTGGGAAACAATGCGGGTACCTGGTTTAAGTTCTTGTAATAACTTGGGTCTGAGTTTTAAATTGATATCTGGTAGTAAATAGAGAGTAACTACCGAAGCTGGGCTTAAATCTGTTTGGAATAAATCTTGTTGGCGGAACTCAACGCGATCGCCTACTTTAGCGCTTTGGAGATTTTGTTTTGCTTCTTGCACGCGTTGTGGATCTATATCTATCCCAACACCACGCGCCCCATATTTCTGTGCTGCTGTGATGGGAATTCTGCCATCGCCACTACCTAAGTCGTAAATGACATCATTACTATTCACTTTTGCTAGTTTTAACATCGCATCTACTACAGGTTGGGGAGTTGGGACATAGGGAACATCGGTTTCTACTTGTTGTACTGGGGTAGTAGTAGGAGTAGAAGTTTGGGCATCTGTTTCAAAATTACGTACTGTAGTGCATCCAGAAACACCTAAACTAGCAATACTAACGCTGGTAATTAATAAAAGCGCAATTCTTTGTAATTTCATGATTTTCTCCTTTGTAATTGTTAGTTATTCCCGCAAAAAACAAATAAGCGTTGGAAAGTTTATGCAAAAGTGCAGAGAATTGAAAAATTAAATTTGTTGATGAAATATTGAAGATTGATTGAGCATTAATTTTGAGTTATCAGCGAAATACTCACAAAAAATCACCAATTTATGCAGATGAAATTTGTAATTTTCCCCCTGCCTATTTATCGCAAGTCTCTTAACGAACGTTGTCGGTAATTATTCCACAACAACAAGGGAATACCTGCGCCTACAACTAAAACCCCAACTATTGCCCCGATGCCTGTATACGCCAAGCTGGAGTAAAGCAAGTACCCACAAATAATGCAAAACAGCAAGGGAATCCAAGGATAAAATGGCACTTGGAAAGGTCGATTTATTTGAGCATCTCGTTTGCGTAAAACAAATAATGAAATCGCAGACAGTAGGAAGAAAAACCAAAATACTGGTGCGGTGTATTCCACCATTGTTTCAAAACCATTGCGGGCAATTGTGCCTAAAAACACCAATGATAAAGCGATCGCACCTTGGATGATTAAGGCTTGAGTAGGCGTTTCCTTTTGTTGTTGCCAACTTCCCATAAAGGAAAACATCGAGAAATCTTGCCCTAGGGCATAATTACTGCGTGCGCCTGTCAAAATGGTGGCGTTAATGGCTCCTAAAGTACAAATTGCTACCAAAATACTGAGAAATACAGCTCCAGATGTCCCCACAGTCCGATCCATTAAAGAGGCGGCGACAGCCTCAGATTTAGCCATTCCTGCTAATCCTAAGCCTCGTAAATATGCCAAATTAATGAGCAGATAAATAGTGGTGATGATACCAATACTCCAAACTAGCGATCGCACCATATTGCGCCTTCTATCTTTAATTTCGGCTGAGATATAAGCTGCTTCATTCCAGCCACCAAAGGACAGCAAGACAAATACCATTGCCAATCCCCAGTTTGTTGAAGTTGTGGAAGTGGTGGGAGTTGGCAGAGTTGTAGGGTTATTAGCGGTAACTCCAATCATCACCACTAGGAGTAAACCGAGTATTTTCGCCGCAGTCAGCCAGTTTTGCGTCCATTTACCAGGGTATAAACCGAGAATATTCAAACCTGTCAGCAGGATAATTGCGATCGCCGCATAAATGGAAGAAGAATAAGGCCCTAGCAGCCATAACCCAGAGAAATAATCCCCAAAAACAAACGCCAATAAGACAATAGAACCAGTTTGAATTACTGTCATTCTTGCCCAGGCAAACAGAAAAGCAACTGAACGTCCAAAAGCACGTTTCAAATAATAGTAAGTTCCCCCAACATCAGGGTAAGTAGTTGCTAATTCTGCGTAGCACAATGCCCCAACCAAAGAAATCGCACCACCAAGTAACCACAGCAGTAAGACATTGATATCGCTACCAGCATTCGCTGCGACAAATGCCGGAGTTTGAAAAATTCCTGCACCAATAACAATCCCCACAATCAGCGCAACAGCATCTAATAAAGCTAATGATTGCTTTGGTGCTGCAGCTGAAGCTATAGGGGTACGTTCTTGTAAATTGCTGTAGTTTTGTTGTCTCTTCACATCAGTTCCCACGAATAGTAATTTGAGCTTATGCAACACTTAGCAGTACGCTTCAAAAAGCGCTATTGCCAACATCAAGCTGAAAATTTAAGTTTCTTCATTGATAATTAAGTAAGACGGTGGAAATCAAATAAACTATGTTGATAAACGTCAATATGCTAGAAAGATTTACCAATGACAAAGCGTAAAGCGCCTTGCCAAAGGCATCAGAACTGTCTCAGAATGACAGTCTCAGCCAGTTATTTTCAATTTCGCCGACCTACTTACTTTTGAAATCTGCGTTTATTTCAGTTTGACAAGCAAATGTGATTTAAAAGTGACAACAATCTCAATAATTGTGAGGGAAAGGGGAAAAGGGTAATGGTTAAAGGTTTTTTCTTGTCCCTTTTCCCCTTAACCGACAAGTATTGCGACAGATTATAGAAGCACAGCAGTGCCGTGTCTTCTATAATATTATTGATGTGTCGCAAACATTATTTGACTGGTTATAAGGCTGCTAATTCTTCTTTGATAGATAATGGTTGATAACCTAATGTAAATGCTTTAGAACTATTTAAAGATACATCTTTTGGTCTAGGTGCTGCCATTTTGATATCTTCTTGGCGACAGCCTTTAAGTTGAGCATTGGGAATTTCAAATACCTCTACTAATTGACGCATAAAATCGTAACGCGAAATTCTTTCTTTACCACCCAAGTGAATCAAACCTTGGACTTTTTCTAATGCTAATAACAGCCCTTGAGCCGCAGTTTTACCACTTACTGGGGTGCGAAATTCATCGATAAATAAACTTAGTTCTTTACCTGCTTGTAATGTTTCTATGAATGGCTGTATAAAGCTTTTAGCTGTAGGTGTTGCCATGCCGAACATTAAAGGCATACGGCATACTGCTGTATGAGGATATAGTTCTAACATCCCTATTTCTGCTTGAACTTTTTGCTCACCATAAATGCTTAAAGGATTTACGGAATCTGTTTCTTGATAGGGAGCATTTAAGCCATCAAATACTAAATCAGTTGAGGTAAAAGCACAAGGAATTGCATAATCAGCACAAAGTCCAGCTATATTGCAAGATGCGGTGACATTAATTGCGTATGATTCTTGAGGATTGTTTTGACAAAAATTAGGTTGAGAAAGAGCAGCAGTATGAATTACTGCGGCTGGTTTTATATCATTAAATATCTGCTTTAATTCTTGAAAATCTGTTAAATTAACTTTTAAGGTTTTGATGCCAGGTATTGTTAATGAATTAGCAAAATAATTACCATAAACTTCCCATTCTGGCTTTGCTAGCTGGCAAATATGCCATCCTAAAAAGCCACTGGCTCCAGTTACTAGCAATTTTTTCATATTTATATAAAAATTTAAATATACAGCCAATATTAATTTATACCAATTCCCATAATTTTGGCGGTAGATAAATAGTTAATCAGGGCGAAAAAACACTGGTATGAGACCTCCACAAAAAGAAATGCCCAATTGTCATTGCGAATGTAGCGTTCGCGTAGCGTCCCGTTCGCGTAGCGTCTCCGTCAGGAGAAGGGAAGCGAAATGAAGCAACCGCAAAATATTGGGATTGCTTCACTACACTCCGTTTCGCTCGCAATGACAGCTTTTGGATCAATCATTCTGTGGAGTTCTCTATGAGAAAATTAGCGGAAATGGTTGCTGGTGCGTTGCGCGACAACACAACGCCAGTTTGCTCAAGTCGGGAAACCTGCCCACGCAACTGGCTCCCCTACATTTATATTTATATTGACTAATTAATTAGCTGTTGAAATTTTTTATCGTTACGTACTTTATTAAAATCTGTGTCTGTTTTCGCCAATTTTTTATATTTATTCGGAGCCAGCTTAATTGCTTTTTCTAGGTTTTGAATTGCTTGGTCTACATTGCCTTGTAAACCATAAGAACAAGCCTTATTGTAATATGCCTGGTGCATATTGGGCTGAATCGCGATCGCAGTGTCGTAGGATTTCAAACCTTCGGCGTAACTTTGCAGTTTTGTTAGGACTATTCCTCGGTTAATCCAAGCTTCGGATTTTTTCGGCTGGAGGGCGATCGCTCTATCATAGGCTACTATCGCATCTTTGTAGAGTCGCAATGAGGTTAAAGCATTGCCCCGATTATACCAAGCGACATCTTTGTCAGGTCTTAAAGCCAGCGCCCGATCGTAGGATGCGATCGCTTCTTTGTAAAGCTGTAGAGACGTTAGCGCATTACCTCGATTAATCCAAGCTTCGGGAATGTTCTGTTCAATTGCGATCGCTTGATCGAATGCTGCGATCGCATCTTGATAACGACGTGCATCTAGTAAGCTATTAGCTTGCTTTAAAAATTCTGCCGCCTTTTGTGGTGATTGTGTACCAATTAGCTGTTGGGAAATATTACTTTCTTGTACAACTTGTGTGGTGTTATTTGCTGTTGAATGTGCCCAATTACCACAGCCAAATGTAGAGAAAGTGATAAAGCTAGAGGCAACTAAGCAGCGCCGTAAGACCATGCTGTACCTACAGAATTCATAAGATGATGCTAAAACTTATTTCTCTTAAAATATAGTATCAAAGTACACGATTTTTATTAATTTTTTATTTGGTTTATATAAATTTAATTTTTTCCCAAAGATAAGAAAAATATACCATATTCAGTGGTAACAATACAATCTATAAGTAAAAAAAACGACTTATTTAAATTTTTCGGTAGCTATACTTAAATTAATGCCTAAAGACCTTTATTCTATCCATAACTATTAGTATTAAAGCTATATTCTGCCATTTTCAAGCTTATCGAGAATTCAAAATTCAAAATTCGTGTCACCCCAACAAGACAGAAGAGTAAGTTATTTTTATTCATCTTTATATAGCTGATGAGTTATATAAAAATGTGATTTGATTGCTGAAAAAGACTCAGTATTTTGTAGTAGCGCACGCAAAGCTTTAGCGCGGATGCGTTAGCGATAGCGTAACGCATCCTACGCACTACTCACTGATAGCACTGTTTATAAATAGATAAAAATAGTGCGGTACTCAGTAATCAACAACCTAGAAGTTACAACTATTTATTTCAAAAATAATTCCCGAATTCCTGTACTACCAATTTCTACTGCTAGCGCCGCTAATAGAAACCCAAACAACTGAGTTATAATCACTCCACCTTCAGCACCAATCCACTTGTCAATATAGGTTCCCAAACGCAGAATTAACCAACTAATAAACATTGCCGCTACAATACCTAAAACTACACCGAGATAGGGCAGTTGCGATTGTGAGGTTAATAACATGACTGTTGTTAAAGTTCCCGGCCCGGCTAGTAATGGTAAAGCTAAAGGCGTAATTGCAACATCACGACCTTCTTCTAAAATGGGCGTATCTAATTCTCCCCGCAACATTTGCAAAGCAACTAATAGCAACAATAGTCCCCCAGCTACTCGCAAAGATGCCATGCTGATTTCCAAATAGGTCAAAATTAATTGCCCAGTGAACACAAACAGCAACAGAACTGCGATCGCAACGACAATCGCTTTATCTATGACTCTGTTTCTTTCTTCTGGGGTCATACCTTTGGTCAAAATCAGCACTATGGGTATATTACCTACCGCATCTGCTAGCACAAATACAGCAATAAATGTTTGAACAAGAGCTGAGGTATCCACAGTAGACCGCATTTATCAAGGTTTGATAACAACCTACCTTGAAATGTGTCCTATTTTCTATCATCCAGAGAAAGATTGAAATGTAGACAGGGTATTATCAATTACTTAAACAAAAGTAATAAAGATGCATATTTCACTAAATGACTTGTAATTAAAAAAAATAAAAATCTCAAACCCAATGACTAGCAAGACTTTGAGTCACGCATACTGCTAACGAAGCGCCCTTACCCTAATTGCTAGATAATGAATTTATTGGTATTTCCTCAGCCCTACAGTTGCTAAAACAACTGTCATCTTATCCCTAGAACTTGTGGGCTTTTCCGCTGCCTCTGGTAACGATATATTTGAGAATCTACCTCGCACATATTTACTGTTTGTGGAATCTATGAAGCCTTATTTAGCAGCTGCTATCCAATTAACCAGTGTGCCTGATTTATACAAAAACTTAGCACAGGCAGAAGAATTAATTGAACTTGCCGTGCGTCGGGGTGCTGAATTGGTGAGTTTGCCAGAAAACTTTTCTTTTATGGGGGAAGAAAAAGACAAACTTGCACAAGCAGAAGCGATCGCACGGGAAAGCGAAATATTCTTGAAAAAAATGGCCCAGCGCTTTCAAGTCACTATTCTGGGCGGTAGTTTTCCAGTTCCCGTAGAGCACACAGGCAAATTTTATAACACAACCATACTTGTAGACTCCAACGGTCAAGAACTTTCTCGCTATTACAAAGTACATCTATTTGATGTGAATGTCCCAGATGGTAACACCTATCAAGAATCAAGCACAGTCATGGCTGGAACACAGCTACCACCTGTGTATGTTTCCGAAAACTTGGGTAATTTGGGACTTTCGATTTGCTATGATGTCCGCTTCCCAGAATTGTACAGACACCTGGCAGACAAAGGAGCCGATGTCATCTTTGTCCCGGCTGCCTTTACAGCCTTTACTGGTAAAGATCATTGGCAAACATTACTCCAAGCCAGAGCAATTGAAAACACCTGTTATGTCATTGCTCCTGCCCAAACAGGTACCCATTACGCCAGAAGACAAACCCACGGACACGCCATGATTATCGACCCCTGGGGTACGATTTTAGCTGATGCCGGAGAGAAACCCGGAATTGCGATCGCCGAAATTCGACCCACTCGCCTAGAACAAGTCCGCCGTCAAATGCCTTCTTTGCAACATCGCGTATTCAGCTAATCGATAATAGACGTTCGCAGAGGGAGCAGAGGATGCAGAGGAGGAAGAATCAAATTATGGTCTTCGCTTTCATAATTAGATAATGTAATTTCTGGAAGTTCGTTACCAAAAAATACTTGTCGGGTGGGCCAAATAGCCCGCCCAATTTATGTATGAAAAATGGCTGATCAAGATTTAAGAGCCAGTACATTTAGCTACATAACTCACAGGTACTACAGTAGGTATCTCTGGCGCATGAGCCACTAATTCTATAGTGCCATCGCGATTAATTACCCATCCTTGAGCTTCAATAATATGTGTTGATTTTGGAGAAGTTGCAACCAGCTTTTCTTGGCTTGCTGCTCCTAATTGATTTTTTCTATTACTGCTTGTAGATAATTGCCGCCAATCTGTCCAAACTGTTTGTCCTCTCAGCATATCAGTAGGATTTTCTGGTAATCCTCCCTTTCCGATGATGACAAACTCATTAGTTGTACTAGCACTACAAGCTTTAGCTACTAACTGAGTAACATCCACTATATCCTTTGGTAATTCTGCAATGGCAATCTTTTGAACGTCTTCTGGGTTAGTTATTTTGACTACACCATCAATCCCAAATTTAGAACTTGCATCAATTTCGCTATCTTGACTTTGAAAAAGTCCTTGGGTGTAAATTTGGATATTACCCCCATTGCCAAAAACAGCGTTAGCTCTCATATCGCTATTATTGTAACTGACGATAAAATCACTATTAATAAAAAGATTACCTCCGCCTCCCGTACTATCAGTAACGCTGCTACTAATGAGGCTATTGTTCTGCAAAAAGAGAAAATTATTATTTAAAGTAATATTGCCACCACCTGATTGAGTAGCAGTAGCAGTAATTAACCCTTGGTTTGCTCTGACTTGATTAGCGTTAATAAAAATATCACCAGCTTGACCTAATCCTGTACTATTTGTACTCAAGGTAGCTCCACTGTTCAAGGACAGCAAATTAGTATTAACTCTAATGGTGCCACCATTAGCATTACCTTTGGTATCCGCAGTAATTAAACTATTATTTCTAGCAACTAGAGATTCTTTAGTATTTATTTGAATATTGCCACCACCACCATTAAAGGTAGTAGCATTAATACTACTTTTAATATTGGAAGTAGTGTTATCAAAAAGCTCAATTAATCGAGCATCAATTTTAATATCACCTGCTAAACCTGTTCCTGGTGCAAGATTAGGGTTACGACTAGAAAAGTTACTAGCAGCAATGGTTGCACCATCTTGAATAGTCAGTTTATCTGTTGAGATATTTAACTGACCACCATTACCACTATTGGTAACAGCATTACTAAATAAACCACTACTACCACCAGAAATAAAACCACTTAAATTTATATCATGAGCTTGAATGGTTAAAACGCCGGCATTACCTGTACCAAATGTGCTAGTTGCAATTTGTCCACCATTACTTAAATATAGAGTTTCAGTATTAATATTTAATTCACCCCCTGCACCTGTCGCCTGACTTTGAACATTTGCGGCAATTATTGTCGGCAGTGGATTATTAGATGTTCCTTTAATTTCTATATTTTTAGCTACAATTTCTATCTTCCCAGCATTTCCTGAGCCAGCAGTTTTAGCAACTATCGTCGCACCATCAAATAAATTCAAATTCCCAGTTGTAACTTTTAACAAACCTCCATTACCTGTTGCACCTTTTTCAACATTGGCAAGTAAACCACTAGCAAGTGTGCCGGAATCTGTACCACTTAATTCTATATTTTTAGATGTAATTTCTAATTGCCCTGCATTACCAGCAGCAAATGCACTATTTTGAATTTGTGCCCCATTTTTAACTTCTAAGCTATCAGCATTAAGGAAAATATTACCGCCATTACCATCAGAATAAGTACTAGCTAATAACCCACTAGGATATTTTCCCAAAGCAGTACCGATAAATTGTGCTTTTTTCGCAGTAATCTGGATTTCCCCAGCATTACCTTTGCCAGACCAACTAGTAGTTGATATTTGCGCGCCATCAGTAACTAGTAGATTATTAGTTGCGATCGCAATTTTTCCCGCATTACCACCACCAGAATCAGTACTAGCGAATATCCCACTAGGCCCCAATCCACCGAAAGCTAGTTCTATATCTTCTGCTTGAATATTAACTGTTCCCCCAGTTCCCAACCCAAAGGTTGTACTACTAATTTGTCCACTATCAGTTGCAGTTAATTTCTGAGCAGCAATATCAATGCTACCACCATTACCGCTAGCTTCTGGAGACACATCGGTAGAGATAATTGTTGAAAAATCAGGACGACTATTAAACCCACTGACATTGAGTAATTCTGCAGCTTTAATCTTGATACTCCCTCCATTTAAATCATGTTCAGTATTGGCTAAAATTGCCGAACCATCAGTTAAATTAATATTTCTACCGATAACTTGAACATGACCGCTACCATCACCACTCACATCTATTGAAGCAGCCGCATTGAGATTAATATCTGCAAAATTATTCACTCCCTCATAGTTTAAAGTTAAGCCAGGATTATTGTAATTAATGGTAACGAAACTATCTTTAACAGCGCCAACTTCCACTCTACCTTGCCCTGCTGTTAAATTCCCACCTTTTAAATCAACATTACCGCCAACTAATGCCAGAGTATTACCAGCTTTTACCTCTAATCCTACAGGTCGATTTTCTCGAGAAGTGGCAAAAAACTCATTCACAAATAATTGATTACCTGGCCCTTGTACAGTGATATTTCCCGGATTTACTCCATACTGCAAGCCAAGAGGAGTATTGATAGTTAATAAAGTTTGTTGTTGCGGATTAACTGCACTATAAATACTGCCATCAGAAAATTTAATGCTATTCGCTGTACTTGCAAAAAAAGAACCACCAATGTTTAAGCTAGCATTCGTACCAAAAATAATACCATTAGGGTTAATTAAAAATAAATTTGCTAGGCCATTAGTACGAATTAAGCCATCAATTTGAGAAATCGAACTGCCTGTGACTCGAGTAATAATATTATTAACTTCTAAAGGATTATTAAAAAAAGCCGTATTGCCTGTGTTGACAGAAAATTGCTCAAAGCTATGAAAAAGGTTATTACCGACTTGAGTTCCACCTTGAATTTCAATTACATTTCCTGAAGTAACAGTTATTGAATTTGATGACAGGTTATTATCTGGGATAATTTGTGCAAATCCCTTTAATTGATTAATAATTAATAAATATAAAATGTAAAATAAAATTAAAAGTGGCTGTTTAGTTTTATTGAGTATCAATAATAAACTTGTACTTTCTGAAATTTTAAACATCTGGTTAGTGTAGGGCTACTATTCTTAGAGGTGACATTTTTAGGGTTCCCAAAAATTTTGCTTAACTAACCAGAAATTATTTACAAAAAAATTAGCTAACTAATCGCTAGTAATCCCAAGTCACATAAAACACCCCTGCTGGTATCCTAGCGCTGCTAAGGATTGCAGAGGGATGGGAACAGGCTCTATATAGAATTGAGATAATGGCGAGAAAACTTTTTCAATTTCAAACCAATTAAGCCTAATAAGCCAATACCGATTAATCCAGCATTATTGGCTGGTTCCGGAACAGAAGTAACATTCTCTTGCTCATCGACAGTGTCCCAAAAACCACCCATTTCAAAAACACCTTCTTGAGCGAGAATATCGACTAGGTCTTGTGTTTGATTTAAAGTACTAGTGGTGCTAGCACCACCCCAACGATTTAGATTTAACATATTCGTAATATCGAAATTACGGTTAATTTCTTGAATCCAATATGCAGCAGATTGAGCTTGTGAATTTAATGTTTGATTAGCCAAAATATTAGCATATTGGATTTGTGAATCTAATGTGTAATAGTTACTAGAATAAATCCTAGATTTTCTGTTCCAACCAATCACATCTAAAACATTGAGGTCTCGTTCATCGGCTTCACGCACAGCACCGACACGCAAAGCTGGTGCCATCACACCAATACTATTAGTGTAATTTTTCCAATGGCTGCCTTGAAAGCCATCGCCCTTAATACTAGTATCCTGACCAGTAGATAAATAACCTATGCTGCTCATACCACCATCAATAGAGAAGTAACTAGCATTACCGTTACTCAAATCTGATAAACCTTGAGTTTTGCTAGAGTCAGAATAACGGAATAAATCAAAGGGAGTAAACAGTTTTTTACGTAAATCTAAATCATTGTAGTTCTTAGCATTAATGCCATCGAGACTACTAACAAATCCTAAGATATGTGCGATTTCGTGAACAGCAACACTGTAGAGGTCAAATGCTTTAGTGTACCAGCTATTGACACTAGTGCTGGTGTAACCGCTGTTTGCCCATCCATAACCAGTATTATCTAGCTCATTTAAAACGATCACCCCATCTAAGGCAGTGCTATTTTTATCAATTAAATTTAATGCTTTGGCGTTGGCTTGAGTTAAATTAATTGTGTTATTAGAAAGCGTGAGTGTTTCTTGCTGTAGATTTTGAAAAATAGACTGCCATTGTGTACTGGAAGATAAATTGCTGACAGCAGTGTAATCAAATTGAGATTGGCGGTCATTATTCAATGCATTCCAAAAAGAATTATAGCTCACATTATTTACAAACGCTGGAATAGAGCCACCAAGCATCCCTTTTGGCAATTTACTCGAAGAAGCAAAATCAACGTGAATGTTCACAGTAGCATCATCACTTAGGTAATCAGCCCAGTATCTTCCTGCAAATTCAAAAGCAGTTTTTTGCTGATAAGTCACACCTGCATCGTATGTAAAGTTAAATGTCAATGCTTGGGCTGGTAAGGTATAAGTGATGATAGTAGTTGATGCTAGCGCTAGCGTTATTAATTGAGGAAAATTATTAGTTTTAATACATTTGTGATTTTTCTGCTTTTGGGATGACATAATCGTAATTCTCTGTAAATCAAAAGTAATAATTAATTTACAAGATAACTCCAAAAACATACATGATTAATTTATTTGCTATAAAGTCATATTAATTATGGATAAATTTTTATTGGCTATCCAGTCGTAATATCTTTAAAAATTGTAATTTATTAGCTAATTTTATAAAAATACCATATCTTACTTATCTATAATTGTTAATTGCTTTTCTAAATATATCTTTTACAGTCATTAGCTACGCTATAAATACTTAAGTTTTCTGATTTTTTTCCTGTGAAATCAGAATTTATAATTTTATTTTAGTGAAAATACTGATAATTAAAAACAGCTATTTGGATAAACACAGGACTTACGCAACTGACACAGTGATTGTCTGGCATAAGATTTGCAACAGACGCGATTAATCGCGTCTGTACAAATGTCCAGGGTCAAAAATTTAGGTTTTTTGGACTCTTGACATTTGAACGCCAGTTCACTCAACGGAGGGAACCTCCGCACGTGACTGGCTCCCCTAGACAAACCTCAACGAAAAAAATATGACATTTGCGTAAGTCACCCAATTTTAGATTTTGGATTTACGATAGCGCAGCGTTAGCGAGTCCGCGAGCGTCTTTTGGATTGACCTCTCCTTATAAAGAAGAGGCTTAAGTATTGAATGATTTTTTTGCTCTTTCTCCGTCAACGGAGGAGCCACTCTCGTGGGCGGGTTTCCCGACTTGAGAGAAGTGGCGTGAGCCAGTGCGGTGGGCGGGTTTCCCGACATAAGGCAACTGGCGTAGGCTTGAAACCGTTTTTTGGATTTTATTTTTAGATTTAATCTAAAATCTAAAATCTAAAATCCAAAATTGTCTCGGTCATCAAACAATAAAATTCATCTGCTCATGCCATTTAATACCATTTTCAAAAAATGGTATCAGTTAGCTATTAACTTGATTGAAATTACCCAAAGGACTGTAAGCCAGTTATAGCCAATTTCCTACCAACACAAACGCTGACCAATAATAGGGGTGCTGAAAATTAGCATCTTGTAAAAAAATCAATTGAGTTTGTCGCAAAGCTTCTGCTTTACCAATTCCAGGTTTTTTGAGATGTTTATAAAACTCAACCATAAATTTAGCTGTAGACTCGTCTTGTACTGCCCACAAGGTAGCTATAGTACTACGCGCGCCAGAACGTACTGCTACTCCAGCTAAACCTAATATTGCGCGATTGTCTCCTTTTGCTGTTTGACAAGCACTGAGAACCATTAATTCTACCGGTGTAGAATTAACCTCGTTTCTGGATTTGAGAAACTCACTTAATTCCTTAACGTTAATCTTGCCATCCCAGCTAAGTATAAAAGTATCATCTGACTTACTGCTAAACTGACCATGAGTAGCGAGATGCAATACAGAAAAAGGAATTGATTTGATAGCTGTTTGCAGGTTAGCGTCGGTAAATTTTTCATTTAAAAGTAGCTGTGAAGAAATTTCAGCGCTAATTTCTGTGACTTCTGATTTAACAGCTGGTAAAGCTTTAAACCCTTGGCGTGCTTCGCTGAGTGCGGCTGTAATCACTTTAATATTATCTCGCTTGAGTGAGTGGGCTTGTAATAATTGCATTCCTGGCGATAAAGCCAAGCTATATTTCTCTACTAAATAATTTTTGCCATCATACAAAGCCGCCATTGGTAAATTTCGCAAGGAACCATCTAAAACAAAGGTCAAAGTTTTGATTTTACTATTGGCTAACTGCGATTCGGCGGGACGGATAAGTAAGTCGTAGAATTTTTGGGAAACAGATAAAGCATTCTCTTGCGAAAAAGCCGGGTTGAGAGATTGACGCATCTGTTTGATAGTCTTTTCTATTTCCGCTTTTGAGATGTCTGTTTTGTAATTAATTAAGGGTTGCCCGGAAATCGAGACAATAACTTCTAAGCGATCGCCTAAAATAATCGGATAGATAACAGCTGCATTTTTATCAATTTTGTCGATTTGCTCTGGTTTACCATTTAAACAAGCTTCATGGAAGAAATTGTCTAATTCAGCGAGTTGTAGCCCTTCGATAGTTTCTCGCGCTTGCTTTAAGTTTTTCTGGCTGGGGTGAAATTGGAGTAATAAATCAACGAACTCCCGATACACTGGTTCCACACTCTCTTGAAAGGAGAACTGGACATCACGATTAATCGCCACTAAGTCGCTACGCAGAGACTTGAGGGTTTTGACGGAGAAATTATAAGCTGCGATCGCACCTTCAGTGTTACCTTTAATTTTGAGAATGCGCCCAACTTGCCAGGAAGCTTGATAAGCAATGTCCGCCGCATTAATTTCTTGAGCGATTGTCAATGCTTTTTGGGTCAGTTGTAAAGCCTCAGATAACTGCTGCTGCTCAAAGTATAATTTTCCTAATTCATTTAAGGCATAAGCTTGAGCACGTAAGTCTTTCAAACTGTCGGCTTGTTGTATGGCACGTGCTAAAGTTACTGCAGCTTCTTTAGCTAAATCTTGATTGTCTCCAGCCGATTTTGTCAACTTAGCCAAACTACGCGCAAAGTTAACTGTGGCATAGATAGACATCCGGCTAGGCGGCAGATTCTCTAATTGTGATTTAATTTCAGGTAATAAAGCATTAGCCGCTTGTACTTGTGCATTATCTAAATACAGGCTGAGTTGATTGAGTTGTGCTTCTAGGTGTAGTTGGGGATTAGTTGCCTTAGCTAGCACTTGTTGATAATAATCTAAAGCCTCTGCAGTTTGTTGTAAATCTCTAGCTGTATTTCCCAAGCTAAAAAGAACATCGCCGATATTGTCTGTAGAGTTCAGGCGAGTGCTAATTGCTAAACTTTGCTTTAAAATTTCCTGGGATTGCTGTAAATTTCCCACCTGTTGCAAAACAACTCCCAAGCTTTGCAATGCTTTAGCTTTGATGATGGAATCTGGCTGATTTTGCAGCTTTTGATTGATAGCTATTAACAACTTCTGCGCTCTGCGATAAAATCCTAAAGCCTGTAGTGCCTGCGCTTGGTTAATTTGACTACCTAATTTACCTGCATCATCACCAGCTTGAGCATAATTTTTTTCTGCATCTTGCCAAGCTTGTAAAGCTGCTTCTCCTTGTCCTTTGGTAAGTTGGAGATTTCCTAGAGTATTAAAAGCTACTGCCCAAATTGCAGCATTATTTTGATTTTTGGTGTTCAGGCGTTGCAGCAGATTGAGACTGTTAGTAATTGAAACTTCCGCCTTTTGCCAATCTCCCAAGTTTTGTAAAGCTAAAGATAGATAACTCAAACTCCAAGCTTGGTTGATAGTGTCACCTTGTTCTGCAAAAGCAACAGATGCAGCTTCCCAAAGTTTCGCTGCTTCGGTAAAGCGTCCTGCGGCAAACTGAATTCTACCTTGTTCCAGTAGGGAATTGGGATTTAAGACTGAGCTTGTAGTGATTTTCCCATCCTGAATTTCTGAGTGCAAATTGATATTTGCTAGGGCTGGAATGCTAGCTGTGACGACAAATAATGTCAGCAATCCTAAATTCATTGTATAAGCAAAAGAGCCAATGATCTGTTGATTTTTGTGCATAAATTTACATTCCCATAGTGACAAGCAATAGAAACCTATTTTCTACTGTTCCCTAAAATCCTTGTTTTATTTCACTATAGGTTTGTTCAAAGGCTCAATTTTACTCCTCAGATCCCAGGATTTCATGCTTATACAGGGATTTCAATGACAAATCTTGTGCCTTCTCCTAATACTGAAAAACATTGGATTTTTCCTTGGTGTTTTTCTTCAATAATCTGTTTACTAATAGATAAACCTAGTCCAGTACCTTTACCAATTGATTTAGTAGTAAAAAATTGGTTAAATACTTGCTCTATAAGTTCCGGAGCAATCCCAGAAGCATTATCCGCAAAGGTGATAGTGAGCAAATTTTCATCCCGATTAAGTCGGGTTTCAATCACAATTTCATATCCAACATTTTCTGGAATAGGTAATTTTTCATTTTTTTCATCAAAAGCGTCAATAGAGTTAGAAATTATATTCATAAACACTTGGCTAATTTGCCCAGGATAGCATTTAAACAAAGGGATATTTCCATAATTTTTTATCACTAATATTTGCGATCGCTTATTACTTGCCTTCAGACGATGCTGCAAAATTAGCAAAGTACTATCAATACCTTCGTGAATATCAAAATCTACTTGATGAGATGTATCTGTACGGGAAAAAGTACGTAAACTAGTGCTAATGTCGCTGATGCGTTCTACACCGATATTCATATATGAAAGCAGTGCAGGCAAATCTTTGATAATTTGCTCTAAATCTATCATCTTGGCATCTTTAACAATATTCGTAGGTGGATCTGAATAGTGTTGACGATAAAGTTGCAAGTGGTTAACTAAGTCATCGATATAATTGCCAATAAAATGCAAGTTACCTGTTAAAGAGGTGAGGGGATTGTTAATTTCATGAGCTACACCAGCAACTAATTGACCAAGAGTAGACAATTTTTCGTTCTGCACTAATTGGAGTTGAGATTGCTTTAATTCATCCAGTGCTTGCAAAAGCTTGGTGGTACGTTCTTCTATCCGCTGCTCTAACTGTTGATTCTGTAATTCTAGTTGTTTTGTTAAAAATCGAATCTTTAAATGGACGTGAATTCTGGCTAAAACCTCTTCTTTTTGAAAAGGTTTAGTAATATAATCTACACCTCCAATTAAAAGCCCTTGCACCTTATCAAATTTGTCTGATAGAGCGGTCAAAAAAATTATTGGTATATCATGAGTTGCAGGATTTTTTTTGAGGATTTGGCAGGTGTTAAATCCATCAAGACCTGGCATCATTACATCTAATAAAATCAAATCTGGTTGGGCATATTCAGCTTGTTCAATAGCACTTTGACCATCAATGGCAGTCAAAATTTCCCAGCCATAATTAGAGATAGCATTACATAATACTTTGAGATTGGTTTGATTGTCATCAACAATCATAATAGTTGCTTGTTCAACATTAATATTTTTCATAAACTTATATCCTGATAAGATTTAATAATTGCCCGAATAGGTTTGGTTTGAAAGTTATCAGCAAGTTGTCTAATTTTGTGACAAAAAGGTGCAAATTTTTGATCTGCAGCTTCAAGCTCATTCAATAATATTTGTATACTAGGAATATTCCCTCTCATTGCTAAATCAAACAGCTGATCTAGTTCAGTTGCAGGAGGTGCAATGATTACTTGCTCTGTTTGATTTTCAGAATCTAGTTCTAAGGCGCTATCTTCTTGATAAATCCAAGTCAGTTGTAAATATTTTTCTAAAATTTTAAAAATTTCATCTATCTCAAAGGGTTTGGCTAAAAACTCATTACCTCCCACAGCTAAACTTTTTATTTGGTCATTTTCAAATACACTGGCTGAAGAAACTATAATTGGCAGATTTTTAAACTGATGCAAATTTCTTAAATTATGCATCATTTCAAAACCGTCCGTAATTGGCATTTTTAAATCAGTGATAATTAAGTCTGGCTGACTCTCTATGGCTGTTTCTAAACCTTCTTTTCCATTAGTAGCTTCCCAGCAAGTGAATCCTATTGGTTGCAGGAGATTGATAATAACAGAACGATTTTCAAGTTGGTCATCTACAATTAAGATTTTTGGTTGTTTATTTTGAATACCGACAATTTTTTTCTTGGGAGATATAGTAGCAGTATTGGTGGCTACTTCAATCACTTCTAGATTCACATCGAACCAAAATTTACTACCAACTGATAAAGTGCTAGTGACATTAATTTGGCTACCCATTAATTCAGCTAGTTTGCAGCTAATGGCTAATCCTAATCCTGTACCTTCTACTTGTTTATGTTTATCTCCTACTTGCTCAAAAGGTAAAAAAATCTTTTCTAGCTGTTCGGGTGTCATCCCTACACCTGTATCTTCAATTTTAAAGCGAATTTTACTTAATATATTTTCAGGATTATTTTCTATTTGTAATACTTCTACCTTAAAAGTTACACTACCAATATCAGTAAATTTAATGGCATTACCAAGTAAATTAATTAAAACTTGCCGTAACCGTTTTTCATCAGCATTGATTCCTAAAGGAAGTTGAGGATCTAATTGATCAATAAATGAGATACCTTTTTGTTGAGCACGTATGCGGCAGATTTCTACTACTCCAATCAAAAAGAAAGAGAAATCAAAGTTTGTTTTGTGTAGTTCTAGTTTTCGAGCTTCAATTTTCGACAGGTCTAAAATATCATTGATGAGAGTGAGTAGGTGAGAACCGCATTGATGAATAATTTTGATACCATCTAGTTCTGATGGCGCTATTTTTTCAGAACGTTCGAGGATTTGTGCGTACCCTAAAATTCCATTTAAAGGTGTCCGCAGTTCATGGCTCATATTAGCTAAAAATTCGCTTTTAGCTTGGTTGGCAACATCAGCAGCAATTTTAGCAATTTCTAATTCTTTAGTGCGATCGCTGACTTTTTGCTCTAACGTATAAGAGTACTCCTGTAATTCCTCATTCGCTTTTTCTAGTTGTGATTGTTTATAAAAATTAGTGATGACAATTCCACAGATAAGGACAGCTAGTAACGGTGAAATGCTAGGAATCCACCAACCTGCTAAAAAAGCTAAATAGCTGCTACCTAAAAGAGTCGCAATTGCAAATATAATTCCTACTATAGGTAATCCTGGCAATTTCCACTTACCAAGAGATTTTACGTGCAACAAGCGCCAAGTCAGACTACTACTGATAAATGACCAGCATAAAATCCATAGCCATTCTGCATGGGAAGACCATATTTGTATAAGAGGTCTACTATCTAATGCTGCACTTAAAATTTGGCTAGTTAAATTGGCATGAACTACAACCCCTGCCATAGGTTCTCCATTATTCTGAAACTTAGGATTATAAGAAACGTTAAAAAAGTCATTGATACTCTTAGCTGTAGTACCAATCAAAACAATGCGATCGCGTACTAACTCCTGTGAGACAGAATTATTTAGTATATCCCGCATTTTGACTGTATCAAAATGATTTTTACGTCCTCGGTAGTTCAATAAAATTTGGTATCCGCCAACATCTGCACCGCGATAAATAAACTCTTTACCTTTTAAGGGTGTGAATATGGCTTTACCTAATTGCAAGCTAGTCTCTGTTTGATCTATTGCTTCTAGAGAAATATGTTGAGGTTCTAGATAAATTAAGCTTAAGCGCGCTGCTAAACCTAAAAAAATTTCCCCGTTGCGATCGCCAGCCGAAAGCAAACCCCGTCTGACTTTACCATCTGTATCCAACACAAAATCAGAAAGCGCAATTTGCCCTTGTGCAGATAAAGTTGGTGATGGTGCTACACTATCCCCTGCGAGTTTTTTGACACCAATTAAGGTAGGTGTAGATTTCATCACTGCGACTAATTCTTGATACCCTGGTTCTACTGGCAAATCTCGATAAATATCCATACCAATAGCTGCTGGTTGTTGAGCCTTGAGTTTTGTGAGGAGTTGAGCTAAGACAGCATCAGGAATCGGCCATTTACCAACTTGAGTAATGTCTTTTTCATCAATGGTGACAATGAGGATACGCTTATCTCGTGCTTCTAGAGGTCGTAGAGCAAAAAACTGCTCCATAGTACTCCATTCCAGTAGTTGAAATAAACCTGTCATACCCCCAGCAATCACCAATATGCTGACGCTAGGAGCAGTTATCAATACAAAGCGCCAATGCTTAAAAATGGTTCTAATTGAACCTATCCTCAATAAATTTGCGAATAATGCTTTCAACAATAAGCCCATTTTAAATTAATAATTAATAATTTTATAAAATTAGAAAGTGGGGAATAATTTAATTACTGTTTACTCCCCACCTTAGCTTTAGTTACTATTAGTTAATTAATTAACGAGTGGTTCGTTGGCAATCACATTTAAATTAACTGATTTTAAAAGGTCTTGCCAAGCATTAGTTAAAGCTTGATTATTTGGTTGCGATCGCCTGAGTTCTGCCAGAATAGACAGAGAATCATACCAAATACCAGTTTCAGCTAATTTAGAAATTAGCTCTAATGATATGGGTTTTTGATTTTTACTAGTTAAACTGCGATCAGCTTCTACACGGCGAATCCATCCACCTACCCAAGGACTATCTGTGTCTAGCTCTTCAGTGCAAATCATGACTAAAGACCATTTATAATTTTTGCCTGTCTTCAGCGCTGGTACAGAAGTTGGCAGTTTTACTTCCATCACTCCCGGTTTTTCGGGCAAAGTTAAGGCTGTCTGATAATAAGTTTTCGAGCCATCATCTTGGAGCGTAAACAATGCTTTTTGCGCTTTACTAGCTGGAAGGTAGACAAATATTGTGGGACGATCTGCAACAGTAAAGCCAATATTAGAATTGGGCATTAACGGTGTTACCGATGCACTATTAGAGACTTTCGTTCCAAATCCACAAATATTATCATTCCTTGAGCCTCCCCCAGATGAGCGTTGAGGTGCTTGCGCTCCTGGAGGTTTAAAGGTTACTCCTGCCATCACTGGTGTTATGGATATAGGAATAATAGATGATGAAATTATCAATGCTATTCCTAACAGTGGTGATTTAAAAAAAGGTTGTTTTTTTGCTGACATAAACTAACTTATATTTTGAGCAGCTATTTCTTATAACTGCTTGATAAACAATAACTACAATTACTAATATGGCATAAAATTAAATAATAATAGTTTATTTACAGTATTTTCACTTGCCATCAGTATAAGTACGCAAAGCTGAGGAAAATACGCAAAAAATTGGATTTTTATTGATTTTTTTATTGATTAATTATTAATTAATCAATGATATTTGTAAAAATAATTATACTAGATATATAAATAATTAAATGGCAATAATTAGCAGGTTAATTGAGTGTTAGGGATTTTTAAGCTATGTAATTGACCAGATTAATTTCTATTGATAAATGCAAATTTTTTGGGCTTTTATCTATAAATAAAAGTTGAATTTGATTACAAATGGTAATACAACAATTTTTAGATGCATTAATTACAAAATGCTAGGACACAACAATTTTGTGTCCTAAATCAGGATATCACTACTTTGTAGTATGCTGTATGACTTAACTGCTAGCTTTAAAAGAATTGTGCGATCGCTCTGATGAAGAGAAAAGATAGCAGCTTCAGAAAATTAGTCATTGGTCATTTGTAATAGTTTCAAGCCTATTTACGTTTCGTAACATATTTGGGTTGATTTCCACCGATTTATTTATGTAAATCTTATACTGCTACGGTTACAACCCGATCCTGTGCTAGCTTACCATCTTCCATGTGAACGATGCGATCGGCTATGTCTAAAATCCGGTTGTCATGAGTCACCATCAAGATTGTACAGCCTTGTTCCTTGGCTAATTGTTGCATGAGGTTAACCACATCTCGCCCAGATTTACTATCAAGCGCCGCCGTTGGTTCATCCGCTAGCACAATTTTAGGACGACTGACCAAAGCACGTGCGATCGCTACCCGTTGTTTTTGTCCCCCTGATAAATCATCAGGATAGTAATTGAGGCGCTGTTCTAATCCTACCTGCTCTAGCATTTCAGCCGAGCGCTGTTTCATTTCCTGGGGTGAAATATCTTGATGCAGTTCTAATCCCATTCTCACATTCTGAAGCGCTGTCAAACTTCCATGCAAGTTATGTGCTTGGAAAATATAGCCGTGGCTGCGTCTAGCTTCGGTAAGTTGTGCTGCATTTGCACCGCAGAGTTCCCTTCCCAATATTTGCAAACTACCAGACTGAGCAGAACGCAAGCCTCCTACTAAGGTTAGTAAGGTGGTTTTACCAGAACCCGAAGGCCCAGTCATGATGATAATTTCGCCAGCATTGATTTCTAAATTGATATCAAACAAAACTTGCTTTTTCAGTTGACCTTGACCAAAGTAGTGGTCGAGATTTTGGATAGAGATTACTGGATTCATAGCAGGGGATGAAGGAGATGAGGAAGTAGGGGGAGATGAGGGGGATGAGGGAGAAATAATAAATGTCTCATTACCAATTACCAATTACCCATTACCAAATGACAAATGACAAATGACTAATGACTAATGATTAAAACATATCTGCGGGGTCAGCAGATTGAACTTTGCGTGTGGCGATCGCACCGGAAATCATGCACATAATGATGGTAAGTACTTGTACTTGGATGGCTCTGGCTAAGGTCATATATAAAGGTAAATTTGTGGCGTTGCGTGTGAGTGCATATAGTCCTATAGAAACGCCGAAACCAGGTAGAAAGCCTAATATTGCCATAATTATCGCTTCTTCAAAGACGATACCTAATAAGTAGAGGTTGTTGTAACCCATCGCTTTGAAGGTGGCGTATTCTTTCATGTGGGCGTTGACATCTGTGGAGAGAACTTGATAAACGATGATCACGCCAACCATGAATCCCATCGATACGCCGAGGCTGAAGATAAAGCCGATCGCAGTGTTGGTTTTCCAGTATTCTTTTTCAAATTCGATAAATTCTGCTTTAGTTAAAACTTTGACATCTTCACCCAGATGAGATTTTAAGGCTGTAGCAGTTTGCTTGGGGTCATAACCTGGTTGCAGTTGAATTAAACCAATGCTGAGGCTGCTAGCATCCCGTCTAGGAAATACTCGTAGAAAGTTCTGGTCGCTAGTAATTAATGTACCATCGGCAATAAAGGATGCACCGACGGAAAATAAGCCGTTAATGCTAATTGTGCGGCGGTCGATTTCTGTGGTGACAGGTTTTCCGCTATTAATTTGAGCGATCGCCTTTTGATAATCTCCTCTAGAGGCGCGATCGAAAAGCATGGTATCTGGTAGCTTGACAATATCTTTTTGGCGGTTGACTTCTGGTAAGTCTAATACTTGCTTGTCAGGGTTAAATCCCATCACTAGCACCGCTGTCTTTTTCTTGGTTTGGGGATTCTTCCAATCGCCAAAATTAATATACATACCTTCAGCTGACTTTACCCCTGGGAAGTCCATTGCTTGATACAGTCGCCGTCTGGTAAAGCTGGACATATTCGCCAAGTTCCGTGCTTGGGGACTGACAAGCACAATGTCAGCTTGCATACTGCGGTGCAATCTGGTGTTACTCTCATACAATGCAGTCTGAAATCCCAGTTGCATAAACATGAGAACATCTGCAAAGGCAATACCTGAGAGTGCAACTAATAAACGGCTTCTTTGATGACTTAATTGCAACCATCCTAAAGGTGTGCGTCGTTGGAGTTGAGAGATAAATCCAATCATTGCTCAATCACCGCCTTAACTTGCAAATTGGTAAACTGAGCTGCTTTAACGCTGGATGCTTGATCTAGGCGCACATGAACTTCTACTATTCTTGCGTCAATATTACTGGAAGGATCGGCATTAATCACATTTTGCCGTTGTATCTGCATTCCGAGCCAATCAACGGTTCCTTGTAATTCGCCAGGAAGAGAATCGCTGCTGACTTTGACTTTTTGACCAGGCCGGACTTTATGAATATCACTTTGGTATACTTCTGCAACTGCATACATCTGATCGGTTTGGCCTAGTTCCACAATGCCATCATTACCAACAGTTTCACCAGCACGGCTATTAATTTTGAGAATTTGTCCAGCTTTGGGAGCGCGAATATATGCTTGATTGAGTTGCGCTCTAATTTTCTCGACAGCAGCTTGGGCGCTGTTTACCTCGGCTTGCGCGTTAGCTACATCTGTGGGACGAACTTCTGCAGTTTGGTTGAGGGTAGCTTTGGCTTCACTAATTTGCTGTTCTAAGGTGGCGATAGTTTTATCGCGGTTGGCTTTAGCTTCGTTGATTTGTTGTTCTAGGGTGGCGACAGTTCTGGCTTTGGTAGCTTGGCTTTCGATAAATTGCTGGGTGGAAGTTTCAGCACTTAATCTGCGGCGATCTACTTCTTGACTAGAAATTGCACCTTCTTTATATAAACTCTCATAGCGTTGCACATCAGCTTGCGCGTTGCTTTTCTCAGCCGCGACACGTGCAACTGTTGCTTGCAAACTTTGCTGTTGTCCTTGCAGTTCTGCTTCTAAACGATTAATTGTGGCTTGTTGCGTTTTTATACTTCCGGCTAGTTCAACTTGCAGACGGTTGATAGTAGCTTGACGCGCTGCTATTTCTCCCTGTTTTGCTCCAGCTTTTACCTGCGCCAGACGGGATTTAGCGACTTCTACTTGTCTTTGCGCTTCATCCAAACTCGCCTGTAAGCGATCGCGACTATCCATAATTGCAATTACTTGTCCAGCTTTGATGCGATCGCCTTCTTTCACCAACAACTGCTCTACGCGATTTCCTTCATTAGCCGTCGGTGCAGATAGTTTAATCACCTCACCATTCGGTTCCAGCCGTCCCAAGGCAGTTACAGTTTTTACTACTGGCTGCATAGCTGCTGCTACTTCTGGCTTTTTCGCAGAATCAGCTTGGAACTTAGTTACCGTATAAACGCTAGCTCCTGCTGTAACTAAAGCTGTAATTATCGCTATGGTTGCAGGTGACTTCAAAAAAGTTTGGGAAGCTCGAAAACCCGTTAAATTCCAGTTTTGCGCCATAGTATTCCCCTCTTGCTGGCGGCAATTAAACTAAACCGTCCAGTTCAAAATTATGCTAAACTAAACCGAGTAGTTTAGTCAAGTGGTATTTGTCATTGGTCATTGGTCATTGGTCATTGGTGTTGGTTATTTTCTCTTCATCCCCTTATCTTCCTCCTCTCCCATTACCCATTACCCAATCCCCATTACCCATTACCCATTACCCAATCCCCAATCCCCAGTCCCCAGTCCCCATTACCCCTTATCCCCAGAGGGGGCCCCGAGTTCCCCAGTCCCCAATCCCCAGTAAAATAATTTATAAGCAAAGTTGATTCACAAATGGCACGCACAAAAGTTGACGAAGTAGAACGCGAGAGTTCAGTTGAGAAAGTGGAACAAATTCTGCAAGGGGCAATGCAGGAGTTCCTTAAGCATGGCTATGCTGGTACAAGTATGGATAAAGTGGCTGTTGCTGCGGGGGTGTCTAAAGCCACAGTCTATAGCCACTTTCAGGATAAAGAAGAACTATTTAAAGTATTACTTGAGCATTTATCACGGCAAAAGTTTAACTCTATATTTGGTACAGAACCTCTCCAGGGTGAACCAACAATTGTATTACGCCAGTTAGGAACCAAAGCCTTAGAGCACATGGTAGCAGACCAAGAACATCGAGCATTGATGCGGGTGTTAATTGGCGAATCTGGACGTTTTCCAGAGTTAGCGCAGATTTGTGTGCGCGCTATGATTAAACCAGTGGTCGAAACCCTGACTCAATACGTTGCTAGTCATCCTGAACTGAAAATTAACGATCCAGAAGCAGTGGCCAGGATTTTATTAGGGTCATTAGTGCATTTTCATATTGTTCAGGATGTGTTGCATGGTAAAGAGATTTTACCTATGGAGAGCGATCGCGTGATTAATACGATGATCGACTTGATTGTCAATAACGCTAAGTAAGCTCAATATTAACGGGATTTGCTAGGAGTTACACCAGACGCAACAGAAGGAACGAGGGTAAATTTTCCTCCTTTCACCTGAACAAGAACAGGTTGACTTTGGCGTTCCCCATTGTCTGTAAACTTTAAAGGTTCTCCTGAAGTTTCATTAGGAGAAAGATTAACCTGTTTCAATCCTTGTAAAACATTTTCCCTAGAAAAATTGGGAGAGATATTAGTCAAAGTTTTAATAAAAGCCTGAGTAGCATCATAGCTAGTAGCTGTGCGCCAACTAACAGGCCCTCCCCATTGCTTAAGTGCTGCTTGTGCGAAGTTTTTTGAGTTTGGTGAATCTCTAAACCAAGGTATAGCGACAATTAAACCTTCAACAGCTTTCTTACCTTTTTGCAAGGTTGTGTTCCCATAGAGAAGACTTCCACCTAACAAACTTAGACCTGGGTTATTTGGATTTTTAGTGCTAATTAAGTCAGCGTTAGCTTTAGCAATTTCTAATGTTACTGAAGCCTGCTTTTGTGTAGCTGGAAACAATACAGCAGCTTCGGCGCGATCGCTAAATACAATGGTTTTAATTTCTTTGTTTACATTTAGCTCCGGTTTTGTCAAATCAATCTCCCGAACCACCTGACCCCCTAGTGGTTCAAACTTCTCAATAAATGCTTGACTCAGAGATTTACTATCTTTGCTGTCTGGATTCTTAAAAATAACAACTTTGTTCAAACCACGAGAACTTTTGGTGTATTCAGCGAGTCTTTTACCAATAGCTGCATTAGAAGGAACTGTTCTAAAGAAAACATTGCCAGATAAGGAATCGCTGATACTGGTAGAAGAAATGATTGGTAAGTTAGCTTTTTTATATTCGGCTAATGCTACTTGAGTAAGATTACTAGAACTATGTCCAATTACTCCTAGTATCGATGAGTCTTTTATTAAAACCTGAGCTATTTGTTTTGCATTTTCAGTTTTGTTAGCATCGTTAGCAATAACTATTTCTAGCAATTTACCGTTGAACCCACCTTGTTGATTAAACTTATTTTGCGCTTGCGCTACACCACGTAAAATATCTTCCGCCATCCCTTTTGGATTCTCTACAGGTACAGATACAGCTACAGTCATGGGAGTACCTTTTTGGCGAGCAAGGGCATTATTATAGTAAATTAGTACTTCTGGATCTTGAGGATTAAGCGCTACAGCTTTTTTAAATAATTCGGTTGCTTTTGTATAATCAGTTTTTTTGAATTCTTCAAGTGCTCGATTAAAATCCTTGTTTTCCTTGTTATAAAAAACTGTGCGATCGCCCCGGCTAATATTAGTTATAACATTGAGATAATTTATATTATTGTGCTGAACTACACAACTTTGATCCAATATGAAATATTGTCTCTTTTCACAACTATTAAAAAATTGGTAAATGCCTAACGCAACACTACTGATAGACACAATTAATCCTACAACTACGATTCTAAATCGCAAATTTTTATTTGGAGAATAATCTGTGTCTTTTTCTCTCGCTTCTTTTAATATTTTATCATTCAATAATTTCAGTTTTCGCTCTTGATGTTGTGTAATGTTTCTTTGCGATATAACATTAATTTTTTGTTCTTGTTGTTGTATTAATGCTTGTATATCTGTATCTATTGGATGTCTTTTTAAGAGCCAGAGACGGACTATTTCAACTTTTATCTGGTTTCCACTAGCATTCAAAAGCCCTTTTTCAACTAATTGTCTAGCTGCTTGAACTAATTCTTCTGTCTCGATAATGCCGTATTTTTTCAACAATGTTAATGGATTTTCTGGGAATGCTTGCTTTTGTGCTTCAGCTACAGATGAAAATACTATTTGCTCTAGAATTGTTAAACCATCCCAAAACCAAGCTAATCCAGCTTCTGCACTTTCAATTGCTTGCTCTACAATCGCATCTACATCTGTGCGAGTAACTTGCCATTTTTCTTCAGATCTTGCTTGCACAAAAATATGAAAGCAAATTACTTGGATAAAATAAGGATGACCTGCTGTCAGTCTATAAATTTCATCAATAGCATTTTGTTCATAATTTAGGCTATTTTTAGCGGGTTGGGTAATTAATTGAGCAGCATCTTCAGCATCTAATAAACCAATTTCTTGATATGGTACATTATTAAATATACTAAGTAAATTTGGCATATCTGCTGATTGCCTACCAACACAAAGAATTATGAATAGTTGATTATCTGGTAATTCTATAATAGAGCGGAGATATGGAAAAAGATGTTCAACTGCGGTATCTGAGCTATCGTTATTTAAAGCATCAAACTCATCAAGTAATAATACTAGTTTTTGATTTCCTATTTCTTGATAGACTTTAGGTAAAAATTGCCTATAAAATATATAGGGATCTGTTTCTAACTCTGTTATATCAGGTAACGATATCCTATCTAAATCCAGTTCTAGTTGTTCAATAATTTCTGTTGCTATTGCAGCTAAAATACGACTAAGAGTTTCTCGGCTGTGATACTCTAGATCGAAAGTAATAAAAGCAAATTGCTCTGGTGCAACAAAATTAGGAATATTACGAAGTACTGAAGACTTACCAATACGTCTTTGACCATGTAATAAAATAACTTTTATATCTTGCTTCAGGTTGTCTTCGATAAAGTTAAACAGACTTTCTCGACCGAATAATAGTTCAGATTCATCAATTGGACGACCGATGACGTAAGGATTTCTTCGAGCAGTTGAATGTGTCATATTTATTCCCAATCTACTGAGCTAGTAGTTGCCTTCTAGTTAGGGAGTGTTTGGTAATATCTTAAATTGATCGTTTTGAACTTGAATAAGTATTGGGTTACCCTGGCGCTCATGATCTTGAAATTTAAGTCCCTCTCCGGAGGTTTCATCAGATGAAAGATTTAGCTGCGGAAGTTTTTGCAGAATTGTGGAACGTGAGGGATTTGAGGATAAAGCATGAATAAAAGCTTGAGTCGCATCATAGCTAGTTGCGGTATTAGTGCTAACACCTCCTCTCCATTGTTGCTTTGCTGCTTGTGCAAATTTTTGTGATTGTGGTGCATCCCTAAACCAAAACACACTTAGAATCAATCCATCAAAAGCTTTGACTTTACTGAGTCTATCAATATATAGAATATTCGTACTTAACAACTTTAGCCCTTGCTTGTTTTGGTTTTGAGCGCTAGTCTTTAAATTTGCGTTGACTCTAGCAATTTCCTCTGCTGCTGCAACGTATGTTGCGTCTGGGATTAATAGAGCCGCCTGTGCATTTTGAGAAATACTCTCATTAACTTCTTGTTCTACATTCCGGTTGTCAGCCGTCAGATCAATCGGATTACTAACTATTACACCCCCTAGTTTTTCAAAATTTGTGATAAATTGCTCTGTGATACTACGGCTAAAGAGGCTCTTAGGATTCCAAAAAATTACAACTTTTTTTAAGGCGTTGTTCCAGGCATATTCAGCTAGTTTTTTACCATGTGCTTTATCAGAAGCAGTAGCCCGAAAAAAAACATCTGCCTTCAATTTTGTACTGGAGCTACTAGGAGAGATGACAGGTAAGCGTGTTTTAGCATTCTCGTATTCAGGTAGTGCCTTTTCTGTAGAGTCACTCGTATAATGTCCAATAACTCCTAATATGGATTCATCTTGAGCTAGTTCCTTAGCCACTGGTTTAGATATTCTACCGTTAGCATCATTGGCAATTACAATTTGCAGTAATCGACCATTTAATCCACCATTAGCATTGAACTCATTTTGTGCTTGTGCTACACCTCGCAATATTTCTTGAGCTTTTTCTTTTGCGTTTTCTATCGGCACAACTGCTGCTAAAGTGATGGGAGAAACCTGCTGAAGGGCGAGGGCATTATTGTAGTAGATTAGTACCTCTGGATCATTGTGATCATTTGTTACAGCAACTTTAAACCGTTCCGCAGCTTTAGAATAATCGCGTGCCTTAAATGCTGTAATACCCTGATCGCGAGCACTGTTAGGATTGCTAAAAAAGAAGGCACGTTCACCACGACTTATATTATTTTTAGGATTTTCATCTATACAAAGTATGCCGGATAATTGCTTTGGCACAAATGAGCAACGATTTGGATTTGACCACAGATACAAGCTAATAGCGATACAAGCCACGGCAAAAATTCCTCCTATTAAAGATTTTTTGCCTTGCCAGTTTAGCTGTGGTAGAAAATCTGATCTGAGTGGCAGTTTTTTTGATATTTCCTTGTCTAGTAATTGCAGTTTTTCCTGTGTTGATATTCTATTAGGCTCAATTTCTAAAGCTTGGTTGTACTGCTCCCGCGCCAAATCGTACTTTTTTTGCCCTTTTAGTTTATCGCCGTATCTTTCCAAGACATCCAGCAGCTTTTCTTTGTTGCTTGTTTGATCAACTTGGTAAGCTCTTGTGTAAAATTCTACTGCTTTAACTAAATTGTCAGTTCTCAAATATATTTCAGCTAAAGCTAGTAGACTGCTAACGTGATTAGAATCTATTTGTATAATTTGCTCATAAAGAGCTACTGCTTCCTGTTGTTTACCTTCTTGATAAAGTTGAGTAGCTACTGCAAATTTAAATTTAGTTCGCAGTTTTTGCAATTTTTCAAATTCTTGCTCTAGCGAGTGTCTTTTCAATAACCAAAGGCGAACAAATTCCACTTTCACCCGCCTTCTGATATCATCTACTAAAGCTTTTTCAAATAAATGCTCAGATGCTTGAGCTAGTTCTTCTGTCTTAGAAAGATCATACTCTTCTAAAAGCATGAATGGATCATCAGGAATCTGTTGATTTTTCAATAGAGCAATTTTATGAGCTTCAGCTATGGCAGAGAAAACTATTTGCTCTGCCATTGGTAGCCCATCCCAGAACCATGCCAAACCAGCTTCTGCATTTTCTAGTGCTTTATCTATAATTTTGTCTACGTGTTCACTAGTAACACTCCAAATATTTTGCTCTCTAGCTTGTGTAAAAATAGTAAAACAAATGACTTGGATAAAATAGGGATGCCCTGCACTTAAGCGAATAATTTTGTTTATAGCCTCTTCTTCATACTTTAGTAAATTTTTAGCTGGTTGAGTAATTAGCCGTCTAGCACTCTCAGTATCAAGCAACCCAATTTCTTGGTAAGGCGCACTTTTTAAAAAGCTCCTTAACTGTTGTAAGGTAGATGGATGCCGTCCGACTACTGGAATAATAAATAATCTTTCTTGTTTATCCAGAAGCTCTTTTAAAAGCGGTAAACGCTCCGAATTTTCTTTCTCAAGAACAACATCAAATTCATCTAATAACAACACCAGCTTTTTATTTCTCAATCTTCTATAAACCAAGGGTAAAAAACGTCTGGCGAAGATTTTTGGATCATTATCTATCTGCTCAATAGTCGGCGGACGCAGGTTGTTAAATTCTAGGTGCAAGATAATTTCTGTAGCGAGGCTATTGAGAATTTCACCCAAGCTTGACTGACTTTTTTCGTGAAGATCAAATATAAAAAATTTTAATTCATCTGCTATCAAAAACTGAGGAATAAGTTGAAGTATAGATGACTTTCCGATACGTCTTTGACCGTGCAACAAAATAATTTTTGTATCTTGATTTAGGTTATCTTGAATAATTTCAAACAGACTTCTCCTGCCAAAAAATTTATGAGGTTCATCTATGGGACTACCTATAATATAGGGATTATTTATCCGGTCTTCGGGATTAACCATTACTATGCTCCTAGATTCCAGTTAATCAAGCCTTTTATGGCTCCCTTTGGTAAAGCAGAGGATATTTTACCAAACCATTCCAGAGTCGAAGGTATCTCATCTTTATGCTTCCATACCCAGTGAATTGCTGTGGTAAATTTTTCTAGTTGCTGATGGCTCATCAGATTGAGGAACACTATTTTTCGTTTTTGCAGTTCAGCTTCATCAGTATTCCAAATCTCCTGAATTACCCATCGTTCCATGATTGATGATGTGAATGCGTATTCTCTGATTTCTGCTTGTTCATTAGCATTTTTTGTGCGAAGAATTATGCCTTGTTCTTCTAAGTTAGTTAACTCTCGCACTCTTTGGGTAAAGATAAGGTCAATATCACTCAAATCAAATTTAATCTTCTTATGCAGTCGACCTTTCAACCCAGATAAAGCCATTAGCATTAATAGAGTTTGTTCTACTTCCGAACATCTTTGCCAAATATTTTGAAAAATATGTTTGGTATCGCTTTCAAAGCCCCTAGCAAATGCTGCTATGTCTAGTGTTTTCCCCTCTCCCTTTTCTAGTTCTCTGTACAGAAGAGAACAGGCAATTTGTAATAAAGTAGGATATCCACCAGTAATCTCTCTAATTGCTTCCTGTAACTTTGGTTCTATTGATATATTGGCTATCTTCAGTAGTTGCTCAAAATCATTGTTAGTAAACGGCTTTAGGGATTGGAAGAGATAGTGGTTGTACCACGGGGAAGCATTGGGATTTAGCTTAGGCCCAAGTTCATTGAGGCGCTTGAGTGAGGTAACAACCATCGAAAGATGTTTTCTTTCTGGAGCATGATAAGCCAAATTTCGGCACTCGCTCAAGAAAACTTCCATAGCAGTTTCGGTATAATCCTCTTTTGGGTATAGTGCAGTGTCATAGTCATCTACTAGCAACACCAAGAATTTTTTTTGTTTACCTAGCTTTCGTAATACTTGACGTAAACTATCTTTAGTTGTTTGTCCTGCTGCCAATAATTTCTCAATATCAGCCTGTAATGTAGGTTCATCGTCTAACTGATCCTTCAGTATGCTTAAGACTTCTCTCCAGAACAGAGGCCCACTAAAGGGCTTAATATTCTCGCAGCTCAAAAGAACTATTACAGCTTTTGAAGATTCTCCTTGATTTTCTTCCCAGTATTGAGGTGCAGCCAGTTTTTCTAAGAAGGAAGATTTCCCCATTTTTGGGCCACCCCAAATTGCCAAGCTGCCGTGATTATATATTTGATCGAGTGCTGCTGATATTTCAGTTGTTCGCCCAACGAAATTTTCTGGCGAAACTGGCTGACCAATCGTGAAGGGATTGTTTGGCATTGGGACTACTGAGCCTATATTAGGTTTGATGAATGTTTGAATACCTGTCACACAGAAGCGTTAGACGTTTCTAGTATTTGTTTGTAGAGCGGGTATCGTTAGGAAACTCACATTCTGTACATTGTGCTAATTGCTCTTTGATAAATTTAGTACTGATGCATTTGCCAAAAATGCTACTAATAAACATATATACTGACTTTTAAGCATAATGACGGTTGAGAGAGGATCAAAATCTACTTTTTGCGAATTAGCTTAAGTATATACACTGTAGCTTAAATTATTGTATTTTATGGATTGTCAGAACTAAAAATAAAATTAAGTAATATCACGGCCTTGCCGAGCGCAGTTTATGAAATCATGATTAAAGCTGAGGCTAGAGGTCTGGTTAGAATCGCATTTTGACAAAGCAGAGGTAAAATTTTTTGCAGAAAGAATATACTCTCTCATCTGTGCTGAAAAGCGATTGCAGACTTACAAAACAGAACCGGGGATGCAGAGTTATCTGTCCCCTAAGAAATTATGAGTATGCCACCAAAAAAGGAAGGCGTTGTATCTCAGGTGATTTAGCTTTCTACAACTTCTTGCACACCTTTGATGTAGCAATCATAGGCACTTTGGCTAAAACAAACGAAAATCACTTGTTCTATAGAGTGATGGCTGTTAAGGAATTTGTTGACTTCTGCGATCGCAATTTTGCTAGCGCGTTCCAAGGGGAACCCATAAACCCCTGTGCTAATGGCTGGGAAAGCAATAGTTTTAATTTGGTACTGTTCTGCCAAAGTTAAGCTGTTGCGATAACATCGAGCTAACATCTCATCTTCACCTTGATTACCTCCGCGCCAAACTGGGCCGACAGTGTGAATTACCCATTTTGCTTTGAGTTTGTAACCTTGGGTAATTTTCGCTTCTCCTGTCGCGCAACCATGCAACTGACGACATTCGTCCAAAAGTTCTGGCCCAGCTGCACGATGAATTGCGCCATCAACGCCACCACCACCCAGTAGGGAATTTTTGGCAGCATTAACAATCGCATCTACTGGTAGCTGAGTAATATCGCCTTGAAAAACTGACATTTGCTTCATCATATTTCGTTTACCGTGATTGTCAGACTTTTCTAACATTAAAGCTGCATGGATTGCTTGTAGCCTGTGGAAAATTGCCAGAAAATGACCATTTTTAATCATTGCAGCTAAATGACCGCTACAAAAGCGTTCTTTACGAATGTGAGTTGTTAACAATTTCTGCAATGTCAGAATGTCAGCTACAATTAATAATTCTGGATTTGCTACCAAACGCTCGGCTTCATTTTGCCAAGCTGGCCAATCAAAATCAATGACAAAATTTTCTTGATAAACAGATGTAATGAACTTATTAAATTCTTTAGAATAACAATAAGGATCTAAAGTCAAGGGTTCGGTTTCTATGTTATATAGCTGTGCTTCTGTGTCCGTAAATAATGTTAAAAAAGCTAATAAATTTTCAATATTTTTCAGTGTGATTTTCCGGAACATCTTCCAAATATAAGGTAAGTAAAATTTACTAAATAACAAAATTTTACTTCACTCTCTACGTTGTTAAAGTTATTGCCAGTATCTTCAAACCAAATTGATGAAAAACGACACCCCAGAAGCATTCGATTCAGATAAAGAAATTGCACGTGTAATTGACGAGGTAATGTCTTCATCCTTAAGTGATGAACAGTATCGCAAAAAGATGCAGCGGCGCAAAGAAGTACAGGATCAGCGCATAGCACAAGCTGTACCGACAAAAGGATTAATCGTTGTTAATACTGGTAACGGTAAAGGGAAAACAACTGCAGCTTTGGGGATGGTGTTGCGATCGCTTGGTCATGGTTATAAAGTTGCGATCGTCCAATTCATCAAAGGAGCCTGGGAACCTTCCGAAAAAAGGGTGTTCAGTAATTGGCAAGACCAGCTAGAATTTCATGCTATGGGCGAAGGCTTTACTTGGGAAACTCAAGACCGCGATCGCGATTTAGATAAAGCGCAAGCCGCCTGGGAAAAATCTTTAGAATATATCCGTAATCCAGACTTCCGCTTAGTCTTATTGGATGAAATTAATATTGCGCTCAAAATGGGTTACCTACAAGTTGAGCAAGTATTAGCAGGTTTAGCACAAAAACCTGAAGCTACTCATGTGATTCTCACAGGTAGAGGCGCACCAGCCGCATTAATTGAACGAGCTGATTTAGTTACAGAAATGACTCTGGTGAAGCATCCTTTCCGCGATCAAGGCGTGAAAGCTCAACCAGGAATTGAGTATTAAATGATAAATGATGAATGACGATTTAACATAACTCATCATTCATCATTTATAAATAAAGCTGCATATCAGATAATTTTGGATTTGAGATTTGGGATTGCTCCAACAGATAGACCCTTTAATTTAGCAGGTGATATTTTTTCTACCAAAGATTCCAGGTCAAATGTGCAATAATACGAACTTTTGACTATTGGCTACAGCTACAGACGCGATGAATCGCGTCTCTACAATTTTTGGGTTCCGCACTGTGGTACTAGTTGGAAGATTGATTACACATTTGCAAAATGCGGCGGTCATTGGCACTAATAGACTTGAGTTGATGATAATCTTGCAGCGCCACAGAGTAAGGATAGCTACTTAGCTCCTCCTCACTAATGGTAGGTATTGTGTTGCTTGTAGCTACTGCATTTGAAGTACTTTCATCTGCAGAACCATTAACTGTCATCGCCAATTCCCCGGAGCGATCAATTGTGCCTTGAAAACAGCTAAATTCTGAATTGGGCATATATAAGGCACCATTCACTTTACCTTGGCGCTTCTCAAAGACAATATAGCCTTGTCCAATTTGGTTTGCGGCTGGTGATTGACCGTATAAATAAACGCCGTCTCGGTTGGGTACATTACTCATTGGCACATTTGCGGCTTCTTTAGCAGATTTTTGGTTACTGCTTGCTAAAGCTGTGGTTTGAGGTGTTATTTTTACACCTTTAGCTGAAGTTTGAAAATTCGCTTTTTCGCTGGGGTTTGTAACAAACTCAGCAATATTATTGCTACTTTCAGCAGTTGCCCAAGCTTGATTTCTCTGACCTTTTACTTCTCTTAGCTGTGATAACAAACTAGCAGAACTATTGTGAGTATTTACTTCTATTTGCTGACTGAATACTGGTTGAGTTTGCTCACCGAAAATACTAAGAGCCATAACTAAAGCAACAGCAGGCATTTTCAACTGACGAGAGGCACAGAACTGATAAATGTTATTAAGCACCCGACTACTCCTCTAAAAAACTAACTACTCTCTCAGCAACTTATTAGAACTTAACTAAGTATTTGTAATGAAGGCTCCCTCAATGGTTTGATTTATATTGTCAAGGGAATAAAAATACCTAAAACGGAAATTTTTGTTTAGTTTTTACTTGCAAACCTAGAATATCGTCCTAGAGCCACTTTCTGCTTCACCCTACAGATTCACCTGATTGGGTGATGTAAGAAGAAAAATTACAAAAAATCTCTTTTTTAGAATAAATTTCAATCAATATTCATATTTTTCTCAAAAAATCCACTTTCGATATAGCCCTTTAGTAGCACTAAATATAACTACAACAACGAATTCATTCATTACGGAATATGTCGGAAGATTTTTTGGAAAAAGGGATTGGGGACTGGGGATTAGGGAGATGAGGGAGATGAGGAGGATGAGGGAGAAATAACAAACACTAAACACCCAATTACCCATTACCCATTACCAAAAGACAAATGACAAAAGACAAATGACAAAAGACAAATGACAAATGACAAAAGACAAATGACAAATGACAAATGACCAAAAAAATAGCCCCCTGATTTCAGGAGGCTCATAGTTAAAAGTTATTTGGCTTTTAACTTGCAACGTATTCTTTGACATTGGCTCGACGGCGGCGTAAATGAGCAAGAGCTTGATGCTCTAACTGGCGAACGCGTTCGCGGCTGAGATTTAATCTTTCACCAACTTTCGCCAAAGACATTTCATTACCATCTTCCAAGCCAAAACGTAGAGCTAGAACTTCTCGCTGTTGGGGAGTTAGTTCTGCTAACAGCGTGTTCAAGTCTTGGCGCAAAAACTCTTGGGTGGTGTAATACTCTGGAGATGGGCCATCATCTTCGAGCATTTCTTGTAGTTCGGTATCTTGGTTATCACCCACGCGCACATCTAAAGAAACTGGCTGACGAGCCATATTTAAATACTCGCGGATTTGCATAGGCTCTAGCTCAAGTTCGTGAGCAATTTCCGCCGGATTGGGCGATCGCCCTAACTTTTGAGCTAGTTCGCGCTGTACTTTTTTAATTTTGTTCAGCTTCTCGGTAATGTGGATCGGTAAACGAATAGTACGCCCTTGTTGAGCGATCGCTCTCGTAATTGCTTGGCGAATCCACCAGTAAGCATAAGTGGAAAACTTATAGCCACGCATCGGATCGAATTTTTCTACACCCCGCTCTAATCCTAGAGTTCCTTCTTGGATTAAATCCAGAAACTCCATGTTGCGCTTTTGATATTTTTTCGCAATAGCAACGACTAAGCGGAGGTTCGCTTCAATCATCTTTTGCTTGGCGCGTTTACCTTGAGCTACTGTCTGTTTCACTTCAGTTTCAGATTGGCGAACTTGCTCCGCCCACTCTGGTAAACTTGGTTCGCGGTGCAGCTTCTTCGCCAACGCCTCTTTAGCGTCCAGTAGCGTCATCATTTGTTGCACCTGCTTCCCAAAAACAATCTCTTGCTCACGGGTTAGCAGTGGCACACGACCAATTTCTCGCAGATAGGTTCGCACCATATCAGCCGTGAATTTGGTGTTTAGGTTTTCGGTTGCGGTGTTAACAGTAGGCATTGGTGCGTTGTCCTCTACTCCGTAAACACAATGAATATTTAATCACTAAACTATGGGGGATTAGGAAAGGGAGTACATATATCACAGAACATAGGGGGGTACTATAAGTAATTAATTTATACAGCCGTTTACATGACGGTGTATCACTGAGATAGGTTCCCCTACCCTCCCTAAATTTTGCAGTCTATTTAGATATACGCTGGCTTTTTTTCAACAATTCTTCTGATCGTTAGTTACGGGCGGTAACTATAAAATACGAAGTCGATATGAGTTTTACTTTTATTATAATACGACAAATCTGGTGGATAGTAAAGTAGCCCAGATAAATCTTCCAATTATAGGGCACAACGGTTTGTTTGGCAAAAAAATTTGAAATTCCTTTAACTGCTTACTATATCTATAGTGACGCGAAAACCCCGGCTTCTGTTGCCGAGATGTAGGGAGATAACCGAACTGATTGCCTAGTCGTAGGGTGGGATGTTACGAAATGGGTATGGGGCATTGGGCATTGGGGATAGCCCAATTTATGCCTAAAAGCCTAGATCGGCTCTTGCTAGTTCAGCTGCGGCGAAGAGTTCTTCGTCGGGTTTTTCTTCCCAAGCTGGATCGCCAATTTCTGCGTAGAAGGTAGCATCGTAGGGACGGGTACGGACTACCACTGGCATCGGTACCGCGTGACCTAAAATTAAGGCTTGTTGCTTGGAATCTAATTTTGCTAATACCGATCGCAAACTGCCAGCACCAGAGACTCCTGTAAAAATTGCGTCAATGTCTTTTTCATCATTGAGCAAGGCTGTGATGCGAGTCCCAATTTGGGACATAACTTCATTATCTATCCCCGATGGGCGTTGATCAACTACTAGTAACGTTACGAAATATTTTCGCATTTCGCGGGCAATGGTTCCAAAGATGGTACTTTGAACGATCGCAGGATCTAAGAATCGGTGGGCTTCTTCAATGGTAATCACAAGTTGCGTGGGGCGATCGCTCACATTACCACTATGCAAAAATCTTTCGGCTTTGCTGACATAATGGCTATGAATTCTTCTGGTGATCATATTCGTCACCAACATATATGAGAGCATATCCGACTGGGAGCCAAATTCGACTACCACATGCTTGCCGGCTTCGAGCGATCGCAAAATTTGATTAATATAGTTCTGCGGACAAGCAGCGCGCATATACTTCAAGTTATCCAAGCGCAGCAGTTTGCGCTGCAAGGACATAATTGAACCTTGGTGTCCCCGCTTTTCTTCGCAAAACATCTTGATTTCTTCGTTAGTCATGTTCAACAACTGAAGAATCCAAGACTTGCCATACTCGGCGTAAAGAATATTCGCATTATCTAGGGCTGCTTCCGATAGTCCTAAATCACGAGAACATAACTTGACATCTTCAACTTCTATTTGTTCGTAACTGAGATAAAGTTCTTGTGCGTCACGTACACCCCGGCGTTTTGTCGATTCGGGATCGAGGGTATAAACTTCAACTTTACCGGGAAATAGCTGTTTTAATCCTTTAACTGTACTATATTGCTTACCTTCACAGACGGCTTGCCAGCCGTACTCAGAATGCATATCAAAAATTAAATTTACCGCCGCGTTTTTCCGAACTATCCCCGCTAAAACTAGGCGTGTCAGAAAAGATTTACCAGTTCCAGATTTCCCAAATACTCCGTTACTGCGTTCCACAAACCTGTCTAAATCGATACAGACTGGTACGTCCATATCTAGCGGTTTACCAATGGAAAAGTTTTTTCTTTGGGTATCATCTTCCCAACCAAAAACACGACGAAAATCATCAACGCTTGCTTCGTAAACTTGGCTAAAGTGGCTGGGAATCGTTTTTACTGGTAACAATTCCATTGTAGTGCTAGTTTGAGGCTGAAACGAAGCCAAACCAGTCATTGATGGCGTAAAAGGATTAGCTGATTTCCCATTTGTAGGTGAGAAAGATTCCTCAACTTCTTCTGGGGTAAACATCAACATCGGCGCAAGATTTATCGTACCGTATGTGCCACTACCAGCTAATACTTCCCGTAAAAAAGTATCTTCCCAATTTGGTGGATCAGCAATAATACGGGCATTAGCAGTTCCTAGCGCCACATCTGTCAGCATACAGAAAAAGCGCGATCGCATCCCTTGCACGACTAAAAACTTACCCACGCGCATATCTTCAACAGAGATATCTGGGTGTAATCTTACTTCTAACCCTCCAGTCAGAGAGCCTTGGGTGACTGAACCTAATGGTTGTCCAGAATTCATTTGATTAGTTACATCAATGTTGAGCTGATCTTATGTTGCGTTCCAGTTGTAGAGTTCAAACTTGCCAGGAAATTCTAGCACAAATGGGTTGGGGACTGGGGATTGGGGACTGGGGATTAGGGATTGGGGATTGGGGATTAGGGATTGGGGACTGGGGATTGGGGATTAGGGGTTGGGGATTAGGGATTGGGGATTAGGGACTGGGGATTGGGGATTGGGGGTTGGGGATTAGGGACTGGGGATTAGGGATAGAGTAGTTTATTCCATTTACATAAAAACCGCTATAGTTAATCCTCTTTTAGGTTTCCGTATAGGTACTAATGTCAAGCTTTATCAAAAATTGTTAGTTTAACTATAGATATTATATGAATCAACTAATTTTTGTTAAGAAAGTATGTTAATTACTGCGCCCACAAACCAAGTACAGTTAGAGGCTGTCTTTGAGCGTATCTTAAATATCCGTAGAATTACACGCCAAGACCAAAAGCTTTTAATGTCAGCCTTGCTATCTAAAGAAGATTTGAACGAACAGGAAATGTTGCAAATCAACAAAGTTTTTCAAGCTGTACAAGGCGGATTAATCAAGGTAGTCGATTAGACGCGATTCATCGCGTCTGTACAAGATTCAAAAATTCTACCTCATCGCCAATGCCCCATGCCCCATGCCCCATGCTTAGTTTAAGTTATGTTACACGCCTCATTAGTGTCTTGACGAGAGAAAATGAGAGATGGTGAACTAACTAGAACAATTCAATGGATACAAAAGCTTTTAAACGTAGCCTCCAACATTCGGAAAACTATAATCGTAAAGGATTTGGTCATCAGGCAGAAGTGGCTACTCAGTTACAGTCTGAGTATCAGAGTAACTTAATTCAACAGATTCGCGATCGCAATTACACTTTAGAACAAGGTGAGGTGACAATTCTGTTGGCGCAAGCTTTTGGTTTCTGCTGGGGTGTAGAACGTGCGGTAGCAATGGCTTATGAAACCCGCCAGCACTTCCCCACTGAGCGCATTTGGATTACTAATGAGATTATTCACAATCCTTCTGTGAATCAGCGGATGCAGGAGATGGAAGTCAAATTTATTCCTGTGAATGCTGGGAAAAAAGACTTTACTGTAGTTGAGAATGAAGATGTAGTCATTCTACCTGCATTTGGGGCTAGTGTTCAGGAAATGCAGATTCTCCATGAGAAAGGCTGCAAAATCGTCGATACAACTTGTCCTTGGGTATCTAAAGTTTGGAATACCGTCGAAAAGCACAAAAAAGTAGACTATACCTCGATTATTCACGGTAAATACAAGCACGAAGAAACTGTGGCTACCAGTTCCTTTGCTGGGAAATATCTGATTGTGCTGAATATGCGGGAAGCAGAATATGTTACCAACTATATTCTCCACGGAGGCGATCGCGAAGAATTTCTACAAAAATTTGCCAAAGCCTGTTCAGCCGGATTTGATCCCGATCAAGATTTAGAACGGGTGGGGATTGCTAACCAAACAACAATGCTCAAAGGTGAAACTGAGCAAATTGGTAAGCTGTTTGAGCGTACCATGATGCACAAATACGGCCCCACAGAAATCAATCAACATTTCCAAAGCTTTAATACAATCTGTGACGCTACCCAAGAACGCCAAGATGCAATGTTGGATTTAGTGCAACAAAATCTTGATTTAATCATAGTAATTGGTGGCTTTAATTCTTCTAATACTACGCAATTACAACAGATAGCTTTTGAGCGCGGAATTCCTTCTTACCACATTGATTGTGTAGAGCGGATTAAATCAGCTAAATCTATTGAACATCGACAATTATCTGGGGAGATAGTCACTACAGATAACTGGTTACCAAATGGCAAGATTGCTGTAGGTATTACTTCTGGTGCTTCTACACCCGATAAGGTTGTAGAAGATATCATCGAAAAGATTTTTGATTTGAAAGCCACAGCAACGGTAGTTTAATTACTAATTCGTAATTCGTAATTCGTAATTTTTTACTGGCATTTATCCAAAGGTGGTTGAAATTTTCTTTAATTTATCTCAATTTTTGAACCTGCCTCTGATTACGAATTATTAATTACGAAGCTTTTGAGAAGCACTATATTTCAGGTACATGAATTACACCTGTAGGGGCACAATATATTGTGCCCCTACGATTATCAGTACAGCAAACAATCCAATATTGCTGTAATATCTTGAATAGAAAGAAAGTTTTATAGTAATAACTTGCTACCTCAAAACTATTTTCTCTGATGAATATTAAAATTTGGATACTGTTACCTTAATTCCCGATTCGAGTGGTGGAACTTTGAAATATTCAATTGGTTCAGAGAGTTGAGCAGTTGTTTTAGTTGTTGGTTGCTGACAGGGCGTAAATAAAATATTAGGGTTTTTAATAATATCAAATGGGTTCAGATTTTTGCATACACTATCTTGCTCTCGCAAAATAGTGTTGCTTGTTGCTGGAGAATTATTTTGGTTGAGACTATAACCCCATTTACCAATCAATGACAATGGTTTTGTTGCTAAAACTGCAGCTTGATGATTCTGGCTGTTTGTGGATGGAACATTCTTTTGGTTAGCGTAAGCACTCTGGGTGATGGTAAGCGCACCAATGATAACGGCTAAGGCTAGGGAAGAGGATTTCATAAATATTCCAGTTAGCTCTAATGTATCTTGCTGTTCTATAGCTACATCCGAGACATCTGTTATTTCGGAAAATCCTAAGAGTGCTAAGTAATTACTCAAAACTGTTGAGTTGAGAGAAACTTTAGCATTGCGGCGGCTACATCTTCCAGTGATTCAATCAAAAAGCCATGTCCACCAGAATTAAGCACTACAAGTTCCGCCTGGGGAATACCTTGGGCAAGTTGTTGAGAAAATTTTACAGGGGTGAGAATATCTTGTTTACCTACCATAACTAAGGTAGGGCATGGAATATCTTTGAGGCGTTGTGTAGTATCGCAGTTCAGGATAGCGCGGCTTTGATGATAGATTCCATGAAGAGTTGGCGGAAATGGGTAGTTAATCGCCATCTTAATTATCGCATCGATTATCCCAGGAAGAGAGTAGAATTCATCAGTAAATATCCACGGTAAGATGACTTGCTGGTAAGTTTTCCAGTCAAGAATGCGGGGGAGTTCTCCCCAGGTGGAGACAATACTATTGAATAGAGCATCACCCTTGGCTAAGGATGAGATTAGTATTAGGCTTTTTACTTTTTCTGGGTGTGCTAATGCAAGTTCTTGAGCAATTAAGCCTCCCATTGAATGCCCTGCTAAATGTATCTTATTAATGCCGATAGTTTCTAGTAGTGCGGCTGCATCAATTGCCATCTGCTGAATAGTGTAGGGGCTATCAGGTGCAGAAGTTCGCCCAAAGCCTCGGTTATCGAAACGAATTACTTGATACTGTTTCAGTGAAGGCATCAGCAATGACCAATAAGCATGATCGCACAAGAAGCCGGAAATTAATAGTAATGGCTCTCCTTTGCCTTGGATGTCATAGAATAAATCGATGCCGTTAACGTGGACTTTGGGCATAGTTAAGGGAGATGAGGAAGATGAGGAAGATGAGGGGGATGAGGAAGATGAGGGGGATGAGGGAGATGAGGGGGATGAGGGGGAAACTGATAATTTGATAATTTCTCAGCGGAACAAATCCAAAATCCAAAATTCGTTGACTGCAGTATGAGTAGTATTTATCGCTAGGGGCAGATGAAAGTGCGTTAATCGCAATGAAAGCTAGTGAGTAAGAACTAGCAGTGAGAGTGAAAATTTATGCCTTATCAAGATATAACGGATTTACCAGACTCCGTGAAAAACCATCTACCCAAACACGCAAAGGAAATATTTTTGGCTGCGTTTAACAATGCACTCTCTGAATATGGAGAAGAAGAGACAGCATTTAAAGTTGCTTGGGCGGCGGTTAAGCGCGACTATGAAAAAGGTGCAGATGATGAATGGCACAAAAAACCCGAGTAATACCAATTCAAAATTAACAAAGCAGAAGATGGGCGTAACAGTTGCGTAAGTCTTGTTGTGATTTCTCCCTTATCTTCCTCATCACCCTCATCCCCCTCATCTTTCTTTCATGTATGACGATGAAAATTTTTTCATCAAGACTGCTGCTTTTGCTTGACTAGCCAAAGGGCAAGCAAGGCGATCGCAATTCCTGTAATGATAAAACAAGGAATATAGCCATAACTATCGACAATTCTGCCAAAGGCGGCTGCACCAATTCCCTGTCCAATAAATAAGTTAAATGCAAATAGCGACACCGCAGTTCCTCGCGCCTCGGGTGCAAGTTCTGTGGCTTGGGTTTGCAATGTGCTGTGCATCATGTAAAAGCCTAATCCCATGAGAATATTGAAGGGAACAAACAGCACCCAATTTTGCCATAATGCGATCGCTAAAAAAGAGATACACATTAACACTCCACCAAACCCCATTAACCCCCTTTCCCCCAATCTCCGCACCAAATACTTGACTGAACGGCTATAAATTAGTCCACCTATGCCAAAACCACTGATCATAAAGCCAATTGCGACATAGGGTAAGTTATATCTATCTCTGAGGAATGCACCAATATAAGCAAATCCACCGAATAAGCAAAAGCCTTCAATAAATACGCCGATAATGACAGTTTGGGCAGCTGGTTGCGTCATCAGTTGCAAATAAGGGCGGAAGGTTTCCCAACCAAAGGGAACATGAGAATGTGTTTCATGACGGAGTTTGCCAATCTTTCGCCACAATTCTATAGATATAACTAGCGAAACAACGCCAAATACTAAAAACAGCTCTCGCCAACTCACATATTGTCCAAAGATTCCGCCCAAACTACCACCGAGAATTTGTCCTAATACCAGCGCGCTTAAATATTTACCAATAGCAGTTTGGCGTTGTTCGTAGGGGAAATTGTCACCGATATAAGCTAAGGTAACGGGGATAATTCCTGCTGCTACCACACCAGTGAGGAAGCGCAGTAAAGTCAGAAGCATGATATTGGGCACAAAAGCACAAGCTGCAGTTCCCACAGCAAAGGCTGTCAGTGCAGCTGTAATGACTTTCAGTTTGCCGATGCGATCGCCTAAAGGGCCGTAGACTAATTGAAATAATCCATAAGGTATGGTGTAGGCACTGACAATAATTGCCGCACTACCAACACCAACTTTAAACTCGTCAGCAATGATGTGCAAAAGTGGGTCAATTACCCGCACATCAGCAATTACCATAAAAGCAGCTGCACCCAACAGCCCTAATGAGACAGGTGTTTTACCTGCATTGTTCATAATTTAGAACATTTAGAAGACCAAAATATTTATTATCCGGCCAGTTAAGGAAATTCAAAAACTATAATTTGTCCTTGAATTGTTGGGGACTGCCAGAAAATAAATTATCCAATTCCTCATTACTGCGGTAATCTCTCTAAAATATCCCGCGCTGCTACCGCTCGATATTCATCTTTATACTCAATATATATCGCCAACGCTGTCTGCAAATTCGCCCTCGCCTCTGGGTAGTTTTCCTCTGCTTCTGTAAGCAATCCTAAAGCGTGGTAGGTGAGTGCTTGCTCATAGCGAGCGCCATATTCAATTTTGATAGCTAAAGCTTGTTGATAATTGCACCGCGCCTCTTCATATTCCCGCAATAAATACGCAACAATTCCCAACTGGTGGTAAGTGAGTGCTTGAGAAAAGCGATCTCCATATTCGATATAGATAGCCAAAGCTTGTTGATAATTGCGCCGCGCTTCCTCACCTTCCTGCAAATCTTGGGTAACTATTCCCAAGTTGTGGTAGGTGCTAGCTTGAGAATAGCGATCACCATATTCGATTTTGATAGCCAAAGCTTGTTGATAATTGCGCCGTGCCTCTTCAATTTCCTGCAAATCATGGGCAACACTTCCCAACTGGTGGTAAATGCTAGCTTGGGAATAGCGATCGCTATATTCGATATAGATAGCTAAAGCTTGTTGATAATTGCGCCGTGCTTCTTCAAATTCCCGCAAATCTTGGGCAACACTTCCCAACTGGTGGTAGGTGCTAGCTTGAGAAAAGCGATCACCATATTCGATTTTGATAGCCAAAGCTTGTTGATAATTGCGCCGCGCTTCCTCATATTCCCGCAATAAATACGCAACACTTCCCAACTGGTGGTAGGTACTAGCTTGAGAAAAGCGATCGCCATATTCGATTTTGATAGCCAAAGCTAGTTGATAATTGCGCCGTGCTTCCTCAAATTCCCGTAATTCTTGGGCAATACTTCCTAACTCGTGGTAGGTGCTAGCTTGGGAATAGCGATCATCATATTCGATATCGATAGCCAAAACTAGTTGATAATTGCGCCGTGCTTCCTCAAATTCCCGCAAATCTTGGGCAACTCTTCCCAACTGGTGGTAGGTGCTAGCTTGAGAATAGCAATCGCCATATTCGATATAGATAGCCAAAGCTTGTTGATAATTGCACCGCGCTTCCTCAAATTCCCGCAAATCTTGGGCAACTCTTCCCAACTGGTGGTAGGTGCTAGCTTGAGAATAGCGATCGCCTAGCTGTTGATCTATCTCTAAACACTGCTGGTAAAATTTCTTAGCCTGTGCAAATTGTCTTAAGTTTAAGTAAGCATTACCCAAGTAAAATATTGCTGTAGCTTCCTCATGCCTATTTTCTAGCTTTTGGGCAATCTTTAATGATTGTTGATAATAAGTCATTGCTGTTTCAAATTTTCTTTGCTGAGAATAAGTCCTTCCCAAAGAATTGAGAACTTTTATTTGCAAGCTACTATCTTGAAGACTCTCAGCAATTTTTTCGGCTTCTGCTAAATATTCCCTCGCTTTCTCCGGTTTTTGATGGCTGATATAAGCCACTCCTAATTGATGTAAAACATTACTATATCTGCGGATATCTCCCTCTGGTACAGAATACCCTGTGGGTTTATATTCCATCAACAGACGGTTTAATACATCAATGCGTTCTTGCTTTTCTGGTGGTGGTAATCTATCAACTATTTTCTCTGTATTTTGAGCTTGGTTTAATGCATTTTCTTTAGTTTTTTCTGGCGTTTTAAAGCGAAATACTCCAGAACTCCAAGCCCAAAAATCTGGGGCGAATTTAGCTAGGCGAGTAATGGCATAGTCTGGCAGAATAAATAAAATCGGATGGGGAACTGTTCTTTTATAAGCATCGCGAACAAAATTCAGGTCTTGTAATACTGGGGGATATTCACCATAAACGCCGATAGATTTTTCTAGTCCCCGTACCAGCAACACTAATTTTTTGTTTACCTCTACTTGAAGATTCGCTAATTCTTTCACAATCTCATCTCGCAGAAACCGCAAGTTTTCATCAGGGAAATTGAGAATATAAAGCTGAATCTGTTCACATTCTGGATGAGTTTGCAAAGCTGCAATCAATAAATCTATATCTGGCGGGAAATTAACTTCTACAAAACCCAGCGTGAATTTTTCGGCAAAGTCGATAAAAGTGAGTAATTCAGCAAATATATCTTGATTCAGTGTAATAAATTTCCCAAGCTCGGCATTATGGTTGTCCTGCAATTGCTGATTCAAGTGCTTTTTTGAAGAATTCATTTTGCTTCACCACTGGATTGGGGTAGTTCCACCTTTGATTGCCGTTATATTCTAAAACAGAGGTATTAAATAACATCAACTGACCAATATCATCTTTACTGACATCTTTCGTGATACATACCTGAGCTAAATATAAATAATGTTCTTCAGGGATAAATCTTTCAAAGCTAAATTGCTGCTGCTTGATAGCATAGGTGACATCTTCAGCCGTAATTTTAGGATGCTTGCGTGTACTAGCAGTTTGACAAGCAGTCCGCATCATTTGCATTAATTGGCGAACATGACCACCACTAGCTTTGGCTAATTCTAGCAATTCTTGGCGAGATTCAAATACAGCAGCAATATCTACGCGCTTTTCTATTAAACTTGCTGTTGCGTCTAGTCCAGCTTGATTGCAATTTAAATGGCAAGTATTCCTATCCAATTCATATATATTCACCATTGGCACAATATGGGGATTACCATCAAACAAAGCCAAGGGGTTTTTAGGGGAACACAAAATAGAAATTGGTACTGTATAAATAATGGTACAGTGCAATTCTTGCAACTGAGCCGCGTAATCAAAAAATAAATGGTTAGCAACTGCAGGTGGCACCCGGTCTAGATTATCAAATATAATTAGTAGACCTTTATAATCTGGGTATTTTTTTCTCAGTTTAACGTAAGCATCACCTAGCAATAAATTAATATCTGCTTTCAAGCGAGACAAGTCTTTTTCTAAAGTTTGGCGAATCGTAGTTTTTTGTTTATCAGAACCTTTAATTTGTGCCAGCAATTTAACCATTAATTTCGCAATAAATGGCGCTTCTGGCTTCAGTGTGGCTTCTCCTTCAATGCTGACCGATTTCTCTACAGTTTCTTCTGTTTCTTTTGTAATATCTTTAAACCATTCTTCAAAGTTATGTAATAGCTTTTCGTCAAAATTTAAACCTAATTTTCTCAATTCAAATTCTACTTGTTTAATCACAATTAAATATAAATCTGTATAGCTGGCATCGTTAATATCTGTTTCTTCATTGACTTCTAAATAAATCACATGATAAGTTTTTTCCCAAAGCTTTTGAATGCGCTTTAACTCGGTACTTTTGCCACATCCACGATGACCAGTAAATAAAATAGTGCTAAAATCTGCAGGTTCTTGAAAATCTAAAATAGTACTAACGCTATCAACGGCTGAAGTTTTGCGTACTGCTGATAAATCAACATAATATTTTTCAATTTCTTCACCTTCCAAGGGTTCTAAAGTACAAACTTGAAAAGCTTTTTTGAGAGTATTAGCCAGTTGATTATTAGATATACTCATAGTTATTGATACTAATTTAGTCTACTGCGATTTTTCATTTGTAGTTTCTCACAAATAACTTACAACTCGCCATAGGATTTTCCCATAACAAAATTTTAGGCGATCGCACTCATGAATTATCTTTGCCAACCGATACATAGGCAATGTAACCCCATACATTAACAATGCATCCCGATACATTAACAATGTGACCCGATACATTGCCAATGTCAGCCCATACATTAACAATGCATCCCGATACATTGCCAGTGTAGACCCATACATTAACAATAGACCTCTTGCATGAATCTTTGCCCTCACCCTAAATCCCTCTCCCATGCTTGGGAGAGGGACTTTAATAAGTAGGGCTTGCAGAATAAACAAAAAACCTAGATAAATCAAGAGATTTGGGGGGACAAAAGAGAATAAAGTGCAAGGAAAAAGGATAAAGTAAGTAAAAACCCTTGTAGCAAGTTGCGTTGATATGTATCGAAAAGCGCAAAAGCAAGAAACAGCAGCAGAAGACTTTGAACTACCCTTTGGGGGAAAACTAGCCTCAGATAACCGTTGGGTAATCATGGCGGAGATGATACCTTGGTCAGAATTTGAAGCAGAGTACGCAGCAATATTTTCAGCAGAAATGGGCGCGCCAGCCAAAACATTTAGGATGGCATTAGGGGCATTAATAATTAAAGAAAAACTAGGCATAAGTGATAGGGAGACAGTAGAGCAAATTAGGGAGAATCCCTATCTGCAATACTTTATAGGAATGTCTTGCTATAGCAATAATGCCCCATTTGATGCGTCAATGTTAGTTCACTTTAGAGAAAGAATAGATATAAAATTAGTTAACAAACTGAATCGAGAAATAGTCAAGCAAGTGTTAGAAAGTAAAGAGGAGGTAGAAGTAAAATCAAAAAAGTCAGAAACCGAGGATTTAAAAAATGAGCCGACCAATCGGGGAAAATTAATATTAGATGCGAGTTGTGCGCCAGCGGATATCAGTTATCCCACAGACTTAGGATTATTAAATCAAGCCAGAAAGCATACAGAAACAATTATAGATATTTTATATAACTCCCTCTTGTTAAAGAGTATCAAAAAACCGAGAACCTATAGAAATATAGCTAGAAAGAATTACTTATTGGTAGCCAAAAAAAGAAAACCGACCATTAAAGAAAGAAGGAAAGCCATTAAACGGCAACTACAATATATCAAAAGAAATTTAGTTCACATTCAGCAGCTAATGGAGTTAGGTGCGTCACTCTTCAACCTGAGTAATAGGCAATATAAGAAATTACTGGTAGTAGCAGAAATTTATCGTCAACAACTTTGGTTATATGAAAATAAAAAAATTAGTATAGAAGACCGTATTGTCAGTTTAAATCAACCACACATTCGTCCGATAGTCCGTGGTAAAGCTGGAAAAAAAGTAGAGTTTGGGGCAAAGCTTTCAGCTAGTTGCTATGATGGCTATGTATTTTTAGACCATATTAGTTGGGATAATTTTAACGAATCAGGCGACTTAAAATCACAAGTAGAAGCCTACAAAAACTACACCGGGTATTATCCTCAATCAGTTCATGTTGATAAAATTTATCGCACTAGAGACAACCGCTCTTGGTGTCAAGAAAGAGGAATTAGAATTAGTGGGCCACCTTTAGGGAGACCACCTAAAAATGTCAGTCCTGAAAAAAAGAAACAAGCACGAGAAGATGAGCTAATTCGTAACTCTATTGAGGGTAAATTCGGACAAGGTAAACGAAGATTTAGCTTGGGTAGAGTCATGGCTAAACTTCCTCATACCTCTGTCACTGCTATTGCTATTACTTTTTTAGTCATGAATCTTTCTACCCTTGTTTCACGGCTTTTTTGGGAATTTTTATGCCAATTTTTCAACATTACATCTTTTTTCACTTCTTTTATTAGCAAAAGTGATGTTCCGTTTGATTGCAGACAACAAAAACTTATATTTGCTCTTCCCTGACTACTGAGTCAATTTTTCTCTTGCCTTGGAATGACTTTTTCAGCAAGCCCTAAGTAACCACGCAAAATTAATTACAGTCATTGCGAGCGCAGCGAAGCAATCTCAACCCTTGCGATTGCTTCATTCCGCTCCGCTCCATTCGCAATGACATTTTGTAATTAATTTTGTTTAACTACTTATCGGCTCTCCTGCTCCCAATTTCGGGAGAAGGGGCTGGGGGATGAGGGTAAGTTTTGTATTCGTGCAAGAAGTCTAATGCATCCCAATACAATCAAGGATAATCTTTCTCCCCCTTGCTCCCTGCCCCCTGTCCCCCTGCGCGCTTAATGCGCTATCCTTAAACTCAACACCAAATTAAGCCCGCCAGTGTAACAGCTGACTCTTCACCGGGTTGACAAAGGGACGATTTTCAGACAAAGAACGGGCATACTCGCGCTTTAATTGGTAATACCATTGCGCCTGGACATCGGAATCTTTAATTAATCGCAGTACTGGGTCGTACTTTAAACCAATTTGCTGCTTTTCTACGACTCTGCGGTCTTGGTCAAGAAAGGCGCGTGTAAATAAACGAATTAACGGCTTGGCAAATCCAGCCCAAGGAACTGTCCAATAAAAGGCAAAATTCACCTCGCATTCTGTTTCGGAAATTGGTGTAATTGCTGTCAGGTTGCAAACTTGATGCTTGGCTGTTGTGGTGTTTTCGATTCTCACTCCGGGGATGCTGAAAGAAATTTCGGTTTCAGGGATTCCGCCGCCAATGAACTTATAAGCTGCACCTGTATTAGCGGGTAATTGGTGTTTACGCATGGTAAACCCATAAGGTGAAGGGTCAAATTGCTTAATTTCGTCGTGAAGTTGTCCAGAACGCCACCACCATACCCGATGCACATAGGGCGAATGGGCGGGGTCCATCAAACCTAAGATTGCATGATCGACAAAACAGGGAAACCGCATCACTTCAACTAACTGCGGCGGCTGATCACCGAAACCCGGAATCACCGGAATTTCCATATCTGAAGGCGAGCCTTGAGATTTTCCTGCTTCTGGCATATATATCCAGATATTACCCTGGGTTTCCCTCACTTCGTAAGATTCCACATTGTAGCGATTTAAGTCTACATCTTGCCCTTCAACTAAAGAAGGAATGACAGTACAATTTCCCCCATGATCAAAACGCCAACCATGATAACAGCATTCTACTTCTTGCCCATCAAAGCGACCGCAGCTTAAAGGTATACCGCGATGGGGACAAATATCCCGCACCGCAAACACTTTACCCTCACGGGTACGACATAGTAATACTGGTTCTCCCAAAAAAGTACGGGCGATCATCTTACCAGGCTTCAGGCGATCGCTAGGCAAGGCATAATACCAAATATTACGCAGGAAAAAATTTTGATTATCTTTCATAAGTTAAGGGTCAAGGGTCAATAGTCAAGAGTCAAAGGTCAATAGTCTAGAATCAAAAGTTTTTCTCCCTCATCCCCCTGTTCTCCCTCATCTCCCTACATCTCCTTAATCCCCAGTCCCTAATTGCTCGCTTCTATCTTCTCCTGTTCCCGCTGCTTTTGATACTGCCTTAGTTGTTGTAATAACTTTTCTGAAGATGATTCTGGTGTAGTTATAGTGAAAGCTGATGGGAAGTGTTTGTCAGCAGTTTTAACAGAGGTAGGTGAAGGATTAATAGTGATCGCCTCTGGTTTGATGGTTGGAGTCGCCAGTATAACATTAGGTTGATGATCGGGTTTATCACCTGGTTTATTAATTGATGCTTTGAGTGAATCTAGGGTCGCAGCCACCTCTACTTGCTGTTGCATATCTTGGGTGGAAGATACTAAGTTACTCAAACCATTCACCAATTGTCTTAGATTACTTCTAAACGTGGGATCGCCTGTCAACTCGTCTAAATCAGCAGTAATTTTTTGAGTATTCTCAAAAGTGGCTCTTGCAGAATCGAGAGTTTGTTGCAGCAACACAGTGTTTTTGGGGTCGTTTAAACTCCTAGTTGCATCGCGTAAATTAGCTGATGCTTGTGCTGCATTTGCAGACAGAGTTTCTAAATTGCTGATGACTTCGCCTTGAGTTAAGCGATTAACTGCAGGTGATAAGCCGCTAACTGTAGTGCGTAAAGCGTTGCTGGTTTCGGTAATATTATTTAAAGCCGCAACCAGTGAAGAACGATTGTTTGTGACTAGGTTATCTAAGTTAGTTAAAAGCCGACTGGCTTGACTTGCTGTCAAACTAAATTGGGTTGCGGCTGAACCTAGTTGATTGACTGTTTTCGTACTAGATGCAGTTAATTGATTAGTCGCCCGTTGTACAGAAGTAGCTGTAGCGGAAAATGTGCCTAATTGACCTTGAGCGCTTTTTGACAAACCCCGGAGGTCGCGGGTTAGAGCAGTCAAGCTAGTGGCGGCGGCGGTGGAGCTTTCTAATAGCCTGTTAACATTACTATAAAATTTGGGGTTATTATATACAGTTGCTAACTCAGTTGAGCTGCGAATCAGTTCATCAACACTGATACCAACTTGACCTTTTAGCCGTGAACCATTGCAAATAATTAGTTGAGGATCACAATTTTTATCTCGTGGTTTAGCAACAACAACCCCAGCAGGTAAAGCAGATTTAGGAGTGATATCAATGATACTTTCGCTAATTAATCCACTCTGATTGGCTTCAACTACTACATTACTGGGAATGATTAAATCAGCTTGGGGAATTTCAATTTCTACTTCAATGTTATTTGGCCCCGGTCGAATTGCGGATATATTGCCCACTTTCACGCCACGGTAGCGGACTGTTGCGCCTTTTTGCATCCCGCCCGCATTAGCAAATTCCACAATTGCCTTGTATGAACCGCGACTAGTGCTAACGCGATTCAACCAGATGACTATTAATCCAAATGCTCCCACTCCCATTAGGATCAACAGCCCCACAGAACCTTCTCTAAATGTTCGCGATCGCATATTTTTCCTCCATCCATCTAGCCGACGACCTGAATTGGGCCTTGCACACTTCCACTCATAAATTGTCTAATCAATGGATGGTCTGTGCTATCTATTTCATCAACTGTACCTTGCCACTGCACTCTACCTTGATAGAGAAAAATCACTCTATCGGCGGTACGACGAATTGTGCTGTCTTGATGGGTCACAATAGCATAAGTGCTACAAACTCCTTGTGAGCATTGCAAATGACGAATTAAATCTTCGATAACTGTGGAAGCAATGGGGTCGAGTCCGGCTGTTGGTTCATCGTAGAGTAACAGTTCTGGCCCCTGTTGATCGCTTTCGGGGTTAGACATAATTGCACGTGCAAAACTCACGCGTTTTCGCATCCCCCCAGAAAGTTCCGATGGATAAAGTTCACCAATTCCCGGTAAACCTACCATTTCCAATTTTGTATTCACCAGTTGGCGAATGCGCGATCGCGCTATTTTGGAATTCTGATACAGTAAAAACCCCACATTCTCTTCTACTGTCAGCGAATCAAATAAGGCTGCTTGCTGAAATACCATCCCAATCCCCACACTATCAGCAGCATCCTCAATCAAACCTGTACGCCGCACTCCCCGGACATATATCTCACCTTCATCCACAGCTAGCAATCCTGCAATCACCCGCAAAATTGTAGATTTACCAGTCCCAGAAGGGCCAATAATTCCTAGTGCTTCTCCCTGATGAATTGTCAAATCCACACGATCTAAAACCTTGTTACTACCAAAGGACTTAGACACGCCTCTTAATTCAATTAATGGTTCTGTCATTGGTCATTAGTCAAGGGTCAAAAGTCAAAGGTCAAAGGTCAAGGGTCAAGAGTCATAATAAGTTAATCTGGACTTTTGACTTTGGACTGCGCGAAGCGGCAAAAATGCAAGATAGTGATGTCATTGTAATTGGTAGCGGTATCGGTGGTTTGTGTACTGCGGGTTTACTGGCTCGTTATGGCAAGCGCGTAATTGTTTGCGAAAGTCATACAATTGCGGGTGGTGCTGCTCATAGTTTTAGACGACGGGGATTTGAATTTGATTCTGGCCCTTCTTTCTATTGTGGTCTGAGTGATACCCAAAGCTTAAATCCGCTCAAACAAGTTTTGGATGTGCTTGGTGAATCCATTCAAGTTATACCTTATGATCCTTTGGGACACTACCATTTTCCTGAAGGAACTATTGCAGTTTACAGCGATGCTGAACGTTATTGGCAGGAGGTGGAGCGAGTTACACCCCAAGGCGCAAAAGAACTGCAACGGTTTACATCACGCTTGTTAGGCTTGTATGAGGCGATGCGGGGTATTCCTACTTTAGCGTTGCGCTCAGATTGGCAAGTCGTACTCACATTAATAAAAAGTTACTTACCATCATTGCTGAAAATGTTGCCTTACTTGCCACTGGTGCAAAGTTCAGCCGGGAATGTCATGGATGCAACAGTAAAAGACCCTTGGGTAAGGCGGTTAATTGATTTAGAATGCTTTTTACTTTCAGGGTTGAAGGCTCATGGCACAATCGCCCCAGAAGTAGCTTTTATGTTAGGCGAACGTTCCCGTGCGGGGGTGGAATATCCCCTTGGGGGAAGTGCAGCAATTGTTCAAGCTTTAGTTAAAGGATTAGAACGCTGGGGGGGAGAACTGCGTTTAGGGTGTCACGTCGAGCAAATCTTAGTGGAATCAGGCAAAGTTGTGGGTGTAAGGTTAGCGACAGGTGAAATTTTGCGATCGCCAATTGTCATTTCCAATGCGAGTATTTGGGATACTTACAATCATTTGCTACGTCCCGAAGATTTACCTGCTACTTTCCGCCAAGCAGCTTTAGATACCCCAGCCGTTGATAGTTTTATGCATTTGCATTTAGGTATCAAGGCAGATGGTTTAGAGAAGTTAACCGGACATCATGTAGTAGTCCAAGATTCCCATCAAGATATTACAATTCCAGGGAATACTTGCATGATTTCGATGCCGACAGTGTGGGATACTACACTCGCGCCAGAGGAACATCATGTAGTTCATGCTTACACCTTGGAACCTTACACTGGCTGGGAACGAAATCAAGATTATGCAGACAAGAAACGCCAGAAAGCACAATCTTTATACCGCGCTTTAGAGCGCATTATCCCCGATATCCGAGAGCGCGTAGTCGTGGAACTCATCGGTACACCCCTTACCCATGCTCATTATCTCCGCAGATATCGAGGAACCTATGGCCCAGCTATTGCTGCGACTCAAGGAATGTTTCCCAGCACACACACGCCAATCCAGGGTTTATATCGCGTTGGTGATAGCACTATCCCCGGAATTGGTGTCCCGGCTGTTGCTGCATCTGGCATTTTATGCGCGAATACTTTAGTCAATCTACAGCAGACAGAAAATTTGATAGATAAATTGAGCAAATAACAGTAATTTTTGATTCACTAATTAACAGCTAATAACCTGGATGAAATACTTTTTGGTTAAGGGGAAAAAGGGAAATGGGAAAAGGAAAGTCAAAACCTTTAACCCTTAGCCTTTAACCTTTTACCAAAACCAATTTTGAGTTCCAAACGCTTAATCAAGTAGTATTAGATTGCGTCGTCTTACGCATAAATATTTTTCTTGATGGAACAGTTATAAACGTTTTGATTCTTAGTGTTTAGCAATGATAAATACCTAATTAAATTATATGTATGCTGATAAAAATGAAATTATATAAGGCGCAATTAATAGTAGCTAATATAAAACAAAAACATAAATTTATACATAAAATTACTTGACAATGTTAGGTCTAACCCCCGTGTGGTTTTAGTACAACGGTTATAGAATAAAAATTATTGATCGCACAGCAAGTAATTGAGGAGATTTTACCCTTGGCTCTTCTGTAGAGTCACGGTTATAATCACAAGCTAAAGTTAAAAATATTACTTTAATTCCGGCAAAATATCTTTGCTGATAGGATAAGTTGTTTGTTCATGACTGACAAACAATAATTATTTTTCATTGGTTATTTACCCTTGTCTCCTTTTCCTTAATACCTGGCTTACCCCAGAATTATGCAATTTATCATGCCTTTTTTCCTATCAGACTTGTCCTAAAATCGCACCGCTGATATAAAAGAGTAAAACAAAAGCATGGTTAAATCTTTCGATTCCCGTCCGACTGAAATTTTATGGCGACAAGTTTGGGGATTAGCGGCTTTACTAGCCGCAATTATGCTCAGTTGGATGGCTTATAGTTTTTATCAACCAAAAATTTTACAGAAACTCAAATTTGGAGAATTAGCCGCTTGGCTGGGGATAATCCAAGGGTTACTCGCCACATTTATTGAACCCTTTGTAGGAAGATTTTCCGATCGCATTCAGCAGCGTTGGGGTAATCGCTTACCCATGATTAGTGTAGGGGTAATTCTAGCGGGTTTGATTTTCGTAATTATCTCGCTGTTAATGGAACAAAATTTACAAGGGGGTGTACGTTGGTTAATTCCTGTACTGATGACAGTTTGGGTAATTGCAATGATTATTTTTCGTGGCCCTGCGATCGCACTACTCACACAGTTAGCACCAGTGACGGAATTACCACAAGCTAATGCTGCTTTAGTATTTGTCTTTGGCTCGGTTGGAGCGATTGGGCCATTTTTCCATAAATTTATTAATAGTATCGGCGCATCAATTACTTTCCTATTAGGTGCGATCGCTTTAGTGATGGGTGCATATATTTTGCGATCGCTTACTTCCCCATATTTTTTAATAGAGTATCCGCTCAATGAAGATTTATCTCCTAAGGCTCCTGCTTTATTATTATTTTTAATTTTTGTGATTGGTTTTGGAGCAGGATTAGAAGTCAATCTGCTCATGTCAATGTTCCCGCAAGTTTTACAAGCTCAACTACCCGGACTCAGGCTAGAATTTATTACCTCTGGCATACTTTTAGTATCTGCAATGTCTTCAGTAATTTTGGGAGAATTGACAGCCCAAATAGGTACTAATAAAGTCTTGTTACTAGGCTTAGGCTCAATGACAGGCTTAATGGGACTGGCATTATTAAACGATATTGATAATTTAGTCGTAGCTTATATACTTGGTTTTGGTGTTAGCTATGGGCTACTTTTTGTCAGCATGATTCCATTTTGCTTAGGAAAAGTTTCTCCACAGCAAGCAGGTTTAGCCACTGGTTTATATTTTGGTGGTGGTGCTGGCGCTACTGCTATCGTCGCAATTTTAATTAAATATGAATTTTTTACATCATTACTCGCTTTTTTGCTCTCTGAATTAGCTTTTTTTATAGCAGCTGGTTGTGTCGTCATCATCAAGAGAATTCAACTCAGTTAGCCCGCAAAACTCCTATACCAGCTTTCGTTTCAATGTAATCAGCTAATTTTATAAAATCTTCCCGCGGATAGCATCTTCCACCTATAAGATCAAATGCTAATCTACTGGCAGGATTTGCTGGATTTTCAATAATATGAATACCCCAGTAATAAAGTAGGTCGCTAGCCCGAATACAAACTTCTTCTGGATTTATACAATGAAACTTATCATCTGTCTTACTAATTTCCTTATAAGCATCAAAATAGACATCTTTTAGAAGCTTGAAACGTCTGATACCAGGGTCTTTAAAGTTATTGACCAGGACAAATAAATGAGCGGTTTTATTAATATCGCGTATTTCTTCAACAGTTGCTTGAATTACTTTGCCATGCTTGTTAATTCCCAAAGGATTTAATGTTGTGGGAATAATGCAATAATCTAATCGCTTAACTATCTCTTGGGGATTACGTTCTAGTGCAGGCGAGCAATCGCAAATCACTATTTGACAATCACGAGCAGAATCTTCATGCCAATCATTGCCATCAAATACTTGAATAGTTGTACCGACACCTTGTGGATTAGGAACAAAAACGCCATCGCCTACTAACTTTTGCAGATTTTCTTCTGGATCTAAATCCACCAGAGCAATATTAAATCCTTGTAGAGCTAATGCTCCAGCTAAGTGTGCTGCTACGGTCGTTTTCCCTACCCCTCCTTTGCAAGTAAAAACTCCAAAATAAACTTTTCTTGTGGAATCTTTGCCATTAGGGTTTATATCACCTACATAAATATCAGAAGGAATACCATCAACCATCTCCAGCTTATTTTCCAAAGCAATACCACAGCGTATTTTAGTATTTTTATTCCAAGATCTGATTAATGCCTGTGCTGGCCCACCAAAACCTTTTGTAGTAATAAAGCAACCAAAATTAAATTCCTGACCTTCATTAGAATCTAAAAAATTAGCAAAGCCTAAAAGCTGGGGTGCAGTCACATTATTTTTTAGCCATTTCACCTGAACAGCACATACTAAATTGTCTTTTTTGATCACTAAATCATAACCACGCTGGTTAGGTTTAGCAGTTTCAACTTTCCAGCCAGCCTTATGCATTAGTTTTGCTACATGCTGCTCAAAATGTATATAGTCTTGAATGTATGCTTTCTCTAAAGATGATGTCATAAACTAAAGCTTTTGGAATTGTTAATTTAATGGTGTATAAATAAGCAATATTTGAATAGTAGACATTGAAAATGTAATATTAATTACTTTCTATTAAAATTTCAATTTAGTATTATTTTATTCCGCTTATAAAAAGAAGTCTAGCGGGAATCTACCTCAGCAAACCACAGCCTCAAGTAAATACTCATTAAAATTTTTAAGTACAAATACGTAAACAAATTATATAATTCATGAAGTTTTCAAGAAGTTGTTTTAGTTGAACAGGCGATCGCAGAATTTTTAGTTAAGCTATAAGCGCTAATAGTTAGGATGATTAAGCGCGCTATGCACTGGTTACTATCAGGGCCGTTGAGTACAGAAAAATTGACGGTTAAGATTGCAGACTTACCTGCATCTTTAAAAGGTAAAAAGCTGGTGCAGATGTCAGATTTTCATTACGATGGTTTTGGGCTATCGGAAGCGATGTTAGAACAGGCGATCGCAGTTAGCAACCAAGCCCAACCAGATTTAGTATTATTGACTGGAGACTATGTTAACAGAAGCCCACAACCAATTCACAAGCTAGTGCTAAGGCTGAAAAATCTCCAAAGTCGTACAGGTATTTATGCCATACTGGGCAACCACGATATATGTTATCAACACTCAAGAGCAGAAATTACAGATGCTTTCAATAAAATTGGTGTTCCTGTTCTTTGGAATGACATCGCTTATCCCCTAGGAAAAGAATTGCCATTAGTAGGGTTAGCAGATCGTTACTCGCAAGAATTTAACCCTGTACCAGTCATGAATCAGCTAGATCCTGATATTCCGCGGATTGTGCTGTCTCACAACCCTGATACTGCAGAATTATTGCAAGCATGGCGTATAGATTTGCAATTATCTGGTCATACTCATGGTGGTCAAATCGTAATTCCCAGATTTGGCCCAGCATTAGCATATTACAGAAAAATTGTGCAAAAAATTCCTAAAAAAGTGCGTCAATTTATGCCATTTTTGCAAGTGAGTAACTATACAGTAAGACATTGGGAATGGGCACAGGGTTTACATCAAATAGGCAAAAATCAATTATATGTCAATCGTGGGTTAGGTACTTATTTACCAGGACGTTTATTTTGTCGCCCAGAAGTGACTATCATCACCCTACAAAGTCAGTAATTTTTAAATGAATAGCCAACCAAAAAATTAATTTAATTAAATAGATTGAATCTTGCTCAAGCAAACACCAATGTTTATTCAAGCTAAAACAGATACTCATTACCAGTCAACAGTCAGCAGTCAACTGTCTACATTTTAACTATCAAGTATTGATACCCATTCTAAAGAATTCTTAATTTAAGATATATTTTATTTTTTGGTAAGCTGTAAGCGCTGCTATGAGGAGTGTCTATTAAGTTATGCACTGGTTATTTACAGGACATTTAAGAGTAGATAAACTAACGGTTAAGATTACAGACTTACCTGTATCTTTAGAAGGCTTAAAGTTAGTTCAGTTATCAGATTTTCATTACGATGGTTTGCGATTATCGGATGAGATGTTAGAAGAAGCGATCGCACTGACTAATGAAGCCGAACCTGATGTAGTAGTCTTAACTGGTGACTATGTAACGGACGATCCGACTCCGATTCATAAATTAACCCAACGTCTCAAATATCTAGAAAGCCGTTATGGAGTCTATGCCATACTTGGTAACCATGACATCCATTACAGCCACTCCAAAGCAGAAGTAACAAATGCATTTACTAAGATTGGAGTTAATGTCTTGTGGAATGAAATCGCTTATCCTGTAGGCGCAGAATTACCATTTATCGGATTAGCTGATTATTGGTCAAGAGAATTTCACCCAGCACCAGTAATGAATCAACTAGACTCCGCCACACCCCGCATTGTTTTATCCCATAACCCCGATACTGCTAAGATATTGCAACAATGGCGAGTAGATTTACAGCTATCTGGTCATACCCACGGAGGTCATATAGTCATACCAGGTATTGGCCCTTTGGTGTTTCATTATAAAAAGCTGCTGAAGAAACTACCCAAAAAATTGCGGAGTTGGGTATCTTTTTTCCTTGGGGATTTCTCTACAGTAGTGCGATATTGGGAATGGGCCCAAGGATTTCACAAAGTTGGCAGTAATCAGTTATATATCAATCGTGGCTTAGGAACTTATCGACCAGGACGCTTATTTTGTCCGCCAGAAGTAACTGTAATTACCTTAATTCGTGAATAGTCCAGAAACATTTCATTTATTCGGATACTCTTGCTGGAACTCTGCACATTTTCTCTTTCTGGCTATCAACAGCCAACATTCCATAGTCAACCTTTAAACACATTTAACCGCCTCAAGCTACGATGGAAGAATATCAGCAGCTTCAGGCGGTTGATGAAAAATGCAATTGTTTCGAGAAAATTCTAAAATTCAGAGGAAAATAGCTACAACTAATGTGGACTGTAAACAATCTTCGCAATCGCTCTCTCCAGAAACCATTTGTGCATCCTTGATCCAACTAGGCAGGCATTTCTGGCTGTGCGTTCAATCACCTCCAAAAGGATAATCGATGAGATTAAGGCGAAAACACTTTCAATGGATGCTACAACTGAGCAGTGATTGCGAGAACATTAGAGCAGGAGGCACAGGCTCTAATTTAAAGGTTTGTTGGTGAACTTTTAACCTTTTTGTACCTTGTTCTTAATGTAGCACCTACTTTACTCTACTGAACCACATATTTACTAAACTTGATCGCTGTTAATTTACCGCAACATTTTGGCAATTTTTCTTAATAAGCGGGGTTTGGTGTTTGAGAGATAGAGATGAGGAAGATGATGGAGATGAGGGGGATGAGGAGAACAAAAACCAATTACCCATTACCCATTACCCATTACCCATTAACCCTTCCCCCTTCCCCCTTCCCCAACGACAAACACCTACTGACCAGTCTTACTATCTCCAGAAGACGAAGTACCACTGTTAGAGTCGGTGTTTGACTGACCTGCTCCCTTAAGTGGAGAATTTGTCAGTGTATCGCTGCTCTTATCTTGAGTAGAAGAGTTATCGGTTGGACTTTGCTGGCTGGGAGTCGATGTTGATGGCGATGCAGATGGAACTCTTTCAGCAGCAGGTCGTTGAGATGGAACAGTAATATTAATATTTGGTTGTGAAGGCGCAGATTGTGAAGGAGGAGACTGTTGAGGAATTACAACAGGTACTTCTCTGGTTCTTTCAATGATTGTGGTTTTTGTTTGAGGAGATTGACTAGCAGCAGGGGAAGGACTAGCACTAGATGGTACAGGAACGAATACTGGCGCAGCATTGTTCACAGGTTCATTGTTACGCTGGTTGAAATACCAGAATGCGGCTGCACCCAAGGTAACTAAAGAAGCTAGGATGACACCTAACAATAAACCATTAGCAGTATTACTATTATCACGCTCTACTAAATTCGCTTGTTGATATCTGCGTTCAGCGTTGCGACCGGTTACATAACCACTTCCATAGGAATTATAATTACCCGTGTTGTTAACTGTTTCCGTAGTTCTCTGCACGTGAGTACGAGTCTCACCGTTAGCATCTGTATAAGATTCTTGCCTATTTTCACTGTGATAGCTTTCGCGATCGCTTGGATTATTCATAACCTTTTATTCCACTCCTCGACTAGGAAATATTGACAAACAAGACTTTGCATTAACCAAAACTTTTCAGATAAATGAAAAATTTGATTTTTGAAATTGTGTTTTATTTGTTACTTAGCCTTTGATATGATTCAGAATAACCTTTGTAATCATTTAGTTGGCTCTACCGCGAGTAGGGAGTTTTTCCTCCATCCAAAGGGGGAATATTGCCAGTGTTTTCATAACTATTAGATTACTAACCTGTTAATAGGCTAATAGTTTTCCTAATCGATGTAAGCTTTGAAAGGTTATTTATCGAGTAATTAAAGTAATTAATGTAGGGTGTGTTAGGCGCATATTCTCGATATGGTTGGTCACAAAATCACTAATCTTGCGCCTAATGCACCGCCGTGTAATATGGTGCGTTACTGCTAATTCCTATTGTTTCTCAGTCCCAAATACCTTCATAGCCGTAACACGCTACTATCTGTCCCATTAATTTTAACCATGTTGTAGTAATTTCCGAAACTCTTTTTATCTGTGTGTCAGCATTTTGATAAGTTAGTACATAGTTTGAAACAATTACCTTAACTCAAAGAGGGGATTACGTTGAGTCACCATCCAGAAGCCATAGCCCCGCACGGTGGACAGTTGGTTAATCGCATTGCCACACCAGAACAAAGAGAAGAGTTTCTCTCAAAGGCTGAGTTTTTGCCAAGAGTGCAACTTGACGAGCGAGCCGTTTCTGATTTAGAGATGATTGCGATCGGCGGTTTTAGTCCACTCACAGGTTTTATGAACCAGGAAGACTACGATCGCGTGGTTACAGAAATGCGCCTAGCTAACGGTCTTGTGTGGTCAATTCCTATTACACTGTCGGTAACCGAAGAAGTAGCTTCTCCACTCCAGGAAGGTGGCTTAATTCGTCTGGATAACCCCAATGGCGAGTATATCGGGGTTTTACAGCTATCCCAAAAGTATACCTACGACAAAACCCGCGAAGCTATTAATGTCTATCGCACTGATGATGCTAAACATCCAGGCGTGCAAGTACTCTATAACCAAGGGTCTGTAAATCTGGCTGGTGATGTCTGGCTATTACAACGCGATTCCCATCCTCATTTTCCCGCCTACCAAATCGATCCTGCCGCATCTCGGCAAATGTTCCAAACCAAAGGCTGGAAAACTATTGTTGGCTTTCAAACTCGTAATCCCATCCACCGCGCCCATGAATATATTCAAAAGTGCGCTTTGGAAACCGTAGATGGTCTATTTTTGCACCCATTAGTAGGGGCAACAAAAGAAGATGACATCCCGGCTGATGTGCGGATGCGCTGCTATGAAATTTTGCTGGAACATTACTATCCTGTGGATCGGGTGATTTTGGCAATTAACCCAGCCGCTATGCGTTACGCTGGCCCCAGAGAAGCCATTTTCCATGCTTTAGTCCGCAAGAACTACGGTTGTACTCACTTTATTGTGGGACGCGATCATGCAGGCGTTGGTGATTACTATGGCACCTACGATGCTCAATACATCTTTGATGAATTTGAGCCTGGTGAATTAGGGATTGTCCCCATGATGTTTGAACACGCGTTTTACTGTACGCGTACCAAACAAATGGCGACAACCAAAACTAGTCCCAGTAAACCAGAAGAACGCGTCCACCTATCAGGAACCAAAGTCAGAGAAATGCTGCGCCGGGGTGAACTACCTCCCCCAGAATTTTCTCGTCCAGAGGTAGCAGCGGAGTTAGCAAGAGCAATGAAAGTGCAAGTTTTGGCTTAGGGACTCGGGATTGGGGACTGGGGACTGGGGACTGGGGGTTGGGGGAGATGAGGAAGATGAGGGAGATATCCCAATTACCCATTACCCATTACCAATGCCCAATGCCCCATGCCCAATGCCCCATGCCCCATGCCCCTTGCTATTGCAAAACAGTATCGAGTTTAACTTTACACTACAGGCTTTAGCCCTTTAAGCTGTTATGCTGATGGGCTGAGGGCTGATAGCGAATTTATGAAGCGTCGGACTTTTTTACAACGGATTGGTTCAACTCTCACAGTTTTGGGTATAACTGAAGCTGAGTGGTTGAACTGGGGAAATCGCTATTACCAAGCGTTGGCGCAACCTAGTGTGCGTAAGTTGGCATTGTTGATTGGCATTAATCAATACTCCCAAAATCCTGCCCTGAGTGGGTGTTTGACTGATGTTGAACTGCAAAAAGAATTGCTGATGCATCGCTTTGGCTTCCCCGCAGCCAATATCCTCACGTTAACAGAGGAACAAGCTAACCGAGAATTTATTGAAGCTGCTTTTTTAGAACATCTGGGTAAGCAAGCGAGAACAGGTGATGTTGTAGTATTTCACTTTAGCGGCTACGGTACTCGCATCAATATAGAAGCCGATCAAGTGCAAAATGCTCTCATCGCAGTTAATACACAAAATAGTCAAAATAGCAATTATTTATTAGAAGAAACTTTATTATTATTGTTGCGATCGCTCTCTACAGATCGGGTCACTGCGGTATTAGATACTAGCTACTATGCACCAAATAGTGCTGGGTTACCAGGCTTAAGAGTACGTTCCCGTCCCGAAGTAGATAGTCAGCTAGCAACAGCAGAACTGGAATTTCTTAAACAGCTAAAAACGCAAAATTCTCTCATTAAGGGAGAAGTTACCCCACCCTTGCTATTGTCCGCCACAGGCGATTCCCAGCAAGCCGCGCGGGAAGTTTTGCTATCAGGTTTTAGCGCGGGGTTATTTACCTACGCTTTAACGCAATATCTATGGGAAGTTACACCGACTAAGACAATTCAAGTCAGCCTTTCTCAAGTAGAAACGGCGATGCGTAAGCTGGGTAGCAAGCAGCAGCCAGCTTTAGTCAGTAGCAAGAAAAATCCCCAAGCTGTTTTCATTGGCGATAATTTTGCTCCTGATACCTCAGTTGGGGGTGAAGGTGCAATTACAGCCATAGAAGAAGATGGCAAAACCGTGAGTTTATGGTTAGCGGGATTACCACCCCAAGTATTGGAAAACTACAGTATTAACTCCCGATTTAGCTTAGTTACTGGAGAACCGCTAATATTGCGATCGCGTGCTGGGTTAACAGCTAAAGCACAACTTTCCAATGTTAATCCTACGAATCCTTTACAAGTAGGGCAATTGGTACAAGAAACTGTGCGTGTTTTACCCCGCAATATTAGTTTAATTGTGGCTTTAGATACGGCACTAGAGAGAATTGAACGAGTAGATGCTACTAGCGCCTTTGCTTCAATAGCCCATGTTTCTGCTGTCGTGGCGGGAGAACAACCAGCAGATTATCTATTTGGCAAACTTTCGCCAACACCTACATGCTACAGTTTATTTTCTCTCAGTGGCGAAGCTATACCCAACATTGCTGGCGAACCCGGAGAAGCGGTAAAAATCGCAGTGCAAAGGTTGGGGCCGAAATTACCCACCTTGTTAGCAGCTAAGTTATGGCGACTTACAGAAAATGAAGGCTCTTCACGGTTAGCTATTAAAGCCAGTCTGGAGATTATTAATACTTTAGCGCCGCGTGTGGTGATGCAACGAGAAACCATGCGGACTTTAGGTAATGAAACTGCAACCAACAAATCACCCAGCACAGGGATTGTACCCATTGGTAGTAAATTGCAATATCGCTTACAAAATTTAGGCGATCGCGCCGTATATTTAATTTTGCTGGGATTAAAGAATAACAGAAGTGCGATCGCATTTTATCCCTGGCAAACTTCTTCAGAACCGAACATTTCCCCAAGCAAACCCTTGGTGAAACAATTAGTTATTGCCCCAGGTGAAACATTTACCTTACCACAAAGCGCTGCGGCGGCTGAATGGGTAATTCCTGGCCCAGCTTATGAATGCGAACATCAACTAATTTTTAGCACCAGTCCCTTCAATGAAACCCTAACTACATTGGAAACTGCTAAAAATCAGACGACAGATCAACAACCCATCGGCCCATTATTAAATCCCTTAGAAGTCGCCCAAGCCTTACTACAAGATTTACATAATGCTAGTTCTGTAAAAGCAGAAATTAACGGTACTGCTGCTGACTCTTATGTATTAGATGTGAATCATTGGGCAACCCTCAGCTTTAATTTTCAAGTTGCTTAGTAGCGCAATACGCTTGGGTTAAGATTATTAGCGATTGATTTGTCAGTTATTAAAAAAGCCAGCTCAATTGGGGGACAATCCCTCAAACCCCCTCCAAAATTAGTGTTAATTTTTTTGTTGATCATTAAATTCAATCTAGTAGGGAAATTTGGCTAATTACAAATAACGAATGACAAAGCGCAAAGTCGAGCCAGTCGTGTGGCAATACTGCTCGGTTAAGGATTTTCAACTCGGAATTTGGTTTGGGGAAAAGGTGAAAGGGTAAGGGTTAAAGGTTTTTTCTTGCCCCTTTTACCCTTCCCCTTTTCCCCTTAACCGACAAGTATTGAGTCGTGTGGGCGGTGAGTGCAGCCACACGTGAGGCTATACCGCCGAGTGGACTGCCGAATCCGAAGGGGTTTTCCGACTTGAACGAACTGGCGTTGAGCGGAGGAAACCTCCGCTCAGAACTTTGTAAGAGAGGACAATTGACTACAAATCAAATTCGGCTTTAACTACTGTGGGATCTGCGGTGCGTTGAATGCGGAAACCAAGTTTTTCGCAGACTTTTTGCATTCCATGATTTTCCGCTAAGATGTCAGCAGTAATTTTACTGAGTTGCTCATCTCGCCCAATTTCGATGAGTCGTCTGAGTAATTCTGTACCTACACCTTGACATTGCACGCGATCGCTAACGACAATGGCAAATTCGGCGGTGTTGGTGCCATGTACTTTACTTAACCGCCCTACTGCTAAGATTTCTTTGGCTTCTTTGGTAGAGTTTTGCGATTCTACGACTAAGGCAATTTCGCGATCGTAGTCGATAAAGCAGATACGTGTGAGGCGATCGTGGGCGACTCGTTGACTTAATTTAATTAGATGAAAATATCGGAAATAAACGCTTTCCTCAGAGAGGGTGTGGTGGAATTGCACCATTAACGGTTCATCTTCGGGACGGATGGGACGGATAGTAACTGGAGTTTGATTTTTCAGCGTCCATCGTCCGATATATTGTGTAGGATAGGGGCGAATCGCTAATTTTGGTAGTTGCTCCTCTGTAATATCGGCATCGTGAAGGATAATCCGCCCATCTAAAGCAATTAATTGTTCTTCGGAAGCTAGTAAGGGGTTAATATCAATTTCCTTAATCCAGCGTTGTTCGACAACTAATTGGCTAAATGCCACCATTAATTGTTCTAAAGCTTCCATATCTACGCTCTTACGCCCTCTAACGCCTGTGAGTGCTTTGTAAATCTGTGTTTGTTCCATCATCCGCCGCGCTAGGGTAGAGTTGAGAGGTGGGAGTGCGATCGCTCTATCTTGGAAAACTTCTACTAGTTGTCCGCCTGTACCAAATAGTAATACTGGCCCAAATTGCGGATCGAGGCTACTACCGATAATCAGTTCGTAACCGTGGGTTTTTACCATTGGCTGCACGGTAACACCCAGGAAGATATCTGGATTTTCGCTGCCGAGTTTTGCGTAATGCGGATCGGTTTGTACCTTCTCTTGTAAGGCAGATTCAATGGCACGGTAAGCGCGTCTGACGGATTCTGCATCGGTGATATTTAATTGCACGCCGCCGACATCGGTTTTATGGGTAATAATGTGGGAAAACAGCTTCAGCACGACAGGATAGCCTAATTTTTCCGCACATTCAACCGCTTGTTCTTCATTACGGGCAATACAAGTACCAACTACAGGAATGCCGTAAGCTGCTAAGATTTCCTTAGATTCAAACTCGGTGAGAATCGTCCGTCCTGCGAGTCTGGCAGTTTGGATGATTTTATTCACATATTGGCGATTGGGGATACCGGAAGCAGAATTTACGGTAGGTAATACAGGGGTTTCGTAGATACCGCGCAAGTTATAACTAGACTGCCACATATAGCTAAATACACGCGCCGCCGTATCTGGATAAGCGTAAGTAGGGATACTTTGACGATTTAAAATCATCTCTCCATCTGACACATCTGCGCCTCCCATCCAACTTGCCAGGATGGGTTTAGCTGGTTGAGATTTTTGCTGTGAAGTTTCTACATAGTGCTTCAGTTGTTCGGCTGTGGCGGTGGGATCTGTCATCGATTGTGGTGTGAGAATCACCAATAAGCCATCACTATTGGGATCTTGAGCCGCAATTTCTAAAGCTTTGGTATATCTTTGAGGATCGGCATCACCCAGAATATCAACAGGGTTGTCGTGACTCCAATGGGCGGGTAAAAATTCGTTGAGGGACGTGCGAGTTTGTTCGGAAATGGGTGCAACTTCGCCACCTGATGAAATTAACGCATCGGTAGCCAGTACACCAGGGCCGCCGGCGTTGGTGAGAATTGTGAGGCGGGGGCCTTTGGGACGGGGTTGTTTGGCTAGCACCTCTGCCATATCAAACAAGTCAGAGATACTGTTGACGCGTAGCACTCCACAACGACGGAAAGCGGCATCTAAAACTTTATCACTACCTGCTAATGCTCCCGTGTGGGACGCGGCGGCTTTAGCGGCGGCTTCGGTACGACCGGCTTTAATAACAATAATTGGTTTAGTTAAAGCTACTTCTCTAGCTGCTGAGAGGAATGACCGGGCATCACCCACGGATTCCATGTAAATTACAATACTTTTTGTATGGGGATCGTCACCAAGATAATAAATTAAATCGCCCCAGCCCACATCTAGCATCGAACCAAGGGAAACGAAGGCACTAAAACCAACATTTTCCCGGAAACTCCAATCGAGAATGGCTGTGCAAAGCGCACCACTTTGACTAATAAAACCGACGTTACCAGGACGCGCCATCGCACTAGCAAAGGTAGCATTCAGCCCAGATTGGGGACTCATCACACCCAAGCAGTTGGGGCCAACGATCCGCATATTACCGAGACGGGCTTGTTGCAGAATTTGCTGTTCCAAGGCGATGCCTTCTGGCCCTGCTTCTTTAAAACCTGCGCTGAGGATAATGGCGCTTTTTACGCCTACTTTGACGCAATCAGCAATAATCCTGGGAACTGTGGCTGCTGGGGTAGCAATTACTGCCAAATCTACTTTTTCTGGGACATCAAAAATTGTTGGGTAAGCTTTGATTCCCAGGATGCTATTACGTTTAGGATTGACGGGAAAAACAGTACCACCAAAAGGGCTGCTAATTAAATTCCATAACAAAGTCCGTCCGACACTACCTTGTTTTTCGGTAGCACCAATTACAGCGACATTGCGCGGTGCAAAGATGAAATCGAGGGGATTAGCTTTCTCAGTGCGGAGAATATCGTAGGCAGGTTCGATAATTGAATTTAGTGTATTTTGCATGAGTTGCGACTACCTGTAATCTTGATTAATAATTTGCGTAATTTTTTCTAAAGCGATCGCCACGCCTGTTTCTGCAAATTCTGAAAGGCGATCGCCTATGGCAAAATTTTCTCCTGGGACGATTACCCACCAAGCTGGGGGACAATAACCATAAAGTGCTTGTGTTAATGCTAAAAGCGATCGCGGATCTGCTGTGTGTCCGGCGATAACGTTGGAAAATTCTGGAGAGAGGGGTTTTACTTGCACTTCAGTACTTTCGGAAGCTACACAAGCATCAATAAAAATTGCTAAATCAGCACTTGCTAAAGTATCTGCAAGTTCTGGAGTGAGTTGATGAACAGCCAGAGATTTGACGTTGTTAAAATCCAAGGCATGAGCTACACGTTGTCCAATACCATCATCACTACGTAAGTCATTACCATAACCGATTGCTACTACATTACTCATTGTTTTTCACTCTGCCTCATCTATTGTTAAGTTAAGTAAAAAACTTGAGGAACTTGTGAGGATGTAGGTCGGTACAAATAAAGTTAACTCGTTTGAGACATTATCTGTCAATAGCAAATTGCGTGAGAAGTAGCTGTTTAGATAGTTTTATAGAAAAACTTAATCTCAGCATCTTAAAAAATCAAAAAACTGTAACTACAGTTATATTTTCGGAAACTACATATATGAGTTTTATCACATTAATTATTTTTATAATATTTTCTTAATTGATAGCTGAAATTACTGGTTGCAGAGGGAAGAGATATAACTTGATTTAAGAATATTAAATATTAGTAAATCTTGAGTAGGGTGTGTTACGGCTATGAAAGGATTTGGATCTTAGCAACAATGTAATTTAGCCGTAATGCACCATCCATGAGGCGGTGCGTTAGGTGCTAGAATTGTTATTTAAATTCGGGAATCTGGGTAAACTGTTCCACATTTAATTTGCATATATTGGGCGGGCAAGATGCCCACCCCACATGAAATATACAAACAATTTCAGATTATGCAAACTAGATTTGGTTTAGCTTAGTATTGGTTAATGGTGCGCTGCGCGACAACGCACCCTACAATTCGCATTAATTACGAATTAAAAAAGGATTAATCCCGCCAAACTTCTTTGACAACTGTACCATCAACACCAACTAATTCAATATGCAATGGCATTTGTCCCACTGCATGAGTTGAACAGCTTAAACAAGGGTCAAAAGCACGAATACCTGCTTCCACACGGTTTAACATTCCTTCGGGAATTTCTGGGCCATGAATAAAATGTTTAGCAATTTGGGCGACGGTGCGATTCATCGCTAAATTATTCTGACCTGTGGCAATAATTAAGTTAGCTTTTTGAATTAAGCCATCTTCATCTATTTGATAAAAATGGAATAATGTGCCGCGTGGTGCTTCACTAACACCGACGGTTTCTAATTGGTTTATTCCCGCATCAGCACGGAGTCGAGTTGATAAAATATCTGGGTCATCAAGGAGAATTTCAATGCGCTCAATTGATGCCAAAATTTCAATCAATCTAGCGTAATGATAGAAGAATGATGAGGTAACTGTGCCTTTACCTTTATCTCGAAATTCTTTTAACTCTGCATCAGCTAAAGGCGTACCGATATGGCTACAAACATTTAACCTCGCTAACGGCCCGACTCGATACATACCACTTTCTGACTGATTACCATTGCCGTTAGGAAAACCTAAAGGACGATAGTAAGGAGATTTTAAATAAGAATCAGGCTGGACGATTTCGCCAATAAATTCGTAATAGCGACTAGGATCGAGTTTATCAGCAATAATATTGCCGTCGCTGTCTACAAACCGCAGATTGCCGTCGTAATTTTCCCATAAACCTTCAGGTGTGACTAACCCCATAAATAAGCTGGGGAAATTACCAAAAGTTTGGGCTTCTTTCTCATAAGGTTCAAGTAACTTCTTGAACATTCCTAATGCATTGATGACTGTTTCTCGCGCTTCGGGAATGCGGCTTTGAATATGGGCGCGTCCTTCTGCGGATAAGGGTTCGCGCACACCACCGGGAACCGCCCAGGATGGGTGAATTTTCCGCCCGCCTAAAATTTCAATAATTTCCTGTCCAAATTGGCGCAAGCGGATACCGCCACGGGCAATTTCTGGTTCAGCAGCAATTAAACCAAAAACGTTGCGTTTTTGGGGATCGCTATCCATCCCTAAGAGTAAATCCGGGCCGCTGAGGTGGAAGAAGCTCAAAGCATGAGATTGGACAATTTGCCCCAAATTCATGAGGCGACGCAGTTTTTCTGCGGTTTTCGGAATTGTCACCGAGAGGAGGCGATCGCCTGCTTTCGCAGAAGCTAATAGGTGACTTACTGGACAAATACCACAAATGCGCGCCGTAATTCCTGGCATTTCCCAGAAAGGACGACCTTCACAAAATTTTTCAAATCCGCGAAACTCGGTAACATGGAACCTTGCATCGCTAACTTGTCCCGTATCATCCAAATAAATCGATATTTTGGCGTGTCCTTCAATACGGGTGACTGGATCGATGATGATTTTTTGAGACATAAATGTTGTTGGGGTTGGGGAGTGGGGATTGGGAGATGAGGGAGATGAGGGAGATGAGGGAGATAAGGGAGATAAGGGAGGTGCGGAAGCAGGGAAAAAATAACCTATGCCCTATGCCCTATGCCCCATGCCCTTTGAACTAACCAAACTTCAATAAGTCGCGTCCTTCTAGGTGTGGTTTTTCGCCCTTCAATAAAGGTTCTAGTACGGCTCGAATTCTATCGGCGGAAGGGGGACAACCTGGTAAGTAAATATCTACTGGAACGAGGGTGTGTACTGGTTGCACTCTATCTAATAATGGGGGGACAATTCCTGGTGCGTTGGGTATGGAACCGTGAAGATCGGCGGCTTCTATATAACAACTTTGCAGCACGGATTCGGTGCTTAAAGGATTGCGTAAAGCGGTAACATTGCCAGTAACAGCACAGTCTCCAAAGGAAATGAGAATTTGCGATCGCTCTCTGACTGTGTGCAAAATTTCTAAATGTTCTTCGTTGGCGATCGCACCTTCTACTAAGACTACATCCACCCATTCGGGGTATTGTTTAATATCAGCGAAGGGGCTATAAACTACATCTACCTGTTCTGCTAAGTCAATCAGCCATTCATCTAAATCGAGAAATGACATATGACAGCCAGAACAACCACCTAGCCATACCGTTGCAAATTTCACACGAACCATTGTTTTTTCTCCCGTGCTGTGACAAGGAACTCTAGTTTTGCGCGATCGTGTTTCATTTCACCGACGCTGGAACCTTGGTAAAAAATTGCACCTGTGGGGCAGGCATTCACACATTTACCGCAGGAAGTACAAGTATTTGAAGTTCCCCAAGGTTGATTTAAATCAGTAATTACATGGGAATTAGAACCTCTACCTGCCAAGTCCCAAGTGTGTGCGCCTTCAACTTCGTCACAAACACGGACGCAGCGAGTACAAAGAACACAACGGTTATGATCGACACCGAAGCGATCGTGAGAAACATCAACTTTGCGATCGGGGAAATGGTAATTGAGACGCACATGATCCATACCTGTCTCAATCGCCAAATCTTGCAATTCACAATTGCCGTTGGCTACGCATACAGAACAAACGTGATTGCCTTCCGCAAACAGCATTTCAATAATTGTGCGGCGGTATTTTTGCAACCGTTCCGAATCGGTTTTTACCTCCATGCCTTCTCCCACCTTGGTAACGCAAGCTGGTAAAAGGCGATTGCTACCGGCAATTTCTACCAAACACAGCCGACAAGCACCTATATCTGAGACTCCTTCTAAGTGACACAAAGTCGGGATATTAATTCCCGCCTCTCGCGCCGCCTCGAGGATAGTTTCCTCCTCTCGGGCGCTAATTAATTGGTCATTGATTGTTAAAGTTTTAACTGACATTGCTTCTAGTCTCTATCAGAATTAGCCTTTAGCCTTAAGCATCTTAAATACCCTGCGCCTTGAGTTATAGGCAAAGAGTTTGAGGAACTTGTGAAGATAACAAATGATGAAGTTGTATCATTTACAGCGAAATATCTAGAGATTGGTTGACTGTTGACTGTCAACCGTTAACAGTTAACAGCCTTATTGAGTAGTTATGCAATTTAGGCGCGCATTAGCTTAATGTTCAATTTACTTAGTTAAGTATTTTTAACCGTAAATTTGTCTAGCTGAAAAGCTTACATATTAAGGCTTATAGCTTCTTGATTCCCCCCTTTCCCCTTTCCCCCTTTTTCCCTTCCCCCATATTCCTACTGATATCTTTACCAAACTTTGCAGATTCTCTTGACTTAGATCAAGGTTTTACTTGCAGATTGTCAATACTCTAAAGGCATAAAGATTGGAGTGAAAGACTTATGTTCTGTAATCAGTGTGAACAAACAACCCGTGGTGATGTATGTTATCAGTGGGGAGCCTGCGGTAAAAGTCCAGAGGTAGATGCATTACAAGATTTACTGGTGCATTGTCTGCGGGGGTTGTCGCAAGTAGCGCTGCAAGCCAAAGCTTTTGGTATTAGTACTCACGATCAAGATGAGTTCACCTGTGAGATGCTGTTTTCGACGCTGACGAATGTGAATTTCTCAGCTGATGATTTTGTCACGTTTGTAAATCGCGCGATCGCTTTACGTGAGAGTCTGAAGTTACAAATTCAAGCATTAGGTAACGCTGCGGTAAATTCTGCGATCGCGAATTTCCAACCTGCTGGCGATCAACAACAGCTAATTAAACAAGGAAAAGACTTAGAATTTGAGTTTATTGGTCAATCTGCTAAAAATGTAGATATTTTCTCACTCAAGCTCACAATATTATATGGTTTGAAGGGCGTAGCTGCTTATGCTTTCCATGCTTTAGAACTGGGGCAGCATGACGAAGATTTATATGTATTTTTCCATGAAGTTCTAGCTAATCTTGATGCTCAAGACAAGAGTTTGCAAGAATGGCTAGATATTACATTGCAAGTAGGCAAGATGAACCTGAAAGCAATGGAATTGCTGGATGCTGGGAACACCAATACCTTTGGGCATCCTACACCTACAGCCGTAACTCTAGGTGTGACAGTTGGTAAAGCCATCCTTGTATCAGGGCATGATTTATTACACTTGCGCGCTATTCTAGAGCAAACAGCCGGAACCGGGATTAAAGTTTATACACACGGTGAATTGCTGCCTGCACATGGCTATCCCAAGCTGAAACAAACTTATCCTCACCTATATGGGCATTATGGCACCGCCTGGCAAAATCAAACCCATGAGTTTGAACACTTCCCTGGTGCAATTGTGATGACAACTAACTGCCTCATGCCTCCTCATGAAACTTACAAAGATAAAGTATTTACCTTGGGGCCTGTAGGTTATCCTGGTTTGCAGCACGTTAGTATTCGCGACATTACACCGATTATCCAAAAAGCTTTAGCATTACCCGGCTTTGCAGAAGAGAGCGATCGCGGTACAGTAACTACAGGTTTTGCTCGGAATGCTGTCTTAGGTGTAGCTGATACTGTGGTTAATGCGGTGAAATCAGGTAATATTCGCCACTTCTTCTTAGTTGGTGGTTGTGATGGTGCCAAACCAGGACGCAATTACTACACAGATTTAGTAGAAACGATTCCTAGCGATTGCGTAGTCATGACTCTTGGCTGTGGTAAGTTCCGCTTCTTTGACAAGCAACTCGGTGATATTGGCGGTATTCCCCGACTGCTAGATTTGGGACAATGTAACGATGCATACTCAGCTATTCAAATTGCTGTTGCTTTAGCCCAAGCATTCCAAGTTAATGTCAATCAACTACCACTGTCATTGGTACTATCTTGGTACGAACAAAAAGCGATCGCAGTTTTGTTAACCCTACTTTACCTGGGTATTCAAAATATTCGCATTGGCCCCACCCTTCCTGCTTTCCTCACACCTAATGTTGCGAAGTTGCTTTCCGAGACATACAATCTCAAACTCATCACTACTCCAGAACAAGATTTAGCCGCTTGTCTTGGCTAAAGATACTATAGAGAAAGAGAGGCGAAGCAAATTCGTCTCTCTTTTTTATCAATAGCTATTAGAGGAATCAGCTTTTATGTTGGCAATAAAATTGTCTACACAAGCAACTTCAAAATGTAAATTGAATTAAAAATTCTGAGGTGGTAAAGGTTTGCCTTTACTATTAGGAACATTGGTAACTTTTAAAGCTTTAGCAATTGCGATCGCATCATTATCTAAACGCCTAGCTTTAGCATTACCAGGACAGCTAATATCTGTGGATTGCTGACTACCTAAATTGACAGTAGTCGTTGTGCCAAAAGAAGTGGACTTGACGCAGTTGGGCTTCACTGGTAAGTCGGATAATGGTTCAGCAGCTTTTAAATCACGGAAGAATCGGTTCGTTAATTTTTCCGGAAGTTTACCTTTACCAGAACCATTTCCATCGACATAATTGGCTTCTCCATTGGGAGAAACATAAATCCGGTAACCAATGGTATTTGTGGAACCACTGTTGAGAATTACTCCCACATTATTGGGTACAAGTGCCATTAGAGGTTGAGATAAGCAAACCAAAAATGTTGCACTTGCCATTCCCAGCCAGCTTTGAGAAACTAACTGTTTCATATTATTAACCTCTTGAAAAACACTTAATAAATCTATCGAGCTAAACTTGTTATTCAGAAGAATAACTGAGGCGTATGTCAAAGATATGGAGTAAGTATGTCTGCTTGACAAATAGGTTGATGCTGTCGCGATACTTGTAAGGTGCGATCGCCTGTGTAAGTTAACTAGACATCTCGCGTGGGGAATTATATACTTGCTACCCTTAGGGATGCTTGCTTAACAATTACGACTAGAAAATACAAAATGTCATATACAGGCTACTTACGCTCAATTAAAAATGAACTTCAGCGAACTGGTAGAACTCAAAAAAGCCTCCGCGTCAAAACCATTATGGAACAGTTGGGCTACCAGCGTCGTAGTCAAGCTTTTGTCGATAATTTTAATAATGCGCTAGCTGAATTGGGACTTTGCACAGATCCCCTATTTGATTTGTATATTCCTTTAGATACTAAACTGGCTATTTCTCTTCAAGATGTTACTCCTGATGTGCAAATTGCTGATGTGCAACCAATTTTTAGTAAATTAAGTGCAGCATTTCCAGTTAAGCATGATTTTTTCTATTACTTATTTGATTTCGGTTCTGAGCAAGAATATGAAAGGTTTCAAGCTTGTTTAGACTCAAATCAACCAGTAGGAATTTTTCTCATTCCCCAAGTAGAAGATTTCTTTTCTGATGTTGTGACTAAAATCTTAAATTATGAATTAATTAGAAAATATCAATATAGAGGTAATAATAATATCCCGACAGCATCGAATCAAAAATTCAATACAAATATTACTACTGATGACGATGATGACGATGATGATTATTCCCTATCTGGTGCTAATATTTATCACTTTTATTTTTCTACAATGACTAGTGTGATTCTCGGCACTACTGGCTTAGATTTACTAGATTGCGAAAAATTTGATGAGCAGTTTGAACAGATATCAGTCTACGCCAACAAATATAATTCTGAACAATTATTTATAGTATTTCATTGCCCACCTGTATCAGAAATTCAAGCACAGCAACAAGAAGATGCTTTAGGCTATTTGGTAGATAGAGTAGCTAGTAAAATTCCTTTTACCTTTACTCTACGATGCAAATATCCCAACGAAGCTGCTATTCAGCATAAAGAAGAAATTTATGCTCATTTCCGTCTCTTGTTAGAACTTCCGCGTTATGAGATGGAAGAAGATGAGGTATCTTTATTAAATTACTTTCTAGAATTACAAAAAGCGCAAATCTTAGCTGATTCTCAGCTATTAATTGGCATGAAAGCCGAACATTTTTATAGTTTGAAGTGGCGAGAAGAAAGTACAGAATATATTTATCTCAAATATTTTGCGATTAAAACCTTAGAAGCTTTAGGCTATGATTTGTCTAAAATTCAATGTGAAGTAGAATTAAGTTCCAGAGATCAGGACACAAATGATGATGAAGATAGCTATGAATATGAAGAATATCAAAGCGAAATCATTCCTGTATATGTAGATAATCAGGTAATTGTGGAAATCGAAACTCTGAAGTATCAAGAATTTCAGGATAATAATCTGTTCTTGGATTCACTCAGAAGAATTTTACAAAAATCCAAAGTCTGGCCGAATAAATTAAATACTGTGTGGTTAGTATTTCCTGGTTTTGAGATTGCACGTAACTCTTACCAGATTAAAAAGATTAAAGAAGTTCTCGAATATAAACTAGCTGGTTATTATGATAATACTTTTAAAATTGTGGTTATGGCACCGGATTATGAAAATCATCAATTAGTTCCAGTATCTTTTGATGCACTTGAATATCCAGCTTTTGAATATGCAGCTAAAAAACGCAGTTTAACCCCGACTTATCCCTTAACTCAACGCCTCCCAGAAACCAAGCTTGATTTTAGCCAAGTTAAAGGTTTGAAGGAAGAAAAGGAAAAATTAAGCAAACTTTTGAGGCTACAATCTAAAGGCTATCAAGATGCAATTAGTGGGATTCTTTTCTACGGCTTACCTGGATGTGGTAAAACTCTGTTAGCAAATGCATTCGCTAATGAATCTGGCAGATATTTCTTTAAATTCTCCCCTGCTGATATTATCAGTGTATGGATAGGGCAAAGTCAGAAAAATATTCGAGATATCTTTGCTCAAGCGAAAAAGAAATCTCCCTCAGTTTTATTTATTGATGAGTTAGATAGTATTGGCTTTAACCGTCATGAAGACAGCGCCCATACAGACCAAAAGGCGACAATTAACCAATTATTAATAGAATTAAATAATCTGCGAAATAGCAATGTAATTGTGATAGGTGCAACTAATTATTTAAGTGGTATAGATAGCGCCTTAAAGCGTTCTGGTAGATTAGATTGGAAAATTCCTATCTTTCCCCCTGATCAATCAGAAAGGATAGAATTATTCCAACATTATCTAGCAAAAATTGATTTCAATCAGATAATTAACTTTGAAATGCTAGCCGAAAAAAGTACTAGGTTTACCTCATCTGATATCGAATTGGTGTGTAGAGAAGTGAGAAATGCAGTTTGGCTAGAAGAAATCAGTGCATCACTAACAACTGCGGATATCATCACTTACATTCATAATTTGCAAGAAGGTGGTTTAACTCTCAACGAAGAACAGGTAAAAGAGTTTTTGGATGAATGTAAAAGATTGAGTGTCAAAAATCCCAAACTAGAAACACTCAAGTGGGAATGGGGATTAACCGAATAAAAGTAGGGTGTGTTGTCGCGCAGCGCAACGCACCATTTAATTCTCAACGGTATTCTAATATTGGGTATTTAATTTTTCTAATTACCCATTACCAGCCTATACCAAAGTATGTTATGAGACGATACAGTTCATATTTAGTAATTGATTTGTCACTTGGGGGATTCTCCCCCAAACCCCCGATTGGGTGACGGTTGCGTCCCCCAAACCCCCTCCAAAATTATTGTTCAGTTTTTTGTTGAGTAACTAGTTTTTTGGTTTCGTTGTCAATTAATTTTCTTAACTGAACTGTATTGCATTGTATTATAAGATTACCTAATTTTTAATTCCTATCAATGGGAATCTGAATAATAAACTCTGCACCTTTACCAGGGGAAGAAACACACTCAAAAGTACCATTGTGGACTTTGGTAACTATTTGATGACTAATAGATAACCCTAAACCTGTACCTTTACCTTCTGGCTTAGTGCTAAAAAAGGCTTGAAATATTTTTTCCTTAACTGACTCTGGAATTCCCATCCCATTATCAGCAATCGAAATTTTTACTTGTTGATCGCTGACTGTGGTAGAAATTATGATGACATTGGGATGCTGTTCTATAAAAGCATAATTCTTACCTTCATTAGATTCTTCTAAAGCATCAATAGCATTAGCTAGTAAATTCATAAATACCTGATTTAATTGCCCAGGATAACAAGCAATCAAGGGTAAATCGCCATAATTCTTAACTACCTGAATTGCTGGACGATGAGGATAAGCCTTTAAGCGATGGGATAAAATCATCAGCGTGGTTTCAATACCCTCATGAATATTTACCGCCTTTTTATCTAAGCCATCTTTGCGTGAGAAATTGCGTAGAGATTGCATAATATCTCGAATCCGATGGGTTCCCTCTTTCATGGAAGAAATCATATTCGGTAAGTCTTCTAAGAGAAAATCCAAATCTATCGCTTCAATTTCATCTTTAATTTCTGCTGGGGGATGAGGTAGATGCTGTTGATAAAGATGTAGTAAATTAATTAAGTCTTCGATATAGCGCCTGGCATGGGTAAGGTTAGTAAAAATAAAGCTAACCGGATTATTTACTTCATGGGCAACTCCCGCTACTAACTGCCCTAAAGAGGAAATTTTTTCTGTATGTACAAGTTGAGTTTGAGTTTGTTGGAGTTGTAATAATGCTGCTGCTAAATCCTGAGATTTTTCTTGTTCTTTGGCATATAGACGGGCATTTTTCAGCGCGATCGCAGCTTGAGAAGAGAGTATTTTCAACAGTTCTAGCCGTTCGGGTGTAAATGCACCAGTAATTAAATTATTCTCTAGGTAAAATATACCGATAAACTTGGATTGATAAAAAATAGGTACACATAATATGGATTTACATTCATGATTTTGAATGTAAATATCTTTATTAGAAACTGGATCGAGTTTGGCATCTCTAATTACTAAAGGTTGCTGAGTTCTCGCTACATAATTGATCAGCTTTTTGGGTACTAGTTCGCTTTCTTCTACAGGAGTTGATAGCAAAGTAATTTGGGAATCAATCATACTGCTATCAATAGCTTCAATAATTAATTGCTCATCTTTGACTAAAATTAAGCAACCTTTTTGAGCGCCAGCATTTTCTAAAATGATATGTAGTAGCGTGCGCGGTAAACTTTCTAAGGAGATTTCATTATTAATCGCCTCACTCGCTTTGACTACTGTGACGATATCCAAGCTGATACCACTACTAGTTGTCGAATGCGAACTGAGAGATGCATCTAATTTGAATGTTCTAGAGATGCTACCAGTAGAAGCGTAGGCGTAGCCCGTCGTAGACATCGCATGATTGCTGCGAAGAATTAAATCGGGGTATTGTTTTTCTAGGTGTTTGACTTTGGCTGTACTACCCCAACGGTGGTAACCATAATAAGCTTCTGTGATGTAAACTTGGGCAATTTTTTTCTTACCCATTGACATGTACATTTCGGTGGCGCGTTCATTTGCTAGTGCTTCTTCTTGAATGTAACCATGTTCAGCAGCACCAGCAATGGCGCGATCATAATATTCCATCGCTTCTAAATATTCACCCAATGCGCGATGGTACTCGGCTTTAACTAAGCAATACTTATGCTTGTGGTTCATGGGTGCATGATTTGCCCATGTTTTCAGCTTTTCTTGGTTAGCAATTACCCGCAACCACAAAATTTCTTTTTGTGAGATGGGGGTATGGGCTAACATAGCAAGCTGGGTGAGAGAATCATAAAAGTGGAAAACTGGCACCATAAACGAACCAGTTATCCCATCTAAATATTCCTTTGCTAAATCAGCAACTTCTGCGGCTTGTTGATATTCAGCGAATAGATAACAGAGAATTAATTTGTTGACGTATAAAGTACCAATGGCATAGCGATCGTTAGCTTGCAAATGTAGCGGTAGCATAGTTTCTTCGTTATATGCTACACCTGCTAACTTCTCAGAGAAGGAGACATCACTGATCAGATTTAATACAGATTGGCGAAAGACTTTGAGATAATTATGGGCTACTTCCTGCTTGATTTTATCTAAAACTTGACTGTAAATTGCCATCTCTGGTTCTAGGGTTTTCAAATCCTTGCCCAGGAAGTAAGAAAGGCTGCAATAATTGTAGGCACAGTAAGCGGAGTATTCTAAATCCCCTGTTTCTAAACCATTATGATGTGCATCTAGTAAAGGTAGTAACGACTTGCGAATATGATGCTTCCACGGCTTCACGAACGGATAAATCATATTGAAAGTACTAGTTTGCAGCGCTTTACCCTGGATATTTGATAGCAAACCTAATGCTAATTTACCAGCGCGATCGCCTGCATCAATATCCGCGATGACTCCACAGAGAATCACGCCATACCAAGCGTAGGCGAGAGTGGAGACTGGTGCGTTGCCATATTGTACTGATAGTCTTACCTGCTTAAAAACAATTAAGGGTAGCAGCATTGGTACGGCTTGAGATACAGCCGCCGTCACAGTGGCGATAATCCGCATCACTGCTAAAATTTGCGGATCTGTCATTGCTGGTAGATCGATTAAATCTTCAGAACTTCTGCCTGCTAATATCAGTTGCGTTGCTTGTAAACTTTCGCTGATATCTCCTTCGCTAGGTGCATCAGGGAACCTCACACCCAACAGTTCTAAGACAGTTAAAGCTGTTTTGATAGCTTCTGGTTGTTTACTTTGGGCAACATAAGCTTGAATCTTCACCTCATAAATTTTTACTTTATCAAGTAGGGTGCGGGCATTTTGCAATACTTGACTGGCTAAATTCTCCATCAACTGATAATCGCCACCGAGATATGCTGCTTCTGCAGCTTCCACCATCAAGGCTAAAGTCAAGTCATATTCACTGAACCAGCTATCTGCAGCTAAAACTTTGATACCAGTATTTAAATAAGCGATCGCCACTAAATAAGCTGTAGCGGCTTTCGCTTTTCTCCCCGCTAGCAAATTTAATTCTGCCAAATGTTGCTTTTGGGATGGCTTACTGATTAAGCTAGCACCCACATTTAGTTGATTAATAATATCAAAAATATTTTCCTCTAATTGTTCAGGAGGGGTATTTTGCAACAACTGCTGCCCAATTTTTAAATGCGTAACTTTTCTTTGATGGTTAGGAATGAGAGAATAGGCAGCTTGCTGGACGCGATCGTGCAAAAATTTATAGCTAATATGAGAGTCATCAAAATCTAAAACCGCTAACTCTTCGGTGGCAAATAGTAAAGGTATACGATATTCATTGTTCAAAGGTAAAATGAGGCCCAATTGTAAAGCAGGTTGCAAAGCTTCTGCTAATCTTTGCAGATTATCACTACTGACAGTTGCCAATACATCTAAACTGAAACGATTACCAATACAAGATGCTAATTGTAGGGCTGTTTGCGTAGCTTCGGGTAGCTTTTGAATGTTTCTCGCAACTAATTCGACAACATCTTTATCTACCAGATTCTTTGTTTGAATTTGCTGTATATCCCAACCCCAAATTCCTTGATTAAAATCGAATTGTAGGAGATTCTCTTGATATATTGCTTTGATTAATTGGGTTAAAAATAAAGGATTACCTTGGGTTTTATTAAATAAGACTTTCGCTAATTCAAAGATTTTTTCCGAATCGCCTAAAGTATCTATCAGCAGTTGATAGACATAAGGTAATTCTAAGGGGCGTAACACAATACTATTAATAACCGTATCAGCTTGGGCTATTTCCTCTAAGGTTTTGATTAATGGATGGCTGGGGCCGACTTCATTATCTCTATATGCCCCAATTAACAGCAAATAATGACTATCTGGATTAGTCATTAACACTTGAATTAATTTTAAAGAAGCAGAATCAGCCCATTGTAAATCATCAAGAAATAATACTAAAGGGTGGGATTGTTGAGCAAAAACTTGAATAAAAGACTGAAATAGGCGATGAAAGCGGTTGAGGCTTTCAGCTGCGCCTAACTGTGGAACTTCCGGCTGTTTACCAATAATTAATTCCACTTCTGGAATCACATCAATAATTACTTGACTATTGCTACCCAGCGCTTGCAGGAGTTTCTCTTTCCAGGCTGTTAACCTGTCGCTACTTTCAGTTAATAATTGCTGTATTAAAGATTGAAAAGCCTGAATCACAGAAGTATAGGGAACATTGCGTTTAAATTGATCAAATTTCCCATCAATAAAATAACCCCTCTGTCTGACAATCGGTTTATGTACCTCATTCACCAGCGATGATTTCCCGATCCCAGAGTAGCCAGAAACCAACATGATTTCGCTTGTACCTTGGCTAATACGCTCAAAGGCTTGCAGCAAGGCGATCGCTTCTGATTCTCTGCCATATAATTGTTGGGGGATGAGTAATTGAGAAGTGCGATCGCGTTGTCCGGGGGTAAAATTAGAAATATTACCTGTAGTTTCTAATTGCTCAAGGCATAATTCTAAATCAGCTAATAGTCCCAATGCACTTTGATAGCGGTCTTCAGCATTTTTCGCGATCAATTTCATGACAATCGCGGCTATTGTTCTCGAAACTTCTGGTTTTAACTGGGTAATTGGTGTAACTGGCTTGGCAATATGAGAGTGAAACATCTCCAGTAAATCGTCAGTTACAAAAGGCAATTGACCAGTCAAGATTTCATAGAATGTAATCCCCAAAGAATAAAAATCACTGCGATAATCGACAGCGCGATTCATTCTCCCCGTTTGTTCAGGAGACATATAAGCAACTGTCCCTTCCAATTGATGAGAATTTGTCAGTTGCGGTGTTTCTTTATCTAAATGTGACGCAATACTAAAGTCTGTAATTTTCACAATCCCAGTCTGGGGATTAACAATAATATTTGCAGGTTTAATATCTTTATGAATAATGCGGTTCTGATGTAGCGATAACAACGCTTTAGCTAATTGCACAGCAATCTTTAAAAAATTAGCTTCACTAAGCTGCTGCAAAGAGAGAAACTGTTTGAGACTGATACCACCAAAGTCTTCTGCTACTAACACCAGGCGATTTTGATAGCTCTCTAGGCTATAAACTTTAACAATACCCTCACAGTTAAGATTTTCTGTAGTTTTATATTCGTGCTTGAAGCGAGTAATTTGCTCAAAAGAGGGATATTCAGCCTTGAGAACTTTCAGAACTACACGCTGCTGGTTTTTTTGCGACCTAGCTCGGTAAACAGTTGTGTTAATTCCTTCAGATATAATTTCTAGTATGTCATAACCTGGTATTATCGAGGTTAACACTATCGTTTCTCCTTTCCCTAGAGTTGGGCGCTCACTTCCTATATTTCCCAACTGGAAAGGCAGAATATAATAATTTACATACATTTACGCGAGCAACAATCTACCTGATTAGTCAGGTATTATTACTTAACATTTTTCAGCGTTTATTAGCGTTAAGTTCTTCATTTCACAGACTTTTCGTAATTTTACTATGGGATTCGCTAACTTAAATTTAAAACCTCTCGCGGTAAATTAAACAACCCATCTTCCCCAGATTCAAAATTAATTACTTGAAACACTGCATCGATATTTAACTTTCCATAAATATGAGGAAATAACTCACCTATTTCCGCCTCCTCATAACGCACCTCAGCTTTCACTTGATCAGCATCAATAAACAGTATTACCAATCCCTTTTGATGCTTGAAAAATCTATTTGCAACTTTGAGGATTTGGTTAGCTTCTGAACAGTGGATAAAACCCTCAGTTTCCAGAGAATCAGCACGGTAACTTCCGAGTGTTTTCGCCTCTTCCCATTGTCCACTTTGTGTAATATGGAGAATAGTTTTCATGTTGCTTGCATCATTTTGCGAATATCGTCTAAAGGAGATTCTGGTTCAAGAGGTTCATCAGGACAAAATTCTATAGTTACTTGAATTTTGACTGTAGTATAACTGCTAATTTTATGAGCACCGATATGATTGTCTGTAGTAATTCCTGTAGATGTGATTATTCTTATTCTTCCTATTTCCCATCCTCTAGAACCAACTCGTAAAATTTGGCATCTTATACCTTCAGAAGAAGACTTCCATGTTATATCTTCAACTTTAAAAACTGCTTCACTAACCGATACAGACTGAATAATACTTGCAACTTTTTGATGACCATTACTCAATTGAGTATGCAATTTTTCTCCAAAATTATTATGTATCAACTCCTTGAGTCTTCCAACAGTGTATGTATCCTTTTCAAATAATACAACATCAGTATCATTATCTAACACTTGGAACATATTAATCATATTAATGATAAGAGGAGATTTAGAGCCTATATTCTCTATTGAGGATTTCAAACTATCACAATTTTAATTGTGAAATGATAAGATAAATTGAGTATAAACACTGATATTAAAACTACTCAAAATGTTAATACTCAATGATTATTATCAAATATTACGTACAGACACAAAGCTTTTATTTGCGCCTTTGCGCTTACCTTGCAGGAAAGATTAACGTAGAATGTATCAGAAGTTATTTCTACATTAAGACTAAATAATAGAGAGTGCTGCTTTAATGCAGAGATATACCAATCTGATTTGATTTTTGACGAGTCTAGAGTCAAAAGTCAATTGTCAACAGTTCCCCCTTGTACCCAATCCCCAATCCCCATTACCCCTTATCCCCAGTCCCCATTACCCCTTATCCCCAGAGGGGGCCCCGAGTTCCCCAGTCCCCCCCTTCAACAAAACAGGCTTTTGCTTTAACTATTTGCCTAGTCCCTAAATGATTCGCTAGGCTATTGATAATTCTAGTTACTCAGAAACTTGCTGTGTATGGATTTTGAAGGCGAAGCTACTACTACATCTGCTACAGAAAACAAAGAATTGCCACAGCCAGAGACTACTCCTAAGCCTTTGGAATTGCTGCGAGACACTGAGGCTTTGCTACGTCGCCCAGCTGTAGAATCTCTCACGCCGATTTTACCTCCCAAGTTGAGTAGCAAATTACAAACAGCCTCATCCCTCGCGGATAAATCTTTAAAAGAACTAGCAGAAATTGATTTAGACGAAATTGGTGACTTTGATTTACGCCCTGCAAGGATTCGTGTTGGTTTAAGCTTCGTTGGTTTTGCCGCGTTAATGACGCTTATACTGTTGCTTCATTTCAGCACTCTACATTTAGAATTACGCACAATTGAGCAGATGCGACAATATTGGTATCAATATGTTTGGTTTGTTTGCTTAGGTGTAGCGGGATTGTTTGTCTTGGGTCGAGAAACAATGCGTCCTATCCGCAAGCCGAGAAGAGTGAGGGGAAAACCGCAAAGCGGAATTCAAAATTCAAAATTCAAAATTCAAAATGAATAGAGTCTCAGCATTGCGTTCGTTGAGAATGGTAGTTTATTTACGCCATGCTGCGATCGCAATTTATAACCATATATTAACCTCATAAAAACTGTTCTCGTAGACAGATTGACTGTTGTTGAGAAATTTGCTATTATAAAATCGATAAGGAAGAAATATACTAAATATGTTTATACCGAAACAATAAACCGCTTGCTGTCAGCAAGCGGTTTTATGGTGTTTTAGTAATTTGATGGAATTAAACAAGTTTTAAATCGGGATACTCAGCTAACAAATCATCAGAGGTTAGAGTATCGCCTGCAGCTTGAGGAGTCCAAAGCACCTCAATAGCTAGGATTTGCTCGCTAGGAATACCACCAATTTGGCGCAAAGATTGACGCAAATCATCAGCACTGTTAATTGCAGGAATTGCAGACTTGCCCAGAGTGGCCACTAGTAAGGTGACGATAATATATTCTCCAGGGCCAGAGGTAATTAAATCAGTGGGATTCTCAGGAGTTTCAGTACCAGGTAAAGCTTCTTTAGCGAGTGCTGCTCTGAGTTGGTTGTTAACGTTAGAGAGGGTTTCTTCGCTAAATTTGCTGCGTTCTGCTAGTGAGAGACGGTTGAATTGAGCTTCAGCTGAATTCAATTTCGCTTGTTGTGTACCACCACCAACATATACCCAATATTCTGGATGGCGGAGTAAAGCTAGGCTAGTTTCTTGCAGAACTTCTGCTCTTCCTTGTGGGGAGTTAGTATCAGCAGTTTCAGCAATGCGGTCAAGTTCGCCTTGTAAACCACGTGCTTGAGCTAATAAACCAACCTGCAAGCGAGTTACAGATACAGCAGGATTGCTGCTATAGCCTACATCGTCGGTGGTGGTGTCTCCACTGCTAGCCCGGCGGAAGGCTTGCAGTATAAAATTAGCGATCGCAATAAAGATTAAGATGCTAAACAATCCGCCAAAGCCACCGCCAATACCCCACAAAGGTAACAGGAAAGGAAATCCAAAACCACCACCAGGGTAAGGGGCGTAATATCCACCCCCGCCAGGAGGTGCATAGGTGCGAGGTGTGTAAGTCCGGCTAGAAGGTACTCTAAAGGAACCACCACCGATTCGTCCACCACTACGGGCGGCTAACGCTCCATCAGCATGACCTAGTGCTAAAGTTAACACCAGGCTGAGGACAAAGACAGTTTTTAACAGCGGTTTGATGGCTAGTTGTAGTTTTTTACGCATAATACAGTTGCTTGAAAAACGGTATTGGTGATGATTTCTTCCAACGCTGCTAGGAGAGATTTGCTTGGTCAGTAACGCCAGCCCGTAGCAAGCAAGCGAGTTTTTGATTGGCAGTAGCTCTCTGTAATATTCATTTTTCTTGGCTACATATTCAATGTACCGCGTCATATCTTGCCTAGACAGCAAGCTTAGGGGGGATTTCTTGAGTAGATTACCGTACCTCGGATTCTTTTGCGATCGCGGGAATTTTGGGATCAATTAATCATTTGGGGATTGGGGACGAGGATGAGGGGGAAAAGGCGAAAGGGGAAAGGGAGAAAGGGGAAAAGGAAAAAAAGGGAAATTATTATTACCCATTACCCATTACCCATTACCCATTACCCCATGTCCTGACAATTTAGTTATCTGAATTACAGTAATTTGACTTGATAATTATCAAAATAGATTTAATTGGCAAGTAATTTTGGTATTTACTTTTGAATTTTCCTTAATTACCATAATTACTGAGGGATTATCTTGTTGACTGCATCTAGCCTTTGGGATATTGCTGAACCTGAAGGTGCATGATTGTTGATGCCAATAATCAACTTAATTTTTCCTAAAAACGACTGCAATTTTTTGGCATTTTGGCAGAATCTCAATTAGTTACAAGATATTCTATTGATATCAACTCGATTTAGTAATTACCACCAACAAAAGTCTATGAGCAATTGATTTCGCTGGTAGTCCCAAATTTCAATGCTTGTTAATTAGGTAGACAGATTTTAAGTGGTGAACAATTGAAAAGAAAATTAACAAATCAAATAATTGAATATCTCAAAATCCTCTTTCAAAAAAATGCTGGTATTAGTATACTGCAAGCACTCAAAAAAGGATGAAGGAATATGCTTTTGTAAATCAATGTATTAAAAGTTCATCAGCCTTAGTGTAAATACTCTTGCTATGCCGAAATTAGTTACTGATGCTCAAAACTAATGTTAAAAAAAATATAGAGATTAGAGGTTGTTACGGGATAGCTGTTGGCGAGAATGAGAAAAGAGTGGAAAATTAGATACAGAGGAGGAAAATTTCCTATTGGTATTACCCAAAGGAGTTTTTGCTCGATAGCTAGTGGAGGCTGCACATTAGGCAAGTCTCCTACACTACTTGTTACTACGGAGGAGGGTGACCGTACAGGTGATGCGCCCAAATGTAAAAGTCACTGCTTTGTTCTTGCAGAATTGAGGCGAGTTAAGATGTGAATAGCGTCAAAGAATTATACTTTCTGCTTTATCCTTGAGTTCATACATCAATGAAATTTCTTTTCAATTTAGACAATCTCTGCTCAAGGATAGCGGTTAATTATCACTCATTTCTGCGCTTTGTTGATAGTATGAAAAATTAATTTTTTTAACTATACTTATCACATTTATTATGGAACATATTTCACAACTGGCGGGAAATGTTAGAGAACAAACTGCATTACCAGACATTCTCGTAATATCCCGTAGTTTCTTACCCAAAGAAGCAATTATTGGTGAATATATTTATAATCGCTGTCTGCAAGATCCAGAGCGGGTAATTGTTTTGGCAGCTAGTTGTTCAGGCGATCAAGCATTTGATCGAGTGCAAAAGTTTCCTATATATCGCTGGCCGATTCTCAGAGATTGGAGTTTTTTCAATCCTTTAATCAACCTCATCTATTCATTTGCATTAGCAATCAAACTTTATTTTCGCTATCGTTATCGCTATATTGAATGGGGGCATGGCTACGAATTTCCCTCACTATTATTACTAAGTTATTTTTTACCGATTCGCTTTTTTATCTACCTCCACGGAAATGATATTGTTTGTGGCTTACGTAATCCTTTATGGCGATCGCTATTTAAATTAACACTCAAGCGGGCTGAAGGAATTGTCTGCAACAGTTCCTTCACCCAGGATTATCTCCGAACAAGGTTAAGATTAGATACTCCTACCCACGTCATCAACCCAATGGTGAGGGCGGATAAATTTAGCCATGTAATCAATCCAGGTAATTTGGGCGAATTACGTGCAAATGTCCGCCAAATGTACAATATTCCTGAAACAGCAGTAGTTATTCTCTCTGTAGGAAAGCTTGTCAAGCATAAAAGCTTTAACCGCATCATTGACAACCTACCGCTACTACTGACTGTTGGCGTAGATGTTCACTATATAATTTGTGGGCAAGGCCCTTGTGAAGCAGAACTGAAATCCCTGGCTAATCGCCTACGAGTTGACCAAAGGGTACATTTTGCCGGAGAAATCAGCGATCGCGAATTAGGTGGGTATTATGCAGCCTGCGATATCTTTGCCATGCTGAATTTAGTCGAGAACAAAGCTAGCACTATGGAGGGTTTTGGTATCGTTTATTTAGAAGCGAGTTACTTTGGTAAACCAGTAATTGCTTCTCGTTTAGGCGGAGTTATCGATGCCATTCATCATGAAGAAAACGGCATCTTAGTTAATCCTTATTCTGGCTATGAAGTATTTCAAGCCTTCAATCGCTTATGTAAAGACCAACAGCTACGGGAACAACTTGGTCGCAAAGGCAAAGAGTTAGCCAAGCGCAAAACCCTTCACCGTTCGCTGTATAAATTGGAGTAGGGATTGGGGACTGGGGATTGGGGACTGGGGATTGGGGAGATGAGGGAGATGAGGGGAAATTACCAAAACCAAACACCCCATTACTCATTACTCATTACCCATTACTCATTACTCATTACTCATTACTCATTACCCATTACCCATTACTCATTACTCATTACCCATTACCCATTACCAAATGACAACCTTATCCACCACCCACAATAGTGACAACTTCTAGGCGATCGCCTGGTTGCACTTTTGTTTGCTCCCAAAATTGGCGATGTAAAATTTCGCCGTTGTATTCTACTGCGACTAAGCGGGGGTTGAAACCTAGTTTTTGGAGTAATTCGGGTAAAGGTGTTTGGGATGAACAGTTATGGTTCTCCCCATTAACCTGAAGTGTGATTTCGCTAGACATAAAATGTCACAAATTTTTGAAAAATTTTTTGATTTTGAAATTATTTAAGATTCTGGTTTAATGCGATTGAGTTGGGAGAGCAGATATTGAGTTACAAGGGTGGGTTGTTCTGCTTGCATGAGCGATCGCACTACCGCTACACGTTGCGCGCCAGCATCAATCACGTCATTGATATTATTGGCATCTATACCACCAATAGCAAACCAGGGAATAGCACAATTTTTGGCAGCATAGCTGACATATTGCAACCCTGCTGCTGGCTTACCTTCTTTGGTGGGTGTTTCATACACTGGCCCTACGCCAATATAATCAGCGCCTTCTGTCAGTGCTGCTTGCATTTCTTCAGCATTTGTAGTGGAACGACCAACTATCCGATGAGAACCGAGTAATTGTCTGGCAATCTCAATCGGCATATCTTGCTGTCCCAGATGTACGCCGTCAGCATCTACTGCTAAAGCCAAATCTATCCGGTCATTAATAACGAACAGCGCGCCATAGAGGTGGCATAGTTGTCGCAGCTTTTTAGCTTGTTCGAGACGAACACCATCATCAGCAGTTTTGTCACGGTACTGAACCAAAGTCAATCCGCCTTTGAGAGCAGCTTCTACCGTTGAGAGCAAATTTTCGGCCGGTGAAGTTACCAAATACAGACGCGATCGCCATAATAGTTGATGGCGTTGATAACCCAATAAATTGCTTTCTAATGTATAAACCTGATACCGCATCTGCTTAAAAGCTTTTCCCATATTAGGGTCATGCAGCTTGCCGTATTCTTCTAGCACCCGCATTGCTTCTTGCACGCGGCAAAAATTAGCTTGCAACACAGATTTGATGCTAGTACGTTTTTCCTCATGAGGATGTGTTAAGTCTGTACCCGCATCACCCGGTGTATCTCGCGCTGCTCGCAATTCAGCTGTATGCCAATGAGCTATGTCTTGCCGCAAGCGTTTACACTCTCCAGTGAACTGAGCATTATTCAGTCCAAAGCGACACCACTCCTCAACAATTCGCAAGCCTTCACGAGCGCGATCTAAATTGGCATCTAAAATGCGGTAAACAACTTGCTGCATTTGCTCTGTTTGGCTGTGTGGCTCGACCATTACAACAACCCCATTCCTGCTTTCATCAAAAGACGGAAAATCAACTATTCTAGTAATTGTCATTGATTAAATTGCTATTTTTACTAGAAATTTACTATGTACTCAAATCGTAAGAGTAGCAAGGATTCTATCAAATTAGCAGATATACGTGTCGGTTCGGATAAAGGTAATTTAAGGCTACAATTCAGCACTCGTATTAGCCAGCAGTTTTATCGCAAGCGACAAGCATATAAAGGTCTAGGGAGAAGTGACACTCCAGAAAACCAAAAATGGGCTAATCAAATAGCAGCAAGGATACAAGCTGACATCGATCATCCCGATGGCGGTTATTTTGACCCAACACTTGCTAAATATTTAACGATTAAGCAATTAACCACGATTAGTCAGTTACACAATCTGATAGAGCCACCTCTGCTTGGTGAATTATGGCATGAATTTGTGGATTGGAAATTACAAACTAAGCAGATTCAAAAAACTACCTACAAAAAAAATTTTGTTGTTTATACTAACCTCATTAAAGAATTTTTAGATTTAGAGCTAAATTTGGATACAGCTAATAAATTAATTAAGCAGCTTTTACTCAAGCAAAAGAACAAGCAACAAATTAAAAAGCTGTTTAGCTTATTGAGTAGTATGTGCCAACGAGCAATCAGCAATCAGCAATTGGTACAAGATTATTTTTTAGAAATAAAAAAAACTTACAATATATCGAAGAAGCCTCAAAAAACTTCAAATATTGAAGATTATAGGGCATACAGTCTACAAGAGAGAGATTTAATCATTCAAACTTTCAGAAATTCTGAACAACCATCTATCAAACATGGTGCTGATTTAATTGAATTTTTGTTTCTCACTGGTTGTAGACATAGTGAAGTATTCGCTTTGAAGTGGAGAAATATTAAATTTAATGATGGTTGGATAGTTTTTAAAGAGGCTTTTGACAGCAATACTGGCATGACTAAAAGCAATAAAAATAGATTTTTCAACCTACAAGGTATGAGCAGATTAATTAATTTATTAATTAAATTGTATGGAAATGGTAAGAAAGATAATGAATTAGTGTTTAAAACTATTTCAGGAAAACAATATTCAAGTAATACCTTAACAGATATCTGGGCAGGTAATACTGTTGAGGTTAAAGGTAAAGTTTACCACTATCCGGGGATAGTTAAAAAGTTAGCAGAAAATAAGCAAATTGAATATTTAAAACCATATTCTACCCGTCATACTTTTATTAGCATTCAAGTTAATAATGGTGCCGACCTCAAGTTGCTAGCTAATAGCTGCGGTAATAGCGTTGAACAGATTATCAAGCATTACTTACAGTTCGATAATCATGCCACATTGAAGGATATTTAATCATATTATTTGTGTGTGCTTAACAAATCAGGATAATTATTTATAGGACTTACGCAAAAGTCACGTAATCACGTCATTACGAGCGTAGCGACGTAATCACCTAAAATTGTGATATTGCTTCCCTAAACTACGCTCCGGTCGCAATGACAAATTTTGCTTGCGTAAGTCCTGGTTTAAAATCCAGAAGAAAAGGAAATAGTAATTTTAACCTTTACTATTTTTTCTCTTTCCTTTAACAAAATATCGAATTAGCGCCCACTTTGGATTTGATCAAAGATTGCGCCATCGTTGAAAAACTTATTCTGAGCAGCATTCCAACCACCCAAATCGCCAACTGTATAGAGTCGGGAAATCTTGGGGAATTTACTCTGTACTTCTTTAGCCACAGTAGAGTTCACTGGACGAAATCCTACTTTAGTGCATCTAAAAGTTAGCAATCTATGAATGAGTAGCGATCGCCCAATCAAATCATCTGAAGTTATGTTGGCGTGAAAATACAATTTTTCAGTAAAAATAGCTTGAATTTTCTAAACCAAATATTAAAAACACCATATTCTCGATAGAGAATTCGCCGTTTACCTATTGCTTTTTAGTAGCAATACCTGCAATTATCTTATATACCACGTGCATATACGGTATTTCCATAGAATCACCGTAGATATTTTAGAGGAGGATCTGGAATGAGTCTGTGGCCGCGCCCCCGGAAGCGATCGCAACTGAGTATTGAGCGAATCATCACTCGGTTTAAGCTAAATTCGCTCAAAGGCTTTGTATCGATGTTTTTGCTAGGGACATTATTGAGTGTGGCCCTCGCCGCCTGCTCTGGTGGTAGTAATAATAATTCTGCCACGGAAACCCCTGCGGCTAGTAACGTTGCTGCCAACAAACAAAATGTGGAAGTAACTCTTGTTTCTTTCGCAGTTACCAAAGCAGCACACGAAGCTATTATTCCTAAGTTTGTAGAAAAATGGAAGCAAGAACATAACCAAACCGTCACCTTCAAACAAAGTTACGGTGGCTCTGGTTCACAAACTCGTGCTGTAATTGATGGTTTGGAAGCAGATGTTGTTCACCTAGCACTGGCTGCAGATACTCAAAAGATTGAAAAGGCAGGATTAATCCAAGCAGGGTGGGAAAAAGAGGTTCCTAATGATGGTATTGTCTCTAAATCTGTAGCAGCATTAGTAACTCGTCCAGACAATCCTAAAGGTATTCAAACCTGGGCCGACCTAGCACAAGATGGTGTCAAATTAATTACCGCCGATCCCAAAACCTCAGGCGTTGCTCGTTGGAATTTCCTGGCATTGTGGAATTCAGTAATTAAAACTGGTGGAGATGACGCTAAAGCTTTAGACTTTGTGACCAAGGTGTATAACAATGTGCCTATCTTAACTAAAGATGCTCGTGAAGCTACAGATGCGTTTTTTAAACAGGGTCAAGGTGACGTTCTGATCAATTACGAAAACGAAATTGTCCTAGCAGAACAAAAAGGTGAAAAAGTCACTTCTATTATCCCGGATGTGAACATATCTATTGATAATCCGGTTGCTGTAGTCGATAAAAACGTTGACAAACATGGTAACCGTGAAGTTGCTGAAGCTTTTGCAAAATACTTGTACACTCCAGAAGCACAACAAGAGTTTGCCAAACTTGGATTTAGACCTGTAGATGAGACAGTAGCAAATACTAAAGAAGTTGCAGACAAGTTTCCTAAAGTCAAAACTTTAGGTACAGTTAAAGACTTCGGTGGTTGGGATGCAATCAACAAGAAGTTCTTTGCTGATGGTGCAGTTTTTGACCAAATTCAAGCCAAAAATAAACGGTAGGGTAATGGGGATTGGGTAATGGGTAATGGGAAAATGACCCTTAACCATTAACCCTTGACCCTTGACCCTTGAACTTTGACTGTTGACCCTTGACGCTTTTCACTATGGCTATATCTCCTTCTTTTGAAGTTGATCGCGAAACTCCGGGCTGGAAAAAGTTTCTTAATAAGTTACGTCAGATTCCCTGGACTTGGCGAATCACTTTCGGCTACCTCACAGTCATGTTATTTCTCCCGATCGCGGCGATGTTTCTGAAAGCGAGTACGGAGCCGCCAGCTAGATTTTGGGAAATAGCTACTAGTCCTCTAGCACTAGCTACTTATAATGTCACCTTTGTTACCTCATTGTTTGCGGCTCTGCTCAATGGGGTTTTTGGAACTCTGATAGCATGGGTTTTGGTGCGCTATGACTTCCCCTTAAAACGGATCATTGATGCTACCGTAGATTTACCGTTTGCCCTGCCGACATCGGTAGCAGGTTTAACATTAGCGACAGTATATAGTGATAATGGCTGGATTGGTTCACTGTTAGCACCATTGGGATTGAAGGTATCATTCACTCGTACAGGGGTTGCGGTAGCAATGATTTTTATCTCGCTACCATTTGTTGTGCGGACGGTGCAGCCTGTGCTTCAGGAAATGGAACATGAAATTGAAGAAGCCGCTTGGTCATTAGGTGCTTCTCAATGGCAGACTTTTTGGAAAGTAATTTTACCGCCTTTATTTCCCACAATTCTGACTGGTATTGCTTTGGGTTTCTCCCGTGCAGTCGGGGAATATGGCTCTACTGTAATTATTTCTTCTAATACACCGTACCAAGATTTAATTGCACCAGTGTTAATTTTTCAACGCTTAGAACAGTATGACTATTCCGGTGCAACTGTCATCGGCATGGTTTTGCTGACAATTTCCTTGGTGCTGCTTTTAGCAATTAATCTCTTACAAGCCTGGTCAAGAAGATATGACGGTAAATGAGCCAAGTTTTCACTCCTCTCCAGCTGATCAACCTACAATCAAGCCCAAACAAACCAAGAGTTGGGTACCAGCACTGTTAATTGGGATTGCGATCGCCTATTTAGCTTTGGTGCAATATATCCCAGCACTCAATGTTTTTATTCAAGCCTTTGGCAAAGGTATAGGCCCGTTCTTTGCCAATTTATCTAAACCCGCCTTTCTCCACGCAGCTTGGCTAACACTGTTACTAGCGCTGATATCTGTACCACTAAATACAGTATTTGGGCTTTGTGCAGCTTGGGCGATCGCGCGTCACAAATTTCCTGGTAAGGCGATAGTTTTGAGTATTATTGACCTGCCTTTTTCAATCTCGCCAGTAGTTGCAGGGTTAATGATTGTACTGCTTTATGGGCGCAATGGCTGGTTTGGCCCTTGGCTACAAGCACATGATATTCAAATTATCTTTGCTTTTCCGGGCATGGTACTAGCTACATCATTTGTAAGTATGCCCTTTGTTGCCAGGGAAGTAATTCCCGTTTTAGAAGAATTTGGCAGCGATCAAGAAGAAGCCGCCAGAACATTAGGTGCAAATGATTGGCAGACATTTTGGCGTGTTACCTTACCTAGTATTCGTTGGGGTTTACTTTACGGACTAATTCTCACCAATGCCAGAGCAATGGGCGAATTTGGCGCAGTTTCGGTTGTATCTGGCAATATCGCTGATAAAACCCAGAGTTTACCGCTATTTGTAGAAGATGCTTACAAACAGTATGAAACTGAAGCTGCCTTCTCTGCTGCTGTACTTTTGGCACTGCTAGCAGTTGTCACCCTGGTATTGAAAGAAATTTTAGAACGCAAGACCCGCATTAAGGATGTGGAATGAGTTGGTTGGGACTGGGGACTGGGGACTGGAGAGGCAGGGGGCAGGGGAAAAATTCTTAATTCCAATTACCAATTACCCATTACCCATTACCAAATGACAAATGACAAATGACAAATGACAAATAACAATTCACTTACCAAACGTATAAGACTGAGAATTCCTAAGGACTATCACCAAGAACCTGTGATTTCTCGCCTTGTTTCTGAATATGGTGTAACTGTGAATATTACTGCGGCAATTTTGGGAGCTAATGCTGTTGGGGATGGTTGGTTTGACCTAGAACTACAAGGAACAGATACACAAATTCAAAGTGCCCTGTCTTATCTTGATGAATTGTCTTTACAAGTCTGGGATGATACAAACCAAGGTAATTGGTAAGGTCTTCCATAAACAGCACTGTTCGCTCAAGTTTTAGTAGTTACAGCAATTGTAGGTAAATGAAGTACACAGCTAAGGGCACAATAATATATTGTGCCCTTACGATTATCTGTAGATTACCTGAGTAAAGACGCGATGAATCACGTCTCTACAACTCTTGACTTTTGACTCAAATAAATTTTCTCTTGCTAAATCAATTTAATATTGCCAGCAGTAATTTCATTAAGAGGTATTAATTTAAATTAAATATGCATAATTAGTAAAAGGTAGCAACCTCCAGCGATGGTAAAGCGTCTCATCTTGTGGATGCGATAACTCCAAAGCGTCAAAAAGATACTAATGTGATTAAACCATAGGCATGAAATTTAAAGTTTTACTTGGCTCTTTACTTTCCCCGATTAAAGGACGACATTGGTGGGTAACTTTCCTGTTGTGGATAGCTTTGGTTGCACCAGCACAAGCATCTGTAATTCTACGCGTCGCCATTGAAAGAGATGTTAATCAGGTAAAAGTTGGTAGTTCGACACCAGCAAGCGTCAAAGATAGTACTGGTAGGACTTTGGGTCAATTACCAGCGATGAATTCATTCTATGCCCAAGCTGTTCCTGGGGGAGTAGCTTTGGATAAATGGCAATCTGGTTTATTTTGGATTGAGCCAACAGGTAAAGGATTCGTTTATATTGGCGATCGCTGGTATCGTGGTAGAACTTTAGTTGTTGCTACAGAAAAAGGCTTAAGTGCTGTCAACTGGGTAGATATGGAAGAATATCTCTACAGTGTGATTGGTGGCGAAATGGATGCCCAATGGCCCCAAGAAGCACTCAAAGCACAGGCGATCGCAGCTCGTACCTACGCTCTCTACGAACGTGAAAGACAACGTAATCGCAATCCCATTTATGATCTAGGCGATACTCCTGATCGCTGGCAAATTTACAAAGGTGTTAGTAGCGAAACTCCTACTACCTACGCCGCCGTAGATGGTACAGCTGGACAGGTACTAACCTACCAAAACCAAATTATTCTCTCTGTCTTCCATGCTTGTTCTGGTGGACATACTGAGAATGTCGAAGATGTTTGGCAAAGTAAGGAACCTTACCTGCGGGCTGTTCAAGACTACGATCAAAATATTAGCGAATGTAGTTGGGTAAAAACATTCTCGCCTACTGAAATTAGTTCCCGTATTTCTGGTGTAGGCAATGTTAAGGATGTAGTTCCCGAAGCCTTCTCACCCTTCCAAAGTGTGAAAGTCCTAAAAATTGTTGGCGATAAAGGTACGAAAGTTTTACAGGGAGAAGAAGTGCGTACTGCACTCAGGCTGAAAAGTACCCGTTTTCGTGTAACAAGAGGTGCAGATGGCAGTTTTATTCTCCAAGGTTTAGGCTACGGCCACGCTTTAGGGATGAGCCAGTGGGGAGCTTACAATTTAGCTCGACGTGGAGCAAACCACCTCCAAATTTTAGGACATTATTATCAAGGTGTAGCCCTTACGCCTATTCAAGCAAAGTAGTTTACTTATCAAGTTAATATCTTTATTGGCTTATGATTCCATTAGTAGGGGCGCAAAGCTTTACGCCCCTATGTGTATTTACAACTACTTTTGTGGCACGTTAAACAATAATCTAATAATACTCACACCAATTTAAAAAAAGAACGCGACAGATTGTAGGGGCAAGGCATTGCCTTGTCCTCTAGCATATATTGATGTGTGGCAAATATTATTTGAATTGGTATCATTCTCCAAAATTCAGTAACAAATCTCAACTCATAAATCCTTGTTATTTCTGGCTTTCTTTAGTCTTAATTTAGTTAAGAATGACAAATGTTTTATATCTTTTGATAGATGTTTCAATCCGAGTAATGGATAATTAGGAAAAGCTTCTAGTAGGTCTGGTACTAGAAGCCCGTCAAACTATTGCTTGGTAATTGCAGTATATGCATTTATGATTAACTGTCTCTTCTACTAGAAGCATTAGGCTGAGGCTTTAAAGACTGTTTCTAAAGAGATGGAATTTCCAGATGCGGTTTTGACTTCTGCTTTGAGGTACTAATCTAGTTGGAACTTATGGTAGAAGCACAATATTTTATTCCTACCTAATATTAAGACCGTAGCAACAAATTGCAGTTTACTTGCTTTGACACTTATGGATTTTAAATACAGGTGGAAAAATGGCAGCAAGCCCAACCGAGATCAAGCAGCGACGAGCGAGCATTTGTTAGATGAGAGTCAGTTTGCAAACGAACAAGACCGCTCAATCGCTGAACAGATGGCAAGGAAACATTTAAACGTACCTCTGAACACTAACGATCAAGACCAATCTATATTGCCACAAGCTGCTCAACCTGAACAAAAGCAGAAGTAGCAGAGATAGCATACGCGTTAAGCGTTGGCGCAGCCTCTCGTAGAGAAGCTGGCTTCTGCGACTGGAGAAGGTTTTACAAGGACGCTGACGCTTTAATTAAGTGCTTCTTGATAAATGATTTCTTGAAAGTGAATCATATCTTTTTGCGGGTCGGCAAGGCTAACTTTTACTAATAACTGTTCGCCTAAATTTACCGAACGACGGAAAGACATTGGTAGTTGTAAACCTAAATCCTCTAAGAGAATTAGGGCTAAATTGCTATCTTCTCGCAGCCACATCAAAACTGTTACCTGCCAAACTTGATCTGGGTAACGACGTAAATATTCTAAAGCGTAATATCTATTAGTTTGCCGTTCTACCATTGTCACTTCTTGGGTGATACTGGTGACGGTCATCATCACTTCTTTAAGCTGTTCGGCGGAGAAGGGTAGAACTTCACCGCGCAAATGGGCTTTGAGTTGAAAGTGAGTTAGCAAATCGCTGTAGCGACGGATTGGAGAAGTCGCTTGAGTATAGGTATCCAAACCTAAGCCAGCATGACGCACTGGGGTAATGCTCATTTCGCTTTTGGGCATACAGCGACGCATGGCACAGGCGCGAACAAATCCAGCTGGTAACTGGAGTAATTCCTGTTCTGGGGGCAATTCTGGCTGTGGCTGACCGCGAAAAGGTAAGGGTATTTGGTGAACTTTACCGTAGCGTGCGGCGACTTCACCAGCTAAAATCATCATTTCCGCTACGAGTTGCCGTGATGAGGAATCATCTAAAATATCAATGCTGATCTCGTCGCCTTTGACTTTGATCATCGCCTCTGGCATATTGATGCTAATCGCACCTTGGGCGTAACGCCAATTTTTGCGTCGTTGTGCCCACATGGCGATCGCAGCAATTTCTGGTTCTGCTTGTACACCTAATTCCAGCATCTCATCGACATCTTCGTAGGTGAGGCGGTATGTCGGCTTAATTAAGCTGGGATGAATACTAAAATCTTCTACTTGCCCAGTCTCATCTAAAATAATGCCAAAACTCAGGGCACAACACACCCTTCCCTGTACCAGACTCATGGGGCCAGTTGCCAAAACTTCAGGGAACATGGGAATCATCCCAGTAGGCAAATAAACTGTACTTCCCCGTTTCCTGGCTTCTAGGTCTAATTCATCTTCTGGCATTAATAAGCGGGTGGGATCGGCAATATGTACCCACAGACGTTCTCGCCTATCAGCTAGCGATTCCCAACTTAGACCATCGTCGATTTCTGTAGTACTTTCATCATCAATTGTGTACACCTTCAGGTGAGTCAAATCTAGGCGATTTGTATCTAGATCGGACGGCGGGGAATCCATACGCTGCTGCGCCACTTCTAATACCTTGCTAGGAAACTGAACGGGAATGGACGAACGACGCAAGAATAAGTTTTCATTGGGACTCCACCAACCCAAATCTACCAAAAGTTGTAATGCGCCCTGGGGAGTTGCGGCACGTCCCAGCATAGTCATGGTTTCTAATACTTGTGCTGGTGGTGGATAAGCCCGAGACAGAGAATCATAATTTACTCCCATCCGTACCACATCAGCTAGTAGAGCTGCATATTTTTCAATTGCTTCTAAACGCTGGCGATCGTGACGTTGCCATTCCACAGTTTCGCCTGCCAAGGCTTGTTCTACACGCGCTAAAAATTCCTGCTGTCCCCTAGCTTTGAGGGCTTCTACTTCTAGCTGGTGTTTGCGTTCTGCTACCTGAGTGGTTGTCCGTGGTTCATACGCATCGCCTTTTTGCTTGAAATAAAGTTTGTCGTCTGATAACAAGCAATGGGCGGCGTAACAAAGCGGTGCATCTGTTTGAGAAAACAGCAGATTCGCCATTGCCACTGGAGTGACTGTTTCTCCATCCTCAACCAATAATTCCCAGGCAACTTCTAAGCTAGATGGGTCGAGATACGGCTTTACCTGCTCTAAAAAGCTGCTAATCTCAGACGGCTTGAAGGTTTGTCCGTTAACAGTATAAGTAATTTGTCTAGGCGCGAGGCTGTGGGATTGACTGCGTTCATCTACCACAAACCAGCGGGTCTTTCCATCTGGGCGATCTACGACTCCCAGACGGCGATCGCCTTGAACCCTAAATTCAACTAGCGTCCCCTTCTCCACAACTCTCGCAATTAATTTGGTGTACGAATAAATTTTAGATTTTGGATTAAATAATAACTACTAAATCCAAAATCTGCTGATTTTTTAGATTGTAGAACACGATTCTACACTGAACTTTCTGAAATTTTAGATTTTGGAATATAAAAATTTGCAGCTACATATATTATCAACGCAGCTGCTTGAGATCATCCAGAACCTAAAATTCTCGTTTCCAACGGGAATTAGCCTTCCGCATTGATAAACGGCAACAATGCCACAATCCGGGCACGTTTAATCGCCAATGTTAAATCTCTCTGTTGCTGAGATGTCAGCCCAGTAATCCGCCGTGGCAGGATTTTACCGCGCTCTGTGACAAACTTCCGCAACAAATCAACATCTTTATAATCTATTGGTTCTCCCGGCTTGATCGGAGACAGACGACGACGGTAGTAACTCATTTTTACTTAATTTCCTTGTGGACTGTGTGTGTGTTGCAATGAGAACAGAACTTTTTCAGTTCTAATCGGTTGGTGGTGTTACGCCGATTTTTCGTGGTGGTATACCGGGAAACACCAGGGGTGCGCTTGTTAGCGTTAGTGCGACATTCGGTACATTCTAGTGTCACGATGATGCGGACACCTTTACTCTTAGCCATAATCTTTCAAACCGTAAAGCCTGGAGAGAATTAACACAAATGACTATCTTCTCACATTCCGCCGTAAATTTTCAACTAATCGCTTGACTTTTATATCTAGCGAATAGCCACGACGCGACGAAACGATGATAGTTCCTGAATAGCGGTCATGCAAAGCTTGACGCAACTGGGTATCATTAAAGGCTATACCACAGTCAATCGCCAGAGGAATTACTAGCAGTATAGCAGTGGGGTTGGCGCGAATATTGCCTAAGGCAATTGCCACGCAAATAGCACCCAAAGCAGTTATCGCTTCGCGCTTTAGCAATGCTAGCAGAGTCGGAATTCTGCCTACAACCTCTCCCTCTTCGACTTCCAAAATTTTGAGGTCAAAAGCCCAACGCCCTAAACTTTGTCCCTGGTTGTTATATACAACTAGTACCCGTAAAACTATCCAAGCGATCGCAAACACAAAAATTTGCATCACCTGAATGCCTAAATTGCTGTTTCCCAAAAAGGCACTAATTAACCAGACAACAAAGAAATCTAATCCCAACGCCATACCGCGCCGCCCAAGTTCAGCCTTGGGATAATGTTTTTGGGGTAATCGTTCGATAGTCATAAATGGTTTGGGGACTGGGGACTGGGGACTGGGGACTGGCTATTTATACGGATAGGATTTTTATTTAGGAGTTCAAGAATTAATTATTGCCACTATGTTTAATAGTAGATTGAAGGGTTAGGAAAGATTTTGGACAAGAGTGATTTCAATACTGCTCGGTTAAGGATTTTCAAGTTGGAATTTGGTTTGGGGAAAAGGTTAAAGGGTAAGGGTTAAAGGTTTTTTCTTCCCCCTTTTCCCCTTCCCCTTTTGCCCTTAACCGACAAGTATTGAGAGTGATTTGACATTTGGTGTTTAGCGTTAGTTTCTCTTGCTTCCTTATCTCCCTCATCTGTTTTGAACTTTAACAATTTCTCTCACCAGGCGATCGCTTATGCTATCAGTCAGCGATACAGAAGCAGTTATTTTAAATTTAGTCCAACCTCTGGATGCTCAGGGTAATACAGAAAATGTTGATTTATTAGCAGCCGCAGGACGCATTCTCGCTACACCTGTCACTAGTCAGCTGGACTTTCCCCATTGGGATAACTCGGCTATGGATGGCTATGCAGTGCGTTATGAAGATGTACAGCACTCAAACCCTGAACAGCCAGTAGTTTTGGAGATTGTTGAGGAAATTCCCGCAGGTTATCAGCCCCAATATACAATTTTACAGGGTCAGGCGGCCCGGATTTTTACAGGTGCAATTATCCCCCAAGGTGCAGATACTGTAGTGATTCAAGAAGTAACAAACCGCCAAGACAAGCAAGTTGAGATTCTCTCTGCACCCAAACCCCAAGAATTTGTCAGACACAAAGGTGAGTTTTACCAAGCTGGAACTCAGTTACTACCATCCGGAATTCTCCTAACCCCAGCAGAAATTGCTGTGTTAGCAGCGGCCCAGTGCGCTCAAGTCAGTGTTTACCGTCGTCCGCGTGTGGCAATTTTTTCCACAGGAGATGAACTAGTAACTCTTGAACAATCTCTAAAAGCAGGACAAATTGTCGATTCTAACGGCTATGCACTCGCAGCTTTAGTTAAGCAAGCGGGAGCAGAAGCGTTAATGTTAGGTATTGTTAAGGACGATCCTGTAGCACTTGAGAAAACCATAGCCTACGCCATCGCTAATGCTGATATAGTCATCTCTTCCGGTGGGGTTTCGGTAGGAGATTATGATTATGTTGACAAAATTCTGGAGTCACTAGGAGCAGAAATTCACATTCGTGCTGTAGCTATGAGGCCGGGTAAACCGTTGACTGTAGCTAGCTTCTCCACACAAAATTCAGCGCTGTACTTTGGTTTACCAGGAAACCCGGCGGCGGTGTTGGTAACCTTTTTGCGGTTTGTCCAGCCAGCAATTAAGAAACTTTCAGGGCTAAGTGCAGGTTGGCAAGTAAAATTTGTGAACGTGCGATCGCATCAAGAACTGCGATCGGATGGTAAGCGCGAAACTTATATTTGGGGTCAATTACAGTTAATTGATGGAGTTTACGAATTTCGCAAAGCTGGTGGTAGCCACAGTTCCGGCAATTTAATTAATTTAGCTCAAACCAATGCCCTAGCCGTTATCCCAGTCGCTACAACCTTAATTCCTCCAGGCGACGAGGTGTTAGTTTTGCTTACTTTATAGGGATTGGGGATTGGGGATTGGGGATTGGGGACTGGGGACTCGGGCCCCCTCTGGGGATAAGGGGTAATGGGGAATGGGTGAAGATGAGGGAGATAAGGGAGATAAGGGAGATGAGGAAGATGAAAATAAATTCTTAATCTCTATTACCAATTACCCATTACCAATTACCAATTACCAATTACCAAATGACAAATGACAAATCACCTTTGACTAATAGGTATTTCCATTTGAAACTCAGTTCCTTCTCCCAATTCTGATATGCATCTCAGATATCCCTTATGTTTTTCGACGATAATTTGATAGCTAACTGCTAACCCTAAACCGGTACCTTCTCCCACTGGTTTTGTCGTAAAAAACGGGTCAAATATTTTAGATTTTACTTGCTCACTAATTCCAATTCCATTATCTTTGATACTAATTCTCACCCAATCTTTTTCATGAATTTGAGTGCGAATAATAATAGTATTCGTAGCAGTTTTATTTCGATTAATTGAACATTTCTGACCTTGGCTTTCAAACGCATCAAGAGAATTCATTAAAATATTCATAAATACTTGGTTCAGTTTCCCAACATAGCATTCGATGGCTGGCAAATTACCATATTCTTTGATGATTTCAATTTCTGGATAACCAGGCTTGCTTTTCAGGCGATGTTGCAAAATTAGCAAAGTACTTTCAATTCCTTCATGAATATTGACTGATTTCATTTCAGCTTCATCCAGTCTTGAGAAGTTCCTTAAACTTAGTACAATCTCACGAATACGCTGGGCACCTACTTCCATAGAATTTGTAATTTTTGGTAAATCCTCACAAATATAATTTAAGTCAATATCTTCGGTAAATTTAAGTATTGCTGGTTCTGTTTGAGGGTAGCGTTGCTGGTAAAGTTCAATTAATGCAATTAAATCATTTGTATAGTTGGTAATATAAGATAAATTTGCATAAATAAAGTTCACAGGATTATTAATTTCATGAGCAACACCAGCTACCATTTGACCAAGAGCAGACATTTTTTCTGTTTGAATGAGGTGAGTTTGTGTCTGCTTTAATGAATTTAAAGCTTGTGTCAGTTCATGAGTTCTTTCATTCACCCTAGTTTCTAAAGTCTCACGTGCTAATTCTAATTCATCAGTGTATTGCGCTAGACGTTGAATTAAACTATTGAGCGAGCTAGCTAAGATTCCTATTTCATCTTGTGTAGTTACAGGCGCTAATATATTAAAGTTCAATTCTTCAGTTGTGCGCTTTGCAACTTTAGTCACAGCTAAAATAGGAGCCGTTAATAGGTAGCTTGTGTAGTGAGCAACAATACCAGCTAGTATTATTGATAGTAAAATGCTGGTGGCAACAATTTTAAAGCGGATTGTTTCTGCATCACTTAGTGCTACTTCCGCTTGTTTCTCATCCTGATAAGAGGCATTAATTACGTGATTTAAGTCATCATCAATTAAATCATATTCTAGGGCTATAGAACTGCTAGAAAATTTCACTAACAATTCTTGTAATGGTTCAATATCTTCTAGTTTAAAATTAGAGTTAGCAGGAATCTCTGCCATCAGCTTTTCTACTTGGCTGATATATTCTTCTTTTATTCTTGAATGAGCTTTTAGAAAATCTGGTATGCCTTCACTGTTGTTCTCATGTTTATATTTTTCGCTATTCACATGAGCCTTTACTTCAGACCACAGATTTTTCAATTCAAGTGCATACTTAGCAAAATCAGCGTATTGATGCTGCAATAATTCTGCTTGATGAGTAATTACAGCAATAACTTGTTGTTGACTGTTCCTTGTTTGTAAAATAGCAGTCTGCAAGCGATGGAGTAGCTGTAGTTCGTACTGAGCAGAATCTTTCTGCTGTCTAGCTGGTCTTTGGTAAAAATCTCCAACTATCAACCCGCCAACTGTACCTACAACAGCAATACTAAGACTCAGAATATACCCATAACGAATTTTTTGCCCAATAGTAAAATTATGAATTATTTTTAATATCCAACTGTTATCTATTTGAATAAAAACCTCAAATATTTTTTTATAAATATGATTTTGTTGCATATTAAAAAAAGGCATCTGATTACTAACAAATCATTAAAATACAACAAAATTATTACTTGCAATAATCTATTAATTCATGAAACTAACTTAACTTGCTAAAGATTAAATTTATTATTTAATACATTAATTACGTTTAGTCATATTAGAAAATATGGCAAGCTTTGTTGAATATGAATATTTATCTAAATATTAGCAATAAAATTAAGATGGACAAGCATTCTCTAAAAAACTTCACTATGCTGATATTAAAGCCTCATATAAATAGATAAAATTACCAGATTAAAGTTTAATATTTGCAGTAATTACTATAATTGACTTCCGAAAAATTACTGATTTTTTGGGCTTTTTGCCATTGAAATATAGGCAGAGAAATTCAATATTAGTAATTTTTACTTGATAATTGATAATTTCGTATGCAAATTAATAGATATAAACCAGGAATATAGTAAAAAATAATTATAATGTTTGAAATTGGTCAATTTAGTTTAGCTATGAAAATTTTTTGGCATAATTCCCAATTTAAAATTTTAGGAACATATAGTATTTTAGGCGCGATCGCACTCTTAACTCTGTTTCCATTGCTGTGGCTAATTAGTACAGCCTTGAAATCACCCTCAGAAAACATTTTGCAATCGCCACCGCAGCTATTACCCAGCCAACCTACATTAGATAATTTTGCTAACGTCTGGCATTCTCTACCTTTTGCCCAGTATCTCTACAACAGTACGCTGGTGGCATTGTTAACTGTGGGTTTAAATCTGCTGTTTTGCTCCTTAGCAGCCTATCCCTTAGCCAGGCTGTCATTCCCAGGACGAGATTGGATTTTTATCGCCATTGTTTCCACGATTATGATTCCCTTTCAAATCGTGATGATTCCCTTATATATTTTGACTGTCCAAATAGGTTTGAGAAATACTTATTTAGGAATGATTTTTCCCAGTTTAGCTTCTGCTTTTGGGATTTTTCTATTGCGCCAAGCTTTTATGAGCGTTCCTAAAGAAATAGAAGAAGCTGCCCGTATGGATGGCAGCTCCGAGTTAGGTTTATGGTGGTATGTAATGTTGCCGGCAGTTCGCCCAGCACTTGCAACCCTGGCTATTTTCGTCTTTATCGGTTCTTGGAGTGATTTTTTGTGGCCGTTAATTGTTATCCAAGACGAAAATTTATACACTCTTCCCCTGGGCGTTGCAAAGCTTGCAGGTACGTTTTCTCTTGATTGGCGGTTGGTAGCTGCTGGTTCGGTAATTTCTATTGCCCCTGTATTGGTACTATTTCTCTTCTTGCAACGCTATATCGTACCTACAGAAACTGGTAGTGGAGTAAAAGGTTAAACAATTCAAAATTCAATATTATAAATTACCAAAAATTTTGGAGTATACACTCATAATGTTGAATTCTGTCTCATGGTGAGATAGGCACACCCTGACTAGCAAGAGTGGCAGTAAATTAATAAGCACCTGTCTTTAAAAAGACAACCCTGATTGTTTTAAAAATGAGGCTGAGGTCGTAAGTAACCGACCACTTACGCTGATAGTCGATATCCATACTGACTACTTTTTCAAAGTCGGTAATACTAGAACGACCATTAGCTTGCCATTCTCCAGTAATACCTGGCTTAACTTGCAATCTTTCCCAATGATGAGGTTCATAATGAATCACTTCATCAGGAGTAGGTGGGCGAGTACCAACTAAACTCATATCCCCCAGCAGGACGTTCCAAAACTGAGGTAATTCATCTAAGCTGGTACGACGTAAGAACTTACCCACACGAGTAATGCGGGGATCGTCTACAGCTTTAAAAATGTGACCTTGAGCTTGGTTTTTTACCAAATGCTTGAGTTTGTCAGCATTGACAACCATCGAGCGAAACTTCCAGATACGGAAGGGTTTACCTTGAAGGCCACAACGAATTTGCGAATAAAATATCGGGCCTGGATCATCAACAAAGGTAAGAATTGCTACTGGAATTGCTACCACTGCTGTAATGATTAGCCCGACAATCGCACCGAAAATATCAATCAATCTTTTTGCTGTGCTGCTGATAGAGGGGTGTAAAGACTGTGGTGATAAATTTACGGAATCGATGTGATTCCATAATGCTAAATTTTCCACAGTACAACCTTTTGCATCAGTAGTAAAAGTAGTCATGGACATAGTTTACCTGCGGTTGTGACTGGACTGTACCGTTTCACTTATGTTCAGTTGCTACTGAGTTTGTACTGAGTGCTAATATAGACAATTTTTTTATCTACTATCGGAAGATTTAAGGTAGCTTTACACAATCTTTCAATTGAACAAAAAATTATAAAGTTTCAGTATACTTTTGTAAAAGAAAAAAATACGTGATATGGTACGTAGATTTTCGTAAGTAGGGGGATGGGGAATGAGTAATGAGTAATGGGTAATGAGTAATGAGTAATGAGTAATGGGTAATGGGTAATGGGTAATGGGTAATTGGTATTTCTCCCTCATCCCCCTCATCCCCCTTATCTTCCTCATCCCCAGTCCCCAATCCCCAATCCCCTAAACCTCTAAGGCAAAATTAACGGTATATGGTTCATCTAAAGATTGCTGTGTACTGGCTTTGATGGCATCTAGATAACGACGTAAATATGAAAGTTGTTGCGAATTCGGTCGATAGGTGAGACTACCTTGTTTTTCAAATAATGGCGCAGATGCGATCGCATGATAGTCGGGGTTATTTTGAGAACTTTGAGTGAGCCATGCGGAATCTGGCGTGTTAGGTATTAACCCTGGAGGTAATTCTCCTTCTAAGAAGGCTAACAGGCGTTGCTGACAGATGCGGGTATTAATGCCACGACCCTCAAATAACTGGATGATTTCGCTAAAGGATAGGGGTCTATCGGGTAACAGTCGCAGCAATTCTGTAAATAGGAAATAATCGGTATATTGTTGCCTGGGAATTTCTAAAGCCTGGGGATGTAGCGGTAACATCGCTAAACCATAGGCAACTCGACTACAATTAGGCGCGCCATTTTCACCAAGGTAGGAATCTTGAATAATTTTGGCGTTGGGGAGTTTTTGCTTTAGCCACCGATTGACTGTAGCGATGGAAGCCACACCACCTGTTAAGATAGCTTGGTTAATTGCTTCTGTGGGGATACCACGCGCTACTAATAATTTATTCAGTTCGCGATTGAGGCGGCGCACAAAGGGAACTAAAACTTGGCTTTCCAAATCTCGCCTTTGTAAAACCCATCGCTGATCGGCTAAGTCGAGAGTGAAAGATTCTTGGTGTTGTAAGATTAACTTCAGAGCTAATGCCGCATCTAGTACAGCTTGCCCTAACAGCGAACTTTCTAAACGCTGCTGGAGATAAATTCGCGCCACAATATCTGGTTCGCCGACTCGCGGAAGTTCTAAATCTTCTAACCCCAAACTTTGCCAATGCATCTGATCTAAACCAGGAATATTTGATTGCCAAAGTCCAGGCTGACTGCTAACTTGCTCCCCGGTAATTTCTGAGCGTAATTGCCGAGATTTGGGTGGTAAAAGTAGTTGACAAATAATATCCTGCTCAATACCCTTGCCTGCATAAGCAAAGCTATGGAGCATAAAGTCATTATGGGCAAATTGCGATAAGTTTTCTGGTAAATCAACTAATGCCATTTCTGTGGCGGTAGCCCCAATATTGATGGCTAGGGTATCGCCTACTAGGGGTTGTTCGTTGGTGTGTACAGAACGTAAACCTTGACTGTGGCTTAACTGTACTGCTTCACCATTACCAGCATCGAGTACACTCAAAAGACTAGCGATCGCTTCTTCAACAAAAAAGACTTGCTGTGGATGTTTGACTAATTTGCTATTGAGTAATGCTTCTCGCAGATTAAAGCGATATTGTTCTGACCAACTAGATGGGCAAGTACAGATGACACCTGCAATATTATTAATAATGTTGTGGAAAGCTGGCTCTTTTAAACCTATAGCTGTTGCAGTTAAACCTTGAGTAGTACTTTGGCGATCCGACTTCAGCGTTAATAGTAGTTTAGCGAGCGATCGCACTACCCAAACTAAAGGCCCCGCAGAAAATTCGTTAAATTGCAGCACAGGTTCCCATTTTTGTCTAGCACTCTTGTAGGGAATGGCTACTTGTAGATAGGGTTTTAACTGTGCGGAATAAAGTGTGCTTTTTAATTTGGCATCTGGCTGTGGTGATGCGGTTGCTGTTTGCTCAGAAGCCGTAGGTAAATAAACTTCTGCTGGTAACCGAAACGATTGTTGAAAGGCACTACCGCCTGCTGGATTTTCTGCTGACCAGTAAATAGGATACACAACATAGGTAGAGCGATCCAAAAGTGCGGCAGAAATACCTGTTGTACCAAAATCAATTCCTAGATACCAGTTCGAGTCTGGAGGATTTTGCGGTGCAGGTTCTGGCTGATTGAGGCTGGGCGCACCAGACAAGGAAGAACTGGCTGTAGTTGAAGTCTCTTCCTTTTTTTTTTCGATAATCGGGCTAAAGTCTAACTCAGCTTCTGGCTGTGGGAAGGAAGTGGGAGTAATTTGGGGCGCTTCTTGTTGATTCAAAGCATTGGGGGACAGATTCTCTGCTGGTTCCTGGGGTGCAGTTTCCTGCGTTTGCTGCTGTTGGGCTTGATTGCTGCGATTTACCCAACTGGTGATTAGTGGTGACTGAGAATTTAGCAACCCATCAAAGTTTGCCAAATCTTGATCCAATAGCTGCAACTGCTCATCATCCAAGGAAATATCAGGCATGGTAGCTGCTGTTTCTAGGGAGAGCAAGTTTTCTCGTGGAGAAGCTGGAATGTAGCTATCTGAAGAGTTTTCTGGCGGCTCATCGTGAGTTTCAACTTCTGTTCTGGAGGTAGAAGTTATTACTGTTGTTGAAGTTGAGACATCTGCTGGCGGAGAAGAAACTGCGATCGCTTCTTGGCGATCTCCTAATTCCACTAACAACTCTGTGAGGGATGTAATTGTATCAGTGTTAGCTTGATTAGTTGCAACCTCGGTTGTGGTTGTCACTGCAGCTGCTGGTGGCGTTGTTACTGGAGTTTCGTCAAAAAATAACGTTTCCCATTCTTGGGAAAATAAATCTGTGGGTGGTGGAGGTAAATTTTCTACTGCAGGTAAAGTCTCTTGGCTTAGTTCTGCAACAGTAATTTCTGTTTGTTCTAACTCTAGATTGTTTGGCGTTTCTACAGCAACATCTACAGATTCCACTGGCTCAGTAGATAATTCTGATGGTAAAACAGTTTCGGGTGGCGACAGTTCATTAGTAACAGCTTGGTTCGGAGCTATTTCTGCAACAGGCTGAGTCTCATTTCTCTTACCAAACAAACTGGCATAAAGTTTATCTACTTCATCTGCTGGAGAACTATCTGACGGTAATGTAGTAGGGGTTGCAGCATCAGGAGCCTCGAAAGATGACGACGCATCTGCAATCAGTTCCAACAGCATTGCATCCAAGTCATCTGCAGGTGCAGTATTTGCTGCTGGGGCTGGTAAATTTACTAATGGTTGATTGACTAATTCAACCTGAGTTTCATCTGGCTCTAGGGTTGCTGGAATTACTTGTTCCCTAGGTGTGGATAAAGATGCTGGCTGTTGGGGAAATTCTTGTAAATACTGCGTCAAATTATTCACAAAGCTCACTATGACTTGTTCCCCTTGCAACCCTTGGGCGTGCATTCTTGTCAGGGCTTGCGATAGGGATTCATGGTATGTGCGAATATTGCGCTGTAATGCCTCAAAAACGATATTTAAAGTGCCATCAAGTGATAATAACCGTTGGTCGAATTCTTGACCTAGTCTAGTTAGCTGCTCTATCTGCTCAGAGGATTGTAAGAAAGGTTGAGGTGTCGCTGCGGCGGATTCAGAGTTAGTATTATTAGCTACAGTAGAACCAGAAGAATTCGCTAAACTCTGTGTTAACTGTGAGGTTAAAGCAGGCATGAGGCGACTAACAAGCACCTTTAAAAATTCTTTAATGATCTGTTCTTGGGTTGCTAACTGCTGAGTCAGGGAATAGCTATGTAGCCGCCTTTGCTCTAATTGCCTAATTTCTTGTACTAGCGTTGCTCGCTCTTGCAACAAAGTTGCTAATTCTGCTTGTAGCGGCTGAAGTAAAGCTTTGATTTCACTATTTAAGTTTTGTCCCAGAGTTGTACTCTGTTCTTCACTAGCTAGCTGATTTTGGCTTGAAGCTTGCTGAAGATTTTGATCGACAAATTTTGCTAACAAAGGCGATCGCGGTTTTTGTTCTGTGGGCTGGTTTTGACTATCACTCGTCAAAACATCACTTTCTCCCAGTCTCACAAGAAAATCCCGAATTCGGTCTAAGACCTCTTTTGGCTCCTGCGCCTGACTAGACAGGAGTTTAGACAGGCGCTTACCATTACTGGCAAGTAAATTGTCAATATCTGCAATTAGTCTTTGAATTTCATCTGCGCGAGAAGTCACTGTATATACCTTAGGTAGAACTTTCTGTCAATTTTTAAGCAAATTAATTTACAATTATTGAAGCTACGCGGGTTGGCGTTTTGCCAATATCCCGATCGCACTTCTAAGTGCAATTATGTTTATGTTATAGATTATGGGAATTTAAGCTATCGTCAATAGACCTTGGGCATAAATTGGGAATTGGGCATGGGGCATTGGGCATTGGGCATGGTAATTGGTAATTTGTTCTTTTCTCCTTGCCCTCTGCTTTTCCCAATCCCCATTACCCCTTATCCCCAGAGGGGGCCCCGAGTTCCCCAATCCCTAGTCCCCAATCCCCATTACCCCTTATCCCCAGAGGGGGCCCCGAGTTCCCCAATCCCCAATCCCCAATCCCCAAACAGTTAAGTTAAGAGTATAAGGTTAGCAAAAATTAACTACCTTGAGTATGATTAATGTGTCTACTGAGGTTAGGAAGTCAAGAGTTAGCGATCGCGTTTACCCATAAAGAATAACTTTAGGAGGCGTTTCTACACTCCCTGAGGTTTTTAGATACTAAAAAAACAACTCTTGAGTCGTTTTCTTGTGTAACATAGTTTAGTTTTATTTTTGTCAAGTGCTGGGTTCTGATAGCTTAGGCTTAAAGATAGCACTGTCGTTTGTTGTGTATCCAACAGCTTTATTTAATAAATATGTAATTCAGATTTTGTAATGGAAGACCGATTTAGCCTGCAAACACCTGCCAATCCCTGGATGCTCTCGACTCCCTTTTTTCAAGGGCTACCAGAATTGGTTGTGGAAACAGCCCTCACTCATTTTGTGACCCGTACTCATCCACCCAATCAAGTGATTCTACTGGAAAATGATTGGGGTGGTTCAGTATACTTTATTGTTGATGGTTGGGTCAAAATTCGTACCTACAATTTAGAAGGCAAAGAAGTAACATTAAATATTATTGGCAAAGGTGAACTGTTTGGGGAAATGGCGGCACTAGATGAAGTACCTCGCTCTACCGATGTCATTACCCTCACACCTACTGTCATTGGGAGTATGCCATCGCAGGACTTTGTCAAGTTACTTCAAACAGAGCCTATGGCAGGAATGCGATTAGCTCAACTCATGGCGCGGCGTTTGCGACAAGTCAATCGCAGACTGCGCTTGCGGGAATCTGATAGCCAATCACGGGTGGCTGATACTTTGCTGTTTTTGGCGGAAGGACAGGGAAAAAAAGCACAAACAGGCACAGAAATTCCTAATTTACCGCACCGAGAACTCAGCAGTTTAAGTGGGTTGGCAAGAGAAACAGTGACACGAGTCTTGACAAGGCTAGAAAAGAAAGGCTTGATTAAACGGGATCAAGATATTATTTGTATTCCTGATTTGACTGCCTTGGAAAGAATGATCGTTTAAATACTTGTCAAATATGAGCATTTTAGATTCTTCGCCAGATGAGCCACAGCCTGGTTCATCGCCTGAATCTCAAACCCCGCAAAATCGGTCAGACAAACAAGGCAATTCGCTCAAGTTTGACAATCAAAACACGCTGCAACCTCCCCAATTAAAGGTAGATGCACCTTTAAGGATGGTGGAAACAGCGTTTTTGGCTAGTACTGCGAGTTTGATTTGGTTTATTAATTTTTATTTTCCTTTGGGCCCGGTATTAAAGATATTTTTTCCAGTACCGATCGCTCTAGTCTACCTGCGTTGGGGGCGACGCGCTGCTTGGATGGCAGCAGTTACATCTGGCTTGCTGCTAGGGGTGTTAATGGGCCCTGTTCGCAGTTTACTGTATGTAATGCCCTATGGTTTTATGGGCGTGCTGTTAGGTAGTGCATGGAATCGCCGTGTTCCTTGGATAGTTTCTATGACCTTGGGTATGTTACTCGGGACTTTAGGGGCTTTTTTTCGGGTATGGTTTCTGTCGGTGCTATCCGGTGAAGACTTATGGATTTATGCGATTAACCAAGTCACAGAACTACTAGAGTGGATATTTCTGAAGCTGGGATTATTAATCAACCCCAGTACATTCTGGATACAAATCGGAGCGATCGCTTTGATTATGTTCAACAATTTTATCTACTTGTTTGTAGTCCACATAGGAGCATGGCTGTTGTTGGATCGTCTGGGAAATCCAATCCCCCGTCCGCCTCGCTGGGTACAAGTTTTGATGGATTATGAATAATTGTTATTTGTCATTTGTCATTGGTCATTTGTATGGGGTCAATCTAAAATTTCAAATCTCAAATCCAAAATTCTTTGACCTTTGACTCTTATACATGATTAGTATTTATACTCAAATAGCACAGGGAGAAGCTTGGATTGCTAAGTATCGCGATCGCTTACCTGTGTTTGCTTGTATTTTAGGATTTACAGAAACTGGTTTGATTCCGGGGATTTCTGCGGCGGGAAAGACTCCCGAAGATAGGAAGTATACAGCTTGTGCTGATGCAGAATTTCTCTACTATGGTGCTGAACACCAAGCCAAATATCCCTTACCACCACTAGCGGCGGGTGCGTCACCTGTGCTAATTTCTCGTGCTGTGGTGGAAGCGCTGAAAACACCTGTTTATTTGTTTAATGCAGGATTACCCTACACCCCAGCAGTACCAAGCATCGATTTGGGTGGCTTTCCTGCTAGGTGTTTAAGTCAAGGTAACGCGATGGAATTAGCAACAGTCAAGCACTTGCTAGAACAAGGGTTGCTTTGGGGTACTAAACTGGCTGCTAATCAAGATGGGTATTTAGTTTTAGGGGAATGTGTGGTTGGTGGCACAACTACCGCCTTAGCCATTTTAACTGGCTTGGGTATACCAGCCGAGGGCAAGGTCAACAGCAGCCATCCTATTTGTAACCATGACCAAAAATCGGCTTTGGTACTAGCAGGTTTGGAGAAAATGAGACAAAGAGGAACCAATTACCAATTACCAATTACCAATCCCCAATCCAAAGTAGATCCTCTCAAACTTATTGCTGCTGTAGGCGATCCGATGCAAGTGGTGGTGGCGGGAATGGCGATTGCAGCTAGTCGCAGTTGTGGTGTGTTGCTGGCTGGTGGGACGCAAATGCTAGCTGTTTACGCGCTGATGAATGCGATCGCCCAAGCTTACAATTTATCTTGGCAACCAAAAGAAGTAGTAGTAGGTACAACGCGTTGGGTAGCAGAAGATCCCACTGGGGGAACGGTGGAATTAGCCCTCAGTTTAGGTCAACAAGACATAATGAAGGGTGGAGAAACCCCACCCTTACTAGCTACACAACTGAATTTTACTGATTCTTGTTATCCCCAACTCCAGGCTTACGAACAGGGCTTTGTTAAAGAAGGTATGGGCGCTGGAGGAGCTGCGATCGCTGCTCATCTGAGTTTAGATTGGCAGCAAAACCAACTTTTGGAAGCCATCGAAAAACAACTTGAGAGATTGAGCAGATTCAATCAACAATAGCGGATCTCAAGACTCAGCAAGTAACTGGTTATCAGGTTACAAAAATAACCAAATTTTAGATTTTAAATCGAAAACTTTGGACTGAAATCGTTAATATTTAAGCTACAAGCTACTGATTGATTTGGGAAAAAAATAAACATCCAAAATTTAAAACCCCGTAGAAGGCATGGGGCCAATCTAAAATCTAAAATTGTTGGACAAATTAGTGAATTCTTTCTCGGAGTAATTGTTCTTCTAAGGCTGCAATGCGATTGTATGCTGCAGTTAATTGTGCTGTTAGTCGTTGTATTTGAATTTCTGGGGAGATGGTTTTTTCTCCTCCTTGACGATTCATATCGCTGTAAATGCCATCAGCCAATACATCCTTGTGTTCCATTTCAGGATTGTAATTAAGATTCCCCCGGAACTGATAATGTACAGCTTCGGTATTTTCTGGATAATTATCTCTTGCCTGGGTTTTAGCTAAAGAGCATTCTGATAGAGTTTGAGTCACTTTACCATCAAGCTCCTCAATCACTTGGCAGAGGTTATCCAGCTTATGGCTCAAAGTCGTGATCTGCTTTTGTAATGGCTCCATTTAATACCCTAATCCGCATATTTTCTCTATGTTATTCAATTTACTGCCGACCTTAAATATACTTATGAATTATTTAACTTTTGCCAACTTCTGTTGGATTGTGAAACTAAAGTCATTACTTATCTATATATCTCAATATTTTCCTTAGTAGCTCTCAGAATTTTGTTGAGTAAATTAAAGTTTTTGGTATTTATTTTGCGATAAATCTCTTAAAATAGAGATAATTGCAGATTTTTCTGTCTAATAACCAACAGATATGGTTATTTTCGTGGTTTTAGCAGCAAAATCTAGTTGAATGTAGACGCAAAATCTTAGTTAGACAGGTGTGTAATTCCCAGAAGAGTTACAGTCTAAAGTTTATGTAATGCTATTGCTGGGGTGAGCATCATAAAAGCCGAGTCAGCCATTCCCGACGCGATCGCGCCTCTCTCAGGTCAGGAGTTTGTAGGACAATATCAATCAAATATGCGGGGGATAAATTCTCTACAAATCATGGCATTCGACCATAAAGCAGAGAAAGCAAGCACAGTTGCGTAATTCAGCCAATTAGGAAAAAGTCCAAAAGCAATAGCCTGTATCAATTACAGCAAGCACAACCAAGTTTCCACATCTATCAAAAGTAGGAGAAAAACTCAGGAAGCTTTGGTTAACTGTTAACTATTAACTGTGAACAGTCAACGGTTAACAGTTAACATTTAATTTTTGGTGTTCCCTCAAAAGCGCAGGTTGTAAAAATTCTGGTGTTTGAATGCTTAACATAGGTATAATGCAACATCTCATATCCCATAATCGATGGATCGACGGTCGTTTTTATTAGCCACAGGTACAGTGGCAATTTCACAACTACTTATTGGCTGTGGTGGAAGCAACCGGACGCAGCTGAAAGTACAGCTATTAAAAGGTTCCATACCTGGCCAGGTAGTTAATGAATTTCAGAAAAACTTACAGCGACAGGTAGAGTCTAAGTTTACCCCTGTCGATCAAATACAAGATTTATTCAAACAATTGCAAAGTTGGCAAGAAAAGCCAAAAACTAGCGATGAGCAAGGATGGAGTCGGTTTATCCCATTTCAGCAAAACCAAAAAACACCCGTAGCTGACTTGGTAACATTAGGAGATTATTGGCTGAAAGCGGCGATTCAACAAAACCTAGTTGAACCATTGAATCAAGGACAAATCAAACAATGGTCGGCTGTGGATGAAAAGTGGAAGCAACTGGTAACGCGCAACGACCAAGGTAATCCCGATCCACAAGGGAAAGTTTGGGCAGCTCCTTACCGCTGGGGTAATACAGTATTAATTTATAATCGCCAGAAGTTTCAAGAATTGGGATGGAAACCCCAAGATTGGAGTGATTTGTGGCGAGAGGAATTGCGATCGCACATTTCTCTACTCAATCACCCACGGGAAGTAATTGGTCTAGTTTTAAAGAAATTAGGAAAATCCTACAATACCGAGAATCTTGACCAAGTACCAAACTTGGAAACAGAACTGCGGACATTAAATCAACAAGTTAAATTCTACGACTCTCGAACCTACCTAGAACCCTTAATTGTTGGTGACACTTGGCTAGCACTTGCTTGGTCTGAGGATGCAACACCAGTATTATTGCGTTATCCCCAACTAGCAGCAGTTATCCCGCAATCGGGAACATCATTATGGGCAGATTTATGGGTACGTCCCAAAGGCGCTGTTAAAGATGATTTATTAAATAGATGGATAGATTTTTGTTTACAACCCGCGATCGCTAAACAAATTGCAATTCTCACCAAAACTAACTCGCCAACTGCTACAAATATTGCAGCTGCAGATATTCAGGAACCATTGCTCAATCTTTTAGTGAATAATCCTGCAGTTTTCGATAAAAGTGAATTTTTGCTTCCCTTATCTGATTCAGCCACAAAGCAATACGAAACTTTGTTTACCAAAATCAAGCAAGGATGAAATAAATCTCCCTGATAATTTTCGCTAAAAGACTAGTACAACTTAGATTCCCGAATTTTTAAAAAATTCGGGGTTCAGGGAAACAATTTTTAATTACGAGTGATTACTGATGATTGCGGCATTTAACCATAGTTAGGATGTAGCAAATAATATAGCATTAGCTACTTGAGATAGCGGATTGAAAAGGTAAATGAATATCAAAAAACCCTTGGTGAGAAATCAGCCAGAGGTAGGACAGCTTATCCGGAGGCTGCGGCTTGTGGCTGGGCTAACGCAAGAACAGTTTGCAGCCTCTCTAGGTGTTACATATTCAACAATTAACCGTTGGGAAAATAAACGCTCTCAACCATCACCTTTGGCGATAGAGAAGATTGAGAGAATGTTAAAAGCAATGGATGAACAATTTTATTATTTCTAGAAAGTCAACTATATTTGCTCTGTTTGGGTATGGGCGATCGCAAATTTTACTTGGCAATTTAGAATTAATCACTGTTAGACAAATATTAATTATTTATCTATGTATTTTTTTGACTAATTTATCGAAGCTGACAAAATTAAAATTATGCTCTCAATCGTCCTACATCCAGATGTTGTTAAGTTTTTGCGTAAAAATATTAGCAGTAATGTTCGGCAAAAAACTTGGGACTGCATTAATCAGCTAAGACGGCGACAGTTTAATGGTGGATTGAGAGTTAAACGGCTGAAAGGTATTAATAAAAGAGTTTGGGAAGCAAGGATTGATCGTGCTAGTCGTCTAATTTTTACTTACGACAAATCAAGACAGCCTGAAACAGGAGAGGCGGAAGTTTACATCGCCATTCAGGATATTTGTTTGGATCATGATGATGTTCCTAGAAAAGCAGCTAGAGAAAGAACCCCAGATGCAACTTGGTTAGATGGAGAGATAATTAATACTCTAGGTAATATAGAATCAGATTTTAATGAACTGCCGCAAACTGAACGCACTCAACTAGAGTTTGACCAATTAGAAGATGAAGATTTAGATTTAACAAAGTTATCAGATAATAAAGATGAACTCTTAGGTAATATACAGTGGTTAATTATAGACTCACCCGAAGATTGGCAACGAGCCATTATTAACCAGGATGTAGATTTACAATTCAAACTTACACCTGAAGAATACGCATTATCTACAATAAACGAGGATATACTTCTCAAAGGTAGTGCGGGGACTGGCAAAACTACAGTAGCTATATATCGTCTTTTGAATGATTACCGACTGTACCCACAATCTTCTAAAAGGCTTTATGTTGCTTACAATCCTTTATTAGTCAATAATGCAAAAGAACAGTTTTACCAATTATTAGGTACTAATAATCCTGAAGTTACATCTCTGTTTCAGTTTAAAACCCTAAGAGACTTATGTTTAGAAATTCTTGAGCTAACTGGACAGAGTTATTCACCTGAAGATGAAGTAAATTTTCATATTTTTGAAAAAATTTATTTACATAAAGAACGTCAAAAATATCCTACTGCTTTAGTTTGGAATGAAATTCGTAGTATTATCAAAGGTAGTCAACTGGCTTTGGATGCAGATTATTTAAGCCAATCTGAGTATGAACATTTAGGTGCTAAACGTTCAAGTATTGTCCAACTGAGTAAACGTGCTACTTTTTACTCGGCATTTACTTATTGGTATCAAAGAAAGATTAAAGAAAATGGTCGATTTGATGATATAGATTTGACTCGGAAAGCCTTAGAAGTTGTCATTGAAAACAATTTGAAAGATTATCGCTTAATTGTCTGTGATGAAGTGCAAGATTTTACTGAATTACAGTTAGAATTTCTCATGCGACTCGTTGCACCGACAGGGAATTTATTTTTTGCTGGTGATTTACACCAAATGATTAGTCCTAGTGGTTTTCGCTGGGAAGACTTGACAACAAGATTTTTTCAAAATGGACGAAAACAACCTCTGCAAGAAACATTCACATTCAACTTTCGCAGTGTTGGCACATTAGTTAATTTAGCTAACCAAATATTGCAAATACGTTATCGATTATTAAATACATCTTATCCCTATAAAAACACTCAGGCTATTAGCAATTATGGTGAACTAACTCGGATAGTTGCTGCTTCTAATCAACATTTGGAATCTATACTGCAAACTCTTCATCCAGGTGATGCTATTTTAGTTAGAACCAATCCAGAAAGAGAACATCTGCGCGCAGTTTTTAAGTCTTCTTTAGTGTTTACAATTGAGGAAGCTAAAGGTTTAGAGTTTGATACTGTATTTTTAGTAAATTTTTTTGAATGTCACCAGAATTTATGGTACAGAGTTTTACAAAAACCTTCTCGATTGCCTGAGAATGAAATACCAGGATTATTATTAGAGTTGAATTTACTTTATGTAGCTGTAACTCGTGCCCGTCGAATTTTAAATGTTTGGGAAGAAAAAATTTCTGAATTTTGGCAGCAACCAGAACTGATCAATTACTACAAAATTCAGGATATGCAAACAATAGCAGAAAATCGTTCTGCCGAACAAGTTCAAGATTGGCAGCAACGTGGAGAATATTACTTAAAAGCTGAGTTTTATCTACAAGCTGTTGAATGTTTTGATAAATCAGGTGATAGATTAAAATATTTGCAAGCCAGAGCTAAACAACTACAAAAAGAAGGTAAATATCAAGAAGCTGCGGTAATTTTTGCCGAATTAGAGAATTGGGAGACTGCTGCCAAACTTTTCCAGCGTGTTCAAAAATGGGAAGCAGCAGCACATTATTGGGGAAAAGCAGGTAATTTTGCACAAAAACAAATCTGTGATATTCATTTATTAGAAGAAAAAGGTCAATTTACACAAGCGGCTCGAGAATGGGAAGTTATTGGAAGATACAAGCAAGCCGCTGAATTATTTGAGAAAGATGCACAGTGGGAAGCAGCAGCAAACTGTTGGCAACAAGCAGGTAATTTAGAAAATAAGCAAATCTGTGAAATTCGACTACTGGAAGTAAAAGAACATTGGGAAGATGCGGCCCAGCAATGGCATCAATTGAGACGATTTGATGATGAAAAACGTTGCTGGATGAACAGTAATAATATAGCTAAAAAAGCTGAATATCAAGCTAAGGATTTTGAAAAACAAAAACAATGGTTACAAGCATATGAACAATATCAATTAGCAGGAATAGTTGATAAAGCCACGGAAACTTGTCAAAAAGCTATTGAAAGTTTAATGGCATCTGGAAAACAAAACTTTGAACAACAAAATTTTCAAGAAGCATTAGCTGATTACACACAAGTCTTACAGTTAAATTCTCAATATACTGAAGCTTATGTGCGCCGAGGAAGGGCTAAGATAAAACTCAAACAATATCTTTCTGCGATAGAGGATTACAATCAAGCTTTAATGATTAATCCACAATCTGCAGAGATATATTATGAGCGAGGTAGAGTTTACCAAATATTAAGCCAGTTAGATTTCCAAAAAGCGAAGATACTGAAAGAGCAGAAAAAGCCTGAAATTTAGTACTACTGCATTTTTACCCAGATCCCCGACTTTTTGAAAAAGTCGGGGATTTAAATCTCACTAAAGTTAAGTAATGCACCGCCTTACGGATGGTGCGTTAGGCGCTAGGATAGTTATTTCGTGACAAATCATCTTAAAAATAAGCGCCTAACATACGCTACAAAAATATTTATAAATAAACTCTGATTGCTGCTTGCTGTTGAGTTTAATTGTGGCTACTTGTGCTTTCAGCTTTGCATTTCTTGTAACTTCTAAAATACGCTCAGAATATACAACAGCGTAAATAGAATGATCCAAATGATATCTACAAAGTGCCAGTAGATTTCTGCCATTTCAATGCCAGTATGTTTCGTAGCAGAGTAATGACCGACACGGCGCGATCGCCACAGTACACCAAGTATTAACAGCAACCCTATAAATACGTGTAAACCGTGAAAACCTGTCATCAAGTAAAAGCAATTAGAAAATACGTTGGTAGTTAACCCATATCCCAAAGTCAGATACTCATATACCTGACCTCCCAGGAAAATCGCGCCCATCAACGCTGTGATGCCATACCATAAGCGCATCCCCGCGATATGATTTTTCTTAATCGCTGTATCACCTAAGTGGATCACAAAGCTACTAGAAACTAGGATGATGGTGTTAATTGTGGGTATGAGTAATTCTACCTCTGTCCCTTCCGGCGGCCAAACTGCGGCACCACCACGCAAAATTAGGTAAGTGGCAAAAAAACCACCAAACATCAAAGACTCAGAAACCAGAAACGTCAGCAGCCCGAACACCCGCAAGTCTTGATGTTCTTCATGGGAAGCGGCTGAACCCAACGCTATTTCTGGGGCGTTCAAAGTTGAATCCTGCATAAATTCCAATTTCTAAATTTAAGGAGAAATAATTGGCTTGAATTTCAGCCTTCTTCTTCTCTCTGTGTCTTCTGCGGTTAAAAATCATATAAAACCACAGAGGCACAGAGAACGCAGAGTTCACGTAGGATGGGTTAGCGATCGCGTAACGCATCCACTAACGTTAAACCGAGGCAGCCGTTTGCGCTGTGGGTTTTCCTTCATCACTGCGCCCATAATCGTAGGGGCCGTGAGTCACAACTGGTAGTACTTCCCAGTTTTCAATCGCTGGGGGTGAAGTGGTTGTCCATTCTAAAGTCAGCGCTTCCCAAGGGTTATCTGACGCTTTGGGGCCATTCATCCAACTCCAAATGGCGTTGAAGAAGAACGGGATTACAGATATGCCGAGAATTATTGCGCCAATAGTACAAATATGATTAATTCCTGCAAATTGAGGGTCATACATGGCGACACGGCGCGGCATTCCTTGCAACCCTAGTTGGTGCATGGGTAGGAAAGTGAGGTGAGTACCAACAAAAGTCAGGGCAAAATGTACTCTTCCCCAGGTTTCATTCATCATTCTGCCAGTCATCTTGGGGAACCAATGGTAAATTCCCGCATAGATACCAAATACAGAACCGCCAAATAATACGTAGTGGAAGTGACCAACTACATAATATGTATCGTGAACATGGATATCAAAAGGCGCTGTACCCAAGGTTACGCCGCCTAATCCGCCAACGACAAACATTGATAGCAAGCCAATGGCAAATAACATGGCACTGGTAAAGCGGATTTTACCGCCCCACAGAGTTGCTACCCAACCAAAAATCTTCACGCCAGTGGGAACAGCAACAATCAGGGTAGAAATGGTAAAGAACATCCGCATCCAAGGGGGTGTACCACTGGTAAACATATGGTGTACCCAAACAAATAAACCAATAATGCAGATTGCCAAGCTAGAATAAGCGATCGCTTTATAGCCAAATATCGGTTTACGGGCGTGAACGGGAATCACCTCCGACATAATGCCGAAGATGGGCAAAATCATTAAATATACGGCAGGGTGGGAATAAAACCAAAATAAATGCTGATAAAGCACCACATTTCCGCCAGCATCCGGCTTAAAGAAAGAAGTGCCAAAGTTGATATCAAATAATAACAGCACTAATCCGGCTGCTAAAACTGGGGTAGACAGCAGGGCTAAAACTGAAGTGGCTAAAATTGCCCAGCAGAATAAGGGCATTTGCGTCCATTGCATACTGGGGACTTTCATCTTCAAGATGGTGACGACAAAGTTTAACGCCCCCAAAATTGAGGAAGTCCCCACCAACACGATCGCTAAAATCCACATTGATTGGGCAGTGTTAGCTGTGATTAAACTCAATGGTGGGTAAGCAGTCCAGCCACTTTGAGAACCACCAAAGAAGAAGCTACCCAAAAGTAAGGCCCCAGCCGGCGGATTTAACCAAAATGCGATCGCATTCAATTTGGGAAACGCCATATCTCGCGCCCCCACCATCAAGGGAATCAGGAAGTTACCAAATCCCCCAATCGCCGCCGGCACAATCCACATAAAAATCATTAATGTGCCGTGGTTGGTCATGAAGGCGTTGTAAAGGTTGGGATCGAGAAAATCTGCATCTGGTGTATTTAATTCGATGCGGATCGCCATCGCCATTAATCCACCAATCAGGTAAAACACAAAGGCGGTTACCAGATATTGAATGCCAATGACTTTGTGATCGATATTAAAGGTGAAATAGTCGTACCATTTCCACTTTTCGGGTACTTCGTGGTGGGTAACGACTGTTGTAGATTTGGGAGTTTCTAATTGTGTCATACCAATTTTGGATTTTGGATTTGAGATTTTGGATTGAAAATCTTGAATAAAACAAGACTAGCTATCCGAAGTTGGTATTATCTGGAAAAACGCTTATGGATTGACGGCAACGGTTTGATCCATTTCTGGCTGTTGGGCTACGCGATTTTCTGCCAACCAGCGATCGTAATCTTCTGGGGTGTGGACAACTACAGAAGTACGCATACTACCGTGATAGCCACCACACAGTTCGGCGCAAACTATGGGATAGGTTCCTGTTTTGGTGGCGGTGAACCGCAACTGTGTAGGTTGACCAGGAATTGCATCTTGCTTCAACCGAAACTGAGGCACCCAAAATGAGTGAATTACATCATTTGCAGAGATATTCAGTAATACATCTTGACCGATGGGAACGTGCAGTTCGCCTGTATTCACATCGCTATCGGGATAGTTGAACAGCCAAGCATATTGCATTCCGGTGACGTTAACTACTAAAGATGGTGGTTTACCTTCGGTTGCAGGTGTCGAACCAATACCAATGGGGTTTGATTCGGGTTGTGCCATCATTGACTCGTGGGTCATACCGTGATGACCAATCTCATCCATCCCGCCCATCTCGGTGTAAACATCTACGCTGTAAACCCCCAATCCAATTACAATGATTCCGGGGATAATAGTCCACAAAATTTCTAGGGGAAAGCTACCTTCAATTGGCAGGCCATCGCCATTATCTCCAGGCCGCCGACGAAACTTAATTACAGAAAACAGGATGGCCCCTTGTACTACTAAAAATAAAGCAGTCCCAATGGCTACCATCACATTAAAGAAATCATCTACTAAAGGCGCTTGTGCGGAAGCTTGAACAGGCAAAAGATGATTATTTTGTCCTACCCACAAGCTAATTAGCGTAATTAAGATACCTGCAATTAAAGTTATAATCCCAAGGGGAATTTGTTTCATAAAATAATTTCCTCTGGATAAGTATTTTGCTGCCACATTTTTTCCAACATTTGGATTTTTCTTTGTAGCACAGCAGCACGATAAGCAACATAGCCCTTATGCAAAGTAATTCCTAAACAAAGGCCAATAGGAGCCAAAATTATCAGCCATAATAATATAGAAATAGCCATAGTGACACCGTGATTAGTGAATTGCTGAACATCGGAAACAGCATACACTAGGTTTTGTGTTGCCTGAAAATTTAGATGCTCCTGCCAAACTATAATTATTGCCACTAAAGCTGGAGAAAGCACTACTAAGCTTAATAAAAATACTGTGAGCATTCTTAAGAGTTTAGATTTCATAAGCATGACTGCAAAACCGCATATTCCTATAGATGCGGAGGTATAAGTTCTGCATTTTAAATCTGGTTAATTCCAGTTTTAAATGTCAATAATCTTTACAATTCACAGATAACCTCGTTGATATTTGATATATGCAGGTATTACTTTAACTTATGTTTATCGCGTTTATATTAAGACTGAAACAAATAGCCAGCTAAATATAAGTTAGGAATGTTAAGTAGGTTTTTCGTGATACATATCACAAAAAAAGATATTTGGCTTCAATCTACTCAGGTAAGACTATATTTTTTAGACTTTCTTTAGAATTTATAGTTCTTAACTATCTATTATTGAAAGTCTCAACTATAGCAATCTGTGTAGAAGTTACAAATATCTCTTTAATTTATCCTCCTTGTTACCTTTGTTTCCTTGTCCTGTTCATATATCAAATACAACTGCGATAGAAATTGATGACACTTGCCTGAGTTCTATCTATCAAAAGTGTTATATCAGCTACCTCATCTAGTAACAGCATTTAATTAGGGATGTACTCAACTGTTGAAACCCCTGCCTAGTAAAGATTTCAAAGTTTTTTTATGGTGGGGTACTAGTATTTTTTTGAGGGGAGGAATATTTACTTACAGGTAGGGGTACTAGCGTTTCTGTACTCAAGACAAAGCTCTACTGAGGCAACATCAGAAGCTATTTGTTAAGTTATTCTTCTCCAGTCAAGAAATGTTAATGAGTTATTAATTAAGTGAAGCGCGCTTGTACTCTCCATATTCTGTGTTTCAACATACACAATTCATCAATTACAACTAAATTCCTCAAATATTCCTTCCTACGCAAATAATTTCAGAAATCAAAGTGGATTGCTATATACAGATCACAAAATTAAAATTATCCAAATATTGCTAAAAAAAGAGACTTTTTTGAATATTAAATATCAATTAAATTTAATAATGTCAAATTTTCCTGATTTTGATATATTCAAATCGCTGTGACGCAAATCCCTACATTTTTCCAACAGATGCTTAAAACAATAATAATTTTATGGCAAGAAATCCCATTTTATGCCTTTCCTAACATCATTTATTAAACTAGAAATAGGTTTGTTACATTTATGTTAAAATCGGTAACTAAATGTTAGTGAAAGCTATTCTGTATAATAATTGTTTGGCAAATGTGAAGATTCATTTAATAGTTCAAAATGAACAAAAAAATCAGATGCTTTTGGTTAAAAAATTTACTAAGGTTAAGATAGATCAATGCGGATAGCAGAATAATTTTGGAATCAACAGCAATTAATTTTTAACTAATTAAAATTTTGCGGCGATCGCGTATTAGCAACATCTAGAAAATTCGGCATCTTTGCCACCGAGAGGAATAGATAAAAGCTGAATTCCGTAGCTATCTACGGCTTGATTTAGCATTTCAATTTAAAAATCACTCTTACAATACTATGCCCTATGCCATTACTAAGCGCTGTATTCAGTGTGACCATTGCCTTCCTCAGTGTCCTGAAGGTGCGATCCAAGTTATCGATGGTGACTACTGGATAGATCCGAGTTTGTGTAATGATTGCGAAGGTTATATGACACCGCAGTGTGTCCTTTGTTGCCCTGTCAATTCTCCAGTGCCTTATCAAGCAAAAAAGGGTAGATGCAAGGTTGATGCTAATGTCATTACCAGTCAGAAGCTATTTACCGATGGGAAAGGACATCCTTTTGCCTCAGCTATTGTTATTTGGGAATTATGCAATGTTTTAGCCCAGCGTCAATCGCTTCCTTGGCAAGTTGATGCGGATGGAGAGTTATATTATCAACGACAAATTAATGGTGGTAAAGGTGCGATCGCATTCCGAGTGACGGATAGCGTAAATTCCGAGCCAGAAAGCGTACTTAAAGGTGCCAAGGCTTTATCTGCGATCGAGGCATTTGATATTAGATCTGCTTGTATGCACTTAATATATGCCGCTCACGCCACTAACCTAGATCAACCTTGGGAAGAAAAGTTTACCATCAACGACCGACAGATTGAGGACTATCTAGGGCTAGAGAAACGTAAAGACTTGAGCAAAACTACCAAGCTAGCTTTGATTAAAGAACTTGCTCAACAACCCTGTCAACTGATCGCTTCTATTGATTTACCCGCAAAAGGGAAGATTCCAGGGGTATACCTAGAAAAAAGCCGCTTGTGGCATTTATTAGATATTCAACACCACTTTCAAGAAGACGATTTAGGATGCAAACATCTAGTTGGGTTGACCTTTACAATTAAAGTCGGTCAGTGGGCAGAGTATTTTCTCAATCGCCAAGGCTGCAAAGAGCGTACTGCTTTCTATCAATACGGTACCTTACCTAAAGCTTTACTAAATGTAGTCATGAGCATTTGGCAACAGCATGAAGGTGCAGCGCGGATGATGCTGTGGTTATTATTTAAAACCAAAATAGGTAGAGAACAACGCATTACTATCCCCACCCTCATGAGAGTTGCTTATGGCGAGCGAAAACTGAGCCAAGTCTCTGGACACCCAGAGCATCGCCAACGCCTCTTAAGAATATTTGAAAGCGATTTAGAAGTACTTAATTATCATGGACTCAAACCTATATTCGATCCTGTTACCTACCCATTAGAAATTCAACCTTTATGGGCAAAATTAGTTGATATTCCTGAAGATGCAGAAGCCGCATTGGACTTCTGGATTGATGATGGTAGTAACGGTACGCGATTAACCGATGCAGCCCCTCGTGGTAAGTGGAATCGACTCATGAATGCCCGCATCTTATATTTTGAAGTTCCACCAGAGTGGAAAAAACAACTTGCCAAATCTAAGAAAAAGCAGCGAACTACTAGCCGCAAAACAAAATTAAAACCACAAATAGCGCTTTCTGTTGAATATATTCTTGAGGCGAGAAAAAGACTAGGGTTAAGCCAAAGAGACTTAGCAAAGCTAACAGGTAAAAGCCAAAGTTGGATTCGTGATATTGAAAATGGGCGTTTTGAAGCTAAGTTAGAAGACCAAATGTTATTACAAAAAGCATTGGCGATGGGTAATGGGTAATGAGAATTTCTCCCCGTGCTTGTAAAGACGCGATTCATCGCGTCTCTACCCCGCCCCCTTGTCCTCATTTAAGCTTCGTTGAACTTGGCGCGAATAGTTTCTATGCGTTGACGATTTACACCTAAATCGCTTTGACCCAAGCGAGAAGCTGAACGCACTTGAATGACATTTGCGTTGCGGTCAAGATAAAATTCGACATCATCCACGAAGCCTAATAAGGCACTTTTAAATTCTGCATACAGATAATCAGTACTTTCAGTAATGATTTGAGTTCTGGGTAAAGACTCAATGATACTTTTAAGATTGGCGATCGCTTCTTCTGGCGTTGATGTAAAAGTCAGTGGGGCAATTTGATGGACTGCATCTGTACTTTGGCTAGATACACAGTTAGGGCTATTGGGACAAGATGCTAGTTTCCCGTTGTTAACCCCTAAGTTATTAGGTCTTTTACCTGCAAAAACCATAATTATCTTGTGAAATTTTGTAATTTAAAGTCGTATTCACTCTAGAAGAATTAATTGCTCACAAGCAAGCCACCTGAGATGGAATATATAGGAATACGAATTAAATTCATTCATTAGCAGAACGTTCAAACACTACGGAAAGATTATTTGCGGGCATTTGGTAAATCTGTTTGAAGACAAAATTTTCTGCATTAGCTACTGCAATGACATCCTCTAAGTTACGCACACCCCACTCTGGATTTTGGGCGCGTAAATATTCATCAAAAGCAGCATTACTCGGTGCTGTATGTTCTCCACCGCGTTTAAATGGGCCGTATAAATACAGAATATCTCCCGGTTGAAGGATACGATTTGCCCCTGCCATTAGCCCCAGACAAGCTGACCAAGATGAAATATGAATCATATTAATATTAACGATCGCAGTAATTGGTGAAGTCTGAAGCCACTCGCTGACTACTCCTGTTTCCACTGTCCAAACTGCTTCTCTCACATCCAGCGTTTGCGGTGGATAAATATTCTCACAGCCGCAGTGTTCAATCCAGGCACTAATGCTGGCGAGTGACTGTGGGTTTACATCTGTAGGTAGCCACTGGCGCGGTTTGAATTTGGGGGCAAAAAACACTGAATGTTCGCCAGTTCCAGCAGCTATTTCCAGTATCGTGCCACTCGCAGGTAATACTTGTAAAAGTACTTCTAAAATCGGTTCGCGGTTGCGCTGGGTTGCGGGTGCTTCTTGCCTTGCGTCTTGTGGTGTCATTCCTGTAGTTGGAGAAAGAAAGTGGGATAACTGCCAATACAGTTCGGTTAAGGGGGAAAGGGAAAAGGGGAAAAGGATTGAATTCACCCTTACCCTTTTCCCATTACCCTTTTCCCAAATCACGAGGGAGATGCAAAAGACTTATCCGAACCGTATTGGGATAACTGCCATCAAGACCATAATACCGAGAGCAACGTTATCTAAATTAGTAATTTTCGCTGAAATATCTTGCTTTGGATGCTTGTAAAAGTATGCTGCATCTTACTTCAGCACTCATTGATAAGCAAAATTAAGAATCCTGAGAATCACTCAAAAAACGGTGATGCGATCGCTCTATGATGCGGTAAGTACCGCATAGCTTACAAAAAATCATGACGCATACCGTATCAATCAACGATAGTCAAAGGTTACAACTTGCACCTTTAGCAACGCCAAATCGTCTACTATTGGGGCCGGGGCCTTCCAATGCTCATCCAGCCGTTCTTCAGGCAATGAATACCTCACCAGTTGGGCATCTTGATCCTGCTTTTCTGGCTTTGATGGATGAAATTCAGTCATTGCTACGCTACGTATGGCAGACAGAAAACCCCCTGACAATTGCAGTTAGCGGTACAGGAACAGCCGCAATGGAAGCAACCATCGCCAATATCACAGAACCTGGCGATGTCGTATTAATTGGTGTAGCGGGATATTTTGGCAATCGCCTTGTAGATATGGCGGGAAGATATGGCGCAGATGTCCGCACTATTACTAAACCTTGGGGACAAGTCTTCAATTTAGATGAAATCCGCACAGCACTAGAAACTCATCGCCCAGCAATTCTCGCCTTAGTTCATGCGGAAACCTCCACTGGCGCACGTCAGCCGTTGGAAGGGGTAGCTGATTTATGTCGTGAATTTGACACACTATTACTAGTAGATACCGTTACCAGCTTGGGTGGAGTACCCATATTTTTAGATAATTGGGGAGTAGACCTTGCTTACAGCTGTAGTCAAAAAGGCTTGGGTTGTCCTCCGGGTGCTTCACCCTTTACCATGAGTCCCCGTGCTGTAGAGAAATTGCAAAACAGACGTAGCAAGGTTGCTAACTGGTATTTAGATATGAACTTGCTGAGTAAATATTGGGGTACTGAACGCATCTATCACCATACAGCACCCATTAATCTGTACTATGCATTACGGGAAGCACTACGTTTAGTGGCGGAAGAAGGACTAGCAAACAGCTGGCAACGTCATCAAAAAAATGTAGAGTATCTCTGGGATAGTTTGGAAGATATTGGATTAAGTATGCACGTAGAGCGAGAATATCGTCTCCCAACACTAACCACTGTTCGCATCCCTGAAGGAGTTGATGGCAAAGCCATTGCCCGTAAGCTACTTGATGAACATAACATTGAAATTGGCGGTGGTCTTGGCGAACTAGCCGGTAAAGTTTGGCGGGTTGGACTAATGGGCTTTAACAGCCGTAAAGAAAGTGTTGATAGACTTTTAGAAGCACTGCGCCAGGTATTACCTAAATAGGGATTAGGAACTAGGGATTAGGAACTAGGGATTAGGGACTGGGGATTAGGAACTACAAAGTAGTCTTTTTACCCAGCTATCATAAGTTTTTCAAGTTAGCCCCTCATGGGAAAAACCCACAACCAAAAATGAAAACCTGTATTTCCAATGCCCCATGCCCCATGCCCTATGCCCTATGCCCATTTTCAAGTTAGCCTCTGATGTGATAAATGACACAACAAAGGCATAAAAATAAACTGTTCCCAGTACCCAGTACCCAGTACCTAGTCCCCAATCCCTATTAACCTCTATTGATTCTTGTGGCTTTGCTTTCCAGCTTGAGAATGTTGCCCTCGGGTACCACCCTGAGTGCCTTTGCCTTCTTCGTTATTGTCCTCATCATTATTATTATTTGATTTGCTGCTGCCTCTGTGGGAACTCTTGCCGCCTTTGCTGCCAATTTCAGCCATGTGTTCTCTGTCTTGGCTTACAGCTTCACCGCCCTTGCGTCCAGCTTCACGGGCTTCCTCAGAGGTAAACTCGTGTGCTGTACCTTTTTCATGAGCAGCGTGTCCGCCTTTACTAGCAATTTCGCGTTGTTTATCTTCATCCATAGAAGCAAAACCGCGCTTACTGGTGTCTGACATTTGAAAACTCCTTTTAACTAACTAAAGCTTTTGACTTTTGTAGCCAGTGGAAACCTTGTTCGGTTTCTTATGTCAAATAATTACTTTCTAAAGTTAGCTACCAAATTGAGTTGTATTCATGTCTCCTTAGGGAGAAAGATTTACGGTTAGAGCATGACTATATATATATACAAAGATATATACTGAAACCTAGAATTAGCGATAATCTACCTGAACTAAAAAATCGCAGAAAAATTTTTAAAAAAGCTTTAAATTCTAGGCTCCAGCAAACTTGATAAATTCTCTTTTTGCAGAGCTTGCTTAATAGAGAAAATCTGATTTTTTCCAAAAATGACCAACTAGTGAATTAGTAGCTGAGAATTGTTAATACGTACCAAAATCTATAGAGGGTAGGATTTCCCTACCCTAAAATTTATGGATATTTAGCGAATGATGAAGAATTGGTACATATTGCAAAGCGCGATCGCTCTCCTCAAATTCCTCAAATGCTTGGTAATCAGTTGGGTTGAGGAATTTCAATTGCTCTAGAATTTACTGGGATAGAAAACCAGCGAATAAAAGAGGTAAAAGAATTAAAGCCGAGATAATCAACACTAGCGTGATTGGCTGTATTTTTAAAATGTTCTTATCAGGCTCTGGCATTGTTCACCTTAAAAAAAATAGGTAGACAATTTCAGCCTAAACTATTTTCACGCCTCGATTCAAGCAAACTGTAGAAAATCTCGTACTTTAGTAAGATTTAAAACCCCGAATTTTTCAAAAAGTCAGGGTTCTGGGTTATCCCTAGCAACAATTTTGTAATTACGAATTACGAATTACGAATTACAAATTACTCTGTTTTACTTCTCAGCCGACAATACCGGACTTGGTCTTTTCAACTTCGCATAGGTGCGGCGAACAGGTGGCTGATGCACCATCGAATAACCCATCCAGAGAATATTTTGCCGTTCTTTAACGGGGAACGAAACTGTGTGGACTAATGCATCTTGCTGCCACATCAATGAAGAAAAAGGTTGTGGTGGATTTTGCTGATTTCCTTCTAATAAATACCCTTGAATATTTTTTCCTAAAGAAACTGGCTTACCTGTGTGTCTGTGTTTATAAAATTCTTTGATTGCAGTGACAGAATTGGGGCTATCAACGCTAAAACTGCCTACTAAACAAGACGTATCAGTAGTTTCACAACTGAATAAACCCACAATCATACTGCGAGGCGAATTGCTAGAAAAAACTTTGACAGTTAGTTTACTGAGCAAATCGCGATTACTACCATCTCCTAAGCGAATTTGTTCGGGTAAACGCATTGCATAACCTGGTGGTAAGCTTTGCTGAATTTCTGGCAATTCAGAAATAAATACTTCTGATGGAATAGCAAAAGCCGGAAATGTACTGCCTAAAACAGCTAGAACAGCTGGTAAAGTAAGTAATTTACGAAACAGCATATTGTAACCATTTTTTATAAGTGGATAATAAAAACTACTTGAAAAAATGGTTAAAAAGCCTGAGAGGAATTACTTATTAATTAGTAATAAAAGGACACAGTTAGATTGGGGAATGGGGGAAGGGAAAAGGGGTAATGGGGAATGGGAACAACTAATTATAAATACCGAATACCAAACACCAAACACCCAATTTAAAAATCTACGCCACGTTTTAGTTCTACGCCGTGATTGGCATAGTGTTTGTGGCAATAAACTTCGGAGTGAACGCTGGCTAAATCAAAGTATGAAGGTTGATTTTGACAGCGACCGGTGATAATTACTTCCGTATCACGGGGTTTGCGAAGTAATGCTTGCACAATCGGTTCTACGGGGAGTAATTCTAAGTCAACGGTGGGATTGAGTTCATCCAAAATAATGGTTTTATACAATCCAGAAGCGATCGCAGTTTTGGCAATTTCCCAACCTCTTTCGGCTTCTACGTAGTCTAATTCTTGGCGAGAATTGCGCCAGACGATCGCATCTCTTCCACAACGTTGATGATCCACTACCTCTGGATATGATTGCTGTAAGGCTGCGATCGCAGCGTCTTCTGTGTAGCCACTACCACCTTTGAGCCATTGCATAATCATTACGCGGGTAGAGCCAGGATGATTGATTCCTCTACCTATAGCTTGTAATGCCTTACCTAAAGCGCTGGTAGACTTACCTTTGCCAGCACCCGTATAAATCTCAATCCCCTCAATTAGCAATGCTTCTGCTGTGGGGTGATGTTGAGGCTTCATTTCCGAATGTAAATCGGCAATATCTAGCAGCTTTTGCGGTGCAGCACGTCCAGTAGCAATAATTTCTAAATCCTGGGGTTTAGACTTAAGTGTCCGTACAACTTCATCAACTTCCAGCAAACCTAAATCTAGAACTGGGTTAATTTCATCGAGAACTACAACAGAATATAAACCAGAGGCGATCGCACCTTTAGCGACATCCCAACCTCTAGCTGCTTCAGCACAGTCAAAGGCAGTAATTTCGTCAGGGCCAAAATATTCTGCTCTCCCAGTTCGTACTTGGTCAATTAAATGAGGAAAGCCGCGCTGCAATGCAGCAATTGCGCCGTCCTCATCATAATCTCGTTCTGGCCCCTTTAAGAATCTTAGTAATAAGACACGATTTGCATTGCTCGGTGTATTAATTCCCAAGCCAATCGAGCGCAAAACCACGCCTAAAGCTGCTTGGGACTTCCCTTTCCCAGCACCATCGTAGACGTGAATTTGACCAGTGAGCCGTTCAGGACGCACTTGCGCCGTGCGAATACCGATACCGTTCCTTGTCATTTCTCGAAAAGCTCTAATGTAGCAATTTTTAATCTTAACGAACGTCTTGCACTCTCAGGTAGAGCGGCTATGATATTTGGGCATTGGGCATTGGGCATTGGGCATTGGGCATTGGGCATTGGGCATAGAACATTAAATATATGTATTAAATTTGAAGTCTTAATTTTTCACCCATTCCCCATTCCCCATTCCCCAGTCCCCAGTCCCCAGTCCCCGAAAAATACTGGCACATCCCGATGGTAAAAGGCAAGAACAATGAGATAATTGCCCCCATCACAGTGGGTATGCCAGTTATACTCTCTAAAGTTAACCCTTACAGAGGAAGGTTTATGTTTGACGATTGGACTCTTCCCAGAGTATTGCCGATAGGCGCAATTTTGTTTGATCTCTTATTTATACTGATGGCCATCTCTATAGAAGGCTACTGTTTCAACAGAAGATTAAAATTTGACAAAAAAACTAGCATTTTTTATGCAATATCTATTAATCTCTTTTCCAGCGTGATTGGTTGGGTAGCGTTTTTCGTCATAGAGCCTATGTTGCCCCTGCAGTTGCGGACAGAATTAATTAACTATATATTCTTCAACACGGTTAAATATTCTAATACGCAAACTGTCATTATTTTATCTGCTTTTATAATTTTCTTTGCTACGTTTATTGTCAAGTTATTTCTGCTCAGAGGTTTCTCACTCTTACTCAATGAAGAATTTTGGAAAAAGAGAGAAGAAACGACAAGCAACGAACCACCAAACTGGCGTAAGCTCAAACGCTCTAAATTAATTAGTAATAATTTAGTTTCTACTTTATTAATAGCTAATTCATTGAGTTATACGGCTATAACTTTTGTTCTACTGATTCGGAATAAAGTTTTCTAATTTAATAACTTAGTCTGCGGTATTAAGATGGTGTGTATTAAATGAGTTAGAGGTAAATCAATGAACACAATATTTAAGGATTTATTGGGTGTAACCAATTTTATTTCAGATATATACGCTAGGCTTAAAAAGATATTTGTCCCTCCTAAAGCTTATTCCTGGCAGACATTGATATATTTAAGTGTCTTTTCTTGGGCAATATCTTACTTTGCTACGCCTCCTATTAAGGATGTAATTGCATTTTTTGGTTGGTTATTTTTAATAGCTGGTACATCTTGGTATACTACCGATGACCCTTTAAGGGTTCCGGGTACTTTTATGCCTGTTGGTGCAGTCATCACTGGATTTTTAGTAAGTGTGTTTGCATTTGGGCAACAAAATAATACTGGTATTACCCCAAATACTATAGTTTTGTGGCCGACAATCTCGGCACTAATTACCGCCGTACCCGAATTTTTTGAAGGAAGTGGTACGGATGCTAAAGCTCAGATTCCTAAACCAGAAGACCGCCAAAGAATAATTGTATTGGTAGCTAGCTGTATGGTGTTAAGTTGCTGGCTGCAATTCTATTTTGTTGTCAATAACTGGGTAGAAAAATATCCTAGTTTATTGTCTGATAATTTCAAAAACAGTGCCTTTGTAGTTAAAACAGAATTGCCAACAAATATTCCACCTAACGGTGCTTTAATTCTGAGAGAAATTAGACCAAAATTAGAGAATCAAATCGATAAACAGCCTTGGTCACAAGTCGAGAAATGGCTACAAAATGCTAATGCAAATCTTAGTAATATAGCAGAGCAAGTAATTCAAGATAAACGCCTCAGACAAAAAGACGAGAAGATTTTATGGCGGATTGAACCACGAATTTCCAACCCTAATCCTCGCAAAAAAGATGAATATATACTAGATATTCTCAGTATTTGGACTGGCCCTAGTTCTGACAGACGCGGTTATTATCTCAAGCAGTCCTGTCAAATTCGACCAATTGCAGATACTACGAGCAGAGCCACTAATTCAAAACCCGATGAAAAACCCATCATCGCCGAAGTTGAGTGTGGCAAGGTTAGTAAACCAATTCTGGGATTACCGCCAGCAGAAAGATAAATTAATTCAAAATTGCTAAAATGCAACATTCATTAGATATGCTGAATTTCAGTAGAATTTTTGTGATCGCCAAAAATGTATTTCAGGAAGTAATTCGCGATCGCATCCTTTATATTATCGGTGTGTACATCCTCATACTTGCCGCCGCTATTCGTTTACTACCTGAAGTTGCTGCTAATACCGATGGCAAAATGTTTTTGGACTTCGGTATTGCGGCGATGAGTGTGATTGCCTTAATTGTGGCTGTATTTGTCGGCACTGGACTAGTTAACAAAGAAATAGAAAAGCGTACTGTTTTGATGTTAATTGCCAAACCCATTAGTCGCAGTGAATTTATTACTGGTAAATACTTGGGTTTATCGGCTGTCCTCGCCTTACTGATTGCCATTATGACTGGCATTTATTTGATATTTTTACAATTTGGACATATCCATCATTCCGCAAATAGTATTTTAATTGCCGCAATTTTTTTATTTTTGCAAACATCTTTAATTGCTGCTGTGGCTATTAGTTTGGGCGTATTTACTAGTTCCCTATTAGCAATAGTTTTGACTTTGGCTGTATATTTATTGGGTAACATCACTCAAGATTTATTGAAATTTGGGAAACTGAGCAATAGCCCAGGCATTCAACAACTTACTCAAGCCTTGTATTTGATATTGCCAGATTTATCGCGTTTAGATTTAAAGAACTATGCTGTTTATGGTTTGCAAGCATTACCAGAACCAACGGCACTGATTGCGAATGCTGGCTATGGCTTAATCTACAGCGCCTTGCTGTTAGCGATCGCAATCTTAGTCTTCTCACGCCGCGAATTTTAATCATTGTAGGATGCGTTATTAACGCATCCTACACGCCATAATATTTAAGCAACAAATATGATTTGCGGCTCCTGAATTGTGCCATCAGGCATAATCGCATCCACCAGCTTTGTATGAGTTAAAATACTTCCCCAAAGTTTAGCTTCAATTAAGTTAGCCTCAGTGAGATTTGCCCATCTTAAATCTGCACCAATTAAATTAGCTTCAGTTAAATTAGCTTCTAATAATTTTGCACCACAGAGTTTCGCTCCTGCGAGATTAGCTCGCACTAAGTTTGCTTCAATTAACGATGCTTCAATTAATTTGGCTTCAGTCAAATCCGCCTCACTTAAATCAGCATCACATAAAGAAGCCTGCGTCAGATTGGCCTCACGCAGGTTAGCACCCGTAAGAATAGAACCGCACAAATTTGCACCACGCAAATCTGCTCCCGCAAAATTAACACCACTCAAATCAACTGCTCTCAGGTCTATTCCGCTCAAGTCACATCCGCTGAAATCTCTACTTTGACTTAAAATGAAGTCCTGTTTGTCAGCATAATTTCTCATGGTATTACCTCAGGGTGTAAATTATGGCAACAATCAATTGTGAAAGTTACTGTATATCGAGCGTACACCCCAAAAGTGAATAAGCAGCGCCGTAAATTAATAATAATTTCAGAAAAATTCATTCATATGCGAAAAAGTAAGCTTTTCAGGTACTTTTTGGCTAAAAAATTCTGACATAAGTCAGGAAAATTTGATATATAAGCAAAGGTCATATTTTCAAGTACTGACTTCTCTAAGCTACCTCTCAGCAATAAAAAAACCCCGGCGAAACTAACCGAGGTTGATGGGAGAAGTCCAAATGACGATGAGAGATACAGATAGCGAATTGCAAAAATTTTAGCTAACGCTGAAACCTACTAAAACTAAAGTTGTGACTATTAAAGTAGCGAAAACAGCCTGTATTACATATTTGCGTTGTTCCCAAATTGCAGGGTACTCAGCGTAATACATTTGGGGTTCGGTTGCATAGTTATTGAGAACGCCGTCTTCGTTAATGGTGGTATACATAGTTATTTCTCTTTGTTGTTTTTCTTTTGTTTGTTACTTTATGTAAATAAATTTAACAAGATTGTTACAAAAAGTCAACTCAACTTGACAAATAATTACAGATAGTATTAATAAGCCTGGCTTATGTGATGGGATTAAGATGAAAAGAGGACTTCTATAAATAGTTGAACTCCGTGAACGAGGCTTTTTGCTTCATTCTTGAGACAGCTATTCCCAAAGCAAATGAAAATAACCAGATTTTCGCCTTTAACTGCGGTGATGCTCACGGCGCTAACTCTCAGCAGTTGCAGTACAGTTAGTAGTAGCGACTATGAAGCCACAGCGCTGACGACTTATACCTGGCGCGTGAAGTATATTAATGAGCCATCGCCGGAATTTGAAAACTTTGCCACTACATCTTTACTCAATCGCAATGGTATCAAGCCAGAAGGTGCGGTGACTGGCCCTGATGATCGGGGTTTATGGTGGCCTGCGCTACCACCCCGTCCTACTGTCAGCGAGGTGGAACAGCGTAAAAAACCTCAACAAGAGGTAAGTCAGCCAGAATTATTAAAAACCGTAGAGTATAAGGTGAGCTATAAAGTGGGTTCCGAACAGAAGATATTCCCCACAAACTACGATGTTTACCGAGAGGTAGTAAAAGCGTATCCATCGCGCATCCCTTTATCTTTTACTTTGGGGGTGAACGACGACACAGTGGAGAAAGCAGAACAGGCCGATTGAATAAGCTATTAGCCTGAAAATTCATTCTCCGGTGGGAAAGGAAAGACTCAGTTTAATACTCGCCCTTGTGTTTCCCAGACTAATTTTAAATTTTTTCTCATCTTCCTTGTTCCTTACCCAAACCAGATTGGGGTTGATTAATCACAGGAGATGGGCGAGGTGAAACTGGATTACGCAACAACAGAATAGGAATACTCAGTAGCCCGAAAATCATCACAGCCCCTGTCATCATCCATACTGTCAGACGATGAGGTTGATAGTTGCCTCGTTCAATTTGCCAGAAAACCCGGTTGTATTGCCATGCAGCTAAAGCGATCATCACAATCCCAAAAATTACTAAGACAATCCCTAAATTTTCCGAATTGAATAAGTGATGTACATCAGGTTCTCTGTGGGTGATGACTATATCTAGCTGATTTAAAAATAAACCAAATCTAGCGATCGCAAATCCAAACCCAATTAGTGCAATAGAAGTACGCAGCCAAGCTAAAAAAGTGCGTTCGTTGGCTTGATGCTCTCGTTGACGGTCTATTTTTGGTATTTTATTCATCAGTATTCCATTTCAAGAATTTGTAGAGACGCGATTCATCGCGTCTTTACTGGCGATTAACCGCGTCTGTCAAATGGCGTTCCGTTGTAAAAATATTACCCCGTTGTCTTCTTTATCTTCTTTTAGCCTTGCCGCACAGCAAAACACATCTACTGACAGAGACGTTTAGCTATATCATGCAATCATCATAAAATTAGATCAAAATTTCTTAAATCATCAATTTAGGGGGCTACTATGTCTCGTTTAACACAAATTCTCCAAAACTTGTACCTTCGTGTTGAAGGTTTTCTTTCTGTCATTTGGAATAAATTTGCAAATGTTGTCAAAAGTTTCTTTGGTTTTTTTGCCAAACTCTTGGGATTAACTGAGTCTGGTTACTTTTTAGAATCTGATGCGGCACAAGGTACCAAGCGAGTTGAACCTCCACAACCAATAGAAACTAAGCAAAATACTGCAGTTGAAACTCCCACCAACCGCCGCCGTTCTAATGCCAAAATGGATTACTACATGAACATGGCTCGTGATATGAAAAAGGGTTAATGACTAGTTTTCAGCGAAAAAACCTTTGAGCGATCGCATAACACAAGCTGTAATTAATTCCAATTCAAAAAACCTTTGTAATATATAGCAATCCTACAATGAGTTGTGAAATTATACCAATTTGAAAAAAGAATGCGACAGATTGTAGGGGCAAGGCAGTGCCCATTGGTGTCAACTTAAGCTAAAAAGCTTGCCCCACAAGCGTTTTACCCCTCCCCTCAATCCCCTCCCCCGAAGTTTGCTCAACGGGGGGAACCCTCCTTTGGATTCACCACTTTGCTTATGCCGGGAAACCCGTCCACCGCAAGTGGTTCACCGCACGCAACTTCTCTCCGCGCGCGGGGAGGGGAAGTTTTGGCTTTAGACAAAACTGGGGTGGGGTAACGCGGATCTTGATGGTAGACGATTTGATGCAAAATCAATTCCTGATAAGGGTTTCGCGTTAAGTTGACACAGGTGGGCAGTGCCTTGACCTTACGATTTCTGTACTCCTGTGGAGTCAGCCAGAAAGCCTTTTACAGGTTTCCTCACGCACAAATAAGCAAATTGTTCATTCAGAATCCAAAATTCTAAATTTAAAATTGATTGTATAGTCGCTGATTTGCGCCATGATACTCCAAGCCCACAATCAATTGACCTTGCAAGAGTTTCTCAATCTTCCCCCTGGTGAGGGAGATGTCACCTACGAACTTGTTAATGGTCAAGCAATTCCTAAGATGTCACCAAAATTTTTTCATGCCAAACTTACCCATGCCTTTCTAAATTTAATTGCACAATGGACTGAGGGAAAGGGATTAGTTTGTCCAGAATGGGCTGTTTTGCTAAAGCGACATGGCCGAGATTGGTTACCGACACCGGATCTTTTGTATATTTCTAATGAACGTTTACCTGCAGGCTGGAACGAAGATGAAGCTTGTCCTGTTCCTCCAGATTTAGTAATTGAGATTATCTCTCCAGGGCAAACCTTTGGACAAATGATAGCTAAAGCTCAAGATTATTTAGATGCTAATGTATTGCGAGTGTGGGTGGTAGATAGTAAAGCTAGAAGCATCACTGTTTTTTACCCAGATGCGCCACCAAAAACTTTTATGGGAGATGAATTACTCACAGATTCCTTATTTGAAGGCTGGGAATTTACTGTTGAGCAAGTATTTGAAATGGCAAAAATTCCCTTGAATAGCTAAATATTGCTTATTAAAGACAGTCAACAATCAACAGTCACCATGAGTAATTATGCAATTAAATGTGCATTGCTTTACTCAAATAAAAGGGAAAAAAGTTCAATCCCTTTCCCCCTTCCCCCTTCCCTCTTTCCCTTTCCCCTTCCCCAAACAACTTCTGTCATAATCACTGAAATAGACCGTTGTATCGGGCTGATATTGGGGAATTCGTCATGAAATTAGATTTAACAAGGTTTTTTCAGGCTTGTAACCCTAGCAAGACGCTGGCGATTAGCAAACCAGAGGATCGGCAATATTATATTGATTTTTCTCAAGTCCGGGGTGCGAAGATTATTGAAGAATTGGGGCGGACTATCACACGCTTGTCACCGGAAACACCTACCTGTCAATTATTTACCGGACATATTGGTTGTGGTAAGTCTACAGAGTTACTGCGGTTAAAGGCGGAGTTAGAACAGCAAGATTTTCATGTGGTTTATTTCGAGTCTAGCCAAAGCCTGGATATGGCTGATGTGGATGTTACAGATATTTTGTTGGCTATAGCGCGGGAAGTTAGCCAGAGTTTGGAAGCTATCAAAATTAATATTAAACCGGGATATTTTCAAAAATTATTTCAAGAAGTTAAGGATTTATTACTCACGCCGATAGAACTTTCGGAGGTGAAACTATCGGCAGGAATTGCGGAAATTACTACTAAAACTAAAGATAGTCCGAAACTGCGTGGACAATTGCGGCAATATTTAGAACCACGCACCAATGGAATTTTAGAATCAATTAATCAAGAATTACTCAAGCCAGCGCGAGAAAAACTGAAGGCGCAAGGTAAAAAAGGTTTGGTGGTAATTGTTGATAATCTTGATAGAGTTGATAATTCTGTGAAGCCATCGGGTTATTATCAGCCAGAATATCTATTTGTGGAACGTGGCGACCAGTTAAATCAATTAAATTGTCATGTTATTTATACCATTCCCTTGGTGTTAGTGTTTTCTAATGCTTTGGGTAGGTTAACTAATCGCTTTGGTGTCGATCCCAAGGTGTTACCGATGGTTCCTGTACAGCTACGGGATGCGGCAGATTCTGAACGAGGAATGACATTATTAAAACAGATGATTATGGTGAGGGCTTTTCCTGGGGTGAGTTGGGAACAAAGCCAAAATTTAATTAATTTGGTTTTTGCAAATCCTGATAGTTTAGCTAGAATTTGCCGAGTTAGTGGTGGACATCTGCGGAATTTGTTGATGTTATTATTTCGCTGTTTGCAAAGAGAAGATCCGCCGATTTCGGCTGAATGTGTGGAAGGCGTAATTAAACAACGGCGGAATGAACTAAGTTTAGCGATTACCGCAGATGAATGGGAATTGTTGCGGGAGGTGGCGCAAGATAAAATTTTTAGAGGTCATGAAAAATATGACCTTTTACTCCGCAGTATGTTTGTATTTGAATATCGAGATGAGGATGGTTCTTGGTTTGATATTAATCCGATTTTGACGGAGGCGAAGGAATAAAATTTGGGCATGGGGCATGGGGCATTGGGCATGGGAAAGATGTTAATTGTTGTTTTATAACCAGGATTATGCATCGCTAACCCGATAGATAAATTTGGTAGGGTACATTACGCCGCAGGCTCACGCACCGTCAACCCCATTCAAGAATGTGAATTGTTGTTTTATACTGCAGGATGATGCATCGCTAACCCGATAGATAAATTTGGTAGGGTGTGTTACGCCGCAGGCTAACGCACCGCCAACCCCATTCAAGAATGTGAATTGTTGTTTTATACCGCAGGATTATGTACCGCTAACCCGATATATAGGCGGTGCGTTAGGCGCTGAAGTTATCGTTTTGATAACAAATTATCTGGCGATGTGCGCCTAACACACCCTACAAATAAATTGTATAAAGCTAAACGGATATATTGGCGGTGCGTTAGGCGGTGGAATTATCGTTTTGATGACAAATTATCTGGCGATGTGCGCCTAATACACCCTACAATTATTTTATTTTCATTGTTGAAATTTTGAATTTGGGGCACGGCAAAGTGACTCATGAAGAAGCAGAAAATTTAGGTGCTGATAATGAAAGTTCATTGCAAACTCTGGTAAGAGCAATTACGCTTTCTCAAGGTGAATTTTCGCTGATATTATTGCGCTGTAATTATGGGGCTTTGCGTCAGCAGATGGTGCAACGTATCCATGAATTATCAACGGTGAAAATTAGGGAAATCACTTTACCTGCATCGGTGAAAACGCTTTACAGTGCTATTAAGACAGAGTTGGGAGATGAACAGCCACCAGCTTTGATGATTTTTGGTTTGGAGTCGGTTAAGGATATTGATACGGTACTGACTGCGGCTAATCAGGTGCGGGAGGAGTTTAGAAAGAATTTTCCCTTTCCGATTTTATTGTGGATTAATGACCAAGTGCTGCAAAAGATGATTCGCTTGGCGGCGGATTTGGATAATTGGGCGACGACTATTGCTTTTAATAATAGTACGCATAATTTAATTGAATTTATGCGAGAAAAGACTGATGAGATATTTGCAGGTGATGTTAAACCGAATCTGCAAATTTGTTGGGAATTAACAACGGCGCGTCAAGATTTGCAAAGCCGTGAGCAACTTTTAGCTCCGGAAATTATAGCTAGTATAGAATTTGTTTTGGGTTTTGATGATTATTTATATGATCGGATAGATGGGGCTTTAGGACATTATCAAGAAAGCTTGGGTTTTTGGCGAGGTAGTCAGAATTTAGAACGCTATGGGATATTATTAGCTCATGTTGCTTTAGCATATCAACGGAAAGCGAATATTGAGCAGGTAGAAAATCAAGGCTATTGGCAAGAAGCGAGAAATTATTTTCAGCAGGCGATTGTGATTTTTGAGTCAGCACAAAAGCCGGATTTAATTGCTGAATATATTAGTAAATTGGGTGAGGTGCTGCGAAGTTTACAAGCCTGGCGTGATTTACAAGGGCTGGCGGAACAAGCTTTAATTCTGCATGAAAATTATGGTACGGCGCGACAATTAGCTCAAGATTATGGCTTTTTGGCTGAGGTGGCGTTACAAAATTCGCATTGGGATGAGGCGCAGCAATTTGCAGAACAAGCGCTGGAAGTATTAGCTAGCTGGAGGGAAATCTTAAATGTCATGGCGAGTAATGCGGAGCAATCCCCGCCTGTCATTGCGATCGCAGCGCAGCAATCTCAACCCACTGTAAACGAAGCTAATCAATCCTCTGCTGTCATTGCGAGCGCAGCGCAGCAATCTCAACCCAATGCAAACGAAGCGAAGCAACCCCAACCCAACGTAAACGAAGCTAATCAATTGGAGGAGATTGCTTCACTCCACTTCGTTACGTTCGCAATGACAAGTGTAAGATTGTTGGCGAATGAAGCAAATTTGCAATCTCATGAGGGGGGGTTATATCGGTTTATATTAGCTAGTTCGCAGCAGGGGTTAGGTGATATTGCAGCTGCAATTAGTAGCTTGGAGTTAGCGAAATTAGAAAGTAAACCGCAGTACAACCCGCAATTATATATATCTATTTTAGAGAAATTGCGCTTACTCTATTTTGAGCAAGCTAGATATTTAGATGCTTTTCATCTTAAGCAAGAGCGATTACAAATTGAACAGCAATATGGGTTTCGGGCTTTTGTGGGTGCATCTTATCTTAACCCGCAGCGACAGGCAATTAACCCAGCACTGATACAAGCAGAAAATACAGAAACAATTGCTCAAGAAATTGCAGTTTCTAGCCGAGTTCAAGATGTGCGGCGGTTACGGGAAAGAGTTAGCGGAACTGAACATAAATTAACTGTAATTCATGGACAGTCGGGAGTAGGGAAAAGTTCAATTTTACAAGGGGGATTAATCCCAGCTTTGCAAGAAAAACCTATTGGTGAGCGAGATGCTTTACCAATTTTGTTGCGAAGTTATACAGATTGGGTGGGGATGTTGGGACGGATTTTAGTAGAAAGTGTTGAGAGGTTGGGGGGAATATCTCTTAATTCGGCGGCTGAGATATTAGCGCAGTTGCGGAATAATGCAGAACGGAATTTATTAACGGTTTTAATATTTGACCAATTTGAAGAGTTTTTCTTTGTTTATAAAGACCAAGCTCAAAGGCGACCTTTTTATGAATTTCTGCGCGTTTGCTTAGATATACCTTTTGTTAAGGTGATTTTGTCATTGCGGGAAGATTATTTACATTATTTATTAGAGTTAGACCGGATATTTGATTTAACCGTTATTAATAATAATATTCTTGATAAAAATATTCGTTATCACTTGGGTAATTTTTCAAGGGATGATGCGAAGACTGTCATTCAGAGTTTGACGGAGAGGACACATTTTTATTTAGAGCCTAATTTGATTGATGAATTGGTGAAAGATTTGGCGGGGGATATTGGGGAAGTTCGCCCGATTGAGTTGCAAATTGTGGGGGCGCAATTGCAAACTGAGAAAATTACAAGTTTAGAAAGGTATCGTCAGGCGGGGACGAAAGAGAAATTAGTTGAGCGATTTTTAGATGAAGTAATTAAAGATTGTGGTGCTGTTAATGAAAGCACTGCGAGATTGATTTTATATTTATTGACTGATGAAAATGGCACACGCCCGTTAAAAACTAAGGCTGAGTTAGCGGCAGATTTAGCAACATCAGCCGAGGAATTAGATTTGGTGTTGGAGATTTTTGTTAAATCTGGTTTGGTGTTGATATTAAAAGAGTCTCCGGCGGAACGTTATCAATTGGTGCATGATTATTTAGTTGATTTGATTCGCCAGCAACAGGGAAATGAGTTATTAGAAGAATTGGCGAGGGAACGTGAGCAGCGTTTGCAAGCAGAAGAAAATTTAGAACGGGAACAAGCAGCAAAGAAAATATTAGCCGATGCTAACAGAGAAGCGAAACAGAAAATTAAGCAAGGGCGGAATAGATTAGCTTTGAGTTCTGGTTTGGCAATAGTTTTATTATTAGCGGCGGGTTTAGCTGCTTTGTATGCAATTAATAAAATTAGCGAGGCAAATATTGCTAACAAAGAAAAGCAAGATTCACTTGCAAAAATGGCAGAAGCGAATACTAATCTAGAAAATGTAAATTTACAAAAGCTGGAGACAGAAAAGCGACTGGGAGAGATTCAGAAAATCGCTAAAGGCTTAGAAGATAAAAAGCAAGATTTAGAAAAAAATTATCAAAAAGAGCTAAATAATAAAAAAGTGGCAGAAGCCGAATCAGCAGCAGCAAAAAAGGCGACGCAACAAGCAAATAAAAACTTATTAACCGCTAAAGCAGAGTTAGATAAGGTAAACCAAGAAGCAGCCACATTACAACAGAGAAACGCACAAGCAGAAGAGAGAATTAAAACGGCTAATGTAAATGTAAAAGCTGCGGAAGAAAAAGTAAAACTGGCAGACATACGACAAAAAAAAGCAGAATTAAAAGCTAGACAGGCTGATGAGAATTTAAGCAAAGCACAAGCAAGCCTGAGACAAGCACAAAGCGCCAAAATTGCCGCAGAAGTCGCACAAAAAGAAGCATTGCAAGGAACAAACTTAGAACGGGCGGGGGCTAATGCCTTAAGGCAATTTGAATATACCGAGTTAGAATCGCTGGTGTCGGCAATGCACAGTGGTAAGGATTTGAAAAATATTGTTAAAGATGGTCGCCAGCTAGAAAAATACCCAGCTTTTAGCCCGATTTATGCTTTGCATAGCATTCTGAGCAATATTAAAGAACGCAACCAGTTTCAAGGGCATCAGTCCAGTGTCTTAAGTGTGAGTTTCAGCCCGGACGGCAAAACCATCGCCACCGCATCTTCGGACAATACAGCGCGGTTGTGGAACCTGCAAGGGCAACTGTTACAAGAATTCAAAGGGCATCAGTACTGGGTCAGAAGTGTGAGTTTCAGCCCGGACGGCAAAACCATCGCCTCCGCATCTTCGGACAATACAGCGCGGTTGTGGAACCTGCAAGGGCAACTGTTACAAGAATTCAAAGGGCATCAGTACTGGGTCAGAAGTGTGAGTTTCAGCCCGGACGGCAAAACCATCGCCACCGCATCTTCGGACAATACAGCGCGGTTGTGGAACCTGCAAGGGCAACTGTTGCAAGAATTCACAGGGCATCAGGACGGTGTCAGGGGTGTGAGTTTCAGCCCGGACGGCAAAACCATCGCCACCGCATCAGATGACAAAACAGCGCGGTTGTGGAACCTGCAAGGGCAACTGTTGCAAGAATTCAAAGGGCATCAGTCCAGTGTCTGGGGTGTGAGTTTCAGCCCGGACGGCAAAACCATCGCCACCACATCAGATGACAAAACAGCGCGGTTGTGGAACCTGCAAGGGCAACTCCTGCAAGAATTCACAGGGCATCAGTCCAGTGTCAGGGGTGTGAGTTTCAGCCCGGACGGCAAAACCATCGCCACCGCATCTTCGGACAAAACAGCGCGGTTGTGGAACCTGCAAGGGCAACTCCTGCAAGAATTCAAAGGGCATCAGGACAGTGTCATTAGTGTGAGTTTTAGCCCGGACGGCAAAACCATCGCCACCGCATCTTCGGACAATACAGCGCGGTTGTGGAACCTACAAGAATTCAAAGGGCATCAGGACGGTGTCAGGGGTGTGAGTTTCAGCCCGGACGGCAAAACCATCGCCACCACATCAGATGACAAAACAGCGCGGTTGTGGAACCTGCAAGGGCAACTCCTGCAAGAATTCACAGGGCATAAGTCCAGTGTCTGGGGTGTGAGTTTCAGCCCGGACAGCAAAACCATCGCCACCGCATCTTCGGACAATACAGCGCGGTTGTGGAACCTGCAAGGGCAACTCCTGCAAGAATTCACAGGGCATAAGTCCAGTGTCTGGGGTGTGAGTTTCAGCCCGGACAGCAAAACCATCGCCACCGCATCTTCGGACAATACAGCGCGGTTGTGGAACCTGCAAGGGCAACTCCTGCAAGAATTCACAGGGCATCAGGACAGTGTCTGGGGTGTGAGTTTCAGCCCGGACAGCAAAACCATCGCCACCGCATCTTCGGACAATACAGCGCGGTTGTGGAACCTGCAAGGGCAACTGTTGCAAGAATTCACAGGGCATCAGGACAGTGTCTGGGGTGTGAGTTTCAGCCCGGATGGCAAAACCATCGCCACCGCATCATTAGACAAAACAGCGCGGTTGTGGAACCTGCAAGGGCAACTGTTGCAAGAATTCACAGGGCATCAGGGCTATGTCTGGGGTGTGAGTTTCAGCCCGGACGGCAAAACCATCGCCACCGCATCTTCGGACAAAACAGCGCGGTTGTGGAACCTGCAAGGGCAACTCCTGCAAGAATTCAAAGGGCATCAGGAAAGTGTCAATAGTGTGAGTTTCAGCCCGGACGGCAAAACCATCGCCACCGCATCTTCGGACAAAACAGCGCGGTTGTGGAACCTGCAAGGGCAACTCCTGCAAGAATTCAAAGGGCATCAGGAAAGTGTCAATAGTGTGAGTTTCAGCCCGGACGGCAAAACCATCGCCACCGCATCATTAGACAAAACAGCGCGGTTGTGGCCTGTGGAGAATTTAGATGAGTTGTTGGTGCGGGGTTGCGGGTGGTTGCAACTTTATTTAAAGAATCCGAATGTGAATTTGAGTGAGGGTGATAGGCATCTGTGTGATAATTTGTAATTCGTAATTCGTAATTCGTAATTCGTAATTCGTAATTAAGAGAGTAGAGAGTAAATAGAAAAGTTGGGGGTTTGGGATAAAGGGCGATCGCTTGTGGTATTTTTCAGGGAGTGCGATCGCTTTTGGTGTTTTTTTGTGATGGCAACTAGATCCCCCTAAATCCCCCTTAAAAAGGGGGACTTTGAGAGGTTTTTTCCAGTTATGCCATTATTAGGCAGGGTTGGGGGGAAATTAAAAATTGGTATGAGTGCGATCGCATTCACTGTAATTCGGGTTAAGCCTGAGAAACTCAGCTTCATAATACCTGAAAACGATTCTGAAGTACCTGAAAACGACTCTGAAGTACCTGAAAACGACTCTGAAGTACCTGAAAACGACTCTGAAGTACCTGAAAACGATTCTGAAGTACCTGAAAACGATTCTGAAGTACCTGAAAACGACTTTGAAGTACCTGAAAACGACTCTGAAGTACCTGAAAACGACTCTGAAGTACCTGAAAACGACTCTGAAGTACCTGAAAACGATTTTGAAGTACCTGAAAACGACTTTGAAGTACTCCAACACGACTCTGAAGTACCTGAAAACGACTTTGCAGTACCTGAAAACGACTTTGAAGTACTCCAACACGATACCAATTTGAAATTATGGAAAGTGCGATCTCGTTTTGGGTGTTGTGAGTGGTGAAAGTGCGATCGCGTTTTTGGGTGTTGTGGTGGTGAGAAATGCGATCACATTTTTGGGTTTGATGGGGAAATTACATCAATATATTATCCGTAGGGGCACGGCATCCACAGACTTTCGCTGAAATCGATAGATTATCGGTGCCGTGCCCGTACAATTTGGTTGGTGAGAAGTGCGATCGCGTTTTTGGGTGTTGTGGGTGGTGAGAAGTGCGATCGCGTTTTGGGTGTTGTGGGTGCTGAAAGGTGCGATCGCGTTTTGGGTGTTGTGGGTGCTGAAAGGTGCGATCGCATTTTTGGGTGTTGTGGGTGGTAAAAGTACGATCGCATTTTTGGGTTTGATGGGGAAATTACATCAATATATTATCCGTAGGGGCACGGCATCCACAGACTTTCGCTGAAATCGATAGATTATCGGTGCCGTGCCCGTACAATTTGGTTGGTGAGAAGTGCGATCGCGTTTTTGGGTGTTGTTGATGGTGAAAGTGCGATCGCATTTTTGGGTTTGATGGGGAAATTACATCAATATATTATCGGTAGGGGCACGGCATCCACAGAATTTCAGTAAAATCGATAGATTATCGGTGCCGTGCCCCTACAATTTGGGTGGTGAAAAGTGCGCGCCTAATTACTTAAACTTTGGTTTTCTTAAAAAGCCGACGCTGACGTGTAGGTTGGGACTGAGTTGTGTGTAATGGTACTACTTCGGCTTCGCTACTTTCTCTAGCTACACGAATTAGTAACGCAGCTGCAATCATACTTGCAATCATCGAATTACCGCCATAACTAAACATAGGTAAAGGTAAACCCGTAGTAGGTAACGCACCTGTAGTTACGCCTATATGCAGCAGAGATTGTCCTACCATCACAATGGTTACACCCATCGCCACCAGTCGAGATATGGGATTTTTTGCCTTTAGGGCTACTCTTAATCCCAAGGTAGCAAATAAAGCTAACAACACCAACAACACCATGCTGCCAATAAAACCAAATTCTTCAGCATACACTGCGAAAATAAAATCAGTGTCCTGAATTGGCAGATAAAACAATTTTTGTTGAGAAAGCCCAAATCCAGCGCCCCAAGTCTTTCCAGAACCCACTGCAAGTAAGCTTTGCACAAGCTGATAGCCGTCGCCTGTAGCATCAGCCCAAGGATTCATAAATGACATCACCCGTTTACGCTGATATTCTTTGATACTAATACTGAGTAATGCTAACAAAACCCCACCAACTGCTGTTCCCCCTAGATATTTGTAAGGTAAACCAGCTGCTAAGGCAATTAACCAGATGGTGATTCCGCAGAGTGCGGTTGTACTGAGGTTAGGCTGGGCGAGAATCCCCAAAAGTACCAAACCGAAAATTCCTAACCAAGTGAACCGAATTCGCCAACTGATTTTTTCCCACTGTCCAAATAATCGGGCGCTTTGTAGTACTAAAAAGGGTTTAATAAGTTCTGATGGTTGAATGGGAATTGGGCCTATTGCTATCCAGCGCGCTGCATCAAAAGCCTTTTTACCAAGTCCAGGTACAAGGGTAACAAAAATTAAGCCTAAAAATAATATCAAAAACCAATGGGCTACCCCTACAAATTTCTTTAAGGGGAGATGGACAATAAAGTTGAATAAAATTAAAGAAACTAGCACCCACAGAAGTTGACGCTTAAAGTAATACAGTCCATCATTCTGGCGGGCGGCGGCTACAGTATAAGATGCAGAAAATAGCATTATCAAGCCGACACACAGCCAAATCAGTGTTAACCACCGCAACAGTCGTGCTTCTAAGGCCCAACTGGAGACGGTATCATCAAAAATTGGTATTAAGCGGCGTAAATTCACAATGGATACAGGTATTAAGAATTTTTAGATTTTAGATTCGAGATTTGAAATTGGGAAGAGGGAAGTGATTATCAGTGTGTATAATACGCACTCTATTTTTAATTACTACTGTCTTAGGGGGGATTTGGGGAATGGGGACTGGGGAATGGGGATAGGGAGATAAGGGAGATGAGGGAGATGAGGGAGATGAGGGAGATGAGGGAGATGAGGAAGATGAGGAAGATGAGGGAGATGAGAGAGAAATTACTATTACCCATTACCCATTACCCATTACCCATTACCCATTACCCATTACCCATTACCCATTACCCATTACCCCTTCCCCATTACCCATTACCCATTACCCCTTCCCCTTTCCCCAATCCCCATTCCCAATAAATTAAATTTGCTCAATTTGACGTACTGCTTCCATTGCACCGTTGATATAAGACGGTATTGGGAAGTTGTTTGCTGGTATTGCTTCATCTAGTATTCTTCTAACCATCGCATAGATGTTTAGCAGCTGTTCGTCAAATGTCGCATCTTGATTATTTTGCACCCAATAGCTCTTGTAAGCTCTTTTTTCTTGGCGATCGTATAATCGCTCTAATGGTATTGCTACTAAAGGTACTCTTACAGCAGCACATTCGTAAACCGTGTTGTAACCTGCGCCTCCAATGACAATATCTGCGGCGGCGATACATTCAATTCCGGGATGGTGAGACACCCACAAATCTTTTGGGCATTCTTGGGGACAAGTAGCAGCTAAAATTCTGACTGCACAATCAGGAAAATTGCGCTTTAGCCATAGTGTTAATTCGCCAAATAAAGTCAATTCTGATGCTTTACCAGATGCACAAACCAGGATAGTTTTTTTATAGGGACTAACTCTGAGAATATGCGATCGCGTGGTAGCTTTATCTGGTAACTCCCAATGGTTGCGAATTAACCACGGTGCTGTATGGTCTACCATCGGTAAATCACAAAATGGTAAATCTTTGCCTTCACCAGGGACAATCACTCGATTAAAATTTTCTTTGACAAACGACTTTAATTTTTTAGCAGATACATAGCGAGAGTTAATATCCCGATGAATTAAAACCCGAGGGACATAATCTAGTTTGGGTAATATATCTGCTAACTCTGCACCCAAACCTCTAGGAAAAGTATCGACAATCAAACAATCGTAGTGACAGTTGCATAATATTTTTCTGACTTGCAAACAAGTTTCCGAAAAATTGACATTTTCAGGAATTAAGTATACAAAACAATCATCATGGTCTATTTTGTATGCGTAAGGACTGTTAGTGATAATTTTAACTTTTCTTTGGCGAGAGGCTATTCTCCCCAAAGATAAAGCACGAGTCACATGTCCCCAACCGCCGCCCAAGGCGTAAATAAGCCAAGTCTCAGACACGATTTAGTTACCTTACCCCAACTAGGAATAAAAATATCAAGTTATTGATGTTGCATAATTACAAGAAAAACTGTAGTTTTCCGCAAAATACAATATTGATTTTACTAGGCAGTATTCACCTTATAAGATGGAATATGATCCTGCGTTACCCAACGCGATCGCTTAATTTGCTCACTGTTAAAGATACGCAAGAACAGTTAGCCTACTCTATCTAATTGATGTTTTGTAGTAAGATAGAGCTAGGACAAACGCAGAACAGCAAAGTTGCATTTTGCTGCCACTCCCTAAGAAACTGCTCAGTTTTTATGCACACAACAAAATTTATATCATCAATCAGCAACGCAATATTCTCATACCACTTCAAAACACAGCGTTGCATGAATGCGGGATCAATTAGCGCCTCAAAGTATTAATAATTCGTTCAAAATATAGCGAAATCATCCCCTGATTTAGCAACAACAAAACTGTTGCTTCACAGTCAGCCAAAAATAATTTACTCAGGTTTATTGTCTTGTTTCGTCCTTTACCCAATTTTTGAGAGAAAACAAATTCTCAATTAGGAGACAGGTACAAAGCTAAAACCTTTATTTTGTCGAACTTTAGTAATTCTTCACAAGAGTAACAGCTCATCTCTTAAAAATACCCAAGGGTAAATTCTAAGGTATTTTAAATTGTATAGCTTAGTTCTTTCTTGCGAAAATCATTACTAAGATGGGCAATTTAATACCAGATGGATACCTAGAATAATATGTACTTTTCTATGTAATGTCTAGATTAAATAGATAAAATTATGTAACAACGGATAAAAGCAGATAAAAGCAGATAAAAGCAGATAGGTAAAAATCTTGAACACTAGTAACGCTACGCAGAATCCAAAATGAAGACAGCGTCATCATTTCAATATGGCTTTTGACTGATTTGGTAGCTTTACTAGGTTGCTGTACTAGGTGAAGCTACTCTCAACTTGCTCCCATATCAGTTTCAAACTCAGTATCTGTTTCCGTTTCTACACTCACAGCATCCGCTTCTGTAAAGTCTACATCGCCAGTCTCCGGATCGTAGGAATAGCGATCGCGATCGTCATAATAATCTCTACCCCAGCCGGAGCGATAGTTACCGTATTCTGAATAATAGGCGTAATCATCTTCGTAAGATTGCTCACAGTCAGGACAGCCTGTTCTATCAGTACGTCCACAGCGACGTTTAAACAAAAAGCCTACCATGCGATCGCACTCCCAGGCTGTAGCTGTAAAGGTGACGACAATTTCACAAGCGCCAATGGTGATGCGATCGCCAGATGTTAAAATCCCACTTGTTACTTGGACACCATTAATTTTGATACCATTGCTGGTATTTTGGTCAGTAATAGTTAATTCTTGATTTTGCCAATCAATTAAAGCATGGTAATCTGCAATTAAGTCATCCTGAATGGTGATTCTAGAAACTCTTTGTTGATCAATTTGTTGTGGCATTTCTGCAAATGTTCGCCCAATAGCTACAGGAGTTTCTAATAGTGGTTCTCGCCGTTCTTCGCTATTAGGATCTATCCAACTTAGCTGTATCTGCAAGGTTTATTTCCCTCCTGTTAAGTTTACAGCATAAGCTAGTCCAGCTTGCTGTTCGCGGGTAAGTACATCTAAGCCAAAGCAGGTAAATGCAATCGGTGATAACTGAGATTTGGTAGAGAAAATCGTTTTGGATGAGCCTTTTCTTAAAGAAGTTTTTCCTTCTTTAACTTTTACTTGATAAACTAAATTTTTATCTGGCGTTTCTATTGCAAAGCCATCATTGCGTGCTTTAATGCGATAAATTTCTTTTTTGGCAGCATCTTCTAATTTATAATCCTCATCATTCTGCTGTCTGAGAATATATAAATCTTGGCTTTGATTAGCATCTTTGAGCTTCCAATAACCTTTTTCTGCCACTACATAACCTAAAACTTTTTCGCTACTATCTTTAATTTTAATTTTTCCCGATTTATCTGCTTTGATTCTTGCTAATTCCTGATTTTTCCCATCTACTAATTTAGCACCATCTGCTTCCGGCTTCAGTGCAAATAATTCCGAGCCACCTTCAGTTTTAAATTGAATTTTTCCCTGAGTAGCAGCTACATTAGTAGCGACTGGTGTATTTTGCAAACTACTATTACTAGCTACATCGCTTCCAGATTTACTACTACCACAGCTAACAATAGTAGTAATTAAAAATAAGGACAGGAAAATTCTTAAGAATCCTATTTTCATAATTTTGATTACTTAGAAAGTACTTTTGCTAAATTTAATACTTGATAAAGACTGAGAAACATCATGGTAATGGTTTGATATATTTCATTTTCATTATCTGCTACTTGAGGAGCCATTCTCACACTTAAATGCACAGCTTTATCTGTGAGCTTGACATTTCTGGGATGAGATAAATTAGGCAACTTCACCGCCTTGCTAACTTCACTTTGTAAAATTTTAATCGCACCATAACGGCGTTGCGGATAGTGTAAAGTTAAAACTATATCTAAGCCAACATCATTAGTTTTGGTTTTATATTTACTTTTGCCACTGCTACCACGTTTCCAGCCATATTGAGTTTTGGAAATCTCAGTAGCAGTTAATAAAAACTGGGTTTTATCTAACAATTGTCCATTTAATTTCAACCATTCATTTTGATATTTATCAATTTTCCAGTCGCGCTTAGTTGGATGAGGTATAGTTTCTGCTAAATTTTCCTTATTTTTTGTCCGTTTAAAAGATAGTTTAATCTCCATCTCGCTACCTGCATCCATATCTCGCGCTAGCATTTGCACAATTCGCTGAGTTACTTCATAGCGATAATTAAGAATATTTAATTTGCCTAGTTTAAATCTTCTAACCAGTTCATAAATAATCAAGATTGTCAATACAATTATGACTAAAAATAATGCAAATAAGGCAAAAACAAAAACTGGTATTTTAGCAATTACAAATAACAGAATAAACCCTAGTACAAAACAGCCAATTATGCCGTAAAAATAATAGAGTGCCCGTTTAGCATATTTACTTTGCTGCAACTCTGCCAGATGATCTATACCTTCTATTTCCTGCAAATCAGCAATGATAGTACTAAGATTTACTGTTGTAGAATAAATCAAATTTTTTCTAAAATTGAGAAATTCTATCGGCATTTTATTAAAACTCCATCAATGCAATTCAAAAATGATTTTATCAATTTTTATTAAATTTACTAAATATATATGTCTTGAAACTCAGCAGTAAATCATTAACAAAATATACAATGTGGCTGTCAGTATAACAAACACAAAATTAGCTGTCAACGAAATTTATATACATTAATGACTGAATCAAAAATCGCTTATATTACCTTTGATACTGTTCCTGCACCTAAGGGCGCAGCCATTCATATAGCAGCTTTTTCTATTGCTTTAGCAACAGCTTTTGAGCAAGTACAGTTAATAACAGTTTCTCCCACAGCCACAGGTATAGATTACCAGGAAATTTATCCGCAAGTTAGACAAACAACATTACCAGCAATCGGCGAGACTTTAATTCATAGAGTTTTGTATTTTCGGCAATTACTCAAAGCATGGTTGAAAGGAAAGCGATTTGAAGTTATCCAAATACGTTCAATTTACGAAGGCTTTCCCATCGCCCGGAACAAACAAAAATATTGCGATCGCCTAATTTTTGAGGTTAATGGTTTACCTTCCATCGAGTTAAAATATCGCTATCCTGCCGTAGCTGAAGATAGAGAACTGCTACATAAATTGCACTCTCAAGAGCAAATTTGTCTAGAAGCAGCCGATTTAATTGTTACCCCCAGCAGCATCACCAGCGCATATTTACAAAATCGCGGCATTTCTAGAGATAAAATCCGCGTCATTCCCAACGGCGTAGATTTAAAAATATTTACAAATGACCAAGGACAAAGGACTAATGACAAACGACAAATTATATATTTTGGTACACTTTCGCCTTGGCAAGGTGTCAACCAAGCAGTAGAAGCATTATCATTAATTAACCGAGATTTTCCTGCTAATTTAAAAGTTATTGGACAAGCTAGGAACTATCAACTCAAAGCCTTAAAGCAACTAGCGCTAAAGTTAGGAGTAGCCGATAAACTCACCATTTTAGAACCAATGCCACAAACTCAATTAGTGGCAAATATTCATAACTGTGATGTAATTTTGGCACCCTTGATGCCCAGCGATCGCAATTTAATCCAAGGTTGTTGTCCCCTGAAGATTTTAGAGGGGATGGCGACAGGAATACCTGTAATTGCTAGCGATTTACCAGTAGTTAGGGAATTAGGCGAAGACGGAGTACATTTTTTATTAGTCAAGCCAGGTTCAGCAAAGTCGATTAAAGATGCTGTGTTCAGCTTAAAAAATCAGCCAGAACTCGCCACCAAACTAGCGATAAATGCTCGTCAGCGAATTGAGGAGTATTATACTTGGCAAATTGCTGGTGAAGCTTTGATTAATGCTTATACAGAATTGGGAATCAACCGCACCATCAAAGTTTGAAGTTGCAACTTTTCTTGAGCGAGGGAATATTCAGTTAAAATGCGATCGCGTGCAGCTTGGCGAATGGGATTTTTTTCTTCAGTTGTCATCGCCAAGAATTCTAACACCGCCTCACCCAGCTTATGCAAATGCGATCGCGGTAGTAAAAAGCCGTTTTTACCATGTGTAATCACCTCCGGTATCCCACCCGCATCACTGGCGATACAACCACAACCACAAGCCATTGCTTCTAACAACGCATTTGGCATACCCTCCCACAGTGAAGGCTGGAGATAAACATCACACAAGCGTAGATACTCAGCCACCGCCTCCAGATTTGGTAAATGTCCTGTGATAATTATTCGCTGGGCATTTTCTGGCTGATTAGTCTTATACAATTGCAGCACAGATTCTTGAGAAGCCCTTACCTCACCAATAATTAGCAAACAAGCAGAATGCACTTGTCGAACTGTCGTTAAAGCATTCAATAAAAACTGCTGCCCTTTTTTCTCCCGCAATTCCCCACAAAATCCCAAAATAACCTCATCTGCTGCAATTCCCAAAGACTCCCTAGTAATTCCTTCCCCCCTCCTCGCTTGCGGGGAAGGGCTGGGGGTGGGGTTGTTCTGCAAAGAAAATATTTCTGTATCAACCGCATTTTTCAACACCAACACATCATCCCGCCCACTAAGTAGCTGAATTTTGCGCGACATATCAGCACTTACCGCCGTAACCACCTTGGCGTGTTGTAGCGTCCATTGTAAACGGGCAAAATCTCCCGGCGGAAACATTTCGCGGTCAATATCATTACCACGGGCGCTAACTGTACTAGGTAATCCTACAAGTGCAGCAAACCAAGTAGCCAAAAAACCACTGGGAAACAAATAATGTCCCCATACAGCATCATAACCAGACGCAGAATGTAACCATTCCAGAACATTTAATGTATGAGGCATCGTCATATCCCAATGACGGTATAACCCGATACGATAAACACGAATATTTGCTTCTTTAGTTTCCGGTGGTAAAACCTCACCTGGTTGTAAATAACGACTCCAAGTCACAACATCAATATCTACACCCAGTTGCAACAGCGTCCCCACCAACCGCGTTGCACTCCTAGCCAAACCACCCAAATCAGGCGCAAATCTTTCTGTAATGAAAATTAGGCGTGTCATGACTGTTTTTTAACTCATTTCCGCCTTGTAATTATCTCTTGCAGAATAGGAGAAAAGTTTAACTTTGCGATCGCATTCCTCAAAATTACCGAAAGGTGATAACTTCGTTAAGCTGGGCTAAAGCACTTCCCCAACTACAATAAATGCGTAGCCCCCACTTAACTTACGCAACTTGTTGCGTAAGTTAAGTGGGTATTAATTTTTTCATTTACCTGTGTCACGAGGATTTAATTTGTTACACCTTCTAACTCTTCATCTGTTAACTCATACAATTGCCGTAACTTATCTAACTTATCTTCATCAGCTTGCCAGAAACCCCGTCCGTGCGCTTCTAACATTCTGCCCACAATATTGCGGAATGCTTCCGGATTTGCTTTGCGTAACTTCTCCGCCATCTCTGCATCTAGGGCGTAAGTATCCGCAGCTTGGTCATATACCCAATCATCAGTAAAATCCGCAGTACCGCCCCAACCGATTAACGCTGTCATGCGTTGGGAGATTTCAAACGCACCACCGGAACCTTGATTAGCCATTGCTTGCGCCCATTTGGGATTGACTAATTTCGTGCGGTACTCCATTCGCAGTAAATCATCTAAATTGCGGGGTGTGGTGTCTTTCGAGAAACTTTCCACAAAACTGGTTGTAATCTTCTTACCGCGCTGTTTTTCTGCGGCTTTCTTTAACCCACCAGTATTGGCATAATATTCTTGAATATCGGTAATGCCATATTCTACCGAATCAATTTCTTGGACAATGCGATCGCTTGTTTTCAATAAAGTATTTAACACTTCCGGCCTAGCCTGTCCTTTATCTTGTCTCCCATAGCTGAAAACATTGCGGCTTTGCCAAGTATTACCTAACTCTTCACCGGATTCCCAATTTCCATCAACAACTTGGTCATTTACCAAAGAACCGAAATCTCCGGCTGGGTTAGAAAATAATCTTGCAGAGACATTTTCTACACCTTGCGCCTTTAAAGCTAAAGCGTGTTTTCTAATAAAATTCTCTGCTTCCGATTCCTCAGCTTCCGCAGCCCGTTGAAATAAATCATCTAATAATTCGATGATATTCACAAAACTATCGCGGAAAATTCCTGAGAGATTTCCTAACACATCAATCCGGGGATGTCCCACCTCAGCTAAAGGTTTTAACTCATAACGAACAATTCTCCCCGTTCCCTCCTTTACAGGTTCAGCACCAACTAATTCTAATAAAATCCCCAAGGATTCACCCTTAGTTTTAATCGCATCTAAACCCCATAACATTACCGCCACAGTTTCCGGATATTTGCCATGTTCTTGTAAATGCTGGGCAATAATTTTTTGAGCAATTTCCCTACCTCTTTCATAAGCCGCAGGTGAAGGCATTCTATAAGGATCTAAAGCATGAATATTTCTCCCTGTAGGTAACACACCAGGCCCATCTCTTAATAAATCACCACCAGGTGCAGGCGGAATATATTCCCCATTCAAACCCCTTAATAAATTCGTCAACTCATCCGTAGATTGGCTCAACAAATCTCTGATTTCTTTTCCTTCATGTCCTTCTCTTCTTTGCGGTTCTTCCCCAAAATAAGCTTCTAAATACGCCGCCAATTTTTCCTCATCTGGTTCCTCACCCAGAGTATGTAAACCTGAAGAAAACAACCGACTTTCTAAAATCTGTAAATACTCATACAGCTTCACCAAATAGTCATCAAAAACATGGGCACTAAACATTCTCACATTTTCATAACTAAAAGCAATTCCCAACTTTTTCGCATCTTCCAAAGGACAATCTGCTTCTAAACCAGTGTCCACAATTTTTGTACAAATAGCTTCCTTCAAGGCGTAATTCTTTTGCGGATCTTCTCGATACTCAGAAATTAAATCTCTCAGCGTCAACAATTCCTTATACAAACCAGCACGACCATAAGGCGGGACATTATGGGAAATTAATACCCCATAACCGCGACGCTTTGCCAAAATTGATTCGGAAGGATTATTCGCCGCATATATATATAAATTAGGAATATCTCCCAACAAAATATCCGACCAAGAATAACCCGTATTACCTAAAGGAGAACCAGGTAACCATTCTACAGTTCCATGCATTCCAAAATGAACCACAGCATCAGCTTGAAACTCATTTTGTAACCATTTATAAAAAGCCGCGTATTGAGGATGGGGAGTTAAATCTCTCTCAAACATTAACCGCATCGGGTCGCCTTGTAAACCCAAAGGTGGCTGTACACCAATCCAGATATTTCCTAACTGTATGCCCCCAATTTGAAACTCATCACCATAAGTTTTAATTCCCGTCCCAGTCAGAGATTTCCATTGTTTTTCAATACGGGAAGTGCGGAGATATCCTAACCATTTTTCCAGAGTCTGTACATTTACAGTAGAACCCCCCCTAACCCCCCCGTAAACGGAGGGGGATATAACTCCCTCCCTGCTTGCGGAGAGAAGTTGCGTGCGGGGGTTCCCCCCGTTGAGCAAACTTCGGGGGAGGGTTGGGGTGGGGTTTTCATCTGCTTCCTTCACCCAGCGAATTAATTCTTCCCCATCATCCGGTAAATCTCCAACTGCATAGCCTTGTTTCTTCAATGCATCTAAAAACTTCAACAAACTACGCGGTACATTTAATAAAGCAGCCGTTCCCACAGCACCATAACCAGGAGGAAACCCATATAAAATAATCGCAATTTTTCTTGCCGATGCAGGTTTTTGCCGTAAATTAATCCAGCTTTTGACTCTACCAATTAATCGCTGTACTCGTTCAGGAACTAAATAAATATCTTCACCTACCAAACCACCAAGGGGAACCGTATCAATCGCCCCATCAAGTTCAGGTAAAGCGTATAACACCACACTTTGTAAACCACCAATACCTTGACGCGTCCAAGAATAAATATCTTGAATTAATAGTGGTGCTGCGACAAAATAAGGGACATTTTTCGCAGTCAAAATACGTTTAGCAACTTCTACTTGTCGCCCTGCTTCCATTGAACCAGCCGGGCCACCAACTAAAGGAAACCCAATTGTAGAGACTATCGCATCAACCTTTACCGCTTCTTTAGAAAGCGACGGAGTTTCAATATTACCTATTTGTCTTTGCTGAATTTCATAATCGGTTGTCATCCAATCTCTGACAGCCACATGTCCTTCTACACCATTGATAAAAATTGGTAAAGGAATTAACCCAGCAGCTTCAAAACGGCGAATTAGTTGGGGAATATATTGTTGTTTGGTAATAACATGTTTGCGATAAAGCAGAATTCCTACAACTGGATTGTTAACCTGGAATTTCTGCTGATACCATTCCAAATACGCCTTTGGTGATTCAAAAAATCCTTGATAATCTGGGTGCAATAACCCCATATTGGGAGTTTCTACAGGCGCAGGAATATCGCCAACTTTTAAGCCTAAATATTTTTCCGCTATTGTCCAAAATAGAGAAGCAACATTTTCAGGGCCGCCAGCATTCCAATAACCATAGATAATTAACCAGTTGCGTAAATCTTGCACTTTCTGCACTGGCACATATTTAAGTAATTTCGGCCCGACTTTTAAAAAGCTAATATAACCAGCGAGTTTATCTTCTTCTCTGCCGTTACTAAATTTATCTAGAATGAATTTTACAGGCTTAGGCATACCTTTAGGTTTATCGCCAATGGCAAAATCGCCCAGCTTGGTTAAACTCATCAATTCCAAAGCCGACTCAAACACCAAGCGGATGGGAATTTGGGAGATGCGATCGCGCAACCACAAAACCTGGTCATAATCAAATAGCAAGCTGCCAAAAAATACCTCAGCGTCTTGGAGTGCTGCTTCTACTTCCTGGCGCTTGGTGGTAATATCGCGATCGCTAAATACTCGAATGTCCAACTCAGAACAGCGAGAGTTAGCTAAAAAAGCTGCTTTTCTGTACAAGTCAGCGTTAAAGGATTCAAACCCAGCAATCAAGACGATGCGTTTCATGCAGTAAGCTACGAAATCTTTCTTTACTTACTTGGATCTTAAACGGGGTTGTAGGGTGATGGCAGAATATCTACCTCGAGGCGAGAGTTGAGGGACTTCCACCTAAAAAATATACTATCGCTTTCTGAGCATGGGGGCAGGGAGCAGGGGGAAAAGAGAATAATTCTCTGTGGTAGACTTGGTAATTGATTTTCTGGAAGTCCCTAATAATTCCGTTTCAGCAATCTGCTTAAGATATTAAACTTCTTGTCTAGTTCGCCAATAATATCCATAATCTCAATTAGGTTTCGCGGTGGTTGAGAAATCAGGGAATCCACAGCAATCAAGTTGGAGAAATTCACCCGAACCTCACCGGGACGTTCCGTTGTCCCATCCTGTTGATAAAATTTCACCCCTGCTAACTGCATAATCTTAATCACTTCTTGAGCAATAATGCCATAGCCAATGGTAGTGGGATGAATCCCATCTAAAGAAAACAAACCGCCTTGGGTTCGACCTTTTGGCCCAGCCAGAAAAAAGCGAGAATCTGGTACAGGGTTTAAAGCTTGTAACTCAGCAGGTAAAGGATAAGCACCGCCAAGTTCATCCCACCACACGGGTTTAGCTGCGGGGTCTTCTAAAAAACGCCGGGATGCTAACCTATCTAATAATCCCGCCGCTTCAAATAAATACCAATCTCTACCTTCCAGGCGAGCTTGACGCACAGCATCAGTTATATAGTCGTTATATTGGTCAATTGCACTGTCAATTGCCCTAGCTTCTGCTTCGGTAAGGTTTGGGTGTTTGTTAGGGTCAAAATCTTGATCCTGAATCCAGGGCAAAGTGTAGTAAGGAAAATAGCGAGAACCTTGCCTAACTTTGTGGTTTACCCCACGGGCAAAAGGTACAATCGTAATGTGGGGTACTGTACCAAAAATCACATGACGAGCGCGGATTTTTTTGACTTCAGCCACTAACTTATCAAGTTCGGCTTGAAAATGAATCGGTCGCCAAACAGTATATTTGTCATTAATATCCATATCCTCATAGCCAGTATCACTCCATGCGACATTAAACGTGAGAATACTGCCTAAAGCGTTATTAGCCCCAATCAACACAATCAGGGTTTCAATTCCTTCTGTATCTGGTGTACCTTCATCACCCAAGGCTGCGGCTGCTTGTACTGGTGAAAGTGCAACACCATTGTTATCCCGTGCTGAGTTAAGAGTGCGAATCGCCGCCCGTTCGTTGTGATTCTCCACAATCAACCGCAAAAAATCATCCTTGGGAGGGTTTTCTTTAATCACATTGATACAGATATCTGCATTCCGCGCAATCGTATTACGTAAATCCCAGCCATAAACTGCTAGGTTATGGTTAATACCTTGTTGAATCGGGAACAGCGAACCTGTACCACGCTCCCAATAATTTTCGTTAATATCTAACTGTTTACGTAAAAATAGAGCAGCCCCCACAAACTCTAGCGGGTTAATATTAGAACCAAATTGCTTCTCTAAGTCATTGGCTAGGCGTTCCAAGTTCAACGGTAATCCATCTTCTGGCCCCCCGTAGGTAGGGAAACGAAATTCCCCCCAACCCAATTCTTTAGCAATAATTACTGGATATGATAACTGCGTGTTAAATATTGCTCCACTCTGAAAACCCTGCGTAATTGAGTCACCCAATGTTACTAACCGATTTTTGGGAGTCCCAACTTTTGTAACTGTAACAGGAATACCCAGCGTTGGGTCTGTGACGGGTTTCCTTGGTTGTAACCGAACGACCACATCCGGCGGGGTTTTTGGGTCTAACATCGGACTTGGTATATTTGTCATAACTGTCTGTTGTCATAACTACTAAACTGAAGACAGAATACACAAGACAAGCAAATTAAACCAGTAGATATTTGTATAGGGAATGGGTAATGAGTAATTTCTCGATTTCCCCTGGCCCCTTCTCATGCATAGTAACCAATCTTAAATGAAATCGTAGTCACCTCTGCTTGAGGGAGATGTTACGTGAAAAAAAGTTTTGTTAAATTCCTGGAATCTATTATTCTCAAGTTGTTGTAGTGGAAAGCATTGAGTTTCCTTTGCGCTATTGCTATTTATTTTATGACTCTCGTTAGAGCCGTTTTAGGAACATTTATGTTATAGAATTTTTCTAGCTATGACGTTTTTTAGGATGTCAAATCTATTTTTCTCTATATGAAAGAATAAAAAAGGATGATTGAATGATGTTAAAAATTTAAGATTCAGTCAGCATTAAATAGGGTTTCATCTGCCAGTTAAAGTTAGCTAATACAAAACTTTTTCAGCTTTTTTAAAATTAGAAACTCTATTTTAAGCTAGGATAAATGATTTAAAGTAGGATAAAAATAAGTAGAGGAGAAAAACATGAAATTTGGTATTGATAGCGGACATAATTGCCCTCCAGATACCGGAGCTAGAGGTATAAAGGTTGAAGATAATTTAACATTAGATGTCGGCAATAGAGTTATCAACAAGCTAAAAGCTTTAGGGCATGAAGTTGTGGTTTGTAGACCAGATAGAGCCAGTTCAGTAACTGATTCACTGTCAAGAAGATGTGCTACAGCAAATTCTTCAAGAGTAGATATATATGTCTCTATTCACTTTAATTCCTTTAACGGACAAGCGAATGGGACAGAAGTATTTGCTGGTAGCGATACAAGCAGAAAAATCGCCAAACCAGTATTAGACGAAATTGTCAAATTAGGATTTTTTAATCGAGGGGTTAAAAGTGGTTCCCACTTATATGTCCTCAGAAATACAAATATGCCTGCAATTCTAGTTGAAGGTTGTTTTATTGATTCCCAAAAAGATATGAATCTTTTTGAACCAGAAGCGATGGCTAATGCCATTGTTAAAGGGTTAACAGGTAAATTACCAACTACTCCTGTAAATCCAGTACCAGATGAGGAAATGAATGTAGATACCACAGTTTTAAGGCTGCAAAAAACTTTAAATCAGCTAAAAATAACTGATACAAATGGTAAGCCTTTAAAAGAAGATGGTATATCAGGTAATTCTACAAGGTCTGCAGTCGCTAAATTTCAAAGAGTTGCAGGAGTTCCAGAAACAGGAACAGCTGATAAAGCTACATGGGATGCCATAAACCTCATATTAGCAAAACGGATCATTCGTCCAAATCATGCTGGTGGCCCAGTGATTAGGTATTTACAATACCGTTTGGGAGTAGATGTTGATGGTGTTTATGGGCCACAAACAGAGTCAATAGTTAAAAACTTCCAAAAGCAAAATAGTTTAGTTGCTGATGGAATTATTGGCCCTGCTAGCTGGCAAAAATTAATTGGTTAATTATCAGTAATTCATTACTCAGCGAGCCTAAGCACAAGGAGATTGTCAATCATTTAAAAATACTTAAATTATAATGATTGGCAATTTTAATATTTTATGCTCATATCGTCTTAAAAAATAGACTTCTTGTAAAAGTATCTGACACAAATCAGAACAAGTAAAAAGAGAAATTATATCCCTTCTTACTTTCCCTAACTTCTACAAGAAGTCTATGATTTTTTAATGAGGGGAAAATCATGGCTTTTAATGTCAATGTTCTGAAATTACCCGTGATCAAAGTTGGCTCAAACAGTGCTGTTGTGACTGCTTGGCAAAGCTTTCTCAAAGATGCTGAATTTCCTATTGGTGTTGTGGATGGTGACTTTGGCAAACAAACTGACCAAGCAACTCGTAGCTATCAACAGCGCAATGGTTTAACTGCTGATGGTGTTGTCGGGAATATGACCTATGCTAAAGCACTAAATCAAGGTTTAATTTTCAAACTTAACTTACCAGCTAATACATTACTCAGTTACCTAAATTTTGGTGAAGCCGAAGTTAAAGATTTACAAGCATCTTTAAATAAAACTGGGCAATTAAATCCACTGTTAAAAGCAGATGGAGACTTTGGTATTACTAGTAATAAAGGATTAGCTGAAGCATATAAAAAAAGAGACGTGCGCTGGCGTAGCGAATTAGAAGCAGCCTTAAGTGATGCAACTAAGCAAAAATTAGGACAAGATTTAACACCAGCTTTAGACATTTTGAATGGCTATGCCAAAATTCAGAGATTTTGCTTGAGTGGCGCGCATTGGATTGATAGTTTCCCTACTAGCAGATTGATTGCTGATTTAGCTTCCCCATTTCGCCAACGAGTAGAAGCGTTTCAAAAAGCGCTGATTGATGCGGGATGTCAAGTAATTGTTACCGCTACCCATCGTCCGAAAGAACGTGCTTACTTGATGCATTATGCAGCCAGAATTAACAGACAAGAGATAGCAGCTAAATTTGTTCCTCAAATGGCTGGAGTAAACATTGAATGGGAACATTACACCAATGCTGGTTCGGTACAAGCAGCAAAAGAGATGGTAGAAGCTTATGGAGTAGGCGGTAATCCTGTTTCTTTAAATTCTCGCCATATTCAAAGATTGGCCATTGATTGGAATGTTACCTGGAATGGCAAGATTAATATTAAAGATGCTAATGGAAAAACTGTCACTATCAGCGACCCAGCAAATGCTGCCCTCAACAGAAATTTATGGACAGTAGGGAGTAGCTACGGGGTGTATAAATTGAGTAATGACCCTCCGCATTGGTCAGTGGATGGGTATTAATTTGGTAGTGAGGGAGATGAGGGGGATGAGGGGGATGAGGGAGATGAGGGAGATGAGGGGGATGAGGGGGATGAGGGAGATGAGGAAGCAGTCTCAATTAAAAGATTTTACTGGCAACTGTGAAAATTGGAATGGGATTTTTACTCTTGTACAGACGCGATTAATCGCGTCTGTTGCAACTCATTACTCAGCACTTTGAATTCAGTCCAGTAGGGTGTGTTACGGCTGTGCAAGAATTTCGGAACTGTTAAGAGAGTGAGAATTAGCCGTAACGCACCATCTTTATTGAATAAAAATTTCTAACCTCGGTTACGTTCTAGTAGCAGCATCATCATTAAACTTAGCAAAACTTGTTCCTCTTCGCGATCGCTCATTTGATCCACAGCTTTAATCGTAAATTGGCGCGAAAGGAAAGACGGGATTTTCTCTAAACGCATCACAACCGTACCATCAGCCCGACTGACTAAATAGACTGGGTTAAATACATAACCTGTAAACATCCCCACAATGGGAATTTCTGCGAATAGCGCATCTGCAACCTTTACCCAGGGATTTTTCTCCTGAATGTTGAGATTGCTAGTCTCACCATCAAATATGTCATAACGTGCCCGCCAAAGCGATCGCAATCCCCGCCGTTTTACTCCCCCAATATCTCTACCGTTGCTATCTGTAAAGTTATAACGTGCCGAAAAATCAATAATTCGGTCAGCTTTAATGTAGTAAAGCGGTCGTGTACGTTCTACATCAGCAAAGATGGTAATTGCTTCTTTTAGCTTGAAGAGTTTCTGTTTGACGTAGAAAATCAAATTTCCCTGATTATCAACAATCGATATTTGCGGCGCTAAAGCCCAGAATTTGAAGGTAAGTTCTAAAGGGTACTGCATAGTTCAGTAAAAACATCAAGATTACTCACCTTATTTATCCCAGTTTTTGCAGTTAATCAATTGGGTTTGGGAATTGGTAATGAGTAATGAGTAATGAGTAATGAGTAAGGGGTAAGGGGTAAGGGGTAATGAGTAATGAGTAATGAGTAATGAGTAATGAGTAATGGGTAATTGGTGTTTCTCTACCTCATCCCCTTAATCCCCCTCATCTCCCTCATCTCCCTCATCCCCCTCATCTCCCTCATCCCCCTCATCTCCCTCATCCCCCTCATCTCCCTCATCTCCCTCATCCCCCTCATCCCCAACCCCCAATCCCAAAAAAATTTCCCCACAGGGTGCATAAACTAATCGAGGTCAACCTATTGAGTAAGTGAAGGGGTTAAAGCCCAATACAAACAAACACTGAAAACTTTAGGAGAATGACTATGAAATTCCGTAACTTAACTGGTTCTTTGCTAACTGCTACCGCACTTTTGACCGCTACACTACCAGCTTTCGCCGGGCCTTTTGATGCACAGCCTGCTGGTATTTTCAAACCCGGTGTTCTCACTCCTGGGGTCAATGTTGGTAATGGTACTCCCAACAATTCTGCACCTAGCACACCTAGCAATCCAGTTGGGAATAGTGAAATTCAAGGATTGGGCGACCACCAATCTTGGGTTGACCCGAAAACTTTAGCAAATGACCCACGCGCTTTGTGTAGTGATGTGGGTTTAGGAAACAACACTCGCAGCAGTGCTAGCAAAGTAGCAATTGCAAACTCTAGCAGCACTCGCTCTAGTTCTTCTCGCAGTCATAATGATGGCGGTGGCGGTGGTGTTAGCTTCTTAGGTATTGGCGTGAGTGGTAGCGGTGCTAGCCAAGGTAGTCAGAATAACAGCGATTCTAAAGATATTCGCAATAACCGTAATGAAGAAAATAGCAGCAGTTCTTCGACAGTAGTGCAAGGTAAGAATTGCGATGCTTTTGTTAATTCTGCTGCAGCTAGAGATATGAATTACCAAGACAACCTGACTCGCCGTTATGAAATTAAAACAGGTCGTAGAGGACAGCAGGTAAATCAACTGTTAGACAACAAATAATACCAATTCGTAATTCGTAGTTTGTAATTCGTAATTTTGAATTGATTTTAAGGGACTTCCAAATAAAAAAATATCCCAGTATTTATTGTGGGGTGGACATCTTGTCCGCCCAGTTTATTTGGCGGGCAAGATGCCCGCCCCACAAGATGGAATAATTTATTTCTTGGAAATCCCTTACACCGGAGTTAGTACCCTGGCAATTTCTTTATTAATTTCTCAGGAGAAATTATGAAAAGTCCACCTGGAGCAAAAATTATTACTTTAAGTACAACTTTGTTGTTGTCTATATCATCTTTAGCCAGCGCTCAAACTCGAACAATTCAGAACTCGCAAATTCTGCCTTATATTTTGGATAACCCCAATGAAAACTCTTTGGTGAGGGTGCGCTGTGTTCCTATTTATGGGCAGGAAGGTGAGAGGAATCGACGTATTATTAGAGATACTCTCTTGCGACCAACTCAGAGCGAGCAAACAGTAACAATTGAAATTGAAGGGAGTTGTCGCAATGTGAGAATTAGCGTTCCTGAAAATGCAAAATTTTTCGATTTTCCTGTAAATAATTCCGATTTAGACAACTCCTGGCTAACTCGTCCCGGTTCTGGATGGTATTGGTTTCATCATCAGCGATAATTCTTGGGAGAAATAGGGGAAAAGGGGAAAGGCGAAAGGTGAAAGGTAATAAATTAACGGGGAACTTACTTTTTAGATGGATTATTTCAAGGATATTTGTCGGATTCAGAATTTGTCAAAATTGTCCAACAGGATTTGATTGATGGTCAACATCGCAATCCAAATAACCATCCAGCTTACTTTACAACAGCTTTCTTACATCATCCCGATGAACTGCAAGCTGAGATAGAAGCCGCTGGTTTAGATTATGAAATCACTTTAGCCATTGAAGGGCCAGGCTGGCTATTACAAAACTTTGATGAACATTGGCAGGATTTAAGCCGTCGTCACAGGCTTTTACAAGCTATTCGTTGGTTAGAAGCTGAACCTTCTACATTGGGTATGAGTGCCCATATTATAGCGATCGCTCGCAAATAATTGTAGACGCAACTAATAGCAGCAGGACTTTAGACAATTTACATTTTGTTATATAGTGAGGTTGATTCTTACCTGACTACATAATTTACATTTCATTCTGCAAATGAATATCACGCAATTATTTAACGTTGCCAATCTTTTCGTTTTACCTTTTTGGGCGTTGATGATTATGTTGCCTAATTGGAAAGTTACAAGGCGAATTATGGAATCATATTTACCCTTTGTACTTTTAGCAGGAGCATATTTATATTTATTTATCACTAGCATTACGCCAGAAAATGCTCAAGCTTTAGCCAATCCGCAATTAGCTGATATTGCTAAATTTTTTGCTGATGAAAAAGCTGCTGCTACAGGTTGGATTCACTTTTTGGTAATGGATTTATTTGTGGGACGCTGGATATATTGGGAAGGGCAAAAAACCGGAATTTGGACAATTCATTCTCTAGCACTTTGTTTATTTGCTGGCCCTTTAGGTGTGCTTTCTCATATTTTCACTGCTTGGATAACAAAAGCATTTTCGCCTAATTCCGCTACCGAAACAGCCACATCTTCTAGTAGTACATAAAAATTCCTGATTCCTGATTTAAAAATACTGTTCCCATCTTTGTATCTGCAAACAGCATTACGTTCATAATTAATTGGGAAATTCATGTAGTGGCGTGGCAAGACTAAAATAGGGCATAAAAAAACTCTTGTGGGACGGGTGAGACACCCATCCCACAAGAAAAATTATTGCACCAAATTAGCTGTGTCAGTGCAGTAGGATGCGTTAGCGATAGCGTAACGTATCCGCATGATCTGCTGATATTTTTACAAGCCCCGAAAATATTTTTTGCGTATCTTAACATAGGTAGTCTGTGCGAGTAATTTAGCTAAACGCATCTTAGTTAAACTTGGAATATTAGATGGCTGCTGAATTTTATGATCAAAAAACTCATTTAATTCATCTAAAATAACTTGCAACCGCTTAATAATATTTTCGTACCGATACTCTGTAAAAAACTGTTCGTTTAAAGTAGGTTTTACAGATGATGCAAGTAAATTCAATATCCGTTGAACATCAAATTCTCGAGAATATGCAGCAATTTTATAACAATTAAACCCAGGATCTAAATAATCTGATAACCCACCATTAACACTAGAAAATACTTGACAACCACAAGCTAAAGCCTCCATTGGTTGTAAGCCAAATCCTTCACTGACACGCTGTTGTGCCCAATATTCAGCAGAGTCATAAAGGTAAATCTTAGCCCGGTTAAATACACCCGGCAAATCTTCTACATAAGAATTAACTAGAAAAACATTACACTTTTTCTGTAATTCAGGAATTAAGTCTTTGATTAAATAGTCTGAAGATTTACGCGCCTGAACTAAAACATCTATATCGCGCTGTATATTTAAATTTTTAAATTCATCAGAAATTTGATTGGGTAAATAATAAATTAAAGAATTGGGACACTTTTGTCCCCAATATCCCATTGTATTACGACTCACGGTGATAATAGGAATACTCGGAGGCAGTTGGAAGTTGTAACCTGCACTGTGGGCATGATAAACAACGTTATATTGCTTAAGCTTGGTCACAAGTTTAGCTATATCAAATCCCCAACTAATTACAAAAATTACATCATCTAAATTTTTCTCCTTTAGCAAATCATCTATAAACAGTTTGCCTGTTTCTCGTTGACGGTAGGTGACAACTTCAGCACTACAAATCTGCTGCACCAGATTCACTGTTTTTAATTCTGCCCAAAGACCCCCGCAGGCAAATTTACCATCTGTTCCTGGTAGTAAGAAGTAAAGCTTTCTCATTATATAGTTCTCTTGAATGCATGAACTGATAACAATAATTCACTATCTTAGAGGTAAATCCGCCATTTTCAATTTCATTGATAAAGTAAAAATTAAATTTTGAAAGTATCAGGACTTACGCAAGCAAAATTTGTCATTGCGACCGGAACGAAGTGTAGGGAAGCAATCCCAGAATCTCAGGCGATTACGTCGCTGCGCTCGTAATGACGTAATTACGTGACTTTTGCGTAAGTCCTAAGTATGTTACGGCATTTGTAATGCTGAGTTTTTAATTAAATATTCACGTCCTAAATTACACAACGGAGGCATGAAATCTTTCTGCTCTAGCCCCTATTCCCTAACGCCTCTTTTCTAAATAGACGGATATTTGCTCAAGTTAGTTTATTCTTGCCAAGTCACTTTAATAAAGTGGGCTTCGCGTCCCCAAACATCGCGTTTACGAATAATATTTTCAATTTTGAGGTTAAAGGGGATCGCAGTTGTTAAATAGCGCTGTGCCATAAAACCTAAGTCTGGTGAGAGTTCCGCTGCTGTTGTAGCTGCTAGCCCTAAACCTATGAGTTGCTCAATTGGTCGAAACGGTAGCAGCAGATTTACACCTACAGCCAATCCAGCAGTTAAGAGCATGGCTACAGATAAATTTGTCCCGCATCGGGGATGTACAGCTAAATCCCATTCGCCATTGGTAAGGCGATGTAAAGCCAGGGTGACTGCGCGGCGTAAATCACTAATATTTACTTCTCCATACAGGTAAAATCCTTGTTCTGTAGACAAGCCGCCTAACAATTCGTTATCAACTTGCACAGTGTTGGCTTCTGTGCCATGAGTATAAACACTTTTTGATTCACTCAAAACCCAAACAGTAGCATGTTCTAAGGCGTGAACTTGTCGCAGCATCAAAATTTCTTTCAATCCCGGTATAAATGATAACTGCTTGATTAGTTCAGCATCTTGTGTAGGTTTAGGAAAGTTAGTAGACGCGGATGCGGAATTTTTGCCTACAAATGTGTTTTCTGTAACCTGCGAAACGTTGCCAGTAAAAGGTAGAGTCAAATCAAAGTTGAAAAAGTCAAAGGGAGAGGAGCCACTTTGAACAGAAGTAGAAGTATTCATAGCAACACTGCTCCCCAAAGTGATGGAGCAACATAGATTTCTTTCAAATGTAGCGCTTGAACTCAGCGATTATTGCTAATTTTTATTGAATTGGGGACTGGGGATTGGGGACTGGGGAATGGGGAATGGGGAATGGGGAATGGGGGAAATAAATCAATACAGTTCAGATAAGTTCATTAGTGATTGATTTGTCAGTTGTGTAAAAAGCTAGCTCAATTGGGGGATTCTCCCCCAAACCCCCGATTGGGGGACGGTTGCGTCCCCCAAACCCCCTCCAAAATTATTGTTGAGTTTTTTGTTGAGTAACTAGTTTTTGGGTTTTGTTGTCAATTAATTTTCTTAACTGAACTGTATTGGGAAATAAATCACTAATACCCAACACCAAACACCTAATATCAAATTATTCTTGCGATGGGCAAAAGGGAACTTTCCCGTCGGTAAAGTCACTAAAAACTCTACCGATATGGGAAAGTATCCCTTTTGAGGAGCATCAATAGCCCATCTTGAGAATCTGCTGAATTTCGACGCTGATTTTGGTAGAGGTTCACACTGGAATAACGGCGTGAAGAGGAGAACTCTCACTCAAGCGTCTAATTTGCCTAGGCTGTCAACCAAAAGAACTCGAACATGATCACGCAACAAATGTTGTCTGGAACAAACAGCATCAATCGCGTTCTGACTAGCAACTTGTCTAATCGTTATGGTTAGGCAGAGGACAGCAATTGACATCATTCAAACAAACTTTTCCCCACTGTAGTGCCCAGCGTACAAGAGCCACTCGATTTTCAGTCTGGGTTTTAGTGAGAATATTGCTGATATGGTTATCAACTGTGCGTTTGCTAATTTCCAGTTTCCCTGCAATCTCTTGGTTAGTTAAGCCAGCGGCCACTAAGTCGATAATTTGCAGTTCTCTGTCTGACAGACTAACAGGGGTCTGAGACTCGCCAGCAGCCATGACTTATTCTATCCTCCCTTGGTATATGTACTTAATCGCTCTTTCTAATTCTAGAAGATTCTTTTGTAGGCAGGCCTTTTCAGGGTCATTAGCATGATAATTTCCATAATTTCTTTTTAGTTATGAATCTTGGCCATGTAATTGAAAATACAAAAGTATTAATTAATACCAAATAATTAATTATCTCTCCTCCCTACTGATACTAAGAAATGTGGGTAACAAAAGCATATACATCTTAATCTGAGTAGCAAAAATTGCTATTTCATTGTATGAAGGACTGGCGACAGGGAGTGGAGATTATTGTAGATTTTATACTGGAAAATCTGACTCCAAAAATCGCAACCCTAAAATGAGATGAGTAATCCCCGTGTTTTGTGCCTCGGTGAAGTTTTGTTTGATTGTTTAGCCGATCAATTGGGGCTAAAGCTAGAAGAAGTTCAGTCTTGGACTCCTTACCCCGGAGGGGCACCAGCTAACGTAGCCTGTGCTTTAGTAAAGCTGGGGACACCAACTGGTTTTATTGGAGCTGTTGGTGAAGATGAACCAGGAAATACACTGGTAACACTCTTAAAAGATGTAGGTGTCGATACAACGGGAGTGCAACGCCATCCCACAGCGCCAACTAGACAAGTATATGTGGTTAGGGATTTAGCAGGCGATCGCTCTTTTGCAGGATTCGGTAAATATGATACCACTGAATTTGCCGATACTCGTCTGCAAGCAGAACAATTGCCGCGTTCTTTATTTCAAGAAGCAGATTTTCTGGTGTTAGGTACTTTGGAATTAGCTTATCCTGAAAGTGAAAAAGCAATTCACCGCGCCCTAGAATTGGCAGTGTACTACGACCTGAAAATTGTGCTGGATGTGAATTGGCGACCTGTATTTTGGCACGATGAGAATATTGCTCGCCAAAAAATAGCGGAATTATTTAAGCAAGTTGACTTTCTCAAACTTTCCAAAGAAGAAGCAGATTGGTTATTTGGTACACATGATGCCGGCGCAATCACTTATCGCCTAGATTCTGTAGAAGGAGTATTAATCACAGATGGCGAAAATGGTTGTGCCTATTGTTTGGCAGAGAACGAAGGCCGATTACCATCATTTTCTATCCCTGTAGTAGATACCACAGGTGCAGGGGATAGCTTTTTAGCAGGATTTATTCACCAACTACTTCAGCACGGTATCCAAGGTATGGGAAATGCAGAAACAGCAAAACGGATTGTTACCTATGCCAGCGCTGTAGGAGCATTAACCACCATTAAACCAGGCGCGATCGCATCCCAACCAACTGCGGCTGAAGTCGAAGCTTTTATTGGGTCTCATCAAATATAAGTTGGGCATGGGGCATGGGGCATTGGGTAATGGGTTATTTCTCTTTTATGCCTTTTGTCCCCCTTGCCCCGCAAACACTAAACACCAATTTTCAGAGAGATATCTTACATTTAGTCTTGACTCTTGACTCTTGACTCTTGACTTTGGACTCTTAACTAAATTTTTAGTTTTGCTAAACCTAAATAACGAATCCCTTCTGGGGAGACATCAAAACGGCAGGGTAAAACTTCTAAACCGAGTGCGATCGCATCCCGCAACAACTTACCATAAGTAGGATCTGTCATATCTCCTGGGGCAAACTCTGTACAATCGCTGCGATTAATAAAATACAACATTACTGCACGAGTTAGAGGTAATAGCGCCATTAGTTCTCGTAAGTGCTTTTGTCCCCTTGTGGTCTCGGTGTCCGGAAATAGTGCTAATCTCCCCTCAGCGAATGTGGTATTTTTCACCTCTAAATAAATTGGGCGTTCTTGGTCGCTTCCTGTCAAGAAGAAATCTACACGGCTTTTTTTATCTTGACCATAAACCACCTCGCCTTTGATGTGGTTATAGTCACCTAATTCAGGAAAAAGATGTTTTGCTAAAGCTAACTTAACTACCCGATTTGGCAACGCCGTATTCACGCCTACCCAAGTCGGTTCATTGTCATGCACCTGAATTAATTCTAGAGTGTAGGCTAGTTTGCGCTTAGGATTATCACTGAGGGAAAGTTGTACTAAACTGCCAATAGTTGATACTCCAGTCATTGGCCCTGTATTGGGACAATGTGCGGTTACCACCTCCCCAGAAGCAAGTTCAACATCAGCAAAAAAGCGCTTGTAGCGCTTGAGTAAAATACCTGGATAAAGAGGTGGGTAGTTATAAAGCCAATCAATCATTTAAGTGATGCGTCATCAATATATGAAAAATGCACAGGCGAAAAAATTTGTCTGAGTTTGCTTTTAGCAAGCTCTAAATTTTAATTTTTTCTTTATAATTTGCCTCTCATCAATATACTTTGATTTGGCTATATTTGAACTCTCTGAGGCTGGTGATTGCACTTGTTTTATAGAAATTAGAGTCAGCTATTCACGCCAGGTTTTGGCACAACCCAACATTAAAATCTGTCTTTCCCATGCCCCATGCCCATTTTCAAGACAGCAATTCTTGACGTGCCTCAACTTACTGCCTGAAGTTAGTCAGTTATACTGCTATGACCAAAGCCACCTGTAATAAATATTTCAATGTTTAGGGTTAGTTAGTCAGTCAATCGCTGAAAACAACTATGTAATTTTTGGTACTGACACGCCTAAGGAATAATAAATATACTTGAATTCTGCTCTAGTACTGCTAGGGGTAGATTTTATTCAAAGTCATGCTTCTATATCATTAATTGACAATTTATGTAGTTATTTTTACGACAATTTAATAAAAAGTAGCATAACATAGATATTATCAGCCTCCTTAGAGAAAGAAGCAGGAGGATTGTAAAGTGCAAGTAGGTAAATCCTATGCAAAAAGTTTGGGGAATTACGGAATTAGAATATGCTTTTCTGTTTACCGTTAGAAAAGTAAATTCTATTAATTTAGAAGGGTTTAAACCATTTTTTAACGATATGCCTATTGATCCTTATATCAAAGGCAACTATCGCTCTAGAAGATTATCTCGGTTTACTGTTGCTGAGGATAAATTAATTAAATTACCTCATGGTCATCTCTTCCAGAGTAAGAACTACAATCCTTTATTAGGAGACATTAAAAGAGAGTTTGCAGAATTAGATGATGCACTCACAGAACTTGATATATTTAAAAACCTGGTTTTAGCATTTACTGATTCTTGTAAGCTTCACCCAGAAGCAGAAATAGGAGTACACCAAATTAGAACTACCTGTTCACCAGATAATTTGGGTAATCCAGCACCGGAAGGAATTCATCAGGATGGAACTGACTTTATCGGTATTTTCTCTGTGGCTAGAGATAATATTGTTGGCGGAGAAACACATTTATATACTGCCAAGAAAGAAAAACCTATTTTTAACAAAATTTTGCATCCTGGAGAACTTTTATTAGTCAACGATCATGAGTTTTACCACTTTACTACTCCTATTAAACCGGAGATGCCAGCCCCAGGCACAAGAGATGTGTTTGTGCTGACTTCTCCTAGTTTGCTGATTGAGTAGCTAAAAAGGTAATTGTTAATAAACTTGGGTTTGTAGATTGTCAATGTAGGCGTAATTACAAGGAAATAAGTTAGAGTTAGCTCTCTCACTTTTTAAATAAGTGGGAGAGGTGAACTACCTACACTGATGCTTCGCATACAGTGTAGGCTTCCTGTCCAGCAGAAAGCGCAGTAGTAGATTTCTTGCGTCCTCTATTACTCCGACTTACATCTGGGCAACAGGCTTTATCCCCCGTTCCAGAGGTCAAAATTCGTAGTCCCTCATCTCTGAGGTTAATAGCTGCGTTCACATCCCTGTCATGTCTAGTTTGGCAGTTTTCACAAGTCCAGAATCTTACATCTAGCGGCAAACTGCCAACCTGATTAAGACACACATGGCAGGTTTTTGAACTGGGAAAGAATCTATCAACCTCTTGATATATCTTCCCCTCCATTTCTGCCTTGTATTTCAGCATGGTGCAAAACATACCCCACCCTACTTGATGGATGGATTTTGCTAGTTTATGGTTTTGCATCATGCCTTTAACATTAAGATTTTCCACAACAATAACTTGGTTTTCGTTAACTATCCTACGAGATAGCTTGTGCAGAAAATCCTCACGGCAGTTAGTGATTTTTCTATAGACTCTAGCAACTTTTTTTCTAGATTTAATTCGATTCTGAGAACCTTTCTGCTTCCTAGATAATTGCTGCTGCTTAAGTTTTAGATTCTTCTCATGCTTGCTGAGTATTCTAGGATTGTCAAATTTTGACCCATCACTGGTAATAGCAAAGTGAGTTAGCCCCAGATCAATACCTATTGCTTTACCATCTGTGATTGATTCTGGTTTGTCTTTACCATCATCAAATAGAATAGCTGCAAAGTATTGATTAGAACAGTTCTTGGATATAGTTACAGTTTTAACTTTTCCCTCAATAGGTCTGTGAATCATTGCTGATACATCCCCTATTTTTGGGAGACTTACATAACTATCAGCGACTTTGACGTTTTGAGGATACTGTATTGACTGCTTACCATGCTTTGATTTGAATCTTGGGTATTTAGCTCTTTTTTCAAAGAAATTATTGAAGGCTACACCCAAATTTAAGCAGACTTGCTGCAAACATTGTGAATATGTCGAAGTTAGCCATTCATACTCTTTCTTTAACTGGGGAATTATCTTTTTTACTGCGTAGCCAGATAAACCCTTACCAGTTTCCTTGTATGTTTGGTTCATCAAATTCAGGCAGTAATTCCAAAGCCAACGACAACAGCCAAAAGCTTGCTCTAGAGACTGCTGTTGATGAGCATCTGGATATAACCTGACTTTGACAACCTTAAGCATTTTAGATTGAAATCAATTTACTATAAAACAGCATAGCATAAGATTTGCTCGTTTCCTCCATGTCTTTCTCCCTGTTTCCCCTGCGGGGAAATTTGGTCAAAAGACTGTCGTCAACTCACGCGCAATTCATCCCACGCTGCACTTCGTGTCAGACGTGGGATGAATTGCTGTTCAAGCTAACTTTTGAAGAATACTTGCGGAAAATACTAAAATAAGTCCGCGATTTACCCAAATGAGTAAGCAATATAGCTTTTTACTTGCGGAAAACACCAAAATGAGTAAGCGATATGGCTTTTTGAGTAGGTGAAATGGTATTTTGCTTGCGGAAAACACAATAACGAGAAAGCAAAAAGGCATAATCAGAAGGTAAAATGGCTTTTTGCTTACTTAAAACATAAAAATGAGTACTTGATTTCGATAAATGAGCAAGCGATCGCTATTTTTGTTTACTAAAAATATAAAAATGAATACTCAATATGTGTAAATGATGAAAAACTCCATCCCCTTGTGGATGGAGTTTTTGGGCATTGGGAATTGGGGATGGGGGAGACAGTGCAGTTTTGGGGTTTCCCCAAGTGCAGTGGTGTCAACTTAACGTGAAACCCGCTCTTGTGCAAGGTTTCGCCCTCACCCCCAGCCCCTCTCCCGCAGGGAGAAGGGAGCAAGAGATTTAGTTCCCCTTCTCCCTGCGGGAGAAGGGGTTAGGGGATGAGGGCGCGAGGTATTTGTACAACGCCCGCCCTATATAGCTTTTAGCTTAAGTTGACACCAATGCCCCAAGTGGAGGAACTGCCATCATGGGGAAGAGATCACCAAGGCTAGGAATAAAATAGCGTGAGAAATAAGTTAGAGTCACGGTGAATACTTATGTATTCATCAACTAACTGAGTTCAGTTCATCAACGCCATGAGTGACGAATTTTATTACCGAGGGTTGGAAAAAGCTAGACAAAAAGACTACGCTGGAGCCATTGAGGAATTTAATCGTGCTTTGCAAGCTACGCCTTTCTTTCCTGAAGCTTACTTGCAAAGGGGGCTAGCATATTATGACTCCGGGGTAATTCTACAAGCCGTTTCCGATTACACTGAGGCTTTGAAGCAAAATCCCCAAAGTTTAGCAGCATACTATTCTCGCGCCTTGGCTAGGGTGGCGTTGAAAAATTTGCCGGGTGCGTTAGAAGATGTAGAATCTGCTATTCGTCTCAATTATAATTATGCGGCTGCTCATAGCTTGCGGGGGATGGTGCGGCGGAAACAGGGATATATTCAAGATGCGATCGCTAATTTTAAAAAAGCGGCAGAATTATATCTAGCGCAGAAAGACACAGAAAATTGTCGTCTGTGTTTGGAAAGAATCAAAGAACTACAACCACCAGAAAAAGCCCCTACTTTATCGCAAAAACCACCGAATATCACCATTAAATCAGAAAAAGATTATTTTAAACAATTATTAGATAAGGCAGAAAAGGGAGACACCCGCGAAGCCATTGAAGATTTAAACTGGGTGTTGCAAGCCGATCCGCAAGATGCACAGGCTTACTGCTGTCGTGGTGTAGTGCGGTGCAAAATGGGTAACTATCAAGAAGCGATCGCGGATTTTAACCAAGCATTGCGGCTGGATTTTCACGATGCAATTGTCTACCGCAATCGGGGGAAAGCACGTTATTTACTAGCTGATTATCAAGGTGCGATCGCGGATTTTAACCAAGCGCTAAAAATTCAACCGCAAGATGCTTTAGTTTTTGTGGCTAGGGGTAATGCATATCGTGCCATGAGCAATTATTTAGGTGCAATTCAAGACTACAGCCAAGCGATATCAATTAATCCCGATGATGCCCAAGCTTATTATAATCGCGGCATTACTCATACTTTATTAGAAGAGATGTTAGCAGCTAGGGATGATTATCAAAAAGCCATCAGTATTTTTTTAGAAAAAGAAGATTGGGATAACTATCACCAAGTTTTAAATAGTCTCAACAAAATTCAAAAATCTCTACCAGAAAACCACAACCAGAAATATAACTTGTTACGTCAGCGTTTGTTACGCATGGTTGGGGGACAGTGGGAGATTGCTCAACGCTTAATTGAGCAGAAAAAAGATTATTATCCGCAAATGCCAGAAGAGTGGTATTTACAAAAAGTGATTGCTGATTTAGAGCGCGATCGCAATAATTAAAATAATTCGTAATTCGTAGAGTCGTTGACATTACTAGGACTTACGAAACGCCGATAATATCATTGCGAACACTTCGTTCTGCTCGCAATGACATATTATACCAATTTGAAAAAAGAATGCGACAGATTGTAGGGGCACGGGCAATGCCCATTGGTGTCAACTGAAGCTAAAAGCTATATAGGGCGGGCGTTGTACAAATACCTCGCGCCCTCATCCCCTAACCCCTTCTCCCCCTGGAGTTGGGGAACTAAATCTCTTGCTCCCCTCACCCTGTGGGAGAGGGGCTGGGGGTGAGGGCGAAACCTTGCACAAGAGCGGGTTTGACGCTATGCCACCAAATAATAACGACGAATATCTGCTGGTGCAGCCACCAAACTTTGCAGTTTTGCGGCTGCTGCTTGCAAATGGGCTGAATTTAAATGAGTATCCAAAGCATCATTAGAAGCCCATTCTTCTACAAAAGTGAAATCTGTTGGATCGTTCTGGTTTTGCAAGAGTTCATACTTAATAGCACCTGCTTCTTGTCTGGTTGGTTCAATTAATTCCAGCAGAACCGCTTTAATTTCTTCTACTTTGTCAGGTAAAGCAGTTACATGGGCAACAACGCGAATAGTTTGGGTAGTCATTTGATGTTGGGTATTGGGTGTGTGGTGTTTGCTGTTTGGGGTTTAGGGTTTGTGATTTTTTGTTTATCCCCTCTTCTTCCCCCACTTATCATATGCTCAGTAACTATGTAGCGAAAGATGTATTCTAGTATCTCAATATAATTACGGGCTGCTGTGGGCGAAGATGCCCAAGTTGTCACACCATGATCTCGAATTAGGAGGGCTGGTATTTGCACAGAATTAGCTGTAAAGCGCTGTTGAATATCTGAAGCAATACGTGCAACTTGTAAATGATTGGCAAATATGGGTAAGAAGCAACAGGGATTTTCTTGGTAAACTCCCAACCCTTTCAGCATTTCTAATGGCGGTAAGGGGAGATGATCTTCTAAGACAAAACGGGAAACTAAATTAGACTCAACAGAATGGATATGGTAACAGGCTTGTGCTTCTGGGAAGAGAGTATAGATGATTTGGTGAATAGCAGTTTCCGCTGAAGGCTGTAAATCTGCTGAGGCTTTTTCTAAACTACCATCTGAATAAACACGCACAAAATCGCTGGCTAATAATTCTCCTTTAGACTTACCGCTAGCTGTAATCAAGAAGCTATCATCGGGGAGGCGAATCGAAAGATTACCAGCTGTGCCCACCATCCAACCTTGTTGGTAAAAGCTACGGGCAGTATCAATGAGTTGAATACAGGCATCGTCTATGATTTGGCTAGTCATAGAATAGGATTAAGTAAGTCGGTGGGAAAAAACAAAACTAAGTTAAGAAAGATAAACAAGGCTATAACCCTCTTCCCTCCTGCCTCCTGCCTTCTGCCTCCTGCCTCCTGCCTTGTCATAGCGATAATTTTGAACACTGAGCTACTTACTTCCATAATTTCACTAGATAATCTCTAATTTGCGAGAAATCATTCCAAGGAATGTATGATTTTTGATGTTCATCTAGATATTCTGCCAGGCGATCGCGCGCAAAAACTAGATTAACTTCCAGCGCCATATTTAAATCAGTCAGGGAGTCACCAATCGCAATCTTCTGATATGCCGGATATTTTGCCATGACTTCTACTTTGGCAATCAGTTCTGTACCTCTTTCATATTGAGAATTGACTTTCAAAAAATTACCACTAGTTTCCACATCCACAGCGTGGATTGCATGAACTCGCTGCACAAGCTTATCTAATACAGTTTCCACCATTCCCCGCAATCCCCCCGAAACTACAACTAAGGGAACTCCTTGAAACTCTAGGAAATCTAAAAGTTCTACAAATCCCTTGCGGATGGGCTGTATTTGAGTAAATTCTAAAATTTCGCTGTAGCGTGAAGAAGGAATTGATTCTAGGATGGTTCTCACTCCTTGGCGCAGCGTCACCCGTCTTGCATACATTTCTGGAAGCAATTTGGCAGATAGTTGTGGTGCAAACTTCTTGAGAACTGCAACAAAGGTTTCTTCGACTGTAATTGTGCCATCAAAGTCGCAAAAGACAATTCGCCTCACATTCTCTCCTCTTAAATCCAAATCTCTCCATATTCCTCAGGCTATAGCCTGAAAAATACGAATTGCTCTAGCTGTGTACTCAGGAACCCAACCTTCAGTACTAATAAAATAGCGTACTGCTTTAACTCGCCTTTTGGGAGTCAAATAAAACCAGTGTTCGGTTCTAGCTGGTACGTTGATGTATTCTTCTGGTTGCACTGTCAGTTCTACTTGGCTACCATCAGGACGTACAAAGCCAAAAATCGCTTCGCCATCAATGATGTAGCGAACTTCATCATCTGCATGGGTATGGATACTGGCAAACTTTGCCATCGAATCATCAAGGTTAGGAATTCCAGGATGTAAAACAACCAAATCCCGAGATTGATAACCTGCTGTTTTTCGTAACTCCTCAAAATAGTGATCTAAAGCTTGAAGTACTTGTTCTTTCTCATCTTCGTTGAGGCTATCTTGTGCTAATAAGCGTTGTAATTCAGGTTTTGTGCCTACATTCCAGTAATTGAGTTGAATATTTAGTGATGCCAATTCGCGCGTAATATCTACAATATTCTGATATTGTGTACCGTTTTCTAATCTTAAAATTGCCATAAATACTCCTTATACAAGACAATTACATCGTATTTGTACTTGTTGCTTTTTATTGAAACTATATAACAGTGTAGCGGAATGTTTCTTCGTAATTCTACTGGTTTAGCTTTGCTATGAACAACCTAATTATTTAATTTTTAGTTCTTTTTTAGAACGTTTTAATTGTTTCCACAATAGATGAATTTGATGATAAGCTTCTTCTGGAGAAAGTTTGCCACCTGTTTGGAGGTCACAAATATAACTCACACGTTGAGAAAATTCTTGGAGAGTAGCATTAAAAGCTAGATATTCCGGTTGAAACTGACCGTAATAAGAATTACGCGGATATAAGAAATCGCATAGTTCAGAGAGGAAATCAGATTCTTGTTGCATATTAGTTTACCTTGCTTATTAATTGGCTATTGCAATCATTTTAGGTATAGAAGAAAAGTAGTAGATAAGTAAAAATTACCCATCTACTACTGGCAGAGGTTAGGAGAAAGCTTCCAATTTTATAATAGGTTGAGCCATTTTTTTATCAGCATATTTTCATGGAAGTCAAAGTTTTATTATTTGAGTTAATAATTAATAACTTGATAATAATGACTTCTAAATTTTAAGAAAGGTAGCAGATGAATAAGGATATTCATCTGCTAGGTAGAAACGGAGGTATAAACTTGATTACATAATATTCATAAACAGATTTGATTAAATAGTTACACCAAAACGAACGAAGTAGGGAATATCTAGGCAATAGATGTTAGAGACTAGGAATAATGTACGAAACTTGTTTACTTAACACTCAGAAGTTGTTTGAAGCTAGCTATGTCCAAGTAGTATGCGTTGTTGTAGCTGGAAATTAACCATCATGCTTGCATTAGCGATTTAGGCTAACTCCAGTAAGTCGATAGATTTAAAGTACTTATATTTGTTTAAGGATTATCGCACATGATGCTATATGAAGCAAGGGTTTTTGAAAAACTAAATTGTATTTATCAATGCATAAAACCCCATATCCTGGCTGAGGTATTAGTATATTTAGTGCTAATTGAGGAAAAATACTTATGCTATATCACTTAGATTTTCATGTAGAGTACCCTGATGAAATGTCTCAGGCAGAACTTTTTAAAATTTGGGCTGAGGAAGCAGATGCAGCTTTAAAAGCTAAACAAGCAGGGGTAGTTATTGATTTATGGAAATGTGTTGGCGTGCGCCGTGTGATTGCAATTATTGATGTTCCTACTCCCGATTTGGTAGATCAAATTCTCTTAGATTTACCAATCATGCAGAAACTTGGTCACTCGGTACAAGTTCACGTAACTCCTCTTCGGAAATATGAGGACTTTGCTAATGATTTAAAAGCTCGTTTGGATAGAAAGTAAGCTATTTTGCATTTAAGTTGCATTGTTACTCATCAGGATTGTCCAGAGTCAAAAGTCAATAGCACACCCTAACGCCGTACTGTACTAGTTTGCATAATCTGAAATTGTATATTTCTTGTGGGGTGGGCATCTTGACCGCCCAATATATGCAAGTTAAATGTGGAACAGTATATAGAATTACTCTATCCTCACAAGTTCCTCAAATTTGTTACATACCCTTTCTATAGAACTAAAAATAGGGGTTACACTCTCGAAACCAGGACAAAGGCACTATTACTCAGCTTTTTGCTGAAACACTTAGCAATTATGGCAGATGGTTAGCACCTGGCATTTTGACATCGTGAGCAAACTCCTTCCCAGTTGATGAGCCATAATTCTGCTGCTGTATGAACTGGTGAGATGAAGCCAGTTAAACCGTATTTTTGATTGGTTAGATTTATTTCCTGAAAGGGAGTGTTTAAATTTAAATTGTATGAAAACACAAAAGCGTTTAGGTATTCTTACTAGTGGTGGCGACTGTCCGGGACTGAATACAGTCATTCGTGCAGTTGTCAGCAATGCGACCCTTACCTATGACTGGCAGGTATTGGGGATTCCTTATGCAACAAAGGGTTTGCTAGAAACGAAGGCGATTCCTCTGTCTCTGCACTGTTTAGATTTGCGGGGTATAGATCCTTTACTGAGCATGGGTGGTACGATTCTTGGTAGTATCAACCAAGGCGATACTATGACTCAAATTGATGATATTTTAGCTGGCTACCAAGCATTAGAATTGGATGCTTTAATTGGGATTGGTGGTGATGGTAGTTTAGGCATTCTCAACGAGCTGAGTAAGAAGGGAAATTGGCAATTCATTGGTATTCCCAAAACTATAGATAATGATGTTGCTTTAACAGAACGAGTAGTAGGGTTTGATACTGCAGTTAATACAGTTGTGGATGCGTTAAATCGTCTTACCTATACCGCAGCCAGTCACGATCGCGTGATGATTGTGGAAGTAATGGGACGCACAGCCGGTCATTTGGCGCTACATTCTGGGATTGCAGGTGGTGCAGATGTCATCCTCATTCCAGAAATTCCTTACACAATTAAAGATGTCTGCGACCATCTCAGGTTATTACGCAATCGCTGGGGACGCAGATTTGCAATTATTGTGGTGGCAGAAGGTGCGAAAACAGCAATAGACTTTTCTTATGCATCCTGTGGACAACCTACTTGTGGTATCGGTCAGCAAATTGCGGAAGAAATTCGCAGCTACAGCAATCAGCACATCGATATTCGTGTTTCTGTTTTAGGACATATCCAAAGAGGCGGAATTCCCTCAGCTTTAGACAGATTAATTGCTACAGCTTTTGGTAAAGCCGCAGTAGATTTAGTTGCTAACGGACAATCGGGAAAAATGGTGGCTTGGCAAAACAATGAAGTTGTAGCGTTTCCTTTAGAAACAGTTTTGAGTCAAAGTCCTGCACTTGTAGACCCAAATAATTATCTGGTGCAAACGGCGCGATCGCTTGGTATTTATATCGGTAATCCGACAATTCAATCTGTAGAAGAATCACCTTATTTAAGTTGTTGCTGAGGTTGTTCTAGATAAAGCTAACACGCTGATGCCGTACTCTCGCTGCTAACGCATACTACGTGAACTTCAAAAATCAAATATGAATCCTATGATTAGGGTTGGAGTTAATATATATGGGAGTAATATATTAACAAAAATAGCTGGCATTTTATTCCTATTGTATGCATTTATAGCTACCAAAATTATCATCCTAAGGTAGAGTTTTTGGGAAAAAATAGGGGCTACCATAAGATGTATCTAGAAAATTTTAGAATACATCTGAGCTTTAATATGACTATGCGCTTTCCACTAATTGCTGCGACCTTCATGGCAACTAGCCTTAGCCTGGGTGCGTTTTTGAGTATGGCTTCTCCAGCTTCAGCTCAACAGGTTATTACTTGTGAAAGCCAGAATAATCGCACGAACAGCTGTTCAATCCCTGGAACAGGTAGAGTAAGACTTGTTAGGCAATTATCTAACAACAGTTGTAGAAATAATTGGGGCTATAGCAGAAATCGGATTTGGGTAAGGAATGGTTGTCGTGCTGAGTTCGCAATTGGTAATCGCAGAAACAACAGAAATCGAAGATACGATAGATACGATAGAAATGACAGATACAACAGATACGATAGATACGATAGAAATGACAGATACGGCAGATAAGAAAAGAGCCAAGGTCAAGATATCTTACAATACTTGTCGGTTAAGGGTAAAAGGGGAAGGGGAAAAAGGGCAAGAAAAAACCTTTAACCCTTACCCTTTAACCTTTTCCCCAAACCCAATTCCGAGTTGAAAATCCTTAACCAAGCAGTATTGAGATATCTTAAACATTTGATATTAGACCAGATTGAAAATTTTGGATAACTTTTGGTTAATCTAAAATCCAAAATTGTTTGATGCTGAACAGCTTGTTCGTGAACAATCATAAACTTGTAAAAGTCTTGTTAATGAGCCAGTTTTCCAGGTTTATAATATTGAATTCTTACTTGCCTAACATCAGTTTCTTGGGACTCTAAAAATTCAATTTGTTCTACTTTATGTAAGCCTAAATTTTCTAACTCTGCTAGTTCAGAATTAGATAATGGCCAAGGTGGGCCGGAGGGTTCCATTTCTGTATCTCGTACGCGAGTAATTACTAAGAGTGTGCCACTAGGTGCAACTACACCAGTGATAGACTGAATAATAGAAGAACGTAAATTTAAGGGCAAAGCTTGGATATTGCGACATTCAAAGACAAAATCAAAGCTAAGATGCCATTCTGAGGGAATTGCTAATAAATCTGCAGTTACATATTTTACAGTCGAATCAGGAAATCGCTGTTGACACCAGGCGATCGCAGTTGGTGAAATGTCAAAGGCTGTTACCTCAAATCCCAACTTGGCTAAGGCTTCCGCATCATCTCCTAAGCCACAACCAATTACTAATGCCTTTTTTCCTTGAGCAGAAAACTGATGATTTGTTAGCCAATCTTGCAAATAAGGATGAGGTGCTAACTTTGCCCAAGGTACTTGTGTTGTATCACCTTTAGCTTCGGCATATAAAACTTCAAACCATGCTGATGGTGCTGATTTGTCTAAAGCTTCTGTCGCTAATTTTTGAACGCGAAGCCGTAAATGATCTGGTTGTTGTTCTAGCATAGAAATTAATTTTGTAGATCCAGTACAAAATTTTAGACCATATCACTGCTTTTTGCCTTAATTAAAAGCTATCGCCTAAAGTGTTGACTTGTTTCTATTTATCTTGAATAAGGATTCTAGTTTTTTCACATAAATTTTTAATGCTGTTTCATAGGCAGCTTGCTTTGCACATTCTGGCAATCTTTCTTCTAATTTTGTGTCTCAGTATAGTACTGCAAACAAATTATGAATTTATCTAAATTATCAAGAATAATTTGTGGAAATTGATAGCCTATAGTTTTTAATCCTTCCCATTCTCTGTTTAAATTTCTCAGCCCCATTGCCACTACTATCTGTATAGTTACAGCATGATGATTGGCGTAATTAGTCATGTTTGATATTGCCTTGTAAGCTTTTTTAAAATCATTGGGTTTATCAAACATACTAGCGAAGTAATGACAAGTTAAATAAACTCTTCTGATATTCTCTACTACCTCAGTTCCTAGGAAATGGACGATTCCACAAACCATCATATTTCAGAGTAACGGTTTTTAATGCCCTAGCTAGTCCCTGACGTTGCTTTGCACTCAAACCATCCAAGGTGGGTACTGGTTGTTTAGGCGCAAGCCAAACTTCGTAGGGATAACGCGCACATACAGGGACAAAAGCGATCGCTTCTTCATCCTGATAAATAATGCGCTGGTTGTCCGCTATCTCTTTTTCAATTAAATCTGCTAGCAAACCCCGTTGATGTTCTTGATAAAATTGCTGCTGCATCTCCAACATTCTCGCGGGAACTGGCGGAACAAAAGGATAGGCATAAATTTGTCCGTGGGGATGGTGTAAAGTTACCCCTACCTCTACACCTTTATTTTCAAAAGGTAGCACGTACTGAATTTGCGGATTTGCGCCGATTTCACGAGTGCGATCGCCCCAAACTTGCAACAATAACTCTAGATGCGACAATTCCAAAGCACTGAGGGAAGTATTAGGGTTTTGCGTAAAAACCACTACCTCACAGGCCCCATTCGCGGGTAAAAGTTGCATTCATCAAGACGTGCTTCGTTCTCCAGACAGATGGTATTGCAATACTGCTCGGTTAAGGATTTTCAACTCGGAATTGGGTTTGGGGAAAAGGTTAAAGGGTAAGGGTTAAAGGTTTTTTCTTGCCCTTTTTCCCCTTCCCCTTTTACCCTTAACCGACAAGTATTGGATGGTATTGTACTGGTATCAGTACTTCAAATGGCATACAGATGAGCTTTGTTCGTAGGGAAAATTGTTCTCTACGGATGTACTTTATTTACCCAAAAAAGGCTGTATTGATAAAATTTAAGTTAATTCAGGTCAATAAAAAATTGAAACAATACCCTGTACAATTCTTAGTTAGATTTAATAAATCGCTGCGACAGAAAAGACGACTAGTTAACTTTACTGCTGAGATGGTTCATAGGTACCAGGGTATGATTTCTCTAGATTATGATTCCATTCATCATGTAGATGAATTGCTGAGACAAATCAGAATTAAAGAAAGTCAATTAAAAATCGCACAAGAATCTAATATGGTCTACACAGCTCAAGCATTAGAAAAGCAAATATTAAAATTACAACAAAATTTATCAGAATCGCGAGATCCTGAAATTCATGCTTTGATGAGTTTGTTAGATGATTAAAAATTCTGGTTGAGCAAGTTTAACCAAATCACAACTCATCCCAGAATTACGCTGACCTCAGAAGCTCGTAAGTACCGCCACGTTCAAGGGCGCGCTGATAAGCTGGTCGTGCGTGAATCCGCTCCAAAAATTCCATAAGATGAGGGCGGCTAGCATTTAGCCGTCCTAGTGCATTAGCCGCTTCTAGGGGAAAGCTGACTTGGATATCTGCAGCAGTGAATTCATTGCCAGCAAACCACGTGCTTTTTTGCAGTTCCGCTTCTAGGTAATCTAGGTGCTGCGCTATCTGTGGCCCTAGAAAAGAACTTTTGACACGTCCTGCGATCGCTCTGGCTATGGGCCTAGCAAAAAATGGCATTGGCTCATGCTCGATGCGATCAAAAATCAGCTGAAACACCAGCAATGGCATCGCTGAACCTTCTGCATAATGCAGCCAGTAGGTATAGCGTAGTCGTTCTGGCGTATCCGTCGGAGGAATCAGCCTACCATTACCGTACCGTTCCACCAAATACTCAATGATGGCACCAGATTCCGCTAGAGTGAGCGCACCGTCGGTAATCACTGGCGACTTGCCGAGTGGATGCACCTGGCGTAGCGATGCTGGAGCCAGCATAGTTTTTGGATCGCGTTCATAGCGCTTGATTTCGTACTCTATGCCGAGTTCCTCCAGCAGCCAGAGTATACGCTGAGAGCGCGAATTGTTTAAATGGTGGACAGTGAGCATCAAATTATTCTCTTAGCAGTACAGTGTGAAACTAATACTAAATCAAATTAACTCACCATTCGCGTAATCCAAATCGGAAATAATTAATTCCCAAAAAACCATGAAATTCCTACTATATATAGCTTTGGTTTTGGTAATCAGAATAGAAAGCTTACACTTACCCGATTTCCCTCAAAGATTTCAGTAGGAATCTGAATGTATCGGTGCGATCGCACCGTCATCGCACTGTGAACTAACCACGCCTCTAAAGGGTATATGGATAAAAGTTTGATGCGATTAATCCTTTTGTTGTAAGCCTTTTAACCATTTTGATGAATTCTTTATTTTCAGAATCGATTACGCGAACGATGAGAATTAATGTTAGCGAAACACCAATATTCTAGAGGGCAAGGCAATGCCCAGTGGTGTCAACTTAACGTGAAACCCGCTCTTGTGCAAGGTTTCGCCCTCACCCCCAACCCCTCTCCCGGCGGGAGAGGGGAGCAAGAGATTTAATTCCCCTTCTCCCCCAGGAGAAGGGGTTAGGGGATGAGGGCGAAAGTTTTTGTACAACGCCCGCCCTATATAGCTTTAAGCTTAAGTTGACACGTATGGGCAATGCCGTGCCCCTACAATCCACCCTAAGCAGTTTGATTATTGTTGAGTGCAACACCGCGAATTTTTGCAGCGATTAATGGGGCTAATATTAAGAGAACTAAACCAATGGGCATTAATCCACCATTTAATAAGTTGTAGTCAGCGGCGATTTGCTGCCAAGAATAGCCTAAAACAAAGCGTCCTAAGCCAATCTCAAAGCTCAGAGTTAGTAACATCCACAGTATCCCAATGTTGAGCAATTGAGAGGTGCGGGTTGCATGAAGCCATTTCACGAAAAGAGTTGCGATCGCCACAACTAAAATCGACCCAGTGAAAAATGATATTTGATGTGCCCAAAAGTCACCTAAGGATGGTACAAGCCAGAAAGTACGAATAGTACCATTCACGCTTTCGGCAAGGATAAACACTAGCCAAACAATAATGCTTTTGAGGAAAATCATATTGTTTACCTCTAAAGTAATATCAATTCGTAATTCGTAATTCGTAATTATGAAATTAAGATAGATAAATTCTTTGTAGGGGCACGGCACCAATAAGATATTTGATATGCCAAAGATTGTGTATGCCGTGCCCTACCCATCTGTCGCTCTTGACTCTTGTAGAGACGCGATTCATCGCGTCTCTACAATTAAACTTTTGTCCCTTGTTTAATTAATGCTAAATACTCTTCTTTGAAATAACGTAATGTACTGAATACTGGATTGGGTGCTGACTGTCCCAAACCACATAGGCTGGTAAATTTCACTGTTTCACAGAGTTCTTCTAGCAAGGCTAAGTCAGTCATGGAGGCTTTGCCTTCGCTAATCTTGGTTAATAAGTGGTGTAGTTGCACAGTTCCCACCCGACAAGGAATGCATTTACCGCAGGATTCATCCATGCAGAATTCCATGAAGAAACGGGCAACATCAACCATGTTAGTGGTTTGATCCATGACGATCATGCCACCAGAACCCATCATTGAACCTAGTTGAGCAAGTGATTCATAATCTACCGGACTATTAAAAGCTGATGCGGGGATACATCCGCCGGAAGGGCCGCCTGTTTGTACGGCTTTGACTATACCGCCATTGGGTACGCCACCGCCCATTGTTTCTACAATTAGTTCTAATGGCGTTCCCATCGGTACTTCGATTAAACCAGTGTTAGTAATTTGACCAGCAAGGGCAAAAACTTTTGTTCCTTTGCTCTTTTCTGTACCGATGCTGGCGAACCACTCAGCACCTTTGCGAATAATTGGTGAAATATTGGCGTAGGTTTCGACGTTGTTAATTAAAGTGGGATATCCCCACAACCCAGACTCAGCCGGATAGGGAGGACGAGGTTCTGGCATACCGCGTTTACCTTCAATAGATGCCATTAATGCGGTTTCTTCACCGCAAACATAAGCACCTGCACCAATGCGGATATCAACTTTAAAATCAAAGCGGGAGTCAAAAATTTGAGTGCCTAAAATACCCAAACGTTGGGCTTGGCGAATAGCAATTTGCAAGCGGTTAATGGCAGTAGGATATTCAGCGCGCACGTAGATGTATCCTTGCTCTGCACCAACAGCATAAGCTGCGATCGCCATTCCTTCTAAAACACGATGGGGATCGCTTTCTAAAATGCTGCGATCCATGAATGCACCAGGATCTCCCTCATCGGCGTTGCAAATTACAAATTTGCGATCGCCCTTAGCTTTGGCGACTGTTGCCCATTTCACCCCTGTGGGATAACCAGCACCACCTCTACCCCGCAAACCACTGTGAGTAATGGTATCGATGACATCTGCTGGAGTTTTCTCCCGCAGTACGTGATAAAGCGCTTGATAACCCTTAGCCGCAATATAAGATTGAATGCGTTCGGGATCGACTTTGCCACTGTTTTCTAAAACAATTGGCATTTGATAGGTAAAAAATGGCTGCGCTAAGTCACCTTTTTGTACTGTGGTTTCGCCACCAGTTAAAGTGCCAATAATCGAAGGTGCATCTGCTGGCGCAACTTTTTCGTAAAGCGTACCGAGGGTTTCTTCTGCAACTGGTTTCTCAACAGAAGATTGTTTAATTTCTCCCTTAACTTCCACTAATGGCCCTTGACAGCACAAGCGCATACAACCAACGCCAGTTACTTGCACTTGTTCTTCTAAACCTGCAGCTGTCACAGCTGCATCCAAACTTTTCTTGACAGCTTCGGAATTAGCAGACAGACAACCCGCCGCCATACAACAGCGAACTTGCACTGGTTTCTCAGAAGCACGTTCTTTCTGGGCAATTTCAACTAATTCAGCTAGATCCATCTTTTAGCCTTCCTTTGTGCTTTCTGCGGTGCAGTGGTGTATCCATTCATGTACTGATTCAGCAGTTTGATTTCCTAAGACAGCGCCATCAAAAACTACAGCGGGTGCAATTCCACAAGCACCTAGACACCTTGCAGTTAACAATGAAACTTGTCCATCAGGTGTGGTTTCACCTGCGCGAATGTTGTCAGATTTTTCTAACTCTGTCAAAATTGCTTGCGCGCCTTTGACGTAACAAGCCGTACCCGTACAAATCACACAACTATGTGCGCCACTTGGTGCTAATGAAAATAAATGATAAAAAGTCGCAACACCATACACTCGGCTAGGTGGCAATTTTAAACTTTGGGCAACGTAAATTAATACATCGGTTTCTAAATAGCCAAAAAGTTCCTGCGCTTTATGCAGAATCTCAATGAGTGCATCTTGTTGATACTGATAGCGTTTAATAGTTGCATCCAGCATCTTAAAGCGTTTATCACCACTAGCGTGTGTTGCTGAAGATGCTGTTTTACTGTTTTTCGGTTGAGCAGCAGATGCTGAATTCATAAATTTGAGCCTTTTTTTAGAAGTTCTATATAGCTTCCGCTACCGTGTCAAGCTGCTCTTAGCCTGACAGTGAAGTTATATGGGAATAATTTGAGGAACTTGTGAGGATGGGGGACTGGGGACTGGGGACTGGGGATTGGGGACTGGGGATTGGGGATTGGGGACTAGGGACTAGGGACTGGGTAAGTACTAACGCAACAATATACATTTGTCATTGAGAATGAAGCGTAAAGCCTTCTTTAAGAGACGCTGCGCGAACGCAATGACATGAATCATTTTGCGTAACCACTTAATGGGTAATGGGAAGTGTCAATAATTGTTAATTGGTGTTTGGGATTTGGTGTTTGTTATTTCCCCTCATCCTCCTCATCTCCCTCATCTCCCTCATCTCCCTCATCCCCAATCCCCGATCCCCAGTCCCCAATCCCCAATCCCCAATCCCCGATCCCCAATCCTCACAAGTTCCTCAAATTCTTTCCTTACCTTGAAAGTAAAGCCGAGATTGTATAACTCCTTGAGCTACGCCAGAGATGGGAATTCAAAATTCAAAATGCTAAACATATAAATTTTGGATTCTTGGGTAGCTAGAGGATTGCTATTGCAAAAATTCTTTAAATCAATCAGTTTGCAGGAGCTAGCTATGAGAAACCAACATCATGATTCTGTTCAACATGAATACCTAATTGGTTTTATGCTACTTCTGCTCATGGTAGTTGGAGGAAGTGGTTTGTGGGCTTGGCAAACAACAAAACCTGCCAATTCACCAACTAATTCTTCCCAATTAGATAATTCTCCGGTTTCACAGGTTCCGCCCGGTGTAGTTTCGCCACCACAAAAGCAAGCAACAGTTACTAAACCAGCAGTAAAATCAGCGCCAAAATTCCAACCAGCCGTAATACAATTACAACCTCAAACTTATTGGGTAAAAGTTGAAGGTACAAAAATATATTTAGTGCCGCAATTGGTTACTGTTCAATATAAAGCTTCTAAAGAAGTGGCTTTAAAAGCAGCACTAAATAATATGTTTACCAATCCTCAAACTAATAACTTGAGTACAACAATTCCTGCTAATACAAAGTTATTAGGGTTGCAAATCACCCCCACAGGAATTTATGTCAACCTGTCAGGTGAATTTGCCTCTGGAGGTGGTACTAGTTCAATGGTTTATCGAGTTGCTCAAGTTTTGTATACAGCCAGCAGTCTAGAACCTAATGCTCAAGTTTTTATTTCCGTAGATGGCAAGCTACTGAATGAAAATTATCCCCTTGGTGGTGAAGGTATCACTCTAAAAGCACCTCTAACTCGTAAAGAATTCACTGAAGAGTTTTCTATTGAAAGATGAAGAATGAAGGATAAAAGTATCTTAAACAATTACTATCTTTGATATAGATACTTTCAATTTCATTCTCTGAGTTAAATAACTTTTTTGTACTCTGGATAAAAAATTATGTCTACTACAACTAAAATTGGGCAAATCTTACAGGCGATTATCGAAGTTCCACAACAAGTGATTCGCTATATCTATACTGGAGCAGCTAGAGCTTTTACACCAAGTAACGATAATTACCCAGCCACAGGAGTACAACCATACGAAGGCGATCCTCCTGAAGAAAAACATTTTTAATTTCTTGGTGAAATGAATTAAAGGATAAATTTTATGTTGCTGAAATTTACCACACAAAAACAACTTGCATTCTACTTTACAAAGCTCAAGCTTAGGGTTAAGAAAGCAACGTTTTGGTGTGGTAATTTTATTTAGCAATTTAGGGTGATTTACCAGACTTACATTACACTTCTTTAATTCATTATTCACCGCTTGGGAGGAGGGAGGGATGGAAACAATCAGAAAAATTAATAACGAATTAACTATTGCCGGACAAATTGACTCCGCAGAATTAAAAAGACTTGCTGATGAGGGCTATAAGTCTGTACTGAATTTGCGATCGCCTGACGAAATGGGTTTTCAAAGCAGCGAGCAGCTTTACGCTCAGTTGCTAGGATTACATTATACTAATCTGCCAATAAAACTGACAGAAATTAATTCTGCAAATACAGTACAGGTATTTCAAAAAATTGTTGAACTACCCAAACCTACTGTAATACATTGTGATAGCTCTGTGCGGGCGATCGCAATGGTATTAATGTATTTGGCTACCAGACAAGGTATGTCTTTAGAACAAGCCTTTAAACAAGCCGAAAACTTGGGTTTATTAGATGATGCCATCAAGGTAAAATTGTGAGCAACAATCTACAGTTAAAGTTTGATTTTTCATGCATGGGCGTGAAATTTACTTTATCTGTACAACCTTTTTCAATAATTAATTATTCCTCAAATGAAGTCATGGGATAATTAATTACGAATTACGAATTATATTGACAGTTGGCACTTAAGTTCTGCCTTTCTTAATAACCCAACACCGAACAAGATCATGGCATCGTCTCATCAGCCTATCTGGGCATTATCGGTTGAAGAGGTCTATGAGTCACTAGGGAGCGCTACCAATGGCTTATCGGCAGATGAAGCTCAAGCAAGATTTGTACAATTCGGCGCAAATGAGTTACCAGAACCAGCTCATCGTCCCCTGTGGCTGCGTTTTACTGATCAACTAACTCATTTCATGGCTTTACTGCTCTGGGTGGCGGGTATTTTAGCGTTTATTTCGCGGACACCGGAACTCGGCTGGGCAATTTGGGCGGTAATCTGGATTAACGCTATCTTTAGTTTTTGGCAAGAGTTTCAAGCAGAACAAGCGCTATCGGCTTTAAAAAAAGTATTGCCGATGCAGGTGAAAGTGTATCGAGATGGGGAACTGAAGCAAATCCCAGCGCGAGAGTTGGTGCGTGGTGATGTGATGCAGTTAGAAGAAGGCGATCGCATTTCTGCTGATGCACGTCTGATATCTGCTGATAACTTGTATTTGGATGTGTCGGTGATGACAGGGGAGTCTTTACCCGTAGCGCGGAATGCTTACCCAGTCAGGTTGCGGGAAGCTGTACCGATTCGCGGTGGTAAAACTTTGCTACGTCCAGGCGAGCAACCGATGCAAGAAAAGGTGAATCCCTCGGAAATCGCCAATTTAGTGTTAGCGGGTTCCACTGTCGCCGCCGGGCGTGCTGTGGCGGTGGTTTATGCTACGGGTGCCCAAACAGAATTTGGACAGGTTGCCCATTTAACAACAGTCGTCAAGCGGGAACCCAGCACCTTAGAAGTCCAGGTGGCTTATATTGTGCGGATGATCACTGCGATCGCTGTCAGCATGGGAATTATTGTTTTCTTGCTGGCGTATTTTTTGGTGGGGATAGAGGTTAAAGAAAGTTTTATTTTTGCGATCGGGATTATTGTGGCACTCGTGCCAGAAGGATTATTACCAACTGTCACTTTATCCTTGGCGATTGGTGTCCGACGCATGGCCAGGCGCAATGCCCTAGTCAGGCGGCTGTCATCTGTGGAAACCCTCAGCGCTACCACTGTGATTTGCACCGATAAGACAGGGACGCTAACAAAAAATGAAATGACGGTGCGCTATCTCTGGTTACCCGAAGAGTCTCATCCTTCTAGTTCCCAGGCTTTAATTGAGGTCACAGGTGCAGGTTACGATCCCACAGTTGGTAAAGTGAGATTACCATCAGATACCGCCGTCGCCTGGAAAGCCAATCTTTTACTCATCGGTTCTGCCCTTTGTTCTAACGCCCGCCTAATTCACCTGACAGCCCCTAGCCGTTGGCAAGAAATTGGCGATCCAACGGAAGCAGCCTTGCTAGTAGTAGCTGCTAAAGCGGGACTGAATTTAGAAAATTTACAACAGCAGTTACCACGGTTGCGCGAGATTCCCTTCGATTCTCGCCGTCGGATGATGACGGTGGTGCTAAATTGGCAAGCTGCGGAGTTATGGCAAGATGAATTGCCCTATTTAGCATTTACTAAAGGTGCGCCTCTAGAAGTTTTGAAGCATTGCCATACAATTCTGCATGATGGCACCGTACAGGAATTAACCCACGAGGCTTGGGATGATGTTGTCCAAGCTAATGATGATTTAGCAAGGCAAGGATTTCGCGTTTTGGGATTGGCGGCGCGCCGGGGTAGCCAAGAGTTGCTGGATCTCAAAGCCCAGGATCTAGAGCAAAACTTGATTTTTATTGGCTTGGTGGCTATGTTCGATCCGCCTCGAGAAGAGGTAGCCGATGCGATCGCTAAATGTCATCAAGCTGGGATTAAAGTCACAATGGTAACTGGCGATTATGGCTTGACTGCGGAAGCGATCGCCCGCAATATTGGTTTGCTAGCTGATAAGGTGCGCGTCGTTACTGGTGAAGGCATGGGACATATCTCCGATGCCCAACTGCGGCAAATTGTTAAATATCGTACAGGCTTAGTGTTTGCGCGGATGTCACCAGAACATAAACTGCGCCTCGTCCAAGCTTATAAAGATATCGGGGAAGTAGTAGCAGTTACAGGCGATGGCGTGAACGATGCACCTGCGCTACGTGCGGCGAATATTGGCATTGCGATGGGATTGAACGGCACAGATGTCGCCAGAGAAGCCGCCGATATTGTACTGACAGACGACAACTTTGCCACTATCGTCGCCGCAGTTGAGCAAGGACGCTCAGTCTATCAGAATATTCGCAAGTTCATGACCTATATTTTGGCATCCAATGTTGCCGAACTGGTGCCATTTCTGTTGATGGTTACCCTCAAAATCCCGCCAGCGTTAATCATTATGCAAATTCTGATTGTGGATTTGGGAACCGATATCATCCCAGCCCTGGCACTAGGTGCTGAACGTGCCGAAGCAGGTACAATGCAGATGCCGCCTCGTGCCAAATCGAAACCACTGCTGGATCGTTCTTTACTCTTACGCGCCTACTGTTTCTTAGGATTAATCGAAGCAGCTTTAGGAATGGCTGGCTTCTTCATGGTTTGGCAAAGCTACGGTTACAACTTGGCATCATTGCAAGCGATCGCACCAGCAATTCTTTCTCGCACCGCCGATCCTGCGATCGCCTTGATTTATGCTCAAGCTACTACTATGACTTTAGCAATTATTGTTGCTTGTCAAGACGGTAACGTTTTTGCTTGTCGTTCTGAGCGTACTTCTATATTGCGATTAGGATTCTTTTCTAATCCTTTTATCTGGCTGGGAATTGCCACAGAATGGACTTTGATTCTCGCCATCATTGAAATTCCTCCTCTGCGGCATATCTTTTCTACTTCTCCATTGACACTTTGGCAATGGTTATTTTTGTTAATCTGTCCGCCACTTTTATTAGGTGCAGAAGAATTACGTAAAACTTGGCTGCGTCAAAGACGGAAACACAAAATCTTAAATTAGATAAAATTGAAAATTTTCTTCATTAATTAAGGATAAAAGTTTTTCACATTTATCCTTTTAAATTTCATATTTGTTTCTCAAAAAAATAGAAATCTTGCTTTTATTCAGTTTATACCAATTGAAAAAAGAATGCCATAAATTGTAAGGGCAAGGCACTGCCCATTGGTGTCAACTTAACGTGAAACCCGCTCTTGTGCAAGATTTCGCCCTCACCCCCAGCCCCTCTCCCACAGGGAGAAGGGAGCAAGAGATTTAGTTCCCCTTCTCCTGCGGGAGAAGGGGTTAGGGGATGAGGGCGCGAGGTATTTGTACAACGCCCGCCCTATATCGCTTTTAACTTAAGTTGACACGTATGGGCAATGCCTTGCCCCTACAATCTGTCGCATTCTTTTTTCTAATTTGTATATTTACTATTTCCAGCTACATAATATTTATCTATTAAGCAATTTTACAAAAAAATCAATAATCAAACATATTTAATTACATAATTTCATAGCCAATGTCAGATTCACCCTTGATAGATAATCAAACTCAGCATGAGTATTCAATATGCGAGATAATCTTTAAAAGATACAAGGGTGAATTCCATTGCTACCACAATCAGAACTCACAGAAAATTCGTCAATGCAAGCCATCCAGCGTGTTTTGGTGAGCTTAAGAAATTATCGATGGATTTCCTTAGGAGCTTTATTAAGTCTCTTACTTTTGACAGTTGCGAATGCAATTACCCCCCAATTATTTCGCTGGGGAATTGATGGAGGTATTATCCAGCAAAATTTACAAATAGTGCTTTATAGTGCTGCATGGATGGTAGTTGCAGCGATCGCGCGGGGTTTGTTTAATTTTGGACAAAGCTATTGGGCAGAAGCGGCTTCTCAAGGTGTAGCCTATGATTTACGCAATAAGATTTTCAGCAAAATTCAAAATCTCAGTTTTAGCTATCACGACAAGGCGCAAACTTCGCAACTATTAACTCGGGTTACCAGCGACATTGAACAAATCCGCACCTTTATTGGTACTAGCTTAATTCAGGTAATTGGTGCAGTGGTGACATTGGTAACGATTTCGGTAGTTCTGCTAATCATGAACTGGCGATTGGCATTAATTACCTTAACAGTTGTGCCAATCTCAGGATGGTTAATGGCCAGATTTATTAGCCGCAATGACCGATTATTTGGTCAGATACAACAACAACTGGGTGATCTGAATGCAGTATTACAAGAAAATCTGGTAGGAATTAGGGTAGTTAAAGCTTTCGTGCGCGAGTCGGCGGAAAGGTCACGTTATACGGGACTAAATAATGCCCTCGTCACGGCTAACATGAGGACTATTGATGCTATCCACAATACCTTCCCCTTTATCTTTTTGCTGAGTAATTTAGTGACTCTGGCTGTTTTTGGCTATGGGGGAGCGCAAGTAATTGGTCAAAGGTTCTCGATTGGCGAACTGGTAGCTTTTAACTCCTATTTAGTTTTAGTATTGCAACCAATTTTATTAATTGGGTTTGCTGCACCTGCGATCGCACAAGCTGCGGCTTCAGCACAGCGAGTTTATGAAGTGGTAGACGCAGCCGTGGAAATTCGCGATCGCTCTGATGCAATTGAGTTTAAAACTTGTGGTGGTAGAATCACCTTTGAAAACGTCTCTTTCCGTTATCCCGGCGCTACAACCGAAGCCCTGAAGGATGTTTCTTTTGAAACCAAGCCGAAAGAACTGATCGCTGTTTTGGGAATGACAGGTTCCGGTAAAAGTACTGTGATGAACTTGATTCCCCGCTTTTATGATGTTACTAAAGGCGCAATTCGCATTGATGGGCGGGATGTGCGAGATTTTACCCTTAAAAGCTTAAGAGCGCATATTGGTATTGTTTTTCAAGAAACCACGCTATTTTCTGGCACTCTCCGCGAGAATATCGCTTACGCTAAACCCAACGCCACATTAGCAGAAGTCATTGAAGCCGCAAAAACTGCCCAAATTCATGATTTCATCGACGGTTTACCCGATGGCTACGAGACAATAGTCGGGGAGAGGGGTATCGGTTTATCGGGTGGACAAAAGCAACGGATTGCGATCGCTCGTACCCTACTCACCGATTACAGTATTCTGATTTTGGATGACAGTACCTCGGCTGTAGATGCCAAAACAGCAGCGCAAATCCAAGCCGAACTCGATAACTTAATGCGTCGCAAAGCATGTGTCACCTTTGTTGTGGCTCAACGCATTAGTACAGTCAAGAATGCCGATCGCATTTTGTTAATTGATAAAGGAAAGTTGGTAGCCCAAGGAACCCACGAACAATTAATGCAAACCAGCCCGCTTTACGGTGCAATTTTGGAATCTCAAGTCAAGGCTAAGGAGAAAGAATGATATCTAACTAATTAATACCAACAGTAGTCATGAACTGTATACAGAAAATCTCTCTTCCTTATGCCCATTTTGAAGACAGTATTTGAGATTCCTGTATAGCCTAACGGCCAAGACTTTTAATCTAAAATCCAAAATCTAAAATCTAAAATTGCTATGAGAGGTATCGGCCCAGTTGTTGCGCCTGAACAACAAGCAACTAATCAACTCTCAACCTTGCGGCGCTTTTTACAATACTTGCGACCTTACCGCAAAGAAATTCCCATTGCCTTGACATTAGTCATGATTGGTGCATCAACCCAGGCGATCGGGCCATTTCTACTTGGCTGGTCAGTGGATCACCTAATTGCACAGGGTAATTTGCAGGGATTGCTCTTGCTATTAGCCTTACTAGGGGTAATTTATAGCCTTGGTGTCTGGGCAATTCGCGGTCAAATTATGCGAGTTGGCTGGATTATGCAGCGCTTGCTGGCGCAACTACGACAAGATATTTTCATTAAAATTCAGAGTTTACCACTGAGCTTTTTTGACCGCAGTGAAGCTGGCGATTTGATGAGCCGTCTGCTAAATGATGTCAACACTGTCAATCAAGCATTTGGGCAAACAATCGCCCAAATGTTAGGTAATATTTTCAGTTTGGTGGGCATTGTGATTGCCATGCTGACAATCAATCTGCAACTTGGTTTGTTGAGTAACCTAGTTGTACCACTAATGATTTTAACTACCAGCTTGTTTGCTCGTTGGGCAAGAGCCAGATTTCGTGTCACTAGGCAAACCATCGGCGAACTTTCCGCCAAATTGGAAGAAGATATTGGTAGTGTGCGGGAAGCACAAGCATTTAACCGCGTACATATTAATATCGCCGAGTTTGACATTCTCAACGCTGCTAATCGGGATGCCAATGTGGAAGCTGTGGCAATTACTGCGGCATTTTTACCATCGATTGATTTTCTTAACACCCTAGCAACCGCAGGTGTTCTCGCCTATGGCGGCTATCTAGCTGTTACTGGTGGCGCAACAGTGGGTGTAGTGACATCCTTTTTACTGTATGTACAGCAGTTTTTCCGTCCTATTCAAATTCTTAGTCAGTTTTACACTCAAGCTCAGTCTGCATTTGCCGGATTAGAGCGAATTTTCCTACTTTTAGATGAACCATCCCAACTCAATGATGTTCCTGATGCCATTGAAATGCCACCAATTCAAGGAGAGGTAACTTTTGAGGATGTCAAATTTGGTTATAACCCAGAGCAACTAGTACTAAAAGGTGTAAATTTACACGCTTATCCAGGACAGATGATCGCCTTAGTCGGCCCTACTGGCTCAGGCAAAACCACCATTATTAACCTGATATTGCGCTTTTATGATGTCTCTGATGGCGCAGTCAAAATTGATGAAATCGATGTGCGGAGTGTGACGCAAGCTAGTTTGCGCCGTCAAATTGGCATTGTCCTGCAAGATAATATTTTATTTAGCGGTACTGTAGCGGAAAATATTGCCTTTGGTGTTCCTAACGCTACCCAAGCAGATATCGAAGCTGCAGCACAACTGGCAAATGTGCATGAGTTCATCACCTCATTACCCCAAGGTTACACCACTCAATTAGGTGAACGAGGCGCACCTCTCAGCCAAGGACAACGCCAACTAATTAGTATTGCCCGTGCAGTGTTGATTAACCCACGAATTTTGATACTTGATGAAGCTACCAGCAGTATAGACACCCGCACCGAAGCACTCGTACAAAGTGCGATCGCACGCTTGCTGCAAGGACGTACCAGCTTTGTCATTGCTCACCGCCTCAGTACTGTAACTCAGGCTTCCCAGGTGTTAGTCATTCAGCAAGGACAAATTGTCGAACGGGGAACTCATGCAGAACTAATTGCTAAACAAGGTGTCTATGCAAACTTGTATGCTCTTCAGTTGGGTGCAACTGCTACATAACCAGTGGTCTGCCGCATTAGTTGTGAGAAGTTGGTGGTGGTCAGATCCCCGACTTCTTAAAGAAGTCGGGGATCTAGCAACCCAGCAAGGGTCTTAAAAAACTAAAATACAGAAAACTTCGTTGTATTAAATTATTATGTTTGAAAGAGTTTTAATTTCCACAGATTTTGCTGATGGTTTGCACCGTCTGGCACATTTTGTTTCTAGCCTCGGGCTAGCAGGAATCAAGCAAATTGTGTTTTTGCACGTTGTACCAGTTTGGGAAAAAGGCGCTATTCCAAAAGTGGATACTGAGAAAATTGCAGAAGCACAAACGCAATTAGCAGCAGCAGTTGGTGAACATAATTCAGATGTAGAAGTAAAAATAGAAGTTCAATCAGGAAAACCAGTCGAAAACATTCTGAAAGTAGCGCAAACTTATCAATCTGAACTAATTATTTTAGGTTCTCAAAGTCGCAGCTTATTCACAGAAAAATTAGTGGGAAGTACGATGTCTGACTTATCCCACCAAACCAAAATTCCTCTATTAGTCTTACGTCCTCAGTTAATATCTGCCTATACTGACGAAGAATTAACACTGCGTTGTCAGCACCTTTTCCGTTCTTTACTACTTCCCTATAACAATACTCAATCAGCGAATTATCTGGTAAAACAGGTGAAAAATTTAGCAGAGAAACAGCGTGGCCAATCTCTGCAAAATTGTCAGCTTTGTTGGGTAATAGATGACTGTGGTCGTCAAGAAAGACCACCAAAAATTTTGCCACAGCAGGCGCAAGCAACTCTATCTCAAATTAAAGCTGATTTGGAAGGAGTAAATTTACAAGTCAAAACAGAAGTTCGGGAAGGAAACCCTGTAAATCAGATTTTAGAAACAGCTTTCATGGCTGATATTAGTGCAATTGCTGTGTCTTCCGAAACTATAGGTAAGCTCCAGGAATGGTTGGTTTCTAGTTTTGCGGCTGAAATCTTGCGTCAAAGCTGGTATCCTGTAATCTTTTTCCCATTCCCAGGAAGCTAATACGATTTTAGATTTTGGATTTTGGATTTTGGATTTTGGATGAAGTAAATCGCCCTACTTAAATATTTTTGGTCAAATTTTCGGGGAACTGAGGCTACTCACGATTAGCAGTGACCAAGGAACTTTGATATCTGGTATCAGCCAGGAATTTTTTCTCAGTTGTGGTATTGCCATAGGTAGCAGAAACCGCAAAGAACGTAGTGATACAGGTAGGTTTCCTTCTTGATCTACCACTCCATATCGCTGTGCTAATTCGGCAACAATATGTACATGCCCTGTACGGGATATTACTGTGGAATCGTTGGCTAGTTTAGCAATTACTCGTCCTGTTAATAGCGGTGTTTCCCAGTTGTAGCGATCGCTAAACATGGATTTTTTCGGGTCAGTTGATTTGCTGTCAGCCATTTCTGCGGCGATGCTGCTAATATGTTCTGTGCCCACAATCCCCGGCCAAAGGGAGATTGAAGCCACATTATAGGGTTTTAGTTCAACAGCCATATCCGTAGCGAGGCGATCGCACGCGGCTTTACCCGCACCATAGGCTGCACCAAAAATATACGACAGCCCACCCCAAGAGGAAATATTACAAATTAATCCTTGTTGACGTTTAGCCATCATTCTGGCTGCAAAAATACTTGCTACATAGTGACTACGTAAACCGACATTGTTGCAAGCATCCCACAGACTCGCGTCAAAATCCCAAAAAGGTTGATCACCAATCTTTCTTAAAGCTGGGACTCCTGAAAATACATTATTTACCAACAAATCCAGCTTTCCATCTTGTTCTTGTTCAATGCGTTGAAAAAGCGATCGCACTTGCTCATCATCACTGTGATCGACTGCAATCGGAATGCAGACACCGCCAGCTGCTTCTACTGCTAATTTGGTGTCATTTAAATTACCTCCAATATCATCCTGAGCATTAGAGTTATTCAGGCTGCGCCCTGTAATGTATACAGTTGCGCCTGCTTCACCTAGTCCAATGGCAATTCCCTTACCAATACCCCTAGTGGCTCCTGTGACTAATGTGACTTTTCCTTGGAGATATTTCATAATTGCTGGCTTTGCTTGTAATTACCTAAACAAAATTAATTTATCAAACTAGCATTTTTCAACCTAACACTTCCTTTCTCTTAAGTGTGGTTGGTCTCATAGTTTTTTGGGAATAATAAGTGCCAAACGGCTATATAAATTTTGATTTTTAGCAAATAAAATTGATTTGTGGAGTATAACCATGACAAGAGAAAGTGATAAATTTTCCCACATTAATGGCTATGAATTCGTCGCCAAACTCTACCAAGGTTATAAAAGCGAAGTTTATCGCGCTATTAGAGTTGCGGATCAACAGGCTGTTGTCATCAAAATATTACGGTTGGAATTTCCTAGTTTCAACGAACTGTTGCAATTTCGCAACCAATATACTATTGCTAAACATCTTGATACTCCCGGTATCGTCTGTCCTTTAAGTTTAGAAGCTTACCGTAATAGCTATGCATTGGTAATGGAAGATTCTGGAGGAATTTCTTTAAAAGAATACACCAGCAATCAACCACTAGCATTGATCGAATTTTTGCAAATAGCACTGCAATTAACTGAGATTATTGACTATTTATACCAAAATCGCGTCATCCACAAAGATATTAAACCTGCGAATATTCTCATTCATCCAAAAACTCAAGAAGTTAAACTCATCGACTTTAGTATTGCTTCTTTATTACCTAGAGAAACCCAAACCATGATCAGTCCTAACGTTTTAGAAGGGACTTTAGCTTATTTATCCCCCGAACAAACAGGACGGATGAATCGGGGTATAGATTACCGCAGTGATTTTTATTCCTTGGGTGTAACATTTTTTGAACTACTGACAGGAAAATTACCGTTTAATTCTCATGAACCGATGGAGTTGGTACATTGTCATATTGCCAAACAACCGCCTTTAGTGAATGAAATTAACCCTGCAATTCCTCTAGTACTGGGTGAGATTGTGAGTAAATTAATGGCAAAAAATGCCGAAGACCGCTATCAAAGTGGCTTAGGTTTGAAATATGATTTGCAAAAATGTCTCGCTCAATTAAACGCTACCGGGAAAATTGCCTACTTCGATATTGGCAAACGAGATATATGCGATCGCTTCATTATCCCCGAAAAACTCTATGGGCGAGAAACAGAAGTTCAAACTTTACTCAGCGCGTTTGATCGCGTTGCCAATAATAACTCAGAATTGATGTTGGTTGCTGGTTTTTCTGGTACGGGAAAAACTGCTGTTGTCAATGAAATTCATAAACCAATTGTCAAACAACATGGGTATTTTATTAAAGGTAAGTTTGACCAGTTTAATCGTAACGTTCCTTTCTCTGCCTTTGTCCAAGCCTTGCGGGATTTGATGGGACAATTACTGACTGAAAGTGATAGCCAATTGCAACAATGGAAAACTCAAATTCTATCAGCATTAGGTGATAACGGACAGGTAATTATTGAAGTAATTCCCGAGTTAGAAGAGATTATTGGTACACAACCACCTGTACCAGAACTTTCTGGGAATGCAGCCCAAAATCGCTTTAATTTATTGTTTCAAAAATTTATTTCTACTTTCACTATTCCCGAACATCCTTTAGTAATTTTTCTGGATGATTTACAATGGGCAGATTTGGCTTCGCTAAAACTCATGCAACTCTTAATGAGTGAAGCCAATCGCGGCTATTTACTAATTATTGGTGCTTATCGAGATAACGAAGTTTCTCCTATTCACCCTTTAAGCTTAACTCTATTTGAAATTATCAAAACCAAAGCAACAGTCAACACCATTACTTTAAGCCCACTGAATAAATCTGATATTAATCTCCTGATAGCTGATACTCTTAGTTGTACTGAAGAGATTGCCCTCCCTTTAACAGAATTAGTCTATAAAAAAACTAAAGGTAATCCTTTTTTCAATAATCAATTTCTGAAAAAATTATATGAGGATGGGTTGATTACTTTTAATTTTGAGTTAGGCTATTGGCAATGCGACATTGCTGAAGTTACAGCCTTAGCTCTAACTGATGATGTGGTTGAATTTATGGCAATTCAGTTACAAAAGTTGCCACAAGCCACTCAAGATATTTTAAAATTAGCTGCTTGTATTGGTAACCGCTTTGACCTCAATACCCTAGCAATTATTTATCAGCATTCTCAAATTGAAACGGCTGCTGATTTATGGAAAGCTTTACAAGAAGGAGTGATTTTACCTAATAGTGAAGTTTATAAATTTTATCAGGAAACTGGGAAAGATTCTGACTCACAACCTTTTGCTAATGCCAGTTTCCAAGTTCCTACCTATAGATTTCTACACGACCGAGTACAGCAAGCATCTTACTCTTTAATTCCTGAAAATCAAAAACAAACAACTCACTTAAGTATTGGGCAGTTGTTACTGAAAAATACAGATGATGCAGACTTAGAAAACCGCATATTTAATATTGTTAATCAATTAAACTTAGGGATTGATTTAATTGTTGAACAAAATCAAAAAAATCAACTAGCTCAACTTAATTTAATTGCTGGTAATAGAGCTAAATCATCTACGGCTTATGCTGCGGCTGTGAGTTATTTCAGTATTGCTATGAAACTGCTAGCAGCTGATAGTTGGGATAGTGAATATGATTTGACTCTAGGACTTTACGAATCTGCGGCTGAATCAGAATATTTAAATACCAACTTTGATGCTTCTAAAAAATTAATCGATATCACCCTTCAGCACGCAAAAACAGCCTTAGAGAAAGTTAAAGTCTACGAAATTCAGATTCAATCGTACACCGCGCAAAATAAATTTATTGAAGCCATCGCGACAGGAAGGGAAGCCTTAAGCTTACTGGGTGTCACTTTACCAACAGACTGCGATCGCGAAACGACTTTCCAAGAAGCCGAACAAGTCAAACTGCTGTTAAGCGATCGCTTAATCAGCGACTTGGCTAATTTACCAGAACTCCTTGACCCCAATCAACTGTTCGCCTTGCGGATTCTCTCTGGCTTATTTGCACCAGTTTATATTGCTCAACCCGCATTGCTACCGTTAAAGATTTTCACAATGGTGAAAATTTGTATTCAACATGGTAACTCTCCCCAAGCTGCGATCGCCTATAGTTTGTATGGATTACTGTTGTGCGGTATGGGAGAAATTGATGCAGGTTATCAATTTGGTACTTTAGCAGTATTAATGTTAGAGCGTTTCCCAGCAAAAGAGCTAAAAAGTAGAGTTTATCTCACCTTCAGTTTATTTATTAAACACTGGAAAGACCCAATAAAATCTACATTACCATTATTCCAAGAAGGTTTAGTAAGTGGCTTAGAAACTGGGAATTTAGAATATGTAGGTTATTGCGCCAATTGCTATTGTCAGTTTCTCTTTTGGGCGGGAGAACATCTAGATATTGCTGAGTCTGAATCATTTAAATACTGCAACCTCATGGCAGAAATTAAGCAAGAGGTATCGTTAATTTGGGGTAAAATTTGGAGACAAACTGTCTTAAACTTACAAGGTAAAGTTAATAAACCTACGTTGCTTCTTGGTTCTGCTTTTAACGAAAAAACAGATTTACCGGGATTAATTGAATATCAAAATATTAACGGTATTTGTTATGTTTATCTAGCGAAAACTTTATTATCCTATTTCTTTGAAGACTACCAAGATGCATCTGAATTTGCTCAAAAATTTGAAGAATACGAAGCTGGTGCAACTGGTTTAGCAATTATTCCTCTGAGAAATTTTTACCAATCTCTCAGTTTACTTGGTTTATGCTCCACTGCTGGAGAATCACAAAAGCAAGAATATCTCAAAAAAGTCTCAGAAAATCAGCAGCAAATGCAGAAATGGGCAGAGTTCGCCCCAAGTAATTATCAGCATAAATATAATTTGATTGAAGCCGAAATAAATCGGGTTTTAAACAGAGAATTTGCTGCTTTTAATCTCTACGATGATGCTATTAAGCAAGCAAAAGAAAATGGCTATATTCAAGAATTAGCCCTTGCTAACGAACTTGCAGCAAAATTTTATCTCAACTGGGGTAAAGAAAAAGTTGCCGAAGCTTATATGCAAGAAGCTTATTACTGTTATGCTCATTGGGGAGCTAAAGCAAAAACTGATGACTTAGAAAAACGCTACACGCAACTGCTCCAACCAATTGTCCAACAACAAGAACACCGTTTCAATCCGCTACTAGAAACTATTCCTACTATTGCCTTTTCAGGGACTTCTGCATGTACTAACTCTTCTAGTACCAATGTTTCTGATGCTCTAGATTTTACCTCTGTCCTCAAAGCTGCTCAAGCTATCTCTAGTTCCATCCAATTAGATGAACTCATCACCAACCTTACCCGCATTATTCTAGAAAACTCTGGTGCCAAAAAATCTGCACTAATTCTTCCTGTAGAAGATACTTGGCAAGTCAGAGCAATTACCTTTATTACTTATCAAGAAAATTCCCAAACTCAAGTTAAAACTATTCTTGAATCACAGCCATTAGAGCAATGTCAAGATATTCCCATAAAAATTATCTATTATGTCAAAAATACTCAACAAACAGTCATCATCAATAATTTAGAAACTAATATTCCTGGCGTAATTGGGGAATATATGTTGAAGCATCAACCCAAGAGCGTTATTTGTACACCAATTATTAATCAAGGTTATTTAGTAGGCATTATCTATTTAGAAAATAAACTCACTCAAGGAGTATTTACTAATGACCGTTTGCAAGTGCTAAAATTACTTGCTTCCCAAGCAGCTATAGCATTAGAAAATGCGCGGATGTACCAACAAGCGCAACAAGCATTACAAGATTTACAACAAGCGCAATTACAAATAGTCCAAAGTGAAAAAATGTCAGCACTGGGAAATTTAGTTGCAGGGGTAGCCCATGAAATGAATAATCCTCTCGGCTTTATTTCTGCTAGCTTAACTCAAACTAAACCTAGCTTCGCAGATATTATAGAACATTTGAGACTTTACCAACAAAGCTTACCAAACCCTAACGACGAAATTATCAATCACGCAGAAGAAATTGATTTAGATTACCTATTAGATGATGTGCCCAAGGTAATTGATTCAATGGAAATTGCTTGTAATCGCCTGAGTAATATTAGCACCAGCTTAAGAACTTTTTCCCGTGCCGATAAAGATTACAAAGTAAAATTTAATATCCATGAAGGTATCGATAGCACAATTCTGATTCTTAAACATCGCCTCAAAGCTAACGAACACCGCCCAGCAATTGAAGTAATGACAAATTATGGCAATCTACCAAAAATAGAATGTTTTCCAGGGCAATTAAATCAGGTATTCATGAATATTTTAGCAAATGCCATTGATGCCTTAGATGAATCAAATACTGGACGGAGTTTTACAGAAATTCAAACCAATCCTAACCTGATTACAATTACTACATCTGTGCAAAATAAAAACGTAAAAATTTCTATTGCTGACAATGGACTGGGGATGTCAGAAGAAGTCAAAGCCAAGATTTTTGACCATTTATTTACTACTAAAGGTGTAGGTAAAGGAACAGGTTTAGGATTAGCGATCGCACGTCAAATTATTGTAGAAAAACATGAAGGCATCATTAATGTCAACTCTGCTCTAGGTAAGGGTACAGAATTTGAAATTCAGATTCCTATCTATGGCGATAATGACTAAATTCACCACAAAAGTAAAAGGGTAAAATTAAAACCCTTACCCTTTCCCCTTTAACCTTTCCCCTAAATCAATTTCTCAATGCTATTACTTATTTCCTTGAATCGCACCCATCCGCACAGTTCCCGCCTGACAATCCCGTAGCCAAATTTTAATTGCTTGAGCAATAGCGCTATTACTACTATCTCTTGGGGGAGATACTGGTTGTCCAGGAACAGATGCATCAGTTTGAGTAAACATCATTACCAAACGCCAGCCATTTTGAGTTTTAGTCAACAATAGCCAGTGGAACTCTTCTAATTCCACAGCTTTCCCCCCAACATACTGCCGTTCTAAAGTAGTAAAGAAAACTTGATCGACTCCTGATGATGAACTTTTTGCTGTCTCTGGGGTGTCAATTCCCGGATTCAAAGGTAAAGGTGTAAACTCTGGCCTACCTGCTAAAAGTATATAACTGTAAACTTCACTACTCCGGCTAAGACGGCGGGCGCGTTGACTGACGCGATTAGTATAACTCGGTAAATCGCGTAGCATCCAAGTAGTTAAAGATTGCACATCTTGCTCAGTGCAAGCAGACTTCACCTTATCCTTAGATACAGATGAGTTTTGCGAAAATGCTAAGTTATCAAAGCTGTTAAATACTAGCCAGAAGCAACAAACTATCAGCCAGAAGCGGCTTTTTTGGGGATTGGGGAACTCGGGGCCCCCTCTGGGGATAAGGGGTAATGGGGGCTGGGGAACTCGGGGCCCCCTCTGGGGATAAGGGGTAATGGGGACTGGGGACTGGGGATTAGGGGTAATGGGTAATGGGTAATGGAGATTGGTTTTCATGCTTGGTTTTGGGAGCGATCGCCTATCACTTCTGGAAGAGAGAATATTTCTGTTTTATGCCTCTTGGGAACTGCAAAAAATTAGATTATCGAGTTTTGAGAGCAAAGGCGAAATTATATTCCTCCTCTGCTTCCTCTGCTCCCCCAGCCTACACAGCGACAGGATATTTTTTATTTGTTAGTCTCTTTGGTTATCTCCTCAATAATTCTGTTCCAGGCTAACTCAGGCTCGGTAGCCGCAGTAATTGGACGGCCAATTACCAAATAATCTGCCCCAGCTTTAATGGCTTGTGCTGGGGTGAGCGATCGCTGTTGATCTGCTTTGTCTGCCCAACTTGGACGCACGCCAGGACAAACAAAGAGAAAATCATCCCCGCAGGTTTGCCGCAATTGTGCTACCTCTTGGGGGGAACAAACTGCACCATCTAACCCTGTTTCTTGAGCTAGTAGCGCCATTGACAAAGCATATTCTGGCAATTCTAGGGGAATTTTTAAATCAAACGCCAATTGCCTAGCAGAAATGCTCGTCAACAGCGTAATCGCAATCAATTTCGGCGGTTTTACACCCGCTTGGGCTGCCCCTGTTTGTACTGCTGCGGTTGCGGCTTTCAGTGCATCCTTACCAGCAGTAGCATGAATAGTTAACAAATCCACCCCATAACGAGCCGCCGCCTGACAAGCGCCAGCAACAGTATTGGGGATATCATGAAACTTTAAATCCAGAAAAATCTGCTTTTCTCGAGATTTTAGCTCTGCGAGAATAGCTGGCCCAGTGCTAGTAAATAACTCTAAGCCAACTTTCCAGAAATTCACTTGCGGAAGCTGATCCACAAGAGCGATCGCACTCGCTACATCTGGTACATCCAAAGGTACAATAATTCGCTGCTCGGCTTTCATCGGCGTTGATCGGCGGTTCATTTCATAGATTAAGGTACTAAGCGCACAAACTTGTTTTTCCCTACCTGCAAAACTTTCTGAGCTAACTCATCAGGTTGGGCAAAAGTGGTATCAACATTAGTAATGCGATCGCCATCTAGGTAAACCCCACCTTCTTGAATTTTGCGTTTACCTTCGCCGCTACTTTTGCACAGGCCGCTAACATTGAGCAAATAAGCCAATTTTACGGGAAACTGGGGAATTTCAGCCAAAGAGAATTCCGGGATAGCACCTTTTTTACCACCGCTATCGGCAGCTGCTTTCGCCTGATTCGCCGCAGCTTCACCATGATATTGTTTCACAACTTCCCATGCTAAAAGTAATTGGCGATCGCGTGGGTTTGCGGGCAATTTCTCTAAAGCTAAATCTGTCAGTAGCTCAAAATACTGGGTTAGTAATTGATCGGGAACTCCCTGCAACTTTTGATATTTATCTGATGGGTGTTCCGATAACCCTACATAATTACCTAAAGACTTAGACATTTTCTGTACGCCATCTGTACCAATCAAAATTGGTAGTAATAGCCCAAACTGAGGCTTTTGCCCAAAATGGCGTTGTAAATCTCGCCCCACAGCAATATTAAATTTTTGATCAGTTCCGCCTAACTCCACATCAGCCTCAACCGCCACAGAATCATATCCCTGCATCAACGGATAAAGGAACTCATGAATGAAAATTGGATTCTCTTTTTTATAACGTTCTGCAAATCCTTCCTTGGCTAGCATCTGCCCTACTGTCATTGTGGAAAGTAATTCTAAAATTTTTCCTAAATCTAGCCGGGAGAGCCATTCGGAGTTATAACGTACCTCTAATTTGCCAGGTGTGTCAAAATCCAATATGGGGCGTACTTGGTCAAGATAAGTCTGAGCGTTCTGCGCTACCTCTGCTTCTGTCAGTTGGCGACGTACCTCAGATTTACCAGTTGGATCGCCAATGCGAGCTGTAAAATCACCAATAATTAGCACTGCTGTATGACCAGCATCTTGAAAAGCTCGCAGTTTTCGTACCGGTATGCTATGACCAAGATGAATATCAGCACCGGTTGGATCAATGCCTAATTTGACCCTTAAAGGTCTGCTTGTAGTTGCCAAGCGCTTTTCTAAAGTTTCACTTTCGCTGTCAACATCTGTTGGTTGTGGGAAGATTTCCACAACACCACGACGCAACCAAGCAAAATCTTGCGCCATGCTAGGAGATTCGCTATTAATTAAACTTTGGGCTGAAGAAATTAAGTTGGTTGTATTCACTGGCAATTTGTCCGTTCTCTTATCTGCCAAACTACTATAATTGCAAAAAATCAACCGCCTTGCTTCGCCAAATCAATTACAGTTAAATTTACAAGTGAGGAAGTGAAATCGCCGTGTCGTCTAGGACTTTTGAAGACAAGGAGCCACACACTAAGGCTTCATCAGGTTTTGAGTTTTTGAAAGGAGTAGGTCAGGTAGCTGGCGCAACTCTATTATCAATCACGATGCTGACAAGTTCAATTGTGGCGGGGGGATTGGTGGGCTTGGCTATTAGTTTCCGTAACTTGCCAGATGTGAGGCAACTACGTAACTTTTTTCCTTCAGAAACTACTTATATTTATGATCTTAAAGGCAAGCTGTTAGCTAGTGTTCATGGCGAAGCTAACCGCGAAGTGATGCCCTTAGATAAAATTTCTCCCAATTTAAAACGGGCTGTATTAGCCAGTGAAGATGGTCATTTTTACAACCACCACGGTATTAACCCTACAGGTGTAGGGCGTGCGATCGTGGTTAACTCAATTGCTGGTGGAGTTAAAGAAGGTGGCTCTACCATCACCATGCAGTTGGTGAAAAATATATTTTTGTCTCAAAAGCGTGCCTTTACCCGCAAAATCGCAGAAGCAGTTCTGGCAATCCGCTTAGAGCAAATTCTTTCTAAAGACCAAATATTAGAAATGTACCTCAATCAAGTGTATTGGGGTCATAACAACTATGGAGTACAAACTGCAGCACGCAGTTACTTTAACAAATCCTCAGAATATTTAACTTTGGGCGAATCGGCGATGATGGCTGGTTTAATTCAAGCACCAGAGGAGTTTAGCCCTTTTGTCAGCATGAAGTTGGCAAAACAAAAACAAAAAGAAGTTTTAGGGCGGATGCTGGACTTGAATTGGATTAGCCAGCAAGAGTACGATGATGCTCTCAAGCAAGAAATTAAATTAGGTAAAATTAGGTCATTTCAAGGTAGTGCATTACCTTATGTCACTAATACTGTATCTCAGGAGTTAGCGAAGAAGTTTGGGCGAGAAGCATTGTTGAAAGGCGGTATGCGTGTCCAAACTACAGTTGATGCCGAATTCCAAAAAATGGCAGAGCAAACTGTCGCTACCTGGCATGAAAGGCTCCAAGGCGAAGGCTTATCTAAAAATCAAATGGCTTTGGTAGCAATCGACCCCCGCACGCATTTTGTCAAAGCTTTGGTAGGTGGTGTAGACGCTAAAACCAGCGAATTTAACCGTGCTACCCAAGCGCAACGTCAGCCTGGATCTTCTTTTAAGCCATTTGTATACTACACAGCTTTTGCTTCTGGAAAATTTGCACCAGACACAACGGTGGTAGACGCTCCAGTTAGCTATCGAGATGGTAATGGTTGGTACTATCCCAGAAACTATGATGGTGGGTTTTCTGGGGCCATGTCAATTCGCACAGCCCTAGCCCAATCGCGTAATATCCCTGTCATTAAGGTTGGTAAGTCAGTGGGGATGAATAAAGTCATCGAAACTTGCCGTACCTTAGGAATTATGAGTCCAATGGAGCCAGTAACTTCTTTACCTCTAGGTGCGATTGGCGTGACACCATTAGAAATGGCTAGTGCCTATGCCACCTTTGCTAATTATGGTTGGCAGTCACCACCCACAGTCATTGCCCGTGTTACAGATAGTAGCGGAAACGTTTTATTAGATAATACACCCAAGCCCCAGCTAGTTTTAGATCCTTGGGCATCGGCAGCAATTATCAATGTTATGCAATCGGTAATTACTGATGGTACTGGTAAAAATGCTGCTATAGGTCGCCCTGCTGCAGGTAAAACGGGTACAACATCCTCAGAAAAGGATATTTGGTTTGTAGGTACGGTACCCCAGTTAACAACTGCTGTCTGGGTTGGTAGAGACGACAATAGACAATTAGCCCACGGTGCTACAGGTGGGGTGATGGTAGCCCCCATCTGGCGTGACTTTATGCAAAAGGCTTTAAAGGATGTACCAGTAGAAAGCTTTAAATCGCCCTCTCAGTTTCCTCGTCCGAAATCGAATGAGCGAGAATAGGAACTAGAGAATGGTTACTGGGGACTAAGGACTAGAAGCTGATTAATATTGACTTTTTGGATTTGAGATTTTGACTGACTTAATAGCAGCACTATTACCAAACTTCTAGCCCCTAGACCCTATACTTGTTTTTCCAGCTCGGCTTTCATCCGTTGTAGAGTAAGATGCATTTGGTCAAACATTTGTTGTGGTGTCACTCCAAACTGACCTAGCTGAGTTTTCATCTGCTCCATAGTCATTTGTGCCATGAAATCTTCTGATAGCTCAAAGCGCTTCATAAAGATGCGATACCGATCCATCATGGCTTCCATTTGCTCAATAAACAGCTTTTTACCTTCACGGTCAAATTTGCCGTAGCTATTACCAAGCTTGATAAGTGCTTGATAATCGTCAAACAGCTGTTTCGCTTCTTGCTGAACTATCTCAGAGTCAAAGAATCCCATTTTGTTTAATATTCAACTGAGCGCCCACACTCAGCAAATTATGGTTTTGCTTATATTTTTATTCTAGTCTAGGGCAATACTCTAGGGAATAAGCTCCGGTTCCTTTACGGTTTTTTAGGGAAATTTCAACACTTGACTCAAGATTCCGAGCGTGAAGTAAACAAGCTTAATACTGAGGCAAGACCTACAGAAATTGCTGCTGATTTAGGATTAGGTGGTTGGGCTTCTTTAATGTTCAGCTTGGCAGCATATTTTAACGCTACAGGATGTTGGGGATTCAGCTTTAATGCTTGGCGAATATAAACTGTTGCCATTCCCTGGAAGTTCTGCTTAAAATATGCAACGCCTAATAACGCATGATAGTCACTAATTTTTGGTTCTAGTTTGATGGCCTCACGTAATTCTTGCACACAACTTGCCCAGTTGCTTTGGTTAGCATACTGAACAGCTCGCTGGTAGTGACGATCCGCATAGTTTTGTTCGACGGGCTGAACATGATTTTTTTGGTCTACTTTCTGTTCCACTGATTTTTCTCTGAGTTTCGGAATTAGGGACATCGCTGCTTTTAGTAACAACAGGTGGATATTTTGCAACTATTCGGTACACTAAAAACCGAGAATTTTATTTTTTGTGGCTAAGACTAGGTTGAACTAAAATCTAGCTCAAATTTTTGCTATTTAAGAAATTTCCTCAGCCCAAGTTTATGTAATATATTATATTACATAATAGATATAAATAACTACTAGGAAATACAATGAATTTGGGCAATTCCTCTGTATCTAGGTTATTTGAATATAGCCTACTTATTGAGAACTGATCAGCCATAGCAAAAATCAATAAAATAGATTCATATACATTAGGAGAAGTATAAATATTTGCTGTAGAGAACAAGCCGAAGGCAGCACAGCCAATGTCATAGTTAAGTTTGTTTGCAACTTATAGCCGTAACCATCGGTAATTGGTAGTGGGTGAGCAACAAAAACATCAAACACTCAATGCCCAACACCAAACAATAAGCTGCATTTATGCAAGTGCTTTGCTAGGATGACTATCTAATTGTAGGTAATGTACTAGTGGTAAATTGGGGAATATGTTAACCAAGCGAAAAAGCCGCAGCGTTGCCGCTATTTTAGCTTTTTCTGGCACGCTGACCATTTCAGGATTACATAAGTTTTATCTAGGCCAACCTGTGTGGGGAATATTGTATGTTCTGCTTTCCTGGACTCCTATCCCCAAAGTAGCCAGTGCTATTGAAGGGGTTTGGTATTTGGCTCAAGATGAAGAAGCTTTTGATCGCAATTTTAATTTTGGTAAGTCAGCAATCAAAAATTCACAGCAGGTAAGCAATCAAGTAGGAGCGATCGCAGATGCTTTGCGAGAATTAGATAAGCTGCGCCAAGATGGATTAATTTCGGAGTACGAATTTGAGCAAAAGCGCCGCCAGATGCTAGACCAAATTTCTTGACACCAGAAAAAGTATGAAAAACTGGCTATCTTTCAACCCCAGGTTACAAAAACTCCGTACCCAGCTCCTCAACGACCCTTACTATAGACTGCAATCTGGGGAAGAAATTCAGCTGGCGATCCAATTGGGGATTCACATTGATGCTAATCAAGCAACTGTAGATGATTGGTTACGCTTACCTGGGTTTTCCATTCATCAGGCGCGATCGCTCGTAGAACTTTCACGTTCCGGTGTTAAATTTTATTGTATAGAAGATATTGCAGCAGCTTTGGCGATTCCTGTGCAGCGATTACAGCCAATCAAGCCACTGCTTAATTTTGCTTACTATGACGAAGAATCTTTAGAATGTCCAGCACCTTTAATTAATCCCAATTTAGCAACAGTTGAACATTTAGCAAAAATACCTTTTATTGATATATCTTTAGCGCAAGCTGTTGTGCAAAATCGTTTAGCTGCTGGCCCTTATCGTAGCTTAGTGGATTTCCAGCAGCGTTTGGCACTACCAGCAGATGCGATCGCCCAATTAATGTATTATCTCAGGTTTTAAGTTGGGGATTGGGGATTAGGGATTGGGGACTAGGAACAATCATAATTAACTAAAAAAGCTACTTTTAATTTCTAATTTCTAGTAGTCTGTCAAGAAATAATTGACGGATAGATTTCCTGTAGAGACGGCGATTTATCGCGTCTCTCTAACAGTCAAAATGAATTTGACAGACCACTAGTCCCTAGCCTTTAATTTTAAATAAACCCAAAGCGGTCGAGGGGCCAAAAACGGAATGTGGCTCGACCAATAATATTTTTTCTGGGTAAAAAACCCCAGTAACGAGAGTCATTACTATCGTTACGATTATCACCCATGACAAAAAATTCGCCTTCTGGAACTACTTGTGGCGGGTAAGGATTATTTGGTGGTTCAGCAATATAGTCTTCTTGCAAAGCTTGACCGTTGAGATAAACTTTACCATGAGCAACACTCACAACCTCTCCCGGTTCACCAATCACCCGCTTGATAAAAGCTTGGTCTTGAGGATATCCCCGGCGTTGCAGTTCTTCTGGTGGCTGAAAAACAATAATATCACCAGTTTTAGGCGGATGAAATTTATAAGATATTTTTTCCACAACCAGGCGATCGCCTGTGTGTAAGGTGGGTAACATAGAATCCGAAGGGATAAAACGCGGTTCGGCAATAAAAGTTCGGATAAGAAATGCCAAACATAACGCGATCGCAACTAGAGTTAGATTTTCCTGCCAACTACGCCATATTTTAGATGACGCTGGGCTATCTTTTGCTTCACTTTCGTGAGGAGTCATAAAATTTTTCAGCCAGTAAAAAAAGTGGTACAAATACCTTGATTATTTTGGCACTCAAGGTATACTTGTAATCAAGTTGGGTTCTGCATTAAACCCATACAAGCATTATTAATTGGGCTATCGCATCTACCAATTATAGGCAAAAGCGCTGAAAATGAACTAAAGCCTGTCTAAGTCGATACAAGCGCAATTTTAGGTGTGGTAAATAGGTAATTCAAATACCTAATTATAATTGTTGCAATTCTAAGGCAAGGTTTTAGAGCATTATCCGTTTTATTGTCTTATTGTCTCCTTCTGAAAAGTAAGGTAAGCTAGTTGCCGACTGGTAGAGCGATACAGCCAGTCGGTTTTTCTTATTTACTTATTGGTCGCTATACACCAAATTTTTGCATAAGAGATTGCAGTAATTAATCCACAAAAGGAAAAGCTTTAAATTTGAATTTCAAATCCCAAATGTGACATTTTCCCTTATATGCAATCTTGGGATAAAAATCGCAATGATGTTGATAGGAAATATATAGATGAAACTGCAACTACAACTCTTCAATTGTTACTAAACCACCTTCAGTAAACTGAATTACCAGTTCATATTCATCAAGTAAAGCAGTACCCAATAGAGGCAATCTTCCAGTAGCGAGTACATCTACTTCCCGTTCTTCTCCATTCCAAATAATCGTAGCTTGATGTACTGGCAAAATGACATTACTATTATTAGCTAAATTTACATACATATCATAAACAAACGGAAGACCCAACACTGCTACTGCTGCTGGAGGTAGGGAAAGAAAATTTGTAAATCCTGTATCAATAACAAATTCAATACTAAAATCTGGTTGATTTGGGAGTCTAAATATTATGTTGACAGTCGCACGTCCATTTTTAATAATCCCAGAAATCACCGATAATCACGCTCCATTTCCCCACTAAAAGAAGCAGCAACTTTATAACCTATGCGAATACCAAAAAGTCGAGCAAGTGGGTTTTTATTACGTAAATATTTAGCTGATTCTATCCCTATTTTATCAACACCATATTCACCTGTTTCTATATCAATAATCACCATCTTACCAATGTTTTCTTCTGTTTCTACTTGTTGCCGAATGATATTTTCATAAAGTTCGGTAGCACGTTTGGCGACTTCTTCGCGACTTAAAAGAATAGTTTGCAAGCTTTCACTCCTGAATTTTGAATTTATCTTGATTCTATCTCAGAGCTAATTTAATACGATCGCCTGTTTCCTACAAAAAACGGTAGAGCAATTAATACTCTACCGTTTGCATTTTTTAATTTGAGATTTAATCCCAAATTTTAAATTTTAAATTTTACTCAGCACCTTGGGATAATAACTCCCGACGCTGTTGAGAACTGACTTGAACGTTACCGTTTTCATCAACATCAACCAGGGCTGTATCGCCATCTTTAATGCGACCAGAGAGAATCTCTTCAGCCAAGCTATCTTCTAACAAGCGCATAATTGCTCGACGTAATGGTCGTGCGCCGTAGCTGGGGCTGTAGCCTTCTTGGATGAGGCGGTCTTTGAAGCGGTCGGTGACTTCTAAGGTGATACCTTTTTCGGTCAGGCGACCAAATACTTCTTTGAGCATGATGTCGGCGATTTCTGTAACTTCGGCCTTGCTCAACTGACGGAAGACGATAATTTCATCTAAACGGTTGAGGAACTCTGGACGGAAGTATTGCTTCAGTTCTTCGTTCACCAAGGAGCGAATGCGGTTGTATTGCGATTCGCTAGCATCGTCTGCAAACTCGAAGCCGATACCGCCACCACCTTTTTCAATTACCTTGGAACCGATGTTAGATGTCAAAATCAACAGAGTGTTCTTAAAGTCTACGGTGCGACCTTTAGCATCGGTTAAGCGACCGTCTTCTAAGATTTGCAGCAGCATGTTGAAGACATCGGGGTGAGCTTTTTCGATTTCGTCGAATAGCACCACGGTGTAAGGTCTGCGTCTTACTGCTTCGGTTAGCTGACCGCCTTCGTTATAGCCAACGTAACCTGGAGGTGAACCGATCAGTTTGCTGACAGTGTGACGCTCCATATATTCCGACATATCTAGGCGAATCATTGCTTCCTCGGAACCGAAGAAGTAAGAAGCCAAGGATTTCGCTAATTCGGTTTTACCAACGCCTGTGGGCCCTGAGAAGACAAAGCTGGCGATGGGTCGATTGGGATTTTTCAAACCGACACGAGCGCGGCGAATTGCTCGGGAAACTGCCTTCACAGCGTCTTCTTGTCCAATTAGGCGCTGATGTAGGGTGTCTTCCATGTGCAACAGCTTCTCGGATTCGGATTCGGTGAGCTTGTTCACCGGAACTCCCGTCCAGGATGCGACGATGTGGGCAATGTCTTCTTCTGTAACTACGGGTTCTAGACCTTCGTTACCAGAAGCATTGGTTTTGCTTTGAGCGATCGCGCGAATTTCGGCTTTGATTTCCATTTCGCGATCGCGCAGTTCTCCAGCGCGGTCGAAGTCTTGGGAGCGAACTGCATCATCTTTTTCTTTTAAGATTTGGCGCAGTTCTTTGTCTAACTCTTTAGCTGCGGGGGGCAATTGGGAGTTAATCAACCGGACTCGGGAACCTGCTTCGTCGATTAAGTCGATGGCTTTATCTGGCAGATAGCGATCGCTAATATAACGATCAGACAATTTCGCTGCCGCCACCAAGGCTTCATCGGAAATTTTTAGTTTGTGGTGTTGCTCGTAGCGATCGCGCAGACCGTAGAGAATCTCAATTGTTTCATCAACTGAGGGTTCACCTACCATTACTGGTTGGAAGCGGCGCTCTAATGCTGCATCCCGTTCGATGTGTTTGCGATATTCATCTAGGGTGGTTGCACCAATACATTGCAACTCACCTCTAGCCAAAGCTGGCTTGAGGATGTTCGCAGCGTCGATTGCGCCTTCGGCTGCACCTGCACCAATCAGGGTGTGTACCTCGTCAATGACGAGAATTACGTTACCCGCCTGACGAATTTCGTCCATGATTTTCTTCAGGCGTTCTTCAAATTCACCCCGGTACTTGGTTCCGGCTACAAGTAAACCAATATCCAGTGTGACTACGCGCTTGTCTTCCAGGATGTCGGGGACATCTTTGTTGGCAATGCGGCTCGCTAAACCTTCAGCGATCGCTGTTTTACCAACCCCTGGTTCACCAATTAGCACTGGGTTATTTTTTGTCCGGCGACCCAATATTTGGATAACTCGCTCGATTTCTTTGGCGCGTCCCACCACAGGATCGAGTTTGTTGTCGGTTGCCATTTGGGTGAGGTTGGAACCAAATTCATCCAAGGTTGGAGTTTTGGTGCGCCCAGAGGGGCCTCCTTGGGTGACTTCAGCTGTTTCGCCCAACATCCGAATGACTTGGGTTCGTACCTTCGATAGATCCACGCCGAGGTTTTCCAACACCCTGGCTGCCACACCTTCCCCTTCTCGGATCAGGCCCAACAGCAGATGTTCGGTGCCAATGTAGTTATGGCCTAATTGGCGCGCTTCTTCTAAAGATAGTTCCAGAACCCGCTTTGCCCGTGGCGTAAAGGGAATTTCCACAGCAACAAAGCCCGAACCCCGTCCTATGATTTTTTCTACTTCAATTCGGGCATCTTTGAGATTGACACCCATTGATTTCAGCACCTTGGCCGCAACTCCTGTCCCTTCACCAATCAGACCCAGGAGGATCTGTTCAGTGCCGACGAAATTGTGGCCTAAACGGCGGGCCTCTTCTTGGGCCAGCATGATTACCTTAATAGCTTTTTCTGTGAAGCGTTCAAACATGGCATTTTTCCCATCACCTGCGTCGTGCCGGTACGCTGATTTTAGCACAGGCCAAGCTTTTGGATATCTGTATAAAAAAATCAAGATATCTAAGTGGTATCACCCAAGTTGATGGCGTAATTCCTGAATATTTATTACTTTTGTGTGGCTGTTGTACTGAGGAGAACAAGAGAAACAGCGTTTTTAGCTCTAATTGCCCGCAAAAAAGCGCTGGAAGTCTAGTTTTATAGCCACTTCCAAACATTTATTCTTAACATATCTATTTTGTGAAGTCAAGAATTATTAAAAATATATTTATTTTTTCAATTAAATAGTTTTAAAAAATAAATAATACTCATCAAATTTTCTTGAAGAAAGTGTATTTTTTTCATGAAGATGACCAAAAGTCAACCGCAAAGTCATCAAAAGTTACATGGGAATCAGGGGGATTGGGGATTGGGGATGAGGGAGATGAGGAAGACAAATGACAAACCCCAATTACCAATTACCCATTACCCAATGACAAATGACCAATTTTACAAAAACCGAAATTGCCAAGAGGATTTGTTGAGGCGATCGCGTACCATTGTCTCCCATTGGAGCAAAGTTGTTTGAAATTGGGGATATTGCAGGTCGGGAAGCCAAAGAATTAAAGCGTCTTCGCCATTGTCCTGATAGTAGCGCCGTCGTCGCCCAGCTGTTTTGAAGCCAAATTTTTGATATAAAGATATAGCCGCTAGGTTGGAAGCTCGAACTTCGAGGGTAGCTCGCTCCAAACCGCGATCGCTAGCTGTCTTGAGAAGGGAATAAAGTAAAGCTTGTCCTAAACCTTGACAGTGATATTGGGGATGTACTGCCAAAATCGTAATGTGGGCTTCTTCTAAAATTGACCAAAAACAACCCATTCCTAGCAAACTTAAGCTAGAAGCCGGGGAAAATAAGCCTAGTAAAACACTGTTGGGACTATCTAACTCTCGTTGGTAGCCTTCCATTGTCCAAAGACCGCCAAAACAAGCTTTATCCAGTTCTAGGATTGCGCTGAGATCGTCTGATGTCAGTAATTGCAGTTTTAACTCTAATGAGATCACAGTTATTGGATAAGATTACAAACCCTTTGTAAACTGGGAATCGGGAGACTCACTCACGCCCATAATTTGAACAAGGACAACTCTTATAGTTATGGTATCGACTCACCCCACTGGGGTTCAACAGGCTGGTAGTCAATATTTACCTGCAAGGCGTAGCACTTCGCCTAATCAAGAACTTTTACCCTTGACGGCTCAAGTAAATAGTCATGGCTGCCTAGAAATTGGTGGGTGTGATATCACAACCCTAATAAAGCAGTTTGGCTCGCCTTTATATATTTTAGATGAAGAAACCCTGCGTTCGGCTTGTCAGCAATATCGAGATGCTTTCCAGCAATATTATCAGGGAGAATCTCAAGTACTTTATGCTTCTAAAGCTTGGAATTGTTTAGCAGTTTGTGCGATTGTCGCTGATGAAGGCTTGGGAATCGATGTCGTGTCTGGGGGAGAACTCTACACCGCCCTCAGCGCTGGGGTTAGCCCAGAAAAAATTTACCTCCACGGCAATAATAAATCTCGCTCAGAGTTAATTTTAGCGATTGAGTCTGGTGTCACCATTGTGGTGGATAACTGGTATGAGTTAAAAACCTTAGTGGAAATAGCAGAGGAGCAAGGAGAAAATTCCTTCCCGCTACCCATTCGGATTATGTTGCGCTTGACACCAGGTATTGAGTGTCACACTCATGAGTACATCCGCACGGGACACTTAGATAGTAAATTTGGCTTCGATCCAAATGATTTGGATGAGGTGTTTACCTTTGTTAGTAAGCAATCAGCCTTGAATTGTGCTGGTTTACACGCTCACATTGGTTCTCAAATTTTTGAACGCCAGCCCCATCAGGATTTAGCGGCGGTCATGGTGCAGTGGTTGCGGGATGCAGCCAAGTACGGTTTAAATGTGACAGAGCTAAATGTTGGCGGTGGTTTAGGCATTCGCTATGTAGAATCAGACGATCCACCAAGTATTGATGAATGGGTCAAAGCGATTTGTGATGTAGTGCAAACAGCTTGTGCAGCAGAAAATCTACCTTTACCCAAGTTATTATCGGAACCAGGGCGATCGCTGATTGCCACAGCTTGTGTAACTGCTTATACAATAGGTTCATCAAAGGTAATTCCGGAAATCCGTACTTACATAGCAGTAGATGGAGGTATGTCAGACAATCCACGACCCATTACCTACCAATCAGAGTACCGGGCTGTGGTCGCTAACAAAATTTCTGCTCCCTTGACAGAAACTGTCACAATTGCTGGTAAGCACTGTGAATCTGGGGATATTTTGATTAAAAATGCCCAACTCCCACAAACTGAACCTGGGGATATTCTCGTAGTTATGGGAACTGGTGCTTACAATTACAGTATGGCATCTAACTACAATCGCTTACCCCGACCGGCAGCTGTTGTAGTCTCAAACGGCGAAGCAAATTTAATTTTGCAACGCGAAACTTATCAGGACTTAATTAGGCAAGATTGCCTACCAGAAAGGCTCAAGAAATAGTTCAACGTCCAAGGTCAAATGTTCAAAGTCCGGAGTTAATAAATGTTCACTCTTGACTTTTTACTCTTGACTCTGGACTATTAATTCACTGTATTTTAGAGGCAAAATATTAATCCAGATGTCATGAGAGATTGGTGGAAGCAATGGCTGACAAACCTGGGATGGTCGCAGTCCTTGCTGCTTGGGACTCTGGATATCGTATTAGTATTGGCGCTGACCTACATGATACTAGTTATTATTAGTGAGCGCCGAACGCTGTGGATGGTACGGGGATTTATTATATTAATGTTGGCTTCAGCACTAAGTAATAGGTTGGGGCTACCACTCTTAAATTTCGTACTAGAAAAGTTGGTTATTGGCTGTGCTGTAGCAATGGCAGTGGCACTCCAGTCAGAGTTTCGGCGTTTTTTAGAACAATTAGGGCGCGGCGAATTCCGCCAGTTGTTTCATCCCTCCAGTTTGGCAGTACCTAAATCTGACAGTGTAATTGATGAGATTGTTGATGCTGTCAAAGAACTGTCAAAAAACCGAATTGGCGCTTTATTGATTGTGGAAACAACAGGCCCGATTGACGAGCGAGATTTTTCTGTACCAGGAGTGAAACTGAATGCTGAGGTTACTAAAGAATTAATACAAACTATATTTCAACCGAAAACTTTATTACACGATGGGGCAACCTTGATACGTGGCTCACGGATTATTGCATCGGGTATAATTTTACCACTTTCGGGACGCACAGCCTCGCGCCAGTTGGGTACACGCCACCGGGCTGCGATGGGAATTACTGAGCGGGTCGAAAATTGCATCTGTGTTGTTGTATCAGAAGAAACTGGTTCTATTTCCTTAGCTGAGCGGGGAATTCTCAATAGACCTCTGACGATTAGGAAACTAAAAGAGTCATTAGAAGCTCTTTTATCCCCAACGGTAGATCGGGAAGCTGTGGCTCCTGGTTTGTTAAGCTTGGGTCGTCAGCTTAATACTAAGGCACTAGTACTGGTTTCAAGGTTACTAGGATTACCACGTCTTCGACGCGCTACGCGAACGACCGCCTCTCGAGATAAAAAATGAAAGCACAACAAACTGAATTACAAGATTTGCCCCCTGGCTTAAAACGAGAATTACTGCCCAAACACGTTGCGGTGATTATGGATGGCAATGGTCGATGGGCTAAACGTCAAGGTCTACCCCGGATTATGGGTCATAAACGGGGAGTAGATGCACTCAAAGATTTGCTGCGTTGTTGTAAAGATTGGGGAATTCAGGCGTTAACAGCTTACGCTTTTTCCACAGAAAACTGGAAAAGACCCCAAGAAGAAGTTGATTTTTTGATGACTCTATTTCAAAGAGTTTTACGCCAAGAACTGCGGGAAATGGTGGAAGAGAACGTGCAAATTCAGTTCGTGGGGAATTTGAATGCACTACCGCGATCGCTCCAAGAAGAAATTTCCCGTTCAATGGCAGAAACTAAGGATAATCGCAGTATCCGGTTTACAGTAGCCACCAATTATGGTGGACGGCAAGAAATTTTACAGGCTTGTCGGGCGATCGCCCAAAAAGTTCAACAAGGTCTAATTCAACCCGATGAAATTGATGAGGCGGTATTTGAACGCCACTTATATACAGCAGGTATTGCCGATCCAGATTTATTAATACGTACTAGTGGCGAAATGCGCCTCTCAAATTTCCTTTTATGGCAAATGGCTTATGGTGAATTTTATATTACTGAAACACTCTGGCCAGATTTTGACCGCGTAGAATTCCACCGCGCTTTGTGTGCTTATCAGCAACGGGAACGGCGGTTTGGTGCGGTTTAGGGGTTGGGGATTGGGGATTGGGGACTGGGGACTGGGGACTGGGGATTGGGGACTGGGGATTGGGGAGATGTAGACGCTTTGCGGCTTCCCGCAGGGTGGGAGATGAGGTGGATAAGGGAGATTAGGGAGAAATAATAAACACCCATTACCCATTACTCATTACTCATTACTCATTACCCATTACTCATTACTCATTACTCATTACTCATTACTCATTACCCATTACTCATTACTCATTACCCATTACTCATTACTCATTACTCATTACCCATTACTCATTACTCATTACCCATTACTCATTACTCATTACCCATTACTCATTACTCATTACTCATTACTCATTACCCATTACTCATTACCCATTACTCATTACTCATTACTCATTACTCATTACTCATTACTCATTACTCATTACTCATTACCCATTACCAATTACCAATTACCCGATCCCTTATGGCCCAGCAAAAACCGCTTGCTCAATATCTTCCCGGCTGAGGGAATATTTAAATGAACGGAGGATGTCTTGGTGATTTTCTCCGGCTTCGATATAGCGCACTGTTAGTTGCTCAACATCAAGGGAGAGATCAGCTTGCCAAGTAGGGCGTTTTACGTGCCAACAATGTAACTCTGCTTCATTTTGTTGACAGCCTTGGTCTTTTAACCACTGCTCAATTTGTGGCAGGGTGTGGTTATATAAGGGTGCATCTGGAGGAAGAAAAGACATGATTAAGTTTAAAATTACACATTAACAAAAGTGATTTTCAATTCCCAAAAAGCTGGCTGATGGTGCCGTTTGGTGAATTTGCTGCTGACTTGTAACAGGTTGTGGAAGCTGTTGTGTTTGAAAAGCCGCCTCACCACGGGTTAAACCAATAGCGATCGCGAGTAACAGACAACCCAAAAACGTTAACACTAGCATAAATAATGCAAAGATTTCCCCCGATGAGAGTGGGCGATCGCTAGCATCTAAGTAAGCAGATTTTGACCAGTCATAGGTCTTCTGCACGGGATGGTTCAAATCGGCAGGTGCTTGAATCACTCCAAAGCGGGAATAGCCGATTTTTAAGTCGTAATTTAACCTACGTTCTGGGTTACTCAAAGTAGCGTATGCTTCATTGAGTCGCTGAAATTTAGCTGTAGCAAGAGTAGCAGGTAAATCGGTAGTATCAGGATGATAGCGTTTACTCAGTTCTCGGTACGCTCGACGGATGTCGATTACCGATGCCGAGGGATGCAGTCCTAGCAGGGAGTAATATGTGGGTTCGCTGCTTTGTGGCATTGCCCCATGTTGATTCACGGCTGATTGAGTCACCTTGCGATCAAGTTTTTCTTAATATTGTAAACCTCAATTTATGATGAAAACCTGCCTCTCATCCATTACGTTTTTTGGGTTGGGAATCACTTTGTTATCGATGTATAGCAATCATCTAGTTGTTGCACAAAATAGCAAGAGCGAAGAGTTCATTGCTAGGGGTACAGAACCATTTTGGAGCGTAACTGTAGGTAAAAGCGCAATTATTTACTCTTCCCCTGACAAGCCGAAACAAACCTTTCCGTACATTAAACCTTTAACAGCACAAGGCCGTCCAGCAGATTTAGTACGTGTTTACCGCTTAAAAAATAGGATAAACAGTATATTAATCATCAAGCAAGTCGATACTTGTAGTGATGGAATGTCAGATAAAAACTATCCTTACTCAGCAATTTTCATTCTGGGTAATCAAGTTTTTGAGGGTTGTGCTGAGAAGAAATAAAAGACAGGATAACAGTAAATTTATCAGGACTTACGCAAGCAAAATTTGTCATTGCGACCGGAACAAAGTGTAGGGAAGCAATCCCAGAATCTCAGGCGATTACGTCGCTGCGCTCGTAATGACGTAATTACGTGACTTTTGCGTAAGTCCTATTTATTTATTTTACGTTTACTGTTATCCTATTTCTCAAAAATTCAATTTTTAGATTTTCTCAGATTCCGTGATTAACTTACTTCTTTGGGAAATATCAAAGGTTCATCTGGCGCTATGTTGATTTGATAGTTCTGTGAGCCTAAAAACTTGGTATTCACTACTTCTTGGTAAGTAGCTAAGTCAGTCTGCCATTTACCTATAACTTGTACTAGGTTAGCTAAACGCGTTTTCGGATCGTCTTGAGCGATCGCATGGCTAAAATTAGCGGAAAATAAAATTGCTGGCAGTTGGGTTTTGTCAGGTAATTGTAGCCCAACTTCATTAATATCTAAGAATAGTTGCGTATCCTGAAGGGTATAAATAAACCGCAATGCAGCTTGCACAGGTGCCGTACCAAACTCTTTCCAAGGGCCTGATTGTAGCAGTTTACCAAAGATATAGTTATGGGCTATGTTGTTCTGCTCGAAAATCACGTAGCCTCTAAAACTAATACTAACTGCTTGATAATTAACTTGAGTTAGTGTCTCAACATACTTGCGAGCTATTGCAGGAATAGATACATCTTGCAATTCTTTAGTAGGAATTGGCTCCGAGAAAACAATTCTATTAACTTCCGCAGTTATACTGATACCATTTTGATAGACAACTTGAGCTGCAGAGTTTGTCACAATGGGCTGTCTGCCTAATTCCCAATCACTAGGAACAATACCACTATATTTGAGAAAGTCTGGTGTCAAAACCGCAGGGTTATGCTGCCTAACTGCGATCGCTATGACAAATTCTTGAACTTCTAAGCTTTGGGTCATATATTTTTTCTCTAATTTTTACTTCGGTTATTACTTAATATTTTTGGTATAATAGCTTAATTTTTACACCATTTCAATAATTTTTGTTAAAAATTGCCACGCCAATAGGCAGTGCGTTACTGATAGCGTAACGCACTGCCTATTACGTTTGATGTGTTAAGGAAAAATAAACTACATCGGCGCAGTAGGATGCGTTAAGGACTAAGTAACGCATCCTACAAATAAATTGTGATTAGGCTTTTCTATAGTTAGCATCTAACCAACAGCGCGGTAAGCTTTCACCTGAAGGAAAAACTAACTCATCTTTTTTGAAGATATCTGTTTCTTGTTCTTCTTGACCTTCTTGATCTTGTCCGTGAATAGTATCATTATTAGGGTCAAGTAATTCTTGTACATCAACTATTTTGACTAAATCTCCAGTATCTTTGAGTTGTAAAAACATATTTGTTAATCCTCAATTAATTGCTCAGTAAATTTTTCGTATGCGACAAATTGCCTCACCCATTTTTATCACTAATCATGGGTTCGAGAAAACTCTCTCTTGGCAGAAAAGATGCTGGTAATTCTATTACTTTTATCTGATAGATAAGGATATAAGGTATTGGATTGGGCGTTGCTTTTCTCGCCATATAGAGAAAAGTTAGACACACTTTGAATTAAATCTTCTAAGTCTACTACGCACCAGTTAATCAAGCAGTTGGGCAAATTAATATCTGTCACTGACAATCAAAGTATGTAATCTTATAACTTCAGAATTGCTCACTTTTACTGCGTTGATTGTCTAATGAGATGACTATGGGATTGTTGCCCAATCTTATTTTCTCAGGATTTTTTATTTATTAACTGCTTATTTAACAAAACTTAGGTATTTTCAGCATCAAAAGATGGCCTTTACACTTCTGATTAATTACTATTCATTGCCAAGTTCAAACTGAGGATTTATTGCCATCAAACAGTATGTACTGATATTACCTATAACTTGTTCTAGTAGGTATTAAACAAAAAGTGCTGAGTTAAAAGTTCTGAATGCTGGGTGAGTGGCCCTACTCAAGCCTCAGTAATCAGGACTCTTGACTCAGCACTGCTGACAAAGGAACAAGTAACATAGCTCCTGATCGAGAAGAAAGTTAAATTTCTCGTTGATATTTTTCTAAAATATCTACTAAGTTAACCTGGCATTGCAGTGGGAGTAAATCTATTAAAGGGATTTCCTTTCTACCACCGCCAATTTTGACAGGAATTGATTCTAATACTGCTGTCACACGGTTTTCGGTAACACTATTAGAAGTAATTAGAGGATAGAGCTGTTCGGCAACAACGGTATGCAGTTTGGCATTGGATAAATAAAGATGCCACTTAGCAATATCAATGTAAACATTGTCACCAATTTCGGCTGCTAGGGCTTCTAGCAGTTCTGTGGTGTTAGTCTTAGCCATAAAAATCACCCCATATCAACAAAGAGCGTTAACTCTCAGGCTCTTTCTCATTATCGCTCAATTGGTTAGGCTATCTCTACAGTCACAGGTTACAATCGCCCCAGCATTAACAGTCCGTCTTCAGGTGGATTTTGGTGGCGTATCGGAATAGTTAGCGATCGCACTAATATAAAGCAGATGCACCGACAATACCACAATCCAACTGACTGTTAACCAAGGCAGCCATTCCCAGTTAGTTGCTTTGAGATTGTGGACAAACCACAACCCAGAGTTAATCGTAGCTGCGATCGCTACGTGAACAGCGAAATTCATTCTGTCATCAATTTTGCGGTAGGCTGGGTCTTTGCGATCGGGTTTGGTAGGCCAACGAGGAGGCATAAATATTTGTTACAGATTGTGACACACCTACTTATTCTAAGGGTGTTCGGGGTGCAGTTGCTATTAGAGTGAGAAAATGGGCATGGGGCATGGGGCATTGGGCATGGGGCATTGGGCATAGATAGGAAAGATTATCTTGCTTGATAGTGGCAAAACCTTTTATGAATGACTTTCTTGAAAATAGGAAATAGAGAACACAGAAATATATATTTTCATATCTTAATTTGAGGCGTGGAGGTTGAGCGCGTTAGCCCTACTTTTAAGAAGATGGCGAATTTTCGTAAGCAGATTCTATGGTTGTGAGCAGTTTTTTAATGTCATAGGGTTTATTGACAAAATAAGAAATACCCAGAGATGAAGCTAATTCATCCACTTGGTTATAAGCAGTCACTAATACAACTGCTAACTTAATTCCTCTAGCCTGGAGATTTTGATAAACTTCAGCGCCAGTCAGTTCTGGCATTCTATTATCTAAAATTAATAAGTCTGGTTGTTGTGCCAGAACTTGTTCTAAGGCTTCTTTACCATCTTTTGCTTCTCTTACCTCCCACCCTTCTTGCTCAAGTAAAAAAGCCAGCATGGTGCGACTGTCGCTGTCATCGTCTGCAATTACCAATTTGCGCTTTGCTAAACTTTGAAGGCTCATAACTTGGTTTTGGCTATGGATAAGCAAAGACTATACGGAGTTAATTGCGAATGGTCAATATTTATTGCTGAACTTGCCATAAAATTTACTTGTGCGAATTGAGCATTTTGCACCTTGTTTATTGATAGTTCTATTGTCCCATTTTGACCTGCAAGTTCAAAAGCTTGGAAAAAACAACGCAATATATTACGTAACAGAGTTTGAGGATCGGCAAGCACTGTAATTTCCTCTTTCCAATTAGCCACAATTTCAATTTTACGAATAGCAACTTCTGTAGATAAAATCTCTATCACATCATTGATACTCTCAATGAGTGGCAGAGATTGAACGCTACCAGTCTCTAATGATGCCAAATTGCGCCAAATATGAGCGCGACGGCGAAAGATTTCAATGGATTGTTCTGCTTGTTTGAGTAGCTGCGCTGCATACTCCCAGCGATTAACAGCCACCATCCGCGAGATCACCTCAAGTTTTAAGCGTGCGGCTTGATGTACTTGAATCAAATCCTGGCGTAATTCTTCTAATGGCTCATATTCGTCTGGTTGTGAAGCTAGTACACGATGAACATCTGTTTCTAAATTTGCGATCGCAAATTCGGCTTCAATAGCATGGGAAGCACATCGCAATATTTCTTTCAGGCGTTTTCTCGCATCTGCACGCCGCAAAGAAATACTCAACACTCCAACAATTTCTTGTTTATCGTTTCGCAGTGGTATACCTTGGCAAATAAAAGGCTGAAATCCTTCGATAAAATGCTCTGCGGAAATAATTTCTACGTAATTTTCTTCTGCTAAAGGTGTGCCAATCCCATTAGCGCCAGCCACAGCTTCTGACAGTAAAGAACCTGGTTGCGGAAAGGGTTCTGGCCCGTTGACAGTCTGCTCATCACCAATTACATCTAATAGAATAGCTTGGCGATCGCCTAACATGATCGCATGGCGTTCTTGCCCTGCCGCCTGTGATAGCATTCGGAAATAGGGACGCACTACATCAATTAAATAATTATTTCTTTGGAGCAGATGCTCTGTGTCTCGCCTAGATAATTGTTCTGCTTGTAACGCCAGAGGGTTAGCTCCTTGCAGGTGGGATCTTTCCCAAGCGCGATAAACTGGCGATCGCAACTTATGAGAGGCTATTGCACCAGTAGTTCTGTATAAACGTCCTGCTTCGACGGCATCACTCTCTAGATGTGGCATAAATTAGGATTTAGTGATGTGTAATGTTGCTTTTGTCTTTTAATTTTGCAATTTAAATTTGTAATTTTATTTGCTGATATTGAGCGAAAATTTTCAGCTACTAATAATCAACTCTGCTGCTTTTAATTTGCAATTTTTGATTTAATATCCTGGATTTCGATTTGGCTAACTCTGATGATGCCAGCTTTATACAGCAGAGATTCTCTCTTTTTGTACAGCCAACACTTCAGAAAATAGCATGAATAATACTATTGATGTTCAGTTTGAATTTGTCAATGTCTATTAAATCACATATTGATTTAAGATTTATGCTTTAGGTTACGAATTATCAACTATCATTTAGGAGTTTTTAACAGAATTTCACCTTTTACAAAAACAAATTAAATAAATCAAATTTTATTACTCTCTAATACCAATTGGAAAAATCATGAGACAAATAAATTCCTTTGAACTTGAATTTTATGAGTAAAAATCTCATCAGGAATTTCATGTATAGCGGTTATTTTTTTGATTTTAACTGTATTATTTCCTTCCTTTGCTATTGTTCATTGTTGACTGTTGACGGTTCACAGTTAACAGTCAACAGTCAACGACTTGAACGGAATAATTTATTTTTTTGAGTTCCCTTACCCCTTCCCCTTTACCCTTTACCCCAACCACCACAGAAATTTTTGGCACTTAGCCACTAATTCTTGCGGAATAATCTCCGGATTTTCCGCCACTTTTGCTAATTAAGCGAATTGATTCAATTTGAATGGATTTTTCTAAGGCTTTTGCCATATCGTATAAAGTTAAAGCTGCCACAGAGACAGCAGTTAAAGCTTCCATCTCTACGCCAGTTTCGGCTTTGGTTTTGACGGTAGCCTGAATTTGATAGCCGGGGAGTTGGGAATCTGGTATCACTTCGACTTCAACTTTCTGCAACGGCAAAGGATGGCATAACGGAATTAAATTAGCTGTTTGTTTTGCAGCCATAATTCCCGCTATCCTTGCAGTACCTAGGACATCGCCTTTGGGAGCATTCCCAGCTTGAATGGCGGTAAAAGTTTCCGGTAGCATTCGCACCTGAGCAGCAGCTACAGCTTGGCGTACAGTAGCCACTTTCGCCGACACATCTACCATTTGTGCCTGTCCTTGTTGGTCGAGATGAGTGAGGTTAGGAAAATTAGCAGCAAAATTGTCTTGCATGATTTTTAAAGAACGTGTTAATATAATTTTCTGACAGGGGCGTGTAGCTCAGTGGACTAGAGCACGTGGCTACGGACCACGGTGTCGGGGGTTCGAATCCCTCCTCGCCCGTTAAAAGAAGAAGACCCAATCAAAGATTGGGTCTTCTTCTTTTTATCAAGATTGATTCAGGGAATAAGCATCTTTGCTACGACCCAAGGCAAAGCGCAGGGAATCAGCAAAGTTTTTATTGCCTTGAGTTAGGAAAATTAACAGCGCCAGCACAGTTAAGCCACCGCAAAAACTAAACATATTGCGGTACCCAACTTGTTCAGCAAGTGAACCAAAAATTGGGCCAGCGATCGCAATACCAAAATCTAACCCCATAATACAAAGTGAAAATACCCTTCCCCTTTCTTGCGGCAGAGAGCGATCGGCAATTACTGTAGAAATCATAGGCATGAGGATACCAGAACCCGCACCCTCTAAAGTTCCCGCGATTAAGAAAATATTGGCGGTGGTAGCAAAAGCTAGTATGAGCATCGAAATTGCATAAATAAAGAGGCTGAGAGTAATAAATAAACCTCTACCATAGCGATCGCTCGCTTTACCAGTGAAAAAGCGGACGCTAAAACTAGCAAGTGCGCCAGCTGTATAGAATAAGCCTGGGTTTAAATCTACTCGCGCGGCTTTAATAAATAAAGGTACAAAGGTATGCAAAGCCCCAAACGCCAAGCCAATCATCAGCATAATGCTGGCTAAAACTCTAACTCTGGGACTGAATAATAATTGCCAAAATTTGCCCTGATTACTATCAGTTTTGTTTTGCTTGTGGATTGGAGGATTAACAATCGGAACAATACACAATAAACCCATCCCCGCCAATCCTGTAGATAGTAAAAATAACAGCGTGTAACCACTGGTTGCTTGTAAATAACCTCCCAAAGCGGGGCCAATAGCTGCACCAATGGGAGTTACCAAACTCATGTAGCCCATGATTTCACCACGATTTTTTTCTGGTGCTAAATCTGCTACCAATGCTAAGTAACCAGTTGTAAAAGCTGCAACACTTAGCCCATGAAACGCCCGCACTGCCATTAACCCCGGAATTGATTGTACTAATATGTAACCCAGAGGTGAGATCGCATTCACTAACATCCCAATTATTAAGACTATTTTCCGTCCCCTTTGGTCTGCTAAATGCCCAAACACGGAGCGAAATAGTAACATTCCAATAGCAAAACAACCAAGCACAATACCTATTTGTTGCTTAGTTGCGCCCACATCTTCCATATAAAGTGGTAGCGTTGGTAACAAAGCAGCCAAGCTAGACCAGAATAATAAACCTGCTGCAAATAAAGACAGTAATATATATTGATTTTTCAATACTTCAGCCTTTAATTTTAACTTACTGATTAAAAAATAGATTTATGGCATTACAGCTATTTTACCAGCTATCACATTCATCTCTAGTACAAGTCGGCGTAAATCAACAGACCATCTGTAATTGCTAAAATGCTTGTGCTATAAACATTCTTTCTTTTGACTTTTGCCTTGTTGTACTAGTTATTTGCTGTCAAGCTATACCTTAATTACCTGTTGAAAAGCCCTACATAGCGCACGTAGAAAATTGTTACAAGGATTTGTTACACAAAGTTTTCAAACATTGAGACAGCTACAAATTAATGATTTTTATATAAAAAGGTAATTCTGTCAAAGAAATTTCAACCAACAAATAATAGCCCCATCTAATATTGTTAGATGGGGCTATTAGGAGTATCAAGATATGTGCAGTTTCACATTAAAATGGTATGAATAATTTATTTTTTTACCAATAATATTTAACTTGGTATTAATTAATTTTTTTGATGGTGCATTAGGTAGATTACCTATGCACCTTACTCATACAAACATGCAGACATTTTTTATTTCCTATTTATCAGTCAGCAATTCCTCAACCCAATTATTAATCAGTAATATCTATCTTTCAAATTGATATTCTGTCTAAGCCTATCCATCCGTTGATGGTTTCACGTTTGTTTGTGCAAACAAGGCCTTCAGATTCGTGACGACCATCCACAATGGTCGGTAGCTCTTCTACAAAATGTTCTGATAATAAGCAGGATTGATGTCCTAGAAATACTGGCATTCTTTGCCAACAATGTCGGCAGAACCAGTATAGATCAGAACCATTGATATGTAGCAGCAGCAAGTTAGAGCAGCAAGGACAGTAATTCATATTTGCAAGTTCTGCAATCAGCTGAACTAGAAAAATTCACTATCAACACTTTTAAGATAATTGTGAAATGTGAGGAACTTGTGAAGAAAGTTAAGTTATTCTTGTTTTTGTAATTTTTGTATACATTTTGCAATATATGAGTTGGATTGTTAATAATTGCTTCCATAAACTAAAAAAAAGAAAACTCTTTTGGATTTTAGTTTTGAGGCTGATGTAAAAACAAATTACTAATAGCTATATCTTCACAAGATCCTCAAATTATCCTTATATATAAATGAGTGTAGGGCTTGGGATCAAAACAAATAATACATTGCTCTTCAGTATCTCTATTTCTTTAAGGAACTTAAAATTATGCTAGAAATCTTGGATAATCAAGAAATATCTCGCTCAGTTTCCAAAGAACAAGCATTTGTATTACCTTTAAGTGACGTAGGTATTGCAGACATTCCTTTAGTTGGAGGCAAAAATGCTTCTTTAGGGGAAATGATTCAGCGACTCCGGCGCAGAGGTGTAAAAGTTCCTACAGGGTTTGCTACCACTGCTTACGCATATAAATACTTTATTTCTGCGGCTGGTTTGGAAACAAAACTTAGAGAAATTTTTGCTGATTTAGATGTAGAAGATGTGCAAAATCTCCGGCAATGTGGGAAGAAAGCAAGGTTATTAATGCTGCAAACTCCCTTTCCTGTAGAATTACAGGAAGCGATCGCCCAAGCTTATCGCAGTCTTTGTCAGCAATATGATGCTGAAATAGATACTGATGTAGCTGTTCGTTCTAGTGCGACTGCGGAAGATTTACCCGATGCTAGCTTTGCGGGACAGCAAGAAACTTATTTAAATGTTCATGGCTTAGAAGCTGTATTAGAAGCTTGTCACAAATGCTTTGCTTCTATTTTTACCGATCGCGCCATTTCCTATCGCCAAATTAAGGGTTTTGACCACTTCAATGTTGCCCTGTCGGTAGGCGTGCAAAAAATGGTACGTTCTGACTTGGCTAGTTCTGGTGTCATGTTCTCTATTGATACGGAAACTGGCTTTAAAGACGCAGCTTTAATTACTGCTGCTTACGGTTTAGGTGAAAACGTTGTTCAAGGCGCAGTTAACCCCGACGAATATTTAGTATTTAAGCCCACATTAAAACAAGGATACCGCCCAATTATCAGGAAAAGCCTTGGCAGTAAAGAAATTAAGATGGTTTATGATCTGGGCGGCTCAAAATTAACTAAAAATATCTCCGTCGCTGCATCGGAACGGAATATATTTGCTCTCAATGATGAGGAGATTTTACAACTTGCTAATTGGGCTTGCATCATTGAAGAACATTACTCCCAAGTCCGTGGTACATATACGCCAATGGATATTGAATGGGCAAAAGATGGGATTAGCAATGAACTGTTTATTGTCCAAGCGCGTCCAGAAACAGTGCAGTCCCAAAAGACGGGGAATATATTGCGGACTTATAGATTGGGGACTGGGGATTGGGGACTGGGGACTGGGAAAGACGATATTCAATCCCTAGTTCCTTTAGTTACAGGCCGTAGCGTCGGTGAGATGATTGGGCAAGGGAAAGCCAGAGTAATTTTAGATGTGCATCAAATTAATCAGTTTCAAGCTGGAGAAATACTCGTAACTAACCGCACCGATCCAGACTGGGAACCGATTATGAAACGGGCTAGTGCGATTGTAACTAATGCTGGCGGACGTACTTGTCATGCAGCAATTATTGCCAGGGAGTTAGGAATTCCGGCGATTGTTGGTTGTGGTAATGCGACTACTATCTTAAAAACTGGGCAAGAAATTACTGTTAGTTGTGCAGAAGGTGAAACCGGAAAAGTTTACCCAGGTTTATTACCTTTTGAAATTCAAGAATTACCATTAGAAAAACTGCCACACACCCACACTCAAATTATGATGAATGTGGGCAATCCAGAAGAAGCATTTGGTTTTGCAGCTATTCCTAATGATGGTGTAGGATTAGCGCGAATGGAATTTATTATTGCTAACCACATCAAAGCCCATCCTTTAGCCTTGATTCATTTTGATGAATTAGAAGACGAACTAGCTAAATACAAAATAGCTGAGTTAACTACTCAATATGAAAATAAAGCGCAATTCTTTGTAGATAAAGTAGCTGAAGGTATTGGTACGATCGCAGCTGCTTTTTATCCCAAACCTGTAATTGTGCGGCTGTCTGATTTCAAGAGTAACGAATACGCCAATCTCTTAGGTGGTAAACAATTTGAACCCAAAGAAGAAAACCCGATGATTGGCTGGCGTGGTGCTTCGCGCTACTACGATCAACGCTATCGTGAAGGCTTTGCTTTGGAATGTCAGGCGATGAAGCAAGTACGCGATCGCATGGGCTTAACCAACATTATTTTAATGATACCGTTCTGCCGGACTCCCGAAGAAGGGCGGCGAGTATTAGCTGAGATGGCAAACAATGGTTTAGTCAGAGGCGAAAACGGCTTACAAGTTTACGTAATGTGCGAATTGCCCAGTAACGTGATTCTCGCAGACGAATTTGCTCAAGTATTTGATGGCTTCTCCATCGGTTCCAATGACTTAACGCAATTAACCCTGGGATTGGATCGAGATTCAGAATTAGTTGCCCATCTATTTGATGAACGCAATCAAGCTGTGAAGCGAACAATCGCCACAGCTATCCAAACAGTTAAACAGCATGGACGCAAAATTGGTATTTGCGGCCAAGCACCGAGTGATTACCCAGAATTCGCCCGCTTCCTTGTCGAACAAGGAATTGATTCCATCAGCCTCAATCCTGATTCAGTACTGAAAACACTCCTAGAAATTGCTAATGCAGAAGCTAGGGGATGAGGGGGATGAGGGAGATGAGGGGGATGAGGGGGATGAGGGGGATGAGGGAGATGAAGAGAAATAACCATTACCCATTACCCATTACCCATTACCCATTACCCATTACCCATTACCCATTACCCATTACCCATTACCCATTACCCATTCCCCATTCCCCATTCCCCATGCCCAAATACTAAATAAGGAGTAATCATTATGTTTCACAAAATTTTGGTTGCGGTTAATAATTCAGAAATTGGTCAACAAGTTTTTGATCAGGCTTTAGCTTTAGCGAAAGCAACTAATGCGGAATTAATGTTGCTCTATGTGCTTTCACCTTTTGATGAGCGGTATCCCAATCCTCCAGGTATAGCTACAGATGGAATTTACGCTCCTTTCACTCCTGATGATGTCAACTATTATCTGGGACAGTGGGAATCTTTAAAGCGTGAAGGGGTAGAATTTTTGACGTTGTTAAACAATAAAGCGATCGCTCAAGGTGTCAATGCAGAATACACTCAGGAATTTGGCGATCCTAGTCGAATTATTTGCGATTTAGCCCGTAGTTGGCAAGCTGATTTAATTATTCTCGGTCGGCGTGGACTAACGGGAATTAGCGAGTTTTTCTTAGGTAGCGTTAGCAATTATGTGCTGCATCATGCTCCCTGTTCAGTTTTAGCAGTACAAGGGGTAGTTGATGCTGTTAAAGAAAATTCCCCAGCCACGGTAGCAGGTTCAGCTTGATTTTTACAAGCAGTTTAATCCATGAGTATCATCTTTATTCCCTAACAATCGGACTTCCAACCCTTAACTTATATGCTGTCTTCAAGCTTAAAAACTCCCGATTTTGGTGTGGATCTATCCAATCCCCAAGCCTTACTCACCGCCTTACAACAGCTTCGCAAATGTGTTTATCAAGAAGGACAGGAGATTTTTCACGAATGGCGATCGCGCATTCATAGACCAGCTTTTATTAATAGTAGTCTCAACTTAGCTTATTATTTAGCACTGCGGCGTTATGACTTGCGGGAATTGCAAATGGCTTTGTTACCTTGGGGTTTATGTTCATTAGGACATATTGAAACTAAGGTTTTAGCTCATTTAGATGCAGTAATTGCTACTTTAGCAGCTGCTTGTGATGTTAAGTTAAATTCTCCCATTAGTCACCCACCATTAGAGGAATTTTTTGAAGGCGATCGCTTGCTGCAAGAACAAACTGAGGCGCTGTTTGGTAAGACCCTTCGTCACCGTCGAGTCAGAATTATGGTGACATTGCCTACAGAAGCAGCTAGCAATTATGAGTTAGTCCGGAATCTCATTCACCAGGGAACTGATTGTGTGCGGATTAACTGCTCTCATGATACTCCGACTGAATGGTCTGCCATGATTGCGAATGTGCGGTTGGCAGAAGCAGAGATGAAACATCCCTGCAAAATTTTAATGGATTTAGGCGGGCCGAAACCGCGAATTGAATTTACTCTCGCGCCTAATGGTAAACGTCACATCTGTCGTGGAGATTTGCTGCTGCTGACTCGTGATGTATCCACCACTGTTGGATCTAGTTGTTTCCAAGCAAGTTGTACTTTACCGGAAGTACTAGATCAAATACAGTTAGGCGCGAGAGTATGGATTGATGATGGTCATATAGGTGGACTTGTAGAATCTATCACCGATGAAGGTATTTGGATAAGGATTACTCAGACTCGCCTCAAAGGTAATAAACTCCAACTTGATAAAGGCTTAAACTTTCCTGATACAGATTTGCACTTAAGTCCACTCACAAATCAAGACAAACAAGATCTAGACTTTATCGCTAGCCACGCCGAACTAGTGGATATTATTGGCTACTCCTTTGTGCAAAAAGCTGAAGATATCGCGCTTTTACAACAGGAATTACAAGCTAGGTTACCAGCAGGTTCTCCCATCCCTGCGATCGTCGCTAAAATCGAAACCCCATTGGCTGTTAGCAACCTGCCAGAATTAATTGTGCAAGCAGCAGGTCAACAACCCTTTGGCATTATGATTGCTAGAGGGGATTTAGCTGTGGAAATTGGTTACCAGCGTCTAGCAGAAATTCAAGAAGAAATTCTGTGGTTATGTGAAGCTGCCCATGTGCCTGTAATTTGGGCTACTCAAGTTTTAGAAAATCTCGTGAAACACGGAATGCCTTCACGGGCAGAAATGACTGATGCAGCAATGGCAGAAAGGGCTGAGTGTGTGATGTTGAACAAAGGCCCCTATATTGTCCAGGCTGTAACAATTTTAGATGATGTACTCACCAGAATGCAGGCACATCAAATGAAGAAAACACACCAATTGCGCGCTTTACGTTCCTGGTAAAAGTAGCGCTGGTTTTTTGCACAATTTTTGAACAAGCATCTGCTAATTTGCATATCTCATTTCAATTAAATATTTGTGTCTTTTGCCTGAAATAACACCTGAGTTATGTAATACCAATTTGAAAAAAGAATGCGACAGATTGTAGGGAACAGTGCCGTGCCCTCTAGCATATATTGATGTGTCGCAAACATTATTTGATTTGGTATGAATTAAATGTGAAAAAATTAAGTAAATATTTAGGTCTGCTTTCTCTAACCAATTTATCCTCAGTTAGAGGAAGCGGACTTTCCGCATATCACATAATTTCTGGAAATTGCTGTAGTTAATATTAATTTAAATAATATAGCCCTCAATTAAAATTATACAGTTTAGGTTTTCTTAATCTTGGATTACAAATTATAAATTTGTAATTTGGATAACAGCCAACATACGTAAACCGCATAAGAATTGTATAATAATAGCCTAAAATATATGAAAATTTTTTTAAATTATCAGCGATTACATAGAGAATATATTAAACAGTAATTACAGGATGTAATTGTAAATTTTGGGAGTCTCTAGCCGTGTCAGCCAGTATGATTCGTCAAAACCAAGCTATTAATAGATTTGATGCGATTCGCAAAGATGTAGATGTTCAGAAGTTGATGAATTTGTTGGCGGCGTATCCTTTAGCAAAGCAAATAGTGCTAGCAAATTTACACAAGCAATCGCCACAGGAGATGCGGCTAGATTGGCAGGCTGTTAATATAAATTTAAATAAATTTAGCGATTATAAAAGTAAAACAATCTTTAAATGTGTAGAATATCCTCACAAGGATTTATCTGCTGATACACAGACGTTACTATTGTACTTATCTCCCTTGAAGGGTTTGATTGACCGGAATGAACTGGTAAATTACATTCAAGAACTACAAAACTTAGAATTACTTAAGAAATATTCCCTCAAAAAAATTGATGCAGCTATTCAAGAAGCTATTGACTGGGGATTGTTACAATATCATAATATTTTCGCTAATTTGCTGATTATCCAGCCTGTATTTCCTTACTTTTTGCAGCAGAAGTTAGAAAGCCTCAATGAGCAAATGCATCAAGCCTTAGATGAGGCATTTAAAAATCACTATTTAAAGTATGCAGAAAAATATCACCAATTGCTAAATTCCCATGATTACCAAGAGCGGGAAAAGGGCAGATTATTTTGTCAATGGCAATATGAAAACCTCTACAAAGCCTTAGAATTATGCTTGCATAAGCAAGAAAGTATGAGTATTTATTTTTGTCTAGATAGATACTTAGATTTGATTAATGACAATCAAACAAATCAGAAGTTAGCAGAAATAGTCTGTCAAAATTTAGAAAAATATCCATCTGTATTTATTAAAAGTGAATTAGGCTATCAAATACCCTTAGCAATTCAAAAACTAGGTCGCTGGCAACTGTTAAAAAAACAATATTCACAAGCCAGAGAATCTTACATAAAAGCATTACAAATATACAAGACTTTAGACAGCCAAAAGCAGATACAGAAACAAATTTGGCAAGCTAGCACCTACTACAATTTAGGGATAATTGCCCAGCAAATGCAAGAATTTGCACAAGCAGAAAGTAATTATCAACAAGCTTTGCATATTTATATTAAATATGGCGATCGCTATCATCAAGCCCGTACTTATGACCAATTAGGCAATATTACTCAACAAATATGGGAATTGTCACAGGCGCAGAATTATTATCAACAAGCGTTACAAATCTACGTTGAACATGGCGATCGCTATTCATGTGCCCGCACCTACTACAATTTAGGGATAATTGCCCAAGAATTGCGGGAATTTACCGAAGCCCAGCGCAATTATCAGCAAGCGTTACAAATCTACATCGAACATAGCGATCGCTATTCTTGCGCCAGCACCTATTACAATTTGGGTGTAGTTGCCGAAGCGTTACAAGAGCTATCACCAGCACAGCGTAATTATCAACAGGCTTTGGATATTTATATTGAACATGGCGATCGCCAGCACCAAGCACTGACATATCAAAATTTGGCAAGTATAGCCCAAAAAACACAGGAATTTGCAGCAGCGCAACAACATTATCAACAAGCTTTGATCATCTACATTGAATATGGCGATCGCGATGAGCAAGCCAAGATATATCAAGATTTGGCAAGTGTAGCCCAAAAAACACAGGAATTTGTCGAAGCGCAACGCTATTATCAACAAGCTTTGGATATCTACATCGAACAAAGCGATCGCTATGAGCAAGCCAATATCTACCAACACTTGGGGCTAGTTGCTCAACAGATGCAGAATTTAGCAAAGACGCAACGCTATTATCAACAAGCTTTGGATATTTATATTGAATATGGCGATCGCTATAAACAAGCCCGTACTTATCAAAACCTGGGGATGATTGCCCAGACTATCCAGGATACAGCACAGGCGCGCCAAAATTATCAAAGAGCTTTAGATATTTTTGTGGAATATGGCGATCGCTATTCTCAAGCTCATATTGAGTTGCAATTAGAAATTTTAGCAGAAGTCTAGCTAGTCCTCGTCATTAACGAGCCATCAAAGATTGGCTTAACCAATATGCAACCGTAGCAAATATCAATATTACAGACACAGGGCCAAACCAAATTCCTAAAGTAGGATTTTCGGTAGTGGCGAGATTGTACATTTGCCATTCAATGTAAGCAAAGAGCCAAACTAATTCAAACTTTAACCAAACGATCATTGAGCAAGCAATTTGATATTGTCTAAATGCATTTTCTTCCGTAATTGTCACTACATAATTAAAAGTATGGGGATAGCGGTTGATCAATGTCAGCATTCCATACATAAATAAACCCACTATTGGTAACAACCAGATAACTGTTTTGCTACCCCAGCCGTTAGCGCGTCCATCAACGCCAAAATGGACTGGTATCGTATCGGGTAATGTTAACCAACCGTGAAGTGCGATGCCAAATAATGCCACTATTCCTGCTAACGCACCCCAATTTATTATTTGCAATAGCTGCGATTCAGGAATTACAAGAACAGGCCTTTGATTACTCATGATATTTACCTTAATCTGCTGATTTTGGTCTTAATCTAGCCTGATTTTTGAAATATGAAACTACCCCAAATGTCAAAAAAAATTACAATCTTCTCTATGGTAAGTTTGCTTCCCCCTAGTGGACTGACAAGACTAAAATAGTGCATAAAAAAACTCTTGTGGGATGGGTGTCTCACCCGTCCGGGGCGGACAAGATGTCCACCCCACAAGAAAAATTATTGCAACATTTTAGCAACGCATGAAAAGCTTTTCCATCGGTGCGTTAGCTTTAGCTTAACGCACTCTACTAGACTGACACGCCTAAAATGAGGCATTAGATTTGATTAAATTAACCGCAGATAAACAAGGCAGTGCGCCCTTGCGGTTCCCCGACTTGTACCCCTACGGGGAAGCAAGCTACGCGTAGCGTCTCCCCTTGGGAGAAGCAACTGCCGTGCCGATAAACGCCGATGAATTTTTGCTATTGCATCAAATTAGCTGTGTCAGTCCGCTACTAAATCTATTGATTAACAAAATCAAAAATATATTTTGATAAACGTATCACAAAAAATACGGTGTCCTTGTCAAATCCAATCACATAAAATTTCTGGCTATTCCTCCTGTTTCCTGCTCCTTAATGTTCATTCAGATAAAATTTCTCTGCAACCAAGTTGATTAAAAATCTCTTCATCTACCTCCTTTGTCTCACCAACCTCTGTATTTTTGAACAGTACCGTAAATGCTCCTGCTCCTAACCTATCTTGGGGAAACAGACGATAACAAGGTATATCGGTTAAATGCGATTGGTAATTTTGGAAATTACTCACTTTAATTGCCTCAAATTGAGGAAATCTCTGTAAAAACCATTCACACACTTCCTCATTTTCTTCTGGAGAATAGGTACAAGTCATATAAGCTAAATAGCCTTGAGGCGCTACCAATCTAGCAGAATTAGCTATAATCCGTTTTTGCCGATTAGCACATTTATTAATATTAGTTGGGTGAAAACATCCTGGTGCTTTTTCACCTTTAGCGAGTAAAGATTGCCCAGAACAAGGAGCATCCACTAAAACCAAATTACTAGATAATGGTATAGTTTCCGCCAAAATACTAGAATCTCGATTAACTACAAAGCTGGGTTTAATCTGGCAACGTTTCAAATTAGAAATTAACATTCCTAACCGTTTACCAATTACCTCATTACTAATTAGTAATTCAGGTTGCAAAGCCTTCCACGCAAAGATACTCTTGCCTCCCGGTGCAGCACACATATCAAATATCAGCTTTACCGATGGTGAAATTGTTAATAAAGGCGCTGCTGCAAATACAGAAGAAAAATCCAGACAATAAAAATCTCCTTGGTCATGCAGAGGATGTTTACCTGGCTTTTCTCCTAAAGGTAACCTATCTACAAATTCCGGTTGCCAACTAGCTGGTGTTTCTACAGAAAAAGGTGAAATTTTTGGTCTTGATTGACACCATAAAATGCAAGGATGAAAAGGTTGAGGATTAATCAGCGCTGCAATAAATTTCTCTTGAATATCAACGTTTGCAAACAAACGCTTTGCAAGTTTAATTAATAGATTTGAAGGTTTTTCCATCGATAAATCAAACTGTTATGAAAGAACAATGCCAAGCTAAGGTTTAGCTGCATACTGAAAAACATCATGTCATTTGAAATGGGGGCATGGGGCATGGGGCATAGGGCATAGGGCATAGGGCATTGGACATTAAGCATTTGGTGTTTGGTGTTTGGTTTTAGGTGTTTGTAATTGATTATTTCCCCTTTCCCCATATTCTCTTATCTTCCTAGTCCCCAATCCCCAATCCCCAGTCCCCAATCCCCAATCCCCAGTCCCCAATTCCCAATCCCCAGCCCCCAAACTACACCACCGAGGGTCATGATATTCGATAATTTTCAGCAAAAAATACGCAAAGAAGCACAGCTGTGGCGAGACGAAGGCATAATTAGTGCTTCGCAATACCAACAGTTAGCAGACCGTTATCAATTTAACAACATAGAAGCAGCTACGCGCGATCGCTCGCGGATGATTGCGATCGCAGTTGGCGGTATCTTGTTAGTGTTAGGTGTGATTATTTTTATCGCCGCCAACTGGCAAGAATGGTCGCGAGATGTCAAGTTTATCTTGATGATCAGTTTGTTTCTATCTGTTACTATCACTGGTTTTTACACTTGGCGAGAACCTGCACAGCGGAAAGCGGAAGGCAAAAAACTTGACCGCAGCAAACGCTCATTAGGAGAGGCTTTACTGATATTAGGCGCTTTTATTTTAGGCGCAAATATCCTCTTGATGGCTCAAGTCTTCAATATTGCTGGTTCCACTGCGGAACTGTTTATTGCTTGGGGATTTGGGGTTGTGATCATGGCTTACAGCCTATCCTTAAATTCCTTGGGTATTCTGGGCATTGTCCTCGTCCTCATTGGTTATTGGAGTGGACTCGGAGACTGGTGGTACACTCAAGGCGAATGGACTTGGGCAAGATTAATTGTGCGACATATGCCCTTGATATCCTGGCTATTTTTTGTACCCTTAGCCTATTTTTGCCGATCGCGCTGGATTTTTGGATTAGCAGTTTTTGCTTTTGTCAGTTCCTTGCAATTCAACCTCAATCCCTTACAAGTACTAACTTACACTGATATTGCGCCGTGGGTGGCATCCTTCGCCTTTGCACTTCCACCAGCTTTATTGTGGAGTTACGATGACTTACTATTTCCCACGGTTAATTATCGCTTGTTTCAACCCCTAGCGCGTAGCCTGGCTTTATTCTGTTTTGGTTTTGCATTTTATATCTTGTCCTTTCGTTGGCAATGGCAATTTCCCGAAAATGGCTATATCCCGCCAACTACTAACAGCAACATCTTCAGAAGTCTTCCCATCATCGATATCGGGATTCTTAGTGGCTTGGCAGTCTTACAATGGTTATTTCTGCTGCGTCAACGCAATAATCCTGCCCGTCGAGAAATGGTTTTCAACCTGATCCTAATTGGGATATTTATTGGCATTACGGCTTTAGTACCTTTTTGGCATCAAGGTATTACTCGCATTAGCGAACTGGGAATTTTTGCCTTCAACGTTCTGTTAGTCATCTTAGCTTGGAAACTAATTCAAGAAGGATTGAAACTTAACGATAGACCCGCCTTCTGGGGCGGTATGCTATTGTTAACTTTACAAGTCCTCAGTCGGGTGTGGGAGTACAATACAGACTTGCTAGTCAAGTCGCTGGTTTTTGTAATGTGTGGTTCTGTACTAATTAGCGCCGGACTGTGGTTTGAACGTCGCCAATCTGAAGGAAAAAGTAAAAAAAGCAATTCGTAATTCGTAATTCATAATTCGTAATTCATAATTACGAAGAATTCGATAGAATGTTATCTCTGTGTATTCCTAATATTTGAGTAGTTAGGGGTTTTCAGAAAATAAATGATCCCACCTTCAGAGGAATAAATTCTTTCTCCTCTGCTTAGTCCGCTTCCTCTGCTGACATAGCGTTCGCGTAGCGTCCCGCAGGGATGGAATATTTTTTTAGTTGAAAGTCCCTTAGCCTGTCTCTGCGTAAGTCCTAATCCCGGTTATTTTCCTCTCCTTTCAGGACTACGCCCATGAAAAGTAATGCCTCCGAATCAAATAAATCCAGCGCTTCTGAATCGAATAAATCATCAAATAAATCTAATCAAGGTTGGTCTCCCGAAGCTGAATTTTCTGGAAAGCTGACTTTTCGGGATTATTTAATTGCTACTGAACAAAAAGCAAACCAACCTTTACCTTTTTGGCGGTTACTGGTTCCCCTGTTAATTCAAACAGGGTTGATTATGGCAGTACCGACCCAAGCTGTTTACACAGATGTTGCAGGCAAAACTGTGATTTTGCAAAGTGCGTCTGTAGATCCTGATGATGTGCGGCAAAATTACGCCATCAATTTAGACTATAACATTTCCCGAATTGCAACTTTGAGAAGACTACCTGGCTGGCAGGAGTTGCTAAGGCAAAATAGGGGTAGAACTAGACAATTGGCAGAAGGAACCAATTTGTATGTAACTCTGGAAGAGAGAGAATTTTCTGGTCGTGGTGTTCCGTCTGCTTGGAGGCCAATAAGAGTTAGCGGAAGACGACCCACAAACCTAGCAAATGATCAGGTCGCCTTAAAAGGCGTATATCGGGATGGCGTTGTCAATTATGGCGTAGAGACATATTACATCCCAGAGGAACAAAGGCAACGGATTAGTAGAGATATTTCCCGTGCTTTAGACTCTCGTGAAGGAAGACGACAACCAATAGTAGTCAAAGTCAAAGTCGATCCTCAAGGTAATGCTGTACCTATTAGTTTATGGGTGCGCGATCGCAACTATCGCTTTGAATAATTACTAATTTGTAATTCGTAATTCGTAGTTCGTAATTACTTAATAGTAGCCTGTGTTATCGCGCAGCAAAACTAAAAAAAACATCAATGACACTTTAAAGCATATTTAAGGTGCGTTGCTATAAGGCAGAACACACTCTACTCTGGAATAGCACTGACTTAAGTAAACATTGCTGCCCAGATCCCCGACTTTTTGAAAAAGTCGGGGATCTAAATCCCGCTAAAGTAAGTGACATTCCACCCTACTCTGTATATGCAAAGCGGCTATTTTGCGATTGATTATCCCAAAATAGCCGCTTTAACTACGAATTACAAATTACGAATTACGAATTGTTTAGTCTTGTTGGCGTAACTGCCAAGCTACACCAAAAGCTGCTCCGGCACCGGCTACTAAACCAGTACTCATTCCTTGTATAGTTTTTTGTATAGGGTCTTGAGTCAAGCAGTCACTAGTAACTGTCTTGGCTTCCAAACACATAGTACTTTCTGCCCAGCTGGTAGTACCGCCTAAAATAACACCACTCAAACTACAGAAAACAACTAGCATTAAAAGGCGTTTAGTTTTTCTATCCATATCAAGATGCGTTAAATATTGCAGTAAGTTAATAATCCTCAACTAGGATACACATCCTGGGACAGATTGTCAGCTGTATCAACTTGTGTTTTATGTGGGGCATGGGGCATGGGGCATAGGGCATTGGGCATTGGGCATTGGGCATAGGGCATTGGGCATAGGGCATTGGGCATTGGGCATTGGGAGACAGGGGAAAAACCAAACACCAATTACCAATTACCAATTACCCATTCCCCATTCCCCATTCCCCATTCCCCATTACCTACTCTTCTCCCCAAGTTCGCAATTGCAAATACACCAAAACTAGAGTTACTGCTAATAACACCGTTGCGGCTGCGGCTGCATAACCAAAATCAAATTGACCAAAAGCTTCTTGATAGATGTAATAAACTAGCAAATTCGTTGAATTTAACGGCCCGCCGCCTGTAATTACGTAAACTTGCTCAAAACTCCGCAAGGTAAAAATAGCAGTGGTAATAATCGCAAATATTAAAGTTGGTCGCAATCCGGGGAGGGTGATATGCCAAAATTGTTGCCAGCCATCTGCGCCATCCAATTCCGCAGCTTCGTAACGGCTGGGGGGAATAGCTTGTAACCCTGCTAAAAACACCACCATATTAAAGCCGAGTTGTTTCCAAATACTCAGTAAAATAAGTACTGGCATAGCCCAAAACGTATCCCCTAACCAAGGAATCGATGGAATGCCAAATATATTTAAAAATCCGTTAACGGGGCCAGTGGTTTGAAATAGCCAGCGAAATCCTAAGCCAGCAGCTACTAAGGAAATAATTGAAGGTAGAAAATAGGCGCTGCGGATGATGCCTCGTAAAGCCAAAGAACGATTTAATAGTACTGCTAGCCCTAGGGGAATCACTAAACTGGGAATTACTGTGGCAATCGTAAAATAAGCGGTATTAGCCAAAACTTGCCAAAAATCGGAATTTAACAGCAAGCGCCAATAATTTTTGAAGCCGACGAGATAAGTACCTTTTGAGGTAAAACTACCAGCTGTAAAACTGAGATAAAACAAATAGGCGATCGGCCAAATGATAAACAGACCTAGTAAAATCAGTGCGGGTGTGAGAAAAACCCAGGCGGCAACTGTATCATTATCTAGCAGTTGCATCTGAGAGGAACGGGATGTTTTCATAGCGGTTTTGGCTGTTGAATGCGGTAGGGTGTGATTCGACGCAGAGGTACTGCTAAGATCCTGTGAATTCTATTTGGCTCAAACGAATGCCTCACATTTTCCCCTACTTTGGCAAAATTGCGATCGCCAGCACAAAGCTGACCTCTAGCGTACTTATAGCATTATCGATGACACTCAATACAGCTGTGCTGGCTGAACCTGCAAAAGTACCAATTCCTAATCCAGCACCTACAAATCAGGCGATACCTACACCAATTCCTAATCCAGCGCCTACAGAACAGTCTACAAACCCCATTGCTCAAAAATTAATCGGTGAATGGCAAACTAAAGACCCTTCATCACCTGTGACGCTAACTTTTATGTTCTCGCCAGATGGTAAATTATATGTTCTGTCGCCTGATACAAAAACTTCTGTAGCTGTGGAATTTCAATATCAAATCAACCCGACAGCCCAACCAATGCATTTAAATGTCATAGTCGCTAAAGAAAAACAACCAGTTCTGACAATTTTTGAATTTACAGCTGATGGTCAACTGCGGTTGCAATTAGATAATACCGACCCTGGTAAACCACGACCAACAGCTTTCTCTGGGACAGCCACCCTATTCACCAAAGTTTCCGATACCACGAAGCTACCGGAGAATACCAAGTTTATTAACCCGCAAATATGAGTAATAATTCTACAATCGATACTGCTACAACTAGTTTGATTTCGCCCAACATTTCTCATGAGGTCTTAAAAACCAGCACTCCTTTAAAATTAGGCATTCTCGCCTCAGGAAATGGCAGCAATTTTGAGGCGGTAGCCCAAGCTATTGCAGGCGGACAGCTAAACGCCCAAATTCAAGTTTTGATTTACAACAACCCTGATGCTAAGGCTGCTGTGCGGGCAGCGAATTGGGGTGTAGAGGCGGTATTGTTGAATCACCGCGATTGCAAAAATCGACAAAAGTTTGATGGGCAAATTGTACAGACTTTGCAGCAGTACGATGTAGATTGGGTAATTTTAGCTGGCTGGATGCGGCTATTAACACCAGTATTAATTGATGCTTTTCCTGACAGAATTATTAATATTCATCCCAGCTTGCTACCAAGTTTCAAAGGTATTCATGCGGTAGAACAAGCTTTGGCGGCTGGGGTAAAAATTACTGGTTGTACGGTGCATTTAGTATGTTTAGAAGTAGACAGCGGCCCTATTATCATCCAAGCAGCAGTACCAGTGTTAGCAGATGATACCGCAGCAACGCTTCACGCCAGGATTCAAGTTGAGGAACACCGAATTTTACCACAGGCGATCGCACTAGCCGCACACAGGCGATCGCTCATCCTCAATCATGCTTAAACGGAGAGGGACAGCCGCCCCGCCGCTTGGGGCATTGGGCATTGGTAATTTCTTCGCCATGCCCCATGCCCGATTCCCCATGCCCAAAAACTCCACCCACAAGGGGATGGAGTTTTTCATACTTTTCGCAACTTCCACAAATAACTAGAAATCAAATTCGTCATCACATGGGCAATAATTGGCACTAGCAAATTGCCACTCAATAGCGCACCATAGCCTAGCATTAAACCAACAATAGTTGCCCAAATCACATAAGGCCATTGTTGAGAGCCACTCAGATGCAATACCCCAAAGCAAAGGCTTGATACAATCACAGCGACATGATCCGCTCCTAAGGCGGGAATCATTACACCTCGAAATAATAATTCTTCACTTAATCCCGGTAGCAATCCCAGCCAAATAATATCTGGTAAAATTAAAGGCTTGAGTACCAAATCTAGATAATAATCTGCGCTTTTACGGTAGGCTGGCACAAAGCGATAAGTTAAGCCACTCACAATAGTGATAATTAATCCTAATCCCACCCCCAAAAGCAAATCAGTTTCATTCCAACGCCAAGGAAATAGGGAAAAGCCACCAAAGCGCAACCACAATTTAGCAACTATCCACAAAATAATTGCAGTCGCTCCCATCGCTCCCAATACTTGGATGCGTGTTAGGTAAGGAATTTCTGGTTCTTGTTTTTGTTGTTCAACCACGGGTGTTTAGGGGAATTGGGGATTGGGGATTGGGGAACTCGGGGCCCCCTCTGGGGATAAGGGGTAATGGAGATTGGGGATTATGGAAGAAATAATTTATTAATTTTGACTTTTGACTCTTGACTCTTAACTAATAACAAGTTGCTGTAGAGAATTTATTTGCGGACGGAGAGCAGAGGGATCGACACCTGCTTTGTGTGCTGCTAAAACACCTACTGCTTCTAAATATGAGTTTACCTGTATGGACTTGATCCCTAAAGGTTCTGGAGGAACTTGGATTTGAGTTTGGTTTTCTGCAACAGTAATAATTTGGCATTGCTTCTGATTTAAGCGCAAAATTGCACTACTACCACAAGCGGTTGCTGGTATTATTGCAGCATCAACTTGCTCTGACCAAATATCTTCTGGTAGATATTTGATTGTTCCTTTCTCTATGATAAATTGTGGTGCGCGACTTAAACCGACAAGTACACACGGTAAAAAAGTATAGCCTAATTCTTCGGCGGCAGAACGGGGAGATAAATTCGCATCTGGGGGGAATGAGGCTAAAGCTGGAGCATGGGCGCAGGGTATTTGAAAAGTACGTACAATTAAATGACTGATGACGGCTTCTGCGCCAGCTAAGGTATCTACGCCTTTACCTTGGCGGTAGTTTTCCACGGCTTCTGCTTCCATATCATCAGGGAAACGGGCTACTACTGCGATCGCATCTGCACCCGCTTGTTTAATTAATACTTCTGCTGCTCTTAATAAACTATCGGGGTTACCAATTGTCCCCCAACTAATACCAGATGGCGATGTGCGTAATTCTATATTTAGTGGCGTATCTGTTACAACATAATCTGTCAGGGTTAAGCCTAATGTAGCTCTGGCTGCATCTGCTGCTTGCAAGTGTCGCAGCCTTAATTCTGGCTCTATTCCCTGGTCTAAAAGTAAACCTATTTTATTTCTATGTACAGGGCGCAAACCCCATTCTCCCGCAGCAAATTTGTCCAACCCGTAACCTTCCACATAAAAAGTATTGGGTAAATTCCAGTACAAACTTGCACCATTGAGGACATTAGGGTGAGTAATTAGGCGATCGCACACCTGTGATATAACTCTGGCTACAGGTAAAGCATCCCCTGCATAACCCCCGATGGCTGCACCCACACCAGTAGGTACAATTAAAATAGCAGTATATGGACGTTGCATAAAATAGTTCGTAATTAATAATTCGTAATTCGTAATTATTTTCCTATGCTTTCAGACACGCGGTTTTTAAAACATTCATCACCATGTGTTTAACTTCTCGATTGCTAAATCAAGGGTCTGATACTGTTCTCTAAATTACGACTTACGAATTACGAATTAGTAATTATTCTGCAGTTGCTGTAGTCACTACAGCTTCTACAGTAACCTTTTCCTGTTCTGTATCCACAGAGGTAATTGCCCAACGTAAAGGTTCACCCTGTTTTTCTAATTCTGCGGCGATTGCTTGCTCTAACTCTGTAGGAGTTTCTTGGAGGTCAATTTCTGCGGTAATAAAATGAGTAGTCATTCTCGCCTATCCTTGTTATTATTGCTTTCTAGAATAACTGATATCAGCATAAAGGATGAAGTATTAAAAGAGAAATTTCTGTCAAATTTTCATCCTTTAGCCTTTATACTTCATTCTTTAATTAGTCTTTGCCAAATTGCAACTGATAAAGTGTATCTTCTTGTTCTGTTTCCAATTTGATATCAGACAGAGGTTTAGCTACACAAAGCAACACGTAACCTTGTTTTTGTAAATTTGGACTAACGCCCATACCATCAGTTTGATCCACAGAACCGGAGATAATTTTACCCGCGCAAGTTGTACAAACACCTGCATGACAAGAACTAGGTAATTCTAAACCAGCTTGATCGGCAACTGCTAAGATAGTTTCATTTTCAGGGACTTGTAAAGTGTGGCTCTCACCTTGATGGATGATTTCAACGGTGTATGTTTTGGACATATACAAAAAGAATGTAATTTAACTAACAAAGGAAATATTTTATCTGATGAATAGACACACAACCAAGTCGAGAAATGCCAACCCAAAAATTATTTTCAAATAGATTTATTGGCAGAAGTAGCTATACAGTGATAATTATAAGTCCTGGCCAGACCAAAAACTTCAAGTAGGGAGACTCATTACCAGTTGATACCGTGAAAGAAGACTTGTAAGCTTGAGTTCTCCTGAAATATAGGCAGTGATTATAAACACTAAAACCATTTTTGGCTAATATCTTGGAGTGTAGAATGTTGGAATCATATCGTCAACACGTTGTAGAAAGAGCTGAATTAGGAATTCCCCCCTTACCGCTAGATGCCAAGCAAACTTCCCAGTTGTGCGAATTACTGAAGAATCCGCCCAAGGGTGAAGAAGATACATTATTGCATTTATTGCGCGATCGCATACCCCCTGGAGTTGATGCCGCAGCTTATGTCAAAGCAGGGTTTCTCACAGCCATTGCCAAAGGTGAAACCAAAAGCCCCTTAATTTCACCCATCCAAGCAGTAGAATTACTGGGAACGATGGTAGGTGGCTACAATGTGCAATCTTTAATTGAATTGCTGCAAACTCCCACTGTCTCTGTATCAGACTCTGCTGAAACTCCTTTAGTCATGCAGGGACAAGGAAAGGAACCCATCGCTGCTTATGCCGCCAACGCTCTCAGCAAAATTTTGTTGGTGTATGATGCTTTCCATGATGTTTTGGAACTATCCAAAACCAATCCCTATGCCAAACGCGTCATAGATTCATGGGCGGAAGCTGAGTGGTTTACTGTTCGTCCCCAACTCCCAGAGACAATTACCGTTACAGTCTTCAAAGTTCCTGGGGAAACCAACACCGACGACTTATCCCCCGCCCAAAGTGCTACCACTCGCCCGGATATTCCCTTACACGCCTTAGTGATGCTAGAGTCACGGCAACCGGGAAGCTTAAAAACCATTGCCGATTTAAAGAAAAAAGGACATCCTGTGGCTTACGTCGGGGATGTAGTGGGTACGGGTTCCTCCCGGAAATCTGCCATCAATTCCGTATTGTGGCACATGGGTAATGATATTCCCTTTGTTCCCAACAAACGCGCTGGGGGATATATTTTAGGTGGTGCGATCGCGCCAATCTTCTTTAATACAGCTGAAGATGCTGGTGCTTTGCCAATTCAGTGTGATGTCACCAAGTTAGAAACAGGTGACGTGATTACCATCCATCCCTACAAAGGCGAAATCACCAACGAAGCAGGTGATGTGATTTCCACCTTCAACCTCAAACCCGATACCATCCTTGATGAAGTCCGTGCAGGTGGACGTATTCCTTTATTAATTGGGCGTACCCTCACCGACAAAACCCGCCAAGCACTCGGTTTAGAACCCAGCATCTTATTTATTCGTCCCCAAGCACCGGAAGATACAGGTAAAGGCTACACCCTCGCCCAAAAAATGGTAGGGAAAGCTTGCGGATTAGCCGGTGTGCGCCCTGGTACATCTTGCGAACCCATCATGACAACTGTTGGTTCCCAAGATACCACAGGCCCCATGACCCGCGACGAGTTAAAGGAACTCGCCTGTCTTGGTTTCAGCGCTGATTTGGTAATGCAGAGTTTCTGTCACACCGCAGCTTATCCCAAACCAGTAGATATCAAAACTCACCACGACTTACCAGACTTTTTTGCCCAACGTGGTGGCGTAGCCCTACGCCCCGGTGATGGTATCATTCACTCTTGGCTAAACCGGATGCTGCTACCCGACACCGTCGGTACAGGTGGCGACTCTCACACCCGCTTTCCCCTAGGTATTTCCTTCCCCGCAGGTTCCGGGTTAGTAGCCTTTGCCGCCGCTTTAGGTGTCATGCCTTTGGATATGCCAGAATCAGTTTTGGTAAGATTCAAAGGAGAATTACAACCAGGTATTACCCTCAGAGATATTGTTAACGCTATTCCCTACGTCGCCATTCAAAAAGGATTGCTAACAGTAGAGAAAGAAAACAAGAAAAATATCTTCTCAGGACGGATTTTAGAACTGGAAGGCTTACCCGATTTAAAAGTTGAACAAGCCTTTGAATTAACAGATGCATCAGCAGAACGTTCCTGTGCCGGTTGCACAATTAAACTGAGTACAGAAACAATTGCTGAATATCTGCGTTCTAACATCTCGCTGTTAAAGAATATGATAGCCAGAGGCTACCACGATGAGCGTACTATTCTCCGCCGCATCGCCAAAATGGAAGAATGGTTAGCCAATCCCGTATTACTTGAAGCTGATGCAGATGCCGAGTATGCCGAAATAATTGAAATTGATTTGAACGAAATCAAAGAACCAATTGTTGCTGCTCCCAATGACCCCGATAATGTAAAATTATTATCGGAAGTTGCTAATGATCCAGTACAAGAAGTATTCCTTGGTTCTTGTATGACAAATATCGGTCATTATCGCGCAACAGCGAAAGTATTGGAAGGCGCAGGTGAAGTCAAAACACGCCTGTGGATAGCACCCCCAACCCGCATGGACGAACACCAATTAAAAGAAGAAGGTGTATATAGCATTTTTGGTGCTGCGGGTGCTAGGACAGAAATGCCAGGATGTAGTTTATGCATGGGTAATCAAGCACGAGTTGCTGATGGCACAACTGTATTTTCCACCTCTACCCGCAACTTTAATAATCGCATGGGTAAAGGTGCAAGAGTGTATTTAGGTTCTGCCGAATTAGCCGCAGTTTGTGCATTGTTAGGACGCATTCCCACAGTACAAGAATACTTGGATATTGTGGCGAATAAAATTCATCCTTTTGCCGACAATTTATATCGGTATTTGAACTTCGATCAAATTGCGGGTTTTGAGGATGAAGGGCGCGTGATTTCTATAGAACAGCAGGCTTTGTTGGTATAGTTTAACTTGGGTGAGTCTTAATGGCTCACCTCAAGGTTGTTAAAGCTTTACTCTACTTAACTAGAGTGAATTGAAAACAGTGCCGTCAGGAAGCAGTCAGGAATGGATTATCGGGACGCTGGGGTAGATGTTGAGGCTGGGCGAGCCTTTGTAGATAAAATTCGCAATTTGGTTCACAGTACTTTTAGAAAAGAAGTACTTGGGGGACTAGGTGGTTTTGGTGGTTGTTTTCAGCTTCCAGGGGGTTATCAGGAACCAGTATTAGTCTCTGGAACAGATGGTGTTGGGACAAAGCTCAAAATTGCTCAAGTTCTTAACCGCCACGATACTGTAGGTATTGATTTGGTGGCGATGTGCGTTAATGATGTACTGACATCTGGAGCCGAACCGCTGTTTTTTTTAGATTATCTGGCAACAGGTAAGCTGGATAAAGAGCAATTAACTGAGGTAGTTGCAGGAATTGCGGCTGGGTGTCAGCAAGCTGGTTGTGCTTTGCTGGGGGGAGAAACCGCAGAAATGCCAGGTTTTTACCAAGTCGGTGAGTATGATTTGGCGGGATTTTGTGTAGGGATTGTAGAAAAAAGCCAAATGCTTGATGGTTCCCAGGTACAAGTAGGAGATGTTGCGATCGCTCTTGCTAGTTCTGGTGTGCATAGTAATGGCTTAAGTTTAGTACGAAAGATTGTGAGCGATCACAAATTCGATTGGAATGAACGCCCAGAATCATTAGGTGGCGAAACCATTGGAGAAGCTTTCCTCAAACCGACGCGCATTTATGTCAAACCTATCCTAGCTGCACGTCAAGCTAGTTTAGAAATTCACGGTATGGCACACATTACAGGTGGTGGTTTGCCAGAAAATTTACCCAGATGTTTAAGCAAAGGTCAAGCAATTAAAATCAATCGCCATAATTTGATAACTCCTCCACTATTTCAGTGGATAGCCGAAGCTGGAGGAGTGAACGATGAAGCAATGTATAATACCTTCAATATGGGTATTGGCTATGTGCTATTAGTCCCACCAAATAGCGCTGACCAAGTAATAACCTTCTTTCAATCACAAGATATTCCTACTTTTGCCATTGGTGAAGTAATTACTGGTGATAATTCATTAGTCGGATTGCTTGATTAAATCACAATATTCATCCAATACTACGCAGTTAAGCATTTTTACATCACCATTGGGTTTGGGGAAAAGGTTAAAGATATCTTCTTTTCCCTTTCCCCTTCGCTTTTTTACCCTTAACCGAAAAATATTGAACATTGATCGGCTGTTGCACATCGAACAAAGCATATTGAATTGTGTTGATAGTTGACGGTTGACTGTTAACTGTTGCAGTCACCTGTCAACTAATCTCTATGGAATGAATAAGTGTTTCGACTTATTTGTTACCTATGCTGATAAATGCAATCGAAAATACTCATGCCCGTCAGCGTTGAGATTTGCTAACGTAGTCTTAACATATTGAAAAATTTGCGGTCGAATTCGAGAAAATACTGACACTAGCTTATGGTGTTAGTGGTTTTTCATCTAGAAATATGCGGCGTGTTCCTGTGTTGAGAACAATGTATTTTGTCTTTGAGGGGTTATGGTTGTAAATTTTGCTCGGACTTCAGCTTCCACGGAAATTTTAAAGCAAGTATTCCAAAATATTAATGCTCAAAGTTGTCCGAGGTCATTTAATTTTCATATACATACTGTTCACTCTGATGGCAGATTGCAGCCAAATACATTGATGGAACAGGCGATCGCTATTGGTTTACAAGGACTAGCAATCACCGATCATCATAGTATTGGTGGATACCAAGTTGCCAAAGCTTGGTTAGAAGACTGGAAGTGGAATAATCCGGGTGCAAGCGCTCCCCATCTGTGGACTGGTGTAGAAATTAATGCCAACCTTTTAGATGTAGAAGTTCATATTCTGGCTTACTCTTTCCAGCCAGAACACCATAGCATGAAACCTTATTTGCAAAGAAAAGCCACAACAGGCGCAGAATACCAAGCAAATAACGTCATTGCTGCGATTCATGAGGCGGGGGGATTAGCAGTATTAGCTCACCCAGCACGCTTTAGGCGATCGCACTTAGATTTAATTCCTGCTGCTGCGGAAAGGGGAATCGATGGTGTAGAAACTTTCTACGCTTACAATAACCCGAACCCTTGGAGACCAAGTTCTTTAGAATCAGAACAAATACAACATTTGGCTAACGAATATAGTCTTTACAATACCTGCGGTACTGATACCCACGGTTTAAACATACTCCAGCGTTTGTAATCATGCAGGTAGGCATTTTGTTTAACACTCCTGGTTCTCTAAGCCAGGGGAGTTATACCAAGTTGGAATTTTAGATTTTAGGTTAAGCTTGTGTACTGCAAACAGTTCTAGCAATTCCCAGCAATTTTACTTATTTTAATTTTGTATTCGTATTATTTTGCCTTTAATATTTTAATTTTAGATTTTTGATTTTTAATTAAAAGTATTGAGTGAGACTTTTTGGCATTTTGCAGAAGTAGGTTGACTTCACTTATACTCAACACAACCTACAGGCTAAAAGACACTACGCGCCAGGAATTGTAGGAACTTTCCATAGGGGATCAACATAAACTTACTTGCTAATTACATAAAATCAAAAATTCTCAATATATCTTTAATATTAGAATCTATCCTGCGAGTGAATTTACCTTACAACGATCGCAGTTGACTTTTTCTTGCTTCTATAATTATTTCACTTGCAACATTCTCATTGGAGGATCTATGCAAATCTTTGGGAATAAGGATAAAATAGAAAAAAGTATCATAAGCTACAATCTCCTTTACATCTATCTGGGGAGGGGTTAAAATATAATATTAAGAATTGTAAATAAGGTTAATATTATAAAGAAAGATAGACGTATGCTTCTCATTTATGCGAGACTCAAATTTACCAGGGGCTGAAGTGCTCAAAGCTTTATTGGAACCTCTGTTAGAGGATTTTCAGTATTGGTTTACGCGATCGCGTAAATTTCTCGAAACCGAGCAAATTTCATTTATGAGTGAGCAAGACAAATCAGACTTGCTTCTCAGAATCCAGCAAGCCCAGGATGAACTCAATACAGCAAAGATGATGTTCAGTGCAACTGATGGGCAAGTTGGTATTGAAATGGCAACAATTAAGCCTTGGCACGAATTAGTGACAGAATGCTGGAAAGTGGCAATACGCTTCCATAAAGAAAGAGATGTGTGAGAGTGAAGTTTTTTTTCATTAAGTTCGGTAGACTTAATTAAAAAAGCAACGCAATATTTCAGTTCGATATTTAGTAATCAATCCTTAATAAATTTTGAATAAAACAGAAAAAAATGTATAACATGCTACCGTGGTTTGGATAACGGTCAATACATTCCCCCCTGCGAAACCTAGACATATCAATGTGCTTCAGCCATTCGCTCTATATGTAATTTTAATTACTAGTAAAGCGAAAAGTTACAGTAAAAACTTTTAGAACTTGCTTCCTCTGGAGGATAACCCGATGTTACACCTGCTTTACATTCTTGCTTTTACAATTCTTGCCGTTATCGCTGTTGCTAATTTAATTCGCAATCTGATCATGTTTAGTTTTGATCGAGAGCGCAATTATCCAGCAACTAGAAACCAGGGGAGATATGGCTATCCCTCAGTTAACAAGCATTTTCCGCCACATCCAGAATTATTAGATAATGCAGGTAACTTAATTAAAGAACCATTATTAGTGATGCGGTCAATCAACGTCGAAGATGCGCGCCAACAGCTAGATGCTTTGTATGAATCTTCTCCTGGCCGTAAAGTTGAGAATCAAGAAGAAGGTTAACTCGGAGTACTCAGTCCTGAGCGAAGATTAATTCATTAAATAAAAGGTCAAGAAAGAAGATATTTTTACATCTTCTTTCTTTTTTTATGGAGTTTGGAGATAAAAATAATTAGAGACCATTTATAAAGTAATACAGTTCAGTTAAGCTTATTAGCCATTGATTTGTCATTCAATTTTGGATGCGTGGATTTACGATAGCGCAGCGTTAGCGAGTCCGCGAGCGTCTTTTGGATTAACCTCTCCTTATAAAGAAGAGGCTTAAATATTGAAAAATTTTTGTTTTTCTTCTGGGTTAACCCAGAGGCTTGAGACCAAATATTTTAGATTTCAAATTTTCATTTAATCCAAAATCTAAAATCTAAAATCTAAAATCGCTTCGGTCACTTATTAAAGAAGCTAGAAGAATTGGGGGATTCTCCCCCAAACCCCCGATTGGGTGACGGTTGCGTCCCCCAAACCCCCTCCAAAATGATTGTTCTGTTTTGTTGTTGAATAACTAGTTTTTTGGTTTTGTTATCAATTAATTTTCTTAACTGAACTGAACTGTATTTATTTATAAAGTAAATCTTACAGCAGATTGCAAGTTGGTGAGGTACAGATAATTGTAAAGACAAGGCAGTGCCCAATACAGTTCGGTTAAGGGGGAAAGGGAAAAGGGGAAAAGGATTGAATTCACCCTTACCCTTTTCCCATTACCCTTTTCCCAAATCACGAGAGAGATGCAAAATACTTATCCGAACCGTATTGGGGTTTCATCATCCATCCAACTCAAAAAACAAGTCGAGGAGCAAAGCTATCATTTTTTGCTAATTATCTTTCTCTCCTTTGCCGCTTTGTTGTCATCGAGAAGCGAGATAAGAGCAATTTTGAGGATGGTAATTAGCTTTCAGCATTTTTCCCCATTTTGCATCATAAGGATGCACAAACTCTGTTTGATGGTTGTCATCTTTAAAAATAGGTCGTCCTTCATTTGCCCACTCAAAAATACCTCCGCTTAAGTTATAAATAGAGGTAAAACCTTGCTTTTGAAGCTGTTGAGCAATTTTGGCACTACGATAACCAATTGAACAGTACACAACAATAGGGCTATCTTTTGAAATCCTCAAAGCCTTTTTTGAGTGTAAAATAATCGGATCGATACGTATTGCTGATTTGAGATGACTGACTCCATACTCTGCTGGACTGCGTGCATCTAGCACTAAAGGTTGTAGCTTGGCAGAATCCGATCGCCATTTAGCAAATTCTGCTGTCGTAATGGAATTCACAGCAGGAAACATGATTCTGATGCAAATTTTTAATAGATTTAACACAAGCGATCGCAATTTTTAGTATTACTTTAGCGAGTTATCATACTTGCCGCATCAATCTTAACGTGGGCATCGTTAAAATACTATAAAGCGATTAAGAAGTTATCTTCATCATGCCGTAGATAGATTATTTCTCAACATGATTTCTAGTTTAGTCATTACATCATACTAATTAAAAAAAAGATATTACAGATATGTAGGAAACGGTGCTATATCCTCCGCATGATTTATCTATCGCCAACACTATTTGAATTGGGATTATTCAGATAACAAAAATTTAATTCTATCAGTCACAATCAATTTTTAATTAATAAAATTATCAGTTAGGGATTAAAGAAAGGAAGTATTGCTGATTACTGTATACTAAATAATTATACTACTTTTTATATAAGCTTTTGGGATGCGATCGCTAGCAACTTTCCCACACCTCAAGCCGCAATACTGTAATATTAGGTAAAGGCTAAACCCTCACTCTGAACTCATGAGTTCCCATCCATTGTTGAAAGTTGAAATTTCTGAACTCAGCGTTGCAGAACGTATCCAACTTGCTGAAGATTTATGGGATAGCATTTTAGAACAGCAAGAGGAGCTTCCCTTGAGTGAAGCGCAACAACAGGAACTAGATCGGCGCTTAGAAATTTACAAGAAAAACCCCGCAAATGGTTCTAGTTGGGAAGAGGTTAAAAAACGGTTAGGCTTTTCCCGATGAACTATAACCTGATTATTCAGCCAGAAGCAGAATACGATATTCAGGATACTTTTGAGTGGTACGAATCCCAGAATTCCGGTTTAGGTTCTGAGTTTGTTCGTGCAGTTGATGTTTGTCTGTCAGGAATTACACGAAAACCCTAGGCTTACCAAGTCATCCACAAACAAGTAAGAAGAGCATTAATCCGTCGATTCCCATACATCATTCTTTACGTTTTTGAGCAAGATACTGTTTTTGTACTTGCTTGCTTCCATGCAAAACGCGATCCAAAACAGTGGTTGCATAGAATTTAATCAAACTTCCCTTTGCGTGAAATACTCTCATGACAACGGAGACAAAACGCTTCCCAATTTTTCACGCCCTAAGCGATCGCTCATCACCTTCATGACTCATAAACTTCACTGCGATGGGCGATCGCCACAACAAACACCTGCGCGAGTTCATCATCTATCGAATAGATCACCCTGTAATCCCCAATTCTGTAGCGGTATTACCCTGCATAATCTCCTTTTAGGGCTTTAATGTTGGGGTGCAACAGGGGAGTTTGCTCTAGCTGTTGTAAACATCGAGCAATTTTCTTTCCTAGGGCTTTGTCAGCATTAATATAAACCTTTTGGGCATCGGGATGGAGAAGAACTTCATACATCAGAACGAAGGGTTCTCCAATTTTTGTACTCGCTTTTAGAGGTAGCTTGATTTTGCTTAACTCGCTCTAACAATCCAGAAATTGCCAAAAGTTCTTGGGTTGCTGCTTCGCTTTCAGCATTTGCTAAGTAAGCCGCAAAATCAGCAAGTACCTGTAATCGTTCTGGCGATAGTTGCTTGAGTAAGTCATTAAGCTGACGCTGTAGTTCTGTCACAGATACCAAAACCTCTGACTCTTTATCCTCAATAGGGGAATTATCTGTAGTGTCCATCGCCTGCTAGAGCAAATTTAAGGTTTAGTGTCTATTGTAAGATAAGCAGTTGTCGGAAAATATTGCTTTAATATGCGATCCAAACAAGTTCTTTGATAGCACTCTCTGTGTCTGCGTGACATACTCTCATGACAACGGAGACAAAATACTTCCCAATCTTTCACTCCCTAAGCGATCGCTCACCTCTCCCTTAGAAATAACCCGAACTCCATTAATATAAACCGCTTGCACAATCTCATCTGAACCGCGCTTCACCATCCGAGGTTCACCATCCAACACAGGATCTAATATTTCCACCTGAGGACTGATTGCTTGATTGAGCGCATTGGGGTTGAGTAAAACTATATCTGCTTTCGCACCAACTCTCAGCACTCCCGTATCCAGCCGAAACCAAGTTGCAGGTTCTCCTGTAACTCGAAAAATCGCCGCTTCCGGTGTCAGAAAATTCGTTGTTACAGCCTGCTTCAGCAAAGACAACGCGCCATCATAGTATCCCAAGTTACGCACATGAGCGCCAGCATCAGTAAATCCAGGGAAAATATGCGGGTGCTGCATCATCGCTAAACGGGGTTTTAAGCGATCGTTGGCTCCTGTTGCTACCCAACGCAAATCTGTATCGTATTCTTGCAACGCCTGCATAAACAAATCTACAGGTTCCTGTTGCTTTTGGCGGGCAATTTCTGCAAAACTCAACCCTTGCCAACTTGCTTCGGGACAGTCAACAACTTCTATCAAATCTAACTGGCGATGAAAAGAATTTCGCCATTTACTGAGCCATTCTTGACGAAATTGACGACAAAAACTTTCAGATTGCCATAATTTTTGTCTTTCTTGGCGTGACTCACAACCATTTAGTTGTGCGCCTGTTGCAAATTCTTCAAATAAGGGAGTAACAGGGCCATCAGAATAAATTGTGAATGGTTCTGTTAGCGTTTGAAAGCGCACATTACCATTAAGAAGCCGATTCCAAATGAATAGAAGAGGGGAAAATGTGCGCCAGAGTTGGCGATTATGTACAGCATCCAAAGCAGAGAGGACAGTTAGCCGCAGTCGCTTGCCAAACCCCGAACCCATACGCAGAATCTCTACAAAAGAAGCCAGCTTTTGTAAATTAGGAGTGACTTGAAAAACGCGATCGCGCTGCTTACAAAGCTTTGCCAGCATCGCATATTCTTTAAATTTCGCGTGTTGTGAGGGAATTGTATAACCTTGCCATTCGCCACTCATCCTATGCCAAGGAAACATATCAATAGAAATCCCGACAAATCCCGCGTCTAAAGCATCTGCTGCTATGCGCTGCATCAGTTTTAGCTCAAATCTGCTCGGCTGAACGGTTAAGCTGCGTTCCAACCCCATAACGTGAGCGCGTAAAGCACTATGTCCAAATAAAGGCGCAACATTTGGCCCTAGTGGTAACTGTTGTAAATGCTGTAAATATTCTGCTGGTGTTTGCCAAGATATTGACTTGTTCAACCATTTGGCAATTAACCGATGAGATAATGTTTCGACTCGCTGAAAAATATCTGCCAGCATTTGAGCTTCACCAATGGCAACAGATAAACTGCAATTGCCAATCACCACGCTGGTAACACCATGACGCACCGATTCGCTCAATCCTGGTGCAATCTCTAACTCTAAATCGTAATGTGTATGAATATCGATAAATCCCGGTGTAACCCACAATCCAGCAGCATCAACTACTTCACGCGCTGGGGTAGATAAGCTAGGAGCAATACCTACAATCCGGCCATTTTGAATTCCAATATCCCCACGTATAGGTGCAGATCCTAAACCATCGAAAATCAACCCGTTTTGAATCAGCAAGTCCAACATATAGTGACTGGCAAAAATTACCTCATTAGTTCACCAGAGAGATAAAAATTATCTTCTTGTTCCTTGATATCTTGCACCAATAATCACCTCAGTGTGAATACTGACCAAACTCACAAAATTACTTAACGCTAATTTAAGCGATCGCTAACTGCCTAGACTACAAAATGTAAAAGCCCCTCTCAGTTTCAGAGGAGCTTTGTAAAGTTTCGTTGCTAAAATTTATTTTTATTATCTTAAAATGCACTCATGATGGTGATAATGCTCACACTGGTCAACATGATGAGAGCGCCCATAACTATAGATTCACCAAAAGATCCAGGAGTTTTTGACTTATTCATTTTCTTAGAATCCACATCAAAGTTAAGGATTCATTAACAATACCAGTCTCATAATTTAATATCTATATAAGTGCGGTAAAACTTTATCTAACGCAATTTATCTTAGTAAAACCTGTGGTATTCACTTACGTGGGGCATGGGGCATTGATTGGGCAATGGGCAATGGGTAATGGGTAATGGGTAATGGGTAATGGGTAATGGGTAATGGGTAATGGGTAATGGGTAATGGGTAATTGTTCTTTCTCCCTCATCCTCCTCATCTCCCTCATCCTCCTCATCTCCCTTATCCCCAATCCCCAATCCCCAATCCCCAATCCCCATATATTTACCAATATAGGTATAAATTCTATAAACTATAAGTTTTACAAATAACTGATACCCTAGCGATTTATGTGCCTTTGTATTACCCATTTGGGGTAAAATAAATTTTATTGAAGTAAAAGACCCATTTACCTAAAAATTATCATGACAGTTTCCACGGTATCGCCAAACCAAACCAAAGAGTTTGATTTAGAACAGTTAAACCAACAATTTGAAACTGCTACCCCAAAAGACATACTGGCGTGGTCTGTAGAAAATATCGCCACGGGATTGGTGCAAACCAGCGCCTTTAACGTGGATGACATGATAATTACCCACATTCTTTATAGTGAACTGAAGCATCCAGTCCCCGTTATCTTTCTCGATACCCTATTCCACTTCCCCCAAAGCTTAGAACTAGTTGCTAAAAGTAAAGAAATTTATAACCTAGATCTACAAACTTACAAAACCCCAGATGTAGATAGCCGTGAAGCTTTTAACGCAAAATACGGCGATGCACTTTGGGACAGAGATATTACTAAATTCCACCACATTACAAAAATCGAACCTTTGCAAAGAGGTTTAGACGAACTCAATACAGTTGCTTGGATTACTGGTCGTCGCCGTGACCAAGCTGTTACCCGTGCTAATATGCCTGTATTTGAATTAGATGGTCAAGGACGCTTGAAAGTAAATCCTTTAGCTGCCTGGACACGCCAACAAAGCTGGGTTTACGTGGCAGAACATGGCGTAATTTACAACCCTCTACATGACCAAGGCTATCCCAGCATTGGTGACGAACCAATCACCACCAAAGTAGGCGAAGGTGAAGACGAACGCGCTGGACGCTGGCGGGGAACCGGCAAAACTGAATGTGGAATTCATATTTAATGGAAACTAGAGATTAGGAAATGGGTCATGGAGGAGAAAAATCCTCCACTCATTTCCTTATATATGGCTCTAAAATCCTGTACTCCCCCACCAAGCTGGAAAAATTCTTAGTTATAAGTTCTCAGAAAACATTCTTGTCTGTAGTACCTAGTCTTTATTCCCATTTCGTCTGCCTTAGCAGACACAGTTGATGATTGTTACTAATTCTCTACAATCTAGTAACAGATTTAAAGTGTAAGAACTCAGATTAAACGTTACTTTCTTAATTTAAAAATTAAGTAGTATTAATTAATATCCAAAAATAAAAGTATTTTTCTTTACTAATAGAAATACTGAAAAAAATTGGTCATAGCTTCGTCATAGTTCTGCAATAGCCTTGTCAATTAGATATGTGATGCTTATTCCATATCTAATTGAGTAAATAATATTTGGCTATAAAAAGCACCAGGATTTACTCAGGAGATTTGCGATCGCGTCATAGGCCTGACACGATGACACTGCACATCACAATCTCTGTTTAATAGGAACTAGAACTATGAATTGGAAAGTACTTACTTTAATTCCTGTACTAACTTTAGCCACTGCTTTTCCAGCCTTCTCCAAAACTGCGAATAAAACTCAAAATCCTGCTAGCACTACCCCAGTTACTCAAACTAGCCAGCCAACAACCAATACAACTAAAAAGCCTAGCGCTATAACAACTACCAACACTGCAGCAAAGCCAACCACTACACTCCAGTTAGGTAGCAAGGGAGAAGGAGTTAAAACTGCTCAAAACTTTTTAAAGCAACAAGGGTTGTACACCGGAAATGTTAATGGTGTATTTGATAAACAAACACGCTCCGCAGTCATCAAATTCCAAAAATCCAAAGGCTTAAGAGCAGACGGCATCATTGGACGGCGGACTTTAGCAGCTATGAAGTAAAGCAGAGGGGGATGAGGGAAAAGGGGAAGGGTAAAAGGAGATAAATAAGTAGTCTGACAGAATTAATTACACAAAGTCATTGCGAATGGAGCGAAGCGGAATGAAGCAATCGCAAGGGCTGGGATTGCTTCGCTTCGCTCGCAATGACTGTAAATATTTTTGTCCAAGTACTTACCATTATCAATTACCATGCCCAATGCCCAATGCCCCATGCCCAATGCCCAACACTTGACGACAACCTCTAAAGCACGGCACACTTAGTACAAAAGTTCCAGTGGATGTAGAGCTGGAGGTCTTAAAAATGACTACTGCCTTAAGTTGCCGCAATTACATCAACGGTGAATGGTTGAGTGCTTTAGGGGGAGCCACTTTAGAAAGTCGCAACCCTGCTGATAAGAATGAAGTTGTTGCTACCTTCCCCCGTTCCTTAGCAGATGATGTTAATCAAGCAGTAGCCGCCGCCCGCCAAGCTTACCGCAGTTGGCGACAAGTTCCCGCCCCAGCTAGAGCCGAATATATTTTTCGTGTCGGGGAAATATTGCTTCAGCACAAAGAAGAACTCGCTCAGTTAATCAGTCGCGAAATGGGTAAACCCTTGACTGAAGCCAGAGGCGATGTGCAAGAAGGTATTGACTGCGCCTTTTATAGTGCTGGTGAAGGGCGGCGATTATTCGGGCAAACTACACCCTCAGAAATGCCCAATAAATTTGCTATGACGGTGAGAATGCCAATAGGGGTATGTGCTTTAATTACTCCTTGGAATTTTCCCGTGGCGATTCCCTGCTGGAAAGCTATGCCAGCCTTAGTATGTGGTAATACCGTTATCCTCAAACCTGCTGAAGATACCCCAGCTTGTGCAACAAAATTAGTGGAGATTTTTGCCGCCGCAGGTTTACCACCAGGAGTAATTAACCTAGTTCATGGTGTCGGAGAAGAAGCTGGAAAAGCCTTAGTCGAGCATCCTGATGTTGATTTAGTATCTTTTACTGGTTCTTCCGAAACAGGTGCATTTGTCGGTGCAACTTGCGGACGCACTCACAAGCGCGTTTGTTTAGAAATGGGTGGTAAAAACGCCCAAGTTGTCATGGAAGACGCAGATTTGGAACTGGCGTTAGATGGTGCAGTTTGGGGAGCCTTTGGGACTGCGGGACAACGATGTACAGCTACTAGTCGTTTAATATTGCATCGTGACATCAAAGAAAAATTTACTGCCATGCTTTACGAGCGTACCAGCAAATTACGCTTAGGGGCTGGAACCGATCCAGATATAGATATCGGGCCGTTAATTAATGCATCGCAGTTGCAAAGAGTCAATAAATATTTAGATATTGCCCGTGAAGAAGGAGCAAAAGTGTTAATTGGTGGAGAAATTGCCAGCGAGGGGCAATTAAAAAACGGTAACTTCTTTAAACCGACAATTTTGGATAATGTGACCCCGGAAATGCGCGTTGCTCGCGAAGAGATATTTGGGCCAGTAGTCGCATTAATTGAGGTTAGCTCGTTTGAAGAAGCGATCGCAGTCCTCAACGATACCAATTACGGTCTATCTTCCTCAGTCTACACCCGCGACATTAACCGCGCTTTTACTGCTATGCGCGACATTGAGGCAGGTATCACTTATATAAATGGCCCGACTATTGGTGCTGAAGTACACTTACCTTTTGGTGGTGTCAAACAAACAGGCAATGGACATAGAGAGGCTGGTACTACAGCCTTAGATGTTTTTACTGAATGGAAAAGTGTTTATGTTGACTTTTCTGGGAATTTGCAACGCGCCCAAATAGACAACCGCAGTTAATATATGGGGGAAAGGTGAAGGGGAAAAAGGGAAAGGGGAAAAGTATCCTTTTCTCCAAATCCTCTTTCTGGGTGGATAATGCTTAACCTTGTTTTGTCACTCTGGGAAAATAAAAATCAAAGCCAAATTTTGAACTTTAGATACAACGGGCATTTGAGCGTTTATTTTCTAACACAATGGCTAAAATCATGGTTTTTTGGTAAAAGTCTTATGCTGTAAGCTTTCCAGATTATTATCTCCCGAAAGTGATAAAAGCGTCCGAGGAAAGTGATCGCATTCCCAATGGATGTAAAGAAATATTTCTGTTTCTTAGAAGAGGGTTAATCTAGAAGTATTGCAAGTTAAGTATGCAAACACCGATTTACTAGTATTTGGATAGATTTTGAGTTGCGTCTTTAACGATACAAATTTGAAAAGTAATTGCAAAAAATTGATTTACAAAAATCATAATTATAAGGCGATTTCCAATCCAAAATCTAAAATCTAAAATCCAAAATGGTATGACTTCCGATTTTGTCAACTCTTTAATTCCTGATACTGCACTTTCGGTAGCTGGGTTAACTGACTACATCCGCTTGCTGTTGGAACAAGATCATCAACTGCGACAAGTTTGGGTAACAGGAGAAGTTTCCAGCGCTAATCACCATCGCAGTGGTTTATTTTTCACCTTGCAAGATCCCGATGGTACAGCTGGAATTAAATGTGTAGCGTGGAATAGCCAATTGGCAAAACTGGCGCAAATCCCTATTCCTGGTGAGCAGTTAATTATTTTAGGTAGTCTCAGAGTTTATCCTCAAAGGGGAGAATATCAGCTATCTGTTTGGCAAGCTTTACCTGCTGGTGAAGGTTTACAGGCTTTGCGTTACCAACAGTTAAAAAACCGCTTGCTATCTGAGGGGTTGTTTGATCCCGAAAGAAAGCGATCGCTTCCTTCTCATCCCCAAACCATCGCTGTGATCACTTCACCAACGGCTGCGGCTTGGGGTGATATTCAAAGAACCCTAAAACAACGGTATCCAGGGTTACAGGTTTTATTTTCTCCGGCGACAGTACAGGGGGAGCAAGCACCAGAATCGATAGTGAAAGCTATTGAACGCGTAGAACGGGATGGGCGAGCCGAGGTGCTAATTTTGTCACGGGGAGGCGGCGCAGTTGAGGAATTAGCTTGCTTTAACGATGAACGAGTCGTGCGATCGCTAGCTAATTGTTCTATACCAGTAATTACTGGCATTGGTCATCAACGAGATGAATCTTTGGCAGATTTAGTTGCAGATGTATGCGTCCATACTCCCACTGCTGCGGCAGAACTGGTTGTGCCAGCCCTGGCGGAATTGTATACTCAACATCGGCAACGAGTGGAAGCTTTACAAGAGGCGGTACTTTACTCTACACAAGCTGCTGAACACAAGCTGCGAGTATTGCAAAATCGGCTGCAACATTTACGCTTAGATCGGCAATTACAACAAGAAAAGCAAAGACTAGCTTGGAAGCATCAGCAATTAGTGCAAGTCACAAAAAGGCGATCGCAACAAGCCAGCCAACATCTAGAAATGTTAAGGCAAAAATTAGCTACTCTCGACCCGAAAGCCGTATTACAGCGTGGTTACGCCGTAGTCAGACAAGAAAATGGTGCGATCGCTCGAACTGCTGCAGATTTAGCTGTGGGTGATGAGTTATTGATTCAATTGGGACAGGGAGAAGTTAAAGTGAAAGTGAAAGAAGTAAAAGATTAGGATGATTAAACGTAAGAACCCTGCTAATTCTGATGCCCTCACAGGTTGGAATTATGAGGATAAAGTGGCTGAAATCGAACAAATTATTACTCGTATTGAGACAGGCGAGTTGGAATTAGAAGAAGTATTTGCACAATTTACAAATGCTGTAGAAAATTTGCGCCAATGCGAGAATTTTTTGCAGCAGCGTCAGCAGCAAGTCGATTTGTTAATTGAAACTTTGAATGATGAGTAAATTGCTCTAAGTATTTCCTGAGCGGAATTGCTATTTCCTACTAGAAAAGTACGGCGTACTCCAATACTTGTCGGTTAAGGGGAAAAAGGGGAATGGTTCAAGGGAAAGAAAAAACCTTTAACCCTTAGAGTGTTCCAAAAAATAAACGATCCAAAACCTGTCATTGCGAGCGAAACGGAGTGTAGCGTCTCGCAGAGAAGCAATCGCAAAATCTTGCAACTACGAGCGAGTCTATGCGATTGCTTCATTCCGCTTTGCTTCATTCGCAATGACAATTGAGCATTTTTTTACTTGGAGTACTCTTAACCTTTAACCCTTTCCCCTCAACTAATTTTGAGTTTAAAAAGCTATCCCTTGTAGTATTGCGGCGTACTCATCCCAATCTACGTATTTATCACATTATTTATTCAAATTGGTATTATTTGTGAGACACTACGAATGACCAGTGAGCATGGAAAAGAGTAGCCATTTTTTCCTGTTCGCTACCCTGTGGGTGTAGCCTCTCCCAGAAGAGAGGTTTATTGACATGGACTATACAGCTTTTCTGAGTAACATCGTAACCCTGAAAGGATTAGTATAATTCCGTCAAATACAGGGTGTGAGAATTAGTTTTTTCGTGTTAAATGGTTGGATGTTACCAAGATTTCTTGGCTTAACACCAAAAACCGTTTATTTATGTGTGGCAATATTTTGTAAGGAGTGAATGTGAATACTATTATTCGTAAAGCTGTTTTTTGCTTGCCAAGTTTAGCAGCTTGTGCAGTCTTAGGTAGTAGCTTATCTGCTGTCGCTCAAACAGTAGATTCCTCAAATAATCAGCAGTTTAGTAATGCTGCTACAACCGTAGCATCTCCCAGCCAATCAACTACTGAACAGGAAGCTACAAGCCAAAATTCCCCTACTCAAACCAATACAAATTTCACCGTTTCCCAGCAGTTCCCTAACGCTGCTACACAACAAACCGCTAATCGCATAGTTACACCTATTCCAGGTACAGCAATCACCTCAGCAGCCGGCTTTATTCCCCAAAACTCGGAACCGACCGCTCAACAGCCTATTGCTCAACCAGCTACTACTCAAGTAGCACAAGCCGATATTGAACCAGGTAGAGCTACCCGTGGTGGTAGAAGCTATATTGGTCTTGCAGGTAACATTGGTGTCAGTGGTAGTGACTCTGCTTTGGGTGATGGTAACTTTGCTGTCATTAGTAAAATCGGATTGAGCAATGCTATATCTTTCCGACCATCAGCAGTTTTGGGTGACAACACCACAATTCTACTTCCCCTCACCTATGACTTTACCTTTCAGCAGGTAGCAGATCCATTTAGTGAACCCTTACCAATTGCGCCTTACATAGGATTAGGTGCAGCAATTAAAACTGGTGATAACTCTGAAGCCGCATTTTTAGTCTCTGGTGGCTTTGATTTTCCTCTCAATACCCAATTTACTGCCACTGCGTCTGTCAATGCTGGCTTCTTTGAAAATACTGACATAGGCGTGATGTTAGGCGTTGGCTACAACTTCAGTGGTTTCTAAATCCAATTTTTGAATTTTGGAGGGGGTTTGGGGGACGGTTGCGTCCCCCAATCGGGGGTTTGGGGGAGAATCCCCCAATTGAGCTAGCTGTTTCCCAAGTGACAAATCAATCACTAATGATCTTCTCTGAACTGTATTGAGATATAACCCCTACAGGGAAGCAAGCTACAACCCAACCTTGTATCTTAGAAAGAGTAATTAGAGAGCCCTATTTAGGATTAACTTTATCGATCACCGTGATTTTGCCATCATCTCCCACAGTCCAGACATCGTAAACACCAACCACATCGCCATTAGCGTCAACATCAACGTTACCGCTAGCGCCTTGGTAGTTAATCTTTTTACCTTCTTTGAGCAATTTTAGCCCTTCACAAACATCAGTAACTTCTGTACCCGGCCCATTAGAAACGTCTCGAATTTTACTAGCAATGCCAACACCTGTATTTTCTTTAGCAGCTTGTGCGGCTAATGCTAATAATGCAGCTGCATCCCAAGCTTGAGGTGCGTATTCTCCTGGGGAACCACCTTTTTTCTCTTTCCAGAGTTTGTTAAAGCCTTCTAATGCTTTACCATCGGAACCGGGAACGGTACCGATCGCACCAGTTAAAATATATTTGCCATCACTAGCTTTGCCTACTTGCTCTGGGAAAGTGGGTGATTTTACGCCATCAGTCAGCAGAATTTGCACTCCTTTGGTTAAGCCTTGCTGGTAAGCAGTTTTGAGAAATATACTTCCTGTCTCCGCATAGAGTACTGCTAATACGGCATCTGGTTTGCCGGCAAAAGCCGCCGCCGCTTCAGTATCAAAGGTCTGAGCCTTAGGATCATAACGGACAGGTTTATCTTTATTAACTACTGTTCCACCTAATTTTTCAAAAGTTTGTACAAATGCTTTTTCAAAACCAACACCGTAGTCGTTATTAATCACGACTGTAGAAACGCGTTTAAATCCTTTTTTCTTAGCGAGTTGCGCCAAGGCTAGTGCTTGGTAAGTATCTGGGGGTGCAGTGCGTGCCCAAAAGCCTTTATAGTCGCCTTTTTGAGCCTTTTCCGTAAACACAGGACTGGTACTCCCAGGGGAAATCAACATCACTTTATTCGGTGTCGCCACTGAGATAGCCGCAGTGGAAACGCTACTAGCAAAGGAACCCACTACACCAGCTACCTTATCCAAGGTTGCAAGTTTGGTCATCCCAGCTGCACCTGCTTTCGGATCTGTTTGATCGTCTACTGGTACTAAGGCGACTGGTTCACCGTTTACGCCACCACAAGCATTGACTGTGTCCACCAGCAAGGGAACTGAACCCACCATCTGCTGACCGATAGATGCTAAATCGCCTGTTGATGGTAGTAAGGAACCGATTTTCAGTCCCTTGGCATTAGTTGTAGTAGTTGAGTTGGTTGCTGGGGTAGCAGTGCCTTGTGTGTTCCCTGTACTATTAGAGTTGCTAGTAGTATCATTACAAGCCCCCAACAGAAAACCAGCTGCTAAGGTAGCTACACTAAAAGCTAAGGCTGTACTAATTCTTGGCATAAATTACTTTCACTCCTCTATTCTTTAGGAGTCTGAAAGTAAAATTCTAACTATATTTGAGGTTAGGTTAATATTTACAGACTCCAAAGCATAAATAATATCATCCTCCTGAAGATATAGAGGTGTTGATGCCAACATTAATACTTATGCCTAAAGACGTATTTTTTTAGTTTAAGAAAAACTTATTATCCCTAATTAACTAAAAAAGTGATGCAAACTCAGTGTCATCACTTACTTCTAGTGGCTGGGAAAACGGAGAGGGAGGGATTCGAACCCTCGGTACGGAGTTGCCTGCCGTACAACAGATTAGCAATCTGCCGCTTTCGACCACTCAGCCACCTCTCCTGGGTCACGAATAACAATAGTAGCAGATACATCTTTACAAGTCAAACATTTTTTAGTCATTAGTCATTAGTCATTAGTCAACTGTATTTTCAGAAGTTGGAGTCAGGAAAGAGAGTCATCTGGAAGGATTTTAGTAAATAATTGTTAACTACTGACTACTGACTACTGACTAAAATTTAGAGGACTTGCGCTCGCATCCAAGCCAGTGGTAAGGTACGCAATTTTTTCCACTGGGGGACGTAGGCGCGCTGAGTGAAGACATTATAATCGTTGCGTTCGATAAAGTTTAAAATTTGGCTGTAATGCATCAGCGCAGCCCAAACAGGCCAACGAGCATCAGCAGAAAGATAGGAAATTCCTCGTTCTGCTTTGGTGTAGAATTCTCGTGCCCGTGAGATTTGGAACTGCATTAAGGCACGCCAGCGATCGTCTACTACACCCTTAAATAAATCTTGTTCGGTGTAGTTAAAACGTGCCAAATCTTCTAAGGGAAGATAAATTCGTCCTCGCCTAGCATCTTCACCAACATCTCGTAAGATATTGGTGAGTTGCTTGGCAATTCCTAAAGCAATTTCTTCTTGAACTGGAACATACGACTGTTGTGTACGGTGCCACGGCGCTGTATTTCTGGTATCATCCAACCCCATGATCGCCGTGGACATTAAACCGACAGTGCCAGCAACGCGGTAACAGTAGACGTATAATTCCTCAAACGTTTCATAGCGACTGCGATATAAGTCCATGCGCTGACCGGCAATCATATCCCGAAAGGGTTGAATGTCCATCGGAAAGCGTTTAACAGTATCCACTAAAGCCACATCAAAATTTTCTACTGGATGCCCAGCAAAAATTGATTCTAGCTGCTTCTCCCATAGATCTAGGGTTTCTGGCGTAGTCATAGCAGATGCAGGGCCATCTACCAGTTCATCTGTACGGCGACACCAAGCATAAATTGCCCAAACAGCGGGACGCTTTTCTTTGCTCAGGAGCAAAGTGCTCAGGTAAAAAGTCGCGGAATACTTGGCGATAAGTTGCCGACAAAGTTTGTAGGAATCGTCTACAGAGACCAGCGTTTTCATGCGCGGGGGTGAATCAGGCAGTTGCAGCATTCGTTGCGGGCGATCGGGTGAGCGTTTGCGGTTTGTTTGCAGTGTCCACCGGGATTGCTTCCGAGATCGCCTGCGCTGTAAGCTTACCAGAAAGTACGGCCCCTTCCATACTGGCCAAATAGCGTTGCATGGTGTAATCCCCTGTCAAATAGAAGTTGGCAATGGGAGTTTTTTGCGAAGGACGGTACTGTTGACGACCTGGAGTCGCTTTGTAAACTGAACGCGGCGTTTTCACCACATGATATTTCAGCAGCTTGGCTGGATTATCCCCACCAAAGTGTTGGGGAAAGAGTTTTTCTAGTTCAGCAATGGTGGCATCAACAATTTCCTCATCGGATTTAGAGATCCAATCTTTTGCTGGAGCTAGAACTAATTCCAACATTGAGCGATCGGGATTAGCATATCCACGGCAGGTGTTGCTCATATCAGCATAAACGCTGAGGAGGGGCGATCGCGAAAATAGTAAGTGGTCAATTTCTGTTAGTTTACGATCAAACCAGAGATGGAGGTTAATTACTGGTACTCCTTCTAGCCCATCTAACTGCTGGAAAAACTCCATTTTTTTCCACGGTTCTGGCAGCATCACCTTGAAGGGGTCAACGGGCATGGCAGATACATACAAATCAGCCGTTAACACTTCATCTTCTGCGCCATTTAACCCCCGAATTAAGAATCCCCTCACGGTACCATCTCCGTTGAGCAGAATTTCTTTAAGGGGGGCATTTAATCTTACTTCCCCACCCCGTTCGGTGATGTGATCTACTATCGGCTGACACAATCGCTCTGTTGGTGAACCATCAAGAAAGGCCATGGTTGAGCCTTTCTTTTCTTGTAGAAAGCGATTGAGGGCTGTTAGCAAGATAGTAGCGGAAATTTCTTCTGGGCCAATGAAGTTTAATGCCTTAGACATGGCAATAAAAACTTCTTTTTCAACTCTTAGGGGAATGTTTTGCTTTTGCAGCCATTCCGTCCAGGAGTATTTGTCCATTTCCTCTACGTACTTCTGTCCTTGCACCATTGCTGGTAACAAACCCAACCCAAAACGAATTTTTTCTGGCCAGGTGAGCATATCGTTGTTTCGCAAGATTGCCACTATGCCATTTAAGGGTGCTGGCAAATCTGGGAAATCAAAGCGGCTGTATGTCCCTGGGGCATTGGGCTGGTTGAAGATCATTGTGTGTTCTTTCCACTGCAAACGGTCTTCTATGCCCAGTTCTTTGAATAGCTGCAAAATATTGGGGTATGCCCCAAAAAATATGTGCAGACCTGTTTCGTACCAGTCTCCGTCAGCATCTTTCCACGCTGCCACCTTGCCACCCAGTACGTCTCGGCGTTCCAAGACAATGGGGGTGTGACCCGCGTCTGTGAGATATTTGGCGCAGGAAAGTCCTGCTAGGCCCGCTCCCGCGATCGCTACTCGCATTTAACCCTACTGCTCTTCAAGATTTCTTAATCGTTTTGCCGTTCTCATTATACGTTGCAATCTGTTACATTTCGCAGCGATTGTGCGATCGCTTTCCTAAAAAACTTGGAAATATCCTGCTGCTTTTAGGTTTAGGCATCAATAAAATTGATTAGCCAAATCGTCATTTTTCATTTGCATTGGTGGTTTGCCAATATTTTCGAGATATATTTCTTACCTTTTACCCCAGTAGAAAATTGGTCAGTAAGCATTGGTATTTGAGCAATTTTCATGTTTGGTTAGAGGATCTTCCTCTGAGTGCTTGACTAAAAAATCAGCAAAGCAGGAGAGACAAAGAACTGAAAAATTCCGAAAATTTTTTGATCCTTGACTCTTGAGAAAAATTTTTACTTTTCTGGTTTTGATTGATTTTTTGCTCGCTACTGAATTTGTCTGGAAGAAATTTTTCTGGCTTTGATCAAGACTATGAGCCATGATGTGAGTATTTTTTCTGTTAACAAATTAAAAAATAAAGTAAAAAATAATACTAAAAATTTTGTTATTCCCGTATTTTTATCGTTGTCAAATCAGATTTTCTGTATATTTTAAAAACAATAAAAGCAGCAGTTATAAAAAATTTAAATTTAAAACTGGCAAATAATTCAAAACAGTATCTAAAAGTTTTATTTGTTTATTTACGTGTAACAAGATATGATGATCCCTGCTGGGGATCGCTCAGTATTGTGTCAACAAAGTAAGAGGATTTTTCTCTGTATTAAAGAATAAAAATTTAATTTGTTCGTCTAAAAATGTTGTTTAGCAAACCCAGGGGTGCACGGTTTAATTGTGCAAAAACTTGGAATTTAAATCGACATGCTAATTTTTGAATTTCTTTGGATAACATCCACGATTAGTTCTTTCTTTTCATTGAGTGAAAAATTACCAACAAATTTTACGCCGAAAGTATTACCAGCGAAAGTTTCAACCAATCTGGGTAAATTGGTCAGTAAGCACCGTCCATTGTTTATACTTCCCCAGGGAAAAGTATTGAGTGCAACGTTGCTACCTACAAGGTTTTTAAGAATTGATTGGAACAATCATGACAGTGCCACCAACATAGAAAAGCCACGTAATTCTCAAAGACAGACAGTTAAAAAAAGTAAAAAAGAGCTTTGTAGTGCTGGGCAAGAGATAGCATCACAACAGCCAATTTTTAGAAAATCTAGCGGTTGGACATCTGGAACCATCATCAACTCAAGTTCTCCTAGCCCAGATTTTTTTACCCATAAAATTCTGCGATCGCTACAAGATTTCTTCCGTTTTACCAGTCCTGTAGAACAGAATTTGATCTCTGCTTCCTTACCTGTAGTAGTTGTCCATCGAGACCAAAGTAACTATGAAATGTGGGTAAATAACAGTTTAGTTGCTACCTTACCTACAGAAAGGGCAGCAAAGTCAATGCAACAACGCTTGACTAACCTAGCGAAGTTACCCAACTTAGACGCTAATCAATTACGACCCGCTTTAGTTGATGGTATACCTGCCCTAATGGCAGGTAATCGCTTTTTATGGGGGATTGAAAAACAAATCTCCAATAGATTCCATAAGACTGGTGAATTGTTAGCAATTGAATGGATTAACAATCTGCGTTCAGCTTTTAAAGCACCAACATTGACCCTCGTAGAGGGACAAAAAGAGATGTATGGTGTCAGTCCTTCTAGCAGAAAACTATCTGGGTTAGCGTCTTGGTATGGAGGCTATTTTCATGGTCGTTTAACAGCAAACGGCGAGATATACAACCAAGATGAATTGACAGTAGCCCATAAAACTCTGCCTTTTAATACCTATTTGCAGGTGAAAAATCTCCACAGTGGCAAATCTGTGATTGTCCGAGTCAACGATCGCGGCCCTTATATTGAACCCAGAAGCTTAGATTTATCAAGGATTGCAGCCCGTTGTCTTGGTAGTGAAATAGCTGGAGTCGTACCCTATGAAGCGGTAATTTTGCAAAGCAGTCAACCCAAAATGACTTTAAAAGCTTCTACTCTCACCAAAGCAAAACCCAAGCCAGTGAGACAACTAGCATTAGTATCGGAATTTTAATCGCCTCTAGATTCTTGCTAGCTACTGATGGTTGATTGCTAATAGCCGATTGCATAAATAGCTACTAGCAATTACCATACCTCTGTTATCAAAAATTAAATGCTATTAAATGAATAGCCACAGGTAAAACGTTATGTCAGTAACGCAGCATCTCCAGGGCTTTGGGCATCATTTAATTCTCGGTGTCTCCGGCACGACATTAAGCGACGACGATAAACGTGCACTTAGTGAATTAAAACCTGTTGGGGTAATATTTTTTGCTAAGAACTTTCTAGATAGCGCTGCTTATGAAATTTGGTTGCAAAGCTATAGAGAGTTAATCGACCAAATTAGACAATACGCCGAACGTGATTCTATGTTTATTACCTTAGATCATGAAGGCGGTCGGGTGGTGCGTACACCTTTACCAATTACCCGATTTCCCTATGCTTCGCTGTTACAATCGCGATCGCGTCAAGTAGCTAAAGCCACCGCCGTAGAACTCCAATCCTTGGGAATCAATATATCCTGGGCACCTGTAGCAGATATTTATTCCCATCCACAAAATCCTGTGATTGGCCCGCGCGCCTTTGGTACAACTCCCGAATCTGCTGCTAACGGCGCACGGGAATACTTTTTAGGACTGCAAGAATCAGGAATTCTTGGTTGTGCTAAACACTTCCCCGGTCATGGAGATACTAGTAAAGACTCTCATCTAGAACTACCAGTACTTGATTTGACAGCAGAAGACCTGCGAAATCGCGAACTTCTACCTTTCAAAACTCTGATTGAGGAACAGGTACCTCTGGTGATGACAGCCCATATCCTATTCCCGAAAATAGATCCGGATGTACCAGCAACACTTTCGCAACGCATTCTTCAAGGCATACTCAGGGAAGAACTGGGTTTCAAAGGTGTGGTAGTGTCTGACGATTTAGATATGAAAGCCATCTCCGATATGTTTATGCAAAAAGGGACTGTCGCCAAAGCTGTAAATGCTGGCTGTGATTTATTTATTGTCTCCCGTAATATCAACTCATCATCTTTAGAACGTACCTATTACATCGCCCAAGATTTTGCTGACTCCCTGAGTAACGTTAGCCTCGACCCCGCAGTAGTCGCAGCAGCAAAAGACAGAATCGATAAATTACTAGCGATCGCACCTCAATATCTTGTCCATACTTTGGATAAAGATACACTCAAAGAACATACCGAATTAGCGATCGCTTGTTCTTTCCAAGAAGTTGGATGATTCCAGAGATAAGACAAATCGATTGACCTTTAAATCTTCTTGTAGAGACGCGATGAATCGCGTCTCTACAACTACGTAATATTTTGTAACAATTATCTAAGTGTGGCTGTAAAGCTTATCCTGTAATAAATTGGACTTTTATCGCTTCCCACAAACTCAGCAATATTGTAAAAATTTCCTGTTGATTATTTAAAGCTTTGATAAATGATACAGATTGGCATACTTAGATCGTATCAAGCTAATCGCAGCATTCAATATCAAAATCTTTACATGATAAAGGTTTTGACATTCTCGGCTAGTCCATTAGTTCATATTTGTGTGATTCCATGAAAAAACACATAGTGCTACTAAATACCGTTGCTAAAGAGGTACGCAAATGGCAACGGCAATTTAGTAATAAAACTTTGATGCTTGTGTTCTCTGGTTTAGGTTTTGTCCTAGCGCTGCTCTTGGCTCAATTCTCAGTCGGATTTTCTGGTTGTTTTATGGGGATTTGCCATAATTCCAACGTCGGACAAGCCGCAACCTTATCGCAAATTCTCTATATTTCACCGCAAGGTGCTGGTAAGCGTGATGGTAGTAGCGCTCAAAATGCAGGATTACTGACTGATTTACCTGCATTTGTTGGCAGAGTGCAACCAGGCGGTGAAGTGAGGTTACTGACTGGAGTCTACAAGTACAGTGGGAATATTCGCATTGCTAGTGGCGGATCTGCTGGTAAACCGATAACCATCCACGGAACTGATGCATCAGGAATTGAAACATCCATGCCAGTTATTGTAGGCGATCGCTCCAGCCCATATCAGGCTCCTCCATTAGGAAAGACGGGTAACAGTCTCTTTAATCTTCTTCCTGGTGCTAGTTACCTGACTTTCCGTAACATTCATTGTATGAACCAGGGTAATGGTTGCTTTGTGTTTGCTGGTACTAAAGGTGATGTGACTATCGAAAAAACCAAAGCTACCAACGTCCAAAGATTCATTGAACATGATCCTAGTGGTTCATGGGATTTAGCAAATGTCACCATCCGCAATGCAGATATTCAAGGCTACTCCAAAGGAGCAATACGTTTTGGTAAATCTAAGCCTAGTAACCAAGCTGATGCACACAATATCCTGATTGAGCAAGTTGTTGGAGACTCACAACGCCAAGATGGCGACAACTTTTGTATGGGCGTGCATCTCCGTGGCGATGTGCATCATGTGACGCTGCGGCGAACCACTATGAATAACTGTCAACAGACTCTCTCTAGCAAAGACTATTGGAATGGAGATGGTTTTACCGCAGAGGCTAACGTCTCAGATATTAGATTTGAAGATACGAGCGCTGCTGGCAATACTGATGGTGGATACGACATTAAAGCGAAAAATACTGTGTTAATTCGTGCCAAAGCCACAGATAACAAACGTAACTTCAGATTTTGGTCAAAAATAGATGTTCAAGACTGTGTCGGTATAGAACCTCGTTGTCGTGGAGGTTCAGGTTGTTTAGCACAAATCCATGCTACGGAGTCAGCTGATGTCACCCTGACTCGCTGCACCTTGAAGTCAACTAATCCCTTAACTAAGGTTTTCCAATCTGATAAAAATGCCAAAATCACAGTTCAAGGCGGAACAGTTCAACATCGAGGTATCCTCCAAAAAACAGAAGGCTCGCAAAATTTGATCAAGATGAGCAGTGTGAAAGTGGAAGTCATGTAACTATGACATATCAATAGAGGCATAAAGACTCTCATTACTCTCTTCAGGTTGTGAAAGTTACATTGATGAATTCATTCAAAAATTAACAGTCTCCTTACCGAAAATAGAGTTACGAAAATAATTTGAGACGGCATTACTGATTTAAACGAGTGTTGGTTAAATCAGTAATACCGTCTCTTTTTTTACGTTAATCGAACTCAGCTATTCTTGCTACTTGCTGATTATAAAGATACAGTAAAGCCATATAATATAAACTTTTGTTTATGCTTATGTTAATAATAACAATAAGTAACCAAGTACCAAATTGGCTAAAGCATGAATAGCAATTTTAAAGCTTTTTTAAAAAATATTTTTCTATATTATGAGCAAGTTACAAACTCTAAATTTTACCATTTAAGAGCACAAACAAATGGTATGTTATTACCACTTGTCTATAAAAAGATTTACCAACTTTGTTTGCGATTACCCGATCTCGATATTATCGAAGTTGGTGGTGCAGCAGGTACAGGTAGTATTGCGATTGGTTGGGCGATAAGAGATAGCCAAAAAAAATCTAAATTGATTGTAGTTGAAAAGTGCCAAGGCGGTACTCGGACTGATGTTGGTGGCTATGCGGAAAATCTAGAATTAATTCAAAAACATTTTGAAAATTTTGGCGTATGCGAGCAAGTGCGCCTTTTTCCACAAGAACTCACTTTTGAGAATGGACAAGAAGCGATCGCACTAATTAATACCCCCAAAATTGCTGCTTTCATACATGATGCTGATGGACGCATCGACCGCGATTTTTACTTATTCTGGCCGCTACTGCAACCCGGTGGATTGATTATTGTCGATGACTACGCTAATGAAGCCAAATTTCAGCCAATTAGCGATCGCCATCCCCAAGGTGGTGCTAAATCACTAATCACTTATCGTCTACTAAATCAAATGATTGAATGGGGACTTTTTCAAACTACTTATAAAGTTGGGAAAACTATTTTCGGTATTAAGCCGCATCATGCCGATTTCAGTCGCTTTAACCTAGAAACTTGCCAAAAGATTATTGCGGAAGTCAACAACGAGCGCAGCAATTATTTAGAGCACCGTGAATTAGTTTTAGCGAGCAGATAATTTGTCTTTTTTGCAACATTAATCTTGTTAACCTGATGTACATTAATAAATGCACATCAGGTTTTTTGTATTTTGATAGTGGACTACTATCAAAATTTGTACGCTCAACAGCTTATATCATTCTCTATTCTTCCCTGTATTTCCAATACTGCTCGGTTAAGGATTTTCAACTCGGAATTGGGTTTGGGGAAAAGGTTAAAGGGTAAGGGTTAAAGGTTTTTTCTTGCCCTTTTTCCCCTTCCCCTTTTACCCTTAACCGACAAGTATTGCCTGTATTTCCTCATACCAATTTTAAAAAAGAATGCGACAGATTGTAGGGGCACGGCAGTGACCTCTAGAATATTATTAATTTGTCGCAAACATTATTTGATTTGGTATCAGAGTCAATGTTTTAGTTAATGAATAAGCTTGACTTTATCCAATTAAACAATGCACACATCTATACGGATAAAACTATCAGTATTCAATCAGCAAATGCCATTGCAAAATTTGGTTTTGGTTACATGAAAAATCCCTAAATTATTCATGGACAAAAGCCACATTGTATAGTAGCAATTTAACTGCTTGTCTGAGGTATGGCAATTGAAATAATTGGATAAAGTCGAGTTCAGACCTTTAGCTAATCAAAAACCTGAAATACCTGAAGCTACGGAGAAACCTTCAACAGTTATACCAGCATTAGCTATTACATTAGATTTATCCCAGGATACGAGTTCAAAAGTACCTTGGGTAACGTTACCAAGCGAAGTTGGAGTAAAGCGGAGAATATCACTACCTTTACCATTGATGACAACACCATTGGCACCAGGAACGCTAAAATCTCCTTCGGTACTTAAGTAAATGTGTTTAATAACACTGTTATTGCCATATTCAATCCAAAAAGCGTCTACATCTTCGCTAGAACTAGATAAACCTACATCAGAACCATCAAAAAGCAATGACCAGGTACCAGCCGTATTTTCGCCTGTACTACTAGGTTTGAAGAGTAGTAAATCTTCATCTCCACCCTTTAAATCTCCATTAGACCCTGGAACTGTATAAGAACCAGTTGTACTAATTACCAAACCACCATCCGGAGCAAACGCGATTCCATCTATATCCTCGTTGCTGGTATCTAAACCTACATCTGAACCATCAAAATAAAGTTCAAATTTTCCACTGGTATTCTCACCCTTGGAGGTAGGAGTAAACTTGACGATATCTGAATCATCTACCTTTAACCCACCAGGCAAAGTGGCAGGGTTATTGAGAGCAAATAAAATAGAGCCATCGTTATTGATGTGAAAATCTCGTATGTAGTATTTGCTTGGATCTAAGCCTACATCCGAACCATCGAAATACTTAGACCAGGTTTGCTTACTCTGGTTGTAAGCTAAAATGTCTACCCTATCAGCATTTACTCCTCCAATAGTATTGTTGCCGCTGACTTTACTGCCTACAAAAATAGTAGCTTGTGGATCGAATGGTGATGGATTACCGCCACCAGTACCGCCACCAGTACCGCCACCAGTACCGCCACCAGTACCGCCACCAGTACCGCCACCAGTACCGCCACCAGTACCACCACCGGAACCGTTACTATCTAGTAAAAATTCGTAAATTCGACCGTCATTTTGACTTGAATTATTATCATTATCAACACCGCGATCGACTATATAAAGGCTTCTCTTAGAAGAATCCTTACTATTAGGCGCAATGGTTATACCAGCAGGTTTAATTGGGTTCGCCTGTGAAATATTAATTTTCTGGACAAGGCTACCCGAACTAGTCACTTCATACACATAATAAACTTTCTGTTTATTTTCAATCTGAGGACTAGCTACCAAAAACAGATTTCCTGTAGTGGGGTCTTCCGTAATCCCTTCAGGGTCTTTAATTCCTAGAGATTCAGTATCAAATCGGCTAACTATTTGACCGCCGGTGGTATATTGATAAACCTCTGCATTAAATCCATCAACTACCCATAAATTACCTGTTTTGGTGGAGAATGCTACGTCTTCTGCATCAGGCTTAGAAATTCCGGAGGGATTAACATCAAAAGAAGTTATCCGATCATCCGATGTATTATATTTACCATCGTTGCCGGGATCTACTTGAAAAATTTCAGCCTGATCATCATCAGAAATATACAGAAAACCATTTTTTGGATTATAAGCAATCCCTGTTGGTTCATCAGAAAAACCTGCTGCCACGTTTGGTATTTTCGTCGTGGTCAAAGTGTTCTGTAACTGACCTGTGAGATTGATCTCAAAAATGTTTTTTCCCTTGAATACATCATCTATTTCTTCTACTTCACCATCACTAATCAACAATGTTTTAGTGTTAGGGTTATAAACAATCCCCGAAGGATCGGGACTGTCTGGAGAAAATCTAGTGTAAATAGTTTGTACCAGTTCTGCCATTGCTTTTTTTGATGAAATTATTTTGAGTCAAACAGCTTGCTTGTAACTTGATCAAGCAGTTAAAAATTTACGCACCAGACAAATTCAGGATTTTGTGAATTTACTAAAAGTTGTCATTTCAGGCTGCGTAAATCATCTTTTGATGACTTACATAAATCCTTTTACAAAGTGTTGTTACAGCGTATCAGCTTGCCACTAGATAGAGCTTGCTAAAACAGCAGCAAAGAATCACATTGAAAATCCTGAACGCCATACGTTCAACATAGTTTTTACGTACTGTCAATGCGTAAACTCTAGTGTTAATATTACATCTATTTAATACTCTGATATACGTAAAATCAAATACTTTTTTATAAAATTCATTTAAGCTTTATCAAAGATTTATATTTAAAATATCTATGCTTAATATGTTTTTTACACGATAAATATAAGGCATATAAAAATTATTACTGAAGAGCGATAAGATAGAATTTATCCAAATTGCTCTACGATGTAAAAAAATCTTAAGGCTAAATATTTGTTTTTTGGAGAAAAATAGAATATTTTATAACCTCAATTCAGCCTAATTGGTTGATCATGAGAGTCGTGAAAACCGAATGCTTGAAAGGATAATGTTAACAATTTAGATATTTGAAATTTTTAAAATTTATTATCAAGAATTACTATGGCTTGATTTTACTAAATTAAATAATACCAAACTTCTTTTTTGCTATACATTAATCATATTTGGTATAGTTTGGATGATTTCTATCAATTAGGTTGGTTTTGGTTACAAAAATGCTTATAGTCTTGATAGATAAAAGCCAAAATATATGGTAGATGCGAAGAAATTGACCGCTAGCCTTGTAATTGAGATTAGGTAGTCAAGTTATACCAATTAAAAATTCAGCAATGTACATTATCTAGTGGTTTTGAAGTTTGCATATATTGCTAAATTTTAGAGAATTGGTGTTACGTCAACGTAATTAAAAACCTGAAAAATTTGGGTTAACGGCAAGACCTTCAATAGTAGAAGCACCTAGTCCATCGAGTCTGGTTATCAGTTCAAAACTACCTTTAGTATCGTTACCAAGTGAGGTAGGAGTAAAGCGTAGGATATCACCAGCACTACCAGTAATGGTCTTACTATTATTGGTAATGCTAAAATTGTTTTCGGTGCTTAGATAAATGTATTTAATATTCTTGTTAGCATCATAGTCTAACCAAAAACTATCAATATTATTACCCTTGAGACCTACTAGAGAACCATCAAAAAGCATTGTCCAGGTACCAACTGTCTTGTCTCCTAAAGTACTGTTGAACTTGATTAGATCTTCACCCGAACCAGTTAGTTCTGTACCAGATGCTCCAGGAACTTTAAAACCATTCCTGGTACTAACTACTAAAGCACCATCTGAATCTATAGCGATTCCATCAATTACCTCACTTTTGACTCCAGGGTCTAATCCTACGTTAGATCCATCCAAATAAAGTTGAAATGTGCCACTAGTTTTGTCACCAGTTGAAGTAGGGCTAAACTTGATGACATCGTATTCATCTGCTTTTATCCCACCTGGTAATGTAACGCTTTGATTAATAGCAAACAAAATTGAGCCATCACTATTGATGTGAAAATCGCGAAGACGGACATCTTTGAGGTTTGAGCTGCCACTGTTGAATACATCCGAACCATCGAAATACATAGACCAGGTTTTTGTATTCTGGTTGTAAGCTAAGATGTCTTGTTTATCAAAACTTACTCCTCCAAAAGTATTAGTGGTGCTAGTGCTAGCACTGTTAGCCACAAATACAGTTGTGAATTTAGAGTCCAATGATGTGCTACTGACTGATGTTGTTGTACCACCTGATGTCGTACCACCCGATGTTGTTGTATCACCTGATGTTGTGCCACCCGATGTTGTTGTACCACCCGATGTCGTACCACCCGATGTTGTGCCACCTGATGTTGTACCACCTGATGTTGGCGTACCACCTGAGGTTGTATCAGGGGTTGGATTGGTACTACCATTACCATCTAGTAAAAATTCGTAAATTCGACCATCATTTTCATCAGGATGATCGTCATTATCAAGACCACGATCAACAATATAAAGACTTCTCTTGGAAGAATCTTGACTATTGGGTGCAATAGTAATACCAGCAGGTTTATTGGGATTTGCTGCGGAAATATCAATCTTGCTGACAAATTGACCTGTATTTGTCACTTCAAATACATAATAAACTGCTTTACCTGCCTCAGTTATTGGTCTACCTACAAGAAATAAATTCCCAGTCAAGGGGTCTTCCACAATTCCTTCGGGGTCAAGAATTCCTTGAATTCCTGGTGTTGTATCAGAAACATCAATTGTAGCTGTATCAAATTGACTAACTAATTGACCGCTAGTAGTAAATTGGTAAACCTCTGCATTTAAACCATCAACCACCCATAAATTACCTGTTCTGGTTGAATATGCAACGTCTTCTGAGTCAAACTTACTATCACTGAGCTTAGTACTGAAATAAGTCACTACATCATCTGATGTACTGTATAGTCCATCTTGTCCGGGATCTACTTGATAAATTCTATTCCTGTCATCATCAGAAATATAGAGGAAACGATTCTGGGGATTATAAGTAATCCCTGTTGCCTCTTGCGTAAAATTCATGCCATTTAAATTATTATCCACATAACTACCTGTCAGAGTAGTTTCAAACAGGTTTTTTGAGACGAATCTAGTTTTCATCTCATCTACTTCGCCATCCGCAATAAACAGGTTTTGCAAATGGTCAATATAAACAATCCCTGATGGATCTGGACTGGCAACTATTAAAGGATTGGATTCAGAAATAGGAGGTTTGAACTGAGAAGTGTAGATAATCTGTACTAATTGTGCCATTCTTTTTGCTGTTGAAATTCCTGTGGATACAATAAATTGATTGGAGATTTAGCGTTTTCCAGGCTACTGAATTACACAAGAACCTTTTATATAGGAATCCGATTTGATTATTGAAAAATCTAAGTATGTATAGGGTGTGTTATCACGAAGTGTAACGCACCGTATTCTCAGCTTTGGTGCGTTGCGCTACGCGACAACACACCCTACGTCTAGTTCAGAAATCAAATATGAATCCTATATGAAAATAAGTATCTTGCAAAAAGTACTTCACTAGATTGATAAACGCTATAGCTTCATGTTCAGAACTTACGCAATACAAAAATTTAGTACCTTGTGATACACAAAAATACATTTTTTGGCTTTTGTAAATCATCCTTTGAAGAGTAGCTCAAATGCTTTTTACAAGTGCGATCGCAGAGTTTCAGATTACTGCTAAACAATTGCTTAAGCACTTCAAAACATCAATCTCAAAAGCCTGTAATCCATACGCAAATAATAGTTTGTATGTATTGTTAATGCGTAAGTCATCTTGTTTATTTTATATCTAATTAATACGTAATGTAGGTATAATCAAAGACTTTATCATAAACTTCATATAAACTTTATTTATTATAAATAACCCAATATTTGCGATTAATATACTCTTTTTAAAGAAAATCTTACGCATACAATCATAATTGTACTGAGCTTTAATTATGACATTTATATGTATGCTTTATTTAAGTCAAAGTACTAATTTAAAATCAGGAAAATACCTGCTCAAATTAACTAAAATTTTGAGCAGATATTTGGTGTTAAGCACTATGTTGGTTAATGTTTGATTTTCAACATTCAATAAACAATGAACACATTTATGATTCTTTATTTTCTAACGATTTTCAAGAGTTCTTGTTGCAATCAAGCTGTTGTTGTTTTTTGCTGATAAATCCTAGCTAAACAGAGTAAATATGAGCATATTTACATCACATTGTTTACACAAACAGGTTCACGTTGAGCAATAAAATCATTGTTCATCCAGGTTAAAATACGTTGTGCTTTTTCATCTATAGGCAGTGAACTATCAATTTCTAGAATGGGAATGTTGAAACTTTGCGCGCAGTTAACAATTTCTTGCAGATAAGCAACATATTTAGACAACAATTGCTGCGCTGCTTCGGGATGCATCCGATCAAAACGACTTTCAGCTGTTGGACGGTTTTGGATGCGCTTAAGTGCAGTATCTACATCTATTTGGAAATAAACGATCGCCATCGGTCTTTGGTGGAACAACAGCGCTAATTCCTGCTTGATGCTTTCTGCAGATGGAGTGGTACCAGTGATTCCTACTGACCAAGTTTCTTGCAATAAGCCTTGGTCGAGTAAGATGATTTGCGAATTTTGAGGACTTGGCGCTGCGCTGCGCGCAATCGCGCTTCGTGCAGCGCCAAAGGCGATCGCATCCAGCCGTTTAACATTGGCAAAAATCTTGGCAGCTTTAGCAAAACTTTGCTTATTAATCGGTTTGACTTGGAATGCCAAAAACAGCGAGTACAGCAAAATCTGCCATTGATTCAGGGTTTGTGGAATCAGTTTGATCAGTCTTTGCCAAGTACTTTGCTGCTTCCACTGCTGCAAAATTTCATCGCCACCAACCAGAGATACTCCCTGGTTGTTTAATCGTGAAGCAACTTCACGACAGACAGTAGTCTTACCAGCACCAGGTAATCCGACAAACTCTAATATTAGTGGCTGTTCACTGTTGGTATTCATCAAATTAGTGTGAGTTAGAGATTGTCCCATACAGCCAATTTTGCCTGTAATAAAACTTGATCGAGAGGTTGAGTTGCATCAATGTTCACCACCATAGTTTGTGGAGGAAACTTAAATTTATGCACAGCCTCTACTTTTTGCTTTGCAATTTCTGGTGGTGTATCTGACTTTCTCGCTAAAGCAATTTCGGGGGTGACGTGCAACTTGATGACTAAATCAGGAGGCATGGTATTTACCATGTATTGATAGCGTTGCAACTCCCATTTTTGTAGAACAGCAGGATACGGAGAAGCTTCTTGATTACTACTACTTAACAAAGGCCCATCATTAAAGCCGAGAATCTGGGTTTGGGGATAGCGATCGGAAATCACCATCATGCCTCTATCTCTGGCTGTACGAGACTGCTGCAGTTTTTGCAGCTTTTCGTAAACCAAAGTAATTGCCCATAAGACTTTACCAAGAATGGAGAATTTTGATTTCCGCTTAGAACTTCCTGATGAGCTGGAGGACTTGTGAGCATGATTGGACTGATTACGCGATTTCTTTGAGCGCAGAACTTGACCAACTTTACTTGCCCAAACTAAAGGCAATCTGATTAAAGAAGCAGGGCCATCGCCACTACCTAGATACACAGGCAGAACATCAAGTTTATGAGAAAAACATTTTGTAATCTCACCAGTAACAGTAGATTTACCAGATCCATCTGCACCCAGAACAGCAATAATTATTCCGCCATTAGTAGGTGTTCTGTGAGCAGGAACGGGAGCTTGGAAAAACTTTCTCATGCTCTTGTAATAAAGAGATTTAAATTCCCTCTGCCAGCGTAAAAATCTAGAGAATAATGGATTGGAATAGCGATATTTCTGTAAAGATGAGTAGATAGGATTACCAGATTTTAATAACAGCTTGAGATTTGATTCGCTGTTAATTACATCTAAAACTAACTTCGCAGCTTTACTACCTAAAAGTTCTTCGCTGAGTTGCTGAATCTTCGATAGGTCTATCCTTTCTTTTAACCACCGAAATTCCCGAATAAAATCTCCTTTAAAATAATCCTTACCCAACATAGCTTTGAAGCTATCGCGAGTTCTAACTTTGAGTACCGCACGGACAATTAATATAATTGTTTCAATGTTAGGTTCAGCAATATAAATTTGATTTTCGTTGTCATAAATCCGAGTAGATAATAACAACTCTTCCCAAGGCAGACGATAACCTTTAAGATGCTTTTCCCCTAACTCTAGACGATAGTGCAAATGGAGATGCACTAAAATTCCTGTCTCTCTATCAATAGCTAAATAATCATCAATATCAACATATCTACGGCAGGGAATTGCTTCAAAATACTTGAAACCAACTTCGCTTAAAACCTGCTTGAGATTTTCTTTCTCGTTTTCATCAACTAAAACATCTAGATCGGTTTTGCCTTCTACCGCCGCATCAACATGCTCGTTACTCTTCCAGTGACAGTAACGAATATTTTTTTGGTCTAGGTAGTTATTAAGTATTTGCACAACCTGGAGTGCTGGCATGATCTCACCCGCTCCTTATTGCGTTAATAGGAATTGCTATGTTTTCTAAATTAATTATTTATTTCAGGCTCTATGCAATTTATACGTGTCTGCCATTAGTGCGTAATTTAGCGATTTAACCTGAAATCGTTTACTCTTTGTTAACTCGGAATTAACTTAAGTTAAGATTTCACTAATAACACATTATAGGAAATTTTGCAATTACTAGCCTGATACTAGTTGTGATTTTAGCTTGATTTGTTGATGCAATCTGGAATCTCTTAGAGAAGTTATGGTGCAGTAACCTTTATATAGCAAGGATTTGAGCTTATTAAAGGTTACGAAAACCAACGGAAATTCTCAGAGTTGCTCAGTCACTGCTGAAAATTGTAACCAGTATTACTAGGTTTACACCTTTTAAGTACATACCGTCGAGATCGTGAGAGTTTTATTAAGAATTGTAATTAAATTCCGGACAAGCACTCTGGTTATTTGCATCTCAACTAAGACTCAGTGTTGTGACACAAAGTCTGTATTAACCCTAGCTTAAACTCATTGGGAGCGGAATATTGAAGAATTTTTTGCAAGGAAATAATTAAAAGTAAGCAAAAATTTTACTAATTCTTTATATTTACCAGTTTTTCCTTGTTGGGAGAGGCTTTGCTATCTCAGACAAGTTAATAAAGAAGCTAGGTATTACTTGAGTAGTATAAAAGGCGATCGCTTGACATTGCTTGAAATAAGTGTTGTTTTAGCGTACATCCCGAACTTCTCCATACCGTAATTACACAGGCTTTATGTTCCGTTCATAAACCCGTATAAATTTAACGCTAACTTTAAACCAATTTCGGTAATAAGCCTTATATACTAGGTTTAACTCGGATTTAACCTAAAGTTAATTTGCCACTCAGAGAAGTTTGTATTCTGTAAATTCCACAGTCAGCATTCTTGATTCTGAGCCTGAAACTACTATTACACAAGGTTTATAGCTATTAAGGAGGTTCAATTATCTCGCTCTAAGTAGATTGTCGGAGATTTTTGAAAACATTATCTGGGCACAATCAAAATGGAGAAGAGAATTTGTGAGCATTCACCAAAATTAAAATTTCACTTCATGATATTCAAAGATATCTGCACCGCATAAAACTAATGCGGCTCATAACTAAATTATCTGTCTCCAAATTTGTCAAAATTTTTACAGGTAGTTTGTAATTTACAACTATCTTAAAGCTCACTTCTCTAGTTTTTCTGGCTCCGTTTTTACGCTCTGCCCAGCAAAAAGCAAAGAATTGGCAAATTTTTGGATGAGTCTAATAATCTATCTTGTTCAGTAAAAATAATGAAAATAGCTGTTATAGGTGCAAAAGGTCTCCCTCCGAGACAAGGAGGGATTGAGCATCACTGTGCAGAAATCTATCCCCGCATAGTTGCAAAAGGTCATTCTGTTGATTTGTTTGCTCGCTCATCCACTACACATGTCTCTCCTTTTACTCAAACTGAGTTTCAAGGTGTCCAAGTTATCTCTCTACCTTGCCCTGGCAAGAAGGGATTAGATGCCTTATTTAGCTCAGTATTGGGAGCTATTTTATCTACCACAACCCGCTACGATATTGTTCACTTTCATGCTTTAGGCCCGGCTTTATTTAGCTGGCTCCCTAAATTATCTTTGTCTACAAAGGTTGTAGTTACTTGTCATGGATTAGATTGGCAACGTAACAAGTGGGGCAAAATGTCCAGCCGTTTGATTTTTGAAGGCGAAAAAGCTGCTGTTCGCTTTTCCGATGAAATGATTGTAGTTTCGGAAGAGTTACGCAGTTATTTTCGCAACACTTACGGTAGGCAGTCTGTTTATATTCCTAATGCGGCAGCAACTTATGGTGCGTCCGATCCCAATTTTGCCTATGCACGTTCTTTAGGGTTAACACCAGGACGCTACATTTTATTTCTCGGTAGATTAGTTCCCGAAAAGTGCCCCGATCTGCTCTTAGAAGCCTTTAAGAAACTCAAGCCTCAAGGCTGGAAATTGGTACTAGCTGGGGGAGTCAGCGATACAAAATCCTTTAGTGCCCAACTCTTAGACCAAGTAGCTAGCGATCGCGATATCGTTTTTGCAGGTGAGTTACAAGGTTCACGTTTATGGGAGATTGTGCGCGGCACAGGATTATTTGCCTTACCCTCTAACCTAGAAGGATTGCCATTAGCATTGCTAGAAGCAATGTCAGAAAATATTCCCATCATTGCTAGCGATATTCCACCGCATCAACAGCTAATTGGTTCTAAGAGAGGTATATTGTTCCGTGCTGGCAACTTAGACTCCTTCGTTGAGCAAATGAATTGGGCAATTCACCATCCTCAAGAGATGCAGGCAATGGCTGATAATGCTCAACGGTATTTGCAAATGCACTACAGCTGGGAAAAAATTGCTGCTGACAATCTCAGCTTATATGAAGCACTGGTAAATTCGCCTAATCAACAACCAGGCAAAAAACTCGTTACTACAAAAATTTCCTAAGCCAATGGTAAGAATGAAGGAGTCTAATTATGAGTCAGCCTACTCTCACTATTTTCTATCAATTTAATCCCTGGAATCCTACTATTGGCGGCATCCAGACTTGTATCCGCTATGTTATTAAGTATGCGCCTAAAGAGTTCCACATCCGCCTAGTGGGAACAGGTAATGGCGATCCAAACATGCCTGTGGGTCAGTGGTCTGAGGCTGAGTTATTTGGCAGAAAGTTTTCGTTTATGCCCTTAATTGAGCTAAAGAACGACAATATTCGCGGTTTAGTGCCTACCACAGTTAAGTATACAATGGCACTATTAGGGCGCGATTTCTCATCGGACTTTATGCAATTCCATCGCATAGAACCGACAATAGCTGCCTCTGGCTGGTCTGGCAAGAGAATTTTTTATATTCATAATGATATTGAGCAGGAAATAAAAGGCTCAAGCGAGGGAGGCGGTATTCTCTGGCGATATTTCCCTGCTGCTTATTACGCGCTGGAAAGCCGATTAGTACGCCAGTTTGATCGCATCCTCTCGTGCAATACTAAAGCTGCAAAACAATATCAACAGCGTTACTCAGATATTACAGAACGGATTTCCTATCTACCCAATACTGTGGATGGAGATGTTTTCTATTCTTTAAATTCTAGTGAACGGGAAGCAGCTAGAATCAAGCAAGCACAAGAGTTGGGGCTGTCAACTGAGACTCGGTTTATCTTGTTTGCTGGTCGTCTGCATCCACAAAAGCAGCCACTATTGTTGATTCGTTCCTTTGCAGCGCTTAACGATCCTCAGGCTCACTTATTAATTGTGGGTCAGGGTGAGTTAGAAGAAGATGTACGTGCGGAAATTACTCGTTTAGAGTTATCAAATCGAGTCACGCTACTTCCACCACTTGCACAAGCAAAGCTCGCAGATTTATATCGAGTTTCTAGTATGTTTGTGTTAACGAGTGCTTATGAAGGATTATGCCGAGGTAGTATTGAAGCACTGGCCTGTGGAACACCTGTTGTCACAACTCGTGCGGGTGAAACACCAAATTTCCTCACTCCAGATAGTGGTATTGTCTGTGAAGAACAAACTCCAGTAGCGATCGCCGATCAGTGGAGAAAAGTATTAAGGAATCCGGAAAATTATCCCTCGGAAGCATGTGTGCGCGTAGTTAAACCCTATGACGCTCGTTATGTTGTGAATGGTATTTACACTGAATTGTTAGAAAATTGGCAAAGCGAACAAGGTCAATTTTCTGGAGCTTATGCATAAATTTTATGCATACAGTTAACAATAAGAGTGATTTTGATTAACCATCTGTATTGGGATATGTACTATTTTTTGAAAATCTGAAAATAGTTTTATATTATAGATTTTCAATTTAAAATCCCAAAGTCTGATAATTCGCCCATTTTTTAGGCTTGAGAAACAAGACGAAACGACAGCATAATTGCCATCGCCATTTGCGAATTCATTTTGGGTATTGGTTCACCACTCATCACTATCCAAAAACTTGATTTCTCGGGAGCCGCGATCGCAAATTTATTGCACTACTTCTTGAGCCGCAAAAATGGGCGAACTTCCTGTGATTAATTCTTCATTTTTCATTTACATGTCATAGTTCGCTCTTACCAAAAGTCCATGCAGATTCATCTTCAAACGAGTGCTAATTTTGCACAAAGGGTACATCCTTCGGCTACGAGTTCTCTGAAGCGATTAATAGATATCTTCGGTGCGCTCATTGGTTTATCTCTTACTTTATTAGTGGCTATACCAATAGCGATCGCTATCAAATTAGATAGTTCTGGCCCAATTTTTTACAGTCAGACTCGTTGTGGTTTAAACGGCAAAAATTTTCGTATTTGGAAGTTCCGGACGATGCTTCCTAATGCCGAATATCTGAAGCATCTAGTGCCAAATCAGGCTAAGGGACATATTTTCAAGAATGCTCAAGATCCACGAATTACTCGCGTTGGCTCTTTCTTACGCCGCACCAGCTTAGATGAATTACCTCAATTCTGGAATGTTTTGCAAGGTGATATGAGTTTAGTTGGTACTCGTCCTCCCACTGTTGATGAAGTAATGAATTACGAACTTCACCACTTTCAAAGGTTGCTAGTTAAACCTGGAATTACAGGTGAATGGCAAGTTAATGGACGTTCTCATATAGAAGATTTTGAAGATATTGTCAAAATGGATCTAGAATATCAGAAAAAGTGGTCTGTTATTTACGATCTCAAATTAATTTTAAAAACAATTCATGTAGTCTTAAAGAGCAAAGGAGCATACTAACTATTTATCTGTTAACATAATTATTAACCTATAGTATTTTCTACGTTGAAGAAATTTACTTTAACCAATTTTAGTATACTTTCAAAGAGCAATCTTGGCAGGCACATTAATGGGTAAAGCTGCTTTTCCTTTATCTTCAGCATCCGCTATCAAACGTCATTCTTGGGCGGCGGCATTAACTTTTGTATCTGTATTAGTAGGTGTAGCTGCAATTAGTTTTGCGATTTCACCTCGTTTATATGAAACATCAATAAGACTACTTGTTGGGCAAAAAGAAGTTGGTCTATCATCTCTAGGCCAAGCATTAACAGATATTAATAATAAAGCACCTAGTAAAGCTGCCGATCCAGTAGCAACACAAGCAGAATTAGTAAAATCTCCTCAAGTTTTGCGGAGTGCGCTCAAAAAATTTCAGAAAAATAGTGAAATACCAGCCGAGAAGCTACCCACAATTGAGCAATTACAGCAAGCCATTAGGGTAGAAATTATACCGGCAACGAATCTGTTGCAAATTAGCTATCAAAACCCCTATCCCAAAGTATCGGCCGATCTGTTAAACGAGATTGCCAAGTTGGTAATGGTGGAAAACACTAAGCTAATTCGCACAGAAGCTTCATCAGTACGCAAGTTTCTGGAAGAGCAAATCGCTCAACAACAAATCAAGTTCAAACAAGCTGATATAGCAGAAAGAAGATATCGGGAAACCTATTCTTTAGTGGCATCAGAAACCCAAACTCAAGGGTTAATTGAAAGCTTAACAGAGCTAGAAAATCAGGAAAGGCAGCTGCGCGCCCAATTGCAAGAAGCTAGAAACAAAGACCAATCATTACAACAAGTAGTGGGGGTCAATGATTCTCAAGGCGCTTACGTTGCTGGTCGTGTTGGGCAAGATGAACAGCTCAAAGAACTGCAAAGACAACTTACGAGTGTAGAAGTAGCACTCACAGATGCACGCTTCCGATGGACGGACGAACATCCTAATGTGTTAGCGCTTTTACATAAGCGCGACGAACTACGTTCTCTGTATAATCAACAACTATCACAAATAGTTCCTGCAAATCAAGCGGTATCTTCTAGCCAAGTTGCCTCTAACCAATTAAGCCAAGACTTAATGTCTTTGTATATCACCAGTCATATTGAACGTCAGGGCTTAGAAAATAAGCTCAACGTCGTCCAGTCTGACATCCAGCGTTTGCGATCGCGTGTAGCAAAAATTCCCTCTTCTCAACAAGCATTGGTAAGCTTGACTCGGGAACGCGAAAAAGCTGATAAAGCTCTCAAAGCCTTAGAAGATAAGCTAGAAGAAGCGCGGATTGCAGAAGGACAAATCCTCAGCAACATCCGGATTATTGGACAAGCTGAAATTCCTACCGATCCAGTTTCACCAAGACCTTTGGTAATTATAGTACTCAGTACCGTCATTGCCACTATTGCTGCTGGCGCAATGGTATTAATTTTGGAACTCATGGCTTCCACATTGCGGGATACATCTGAAGTTGAAGCTTGGCTAGAAACTCCTGTAATCGGAGTATTACCCAAATTTTCACCTGCAACCTCTAGTTTGGCAGACCTCAACAATCTGTTGGATACCTCCGACTATGTAGAGCCATACCGGATGTTGCTCAAAACCCTAGAATCTGCTGGTAAAGAGAGCGCCAGAGTTATCGTGATTAGCAGTGTCAGTAGTGGAGAAGGAAAATCTTCAGTAGCACTGCATTTAGCTGCTGTAGCCGGAATTTTATCAAGACGCACATTAATTATTAATGCAGACTTTCAATATCCCATGTATGAAAGTTTGCTGAATCTGCCTGCTTCCCTAGGGTTAACAGAAGTAATTGCAGATAATGTGCCTTGGCAGAATGCAGTTCAACAAACAGCAATTCCCAATTTATCAGTATTAGGCTCTGGTAAAATCCCCGATCGCCCATCTATGATTATTGAGACAGATGCAATGGCGGAGCTTTTGGAAGAAGCAGCAAAACATTATGATTATGTGATTGTTGATTCTGCTCCCATAAAAAATTCTGCCGATGCTGCTACCTTAAGCCAATTTTCAGATGGTGTACTTCTAGTTGTGAAGCCTAACGCCACCTCTAGAGATGCTGCTATGCAAGCAATATCTAACTTACAAAAGAGTGGTAGCGTTGTTTTGGGCGTAGTCATGAATGAAACTGTACTACCACTAGAAAAAGCTCCTCCTGCACTTGCTTCTGCTGTTGAAAGAAAGCAATTAGCAGCAGCAGAGCATTCTTCTTCATGGTCAATGCTTAAGGAAACAGGCAAACATACTGGCTAATACAACAAGGCAAAAGTTACAGAGACGCGATTAATCGCGTCTGTACAAAAATCAAAAAATCAAAAGTTTCATACATCAATTCTTGTGATTGTTTACAAGGGTGACTCTATTTATTCAATGCTGTATTAGTTAACTGTTTGGATGAGACAAATACATACTTGACAGATAATGGCAATAGATCAAGGTAGCAATATTCTTTTTCGTCCTACCATTTGGATTAGTGTTTTAGGGCTTATTTTTAGCATTATTGTTGGTGTGGTTGCAAACTTACAACCACTGTATATAGTTGCGCTTTTTGTTGCTATTGCTATCCTCATCAATTTCTTTAAAAATTTTGAGCAAACCGTTTTAGGTTTATTAATTTTACGCAGTGCTTTAGATGCCTTTTCCGATCAGCAACTACCTGCCGCATTTGGTGTCGGAATAGATATCTTGGCATTGCTTTATGTGGCAGTTCTCTTGCTACGCAGACAAAAAATACACACCGATGGATTTTGGTGGTTGCTAGCGGGATGGATTGCTCTGCAAGGATTATGGGTAGTTTTACAAGCAATAGGTGGGTTAGGGCTAGGAGCCTCATACTTACCAGTAGCTATACGGGAATGGATAAGAGTATTTTCGGGATTAATGATTTACCTGTTAGTCATGCAACTTAAGGAGCGACTAACTGCAGAGAAAGTAATTTCTTACTTATTCTTAAGTTTGATTATTCCCATCACCGCAGCTACTTTGCAAATCTTGTTACCACCATCAATGCTGCCTTCGTTTCTAGTATTTCAAAGCGGATATGCTATTGAAGCTGGATCGCGAATGAATGGAACCCTGGGACATCCTAATGCATTTGCTACATTTTCATTGTTTTTCCTCAGTCTTGCACTTTGGAAAATTGGGCAGGTAAAGCAACGCTTACCCTGGCTAATCTTAGTTGCGGCACTGGCTTTTTTCTTAGTTAGTAGTAAATCATTAACAGGATTGGTGATGCTGGTTGCTTTTATTCCAGCATTAGTGGCACCAAAAATGAATATAGTCAACTTAATTGGTGGTATTTTACTGTTTGGGTTGGTGTTATTTTTCTTTGCTAGCTCACCTATGGGACAAGAGCGCTTGCAATCTTTGTATGGAACACCACTATTAAATCCAGATATTGATGTATCTCGGGCAATTTTGTTGCAATGGAGTGATGGTAATAGTTTTAATTGGCGGATTGCTCAGTGGACATTCTTACTAGAAAAATGGAGATATTCACCACTTTTAGGATATGGATTAGACACCTCTAGGTTCTTAACTCCTCTGGCTAGCTATTCTCATAATGATTATGTGAGATTTTTAGCAGAAGAAGGAATTTTTGGATTTATTCTATTTTTGTTTTTAATTGGTGCCTTATTTGTTCGTCTGTTCCAATTAGCTTACTCTGTTCCACCTAATTCATCGAAACGCAATCTCTGTTTTATTCTGCTGGCGTTTCTTGTTTCTATGTTAGTAGGGATGTTAGCGGGAAATGTTTGGAATCACACTACTTTATTTTTCTACTGGTGGACTTTATTAGCTGTAGCTGGCTGGGATTGGGATAAACCGATAACTGCTGAATTTGATTCAGCTACATCTACAAAACAGAAATACTTTAATTATCAAAAGAATTCTAAACGCCGTCGCTTGTCACGCTCTGAATAAGCAATTTTGGTAATGGTAATCCCATCTGTAATTATGATGCATCAATCTCATCCCATCACTATTATTCCTCTAACTAAAATCAAGATGTTTCTATAAATGTCTAATACAAAAGATATTAAAGGAAAAATTATTCGCGGTGGTGTCTCAATGACACTTAGACAGTTACTAGTCGCAGCTCTTTCAATGGTGAATGTGCTAGTAATTGCTCGGATGTTAGGCCCAGGTTTATACGGTATTGTCACTATTGTTTTAAGTATTTTTTATTTTTTAAATCAAGTCTGCCGTTTGGGATTGCAAGTTTACCTAGTACGTCAGCCAAATCTTACTGATGAAGAACCCGCACAAATCCAAGCATTTTATAACTTTTTGGGAATAGCGATTTGTGCTGTATTGTGGTGTGCGTCTCCCCTTGTTGGCTGGTGGACAAAAGAGCCAGAGGTAACAGGTGCATTACAAGCCGTCTTACCTGCGCTGTGGATGGATATGGTGAGTCGAGTTCCGACTAGTATGTTGGAACGAGAACTGAGTTTTGACAAGGTGGGTTTGTTAGAAGCAGTTTCTCGTGTGGTGTTGTATGTTTCGGCAATTCCCCTCGTATTAATTGGCTGGGGCTATTGGGGGCCGATTATTGGCACAGTTTTGGGATATTTAGTCCAACTAGTAATGGCGTACTATTATTATCCCGTTCCTTGGCGCTGGAGTTGGCAATGGAAGGTAGTTAAACCCGCTATAAATTATGGACTTACCTATTCTGGCTCTGATGGAATTTTAAACCTGAGAAGATTAAGATTGCCTTTATTAGTGAGTCGTTTAGGCGGTACGGAGATAGTTGGCTACATCAGTATTGCCATGCGATTGGCAGAGCAATTAGCAATCTTGCGTTTGGTGGTGCGGCGGATGTCCATTAGCGTGATGGCAAAATTAGTGGATAAGCCAGAACAAACTCGCAAGGCAATTAGCAAAGGAATGACATATCAGGCTCTATTAATTGGGCCGATTTGTGCTGCCTTTTCTTGTACTTCTGCCTGGTTAATTCCTTTAATGTTCTCTCATAAGTGGTTAATCAGTGCCCAAATCTTTCCCTTCATTGCAGTAGGAGTTTTGGTAGGAGCGATTTTTGAACTGCATACATCTAGTTTGTATGCTGTAGGGCATAACTATGAAATTGCTCATCGTAATGCTTGGTATGTAGGCGTTCTGTGGTTAGCAACCATAATTTTCCTCCCCCTTATGGGATTGTGGGGATACGGTTTGTCAGAAATTCTGGCTTTACCCAGCTTCTACTTGCTTCATAAATCGATCGCTAAGTTATTTGGTTCACCCGATTATTGGGATGCCTTTTGGATTACCTTAGTCTCGACAATTTCTATGTTTGCTGGTGTGTTCTTACCACCAGTTGCAGCAGTGGGAGTGCTAGTTGTTAGCTATGGGGCAATATTTATTTATTGTCCGGGTATTCGTAAGATTCCTTTGGATATTTGGGCAGCTAGGCGATCGGCAGCTTAAAAATTGATCGCATCAAGTAATCCTCAATGTAATAATCATGTAATTCAAATTACATGATTATTTTTTTTGCTTATATAAATATACGGTTTTAGATATGTTCATAATTAAACTTAATTTTGATATTGGGGCTGTTGAGAACTTGTAGCGATCGCAACTTACAATTAACACCCAATATCTTATAAATAGGCTATTCTAGCGCATTTTATATTTGGATGACATCTGGAAAGTAAAAATCATCCTAGAGATTTTCAGAATACTACTTTGGTATTAGTTAAAGCTATTGTTGGCAAACCATAACTTTATGAGTTTTGCAGTTTGTCTTGAGATATACAACAGCTTTATAGGCATGGAACTATATTCAAAAGAGAGGAGCTTAATTATTGGTTTTTATGGGTTACAATATAAAATTTGTAACTCATATTTCCAATAAATTAAGGACGCTAAATATTTCTATTTTGTTCCGCAATTATTTTGCATAATTTTTAGACACGCCAAACCCATTAGGTATAATCTACATATTTTCTCTTATGAACAAAGCACAGCAATACAATTACAAAAAAACCGTTCTGATTACAGGCGCGGCTAACGGGATTGGCTATGAGTTGGCATATATTTTTGCCCAAAATAACTATAATCTCGTATTAATAGATATCATGGCGCAAAGGCTAGCGGATGTTACTGATAAAATTAGGCAGCAATTTGACATTTGGGTAAAACCAATAGTTAAGGATTTATCTATAAAAAGTTCGCCAGAAGAGATTTTTGCAGAATTACAACAAGAATCTATTCAGATTGATGTGTTAGTAAATAATGCAGGGTTTGGTATTCATGGGCTATTTAGTGAAACCAACTTGAATACTGAACTAGATATGCTGCAAGTAAATTTAGTCACTCTGACTCATTTAACTAAGTTATTCCTCAAAGATATGGTGAGCAAAGGTGAGGGTAAAATCTTAAATCTTGCTTCCGCAGCTGCTTTTCAACCAGGCCCTTTAATGGCAGTTTATTTTGCTACCAAAGCCTATATTTTATCCTTCTCTCAAGCACTAGCAAGTGAATTAGAAAATACAGGTGTCACTGTAACAGCCCTTTGTCCCGGGCCTACAGAATCAGCTTTTCATGAACGCACAGGGCTTGCAGGTGCAAAGCAAATAGAAAATAATAATATGATGGATGCAGAAACAGTCGCCAAAATCGGCTATCGTGCCTTAATGGAAGGTAAAACTGTTGCTATTCCTGGGTTGAAAAATAAAATTCTGGCAGAAATTGTGAGATTTACACCTAGGAATTTGGTTACAAAAATTGTGAAAAATATGCAGGAAGTTAAATAAATTGTGAATTGATATAGACTTTTTAATTGTAATTAAAGATAATTTCAGGCAGAATTTAAATTTCTGCCTGAAACATAATCATTGATAGGTAATTGCGTCTTTTTAAAGCAGATTACTCATGATTATGGCATGGGATAAAAAAGCAAATCGGGGAAGATAAAATTAAAAAGCGCCCATATAGAAAAGGCTCTGGATATAGTTAGTACAGCCAGAACTGGTGCAAGAGAAAGATATTTCTGAAAATAACGTGATTGGTCGTTGGATTTCTGCATTGATTACTCCTAAATTCAGTGAATGATTGCAGATATTTGATTACAATAGGAATCTGATTTGATTTCTGAAAAAATTTCAGCTTTGGCGCTGATGCCGTACTCTCGCTGCTAACGCATCCTACTAGCGTGGCAAGGCTAAAATAGTGCGTTAGATTAGAAAAAATTAACCGCAGATAAACGCAGATAAACAAGGCAGTGCGTTGGGCGGGTTTCCCGACTTGAAGCAACTGCCGTGCGGATAAATTTAATCTCTAATGCAACATTTAAGGCTAGACACGCCACTACGTTTATTTCTGAAATCAAATTATAGTTTGATCACGAGACTGCAACCCAAAATCATCAATTATCTAAATTTTGGTTTTGGTAAGAATCTAAAATACCACTGCGAATAATTAGTTGCGGCCAGATTAATAGAAAAAAGCCCATCCAAACCAAGATAGGTATAGAAATGATAACTGTTAGCCAAATAGTTTTAAATACTAGCCAGCTACCACTAATCAGCGTGATACCTGTAAGAACTATAGACCAGGGTTGACACCACCAAGGCTTGTAATTCCACGGACTTATGGGCTTTTTTTCTTGCATTTTACAAATTGTTAATTAGGTTTCCATGTTTCTAAGGAGATATATTCATCCTTGAGAATATCGTAAACTTGAATGTTACCACTGGGATTCAAGACCCGGAATAAATAAATGGTGTCAACATGGTCTACATGATTTTCCACGACTCGCACTGTGTAGTAAGGTGCTTCGGGAGTTGGTAAACTATCAATTATTGTAGCAACACGGATCTTTCCCTTAGAAAGACGTTCAATTTCTCTATCTTTACGTTTGACTTGTGGTAACTTAGCTACTAAATCAACGGCAGCTTTTTCATCAATTACGCTCGAGGATTGAGCAATTTTAATTTTATAATTGCTATCAAAAACCTTGACTTTTGCTGCGTAATTGATCCCCATTTGAGCATGAATTATCGGACTTTGAGCCATAGCTGAATGTCCTGCTATTGCAATTAAAGATGAAATAATTAAAGAACTACAGGCCAATCGTTGCATGACACTACTTGCTAGCATTTTGGTTTGCTCGAAATGAGAACTCGTTATAAATTAAGCATATCGAGACAGGAATCAAAATGTCATCTGCATGGGGATCGTTTTGCTCGTCTGTTGAGATCATCAAAATATGCTAAACCGTTGATATTTCTGTGCTGCTATAGTCAACGGTTTAATGTTTTTGCTGTTTCATCAATTCTTATTGTAGGAATTACGGTTTTTCCTACAGTTGAAAGCATCTATTTACGCCAGATTCATCCACCAAAAAATATGCAGATCTAAAAAAGTCACTCCTCATACTCTGCATTTAGTAGTTTATTTTCTACCTTTCCACTACTTCACGCAGTAATTGCGCTAATTTATCAGCACTGTCGGGAATTGCGATCGCTTTTGCTTTCTCTCCCATCTTGGCTAGTTCGCTAGGTGAGTGCAATAATTCTAAAACCTGATTCTGCAATATCTCAGCAGTTAACTCTGACTGCGGGAATGCTAAGGCTGCACCTACTTTGGTAAATACCTTGGCATTGTAGGTTTGATGGTCTTCGGCTGCAAAGGGGTAAGGAATCAAAATCGCTGGCGTACCACACACCGCCAATTCTGTTAAGCTACCTGCACCAGAACGACTTATGGCTAAATTTGCCCGTCGCAACAACGCCGCCATATTATCGTAAAACGGCAAGGCGATATATTGGGGATGCTGGAGACTATCTGCTTCGGGATCTTTATCTCCTGTTAAATGCACTACATAAGCGCCAGCTGCAAACCAAGCGGGTGCAGATTGACGGACTAACTGATTAATTGCGACTGCGCCTTGACTACCACCAAAGACAACAATTAAGGGAACACCATCAGGAATGGGTAAATCTAGTGATACATTGATTCCTGAATCGAGGAATTGCGATCGCACTGGAGTCCCAACATAAACATTTTTAGCACGGGGCAAATACTGGGCAGCTACATCAAAACCTACAGCCATAGCATCACACCAAGGGCCGAAAAAGCGTGTTACCTTACCAGGTAAAGCGTTAGATTCGTGGAAAACTACAGGTATTCCTAGAGAACGCGCCGCAATCACGGCGGGGCCTGCTATATAACCTCCCGTGGTAAACAATCCCTGAAATTTACCTTGTTTGAGGATGCGTCTCACATCCAGAATGGAACCAATGAGTTTACCTAAAATGCGAAGAGACGAAATGCTAAAACCTTGCTGAAACCCTTCAACTGCAATAGTATGCAAAGGATAATGTCTGGGTACAAGCTGAGTTTCTAAACGATTGGGGACACCCAACCATTCAATTTCATATTCTGGAAGTTTTTGGGCCAGTGCGATCGCGGGAAACAAATGTCCACCAGTCCCACTGGCTGCTATTAATAACCTAATCGGTGCTTCTTCTACCATCAAAACCCTACCGTTTAGCGCTTAGTTTAACTAAGATAAAACAATTTCCTCACCTTCTCTAGTGAAATCAGTAAATTCTTGCCAATGACTAAGATTATTACTTTATTACTGAAACGCCGTTGCAAATTCCCTACCAGCATCGGGCTAATTTTATCTTTAGTGACCCTGGGGATCGTCAGTACTTGGCAATGTACTCAAGCTAGTACACCAAGAAACTCACAACTTTCTAGGAAATCAACATCTGAGCGTGTAGCTGCTAGAAAATACGCACAAAACGCACCTTCCGAAGTAACAAATTTGTTGACACAAATTGATACAGCTGCTACCCAAGGTGATATTAAAAAGGTCATCGAATTCTACAGCCCTAATTTTACTCATGGCGATGGTTTAAATCGCCAAACTCTAGAAAAAGCCTTAGTTGACCTCTGGAAACGATATCCCAAATTAAGATACAGTACCCAGCTGCAATCTTGGCAATCACAAGGCAATGGTATTGTGGCTGAAACCGTCACTAATATAACTGGTTTACCTTCGGCTAACAGTAATAATTTAAGTTTCAACGCCACAATTAGATCGCGTCAGCGAATCGCAGGTGCAAAAATCATCCGTCAAGATATTTTGTCGGAACGTACCCTGCTAACTTCAGGTAGCAAGCCACCTCAAGTTGATGTTAAGTTACCACAACAAGTCCAAGTTGGACAGCAATATAATTTTGATGCGATCGTTCAAGAACCCTTAGGCGATGAATTCCTTTTAGGTACAGCTATAGAAGAACCTATTAAAGCAGAAAAATATCTCAACCCCACACCCGTAGATTTAGAATTACTCACATCTGGCGGACTTTTTAAAGTCGGACGCGCACCCTCAACCCCTGGTAGCCAATGGCTTTCTGCTGTCATCCTCCGCGGAGATGGAATGACGATGGTGACACAGCGGTTACAAGTTGTGAAAAAGTAAATGGGCATGGGGCATGGGGCATTGGGCATTGATAATGGGTAATGGGTAATGGGTAATAATAATTTCCCTTTTTTTCCTTTTCCCCAATCCCCAGTCCCTAATCCCCAGTCCCCAGTCCCCAGTCCCTAGTCCCCAGTCCCCATTACCCCTTATCCCCAGAGGGGGCCCCGAGTTCCCCAATCCCCCATTAGTCAATTGTTCCGAATTATTGGACAATTAACACTGGACTCTTGACTCTTGACTAACAATGATTTCCCTGCAAAATCAAATTATTCTGATCACTGGCGCAAGTAGTGGGATTGGTACTGCTTGTGCCAAAGTTTTTGCTGGTGCGGGTGCAAGGTTGATTTTAGCGGCACGAAGGCTGGAACGGTTACAGGAGTTAGCTGCTAACCTCCGTGAAGAATTTGGTACTGAAACTCATTTGTTACAACTAGATGTGCGCGATCGCCTGGCGGTGGAATCTGCTATTTCTATTCTCCCGGCTGCTTGGTCTGAGATTGATATCCTGATAAATAATGCGGGACTGAGTCGCGGTTTAGACAAGTTGCATGAAGGCAGCTTTACAGATTGGGAAGAAATGATTGATACCAATATCAAGGGCTTACTTTACCTTACCCGTTATGTTGTGCCGGGGATGGTAAAACGCGATCGCGGTCATGTGGTAAATATAGGTTCGATAGCTGGGCATCAAACCTACCCCAATGGCAATGTTTATTGTGGAACGAAAGCGGCTGTCAGAGCAATTTCCGAAGGTTTAAAACAAGATTTGTTAGGTACTCCTGTGCGGGTGACTTCTGTCGATCCCGGGATGGTAGAAACAGAATTTAGCGATGTGCGGTTTCATGGCGATAGCGATCGCGCCAAAAAGGTGTATCAGGGAGTTCAACCCCTAACTCCAGAAGATGTGGCTGATGTAGTATTTTTCTGCACTACGCGATCGCCTCATGTGAATATCAATGAAGTGGTACTCATGCCTGTTGATCAAGCTAGTGCCACCTTGGTTAATCGCCGCAGTTAAAATAAAGACATCAGCACAAAGTTGAGCTTTGTCAAGCTATGCAGAACATTGCCAATACTGAAGAAGTACTTGTACTAGAGGATGGACAAGCCGCACCCACTGGTACAAGTACTCCACCACGCCAACCTATGTGGGATGACACTTTTAAATACATTGCTAATCCTGATCGCTTCTGTCGTCAGAATTTAGCAGAGTACGGCCCCATATTTACCACCAGTGTTTTTGGTCGCACTACTATCATGGTGGGCAAATCCTCAGCTATTCAAATGGCATTTAATGGGGATTTAAAATATACAGAAATTGCCTTGCCAGCTACCACAATGGATATGTTTGGCGAGTATAGTCTGTTTCAGCGTCCAGATTTACATCGTCAGCGGAAAAATGCCCTAGCTCCCGGTTTGACTGGTCGTGTACTTGATGGTTACACACCCCAGATTAATGAAATAATTGTGCGTGGTTTGCAGAATTGGGTCGCGCCTGGTCAAATCGCAATTTATCCCACAGTAGAGAAAATTTGTTTTGATGTCCTGACACCTCTACTATTAGGAATCACTTTAGAAGATTCCGACCCTGGCACATTCCAAGGATTACCCATCACCTCTAAAGCAGAGTTAAGAGCTTTGTACAAAACCTATTTTGATGGCTTCTATGGTTTATCTCGCTGGAAGTCTCCCTTCACAAAATACGGTAGAGGACTAGCAGCGCGTACCAAACTCATAGAATTTATGCGTGCTGTGGTGCGCCGACGGCGAGATCAAGAAAAAGTGAAGAACCCCACGACTGACTTCCTCGCGATGATGCTAGCCAGTCAGCAAGAAAATCCTGATGGGGTATTCAGTGATGAGTTAATTGAAAATCAATGTCTATTAGAGCTATGGGCTTCGTTGTACCAAATTTCTGCTTTGGTATCTTCGCTGATGTACCAAATTGCTCGCCATCCGCAGGTGCTTGCAAAGCTGCAACAAGAGCAAGCTAGTCTTGGGGGTGGAAATAGACAGATCAATAGGTTCTCTTCTGAACATTTAAAGCAGATGGTATTTTTAGAAGCGACAATTAAAGAATCCTTACGGACTCTACCTCCCAGTTCTACTGCCAGCCGCCTACTCACCAAATCTGTAGTCATCGATGGAATTTTGTATAATAAAGGTTGCGTGATTATGGCAGAACCACGGATTGCACATATCATGCCAGAATACTTTCATCAGCCTGATGTATTTGCTCCAGAGCGTTTTCTGTCAGAAAGGGGCGAGGGCAAGATGTATGAATTTATTCCCTTTGGTGGTGGCGTTCATGCTTGCTTGGGCGCACAAATGGCGATCGCAATTACTAAAGTTTTTGTGTCTCATGTGCTACGGATGTTTACCTGGGAATCCACAGACGAAGCTCAGTTTGTGGAGTTTCCTCTGAAAAAACTGAAAGATAATTACCAAATCCAGATTTCTCACCGAAATTAGGTACATTTGAATTTTTCAATCGCAGATGTCTTTGACCTGCGATTTTTTGATGCTCAATAGTTATAACTCATAATCATTTTTTGAGTATTTCTCATGTTATTTTTTCAATTGTTATTAATTTTGGAAATCTATCTAATGATAGATGCAAAAATAACAATGTATTTATTATCTATCATAAGGATGATCTACCAGTTTGCAATCTATTAAAATAAATCGATTGAGGCTAAGATGGTGACATAGAAGCTTAAAAGCTTCAAAGCGCTGGTTTTTAGCGTTTTCAAATGCAAGGTAAAAATTGACAAATATCATTAGTAAAAATTCAGAGCAATTCTCAAATCTATGGGAATTAGATTTAATTTGTGAAAAATATCAGTGTAGCGTGCGTTAGTTGCAAGCCATAACACACGAGAATTGTTGTCGCAATGAAAAAATTCCACAACTAAACATAAAAATATCTCTTCCCCTGTGCCTTTTTCCCAATTTTCAAGCCATGAGGAAGAATTTTGATATTTATTCCCTAGTTATCTAAGCTATTCTGCTTTTAAGTTGCACAATCAATCGTGAAGGCTGTCAACAGTTAACAACCCTTTTTAGTAGTTACGCAATTTAAACACACATTAACTTACCTCATGTAGTTGCAACCTGCAGGTTCAATATTTTGTCTGTGATTTTCGTAACAAAAAAAATTAATATGGGCTTTTTACATCTGCTTGTAATCTATTGATCAGAAAGGTATTCATAGACAGATAAATTTATGTTTTCATGGCGATCAGGGATATTTTTGTGAATACATAAACTAAAAATTCAAGAAGTCAGAGCTAGACTCAATCGAGATCAACCCTTAAAAATTCCATCTGAAAAATATTGCCAAATCACAAATTTTCTCTACCCATTGTCATGGTGACTTTTGGCGATCGCGGATATCAAACTATTGAGTACAATATGCAAAATGACCATCTCTTCGCATTACCGGCTCTTGCACAGGTTATCGATCCCCATCCTTTAACCGTTACACCTGATACTACTGTGATGGATGCGATCGCTTTTATGAGTCAGGCGCGAGGTAGGAGTTGTAGTTTAGATGATGCAAAGTCCACATCTACACTGAGTTCTTCCAGTTCGGGAATCAATAGCTATGTGTTGGTGACAGAAGCAGCAAATATAAAAGGTATATTTACTGAGCGAGACGTAGTTAGGCTCATTGCGATGGGGGTAAACTTAGCAAACATTAAAGTTGGCGAAGTGATGACACAACAAGCCATCACCCTGCAATACAGCGATGCTTACAATGCGGCAATTCCCCTATCTCTGATGCGTCAGCATCAAATTCGCCATCTTCCAATTGTGGATGAGCAGGAAAAATTAATGGGGATTGTGACTCACAACAGCCTGCGTCAAGCTCTCCAACCTGCTAATTTGCTGAAATTGCGCCTAGTCAAGGAAGTAATGCTGACTCAGGTAATTCATGCGCCTCATACCGCCTCTGTACTGGATTTAGCTCAATTGATGAGCCAGCATCGGGTTAGCTGTATCGTCATTGTCGAACCTCAAGCAGCAGGCGACTCGGAATTACTTTACCCCAAAGGCATCGTGAGCGAGCGAGATATTGTGCAATTTCGGGCATTAAATCTGGATTTAGCCCATACCCAAGCTTTAACAGTCATGAGTACGCCTCTATTTACTGTCAAGCCAGAGGATTCAATGTGGGCTGCTTATCAACAGATGCAGCAGCGCTATATCCGCAGATTAGTAGTAACTGGCGATCGCGGCGAACTGTTGGGAATTGTCACTCAAAGCAGTTTTCTCAATGCAGTCGATCCCTTAGAAGTGTCGAGTGTGATTGTCACATTACAACAGCAGATTGCCGAAAAAAGAAGTGAACTGGGCTATGTCAATCAGCAATTGCACCAGCAAATACTAGAACGTCAGCAGTTGGAAGTAGAACTGCAACAGAGTAACGAGCGTTTAAAACTAGCGTTAGAGGCGGCTCAAGCTGGTTCTTGGGATTGGGATATGGTGAAGAATGAGACTATTTGGACACCTTACCATGAGATTATCTTTGGCTATCAACCAGGAACCCCAAAACGCAGTTACCAAGATTGGGCGAATCGAGTTCACCCTGAAGATTTGCTACAAGTTCAGGCTTGTATGCAAAAAGCGATCGCCAATCGACAAAGTTATATATGTGAATATCGGATAATTCTCCCGGATAATCAGATTCGCTGGGTGAATGCTCGTGGGAGTTTTTATTACAATCAGCATGGGCAAGCGATACGCCTGGTAGGGGTAGTAGATGACATCACCGAGCGTAAATTAGCAGAATCAGCCCTCCGTCAAGCCCGTGAGGAATTAGAAGTCCGTGTAGCACAGCGAACTGCTGAACTAAATCAGGAAAAACAAGCATTTCGAGCGCTAGCAGACAATGCACCCGATATTATTGTCAGATTTGATTCTCATTTCCGCCATATTTACGTCAATCGAGCCATTGAAGCTGAAACAGGCTTACCTGCTCATGAGTTTATCGGTAAAACCAACGAAGAGTTAGGAATGCCAGCAGATCAATTAATTGTATGGAACGCAACTCTCACACAAGTATTTACCACAGGTCAGCCAGCAGAAATAGAATTTGAATTTCCCAGTCACAATGGTGTGAAATATTACCAAAGCCGCTGTGTCCCAGAATTTGACCAAAATGGCACTGTTGCATCAGTACTCACAATCACGCGCAATATTACCAAGTATAAGCAAGCAGAACTTGCCTTGCGCCAAAGTGAAGCCAAATATCGCTGCATCGTGGAAACTGCCATAGAAGGTGTATGGGCTGTAGATGCTGAGGGGAAAACAACTTTAGTTAATCAACAAATGGCCTCGATGTTGGGCTATACCATCGAGGAAATGCAGGGAAAGTCGCTATTTGAATTTATGGACGAGCAAGGACAAGCGATCGCCTTACAATATTGGCAACGTCGGCAACCAGGCATTAGAGAACGGCACGACTTTAAATTTTGCGATCGCAATGGTTGTAATGTCTGGGCGATTGTCTCAGGAACTCCCATCTTTGATGAAAATGGTGAATATATCGGTGGTTTAGGCATGATTACCGATATTACAGAGCGCAAACAAGCAGAAGAGAAAATGCGCGAACAAGCAGCTTTAATTGATATTGCTACAGATGCGATTTTTGTCACCAATCTGCACAACAAAATCTTATTTTGGAGCTTAGGATCTGAGCGCTTATATGGCTTTACTACCGCCGAAGCTATAGAGAAGACAGCCCAAAAGTTATTTAACGATGATGCATCTCAACTCGCAACTGCAATGAACACTACTTTAGAGAAAGGCTGCTGGCGGGGAGAATTGGAGCAACTTACCAAAGCAGGTACAAAAATTATCGTTGAGAGTCGTTGGACTCTGGTGCAGGAAGAATCAGGACAGCCAAAATCAATCCTGATTGTCAACACTGATATTACAGAAAAGAAGAGTTTAGAAAAGCAATTTTTACGCGCCCAACGTTTGGAAAGCTTGGGAACTTTAGCTAGCGGTATTGCCCATGATCTCAACAATATCTTTACACCTATTTTGGCAATTTCTCAACTTTTACCATTAAGAATCCAAGTAGTTGATAGCAAAACCCAAGAATTAGTGGAAGTATTGACCAAAAGTGCTAAACGTGGCAGCGACTTAGTTAAACAAATACTCATGTTTTCCAGAGAAACAGAAGGCAAACCCATCTGTTTACAAATTGGACATTTGCTTTTTGAAGTAGCAAAAGTTATTACACAGACATTTCCTAAATCTATTGAAATTACCACCAACATCCCTGTGATAACCCTATGGATGGTGAAAGGCTATCCCACCCAAATACATCAGATTTTGATGAATCTCTGTGTCAATGCACGTGATGCTATGCCCGATGGTGGAACTCTTGATCTATCTGCTGAAAATCAGTTTATTGATGAAATTTATACCCGAATGGATCTGAATGCTCAGGTGGGAAATTATGTCGTGATTACCATTTCAGATACAGGTACAGGCATTCCCCCAGAATTAATGGATCGGATTTTTGACCCTTTTTTTACCACCAAAGAACCTGGTAAAGGCACAGGATTAGGGCTTTCTACCGTCATGAGTATTGTCAAAAATAGTGGTGGTTTTGTACAAGTATTCAGCCAGGAAAGTAAAGGTACAAAATTTAAAGTTTACTTACCAGCTATAGAAGAAACGAGAGATGAGCAAGTATCAGCGGCGACAATACCAACAGGAAACCAAGAACTAGTGATGATTGTCGATGATGAGGTCATGGTACAATTAGCCACCAAAACATCTCTAGAACAAGCTAATTATAGAACCTTGATTGCTAACGATGGTATTGAGGCGATCGCGATTTACGCCCAGCATCAGCAGGAAATTAATGTAGTGTTGATCGATATCATGATGCCGAGTTTAGATGGATTGACAGCTATCCATACCCTCAAGCAATTAAATCCTCAACTCAAAATCATCGTTACTAGTGGGTTACCTACTCACAGTCGGAAAGCCTTAGCAGCTGGTGCGCGAGAGTTTTTAGCCAAACCCTACACCGCCGCAGATTTATTAACTACTTTATCTCAGCTAATAAATATTGATTAAAATTATCGAGAGGAAACCATGAGTACTAATCAAAAAATTGCCGTCATCACAGGTGGAAATCGCGGTTTAGGATTGGAAGTCTCCCGCGAATTAGCTAAACAAGGATATCAAGTAATTCTCACTAGCCGCAATCAAGAAAAAGGTAATACTGCAGCTACAAAATTAACAAATGAGGGATTAGATGTAATTTATCATCCGCTAGATATTACTAGCAATGAAAGCGCCCATCAATTAGGGGAATTTATAAATAAAGAATTTGGAAAAGTTGATGCCTTGGTAAATAATGCCGGCATCTATATTGATTCCGAAGCTAGTGGCAATAATTTGAGTATTTTTCACACCAAAATTGACACAATACAACAAACAATCGACACAAATATTTACGGTGCGATCCGAGTTACCCAAGCTTTACTTCCGTTAATGAAGAACCAGAATTACGGCAGAATTGTCAATGTTTCTTCCGGAATGGGACAACTCAGTAGCATGGGGGGAGGCTCTCCAGCATACCGTATTTCTAAAACCGCATTGAATGCCGTTACGCGAATTTTTGCTAGCGAATTACAAGGAACAAATATTTTAGTAAATTCAGTCTGTCCAGGTTGGGTGAAAACTGATATGGGTGGTGTGAATGCACCCAGAACCCTAGAGCAAGGCGCAGATACAATTGTCTGGCTAGCCACGCTTCCTGATCATAGCCCTACAGGTGGATTCTTCCGCGATCGCCAACCAATAGACTGGTAAGCTAAAACCCATCTCCATTGCCATAATCATTTCATAGGCTGTTGACGCTCAACAGTCAACAGTCATCTGTGAAAAGATTAAAATCAATGTGCTGGGCTATCTCAGCTATATTGAGATATCTGGAGTTTTTTATCCTGTGCTTACCGAATTACCAACGATCAACGCTCTCAAACAACCTACTAGTTCAGCTTGGGTAGAACAAGCGATCGCTAACTTAGATATTATCTTGCTCGACCATTCCCACTGCGAACGCAAAGCTGCGGGAGTGGCGTTAAATTTTATGTTTCGCTACCCTTCCAATGCGAAAATGGTCAGAGAATTAACTGCGATCGCTCGTGAAGAACTAGAACACTTTGAACTTGTCAACCAGTGGCTAGAACGCCGCAATATTCCCCTTGCACCCTTACCCCCACCTCCCTACGGCGCAGGTTTAAAAGCGCAAGTTCGTCCCCAAGAACCCGATAGATTTTTAGATTCTCTACTCGTCACCGGATTAATTGAAGCACGCAGTCACGAACGTTTAGGATTATTAGCTACCCACTGTCCTGAGCCAGAGTTAGCAAAATTTTACCGTGGTTTGATGGCATCAGAAGCCCGTCACTTCGGTACTTACTGGGTTTTAGCAGATACTTATTTTGAGCGAGCAATTGTCAGGCAACGGCTCGATGAACTAGCATTTGTTGAAAGTGAATTGCTAGCAAATTTACACCCAGAACCTAGAATTCATAGTTAATCCATTGACGTGCATCAATTATGAAACTTCAGTTAACACATCTCAGACTGCTCGTTTCCAATTACAAAGACACTTTTTTGTTTTACCGGGATTTATTGGGTTTGAATTTGGATTGGGGTGATGAAGAAAGCGGATATGCTGAATTTAGTACCGGATCTATTCAACTAGCTATATTTAAAAAAGAGTTAATGGCTCAAGTCATCCCTAGTATGGATCAGCCTTCATCCTTTGCTAGCCAGGATAAAACATCCTTAATTTTTGCGGTTGATAACGTCGATGAAGTGTATCAAAAACTCAAAGAGCATAATGGCATCTTAATGGCTCCACCTACAGACCGTCCAGAATGGGGAATCCGCACAGCTCATTTTCGCGATCCTGATGGTAATTTAATTGAAATTTACACCAACCTGGGTATTGTCATTTAAAAATTTCCCGCCAGCTACTAACCAGTGTCTGAACCACAGCAAAACCCGACTCAGATTATCTGCATATCATCAATTTATAGCTAAGAAATTGATTATTAGTTTTTCAGATTTTCATGCTTTTAAATCTGAAACACTTTACTAATTTTGGAGGAATTTGATACAGACATTTTCATGACTACATCAACTATTTGAAAACTATATAGCGCTCCTATTTCAGTTGTGAAAAATATCGGTTTTGGCTGTTGACTGTTGACAGTCAGCAGTCAACAGTCAACAGTTAACAACCCTGCAGATCAGATTTCACAAATCATTTAGGATTGCTATAGTTAGATATTTCTCTATGAGAAAGCTTTTATAGAGTCTATGATCATAGAGTGAAATTACCAAAGAAATACGGCAAGCTACACCCTCACGCATGGCAAACGCAGTGGCTTTTAAGATAGACAATGCCGAACTTAGACGCGTTTTAATTCAAGCTATAGGCTACGATCGTATATGTGAGCAATTACAGGCGCAAGCACTAAATTCTTGGCAGGAATAAACCTGACTTCGCATTGATGCTGATGTTGATGTCGAACCGATGCATTGATTAAAAATGACTTGCCCTAGCACTAGCAAAATTTATACATTAAGAGTACCGCCTGAGATCAACTCTGCCAGAGTAGCTATAGGTTGGGTAAATTGGGATATAGATCCAGAAAAATTTTCTGTGCAAACTTGACTCTCTTTTTGCTCCCGTTCAAAATTATAATTATTGAAAATTTTACGATGAGAGATTATTACCGAGACTTTTTGATTCGTAACTGGGAGCAGAGCGATCGCACAAGCACTGCCGCAGTCATCAGTTATGTATTATCAGAATACGGTTTGGGCTGGGAACCAAACGGTGCTGACCGAGATGTGGTAAAAGTCGAAGAATGCTACTTAGCCGCAGGCGGTGAGTTTTGGGTAATTGAACACCAAGGTCACCTCGTAGGAACAGGGGCATATTACCCCGTAAATCGGGGTGAAAAAGCCGTAGAAATCAGGAAAATGTATCTTTTACCCAGTATTAGAGGTATAGGGCTAGGGAAATATTTATTACAACAACTAGAAGCTGCGATCTCCGCCCGTGGTTTTCAGGAAATTTGGATTGAAACCGCCAGTGTTTTAGTAGAAGCCGTCAAACTCTATGAAAGCAACGGCTATCAACCCGCAACCGGAGTAGAAACCCCAAGGTGCGATCGCGTTTATGTGAAATATCTCAATCAGCCATTACTAGGGGACTGGGAACTGGGGATTAAGTGACGGGATGAGGGAGGCTAGCTATTTATTTACTAGCGGTAACATCTGTAAAACTGTAATTCTCAAATCAGGAAACTCTAAGGGCGAAATAGTCTCATCTTCTGACAAAATCTGTTCGCTTTGGTAGCCATCGTCTGTTGGTTCCCGAAAAATGTGTAATTGGCGATTAACCACATCTAACACCCAATAATCACGAATTCCCGCTTTTGAATAGGATTTACCTTTAATTTCACAGTCTAGTTTCAGGCTGCTATCTGCCACTTCAATAATTAAGTAAATCTCAGATGGAGTAGGATGATGATCTGCATAGTCCAATGGATCTATTTTGACGACCGCAATATCTGGTTCAGGCTCAGACTTTTCATTTAACTTTACTGGGTCTTGAATAGCTACCCAAGCCCGATTTCCTAACCAATTTTTCAGCAAATAATCTGTTCTCCCCACAGCCGAACGATGGGCTGTTCCTTTGGCACTCATCCAGATAATCTTTCCTTCTAGGAGTTCCACACGTTCATCTACACCAAAAATCCCAGCCTCAGCCATCCGGTGGTATTCCTCAACTGTCCACAGGCGAAGCGGTAACGTCGTTTCTGTGTTTTGCATAGTTTGTTGAGCAAATTTGAGAATTGGGAGATTTTAGTATCGTAACTTGAAAAAGGAAATGGTAATGGGTAATGGGTAATTGGGGACAAACCCCCAACACCAAAGTTAATTTGTGCCAGATTAATGTCAGTTAAATTCTGATATTGAAAGGACAAGCTAGCTGTGATTTATGCTAGAAGCGCATTGAAAGGCTTACTCAGCCTTTTTCTCCAATCCCATTGCCCATTGTGTCAACGCAGTACATCTCGTCAAGTGTGTGAATACTGTGAAAGACAATTGCAGCAATGTCGCCTAGAAGACCCTAATAAGTTCTGGCAACAACCTATACCCGTATTTAGCTGGGGAATTTATGGTGGTTCACTCAAAAGAGCGATCGCTGTGATGAAATATGAAAATCAACCACAAATTTCTCAGCCGTTGGGTCAATGGCTAGGTGAGACATGGTTATTAAATTCACCAATACGTCATCAAAAGCTGACTGTTGTTCCCATCCCACTCCACCCCAGCAAACAAAAAAAGCGAGGCTATAACCAAGCAGCACTCATAGCACAAAGCTTTTGCCAAACAACTGGGTTAAAATTCAAACTAAATGGTCTAGAAAGAGTTAGAGAAACTAAAGCACAATTTGGTTTATCGGTATCTGAGCGAGAACAAAACTTAGCAGCAGCTTTTGCTGTTGGTAAGGAACTTCGCCGCAGTCCTCCAACTTTCCCAGTGTTGTTAGTAGACGATATCTACACTACAGGTGCTACCGCCGCTGCAGCGGTACAAACACTTAGCCAGTGTGGAATCACGGTTTCAGGGTTAGTAGCACTTGCTACTGCTATAAAAAATCCATAACTTAACAACTCATGGAAAAGTAATTCAACTAAACTCTATATTTGACCAAATCACCCTATTGTTTGGGAATTTTGCTTTCAATGAAAAGTCAAGGCTTTGCAGTAAGTTTGCCACGATTAATTATCTTTCCTGCCACCTTATTGGCAATGAGCATCTGTACAACTGCCGCTTTTGCTCAAAATAAGTTATATAGTCCAATTCCTTTAACTACAACTAGTTCTGAATTTTCCGATACACTTTCAGATAAAGATATTCCCACAGGTCAGGGCGGATACGCTCGTGATTACTCTGTGAAGTTAACTAAAGGTGATAATTTAGCCGTTGATCTATCATCCGATAACTTTGACAGCATTATTACCCTGCTTTCACCTAATGGTACTACCCTAGCAGAAAATGATGATGGCCCTGATGGCACCAGTAATTCCCTATTATTTACTCGTATTGCAGAGACAGGAAATTATATAATTCGCGTTCGCTCTTTCGGGGAAACTGGTGTTGGTAACTTTAAACTCAAGGTGACGAAGTTGCAGCCAATTAAATAAATGGGCATGGGGCATGGGGCATTGGGCATTGGCATTGATAATGGGTAATGGGTAATTGGTATTGTCTACCTCATCCCCCTCGTCCCCAATCCCCATTACCCCTTATCCCCAGAGGGGGCCCCTCCCCAATCCCCAATCCCCAGTCCCCAGTCCCTCATTAAAAAACCGTCAGCGCACAGAGAAACAGGGCTTCAGTCCATTCCACGACTGCGCCGTAGGTATCGCCTGTGTGTCCGCCTAATTTGTGGTTAAACCAAGCACCGGTTATAGTGGCGATCGCACCCCCGGCGATTACCATTGCTATTGCTAAAATTTTCTGCTGGCTATCTATTAAAAAAAGTAAACCACTTAAAGCCATCAGTAACAAAAGCCCTGGTAATACGTCTTGATAAGATTGAATGGCTTGTTTGTGAATTGCGCCTTTACCAGTAGGTTTGAGGTAAGGATAACAAGCGATCGCTAGCTGTTGTCCCCAGCGTCCCCAACCACAAGTTGCCATCAATATCAGCCAACGATGGGTTTCTACCTCTGTTAACGCTGTTGTTTTTAGCAGTAATATGGCGATCGCTGCCATTGCTCCAAATGCACCTGTAGCGCTATCTGCCATCACTTCTAGTCGTCTTTTTGGGTCGCCTACCGCCAATCCGTCAGCAGTATCCATTGCCCCATCTAAATGCAATCCTCCAGTAATGCCAATCCCTAAGCTAATTACTAAAGCACTACGAGTTAATATTGGTATACCCAGATAACTCATTCCTGTATCACATAACCCTAAAATTCCCCCAATCAACACCCCTACTAGCAAAGCAAAACGTGCTACTTTATCGAATTCCAATCCATTCACATATGGTAATGGAATAGTAGTATAAAATATCACGCTAGATAGTAGATTTAGCAACAGCTTTTTCCACCACGGAGGCTGATTTGTCATATAATTTACTTTCTTGAAAAGCTATTTGTGGAATACCGCTTTCTATTACTGCACAGCCTGTAGAAAAACAGATTAAAGCTTTCTATAAGTTTTCTTTGATCTAGCGATTCATCCACAAAATTTTGTTATGCTAGTTTCAGTAACAACCACTAATTATTAGTAGTTTTATATACTGAAAATAAAATTATTAGGCAATATTTCCTCAGACACACTTTTGTCTTGTATCCTTGAACTAATAACTTCATCAAGGTTATTAGACGATTGCCGAAGAAAGTTGATATTTTTTTAAATGTAGGGGTATACAGGGAGCTTATTAACTTAAACTATTGTGCTTCTGTTGCACCTCACCTTCGCTCATTCCCTATTTTTTTATGAGTCATCATCTACCCGACACAAGAATACCAGCTCCGTGCATTATTAACACGGGAATTATTGTAAATAAGCTCGACATCAAGCGATTGTTGGCTGATTTAGGTCGAGTCCACTACATCTACACCCACGAAGGTCAATTACAGAGCGAGGGTGATGGCGATGTAATGGAAGTATTTGCCAATCCTCAAAGGTCTACTTTAGTCGCAAACCAAGCGCTTTATTTGAATGTTTATAGTTTTGATTATTTAGAACTAAAACAATCCCCGCAACAAGAAACCTACTTTGATTTAATCCAAGAAGGTATGTGTTTGCGGTTAATTCCCCTTTCTACACCTCTACAAGAGCGTAGAGAGAGAAGCTTGAATGTCAGCGCCATCGAAGCCATGATGGATCAAGTACTCTCAGCCAGATGGGATGCAGAAATTGATGACGATACTTCTGATTCGTTTTAATTAGCCCTAAATGAGAAAGGGTACTTAAGCTAGGACTAGATACTAGTATTTTTGATTCAGCACTCAGGATTCAGCAATTTTTCTCGCTATTGCTCATAAAATTGCATATCTAGCACCCAAGAAAAAGGGGCTAATACTGCAGGAAAGTAGAAAGATTTATATATCATCAAGGCTTGTGCCTGTTGGAAATGCTAGCTTGATTTCCACCACACTGTACTAAGCGCGATTAGCTAATACAGCCGATTAAAAATTTTCTCCCAGAGGCTACGCCAACTCTTGGTACAAATGATTTTTGGAGCATAACAATTGTTGTGCCTCCGTTGTGTACTCAATTCATTTGAGAAACAGATGATTGCTGACTCAGTATTTAGCCATCACCATATTTTTAAGTCAGTCGTCGATCAGGAATTGCGCCCATGAACAGGCGATAAAAATTAATATTCTTTTATTCCTGAGTTCGCTATAAAGTTATACCATTTTGAAAAAATAATGCAACAGGTTGTAGGAACACGTCACTGCCTTGCCCTCTAGAATATATTGAGGTGTTGCAAACATTATTTGATTTGGTATTAGTATTTTTATGTTTGCCAAAATATTTAGCGAAATAAAGTTACTTTTACCTTGAGTGCCAATTTTTCTTTTCAATGTCTTGCTTGCTGTAGCCAGACAAAAGCTAGGGCGGGAGTCTTTTTCACTCCTCATGGCCCTGTAGAAACCCCAAGATTTATGCCTGTGGGGACGCTAGCTAATGTCAAAACTGTCACGCCAGCCCAACTCAGGGATACTGGCGCGCAAATGGTTTTGTCTAATACTTATCATCTGCACCTCCAACCAGGTGAAGCAATTGTGGCAGGTGGTGGTGGACTGCATAAATTTATGGGTTGGAATGGGCCGATGCTCACTGATTCTGGTGGGTTTCAGGTCTTTAGTTTGAGTGAGATGCGAAAAATTACGGAAGAAGGCGTAACTTTTCGTTCTCCCCATGATGGGCAGATTATTAAATTAACACCAGAACGCTCGATAGAGATTCAAAATACTCTAGGGGCGGATGTAATTATGGCGTTTGATGAATGTCCCCCCTACCCAGCAACTCGCCAGGAAGTAGAAGCTGCAACTGAGCGTACTTATCGCTGGTTGGAACGCTGCATAGTGGCTCATAAACGTAGCGATCAGGCGCTATTTGGGATTGTGCAGGGGGGTGTATATTTAGATTTGCGATCGCAAGCTGCTGTCGCTTTAGCAAAGTTGAATTTACCAGGATATGCAATTGGGGGCGTGAGTGTAGGAGAACCTCCAGAACTGATGGCACAGATTGTACAAACAACTGCACCATTGTTACCACCCGAAAAGCCACGTTACTTGATGGGTGTAGGGACTTATAAAGAAATGGCGATCGCGATCGCTTCTGGTGTAGATTTATTTGACTGCGTCATTCCTACCCGTTGGGCTAGACATGGTACAGCCATCGTCCAAGGCGAACGCTGGAATTTGAAAAACGCTAAATTCCGCGAAGATTTTACCCCATTAGACGAAACTTGTCCTTGCTACGCTTGCCAAAATTTTAGCCGTGCCTACATCTCCCATCTAGTGCGATCGCAAGAAATCTTAGCCTACACCTTGCTAAGTATTCACAACATCACAGAGCTGATTCGCTTTACCCAACGCATCCGCGAAGCCATATTAAGCGATCGCTTTGAGAGTGAGTTTGGACACTGGCTGGAGTGAGGGGAATGGGTAATGGGTAATGGGTAATGGGTAATGGGTAATGGGGAATGGGGAATGGGGAATGGGGAATGGGTAATGGGTAATGGGTAATGGGTAATGGGTAATGGGGTAAAAGCCTAATGACCAACGACAAATGACAAATGACAAATGACAAATGACAAATGACAAACCCCAAATGACTAATGACCAAACCATGTTAAGATACCTATCAATTATGAAATGCTGTGTTGGATAGGTGGATATAAACAAATATGGAAGCAGCACTGTTGTTAGCAAAATTACCAGAAGCTTACCAAATTTTTGATCCTTTGGTGGATGTTCTCCCAGTCATTCCCGTTTTCTTCTTGTTACTTGCTTTCGTCTGGCAAGCAGCAGTCGGATTTAGGTAAGTTAATTAATTTAAAATTGCTGGGACAGGTACAAAAAACCTGTCCTATTTTTTGGTATCAGATTGTTTACTCAAATTGATATTTCTTAATATTTTGTAATAAATTAATATACACTTAAATTAGTATATCAATCCTAGTCAACAAACGGGCAAAAGCCACGCTGAAAGTTAGTAAGGTATCAGTTATGGGTAATATAAAATTCGTTAAAGAAGATAAGGAAGTAGTGGCTGCGGATGGTGCTAATCTTCGGCTAAAAGCAATGCAAAATGGTATAGATATCTATACATTGTTTGGAAAAATGACTAATTGCGGCGGCTATGGTCAATGTGGTACTTGCATAGTCGAGATTACTGAAGGAATAGACAACCTTTCTCCGCGCACAGATGTAGAAAACCGCAAATTGAAGAAAAAGCCCGCAAATTACCGCCTGGCTTGCCAAACTTTAGTAAATGGGCCTGTAAGTGTAGTTACAAAGCCTTAGTTTTGTAGGCTATTTCTGGTTGGTTTCAGGGTTGCAAAAGCAGAAAATTTCCATAAACTCTGTCATTGATGATGCTATTCTAATGTTGTTGACTGGAAATCTAAGAGAGGCTTTCTTGCCATGCAAGTGAATGACCTGGGGTTCGTAGCGAGCATTCTGTTCGTACTAGTTCCCTCTGTATTTTTGCTGATTCTGTACATCCAAACAGCTAGCCGCGAAGGTAAAAAAGATAGTTAATACGTTTTTTATAAAATAAAGAACCCCTGCACCTATGGTGTAGGGGTTTTTGTTTATCAACCGCTAAATCTATTGTGACCTTAACTAGTGGTTCGTGCCAACAACACAGGACAAGTAGCGTTAACGCGAACATAGTCAGACAAAGATGAGCCGATGAGTCTATCTATATCGACAAAACTCTTAGCTACCGATGGACGGCGATCTGGAGATCCAAGTAATAATAAATCTATGTTCAACTTGTCTGCCAAGCTGCAAATTTCTTCACCTGGTTTACCATTACTAATGAAACTACGAGCTTTAATTCCATATTTTTCAGCCTCTGCAACTGCTGCACCCAAAACTGAATTTTTCTCTGGAGTAATTTCGCTTGCTTCAGATGATTTACCACGTAAATCTGTATTAACATTAGCTAAAAATAACTGACCTCCGGGGATATCTCGCAGCAGGAACAAAGCCAAACTTAAACAATGTTTTGCAGACTCAGAGTTATCTATAGCCACCATGACGCGGTTAATTCTCTTGACATAAATGTCATCTTTTACCAGCAGCATGGGGCGAGACGACAGTTGAAATACATACTGGCTCACGGAGTTAGATAAAATCGATTGCAACCGCTTGAGTCCCCGTGAACCCATGATAATTAAGTCAGCGTCTATTTCATCAGCCACCTTGCAAACTACATCTTTGGGATCGCCTTGGCGCAAGATGGAAGAAACCTGACTCGGATCTAAGTTCAAAGACTGAATAGCATTAGCTAGAATCTTGCCACCTTCTTCCCACTTCTCTGTCATTTCAGAAGCGGCGGATTTAGCATTAACTACGTGCAAAACTGTAACTTTTGCACTTTGAATTGATGGCACTTCTTTCAAAGCCTTGAGCATCTCTTCTGCGTGCCCCAATCCAGATACAGCCAGCAAAATTTTTTCTATCATCTTACGTCTTGTTGTTAAGGTTGCTTAGGTTTCTGCTCGTAGTAATTTGGATTAGCTAGATTTTCATCACAGCCTTGAAAATCTAGTCAATTTTCTGCTCTCATCAAATCACTAAAATGAATTCTCATTCAAGGACAAGTTCAGCTTTTAAACAAGCTTTTAGAAGCTTGAATTCACTAGTTGTAGATAAGCAGAAAAAACAGCTTTTTTCTTTGCTTAACCCCGTAAATTTAGCTATAGGAATGAGAAACTAAGAACTCGTAATCAGCACTACTCAAAGTCAAGCACTGTCAATAATCTACACCGTCATTTTTGCGGTATTTAGACTTATGGACTGGATTACTAAAGATTGAGATATTTATTTGCGCTCCGTTACTTAAGTTCTTAAATAGTCTCTAATGATTAAGCATACTCTCAATTTAGCCTGTCAAACTTAATAAAATATGATGGTATTTATTATTTTTAACCTATGTTCATCTTTGTTCATTAAAAGCAATTTAAATAATGTAAACAAATTAAATAAAAGACAAGTATATTACATTGAATTTATTATATATTCACTATTTTTCAATAAAATTTAAGAATAATTAAGCTGCTTTAGTTGTCTCATAAAGCTTTATAGAGTAGCACTATAACCTGATTTTACGAGAATCGTCGAATTTATCAAGATTTAAATGCTTAAATCACAATTAGATAAAGTTATATTTTTATAAATTATTTGTACTTGCTTTATTCAGAAATTGCTATGGCAATTAGCCAAAATTTTCCAATAGGGTATTTTACCCATTACCCAATCCCCCGATCGCTTAATAATTTTTGAATAACAGCAATCAGTTGCTTGAGTTTAATTGGTTTAGTAATGTATAAATCGGCTCCAGCCTGCAAACATCTTTCTTCATCGCCAGGCATGGCTAAGGCGGTAATGGCGATAATTGGGATCTGAGCTAATTGCAGATCGGAGCGAATGCGTGATATCGCTTCTAATCCATCCATTTCTGGCATCTGGATATCCATCAAGATCACATCTGGATGCTGAGTGCTGGCCATAGTAATTGCTTCTTGGCCATTAACAGCCCACAACCAATGATAGCCCCGACCTTCTAAATAGCTAGAAATGCTGAGGGCATTGACTTCTTGATCCTCTACCAGCAAAATTAAAGCCTTTGAGGTTGGTTTATCTGGGGATGCTAGGGGAATAGTCAATTGGTTCAAGCTTGGGGTTGCGGCTGGAGAATGTTTTTGATTCAGAGTCGCTTGTAGTGATGGGTTAGCTGTAGATTCAGATTCAAGTAATGATTGAGCGATCGCTGACGGCTCAATTACGCGGTAGGGTAAATAAACAGTAAAACAGCTTCCTACTCCTAATTCACTGGTGACAGCGATGGAACCTTGATGCAATTGCACTAAACGACGCACCAGGGATAAACCTAAGCCTGTACCAGGGTGCAGGCGATTTAATCGACTATCAATTTGGGTGAAGGGTTGGAAGAGTTTGGAGATATTTTCTTGAGCAATGCCAATCCCGGTATCAATCACCGAAAAGCAAAGTAAAATTTTGTTGTCTGACTGTTCCTGTCTCACAGTCAGCTTTACACTGCCACCATTGGGAGTGAATTTGACAGCATTGCTGAGTAAATTAATCAAAACTTGGCGAATTCGTAATTCATCAACCACAATGTCCGCCAAATCCGAGGGTGCTTCAATTGAGAGTTGAATATTTTTAGATATCGCTTGTTGTTGGACAAAAGACAAACTAGATTTACAAATATAGGCGATCGCTACTGGAGCGAGTTGCAATTCTAATTTGCCAGATTCGACTTTTGCTAAATCGAGAATGTCGTTAATCAGTGCTAATAAATGTTGACCGCTACGTTCAATACTATCAATCGCGGCTTTTTGGCTATCGTTGAGGGCACCCATAATTTCATCTTGTAACCCTTGGGACATCCCTAAAATCGCATTCAAAGGCGTTCGCAATTCATGACTCATGTTTGCGAGAAACTCATCTTTGAGTCGAGTAGCCCGATAAAGTTCAGCATTAGTTAGTGTTAAGCGCTCGTTTACCTGTTGCAATTTTTCTTCGGCTTGTTTGTGCGCTGTGATATCGGTTAATGTGCCAATATAGCCAATTACAGCACCATCGGAATTAGTTTCGGCTACTGCTTGAACATAAAACCAGACCTCGCTACCATCTGGCCGTACCATTTTACCTTCATTATGGTAGAGTCCTTCTGCAGTAACAGCCCATTGCGACCATTCAGTTAGTAGGAGGTCGCTGTGTTGCTGGTACAAGATTTTCGTCCATTCCATCCCTAAGGCTGCTTCCCTAGGCCTACCTGTGAGATCGCTCCAGCGATCGTTAACATAAAAACAATTACCAGCCACATCGAACCGCAAAATTGCGACGGGGACGGCGGCGGTTAGGGTGGAATAACGACGTTCGCTGTCTTTTAAGGCTATTTCTGCCTGCTTCAGGTCGGTAATGTCATCGTTAATACCAATAACTCTGACTATTTCCTGTTGCTGATTGACTTGGATCATTCCATAAGCTTTGATGAACCTAATTTTCCCCCCTGGCTGCACGATGCGGAACTCAGTGTTATATTCATAACCATTTTCTAAAAATTGCTTAATTAATCTCAGCTTTTGTACCCGATCATCTGGATGCAGACAGCTGACCCAAGCATTGAAATTACCGGAAAAATTGCTAGGGTTGACACCGTAAATTTCAAACATCCGGTCATCCCAAATTAATTTATCCTCGGGAAGATTATATTCCCAGATGCCAAAACCTCCTGATTGTATGGCCATAGTCAGCCGCTCAGACAGATTTCGCAGTTGTTCTTCGGCTTGTTTGCGCTCAGTAATATCTAGCGAAGTGCCTATTAGCTTCACTACCTCACCGCTTTCATTGCAGACGGCTTCTCCACGTGCTTGTAAGTAACGCAGGCTACCATTAGGACAGTAAAGGCAAAACTCAATACTATAGGGTTGTGCCTGCTCAATTGCCCTTTGCACTAGCAAATTATGGCGATCGCGATCATCTGGATGTATAAGCTGCTGCAATTCTGCGTAAGTGGGAGCGCCATCATCAGGATTACGTGCAAAATTCCGAAAAACTTCTTCTGACCAAGTAATTTCTCTAGTTTGGAGGTCAAATTCCCAACTACCTAGTCTTGCTATGCGCTGAACCATTCTCAGTTGGGTTTCGCTGTACCGCAATTGCTCCTCTATCTGCTTGCGATCAGTCATGTCTTGGGCAATACCAATAATTTGTTTTACTTGCCCATCTTCTCCACGCTGAAAAGGTGTGTCATGGCTAAGAAACCAGCGCCATCTGCCATAAATATCTCGCAGACGATACTCGAACACTCGTCGTTCGCCATCGCCAGCACTGCGTAAGCTTTGAAAATAAGCAGCCGCATTTGCCAAATCGTCAGGGTGCATGAGCTGAGTTAGGAAGGATGATCCCATTGTGGATATCTCTTCGGAAGAGTAGCCTAGAGTTTTGACGACTTCTCGATTGGAGTAAATACTACGTCTTTGTTCAAGGTCGTAGATGTAAAGTACATTGGGAATATTGTCGGTGATGCTTTGAATGAACTGCTGACTCTCTTGTAACTGTGCTGTGCGTTTTCGGACTCTGGATTCTAACTCTTGGTTCAACAACTGCAATTCTTGCTCCATATTTTTGCGATCGCTAATGTCGTTGGAGCAACCAATGAGGCGAATAATTTCACCCTGCTGATTCCGAACCACTGAAAGACGCAAACTCAGATATAGTAAAATTCCAGATTTTGAGCAACACTGCACTTCCACTTCATGATAATCTTTGACCAACAATGGTTCTAGTACCTTAGTTTGCAGTTCTCTAAGATCTGGGTAGATGATGCCGAGATGTTGCCCAAGTACTTCATGAGCTTTATAGCCAAAGTATTTTTCTGCACCGTTATTCCAGCTTTGAATAATGCAGTTTATATCTGTGCTAATCACCGCGTCATGTATTTGATCGAGGATTTGCGCTTGCAACTTTAATGTGGCTTCGCTACGTTTGCGATCGCTAATATCGCGGGCAATACATAAAAACGATTGCACTTTTCCTGCTGGATTCAGTTCCGGAACAATGCGAGTTTGGCACCAAGTTTCTGAGTGTGATATCGGAAAGGGATGTTCGATAATAGCTTCTGTGCGTGTAACAATAATGCGATTGAGAAGTTCACGCCATAGGGCAATTGTCTCACAATCAATTGCCAAATCTTCTAAAGTTTTGCCCAGCCAATTACTGCTAGCTTGGGGAACCATCTGCTCAATAGCGGGGTTGATATAGAGATAGCGCAAATCGCGATCGATGCGAAAAATGATATCGGAAGCAGACTCTACCAAGGCGCGAAATTCTGCAGCAACCCGTTGCCGTTGCTCTAATTCAGCTTGTACTTGTGCGTACAATTGAGCTTGCACCCGTTCATACATTTCCGATTGCTGGATCGCGATCGCTAGTTGTATGCTCAACTGACTCAATAAAGCGATTTCGGCATTTTGCCAATAACGCGGGCGATCGCATTGATGAGCTATCAGCAATCCCCATAGTTTGTGTTGGCTTGTGGATTCTTTGTCTGTATGATTGCTCTGCCCATTTCCTACTGCTAACAAAATGGGTACCACCAGGTTTGCTTTTATTTGAAAATTTTCTAACAGTTGCTGATGACATTGTGTTAAGCCAGCTTGAGTAATATCGGAGACAGCCCACAACCAACCTTGATCGTATTTGTTGGCACTACTTTGTTGAAAATAAGTCTCTTCAATCTCGGCATTTAAGCAGGCTGTCCACTGAGGCAGAACTGATTCATTTGTGACTATACCCGTCATACCAGGGCCAAACTTGTAGATCAAAGTACGATCTACCTGGAGCAGTTGACGCACTTCCTCAACTGTAGTTTGCAAGACATCCTGAAGCTGCAGAGATTGACGAATGCGAAGCGCAATACTATTAACTAAGCGTTGTTGTTCTTGTTGAAAAAAGAGTTGCCGTTTTAACTGTATCTGTTCTAAGGCTGTGCGGACTCCCTGGCAAAATAAATCGGCCGTTAAATGGCTTTTGATCCAATAGTCTTGGACACCCAATTTCATTGCTTCCACTGCGGCTGTGGCATTCTCGTTTCCTGTCAACATCACCACTGGTACCAAGGTATCGTTATAGCGCTGTTGCCATTCCCGCAGAAATACCATGCCGTCATCATCGGGTAGCTGATAATCTAGCACTACGAGATCGGGTAAGTTGCGATCGTACAATTCCAGTGCTTCACTAACTGATTCTGCTTCTATGACCTGATAATTGTAGCGAGTTTCTCTATTTAAATAGCGATGATAAATTACCCGATCATCTTGAACATCGTCCACAATCAAAATTTTGTAATCAAATTCAGCAACCATAGATAAATTCTTATATAGGCTGGCATATTGATCGGATATCGTGAATGTAAGGTATCGATTTTAGCTTGTTGAGATTGATTGTTCGATACTTTTTAGAGAATGCTCCACAAAAGTATCTACGCTATTTATCTAAATGAACATTTCGTTACAACGGAAGAAATATGCTTGTTAATATACAAAACAACCAGTTTATACAGAGAATCATTGAATCATTTGTCTTAGAGAATTTAAATTGTATTATATTTGCGTAGTTAAAAATTCCTGAGCAAAGATTTTTAGCTAATCTGGACAAAGAACTCTAATATGAGGGAATTGCCAATCAAAAATATGCGATCACTTATCTTAAAAAATGCAAGACTACGGTAGTTGTGTTCCTCTGAAAATTAAATAATTTAATTTCTGCAGGCTTTTTCACAAAATTGCTGAATAATAGTTAAATTTCAAAAACTTAGGGCTTAGACAAATGTCACATTTTTTTCCTTGAGGCTTTCAAGGGTCAAGAGGAGCTAGTGCGATGGGTGGGTTAAGAGATTTGTAGCAACTGGCGTTCAAAAGTCCAAAAAACCTGAATTTTTGACACTTGACTCTTGATTATGACAAAAGAAGATAGGTGTACCAGTCGCGTAAGTCCTGAAACTTTCGTAACATAAATAGTTATTTCTTAATTGAGAATTCAGTATCTTGTTGCTTGCCTGCAGCAGGTATTATGAATTACAAATTACGATAATAAGACTTCCCAAATCTCATGAATTGATTCCAGCGTGGTAAAATGCACCCATTATTTCAGTATATGCGTACATGGTTATTAATCTGCCTATCATGTTTGGTTTTAGGCTGGTCATTTCCTGCAATAGCCGTTAGTTCTGCCAATCCCAAACTAGAACAGCAAGTATTACAAATACTCCGCGAACATCCAGAAGTAATTATCGAATCTGTCCAAAAATTCGAGCAGCAACAGCAACAGAAATTACAACAAACACGACAAGTGTTTTTACAAGATTTAAAAACCAATACCCAATTGGTAATAGGCGATTCACCTACCATCGGCTCGCCACAATCCACAATAGTGTTGGTAGAATTTTCTGATTTTCAATGTCCTTACTGTGCTGAGGCACACAAAACCCTCAAGCAGTTGCTAACCAAGTATCCAAACAAATTTACATTGGTTTACAAACATTTTCCCCTGATTCCAATTCACGATCAAGCGCTACCAGCTGCTAAAGCAGCTTGGGCAGCATATCAACAAGGTAAATTTTGGGAATATCATGATGCTCTATTTACTCATCAACAGCAACTGAGTGAGGAATTATATCTTTCTACAGCCAAATCTTTGAATTTAGATGTAGAAAAATTTAAAACAGATGCCTTTGGTGCTAACCCTATTGCTGAACAAGCCATTAGAAAAGATATTCAACTAGCGGAAAAATTAGGGCTTGGTGGCACACCCTTTTTTATCATGAATAGTAACAACTTCTCGGGTGTGGTGCAGTTATCCAAAATCGAAAGCTTGTTGGCTAATGCTCAGTCAGAAGGAATAGGGCAGAAGTAGCTTGGGTTAAGCTACGCTTACCCAACATTTATGGGACAGAAGGTTTGAAAACCTTCCTGAGGGGCTAGAAGCTGTTGGTGCTATATCAATCTCAATCCATGCCGTAGCTTTACGGTGTGTTGTCTTGACATCAAACTTGCTAGATAAGGGCAAAACTTTGTTTTGCCCTAGCAGATAGTGTACTTACCCTTTACGTTTATTGTTATAAAGGTTACAACATACTGTTGAGTGAGAATTGTACAACGCAGAGGTTTACGCCAAGTATAAGAGAGTTGTCTGTATTATTTGTGCGTAACTCTGCGCTTTTCTTTACGCGTATTTATTACCATTGTAAGTTTTATAGTGTCATTTGTGAAAAATTTTCTCGATAAATAACTTAGTTGAAATTTAGGAAACTTTATTGACTTGTAGTGTATCTAAATACAAGTATAGAAACCCTTAAAAAAAATTATTTTAGAGAGGCAATTCATGGGTCGCCCAGGATTTTGGCTATTTTTGCCCCTGACTTTGATAGCTAGCTGTTATCAACAACTGCTACCCACTAACCAGTCTGTGGCTAAATCTCCTCAGGCTGTAGTTCAACCAGCTAATTCAACTTTGTTAGCGAAAGCAACTTATCTTTCACCTTTGGAAAGACAGGTAATTGATGAAACTAACAAGGTGCGAACAAATCCTAAATCTTATCTTCCCATATTACAAAACTATAGAAAGCGCTTCCAAGGAAACAAAGTCAAAATCTCTAATAATACCTATTTGATCACACAAGAAGGGGTAAAAGCTGTCGATGAGGCGATCGCATATCTCAAGTCAGCTCGTCCTGTGGGAACATTAAGTCCATCTAAGGGTATGTCTTTAGGTGCGAAGGATCATGTCAAAGACCAAGGCCCCAAAGGAATCACAGGGCACAATGGAAGTGATGGTAGCAACCCTGTGACTCGTATTAATCGTTATGGTAAATGGCAATCTACTGCAGGCGAAAATATTAGCTATGGCCCCAATACTGCCCAAGATATTGTCATGCAGTTAATTATTGATGATGGAGTGAGCGATCGCGGTCATCGCACAAACATATTTAACGGTAGCTTCAAGGTTGCTGGTGTGGCTTATGGTTCTCACAAAAAATATAGAACAATCTGCGTAATTAATTACGCAGGGGGCTATATAGAAAAAGGATGAAATAGCTAATGTACTCTTGGAAAGACGCGATTAATCGTGTCTCTCCAACTCTTGACTATTAACTCATGAAATCTAACATTTCCAATAGTATTTCTCTATCACTTTTAGAACAAGAAGTCATAGCAGAAATGAACAAGGTGCGGACAAATCCCACTGCATATCTTCCAGTTTTAGAGAATTGGCGACGGCGTTTTGATGGGAAGCAAGTCCTCATATCAGAACGGGTTTATTTGCAGACTCAAGAAGGAGTCAAAGCTGTTGATGAGGCGATCGCATTTCTCAAATCAGTTCGTCCTGTGGGAGCCTTGAGTATATCTGAGGGAATGTCTTTGGCTGCGAGAGATCACGTGCAAGACCAAGGTGTAAAGGGTATAACAGGTCACTATGGTAGTGATGGTAGCGATCCCTTTACTCGCATGAGTCGCTATGGGAATTGGCAAATCACCGCAGCGGAAAATATTAGTTATGGTTCTTATGTACCACAAGACATCATCATGCAGTTAATTATTGACGATGGGGTACGCGATCGCGGTCATCGTCGAAATATGTTTAACTCGGCTTTTAACGTCACAGGGGTAGCGTTTGGGATTCACTCTTTATATAGACAAATGTGCGTGATTACCTACGCTGGCGGTTATCAAGAAAAATCACTTTGATGTCACACAAAATCTCCCTAAAATCCTTGCTGCTATGGGTATGTCAGAATTAGAAGCAAGGTATTTTTTTGCGTAGTCAGGAGAACAGAACGTAATGGGCGATCGCCATAATTATCCTGCGGCTGGTGCTGCAAAGTTGAATGTCTACGTTCAAGGTCAAGGCTTCCCCATTCTGGCTTTACATGGTCATCCCGGTTCTGGTCGCAGTCTGGCTGTATTTACAAATCACCTCTCGCAGCGCTACCAAACTTTTGCCCCTGATTTGCGCGGATATGGGAAAAGTCGCTTTGAGGGCAATTTTAATATGCAAGACCATTTATATGACTTAGAAGCTTTATTAGACCGCTTTCAGATTGAAAAATGTCTGGTATTGGGGTGGTCATTAGGTGGTATTTTGGCAATGGAATTAGCATTGCGCTTCCCACAGCGTGTCACTGGGCTAATTTTGGTGGCTACAGCCGCCAGACCCCGTGGTAATCATCCTCCGATAACTTGGCAGGATAATTTATATACTGGTGTGGCAGGAATATTGAACTATATTAAACCTAGTTGGCAATGGAATATTGATACTTTTGGTAAGCGATCGCTGTTTCGTTATCTAATCCAACAACATACACCTACAGCATACAGTTATATAGCTAAGGACGCTGTACCCGCTTATTTACAAACATCTGGGGCTGCTACTAATGCCTTGTTTACTGCTATTCGTTCTGGGTACAACAGGCTGACAGACTTATGGCAAATTGAATGTCCTACTTTAGTACTTGCTGGTGCCCAAGACCGTCACATTACAGTTGATGCTAGTTTAGAAACCGCTCGCCATCTGAAAAATTGTCAATGGCAATCTTACCCCCATACTGCCCATTTATTCCCTTGGGAAATCCCAGATCAAGTATTAGGAGATATTGATAACTGGCTAGAACTCCATTTTGCAGAAATTCTAGCCAGTTAAGGATTAAAAATTACGGTTTTAATATTCTCCGCTTGGAGACGCACTAATTTTTGAGGCTCAATTTTTTATTCCCAAGAGGTTTATTTAACCCCTTTGGGGAATTCAAAATCACCAATTAATTATCCTAAGTATTAATTCACAGCAATTGAATTAATCTATTTTCACTTGATTTTTTCTACATAAATCAATAATGCTTTTACTAGCATTATTTTTTGCGGTCAATAGTGTAAATGGGGAAAATTTTTTTAACTATTGACCAGTGATTGATTGCCAGTCCTGTCCGTGATAGCAGGGCGTTTAGCCCGTGGTAAGAAGTATTAAGCATTCTGTCTCTCAAGGACTTGTCGCCAGCCAATCAGAAATTCAGACAAAAAGCAACTTTGTGGTTGCGTAGGTTCTACTCAGGACTCAACACACAGAAGGCTGAATGGTTGCCTAGTTTAATATTGACCGCTAAAGGCAGGCTTTACTTTACGGTCAATCCTTTCCCCCAAGTCTTCAGCAATCGTCAAAGAATCGGGTTTACAACGCTTAACGTTCACAATGATTCCCTGTGCGCCTTCTGCCTCCAAATCTTCTATGTAGCCTTTAACGGCGACATTGGCATCCACAGAGTTCAAAAATGGGCCAAAGTAGTATGTGCAACGGGGATTTTGGGTCACAATCTCTACCCACCAAGCCAAGCCAAGATTGTTGACTGTACTAATCAACGTTTCCTTTAGGTCATCCCAAATGGTTTTCATGGTAGTTGCCAATTTATGAATGAGGTATTGGATATTAAAGGGTATTTCGCTGTCTGGTTTTGCTTTACATTTCTTTATACTCTTTTACTCTGAATTTTTAAAGAGGTTTTTGCAATTTGTCTAGGTAAAGTGTGTTTAAGGAACGCTGGCGATAAATCTCATAAAGTGCCATACCTGCTGCTACTGAGGCATTCAGGCTGGGGGTTTTACCCTGGAGGGGAATTGATACCAAGACATCGCACGACTTTTGTGTTAGCATACTCAACCCTTCCCCTTCAGAGCCAATGACTAAAACAATCGGCCCGCTAAAACGGATTGTGTGCAAAGGTTCGCTACCTGTAGCTGCTGTGCCATAAATCCAAAAACCAGCTTCCTTGAGTTCTTCCATAGCACGGCTGAGATTGACAACACGGGCGACTGGGAAGTTTTCTAAAGCACCAGCTGCTACTTTTACCACTGTAGAAGTGATTCCAGCTGCGCGTCGTTGGGGTATGACTAAACCTTGTGCGCCTATAGCTTCTGCGGTGCGAATAATTGCACCCAAGTTGTGAGGATCGGTGATCCCATCAGCAACAATGATGACGGGATCGTTGACAGATTTAGCCTTGGCAATCAAATCATGTAATTCGATGTAGCTGTAAGGGGAAATTTGTGCTGCTATCCCTTGGTGATTAGCTCCATCAGTAATTTGATCTAAGCGCTTTGGTTCTACCTCATCAATGACTGCACCATTGTCCTTGGCTTGCAGGATCAAATGATGAAAGCGGGGATCGTAGCGTAAACGAGTAGTAATCCAAATGCGGTTAAGACCTCTTTGGTTTTCCAAAGCACTTAATACTGGATGACGGCCATATATAATGTCACTATCTTCTGCGATCGCCTTACTGGGCAGCGATGGTGGTGCAAAGTTGCGGTTTTGCTGCACTTTAGCAGAGACAGGCTTACCATCAATCTTTCTGGGATTGCGGATAGGATTAGCCAGAATCCGCTTACCTTTGACTTTCACAGGGGGAGCAACGCGATTAGGTTCGCCAACCGTGGTAATTTTTTTGGATTTATTCGACATACGAGTGTTTGGGATAACTTTTAGGTGGGCATAGCGATTCCCTAACCGACCGAAATCAACTCTACTGGATTTAAGATTTGTGAGATTAGTTGCCCACTATTTTTCTAGCTCGAGCTTTTGCAACAATTCGGTTAATCGTGGGAAATCAGTCAGATAAAGGTAGCCAATTAAAGTTTCTAGACTAGTTGCTTGCTGGTAAATCTCGGGATCAACTCGCTTAGAGCGTCCTGTGGCGGCGTTGCGACCTCTTCGGACTATATCTAATTCTATTTCCTTTAAATGAGGAATGAGCGATCGTAAATGTAGCGCTTGTTGTTCTGCTCTCACCTGTGCCACTACCAGACGATGGTAAGTATCTGGTCGCTGCAATGGCATTAGATAAAACATTCTAACATATAATTCATAGATTGCATCTCCCAAGTATGCTAATGCCGCAGGAGAAATTTGTTGCACTTGTGAGTGCGTCATGGATTGGGGTAGTTGCCCTGTGCTTACCAAGAGTGCTTGCGTCCAAAATGAATTTTGAGCTAGAGGTTCATTTTGTCCATCTAATAACTCTTCTTGCTCCGGCTTCACAAGTTATTCATTCCTTAGTAGGCTACATTTGGCAGACATCATAGATATTGTTTTTAAATACTTAGCATAATATACACTACCAAAATTACTGACTAAAATTTTATTTTTCTGTTGAGAATTTGACATTTTATTTCACATTAGCTATCTTTATATGTCTCCTTGAGAAACGGAGAGTTATAATTGACAGCTTTGACAAAAATTAAGCTATCCAGATAAAACATCGGATAGCTAGATTGGTGTTAGTGGTCAAGCAATCAAGAAGACTTGATGTTTTCTAGAGCCGCTTCAACATTTGATTGCAGAGAGAGAAACTTCTCTAAGCGAACCAGCTTGACCGTTTGAGTTACACGGGCATTAGTGACAATTTGCAAGGTGCCAGTAAGGTTTTGGGCCTGCTTGGCTAGCTGCACCAAGGCACCCAAGCCAGAGCTATCAACAAAGTCAATCTGTGAGAGATCCAAAATAATATGCTTTGGTCCCTCATCAATTTTGCCACCGAGTACCTTGCGAAATGTCGGCTCAGAAAAGGCATCTAATAAACCTGTGAGGCGGAATAGCTGATAATTATCCCGGGTTTCACGAGTACCCCTTAGGCTCACAGTTAGATTCAGTTGTTCAGCAATAACTCCCTCCTCATGGTGAAAGTGAACGCTCCAGTATAAATGGTTTTGGTACAATTTGTCTACAACCTGATGACTTAGGGGATGGGGCATTGGGCATTGGGCATTGGGCATGGGTAATTATTCATTTCTACCCTGCTCCCTCATCTCCCTCATCTCCCTCATCTCCCTCATCTCCCTCATCTCCCTCATCCCTCATCTCCCTTATCCCCTGTCCCTAATTCCTATCCCCCTGCGATTGACGTGCTGCTCGCATTGCTTTGACGAAGTCCTCAAACAAGTAATCAGCATCGTGAGGGCCTGGGCTAGCTTCGGGGTGGTATTGCACCGAGAACACGGGTAAAGACTTGTGACGGACACCAGCAACAGTGCGATCGTTCAAGTTCAGGTGGCTGATTTCTACCACTGCTTCTGGTAAAGAATCTGGGTTAATCGCAAAACTGTGGTTTTGGCTAGTAATTTCTACCCGTTGCTGTAAACCCGCAGGTTGATTTAATCCCCGATGCCCAAACTTGAGTTTAAAGGTTTCTGCTCCCAAGGCATGACCCAAAATTTGATGTCCCATACAAATGCCAAAGATGGGTTTTTGAGCGCCTAGCAATGCCTTGGTAGTTTCAATTCCTTCTGTTACTGCTGCTGGATCGCCTGGCCCGTTGGAAAGAAAGATACCATCTGGATTATATTTGAGAATTTCCTCTGGTGTTGTATGCGCGGGCACAACAATGACTTGACAACCATAACTTGCTAAACGCCGCAAGATATTCCGCTTTACTCCAAAGTCAAGGGCGACAACGGTAAAGGTTTCTCCGTTGCGCTCAGAGACATTAGAGTTAAATTCCCAAGCGGGGATAGTAGGATCAGACCATTCATAAACCTTTCGGGTCGTGACTTCACGCACCAGATTTAGCCCTTGCATACTGGGGGCTGCCTGTACCTGTTCTAATAATTCTGCCTCATCCAAAATCGATGTAGAAATTCCACCATTCATGGCTCCATACATCCGAATTTTACGGGTGAGGGCGCGAGTATCAATCCCATAGATGCCGGGGATGTGGTGCTGTTTCAAGTAGTCAGGCAAAGATTGTGTTGAGCGCCAGTTACTTGGGCGGTGGCAAATATTGCGAGCGATCGCACCTCGTACCTGCGGTCTAGCTGATTCCTCATCTTCGGGATTAACACCAGTGTTACCCAATTCAGGATAGGTAAAAACAACAATTTGTCCGCAATAGCTGGGATCGGTCAACACTTCTTGATACCCAGTCATGCCAGTGTTAAATACCACTTCCCCAATTGTGGTTCCTATAGCACCAAAAGACCAACCGCGATAAGCGGTGCCATCCGCTAGAACAAGTAGAGCCGGGATTGTGTCAGACAGGGGCATAAGCAATCATGATTAGGGGTTAAAAGCTAGGGGCTAGGAGCTAGGGATTAGGATTTTGCTAGTTTCTAGACCTATTCTTTAGTCCCTAGTAAGCTTGCGAATGTTAATTATCCCATGAGTTGGACAAATTAGCGATAAAAAGCATTTGTCATTTGTCATTTGTCATTTGGTGTTTGCTAGAAAACAGAAAGTTTAGTGATTAATAGTTATCCTGCTTGTCTCCCTCATCTCCCTCATCTCCCTTCTTCCCAGTCCCCAATCCCCAATCCCAACTTTCCCACAACAAAGGTAGATTTCCTCACCTTCTGGCAGGTAAAATCGAAGTTAATTATGCTTCAGTCTTTTTTATCCCGTGCAACCCTGATTTGTTTAACAAGTGCGCTAGCGGTTTTGGGTGTTGCCTGTAGTAAAGACAAACAGACCACTGTGACTGTTGACCAAGAGCAACCTCAGCTTGCGGACAAGATAGCAGCATCGCCTTTTGTCGAAGCTTCACCTTTATCCAACCCAGAACCACAGCCACAATCATCGTCTGCTGTTCAATTGAATTCTTTTGAATTGGCGCTGGACAAAGCCGCAGGTGCGATGACGATTAGCCAGTCTGCCCAATCTCCTGATGATTGGAAGTTGGTAGCAACTCAGTTTCAGGATGCGATCGCGCTGATGAAAAATGTGCAGCAAGAAAGTCCTAATTTCACGGTCGCGCAAATCAAAATCTCGGAATACCAGCGCCAAATTCAATACGCTTTGGATAAAGCTACACCCAAATCTCTCGCGCCAATTGCGGTACAACCACCTCAAAAGGCTCCTCAAAGGGTAGTAGTTGTAGTACCATCTGCAAGAAAAATCACGCCTCAACCCACTCAACCTTTATCCCCACTGGTGGCAAAATCACAGCCAGCAGTGCAATCTGTTTTGATGCCGTCAGCACAAATTGCTGAGGATCAAGCTGTCTTTACAGCCCCAATCAAACGCCGCATCGGGGGGACACCAATTATTGAAGTTACCTTCAACGGCGATCGCAAATTCGAGATGATTGTAGATACAGGGGCTAGTGGAACTGTAATTACCCAAAACATGGCAAATGCTTTGGGTGTAGTACCAGTAGGTAGAACCAAAGCCAACACAGCCAGTTCTAAGCAAGTAGAATTTACTATTGGCTATGTTAATTCGATGGCAGCTGCTGGGGTCAGTGTGAATAAAGTAGCCGTGGCGATCGCAGGCTCAGATTTAGAAACTGGACTGCTGGGACACGACTTTTTTGGTAATTATGATGTCACTATCAAGCGCAATGTCGTGGAATTTCGCCCACAATCCCATGCGGATGTTAATTCTTCAGAAAATGAACTAACTGTTCCAATTTCACCCAAGGAGCGCCACTATTTAGGATCTCCTTAGCTAGTTTAATTCCTTGGGCATGGTCTAGCAGTGGGATGGCACCTGCCACTTGTAGCGCCAATGACGTATTTAACGCTACAGCATCCTGTTGCGCCTGAGTTCCCTTGCCTTGTAGTACTGCCTTTAAAATCTCCGCATTTTCTTGCACATCTCCACCTCTGAGTGTGCCTATTGTTGCAGGCGTTAAACCCACCTCTTCGGGATTAATAGTAGTTAACTGCACTTCACCATTAGATAAAACTGCCAAATCTGTTATATCTCCTAACCCCGCTTCATCTAATTTTTCTCTTCCATGTACAACAATTGCCTTTTGCTTACCCAACTTTTGTAAGGCTTGGGCAACAGTTGCTAAAAGTTTAGGAGTAAATAACCCTACTACTTGCCCAGTCGGATTTAAAGGATTGACTAAAGGGCCAAGTAAGTTGAAAACTGTCCGTACCTTAAGAGTCCGCCGCAATGTTGCTACAGCTTTGAGTGCGGGATGCCAACCAGGGGCAAACAGAAAAGTGATCCCCACTTCTTGAACTGCAGCTTGGACTTTTTCGCTAGCAGCACCAAGATTTACGCCCAAAGCTTCTAAAACATCAGCGCTTCCTGTGAGGCTTGATGCCGAACGGTTACCATGTTTAGCCACAGGTACACCATAAGCTGCAGCCACAAAAGCAACGGCTGTCGAAATATTAAAAGTTGACGAACCATCTCCACCAGTACCACAGGTATCAATGAGAGGAGTTAGGGATTGGGGATTAGGGATTGGGTTCCCAGTCCCCATTTTTGATTGAGATTGTAGTACTTCCGCCATACCTGTTAATTCGTCAGCCGAAACGCCTTTAAAGTTTAGCGCTGTTAAAATTGCTCCCGATAATTCAGGCGGAACAGATTCACTTAGCCAGCCTTGCATCAAGTCCGCAGCTTGAGTGCGGGATAAAGATTCTCCATCGATTAACTGTTGCAGCAAGAGATACCAGCTTGTTGAGATTTCTGGCGTGGAGATGGGGGAAGTTGTCATACAATTTTGTTTGCGTGTGGTAGGGTTGAGCTTTTATTGAAGTGTCTGGGAGCTATCCTACCGGAAAACGGGAAACAGTTTGTAGTCAGCAATTTAATGGTTGATATAGAGAGAATAGTTCACGTAGGATGCGTTACGTTATCGCTAACGCATCAGTAACAAAGCTTTTTGTGTATTACGACTTACTGAGATTTTTTCATCAATTAAATCTGATTTATATATATAAAGAATTTAATTTATCACTACGAAAAAGTCTTATAGTTGGTAATAAATAACTCTTTTCCTTTGGCTGCATTACTCTGTCTATAATTATTCATCCCATACTGCAATTTCCACTCGAAAATATTTGCCCAGCTAAAATTTTCTCTAATTTGTGGCGAATCGTCGTAGGTAATTAACCAATCGTGGTGGCATTGTTTTAATACTTCGGCAAATTTTTGATGTTCAAAAGAGGTATGTAAGTTACCTGCTTTGCCATAGAGTTTAGATTTAGTAGCTATAAAATATGGCGGATCTAAAAATAAAAATACTTTCTCACCTGCTGCATATAATAATTCGCTGTAATCTAAGTTAGTAATGAGAATATCTTCTGATAAAATGCTTTCTAATTTCTCAAGACGGTCTATCGATGAATTAGTAAAGCGTTTATGGAAAGCTTCTTGAGAATAACCGCCAGATTCTACAGTTCCGCTAAATGTAATGCGGTTAAGAACAAAAAAGCGAACTGCTCTTTCAAAATCAGATAGCTGGTTAATATCTACGGTTGTTAATTCTTTATATAAGAATCTGCCATCTGTATATTTATTTTTAATATGACGAATTTCTTTAACTAGCTCAGAGATATCAGATTGAGCAAATTTCCAAAACAGAAATAATTCCCGGTTTAAATCGTTAATCCAAATTTTGAGATTGGGGAATTTTTGCTTTAAGTAGATGAATACAGAACCACCCCCTACAAATGGTTCTCTAAATTCAGAAAAACTATCTGGTAAGTATTCGATTATTTGATTTATTGCTTTTGATTTACCGCCTGGATAACGGAGTGGACTTTTGAACATGATTTTCTGGCGATCGCGAAAATCTTATTTTAAGTATAAAAATTCTCCTAGATGCGGTAAACAATAAAAGCTACTTATGCAAACAGTCTATAGGTGAGTGCAAAATATATTTATCTTTCTTTTGTCAAGAAAATGTTGCATTTCTATAAAAATCTGTTACATTACTTTACAGGCAGTCACAACTGTCACCACATAAAAGCTCGGAGTGTTATTTATGACAGGCACGAAGAATCCTACACCTACAGTTTCTGAAGATCCTAACGCTTTACGCTGGGGCTTCACTCCTCAGAGCGAAAACTGGAATGGTCGTTTTGCAATGATTGGTTTTCTAGCGGCGATTTTAGTGGAAGTTTTTTCGGGCCAAGGAGTTTTACACTTCTGGGGTATCCTCTAAATTCAGCTTCGTTTGATGTTCTCTTAAGACTGCGATGTGTAGAGTCGCCTGGCTTCTGTTGACATCAAGACTCATTCAGACTGCGATCGCAGTTGCAATACATTCAGATAAATATCATTCTTTCGATATTTGCAGAAAATGCAAGCTTTTGCATTTCTAACTTGTAAGCAAAGCTGGACATTAATTGTTCAGTTTTGCTTCTCTTAAATCCAGAAATTGGTAGTTAATTTAGTCAAAAATAGCCATAAACTACCGTGATGCACGAAAGATTACACGCCCTGGTAACTCTTCTTGATTAATTCGCGCGTAGACTCGCAGACAAGCTAAAACTTCGCCAGGATTACCGCCACAATCGAGTTGCAAGTCATCTTTGGTTAAAGCGCAGATATCGGCGTAAAGCCCGGATAATTGGCGTATTCTGACTTCATTACCTGCATTAATCGCTTGATCGACAAATTTTTTCAGCATTCGGCGTGATTCTTGTTGTAAGTTACCCCACCAAGAATAGCGATCGCTTGGCGGGACAAATACTAAAGAGTGTATGGCTTCGTCAATGTCAATCCAAGCACGTAGGGTTAAGACTGGATCAGCATTTTCTACAGCTTTTTGAGTACGATGAAAGCGCCCTGTGAATGCTTCAATATATTGAGTTTGCTGTTCTGGCTTAGAGTTTAAGGAAATAATATCAAAGCTAAATACGCTCTTTAAAGCGTGGTGTAAATCTGGGTCAATTTCGATAAATTTTATACAAAGTAGCAAATAGCCAGCTAGTAAATTTAAGTCGCTGGATTCGTTATTGGGAATAATTTCCGAATTTGGCAGTAATTTTTGAGATAAACATAAACCTTGAGCTTGGATAGTACCACTCAATCCAGGGTAAATAATTTCGTCTCTGATGAAGGGTAGGGTGTAGAGATTGGAATTATCTTCTATAGCACCAACTTCTTGCGCTAAAGTCAAGGCACGTTGTCGCCAAGCTGTCGCCAAGTCTTCAGGAACTCGTAGCAATTTGCGTTGCATCTCGTTCCATAATTCTGAATCTGTTTGGCTTTGGAGTTGAGAATTTCCTAAATATAATTTCAGGTCTTTATCTGTATTAAAAGCTTTCTTCAGACGACTTAGTTTTAATTCATGATTAGAGTTTAACTCTGGTAATTTTTGAGATTTAGTTTGTAAAATATCATGAAGTTCTTGCAGCACCTCGTCACATAATTTAGCCCCTGGATCGCTAGGTAATTCTTTTTGCGCTTGCTTTAAAGCTGCTTCGATTCCGTACAGGCTAAACCGTAATAATTGGGCTAAATTTGAGTTTTCTATTGCTAATAGCTGACGTAGGTGCTGCATGAATTTAGCCTCGATTTTAATCTATTTTTCTATCTCACACGAAGGTAAAATTTATACGAACCACAGAGGCGCAGACAACAAAGAGAAAGATGTTGTTGAGAGGTTTTTCCTTTCTTTGCGCCTCTGCGCCTCTGCGTGAGTTTATTACCTAATGAATACCGCAAAATGGATCGCGTTCTTTATCAACTTCATTGGGTTGCAATTCTAGTTCAGCACGGTAAACACATCCTTCTTGTTTGAGACATTTTTGATCGGTTGATGTCCAGTAAGGTACTTCCCCGGCGTGCATTCGTAAAATTCCGTAATTGTCTATGCTGACACGATATTGGCAAGGATAATCTGTAGCGAAATCGGGTTTACTTAATGCGCCAATACGTATCCATTTTTTCGTATTAGTTTGTGCATCAGTTTGCACAACATAAAAGGTGTGTTGTCCATTTTTGGGGAAGGGAGGTAGAGGATTACTAATTAATCCGGTTCCTGGTTCTGGTGAACCATCACGCAAATAATGGAATTCTTGTAGGGATTTACTCACATCTTTGTCGGCTTCAAATACGAGATGATAAGCATCTGGTTGATCTACTGTTGCTGACTCAATTACATTGATGGCAATATCACCATCATTTAAGTCTTTATGAGGTCTTTCTACGGCAATATTCCACTTTAATTTACCATCAGCAAATAAGGCTGAAGTTCCTGAGGCGGCAGAGATTACAGAATTAACATCAATACCAGAAACATCAATTAAATAATGTGGATTTCCTTGACAAAGTAAGACACTAAATTGTAGGGTTTGGTCAATTTCAAACTGAACTTTAATTTTCTTCAGGAAGTCTGGTTCTGATAATCCCAGTTTTTCCATCAAAGTTTTGCCATCAAAGCTACCCCACAGCCGCAAATCCCCATCTTCATAATCTTGACGGTAAATAATATTTGTTAACTGTATACCTTGCCACTCAGTCCGAACTTTAGCAACGCTTTCATCAGCGCCTAGTTGATAAAGTTCTTGTCCGGCTTTAAAGATTGTCAGCAGTTCGTTACTTTGGGTTTTGCGTTTAAAGTTGCAAGGTAAATAATAAAACAGGTTTTTGACATCAATTTCTAGTTGATTTGCGCCTTTACGGAGTAATCCTTTTGACTCTTCGGGGTCAAAGCGTAATCTCCGTAATTTTTCGGCGTAGCAAGCACCGGCTGAGGTGGCTAATTTGGTAAATTCCAACACAAAGGTAATGCGTTCGGGGTTCCACACGAAGTAGGGAGATTTACTAAATTCTTGGTAGATGTGGCGCTGTACCAAGTCGAGGTTGCAAGTTTTCCCCGATAAAATCAACCAATCTACTTTGTGGGAATTCCACGAATCTACTTTGGCATCTTCTGGACGTAAGCGACTATCCATCAAGCCTTTAGCAATACCGATCGCTTCTTTAATAGATGATGATGCGGCGCGATCGAATTGCTGACTATCGATGGTAACGCAGATACTACTGGTATCTTTTGCTTGGTATTTAATGGCACTTTGAACTAGTAATTCATAAATTTGCTGTTCAGCAAGGCTGAAAGTTAGGATTGAAGCATCTTCTGGCGGCTTTTGCCCAAGTTTGATTTTGGCAGCTTCGGCATGATCCCACAAGGTATAAAATGTTTGCAGACGTTGCGGTGCTTGTTGCCAACGGGTAGGTAAGACTTTTTCCGCAGTATCTAAAGCGTCTTTATAAGCAGCGTCACCTTCAGGATTTTCTTTATCTACACATTTTAAAATACTGCCGCTTTTGAATTGTCCATTTTCTAGGAAGCGTTCATTTAATTCAGAATTAATTAAATCTTCCAGCTTATCGCTGCTTAACTCACCTGTGGAAACTGCTGTTAATAAAAAATCTGCGATCGCCACTTTTAAAAGCCTGAAGATTCGCAGGGTAATTAACTCGCCACCTAGCTGTAAATGTCCAGATGAACCTAAGAGTTTGGGTGTGAGTTTATAATAGCGTCCCCCTAAACCTCGGTCTTCATTATCAGCAAAGAAAGGCGTTTTATCTTCTAATGTGAGTTCAATTAAAGCTAAATCTGTAGTACCACCACCAATATCTAAAACCAGAACATTTTGTGACCATTTATTTCCTTCTTGGCGACAACGAGTCTTGAAAGATTCAATCCCAATATTGAGATTACCGCCAAATTCTCGCCACAGGAAAAATATAGCTACAGAAACAGCTTCATCATAAGCAGTTTGGACATCATCTAATCCTAATTGTTCCACTAATTTCTTAACTTCCTTACGCACAACAGGCGGTGCGACGGTGGGATAGGTAACAACTGCGGAAAGAAATCCCCCGTCAGAAAACCTGCGTCTAGCGCGTTGGCGATAGTCTTGGGTTAACTCAATTAAATGTCCCCAAGCTGCTTGAATTAATTGGTTAACGTTGATGGTTTCTTCATCTTCATCAACAATTACTGGAAAAGAACGATCCTGTCCAAAATAGCGTTTGGGTGAGTGATGAAAGCGGCTGATAATTTCTTTTAAAGCACTGCTAGTTCCTTGGGCGATCGCTTTTTTTCTGTTGTCGCTAGCTTCCCTACCCATTTTCAGTTGTAGGGCTGATAATCGCGAAATTTCTAACTCACTTTTAATTTCGGTACTGCGGCGATCAATATCTAGAACCACAGGGATGAGATTTTGCGATTCTAAAGTAGGAACGCGGAAGACTTCATGATATATCTGATAAAGTTTTTTACTAACAGCACGGCGAAAGCGATCGCTTGTACCTAAACATAGTTCAATTTGGCGAATTGCTTCTAAAAATCGTTCTCTATTATCACTTTCAAACACTTCACTTAAGCGGCTAGGTTCGATTTCCAAATTTTTACTAATATCAGCAATAAATTTATCCCAATCGCCAGCACTGACATCGGGTAAAGCAATTCCCGCCGGAGAATTCAGCCATTGCGCCATGCGATCGCGTAGTCGCATTTCTTGTTCTCTGGGTAATACTTCGGCGATGGGTACTTCGATGGGATCGAAGAGGGTAACAGTAGAGTTGGATGTACCAAAATCGACAGCTAACCATCCGGGAAATCTTTTTTGTTGTTCGCTATTTAGTTGGGAGGAGTTCATAGGATTTGTTGAGGGGATAATTGGAAACGCAGAGATTCGCTGAATATCTTCTTCTTGTCTTTCTACTTTGCGTCCTTCTCTTCGAGACACTTCGTGAATGCGCCTTCTCTGCGAGACGCTTCGCGAATGTGGTTCGTTTAAAAAATCTCGATCAACGAACCGCGAAGACACGTTCGGCGAAGCCGTTCCCGAAGGGTAGTACACGAAGAAAGAGAATAGTAAGAGTTTATTTCTGAAGATTCAGCACTATTTACTAATAGTTTTTGGCTGAGACATCAGCGAGAATTTGTAACCAAGTGGGAATAGATGATTGTGATGGTGTATCGCCAGCAGCAATATGTCTAAGTAAATTCTCTTTTTTAGAAATATTTTGCAAACTAGGAATAATTTGATCCAAAATTCCTTGTAATTCGGCGTTCACTTTTTGATTTACTTCACTCACATATTGCACAAGATGCAGACTAGCGCTAGCAGTAATTTCATCTCTTAGACGTAAGACAAAAAGTTGATGATTGTTGGCTTTAGGCGCACCGTTGCGTTCAGGGGCCCAATCAAAAATTTGCCCGATATTATGTTTTTCATCTTGACGCGCTAAGGGAAAGATCATTTCCGGTGTAATCGATTTTTCTTGATTATGAATCTCAGAAATGATTGCTTCTTGCCATTGATTAGGATCACAGCCTAAAAGTAGTTTATAAAAAAGTTCTGCTTCTTCGATACCAAATTTTGATTCAATATCTGATTCCATCTCTGGGTTGAGATTTGTTTGCAGAAATTCCCGTTCTTTAGCGACGTAATTTGATAATTTAGTCAGCAAATCTCCAATTGCTTGACTAATGCGATCGCGCGCAAATTCTTCTACTTCTTGAATCGTCTTGGCAAAGATGGGATAAAAATCGTCGCTTTTGGTGGGAATTGTAATATTAACTCGGTTTCCCCGCTCAAATAACTTTCCGGCTGCACCTTTAGATTCGGTGAGGGCGATTGTACCATTATTAACTTTGTTGAACAGTAAAGTCCATTGACTCCAACTGAGGATTCTAAAAGTTAATTCATCTTTAACGACATCGCTGACAGAAACGTTGCGTCTATCTTTGAGTGGTTCTTTTCCTAAATCTTTTTGGAAGTTTCTATAGCTTTTATCTAAATTTTCAATTGCTTCTCGTAATTCAATAAAAGCGGGACTGTCTCCAGTAGGTATACCTTGTTCGTGAATTTCGTGGAGAATATTTTTGAGATTATTTTGTTGCTGACGTACAACTTCCGCCGCACGTTTTGTATCTTCATACAATTGCTTTAGTCCGTGGGTAGCAACGTGTTTTTGAATTAATTCTCGCAGCTTGCTAATACCGCCATCTTGAGCAAAGTAACCCAGTTGTCTGCCAAGATAATTACGTCCATCGGATGTTAATAAGCGATCGCTTAATCTGCCCCATTTTTCTTGTAACCTTTTAGAACGGTCTAGATAATCGGGATAATCGAGGTTAGCTAAAAACTCTGGCGAACCTGCTTTTACCGAAGTGGAACGCTTTGCTAAATCTGCTAGTCCTAACAGTGGTGATAGTAAAACGATGCGGTCTTTTTGAGTAGTAAAAGCACCGGCTGCGTCAATGGTTGTTTGTAAAACTTTAAGTTTCTGAAAAACGCTGCTTTCCTGTAAAGGATAATTTTCGCCGCTATCGTTAATTAATTGATCAAGTTCTCTTTCCCCACCTTCGCTTTCCAAGGGAAGTTGATCGAACCGTCCCACACCCACCAGAATCAAATCCTTGAGGTCTTGTCCTGGTCGCTGCTGCTGCATCATGGTAAAGATTTTATTGGCGCGATCGCTTCCAGGAGATTTACCATTGAGCAATACGAGAATTGTCTGCACCTCTGCTAATTCTCGCAGGGATAAAAATGTGTCGCGCGTTCCCGAATTAGACGCACCCAACCCCGGAAAGTCAAGCAAAATAAATTCTGAAGCACCCGTAACGTCCCAAATTTCCCGTGAGATTTTCACTTCAATATCTACACGACGAATCAACGGGAAACTATTCTGTAATAACTTTGAGGCTAATCTTTGCGGTGGACTTGGTAATTTAATATGAGCAGGGGGTAAATCATCAAAGCTGAGGGTTTGAATCGCCATTGGTTGCTCAAGTAACTGTAACCCCTCACGGGCAGTGGTAGCATTAATTTGGTAGCATCCACCACACATCGCCTCACCGTAAGATAGATAAGCGCGAATAAATATGACTAACTCACGCAGTAAATAACGCAACTCCAAATTGTTGCTACTCTTCCAGGTTTCCTGACACCAACTGAGAATATCTTTTGGTTCCTTCAGCTTCGATAGCAGCGCCGGTGGAAGTCCCGCAGCGATGGTGCGGCGATTAGCTTCCCCCAACATAAACCGCAGACAATCATGTACACCTTCATCATCTAAGTACTCTACGGTAAAATTGCCTAGCTGAGTAGTCGCAAAGCCTTCCTGAGGAATGATATGTATAGCTGTAACGTTTCCCGTAGTTGGATTTTCACTCACAGGTAAAGCATCAGCGTAGCCAATTAAACTACCTAGCAGCAAAGTTTTCCCACTGCTAAATTCACCCATCACCCCAATTTTGACTGGTGAGGTAGCCAATTCTACAGTTTTTTGAGCAGCTTCCCGCAAGCGAAACAGACTCTCATCAAGACTAGCTGGTACCCAATCTTCTTGCTTGGAGGGATATTCAGGTACAGAGTCTAATTTCTGGAGGATGAATTCGCCATACTCTTTAAAACGCTCCAGTTGTTCTGTTTCCATAGAGTATTTTTTGCTCTAAGATAAATTGCTGTGAGTTTTATAACACAAAAAATATCACTCTTGCTTGACAGGAATTTAAAATTAAAAATTTCACAATTTTTTACCATACATAGCACTCAACCCCTATGGGGAATTCAAAATTCAAAATTCAAAATTCAAAATTCAAAATTCAAAATTAATCTACTCACAGTTTTACAAGGTTGTCACAATTATAAATAGAACTTCTATACTTTACCCAAGACTGGCTCCGCGTTCCTATGTGTTAAAAAATTTTCCAAATTATACGTAATAACAAAGAATGTTGGTAGCTAACTGATGTTCCCAATTTTCTTTAGAAAAAATTAACAAGTATCAAAGTAGTGATTTTGTATTTTTTGCTAACTATTGATATTTTGATATATTAGATAATCAATTTAGACGCATCCTGATAATCAAGTGCATCTCTAATATCTGCCCTCAAGAGGCGAAAAGGCAGAAAGTTAGATAAGGGTGCTGTGTAGATATAAATTTGGCAGTAATGATTGGTTAGATTCGCGGTTGCACCCTCTTCCTAAAATGCGATACCTGCGGCGGGCTACGCCTACGCGAATTATCTATTGTTTGGTGTTTGGTAATGGGTAATTGGTAATTGGTAACTGGTAATTGGTAATTGGTAATGGGAATTTTCTCCCTCATCTCCCTCATCTCCCTTATCTCCCTTATCCCCAATCCCCAGTCCCCAGTCCCCAATCCCCAATCCCCAGTCCCCAGTCCCCAATCCCCAATCCCCAGTCCCCAGTCCCCAGTCCCCAATCCCCAGTCCCCAATCCCCAATCCCCACCACCCAACAGCCATGAGGGGAGAAAACCCTCTAGTCACCAATAAATTTTCATGTGAGAATCATTTTCTCGATAATTTTACTGAATCAAAGATTCTTTTGAACCTGCCTACTGCCATAGATTTCAGATGTAGAATGGCTGATTTTATTTGTAGGCTTCACGAATCTTTGACAGCTTCTTTACGGAAACTTAACCTAAACTTATTGAAATTTTAACCAAAACCCTGTTTACTGAAGAGTAATTCACTTTTTGCTGCAACATTTGAACCCCTCAATCAACCTGGATTTTCAGGACTTGGGGGGATTCTTTGTTTTCAAGTGCGATCGCTCTCAGCTTAACCCAAAAATAAAATCTGCACTTGATTTGTGTTTTTAATTTATATTTTTCAGTGCAATAACTTTGTCCTTTTAAACCCAATCCCCATTACCCCTTATCCCCAGAGGGGGCCCCGAGTTCCCCAATCCCCAATCCCCATTACCCCTTATCCCCAATCCCCAATCCCCAATCCCCAATCCCTTCATTCATTCTCAATTGTTAGCAGAACTTTGAGATATAAATTTTCGACTCTCCGAGTTTGCGATTCACCCAATGAAGCATAATTGAGCAATCCTGGAGAGCCATTAACTTCAATAATGGTGTAGTCTACCATTGGCATTGTGATATCGCTAGCAATAATATCTACCCCTGCTAATCTTAAACCCATATCTTTAGCGATATTAATTGCCAATTTTTTAAAATCTGGATGAATAATGTCGCTTAAATCTACAGCATCTCCGCCACTCGATAAATTTGCATTGTCTAAAAGATAAACAATATTACCTGGGGGAAGCACACTCTCAAAGGCTAATTTTTGCCTTTTTAATTTTTGAGCAATTCTAAAATCTTCAAAATCGATAATTTTTCTAGAATGTTGATTGAGAATTTCTTGCTTTTGATGCAAAAGCTCTAAAACAGTGGATTCACCATCACCTACAATAAATAAAGGAATTCGCTGATAGGCAATCATTACTTCTTGATCTAAGACTACAATTCTGTAGTCATTGCCCATATGGAATCGCTCAACAATAAAGCCTGGGGTTATTTGTAATATTTTTTTTGCTACTTGATAGTATTCTCGTTTATTATAAACTTTAGTTACGAATCTACCTTGGCTGAGATTAAGTGGTTTAACTATTACAGGCATTCCCAAATACTTAGCATAGTTAAAACCATCATCGATATTTCTTAACGTCTCAATTTGTTTGCATAGTTTCTCATTAAAAAAAGTTTTGCCTTCAGGAACTTTATAGCCAAAATGATTGAGAAAAAAACTAGAGGAACCTTTATCCTTGGCTAACTCTGCTGCTCCAAAACCATTTATACTGAAATGCGTAGAGCGAAAAACAGTTTTTTTCCCATTTTTAAAGGTAATATGACCTACATATTTACATTCTGGGTCTAATACTAATACTGCTCCAATTTGCTCAACAACTTTTTCAATTATTGTGACAACAAATGGTGTCTTCATTTTTATAAATTATTAGGTTTCAATTTAATTCCATATTTTGTAGCGTGCATTACACTCTGTTAACGCACCATTTTTGAATTTATTTACGGGAATATTTTTTAATTACAAGTGGATTAAGGGGGTCATACCCCACAGATAAAAATTGCACAATGTGCCCAGTATATATTCAATTGTTCTGTACTAAATTGTCAAGCCTGAAATCTATGTCAAAACTGTCTAGGTTGTAAGTCGAGCAACAAATCGATTTAGTTAGTGCTAAATCTTAACAAACCTAGTTTAGTTAATCGTTGTGCTGGCAAAATAATTTTTTACTCAAAACTTGCACAGAAAAAAAATTTATTTTTTTGGATAACGCCATAAATAGAGTAATCTTAGAACTAAGTACACCAGCTCCTAATTGCGGTAAAAATAGCAAGTTTAGTAGAGCATCTAATTATAGAAGTAAAATTTCATACTCAAAATAGGAAATTAGTTACTTGCACTCCTTAGTCCCAGGTGTTGACAACACAAAAATAATGTATTACTAAGGGTGCATCGATACTTAAAAAGGCGTTAGTCTATCCCCGCCAAGAGACTTACTAACGCCCTTGACTTAGCTCCCGAAGGATAATTTAGATCATGCCACAAAATACCGAATATCCAGCTTCCACAACAGAAATGCAAACTAAAGGCTACAGACAACGCCTTAACACTTGGGCTATCACTCGTATTGTTCCCAATACAGACCCAGTAATTGTGGCTAGATTCCGCAGCCGTTCTGATGCTGATGGCTATTTGCGCCACTTACGCCAAGTAATACCAAACACTATCTTTGAGATTGTTGTGGATTGTAAACGCGATGAAGCTGTCCTTTGAAAGATGAAGTGTTAAGGATGAAAATATAGCCAACATTTTCAAGAAAAAAGGCGAACTTGACGTTCACCCTTAAATAGATAGTGTTACTTTTTTAGTTCTGAGTCTTAAGTGCGGAGTACTGAGTGAAGTAGAAAAGATTCAGGACTCAGCACTTGTAACTCAGTATTGTTGATTAAAATTGAAATTCTAAATTTTGGCTTCTTCCTTAACCAACTTATCCCAACCTAAATCTTTCAAACTGTTATTGCGACGTAAGGGACGAGTTACTAATTCTAAAATGTCACGCGCATTACCAAAGCCGTGAATTTGAGCAAAAGTAAATTCTACAGACCACTTGGTGTTAATACCCCTGGCTTCAAGCGGATTAGCATGAGCCATACCAGTAATCACTAAGTCTGGCTTTAATTCATAAATACGCTGAACTTGGTTATAGTTATCTGGCTTTTCAACAATCTTTGGCAGGGGTACACCCATTTCTTTACAAGTATTTTCCAGTAGGGTCAATTCAGCAGCTTGATAGCGCTTATCCATGTAAGGAATCCCAATTTCGGAAACTGTCATTCCACAGCGCACCAGGAAGCGCGCTAAGGAAACTTCCAGTAAGTTATCGCCCATGAAGAATACTGATTTGCCGCGAATGAGTTTCACGTATTCTTCCAACCCAGCCCAAATTTGTGCTTCCCGTTCATCCAAACCTGTGGGAGTAATACCGAACACCGAGCAAATCTTCTCAACCCAAGCACGGGTACCATCGGGGCCGATGGGGAAAGGTGCGCCGATGAGTTTGCATTTGCGACGACGCATTAAGGTAGTAGCAGTGCGGCTGAGGAAGGGATTGACACCAGCGACGTAATAGCCTTCTTCCAATACTGGCAGTTCAGTGAAGCGCTTCGCAGGTAGCCAGCCGGAGACTTTGATGCCTTGCTTCTTCAATTCTAAGGTGAGCTGCGTTACCACAGGGTCAGGAAGGGAGCCGAAGAGAACCAAGGGAGGATGGTCTACATATTGGGATTCTTCTTGGACTACTTCTTCTTTTTTCTTACCAAAGTTGAGCAGTTTAGAAATAGCGTTGCGTTCGTTTTTATCTGTTTCCGCCACAGGAGCCTTATCGGGACATCGATTAGCCATTGCAGCTAAGACAGTATCTTCCCCTTGGGTAAAGGCATAATCTAGACCGTTGGCGCGAGCAACGACGATGGGAATCCCAATTTCACCTTCCAGCTTGGGAGCCAAGCCTTCCAAGTCCATTTTGATGATTTCGGTGGTGCAAGTACCAATCCAAACGATTACACTAGGATTGCGATCGCGTTTAATTTGTAAGCACAACCGTTTTAACTCTTCATAATCATTCAGTTGTGCCGAAATATCTCCCTCTTCCAACTCTGCCATTGCATAGCGGGGTTCAGCAAAAATCATTACCCCCATCGCATTTTGTAGGAAGTACCCACAAGTCTTGGTTCCAATCACCAAAAAGAAACTATCTTCAATCTTTTGGTATAACCACGCCACGCAGCTAATAGGGCAAAAGGTGTGGTAATTCCCAGTTTCACACTCAAAGTTTAAAGCTTCTGGTTGTTGAGCGACAGTCATTTTGGTTATTTCTCCCCTTGATATTTAAAGCGAACAAGGCAGGCGAACATAGGGCAGGTATGTGGGGAAAGAACAATTCTTCCCCCAAACTCCTGTGATATGTGGTACATAGCACCAGCCAGCAAACCCTAAATTCAACAGGAACGCTAAAAAATTAAGCGTTGGGGAAGAGACGGGCAATTTCGGAATCATCGAAAACGCCAGCTGGCAGTTCTTCCCCTAAAAAGTCATTACTTGCATCACCCTTGTGTAGCGATGTTTCATCACCCCAAACATCTGATAACACGTCACTGAAGGCGTTCTCATCTGGTGACTCTAAATCTTCCAGTATTTGGTCATCCAGCTTGATTTCTGATGATGTTGTCTCAAAGGAAATATCACCAAACTCATCTTCATCAGCAGCTTGTTGTGAGTTAGTGGCGTTTAGCCCATTTACAATCGTAAATTCTTGAGCAACTGCTACATTAGCAAAGCCATTACTTTGAGGATTGTTTTCTGTATGATGATGGGCGCTTTCTTCAGCAACAGCAGCATCTTGATAGTGATAATTATCTAAATCTCTAGGATTTACGCGATTACCAAGAGCCATGTCTGGGTCAAAATGTAAATCCAGTACTTCAATTAACGTGTCAGCGTCAGGATTAAGTTTAGAAAAGGGTAGCATTAACTGCGCTAGTTTTGGTTCTAACGCGTTGGCAACTCCCAGGATGAGGTAAGAAGGTGGTCGCTTCCCTCCATCGGGGGTGTACACTGATTCCACTTCCATATGGAGAGTAATCCAGTCACGATTAGCCTGGAAAAACTCCAACCATTTTTGCTTTAATGAATCTGTAAAGCTATGAAAAAAAGCCATACTATTTTCCCCATCCTGGAATTTTGATGATTTATACAATCATCAAGTCTAATTCCTCTTCCGGATTACGCACCTGGGGTTTATTCGGATTTAGATAAAAATCTGATAATAAAGAGAACAATTCACGGTCTTGGGCATCATTTGGTACTACCCCTTCTGGACGTGCAAGAATTTGGTCGGCAATGTTGAGATAGTAATCGCAAACGTAGCTTAAAGAAGGGTCGGATTCTGCCATTTCAAACAAAGTTTTACCCTTAACCCGAGAAACTCGAATATCTTCTATTAAAGGTAGAACTTCCAAAACTGGCATTGGTACTGCTTCTACATATTTTTCAATCAAATCGCGCTTGGAAGTGCGATTACCAATTAAACCAGCTAAACGCAGTGGGTGAGTTCTGGCTTTCTCTCTCACGGAAGCAGCAATCCGATTGGCGGCAAACAAAGCATCAAAGCCGTTGTCGGTAACAATCATGCAGTAATCAGCATAGTTGAGTGGCGCTGCAAAACCGCCGCACACAACGTCACCAAGTACATCAAATAAAATTACGTCATACTCATCAAAAGCGTTGAGTTCTTTCAGTAATTTCACGGTCTCACCAACAACATATCCACCACACCCAGCACCTGCTGGCGGGCCACCTGCTTCTACGCAATCAACACCACCGTAGCCTTTGTAAATTACATCTTCCGGCCAGACATCTTCATAGTGATAGTCTTTTTCTTGCAGAGTATCAATAATCGTCGGAATCAAAAATCCGGTGAGCGTAAAAGTACTATCGTGTTTGGGGTCGCAGCCAATTTGTAGTACTTTCTTGCCGCGTTTTGCTAGGGCGACTGAGATGTTACAGCTAGTTGTGGATTTGCCGATTCCACCTTTTCCATAAACTGCTAGTTTCACTTTCGTTGGCCTCTTAATAGTTTATTTTCAAACTCTTGGCTGAAACATTTGCCTTCACCTAGCCTGAGATGGCGATGCGTGAGGTCTTGTGATGTCATTATTGTCCAAACTACAAGGAAAATAAAGGGGCTGTAAATATGTAACTAGAAGATATAGAGATATTTAAGTATATTTAAAAGATATTTACAGCTTAAAGGCTCATAAAATCCATAAAAAACTTTTTTATAGCTTTATTTAAATTATTTATGTTTTATTTAAATAAAATTAGTAACAAAAGACAAAATGAATAAATCGGCTATTATCTATGCTTTCCATTGATTTTGCTTATGCTAATCTCTGCAGATGAGAGGCATAAATACTTAATGTCAGTGGAGAATATCGAGATTCATGCTTCTAAGGATGAGATATTAAAAAAGTCTCTATACATACCAAAAACGCTCGCAGGATAGAAGCTGCTGGCTAAATTCCATGAATTATCTTCCTAGCTGTCGGTTAGCCTATGAAGCTAGGGAACGCTAAGGGCCAATTGAGACTGAAATTCTAAGTTATTCCGGAAAATATTGCTTTTATAGCGATAACCTTTCAATTTATTAGATTCGTCCGCAGCTATTGTTGATGCAGGTAATTTTTAATATGCAACAAATTATTAAATTTTTAAACGGTCAGTGTTTGGCTAGATAAAGTGACTGGGGATTGGGGATGAGGTGGATGAGGGAGATTAGGTAGATTAGGGGAAAAATCCCCATTACCAATTACCAATTACCAATTACCCATTACCAAACCCTTATTCAAGACACCTCGCTTTCAATTTGGTTGATTTCTTTTAAAGGTTGCCAGCCAGGTTGCCACTGAGAGTTATCTTGTAATAATTTGGCATTCATCCAAAACCGGACATTTGGGTCACAAGCTGCAACTAATTCTGCGTAAACCCATTTACCCTGATTTTTGCGATTAACAACTTGGAAATGTCGCCAACCATCTACTTTTTGCTGGGCTGTCCATTTAGAACCCAAAAGGTAAGGAAATTTCTGTTTTTTAGGCATATTTTATTTATTGTTTGTTAAATTTATACTTTACACTTCATACTTCAGGCTTCAGCCTTCAGTTGACTAAATCGCCATTCAGGTCAAAAGTTTGACAATTTTTTTCACCATTTTGCTCAACACATAACCCAAACAATTTAATGTGGTTCCAGCAAGTGTTGATATTATTAGTGATTTTGCGTTTTTTCTTGCTGAGGCGTTGCTGCACAACTTCGTTGGGGCAAAGAATTTGCAAAGTGCCAGTACCATCTTCATGATTGAGAATGCGAAACAGGCAATCTTGTAAAATAGCACGGATGCTACTGTCGAAAAAACGTTTAAAACGCTGTAGCTTTTCGCTTTCTGTCATTTGGCTAATACGTTTTTGGGAAAATAACTCCTCCTCATCACAATCAAAGTTATCATCTTCAAAGTTATAGGGATCAATCATCTTCAATATTCATTATGCAACTTGGGATAATCTGAGTGCTGAGTTCTGAGTGCTGAGTTCTGAGTAAGAAGATAAATGAGTAATGCACCTAAAAATATGGTAAATTACGCTATCGCTAACGCACCATACTGGACTTAAAAATTTAGCAATAATTCGGTTTTAGATATTTGTTTAAATATGTTTGAGATTGCAAAAATACTTTAATAATCAGGTTTGAGATATACAAATTATACCAATTCAAATAATGTTGGCGACACATCAATATATTTTCGAGGAAAGGGCAATGCAGTGCCTCTACAATATGTAGCATTTTTATTTCAAATTGGTATTACATAATGAGGCGGGCAAGATGCCCACCCCACAAGATTTAGTAGCAGATTGTAATTTTTTTGGGTAGAGATGATTTTGAGGGCACAAATATTATGATGACCCTACTGACTTTAGGCGATCGCAGCTACTTTATCTAATAAGCCTTGAAACATCCGTAAACCATCATTACCACCTAACACGGGGTCGGAGGCTCGTTCAGGGTGTGGCATCATCCCTAAAACGTTGCCTTGGCGGTTACAAATTCCAGCAATGTTATTTAACGAACCGTTGGGATTCTCACCTGCGTAGCGGAAAACCACTTGCCCGTTATCTTCCAATTCTGCGAGGGTAGCTGCATCAGCGTAGAATCTGCCCTCTCCGTGAGCAACAGGCACAGTGATAATTTCATCATCTGAGTAACCCTGCGTCCAAGGCAAATTGGTACGCTCAACTTTCAGAGGAAGGCGATCGCAGATAAAATGCAAATCCTGATTTCTGGTTAATATACCTGGCAGCAATCCTGCTTCAGTTAATACTTGAAACCCGTTGCAAATACCTAAGACATATTTCCCCTTTTGGGCATGTTCAACCACCTGCTGCATCACAGGCGAAAAACGAGCGATCGCACCACAACGCAAGTAATCCCCGTAACTAAAGCCACCAGGGATGACAATCACATCCAAATCAGCAATATCCGTCTCTTGATGCCAAACCATGCGAGTTGGTTGCTGTAGTAAGTCTCTGGTGACATAAGCAACATCGCGATCGCAATTAGAACCCGGAAAAACAACAACACCAAATTTTGTCATTTGTTATTTGTCATTTGTCATTTGTCATTTGTCATTTGTCATTTACTATCCCAAACACCAATCCCCAAACCTAAAACACCCCTGTCTGCGTTTCGACTTCGATTAATTCAAAGCGATAATTTTCAATTACCGGATTTGCTAGCATTTGGTCACAGATGTTATTCAGTTCTTGGCGGGCTTTAGCCTCTTGGGTTGAGGTGATGGTTAATTCAATGTACTTACCAATCCGCACCTGTTCTACGTTGTCGTATCCCATTTGTTTGAGGCCAGATTGTACAGCCACACCAGCTGGGTCTAAAACTGAGGGACGAAGTGTCACGAAAATTTTAGCTAAATACTTACTTTGCACGGGCTTAACGCTGAATGCTGCGATCGCTATACTATAACTTTCTGTTCCAACTGAGTGAAAATAAGATTAGGAAGCGACTACAGTTAATTTATCAGTTAGCCAGTATGAAGGCTTCAACCACAGCGGCAAATTCAAATAATTGTCTATGAGAGCCATACGCACCCGCAGTCAGGATAAAATTTTGAACCTGTTGAAAAACATTAAACAAGGTATTTCCGCGCAGGATATTTACGTTGAATTACGTAATCGCAATCAGAGTATGGGATTAGCAACTGTTTACCGCTCTTTAGAAGCCTTAAAAATGGAAGGTCTGGTACAAATCAGAACTCTAGCAAATGGTGAAGCCCTCTATAGCCTAGCGCAACAAGATAAACATCACCTCACTTGTCTGCAATGCGGTGTCTCTATTCCGATTAATCAATGCCCAGTACATGACTTAGAAGAGAAGTTGCAAGAAAAGCATAAATTTAAAATTTTTTACCACACGCTTGAGTTTTTTGGTTTGTGTACCCAGTGTCAGAGTAACCAGGCGGCTGAGGTGAATGAGTAGGGAAGGGGGAATGGGTAATGGGTAATTGGTAATTGCTATTATTCGCTTGTGCTCCTTTCTGCCTCATCTACCTTATCTACCTCATCCCCCCATCCTATGCAAATGTGAAATTGGGTAGGCATTTAGTAATACACTGAGAACGGAAAACCTCTCTGGCAGTGATTTTCATGTCGCTCTCAAGGAAATGGAATTTTTTTTATACTCTTTCTTATCTGGAAATAGCGCGATCGCCCCAGAAAAAATATGCGTAAAATCAAAATCCTTTCCTGTGGTTTGCTGTTTCTGGCTTGTCCAAGTCTCAGTTATGGATCTGAAGGGTTAACCTCTAGCTATTCTCGAGAAGCGATCACAGAAGCAGTTACGCCAGTGCGATCGCCTATCAGTACTGAAGCTAGAGATTTGCAAGGACAAGTACCGCTAATCGCTTTCCCAGATATTCCAGCAAAGAAATTGCAAAAACAGCGAGACGCAAATTTTTTGTGGCTCATGAGTGACAATTCAACTCAGAATGTGCAGCCAGAGGTGCCGCTTTCCCCATTACAAACACCGCCAACTCAATTGCATAACTTGGAAACAGCCAATCAATTACCAAAGGGTGTAGTGCAGTTGGAAGCTGGTTTTTTGCAAGTTCTGCCAACGGATGCTTCTGTTTCAGGTACAGGTTTACAAACCTATCAGTTAAATCTCGACTGGGGAATTACAGACAATTTCCAGATAGGTTTTACTGGCGATATTTTCGATGATTATTTAAAATGCCCAGTGAGAAGCGAATGTCCTTTTTTCGCAACTATTAGTTATGGCACTAAGCTAAAGTATCAAATTCTCAACCAGAATTCTTGGGCTGTTGGTCTTGCAGGCGCGTTTCAGTTATTACATATATCTTCAGATACCGGGATTTTTAAGAATAGCCCCAACCAACCATTTTTTAATGTGAGGCCAGTTGGCGCTTTACACTTGCCAATTACCTACAAAGCATCTCCCAATCTGCAATTACATTTCACCCCAGGAGTTGTTTTCTTTCCAGATAAAGTTGCCGGGGGAGATTTTTTTGGGACTTTTTTCAATATTGGCACAGGGTTTAGCTGGCAAACTTCCAAAAGAGTTAACTTGTTTGCCAATATACAAACTCCCTTGGGGCCAGGAGGCAATACTTTCATTGCCAAAGACCGCTCTATCACTCGTAAATTACTTTGGACTGTGGGTATAGATTATACCCTTAACCCCAAAATAGGGGCAGAGGTTTATGCTACCAATAGTTATGGTGCTACACCGACCACAGGCTTGTTAGGCTTTATTCCTGATGGCGATGATTTATTATTGGGTGTTCGCGTCAAGCATGTTATTGATTTGGGGCAAGGGTATGCAGCTAATTTTAGTAATTTTCCCCGCACCACACTTGCCTACCGCGATCATACATTGCTATTTGATGGTCTGACACTGTCAACGGCAAGTACTCTACCAACTAGTAATTTCCAATTTAGAGGCGGGTTAGGTACACATGGTAGTTCTAGTTTTGCCCTAGCCTATGGCTTAACGGAAGATTCACAGTTAGAGCTGAGTGTCGATCAATTTGCTTCAAGCGATCGCTTTTCCGAAAGAGATATATCTGGGCCGGGAATCAAAATTGGCGGTGCCATAAAACTCAAGTTTTTCGACCAAGCAAGAGGGGATGGAGTCACCCTCAGTGCTAAACTGGCAGGAATTAGTGAGACAGCATTGCAAAGAGGTGGTATCAATGGCACTCTGTACGTAGAGTTGCCTATCACCTATCAACTCAATTCCCAAACTGCCATTTCCATTAATCCCAAGGGAGCATTTTTTGGATCGACTAGGCGTATAGGGATAGGGATAGGAATTAATCAGGCGATCGCAGATTGGCTGCAATTGATTGGAGAATTCACCCCGGTTGTAGATGGCAAAAGCAGTACTTGGGCCACAGGCTTGCGCTTCTTACCCAGTTCTCGCTTCGGATTAGATATTTTTGCTACTAACGCCATTGGGCAAAGTGGCTTAGGAAATTTAAACGCAGAACCAGACGGTACAAATTTTGGTTTTAGCCTCATTTGGGGAATTTGAAATTTGGGCATGGGGCATTGGGCATTGGGCATTGGTAATGAGTAATTGGTAGATATTTCTCCCCTGCTCCCTGCTCCCTATCCCCTTGCCTCACCCCCGATGATTAATCCCCGGTAATTCCTGCCCATCAGCAATAATGGACTTTATACCTTCTAAGGTAGCGGGAATACTGCGTGGGTCGATAAACATGACCTTGCTGCTATCGCTTTTACCAATTGTCGCGCCCATATCTAGATAACCCAAAGCAAATAAAACTTCCAAAGACTTTTGAACGTCGGGGTTGTTTTTGATTTTTTGGGCAATAATTTCTGCAGATTCAGCAATAGCTTGGGCTTTGAGAACTTGCTGCTGACGTTCAGCTTGTGCCCTGAGAACGATCGCTTTTTGTTCGGCTTCTGCTTGTAAAATTACAGCTTTTTGCCGGGCTTCTGCGTCTAGAATTTGGGCATCGGCTTTACCTCTAGCGCTATTAACAGCAGATTCGCGATCGCCTTCTGATGTTAAGATGGATGCCCGTTTGCGCCGTTCTGCCGACATCTGTAATTCCATCGATTCTTGCACCGCCTTCGAGGGGATAATATCTCGCAGTTCTACCCGCGTGACTTTCACACCCCAGGGATCAGTCGCAATATCCAAATCCCGCAAGAGAAGTTCATTAATTTGAGAACGGGCGGTAAAGGTTTCATCTAACTCCAGTTGTCCCATTTCCGAACGAATTTGAGTTAACACCAAATTCACCATCGCCGACTGGAGATTTTCTACTTTGTAATAAGCCCTTTCCATATCCATGATGCGCCAGTAAACTACGGCATCAACTGTGATGGAAACGTTATCACGGGTAATACACTGTTGTGGCGGAATATCTAAGACTTTTTCGCGAATAGTTTGCTTGTAGACAATCTTATCGAGGAAAGGAGTAACAAAGTTTAGCCCAGGGCCTAATTTTTTGTTGTAGCTACCCAATTTTTCCACTAAGGCTTCATCACCTTGATTAATAACTTTGACTGAACCTGCTAAAGCAGAACCTCCAAGAGCCAAAAATATCAGTAACAAGAACTGTTCCATAATAATTCTCCTAATTTTTCTGTAGGGATTGGGGAACTCGGGGCCCCCTCTGGGGATAAGGGGTAATGGGGACTGGGGACAAGGGGAGAAAATTCTAATTACCAATTACCAGTTACCAATTACCAATTACCTATGCCCAATGCCCAATGCCCCATGCCCAACTACGAATGCAACAAATGTTCCGGCATCACAATCAAGGTGGTGCCTTCTCTGCGGACAATATAAACCCTTTGATGAGATGCAACGCTGAGTTTGTCATCGTCACATCTTGCTTGCCAAGAATTTCCTTCGTATAGTACCCGGCCTGTTTTCCCAGGCGGAATTTCTGTTAGAGTTTCAGCTGTAATTGCATCTTGGATGTTTGATTTACGTCGTCGTGGTTGTAAAAACCTGCGAGAACCCACAATTAGCAATGTGGACAGCAACAGCCAGGCTATAACTTGCAGCCATACAGTCCGCAGAATGAATTGAGACAGTAGCGCCACAATAAAAGCGCTAATTCCCATCATGAAAGCGACAAAAGCAGACGGCAAGAACAGTTCCATTAAACATAAAACTGCTCCTGCTAAGAGCCAGATTACGGTATAACTTGGCATAGCGTCATCCTAAGACGTTACATTTGCGTAAATGTATTTCTCCTATTAGATCCACCTAGAGGCTGGCTGTTTCCAAAAGACAAAATATGGTATTTTAACCATCAATTTTGATTAATTTCCGTAACAACATGTAGCCAGAGGTACAAAAATCCAGTCTATTCTAGCCCTTAAGTATTTGACAGCAATATGTAATCGAAATTCACGACTTAGTTTGTTTCCTAAATTTATACCATTATGATTTCTACTCAACAGGTCATTTATTGCATCAATCCAGACTGTACTAGTCCTATTAATTCTTTAGAGAGTCGTGTTTGCGCTAATTGCCAGACTCCCTTAGTTCATCGCTATCTTTGGGCGACTGGCCCAAAAGCAGCAAAAATACCACCAGGAACAACGGTGGCAAATAGATATGAGGTTATTACGCAGCAAGTTTGGTTAGATACGCAACCGGGGCTACTACCAGATATCCCAGAAGAATTGCCAAATGAAGTGCTTGCTTATTTGCGGTTATATTATGAGCGATTGCATATCCCCCAAGCCTATGGATATATTCCAGAATTTGAGGGCGGTGGAGATCATATCCTGTTACTGGAAAATGTACCGATCGCAGAAAATGGCAATGTCTATCCGGCGATCGCAGATGCATGGGAACAAGCAACAGCAGTCAGACAGGTTTATTGGCTGTGGCAAATTCTCCAACTGTGGAAGCCGTTATCAGAATTAGAAGTTGCTAACAGTTTACTCATGTTAAACAACCTGCGGGTACAAGGTTGGTGTATCCGCCTGTTAGAACTTCACCAGACACAAGAAAATTTAGTGAGTTTGCAAGATTTAGGCCGATTTTGGCAACCTTTGGTAGCATCTGCAAAACCAGCCGTAGCCGGAAAGTTGCAGAACATCGTCAAGCAGATGTGTACACAGGAAGCTGATTTGGCAGAAATTACTAATCAACTCAATGCCTTATTACTTTCAGCCGCAGCAGACTTACCATTTAACGTGGAAGTTTTGGGTGCAACCGATGCGGGGATGCAAATGATCACAAATGAAGATGCTTGCTACCCTGCTAATGTTAACGATTTAGAAGAATTCCTCGTACCACAGTTATCAATTGTTTGTGATGGTATTGGCGGTCATCAAGGTGGTGAGGTAGCTAGTCAACTAGCAGTACAATCCTTAAAATTGCAAATCCGTGCCTTATTAGCAGATGTTTCACAAGAAGGTCAAATTGTCAAGCCTGACTTGTTTGCAGAACAACTAGAAGCCTGCTTAAGGATAGTAAATAACGTTATTTGTGCCCGTAACGACGAGCAAAACCGCCAAGGTAGAGAACGCATGGCCACAACCCTCGTGATGGCATTGCAAGTGCCGCAGCGAGTACAGACTACCTCTGGTAAGGAATCTAAAAATGCCCATGAACTTTACCTAGCTAGTGTTGGCGATAGCCGTGCTTACTGGATTACCCGTAATTATTGCCAACTTCTAACAGTAGACGATGATGTCGCAGCGCGGGAAGTCCGTTTTGCTCGCAATTTTTATCGTCAAGCATTAATGAGACCAGATGCAACAGCTCTTACCCAGGCTTTAGGAGCCAGAGATGCCGAATCTCTTCGGGTTGAAATCAGGCGCTTCATTTTGGAAGAAGATGGCATCTTGTTGTTATGTTCCGATGGTTTAAGTGACAATAACTGGGTAGAACAATCCTGGCAACAATACGCAGTTCCAGTGTTAACTGGAAAACTAGCTCTTGAAGATGCTCTCCAACGCTGGATTAACTTAGCTAATCAGAAAAATGGTCATGACAATGCATCTGTAGTGATGACCTTATACGGCATTTCCCGAGAATACTTAATTTCTTTAACTTACAAACAACCACAAGTAGAAATCATCGAAGCAGAACCATCCGAAGCAGCGATCCCAGAAAGTTCACCAGTCCTAGTAGATTTGGATATCACCGCCGAAGAAGCTACCTCAACCCCAGCAGAAAAACCCAGCCGAGGCAAACCTGCGCTGTTGGTTGGCGGATTATTATTGTTGCTTCTGGGCGGAACAACCATCGGCTTATTCGTCTTATCCCAATTCCAGCCACAAACATTCCAACAAATGTGTCGCCAACTTCCCCCAAGCGTACAGCAGGTATGTCCTAAATAGGGGTTTGGTAATTGGTAATTGGTAATTGGTAATTGGTCATTTGTCATTGGTGTTTGTTATTTCTCCCTCATCTTCCTCATCTCCCTCATCTCCCTCATCTCCCCAATCCCCAATCCCCAATCCCCAATCCCCAATCCCCATTACCCCTTATCCCCAGAGGGGGCCCCGAGTTCCCCAATCCCCAATCCCCAGTCCCCAGTCCCCAATCCCCAGTCCCTAATCCCCAGTCCCCAATCCAATTCACAACACCAACTTGTTGTAGAATGAGACTTGGCGTTAAAGCGCAAAATAACAGCTAAAGCGGGTTTTGCTTACCCGTGATGCAGATCATCCTCAACAAAACGCTTCTGAGACACGCCTAGAAGTGAACAAGTTCACTGAGCAGGCAATCATGGTGTAGATTTTTGTCATCATCAGATAGTCTCTTATTGGGTAAATCTCGTTTTTGGCAAGCTCTTTGGCAGAGTTTGTTTAACAAGTGGTTAGGATGAAAAACTAACTCACAATCAAAAGATCAGACCTGTTGCTAAAGCATTAGGTGAGTCTAATGTTGCTAATTGATCGACAACAAAGCCTGCATGGCAGGCTTTGTTCGTATAGCAGTTACGGAAGCATTCAACAGCCAGTCTGTACAGATGTGATCAAAAGTGTGACTGTTGCCAGCAGTCTATTTTTCAAAAAAGCTAATTCAGTAAGGGATGGCTGTGGAGATACTTGTGGAACAGGAAAAGCTAGGTGTAAATGTTGCTATGAAAGTTGGCGATCGCGTTCGTGTTAAAGAATCGGTAGTAGTTTACCACCATCCTGAACATCGCGGTCAGGGTTTTGACCTTAAAGGCTCAGACGGTGAAATTGTATCTATTGTCACCCAATGGCAAGGTAGACCTGTAAGTGCCAATCTGCCAATCTTAGTCCAGTTTAGTAAAAGATTTAAAGCTCACTTACGCGAGAGTGAATTAGAAATCATCTAAATCCCTCAGGAGCGGCGAAACCATCGGAAAATATTCAATTCGCCGCGCATTCTTTCTAGTTCTTGACGGTGTTGCATTGCTGTTGTATAATACCACTCACAATGTTGCCGAAATTCTGAGCGCTCCCTAACTTCATGGTAAAACTGGTGAGTTGTTTGATAAGCAGCAAAGGTTTCATCAACTTCGCTGGGAGTCGCAGGAATAATATAAGGTAAATTTTTAGACATAATATCAGGGAGTGCTGATTCCTGAGAAATTTAATAAAAGTCAAGAGTCAAGGGTCAAAGGTTAAAATCTTCACCTAGGAACTATGTATGTATAACCTTTGAATCAGATCTAAAAATCAAAGCTTTGTGACTATTGAAATTATAGCGATTGCAAATTAGACTTCCGAAATTCAAACTACTGCTTATACTACTCAAAACTTAGAACTCAGCACTGTCTAGAGCCAACCCCGCAAACTATATATAAACAAACCAACGTATTCTTTTAAAGCGCTGGTAAATTCGTTTAAATTATTAGTATCAGGTAGTAAATTCAAAATAGCGGATTTAGGGCTATTACCCAGTTCTTGCATTTCGCCTGCACTGACTAGAAAATCAGTAGGTGCTGGAATCGCATCAATTCCTTGACGCTGAAAAATTTTGAGCGATCGCGGCATATGCATTGCCGAAGTGACTAATAATACTTGCTTGATGTTACGCGATTGCAAAATTTTCTTGACATTTACGGCATTTTGATAAGTATTGAGCGATTCCGGCTCTTGCACAAGCGCAGTAGCAGGTATGCCAACAGACGTGAGAATATTTGCCATATCTGCCGATTCAGAAGTACCGCTACCACGCCAATCAATTCTACCGCCGCTAAGGATAATGATCGGGGCTTTTTGTTGACGATATAGTTGAGCAGCATAAATCACACGATCGCCCTGTTCGCTTAAATCAGCACCGGGACGGGGCCAAAAAGCCGATTTAGTAGCACCACCCAAAACCACAATAGCTTCCGCATTCGGTATTTGAGCAGTTGCAGTATTTTGCCATTCTAGCGATCGCACTAGTAAATGAGAGATCCAAGCATTGCTGCAAAATAGCAATAAAAATAGGGATAAAGCAATTGCGATCGCAGCCGTGCGCGGTCGTTTCCATATTGTTATTAATGCTACTACCAAGCTAATAGAAGCTAATCCCAGCGGATAGAAAAATAGCGGTAGCAACTTGGAGAGATATAAGAACATATTGGGGATTGGTAATTGGTAATTGGTAATTGGTAATAGGAAAAAATGACCTTTGACCAATTACCAAATTCTACCGTTCCCAAAACTTTAAATTGATACCTCCGGGTGTACGGCGGAAACGTCGAGCTATTTTTCTAGTGCGCCTAACATTGCTTCTAGGACTGGGTTGCTCGTCCTCAATTTCTTCTGTAGGTTCAAGGGGTAACTGAGTTCTAGTTTCTTCTTTACTTCCCCACCAAGCAATCATCCAGCCACCGCCCAAAGCACCTAATGCCCCTAATAAGATACTCATCGGTGCTGGATATCCTAACCAGCTAAAGCCAGCTAAGAACAATAACCAATATTTCAGCGCTGCATCAATCCCCTCGGAAGAGTCTACAGACTGCGGTTGAGCACTGTTCTTACCGGCTGCGGTGATCCAACCTAAGGTGAAACCGCCAATGATTCCTAAAAAGATACTGAGGGATAGCGAAGACCCTGTCATCTTTAATATCAGGGTTAAAATTAAGCCAAATATCAGTTGCGATAGGAAGTTTGGCGACATATTCATGAAGTCTTTTTTCTGTGCCATGAGATAAACCAGGCTATTAGTGAATAATTTCTTTTAATTGTGCCTGTTGTGGCTGAGTTGTATCCAAAATCTTAAGGTAGGGTTTTTCTGTCTCAGTAAATTCTTCAAATAGTTTAATTTGGGATGCTAGTAAATCGGCGGTAGCATCAGCAATGTCCCCAGTACGCTTCAGCAGACGTTCTTGTACAACTTCTAGCGGTGCTGTGCATTGAATAATCTGGAGAGGAATTTGGTGTTTTTCGGCTTGGGTAATTGCCTCTTGGCGTAGCTGTTGTTGGTCATATTTGGCATCCAAAATTACGGAAAAACCTTGATTAGCAAGTATAGTCCCTAATTCCAACAGCCGTGCATAAGTTTTCTGAGTCATTTCGGGTGTGTAGATTTCATCCCCGCCTCGTTCCATCAGGGGAATTCCCGCTAAGTGTTTTCTGACTGCATCTGAACGCAGGTGAATTGCGCCGATTTCACGGGCTAAAGACCGAGCTGTGGTACTCTTACCAGAACCAGACAAACCCGACATTAAGAACAGTTGCCCTTGTTTGGGTTTAGTATATTCCCAAGCTAGCTGATAATATGTGGCTGCGGTTTTTGTCGCCTGTTCTTTTACTGCATCTGGTACAGCTGGATCATCTAACAAAAATGAAGTGACTTTTGCTCTCACATAAGACTGACGAATTAAATATATGGGTAAAATCTGTAAGCCTTCCCAATCGCCAGTCTGTTCTACATAAGTATTTAAATAAGCATTACTCAAGTCTTTTCGCTGCTGTGCTTCTAAATCCATCACCGCATAAGCAATATCGAACATGACATCTACAAAGCGGAAGGGTTCATTAAATTCAATGCAGTCGAACAGCAGGATTTGATTGTGCCATAGAGCGATATTTCTCAGGTGTAAATCGCCATGACATTCGCGAATATAGTTATTTTTAATTCTGCTGGCAAATAATTCTCCTCGTTCTGCAAAAAAACGCTCAGTGTATGCTTTGGTTTCGTCAAACTGTTCCTGAGTTTGAGGCCCACCGATATATTTCTCGGTTTGCACGTAATTTTCATCAAACGCCTCCCGAACTTTAGGAACTTCACCAAAACTGCGAATATAATCATTTGTCTCAGTTTTGGCGTGATATTGCGCTACTATCCGTCCCAATTCTTCCAGGTGCGTTTCATTTAACTTACCTTGCTCAAATAGGCTGCTAAACAGCGCCTCTTGAGGAAACTGGCGCATCTTCAGCGTGTATTCTACAGCCTCACCTGTTCCTCCGAGATGGTATTGCTCGCTTTCTAGAGTTAGAGGTAAGACTTCTAAATACAATTCACCTGCACCGCGCTGATTTAAGCGCAATTCTTCTTGGCAAAAATGTTGTCGCTTTTCTAAGGTGGAGTAGTCTAAAAAGCCAAAATTCACAGGCTTTTTCAATTTATAAACATAATCACCAGTGAGCAGCACATAGGAAACATGGGTTTGAATCAGTTGAATAGGTTCTGAAACTGCATGAGGATAAAATCCTGGCTGCAACATTTGCTGAATTAAGGCGGGAAGAGTTGCTTCTGTCATATTTGTTGGGGAATGGGAATGGGGAATGGGGAATGGGTAATGGGGAATGGGTAATGGGGACAAGGAAGAAATTATCAATAGTCTTTGAATGTTGACTTTTGACAAGCACCAAATGCCCAATATCTAAAAACTATATCCTTAATATATAGATGTGGTTTTTATACTTCATCCTTGAGACTTCATCCTTCTACTGCCGCTGATAGCTTAACAAAAAACCAGGGTGTTACCCCTGGCATTATCAGCAATTATCACAAAATTTAGGTAGCAAAAAAGATGAAATATCTTCCGCAATTAGCTTTGAGGAGTGGCAAAAAAGCTGACGTGGTAGGTTGTACCTTTTGCGGGATGGGTTTGAACTTCCCGAACTATAGTTTTACCAGTCCACTCAAGCTCGGGAATGGTGAGTTCAACTTCTGTTTTGTTGACAACAGCGTGTTTGAGCAAGCGCTCAACGGTTTTTGCTTCAACTACTAAAGAAATTGATTCTGCGCCTTTGTGACCGTATAAATTAGCGGGAATTAATCCAGAACGACGCAAAGCTTTAGGCTTGCTGCCTTCTGGTCTGGTTTTAGATTCGACTGTGAGGCTCATACAAGTTGTTAGTGGTAATTTGTCAATTGTCAATTGTCATTGGTCAATTGTCATTTGTCATTTGCTGATGACGAAACGACTGATGACTAGTGCTAGGCGCTGAGTAAAGAGACAGGTGTACCGTCAGGCTGTAACAAAGCACGTTTTGGCCCGTGGATTGGGTCTTCTACAATTATGGTTTGATCGCGGCTAGCTCCTAAGGAGACAATCGCGATCGGGACTTCCATCAATTCTGCTAAGAATTTTAGGTAGTCTAGGGCTTGCTTGGGCAAATCTTCCAGGGTACGGCAGTTACTTGTCGAAACTTTCCAACCTGGTAAGGTTTTGTAGATGGGACGACAGCGAGCAAATTGACGCGCACTGGTGGGGAAGTGTTCGCAGCGTTCGCCATCAATTTCGTAGGCGACACAAACGTTGATTTCCTCTAGTTCATCGAGAACATCTAGTTTGGTGATTGCTATACAGTCCATACCGTTAATCCGTACGGCATACCGACCGATTACAGCATCAAACCAGCCGCAGCGACGCTTCCTACCAGTAGTTGTACCAAATTCAGCACCGCGATCGCACAACAATTCTCCCAATTCACCTTGTAGTTCGGTTGGGAAAGGCCCTTCACCAACGCGTGTTGTGTAAGCTTTCGACACCCCAATTACCCGGTCAATCATTGTCGGGCCTAAGCCTGTGCCAACGCAAGCCCCCCCAGCTACAGGGTTAGATGATGTGACGTAGGGATAAGTGCCATGATCTAGGTCTAGTAGCGTCCCTTGTGCGCCTTCAAATAAGATATTGCGCCGTTTGAGAATCGCATCATATATTTTCAGCGAACTATCAACGACGTAAGGCCGCAACCGTTCAGCATAACCCAAATACTCTTGAATTACCTCTTCTGGGTCAAGAGGAGGTAGGTTGTAAAGCTTTTCTAAAATTGCGTTTTTATAATTAATTGTCCACTCTAACTGATCGCGCAATCCTTCAGGGTCCATCAAGTCTAAAACTCGGATACCTGTGCGCTCAGATTTATCAGCATAGGTGGGGCCAATACCCCTTCCTGTAGTGCCGATTTTGTGGCTTCCCCGACGTTCTTCTGATGCCTGATCGATTAATCGATGGTAAGGCATAGTTACATGGGCAGTCTCGGAAATTAGCAGATTATTAGTAGAAATATTTAAACTTTCTAATTGATCTAGTTCTGCTATTAAAACTTTGGGATCGATGACTGTACCACAGCCGATAATGCATTCGGTATCTGGATACAAAATACCAGAGGGAATCAAATGTAACTTAAAGGTTTGACCTTTAACTACAATTGTGTGTCCAGCATTGACACCCCCTTGGTAACGGACAACTACATCTGCGGAGCGGCTGAGTAAGTCAGTTATTTTACCTTTTCCTTCATCGCCCCACTGGGCACCTATGACAATAACGTTAGCCAAGCTTTTATTTTATAGAGCTAAAGTTTCCACAAACAATTATTATTTACATAATATGTAACTTATGTCAAGAAAATTGCAAAATTCTCAATCCAACAAATTCATCACCTAGCAAACAGTAACCTATTCACTTAACCAGAGGTTATGAGTACATACTTACTCATGAGGTTATTTAATGGTTAGGCGTGAAAAGTTGTGAGCATCTCAAACAATAAATTATGGAATTAATGTTTGATTTTGGAAACTAATCAAAATCTTTCAATATCTCTAGCAGCTATTAATCATGCCCCAAACCTGATATCCACGCATTATTTGATAATTCTAGGATTTGGAATCCGCGAATATTCATCAATTATCAATAGTTATGCTGTAGAAAATCATTTAAGTAGTCAGTAGTTATGCTATTAACAGCTTCTATTTATCTAGCTGAAACAACTTGCGGATCAACAATAAATTTTGTATTATAGTTTTTAATACTAATAGTCGCAAATAATTGTATTAATCATCAATCATTTACACAAAAAAACTTGTCCCGATTTTCAATTCTGGAAAAATCTAAAAATTAGATTTCATCTAACTGAAAACCGCTAATAAAGTAACTTTTATAGCGGTTTTTCTGTCTCAGTAATCACCTAAAATTGCTAACAATGAATAATTCATACCACTATTCGCGATGGGATACATCTCAGTGTAAATATTAAAAATTGTCCTGTGTTCAAAGTGGTATCAAGATTTTTGACTGATCTTAGGTATTCAATTTTAAATTTACCGCATTGGGGATATCACCAGCATTGAAGGCGATCGCATGATGAAATGGTCTGTCATCCAAAAGCTGAAAGCAGTATTTATTCTAGTCTTGGCGGTTTTGTTTACGAATGCTGTAGTTTCCCATAGCACTACGATGCAACTGGTACAGAATTGGCAATTAATAACACACTCCCAAGAAATTATTACTCAAGTTCAAACGCTACTGACAACGCTAAACAATGCTGAAACGGCACAGCGTAACTACTTAATAACTATAAGCACAAATAACTTAGTAACCTATTTACAAGCAAGTCAACAAATTAATAATAATATTCAAATTCTCAAACAGCTCACTCAAGCGCAACAAAATCATCAATGGGTTGCTGTACTAGAACAAAAAATTACTGACAGACTCAACATCTTGCAAGCAGAAGTTGTTGTTTTGCAAAACCAAGGGTTTGATACTGCAAGGCAATCAGTGTTGTCTCATCAACAGGAAATGCTGAGTCATGATATCCCAAGATTTATTCATGAGTCTTTAGCAAGTGAGCAAAAAATATTACAACAGCGCAATCAGCAGTTACAAGTGACTTCTCGTAAGTCAATGGCGACATTTTTATTAGCTGCTATCATCGATTTTTTATTGGTGGCTTTGTTATATGACTTGTTATGGTGTTACATCAAGCGGCTTCAACAGACAGAATTAAATTTACGTCAAAGTGAGAATCGGTTGCGAGCAATTATTGATGCAGAACCAGAGTGTCTGAAGTTAATTGCTAAGGATGGTACCTTATTAGAAATTAATGCCTCTGGCTTGGCAATGTTGGAGCTAGAAAGTGCAGAAAATTTGATTGGGCAAGCATTTACTGCGACTATTTTACCAGAGTACCGAGAAGCCTTTGTATCTCTACATGAACGTGTTTGTCAGGGCTATAAAGGGAATTTAGAATACGAGATTGTCGGTAGTCAGGGTACTCGTCGTTGGTTAGAAACTCATGCTGTACCACTACATAACGAAGCTGATGGTACATTTTTGCATTTAGCGGTAACGCGAGATATTACCAAGCGCCAACAAGCAGAACAGAAAATTCGTGAACAGGCTGCACTTTTAGATGTTGCAACTGATGCAATTGTAGTCAGAAATATCCACAACCAAATATTATTTTGGAATCAAGGTGCTGAAGGCGTTTATGGCTGGAAGGCTGAGGAAGTTTTAGGTAAAAATGTGGTTGATTTGTTATACAAAGATAGTTCACCACAACTAGAAGATGCATTTTTAACAGTCTTACGTGCAGGTGAATGGCGCGGCGAATTGCAGCAACTTACAAAACAGGGGAAAGAAATTATTGTCGAAAGCCGCTGGACACTCATGCGGGATAGTCAGAATCAACCAAAATCAATTTTGAGTGTCAGTACAGAAATTACTCAAAAGAAACAACTAGAAGCACAGCTTTTGCGATCGCAACGGTTAGAAAGTATTGGTACTCTAGCAGGTGGGATTGCCCATGACCTTAACAATGTTCTAGCTCCTGTGCTAATGTCAGTTGAACTATTGCGGATGAAATTACCAGACCAACAAAGTCAACGCATTCTGCAAACCCTAGAAAGTAATGTTAAACGTGGCGCTAATTTGCTCAAGCAAGTGTTGTCTTTTGCTCGAGGTATTGAAGGCAAAAAGACAATTGTCCAAACTAGACTTTTGATACAGGAAATTGAGCAAATTATCCAACAAACATTTCCTAAATCGATTACCTGTCAAGTAGATTTATCAGCAAGTCTGTGGTATGTGTTTGGCAATACCACTGAACTGCATCAAGTGCTGATGAATTTGGTAGTGAATGCCCGTGATGCCATGCCCGACGGTGGTATCTTGAAAATTAGTGCAGAAAATGTGGTAATTGATGAGAAATCAACCCTAATTAATATTGATGCTCAAATAGGCGCTTATATTGCTATTTCTGTTAGGGATACGGGTACGGGAATACCACCAGAAATTCAAGAGCGGATTTTTGAACCCTTTTTTACCACAAAAGAGGTGGGTAAAGGTACAGGATTAGGACTATCTACAGCCATTGGTATTATTAAAAACCATAATGGTTTTGTCAATGTCAATAGTAAAGTTAACCAAGGCACAGAGTTTCAAGTATATTTACCAGCATTTAGTAATAGCACTCAACCTCTGCATACCCCCGAAATTGCAGCACCAACAGGAAATGGTGAATGGATTTTGCTAGTTGATGATGAAGCCGCCATTCGAGAAATTACCAAATCATCCTTAGAAAAACATAATTATCAGGTGTTAACTGCTAGCAATGGCATTGAAGCCGTAGCAATTTATGCTCAGTATCAACAGCAAATAAGCGTAGTGTTGCTAGATATGATGATGCCAGTAATGGATGGTGCGATCGCAATTCGCAAATTACAAACAATTAATCCTCATGTCAAAATTATTGCTTTGAGTGGACTATTATCCCCTCAGAACATCAAGGAAGTTACTGATATGGGTGTTAGTGCATTTTTATCTAAACCCTGTACTAGCAACGAGTTATTACAAACAATCGCTAGAATAAAAGTCCTTGGTTGTTGACTGTTAACTGTTGACTGTTAACCAATGAGTTAATGACAACTACTGAACATCGAAACAAATAAATTAACCTTACCTTTATACAATCTCCCTAAAGGTATAGATTTTTTTTCCCGAAGTTCTTGTTAAGATTAGTAAAATTTCTCCGGAAAACACCAATATGGCTTTATACGCTGAATTGCATCGGCATCTGGGCGGTTCGGTTGTACCTCGTGTGTTGTGGCGATATTTCGAGAGACATACGTCTGAGTTAATTTCCCGCTTTGCGAACTATCCAGAATTTGAAGAGTTTTATACCAAACCTCGTAATACCTTAGACGAGTATTTAGAATTACACACCTTGGTAGAAAGTGTACAGACTGTAGAAACTTTGCCTTACTTTATCTACCGATTGTTACGGGGTGCTTATATATTTGAGAATTTGGCTTATTTGGAACTGCGTTACACCCCCTATTTACGAACACCTGAACATTTAAGTCAATCCGAAAGAATTGACAAGATGGCAGAAATTGTTGAAGTTGTGGGTAAAGCCAGTCAGTTGGAAGAATATCCGATTGTGACTAGCCAAATTCTCTGTATGCACTCACGTTTACCTTATGAGGTGAATAAGGCCATTGTTGATTTGGCGGCACAAAGTAAACAGTATGTTTGTGCGGTAGATATCGCCGGTGGTGATAGCCACTATGCTGAACGTTTAGAAGAATGGCTGAATCTGTATGATTATGCCTGTTCTTTAGGTATTAACACCACAGGACATCTTTACGAAACTACTGCAGGTTGTTACACCGAACTGCTACCCTACCTGAAGCGGATTGGACATGGTATTCAAATTCCTCTGTTGTATCCTGAGTTACTGCCAGAGTTAGCGCAAAGAGGACAGTGTTTGGAAGTTTGCCCCACAACTTACATTAAAACTGGTACTTTACAGGATATCCGTCAACTAAAGTTAGTTTTTGACCGATGTTTTGACGCTGGGGTAGATATTGCAATTTGTACTGATAACGCTGGGTTACATAATGTGCGTCTGCCTTTTGAGTATGAAAATCTTTTGACATACGACATTATTAACTTTAAACAGTTGCAAGCTTGTCAGGATGCAGCTTTCCGTCATGCTTTTGCTTGGCCTCATGGCGAACGTCCTGCATCTCTGTTAAATGAATTGCTGAAACCGGAACCTCCGAAAGTTTTGGCAATGAGAGATTAATTCCGCAGCCAGTTTTGGATTTGCCCAATAGTCATAGATCCCCGACTTTTTGAAAAAGTCGGGGATCTGAACAACATGGCTTTAAAATTAATAAAAATTTTGTTGAAGAGTAAACAAAATTGCTTATTGTATTCAGTGCTGGCTTTTCGCCTACACTGTAATTTATGACATCTACTATTCACGCTTTACCGACAGAAGTCGTATATCTAATTACAGCTGGAGAGGTGATCGACTCTTTAGCTTCTGTCGTGCGGGAATTAGTAGAAAATTCCTTGGATGCTGGCGCGACGAGAATTGTTGTGTCTCTCTGGCCGCAGCAATGGCGAGTGCGCGTAGCCGATAATGGTTGCGGAATGAACTTAGATGATTTGCAAAAAGCCGCAGCCACTCACAGCACCAGTAAAATTTACACTTGTGCTGATTTATGGAAAATTAGCAGTTTAGGATTTCGGGGAGAAGCACTGCACAGTTTGACAAATTTGTCAAATTTAGAAATTTTGAGTCGTCCGGCTGGTGAAAATTGGGGATGGCGAGTTGTTTATAGCGATGGCGGAAAAGTTCAGCAAGTAGAAGTCGCTGCGATCGCACCTGGTACAGTGGTGACAGTATCTGATTTATTCGCCAATTGTGTAGCGCGTCGTCAGGGGTTACCAGTAGTTGCACAGCAAATGAAAGCTGTACAAACTGCAATTCAACAAATTGCCTTATGTCATCCCCAAGTTACCTGGCAAGTGCAACAAAATGACCGTGATTGGTTTACGATTTATCCGGCTAGCACCAGCAAAAAATTACTGCCGCAGTTCATACCCCAAGTTAAAGAAGCCGACTTCCAAGAAGTCAAACTAGCAATACCCCATCCAGCTAACTCAGAACTCAGAACTCAGAACTCAGAACTCACATTAGTGGTAGGATTACCCGATCGCTGTCATCGTCATCGTCCAGATTGGGTACGTGTAGCCATTAACGGCCGGATGGTGAAGTCAGCAGAATTAGAGCAAACAATTTTGGCAGCATTCCATCGCACATTACCACGCGATCGCTATCCCGTTTGTTTCTTACATCTTGATATTTCTCCAGACCAAATTAACTGGAATCGTAACCCAGCGAAAACAGAAATTTATCTTAATGAAATCGGTTATTGGCAAGAACAAGTGACTCAAGGAATTGAGCAAGCATTACGCCTCAGTTCTGCCAATATTAAAGAAGCCGTTCATATTACCCGCGTCAGTAAATTACTCAAAGCTGCGGAAGCTAAAGGCGGCTACAATTTTAATCCGAAAAATCCCAAAGATGAGGATCATACTCAGAACTCAGGATTGAGTACTCCTTATTCTTTAAAAGCTGTTGCTCAAGTTAGCAATACTTATATTGTGGTGGAACATTCTGAGGGAGTTTGGTTAGTAGAACAGCATATTGCCCATGAGCGAGTTTTGTATGAGCAATTATGCGATAGCTGGCAAATGATACCCATTGAACCAGCAATTATTCTTTATCAATTAACGCCAAAACAAGTTGCACAATTACAACGCATTGGTTTAGATATAGAAACCTTTGGCGAACAGCTTTGGGCGGTTCGCAATATCCCCGCAATGTTGCAACAACGAGAAGATTGTGCCGATGCTATTTTAGAACTGAGTTTAGGTGGTGATTTACAAGCCGCGCAAGTTGCTGTTGCTTGTCGCAGTGCTATACGCAATGGTACACCGATGAGTTTGCCAGAAATGCAAACTCTTTTAGATCAATGGCAACGCACTCGCAATCCTCGCACCTGTCCTCACGGAAGGCCTATTTATTTATCATTAGAAGAATCCGCTTTAGCGCGATTTTTCCGGCGTAACTGGGTGATTGGGAAGAGCCACGGAATTTAATTTTGATGATGAGAGCTATTTGATAAATTAAGTTAGTTTATTGTCGTCGTTGATTTTGCGGAATTTTGTAATATTAAGCAAATTTAGCAATCAAGTCTGAGTATGTAAGTAATCGGAATTCTGAACTTTATTGTTAGTGCAGATTAAATCCAGGGAATTCTAAAATAAGCAGACTTGATACCAATTTGAACAAGATATGACAAATAGTTAAGGAAACAATATTGTTGAGTCCTGACAAATCATTGATCTGTCACAAACATTATTTGGATTGGTATGAGAATCCTGCTTATACATCAAGATTTATAAGGGTGAAATATGACTAACAAAAATTACCACGGCAATAATCGGGATCAATCTTCTGTAGAGTTAGCTCTGATGGAATCTCAGAGTTCTTTGGAGGTAAAACTCAAGCATCTCAGAGATGCTTACGAGCAAGGCTTCATTGATGAAATTGCCTATAGCGCAAAAAGGTTGGAAATTGAAGAATTAATGCAAGCTTTTAATCAGTGTGTAGACACAGAAGAGAAACTGATAAAACTTCAGCACCTCCTTGATGAGGGAATTTTAACTCAAGGTGAGTTTGAGATGAAGAGATCTGAATTAATCCATGAGTCTTCTCACTCAGAAGTAGAAGTTCAAATTGCTAAACTCAATGCTGCTTTGGCTTGTGGAATTCTCAGCCAAGAAGAATATGAGATTCAGAAGTTAGCAATTAAACAAAAATCCGAACTGAGCAATCAAATCAAATAACTTAAAAATGCTAGAGATGCAGCAATTATTACCAATGAAGAATTTGAAAATAAAAAGTTGGCACTAATTGCCTAATACCAATTCTTTATGAGGCTGCATAGAATTCGATCCCCCTTGAAAAAAGGGGGAAACCAGAATACATCTACCAAAGTCCACACCACTTGCTAACCTGCGGGTTCCGCGTTAGCGGCACAAGTCGGCAAAGCCGCCCAACGCAGTGCTTCCCCCTTTTGAAGAGGTAGTTAGGGGGATCAAGATATGTGCAACTTCACATTAAATTGGTATAAGTTCCGAAATCCTTTGTACCTTCCTGTACATAAACACATTTAATACTTGTAATTATTAGCTTGTTGATTACACTCAAATGTTTTGAAATTTTGGTGGGGCAATTGCAGAAGTTTATCTATAGCAAGGTTTTGGGTACTCTAGCTAAAGGTCTATAAAAAGTTGCCCAGATTTAGATTTAGGGCAAGCATAATTATCATATAGAGTGTGTATCCAATTGCTATGACTAATCTAGGCAATAATCCTGAGCGCCCTGTTGGTAGATACCAAGATTTTCTCGATGCTACTTTTGGATCTGATATGACTCAATCAATGGAAAATCGTCATGCTGCTAGAGTCTTAGAAGCAATTGATTATGCAGACCAAGGAAATTATGCGGAAGCAGCAGATCTATTTTTAATGGCTTCTAACACAGCTACTACAGAGGCAGGCAAACGATACTGTCAAACTTTAGCAAAGGGAGCAATTGATGCCAACACTGCCTATGAAAATTTCCTTGCAAATGCTGCTTCTGTGACAAGAGCAAAAGAAAAAGCTAAGACATCATGGAATACTTTAAGTAAAGAATTATCTGTTTACTTGAATTTCTTGGGAGTCTACTTTTGCGAACGTAAAAAATACTCGGAGGCAATTCAATACTATGATCTAGCAATCAAGATCAATCCAAGTTATGCAATGGCATACTTTAGCCGTGGTGGTGCTAAAGCAGATTTGCGTCTCTTTGATGAAGCTATTCATGATATTAAAAAAGCTGTACAACTTTTTTCTGACCAGAACGACCTACCTAATTATGAAAATGCTCAAAAGATTCTGCAACAGATCCAAAGTGCTAACTCTAATTTAGGTAGAAAACAAGTAGGAAATAGCAACCAGTTACAAGAAAATGTATTTAAGAAGGATTTTGGGAGCTATGAAAAATTGCTGTATCACGCTGCAAAGCTTAAGGCTCTCTCAATACAAATAGCCAGAGAATTTCCAACAACGCCTCAACCCAAACAAAAAGAGTTAGCAGCGGGTTTACTCTTTAAATATCTTGAAGATAAATATGATGATCGGGAGAGAAAATATACTGATTTAGATAGAGAATTTATGAAAGCAATTTGTTTTCAACAAGGTCTAGATTTAAATCAATATTATGCCAGAAATAAATCATTTAAGAACTTTTTCGCCGGATTATTAGTTGGAGGATTGATAGTGTATATAATTCTTAAGTGGATGTTTAAATAACTTTCTATTTAATAAACAAATTATGCTGATCATAGTATCTCTAAAAGTTGCTGTTAGCGACTCAACCACAGTGCTAACATAACTTAAAGAAATTAAGACTAATGTTATGTTTATTAAATTAAGTTATAACCAAGCTTTTTGCAAGGAACAAGTGATCGCAAAATACTCAGACTGAATTAGTTTTTGATTTGGTGGGTAAGAGCAAGCGTAAACTGAAGACAATACACTCAACGTAACCCTATGGACTGGCAATCTCGAATCACGATTGATCCTAATATCCTTGTCGGCAAACCCATTATCAAAGGGACTCGCCTTGCTGTCGAGTTTATTATCGACTTGCTTGCTCAAGGCTGGACAACCGATGAAATTCTCCGCAATTACCCTGGTATTACCCTTGAGGATGTTCAAGCCTGCCTCAGCTATGCCAGCGCCACCCTCAAAGCGGAAAAAGTCTACGCCTTTCCTGCATAGCCTATGCGATTTCTTGCCAACGAGAACTTCCCATCTGATGCTGTAGAAGCCCTTAGGCAACAAGGGCACGATGTTGTGTGGATTCGCACCGATGCGCCTGGGATTACCGATCCTGAGGTGTTGAGTCGCGCTCAAACCGAAGATCGCATTCTCCTGACCTTCGACAAAGACTTTGGTGAACTCGCCTTCCGTTCAAAGTTACCAGCGACCAGTGGAATTATCTTGTTTCGGATTAAAGCTCCTTCGGGCGCAGTTGTGGCTCAAAAAGTTGCGACTGCGATCGCATCTCGAAACGATTGGGCCGCTCATTTCAGCGTGATTGAAGATGATCGCATCCGTATGAGACTCTTGTAAAAACGCTTGCTATAGATTTAAAGTCCAAGCTTTGGCAAGAACAAGCGATCGCAAAATACACAAAATAGACTCGATCTAGTGAGTAGAATAATTCAAGGTGCGTTACGCTACGCGATAACACACCCTACTGATTTGTGCCCTATTTCCTATTTCAATCTCCCAAATAAATACCTAAACCACGCGCAGTTTTCACTAAAGTATCCCCTGGATTGACGGCGCGATATTGAGCGATCGCTTCCGCAATTGGTATAGTAAAAACTTGGCGATTTTGCCAGGCAACCATGTGATCGTATTTACCTTCATCAATAAGATTGACCGCAGCTACGCCAAAAGCTGCTGCTACTAAACGATCTAGTGGTGAAGCTGTTCCACCTCGTTGCAGGTGTCCTAAAACTGTAACGCGTGTTTCTGCACCAATGCGATCGCTAATTTGATCGGCTAAGTATTGACCAATACCACCATAGCGAGATTCTCCAGCACGATTGGTCATTGTTACACATTCACCATCTTGAGTCCGAACTGCTTCAGAAACAATAATTAAACAGTAGTTTTTGCCTTGTTCTTGGCGATGTTTAATTTTGTAGCAAATCTGATCCATGTCGTAGGGAATTTCGGGAATTAAAATTACATCTGCTCCCCCAGCAATTCCCGCAGCAATCGCAATGTGTCCGGCATCACGTCCCATCACTTCTAAAATGATCACTCGACTGTGAGATGCGGCGGTGAAATGTAACCTATCCAATGCTTCTGTGGCAATATTTACTGCTGTATCAAAACCAACGGCGTGTTCAGTAATGCCAATATCATTATCAATGGTTTTGGGAATCCCGACTAAATTAATCCCGCCTTGTTGTGCCAAGCGCCGCAAAATCGCCAAACTACCATCACCACCAATGCCAATCAAAGCATCTAAACCGAGTTGATGATAACCTGCAATGATGTCTTCGGAGCGATCGCATAAACTACCATCAGGCATGGGAAATGCAAATGGATCGCCTTTATTTGTGGTTCCTAACATTGTGCCACCAGCAGTTAACAGTGGGTCAACTTGGTCAATTTCTAGTTTTGTGTATTCTGGTGGACGCGCCATCAATCCTACAGTTGCTTGACGAATTCCCAATACTTCCCAACCTTTTCCCGAAGCACAATGAACTACAGATCTGATCACTGCATTCAAACCAGAACAATCTCCGCCACTGGTAAGAATGCCAATCCGCTTAGATTTCCCCATATTTTTTTCGAGTTTCCAACAAGAAATCAGTAAGCCGGCAAGAATATTTCAAGGTTAAGGAAATTAAAATTTAGCAATTTTAGGTGCATTTGCTTATTGCATAATGCATCTATTTCTACTCCTACAAATCTTCTTATCAACTTACCCGTATTTAGTAGATTAAACTATCTGTGAACACAAAAATCAGATTATGTTTAAAACCAATTAATTAAGGGAATACAAGCGAAATATGTAAAGCTTTGTATGAGATAATTTCCGGATTTTTACTTTTTTATATCTTTCTTAATAAGCGAATTTCTATATATTTTAGGACTTACGCAAGTATCATATTTTTCCCGCAGTGGTTGTCCAGAGTCAAAAGGAATTACTGCGTTCATTCGCCAGACTTGTACCGCTAACGCGGAACCCGCAGGGTAGCAACTGGCGTTCCAAAGTCTAATTTTTGACCATGTCATGCCCCGAAAATATTTGTGCTGCCTCAGTCCTATTATTGATGAATAGCTTTTGAAGTTAGTAGTTGCATTGATTTTTTACAATATGTGACAAAAGTAATATTGTTCACAAATTATCTACATAAAAGGAAATATTTATCTTATTCTTACTGTTATTTTGCTATAACTATACTTGTTACTATTAATACAGCAAGCACAGATTCCAAACTGATATTAAATGTTGAGGCATCTACCTATGAAATATTTTCTTTTAATTTCCTTAGTTTTGATGGGTGCGATCGCAGGAACTAAAAATGCCTATGCTCAACAAGAAAATTTAATGCCCACAATGATGGAACCAGCTAATTCTGCTGTTGTAGAACCTGTGACAGATGTACCCAACCAAGCGGTGAATCTGATGACAGAAGCAGCAACAATTAATAATAAGTGGCAGAATGTGATTATTCAACCAAATAATAGTTTATTGCCAACTAATAATAGAATTTCTCGAATCGAAGAGCAAGGATGTCAAAAAGTCAATCCTTTAGATTTCTTGAAAGATCCAGCAGCTGCGTTTGCAAAATGTCAGCAGCCAAACAATAATCCTACACCTCGCAATAGCAGCGAACCGATAGAATATTTGAAAGTGCCTAAACTTGATTCTGGCTTGAGTGTAACTGTAACGCAATTTTAAGTAGAGTGTTGCAATTGAAAATAACTGACAAGGGCTGTCATTAGTCATTAGTAAGCGTTTTAAGCGTATTTATGCTGAGTTGCAACAGACGCGATTCATCGCGTCTGTACAAGAGTCAAAAGTCATTATTCATTTCTCCCCAATCCCCATTACCCCTTATCCCCAGAGGGGCCCTGAGTTCCCCAGTCCCTAACCCCTATCACCGTTTCACCAGTGCAACGATCGCAGCGATTAATTTTGACGGATCGGCGGGTTTTGCGATATGCAGTTGAAATCCCGCCGCAAATACCTGTTGTTGTGTGGTTTCTGCGGCGTAGGCGGTGAGGGCGATCGCGGGAATTTCTTTTCCTTGCTGGGCTGGCATACTGCGGATTTTACGGATTAAGGCGTAGCCATCAACTTCTGGCATACCTAAGTCGCTTAATAATAAATCGGGTTTTGATTGAGCGATCGCAATCAGTGCTTCGTTGGCTGAGGCGGCGCTGGTGACGATTGCACCATGCTGTTCTAATAAAAAGGCGAGAAATTCTCTTGTATCTACATCATCGTCTACAACTAATACCTTGATTGCTTCTAATGGGGCATAAGGTACAGATAAAGAATAGGAATCTTGTGATAAATCGCTATCTCTAGCTGATAATCTTAGGGTTTTTGGTAACGCGGGTAGAGAAACTGTAAATGTTGCGCCTTTGTCTTCTCCAAGACTTTCTGCCCAAACTCTACCACCATGTAATTCTACAAGTTGACGCACAATCGCTAAACCTAATCCTAATCCCCCCGATCTACGGGTGATTGTACTATCGGCTTGGCGGAAATATTCAAATACATGGGGTAGAAAATCTGGACTAATACCTTTACCTGTATCGCTGACTTGAATTTCTACTTGTGAATCTATTTGTTGTAATTTAACTTCTATTTCTCCACCAGATGGAGTGAATTTGATGGCGTTAGAAAGCAAATTCCACACTACTTGTTGCAATCGGCTACTATCACCTTTTACCTGTGCTACTTTACGATCTAATTTGAGATGAATTTGAATAGATTTGGCTTCTGCTGCTAATCTGACTGTTTCTAAAGCTGCTTCAATTGTGGTGGCGAGATTCACTGTTTCTAAATTTAAGCCGAGTTTACCTCGCAAAATACGCGAAATATCTAACAAATCATCAATTAACTGTGCTTGTAATTCGGCATTACGTTCGATAGTTTCTACAGCGCGTAGGGTAGTTGTTTCATTTAAATTACGTTTTTTGAGTAACTTCGCCCATCCTAAAATTGGATTAAGAGGCGATCGCAATTCATGAGAGACAATAGCAAGAAATTCATCTTTGATGCGGTTTGCGGCTTCGGCGGCTTCTTGCGATCGCTGGCGTGCTTCTGCTTCTGCTAATGCTTGATCGCGCACGTTTTTATATTCTTGAACACGGAAGGTGAGTTCGGTAACATCTTGAATGGAAAATAATGCATAAAAATCACCATCAGCTTCTACAGCAGTTACTGTGGTGTGCTGAATGCGATATTTTTCTTGGGGTAACGGTACGGGAATAATATATTGATGTAATTGCGAAGAAAATATTGTAGGCGGGCCACCTTGAAAAATTTGCTCTAAGCGATGAATGTAGCGCGGTTGATTAAGATGGGAAAAATATTCCAGAATTGAATTACCTAAAATCCGACTGCGGGGAATTTGTGTCCATTCTTCTAAACTGCTATTCCAGAATAAAACACTGTAGTCTGACTGTAGAACAAAAGCTCCTAAAGTAATTTTATCTAGCAGGGCGAATTTTTCTTGAGCTTGTTCGATTCTATTCATATCATCATCAGACTAAATTTAAAAATTTATACTATTTTTTGTAAGATTTTTTCGCTTCATGATACTCCCATTTCCTGATTAATTATTTGAATTAAGGTATCAAATGTATCTAATTCAAATATTAAAATGATATCTCCAATTAGTTCTAATTGCTCAATCGTAAATCTTGCTTGTGCTAGCAAAATTTTTGACTCGCTCACATTGGCAGATGCTAATAAATTTTCAATTTTATCTTCTAAATAAACAGGTATTGTGTAACTCATGTGCTGTCTCAACACATTACCTATTGAACCCATTACCCCATTAATTACAATATTACCGATTTCGCTTAATGTGCCAATTTTAACTGCATCCAAATCAGTTGAATCTGGGTTTTCACCAGTCAAAACTGCTACTAATGATGAGGCGCTGTCAGTTGGGAAAATTAAGCCAGCTGTACCGTAAAAGGGGCCTGTAAAGCCGAGTCTCACAGCGGCTAAACTATCATCATGAAATCGTAAAGCTAATTCTTCATAGGCATCCACAGCTGTTAATACCTTGACAAAAGGAATTTCTAGACGAATGTGAGAGTTTACCATTTCATTGAGTAAACTTGCTGCCCTACCAACTCCAATATTAATTAATTCTTGGAGGGCATCTAATTGTTCTGCTGTCACATTCATCTTGGCTTTATTCCTTGGTATTGAGAACTTGCTGAACTGCTGCGCGCAATTCACTTTCTTTTGGCGGTTTGTTAATAAAGTTAACTGCGCCTAACTGATAACTTTGATTGCGTGAGCCATCTTGAATATCTGCTGAGATGATAATGGTAGGAATTTTTAATTGTTCATCTTGGAGAGCTTGCAAAAATTCAAAACCATTCATTTCCGGCATTAAAATATCAGCTAACACACAGTTTGGCTGATGCTTATGCACCATTTCTAACCCCTCGCGTCCATTACTAGCTTCGAGGATTTCATAACCATCTACTTGCAGAAACTTGCGAATCATTCTGCGAGAAAATGCTGCATCATCGATAATTAAAACCAAAGCCATCAACTTTACCCTTTTGACCTGCGACTTCCTGAAATTGCAAAATTAGTCTCTTCTTGAATTATCCGTAAAAATTCAGCTAATTTCTCAAAATTTATCTTTAGTTAATACAGCAGTTTTTACTCAAGTATAAGCAAAAATATGATATTGATAATTTTCTATAATTAAAACTTGATATCTTGCACAGTTAATTTATTGCCATTGGCGCTTTTCGCACTCCAGATAAAATTTTTGGATGTGATATTTGTTATTACCAAGATTGGTATCACATTTATGGCATGAAGATGCATTCACAAACACACTTTATTGATATAATTGAGGTAACTCCAAGATTGCTAAGATGAGAATTATTGAAAATTGCATCGCTGATACTTTTAACATTGTCTAGGTTGATGCTAACCCTTTTTAAGTTTGGATTTGCAGCGCAAAGCTGGCATTGGATTTCTTTGCTTTCGTTATTAAGTTTAGCATTATATTTTCAGCATTTATGGCGATAAACATCTCTCATGAGAGAGATATATATTGATTTTGGCAGGTTATTAGTATTAAAATAAAGAATTGGCAATCTATTATTACAATGGAGTTAACAGAGATAGATGATGACATAGAAGCATTTCTCGTTGAAAGCTACGAGAATCTCGATCAAATTGAACGTGACATTATTGAGCTAGAGAAAGAATATGGAAATGGTGAATCGTTAGTCAGGATTTATCGCTCACTGCACACCCTTAAAGGTAATTGTGGCTTTTTACCGTTTCCTAAGTTAGAAGCGCTGGCTCATGCGGCGGAAAGTTTGTTGTCGAGTCTGCGCGAACGCACTTTAGCCATTACTCCTCAAATCGTCAGTACGTTACTCCAAACAATCGACAGTATCAGACAGATGTTGTCTGCGATCGCAACGACAAGAAAAGAAAGCGATCGCGATTATGCTCAACTGATTGAGAAAATCACCGCATTACAACAAACTCAGCCAGCAGCAACCTCCCCAGCACCGCCAACTGTAGAATTCGATGGCGATTTGGAAGATTCCACCCAGACAACCTCAGAATCTCATATCCGCGTCAATGTGGGGTTGTTAGATCAGGTGATGAATTTGGTAGGCGAACTGGTGTTAGCGCGTAACCAAGTTATGAGATTATCTACCAAGCTCAAAGATAGCGACTTGACTGCGGCTTGCCAACGCTTAAACGGAATTACAGGCGAATTGCAAGAACAGGTGATGAAAACTCGCCTCCAACCAATAAATAGTATCTGGCAAAAATTTCCCCGAGTAGTTCGTGATTTAGCGATCGCTTCTGGTAAACAAGTTGCAGTGGAAATGGCGGGGATAGATACAGAGCTTGATAAAAGTATTATTGAAGCCATCAAAGATCCTTTAACGCACTTAATCCGCAACTGTGTAGATCATGGGATTGAGTTCCCCGCAGAACGCACAGCTAAGGGTAAACCTGCTGTGGGGAGGTTATTTCTGGGAGCTGCTTACGAAAACGGTAAAGTCAATCTAGAAATTAGCGATGATGGTAGGGGACTCAACCCCGAACGCCTCAAAGCGCGATCGCAACAACTGGGATTAGTCAGCGCCACCCAAGCAGCAACGATGACTGACTCAGAAGCAATGAACTTAATTTTTTTACGTGGCTTCTCTACCGCCGAACAAATCACCAACCTCTCAGGAAGAGGGGTAGGAATGGATATCGTCAAAGACAATATCGAAAAAATTAACGGTAGCATCGAAATTGAAAGTCAGTTAGGACAGGGAACCACATTTAAATTAAAAATTCCCCTGACATTGGCGATTATTTCCGCCTTAATTATTAGCAGTGGCGGCGATTTTTATGCCATTCCTCAAGGAAATCTCCAAGAACTAGTTCGCCTGGAAACAGAGCCAGGACTAAAAAATATTGAGATATTTTATGATGTTCCCGTGTATCGCTTGCGGGGTGAACTTATACCGTTAATTTACCTCAATCAAATATTACAAATTAGTACTACTAACAGCGAACTGCTGAGTATAGTGATTATTCAAGCTGATAACTATCGCTTCGGCTTGGTAGTAGATAGCATTGAAGATATTCAAGAAATCGTCGTCAAACCCTTAGGCAAACAATTAAAGCATATCTCCTTATTTGCTGGAGCCACAATTTTAGGAGATGGAAAAGTCGGATTAATTATTGATGTCGTCGGTTTAGCCAAGCAAGCTGGTGTCAGCGCCACATATCAGCAGTTAGCGAATGCTACAGATGTCAGTATTCCAGAAAGCGATCGCCAAACTCTTTTACTGTTTACAGGCCCCCAAGACGCACACATGGGTATTCCTTTAGCGATCGCATCTCGACTGGCGGAGATTCCCGCAACTGCGATTGAGAAAGTCGCTAATCAGTTGGTTGTGCGGTATGACAAGCAAATTTTACCGCTAATTGATCTACATACTATATTTGGCGATCGCACCTTTGATAATCTAGCAATAGAAACCGAGACATTATCAATTATTATTGTCTCTCCCTATCCAGCAGTAAGCGTAGCGTTAGTAGTTGATCACATTCTTGATATTGTCGAGGAAGCGCTGACAATTAAAGGTATACCTAGTAGAGAAGGTATTTTATTCTCTACTGTAATTCAAGGTAAAATCACAGAAATTCTGGATATGGAAGCGATAATTAGGAAGACAAATCCTTATTTATTACAACTAGTAAATTCTCGATAATTTTTGACGCATTCGACGTTAGTTATTCTCGCAGGGTATAATTTTTGTGAGTTTTGGGAAAATCAGCCATGTTAAACTACAACCTGCCGAGGTACTTGCCTTCTGCTGAAGAATTGCCCGACTCTGACGATACACCTGTGGATAATGAACTGCAAGAATTAATACCAGGCTTATTAAAAGCAATACTGCTAATTCTTTGGTCAGAACGCATGGACTGGTTCTTTGGCGTAGATATGGGTATTTATCATCACCCAGATGAACCGCCCATTGTACCCGATGGCTTTCTGAGCTTAGGAGTAGAGCGTTTTTATGATGAAGAATTACGTCCCAGTTATGTGTTGTGGGAAGAAAATGTTCTACCTATTTTAGTGCTAGAGGTAGTTTCCCAAACTTATCGCAAAGAATACACTGCTAAGTTACAACAATATGCAGAATTAGGTGTACTTTACTACGTAATTTATGCTCCTCGCCGTCGTCGCAAAGCGCGTTTAGAAGTATATAAGTTAGTTAATGGTAGTTATGAATTGCAAGCCGGAAACCCAATTTGGCTACCAGAAATTGGTTTAGGAATTGGTTGCGAAAGGGGAAACTATTCCGGTGTAACGCGGGAATGGATGTATTGGTACAATGAGCAAGGAAAGCGTTATCCTACGCCAAAAGAACAGATTCAACAAGAAGTACAACGCGCGCAGCAAGCAGAGCAACGCGCTCAACAAGCAGAACAACGCGCTCAACAATTAGCAGAAAAATTGAGAGCGCTGGGTATAAACCCTGATGAGCAATGACTATTACCAATTACCAATTACCAATTACCAATCAAATAGATATAGGACTCATATTTGATTTTTGAAAAAAACTAAGTACACTTTTATTTCTTCTTCCCTGTTCCCCGTTCCCTGTTCCCTCTTCCCTCCCTACGCAAATAATTTCTCCGAATCAAAGCGGATTCCTATATCTTTTTAGGAATCACATTTCTCATCCCACTTTTAACACCTACAGTATCACCTTTGTAACGCGGGATAATATGGATACTGACGTGCATCATATTTTGACCTGCGGCGCGATTGACGTTGATTCCCACATTAAAGCCATCAGGATTAAATTCTACTTTGAGCATTTCTTGGACTTTGTTGACCATAAACCAGCAAGCAGATTGTTCTTTAAATGGTAGGTCGAAATAATTGCTCACATGGCGTTTAGGAATAACTAAAATATGTCCTTTACTGAGGGGATAGCCATCAAAAATTGCATAAGCAGTTGCGGATTCTGTTAATAGTTTTAAATGTGTATAGGGATTGCAAAATAGACAATTATTGGAGGAGTTGCGTTGGTGATTGTAATGCCGATATTCATAAAACTCCCGAATGTCATCTAAATAAATAGAATTGAAAGGAAGTCTTACAATACATTGATATGTAGGTTTTTTATGAACGTAATGTTCTCTAAAACCTTCTTTTTTGATATCTCTCCTCACTGCATAATAAGCTTTACCTCCTGGCTGCAATAGATGTGCTACTTCCATGAGTACGCTAGCTTGTTCTTCAGAAAACAACACATTTAATACATAAAAGCAAATGATTGTGTCAAATTTTTCTTGAGGATATTGGGGACAATAATAAGGGTCATAACCTGTAATATCACAGCCTTTGTCCCGCAATATTTTCACATCATTACCAAAGCCACAACCAAAATCTAATATTTTGCCTTGAAGCAGGTTTTGATTTAATAAATATTGTGCTGGAAATGACAAGCTAGTTCTTTCTATAGCGGTGAGATGGCTAAATATATTTTTTTGCTGTTTCATGAAATTCCGCTTTTCTTGGCTTCTGATACATCTCGTTGTTATTAATACGGAGAGAGAAGGCACAAGGAGAAGCTAATTATTATACTCTCGTCTTTAGTTAGTCGTCAGCACCATACTTTGATTTCTTCCCTTGGGATGGAAGAAGTACTAGAATCAGCCGTAATAGTTGCTGAGGAAAGACGAATTTATCTGATTTACTGGTACAACGGTCAATTAATTGAATCCCAAACCCTAGAATTAAACATTAACGATCCAGGGTTACTTTATGGGGCGACGATTTTTACTACGATGCGGGTTTATGAGAATTCGCTGGATAGTAGATTAACTCACTGGACTTTACATTGCGATCGCCTACTATTCTCTCTCAAAACTTTTGGTTGGCAACAACCAGACTGGAATCGGATACGTCAAGGTGCGGAAATGCTGCTACAACATTTCCCCATTCTCAGAATTACCCTATTCCCTGATGGACGGGAATGGATAACGGGTAGGTTATTACCAGAAAATTTAAGTGAAAAACAAGCAAATGGAGTAGTTTGCGCCATTGTCAGTGCAGAATACGATCGCACTCTGGCTTCTCATAAAACTGGTAATTACTTAAGCCCTTGGTTAGCCAGAAATAGCAGCCTAACCTCATCTGCTCAAGAAGCGATTTTAGTCGATCAAGCAGGAAATTGGCTAGAAACCAGCACTGGTAACCTTTGGGGTTGGCGTGATGGTTGTTGGTGGACACCGCCTTTAGCTGAAGGAATTTTGCCAGGAATTGTGCGATCGCAACTTGTAAAATGGCTGCAATCCCAGCAGCAACAAGTAAAAGAGGAACCCTGGACAATGGAGTTAGTCAAGGAATTTGCAGCGATCGCCTACACTAACTCTGTGGTGGAATTCCTCCCTATCCATACCGTTCACCAGCCTGCTGGGTCGCTACAATATAATCCTCACCATTCTAGTTTTCAATTGCTCAGGAGTTTTTTTAGCATGACAACGTCACCATTTTGGTATACGTTAAGATAAGTTAACATAATTCTTAAAAACACCCTCTCTTTTAGAGACGTTACCAAAAGGTGGCAAAACAGCCCAGTTCTGCTGAGAATGGGACGTAAAGTTACCTCAAGGGGAAACCCTGCTTCGCCACAGTCATGAGTGATTTACTCAGAGTCATTCATAAAAAATGACAAGGAACGAATAACAAATGACAAATAGAAGCGATCGCACGAAAAATATTAGGAGGATTGACCTCAGTGAATAAAAGATGGAGAAACGCGGGGCTGTACGCACTGCTCTTTATAGTTGTAATTGCTTTAGGAACAGCATTTTTTGATAAGCAACCCCAAAGCCGAGAACCATTACGCTACAGCCAATTTATTCAAGAAGTTGAAAAAGGCAGAATAGATAAAGTCAGTTTAAGTGCAGACCGTTCTACAGCCCTGGTTACATCTAGAGACGGTAATAAAAAAGTAGTCACATTAGTCAATGACCCTGACTTAATTAATACTCTTACTGCCAAAGGCGTTGATATTTCTGTTTTGCCTCAAACCGACGAAGGATTTTGGTTTAAGGCATTAAGTAGCTTATTTTTCCCTGTATTGCTTCTAGTTGGCTTATTTTTCTTACTACGTCGTGCTCAAAGTGGCCCTGGTAGCCAAGCTATGAACTTTGGTAAGTCTAAAGCCAGAGTGCAAATGGAACCTCAAACTCAGGTTACTTTTGGTGATGTCGCTGGTATTGACCAAGCCAAGCTGGAATTAAATGAAGTCGTAGACTTTTTGAAGAACGCCGATCGCTTTACCGCCGTTGGTGCCAAAATTCCTAAAGGTGTATTACTCGTTGGCCCTCCAGGGACAGGTAAAACCCTCCTAGCTCGTGCGGTTGCTGGGGAAGCTGGTGTACCATTCTTCTCTATCTCTGGTTCCGAGTTCGTAGAAATGTTTGTGGGTGTGGGTGCTTCCCGCGTCCGTGACTTGTTCGAGCAAGCCAAATCTAATGCTCCCTGTATCGTCTTCATCGATGAAATTGACGCAGTAGGTCGTCAACGGGGTGCTGGTTTAGGCGGTGGTAACGATGAACGGGAACAAACCCTCAACCAGCTACTTACCGAAATGGACGGCTTTGAAGGTAACACTGGTATCATCATTATCGCGGCTACCAACCGTCCCGATGTACTAGATGCAGCGCTGTTGCGTCCCGGTCGTTTTGACCGTCAGGTAGTAGTAGACCGTCCCGACTATGCTGGACGTAGCGAAATTCTCAAAGTTCACGCTCGTGGTAAAACCTTAGCTAAAGATGTGGACTTAGACAGAATTGCTCGCCGTACCCCTGGTTTCACTGGTGCAGATTTATCCAACTTGTTAAATGAAGCCGCAATTTTAGCAGCACGGCGGAATTTAACTGAAATTTCGATGGATGAAATCAACGACGCAATTGACCGCGTGTTAGCTGGCCCAGAGAAGAAAGACCGCGTCATGAGCGAAAAGCGCAAGACTTTGGTTGCATATCACGAAGCCGGTCACGCCTTAGTGGGTGCGTTGATGCCAGATTATGACCCAGTACAAAAAATTAGCATTATTCCTCGTGGTCGTGCAGGTGGTTTAACTTGGTTTACTCCTAGCGAAGACCGGATGGATACTGGCTTATACAGCCGCGCTTATTTGGAAAACCAAATGGCAGTAGCTTTAGGTGGCCGGATTGCTGAAGAATTAATCTTTGGGGAAGAAGAAGTTACCACTGGTGCTTCTAATGACCTACAACAAGTAGCCCGTGTTGCTCGTCAAATGATCACCCGCTTTGGAATGAGTGACAAACTAGGGCCCGTAGCTCTGGGTCGCCAGCAAGGTAATATGTTCCTTGGCCGCGATATCATGTCAGAGCGTGACTTCTCAGAAGAAACAGCAGCTGCCATTGATGAAGAAGTCCGCAAACTGGTAGATGTAGCTTATGCTCGCGCCAAAGAAGTATTAGTCAATAACCGCCACATCCTCGACCAAATCGCGGATATGCTGGTTGACAAAGAAACAGTAGATGCCGATGAATTGCAAGAAATTTTGGCAAACAACGATGTCAAAACTGCCGCTTTTGCATAAGCGATCGCCTCTATAATTTAAGATTTAAATAGGGGTAATTCTGGAGTCTCAGAGTTACCCCTATTTTTTTTTACCAATTACAAAGGGTAAAGGTTAAGGGGTAAAGGGGAAAGGTTTTTATCCCTTGCCCTTTTCCCTATCCCTCACCTAACATTTTTGGGTTAGTAACTACTACTAAAGAGCCAAACAATATATGAAAATTGCTGGTTATGCTAAATTTTGTTTACTCTGTTACGTAATTGTATGTGACATTTTGCGAGTTTTTAGTAATCTTAAGTTGCGAAAAAAATTGGATATCTATGTTGCTTAAATAGTACCAATACCAAGCCTAGAATTTATTTTTTGGGGGGTTATTTGCAGAATTTACTCTAGGTATATATCGCAATTTATTTTTTTAGCAGTATCAGGCAATTTTTTTTTACAATTTATACTTATCTCTTATGGCAGAAGTCACTTTAGACTGTAATCAATAACCTAGTAGTTACATTTGGTACAGAATATTATGAACCTTCTTGCTTGGGTTGTTCTTGGTATTATTGCTGGTGCTATAGCTAAAGCTATTTACCCAGGTCGTCAAGGTGGCGGAATTCTTTCGACAATGGTTTTAGGTATAATTGGTGCTTTGATTGGAGGAACTTTAGTTTCTTTCTTGAGTCCACCAGGAGCAACATTTGCTGCTGCTACTCTCAGTATTCCTAGTCTAATTATTGCTGTCATTGGCGCAATAATTGCTATTTTCTTATGGGGCTTAATAACTAGTCGTAGCAGTTATTAAGCACATAATATTAGGCTCATGGCTAGAGTTAACCTATTACCTTTCTTAAGAACAATAGAACTCCACTTTCTTTACAGAAATGGAGTTCTACAATTCATTCTAATTCTTTATAATTTAATACCTGTATTTCTCACAAGCAGCAGATATAGCAGATGTAGGTTGAGTTAAGCGCTGCGCTTAACCCAACATGGATGATTAAAGCTTAACCTATATTTCTGTGTTGGGTTTCCTTACGTCAACCCAACCTACTAAACTACTAAACTGGTAAGAAATTGGGGAGTAATAAATTGTAAAGCTAGAGGCATTAGATTTTGTCAACCTTCTATAATTACGAATTATGAATTACGAATTACGAATTCCAAACTAGTATCAAAGGTTGCACCCAACATTGGGATCTAGAGAACTAATCTATCGCCTTTTTCAGTTCATCTTTAATGTTTTCGGTGGTGTGTGTAACTTGGGCTTCAGCTTGCTTTGCTTTACCTTCAGCTTTATCTGCTGGGTTACCAGTTACTTCTCCAATGACCTCTTGAACTTTACCTTCGATATTTTTGGCGGTAGCTTCTACTCTGTTTTCAATACTCATAAGTTTTTACCTGCACTCTTAGTTAAGTTGAATTATTAGTAACAGAAATAATTTAGACTAAAAAATAAAACCTTTGCATCTGTCAGGAGAAAGTAAATTATTTTCTATTTTTATCTACCCAAGGTAGATGCGAAATTAGCAGCTTCTATAATAAATAATAAAAATATTCCTAAATCATAAATCAAATAAAGCTTTGGGCGTAGCTAACACCCATGATTGAGTAAGCGATCGCTCCTGCTTGCTACCGAATTAATTACTTATTTTAGACTAACAATAATTCAGTAAGTAATAACTGAAAGGAAAATTTAGTAGTGTCTAAAAAATATCGTCAAAAAAATATATGGAAAAGTGAGATTAATGACATCATTAGAGGTACTTGTGGAGGCTTTTTGTTTGGTATTCCCTTGTTGTACACAATGGAAGTATGGTGGATTGGATCGCTAGCAAAACCAGCCATGATGATGTTAGCGATCGCATTAATGTTTATTGGCGTGTTCTTAGTTAACCAGGCAGAAGGCTTCCGCAAACGCAGACATGGTAGACGAGCTTACGAGGATATAATAGATACTATAGAAGCAATGGCGATCGGGCTAGCTTGCTCTAGCTTTATGCTATTTTTATTACAAGAACTGACACCGCAAACTTCTCTGAGAGAAGCACTAGGCAAAATCATCTTTGAAAGTGTACCATTTACTCTTGGTGTAGCATTAGCTAATCAATTTTTAGGGGATACTGATAGTACCAATACTGAAAGGCAAACAACTCAGAAACAATGGAGTAACTTACACGCCACCCTCTCCGATTTAGGTGCCACTCTTATTGGTGCGACCGTAATTGCATTTAACATTGCCCCCACAGATGAAATTCCCATGCTAGCAGCCACAGTATCACCTCCGTGGTTACTAGCAATAATCGCTACATCACTAGTGATTTCCTATGGCATAGTGTTTCAGGCAGGTTTTTCCGACCAGCAAAAGCGCAGACAGCAAAAAGGAATTTTTCAACGCCCATCAAGCGAAACCATTATGTCTTATTTAGTTTCACTGTTAGCCGCTGCGTTGATGCTGTGGTTTTTTCAAAAGTTGAGTTTGAGTGACCCCTGGACAATGTGGTTAGATCACACTTTAATGTTAGGGTTACCTGCAACCATTGGTGGTGCAGCTGGCAGGTTAGCAATATGAATAATCAAGATAACCAGCATGAAGAGCGATCGCTTGCTGAATGGCTCACATTTACTGCTGCTTCATTTATTATCACAGTAATTATCGGATTGGTGGGATTTACTTGGCTAAATGACAAAAATCAACCCCCCATAGTATCCATCATCAACAAACAAAGAACGCGCCAAATTAATGGACAGTTTTATGTCCCTTTTGAAGTGATCAATAAAGGTGGAGATACAGCCGCATCAGTACAAATCATCGCTGAGTTAGAAATTAAGGGCAAAGTTACAGAAACCGGGGAACAACAAATAGACTTTTTATCTGGCGGTGAAACAGAAGAAGGAGCATTTGTATTTAGCCAAGACCCCAACAAAGGTAAGTTAACTATCCGCGTTGCTAGCTATAAATTGCCCTAGCACTGGAAGAGACGCGATTAATCAAGTCTGAACGAAATTAAAATCCAATTATATATTTTTTGGCGTTATTTACTATGTATTAGCGCTTAGTTATTTTTGATAAAATTGCAGATAAAAACAGATAAATCTGCATTCATCTGTTTTCATCTGGATTTATTATTAATTTTCAAAAATCAAGCTTCTACCTTAGACTTTGACCAAACACCATTTTCATCTTCATCAAATTGCTGACGCACTGCATCCCAAGCCGCTTGTTCAGATGTGAATTCGTCGCTAGTTTCAGCGAGGGTGACGTTATAGCGTTCAATAAAAGTGCGCTGTGCTTCATTCGATAAATGCGAGCGAACTTCTGGCGATAAATCTTCTGGGCGATTGCAAGGGCCAGGACAAGGACGAGCTAAGATTTTCTCATTACTGTGAATTTCTTCACCGCCAGCACTTTCTAATAATAATTGAAATTCGCCAGTGCGATCGCTTGGGACTTCTGCCATCAATAAAAACTCGCCAGCTTGTAAGCGGGTTTGGTAAATTGTGGCCTTATCTTCCGGCATTCCTAAAGCCGTAAGAACTGATATTAATCCCGCACCAGCACTACCTGCGATCGCACCTGTTGCAGCCCCCAGTAATACCGCACTAATGGGGCCAGCTGCGACAATTGGCCCAACAAACGGAATGAACAGCACACCTACACCCGTAAGCAAACTGAGAAAGGAACCAAACAAGGAACCAAAAATTGCTCCCGTTCTTAAACCTCCCAAAATCACATCTCTTTTGGTAATAAACCCAGCAATTCGAGTTTCTGATTGAAAGTTTCTACCCAAAACAGAAATATGATCTCTCGGTACGCCTCGATCTAACAAACGCCGAATTACATCATCAACTTGCTTCTGTTCTTTAAATACAGATGAAATAGTACGTTCTGCTATATAGGTTTCTGCCACTTGAATCTCCTTAAATCTTTTTATTGCAATTTTTTATATGTTTGTGATTGGGGAAAGGTGAAGGGTAAAAAGGGTAAAGGATTAATTGCAACCTTTACCCTTTCGATCCTTTTCAGTTAAAACAAAACTTGTCGCGCTTATCCCTAACCCTGAACCTGCTTTATTAGCTATACACCTACAGGAGTTTGAGTATCAGCTGCTGAAGGTTTACTGGTTGCTTCCAATGCTTGTCCTTCAATAAAGGAGCGCAGCATCCAAGCAATCTGCTCATGTTCTTCCATCAATCCAGTTAAAAAGTCAGCAGTTCCTTCATCATTAAATTCTTCGCTAGAGCTATTCACATGCTCTCTCAGGTTACGAATTACCTGCTCATGATCTTCTACTAGTTGAGCTACCATTCCTGTAGCTGTCGGAACTTGTCCAGCTTTTTCTTTCAGGGTAGCAATCTTTAAAAATCCCTCTAATGTCCCAACAGGGTAACCACCCAAAGTCCGAATCCGCTCTGCTATGGCATCAATATTTTCAGTTAGTTTCTCGTAGTGTTCTTCCCATAGTTGGTGCAGAGTACGAAACTGAGGGCCAACAACATCCCAGTGATACTTTTTAGTTCTAACTAACAGCACATAAGAATCTGCTAAATCTTGATTGAGCAAATTAATGACACCTTGACGCTGTTGTTCTGTTAATCCTATGTTTGGTTTAGGCATAACTTTCTCTCTTTTGGCGAACTTCTTTATTAAGTGTCCAAATTTCAGCCTTAAACTACATCAGCCTACAGAAATAATGTTAATTATTTTTAATTTCAATGAAATAGTTGATTTTTCTGCTTATAGGCAGATGCTTAAATATTAAAATTTGAACTAGTTATTATTGTTTTTTATTTACTCATAGATTATAAGAAGCATCTTGAATCTTCACGATTATCAAGATGCTTCTTACATTCAGAGATTATAAACTATTTGGGAAAATAACCCGATGCTAGCTTAGATTTAAAACCAGGAGAGCATTATAATTTAGGCTTAGACTATTAATCTGAGCCTAAAAAAGGCTTACTTCTTGCCTGTTACTTTTTCCAAAAAGTTTTCGATATTATCTTCTACTGAAGTTGAACTGGTGGAATTTTCAGGGCGTTTCATTTTGTCAATATCTGCATCACCCTGAACTTCATTCAGTCCTTCATTTGATTTCTTTTGAACTTCTTTCAATCCAGGGGGGTTAGATCTGCTTACTTCGTCAGTCTTGCGTTGAGTTTCCAGAAGTTGTGTAGTGGCTTCTTCTGGATTGCTTTGATAGCTATCAATTGCAAAAGCAGGGAATGCATTAGATACAAAGAGCAGTGTGCAGGTAAAAGCGAGAACTAAAAAACGTACTGGACGTAAGATGGATGAAACCAAAGCAATAATTTTCATTTGTATTCCTCAATAAAAAGCGTCAAAAACGCATAATTTGTACTTCAAAACAGATGCATATACCTAAATTCAGTTAATTGAAAACTCCCTTTTTTTAGATATGCTTTCATCTGTTTTTTTACTGATAAACCTAGCGGAGAAATTAACTTCTTTATAACTTGAATAACAAATTAATTTATAATAATTCTTATTCAAAAGTTATATGACATTTGAAGTTGTTAACTCTTCGTCTGAGGTTCGATAATTTATTTTTACCCTGATTTATTAAAGCTTGCATCAATCTGGAGAATGAAAAGTAATTAGCGAATTCCGGTGATAAAATCACTCTCTAGGCAGAGCAGGCTCATTTATTCAGTCGATTTAATGTAATTCTTTGATTAATTATGTAATTTACAATAATGATTAACTAGTATTATCTATAGCCTAAATATTAATATCGTAAATTATTACTTTCAATTGTCATTTGGTATTTGGTGTTTATATTCAAATACAGTTCAGTTAAGCAAATGAATGGATCACAAAACCAAAAAACAGAATAATAATTTTGGAGGGGGTTTGGGGAACGCAACCGTCACCCAATAGGGGATTTGGGGGAGAATCTCCCAATTGAGCTGGCTTCTTTATATAAGTGATAAATCAATTGCTAATGAGCTTAACCCAAGCGTATTGGTTTATATTCCTCATCCCCCATTACCCAGACTCTAGTATGGGAACATACAAGTTCTAAATTTTTTCCGGAATGGGTCACAAGCATCTTGTATACACATACATACAGAACCTCTTATACAGAAACCGGGGCAATAAAGCTATAAAGCCCCATGTACAATTCTTCTCTCAAAGCCGCCCCATAGTTAGTTTAGGGCGGTTTTGATATATGTAGGGAGCTATGGTTAAATTTTTAGTTGTGCAAGCAAGCTGGGAGTTTAATTAATTATTCTTAGCTAAGTTGTTACGCGGTTGAGAAACGGAAACCTCATCTGTAAAACTGAATGAAGGTGACTATGCGAAAAATACGGTTATTTATCGCCTCTAGCCTCGATGGATATATTGCGAGAACATCAGGCGAAGTAGATTGGCTATTTACAGCCTCTTGTAGGATGAGGCTAAATCACCTTTTACATCAGCATTATGAGTATTATTGTTTTTGGTAGCATCAATATTGATTTAGTCGCCACAGTACCTAGATTGCCAAATCCGGGAGAAACATTATTAGGACATAACTTTGTGCAAGTTCCCGGAGGTAAAGGTGCAAATCAAGCTGTTGCACTGGCACGTTTGGGAATTCCCACTCACATGGTTGGGCGTGTAGGTACAGATAGTTTTGGCTCAGAATTACTATACAATTTACAAAACTCTGGTGTAGAAACTGAAAATGTTTCTATTGATGAAAATGTCAGTTCGGGAGTAGCTGCGATCGCAGTCGATGATAGAGGTGAAAATCAAATCATTGTGATTCCTGGTGCGAATGGGCGTGTCAATCAAGAAGATGTAGAGCGATTGTCTGATTTATTACCAAATAGCACCGCAATACTTTTACAATTTGAAATTCCACTGGCTGCTGTGGTGGCTGCGGCGAAAGCAGCGCATCAAGCAGGAGTAAAGGTGATTCTCGACCCTGCACCCGCACAATCTCATGTGCCAGATGAACTTTATTCCCTAGTAGATATCATTACACCCAATGAGGTGGAAGCAGGGCAATTAGTGGGGTTTCCTGTAAATAACGAAGAGTCAGCAAAAGCAGCCTCTGCGGTTTTATTGCAACGGGGCGTTAAATGTGCGATCGTCAAACTCGGCGCTAAGGGCGTTTTTTGTGCCACTGCTGAAGAAAGTTTCTTTGTCCCAGTCTTTCCCATTCAGGTTGTAGATACAGTTGCGGCTGGTGATGCTTTTAATGGTGGTTTAGCTGCTGCGCTTTATGAAGGGCTTGCTTTACGCCAGGCGGTGGTTTGGGGTGCGGCTGCAGGTGCTTTAGCTGCGACAAAATCAGGGGCGCAAACTTCCTTACCTGATAAGTTAACGTTTGATGCGTTTTTAAAGGAGAGGGGAGTTTAGTTTGGGGATGAGGGAGATGAGGGGGATGAGGGGGATGAGGGAGATGAGGGAGATGAGGGGGATGAGGGGGATGAGAGAGATGAGGGAGATGAGGGAGATGAGGGGGATGAGGGGGATGAGGGGGATAAGGGAGATGAGGGGGTAAAAGATTGGCTATTGGCTACTAAAATTACATTGCATCCGGATGCATTAACAATGTGACTCGATACAATGGCATTGCATCCCGATACATTAACAATGTCAGCCAATACAATGGCATTGCATCCGGATGCATAAACAATGTCAGCCGATACAATGGCATTGCATCCTGATACATTAACGATGTCAGCCAATACAATGGCATTGCATCCCGGTGCATTAATATAGCACGTTTATATTTCCAAGCAAGGGAGACTGAGTAAGGTAGGGAGCAGGGAGCAGGGAGCAGGGGAGAAATAATTAATGACAAATACCCAATTCCCAAATGACAAACGACAAATAACAAACGACAAATGACAAATGACAAATGACAAACCCCAAATAACTACTTCCCAATATCCTCATTCCACAATTCGGGATTCGTTTCGATAAATTCGCTCATCATTTGTTCGCATTCATCTAGACCGAGATCAATTACTTCTACGCCGTGAGATATCATAAATTCTTTAGCACCTGGAAAGGTTCTCGATTCTCCGGCGATGACTTTTTTAATGCCAAATTGCACGACTGCGCCAGCACATAAGTAGCATGGCATTAAGGTTGAATAGAGTGTTGTACCTCTGTAGTTACCAACTCTTCCGGCGTTGCGGAGACAATCAATTTCGGCGTGGGTAACAGGATCACCATCTTGTACGCGCTTGTTGTGTCCTCTGCCGAGAATTTTGCCATCTTTGACAAGCACTGAACCAATGGGAATTCCCCCTTCTTGTCTACCTTGTTTTGCTTCTTGAATTGCAGCTTGTATAAATTCATCCATATATTTAATGCTCCTTGTATGTCCAAACAACTTGTATTAATGGATCACGATGGCGGTGTGGACGACTATCTAGCAACTATGCTGCTGTTGACGATGGATCATGTGGAATTACTGGGTGTGGTTGTGACTCCGGCTGATTGCTATGTGCAACCTGCTGTTAGTGCTACGCGTAAAATTTTAGACTTGATGGGATTTTCGCATATCCCGGTGGCGGAAAGCACGGTGCGGGGTATTAACGCTTTTCCTTATCTCTATCGCCGTGATTCTTTTGTAGTTGATCATCTCCCAATTCTCAATCAAAACGAAACCATGAAAACACGCTTGGTTGCAGAGACAGGGCAAGATTTTATGGTGAAGGTTTTGCGTGAGGCGACTGCACCAGTAACGTTGATGGTAACAGGGCCATTGACTACAGTGGCAACAGCTTTAGATCAAGCACCAGATATTGAAGCGAAAATTCAAAAGATTGTTTGGATGGGGGGTGCTTTAAATGTTCCTGGAAATGTAGAAAAAAATTGGGAACCAGGACAAGATGGTTCTGCGGAATGGAATGTTTATTGGGACGCAGTTTCTGCAGCGCGGGTGTGGGAAAGTCAAATTGAAATTATTATGTGTCCTTTGGATTTAACTAATAATGTACCCGTAACATCAGATTTAGTGCAAAAGATGGGAAAGCAACGTCACTATCCTATTTCTGATTTGGCGGGACAGTGTTATGCCTTAGTTATTCCCCAAGACTATTATTTTTGGGATGTGTTGGCGACGGCTTATCTAGGACATCCAGAATTTTATCAATTACGGGAATGGGAAACAGAAATTATTACTACTGGGCCAAGTCAAGGACGGACTAAAGTAGTGTCTGGTGGGCGCAAGATTTATGCAATGGATCAAGTAGATAAAGAAGCTTTTTATGCTTATATCTTGCAACAATGGGCAAGGTAAATTGTTTTCAGGGAAAAGTAGCATCTTAATGTCAACAGTTAGTCATCTCTCCCAGGGTAGAAATAAAAATTATTTTTCTGCATCACAAGAATCAGAATTTATTAGGAATAATTGAGCTGTTTAAAGTGAAAAACGAGACTTTTAGGTTATATAGCCGCTAAAAGCTTTTAATATCTATTAAATTGCTAACTTTATAGATTATTTTCTTGATGCTTCTCAGTGAGAAGATTATACTCTCATGGGATTTTTTTAACATTTAAATTTCAACAAACTAAATGTTAAATCCAAGTTAAATAATGATTAATTAAATTTAAAATACTGATATTGATGTTTCGCTTTTAGGAAATTACATTAGTGAGACTAGCGTTATTTATTTCTCCGCGAAGAGTTGGCATACTTCTGACCATAGTAGTCATAGGACTAAGCATTATCAGCTTTGCTGGACAGTTTTCTACCTATGTTCTTGGTCATGGTAGAGTTTTTGGATTAGTCAGGTTGTTCGATGTGGGGCAGGATTCTAATATTCCCACTTGGTATTCATCTATCATGCTATTATTTTGTTCGCTGCTCTTAGCATTAATTGCTAAATCTCAAAAGACGGCCCGTACTCGCTACATCTTACATTGGAAAGTTTTAGCGGCTATTTTTTTGTATATGTCTATAGATGAAGTAGCGATGATTCATGAGAATGCAGATATAATTTTAGGATCACACATTAGCAGAACTGGGTTTCTTCACTTCGGTTGGGTTGCTGTTGGTATTCCCCTAACAATTATTTTTGTGTTGTCTTATCTCAAATTTTTGACTCATCTTCCAAAAAAAACAAGGCTTTTATTTGTGGTTGCTGGTACTATTTTTGTTAGCGGTGCCATAGGTGCAGAAATGTTTGCTGGACGACATAACGAGATATATAATTTGGATCTAACCTATGCAATGATTACAGCTGTTGAAGAGTTCTGCGAGATGTTCGGCATTGTTGTTTTTTTATATGCTTTGCTTTCATACATCAATGAACACTTGCAAGAAGTTAACTTTAGTATCAAAGAAGCTGTACAAGCAAAATGAGCGCTATTAATGGTGCAGTTCTAAAAGTTTCATTTCTGTTAAAAGACAATTAGTCAACTAGTAAGTTTAGAGTTATTTAAAGCAGGGTGTAATACCAATTATTTGAATGAAGTCTGCCATATTTGATTACTGTAAAAAATTTAGCGATCGCCTTCGCAGATTGAGACAATTAGGACTTACGCACGAGTGCAGCGACGTAATCGCCTGAGATTCTGGGATTGCTTCCCTACAGTTCGTTCCGGTCGCAATGACAAATTTTGCTTGCAGAAAATCTTAATTTTTTAAAATGGTTGACTTCAAATTATGTCGAAAACCAATGAGAAAGAAATATTTAAGCATTTCTAGGGATGCGTTACGCGATCGCTAACGCATCCTACGTGAATTTCAAAATTAAATATGAGTCTGATATTGGCATTGCTGATGTATGTCATAAAAAATACGGTTTTTGTAGCAAAAATCAGCTAATAAAGGTCACTGGCTGAAAGCGATCGCAGAATTTTACAATTTAGTAGCTTTAGCTACTTTTCTGATTTTTTTAATTGTTTTTAAAGAAACCGCAATTTATATCAAAATCCTGTTACATATTTGTTAAGAATAGTTACAGCTTCTTAACAGAAGGAAATATGTCTTATGACAAGCAAACTTGAAAAGAAAGCACCACATCAAGTGGTCATCATTGGCGGCGGTTTTGGTGGACTATATACAGCAAAGCATCTTGCTAACGCAAATGTAAACGTTACTCTCATCGATAAACGTAACTTCCACCTATTTCAGCCGCTTTTATATCAAGTTGCCACAGGTGCGCTCTCACCTGCTGATATTTCCTCACCATTGCGATCTGTATTCAGCAAAAGTAAGAATACACAAGTGTTGCTGGGAGAAGTAAGCGATATCGATCCCAAAGCACAAAAAGTTTTCTTGAACGATAAAGAAGTACCTTACGATACATTAATTGTGGCTACAGGTGCTAACCACTCCTATTTTGGTAAAGATAACTGGCAAAAATTTGCCCCTGGCTTGAAAACTGTTGAAGATGCGATTGAAATGCGTCGCCGGATCTTTGGCGCTTTTGAAGCCGCAGAAAAAGAAACTGATCCTGAAAAACGCCGTGCTTTGTTAACCTTTGTGATTGTGGGTGGTGGCCCTACAGGGGTAGAATTAGCAGGTGCGATCGCAGAATTGGCATACAAAACCCTCAAAGAAGATTTCCGCAACATTAACACCTCAGAAGCGAAAATTGTCTTATTACAAGGTGGCGATTACATCCTGCCACACATTTCACAAGATTTATCAGTAGTAGCAGCAAAATCTCTACGCAAATTGGGTGTGGATATTCAAACCAACACCAGAGTCACAAATATTGAAAATGACATCGTTACTTACAAGCAAGGCGACGAAATCACCTCTATTCCCTCAAAAACTATCCTGTGGGCTGCTGGTGTGCAAGGTTCGCCAATGGGGAGAGTTTTAGCAAAACGTACAGGTGTAGAGTGCGATAAAGCTGGACGTGTGATTGTTGAACCAGACTTGACTATCAAGGGTTATGACAACATTTTCGTCATCGGAGATTTAGGCAACTTCTCCCATCAAGATGGTAAACCCTTACCTGGTGTTGCACCTGTAGCTAAACAACAAGGTGAGTATGTAGCCACACTCATTCAACTACGACTCCAAGGTTATAATTTGCCACCATTCCATTACAATCACGTCGGTAGTTTGGCGATGATTGGGCAGAATTTAGCCATTGTCGATTTAGGCTTCCTCAAACTCACAGGTTTCTTAGCTTGGGTATTTTGGTTAGTAGTTCACATCTACTTCTTAATTGAATTTGACACTAAATTACTAGTAGTCTTCCAGTGGGCGTGGAACTATATCACTCGTAACCGTCGCTCTAGATTGATTACAAATCGCGAGGCTTTTGTAGAAATCAAAACTGTTACCAATCCTAATGCTGTTAACAATATCGTGGTTACTACTAGCGAGTTGCATACATCTAAAGATAAAGGTAATTTAGTTGGCAATACTACACCTTAAATTCAGTTTAACTCCTAGCATTCCAACTTGGTATGACTTGAAAATACTGTTGAAAGTAGACAGTTGACTGGAAAGATAGCTCTTCATTTCTTGGTTGTGGTATTTTACCTTGGGATATAACTTGTAATTAGGCTAGGAGTAAGATGTTATACCAATTTGAAAAAAGAATGCGACAGATTGTAGGAGTATGGCACGCTGTGCCCTCTAGAATATTATTGATTGATGTGTCGCAAACATTATTTGATTTGGTATCACTGAATTAAAGAAGCCAGAAGAATTGGGGGATTCTCCCCCAAACCCCCGATTGGGTGACGGTTGCGTCCCCCAAACCCCCTCCAAAATGATTGATCTGTTTTTTGTTGAGTAATAAGTAGTTAAACAAAATTAATTACAAAATGTCATTGCGAATGGAGCGGAGCGGAATGAAGCAATCGCAAGGGTTGAGATTGCTTCTCTTCGAGACGCTACGCGTTAAGCGAAGCTATGCCGAAGGCTTTACGCTGCGCTCGCAATGACTGTAATTAATTTTGCGTGGTTACTTACCAATTTGAAAAAAGAATGCGACAAATTGTAGGAGTATGACACGCCGTGCGCTCTAGAATATTATTGATGTGTCGCAAACATTATTTGATTTGGTATTAAATTTGGGGGTTGGAAGATAGTAATTCTTCCTTAAGGGGAAATTGTAAACATAAATTATTCAATTTGTAGACTCATCACTACTATTCCTTTTCTCTGACCCTTGCCCCCTGGCTTATTGATACAGAGATAAGGAATTTTCGCGTAAAATTGCAAGAGCGATCGCTTCTGCTTCTTTCAGAGTAATATCGGTATCTTGAATAGCCTGGGTGAGTACTTCTTGTAATAGCTGGCGACCCCATTTTGCCCCTAAATAATACAATTCGGGAATTGAATGAGCATCAGAGGAATACATCAGTTTGCTAGTTGGCGCTAACTCTAACAATTGCCTGATGGCTTCACGCATTCCCGATACACTTAAAGATGGTATTGCCAAACCATAATCTAAATAAACTTGCGGATAAACAGCAGCTAAATACCCTGCCTCTCGCATGAAGGGATAAGCCGCGTGTAACAATACCAAAGGTGCTTGACGATATTGGGGTAATTCTAAAAGCGATCGCAAATGTAGGGGATTAGCTAATCGTAAATCTAAATCGGGGTCACCAAAACCAGTATGTAACTGCAAGGGTAGCTGATATTTCGCCGCAATTAACAAGGCTTCTTGCAGTAAAAAATCAATCAAAGCTTTATCAACCAGACGCACTGGTTGATTATTGAGTGTTTGTCTAATTTCATCAAAACGAGATGCAGCCACTTCATAAGTTACAGGCTGGACATCTAAACCACTGCGATAACAAACAATACTCTTAAAACCCACAACTCCAGGCGGCGGCGGATCGATTTCGCTGTGGAATCTGGCGAGAAAATCCTCAAAATTGGTAACTTGAGGAATTAGCTGTTCTGCAATTACTTCCAACCGCAGAATTCTACGGACGGTAATTAATTGTTCGTGCCATGACAAAGGTAGGATACTTTCAGTGTCCAATCCATCATCCAAATAAATCGCTTCTAGGTTCCCAGCTTGGAAATAAAGCCGCGTCAGATTTTCTAATCCTAAACTTTCCCGCCGAGCTGCGATCGCACTTTCCTCAGCATCACATTCCAATAAAGCTGCGATTTCTCTGAGACTGCGGCGATAAAAGAATGTGTGGCGCGCATGATGATTAACTATTTCCTCGTCATATCCTTCCGTAAACGCAGCCGCAAACGGATAACGCGCCGCAACTTCCGGCTTAAGTATATTGTGCGCGTGTTGATCAATGAGGGGAATGTCGGTGAGGTTGAGTTGCATGGGGGTTGGGAAATGGGGAAGGGGGAAGGGGGAAGGGGGAATGGGGGAGATAGGAACAATGATTAGGTTTTAAGCGGGGAAATTGGGGTGTTGAGGGTGAAAGTTGTAGCTTTGAACTTGGAGGTTGAGGTGTTGAGGGTGGGGTTTCTACTTTTGAGCTTGAATGTTGAGGTGTTGAGGGTGGAAGTTGCAGCTTTGAACTTGGACTTTGCAGCTTTGAGCTTGAACATTGCGGCTTTTATCTGCAAAGTTGCCGCTTTGAGCCTGAACGTTGCGGCTTTTATCTCCAAAGTTGCGGCTTTAAGCCTGAACATTACACCTTTGATCTGCAAAACTGCACCTTTGAAACCCACATTCCAACCTTAACTCTTAACCTTTGACCCTTGACCTTTGACAAATGCCCCATGCCCCATGCCCTATCCCCCATGCCCACTCTCCTCAATACCTCTCCAATAACAGCTTTACTTCTGCATCTAAGTCCCAATCTTTCATTGCTAGCCATTCGGCTTGACGGACTGCGACAAAGGCTTGCGATAATTGGGGATTTAAAGCATTTAATAAGACGTTATTTTGTCTGAGGTTCTCTAACGCTTCTCCTAAATTTGTGGGTAAGGGGTCAATACCATTGGCTGTGCGCTGTTCGCTGGGTAAATTTCCGGGGTCTTCGTTGACAGGGTTGGCAAGTTCAAGATTGCGTTGTATTCCGTCTAGTCCGGCTGCAATGATTGCGCCTAAAGCTAAGAAAGGATTCGCGGTTGCATCTACAGTTTTGACCTCAAAATGTGTCGGATTGCCAAATTCAGGGTCGCTGGGAACTCGCACAGCCGCTTCGCGGTTATCGATTCCCCAACAACGGAAAGCCCCACTCCAAGTATGAGGACGAATGCGGCGGTAAGAATTGGGACTAGGGGTAGTGATAGCCATCAGTGCTGGCAGATGATGCAGAATACCTGCAATAAAGGCTCTAGCTGTCGGAGACAGACCTGCGGCACCTTGAGCATCGGGTACAATGTTTTCCCCGTCACGCCACAAGCTGAGATGGATGTGACAACCGCTACTCGCTGCTTCAGGAAAGATTTTCGGTAAGAAAGATGCAGTCAAATTGTGCTGACGCGCGATCGCTCTGACGGTTTCTCGAAATACAATTTGGTAGTTAGCGGCACGCAAAGCGTCGGTATAACGCATAGATATTTCCTGCTGACCGGGGCCGGATTCTGGGTAATACTGTTCTACAGGGATTTTTTGAGCAATTAAAGCATCTGCGATCGCATCAATTACCTCCCGATTAATATCCATTGCTTGAGTAGCAGCAAACACCGTGGATTCTGTAGGTACAATGCCCTCAGATGTTTGTCGCAATAGATAAAATTCGTTTTCAAAAGCGGCTTTAACTTCCAATCCTTCACGTTTTGCGGCGGCGATCATCTCCATGAGAAAATGGCGCGGACAAAACGCCCAAGGTTGCCGATCAAGTATCATATTTCCCAGCACACGGGCATGACCAGGGGCGTATGGTAGAGGTGCCAAGCTATCCCAATCTGCAACCAAGCGGATTTCACCCACAGGAGCCAAACCACAATCAGGTGCGATCGCATCATACATTACAGGTATGCCTTGTTCCCCTGCTGATATGCCTACACCATGTTCAAAATAGTGAGAAAGCATCTCTAAATGCACAGCTTTCCCCCGAATGATGTTGGCATTATCACACCAGAGAATGCGGACAAATTTAACACCCGCTTCGTGAAGGGATTTTTTGATTTTCTTAACTGTATAATTTGCTGCCATCGCTCACCCCATCCTGTGGTTCTGCCCACGAAATATATTCACTATATATAAGGTATTGAGATAGAACTGATTTTTGATTTTTGCGAAGCTAGGTATAGCTTTATTTCAGGGAACAGTGCTGAGTTGCAACAGACGCGATTAATCGCGTCTGTACAAGAGTTCTGAATGTCAGCCTTTCCCCAATCCCCAATCCCCAATCCCCATTACCCCTTATCCCCAGAGGGGGCCCCGAGTTCCCCAATCCCCATTACCCCTTATCCCCAGAGGGGGCCCCGAGTTCCCCAGTCCCCAATCCCCAATCCCCAATCCTCAATCCCCAATCCCCAATCCCCAATCCCCAATCCCCAATCCCCAATCCCCAATCAGCTGTAAAATGACAGCGAAATCACCTTTCTTTGGAGCAAAACGTGAGCATTTATCTCGATTCGGCAATTATCGCTGAAGCTCAGGCTGCTAAGGAATTGGGTTGGGTAAAAGGTATCACAACCAACCCAACTCTTTTAGCAAAAAGCGATTTACCAGTAGAGACTACACTCAAACGATTAGCACAGTTAACTACAGGCCCATTGTTTTACCAGCTAATGTCATCCGATTTTGATGAGATGTTAGCAGAAGGGCGGGCGGCTTTTGGAATTATTGGTCAGCAAACTATATTAAAAATTCCTGCAGCATTAGTTGGTTTTCAGGTTGTTGCAGCATTACAGGGGGAAATTCCCTGTGCGGTGACAGGAATTTATAGTGCAGCGCAAGCCGCAATAGCCAAAGAAGCGGGTGCAAAATATGCGATCGCCTATGTTAATCGAGCTACTAAACTTTTAGGTGATGGCATAGCCTTAGTGCAGCAAATGGCTAATGTGGTCAAAGGTAGCGATACAAAAATTATGGCGGCTAGTATTAAATCTCCAGAAGAAGCAGTAGCTTCCCTCCAAGCGGGTGCAAATTCTCTCACTCTACCATTGGCAATGCTGCAAAATATGACCAATCACGAGCTATCACTGCAAACCATCGATGAATTTGCCAAACATGGCCGTGGTATTTGGGTATCTTGCAAGATTTGACAAAAAATTTTGGATTTTGGATGTTCAATTCTCCAAAATGGCTGACTGTTCTCTGACTAAAAATTTTTGGGTATTTGTATATTAAAAAATTGACCAAAGAAACGATAAACAATGAAGTTAAAATTGGCACAAGCCTTTGCAAAAAAATCCAGCTTTCCCTGATTCCTACCCTAACCATCAATGGCTAGGGTAATACCAAATCAAATAATGTATGCGACATATCAATAATATTCTAGAGGGCAGGGCAATGCCCCATTGGTGTCAACTTAAGCTAAAAGCTATATAGGGTGAGCGTTGTACAAATACCTCGCGCCCTCATCCCCTAACCCCTTCTCCCGCAGGAGAAGGGGAACTAAATCTCTTACTCCCCTCTCCGTGTGGGAGCTACGGTGTACACACAAGTACTCTCCGCATACGTTTCAGGGATTTCAAGCCCCTGAAATCGTCATTGCGAGGAGGAACGACGAAGCAATCGCTTGGTGCTGGGATTGCTTCTCTTCGAGACGCTACGCGAACGCTTCGCTCGCAATGACAGGTTTTGAGCGATTTTTATCTGAGTTTAAAACTCCCTTCCAGGTAGGATTTCAAGACTTCTGTGTACACCGTAGCCGTGTGGGAGAGGGGCTGGGGGTGAGGGCAAAACCTTGCAACCAAGCTGGTTTCACATTAAGTTGACACCAATGGTAATGCCCATGCCCCTACAATCTGTCGCATTCTTTTTTCAAATTGGTATAAAATTTCCCCTTTCACCCTTCCCCTTTCCCCTTTCCCCTTTCCCCTTTCCCCTTTCACCCTTCCCCTTTCCCCCTTCCCCCTTCACCCTTCCCCCTTCAGTACACAACCAGACTAGGATATAATTGCAGCGCTTTGGGAAAATCATGGCAGATAAAATCACAGCCGTATTTGATGGCAGAGTATTCTATCCTATTGAACCGATCGCATTACCAAACAATACTCGTGTGCGGTTGAGTATCGAAATTTTACCGCCTGAGAAGCAGGAAAGTGTATCATTCTTGCAGACCGCGCGATCGCTGAATCTTTCAGGGCCGACTGATTGGTCTACCAACATCGACAAATATTTATAAGGTTCAGAAATTCAGCATGAAGTCTGAAGTCTTTCTTGATACAACATTTGCGATCGCCTTATCTGCACCGCAAGATAAATTACATAGACGTGCTGTGCATCTCGCAGAAATTTTAGAAACCGCCGGTACACGCTTGGTAACTACCCAAGCTGTGATGCTAGAAATCGGCAATCTCCTATGCAAACAGCCATTTCGTCATGGTGCAGTTACCTTATTAAATGCCCTAGCAGCAGACTCGAAAGTTGCAATTGTACCGTTATCTCCAGAACTTTACGATAGAGCTTTTCAACTATATTGCGATCGCTCCGAAAAAGAATGGAGCTTTGTTGATTGCGTATCTTTTATTGTCATGCAATACGGCGGAATTACCGAAGCCTTAACCGCCAACGAACATTTTCAGCAAGCCGGATTCCGCGCCTTATTGCGAGAAGAAATGGGAGATTGAGCGATTGGGAGATGAGGAGATGAGGTAGATGAGGGAGATGAGGGAGATGAGGGAGATGAGGGGGCAAGGAGAAATAACAAACACCAATTACCAATTACCAATTACTAATTACCAATGCCCAATGCCCAATGCCCCATGCCCCATGCCCCATGCCCCAAATTGTATATTTCCTAACTTTCTCCATTTTTTAATCTGTGCCAAGCGAACAGAAAGGATTTTGCCAATTTTGTTACTAATTTCTTAATAATCGTTACACCAGTCGTAACACTAGGAAATATTTCTTATGGCAAATTCGCTTGACAATAACCCACCACATGAAGTAGTTATCGTTGGCGGTGGTTTTGGGGGACTGTACGCGGCAAAAGCACTTGCTAAGGCTTCGGTGAACGTTACACTCATTGATAAGCGGAACTTTCATTTGTTTCAACCACTGCTGTACCAAGTGGCTACAGGTACTTTGTCACCTGCTGATATTTCCTCACCATTGCGATCGGTGTTGAGTAAAAGCAAAAATACACAAGTATTATTGGGATCTGTTGATGATATCGATCCTCAAGCTCAGAAAGTTTTAGTAGATGGTGAAGCCATACCCTACGATACGTTAATTGTGGCTACTGGTGCGAAGCATTCCTATTTTGGTAAGGATGACTGGGAAGAATTTGCACCAGGGTTAAAGACTGTAGAAGATGCAGTAGAAATGCGTCGGCGGATTTTCAAGGCTTTTGAAGCCGCCGAAAGAGAAAGCGATCCCGTCAAACGCCGTGCTTGGTTAACTTTCGTGATTGTGGGTGGTGGCCCTACAGGAGTAGAATTAGCAGGTGCGATCGCAGAGTTAGCTTACAAAACTCTCAAAGAAGATTTTCGCAAAATCGACACCTCAGAAACCCGGATTTTGCTATTAGAAGGTTTGGATCGCATCCTCCCACCTTTTGCACCAGAATTATCCCAAGCCGCAGAAAAATCTCTCAAAGAATTAGGTGTAATTGTTCAAACAAAAACTTTGGTAACGAATATTGAAAATGATATTGTTACCATCAAACAAGGCGATGATAAACGAGAAATTGCTTCCAAAACTATATTATGGGCAGCAGGTGTCAAAGCATCGCCAATGGGTAAAGTTTTAGCAGAACATACAGGTGCTGAACTTGATCGTGCGGGTAGGGTGATTGTTGAACCAAACTTAAGTATTAAAGGATATGACAATATTTTTGTTGTGGGTGATTTAGCCAATTTCTCTCATCAAGATGGGAAACCTTTACCAGGTGTAGCACCAGTAGCCAAGCAAGAAGGAGAATATGTAGCTCAATTAATTGAACAAAGGCTACAAGGTCATACTTTGCCACAATTTAATTACAATCATCAAGGTAGTTTAGCTATCATTGGACAAAATACTGCTGTTGTAGATTTAGGTTTTATCAAACTCAGAGGTTTCTTTGCCTGGCTATTTTGGCTCATAGTGCACATATACTTTTTAATCGAGTTTGACAATAAACTAATAGTCATGATTCAGTGGGCATGGAATTACATTACCCAAAATCGCAGAGCGAGATTGATTACAGGTGCAGAATCACTAATCGCAACTAAATTTGGCGATAAACCTACTTATTATTCGTCAGACAAAATTAGAGATACAGTCAACGTCTAAAGATTCTCTCCCAACAGTAGGGTGTGTGATGCCATAATATTTAGCTTCAGGCATCACGCACCATCATAAAATCTCGTAGAATATGACAAATGACTAATGACTAATGACTAATGACTAATTATTAATAGGCAAATTCACAATAAATGTTGTACCAATTCCCGGCTTACTAGCAAAGGAAATATTACCACCGTGTAAATCAATGTAATATTTTACAATTGCTAACCCTAAGCCATTGCCAGGAATATTTCCGACATTACTACCTCTATGAAAAGAATTAAATAAATTTTCTTGATCCGCTTCAGGAATGCCAATACCTTCATCTTGTATCCGGAAAATAACTTCTCCCGAGACGTAAAAAACATCAAAACTAATTGTTCCACCTAAAGGTGAGTATTTGATAGCATTAGCAAGCAAATTACTCAGAATATGATATAGCATCTTTGCATCTAATTTAATTAGATGGGAATCTGGCATCGAGAGATTATTGTGTATATTTGCTAATCTACCATGAACAGTAAATATAATCTTGTGGTTCTCACTAGCATTCAATTGGATATCTTGTAATAAATCTTGGCAGAAATCTTCTAAATCTATAGGTGCTGGATTAAATTGTAATTTTTCGGGTTCATCTTTGCTGATCAGTAAAACATCAGTTAATAAATTATCTAGATGTTTTACTGATTTTTGAATATGGCTAATATATTCATGTCTTTTTTCATCATTCGCGTGCAAACTATAATCTGATAATAATTCAGTACAAGTTAAAATATTATTTAAAGGATTACGAAATTCATGACTAACCATCGAAACAAATTTGTTTTTAATGGCTCTATTTTCTTTTTCTTTTTCTAATGCTTCACGCATTACCACTTCTATTTGATGTTTGTTTAAAGCAATTTCAATGGTGGTAATTAATTGAGTTTCTTCAAATGGTTTAAGTATGTAACCAAAAGGTTGTGTAGTTTTAGCTTTTTGTAAGTGAGTTTGGTCTGAATATGCAGTTAAATAAATGACAGGAATATTGAAAAGATGACCAATTTCAGCAGCAGCTTCTATGCCACTCATATCACCTTTAAGCATGACATCCATTAAAATTAAATCTGGATGTATTTCTGCGGCTTTTTCAACTGCTTGTTTGCCATGAGCAGCAATTGCAGGAACAATATACCCAGCTTTTTCTAAACAACTTTTGATGTCACAAGCAATAATTATTTCATCTTCAACTACCAAAATTTTTTCTTGCATAACATTCTACCTTTGTTCGCTAAAAGTAATTGTAAATGAAGTCCCTAAAGATGCATTAAATGTAATCGTTCCTTGTAACTGTTCAACCAAACTCCAAACTAATTGCAGCCCAAGAGATTGATTTTTATAAACTTCTATATCCTGAGATAGTCCCACACCGTTATCACTAATATTTAAGAAGTATTGATTTCTAGTTGTTTGTAACATTTCTATGTAAATATCCCCCTCTCGATTTTCAGGAAAGGCATATTTTATAGAGTTAGAAACCAACTCATTAATAATTAGCCCACAAGAAATAGCGGTATCAATTTTGAGAAAAATTTTATCTATTTTTAAGTGGCTTTTGATATTTATTTTTATACCGTAAGAACGCAATAAATTATTCACTAAACTTCTTAAATAATCAGAGAAGTTAATTTTTGATAAATTATTTGATTGATATAAATTCTCATGGATTATTGCCATAGCTCTGACACGATTATGGCTATCTTGGAACAGCTCACAGGCTTGCTCATCATTAATATATCTAGATTGAAGACGTAATAAACTAGAAATGATTTGCAAATTATTCTTGACGCGATGGTGAATTTCTTTCAATAAAATATCTTTTTCTTTCAGAGACACCTTAAGTTTGTTTTCTGCTTGTGTACGAGCAGTAATATCAGTATTAGAACCAGCTAGAAAACAGATATTCTCTTGAGGATCTCGCAGTAGTGTACCTCGGCTTAAAAACCATATACAACTACCATCTTTTTTCACCATTCGGTGTTCAATTTCGTATTTTAGAGTTAAACCTGCTAAATATGTGTATACTGCATTTTTGACCGATTCCACATCATCATGATGCACAAATTTTAGCCAATCATCAAAATATTTAGGAATTTCTGCTTCTGGATAACCAAGCATAGTTTTTAAATTGGGATCTATGTAAATTTCATTGGTTTTAATATTCCATTCCCATATGCCAACTTTCCCAGCACTAATAGCTCTCATATATCTTTCTTCGCTAATGCGTAAGGCTTGCTCTACTCGCAGCCTTTCTAAAGCATTACCAATAATTTCACCAACCATTCTCAGCATAATAATGCTATCTTCTGTCCAGGTTTTTGCAGCTTTTACGGAATCAAATTCCAGATAACCAATTAATAAACCACTACATACTATAGGCACCATAATGAGTGATTGAATAGTGTGAGTATTAACTGCAATAGCTAAATCATCAATATGAGGAATGTGAATAGTTTCAAAATTACTGAGTTTGTCTCGTCCCCAAGATAAAACAACATTGCTAATATCCTGCAAATTATAAATTTGCCCTTCTAAGGATTCTGCAAACCATTCATAGGTATTGCTATCTGCAAATACAAATACATAAGCACGATCAACATTTGTAATTTCACCAATCAACTGTAATGCTTGATGGATACCATTCTCAATTTCATTAGGTGCAAGATTGATAAAATGTGTAGATATAGCAGTAGTTAGTTTTTCAAATTCTACTCGATATCGTAAAGCTTCTTCAATTCGCTGGCGTTCGCTAATCTCTAGCACCAAGCGTTTATTGATATCTTGTAATTCTTTAGTTCTTTCTGCTACGCGAATTTCTAATTCTGCTTTAGCTTTTTGTAATGCTTCTTGTACTTGCTTACTTTCAGTGATATTGCGAATGATGGCGATAATTTGTTGCTGCGTTGAAGGTAAAATTCTGGCTTCAAAGCTTTCGTCTCTACCAGCAATACATAATAAATATTCAATAGTAACAATGGCTGCATTTTTCTGTGAATTCAGAATTGCAGTCATAAATTTATTAGCAACATTTGGAGGAAAAACATCTTGCACTCTCCTCCCCAAAAAAAATTCTGGTACTACATACAAGTCTGAGTTATTTTTAGCGTAATAACTGAGGATAGTGCCATCGCGATCAATACGAAAATATACATCGGGAAAGGCTTGAAAAATTTCTTGTAAGTCAGAAGTTGTTTGCAGCAATTGCACCTCTGTAGCAATGCGATCGCTGATTTCTCGCTTTAAATTTTTATTGGCTTTAATTAACTCTGCAGTTGCTTGATTAACTCGTCGTTCAGATGCTGTTTCAGCATTTTGTAATGCTATCTCTAAAGAACGGCGCTGGACTATTTCTAATTGTAAATCTTCTCGCGTTCTCACAAGTTCTTTTTGTAAACCCACTGCTAAACTTTCTGGGGTAATAATTCCTAATAATTGCCCAATATCATTAACAATAGGTAAATTACGCATGTTATATTGCTGCATGAGCGGCAATATATTGTTAACATCAAAATCTGGCTCTAAAGTAATTAAAGGTTTTTGCATGACTTCGGCAATCTTCATAGTGGCTAAATTCAAGCCAGAAGTCATCAGCCGGATCAGATTTAAAATAGTGAGTATACCTAATAAATGTGATTTATCTACTACATATACACAATCAACCGATAAATTCAGGTTAAGGTGCTGTGCATTTTGAGGAATGGATTGTTCTGCAGCTACTTTTAGCTGGGGATGAGAGGTATATAAACTGGAGTCAGTCACAAATATACCTTTTTCCATGCCAATGTCTTGCCTAATTTGCTCCATATAACTGATAATTTTTTCAACTGGAGTATCAGGAGCAAAAGTTACAATAGATTCTATAATTGCATAGTCTGATAGTGGCATATTGGTATTTAATAATGATTAAATTCATGTATTTGTAGCGAGCAAATCATTACTAGAAATATTAGTGATGAATAATATCAATTAACCAAATGTAATTAATCGGCTATTAATTACAAATTAGTAGAAGATAATTTTTCAAAAGCAAATATATTCAGGTCAACCAATTTTGGGGTTACTATTTATCCTATGCCTTGATTTCGGCTTCAAATTAGAGTTTCAGAAGTGCAAATTGTTATTAAGTCAAACCAAATTTTTATATCAATCAAAAATTTTATATTTTGTCTTCTCAACTCAAAATATAAAATTTAAACTACGCTGATTGTCAGGAGAAAAACTAAAAAATCTTAAGAGTTTGGGTAAAACCCATTGATGAACTATGATTTTGAAATCGATTCTAGGGCTGAAATATTTTCAGCATTCCCAACCAAGATTACACAAATACAGAAAATAACGAGAGAATGTTGACTGGTACAATGCTATACATAATTTTTCATGACCTCAAATTTTGCTGTTATATGAGTAGATAAGTGGTATCACAAATAACTTGACTGTGATTCTATTGTAAAAAATTAATAACATTGCTACCCTGATAATTAAATCTCCAATTGATCCCCTCTGTTTATCTATATGACAAAATATAGATAAAAAGTGACAATTTGCTGTAGCCAGCTTAAGTCATAAATATTATCTTTACTTCCGTAATATTGCTTAAAATAATCTCTAAGGATAAGTAATATTAGTAACAAATTATCTAAACTTTTGTAGTGTAAGCATAGGCACCACTTTTAACTGAGCACTTTTTTAGTGAGTTTAGCCAGTAAATTAGAAGTAGGACGTAAAAAATAAACTGATGAATGCGATCGCTTCTTGTCTGGCATCTATCGTCAATGCAGAAAATGCTGTTTACTTTTGGGAAAATATATCACCCACACTTCAAGAATCAATCCAAAAGGCAATTATTGGGGGAAAATCTCCCAGTTGTCTTGTCTATCCTCATACCCAAGAACAACTAGCGGCGATAATTGCCGAAGCACACCGTAAAAATTGGCGTATCCTTCCCTGCGGTAGTGCTAGTAAACTAGGCTGGGGTGGTTTAGCTCAAAATATTGATGTGCTTGTCAGTACAGAACGCATCAATCGCTTAATTGAACATGCTGTTGGCGATTTGACGGTAACAGTAGAAGCGGGCATGAAATTTTCTCAACTTCAAGGTATTTTGGCTAATTATCGGCAATTTCTCGCCCTTGACCCCACTGCAGCAGATTTGGCAACCATTGGTGGTATCGTTGCTACAGCGAATACAGGTTCTCTTAGACAACGTTATGGTAGTGTACGCGACCAGTTGTTAGGTATTACCTTTGTCCGTGCTGATGGCGAAATTGCTAAAGCTGGGGGAAGAGTTGTCAAAAATGTGGCTGGATATGACCTGATGAAGTTATTTACTGGGTCTTATGGCACATTGGGAATTATTACTCAAGTTACCTTTCGGGTTTATCCTCAGCAACAGACATCAGCGACAGTAGTATTAACTGGTACAGAGGCGGCGATATCACAAGCTGCTGCTACTTTGAGAGGTTCTGCCTTAACACCAACCCAAGCTGATTTATTATCTACTAAACTAGTTGATAGTTTAGAATTAGGTAAAGGATTAGGCTTAATTGCCCGGTTCCAAAGTATTAGTGAGAGTGTCAAAGAACAGGCGAATAGATTATTAGAAGTTGGGCAAAAGTTGGGATTGGCGGGAGTAATTTATCAAGGAAAGGAAGAGGCTGATTTATGGCAGAGATTGCCAGAACAAATGCACTCTGCTGCTCTTAATTTACCAATTACCTGCAAAATAGGAGTATTACCTAACGCGGCTGTAGAAGTTCTCAGTCGAGTAGAAATGGGGTTGATTCATATTAGTAGTGGCTTGGGAGTATTGTCCTTAGATAGCCAAAAGCGAGTTTTGCAAATACGTGATATTTGTCAAAATTATGGCGGGTTTCTTTCGATTTTGGCTGCACCAAATACGGTGAAAGAAAAATTGGATGTTTGGGGATATACGGGTAATGCTGTGGAGTTGATGAGACGGATTAAAGCACAGTTTGATCACAAAAATATTTTAAGTCCTGGTCGGTTTGTTGGGGGAATTTAGGGATTGGGGATTGGGGACTGGGGATTGGGGACTGGGGAATGAGAAAAGTCTGACACTCAGAACTCAGAACTCAGAACTCAGAACTCAGAACTCAGAACTCAGCACTCAGAACTCAGCGCTCAAAAAAGAGGGGAAAAAGTAATATGCAAGTTTCAGAAAATTCTGTGAATAATACGGCGAGTATCAAAAATTTGCAGGGATTTGATGGAAGTCACCCACCAGATCCCAAGTTAATTGATAGTTGTGTACATTGTGGATTTTGTCTTTCTACTTGTCCTAGTTATCGGGTGTTGGGTAAAGAGATGGATTCTCCCAGGGGACGTATCTATTTAATGGATGCGATTAATGAAGGTGAAATTGCACTGAATACGGCTACGGTAGAACATTTTGATTCTTGTTTGGGGTGTTTGGCTTGTGTGACAACTTGTCCTTCTGGTGTGCAGTATGACAAGTTAATTTCTGCTACTCGCCATCAAGTTGAACGCAATTATTCCCGCAGTTTACCCGATCAGCTGGTTCGGCAATTAATATTTACTTTATTTCCTAACCCCGACCTTTTAAGAATCTTACTCATACCGTTGCTGGCTTATCAAAAGTTAGGGGTTTCTAAATTCATTCGCGCTACGGGTTTATTGAAAAATATATCTCCCCGGTTAGCAGCAATGGAATCTATTTTGCCAGACATTACTTTAAAAACTTTTCAAAGTAATTTACCAACTGTTATCCGTGCAAAAGGTGAGAAACGCTATCGTGTGGGGGTAATTTTGGGATGTGTGCAAAGGCTATTTTTCTCGCCTGTTAATGAAGCAACGGTGCGGGTGTTGACGGCGAATGGTTGTGAGGTGGTGATTCCTCAATCCCAGGGATGTTGTGCGGCGCTTCCCGAACACCAAGGACAAACGGAACAGGCGAAGGCTTTGGCGAGACAGATGATTGATAGTTTTGCTAATACGAATGTCGATTTTGTGATTATCAATGCTGCTGGTTGTGGACATACATTGAAAGAATACGGTCATATTTTAGAAGATGACCCAGAATATCGGGAAAAGGCGCAAGCATTTGCTGCTAAGGTGAAAGATGCTCAAGAGTTTTTAGCAACTGTAGGTTTAACAGCGAAATTGTTGCCGATTACTGATCAACCTGTGAATTTAGTTTATCAAGATGCTTGTCATTTATTGCATGGGCAAAAGATTAGTGTGCAACCACGTCAATTGTTACGCCAAATTCCAGGGGTGAAATTAAGTGAACCTTTGGATGCAGCTTTGTGTTGTGGCAGTGCAGGTGTTTATAATATGTTGCAACCAGAAGTTGCGGAAGAATTGGGTCAGCAAAAGGTGCAGAATTTGCTGAATACTGGTGCAGAGTTAATCGCTTCTGCGAATCCTGGTTGTACATTGCAGATTACCAAGCATTTGCAATTGCAAGGTAAGAATATTTCTGTAATTCACCCGATGGAGTTGTTAGATTATTCAATTCGGGGGGAGAAGTTGAAGATTTGAGGAGATGAGGGAGATGAGGGAGATGAGGGGGATGAGGGAGTGTATGACCCAATACTGCGTTTAACCCAACATTTTCGGGAGTTTGTTGGGTTTCACTACGTACCTCTCTAAGGAAGCAAGCCACAAACCAACCTTGTATCTTCAGGTTTTTATGCTGGCTTATAGGGATATCACAGTTTCAGCAGATTGTCCTTGCGCGTGACGGGAGCGAAGATGTAAAGTGATTTCCGTATCAAGTCGCTTGAGGAAAATGAGGAGTTTTGCCTCGCTGAACCGTTGAAACTCTCCTTTCATTAAATGAGATACTTCTGGCTGAGGAATACCAAGAAGTTCGCTGATTTCGCGCTGTTTGAGATTGCGTTGTTTGAGAAGGCGGAGTACCTGAATCCCGATTTTACCCCGCGTAAAAAGTTCATCTGCATTCTCTAAACCGAGATCAACAAATACATTACCACTGCTTTCTTCAAAACCGGGTTCCTGAGTCATTGTTGTTTCTCTCTTGCTACCGCATCTTTATAGCGTTGTTTAATCAAGTCAGATTGAGTTGGAAGTCTCTAAATGCGGCTAAATCGTTCTATGATTCAGGAATTGCAGGAATGGGATTTGCAATCATAGATTTTTTTTTAGCAAAAGCTACTTTGACATCAGCAATCGCAGCAATTCGACCTGCAATCATAGATATTTTTTTAGCAAAAGTTAGTTTGACATCAGCAATCGCAGCAATTGCACTTGTAAGCATAGATATTTTTTTAGCAAAAGCTGCTTTAACATCAACAATTGCAGCTGATGTCAAAGCAAAAGTTAGTTTAACACCAGCAAGAGTTGGTTTTGCGATGCCTACGGCGGGCTACGCCTACGCAAAAATAGATTTGGTAGAAATATTGGCTTAAAATTCACTCAGCCTTTTCTCGCCGTTGCTGGAGTTTCATCATGATTTCGGCGTGCATTTCCCTTGTAATGGGGTAAAAGTAGGTTAAAACTAAACCCGCAATTAAACAAACGGTAGGTAAGGGGCCGACTGCGAGGCGGATAGCGAGTAATGCTGATTCTGGTTGTGTGGGTAGTGTAGTTTGTCCGGCTACTGCTTCTTTAAAACCATAAGCTTGTAAGGCGTTTCCGACTAAAAATAAGCCGAAGGCTAAACCAAATTTTTGCAGCAATACCATGAAACCATAAAATACTCCCTCGCGGCGCTGTCCGGTTTGCAGTTCATCTAATTCGATGACATCGGGAATCATTGACCAGGGAACGAGATAGGCTGTAGAGACACCAAACCCTGCCATGATTGCCATGATGTACATTAAGGTAAGTTGTCCTGGTTGTAAGTAATAAAGTCCGGCGGCGGCGATAATCCATAAAATCATGCCGAGAAAATAGACAACTTTTTTGCCTACTTTTTTACTCAAATTACTCCAGAAAAATAACATCACTAGTGCTGTTCCTTGGACAGCAACCATCACTTTGGGGACATCCGCATCTTTCAGACCCATACAGTTAACAACAAAAAAAGGAATAATACTGGCTGTAATTTGTACGCCTAACCAAGAACAGAGATATATACCGATGACGAAGAGAAAAGGTTTGTTGGTGAAGGCGATTTTGATTTGTTCGGGAAAGGGGAGAGATTGCGGTTCTTCTAGTTGAATGCGTTTAGCTTCAAATGCTAACACGCGATCGCGTGTCCCATAAACACACCAATATAAGGCTAAGACGGAAATTACAGTACAAACTGCGGCTAATACTATATATTGTTGTCCGCGATCGCTAATTACAGAAGAAACAATTATTGACAATATTAAAGATAGAATACTGCCACCGATGGAAAAGGTGAAGCGAAAACTGTTTAAGCTGGTACGTTCGTCATAATCTTGGGTGAGTTCTGGTGTCATTGCTGTATAAGGCAAATTCACCACAGTGTAAAACACCTGCGATATTAACCCAATCACCACGTAATACCAGAACTTACCCCAAACACTAAATGGTGGTACAATCCACTGTAAGAAAAAGAATACTCCAAAGGGAATTGCCCCATATAATAACCAAGGCAGACGACGACCCCAGCGACGAGATTTTGTTTTATCAGTCAGAAACCCTACAAATGGATCGTTGACAGCATCCCAAATTTTGCCCACCATCAAAATACTGCCAGCTAAACCCGCCGGGATACCAGCGACATTGGTAAAGAAAACCAAGAGAAAAAATATGGCAATATTGGCAGTAATTGCTGGGCCTAAATCCCCTGCACCATAGGCTAGTTTGGTTTTAAATGGCAGTTTTTCACTGTAAGCAGAACCATCAGAATCATTCATAATATCTTGCACTCATATTAAAATAGAGAATTTGCGTGTGCTTTGAGTATTAGCCAAAAACTACATCCCTTATGCCAGACCTTTACGTTTCTTGGTCAGATTATCACCAAAAAATTGAACTACTGGCTGCTAAGATTTATCAATCGGGTTGGCAATTCAACCAGATTGTTTGTCTTGCCAGAGGCGGACTGCGAGTTGGAGATATACTTTCCCGTATATATGACCAACCGTTGGCAATTTTAGCAACATCATCATACAGTGGCCCAGGTAAGCAAGAAAGAGGTGCATTAAACTTTTCTCGCCATATCACTATGACTACGGAAACTTTAGGTTCGCGGATTTTGCTGGTGGATGACTTGGTAGATTCTGGGGTTACACTTGAGCAAACTATTCCTTGGCTACAGCAATATAGTGAAAGTGCAATTTTAGATATTCGCACGGCTGTAATTTGGTATAAATCTTGTTCGGTTATAGAACCGGATTATTATGTTGATTATCTATCGGATAATCCCTGGATTCACCAACCTTTTGAACCCTATGAATATACGAATCCTGCGGATTTAGCTGCAAGAATGAATCAAATAAAGGCTGAAGTGTAAAGGTTTAAGTTATACCAATTCGTTATTAGGAAATAAAGCTTGGGTTAAGGGGCTTTCATACCATCAACTAAGGCAGCAGAATTGGGGGATTCTCCCCCAAACCCCCGATTGGGTGAAGTTTGTGGGGAAGGTTTCCTTCCACAAAACTTCGGACGGTTGCGTCCCCCAAACCCCCTCCAAAATTATTGTGCTGCTTTTTTGTTGAGTAATAAGCTAAACCAAATCTAGTTTGCATAATCTGAAATTGTATATTTCTTGTGGGGTGGGCATCTTGCGCGCCCAATATATGCAAGTTAAATGTGGAACAGCTTACCAATTTGAAAAAAGAATGCAACAGATTGTAGGGGCACTGGCACTGCCGTGCCCTCTAGAATAAGTAACCACGCAAAATTAATTACAGTCATTGCGAGCGCAGCGAAGCAATCTCAACCCTTGCGATTGCTTCATTCCGCTCCGCTCCATTCGCAATGACATTTTGTAATTAATTTTGTTTAACTACTTATGTTGATGTGTCGCAAACATTATTTGATTTTGTATAACTATAGCGGTTTGCAGTATGTTAAAAATCCTCTGGATTTTCTCCTAATTCCCGCAAGCGTGCAGCTAAACGTTCTGCCCGTTGGCGTTCCGCTTCCGCCCGTTGACTTTCTGTCTCTGCTCGTTGGCGTTCCGCTTCCGCCCGTTGGCTTTCTACTTCTGCCCGTTGGCTTTCGGCTTCCGCGCGTTGGAATGCTGCTTCTTCAGGTAGGAAAACTAAATTTGACTGGCGGTCATAAAATCTTAACCAAGGGGCAGTTTCTCTGTCTATTGTTCCTTCCCAAGTTCCTAACCAAAATCCTAAGGTTTCGCACCATAACCAGCCTTGTTCATTAGCAACTAACGGCTGATAGCGAAAATTAGCATCTAAACGCCATCCTTGCAAGGAGTTAGGGTCAAAGGGATCAAAAACAAAATAATCTCTAGTTCTAAACACTCCCTCATAGAGATGTTTTTTCTCGCCTAAATCTACATTTTTGGTTGAGGGTGACATTAATTCCACAATCACATCTGGGTAGCGTCCATTTTCATCCCAGACAACCCAACCTTGGCGAGAACCAATCTCTTCGACGTTGAGAACTACAAAAAAATCTGGCCCTTTAAAATCCCGATTTCGCGCTTGTATCCGGCTATAGTAAACAAACATATTACCGCCAGCAAAATAATCATTGCGGTCTGACCAAGCTTGTTGCAATGACCGGATTAAAACATTCATCCCAATACGGTGGCGGTTACTTTCCAAAGGTTCTCCGTCATCAAATATTAAATCTGTTGGTGGTGGAGTAGGTTCCCAGTCTGATTCAGGGGGCGCTGGGACACTCTGGCTTTCAGTAATGTTAGTTGACATGGCATAACCTGATATTTGTCATTGGTCATTGGTCATTTGTCATTTGTCATTTGTCATTGGGTAATTGGTAATCTCTCCCCCTTATCCCCATTTCCCCTTCCCCCTTCCCCATTCCTCAAAATAGCCACAGCCAAAAAGGTAATGTAATTAATAATACTATTGCACCTAATGCTAAGGCTGTGACAGCTAAATCGCGGTCAAGATTGAAGGTTTCGGCAAGTACTAGCGTGGCAAAGGCTGGGGGCATAGCCATTTGTAGGACGATTACTTTGGCTGGTGAACCAGTGACACCAAAAAACGGTAATGTGCAACCTAGAAATAAGGGAACTATTAACATTTTAATTGCCAAGCTCATTCCTACTTTGGGGATGTTACTCCAAGACTTTAATTGTGAGAGTCGCATCCCAATTAATACTATGGATAAGGCTAAAGATGTCCAAGCCAATTTATCTAAGCAAAATTCCAGCGCAAAGGGAATTTTTAACTGTCGCAACAGTAAGCCAAAGCCGAAACTCCATAAAGCAGGATTAATCAATATGGCTTTGGCTACTTCTGCATAATTATGCTTACTATTGCCAAAATTAGCTGCTAGCGCTACTCCTAAGCCGTAAGCACCAAAGAGTGTGCCTAGTAAATCGTAGAACAGCGCCCAAGCGAAGTATTTTTCTCCTAGCATTGCTAAGGTAATAGGAAAGCCGAGATAACCTGTATTCCCTACCATTGCTGCTAATAGGAAACTTCCTTGAGTTGGTGGCTGCGGCATGGTATTTGTGAGATAGGCTTGTCCTTTAATTGCTAGCCAAGCTAAAAAAGCCCCTAGGAAAATGGCAAGGTATGCGATCGCAGGTGCAATCCAAATTTGTCCTGATAAGTCGGTTTTGTATAGAAAAAATACAATGCTTATAGGTACTCCTACCCAAAAAAGGAAGTAAGCTACACCTGAGGGAACTGTACTTGGTAGTTTACGTCCGAGGACGAATCCAATCAGGACTAGCCCCACTAACTTGACATATAGTGCTAAAAGATTTATCAAGATTGCACCTAAAAACGCTGACGTAAAATCCTAACGCTTGCGTTTATTTTTATCCAGTCTACAATCTGTTATGGCTATTCAAAAAAAGCAGGAGTGAACTCTTGAATAAAGCTGGGTTTTCTGGAGAACCTCAACACTCTTCGGCTGCTTCTGGTGATGATATTCCAGCAGCTTTACGCGATGCTCCCGATGCTAAACCTAAGGTGGGATTAAAACCGATGGTTTTGCTCGTTGGGGGAGTATTTGCATTTGTCCTGCTTGCTGTGAGTAGTGGCTTTGTCTTTTTCATTCTTTCTCCCAAAAGAACAGCCAATTCTCAACCTTCACCCACTAGTTTACCGACACCAACATCTGATAGTGCTGCTAACTCTCAGAGTAGCAATACTGATACTGTATTAGGACATTTAGCATACGCAGAAGCGCCAGAATCAGAACTAGCAGTAATTCCTGGTAGTGGGCGCATTAGAATGCGAAAAACTGCTGCGGAAAAGTTTCAAGCCATGAAACAAGCAGCACGCAGCGCCGGGGTAATTTTAGTACCAATTTCTGGCTTCCGTTCTGTCAAAGAACAAGAGCAGTTATTTTTTGCGGTGGGCGCGCAACGCAATCAAACACCAGCCGAAAGAGCTGCACTCAGTGCGCCTCCTGGTCATAGCGAGCATCACACAGGCTATGCTGTAGATGTTGGTGATGGCGCAGTTCCAGCCACTAATCTGCAAGCTAACTTTGACAATACCAAAGCTTATCAGTGGCTGGAAGCAAACGCTGCCCGTTTTGGTTTTGAAATGTCCTTTCCTAAGGATAATGCACAAGGTGTCAGTTATGAACCTTGGCACTGGCGTTTTGTAGGCGATCGCGATAGTTTAGAAACCTTCTACAAAGCCAAGAATTTAAAACCAACTCCCACACCCGAAACAACGCCAAAATAATTCGTAATTCGTAATACCCTACGGGAAGCGCAAAGCGCTACGTAATTCGTAATTAATAAAAGTTTCAGACAAGGATTTATACCATGTCCGAAACTTTTGCTATTTGTCTAATCAAATCCCTAGCTTTTCCTTAAGAGATTATTTATAAAGTGGTAGGATGCGTTAGCGCTAGCGTAACGCATCCGCGCCAAAGCTTTTTTTTGCGTTACATCTGACTGATATTTTTGCAGAAATCAAATCGGATTCCTATAATATTTTTCTCTATCTTGTTAAGGGATTTTCAAGAAATAAATTATTCCATCTTGTGGGGCGGGCATCTTGCCCGCCACATAAACTGGGCGGACAAGATGTCCACCCCACAATAAATACTGGGATATTTTTTTATTTGGAAGTCCCTAAGCAACAGCAGATTGCAATTTTATGAGGTCAAGATAATCTGAGGGCATATGGCTGTGTCCCTATAAGCGTAAATCATTGAGTGGAAATAGACTGTAGGTAACCTGATTTAACGCTTCTATCGTCATCATTATATAGAGATTGACAAGGAATATTAAAGATTATCCCTAAAGCAAGCTGATGCGTTAGGGTCGAGCAAAAATTTTAATTAGGAACAGCGCATCTACTTAATTGCATAAAACTTTTTCATCAAACCTAATACTTATTGAACGCAGCCTAATACTAAATTTTTAATTTTTAGGAGTCAGAAGATGAAAGTATTTTCTCATGTTTCCCAAATGGCAGCTTTAGTTGCTATTTTGTCTCCTATGCTGACGATAGATACTGCTCATGCACAGCAGAGCTATCCTTTAACCTGTCGTGGTGGTGGTACGCTGAGTATACAAAACGATGGTAGCAACGGTGTAAGAATCAATTTCCAAGCTGGGCCAGGAGCCGCACCCCAGGGTTTATCTCCTGGTCAGTGTACCTGGTCGGATCGGGCGTTTAGGTCTGGTGAGCCAACAACTATCTGCGATAGTGGCTCAAGTGCAGCGCAATATGTAGCTTTGTTAGTTCGCTCAAATCAGTACCCAATTTTGCAAGTTTACAACGATGGTCACGGCTGTATGAAAGTGACCAGGGTTGGCCCTTAGAAATGGTTTATCAAGTAAACCTTAAATTCTAAGGTGCGTTTGCGATCGCATAACGCCCTATCTTTCTCGGTGCGTTACGGCTAATTAAGTAGTCTGACAGAATTAATTACACAATGTCATTGCGAATGGAGCGAAGCGGAATGAAGCAATCGCAGGGGTTGGGATTGCTTCACTTCGTTCGCAATGACTGTAAATATTTTTGTCCGGCTACTTATCACTCTTTTAAGTTCCGAAATCCTTGCACAGCCGTAACACACCCTACATCTGCTGCTTGTGAAAAATGCAGCATATCCATTCTTTATTAATGTTATGCAATAGCAATTAACTCAATATCTCTGATGCATAATCAGCGTAAATAAGTAAAATCCAGCCACAGCAAATATAAAAATTATAGTTGCAGAATATACTATTACATCCTTTAAAAGAAATAGTATCCAATCTTTTCTCAGTTCTTGTTTAAATTTGAGTTCTCGCAACTTGCGCTCAAGTTCTGTATCTTCTTTGGAAGGTAAACTAAGATAACCATTTGTATATATTTCATCAATAATTTCTTCACTAGAATCTTTTTCTTGCCAATTATCAACCTTGGCGACAAACCTATCTAATGTATTATGTGTTTGATTTGATGCAAGCGCTAAATTATCATTTTTAACTTTCTCTATTTCTGCCAATGTATTAGAAGTTTGATTTAATGCAATTCCTAAATTATCTTTTTTCAGCTTCCCTAATTCTTTCTTAATCACTTTTTTGACAGTTTTGGTGATCAAAGCTTCTAATTTTTTTGTTGCCATGTGTTGTTAAAAGATTTTCTTGCATAGCCTTTCTGCTTAGATTTTACCGGAATTGAATGTTAAGCAAATGAAGTGGCGGCTACTCAACCCGTCACAACTGCAATTTTACCAGAGCCAACTAACGGGCGAGTCAAGCATTAGTATTATATACCTATATCATAGAGCGATCGCCTGTTGCGAAAGTGCGATCGCTTCGTTATATCCAATCTTTTTAAGGCAAGATCCAGTTTTCGAGTTTTAGCCCAGTGATGCGATTGTAATGACGAGTATTGTTAGTAACTAAAATATAATTTTCTGTAAGTGCAACACTAGCAATCAGTAAATCAAACTCAGTAATTGGTTGTCCTAGTCTGCGGAGTTCTGCTTTTAATTCTCCAAACTTTTTGAGAGCAGGAGTATTTAAAGGTACAACGGGCAAATTTTGAATAAATTCTTCTGCACGAGCTAAATTTTCCGCTATTCGTTGAGAATTATAAGCACCAAAATACAACTCAGCAACCGTTATACTGCAAATAGAAATTTGCTCCCATCCTATTTCTCTAACTTTAGTTCTGACTGAATTAATATCTTTTATCCAATAAATACAAGTATCAGTATCAAGTAGATAAGTCATAAACTAATGTCACGGTTAGAAATAGTACGACTATCATAAATGTCTTTGACTATTTCCTCTGCACTGCGTTCATCTTCCCAAGGGCCAAGCCTTTCCATAAACGTATCTAATGGATGCTGTTTTGGCTGCTCAGATGGAAAAATGATTTCATTTGCTATCAGTTGATTTGCTTCTGGAACTCCTAATTTTTTGGTTTCTTCTTTAGCTATAACCATAATTTGCATCAATGTTATAGCCTGACGTAGAACATCACTTTTACTTGTGCCAATTTTTGTTGACAGTTCTTCTAATACTTGATTAAGTTCTGGTGATAAATCTAGGTTCAACCGAACCATACCGTTAATATCGCTCATGCTGTCATCCCCGGATTGTTAGACGGACATCTTCCCAATCTTGAACAGTCATTTCTGTTGCTTCTCCAGAGTTTAATCCTTCCAGAAGCATTGTTTCAAGACTTTCTGTAGCTTTCTGTTTTTGATCTTGTCGCACTAATTCACGAAAATATTCACTAACACTGCTGTAACCACCTTGAGTTACCTATTCTTCTACGTAAGCTTGCATGGTTTCAGGTAAGGAAATATTGATACTTTTCACAAGGGTTATTTCCTGAATCTGTTTTTGTACATTATGGCAGTTTTTAGCATTTCATGTTACTGCACAAAAGATGTTATTTGGGATTGAATAGAGAATGCTAGGTTGGCGACAGATGGGCAAATGGTAACTTATTGTTAGATTTTGATGCTATCTGGGCATATTGTAATTATCCAGTAAGTAGCATTAAAACAGGGTAAACATTATGTTGACTATACAATGGCAAGAAGAAATTGTAGCGCTACAGCAAAGCCTGAGACATGAAATTACCAGAATATCAGGTGGCTCAGAAATTAATGTAATCAAGCATATTTGCATCAATAACTTAAAAGCCAAGCTAGAAAGATTAGAAGAAATTGATAAAATTTTAAATATAGAAAAATATAAAATTGTTTTTATCGGCACTATCGGACAAGGTAAGACAACCGCTATTTGTCATCTTTTTAATTTAATCAGTGACTTCAGAGTTTCTAAAACAATTAATGGCAAAAGTAAAGATGTAATTGAAACTAGAGAGTTACTCTCAACTGGATCAGGTAAAACTACTATATGTGAAGTCATTATCAAAGCTGCTGATAAAACTTACATAGAGATAGAGCCTTATACCATTGATGAGATGGAGAATCTTATTTTTGAATTTTGCGACTATATTGCAAATAAAGAAAATACTCAAGTTGAACAGAGAATAATTATTTCAGAAGAAATTCAAAGAGCTATTAGGAATGTTATAGAACTAAAAAAAGTTACTAAATCAGTCACAGACGGCGAAAAAAGTAAAACTATTACATTCGATAAGGCTAAAGAATTATTTGATGAATCAGGAATAGATGTATTAAAAAAGACTGCAGTTGATAATGCGAACTTAGAATCAAGAACTGCTACTAAAATTGAGTTTGATAATCAAAGTAAAGAGCAAGAATGGATAAAAAATAACTTTGATGATATCAATAATGTCCGGTTGAAAGACTTTGCTATACCAAGAAAAATTTATCTTTATGTAAGCAATGATGTTTTATCTGGATCAAACTTGTCTCAGTTCGATTCTGTTGTCGATACAAAAGGACTTGATGAGAATCCAATCCGCAAGGACTTGCATAAATATATTGATAGTCAAGATAGCATTTGTCTTTTTGTAACTCCTTTCAATTCTGCTCCTGAAGCTAATATTACAAAATTAATAGGTTATCATTTGACATCCAAATCAAAAGAATTTCATCATAGATTTGTTACTTTGGTACTACCTCACAAAGGGGAGCCTGAAAAAGTACATGACTCTGATGGAGATAGGGAATTAGGAATTAAAATTAGACAAGATCAAGTTCAATCTACATTTAAGAACTTAAATTTAGAATTCTTCCAAGATAATATTTTGTTCTACGACTCCTTGCGATACTATCGTGATGATATAGTCAAGGTATATGAAGACTATCAAGAAGAAGTACAGGAAGATAAAGATGAGTTGATCACAGCGATAACCGATGTCATAGAACGTAGACGCAATCTTTTATTAGATGAAATTAAGAATATTCGAGTAAGCTTTGGAAAAATAAAAAATGGTGATGCTTTAACCTTCTCAGAAATCAAAGCAATTGAGAACGCTATTCAGAAGATAGAAAATGTACGAGACTTGAGTAAAAGAGTACCTAGTTTTGTTTATGAAAATTTTGTTGAGCAATATGTTGAATTCTATCGTATTACTTATAAAGCATGGAATACGAAACACGCTATACATAGAAATTTTGGTTACTATGAACCAAGAGATATAGATATATATTACGATGCAAAAGTTTTTTCTGAAGGAATAGATGAAGATGAAATGCTGAAGAAATTTACTAGAGAAGTTAAACAGGAATTAGAAAATATCTTGTATGAGCTTACATCTGCAAACGAATCTTTAAAGACACTTATCCCTGAATTAGTAAAAGAATTTTACGGCTTATATGACGATTTTGTAGATAAAGTAGGAACAGACATTGAAGAGGAGTTGATAAGAAAGTTACTACCTCGCAGTCAAGATTCTAAGTTTTGGAATGCGCTACTTGCTGAAAAAGGTAAGCAAAGAAAGAAAGGGGAAACTTTTGCAGGTAACGTATGTGAGATATTTAAACGAGAACTGGAACTTGAAGCAAATTTGAATCAATTTTTCCAGAGCAAAGCTGAAGAGCATTGGAAGGAATTAGTTGATAAAATTCTCAGCTTCTTTGGAGAAAAATAGAAAAGTTGCAATAGCACCGTTAATACACATATTAGGGCGCAATTATATTGCGCTCTTAAAAACATTGTATTTACTATATAGTTAATTTTAAGAAAAAAATTATGGCTTATGCATATTTAGAACGAGAAATTCATGAAAAGCTAGAAATTTATGTTAAAAAATATAACCAACAATATACAAAATGTTTGATTAGAGGTATAGAAATACCACTTAATGGCAGGCCAGAAGAGTTAGTTAGGCAAATATTTCTTCATTTTCTTATTAAAGAAAGTACATTATTGCCAGATAAAATTACTATTAAAGTTGAAACTAATAATCATGATATAGAAATATATAAAAAACAAAAAAATGAAACCTTCAAGCCGCATCAAAATCCTTTAATAATTGTGGAGGTCAAACGAGAAGATGTTAAATTGCAAAATTATTTTGCTCAGATAGAACGCTATTTAACAAATTCAGGTTGCAATATTGGAATTTTGTATAACTATCATGAAATTGTCACTTTAACTAAAAATTTTAATAAATTTGAGATATATTATCTTAAAAAATTGATAGAAATACAAGAATTAATTTTACAAGTAAACAGCACTAATGATGAAAATTTATTCGCTTTTCAAAATGCTCAAAATGGAAATATTGAAAGTTTTCTTTATCTAATCCATAAATATGGTGAGTATACTAATCATAGAATAATTTTTAAGTTGAAACACCATTCCTCAGCGATAGAAGGAAATTTATTTTATATAAAAAAAGATAAAATTTATTATAAAATATGTGGGCAATATCATAAAAAATACCAAAGTTTTGATTTTCAAGATTTTGAAAAACTAATTTCTATACTTTATTAAAAAACCACAGATGCACATCAATATTTATCTGCGTTCATCTGCGTGCATCTGCGGTTAATTATTCCAATCTCAATCCTAATGTACTAACTCAATTGCCCGCTTCGTCAACGCCTCCGCAGTCAATCCATTAAACGCCATCAACTCACCAGCACTCGCGGTAGTTTCCCCACGCTTCCATGCAAAAGTATCGCGCTTAGAATTACTCCGCAACATAATTGGTTCCAGCATCGCCGGCGCGCCACCAGTAACACCAATTAATGCATCGCCATCAAATAATTCGGCAAATTTGGCATCATCTAAGAAACCGCCATCGGCTTCGGAACAAGTATCCCATGCAGTATCATCAGGACGATACAAACGGCGAGGATTAATAATAGAAACTATCTTCGCACCAATACCTTCAGTTTCTAAAAATGCTGCTGCTTCAAATACTGGCATTAATGTCATATCACCAATGACAGCAAACACAACTTGCTGATCACCTGGAACTTCATGCAATACTACTGCACCGTCGCGTAAACCTTGACGAGTTTGTTCTAAAGTGGTGCGAATTGGCAAAGGTGATTTACTTGCAGTAATCACAATTCCCTTGTTTTTAGTTTGCAATGCCCAGTCATAACAAGCTTGAATACTGTTAGCATCGGGGGGGAATAATGGGAACACATTGCCAGTTCGCATTAAGGAAGCAAAATAAGCTTCAATTTCGGGACGTTGGTGTGTCCAACCATTACGTCCTTGCTCTAATGCACCAGCAGTAAATAATGTAATTGTTGAGGGAGTTTGACGGCGCAATTCTGCCATTGCTTGAGTGACAGTTTGCCAAATTGGTAATCCATTGATGGCAAAAGATTCATAAGAACACCACAATGTTCTGGCACCCATTAATGACAACCCAGTAGCTAAACCAGCACAAGCATCTTCACTCAATGGTTCGTAAACTTGTCCGTTGGGTGCTTGATTATATAAGTCGTCGGTTGTGGGGTGAATAATCTTTAATGCTTGGTTAATATTGGCAATTCCTGATGCTTCATTACCATCGGCATTAGTTACTAAGAAATTGGGATCTTTTTTCCCGACAATTCCGACTAATCTTCCCATTGCAGTTGTCGAAACTTTTGGTTCCCCACCTACTGCATATTCTTCTAAAGGTAATTCGCCTAAATCTGCTAATGGTAATTCAAATTCTGTTACCACTGTTTTCGCAGCCGGGCCACCACCAGCGCGTTCGGCGTTTGTCCGCACAATTTGCCAAGCATCAGCAGATAATGCCCGTTCTTTTAAAGCGCTGACAATATGGGGAGCATCTAACGTATCTTTGGGATAGAGGTTGTGAGATTTTGACCCTCTAGCGTGAACTCCCGCACCTTTGAGTTGTTTAATGATGAAGACTGTCAGCTTACCATTCAAAGCAGAACGTGCAGCTTTATCGACTCCCAAAAGTACAGCTTTGGTAAAGGCTAACCGTTGCTCAAAGGAAAAGGCGGTACTATCAACATAATCGCCAGTTTGGTTTTTGTCGTCAAATTCTTTGGCATCGACTAACACGACTTCCTCAAAACCGTTACCTTGCCAATATGCTGTCATCTGTTCGTTAGTTTTCAGAGAAACCATACTGTGATGTTCCTGGCTGTAACCGTTCCACACCAGCACAGGTAAGAAGTTGGTGACGCTGGGATAAGCAGTGTTAAAGTGAGCCATTGAACTCATGATATAAGGTTCACCTAACCCACCATCCCCAACGGTGAAGGGGAATAATTTATCTTTATGTAACAGTGCGGCGGACATGGCGAAGTGTTGCCCTTGTCCTAAAGGCCCCGCAGGTGCGAGAATACCGGGTATGTAACCAGAAAGATGCCCTAACAGTCCATGCTTTTCGCGGAAGCGATCGCGCAATTGTTGGACAGTTAAAATACCCATATCCTCTAAAGAGCGATCGAGGAACATGGCACTATAAAATCCAGGGGCGTGGTGACCGACTTCCGTAATAATGTTTTTGTACCCTAACATGACCAGAGCCGCGTAAGCTTCCGCTTGGCTAGCAAATCCACCAGGGTGCCCAGAAGCTTTACTACCTGTGATTTGTAGCGTCAGGTAACGTAGAGCATCGGCAGCCAGTAAAGTTTGATATACGGCTACTGGATCATTCGGATCTGCGATCGCTACTTTGCCTGATTCTATAGCAGGGTTTGCACCATAGGTTTCAAAACCTGGTAACGCTTCGCCAAAATATTGAATTCCTTCGCAAAAATTAGGAAGCGCTGAAGATGCTTTAGGCGTGGTTGCTGTCATGCTGAATACCTTAAAAGGATGAGGAGAAACTGGAGATGCTCGTCCAAATTAACAAAAATTTTACAACTTCCAGGTTGCAATTTTGTAACGCCATATCAATACTTTCAGCTTACTATAGGCTATTTTCTACTAACTTTCTAGTAATTAACCTATTTTGGTACTGATGTACTGAATTTCTGGCTGGTTTTTATGTCTAGTAACTTTCTAAATTAACTGACATTAACAACTTCATTGCCTAATAGAATGCTTACTCGCATCCATGACTAGAGCTTGTAGTAAATTTTGTGTAACAAGCTACTGCAACAAATATAAAACCATTACTAGATAAGCATTAGAGCTATTTTACCAGCTATGCCCCTATTCTCTAGCTACCTAATGTAGAGCCATAGCTTAATTAACCATTGAAAAGCCATATACAGCGTATGCAGAAACTTGTTACACAGATTTGTTACACAAGTTTTTCTATATGCTCTAACCACTAGTAAACAGTCACTCTGGACAGTCACAACAAACGTCTTGATTCTGTAACAGAATCAAGTTAAGGTAATTGAAAGGTACATTACAACGTTGAATCAATGACTAAATACCTAGTGGAGTTAAAGCACTCTACCAGTGGTGACATGAAGCTTGTACAGCTAGAGCAGGATACCCTAGAAGATGCTCATAGCCATGCCTTAGAAGCTAACCCAGGTTATGAAGTGGTAAAGGTTAAGCATACTCATGGCGGTAAGCGTAATGGTGCTGGTAGAACTAGTAAATGGGGTGATGGAGTCAAGACTAAAAATTGTAGAGTTCCTATTACTTTTGGTGACAATGCTGAAGAGATAGTCAGTGAATTAGAAATGATTAACCATATCCTTGATAGCTGGCAATCAAAAGTTGACGAGTCAAAAGCTAAATCAGCCAGTGGTCAACCTTCAGAACGTTATAAGTATGTTGCTCAACTGGTAGCTGACTTAAAACAAGCTATGAAAGTGACAGGTGAAAAGTTAGTTTAAAGTAGGTTAATAGCTTATATATAAATTTGTTACACAATTTTGTTACACAAATTTTAGTAACACATATACAGCTAAAATCTAGGGATTTATATATAACTAACTAGTGATATAAAGACAATTAAATCAACAAATAATAACCCTACCTAAAAATCTAAGATAGGGTTTTATTAATAACTTACAGTTGGATTAATTGCAGTATAACTTATTAACTGAAAGGTTTTCTAGCAAAGCTAATCTTTCATCACTTCTACGTTTCAAGTCATTCAACTGTTTCTCAATATCCTTTAATCGCTCAATCTGTTCAGGTGAAAGTTTTTTAGCACTCATTTATATTGCTCCTAAATTAAAACGAAGAGGTAAGTTCTTTAAGCTGCGATGTCAATTGTTCTATTTCTATTGCATCATTTCTCTGTTGTTGCATCGCTCTTTCATATCGTTCACTCTGTTCTTTTCTAATTTTTTCTGACTCTTCTAATCGAATCTTATCTTGCTTTGCTACTTCTAATTGCGCTCTCAAAGATTCATTTTCTTTTTCCAGTTCAGTAATTATTTCGTTCTCGATTATCGGTTCATAAAATCTAAGAAATGCATTCCATTGGTCTTGTCTCATCCTATCGAACTGTTTTCTAACTAAGTCAGGTATTGGATAATCTTTGATTGGAGCATCATTATCTTCTAACTCTTTCCACTCTCTCAGATACTTGGCAATAGTCTGATATGAACCTCCCCCTAATACCTTGCATACTCTTGCTTGAGTAACTGGTTGACCCTCAGCAAATAATTTGTCAGCAGCAACAAAAACTTTCTCTCTTGTGGCTATTGCGGCAGTCATTTATCAATTCTCCAACTGTACTGTACTGTATTTAGTACACTATAGTACAGATATACTATACCGTCTAGTGTACTGTACTGTATTTAGTACAGTTGATACAGTTCTTAGCTGTGACTTTAGCTATCTGTCAGTTAAGCCTTACCCTTAGCCCTATTGCGTTATATCCCCATAAGTAAACAAGGAGCCTTTATGTCAGGCTCCCTTGAGTAATTCTGTAAGGTGCATTCCATTTCCATGATAATGAGTATTCTGGTATAAATCAACGCCATTCCATGCAATTTAGAAAAAATCCTATCTTTATTGTGTTTATTTCTGACTAAATGCTTATTATGAGCTTATTTGAGCTTTTAAGGTTCATATTTAAAAATTCAACTGTACTGTACTGTATTACACACAGTTAATACACTTTGCTAGCTGGATTATAGTAAAAATCACCATTATTTTTTGGTCGATACCCAATAGCTAAAAGTTAATCTATTGCCGTCTAAGACCGGAAAGGTTAAACCGTTACGCCGGAAAGGTCTATGCAAGTCTAGCTAACTATCTGACTGCTTAGTTCTGTCCAGTTTCTCTTGTATTGCATCCCTACAGAACTGAGCCGGATCATCTTGTGCCTTAACCGCTTCCTTCATTGACTCAGTAACCCTAAAACTCAAATTAGCTGTTAATGCTTCCTCGCCCTTTGGTTGTATTGGTTCTAAATTTTCAGGGTTCCCTTTGGGATTAGGCATTGTTGAGAAAAGTAAATATAGCTTGAACGGTATGCGCGCAAAAGAATAGAGTCTTTTATTGGTAGGTAATGCGTCTGGAAAACTTGTTACCTACCAAATCCACCATTGAAAATGGACAGTACCATTTTATGTTTACAAGGGAAGAATTAGAAAGTTTGAGCGATAGGAAGTTAACCAACTTATGCCGACGCTACCAGTTGGAGAAACCCAGATCAACACTTCGTAAAGACAAAATTACCTACCTAATCACATTTGGTCAAATAGCTATCACTCAATTTAGGCAGGGTAGAGGATTGCGTTCACCTAGCCAAGCTGGTATTCAAACGCTAGGGAAAATCATTGAACAGATGAACACGCCTACTAATGAGCAGAAAGGATTAGTTAACTTCTCACTTGAAGATGATAGGAGAATGGAAGGACAGGACGGACAAGACCAAGAGGAATTGTTGAGACTTGGTACTGTGCATATTTTGCTTGAGAAGGCTTATAAGTTGTTAACTGGCGAGGTAGAGGATGTATAGAAAATCGTTACACAAATTTGTGTAACAAGTTTTTCTATGCGCTCTAGCACACAAAAAAAGAGAGTATTTATACTCTCTTTTGATTTATGTTAGCTAAGTATATTTAAATGTCTTTCAACGTAGTATTACGATTAGCGTCTAAGTAATGCTCGATAATGACATCAACTGAGTTACCACAACTATCAGCTAAGAGTTTTAAATCAGCCCCATTATTAGCTTGAATGCTAATAAATGTATGTCTTGTTGAGTATGGTTTGAGGTATTGCAATTTGTCTTCATTGGCTAATTCTGTGACAGCACCGGGATATGTATGTTTTTTACCTCTTACAGTACTTGTCTGATATTGCCAGCCACTTTGTAATGTCCCTCGATTTATACGCTTACCATTTTTAGTCTTAAACACTAAATCATCAGGATTTTTACCATCACCATATAGTCTTTTAAGTAGACTAATTAATCTATTCATTCCCTTCATTTTAAAAATTCTAACGCCGTCAGTTTTAGTACCTTTAGTTATTTTTGTTGCAGAATCATACGATGTTCCAAAAATTATCCAACCAGTATCAAACTTGATATGTTGCCACTTCAAAGCAAACGCTTCACCTTGTCTACAACCTGTAAGGAATAGGAACTCAACTAAATCAGCTATTTGATTAATTGTTTTTCGATTGTGATTCCTGATGTAATCAATGATTAAATCTCTCTCTTCTACTGTGTATGCTTTATAATCTTTAGCCTCAACTAACTGTTTTGACTTTTTAGATACTTTGTAATGTTGTTTTATCTCAGCAAAATAATCTTCAGTGAGTAGTTTCTGATTTATAGCGCGTTGACATATTTCACTTAATAGACTGAGCGTTTTTTTGATGTTGTCTCTATTTTTCTGTCTAGCTAAAAAATCTTTGATTATTTCATCAGCAGTTTCATTGTCTAGGGGTCTATCTAGATAGGGTTTGAGTAAGTTTGTGTATCCAACTGTGTAAATTTTTTCGTAAGTAGTTCTCTCTATTTTCCCTATACTTAGCTTCCATTCCATAAACTCTTCCCATAGTTCCCCAAGCTTAGGTAATGGTTTTGCGGTTGGTAGCTGAGTAACTGTAGCCAACATCGGCTTGATATCCAGGTACTTAATTAGGGATGGGTCAAAGTTAGTGCCATTTTGGTAGTCAATATCTTCCTGTATCCGTCGTGCTATTCCCTCAGCCCATTGTCTGTTTTCTGGTGTGTCACTTCTACCTAGTCCTTTATAGGCTTGTCTCTTTGTATAGAACTTCTGACTGATACGGCTTGAGAATTGCAATCTGAGACTTCCCTTGTCAATTCCTATCTTCACATCAGCTAATTGGTTGGAAGCCTTGCTGTTACGTTGTTTAGAGTACATCTAGTAAACCTCTAGTAATTTTAGTAAATCTAGTTATTGAATAACTCTAAAATACCAGGTTTTTCGTATTTTTATCACAACTTCCAAGTTGTAACAGTTTATTGCACTTTCGCAACCCAAAGATAAGCAGCTTCTATGAGTCATTCAGAAAAATTTAATTTTTTTCTGGGTTCTGAATTGGCAAAACAGAAATAAACCACAAAACCAAGCCTATGAAACTACCAAACGGCCCGCAATCTCCAGCGTTTGTCCAAATGCTTCAGTGGATTTTCCAGCCAATGGCGTTTATGGAAGCCTGTGCTAAACGCTATGGCGATATTTTCACTATGCAGTTAAATCCGCCTGTGGTGTTTGTCAGCAATCCCCAAGCGCTACAGCAAATTTTGACTAGCGATACTAAGGAATTTGCAGCCCCTAGCGATTGGAACACAGTATTTGAACCAATGCTAGGCAAAAATTCTGTCATTACAGTTAGTGGAGAAGTACATCGCCGTCAACGCCAGTTATTAATGCCGCCGTTTCACGGTGATAGAATGCGAACCTACGGCCAGGTAATTAACGATGTCACACAAGAAGTAATTAGCCAATGGCAGATAGATCAACCCTTCTGTGTCAGGTCAGCGATGCAAAAAATTACCATGCGGGTGATTATGCAAGCTGTATTTGGATTATACGCAGGGCCTCGCGCCGAAGAGTTAGAAGAAATTTTAGCTACTATGCTCAATGAAAGTTCTCCCTTAAGGGTAGTTGAACTTTATTTTCCGGCTCTGCGTCTAGATTTTGGCCCCCGCAGTTCTTGGGGAAGATTTCTGCGCCGCAAACAGCGCGTTCATCAACTCCTCAACGAAGAAATTCAGGAACGGCGCGAAAATCCCGATTCTTCGCGTACAGATATCCTCAGCTTACTCATGGCGGCGCGAGATGAAGCGGGTGAAGCCATGACTGATGAGGAATTGCGCGATGAATTAATGACTCTGTTGACAGCCGGACATGAAACCACAGCTACAGCCCTTACCTGGGCATTGTACTGGATTCATAAATCACCTTCTGTTCAGCAAAAACTACTACAAGAACTCGATAGTTTGGGTGAGAATCCAGACCCCAGTAGCGTTTTTAAATCACCATATCTCAGCGCTGTTTGCTCTGAAGCCTTGCGGATTTATCCAGTGGGGATGCTAACCTTCCCACGGGTAGTAAAAACACCAGTATCTTTGTGCGGTCATAACCTAGAACCCGGTACAGTCGTACTTGGTTCCATTTATCTCACCCATCAACGCGAAGATTTATATCCACAACATCAGCAATTTAAACCAGAACGCTTTTTAGAACGTCAATTTTCACCTTACGAATTTTTGCCTTTTGGTGGTGGTGCAAGACGCTGTATAGGTATGGCATTTGCCCAATTTGAAATGAAAATAGTTTTAGCAAAAATCCTCTCAAGTTGGGAATTAGCCCTAATAGATAATGGTGAAGTACGTCCGAAACGTCGTGGTTTGGTTACAGGGCCAAATCGCAGCATTCAAATGGTGGCGAAAAAACAACATCAGCTACCATCTCGCGCTTTAGAGTCAAGTAGCATTTAAAGGATGAAACTATACCAGTTTCTGCCAAAGTCTTGTTAACAGGTGGGGAAAGGTTAAGGGGAAAAGGGTAAAGGCTTTAAACCCTTCCCCTTTGCCCTTTTCCCTTTACCCAATCTACTTTAATATAGGCGATCGCATTTTCAACCCTAGCTAGGATTGAGCACAACTTAAATGCGATCGCTTTATTTTCAGTCAAAATTATAGGGGCAGTTTCGTAACCACCCCTCTAATCCCCTCATATTTAGAATTTACTTGCAGCACCCTTAGAGAAAAATATAATTACTCAGTAATATTAACCAAACTTTCTACTTGAGAAGCAGCTAATGTTGGAGCTTTAAACAGACGTGAGTAGAGATTAGATGGTTGTTGATGAGCTACAACTGGTAGAACTTGGCGTGCATGAGCAGCTACTTCTACTGTCTTCACATCATAAGTTTGAGTGATTAACTTGGGATACAAACCAATTCCGATGATGGGAACTAAAAGACAAGCGGTGATAAACAGTTCGCGGGGTTTAACATCAGGAATGAAGTTATCTAAATGTAACTCTTCGGTTTGCTTACCGTAGAACACTTGACGCAACATTGACAGTAAGTAAATCGGAGTTAAAATTACCCCTACAGCTGACAGGAGTACAACTACAACCTTAAAGCTAGAACTGTAAACATCGCTGCTAGCAATACCCAAGAACACCATCAATTCGCCAACAAAGCTACTCATTCCAGGCAAAGTGATATTACGAGAAAATACTGATGACTCATATTTTATTTTTTTACAAAATAGAATTTATGCATTGCAAATAAACTGACAATCACTGTTAAAATATGATATCTTATTGGCAAAATGGTACAGCAAAAAAATTTAAGCTTAACAGCATTAAAACTTTATTAAAAAAAACCAATAATCGGCAGCTTATTTCATGTCTACTTGCAACAATATTAATCGCTTCTTTTGCAGATAAAACATATTCACAACAACGTAGAAATTCAAATTTTGCATCTTTAGGGGAGAAAAGATGTCTGCAAGTAGAACAAACAGATTCGGGTAATGATCCAAAATATACTGCCATTAACTATGATGTTGCTGTAGGAAGAGATTTGTTGAGAGCAGTTGCATATTTGGGAGCTATATATTTTGGTGAAAAGAGAGGGTTTGCACCCAATAATACATCACCTGTTACTTGTAGATTGTCACCATTAGATAAACCTTCTAAATTTAGCACTTTGACTTTATCATTTGGCTTTCAAAATAAAAATTTTAATTGGGAAGCTGTAAGAAATTCATACGTAAATTTATCAATATTTCTAGATAATCAACTTGTGGTTCAACAAGTTGTGAGAAAAGGTGAGATATGGAGAGTACCTCTTAACATCAAAAATAAACGGACTATTGCTTTTGAAGTAGAGTGTTTTGGCGTTACACATAAAAATGCTAAATGCCCTGGATTATATATCTTTGAAGATGTTTTGGAATAACTGTAGATTATAGATATGAAGCGTAGAGAAATAATCAGGTATACTGCACTTGGTGGTTCATGTTTTTTGGTGAATTTAGGATTAATAAATTCTCAAAAAGCAGATGCTTTTTTAGGTATTCTTTTAAGATCTGCACTCATGGATACAGCTTTTAGCTTTTTGATGCGAGGAGCTTTTGGTTATGTTCGCAATGTTTGGGGAGGACATACTCAAAAATGGTATGATGAAAGACTAGATGCACAACTGGCACAGCGTAAGTTCTTATCAAGAAGTTTTACTAATGTTGTAGTTGCAACAGTGAATGAATCTGAGTACAATTACATTTTTGCGGCACAACAACAAGAAAAATTAGGCTACAATGTCGGTTTTTGTTTTCCTAAAAAAGATGGAGGTAGAAGTTCGGCGTTTGCAGGGCCAGTAAGTATTGGTATGGCTGTTACTGCTCGTTATCTTCGAGAACACGAGAAAATGACCCCAAGCGAAGTTCAGTCAGTGGTTCTACCAAGATACAAAGAATATGACAATTGGCATAACTGGTCTGAGGAAACTAGCTTGACAACTTACGCAAATACAGCATCAGATAATGGAGTACTTGTGAGATACGATTCTATTAATCCACGTCCAGGGGGTTATGGAATTATTAAAGTTACAGTTAATTTTGGCGGTCGTATTAAAATACCAGATATTCAAGTGCGGTACACATAGTAAATTAATTTTTTAGCGCTATTACAAATTAGCTCTTCATAATAAAAACCTACAACTAAACATGAGAATCTTTTTTTCTCAAGCCCCTAATCCCTAACCTTCATTTTCTAGCTAATAGTAGGCTAATAAACATTAGAGGGGCAGTTTCGCAACCACCCCTCTAATCCCCTCATATTTAGAATTTACTTGCAGCACCCTTAGAGAAAAATATAATTACTCAGTAATATTAACCAAACTTTCTACTTGAGAAGCAGCTAATGTTGGAGCTTTAAACAGACGTGAGTAGAGATTAGATGGTTGTTGATGAGCCACAACTGGTAGAACTTGGCGTGCATGAGCAGCTACTTCTACTGTCTTCACATCATAAGTTTGAGTGATTAATTTGGGATACAAACCAATGCCGATGATGGGAACTAAAAGACAAGCGGTGATAAACAGTTCGCGGGGTTTAACATCAGGGATGAAGTTATCTAAATGTAACTCTTCGGTTTGCTTACCGTAGAACACTTGACGCAACATCGACAGTAAGTAAATCGGAGTTAAAATTACGCCTACTGCTGACAGTAGTACAACTACAACTTTAAAGCTAGAACTGTAAACATCGCTGCTAGCAATACCCAAGAACACCATCAATTCACCGACAAAGCCACTCATTCCAGGTAAAGCTAGAGAAGCCATTGAACCGGCTGTAAATAAAGCGAAGGTGCGGGGCATTACTTTACCCATACCGCCCATTTTGTCCATCATCAAGGTGTGGGTACGTTCGTAAGTCACACCAGACAAGAAGAACAAGCTAGCAGCAATTAAACCGTGAGAAATCATCTGGAGAACAGCGCCGCTGATCCCAATTTCTGTATAGGAAGCAATCCCAATTAACACAAACCCCATATGAGCAATTGAAGAGTAAGCCAATCGACGTTTGAGGTTAGTTTGAGCAAAGGCGCAACAAGCACCGTAAACAATATTTACTACACCTAAGATTGCTAACACTGGTGCAAAAATAACATGGGCATTAGGTAGCATTTCAATGTTGAAGCGAATTAATGCATAACCACCCATCTTCAGCAGCACACCAGCCAAAATCATGGAACCAGGTGCAGATGCTTCACCATGTGCATCAGGTAGCCAAGTATGTAGAGGGAAAATTGGTAGTTTGACACCAAAGGCAATTAAAAAACCTGCGTAAACTAATAATTCCAAAGCTTGAGAATAATTCTTCATTCCCAGAGTCGCCATATCAAAGCTGACGGTATCTCCAGAGAATGCCATTGCAAAACCAGCTACTAATATAAATATTGATGCAGCAGCAGTGTAGAGAATAAACTTAGTTGCAGCATAGCGGCGGTTTTGTCCACCCCAAATAGAAATCAGCAGGTACACAGGTACCAACTCGATTTCCCACATTAAGAAGAACAATAGTAAATCTTGAGCGACAAACACACCCAGCTGGGCGCTGTACATCACCAGCATTAATCCATAAAATAAACGCGGCTTGTTGGTTACTTTCCAAGCCGCGAAAATCGCTAGGGTATTAATTAAACCGGTAAGTAACACTAAAGGCATTGACAAGCCATCAACTGCTACAGACCAATTCAAACCTAACTGTGGTACCCAAGAATATTTTTCTACTAGTTGGAAACTTGAATTTTGAAAGTCATAGTTATGCCAAAAGGCATAAATCATTAGTGCAAAGTCTGCTAGCGCTACTCCTAAACCATACCAGCGGACTGTTTTACCTTCTTTATCGGGGATAAAGGGGATGGCTATTGATGCCATCAGGGGCAAGAGAATTATGGCGGTTAGCCAAGGAACTTGAATAGGACTCATCACTTATGACAATCGTTTTGCGTTTTTGCTTTTAATTGCAGTATATGAACCAATTTGTACTTTTGTAAACGTAATTTATCCCTATACTAGCAAATCTTTAGATTTTGGTAGAGATAAATACTCATTCGTTTTGCCGTCCACCATTCTAATTGTAAAGTTTTGCAACGTCAATGTGGGGTGAATCTTTCTATTTATTTGATTTAAATATTTATAGGGAATGTGAAAATTCCATAAAAAAGGCGGCTGTGCCACCTTTTTGGTTAGATTCGTGATTATGTCCAAGGTGAGATATCTTGTAACGAAGCAGAATACAGGAAATAAATAAGTATTAATTACTAAGGAGTGTGTACTCGCTTCATTATGAAGCTAGCTGATTCTTCCCTCCAAGGTTTTTGATTCAGAATTCAACGTGAGTGATGAAGTGTAGAAGAAGAAAGCAGAAGAACTAGGGGAATAGAGGAGATAATTTTCCAGTTTATATATAGATATAGGAATTAATACGCCTTAAAGGTAAATTTGGCTGACTTTCGCGAGATTTAGATCCCCGACTTTTTGGAAAAGTCGGGGATCTGAAACGCAACTTTGCTTAAGTTAAGTCGTATTCCACCCTACACGCATTTCAGCAATCAAATATGAACCCTAATAGGTATTGTTGAGCTTACTTCAAAATCTGCGATTTTATTTCTTGCTCTATGGCATCGCTAATAATCTCCGTGCCCATAGCTGGTTTGTCAAGATTGACTCTCATAAAATTGGTTTGATCATTTGCTGTAAATTTTTTATCCTTATCAGAGTCTTTAATAACTTTAATAAATAAAGCATTTTGGCTGGGGACAATTACCCAATTCAAAATTTGAGTATTATTCGGGGTGATTTGCAGCAAATTTTTGCCTGATAAATCAGATAGATAACCTGCGATCGCATCTGTACTGTTGAGTTTTTTATCAGCGTTGGTATCTTGCTCGACAATTCTATATAACCAAAATCGCGTAGGTGTTTTACCTGGTATTTTGGTTTCCAAAAACTCGTAGCTATTAATCAGCGCTTTTTTATTTAATAACAGATGGCTTTCTCCATCTTGTTTATGATAAAAAATAAAATTATACAATTGGTTTTCTCTACCTGAAGAACGCGAAATACTATAATCGCTGTCTTTTTCTAAATATTCTCCGGGGAGAGTTACAGGAATCATCAGATAATCTGATTGCTCTTTTATAATTAAATCGCCATAGGTAATATTTTGTTGTGCCTTTTTTTCTTGAGTCGTATTGGCTTGTGTCTGCTCTATTCTTCTATTAGAAGTTGGCACACATGATGCAGCGAGTAAAGTTATAAATATTGCTGTAGTAATTTTCTGCCAACACCTATTAATACTCATTCAAATCTCCCAGCTAGATATTTTTTGTCTATTGTATTCCTAGCGAGAAATTTTACCTAAGTTAACGAAAATTACCATTCAAAAGCGCTTATATGCCGGATTAATTTAGATATAAAACTCAAAAACCTGGTCATTGGTGACCAGGTTCGCTCGAATTCACTGTTTTCAAATCGTTAACTTTAATAAGTAGGTGGAGAAATCAACAACTAAGGTGGACTTAACAACTAACAACTTCAGCACTTTTCGTTTTTCCGCTTTGGGATTTGGCTTTGCCTTTTGTTAAAAGACTTTACGCCACTTAACTATGAATATGCTGAAACTTGCTTGGGCTGCTGACAGGAGACACCGAGTCATTTGCCCTTTGGGTTTGGTTGTTTGTTATCTGGTGTCTTATGAATATCAAGATATCACTCCTCGCATTAGGAGAAAACTGTTGTTAACTAAAGTTGATGTTTTGTTTAATTCTGCAATACAGATTGAAGTTTGTATACAACTATGGTTGATATGTAGCGAATCTTTTCTGAGTGAGGTACTAGAAACAGCAGGTGGGCAAAGGGAAAAGGTGAAAGGCGAAGGGGAAAGGGAAAATACCAAACTTTTCCCCTTCTCTTGTTCCCAACTTCTGTAAGCAGTCTAATTTAGCGGACTTTCCGAAGAGTTATATGCTGAATATGGCTAAGACAGTCATGCTTGGAGCGATCGCAATCATCTACCCTTGTATATCGCAATCATCTACCCTTGTATTAGGAAGGGTTACCATTCCCACATGAGTTTACTTTCATCGAGTTGATCGGTAACGATGCGCCCAATAGTATCGATTTCCGATATTTCTGCATCTGAAAGTTTGATTTCTCCAGCCACGGCGTTATCTTTTGCTTGTTGGGGATAACGCGCACCTGCGATCGCATTTGTTTGTGGTTGAGCGATTAGCCAAGCTAGGGCTAACTGAGCCAAGGTAGCATTATGGCTTTCTGCTATGGGGCGTAGTTTATCTAAAGCTTGTTGGGCGCGTTCAAAGTTTTCACCTTGAAATAGCCTATTTTTAGCACGATTATCGGCTGGGTCAAATTGATGTCCGGGAGAAAATTTACCTGTTAATAATCCTTGGGCTAAAGGTGAATAAGCAAGAATAGAAATTTGATGTTCGACACAATAGGGCATTAACTCTTTTTCTACTGGTCGCCAAAATAGAGAATAGGGTGGTTGTAAACTATCAATGCTGCCATATTGGGCAGCCTCTGCTAATTGCTCGCAAGAAAAATTAGAAACTCCAATGGCGCGAATTTTTCCTTGCTCTTTCAAGAAATTAAGAGCCTTCATAGTCTCTTCAATTGGGACTATTTCGGTATTAAAAGCACCAGATGGCCAATGAATTTGATATAGGTCTATGTAGTCAGTTTTTAAATTTTTTAAAGACCGTTCGCAAGCGGCGATTACTTGGTCATACTTAAGATGGTTCGCAAAAACTTTTGTGGCGTACTCAACTTGCGATCGCACATCGGATAAAGCTTCAGCTACAATGCGTTCAGAGTGTCCATCACCATAGACCTCAGCCGTATCAATTGTGGTAATTCCAGCCTCAAATGCAACTCGAATTGTTTTAATAGAGTCATCATCTTCAATACCCACCCACATTCTTTTACCAGCTTGCCAAGTCCCCATTAAGATAGGTGTGATTTTGACATCTGATGTTCCGAGAGTTCGCTTTTCCATAGTTCCTAATTCATATCCCTGGACAGTTTCAAACTGTAACGGTATTAGCGTGAAATTAAATCAGAGTTAAAGTAGATATCCATGAACTTGACCACAACTTTTCATGCACTCAAAGAATGGGCAGTTGCTATTGATGCCTTAGAAAATGGCAACACGATTATGTTGCTTCGCAAAGGCGGTATCCATGAACAAAATGGACTTTTTCAAGTTGCTCATCATCAGGTTTTACTCTACCCTACATTTGAGCATCAACAAACTTTTCTGCTTAAATCTGAGTATGCTAATCTTGTTTGCCCAGTTACATCTGGCTGGCATCCGGAAACGGTTCGCATCGGTAGTTGGGCGGAAATTACCGATATTTTACCTGTAAGGGACGAGTCAACTGTTAACAAGTTGCTTCCCTTCCATATTTGGAATGAGCATTTTATTAGCGATCGCTTAAAATGGAAAGCCCGTCAACCTTTGTATATTCTCCTACTGCGGACTTATAAACTCGCGAAAATACAGGAAATTCCTTATCTTTCTCAATATGGTGGTTGTAAGTCTTGGATTGATTTAGCACAACCAATTGATATCTCCGCAGCAGAACCAGTTTTGTCTGAGTCTAGCTATCAGCAGTTAGTCGGGGAAATTCGTACTATTGTGGGCGATAAATTATATGCCCCATCTTTGTAATACCCTGATTTTTAATTCCACTTCTGGCAAGTATCCTAGCTGCTAAATTCGCTGTTCCTCTCGGCTGAATCGCAGATGTGGTAAGGATACAGCCAAGTAAAGTTATCTCGTAACTCTAAGGTTGCACAGCTTTAACATTAGCAAATATAAATAATTCCGACTTGTGTGACTAGAAAAACAAATATGTGAACCATCACTTGTGACTTCAAATAGTAGCTCTTGCTACATACACTAGCAAAAACCGCAAGTACTATTAAAAAAACTTCACCCTATATCAAGGAAGAGTAGAAGACTTGGTTGACTCTGTTACTATGGGCCTGCGGAAAAAGTCCGTTGGGTTAACGGCTTGTGGGTAATTATCTGTTCTCAACCAATAGGAAATTTACAGCTATCGCAATTAAGCAGAAAAATTATCCCAAAGGGTGATGTGGGTATTGACAAAAATCTGCAAATATGCAATATATGCTTAAAGCAAAGGAGTTTACCATGCAAGGACAAATGTGCTGGTTATCTAGTTTAGGTGCTGATGGGGAGAAAATTTTGCATTTGCAAGCTTCACCTAATCAGCCTTGGCGGCCATACAACGCTTGTAGGGAATATGCTGTTCCTGATTATAAAATACCAGGTGGTTCTAAAGGTTGGGCAACTTATCAAAAATTGCTGAAGGCTGGCTGGACACTTGTACCAAGCGCTCGTGCCAACGAGTTTGTCAATAATTATTCCGATTCAATAATCCAAAATCAATAGTCCACAGTTCATCCTGAAGACTGTGGACTTAAATTTATGAACATTCAATAACCGATAGCGGCACCTTCACCGCGAGGATCGGCTGCTCCCTCTAAATTGCGATCTGCGGTTACTACAATCGCATTAGCATTACCCCAAGGAGTTGTTTGCTTGATGTTATGTCCACGTCGGCGCAACTCTTGTAAAGTCAGAGCATCCAAACCCCAAGGTTCTACTCGCAACTCATCGGGAAGCCACTGGTGATGTATGCGTGGAGCAGAAACTGCTGCACCAGCATCCATGCCATATTCCAACACGTTAAGGATAACTTGTAATACTTGAGTGATGATCGTACTACCACCAGGCGCACCTACAGCCATTCGTAAATGACCATTTTCAGTGACAATTGTAGGTGTCATGCTAGATAACGGCGTTTTGCGAGGTGCGATGCCGTTGGCAAGCTGCGCTAACGCGTTCGCTTCGTTACCAACCAAGCCAAAAGCATTAGGTACACCAGGTGCAGCAGCAAAATCATCCATCTCATTGTTCAGCACAATTCCTGTTCCAGGTGTCACTACACCTGCGCCAAAACCAAGGTTAATTGTAAATGTCAAACTAACGGCATTGTGCTGTGCATCTACAACTGTTAAATGACTAGTTTCTGGCGATTCCGAAAATTTTGGATTACTTCGTTGCGTTAAACCTAATGGTAAAGCCTGACTAAACTGTTGTAATGTTTTTTGGTCTACTGGTTTTACCTCTGTCGCAGGTTTAGCAACTTCCATGTTAATTTCTTGACGGCGTTTTTTAGCATAGGCGGTGCTAATAAGTTGCTGTACAGGGACTTTCACAAAATCAGGATCGCCTAAATATTGGGAACGATCTGCGTAAGCTATTTTCATTGCCTCTACCATGAGATGTAAAGCATCGGGGTGATGCCAGCCCCAAGATTTTAAATTGCTGTCCCCAATAATGTTTAAAATTTGCAATAGGTGAACTCCTCCCGAAGAAGGTGGTGGCATTGAGCAGATTTTAGCTTGATGAAAATTGCCACAAATGGGAGTCCGCCAAATCGGTTTGTAGGCTTTTAAGTCTGCCAAAGTAATTAAACCACCATTTTTAGCCATATCTGCAGCGATCGCTTGGGCAATATTACCTGTATAAAAACTTTGGGGATTTTGAGCGATCGCTTCTAGAGTTTTGGCTAAGTCACGCTGCACTAACCTTTCCCCTGGCTGATAATATTCACCATTGCGCGTAAAAATTTCTCGCGCTGCTGGGTTGCTGAGAATTACTGGCTTGCGATTTTCGTAGGCTGGTAAAGAACGGTAAGTTACCAAAGGATTCAGGATAAAGCCATCTTTGGCGAGTGCGATCGCAGGTTTTATTACCTCTCGCCAAGGCAGCTTACCATAACGGCGATGCACTTCATACATTCCTGCCACCGTTCCTGGTGTCGCTACTGCTAAATAACCATTGATACTTGCATTCGGACGTACCTTACCTTGTGCATCTAAGTAAAGATTTCTTGTAGCCTTGATGGGTGCGCGTTCCCGAAAATCCAGCGCTTTCATTTCGCCAGTTTTTTCGGAATGCATCAGCAAAAATCCACCCCCACCAATTCCTGCAGAAAAAGGCTCAACCACAGAAATTGCAAAGGTTGTGGCGACTGCTGCATCAACTGCATTCCCACCTTTGCGTAACATCGAAATCCCTGCATCGCTGGCTAAGGGATGCGCTGATACCACCATCCCTTGTTTACTGCGTAGGGGTATAGTAAAAGCAGCTGATACAACTTGGCTAGGAAGCAGAACGCTCAGAGAAAAGATGGTAAATGCAACGCGCTGCAATTTAGGATTACGCACTTTTATACCATTTAGTTTAATGTGATGCTTTGCAATCTCTCATAAAATATCTATATTGAAAAGTATTTTTCGTAATATTTGTAGGATGCGTTAGCCTGCGGCGTAACGCATCGTCTATAGTTATAACTTCAATCCTAATTTATCCATAAACTTTAACATCTTTTGGATTTGATATTTATCTCCTAAAATCTGATAAATTTTATATGCATAACGGTAATAATAAATAGCTTCTTCAGAATGATGTAGCCTCTGGAGATTATTCCCTAAAATCAGAGATAGTTTAGCTACTTCTCGATGATTTTTCTGGGCTTGAGCGAGGATAAAAGCAGACTGTAAAAATCCCATTGCTTGAGAGAATCGCGCTGATGAATAATATATATAACCAAGATTAAATAATAGCTGTTGCTGATTTTGCTGATTTCCTATATCTTGCAAAAGATTTACAGATTGCTGATAAGGTGCTGAAGCACAATCCTGTTTCACTAAATGATGATGTGTAACACCAATTGCTTCTATAGGTTGCCGATGAATACTTAAAGATTCAATATTGTATTCTCTTACTGGCTCAGATAAATTCATTTTTTTGGACAAATCATTTAATCCGTGCAAAATTACACTGCGGACTCTGGACTCGCCTAGTTCATCAGAAATATTTAGAGAAGTTGTCAAACAATCTATTGCTTGATGATAATGATGCAGACCTTTATATGCCTGTCCTAGAATGTTAAAACTAATCATCACTAGGCTTTGATTATCAATAGCTTTCGCCAGCAAGAGTGATTTATTACAATAACTAATTGCTTGATGCCACTCTTGTAATTGGAGATAAATACCAGCAATATTTCCTAGGGCATCGCCTATAGCTTTGATATCCTCCATTTCTTGAGCAATTATCAAAACTTTCTGTTTATATCTTAGGGATTCTTGGTAATTACCTAGACACTGATAAACATTGGCTAGAGAATCCAAAGCACTTTTCTGGCAAATGCGTTGATTTATTTCGTAACTAATAGCTAACTGATTTTTGAAATGCTCAATTGCTATTTCAAACTGTCCCAAATTTTGGTAACTAGTTCCTAAAGCTGATATTCCGGCGATGTGTAAGACTCTGTTCTCAGTCTCACAGGTAATTTTGACTAATTTTGTAAAATACTTAATCGCATCATGGTCTTGTCGCAGTTGAAAATAACAATTACCTATATTGTATAAAGCTATTTCTTGCCACTCTTTAGTACCCATCCTCTGAGATAAGGCAAGCAGCAGCTTATGATACTCTAAAGCTTGTGCAAAGTTAAATAGTTTTTCGTAAATAGCTGCTAGCTGGCTCAAGCAAGTTAGTTCTTCCTGTAAAGCGTGACTGCGGCGACTAATTGAAAGCCTCTCCAAGTAATAAGCAAGCCGCTTACGCAGGAGGTGCATGAGATGTTGTTCATCTTCTCCCAACATATTGAGTAGAAAGTATAGTTTTTAACTTAGGTAAAATTTGACTGTATAAATATCCAGCCAAAGGTGATTACAGTAATACGTAACATGTTACTGGTAGCATTTGATAAATAGATTTGGTAAAGATTTTCTATTTTTCATATAAACTTTAAATTTTCTTAGTAAAGCTTTTAATAGCAGATGCTATTTAAAGTATATATTCGGACGAAAAATATTACTTAACCATCGTATTTATACTTAAAATATTGGCATTTACTCAGTAAAATACCAGTTTTAAATCACACATTACTTATGACATACAAATTCTTTAGAAGTTCCATAAGATAGCAAAAAAGCACAAACTGAGACTTTTATTATTGTAGTAATAAAATAGCAATTATCAAATTTATCTACTGAGTCTCTGGGAAATAGATGCTTTTGTGATAGCTACAATTTTTTACTATATACTGAGCTATTTTATAGCTAATTTAAGCTAAAAGGTTAATTAAGCCGGAAAATAAGCCTTAAACAAGTAAATTAGTGCATAATATCTGTCATATTTGCTTAAGCTAATTTTTAAATGGCTTATCTACCGTAAAAGACGCTATGGTATAGCGACGCTGAGGCATATGACGACATATTTTGCAATTTTCAACTTTAATCTGGAGTTTTTTCTTCCAACCCTCAGAGAGATGCAGAATCTTAGGGTTGCTTTTTTTAATTAAATATCAAATATAAATACCACCCAGGATTAATTAACTTTTTGCTGGAAATTAGCAAATCATTGAAGAGTTGCATAGGCTAAAAGGATGATGAATTTTTCAGGTTTCAAAATCAAGAGTTGCTGTTGGTTATAAATTGCGATCGCCTGTGAAAGCAAAATTCTACAATTCAGCTTGAGCTAACTGATAACCGGGAATATCCCCAATACCTTACGGAATTCAACGTCATGAATGGCCAGAAGTAGCAACCAACTTGGAACAAACAGAGACTAACTACTCTGTTTCCAGCCATGCGCTCAAAGTAATTGCTGAAATAGATGGTAGCCTAAAATTTTGCGATCGCTTCGGGCAAATTATCCGTGCCGAACTACCGCCCCAATGCAAAAGTGAAGAGTGGATTCATCAAGCCCAACTGCGAACAGAAGAACGCATTTATGTCTTAGGGGAACGGGCTTCGACGCTGAATTTGCGCGCTGCTAAAGATGAACAGCAACAAAGTAAAACCTACCGGATGTGGAACTATGATGCGGCGGGGATGTATCTTCCAGGTTCCGATCCCATGTATCTCTGCATTCCGGTATATCTAGGTTTACATTCTCTGGGTAGCTATCTAGTTTTTTATGAAAATTCCTTGTTCAGTTGAAAGTGCTGGGTGCTGAGTTGGAGAGACACGATTAATCGCGTCTGTACAAGAGTCAAAAGTTACTTCTTTCTTTTCCTCATTACTCATTACTCAATCCCCAATGTGGCACATTGGCAACTACCTACGAGAATAAGTAGATATATTGCATATATTACCAAGATGTTTTCACATATTATTCTAAAGACAGGTGGCGACCTGTTTTTTTATGGCCAAAAATTCGGCATTTTGGCAACTTTTGCAATTTTAGCCATGTTATTGTCAAATACATTGAGGATTGACCCAGGTTGCAACATCATAAATAGGAGCAATGGACTTTATTGTTGTTTGCCCTCTAATAATCCTGACGACCTATTAAACTTATTTGTGTATTTTTCCAGAGTACAAGGTGTATTACCGCTTTCAAGCTATCTGGACGGGATAATACCCGTCTTTTATTATGCTTTGTATCTAAATAAAAATATATAGCTTTGTAATATCAGCTTTTAATGAATTTGAACACAGCCTATAGGACTGGAGTTTAGATTAATCAGCAAAAAATTACCCAACAATTCTGAATATTCAGCAGCATATAATAATCCGATTTGATTTCTGAAAAATCTCATACCAATTCAAATAATGTTTGCGACAGATAAATTCTTTGTAGGGGCACGGCACCAGTAAGATATTTGATATGCCAAAAGATTGTGGATGCCGTGCCCCTACGCATCTGTCGCTGCTAACGCATCCTACAGAAGTGGAATATTACGCGGAAAATAATAAGGCTGGAATTTGTTCTAACACTTTTAGTGCTTTTAAAGAACCCCGAATTAAATTAGTAGCAGCAATAGGCTGTCGGAGTAATGTAATTGCTAAAGGTAAGGGTTTTAGCGAACCATCAGCACTAATTGCTGATGTCAGGTTAGGGATATCATGTTGACAGTCGTCGCTGACTACACGCAACATAGCTACAGAAATGTCCAACGGATTGAAAAACTCTAACGCGGCAAATCCTTCCATATCTACAACATCTGCACCTGAAGTATCTGCGAGATGGCGTTTTTCGCTAGCCGTACAAATGACGCGATCGCTTGTTAGTCCTTTGACTAAAGATAGTGCTGAGTGCTGAGTGCTGAGTGCTGAGTGTAATTGTGCAGTGAAAGTGCGATCGCACTCTTGTACATTTCCTTGATAAGTACAGTTCTCATACAGCACAATTGTGCCTACAGGGTAGCGGGGCGATAAACTACCGCACACACCCATAATTAGCACTCTCACTTCTGAATAATTGAAAACTGTACTATTAGCTTGCAATTGATGCAGATATGTGGTTAAAGCTTTCATCCCCACAGGTATAGGCGTAACCGTCAGCGCCGTGCTACTAATAGTTGTTTTAGTTTTAAAGCCTTTTATTACAGCTTTAAACTCTGCACCTTGGGGAACAAGAATTATATTGGGCATGGGGGATTGGGCATTGGGCATTGGGTTTTTGGTGATGGGTAATTGGTAATGGGTAATTGGTAATTGGTAATGGGTAATTGGTAATTGGTAATGGGTAATTGGTAATTGGTAATTGGTAATAAAAATTTCTCCCCAGCTTCCTCATCCCCCTCATCTCCCTAATCCCCAGTCCCCAATCCCCAGTCCCCAGTCCCCAATCCCCTCAACCCGCTTGCGGAGAATGAATTGCAAAGTGCGTAACGCCATCCTAGCTAGCTTCGGGATTAATTCTGGCTTGAGCAATCGGGAATCATACTTACTCATACGCAGATGATTTTCTTGGATACGTACATTCAGAAACTTTTCTAAGGTGAGGTCGTCGGTGAAAGTACTAGCCCCGGTAGCGGTGAAACCAGTACCACTGGGATCGGCATCGCCAAAGGCAGTAATTGAAATTAAGCAATATTGCAGTCTGACGGTAGATATAATTCGCAAACTTTGGGTGTTGTACTGTAGCATGACTAATAATTGTGTCACCCGCACGATGATTTTCCAAGATGGTCAAGCCTATTAGCTCAAAATCCGCACGAGAGCGTTTTAATATTTCTAGATTGGCGATTGAATTTTCGTGGTTGACGGTAGGTTTTTGGATTGCTGTGACGGTAGCTGGACTGTTAGCTTTCAGCTCCCTCAAGTATGCTTTGTTTCCAGATATTACCTTTCCTGTCGTGGTGGTAAATGCTACCGCCCCTATAGAAACGGCTCTGGATACGGAGACAAAACTGACTCAACCAATAGAAAAAGGTTTGCAATCTCTGGAAGGACTTGAGGATATCCGCTCATCGACTTATCCAGGGCAAACTGCTGTGAGTTTGTCTTTTGTAGTTGGCACAAACCTCGACTCTTCAACTCGCCAAGTAGAAAAAGCGCTGAAAAAGTTAACCCTGACTCAGGGAGCAAATTACAAAATTATTCCGCTGAACTTGAATGAGTCAGCTGCCATTAGTTACGCCATCGAGAGTTCCTCAGGGAATCTTACGGATTTGACGAAATTGGCAAAAGACCAAATAGTTCCCGCGATCGCTAAGGTGCCAGGGGTGTTAAAAGTAGCACTATTAGGTACCGCTCATACATCACCTCCCCAGTTATCAGCGAATGCAGGGGATTTACCTACAGGCGGGGCTACTTTAGTTCACTTTAATGGTAAAGATGCTTTAGCATTTCAGGTCATCAAAAAAGGTACCGCCAATACTTTAGAGGTGGTGAGCCGCGTTGAGAAAGAAGTGCAAAAGCTGCGGACTTCCCTGAAAGATGTCACACTCACCTTAGCTGCGACGCAGGCTGAGTATATCCGCAACGCCACCCATTCCACAATCGATGCTTTGATTGAAGCTATAGTCTTGTCGGTAGTGGTGATATTTCCATTTTTATGGAACTGGCAAGCCACGTTAATTTCCGCCTTGGCGATTCCCACATCTTTGTTGGCGACATTTATCGTCATGGCGTTTTTTGGCTTCAATTTAGAAACCATCACCCTGTTAGCCCTAGCTTTGGTAATTGGTAGTATTGTCGATGATGCGATCGTGGATGTAGAAAACATCATGCGGCACGTCGAGGACGGCGAAACTCCCCGTCAAGCTGCACTTGCTGCTACCAATGAAATTGGGCTGACAGTTACCGCCGCCACCTTCACCGCCGTAGCAGTATTTCTGCCCATTGGGTTGATGGGGGGAGTTATTGGTCAGTTTTTCAAGCCATTTGGAATTACTGTTTCTGCTGCCATGCTAGCTTCATTGCTAGTCGCCAGAACTTTATCGCCAGTACTGTCGATTTATTGGCTCAAACCTCCCTCTTCCCGTTCCCGTCGCCGCGAATCTCATCTATGGATTCGCTTTGCTCAAAGTTACCGCGATTTGCTGAGTTGGTCTTTGGATCACAAGCGAATTGTCATGGGGTTAGCTTTAATCAGCTTCATTGGGGGTATCGCCATCATTCCCATGATTCCCAAAGGCTTTATTCCCAAACTCGATCGCGGCGAATTTAACATTACCTACACCGCCCCGTTGTTGAGTTTACCTGAGCATTTGAGAGCAGCGCAGGAGGCAGGGGGGCAGGGAGCAGGGGGACAAGAGGCAGGGGGCAGGGGGCAGGGGGCAGGGGGAAATATAAATTCCCAATCCCCAATCCCCAATTCCCAGTCCCCAGTCCCCAGTCCCCAGTCCCCAGTCCCCATTACCCCTTATCCCCAGAGGGGGCCCCGAGTTCCCCAATCCCCAATCCCCAACCCCCTAGACGATTCTTTGCAAGTTGCGAGAAAGTTGGAAGAGGTGGTGAGAAAATCGCCTGCTGTGGCAACTGTATTTACTACCGTGGGTTCCCGGGAGGGTGAGCCGAATAAAGGTACCCTGTATGTGAAACTGAAGGAAGACCGCAAAATCACCACTGCGGAACTGCAGGATCAATTTCGTTCCTCTTTGCCCAATCTGCCTGGGGTGACTACCAGCGTAGAAGATATTCAATTTGTGGATACTGGTGGGCAAAAACCTTTGCAATTAGCCTTAAGAGGGAATGACCTCAAAGCACTAGGTAAGGCAGCTAAAGATATTAAAGACCGCTTAGTAAAATTGCCAGGATTCGCTGATATAAGTGTTACAGGTGATAACAATCAAAGCGATCAGATTTTTCAAATTGAGCGTCTCAATAATCAGCGTGTGGCTTATATTAGCGCCAACCTGGGCAAGGATATGTCTTTAGGTGATGCTACTGACAAAGTTGTATCAGTAGCTAAAGCAGTGTTACCAAAAGGTGTTTCCTTAGACTTAGGCGGCGACTCTGCCCGTTTAGGAGAAGTGTTTGGCAGCTTTGGCACTACCTTAGCTTTATCAGCACTGTGTATTGTAGTAGTACTAATTTGGCTGTTTAAAGGCTGGGTAGACCCCTTAGTAATTGGCGTTTCTTTGCCCTTAGCTATAGTAGGGGCGATGTTGGCACTGTTAATTACTAAGAGTGACTTCGGCATGATTTCCCTGATTGGCTTTGTATTTTTGTTGGGTATCGCCAATAAAAATGCCATTTTGATTGTTGATTACATCAATCAATTGCGGAAATCAGGACTAGAACGGAAAGAAGCTATCCTCAAAGCCGGGCCAGTGCGCCTCAGACCAATTATGATGACCACTGCGGCGACAATTTTAGGCATGGTACCCATCGCCTTGGGGTTGGGAGCAGGTTCAGAATTGCGATCGCCTATGGCTGTTGCGATCGCTGGTGGTTTAGTTAGTTCCACTGTCCTAAGTTTAATTGTTGTGCCTGTGGTCTACGTCATCTTAGATGATTGGTTTCCTCGGTTCAAAAAGCGGGGTAACAATTGATGCGGGTTTTTGTAACCGGGGGTACTGGTTTTATTGGTGCCCATTTGGTAAGGTTGCTGTTACAAGAAGGATATACAGTCAAAGCACTGGTACGCCCTAGCAGCAACCTGCAAAACCTCCAAGGGCTAGAGGTAGAAATTGTCAAGGGCGATCTCAATGATGGCGATTTGGCGCAGAAAATGCAGGGTTGTCAATATTTGTTTCATGTTGCAGCCCATTATTCCCTTTGGCAAACAGACCAAGAGCTACTTTACCGCCACAACGTCCAAGGTACGCGCAACGTTTTAACCGCAGCCCAACAAGCTGGAATTGAACGCACTGTATATACCAGTTCTGTCGCCGCAATTGGGGTCGGGGAATCTGGTAAAGTCGTAGATGAAACTCATCAGAGTCCCTTAGAGAAATTGGTTGGTCACTACAAAAAGTCAAAATTTCTGGCGGAACAGGTAGCAATGCAAGCAGCTAGTAAAGGTCAGGAAATCGTTGTGGTCAATCCTAGCAGCCCAATTGGGCCCTTGGATATTAAACCTACCCCCACAGGGGATATTATCCTGCGGTTTTTGCGGCAACAAATGCCCTTTTACATGGATACTGGCTTGAATTTTATTGATGTGCGAGATGTAGCCAAGGGTCATTTACTAGCATTAACGCAAGGTAAATCAGGCGATCGCTATATCTTAGGGCATCAAAATCTTACTCTGAAGCAACTTTTAGAACAACTTGCCCAAATCACAAGTTTAAAAGCCCCGCAAAAGGCTGTACCTGCTTGGCTACCCCTAACTGCTGCTTGGATAGATGAAAAAATTCTCGCACCATTTGGTAAATCGCCCTCAGTACCCTTAGATGGTGTACGCATGGCGCAACAACCCATGTACTACGATGCATCCAAAGCAGTCAGAGAATTAGGCTTACGCCAATCTTCCCTCACCACAGCCCTCAAAGATGCTGTTGATTGGTTTGTTAGCCAAGGCTACGTCAACCAATTTTAGATTTTGGATTTTGGATTTTAGATTGACAATTTGATATTTGTTCCACCCAAGGCTGTGCTTGCAACAAAAACAATACAAAATCGTTCGACTGAGCGCTCACAACGAAGTCCCAAATTTAAAATCTAAAATTCGGAGGGTCAAATAAATGTTCTAGGATTTTCGTAATTACGAATTACGAATTACAAATTACGAATTGTTATTAGTGGTGTTTTAACCAACAGAGGAGTGAACAGAAGTAATGGCAATTAATCTACAACAAGCTATAGATATTGGGAAATATCTAGTTACACAACGGTTGAAAGGACGCAAACGCTTTCCTTTAGTATTAATGTTAGAACCGCTTTTTCGGTGTAACTTAGCTTGTAATGGTTGTGGTAAAATCCAGCATCCACCGGAAATATTAAAACAAAATCTTACCCCAGAACAGTGCTTTGCTGCTGTGGAAGAATGCGGCGCACCAGTGGTTTCCATTCCTGGGGGAGAACCGCTAATGCATCCCCAAATTGATGAAATTGTGCGGGGATTAGTGGAACGCAAGAAATATATTTACTTGTGTACCAATGGTTTGTTATTAGAAAAAAGCCTCGATAAATTTCAACCTTCCCCTTACCTCACCTTCAGCGTTCATTTAGACGGAATGCGCGATTTACACGACAAATCTGTTGATCGCAAAGGCGTTTTTGATATTGCTGTTAAAGCCATTCGTGCTGCTAAAGCTAGGGGTTTTCGCGTCACAACTAACACCACCATCTTTGATGGTACTGACCCCAAAGAAATGCATGAGTTTTTTGAGTTTCTAGAAACTCTGAATACAGATGGAATGATGATTTCTCCTGGTTATAGCTACGAATTAGCACCAGATCAAAATCATTTTCTCCAGCGTGAACAAACACACGCCTTATTCCGGGAAATCTTGGCTCCCCAGAAAGCAGGCAAGAAAAACTGGAACTTCAATCACAACCCCTTATATTTAGACTTTCTCACTGGTGAGAAAGACTATGAATGTACACCTTGGGGTAGTCCTAGTTACAGCGTTTTCGGTTGGCAAAAACCCTGTTACCTATTTGGTGATGGTTATTACGCCACCTTTAAGGAATTGCTAGAAGAAACCGATTGGAGCCAATACGGCCGCGCCAGTGGTAATCCCAAATGTGCCGATTGCATGATGCACTGTGGCTACGAACCGACAGCCGCAATGGATGCAATGCAACCACAAAACATTGCCCGTTCTCTCGGTACTGTGTTTGGTAAATAACTGACAAACTCCCACAATTCAGTCAGCCAGAAGTGTGGGATCAATAACTACTCAGTTAAGCGTTTTGAACTGAAAATTGGTTAAGGGGGAAAGGTTAAAGGGTTTTTTCTTTCCCTTGAACCATTCCCCTTTTTCCCCTTAACCGACAAATATCGAGTTTGGGTTGCTCACAACTCATCACTTATCTGAAACTGATTTTTCTTTGCTCCCATTTTGCTCTCGAACAGTTGCTAGCCCATGTATACCTATTGCTGTAATTACTCCTCCCAGCAATCCCCATGTCCCATCAGCAAATACATTAATGCGATGCGCTAAAGTCCGATGATAGGCGTAATCTAACTGCCCATAACTAAGTTTTGCATTTTTTGCTAGCCTTTCTACATTGTTTTCAGCTTTTCCTAGCGCGTCATAATCCAAAATAAACCAATACAGCGATATTCCCACCACTGCTAAACCAGGCATAACTAAAGTAATTAGAAGAATTGCTTTGCGAGTATTCATATAAATTAATTTAGGGTTTGGTATTTGGTGTTTGGTGTTTGGTAATGGGTAATTGGTAATGGGTAATGGGTAATGGGTAATTGGTAATGTTTATTTCCCCTTGTCTCCTTTTACCCTGATCCTCCTCATCTCCCTCATCTCCCTCATCTCCCTCATCCCCCTCATCCCCCTCATCTCCCTCATCTCCTACTCCTCAACACCAATGACATTACCATGAGTCTGTGTTAAAACTTGGCTGAAAAAGTTGATACAGATTAAATTAAGTTTGAGTAGGTGGGCCGGATTTTGAAAATCATCCTCATGGTGTTGGCTTGGAGTCATCGCTTTTGGCAATTTCACACCATGAACAAGAGATTTTGGTATTGGTGGCAAATGGTATTGTCTGGGATTTTATGTGTCATTTTTTTGACATTAATTCTAGCTTTGCCAATCTATGCAACTGATACACCATCAATTAATACCCTCAAGCAGCAGCAGCAACAAGTTCAGCAACAACGTCAGAATGTAGTTCAAGAACGCGATCGCTTAACTAATCTGCAAGAAGCCGCAAAAAATCGCCTCAATGGGTTACAACAAAATCTGCAAACCACTGATAGCCACATTCAAGATACGGAATTGCGCTTAAACCAAGCTAATCAACGCTTGCAAGAATTGGAGACTGATTTAGATGTAGCAGAAATTTCCTATGAAGAGCAACAAGCAGCCACAGTTGCACGATTGCGCTTTCTGCAGCGATCGCCTGCTAGCCAGGGATGGGGAATCTTACTGCAAAGTGAAAATATTAGTGATTTTATCAGCCGTCGTCATCAGCTAAAGTTGGTCTACCAAGCAGATCGGCAAATTTTGGCAAAACTTAATCAAAAAGCCAAGTTAATTAGTCAACAAAAAACCGCAGTAGAGCAGCAAAAAAACGAAATAGCGCTGATTCGTCTACAATTACTAGCGCAGAAAGCTGATTATCAAGCGCAAGCGCAGTCACAATCAGAGTTAATTGAACGCCTGAATAGCGATCGCTTGGCTTTAGAAGCAGCACAAAACCAACTAGAACAAGATTCCAAAAATATAGAAATTCTCATTCAACAAAAGATTGCAGAAGCACAAGCGAAAACCAACAGCAACAGTAAAAGCGTGATTATTCGCGGCACAGGGATGTTCGCATATCCCAGTGATGCACCTACTAGCAGTCCTTTTGGTTGGCGAATACACCCAATTCTCGGCTATCGTCGCTTTCACGCTGGGCTAGACTTTGCCGCTAGTTATGGTAGTACAATTCGCGCCGCTGATTCGGGAACAGTAATTTTTGCTGGCTGGTATGGCGGTTATGGAAAAGCTGTAATTATCGACCATGGCAACGGTATTACTACACTTTACGGTCATACCAGCGAATTGTTCGTTTCCGAAGGACAAGGAGTACAACGCGGACAAGCGATCGCGGCTGTGGGTTCCACTGGTTTATCTACCGGGCCTCACCTGCATTTTGAAGTAAGGCGTAATGGCACACCTGTAGATCCCGCCAGTTATCTTTAAGCTTGAGGAGTGCGATCGCACTTCTCATCTGCAAATTTTATCCTCAACTTGTTCTCATCGAAAAGATTAAGGGCGGGTGGCTTAGGGAATAGAGTAACAGATTCCAGATCTGTGGGTCGGGGGTTCAAATTCCTCCGCGCTCGTTTTGTACATTCACTCATTTCTTGTCGTGTTGACAGATTAATGTCCTTGGTGAATTATAAGAGACATTAAACCAAGCTTCTTAGGATACAAAGCCTTGTAGTTACCAATAGTAGAAGCGAGACTTAAAACTTTTGATCAGGAACTAGAGCAGTGCATAGACTATGGACAAACTCTAGGGTGAAGTTTGCTGACTCAACTTACTTGACTAAATAGAGAAAATATTGTTGAGTAAGTATGATTTCATGACGGTTGATTTTGTCTGTATGCAATTGGTAATTAACCTCATAACTTAAATAATATTCCTTGATTTCAAGTTAGCAATAACGTATTTTTTTAGTTAAAAATAAGTTGTATATATATTTAAAATTTCGTGTAAACAATGGAGTATACATTCGGTTTAGTTACTATTTTCAATCAATATATTATGCAAAATATTGAGGTTTTAATGATATTAATAAAATATTTTTAATAATAGTAAATAAATTGTGTCTACTTTGAGTCATAATAAATAAAATAGTTGCTATTATAACCATTTCATCGTGATCCAAACGACTCTGAATTTAAAAAATCTGGAAAGTCCAGTCAATCCAGTATTTGCCAACCATGAAACTTTTCACCCTCGGTTTGGTTGGTTGAAAAAAGGATTCGATGCAGCTCAGAGAAATCCAGGTATTTTCTTACAAGATGATGCACCTGTACGTCTGGGCGTTGGTAAAAATATGGTACGAGCTATTCGCTATTGGTGTAGTGCTTTCAAAATTATTGATAAAAATAGCTTACCAACAACATTTGGAGAAAAACTGTTAGGAAACAATGGTTGGGACTCTTATTTAGAAGATCCGGCATCTTTATGGCTATTACATTGGAATTTGTTAAAGCCTACTTGTGAAGCGGCGGCTTGGTATTATATTTTTAATGTTTTTCGAGATTTAGATTTTACCAAAGAAGATATTTTAGCAGGTTTGAAGGATTATATTAAAAGTTTCAATAAAACCATTGCTGATTCTTCTTTTATCAAAGATGTCAATTGTATTTTACGAATGTATTCAGCACAGGATTTGATTAGAGATAATACCCCAATTGAAGATTCTATAGATTGTCCGTTTAACGAATTAGGTTTAATTCGTAATTTCGGCAAAAGTTATCAGTTTAAAATTGGCTCAAAGTCTAACTTACCAGAATCGATTATAGTAGCAGCTTGTTTAGAATATGCGAGTTGGGCAAATCAAGATAGCAATACAATTACTATTCGTAAGTTACTTTATGATGAAGGTAGTCCAGGGATGGTATTTAAACTGACGGAAAATATTTTATGTGCAGCTATTGAAACAGTTGCTAAAGAATTTAATACGATAGTTTTGGAAGATACTGCTGGACTCATTCAGTTATCATTACCTAATGAACCAGATGTTGTAGCTGCGGAAATTTTAGATAATTATTATAATTCCTAATGAAAATGAGTAAAAATATGACTAACAAAAAGCTATCCCACTATTTTAGCCTCCAGCGTCGCTATTCTCGTTCAATTAATTTAGAAAGAGATTTAGATAGTGTGGAAGCTTTAGAGGGTTATGTGCTAACTAAAAGAGCAATTGATTCTCTAAAACGTATTGTAAATAGTTTTAATTCTGATGAAGGAAATAGGGCTTGGACTTTAACCAGTGTTTACGGTACTGGGAAATCTGCTTTTGCTCATTATTTAATTTCTCTGGCTGCTAATTCTCAAAGTCAAATACATCTTAAAGCTTTATCAATAGCTGAAAATAAATTAGGTAAAGATAGTGATATTTATCAATTAATTGAGGAAAAAATTCACCCGACAGGATTAATTAGGGCTGTAGCTACAGGACAAAGAGAACCGATTAGCCACACCATTATTAGAGCTTTATTAACAGGCATTAATAGTTTTTGGACTCCTAGCCAAAGAAACAAAATTAATACTGTGCGTCAATTAGTAGATTTAGAAGCGGAAATTAATGAGGGTGGTAAGCTTGATAGTAGAGAAATTCCTAATTTAGTGTTGGCATTAGCTGCGGAATCTCAAAGTGGAATTTTCCTGGTAATTGACGAACTAGGAAAGAATTTAGAGTATGCTGCTCATGCTCAAGGTGATGAAGATTTATATCTTTTACAACAATTAGCTGAATTACCAAAAAATCAAAAAAATCCTATTTATATTTTAGGAATTTTACACCAGGCTTTTGCAGAATATGGGCAAAGATTAGCAACTATTCAAAAGAACGAATGGGCGAAAATTCAGGGGAGATTTGAAGATATTTCTTTTACTGAATCATCTGGACAAATGATGAGTTTGATTGGTGAAGCAATTAACTCTTCTCTTCGAGAGACTTCGTCAACAGCAGCAGATAATATTAGGATTGCCACCCATACTTATGCTCTGGAATGGTTTGAAAATTTAGAATCAATGCTGGCAGATGAAGAAGTAACGGAGCAAATTATCCAAAAAGTTTATCCATTACATCCTTTATCGGCTTTGGTGTTACCAAGCCTTTGTCAAAAATATGCTCAAAATGACCGTTCTTTGTTCACATTTTTAACTAGTAGCGAACCATTATCGTTTCGGAATTTCTTAGAAACAGTCACACTGAAAAACCATGAATGGCCTTGTCTGAAATTGTACCAAGTTTATGATTATTTTATTGAATCTGCGGGAATGGGTTTAGCTTCTCGTCCTAATTTGCAAAGATGGGTGGAAGTTCAAGATTTAATTAATGATGCGAAACGATTAGAAGAAGATAGTCTCAGGGTACTAAAAACTATTGGTGTTCTGAACCTGATTACAGTTACAGGTTCGATGAGGGCGACAAGAACTTTAGTCTCTTTAGCAATGTGCAATATTCCCTCAGCAGCAGAGATTAATTATTGGCAGGAAATTATTGATAAACTGTTAAAACAAAATCTTATTACTCATCGTCGTCAGTTAGATGAATTGCGAATTTGGCAAGGTTCTGATTTTAATGTTGACAGTGAGTTAAGTATATATATAGAACAAGAGCGATCGCCTTTAGTAAAACTCTTATCTATTCACCGTCCTCTTAAGCCTTTAGTCGCACAACGTCACAGTTATCAAACAGGGACTTTGCGTTATTTTGAACGGCATTATTTAGATAAATCCCAAGATTTGAGCAAATTAAGCTGTAATAGTTTGGATGCTGATGGTTTTGTGGGGTATTGGGTAGATGAAGAACTTCCTATCTCTGTTCCTTCCACAACTAGCAATGGGAAACCATTAGTAATTTTGAGTGCAGCTAACTTAGATATTTTGCGAATTCGTACCCTAGAATTTGTGGCTTTGAATAATATCAAAAAAACAGCCAAAGAGTTACAAACTGATGGGGTAGCACGCAAAGAGGTAAATTATCGCCTACAAGAAGCTGAAGAATTTTTAGATGAAACCCTTAATCAGTCCTTTAGTATTGGGGGAAATCAGCAATGTTGGATTCAAGGACAAGTTGAAAAGCTGAACAACATTAGCGATTTTAATAGTAAGCTTTCTGAGATTTGCGATCGCGTTTATCATCGCAGTCCCATTTTGTGGAATGAATTAATTAACCGTCGTGATTTAACCTCTCAAGGGGCGAAAGCTAGACGTGAATTGATTCAAGCAATGTTGGAACATCAAAATGAAGAGAAATTAGGCTTAGAAGGTTATGGGCCGGAAGTTAGTATGTATTATTCTCTGTTAGAAGAAACAGGGATTCATCGTCAGGAAGAAGGATATTGGGATTTTTATCCCCCATCAGAAAACTCAGGGTTAAATTCTCTGTGGGAAGCAGTTGAGGATTTTTGTTTAGCAGCTACAGAAAAAAGCCAAACCTTTGATTTGCTATATCAGCATTTAGCTACACCTCCATTCGGTGTGAAACAGGGTGCAGTTCCGGTAATTTTGGCGGCTGTACTTTTACACCATGCTGATGATTTGGGATTGTATCAAGATGGGACATTTATTCCTGTATTAGGAACTGAACATTTTGAGTTATTAGTAAAATATCCTGAACGATTTGCAGTTAAATATTTTGCAGTAGTTGGATTAAGGGCAGAAGTCTTCAAAGAATTAGAAGCAATTTTACGCAATCCTCAGTTAAAAAAATTAGGTAAAGTGCGTAACGCCACCTTGTTAACAGTTGTGACTCCGCTTTATCAATTTGTTAAAAAACTGCCTAAATATACTCAACAAACCCGCAATTTGGCAGCAGAACCAAGAGCAATTTTAAAAGCATTACAAACTACTGTCGAACCAGATGAATTGTTGTTTAAGGCCTTACCAGCAGCTTGTAATTTACCCTCAATAGGGATTGAAACTGGCGATGATGGTGTAACTGCGAAAACTTTACGGACTAAATTAGTTCACGCCCTCAGAGAAATTCATACAGCTTACGATCGCTTATTAAGCGATTGTCAGAAACTCATTTATGAAGCCTTTGGTGTGAGAAGCCAGGAAACAAAACTCAGGGAAGATTTGCGAGTCAGGGCGAATTATTTAGCAGGGAAATGTATTGAGCCGCTACTAAAACGCTTTATTCGTGCTGCATCGGATGAAAGCAAGAGTGATTCTCAGTGGTTAGAAGCTTTGGTGATGATTGTGGCGGATAAACCCGCTGAATCTTGGACAGATGATGATGCGACTGCATTTGAAATGAAGTTAGCGGATTTGGTGCGACGGTTTAAAAATCTGGAAGCTTTACAAAAAGAAGTCGCCGCCAAAGGAGAAGGTTTTGAAGCGCGACGGATTACCATGACTCGTCCTGATGGTCAGGAAATTCATCAAATGGTATGGGTAGATCATGGTAGAGAATCGCAGGTTGAAAAGATTGTTGACAAAATTTTGGCAGAATTACCTGACGATCAGCAGTTACGCCAAGCGATTTTAGCGAAGTTGAGTGAACGGATTTTAAATCCCGATGTGGGAGAAGGGGTGAAAAAGATTGAGGAAAAGCGATCGGATGAAATGAACAAGAAAAAGTTAGGATAAACAAGATCCCCGACTTCTTGAAGAAGTCGGGGATCTGAACCTCTCAAATTTAGTGATGATTTATCCTTGTTGTTGGTTTAACCAATTTTCTAAATCAGCCACATTAGAAAAGTCTAGTAATGCTTCTCCTAAATTTTCTAATTGTTCAATCGATAATTCTTGAATGCGATCAATTAATGATTGATTAATTTCCCCAATCCGGCGATTGAGTAACCGTAATATTAATTCTTGTTCTCCTTCTCTCCTTCCCTCTTGCTTTCCTTCTAACTTGGCTTGTTCTCTATCTCTTTGATAAAGCGGTTCTAATCGCATAACTAACTCCCTATCATCTGCTGATAATTCTTGATTGATTCTCAAGTTTTCGCGCAAGTTGTAAACTAATTCAAGAGTGGCTTTTTGGTATGGATGATTTAATGGTAACTCTTGCAATTCGATAATCGCTTGTGACTGTACGTTTCCTCTACCTAAAAGCCTCAACCATAATGTTTCCGGTGTTTGTGGTAGTTGATGTATGGCGACAATTGCTGTCCGTAGTGCATCTGGGAGAAAATGTACTCCTGATAACCAATCTGATTTTTGCACAGTGCCAAAGCTAGATAATCTCGTTTCCGATACTGTGGGAGTCAGAATCCACAATTTGGGAATTTCTGAGTCTTGAAGTTTGATTTTGTTGGCTTTAGCTTCGCGTCGTAATGAAGCTTTGACTTCTAATAATTTGAGGATACAGTCGCATATTTCATCGCTAGAAGCTGGATTGCGGAATGGTTCTATGATGGCGGGATTTTCGGCAAATTTTCCTAGTAAACCCAAGATTTGTAAATTAGAGTTTTGCTGTTTGTTAGGCGTGAAGAAAACATCTATTTCTTTTATCTCTCCTGAGATTTTTTCTGATGCTTTGACTTCTCCGTAATCTTTGAGTAACTCTTCTAGATAGTCCTTAGCGAATTTGTCATGTATGAAGCGTGTCATTCAGTTAATAGTCTAAGTTTTTTTAAGCCACTCCATATCCTGTATATGGACGTTTATATGGTGGTTGTAAACCGAATACAATATCTTCCTTTGGTACTCCCATTTCCAAAAGTTCCTGTGCTAAATCTATATCTGTCATATTCTGCTGAATCCAGATTTTGCCATTTTTAATATCAAAATGAATGATACTGTGATACACACGGCTTAAACCATTCCAACCTATACGCATTAACTGATAATGGTCGTGTATTGTATCAAATATTAATTGATTTTCGATTTCTTCATGGTTATATTTATATTTGCCGTGTTGAGTTAAAATATTTTGGATATATTGACGATAATTTTCTAGCTTTTCCATTCCAAAATTACCTCCATTATTGGTTCGTATACTATTAGTTTTAATTGATGTTTTTGCACTGCAGTTTTAGCAAGTTTTGTCTGAAAAAATGTTTCATGAGCATCAACCGGAATTGCTAAATATAATTTACGTTCTGGCTCATTCTCTTCGAGTGCAATTTGATAATTGAGAAATTACCCCAAAGCTGTATGAAAGTCACTTACCGCAGAATTACTGGCAAAACTTTTGATTTCTACAGCTATTTTTTCTCCTTCTCTTTCTGCCGCTATCAACTGTTCTGCACCTAGATCTATTTTAAGCTTTACTTCCTCAAATTCTATTTCTAATGGATCATCGGTAACTATCCAATTTTCTTTTTGAAGTGCATTTTTTACCGCTTCATGAAATAAATCTCTAGCTGACATCAGCGCATCACTTTGTTGATATGAAGACCTGTATATTCTATCAAATGTACTCTTGAATATTTTGAAGCGTAAGAGTTAGTGCGATCGCGCGGGATTTTAAAAAAAGGCGATCGCACTTCACCCTCAAGCTTCGATTTCTTAAACTTGCTATCTAATTAAGACACTCAAGACATCGCCAGATTCACCTAAGTTACCAGCTTTTACAGGTTTAGACCAAGAACCGATTTCTGCATAACCTGTAGTATACAACTGATAGATTGTCCTTCTGACTAGTTCAGGACTACCCACTAATATGTGTTTTACCTTTTCTCGCCTCACCTGGACTTGATTGCTGCTGTTATCTTCTAATCTCACAAATTCTTCCGCCATAACGCACCTATGTAACATTATCTCTTTTGTTATCATAAATGCTAACAAAAACAGAAAATAAGTTATCATAAAAGTTAACAAAATTCCGTTCGCTATCCTGTGATAATGGAAATCATGGGAAAAGCAGGACAAGCACTCAAGCAGGTTTTAGAGTCTTACAACATCAGCCAAAGCCAACTGGCGACAGCTTTAGGTGTTGAGCGTCCGATTGTCTTCCGTTGGTATCATGAAAAAATTGACCCTACTGCTGAAACTGTTGCAGACATCGTTAAGGCGTTAAATAAGATTAATCAATCAGCCGCTAATGATTTTATTCAAGTATATTTAGGCAATTTAACAGTAATTAAAAATCCAATAATGACTCAAAGTTTGCCATTATCAGACCAAGTTAATGTTACTGTTTTAGCGCAAATTTTTTCTGATACGACTAATTCTTATAAATACCTATATTTTTTATCTTTATTGGATATTCTTAAAAGAAGAAATTTTGATACTTTATCAAGTATCAGCTTTCGGGAAATTATTGTAGAAATGTTAGCAAATGCTTGGTATCCTCACAATTATTTTAAACTCTCGTTTGGGAAACAAGACCAAATCGCTAATAAATTAGATACTCTTGAATTAGAAATTACAGAACCAATTTTAAAATTTATAGATACAGATAAGAAACTTTTACGTAATACTATTAATAATCAAAATATCGAGGATATTATTAGTGATATTAATCGTTATGTTTCCTATCGCTTAATTCGTCCCTTCTTTTCTCAAGAAACTAGAGGGATAAAAGATTATGATGTTAATCCATCTATCATTAATTTAGCTAATAGCCAATTTGATAATAAAAAGCCGTTATACAGTTTTGATGCTCAAGACCAAAAAAATTGTAACGCCATTATTTTACACCCAGATTGGATTCAGTATTTAGAAAAAAATTACACAATAGTTAAGGGCTGGGCATCTTGGGAATGGTTAAATTATATGCAACAAAGAAACCCCAGTACCCCTAATGTGGTTAATAAATTATTTATGCCACAACAAAGAGATTCCTTAACGAATCAAACTAAATATTGGAAAACTATTTTAAATTATCAAGATATTGAATGTATTTATTCTCAAGTTAAATTAGATAAAGATTACATTTCATTAGATCATTATTTGCCTTGGTCATTTGTAGCGCACGATCAGCTATGGAATTTGATTCCGACTACAAAATCTGCTAACTCTTCTAAATCTAATAATTTACCATCTGAAAAATATTTTAATAGTTTTGTCGAATTGCAACATATTGGTTTGACTGTTGCCTATCAAAATATAACTCAAAGTCAATGGTTAAAATATAGTGAATCATTTGTATCTGAATTAAAAGTAAGTCAAGCAAATGATTTATTAAATTTAGAAATTTTGAGAAATGCTTATCAAATAACAACCCTACCTTTAATTTCTTTAGCAACGATGCAAGGTTTTAGCCCTGATTGGGTTTACACCTGAGAAACAATGAACCCACTTTAGTAATATCAGTAGACCTAAAAGTTTTGCGATCGCTAAAAAATGGTAGTTTAAGATACAGTTTTGGGGGGAAATATACAAAAGCTGATTGCTTGGCTAAATGATAAGATTAATTTATGAATAAACCCCAAAATCAATCAAAATCAGCCAGATGGCAAGTAAACTTCACAGGCGACTCCATAATTGCGGTCTACTGCTTGACGTAAAAACTCAAGCATTTGTTTAAGGGTAAATAGATGGGAGAAAACTTGTCTTGAACTTTTTTTTAAACGGCTGAGATAATGCCAGACTAGATAAATCCAAACATTAATAATTAAAAAAGCTAAAGCTACAAATAGAAATCTAATTGTTGGATTTTTGATAGTTGTTTTAATCCGACATTGATTTTTCATCCGATAGCTACTTTCAATTCCAAAACGGAGACGATAGTCGTCATGTATTGAATGTAATGACAACTTAACTTTATAAACAGCATAAATAAAAAATTCTCGCCCGTGCGCTCGTCTTTTACCGTTTTTATATGTACAAACTATCCAAACTGGGAAAGTACATGAGCCATATTTATCACTGTTTAAAGTGTAAGTTGTTTTATAACTGCGCCGACCTCTAATTAATTGTCTAGTACCTCCATTTTTACCTCGAATAATTACTGGCATTTCAAAGGGAATATCCAAAGCTTGCAACCATCTGATGACTGGCACACAGAAAAATTCCCGGTCTAAATACAATCTTTCGATTTGAAGATTCAAAGGCTCAATCAGTGCTAAAAGATAAGTGATAATTGCTGCCTTCGTATTTTGTTGTTGAACAGCTTTGATAGCTAAAGTTACTCGTTTATTCTTCTTAATTACATAGACAGTAGCGTAGGCATAAAAAGAACAAGTTCCACTTTTAGCTTGACTTCTATAAATATATGGTGCTTCGGTTGGTGAGGGTTCACCATAATATGGAATTAAGTTAAAATCGATAGCAATTTTTTGTTTACCTTGTCGGATTCCATCTGGTAAGCGGCTTTGAATTGCTGCATTTAAGTCTGATTCTAAATATTTAATGTCTGAATATTTATCTAAATGGTAACGAATATCGTTGCTGGTAGGAACATTCTTTAAGACTTTGGTTGTATTTTCGATACTATCCCTTTGGGTGGCTGCTCGAATTAAAATCTCAAAGATATTTTTTTGTTCACACTTTCCTTGAGTTTGAATTGGAATATGTTCTGTTAAACAGTTAACTACTTCGTTTAAGGTTTTACTATCAGTTAGAACTGGCTCCCTTGCATTCATAGCCAAACTAAATAATCCTCAATTTTGCTTGTTTACCTCCATACTTTACAAAAATTGCATACTACAGATCCAGAACTATCTTTTGGTGGGCGCGTTACTCTTAACTTTTTCGGTGATTAATTAGTTTTACTTATTTATAGTTGTTGAAGGAGTTTTCTAAAAAATGTATTTCAGAATACGGTTTTTTTGACAATAGTCGGTTTTATAGGTATCGCTCTATGCGCGATCGCAAAACTTTTAGGTCTACTGAATATGGTTAGCCTATAGCGAAGAACTTTGCGAACAAGCGGTTACAGAATTTCAAAAAGCCTGGGACAGTTTAGGCGATCGCACCATCTCCACTTACCGCTTTTGGGGTAGCCACAACTTAGATATAGAACAAGCCCAAGATGGCTTAGTCGTAGCCGGATTAGCGAAAGTCTACAGCGCCGCTAAAAAGAGTATTCGCTTCATCAATCAACTGGGTGTGCGTTGTTCGTTGGTAATTATTGATGAAGCCCATCAAGCAGTAGCCGAAACCTATAAACTCGTACTAGATGCTTTAGTCGTCCCCTACGAAAAAACCGCCTTATTAGGCTTAACCGCCACACCCGGACGCACTTGGGCGGATATTAACGCCGATGCACAACTAGCAAAATTCTTCGCCCAGCAGAAAGTTACTTTAGAAATCCCAGGTTATGACAACCCAATTGATTATCTTGTCGATCAACAATACCTAGCTAAAGTTAACTATCGCTCTTTATTTTACGAAACTGGTATTCAACTAACTCCCCAAGACTTAAAGCGGATTAATACAGAATTAGACATTCCCCAATATATCCTCAATCGGTTAGCAGCCGACGAACAACGCAACCTCTGCATCATCCTAGAACTAGAAGCACTCGCCCAACATCATCAACGGATTATCGTTTTTAATACTTCCGTTGAACACGCCCGACTCATCGCTTCTATATTGCGTTTGCGGGGATTAAATGCTGATGCGGTGACAGGTGAAACACCCAAATCTGAACGGGAACGAATAATTTACAGCTTTAAAGACGAACAGCCGCAAACCAAAATTTTATGTAACTACGGCGTATTAACCACTGGCTTCGATGCACCCAAAACCAGCGCCGCAGTTATCGCCCGTCCTACCACATCCCTTGTTCTCTACAGCCAAATGGTAGGACGCGCCATCAGAGGACTCAAAGCTGGGGGTAATGCTACAGCCGAAATTGTCACGGTTGTGGATAGCCAACTCCCCGGTTTTGCTTCAGTCGCATCAGCTTTTCACAATTGGGAAGACGTTTGGAGGAAAATCCCATGAATGCTAACGCCCATGATATCGTTCCCACACACCTAGCAGTTCAAGCCATGCGCGACAACGGTTATAAAAACGCCGCCTATGCTTTAGCCGAATTAATGGATAATGCCATTCAAGCTGGTGCATCGCAAGTAGAACTGCTGTGTGGGGAACGTAAACAACAGGTAGAGGGAAGGAGGCGATCGCGCATTGAACAAATCGCCGTGTTAGATAATGGTTGTGGGATGGATGCGAATGTGTTACGTCTCGCCCTGCAATTTGGTAACGGTACATATTTAGATGAAGACAAACACACCGGAATTGGACGTTTTGGGATGGGTTTACCTTCGTCTTCTATTTCCCAATGTCAGAGAGTTGATGTCTGGTCATGGCAAAATGGCATAGAAAATGCACTGCATACTTATTTAGATTTAGATGAAATTAAAAATCAACGGTTGACAGAAGTACCAGAACCAACACCTAAAGCAATTCCCACAACTTGGACAAGAATTGGTCAACAATTTGGCGCAAGTGGCACATTAGTAGTATGGTCAAAAATCGACCGTTGTATTTGGAGGACTGGCAAAGCAATTATTGATAATTCGGAATTTGTGATTGGTAGAATGTATCGCAAATTCATTGATAGCGGCGATGTCAAAATCCGCATGGTAGCCTTTGATTTAGAAGCATTATATGACTTGATTGTCAATAAAGATGCCAAACCAAATGACCCTTGTTATCTCATAGAAAAAACCTCTTGTCCCGCACCATTTAATAATCAAGCTATGTTTCGTCCCTGGGAAGGAGATACATCTTATGAAGCCACTTATAAAATTAATTTTAAAGATAAAGAACATGATGTAAAAGTGCGTTTCTCTTACGCTAAAGAAGAAGCCCGTCAAGCTGAACCAGGAAAAAGCCCTGGTAATTTACCCCACGGACAACACGCTGCGAAAAATGTAGGAATTTCCGTTGTACGTGCAGGAAGAGAATTAGAATTAGATACAGGAATCGTCAGTGCTTCTGATCCTAGAGAAAGATGGTGGGGAGTAGAAGTAGAATTTCCGCCCTCTCTTGATGAGATTTTTGGAGTCACTAATAATAAACAATCAGCACGTAATTTTGGTGAACTTTTAAAATTTGATATTAAGTCTTTACTAGAAGATGGAAAAAGTATTACTCAACTAAAAGAAGAACTTGAGGCTGAAGAAGATCCAAGGAGTTCACTTTTAATTATTGCGGATAAAATTGATAGTCAACTTAAAATTATTCGTCGTTTGCTGGAAGCACAAACAAAAGGTACTCGTACTAACACTGAAAAACGTCACGACCCTTATAAACCTGAAAAAGTAGCCACTACTGTAACTCAAGAACGTAAATCGCAAGGTTACAAAGGTCAAAGTGATGCAGATGAACAATTACCCAAAGAAGAACGTAAACAAGTTATTAAAGAAACTTTAAAAGAAGAAGGCGTTACAGAAACCAAAGCCGAATTATTAGCCGCAACAACAGTAGATGATGGCTTGAAGTATACCTTTGTGGAAGCACCTCTTGATACTCCGGCTTTCTTCTCTGTTAAACCCAGAGGCGGAGCAATTATTGTTACTTTAAATACTAACCATCCAGCTTATCAAAACTTAGTAGAAATTCTCGAAGAGGATGTAGATAAAGCTGATATAGATACCTTGCGTTCTCGGTTAGTTAATTCTTTAGATGGTTTAAAATTACTATTAATGGCATGGGCAAGATATGAAGACGAACAGCCAGATGGTAAACGTAAAGATAATGCTCAAGATACTCGCATTGATTGGGGAAGAGTAGCGAGAAGATTTTTAGAGCATGAGTAGCACAGTCACAAAGCCCACGGTAACAACAAGCCAAATAAACCCGCCTCTACAGTTGCTCACACAGCGCGGATAATTTGGTGAATGCAGAGCGAAACCCAAACAGGACTTACGCATCAGTTAAACTGAACTTCCCCCCAAGCAAAAAGAGCTAACTGTTATCCAGAGCGACTTTTAACGTTTTTCGCTTCGCTCTTACTGGGTACAAATTGTCAAAGGGGCTTGCGGAGCGAACTTGAGGCGTTGGCCCCCAATTTTTAGCCTGAACTTCCCCCCAAGCAAAAAGAGCTAACTGTTATCCAGAGCGACTTTTAACGTTTTTCGCTTCGCTCTTACTGGGTACAAATTGTCAAAGGGGCTTGCGGAGCGAACTTGAGGCGTTGGCCCCCAATTTTTAGCTTACCGCAGTTGTACCAACAGTTCCAGGGCTTACATGGGTACAGTAATATCTGCGCTCAAACCCGGATTGCTTACAGAGTAAAGGTTTAAGGGCTATTTAGTACATTTGCACCGGGGGAAGTTCAGGTTAAACGAAAGTAGGGGTAATTCATGAATTACCCCTACCCAATAATCAGATTTTCGTCCACATGTTGCGTAAGTCTTACCAAAATCTAGATTAATGTTGGGTTTATTTGCGTCAACCCAACCTACAATTTTGTTGCCAGTGAATAATTTAGTCAAGCTCTACTGACAAGCTCTTTTACCATTAGCCTTAGTCACTGAGAAAGCATCAAACTCTCCTTCATCAAATTCCCCTCTTACGGTTACTTGATCACCCACCGATATGTGCGAGCTGGTATTATCTCCACAGATATCATATGTATCAACTGTGATGGAACGACCATTGCTGTTTAACCTAAATCCATCTTCCCAAACTTGGCGCACAGGGCCAGAAAAGGAAGAACTTTGATTTCCAGCCATCGTAGGCAGATCTCCTAGGACTAGAAAACCGAGAAACACTAAACTTGTAACAGTTATTTTCATTCCCATTTTCAGTAAGGAGTTAACAAATTTTTAATAAACTCAGTATATCAAACGTAACTCAAGGGGAGGTTAACGGTTTTCTATGATTGCAATCAATATAAATCTATCGGGTTTTTCAGTTTGTTAGTTTGACATTACCTGACTTGGTGAGAAGATATGCAAAAATAAATCAAGTTTTCCAGAAAAAGTCGAAAATTTATCTAAAAATGTTCCCAAGCAATGACTACACAAGAAAAGATTATTTACCTCGATTACCACTCAACTACTCCTGTTGACCCAAGAGTAGCCCAAAAAGTCATGTACTATATGACTACTGCTTTTGGTAATGCTAATAGTGTAGATCATGGATATGGAGATGAAGCAGGCAAAGCAGTTAAACAAGCCCGTCAACAAATAGCAGAATTAATCAACGCCTCACCCAAAGAAATTATCTTTACATCTGGTGCAACAGAAAGTATTAACTTAGCAATTCAAGGACAAATTGCACAACAAAATAGCACTGCCAAAATAATTGTTTCCCCAGTAGAACACAAAGCCGTTTTAGATACCTGCAAAGCATTAGCTAAAAAAGGACTGGCGGAAATTATTTGGTTAAAAGTCAATCAACAAGCGCAGATTGATTTAGAACATCTAGAAAAAGTCTGTGCTGATGGTGCTTCCTTACTTTGTGTGATGGCGGCTAACAATGAAGTAGGGACAATTTACCCCATAGAAAAAATTGGTGCGATCGCATCCTCCCACAATATCCCTTTTTTATGTGATGCTTCCCAAGCAGTCGGGAAAATTCCTCTCAACTTCCATGATTGGGGTATTACTTATCTCGCAATTTCTGGACATAAACTTTATGCACCTAAAGGCGTTGGTGTATTAGTAGTGAGAAACGGCGTTCATCTGCAACCAATGATTTACGGTGGTGGACATCAACACCAAATGCGATCGGGTACGCTGAATGTACCCGGAATAGTTGGGTTAGGGGAAGCTTGTAAATTGAGACAGTTGGAGATGGAAGTAGATGAAACTGCGATCGCACTTTTGCGAGATCATCTGCAAAACTCCCTCCAAGCGCAAGTTCCTGATTTAGCGGTGAATGGAGACTTAAACAACCGCTTATCAGGTAACTTACATATTTCTATACTCAGTATTCCTAATAGTGCCATGATTGCGAGAGTGCGCCATCAGTTAGCCATATCTACAGGTGCGGCTTGTTCATCAGGTGTTGTTGCTTCTTCTCATGTTTTACAAGCAATGAACCTTGCAGAAAATCTCATTGAGGGCGCATTGAGAATTGGTATTGGTAAGTTTACAACCAAAGAAGACATCGAAATAGCATCTTCTATAATCATTGGTGCAATCAATAAGATTCATCAGCTTCTTGAATATATCTAAAAACCTCAAGCTTTTGCGGATTTTTTCTTGGGGAATGATGATAAAGTTGATACATTTTGATTGCTTTTGATATTGATTTTTATTGTTCTTTGTGAACTCAGATCATGGAGTCTCTTGCAGAAGTGCTGTTTGCAAGAGGTGGGTGGGAAAGGGGAAAATACCAAGACCTTTCCCCTTCTCCTGTTACCGACTTCTGCAAGCAGTCCATTTCAGCTAGAGAAGTGCGATCGCCAACTCATCTGCAAATTTTATCCTCGGCGTGTTATAATCGAAAAGATTAAGGGCGCGTGGCTCAGTGGATAGAGCAACAGATTCCGGTTCTGTGGGTCGGGGGTTCAAATCCCTCCGCGCTCGTTTTGTGTCGATTGCCAAATTATTTGTCCGTGTTGACAAATTAATGTCCATATTGCCAAATTACTGTCCGCGTTGACAAATTATATTTGACAGCAATTTTCTGCCGTATATCAAGTATGGCAGAACTCTTCTTTATATGGAGCGACTAATTAGTATTTAATATTTAGAGCAAAAGTCAATCTCTCGAAACAAAGAATCTGTTGCTCTATCCTTTCAACCCACCTAAAAACTTTTTGCTCAGTGCCAACCCTTGAAAATAGTCAACTGCTCACTCTTGTGGCGTTACATATTTGCGGTTTGTATTACCTCTCAACTCAGTAAAGGACTTTCAACCCGCCTCAAGCCGTGAGGGGTATTGAAACACCCAGTAACGCTTCATCTTCTCTCACATACTGTGTCTTTCAACCCGCCTCAAGTCGTGAGGGGTATTGAAACCTTTCAAAGCAGGTGTAGAATTCATCGCAACATGCTGCTTTCAACCCGCCTCAAGTCGTGAGGGGTATTGAAACTTGTCCCTAGAAATGTGTTTGTGATTATAAAAAATCGCTTTCAACCCGCCTCAAGTCGTGAGGGGTATTGAAACTCAGCGCCTCAAATCCTTCACCAGCAAAGACTTCCAGAAGCATTTTTGTCAGATCTGCCAAAATCGCCTGTCTGTTAACACTTAAAAAAGTAAATTAACTGACATCATAAAAGCTACGAGCCTTAATCAATAAGCGATTTGAAGTTTTGGCAGATCTCCAGGGAAATTGACCCCGCTTCGATTCGTCAAAAAAATAATTAAGGTGGGTTCCTCCTTGGTTGGAGGTGATTATGTAGCTACCACTGCGGTAAACCCGCACCTCTTTGCTGGGGGCGCACCTTATTCCTGTCTTTAAGGGACAGCAGCTTCAAGGTTGGTAGAACGACTACAGGGCCAGAAAGCAAGACTGTCTTCCAACAGTCAAACTAACCCACATTTACACAGTACAGAGGCTTTATACAAGCATGAACTGCGGCGCTATTTATTGATATTTATTCTATTTTCAAGGTTCGGTGTTTTGTCAATCAGGTTTTTTGGCGATAATTGTAAGCAGCGATCGCTAATTCTTTCGCTTTCTCCTGTGGACTTACTCTTACTGGTTGTTTTGCCTCCTCAATTACAATTCCAACTTTAGCTGCCTGAGTCTGAATATTAGCAATCAATCTCCCGTAGCTCCATTGATGGACGCTAACTCGGTACTCTTTGGCATATTTTTGTTGGACTTCTATTAAGTCTGATTTCTGTTCGGCTTTGGCTTGAATCTCACTTTGAACTTGTTCTCGCATATCGCCCAACTTAGGGAGGACAATACTGCCAGCTTTATATGTTTGAGCGATCGCTACAATCTCTTTAGCCAGTAATCTGTCAACATACTGTCCTAACTCTGATTCTCCAAGTTGATTTGGTGCAGCCAGTATTTGAGCTATCTGGCGTTGGTGGGATAAGGTATGTTTTTGTTGTCGCTGTCGATTTAGTAGTTTGTAATTATCACCTAGTAGTTGTTTAATACTGCGGTAAGTAAGCACTTTACCTGTAGAGCCATCAACCACTGCTACTGTTGCAAGTTTTTCTAGACCAAGGCTGACACCGACAAGAATATGAGATTGTCCTTTATATAAAAGCTGACTGGGACGAGGGAAGGGGTTATTAATTCTAGCTAATGTGGAGTTTTTTCTTCTGATAAAAGCTAGTTGTTTTTCATTGAGTTCACCTCTGGCTATAGTTCTAGTGATAGCTTTAGCAATTTCTTCTGCTTTTTCTTCTCTAACTTGGTTTGTGCCTTCAGCCGTCCACAAACGAGTATCTACACAACAATAAAGGATTAAACGGTTAACGATCCACTCTTTGCCTTTACCTTCATGTTCTTGCCAACAAATACAACCACTACGGAGTGTAAAAAGGCTACTGGAGTGTTGATTTTTACTATTTTTTTTGATTCTTTGATCTTCAAAAAAGCGTTGAAACCAATGCAAATCACGAAAATCGCAGTAAACTTTAAAGGTATGTTTGCTTAATCCATTGAATTGCACACAGAGCCGTCTTTTATATTTATGAAGAGATTCGTGCAAAAACAAAATACTAGCTAAACAATTTAGCTCAAGCGCTAGATTCCAAAGCTTGATTAGTAAACTAGTGTTATTAATTTCTAAATTATGCAACCATTGTTTTTCAATTTGAAGAACATCACGTAAAAATACAATAGCAATTAAATAATCTATATAAATCCACAACCAGAAAAAACGTAAATTAATCGCTATATTATAAAGGCTAAATTGCCAAAACCAAGTCATGTCTTCGTTACTTTCATAACCTACAGGGAAAGGTAATTTGCTAGATTTTTTTAAAAGGTCGTCTTGCCAAGATTTCGCCTCTAATTCACTTTTAGGAACATTACGAGTGGCAAGCAAAAGAGTTTCTAGCCACTTGGCATCAGTTAAATCTCGACCTTTGGGTATTCTTGCTTCTAGTTGTTCTCTCAGACGTTCAATCTGAATCTCAAGTTTACGGCGGCGTTTAGCAAACTTTTGAGTGTCTTCCTCTTTATCATTGATTTTGCAACCATTTTTGAGCAAATAGCTAATTGCACAACTAGTCAAAATGTCTTTTGTGTCGTGGTAAGCCTCAAACAAAGTTTTAGACATACTGCGATCGCTATCTGAGGCTTTTGACTTTTTAGTCTTTTTACGTTTGTTTTCTGTCGCTGGTTTTGCTTCAACTGTATCGGATTTGAGAGTGAATTGAGCTAGAATTTCAGCAGCTTTACTACGAAGGCTTTCTATAGTCATACCACTGAGTTCTACTAATTCAGTATCGCTTTTAAGCATTTCCCACCAGCGAATTTTGCCTTCTAGTTGGAAGTGCGATCGCTTAATTAATGCAAACCAAGATTTGTAGATGTAATTCACTGTGGCGATCGCACTTGTGTAAAACCGTGCTGGCTGACCGATGAAACGAGGGTCCGTTTTCAAGGGTTGGCACAATTCTTTGACAATACTACTCGGATGTTTGCCTTTTTGTCGCCAAGTTTCAAACTCAGGATTTTGAGCTACTTGAACCAATAGTTCGTTAATCAGTGACGTGTTTTTCTCTGCCATCAGCTTCCATAGCTGTTGGCGGGTAGATTCACTTGCTACTAAACGACACTGAATAGTAATCTGGCTCATACGTTCATCAATAAAACACATGTGTTTAATAATAGCATAAATGTTTAACAAAATGCTGTGCCTAGAATGATTTCATGCAAGAAACGTTTTTTACGAGTAAACAAGCGGCTGAAATCACAGGCTGCACCCTGCGCCAACTCCAGTACTGGCGTGAAAAGGGTGTGGTTGTTCCTGTTATTGGTGAGACGGGAACAGGACGTAGTATTTATTACTCAAAGCCAAATTTGATGGAACTGGCAGCAATGTTATATTTTTTGTCGATGGGACTAAGTTTTGATATTGCCAGTACTACGCTGAAAACTCTCAAATACAAGGAACCGGAGTTATTTGAATCTGGTAAAGGTAGTCGATGGATGCTACTTTGGCAGGGGCATAAGCGATCGCTAAATCTTATAGTGTATGACCGAGAACAAGCGATCGCATCTTTAGATGAAGGTAAACCTGTGATTCCGGTGTGGCTAGACGTGATTTATCAGCAGTTGATAAATAAGTTGGCAGGTTAATCTGACATAATTTTGAGGAACTGCGGTATCAATCTATAAAAATGCACGTTTCTAATGAGTACTAATAATCAAGCTCGAAAGATCCTGCTGTTATCAGCCAATCCTAAAGGCACCAGTCAGCTTCGTCTGGGTGAGGAGATGCGCGAAATTAGAGAGGGATTAAAACGAGCAAAGAAGCGTGATGATTATTCAATAGATACAGCAGAAGCAGTACGCTACAGAGACATACACAGAGCTATTCTGGAATATGAACCACACATAATTCACTTTTCTGGGCATGGTTCTGGAGAAGAAGGTTTGTTATTTGAGGATGAAACGGGTCAAATCAAGTTAGTTGATGCAGAAGCTTTAGCTGGATTATTTCAATTATTCGCTAATCAAATAGAGTGTGTTGTTCTTAATGCTTGCTATTCAAAGTATCAGGCAGAAGAAATAGCCCGACACATTAATTATGTGGTGGGTATGAGTCAAGCAATTGGTGATAAAGCAGCAGTTGAATTTGCTGTGGGTTTTTATGATGCACTGGGAGCAGGTCAAGATTATGAGTTTGCCTATAAACTAGGTTGTAGTGTGATTCGAGTGGCAGGGATACCGCAGAATTTGATACCCCAACTTATTACCAAAAAAAGTTTACTCTCTCAGCTTGCTTCACAGGAATTACCTACAAACTCTGACTCAGAACCAACAACAAATATATATATTGAACGCCCACCGATTGAAGAAAAATGCCATAAAGCTATTTTGCAACCTGGAGCGCTGATTCGGATTAAAGCTCCGCAAAAGATGGGTAAAACCTTGCTATTAGAGAAATTGCTCGACTATGCTAGGCAGCAAGGTTATCAAACAGCGAAATTAGATTTGAAACTAGCTGATAGTTCTGCGATTGCTGACTTGAAGACCTTCTTACAGTGGTTGTGCATCAATGTTTCTGACAGCCTGGAACTGGAGGCTCAGTTGGATGAATACTGGCAAGATAATATGGGGCTGAATACAAGCTGTACTCGTTACTTTCAAAAGTATTTACTATCAGTAATTGATAGTCCTGTTGTTCTTGCCATAGATAATTTTGAGCGGTTGTTTAAATGTGAAAATATTTTCTCCGAATTTTGCTTACTGCTGCGGAGTTGGTATGAAACTGCCAAACAAGGGGACAGGATGGGTAAAATTTGGAAAAAACTGAGGTTAGTGGTAGTTAATTCTACAGAAACTTATCCTACCTTAGATACTAATCGCTCACCTTTTAATGTGGGATTAGCCATTGAGTTACCTGAGTTTCACCAGCAGCAGGTAGAAGAAATGCTAAAGCAATATGAATTAGATGGACAATTAGGAGAACAAGGCTTAAATCAGCTAATGGGATTGCTGGGAGGACATCCTTATTTGCTGCAAGAGACTTTGGGTAATCTTAAAAGTCAAGAAATTACTTTAGAAGAAATTGTCGCACTTGCTCCAACGGAACAAGGAATTTTTAGCTACCACTTGAGAGAACAACTCGAATCTTTACAAGATGCTCCTCTGCTAGAAGCAGCTTATAAAAGAGTAGTAAGTGCAAATGAACCTGTCCAACTTAATCCTGAAATTACGTTCAAGCTGCATAGTTTAGGGTTGGTAAAAATTGTTCGTAATGATTGTGTTTCTAACTGCGATTTATACCGTCAGTATTTTTCAGTGCGATTGAGGTAAGTTATGGGTGATGAATATATCAATGAATATATTTTTTCTGGAAGCTTACCTGAGAATGCTAGTACCTATGTAACACGGGAAGCCGATGAGGAATTATATAATGCGCTTCGCCAAGGGAAGTTCTGTTATGTACTGAATTCCAGACAAAGTGGAAAATCCAGCTTGCGGGTGAGAACAATGAGCCGCTTGAGTGAAGCTGGTGTGGAGTGTGCATCGATTGATTTATCTTCTATCAGTATTCAGAGTGCTACACAAGAAAATTGGTACGCAGATTTGATTGTGAAGCTAATTGATAGCTTTGATTTGAATATAGATTTTCACAAGTGGTGGGAAAAGAATAAATTAAACTCATCTTTGATGAAGTTTGGTAACTTTCTAGAAAAAATATTACTGAGGGAGATTAAAGAAAATATAGTCCTCTTTATTGATGAGATTGATAGTGTTTTAAGTCTGCAATTTTCTACTGATGATTTTTTTGCTTTTATTCGTTCCTGTTACAATCAGCGTGTTGATAACTCTGAATATAATCGCCTTACTTTTTGTTTGTTGGGAGTCGCATCACCTAGCAATTTAATAGAAGATAAACAACGCACTCCGTTTAATATTGGTAAAGGGATCTCTCTCAAAGGTTTCCAACTGCATGAGGTTGAGCAATTACAGCTAGGTTTACAGGGGAAGTTTAGTAACCCTCAAGCGTTGATGGAGGAAATTTTATATTGGACAGGTGGGCAACCGTTTTTGACGCAAAAGTTGTGTCAGTTGATGGTTGAGGAGTCAGAGCAAGAAAACCTTCGCACTGTTGAACAGGTTGTCAAATCACGAATTATTGAAAATTGGGAATCTCAAGACGAACCTGAACATTTGCGAACTATTCAATCCAGAATTTTGAGGGATGAGCAACGGGCTGGATATTTACTGGAATTGTATCAGCAAATTACGTTGAGGCAAGAACAAGCCGAGATTACGGCAGATAATACTTTAGAACAAAGTGAGTTACAACTTTCAGGATTAATTGTTAAGCAACAAAATAAGTTAAGAGTTTACAATCCTATATACAAAGAAGTTTTTGACTTCTATTGGATTGAAACACAATTAAAGAATCTGCGCCCCTACTCAGAAAATTTCAAGTTTTGGCTAGCTTCTAAATCTACTGATGAGTCTAGACTATTACGTGGCAAAGCATTACAGGATGCTGTCGAATGGGCGAAAGACAAAAGTTTGAGTTACCAAGATAGACAGTTTTTAGCAGCTAGTCAAGCGAAGGAACGGGAAGAGGAAATTGCGGCTAAAGAAAAAGATGCTGAGTTAGAAAGAGAGAGAAAAGATAAGGAAGCAGTAGAAAAAAGGAATTTGGTACTGTCTGAGGCTAATAAGCAAGCTTTTCAGCGAATTCGTATTGGAAGCTTTATTTTAATTATTACTTTGTTAGGGGCTATATTTTTAGGACGACAAGCAGTAATCTCAGGGAAAAAGGTTCAGCAAAATCAACAATATTTAATAACTGTTGAAAAATTAGCTGAATTAGCTGGACAGCTTGAAGATGAGGGTTCTGATCAAGAATCCAAAGAATTATTTTCAATGGCTGGTCAATCAGTTAAAATCAAAGACTATAATTTACAAAAAGATATTATTAATACAGGAATAGCTTATGCTTATACGAAACTTAAAAGCAAAAATATGTTAGAAGTTCGGAATTATCTTGACAAAGTCAAAATAAGCAATAATAATAACTCTTTAGAATCTTTACAGATTCGGTTATTAAAATTAAAAATTCAAGGTAATTTATCATATCCATTACAGATAAAGCTATCTAATTATCAAAAGCAAACTGATTCTTTTGAAAACACATCTCAAGAAAATATTAAAGTAGCGATTATTCATTATAGTCAAGCTTTCGAGGTTATTAAGACTATAAAATACAAGAGTATATTAAATAATAAGGAAGTTAGCCCACCATTTAACTCAAACATAGAAAACAAAATTATATCAAAAGAAAATATAGAGGCTTTTTATCGAGAATTCATTACTTTACTTTCAGTAAATAATGAAAATAAAAAATTAAAACAAGAAGTAGAGAAATCTTTACAAGAACACTATTATGATGAACTAGAAAACCTACTGGCAAACCAAAAGTGGCAGGAAGCTAATGAAAAAACAGAAAAGCTTATGGTCTATATAGTCAATCCTGAATTCCAATATTACCCCAGTTATCTCAAGATTGAAGACATCAAGAATTTATCCTGCGAAAACCTTAACAAAATTAACTCGTTATGGTTAAAGTACTCGCATGAAAATTTTGGTTTTAGTGTGCAAAAAAATATATGGTTAGACTTAGGAAATAAATTAAATATTACGGAGAAGGATCAGAATGATGAAAAGGCTAATATAATTTTTGGGGCTGCTGTCGGATGGTATGATAATCAAAAAAAACAGTGGAGAAACTACAATGAATTGATTAGATTATTAGTTGCATTAAATACAAAATTGCCCAAAGGTTCTTTGCCAACTCTAGAAACAAGTGGTCAACGTTTAGCTTGTAAATATTTTCCACTGTGTTCTGGTTATACGGGATTCGATGAGTTTGGGGGAAGTGGATTAAAACAAATATTTTCTCGCGTTGCAGCTTGTAAAATAAAATAAAATTGAGCAAATTTTAAGAAGAAATATATAGTAGTTTCTATGTGTATTGCATATTGAAACCTAAAATCTCATAGATAGAATATAGAATATAGCCTTTTTCCTCAGCCACTCTATACTTAATAGTTCTCTGGAGTTCACTAAAGAGGTTGGTTAATTCTTACGAAATGCGATCAACATGGATTGGCATATATGGGAGCAAATATCTATCGCTACCCAAACAGGTATCTACTTAGAGCAAGTTTCTTTTAAGAAGAATAACACTTTTTTGCTTATTATCTAGCTATATTGAAATGAATGCCATTTAAGAGTCCTCAGTGACGCTTAAATATCGGGTAAGAGTAGAAAGCTCAGTGATGAAACCGGAAGAACAGGCAAGGCAAAAGATTGACCAATTACTCACCGTCGCAGGATGGGTTATCCAAGACTATGAGCAAGTTAACTTGGGTGCAGGGTTGGGAATTGCGGTGCGGGAATATCCCTTGAAATCTGGTTATGCTGATTACCTGCTATTCATCAATCGCAAAGCTGTTGGAGTTCTTGAAGCGAAACCTGCTGGATTTGCTTTAAGCGGTGTTGAAATCCAATCCGACAAATATTCCTTTAACTTGCCCAAAAGTCTCCCTTGTCACCAAAAGCCTTTACCTTTCATCTACGAAAGCACTGGTACAGAAACATTTTTTCGAGACTCCCGTGACCCTAATTATCGCTCTAGGCGGGTGTTTACTTTCCACAGACCGGAAACCCTACAGGAATGGCTAGGCAAGTCTGACACTCTCAGAGGGCTTTTGCAACTGTTACCCACAATTGAAACTGAAGATTTACGGGACTGTCAGCAAGAAGCGATCGCAGGTTTATTTAATTCTCTCAAAGAAAATCGCCCTAGAGCGTTGATTCAGATGGCGACGGGTGTGGGCAAAACCTATACTGCTGTAAGTTTTATCTACTGGCTGATTAAGTTAGCTGGGGCGAAACGGGTTTTGTTTTTGGTGGATCGGAAGAATTTGGGAGAGCAAACCCAGAAGGAGTTTCAGCAGTATGTCACCCCTGATGATGGGCGCAAGTTTACTGAACTCTATAATGTGCAGTTGTTGACTTCCAATACCATCGATCCGGTGAATAAGGTATGTATCACGACAATTCAGCGTCTTTATTCGATGTTGCGGGGTGAAGCTGAATTTGAGGCAGAAAATGAGGAAGCATCACAGTTCGATGGGGAGGAGGAAAACCAGCAACCCAAGGATGTGGTTTATAACCCGAAAATTCCCATTGAAACCTTTGATTTCATTATCACCGATGAATGTCACCGCTCGATTTACAACGTGTGGCGGCAAGTTTTGGAATATTTTGATGCTTTCATTATCGGATTGACGGCAACGCCATCTCTGCAAACCTTTGGCTTTTTTGATCAGAACTTGGTGATGGAGTATTCCCACGAACGGGCGGTAGCTGATGGGGTGAATGTAGGGTATGAGGTTTATCGCATTCGCACCCAGATTACGGAACAGGGTAGCAATATCCAAGCAGGATTTTACATTGATAGACGCGATCGCCAAACTCGTGCGATCCGTTGGCAGCGGTTGGATGAAGATGTCAGCTATGCGGAAAGGGAGTTGGATCGTTCTGTTGTGGCGATGGATCAAATTCGCACGGTGATTCGCACCTTTAAACAGCGATTATTTACCGAGATATTCCCTGGTAGAACTGAAGTTCCTAAAACCCTGATTTTTGCCAAGGATGACTCCCACGCTGAAGATATTGTGCGAATTCTGCGCCTAGAATTTGGCAAGGGGAATGAGTTTTGTAAAAAGATTACCTATCGCACCACTGGGGAGAAGACAGAAGATTTAATCGCCAGTTTCCGCAACTCCTATAATCCCCGCATTGCTGTCACCGTTGATATGATTTCCACGGGGACGGATATCAAACCTCTGGAATGCTTGCTATTTATGCGGGATGTGAAATCGCGGATTTATTTTGAGCAGATGAAAGGACGGGGAACCCGCACAATTAATCCCACAGATTTTCAGGGAGTGACACCGGATGCTCAAGTTAAAGAACAATTCGTGATTGTGGATGCGGTGGGGGTGTGCGAGTCGGATAAAACTGATTCTCGACCTTTGGAGCGCAAACGCAGTGTACCTTTTGATAAATTAGTGCAAGCAGTGGCATTGGATCAGCGAGATGAAGACACGCTGATGTCCTTGGCGGGACGCTTGGCAAAGTTAGAAAAGCAACTGAATCCTGATGAACGCACAGAATTAAAAACTGCTGCTGGGGGCAAGTCTATTCAACAGATTACCAGAGAGTTACTCGATGCCGTCGATCCAGACAAGCAAATTGAACAGGCGATCGCCCAGTTTCAAACCCCAACACCCACGGAAACACAACAGCAGCAAGCGGCAGAGGTATTAATCAACCTTGCTTGTCAACCCTTTGATAATCCCCAGTTTCGGAATTTGCTCAAAGATATTAAAAGTAATAATGAGCAGCTAATTGATACAGTTAGTCAGGATGTAGTTTTAGAAGCGGGATTTGATACCAGCACCAGGGATAAGGCGATGGGGACAGTGGAGACTTTTCGCCAGTGTATTGAGGCGAATAAGGATAAAATTACCGCGCTGCAAATCCTTTATAATCAGCCCTACGGACAGCGACAGTTAACCTACGAGCAGATTAAGCAGTTAGCAAATGCCCTAGAACGTCCACCCTGCAACCTGACAACAGAGAAGTTATGGCAAGCTTATGCCCAGTTGCAAGCGGATAAAGTCAGGGGTGCTGGGGTGCAAAAGCTGTTGACAGATATCATTTCTCTGGTACGCTTTGCGATGGGGGAAACGGAGACGTTAGAACCCTACGCGGTGACAGTTGAGGAGAAGTTTCAGCAGTGGTTAGCAGGAAAAGAGTTTACCTCACAGCAAGTGGCGTGGTTGGAAAAAATTAAGGAGCATATAGCCACCAGTGTGAGGATTGAGCCAGAGGATTTACAGGAAATGCCACAGGAGGCGTTTCAGGGTTATCAGTTGTTTGGGAATGATTTAATGGATATTTTGGATGAGTTGAATGAGGCGTTAGCTGCGTAATGGGCAAGGATTTGTATGAGTTGCCGAAGGGTTGGGTGTGGACAACTATTGGAGAAGCTACTGAATGTTTAGATTATCAGCGAGTACCAGTTAGCAAAGAAGAACGAGCAAAACGGTTGGGAAATATTCCCTATTACGGTGCTAATGGCTTAGTTGATTATATTGATGATTATATTTTTGATGAACCTCTTGTTTTAGTTGTAGAGGATGAAACTTTTGTAGGTCGTGAAAAACCATTCAGTTATAAGATTACAGGTAAAACATGGGTTAATAATCATGCTCATATTTTACGTAGTAATGGATGTGTTGATATAGATTATTTAAATTACTCACTTTGGTATTATCCATTTACTCCCTTAACTACTGGAACAACTGGCAGAAGAAAATTAACAAAAAGTGCTTTAATTTCAGCCCCTTATGTCTTACCTCCACTTCCTGAACAACATCGCATCGTTACCAAAATTGAAGAACTATTCACCCAACTTGATGCAGGGGTAGAGTTACTCAAAAAAGTAAAAGCCAAATTAAAACGCTACCGTCAGGCGGTGCTAAAAGCCGCAGTCGAAGGAAATTTAACTAAAGAATGGCGGGAAGCGAATCAAGGAGAATTAGAACCCGCCTCAGTGTTACTTGAACGCATCCTCAATCAGCGACGGGAGAAGTGGGAAGCCGAACAATTGGCGAAGATGAAAGCGCAGGGTAAAACTCCCAAAGATGACAGTTGGAAGCTGAAATATAAAGAACCTACTGCACCAGATACCTCAGATTTGCCTGAATTACCTGATGAGTGGGTATGGGTTACTATGGAAATGCTGACAATTCAGGGGCCACAAAATGGGATATATCTTCCCAAATCAGATTATGGCTCAGGTATTCCAATTCTCAGAATAGATGACTTTCAAGATAATTTTAGTCGTAGTTCTTGTGAGTTAAATTTGGTAAGAGCTACAACAGATGATATTGAAAGATATAGCTTATCTGAGGATGACTTAGTTATTAATAGAGTGAATAGCCCCAGCCATCTTGGAAAATGTTTAGTAGTTACCGATAAACATATTCCATCGCTATTTGAATCAAATATGATGCGCCTTCACTTATCTAGTTTTTATAAGGTTTTATTTGCCGCTTATTACTTACGTTCTGTTATTGGAAAATCTCGCTTGATAAGTAATGCAAAATGGGCAGTCAACCAAGCTAGTATTAATCAAACAGATGTAGGTAATACTGCAATTCCACTACTACCAATTGAGGAACAGCAGAAAGTCATAGAAGATGTCACTGTAAGCAAAAGTTTGCCGTTTTTGAAACCATAACCTTGCCGCAGACATAGCCCAAAAGTAGATTATTACGTTTAGTAGCCAAATAGAAAAAGTTGAGTTTTGAAATGATAAGCTTGCCGAAAGTATAAAAATCAAGCATAAACCTGCCGAAAGTTACGGTATTTCCTATGCTCAGCGACCGAGAGTTTGAAGACTGGTGTCGCCGCCTTTGTTTACCAGAGACGACAAAAGAGCTAGTGCAAAAAATCCGGAATTCAGAACCTGTGAGGAAGGTAGGTGGCGGAGCGAAAAATGTTTGCGGCAGTTATCCAAGTCGCAAAATGGGGAAAACGATTCAGTTTGAATCTCATAAAGTAGAACTGCCGGCGATCGTAGAGTACGAAAATGATGAAGATGTATTAGAGTACTATGACCAGCCAATTCGTCTAAGTTTATCTTTTCATTCCCTGAGCGGACGTTGTGTGGTGACATCTCATACTCCGGATTTTTGGGTAATGAGGCGTAATAGTGCGGGATTTGAAGAATGGAAAGCTAGTGAGCGGCTCAAAATACTAGCCAGAAAACAACCTACACGCTATCAGCAAAGCGAAGAAGGTCGTTGGCACGCGCCACCAGCAGAAATGAAAGTTCAAGCAATGGGACTGTACTATTATTTACGTACAGATCTTGAAATCAACTGGATTGCTTACCAGAACTATCAGTTTCTTCAAGGTTATTTCAACCAAGAAAATACAGTTAAAAAAGAGGTAAGAAAAACAGTTGTTGAGTGTATTAATGCCAATCCTGGAGTAACCCTCAAAGAACTACTAGAATCAACAAATACCGATTGGGCAGATGATATCTATGCCTTGATTGGAACAAAGCAAATATATGTAGACCTGAAAGCAGTAGCTTTGAATGAGCCAGAAAAAGTTCATCTTTTCAGTAGCCAAGAAATGGCATCAACTTATGATCTAATCATTGCTCAAAAGACTTCTGCTCGTATCGCCAGTGGACAACGAATTGATGTGGCAATTGGTTCAACGCTGGTTTGGGATGGTAAAAGTTGGTGTGTAATTCAAATCGGAGACACAAAGATTGCGCTTCAAAGCGAAAATGAACTGATTGGGTTAACTCATGCAAACTTTGATGCACTAATTGCACAAAAAGAAATCATTCATATTCAACCATTATCTGCAAAAACAACAGACATTTGGGAACAGATCAAATGCGCTAGTTCTGAGGATTTAGCAGTAGCTAATTACCGCTATAAAGTTATTGAACCATATTTACATGGCAGTCCGCCAATTAATAGTTCTGTACCTGAGCGGACAGTTCGTAGCTGGAAATCCAAATATCATCAGGCTCTGAATAATTATGGCTGGGGCTATATTGGCTTACTACCCAATCGTGGCAAGAAAGGGAACAGGGTAGATCGCTTTTCACCCGATACTTGGGAGTTTATTGACCAAATTATTGAACAGCACTATGAGAACCTCAAACAGCGAGGAAAACTAGCAACTTACGGTATTCTGGTTAGAGAATGGGAAAAAGCTGGAAAAACAGACCCTTGCCCTAGCCGGATCACTTTCTGTAAACGCATTAATCAACGAGAGAAAGTAGGACAAACTCGCCATAGGCAAGGGTCAAGAGCCGCTTACCAAAAGAGTCCTTTTTATCACGAATTAACGCTCTCCACCCCTATTCACGGGAGTCGGCCATTTGAAATCTGCCACATTGATCATACAGAATTAGATATCGAGTTAGTTTGTTCGCGCACTGGGCGCCCTTTAGGCCGACCTTGGGCAACTATTCTCATTGATGCTTTCTCACGTCGTATTTTCGCAATCTATTTAACATTTGACCCGCCATCGTATCGTTCCTGCATGATGGTATTGCGAATTTGTGTGCAGAGATTTGGCCGCTTTCCAGAAACATTAGTAATGGATAATGGTGTAGAGTTTGGCAGTATTTACTTTGAAACACTTCTAGCTGCCTTTAGTTGCACAAAAAAACAAAGACCATCTGCTAGTCCTAGATTTGGTTCACTCATTGAAAGATTTTTCGGCACAAGTAACACAGAATTTTTTTACAACCTTAAAGGCAATACTCAAATTACTAAACAAGTACGCTTGGTAAATAAAACAAATAACCCAAAAGTACAAGCTGTCTGGACATTGCCAGAATTATATGAATATTTTTGTAAATATGCTTATGTAATTTATGACAGTAGAGAGCATCCGGCACTGGGAATGTCTCCCAATGCTGCATTTACAAAAGGTGTGAATCAGAGTGGGATGCGCTATGGACAAAAAATTTTAGATGATGAAAACTTTAAAATTTTTACTTTGCCCTCAACTGCAAAGGGAAGTGCAAAAGTAATACCAAGACTCGGGATAAAAATTAATTATATCTATTATTGGTCAATTGATGATTCATTTCTTAACCCTGAAGTTGAAAGTACTCAAGTACAAGTTAGATATGATCCATTTGATGTAGGAACTGCTTATGCGTATGTCAAAGGTAATTGGGTACGCTGTATATCTGAATATTATTCATCCTTACAAGGTCATTCTGAAAAAGAAATTCGACTGATAAGTATTGAATTACGACAGCAAAAAAATCAGTATAATCAAAAAATAGCAATTAGAGCTAAAGAACTTGCACAGTATTTAGAATCAGCAGAAGCTCAAGAAGTTTTACAGACACAAAGACTTCATGATTTAGCTGCAACTGATTTGCGAGACTTAATATATAAAAATGGTAGGAAACAAACATCCTCTACTCTTACTCAGTGTCCAGTTGATAGTGATGAAGCTATTAGTACAGAAGAAGTATCACAAACACATCAATTAAATACTTCAGCAATAGAATTAGGAAAAATTCAAGCTTACTCTCAAGAGGAGTTATGGCAGTAAAACATAACCGTCCATTTCCACAAGAACTCCTGAAACAATCATTAACCGAACGGTTGAACTATTTTCAAGGAATTACAATTGGACACTTACGATTAAAACAAGCTTTAGAGACTTTATTGCTCAACCTTCAACAACCAACAGATATTTGTGTTTTCTTTGTTGTTGGCCCAGCAGGAGTAGGTAAGACCACTTTACGACTAAGGGCTGAAAAACTGTTGATGGAAGGTGCATTAGCATCTATGAAAAATCATATTTATCAAATTCCAGTTGCAGGTATTGAGGCAATTGCTAATGAAGGAGGAAAATTTAATTATAAAGATTACTACCTCCGCGTTTTAGAATGTTTAGAAAAAATTTCTTTTGATTCAATTGCTACAAATAGTTCATTAAATTATCAAAATTATTCAGGGTTTCTTTCTACTACATACTTTGCTTCTAAAAGTTCCGATACGGTGCGTCGTGCTTTAGAAAAATCTATGCGGCACCATAAATTAACAGCATTGATGATAGACGAAGCCCAACATTTGCTGATGGTTGCTGGGGGAAAGCAAATGTTACATCAGATGAATTGGATAAAATCTCTTGCCAACATCACTGGTGTTGTACATATTTTATTTGGTACTTATGATTTACTTAACTGTTGTCACCTCAGTGGTCAAGTTAGCCGACGCAGCGATGATATACATTTACCTCGTTACTCAACAGATAACAAAGAAGATATAGCTGAGTTTATGCGGATTATCAGAACATTTCAGGCGCATTTACCTTTGCTTGAAGAGCCCTGCTTGGTAGAACAATATGAATATCTGTTGGATTATTCATCTGGTAGTGTTGGTCTTCTTAAAACTTGGTTAACAAAAGCTTTACGAAATGCTTTGGCAGAGAATGCAACAACCCTCAACATAAAGTATATTCAACAAAATGAATACTCAAAAGCACGGCGGCAGCAAATAGAACAGGAAGCACAAGCTGGAGAGAAGCGATGGCGCAACGATGTTGCTCCCGTAGCACTTAGTTTGACCAATGAAGATGTGAAGCAACCATCTCAAGCGAAAGGTCGTGTGGGAAAACGTCAGGCTAAAAGAGATACCGTAGGAATTAATCTTGATGTCAGTTAATTATTATACCGAAGATGAGTTTTGGGCTCTAGAAAAACCAACAATTCCAGAACGCTCTCAATTATTCCCACTCGAACCAATCGGTGTCGGTACGCTCTATGTCGAAAGCTTGAGTGGATATATTGCTCGCCTTGCCGACTGTCACACGATAACTACCGGAGAACTAGTTTTATCAAAAGTTATTCCATTGATGAGGCATAAAAGAAGCAGTGTTAGTTCTATAAACATCATTAATCATTTATTTAGAGATCAAGATTTTTTCACCTCTACCAACGAAAAAAGAATTGACATTGCTACCACTCTAATTCAAGCTCTAAAAGAATTGACCTGGCGTCAAGATTTATCTTGTTTATGGCCATTAAAATGGGCCAGCATTTTTTTCGAGTTTAGCATTTTGCGTTTGCATCAAGCTTGGTGTCCCGTATGTTATGACCACTGGTTTGTCAACAATCGAGTCATCTACAATCCACTGTTATGGTTAGTTAACACAATTGAGGAATGCCCTGAGCATGACCATCAGCCCTTGATTGAGGAATGCCCTCACTGTCACGAAAAATTTCCACCATTATCCAGGTATTCTCGTCCAGGGTATTGCTCAATCTGTCATCTGTGGTTAGGTAGCCAGAAACTCAACCAACTAGCCAATGAACAAACTCACAGCGTTGATTTTTGGCGACAGCTTTTGATTACTCCTATGCACTCTCATCAAAGCAACAAGCTTGTCTGGCAGTGTATGTGGTTTGATGATGTCGATGATTTGGCTGCCAATACGCCCTCTGATTTCCTGCCACCCATAAATGAGAACTAATTTTCCATCCTTACCTGCTCCGGGGTTTGAAACCATAAACCTGCCGCTCCGGCAAACTTATGGTTACAGTCACAGAAGAAGTTGAACTCTGTTTCTCCGTTCTTGAAGAAATTGAAAAAACCATAGAAACTAACCTCAAACGTGCTGAAAAGCTCCGACAAACGATATTAAAACAAGCATTTGAAGGCAAACTCGTACCCCAAGATCCCAACGACGAACCTGCCGAAAAACTGCTAGAACGCATCAAAGCAGAGAAAGCTAACCGCGAAGCTGATAAAAAACCAAAGCGTCAATCTACAATTAAATCCAAGCAACCCCGTAAATCTAAAACTACAGCCACACAACTAGAGTTGAAATTAGATGATTAAACGACTATTCCCCGTCCCCAATCATCTGGGCGAACAACTCCCCACCCTCACGGAAGACAAAAAGCAACTTCTCCAACAGCAAACCATCACCCAAGATTCCCCAGGAACAATTCTGCGGGACTTTCAAACCATCCTAGAATTTCTGCAACCTGACGGCGTTGAAGTTAGCAGCACTTATCATCAATTCTCTCTCAAATACCTCCAGCAACTCAATTCCCGCTTGAGTTACCCCATTGAAACTAACCTCAAGCGTCCCCAACAAAAATCATATCCCTACATTTACGGGTTATACTTCGTCCTTCGCACCTCTGGACTATCTCAAGTTATCTCCCAAGGCAAAAAAAACAAATTAGTATTAGACGAACAACTCCTCAAAATTTGGCAAGGCTTCAACCCAACAGAACAATATTTCACACTTTTAGAATCCTGGTTAATTTGGGGAGAAAGCGAAATCTTAGGCGAATCCAGAGACCCCTTTGGATTATTATTTCGCTGCTTGCAATTTTGGCGAGAAATTCCAGATGAAGGCTTAAATATTAACAGTTACTCAGAACAAGATAAATTAGTCTATTACCCTGGCTTGCACAGTCTTAGCCTGTTTCATTTATTTGGCTTCCTCGAACTCATCCCAGGAAAGCCCGAACCTGCTAAAGGATGGCGAATAGCTACTGTAAAACGCCGTCCTTGGGGAGATGCAATGATAGCTTTAATCTCCGAAATTTATGATGAAATTGAACCAGACACAGAAGATGCGGAAATTACACTTAACTTCCACATCGCTTTTGAAAAATTAAAACCATCACTCCAAACCTACTTTCCTGAATGGGAACAAACCTTAGTCATTGCCAAAGGAGAGTTTACCGAGGCAATATATACTTTTAAAGTCACCCTGCTGGATGCTTGGCGACGCATAGCCATTCCTAGCAACTTCAATCTCGATCAAGTCGCCGCAGCATTTGTTCAAGCATTTGATTTTGACTTTGATCACCTCTACCGATTCATTTACAAAGACCATTTAGGACGTACTTTTGAATTTTCCCATCCCTTTGTTGATATTCCCCCAAATACCAGCGATTTTCGCTTGGGTGAATTACCACTGAAAACAGGAAATCATCTGCAATTTATCTTTGATTTATTGGATGAGTGGGAGTTTGATTTGCAGCTAGAAAATATTGAACCTGCTAATCCCAAAATGAAAAAGCCCAAAATTCTTGAGTTTCACGGTGAAGCACCAGCACAGTATAGCGAAGAGGAAGAGGTTTACTGATGCGATGGGCTACGCCCCGCCGCAGGCATCGCACATTACAAACGTGTCAGAATTGGTAATGCGATCGCTTTAAAGCTTAACATCGCTTGCACATCTTCTGCGATCGCATACTGAAGTTAATATACTGTAGTTGATAGTCGATCTAAGTAATGCCTAAGAAAATTAGGGAATTAAAACAATGGTTACGCCAAGTAGGTTTTACTGAACTCCCAGGAAAAGGAAGCCACACTAACTGGATACATCCCTTATATGCTGGAAAGCTAACGGTTTCAGGGAAAGACAGTTCGGATGCTAAACCCTACCAAGAAAAGGATGTGCAACAAGCTATAAAAGAGGTAGAGGAGAAACAACAGCAGGAGAAGCAGGAAGATGAGTAAATTTAAGTATCAAATGTTAATTCAATGGTCTGTTGAAGATAACTGCTTCTTAGTTGGATTTCCTGATTTTCCCGGACAGCGTTGGCGCACTCATGGCGATACTTATGAGGAAGCTGTGGCGAACGGTATTGAAGCGTTAGAGTCTTTAATTATGGCTTACGAAGCCACAAATGAACCGCTTCCACAGCCAACAGTTTATCAAGTTGCGTAATTGAGTTTGTTACTATACGTATCAGAATTGGGGAAGCGTAGACACGCAGTGGCTTGTCGTCAGACATCGCTCTTACTGTATTAGTGTAAAAGGATGGGGGGTGCGATCGCACATTACAAACGTGCCAGAATTGGGAATGCGATCGCTATTACTGTATTAGTGTAAAGGGACGGGTAGTGCGATCGCCTCAACATCGCTTGCATATCTCCCAGATTTATTCTCCATCTTCCACCGCACCTAATGCTTTAAGTGTGCCTTTTTCAGCTTCAGTTAAGCCTTTAACGCCTGTAATGTTCATGCGTTCATAAGGGCGATCGCTTCTCAAGGTTTTTAAACACTCACCAGTTTCAATGTTCCAAATTTTGATTATGCCATCTTCGGCACAACTGCTAAGAACTTTACCCTTGGGACTAAAACTAATTGATGATATTGTTCTAGTATGTCCCTGCAATGTGATTAAACATTTACCTGTATGTACATTCCAAAGCTTTATACTTAAATCATCACTTCCAGTAGCAAGAATCTGACCATCAAAACTAAAAGCAAATACCTTGATTTGTCCAGTATGTTCCTCCAAAGTCATTAAACATTGACCAGTATAAATATTCCAAAGCTTTGCTATATAGTCATCACTACAGGTAGCGACAATTTTTATGTCAGAGCTAAAAGCACCCGCTCTTGACCAATTTTTCTTTTTCTCTCCTGTTAGAGTTTTAAGGCATTTACCCGTTGAAACATCCCAAAGTTTTACAGTGTCATCATAACTAAGACTGGCAATAATTTGACCATCACAACTAAAAGAAAGTTTTGTTATAGAGCGAGTATGCGCTCTTATTTCATAAATATTTTGTTTTGTATTAAAGTCCCAAAGCTGTATTGTCCGACCAGAAGCAATTGCTAGTTTAAGTCCATCAGGACTAAATACTATCGAAAATAATTTTCCAGTATCTTCTTGTAAAATTTTGGTACATTCTCCAGTTTGAACATCCCATAATCTAATTGTAAAGTCACCACTTCCACTGGCGAGAATTTGACCATCGGGGCTAAAGGCTAAACATCGTATCCAATCATTATGCCCCTGTAACTCTTTTGTACATTTACCTGTATTGATATCCCACAATCTAACTATTTGGTCTTGTCCACCACTAGCAATGAGTTGTCCGTTAGGGTGAAATACAACCGACTTTAACCAATTAGCATATCCTTGAAAACGGTAAATACATTCGCCTGTGTTTACATCCCATAGCTTTACCGAATGGTCTTGACTTCCACTAGCTAAAGTTTGACCATCAGGGCTAAAAGCAACAGATTGTACCCAATTATCATGCTCTTTTAGAGTTGTAAGGCATTCACCTGTGTTTATATCCCATAGCTTGATTGTACGGTCGGTGCTACCACTAGCCAAAATTTTACCATTGGAATCACAAGCAATTGAGTTAACTACATCTTTGTGTCCCTGCAAAGTTTTTAGACATTCTCCAGTGTTGATATCCCATAGTTTGATTGTGCGGTCATGACTACAAGTTACAATAATTTTTCCATTAGGGCTAAAAGTAATCGCTCTTACATAACTAGTATGTCCTTGTAAAATCTTTTGGATCTGAGATATACGGGTATTCCATAAATTAATCGTATAATTACTATCGGTAAAAGCAAGTATTTCACCATTGGGACTAAATGCAATTGCCCTTACAAGACTATCTTGCACTGAAAAGGTTATCAAACATTCGCCAGTTTTTACATCCCACAATTTTGCTGTTTTGTCTTCGCTCCCACTGGCAATAACTTGAGCATTCGGGCTAAATGCTATTGTTCTAACTGTAGCAGTATGGCCAAGTAACGTTTGCATACATTTTCCCGTTCTGACATCCCAAAGCTTTACAGTACAGTCACTACTTACACTAACAAGCATTTGATCATCAGGGCTAAAAGTTACTGAATATACCAAATTTTGATGCCCGTTAAAAGTCATAATTTGTTGTTTGTCAGTAATTCGCCACAAACGAATACCTGCACCATCACCCATTGCTAAAAACTGCCCATTGGAGTTAAATGCTACCGAAAAAATTTGACTTAAAGTATTTGTAAAAACTGAATTTGCTAAATTTGCATCGGCAAAATTAACATTTCGTAAAATTGCACCAGTAAAATCTGCTCTTTTAACAACCACTTGGCTTAAATCTCTATCCTCCAAAGCAGTTTTATCTACTTTTACTGCCAATGTTGCTGCATTTCCGCCAACATAATCAGCTTCATTTTCGCTTTTACCTCGCGTTACCTCAATCGCATTAATCAGAGACTCACTGTTACTCAACATTGGTAAAAGTAAATCCATTACTGCTTTAGTAAGTGGCGCTTTGCCAAAAGTCTGCCTCAACTTATTCAAAGACTCACTTGTAAATGCTTTGAGTGGTGCGTTCCCCAAAGGGGTTGCCGCAGGCATCGCCTCACCACTCCCTTGCTGCGAAAAATAACCAGACCACGTATAATCAGTAGGCACGACAGTTTTATCTACAAGCGATCGAGCTTGTGCCAATTCAGTAAAATCACTCGCCAACGCCCCTAACTCTGCCGCAAATTTATACGCTACAAAAAACTCTAACAGTGATCTATGCGCTGGAGTATAGTCACCATCAGCATTGCGGACAAGCATCGTCTGCGCCATCATGTCATAATGCCAATGGTCTAAATCCTTCTCTTCTTGAACACTAGAACCAAATAAGCGGCGGATACGTTCTGGGAACAGCCGATAATTCAGGCTCATTTGGTCACTAGACAGCATTTCCCAAGAAAGTTCGCACAAAAAGTACAGCTTATCTGCTAAAGAAGTAAAAGTACGCTCTGCCTTGATATCCCGTTCCATCTTGCGCCGCACTGCATAGAGATAAACCCGTGACATATCCACAGGTTTACCCGCCTCAATATCTGGCAATGCTTCCAAGATTAAGTCAGTCATCACTGGACGACGGGCTAAGTCTAATAATTGCCCATTGCCCATTACTTGTTCAACTGTCGCTGCTTCAGCTTGGTATGACAACACCTGCCGAATTTGCTCATTGTTGAATTTCTCCAATTCCAAGACTTCAAATTGCGGTGTTTCACCAGTTAATTTTTTAGTTGAAGCCTGCAATTCTGCATTGAGTAAAGCGCGTCCTTCCTTCGCCTCTGGAAAATGCTCAGTACGACAAGTAAGGATAACTTTAGCACCAGGAACTACCACCTTTGCCAGTTCCCAGAAGTTGTTAATCATCTGTTGGCGGTCAACTTTTGCTGCCATTTCGTCAAAGCCATCGAAAATTAGCAGCAATTTACCCATGCGGTTGAGTTGGTCAAAAACTTCGCTGTTGATGCGGATATTATGTTGGGTAAAAAAGAATCCTGCCAAAACATTTTCTACATTTAACGCCTTGGCAAAGTCACGCAAAGTAATTACTAAAGGCAGACGGGGACGTTCAACACCACGTTTTTGGGCATCACGGTAACGTTGCAGTGCAGTCCAAGCATAGTGAAAGACAAACCAAGTTTTACCTGTACCAAATTCTCCCAAAATGGAAATATGCTCTTTTGCAGGGTCATCAAGCCACAAGTCAATATAGCCATCAATCCAGCCGTCTTCTTCTTCATAACGACTCACCCCGATTCGCTGCTTAGTCACCGGGTCAATTTCTTCTTTTGTACAAGCAAGGGGTACATACTTAGTATCAATTTTTCGGCGTTTGATTTCCGCTTCTAACCAGTCCAGATAGGCATTAAAGTCTGCATCCAAGTCAATTAGTTCGTCAAAAGTGAAACAATCAAGATGACGATTTGCTTCCTTTTTGACTTCATCCCTTGCAGCACGGGAAATGCGGCGGGTTGTTACTAACCATCCTTCATCAGTTTTTTGCGCCTCAACTGAGGAACGCAACGCCATCACATCACTCAGTCCAATTTCTCCAGCCACGCCACGGATAAGAACACGGTCATAACTGCGACGTACTGGAATCTGAATTATCCATTCAAAATATTCTTCTGCCCAGATTTCATATTTTTCAAAGTCATAGCCCAAGGTTTCAAACCATCCTCGCATCTGCTGGGCTAGTGCGATCGCTCTACATTGATTTTCAGTGACACTTGAGGGTAGTGCAGGATAATTATTTACTGCCAACCTTGCTATTTCTGTCCGAATTCCCTCCAACGTCGGCAATCTTTCCAATTGTTCTTGGATACTCGCAATCCTTTTATGTAGAGAACCAATTTTCTGGTTCATCAACACATCAGCAGGTGTGCGACTACGTTTCGCCACTTCGATAAATACCGTCGCAAATTCAGCTACCTCTCGCCTAACATCAAGTTCCAAACCTCTGATATCATCGCCCAATGTATAGGCATCGAGAAAAGCATCAACTTCAGACAGCAGAATTGAGGGGTTATTGTGGTCTAATGCTGTGCGAAAAGCTTGTTTAATTGCTTCTTGTCGGAATAATTCTAGTAATGGTTTTGGTTTGCCTACACCGTATTCTACTAAGGCATAAGCGTAAACACCACTAAAATCAGCAGGTGGATGCTCTGGATCGAGGTTAAATTGCTGGAGTAACTTAATTACTGTCTCACTACGCAGAATTTTTTCTTTAATCAAAGGATTGGCGATGCTAGTAATTGCGCTGAAAACCAGATCCAGGTTAATGAAACTCATTAGGATACTCCGAAAGCACAGAGCTATCTTGCTAACTAAGGGTTAATTACTTAATTGAAAATGATCTACCGTCAAAAAAAGTTTTATTTTATACTTTCTCAATCATTCTCGAAAAAATACACCTAATGACTGTAATATACTCAAGCTTTGGGATGTTTCGCAGCGATGCGTTCGTCAGGTAGACAATAGGTGAGGCTGGAAGTGAGCGACCGAATATTAATTTGAGACTGTCTTCGCCGCGATCGCCATCTCAAAAATATATAATGCTTCGTTACTAGTAAAACTCCCTGTAGCATCACTCAATGGCTAACGAATCTTCTACCATCGTTCAAAAACTCTGGAATTACTGCAACGTCCTCCGCGATGATGGCGTTAGCTACAGTGACTATGTAGAACAGCTTACCTATCTGCTGTTCCTGAAGATGGTGGAAGAACAAAACCAACTTCCCCCACCTTTGGGCAAACGTTCCACCATTCCTACAGAATACAGTTGGGAAGCACTGCGATCGCAAGACGGTGATGCTTTAGAAACCCAGTACCGCCACACCTTAGAAAACCTGGGTAAAGAAAAAGGGCTATTGGGCGTTATCTTTCGCAAATCGCAAAACAAAATTCAAGACCCCGCCAAACTCAAGCGACTGGTAGAACTCATCAACTCAGAAACTTGGATTGGTTTAGATATCGACGTAAAAGGGGAAATTTACGAAGGATTGCTGCAAAAGAACGCTGAAGATGTCAAAGGCGGTGCAGGTCAGTATTTTACGCCAAGGGCATTAATTAAAGCCATTGTCGAAGTCATGCAACCCCAACCAGGACAACGTATCTGCGATCCTGCTTGCGGTACAGGTGGTTTTTTCTTGGTGGCTAATGACACCATTACCAAAAATTACAAACTCGATAAAGCCCAAAAGCAATTCCTGAAAAATCAAACCTTTAAAGGATTTGATGTTGCTGATGGGGTAGTGCGCCTCTGTGCGATGAATCTGTATTTACACGGTATTGCTGGTGATGAAAGTCCTGTTGATGCTAAAGATAGCTTAATGGCAGATCCAGGCGATCGCTTTGAATTAGTATTAACAAATCCACCCTTCGGTAAAAAAAGCAGCATCACTGTTTTCAACGACGATGGCAAAGCAGACAAAGAAAAGGTCGTTTATCGCCGTGATGACTTTTGGGCTACCACATCTAACAAACAGCTAAACTTTCTCCAGCACGTCAAAACCCTACTGCAAATCAATGGTAAAGCTGCGGTTGTCGTTCCTGATAACGTCCTGTTTGAAGGTGGTGCTGGTGAAACCATCCGCAAGAAATTACTGCACGAATGTGATGTACATACCCTGCTGAGATTGCCAACAGGTATATTCTACGCTCAAGGTGTCAAAGCTAACGTGTTATTCTTTGACCGCAAACCCGCTAGCGCCGATCCCTGGACTAAAAAACTGTGGATTTACGATTTCAGAACCAATCAGCACTTTACCCTGAAAACCAATCCCCTCCGCTACGAGAACTTGCAAGACTTTATCCAATGCTTTAATGCTCAAAATCGGCAGGAACGCCAGGAAACAGAAAGGTTTCGAGCCTTTAGCTATGAAGAACTGATACAACGCGATAAAGTCAGTCTGGATATTTTCTGGCTGAGGGATGAGAGTTTAGAAGACTCTGATAACCTCCCAGCACCGGATGTTTTAGCTTTAGAGATTGCTGAGGATTTAGAAGCAGCGTTGGAACTCTTCCAAAGTATCACCGAGAACCTAGAGGCAAAAACTGTCAGCGAAGTGTAAGTGGGTTGGGTGCGGGAGCGAGATGCGATCGCGCCGAAAAAGTTCGTCAAGCCTTTAAAAACCGCCAAATAGAAGCACACGAGACTTTAGTTCAATTAGATGAAATAGCCAACGTATGTGTCGAAGCAGAGGAAGAACGCCAAAAGCTCGATGTTGATAAAAATACCTTTGCCAATCAATTTCTATCACTACAGGAAGCTTGACACTTAACACAGAGTTATTAGATTTGCCAAAAGAAGTAGGAGAGTTCGTTATTGTTCATGAACTAGTACATTTGCTCTTACCAAACCACGCCAAGGTGTTTAAGTGCTTTCTATCTGCTGATTTGCCTGATAGAGAGGAGAGGGAGAGGAATTTACGGGCGTTTGTGAAAATAGTTCACGAAGAACAACTTTAACCAGAAATAGCCATATTCATTGGGTTCTAATCCTTGTGTTTCCGGATGTCAGAGGTAACGGGAACATAAACTTTACCTATAGCCAGCAATAAAATTGCCAGCTATCACTTTTAAGTGTGGGAAACATCACTGACTAATGCTCAGAATTAGGCTACTCTATAAGATAAAAGGTTGTCTCACTTGGTCTTAGCATTTTTTAAAGATGAAGCTCCCAGATTATGAAAGAGTCATTTATGAGTACAATCCTCTAATCGAGGTGATTGCTCAAATTAGATTTCCAACTATTCTGAAAATTACAAGTCAAGAACCTGTAGATTTTCAAGATAGCGTAAGATTTGAATACCCTATTTTTGAAGCTTCTAGAAACTTGCAAATACCAGTTGAATTATCAAACCTTTTAACCCAATTTAACTCAAACATTGCTAGTGAGGTGACATATCAGTTTAAATCAGAAGATTTAAGTTGGCAGCTTTCTATAGACAAAAACTCCATTACACTTGTTACTAACAAATATGAAAGATATGAAAAATTTATTGAAAGATTTAAAAATGCTGTAGAAATTTTCGAGAAAATATATAATCCATCATTTTATTCAAGAATAGGTTTAAGATATCGGGATTTAATCATTAGGTCAAAGCTAAACATTACCAACAAAGAATGGATTGAATTAATACCTAAATATATTGCATCTGAACTACATACTCCAGAGTTAGAAGAATCGATAATAAATTTTGTCAAAAATTTACAATTACGAACTGAATTTGGTCAAGTTAATTTTAATCATGGACTTGTTCAAATTAGAGACATAGAAAAAAATATCGATGAAACAGCTTATTTATTAGACGCTGATTTTTTTACAGAGAGAAAGTTAGAAAGAGGTGAAAATGTCTGGAATACATTCGACCAAGCAAATCGTACAGCCAGAAATCTTTTCCGCTGGAGTATCACCGAAGAATTACACAGTGCAATGCGACCTCAAACCATATAACTCTATGCAAATAATAACTGGTGGTGCTAAAAACAATAATATAATAGGGCAAAGGTACGAAGTAATATCCACTCCTACCCAAATATCTCCTTGGGAAACTTTATCACTTAATACAGCAAATTTAAATATTAGAATATCGATAGAGTCACCTTTTACGGCTGAATTGCCCAGCCAATTACATCAAAATAGCGTTCTATTAGTCAAATGTTTAAGTTTAATTAGTATGCTTTTTGCGACTTCTACAACAGAAGGTTTACAAGAAGCATCAGAAGCGCTTGAAAGGATGGTGGAATACTATAACGATAGTGGGTCTGATTTACAACAAACTACCTTACCCCAAAGTTTAGGAGTAATTACTGGCAACTTATTGCCTAGCGAAGTCAGACCACCTTTAATTATTGATTTTGAATAGCTTTCATCATGCCCAAAAGTTTAATTTATCGAGCCTCTGATGAAAAAGAAGCTCTTAGACAAGGGGAAATTTTAACGGGAGTAATACAGTTTATACCTGTTCCTAACGAAGCATCGCCAGAGCTAGATAAAACGCAGTTTAAACCAATAATTCATCCTTACGCAATTGTTGTTAGTCAAGATTGTGACCTAGATTGGGATTATAAAGCTAGGCAAACAACAGATAAACAGAATAAACTATTGAACTCCATACTTTGTTGTGAGATATATCAAGCTCAAGAAATTAGACAGGATAGAAATACGTATCAGATGAATTCTGAAAAATGGAATCTTGTCAAAACAAATTGTAATAAGCAGTTTCATTTTTTTGAAAAAATACCTTTAGAGTGTGATTTAACAAAAGAAGGATTAGCAGAGTTAACCGCAGACTTTAAGAAAGTTTTTGCAGTAGACCCGGAGTTTTTATACTATCAAATAAGTATAAATAAAGTTCAAAGGCGCAGCGTCTTTGTAAGTCCCTATTTAGAAGACTTCTTCCAACGTTACTACAGTTATCATGGGCGTGTTGCACTTCCAGCACAACATGAAAGCGAAAAAGGAGGATAAAAGTAGAAATCAAGTAAAGAAAATATTAGAGATTTTTTGTTTGTTTTTCATCTCCCCAAACCCTTAGAACCCTAGTTAATGCCTCCAACTGCTGGCGAGAAGCAGGGGGGTTAAACCGAAACTTTTCTCAACGGACGATCATCGCCTCACTTCCCCTTACCAGGCGGCGAAATCGTTCCATCCGCCTGCGCTTGTCTAATCGCTCGTTTGAGAATTAACACCGCCATTTGCGACAAAGAACGCTCCTCTGCATCCGCCAGTTGTTGCAGAGCTTCTTTGTCTTCTTCTTCCATGTAAATACTCAGTGTTACTTTCCCCATGTGATTATTATCAGATTTACTATGTATTTTTATATTAAATCACTAAAAACAAATAAATTTAAATAGAAATACATCAAATTTATGTATAATTACTGATAAGTCAAAAGCCAGCGCACAACTTTCCACGGCTGACGCTGGCTTCTGGCTCCCTTTCACAGGAGACATATTCCATGTTAAGACCTGTTTGCCACAAAACAGATCAATACAGAGGTTATCAACAAGCCTTAGATGACTTCGGTATTGCTGAAGTATTGGCGAAACTCAGCAATTACTGTCAACAGCAAGAACAAGAAAGTTTAGCAGCGTTGTTGATTTCTCAACTAACTCAGAGTATCGATGCCGAACTGATTGCTAATTATTTGAGTGCGATGGCGCTCAATCGCCAGGATTTACTCCCAAGATTAATTAACCAGAAATTTTCTCCGAGTTCTGTTGATTTACCCGAAGACTTTCCTAATACAGCAAAGACACCCCGCTTTTTGTATGGCGATAAATTGCGTTGGATTGGTTCTGACACCGATTGGGGAACTGCGATCGGCAGATTTTATAGCTTTGCTCCCCATCTTTGCTGCTGGACTTGGTGTTACCTCATTTGCTTGAGCAAAGATAGCCCCAGTACCGCTTGGGCATCTGCCGATATTGCCTGGGAAGAAGATTTAGAACCATTGGAAGCGGAACCAATGCTATGACTAATCCGCGTCCTTTACAAGCACGAGAGCAAAATTTGATTGATCTATATAGCCATTGTCAACTAGGAATGACACCCAAGAATTTTTATGCCAAATGGGATGTCAATCACGAAGCGATCGCTCGGATTTGCTCCCGTTCACTTTCAACTGTCAGGCGTTGGTTTTCCAAGGGACGTAATTACCGCAGTCCCATGCCCAGTGATTTACGCCATCTTGCCCTCATGGACTTCCTGCTAGAACACTTCGAGGAAATCCCCGAAGAATTTCTGAAGATACTCTGTTCTCTCACAGGGCATAAGTAGGAATCGAAAAATTGACGGTGAGGGAAGTCGAACTGTCAACCAATTGCAATGTCATCCTGACATTTCTTTACCAGCCACTCTCACAGTAGGGTGGCTTTAGTCTTGGGAATGTTTAAGTAACTTTTGTCTATTCTTCAACTCCAATTCACTAGCTAAATCATAGGTATGATCGGGAGGTTTTTGTGACCTACATTGAAAAGCTAAATCCTTGGTGTATAGTCCGCCATTTTCCTAATATGCAACACCAGATAGTTGCTCGTTTTCGCCGCCGGAATGATGCAGAAGCTCATTCACAAGCTCTACATCGGCTGATACCAAATGCAACTTTCTCAATCATTTTTAATGCGGCAGTCGAGCAACCAGAGCAAATTACTCCATAATTCGGTCATTCTGGGAGCAAATTTAATTTGTAGTGAGTTTTCTTATCTGTTGAAACATAAAATATCCCCCCTTGCCACCTTTTTTTCATCAAAGCAAGGGGGGATTATTACTGATTAACATTTGAAAAATATTATTTATGATTGTACTAAGTCAGTAATCAATAAGACTTTTGATACTTTACCATATCAGCAAAAGTCAGAGAACATTGCTGGCATGAACTATCCTGCCACACTGCTGGAGTCTTAAATTTTGCCCCACAGTTTGGACATTTTGACAACAAGGTTAAATCGTGGCTCAGGCATCCTTGTATCACCTTCAACTGCCACTCAATTTTGTGATAAGGCGACTCAACATAACAAGCAGCACATAGCCGAACAGTTTCCCTTTTTATTTCCACTCCAGCAGGTGGCAACATCTGCTTTAACCTATCCACATCAACCCCTAAAACAACAGCTAATGCTTCTAACTGTTCAGGGGTAGGAGGAGGATTAAACCGAAATTTTTCCCAACGTGCGATCGCGCTCCCAAGTCCTGTTTCCTTACCTAACCTAGCAGGCGTTAACCCATTTGCTCGTCGAAAGCGTCCTAAAAAGTGACTAAGACTTTCTCCTTTTAATGGTTCTACTTGAAATAACCAAAGTTGAATTTCTACTACTTCCATTATTTGTATTCTTCTGTTACTTCCTGAAGTTTTGCCAAATCGATCTTTTGTAATTTTTTCTTCGATGCACTTATTGCTGCCTCTCTCAGAATCATATCAATTAAACAATATAATCCCCAGTTGCTTCACATACAATCTTTCCAGCGATGCTGAAGATTGTATGTGAAGCAACTGGTAACTGCAAAACCTTCTTTTCCCAAATTTCTACAGTTCGCTTCAGGTATTTCCCATGAAACTTGGACAGTAGCTTTCTGTCTCTCATCTCCGCTACTGTTCCCTTTGTCATTTGATACTTTGTAGCATAGTAAAAGATTATCTTTTGGGAGCGCCGTTGCTCGTATTGCTCTCTGTGACTTAGAGGAGCAGTCCTATGCCCAGCGATTTGCGCCATCTTGCCTTGATGGACTTCCTGCTAGAACACTTCGAGGAAATTCCCGAAGAATTTCTGAAAATACTCTGTTCTCTGACAGGACATAAGTAGGAATCGAAAGGTCAACCAATTGCAATGTCATCCTGACATTTTTTCACCAGCCACTCTCACAGTAGGGTGGCTTTAGTTTTGGGAATGTTCAAGCAACTTTTGTCTATTCTTCAACTGCAATTCACTAGCTAAATCATAGGTATGATCGGGAGGTTTTTGTGACCTACATTGAAAAGCTGAATCCTTGGTGTATAGTTCGCCATTTTCCTAACCCTCTTTTGTCACTCTAGGCAGAGGAAAAGTAGAAATCAGGGTGAATCAGGGATATAAAAATTGAACTGGTGAGGCTATAAATAATAGATTGAAGTTTAAAAAAACCCAAAGCTAATTGAGGAATAGGAAAAACCGTTAACCAGGGATATATCAGATTAAATAAAGTAAAAGGTTGAATAATCAAACGAAGATTGTTAAGAATGTTCTTCCAGCCATTTCCATTATCCCACCAAGGATGTGAAACAAATTTTGACTCTCGTTGTGATGGAGACTGAAACAGTTGCTCCGAATGCAGACTAACCATTAAATAAGCACTGCAAATAATTTCCCACCATCGCTCAATATCTGGGTAGTGAGTCAGGCGAAAATCTGACCAACCTAATTCATTCTTACTTTGTTTTAACCCGTACTCGACCCAAGTTCTTAAACCGTAAAAATTTCCAACTTCTCTTGGCGTAATGTCTGGATATTTACTCATCACATACCAAGTAGTGTTATCAGGCAAATTTTCTGGATCTGTAGTAATTTGCCAATATCTAAGTTCTCCACGTTTTCCCGGAATAATTTCTCTAATAAATCGATTTTCCCGACTCAAGTCAGAGAATACCCTTTGAAACTTCTGCCACTTTAAATATTGAATATGTTGTCGTGGAAGTATTTCTACATAATGATTTGACCGAATCGCTACTATATAGTTCAAGTTTAGTTCATCTAATACAGATATGAAATTCTTACCACTCTCTCCATATAAGCTATCTGCAAGTACTAAGTTGAATTTAAAACCCATTGATTGTAGCTTTTTTATCAGTATTGCTGCTATTTCTGGTTTAGTGCGGTACTTATCTCCTGCCTGTAATCTTTCCCTGGGTTTATACACTTCAAACAGTAATGGAAATGTCATCCCACAGAAAACACCATATACTGTCACTGCCACAATTCCATTATCTGTTTTTCCCAAATTTCCTATATACTGCCGTTTCACATAATCTGTCTTGCTCCCTTTCTTTTTATCCCCTGTCTCATCAATAATTAAAATGATTGGTCTACCTTTTAGCACTTGTAAAATTAACTCTAACCTTAAGGTTCTTAACTTTTCTATATCCCAAGGTGATGTAGTTAGAAAATGATGCAACCCTTGCTGGTTATCTAATCCTACGATTTTTGCTATTTCTGGCAATGTTTTACGTTTTAGATCAGAAATGCAGCCTACATGGAGATATTTAAAAGCCTCGAAACTCCTAACATCTGGAAACAGACTTTTATACCACTGGCAATATTCGTCCACAAATTTGACTGTTGGTGCGGCTGGACGGGGCTGTACCATGCTCTGTGTCTTGGTTCTAGCATTTTTACCTTATTATACTACTGCCAGAGTGACAAAACAGGGCTAATATGCAACACCAGATAGTTGCTCGTTTTCGCCGCCGGAGTGATGCGGAAGCTCATTCCCAAGCTCTACACCGACTGATACCAAATGCAACGCCTCACAATCATTTTCAATCCGGCAGTCGAGCAACTAGAGTAAATTACCCCATAATTTAGTCATTTTCGGGGTCAATTTAATTTTTAGCGAGCCTCTTTCAGAGGAGCTTTGCTAACGCATTTTAATCCAATGTTCTTTTCTCATCCAATATCGTTTCATCATAGAAACTATAAGCGATCGCATTCAGGATGCTCTGATTACTTACTTGCGCTCACTGAGGAATATCTACTGCCACGATCCTGGATTAGCCCTAACTAAATATCAATTCTCTTGTTCGTTGGAACATACAATATCCCCCTTTGCTACTTTTTTCTCCAGTAAAGTAAGGGGGGATTATTGGTGGCTAAACATTGCGGAAAATACTAAGGGATTATACAGGCTTACAATCACGGAAACTTGTGATACTTTGCTACTTAACTTATATAAATTTTACAAAATATAGCTTATACCAAGTATCAATCCAAAATGTCAAAAATTTCAACCTTCCTACATAGTTTATTGAACTGCTATCACATGTGACACTGTACAATTTTTTTAAGATTGCTACCTCAATATTCCTCAATCCATCTTTCCAAGCTTGTATAGCTAGCGCTTTAAAAATACGTTTCTATCCTTCAATGATACCTTTGACAAGTTTGGTTCACAATATCGAACATTGGTTCGCCTACTAAATTTAATGCTTTGTTAAGTTTTATACATATTTTTCCTAGTAGAAGGTTATAAGTGGCTCTGTTGCATCTACTCCCGAGTGTCCGAAACGATAAATATTGTTAAACCGAGGGTTAAGATGCATATTACCGTATATATAAGAGTAGAGGCATTGTGTACCTACCAGAATGACGGCAATATTTATTGGTTCACAAATAGATATAATATCAGTGAAAACTTTATTACTGTAGTGGACAGTATCATCAATAATTAACATTTCTACTCCACAATCTTTCAATAGGCAACGCGCTTTCTCTCGTAAAGCTGCTAAATGCAAGTCTGTACTTGCGCTATCTAAGAACCCAATAATTGCTAGGAAGATGTCTTTAGCACTAGCACAAAATGGTGGATCAATATAGACAATAGGTACAATAGGTGAGGTATCTATTAGGTGCTGAATTTTATTCTTATAAGCGTAAATTTGACAAGCTATAGACTTTCCTATTGAGGGTTCACCTATGATTAGATTATTATGACGTGATTGCCGTTGTACGTCTAACCATTCATATAATAGCCTTGATTGTCTATTAGAAAAAATGTAATTAATAAATAATAGCTTAAAATCTGATTGACTGTCAATTTGACAAGCTATAGACTTTCCTGTTAACGGTTCATCTATAGTTAGATTAATTTGACCTGATTGCTGTTGTACCTCTAAGCATTCATATATTTGCCTTAATTTTTTATTAGAAAAAATGTAATTAATAAATAATCGCTCAAAATCTGATTGATTATTCTTTTTATTTGATGAAATTTCAGACATTTTTATCTTATTTTTGATTATTACAAATCTAATATTTATCAAATTGCTCTATAACGAAGAGTATACAAATTTCTGGTATTTCACCATATCGGTAAACCTAAAAAAACACCTATGACACCAGGGATATACCCATAACGCCGGATGTTTAAACCTTGCCCCACAGTTTGGACATTCTGATAACAAAGTTAAATTGTGGCTCGCACATCTTTGTGTCACCTTCAACTGCCAATCAATCTTGTGACAAGGCGACTCAACATAACAAGCTGCACATAACCGAATCGGCTCCATTTTCATGCCCACACCAAGAGGTGGCAACATCTGCTTTAACCTATCGACATCAACCGCTACCACAACAGCTAATGCTGCCAACTGCTGAGGGGTAGGAGGCGGATTAAACCGAAATTTTTCCCAACGTGCGATCGCACCGCCAAGTCCTGCTGCTTTACCTAACCCAGTAGGCGTTAAATCATTTGCTCGTCGAAAACGCCCTAAAAAGTGACTCAAACTTTCTCCCTCTAAAGGTTCTATTTGAAACAGCCAAGGTTGAATCTCTGGAACTTCCATTATTTGTACTCTGCTGCTACTTCCTTTAGGGTTTCTAAGTCAATCTTTGGTAATCCTTTCTTTAAAGCCCGAATTGCTGATTCTCTCAAAATCATATCCAGCAAACCAATATAACCCCCTGTTGCCTCACCTAAAGTTTTGAGCATCGTCTTGTTGGAAAGATTAGAAGCAACTGGCAGTTTTAAAACTTGTTTTTCCCAAATCTCCACAGTTCGCTTAAAATCTTCCCCAGAAAACTTACCAAAACGATGACATGCACGAAAACGGTTATAAACTTGCTCATCTCGCTTGATTACAGCGTCTAATCTGTCCGTACCCACCAAAATCACCGCAATTTCCAACTTGTCAAAAATATCTCGCACTTCAGCAAAAGTTTTGGGTTTCAAGCGGTCAGCTTCATCAATGATTAGCATCTCAACCCCGCAACCCTTAAGAACCCGAAATGTACGTTCTCTAATCTCAGCTACAGTTCCCTTAGTCATTTGATACTTTAAATGCTTAAGAATCTCATTGAACAAATCCTTAGCACTACACTCGGAGGGTATGTCTTCGAGAAAAGCAATAGGTACTAATGGTGGTTTTCCTACTTCTTGCTTGGGTTTATGCCGAAGTCTGTAGGCATCACAACCCATTGTTTTACCAGTTCTGGACTCTCCTACAATACGACCAGACTGACGAGCTTGACGCTTTCCTTCTAGCCAGTCATTAAGAATTTTAACTTGCTCCAAGAGGATAAAAGTCTTCCGGTTCAATCTATCAATTTCTACTTGTAATTTTTCACCATTTACTGGAATATCACCTAATTGTTGTGCAACTGTTTGAGCTTGTTTTAAAGTCATTTTTTACCACCCGTAATCTTCACGCATTTGTTCGTAATCAAATACCTCTGGCATCTGGTATTCTGTCTCACCGTCAACAGATGCCACTTCAATTTCTTCCTCTGGTTGAACAGGCACAGGTTTTTTAGCCTTTTCAACTACAGCCTGTTCTGCTTTTTGACGTTCTTTTTTGGTTTTCTTTCGGGTAATGAATGTTTCGCGATCGCGCACTTCTGCCAACATTGCGTGATTGCTAATCATCTTTCCTGCTTGCCGAATCTTGCGACTACTAGCTTTAGCCTCATCCAGAGATAATTGCTCAGTCTCCAAATCCTGAGCAAATGCCCTTGCTAGAAACTCTTCTTTATTACCTTTCTGGCGGTACACCAACACAGTTGTAATATCTCTAGGGTCATAACGCAGTACAACAGTTTCACCTGAATAACCTGCCAAGTTTTCTCCCCGATATGTCAAATTTTCAAATTGTAGATATCCACCTCTATAAATGGAGCGTCGAGTTTGCTTCATCAGGCAGATACGTAATTCTTCTTCTGAAATTAGATTGGGAGAAGCAATTAACCCTGCTTCCCACCGTTGATAGCGTGTTTGATCGCCTAGACGCGCATCAGGACGTTGATTGTATTTATCCACGATGTAACGCACCAGCAAACGTTCTAACTCCCTTAAAGTCAGACAAGCTTCTTTCTCAGCTTGCTCAGGACGTTCTTGGACATTTGATCCTGTATATCCAGGCAAAGTGGAAAATAAGTCGGTGTTAAAAGTTCCAAAGGGACGCTCAACAATGCCACCTTCACTGGGGCGATCGCGTAAATGACAAACAAATCCTAATTCCACACCTATCTGTTGCAAATGGTTTGAGCGAAAATCTTTACCGCCATCAGTATAAAAATGTTCTGGTTTACCATAGGTTCCCCATTCTTCATGGAGTCCATATTCTGACCCATAATGCTTAGGCAATATTGCATGACGCAACGCTAATGCCACTATCTGAGAACTCGGAGCATCAAAGCCTAAGTTAATTCCTATGATGCAACGGGAGTAAGTATCTACAACTGTTGTCAGCCAAGGACGACCCAAAAGTTCACCATGCTGATCTACTAGTAATAGGTCTACACGGGTATGGTCACACTGCCAAACATGGTTGCTGTATTCTACTGATAAGTCTTTGCCATCGCGGGTTTTAACTGATAATCGAGAACCATGCCAACCTCGACTTCTCACACCTGCTTTTTGTTCTTGCTCCTCAATAATTGGCTGTAGAACTCTGTAGACAGTCCTATAACTGGGATACTTCTGTTGCCCCAATTCAGCAGCCCTTGCTTGTACTCTGATGGCAACTTGTTGGGGAGTAATTCGCTTACTACCTTTATTGCCTTCCTTATATGTCTTGATAATGAACTGTTGCCAATCAGAATCTATTCGATGTTTGCCTTTGTCAACCCGTGTTGTGGTTTGAAGTGCAGCTAAACCTTCCTCTTCCCATTTTTTGACCAGTCGCCTTACCGTCCGCACAGACTTGCCTAGTTTAGCTGCGACTTCCCTTTGTCTTTCTCCATAGGTGATGCGATCGCATGGTTCTAGCAATTTTTGAATCAGATCGAGCAAATGCCTATCATCTGCTGATAGTTCAGTCACTATCTCATTAATTTCTGGCTCTTGCTCACCATTTAGATGATCGTCCAGCATATTTACATATATGTTCAATACAAACGTAGTTGTATTGTACTATTTGAAGGACATTTATTTTGTCAATTTTGGTAAAAATATTGGTTGGGAGTATTTTTCAAGAGAGGACAAATATTGTGTCAAAATTCCAAGAGAGGACAGCTATTTTGGCAATAAGTCTCTAGTCGGCTATCTTGAGGTTAAAATAGTAAAACCCTTACTAAATAAGGGTTTTAAGCTGAATATTTTTAAGGACATTAATTTGTCAAGTGGTCATTTAATTTGGCAATCGACATTTGTAGATTGCCACATTATTTGTCCGCGTTGACAAATTAATGTCAAATACTTGTCGGTTAAGGAGAAAAAGGGTCAATACCTTGGGTTAAGCTCATTAGTGATTGATTTGTCACTGATTAAAAAAGCCAAATCAATTGGGAGATTCTCCCCCAAACCCCCGATTGGGTGACGGTTGCGTCCCCCAAACCCCCTCCAAAATTATTGTTCTGTTTTTTTGGTTGAGTAACTAGTACAACACGGCAAAAGTAAAAAGGGAGAATGACTATAGCACAAGCCTTGTCGCAATTACAGATGGTCTGTTTCTCTTACAAAGTTTGGCGGGACGGAAACCGACACCGCCAACTTTGCGCTATTTACGCCGACTTGTACTAGTTTTTTGGTTTTGTTAGCAATTAATTTTCTTAACTGAACTGTATTTGTATATGGGTAGGGGCAAGGCAGTGCCTTGCCCTTACAATTATCTGTACTGTAATTTTCTAGTTGTGTATCTTATTTAGTTGCAAAATGCTGTATATAAAAATCAGAAATTTCAGTAGAGAAAGAGCAGAGAAATAAAAATTTGGATAAAAAATCAAAGTTTTAACAAAGATTGCGAAAAATAGGTAGGCGCACAACAATTTTGTGCTCTCACGAATTATTTAATGTCGCGCGAACATAATTAAAGTGGCAAAAAATCCCAAATCTAAAATTGTTTATTAGACTTCTACCCTGCGAAAAGGCTGATAAAAATTCCGACACTTTTAGTTATGATAATTTCCAGTTACCCATTACCCATTACCCATTACCCCTTCCCCCTTCCCTTTAATCTGTGATTAATCCATCTAACAAAACAGCAATCATTTGATTAACAATAAAATCCTTTGGTGCAGCATTAGCAAATGTAGTAGCAAAAGGCAGACTTTCGATTACAGACAGAAAGAATCCTGCTAGTAATTGGGGACGTACATTGCGAATTTCACCTCGTTGTTGTGCTTGAACAAATATTTGACAAATCGGGTCAAAAATGCATTCAGATGAGCAAGCAGATAACCTGGCAGTATTTTCTTCATCTAACAAAGGCATATCTGTGTGTACCATGCTCAAAAAATGGATGGGAGGCTGAGAGATAAACCACGCACCTACTGCAGATAATTGCGATCGCAAATTATCTTCGTTTCCACTGATGGCTTGCTGTAAACCCAAGCGATGGCGTTCAAACATTCGCTCGGTGACGGCTACAAAAAGTTGCTCTTTGCTGGGAAAATGATAGTACAAAGAAGCCTGACGGATACCGACTGCCTGAGCAATATCCCTCATTGTGACTGTATTGTAGCCTCGGGTGTGAAATAGGTGTTCTGCTTCATCAAGAATGCGTTCTCTTCCACTGGATGAGACTTGTTTTGGAGAGTTGCGATCGTCTGGCACTCCCAAACCTACCTAACGTTTAGTAGTCAACTTTTAAATATTATATTACACTGTCATCTAAAGGATGAAGTGTGAAGTATGAAGGCTGAAGTCAAGAGTTTTCTCAAGCATCAATGCATTAAATATGATTTTGGCATTTATTCTGTGAAATAATTTGCTTTTTTTTGCATCCAAATCTCCCGATTGATCGTCTGTGGTAAAAATAGCCTGAACCTAGCAAACGTGAGGGGAAATTATTGACAAAAACAACATTAAGCCATATATAGCTATCCTGAATGCAAGATTCAGCTTTTGCATCAAGGTTTTTGCAAGTCAACACCCAAAACGAATATTTTTACAACCGAAATAGGATTGCTATAGTTTGTCTTTTCCTCACGAAATTAAGCTGCTGAGGATTAACACTGAAATGGGAAAAATACTCCATAAAAAAGGCTAGCTGATAGCCATGATTTCATGCCAGTAATTTATCATCAAGAGTTAATTCTGTAACCAAATGAGCCAATTATCGAATTTGCCAGAATCATCGCCTATTTCCCGCCGCACACTGCTCAAGTGGTTCGGTATTGGTGGTATCGCTGGAGTAACTGGATACTCTCGTTTCAGTAAGCCACAACCAACTGTTTTTCAAAGAGATACTCTGAAGTTACCAAGAATACTAAATCAACCAAAAAGTGTAGTAGTAATTGGGGGTGGATTAGCAGGTTTAGCCTGTGCATACGAATTGAGTCAAAGGGGATTTGTTGTGACACTTTTAGAAAAGTCCCCTCAACTTGGCGGCAAAATTGCTAGTTGGCAAATTGAAGCCGTTGGTGAAAAATTTATGATGGAGCATGGTTTTCATGGCTTTTTTCCCCAATACTATAACTTGAAAGGTTTAGTTACAGAATTAGGGATTAAAGATAATTTTCAATCATTAAACTTTTATGCAGTAGTTTACCGCGATCGCAAATATCAACCAGAGGTATTTCGCCCCAGTCGTTCAGCCTTTCCTTGGAATATTATAGATTTAGCGATCGCTTCTCCTAATCGCTTGCAATGGGGGATTAATTTAGTTAATTTTAAACACTTGCAAGTTTTTCAAGCCATTACAGGTTTTGAGCGCGAAAAGAATTATCAACGCTTCGATAATATATCTGTGGCGGAATGGGTAGAATCGGAATTCCCCCAAGGTTTATACGATTTATATTTTCTACCTTTTGCTAAATCGAGTTTGAATGCACCAGACATGATGAGTGTGGGAGAATTGATGCAATTCTTCCATTTTTATTTTTTTGGTAATCCAGAAGGGTTAGCTTTTAATGGTACTAAAGACGATATGGGAACTAGTTTAGTTCAACCTATCGCCAAGGCAATTTTAAATACAGGTGGTAAAATTATCACGGGCGCAAACGTCAGTGAAATTGCTGCTGTTGAAGGTAGAGTAGACTCTCTCAAATATTTTGTTGGCGGTAATAACAATAGCGTTCCTTTTTGGATAAAGAAGAACTCATCTGTAACTGATGAAAACATAGAATATTTTGGTGCGGCTGATGAAGTATTTGCTGCAAAAGTTGGGAGTAAAGAAGCGATTTCACTTACCTGTACCCATCAAGGTTGTACTGTCAAAAAAGCTGAGGATGGTAAATTCCATTGTCCTTGTCATGGTGCGGTGTTTGCGGCTGATGGTCAAGTTTTAAAAGGGCCAGCACAAAGAAATTTAGCTAAGTTTAAAATAGCCCAAAAGCGAGATACAGAATTACAACTGATAGCAGCCAATCAAGAATTATCTTCACCAGAGACAATTACAGCCGATTATTATGTCTTTGCTACTGATGTACCGGGAGTACAGCAACTATTTAAACGGATAAATGGGGATGTCGATAAAAACGTGCGATCGCAAGTTGCAAATTTAAGCATCGCCGATCCATTTGCAGTGTGTCGTTTTTGGTTTAATCGCGATTTTGAATGGGAACAAAGCAATTTTACTTCTCTATCTGGCTACCAGCTAACTGATAGCATTACTCTGTATCACCGCATTCAAGAACAATTTATTGACTGGGCACAACGTACAGGTGGTAGTGTAGTGGAATTACACGCCTACTGCTATAAAGAAAAGGAATTTCCTACTCAAGAAGCATTGTTAACCACTTTTGAGCAGGAACTATACGAAATTGTCCCGGAATTAAAGCAAGCAAAAATTCTGCATCGAGAATTAGTCAATCAGCATAACTTTTCTGGATATCCACCCAATAGTTACGCAGAACGTCCTGAAACTAGTACCAATGTTGCTAATTTGATTTTTGCTGGTGATTGGGTAAAAATGCCTTTCCCTTGTGGATTGATGGAACGGGCTGTGAGTAGCGGTTTATTAGCAGCCAATGAGATTTTATCCCGTGAGGGGTTACAGAGGCGATCGCTTTTATCTGTGAATCCAGAGGGTTTACTGCAAATTTAAGTGTGATTTGTAAAAATTTGCGGTGTCTAGATTCCCGACTTGTTTGAAAAGTCGGGAATCTAAATTTTGCAGTCATAATTTATGACTATATCTAAATAAAGTTCAGTTAAGAAAATTAATTGATCACAAAACCAAAAAACTAGTTACTCAACAAAAAAACCGAACAATAATTTTGGAGGGGGTTTGGGGGACGCAACCGTCACCCAATCGGGGGTTTGGGGGAGAATCCCCCAATTGATCTGGCTTTTTAATAAGTGACAAATCATATCTATTTAGCAGAATTTAACCCAATCACCCCAATAATTATCAACGCTATAGACATAAGCTTTATACTACTAGCAGATTCGCGAAAGAAAATAATACCAATCAATGCAATTAATGTAGTTCCTAAACCAGCCCAAAAAGCATAAGCAACACTCACATCAATTTTTTGCAGACATAAAGTCATACAAGTAAAACAAAGTCCATAGAATATAAAAATTGATACTGAAGGAACAATATTAGTAAATCCTTGGGACAACTTCATGCAAGTTGTACCTAAAACTTCAAAAATTACTGCTCCAATCAAATAAAACCAACTAATTGACATATTGATAATAAAGGCTGGGTGAGGCTGGATGATAAATAAGAGCCTTTTATTATCTCTACTAAAAAGATAAAAATCAATAAGTAAAAATATTGTTACTAATTATATAAAATCACCTATATCAATATACTTGTAACAATTAAATAGTGTAGCGTAATCATTGACTGCTGTAGGTATATTTTAAAAACTCAATAGAAATACTATATATTTGCCGTTTCTTTAACCAAGATATAATTATTTAGGTTGTGCTATTTATCTGAAGGTAGAGATAAATAAGTATGAAAATCTCTCGCGTTGTGATTAGTTTAGCAAGTGCGATCGCCTTTTTAACCGTGGCTGGTTACGGCTACGTGTTTATTTTAGGTGCGCCGCAATTAGATGCACCTAAAGCACAAGCAAATACAGGGTTGGAATTTCAGCTCAAAAGCTTTAAATCTCAAGCAATGGGACAAGTCCGCAACTATGGGCTAATTTTACCGCCTGACTATCGCCAAAATTCCCAAAAGCGCTATCCTGTCATCTTTTTATTACATGGCGGACATGATAACGAACGTGCTTTTGCAGATAAATATGCGCTGTTAGACGTACTACATGAACTTTATCAAAGTAAAAAATTAGCCCCATCAATTGTAATTACACCTGATGGTAATGACAATCGTGGTTCTAGTCCTTTATACGATCCAGATTATTTTGATGGCCCTAATGGCAAAATTAGTACTTTAATTGGTTCGGAATTAGTCAAACTTGTCAAGTCAAATTATCGTACCTTAGATAACCCACAATTTTGGGCAATGGGAGGTGTATCTTCTGGAGGATGGGGAGCATTTAACATCGGGTTACGCTATCTAAATAACTTCAATGTTCTATTTAGCCATTGTGGTTACTTTACAGATAATAGCGGCCCTCAAAATAGCCCCGAACAAATTGTGCAAAAATTAGCTATTCCTGATCAAAAGCGATTGCGGGTGTATCTTGATTCTGGACGTAGCGATGTGGAATTCTTAGCTTCCACTCAAGCTTTTCACAAGACTTTAGATAAATTAGGTGTTGCTAATGTATTCTATGCCTTTCCAGGCGGACATGGTGTATCTGGTGAAGATTTTGGCTGGAACTATTTTCACAAGCACCTAAAAGATTCACTTTCGTATGTAGGAAAACAGTTTGATCATGCAAAAGTTAAAAATGCTAAATAAAGAACTACCTTAATAAGCAATGATAGGATTCATATTTGAGTTTTAAACCAACCTAAATAAACTTTTATTTCTTCTTCCCGGTTTCCTGTTCTCCTACTAAACAAATAATTTCAGAAATTAAAAGGTATTTATAAAGCATGGATGGTGCGTTACGGCTAAATTTAATTGTTTCTGTGTCCCAAATCCTTTCATAGCCGTAACACACCCTACGGTTTCTGGCAAATGACAAATGACAAATGACAAATGACAAATGACAAATGACAAATGATAGTCTCAGCCAGTTATCTTTAATTTTGCAGACCTACTTAACTCATCATCAATGAAAAATGACTTCTAAATTAAAAACCAAAATCGGACTGAGGATTGCAGCTTTTCTCACAGCTTTAGTCGGATTAGTCAATTTGGTTTCTGCAGTTACGCCAACATTACCTGAACGCAGTCATTGGTTAAAGCAATTATTACCCTTTGAAATTCGTGCTAGTGGACATATATTTGCGGCTTTAACTGGGTTTGCATTATTAGCTTTGGCAACAAATTTATTGCGGCGAAAACGTATCGCCTGGTTACTGACAATTGGTTTATTAGTAATTTCTATTATTAGTCATTTAGTCAAGGGTTGGGACTACGAAGAAAGTATACTTTCTGGTATATTGTTGGTGCAATTAATCTCCATGCGCCATATATTTACGGCTCAATCAGACCGTCCTTCAATTGCACGGGGAGTTAGGGTATTATTAGGCGCTTTACTATTTACTTTGGCATACGGCACAATTGGATTTTACTTGCTAGATGGCAAATTTTCGGTGAATTTTGATTGGCAAGATGCGATATTTCAAACTCTCGCCATGTTCTTCACAGAAGATAATGCGGGATTGCAACCCAAAACCCGATTTGGTAATTTTTTTGCTGATTCAATTTATGTAATAGCAGCTTGTACGTTTATCTATGCATTGGTAATGCTATTACAACCAGTTTTTCTGCGTGATTCCGCAACCCTAAATGAACGCCGCAAAGCTAAAGAAATTGTCGAAAAACATGGTCATTCTTCTTTAGCAGCTTATACATTATTAAATGATAAAAGTTATTATTTTAGCCCTTCAGGTCGCAGTATCATCGCCTATGTTCCCAAAGGTAGGGGTGCGATCGCATTGGGAGATCCCATTGGCCCCATAGATGAACGTCAAGAGGTAATAGCCGCTTTTGGGGAGTTTTGTCAGCGTAATGATTGGTATCCCGCGTTTTACCAAACTTTACCCAATGATTTGGATATTTACATTTCTCTCGGTTTTCGGGTACTCAAGATTGGTGAAGAAGCGATAGTAGATCTGGAGACTTTTACTTTACAAGGAAAAACTGGTCAAAAATTTCGCTCTGCAATTAATAAATTGACAAAACTAGGTTATGAAGTCAAGTTTTACCAACCACCAATTGCTGATGAATTATTACGTCAGCTAAAACCTGTAAGTGATGAATGGTTAAAGATGGTACAAGGTTCAGAAAAAAAGTTTTCTCTGGGTTGGTTTGATGAAGCCTATTTGCGAGATTGTGTAATTGCTGTAGTTTACGAACCCCAAGGAAAAATTACTGCCTTCGCGAATATTGTGCCAGAGTATCAACATAATGAAGTTACTTTGGATATGATGCGCCATCGTCCAACAATGGAAAATGGCACAATGGACTTTTTATTTAGTTCCATGCTCCAGTATTTTAAAGAGAAAAATTACGATAGTTTTAATTTTGCACTTTCTGCTTTAGCTGGTGTAGGTGAAACTTCACAATCACGCCGCTTAGAAAAAGTATTAGGCTATCTCTACGAACATTTAAATCGCTTCTACAACTTCAAAGGTTTACACGCCTACAAAGAAAAGTTTCGTCCCCGTTGGGAACCACGTTATTTGGTTTATCCCAGTTTGAGAAGTTTACCCGATGTAGTGGTGGCATTAATTCGTGCCGATTCAGGCGATCGCCTTCTCGATTATTTCAAACCAGGGGCTTAAAATTGTCAATCCGTTTGGAGATGTAGATAAACGCCAAGACAACCAGTGATAGCCACCATCTGGATACAGATAACGGATTTGCAAATGCAAATATGCGATCGCAATATGATCTGGACGTACTAACTCTAAACACTCTCCAACTTCAGCTTTCACCTTGGGCTGAATCAGCATACACTGATTTTGGACTAATGAAAGCTGTTGCCCTATAGGAACGATGAGCGAAAGTAAGATCCCAGAAATCCTGGAAACCTTCGAGGCAGAACTGTTATCGGAGTGGACTCAGGAGTTAGCTACTGTCAATATTCGCAGAGGCTTGATTAAAGAAGCTGAACTCAAAGAGGAGTGCCGAGAATTCCTGAGCTTGTTTCGGATTGCTGTTGGGCAGGGCGAGTTGACCAATATTCAAGCAGCACAATGGCAGGATGTGCGGGAGATACTGACCAGCATTTCTCGATCGCGATCGCAAAAAGGCTTTACACCGTCGCAAACAGCTACATTCGTCTTTTCGTTCAAGCAACCCCTCTTCAACCGGATGCGTCAGCAACTGAAAGATCCCATTGACTTAGGTGAAGAAATCTGGCTAGCGACAAACTTACTGGATCAGCTGGGATTGCTGACAATGGAAGTATATCAGAAGACGCGGGAAGAAGTGATTTTGCGGCAGCAGGAAGAGTTGATGGAGTTGTCTACCCCAGTGGTTAAACTCTGGGAGGGAATTTTGGCATTACCCATTATTGGCACCCTGGATAGTGCCCGCACTCAAATGATGATGGAGTCTTTATTGCAGAAGATTGTCGAAACTGGATCAGAAGTTGCCATCATCGACATTACCGGAGTTCCCACCGTCGATACCCTTACTGCTCAACATCTGCTCAAAACCGTTACTGCTGCCCGTCTCATGGGAGCCGATTGTATGATCAGCGGTATTCGTCCTCAAATTGCTCAAACAATCGTTTATCTCGGTATTGATTTGACTGATGTCATCACGAAAGCAACCTTAGCCGATGCCTTTCTCATGGCGCTAAAACGTTTGGGAGTAACCATCACCCGCTCTCAACCCCAATAGGTGGACAGGAGAAACTAATGGAACGCATTCCCATACTCAAAATGGGCAATTACCTGCTGGTGACGATCCAAGTGGATATGCACGATCGCCTGGCCATGACGCTACAGGATGACTTGACCAACCGCATTGCTGAAACTCGCGCTCACGGTGTCTTGATCGATATTTCTGCATTAGAAATTGTTGATTCCTTCATTGGCAGGATTTTAGGCAACATAGCCAGAATGTCACGAGTGCTGGATGCCCAGACGGTTGTCGTCGGAATGCAGCCTGCCGTGGCAATTACTCTAGTGGAATTGGGGCTGTCACTGACGGGTATTCGCACTGCCCTAAACTTAGAAAAGGGAATGGCTCTGTTGCGATTGTTACTTAATGAAACCACAAATCAGGTCGCTGCCACCAAACGGAGTGCAGATGACGATGGAGAAGACTGAAACGATCAACATTCAATCTTCTAGTGATGTAGTCGTAGTTCGACAAGCCGTGCGTCAGTTAAGCGTGGAAATTGGCTTGAGCTTAGTAGACCAAACTAAATTTGTGACCGCCGCCAGTGAGTTAGCCCGCAATACCCTAGAATATGGGGGAGGTGGCACAGTCAAACTAGAAACACTTCAGGAAGGGAAACGACGAGGACTGCGGCTGACCTTTGAAGATCAAGGGCCGGGAATTCCTAATATCGACCTGGCGCTCAAGGATGGGTTCACCACCGGTAGCGGGTTAGGTATGGGACTGGGCGGTGCCAAACGACTTGCTAACGAGTTTGAGATTCATTCTGTGGTGGGAGAAGGAACGCGCGTCACAATTGTACGATGGAAATAAAATGCTAGAATCTGTTGCCATTTCGATTACTGAATCTAGCCAGATCGGCGAAGCCCGACGAGTAGCGATCGCTTTAGCAACTCGGCTCGGCTTTCAAGATACGGAACGGGGCAAGGTTGGCATTGTGGTAACAGAGATTGCGAGTAATCTGATCCAGCACGGTCAGGGCGGAGTATTGTTGCTAAGATTGATCGAATACAATTCAGCCATCGGTATTGAAGTCTTATCGCTAGATAAAGGACGGGGAATGGTTGATGTGGATGAGTGTTTGCAAGATGGCTTTTCCACAGCCGGAACGTTAGGCAATGGACTGGGGGCAATTCGTCGCCTCTCTGGTTTATGTGAAATTTACTCGATTCCCCACCAAGGGACGGCGCTCCTCGCCCACCTCTGGTCAAATTCGATACCCCATTTGCCCCAAAAGTCCTTAGAAATTGGGGCAATCTGTTTGCCAAAACGAGGAGAAGAAGTTTCTGGGGATACCTGGGCGTGTCAAGTAAATGATTACCGCAGCTTGTTGCTAGTAGCCGATGGCTTAGGGCATGGGCCTGCGGCTGCCACTGCGGCTGCAACAGCCGTCAGAATTTTTCAAGAACATCATCGCGCTCCTGGTGCAATTGTTGAAGCTGCCCACGCTGCCTTGCGAAGTACAAGAGGAGCAGCACTCGCCATTGCTGAAATCGACTTTGAACAACAGTTTGTCCGCTTTGCCGGCATTGGCAACATCGCTGCTAGCATTTTCTCGTTGACTAAACGCCACCATCTGATATCTAACAACGGTACAGTGGGACATGAAATCCACAAAATTCAGGAGTTTAGCTACCCCTGGTCTGCCAACGGACTTTTAATTATGCATTCTGATGGATTAGATACTAAGTGGCAGCTTGATCGCTATCCAGGCTTGAGTCACAAACATCCCAGCCTGATTGCAGGTGTCTTATACCGAGACTTTAACCGAGACCGGGACGATGTGACAGTGTTAGTGGCTAAGGGAATGGGCAGTTAGGGCAGGAGGCAGGAGGCAAAAGGCAGGAGGCAGGAGGTTTAAGAATTTTGAGTGGGAGCGAAACGAATTGACAATAGTTTTCAGCCTTGAAATCCACTACGAACAGGATATTGTGCAAGCTCGGCAGCGAACTCGTGAGATTGCAGCGCAACTGGGTTTTGATACTCAAGATCAGGCACGATTGGCAACGGCAGTTTCAGAAATTGCCCGCAATGCCTTTCAGTACGCCGGAGGCGGAACAGTTGAATTTTCTGTGGCAGGAGAGCCTCAAGAGTTGATCATTCGGATTCAGGATCGAGGTGAAGGCATTCCTCATCTGGCTGAGGTTTTGGCAGGACGCTTCACCTCAGACACAGGAATGGGCTTAGGCATCATGGGCAGCCGCAGACTGATGGATTTCTTTGAGATGGAATCGCAGCCAGGACAGGGAACAACGGTGGTGATGAGTAAAGGGTTGTCGAAGCGCACACCTACTTTCACCGATTTGCAATTGCAGCAGATTCGAGACACTGTGATGGAGCGATCGCCTCAAAATCCCTATGAAGAAATCCAGCGCCAAAACCAGGAATTACTGCAAGCAATGGCAGAGCTACGCAAGCGCGAAGAAGAACTAACCCAACTTAACCGGGAACTGGAAGATACCAATCGCGGTGTGCTTGCTCTCTACGCAGAATTGGATGAGAAGGCAGACTCTCTGCAAAAGGCCAACGAGTTAAAAACCCGCTTTCTCTCGAATATGAGCCATGAGTTTCGCACACCGCTCAACTCTATTTTGTCCCTATCTCGGATGCTGCTGGCACGGATGGATGGTGATTTGACCGCCGAGCAAGAAAAGCAGGTGACATTCATCCAAAAGGCGGCGAGTGGATTATCAGAACTGGTCAACGACTTGCTGGATTTGGCAAAGGTGGAAGCTGGAAAAATTGAAGTGCGTCCCAGTTCCTTTGAAGTCAGTGACTTGTTTGCTACGCTGCGAGGAATGCTGCGCCCATTATTGGTTCAAGGCTCCTCCGTGGCGTTGAATATCGAGGAACCTGAAGGCATTGGGCAAATGTATAGCGATGAGGGGAAGGTCGCGCAAATTCTGAGAAACTTTGTCTCGAATGCGCTGAAATTTACTGAGCAGGGAGAAGTGCGTGTCAGCGCTATGCAAAGGGGTCATGCTGTGATCTTCTCCGTGTCTGATACAGGCATCGGTATTGCGATCGCCGATCAAGAGCGCATTTTTGAGGATTTTGTCCAAATTGAGTCTTCTCTACAAAAGCAGGTGAAGGGAACCGGGTTAGGGTTGCCGTTATCACGTAAGCTAACGGAGCTACTCGGCGGCAGCATTTCAGTTGAAAGTAAGCTGGGCCAAGGCTCTACCTTTACGGCATCGATTCCGATTGTCTACCCATACGCGACCGAATTTCCCACCCTACTGCCACCGATCGCATCACTTGAGTCAACTCGCCTGCCCATTCTGGCAGTTGAAGATCATCCAGAAACGTTATTTATTTACGAAAACCACCTTCAGCATTCAATCTATCAATTAATTGCCACCCGTACCTTAACTCAGGCAAGGCAAGTATTACAAAAAGTTCGACCAGCGGCGATTATGCTAGATATTATGCTAGAAGGACAAAACGGCTGGACGTTTTTGCGAGAACTCAAAGGAGATGAAACAACTCGCAGCATCCCTGTAATCGTCATTACCATCATTGATAACGAAAAGCAGGCACTGGCGCTAGGAGCCGACGGTTTTTTAATTAAGCCAGTAGACAGATTGCCTCTATTAAAAAAACTTAATACTCATCGTTCGCGTAATCGATTCTGAAAATAAAGAATTCATCAAAATGGTTAAAAGGCTTACAACAAAAGGATTAATCGCATCAAACTTTTATCCATATACCCTTTAGAGGCGTGGTTAGTTCACAGTGCGATGACGGTGCGATCGCACCGATACATTCAGATTCCTACTGAAATCTTTGAGGGAAATCGGGTAAGTGTAAGCTTTCTATTCTGATTACCAAAACCAAAGCTATATATAGTAGGAATTTCATGGTTTTTTGGGAATTAATTATTTCCGATTTGGATTACGCGAATGGTGAGTTAATAGGCTAATTAATCAGAACCAACCTCAAACACTCTTGTTAATTGATGATGACCCCGCCTATCGGTATTTAGTGAAACAGTTGTTGGTAAATACACAGTTAAGTATTTTAGAAGCCATGAATGGACAGGAAGGATTAAATTTAGCACAACGCGAGCAACCAAGTGCCATCGTGCTTGATTTGGAAATGCCAGAGTTGAGCGGGTTTGATGTCCTCAAGGAGCTGAAGAGCAATACTGTCACTCAGTCGATTCCGGCGATTATCTACTCATCAGCACAGCTGGATGCAGAAGCGCACAGTCAATTAGCAAAAAAAAGCATCGCCATTCTTTCTAAAGACATCGGTTCTCAAGGAACAGCGATTGCCCAACTCCAAGATGCGCTCGTAAAAGCTGGACTGGTTCTAGATGCTTGCGGGCAAAGTTATGTCTGAGCCACGGGTGACGATCCTGCATGTTGACGATAACGAAGCCAATCGTTACGTTGTGACTCGAATTTTGCAAAACGCAGGCTTTGCTGTCGTGGAAGCAGCAACCGGAGCGGCAGGATTAAAGGCAGTTGCCAATCATCAGCCAGATTTGGTGATTTTGGATGTCAAATTACCTGATATCAGCGGCTTTGAGGTCTGTCGCCAAATTAAGGCCAACCCCGAATTGGCTTTTATCCCTGTGCTACAACTTTCTGCAAGTTTTATCCAAAGCCAGGATAAAGCAGAAGGTTTAGACAGTGGTGCTGATGGCTATCTAGTGCAACCCGTTGAACCTATTGAACTGCTGGCTACAGTGCGATCGCTGCTGCGAATTCGCCGCGCAGAGGAAGCTGCTTTGTCCTCAGCCCGAGAGTGGCAAACCACCTTTGACTCAATCAACGACGGCGTATGTCTGGTAGATAGAGAAGGTAGAATTCGCCGTTGTAATCGAGCGATGATACAGCTTGTTTGCAAGCATAAGAGCGAAATTTTGGGTCGTCTTTACCATGAGTTGTTAAACGCAGAATGGGGAATGGGTGACGGCACCTGTTTTCGCCGTGCTCAAGAAACTCACCAACGGCAAGTTCTAGAATTTCAGTCCCAAGGACGGTGGTTTGCCAAAACTATCGACCCGGTATTTGATCGCCTGGGGACACTCACAGGTGCGGTTTTCATCCTGTCCGATATCACCGAGCGCAAACAAGCAGAAGTCTTGCTGCAAGAGCAGAACGAGCGCCTCAATCGGCTGATGGTTTCTTTACAACAACAAACTGAACAAGCACAACAAGCCAACCGGATTAAAGATGAATTTCTGGCTGTGCTGTCTCATGAATTGCGATCGCCCCTGAATCCGATTTTGGGATGGACAAAAATTTTGCAAACGAGCCAACAGGACGTAGCCAAAACTCAGTATGCACTTGCAACTATCGAGCGCAACGCTAAACTACAAGCGCAACTGATTGAAGATTTGCTGAATGTGTCGCGCATTCTTCAAGGCAAGTTGAGTTTAAATAAAGTTCCAGTTAGCCTCAGCTTGATCATCAAAGCAGCCTTGGAAACCGTGCGGCTCGCTGCTGAAGCTAAATCCATTCAGATTCAAACAGTATTTGAACCAAACCTTGGGCAAGTATTGGGTGATTCTGGTCGTCTGCAACAGGTTGTTTGCAATCTACTTTCCAACGCGATTAAATTTACCTCACAGGGTGGTCGAGTCGAGGTGCGGTTAGAAAGGATGAAGAATGAAGTAGATACTCATCCTTTGGAATATACTCAAATCACTGTCAGCGACACTGGTATGGGGATCTCTAGTGACTTTCTGCCCTATGTCTTTGACTACTTCCGCCAAGCTGATGGGACAACGACCCGCAGATTTGGTGGATTAGGGTTAGGGTTAGCGATCGTGCGTCATTTGGTTGAACTGCATGGAGGAACCGTTCAAGCAGCAAGCAAGGGAGTTGGACAAGGAGCAACCTTTACAGTCAAGTTTCCACTGCTCGCTGCCGCACAACTGAATCAAAATGATACTACCTTTCATAATCGCTCAGACTTCAATCTCAATGGGTTGCAAACGCTGCTTGTAGATGATGACAGAGATTCGCGGGAGTTCATTGCCTTCCTGCTAGAACAGTACGGGGCGCAAGTGACGCAAGCCCAATCAGCACATGATGCTCTGAGCAGTTTGGGGCAAGCAAAATTTGATTTGCTGATCAGTGATATTGGGATGCCCGATATGGATGGCTATACACTAATTCGTCAAATTAGAAAGCAGTCACCTGACCAGAGTAGAGAAATTCCAGCGATCGCCCTCACTGCTTATGCAGGAGATGTCGATCAACAACTCGCACTATCCGCCGGATTTCAAGAGCATATTTCCAAACCAATTGAGCCAGAGATACTAATACAGGCGATTTTAACTATAGTCCGGGTATGAGACTTCCAAATAAAAAAATAATCTCTTTGGCAAGCAGATGAGGAAGAAGAATACAATGATGGTCTTGCCTCCGAAAAATGGATAATTTAATTTCTGGAAGTCCCTATAGTAAAGATTAGTGAAAAATTCGGACATTATATCTGCCCTATCTCTTCATACTCTTTTTTTGGCTAAGGCATTACTTATACTAAATCAAATAATGTTTGCAACACATCAATATATTCTAGAGGGCAAGGCAGTGCCTCAATACTGCTCGGTTAAGGATTTTCAAGTTGGAATTTGGTTTGGGGAAAAGGTGAAAGGGTAAGGGTTAAAGGTTTTTTCTTGCCCCTTTTCCCCTTCCCCTTTTGCCCTTAACCGACAAGTATTGGGCACTGCCTTGCCCCTACCCGTGTTTGGTGACCTCATGTACCCGCAATCTGTAATTGGTTGTGAATTGATTACATCGCCTGTAAAACTTGGCGAATCGTATCTGCTGGTACTTCATCGGTAACTGTCACTACACCTATCTGTGTTGGTAAAACAAACCTGACTTTACCTGCTTTGACTTTTTTATCTAGTTGCAGTGCGTCAATAATGGCTGCAATATCTACCCCAGAGGGTAATTGAGTCGGTAAACCTGCTTTTTGAATTAAGGCGTTTTGACGTTCTGTCTCTTCTTTTTGCCACATTCCTAGTTCCACGGCAATTTGCCCAGCTGCTACCATACCAATACCCACAGCTTCGCCGTGATTGACTAGGCGATAACCAGTCAAGCTTTCTACTGCATGACCAATGGTGTGACCATAATTGAGAATTGCCCTTAATCCAGCTTCTTTCTCATCTTTGCTGACGACATCGGCTTTAGCTTGACAAGACCTAATTAATATGATTTCTATCAGTTCAGGTTTAATGTAGCGGAGTTGGTTCAGGTGTTTACTTGCTTCCATTTGGGAAAACAAATCCGCATCCCAAATCACACCATACTTAATTACTTCTGCCATTCCCGCCCGAAACTCGCGCACGGGGAGAGTTTTCAAAACTTCGGGGTCAATTAATACTAAGCGCGGCTGATGAAAAGCCCCTATCAAGTTTTTACCTTGGGGATGATTTACGCCTGTTTTGCCCCCAATTGCCGAATCTACCATTGCTAACAATGTGGTAGGCACTTGCACGACACTAATCCCACGCAACCAAGTAGCGGCAGCAAAACCAGCCATATCACCAATCACACCACCACCCAACGCCACAATTGTAGCGGAACGTTCGAGGCGGTTTTCTAAAGCTGCATCGTAGATTTTTTGAATAGAATTCAGGTTTTTGAAGCGTTCCCCGGCTGGTAAGATACAGCTAGAAACTTCAAATCCTGCCGTTTTTAAAGAATTGATAGCTCTATCACCATAATGCTTAAAAATAGTGGGATTAGAAACGACTAGTACCTTTTTCCCTAGCTGCAAACTAGTCATTTTCTCACCCAGTTGATCTAAACTACCAGGTGCGATCGCAATCTCATAAGATTGCTCTGGTAAATTCACATTAATTACAGAAGTCATTACCCAGCCCCAAAACACGCCGTGGGCTGTATTTTACCGCAATCTGGGGCATGGGGCATTGGGCATGGGGCATTGGGGATAAATTCCCATTACCAATTACCAATTACCAATTACCAATTACCAAATGACAAATAAAAAACAGTTTGTGCAAAGACAAACTGTTTATACTAACTAATTTTTACTCAGTACTCGGCACTCAGTACTCAGCACTGGTGGCTTAGAACATGCCCATGCCGCCCATGCCACCCATACCGCCCATGCCGCCCATGCCGCCCATGCCACCCATGCCGCCATCAGCGGGAGCAGCAGCTTTCTTTTCAGGCTTTTCAACAACGAGGGCTTCGGTGGTTAGTACTAAACCAGCAATGGAAGCAGCATTTTGCAAAGCTGAACGCACGACTTTGGCGGGGTCGATAATACCAGCCGCAATTAAGTCTTCAAATTCGCCTGTAGCGGCATTGTAGCCAACATTGATATCAGTTTCCTTGACTCTGGAAACGATAACGGAACCTTCAACGCCAGCGTTATCGGCGATTTGACGCAATGGTGCTTCTAGTGCGCGTCCAATGATGTCAGCTCCAATTTTTTCTTCGTTATCTTCGAGGCTGTTTTTGATGGCTTCTACTTTGGTAGCCAGGTGAATTAGGGTTGTACCACCACCAGGCACAATACCTTCTTCTACAGCCGCTTTGGTAGCGTTGAGAGCATCTTCAATCCGTAATTTACGGTCTTTGAGTTCGGTTTCGGTGGCTGCACCAACTTTGATTACTGCCACACCGCCAGCTAGCTTGGCAATGCGTTCTTGCAGTTTTTCTTTGTCGTATTCGGAATCTGTTTCTTCTAATTGTTTACGGATTTGACCAATCCGCTTTTGAATTTCTGGTTTGGTGGTACTACCAGCGACAATTGTGGTGTTTTCTTTGTCAATGGTAATTTTGCGGGCGGTTCCTAGGGCTTCGATAGCTGCGGTATCCAAGCTCAAGCCGATTTCTTCCGAAATCATCTGCCCATCGGTGAGAATCGCAATATCTTGTAACAAAGCTTTGCGGCGATCGCCAAATCCAGGGGCTTTAATTGCAGCTACGGAAAGTACGCCTCGTGCTTTATTCACAACCAAAGTTGCCAAAGCATCGCCTTCGACATCTTCTGCAATAATCAGCAAAGATTGACCCAAACGAGCCACTTTTTCGAGGATAGGTACTAAATCCTGAATGCTGTTAATTTTTTTGTCAGTAATCAGAATCCGAGCGTTTTCAAATTCTACGGTCTGCCGCTCGTTGTTGGTGATAAAGTAAGGAGAAATGTAACCCCGGTCAATTTGCATCCCCTCCACTACTTCTAGTTCAGTTGTCAGGGACTTAGATTCTTCAACAGTAATTACACCATCTTTAGTGACCTTATCCATTGCTTCAGCCAGCATACTACCGACTTCTTCATCATTGCCCGCTGAAACTGTGGCAACTTGAGCGATCGCACTTCCTTCTACTGGCTTGGCTATTTTGGCGATTTCTGCAACTAAGGCCTCTACAGTCTTGTCCATCCCCCGCTTTAGAATAATGGGGTTGCTACCAGCAGCAACGTTCTTTAAACCTTCGCGGATCAAAGCTTGTGCTAAAACCGTGGCTGTAGTGGTACCATCACCAGCAACATCTTTTGTTTTCGATGCTACTTCTTGGATGAGTCTCGCACCTGTATTTTCTAATGGATCTTCTAATTCAATTTCTTTGGCAACAGTGATACCATCGTTGACAATTTGGGGGGCACCAAATTTTTTTTCTAAAAGAACGTTCCGGCCTTTTGGCCCTAGGGTGATTTTTACAGCATCAGCAAGAGCGTTCACACCCCGTTCTAGGGCCCGCCGCGATTCCTCATCAAATGCAATAATCTTCGCCATGTTTTATTTCTCAAGCGCTTCCATTAGACAATTTAGCACTCACAGCGCCAGAGTGCTAATACTATGACGAAGATTGGGGATTGGAGATTGGGGATTGGGGACTGGGGATTGGGGATTGGGGACTGGGAAAAAGAGTGATCAAGGGACAAGGACAAATACCAATTACCCAATGACAAATGACAAATGACAAATAACAAATGACAAATGACAAATGACAAATAACAAATGACCTTAACCTTAACTTTTATTGATTAAGATACAGTTGATGCTTATGTTGAATATTAGCAGTAATGGTTGGATTGGGAGATGAATCTATATAACTCCCTGAAATCCCTGGGTATTGCCGAACCAAGCGGCACCGGCTGGTTGGCTGTAATGTTTACGTTTATTTTGGCTTGGTTAGTAACCTGGCGTTTAATGCCGACAGTACGTAAATTTGCTTTGCGGGTGGGTTGGGCCGATCAACCAAACGCACGACGACTGAACCGAGAACCTTTGCCAAATGCAGGGGGATTGGCTATTTACACAGGTGTGATTGCTGCACTGGTATTAGCTACCCTTTTACGACCGATTGAATTGCAAGGTGTATTAGCTCAGGTTTTAACTATCCTTTTGGGAGGAACAATCTTAGTTCTGGTTGGCTTTATTGATGATCAATTTGGCTTACCTCCCTCTGTGCGGATGTTCACTCAAATTCTCACGGCGCTGTTACTAGTTGCTAACGGTATTAGAATCGAAGTTACTTTTGGCACACCCATTGATTATCTCCTTTCCCTATCACTGACAGTATTTTGGGTAGTAGGTATTACCAATGCTATCAACTTGATGGATGGTATGGATGGTTTAGCTGGAGGAGTGAGTTTTATCACTGCGATGAGCCTATTGGCGGTTTCTGCTCAAATTTCCCAAAAAGCAGCCGCAACCTTAGTCCTAGCAGCATTGGGAGGCGCAGCTTTGGGCTTTTTGCGCCATAACTTCCACCCCTCCAGAATTATTATGGGTGATGCTGGAGCCTACTTTTTTGGCTATGTACTAGCGGCGACTAGTATTTTAGGAAAATTGCAAGTAACTACCGTATTTGCACTTGTACCAACAGTATTATTTTTGCTACTTCCAGTACTGGATACAACACAAGTAATTGTGCGAAGGCTGATGGCGGGTAAAAACCCCATGAGTACGCCAGGAAAAGACCATCTTCATCACCGCTTGCTAGCTTGGGGATTCTCTCAACGCCGTGCTGCGTTTACCCTGTGGTCAATTAGCTTAGTTTTTAATTTGTTGGCGATGAGAATGCAGCATTTGTCCTTGGTGCAAATGCTAGCTACAACCTTAAGTGTCATCCTCCTGATTGGCTTTACTATCTGGGGACGAATGAAGAGGGTGGAAGCAATTTCATGAGTGAATTTTTGTGACAAAACCTCGAAATTTGAGCAAATTTGTCTGGATCTAAGGACAGTGGCGATCGCAAATTGAATGGAAATGCGATCGCCACTTCTGTGATTCAGGAGTAAAACTATGCATCGTCAAGGTAAAAGAGCGGCTAAATCTCAGGTTTGTCACGCCAATAACCAATTTTGTCCGATTTGCTTTGTTGTCCCACCACATATGTTGAAGGAGATAGCCAAACGTGGTGATACTCAACAGAGTGACTGGGCGTTTCAAAGCTTAACCCGTTCCGCCCGGATTCGCGGACAACGTGATGTCTTAAGCTTAATTCCTTCGGCTAAATCAACTGGAGAGAAGCGCCGGACGATTTATGATGCCAATAATGGTATAGAACTGCCTGGCAAACTGGTACGTGGTGAGGGCAATCCTCCTACTCAAGACCCCGCCGTCAATGAAGCCTATGATGCTGCTGGTGCTACCTTTGATTTTTACAAGGAAATCTACAAGCGAAATTCTATTGACGATCGCGGTTTGCGTTTAGACTCTACAGTTCATTACAGCCAGAATTATGACAACGCCTTTTGGGATGGCAACCAAATGGTTTATGGCGATGGCGATGGGCAGATTTTTACTCGCTTCACCAAATCAATTGATGTCATCGCCCATGAACTCACCCACGGGATCACTCAATATGAAGCGAATTTAACCTATCAAAATCAACCGGGGGCATTAAATGAATCTATGTCTGATGTCTTTGGTTCCTTAGTTAAACAACGGGTACTCAACCACACAGCAGATCAAGCCGACTGGATCATTGGCGCTGGTTTATTTATGCCTGGGGTGAAAGGAGTAGGTATTCGCTCTATGAAAGCGCCGGGAACTGCTTACGACGATCCTGTATTGGGTAAAGACCCCCAACCCGCCCATGTCAAAGATTTATATAAAGGAACCGAAGATAACGGAGGTGTACATATCAACTCTGGTATTCCCAACCATGCTTTTTATTTAGCCGCAGTAGAAATCGGTGGTTACGCTTGGGAAAAAGCTGGAAAAATCTGGTATATCACCTTAAGAGACAGATTACGCCCCCGTTCAAATTTTGCCAAAGCCGCACACCATACAATCTCTGTAGCTGGCGAATTATATGGTCATGGAAGTAAAGAACAAAATGCTGTTCGTAATGCTTGGAAAAAAGTAGGCGTAGAACCAGCACTGTTGGGATTATAAGTTGTGAATTGAATGTTGAGTGTAGAGTACTGAGCTTTCCGCACTGTACACTCAACATTCAGCACTCCTTAAGCCATTACCATGCCACCATCGACATTGAACACTTGGCCAGTAATGTAGGCGGCGGCGGGATCAGCAGCTAAGAAACGCACCATCCCAGCAATTTCTTCCGGTTGACCGTAGCGACCAAGGGGGATGAATTTGAGAATTTCTTCAGTATTGCTGAGATTGCTGGTCATGTCGGTGGAAATAAAACCAGGGGCGACGGCGTTAACGGTGATCCCGCGAGAAGCTAGTTCTTTAGCCACAGTTTTGGTAAAGCCGATGACACCTGCTTTGGCGGCACTGTAATTTGCTTGACCAGGGTTACCCATTTGCCCAGCAACGGAGGCAATATTAATAATGCGTCCAGAACGTTGCTTGAGCATAACTTTACTAGCAGAGCGTGTGCATAAGAAAACACCAGTAAGATTGAGGTCAATCACCGCTTGCCAATCTTCGGGCTTCATCCGCAAAAGTAAGGTGTCGCGAGTAATACCTGCATTGTTGACCAGAATATCAATCCGCTTAAATTTATCGATGACGGTGTTGAACAGCGCCTCTACTTGGTCGAGTTTAGAAACATCTGCTTGCAGCGCTAAAGCTTCGCCACCTGCTGCCGTAATTTCCGCAACTAAGCTGTCAGCAGCACCACTAGAACTGGCATAATTAACAACTACATTGGCTCCGTAGCTAGCTAATTCTAGTGCGATCGCTCTTCCTATTCCTCGTGATGCACCTGTAATAATTGCAACTTGTCCACGTAATTTTTGTAAGTTCTCTGGCAAAAGTTCCATGTAATGTTTTTTGAATCACCGCGCTAATTATCTTATGGTGATTTGTACCTTCAAGAATAGAGAAGAAGTAGAAATTCAATTCAAGATTATTAATTTAAAAATAGAATGCCATAGATGGGTAGCTGCATCTATGAATATTATTTAAATGAATTTAATCTGATTAAATTCCTTAATTGTTGGGATATCAACGGTGCATTAGGCTAAAGCCATAACACACCCTACTGGAGAATGCTACTCACTTGAGCGAGATTTAGATCCCCGACTTTTTCAAAAAGTCGGGGATCTGGGGAGCAACTTTTTTATGTAAGTGCCATTCCAGCATAATAGATATTTAATTTGTCTTTTATCCTTGGCTCAAAGTTTTAATTTCGGCTGTGATATTAGCTCTGGCAATTTCTTCGGCAACCTCAAACATTAAAGGCGTAAAATAAATGCGATCGCGCTGCAAAAATTTTTCTAAAACTTGCTTGCGTCCAGCAATATATTGGTCTTGTGGAACCCAAGCATATTCTTGGCGAATTGCCTGAGCATATTCTTGATATTGAACTGGGTCGGCAGCTAAAATTGCTAAGTCGGCATCCAGTAGAACTTGGCTATCAAAATCATCCGCAGCCGCTTGATGTGATTTTGTATCGATAATTAAGCGGGTGATGTGGTCAATTTTATTAGCGGTCAGCCCTAAATTATGTAATAATTCACTTGCATATTCTGCGCTTTTTTCTTCGTTATCTTTAGCCTGAGTGTCATAAACTATATCGTGAAACCAAGCGGCAATTTGTACAGCATACATATCTTGAACATAGTCCTGTAAATTATCAATAGTAATCAGAACGTGAAGAATATGTTCTAATGTATGGTAATAACGCCCAGGAGCCAAATAACCTGCAATTAGGTGATTAAAAATAATATTTGTATCTATTGGATTAACCTTCAAAGGTAGGAGTGTTTGTTGCCAGCGATATAATAAAATATCGAGCAATTTTTCTTTAGATATATCTTTATTTCTGATGTTGGACATCTGAATTTATGCGTTAATTTATTAAACTGAATTTGCCATAGGACTTACGCCAATAACTACTCAAACTCTTATTCCTCTGTGTACCAATACTACTCAGTTAAGCGTTTTGAATTCAAAATTGGTTTTGGAGAAAAGGTTAAAGGTTAAGGGTTAAAGTTTTTCCTTTCCCTTTCCCCATTCCCCTTTTTACCCTTAACCGACAAGTATTCATTCCTCTGCGGTTTGATTTTCTGTAACCTCTGTGTAAATCCTGTTCCACTACAAATTGTATTTCGTAGGTAGATTTGATTTCCGAAACTGGAAATGAATTTTGCACTTGGGAAATATGGTGACAGCAAAATTGAGGAGTCAAAATAGAATACAGAGGCTTGTAAATGCAAGCCTTATACCAACTTGGGATATGTAGTATTGCTTGAAAATCCTGTCACGGCCTTATTTTCAAGGTTTTCAATCTAAAATCCAAAATTGGTATTACCTGGAATTAGGAGTTATTATCAGTGGTATTACAAGTACAAACCAGCACCTACGAAGCTAAAACCCAAGAAATTGCTAAACAACTTCTAGAAGTAACCCAAGAAAATCGCTCGTTTTTGGCATCTTTGCGCGATCAAATGCGCTGGGATGATAAATTACTAGCTTGGGCGATGAGCAATCCAGGTTTACGGGTGCAATTATTTCGCTTTATCGATACATTACCAGCTTTACGCAGCAGAGCGGAAATTGCTGCCCATTTACAAGAATATTTAGGAGATGAATCTGTAGAATTACCTGCGGCGTTAAAGGGAATGCTGAATTTTGCTAACCCTGATTCTATGCCGGGACAAGTAGCAGCCACAACAGTGGCGACAGCCGTTGAAACTCTTGCTCATAAATATATTGCTGGGGAAAATATTACACAAGTCATCAGAACAGTTGAACGCCTACGTAAAGATAAAATGGCTTTCACCATTGACTTACTTGGTGAGGCGGTAATTACAGAAACAGAAGCTAAATCTTACTTAGAACGCTATTCGGAATTAATACAGCAATTGGTAGCTGCATCAAAGAATTGGAAAGCTATAGCGGCTATTGATGAAGCAGATGGCGAACAGCTAGCAAAAGTTCAGGTTTCTGTGAAGTTAACGGCGTTTTATTCGCAATTTGACCCTTTAGACGCTGAAGGTAGTGAGGCGAGAGTTAGCGATCGCATTCGCACCCTTTTACGTCATGCTAAAGAATTAGGGGCGGCTGTGCATTTTGATATGGAACAGTATGCCTATAAAGATATAACTCTTCATATCCTGAAAAAATTATTAATGGAAGAAGAGTTTCGCCAACGTACAGATATTGGCATCACTATCCAAGCATATCTGCGTGACAGCGAGCAAGATGCTAGAGATGTGATTGCTTGGTTGAAACAGCGTGGTTATCCCTTAACTATTCGTTTAGTTAAAGGCGCATATTGGGATCAGGAAACTATCAAAGCAGCGCAAAAACATTGGCCTCAACCTGTTTATAATGACAAAGCCGCTAGCGATGCGAACTTTGAAGCCATTACGCAGCTATTGCTAGAGAATCATCAATATGTATATGCTGCCATTGGTAGCCATAATGTGCGATCGCAAGCTAGGGCAATAGCTATTGCAGAAACTTTAAAGGTTCCCCGACGTAGTTTTGAAATGCAGGTTCTCTACGGTATGGGGGATAAGCTGGCGAAGGCTTTGGTTGATAAGGGTTACCGAGTAAGAGTTTATTGTCCCTACGGTGAATTATTGCCGGGGATGGCTTATTTAATTCGGCGTTTGTTGGAAAATACGGCTAATAGTTCATTTTTACGGCAAAATTTGGAGAATAGACCAGTTGAGGAGTTGATAGCGCCTCCGAAGGTGGATTTGTCTCACGCAAAGGCGCATTCGCCGGAGGCGTTCCCGCAGGGTAGCCGCAAAGAAGAAGGCGCAGGGTTTTTGGGTGTGGCGGATACTGATTATGCACAGGAGGAAGAGAGGAGGAAGTCGGCGGAGGCGTTTCAGGCTGTTCATCAGCAATTGGGGAGGACTTATTTACCTTTGATTAATGGGGAGTATGTGAATACTCCAGAAGCGATTGATTCTCTCAATCCTTCTAACTTTAGTCAGGTGGTGGGGAAAGTCGGACTCATCAGTGTTGAACAAGCTGAACAGGCGATGAAAGCAGCGAAAGCAGCTTTTCCTGCTTGGCGGAAAACACCAGCGAAACAACGCGCTGATATTTTGCGGAAAGCTGGGGATTTGATGTCACAACGCCGTGCAGAACTTTCGGCTTGGATAGTTTTGGAAGTTGGGAAGCCAGTTAAGGAAGCAGACGCAGAGGTTTCGGAGGCGATAGATTTTTGTCTCTACTACGCCGATGAAATGGAACGGTTGGATAAAGGCGTAAATTATGATGTTTCTGGGGAAACGAACCGTTATATTTACCAGCCACGGGGAATTGCTGTGGTGATTTCTCCTTGGAATTTCCCTTTGGCGATCGCCTGTGGTATGACTGTAGCAGCGTTAGTTGCTGGTAATTGTACTCTGCTCAAACCTGCGGAAACATCTTCTGTTATTACGGCGAAACTCACAGAAATTTTGGTAGAAGCTGGGATTCCTCAAGGTGTCTATCAATATGTACCCGGTAAGGGTTCTCAGGTTGGTGCATATTTGGTTAATCATCCTGATACTCATGTAATTGCCTTTACTGGTTCTCAAGAAGTTGGTTGTAGAATTTACGCAGAAGCAGCTACCCTCAAACCCGGTCAAAAACAAATGAAGCGGGTAATTGCAGAGATGGGTGGCAAGAATGCCATCATTGTTGATGAGAGTGCTGATTTAGACCAAGCGGTTGTCGGGGTAGTGCAATCGGCGTTTGGTTATAGCGGACAAAAATGTTCTGCTTGTTCTCGGGTAATTGTGCTGCAATCGATTTACGATAGCTTTGTGGAACGGTTAGTAGAAGCCACAAAATCCCTGAACATTGGGGAAACAGAGTTACCTAGCACCCAAGTCGGCCCGGTAATTGATGCCAACGCCCGCGATCGCATTCGCGAGTATATTGAAAAAGGTAAAACAGAAGCCTTAGTTGCACTAGAGTTACCCGCACCACAACAGGGATATTTTATCGGCCCGGTGATTTTTAGTGAAGTGCCGCCGAATGCGATAATTGCCCAACAAGAAATTTTTGGCCCTGTGCTAGCGGTAATTAAAGTCAAAGACTTTCAGGAAGCATTAGCCGTAGCTAACGGGACTAACTATGCTTTAACTGGAGGACTTTATTCGCGTACCCCATCCCACATTCAGCAAGCACAACAAGAGTTTGAAGTCGGGAATTTGTACATTAACCGTACAATTACAGGTGCGATCGTCGCACGTCAACCCTTTGGTGGTTTCAATCTTTCTGGTGTTGGTTCTAAAGCAGGTGGCCCCGATTACCTGCTACAGTTCCTAGAACCGCGCACCATCACCGAAAATATTCAACGCCAAGGTTTTGCACCAATTGAAGGCGCAGATTAAATTATAAAAGAAGGTAGGGCAGATGCCCTACTTACTTTTTCATCGAACCGCAGAGGCGCAGCGAAATGATCAACAAAGATTTAATTATCAAAATTGTTGAGTCTCCTGAAGAATTTGCAGCAATTAAAGCAATTAGAATCGCTGTATTTCAGGAAGAACAAGGAGTAGAAGCTGCTTTAGAGTTTGATGGTAAAGATGAAATATGTGACCATTTAATTGCTTATTTAAATCAAGAAGCTGTCGGTACTACCAGAATTAGATATTTAGATAATAAAATTGCCAAAATAGAAAGACTTGCCGTTTTAAGCAAAGCTAGAGGTAAAGGTATTGGTAAACAACTTATGGAAAAAGCAATAGAAATTATTGCTCATCAGCATATTCCAGAAGTTATAGTTCATGCTCAAAAATATATCCAAGGTTTATATGATAATTTAGGTTTTATACCAGAAGGAGAAGTCTTTATGGAAGCAGATATTGCTCATATCAAAATGAAGAGAAAATTATTATAATATGATGATATTTGAATCATTATTTCATATTTTTTAAATTGCATATTTGTGGTTCTTATTCTCTGGTTACCTTGGTTTTTATAAGGCTAGTACCGCTATGCGTAAGTCAAAATACTTACAGTCTGCTGTAATTCCCGAAGAAGTCCTAAAAAATTATATTTACTCCCACAGTGGTAGAGTACTTAGCATCAACATTAATCGCTTTAATGGTGCATTAGAATCCTCTTCAACACACCATATTTTTAAACGATAGTTAATAATTAATGCTGCAATTAGTGGTACAGTGCACCAATAATCAATGTAATAATTATCGGTATCAAAATTGGAATAGCAACTAATAGTCCCCACTTACCAAATTTAATCTCTTCGCCTTCAGATTTCAGAAAAGCCATCCAACCTATAACTCCCATTACCAGCCAGAGAAACCCAAAGCTAAGAAATATAATAAATATTGAGTCATCCATTGTACATTAATTAATATTGCACTCTACTCTATTTGAAGATAGCGAACAAATTGGTAAATTTCACTACCACTGTATATAAAAATTTTCGTTGAATGCTAGAGGCTAAAGAGATATTTTTCCAAGGTTATATTGTGATTGATAGCATCACAGCTAGCTAGAAAATCTTGAGCAATTATTTAAAGTGCAATAACTATTCACTAGACTTGTGATTCTTTTTATCTCCTTGTATCTGATTCAGAGAGCATTTGTAAAATTCATAGAGAGTATATTTTTACAATACCTCCTAAGATTGGTTTTCTGATTGCCAAAATTCATGTAGGCTGTGTTAGCGATAGCGTAACGCGCCTGGAGCAATGCTGTGCGTGCGTTACTAATATTTTTTCACAAATCAAATCGGATGCCTATATACATTTGTGACAGAGAGAATTACAATGCCACACATAGGCTTAGAAACGGAGCATTAGGAGCTTTTTTATGTTAAGTCCTGTACAAACAATCAGCATCTTCCAAAAACAACCTGATCCTCAAGTATTTTCAGCAGGACAAGTAGTCTTTGGAGAAGGACAGCCGGGTGATTTTATGTATGGCATCATCCAAGGAGAGGTTCAAATATTCATCAATAATAAGCTGATAGAAACAATTCATCCAGGAGAAGTTTTTGGTATAGGCGTACTTGTAGGCATAAAAAATAGAACTTATACAGCTATTGCCAAAACCGATGTTCAGCTTGCTTTTCTAAATGAACAAAGATTTATTTTTGCGGTTCAAGAAACTCCAGTATTTGCGCTGCAAGTTATAAAAAATTATTCAGAACGTCTGACTCGTTTAGAGCATCGCTTCTCCACAATAGCAATTTGAGAAATGCTCTAAATAATATTTATCTAAATCACAGCTTAATTCACAAATAATAGGCAGGTAACAATTCAAAAATCAAACCTATTATCAATAGTTCGTTACCTTGATTTTTGAATTTTGACATTGGCTCATAAAATTGAAATAAAAAAGGAAACCATTGTTAACCAGTGGTTTCCCCATAATGCAAAATATTTCATTTACTACTATGCTAGCGGATTGCTATAGGCGCTAAAACCATAAGCTAAAGTTTCTTTCCAAGCATCTGAAGGCTTTAAGCTTCTATTAAATGCTTTTGCAAATGGTAATGGAATACCTTTGATAGTTTCTGGTAAAATTGCATATTCTGTTGTATGTTCCACTGTATATTGCGGACACTTTTCTTTGATACCCGCATCATTCAACATTTCTGCTATTTCTCTAGCTGAATATTGCTTGAGATAAATAGGATTCCGGCTAAATACATTGAGATTTCTAATGAAATTATGGATAATATGGGACGGACAATCTTTGTTATGAAAGGAATGATTAAATACAAAACTGCCACCTGGTTTAAGGATACGAAATATCTCAGATAATAAGTTTCTTAATTGTGCATCTGGAATGTGCATAAAAACACAATTAGAAATCACTAAGTCCACAGAATTATCCGCTAATGGTAAAATTTCTGCTGAGTTACAAATTATATTGAATTCCGCACCAGGGAAAAAATCGTATTCTTGTTTTACTTTAATTAATCTCCTGAGTAAAGATTCGGAAATATCAATAGCATAATATTTTTCACATCTCAGATTTTTATCTTTTGAAAGGTGCAATGGAGCGCGTCCATAACCACAACCAATTTCTAGAATAGAACCAACAGATTTATTTTCAGGAAATTTATTCCATGTACCGCCTGGTTTGCCACCTAGCAAAGTGTAATCTTGTTTAATAGCTGATGTTTCGGGAAGCTGCTCAATTTTTTGAGAACCATAATAAGTCTTACCAATTGCATCCCATTTTTGTTTATGTTCAGTGCTATTTAACTGTTCATAATTTTTGGGAAAATAAATACCATCCCGCAACTGAAAGTCACTTAGGCTATTTCTAGATTTTTCTAATTGAGTCATAATAAGATTCTTAATCAATAGCTAGCTATTTTTTCTGTTATACTCTTAACCAACTATTAAGTGCAAGTGCTGTTATATCTACTTTAATTTATTTAAAATACATAAAATAATTATCAAAGTAATTTTTAATTTAAAAATTCATTAAAATCGCGGTTGTTTATTATAACAACCGTGCTAATAATCTAATTGTTTTGGCTGGTATAGGCAAATATAATTAGCATTTGTCAGTAATTTTACGATGCAATGTAAGCATCGGTTTACAAATACTTTAAATTTAATTATAGATAGCAATAATCGGAGGCTGGACTGCACAATGAAAGCAGAGTCAAAACAAAAACGGGTAGTCGTTGTAGGTGCAGGTTGGGCTGGTTTAGGGGCTACCTACCATCTGGCAAAACAAGGATATGATGTGACGCTTCTAGAAGCCGGGCCTTATCCTGGGGGATTAGTTGCTGGTTGGAAAACAGCCGCCGGAAGTTCTGTGGAAGCGGGTATACATGGCTTTTGGTATCCTTACAGAAATATTTTTGCCCTCATTAATGAATTAGGAATTAATCCTTTTACAACTTGGACTCGTTCTGCTCAATATTCTCCTGCAGGATTAGAAGTAGAATCACCAATTTTTCAAGACTTACCCAGGCTACCCACTCCTTTAGGAACTTTTCTGTACACTAAATTTCAACGTTTACCATTAATTGACCGTTTAAGTGCGTTACCTTTACTTTATGCTGTAGTTGATTTTGATAATTCTCCCGATGCTTGGCGGCGTTATGATTTTGTCACAGCCCGGGAATTATTCAAAGATTTTGGGGTTTCGGCGCGACTTTATAAAGAAGCTTTTGAACCGATGTTATTGGTAGGTTTATTTGCCCCTGGCGAACAATGTTCAGCCGCAGCTACATTAGGAATGTTGTACTTTTTTATTTTGGCACATCAAGCTGATTTTGATGTTGTTTGGTGTCGAGGAACTGTTGGCGAAAAAATATTTAGTCCTTGGGTAAACCTTATTGAAAAAGCAGGCGCAAAAGTATTATCTCAAAAACGAGTTACTGATGTAATTGTAGATAGTAATAATCGAGCCACAGGTGTAGTTTGTGGCGATGAGGTTTTTGATGCCGATGCTGTAATTTTTGCTGTTGGTATCACTGGCATGAAGAAAATAGTTGCTAATAGCCCCAGCTTACAAAATCGTGAAGAATTTCGTAATTTAAATAATTTAGGAGCAATTGATGTTTTAGCGACTCGCTTATGGTTTGACCGCAAAATTGATATTCCTCGCCCTTCTAATGCTTGTTTTGGGTTTGATGCAACTACAGGATGGACATTTTTTGATTTAAACGCCATCCATGATGAATATAAAAATGAACCAGGAACAGTAATTGAAGCTGATTTTTATCATGGCAATCAATTCCTCAATTTAAGTGATGAGGAAATTGTGCCTATTGTTCAGCGTTATTTAACAACTTGTATCCCAGCATTTCGAGAAGCAAAGGTGATTGATAAAAGTGTAATTCGCCTGCCAAATGCAGTGACTCATTTTGCACCAGGGAGTTATCGCTATATGTTACCAGCTACAACTACTTTTACTAATGTGTTTATGAGTGGTGATTGGATTGTCACCCCTCATGGTTCATGGTCGCAGGAAAAGGCGTATGTCACTGGTTTAGCTGCAGCAAATTCGGTAATTTCTTATTTAGGAGCAGGTCAGCCAGCTAAGATTTTACCAGTAGAAGCAGATGAACCCCACATACAAGCAGCGCGATCGCTCAATCAAACAGTCCGTCAATTGGGCAAATCTACCCTACCTGACTTTTGGTTGCCTTAGCTGGTTGGGGAATGGAGACAACGAGGAATAACTTTTGACTCTTGACCTTTGACTCTTGACTCTTGACTCTTGACGACTAAGCCACTCGACTAACTTTTTGATGAATGGGAATTTGAATGATAAATTCTGTTCCCTGTCCAGGTGTCGATTTACAATAGAGACAGCCACCATGTTTTTCGACAATAATCTGGTGGCTGATTGATAAGCCTAATCCAGTGCCTTTACCAGAAGATTTGGTGGTAAAAAATGGTTGAAATAGTTTTTCTAGGACTTCTTGATTTATACCAGGGCCGTTATCTGCAATGTGGATAGCTACTTGATTCTTGTCAATCATAGTAGTACGAATTTCTATGCGGCTTGGTTGCTGCTTAATTTCTGCCAATGAACGCTGCTGATTATATTCATCTAAAGCATCAATAGCATTGGCGATAATGTTCATAAATACTTGATTCAGTTGCCCTGCATAACAATCAATTAGTGGCAACTGGCTGTAATCTCTGATTACTTCAATACCAGGATACTCTGGTTTAGACTTTAAGCGATAATTCAAAATTATCAGTGTGCTATCAATGCCCTCATGAATATTTACAGCATTCATGTTGGCTTCATCGACACGCGAGAAAATCCGCATAGATTGCACAATATCACGAATACGTCTAGCACCAATATTCATTGATTTGAGCAACTTTAATAAATCTTCCTGAATAAAAGTTATATCTACTTCATCAAGCCCTGTTTGAATACGGGGTGTAGGATGAGGATATTCTTCTTGATAAAGATTTAAAAGATTTAGGACTTCTTGAGTATATTCGTTGGCATGAATGAGATTGCCATAAATAAAATTGACTGGGTTATTAATTTCATGGGCGATGCCAGCAACCATCTGTCCTAGGCTAGATAGCTTTTCACTCTGAATTAACTTCAGTTGCATTTCTTGTAAATCTTGATATGCTTGGCTGATTTCTCCAACTTTCTGCTCTAATAAAGCGTTTTTCTGCTCTAATTTTACTGATAAATCATGTAATTTGAGGTGCAATTTAACCCTTGATAAAACTTCTTGCTGATTGAAGGGTTTGGTAATATAGTCTACAGCCCCAACTTCAAAACCTTTGACTTTGTTAGCTGTATCAGAAAATGCGGTCATAAAGATAACTGGAATATCTTTAGTGACAGGATTGGCTTTTAAGTGATTACAGGTTTCAAAGCCATCCATATCTGGCATCATGATGTCCAGCAAAATCAAATCTGGTATAACATATTTAATCCTTTCTAAAGCGATTTTGCCAGATTTTGCTACGCATACTTCTAAGCCAACTTGATCTAGGGCATCAGATAGGACACCTAAATTGGCAGAATTATCATCAACAATTAGAACTGTCGCCGTTTGTTCAGTTACCAGAGTCATACAACCTCTAGGATGTGTAGAAACCAACAAAAGACATAATTAATTTTGTCTTTTGGTGTTTGTCAAAGCTTTGACTTATAAGATTGAATGAGTGCCAAGATATCTTGGTCTTGATATCCTGTTGCTAGTTCGTGCAGCTTTTTCGCGAAGGGGATATATTTTTTATCCATCTGTTCGATTAATGCTGCTTGTTTAATAATTCCCTTAAAGTTACCTTTCATTACCAACTTGCACAGAGTTTCTAGTTCGGCTATAGGTGGAGCAATTAGCTCAGTATGATCTAGTTCTGGTAGATGTTCATTTTTCTGCTCTTCATAAAGCCACTCTAGATGCAGATGTTGTTGTAATTTTTGCAAGAGAGTCGTTGCTTGTACTGGTTTAGGGAGGAAATCATTTCCGCCTACTTCTATGCTGCGATGTTGATCAGTTTCAAATACACTTGCTGATGACACAATTATCACAATTTCTTTGAATGTTTCTGACTTACGGATGCGCTGGATCAAAGTAAATCCATCAATTTCTGGCATTAATAAGTCAGTCAAGACAATATCTGGTTGAAATTCCCAAACTTTCAGCCAACCTTCTTGTCCATTGACGGCTTCAGCTACCTCAAAACCAATGGGGCTGAGTAAATTCGCAATTACTGAGCGATTTGCCCATTTATCATCCACAATCAAAATTTTAGGACGGCAGTTTTTAATACCAATAATTTGTCCCTTGTCATCAGTTTGAGATGTTTTAACCCACTCATCAGCTTCAGGTAAGTTGACATCAAACCAAAAAATACTCCCAACATTTACTTGACTTTGCACCTCAATAGTGGTTTCCATTAATCCGACAATTTTTTGGCTGATTGCCAATCCCAACCCAGTACCCTCTGTTTGTCGCCGATGATTTCCTACTTGTTCAAAGGGTTGAAAAATCACTTGGAGTTTTTCTTCGGGGATACCTATACCAGTATCACGGACTTGAAAGCGAATTTTTCCGGCTGCAGCATAGCTCACGGTCAAAATTACGCTACCTGTATCGGTAAATTTAATAGCGTTGCTGAGAAGATTAATTAACACTTGTCGTAAACGTTTTTCATCGGCATGAATGCCAATAGGTAATTCTGCAGCTAATTGATATTGAAAATTAATATTTTTGAGTTCGGCGCGAATGCGGCACATTTCTGCAACACCTTGCAAAAATGCTGGTAAGTGGAAATCCGTAGGTGTAAGTTCCAGTTTTTGTGCTTCGATTTTTGATAAATCCAGAATGTCATTAATTAAAGTCAGCAAATGCGAACCACATTGGTAAATGACATCAATACGCGATCGCTCTTTTTCATCTAAGTGTTGGGAACGTTGCAGAATTTGGGCATAGCCTAAAATACCGTTGAGGGGAGTCCGCAATTCATGGCTCATATTGGCGAGGAATTCGCTTTTGGCATAACTTGCTGCTTCTGCGGCTTCTTTAGCTTTAGCTAGGGTGATTTCAGCTTGTTTGCGCTCAGTAATATTTCTGGTTATGGCAATAATTCCCATCATGTTGCCTTTAGCATCACGCCAAGGAGCCTTGGTGGTCAGAAAAATCCCCTGAATGTTATCAGCAGATATTTCTTCTTCGTAAGTCTCTGTGATTCCTGTTGCCAAAATCTGGCGGTCTTTGGCCATGATTTCCTGAGCTGCATCAGGTGGTAATACTGCTGTATCGTCTTTGCCAATAATCTCGTTGATGGGCTTACCAAATAATTTAGCTAAATTAGAGTTGAGAGCCACATGACGACCTTGGCAATCTTTAACCACAATCAAGTCTGGTGTACTTTCCAAAATAGAATGCAACAGCATATTCCTAGCGCGTAGGTCTTCTTCTGTTTGTTTGCGCTGTGTAATATTTTCACTAAACATTACCAGCCCGCCAATTTCACCACTAGCCTCATGCCAAGGACGTATCAACCAGCGTACCCACTCAATAGAACCATCTGCACGTAAATATCGGTCTTCATCGCGTTGGGCGATCGCCCCCGCTAAACACTGTTGATGAATCTGCTTCCATTCTTCGGGGATATCAGGAAATACATCGTAGTGACAGCGTCCAATTATGTCATCAGTTATGTGATAGCTTTCTAGCCATTTGCGATTCACCGTCAAATAGCGCATTTCCCGATCCAGTATGACCATCCCCACAGGACTATAATCAATAGCCTGTTGCAAATATGTTGTGGTCTCCGATGAAGCGATGTCTGTCAGATTACACCCAATCATGTTAATGTTTGCTCCCAAAGTTGTCTGGGGGTTATCGGATGAGAATTGTTGGTTCATGGTGAATTCTGACGTTCAGCAGTATAGAGCTTTTATGCGATCGCGCTGAGGATTGCACACCTGAAGTTTTGAACTTAAACCCTAGTTTGGGTGTTCTTCAAATAGAGTTGGCTGTCAACTCGCAAAGATAAGTCTATTTCCATTGAATCTAAATATACCGATGGTCGAGAACCGAGTAAAAACGGAAATAGTTAGATATGTACTCTCATAGATAACTATAAAACACCGATATTTCTAATTTTTCTGGGATTCAATCACTGTAAATTTACGGCTATCAGCAAAATCTCATATCAGCTTTATCCGTACAATTTTGTATTCGATATCCAGTAATACTATAAAATTATACCTATTGCATTTAGAATTCATTCCCAGGTAGGATGACACAGAAAAGGTATTGATGTCTGTTCGTGATTTCTCGTTTTCCTCTGCAGTCAATCCTTCATCACAAGCTTTACTTTTTCTCTTCGGGGCTTACCATCATTGATTTTCGGTCAATCTGCAATCTGCAAAGAGTAAAAATGCTTACAAAAAATCAGCAGTTGATCCCATGTCTTAAGGATGGGATCAACTGCTGCTCACTAACTTGGGGCATAGAGAATCAGGCATTGATTGCTTTTTCTATGCCCTATGCCGCAAAATCCAACTTCCTATTTTTTCAGGCAGGAATCTTAAAGTTGTCTAACTCTTTGCCTTGTATATCGCCCATCCAGTCCCAGTTTGATCCAACTCAGACATTCATATTCTGAATTGAATAATTTTGGTGCTGCAATATTATTCAATAACTCTGGCGGGTAGTGGTCGTAAAAATATTTACCCTCCTGTTGGGAGACAATAATTAAATTGTGATGGTAAATATAGCGAGATTTAAAACTATCACCGCTACTGATAAACTCTGACTGTTTGTCAATATGTTCTTTGGCAATATCAATGATATTACTGATACTACTGCCATAAATACCTGCTGGATTCTCTGTTTTGTGAAATTGGCTATTATTACCAATCTCTGCCAATAGTTTATAGGAATAAATTTCGTAATTATCGGCTTTGCCAAAAACAAATGGAATGATGAGATATCCTTTATATGACACTGAGCTTTCATAAAGAAGACGACTCATCTCAACCTCCTTTGGTATAACTGCTTCCTGATAAATTGCCCCCATTATGCCCCTACTAACAGTCGAGATATTACTGTTAATTAGCAGACTGATGTGTATATCTGATTTGTTTTTTTGCCAAGGGGGTTTTCACCCCTTTTTTGACAAATTTAGATGTGATAGAGGCTGCCAGAAAATCATTGCAAAATTCATTATCGCTTTTTTTGAAATGCATAATTATGAAATATATTGCAAAAGTCAAAAAATCATAAATATCATCCTTTAGATAGATATAAGATTACTATTTGATTTTGTGATACTAAGTATAGATTTAGTCACTTATTTTCAGCTTGATCGCATCTTTTCCTTGCTTAAGATATTTTTTTAAAAGATAGAATTTTTAGAGCAAAAATTTAAACACTCTTGCAGCTATAGTACGTACATAAGACCAAGAATTTTTAGACGATTCGTGAGAAATCCGGGGTACGAGTCAGAAATTCTAGCTTTTTGACTGTTGTGGCATTGCTTGCAAATGATATCTGCGTTTGATAATGAATTTAGGAAAATTGCGATCGCTGTCGTTCAGTGGAGTACGGTGACTCTTTGATAAGCTGATACGCACCTAAATCAAATATTCTGGCGTTAGGACTGTCAAGGGTCAAGAGTCCAGAGTCAAAGGCTAGTTTGGACTTTAGACTCTTGACTTTTGACAACCTGAGTGCGAAATATACAATTTAAATGCTTAACAGCTTATTGGCTGTTTGCCTTTAACCACAGAATATTCACAGCCTTCATACCTGTATCTTCACACCCAATCTTAACCAAGCCTTATTAATTTATTAAAAAACAATTTTTATTTTTAAACCACTGGTATGTTGCTGAAGCATTTCTAATGAACTTATCAAGACGTAATTTCTTTAAGGTGGCTGGTGCAAGTGCTGTTGGTGTGACGATGCTTTCTCCCCTAGAAGCCTTGTATGCAGGAGCAGCCAAAGGTAAAGTTGCTAACGGAATTGGCTATGGCCCCTTAGAGGCAAAACTACCCGAAAATGCAGATGAACTAGTTGATGTTGTGCTTGGTGGAATTAACTTAGGTAAGCAACCACTGTTAGAACTTCCTCGTGGATTTAACTACACTGCCATATCCTATACAGGCCAACGTATGGATGATGGGGCATTGGTAGCCAGTAATCATGATGGAATGGCTGCTTTTGAGGATCGTAGTAGAAACGGTCGTAAAACAAATAGCACAATTTTAGTACGAAATCATGAGGTCAGCGCTAATGGTTCTAATCCAATCATCGGATTGCCACGATATGACCAAATTGGAGGAGGAACAACGACTATTATTGTTGGGCCTGATAGACGGGTGAAGAAGCAATTTGTTTCTCTATCAGGAACTATTCGTAATTGTGCTGGTGGGCCGACTCCTTGGGATTCTTGGATTAGTTGCGAAGAGAACCTGACCCTTCCTACACCTGGTGGAGCTAGCAAAAAGCATGGCTATAACTTTGAGGTTCCAGCAACAGAGAATATTCAGATTGCCGATCCGATTCCCCTTGTAGCAATGGGCCGTTTTAATCACGAAGCTGTTGCTGTTGATCCCAAGACGGGATGGATTTATCAAACAGAAGATGATGGAAGTAGTTGTTTTTATCGCTTCCGTCCTCATGTCCGTCCTACTAGATATGGTGATTTGCAAAAGCGTGGTGCGGGAGTATTAGAGGCGCTAGTAGTTAAAGGAAAACCTAGACTTAATACCAGCAAAGAGTTCCCTGTCACTCAATCAAAATCAGTTGAAGTTGAGTGGGTAACGATAGATAATGTTGACCCTAATGACAATTCTTTTGCTAGTTCCGTGCGAGGTCAAGGACAAGCTAAGGGTGCAGCCATTTTCTCACGCGGTGAAGGTGCTTGGTATGGTGATGGCAATATCTACTTTACCTGTACCAATGGTGGGGCTGTAGGACAAGGGCAGGTTTTTGCTTATAATCCCAGAAAAAACACTCTTACCCTAGTTGTTGAGTCTCCGGCAGAGAACATACTTAATTTCCCTGATAACATTACCGTAGCTCCATTTGGGGATCTCTTTTTATGTGAAGACGGTAGCAATACTGAGTACGTAATTGGCGTTAACCAAAATGGCGAATTGTATCGCTTTGCCGCAAATGCTATTAACGGTAGTGAATTTGCTGGGGCTTGCTTTTCACCTGATGGCCGTACAATGTTTGTCAATATCCAAGATCCTGGAATTACCTGTGCAATTTGGGGCCCTTGGACTAGAAAACGAGCATAAAGTATTTGTCATAACTTTAACTTCGAGCAAGCCTTGTTAGAAGTTTGAAGCTGATTTTTATCAGCTTAATCAAGCGAGATTTTTATTTTCATGTACTTTCAAAAATAAAATGAAGGCAGTTAGTTTCCCCTAAAAACACGCTTAACTGAAGCAATGAATGAAGTCATATAAAAAGTTAGCATAAGACTAAACTTTGCTGCCCATATCCCGGACTTTTCTAAAAATTCCGGGATATAAATTCTGCTAGAGTAAATAAATATTTATTTACAGGATGGCATTGCTAACCCTAAATATAGGCTTGTAGTTCAAGCAACCTGGAAACATCAAGTAGTATAAACCAGAATCTTTAAAATATTTAATCAAGTGGAATTTTCCTACTTAACTAAATGTTTAATTATTTCATCCCTGTCTCAATAAAAATTAAAATTTTTATTTTCTATAAATTTAGGCTTAATATTCCTGACTAGAGATTGCAACAATACGCAATAATTGCTGAAATTTTATAAACTCATTGCCAGCAAGATTTGGTATAATTAAGTTTAATGCTATTAATTTTAGTCAACAACCTGAGTAAATATTTTAGATTATAGAGCATTTTCAGCCTCATAAGGTAGCTGAATATCAGCGTAAAGTGCAGATAATGACCAATTGATTAATTTTTAAATGCTTTAATAGACCTGGTGAGAAAATTATAGCTAAAAAGCAATTTCCTTGAGAGTATATAAATATTTAACAAATTCACTATTAGCTATCTGATTGCATGACAATTCGTAGCTGCTCAATTGCTTCAAACTAAATTAAAATCGGTTAAATATTTAATTTAAAAACTGACAATCTCCTGAAAATTTAAATTACTCGATTGATAATATGACTCAGCATTTAGTTTCTTCCGATACTTCCTCAGAAAATTTAGCTAATACTAAATCTGATAACTACCCACTAGCATTAAACGCTGATGATTGGGAATTACGGATGGCTCAATTAGTAGGTTTGGAAGTAGAGTCAATATCTGCTGAGTCGGAAGAATCATTAGAATCATCAGATAACGTACAGTTATTACCATCTCAACCAACAGCAGAGAAAACTGAGCAATCACTATCATCAAATCCCTTTGCTAAAGTAGGTGTAGTTGGTAGTGTTACTTTATTGATAGTTTTATTTGCTGGTGGGTTTTTATCACAATTGATGAGTAGTAATCAAACCCCAAAAAAGAAGATTGTTTCGCCAGAAGTTCAACCATCGGTAAAACCAGAATCTAGAGAAGAAAGTTTAGCAGCAACAGTAGAGACTCTGAAAACAAAATTAGCTTTAACTGAACAAGCGGTAGCTGTGAAATCAGCACAACAACAGTTAAGAAGTGGCAGAATGAGAGCAGTTGCATCAAATTCACAGCCAGATACTTCTCAATCTGAACGAATGGTAGTTACAAGAATACCAACACCGAGGTCAACAATTTATGTACCCAGGACAGTTACAGTTGAGCGCATGGTTAGATACCCTAATCCTCAACAACCTGTTGCTCAATCTTCATTATTACCCCAACCGCTGATTAGCCAACCATCAACTCAACCATTGGTGCAACCATCAGTCAATGTAACTCCAATCTCTACACCAAACCCACTCCAAGATTGGGAGAAGATAGCAAAGTTAGGTAGCTATGGACAGGTTGCTGCTGCTAATAATTCTAATCAAAATGTCAGGAATGTAGAAGAAAATAATCATCAAGAAGAACAACAAATAAGTAATAATCAGCCAGAAGATACACCGAATCAGCAAACTTCTATAGTAGGTCAAGGATTACAAAAAAATCCAAAATCTTTAGCAATTGGTAGTCATGCTAAAGCTGTGTTGGCAACAGCTATATTTGGAGAAACGACTAAATCAAAAGATAGCGATGATAATAATATCTTTGTAGTCAGGTTAAAGGAACCCTTAAAAGCAGCAGATGGTGCGATCGCAATTCCTGCAAATACAGAATTATTAACTGAAATAAACTCTATTTCTGAGCAAGGTTTGATTCAGCTTAACGTAGTCAAAATGATTGTAAAAAATCAAGGACAAATCACAGAAAGAAGTTTATCAGCAAATGCACTGGTCATTCGTGCTCCCCAAGGTAAACCCTTAATCGCCAATCGATTTCCTAATAGCGGTTCATCGATTGCTAGTATGGATCTAGGGTTATTTATGTTAGGTGGTCTTGGTAAAGCAGCTGAGTTAGCTAACCGTACTGAATCTCAAGTTGTAACTACAACTGCTGGTGGTACTATCGTCAGCAATAGTAATCCTCAACGCAACATCTTAGCCGGAGTTTTAGAAGGTGGGATAAATACTGTAGTTCCCCAAATCGTGCAACGCAATCAGCAAGCAATTTCTCAAATGAGCCAACGAACTAACGTTTGGTTTTTACCTGCGGGTACAGCAATTGAAATCTATGTTAATCAAGCAATGCAATTTTAGTTATGATGTCAACTCCACCAGCAATTGCTAAAATTTAATTTGGAAAGTTACATCTATTTTAGCTGAGGGAAATTTGCATTTTGAATTGAGCAGTCAACAATTTTTTGGTTACTTAGGTAAAGATAAATCACAGATTTTGTTTAGGCGATCGCACTATACCCTCAAAGTTAAAATCAGCAATAATTAGTCAATAAGAATCTTACATTTTTGTGAATTATGCAATTGCATTGAGTCCGAAAGCTAAAAAGCATACTCAACCAATTGATAATCTTTAAACTGATGTATCATAAAAAATACATTTACAAAAATCAACAATGGTAGAACGCCCAATTAAGAAATCAGAACGTCAGTCCCAAGCAAATGCTGATAGTAATTCTGAAAATTTGGATTCTGTAACCCCAAGAGAGTCTAATCCAAAATCAAAACCAAGCGGGAATCGCTCATCTGGTAAAGGAAAAAAAGGATCTTTTAAAGATGAAACTAAGCCGCCGGTCAATCCTGCTCTAATTCGTGGCCCTAAACCTGTTAAACCTAAAATTGATGTCAAAACCGACTCTGAAACAGAATCAGAACCTATTTCTGAAGAGCCTCAAGATTAACATATTAGTCATTACAGGTTGAATACTTAATACGTTAATTGTAAGGGAAGCCAGCGTGTTAGGCGGGTTTCCCAACTAAAAATGTACTATTCTTTCTTGGCAGCTAGGCAGAGCACAGACGCGATTAATCGCGCTTCAACAAGCAGGGAGGAGAAAAAAAGATTATGGTTTGTATGCCATATCATGCTTAATCCTTGGGAGTCCGCTATATTGTATATATTTGGATTTTCTTGACACCGAACAATGCCAGCAAGGTTGCAAATAAAAGCTGAAGATTGCTCCCCCTTAGGACGATTCATTCTCCAATATTTGGAAGAACAGGGTATCAGTATGAACCGTCTGGCGGATTTGTCTGGTGTTCCTCAACCACGACTCAGAGGTGCTTGCTTTAAGGGAACTTGTCCTACGCCGGAAACTTTGAGGAAACTTGCGAGAGTGATGGGGAAACATCACTTGGAGCTTTATACACTTGCATACGAGGCGAGAATTGAGAAGCTACCGGAAGATGCAGATGATACTTCCCTAGATATCTTAATGCGAGATTTATTTGAGACTGCTAGAGAGTTGCGGTTAGCGGTTCCTAAAGTCCGTCCTTCTAAAGCTAAAATCCGCAAAGCTCTCCTAGAGTTAGGATTTAGTGAAGAGAATGATGAATGTGCTTGAGGTAATTTCAAAATTCTCAATTCCAGCAGATATATAAAATTTAGTTGTTCATGATTTGAGAATGAGTGGCAAAATTATTGGCTATTGTCACTATTGCTTATTCCCTACACGAACTTATATTTCGCAACTAATGCATGAATTGCTATAGTTTATCTGAATTAAACTTAAAATAGCGTATGTCATATTTATATAAAATACGACAGCTGTATTTTTATATAAATACAACATACGCTTTGGTTAAGTTGTTATTTCAACTTATTTACGGCGATAGGGAACCGCTTTCTCAATATCAATGTTCTGTACTGAGAGCTGCTGAGGTGCATTACCTCTAGCGTTGATGCTTTTCGCCATATCAAGGAAGAGAGCAGGGTTACCAGCTGTAGGCTTCTTCTCTTGGGGGGTAAAGCCACGAACGGTAGTTTGCCAAATGATTTGGGGGAAGCCCAACTTCGCACGATGGTATGAATCGTAGCGAGGAGACTTGATGTTAAAAGGTGTTTCGCCTGCTACACGACCAGGTAGTACCCGACGACGTTGGTAAGGTACGGTGTCGTAGCCAAAAGCTTGGAGGTACTCATCAGAATTTAGTAGATCGTCAACAAAGCCTTTAATACCCTTTGTCGCTACCACAATTGACCAAGCAATCTTTTCGCGCTCGTTGTATACATCGCGGCCAAGAACGCGCTGTACTGTCTGTTCAACGAAACGATAGTTGCTGTTCAGATCGTAGAAACTACGTTTGTAAGTATTAGAGAGCAACAAGCCGCGAATGAAGTCACGCACTGTGATCTGACCGTTACGGAGTTGGGACTCTAGGAAACGCTCGCGATCGGAAGCAAATGCATGAAAGAAAATCTGACGATAAGCTGCTTCAATCAGAACATCTAAATCTGTTGCGGAAAGTATGTTGTCAGTAGAGAAAGTCCTTGGTTGCTCATCTCCAGGAACTTCAAGACTTGCTACCCGCTGGTTTTGAGAAATAGGGGTATATTCTAAAAGAGGAATTGCCACGAATACAAAATCTCCCTTTCCTTAATGAAATCTTACAAAGTTATCATAATAATAAAGGAGAAGAGGGAGAATTATTCGATTTGGTTTGATAAACATTACATAACTTAATTCATTTGTTCAGTAATGCTGAAACGCCCTGTGCAAGGGGTTTAGAGAGTCAAACAATTGATATTAGCAAGTGCCAGACTACCGGGAATATAGGGAAATTAATGGTTTTCAAACCTACCACAATCAGCCTGCAATCAGAAAATTATGAGAAAAACTGGTGTAACATTTCTTTGCAATTCTTAGCGTCTACCACCACCTCGGTGAGGTACTGCACTAGGTTGAGCGATCGCTACATTTAAAGGCTCAATGTTGACAATCTTACCACCTAGACGGCTAATCCGTTTCATTTCTTGATTCATGCGATTGTAGGGGACATTGATAAATACGCTGCCACTATGCCGAATGTCGTATTGATTGTTGTCGCTTTCGGAGGTTTGGCGCAAACCTACTACTTCGTAACGAAATACTCGGCTATTGGATGAAGGGTTGCTACCAGCATCAAATCCAGTTTGACCTAACATGAGTTTTACGCTCTCCTATATATTGAATTGTTTGGCATACTACTTACTGATAAATCAAAGGTGAAAAGAAATACTAGTAAATTGATACTGTATTTTGATATCAGCCAGAAAATCTTGGATTTTCTGAATCTCATATCTGGCTATCAAGTCAGTAGACTGTCATTAAAATGACTCCAGGATATTTTAACCAAGAATACAAAAATTGCCATCATTTAATTTGAGGATGGGTAATTGGTAATGACTTAAAGGGAAGAAATTCATCCAAAATCTAAAATCAGCGATCGCCAACGTTCTTCACCAGGACTTACGCAACTGGTAAACTCATCTTCTGGTTGAAGAGTCAACAGTCAAGGGGAGACGCTAAAAGCGATAGCGCAGCGTCAAGCCTGCTCTGCGAGAGGTAAGAGCGTCTGGGGTTTGCCCAAGTAGAGCAAGTGGTGTTTAAGGGTCAAAAATTCAGGTTTTTTGGACTTTTGCACGCCAGTTCACTCAACGGAGGAAACCTCCCTACCCTGCAGGAACGCTTTCAGCAAATATTTAAATCTCCAACCCCTACTCAACTTTCAATTGACTGTTAACTTTTGCAGATACAGGGATCAACAGGGGTGTTTTGCCAGATGGCGTTTCGGAGTTATCTAAGGTTTGCAAACTTGTAAAAGCTGCGTCACGAATGATAGATTCTTCTTCTTTGGTGAGTAACAATTGCAAACATTCCACTACATTTTGTTGCACGGAAGCATCAACGCGCTTGCGTGTGATTAATTTGGTGAGTTGTCTAATAGCATTTAAGCGCTTTAGTGGGTCTGGTTCTGTTAAATTGTTCAACAGGCGATCGAGATAGTCTTCGTCTGTGGTGCCATAAAAATTGACGATTTGGCAGACTAATAAAATTAAGGTTAATACGGTTCCTATACCTTGGGTAATTACTCCCGCAGCTATCCAAGGACTATGGGAGTCAAACCAAATTGTAGCTGCTATGTAAGTGCTAAAGGTGGCGATTCCACCACTACTGACTGCCAAGAGTAAGCGACGGTTGGGGCCGTTGAAAAACCTCTGCATTTGTGACCAGCGTTGTTGCCAGTCCCACTTTTGCATGGAGTAGACTGATAACATGATCCCAATGCCAATACTCAAGGCTAACAGCAGCTTCCAGTTCCACAACAGCATTGCAACGACTATTGTCAGGAATCCTAAAACGCCTCCAGGCCCAGAGAAACGCTGAAAATTTCGCTGCTTTGTGGCTCCTGTCTTGAGATCTGGAAGCGACCAGTGGGAAAGCTGGTTAATCAATTGCTGCCACGAAGACGAAGCCTGTGCCACGGTGTTTACCTACTAAAATTACAAGATTGTTTAGTTTATAAGTTTTACCCCATATCAGGGAAGAATGCAGACACCCAAGCTGCTTACGGCATAGCTATTAGTTAAGTTTATAGTTTGATAAACTCCAATGCCGATGCCAGAAGCGTGGGTTTCCCCAAGTTAAGGGCTGACCAAAAACTCAAACAAAGGGTGAAATTTTCTACTCCGCCCTTAATGTTCGGTGATTTTTCATTTACCTGGGGCTGAATTGAGAATCAATAATACCCTATTAAGAATACCTGAACTTCGGTAAAGCAGAGTGATTTAGTTATGGAGTTTTGAGACTGTTTTAAGCACAAAAACGAAAGTTATCTAGAGTGAATAAGCCATTAAAAACGCTGAATGTCACCGAATAAATCTCATTTGCGGCTACGGATAATTGGGCGTTGGGGGTAATTGCGGAGTCAGAATTAGCTAGATTCGCCATTGGTAAAACTGTTTGGGCAAGTAGTTGGCGATCGCGTCCGTAAGCTGAAAGTACTAGGCGCTGTGAACTGGTTACCAAGGCGCTGACTTGCTTCACAGGACGTAAAAAAGTGACTTCTAACAATTCAGTTTGAGGCGATCCCATCAATACTATCGAGCCTGAGTGGGTGGGAAAGGCTGGATTTGATGGTTGAATTGCTAAACATTCATGAAAAATTACGCCCAAGGACTCATACTGGCGCTCTACTGGTTCAAAACATTTTAAGCCTTCAAAGTTTAAACAGATACAGTTCTGTGAATTTTCCTGCGTAGTATCCGCTACTGCTTCGACTTGACCTTGCCACTCGGAAATTATCACTTGGTTTTGGAGATGAAAGTTCTCCAGGTTCAATCCAGTGTCTTTAAACCTCGGTATTGTATCTGATTGAATAGCCTCCTTGACCATGACTCCCCACTTTACAGTTACTTATAGAAAATTAATTTAGTAATTTCATCAACATCTATTGTTTCTAAGTACAAAACTAGAATTAATAGTGGTTTTTGATTGGCGTTTTGATGATCATCTTGACGCTCTGATTTATCCGTAATCTTTCTGATAGATTACCATACAAAATTCTCACGAGAATTCCGATCTCAGTTATCTTAGCTACTGACTAAAATCCTTATCGGGCGCTAAACACAAGGAAAAATCATGCAATACTTGTGTAAAAAAAACACAATATCTTTACAGACACTACAGCAATTTTACATCTACTTAATCTGACGTTAGTATGAAGTCTCAGAATAGTAAATTCACTGATAATAGTAGAAAGTTTACAGCCAACGGGTAAAACAAAGTTGCGCTCTGAGATAGACCCTAGGGGATCGAGAAATCAAAGAGCAAATGAACAGCAGAATTTAAGTTCATCACATATTGATTTCTCGATCCTATCTCTGAACACAACTTAGTATAAATACTCTATAGAGACCAGGCTGTCATCTAGACCAAGCAAACACGACATTAAATAAAATATACTTATGTTTCAACCACTAGGATTTGAGCAACGTTCGATTATTACCTCACTCGGTAGGATAGTGTACTATACAAACACTGGTTCTCTCTGGCAGGATGATTTGACTGCAAAAGATGAAAAAGAAACTTTGTTGTTTCTTCATGGCTTTGGTGGTGGATCTTCTGCTTATGAGTGGTCAAAAGTATACCCGGCTTTTGCGAGTGAGTACCGAGTAATCGCACCAGACTTACTCGGTTGGGGTAGATCTGAGCATTTAGCTCGGAATTATCAGATTGGAGATTATTTGAATACAATTGGGGAGTTTATCCAGCAGACTTGTACGGGCCCTGTGACTGCGATCGCATCTTCCCTCACAGCAGCGATGACAATTCGAGTTGCGATCGCTCATCCTGATTTATTCAAGTCGCTGATTCTCACAACTCCCGCCGGACTGGGTGATTTTGGCGAAGACTACTCTCGCAGTTTCTTTGCTCAGTTAGTTAGTATTCCTGTTTTTGACCGTTTGCTGTACAGTACAGGAATAGCGACTAGCAACGGTATTCGGAGTTTTTTAGAGCAAAGACAATTTGCCCAACCTAACCGGGTATATCAAGAAATAGTTGATGCTTATTTGCAATCTGCACAGCAACCCAATGCTGAATATGCAGCGCTATCTTTTGTCCGTGGCGATTTGTGCTTTGATTTATCACTGTTTATTCAGCAGCTAACCACACCGACAGCCATTATTTGGGGACAAAAATCGCAATTTACTGGGCCAGAAATTGGACATCGCTTCGCTGAGATGAATCCCCAAGCAATCAAATTTTTTCAACCACTAGAAGATGTGGGGTTAACACCACAGCTAGAACTACCAGCAGTGACTATTGGGTTAATCCGCCGCTTTTTAGCTTTGTTGAATTAATTAATCAAAGTCACGTAGTCAATCAGAAAGAAGCTGATGATTTAGTAACTCTTACTAAATCTCAACTTCATATCAATAAAGAGGTCGTCCGACACAATTATCTAACTACGATTAAAGAAAAATTTGCTAAAACTTTATAAAAAATTAATTCTTTCTTTAAAATGATGTGCTTGTCAATTGCCATCAGTAGCTAATGAAACATTGCCAGCAAGACTATAGGCTGAAGCTATAAAATTTTGGGTTTTACTACAAAAAGTAAATTAACAAAACGACTTATTAATTTTTAGATAATTATCTATTTGCATTATTGATTCTAAAACTAGGATAGTTCTATGATTAAAAGCTGCAATTCATTGATTACTATGTAATTAGGAAGTGCTAAAAAATCAATTCTTGAGAATATTAGTCAGCAATTGTATATCACCTAATTACAATAAGTAGCTATGTTATCTAGGTTACTAGCTTAGTTAAAAAATCGGATATTTTTATTGATTGGAAGTCTCTGAGGTTGACTACCTAAAACTAAAAATCTCAGCCATATTTCTTATTCTGAGTATGGAAACCTCAGGCGATCGCACTTCTTTGACCTATCGGGATAGAAGCAGGAATACTATGTTGCTCAACTCCCAAGAATCACTATTTTTAGGTATTATAGTCAAAAAACCAGGCAATTGCAGCACAGTGTTATCATTAAATCAATACCCTAAAAGAAAGAGAGTTTATCTAACTAGCTGTGATGCCATTTCCTGATTTTGGTGTGCGAACACAATATATTTAGTAGTAGATTAAACTTAAGCAAAGGCAATCACCAAAAAGTGCCAGGGTGATCTCTATGTTTGTTATGTATCTCGCTGAAAAAACAATCTATCCCAACAATCAACTATGACGGTGGAGCTAAAGGTGACTAGTATTGATAATCACATCTTCTCTTTTTCAGGAGAAGTATCGATTCCCCAAGCTCCTCCTGAATTTAAATCGGGATTCATCGGCATTATCGGTCGCCCTAATGTCGGTAAATCTACTTTAATGAATCAGTTAGTAGGACAAAAAGTTGCCATTACATCTCCAGTAGCACAAACCACAAGAAATCGGTTAAGAGGAATTTTAACCACCCCAGAAGCACAGCTAATTTTTGTAGACACACCAGGAATTCATAAACCCCATCATCAATTAGGGGAAGTGCTGGTGAAAAATGCCAAAATAGCCATTGAGTCTGTGGATGTAGTGCTATTTGTAGTAGATGCATCTGTGGCTTGTGGCGCAGGCGATCGCTTTATTGCGGAGTTACTGAGTCGTAGTCAAACCCCAGTAATTTTAGGTTTGAATAAAATCGACCAACAAGCCACAAATTCCCAGTTGATAGATGATAGTTATACACACTTGGCTGAGTCTTATAAATGGCAAACAGTGAAATTTTCTGCCAAGACTAGCGAGGGATTGCCGCAACTGCAAAATTTATTAATCGAACATTTAGAGACAGGGCCATATTATTATCCCCCTGACTTGGTAACTGACCAGCCAGAACGCTTTATTATGGGCGAATTAATCCGCGAGCAAATTTTGTTATTAACTCGTGAAGAAGTTCCCCATTCAGTAGCGATCGCCATTGATCTGGTAGAAGAAACTCCCAGCATTACCCGCGTACTCGCCACCATCAATGTTGAAAGGGATTCTCAAAAAGGAATTCTGATTGGCAAAGGTGGATCAATGCTCAAATCCATTGGTAGCGCAGCTCGCGAACAAATTCAAAAATTAATTGCTGGGAAAGTTTACCTAGAATTGTTCGTGAAAGTGCAACCCAAATGGCGGCAGTCTCGCGTCAGTTTAGCAGAGTTAGGATATCGAGTGGAAGAGTAAGGGATTTGCTTTCTAGGTAGAGGTTAGGGGGACGGGGGAGATGAGGGAGATGAGGAAGATGAGGGAGACAATCAGATAAATTTCGATTACCAATTACCCATTACCCATTCTCCCTTTCCCTTCTTTTAATCGCTAAGTGGTAATATCGTTACCCACAAACTGGTTTGTAATCCAAAATCTAAAATCTAATAATCTGTCTTGGAAAGTTTGACGGCATTTGCTACAAGTCGGGGAACCGCAAGGGCGCACTGCCTCCTCAACGGGGGGAACCCTCCTACCCTGCGGGAACGCTTTCAGCGAACGAATTCACCACTTTGCTTATGCCGGGAAACCCGCCCACGCAACTTTCCGCAAAATCCAAAATGGTATGAGCGATCGCAATGTCTCCAGATAATGGCTATTTCTTAAATCTACCAACCGATGCGCCGCCGTTGCGAGTCTTGATTGTGGAAGATGATCCGATGATGCAACTGGGATTAGAACAGTCATTGATGGTTCATCCCCAATTGGAGATAGTTGGACAAGCGGAAGATGGCTATTTAGGTGTACAAGCAGCACTTAAACTCAAACCTGATTTGGTAGTTATGGATATTGGGTTACCGCGATTAGATGGGATTGCGGCGACACAGCAAATCAAAGCAGCATTACCTGATATTCATGTAGTGATGCTGACATCCCATCAAACAGAGACAGAAATTATTGCAGCGCTGTCTAGTGGGGCCGATGCCTATTGTATCAAAGGTGCCAGTGTCGAACGATTATTGAGTGCGATCGCAGCTGCTGTTGATGGCGCAACTTATCTCGATCCGCAAATTGCACGGCGAGTCATTGAACATCTTCGTCCCCCCGCAGTTAAGGGAAACGCCGCTAACCTGTCTGGGAGAGAGTTAGAAGTATTAAAACTGATGGTAGAAGGATTGAGTAACCCAGAAATTGCCGAAAAGCTTTATCTCAGTCCCAATACCGTAAAAACTCACGTCCGGGGGATTATGAATAAATTAGCAGTAGATGATCGCGTGCAAGCTGCAGTTGTAGCGCTGCGTTCTGGCTTAGTTTAGGAATGGGAGATCACTTCTAGCCAATGAGGGTAAGCGTAAGAATTGGCGATGGCTAATGGAAAATTGCGATCGGTATGAAATACCCATTTAGCTGTAGCTTGCAGATTTTCCCGAATACAGCTATCTTCGCCAAAAGCTTCAAAAGCAATACTCCACCAAACATTTTCTGCAACTACTAAATTAGTAATTTCTACACTACAACCATTATCCAGAGGTTCTTTAGTGGTAACAGGTTGGATCGCATAATCAGCAAAGACTTGAAAAAGTTGGGAATAACGTACTTTCTTGACACTCACCCATACAGGGTTACCTAACACCATTGATGGTTGAAAACTTTCTGCATTTGCATCTTCACACAGCCATTTACCCCATTTTTCAGCCTTACCTGTAATTAAATCGCCAAAAGACATCACACCAAGTTCTGCTTGTCGCCATTTCACCTCCAGCCTTCTCTGACGCAATTTAATTCCCAAATAATCACATCCTGGCGAATAGAGATAGACATCTTCCCTTGCTTCTGGTAGCTGTGATGGGTTCACCAAACAATGCTGTTGAAACCACAACTGCATATTTTCTGGAAGTTTACCAGGATAAAACCAGCGCAATTCATTACTGATCAACATAGATTATTTAGTCTCAGAATGAATAAAGTATAAAAGCAGACGTTACAAGCAACTTCACTAGATTGTGTATTGCCTTAAGCGTCCCTGTTGATGGGACAATGAGAAACTGTGCTTGGCTTATTTTGCTGCCAGGCCAAAGGAATTTATAAAAAATGTGGAAACGAATTGCATTCATTTTGCTATTGGTATTAACCTTCAGCCTGAGTAATCCTGATGTAGCTGCGGCTGCGGGAGTTAAAAGCTTTGTCAATACTTCTAATGGCTATGAGTTCTCATATCCGAACGGCTGGGTGCAAGTTAAAGTAGCCAACGGCCCTGATGTGGTATTTCATGATTTGATTGAATTCAGTGAAAATGTCTCAGTAGTAATAAGTCCTGTTCCTGACGGCAAATCTTTAGTAGAACTAGGAACACCCACAGAAGTAGGATATAAATTGGGTAAAGCTGTTCTTGCACCTGCTGACTCTGGCCGTACTGCTGAATTAGTCAATGCTTTTGAGAAAGAATCTGATGGCAAGACATATTACATTTTAGAATATGAGGTGAAATTGCCCAATCAACAAAAACGGCATAACATTGCGAGTGTCGCCGTCAGCCGTGGTAAGGTTTTCACTTTTAACGCCTCGATTCCTGAACAACGCTGGCCAAAACTCAAATCAGCTATCGAAAATGTGGTCAATTCTTTCTTAGTTTATTAAGCTGTTACGCATTTATATATTCGCCATAAGTTGAGAGTCCAGAGTTAAATACTTTTAATTTTGGACTCTTGCTGATTGACAAGGGAACTTCAAAAAATAAATTATTCCTCTTCAAGTTGTTGACTGTTGACGATTCACAGTTAACATTCAACAGTCAACAGTTAACACCAACCCTAATATTCATAATTCATAAGTCTCTATGACAATTCCGCAATTTGTTCTGGCTTCTGCTTCACCAGCGCGACGGCGTTTGCTGCAAACTGTTGGGATTGAACCAATAGTTTACCCTAGCGACTTTGATGAATCGCAAATCCAGTTAAACGATCCCAATCAATTAGTACAAACTCTGTCTCTGCGAAAGGCGGAAACCGTAGTTCCGCAGTTTGAATCAGCTTTAATTATGGGTTGTGATTCAGTATTGGCTTTGAATGGAGAGATTCATGGTAAACCAGCCAATGTTGAGGAAGCGATCGCACGGTGGAAAATTATGCAAGGTAGCTTTGGTGATTTGTATACCGGCCATAGCTTAATTGATTTAACTCAAAACCTCACCGTAGTTAAATGCCAAGTAACTAGAGTTTACTTTGGTAAAATGAGCGATCGCGATATTCAAGCTTATGTCGCTACAGGTGAACCGCTCAAATGTGCTGGTGCTTTTGCAATAGAAGGTTTTGGTAGCTTCTTTGTAGAAAAAATTGCAGGTTGTCACAGCAACGTCATCGGCCTGAGTTTACCCTTGCTGCGCCATATGCTAGCTGAACTGGGATACAACGCTGTTGATTTTTGGTCAGCGTGAAAAAACCCTTATCTGCCACAATGCAGCAAGGGGATTATAGAGTAATTGAAGTGGTGAACGCTAATCTTTAGGTAAAGCCAATGATCAAGGTACCATTGGCTTTTTTTAAATAACCGAAACATTAGAGGGTAGAAGCGCTGACAACTGTTGTTAGGGTAGCATTAAAAAATACTCTCTGCTCAGGGTAATAACACTGATTTCGGATTTCATAAAATCATCAAATATTAAAACCAGAATCTAAGCTGATACGCGTCTAGATCAAATATTCTGGTGTTAGGGTCGTCAAGGGTCAAGAGGAGCCAGTCACGTGCGGAGGTTCCCTCCGTTGAGTGAACTGGCGTTCCAGGGTCAAAGGCTAGCTTGGACTTTGGACTCTTGAATTTTGACTACCTGAGCGAGAAATATGCGTAACCGCTTATCTCAATCCCTATTTATCAGTACTCCAATTCATAGTTAATTGTTAATAGCTAATATTCCCTGGTCAGCATCTAAAGTTACTAAGGCACCCACTGGCAAAGCCGCATTACAACTATCGTGACCAAAGGGTAAGTCAGCCACAATTGGAATCCCCAAATCACCTAAGCGATCGCGCAGTACTTCCTCAACGCTAAAACTCGGTACATTTGCTGGCGGTTCACAGCCAGTAAAATTACCCAAGGCAATTCCCTTAACTTTTGATAAAGCACCGCTTAACCGCCATTGCGTTAACATCCGGTCAATGCGATAAGGTGCTTCCGAAACATCCTCAAATCCCAAAATGACACCATCGAAATTGGGTTTAAAGGCAGTAGCAAAAAGATGAGTTGCCACCGTAAGATTACCAGGTAGTAAAATCCCCGTAGCTATACCGCCACCCCAACCATTACCCTTGAGCGGTTCTAAGGGACGACCTTCCAGCAAATTGAAAAACCGCTCAATTGACCAATCTGGCTCTTTAGCGAGAGTGGTTAATACAGGGCCATGAACACTAGCAATCCCTTCGTTGTAAAGACTCCATAACAGCGCCGTGATATCGGAAAAGCCAATTAACCACTTAGGATTTTGCAGAGGCGATAATCCAGCTTGCCAATGCCAATCTTCTAAAACTCGGGTGCTACCAAAACCGCCTCTAGCGCAGAGAATACCTCGGCAATTAGGATCTTCCCATGCAGATGCTAGTTGAGTGCGACGTTGATCGTCTTTTCCTGCTAAATAACCCAATTTATCACCGATTGTTGCCGGGACTTCCACTTTATAGCCACGCGATCGCCAAATTTCGATACTCTTGTTGAATGCCTCAAATTCTCGCAAAGCACCACTAGGAGCAATAACACGCAGTAAATCACCTGGTTTGAGCGCCGGGGGTAAAATTTTTGCTTGCATAAATAACTTATTTACTAGTAATAAAAATTACTAACTTTGTAGAGATAACAAGGTAATCTAAAGATGAGACTTTTATTTGTTTTCGCCAAAAATAATTTTATGCTCAAAGGAATGAAAGTGAGTATGCTGCTCTTAGCAGTAGTGGGAAATTTAGCTTGGTCTTTCAGCGCCAGAGCCAATTTCAACGGCAACCTAACAGTAGAAATTGATGGCTTAAAAAATAAACAAGGGCAAATTTGCGCCAGTATTTTTGCCAATAGTCAAGGATTTCCCAATCAACGCGATCGCGTCATTCAAAAGCAGTGTACCAATATTACTGACATTCCTGTAAAGCTCACTTTTGAGAATCTCAAAGCCGGGAGTTACGCCGTTGCAGTCATGCACGACCAAAATAAGGACTTAGTTCTCAATCGCAATAGCTTGGGAATACCAACTGAAGGCTTTGGATTTTCCAAAAATCCAGAAATCCGCACCAGCGCACCTAAATTTGGCGATGCAGCAATTGTTTTAGCAGGCCCCAACACCGAAATTAAAATAAATTTGAAATATTTATAGGTGGGGTATGGGGCATAGGGCATAGGGCATAGGGCATGGGGCATGGGGCATGGGGCATGGGGCATGGGTAATTGGTGTTTGTTATTTTTCCCCCTGCTCCCTGCTCCCCTGCTTTTTCCCAATACCCAGTCCCCAGTCCCCATTACCCCTTATCCCCAGAGGGGGCCCCAAGTTCCCCAGTCCCCAATCCCCAATCCCCAGTCCCCAGTCCCCATTACCCCTTATCCCCAGAGGGGGCCCCGAGTTCCCCAATCCCCTAACCATCCTTCTCCCTCTGTTCTGGTAAACTCTCTTGCTCTGATAAAACACGAATGCGATTCAGTTGGTTCAGTGCATACCTTGCTGTTGACTGGACTTCTGGATCGGCATCTTCTAGCGCATGGCGTAGGATGGGGGTAATTTGAGACATCATGTCATATACGCGAGTTAAGTCACGGATAGCATTTTGCCGGACTTGGGGATTTTGATTTTGCATTGAGATTGCTAAAGCACGGTTGATAGGTTTGAAGGTGCGAATAGCTATTTCCCCTAAAGCTGACAAAATTAAACTGTGCTGCTGGGAATCCGCATCGATAATCAAATCTACCAATGGCTCAATTGCTCGTGAATCTCCCTGCTGACCTAAATCCCAAATCGCCTTGTGTCTTTTTGCGGGATCAGCGCTGTATAAATCGTTCATCAATTCGTCAACTAGACTAAATTTCGCTAAACGAGAAGTTGTTTCTGCTGGCAACAATTTAGGTGTGGATGTTGTAGCAGATGGCGAATTAGACGCAGATACAGGATTGTTGGTTGATTCTGGTAACTGCGGTATGCTGATGTTTCTGTCTGCTTCAGTTTTGATTTCGCTATTTGCAGCTTGAGATTGTTGCATTTTTTTGACTTGATGCAACCATTTCAGACAGTAAATCACTGCTACAAGATTTCCTAAAGTTCCTAGTCCTAATACTGACCACCAAATCAGATTTTTTTTGCTAGGCTGAGGTTCAACACGGGGTTTGGAAGTAGGTACAGGAGCGGTAATTATTGGTTGTTTAGCAGCAATAGCTGCTTGCAGCTTTTTCCAAGTTGTACTGCCAACAATACCGTCTGCTAGCAAACCCTGTGCTGTTTGAAATTGAGATACAGCGATTTTTGTAGGTTCTGTGAACTGCCCATTAACCGCACCATTGTAATATCCCAACTCTTTTAATTGGGTTTGCAAAGTCTGCACATCCGGGCCTGTACTACCGGGTTGGAGCATTGGTGGGTCAAGTTTTGGGGTACTGGTTTGTGCCAGTATCAATATTTTTGGGTTTAACTCAGGTATCGCAGACTGCGCGGGACTCTGGTACAAACCCAGGCATATACAAAAGGTAAATATAGAGATTGAGGGGTAGCATAGCCTCATATTACTAACTTTAGGCAATAGTTGCTTTTAATTTATTCGATACCACCATAACTTTAACTAGTCTAAAAGTTAACTCTTCCTGAAAGAAATAATTACTTCCCCATCCTCAGCCTGATATCAGAAAAAATTCATAGCCTAGCATCCTCATCTAAAACTTGTAGTATTTATTCACAAATCTCTTCTAAATCAGTATCTATCCCAATGACATCAGACATTTCTCGGCTGATACTTGGGTTATTAGATACCTGATTATAGGTTTCCAGGTTCGTCATCTGGGCAGCTATTTAGGGATAGGTGATTCGCAAGCGTGTCATCTATCCCTTTTACTAATTTTGGATTTTGGATTATAGTGATACCACTTCACGAACTTTTTGTTGAATGGGGATTTGAATTACAAACTCGCTTCCTTGAGCGATTTTGGGCTAGTTTATGCCCATACAATGTAATGCCACCGACTATGAAGAGCATAGCAGCTGCGATCGCACATCAGTTTCTCATCTGCATCGGAATTTCATGTCTGAATTTTGCGTCATAATTTGTAATAAGTGCTCTTTGACTACTTATAGTATTCCCCAACGAAACATGATATGAACAAGAGTGCGATCGCAAAGTGATACCAATTCCAATAATGTTTGTGAAACATCAATATATTCTAGAGGACAAGGCATTGCCTTGCCCCTACAATATGTCGCATTCTTTTTCCAGATTGGTATGAATTATTGAATCATTTAAATGTGTAATTTTTAGAGTAGTTATAGTTTTTTAGTCGAGCTTTAGAAGCACTCACTTTACAAGCGTAGAGAATAGTTTTTGTAAGAAACTTTGACCCGCCTTCTCAAGGTTATCATCTAATGAAAAAGTGAGATTGCGGACATTAATATCATAACTGTGAATATTTAGTGCCTATTTTAAATCTACCGGATATACTAAGAAAGCCTGTTTAGAATTGGTTGTGTTAGCGTAGCTAATCATTTGATGAATATCGCTATTTGCAGCTTGATCAGGAAATTTATATTTAGTATCTAAAACTGCTAATGCTTTGCCAGTAGAAGCATCACAAAGTAAAATATCTAAAATGAATTGCCGATTTTGACCAACTTTTATTTGATACTGCTGTTTAAAAATATAGCCTGTTGGTGCATTTTGCTTCAGCCATTCGGCAACGAAAAGTTCGTATAAACGTGCCATATCAACGAGAAAGGGCAAAGTTTGATGATTTCCCATTTCATGACTTGGGCTACTGTTATCTAAAAAGAATCGGCAGAGAATATGTAATATTTGATAGTCTTCATTGAGGCGATTGTACTGTCTACCAATACAATCTTCTGCATTACAAGGTTTTGGCGTTACTAATCCTTGGAGAGCGTGATAAGCTTTTCTTACTGTTGGTGATACTCTGTCTGAACAAAAACCACTGTGACCAATAATATAAAGTGTCCAAGCAAGAATTTGGTTTTCTACAATATCAGCAGTATGTTCTTCGTAGTGGCATTTTAGTTTAACATCCCAAGGCTTTTGAATTACCTGTTGTATATCCAGCCTTCCTCTTACATAGGCAAGCTGTTCTGTTTTAGGTAAGTAAGTACGATATAATCCCTTACGGCATCGCTCTAGAATTTTCTGGGCTAGTAAATGAGCTAGATAATTATAAAATTCTTGCAGAGATTCGCAATCCATTAGCCCATCAAGAAATCGAAAATTATTAAAGTTATAGGCATATTCCAGCATTCCCAAGAGGTTTTTAATAGGAACTTTGGGATTGATTTTTAAACCAAATTCAGGATTTACAGGAATATAACCAACCCATCCTTTAGATTTTAGCTGCCACTGATTTCTTGTTTTGTAGCTAGGAAATTCTATATCTATTTGCGTTTTATATTTATCATATAATTCTTTGCCTACCAAATCTGGTATGTCTTGATGGGTAAATAGCTTATCTTTATATTCGGTTATTTCAATAATTTTGTGTTTTACTGGGTTTATATCCATAAACTTTGCTTAATTTGATCCCAGCGAAAATTTTCTACCTTCTCTGGTTGGTTAAAAAAGTATTCTTCTAAATAAGGTTCAATTTCCATACACCAGATGTCTTCAATATCTTCCCGTAGGTTATCTGTTAAAAAGAAGGAAATACCAATTTCGTAATTTTTATCGGCAATAACTTGATTTAATTGTTGTAGAATTTTAATTAATCCCTCTACTACAAGACCTGTTTTTTGGTGATAACGTCGCAATACATCATAATTGGAGCGAAGTTCAATAAATGCAAAGCGACGACGTAATGCATGATCTATGAGGGCAATAGACCTATCTGCTGTATTCATTGTGCCAATAATGCGGACATTTCTTGGTATGCGAAAACTATTTCCACCAGCTAAAGGAATTTCTTTATCGCGATACTCTAGCAAATACATCAATTCGCCAAAAACTTGAGCTAAATTTGCACGGTTTATCTCGTCTATGATGAGCACACAAGTGTCTTGAAAAGATTCTGCTTTTTTGCAAAATTCTAAAAAGCGTCCGGGTACAAGCGGATATGTTAGTTTGCCATTTTTACTGTGGGGACGGATACCTTGAATGAAGTCTTCATATGTGTATGCTGGGTGAAATTGTACTAATTCTAAGAAACCATAACCACCGTTGAGTAACTGTTGAGCAAGCCTTTCAGCTATAAAAGTTTTTCCTATACCAGGGGAACCACATATAATTGCTTGACCTTTGCGATTAACTGCACTGATCCAATGCTTTATTTCTGTTGTAGAAAACCCGGTTTCTTCAGCACATTGATTTAATGTATATACTTCCGTTCTACTGGTATTAGTATTTGTCAACATTAAAAACAATGGTCTTATTTCTTGAAACCAGTCATTAAATTTATTAATTAATTTTGATACAGGTATATCTACAATGTTTTGATTAAAGCGTAAAGCAAATCCACCTTCATACAATATTTTATAAAATATAATTTACGGAATTTTGGCAATATTTTTTTGAATAGTTAACTTATCTAGAATGCCATTTATTTTAAATAATAATTCAGATGCATGAAAAGTAATTTCTAACCCTTTTTCATTCATAGATACATATAATAATGAAAAATTATCTATATACTTTTTCATGCTAAATGTATTAGGAGATACCAATAAATCAATATTTACTTCTTTCAGACCTTCTCCATTTATGTAATAAAAATTATCATTAGCTAAATTTTTATTTAGATTTTGATAGAGACGTTCACATAAAAATATGAATGGCTTTTGTACATAATCTATAAAATCTTTATATTCTTCTGAGGTTTTGAGTTCATTAGAATTTCTACGATGTATTTTCTTATAGCTTTCAATTACTTGAAAAGTATTACTAGGAAAAATAGTTTTTATATTTTTAGTAAATTCCATAGTTTTTATGTATTTAGAGTAATAGTTTTACAAGTATGAATGAAGCTAACACTTTTAGCGTAACTGGCTCAAATGGTCAGTCACTATAGTAAAAACTCGTAAATATATAAAGGCTTATTGTTTTAGCTCAAATCTCTATTACCTACTTAACTTCCGCAACGCCAATAAACCAGCACCATAAGCAGGCTCATGCTTCGGAAAAATTACTTTTACTTTGGGAAACTGCTGCACAAGAGATGTGGTAAACTTTTCATGCATCTTCGATTTACCTTGCCATACACTTCCTGTAGTGACTACTTCTAAAATTGGGCGATCGCTAAAAATTTGCTCAATTACTGTGGAAGTAGCTTTAACAAAATATTGCACCGCATCCTCAATAATTTGATTTGCTACTTTATCGCCTAAAGCTGCTGCTAAATCCACAATTTCTGCTAAAGCTGCTATTTCTGTAACTCCCCATCCCCGCCGATAGATTAATTCTACTAAAGCTTCTAAATGAGGCAATTCTAAATACGCTTTAAAAATATCTACCAAACTCGTTGGCATTCCACTGCCATCATAAGCTTTTAATGCTGCCTGTAAACCTGCGATCGCAATTTTATAAGCGCTACCTTCATCACCTAGAAGATATCCCCAACCACCAACGCGCTTGGTAATTCCCTGATGATTACATCCAAAAACTATGGAACCTGTACCTGCGGCTGCAACAATACCTACATTGTTACCAATTCCTCCTACCAAAGCAATTAAAGCATCATGACAAATTACAATATTAGATGCAGATAATGCCCAGTTAATTGGCAATAATTCACTATTTTGTAATGCTGGTACCAAACTTTTTACTAATTCAATATCCTCTGCGCGTCCTACACCTGCTAAACCTAAACAAATTGCTGTAATTTTAATTGGTTTGGCAATATTTACGGCTTGCTCTGTCGCCGCCATAATTGCAAATTCAATAGATTGTCGTGCTGCATCTACACCTATACTTTGATAATTTGATGCTCCTGCTTTTCCTCGGCTGATAACTTGGCGTGTTTCGTCCATTAATACGCAAACAGTCTTACTACCGCCGCCATCAATCCCTAAAACATAATTCATGGATAAATTCAAAACTCGCTATTTTATACATTAATATATGTAGGGATTAATACCAATTTGTAATTCGTAATTCGTAATTAAGAAAATCAGTTAAGGTGTGTTTCAGGGTTTGAATGTGTTGGTGAAGTTTAGAGAAGTGATATAACAGGTTATCAAATATGAAGTTTCTCATCATGCAAAAAATAATAGTGGATGAAGATGCACTCAAAATAAATATAAAAATATGAAATCTTACTGCATCTAACCCGCCAAAAATAATTTGAGAATTTATTTTTTACTACTTCTTAACTTGTCGGAGGCTTCACTGGTTCTGTCAATGGAATGAAGAATATAGACAACATCCCTGGAATAGTTAGCAAACAAACCAATACAAAAAATAATGGATATCCTACTGCTTGTTGAATTGTGCCGCTAATTGCTCCTGGTAACATCAAACCTAAAGCCATTAGTCCAGTAGATATGGCGTAATGAGAGGTTTTATATTCACCTTGGCAAATATACATCAAATACACGCTAAAAGCAGTAAAGCCGAGTCCATAGCCAAATTGTTCTAAAGAAACTAGGGGATAAACTAATGTGAGTGATGGTTTAGCATAGGCAAGATAAACATAAAATAAATCTGGTAAATTTAAAGCTAAAGCCATTGGTAGCAGACATTTTTTCAAGCCATAGCGGGAAATAATCATTCCGCCTAAAATGCCGCCAATAATTAAAGAAAGTACACCAAAGGTTCCATAAATTAAGCCAAATTGCTCTGTGGAAACAGCTAATCCGCCCTTTTCTACTTTATCTAAAAGAAATAATGAAGCTACCTTCAACAGCATGGCTTCACCTAATCGATAGAGCAAAATAAAAGCTAAAATCGCGCCTATTTTCTCTTGCCGGAAATAGGTTTGAATAATATCTAAAAAAGGAATTTTTTCGCTTTGGGCTTGTGTTTGTCGAGAAGTATCTGATTCCGGTAACGGTAAAATGAAGCGATGAAAAATAAACAGAATAGCAAAAATAACGGCGGAAAATCCTAGGGATATAGTCCAACTTAAAGGAATATTGTTGAGTGTGGTTTCTAATCTTCCAGCTAATACCACTAATAATCCGCTACCAAATAATACAGCGATACGATAGAAGAGCGAGCGAATACCAACGAAGAAAGCTTGTTGTTCGGGATTTAATGCCAACATATAAAAGCCATCGGTGGCGATATCATAAGTGGCAGAAATAAATGCTCCAACTGTTAAGGCTGCTAGGGAGATAAAAAAGAAGTTTGGGAGTTGTAAAGATAAAGCTACTAAACTCAAGCAACAGAACATGGCAAATTGGGTGACTAATATCCATGTTCTTTTTGTGGCGTAAATATCTACAACTGGCCCCCAAAACATTTTAATCACCCAGGGGAGGTAGAGAAAACTCGTCCAAGCGGTGATTTGGTCGTTGTCGATTCCGAGTTTTTTGTAAAAGATGACGGAAACGCTGCTGATAATGACGTTGGGGACACCCTCAGCGAAGTAGAGGGTGGGGATATATGTCCAGGGGGAAGGGGTTTTCATAGAATTAACGAACCGCAGAGACGCGGAGGACACAGAGAGGAGTTAAGAAGATAGGATAATGCGTTTGATGCCTTTTGTAAGGAGAGGAACGTTAAAGTTTATTAGGAGAGCGAGGGGATAGTTAGTAATCTTCAGGTATGAGAGTACTTGTGCTTCATGGATTGGGGCTAGATTCTGTACAGCTTTCAATTCCAAAATTAGACAGTTAGCAACCAAAAAATCCAATCTTCCTTTACCAACTTCATATCCTTTGTAATTGACTGTTACCCACTTCTCGCATTCATGAGGTATCCCACGGCTCAAAAATTCTACCATCAATGCTTCCTGATACACCTCCTCTAAAAACCCTGGCCCCAATACTCGATGTACCTCAATCGCCGCCCCAATTACTTCACCAGTCAGCCAATTCATCCTTTTCCCTAACTCTCTTCCCTCTGTGTTCTCTGCGCCTCTGCGGTTTATCTCCATCAATCCCTCTCCAACCCTGTGGCAAAATTTATTAGAGTCCTTCCAAACTTAGTTTTCCCCGCATGACCGCAACTATACCTAATCTCCCTAGTCTCTACGAACCATTCTCCACAGAAGCCAAGTGGCAAAAATTCTGGGAAGAAAACCAAGTTTATAAAGCCGACCCTAATCATGGCGGCGAACCTTACTGTGTTGTCATCCCACCACCAAATGTCACTGGTAGTTTGCACATGGGTCACGCCTTTGAAAGCGCGTTGATTGATGTGCTAGTGCGCTACCACCGGATGCGGGGGCGTAATACTCTGTGGCTACCCGGAACCGACCACGCCAGTATTGCTGTACACACTATGCTAGAAAAGCAACTCAAGAAAGAGGGTAAAACTCGCTATGAGTTGGGGCGTGAACAATTCCTAGAACGCGCTAAACAGTGGAAAGCGGAATCTGGCGGCTTTATTGTGAATCAGCTACGCCGCCTGGGTGTTTCGGTGGACTGGACGCGGGAAAGATTTACCCTAGATGAGGGTTTATCACAAGCTGTTATCGAAGCGTTTACTCGCCTGTATGGGTCAGGCTTAATTTATCGCGGTGAGTATTTAGTTAACTGGTGTCCTGCTACTCAGTCGGCGGTGTCTGATGTAGAAGTAGAAAACCAAGAGGTGAATGGTAACCTTTGGCACTTCCGCTATCCCCTCAGCGATGGTTCTGGTTATGTGGAAGTAGCAACAACCCGCCCAGAAACCATGCTGGGTGATACAGGAGTGGCTGTTAACCCCAGTGATGAGAGATACAAGCACTTAATTGGTAAGACAATCACTCTGCCAATTATGCAGCGAGAAATCCCGATTATTGGTGATGAATTTGTAGACCCAACTTTCGGTACTGGTTGCGTGAAGGTGACTCCCGCCCATGACCCCAATGATTTTGAAATGGGTAAGCGTCACAATCTGCCGTTTATTAACATCCTCAATAAAGATGGTACTCTCAACGCTAATGCTGGGGAATTTCAAGGACAAGACCGCTTTGTAGCCAGAAAGAATGTGGTTGCGCGTCTTGAGGCAGATGGCTTTTTAGTCAAAGTTGAAGATTATAAGCATACCGTTCCTTATAGCGATCGCGGCAAAGTTCCCATTGAACCCCTGTTATCTACTCAGTGGTTTGTCAAAATTCGCCCCTTAGCTGACCGGGCGCTAGAATTTCTCGATCAGCAAAATTCGCCGGAGTTTGTCCCCCAACGCTGGACTAAGGTTTATCGTGATTGGCTAGTTAAACTCAAAGATTGGTGTATCTCTCGTCAATTATGGTGGGGTCACCAAATTCCCGCTTGGTATGCTGTTAGTGAAACAAACGGACAAATCGCTGATAATACCCCCTTTGTAGTTGCTAAATCAGCAGAGGAAGCTTGGGAGAAAGCCAAATCACAATTTGGTGAAAACGTCCAGCTTGAGCAAGATCCAGATGTGTTAGATACTTGGTTTTCTTCAGGATTATGGCCGTTTTCCACTTTAGGCTGGCCGCAAGAAACTCAGGATTTAGCAACTTACTACCCCACGACTACCTTAGTCACAGGCTTTGACATTATCTTTTTCTGGGTAGCCAGAATGACGATGATGGCTGGTCATTTCACTGGAAAAATGCCATTTAATGACGTTTACATCCACGGCTTAGTGCTGGATGAAAAAGGTCAAAAGATGTCAAAGACCAAAGGTAATGGTATTGACCCGCTATTATTAATCGATAAATATGGCACTGATGCCCTGCGTTATACCCTAGTTAAGGAAGTGGTAGGCGCAGGCCAAGATATTCGCTTGGAATATGACCGCAAAAAGGATGAGTCGCCATCGGTAGAAGCTTCCCGCAACTTTGCTAATAAGTTGTGGAACGCCGCCCGGTTTGTGATGATGAATCTTGATGGACAAACGCCGCAACAATTAGGTCAACCACTCCCCATAGAATTAAGCGATCGCTGGATTCTTTCGCGCTACCATCAAGTTATTAAACAGACTATTAATTACATCGATAATTATGGTTTAGGTGAAGCAGCCAAAGGATTATATGAATTTATTTGGGGTGACTTCTGTGACTGGTATATTGAACTGGTGAAGTCTCGTCTCCAACAAAATGCTGATCCAGCATCGCGGCGAGTAGCACAACAAATTCTGGCTCATATCCTAGAAGGGATTTTAAAATTGCTTCATCCTTTTATGCCCCATATTACGGAGGAGATTTGGCAAACTCTCACTCAACAACCAGCAGATTCTCGACAAACTTTATCTTTACAACCCTATCCCCAACCGGATAGTAACCTGATTAATCCCGAGATTGAGACAGAATTTGAACTGTTAATTGAGACTATCCGCACTATTAGGAATTTACGTGCCGAGGCGGATATTAAACCTGGGGCAAAAGTGACGGCTAATTTGCAAAGTGAAAACGCCAGAGAACGGCAAATTATTAACTCTGGACAAGTTTACATTAAAGATTTGGCCAAGGTTGAGACTTTAACTATTAATGACAAGGAAAATAAACAAGCAGTTGTAGAAAAAACACCTTTAAAAGGTTTAAAAACTATCGGCTTGATTATTGTGACAATTGTCTTTATTAGGTTGGCTTATTCTGTTGGTTATGCAATTGATCGAGTTCCTTTATTTGGAAATTTCTTTGAAATAGTTGGTTTTGTTTACTCAACTTGGTTTATTAGTCGCTATTTATTGATAGCTGAGGCGAGACAAAAGTTCTGGGAGAAGTTTTTCCCACCAGCCACAGACAATCAGCATTCACTAGCAACAGAATCGCAGCCAGAAGCATCAGAAAACGCTATTGCTGGCGTTGTGGGGACAGTACAAGTAGTCATTCCGCTCAAGGGTGTGGTAGATATTGAGGTGCTACGAGCCAAGCTAGAGAAAAGCCTCAACAAAGTAGAAGCAGAAGCGCAATCTCTCAAAGGAAGGTTAAGTAACGCTAAATTTGTTGATAAAGCACCCAAAGATGTAGTACAAGGTGCACGAGATGCTTTAGCGGAGGCTGAGAAACAAGGGGAAATTTTACGAGAGCGCCTGCGTGGTTTAGCATAACTGCAATGAAGTAATGGGTAATTTTTTTCAACTTACCCATTACTATTGAAACAACCCCAGAACATCAAAAATCAAAAATCAAAAATCAAAAATTAATTTTGAGTTTTTGAATTGGAGCCAAGCGACAGTCATGCGATATCTAGCCCAGGTAAATAAAAACGAATTTTTAGAACAGTATCAGTTGCGCTTATTGGCCCGTCAAGAAGCCGAAAATCTATGGGCACTTATCCCTGAAGAGGCGGTGATTCTTTTAGGAAAGGGAAACGCTATGAGCGAGAAATTGCTGGTGTTAGTAGAACTTTCATCTACAGGCGATATTGAAAGATTAGAAGATGCCACCAGTTGGGTACTCTATTTGATACAGGCTTACCTTTCTACTGGCGTGACTCCAGATTTTTTACAACAGGAAACAGAACGCGCAGAACATTGGCGACAAGCATTAACCTTGCAAAATCAAGATTTAGCCCGTCGTTCGTTAGAATTGGAAGCCCGCCGTGAACAAATTCAAGCTTTAGAAGAAAGCATTAAAAAAGAAAGGAATGGCTTTCATAAAGAAGAGCAGGGTGATTCCTAGATTACCTAGATTAATCACAAGCGTGAAAGAGCGATTGCAACTTAATTAAAGTGCGATTTGTGAAATATCTCTTAACTGGCTACTACACATTTAAGCAGAACTTAACCAATAAATAAATACTTCACAAAGTTTCAACAAATGTAGTTTGATGGTTTTAGGAAAATCAAAAAAATCAATTATCCAATTTCACCATATCAAAAGCACTTTCACCTTATCTCTGCTCCTCCACCATCAAAATTGATGGGAGATTTTTTATTTAAAATTCCCCTAAAAGAAACCTGTTAAAAACCTCTACTTGTCAGCCACTCCGCTTGTCTTTAAAACGTAAAAGTAGTACGCAGTACACCTACAGTTGTCGTTTCATTTCTACTGTTACCCTCTGGATTAAATAAAACAAACGCACCAGGGGTAATACTAATATTGTCACTAACTTTAAACCGATAATACGCTTCTAAATGGTAAGGCGTAGCTCGATTTTCGCCTGCTGGGGTAAGTACAGCAGCACCACTAGCATCAGCACGAAAAAGTGGCTGACCAAAAATAATACCCGCAGTATTTCCAGCATTGAATAAATCTTTAAAATGAACCCCCACCATCCAGCTGGTAAAAGTAGTAGCAGCATTGACACTATTAGATGAATCATCAACAAATAGTGCTGCCCCATAGGCAGAGAAGGCTATTTTGGGAGAAAATTGCCATGTTACTGTACCACCCACAGAGTTGAGCGTGACTGGTGTCCCCGCCCCCACACCAGCTAAAGCGCCAATATCACCACTAATTAATCCGGTACCTAAGATATTGATTTCGTGATAGCTGTGAGAGTAGTTTAAGCCAATGTCTAGACTACGGCTAGGCTTGAAAGTTAACTGTGCAGCTATGACATTACTACCACTAAACAAACCAGACCCTAAAGGTGTAGTAGAAACTCCTGGGAGCACTTCAGCAGCAGATTTTGCAGGTAAGTTGGCGTTGACGCTACCATATAAAGCTCTGAAATCCAGATTGGGAGAAATATTAAAAATAAATCCCGCCGCCGATGCTAAACCAGAACCCGAAGTTCCACCAGAGACACGTAACACCGGATTCAGGCTAGCAAACCGAGAAATTGATTCTTGTCCCTCACCATAAAAAGGTGTAATGGTGGGAAAAGCATCAGATGTTTCCGCCGCAGTTCCTGCAAATAAAGTTAATTTATCGCTGACGGGAAAGATATACAGCAATTTATAAAGCTGTAAACTGTTCGCACTAACACTCGACAAGTCCTTAACGTTCAGCCCAGGAAACTGCGGTTCAAAACTAGTACGCGCACTACTAGAACTCAATATCGGTGAAGCTAACCCCAAGCTGTTTTGCAAACTACCTTCACCAGTAGCTCCACCTAAAAAATTATGCGCTTGCAACCCTGTAATTAATAAATCTTTACCTGTAAAACTAGTGGTCAGATTTAACCGCACCCTATTGACTAACATGATATTCGGGTCACTCCTACCAGGAGCGCCACCGCTAGCTCCCACAGCCGCGATAATGGCCTCACCATTGAGTTTGGTGGTAGTAGAAAACTGATTGGCTTCCAGTTCTGTTGTGCGCGCTTCTAAAGCATCAACTCGACCCCGCAATGTTGCCAATTCCGCAGAAAATTCCTCTTGCAGCTTTTGCAAGGTGGCTAAATCTTCTTTTTTGACCAAATCAGTAGTTGCAGTAGCGATTAGTTCATTGACTCGTTCTAAACAAGCATTTAAGCCAGCTGCAAATTCATAGCGAGTCATCGCTCGATTACCGCGATAGGTGCTATTGGGATAACCTGCAATACAACCATAACGCTCAACCAAAGATTGTAGTGCTTGAAATGCCCAATCAGTTGGTTGAACATCAGAGAGTTGGGATACAGATGTTACTTGAGCAAGCGCGTTTGATGGTTGAGATGAATTTTGCGATGGTGCTGTGATTGATGGTGAAGAATTAGCAGCAGGATTATTACCTAAATCTTCATTGGTTTGTTTCTGATTAGTCCCATCAGCTACTATCAATTTACTAGCAACATTATTGGCTGAATTACTATCATGAACATCACTTTCTTGATAGCTACTACCATCCGCTTCCGGGGCTATATTTGTATTTGTGCGCTCTAAAATACTCAGCGCTTTGACGGGTAATAAACCGCAAAATACCCATAGCAGACCTGCTCCACCAGCAGAAGCTAGTAGATATCTTTTCATGATAAGCTCCCAATATATATGAAGTATGAAAAACTTAATTGCGATGTTATAATGCCATTGATAAGTAAATTTAAACTAACAAATACAGCTTGCTAAATCTAAATTTTTTAGTTCAGATATTCACTGAATTGACTTACCAACGCAGAAGTTTAATCGCAAGTATTAAATTATAGTAAATCCTATTTTCTGAAATAATTAGCAGTCAATACTATTGATAATTTCAATAATTGCTATTGATGGAATAATATTACAAAAGTGTAGTTCTGTGGTAATGCTTGGGGATTTCAATGGTTGATTCGGGTTGATACTAAACCGTTTAGCTGAGAATACGAAAATGGCAAGACTTTTCGTGTGTCACTGCTTACACCTGAAACAAGTTAAATATTACTGAGGTTCTTCAACACCAAATTATTAATGCATCCTGGTGTATATCTCTAATTGATAATGTGAGGAAATTCGGACAAACAACTCCGGTTTACCCATCGGCATAGTGGCTAATTAAGAAAAAATTAAGTATACTTTTCTTAATGGTTATGAGTGTTTCTGTTATGGCTACTCTATTGCTTGATAACGGTACAATCGAGAGTGATTTAGATGAGATAGTCCGTGAACTTTCCCCTCTGGGAATTGAGTTGAAACACTACGATCCGGGTACATCGCTGCTTTTTCCCCATTTAATCGAACAAGATACTATCACTGAGTCTGAGAAGCGCTACATTTTAGAACTTCATAATAGTGTCTTTGAGTTTCTCCAACAGGAAAATGGCTATCTCTGGTGTGATTTGCTGAATATGCATCCAGGTTCGCCGCATCTTGAGATACTAATTGCAACTTACAACCGTTATCACACCCATACTGCTACTGAACCCATCTATGTTTTGGCTGGAGAGATGATTTTTGGTTTTGTCAAACCTGATGGGAACCAGATACAGCTTTTAATTGAGTCTCAAGATTATCTGGTGATTCCGGCTGGTGTTGAGCATTGGTGTAGCCCGAATGCTGCTTTGAATTTTAAAGCAATACGCTATTTTACAACCGCAGAAGGTTGGTTACCTACTTACACAGGTACTCAGTTAAGCGATTCGATGAACAAGCCGCGCTAATTATTCGTTACAAATTTAACTGACTTTCAGTAAGTAGATGCGATTAAACTGAACTATGCAAGGTTTTGAAGGGAAAAGGGAAAAGGTTAAAGAGCAATAGGAAAAACCTTTACCCTTTCCCCCTTTCCCTTTACCCTGCTTAAGATAGTGATGTTGAGTCGCTGCGATCGCTTGTAATGAAAAGAATAGTAGTTGAACAAAGAAGCATTCTGATTGGCTTGGCGGGTAGCCACGGCTATGGATTGAATCGTCCTGATTCTGACTTTGATTATCGGGGTATATTTATCGCCCCTAAAAGGTATTATCTGGGATTTGATCGCATAGAACAAAAAGAAAATGGTTGGGATGAACCAGGAATATTTTCTTTTTTGGATAATAATAAAGATACTGTGATTTACGAATTACGTAAAATCCTACAGTTATTAGCTGGAGCTAATCCCAATGTTTTAGAATTGCTGTGGTTAGGTAACTATCCTGTACTAACTCCAGTTGGCGAACATTTAATTAAACACAAACAACTATTTTTATCTAAAAAAGTAAAACATACATATTCTGGTTACGCTTTTGCCCAAATTAAAAAGATGGAAACTCATCGCAAGTGGTTATTAAATCCGCCACAAAAGAAACCACTACCATCTGATTTTGGCATAGAAGACGAATTACCTTTAGTTAAAGATGATTTAAATGCTTTTTTGGAATATCTCTATTTATTAATTCGAGGCAGAATTGAATTTTTAGAAGAAGCTGAACAGTTATACCAACTGTTGACAGCAGATATTGATTTTAAAGGAATGCTCAAACAGTATACTTTACCCGATGAAACTCTAGAATATACTCAAAAGCTAACCAATAGCCGTAAAGATTTTATTCGCTTGCTGCAAAAAAGCCAAAATTATCAAATTGCTTTACGAGAATGGAAAGCCTACTTGTCATGGCAAGAAAATAGAAATCCCATTAGAGCCGAAATGGAAAGAAAGTCTGGTTTCGACTTGAAGCATGGTATGCACTGCATTAGATTGCTACGCAGTGGCTTAGAAATTTTACAGCAAGGAGAAATAATTGTAGATAGAAGGATAGCGGGTGATGTTGATGATTTAAAAGCTATTCTTCACGGAGATTATTCTTATGAGCAGGTGATGAAAATGGCAGAGGAATTAGTAGCAAAAATGGAAACTGCTTATACTCAATCAACACTGCGTCACAAACCTGATTTGGAAAGAATTAATGAATTATGTATGGAATTAGTAGAAATGCAAGGATGGGGTGAAGAGTCAGAAACTTGCAACTAAAATATACTATCTCTTGTTTGGCAGAGAGGCAGGGTGCAGGGTGTAGGGGGGAATATATCGTTCATGTATGATGCGTTAGCGATAGCGTAACGCATCCATACCAAAGCTAAATAGGATAATTTGTTTTGTGGAAATAGCTTCTACCAAATCAAATAATTTTTGCAACAGGTAAATGCTTTGTGGGGGCACGGCACCAGTAAGATAATTGAATATACCAAAATATTTTGGATGCCGTGCCCCTACTGGTCTTTCCGTTGTTTAAAAATGGTATTAATAGATTTTAGGTTTTGGATTTTGAATTATTTAATTGGAAATTAATTCACCTATTTTTTAGGCATAATATTTCACATAAGTTAGGTAGAGATTATTACCAAGTACAACAATATTTTGACCTACCTGTGTAACTTATGTACTTAAAAATGCTGTATTCGCGTAGCCTTAAGTTGCCCCAAACTTCATTTATCGATGAAAAACTACGCTTTTACAAGTATACTGTAGTTAAATGTTATATTATCCTCGGACTATAAGTAATAATCCAGAGTAGTGAGGAATATTTCTGCGATGTCTGCTAACAAGACAGGCGTAATCTTGAATTGGTTGATAGTTATAACAGTTATATTTGCTCTCTTATTGAGTTTAATTATCTTTGCATTGTCCCAAATTCGAGGATTGTCTGTTCAACAACAAATAGAATACACAATTCAAGCATTAGCTACTACTGCAATTATTTTCCTAGGATTAGGATTAATCGTTAATGCTTATTATGGCGCAAAGCGTGCCCAGGCTTTACAAAAAAGTGCGATCGCAGCCGAAAAAAGTGTTGAACTTGGCATTCAAAATGCCAAACTAAGTCAAGATAGGCTGATTGCAGAACGCTTTATGACAGCTATTGCACAGTTGGGACATCAAAAAACGGAAACTCGTACAGGTGCAATTTATGCTTTAGAAAGAGTCGCGCAGGAATTTCCCACAGAACATTGGACAATTATGGAAATCCTCACGGCTTTTATTCGCGAGAATGCTCCCATTGGTGAAGGAGAGCAATTAAGAGAAGAAGATATAGCCGTCTTAAATTATGAGCAGCAAAAGCGAGAAAATAATCGTACACAGCAATCTGTATCTAACTACTATGATGAGTCACCAAAAATTCGCACAGATATTCAAGTAGCATTGACAGTCATTGGTAGACGTAATTATTTAGAAGACAAAGTTAATCAAACACTAGATTTACGCAACACAGATGTTAGACGTGCAGACTTACTGGGAGCTAATTTAGAACGGGTAGATTTGCGGGGAGCTAATTTATCTAGTGCAGATTTGCGGGGAGCTAATTTAGCTAATGCTAATTTGAGTAGCGCAAAACTCTTAAAATCGATTCTTTATGAAGCCAATTTATTCAAAGCTAACCTTCGAGGAGCTAACCTTTCTTGGGTAAACTTGAATCGCGCTAACTTGGCTGGAGCTAATCTCCGTGGTGCTAACCTCACAGGTGCAAGTCTACGCGCAGCTAATTTGCAAGGAGCTAACCTTTATAAAGCTAACTTACAACAAGCAACTTTAAAAGTTGCTAACCTGGCTGGCGCTAAATTATTTTTAGCTAATTTGCAAGGAGCAAAACTCGGAAAAGCTAACCTGCAATTAACAGGTTTAATTGGAGCCAATCTGCATGGCGCAAATTTGAATGGAGCCAATCTTTGTGGTGCTAACCTGAATGCAGCTAAACTCCAGCAGACAGAGATATTTTTTGCCAATCTTTCAGAAGCTAGTTTAGCAGAAGCTGACCTGTATCAAGCGAACCTGATAGGAGCTAACCTTTCTAAAGCCATGCTCTATGAAGCCAATCTCCACAGCGCTAACCTGATGGGAGCTAACTTTTTAGATACCAATCTTTGTGATGTCAAACTAGAAGGCGCAATTTTGACAGGTGCAAAAAACTTAGAATTACAACAAATTACACTGGCAGTGGGCGATCGCACAACCCGCCTTCCAGATTATGTGGAAACTCCAACCCATTGGCGACAATCTGGCTAATTTAACATATCATCTATTGCTGATCTGGGTGCATCTGGCTATTTAAGTAAGTCGGTGGAAATAAACCAAACTATGTTAAGAAAGGTAAATAGGCTTGAAATCCTTACCAATGACCAATGACCAAGGACAAATGACAGCCTCAGCCAGTTATCTTTAATTTCGCCAATCTATTTAAGATTAACAACAGCAGTTTTTACTGCACCAAATTACAAAAGTTTTTAATACATTTAATCAATCAATTTAGGGGTTTTAAACTCAATATTCGGGAAGGTTTGGCTTATGCTTCCCTGTTCTCTATTACCTGTTCTCAGCCTGAATCACATCGTCAGTAAATATATAGAGATTTCTTTGATCCCCAATTAATTGACTAATTAAGTCAGTGTTTTTACTGTATTAAAAGGTAATAACAAATAATAGTATGGATAAACTAAATTCCACAAGGAGTCAAAGATGAAGACTAATGAGATGTCTTTGATCAAGACTAATGAACTCACTAGTTTGGTGCTATCTATCACACTTATATTTATTCTCTCATTAATTTTAATTCTTCTATTCTTTTTTAGTCTTCATGGTTTGCCAACTGAGGAAAAAATCACAGCAGTAACTAAGGTGATGGCAATCATTGCTATATTTGCTTGGGCAATGGCTATTACCATTAATGCTTATAATACCTCGAGGTTATCTCTGGGAATTGATCAGAGTACATTAGGACAAATACTTTCAAAAGTAATGGCGTGGGAGAAAAAAGTAGAAATGGGTATTAATTACACCCAATCAAATGTTCAAGAGTTGGATACAGAAAGATTTTATCAAGCAATTAAACATTTAGGTAATGACAAAATAGAAACTAGATTTGCTGCGATATATGAGCTAGAAAGAATTGCTCGCGATTTCCCTAAAAATCATTGGACAATTATGGAAATTCTGGCTGCTTTTATTCGCGAAAATGCTCCAGCGCGCCGAGATAGTGAAAATAATTTACCAGAAAAACTGCCTACAGATATTCAAACAGCACTTACCGTTATTGGTAGGCGGAATGCACAATACGATTTAGCTAATAAAAAACTCGATTTACGCGATATCGATATTAGTAACGCTGACTTAATGGAAGCGAATCTTTCTGGAGTCATTTTAATTGGAGCGAATTTGCAATGGGTAAACTTCATCGGAGCAAATTTATCTGGAGCTAACTTAACGGAAGCTAATCTCTGTGGTGCGGTGCTGTATGAAGCCAATTTGCATAAGGCGATACTTCCAGAAGCAAATCTCCAAGAAGCTGTACTGAGAAAAGTTGATTTAGCGAAAGCAATTCTCTATGAAGCTGATTTGCAAGGAGCAATGCTATATGATGCTAATTTGCAAGACGCAGTTCTTTATAACGCTAATTTAGAAGATGCTATTCTTTGCGACACAAATTTAGCAGGAGCAAACTTAGAAGGATGCAACCTATCAGGAGCCAACCTCATTGGTAGTAACTTGCAAGGTGCAAAATTGATTGGTGCCAACTTAGAAGCCGTACTATTAAGTACAGCAAATCTTCAAGAAGCCAACCTTTATGAGGCCAATTTAGAAGAAGCAAACTTCTATGAAGCTAATCTCAAATATGCTACCCTCACCGGAGCTAACCTGAATCAAGCAATATTTCAAAAAGCTAAGATGTTTGGTTGTGACTTAACAAAATGTGAAAATCTGGAATCACAGCAACTAGAATTAGCGTTAGGCGATCGCACAACTATTTTGCCAGAAAATTTGGAAATTCCTGCACATTGGTGTCAAAATTTAGTTGACTGTTCAGTATCTGATTCCGAAACTTGAAGTCTAAGTTAAAGACTCATACAGATACTAGCCATTGGCTGACTTTTAAAATAAGGGATTATGTTGTTCATCCCAACATTTTTGCTCACGCCATATTCTTTCGCTCTTTTCACATTGCACTTGATTATGAATATTGGGAATGAAAGTCGGATATATTGTGTTTATATTTGGATGGAATATTAATACTAAAGCAGTGGCATAACCACAACTCACAAAAATGACAGCAAATAAAATAGCTAAGATAATTCTGGGTAAATTTTGATAGTAAAATTTACCTTTTTTAATATTCTGTGGCTCATACATACTTTTTTAGATTTCTAATAGTAGTAGATGACTGGTTGATAAAAAATAATTTAGACTAATTCATCTCAAAGCCGATTTGCTGTGGCTATTGTCCCATGTATTTACTTATCAGTATGATGAAATCATCTTTATATTCATAAAGACTAAATTAATTACAGCAGATATCGAGGGATTTCTAAGTAAAAAATGTTTCATCCCTGCGAAAAGCTGCTTCTAGCTTGCATCCCCATAGGGGTAAATTATCTAAGCATAGGTGCTGAAGCACTAACTACGCAGTCAGAAAAATTATAGATATATTGCTATTTAAATGGTTATTTTTGGCAAATAGCAGCCATTTCCAATTATTTTTAGACTTTTGATACCAATTTTGGAAATCGTAGTTAATATGGATAAGATTTATGTCTCGTTGAGAGCCTATCCGTGTTTCCTACCTTGACCTGTGTTTGGTGGCTTCTCGAATAATTTATTTTTTGCTACTCCCTTAGTCCGGAAATACCTGACAAAGAGCCGTAGAAAGAGCTGTTTGTCTTGATATATGTAGCACGAAATACAAAGTATTCCTAATCTCAGCCCTAAGATTTATGGAACCTAGATTATCAATCTAGGATTTTGAATGACTGATGGGGGTTCAAGCACTCTCAGGATTTTTCCTGAAGTACGAGGTTAGGAGCAATCAAACTCTACTTGCAGTGGCAACAATATAAAGTGAGATGGTAAAAAACTGGGCGTTGGTTATTGGTATTAATCATTACGACTGCTTGCAACCCCTCAAATATGCGAAGCGGGATGCAGAGTTAATGCAGAATTTGCTCCACAATGAAGCAGGTTTCGAGCGGGTTTTCTTATTCTCGGATGACTCACCTAGTATTGGTGGTGAACTAACTCGTCCTGATCGCGCTAACTTATTACGATGCTTACAGCAGTTATTTGAGCGTCCCTTCCTTCAGCCAGAAGATAATTTCTGGTTTTTCTTTAACGGTCATGGGATGAGCTATGGTGAGCAAGATTACCTCTTAGCTGCTGATGGGAATCCAGAAGATATAGAAAATACGGGAATTTCCCTGAGTTATTTGACTGAGTGCCTCCGGAATTCTGGCTCAGATAATATTGTTTTGATGTTGGATGCTAATCACCACCAGCATCAAGGACATGGCTTAGGAATTGGGCAACAAACACAAAATTTGGCTCGGCAAACCGGGTTTATCAGTATCTTATCATGTACTGCTAATCAATCTGCTGCTGAAATCGATGCCTTGCAACAAGGTGCTTTTACCCATGCACTCCTAGAAGGTTTAGGAAGCCAGGGACAATGCGCCACTGTAAAACGGTTACACCAATATCTCAGTTTCCGAGTTCCAGAACTGTTAGCGCATTACAAGTATCCTCTGCAAACACCTGTGATCAATGCAGAACCAATTGCTAAGTCACAGCGAGTTGTTATTCAAAAATACGCAAATTTACATGATATTGCTAAAAATCAGAGAAATGGCCTGCCCATAGAAGTAAACTCTCATAGGGAATTTGTACAACTAGAAGAGTTATGGTTACGGACAAATACAGTAACTCCTAGTGTAGAAAAGCATAAAGTTAAAGACATCTCAAGAATTGCTCAATATGCAGGTAGCGGTGAGAACTTTACTTCTCATCCAGTCGTTTGCGCTTCTTCTATGCAAGTGATGTCTGACGACAAGATGCACAGTACCCACACTCAAGCGCATACATCAACGCTAACTATCTCGCAACCAGCAATTGATGACCTGGCTTCTGAACGAGGAATAGATTACCAGCGATTGTCAGAATTATTAGCAGCTGGTGATTGGAAAGCTGCAGATCGGGAAACTTTCAACCTCATGCTGAAAGTAGCGGCGCGAGAAGAAGCCGGTTGGTTAGATATTCCAGCAATCAATAAATTCCCCTATACCGACCTTTGCACAATTGACCGACTGTGGGTCAAATATAGCAAAGGTCGTTTTGGTTTTACTGTGCAAAAGCAGATTTGGGACAGTATTGGTGGTGAAGCTGATGCTGATTATCAAACATGGTGCAAATTTGGCGATCTCATCGGTTGGCGTGTCAATGATGCTTGGCTATTCTACTCTGACCTAAATTTTGTGGATGATGCACCAATAGGACATTTTCCAGCTGCGGCGACTGTTGATCTACTCACTGTCCGCCAAGGTTGGGTAGTGGGTTTATTTGGTTGTTTGGTAGGGTTTTCGGCTCTTTCTTCACGATTAGCATAGTATCAATAATGCAATAAAGGGGAAAGGGGAAAAGGAAAAAGGGGAAAAGGTTTTTAGCCTTTCCCCTTTTTCTTAGTCGGAAACGAGCAATTTTAGTTTGGCTAACAACTGTTAGTTTCTACAAAGAACGTCGCCAGCCTAATTGATTTTGAGAAGATAGTTTGATGTTGCATAAAGGCTGACTATTATTATAGTTACAAGTATAAGTTGCTAAAAGTTCTTGCTGATAATTAAAGACTCGCAGATTATAATTATCATTCCTAGCGGCAGTACCTAAACGATTTACAAAGTCGTAGCGTTCTAGATAATCTAATAAACTCCAAATTTGTTGATTCACAATTAAATCTACTCTTGCTGCTTCTTTTGGCGAAGTTGGATATGCTATCCAGTTATCTAAAAGCTTGTTTTCAGCGCTTTCTTTGGCCCACCATAATTTAGGAATGGTGATAGTTCCTTGGCTAACGGTATTCCCGGTAATTACAGGCCCTTTTGGTTCTGTTAATAAGCTTAGTTCTAATGGCGCATTAGAAGGTTGCGGTACGGTTATAGTTTCGGCTTGTAAGGGTCGAACGGGTAAAAGTGAAATAGTGGCTAGGCTAATAGTTAGTAATAGTGGGAGTGATGTGTGGCGAGGAGGCATATTTTTTTATGGATAGCTATTATTAATTTATACCAATTTGAAAAAATAATGCGACAGATTGTAGGGGCAAGGCACTGCCTTGTCCTCTAGAATATTATTGATGTGTTGCAAACATTATTTGATTTGGTATTAGATTATCAGTTAATACAATTCAGATAAGATTATTAGTGATTGATTTATTACTTGGGGAAAAGCTAGCAGACTTGGGGGATTCTCCCCCAAACCCCCGATTGGGGGACGGTTGCGTCGCCCAAACACCCTCCAAAATGATTGTTCGGTTTTTTGTTGAGTAAATAGTTTTTGATTTTGTTGTCAATTAATTTTCTTAACTAAACTGAACTTTATTGGATTATAAGTAGCCATCATGAACTGCATACACTAGAACACATGAAAAATTCATTAATCCCCCTTGCTCCCTGCTCCCTGCTCTCCTGCTTTTTAAAGTCAGGTCGGTGCAAAGAAAGATAACTAGTACAATACGGCGGAAATAAGCCACCCATTTAAAACAAGCGAATAGCTTATACTAATTTAAATAATGTTTGCGGCAGATCAATTCTTTGTAGGGGCACGGCATCCACAATCTTTTGGTATATCAAATTATCTTACTGGTGCCGTGCCCTTACCAACCCATCTGTCGCGTTCTTTTTTCAAAATGGTATTACAAAATCATCATTCTTTCTTTTTACTTTTGCTTCCTTCTCCCAAAGGAGACGCTAAAGCGAACGGGTGACGCTCCTTCGTCGCTAACGCTGCGCTAACGCCAGTTGCTTTATGCCGGGGAACCCGTCCACCGCACTGGCTCACTTTTTACTTTTGCCTTGTTGTACTAGTCATTTGTCATTGGTAAGGGTTTTATTGTTGTAATCGATAACAAATACCTTTATTAAATTGCACACGTTCAAATGACGCATCTAGGTTAATGGTGGTTTCTGCGTTACCTAGAAATAAATAGCCATCTGAACTTAATTGCTGCTTAATTTTGTTTAGTAAAGCTTTTTTAGTGGGGATATCAAAGTAAATTAAAACATTGCGTAAAAATATCACATCAGATTTGGGAAGGGATGGCCAAGTTTTGACAAGATTGATTTGCTGAAATTCCACCATCTTGATGAAATTATCAAGAATTTGCCATTCATTATCGACTTTGTGAAAATAGCGATCGCACAAATTTTTTGGTAGTCCTCGCTGAATTTCTAGTTGGTTATAACGTCCTTGGCGCGCTTTGGTTAAGGCTTTTTGGGAAAAGTCGCTAGCAATTAGCTTTACAGACCAATTGGCTAATAGGGGAAAATGTTCGCGCATCAACATGGCAATGCTATAAGGTTCCTGTCCATGAGAACAGGCTGCACACCAAATATTTAGCGATCGCGCGATCGCTCTTTTTTTGATTAACTCTGGTAAAACAAATTTTTGCAGCGTTTCAAAAGGGTAAATATCACGGAAAAAAGATGTTTCATTAGTCACTAAAGCTTCAATTACCTGGGTGTGAATATGATTAAAAGTTTGGTTACGCAGGTAATTGACTAAATCAGCAATTTTTGTAAATCCTAGAGAGGTTGTAATTGGCTGTAAATATAATTCTGCTAAATAGGTTTTATCAGCAGACAACACAACTGCCGAATGACGATAAACTAAGTCTCGGATAAAATCAAAATCAGTAGTGCTTACACCCATCGTCTGTTTCATTACAGACCTAAAATCGGAACTTGATTGTAACGAACTCGGCGCATAATTTCACCTGCCATTTGGTCGAGGGGTACAATTTGATCAGCTAGTCCAGCATTGACAACGAAACCTGGCATCCCCCACACTACACTAGAAGCTTTGTCCTGAGCTAAGATTTTACCGCCAACTTCGCGAATGTGCTGACAACCTTGTAATCCATCTTGCCCCATGCCTGTCAGTATAACGGCAAGCGATCGCCCTCCATAGACTTCTGCAACTGAGCGTAATAAAACATCAACAGCAGGACGACAGGAATTTTCTGGTGGGTCTTTATGAGTATCGATTCTCACCATATTGCCATGCCGTTGTACTACCATGTGGAAGTCTCCAGGTGCAATCCACGCTTTTCCAGGTTCTAAGACTGCGCCGGGAATCGCTTCATCTACGGCGATTTGACATTTAGAAGCTAATCTTTCAGCTAACAGTTTTGTAAACATGGGCGGCATATGTTGCACAATCAGGATGGGAACTGCTAAATTCCCAGGAAGTTCAGGAAGTATTTGCGCTAAAGCATTTGGCCCTCCTGTAGACACCCCAATTGCAATGACATCTATTTGCTCTATTTTCGGACGCTGGGGAGGAACATCTGCATGGTTAACTGTAATTGCTGGGGAAACTACACTAATTCCGGCACCAAAGAGCTTAATTTTAGGAATTAATTCCTCGCGGATATGTTTGGTAGTTGCCTCCATACTTCCTAAATTACTAGGTTTGGTGGCATAATCTGAAGCACCCAAAGACAGAGCTTCTAAGGTTGCAGTTGCTCCTATGCGCGTAGAAGTGCTGAACATGATTACAGGTAACTGCGGATAACTTTGGCGAATCGCCGCCAGAGTTTCCAAACCATTCAAATCTGGCATTTCCACATCCAAAATAATCACATCAGGATTCACATAGGGAATCTTCGCGAGTGCAATACGTCCATTAGCCGCCACATCCACCACCTCCAACTCAGCATCGTGCGACAGAATCTTACTAACGCGACTCCGTACAACAACAGCATCATCAACTACGAGCACCCGGATTTTGGGCATAGGGGGTGGGGATTGGGGACTGGGGACTGTGGGGATTGGGGATTGGGGATTGGGGACTGGGGACTGGGGATTGGGGAACTCGGGGCCCCCTCTGGGGATAAGGGGTAATGGGGATTGGGGACTGGGGATTGGGGGATGAGGAGGATGAGGGGGATGAGGGAGCAGGGGAGAAATTGCAATTACCCATTACCCATTACCCATTACCAAATGACAAATGACGAATGACGAATGACAAATGACAAATGACAAATGACAAACACCAATTAATATTGAAACTGATTGACGACTTTTTGCAAGTCTATTGCCATTCGGGATAGTTCTGTGGCGGCTTGTGAGGTGTTGCTGGCTCCTATGGTGGTGGTTTGGGCGTTGAGGGCGACGATGCCGATGTTTTTGGCAATATCGGAGGTTCCTGCGGCGGCTTCGCCGATGTTGCGGGCTATTTCGTTGGTGGTTGCGGTTTGTTCTTCTACGGCACTGGCGATCGCACTTTGTAAGTCGTTAATCTGGTTGATGATATCAGTAATTTGGGTAATGGCGTTGACTGCGCCTTTGGTATCTGTTTGAATTGCTTCAATGCGCTGGCTAATATCTTCGGTGGCGTTGGCGGTTTGTTTGGCTAGTTCCTTCACCTCATTTGCCACTACCGCAAATCCTCTGCCAGCATCTCCGGCTCTCGCTGCTTCAATGGTAGCATTTAAGGCGAGTAAGTTTGTTTGCTGGGCAATGGAGGTAATTACTTTGATGACTTTGCCAATTTCCACGCTGCTTTGACCAAGTTTACCAATGGTTTCGTTGGTGCGACCGGCTGTTTTGACAGCTTCTATTGCGACTCTCGCACCTTGGGAAACTGTCTTGGCAATTTCGCGAATACTAGCGTTCATCTCTTCCACCGCCGTCACCACTGTAGCTGTATTTTGATTCACCTGTTCGGCGGAGGCGGAGGCGGAAGTGGCTTGTTCTGAGGTTTGTTCGGCATTTGCATTCATTTCCTGACTGACGGCGGTTAATTCTTCTGCGGAGGATGCAACGGCTGTGGCTACTTCTGCCATTTGTTGAATTGAAGATTTCAGGCTACCAATCATTTGATTGGTATTATCGGTAAGCTGTTTGAAGTCGCCAGCATTGCGTACCTTGATTTGTTTAGATAAATCGCCACTAGTCACAGAGAGAGTTACATCATTAATACTGGTAATCTGCTGTTTGAGGTTAATTGACATTTGGTTTAAATTATCAATTACTTCTTGCCAAGCACCTGTTACACCAGGAACCTCAGCTTGGGAACCGAGTTTACCTTTTTTACCAATCTCGGATGCAAAGCGATTCACTTCCTTGCTAAAAGCTTGGTTGACACTCACCAATTCATTAAAAACTGTGGCGATTTCGGCTAATCCATTGTTATCCACTGGTAAGCGGACTGAAAAATCACCATTTTTGGCGGCTATCAATGCATTCAGTAAAGGTTGCAGTTGCGGATCTGTGGGAGTGCGATCGCTCTCAACTGTATTTATAGTATTTTCTGAGGGAGTTTTGGCTGTTTTCCCACTCCGACTTGTAGCCATTGCAAAGTGCTCCTCAATTGGCAGCTAAAATTTTTTTAGTATCTAGAACTAGCAGCAAACCCCCTGCGTATGGATAAGCTCCAGCTAGCATCTGATGCATTCTACCTTTTAAAGTTGCTGGTGGGGGTTGAAATGTATTTTGTGTGAATTCTAAGACATCACCAACATCATCAACCAGGAGGCTAACTACTTCATCGTGAGTCGAGACAACTATATTAAATCCTTGGGCTTCATCTAGTGGGGTTGTGGTGCGGATGGTGGATTTACCCATTTCTAAACGCTGCTGTAAATCAATGACTGTGAGAATTTGTCCCCGCAGGTTAATTAAGCCACAAATATCTGAGGGAGCCAAGGGTACAGGTGTCATTACTTGGGGACGAATCACTTCTTGAACGTGCTGTACGTCAATCCCAAAAAAAATGCCGTTGAGGAAAAAGGTACACAGTTGTTCAGTCATGATGGTTGGGGTGGGGAAGGAAGCAATACTACAAGAGATAGGGTTTGGAACCCAAAATTTGGTTTTGGGGAAAAGGTTAAAGGTTAAGGGTGAAAGGTTTTTTCTTTCCCTTTTCCCCTTCCCACGCGCCTACAGTGTACACACAAGTTGCTTCATCAGCATTGCCAATGTAGGGGTTGACATTGCCAACGTATCGGTTGACATTGCTAATGTGTGGGTTGACATTGCCAACGTATCGGTTGACATTGCTAATGTGTGGGTTGACATTGCCAACGTATCGGTTGACATTGCTAATGTGTGGGTTGACATTGCCAATGTAAGGGTTGACATTGCCAACGTATCGGTTGACATTACTAATGTATAGGTTGGCATTGTTAATGTAAGAGATGATTCGTAAAGAAAATCTCAAGAAAACTGAATCCGGCTTTGTTCAAAGTATTAAGATTTGGAACCTACAAATAGGCGCGTTAAAAAGAAAGGGTTACGCCTACGCACACACCTTGACAGTAATAAAGTGATACTCAGCAGTACTGTGTTACTGGGGATGAATGCAACGTCAAGTGATATTCCTGAGCCACTGCGTAGCCAGAAAGAAATACAGATAACTCTTAACGATTAATAAATATATCTATACTGTCCCCTATTCATGGTTTATATTTACCCAAAGGTGACACGAACAGTCACTGATATTCAAATATAGGAGGCAGTAAAAATCAATTCAAATTCTGAAACTCAGCACCTAGCATCAACAAGGGACAAGGTGAGAAAACAGAAGCAGAGGTGTAGGCAGAAGAGTATATTCTGACTTGCAACTCAGCACTCAGCACATTTGGCAGCAGCGCCATATCACCTGTGTAACTAATATATACCCTCAGTGAGAGGTGTCAGTGTAAGGATAAGTTGATATTACAATAAAGAATTTTTGCTGAATTGCAACGGATAAAGACTAAACTAAAAAGTCTTGTGCAGCAAAACTTGTAGCTTTAAACAAAGTAATCATGTCCAAGGTTCTTGTCTCCGATCCTATTGACCAGGCTGGAATTGACATTCTCTCGCAAGTAGCAACGGTTGATGTCAAAACAGGTTTAAAACCAGCAGAACTGATAGAAATTATTGGTGAGTACGATGCGCTGATGATTCGTTCGGGTACACGCGTCACCCAAGAAATTATTGAAGCCGGCACGCAGTTAAAGATTATCGGTCGTGCAGGTGTGGGTGTGGATAACGTGGATGTTCCCGCTGCCACACGCCACGGGATTGTGGTTGTCAATTCTCCTGAAGGTAACACGATCGCAGCAGCCGAACATGCGATCGCCATGATGTTGGCTTTGTCTCGTCACATCCCCGATGCAAATGTCTCGGTGAAAAAAGGTGAGTGGGATCGCAAAACTTTTGTCGGCGCGGAAGTTTACAAAAAAACTCTCGGTATTGTTGGGTTGGGTAAAATTGGTTCCCACGTGGCGGCTGTAGCTAAGGCGATGGGAATGAAGTTGTTAGGTTACGATCCCTTCATCTCTACAGAACGAGCTGAACAAATTGGTTGTCAATTAGTTGATTTAGATTTGCTCATCCAGCAAGCAGACTACATCACCTTACACATCCCCAAAACTTCAGAAACAGCGCATTTAATCAATGCCAAAACCCTGGCAAAGATGAAGCCTACTGCCCGGATTATTAACTGCGCCCGTGGTGGGATCATTGATGAAGCAGCTTTAGCGGCGGCAATCAAAGAAGGTAAAATAGCTGGTGCAGCCTTAGATGTATTCGAGTCTGAACCATTAGCCGAATCGGATTTGCGATCGATTGGTAAAGACATCATCCTCACCCCCCACTTGGGAGCATCAACTGCAGAAGCGCAAGTGAATGTGGCGATTGATGTGGCTGAACAAATCCGTGATGTCCTCTTAGGATTACCCGCACGTTCGGCTGTGAACATTCCCGGACTCGGCCCCGATGTCCTGGAAGAACTCAAACCCTATATGCAGCTAGCAGAAACCTTGGGAAATCTCGTAGGACAACTAGCAGGCGGTCGAGTAGAATTACTCAACATCAGACTGCAAGGCGAACTAGCAACTAACAAAAGCCAACCTTTAGTGGTAGCATCCCTAAAAGGACTTCTATACCAAGCACTGCGGGAACGAGTAAATTACGTCAATGCCAGCATTGAGGCTAAAGAACGGGGAATCCGGGTGATTGAAACCAGAGATGCCTCTGTACGTGACTATGCAGGTTCCTTGCATCTAGAAGCGACAGGCACTTTAGGAACACATTGCGTCACTGGTGCTTTGTTAGGTGACAAAGAAATCCACCTGACTGACGTTGATGGTTTCCCCATTAATGTTCCCCCCAGCAAATATATGCTGTTTACCCTGCACCGCGATATGCCGGGTATCATTGGTAAACTTGGTTCCCTACTTGGCAGTTTTAATGTCAATATTGCCAGTATGCAGGTAGGTCGCAAAATCGTCCGTGGTGATGCAGTCATGGCTCTCAGTATTGATGATCCCTTACCAGAGGGCATTTTGGATGAGATTACCAAAGTACCAGGCATTCGGGACGCGTATACAGTAACACTATAAAGTGCTGAGTGCTGAGTAGCGAGTTCTGAGTAGAAGAAGAATCAACTCAGGACTTTCTCATCACTCAGCACTCAGAACTGAGCACTGAAAAGATGGCAAACACCTGGTGGGAATTACAGATATTAGCTGAACCAGACCTAGAAGATACAATCTTTTGGCGACTGGAAAATTTTGGCTGTCGTGGTACAGCAATTGAAGGTAAAGGCAATTCTTCACTCGTCAAGGCTTATTTACCAGAATTTCAGGTAGATTTGTTAGATTTGGCAGCACTATCGTTGTGGCTACGTCAAGATGCGCTATGTGTAGGGTTATCAGAGCCAAATTTAAACTGGCAATTAATTGATGAAGAAGATTGGGCTACTAGCTGGAAACAATATTGGCAACCAGAAGAAATAGGCGATCGCTTTTTGATTAATCCAGCTTGGCTACCATTCCCAGAATCCACAGACCGCTTAGTAATTCGCCTCGACCCTGGTGTAGCATTCGGTACAGGCAACCATGCCACAACTCAGTTATGCTTAGAATCTCTGGAAATGCGGCTGAGTCAATTACCTAAATCATTTGTAAATTCAGACACTCAAAAAGAGCCAATAGTAATTGCTGATATTGGTTGTGGTTCTGGTATCCTTTCTATTGGCGCAGTCTTACTAGGGGCAGAAAAAGTTTATGCAGTGGATAATGACCCATTAGCAGTCCAATCCACCTTCAGCAATCGCGCTCTCAACGACATTAACCCAAAACGCTTGATCCCAGCAGAAGGCAGCGTAGACATCCTCAAAAAACTGATTGAAGCACCAGTAGATGGCATTGTCTGCAACATTTTAGCTGATGTAATTATCGAATTAGTCCCCGAAATCACCGCGATTACCAAACCTAGCACTTGGGCTATCTTCAGTGGCATTTTACTTGAGCAATCCAAAGCCGTAGCTGATGCCTTAGAACAACACGGCTGGGTGATTGCTACTTTGTGGAAGAAGAAAGAATGGTGTTGCTTGAATGTGCGACGGTCGTAGGGGTTGGGGATTGGGGGCTGGGGACTGGGGAACTCGGGGCCCCCTCTGGGGATCAGGGGTAATGGGGATTGGGGAACTCGGGGCCCCCTCTGGGGATCAGGGGTAATGGGGATTAGGGGGATGACAATACTACAAGGGATAGCGTTTTGAACTCAAAATTGGTTTTGGGGAAAAGGTTAAAGGTTAAGGGTTCAAGGTTTTTTCTTTCCCTTTTCCCATTCCCCTTTTCCCCTTAACCGACAAGTATTGAGGGGGATAAGGCAGATAAGGAGAAATTACCATTACCCATTACCCAATGCCCCATGCCCCATGCCCAATGCCCTAAAGCTTAGTTTGTAGATGTTGGACTAATTGCGGTGCTTGCATTACACCCTCAATTTTGTCTACTGGTTGACCTTGCTTAAACAACATCAGGGTGGGTAAGGCGTAAATTTGATACTTGGTTGCTAACTCTGCATATTTTTCTGTGTCTATCTTAACTATCCGTAGACGGTCTTTTAATTGGGCATTCACTTGTTCTAAAATTGGCACCATCATCTGACAAGGGCCACACCAATCTGCGTAAAAATCTACCAAAACAGGTACATCAGAATCACTCAGCATTTCTTCAAAGCTGTTGAATTGTTTTTTAGTAGCCATGTGACACACCGATTTTCTCTTGTTTGATTTCAATATTAATGCGTACTTTCAAGAAAAGGTGTAACATCATTTTGTTTTAAAGTAAGTCAACAGCATGAAATATCAAACCTTTGAAAGATGCTTTAACTCTACTTTTAATGCAGCAAATTTGTGAAAAAATTGCATTACGGTAAACAACTCACAACAGAAAATTTAAGGTTTATTTTATAACTTAATATTCTTAATATTTAATAATTCATATTCATAATTCATATTATTTTTAACTGATTAGTTATTAATACTCCATCTGTAGAACAACCCAAAAAACTCTTTCTCCCCCGCCCTCTTGTACCTGACTTTTCACGGTAAGTCCTCAACCAAGCAAACTACGTAGCTTTTTCCACAGTTTCATTCGCAAGAGTATTAAATTGATGACAATAGGTAACGGAAAAATAGGGGTTGAGAGAAAGCGCAAAATGACGTTTTCCACATGCCGTGAAAAGTCAGCTCTTGTACAGGCGTGATTAATCGCGTCTCTCCAATGCAGCACTACTAAAAGCACGCCGTCTTAAAACTTCTAGCAGAGTAACAAAGGTTTGGGGTGGGGGGGCTGTCACTTCAATTAAATCACCAGATATAGGATGCTGTAACTTTAACCGCCAAGCGTGCAATGCTTGACCAGGCAAATTTACCCCAATAGAACGACCAGAACCATAAACTGGGTCGCCAACAATGGGATGCCCAATTTTGGCGCTGTGGACGCGAATTTGATGGGTGCGTCCTGTTTCGAGTTGAAAGTGAATTAATGTGTAATTACCAAGCCGTTCTCGGACTTGCCAATGGGTAATTGCATTGCGTCCGCCTTCTTCGATGGGAACCACTGCCATTTTTTTGCGGTCTTGGCGGTGGCGACCAATCGGAAAATCTATCACACCACTTTCGGCTTTTGGCGCACCGTAAACGACACCCAAATATTCACGTCGTGCAGTTTTAGCTTGGAGTTGTGCTTGCAGGTGTTGATAGGCGATATCTGTTTTAGCGATCGCGATCGCACCTGTTGTATCCTTGTCTAAACGGTGGACAATCCCCGGACGCTGCACACCCCCAATTCCCGGAAGATTGGGACAATGTGCTAATAAAGCATTAACGAGAGTTCCATCAGGATGACCAGGTGCAGGATGGACAACTAAACCTGCGGGTTTATTGAGAATAAGTAGCTGATCATCTTCATAGAGAATATCTAAAGCAATATCTTCCGCTTGCAGTTGTAGGGGTTGAGCTTCTGGTATTTCTAGAGTAATGCGATCGCCTGTTTTCACATTAATTTTTTTCGATGTGCAAACTTTACCATTCAGCTGCACATTACCCTGTTCGATTAACTGTTGAATACGCGAACGGGATAAATCTGGTAACTCTTGGCTAAGGTAGCGATCAAGGCGTTCGCTGCTGTCTTGGACTTGTAAATTAAATTCGGTCACCCTATCTAGAAGTGCTGCTAATTAAGTGAATGCTAGTTAATTTTAACGAACCACACACCCACAAGGAACAATAACAATCAATCCTCCCATGCCCAATGCCCAATGCCCAATGCCCCAAGCGACGGTGCGACTATCCCTGTCCACCCACAAGGCGATAGAGTTTCCCGTCGCTTTTATTGAAAGCGATTGGCAATCAGGCGATACAAACGCAGAATACTCCAAAGAATGAGGCTAGCAACTACGCCAGTTGTGAGACTCCACCAAAACGCCGGAGTTTGGAAAAAGGGAATATCTGGGGGTGGGGGTTCTTGGGCAAGAATGATGGAAGATGCTACTTGGCTAGTCGCTAATCCGACACCTGCGATCGCCACCGTGTTGCTAAGATTGCGATCAGATCGCATCTTCGATATCTACTTAAATTACTCAGTGCCATTCCCTTATCATTCCAAGCATGGCAATAGTCGGGGTTGATTTCTATTGCTTTGTTAAACGATGTAAGTGCATCTTCATATCGCCTCAATTGTTCCAACGCTAGTCCGCAGCTGTACCAAGCACGGTGATAGTCAGGTTTAATTTCTATAGCTTTGTTGTAATATACAATCGCATCTTCATATTGTTCTAACGCCCATAGAGTAATTCCCTTACCATGCCAATCTTCTGCATCTTGAGGGGTAAGTGCGATAACTTGCTCAAAGTCAGCCTGTGCTAACTGTGTTTGCTCTAGCTGTTTGTAAGCCAATCCGCGCCTAGCTAATGCCAAAATGTAGTTTGGCTCAATTATCAAAGCTTGGCTGCAATATCCTATGGCATCTTGATATTGTTCAAGTCGATAGCAAGCTAAACCCAAGCCATATAATACCTGTGGATTTTGGGCTTCTAGTGCAGCCGCTTGGTAAAAAGTATCTAAAGCTTGGTGGTAATTTCCCCCATCCAGTTGGTCATGTCCTTGCTGAAGCAACTCTGATAGGTTAGGGCTTACAGTCATTTCTTACTCTCGAAATGCATTGTTCTTATTATTACCTATACATAGAACAACTAGAGAATTCCTGCACCATTTGTAAAATCTACGTAGGTAAGCCAGCGCCATGTGCGGGGTTAAACTTGCTCCAAGGGGTGAAATTGCCCCTGACTGGCTCAATTTTTTCTCAATTGATGATTACCGTACAGGTATTAAAAATCAACTAAAAAATGATATCTTCTGTACATTTTTTAGTTAACCGGATAAACCAAATAAATATTTATTTTTGAATAACATTTTTAATGTAGATAGCTCTATTTCATAATTCCTTCATTTACTTTTCACAAAATTCACATATTTCTTTTCCCTTTTTATGAATTTTGCAGTAACCTAAGTTTTAGTAGGGAAGTTACTGAATATTTACTATTGATCTGAAAAATTGCGAAGCGTTGCGATCGCAGGCTAATCCTTCGCCGAAGCCACAACATAGCAATTTCAAATCTAGTTGAGTAAATGTTCTGGCATCGGGCCTTTAGACCCTTCAAATTGTGCAGATTGGCTATTTTTCCCTTATAAAAGCAAAATATGTTGCTATTGCTGATGAAAAGCTTGCCTGCTGCTAAATCGGTTGCCGTTGCATCTTACCATACACAATCTGCGTATCCAATCCAAACTGATTATTCCTCGGTGCTAAGTTACCATAGTTGTGAAACAAGTGATAATTTTATCCAAGTTTCTAGAGAGAACCACTACGATCTCCAATTTGGTAAAATATTAGGGTAAATATTTACTTAGTTACAATAAATACAGTTTCACAAATTGGAGACATCCTCAAGGTTAACTAGTTACGTAATGTCAAATGTCGCTAAAAAAGCTCATGAGCAATGATTTCATGCAATTAATGCATGAGCAATGCACTAGCTGTAACGCTTGCGTTACTGTGAGATGAGCTAGATTAGCGAAAGATACAGAAAGTAAAGCTGATTTTTGGAATACTGTTTCCTGGGAGCAGGTATAGCCATTTTGCTATTTGGCAAGAAATAGCATGGCTGTTCTACTAAGCTAGAGTGCATCGAACTGCACTCTAGTGTGACAGGGAGTTGGGAGTTAGCGAGATTTGCTTCTACTCGCCTAGACGTAAAGCGCTATGTCTATCTAAAAGCACTTCTAACTTGATCCCTGTAATGCTCAGAAAGGGTTTCCAAAAATTTCGATTAAAAATATTGCTTTTATCTTAGAGCCGTCCCAATGAAGACACTTCCTATTAGTAGATACAGGTTTTTTCAAAAGCTACAGCCATTATCTCTCTTAAAAAAAATCACAAATAAATCTGTAACTGGGTGTTTGCAAGTATTCAGCTCATCAGGGTCTTGGTCAATATATATAGAAGAAGGTAAACTGATTTACGCTTGCTACTCAGAAAAAATGTTTGAGTCTCTTTACAGACACTTGCAGCGTTTAAGTCAGCAAATTTCCACTCTTCCCAAAGGAATCGATCAACAGTTACGGGCAATTTTTGAGACTGGGATCGAAAATCAAGCAATACCAAATCCAGATTATCTAGCTATTTGTTGGTTAGTCAATCAAAAATATATTAGTTCTTCGCAAGCCGGAATTATTATTGAACAATTGGCGTTAGAAGTTCTCGACTCATTTTTGAAGTTGGAAGAAGGTAGTTACGAATTTATTCCCGAAAGTTTTTTAGATGATTTGCCAAAGTTTTGTTATCTCAATTTACGCCTACTAGTTGAACAATGTCAAAAATATAGAGGAGCAGCTCCTTTTGGGGATAAATCATCACTATATAGAGGTCATCTTAAACCGCAATTTTCCCAAAATCCAGGTTCACAATTTGCACGTCAAACACCATCGCCATCTTTAGGTACAACTCCACCAATTTTCCCAAAGCAAGGTAGTAATCAAGTTGCCGAAACCTCCGATAATTTAACTGCGAACCTGCAGCAGACAGATAATCAATTTCATCAATTTGAGCCTGCGACTACAGACCAGAAACTATACACTATCTTCTGCATTGATGATAGCCCTAGCGTCTTAAATGCTATTAAAAGTTTTTTAGATGAGCAGATGTTTTCTGTCATTGGAGTTACAGATTCATTAAAAGCTTTAATGGAAATTCTTCGCACCAAACCTGACTTAATTTTATTAGACATTAACATGCCACATCTTGATGGGTATGAATTATGTTCTTTATTGCGTAAACATTCCCAATTTAAAAATACGCCTGTAATTATGGTTACAGCTAAAACAGGGTTGATTGATAGAGCTAAAGCCAAGATAGTCAAGGCTTCTGGCTATTTGACTAAACCTTTTACGCAAGGAGACTTGTTGAAAATTATCTTTCAACACATGGTGTAATTTCGCAATCAGAAGTATAACAATACCAAACCTACTTATTTTTTTGGGAGGTTGAGGGTTGGGTATTACTTGGGCTGGCAAGATTCTCATTGTCAAAGACTCTCTGCGAGAATGGGAACTGATGAGTTATTATCTCGGAGACTGGGGTTACAAAATAGTTAAAGCTTCTGCTGCTAAAGAGGCTTTAGAAATAGCATTAGAGGAAAAACCAGATGCAATAGTTACTAATGTGGTAATGCCAGGAATGAGTGGATTTGAATTGTGCCGCTTCCTGAAAATAAATTTAAGTAGTCAAAAAATGCCAATCGTGATCTGTAGTAATAAAAATCAGGCAGTTCATCATGCATGGGCTAGAAAACAAGGTGCTGATGTTTATTTAACTAAGCCTTATACTCCCGAAGATCTACTAAGTGCAATTAAAGTCGTGACTGGTTGGAACTACATTATATCATGAATCGAAAAAAAATAACAAGCGCTGCAAATTTATAGTAAAAGGAGTAACAGTAAATAAAGAATAAAAATATACCTGAGTTGGCAACAATTAAATATGATTTCTATATCGTTCCAGTAAATTAAGTACATAGGTAAGGACGCATAGTTGTGCGTCCTTACAATAATTTGTAACTCATCGAACTATAGATGTTAAGTTATTTTGGGAATTAAGTAGTACATTATAATTCCAATTCAAAAGTTTAGCGATTTCCACAGGTAGCGTCACTGGATTGAATGGCTTAAGTATAATACCTGAAATTTTATACTGTTGCAGAAATTTTGGATCTAGCCATTTTGCATTTGCACTTAGTAACACAACAGCAATTGCTTTAGTTTTGCGATTGCTTCTTAGTTGTTGTAGAAACATAAAGCTACCACGCATTCCGATATCCAAGACGATTGCATCAGGGCGCTCAAGTTCTGCTTGTTCCAATCCTGATAATGGAGAATCGGCTGTGATTACATCCCAATTCGCTAAATCTTGCAAGCACAGTTCCAAAACCTCCCTTACAATCAATTCATGATCGATCAGTAAGATTTTTCTAGTATTTATAGTGATTTTCTCCCCAGTCTTCATTGAATTAAGCTCCAAAAAGGTAAAATTCATCATCTAAAAGAGATTTAGTGATGCTAGATATATAGTTGGTTAAAAATGTGCTAATTTTTACAGATTTTCTTTAATAAATCGGCGCTATAAATGCTGGTGCTGGCATTTTGCTAGTAGTACGACTTGGAAGCAAAATAAAGTCATACCAATTCAAAACCAAGCCAGAAATAATAATAGTTACGGAATGTATCTCTGCCACATTGTTTTTTCAAATCGGTAGCACGCTGAAATATTTTTTACAAGTTTCTGACCAACACTCATAGCTTTATCCTGTAAGTTGAGAAACTTTGATGCACTCACAAGAAAGATAAAGGATAAAAATAAAGAACTAATAAAGAAATTAATATTCTGAGAAATAATACCAATTAAAATAATGTTTGCGACACATCAATATATTCTAGAGGGCACGGTAATGCTGTGCCCTTACAATCTGTCGCGTTCTTTTTTCAAATTGGTATAAGTAGCTGTTATTTGTCATTAGTATGGCTTCAGATACTAGATAGCAATAATCGCTGTTTCATCAAGATAGCTTGTTCTGATGAAACAAATTTCACAAGTATTGTATGAAAGTGTACTTGGGGTTTACTCAGCAGTCAGCACCTAGCACTTTCAAATCAATCCCAACCGAGAATATCTGCAACTTGCTGGGAAATAGTAATGGGTTCAAAAGGTTTGGAAATGACTCCAGCAATTCCCATGAGTGCAAAGCGATCGCGATCTCTGGGCAAAACTCTCGCTGTCAATAAAATTACTGGTATCGATTGGCTAACCATATTTTCTTGCAGTTTCTCGAATACTGCAAAACCATCCATATCAGGCATGGATACATCCAACAAAATCGCATCAATGGGTGCTGTCTGGGCAATTTTTAACGCTTCCTTCCCTGATGGAGCTGTCATTGTTTTCCATCCCCCTAAGTCTTCTAAACAAGCCTGTACCAGTTCTCGGAGGTGCTCGTCATCATCAACAATTAATACTTGTTTGGTCATTTGTCATTTGTCATTTGTCATTTGGTAATTGGTAATGGGTGATTGGTAATTGGTAATTGGTGTTTGTTATTTTTCCCTCTGCTCCCTGCTCCCCTATTTTTTCCCAGTCCCTAATCCCCATTACCCCTTATCCCCAGAGGGGGCCCCGAGTTCCCCAGTCCCCAGTCCCCAGTCCCCATTACCCCTTATCCCCAGAGGGGGCCCCGAGTTCCCCAGTCCCCAGTCCCCAATCCCCAGTCCCTAGTCCCTAGTCCCTAGCCAATGGTAGAGTAAAGAAAAAAGTGCTACCTATACCTAAAGTACTTTCAGCCCAGATGTTGCCACCGTGTTGGTCAATGATACTACGGCAAATTGCTAGGCCTAAGCCTGTGCCACCTTTATCACGGGAGTCTGAGGCATCTACTTGCTGAAATCTGTCGAAGATGACTTCTAATTTGTCTTGGGGAATACCACGCCCGCGATCGCTAACTTTGAAGAGTACCCAATTTATTTGCTGTTCTACACTCAGGGTAATAGTAGAATTGGCAGGTGAAAATTTAATGGCATTACTTAACAAATTGGTGAGTGTTTGAATAATTGCATCTGCGGCTGCTAAAACTTTAGTGTTGGTGGAGTTTACTTCTAGGGTAATATTTTGCTGTTTGGCGATCGCCTGCACTCCTTCTACTGCTTGTTGAATTAAATCAGCTGCATTGTAAGTTCTTTTATCTAAAACTGCACGACCTGATTCTAAGCGTTCTAAATCGAGAATATCGTTAACCAATCGCACTAAGCGATCGCTGTCGATGGCAGCAATCTCGATCATGCGTTTGAATTTTTCTGGTTTGTTGTCGTAGACACCACTATTTAACAAGCCTAAAGCAGCGCGAATTGCAGTTAAGGGGGTGCGGAGTTCGTGGCTGACAATACTAATAAATTCACTTTTTATCTGTTCAATTTTGTGCTGTTCGGTGATGTCTTCGGCAATTCCCGTCATGCGAATTATCTCCCCAAGTTCATTCCTGATAGGGAAAGCGCGATCGTGAATCCAGCGGATGGAACCATCAGGCTGAATAATCCGATATTCTATGTCGTATTTTCCCAATATTCTTTGTTCCCTAAAGGCAATTTCTACAAGTGGGCGATCGTCTGGGTGAATAGGATCTAACCAAGTTAAGGGGTTTTCATATAAACTTTGGCAGTTTCTTTGCCAAATCCTTTCATATCCTTGGCTCACGTAGAGAACTTGCCCAATTTTCAGATCTGAGATCCAAAACACTACTTGAATGTTGTCTGCAAGTTGGCGAAACTTTTCTTCGCTTTGGCGCAAAGCTTCTTCCATCGCTTTGCGATCGGTGATGTCTTGATGAACCGCAACTAGAACATCCCCATATTGGGGATGAGTGAATACACAACAAGTTGCACTACACCAAAATGGAGTCCCATCTTTTTTTACATTATGGACTTCATAGGTGGCTTCACCCTTTGATAAGACAGCAGCACGAATGGCTTGATTGACATCTTCAGCAGTTACCGATTCGGTGGCATAGTTGAGAATGGAAACATGCTGACCGTTAAGTTCACCAGAGTTATAGCCAAACATCTGCTCAAATTTGGGGTTAGCGTAGACAATAATGGCATTAGTAGCGCGGATTAAGCATACTCCTTCGGCCATATTGCGGGTAATTACAGCCTGAAACTCCAGTAGTTGTGCCTGTTCTAAAAGAGCGAGTTGGGTTTTTTGCTGCTGTATTACCGTCTCTAGCAGGCGCTCATTTGTTTGGGTAAGTTGCGCTGTTCGCTCTCCTACTCGTTGTTCAAGTTCGGTATTCAGTTGTTCTAGGGCAATTTGTGCCTGTTTACGTTGTGTAATGTCATCACCAAAAATGATAATGCCACCAATTTCACCAGTAGCATTATGCCAAGGGCGAATTTCCCAGCGTATCCACTGTTGGCTTCCATCTAGGCGGACAAACAATTCTTCATCACATCTTTCAATCGCCCCAGCCATACACCTTTGATGAATTTGTTGCCATCGTTCTGGAATTTCCGGAAAAATTTCGTAGTGCGATCGCCCAATCAGCGATTCAATAGAATCGAGTCTGTAGTCGTCTATCCATCTTTGACTAGCTATGATATAGCGCATCTCGCGATCAAACATTGCAATCCCAGCAGGTACATACTGGAAAAATAAGCGTAAAGTTGCTTCCCTTTCGCGCAAGGCTATTTCTGTTTGTTTGCGCTGAGTAATTTCTTCGCATACGGTACTGATACCAATGATGCGTTCACCATCTTTTAACGGCCAAAAGCTTTCTAACCAAGTTCGCTGTACGCCTGGTTGAGCTGGAGTTTTACCAGTTAGTTCTACATTAAGAACAGGTGTGCCTGTTGCCAAAATGGGGAGTAACAGTTGTTCAGCTGCGTTTGCCAATTCAGGTAGCAACTCTCGTATAGTATGGCCAATATGCGCTTCTACCGAAAACCCATTCATTTCTGCTAGTTGCTGATTAATCCGGACAAAGCGCAGATCAGTATCTAAGACGTTCAACCCAATTGGTGCTGACTGGTAGATGGTTTCGATTTCAGCCAATTGGCGCTGCAGCTGAATTTGATTTTCCCTTAAGGCTGCTTCTGCTTGTTTGTGCTCTGTAATATCTGTACAAGTGCCGATCCACTCCCGCAGTTTCCCATTAGCATCGACAATTGGCACACCCCGAACCGCAAAATCGCGGTAGTTGCCATTTTTCATGCGGATGCGATATTCAATTGCATATAAGCTGCGATTTATATAAGATTCTTGCCAGGCTTGAGCAGTGCGATCGCGATCATCTGGATGAATCACTTCTAACCAACCCCATCCCAAACATTCCTCTGGAGATTGTCCGGTGAGTTCTTGCCAATTGTCTGGGACTGCTATTGTCCCCCCCTCAGCATCAGTGCGCCAGACAATCTGGGCTGAAGCATGAACTAATGCACGATATCGCTGTTCGCTTTGCTGCAATGCATCTTGGGCTTGTTTGCGCTCATCTATCGCCATCACAGTTCCCGTAATCCGCACAGGTTGATTTGCTGCGTCATAAAATGCATGTCCCCTAGACTCAACCCAGTGGATGCTACCATCTGGCCAAATAATGCGATACTCATTCTGGTAGTTACTATGACTTTGTAGTGCCTGTTGTATTTTCTGGTCAACTGTTGGACGATCTTCAGGATGCAAGCAAGCCTCAAAAGTTTCATATTTACCATCAAAAGCCCCAACCGCCAAGCCAAATAACTGTTCTTGTTCTGGCGACCAAATAATTTCTCCCGTTACCAGATTCCAATCCCACATCCCCATTTGTGCCGCAGATAGCGCCATCCGTAGTTGTTGAGCTTTTTCCTGTGCTAATTCCTGGCTCAGTTTTTGAATCTTCTGTTTACTTTTGAGAAAGTTGCTAGTCAGCAAATGAATAATTAAGGCAACCAGTAGGAAAAGTATTACCCGCAATATATCTGGCCATACTGACTTCATCCCAATCTGGTATTTAGGAGGAATAAAGAAATAATCAATTGCCAGTGTGGAAAGAACAACTGTGACAATTCCTGGACGAGAGCCACCATACCAAGTACTGACAATTACAGCTATATAGAAAAACGCACTAATAGGCTGAAACAACAGCGACTCTACCCAAAGCGACAGCAAAAGTGCGATCGCCGGTGAGCCAATCGCTACCCCATAAGATAATAATTTAGAATAGATTTTCATAATTTTTTCTTATAGCTTATAGGGTGTGAAAAATGGGTAATGGGTAATGGGTAATGGTTAATGGGGTGGATTATTAATTATTTCTCCCCTGCTCCCTGCTCCCCGCCCCCTCCCTCATCCCCTTAAAGAACGCACTCGCTCAATGCGACTCAGTACCCTTGTTACCAATTCTGGCGCTAATACTGGCTTGGTAATAAAATCATCGGCTCCAGCAGCAAATGCTTGTTGAAGAAATTCTGCTTCGGTATGGACTGTGACCACTAAAATTGGTAAATCACCCCATTTAGCATCCTGGCGCACAATTTGACACAACTCTAAACCGCTAATTTCAGGCATTTCTACATCTAGCACCACTATATCTGGTGATGTTGTAATTAAGACTTGCCAAAAATGCTGAGGTTCGTTCAATGTAGTTACCTCTAGCCCCCAAGGAGTCAGTAAGGCGGCTAATGTGGCTAGCATCACAGGGTCATCATCGACAATTAAGACCTTGGCTTCTGTGATTTGAGGCTGAGTTAAAATACGGGCGATCGCTTGAAAAATTTGCTCAGTAGTAGCAGGTTTGTGTAAAAATTGCCTTGCACCTAAGCGTGATACTGCTAATCGATCGGCAAGGCTATCTCGCGCTGTAAAAACTACAATGGGTAAATTTGGCGATTTTGCTGCCAGTTCTCGCAGTAGCGTTAAGCCGTCTTCTTCTGTATCAGGAAAAGATAAATCTAGTAAAACAGCGTCAGGAGTTTCAAAGACTAGGATGGAGCGAGCTGTAGTTAAATTACCAGCGATTTTAATTTGTATTCCCCAAGCCTGTGCTTCTATCCATAAACGCTCAGTCAGCAGAGTATCATCATCAATCACCAACACAAAATGAGTTTGACGCGGCGGAGTTGGGGGCGCGATCGCTGGAATTGGCGGTTTTGTTAACTCTTGTTGCAATGCCTCCACTAATTGGCAAAATTGTGTAACTTCCTCATTGGTAAGAGTGCGATCGCTGCTGAGTAGATTTTCTAATGTTCGCGCCAGTTGAGAACCTTGGGAATAACCAACAGACCCCATTGAGCCAGCTAGCTTGTGAGCCTCATGCTTTGCTTGTTGCTGTAAATCTTGGTGGAAATTTCCCGTTAATAGTGCAGTTTTCGCTTCCTCCAGTACCACCACCTGATGATTCAAGGAATTAATTAATCGTTCCAATACTCGATTAATAGCCGTTAAATCTTGAGTAGGGGATTGTTTTTGACTATCTTGATGTTCTGCAATAGAAGCAGCAGTGGGCGGAGATTGTAAGCGATAGCCAATACCATATACTGTTTCTAAAATATCCTCCGTCATCCCTGCGGCTTTGAGTTTTTTCCGCAAATCTTTAATATGCGTCGTCACAGCATTCTCAATTGGTGCATCATCAAATCCCCAAAGCCTATCTAAAATTACCCTCCGGCTAAAAATACGATTGGGGTTTTGTAAAAACAATTCCAGCAGCTTGTGTTCTGTAACTGTCAGGGAAATTACTTGAGCGTTGTAAGTAACTTTAGCAGAGATTTGGTCTAAACACAGATTACCCCAAGTTAACTTGGAAGCTGAAAATGCCCCACTGCGCCGCAATAAAGACCGAATTCTTGCCAGTAATGCTTCTGGTTCACAAGGCTTGATAACATAATCATCAGCCCCAGCATCGAAACCTGCCACAATATCTGCATTAGAATTATTTGCTGTGAGTAACAAAATGGGTTTACTATAGCCAAGCGATCGCATCTGGCGACACAAACTAATTCCATCTACTTGGGGAATATGCCAGTCTAGTAAAATTAAGTCATATTCCCCCGATATGGCTAACTCTAGCCCTGTTTGCCCATTATTTACCAAGTCGATAGTGTAATGATTTGCACTCAGAAACTCTGCCAATACCTGACTGAGTAACAAATCATTCTCTATCAGCAAAATTTTCATCCGATGCATTCTTGGTTGGTTTTTTACAGCAATTATTTAGGTTGCTGAGTCCAGTTCAGCAAGATTTATCACAGATTGCAAGTACATGAGGAATAAAAATTAATCATATTAACAGGGAACAGGGAACGGGCAAGAGGGAACAGGGTGGTTGAGAATGGCGATTTAGGGACTGCCAATTATTAATACCAATTTTAAAAAAGAATGCGGCAGGTTGTAGGGACACGGCATTGCCCATACGTGTCAACTTAACGTGAAACCCTCTTGGTTGCAAGGTTTCGCCCTCACCCCCAGCCCCTCACCCACAGGGTGAGGGGAGCAAGAGATTTAGTTCCCCTTCTCCTGCGGGAGAAGGGGTTAGGGGATGAGGGCGCGAGGTATTTGTACAACGCCCGCCCTATATAGCTTTTAGCTTCAGTTGACACCAATAGGCAGTGCCTTGCCCTCTAGAATATATTGATATGTCACCAATATTATTTGAATTAGTATAACTACTTACGCTTTGGTGCAGTTCCCCAAACCTTAATTTGTTTATCAAAACCACCACTGGCAAGCATTTGACCATTAGGACTAAAAGCGATCGCACTTACCCAATCTGTATGGCTGCTAAGTGTATTAATTAACTCGCCTGTCGTTAAATCCCACAATTTGATGCCATCTTTCCCAGCACTGGCGAGGGTTTTGCCATCGGGGTTTACAGCAATGGCGTTTACCCAGTTGTTATGTCCGGTTAAAGTTTGGATGAGTTTGCCAGTCTGAATATTCCAAATTTTAACTGTGCGATCGTGGCTAGCTGTAACTAGGGTTTCGCTATCGGGTGTAAAAGCTACAGCACTAACTAAATCGTAATGTCCGACAAATGCACGAATTAATTTTCCTGTACTTAAGTTCCACAGTTTGACTACACCCTTATAGTCACCACTCACTAAGGTTGTACCATCAGGGCTAATTGCTAGGGCGTAAATTAAGTTATCAAAGTTAACTAAAGTACCTAAAGGACGTTGTTGCGGTAAATCCCAGAGGCGAATTCCATCTATCCCACCGCTGACAAGAAGTTTACTATCAGGGGATACTGCTAAGGACAAGACATTTGTGCTGTGCCCGACAAAAGAGCGTTTAAATCGCTGATTTTTGAGATTCCAAATATTAATCGTGTAGTCACTGCTACAACTGGCTAAGGTTTGTCCGTCAGGTGAAATCACCAAAGATTCGACGGCTGTTTTATGTGCTTTGCGGATAGTCCCCACCCGTGCGCCTGTTGTCAGATTCCACAAGCGAATTACACCTTCATTTTCCGCACCGCCACTAGCAAGAGTTTTGCTATCTGGACTGAAAGCTAAGGATTTAACAGTTCCCCCATGCCCTTGCAGGGTGTAAATTAACTGGGGATTGGCAAAGTTAGTTTTAGCTTGTGAGTTTGTTGCTGTTTCTGTAGCAGCATAAGCAGTATGAATGAAGACTTCTTTCCAGATTGCCTCTGGAAGGATTATAGAAGCCATAAACGCCAGAACTATATACGGGCGCAGCACAAAATAGCCCCTAAATTTTCCCTCACTGCTCACAGTTTTTCTCACTTTCTAACGCCTGTTGCTACCCTACTCTAATCTTGAGCAAAGTGCCCTCCGAGGGTCTACTAGTTATTCTGTGAGAGTTGAGAAGTTATTCAGGAACACTAAGATATTATCCACCCCTAAAAAATTCAGGGTAAGAACTCAGGACTCAGCACTCACTACTCAGCACTGTTTATTGTGGTGGTTTTTTCTTCGTCACTGTCAACATCGGTAAAGTTGGGCTAGATGAGCGTGAAGGTAAGTAATGTTGTACTACAGGCTCTTCAGGTATAGGAGGGCGGCTTTGGTACATACGCCACAGTTTCCAGCCAACGCTAATTCCAGCTATCCCTAAGCCAAAAGTAAATAATGACCAGCTATCATCTAAGCCACCAATCAGGGCATCAACTACGCCCATTGTAATTAACACACTTATTAGCGGTTCTTTACGGTAAGATGACTTCAAAAAACGAGGTAAGAGAACGTTCATCACAGCTTGGTTTAATCCAGTTTAGCTTTATATGTAAATATATCGAAAATCCCTAACTTGCTATCAGGCCTTGATTGGCCCTGCTGATGTCAAGGCGTTGAAAGTATTATAATTTTATTAAGTAGGAGAGGAAGTGTAGTAATTTACCCTCTTGCATATAGTAATTGCCAGTCTAAGTTGAAAATGCTGAGTTGGAGAGACGCGATTAATCGCGTCTGTACAAGAGTTCTGAGTAAAAAGAATAATTCCCAGTCCCCAGTCCCTTTGACAAAATCTACTTAATAGCCATAGACGTTAAGCTATAGCAGCTAGTTTCGCTATTAATTACTTAAGTTAAAACCAGCTGGTTGTTCCAGCTGGTCAAAACTCTCTAATTACTAGCTTAAAACTTAAAAATCTGGGCTTCTACAGCAGTACTACTTCAGACCGAGCCATGATAACACGCCCTGATTGGTGGTGTATTCAATTAATACCATCAAAATAAAGCCAATCATGGCAGCTCGACCGTTCAAGCGTTCGGCATATTCATTAAAGCCTAACTTTGGCTCTTCGAGTTTGGGGGTAACGGTGGGCTTTGGTTGTGTCATCATCAACAATTCCTCTCTTATTTGTCGGCAAACTAAATGTGATTGTTAGATGTTTATAGCCACTGCGGCTTGAAACAGGGTATAGACATCAGCACTTCTGTGGGTGTGGAACTGAGTTGCTATGCTTGAATCGCCAGCAAGACAGCTTCAGAAGTCCAGCAGTAGCTGCTTGAATCGAACCTTTGTAAACCGTTGTTTACAATTATTTATTATTCTTTATATATTTTAGGCAGACAAGGGTAATAGTCAAGAGTACAGTTTGGCAACACTCACAAAGAAGGTAAGGAACTCAGAGCAATTATTAGCTATCCCTAATACGGAAGTAGCCACTCTGAGACTGGCAGGCTAAAGTTAAACAAAAATTAATTAGAGGCTGTAAATGGAAATCGGCATTCCTAAAGAAACTAAGGATCAAGAGTTTCGTGTAGGGTTGAGTCCTTCGAGCGTGCGGGTGTTGCGCGAAAATGGTCATCAGATTTTCGTTCAAACCCAAGCTGGTAATGGTGCTGGTTTTACCGATGAGGAGTACATTAGTGCTGGGGCGGAGATTGTCCCCACACCAGAAGCGGTTTGGAATCGGGAACTAGTTGTTAAAGTCAAAGAACCTCTAGAAGCTGAGTATAAATTTTTGCAGAAAGGGCAGATATTATTTACTTATCTGCATTTAGCAGCCGATCGCAAATTAACTGAGAGTTTAATTGATTGCGGCACTTGTGCGATCGCCTATGAAACTGTAGAACAGCCTGGTGCAAATAAATTACCTTTGCTCTCTCCTATGAGCATTATTGCCGGTCGGCTATCAGTACAATTCGGCGCAAGGTATTTGGAACGTCAGCAAGGCGGGCGAGGTGTGCTTTTGGGTGGCGTACCTGGTGTAAAACCAGGCAAAGTTGTGATTTTAGGCGGCGGCGTAGTTGGGACAGAAGCAGCTAGAATCGCTGTAGGTATGGGCGCGATCGTACAAATTTTGGATGTGAATGTCGAACGCTTATCCTACCTAGAAACTCTATTTGGCTCTAGAGTTGAATTGCTTTATAGCAACTCTGCCCATATCGAAGCCGCCGTTAAAGAAGCTGACTTGTTAGTCGGTGCGGTTTTGGTGCCTGGACGTAGAGCACCAATATTAGTATCTCGTGAATTGGTACAAAAAATGCGTCCCGGTTCTGTAATTGTGGATGTGGCTGTTGACCAAGGCGGTTGCGTGGAAACTTTACGCACTACCTCCCACACTAACCCCATTTACATTGAAGAGGGTGTGGTGCATTATGGCGTTCCTAATATGCCTGGTGCAGTACCTTGGACTGCTACCCAAGCGCTTAATAACAGTACCTTACCTTACGTTGTGCAGTTAGCAAATCTCGGCATTAAGGCGCTGGATGTTAACCCTGCATTAGCTAAGGGTGTGAATGTCCAAAATCATCGCTTAGTACATCCTGCTGTACAGGAAGTATTCCCCGATTTGGTAAGTTAAGCGGCGACGCGTGGAAATTGGCTATTAACTCGTTAGGGTAGTCAAGAGTCAAATGTCAAAGATAGGGCACAGCCATGCTGTGCCCCTACAATGATTGTGAAATATTAAAGTTGTTCCTCATTTAACTTGCATATATTGGGCGGGCAAGATGCCCACCCCACAAGAAATATACAATTTCAGATTATGCAAACTAGATGTGGTTTAGCTTATAATCCTTTGGACTTCCGGAATTCGCGGACAACATCTTTAATATCCTGTAATTCACCTTCAACTAGGTAATTTAATTGCCGCATTTCGTCTGCGGAAATTTTACCAGCCAGTTGAGCGATCGCATTTTTTAACTGCGGATATTTTTCTAAAGTTGCTTTGCGGACAATGGGCGTAGCTTCATAAGGTGGAAAATACTGCTTATCATCTTTTAGCACCACTAAACCCAAACGGGCAATTTGCCCATCAGTGGAATTTCCCGCTACCATATCTACTTGTTTTTGAATTAATGCCCGATAAATTAAGCCTAAATCCATAATTTGGGGTGGTTTGGAAAAACGTAAATTATAGGTTTTCGCTAAACCCGCAAACCCATCTTCCCGTTCTAAAAATTCATAGCCAAAACCGCCTCGCCACTGAGGAGTATATTGAGTAGCTTCCGAGAGAGTTTGTAAATTGTAGCGCCGCGCATCTTCGCCGCGAATAGTCATGGCAAAAGTGTTTTCAAAACCCAAACTGGGCATGACTTCTAAATTAAATTGTTGGGCGTAGGCTTGCTTGAGTTTTGTGTAAACTATTTTGGGGTCGTTAACTACTTGTTGTTTTAAAATACCTGTAAAAGCTGTACCAGTATATTCAATATAAGCATCAATTTTCCCTGCTGTAATTGCACTATGGCAGACAAAAGAACCACCTAAGCGGGGGCGACGAGCTACTTTTAAATTAGTTGTGGCTTCGATTTGTTGGGCTAAAAGCTCACCTAAAATATCTTGTTCGGTAAAATCTTTAGAAGCGACAATAATATCGCCACTACTAGTTGTATTGGTATTAGGACTACAACTAGCGATCGCAATTATCAAGGCAACTGTTAATAGGCATAAACTCAGAAATTTTTTCATCTTTAAAACATTGCTTTCAACCTTTAACCTTTAACTTTCCTTCAATCCAACCAATTACCAAATCAGCAATTAACGCAATTAATGCAGCAGGAACCGCACCAGCTAAAATTAACTGATTATTTACCACTGCAATTCCGCGAAAAATAAATACACCTAACCCACCAGCACCAATAGCCGCTGCAATAGTTGCAATCCCAATAGCAATCACAGTGGCAACTCTAACCCCAGCTAAAATTACTCCCATTGCTAAAGGAATTTCCACCTGTAATAACAATTCTTTATCTGTCATCCCCATACCTCGCCCAGCTTCTCTAATTGCTGGATCTACACCAATAATGCCAGTGTAAGTATTGCGAATTATCGGTAATAAAGAATATAAAGTTAAAGCTACAATTGCAGGTACTACACCAATACCGCCAATTACAGGCACAGGAATTAATAAGCCAAATAAAGCCAAACTGGGAATAGTTTGTAAAATATTGGCAATCCCTAAAATCGGTTGGCGGAGTTGGGTTTGACGGGTAATTAAAATGCCTAAAGGAATGCCGATTAATATAGCAATTCCAATTGCAATGCCCACCATAAATAAATGTTCCAGGGTATGCTGCAAAATTTCGGGGGCGTACTTAATCAAAAAGAAATCTTTCATAAATTGTCTTGCAGAGAATGCAGACATTGGAGGAAAGCTAAACTTTCAGGATGTGAGGATAACATAAATTCATCCTTTGTCCCTAATACTACCAATTCTCCCCCATACATTAAACCAATTCGTGATGCCAACACAAATGCTTCTTGAATGTCATGGGTGACAAACACCACGGTTTTGCCTAAGTCTTGTTGTAAGCGGCGAAACTCTTGCTGAATTTCCAGCCTAGTAATCGGATCGAGTGCGCCAAATGGTTCATCCATTAATAATACAGGCGGATCGGCTGCTAGCGCCCTAGCTACGCCCACCCTTTGCCTTTGTCCCCCCGACAGTTCGTGGGGATAACGCCCAGCAAATTGTTCTGGTTCTAAACCTACCAAGTGCAATAACTCATAAACCCTGGTTTTAATTTGTTTTGGTTTCCAACCTTCCAAAGTCGGAACTAAACCTACATTGCGTTCTACGGTGAAATGGGGAAATAAACCAATTTCTTGAATTACATAACCAATCTTACGCCGTAGTTTAATTTCGTCCCATTGCGTTGTCGGGATACCATCAAATAACACTTCCCCTGTGGTAGGTGTGAACAGGTGATTAATCAATTTCATAGTCGTGGTTTTACCGCTACCACTGCGCCCCAGCAATACTAATGCTTCTCCCTGGCGAATCGAGAAATTGAGATGGGATACCAAAGGGCGATGGTTACGGCTAAAGGTGACATCACGGAATTCAACAGCGATTTGGTGATTTTCTGGCATGATTTACCTGGTATTTTCTTGATCATCCTATGAGTGTCAAAAATTCTAGTATTTTTCCGGAATCTTCAAAGCTACCGTTGTAATCATTATCAGACAAGCAACTATACTGAAGCCCTATACCGAAAAGTGCGGGGATATACCCCAAGCAAAACCCAGTTATAATCACTGGGTTTTTGTTTGAGAGTAACTTACTGCCAGGATTTCCCGCAATCATAGCAATTTATTCTCCGTAGATTTATGCATAAAAAATTGCTGGGGTGAGGAAGTTCAGTAGTTATTCGGAAGCGGATAGGGCATTGTTTAAATCATTATTAAACCAAGATATAGAAAAGTCTTATACAGAAAGTGCGGGGATTAACCCCAACAAGAACCCAGTGAAAACCACTGGGTTTTTGTTTTAGAGTGAATTACTGCAAGGGTTTCCCGCAATCATGGTAATTGATTATCCGTGGATTTAAGCACAAAAAATTGAGGCTATTAATAAGTTCAGTAGTTATGCGGAAGCGGATAGGGCATTGTTTAAATCATTATTAAGCCAGCAACTAGAGAAAAAGTTTTATACAGTAAAGTTCGGGGATTAACCCCAACAAGAACCCAGTGGTTTTCACTGGGTTTTTGTTTTATATGGCATTGTCATTGATTATCAGTAGAATTAACTATTCAAAAGTGATGGCTTGGATAAGTTCAGTATTTCTGCGGAAGCGCTTAGAGCAGATTATTGTAATTATTAGTCCAACAACTTATATATAAGCTTTATAGAGTAAAGTTTAGGGATTAACCCTAACAAAAACCCAGTGAAAACCACTGGGTTTTTGTTTTAGATATTTTTCCTCATCTGCTCATTACAATAGTGCTCGGTTAAGGATTGTCAACTCTTAATTTGGTTTGGGGAAAAGGTGAAAGGGTAAGGGTTAAAGGTTTTTTCTTGTCCCTTTTCCCCTTCGCCTTTTGCCCTTAACCGACAAGTATTGCGGCTCATTAGACTTATTGTAAAAAGCACTTTTGCAAGAGATGGGCAAAGGAAAAAGGTTAAAGGGGAAAGGGAAAATACAAAACCTTTCCCCCTCCCCCCTTAACCTTTTCCCAGACTTCTTTTAGAAGTCTATTTTACTTAGCAGTATTTAATTACTAGCTATGAACGCCTTAGTAGCAGACTCTCCAGCTTTGACTAGCTTCCGCTTGAGTTGGAATACCAATAATCCCACAGCACTCCAATAACCAAGAATTGACAGCAATGCGGTGATGGGTGATATTGAGTTTGCACCAGGTGCGATCGCAAAAATCGGCCCAATTACTGAAAGCAAGTAGAAATAATTGTTGTCTCTGACGTAAGGGGAGAATATAGCTAAAACTATCACTGGTACTACAATCAGAGCAGCAACAGTAGCCGCAGCCCAAAAGATTCTATGCTGATTTTTGGTGAATAAAAATAGTTGAGCTATGGATGCATAAAGCATAGCTAAACTACCAGATAACACTAGAGCGAAAAACGCTCTGATTTTTTCATCAAGTTGGACTTGGGAGAGGAGAATTAACCCACACATAGCAATAATCGCAATCATGGCATTAATAGCGATCGCTAACAATCCGGGGCTTTTTTCACCCCACATCAAATCCTGCAACAGCTTTCTACCTACTACTCCTTGAGAATTAGATGTGCGACGATAACGCGCCCAATCTTGCAGGGGTTGACGATGAGGATTGAGTGCAGCAATTAAATAGAGAAACAGCCAAAAATCTAATAACAATAAGCACATGAGATTTTCAGCTAAAAGATATGTGCTGGGATTTCCTTCCAAAACTAATCTTTGCCAATTTGCACATCCCAAAGTCAGCAATGCAAAGCTAGCAGTTAATAAATAACTCTGCCGCTTACTCAACATTGTGGTATTGGGGTCACGAAAGCAACGTTTTAAGGAGTGCCAAATAAAATAGGTTCCTAAACCGTAAATCAATAAAGCAAAGCCAAGTGTTACTACTCTGCTATTTCCCAAAGGTAAAGCAAACCAGTGAAAATTGGTAAGCCAGTAACCAGCATAATTAAAAGTAGAATTGATTGCAGTAGACGGAATTAATAAAGAAGGATTAATCAGTCTAGCAAAAACCAATGGATATTCATTTGATACTTCTTTGAAGGCTATTGGCGAAGTAACTAACAGAAAACCTAAAGCTACAGCACTACCTAACCAAGCTTGAAACCCTCCCAACCAGGAACCAACTAAGCCAAATAGCAAGGCGCTGCTATAGTATAAAATCCCCGCAGCAACCACCACTGCGTAAAAGCTAAAAATCTGAGGAAACGAAATTTTCCCAGCTAAACCCAAGCATATATGTAAAGGAACTGCTAATAGTACCCCAAGATAAAGTAAAATCGGCACGCCTAACATTTTGCCCAATAAAATACTTCGAGGCGTTTGGGGACTCAAGCGAATAAAATTGAGAGTTTCACGCCGTTCTTCAGCAGCTAAATCATTAATAATTAGGTAAGTTCCAGCAACTAAAAGTGAAATAGAGCCAATAATCCCTAGCCAGGTAAATACATCTAAATACCACAATTGCCAGTTGATAATGAGATTACCAAATCCATCTACAAGGCATTCTCGCGAATTATATTCAAGTTTACCTGTGCAATATCGGTCAAAGGAATTGTATACAAGTTCGAGTTTTGTAGGTAGCTGGGTTTGAAAATACATAAATATGATAAATTGACCCAGCAATGAGATACCACCAGAAAGTATTAAGTTGCGCGGCTTTAGCCTTCCTTTCAGTTCGCGCAACAGTTGAGGATTCCAATCTCCTACTTGATTCATCCAATTTAGATTCATATTAAAAACTCTCTTTTGGTGTTGAGTGTTGGATGTTTGGCTTTTGTTATTTTTTGTACCTCCTTCCTCTTAACGTCCTGCTAACAAGGCTTTTGTAGCAGATTCTCCGGCTAACTTTATCTGCTTTGCTAATTTGATATTTAACAAAATTAGGACAGTTAATTCAGCTATAAATGCCTTAAAAACTGTGATTGTGGCAGCATATTCTAAACCAGCCCAAGGAAAGGTAGAAAATAGCCATGCTACTGGATAAGCTGCTGGTTTAATAGTTAGGATTCCGAGAAACAATGGTGGCAGGAAGATAGCCGCAACTATACTCCCCACTGCCCACATTGAACGCTTAGAAGTTTTCATCATTAGCATTAGTTGAGCTAAGGTGGCGTAAATCATCATCAGGCTAATGAATAAAGCCACGCCTAAAATAGCCCGCAATCTACCAATATCATTTACCCACTCTATGGCAGTGTTATGGCGAGTATTCAACATTGGTGCAAGTACAATCCAAACTAATAATGGCGTAGTTGCGATCGCTAAATTAATCAACATTGCCAATAGTGCTGGACTTTTTTCGTCTACCAGCCAATCTGTGAGCGCAAATTTCCGCCAAAATCCTTGAAAATTAGCAACTTTTTCATGTCTATATCTTGCCCAATCTTGGATAGTTTGTCTGTGAGGTGACAAAATTACCAGTAAGGAAAGTAATAGCATGATATTAAAAAATGCTATAAATCCCCAATTTTGAACTATTTGATAGTTCAAGTCATGATAACAAGGAATAGATTGACCACCTCTGTAATCTGAGCAGTAATTGTTAGAGTATTGCAGAGTAAATCCCCAAAAAATTACTTGATAACTCGCCACCAAAAAATAACTCTGAACTTTATTCAAAATTGCGCCATCAGGATTACGAAAGCGGCGTTTCATTCCTTCCCAAGCCCAGTAAATGCCTACACCATAATTAAATAAATGTAAGGCAAGTAGACCAATCAGATTTTTACCAAGTGGTAAGTAAAAAAACTGTATTCCTTGTATTGCTGGTTCCTGATATCGCGGTGTGAGATAGCCGAGCATACTCGCAGGATTTAATAAGCTTAACCAAGCGAGTATATTGTGAACATCTGCACTATAAAATAACGTTTGCAAAGTTACGCATAGAAACAGGAGAACTAAACCACTTCCTAACCAAGGTTGAAAACCACTAAACCAACGACTAATTAAGCCAAATAGCAATGCATTACTGTAGAAGAAAACACAACTAGCAGCCAGTACTATATAGAAAGCTAGAATCCCAGTGAAGGGAATTTGCGCCAAAATACCTGACAATAAATGTAAAGGTATTGCCGCTAAAACTGTGAGATAGACAAGAATTGGCACACCTAACATTTTGCCAGTTAAAATACTGGCTTCTGACTGCGGACTGAGACGTAAAAAATTTAATGTGCCGCGACGTTCTTCTTGCCCTAAATTATTGATGAGCAAATAAGTACCAGCAACTAAAAGTGTGAAGATAAACATCACACTCAGCGTCATAAATATATATTTCCAATGGTCTTGCCACCACATTTGCATATTTATTTGCTCGGATGGGCAAGAAGTTTGATATAACAGGTTCCTAAAATTATCAATTTGCTGTTGTAGGGATTTTTGTTCTAATTTTAAATCCGGGATTTTCGCTAATAAATCTGAGTTTTTACTCCCACTATAACTATTGATTTTGGAGTTAACCTGCTCAAGGCTTTGATTGAGAAAGGTAAGATTTTTTTGATAACCGTCAGCAAGATTGCAGTATATGCCTGACATAGCATATGTTTTGCTAGGCAACTCGCTGATTTGATATATATAAGTCCCTAGTTGAGTTACTAAGGATATTGCCAAGGCAATTAAAATATTGACAGGTTTCAGGCGGCCTTTGAGTTCGCGCAACAATTGCGGATTCCAATCACCGATTTTGTCTAACCACTTGAGCATCATAGATAAAAGCTCCAAACAGAGGAATTAAAAATTATTGCGGAATTAAGATGCTTGCTTGTGCCCTAACTTTAAGAAAATGGTTTCTAAATCTTCTTGGGTGCAGTGAAAATCAGTAATCGGAATACCAACATGAATTAGCGATCGCAATAACTCAGCGCTATCTTCCTGCTTACCGGAAAAGTTAATTCTGAGACTGTTTTTACCAGATATTACTTCCCATTCTTCCACCAAAGGATGATGTTTTACTTCCCGCAGTAATGTTTCTAAATCTCCCAATGTAGACAACACAATTTGTTGACGGGATAGCCGCTGGTAAAGTTGTTGCAGAGAAGCGCTTTCTACTAAAAAGCCCAGTTCCATAATTCCCACAGAAGTACAGAGTTCTGCTAAATCGCTGAGAACGTGGGAAGAAATCAAAATTGTCATTCCCGCTTCTTGCAAAGCCTTAATAATTTCCCGGAACTGCATCCTGGCGATGGGGTCAAGACCGGAAACAGGCTCATCTAACAGCAGTAAGATGGGTTCATGAATAATTGTGCGCGCTAAACTTAAGCGCTGCTTCATCCCCCGCGATAGGGTAGAAATTAAGCTATTACGCTTATTACCGAGTTGTATCAGTTCTAATACTTCATGCAGACGTTGAGTGCGGCGTGGTTCCCGCAAGCGATATAGCCGCGCAAAATAATCTAGGTAATCCCAAACTGTTAAATCCTCATACAGTGGGTAGTCATCAGGTAAATAGCCCAGACGACGCTTGAGAGTGGGATTACTTTTGTCACGCAACAAGCGATCGCCATTAATATAAATCTCACCCGTTGTTGGCTCCTCTGCGGCTGCTAACATGCGGATGAGAGTTGTTTTACCTGCGCCATTCGGCCCAATAAGTCCGTATACTTCACCTGCTTGGATCTCTAAATCAACATCATTGACCGCAACATGGCGATCAAATTGCTTCGTCAGTCCAGAGGTACGAATTGCTAATTCTTTTACCATACCTGCTTTGGTGCGGCTTGTGATTATAAGTTAACCTAACCTGTCTCTACAGCATTTGCCATGTCTGTTTCAGAAATGGAAACCAGGTTTACACAAACTTAATGTTATTAAGTATTAATACTTCGCTCAATCAATACTGTTTTTATTTAATATTCAGTATATTTTCTACTGTAACCGGATGAATAATATTAGGAATCCAATTTTATTTTTGAATAAATCTCAGCACCATATAGTGGAGTCAGTGCGTTGGGTTAGGTGTTAAGCGTAACACACCAAAAGAATTGAAAGATAGGCATAAATATTTATGCCTCTACAGATAATTTATATGTCAAAAAATCTTGAAATAAGTCTAATACTATTTTGAAAAAAGAACGCGACAGATAGGTAGGGGCACGGCACCAGTATGATATTTGATATGCCAAAAGATTGCGGATGCCGTGCCCTTACAAAGGATTTATCTGTCGCAAACATTATTTGAGTTGGTTAAATTTTTGCGTACTTTGTTTGCATAAAATACAAAAAAGTTGTATTCGCAGATATTATCCACGAATACAACTAATAATTACTATTATTATATTTTTGGTAAATATTAATTGAGTAAATTTTACATATCTTTGTTTGGTTGATGGAATTTGGCCATTCTCACCAAGGGTTTTTGTGCTTGTATTGCTAATAATTCAGGTATGGTTACAAAACTATAGCCACGCTTTTTCAGAGTATCAATAATTTCTGGTAAAGCTTTAACTGTATTGGAGCGATTTCCACCACCATCGTGCATTAATATCATGCCACCTGGTTTTGCACCTTTGATAACATTATTAACTAGCCTAGATACGGGAGGACGACGATAATCTTCAGAGTCATCTGACCACATTAATATGGCATAATTATTCTTCTTAGCGTAGTCAGCTACACCATTGTTAAGGATGCCAAAAGGCGGACGAAATAGAGATGTTTTAACTCCCGTAGTTTCGTATATCTGTGTAGCAGTAGATTCAATCTCACGCTGTGCAATAGTTGGGTTCATCTTGCGATACCAATGATGCCATGTGTGATTGCCAATAGCATTACCAGCCGCTACTTCCTCCTTAGCAATTTGAGGAAAATAATGCACCATTTCCCCTACACAGAAGAAAGTCGCTTTAATATTTTCTTTCTTCAGAATTCCTAAAATCTGTTCTGTGTATTTAGGTGCAGGGCCATCATCAAAAGTCAGCGCAATAACTTTATTTTTATCAGTTAATGGTAACTGCTGAACTACTTTTCCTTGAAATGCTTTTGGTACTTCAAATATATGGCTGTTTGTAGAAGAAACAGCGTCTCTATTTAATGCCAAATCTTGCTGATTAATTAACGCTTTGGCTGTTAGTGACTTTGACTTCTGAATGTGCATTTGATGGTCTGTTTGATCCATCAGCCAATACAATCCCGCGCCAAAAGTACAAACTCCGGCAATTAATGGGATAAATATAATTCCTCGTCTAACCGAAGATTTCTTATCTGCCACTTTAATTCTCCTTCAACCACTGTGGATGCCTAAAGTAAGGTAGACATACTTTATAAGGGCCAATTACGTACTAAGTAAGAGATTGTAAACAAAAATTGCTTTGATAGCTAATAACTTTGTTCACATCAGATAGCTGTTCATATGTTTACCTTTCACAGAAAGTATAACTAGATTATTCTGATTTACTGGTTTAGCAGAGTGGTCTATATCTGTATACTTACAGCAGTTTGCAATAAATGATGTATAAAAATTTTTGGTTGTCGCAAATCAATCATTCGGAAGTAATTTAGTGTGGGTTAGGTGTAAGCCGTAACGCACAAAAAGCATTGCTAATAAAGCAACACATGAATTTCAAATAGGACTTACGCAAAAGTCACGTAATTACGTCATTACGAGCGCAGCGACGTAATCGCCTGATATTCTGGGATTGCTTCCCTACACTCCGTTCCGGTCGCAATGACAAATTTTGCTTGCGTAAGTCCTGTCAAAAATCAAATATGAATCAAATATGAGTCTGATAGCACATTATTTATTTACATTTATATGACTTAAATACTGAGAATTTTTTTGTTTTTTATATAACATTACATAAAAATAATAAAGTAGGCAGGACAGATGCCTACCTACTGTTACATTTGTATTATTTAGGTTTGTGTCAGTATCAGCTAATTATTGATGCAGGGACTACTGGATCAACTCCATTGGAAGATGGGCTGCTGATTGAATAACGGTGTTCGGGAACGGGATACCCAGCTTCGCCAAAGGTTTCACGTATAACTTTATTAGTGTCGAAGTAAACTTGCCAGTAATGGTCATTATTGCAATAAGGACGTACTGCTAGTACAGGGCCTGCCATATTGAAATCAATAATTTCTACATCAGGTGCAGGACTTTGCAAAACATTGGGGATTTGGCTGATTTTAGCTTTCAACCGTGCGATCGCATCGTGATGATCTACAGAATGATGCAGTTGGGCTAGTAGGTCAACCCGACGGTAGGGATTAGCAGAGTAATTCTGAATATTGTCAGAAAAGATTTTGTTATTGGCGACAATTGTCATCACATTATCAGGCGTATTGATATTAGTTGTGAACAGTCCAATTTCTGTGACAGTTCCCGTAACACCTGCTGCACTGATGAAATCACCAATTTTAAATGGGCGAAAAATCACTAAAAACGCACCAGCTGCAAAATTCGCCAACAGTCCACCCCATGCTGCACCAATTGCAATACCTGCTGCTGCTAACAAAGCTGCAAAGGAGGTGGTTTCAATACCAAAGAATCCGAGAATTGCCACAACTAGAACAATTCTCAGGGTGACAGAAATGATATTTATAATGTAGGTAATCAGTGTCGGATCAACATGTTGAACTTTGAAAGCACGGCGTAATAGCTTCAATCCAAAGTCAATCAAGCGTTGAGCTACAACCCACAACAGGATAGCGCCTACAAGCTTCAAGCCGAACTGCGTTAACAACGCCAAAGCAACCTGACCAATTTCCTTAAAATTCATAATTTCTTGTAGTTTGTGCCTTCTTAAACACAACAAACATACAGTTTTTTATCTCAAAAATGTCTATAAATACTTTTTTTTTAATTTTCTTGCAGGACTGTATACCCAAATAGAAAATCATTTTATAAAAATTGTTAGATTTACTGAATATAAAAGTGTTGTGGATGTAATCTTTAATCCCCAAATATTACTTGCAAATTCAAGATAATTGAATAATTCTGATTCACAAATCCTGTTAACAGAATATGAATACTCTTGTATAGGCTGCGACTGAAGTATAAAGTATCAAATGATTCAGCCTCAATTTCTGGTTATTGCTGCAAAACAAAGCCGTAACGCTCAACAAAGAGGATTAAGGGGCAAGGCGCAGAGAGTGGAGGAAGAACAATTATTACTCAATGCCCCATGCCCCATGCCCCATGCCCAATGCCCCCTTGTAATAAATTGATAGCTCCATTAGTGCAGATTGCTCGGTATGATATTTAATCTGTGAGCATTTTTGCACAACTCAACATCTACTTAGTAAACAGCAGCTATGACCCAAAACTACCGCATTACCCTACTTCCCGGCGATGGCATCGGCCCCGAAATTATGGCCGTAGCGGTAGATGTGCTAAAAATTGTAGGGCAGAAATTCGATTTAAAGTTTGATTTCCAAGAAGCCCTCATTGGTGGTGCAGCAATTGACGCTACAGGGGAACCTTTACCAGCGGCTACTTTAGATACTTGCCGCGATAGCGATGCTGTATTGCTTGCGGCTATCGGTGGTTATAAGTGGGATACCTTACCATCCAATCTCCGCCCAGAAGCAGGTTTGTTAGGATTGCGCGCGGGTTTGGGATTATTTGCGAATTTACGCCCAGCGAAAATTTTGCCCCAATTAATAGATGCCTCAACTTTGAAAAAGGAAGTTGTAGAAGGTGTTGATATTATGGTGGTGCGCGAACTCACAGGGGGAATTTACTTCGGTAAACCCAAAGGAATTTTTGAAACTGAGACTGGAGAAAAGCGCGGTGTAAATACAATGGTTTACACCGAATCAGAAATCGATCGCATTGGCAAAGTCGCCTTTGAAGCTGCACGCAAACGTGGCAAGAAACTTTGTTCTGTAGATAAAGCCAACGTTTTAGAAGTATCGCAACTGTGGCGCGATCGCATTACCAAGCTTTCCCAAGAATACCCCGATATCGAACTATCTCACCTCTATGTAGATAATGCGGCAATGCAGCTAGTCCGCGCGCCTAAGCAGTTCGATACCATTGTTACAGGTAATTTATTTGGCGATATTCTCTCCGATGCTGCTGCTATGCTCACAGGTAGTATTGGGATGTTACCTTCAGCGAGTTTAGGTGCTTCTGGCCCTGGTGTGTTTGAACCAGTTCACGGTTCAGCCCCTGATATTGCTGGACAAGATAAAGCCAATCCCCTAGCGCAGGTATTGAGTGCCGCCATGATGTTGCGTTATGCTTTAGACCAACCAGCCGCAGCAGATGCCATTGAAAACGCCGTCTTCCAAGTTTTAGAACAAGGCGATCGCACTGGTGATATTCTCTCACCCGGCACCAAGCTTTTAGGTTGTCGCGCAATGGGCGAATCATTAATTAAGGCAATTGGATAGGGCATGGGGCATGGGGCATGGGGCATTGGTAATTGGTAATTGGTAATTGGTAATTGGCATAATTATTTCCCCTTTTTCCCCTTCCCCTTTTCCCCTTCTCCGTTTCCCCCTCATCTCCCAGTCCCCATTACCCAGTCCCCAGTCCCCAGTCCCCAAACTGCAACAAAACTTGACCATTTTGGCAACCGTTACGGAAACTTTCATATAAACTAGAGACAAATCTAGAAAGCAAATAACTGAATAGTGTACGCTTTACGTCAAGGATACGAAAACTATACTGCTCCTAAAAGCCAGCATTCCCAGCCTCCTTTGGTTGATCCGGCTGTCATCCGGGCTGCTGGTCAGATTTACTACACTCTTTGTGAAGCGCATCCTGAAGTAACAGGACAAGCCACAGGAGTAGCGATTAATCGCACTACCCATCGCGGCAAAGTTGTTTTTACTAACAGCCCAGTGCTGTTACCACAAGAATGTTTTGTACCACTAAATCAAATTGAATCTCATATGTATTAGTCAATAGTCAACAGTCAACAGTCAACAGTCAACAGTCATGACAAATGACTAATGACAAAGTACAAATGACACATGACTAATGACAAAGGACTATATGGACATTTTGATGATTGTCCCGGCGAGTTTACTCGTCTTCATTTTGGGTGCTTCTATTGGTAGCTTTATTAATGTTGTGGTTTATCGGCTGCCGGCGGGGTTGTCGGTTCTTTGGCCTCCTTCCCGTTGTCCCCATTGCCTCAACCAGCTAAAAGCTTACGATAATGTACCCGTTTTGGGGTGGCTGTGGCTCAGAGGTCGGTGTCGTTATTGTAAAAGTAAAATTGCTGCCCGTTATCCTGTGGTAGAAGCGATAACGGGCATAATTTTTGTACTAGTTTTTTTACTATTTAAAGTTTCTATTTTGACAATTGGCTATTGGGCTTTTTGTAGCTGGTTATTGGCCCTATCACTCATAGATTTAGATACGATGACTCTACCCAATCAACTGACTCAGTCGGGTTTGGTTTTGGGGCTGATCTTCCAAATAGCAATTGGGTTTTTCCCTGAAGGTAGCTCTGTGGGAGCAATTAAGCACCTGATGATGGGGATTGTGGGAGCTGTACTGGGCTTATGGTTATTTGATGCGATCGCGTTTTTTGGTTCCATAGCACTAGGTAAAACTGCAATGGGAGCCGGAGATGCCAAATTAGCGGCGATGATGGGAGCTTGGCTAGGTTGGAAATATTTACTCTTAGCTGGTTTTATGGCTTGTGCTGTGGGCGCGTTAGTAGGTGGTGTGGCTATAGCCCTTTCACAGCGCCGCTTTGGACAGAAAATACCCTTTGGCCCGTTTCTCGCTTTGGGAGCTGCGATCGCTTTATTTGGCGGGGAAGCAATTTTATCTGTTTACCAGGGGTTATTTTTTCCAGTAACGTGAATAGAGGAGTCAAAAACCAATTTAGCATCCAAAGTTATCAAATTTCATTTTCTCCAGCTTCCCTTAACAACCCATTAAACCATCATAAGAAATTTCTACCCCCTATGACTGTAACCGCAATTACGCCAACGCCCCTTGAGATTTTGGTAATATCATCCTGTGACCTGTATTACCCTCTTAAAAAGCTGATTGCTCATCACCTTATAACACTAATTCTTGATTTGGGAGCAAGTATACCCTGGCGGGGTTGGGAAAGAGCATCCGGTTTAGGGGTAAATATGCAAACGCTTGTGCGGATACCTTCACAAGAACGAATCAACAACACACTTGTGTTGGCATAAGCATTTTCGTTAAGCTGGCAACCAAAGATGCTAAATAAGGTCTGAATTGCTTACAAGCGTAATTTGACGATGTAGTCAATAGTCAAGAGCCAAACGGGATGAACAACTGTTCCCTTCCCCTAGCGGAGCCACCCAATCCTCCGCATCCCTTCTCTAGTCCCAAATCATAACTTTGAAATGAGGACTTTTACCCTGTAATCCCCATCGCTTCTTGGCCCGTTTTCGACCTCATTACCCACTTGATAAGATAAAAATGGCAAACAACGAAGAATCACGCGGTTTAAAGTCTCTATTGGATTGGTTTGCGAATCGACGGAAATCCGGAACCACCAGCCTGGAACGTCAAGAACGCGAAATCGCTGATGGATTATGGCATAAATGCGCTAAGTGTGGTGTATTGGCATATACAAAAGACCTGAGAGCAAATCAAATGGTTTGTGCTGAGTGTGGTCATCATCATCGCGTGGATAGCGATGAACGCATTCGCCAATTGATTGACCAAAATACCTGGAGACCGATGGACGAGCATTTGCGTCCCACCGATCCTCTAGGATTTCGCGATCGCAAACCCTATAGCGATCGTCTGCGGGAAATGCAGGACAAAATTGGTTTAATCGATGCAGTCAAAACAGGTTTAGGCGAAATTAACGGTTTACCTGTGGCGTTGGGAGTCATGGACTTCCGCTTCATGGGTGGTAGTATGGGTTCTGTTGTCGGCGAAAAACTCACCCGCTTAATTGAGCAAGCCACTCAACGCCGCTATCCTGTAGTAATTGTCTGCACTTCTGGTGGTGCCAGAATGCAAGAAGGAATGCTCTCTTTGATGCAGATGGCGAAAATCTCCGCAGCGCTACAACGCCATCGCGATGCCAAACTTTTATATATTCCCGTTTTAACTCATCCCACTACTGGGGGTGTAACAGCAAGTTTCGCCATGTTGGGCGATATTATTCTCGCAGAACCAAAAGCCACAATTGGGTTTGCTGGTCGGCGAGTGATTGAGCAAACCATCAGAGAAAAACTCCCCGAAGATTTCCAAAGCGCTGAAGATTTGCTCAAGCATGGCTTTATTGATGAAATCGTTCCCCGGACTCAGTTAAAGAATACTCTATCTCAGTTGATTGGCTTACATCAGCCCGTACCCACCACCCCGCACATGGTTTTGTGGGAAACCATGAGTTTGAGTTCTAGCGCGGCTGAATAGGGGAAAAGGGGAAGGGGACAAGGGGGAAAGGGGGAAAGGGGAAAAGAAATACCTCCTCATCTTCCTCATCTCCCTCATCTCCCTCATCTCCCCCATCTCCCTCATCTCCCCCACCTCCCTCATCTCCCCCACCTCCCTCATCTCCCCCACCTCCCTCATCTCCCCCACCTCCCTCATCTCCCATCAATGGGGTTCTTTGACAAACATCAGGGGTAAAATCGCTAGGAGGCGACAGGCGCTAGAGAGAGCGAATAAGCCTAGTAAGCCTCCTTGTTCAGCGAATTGGGCGATGAAACCACCAATTGTTGCACCTAAAGCACCACTCACACCAGCAACGGCAGATGCGATCGCAAAATAGATAGACTGGTTTTTTAGTGGTACTATCCCCAGTTGCATATTGTTATTGCATAGATCAATTGCTGCACATGTACCACCTGTAAAAATATGTAATAGCGGTAACCATAGCCAAATATTCCAACTATTAGCACTGACACCCATCCACAACACAGGTGTGAGTGCAACAAAAATTCCAATTACAATCAAAATCCGGCGATTACCGATTTTATCTGCCAATTTACCCCACAGGATAATCAAAAGCATATTCGCTCCGGCTTGCAGGCTACCGTAGAGCGTCACGCAACTTACATCTAAATGCAGCCGATCTAGCATATAGAAGTTGAAAAAAGGTGCGCTGATATTCACAGCCAGCATCCAGAAGCCGAAATACAGCAGAAACCTTAAAAAGTTAGTGTTACTCCAAATGCTAGCAACCTCGTTGTTTGGGGTTGGATGTAGCGGAGAAATTTCCTCTATGTTTGTAGTAGATTCACTTACTTGCTGGTACTTTACAAGGCTAGTGTTTTGCACAGCAGGATTCATATCTATTTGAAAGTACTGACATCCCAAACTGATAATCCCGAACAAAATACCTACAAACAGAATTACCCCGTAACCTTGTAAAGTTCCACCATACCAATGAGATACAGCTAACCCCGCCAACGGTACGCAGAACAAATTAGTCAAGCTAGCCGCACTATTGCGAATACCAAAATACCTACCTCGTAACCGCCGAGGTACAATCATTGCTAGCCAACTCAGCCATGATGCGCTTCCTAGTCCGCCTAAAAGACTGCTGAACAAGACAACTAACAGTGTTAATCCTACTAACTGGGAAGCAGTCAGACCTAACCAGCCGGAGCTAATAATACCAATGCCGAGAATTAGCCACAGTAACCGAGCAATTCCATGAGTTCTTAAAGAATAGTAGAAACGGCTGCTGCTGCGTTCTGACAGGTACGCACCCAACGGCTGAACTAAGTTCACCAGCATGGGAATCGATGACAGCATTCCAAAAACTACCGGACTAGCACCCAATTCCAACAGGAAATTGCTAAGTAAAATACCACCTGTAGCCACACCAAAAACTGTGGCAAAAACAGCATCCAGGGTTGAAGCCTTCAAACTGGTGCGAATCGCATCTTTATAAAGCTGCGAATTGCTTTTGGTGGTAGAAGTTAGTGTTAATTGCGGCGTGGTAATCTGGCCAGTTTCCAGAGTTACAGGCGCAGCTGTTTCAATCGGAACAGAAGTCATAACTTAAAGTTTTACGGAGAGATCCCCTAGATGAGTTTTGTGCCGATAATTTCTCGTCATTCTACCTTGCATTTCTCAATAAAAATTCAGATTTAGAAATATTAGGCATCAATTAGAGACGATATAAGTAGAAATAGAGAGATTAGCAACTCAAGGCTGAAATATGAAGTATGAATTCAATTCAATAATCAACTTAAGCCATTCATAATAGGATACAGATTAGGCAATTTTTATCAACTGCTAAATCTGAGAGATAATTACCAATTTATTGTTTGTTTCATCCTTTATCCTTGATCATTCTCCTGCGGAGACGCTACGCGAACATCCTTTTTAGTGATGAGAAATAGTTGGTTCAAGTTTTTTGGATTGGTAATTGCGATCGCGATCGCAATTATTAGTTGCCACAGTCTAACACTACCCAAAGCATCTACAGCAGTTACGGTCAAACTTAGTGGTTGGGGAGGTAATCCTGTAGAACAAAAACTTCTACAGCAAGTACTAAAAGACTTTGAAGCACAGCACCCCAAGATTAAAGTTAAGTATGAGGTCATTTCAGACCAATACATGGACGTTATCAAAACCCGCTTGGTAGGAGAAGCTGCACCTGATGTTTTCTATCTGGATGCGCTAGAGGCTCCTTTTTTTATGAGTCAAAACGTCCTCGAACCTTTAAATGCTTATATCACTCCGGAATTTGATTTAGCAGACTTTGAACCTAACCTACTTAATAGCTTCAAGTACCAAAACCAAATTTACGGTTTTCCCAAAGATTATTCCACTTTATCGCTGTTTTACAACAAAAAAGCTTTTGCTGAGGCTGGTTTGAGTAATTCACCAACTACATGGGAGGAATTACGCAGCTATTCTGAGAAACTAACAGGAAAACTCAACAAATATGGCTTTGGGGAAATTCCGGAATTAGCGCGTCAAGCTTATAAAATCAAAGCCTTTGGTGGACAAATTATTAATCAAAATGATTATGCCACCTTTGCTAGTGAACCAGGCTTGCAAGGATTGCAGTTAGTTATAGATCAGTATCAAAAAGACCGTTCCTCTGCTCAAAAATCTGATGTGGGAACAAACTCTGGTAGTGAAATGTTTGGTCAGAGTAAGGTAGCAATGGTCATTGAAGGTAATTGGGCAATTCCTTATTTGCAAGAAACCTTTCCTCAATTAGAATTTGCTACCGCAGAGATACCTACAATTAATGGTAAAAATAACACTATGGTGTTTACAGTTGCCTATGTAATGAATAAACAAGCCAAACATAAAGCAGAAGCTTGGGAATTAATTGCTTATCTCACAGGTAAACAAGGAATGCAAAAGTGGACAGGAACAGGGTTTGCACTCCCTACGCGGAAATCTGTAGCTGAGAAATTAGGCTATGACCAAGACCCCTTGCGATCGCCTTTTGTTAGTGGCGTATCCTACGCTACACCTTGGCAAGCTGGCAAATATCCAGCAGCTATTGTCAATAATTTTGATAACCAATTTATTAGCGCTTTATTAGGTCAGCAGCCATTAAAGCAGGCAATGGTAAGAGCGCAAACAGCAGCGAATCAGCAAATTCAGGCGATGGAGTAAGCTCTAACCAATCTACCAAATTACCTCAGGGTAGAAATCAGCTATTTCTTGATCGGCTGTAATGATTACTGCTTGATGACTTTTAGCTAGTGCTACAACGACCCGATCAACTGGATCGCGGTGCTTCCAATCTAACCGAACACTTTCTAGCCAAATATTTTCATCAATGGGTACAATCTCAACGACACTAGATTTTTTCAGTGTTGCGACATAGTCGTTGAGATTGACTCCTAAATCGAGTTTTCTATTTTTGATTTTGATTGAGATTTCCCAGATTGCAATAGAAGGGACAAGACCATTTTGCTCCCGTTCCATGCGATCGCACATTTGGCTGGCTCGTTGAGAAAGCTTCTGTGGATCTAAACTCCACCAAATGAGAGCGCAGGTATCGAGGACTATTTTCACAATTCTGTCCATTCCTCACTGGTTGGTGTGGTTAAATCTTCAAAATACTTGACTTTCCCGCGCATCTCCTTAAATAGCTCCTCTGTTGAAAGTGTCTGTGGATATTTGGAAATTTTGACCACAGGCTTACCGCGATCGGTAACTACAATTTCTTCCCCTTCTGACTCTACAAGTCGCAGGAACTCCAGTAGTTGAGCTTTGAGTTTACTTTTAGAAATCGATTTCATAAATGACTATAGTCATGACTATAGTCATAGTCTCACAAAAAACTTAGACGCACTATCCCTCTTTTAGTTCTTCTTGCAAGAGCGATCGCTGATCCCAATTTTAGATTTTAGATTTGGGATTTGGGATTTGGGATTGAAAATCTTTAAAATCAGGCTAATTCAGGGTTTTCAAAGACTACATCTTCGTAAAGGTCAGCCATTGTACCTTCAAATTTAATACTCTGTAGTTGAAATGATTTATCTGCGTCTGTGTAAGATTGTAGAACCCATAAACCTTGCTCATTACGGCGAAAACACTCAACTCGCTGACGTTTGGTGTTAATTAAAACATACTCTTGCAGACTTTCTAAAGTTTGGTAATCAGCGAATTTATCTCCTCGGTCAAAGGCTTCGGTAGAGTTAGATAAAACTTCGACAATTAAACAGGGAAATTTTTTATAAGCAGGAGTTTCGCGATCGCGTTCGTCGCAAGTCACCATCACATCAGGATAGTAATATCGATTCAGAGATTCGATGCGTGCTTTCATATCAGCAATGTAAACACGACAGCCTGAACCGCGTACATGATTACGAACAAGCGCAAACAGGTTTCCCGCAATCGTAACATGGGAGTCCAGCGCTCCAGCCATTGCGTAAATGTAGCCGTCGATGTATTCATGCTTGATGTCGCTGTTTTCCTCCATTTGCAGGTATTGTTCAGGGGTGAGGTAGATTTCAGGTGAAGCAACCATAGTTAAGACCTCAGAATTTAGCAATGCAATTTCTTGATTTTATTTCTATATAGAACTGATATTTGATTTTGGCAAAGCTTAGGTATACTTTTCCTCCTTCTTCACCCTTAGAGAAGGGTGAATTGTTCCTTGGCTAATAGTAGCTTGAGCCAAAAAACAGCGATCGCTCTCAATGTTGGTTGCAAATAGTCATTTTTTTTAATTTATACTATTTATCTTAGTATTATTACTGTGATTGCATTAATCTGCTCAACCAGAGATATTCATCATAAAATCAACATAATTTCATCATAAATTCATAATTAAATCATCAAAAACTTATCTAAAAATAGATAAGTTTCATAAAGATATACTTTCGATGAAGTTAGTAATTATTATTTTTAAGATTTCAAGAATGATCAACGAATCTTAACCTGAAATATACGTATAAAGCTTATATTTTACGCAAAGCAATTTAGGAATTATTTGTAGATAAAAAATTATGGCTGCCATCAGGATTAATGTAGGGGGACAAGCGTATACAGATAGCTTGGGTAATCAGTGGCTTGCAGATCAATATTCTTCAGGCGGTAACATCTATACGACAACAGCTGCGATCGCCAGTACAGTTGAAGACCCTCTTTATCAAAACGAACGGTGGCTGAATGACTTTTCCTATGCAATTCCCGTAGATAATGGAGAATACACAGTTAAGCTGAAGTTTGCGGAACTGTTCTTTAATGCTGCTGGTCAACGCGTCTTTGATGTAAAAGCAGAAAGTAATTCAGTAATTACTAACTTGGATATTTTCAAAGAAGCTGGTGCTAACACAGCTTTAGACAAGTCTTTCACAGTTAAAGTTACTGATGGCACATTAAATTTAAATTTCCTCTCCAGTGTCAACAATGCCAAAGTTGACGCGATTGAAATCATTCCCGTTACGACAACTCCAACTGCACAGGTAATTGTGCAACAGAGTGGCGGAAATACTGCAGTAACTGAAGGTGGTGCTACTGATAGTTACTCATTAGTTCTTAGTAGCCAACCCACCGCCAATGTCACGATTAACCTGGGGACAACTGGTAATCAAATTACCCTAGATAAAACTAGTCTGACTTTCACTCCGAGTAACTGGAATACAGCACAAACAGTTACCGTTGAAGCCGTTGATGATATTGCTGTGGAAGGAAATCACACAGCCAATATTACCCACACCGTCAGCAGTACAGATAGCAAATATAATAATCTTCCTGTGGGTAATGTTGTAGTCAATATTACCGATAACGATACTGCTCCCACCCCACAGGTAATTGTGCAACAAAGTGGCGGAAATACTGCGGTAACTGAAGGTGGCGCTACTGATAGTTACTCATTAGTCCTCAGCAGTCAACCTAGCGCCAATGTCACGATTAATCTCGGGACAACTGGTAATCAAATCACTCTCGATAAAACTAGCCTGACTTTCACTCCAAGTAACTGGAATACAGCACAAACAGTTACTGTGAAAGCCGTTGATGATATTGCTGTGGAAGGAACTCACACAGCTAATATTACCCACACCGTCAGCAGTACAGATAGTAAATACAATAATTTTGCTGTAGGTAATGTTGTAGTCAATATTACCGATAATGATACTGCTCCCACAGGTAAAGCCATACGTATTAATGCAGGTGGCGCAGCTTTTACAGATGGACAAGGTAATCAATGGCTTGCAGATCAATATTCTTCAGGTGGTAACACCTATGCGACAACAGCTGCGATCGCCAGTACAGTTGAAGACCCTCTTTATCAAAACGAACGGTGGCTGAATGACTTTTCCTATGCAATTCCAGTAGCTAACGGAGACTATACAGTTAAGCTGAAGTTTGCGGAACTGTTCTTTAATGCTGCTGGTCAACGCGTCTTTGATGTGAAAGCAGAAAATAATTCAGTAATTACTAACTTGGATATTTTCAAAGAAGCTGGTGCTAATACAGCTTTAGACAAGTCTTTCACAGTCAAAGTGTCGGATGGCACATTAAATTTAAATTTCCTCTCCAGTGTCAACAATGCCAAAGTTGACGCGATTGAAATCATTCCCGTTACGACAACTCCAACTGCACAGGTAATTGTGCAACAGAGTGATGGAAATACTGCGGTGACTGAAAGTGGCGCTACTGATATTTATTCATTAGTCCTCAGTAGCCAACCCACCGCCAATGTCACGATTAATCTTGGGACAACTGGTAATCAAATCACTCTCGATAAAACTAGCCTGACTTTCACTCCAAGTAACTGGAATACAGCACAAACAGTGACTGTGACAGCTGTTGATGATACTGCTGTGGAAGGAACTCACACAGCTGATATTACCCACACTGTTAGCAGCACAGATAGCAAATACAATAATTTTGCTGTGGGTAATGTTACAGTCACTATTACCGATAATGATAGTAATCCCACTCCTACGCCTGGAGCGATTCGGATTGATGTAGGCGCAACTAAAAGTTTTACTGATACTCAGGGTCAAGTATGGCAGGCTGACCAGTATTTTGTTGGAACTAGTAATGTCTATACTGTCACAGCACCTATCGGCAAAACAGAAGAAGATATCTTATATCAAACAGACCGTTATGCGAAAAATTTAGCTTACGAAATTCCTGTAGCAAACGGTAACTATACAGTCAATCTTCACTTCTCAGAAAATTACTGGACTGATTTCGATCAACGGGTATTTGATATCTCTTTAGAAGGTCAGAAAGCTTTCTCCAATGTAGACATTTTTAAACAATCTAAAAATGCCTTCTTCCCTGGAAATAACTCTGCTTTAGTATTATCTGTTCCTACCCAAAATGTCAGTGATGGCAAACTCAACCTCAATTTAGATGCTAGCGTTAACAATGGCACAATCTCGGCAATTGAAATCATTCCCCTAACAGGTTCCCAAGTTATTTTGCAACAAACGGGGGGTAGTACTGCAGTTGCGGAAGGTGGTGCTGATGATAATTACTCATTAGTTTTAAATAGCAAACCTACCGCCAATGTCACAATTAACTTGGCAACAGACAAAGCTAACCAAATCACCCTCAACAAGAGTAGTTTCACATTTACTCCTGATAACTGGAATATTGCACAAAATGTTACTGTCAATGCCGTTGACGATAAGTTAGTAGAAGGTAATCACACAGTCAACATTAGTCATACCGTTACTAGTTCCGATAGCACATATAACAATCTCAGCATTCCCAAGGTTACTGTTAGTATCGCAGATAACGAAACAGTTGCCATCAGCTTTACGCAAAAAGTAGTAGCGACAATCAATGAGTCCACACCTGCTGGCCCTACTACAGCCACTTGGGGCCCAGATGGCAGACTGTACGTAGGCGATTACGATGGCACGATCAGAGCATACACTTTCGATCAGAATTACAACGTTACCAATACCCAAGAGATTACTACTCTTAAGGGCTTATATAACAGTGACATTTTAGGTATCGCCTTTAACCCTTATGATACCTCTGATGCACCTAGTATCTACGTAGCTCATAGTAAGCTCTATGCTAATCGTGGCGGAGCTTTTCCTCAGACAGAACTTTCGCCTTACAGCGGTCAAGTCTCTATTCTGCAAGGAACTAATTTTTCCCAGTTGATACCTTTAGTTACAGGTCTACCAACTTCTAACCATGACCACGGCATTAATGGTTTAACTTTTGATAATAAAGGCGATTTATACATCAATGTTGGTGGTAACACTAATGCCGGGGTTACCAATGATAATATAGGCGGTATTCCAGAATCTCCTTTCTCTGCTGCTATTCTCAAGGCAGAAATTTCCAAAACCAACTTTAATGGTAAGGTTCAGTATTCTTTACCATCGAATTTCCAACCGCCAGCCGGATTGACTTTTGATCCAGCCATTAGTCAGGTGTTTGGAGATAAAGCCACTGTGAAACCGGGTGTTGACGTGTCGGTTTACGCTAGTGGGCTGCGGAATCCTTACGATGCAGTGTTTACCACCAAAGGATTACTTTATGCCACAGACAACGGTCATAACCCAGGCTTTGGAGATATTTCTACTTCAGCTACAACTCAGAAACCTGCAACTGGCGCTCCCGATGAACTAAACCTGATTGAACAGGGTAATTATTATGGTAGCCCTAACCGCAATCGCGGCATTTCAGATCCTCGCCAGAATGTTTATTACGATCCATCGCAAGCCAGTATTCCAGGAGTATATACTGCTCCCATCGCTACCAATACGGCTTCAACTAATGGTATAGATGAATATCGAGCTACAGCATTCAATAATCAATTACGGGGGAATTTAATTACCCAGCGCTGGAATGCGGAAGTTTCTACTTACCAACTATCAGCAGATGGTAAGACGGTACAAAAAATCGATACCATCAATAATGTTGGCGGTGGGTTAGATATCTTAACAGGCCCAGGTGGTGCGCTTGTGGGCATAAACTATAGTGATAAAAAAATCACAGTTGCGACTCCTAATGATGCTGCGGCAATAGGTGTTACCGCTTACGATATCTTTCCTTGGCGCGCACCTGCTAATAATGATGCGGGTAAAAATACATTTGTGATTGGTGGTAAAAACTTTGGTACTTTGGCGAATACTCAAGTAATTATTGGTGGTAAGACGGCAACGATTACAGAAGTTAACAGCGAAAGAATTAAGGGTATATTACCATCATTTACTAATACCAATCCCATTGACTTGCTAGATGTGACTGTTAGCAGTAATGGTCAATTTTCAACGATTGCAGATGCATATTTACCACTATATGGCTCTGCTACATTCGTGTAATGAACTTAGAGGTTGTTTAAAAAACGATTGGCTGTCTCTGTACACTTTAGGACTTACACAAAAGTTAGGTAATTACGTCATTACGAGCGCAGCGACGTAATCGCCTGAGATTCTGGGATTGCTTCCCTACACTTCGTTCCGGTCGCAATGACAAATTTTGCTTGCGTAAGTCCTGAACGAACTTATTGATCCCCCATAACCCAATACAGTTCAATTAAGCTCTTTAGCGAGTGATTTTTCACTTATTAAAGAAGCTAGCTCAATTGGGGGATTCTCCCCCAAACCCCCGATTGGGTGACGGTTGCGTCCCCCAAACCCCCTCCAAAATTATGGTTCTGTTTTTTGTTGAGTAATTAGTTTTGGTTCTTACGTACCTGTTATGCCAAATTATTAGTTAAACCTCAAAGCTTGGCTGAAAAATATAGCTTAAGAACTCAAACACTTGCCCAATGCCTAAAATGTTATTAAATAATGCCCATTATTATTGTTTGGCAAGGGTTGCGTGATAATTGTGAACGTGATTTAGCATAGTATGAAGAGCCTTAGTTTTTTGGTTTTGTGCTCAATTAATTTTCTTAACTGAACTGTATTTTCCCCTGCTATTTGCGCTTGTCAGGTCAATAGGGGGATTTATTTTAGCATTTTAGTGAAAGGTTAGAAAACTGCAATAAAAATCATATCAATGTCGGCTAATTACTTACGATATGGTTGGTCTTGTTGGTAATTGTTAAACTGTATTTTTATTTCCCATTACCCATTACCCATTACCCATTACCCATTACCCATTACCCATTACCCATTACCGACTTTCACAGATAATGATAAGTCCCCAAATGGATATGATATCAGACATACTATATGGAAAATAGCAATTAAATTTATTTATGCAAACAGTCTTTTTATTTTTTAAACATATAGTGCAAGAAAGGTGTGACCTTATATATTTTCTGATAGAGTTTTGCCAGTTGTCTGTTCCCTGTTTAGATTAATTATTGCTGCACTACGAGCTTTTACTTTGTGGGAAAAATTAATAACTCACTCTATTAGGTAACAGTTACACCTATCAGTAAATTATATATCTTTATCGAAAATTTATAAATTCTTCCTCATGTATTTAGAGAAAATTTATAAATTTTGGAAAGTTATGAGCATCTCATTTAGGACTTGTTTTAATCTTTAAAAAAAACTCATAAAAAGTTTACATAGCACCTTGTTTTAGGTTTAGCTTTTCCGAGAGATTAAGTAAGAAATTGTTTGGAAATGACAACAATGGTTACCAAGATCCTCCGGATCAATACAGGTGGTGCAGCCTACACTGATACTCAGGGTAATCTCTGGGAAGCTGATAATTATTTTTCTGACGGTAACACTTATACTACAACTGCGGCGATCGCCAATACTGTTGAAGACCCTCTTTATCAAGACGAACGGTGGCTAGACAAATTCTCTTATGACATTCCTGTTGATAACGGCGACTACACAGTTAACCTCAAGTTTTCCGAACTCTTCTGGACTGAAGCTGGACAACGTGTATTTGATGTAAATGTCGAAAATCAGTTAGTCTTTGATGACTTGGATATTTTTAAAGAAGCGGGTGGTAATAACATCGCTTTGGATAAGTCTTTTAAGGTTAAAGTCACTGATGGGATTTTAAATTTAGATTTCTTGGCGAGTGTTAACAATGCCAAAATCGACGCGATTGAAATCATTCCTGTAGATACAACACCAACGCCCACACCCACGCCCACGCCCACACCAACACCCACACCAACACCAACACCCACACCCACACCAACGCCCGCGCCCACACCCACAGCCACAGGCAAAACAATTCGCATTAATGCAGGTGGTGCAGATTACAGAGATAGTCAGGGTAATCTTTGGGAAGCAGATAATAGTAAGTATTTTGATGGCGGTAACACCTATACTACAACTGCACCGATCGCCAATACTGTTGACGACGGCCTTTATCAAGACGAACATTGGTCAGATAAATTCTCTTATGCCATTGCTGTTGATAACGGCAAATATACAGTTAAGCTCAAGTTTTCCGAACTCTTCTGGACTGAAGCTGGACAACGTGTCTTTGACGTAAGTGCTGAAGGTAATCCAGTAATTACTAACTTGGATATTTTCAAAGCAGCGGGTGGTAATAACATTGCTTTGGATAAGTCTTTTGATGTTACAGTTGCTGATGGCACACTGAATTTACAGTTCTTGGCGAGTGTCAACAACGCCAAAATTGATGCGATTGAAATCATTCCTGTAGATACAACACCAACACCAACACCCACGCCAACACCCACACCCACGCCAACCCCAACGCCAACACCAGAGGCTATTCGGATCAATGTAGGTGGTAAAGCTTACACTGATGCCAAAAAGAATAAGTGGGATGCAGATCAACCGCAATATGTGGTTGGTGACAGCAACGTCTATACCACCACTGCGGAAATTGGCAAGACAGAAGATGATCCTATATATCAAGACGATCGATATGCAGCAAAGCTAGCTTACGAGATTCCCGTAACAGCTGGTAACTATACAGTAAATCTGCACTTTGCTGAGAATTTCTTCACTGTCTTCAATGAGCGCATCTTTGATGTTTCTTTAGAAGGTCAGAAAGTGTTCTCTGACGTAGACATTTTTAAACAATCTAAAAATGCGTTCTTCACAGGTAATAACTCAGCGCTAGTACTATCTGTGCCTACTGTGACTGTTACTGATGGCAAGCTGAATCTTAATTTGGATGCCAGCGTTAACAATGCTCTGCTCTCAGGTCTAGAGATTATCCCACTCACTGGCCCTCAGGTGATTTTGCAACAAACACAAGGTAGAACTGAGGTTACAGAAGGAAGTGCTGATGATAGTTACTCATTAGTTCTGAATACACAACCGACCGCAGATGTCACAATTAATGTAGTTAAAGGCGATCGCTTAACTACAGATAAGACTAGCCTGACCTTTACTCCTGCTAACTGGAATGTTCCGCAAACTGTAAATGTCAATGTAGTTGATGACAAAATAGCCCAAGGTGCTGACAATCTCACCATTTCTCATACTATCTCTACTACAGATAGCAACTATCAAAATCTCACCATCCCAGAACTTCCTGTCAGCGTCAACGATAATGATATCGTTGCTATCAGCTTCACTAAGAAAACAGTAGCTTCAATAGCTGCACCCTCAACTGCAGCTTGGGGGCCAGATGGCAGATTATATGTAGGTACTTATAGTGGTGAAATCAGAGCTTATACCTTTGATGAAAAGTACAATGTTATCGATACCCAAATCATCACCACAATTCAAGATAAAGCTGGCAACAAACCAAACATCTTGGGTATTGCTTTTAACCCCTACGATCAATCTGGTTCCCCCAGTATTTACGTTGCCCATACAAGGCTTTATGGTAACGGTGGCAGTGCTTTTCCTAAAACAGAACAGTCATTTTATAGCGGTCAAGTTTCCATACTAGATGGGCCGAATTTCTCCAACTTGACAGCTTTAGTCACAGGACTACCAACTTCCAATCAAGACCACGGGATCAATGCTTTAACATTCGATCAAAAAGGTGATTTATACATCAATGTTGGTAGTAATACTAACGCAGGTGTCATTAACAGCAACATTGGTGGTTTACCAGAATCACCTTTGTCTGCGGCTATCTTAAAAGCGGAGATTTCCAAACCGGGCTTTAAGGGTGATATCAAGTATGTTCTACAAAATCCCCTACCTCCTGGTTATGAAATCCCAGCAGGATTAACTTTTGATCCTGCAGATAGTCAAGCCTTTGGTGATGTTGCCAATGTTGTACCGGGTACTGACGTTTCAGTCTATGCAAGTGGTCTGCGAAATCCCTTTGGCGCAGTTTTTACTACCAAAGGATTGCTTTATGCTACTGATAATGGTCATAACACAGGCTTTGGAGAACTTTCTACCTCAGCTACAACTTCTATCCCTGCACCCGGTGCGCCAGATGAACTAAACCTGATCAAACAAGGTGAATACTACGGTTCTCCTAACCGCAATCGTGGACGTACTGATGATCGCCAAAATGTTTTTTATGGGCCAGATAAACCAAGCATTCCTGGTGTTTATACAGCGCCACTCACAACTTTTGCTTCTTCAACTAATGGCATTGATGAATATCGGGCAACAACTTTCCAAAGCCAATTGCGCGGTAATTTAATTGCCCAGCAATGGAACCAAAAACTTTACAGCGTGGCTTTATCAGCTGATGGCACAAAAGTTATCAAAAATACAGTTCTCAATGCTGATTCTCCCGTTGCAGATGGTTTGAGTTTGGTAACTGGGCCTGGTGGTGCAATTCTCGGTATTGACTATGCTGATAATGCAATTACCGTTGCGACGGCGGACGATCTTTACATAGTAGATACTACTGCTTATGATATCTTCCCTTGGAGGGCACCAGCAGCAGGTGGTAATACATTTGTGATTGGCGGTAAAAACTTTGGTGGAGAAACTGAAGTTTCAATTGGCGGACAAGCTGCAACTATCACTTCAGTTTCATCCCAAATAATTAAAGGAATTCTCCCCAACTTTACCGCTAGCCAGTTCATTGATCCCAATAAGGATGGATTGTTAGATGTAGTTGTGAAGAGTAATAATCAAACATCTGTGATTACAGATGCATTTGCACCATTAAATGACAGTGCAATCTTTGTTTAGTGAAACATACAATTATACTGGGCGCTGATAGCAATCCTATCTGATGTGTGAAATATAAGGTATGAATATTTCATCAATGATTTAGGAGTATTATTTAGTGGTTCTCAATCATTTTTAAGATATTACAGGGACACAAATTATTTGTGTCCCTATTTTCATTTATAAATTAGAACGATTAGCTGTTATTATCATGTCTGAACTCAAGAAAACCATTTTGAATACATAACGTGGCAGATAGGTAGGGCACGGCATCCACCATCTTTTTACATATCAAATATCTTACTGGTGCCCATTGGTGTCAACTTAAGCTAAAAGCTATATACGGCGCGTGTTGTACAAATACCTCGCGCCCTCATCCCCTAACCCCTTCTCCCGCAGGAGAAGGGGAACTAAATCTCTGGCTCCCTTCTCCCTGTGGGAGAGGGGCTGGGGGTGAGGGCGAAACCTTGCAGCCAGGCGGTTTTCACGTTAAGTTGACACCAATGACTGGTGCCGTGCCCCTACAATCTGTCGCATTCTTTTTTCAAACTGGGTAATTAATTTTATGTAACTACTTATTCATTTGCGTAGGCGTTCGCGTAGCGTCTCGTAGAGAAGCCCGCCGTAGGCATCGCAAACTCGCCAACCAACAACAGAAGCCATTATCGTTAAGTCAATAGCGGCTATCCTCAACTCAGTAGTGGCTATCCTCAACTCAGTAGCGGCTTTGCTCAACTCAATAGTGGCTATTCTCAACTCAATAGTGGCTATTCTCAACTCAGTAGCGGCTTTGCTCAACTCAATAGTGGCTATTCTCAACTCAGTAGTGGCTATTCTCAACTCAATAGTGGCTATTCTCAACTCAGTAGTGGCTATTCTCAACTCAATAGTGGCTATTCTCAACTCAATAGTGGCTATTCTCAACTCAATAGTGGCTATTCTCAACTCAGTAGTGGCTATTCTCAACTCAGTAGCGACTTTCCTAATATTTCCTACCTCTTGTTTTTGCCTCTTCTCTTGCCTCCTTAGCTCAACTTTATCCAAAATTAAAAACTCGGTTTTCCTTATCCGGCAAAAATCCTGGTTTTTTGGCAAATACTTTTTCCATGTTACTGATTTGCACCCAAATCCAAAAACTAAAACTACCGTCCCACAATGGTTTCAGCGTCAGGTTTTGGGCTGAGTAAAAATGGATAAAGTCGAGAAGAGTCTCCTAAGCAATAGCCGGATTGTCTTGGAAGCCTAAACTGTATGCGAAGCATCAGTGTAGGAGTATGTCACTGAAACGTGGTATTACTCTAAGAAAAAAGAAAGCGCTCAGGAAGGAGCAAGACTAAAATTGTCAAATTATGAAACTGTCTCTATAAACATTCCCAAGCTTTCGATTATTATTCCTACGTTAAATGAGGCTGCAAATATTGCAGAGGCAATTATCACGACTCAAGGCAGTACAAATACGGAAGTTATTGTGGTCGATGGTGGCTCTCAGGATGACACTGTAGCTATAGCTCAGTCATTGGGTGTGAAAGTTATCTTCTCATCTCCTGGGCGGGCAGTGCAAATGAATGCGGGTGCTGTAGCTGCTAGTGGTGAGATTCTGCTATTTCTCCACGCAGATACTCGCTTACCTGCTGGCTTTGATGGTATGGTGCGGACTGCACTCCTACAACAAAAAACCGTGGCGGGTGCTTTTAAGTTGCGGATTGATGCAGCGCCTTGGGGTATCAGGTTGGTGGAATGGGGGGTAAATTTGCGATCGCATTTTCTCCAAATGCCCTATGGCGATCAAGCTATTTTTATCACTAAGTCGATGTTTCAGCAAATAGGCGGTTGCCCTGAATTGCCTATTATGGAAGACTTTGAACTCATTCGCCGTTTAAAAAATATGGGTAAAATTATCATTGTTCCCGTACCAGTTCTTACATCTGCGCGCCGATGGTTGAACAAGGGAATCTTTCAAACCACCTTCATTAATCAAATAGTAATTATCGCTTATCTACTTGGTGTATCACCTGAGCGAATTCGTAGCTGGTATCGCCAGGAAAAATTTAGAAAGATTTAAGCTGATTCTCAGGGAAGTAGAATATTTTGGTTGTAGATAGCAAGACGCTCAACAGTAAACAACTGATAATTAGGTCGGCGAAATTAAAGATAACTGGCTGAGGCTGTCATTCTTACAAAGTTCTGATCGGAGGCAACCTCCGCTCAGACTTTGCGCTTTGTCCTTGGTCATTTGTCATTGGTAAGGATTTAAAGCCTATTTACTTTTATTAACATAGTTTGGGTTATTTCCACTGACTTACTTAACTGAAAATGCAAAAGCGCCAATTGTATCCTAAACTGAAATTTTTACTATTAGGTTGTCTAGTTGCCACAGTCATCATTGCTAGTCAACATCTCAATATCCAAGAAATGTTACTAACATTAATAACATCAGTTAACAATCTAGGTTATTTTGGCCCGATTGCTTTTATTGCTGTTTATAACTTAGCGACTTTATTATTTGTACCAGGTTCTATTTTGACATTAAAGGGTGGTTGTTTATTTGGTGTATTTTGGGGTTCTGTTTATGTCATAATTGCTGCCACCATTGGAGCTACTTTAGCTTTTTTAATTGGTCGCTATCTTTCACGGGATTGGGTAGCGCAACAACTAGAAAAACATCCTAAATTTAAAGCGATTGATTTGGCTGTGGCTCAAGCAGGATGGAAAATTGTGCTACTAACTCGCCTCTCTCCTATCTTTCCTTTTAATTTATTAAATTATGCATTTGGAGTCACGCAAGTTTCCCTCAAAGATTATATTTTAGGTTCTCTTGGCATTATTCCGGGAACTGTGATGTATGTTTACATCGGCTCCTTAGCAACAAATTTGACGATGCTGAATACAAGCAATCATCCTAGTAATCCTCAAGCTCAAATTGGAGAATGGGTAATACAAATATTGGGGTTAATTGCTACGGTGGCTGTGACTATATATATAACTAAAGTTGCTCAAAAAGCTCTCAAACAAACTGTAGCAATAGTCGAGATTACTGATGATAGAAGTAACGAAAAGTAAGGAGTTATTCAAAATCCCTACGCTCTCAATACTTGTCGGTTAAGGGGAAAAGGGGAAGGGGAAAAGGGGCAAGAAAAAACCTTTAACCCTTACCCTTTCACCTTTTCCCCAAACCAAATTAAGAGTTTAAAATCCTTAACCGAGCAGTATTGCCTACGCTCTTATATATATTTAAATTATTCTAATTATACGTGGCTATGAAAAATGCGATCGCACAGCAAACTGTCTTATTATTTACCTGTTCTGTGTTGTTGATAGGCTGTGGTAAAAGTAGCAGTACAGATAAAACTCCCGCAACTAATTCTACATCAGCAGCCGCTAATGGAATTCCTATTGGTATCGCATTTGCTCAAACAAGTAATGTAGCATTACTCGGACAAGAAGGAACTGATGGTGTAAAAATTGCTGAAAAATATTTCAATGCTAAAGGCGGTATCAATGGCAACCCGATTAAATTAATCTTTCAAGATACTGGCGGCGATGAAGTCGGAACTGTTAATGCTTTTCAAACTTTAATTAATCAAAATAAAGTTGTAGGAATTATTGGCCCTACTTTATCACAGCAAGCTTTTAGTGCTAATCCCATTGCCGAACGCAATCAAATTCCAGTTATCGGCGCATCCAATACAGCTAAAGGTATTCCCGAAATTGGTGATTATGTGGCGCGGGTTTCTTCCTCGGTGGCTGTTGTTGCACCTTATGCAGTGAAAGCCGCACTTAAACAAAATCCGAATATCAAAAGAGTAGCTATATTCTATGCTCAAAATGATGCTTTCAATAAATCAGAGACAGAAATATTTCAAAAAACAGTTAAAGATTTAGGATTAGATTTAGTTACAGTTCAAAAATTCCAAACTACAGATACCGACTTTCAAACTCAAGCCAGTAGTGCAATTAATTTAAAACCAGATTTAGCAATTATTTCTGGTTTAGCTGTTGATGGCGGTAATTTAGTTAAACAACTACGAGAACTTGGTTATCAAGGAATTATTATTGGTGGTAATGGTTTTAATACATCTCATATATTTTCTGTCTGCAAAGCTCTTTGTGATGGCGTAATTATTGCCCAGGCTTACAGTCCAGAATATCAGAGTGAAATTAACACTGCATTTCGCAAAGCCTATTTTGAGCAATATCGTAGAGAACCACCCCAAGTCAGCGCTCAAGCTTTTACGGCTTTACAGGTATATGTAGAAGCGCTGCAATCTTTAGATAAAAAGAGTAAAATTAATCAACTTTCATTACCACAACTGCGTAAAGCCTTAAATCAAGAATTACTCAAAGGAACTTATCAAACTCCTTTGGGTGAAATTGCTTTCACACCAGTCGGTGATGTCATTCAAAAAGACTTTTACGTTGCCAAACTGAAAATGGAACCAAACGGAGTGAAAGGAAAATTTGCATTTTTAAACGTTAAATAAAACAAGTATCTCACTCACTTAAAATAGACTGCTTGATCAATTTATTTGCCAATGCATCTACCTATATAATCTAATACAGTTCAGTGAAGAAAATTAATTGATCACAAAACCAAAAAACTATTTACTCAACAACAAAACGGAACCATAATTTTGGAGGGGGTTTGGGGGACGCAACCGTCACCCAATCGGGGGTTTGGGGGAGAATCCCCCAATTCTTCTGGCTTTTGTAATTAACTGACAAATCAATCACTAATGAGCTTAAGCCAAGCGTATTGCTATATAATCAGGTCATTTAAGCAAATGATATATTCTCATTATTTCAAAAAAGTAATTTTATTCGCATTCCTAGCAATCAATATTGCCTTTATTTTCAACAATGAAACAGCATTAGCACAAGCATCCACTACCTTTAATCCCCAATCAATTTTACGCGATGCTTTGCAATGGATTGATAGCCTGGGTTCTGTAGGCGCGATCGCTTTTATTGCACTATATATTATTGCTACCGTTGCTTTTTTACCAGGTTCGATTCTCACCTTGGGTGCGGGTGTTGTTTTTGGTGTAGTTTGGGGTTCGCTTTATGTATTTCTTGGTGCAACATTAGGAGCAACTGCAGCTTTTCTTGTAGGACGTTATTTAGCAAGAGGGTGGGTTGCTAATAAAATTGCAGGTAATCAAAAATTTGTTGCTATCGATAAAGCTGTTGGTAAAGCCGGATTAAAAATTGTCCTGTTAACGCGACTTTCTCCAGTATTTCCGTTTAATTTATTAAACTATGCCTTTGGGATTACAGGAGTTTCTCTTCAGGATTACTTTATTGGTTCTGTAGGGATGATTCCTGGAACCATTATGTACGTTTATATTGGTTCTTTAGCTGGTAATTTGGCGAGAATTGGCAGTGAAACACAACCTACCAATTTAACAATACAATGGGCAATTCGGATTATTGGTTTTATTGCTACAGTTGCAGTCACAATTTATGTGACGAGGATAGCAAGGAAAGCTTTAGAGGAGGAGGTAAGCAATAATTAATAAAAAATCTGCTTTCGGGTGAATTGGATAATTTATTTTCTGGAAGTACCTAAAAATTGAATGCGAGTTAACAGTCAACAGTTAACAATCAACAGTCAACAATTAAAAAATGTCTAATTTAGAATTTGAAAGAGTTACAGTCCGCCCAATGGATGAATATAACCAAACTTTGGTATCCCACGTTCATCCACCAGATTGGATAAATCCGAAACCTGCTGATATTTACGACTTAGTAGTAATTGGTGCAGGAACAGCGGGATTAGTTGTGGCTGCGGGTGCGGCGGGTTTAGATTTGGGTTTAAAAGTCGCATTAATTGAAAAGCATCTCATGGGTGGAGATTGCTTAAATGTAGGTTGCGTTCCTTCAAAAACTATTATTCGTTCGGCTCGTGTGGTGGGTGAATTGTGGGATGGTAAGGAATTAGGAATTAATATTCCGCAAAATATTGATATTGATTTTCCCGCAGTTATGGAAAGGATGCGCCGCATTCGTGCTGGTATTAGTCCCCATGATTCGGCTGCACGCTTTCAAAAGTTAGGCGTTGATATATTTCTAGGTAGCGGTCGATTTGCGAGTAAAAATACTGTGGAAGTTGGCGACAAAACTCTGCGGTTTAAAAAAGCCGTAATCGCTACGGGAGCAAGAGCCGCGCAACCAGGGATTCCGGGAATTGAAAAAGCTGGTTATTTAACTAATGAGTCGGTTTTTTCCTTAATTCAACGACCGGAACGGTTAGCAGTCATTGGGGGTGGCCCGATTGGTTGTGAATTAGCGCAAGCTTTCCGACGCTTGGGTTCTGAGGTGGTGCTTTTCCATCGCAGTTCTCATGTTCTTAATAAAGAAGATGGGGAAGCTGCAGAAATTCTGCAAAAGGTTTTAATTAAAGAAGGAATTCGCTTAGTACTTAATTGCAAATTAGAAGAAGTCGTCACCGTCACCGAAGGGAAGCGACTGTACTTTTCTAGCAACGGACATCGCGATTCTGTAACTGTAGATGAAATTTTAGTGGGTGCGGGACGCGCTCCCAATGTTGAAGGTTTGAATTTAGAAGCCGTTGGAGTAGAGTACGACAAGCAGCATGGTGTGAAAGTCAATGATTACCTGCAAACGACTAATCCCAAAATTTATGCAGCTGGGGATATCTGCATGAATTGGAAATTTACCCATGCAGCTGATGCAGCCGCACGCATTGTCATTAAAAATACCTTATTTTCACCCTTTGGGCTAAGTCGTAGCAAACTCAGCAGTTTAGTTATGCCTTGGGTAACCTATACTGACCCAGAAATTGCCCATGTAGGATTGTCGGAACAAGAAGCCAAAGACAAAGGCTGGAATGTCGAGACAATCAAAATTCCTTTTAGTAGTGTAGACCGTGCGATCGCAGATGGTGAAGAGTCAGGATTCCTGAAAATTATCCACAAAAAAGGCTCCGATGAAATTCTCGGTGCAACCATTGTCGCTCGTCATGCAGGGGAAATGATTTCGGAAGTGACTACAGCAATTGTCGGTAAGTTAGGTTTGAACAAGTTAAGCGGTGTCATTCATCCCTATCCCACCCAAGCAGAAGCAATTAAAAAAGCTGCTGATGCTTATCGGCGCAAATTATTAACAGAAAATACCAAACGCCTCTTAGGTTTTCTCACCAAATTGTCTTAATCTTCAAGTATTCTCTCTTCTCTGTGTACTCTGTGTCTCTGTGGTTCGTTATTAGGTAAATCAGAGGTAGGGGAACAGTTTTGTATTTTCCTTTCCCCCTTCCCCTTTCCCCTTTAACCTTTCCCCTTTCCACATCTTTTGCAAGAGATCTAAAGTTCACCACCAGATGATGCACCATACTTGCGGTAATGAACGTGGAACGGGGTAAACTGGATATTCTTTACAGAAAGTGTTACTTAAATTTCACTTTATTACTTAAAATCCTATGGTGGCTAGTATAGAAAGTTCTACTAATCAAGAGTTAGTCGGTTTTATCTGGAGCATTGCCGACAAACTCCGTGGCCCATACCGTCCACCACAGTACCGCCGGGTGATGTTACCTTTGATTGTATTGCGGCGTTTGGATGCAGTCTTGGAACCGACAAAGCAAGCTGTCCTGGAGGCTAAGTCTAAATATGCGGCGATGGGTTTAGAGGGGGATGCTTTTGAAAAAGCGATCGCTAAAGTGGCAATTGGTCATCCTGATAAACAGTTTCACTATATGTTTGCCAATCCGCCTTTTGGGGTGGAATGGAAACCAGAAGATTTTATTAAAGATGAGTATGACAATTTAGGATTTAATGGGCGTTTTGGGGCTGGTTTACCGCGCATTAATGATGGTTCGCTGTTGTTTTTGCAACACATGATATCGAAAATGCACTCATCCCCAGAAGTAGGCGGTGATGGTTCGCGAATTGCGATCGTGTTTAATGGTTCGCCTTTATTTACAGGGGATGCGGGGAGTGGTGAAAGTAATATTCGCCGTTGGATTATTGAAAATGACTGGCTAGATGCGGTGGTGGCGCTACCTGACCAAATGTTTTATAACACGGGAATTTTTACTTATATTTGGTTGGTGACGAATAAAAAAGCAGCGCATCGTCGGGGGAAAGTACAGCTGATTGATGGTACTCGTCATTTCCAAAAAATGAAAAAGAGTCTCGGTAATAAGCGCAATGAATTATCCCCTGAGCATATTGCGGAACTGGTGCGACTGTATGGGGATTTTGAGCATAATGATGTCAGTGTGGTGGAGTCAGACGGACAGATAGAAAAGCGGGTTTGCTCAAAGATTTTTGATAATCAAAAGTTTGGATTTCTTAAAATTACTGTAGAGCGTCCGTTACGGTTAAATTTTCAGGTGAGTGAAGAGCGTTTGGCGCGGTTGTCGGAGCAGAAAGCATTTCAGGATTTAGCAACGACTAAGAAGCGTAAAGATGCTAAAGTCCAACAGTTAGAAATTGAGATGGGTGAAAGTCTGCAAAATCAAATTTTAGCTGCTTTGCAGAAATTGAATGCAAATAAACTTTATCTGTCACGGGATGAGTTTGAAAATGACTTAAATCGGGTGTTAAAACAAGCGGGATTAAGTTTAAAAGCTCCAGTAAAAAAAGCGATTTTAGCAGCATTGGGAGAGACTGATACAGAAGCGGAAATCTGCCGAGATGCTAAGGGGAATCCTGAACCGGATAGTAATTTACGAGATACGGAAATTGTACCTTTACCGGATGATATTACCTTGCCGTTACCTTTGGAATATGACAAAGATGCAAGTGTAAATGAGTTGATTAAGTTAGTAAAGGGGCATTGTGAGGCATATTTTAAAGCGGAAGTATTGCCCCATGTACCAGATGCTTGGATTGATTTTGATAAGACTAAGGTAGGGTATGAGATTCCGTTAAATCGTCATTTTTATGTGTATCAGCCGCCTCGTCCTTTGGATGAAATTGAGAATGATATTAAATCTTTAGAAGCAGATATTATGGCAATGTTGGGGGAAGTGGTTTAGAGGCTAAAATAAAAATGTAGAGTCGGGAGTTTTAACGATGGCTTTAACAATTGCAGATGAAGACTTAGAAAGTATTCAGCTTTCGGCAGAGATTCGAGAAAAGGCTTTACACAAAGCTAAAGAAGGGTATGTAATGGCTTTATTAGAGGTAGGAGAAATTACCAGTGGACGGGCTGCAAAAATTCTGAGTGTTTCTCGGCTAGAAGTTATCGAAATGATGAATAAATGGGGTATTTCTATTTTTGATGACTCTCAGAGTTTGGAGGAATTACGTCACGAAGTAGAACAAGCAGAATTAATGTTAAATCAGCAAATTTCTTAAATGATAAATGTAGAATTGGGAGATTTTAGCAATGGCTGTGACAATTTCCGATGAATTTTTAGACGCTTCTCAGTTAACACCTACAGAATTTTTGCAGGAAATTGCATTACATTTATTTCAGTCGGGGCGATTAACTTTAGGTTATGCGGCGAAAATGGCAGAGATGGACTGTGATGCTTTTCAAGATTTACTAAAAGCCCGTAAAATTCCTTTATATCATTATGATGTGGATGATTTTGAGGTTGACTTAAAAAATTTGCGGGAGTTAGGGCGATTGTGATTATTAGTGATACTTCTGTTATTACTAATTTGATTAGTATTGAACATATTTTTTTACTGCAATCACTTTATGAAAGGGTGATTATTCCTCAAGCAGTGTATCAAGAATTATCAAGGTGTCATCCCATAATATTAAGTGAATTACTCGCGGAAATATCTCCTGTGTTGGAGATTAGAACTGTGATAGATAAGAATAAAGTTGAGGAGTTGAAGCAACAAGCTAAGTTGGATCAAGGAGAGTCAGAGGCTATTATTTTGGCACTGGAGTTAAAAACTGATTTATTATTAATTGATGAGCGCAGAGGGAGGGCTGAGGCACAACGTTTAGGAATTAGAATTACGGGATTATTAGGGGTTTTATTGGAAGGTAAGACAAAAGGCTTTATTGTTTCTGTTAAGCCTTTGATGGATAAATTAATTGAAAGTTCTACTTTTTGGATTTCTCCTGTTTTATATGAGAAGATTTTAGTCTTAGCAGGGGAAATAGAGGCGGAATAATGGGTAAGTATCAGGGTTATGAAAAGTATAAAGATTCAGGTGTTGAGTGGTTGGGGGAGATTCCTGAACATTGGGAAGTTAAAAGAACTAAATTTTTTGTCACTAAAATTGGAAGTGGAAAAACACCAAAAGGAGGATCGGAAATTTATGTTGATTCTGGTGTAATGCTAATTAGAAGTCAAAATGTTTATGATGATGGCTTACGTTTAGACGATGTTGTTTATATTGATGATGAGATAGATAACCTACAGATAAATAGCAGAGTATTTCCAAATGATATTTTACTTAATATTACAGGCGCATCTATTGGGCGGGTTAGTTTAGTCCCTCCTAATTTCATAAAAGCAAATGTAAATCAGCACGTTTGCATATTCAGACCAGACTTAAAAAAAATCTTTCCCCCATATTTGCACTTACTTCTTTGTTCTAAGCAGGGTAAAGAACAAATTTTTTCTTATGAAAACGGTACATCTCGTGAAGGCTTAAATTTTCAACAAGCAGGAAATTTAACTTTTGCTATTCCGCCACCAGATGAGCAGGAGATAATCGCCCGCTTTCTCGACCATAAAACCAAACAAATAGACGACCTTATCGCCAAGAAAGAAGCCCTCCTCGAAAAACTCGACGAAAAACGCACCGCCCTCATCAGTCACGCTGTCACCAAAGGACTAGATCCAAGCGTCCCGATGAAAGATTCTGGTATTGAGTGGTTGGGTAAAATTCCGAAGCATTGGAGTTTACTATTATTGCGGCTAAGATATCTAATTGAACTAGGAAAAATGCTAGATCAACGAAGAATATCAGGAGATTATCTAGTTCAATATTTAAGAAATGTTGATGTGCAGTGGGATTTTATTAATCAAAATGACTTGCCAGAAATGGATATTAATCCGAACGAGTATGAAAGGTACTTAGTAAAAAATGGTGACTTATTGGTATGTGAGGGAGGAGAGTCAGGGAGATCCGCTATTGTTCAAGGTGTTGATGGCATTTTAGGCTTTCAAAAAGCAATACATCGTCTTAGGGTGATTGGAACAGAAGAAATCCCTAGGTTTTTATTCTATATATTCTATTATTTAGTCAAGCTTGGTGTTTTTGTAGCTGAAGGAAATCCCAATACAATTACCCATTTGACTGTGGAGAAATTAAAGCTATATAGACTACCAAAACCACCAAAAAAAGAGCAACAAGCAATAGTTACTTACTTAGATCATAAAACAGCCGAAATAAAGCAACAAAAAGCCAAGATTCTAGAGGCCATCGAACTATTAAAAGAATATCGCACCGCCCTCATCACCAACGCCGTCACAGGTAAAATAGACGTGCGCCAAGTCCCCATCCCCTAACCGCAGAAACCACCATGACACAAATCACCCTTGCAGAACTTCCCGAAACCCTCCAAAACCTAATTAACCAAGCGCAAAAAACAGGCGAACCCCTTACCATCATTCAAAATGGTATTCCCTTAGCCATCATATCCCCCATTAATCAAAGCAAAAGAGCCGCCTTTGGAGCGATGAAAGATAGCGGTCAAATTACAGGGGATATTATCGAGCCTACTTCAAATCTAGTTACTTGGGACGTACTTTTATGAAACTTTTACTAGATACCCATATCTGGATTTGGTATCTTCTCGGTAATCTCAACCTTTCAGACAATCTACAAAAAGCAATCTCTGACGAAAGAAATGAATTATGGCTAAGTCCCATCAGTATTTGGGAAACCCTCTTGCTTGCTGAGAAAGGAAGACTTATGCTAAAGCCAACTCCAGAACAGTGGGTTCAAAATAGTCTACAGCAACTCGACACAAAAGAAGCCCCTTTATCCAATGAAATTGCAATTTTAAGCCGCCAATTAGCTTTAGTACATCAAGATCCCGCAGATCGTTTTATTGCAGCAACCGCAGTTCATTATAACCTCACCCTTGTCACGGTAGACGGAAACTTAACTAAAGCCACTTTTCTTAGTACATTGAGTTAAACCAGGTTGTAAATTCACAAAGCATAAAAAATTACCTATTTTTGTGAGGATATTACTTAATAAAATTAATTTCATATCAGCCAATGATAGACCACGATAGATTATTTAAAGAATTAATCCAAACCTTCTTTTGGGAATTTATAGAATTATTCCTACCAGAAGTATTAGACTACGTAAATAAAGACAGCCTCACATTTTTACCAGAAGAAATATTTACAGATGTCACCTCTGGAGACAAAAGAAAAATCGACTTATTAGCCCAAGTCAAATTTAGAGAACAAGACACCTATTTTCTGATTCATCTTGAAAATCAAGCGTATAATCAAAAAGAATTTGAACGGCGAATGTTTCATTACTTTGCTCGTTTAGATGCCAAATATTTATTACCAATCTTCCCGATAGTTATCTTTTCTTACGACGAACCCAAACGCCCGGAAAAAAGCCAATATACAGTTAACTTCCCTAACCGAAAAATTCTGGAATTTAATTACATCGCCATTCAACTAAATAACCTCAACTGGCGCAACTTTTTAAACCAACCAAACCCCGTTGCTGCTGCATTAATGGCAAAAATGGACTTTAAACCAGAAGAAAGAGTCCGAGTTAAACTAGAATGCTTAAGGATGTTAGTAACCTTGCAGTTAAATCCTGCTAAAATGGAACTAATTTCCGGCTTTATAGACACCTATCTCAAATTAAACGCTACAGAAGAACAAACACTTGATACCGAATTAAAACAAGCCAACTTAGTAGAAGAGGAAGCAATTATGGAAATTGTCACCAGTTGGATGGAAAAAGGAATTGAAAGAGGAATTGAACAAGGGGAACAAAAAATAGTTAAAAGACAACTAAAACGACGCTTTAATAATATTGATTCTACTTTAGAAAACCGAATTAATTCTTTATCTGTAGAGCAAATAGAAAACCTAGCGGATGCAATTTTTGATTTCCAATCTTTAGAAGACCTGATTAATTGGTTAGACCAACAAAACTGATTGAATATTTAGAGCTTATTTTAAAAGATGTTCGTAGGGTGTGTTACGCCGTAGGCTAACGCACCTTGAATTTTTAATGCTATATCGGTGCGTTGCGCTGCGCGACAACACACCCTACATTTACGTTTAAAAAGCATCTCTAGAATTGCTGCATATCACTTATATCAAAAGCGCTGTATGATAAAGACCTTTTAATCCTCAAAGATTTACCCGAATATCAAAACCAGATTATTACGCCGAGTAACTTTCTAGCCATTAATTAATTCACAATTTATACTTAAGTATATTTATACTTGGTGAGCTATGCACACGGAAGATAAATTTGAGGACATCATTGAACGGGAACTCCTGCAAATCAGTGGCTATCACCAAGGTAAAGCAAACGACTACGACACAGATACCGCTCTTTTCCCCAAGGAAATCATCAATTTTATCAAAACCACCCAACCCAAACAATGGGAACGCCTAGCCAACAGCAGCGACGCTGAGAAAATCATTATAGAGAGTCTCACCAAGGAACTTAAAAGCCGAGGAATGCTTGATATCCTCCGCAATGGCTTTAAATGCTATGGTAAAACCCTGCGAGTTGCTTACTTCCAGCCCAACACAGGGATGAACCCGGAAACTTTGGCACTTTATGAACAAAATCGCCTCACCATCACCCGCCAAGTTACTATCAAAACCGGACGCATTCCCGATATTCTCCTCAGCATCAACGGTTTACCCATCGCCACCATTGAACTGAAAAACCCCTTCACCGGACAAACCTACCAAAACGCCATTCATCAATATAAACTCTACAGAGACCCCAAAGACCCGCTATTTGCTTTTAAACAACGCTGCTTAGTCCACTTCGCCGTTGACACAGAAGAAGTTTGGATGACTACTAAACTTGCTAGTGAAAATACTTATTTCCTACCCTTCAATAAAGGTAATCATCACGGTGCAGGTAATCCTCCCGGCGATAATGAAGAATATCGCACCAGTTATTTTTGGCTAGAAGTCTTACAAAAAGATAGCCTTTTGGACATCCTAGCCCGTTTTCTCCACGTCGAAATTAAAGAAACCAAAATTCCTACCGCCACTGGCGTTAATTACCAGAAAAAAGAAACCCTAATTTTCCCCCGCTACCATCAACTTGATGTCGTGCGGAAACTCATCACCCACGCCAAACAAAATCAAGCTGGACATAATTATTTAATTCAGCATTCCGCAGGTTCAGGAAAATCAAATTCTATCGCCTGGTTAGCCCATCGCCTCGCTAACCTCCACGACAACCAAGACGAAAAAATCTTTCATACCGTTGTCGTCATCACCGATCGCACTGTACTGGATCAACAACTACAAAACACTATCTATCAATTTGACCATAAAGCCGGAGTTGTCCAGAAAATTGACGAGAATACCCAACAACTCGCCACAGCCCTCAGCGACGGTGTACCGATTATTATTTCGACAATTCAGAAATTCCCTTTCATTACTAAAGCCATCGAGACTTTAGCCAAAAAAGGTAAAACCATCGACATTACTACTAAAAATAAACGCTTTGCGGTCATCGTTGATGAGGCGCATGGTTCCCAAACCGGAGAAACCGCCGCCGAACTCCGCAAAATCTTAAATAAAGATGGTATTGAATCTGCGATCGCATCCCAATTGCTGGAAGATGAACTTGAGGAAGATAATCTCAGCGATGAAGCCAAACAACAACTCCTCAAAGCACAACTCACCCGCACCAAACAACCCAACCTCAGTTACTTCGCTTTTACCGCTACTCCCAAACACAAAACCCAACTCGTCTTTGACGAACCGGGGGAGAACGGCCAAATTCCCTTTCATCTCTACACCATGCGCCAAGCGATTGAGGAAGGCTATATTAAGGATGTTTTAGCCAATTACACCTGCTACGATCGCTATTACGAACTTGTCCGCACTTCTGAGAATAACCCAGACTTACCCCGTCGCCAAGCAGCAAAGGCGATCGCCAATTTTGTGGAACTTCATCCCTACAATATTGCCCAAAAAGTAGAAATTATCATCGAACATTTCCGCAACCATACCCGCCATAAAATTGGGGGTAGGGCAAAAGCAATGGTGGTTACCAGTTCCCGCGAACACGCGGTTAAATACAAACTGGCTTTTGATAAATATATCAAAGATAAAGGCTATAGCGATATTAAATCCCTTGTGGCTTTCTCCGGTTCTATTATCCTTGATGAATTACCCGGACAAACATTTACTGAAGTCAAGATGAATGGCGGGATTAAAACTTCCGAAATTCCCGATAAATTTGCTAGCGATGCTTATCAAGTGCTGCTTGTCGCCAACAAATTTCAAACCGGATTTGACCAACCATTACTGCATACTATGTTTGTGGATAAACGACTCGATGGCGTGCAAGCTGTCCAAACTCTCTCTCGCCTCAACCGTACCACCATAGGAAAAGAAGATACTTTCGTCTTAGATTTTGTCAACAAACCCGAAGATATCTACAAAGCTTTTAAACCCTACTACGAAGAAACTCCCGTTGGCGAAACCGCAGATCCGCAACAATTAAATGATTTGTCTTACCAGCTTTATGCATGGCAACTTTTTAGCCACGACGATGTAAATCAGTGGTGCGAAATTTGGTTTCGTCCGAAAACTTCTCTTACTGGAAGCGAACACAAAAAATTAAACACACTCCTAGACCTGATTATTGAAAATTATAGAGCTTTGCAAGACGCAGAGAAAGAACTATTTAAAAGTCAACTTACCAGCTTCCGCAATCTCTACCTCTTCCTGGCTCAGATTATTCCTTACCAAGATTCAGAACTAGAAAAGCTTTATGCTTACGGGCGGTTTCTCTTGAAAAAACTACCTCGTAGTCCCCAAGCGCCAAAAATAGATTTATCTGGGGATATCGAACTGAAATTTTATCGCCTGGAAAAAATCAGCGAAGGAAAAATAGATTTAACCGCAGGACAAGCCGAACCATTACGCGGTGCTACCTCTGTCGGGACTCGTCAGCCAGATAAAGAAGTCCCCCTATCCCAGCTAATCGACACCCTTAACGAACGCTTTGGAACTAACTTCACCCCAGCCGACCAGCTATTTTTTGAGCAGATTACCGAAACTGCGATCGCAAATGATTCCATTAAACAAGCGGCTCAAGTCAATACTAAAGAAAACTTTGCCCCAGTTCTAGAAAATCATCTGGAAAATCTATTTATCGAACGCATGGATGGTAACGAAAAAATATTTATGCAAGTGATGAACAATGAAGAATTTAAAGCACTTGTATTTGAAAAATTGCTATCCAGTATTTATGAGACTATCAACAGCGAACAGTCAGAATAGTCATATACAAATTGGCATTACCCGCAAAAGTTATCTGATATTTGCAACAGTTAACTTTTCTCTAAATCAGCGCTGTTAAGCTAATAAGCCTAACTTTTTACCGTTGTCTTTAGCTAGACGAATGAGGTTCTGTCTTTGCTTAGATTCAATTCCGACGCGATTACAAAAATTAGTGATTGTTTGGGCGTGTAAACCAATGGCTTTACCACGTAACTGATTAAATTTAGCTTTGCCCATCCATTCACGGAACAATATTACTAATGGTGCAAACATTTTTCGTCTCTCCTTATTGTCAAAGTTCTTTGTAAATAGCTGGTGAATATATAGATATATGCAGTGGCGATTAGCTAACGCCGCAAGCAACCAAAACTAATGCGGTGACTAATAAAGTAGCTACTCCAGCCTGGAAACTATAACTACGTTGCTCCTCATTTGAGGGATAGTCTGCATAGTAGATTTGGGGTTCATTTGCATAGTTGTTGAGAATGCCGTCTTCGTTAATGGTGGTATACATAATTTTTTGCTCTTGTTAACCTATGTAAATTAATGTAACGAAATTGTTACGAATTGACAAGAAGGCTTGACACAGAAAAACTTATACCTCTGATAAAAGTTAGTTATAAAAAACTCCATCCACAAGGGGATGGAGTTTTTGGGCATTGGGAATTGGGCATAGGGGAGACAGTGCCGTGGGCGGCTTCCCCGACTTGTACCCCTGCGCTTAAGCAAGCTACGCGTAGCGTCTCCGACCAAAGAGGCAACTGTCGTCGGGTTTCCCGCGTTGTAGCAACTGCCGTCATAGGAAAGAAAATACCAATGCCCTATGCCCAATGCCCCAAGCGGCGGGGCTGTTATCCCTCTCCACCCACAAGAGGATGGAGTTTCCCGCCGCTTTCTATAAAAGTGAACAAGAAAAATCCCTAGCTGAAAGCTAAGGATTGACAAGCAACTATGTCTGATGTGCGTTGGTAGCAGCGAAGGTTAGGACAGGGGTTAAAAACCTTTTCCCTTTACCCTTTTCCCCCTATCCTTTCCCCTGCATTCCTTTTACGCAAAGCGCCAGCGACCAACTGAGCCATTATCTAAATCAACAAAGTATAAGTTACCGTCTGGGCCTGTGTTAATTTGCACCACGATTTGAGCATTCGTAGCAAAGGTTTCTACTGATGTGACATTGCCAAGGGAATCGAAGCTGATATTGCGGACAATACCTTGACCCAAATCATTGAAGAACAAGTCTCCCCAATATTGTTCGGGAAATGCAGTGCCACTGTAAACATCACCCATGACGATCGCATTAATGCCAGCAGTGCCATGATTAAGGGCATAAATGGATGGTGTTGTAGTTTGTCCACTCGCATAAAAGGCTTGGGATTGGGGTAAATCTTTGTAGCCACTAGTCTGGAGGTTAATACCACTACCACCTTCATAGTAGGGCCAACCATAGTTTGCTCCCGGGCCACCTGCATTGATTTCTTCCCACTGCGTCCAACCAACATCACCGATATAAATCTGTCCAGATTCAGGAGAGATGGTAAACCGGAAGGCGTTCCGTAATCCATACTGGTAGACCTTAGAACGGTTACTGTTAGGATTGCCATCATAGAAGGGATTGTCTGCTAAACCTTCACCAGTAATCGGGTCAATCCGCAGAATTTTACCAGATAGGTTATTAATATCTTGGACACGATATGTCCGCCAGTCAACTTGGTTGTAGGAAGTACCATCACCATTGCTGATATAGAGTGCGCCATCTGGGCCAAATCTCACAGTCCCAATGGAGTGGCTGGTGCTATCAGCCGCTAGGAAATCCTGAATATTTTCTCCATTCGCCAATATACCTGCTGGAGCTTGATTAAAGTTAATAGTGCTATCAACAAATCCATTAAAGTTGTTCCATACACTATTTTTACCAAGTAAAATCTCTTCACTACCGGGTATGGCGGTAGTGTAGTTGGTACTAGCATCAGCTGTGACTCGAATGAGGCGACCGGCGCGATTACCTTGCTGGTCTGGCCCTGCTAAACCCCCGTTTTGGTATACTTCTGGGGGGTCGTAGGTAAAGAGCAAGTAAACATAGGGATTGTGAATAAAATCGGGATGAACAGCAATATCTAATAAGCCGCGATCGCTTGTGTTATTAACCTGACGAGAAATATCGATAAAGGGAGTTGCTAGTAAAGCACCATTTTTGAAGACCTTGACAACTCCACTCTTTTCTGCAACAAACATTAGCTGTCCATCAGGCAATTGTCCAGTAGGTGTCCAGTCTATTGCAGTCGGTACTGCCAAACCAGATATAACTGTTTCTGTCAACAGTTGGCGTGAATCTGGTAGCGGCTGTGCTTGGTATAGTTGCTGGATTTCTGCTGCTCCTAGCGCTGTATTATAAATTCGCACATCGTCAATTTGCCCTTGGAAGTAGTTGTCAACTCTGCCTATATTGAGTTGTTGTGTTGCATAGGGTTTACGTCCGGCAAAATCATTTGTAGAGTAGACTTCCTGACCATTTACATAAGCCTTGTATGTGGTACCGTCAAATGTGGTTACTACATGGTTCCAGGCATTGAGTCTCAACACATTGCCTGTTATAAAAGAGTTCCAGTTATTACCATCTCCAAACCCAGCATGAATTTGTGTTTGGTTATAAACCCAAATCCCTGGATAACGCTGGTTGTCCCCAGTACCAGGTGCTTGATACCCAAGAACACCATAAAAGCCATTATTTGTAATGTTGGAATAAATCCATACTGATTCTGTAAATGTGCCATTACTCAAATTCAGAGTGGGGCTACTAGATACATTTACGTAGTCATTAATTCCATCAAAGTTCAGACTGTGGGTATCAGTAAAATTCAACAGGGGTACTTTTGTCGTCGGGCCACTAGGAGAGGCAATATTGACGTGGTTACCATTATTATTAAAACCGGATGAATCAACAACAGTGACACCAATACTAGTCTCATCCAATTTCCAATAACCTATCAGTCCCGATAGGTTTTCATTATCTAAGATTGTAATCTGAGCAGTACGAGGTGCTAATAAACTCGCGCCACCAGTGATGTTATCAATGGCCAAACCAAAAATTTCATTTGGTTCTACCAGACTATCTTCCAAGATGGGAATGACAATAGATTTGCGGGTTTCACCGGGAGCAAATACTAGTGTCCCTGTTTGTCTGATGTAGTCTGCGCCGGGAGTAGCGGAACCATCAACTGTTTGATAGTCAACGGTGACAGTACCTTCACTTCCTTGTTGTCTTAATACTGTGACAGTAGCAGTGCCATTACTTTCATTGACGGCGATCGTACTACTTTCCAATCCAATGACACCAGGGCCGGAGGTAGGAGGTGTGGCTGTAGTTTGCTGTGCGAGGGCGCTAATTTCTGCGGCGCTGAGGGCGCGATTATAAATTCGCACATCGTCAATCTGTCCTTGGAAGTAATTATCAACGCGCCCAATATTTAGTTGTTGAGTTGCGGCTGGTTTGCGTCCAGCAAACTGAGTAGTAGTATAAACTTCTTGCCCATTGACATAGGCTTTATAGGTGGTGCCATCAAAGGATGTGACTATATGATTCCAAGCATTGGGTTTGAGTACATCTCCTGTGGTCAATGAGTTCCAGTTACTTCCATCGCCAAAACCCGCATGGATTTTTGTTTGCTCGTACACCCAAATACCGGGATAGCGGTCAGAAGTCGATCCGCCTGGCTGATAACCAATTACACCATGATAGGCATTGTCTGTAATTTGCGAATAGATCCATACAGATTCGGTGAATTGCCCAGCACTTAAATTTAGGCTAGGATTGCTGGCTATATTTACATAGTCATTTACGCCATCAAAGCTTAAACTGCCAGTATCCGTAAAGTTGAGGCTAGGAACATTGGTAGATGGGCCACTAGGTGAGGCGATATTGACATGGCTACCGTTATTGTTAGAACCAGAGGAATCAATGACGGTGGTACCAATAGTAGTTTCATCTAACTTCCAATAGCCCACCAAACCTGGATTATTCTCGTTATCTATAATTGTGATTTCCGTGGTTTGCGGTGCTGATAACGTTGCCCCACCAGTAATATTGTCAATGACAAAGTTAAAAGTTTCATTGGCTTCTGCCAGTGTGTCATCCAGAATTGGAATTGTGACAGACTTGCTAGTTTCACCAGTAGCAAATGTCAGTGTGCCTGATTTACTGGTATAGTCTGTACCAGCAGTAGCAGTGCCATTAACTGTATGGTAGTTAACGGTGACAGTGCCATCACTTCCCTGTTGCCTTAAGACTGTGACAGTAGCAGTGCCATCAACTTCATTGACTGCGATCGCATTATTTTGCAGACTAATGACACCAGGGGTAGGAGTTGGGGGTGTGGATGTAGTTTGCTGTGCAAGGGTGCTAATCTCTGCGGCGCTGAGGGCGCGATTATAAATTCGCACATCGTCAATCTGTCCTTGGAAGTAATTATCAACGCGCCCAATATTTAGTTGTTGAGTTGCGGCTGGTTTGCGTCCAGCAAACTGAGTAGTAGTATAAACTTCTTGCCCATTGACATAGGCTTTATAGGTGGTGCCATCAAAGGATGTGACTACATTATTCCAAGCATTGGGTTTGAGTACATCCCCTGTGGTAAACGAGTTCCAGTTACTTCCATCGCCAAAACCCGCATGGATTTTTGTTTGCTCGTACACCCAAATACCGGGATAGCGTTGAGAAATCGATCCGCCTGGTTGATAACCAATTACGCCATGATAGGCATTGTCTGTAATTTGCGAATATATCCATACAGATTGGGTAAATATCCCACCATTCAAATTGAGGCTAGGACTACTTGGTACACTGACGTAGTCATCCACACCATCAAATCGTAAAGCACCGTTAACCTGGCCAGTAGACCACTGGGGATTAGGATTATTTACCAGAGTGCCATTATTATTTTGAATAGTATCAGTGGCAGTTAAACCGCTAGTTTCATCAAATTGCCAACGTCCAACTAAACCATCATCAATAGCGAGGTTAGCACCATCATAATTAGCGATCGCAGCTTGGTTTAATATATCAAGACTTTCCAGACTACCAGTTGCTACTTCTAAATTCCAATCTCCTCCGAATTTGGAACTACCTGTGAGGTTATTAGAAGCAGCAATATCCGCGCTAGTTAATTGACTCAACTGTTGGATAAAAGTCTCTCCCTCTGCACCTGCGCCCACATTACAGCCGTAGAATAATACATCAGTATCGGCAGTAAAAGCATTACTCCAACTTTTGAGCGCATCGCTGTATAAGCTGAGGTTTTGGGAATTCAAATTTGTATTGCCAATTAATACATCTCCTACATTTCCGTGGGAGACGATATGTACACTGGCAACGTTTTGATAATGCGCGAGTACATCTGCAATTTGTGCTACACCATCTCGGTTAGGGTCGAGTGTAAATAACTGTGCATTACCAAAGCTTTGAGTCAGGCTGGAATTGTTAGCCAGCGCAGCGTCAATGAAAACTAAATTTTGGCTAGTAGATAACCCAGGATTATTTAAAGAAGTATATGTTCCCTGAACCAAAGAATTTGGCTCTATATTTTGAGAATTTAACATTTTATTTTTAGTAGATCTAACCTCAATAAGTCCAAAAAATATGAATTTTTGGACTCATTGCTGTTGAGGGGAAAAGGGGAAAATTTTTGGTTCTTACGTACCTGTTATGCCAAATTATTAGTTAAACCTCAAAGCTTGGCTGAAAAATATAGCTTAAGAACTCAAACACTTGCCAAATGCTTAAAATGTTATTAAATAATGCCCACTATTATTGTTTGGCAAGGGTTGCGTGATAATTGTGAACGTGATTTAGAATAGTATGTAATGAAGAGCCAAATTTTTGGATTTATTGCTGTGTTAAAAAAATAAAAAAGGCAAATAAATAATGCACTCATAAAAGGTGTTCATGGTTGCAATAGTATTTGAAATAAAGCTTTTTAATGCATCAGAGCATTGCTAAATGATAAAAATCTATTAGTGGTTTATTTACAATGCAATATCGCAGAACATGAATATATTTCATGGCTGTGCAAGCAGATGATAATTTGTTAATTTGGCAAAAATAGTTTTTGTAGATATACGCAGCAACAAAGATATTTAACTCATGAATTAGAGAATTGCGCTTTCAGTCCTTCTACTGATTAAGTAATTATCATTGGAACCTATATTTATCTTTGATGTCAATTTCTGTGATGGCTTTTCTTGAAACATTCACATTTATGCTGCTTTTTTACTATAAAAATTAAATTCTTTTGAAGACAAGCTCAAATTAACCAGAAAAAATACATATTCATGTTCAGCTTATCTGACGAATATTTGTCGAAATAAAAAGATTGTTGCAATATTTTTTGAAGTTAATTATTAGTAGTTTTAAGATTAGTTACAGGCTAAATTAAATTTTTACAAATATAAATTTATTTGAAAGAAATATATCAAGAGAAGCTTTATATTTATGAGGCTATTTATACTTTCTGTAAATAATGCTTGATATAAAGTAAATAAGAGCAAAAATATTAGCGATCGCTTTCTGATTACTTATTAGCTAATTGGTATTTAAGTTAAGTGATATGGGTAAGTAGGATGTTCAACGACGGCAAAATTGAAGATACAGAATCTCAAGGTAAGAAGAAGAAAAATCCTAAGTTGGATGTGGAATATTGCCTTCATCTTTTAGACTAAGGGCAGCAAACTTGTTCAAACTGCCTTAGGAAGGTGGACTTTGTGACAGAAAATCATCATTTAATCTCTAACCTTCAGGATATGTCGCGCCGGGAATTGCGAGATTTGGTGCGAACTCAGTTACAAATGCTGTTGGAAGAGGGAGATTTACGAGGCGCTAAAGCAATTTTGGTACCTGTACAGCCGGCGGATATTGCTGAGGCTATAGAAGGTTTACCAGAAGCAATGCACGCTTTAGCGTTTCGGTTGCTTTCTAAGGATGAGGCGATCGCAGTTTATGAATATCTCGACTACAGTATTCAAGAACAGCTACTCGAAGAATTGAAAAGTCAGGATGTGCGGGACATTGTCGATAAAATGTCACCAGACGATCGCGCTAGGTTATTTGATGAACTCCCTGCAAAAGTTGTCAATCGTTTGCTAGAACAACTAAGTCCGGCGGAACGTACAGCCACAGCGCAACTATTGGGTTATGAAGCTGATACTGCTGGGCGCATCATGACTCCAGAATTAATTTCTCTGAAAGAGAATTTTACGGTATCTCAAGCTATAGAGAGAATTCGCCGCCTCGCGAAGGCTAGCGAGATGATTTATTACCTTTACGTCACCGATGCGGCTAGACATTTGACAGGGATTGTTTCACTGCGGGAATTGGTAACATCTCAACCAGATGAAGCGATTGCCGAAATTATGACCCGTGATGTGGTGTTTGTCCACACGGATACAGATCAAGAAGAAGTCGCAAAGTTGATTCAACGATATGACTTTCTGGCTGTACCTGTGGTTGATCGAGAACAGAGGTTGGTGGGGATTATCACCGTCGATGATGTGATTGATATTCTGCAACAAGAAACCACTGAAGATATTTACGCCTTGGGTGGTGGTGTGCAGTCAGGGGGTGATAATTACTTCCAGATGAATTTAATGGAAGTGGCGCGCAAACGGGTTGTATGGCTATTTGTCTTATTAACCCTCTTTTGTCACTCTAGGCAGAGGAAAAGTAGAAATCAGGGTGAATCAGGGATATAAAAATTGAACTGGTGAGGCTATAAATAATAGATTGAAGTTTAAAAAAACCCAAAGCTAATTGAGGAATAGGAAAAACCGTTAACCAGGGATATATCAGATTAAATAAAGTAAAAGGTTGAATAATCAAACGAAGATTGTTAAGAATGTTCTTCCAGCCATTTCCATTATCCCACCAAGGATGTGAAACAAATTTTGACTCTCGTTGTGATGGAGACTGAAACAGTTGCTCCGAATGCAGACTAACCATTAAATAAGCACTGCAAATAATTTCCCACCATCGCTCAATATCTGGGTAGTGAGTCAGGCGAAAATCTGACCAACCTAATTCATTCTTACTTTGTTTTAACCCGTACTCGACCCAAGTTCTTAAACCGTAAAAATTTCCAACTTCTCTTGGCGTAATGTCTGGATATTTACTCATCACATACCAAGTAGTGTTATCAGGCAAATTTTCTGGATCTGTAGTAATTTGCCAATATCTAAGTTCTCCACGTTTTCCCGGAATAATTTCTCTAATAAATCGATTTTCCCGACTCAAGTCAGAGAATACCCTTTGAAACTTCTGCCACTTTAAATATTGAATATGTTGTCGTGGAAGTATTTCTACATAATGATTTGACCGAATCGCTACTATATAGTTCAAGTTTAGTTCATCTAATACAGATATGAAATTCTTACCACTCTCTCCATATAAGCTATCTGCAAGTACTAAGTTGAATTTAAAACCCATTGATTGTAGCTTTTTTATCAGTATTGCTGCTATTTCTGGTTTAGTGCGGTACTTATCTCCTGCCTGTAATCTTTCCCTGGGTTTATACACTTCAAACAGTAATGGAAATGTCATCCCACAGAAAACACCATATACTGTCACTGCCACAATTCCATTATCTGTTTTTCCCAAATTTCCTATATACTGCCGTTTCACATAATCTGTCTTGCTCCCTTTCTTTTTATCCCCTGTCTCATCAATAATTAAAATGATTGGTCTACCTTTTAGCACTTGTAAAATTAACTCTAACCTTAAGGTTCTTAACTTTTCTATATCCCAAGGTGATGTAGTTAGAAAATGATGCAACCCTTGCTGGTTATCTAATCCTACGATTTTTGCTATTTCTGGCAATGTTTTACGTTTTAGATCAGAAATGCAGCCTACATGGAGATATTTAAAAGCCTCGAAACTCCTAACATCTGGAAACAGACTTTTATACCACTGGCAATATTCGTCCACAAATTTGACTGTTGGTGCGGCTGGACGGGGCTGTACCATGCTCTGTGTCTTGGTTCTAGCATTTTTACCTTATTATACTACTGCCAGAGTGACAAAACAGGGTTAATTACTAATACTGTTACGGGAACGATTATTAAGTCTCAGGAAGATATTTTGGCAAAAGTTGTTACCCTGACAGCGTTTATTCCCTTGTTGACTGGGACTGGTGGGAATGTAGGGGCGCAATCTTCTACGGTAGTCATTAGAGGGATGAACACCGAAGAAATCCGGATGTTAGGGCCATTGCAGGTAATTGGACGAGAAGCGATCGCGGGTGCATTATTAGGTGTCATGTTAGGTACAGTCGCCACCGTCTGGGCCTACTTCCTCCAAGGAAAATTAGAAGTTGCGATCGCGGTAGGAACTAGTTTGGTAGCTATTTCTGTTTTAGCTTCAATTTCTGGTTCCGCACTACCGTTTTTATTTCGCTTACTCCGCCTCGATCCCGCTTTAATGTCTGCACCATTTATCACTACAGCAGTAGATGTTTTAGGTGTTTTAATCTATTTCAACTTAGCGCGGGTAATTTTAAATTTATAAAAGTTGAGCAATTATAATAAATTAATTTTCGCCTGACTGTACTAAAGAAATACATCTGATTTCCTCTATTAGAGATATGTATTGCCTAAGTTAGTAAGTTAGCTTGAAACCAATAGATTTCAAAGGTGACAAAAATGTTGAGAATATTAATATCAATTTTGATGTTTGTATTCTTATTGTTGTTCGTAACTTCTCCCTTTGCTGCCCTTGCTGGTGTAATGCTTATCTTGTTCATCGCAGGCGCTATATTTTTATTAGGAAATATTTTCCAAACGCTGCTGGGTAGTGATGGAAATAGTTAGTAGGGAATTATTTCTAAGTTTTTGACGCAGAAGACAGAAAATAAAATTTTATAAGCTAATGCGCGTCTCAATACTGCTCGGTTAAGGATTTTAAACTCTTAATTTGGTTTGGGGAAAAGGTGAAAGGGTAAGGGTTAAAGGTTTTTTCTTGCCCCTTTTCCCCTTCCCCTTTTCCCCTTAACCGACAAGTATTGATGCGCGTCTAAATTGCATAACTACTAATCAGGGCTGTTAACTGTTGACGGTTAACTGTCAACGGTCAACCGTCAACAGTCTTCACGATGGATTGTGCAACTTAACAGCAGAATAGCTTACCAATTTGAAAAAAGAATGCGACAAATAGTAGGGGCAAGGCATTGCCCCTACGTGTCAACTTAACGTGAAACCCGCTTGGTTGCAAGGTTTCACCCTCACCCCCAGCCCCTCTCCCACAGGGAGACGGGAGCAAGAGATTTAGTTCCCCTTCTCCTGCGGGAGAAGGGGTTAGGGGATGAGGGCGCTATTTGTACAACGCCCGTCCTATATCGCTTTTAGCTTAAATTGACATCAATGGGCAATGCCTTACCCTCTAGAATATATTGATGTCTCGCAAACATTATTTGAATTCGTATTACTACTTTAATGCAGAAACTCCCATCGGCCCGCGAGTTACGCCTAGCTGATTTTGCAGTTTCAATTCGCGCCAGAGTTGGGAACCTGTAATTTCGCCACGCAGAAGTTGACTGTAGCAATGTATAGTTTTACTCACCTGCGCTGGGGTTTCATTGACAAACTCAATGCGGAATTGACGTAATCCCAAATTTATCAAGCGCTGTACGTACTCAGCTCCCGTTTGAGCAGTGCCGTTAAATACAGTATTGCGACAGCCGACATCAGCTTTGAGGACATGTTCGCTACCAACGCGATCGCGCAATTTCACTTCATGCTGTTCGCAAGGTCTGCCACAGTTAGTGTAATCTGTTCCCTGGGAAAGAAAAGCGCAAAATACGCAATGCTCCATGTGGAACATTGGCATATGTTGATGAATTGTTACCTCAAACCATTGGGGTGGACAACTATGAAGTAAGTCTTCGAGTTGGCTAATATTCAGGTCATAGGATGCGGTTAAGCGTTCCAAACCATAGCGCTGGTGAAAATAATCTGCGGTTAAGGCGTTCGCAACATTCAGCGAGAAATCTCCAACACAACGGTCTTGGGCGAAAAATTGCAGATGATCGTAATTCCGCAGCAGATAGCCATCTGCTTGGGAGTCCCGTACTTGTTGCAAAATCCAATTTTCCCCAGGTTTGGTAATTCGGGGAGGTGCAACCCAGATAGTGGGGCATGGGGCATTGGGCATGGGGCATTGGGCATTGCTTATTTCCCCTTTTTTTACCATCTGCACGGCTTCGCGATAAAAGCGGGGGTCTTCAAATTCACAGTACAGTGTTTGGATTCCGGCTTGGAGTGCGGCTTGGAGTTGTTTGAGGTTCCTTACTAAAACGATGAGTGATGGAGATGCGGGGGATGAGGAAGATGAGGAAGATAAGGGGGATGAGGGGAGTAGGTCTTTTAGAGAAGCATGATCGTTGAGTTCCCAGCGTTTGGGTTGACGGCGTAATTCTTCTAACTGCGCCACCATTTCTCGCCGCATCCGGTTTAATTCACTTACGGGTAAAATTAATGCGCCATTGAGGTGATTGGTTAGGTTTCCTAAACAGAAGGGTGTATTACCTAGGCGACCTAACTGTTCTTGTAAACGTTCTGTGGTTAGGGGTTTGGTGTGCGCTTCTACTAGTGGTATTGTCGAATTCACTTGCACAACATGACCTTGTCCATCGCGGGCGATCGCAGTTAGTGGTTGATCGACTTCGCCGTAAACTTCTAAGTCAATGGGGCGCTGAAATTGGGGGTTGTCTCCCGCAAAGCTTTGACGTAATTGCTTATCTAATTCTGGATCGCTAGTTTTCCAAACGCGATCGCCTATATGCACTCGGCGGAAGTTGAGGTCACTTCTGCCAAAGGTTAGCACGGCTTCTTTACCTTTTTGTACCACCGCATAAACTCGCCCGCCTTCTTCCTTGGCTTCGGGATGACCAGAATCGAAAACAATTCCATCACCTGCTTTCACTGGTGCTTCTAGGGTGATTGTCACCTGTTCATTGCGAATGCGGGTAACTTCTCCCAGGTACACCCCACGTTTTTTGCCAAACCGCGCATGAACTAATCCTTGGTTGTTAATTCCATTAAACCAGCCTGTGTAGATACCACGAGAAAATGCCATTTCCAAGTTGTATTGTTCTTCAGCAGAATGGGAGGGTTTTCTCGCCTTTGGAGTATTCGCTGTTAATTCCTCCATCACCCGATCCAAGGCTTGCCGATAAACATGAGTAACATTTGCCACATATTCTGGAGTTTTCAGCCGCCCTTCAATTTTGAGGCTTGTGACTCCCGACTTCACCAAATCTGGCAGCACTTCCAACCCAGCAAGGTCTTGAGGGCTGAGGAGATATTTGCGTTCTCCTAAATTTATAACTTCGCCATCTGCTATTAATTCGTAGGGCATTCGGCAAGCTTGGGCACATTCGCCGCGATTGGCAGAACGTCCACCTAATGCTTCACTAGTCAAGCACTGACCGGAATAAGCGACGCACAAAGCACCGTGAACAAAGACTTCTAAAGGCAAAGAAGTTTCTTTTTGGCGTATCTGCTGGCGAATTTTGTTAATTTCCTTGAGGGAACATTCACGGGCTAACACGACCAACTGACAACCGAGTGACTGAGCAAATTCCACCCCAGCCGCACTGGTAATTGTCATCTGCGTAGAAGCATGGATAGGAAAGTCAGGCGATAGGTGACGGATCAGACGACATATACCCACATCTTGCACAATCACCGCATCCACACCCGCAGCAATAATCGAGCGCAGATATTGCTCTACCTCTGGTAGCTCTTGCGGAAAAATTAGCGTATTAACAGTTACATAACCCTTCACACCCCGCAGGTGCAGAAAAGCCATCAACTCTGGTAAATCCGCCTCAGTAAAATTTTGCGCCCGCATCCGCGCGTTGAACCTATCCAAACCGAAATAAATTGCATCAGCCCCATTTTCGACAGCAGCTTTCGCACAATCCCAGCTACCTGCTGGTGCGAGTAGTTCTGGACATTGCAGAGTGGATACAGTGAGTTGAGGAGTCAAGGAGCGATCGCTTTTCATCAGGCTGGGAAAGTTTAACTAGCACCATAGTGATTCTATCTAAGTTAATGGGCAAAGGAGGCGATCGCTTTCTTAATGTCTCTCCCCCAGCGCACTCTGCGGTTCGATTTTCACGCTAACTGAGAAACTACCGCTACCTATGTACTGTTAAACTCATTACTAAAAAGTCGAAAAAACTTTGAATTTTTAATTGCTCAATTCCCTACAATAAATTGAGTAGAAAAAACCCGCCTTTGCAGTTCGGTTTTGCTGATTGTGCAGCCATCAAAATGCAGATAAATTTTTATTCATAGTGAAGCGCAAATTAATCTTAATACTATGAGTAATCTTTCCCGCCGCCAACCAGATTATTTTGAATCTGAAGCAAATACTCAAAATAATTTATGGCAATACGTGCAATCTTTGTCCCCTGAAACAGTTGCTCAACTGTCTCAACCTTCTTCCCCAGCAGTATTACAGTTAATTCAACGTGCAATTGTGGAAATGTTAGGTAATTTACCTCATGATAGATATCAGTCATTCATTACCACTAGCCGCGATGAATTAGGAAGACTCTTAGGCGCTGCTATGGTAGATGGCTATTTTCTTCGCAATATTGAACAGCGATTTGATATGGAAAAATCGCTACAATTACCTGCATTGCCATCTCAAGATACACAACATTAGTAATTTGTAAGCTAATTTTGGTAAAAATTAATTCTGCGTATTCCTCCAACTTTCTAGAGACTGTACAATACAGTCTCTATTGTTTTTAGTGTAAGAGTGTTCCAAAAAATAAACGATCCAAAACCTGTCATTGCGAGCGAAACGGAGTGTAGCGTTCGCGTAGCGTCTCGCAGAGAAGCAATCGCAAAATCTTGCAACTACGAGCGAGTCTATGCGATTGCTTCATTCCGCTTTGCTCCATTCGCAATGACAATTGAGCATTTTTTTACTTGGAGTACTCTAAGTGAAATTTTGATTCACAAAATTACTCAGGTTTTAGGGGCTGAATCAGCTGATAAGCCCTAAATTAAATATCCTGGTATAAGGCCTGTCAAAAATCAAAAGTCCAAGCCATCTCCCAAGCTTAGACTTTGATGTGAGTAAGTCGGTAATTGCACCAAACTATGTTACGAAACTTATTATAAGTTGTCTCTAAAGGACTAAAAAGCTGTGCGTGATTTCAGGAAATTATATATTGCGATCGCAATTGCCAAAAGTAACAATACATGAATTATATTACCTGCAATATGCAATGCTAATCCTAAAGCCCAAAAGATAAATAGTACAACTGCAACAGTCCAAAGTACACCAATCATAATTTTTTCCTATAAACTGCGTATTTGAATAAAATTTTAGATACATATTCAATATATAGTTAACTATCTTGCGGATGAATTACGGCTATTTATATTGATAGATTTTTAGGAGATATAGGATTCATATTTGATTCTTGAACAAATACGTAGGGTGTGTTGTCGCGCAGCGCAACGCACCAAAGCTCAGAATACGGTGCGTTATCACTTCGTGATAACGCACCCTACATATACTTAGATTTTTTCAGAAATCAAATCTGAGTCCTATAGTAATAGATAACAGCTATCCGAGAAATTTTGAGGCTTAACATTAGGCAGCCAGTAGAGTTGTCAGTCGGTAACTTGTACCGTATTTGAGTACCGATTTATTTTTACTAAAATATTTACCTAGTACAGGCTGGCGTAAATAAACAGACCATCTGTAATTGCTAAAAGGCTTGTGGTATAAGTATTCTTTCTTTTTACTTTTGCCTTGTTGTACTAGCCATTTACTGTTTCCTTTCTACGCCAGTAATTAAGTTATATACATTTATAAATGGAGCTATTTCTTCAGGCTAACATAAATTAATTCTGATGGTAGATATGATTGCCAAGTTTGAGGTGTTAGATTTAACTCAACAAAGGTTAAAACAAAAAGTTTTTTATCAACTTACAAACCATGAACATTCTTGCTTGGATTGTTTTAGGACTAATTGCTGGAGCTATTGCTAAAGCTATCTACCCAGGTCATCAAGGCGGCGGTATTCTAGGAACAATTTTGTTAGGTATTATAGGTGCATTTGTTGGTGGTAGCCTAGGAGTATTCTTCAGTACGGGAACTCTAGCATTAGCCGCACCCACTCTCAGCATTACAGGTGTGATAGTTGCTGTTCTGGGCGCAATTGTTGCAGTTTTCTTGTGGAACTTACTCACTCGCCGCAGCGCTTTGTAAAAGTAAATTACCCACCAATTTTTTAGTAAACTTCAGGGAATTTTAGTTATATATATTTTTTGTCCCTGAATTTAATAGATTTAAAACGCCAGCTTGTCATCAGGCTGGCGTTATATATTGATAAGCTTATTTAAGACTCATATTCAATTTTTAAAATTCACGTAGTGTGTTGTCGCGTAGCGCAACGCACCAAGCAAAGTATAGAATGTGGTGCGTTACTGTTTCCTATTCCCTGTTCCCTGTTCCCTCTCCTATGAAATATTGGCGTGAAATTATAGCTGTAACTCAACGCATACTAATTGAACTATTGCGCCGCAGACGCAGCTTAATTTTTTGGAGTATATTCCCCATATCGGTGTTGATTCTGAGCGGATTTATTTTAGCAGAACGGGCAAAACTCCCCATCAATACTGCTTTTGAATATGCTGCACCCTCAACTTTAGTAGGTGCAGCAATGTTTTTTAGCTGTTTGGGTGGAACTGTCGCCACTGTTGTTGCAGAAAGAGAACAAAAAACCATCAAACGCCTGTTTCTGGCTCCCTTAAGCGGAATTTCCTACTTTTTAGGAATTTTTCTGGCCCATAGTTGCATTGGTATCGGTCAGGCAATATTAATTTATACTATTGCTGCATTTTGGGGCGCTACTTTTAAAGGTTCTATTTTATTAGGATTAATTATTATCTTATTAACTATCATTGCTTATGTGGGTTTAGGTTTTATTTTAGGTACACAATTAGCACGTCGTATTGAAGATGTTAACTCTTTAGTAGCAGCTTTTGGAGTACCTTTATTAATCCTTGGTGGAGCATTTTTACCAGCAGCTTTATTTCCTCCCACATTAATTAATATCGCTCAATTCAATCCTATTTATCACATGAATGAAGCCCTCGTAGGAGTTTCATCTCAAGGCGAAGGAATTAGTGATATAGGCTCACACTTTTGGTTTTTATTGGTTTTTGCTATGATTGTGATTGTCGGTGGCTGGCTATCTTATTGGCGGATGCTGATAGTAGAAAGGCGATTATAAAAAATCACAATGTTAATTATTAAAAATTTAAATAAATCCTATGGTAGAAACCAGGTTCTCCACAATTTAAATTTGCATATTGAGCCAGGAGAAGTTTACGGTTTAATCGGTGCCAATGGTTCAGGTAAAACCACAACAATCAATATTATTTGTAATTTATTGAATGCAGACAGTGGTGATATTACCATCAATCATCAGCCAATTTCCGCCGCGACCAAAAGAATAATTGGTGTTGCACCTCAAGAAAATTTACTCTACAAAAGCCTATCTTGTGCAGAAAATCTCCAGTTTTTTGGAGATATTTACGGTTTAAACCGCGAAACTCGCCATAAAAGAATTAGAGAAACTCTGTTAGCTGTCAATTTACTAGATAAAGCAAAATATCCTGTAGAGACACTTAGCGGGGGAATGCAAAGGCGGTTAAATATTGCAGTCGCTTTAGTACATCAACCACAGCTAGTGATTCTGGATGAACCGACTACAGGCTTAGATATTGAATCCAGATATGAAGTTTGGGAATTAATCCGCCAACTCAAAAATCAAGGAATTACAGTTTTGCTCACAACTCATTTATTAGATGAAGCAGAACGTCTTTGCCAGAGAATTGGAATTATGAAAAATGGCCGAATCTTGGCTGAGGGTAGTTTAGCAGAATTACGTACATTGATTCCAGCCCAAGAAATTGTGTTAATGCAGACTGAGTTTGAAGCACAAGCGATCGCACGCGCCGAAAAATATGGTTTCACTCATCGGCGTTATGGTAACGATTTAGCCTTTTGGTTACCTGAACCTTTGGAATTAAAGGAAATTATTGCACGCTTCGAGGGGATAGCCATTGATTCTATAGCCCGTCAGCCTGTACGTTTAGAGCATATTTATCTGGAACTTATGCACCACAATTAACAATATCTCAGGCTGAGGTAGAAGAATTATCGTTTTAATTATCAGTATGTCAGTAAAGCGGTAATCTATGTGAATATGATGTATAATAATACGTTACTCTACATCAATATTTGTTTAAGCAGAGAGTGGCGATCGCAACCAACATTTTTGGCAACCTAAATAGTGTAGACATCACTAATTCCTCGTTTTGAGATATTCTACTAATTTTTATTCACTCTTACATAGTTATTCTTTAATTTGCTCTAAATAGCCTATAAATCTGCAATTCGGTGATAAAAATATCAGATTATTTTTTTATAAAGGTTGCATAAAGAAGACAAATTGTGTAACATCGTCTAAGTAAATTTGGCTGGACAAAAGAAAATAGATAAAGTTACTTCGGTAACTGAAATCTACGTAATTTTATCATAGCGATAAAAGTTTGGGTGAAGTTATAAAATGTGCAGAAAGCTAATCCTGTGGAATCAACTAAATCAACACAAGGATCAATTGCAGCATCTGTAAATCAGGGAAAATTGGTGATGTTAGCAAATTTTCAGTCAATATGAGCTAAATATTTCCAACTATTTGGAGTTTAAAATTTAGCTCGAAGATATCTACAAAACAGGGTGCTCTGAATCCCATCGTGTGAAACGATGAATCGACTTTTGATAAATCACTGCTTAGTGGTGATTTTCTCAAAACAGTCGATGAAAAACCGTTGTTCTATAAGGGAATTCAAAGCATGGCTATTATTAACGTAACTTCAACTGCCGATAATGGAGCAGGTTCTTTACGATCTGCGATCGCCTCTGCACAAGCAGGTGACACTATCAAGTTTGCCTCTACTCTTGCTAACAAAACAATTACACTTACAAGTGGGCAACTGAACATTACAAAGAATTTGACAATTGATGGTGCAGGCGCAGCAAATTTAAAAATTAGCGGCAATAATGCCACAAGAGTATTTGAAGTTGGCAGACATATCAATGCTACGCTGCGGAACCTCAGCATTACCAACGGCTACTCAACCGAAAAAGGTGGGGCTGTGAAAGTTGTTGACTATGGCAGCATAACAGTTGATAACTGTAAATTTAACTACAATCGCGGTGGTGAAGGCGGAGCCATCAATATCGGGTATAGCGGTAAAGGCGTAGTCACTAACAGCACCTTTGACAGCAATGATGGTACTTTAACGAAATCTGGCTTTAGTAGTGGAGCGATCGCCACCAGAGGTTCTGGTGATCTAACTGTTAAAGGTTGTAAATTTACCAATAACAAAGGTGTTAATGGTGGTGCAATTTATAGCCTCTTAGGGGGATTAACTATAGACAAATCACTCTTCCAAAATAACAGTTCAGCTGGTGGTACTGGTGGTGGTGCAGTCTTTACTGATGGATGCGATCCAGTCGGGCCAGGTACTCCTGTGGGTGGTGCGATCGCCATTCGCAATAGTCGATTTGAAGGCAATAAAACTAAAGGAGAAGGCGGCGCACTCTTCCTCTATAGTTACGGTGCAGACAAGATGCTTTTGGAAAACTGCACTGTTGTAGGTAACACAGCCAGCTTAGATAGCAAAGGTGTTGCTCGCGGAGGCGCATTACGAGCAAATAACAATCTTACAGTCCGTAACGTTACATTTGCCAATAATATATCCGAGCAACAAGGAGGGGCTGTATGGTTAGATGGTGGCGGAAAGAAAGATTTTATTAACAGTACCTTTTCCACGAATAAGGTGACTAAGGATGCTGGTGGCGCACTGTTTGTCAATACCGATAAAACTGCCCCCGTCAACATTACGAATTCCACTATTGTAAATAACTCCGCCGGACGCGCTTGTGGGGCAGTTTGGATTGGCGATCCATCTGCTGCTGTCACCCTTACTAATTCCATCGTTGCTAACAATAATGCTGGTGATGCATCACAAAAACAAGTAGGCTATCAACTCAAAGATGGGGGTGGAAACATTGAATTTCCAGCACCTCAACAAGGTCGTCGAGTTGTTTCCGGTAGTCGGATAGTTGATCCTCTGGTTGGCACCTTACAAAATATCGGAGGTATGCTAGTTCATCCTCTTCTAGCTGGTAGCCCCGCTATTAATACTGGTAAAGTAGGTGCTGGTATACCCACCATTGACGCACGCGGGATGGCGCGAGATAGCAAAGTAGATGTTGGTGCTTTCGAGATATCTAGCCAGTTGAATGCAACTGCTATGAACACAACTATGTCCGGGCCTAATCTCATGCGTGGGACTAGAGGAGCTGACACTCTCCAAGGTATTGCAACTAGCAACATTCTCCAAGGGGGTGATGGTAACGATACCCTTAAAGGAGGTGATAGTAACGATATCCTCCAAGCTGGTGAAGGTGATGATATTTTGATTGGTGGTAAAGGTAGTGATATCTTACATGGCTCAGGAGGTAAGGACAGATTTGTCTATCAAAATATTGCAGAAAAAGGCGATTGGATTCAATATTTTGATTCTGGAGCAGATATAATTGACCTCAACAAAATTATTGAAGGCACCAATTTTAAGAGTTCTAATCCTTTCAGTAGTTATGTGAAAAAAGAGCAAATTGGTTCTAATACGGTTGTGAGTGTGAATGCAGGTGGTGATAGCACTCCCAATCAATTCCAGAAATTGTTGACACTGGGTAACGTTTCCAGTAATAATCTGACTGCGAAGAATTTCATTTTCTAGAACCAAATTGTCAATTCAGCAAGTTAAGTAAATCTCACTTTCTTTGAAAGTGGAACTAACTCCCAAATTTCTGCCAACAATTAAGAAAAGGAAACATAATCGATATAGGCACAACATTGTTGTGTCTATATCTATGTTATTTATCTACTTGAAAAAGCTGTAAATATAGGGATAAAGATACAGATGTACGTTATTAAAAATAATCGATGTGTAACACAGAATTTAAAATTCTTTGCTCCTTTGTCTCCCCAATCCCTAATCCTTAACTTCTCTATATTGCCAGCATTTCAAATCCCAGCCAACACCAGCTACAACTACAGCAGCTGCATAATTGTCAGCAGCGGGTATTTCTAGTAAACTCCAGCCTGTTACTGTCTGTAACTTAGCTGATGCTGTAGGCGTGAGGGAAATTTCAATTTGCTCTAACTGCGCTATGCCCTCGCCTGTGGCTTTTAAGTAAGCTTCTTTACAAGTCCAATAACGAAAAAATACTGAAGATTGTTGCTCTGGAGATAGCGATCGCACTAGATCATATTCTCCTGGTAAAAAGAACCGTTGAGCCAGAGATTCCAAATCCGACATGGGGCGAATATATTCTAGGTCTATCCCGATTTGGCGATTTTGACTAACTGCACACAAAGCTAAATTTTGGGAGTGCGATAAATTAAACGTCAATCCACTGTAAGAAAATTTACTTGCCAATAGTGGTTTACCACGAGGTTCATAATCAAACTGCACTTCTTGGGGAGAAATTCCCAAATAACAACTTAATATAGTCCGCAAGCTACCACGACCAGCAATAAAACGTTGGCGATGTTCTGGAAAATAAAATCTTTCAGCACGAGCAAATTCATCGCTAGAGAGGATTGTTGCTAAATATTGCAACTCCTCTACTGATTTGTCAAGATTTATACACCAAACATGAACCTCATTTGGTGACAAAGTTACTTCTCTGGGCGATGGTAACCATAAATACTGAGGATTGTTCATCAAATAAGAACATTAAGAGAATGGTAAGTACAGCTATTTTACTTGAGTGGTTTGTCGGATTACGAAAATATAATTGCTGCTTTGCCAAGTTATACCAATTTAAAAAAAGAATGCGACAGATGGTATGGGCATGGGGCATGGCGAAGAAATTACCAATGCCCAATGCCCCAAGCGGCGGGGCGGCTGTCCCTCTCCACCCACAAGGGGATGGAGTTTCCCGCCGCTTTCAATGAATCCTATAGATATTTTGACTTAAATGCGAGTTTTCACTATTTAATTTAGATAAAGTTGCTCTAAACAGTTACGCAAAAATACTGTTAACTATCTTTAAATACTCCTATGCTTTGTTTTTTATATCAGAAAAAATCTGACATAAAAATCTAAAGCAAAGTATTTATACGGCATCAATAAATAGTTTTTATAAAAGTCACCTTGAATATTAAAATTACAAAAATAAGTTACTTAAGAGTGTTTCTTACACAAGAATATCGTTAATATATAAATATATTTATCAATATAGACAACCTATTTATGAAGACCTTAATGCCAGATAATTCTATAAAAGCAAAGGAAAATAGCAAAATTATGCAACTAGTAGAACTGACTGAACTTAGCGACGAAGAATTGGAATTAGTAGTAGGCGGTACAGAGATTGTCAGCATACAAGTTAGCATCTCCATTGTTCCCGAATCAAATATAGGCGAAACATCACTAGCTTGGAGCAGCGGTGGTTCTGGTGGTAGTGGTGGTTCTGGTGGTAGCGGTGGTTCTGGTGGTAGTGGTGGTTCTGGTGGTTGGTAATATTTATCCTGTTATCTTATAAGGTCACCAGAGTAAGATTGTCAACTAATCTTAGTTAAAAACAAAATATGCATTGAAAAATCAAAGAAATTTAGACTATAAATCATCAGCAAAATACTAGAAATTTTAAAGAATAATATGAAGGCAAAATTTCCCAAAAATAATTACCCATACAATCAAGAAAATAGCAAAACGATCCAGCTATTTGAATTGAGCCAACTCAGTGATCAAGAAGCTGAAATAGTTGTAGGTGGTTGGGGTGATGGGAGTGGATTTGGTAGTGGATCTGGTACTGGTAGTGGATCTGGTACTGGTGGTTGGGATGAACCAAATACCACCAGTTAAAGAACTTTAGGCAAGAACTTTCGTAAAATTTGTGTAAGGACACTGGACTGATTAAGAATCTTGGATGTCTACTAATGCGGTTCAGATCAGCAACAAACCTTAACCCCGGTTTCTTGAAGAAATCGGGGTTCTTCTAACACAAATTTCCCTTGATTGAGGGGATTGTCAAAACGGGAGCAATTGAGCGCCACCTTTTGAGCAATCAGTTATTTAATTTTTGAGATTAGAGAAGACTTTTAGTTACTCAGTAGCTAAGATGATGTCGTCTAACAAGAGAAATGCAACAACTATGCTAACGACGAAAAAACAGAGCAAATTTGTCAACCTCAAAATTTTGCTGGGCTTACCTCTTGTTATCTGGTCGTTAGCAAATATCAGGTTAACTGCTGCGGCACAAGTGATTCCAGATAATTCTCTACCTATTAATACAATTGTCACTACAAATGATGCAACCTTTAACATCGATGGCGGCACTAGAGTAGGTAATAATTTATTTCACAGCTTTGAACAGTTTTCCCTGCTCACAGGACAAACATCATCTTTTAATAACTCTACTGATATTCAAAATATTATCAGCCGCATCACTGGCAGCGCTATCTCAAATATTGATGGTTTAATTCGTACCCAAGGCACAGCTAACCTATTTCTCATCAACCCTAATGGTATTGTTTTTGGCGCTAATGCTTCTTTAAATATTGGTGGTTCTTTGATTGCCTCAACAGCCAACAGCATCAAATTTACTGATGGTAGTGAATTTAGTGCTACCAGTCCTCAAACACACACTCTGCTGACAGTTAGTATTCCGTTGGGGTTGCAATATGGGCCTACTAATACAGGCATGATTACTGTTAATGGCCCAGGAAATAATACAGGTTTTAATCAAGATAACTTTTCTGTAATTACAGACAATAGACCTGTAGGACTTCAGGTACAGTCACAGAAAACCCTCGCTTTGGTAGGTGGAGATATTGCGATCGCAGGGGGTAATCTGACTGCACAAGAAGGACGAATTGAGCTAGGAAGTGTTGGCACAAACAGTTTTGTCAAACTCAATCCTATTACCTCTGGTTGGGAATTGAGTTATGAGGATGTTAATAGTTTTCAAGACATTAACCTTTCGCAAGCAGCCTCCCTAGAAGTCAGCGGCAATAGTGGCGGTACTATCAAGTTACAGGGGCGTAATATCCAAATCAAAGATGCCTCTGCGATGTTGGCAAATACTTTGGGTAATGGTTCTGGTGGAACACTGAACATTAAGGGAGTAGATTCTGTAGCAGTCAGTGGCAGTTCGCTATCACCAATTCCTTTTATTACTTATTTATCTACCGATGTGGCTCCTGGAGCCATCGGTAATGGCGGCAATTTATTTATTGATACAAAAAGTTTGCTGGTTGCTGGTGGCGCTCAGATTTCTAGTGGCACCTTTGGTTCTGGTAATGCCGGAACTTTAAAAGTTAAAGCCCAAGAAGTAGAATTGACTGGTGATTCGCGTGTTGCGGGTCCTAGCGGCTTATTTACACCAGTTGCACCCGGAGCCACAGGTAATGGCGGTAACTTAGTAATTGAAACAGATAACTTATTAATTAATAATGGCGCACAGGCATTTTCTAATACATTTGGCTTCGGAAATGCCGGGAATATTCAAATCAATGCAACAAATATACGGTTAATTGGTGCTTCAGGCAGGATTTCCAGTGGCATATTTGCTAATTCAGAATCTGGTACCCAAGGCGCTGGCGGTAATATAACTATTGATACGCAAAACTTATATGTTGCTAATGGCGCTAGGATGGCAGTCAGCACCTTCAATTCAAAAGATGGAGGAATTTTAACTGTTAAGGCAAAAGAGATAGAGTTAGTAGGAGGTGCAGCTAGTGTGGGTTCCAGTGGCTTATTTGCCAATGTGGAATCAAGAGCCACGGGTAATGGCGGTCAATTGTTGGTTGATACCGACAGCTTGCAAATGGCTGGTGGCGCACAGATAGCAGCACTAACCTTTGGCTCTGGAAATGCGGGAACTGTGCAAGTGAAAGCAAATCAGATGCAACTAAGTGGTAGTTCTCCAGGAGGGTCACCCACTGGTTTATTAGCAAATGTAGAATCAGGAGCTAAGGGGAATGGTGGTAATTTATTCATTGATACCCAAAGTTTACAGTTGATCAATGGCGCTCAAATTGGTACAGGTACGTTTAGTTCTGGAAACGCAGGAGATTTAAATATTCAGGCAAATGATGTAGAGCTCATAGGTAGTTCTAGTAAAGCTCCTAGCATGATATTTACTACTGTCACATCCAATGCTACAGGTAAGGGGGGAAACTTAAACCTAGATACCCAAACCTTGCGCCTGATAGATGGAGGTCAAATTGCTAGTAGTACTGCTGGCTCTGGAAATGCAGGGAATTTGACAGTCAAAGCTACTGATATAGAAGCTGTAGGGTATAGCAAACAAGGACGCAGTGGTTTATTTGCTAGTGCAATTCAAGGCAATGGCGATGGCGGTAACTTAGCGATCGCAACTGACAATTTAACTCTTAAAGATGGTGGCATTATTAGTGCTAGTAATTTCCACAGCATTAACTCTAATATTTCCCCAGGGCAAGGAAAAGCTGGGAATATTCAAATTGCAGCTGGTGCTATTTTACTAGATAACACCTCCGCGGAAAATCCTGCTAGCATCACCGCATCTACATTATCTGGTGGTGGCGGCAATATATTTTTAAATGTGCAACAATCATTAACTGCTCGCAATGGTAGTCAAATATCTGCTGACACTAAAGGCAGTGGTGATGGTGGCAGTATTAATATTAATGCTGACTCTCTAGAATTTACGACTGGCGCTTACTTAACTACTAGTACTGCAGGTAAAGGCAATGCAGGTTTAATTAATATTGATGCCCGTTCTATGCTGTTTGATGGCTATAGTAATGGATTATTTACGGGCGCTTTTAGCGAAGCTAAAGCAGAATCACAAGGCAATGGCGGTAATATTCAAGTTACAAGTGATATTTTGCAGTTGAATAATCAAGCTCGTATATCTACTAATAGTGCAGGTTTAGGTCAAGCTGGAAATATCACGATTAACTCTCGACAAATAAAAACTAATCAAGGCAACATTGTTGCAACTTCTACTAAAACTGGTGGTGGTAATTTAAACATAACTAGTAATTTATTGTTGCTCAATAACAATAGTTTAATTAGTACTAGTGTGTTAGATAGTAATGGTGGTGGTGGCAATATTTATATTAATTCTGATTTTGTTTTAGCTCACAATCACAGTGATATTAGAGCTAATGCTGTATTTGGGCCAGGAGGTAATATTCAAATACAAACTCAAGGCATTTTCTTTTCTCCAGATAGCAAAATTGATGCAAGTTCACAATTTGGGGTGAATGGTATTGTCACCATTACTAACTTAGAAACTAGTAAAAATATTGCCAATATAGAATTATCAAAAAATATTGTAGACTCTAATCAACAAATTGCTGCTAGTTGTCGAGGCGATCGCGCCAATAATTTTGTCGTCACAGGACGGGGTGGATTACCAGAAAACCCTACTGACGCTATTCTTGGCAAGACTGTTTGGACAGATTTACGTGAGTTGTCGCCAAAAGTAGGAGTAGAGGCAAAAGTAGGAGGTAACAAACAAGAAGTGTTGCCGCAAATATCTCAAAATACACCATCCGTAATTATTGAGGCTCAAGGATGGACAGTTAATAGTAATGGACAATTAGAGCTAATAGCGAATTCTGTGAATACTATTCCTCCCGTATCTAGCAATTCTGCACCTACTTGCAGTGCAATATAAGAATCCGCCTTAATTTCTGAAATTATTTGCGTAGGGAGGAAACAGGAAGAAGAAATATAAAATTTAGGATGCGTTATTAACGCATCCTACTAATTGTTTTGCAAATATTCAATTGCTGCTGCTAATTTTGAAGGATATCCTTCAGCAAATCTTTCAAACCACAGCCCTTCAGGTGAAAATGGATCTAATTTAGCTAGCCATTCTTCTGCCTGTTTTTTCAAAGCTGCTAGTTGTTTTGCTTTCAGTTGTTCTTGGCGAATACGTTCTTGCTCTAATTCTTGCTGTCTTTGCAATTGTTCAGCTGCATCGACTTGGGCAAAATCTGCTTTCACTTCGTCCAAAAGGTTATCAATTAATGAGGCTGCTTTTGGTGATGTTGGGATTGCAGGTTGGGCTATACCTAGCTGAGGCTGTGGCTGTGGCTGAGGTTGAGAGGGTTTTGGTTCCTGATATTCATTTTTGAGTTCAGCTAACAGCTTATCAATGGCATCCATTATCTGATTCCTGTAAACAAGATTAACACCACTTTATGCCTATACTAGTCTCTAGCCCATAGTTCCTCGTCCTGTTTCATCCCTAATTGCTATACAGCAGGAATGATGGCTACTTGGCTTTAGTCATTTATGGCATTGAGTAGCACTTCTGCAAGACTCATATCTTCCATATCTTCCATTGTAACTGTGTCGCAGATATCAAACTTCGCACCAGCTCCTTGGAGTTCATCATCTAAGACTTTGAGGAAGCGAGTAGCATTAGCATCTGTACCCACTTGAATGAAAGAAATCGCTAACTCTTCATCGCGATCCATCTTCCGGGAAGCTTCGATGATCACTTTCATTACAGCTTTGCGATCGTCTGGTTCTCCATCAGTAACTACTAAAATTGTCTCACCATTGGGCTTAGTTTGATTAGCAGCCTTACGTTGAAAGTAATCATCAGTTGCGTGTTTTAGTACTCCAGCTAAATCAGTAGTTCCAGATGGATCGTTTTCTTGGAAAATTTGTGATACTTTCGCAGATGTTACATTTTCATAGCGTTTAAATTTACCAGAAAAGACATAAATAGTAATCCCATCTGGATCAAATTGTTCGCATTTACTAGCTAGGGCTAAAGTTGATTCATGTGCAGCTAGCCATCTGGTTCTACCACCTTTTTGATCGGGGGTAGCCATACTCCCGCTTTTATCAATAATTAAAGTGTAATCACGATTGTCTAGCATTTCTAATGTCTCCAAGTATCTAGTCAAAATTGAATTAAATAGGGCAGCTAAAGATAATTTGCGAAATTTATGATTTCTCTCTGATTGCTATTAAGCTTTTGCTATACATCCGAGAGAAAAATACTGATTACTCAATCATTTATTGCCTGAATTAATACATCTGTCAGGCTCATATCTTCTAATTGGTCTAAGGTAATGGTGTCACAAATATCAAATTTAGCGCCAACGCTTTGTAATTCGTCATCTAAAGCATGGAGAAACTTAGTTGCTTTAGTATCTGCACCAACTTGAATCAGGGAAATTCTCAATTCTTGCGGATTGTCTAATCGCTTAGTGGCATTGATAATTACCTCAAATACTGCTTGGCGATCGCCTGGTGTCCCATCTGTAACCACTAGAATTACTTCGCCTGCTGGCTTGGTTTTGCCGGCTGCCTTACGTTTAAAATAGTTATTAATTGCGTCTTGCAATACACCTGCTAAGTTGGTCGTATCTCCAGGGATATTTTCTGTAAAAATTTCCTTGACTTTGGCTGCTGTAACGTAATCGTAGCGCTTAAAGCCTTTGGCAAATAGATAAATAGTAATACCATCTAAGTCAAACTCTTCACATCTAGCAGCTAAGGCAAATGTTGATTCTTGTAATGCTGTCCATCTACTTGTACCATTTTTTTGATCTGTGGTAGCCATGCTAGCACTTTGATCAATAATTAAAGTGTAATCCCGATTTTCTAGCATGGCTGATATCTCCAATCATTGCTCATCATTTATTTAGATAACCCTGGCAGAATTAAATATGATTAATCTGTGATCGCATTCATCAATACATCTGCAAGACTCATCTCTTCTAAGTCATCTAGAGTCACAGTGTCGCAGATATCAAATTTAGCACCAACACCTTGTAACTGGTCATCTAAAGCTTTCAGAAACTTAGTAGCTTGGGAATCTGAACCAACCTGAATCATCGAAATGGCTAATTCCTCATCTCGCTCCATCTGACGGGTAGCATTGATAATCACCTCAAATACGGCTTTGCGATCATCAGGTTCACCATCCGTAATGACTAAAATTGTCTCGCCATTGGGTTTGGTTTTACCTGCAGCTTTGCGCTTAAAGTAGTTATTGAGTGCATCTTGGAGTACACCAGCTAAATTTGTTGTCCCAGCCGGATCGTTTTCTTGGAATATCTGCGCGACTTTTGCTGATGTCACATCATCATAGCGTTTAAATCTGCCAGAAAACACGTAAACAGTAATGCCGTCAGGGTCAAATTGCTCGCACTTTCTCGCCAAGGCTAATGTTGATTCCTGAGCTATCTCCCATCTATTTCTGCCACCCGCTTGGTCAGGAGTGGACATACTGCCGCTTTTGTCAATAATCAATGTGTAATCACGGTCACTCATCATAGTATTCCTTTGATTGTTACCTGTGGTTACTAGTCTAACTTTTCGCAAATAGCACGACAGCTGTGGAAGATGCTTTGTAATATTGATTTAAGTAGTTAAAATAATGTATTATTTTATGCTATTAATACCTAATTAACACGGGAAATCTCCATAGTCTGAGCTTTAGTATTGTAGAGCAAAAGTAAAATTCAGTTGTAATAGTATAGAGACGTTGAGAACAACGTCCCTACAATCGCGTCAAAAACGACGCGAGGGCAATTCCGTTAAGTCTGGGAACGGAACAGATGGCCTTGGAAACCCATGCAAGGCATTGCTGCCAAAATTTAAAATCTAAAATCTAAAATTGGTATAATTATTAACCCAGAGATTTTAAAACTCCCAGTTCTTGCTGTATAGGCAACACATCTAAAATATCGGTTTGGGAACAGTATTTTAGATCTTCATCACATTCCAGACGCAGCAAACGTTTGCCGTGACTGGCGTGTTGTAGAAGTCCTAATAAGTTATCTTGCCATTGAGAGTAGAGCGCGATCGCACTAATCACTTCATCATTACCAGCGATGTCATCTGGTGATAATTGAGTATGTTGCAAAATACTATGGGCGATCGCACCTGCACATACTGTATCTTCTAAAGAAAAACTACCTTCCCAACCAGATCCGACAATCCAGACTGTCTCAGGTTGCTTTTCTAGGAGAAATTTCACTACCGCAGCACGGTTGATCAAGGCTGCTGCTATGACAGTGGGCACATCTTGTACCCGCTTTAAGGCACGTGTACCATTGGTGGTACTGATAAATAAGCGCCTCCCTTGTACCAGTTCTGGTGTGCAATCTAGAGGAGAATTACCCAATTCAAAGCCAGCGACTTTCGCACCACCACGTTCTCCGGCTCGCAGCCGTTTGAGAGGGGGCCATTTTTCACTGACTTCCATGAGTTGATCTAAATCGCTGAACACTTGTACAGCTTCGCCTCCAGCCGCCAAAACTGTAGCCATTGTGCTAGTAGCTCGCAGAACATCGACTGCGATCGCACATTCTGGGGCTTGATCTGTTGGAGTCAATTCCGGGGTGTGATAAACAAATAGCTTCACGTTTTAGATAAGCCTGATCTAATGCTGCCGAGATAACATTCTAACTACTTGGTGTCATCTAATTGATGATGAATTGGCTAAGAAATCTCCACAGTGAATCATTGAGGATACTCTATGAATACCATTATGGGTTTCTCTATAATCTTATGCTCAGAGCTTGTTTGGGCTGTTTTTGTCGTAGATTTTGAGTGTTGAGAAAAGCAGTCTCAAAATATTCCATTGAGTCAAGGAGCCAGCAATTTCCAGTTAAAGGAACCCCAAGTTGCCGCATCCCCTAATATCCTCAGAGGAAATCTGTTCTATAATCTGCAAATACCTGGATAATTTTATTTACCTGTAGCGATTAACAGTTATCTGTAGTAGATGCTGTTCTTAGGCTGGAATGCAGTCATGACGAGGAATGCACTATGTCACATAGCTCAGGGTTGTATATTCTACTAGTCAGCGTTCATGGGTTAATTCGGGGTCACAATTTAGAATTAGGACGAGATGCTGATACAGGCGGGCAAATAAAATATGTGCTGGAACTTGCTCAAGCCTTAGTGAAACACCCTCAAGTTGAACGTGTAGACCTAGTTACTCGTTTAGTTAACGACCCAAAAGTTAGTCCTGACTACGCCAAACCTGTAGAAGTTCTTTCTGACAAAGCTCAAATTATTCGTCTGAACTGCGGCCCGCGTCGCTATCTCCGCAAAGAAGTTCTCTGGCCTCATTTGGATAACTTCGCAGATGAATTACTCAAACATCTGCGTCAAATTGGTAAATTACCTCATGTGATTCACACCCATTATGCTGATGCGGGATATGTAGGTTGTCGGGTGGCTGGGTGGTTAGGTATCCCCCTAGTGCATACGGGTCACTCCCTAGGACGAGTGAAACAACAACGATTGTTAGAACAGGGAACTAAGCCGGAAGTCATTGAAAATTATTTTCATATGGCTACCAGAATTGAAGCTGAAGAAACTACTCTTGCTAGTGCAGCTTTAATTATTGCTAGTACTAATCAAGAAGTCACACAGCAGTATGGTATTTACGACCACTATCAACCGCAACGGATGGTTGTAATTGCGCCAGGAGTAGCACTCGAACGCTTCTACCCAGTTACCGAAAATTGGCAGGAACCGCCTATCTATAAAGATTTGCAGCGATTTCTCCATGACCCGCAAAAGCCGATGATTATGGCGCTTTCCCGTCCGGCGATTCGGAAAAATGTTGGTACATTGGTAAAAGCTTATGGGGAAGATCCACAGTTGCGTCAGCTCGCCAATTTGGTCTTGGTTTTAGGTAACCGAGATGACATCACCACGATGGAATCAGGGCCGCGTCAGGTACTCACAGAAATTTTCCAGTTGATAGACCGTTATGACCTTTATGGTTATATCGCCTATCCCAAACACCACGGTGCTGATGAAGTACCAGAACTCTATCGATTGTTGGCAAAAACCCGGGGAGTCTTTATTAATCCGGCATTAACTGAGCCATTTGGTTTAACTTTAATTGAAGCTACAGCCTGTGGTGTGCCCATTATTGCCACATCAGATGGCGGCCCACGGGATATTCTAGGGGCTTGCGACAATGGTATGCTAATTGATCCCCTCGATATTAAACAGATTCAAGATGCTTTGCGAACAGCATTAACTGATACCGAAAAATGGCAACGTTGGTCTAGTAATGGTTTAAGTAGGGTAAGGGAAAATTTCTCTTGGGATACCCACGTAGAGCGCTATTTGGAAAATGTGCGTCAATTACCCCAAAGAAGAGTCCAATCTCTACTCAGTCCTTTGCGGCAAGGGCCAGCTAGTAACATCACTGATTGGAATATTCCCGAAACCAACCGCTTACCAACTGCCGATCGCTTTTTAGTATGTGAAATTGATAATACTCTCTTAGGTGACCCAGAAGCACTACAACAGTTAATTGTGCGATTAAATAATGAAGGTAGCACTACTGGAGTAGGTATTGCGACTGGACGTAACCTCGACAGTGCCTTAGAGATGTTAGAGGAATATCGCTTTCCTATGCCAGATTTGCTCATTGTCTCCACAGGTAGCGAGATTTACTATGGCCCCCAGATAATTCCGGATATGAACTGGCAAAGACATATTAGCTATCGTTGGCAACCAGACGCAGTGCGCCAAGCAATGGCAGAACTACCAGGAGTGATGCTACAACCCGCAGAAGGTCAAGGTAAGTTTAAAATTAGCTACTTTATTGATGAAGAAAAATCTATGAGCTACCGAGAAATTATGCGTCATTTGCGACGGCATAAACTCCATGTGAAAGGTATTTATAGCCACAATATGTATCTGGATTTGGTTCCAATCCGCGCTTCTAAAGGCGATGCCATCCGTTATTGTGCGTTGAAGTGGGGATTGCCAATCAAACGCTTCTTAGTCGCAGGTGCGTCAGGTAATGATGAATCGATGCTGGCGGGTAATACTCTAGCTGTCGTTGTGGGGAATTACAGCCAAGAACTGGAAAAGTTGCGTAGCTATCCACAAGTTTACTTTGCTCAGGGACATTATACTTGGGGCATTTTGGAAGCTTTGAATCACTACGACTTTTTTGGGACTTTATCTCAGACAGAATCGGAAATGAACGCACAAATCGAATTGGTAATGCAAAGAAGGGAAGAACTAGTTACAGAAGGGGCCTGACCTTCTTAAGTAGAACAGCGTGCAATAGTTGTTGGTTAAGGGCAAAAGGGAAAGGGGAAAAGGGCAAGAAAAAACTTTTAACCTGCCTCCTCTGCTTGCCCATATGTACAGCGTATTTCAGGTAAATGAGGTACACAGGTAGGGGAATGGCACTGCCTTACCCTGACAATCAACGATTATCTATACCTCACCAACTAGCAATCTGCTGTATCATTTTTAAAGTGAAATGGGATAAGAGGGTTTGCATCCCTCAATCTTCAATGACGTTATATTTTTTGGCTATCCCAGACTTCACACTCAAAAATGTCTAAGCTGTTAAGCATTTAAATTGTATATTTCGCACTCAGGTTGTCAAAAGTCAAGAGTCCAAAGTCCAAACTAGCCTTTGACTCTGGACTCTTGACAGTCCTAACGCCAAAATAGCCAAAATATTTGATTTAGGTGCGTATCAGCTTAAAAGATTTAATTTAACAAGATTTGTATCAAATATCATCAAATATTTAATAAAAATATACTTTGTTTATCTGGAATTTCTGACTATGTAAGGATTTAACCTAATATCAAGTATTAATTTTTTATAACTGGTATAGGAGAGCCTATTTTTTTGCAGAGAGTGGCTGGATAAATATTATTTGAATCTCGTTCTCAGTGGTACTTTTACACCAATAAAAATTCAGAAAAGTTGTTTTTCACCGAAGTGTTGTTATTTTTGACTTGACCTTATCTGTTGAATGTGAATATACTATTACGGGTATTTACTCTAGCTTTTATAAAAATCTTCTTTCATTTTTGAAAGCCAGAGTACATTTGTAAGTTTTTCTTTTCTGTTGGCTGATACTTGTTGGTTGTTCCCTAGCTTCATAAGTAATTTTGCAAGTCCTGCAAGGATTGCAATAAAAACTCAAAGTTTTGAGATGACCTCGCTTTAGGTCTACTTTTTCTATATAAAAGTAGCCAAAACTCTAATTTTGTCCAACATTCAGTACTTCAGAAACACAAATGTCAGTTACATCTTTAATAAGTCTTAAGCGTCACCATGATCTGATTAATCAAGATGGTACAGATGTCATTCAAGGATTAACTCAAGTTCCCAAAAAAATACCGCCAAAGTATTTTTACGATCATCGCGGTTCAGAATTATTTGAACAAATTTGTGAACTACCAGAATATTATCCAACCCGCACAGAAGCCTTAATTTTAAAGCAATGTGCCGATGAAATTGCTCAAATTACAGGTGTTTGTGAATTAGTAGAATTAGGTAGTGGTAGTTCTACAAAAACAGTGTTTTTGTTAGATGCTTATCAAAAAATTGCCAAGTATTGTCAATATATACCTATCGATGTGAGTGGAGGAATTCTCAAATCTACTGTCCTCAATCTCAAGCAAAAATATCCGACATTTTCTATCAATGGATTAATAGCAACATACGAGCAAGCATTAGTCAAACTAGAATCTACATTCGCCTATAGACGGATGATTTTTTTCTTAGGTAGTTCTCTGGGGAACTTCGAGCCACAAGATTGTCATGCATTTTTAAAACAAATTTCAAGGACATTACAACTAGGCGATTACTTTCTTTTAGGGATTGATTTACAAAAACCCAAAGAAATTTTAGAGCCTGCTTATAACGACATTCAGGGAGTAACGGCAGCTTTTAATTTAAATATGCTATCCCATTTAAATTGGCGTTTTCAAGGTAATTTTGATATCGACTTATTCACCCATCAAGCTATCTATAATCAAGCTGATTCTCAAATTGAGATGTATCTCCGTTGTCAAAAAAAGCATTGGGTGAATCTAGAAATTTTAGATTTAAAAGTCTCCTTTCAAGCAGGTGAAAGTATTCTCACCGAAATCTCGCGGAAGTTTGATTTAGCAAATATGCAAAAACAATTGGAGATGCAAGGGTTAAAAACTGTAAAAACTTGGACAGATCCACAGCAATGGTTTGGCTTAATTCTTTGCCAAAGAGTTTAATTGATTTGAAATCAATATAGGGTTAGGCAGTCAATATTTTTAGGTTAAGGGGAAAAAGGGGAATGGGAAAAGGGAAATAACAAACCTTTAACCCAAAACTAACTTTGAGTTCAAAATGCTTAACCAAGTAGTATTGGTTAGGCATTAACAAAACATCAAAATAAGTTTCTGTTTTAATTATTAAGCCATTGTCCCCTATAGAAACAATAGTTTATTGCTTGATTTGATGAACAACATCAATACTCATCTGCTTGAATGCTGCTGTCTTTTTTGCCATTAAATCTTGAGAAAGATATCACCCGAAAAAACTTTGATAATTAGATGTTTGATTATGTTAATTTATGCATCAAAATTCAAAATTGATGATGTTAATAGCCCAACAATTAGTTATTTTTTGTAAGGGCAAATAAATAAAAGTTTTAGCGATCGCCTAAATATTGCACTTGCAAACTGTTTCTTCAAGACTACCAATATGACACAACAAAACAACTCTGCGTTTATCCCCCATACTGCACCTTCGACTATGACAAACAAGAAGCGTCCGACAATTGGACTAATTGAACCGCCAGCAACAGGACTCTACGATGCAGAAGGCAAAAATTGGACTTCTTTATATAGACATCGCTCTTTAATTAGTAAGCAAGTGTTGCTAGCTGACTTGCAAGCTGGTGGATTTGATGCGCGCTTGGTCAACCTCAGAGATGACAATTATAGTGAAGAATTTGGAGAGATTGTTTGGAAAGGGATGACCCTGAGGAAAACATACGTCGGGGGAAAAATTTTCACCCTCGACCCCGAAGCCTATGATGCTTGGGGTATTACAGTCAATTTCTCTCAAGACCGCCAAGTTAGTTGTATGGTGATTGAGCATTTAGCGAAAGGCGATCGCCCCATAGTTGTGGGTGGTTCGGATGCGTTAGCGGAACCACAGCATTACTTCAAAGCTGGCGCAACAGCAGTAGTTCAGGATAAATCTGGGGGAGCAAACTGGGCGATTTTCGACTATGTACTGGGCAAAACTCCAAGAGAAGAACTCACAGGTGTGATTCTCGCTGATGGTAGACAGTATCCTCGGAAAACTAAAGCTAAAAGTCCTGATGAGTGGGCGCTACCCTCTTTGGAAGTAGCAAAAGAATGCTTAGGGACACTCCCCAACGTCCAAGGATTTGTACCTGTTGGTTCCTTAGTTGCAGACATTGGATGCGATCGCACCTGTGATTTTTGCATGACACCCACCTACGGGACTGGCTTTCGCAGAATGTCTCCAGCTACAGCCCTCAAATGGTTAGAGATTCAGAAACAGGCGGGGGCTGTGTCGATCAATATCGGTTCCGATCAATTCCTCGCCCGTGGGCTGTTCCCTGGAGGACGAGAAGAAATATTGGAAATTACCAATGGGGCGCGGGAGATGGGAATCACTCTCATGTGGCCCAATGGTTTAGAACTGCGGAAAACAACTCTCGGTGCTGGACGCAACTATGACAGCACCGACCTGCGACCAGATGAAGAACTAATTGCAGCCTTGTTTGGCTGGGATGGTAAGGTTGGTTGTCCTTTGGCTTATATCCCTGCTGAACGTCCTGTGTTTGGAGGAGAAGCATATAAGAAACTGCTACCTTGGCAGGAGCATTGTACATTGATGAAATCTGTAGTTAGCACTGGTATACCAGTTGTTACTTATGGCATCATCATCGGGCTACCAGATGATGACCATGATGACTTGTTGCGCCTGGAAGAAGCAATTTCGGAACTTGTGGATGAACTGGTAGAGATTAACCCACAATTAGAATTTCAAACTTCCTGCTACAGCATTATTCCCTTACCCGGAACCCCGCAATCTTGTAACTTACGTAAAACAGGAATGCTGCAGTTTGAAGATACTTGCCTTTGGGGGGTATGGACAACTACTTCCAATACTCGTCATCTTACTTACGAGGAAGTTTCTGATTGGCAAATTCGTCTTTCTAATATTCGCAGAGCGCCATTGGCATTTACCAACTATAACGGCGAATATTCTGCGATGGTGAGTACAGCTTCCTCCAACGACTCTAAGATTGTGTTGGGAGTTTGAAGTAAACATTGGGCATGGGGCATTGGGCATTGGTTTTCCTCTGCCCGCGAAATTTAGTAGTACGCCAAGGCAACGGAAGCGGGGAAAAGGGTAAAGGGTAAAGGAGAAAGGTTTTTGTCCCTTACCCTTTTCCCTTTAACCTTTCCCCAATCTAAATTTGGGTGGTTCCACATTTTTGATATCTCGATGATATCATCGAGATATTAAATTACTATTACAAAGATTATGGAACCGAAAATCAAGGAATTTCCGGCGTTCAAAGTCAACGGCTTTATTATGTTGGCTGTGGTGATTGCGATCGCGTTGCTGGGAGGGTGGTATCTTTGGTCTAGGGTACAGGGGCTAGAAGCTTTACTGGCAAGAGGTTTGAAGGTTACAGACTTGATAGGTGAAGATAGCGCTGCAGAATTTCTTGCTCCCTTGGCTGCGGCATTAATTGCAGTTGTCATCCCATCAATATCAGGATTCTTTAGCGTTGAGCCAAACCAAGCGGTAGTTTTGGTGTTATTTGGCAAATATATGGGAACAGTTCGCGAATCAGGTTTTTGGTGGACAAATCCCTTTGCTAGCAAGCAAAAAATTTCGTTGCGGGTACGCAACTTTAACAGCAAAATTATTAAAGTCAACGATGCCGAAGGTAGCCCGATTGAAATTGCCGCGGTTGTCGTCTGGCAGGTTTTTGATTCTGCTAAATCTAAGTTTGCAGTGGATGACTATGAAGAATTTGTGGCGATTCAAAGTGAAACTGCAATTCGGGCGTTAGCAATTCGCTATCCTTATGACAGCCCAGACGATACAGCCACGCCTTCGCTGCGGGGAATCCCCGATGAAATCGCTCAGGCTTTGCAAAAAGAACTCCAAGCCAGGTTAGAAGTTACAGGTGTGGAAGTAATTGAAGCCAGACTCTCTCACCTTGCCTATGCACCAGAAATCGCGCAAATGATGCTACGAAGACAACAAGCAAAAGCCTTAATTGATGCGCGTCGGCAGATTGTCGAGGGAGCAGTAGGTATGGTAAATGAAGCTTTGAACCGTCTTAGTCAAGAACAAATGCTGGAATTGGATGATGAGCGCAAAGCCTCAATGATTAATAATTTGTTGGTTGTCTTAACATCGGAGCAAACCGCCCAACCCGTGATCAATGCTGGTACCCTATATAACTAGGAAATGGGACAAAAGAAACGATTTTTGCTACGTCTGGATGAAAAACTTTACGAACGGCTAGAAAAATGGTCTTCTGACGAACTCCGCAGCGTCAATGCTCAGATTGAGTTTTTGTTAGCAGAAGCCGTCAAAAAAGCAGGACGCTGGAAAGATGAGCCAGGTAAAGCAGAGGAAGAGTAGTGACAAAACAGGGTTAAGGGGAAAATGGGAAGGGGAAAAGGGGCAAGAAAAAACCTTTAACCCTTACCCTTTCACCTTTTCCCCAAACTAAATTCCGAGTTGAAAATCCTTAACCGAGGGTTATGAAGACGCGATAAATCGCGTCTCTACAGGATTTAAACATCAATCGATTTGTCTTATGCGAACCGCCTCTGATCTCCCTGCACCCTGCCCCCTGCCCCCTTGCTCTTCTATGCGGGAACGACAAACTTCTGGCTACCAGCCAGCCCAAATGCTGCATGAATCACTTGCAAAGCTTTACTGCCTTGTTCTTGGGCGACTACACAGCTAATTTTGATTTCTGAGGTAGCAATCATTTGAATATTGATTTGGTTCTGGGCTAGGGCTTCAAACATTTTCGCGGCTACACCAGGTTGTCCTACCATACCAGAACCAACGATGCTTACTTTGGCGATCGCACTATCAAGGACAACTTCACCCCAGCCATATTCTGCGGCGGCTTGAGAAAGCAAATTCTGGGTTTGTTCCCCATCGATACGGGCGACGGTAAAGGCGATATCTCTTCTGGCAACTCCATCTACTATACGACAGCGTTGAGATTGAATAATCATGTCAACGCTGATGTTGTGCTGTGCCAATAATCCAAATAGCTTTGCCGCCATTCCTGGGCGATCGGGGACTTGGCGAATTGCCAGCCGTGCTTGGTTCAAATCTAAAGCCACGCCACGGACGGGGGGAGAATCAGGTAGAGAGGCAGAGGGGCAGAGGGGTAGAGGCGAAACAATGTTTCTGTGATTTGTCTCTGCAGTTTCCTTGCTAGCTTCATTTTCTTCGACAATTTCAAAGGTGCTACGGAGTGCGGCGACGGCGCGATCGCATTCTGAGGCGGAAACTACACAGCTAACTTTGACTTCGCTGGTGGAAATCATGTGGATGTTGACACCTGCTGTCGCTAAGGTGGCGAACATCTGGGCGGCTACACCAGGACGGCCGATCATCCCTGCGCCGGAAATGCTGACTTTGGCGATATTTTCCTCAATCATCACCTCAGCTTCTTCGCTGTTATGAGAGTTGCTTCTCAGTGCGGGGGCGATCGCAGATGCTACTGCTTCTGCCCGTTTTAATATGGGTGTAGTTACGGTGAAGGCAATGTCATTAGTATTACCTTCATGAATCGATTGAATAATCAAATCTACATCGACTTGTTGGCGGGAAATTTCCCCAAATAACCGAGCTGCTACCCCTGGTTTATCTGGTACGCGTAAAAGCGCTACCCTAGCTTGGTTGGTATCAAATTCTATACCATCTACTGCTTTAGCAATTTCTAAATTCACCAGCGATCGCCCGTGAGGTTGAGGCGATGTTACCCAAGTCCCAGGGTCTTCAGTCCAACTTGATTTCACTACTAAAGGCACACCATAATTCCGGGCAATTTCCACAGCCCGGGGATGTAGGACTTTTGCACCCAAGCTGGCGAGTTCCAGCATTTCATCACTGGTAATTTCTGCCATCAGTTGAGCTTCGGGAACTAAGCGGGGGTCTGTAGTTAGAATCCCGGGTACGTCGGTATAAATTTCACAGAAATTTGCTTTTAAGGCGGCTGCTAAAGCTACGGCTGAGGTATCGGAACCACCGCGTCCCAAGGTGGTAATTTCTAATTCTTCTGTGCTGGATATTCCTTGAAATCCAGCTACCACAACCACCTTACCTTGATTGAGGTAACGCTCCATGCGCTCTGTTTCAATTCGCAAAATCCGGGCGCGGGTGTGTTCGGCTTCGGTAACAATTCCTACCTGTGCGCCAGTCATGGAAATTGCAGGTTGACCAATTTCCTGCAATGCCATACTCAATAATGCGATCGTTACCTGTTCGCCAGTAGAAAGCAGCATATCCATTTCGCGGCGGCTAGGATTATTAGAGATGGCATTGGCTAACTTCACAAGTCCATCGGTAGTTTTCCCCATCGCAGAAACCACCACTACTAGAGAGTTTCCGCGTTGAACAGTCTTATATACTCGCTGTGCAACAGCTTGAATACGTTCGACTGAACCAACAGATGTACCACCGTATTTCTGAACTATGAGCGCCATAAATTTTGGGAAATCAATATTGCTGCTTTGCTTGTATCAACGACACCAGCGATTTGGCAAGCCGAGCAAGGCATTACCAGTTATTTAGTTTACAGAAAATTGCGCTGTGTCTCACAATCTCTGTGATATATGTTATGGATTGACCATAATTTTATTAAAAATAGTTTACATTTAACAGTCTGATTGCGATTTATCGACTATGTCCATGAATAACTAAACGGGAATGAGTAATTGAGGATATTTAGACCACAAAGAGTTAGTATCTATGTGCCAACCTGATTGAAAAAATGCAGTTAGCATTAAGCCTGAGGGACTTCCAAGTAAAAAATATTCCATTGCTATCGTTGACTGTTGACTGTTGACTGTTGACTGTTGACTGTGAACTGTCAACAATCAACAACTTGAACGGAATAATTTATTTTTTGGAGTTCCTGTAAAAGCTAAGTGTCACTAAGTTTATCAATCACTCGTCTCAAGTACCTCAGGAATTGACACCACAGAATCTACGTCACATGAGTCGAAAAGCCAACAAAGTATTGAAGCAATCTGGAGTGATTCCTTATAGAATTCAAGATGGCAAAATCCAAGTCTTGCTGATCACAAGCCGCGATCGCCAAAGTTGGGTAATGCCCAAAGGTGATATTCCTGAAGGTATGAGTCCGCCGGATTCCGCCGCGAAAGAAGCTTGGGAAGAAGCGGGAATCATCGGCCAGGTAAATACTCGTGAAATTGGTACTTATAAATATCGCAAACAAGGTAAAAATTATCGCGTCAAGATGTATTTATTACCAGTGCAAACCCTGAGTGAAGATTATCCCGAAGCTGGGTTTCGAGATAGACAGTGGCTAGATATTCCCCAAGCCATGCGGCGAATTAAAACTACTTCTTTGAGAAGAATTTTACAAGGATTTCTTCTAGCTGAAGTACTGTTTTGAGCGATTGGGGATTGGGGATTGGGGATTGGGGATTGGGGATGGTTTGGTAGGTATTGAATAGAGATTTAATTAAGTACTTAAATATTTAATTTATGATTAATCTAGAGCATATTTACTCGCTCACGGACTTTAAGCGCAACGTCAAACAGTTTCTAGAGCAGATCAAGGCGACTAAATTACTTCTCGTCCTAACCGTCAATGGCAAAGCAGAGGTAGTTGTCCATGATGCAAGTGCTTTTCAGGAAATGATTGATAGAATTGAGCGTGCAGAATCAGAACTGCGTCAGTTGAAGTTAGAAGCATTACAACGAGATATGGCGATCGCAGCTGAACAGATAAAAAATGGCGAATATACAGAATACGATGATGAGTCTCTACCGAGTTTACTAGAAAATATCAAAGCGCGAGGAAAGCGTCAGCTACATCAGGATAGCTGATCATAAATCGTTATAGACCAATACAGGTTAAATAAGATCATTAGTGATTGATTTGTCAGTTGTGGAAACAGCTAGCTCATTTGGGGGATTCTCCCCCAAACCCCCGATTGGGTGACGGTTGCGTCCCCCAAACCCCCTCCAAAATTATTGTTTGGTTTTTTGTTGAGTAACTAGTTTTTTGGTTTTTTTGTTGACTTGAGAGATTGGGGAACAAACAATTCAAAATCCATCCCCAATGCCCCATGCCCCATGCCCAATGCCCCATGCCCCATGCCCTATACTAAATCTGTTGCCGCTTAATCAATTGACCAAACAATCCAGGTTGGGTGGCGAGTTCGTCAAAATTGCCTTGTTGTACTAAACGCCCATTTTGCAAAACGTAAATGCGATCGGCGTTGCGGATGGTGCTGAGGCGGTGGGCGACAACAATGCGAGTAACGTTCAGTTTTTCTAAACTTTCACTAACAATTGCCTGGGTACGATTATCTAAGGCGCTGGTGGCTTCATCAAATAGCAAGATGCGGGGGCGTAAAGCTAAAGCGCGGGCAATTAATAACCGTTGTCGCTGTCCCCCGGAAAGGTTTGTACCACCTTCGCTGACTACTGTATGCATCCCCATTGGCATGGCGTTGATATCATCAGCTAAACCTGCCATCCTTGCGGCTTCCCAAGCTTCTTCCATTGAAATGACGGCGTTACTGGAAATATTGTCAAATATGGATGCAGACATTAAACGGCTGTGTTGCAATACTACACCTAATTGACGGCGCACGGCGTTGACATTTAATCCGGCTAGTTCTTGCCCATCATAATAAATACTACCAGATTCTAGATTTTCAAAACCTAATAACAGGCGGAATAAAGTAGACTTACCACTTCCCGAAGGGCCGACGAAGGCAATAAATTCTCCGGGTTCTGCCCGCAAGCTGACATCATCTAGAGTCAGGGGGCCATCAAGGCGATAGCGGAAAATGGCATGGCTAATTTCGACTTTGCCTGATAATCTGCCTGGGTCGGCTTTATTGGTATCGACTTCTGGGGTAGCTTTGAGGATGGGTTGGGCGCGTTCCCAGAGGGGAAGGGCTTCTAAAACATCAACTACGGTAGTACTTAAGCTAGTTGCACCACTGATAAAGGTGCCAAATGCGGCATTGAAGGCTAAGAATGTCCCTGTAGAAAAACCACCGCCGTTAGCTTGGGACTGTTGCAATAAACTGGTGGCGAAGCCAAAAATGATGGCGGGGGTTAAGGCGGAGAGCAGATTATTAATGACGACTAAATTATCGTCAATACTCTGAGATTCTAAGGTTAAATGGAGTTGCTCACGATATTGTTTACCCCAGTAAGCAAATGCTCTCGATTCCGCGCCTACTGTCCGGAATTTAGACACACCGTTGATGATTTGTACCATCATTCCAAAGAGTTTACCTTGCATATTTAACAAGGGGCGGATTTTGCGTAGTGTGAGAATCCCAGTCACAATGGTGACGGTGACATTCACTAAAGCCACCAATACGGCAATCATCGCCAAAGGTGGGCTGTAGTAAAACAGTAAGCCTAAATTTAAGAGCGAGAAGACGCTAGAAAATAAGGTTTTGAGTAAAGTATTGCTGAGTTTTTGCCTAATCTGACTGATTACAGAAACCCGCGCGCTTAAATCACCGATGGAAAACTGGCGGAAAAATGATGCTTGCAGGTTTAATAATCGATCCCAAATAGCTGCTTGGGTGGAAGTATCGGCAAAGGTTTCTAAGCGCATCAGCGCTATGCCTTGGGTAAGCTGAAATAGCGTTGCCCCAAAGGTAGTAGCTACTAACCCTAAGGCAATTTGGGATAAAAGCGCTCTATCAGCATCGGGAATTGCTTGGTCAATAAGAATTGCGGTGGCTTGGGGTGTCACCATACCCAGGAGTGTGGTTGCAATTCCGACAAATAATATGGTAAATAGTTCTTTATAATGCCCTTTTGCTGCGAATTGAATCAGAGAGATGACTTTTAAAGTCTCTGGTAGGGGGCGGTAGAAAGTATATGCAGTTGGTGATAAAGTTTGAGCAATTTTGCGATCGCACTTCACCCGTTTCTTTTCTATGGGGTCGATGAGTTCGTAACGGGTTTCGGAGACGGGTAAAACTGCAACTGGGCGATTATCTCCCAATGTATAAGCTAATAAAGGGCCGCTATCACGATTCCACCAGCCATCCCGCAGGGTAATGCGCCGGATGCGGATACGGGAAGCGCGGGCGATCGCATCTAAAGGATCGCGGACTCTTCGCAAATCTTCGGAGTTTGCTGGGGGACGAATGGTAATATCTAAAACCCTTCCCACCGCCCCAGCCGCAAATAATAGCGCTTCTTCGGGAGTCAGGGCGGTTTTTAAGGGAGAAGTCGCAGCTTTTTCGCTTTCAAATAGATTCGCAAACTCATTCAGGGTAGTTGCGATCGCTTGATTATTCAGATGCGCCCGTTCTTGGAAGCGGACTAATTCAGCTTGGTTATGTTTTTGTTCGAGTTGTTGGAGTCCTGTTAAAACGTAGCTTTGAATTTGTTGTACCCCATCAATCAGGGTTTGATTGTCGGTGATCTCTGCACTCGCTACTGAGTCAACTTCGACAATCTCCCGCACTTGTAACCAGAGTTGAGAATTTAAGGGAATACGCCCCATCTCCGAATTAAATTCTAAATCTGGGAATCCCAGTAAATTCGCCTGTCCCTGTAATACCTTCACCCAGGCAACAGAGTCATGTGATACTTGAAACACTTCATTATCCCCCAAAACCGCGCAACCTGGGGTTTTGTTGGGCGTAGGGATAGTTCTAGAAGTAATTTCTGCGACAGCCGAACCTAGATGATTTACCCAACGTTCCACTGCTGCGGGGAGTTCCGCACCTAAATATTCTGGTGGAATTGGCAAAAGTTCTGCATCACTAAGAGCGATCGCCATGATATGATGCTGCCCATCAGGTGATGTGGGTTTGGCAGAAAACATCGCTTCACCTGCTTTGACGCTAAATAAATAACGTCTTCTACCTTTAGCAATGCCGTGCTGAACATTAATTGCAAATAGTGCTAGAGAACCAGATTTAACCACCCAAACTTTTTCGGGATTGTTGAGTAATAGGGGGTCATTACTCTTAAATTCATAGGGTTCTTCAAATAAGTCCATCTGATTTTCTTCAGCTAGCATAATTAAATTTATATCAAAATATTTAGGTTTAATTTGAGAAATTACTGGCGTAGGAAGGGAACGGGGAACAGGGAATAGGGAAGAAGAAATAAAAGTTAATGGATTTTTGTAAAATAGCTCACTCTAATATCTATTACTCTCTTCTTTGCGCCTTTGCGCCTTTGCGTGAGATAAAAAAAACCGCGAAGGCGCGAAGTACACGAAGGAAGAAGAGAGGAAGAGAGTTTTTGGCATTGTAAAATTTAACTTTCCAAAACCCCGCCTTCGCTCTTAATTAACTCTAAATACGGGCCTTCAACAGCACCCAACTCATCATGAGTACCGCGTTGCACAACCTTACCGCGATTGAGAACGATGATTTCATCGCAATCACGAATTGTACTCAAACGGTGAGCCACAATGATGCAACTACAACCCCGTAATCTCAAATTTTGGTCGATAATTTTTTCGGTTTCTGCATCTAATGCACTTGTAGCTTCATCCATTACCAAAATTGAGGGATTATTCACCAAAGCCCGGGCGATTTCTAACCTTTGTCTTTGTCCACCACTTAAATTCATTGCGCCTTCTAATAAGTCTGCATTGTAACCGCCGGGAAGTGACAAAATAATTTCATGAATTGCGGCATCACGGCAAGCTTGCATCAGGTTACTATCAGGAATAGTGGTGTCCCACAACGTCAGGTTCTCGCGCACAGTTCCAGCAAATAACATAATTTCCTGTTCAATTGTGGCGACAGAATTAACGATTACCTCACGGGGAATATCTTTTTTCAGTTCTCCATCAAACAGAATTTCTCCCGCCCAAGGTTGATAAAGTCCAGATACTAACTTAGCTACTGTCGATTTTCCCGAACCGCTACCACCAACTAAGGCTACACGTTGTCCGGGTTTGAGGGAAAAGCTAAAGTTTTCAATTAAAGGTGCGGCGGTACGGTTGTAGCCAAAGGTGATGTTACGCAGTTCTAAATGTCCTTCCAATTTGGGATAAGGAAGCACAGATGCAGAAGATGGTTTGCTGTCTACTTCTGTGGGGTTAAATAAAACATCATCTAGTCGATTTAAATTACCTTCGAGTTCTTGTAATTCACCACCTAAAGTTACTAGTTGGTTAACTGGTTGCATAAATTGCTGCATCAAGGATTGAAACGCAATCAGCATCCCGATAGTTAGCGCCCCATCCATGACGCGCAATCCCCCCACAGCGAGTAATAACATGGAGGTAATACCAGATAAAAAGCTTGGTAATGTTCCCAAGCCTTGATTAATGCTGTCCATTTCTTGACGCACATTAATTGACTTGGCGTAATATCCCGCCCAACGGGTGAAAAAATCTGACTCTAACCCGGAAGCTTTCAAGGTTTCCATACTTTGCAAACCTGCGATCGCTACCCCGCTGACTTTACCCGATTCTTGCATCATGCGAATATTGGTATCTACCCGCATTCTCCCTACCCACTGCAAAGCTACCAAATTCACGAAAACAAAGGCAACGCCAATGGAAGTTAAAATGCGATCGTATTGCCACATGACAATACCGTAAAAGCACACCATTACCGCTGAAATTACTGTTGTTGCCAGTTTACCGGATAATAAACTTGCTAATCGGTCATTGAGTTGAATCCGGCTACTAATTTCCCCAGCGAAACGTTGATCGTAAAAGCTGACAGGTAGATGTAGTAAATGCCAAATAAATTTACTTGACATTGACATTGATAATTTAATTTTCATCCGCCGCAACAACTGTAATTGCAAGCGGGTTAATAAGCCAGTAATTAAGGCTGTAAATAGCATTCCAAATATTAAAGGACGTAACCAATCTTCTCGCCCTTGAATTAAGATTTGGTCTACAAATACCTGGGAAAAAGTCGGCATGGCTAACCCAGGAATTACTAAGAAAAAACCAGCTAATACACAATATAGTAAAGAAGCATAAGAACCACGCAACCGGGAAGTTAAAGCTAAAAATAAACTCGGTTTACTTCCGCCCTTTTTAAACTCCGGGCCGCGTTCAAATACTAAAACAACACCTGTAAAAGACGAGCTAAATTCATCTAAAGCAATTTTACGTCTTCCTGTTGCTGGGTCATTGAGGAAAACGTGATTTTTACTAAAACCTTCAACAACTAAAAAATGATTAAAATTCCAAAATACAATATAAGGACAGGACATTTGTTGCAGTGCAGCAATATCTGTCTTAAAACCCTTAGCTTGTAAGCCGTAACTCCTAGCAGCATTGAGTACATTTGAAGCCTTACTTCCATCCCGCGAAATACCACAAGCTTGGCGTAATTCTGCTAGGGGAACAATGCGCCCATAGTAACCTAAAATCATCCCTAAAGCTGCCGCCCCACATTCTACTGCTTCCATTTGCAGTAAGGTAGGTGTGCGGCGAATGGGTTGAAATTTGGGTTTTATTTGTGATAGCTTTTGCCGAACTTGATCAAACATAAGCGTGATAGATAGCTTTCACCATAGAGAGAATCGCTTCTCAACCTTCGTTCCTAACTAAATATTTCTAGGGAGAGGTAACTTATGCAGTTTGTGGCAATTTCAGGACTGCTAGGCTGCAAGATACTCTTACAACCTCTCCTCACTTTTGCGGTAAATGTGAGTTTTACTACTATTAGCTTGCTTAAATTGCGGAGATAGATACACCACGGCTACCCCAGAGTACGCAGATAATCCCAAAATGAAGATTTAGGGTGTATTATACCGCAGGCTAATGTACCATTTCTCAACTACTGGACTGGCACGGCAGCAAGTGGTGCATTAGTAAAACTTTTGTGGGATGGGTGTCTCACCCGTCCGGGGCGGACAAGATGTCAAAATGGCATGGAATTTCGAGCAATTGAACGGGGTAAAGGTAAAAGGGAAAAGGGTAAGGGACAAAAACCTTTCCCCTTTCCCCTTAATGGTAATTAGACACCATGCTGTTTAAACCATGCTTGGAGTTTTTTCCAGCCGTCTTTTGCTTCCTTTTCCTGGTAGGAGGGGCGATAATCGGCATAAAAGGCATGGGGTGCGTTGGGATAAACGATGATTTCCGATTTGCTGCTGCTAGACTTGAGGCGATCGCGCATTTTTTCTACAGTATCTAAAGGAATCCCTGTATCCTTACCGCCATAAAGTCCTAGTACGGGAACTGTTAGCGTTGAGGCAATATCAATGGGATACTTGGGTTGCAGTTCTGTGGCATCACCAACTAATCTGCCATACCACGCTACACCTGCTTTAACTTGAGGATTATGTGCTGCATATAACCAGGTAATACGACCACCCCAGCAGAAACCCGTAATTGCCAACCTGTTAGCATTTCCCTTTGCCGATTTCACAGCCCAAGCTACAGTAGCATCAAGGTCAGATAATACCTGAGCATCGGGAACTTTTGCTACTATGGGGCGAATTTCATCAATGTTGCTTAATTTTGACACATCACCCTGACGGATAAATAATTCGGGTGCGATCGCTAAATATCCCAACTTGGCAAAACGACGGGCAACATCTTGAATATGCTCGTGTACACCAAAAATTTCTTGAATTACCAGCACAATCGGAAAATTGCTACCCCTGGCTGGCTGCGCTCTATAAGCTGGAATTTCACCATCTTGTACAGGTATTTTCACCGCACCAGCGACTAATCCTTTAGTATCGGTGGTAATGACTTTCGCATTTACAGGTTGTACTGCTAAAGCAAAGCCTGTAGCCAGGGTAGCAGTTGCGATAAAGTTGCGGCGTGTTATATCTTGATTCATCTTGATGCCTTGCGCTATCCGGGTTTAAATTTATTGTGTTAGCGAGTAGGAATTAGGTATTCAGGGCTTAGTGTTTTGGAGTTCTACTTGCTGAACTTGATACAAGCCAAATTCACTTAGCAAAACTAATTATTAGTTTTACATGAATTTATCCAAATAGAAATTTTAACTGCGGATGGTGTGGAGCAAGGCATAGCAGCTATACCCAATCAACATAATACAAGAACCATATCCGTGAAGCAGAGAAAGAGAAGAGATTGCTTAAACTCGTCAAACGTTAGAATTGACAAGGGTCAGAGAGATGCGATTAATCGCGTCTGTACAAAAATTGCAGAGACGCGATTAATCGCGTCTGTACAAAAGTTAATTCTTTCCCATTAACCATTACCCCTAATCCCCACTCCCTGCGGTCGTGGGGGCCCCGAGTTCCCCAGTCCCTAATCCCCAATCCCCAATCCCCAATATGAGCAAAATACGTGCCGTTGTTGTTGACCCCAATGTATCAGGGCGTTTAGTACTGCGTGATGTCGATGCACCTACCCCAGCTGCTAATGAAGCAGTGATTCGAGTAGCAGCAATTTCTCTCAACCGAGGAGAAGTTAGACGTTCTACAACCTCTGCTGCTTCTGGTTGGCGGCCTGGTTGGGATTTAGCTGGTGTCGTAGAAACTCCTGCAGCTGATGGTTCAGGGCCAGCTGCGGGAACCAGAGTTGTTGGTTTACTGCGTTTTGGTGCTTGGGGGGAATTGGTAGCAGTACCCACCCACTCATTAGCAGAATTACCTGCTTCAGTATCTTTTGAACAAGCTGCCACATTACCAGTAGCAGGTCTAACCGCCTATCACGCTCTACTTAAAGGCGGTTCACTTTTAGAACGCTCAGTATTAATTACAGGTGCTTCGGGTGGTGTAGGCTACTTTGCTATTCAATTAGCACAGATCAGCGGCGCACAAGTAGTCGCACATATTCGCCGTCCAGAATACGAATCTTTTGTCAAAAGCGCTGGTGCCCATGCTGTAATTATTGGGGAAAAGTTGCCACCACAGAGCGAATATGGTTCCTATCACTTAATTCTTGAGTCCGTTGGTAGCGACATTTTGGGAACATCTCTTGGTTGGTTGGCTCCAAATGGTACAATTGTGCTATTTGGTACATCTGGAGGTACAGAAGTCACATTTAATGCCCAGAGTTTTTATGGCACAGGTGGCGCAAGTTTGTACGGTTTGATATTATTTCATGAACTACAACGAGAATCTGCTGCATTGGGATTGCAAAGACTTTTACGTTTAGTAGAAGCTGGGCAATTGCGTCCTCATATTAATATTGAAGCCGATTGGACACAAATTGCGGAGGTAGCGCAAAAGTTACTTGAAAGACAGTATCTAGGTAAAGCTGTATTACGCATTTCCAATTGAATTTGAAGAGATTATCTGAATACGAAAACTACATGGGTAGAGGGTTTAGCAATACTCACCTGTGTCAACTTAACGTGAAACCCGCTCTTGTGCAAGGTTTCGCCCTCTCCCCCAGCCCCTCTCCCACAGGGCTAAGGTGTACACACAAGTACTCTCCGCATACGTTTCAGGGATTTCAACCCCCTTAAATTGTCATTGCGTTCGCGTAGCGTCTCGTAGAGAGGAGGAACGACGAAGCAATCCCAGCACCCTGCGATTGCTTCGCTTCGCTCGCAATGACAGGTTGTGAGCGATTTTTATCTGAGTTTAAAACTCCCTTCCAGGTAGGATTTCAAGACTTCTGTGTACACCGTAGCTCCCACAGGGAGAAGGGAGCAAGAGATTTAGTTCCCCTTCTCCTGCGGGAGAAGGGGTTAGGGGATGAGGGCGCGAGGTATTTGTACAACGCCCGCCCTATATCGCTTTTAGCTTAAGTTGACACCTATGAGCAATGCTAAACCCCTACACAAATGTATGTTGATCGCAAGGTTTACTTTATTAATCATTTGTGAATCGTTCTCTGCCTTATTGCCCATCTATGACAACTTCTCAACAGAGGCTATCGATTTAGTAAGCTCTGCGGGTAAAAGTGTAGTAAAGCCATAAACCAATAATGGCACCAATGATGGAGACGATAATACCGCCAATACTCAATCCTGCTGAGGTTAAGGCTAACGTTCCTGTGGTTAACAAAGTGTATATACTCCCACCAATGAGCGCACCAATGATTCCTAGGAGGATTGTGCCTAAAATGTTACCCCCTTGATGTCCGGGATAAATCATTTTGGCGATCGCACCTGCAATCAATCCTAAAACGATCCAAGCTAGAATATTCATAATTTTTCTCCCTTAACAACATATTTCGTTAAACACGCTGAACATTCAATCATTTACTCTGCCTGTTTTTGTAATCAGACAAAAATTACTATTTTTCTGTGAGCAATACATTAAGCGTGTTCTTCTTGCTATGTATAGAATATGATTTCTTTCAAGACTACTTCCACCATCTGAAGTAAGAAAATCTATCTAAATACCATCTACTTTGAAATTTTTAATTGTTGAGCATCGGGTTGTATTCGTCTAATCTGCGACTGTTCCCGATTTCCTGCTCTCTTGGGAAAACTCCTGTTCCCAACTTGGAGAAGGTTGAAAATATTAAGTTTCTGCAATCATTAGTAACAGATTTTGAGACTGATTCTGCACGATAGCTTTATTTAGCTACTATCAAAAGTAGCATCTATTAGTAGGAGAAAATCAGATTTATTTATTTAGATACTAATCATTTATGATAATTTATTTTTCAGAAAAAATCCAAATATTGAGCGAATACATACCATAAATTAAAATCATAATTGGCTAATTCAAGCAAATTCAATATCCCAAGTCAAACAACTGACTTTAGAAGGATGATTATTCATGTCAATACACATATAGGAATCCTATAGGACTCATATTTGATTTCTGAAATACACGTAGGGGAGCCAGTGCGTTGCGGAGGTTCCCTCCGTTATAGCAACTGGCGTTGTGTTGTCGCACAGCGCAACGCACCAAAGCCCAGAATACGGTGCGTTACACTTGGTGATAACGCACCCTACACATACCTAGATTTTTTCAATAATCAAATCGGATTCCTATAGACGCTCATATTGTGCAACCATTAGTCATGGGACAGCAAGTTAATATACATCCTGTAATGGTAATTGTGACGTTTCTGGTTATGGGTAAGCTATTTGGTTTAATTGGGGTATTGCTTGCAGTTCCAGCAGCAGCCGTGATTGTGACGCTCATTGATGAGTTTACACGTAAGGAACCACAAACAGAATTGCCCCTAGCAGGAGACTAATTTCCTAATACCGATTCTAAATGAGGGTGCATATAACTGTAGAATGGGAAACAACAAAGATTAATACCAATTCAAATATTTTTTACCACAAGCTTGTGATATATCAAATTATTTTAGTTTCTATCTAAAGTAGAATCAAAATTTCATAGTGATTTCACTTTTCTATGCCAGCGTAATTAAAGAAGGCTTTTAGCAATGAGTTGAGTATGCGGCTGATATTAGTTGAGGATGAAGCAGATTTAGGCGCAGCAATCAAAGAAGTCCTATCTCATGAGGCCTATGTAGTTGATTGGTTTCTGGATGGGACTCAGGCGTGGCAATATCTGGAAACCGGCTGGACTGAGTATACGCTAGGGATTTTTGATTGGATGCTACCTGGAGTTTCTGGGGTAGAGTTGTGTAAATGGTTGCGGAAGCGCCAATTAATTCTGCCTGTTTTGATGTTAACGGCAAAAGACCGTATGGAAGAAAAAATTATTGGTCTAGATAGCGGTGCTGATGACTATTTGGTGAAACCATTTGATATGGCAGAACTGCTAGCAAGATTAAGAGCATTACAACGCCGTGCTTCTTATGTAGGCACAACATTTACACCCCAAATTCAACCCCGACGCTTACAAGTAGGTTGTCTAACTCTTAATTACAGTACTCATGAACTGACTCGACATTATCCAAATGGGGAGAAGCAATTATTATCTTTAACTGCCAAAGAATTCCAATTATTAGAATATTTCATGCGCCATCCTCACCAAATTATCAGTCGCGACCAAATTATTAATCAACTGTGGGAAATTGGTGCAGAACCATGTAGCAATGTAGTAGCTGCACAAATTCGTTTATTAAGACGCAAATTAGGAGAAGAAGATAGCGAATCTTTAATAGAAACTATCTATGGTGTAGGCTATCGCCTCAACATTCATACCGAAAAAAAACTGCACTTTGAGTAAAAATATGCAACGCAATCCCATTTTTTACCAGACTCGTTTACGTTTAGCAGCTTGGTACACACTCGTGATGGGTGGTATTTTAGGGCTATCTGGACTAGGGGTTTATAGTGTAGTTGCCCATACCTACTATGAAACCATAGATCAGGGATTGCAATCAGTAGCAAAGGCATTACATCAAAGTATTGAACCAGCTTGGCAGCAACCTGGACATTTAGAGCAACTTGCTCAAGAACTTTCAGTAAAATTATGTATAACTCCAATCAACTGTTTGCCGAAAACAACTATTATTAAACAACCAATAGTAGAAGCAGCTAATCAAGTTAATTACTATATACGCTTATTGGATCGTTCGGAAAAGCTGTTTGCCATTGCAGGGATGTCATTTAATGATTTACCAATGACTTCACCGACAAAACAATGGCAAATTCTCACAAATTCTTCTGGTACTAGATACCGTCAAATCACTTTACCTTTATATACTCAAAACCAGCTTTCTGGTTATCTTCAGGTAGCACGCAGCCTTACAGACTTAGACCAACATCTTCATTATTTAAGATTAACTTTAATTCTAGGGTTGCCAATTTCCATGATTTTTGTTGGTTTATCAAGTTGGTGGTTAGCAGGGAGAGCCATGCAACCTGTATATCATTCCTATCAACAAATGCAACAATTTACTGCTGATGCTGCCCATGAGTTTCGTACACCCTTAGCTGCAATGTATTCTACTATTGAAGCTGCGATTAAGTTACAGCAAGAACCCAAATCAAATAGTAGCATTTTAGATGTTCTCAAACGTCAAAATCGTCGCCTGTCGCAATTGGTCGGAGATTTATTACTGTTGACCAGGATAGACCAGAAACAACTTATAGGAGAATATAAATCCTGCTGTTTAAATGATTTAATTAGCGACTTAATAGAGGAATTAGCATTTTTAGCTGTAGAGGCTCAAGTTAATCTTTCTCAGCAGATGCTAGTTGCCAAAAAAATCTATGTCATGGGAAATGAAGAACAGCTTTATCGTTTAATTTCTAACTTAATTATGAATGCCATTCAAGCGACACCTAGTGGGGGAAAAGTTACAGTTTTTTTAGAAGATAGCGAGCATTACGCGATTATCAAAGTTCAAGACACAGGAATTGGCATTGCTGTTGAACATCAAGGGCGAATTTTTGATCGCTTCTATCGAGTTGATCGCAATCGCTCTCGCACCTCTGGTGGTTCGGGATTAGGTTTAGCTATAGCATTGGCGATCGCGCTTGCACACAAAGGCACTATTCATCTTCAAAGCCAACCTGGACTTGGTAGTACATTTACAGTCCGTCTGCCTTTATAACTAGTTGTAATTTTTTATTAGTAATTGGTAAGAATTTCAAGCGTGTTTACGTAGAGTATATAGTTTGGTGCAATTACCAACTGATACCAAATCAAATAATTTTTGCGACACATCAATCATATTCTAGAGGGCAAAGCAGTGCCTTGCCCCTACAATCTGTCGCATTCTTTTTTAAAATTGGTATTACTTATATCTATCTTTCTTTTGATATATAGAAATTTCATTTAATTTTCATTTTTTAATGAAACGCTATTGATAGAAGAAAAAACATTTTGACAACTAAAACACCATCACTCTTGAAAAGTGATTGCTAAAAATGATGTTTGTGAGGGGAAAAATTCTGTGGTTGAGGCTTTACCGCCAGATGCTGCAACCAAGACGCTTGGCTTTCTTTGAAGCTTGCGTAATTGGTTTGGTTTCTGGACTGGCAGCAGTTGTCTTAGGGCAAGCAGTAGACTGGGCAGGGGCATGGCGAGTTCATATTTCCTACCTTTGGCCTGCCTATTTGGTGCTACCTGCTATTGGCTTAGTAGGAGGAGTCTTAGCTGGTTGGCTAGTAGAACGCTTTGCACCGGAAGCATCTGGTAGTGGGATGTCGGAAGTGAAGGCGGTACTAGCTCGTGTACCCATGCCGTTGAATTTGCGGATTGCTCTAGTCAAATTGATCAGTGCCACCTTAGTACTAGGTTCAGGAATGCCTTTAGGACGGGAAGGGCCGACTGTACAAATTGGGGCGGCTTTAGCCAATCAACTGAGTAATTGGGTGCCGACTTCCCCAGAACATCGTCGTCAACTGATCGCTGCTGGAGCTGGCGCAGGGTTAGCCGCAGCTTTTAATGCGCCGATTGCAGGTGTGTTATTTGTGGTGGAAGAACTACTCCAAGATGTCTCAGGTATTACCCTTGGCACTGCAATTTTGGCTTCTTTTATTGCTTCTGTTATCTCTCGGCTTTATGGCAGTCACAGGTTAGATCTGAACATTAATTTAGCTGTGACACATACAACATTCTTTGCTCAGGAAATTCCTTTCTACTTGATTTTGGGAGTTCTGGCTGGGTTACTAGGAATTCTCTTTAATAAGAGTGTGATTGCTAGTTTGGCAGTTAACCGCCGCCTGCTACGCTTGAGTTTACCCTGGCGAATTGGAATTGTTGGGTTAATTACTGGGATTGCGATCGCTATTTTACCTGTAGCCTTTCGCAATCATGCTGGGTTGCGAGATCTGTTGCTTACAGGTAATGGTGATTCAGTATTAGCTGCGATCGCTTTTGTTGTTCAATTTAGCTTAATTATTTTAACTTACGGCTCTGGAGCGCCAGGAGGTTTGCTAGTTCCCACCTTAGTCTTAGGAGCTGCCCTTGGCTACTTAGTAGGCGCTACGCAAGAGAGTTTGCTGGGCATGAGTGCAGCCACAACTTACGCCCACGTAGGCATGGCGGCATTTTTTAGTGCTGTCTCTAAGGTGCCAATTACAGCAGTTGTCATTGTCTTTGAGATGACTACAGATTTTAATTTGGTGCTACCGTTAATGATTGTGTCTGTAGTTGCGTATTTAGTTGCAGAAAAAATAGACTATAGGTCGCTTTACGATTTGCTACTAGAATGGAAAGGCATTCACATTAAAAAAGAACCAATTGTGGAGGGACTTTTAGCACAGTTAACTGCCGCAGATGTCATGCAGCGCCGTGTGGAAACTCTCTCTAGCAAAATGAGTATTGATGAAGCAGTACAAGCATTTTCCCATTCTCACCATCGCAATTTCCCAGTAGTTGAGAATGGTAAACTTGTAGGTATTGTCACTCAAAAAGATGTGGTAAATACTGGCTCCCAGCAGTTAGCTCGTGATACACTTATCAATGGGATTATGACACCAGAGCCAGTTACAGTCAGCCCCACAGCTACCCTGGCTTATGTTTTACATCTACTCAACCGTTATAACTTGAGCTGTTTGCCTGTTACCGAAGGGCGCAAACTTGTAGGAATTATTACACGGACTGATATTATCCGCGTTGAAGCCGAGCGACTCAATGGTAATGTAGAGAAAATTGAGCCGACCAAGACATTAGAACCTTCCTATGTAATTTACCAAACTCGCGCTCCGGCTATGAGAAAAGGCAGGTTGTTAGTGCCATTGTCCCATCCACAGACAGCCGAAACCTTACTAGAAATGGCAGCAGCGATCGCTAAAGAGAAGCATTACGAAATCGAATGTCTGCAAGTAATTATCGTGCCACGCGATCGCACTCCTTCGGAAACACCAGTGCCAACTGTCAAAAGTCATCGTCTGTTGCAACAGGCTGTACAGTTAGGAGAAGATTGGCGCATTCCTGTGCATACACAGATTCGGGTTGCCCATGATGTTGCAGGGGCAATATTAGAGACTGTCAAAGAGCGACATATTGATTTGGTACTCATGGGTTGGAAAGGCAATACTTCAACTCCGGGTAGAGTTTTCAGCCGAGTTGTTGATACTGTGATTCGCCAGGCGGCTTGTGATGTTGTGTTAGTGAAATTAAATGACCATAAAAGTTTTGAGCGTTGGTTGCTACCAATGGCAGGTGGCCCCAACTCCAGCCAAGCAATTGAGCTATTACCTGCGCTGACTACCCTGAGTTCATCACCTGCGATTAAGTTATATCAGGTTTTCAAACCTACTGAATCTCAACCAGATACAACATTGCTCAACAGATATCTTCGCTTTCTTGAGCCGAGAGTTAGTGGTAAAGTGACTGCTACCCCAGTCTGTGCTAATTCGGTTCCTGAGGCTGTCATTGATTGTGCTCAACAAGACCGCAGTGATGTAATTATCCTGGGCGCTAGTCGTGAAAGTCTTCTTAAGCAAGTGATTAATGGCAATATTCCTGAAAATATTTCTCGTAGAAGTAATTGCACAGTTATTCTGGTACGCAGTGCCACAGCTTAGAGACTTCCAACTCAAAAAATATTCCATTGCTGTGTATGCAGAGGAGGCTGCTTCCTCTCCCCCCTCAACCCAAGCTTGTATCTTAGATGCGATCGCCCTGCTTAGTCTATGAATATAACCGATTGTTTCAAATCATAACGTTGTTTATATTTCTCTTCGATTATATTTCTCATCGATCATCCCAATAATTGCCCATGTGCTATTTGTTGGCTATACCAGCACTACATCAAAAAATCCACAACACAAAATTTGACGGGAGATACTATGAGCAGCGAAAGCGGATGCCCATTTACGGGCGGAGGCCAGAAATTTCAGGCTCGTCATGTGCCGTCGAACCGAGACTGGTGGCCAAATTATTTGAATCTGAGCATTCTCCACCAGCACTCACCCCAGTCCAATCCGATGGGTGAGGCGTTCAACTACGCTCAGGAGTTTCAGAGTCTCGACTTAAATGCTGTCAGGCAAGATATCTATCAGCTGATGACCACCTCTCAAGACTGGTGGCCAGCCGACTACGGTCATTATGGGCCGCTGTTCATCCGCATGGCTTGGCACAGCGCAGGCACCTATCGGATTGGCGACGGTCGCGGCGGCGCGGGATCAGGTAGCCAAAGGTTTGAGCCACTCAACAGTTGGCCCGACAATGCCAACCTCGACAAGGCGCGGATGTTACTTTGGCCAATCAAGCAGAAATACGGCAAGAAAATCTCCTGGGCTGACCTCATGGTCTTCGCCGGCAACTGCGCCTTAGAGTCGATGGGCTTCAAGACGCTCGGCTTTGCGGGCGGGCGCGTAGATGTCTGGCAGCCAGAAGAAGATATCTACTGGGGTTCTGAGAAAACCTGGCTCGGCGACGAGCGTTACAGTGGCGATCGTGTGCTCCTCAATCCCCTGGCTGCGGTTCAGATGGGTCTAATTTACGTGAATCCCGAAGGGCCCAACGGCGAACCCGATCCTGTTGGCTCAGGGCGCGATATTCGCGATACCTTTGGGCGGATGGCGATGAATGATGCAGAAACGGTGGCGCTCGTTGCTGGCGGGCATACCTTTGGCAAATGTCATGGTGCGGCCGAAGCGACGCACGTAGGTCATGAACCTGGGGGTGCCACCATTGTGGAGCAGGGTCTCGGTTGGAAAAGCACCTTCAACACAGGTGTCGGCATTGATGCCATCACCAGCGGTATCGAAGGGGCATGGACTCCTACGCCGACGCAATGGGACAACAGCTACCTCGAAACCCTATTTAAATACGACTGGGAACTGGTGAAAAGTCCTGCTGGCGCACATCAGTGGACACCTAAGAATGGCGCTGGCGCAGGTACCGTGCCCGACGCACATGATCCAGCAAAACGGCACGCCCCCATGATGACTACAGCGGACATGGCCATGAGGCTTGACCCCATCTACGAGCCGATTTCGCGGCGTTATTACGAGCACCCGGATGAGTTTGCAGATGCGTTTGCCAAGGCGTGGTTCAAGCTGACGCATCGCGACATGGGGCCGCGATCGCGCTATCTCGGCCCAGAAGTCCCGGAAGAAGAGTTTTTGTGGCAAGATCCCATCCCCCCAGTCACCCATCAATTGATTGATGAGCAGGATATCGCCGCTCTCAAAGGCAAGATTCTGGCCTCGGGACTGTCTGTTTCCCAACTCGTTACGACTGCTTGGGCATCTGCCTCAACGTTCCGCTGCTCCGATATGCGCGGTGGAGCAAACGGGGCGCGTATTCGTCTCGCGCCGCAGAAGGATTGGGAAGTCAACCAGCCGACTCAACTGGCAACAGTACTGCAAACCCTAGAGGCAATTCAACAGGAGTTCAACAGCGCGCAGCCCGGCGGGAAGGAGGTTTCGCTAGCTGACTTGATCGTTCTGGGCGGATGTGCAGGGATCGAACAAGCAGCGAAAAATGCTGGTCACGACCTGACGGTTCCCTTCCAGCCGGGACGCACGGATGCGTTGCCAGAGAAAACGGATGTCGAATCCTTCGCCGTGCTGGAGCCAACTGCGGACGGGTTCCGCAACTACACCAGCGGCAAACGTAGCGAATCCCTGGAGGAGTTGCTGGTTGATCGGGCGCAATTGCTTTCCCTTTCAGCCCCGCAGATGACGGTTCTTGTAGGCGGCTTGCGTGTCTTGGGCGCGAACTATGGAGCATCGAAACACGGTGTCTTTACCCATCGTCCAGAGACATTGACTAATGACTTCTTCGTGAATCTGCTCGACCTGGGTACAACTTGGAAGGCGATTTCTGAAGATGAATATGAGTTTGAGGGGAGCGATCGCAAAACAGGGGCACTTAAGTGGACTGGTACCCGTGTTGACCTGATCTTCGGCTCAAATTCTCAGCTACGAGCTCTCGCAGAAGTCTACGGAGCTGAGGACTCGCAGCCAAAATTTGTACATGACTTTGTGGCGGCGTGGGACAAGGTGATGAACCTTGATCGCTATGACCTCAAATAGTCGAGAGTGAGAAGTCTTCGAGAATTTCTCGGCGTAATTTCGCTTATTTGGTGATTGATGGTCGAGGTGGAAGCCAATACTGCTCGGTTAAGGATTTTCAACTCTTAATTTGGTTTGGGGAAAAGGTGTACCCCTGCGGGGAAGCAAGCTACGCGTAGCGTCTCCGCAGGAGAAAGGGTAAAGGTTAAAGGTTTTTTCTTGCCCTTTTCCCCTTCCCCTTTTGCCCTTAACCGACAAGTATTGTAAAAATTCAAAATCGATACAGCATTACGAAACGAAAACTGGGGAAAGAAAACAGGTTGTAATTTACCCTTTTCCCTTTCCCCAGTCCCTAGTCCCCAATACCTAATCCCTACTCCCTACTCCCTACTCACGATTAATCCGAATTAACTCGGTTAAAATACTATCCAAACTGCCATTAACTTGAATTTTTTCAATTTTCTCAGCAATTCTTTCTAGTATTTCCAATTCCTTCAACCGCAACGCTACGGGGTTATCTTCCATCACCTTGGCAGTATTCAACATACTGCGAGTAGCAGCAGTTTCTTCACGACGACGAACTACGTTAGCTTGAGCAGCTTTTTCCGCTTCTACTACCTTGCTCAAAATCGTCTTGATTTCACCAGGAAGAATAATATCTTTCACACCTACAGAATCTACTTCAATTCCATAGTCTGCGGTTTTCTGGCGAATATATTCAGAGATGCTTCTATCAATTGCACCTTTATCCTCTAGCAACGCATCCAGAGTTTTTTCCCCAACTGCGCCACGCAAAGCAAACTGTAGCTCTTTGTATAAGTAGCCAGTAATATCTACTAAAGCGTTTTTGGCTCTCAGGGGGTCGAGAATGCGATAACCAGCCGTTAAGTTTAAACGCAAAGGTACTTTATCCTTAGAAAGGATATCTTGGCCAGAGACTTCGAGAGTTTGCTGACGCAAATCAAAGACTTGCGTTTGCCAAGAACGCCCAAATACCCACCATGCGTGTTTTCCAGGCTGGAGTAGAGTTTGAAATTCTTGATCAATGTACAATAAACCTACGTGCTGTGCTGGTACTTCGCAAATATGCAAACTATTGCGGCTCAAAGATAAAGCCTCTGGTAAACCCGCAACTAACTCTGCAACTAAGCGAGATGGCAACTTTGCATCGGTGCTGATGTCAATCACTTCGACTGCAACACCTTGCCAGAAAAGTTTGCGATCGCATGGTGCTAAAATGGCAATTACTTTTCCTTGATAGCGTACAATTGCTACTTGCTGGTTCTGTAATTGTACAGTCTCGCAGTAAGCCGCTACAAATTCTGGATGCTTTTCAATTAATACATCTTCTAAAGGAAAGCCAGGATTCGGAACAATTCGACTTAAAGAGCGAACCGAAACATCTCGATTCACAGTCCAAAAAGCATAATCTCCTGGTTCTAAGGGGCGCACAAAGTTATTTTGCTCATACAGCAACCCAATTTCATATTCAGAAATTATGAACTTTTTCAGCCCATTTATCGTAGTTAGACGTACTTGCTGTACAAATTCAGCAGGTAATTCTAAACTTTCATCTAAGTTAAATATATGAGATTCAACTTCAATAAAACCACGCCAAAAAGCCCGCAGTTGATTGGGTAGAACACTCACCCAAGTTTGCCCCACACGCACTAAAGCAACTTGATTAAATGCAGTTCTTACTACTAATAAATATTCTTGTAATTGTGCATTGTGATTTCTTAGTAACAATTCCAAGTTATTAATATTAGCTTCTGGTTGGTTAAGGTCATAGGTTTTTACTTGCCAATGCCAACCTAAATAAGTATGGGTTCCAGGCTGTAAGATTCTTTTAAAATCACTGCGATGATATAAAATACCAATTTCATTAGGTTTGATATAGAAAGTCTTCCACATAGAAAATTGCATAGTTAATTTAGGTAATCATAGCTGCTGTAGCAAGTTTGATCACAATATTTATAACTTTGGCTGATAAAATTTACTCTCTATTTTCGTTGAGCTAATTTTTTGTACAGCTAAAATAAAAATACTTTTGTGTTACATTACTTACTTCAGTTATTTATAAACTTAATTGTTTTTGTAATACATATACTACATTATATTTTAAAACTCTGCAAATGCAAGTGTTTACAGTTCAGTTGCGGGCAAATAGCATCTCCAAAACTGGATTAAGAGAACTGCTAAATTCCCTAAATTACCCAAAGGTAACCTAGAAAAAACAGCGCTCAGATATACCGTTCGCCTTGCGAATTCCAGAGTCTCCCTAGAGAAACCAGATGTAACAAAGGAAGGGACATACTCAAGTTAGGGAGAGAACATTTGCTCTAGCGCCTTCACTGTTACTACTTCGGATCGCAGAGCGATCGCTAGTAGTAAGCACCTACACCGCAGAGTTTTGCATTAAGTTACATGGGCTACCGTGACAGGGTAGTGTCTTTTGACCCGGACAGGGTTTTTGGGGCAGAAAGTGGATTTGAACCACTGATCTTTGGATACTAATTCCAACGAGCTACCACTGCTCTATTCCGCAAATTTGTCTTTTGACCCGGACAGGGTTTTTGGGTGAAAGTACAGGAATCGAACCTGTAACACATCGATTATTAGTCGATTGCTCTACCAATGAGCTAACTTCCTTGGTGTTTGATGTAGGACTCGAACCTACGTCCGACCTCTTCGGCTGCTCTACCACTGAGCTAATCAAACGGAGGATTAGTGACGCATTGCTCGGCGGTATGCGCTCAATCCAGAGTTTGGCGCACCAGACGGGCATACAGAACCCGAACCATAGCTTTGCTCATGTATTACTATTCCACTACTTAATGTAGCACAAGTATTTATCAGGTGGTAGTGAATAATTACTTATACCAAGTACTTCATAGCTCAAGTTCTAGGCGGCTGGTTATCAGGACGAGTAATTTGATATAAATCGTGAGTACTTGTATACCAATTTCCTGAGAGACGACCAATCGCATGTAGTTTGCTAATATCAATGGTGTTTTCAGGTGTAAGTAAATCGTCGCGGATATGCCACATCACTGCTTCAGCGATAATTAATCCCGATTCACTACCTTCATTGCCAACATAAACTACTTGTTTGAGTAAACACTCAATATTAATTGGTGACTCAGCAACTCGCGGCGCACGCACGCGTTTGCAAGGTGCAGGGGTTAGCCCGGCAATTTGAAATTCATCAACATCAGGCGTAAACTCACCACTAGTGAGATTCATGCGATCGCCTAATTCTTCTGCAACGATGTTGACTACTAATTCTCCTGACTGCTCCACATTCACCAGTGTGTCTTTTTTTGTCCCACGACGAGAACCACAAGAAATGGCTAGAGTTGGTGGGTTTGCAGCCACACCCATAAAGAAACTGAAAGGTGCAAGATTTAACGTACCATCGCTAGCAATTGTAGACACCCAAGCGATCGGTCGGGGAACTATCGAGCCAATCAGTAATTGGTAGCTATTTCTAGGATCAATTTGTGAAGGATCAATAATCATGTAGACTGCCCAAATAAAAATTACAGTTTAATTTGAGCCAGTACTAAGTGTAACTGTGTCTTTAGGACGATGAATGCTCCCAAGTACTGAGGTGAACTAGTAGTCGAACATTCAACAATTGCAAGTGAAATTTATTCACCTTTGTGCAGAAAGCTGAAAATTCTCTCCTGTGCTGCCTTCACGATCAGTCTTTAGCTGAACACGATATGATGGATAACCCTACTCAACTTGTCTTGCCTACAGACAGCAACAAAGCAGATATTGAAACGGGTGAAATCTTATTTATTGGCACTGCAACTGTGCTTTTGCGCTATGCAGGATTTACAATACTTACCGACCCGAACTTTCTCCATAAAGGAGAACACGTGCATCTGCATTATGGCATCCGCTCGGCTCGGAAAACTAATCCAGCAATAGAAATGACGGAGTTACCACCCCTGGATTTAATTGTGCTGTCGCATATGCATGAGGATCATTTTGACCGCGTTGTCGAGCAAAAACTCGACAAAAACTTACCAATTATCACAACCCCTCATGCAGCAAATAAGTTGAAACAAAAAGGATTTAAAGCAACGCAAGCACTTGAGACTTGGGAAAGTTTGACTGTTACTAAAGGCAATAATTCACTGCGAATTAGCGCTATGCCAGGAAGACATGGCCCTGGCGCGATCAATGCTTTACTTCCACCTGTAATGGGCAGTATGTTAGAGTTTCAAAATTCTACCAAAGAAACTCTATATCGCCTCTACATTACGGGCGATACACTTTTGTATGAAGAGTTAAAAGAGATTCCCCAAAAGTACCCTGACATTGACCTTGCATTACTGCACCTAGGAGGAACAAAAATATTTGGTATTCTCCTAACTATGGATGCAATGCAGGGAGTACAAGCAATTAAAATAATTGCTCCCCAGACTGCTATACCAATTCACTATAACGATTACACAGTTTTCAAGTCACCGCTAGAGGATTTTATGCAGGCGGTTACAGCAGCAGGTTTAGAAACTCAGGTGAGATACTTAAATCACGGTGAAACTTACAAATTTACTGTGAAATAATACCAATTTGAAAAAAGAATGCAATATATTCTAGAGGGCATTGGCACTGCCTTGCCCTCTAGAATATATTGATGTGTTGCAAACATTATTTGATTTGGTATAAGTTTTTTATCCCAATTTAAAAACACAGTACAACATATGAGTAGGGGCACACAACATTGTTATGCCTTGAAATTTTTGGGGCTGAATCTCGTAATACTACAAAAAGATTCAGCCTTGCTTTAAACAATAGGCTTGAAATCCTTACCAATAACAAATGACCAAGGACAAATGACCAAGAACAAATGACAGCCTCAGCCAGTTATCTTTAAATTTCGCCGACCTACTTACAATTGCATCAATTGATTAACGTAGATTTCAACTGCTGTACCCGCAGGTAAAAACCAAACATTAGTTCTTTGGCTCATTTGGGCGATCGCTTGTTGATTGCGTTGGGTAATTTGGGGAACCACAGTGTTCATTCCACCTTCTAAAACTCCCGCCCAAATGTTGCGTTGTGGGTTGGTATTACTAATGACAGTACCACCAGCATTTGTAGTCACAACTTGAGATTCTGTACGGTTAGTTAACTCTGCTGCTTTACCAAGGCCACCTAAGACAAATAGTCCTATATCCATACCTAAAATAGATGAACCCCTATTAGGGAATTGGTTGGCGATTAGAGGTCTACCTTGGGATGCACGCACCATCATCGCATTTTCTGGTAAGCTTCTTTCCGTAAGATTTCCATTATCTTTGGCAATCATTTTTACTACTTTCATTTGCAGTAAGCCTTGTTCGGAAAGAGAACCAATTTCAGCTAATAATTCGGTATTTGCAGGAATAGCGATCGCACCATCCACTGCTTTTAATGGCTCTTTTAAACGTACTACAAAAACATTTTTGTCATCGCTATTGGAAGATTTACTGGTTTCTCCAAATACTGCTGTCGCCAAAACAGCTTTAGCACTACTACCAATGGCTATAGATTTTGGACTCTGCGATGATACTTGACTAACCACAGAAGTTTGCTGTCTGGGTTGTTCAGGCTGAGGATTATTACTCTGTGGCTGTACTGGCTCATTTCTTTGGTTGATCGGAGTGGTTGCATTCACATTAGGTGTATTAGTGACAGCAACCTGTCCATAGCTACCTAACTTTGCTAACTTTGACCATTCTTGAAGCGGGTTCGGTGTCGGTGATGGAGTTATATTAATTAATGGCTGAGGATTTGGGTTGGTAACTATTGGTTGTGGTAACAGCGAAGGTAGAGGAAAAGGCGTTTGTTGAGGATAGGGAGGTCTGACAATGCGCTCAACAGTGACTACACGGGGTGCATTAACTGCTGATGGTGGTAATGGGGGTGTTGGTATTATAGGTAACACAGTTCGTCTATCTGGAAAAGTATCTGGTTGCGAATTTCGTTGATTGGCTACCTGAGAAGCAGATATGAGTTTTCCACTCCTTAATTTTTGTTGTGCTAATTTGATAGCGTCTGCTTGTTCTGTAAGGGCTAATTTAGTTTTAAGAGTTTCTACTTCTGCTGCTAAATCTTCAGAAATTGAGTCTTTTGTGGTTGTCGGCTGCATTTCTGGAGAAACAATAATATTCTTTTTGGGCTTTTGATTACTACCCATCAACTGCGATAAAAATGCGCCAGCAACTAACACTATAGCTAAAGTGGCAGTACTTACCACACCTAACTTAGCAAAGGGATTAGATGACAGTGACTGCTCAGTTTTAACTTCTGATGGTTCAGGTAATGATGGCTGCAATTCAGCAGCCTCTGATACTGCTTCCGTATCAACAGATGCAGATTCATCTTCAAAACCAACTAATTGTGCTATTCGTGATTCCCATTCATCAGAGTGTACCTCTAACGGAGAATTATCAGATTTGAGTAGAACTAAATCTTGTGGAGGACTTTCTGAAGAGATTAGCATTTTTGTTATACTTAGCTATATATGATTTTGTTTTAGTGGTAAAGCACCGAATCGTTGCTGGATATAGTTCTAAGTTTTTATCCTGTGTCTCATATTGCAGTCCTTACATTAGTAAGTAATATCAAAGTTTGCAGATGGAGTTTGCTGATTTAACTGCTGAAAAACAGACCAGTAGAACATCGATACTAGTAAATTTTACAAATCTAATCTCAATGTTAACACTAGAAACAGTGGTATATAGTATTAGTCTATGTATTTTAGGTCTTAATCTCCTGCTTTTGCCGTTTTTACTGATAAATATTTAAATTTCGACATTAAAAACTTTATATAACAGTATATTTGATGCATTTGCAAGATTCAGCAACTACCATCAATCCTTGACTACATATCTGCTAGTTACATGATATATGAGGGATTACTTCCCTTATACCCAAAGAAGAATTAATCTCACATATTCAAGTGTGCTATTCATAGCAGGTAATTTTTAGGATATTTTTATTTTTTCGTAGAAAAATATTTAAATAAAAACAAATAATGAATGTATATGTAATTATCAATCTACAGCTTATTTTAGGTAAATAATGAGGTACTCAAGTAGGCGCATTGCAGTGCTATGCACTTATAATTATCCGCCCTACCAACTGGCAATCTGCTGTAACTCAGTCCATCTTGAAACTTGGAGTTTGCCAAAAGCAAATTATTCACTAAAACTCAATTTTTTTCGATAAATGATGTATCAGATATCAAAGCTAATCTAAATTGCAAGTAACTAATTCTTTGATATCTAGAAGTGAAACATCTAATAGTGCAATTGCTTAAAAAATTACCTTGTCACAGTATTTTATTCATTTTACAAAATAAAACAGCTCACAAAACTACCAGTTTTAGTTTCCATTTTTTATCTAATTTTAGTTTTTGCGGCGAAAATCCAGCCTTATATTTTTCTTACGTAACATTTTCAAATTTTGGCGGCAATGATGATTTTTTGAAAATAAAAAACCTATTAATATTAATAATTGAATCTCTTTTTGATGGGTTGAGCCGGATTACCAGCATAAATAATCATTGGTTCTAAAGAAGACCCAGTTACGCCACCCAAGGTCAGCACTGCACCTTTACCAATTGTCACTCCTGGGCCAATTACAGACTTAGCTGCAATCCAACTACTCTCTTGAATGTAGATAGGAGCAGGCATCAGTTTAAAATCAGGATGATTCCAGTTATGATTGCCAGTGCAGAGATAGACTCCTTGAGATAAACAAACATGACTTTCAATAATCACAGGTGCTAGGTTATCAATCCAAGCATTTTCCCCAATCCAAGCAAAATCACCAATACTTAATCGCCAAGGAAACTTGACCTTTACTCCTGGTTTAATCCTAACTTGTTGACCAATAGTGGCACCAAAGCTGCGTAGTATCCAGACTTTTAACGATGACATGGGAAGCCAATAACTTTCAACCAAAGGCGACCCGATAAAATACCAGAGAAGTTGTTTCCAGTAGGGTGCACCTGGGGTGTAAGTACCGACAGTATATTGATCTAGACGCATAATTTATAGATGCAAAAAGGATACTAAAGATTGGCTCCTGTATAACCTGTGATTATCCAGAGTAAGGAGCGAGCAATATCTCGCAGAATACGAATTACCGATTCTTGAGGTTGATCGGATGGTACAGAAAGTGGAGTGAAAACGATTCCTTGACTACCTAGAACAAAAAAAGCGATCGCTGTGGCTCTAGGCATATGATTTTTAGATGTTACCAGGTAGAGATGCTGAATCTGGCGTTTCTTAAAATCTGAAACTAAGGTAGTAAAGTTAGTAACCGTATCAGTAGCACGATTATCTATATGTAACCGAGTAGCGATATTTGCAGCTTGAAACAATGCATATGTCTTATCTGGTTCTGGAGGAGAAGACACCCAAACTTCTAACGATGGATACCATTTAGCTAGTTCAGCAGTATATTGTTCCCTAGGAGGATCGCCACCTAAGGTAAGAAAGGCTTGAGGGTGGGGTGTTTGAGTTGTTGCGATCGCTAAACGCAAAGGAATGATCGCTAATAGGGTAAGAATCAAACTCGCTACAGCCAAAAACCTATATTTTTTCAGTTTACGACGACTATACATTTTACCGATAGGCGCATTCTAGCTTTTGAAATCTACATTTTTACCAATTTTTGGCACTAATTAGTGTTGAATTAAGGCACCAAAAATTTTGACATAATTAATTTTAAAATTAGATTTCCCTACCAGATTTTGCTGGAATAAAATCTTGATATTCTGGTAATGCTTTTCTATCGATAATTGCTTGATAAACTTTCACTAACTTTTCAGCAGCACGCTCCCAAGTATAATTGCGGAAAATTAATTTACGAGCGCGATCGCCCATTGTTTGGGCCTGTGTTGGATTGCTTAAACAGTCAATTAAGGCGTTAGCAATTTCATCAGAATTAGTGTCAACAATGTGTGCAGCCTGAGCCTGAGCAGCTTCGGGAAAATTACATCCGGTGGTAATCACACAGGGTAAACCTGAAGCCATACCTTCCAAGACAGACATGCTAAAACCTTCTGAGTAAGAAGGTGCAACATATAAATCAGCTGCGACCAAAGCTGCTTGTTTCAATTTACCTGTAAGCATACCTGTAAAGGTAACAGCTTCTAAACAACCTGCTTGGACAAAATAGCGCCTAACTGTTGCCAGAAATCCGGTAGAATCTGGCCCTGCTACTACTAAATGAGTTTGGGGAAATTTTTTATGAATTTTGCCAAAAGCAGGAGCAAGTAAATCTAAACCTTTTTTAGGATCAATTCTTCCTAAAAATAGCAGTAGAGTTTTATTTCTTGTTTCTGGAAATTGCTCATAGAAAATTTCATCTGTTGGTAGATTTTCAAATTCTTGGCGATGAATGCCGTTAGGAACAACAACTAAATTACGAAATCCTAATTTTTTGACGTTACTAGCTTCAGCATTAGCAATTACTTGAATAACACTAGCTTTTTTTAAAGCAGGTTTTTCCAATAAATTATAGTAGATTCTTTTCTTCCAGGCTTTGTAAGACAAAGCCCAAGGCTCAAGCATTCCGTGCGGTGTAACTACATAGGGAATTTTGCGCCATTGGCAAAGTAAGTGTACTAAGAAAACCAGTGGTGAAAAGACTGTATTAGTGTGGACGATATCATAATCCTTAATATGCTTAATTAGCCAGTAAATTAAAGATAAGCTAACAATAAAATCATGGCGATGCCAGCAAGAGAAATATCTGATTTTATAAGATTTTTGATATATCCATTTATTTAATGGTACGTCTAATTTATCCGAGCCATTCGCATCAGTAGTAATTAAATCTACATTAGCTCCTAAGCTACTAAGAGTGTCAGCGAATTCTCTAGTTGCCTTTGAAGTTCCACCATAATGTGAACCAACATAAGGTATAAAAATTAGTACTTTCATGTGAGGCTATGAATTTAGGAAATTAGACGAATCAAAATTGCTAACTTTATGTAAATAAGCAGTCCAAATCACTTCCACAAAAATCTGCAGAAGTGATTGAACCTAGATTTACTAGGTCAGTAGTTGGAATATTTACTGTGAGTTAAGTTAGTAAGCTTGGGCAGCAGTTAAATTCAATTATTTTCAGATATACAGCGTATTTCAGGTAAATTAGGTACGCTGTATATCTTCCAAAGGCGCAAGCTATTTTGTAACTACCCATTTAATGATGCTTGAATTGCTTTTAATAAGCCATCTGCAAAAACTTGTGGGCTAAAATTTTCAACGATTTCTTGGCTATTCCTGCCCATTTTTATTCTTAAATCTGCATCCATCTGATGAATAGTTTTCAAAGCATCAGTCATATCTAAAACACTTTCTGGATCGAATAGCAGGCCATTTCGACCATGATCTATAAGTTCATAACGAGCGCCTACAGTACGGCTACAGAGTACTGGTAGTCCAGCAGCACAAGCTTCGTTCAGTACTAGACCCCACTGTTCTTGCAAAGCGGGATGGACAAAAGCATTAGCTAATCCATACCAATCGCCAATATTTTGGTAAGGGATAAAACCTGGTAAATATACAGCATCTTGCAATTTTTGTTCCATAATAAAATTGCGAATTTCCGCTTCTTCTTCACCGCTACCACAAATGACTAAATCCCATGCTTGCTCATTTCCCATTTGTTGGTGATAAGCTGCAAATGCTTGTACAAGGCCAAAGACATTTTTCCGTTTGAGTAGACGAGTGACAGCAATGAAATAAGGTTTAGTCGGTATCTGGGGATTTCGCCGTCTTGTTTCAACCGGATCGAACCTTGCTATCTCAGCTTGTTTGGCAAAATAATCGTTATCAACAGCATCGTATCCCAGAAAAATGCGATCGCGGGGAAAACCTAACTCCATCAAATAGTCACGATGTAGTTTACCCCCCACTAAAGCTGCATCAAACTTGCCAATCAGTAGCCAAAACTTGATTTTCTCCTTCCACCAGAGACGTTTTTCATCATCCCACTTGGTTTCACTCATCAAAATCGCTGGTACTTGATGGTGCTTACACCAAGAAAGCGCAGCGCGGGATACTGGAAAACCCCAACCAGGAATCACAACAGCACTTGGTTGTAAGTTGTCTAAAAAACCAGGAAGTACAGCCGCCGCCTGTTCTGCATATGAAGACTCATCATTCTTAGGCAGTAAGGTTTTTAGCGGAAATGTAATTTCTCGCTCTAAATCCCCCCAAGGATGTTCTAAGGTATCATCTGTGACTTGAATAGCTGTAAACTGCCAACCTTTTTCCTGACAAGCAGAATAAGCAGCACGTAAGCGTGCAGCATGATAACTGCCAACATTGATAAAAATTACAACAATATGCATTTGTTTAATACCTAAGCTATCCCAAGTGCAGCTAGGGTTTCACTTGCCATTCTTGCTAAAGAAAAATATTTCTGGAAATCTTTTTTTCCATTTCCGGCTTCTTGCTTGAGCCAGGAAAGATTATTAATTGACTTAATTAATGCTTGACCTACTGATTCAGGATTAGGATTAGTCGCAATACTTACCCATGAAGCACGTTCAGCAACATCCACAGCGCCATTAAAATTGGTAACTACAGTAGGTACTCCCCGACCCGCCGCTTCTAGCAGTGCTAGAGGTAAACCTTCAAAATGGCTGGTCATGGTGTAAATATCTAATACAGATAAGTATGCCTCTGGATGTTGCTGCCAGCCTGTGATGTGCCATGTATTTTCAGGAGCATGATTACGCAAATATTGTTCTAAATTATTTCTTTCTGGCCCATCGCCTATAAGTAACAATCGGCTTTTAACTCCCTGTTTTATGGTATATAACCATGCATTTAACAATAATGAGAGATTTTTTTGGTAAACAAATTGACCAGAGAAGCCAATTATTGGTAATGGTTCCACCCAACTACTAGGAAGCGGTGGATGAGATGCAGTAATTTCCGGAAAAGGGCATCCATAATTAACTATCTTTGTAGGACGTGGATAGCTATAGTAATTTTCAAATTCTTTTTGGCTACCTTGGGAAACAAGAATTAAAGAGTATGGGTGTTTTTTATACCATTGACGTAGTAATTGACCTCGCAATTTGCCCAAAGGTCTTTGATGTTTGTTACCTGTCATTGGCATATGCATTGTGCCCCCCACAGGAGCAACATTTGCCATTAAAGCACCAGCAATATAATCTAATCCATCTTCATCGTATTGCTGGTTAATCAGAATGGCATCAGGGGAAATTTGTTTACATAATTGAGCTAATTTCAATTGTTGATTTTTATCTAAAATTGATTGCATAAATCGCAATGGTCGAGAACGCAATCCTGTAAGATTTATGCGGTGTACATGAGCTTTTTCTGTGGCTAATAAACTAGCCCAATTATCCATATAACTAACTGTAGAAAGTAACACATGTACTTCATAGTTCAACAAGCGTAAACCTTGATTTAAGTAGACTAAGTAACGCTCTCCCCCACCTCGCTCACTAGAATTAGAACTTATAAGAAGTACAGTACGACTACTCATTTTTGATGACAAAGTTTTTTGTAAATGAATTATTTAAAGACAAAAAATATCTTATTTAGGAAAAAAGATACTGATATTAATATAAGGCTGGGAATTAATTAATATTTATCTAGCTTTCTTGTAGCGCTTAGTAGGTAATGTATATTTACCCCTCGAGTAATAGGTTACTAATCCAATAAAGATAACTTGAAAAATTCCCTGTTGTAAAAATGTTCCCACACCATGCGTTAAACAGATCATAGCTGGGCTGATTAATCCCATATAAAGTATTTGACAAAAAGTATTTTTATAATTAACGCCACAAATCCAAAGATGTTTAAAAATATATGCTATTAGTGCATAAATAAAGCATCCTAGGTAGCCAAATTCCATAAAGCAATCGCCAACACCAGTAATTGTAGAACCATTAGGACGAATATAGCCATATAAATTCTTCAGTTGTATGACATAGGTGTCCCACAAGTTAAACTGTAGAGATTTTTTAAAGTCAAAGCCTACAATTTGTCCTGGTACAAATTGAAAAACTATACTATCCCACCATCCAGTTCCAAAACCATATAAACTTGTCTTATTGGCTACATCAATTATTAATGCTGCATTTCTGAGTTCTAAAAAATCTCCCTTTTGCTGAGAGCTAAATGATTGCTCTACAGCAGATAATATTGCCTGCCAATTTCCACTAAAGATTAAATTCCAAACACCTCCACGTAAATCGCCAAACAAAGGAATAAGGAAAGTTACTAGTAACATTCCTGTGACAACTAACCATCGAGGAGGGACATAACGATAAATCAAAAACAATGAAATACCGATAATAATAGCAAATGTCATTGTTGGTTGACGACGGCCGATCAGCACACTATTAAATAGAGGCCAGCCAGAAATTACTGTAAAAATGATATTCAGAAATCGAGGACGTTTTAGTGCCTGTAAAAGAAAAATTCCAAAAGCTATATTCCCAGCTTGAATAAAGAAGAGATATATCGTGGCTGGGCCTGTCCAATTATAATTTTCTGCTACTTGAACAGTTGTCCGAGAAAGTAAAAAATTAAAGAACCATGCCTCTGCCATGAGCATGATTCCTCCTATAAATAACTTCCGCTCGTCAGTTTCTATGTTGAGCAACTGTAATAACTTTTTATTAGGCTTCATTTGATAGCCTATCCAACAGGAAGCAGCACAAATAGATGATACTAATAAAACGTTTTCTAGTACTGTTGGGCTAACTCCTGTACCAGGATTTGCGATTAAAGCGAATGCTTGAGGCAAAATAAAGGAAAGAAACATACAACCCATAAAAAATGGGTATTGGTAAATTCGCTCAATGCGAATGACTCCCCAGATTAATAATCCTAAGCAAATACAGACTAAAATATTTCGATATACTTCTGCCATGCAGTTTTAATATTAATGCTTCTTTAATAGTAATTATGCTAAATTTATCCCTTTGTTATTTTTCTTGTACCGTCTCGTGATTTTTAATTAATCGTACAATTTGATAGCTAAGAGACAGCATAGGGCAGAATTTGGAGCGAATGCTGTAATTTGTCCAAATTAAAAACAGCAGTGTCGGTGGATTTTTGGGATAATGCTTCTAGTTTTTGAGGATTATTCAGGCAAAATTGCAACTTCTGTGCGATCGCAGATGCTGTAACTTCTGGCAAAATTAATCCATTAATGTTATCTTTCACTACTTCACCACAAAATTTGGAAGCAATTATGGGTAGATTCCAAGCCTGTGCTTCTAGTTGCGTAATTCCAAATCCATCAGAGAGAGTAGGAAATATAAATACATCTGCCATTTGATAATACCTGGCTGTGGCACTTCTAGACACTGCACCTACCCAATTTATCTTGGAATGAGAATATTGAGGTAGAGGAATACCTTGAGAACCAACTATCCAAAATTCAATTGGTTCACTATGTAAAATTTCTGCTGCTTCTAACAGTGCAGCAATACCTTTTCGCAATATGACTTGCCCTAAAAATAGCACCCTCAGTGGACGTTCTACCGAAAAGTTAGCTGGATAGGTACGTACAAAATTATGTGCTTCGATTGGTGGTTGATAGGCAAGCGGAATGATGTTAATTTTTTCTTCAGGTATACCTAATTGCTGTAACGCTTGATTTGACCAATTAGAGTTAACTAAAATCTTGTCAGCTAATAAACATTCTTCTTGCCAATTTTGCCAATAATTGGGTGGTGCAGCCTCGCAACTAGATTGATAGGCAGGATATTTAGAATGTGCTTCTAGAACTAATTTCTCTTCTACTTCTCCAGGATCAATTTGACCTAAAATAGTGTACCATCCTTGAGATTTAGCATAGCGAAATAGTTCTAAAGCTGCATAGCTATAAGAAAATAATATAGTGCGAGATTTGAGTTTTGGGTTGATGGCTTTGAGTGATTGTAATGCAAGTTTTTGAAACCAGTTATTCCTGGTAATCACACGCTGCCATCCAGAAGTTTTTTGAATTCTTTGAGCTATTTCAAAGTTAATTAAAGAGTCAGTAAAGGATGTTACAGATGCCGTGGCTAAATCTGGATGAAACCGTTCCCGCAAATTTGTTAACCAACCTGGAGGCAGTCTATTAATTACAGAATTAGGTGAAATCCAAGCATCCGTGATCAGGTTAGTAAGTTCTCCTGCTTGATGTAAAGCCCTAGGCAGAGCATAATGCTCTCGTGCACCTATTTGGCAACATAGCCAGGATGAAGATTTGTCAAACATTGTTATCGGTTGATGAAGTGTGACTTGAATAAGCGATTTCATACCACTTATTGTCAGCTTTCTGAAATCTTAATTGTAATTTGTCATCTTTATATCTTAGATATCTCTCTTTTCGACATTGGATTTTACTAGATTTTTTAGGAAATTTAATTTGCCCACGGCTACCATCAACCATAATCATCACCTCCTGCCCGTCAACATATTTATCAATACTCATGCTGACTTGAATTACTCGATTTTTTGTATTATTTTCTACTAAGACTTCTTCAAATTTTGGCTCTATAATATATGGAGGTTCTTGCCAAAAGTTAGATTTTCCTTGTAAGTCTCTTCTGTCTACATTGAAGTATTTATTATTACGGAATAATGGTCGCTCATTGGTTATGTTAGAAGATTGCTCAGGAGTGCGGCAGTTTTCAAATATATTGTCTTCTATAACTATATTCTGGAAATCGCCCCAATAATAAATACAAGCTCTTTTATCTATATCACTTGCAGTCAGAACATTATTTTTAATAATTATATTCGTTAAATTACCAGAAAGATTTGCCGCTGTTACTCCTACTGTATTACCTTTTATTTTATTTAAATAAAATTCTATGTTTTGATTCTTACCGCTAGTAATAAAACAATTTCTACAATCATTAAAATAGTTGTTTTTGATAACTAAATTACTCACTCCATTAAAAGCACAAACCCCATCAGGAGAGTTAGAAAATGAACATTCAGTAATAATTTTGTTGTGATTATCAGGAAAATTGCCCTGTCCTATCACTAAACCCTGATAAATAGAATCTTTAAAAACACATTTATGAAATTGATAACTTTTGTTGGGAGCTATCGGAGCATTTTCTACCCATGCCGTAGCAGTTTCAGAGAATTCACATTCCGTAACTGTCAGGTCTGCATCTAGACTGAGTAGTGAAGCATTAGAACTCTTTAATTGAGTTTTTGATATAGTTAATTTTCTAATTCCCCCTCCACCACCGTAAATCAGTTCACCTCTAAAGTTATGTACGGAAATAGAATCTAAAGTTATATTGTCTAAATTTGTATTGAAATCTAAGGCAATTCCTTTGTGAGTAAGATCCCAACCATCACCATTAGTCGGGTCAGCAGGCCAATTACGATTACCTGTAAATCCTTTAATTCCACCATTTAATTCCAAATTTTTAATGGTAACGTTTTTCCTAGGGTTAAACGAATCAAGTGTTCCTTTAATTAATATTCCATGACCCCTAACGACTCTACCATCAATTAAAGAGTAATCCCCTCGACTTTGAAGAATGGTTTTACCAATTCCATCACCAAACAAGGTAATATTGTCATAGTTAATTAACAGCGAACACGGCTCTTGAGTATTCAAATTAAGTGGTGCTATTTGATATATTCCTTGAGGTATATATATATTTCCTCCACCATTTACACCTACTGTATTAATAGCAGCTTGAATAGTTTCTGTATTAGCCTTAATAATATAGTCTAGATTAGTAATACCACTAATAAGTGGGCCAAACGCCCTGACATTTACGTAGTTGGTTGGTAAGTTTTGAATTTGTGCAATATTAGTTTTATTAGTAAGTTTCTGTGCTGCTTTTGATAAATAATTTGTCAACAGAACAGATAAAAGACTAGTCAAAGAGCTTAATCCAAACAAACTTAAAAATTTACGACGCTGCATAGTCTATTCCTATAATCCCAATAATAAATTTTCTAGAGTATGAGCGCGTTGTTTCCAGGTATGTTGTTGAGCAAATTCTAGCTGCTTTAAAGTTTTCTCATAAGCTTGGGGCTTCATTGAACAGGCTAACTGCTGGCGAATGAGAGCGATCGCATCTTCAACACTGTGGAAAATACTAATCCACTCAGGATATAAAAGACACTCTGGTATATCAGTGCTTAAAATTGGGTGACCACTGGCTATCCCATCCATGATTTTGGTAGGACAAGCTGCTTGGTTAAATGGGTGTTCCACTATGTAAGGAATCCAATTCACAGCAAAAGACCAGTAATGTTTTGCTACTTCATCGGACGGAACTTTGCCAATATGGCGAACATTAGGTAAGGCTAGGACTGCTTGACGAGTTTTCTGCCAGTTTCCTTGCTCTAGCATTATTTGCTCGTCTAAACCACCTACAAACACGAATGTGACTTCGGGACAAGCTGTAATAATTTGGTAAATTAATTGCCAGTCTAAGCGATCGCCCAAGTTTCCCACATAACCCACTGTCATCGGTTCTGGAGAATTTTCCGGTTGGCGGTTGAGGTAGGTGTCAACAAACCCGTGAGGATAATGATGAATCTGAGAAGCTTGATCAAGATGTCGTTCTCTTAGCGTCATCATTTGGGTAAAGGATGCACACAAGGTAATGCTTGCCCTTGTAATTAATTCCTGCTCTTGTGTGAGAATTTTATCTTTTTGCTCAGGCCGATAAAGCGCGTAATCATCAAAATTGTAATATATTAATTTTTCTTGAGGTACTTGCCGTAACCAAGGAGTAAAATAAGGTTCGGATGCTATTACCCAAGGATATTCTCCAGTAATTCCTTTGATTTGCTGGCACCAACTATGTATTAAATATTGCAGATAAAAACGAAATATTTTTTCTAATCGTCCTGCATAACCAGCAGGTAATACATGCATTGACCTCTTTAATAGAGATGGTGGTTTGCGGCTAGACCATTGGGGACGTAAGATGCGATAGGTACGCCAATCATAAAACTGCACTGCATAGGTCAGGTGACTTTGAGCTAAAGCTTCTGCCATCCCATAAGTCCAAGGACTATTTGCACCTAAATATAGAAAACTGAGTTTTCCCATAATAAATACTTCAATGTAAAAAATTACCACCCTCGCAAATCACGTACCCAGTAGCCAAGAGTAGGCGATCGCCCAATCAATTCTCTAATTACAGCACGTAAACCTGTAGGTAAAAGTTGAAACCTACGGATAGGAGGTTGATATAAAGCGGGTTGTTGACCCTGTTTACTTCTATTTATGGCTGGAAGAGTGGAAATTTTTGCAATCAAAGATTCATAACCTTTCCACATTACTGTTTCATTAAATTTTGACCTAGCACATTCAATCACAGCATGATTGAAAGCTGGATAATTCTCACAAGCAAAGATAACTTTTTGAGCTAAATCCTGGGTGTCACCTAAAGGAGCATATAATCCTGTTTTATTGGCTGTGGCTATTTCTTTAGTACCAGTTTCCACATCCCAAGCAACTGGTATACATCCCATACCCATTGCTTCAATAGTGGCCATCCCAAAGGGTTCAACTCTACTTAACATCAGGATAACTTTTGCTGATGCAGCAATGGAGAAAATTACATCTCTTGGCACATAACCATAAATTTTAATTTGCTCAGAATTAGGTAATTGCCTAATTTTACTAATAAATTTTGGTGTAATATTACCAAACCAATGCAGCTTGCCTTTAAAACCCAATTTAATCAGAGATTTCCATAAATTTAGAATATCAAAGGCTCCCTTTGTTGGATTTTCACCACCTAAAAAAACTAAATCATCTTGCCTAACATAATTTAATTTTTCTATTTCCGGAAAAACGCAACCATTATAAATTACAGATAATTTATCTGAGCGTTTTAACTGGTGTCGAAACTTACTTGCTACAGTCTCAGACACAGCCACAATTGCTTCTAAAGCATCCTCTTGTGCTATAGCTCTCAACCAATAGGAAGGAGCTGTATCATGGACAACGTAAACACATTTAATCTTGGCAGGTAAGTAAGGAATAATTACATCAAATTCCTCACAGCCGTTAAAAAATAACACATCTTGAGGATTTTGTTCTAACCATTGCAGCAGCATTTTGGGTGTTTCTGTTGCACCATTGGTTAAACCTAATGATGATACTTGAAACTGATTACTTGTAAGCCACGAAGGTTTATTGAGAAACAACATCGTGGTTTCATATCCAGTTTGTGCAGCTTGACGACAACAGGATAATGCTACCGGAGATATGCCCCCACTTTTATCATTAGGGAGTAGCCAGCAAAGTTTCATTATTAATAATTTATTTATTTATTTATTTATTTTGATAAAATGACTGAAGAATTATCAAAAACAATCGAGCATATATAATTCTCATATTCCTCTTTATTGAGAGCATCATCCCCATCTGTCTTTAACTTCGGTTTCCGCAAAATCTTCAAAACTACAAACCAAGGGAAAGCTAAAATAAATGGTATCAGCATTTTATTAGAGGAAAAAATTCCTAACCACTTTTTCAGTAATGCAAATTTATTCTGTGCTGAAACAATAGAACGCAAACTCACCCAGCATTGATCGAGTCGCAGAAAAAACTGCTGAGACAATGGTAGACCGAGCCTTTCTCTGTAATGATTAGAATTGGATGTCATCCATAATACATCTTTGATATAGATGGCATCTGAGTCTACCCCACATTTTTTTGTCACTTGATCGCTATGTAAGCGCATCGCACAAACAGGTTCGTCAATTGCAACCACTGAATATTTATATGACAAAGCAACAAATATTTCCCAATCGCCTATACCTGGAAGAGCAGTGTGAAATCCTCCTATATTGCGAAAAAACTCCGTACGATACATACAAGCGCTGGGGATAAATCCAGCATACTCTTCTAACCTTGCCCACTGTTTTCTAGTTCTTAATTCAGGTATATAAGGAGAAATAATATTGTATAAACTAATATCATTATTTTCTTCCTTAAATTCTATGTATTCTCCTAGACAAACTGCTGTATTAGGTGAATCTTCAAGAGCCTTAACTTGTTTTTCTAAAGCGTTAGGAAAAAGAAGATCATCACTGTAAAGAAATTTGATAAATTGTGTTTGACATCGTTCTACACCACGCATGGCATTTGCAAACTGTCCCACATTCATGTCATAACGAAGATATTCAATATTTAAATCAGGAAACTTGTTTACTACCTCTTGGAGATTAGCTGTGGATGCATCATCGCAAATCATCACCACGAAATCTTTATAACTCTGCCATCGTAGTGATTCTAATGCTTGAGTAAGCATTTTACTCCGATTATATATCGGAATAATTACTGTTATTTTCATAATTACGATATCTAAAATTTTCCATCATTTTTTTTGTTAAGCAATCAAAAAAACTTACTGTCGATGAAAAAAATTATTTTCTGTAATCAAATAAAAGAATTTTAACCATTCTGGTAATAAATATTTTAATTGACTTAAACCAGTAAAACCGTTCTTCTTAATATCATCTATCCAAAAACGCAACCGCAAATCAGCAGGCATGACATTTAAGTGCCACCGAAATAATTCTTCTATTTCTACTTTAAACCCATGAATACGTGGAAAAAATACATCTGGTTCGCCCAAAAACATCATATCCTTAACAGGACTTTGTATATTTACACGAGGCAATATACTAGCGTGAAAATATATATCATTTAATAATTTGAGCCAATTATTTCCTATGTGTGTTTCTGTGATTTTTCTTTGAGTAGCTTCTCCCAAGAATAGCCGGAATTTCTCATCTTCAATCAAGCGAGATAAAATTGCTTCATACTCTTTAGTGTCACGTACCCTAATCATATTGCCATCTAGACCAGGCATATCAGCACCTAAGATTTCACAACCATCAGAGTATGGATAGCGAGTAACCAAAGGTAACCCATAACTTCCAGCTTCTAGCAACGATGTAATTGAAACAAAAGGAAATGAGTCAAGATAAATGTCAGCTGCTTGATAAAAAATCGATGTATCTTCAGTTTGTTTAAGTACTATAATTCTGCCCTGTGTTTCCTGAATAGCTGCTGACCAATCCTCGCTTTCACCAGGGCCAACTACAAGTAGAATGGCTTGGTCATATTTCTTCAGCAATTGAATATGTGTATCAGCGAAACTAATACCCTCAAGACTTCTGTATTTCGGTGGTCTTGCAATAGAAAGAAGAAGCACACTGTTTTTGGCAAGACCCAGTTTTTCCTTGGCCTCTGCTCTAGATAGGGTTCTGTAAAAAGGCTCTAAAACAGTAGGTATGAGCATATTACGCTCTTTTTCAATACCTCTGCGATTTTGTGACAAGTACATACCCGATACTCGCAAGTTAGCTACTATATCGCTAGTGCTAACTCCAAACCAGAAGCAGTTGTCACCATGATTGACGCGTATCACTGGTGGTGATTGTAGTTTATTTGCAAATGCAATTGTGGGAATAACATCATGTTCTAAAGCATGAACCACAACCACATCTGCTGATGCCGCAATTTCCCGTAGCCGTTTGGCTCTGGATACAAAACCGCCAATGCATCCGTTAAGTAAGTATATCTTACCATTACTTTTACTCACGGCTTCTTGGCAAATTTTTGGCACATTACGTGGTGATTGTTGGGTTAATACAAGTGAATGCGATCGATCACTATCTTGCTGAATCCAACGTCGAAGTAATCTGGGAATTCCACTAAAGGGTTCAGCAATATTGCTAGCAACATGGAGTATGTTTTTTGGTTGTCCAGGTAATGAATGATTCTTATACAAACTACCTGGCATAGTTTTTAACCCAATAGAGGTAAGGATTTGTTCCAGTTCAAAACTTGCTAAGAGACCACAATGTTGATGTACAGCATGAAGGCCTGCAATCTGTGCATATACTGCTGCTGCATCATACTGACCATGTTCTGCCAAGTCTTTGGTTTGTGTGACAAGACTACGAAACACCTCGAAATTTTGTTGAATATTCTGGCGACCTTCTTCTCTCCACAGGGTGAATATATCGGTTGCTAATTTTTCCATAGACTTCCTTGGTAACTTTTTCAAACTTGACAAGCTGCTTTTAATAGCTCAACTACCTGCTGCAGTTCTTGCTCAGTCATCTGATGGAATAGTGGTAAAATAATTGCTCTTTCTTGAGCTTGTTCGCTTTCGGTTAGACGCTGACACTTTTCTAACTCACAATTACAAGCATCATTAGCAATTCCACAAGACCACGCTTCTATACTGTAAGCAGGCTCACGATGGGCGCACATAATACCGCGTCGGGTAGATACGCCAGCATCTAACATTGCTTGCATCACTTGCACTTGATCGCATTTCTCTGGTAGCCGGACACAGAAGCTTTGCCAGTTACTTTTTGCCCAAGTTGGTTCTGTCGGTAACTTTAACCCTGGTATATCTGCTAGTAATTCCTGATATCGTTGTGCCAAATAACGCCGACGTTCGACAATTTCCAGTAGACGTTTAAGTTGTTCCCGCCCTACTGCTGCTTGGATGTCAGTCATGCGGTAGTTGTAGCCCAACATAGGATATGACTCAAATATTACCTGTTTGGCTCCGTGGCGCACGGTGTCAGGTACGCTCATTCCATGCTGTCGCCAGAGGCGGAACTGTTTATCCCACTCTGGGTTGTTGGTGGTAAGCATTCCACCGTCGCCAGTGGAGATAATTTTGCGGGGGTGGAAGGAAAAGCAAGCTATATCTCCATGTGGCTTACCGATTTTTTCCCAATGTCCATCCCAGAGAATTTCACTACCAATAGCACAAGCTGCGTCTTCAATTACTGGTAAATTGTAACGGCGGGCAATTTCTAAAATTGCTTTTAAGTCACAAGGCATTCCAATTTGATGGACTACCAAAATTGCACGGGTGGAATCGCTAATTACATCTTCAATTAACATTGGGTTGATGTTATATGTTTGCGGTTCAATATCCACAAACACTGGAATTGCGCCACAGTAGCGAATGCTGTTAGCGGTAGCAATATAAGAATGGCTGACGGTAATTACTTCATCGCCTGGCTGGACACCAACAGCTAACAATGCCAAATGCAGCGCTGTCGTGCAATTGGAAACAGCACAAGCATATTTTGCTCCTACATAGGTAGCAAACTCTTGCTCAAAAGCAGCAACTTCTGGCCCCTGTGTTACCCATCCAGCTAAAATCGGGCGCTTTGCTGCTTCTGCCTCAGCTTCTCCCATCCAAGGTTTAGCAATGGGGATAGTTTGAATTTTTTCAGACATTGCTTGCTTCCTTTGCCAGCTTTTGTTCGCGCCACCAACTTACCAACCGTTGTAATCCTTCTTCTAAAGATACTTGGGCTTCAAAACCCAATAATTCTTTAGCTTTGCTCACATCTGCTAACCGACGCTGTACAGGGTTGACTTTGCGTTCTGGGCCGTATTCTGGTTGTAAATCTGATCCCATCACTTTCGCCAAACTATACGCGAGGTCATTCAAACTGCTTTCTACACCACTGGCAATGTTAAACACCTCATCGGTAACATCAGCTTTAGCGGCTAAGATATTGGCTCTAGCAATGTCTTCGATATATACAAAGTCCATTGTTTGTTTGCCATCGCCAAAAATTAGTGGTGGTTGACCTGCGGCGATGCGTTCCATCCAGCGAATCAAAACTTCAGTATAGACACCGTATATATCCATACGCGGGCCGTAGACATTGAAGTAGCGCAAACCTACATAATCTAGCCCATACATATCATGGAAACTGCGTAATAAGCCTTCATTAAAGACCTTGGCTGCACCATAAAGGGTGCGGTTATTGTATGGGTGATGGGATTCTGTAGTGGGGAAATCTTCTGCCATCCCGTAAATAGAAGCAGAAGAAGCAGCTACTACCTTTTTCACATCGGCTTTGACTGCTGCTTCCAATACGTTGAAAGTGCCATCTGCTAAAACTTCCAAAGCTAAACGTGGTTCTTCTGCACATTGAGTAATGCGAATTGCTGCTTGATGAAAGACAACATCAACGCCTTGCATAACTTCGCCTAGCAGTTTTTGGTCTCTAATATCGCCTTCTACAACTACTAAGGGCCCGTGTTCTTTTGCCCATGCTAAATTTTTAATTTGACCGCGTGTGAAGTTATCGAGAATAATAATTTCCGATACGCCTTCTTTAACTAATAAATCAGCAATATGGGAGCCAACTAAACCTGCTCCCCCTGTAATTAATACGCGCTTATTTTGCATTTTCTTGTAATTGGTTAATTTGTGCTTCTAAAAGTTGAATACGATTTAGCAAATCAGAAGTTTGTAAGCCTAAAGTAGTTTTCACAGACTTAATGATATTAGCTGCTGCTGTTTTTTCTTCTCCAGTCAGTTGAACTGTAAAAATTCTCAGCACTCCATCACCATTTAACACATCAACAAAACCATCTGTTTTGGATCTATTGATAATTCTACCGGGTATGCGTCCTACATAAACAGGTGGATTATCTACAGGCTGGGCTTGCCAAATTGTGAGTTTCTTTCCTTGAAAATATGTGTAAGCACCAGGAAAAGGAGCAACTAATGCCCGAATTAAACAATCTATACTTCTAGTAGAAGCCGACCAATTAATCTCACCATCTTCAGGTAGGCGAGTACAACTATAAGTAGCTTCAGCGTTATTTTGCTGAACTCCTGGGTAACCATTCAAGGCTTTAACAACTATCTCACCTAAATTTTGCTTCTGAATTTCATTTAATCTGTCATACAAATCAGCTACCGTGTCATTACGATGAATGGGAATTAGCTGTTGAAAGAAAATATTTCCTTCATCTAAATCAGGTGAAATTTTATGAATGCTAATTGCCGCGCAAGGTTCATCATTAATAATTGCCCAATTAACATTAGCCCGTCCTCGATATTGGGGCAAAGGAGAATAATGAACATTGATGAATGTAGACAGTTCAATCAGTGCAGGTGGCAGAATTTGATTATAAGAAGAAACTACCACGCAATCTGGCTGAAATTTGAGAATTAGTACTTTAATTGCTGTTTGTGAGGTATCTGTAAATATGGGAATATTTGCTTTTTGAGCTAAATTAGCTACAGGATCATCTGTATCGGGATAACGCACTATTCCTTGAACATGACACTGAGAAATTAAGGACTCTAAGGCAGTTAAAGTAGTGGTACCTATACCAATTAGCAGTACATTGACCATTGACTAATTCCTCACAGGAGTTGCACAAATTCCAAACCAGATGTTTGCGGTTGGAAAGATTGCCGCCAAATCACTTCAGCAGCTTTGAGTCCGCCTGTCTGCAGACGTACAATTGGTTCTGGCCCCACGGCTGATGGGAGAATGCCCATGTGTCCTGGTTTTGGCTCAATTTCTGGAGATACGGGGATATTTTGGGCAGCAAAAGCCGATCGCTCGATGTCTCCCCAATATTGAGCAACTAATGTACCTGTCCAATATTTAGCGATCGCTGCCGCATCTTTAGCGCCTAGTATTGGTTCTAGGCGTGGTTGTAAAGCTACGAGAATGGCATCGTAGTTTTTATTGATGGATGCAGTGGCAAGGCTATCAACAGTATCTACTGTGGCACCAGCTTGGACTAAACCACGCTCAATAAATCGCTGAAAAGGGTTATCACATAACAATAAAATATTGCTGGTGTAAACGGAAATTCCGGCATCCAGCAATTGTTTGACTGCCATAATTCCCAAAAAGGAAAAGACATCTACTGCTGGATGACGTTCGTTCACCCCTACAACCTGGATACCTTTGAGACGACAGGTAATTAGATCCAAGTCTTCTGGTCTAAATTCCCAAGCTTCGTACATTAAGCCAATGACAGCATTCGGTTTCATCCAACCAATCATCTCTGCATTGATGGGGCGAACATGGCCGCTGTTGGTAATGATATCGGCTTGAGCAACAATATCTGGAGTTTTTTCGGCGATAAATTCAATGCGGTCGCTGACTCCGGCAATATCAGCTAGTTGCTTTGTCAAAGCTTGCACTTGCTCTACGGTACCATAGCGGGTAGTCTTGGCGATCGCCAAGACTTTCTCGGCTCCAGCGATCGCAGCTACAATTGGTGTCACTGCATAGGCCCCTGTTGCGGCTTCTGTCAGCACGATCGCGTTTTGCAATTGCAAATCACAACCCTCAACAGCTTGGCGTACCAAGGAAACAAGGCGATGGGGATTTAAACCAGGACGGCGATCGCTCATTAAACAGCCACTCCCTGCAGAATGTTTTGGAGACTATTAGCTACTTTGCTCACCTGTGTAGCTGTGAGTTCAGCATACATGGGTAAGGAAAGCACTTCTCTAGCGGCTAATTCTGAGTGGGGAAAATCACCTGGTTTGTAATCTAAATCAGAGTAAGCTGTTTGTAGGTGAACTGGGATGGGGTAATGAATCCCTGTTTGAATTTCTTGTGCATTTAGCTGTTGCTGTAGCCATTCCCTTTGGGAAGTCCGCACTGCATAGACATGATAAACATGGCGATTATGAGGTAAGGCTACAGGTGTAGTTAAACCAGTATTGGCTAAAAGTTGATTGTACTGGGCGGCGTGTGTTCTTCTAGCTTCTGTCCACTCTTCGATATAGCGTAATTTCACCCGTAAAATTGCCCCTTGGATACCATCCATGCGGTAGTTATAACCTTTGAGGACATGGTGATATCTGCGTTCTTGACCCCAGTCGCGTAACATTTGCATGGTGTGGGTGTATTCGGGGTTATTAGTGACAATCATCCCACCTTCACCATAAGCTCCTAAATTCTTACCAGGGTAAAAACTAAAGCAGCCAATATCCCCAATACTACCTACCCTCTGTCCCTTGTATTCTGCACCATGAGCTTGGGCAGCATCTTCAATTACTGTCAAACCATGACGGCGCGCGATTTCCATAATCGGTTCCATATCTGCTGGTTGACCATACAAATGTACAGGCAGAATGGCTTTGGTACGTTCAGTAATCGCTCGTTCGATTTTGTTGACATCTATAGTGTAGGTAATCGGATCGATATCAACAAAAACTGGTCTGGCTCCGGTATAACAAATCGCGGCTGCTGTGGCGACAAAGGTAAAAGGTACAGTAATGACTTCATCGCCTGCACCAATACCTGCTGCTAATAATGCTAGATGGAGGGCGCTAGTACCTGTATTGACAGCGATACCAAAGTCTGCGTTGCAATAGTCAGCAAATTCTGCTTCTAAGGCTTTAACTTCATTACCCAAAACGAATTGAGTACTTTCTAAGACTTTGAGAACAGCAGTATCAATTTCATCTTTGATGCTGAGATATTGAGTTTTGAGATCTACGAATGGAATCACGCTGCCACCTCTGCTAAATTTAGTTCAACTAATCGGCCATGTTGCTTGAGGGACTGGCTTGCAGCTTCGAGAATTCTCACTACCCGCAGTCCTGCTTCCCCATCAGTAATGGGGCGATCGCCTGTTTGGATACAATTGATGAAATGTAAGCCTTCGGTTCGCAATGCTTCTGTCATGTCTAATTGCGGCGACCACATATCACCTGTGCGGTAACCAATTAGCATTTGGTAAACGCTTTCGGTATGACCGTTGAGGATCAGTCCTTTGTCGTATACCTTCAGCTTTTCACTAGGTTCTAAATCATCAAACACGATCATCTTTTGGGAACCACCAATCAGAGTCCGGCGCACTTTCACGGGTGCGAGCCAGTTGACATGAATGTGGGCTATTAAGTTGCTTTCAAAAAACAGAGTTAAATAAGCGATATTTTCTGGTTCGCCAGGAACATGGCTAATCCCTGTTGCTGACACTGCATAAGGTTGGGATTGCAGAACATAGTTCATAATTGATAGGTCATGTACTGCCAAATCCCAAATCACGTTCACATCATGCTGGAATAGCCCTAAGTTAACGCGTACAGAATCGTAGTAATAAATATCACCTAAAGCATTTGTCACCACTAAGTCCCGCATCTTGCGGACTGCACCAGTGTAGACAAAGGTATGATCTACCATCAGCACCAGATTGCGTTTTTCAGCCTCATCGATCAAACGCAGTGCTTGCTCAGAAGAGACAGTCATTGGTTTTTCTACCAGTACGTGCTTTCCTGCTTTCAATGCAGCTAAAGCCAAATCAAAATGGGTAGAGACTGGTGTGGCGATCGCCACCGCATCAATCGTCGGATCTGTGAAGATATCGCGACAATCTGTTGTCACGTTAATTTTGGGATATCTTGCCTGTACCTTTGCCAGTAATTCTGGTTTAAAATCACTGACTGTCTTGATTTCTGCTCCTGGTATTTCCGAAAAATTTCTAACTAAATTCGGGCCCCAATAACCATAGCCAATGACACCAATTTTAATGTTGCTTCCCATTGTTCTTAACTAAGAGAATTTTATTTGAGATGAAATAGAAATTCTGGCTATCTACAGATATGCCAAAAATTACAGCAGATTCGATGTTTATGAGGTACAGCAACTAATTGAAAAAGTAATGAGTAATAAGTAAATTTTTTACTCATTACTCATTACTCATGATGTACCTGACTTACTTCAAAGGTGTTGTAACACCCTCAACTTTACATACAAGTAGTTAAGGGTGTATTTGTGAGCATCTACAAAGAATTATGAAATGTCAGCTTTTGCTCATTTGTTTTGTTGATTTAATTTTGCCATTTTCCTCTGCATCTTCATGCCAACAACGAAGAAAAAACCAGCCATTACAGTAGCTAACATATTACCTTCTGGAACTGCATCAGATGATTGATTGATGTTAACTATTGCATAGTTTGCTTGTTCATTACCACGTGTGAAAATATCTTGACTTTCTCCTCGATAATTATCCCACCTGGTAATATAACTATCGACCTTACTGACAAGAAAAAGTGTGCCATTGGGTGCAACTGCTCCTCGATATGGAACCAAGGCTGATGGATAATTATTAATTTGTGTTGGTACAGTTTGTTGAAAATTTAGTAAGGAGGCAATGCTATCAACTAAGTTTTTTGCTCCTTGAGGATTATCCCAAAAAGTAGGTTTCTGAAAATCAGAATTATTGGGAGAACCAAACAAGTTGATAAATGAATCATATTTGAAGGTTATATCATAACCGATATCATCAACAACTAAATCCTCAATTTTACTAACATTACCTGGACTACCATATTTTATTTGTACACCATTAGCAGGGTTAGCAAAAACTGTGGCAATACTCAAAACCGAAACTAGATAAATAAATTTTGATGTGATTGGGTTTTTGAGCAGGTAGATTTGATTAAACATTTGCACCTCATACCAAAGTCTGGATATTCCATAGCATCTAAAAATGATGTGACCAATAGGGATACATCAGCCAAATCAAATTATTAGGAATAAATATAAAAGCTTAATTATTGTAATTAGAGATATTTTTGAATTGTGAATCATCTTTGCAATCCATATCCTAAAAACCGGATTTTTTAGGTAATCGAAATCTTGATTATTTATTGATTTTCCTAACTTTGGTAAACAGATAATTCACTATGTTGCTACCTTATCTCATACTTGTAGCAGCTATTTCTAAGTTTCTTTTATTATCGCGTACATCACCAATTACACGAGCCGGTACTCCTACTACAATTGCATAATCAGGAACATCAGTAGTAACTACTGCTCCAGCCCCAACAATGGCTCTTTCACCAATTGTTACTCCTGGCAAAATAGTAGCATTACTACCAATAGATGCTCCTTTTTTGACTACCGTCTCAACTACATCCCAATCAGCTTCGGTTTTTAAACTACCATCTTCATTAGCTGCACGGGGATAAATATCATTAGTGAACATTACCCCATGCCCAATAAAGACTTCATCTTCAATAATCACACCTTCACAGAGAAAGCTATGCGATGAAATTTTACAATTACTTCCTACAAGGACATTTTTTTGAATTTCCACAAAAGTGCCAATTTTCGTATCATCCCCAACAGTACAACCATAGAGATTGACTAATTGAGTATGAAAAATTTTAACGTTATTACCCAACTTTACATCATCATTTATTGGCATAATATACCTGCCTTTATATAAGGCTCAACAATTTTTTGAATTCCTATCTCTTGAGTGATTCAAAATCCAGCAAACAAAATGGGAGCATACTAAAATTTTTATATTTAGCATACTCCCCAGTAAAATTGTAACTTGAACTAAGCCTTGTAATTCATTAGTTAGCACTGCTAAGGATTAGTGCTAAACAATACATCTACCCAATAATTACTAGCAGCGTAAGAGTTAGTAGGGAAAGCTGGATTGGCATTATAAGTATAAACACCATTGCCACCGCTTTCGCTGCTACTCAAGGCGCGTAATGGAGATTTATCCACACCAGAAGTGAAGAAATTCTCAGTTACAGAATACTTACCAACATTAGTGTGATATGAAGCAACGTAGGTAGTGTTGGCTGTAATCGCTACTGGTGTAGCAAAATTTGCCTGTTGCCACCCAGACGCTGTTTCACTAGTAAAAGTGACTTGAGCTAACTGAGTACCAGTGCTACTCCACAAAGTTCCTACATGAGTATTAGTATTTTGGGGACTCTTGTAGAACCTGATGCCTTTGATATAACCATTGACGCTAGAGCGGAATTTCACACCTAATTCCACAGGTGAGTTGTCTGGATCTGTGATAATAGCAGGCGTAGCACTGTTATCCCAGATACTAATTATTGATGTGGCGCTGGTAGTAAATGACCAAGTAAAGTTTTGGGCTAGAGAATTACCTGCTATATCCTTGACTCGTGGGTCAGTTGTACCACCTTTGACTGTAGCAGTATAAGTGGTAGAAGTTGCTAGTGGGCTGCTAGGTGTGAGTGTAGCTGTACGACTGGCAGCATCATAGGTGACAGTAACAGTTACTAATGTGTTATTAGCTTGATTTCGTAATTCAAAGGTATTGCCAATAATTGTTGCTGGATCAATTGCTTCACTAAAGGTGGCTGTGACAGTTGTAGCAGTGCTAACGTTTGTTGCTCCATTGCTTGGAGTTGCAGCAGTTACTGTTGGCGGTGTGGTGTCAGCTGCAGCTGTAGTAAATGACCAACTAGAATTTGCTGCTAGAGCATTACCTGCTTGGTCTTTGACTCGTGGGTCAGTTGTACCACCTTTAACTGTGACAGTATAGGTAGTGTTTGCTGCGAGTGCGGCACTTGGTGTGAGCGTTGCATTACTGTTTGCTGAGTTATAGGTAACAGTGGCAGCTACTAAACTGTTTGGGCTACGTAACTCAAAGGTATTGGTGTTGATTGTTGCTGGATCAATTGCCTCATTAAAGGTGGCTGTGACAGTTGTAGCAGTGCTGACGTTTGTTGCCCCATTGCTTGGAGTTGTAGCAGTTACCGTTGGCGGTGTTGTGTCAGCTACAGTACTTGTAGTGAAAACAACATCTACCCAGTAGTTGCTGGAGTTATAAGTGGAACTGGGGAAAGTCGGGTTAGCATTATAAGCATAAATGCCATTACCACCACTCTCACCATTACGCAAGGCATAAAGTGGGTAGCTATCTACACCGGAATTGGCAAAGTATCCTTCGTTAATGGAATAACTTCCAACATTAGTATGATAGGAAGCTACATAAGTAGTGTTTGCCGTAATTGCTACTGGATTAGAGAAATTAACTTGCTGCCAACCAGAAGCCGATTCGTTGGTAAAAGTTGCCCTTGCTAGTTGGGTTCCACTGCTATTCCATAGAGTACCCACATGTGTACCAGTATTTTGCGGCCCTTTATAGAAGCGAATACCAGTAACATTACCACTTACTTGAGAGCGGAATTTTACCCCTAGTTCTACTGCTTTAGTTTCGGAATCTGTCAGCACAATTGGTGTAGCGCTACTATCCCAAATAGTGCTACAGAGTTTATTTGTGCTACATCTAGCTGCGACTGTTATAGTAATCTGTGTTTCTGGTGTTTGAATATTACCGCTATCATCAATAGCACGGCTTTTAATGGTGTATGTGCCATCAGTTGCAGGTTGCCAACTGTAACTCCAACTAGCGCGACCATTTGCTGGATGCCATGTTGTCCCGCCATCAACTGATACTTCTACACCACCGACGACACCGCCACCAAAATCAGATGCTGTACCACTGATGGTGATTGAAGTATTACTGGCTACAGATGCGCCATTGGTGGGAGAAGTAATTGTGGACGTGGGAATTAGGATATCAGCTGAAGCAAAAGCTTGCACTAGACCAGATTGGAGCGTTGCTGGTTGTACGCCCATATCAGCAAACAAGTTAACAGTTGCTTGCTGCATCCGCACATCTGTTGGTGTAACAGTGCGATCATGATTTGCATCCAGCCCCCAGGGCCACTGGACTGTTCCGGCACCAAACACTAAGGCATTGTTACCAGTGCTGCCTTTATATTTGTACAGCATCAAGTGATGGATAGCTGTACCAGATCCAAAATTTGAGCCGTAGTCTGTAAGGACAGGGGCATTATTTACAGTGGTTGTTGACATCTGAATCGCGCCAGCAGCCCGAAAACCGTTATCGATATCTTCGTCCCATTCGTAACCCAAAGTACCATTAGGCAATGTGGCAGTACTTCCAGCTGACAGGTTAGCAATAGTTGTATTGCGCCAGAAACGCATCTTGCTGTCTGCTGCTGGTACTTGAATAGCTGTAGTTGCTCCATCATTGACCGTAAATAACGTGCCAGTCAAAGGATTTTCTGGACGACCGCCATCGGAAGGTGGACTAAAACGAGGGTCACGCCAAGTACCTGTCCACTCTGGTGTTGGATCGATTTTTGCGCCAGCGTGAGTTTCCTTGTAACAAACCAGTGTGCGGTAGGGCGTACCTGAGCTATCAATACTATTTTCCCAACGGGTTTTCCAGTAGACTTCATTGCCACTAAAGAATGCCAGATTTACACCTGCATCCCTTGCTGCTTCCACTTTTGCCCGTTGCTGCTTTGACCAATACTCGTCATGACCTACTGATAGGAACAGCTTATGGTTTTTGATCAAATCACCATAGCGATCGCTATCTACACCAGTAAAATAGCTAACATTGTAACCATTAGCCTCTAACCAACGCACCATCGGGTATTCAGCATTAAATACCCAGTCCTGACCGCTATCAACAGAACGAGTATTGAACGGACGGTTATAACTTACTTTATAAGCACCACCTTTGGGGCCTGGCCCACCAGTATAAAGACTTGCTCCACCGTAAGTGTTATATGCTTGCCAAGTAGTATCAGAAGTTTGGAAGAGAATATCAGATGTACTTGAGTCATCCCGAACAATGAAGAAAATATGACTGGCTCCACCAGTTACTCCACCCGATCCACTTGTAATTACCGCCTTGGCAAAATAAATTCCTGAGGTGGCGTTTGCTGGGATATTCCAAGCTCCAGATTGCTTCCAGTTTCCACAATCATATAGTGCAGTGCTAGAGTTTGTCAGACAAGCAGGTTGACTTTTAGCATCAGAAATCTGCTGTGTAGTAGGATTTACAGTGGCTACTTTACGGGCACCATTCCCACGGTAGTAACCCATACGATAAATATCAAGGCGGTAGTTAGTAGCATTGGTGCTAGTTTTAATCTTGAAGTTGACTATATCACCTAGGTTATAACTGATATCAGCAGTAAAACCTTGAATGTTAGAACTACCAGCGCCTGTAATATCCCATTCAGATTTGGGATTACCGTCTGAATTGTTCTCAACGACAATTGGGTTCGTACTAGTTTGGGCAGGCGCAGGCTGTATTCCTAGTCTATAATCTCCACTGAGGTTGATCGTTAGTAGCGCCGTAATGATAGCTATTGCGATCGCGCGCATCCACTTTCTCATACAGCTGCCTTTTCCTTTACAGGTTGGTAGTAACCGCTAAATAACAATCTTGGACTACACCAGTTGTTTTCTAAGAGTCGTAAATTTGTTATATTTTTTACTTTATTAATTAGTAACCGTAAATTTGTAACTGAAGTAATAAATAAAATGCTTCTCATAAGTATGATTCTTCCAAAAACTAGTGATTGTGGGAAATAGTTTTGGTAGATGGCTAGTTCCTGATTAGATTCACGTCAAAATTTTTGCCAGTGAATAAACAAAGAGGTAAAAAATAGTTTTGATTTAAAAACTATTTTTTACCTCCTGTTTTCTATATGTGCGTCATCCTAAGGTGTTGTACTAAACACAACATCCACCCAATAGTTGCTGGATTGATAAGTTGAGTTAGGAAAGCCAACCGTTGAACTGTAACGATAAACTCCATTACCTCCATTCACGCCATTTTGCAATGCATGAAGTGGTGCAGTATCGACACCAGCGTTGGCAAAGTAATTCTGGTTAACTGAATAACGACCAATAGTTGTTAAGTAAGAAGCTACATACACTGTATTAGCTGTAATTGCTACTGGGGTAGTAAAGTTAACTGTCTGCCAGCCAGTACCACTCACATTACTTACAGAAGCAGTTCCTATACTTGTCTGAGAACTGTTGTCCCAAAGGTTGACAGTATAGTTTGCTGTATTACTGTTTCCTTTGTAGAAACGAATAGCCTTGATATAACCATTCACGTCGGCGCGGAACTTCACACCTAAGTTGACTGCATTAGTATCTGAGTCTTGTAATACAGCTGGAGTGATTGAGTTATCCCAAAGGGTGATTCCACTACCTGTAGTAAATGACCAGATATAGTTCTGTGCTAAGGCATTACCTGCAATGTCTTTTACCCCACTAGTAATAGTAGCAGTATAGGAAGTATTAGCTGCCAAGGCGGTGCTTGGTGTCAGTGTTGCCGTCTTGGTTGACGCATCATAAATAACACCAGCATTTACTGCTGTGTTGTTTGGGCCCAGCAACTGAAAAGTGCTACTACTAATAGTTGCCGAATTCATAGCTTCACTAAAGGCAGCTTTGACTGTTGTGTTAATAGCAATACCTGTAGCACTGTTACTAGGAGTGGTGGAAATAACTGTGGGAGGTGTTGTATCTGTAGCTACAGTAGTGCTGAATAAAACATCTACCCAGTAGTTGCTGGATTGATAAGTATTGTTGGGAAATCCGCTACTACCATATTTGTAAACACCATTACCTCCACCTGCACTATTACTTAAGGCGGTTAATGGTGCTTTCACCACACCAGAACTAGCAAAGAAACTATTATCAGATGCGTATCTGCCAATACTTGTGTAATAGGAAGCTACATACGTGGTGTTAGCAGTAATTGCTACTGGACTAGCAAATTTGGCTTGTTGCCAACCGGAAGCACTCAAACTGTTAATACTTGCTGCACCTAGATTCTGGCCATTGCTGTTCCACAGGTTAACAGTATAGTTGCCTGTGTTGGTATTACCTTTGTAGAAGCGAATACCAGTTATGTAGCCATCGATATCTGAACGGAACTTGACTCCCAGTTCTACAGCATTGTTGTCGTTTTCCGATTGGTTGGTTGGAACTGTCGAAGTCGTCCAAATACTACAAGGTTGCTGCTCAGAACAAACTAATCCTGCGGTAGTAAAAGACCAAGTAAAGTTAGCTGCTAAAGCATTAGCTGCTTGATCCTTGACTATTCCGCTTTTCAAGGTAGCAGTATAGGTAGTGTTATTGGACAAATTTGCGATCGGATTCAATTTAGCAGTACGCGTTGCAGCATCATAGGTGACCGTAGCAGTTACCAACGCGTTCGATGAGTCTCTCAATTCAAAGGAACTGGTATTAATTGTTGCCGGATCAATTGCTTCGTTAAAAGTAGCTGACACTGTGGTGCCAACAGTTACGTTTGTTGCTCCATTAGCAGGGGATGGAGGAGAAAGTGTAATATCCGTTATGACCTGTGGAGATGTTGTGTCTGGGTCATAAGTAGCAACGTAATTACCAGTATCAACAGAGAAAATCGCATACTCAATACCTTTTATACCCTCAGTCTTGCCAGTAGATGGCGTATAAACAGTGCTGCCGTTACGAGTAATACTGCTGAGGATACCGTTGCTAGACCTAATTGGTAGCATTGCTTGTAAACCAGTTGCACCAGTAGCTTTGGTGATGTTAAAGCTCAATGTGCTGCTAGTCTGGGGATTTGTCTGGCCAGGAGTCCATACTATAGAGCCAAAGGTCGAATTGTTATGAGCATCAAGCCAAGTTAGCACTTGACGAGCAGAAACAACTGGTACACCACGAGCTTTAGCTGAGGCGACAACATCATCCGATTCTTGTTGAGAACCTGTATTACTGTTATCTGTGTGAGCATTAACAGTAAAAATACCGTAGTATCCTTCTGCGCCTATAGCCCGATCTAGTAGTGTATTGACAGTATAAGGAAATGACTGCCCTGATTCATCAGTCATTTGTGTAGCTGCCTTGTATACGTCAATGACTGTACCATCTAACTTAGTCAGGCGCATTGGCATACCACTACCAGTAAAGAATCCGGGGCGATCCAAAACCCAAGTGGGTGGCCAGTAGTAGTACGTTGTGTCAAGCCGTATTCCTTTACTCAACTCTACTTCTGGTGTGCTAGACCAGTCACTCCAAACCAGACAATGGTGCCTTTGGGTTGTAGGTGCAGGTAGGCTAGGAAACTTAGTGCTAAATGCACTAAGTTGCTGGGTGTAATTAGTATTCAGTGAAGTCGTTGTGTAATCTGCACAGCCTGTATTAACATGTAAGGCAATTTCAAAGCCATTTGTGTTATAAGATGCTGCTTGAGTGTTGGTGAAAGGTACAGTAGTGTAGACATAGGAAGTACCACGGATACACTCCCAATTGTCAACTGAACAATTAGTTGGGCTCAAATTTATATACTGGTCAAAACGAGGTATAGTTCCGCCATTGCCATGATCGTCACCGCTCATAAGTACAACAGCTTTTTTACCATTAGGGAAATACCAGAAATGCGGTAGTGGCTTTTTAGCCAAGTTCATTTTGGTAATTAGATTTGCCAATAAGCGCTGTTGCTCATCTGCTTGAGGAATAGCAACCTTATCAAGATTTACCCAATCTAAGCTGCCAGCACCATAAAATTGATCATCAGAGCGAATGGGAGAAAATCCATCACGCTCCTGTCCTGCCCAAGCGGGATTACCTTGACGAGTGTAGACTATTGAACGCGCTAAATCGTAAGTAAATGCGGCGGCTTTACCACTACCAACATTACGCAGTGTGACAGCTGGATTATTATTAGCAGTCGCTGTTGTCGCATTGCTATAGAGTGTAGCGACACTATCAGCACCATTTAAGTTATAGCGGTCTGCTGTGCCATGAAACTGGATGGTTTGATTGACAATACCATTGCCAGGAGCTTTAGAGGTGTCTACAAGTAAATAGCCTTCACTTAAGGTTGAACCTGCATCTGTTAGACCTAACAAACTAGCAAGTTGCTTGTCAGGATGCATGGCAATTAAATTACCACCACTGTTTACCCAATCAGTAAATGTTGTCACTTGAGCCGAGTTAAGAGCCATCTCAGCCAGGATGACAACATCATAGTTGCTTAACGTTTGAGGAGTAATTGCGGAAATATCACTGACGTTAAAGTAGTTAAATCCTTCATTACGCAAAATTTCAGCATAGTAGTCACCAAATTTGTTGGTACTACTAGTCACTACCAGAATTGGCCCTCCTGGTGGAGATGGTATGGCAGCTATGAGATTTTGAGAACTAGAAATAACACTCGCGTCGCCGATTTGATTATTAGATTTCTGGGGTTTTAAAATCTTTTGTTGAGAAATTTTAGCAGGTACTTGGCGACTTTTCTTTTTAGTTCCCTTGGTTACATCCCAATCTGAAATCTCACCATCATCGTCTCCTGTAACCAAGCTGTTATCATCAGCTGGATTAAAGGCAACTATATTTGTTTTAGCAGCTTTATTTTTCGCTAGATTTTTGAGTAATTTACCATTTGCTAAGTTCCACACAAAAGCTCTGTCGCCTGCACCTGCAGCAGCCAAGAACTTACCATTGGGGCTGAATGCAACTGTGGTAATTACTTTACTTGTCCCCTCAAGGATTTGGCTTTGCGTACCTGTGTTCTTGACTAAATCCCAGAGTCTAGCTGTACCATCTTTACCGCCACTAGCTAACAGCTGTTCACGAGGACTAAATGCTACCGATGTAACTCCACCAGCATGTCCTCGTAGAGTCAAGACTTTTTTACCAGACACTATATCCCAAAGGATAATCCTGCCATCTTCTGAACAACTTGCTAACCTTTTACCATCTGGGCTAAAAGCAAGGTCGTTAACAAAGCCTAGATGACCCTGCAATATGCGGAGAATTTTATCTCCATTCCACAAAGTGATTCTAGTATCTTCGCCTGCTGTAGCAATTAAACCATCAGGAGCGTAAGCAACTGTCCTAGTAGGGTTTTCGTGGCCAGTCTGACTTTGGGTTTGTTCTCCAGTTTCTACATCCCATATCCGCAGTACGGTATCTCGACCCACACTAGCAAGCTTACCGCCTTTGGGATTGAAGGCTACTTTGGTAACAGGAAGACCTTCATCTCCTTTTAAGGTTCGTTGCTCTTGGCCAGTTTGTGCATCCGAGATGATAATTCGAGAATCATTTGTCCCGGTTGCTATCTTCTTACCATCCGCACTGAAGGCAAGGGATGTTACCGCAGTATTAGAGTTGTTTTTTACCTGCTTCAAGCCTACCGAGCTTTGCGGGAAGGCTACTTTTACTTGGCTCACAACCAAGAGAAAACTACAGAAAAATGCCAAAATATATCTGGCATAACGTCTTGGGAATATCATAAAAGATGGTTTTTAGCTTTACTTAATCAAACAGTTAATGGGAATAAAAATTATGATTAAATAATTCTTCTTCCCTATTTCAATCATGCTGAGAAAACATAAATTATCCGTAATTACGGATAATTTATGTTTTTATCTATCTGCCGCCTTAGTATTTTTAATACTAAAAATAATAAATAAAATTAAATAATGATATAATTTCGTAAAAAATCCAAGTAAGAGTGTTACTTGGATTTAAAAAATATAATTCTAGATAATGCAAAGCTGTTTGTTATTTGTTAATTAGTTGCTAATTGAATAATTAGACCATTTTCCATGTAGCCTTTTCTAAATAAGTACATTCATCAGGTTGCCATTGATATTCTGGGCGCTCGAAATTATGCATACTAACTTCAAACTCGCAAATTCCTCTCAAGTTTTCTAGCAGGGTTTCGCTACGACGCTCAGAAAACCATGTTGTTAAGGTATAGGAACCCATATATAACCTTAATGTTGGTATTTCACATCGAATAATAAATGTTCCTGGCTCACGTCGAAATGGCGCTTGGGGTTCGTAATACCAAAAAATACAAATGGGTTGTTGCAGGGCGCTAACTATTTGAAAAGAGAACCAGAGACTTTCATGGGGTTGAGCTACATGGAGCGCAAACTCAAAAACAATTGGTTTACCCCAACAGTGAATACCTTGCCCTTCTGAAGTTTCTACTTTTGCCCAAGCTACGTAGTTACCAGCTTTATTGACAGGTGCTTGATAATAGGCAGATTTAACTACTTCGTCTTGATGACCTGCCAGATATAATTGCACAGCTTTGCCAGTATTGCCTTCAAACTGCACCTTACCTTTAGACAGTAGGATACAACGTTGTGTTAACTGAGCGATCGCTTGCATACTATGACTCACAAATAAGACTGTGCGGCCTTCTTTTGTAGCGACATCGCCCATTTTTCCCAAGCATTTCTTTTGAAAGGAAGAATCGCCTACAGCTAAAACTTCATCGACAATTAAAATCTCCGGTTCTAAATGGGCTGCTACAGAAAAAGCAAGGCGCACATACATCCCGGAAGAATAGCGTTTTACTGGTGTGTCTAAAAACTTTTCTACCTCAGCAAAAGCAACTATCTCATCAAATTTCTTGCGGATTTCAAATCCACTCATACCTAACACAGAACCGTTGAGGTAGATGTTCTCTCTCCCCGTTAATTCTGGGTGAAATCCTGTACCTACTTCTAAGAGGCTTGCTACTCTCCCTTTAATTGCAATACGTCCTGTAGTTGGTTCTGTGATGCGGCTTAAAACTTTTAAAAGTGTCGATTTACCAGCACCATTACGCCCAATAATACCAATGGCTTCACCTTGCTTAATGTCAAAGGAAACATCATTCAATGCCCAAAATTCTTCTCTTGCTGGATTGGACAATTCTTTCGCAGCAGGCTTGATAAATCTTTGAGCGAGCGATTTAGCTCCATCTGCAATGACATCACGCAGAGCCTTGTAGCGGTAGCGTCCAGAACGCTCCTGCTGATGACTAAGAATATATTTTTTACCTAAATTCTCTACATTAATTACAACATCAGACATCTGCTTTGCTCCTTGCTAAATTACATCAGCAAACGTCCGTTCCATTCTGCGGAAATACCAGATACCAGTTATCAGTAAAAAGATAACTAATAACATGGATAATATAAACCCTGGCAAGTAAATACTTGAATCTCCTCCTATAATTGCCCAGCGAAAACCATCAATTACCCCCACCATTGGGTTTAAAGAATAGAGTAAACGCCACTTTTCTGGGACAACACTACTACTAAAGCCTACTGGTGATATATATAGGCCAAATTGCATAATAAATGGCACAATATAGCGGAAATCTCGATATTCTACATTTAATGCTGCTAGCCAAAGCCCTACTCCCATAGAAGCTGCAAAGGCAATAGCTATAAATAAAGGCAATGTTAGTATTCGCCAACCAGGAATAAAATTATACCAAGCCATTAATCCTAGCAAAATTATGCCAGAAATCATAAAGTCAACGAAGCTGACAGTTACTGCACTGATAGGTACAATCAAACGCGGGAAGTAGACCTTAGATATCAGGTTGGCATTAGCAATCAAACTGTTACTGCACTCACCTAAAGCATTGGAAAAAAACTGCCAAGGTAACATAGCAGCAAACACCAAAATTGGATAAGGCGCACCTTCTGAAGGTAATTTCGCTAAATTACCAAAAACTACAGTAAACACTACCATTGTTAAAAATGGCCGAATAAGTGCCCAAGCTATACCAATAAAGGTTTGTTTGTAACGCACCAAAATATCACGCCAAGCAAGAAAATATAATAGCTCGCGATAACGCCATAGGTCTTTCCAATACTGCTGTTCTGTACGTCCAGCTTCAATTACTAATTCTGGTTGTGTAATTTCTTGGCTATTCATAAGTTGGGTATTGGTTGAAGATTTTTAATACTGACCTACAAAATGAAAATCTTTAATACTTTTATAGCCAAGTACTCTTGCTTGTCTGCGAGTAAACTCGCCTACAGAAGGGTTTCCTTCAGGGTGATTGACTCCTGTTACCTGTTGCCAAAGCTCTCTTGGTGCTAGTGAAAGTTCATATGTCCGCTCACCGCACCTATGGACGTGATACCATTTGGTTTGCTGGCACTGATCGCACCAAAATGCCTCTAGCCATTCTCCATCTATTAATACTGCACCTTGATTAGCTACTAGCATCAATGCATTACGCCTACTTATACCTCGCTGCTGCAACTGTCCTGCTTGGGTAGCATACAGCTGATATTTTTGGCTGACGCTATCGAGATAGCAGCCGTGACATGGACAGTAGATAGCACGCCGTTTTGAGCGTTTCCGATTTCGGTCACACCTTCTCTGCAATTTGACCTCCCATATCAATAAATAGACAACAAAATCAGGAAGGTTAGGTTTGGAGGGACTGAGATCTATAAGACCATCAAAGCCCTTCTCCATAAAATTGAAAATAATTTATTCAACTAATCTGCGATAAAAACGCTTTATTTAACAGCCATGTAAAATCAGTATAAAAACAAACTTATTTAATAGGATAAAGTATTTTTTCCAATAATTTAACCTCGGTCTTGAGTTAAATTTAATATAGATTAACTCTCTTTAAGAATGTTACAAAAGTAACTATAGCATGTTTTTTTAGCCCTATTAAATATTTTTTATATAAATAAGTTCCTGATTTTTTGAAGTTTCATGTAAAGTCGCAAAATACCGCTAGTCTGACGTTATCTAGATGAAAGCTCTATAAATTGGTGTTTATCCAAGACTAAGAATCAAAAATTTAGCGATATTTTCCCTTTGTTTTTGAACTACCTAATAATGAAATCTACCAATTATAATGGGGCATAGGTTACTGAAAGCAAAATTATACTATATGTCTATGTATTAGTTTGAATTGCTTTATGAAAGAAATATAACTTGCTATAAAAATTATTTGGCAAGCTGGTTATCTCAAAATAATGAGATAAAAATGGCACTTCAAACTAATAAATTTTCAGGAAAACTTCAGTAAGTTGAACTGTTCAATCAAAGAACAGAAAATGGTGATGATGCACCAAATAAAAGTAACCAGAAATTTGACATATAAAGCCCCATCAACCACCTTTACTTGGTACGGCTTTCTGATAGAGTAGCCACACCTTCAGCAAATATCGCTTGCTTCAGAACCTCAAGATATTGTTTAGATATGATTTTTGGTGTGAAATGTGATCGCAGATATTGACGACCCGACTTACCCATGTTCTCTCCTAGTTGGGGATCATGAGAGAGCAAGCGAATAAATTGGGCTAAACTATATCCGTCTCCATTGTCAAATGTGCCACCACAGTTGGCTTCTGCAATCATTTCTCTTAAGTAAGAATCTTGCGAACATATCACTGCTATCGGCCGTCCTGACGCTAAAGCTGAGTACAACTTACTAGGAACGACCATACTCTCTGAAGATGCATCTACACTTACTAGCGCTAGATCGCAAGCAGTTAAGGAATAGGGAAGTACTTGTTGATCCTGATAGGGTAAAAACAAGAAGTTTTTCAACCCTAATACCTTCACTTCCTCGATTAGCTCGTTCCGTTTTGCTCCCCCACCAATACAAACAAACTGGATTGGTTCATCATGCAGATATCTAGCTGCTTGCACAATAGTATCTATGTCATGACAGCGACCCATATTACCGGAATAAAGTACGGTAAATTTGTTGACAAGATTATACTTCCATGCAAACCAGTTTTTATGTTTATCAATGGGCTTAATCCATTCCGGATCTGCCCAACTGTGAATTACAGAAACCTTATCAGCTATCTGTGGGCAATGTGCTACCACTCTTTGTTTCATCCCAGGACTCAGCACTATGATGCCCTTAGCATTGAGCCAAATTTGCTGATTGAGTTTTTGCCATAATCTGGTCATCCAGTTATGTTTGGAGATGACTCCGAGGGCGATCGCAATGTCTGGATAGAGGTCATACAATATGCAGACATAGGACAATCGGAAAAATTTATGCGCTAGATATCCAACAATTGGCAAAAATGGAGGTGCTGTAGTCAATAACAATAAATTACTGCGCCTCCAGCCTCTTATGAGATAGAGGAAAGCACGCACAGTATATAAAACACCATTGATGGCCTTACCACGAATTCGTCCCGGCCAAAGCTGCGCTGTACGCGATCGCTGAATTCTTACTCTACCCTGACGCTCAACAGAGGGTGCACTAGCTGACTGAAACGCATACCCTGGTTGGCTGGTAAAAACCTCAACATCTACTCCTTGTTGACCTAAATTTCTCACTAGTTCTTCCACTAACTGTCCCGTAGCTGCATAGTCTGGAGGAAAAAACTGAGTGATTACAGATAATTTCAAGGATTTATGAGTCTTGAAAGAAAGCTGTTCTTTTGGTTCTAATTGAGTAGAAATGGATGGAAAGAATTTTTGATTAATCCATTCATTAAGTCTCATCGGCCTATCCTATAGTGTAAATCTTGCTTTAAAGTGGCGCTGAGTCTATTAATTTATATGGAACCCAGCCTGCTTTAATTCCATGTCAATACATTAGTCAACAGGTTTTAGAAAATCATCTATATATACCTGCAGCTATATCTTCAAGTTATATAAGGCAAATTCTACACCTAACACAAGCATAGTAAAAAATAATTACAATCTAAACTATGTTCCCAAAACTTGAAATGAGAAAACTATTTCCTAAATATCCTAGCAAAACGTAAATCTTAATTAAAGGAGAAATAGGAGTAGTAGTATTAGGTTTATGAACTAGAAAGCTTTGTTTAAGAAGGCAGTTAAATTTATCTTATTACTTTCTTCTTTAGCTCTTTCCAGGCTATTAATTATCTAAGTATTCTGCTTTAAGAATCAATTTTGATTTTTGTACTTACTCGTAGATATTAGGGAACAGTTAACTCTGAGAATGGAACACACAAGAAGAGGATTAGAGTTCTACGGTATTTTTCCAGAAATCAAACTTGATGCGGAATCTTTAGATATAGAACAATTGGTATTAGATTTTGAATTCGTTTCTCTTTCTTCACATCATTGTTTCTATTAATTATTTCTTCGTTAAATGTAACTTGGGGTTAAAGAAAGCTTCCAAATGACAATCACAATTGCAAAAACTACTTGTTTCAGTTGCTTTAGCGATTATTAAACAACTACAAACCCTTAAGAACTTTAGGCTTATAATTGCTCATCACGTCTAACCTCTAATTACAATACCATGTTTCCAATTTACGTGCGTACTTCATCATAAATTCATGATTTCACAAAAAATTTCATACATAATCTTTATAAAATAACTATGTATACAACTGAGATATTTTTTTGATCAGCTAAGTAATTGTATATAAAATTACATTGTTTTTAGAGTATTTTCGCTGTAGGAGTTAAATTTAAATTCAGTATTCAGCAGTATGGTCAAGATTATGTAAAATTTGTAAATTCAAAAATCAGCCAAAAATTATCGATTTTAAACATTTAAGGTAAATTTCAACTATTATATAGAGGCAATAAGTATTTAGTGATATAAGTTACCTCTCAGGTTCCATATCTATTATAACATAGTAACTTTTCATACCTCAGCTACAAGTCTTTTTAGAGTTTTTTTCCATAATATTTACTATCTTAAGGAAGATTTAAAGATCATATTTTTATTTTATAAGAATAAATCACAAAAGATAAATTGCTTATAGAAATTAATTTTCAAAAAGATTATCAGTATTTTTTTATACCAAACAATTATAATTATCTAGTTATATAAGAGTTATATATAACCTTTAAAAAGGCTATGCTAGCAGGTCAGATTAAATATCTGAAAGCAGATTATGGAAACATCTAACAATAAACCGCAAGTACTAAAAATAATTTGGATGAATTGTAATAGTAAAGTCGAGCTAACAAAGCTTTTTGTATTGGAAATACAAAAAGCTTACTCAACTATCGTCAAGCATACTGAGAATAAAACTTGTACATGGCAAGTTTCTAGAGAGCTTAAATGCTTAAAAAGCAAGTAGGATTTTTTATAAATATTATGAACTTCATAAAATTAATATATTAATACGTATGTTACTCACTTATAATTTAATCGTTAAACTACTGATATAGTTGACCAAAGCTTGTTTACTCACAGATAGCACTCAGCTTATTCCATATACAGCCTTATTAAAAAACTGCCAACCTCTAAACTTAGTACAGAAATAACTTTCTAGAGTAGGCTTCAATTAAGCTGTTAGTTGCTGCATAATTAATAATTTTAAACCTGTTATCTGAAATTTCCTTTTCTAATTACCCAATATTTATAAATGATGGAGAATCATCCTTATCAATTCTCGGATTATGACCGGAATAGAAATTCTGTACCAGCATCTTACTTGTCACAACCTTTCCCCGAGATGGAAGATCCAGAAAAAGGTTGGAATTTTCGTGAATTTATCGGTCTAATCAGGCGACGATTTCTAGTGATTGTTGGAGTATCTACGGTTGTGATGCTAGCTTCTGCTTTTAATATGAGGTTCAATCAAAAGCAACCAGAGTATGAAAGTAGTTTTCAGTTGCTAGTTGAACCTGTGAATGATGACAGTAAAGTAGTGGATGTTGTCAAAGATGCTAACTCAACAAGTAAAAGTAATCTAGATTATGATAGCCAAATTCAGGTTCTAAAAAGCCCTGAATTAATAGGGGGGATCGTTAAACATATAAAACCCTATTATCCAGACATTAGTTATGATGAGCTAATCAATGGCTTGCAGATTAATCGTTTAGGTGAAACCAAAATTATAGAGGTTAAATATCGCGGTACAGATCCCAAAAAAATTAAAGTTGTATTAGACAAAATTTCTCAAGAGTATGTAGAATACAGCCAAGAAAGGCGGCAAACGAAACTACGCCAAGGAATTCAGTTCGTTGAAAGACAACTTCCTTATTTACAGAATCGAGTGGATAATATCCAAAGAGAATTGCAAAGTTTTCGGCTAAATTACAAATTTAACGACCCAGAAGCTGAGGCGAAGCAAGTAGATGAGCAAATAGCCAAATTGTCTGAACAACGACAAAATATTGATATGCAGTTGGGGGAAGCTCGGTCTAACTTAGATATTATTAAAGGAAAAGACGGAGCAACATCTGCACTTAATAATGCTGTTTTATATCAGCAGTTACTAACTCAGATTCGTCAATTAGATGCTCAAATTGCCCAAGAGTCAACGCGGCTACAATCAGAAAATCCCACAATTCAAACGTTGCAAGCTAAACGAGAAAGTTTATTGCCGTTGCTGCGTAATGAAGCACAACGCTTTATGGATGTAAAGCTTTCTGAGATCGCAACACAAGTTCAAACCCTAGAGGTGCAAGGGCAGGAGATAGACAAAACAATACAAAAACTTGAACAGAAACGCAAGACATTGCCAGCTTTGGCAAGGCAACATAACGCACTACAAAGAAAATTACAGATCACTACAGAAAGCCTCAATCGTTTTTTATCTACTCGTGAAGATCTCCAAATTCGGATATCCCAGACAGAATTGGGTTGGCAATTACTGAAGATGCCAATTCAACCTCAATTTCCTGCTACTAGTTCTGATATAAAACGTAATTTAATCATGGGATTGATTACGAGTTTAGTAGCAGGAATAGGTGTTGCTGTCCTGATTGAAAAGATTGACAATACCTACCATAGCACCAATGATCTCAAGGACAAGCTGAAGCTACCATTATTAGGTAATATTCCCTTTGAAAAGCAACTGCACATTAGTCAATCCCCTGGCTCTGAAGGAAATATTACCGTAGCCAGAATCCCAAATTTTCCCTCTGAAAGCATTCCTGGATTAGCAGTCATACCAGCTCAAAACTACAGCAATCATTCTGTACAATTTTTAGAAGCTTTACGGGTACTTTATACAAATATTCAACTTCTCAGTTGCGATCGCCAGATGCGCTCTATCATTATTAGTTCAGCTATGTCTGGTGATGGCAAGTCTACAGTTGCTTTCCATTTAGCGCAAATAGCTACAGCAATGGGGCAAAGAGTACTACTTGTAGACGCAAATCTGCGTCAGCCTGTAATTCACTCTCTGTCACATTTAAATAATTTATGGGGATTAAGTAATTTAATTTCTACAAATTTACCACCAGAGGAAGTAATTCGTAAATTACCTTCTATGAGCCAATTATCAGTGCTCACGGCTGGCCCCATACCTCCTGATCCCACAAAGTTGCTTTCATCTGAGAAGATGAAACGCTTGATGGCAGATTTCCATAATAACTTTGATTTAGTAATTTATGACACTCCTCCCTTACTAGGGTTAGCTGATGCTAGCTTGCTAGCACCAAATACTGATGGGATTTTATTAGTAGTTAGGATTGATAAAACAGATTCTGCCAAAGTAGAACAAACTTTAGATCACTTGAAAATTTCGCCGATGAATGTATTAGGTATTGTGGGTAATGGACAAAGTAGCAATTTGAATGATTAAATACCGTAAATTAATTAGTGTGATGCAAAAGTCTATTTTTTTACGATTAGTTTAGGATGGCTAATTGCGATGCCATCTATGGCAAAATTAGGTAGAGTTTGGCAGGAGTTCCAATCATATTCTGGAAATTTACAAACCTATCTGAGAAATAACTTGCGGCAAACATTAAAGCCTGTAGAAATTCAAGCTGGAAATGCAATCAATCAATCAGTCTACAGGACAATTAAATATACCAGATCCAATCACTGCTGGTACTTTGGTTAATTTTTCTGCAATATTCTAATTTAAATTTGCTAATCTCTCTCAGTAAATTGAAGATGCAAATCACTTTCGCAGAGTAGATACTGCTGTAGAAGCAGCCAGACTTTTACGCACTAGTTCCCAACCAGATTTGTTAGGGAGAAAGATTGCATCATCAGATAATTAACATTAAATAAAAAGATATTGCTTTTATTAAACTTATATATAACATCATACATTAGCTACAACCAATCTAGTAAAAATGTGTAATTAAGTTGTATTTTTTTCAAAAAAATATCCCTTTGTTTGAAAATTTAATTGATATAATATGAATCAAAATTTAATTGTTACAGATACCCATTCATCAAACATAGTTAATCTGCTATCTCAGGATGAATCTGTAAAAAACATAGAAGTAGAATCTTCTGATTGGGAAACACAGATAGCAAAATTAGTTGGACTTGAAGAACATCTTTCTGATATAGAGGAAATACAAACATCAAACGTCTCAGAAGCATTCCCTATTACATCAGAAGTAGTTGCAACTAAGCAATCTGTTTCATCTAATCCTTTTGCAAAAGTTATTTTAGTTGGCACTGCTACTTTATCTATAGTTTTATTGGTTAGTGTTTTTCTGCTGCAGTTGATGGGTAGTAATAGCCAAAAGCCAGTTCAAAAAAAGACTGGTGTTTTAGAAGTGCGATCGCTACCTCAAAACGAAACAGATTCTCGAATTTCAGAAATAGAAACTCTCAAAACCAAATTAGCGCTTACAGAACAAGTCAAAGAAGTCAAAGCCGCGCAACAAGAACTGAGAAGCCTATTAATACAGCCACCAAAATTGATTAATCAATCAGCTTCTCAGATGAAACCTTCAGTGGTTTCTAGAGATAAACTACAAGTCGTACAAACAAGAACAGCAACATTACTGCCAACAGTTTATGTGCCTCGGAGTATTCCAAGCAAATACTCTGTGCAATTAGCTAATTCTCAACCCAAACTTATTGCTGTTAAAGTTGCACCGAAATCACAGCGCACATCGACAAAATCTACCTCTCAACTATTGGGGAGTACAAAGCCATCACCTACACCAAATGCACCCCCACCTCAAACACAGCCAAATCCCTCTAATCAGGCAAACGAGCAACCCAATATTAATCCTACTAGTTATCAACCTCCAAGAAATCCTAGTTTACAGTCATCAATAATAAATTCCCCAATCAATCAAACCCCAGTACAATCATCTCCTGTAGCAACTCCAGTTCAAAAAATGCCAAAATCTTTAGCGGTAGGAAGTAGCGCTAAAGCTGTTTTAGCAACAGCAGTATTTGGGGAAACTAGCAGATCTAGTTCTAGCGGTAACAATGACGAAAGTGGCAAAAACTTATTTGTGGTACGGTTGAAAGAGCCATTAAAATCTGTAGATGGTGCGATCGCACTATCTAAAACCACCGAATTATTAACTGAAATTAATTCTATCTCTGAGCAGGGTTTATTAAAGCTCAATGTTTTGAAAGTTGTTTCCCAAAGTAATCAAAACATCACCGAAATCAGCCTACCTAGCAATGCATTAACAATTCGCGCACCTCATGGAAAACCCCTAATAGCAAATCAATTTTCCCAGGGAAATGGATCTATTGCTGGTATGGATGCGGGACTATTTATCTTGGGTGGATTGGGTAAACTTGCAGATTTATCAAACCGTACTGAATCTCAAGTGATTACTACAACCTCTGGTAGTACTGTGGTGAGTAACACTAATCCTAAAAGGAACATTTTGACTGGAGTTTTAGAAGGTGGTATCAATTCTCTAGTTCCTCAAATTACACAACGTAATCAACAAGCTATCTCTCAATTAATGCAACGAACCAATATTTGGTTTTTACCTGCTGGGACAGAATTACAAGTTTATGTAAATCAATCAATGCAGTTGTAAGTTGTGGAGATTGTTATTTGTTATTAGTCATTTGTCATTGGTAGCGCCTATAATTTGTCAGCCAGGTGGGTGTAATTTTTCAGAAATAGTTACTAATCTCAGGATAAAATTTTAGCTCGCTGTTGATGATTGCAGTTGAACAAAAACTTTACCTTCTTTAATTTGTACAGGATATAACTTCAGCGAAACATCAGGCATTGTTAAACATTCACCTGTTTTTAAGTTGTACTTAAAACCATGATGAGGGCAGGTAAGAATACCATTGTCAATTTCACCTCGATCCAAAGTATATCCTAAGTGAGCGCAAGCATTTTGATAACAAATAATATCAATACCGTGACGATATAAAATTAAGGAATTACCAGCAAAAGAGACTTCGAGAATACCTGATTCTGGCACTTGTTCCACAGTTGTCACTCTCACCCAGGTAGCGCCTTTTAGCTGAGATAGATGATTAATTAAATTTTGCTTGGAATTATCAACTTTTAAGTTAGAACTCACAGCAATAACTTTAGTAATCTCTGGGCAATGAGATTTAATAGCCTGTTCGATTCCTTGCGTGAGAGTTAAAGTAGAAGCTGGACAATTACTGCAAGTTCCAACCAATCTGACTTCTACTGTATCTGGAAGTTTAATTGCTACTAGTTCTACATCTCCATTATGACTCTGTAAGCCTGGGCGTACTTCTGCAAGAGCTGTTTGAATACGTTTTTCTAAAGGCGGTTGTGGAGGTCTGACTAATTCGTGATATAGCAATACTGCATAAATGAATTCATCATCGACAGCATGACGCAAAGCAGATAAAGATTCTTTTTTGAGATTTTTGATTAACCGTTCTAAAGCAGTTTTATGTAATTCTTCAATAGCTCTCTTTAAACCTAAAGCCACATACTTTTCACTTTCATTCCACTCAGATATAATTGCTTCAAAACGGCTGATTTCTTGCACTAATTCTTCTAACTTATTCATTTATCAAAATTCAATCATTAATGGGAAAATTTCAAGGCCGAAAGGTCAAAAGTCAAGTTTTTTAGATAAATGACTAATGACCAATTGCTAGAGATAAACAACTAATAATCTATTTAGTTTTGAAATCTTTCAAGAGAAATGGCATGGTTGCACCTGTGGCTAGACTAGATATGACGATTGGTAACCAGAAAGGCATTGAAGTCTGTTCCAGTGGTAATAAAATTAAGGAATTGATACCAGTTGCGATCGCAATTTGTCGCACAAAATATATGGGGTCGCGGAGTAGCCTGCCTTTAAAAAATAATTTAGCAGAAAACCACCCAAGTTCAAACATGATACCTCCTAGTTATTGGCATGAATTTATAGCATTTATCAACCCAGAATAATCCTAGCTTTTTCTGATTTTTCTAACGGACAATTGGTGCAAGTATGTACTATAAATTTGTGAACAAATTCAGTACAGCTAGTCCTAATAGAATCGCAGGAATTACACCTGCAGGGCCAAACAATCCGCCCAACATAGCAGAAAACTTATAACCTATATCTTTGCCAGCTAGTAGTATGCCCCCAATAGCACCGCCAAGCATAGATAAGACGGTTGCTATTAAGACCCACACAATTACTGTGGCAATATTTAGGTTACCAGATGCTAAATTGGTGAAGAAATTGCTCATGATTTCTCTCCTTGTTAGTCTTTTTTTGAATAACGAATAAATTTTTAATTGCTAGTGAATACACAGTACACAAACTGATAAATAGTAACTGTTAATGCCAAACTTATCGCTGATGGCTATTTGTAGCCTCTGTAACAGTTTTTTGGAGTAATTGGGCTATTAATTGTGCTTGTTTTAAATGTTGGTACTGACTGAAAATTTCCCAAGCTTCTTGATAGTAAGTGCGAGACTGTGAGAGATTGTGTGAATTATGAGCTTCTGGCTGTTGAAAATTATCTGGTAAGTGACGCAGAGCGTAGGCTTTATTAGAAATTGTATGAGCGTATTCGATAGGTGTATCTTGCCGATTACGCACCTTTAAGGCTTCATCATAAGCTGCGATCGCGCGTAAGTTATTCTCTAAAGGATGGGCAGTTACTAAATATTGCCAAGCGTTACCCAGGTTGTTCTGCAACATGGCATATTCTCTAGGATGTTCGCTCAACTTGATATGCTTCAGCGCTACTAGCAATGATTGCACCGCTAATCCCTGGTGTAAGTATTCTCGTTCTGAGGCGAGGGGCATAGAAAGGTAAGCGATCGCAAGATTGTTGTATAAGATGGCGTATTCTTGGGGATAGTCTTGCCAAGTAAATACCTGCAAAGCCTGATGATAAGCGCTGATGCTGTCTACTATCCTGGCTAAATTGAAGGGTACTAGTGATTGCAACACCAACCCCAAGTTCATCTGCACTTCTGCCACTTCTGCTTTGACAGTGAACTGCTGTAATATGGGCAATGCTTCTTCATAAGCAGCTTTCGCTTGCAGCAGCAGTTGCGGACTTACATTTGGAATTCTCTGCAGTGCCTTAGCCATCCCTACTTTAGCCTGAGCTTTGAGTAGCGGATAGTCTTCACCGCACATTTCATAAATCCGATAATAGAGAGAAATTACATTCCGCAAGTCTTTGACAGTTGGATGCTTTTTTTGCCAGCCTAATGCTATCTCAATCAGCATCTGAATTTGCTCTTCTGTAGTTGCTGACTCAGATGCAATGGCTGCTATTGTCGCCTTCACTACTGAATCTGTAATGTTAGGAGTCATAACTACCGTAATCTGGCTGTTGGGGAATTAAATGTTTAAAGCCTAAAAAAGATGAAGAGATATAAGCATCTATCATCTAGGGCTATATATAGTCAGCTGATTTACGCAGATAGTGATTCTGTGAAGCAGAATTCCCTTGGTTTCCCCTTTTGCCTTCCCCCTTGAACCCTTAACTAAACTAACTCTTCCTGTTTTCAGATACGATATCTAGGATTTGTTGAAGTTAAATCTAAGGGTAGGGTGAAAAAATAAGACGCTTTCTATCTACCCGAAAATAAGAATTATCATCCCGGGAAAATTTTGTAAGTTGGGCAATTTCCTACAACATACAAATATCTTTACCCGAAACAATTATGCTTGCAAAGTGAATGATTGAGGATTGCTATAGGTGTTTTTACCAGGAATCTGCTCAACACTCCTTAGATTTAAGGTATCAAGATTTTCAACTATAAAACAAGATATTGGCAAATTTCTAGGGGATATTTGCCAATATTCAGACAAGTTTCAATACATTCAATATTTAGCCAGGAATTTTGTATCGCCTGCCAACAAAAAATAAAAGTTTATCATGAAATATTCCCATATACTATATGCAATCAATGCATATATGTCAGAAAAAATCAACCATTATTTATAGGCTTAATTAACATGATATTGCAATCATACCTGAAACTATGAAGCTTAATTTATTTGTATATTCTGGTTTTAGTAAAAAGTTCAATTATAAATGTGAAATATCAAAATTATTTTGGTCTAAATATTATCCACATTTTTGAAAAAAAAGCTGTTATGCATAGAACCTTTTGATGAAAATTATAGTTACGGATATTTTGTGATAATTACATTAAGAATCATGATTTTGTGCTTTAGCGTATATAATTAAAAAACCATCTCTTGATAATGAGAGATAAATATTGAGAAACAGGTGATACGCTACAATACTTATCACCTGAATCATGCATAGTAACCAATAGAAAAACACATAGTCTATGACTAACGTACTATGGCTACAGGGTGGTGCTTGTTCGGGCAACACCATGTCCTTTCTGTAAATGCTATAGAATAAATCATATAACTATTGGTGGCGAGCATCTTGCCCGCTACAGAGTTAAAATACTCTGTGGTTTTGGTTGCGATCGCATCTAGCAATTTCATGAATTCTCAAAGGTTTATTGTTGAAAATTATACCTAATATTTTAAAATTGTCAGAGACAAACTGTAAGATAATGTTTGTTTGTTCTGAAAACCCCATCTAGCAAATCCAGGCTCGTACTCATAACGGAATGCATTCTCTATTTGCTTGATTAACTGCATTTCTGAACTTTGGGGATGATCATATATTCTATTATTTTCATCAATGGCACGTAAAACTTTGATACTGCCGTCATACTTAATTTCTACTTCTAACTTTAATTTTTTTTGCTGCTGATCATTTAAAAGTGATGATACCAGAGTGTTTGGTACTGAAATTATTTGACTATTTTCAACTAATCGAGGGATAAAAACAGGAATTTTACTATCTTCAGTATTTAACAATTGTGTTGAATTAGGTGTGATGCTAAATCTTAAATCTGTCTTCAAATCACTACTATTAAAACTTGTATTTTCAGGTAATTGATTAATTATCCGTAAAATATTTTCGTTATTGCCAGAATTAAACCAGTTATTACCAATATTTTTTTGTAAAAACAAAATTTGAGAAATTAGAATTACAAAAGGAATACCCAAAATCAGCATTAATAACTTAATATAATTATTTTTGTAATATTCATGGATAGCTTGGGCTTTTGATTGGGAAAGTTTAGATGATGTAACTCTGGCATCTTCTTGGTTGTTTGATGCTATCTTGTTTGTCTTTTCTTGTGTTTCTCTAACTTTTAAACCAGTAAAAATTTGATTATCAAAATTAATACTATTTTTGCTAATATTATTCGCCAATAAACTAGCACAAAGGAATTCATAATCTACAAAACTTAATGACTTCCCATCAGCCCATTGCCATGCTTTATACAGGGCTGCTTCTGGTAATAATAATTGTGAATTATTAATCCGACCAGATTGTATCCATTCTTGTAACTGTTCTGCATAAGGACAGCCAAGTTTTTCTAATGTTTTAGTAATCCATTTTTGATTAAAAACAGATGCATAAATATAATTATAGATTTTCAATCTACCTTGGTTTTTGACTAAGCCAGATAGTAATAAATCTGTCGCTTCTTCGCTATTATCATATTTAACTATCTTACCCTCTAAAATAGTTCTATATAAATGCAAAACCCCAATTGCATTCTGACTCCTCAAAATGCGTTCACTAATTGTTCTTAAATGTTCTGGCTCATCTTGATATTCCCAATTCTCAATTATTTTTTCACCTACAATATTTTTGACCCATTGTTGTTCTTCGCCCAGACGCGGACGTTCGGAAAGGTTAACAACTAAATCACAGATTTTTTGTGTTAAGAATGGTTGCCCACCAGTTAAACTTAAAATATCTTTGAGAACTTTTTTAGCTATTTCCAAGCTAGAGAACTTTTTAGCCAAACCTTTTGCTAAATGTTCGGCTTCTGAAAAATGGAAACCTGATAATTCAATTGGTCTACCAAGATTAAAGGGTGTATGATTTTTATCTTGAATTAAATTTGAGGGAGTAGTCACGCCCACTAAAGCAAAACTTAAGCGTTTATATTCTGGTGTGTAAGAACGCTTGCTATGACAAGTTTTGATGATGCCAAAAAATTCATCTGTAGGAAAATCTAGGCATTTAACAAAATCTATTTCATCTATAAAGATGACAATTTTTTGATAAGTAGATTTTAGCAATTCATCGAGAAATAAACTTAATTGATAAGCAGATGATAAATCTTTGTGTTTCTCCCACCATTCTTTGTGAATGATAGGATTATTAATTTGTAAATTCATCATTAAAGAGTAGGCAATGCCTTTATACCATTGCTGATAATTCAATTGAGAGCCAATTTCTGTGAGGTCAATTACAGAGCATATTATTCCTTCTTTTTGTAAGCGGTGTATAGTATGTACTCTCAAGCTAGATTTACCCATCTGCCGAGAAGAAAATACATAGCAAAATTCACCTGCTTTTAGTGCATTAAACAGATTATCATCTGCTTTGCGTTTAACATAAGTGGGAGCATCATGAGGTAAACTACCTCCTACTTGATATCTATAAGGTAAAGTCTTTTCTGCTGACATAAGCTATCTCTTAATTTAACCAAACACGAAAATAAAGACGATATAATTGGCATCGAGGTTCTACATTATTACCTGATAAACGAACTAATCCCATTCTATTTAATTGACGTACTTGCTCTGGGTTTAACAATATTGGTTGATTCGCTTGTACAAGACTTTTCATGGCTGTAATTAGATGCGGTTCTTGTTTTAACTTCACCCAAATTTCCCAGAGATGATCGGCATATAATCCTGATGGGGTTGCAGCAGTATTTAAAACCTCTTCTAGTTTGATATGTGGCTGATTTTTGATATGCAGTAATGCTTTCTGAACTAAGTAAGGATGTCCCCCTACTAGTGCCATTAATTTTTCTACTTGCTTGTCATGCCAATTTAATCCGTATCTAATGGCTAACTCTTGTACTTGTGCTTTAGTAAACTCTGGTAACTCAATTATTTGTCCAACATTAAATGGCGATTGGTTAATATTCAAAGGAATATACACATCTGTGCTATAGGCAAGTATGATTCTTAAATTTTGCCATTGATTGCCATTTCTTCCTTTTTCATGCCAAGCTCTTAACAGCCCAAAAAAATCAGATGCTAGACTAGCATAAGGAAAGATGTGATCGACGTTATCTAAGCCAAGAACTAAAGGATTCTCTAGATTAGCTAAGATATAATCTTGGAAATAAACGCTACATCTCATATTAGAAGATAGAGTTTTATCCCAATAAATATCCATTTTAGTGGCACCGAATAAGGCATAACCTACAGTATTACAAAACCAATAGTTTAAAGCTTCGATGTTGCTCAAAACTTCTTGATCAGCTTCGAGAAAATTTATATTAATCGCGGAATATCCTTGTGATTGAGCGTATTGCAAAATATTTTTTAATAAATGAGTTTTACCTGTTAAACCAGGACTTTTAATTCTGATTAAAGCAGAAGGTTGTAGTATTTCTCGGTGACATATCGATTCAACTTGTGGTAAATCAATATATTGTTCAGAATTAAAAGGTGCTTGTGGAGTAAAATTTGTAGAGATTTTATTTCTCACTAGTTCTGGTTTATATTTGGCGAATAAGCTAATTAATTCACTGCGTCTGGAACGGCGTTCATACGATTCTTCTTCTTTTAAGCCAAATAATTGACAAATTAAAGAAATTTGCCTTCTCACTGTTCCTGTTTCAATTTTTAGTGCTAAAGCAATTGCTTCATCTGTTTCCCCAGAGAGCAATTTAAGTAAAATTTCTTTGCGTTTAGGCGAACGATTGAGTTGTTTAAATTTTTCATCTAAATCTTTATTATCCATAATTGTAGGCATAGAATATTTCTAATTAATAATGTAAGTAAATACTGATGTTGGGAAAGTTAGACTAGCAAATTGCAATTATTTCACAGAAATGTCATTCATCCTTTGTATACCTTTGGGGATGAAAGGTAGAAGCACCAATTATTATGAGATGTTTCCTTTTTGGGGTGCTTAAATTGATGAGATAGATCTAGTTATTTTCGGAAGTAATTAATTAACCGAATTACTATATCCACAGATATCCGCAAAGTATCTACACAATTGCGAAGAAATGTGGACAAAGCCGCACAAATCACAAATGTAAAAAAGGCACAAGCTATAATCAGTCCCGCCACTTCATTAGTTTTGGCTAACTCAATGGCTTTATCCAGCAGTAGAGGTAGATTTGGGGTTTCCGCTTGGGCTGTATAACTTTGTATTGTAATATCTGAATTTTTTCCGGATTTACCTTCGCTGCTTGTGAAGACTACATTTAACAGGTTTTGATTGTTGTTAGTCCATTGGTTCATAGTTGGTAACTGACTCCAGAACATTTTTGCTGTCGGATACTGAGTATTTGAATCAGAGCTAAATATGTTACTCATCCGAGTTACTCCTTTCAAAACTTGATTAACGAAATGTTTGTTTGTTCTAATGCCAGCACGGCCATGCTGGCATTTTTGCATGGAATTCATAAGGTACTATGAGAGTAAAACAGTATTCAAATGAATACTGTTTTACTCTTATTTTTGTACTTATTTCACATCTACTGAGCAAAATAGTCTGTTCCGGAAAGAAAACTACAGTTTTTTATTCATTTGTATAAAGAAAATAAGCAATTTAGAGGTGAAGTATTTATATATTCACTTGCATATATCTGCGCTACTATCATCCAGATGACTACTGAATTATTCTTGATGGCAGGAGGCGATCGCACAGCTTGCTCCACAAAATAATACACTAGTTATCCGTAATTTACCTTAGTTACTGAATTACTTAATATGAGCCTTTTTTGTCTTGTTCACGGTGCCTTCCAAGGGATTTGGTGTTGGGATTTACTAATTCCCTACTTAGAAGCACAGGGTCATCAAACTGTAACAATGGATTTACCAATTGAAGATCCTTCCGCGACTTTATCCCAATTTGCGGATGTGGTAATTCAAGCGCTACCGAAAACTGACGATGATATCGTACTAGTTGGGCATTCAATGGCTGGTACGATCATTCCTCTGGTTGCAGAAGCAGTAAAAGTACGTAAATTAGTTTTTCTAGGGGCACTGCTTCCATCTCCCGGAGTCAGTACCATCGACCAATTTGCTCATTATATTGATGCTGATACGCTGAAATCATTTAATTATCAGCCAAAAGACCCAAGTCTACTAGAGCAGTTCCATTCGGAACCTAATATGTATGAACCAGCTTCTTTAGGGAAGGATTATTCAGATCCAGCAGTATTAATGGAATTTTTCTATCATGACTGTCCGCCAAACATAGCACAGTGGGCACTCTCTAACAGCCTTCCACAACAATCTCTGGCATATATTTTTGAGACGAATCCTCTAAAAGCTTTGCCAGAAGTAGAGCGCCAATATATTGTATGTACAAATGACCGAATCATCTCTTCTACTTGGTCGCACTACGCTGCACGCCACCGCTTAGGAGTCGATGCGATTGAACTACCTTCTGGACATTGCCCTCATTTATCTTGTCCTGAAGAACTAGCATCAATATTAATTAAGTAGAGCGATGCAATTAAAGATGGTTGGTAAGGGCTGTCATTACTCATTGGTAAAGTTTTCAAGCCTATTTAGGTTTCTTAACATGGTTTGCTGGAATGACCGACTTACTTAAATACAAATTCGTAATAGCCTGGAGAGGTTGTTACATATCTACGTAATTCTCGTTAATTCAATCCTTTTCCCTTTTCTCCTTACTCTTTCCCCGTATTTATTCCGAGTACGCCTTGATATCTTGTATTGCCAAATAATTTTGCCAATTGTAAAACTATGTTGTGCCGTTTTATCTAGAAGGCATGACAATACCAACGTTTATTAGGAGATAGCTATCATGGGCGAATCAAAGCGTAGAAAACAGCAAGAGGCGAACTACGGAAAGGTTAAAAATCCTGTCAAAAATCTGATGAAAATAGTTTGCCCGTTTTTTGAAGATTACGAGCAATTTAAAAATCTCGATGCGGATAAGATATCGTTGATGATAGCGAAGGAAGGTTACAAAGAAACGGGCTTAAAAGGAATAATCTTAAAAGGATTTCTAGCAGAGCATTTAGTTAAAGATTATCCTCCTGAAGCCGAAATTATAGAAGGATTTAAACAACATGGAAATATTTATGTGACTTCTACATTAGCATTAACTTATTTGGAGAATTCTCATAATAAAGCGGAAAATCTCCAAAATTTTGAGAATTATAACCCATTAAATGAATTTATACGTATTGAAAGCGATGCTAAAAAGTACGATATCAATTTAGTGACAGTATAGCAATTTGGCTAGATTTCTCTAAAAGGCTGGCGTAGACTTTTGCAATCATTAATCAATCTCTGTCACTAACCATTGCCACTCAGTTACTATGGTGTTGGGTATGTTCAGAACTAGTGGCTTTTTAGCAGAGATGGGCACATAAAGTTTGAGGGCATCTGTTGTTGGTAATTTAGGTAAAACATTTGTTAATTCATATTCGCCTACATTGGGTGCAGGTGTATTGAAAGCATAAGCATCTGATGCTAAAAGCAATTTTCCATTTGCTGTCTCAATTTCTAATGGTTGAGGGTGAGCTATTTCCACAACACCAGGAAACCCCACCAAGCGCAACCTTAAATCTGGAACTATACTATTGTAATTTTGTTTAAATAACAGCACTTGCCAAGCATATCCAAATTCATCTTTGATAGATACTTGAGAATGGTAACGTAAAATACCAGGTGAATCGTGATGTTGACGAAGTAGCGCCTGTGCTGATTTCACCCCTAATCCACCAAAAGTCAACGCTAGAACGATTAACATAGTACAACACCAAAAATATTGCCAATATTTTTGTTTCATGAGACACATACACTTAATTTATTTAAGTGGGCGATTGAGAGTATCTTGTTGAGGAAATTCCCATTAAATACTCATGGGCTTAAATGATTTGGCAGTTTTTTTGATAGCAATAAACTGATGATAAATTAAAAGCGATCAACACTGGAAGAAGTCACTAACCAAGTGTGTAGACGCTCTGCGTCTTGTCGATAGACATCGCTTTTCATTCTACAAATGACTTATGAATGCACCAAAGACAAGATGCAGCCAACGAGCGCACCTAAAAGTAGCACTACACTACTGAAATTACTGATGACAAAGCCAATCATACGTTTTTCAGCAGCTTGATAGTATCCCCAAGCATAAATCACTCTACCTACAAGCCAGATAGAACCAATTGCAGCACCCCACAACGAGTTGACGTAGAAGGAGAATATCCATAAAGCTGGGAGAAACAAAACCATTTGTTCTATGGTATTTTGCTGGACGCGCAGTACTCGTTCAAAGTTAGCATCTCCTGTCATTTGGGGAGGTAAGACTTTATACTTAGCTCTTGCTCGACCTACATTAATTGTGATTACCAAGTACAGCAGCAATGACAAAGTAGTTATCAGACTCGTCCAGGGCGACATATCAATAAATATCCTTGGGTACCAAAAAAGTATAGTTCCTTGCTTTCATAATTGAGCAGGCCTCACAAGCAGATGGCACGAAGATAAGGCTTTTGGGTGCGAGGTGTCAGGTATTGGGTGTAACGCTTGAATTTGTCGGGGAGGTACTAATACTTTTCGGTTAAGGGCAAAATGGGGAAGGGGAAAAGGGGCAAGAAAAAACCTTTAACCCTTACCCCTTACCCTTTCACCTTTTCCCCAAACTAAATTCCGAGTTGAAAATCCTTAACCGAATCGCTCAAATATCAATACTATAGTAAATCAACATATAGATTTAATATGACGCAGAATAATTCAGACAAAGATATAGAGTTATTAATCATTGGTAAATGGCAATATGAATATCAAGGTTTTGCATATCATACAGAATTTAAAAGGAATCTTACTTATGAATTAAATGTCAAAGGAGACAACTTAATTACACAGTTAGCGATGGGTTTCTTAAGTCAACAATTTTATGGAGGCTGGTATGTTAAAGATAGTACAGTGTATCTCATGGATAAACAAATACCGAATTCATCATTAAATTTAGATTCTGGAGATAAAATATCAATTGGTGGAATTTTCTCTAATTTTCTAGCTATTCAAAAGCCTGATAAATTTGAGATATTTTCAATTGATAAAAAACATATGTCCATTAAAATGAAAACAAATTCCTACTTAATTATTTTTCGTGAAAAGTGAATGCGGCTTTTGTCAGTATTGTCATAGTTGCTTGGGAAGATAAACCAACACAAGCTGCTAGTTCTTCTAATGCTAGGCGTTCGCGTGCGTTTGTATTTAACATTTCCGTTGCGGCTGCAACATAGTCAGGATTCGCCAAGCTAATCTGATGGGGAACAGTAACTTGGGGATTCACACTAGCAATCCGCTCAGTTTTTGCTTCAGCAACGGCAAGCTGTTGCATTTTATAGGCGGCAATTTTCTTAGCTTGTTGGGCTTGTAAGTAAGCTAGATAGGATTGTAAAACTGCTAAACGTTTTTGCTGTTTGGCTTCTTGCCAACGAGCTTCTCTTAGTGGTAATTCTTGAATAATGTTCAACAATTTAATGGGATCAAATGTCAATGCGATCCCAAAACTACGTTCGCTTTCAGATAATATCTCAGGCAAGTTGTAATTGGTTGTGCTTTGAGATGGTGAAAATTCCACACTCAAAATATCAGTGAAAGCACCCCATCCCATTGCCGCTTTTGCCTCCCCTACTTGCGAAGACTGACGCTGGGCGATCGCTACTAGCTGCTCAATAATTTTTAAATCGCGATCGCTAATTTCAGTCTGCAGCGTTTGGGGTTCATTATTTAGCTGTTTATTTTCTGATAACGCTGGTAAAGGCAAACTCATCAGCGTTATCAAAAGCAGAATCTTCCCAATATGCTGGCAGATTTTCGATGCATAACTCATAGTCTATAACCAGGCGAAGCTCTTAAAAAGTTTTGCGTTCCTCCAGGTTTGCTAATATCTCTGGGCGAGTTCGCCAAATAGGACGCAGTTGCTTGCGAGCAAATAGCGGTAGCTGATCGGTAATGTGGGGTGAACCTGGTTGAGTAGCGTTACCATAACTGAGCAAGGCCATTGCTTTAATTGGTTGCGAGAATTCAATAGCTGCAACATAACTATCTCCAGCCACGGCTTGAAAGCGTTCATCTTTAGCTGGAGCAAAATAGAGGGTGCGGAATATACCTTGATCCCCATCACCACCATTGGCGGGTAAATCTAAGTTACCGCTATGCAAACGGAAAACTTCACCCCAAGCTACATTTAGCTTGCCATAAGCTTTTTCGACTTTTGTTGCTGCTATTTGTAAGGCTTTTGCTGCGCTGTCTGGATCTTTTAAACCATCGGGTGTGGTGCGGGGAGATTTCTCGCTCCAAGGAATACTAAAGATTTCCCCCTTAGACATTTCTTGCCACCAAAAGGAAAACAATACTGCACCACGACTATCAGCATCAGCATTGCGATCCCAAGCAGCCAAAATATTAGCAGCACGACGAGTTAATTCATTGCCAGATTTTTGCGCGGCGGGAATTAAATCATCAAGGATACGTTCTGCAAGTTCCATGTTTGTAGAATGCTTATACTTAATCATTTCCGCAAAGGAAATTTGGTTATCTTCAGCTAGCATCTTTGCAGAACTCTGGGCGCGGAAATCCATTTCTCCTCGTGGAGCCATGTAAGCAGGGTAATCATCAGCTTTGATCGCAACTGGAAAAGTAGTTGTCCAAGGTGGATCGTTGGCATTTTGCAACCAACCGCTAGGCGGATCAATTACACGTGGTAAATCCTGGTACGGGTGCATTTTTGTCCATAAAGTTTTGGAGGTATCACCAGGAATTAAGCCTTGCCAATATTGAAAGTCTCCCTGTTGCCGAATCGGTACCAAACCGTTGAATAGGTGCATGATATGCCCTTCTCGGTCTGCATACATGACGGTAAACATTGGCAGTTGTAAGCGTTGTAATATTCTTTGAAATTGGTCAAGGTTCTGGGAAGCCGCCATATCCCACCACTGTTCCAACACCCCAGGACGGTCTAAGCCTACAACCCGCAGTGCTAAAGCTTTACCCTCTTTTTCTTGTACTACTGCACCTTGAACGGAACTTTTGACCAACAAAGGTTGTTCAACGAGGGAGCCGTTTTTTTGTTTAACCTTTAACAAAAAGTTTTCTGTGGTGAAGGGACGGACTTTGTCATCTAAAAGATAACCGCCATCAGCCAACTTCAATTCATACAGATCCCAACCATCATGGGTATTGACGGTGTGAGTCCAACCTAAATTATCGTTAAAGGCGATCGCTAATACTGGAATTCCTACCAAGGTTGCGCCATAAGCATTCATCCCTGGGGCCGTTAGTTGTGCTTCATACCAAAGAAACAAATCTGACCATAACAAGTGGGGGTTTGCCAGTAACATTGCTTTACCACTTGCAGAATGTTTCGGTGCGATCGCCCATCCATTAGAACCAGCTTTCGGTTGAGTTTGAGTATTATCTGCTACTTGGTCTTGGTTAACAATAAAAGTAAAGTACAGCACTCTTTGCAAGTGTGCCAATACATCTTCTGGCTTTACAGGTAATACAATTTCGACATCATCATCAATTAAATCAGGATGTGCTTTTGCATAAGTATTTATCCCATTAGCAAAGGCATTTATATAACCTTTAAAAGCTGGACTTTGTGCCTGATACCAAGAATTAGCACGATTAGGTACTCCCATCGTTACTACCCATTTATCAGACTCTAAATAATCTTCTCCCCAGTACTCGGCTGCTTTTCCCCTAGCTTGACCATAAAGGCGCAACAGCAAGTTAGCGTGACTTTGCATCTGCGCCCAACCAAACGCCCGAAAAGCACTTTGAACATCTTTACCATATATATGCGGTATACCGTAGGTATCCCACAATATTTCTGTAGTTCTCGGCGCAGTTGCAAAACTGTTATTGCCCAAAACTACAACTAAAATTGCACAGAGGATAAAGGCTAAAAATCTCGACAATTTTCTGTTCATGGAAGTTGGGGATTGGGGACTAGGGACTGGGGACTAGGGAGATGTAGGTAGAAACAAAGCGCCTGCTCTGCGAGTTCTTCGTAGGAGTACCCGTAGGATATGAGATGAGGAAGCAGAGGATAAATTCTCGATCCCCATTAGCAATTACCAATTACCAATTACCAATTACCAACTACCAATTACCAATTACCAAACCCCTAACTAAGGCTTTTGAGTTGCAATAGCTAACCTTGCACCTTTAACTTGACGCACTTGATCCATAATCGTCACAATCTCCCCATGTTCAACTTTGCGATCGGCGTTAATCACAACAATTGTGTCTGGAGTAGAACCAACCAAAGCACGTATCTGTTCTGTGAGTGCATCAACTGTTGTTGGCTGTTTATTTAAGCTAATTTTGCCGTCTGATTCGACTGTCACAGTTACTTTGGTGGGAACTTGTGACTGTTGGGAAGTTGCAGCTTGAGGTAAGTTGACGGGTAATCCCTCTTGGCGTGTAAGAAAAAGGGTAGACATGATGAAAAACGTCAGAATAGCAAAGATGACATCAATCATCGGCACAATATTAATCTGTGCGGGTAGATCCGGTTCATCTTGTAGACGCATAGACTTTGTCTCCTCGTTCATAACGACGGCGGTACAACAGTTCTAATTGCCCACCATATTCTTGAATCAAGCCAGTTTGACGTTGAGCCAATCCTCGGAAAGAATTAGCAAAGAACAGGGTAAAAATTGCCACAATTAAACCGGAAGCTGTGGAAACAAGCGCTTCACTAATCCCTGATGTCACACCTGCAGTTTTTGTCCCACCAACATCACCAAGGTTGAGGGAAGCGAATGAAACAATCAAACCCAATACCGTACCCAACAAGCCAAATAGTGGCGAAAGTCCGATGATTGTGTCAAAAATTGTGTTGAAACGTTTGATAATTGGTAGTTCCGCTTGTGCTTCACTTTCTAACGCCAAGCGAAACTCTTCTGGAGTCGGTTCTTCTAATTCCAACGCTGCAAGGAAAATCCGGGGAATCGGTAAATTTGCATTCTGACGGGACTTTTCAATAGCTCCCACCACATTATCCATCCGATAGAGATTGAGAATCTCTCGTACTACCTTGGCTTGGCGAGTATTGACTCGATACCAAAACCGCACACGCTCAACAATCAAAGCTAACGCCACAACAGAGAAAGCCAGCAGGGGCCACATAACCACGCCACCCGCAGCAAATAAATTTTTTATCCCCATAAATCCTTTAGTTCAATTTCAATGGATATGCTGATGCCGTCAGTTTCCAGTGGAGTTGAGATATACTCTCAACTGAGAATTATATAGTACTGCGAATACTTCTCAACATGATGTGAAAATATAATGACAGCGAATTAGTAAATTATTCAAGTGTTAGTGATGCAATTGCTCTTATTTAACAGTTTTTCGTCGCCAATATTTGAAAAACTTACGCAAAAGCAATGTCAGAATATTTATAGATATTGATTGACTTTTGCACCCTGACACTTTAACCTTTTTAGTGAGAATAGATGGCAATATACTTATGAGCTTCTCCGGCACTACTTTCGAGCAGCGTGAGAAAGAGACAAAGGCGCTTAAAGGTTTTCTGGTTTTGAGCCTAATAGGTTCCCTCGGCTTTCATGTAGCGGTACTCGCTTCTGGGATTGGTAATTACTTTTCCAGAGTGTCTCCAGTTGAAGAGGAACCAATCGAGGTCACAGTTATCGACACCCCAGAAGATAAAAAGCCGGAGCAGTCTCCCCAAAAGCTTGAAGTTAACGAAAAAGCAGAGGTTCTGACAAGTTCAACGAATAATTCTAAAACTGAAACTATTGTCAAACCTGAGAACCCAGTAAAACCAGTTCCGCTTCCTGCCAAAGTGGAATTACCACCTCCACAGCCTAAGCAACCTGTTGTCGCAGAGCCACCCATTCAAAAGTTGGTAGAGAATTTGCGGAAACCTATCGAGCCAATAAAACCTCAAGTTCAGCCAGTAAAACCAGAAACCAATGTCGCCCAGAAGCCTGTTGACCCAGTTCCAGCAAAATCTGTTGCTGTAAATAACGCAAATCCTACTAATTCCAGTAATTCCGGCAGTAATTTACGCGATACTCTGCGAGGTATTAGAGACTCTAGTAGGAGTCAGTCGGTTGCTACTAATAACGTCAGCACTTCCACAACACCAGGAAATGGTGCGCCTGGTGGTGGTGGTGGCGGGGGTGGCGGCGGTACATCAGTTTTAACTGGTAACGGAATTGGCAGTATTGGCGGTTCTGGTACGGGTAACGGTTCTGGTATTGGTAGCGGTACAGGTTCTGGCATTGGCAGTGGCAGTGGTTCCGGTATCGGTAGTGGTTCCGGCTCAGGTATTGGCAGAGGTAGCGGTTCTGGTGTCGGTAGTGGTTCCGGTTCTGGTACAGGTAGCGGTAATGGTTCTGGTGTCGGCAGTGGCAATAATGGAGGAGAACGAGTAGCTACCACATCCACAACGCCAAAATTACCCAGTAGTGGTGATGGTCGAGCAGCTTGTGAAGAATGTAATGTTAGATACTCCGAAAGAGCTAGACGGCGTAAAGCAGAAGGAAGAGTTGCCGTAGCTGTTGATACAGACTCTAATGGGAAAGTTACTAATGTCAGACTGATTGGTTCCAGTGGTGATAGAGACTTAGATGAAGAACATCTCCGCCAAGCTAGGAACTGGAAACTCAAGCCCTCTGAAAGTGGTAGACAAGGAGTCCAAATAGCTACAGAGTATGCAATACAAGGTTCACGTCGCCACAGCCAAGTTAGGAAGCAGCAGCAGGAACGAGAAGAACGCCAAAGAAAACAACAAACAGCAGCTTCTTCAAATAACAACTCTGGTGAAGAAACACCACGGCGCAGGCGGCGTATAGAAGCTGCGGTGGCTGGGGGTAACGATGTTCCTGTAACATCAACCAGACAGCAAAGCACTGCTAGTAGTAGAGAATCAAGACTCAACCGGAGATTGCAGCGCGCTAATACCGCAGAAGCAACACCAACAAGGGTAAGAAGTTCTGAAGGAGAAAATTCTATTGGAAATCGTCTGCGACGCAGACAACGGGAAGTTACGGCTGATGTGAGAACATCAGGAGAAACACCACAACGTCTGAGAAGACGGCGACGCACTGTGCAACCATCTTCGCAACCATCAGATAGTGCTAGTCGTTTACGAAATGCTCTGCGTCGGAGCAGTCAGCCTGCTCCTGTGGCTGCACCTAGCCCAGATGCATCACAGTAGGGTGATTTGCAATACTTGTTGGTTAAGGGTAAAAGGGGAAGGGGAAAAGGGGTAAGCAAAAACCCTTTCACCTTTTCCCCAAACCAAATTAAGAGTTGAAAATCCTTAACCGAGCAGTATTGAGGTGATTTGGAATTAGGCGAACTTGACACTTATGGGCACTGCCGTGCCCCTACAATCTGTCGCATTCTTTATACAAATTTGTATAAATTTTGGACTGATAAAATTGGGCTATAAGTAAATAATTATGAATTCGTAGTAGAGCTTCTACTAATTCGGTTATACCAAATCAAATAATGTTGGCGGCAGATAAATCCTTTGTAAGGGCACGGCATCCTCAATCTTTTGGCATATCAAATATCTTACTGGTGCCGTGCCCCTACTCATCTATCGCGTTCTTTTTTCAAAATGGTATTAGTCATTGATATTTTTTAATTAATACCTTTTAAATTAAAAATCAAGTTGGTAATTTATTAGATAAGTATTTAGTTAATGTTTCTAATAAAGGAAGTTGGGCAGAATTTATAAAAAAGTGATCTCCGGGGAACATATGTAACGAAAAATCAGCTTTGGTATGCTCTTGCCATGCTTGTAGTTCATCAAAACTAACTCTTGCATCTTCTAATCCACCAAAAGCGATAATGGGACATTCTAAAGGTGATTCAGGAGTATAAATGTAAGTTTCGAGAACTGCAAAATCAGCCCTTAAAATTGGCAGAAATAGCTCCATAAGTTCTGCATTTTCTAACACTTCTGATGGTGTACCATTGAGGTGGCGCAATTCTTCTATAAAATCTGCTTCTGGAAGGTTATGGATTACTGCTTCTGAGCTAGGTAAGTGTGGGGCGCGACGAGCAGATATAAATAAATTTACTGGGATAATCCCATACTTTCTGCGGAGTAAACGTGTTAATTCAAAGCTGATCCAAGCACCCATACTATGACCAAGAAAGGCAAAGGGTTTATCTAAGTATGGGTAGATATGGGATGCGATCGCATCTACAAGCGGTTCTATTTTACTGAATGGTGGAAACTGAATTTGTCTGCCTCTACCAGGAATTTCAACTGCACAAACTTCTATATTTGATGATAGAGAATTTGACCAAGTACGAAAAATTAAAGAGCTTCCACCCGCATAGGGAAAGCAAAATAAACGTAAATTGGCTTGTGGCTTAGGCTGAGGGCAAATTATCCAAGAGTTAAAATTTGAGTTATTTGTATTCATGAAAATTGCACGATATTATGTAATTAAATTTTTCTGAGTTTGATGTAAAAAAACAAATAATGGTGAGAATTATCTACAAATTGTAATCTTAAAATTATACCAGTTTCGTACTGTTAGTTTTTGGTTAAATTTATTCTTGATGTGTCTCCATAAACCTTGTTCGTAGAGAACAGAAATTTTGTGGCTCAAAGCTAATCTAAATTTATAGATAGATAACGCTACAAATGAGAATAGAATCGGATAAGGAATTTTGGTTGCGTCAATTAGAAGAATACCGAGCACTTGTTCGTCAAAGAAAACTAAAGAAACTCAATACTCAAAACAACTCTCCCATCAATCACAATACGACGGACAAGTTTGTTTAGGATGCGTTTTTTATCCTCTGATGTGCGGCTTTCCCAGTATTCGCGATCGCGGAACATTTGCACTAACTCTTCTCGCACTATCAGGCTACGTTTTGTAATGTTTTCGTGGAGACTTAAGATACTAGCAATTTGGTCGCGGATACCATCTTTGGCTTGCTCTACAAAAGGATTACTAGGTATCTTCTCTAAGGCTGCTAAACTTTCGCGCAGTTCTTGCACTTCTGTTGGTTCAGGATTTTTATCTTCTTCAAAATCTACCATTCCCGCTAGCCTAGTAGCTTCATTTACTAGCAAATCAGCTACCTGAGAATCTAAACTCCGACTATTTAGCATCTCTTTGGCATCGCAACGTCTCAAGGCATAGTAAGTACATTGATAGTAGGCTGTATATTCTCCATTGCGATCGCGTCGGGATGACATCCGAGTTAATGCACCGCCACATCGACCACACTTCAATAAATTAGCAAATGGGTTGATATCTTCTTGACGTGCAGCCCATTTATTATGGCGATTTTGACGAATTTGGCGTTTGATTTGTTCGTGTTGTTCGCGGCTAATTATCCCCTCATGGGTATCCCAATTACAATCCCATTGATCAAAATGGTTGATTTGTTTACCTGAGGGACTGGATGTGGTGACATTAAAGGGTGTCCCACCTGCGTGTACAGGATTAACTAAGAAGTTTTTTAACCCGGCTGGCGACCATTGTAAGCCAGTCCAAGGGTATCTTTGATAAGTTTTTCTCTGATTTTGTAATAAATCAAATTGCTCGATATCATCAGGCATAATCCGATGATTATCTTTTAATTTTTTACTCTTTGCGTCTACTTTCCCGCTTACCCCAAATAACTCATTTAAGAGATTGCAGGTTTTTCTCACACTACCGCAACTATCAAATATTTCAAATATAAATAAAGCTAATTCCCAAACTCTAAAACTTCTTTTCCCTTCTATCAGGGAAACGCACCAGCTTTCATCTTTAACATAACAATCATTCATTACCTTCCAACCAAAAGGCGCAAACCGATGGCTTTTCCTCTGCACCATACGATGCTTGCGTTCAGCAGATACACGGCTGGATAACATTTTAATTTCAAATTTACTCGCCGCTAACAAAATATCTATTGTCAACTCCCCACCCAGACTTTCTGTATCTATGGTTTGGTCGAGTGCTACTAGCTTGATACTTTTACTGCGTAATACTTCCAACAACGAGTAGAACAGTTTTGATGATGAACCAATGCGGTCAATTCTGGTAACGACTAAATCGCTGACAGTACCCTTGGGCGATGTTTTTAAATCATCAATTAATTGCTGTAACCCAGTCCGTACTTCAGTGGTGCGACTTTGAATATCCCAATAAAAGCGATCGCATCCGACATTTTTACCTCTTTCTAGCTGTTTTTTGAGTGCGTTGCGATCCTCTTGTTGTTCAATCGTCGAAACCCTACCATAAAACCATTTCTCGCCCATAAGGAAAAATTTATTCTATAGTGACTATAATATGTCCTTTCTCAACGCTGAAGAACCGACAGTATGCGATTTAATAGCGGACTTTGGCATTAAACTACTTTGGCATCCCTCCTTGGGTGTGGAACTAGGCGATAATTTACAACAACTACTCCAAGATTGCATTTCCGGGAAAATTCCCCTAGATATCTTGGTATTTGAGGGTAGTGTTGTGAATGCCCCCAATGGTACAGGTGAATGGAACCGCTTTGCCGATCGCCCCATGAAAGATTGGTTAAGTGACCTCGCCCAAACTGCTAGTTTTATTGTGGCTGTAGGAGACTGTGCTACCTGGGGAGGTATACCAGCTATGTCACCCAATCCTAGCGAATCCCAAGGTTTGCAATTCCTCAAGCGTGAACCCGGTGGTTTTTTCGGCACAGACTTCCGCACCAAATCCGGCTTACCCGTGATTAACATTCCCGGATGTCCCGCCCATCCTGATTGGATTAGTCAAATTTTAGTGGCGATCGCCACCGGACGTTTAGGCGATATTACCTTAGACGAACTCAATCGTCCGCAAACCTTCTTTAAAAGCTACACCCAAATCGGATGTACGCGTAACGTCCACTTTGCCTATAAAGCATCCACTGTGGAATTTGGTCAACGCAAAGGATGCCTATTCTACGATTTAGGTTGTCGTGGACCCATGACCCATTCTTCCTGCAACCGTATTTTGTGGAATCGGGTCTCTTCCAAAACCCGTGCTGGTATGCCTTGTTTAGGATGTACCGAACCAGAATTCCCCTTCTACGACCTTAAACCAGGAACCGTATTTAAAACCCAAACTGTCATGGGAGTTCCCAAAGAACTACCACCAGGAGTCAAAGCAAAAGACTACGCCTTACTGACAATGGTAGCCAAAGACATCGCACCACCTTGGGCAGAAGAAGATATTTTCACAATTTAGGGAATGGGGCATAGGGCATTGGGCACAGGGCATTGGGCATTGGGTGAATAACCAATATCGTTGACCCTGGACTCTTGACTAATGACAAAGGACAAAGGACAAATAACAAATGACAATTCAAACATTAGACATCTCGCCAGTCGGTAGAGTCGAAGGTGATTTAGATGTCCGGGTGGAAATTGAAGACGGATATGTAGTCAACGCCTGGACTCATGCAGAACTCTTCCGGGGATTTGAAATTATCCTCCGTGGTAAAGACCCCCAAGCTGGATTAATCGTTACACCTCGCATTTGTGGTATTTGCGGTGGTTCTCACCTGACTTCTGCATCTTGGGCACTGGATACACTCTGGGGTACAGAAGTTCCACGCAATGCGATTTTAGCAAGAAATTTAGGTCAAATTGTCGAAACTATCCAAAGTATACCCCGCTATTTTTATGGTCTATTTGCAATTGACCTGACTAATAAAAAATACCGCAATAGTCGGTTTTATGAAGAAGCTACCAGACGCTTTGCAGCTTTCACAGGCACTTCCTACGAACTAGGTGTGACTATTTCTGCAAAACCTGTAGAAATTTACGCTTTATTAGGTGGTCAATGGCCCCATTCTAGTTACATGGTTCCTGGCGGTGTGATGTGCGCCCCCACTTTAACAGACATTACCCGCGCTTGGTCACTATTAGAATATTTCCGTACCAACTGGTTAGAACCGGTGTGGTTGGGTTGTTCTCTGGAACGCTACGAAGAAATTCAAACTTATGATGACTTCATGGATTGGCTAGATGAAGACCGCAAGCATCGGGAATCCGACTTGGGTTTATATTGGCGCATGGGTTTAGATATTGGTCTAGATAGATACGGCGCTGGTGTTGGTAAATATGTGACTTGGGGATATTTACCCCATGAGGACAAATATCAACAGCCCACAATTGATGGACGAAATGCGGCGATGATCATGAAGAGTGGAGTGTATGACAGCTTCAGCGACACTCACAGCTTGATGCACCCATCTTTTGCCCGTGAGAATACTACTCACTCTTGGTACGATGAGGGTACAGCCGATGTTTACCCAGGCGATCGCACAACTAATCCCATTCAAAAGAATACAAAAGACTTCGATAATGCCTATTCTTGGGCCAGTGCAGTCCTCCACAAAGATTTCGGACGCTTAGAAGCAGGCCCCTTAGCGCGTCAGTTAGTTGCAGGTGGTAAGCATGGCGAATCTTGGCAACACCAAGACGGGTTTATTTTAGACGTTTTCAAGCAAATGGGTGGCCCTAGCATTCATGTGCGTCAGTTAGCACGAGTTCACGAAATTGTCAAGCTTTACCGCCAAGCCGAACACTGCTTGCGCGAATTTAAGTTAAACGACCCCTGGTATATCAAACCCCAAGAAAAAGATGGTAAGGGATGGGGTGGAACCGAAGCTGCACGGGGTTCTTTGTGTCACTGGGTAGAAGTAGAGGGCGGTAAAATTAAGAACTACCAAGTTATTGCCCCTGGTACTTGGAATATTGGCCCTCGCGATGGTAATGGCGCACGTGGCCCGATTGAGGAAGCTTTAATCGGCACACCTATCTACGATTCTAAAGATCCAGTAGAAGTAGGTCACGTTGCGCGATCGTTTGACTCTTGTTTAGTATGTACAGTTCACGCCCACGATGCCAAGACTGGTGAAGAATTGGCGCGGTTTAGAACTGCTTAAGTTTAAAAGCAAAGTGGTGCGAAGGTAAGCGAGGAGGTACGCGGAGAATTTTCCATCGTACCTCTATCTTACTTTTGGATAGTAGTATTTATATTTATTCAATAGTTGTTAAATCTTCTTCAAAATCATCAACTAAATTCGATTGTCCTTTTTTGTCTATTTCCTGCTTAATAATTCTTTTAGAAATTTCTCGACTAACAACTTTTGCTCTTTCAGATAAAAACTGGTCATAATCATCATTCCAAATCCCAAAATTATCTAAATTCTCTATTAAATGAGTTTTCATAGTAGTCGCCAAGTCATGATTTATTGCTTGAAATTTAGCCATGTACTTTGAAGGTGGATTTGCTTTAATTTCCCTTTTGTTCAAAAAGTCGTCTACTATGGTGATGTTTAGAATATGGTTAATGTACCAATCTAAATAATTCTTTCCTCTTAAATGTGCTTTTGGAAAAAAGTGATGATAATTTTTACTATTTGCTTGTTTGAGCCAATAGTTACTGACATTGACGATAGAGTTATCATTAAATGACTTTGGTTGATGATACACATATATACATAAGATTGCTTTGATATAACTTCTAGAAGTACTAAACCAACCATTATCCTTAATAAATTCTGCTGAAGTATCAACTGACCAATCATAGCTAGGTAAATTTCCAGCAAGAATTTCATCTATTCTTTTTATATCTTGTGCTAATTTACTTTCTACAGAAGAAGAATAGCGTCCAGATAAAGAACATCTCCAGAAAAAATCCTCTAGATATTTTTGTTTATCATCAGTTGGTTTATCTTTGTGGTGAAAGAAGAAATATGAAAAGGGAATGATTAAGGCATTATATGGAAGTAACTGAGAAACCGGGATACGATAAAAATTTCTGAAATACTCTACACTGCGTTCAATAGCATCTATTGCTTGGCCCCAAACATTAATAAAACTATTCTTGTCAAGTTTTAATATGACTTGTCTTTTACACTCTTTGGAGAGAATGATTGAGACAAATTGCAGTACAGTAGCATCAGAAATAGTCTCATAATTGAAAGGTCTAAGATTTTCTATGAACTCTTGAAATTTTTCTGTTAAATCGAATTTCTTTTCGTAATCAAACGTTTTAGCAGCCATAATCTCAAATAAAGACAAAGCTTGACCACTAACGTTTATCCTTGTAAAAATCTCTGTGGCTATTTCTATCGGTGCATCTTTGACCTGAATTATTGAATACTGATAGCTTTCAATCCTATTTTTATAAGTTTGAAGTTTATCATGATATTTCTGAGGATATGCTGCTAAAAGCAAAAAACTACCTTTGAGTAAATTGAGAATGCTAATTAAACTTTTTTCATCTTTACCCACAATATCAGTAATGACGATTTGCTCAGAGTCTTGAGCTTCTAAATCGATGAATATTTGTGAAAAATTATCTTCTCTTCCGTCTTCTCTTTTTAAAATAACGCCTTGCAGACTAGCAAACAAGCTAGTTAATCGCTGCTGTCCATCTAAAACGTAATCAACAAACTCACCTGGCTTTGGTTCTGGTAAATCTAGCTTACCAATATTTTTTACTGAGCGAAGACGTTCATTAGTGCGCCAAAAAATGAATGTGCCAATGGGATAACCTTTGATAATGCTGTCAATAAGGGCAGCAGATTTCTGCATTGTCCAAACGAATTCTCTTTGAAATTGGGGAATTTTAATTTGACCATTTTCAATTTCCCCTACCAAAGTTGAAAATGTTTTGGTTTGAGGTTCTGGTAGTTTCATATCGCACACCTAGACAAATTTTTTTGGCCGCTTCATCATAGCTTTCGCAATCAACTATGTCAGCAATGTGAAGCAAAAAATTAGTATCTAATTGTTTGATCAGTTGTACGTATAAACCTAGTTTTGACGAAAAGCGATCGCTCCTGCTCCATTTTTGATACCAACAAAGAGGTGATCGCAGTTCACCCTTATTAGGATATGGATGTTAAATAATGATGCTCTCTTCAAGTCCAATCCTGTATGCTTAAGCCGGAAATTTGTCCAAAATCAGCAGAATTTCGAGTCAATAGGATAGCTTGATTCACAAGCGCGATCGCCGCAATTTTTAAATCCATCGTTCCAAGTCGAGGATATAAGGCCTTAAGACGTTGAAATTCTTGGGCTGCTTGTCCATCAAATTCTAGGATTGGGATAGCACAGTAATTAGTTAATTGCTTCTTCAACTGCTTGTAAGCTTCAACTTGTCCCTCAAACGTCCTAGCCTTTGCCAGATAACTCAACCAGCCCCGTGTTTGTTCTTCGTAGCTAATAATGGTTGCTACAATCTCATTAGGATTGACATTTGCCAATCGCATGAGAAGACGCTGCGCTCCTGCTCCTCCGCGATCCAAAATGCTGAGATGATCTGTATCAAGAATGTACATCTAAGCATCACTTGATTCTATAGAGCCGGAACGCAGGGATTCACGATACTCACGTCCTAGCTCCATAGCTTCATCATAAGCTGAGTTTTCAGCAAATGTACCAGTTATCCTCTCCCACCAAGGTTTTGTTGGCAAAGCAACAACTTCCAATTTGCTTTTGAGGCTTGCAACTTCAGCCTCTAGATTTGCTACTCGTTCTTCCAGTGGTTGTGGAACTGTTGACATAACTTATTAATGATTAAGTCCTTTGCTTTTATTTTCTAACAGAGACTATTTGTAGTCTATATTTCATGCACAAGTTTAATCAAAGACTTACATACTATACTTGATTTCCCTTCTTCAAAAATCGTTGACGCATCCGCACAACAAAAGTATTTACCTCTGGTATCTTCATCCAGGAGGCAAAGATTGCAAACAAACCAAGACCTACTAAGCCAGCAATAGATAACTCTATTAGTAGAATTACTAAACCAGATTTACCTAACACTTGCTGACAACCGAATAAAGTTGCATAACTAGCTACACCAGAAACTAAGCTAGCCGCAGTTAAACTAATAATCGGTACACTCCACTCTCGCCAAGGTAAACCATTAAGTTTGCGATCGAGCAGCCATAACAGCATTAACATAGAGCTACAATTTACGCCTACGGTTGCTAACACCAAACCAGGCGCGCCAAATGGTTTCACAAAAAACCAATCCAGTACAATATTCAGAAAGATATTCAAAACACTAATGCGAAATGGTGTTTGACCATCACCTAAAGCATAAAATACCCGGACTAAAACATCACGCCCTAAATAGGCAAACATCCCAATTCCGTAAGCAATTAATAATGAAGAAACTAGCTTGGTAGCCTCTTGCTTAAAAGCGCCGCGCTCATATACTATCTGCACAATGGGGACAGATAAAGCCACCATCAGCGCGCCCAGAGGGAGCATAGTTACAGCGGTCAGCAATAACCCTTGACGAATACGTATTTTGAGATCTGGCCAATTGTCTGGCTCCGCCAATTTCGCAAATATTGGTAATAAGGGCAACAAAATAATATTAGAAATAATGCCTAAGGGAGTTTGGACTAAAAGATTGGCATAGTTAAAACCAGCCGCTGCACCGGGAATAGGACTAGCAAAATAAAGGTCTGTAGCCACATTAATTGGCATCATCCCAGAAGAGATGGTTGCCGGAGTCATAATTTTAATTACTTGTTGAACCCCTGGGGATTTGAAATCAAACCGTAGCCGTAATGTGCCTAATCCTAAGCGCCATTGCACAATTAACTGCACCAACCATTGCAAAATGGCTCCGGCTAAGGTTCCCCAAGCTAACATCATGCCGCCGATGTAAGCGTATTCTGGGAGGATAATATCTTTGCCGTATTGCAAAGCTAAAATCCCAATCCCTGCAACAACAGTAATACTAGATAATAAAGGACTAATAGAGAGTAACCAATATTGATTGGCAGCGTTGAGAGTACCAAAACCAATGCCAATTAAGCCAGAAAATAGAGCCATTGGGGCCATGATGCGGATTTGTTGGATGGCGATCGCTCTGGTAGTCTCTTTTAAACCATGACCAACAAAATCCACTACTACATCGGCAAAGACAATTTGCGCCAATGTCACCAGCAACAGCAATCCACCTACTAAGGTTGTAACTGTTTCCACTAAAGGAGCCGCTTCTTCTTGCTTGCGTTTAGCTAAAACGCTCACAATAGCACTGTGTAACGGCCCGTTCACACCACCGAGTAATATTAATAAAAAGCCAGGAATAATGTAGGCATAACTATAAGCAGTAGCAGCAGCACCCACACCAAAAGCAGCTGCGATCGCTTGCTGCCTTACTAAACCAAATACTTTACTAATTAAGGTAGCTATGGCAACAATGCCAGCAATTCCTGCAAATGAACGAGAGGGCTTTTGGTCTTGTTTAGTCACGAATAATACCTGACAACTCTAACTGAGTGCATATGTCAACACATTTAACCTGCAATTGTAGAGTCTATCAGGCAAATTATCAAAAATTAGTTATTTGGTGTTTGGGGTTTGGTATTGGTGATTTTCTTCCTATCGACAACCCAAACTATCGCGTGTGGAAACTCCGGTTACTGGATTAACTCCATCGGCGCGATCGCATAATAGCGATACTTGATAGCGGTCTATTAAAGCATCTGTAAAATCGGCACCAGTGATTTCAGCATCATAAAAGCGGCTGCGGGTTAAAGTTGCTTCTGTAAAAATGGCATTTTTGAGGTTGGCATTATCAAAAGTTACCCGATCCACTAAAGCGCCTGTGAGGTTTGCACCTTCTAAATTGGCTTTGAGTAACACACCTTTAGTTAAAATTGCATTTGTTAAGTTGGCTCCTGCAAAATTTGTGCCTCGCATTTCTGCTGCCACAAAAGTTACCCTAGCTAAATCGTTATGTGAAAAGTCACGATTCTCTAAATTAGTGTTGTTGTAATTTATTGTATTTATTTGAGCAAAGGCTGGTCTAGGAGTAAGAATCACCCATAAACCAGCCAATATCAAAATCAATATCAAGCTAAAAAAGCGTAACCAAAACTTTTTCATAACTTTTTTGTAGATTCAAAAGTCAAAAATTCATCATAAATTAATTTTAACTCTTGACTTTTGTACAGACGCAATTAATTGCGTCTCTTAAATCTACAGACGCGATCAATCGCGTCTCTCCAACTCTTAACTATTTCCAATCTTTACCAATTTGGATTGTCAGGTCAGATTCCAAATCACCAGTCGCAGTCACTTCAATTTGACCTAAACCAATAATTTTTTGGAGATCAATTCCTAATTCTCGCTTACCTCCTTGCACAATAATTTGAGTTTGGCGTTGGGTATCAGGCCAATCTGGTACCGGATAAACGTTGGTGAAGCCTTTTTGTTTGAGAGAGTTGATAACTTTTTGAGTTAACTGTGGTTGATTGGAAGCATTTTGAATAGCAATTTTGAGTTTAGTAACTGGTCGTACATCCGGCTTGAGACCAGGTACATTCACCCCAACATAATCATTCAATAGGCTTTGTTGCCCAGTCATATTCAACCAATAACTATTGGGGTCTTGGCTGAAGCGGCTGAAGCCACCAGGTAATACGGTCATTTGGAAATTATCCCGTTCCAGATTTACGGAAAAATTCACCAATGCCATCATTTCTTCAATTTTCAGGTTGGTGTCAAAGTACTTCCGCATAATGCGGGTTAATTGCGGCAACCTGGGTAAAACTGTAGGACTATTTAGGCGTTCTACTAACGCTTTCATCAGCGCTTGCTGTCTTTGAACTCGGGGTAAATCACCTAAACCGGGTTCGCGGTAACGAATAAATAGTTCTGCCTGTTCGCCGTTGAGCGTTTGCCAGCCGCTTACTAAGCTAACTGACTGACCAGAGGCGTTTTGATATGCCATTGGTTTCGGCACAAATACCTCTACTCCACCCAACTGATCTACCATTTGGCGTAAGCCGCTAGTAGAGATCCGCATATAGCGATCAATTGGTGCATTATTTAAAGTCCGGCTAATTACCCGCGCTGCCAATACTGGGCCGCCTTGAGCGTTAGCATCAGATACTTTAGTTAATCCCTTTTCTGGGATAGCAATCATCGTATCCCGAGGAATTGACAGCACCTTCATGGATTTATCGCCAGGGTTGAGCCTCACCATCAGCATCGTGTCGCTTTTGCCAGCAAAACTTTCTGGTGAGCCGTCAACAGTACCTTTGACTGGTTCAATCCCCATGATCAAAATATTCATGGGTTTTGAAAGCTGATATTCAGAGATTTTGCCCCATAATTCCCCAGGAAGTGGAACTTTTGCCTGTTCCTTCCCAGATGTTCCTGCGTCTTCTTCAGTTTGGTCGAGATTACTCCATAAAGGAGTCCACAACGCCAAGGTAGAAACTAGCAGCCCAGATAAAACGATACCTAAGACAACCGTTAACACCCACAATAGCCAGCGTGGCATGGTTAAGCCTAACCGCTCATAAAGCTGGTTAGGAATTTCACCTACAGACTCGACAACACCACGGGAAACATTAGTAGCTTGTTGGGGTCTATTTTCTTGCTCTGGTGCTACTGCTGGTTGAGGCGTAACTTGAGTATCTGACTTTGGTAATTGTTGAGGCTTAACCTCATCTAAATCTAAAGCTGGTACTTGTTGAGGCGTGACTTGATTTTCCGTCCATTGCATTTGTTTAATCACAATTATCTCCCCACTCAACCACTCCTTAAAAGTATGTTAGTCCAAGCTACAAATCTTGCCAGTAGAAAAGCCCACTGTAAACTTGTAATGTTCTTTAGTAAAGTTGTATGACATAATGACTAATTCATTGTTCCCGGTAATTCTTGCTGGTGGTAAAGGTGAGCGTTTTTGGCCCTTAAGTCGTTCGGGACGACCCAAGCAATTTTTAAGTCTTGATGGTAGCTCTAGAAGCTTATTACAAGCAACCGCCGATCGGTTGATAAAACTCGTGGGCGGGTGGGATTCTGTGTTTGTCATCACTTCTAATCAGATAGCTGAAGGAGTGCGACAACAGCTGCCAGAACTGCCTTCACAAAATTTATTGATCGAGTCAGAGGGAAGAGACACTGCCGCAGCTGTTGCTTGGACAAGTTTAGTCATTAAACAGCGTTATGGCGAGGATGCGATCATCGGTTTTTTTCCAGCAGATCACTGGATTGCCGATCAAGAAGCGTTTGCTAACACCTTAAATGCTGCTAGCTCTTTAGCGGCAAGTACAGAAGCGATTGTCACACTGGGGATCAAGCCTACTTTCCCATCCACTGGTTACGGCTATATCGAACAAGGCGAAAAAATTGGTACCTTTGATGAGTTGCCAGCTTATCACGTCAACCGCTTTACTGAAAAGCCCAACCGGGAAACGGCAGAAACTTTTTTATCAACGGGGCGTTTTAGCTGGAATAGTGGAATGTTCGTGTTTCGGGCCGGTGTTGTTCTCAAGGAACTATATACCCACGCGCCTGAAATTATCGAACCTCTAGCACAAAATGGCCCTAGTATCTATCCGCAGTTGCCTAAGAAAAGTATAGACTATGCACTTATGGAAAAGACCACTTTAGCATATGTCTTACCAGTGGCATTTGGCTGGGATGATTTAGGCGATTGGAATGCGATCGAACGTTTACTGAAAACAGAAGATACTCCTAATGTGGAACTTGCTACCCATGTGGGGCTTGATACCCAAGGAGCACTACTTTACGCCACCGATCCCGAAGATGTCATTGTTACCATAGGCTTAGAGGATGTAGTGATCGTGCGCGATCGCAAAGTTACCCTCATAGTCAAAAAAGACCGTACCCAGGAAATTAAACAAATCCTTAAAACACTCCAAAGCGATCCCCGATTTACCGACTTGCTATAGCTGTAAAAGTTAAAACCCTTGGCAGAGGCTAAGATTCTGCTATTTTCATTATAACTAGGTATTGGGGACTGGGTACTAGGTACTAGGGACTAGGAAGACAAAGGAAATTAATAATCCCCAATCTCCTGTCCCCAATCCCCAATCCCCAATCCCCATTACCCCTTATCCCCAGAGGGGGCCCCGAGTTCCCCAATCCCCAATCCCCAATCCCCATTACCCCTTATCCCCAGAGGGGGCCCCGAGTTCCCCAATCCCCATTACCCCTTATCCCCAGAGGGGGCCCCGAGTTCCCCAATCCCCAATCCCCAATCCCCAGTCCCCAAAAAAATGTTCCTCACTCAAACAGTTCCTCGTCAACGAGAAATTATTGAAGTAGTCCTGCGTAACGGCTGGGACTATATGCGTAGGTTACTTACTGGTGGTAAAGCTGATGAACCACAATTACCAACACCTGCAGTATTAAAAAACATTCTGGTGGATTTGGGGCCTGTCTATGTCAAACTAGGGCAGCTACTTTCTACCCGTCCTGATTTACTTAGCGCTGGCTATATTGATGAACTTTCAACTCTGCAAGATGAAGTTCCACCAGTTCCCTGGTCAGAAATTGAAGTACTACTGCGCCAACAGCTAAAAACTCCTTTGGAAGAGACTTTTAAAACGATTAATCCTGTAGCGGTAGCGGCGGGATCAATTGCTCAAACCCATAGGGCTACATTAGCAGATGGTCGAGAAGTGGCTTTGAAGGTGCAACGTCCGGGGATTGATTTAACAGTAGCTCAAGATATTGCCTTAATTCAAGGGATTGCTGATTTAGTCGCACGCACGGATTTTGGGCGAAACAACGAAATCAAATCTATCGCTGAAGAATTTACTAAAGCCCTAGAAGCCGAGTTAGATTTCACTAGGGAAGCAGAATATACAGACCAACTCCGCCGCAACTTATCCCAGGGTAAATGGTTTGATCCCCAACAGATAGTAGTTGCTGAAATTTATTGGGAGTTGACTACAGAAAAGTTGATGGTGATGGAGTGGTTAGAAGGAGTACCTCTGCTCACCGCAAATTTAAGTAATCAAGATGGTAAAGATCCGATCGCAGAACGGAAAGCGCTCACGAGTTTACTATTTAGAGCTTTTTTTCAACAACTATATATAGATGGATTTTTTCATGCTGATCCCCATCCGGGGAATGTATTTTATCTGCAAGATGGTCGGGTAGCTTTGTTAGATTGTGGCATGGTGGGTAGGCTCGATCCTCGTACCCAGCAGATTTTAACAGAGATGTTGTTAGCGATCGTCGATTTGGATGCTCAACGCTGTGCCCAGTTAACTTTACAGCTAGCAGATTCTAGCCAGCCAGTGATTTTAGCGCGACTGGAAAATGATTATGACCGGATGCTGCGAAAGTACCTCAACGTCAATTTATCAGCCATTAATTTCAGTCATGTCATTTATGAAATTCTGCAAGTCGCCCGCAATAATAAAATTCGCTTGCCCAGTAACATGGGGTTATATGCCAAAACCTTAGCTAACTTAGAAGGGTTAGCCCGTGGCTTCAATCCAGAATTAAACTTTGTTGATGAAATTCAGCCATTACTCACAGACTTGTTCCGTCGTCAGTTAGTCGGCGAAAATCCCTTGCGATCGCTCTTAAGAACAGCATTGGATCTCAAAAGTCTTTCTTTACAATCTCCCCGTCAGATTGAACTACTATTAGACCGAGTAACATCAGAAACATTGCAGTGGAATTTATCGCTGCGGGGTTTAGATGGCGTACGACGGACTATGGATGATGCTGCCAATCGTCTCTCTTTTAGCATCCTAGTAGGTTCACTGATTATGGGAGCAGCAATTATTTCTAACCACGCCCAGACAACTCAACTATCTTTGTTAAGCAATATCTTGTTTGCGGCTGCGAGTCTGTTGGGATTGTGGCTAATTTTGAGTATTTTGCGATCGGGTCGTTTAAAATGAGGTCTATGCCGATAATTGTGGCTGAAGACTTAAATAAATTTTATCCGGTGGCGGTAAAGGAACCTGGTATTAAAGGTACAATTGCTCACTTTTTCCGCCGCACCTACCGTTCTATTAAAGCAGTTCAGAATGTTTCCTTTGAAATTGCTACTGGAGAAGTAGTAGGTTTTTTAGGGCCAAATGGTGCTGGTAAAACTACTACCCTAAAGATGCTCACAGGATTAATTCATCCTACTAGCGGTAGTGTGAGAGTTGCAGGACAAATTCCCTTTCAGCGCCAAGAAGCATTTTTGCAAAAAATTACTTTGGTGATGGGACAAAAGCAGCAATTAATTTGGGATTTACCAGCTTTAGATTCTTTAAACATTAACGCGGCTGTTTATAACATCCCTGATAAAGAATTTCAGCGGCGAGTCGGAGAATTAACAGAGATGCTTTCCCTAGAAGGAAAGCTTACCCAACCAGTAAGAAAACTGTCACTGGGTGAAAGAATGAAAGCGGAACTTTTAGCCGCACTCTTACATCGTCCCCAGGTGTTATTTTTAGATGAACCTACCTTGGGATTAGATGTGAATGCTCAAGCTGGAGTTCGTGATTTTTTACGCGAGTACAATCAGCGTTATCAAGCGACTGTTTTATTAACAAGCCATTACATGGCTGACATCACAGCTTTGTGTCAACGAGTGCTGTTGATTCATCAGGGAAAGCTGATGTACGATGGCAGCTTGGATGAACTTTTAGAACGCTTCGCTCCTTATCGAGAAATTCATTTAGAGTTAGCTAAATGTTTGCCTAAAGAAAAACTTATTTCTTATGGAGATTTACAACTATTAGAAGGGCGAACGGTGCGTTTTTTAGTACCTCAAGATACACTAACGCAAACAGTATCTCAAATTTTAGCTGAGTTAGAAGTAGTAGATTTACAAGTAACTGAACCACCAGTAGAAGAAGTGATTGGCAAAGTATTTCAGTCTGGAGTTGTAGAATAAGTGCTGAGTGCTAAGTTGCAACAGACGCGATGAATCGCGTCTGTACAAGAGTGCTGAGTATGTGTATTTAAAGGTAAACGAATTTTTATCTTTAATTCTCTAGTTATGTACTTAATTTGATTGCAAACTGCTATAAATAATCTGCCAAGACTTACCAAAAATCAACACCAAACAGAAATGAAGCGAATTATTAGGAAAGCTCTAACTTTACTTGCAGTCTACTATGCTTACATCCTTGAATACCGAGCAGAAATGATTTTATGGGTGTTGTCTGGTTCGTTACCTATTATTTTTATGGGTATCTGGATACAAGCGGCCCAAGGTGGACGCTTTAATTTGACACCTGTCGATTTTGCTCGTTATTTTTTAGTAGTTTTTGTTATTAGGCAATTTACTGCTGTTTGGGTAATTTGGGATTTTGAAAAGGAAGTGGTAGAAGGGAAGCTTTCTCCTAGATTATTACAGCCTATTGACCCTGTATGGCATCATGTTGCCATTCATGTTTCTGATAGATTTGCACGCCTACAGTTTGCATTTATTTTAGTAGCTTTATTTTTTATTCTTTATCCCCAAGCCTTTTGGGTGCCGAGATTGGGTAGTATATTATTGTTTGTTCTATCAGTATTAATAGCTTTTATATTGAGATTTGCAATTCAATATACATTTGCAATGTTCGCTTTTTGGACAGAAAGAGCGACTGCATTAGAAAATCTTTGGATGTTATTTTATCTATTTTTATCAGGTATGATTGCACCTTTAGAGGTATTTCCTGACTCTGTAAGGACAATTGTGATGTTAACACCATTCCCCTATCTAATTGATTTCCCTGCTAGTATTTTGATTGGACTACCTGTTGATTTAGGGCGTGGTTTTCTAGCACTGATAGGTTGGACATTAATATTTTTAGTTTTAAATCGCTGGCTATGGCGTATGGGTTTAAAGCGCTATTCTGGTATGGGAGCTTAATTCGACTTTATCCATTTAGAATTCCAATATACTTTGTCAGGAAATAACTATCCTAGCATCTAATACACCATCCACGCGGCGGTGCGTTACGGCTAAATTTTATTATCTCTAAGTCCCAAATCCTTTCATAGCCGTAACACACCCCAATACTTGTCGGTTAAGGGGAAAAGGGGAAGGGTAAAAGGGGCAAGAAAAAACCTTTAACCCTTACCCTTTCACCTTTTTCCCAAACCAAATTCCGAGTTGAAAATCCTTAACCGAGCAGTATTGTAACACACCCTACTTATCAATACTTGTCGGTTAAAGGGAAAAAGGTGAATGGGAAAAGGGAAAGAAAAAACCTTTAACCCTTAACCTTTAACCTTTTCCCCAAAACCAATTTTGAGTTCAAAACGTTTAACCGAATAGTATTGCCCTACTTATAACTTTTAACATTGGACAAACCTAACTAAAAATATTTTATCTATGTGCCTATCAGCTTAGTCTTTAGGTAGAGATAACTGTTAATTGTTTGTGTGATATTAAATAAATCATTTGTATTATCTAAACTTTTTACCGGAGCGATTAAGCAGCAGTCAAAACTTAAATAAACCCCTACAACCACTAAAGGTTGCAGGGGAACAGCAAGATTCGATATTGATTTATGTTCAATATCACTGAGTACATTTGATATTCTATGGTCTTTCAGTAAATACAATTATTAATATTTACTGTGATTATTGCTACAATACCTACTTTATCTCAGTGTTGTGCGAAAGTTAGGTTTTAAGCTGACTTATTGCTGGGACAAGGCTGCGATCGCAGTATTGCCCACCCCATGATTTAAAATTAACTGTATCTATTGGTGTTGTGTCGTTGCACATATGCTACTGCTGAAATTCAGTCAGGCTAAAACCTATGAACCATGATGCTTTTATTGTTAAACCAGGCTCAAAAGTTTCTTTAAATAAGCAGTATGACCCAGGGTTTAAAGGAAATTACCAGCAAAAAGCTGATGCTGAAGGTAAATTAGAGGCAGATATTCAACGATTAGCTTATTACCAAGACGTTCTCTACGCTCAAAACACCTATGCATTACTAATTATTTTTCAAGCAATGGATGCTGCTGGTAAAGACAGCACAATAAAACATGTTATGTCCGGGGTTAACCCCCAAGGTTGTCAAGTTTTTAGTTTTAAGTCGCCAAGTGCTGAAGAATTAGACCATGACTACCTTTGGCGGTCAATGAAAGCTTTACCTGAACGGGGTAGGATTGGGATATTTAACCGCTCATACTATGAAGAAGTACTAGTAGTACGTGTTCATCCGGAAATTCTCAAAAAACAGCAACTTCCACAGTTTCCTCAGGGAAATCATATATGGAAGCAGCGTTTTGAAGAGATTAATAATTTTGAAAAGTATTTAGTAAATAATGGCATTGTTATCCTCAAATTCTTTTTGAATGTTTCTAAGTCAGAACAGAAAAAAAGATTTTTAGCTCGAATTGAATCGCCAGAAAAAAATTGGAAGTTTTCTGCTAATGATGTGCGAGAAAGAGCTTTTTGGGATGATTATATGAGGGCTTATGAAGATGTTTTCCAAAATACTAGCACTGAATGGGCACCTTGGTATATTGTTCCTGCCGATCACAAATGGTTTACACGTCTGACTGTGGCTGATATTATCTGCACTAAATTAAAAGAGCTTAATCTTAAATACCCTACTTTGAGTGAAGAATATCAGCAGCAACTTTTGCAAGCAAAGCAAATTTTAGAAAGCGAAGATTAAATTTGTTGTTCTTTTATTGTTATGTTAGTTAACATGTTTTGCTATGACTTCCCGCACTCGATATATCGGTCTACCTTGGGATTCGTGGTAAGTACGCATCAACAATTCTGCTAATAACCCAAAAGAAAATAATTGCACCCCTGTTACTAATAACAGCACCGCTAAAATTAGCAATGGGCGATTACCAATCATTTCACCCCAAGCTAATTTGATAAAAGTCAGGTAAATCCCTAAAATTGACCCTAAAACCATTGATAATAAACCTAACAAACCAAAAACATGCATAGGCTTTGTTAGGAACTTTTTCATAAAAGATATGGTTAACAAATCCATCATGACGCGGAAAGTCCGCGATAATCCATACTTACTGCGACCAAAGCGGCGGGGATGATGACGGACAGGTATTTCGGTAATTCTTGCGCCTTCAATGTAAGCTAAAGCAGGTAAAAAGCGATGTAGTTCTCCATAAAGGTTCATATCTGCCAAAACTTCGGCACGATAAGCTTTGAGAGAACAGCCATAGTCATGTAATTTTACGCCAGTAATGCTACCAATTAGCCAGTTGGCAATTTTAGAAGGAAGTAACCGCGATAAAGCCGCATCTTGGCGTTTATGTCGCCAACCACTCACCAAATCGTAACCTTCTTCTAACTTGGCTAATAATATGGGTATGTCAGCTGGGTCATTTTGCAAATCCGCATCTAAAGTGACAATCACCTTACCCAAAGCATAGTTAAACCCCGCCGCCATCGCCGCAGTTTGTCCGTAGTTACGGCGCAAAATTACGGCTTTTAAATCATTGCGGGTTTTAGCTAGTTCCTTGAGTAATTCGGCGGAACCATCAGTTGAACCATCATCAACACAAATGATTTCATAGGTTAACTGATTTTCACTGACAGCAGATGCGATCGCCTCTAATAATAATGGCAAACTTTCTACCTCATCACGTACTGGCACCACCACCGAAATATCAGGGACAATCGCCAAGCTTGTGCCATTTTCCCCTTCTGTTCTCTCTGAAACCCAGCCAGTCGTCATATTTTTTCCCTGTCCTCAGCTTCCCTGTGGTTCGTAACTCTTGACAACTCTGCCAGCACCGCGCAGTTGTTGATAATATGACTGACTAACAGCATCTCCCTGTTCCGATAGTTGGTCAATGCCAATACCATTGCGTCCTTGGTCTTTCCCGGAACTATGGATATAGCGACCATCTCCTAAATAGAGTCCCACATGAGTTGCTTTTTGGGGAGTGCCAAAAAATATCAAATCTCCGGGTACTAATTCTGCAATGCTAATTGCTTGGGTAAAAGCTTCTTGCTGGTAAGCATCGCGCGGTAACCAGATTCCCACAGACACAAAAGCCGCTTGCATCAACCCCGAACAATCATAATTTGGCCCTACCGTACCGCCCCACAGGTAATAATTTGATTGTTGCATGGCTTGGTGCGTAAAAGCGATCGCCCCTGGTAGCAGTTTTTTAATTTCTGCTTCCGTTAATTTTGCTGCCCGATAAGGTAAAGTAGCTGTTTGTAATAAACCCAAATCACTAAGAGATACCCACCCTGGATAGTCATCTTCACACAAACAAACTTCAACAGCGGCATCCTGATGATTTGATGTTACCCGCAAATGTCGCCCAGCTGCGGCTTGAGTCGCCAAGCGAGTACATTCAGGAGAATCATATAAATTGAGGTCAGCCAGACAATTGTACTCAGCCGCGTTGAGATTTTGGATTGGAGATTTTAAATTAATGACCATTCTCTAAGGTTAATAACTAAATATGGTTTTCTTCCGAAAAGACGAACAACTCGAAAATCTCGGATTAAGTATTTTAGAAGCAACTTGGGCAGCATTTCCCACATTAGCGCGGAATCAAATTGCTTTGACTTGGATTGTCTACGATCCCCCAGTTCTCGTAAATACTGGTGGGGCTTTAACTCCTGATGCTTTTTGGAATCATAGTGTACGTGGTTTTACGTATCGGGGAGTAGAGCGCATTTACCCAGCTAGTGTAGTGAAATTGTTTTACTTGGTAGCTGTACAAGAATGGTTAGAAAAAGGCATGGTGCAAACTTCCAAGGATTTGGAAAAAGCCATGCGCGATATGATTGTTGATTCCAGCAATGATGCTACCAGCTTAGTGGTAGATGTGCTCACAGGCACAACTTCCGGCCCCGAATTACCCCCCGGCCCCTTTGAAACTTGGAAATCCCAGCGTAATTTTGTCAATCGCTACTATCAGTCTTTAGGTTGGGAAGAAATGGAGACAATTAACGTCTGCCAAAAAACCTGGGGTGATGGCCCTTATGGTAGAGAAAGGGCATTTTATGGAGAAATGCTAGAAAATCGCAATATGCTGACCACCAATGCGATCGCCAGATTATTACATAGTATCGTTGGCGGAGTCGCAGTTTCCAGCGTGCGATCGCAAGCAATGATGGCTTTATTAAAACGCAGCCTCAAACCCGAAGATTTACCCACCGATGTTGATGAAGACCAAGTTACAGGCTTTTTAGGCGGTGGAATTCCCCAAGATGCTCAACTTTGGTCAAAAGCCGGCTGGACAAGCCAAGTGCGCCATGATGCAGCATATATCGAAATTCCCGAACGCCGCCCCTACTTGTTGGTAGTATTCACAGAAGGCAAAGCTAACGCCAGAAGCAGAGCAATTTTACCTTATATATCCAAGCTAGTTGGTGAAGCTGTCGCCAGTTTGTAAATGTATGGACTGATACCAATTCAAAATTCAAAATTCAAAATTCAAAATTAAGAATCCAGACAGGACAAGACTTTGAGTCTGTATATCTGTCGCATTCTTTTTTCAATTTGGTATGACAAGGCTAAAATGTGGCAATATAATTTTCTTGTGGGGTGGACATCTTGTCCGCCCAGGACGGGCAAGATGCCCATCCCACAAGAGTTTGAGCAATGCACTATTTTAGCCTGTTCACGCCAATAGGGTGCGTTGTCGCGCAGCGCAACGCACATTTTAATTGCTTCGCAACTAGCATATTTATTTCAACTGATAAGCCAAAGCCAGCCATTCATCTTGACGTTCGCAATCTACATATTCAAATCCTGCATTTGTGAATGCTACCGCCAAATCTTCCTCATAATCGCTCGTAAAACCAGCTAATATGACTAATCCTGAGGAACGCAGCGCTTGTTGATAATCAGTAGCCAAAGCAATATGCATTCTCGCTGGGATATTTGCCACAATCAAGTCAAATTCCGCTTTTGCTTCCACTGTCGGGACATTGTTAATAGAATCTCCACCTAACCAATGTCCTAACTCGCTACCACATCCCAGACTACCTTCTGTGACTGTAACTTGCTGTTCTACGACATTACGCAATACAGCATCTTGAGTTGCTTCCACAGCAATAATGTCATTATCTAAAGCTAAAACATTTGCGCCCAATTTTGCGATCGCCACACTCAAAATCCCAGAACCCGAACCTAAATCCAGCACGTTCATGGCTGGGTTAATATAACGTTCCAATAGTTTCAGGCTGAGTATGGTTGCAGGATGTAAACCACTACCAAAAGCCAAGCTGGGTTTAAGTCTTAAGGTAATTTTCTCATTTGATTCTGAACTATATGATGTATCAGCCGAGATAACCACAAACTTTTCCCCAATTCGCCGGATTAAGGGATTTGCTAGCTCTGATTTTACTGGTTTTTCATCAACTACAGCCATTTGCAGAGCAGTAGAAAGTCCTGTACGTTCTAATGATGAAAGCAAATTGGCAATTTCTGTACTACGGCTATTTGCATAGACATCATTAGGTAAGTACAAATTAATGCTTAAATCCCATGCTGGAGATGCGCTAACATCTGGTTTACTATATTTTGTAATTTGAATTTCATCAGTATAGTTATTTTTAGCCAGTAGCGTACAAACCCAATCAGCCGCCTCATTGGTGGTGTCTAGGCTTAATTCCATCCATGACATAGCGATTCCTTTCCGGCCTAACCGCATAGGTGTAGAACAAATCTCACCGAACAACAATGCTGACCGGCGGAAGTTATATTTTAGCGGATTGGGGGGACTGGGGGAAAAGGAAGGGGGCAGGGGGCAGGGAGCAGGGGGAAATTCCCATTACCTATTACCAAACACCAACTATTTAATTTATAAAGGTGAAGCTGGAGACAACCTGCTCAAATACGGCTTTATTAAAGATGCTTGTGGGTTTTCCTTGATTGAAATTATAGGGAGCGGAGATAGTAATGATATATTTGCGATTTGGACTGAAAAAAGCAACTGTTTGCTCTTCTCCTAAGGTGTTAGAAGTGTAAATAATCGCAGTTTCATTAGCAACTTTCGTATTGCTAAATTTATCTGCTGTATGATGATTTTCTTTGATAATCTCTGTCAAAGTGCGATTTTGATCATTAACTGGTGTTGTGTCAATCGAAATATTAGGTGGATATTCTCTAGGTGCTTTGTTTTTGATTAAACATTGTGTCAGTGTAAAATTGTTAGGGTCAAGGATGAGAATAGCATTTCCCTTAACTGCCATAGCTCTATAGTTATTGGGAATATTAAATTGATAGCCAAGTTGTTGTTGACGAATGGTTCTAGTTTGATTTGTAGGGGCAACTACTTCCTTTTGGTGACAAGTTTGAGCATTGACTAAATTAGGATAAGCAGCAAAATTTAAGCCTGTGAAGGCGACTCCTAGTAAAATATTTTTAAGTTGCATAATTTATCTATCTTTAGATATTGCCAATTCCTAATTTGTATAAATTTGTAATACAAATTGAAATAACGTTTGCGACAAATAAATTCTTTGTAGGGGCACGGCATCCATAATCTTTTGGTATATCCAATTATCTTACTGGTGCCGTGCCCCTACCCATCTGTCGCATTCTTTTTTCAAAATGGTATATCTTTTTAAACGCAGAGGATAGCGCAAAGTAACGCAAAGTATTTCCTATGCAGTCTGCTATAAATATATAGAATATAGACGGAAGAGTAGTAGAGAAAGTGCCTTATGCTTGGCGGAAAGATTAGTGAGAAATAATCAGGCTAAAAGTTACTAATAATTTGATTTCTTCGCTGTTCTCTTTCATTGACTTTTAACAGCGCAGCTAGAAGAATTCAGCCAGGAAGCGGAAGATTGAGGTGTATGAGATATCAGCGTCACTTCGCCTTTGTTGTTAAATACCCAACCAGTTGCAGGCATAATTAATACTGCCTTTGGTTTGACTGGGTTTACAGTAGCCTGAGTTGTATTTCCCTGTTCTGTCGTACTATTTCTCAGGCGAATATCTTCCCACACAGTATCGCTGCTGAGAAGTTCGTCCGGTTTGGGAGGTAAACCGCCACGTCCTATATCAGTAAATGCACTACCTGCTTTCTTATTGACACCGCCACAGCTTTGAGCAATTTGCTGGGAAGGGTCAGAAGCATTTGTGGGTAGGGAAACGATTCCTTTGCTGGGGTCAATATCTGGGGAACTGATGCTGACTATACCGTTTAGCTGCGGGTTGGTTTGGGAAATGGCTGTAATATCATTACTACCCAAAAATTGCGGGTTAAGTTTCTCTGGGTCGGTTGTACCTAATTTCTGCTCAAGTTCTGGTCGAGTGAGAGTCGCTAATCCTATCACTCCTTTAGCGTTAATTTCGATAGTCCCGCCGCTACCAGAGAAAGCGTTGGCAGCGATATCATTATTTTCTAAAGCAGGAGAGACGATAAAGCCATGATTAGTATCTAGATTAATGGCGATCGCACCTCCATTACCACCAGCACCTTGTCTCCCTGCGGTAGTTGATACAACACTTTGGCGGCGAAACAGCAGTAAATCTTGCAGGTTGAGGTTTATACTACCGCCTTGACCACTGTTGGTATCGGCTGTAATTGCGGCTTGATTATCCAGAGTTAGCCGATTAGCGGTAATGCTAATATTACCAGCCACACCAGTACCCTTACTATCTACAGAAATTCTCGCAGTATCTTTAATGGTGACTTGCTGGGGGTCAATGTTGATTGTACCGCCATTACCAGTAGAGTTTGCTTCTGTATTGGCGAATAGTCCACTATATTGATTAATAGAACCAAGTATGCGCTTCAGTTCGCCATCAGTTTGCGGTAAAACAAAATTATAGGCATATTGAAGTTGATTAATTTGCTGCTTTAATTCATTAATTTTTTGCACAAAAGTAGAGTCTTGAGCCGCAATCAGAATTTGCTGCAGTCCATTGAAGTTATCGAGTAAATTACTAATTGGTTCAAATAAACTTTTCAGTTCTGGGTTATTTGCAATTAGACTAAAATCGTAGCTATTTGTAAATAACTCAAATTTTTCTTTTAGTTCATTAAGTAATTCAGCAGAATTAGGATTAGCTAGTAATTCAGTTAATTTATTAATTAAATTATTAATTGGTTCTAATATCTGTTGATTTCCTTGGTTATTGTCAATTAAAAAAACATCATAGATAGCTTTCAAGATATCAAGTCTATTTTTTAGTGCATTCAGTCTTTGCTCATATTGATAATCTTGTCCAGCAATTATAATATTATCAGTTGCATTAATTTTGACACTACCTGCTTCTCCACTTCTATAGGCATTGGTAGTAATTTGTCCGCCGCTTGTCAGATTAAGATTATTCACATTAATACTGATATTTCCACCTCTCCCTCTACTTTTAGAAGGAGCGCTCAAAACTCCGCCATCACTGATATTTAATGTTCCAGTTTTAATAGTGATGTTACCACCAGCCCCAGCATCTGATTTTTCGCTTTCTGTATTCACAGATAAGCCGCTAGAAATTCCGAGCGAAGGTGCTGAACCAGATATTGTCACAGAAGCCGTAGCTTGGTTTTCATCGTTGAGAGGATTAATAATAATATTCCCACCGTTACCACTATCAAAGGTTTCCGCATTGATTTTTCCTCCCTCTGTTAGGGAAAGAAATTGAGTTTTGATATTGATATTACCTGCATGACCACTACCAAAAGTCTGGGCTTCTATTCGGGATGTATCACTTAAAGAAAATGATTGCGTAATTGTATTCAGATTACCTGCATTTCCACTGCCAAAAGTTGTGGCTTGAATTAGCGATTCTTTACTAAAAGAAAGTTCCTGGGCTTTGATATTGATATTACCTGCATTGCCTCGCACATAAGTTCTGGCATTTAAAATAGAATTTTCTGTAAAAGATACTGTTTTGTCTGCCGTAATAGAAACATTTCCACTATCCCCGGCACCCAAACTACTAGCATTTAAAAAAGAACTTTTTGTTAAATATAAAGAAGCCGCAGTGATATTAATATCACCGCCACCACCGCCTACTTGCTCAGTTAAATTTTGGATATTTACTGCCAGTTTATTGCTACCTGTATTAATACTACTGTCTGATAATGAGACTGTACCACCAGTTGCATTTACAGTTACACTTCCAGCTTTGCCATTTCCCAGAGTATTAGCGAATAGAGAACTTTTATTAATTAGAGATACTGAACCAGCCTCGACATTAATGTTTCCTCCCTTTCCGGAACTATTAGTTAATGTTTCTAGAGTACTGTTAGTTATCAATAAATCTCCTAGAGATTTAACTATGATATTACCTGCGTCATTACTAGTCGAAAAATTACTATTATTTATTTGAGAGTTGGTAATCGTGATTTTTTGGGGAGAAAAATCTGCATATTCTGAGGCTCCAATCAAGATTCTGCCTAGATTACCTATAGTAGATATTTTACTGCTATTCTCAATTTTAACTTCTTGGCGCGCACTAATCGCGATATCGCCTGCATAGCCGGAAGCAATATTATTACTATTCAAATTAGAGTTATTTAAGTAGACAGAACCACCAGTAGAGTTGATGCTGATGCTATTAAAATCACTATTATTAGAATTACGAGCAACTTTGATATTACCTACATTAATATCACCAGGAGCAGTGATAGTTATATCTCCACTAACACCGAGTGAATTATCAGAGATAATATCTTTTACTGTGATATCATTGTGAGATTCTAGGGTTAAATTTCTGCCTACTTGTAATTGACCTTGTAAGTCAAGATTACCAGCTACTAAAGTCAAATCTTGCCCAGCTTGTAAATTTCCAGTATTATTAATAGTTGCAGATGAATTCGCGCCAAATTGTAACCCCGGACGCAAGCTAACTGTTAGCAGTGGCGCAGCTTCAGTATTGGTAGCGCTAAACTTTAAACCATTTTCAAACACAAAACTATTGGCCGTTGTCGCCAAAAATGAACCTGCAACATCTAAGCGGGCATTTGAACCAAAAATGATACCATTGGGATTGAGAAAAAATAGATTTGCTTGACCATCTACACCCAAAGTTCCAAGAATATTTGAGGCTTCATTACCTGTAATTCGAGTGAAGATGTTTTCAATCCCCGCAGGATTAGTAAAGTAAACTCGTTGTCCATCACCAACATTAAATTTTAAGAAACTCTGGAATAGGTTTGTACCTCTGGTAGCACCACCTTCAATTAAGGTTGTTGGTAATCCTTGAATCGTAGCATTTGGTGTAATTATGGAACTTTCTGCACCTAATGAGCTATCTGGGATAATTTGAGCGCGTGCAGAATTCGTCAATGCAGTAGTAACACTAGTTATTACTAATACAATTACCAACCTCAATTGCCATAAATGCTGACGAGTAGATAGAATCATGTCAGTATCGCCTCAGAAGCCTTTTTTGCAACTAGTTTATACAAGAGGCAGCTTAAAAGTAAGTATATTCTTGGATAAAATTATTCAATATTGTACTCATCTCCTCGGGGAAATGGCGAGGATTTGATACTATAGGCAGAATGCGATCGCAATATTGGTTGTCAGGTGTTTTAATCTTGATCACAATATTTGCTGCGATCGCCTCAAATCTGTGACAGTAAACTACAATTTCTGACTGTGTCCCATCTTCTTGATATATTCGCCAATTCCAAAAAGTAACGCATCATATTACAACTGTATAGGCGATGCTAAAAGCTAGCTACGCATAAGCAATTGCTGTTTTTGACACTACAATTGCTGCTTTTGATACTACAATTGCTGCTTTTGATACTACAATTGCTGCTTTTGATACTACAATTGCTGCTTTTGATACTACAATTGCTGCTTTTGATACTACAATTGCTGCTTTTGATACTACAATTGCTGCTTTTGACACTACAATTGCTGCTTTTGACACTACAATTGCTGATTGCGTTTATCCCAAAACAATAGATAGACAAAGACAAACGGGTAAAAACATAGATATACGCTTACTCCCTCGAGGTGAAAGAGTATTCATCCCAATCGCAAATAGGGCGATACCCAATCGCTTGATAAATATGATTAGCTGTGGGATTGGCTAAATCTGCTATGAGGAAACAATAGCGACATCCCTGATCTAGCAGTTTTTGGCTTAACGCTGCGACACAAGCAGTCGCATATCCTTTGCGACGATACTCTGGTGGTGTATAAGCTAAATTAATTCGACCAATTGTAGGCAAAACTTGTTTACTAGAAGCAACGGAAACTGGAGTACTATCTTCCCATAAATAAGTATTCTGCTGTTTCAAGCGATTATCTACTTGGTGTTCCACATCTTCGCTTATCGCCTCATCTATCTCAGATAAAAATGCAGAAAGCCATTTGATTAAAAGAGAGCGATCGCTTTTTGTTGCCAGTCTGAGATATCCTCTGGCCATTGAAACTTTTTGCACTGCCGTTAATTGGTAAATTTTCATTACCACCGACCGTTGATAGAATTGTCCTGTCAGCGTTTGCCAAGTATGCGAGAATATTTCTGCCTCAAAAGCCAGTCCCATGCTTCCTGGTAGTTCCTCTTGACGCAAATCTTGAGCAATTAACCGCAAGGCATCTATATTTTGGGCTTTGGATAATATCAATTTTTGGGGTGGGGTGCGGATGGCAACAGCCACAATCTCGCCATTTTTTTGGACAATTGCTAAATAAGGCTTACTCAGATAACGTTCTGGGTTATGCAATAAGGTATGCAAAATACTGAGCAAAACATTATTTTCTACCTGGTGCTGAAGTAAGTAAGCCTGAGTACAGTGCCAGAACTCCTGAATGTTGTCAAATCGATGTAGTTGCATGATTATGTTGGACTCACGAACGATAATCGAGAGCTATCAGTAATCCACCATAAAAAAGGTGACTTCTGCTTCTTGAATATTAATATTTACATTCATACACTTGAATGTTAACTAGATTTTTTATCTAAAGTTAAAGTACTCAACTTTTGTTCATCAAAAGTCAACCCATGACGTTCTAAATATGGACGCAGATTTATTTGAATAAATAAATCCTTCAGTTCTTCAGCGATTTCTTGAGGTGGATTTCCAGATAATGCGATTGCAATCAAACGTTCTGCTGCGCGAAATTCACCGCAGTCAATAGCAAGGGTTGCAGCGCTACGATGTAATACTGAACGTGTTGGTTCAGCATCAAGTTGATTGGCTATGAGTGCAGCAGCTTGAGATTCCTTATCTAACGCTTGTCGAGAAAGTTGAATAGCTTGCGCTAAGTCACCTCTGAGCTTAACAGTAAAGGCTGCTTCGGCCAAATCCATCGCCTGTTGATGTAACTCTTGAATCTGACTCATTTTTCTAAAATAAACGATTGAGGTCTGCTGAATTCAACAACAATAATGTAAGCGGGAAATTTACCATCTGAAGGATTAGTTTGCTCGATTTTTTGTTTGATTCTAGCTCGAATCCTGCTATCTTCTGCTTTACGTATACCTGAAACTTCCAGCCTGACTTTATTTTGAAATGGAAGTTCACCTGCTGTATTTTCGCTACCCAACCAATAGTCAAATCCAGTACCTTTGCGCGATCGCTCAATCACTGTAAACTCAGTTAATTGTCTGATGAGCATAAAAGCAATACCATAGGCTGCTTGTTCTGTTGTAAACTCTTCATCATTCCAGCAACGCAGCATTTGCTCTGTGACAGGTTGCCAATATAGTCTAAAAGTAGTATTGAATTCTCCGTTCACCGCGAGTTCTACACCCTGCAAATGACCTTGTTCTTCTAAACAAACCGCACAAGCTTCTGCTAAAGTAGCTCCAAAAGATGGAGTTATGGCGGGTAGCCCTTCTCCTAATTTAGTTAATACTAAGTCTTGGGATTTGTCCAAGCTAAACAGAGTGAATTTTAGTGTGATTAGCTTGATTGTACGTCAAAGTCTTCAGACATCACAATTAAACCTTTAGCACTACCAAACTTTGGACGAGGCTTTGTTTCAGCAATTCGTACAAGTTTAACTAAAGGCTGATTTTCACTTGTGATTATTACCTCTTCACCTTCAATCACAGATTGAGTTAATTCAGGTAAGGATTTAGTAGCTTCCAGAATATCGACTTCATGCATACAGCTTTCCTAGAGTGAAAGTTCTTTATGACTTTTGCTCCTCTACTATTAGTGTAGACTCAGCCGCACGTCCAAATTCTTCAGGTGCATATTGTAAATGCGCTTCCGCACCAGGCCAAAGGAATTTACCGGGAGTAACGGAACGTACTAAATAATGCAAGCTGTAAACTCCTGGTTCGAGGTGGTCGGCGTAGGCGATAATGCGATCGCGGTAGATATTCTTGAACCCTAATTGCCAACTATCGGCTTTGGCTTGCAATGCGGCGGTTGTAGTTTGGAAACTTGCGTCTACTGCTTCTAATCCAGCTGGTAGAGGATCTGTAATGACTACATGATCTACAGGATGATCGGTAATCAGTTCTACACCAATATCAAATACTTGCCCTGGTTGTAAAGTTAAGGGTTTATCAAAGGCGTAAAGTCCGAATTTTTGCAGAAGACTTTCTGCTTCACCAACTTTCTGAATTTCTCTGGAAACTCTTAAACCGTTAAACTTACCTGGTTGGTTACCTTGCAAACGATAATTATAAGCAACCAGATAATGTAATTTACCTCTACCTGATTTTTGTAAGACTAAATCATGGCGACCGCGAGGTAATTTATCCATTGGTACATTTAACTGTAAGCTAGGGTTGCTGTAGCCTTCAAAGCGATGTTCTCCTAACTTTTTACCAGCTAATTGTACAGAAGAAACAAAATTAGGTGGTGTGGGTTGAAGTTGACTATATTCTACTAAGGCGGTGAGTGCTTGGGCGTTGTTATAACTAGTTCGCCATGTGCCATCTCTACGTTGTGCTAGCAAACTTTGGAATAATTTATCAACAACTTCCGGTTTCGCTTTATTAGCAATAAATAACCGTAAAGCTTGGGCTTGTGCTGTTGTTTGCGAACTCATCCATCCCCAGCTATTAGGTAAACTAATAACGGCTGTACGACCAGTTTCATAGATATTCTTTTGTAACTGGTTCAGCATGGTTTGCGATTCGTCTTGCCATTCCGGGAATTGCGATAAGTACCGTGCTAATTTGATTTGATTGACGACATCAAAGTTATTACGTTGTTGGTAAATATCTGCTAAGAAGCTATTGCGTTTATCGCCTAGTTCTGCTAACGCTATCAAGGCGTTGAGTTGTAGTTGAGTTTTACAAATTTGCTGTTTGCAAAAGTCATACTGTCCGGGGTTAGCCAGGACTTTTTCTAAGTAACCTTTGAGGCGTGAAAGCATGGCGGAATTAATCACACCGGGGAAAGCTTGATTAGCTTTTGCTAAAGATTCCGCCGCATAGGAAGATACCCAAGGATCAGATTTTTCTTGTCCGGGATAGGAAGCAAAACCACCATCAGCTACTTGCAGTTTTTGCAGTTGTTCCGTTGCTTGATTGGCTTGTTGATTGCTGTTAAATTCAGCAAATGTCTGTCCATATTTTTGGGAAATATTTTGCAAATTTGCCGCAATTATTAACTGACTGGCTGCTGGTTCGGCGAAGGGTAATTCATCATCGCCTAAAACTTGTTTAGCTGGTGCTGTAATTTCTGGGACTAAGGTACTCGCCAGTTGAATATCTAAACCTCCCGCATTGGGGATGGTATTTTTATCAACATTTAAAGGTATCTTGGTTTGCTTTTCGGTAATTCCTGTTTCTACAACTTGTTCAGTAATTTCTAGCGGCTTAATTTCTAAAGGTACTTCAAATGCATCAGCTGCATTATTTAACTGCGTGGTAAAGCGGACTTTCCCTTCTCCGACATTCTCCGCCAGCATGGGGAAGCGATAAGCTTGGGTATTGGTTTCCGCTGGGGTTTGTAAATTTGTTGTCGTGGGGTTATTCTCTGCAAACTTCACCGTACCGCTAAGTTCGCCGTTAATTGAGAGGTTTCCGCTATTTCCTGTGTTGTTGGTAACTGATAAACCAGCGAGGATGCGATCGCCTGGACGGGCAAATTGTGGCAAGATGGCATTAGTTAGCAATGGTTTTGTCGTGATAAAAGTGCGATCGCCATTACCAAAACGCAGATTACCATCGGTAGCTACAGCCATGACTCGCCATGTGGTTAAGTCATCGGGAAGTTTAAAGGTTATCTGTGCTTTCCCTGTAGCGTCTGTGAGGACAGCACCATTGTAATAAGCTAAGGCTTGAAAATCTGTACGCACACGTGTATTAGCTGCACCTGCGGAAAAGCCACCGCCATAACCCCAGCCTTTGGGTTTGGGGATATCTTGGGGTTGAATGACGACATCGGGACGATTATCACTAAAACGAGTTGCGATCGCTTGTTCGGCGTATACTGTATTTACTAAATCTGGTGGACGATAGCCAGATAGTTGCAGTACTGCTTCATTCACCACCATGACTGTAACTTGTCCTTGGGTGGGATTACCTTGATTATCCTTGAGTTCTAGTTGTACAGTTTCCTCAGCACCAGGTGCGAGTGATGCTTGCAGTGGGTTAACTTCCACCTTTAAATATTTATCCTGCAAGTTGACTTTAAAAGGTGCAAAGCCAATTTTCACTAATTTATCTAAGCTTCCCGGTTCCACTTGATTGAGTGGTTTACCTTGTCTGACTAATACAGCTTGTACTGCTGCATTTGGTAACATTTCTGGCGTAACTTGAAACTGAATTTGGGGTGCGCCTCCCTTAACTTTGATAATTTGTTGATAGAGAGGTTTATCTTTAATGACTGCAAAATACAATTCGGCTTCTGGGTAGGGAGATTGAATTAATGCAGTTGCAGTTTCACCAGGCTTAAATTCTTTTTTATCTAGCTTAACTTCTAATTTATCTTCTTCTGGCGAACCCCAATAAACTTGATTGTCTCCAGTTACCCAAATTTGTAAATCTGTAGCGCTGATTTCATCTTTGGTATCGCTAAAATTTGCCCTAATTCTGTAGGAACCGGATTCTTTGGGTGTTAAAGTTACCGATTGAGGATTACTTGCAGATGAGACTTCTGCTTTTGCTACTGTTTTATACTCAACTTGATTTTTTGGTGTGCGGCTACCTTCTACTAATTTGGTAACGCTACTATATTTCATCTGTTGTAATTCTAAACGTAGCCGTTGACCTGTAAGAGGTTTTCCTGTAGGGTCAGTAACAATAGTTTCAATAGCAAATGGCTTACCAGCATCAGCTACAAAATTACTTTTTAAGCCAATCAAGCGATTACTAGGTAAAGCTGTAAAAGTTTGGGAATTCGCCACTGATAAATTAGAAACATCGGCGACTTGCACATCTACCTGATAAGTCATGGGGTAGGGTAAATCTTTTGCGACTGTTAAACTTTGTGCACTTTTACCGTTAGCATCTAATACAGAAGTAGTTTGCAAAACATCGCTAGTCAAAGTTGGACTTTCTTCCGGCCAAAACCATTGTCTCCCAAAGCTAAATTCTTCCCAACCTTTGGGTACAAAGTTAGCTTGTTGACGAGTTACGAAATATTTGGCTTCGCCTCCTTGTACAGGCGCACCAAATAGATAATTACTTGCAGCCTTCGCCTCAACTTTATCGCCAATTAAGGCAAATTCCTGATCTAAATTCAGTTCAACTTTAAAATTAGGCGGTTTAAATTCCGCAACTCGAAATTCTCCCGAAATTTCTTGCCCACTTTTACCCTTGGCTTGGACTGTATAATATCCTAAGCGTTGCGTTTTACTAATTGGCAACTCTAAAGAGAATGTCCCAAATTCATTAGTAGTTTTTGTACCTAAATTAGTATTTTGTCCATCAGGATCAACTAAAGTTACTTGGTAAGCCGCATTTTTATCTTGTTGAATTGTGCCATTTTGTAAGTAATCAGCGAAACCAGTTAACCAAGCTTTTTCACCTGGTTGATATAACTGTCTATCTGAAAATATCACACCTCTGGATTCTGGTTTACCATCTTGCCAACCTGCATCAATACCATAACCATAAACACCGCTATATTCTTCAGTGCGGGTAAATGCCCAATCTTGATTTTCTCTGGCAATTATTAATAGTTCTGGTGCTTTAGTAAAGGTTGGATTACTTCCTAAACACTGCTTCAAATCTTCGCGTTTAATAGTTAAATTACCACTATCATCAGTCTTTCCAGTTACACAAGGCGAAACTGGCGCACGAGATTTTGTATTTAATTGTGATTGATAAATTTCTACAGCCGCAGCTTTCACAGGCGAACCATCGCTGAGATGATGAACGCGAATTAAACCGGAATCAGGAAACCACTGAGAAAATACACCTAAATTTGTTAATTGTACTAAGCCGTAAGTTGTGGGTTCTCGCCACAGTTCTTTACCATTTTCCTGATATTTATTAGTCCGTGCTTGCACACCATAAGCTAACATCCCGGTAGAAGCAGATAACCTTTCTCTTAACGGAACAGTAATATCAACTTCTTGATTATTCTTCCTAGCTAACGAGAAACTTTGCCATTCAACTGGTTTAGGTAATAAATTACTGGCATAATTATCGTAAACCAAGTCTGTTGGCTGCACTACTTTGTAAGCAGCTTTATAGTTCGCCTCTGGCAAATTTATAGTATTAATATTTAGCTGTAAATCTTTACCAGCAGGAAAAATATTTAAATCTGAAGGAACCCAAATATCACCAGCTAAATCACCAGTGTCATATTTCAGGCTGACGGGTTTACCTAAAGTCTGTCCAAATTTATCTTTGAGATTTGCACCAACAGTAATTGTATAACTCGTAGCTGGTGCTAAGGCATAAGGATTAATATTGACAATCCTATCTTCATCATTAACTTGAATAATTCGCGAAATCTCTTTTGGCTTCGGTTCAATTTTAATATTTTCTATCGCGGAATCTGGAACTAAGATGTTATTAAATTCTAACTGGGGACTACCTTTAACAAATCTCCCGTAGGTTCCCCCTGCGTCTGGTTGTCCGTAAAAATTAATTCCTTGAAATGCTAAAGGTGAATAGGTGACTAATTTACTCGCAAATTCTTTTTCACTTGCTAAATTACCATAAGCAGGAAGAATACCAGGTGCAAAACTTAGCCGATAATGAGTTGCTTGTGCGAGATTTAATTGCGGAATCAGTTGATAAACCCAGTTACGTTGTGAAGGGTCAAATTTTTCTAACGGATCTTCGCTTTCTTGTGGCTGATCTTCTTTATCTAATATGACTTTAAAACCAACACCATCGGTTTTACCTTCAGGGATTAACTGTAAATGTTTCTGTACAGAATTTACATCTAGTTCCACATTCGATGTAAATTGTAATTTCGGCTGTAAATCAATTGGTTGATCGTCAGCCTTCTCCATTGGGTTAACCCCTGGTAAATTAGTCAGCTTAATCGGTTCAGTATTAAAAGTCCAAGCTAAATCTTGATCTAAACGATGTTTTTTTAAATCTGCTAAACCAGATTTGAGAGTAACTTGAAATCTTGTAGCTTGCGGTAAGGCTTTATCTGCTTGAAACCCCACCATGCGCGGTGTCAAAAAGCGAAATCTGCCGGGTAAAGGTGGTGTTAGTTCAAATTTTTGCAGCAAATTCTGCTGTTCTGGACTATCTAAGCTTTCTACTGGAATTAAAGCTTCTTTAAATCGGATGCGAATTTGATTAAGAGGTTTTGCATCGCCAATGGGACTAATTTGTTCAATCCAATCTGGTAATTTTGGCGGTGCGAGAGGCGCAACTGTTGGTAGTTGTTCTCTACCTGAATTAATGCCGAACAAGCCACACCCAGCTATGCCTAGCATCAGTGTTAAGCTAAGTAGAAATTTAATTAAAACTTTAATTATCATAAATTTAAAATAGATATCTCTTTTCTCTCTGCGCCTCTGCGACTCTGCGTGAGATTATTATATAGATAACCAATAGAATATGATTGTTCCTATCAATTACTACAATTCTTAATGATGGCAATCTGGCGGGAGTTGTGAGATTTTTTTAAATAAACCGCGTTCGCAAAGCATCTCGCCCAGAAGCCACGCAGGACAAGAAGAGAAGAGGTGATGAACCGCAGAGGCGCTGAGGACACAGAGAGGAAGAAGAGGAGAAAATTATATTAAGAAGTATTGATTTTTTATAGATAAAAATTTGTGAATACATACCAATGACAAATGACAAATGACAAATGACAAATCAGTTGTAAATTGTTAGTAATATTTCCTGATTACAGTGCGATCGCTACGTCAAAATTAAAGTAAGTTTGACAGGGTAGCGCATTCGCTAATGAAAGTAACTTCACGCAGGCTAATCCAAATTACGCAAAAATTTTGGCGGGTATTGAATCGCAGCAAAAAGGGTAAGGTAATCTTAGCTTTGCTGCTAATATGCTTGTCAGTGCGCCTTATGCCCTATTTTGCGCCAGTTCGGGCTAAAGATATTTTGCAAAATCAGCTAGCGTTGCAATTTAGCGATCGCAATGGGCTACCCTTAGGAACTTTACTCACCCGTGACCAAGAGCATACAGCCGTCGTCCCCTTAAATCAAGTTTCTCCCCAATTTATTCAGGCAATTTTAGCGGCTGAAGATAGCAGCTTCTATCATCATGGGGCATTAGATTTAAAAGCAGTAGCCCGCGCTATTAAAGAAGCAATTCACGCCAAAAAAATTGTTTCTGGTGCTTCCACAGTTACCATGCAGTTAGCGCGGATGTTAGATCCTGTTCCACGCAATCTCTCAGGAAAGCTACAAGAAATTTGGCTATCTTGGCGATTAGTAGCGGGGATGAATAAAGATGAAATCCTCTCTGCATATATTAATCGCTTACCAATGGGAGGAAATATCTATGGTGTGGAAGCCGCATCCCGGACTTATTTTTCTCTCCCAGCCAGTGATTTAAATCTTGCTCAAGCTACTCTCTTAGCTGCCATTCCCAATAATCCCACATATTTTGACCCGTTAGCCCATTGGCAACGGCTGAAACAGCGACAAAAATACGTCCTCAACCGTATGGTACAGGATGGTTATATTACTTCCTCGCTAGCCGAACGCGCCTATACAGAAAAGGTAGTATTTCAATCTCGCCAACGAGGAATTATTGCTGCACCCCACTTTTTATTTTGGTTAGCGAATCAGCAAAGCACCCCACAAGGGGAAGGTCAGATTCACACTACAATAGATAGACCTTTACAGCAATTTGTCGAAGCACAGGTAAAGCAAGTACTTTCTTCCCTGGCTACAAATAACGTCCACGATGCAGCAGCTTTGGTAATTGACAACCACACAGGGGAAGTCTTGGCTTATGTCGGTTCCCCCGATTACTTTAATGAAGCCAAACTCGGACGCAATGATGGAGTACAAGCCCTACGTCAACCAGGTTCTACCCTCAAGCCGTTTGTTTATGAATTGGCGTTAGCAAAAGGTATAATTCGCCCGAATACAATTTTGGCAGATGTCCCCGCACATTACGCCATTCCCGGTGCCAAACTTTATAGCCCTACAGATTATACTCAAAAGTTTCTCGGCCCAGTGCGGGTGCGGGTAGCTTTGGCAAACTCCCTCAACATCCCTGCTGTCAGGGTATTAGAAAAGGTAGGTGTACCAGCTTTCCTCGAACATCTGCGTCAATTAGGCTTTGAACACCTCAATCAAACCCCCGAATATTATGGTTTAGGTTTAACTCTTGGTAGTGGCGAAGTCAGCCTTTGGGAATTAGCCCAGGCTTACCTCACCATAGCCCAACAAGGTGAAGCCGCATCACTAATCACAACAATTCCCCAAACACCAAACACCAAACACCAAACACCAAATACCAACCCGACAAATTGGCAATTAATCACCGATATGCTGCGCGATAACCACGCCCGTGCCACAGCTTTTGGTGTAGATTCTGTATTAAATCTTCCTTTCCCAGCAGCAGTTAAAACTGGGACTTCTTCAAATTTCCGCGATACTTGGACTGTAGGCTTCACTACAGATTATACCGTCGCTACTTGGGTAGGAAATTTCACTGGCGAACCAATGCGCCAAGTATCAGGGGTGACTGGTGCAGCGCCTTTGTGGAATCGGATTATGTTACATTTGCACGAACATCAAGAACCTGAAAATTTTCTTCCACCTCAAGGTTTAGTGCAATTACCCATCTGTGCAATTTCTGGGTTAAAACCTACACCAGATTGCGCTTCTGTGGTGCAGGAATACTTTTATCCAGAAGACAAAATTGCTTACGAAAATCAACAACCAGGCAATTTATCGCCAGAATATGATGAATGGTTAGCTAGACAGCAACAAGCAACTTTTAATACTAGCAATTTGAGAATTCTATCTCCTCACAATGGCGATTTATTTTTGCTGTATCCAGGGGAACAAACAAGCCAGAAACTAGAGTTTAAGCTAATAGGAAAGGTAGTTGAGCCTATAGAGTGGCGGTTAAATGGTGAAAAGCTAGCTATAGATTCAGCTAATTCTGTATTTTGGCATCTGCGTCCTGGTAAATGGACATTGGAAGCGAAAAGTGGAGAGAAAAGCGACAAAATCAGCTTTCAAGTGCAGGTAGCCAAAAGCAAATCTACAAGAAGAGGTTTTTCAATTGTTAATTCTCAGGTGAATAAACAGCCATAAGTGTCAATACTTGTCGGTTAAGGGAAAAAAGGGGAATGGGAAAAGGTAGAGAAAAAACCTTTAACCCTTAACCTTTCTCCTGCGGAGACGCTACGCGTAGCTTGCTTCCCCGCAGGGGTACACCTTTTCCCCAAAACCAATTTTGAGTTCAAAACGCTTAAACGAGTAGTATTGCCTTAAGTGCGATCGCGCATATTCTCACGCAACGCTTGTATCTCTATGTAATGTTACTTTTCAACGCTGCGTCTCAGGAATTTTACTGTGAACTAATTCTTAAGCAGTTGTTAACAGTATCTTATATTTGTGCTGATAATGTGAAAAAATAGTGAATAAGCATTAAACAAATGAAGAGATTGTTATTCCCGTAGGAATACTGAAAAAAATAAAATATTTCTTCCGAAATTTGCAGTTTTAAAATTGATGATATAAAGTAGTGCTGAAGTTTTCATTACAGGTTCATAAAGCCATGACAAACACACCGACTAATTCCAAAACCCAAGGTAACCAGTCTCCTAACAAGAAACAACAGTCTTTCCCCAAGGTTGATATCGGTTCTCCCAGAGTCCCCCTCAAGAAACGTCAGACAAAACCACAACAGCATGAGTTACTCAGCGACTGGGAACACGCTAGTTAAATCTAGTCCATGCAAATCCCACTTACACAGTTGATTAGCAGTTGTCATCCGAGGACATTATATTGATTCCATCCATCGATATTTCACTAAGCATTGCGATATAGAATCCTCTCAATCGTATCTTCTCCATCTTTGGTAGTACGAAAGACCATTCTTAGGCTAATTGTCAGATTTCTGGTGAATCCTAAATTAAATCCAGATTCAGGTATTTTATTCTGCTGATTTCACGCCCATAATATCGCTACCGCTTCACTTGCGATTCGATTGCCATCAACTGTACCCCAAAGCAGATACAGTCATCTTTAAGCAATTAACTATTTTGCCAATAAAGCAGCAAAGACTACTCACATCTGTGAGATATCGGAGTGAGAACCTAAATTTTTGAGTTAATTCTTAAAGAACTGGGGCCGCAGATACAATCATCAATACTAACAGTGCCAAAATCAACACAGAAATTTTGATGATGAGGTAAGTGCCGGGATCTGGTACTAAAATATCGTGTAACATTTTTACCTCCATGTGTGTGTCTGTGCAACACAAAAAACATTTAAGGAGATTGGTAAGGAAAAGCTGAGGTTAAGTTTTTAATCTCAGCTTCCTTATAAGATTATTGTCTCTCAAAAATTGCTACATTAAATGTTCAGTAAACTTTAAGTAACATTTTTTAGCCTTACGAAATTATCAGTTCATTTACTAAATGAAAAACTCCACGCACAAGGAGATGGAGTTTTTGGGCATAGGGCATAGGGCATAGGGCATGGGAAAGATGTTGTCATTGTCCCTCCAAAAGTCCGAAACAATGGGGAGATGAAATGATTTTTTTGCTGACAAATTACCAAACACTAAGAGGAGATGAGGTAGATGAGGTAGATGAGGGGAGAAATTCCTATCACCAATTACCAATTACCAATTACCCAATGCCCTATGCCCTATGCCCTATAATCAATTTGCCCAAGCTCTAACTCTTTGTAACCGCCTCAAAATTCTGTTGGCTAATTCTACCCCTTTCACGGGTTTACATAGATAATCATCACCGCCAACTGCAAAAGCTTGATTCTGGGTAGTAGGATCTGTGAGTACACTCAAAAATAATACTGGCAACCGCTGCCAATGCGGATCGCTGCGAAGAAGTTGGCAGAGTTCAAATCCATTGATTTGTGGCATATTGACATCTAATACTAGAGCATCGGGAGTAACTGCTTGGAGTACTGTCCAAAATTGTTGCGGATCGGCAAGGGTAGTTACTTTAAATCCCCAAGGTTTCAGTAAGGTGGGGAGAGTACGTAACCAATCTTGATCGTCATCAAGGATCATTACCTTGTTGGGAATTTCTGGATCTCGCAGCAAATTCACGACAGTGTCAACTATTTGTTCTGGTGGAGTCGGCGTTACCAAAAATAATTTTCCACCCCGCCGCATTGCTTCTAAGCGATCGCTCATCTCGCCGCGATCGCCGATCACCACAATTGGTAATTTCGGGTAACGTTCGGCGAATGTCTGCAATGTCTTCCAAATGTTACTTAACTCTGAGTTAGGCTGTTCGATGACTTCTGCTCTTGATGGCATTGAGGGTAACCGCATCAGGATAACATCAGGATCTTCACCGAAACCATCCAAGACAGGCTCATTGGTAAGCATTGCTGGCGCTATATCCGGTGTAGGCGCAATTTGAATGCGAATTCCCCGGCTGGCTGCTACAGCTACTATTGACTGGTTGAATTCATTGTCTGCACTGATCATTAGCAATAGTGGTGACTGGCCAGCCGGAATCTGGGACAATTGGATCAGTGTAGTATGATCTATATCTTGCTGGAGAGCCGTTACCAGAGTTTTCATCAATGGTGCGTGTTTTGGTTGCAGTCGCTCCCTACCGCCTAACCAATACTCTAGTTGACGAGCAATATGCATTGTCTTGGTTAGCCCAAAAATTCCCAGAGTTCCTGCGAGTTTGTGAGCCACATGTTGCGCCTGTGTTTGTTGCTGGGGTGTAAGTTGATTGGTTTGTAAGTCTCTGACGATTTGTAATAAAATTCCCATTTGGTCGAGACTTTGTGGTTTAGTCCTCGTCCAAGTCTCGTTGAGAAATGCCAAGTATTGCTGTTGCGAATCCGACGGTATTAAATGCTGTGGGCGATCGCTCTCAGTTTCTCTAGATTTAACTATGACAGCAGCACTATGGGAATTATTTTCTGGGGTTACTGATAAATTATTTACTTCTTCTGTGCTAGGTGCTTTTAGATAGTAACCCCGTCCATGCATAGTAGCAATAAAATCATGGGGCGCACCCGCAGCTACCAACTTATGCCGCAACCTGCGAACATGAGAACGTACTGTAGCCTCAGAAGGAAAATCTTCTGAAGACCATAATTTATCTAAAAGTTCTTCACTACTGAACACATGCTGACAGTTTCGCAGCAAAAGTTCTAGTAAATCATATTCCATCGTTGTCAGGTTCAGGGGACAGCCATTGTAAGTTACTTCACAAGTACTAGGATTAAGCAGCAAATCCCCCCAAGTTAGTAAGGGAAAAGGATTGTTACTACCACGCCTCAGTAATGCGCGAATTCTGGCAATTAATTCTATGGGATCGAAAGGCTTGACAACATAGTCATCTGCACCTGCATCTAATCCTTGTACTTTGGCAGTAATGTTATCTTGAGCCGTCAGTAACAGAATTGGCACCGTATAACCCTGTGCCCGAAAACGCTTGCATAAGCTGATGCCATCCAAATTTGGCAACATGATATCCAGTATGATCAAGTCATACTCAAAGGTAGAGCCGTAAGTCCAGCCCATTTCCCCATCTTTTACAACATCTACAATGTAGTGATGGGTTGTCAAATTTTTGGTCAGAACTTTAATTAATACATCATCATCTTCTACAAGCAAGATTTTCATGGATGCGGCTACCAATGAAGAATGGTTTTTGGGTGTAGTCAGTTTGGATAGCTTCTTAACCAAAACCTCTCAACTTGAAAATTCAGACAGTCAATCATGGCGATCGCTTTCGAGGTTGCTTGTTTACGCATAATAATTATAGTTAACCCTTGTCTTCTGTTAAGAGAGCGTTTCTATGGCATCACCCATCAATCCCATCGCCATCCACGCAACTGAAGCACCGCCACGCACTAAGCCGACAAACTATCCAGAGCCTTTTGCTTCTCGCATAGCGGGTAGAGAGAAACATCCACTGGGCGATTTGTTTGGTCTGACGAACTTTGGTGTCAACCTCACAAGATTAGCTCCTCACGCAATTTCCGCCCTGCGTCATGCTCACTCTAAGCAAGACGAGTTTATCTATATTCTAAAGGGGAACCCTACCCTACAAACCGATGAAGGACGAACTCCGCTCTCGCCGGGGATGTGTGCAGGTTTCAAGGCGGGAACTGGAAACGCCCACAACCTGATCAACGAAACCTCAGAGGAAGTTTTATATTTAGAAATAGGCGATCGCACACCAGGGGATGAAGGAACATATCCCGATGATGATATTCAAGCTTTACTTGTAGAAGGTAAGTGGCAGTTTACCCATAAAGACGGCACACCTTATTAAGAAAAATCAAGAACCTGTATTTAATTACAGCCTAATTTTAATTAGGGATATTTCTCTGTTCCCATTTAATTACAGTATGTAATTCATTTACTTAATACTTCGGTTGTCCATCGATTCAGGTTGATGATAAGTTGCTAACAGCATCGAAATTCAAGGTGATTTGTATGGCGACCACAATAATTGATCCTGGCGATTTTAGTGACTATAGCGATCGCCAAGTGACAATTGAAGTGACAGGGGGCTGTCATCGAGCATTAATGCGGAAGGCTAAGTACATCAAGACAATTCCTTATAGTTGTCTGTCGCAAACGATTCAGGGTATTAATCGCCTCGGTGGTAAGATTACCCGCGTTACTTTATCACCTTCCCATACTCAAGTCGCACATATTGAGTTAGTTCAACCACAATCCAACATTGTTGAACGCGATGTCCAAACTTCAGCACATCACGCTGAATCTCCCTTTTCATCGCTTCACCATCAAGAACAGAACCACTCTAGCGAAAGTTGTCAGATTAAACCACCAACTCCTATGAAAGAGGAACCACAACCGATTCCAGTTTTCAGTTCCGGAGAATACACCTTTACAGAAGAATGGTGATAACTCAACCAGTCAATTTTGGATTTTGGATTTATTTCACAAATAAGTAGGTCGGCGAAATTAAAGATAACTGGCTGAGGCTGTCATTGGTCATTTTTCATTGGTAAAAATTTCAAACCAATTTAGATTTCGTAACATAGTTTTATTTATTTCCATCGACTCACTTAATCTTGCTTACTCTGATACTGTGATCAAGCAACCAGACTTTTTTAAATCTGAAGTTGTGAATGTTCAATCCAAAATCTAAAATTTCAAATTTGATGGGCAACATCGCGAATTTTGTAGATGTTAAGCGGTCTCATATCAATTAACGAGATGTTTGTATACAAGTTGTCATAATATGCAACAATATTAGCTAAAGCTAATTTTTTAAAGTGAATTCATGCAAGCTTTGAAAGCAATTCGCTGATGAGCATAGTAGAAATGCGGCGATAGTTTTTTTTCTGCTTTGCATCAATTTGTAGCGCTAAATTAATATTTAATTAATTCGCTCTATATCCTATTACCAGAAAAAAGCCATGCTCCAGATAGGTCAAGCTGCCTTAAAAGCTCGAAACACATTACTGGCTATGTTTATCTTGCTTTGTATTTTAGATACTACGCTGGTGATCGCTGCACGAGATAGATGGGCTATTGGACGTATTTTACTCACAATTGTAGTCATGTACTTTGTGCTGCAAGGGCATAAATGGGCAAAATGGGTGATGATGAGTCTTTGTAGTTTCCTGGCTGTAATTCTAGTCACAATGGTTATTTTACTGAGTGACAAACTTTCCCTTTTTCTCAGCATCGGAAGTTTGATTATGGCAGTTCTGAGTATCATCATCCTAATTTATATAGTTACCAGTAGAGATTTAAATTCTTACTTCACCTGGAAAAGACAAACTAGTTGAGAATTTAGCTTTGATTAGTGGTTAGAAAAACAGCAAGGGATTGGGGACTGGGAGATGAGGGGGATGAGGGGAAATTACCAAACACCAAACACCAAATGACAAATGACAAATGACAAACGACAAATCACCAATTACTCAATCAATCGGTCTAATTCAGTTTTTAAATCCTTGGTTAACTGACTGACAGCTTGTCTAGATGCTTGGCGATCGCCCTGGGAATTGAAATAGCGATCGCTTACCGAAATTGGTTCACCGATGGTAATTTGGGCTTTTCGCCATCCTAATCGGGGACGGGCGGGCATTTTTTTGCGATCGCCAATTCGAGATAGCATATCGAAGATGACTAATAATGTTTCCGCGAACCGTTCCGCAGTTGGCTGTTCTTGAATATAGCTAGCGGTAACAGCAACAAAACTTTCCACCAAACGCATATGTCGCATCCGCAAATCTGCTTCCTCAGCAATCCAATCAGCTAATCCCCGTTTGAAGGGTGGTAAAGCATGAATATCAGCTATATCTTCTCGGTAAATATAACTCCAGCCAACTTCTTCCAAGCGGCGACAGCGATCAATAAAATTTCCCTGCGACTGGATATTAAAATATTGCTCAGTTACTTTTAAACCAGTATCCATCAGGCGATGTAGTCGCTCAATAATTTCTAGTTCGGGTGTAGCTGGCAAATGTTGATGATAGAAACGGCGATAAAATTCCTCCATCTCAGAAATTACATATTCTGCTAACCTACAGAGGCGTTGATAATCAATTTCTGGGAATTGATCACTACCCAATTGATCGACTGACTGCACTGATAAACCACTATCAATTTCTAATTTTCTCAACAATCGATGCAGTTTTGTCCAAGGTGGATTAACGAAGCGATACTGAACAGAAACCGGGACAATAAAAACAGTCTCAGAACGTTGAGCTTTGAGTAAATCTTCTACGCACCAAAACCCTAATTGAGCCACACCAGGTTCTAAGGGGCTAACAATCTGGCTATGACCATTATTTCCGCCTTCCGGTGCTACTGCGATCGGTATATTGCTATTAGCAAACAACTCCCGTGCTGTTTGGATAGCTTGTCTATCTAATCGCCTACCCCGATGAATTGGCAAACCTCCCATGCGCGAAAAAAACCAACCCAACCAGTCTCCAGCCCACAAAGTCATACCGCGATCGTAAAGAAAATGGGAGTGAACGGGGTATTGCAACGCTATCCCTTTTTCCTTCGCAACCTTGGGTACAATCCGAGACAGTAAATATAACATACAGAGAGGATCGTCCACCTCTGGATGTCGAAACGCCAACAAAAAGCGAACTTTACCAGCTTGAAACTGTTGATAAAGCTGGGCTAACACCTCAGCATTCTTCGCTTCAATCTCAACAATACCCGCCACTAACCAAGGGCGAGTCCGAAACCGTAAAAAAAATGGTAACAACCACTGAGCAATCTGGAGGACAATGCGGTTCAAGCGTTGGGGAATAAATTTAAGCGGTGGTTGAACAGATTGAATCGATTTAGGCAAGTTACCCTCCAGAGTTTGCCTTGAGGAACAGTGCGATCATAGAAAATTGCGATCGCTTCCTCGATTCTGACACTTTTTCCCCTGAGCGGAGACTATCAATCGGAAAAAGTGTTATGTCATTTTTACCGCACTATTCTGTCAATAATCCGGTAAAACCCGGATTTTTGGTATCAAAGTTATCTTGGCTTCATTTCTGGGAACAATACAACTGTTGTTCATCAGAAAATTCATTAGTAATGACAATAACAACAAAAGACCGAGCATTACTAGAAAAATTTATTGTTGATAATGAAGAATTAGAGGAACTGGAATCAAAGCTCGCACAGTTCAATATTTTTGAAGCAATTGGCGTAGTACGTCAGGAAATACGTCACTCCAACTTTCTAGCATTCTTATTAAATCCATCTCAAAATCACAGACTGGATGATATTTTTCTGAAGCGATTTCTTAAGCGAGTATTGCTAGAGACAGAGAACCCTAAAGATGAAAAGTATGCAGATATTAGCGCGGTTGATATTGATATAGCTGATTTAAAAGATGCTGAGGTTAGACGAGAGTGGCAAAATATTGATATTCTAATCCAATCACCCAGTAACAAATTAGTATGTGCTATAGAAAATAAGGTTGATTCTGGTGAACATTCAAATCAACTATGGAGATATCGCGAAATTGTTGATATTGAATATAGCAATTATCGAAAAGTATTAATTTATTTATCACCAGAAACTGATAAAGTCTCTGACGAAAATTGAAGAATATATACATATTCTAACGTGGCTGAGATACTTGATAATATTTGCAATAATTATAAGTCTACTATTGGCACAGATGTTTATACATTAATAAATCATTATTCTATATTAATTAAGAGACATATTATGACTGATTCGGAAATTGCAGAACTCTGCCGTAAAATATATGGTAAACATAAACAAGCTCTGGATTTAATTTTTGAACATCGTCCAGATTTACAGTTGGAAATAGCTGATAATATAATTAAATTAGCTAGTCAATATATCACATCTAAAAAAATATTTTTAGACCGATACAGTAAAAAATACATAGGCTTTGGTTCTCAAGAATGGCGTGATAAAAACCTACCACTTGCGTTCCATTTTGAAAATGGTTCTGCATATCTTGTAATAAGACTACTCATTTGCCCTTACGACAATAAAAATATTAGGGAAAGAATTCATCAAGTATCCAGAGATAATTCGACAATTTTTAAGAAAAGTAATTGGGCAGAAAAATGGATAACTATTTATCAAAAGGATATTTTGAATCAGAAAGATTATGATGATGCTGATGTTGAAAAATTAATGAAAAAAGTCCAAGACTTTTGGGAAAGTTTTCTTAAAGATGATTTTGTAAAGATAGAAAATATAATCCATGAAAATATAGATCATTTAATTATCTCAGATATCTCTGTAGATACTAAAGCGTGAGAATGAGATTTAGCGATCGCCTTTGTATTGGTTTGCAAAGTGCGATCGCTTAGTATAATTGAGCTTACCTTTGTGCGATCGCTCCCCACACTCCACTAAACTAGAAAGTAATATATTGGGGTAAGTTTATGGACACAGCGACAATCACTTTGCCTTCTACCCTAAAATTAAAAATCGACTTGACTGATGAGCAGTTCTTCCAGATGTGTCAGAAAAACCGCAATTATCGATTTGAGCGCACAGCATCAGGGGAAGTATTAATTATGGCACCAACTGGTGGAGAAACTAGCAATCGTAATGGTAGGCTTACTCAACAGCTGTTTAATTGGGTAGACACCAATGATTTAGGAATCGCTTTTGACTCTAATGGTGGCTTTAAATTACCCAATGGTGCAGATCGTTCTCCAGATGCTTCTTGGGTAAAAATTGAGAGGTGGAATGCTTTAACCCCAGAACAACAAGAAAAATTTGCCCCCATCTGTCCTGATTTTGTAGTCGAGTTGCGTTCCCCTAGCGATTCTCTCAAAGATTTGCAGGATAAAATGCGGGAATATATTGAAAATGGCGCTCGACTAGGTTGGTTAATTGATCGGAAAAATAAGCGTGTGGAAATTTATCGTCCAGGAAAAGATGTAGAGATATTAGATAACCCTGAAAGTTTATCAGGTGAAGATGTGCTACCTGGATTTGTATTGCATTTACAGCAAATTATGTAACTGAATTATAAATGCGATCGCCAGCAAACATTTACGCTCAAGCAATCACGAAAATATTTTATATTAAACAGGTATTAGCTGATTAACTTTGGTATTTACTCTGTTAATAAAGCAAACTCAGATTTAATATTCCATCTTCTACCGTCATGCATTAATAGCGTTAACTTGTCGGCAATAAATTCAAAATGCAATTGACGATTTTCAAATTCTGGCCAAGCTGCTTTAAAATTCTGCTTTGTTAAGTCTCGAAATGCAACTGTCATGTGGGGTGCGAAGGGACGAGTTTTACCAACCTCATCCACAATACCCAAAGTTGCTTCGACATGAGCCATTAAATCGGCTTGCAAATTCAACAATTCTGGAGTTCTCAATACATTTATATATATGACACGGGGCGCAAAGGCAGCAAACCCTTTGAGGGTAATCGGTACTGGCTGTTTTCCCATCGCTAACTCCCCCACAGATGTTTCTAAGCGTGACATCTCGCTATCAGCCCATTGAAAGGGTGGTTGCAAAGTAATGTGTGGAGGAGACTTTTGCGCGTGTCTGCTGGCATAATTATCAACAAAATATTGCTTAATTTGGTTAGCGTAATCTTGAATATCTTGCGGTGGTAGCAAAGCAATAAAAAAGAGATTCATTTACAAGAGTCAAAGGTTATCGGGCATCGGGCATCGGGCATTGGGTAATGGGTAATTGGTAATTGGTAATTGGTAATTGGGTGTTTGTCATTAATTATGTCTCCCCCTGCTCCCTGCCCCCTGCCCCCTTGCTTTTTCCAGTCCCCCTCATCTTCCTCATCTCCCTCATCCCTTGTCCCCAATCCCCAATCCCTACTAGATTACGATACAGAAAATTCTAAAGGTCACAAGTAAATGCCAACTTTTGTGAAGATTGAAGAAGGTACAGTTGATAAACCTACCTTTGATCAATATATACCTGCCCATAAAGCTTACGTTCAGGATTTAATTGCCAAGGGACACAAAGCCAAGACTGGTTATTGGGCAGAATTGGGAGGCGGAATGATGGTGTTTGAGGCAGAATCGATGGCGGAAGCTCAAGCTATTGTAGCCCTTGACCCCTTGGTAAAAAACGGCTGTGTAAAATATCAGCTACACGAATGGCGAATTGTTATGGAATAACATTAAAATTCAGTAATTTAATGTTATGATGATTTATAGACCTGGACCTATGCGACTTCAACGCCCAAATCTTGTCAGGACCGGAAGGTAGCAGCAATACGGGATGCTTGTGGTAGGCGTAGTCTCCGGGTCGCCCTATTTTTAGGAGCGTTCAGCAGCAATGCCTGGTTTTGGAGATATTGTTCAAAAAGCTTTTTACCTCGGTGTTGGGTTAGCTTCTTACGCAGGTGAGAAAGCAGGAGGAAAATTAGCCGAACTGCGATCGCAAGTCCAAAAACTGGCAGATGAAATGGTGGCAAAGGGCGAAATGACGACAGATGAAGCCCGTCGCTTTGTCGAAGATATGATGAAGCAAGCTCAACAGCCGCCAACATCTGGTACAGATGCAGAGCAAAAACCACCTGCTGAACCCCGCCGTATTGAAATTTTAGAAGACGATGAAGAGCCAACGGTGAAAAACACTGCAACCTCTGCAACTAATGATGTAGATGGATTGCGCGCTCAAGTCTTAGAATTGCAAGAAGAGTTAAAACGGCTGCAACGTGACGAGTAAAAAAACTAGCAGCAGTTTATTACTAAAGCAAAACATAGCAATTTTTTAAATATACTTGGCCTAGGGTATAGTCTCTTGCTTCCAGTAAAGACGTACTGAATGCTCTATTTATAGCCAGAAAAGACGTAAATTTTATGGACGAGTGGCAAAAAGATTTAATTGACATCATTGAAACTGTGGCTGTTGAAGTAGAGCACTTTTTCCTAGGAATGAGTGAAATGGTAGACGCTTTTCTGGAACTGACAGAAGAAATTACAGAACAAGTACAGACTACAATAGCCACTGAAGTTGACCAGTATTTACATGACTTCACTGAACCCATGATGGAAGTTTATTGGGAACTAGAAGATGTCATGGCTGATGTAGATCCCGGTTTTCCTTATCCAGTAGAACCCACACCCGAAAAAAATCCCGCCTGTATTGGTTGCACTAACTACCACGGACAAGTTTATGGTGGTAACTTATTAGTCTGTGCTATGCACCCTCACGGCTGGGATGATAATAATTGTCCAGACTGGGAACAGTAATGAGGATGAGGGGGATAAGGGAGATGAGGAAGATGAGGAAGATGAGGGAGATGGGGACAAGGAGATAAACTTTCATTACCAATTACCAATTACCCATTACCTTATAACAAATGACAAATAACACTACAGAAATTAAATACGGCGAACGCGAGATTGCGGAAGGACAGCTAATTACATTTCCGAATCCGCGTGTGGGTAGAAAATATGACATTAGTATTACATTGCCGGAATTTACCTGTAAATGTCCGTTTTCTGGTTATCCAGATTTTGCCACAATTTATATTAGCTACGTACCTGATGAGCGTGTAGTGGAATTGAAAGCACTCAAGCTTTACATTAACAGTTACCGCGATCGCTATATTTCCCATGAAGAATCTGCTAATCAAATTCTTGATGATTTTGTCGCAGCTTGTGACCCTTTAGAAGCTACAGTAAAAGCAGATTTTACTCCCCGTGGGAATGTGCATACAGTAGTGGAAGTGCGTCATCAAAAGCAGCAAAATAATATCTTTTAGTGAGATATGTTTTTCGCAGCTGACTTCACCTGAACTACAACTTTTTGAGACAGAGGAATATATCCCAGTTCTGCACTAGACTTTTGCCCTTCAGTCACAGCCCAGTCAACAAAATTTTTCAGTGCTTGGGCTTTGGCTGAGTCTTCATAATGTTTATAAGTTAACAGCCAAGTATAAGTGACAATTGGATAAGACTGAGGATTTGTGGGATCGGCGATAAAAGCAATTAATGTATCACTAGGCAATTTTACCGATTCTAAAGTTTTAGCTACTGACTCAGGTGTCGGCTGAATGTAATTACCAGATTTATTTTCTAAAGTCGCCACAGATAATTTATTTTGTATGGCATAGACATACTCGACATAACCAAAAGCTCCTGGGGTTTGTTGTATCTGAGCAGTAACGCCTTCATTACCTTTAGCTGCAATCCCTACTGCCCATTGTATAGATTTACCAGCCCCAACTTTGTTGTTCCATTCTGGGCTAATAGCGCTGAGATGTTGTGTTAAAACGCTAGTTGTACCACTACCATCGGTTCGGTGGATAACTTGAATTGGCAGATTCGGCAAATTTACCCCTGGATTAGCTATTGCTATTTTTGGATCGTTCCAATTGGTAATTTTTCCTAAAAAGATATCTGTGTAGGCTGAACGTGATAGCTTCAGCGTAGTTGGCAGATTCGGAATATTGTAAGCTAACACTATCGAACTGGCAGTCATCGGTAAAGCAACCACTTCCCTTTTGACTTGAGCGGCTTGTTCATGTGTAATTCCTACATCACTAGCAGCAAAGTCTACAGTACCTTGGATGAGTTGTTGTATTCCTACACTGCTTCCTAAAGACTGATAGTTAATTTCTACATGGGGATTTCGTTGGTGGTAATCTGCAATCCAGCGCTGATATAAAGGTGCAGGAAAACTGGCCCCAGCACCCACAACAGAAACAGCTTTGACGCTTTTAGAATCAGCCGCGCAAGAAGAAATACTCAACGAAACAGCAATTAGGGCTAACAAACCAGCCGATCGCTTAAATTGAAGTTGAGCAGACATAGAAATGTGAGTTTTGAGCTTGAATGAATAGTTTAGCCAATTCTCGTGATGTGTAGCTGACTATTCAAATAGAGATTAATACTGAACTTAATAATTTAGATGCCACAGATGCTGTAGAGTCAATCAATTTTGGATTGTAGTTCAGTAATGAATCAAGCTGCTAATTTTTTCAGGTAAACGTAGACAACAAAAAAACTATGCAAAGTTAACAAATACCTGAAAATATTATGTTATTTCATAGTTTTTTCCAAAATAAAACTATATCGCTCTAATTGCACCGATTTAGCGATTTTTGCAAAATTAGTTTTTTATTTCTCAAAATAAAGAAGCTAGGCGCAATTTTGACGACTAACTAACTACTAATTGCTGATTTCTCGATAAGATGGTTGACAATTTTGGTTGAAATTCTTTCTGGAACGATTTCCACTTAAACATTGCACTTGAGAACCAGCCCAGACAATTTGCCATACAGGAGGCGAAGTGATTAATAGCGATCGCCCGAAGGTAGTCATCTCAAATCGGTATTTAACTGCACCAACTAAATTATTACTATGGGAAATTTGCGTAATGGTGACTAAAGCCTGATTGCGCTGTGGATAAACTACCTCTACTTTACGTGTTCCGACATCTGATGCTGTGTCTTCAAATGCATTCAGAGCTAATGTAGCTGGATCGCTACCTTGAAGATTAGAGTTAATACTTTCAAGGGGTATAGTTTTATAGTGGATACGCTCTGATTCAGTTGCAATATTCTGAGATATCTGAGTTGCTGCTACCTGCTGAGTTTGACCATGAGTTATATCAATACTGGTTGCAAATGGCTGGTTTTGGGAGAGATAAACTCCAGCGCCAGCAGTGGCAAACATACTGAGTATCAAAATCAAGAACAATTTCCACTTTACTGACATAAAATTAAACAAAAATTTCAAACAGTAAATTATCAATTTTAGATTGTAAATGGAAGCCTAAATGCTGAACTTCTACCTGAAGATTGTGGACATCCTCCTTGCTCTAGTGAGCGATTCCGCAGAAAATTAAGATATATAACCAACTTAGGCGATCGCAATTGCATCATACAGGAACCCTTGAGAATTGCATTAATATGTAGACCTTCATCTTGGCTTTAAGTTCCTGGGGATGGGTAATGGGTAATTGGTAATTGGTGTTTGTTATTTCCCCAGTCCCCAGTCCCTAATCCCCATTACCCCTTATCCCCAGAGAGGGCCCCGAGTTCCCCAATCCCCAATCCCCAAAAATCCTGAACCGAAAATTCTCACACCAAGATACAATTCGATCTGGTGAAAGCTGTTAAAGTCCATAAAATTCATTGATTCTGAAACCACCCTATGAGCATTTACGAAGTATTTATGCCGGCGCTGAGTTCCACCATGACCGAAGGCAAAATTGTCTCTTGGGTGAAGTCTCCAGGCGATAAAGTGGAAAAAGGCGAAACAGTGGTGGTTGTCGAGTCAGATAAGGCAGATATGGATGTGGAATCCTTTTATGAAGGATATCTGGCTCACATTTTAGTGGAAGCTGGTGAATCTGCGGCTGTAGGAAATGCGATCGCTTTTATTGTAGAAACGGAAGCTGAAATCGAAGCTGCTAAGGCGGCTGCTAGTTCTAGTGACGCTGCTAGTCCTGCTCCTGCTGCGCCTCAACCAGTCGCCGCCGCTGCTTCTGCTGGAACACCAGCCTTAGCGTCTCAAAACGGCTCAAACCATCAAGAAGGAAGGCTCGTAGTTTCTCCACGAGCCCGTAAATTGGCAAAAGAGTTAAAAATCGATTTAAAGACGCTTCAAGGTAGTGGCCCCTACGGTCGTATTGTGGCTGAAGATGTGGAAGCTGCTGCAAATAAAGGTAAGCCAGCCGCTAGCGCACCAGTTACACCGCCACCATCTGTACCAACAACCGCCCCAGCTGCACCACCATCTAAGACAGTTGCACCTGCACCTGCACCTGTTCCCGCAGCAGCTAGCGCTGTTCCTGGTCAGGTAGTACCTCTAACTACCTTCCAAAATGCAGTGGTACGGAACATGGTAGCTACCTTATCTGTACCTGTTTTCCGTGTGGGTTATACAATTACCACCGATGCACTAGACAAGCTGTATAAGCAAGTTAAGTCAAAAGGGGTAACAATGACAGCGCTATTGGCAAAAGCCGTAGCAGTAACGTTGCAAAAACACCCACTAATCAATGCTAGCTATTCCGATCAAGGAATTGTTTATCATTCTGACATCAACATTTCCGTAGCTGTAGCAATGGATGATGGCGGATTGATTACACCTGTATTAAAGAATGCAGACTTAGTAGATCTTTATTCCCTATCCCGCAGTTGGAAATCTTTGGTAGAACGTGCTAGAGCCAAACAACTGCAACCAGACGAATACAACAGTGGTACATTTACTCTGTCTAACTTAGGGATGTTTGGCGTAGATACATTTGACGCAATTTTACCCCCTGGACAAGGTTCGATTTTAGCGATTGGCGCATCCCGCCCGCAAGTTGTAGCCACCCCTGATGGTATGTTTGGTGTACGTCAACAAATGCAGGTAAATATTACCTCAGACCATCGCATTATTTACGGTGCTCATGCTGCTGCATTCTTGCAAGATTTAGCTAAGTTAATTGAGACAAATCCACAATCTTTGACTATGTAACAAAGATTCTTTAAAAAAAGAAATTTAGGTTTAAGACTTGGAGATTATTTAACTCCAAGTCTTTTATTTTTAATGAACTGTACATGAGGATGGATGAAAATCAACAGTCTAAAATGAAGTATTTGGTTTCTATATTGGTATTTAATCTTTCTAGCAATAATCCTGGGTCTTGGCGATACAGATAAATCATTGTCGTTAACGATAGCACCAAAAACCAAATTGCAAAAATCCATCCTTCCATCCAAAGCCAATCACCAGAAATTAATATCACTAATCCTGGTACAAAGAGAATATAAAATATTGCATATATCAAAGTGATATGCCGTTAATTTGTTGGTTTCAGTTGTCATCATAAAATCCTTATTCACTTTGTGAAACCATGAAAAATCACAGGCTGATACAACACTTTTGAGGTAAGTGAGGTACATCATGAGTAATGAGTAGAAAATTTACTTATTACTCACTACTTATTACTCATTACTTTTTTCAATCAAATCTGCTGTATTTGGAATATTAGAGTGCGATCGCTAATCTTATAAGGTAGGTAAGGTAACATTTTCTGCATCCTCCCCAAGGAAGAAGCTACTCTGCTAAATGTAAATTCACAGCGATCACGAGGCGAAGTTGAACCACTATGCCCTATGCTGATTGACTCTGAATTCTCAAAAGAATTACAATATAATTTTCCCCAAAACCTGGGAAGAACCTCCTACTACACTTGAGACGCGGCTGCTGAACCCCAGTCTCTTCATCTCTTCAATCTCAAGAGTCTTTTTCAAGACTCCCGTAAATTTTTCATGCAGCCAAAAAATCTTCAACGTCTCTTGCGTGCTTTAGGACGACAAGGTTTAGATGTTACTTACAGCGATGTCTACGACGGGCTACGCCTACGCACCTATTCTGTTCGGCTTGCTAATTCTCCTGATACCCCAGCAGCAGAAGTTCTGTTACCGGAAGGCTTTCCTGTAGAAGCTAAAGCACTCAAACAATTAGCAAATCTTGCTAACATGCGCCATCCTGCGGGTGGATGTGTCTGTCGTGCTTGTGCTACCCCTGATTTTCACCCTGGTGATGCTGGGGTTGCTATTGGTTCAGTGGTGGAAACTGTCGATCAAGTTATTCCTGGTGCTGTTGGTTCTGACATTAATTGTGGGATGCGCCTCCATGTTGCGGATTTAACAATCGATGAATTCCTCAAAAAGCGCGATTTATTTGTAGAACGCATGAAAGGCGATTACTTCTTTGGTACTCGCGATGTCACTATGACTGCTCATGCAATGCGTGCATTATTTCAGCATGGCGTTCCCGGTTGGTTGGATGCGATGCTAGATAACGCTACGGGGAGTGTAGTTAAGTCTGATTTACAGCAGCTATCCCAAGAGAGCGATCGCATTTTCTTGGATGGTTCGATGAATGGTAACTGGAAACTTGCGCCAGCAGAATTGGTTCCTGATGATGGATTGGTACGTGATGGCGGACTAGCAACCATCGGTTCGGGAAATCACTTTGTCGAAGTGCAACGAGTGGACAAAGTCGAAAATCGCGCTCTTGCTCACGCTTGGGGTGTGCGTGAGGGACAATTAGCCTTTATGATTCACTCTGGTTCGCGGAATGTAGGTAAGTACATTGGCGGAATGTGGCGAGATAGAGCCAAGGCTGCTTGGCCGCAAGGTTTAAAATACCCTGAGTCTCAGATATTTCCCCTTTCTGCTCATTCTCACCCGGAACTAGTCGCCAGTTATTTAGAAGCGGAAGCAACGGCTGCTAACTATGGTTTTATTAACCGCCTGCTGTTAGCAGAACTACTACGTCTGCGTTTGCGAGAAGTATACGGTGATATAGAAGCACCCTTAGTTTACGATTTACCGCACAACATTACCTTGCCTTCAGCAGAATCGGAAGAAGAAGCCAATTCCCAATCCAAAATCGCTAGGTGGGTAACGCGCAAAGGTGCTTGTCCAGCTTATGCAGGACAACCAGTAATTATCCCTGGTTCTATGGGCGCTTATTCCTACCTGATGGTAGGTAAAGGTAATCCCGCATTTTGCCATTCTGCATCACATGGTGCAGGAAGAGTGCGATCGCGTTTTGAACTGAACCGCAAAGGCGCATCCCACACTGAAGCCGAATTGGGATTAACTGGAGTTGATTGCATTACCTTACGCGAAGAACGCCGAATTGAGGAAGCACCAGCCGCTTACAAACCTATTCAGTCTGTAATTGATGTGCAGGTAGAAGCCAATATGGTGGATGTAGTTGCAAGGTTGAGTCCTGTATTGACTTTTAAAGCTTAATAGGGTTCAGTGTAGCGCTTTTGCACAAGCAAACAAAAAGCCCCCGGTAATTACCGGGGGCGTTCATCTTTATTCCCACTCACGAGGATCGCATTTTTTAGGGTCATATTAACACCCTTATATTCAAAAAATGCATTATAAGAATGCGTTAATTTCAATAAAATTAAAAATATGTTAGAAGTGATACAAAATTTGCCATAAATCCTCATAGTTCTCGGACATAGGCTCGGTTTAAGCTCAAGATTTTTTCGGGAGGGATTGGGTAAGTGATATGATTGCCCGCAAATAACATTTGAGATCAGCATGAGCAGATCTATAACTCTTTTGGCGGTATTGATACTTTCTTTGTCAATAGCCTTTCCAGCAGCTGCGTCTGTATGCAGAAATTACAACGGACATCAAATTTGCGTTCTCAGTATTCAACGCAGCGCTAAAAATTACTGGGAATATAGAGCAGCCATTAGTGTGGATGGTGTGAAAAAGCCTATGGCAGTTTATAACTGCCGCGCTCAAGTTAAAATTTTAGAAGATGGAGAAACTGTGCCATTTGCGCCTCAAGACCCTGGTAATCTGATATGCAATTTCTTCAAGAAGTAGTTTTCATTTCTTCTGTGCGGTAAACACACCCCAGATCACAACAGCTGTCAAACCTAAGTATCCGAAGACAGTTACCCATTCTTGCCAATTACTAGATAAATTAAGTTGCAAGTCATCCAACATCAAAATATTCATCATGAGCGATCGCACTGGTTTTATTCATCATAAAACCTTGTGGAATATCTTGTGTAGAGGAAGACAGACAACTGTGCAGTTCCAATACTGCTCGGTTAAGGATTTTCAACTCGGAATTTGGTTTGGGGAAAAGGTGTACCCCTACGGGGAAGCAAGCTACGCGTAGCGTCTCCGCAGGAGAAAGGGTAAGGGTTAAAGGTTTTTTCTTGCCCCTTTTTCCCTTACACTTTTGCACTTAATTTAGCAGAAACAAGCGGTATTTATTTTTTAATTCGATAGCGAATCAATTTTTTAACTTCTGCTAAAGATAATCCTAATTCTTGAGCAATCATTGCCTCTACCTGGCCAATATCTATAGAGGTAAACTCTAAGTTAAATTTGGTAAGGATAGAATTAGTAGTACTCACTTCAATCTCAGTTAAATTGTTAGCTCGATCAATTTCAGCTTTCATAACTCGCAAAATAACTGGTAGTTCTATCAAAATTTGCTTCTTACCGTTAAACTTTTTAGCTGATGAATTAGCTAAACCCAGTTCTTGTGCAATTATGGCTTCTTCTAGCGTTAATGCTTGATGTGATAATTCAAATTCTAATTTTTTATAATTAGAGGATTCTGTTTTGACTTCAACCTGAGTAAAACTTGGCTCTTTGTCAATTTCTGTCGCAACTACTGTTAAATTTAACTTTAAATGCACTTGTGGTCTAGTATCAGCTTCTAGTTGATCTACTGTTCCGTAGCTGCGCCGCAATAATTGCTTGGTTGTTACACCACTAAACAACCAAAAAGCAATACCAATCATTACCAAAGGCAGTATAACTAGTAAATATCTAACATGAAAACTCGGCATGTTTACGTTTAAAAATTAAACTGAATTAACAACAAATCTAATTTATATCAGCTACCTTATATTGCGTATATATAACTCATATCAATACCTGTTGGTAAAGGGTAAAAGGGTAAAGGGAAAAGGGGTAATAAAAAACCGTTAACCCTTACCCTTTTACCTTTTCCCCAAATCAAATTCCAAGTTTAAAATCCTTAACAGAGCAGTAGGATACGTTAGCGACAGCGTAACGCATCAGTATTAAATATCAACATTAAGAATGAATATACTTTATCACCATCGGAAGATGTAAAAAAATTGAGGCTTTTTTATGATTTTCTGAGAAGAAATTGACATAAATAAATTTCACCCGACGGATATATGCGAATCTTACTTGTAGAAGATGACCTTGAACAGTTAGAACCATTACAAGGGATTTTAACCGAAGCTGGATATACCGTTGATGGTGTTGAAGATGGCGAAACAGCTCAGTGGTTATTGGCGAACAAAGATTATGATTTATTAATTTTAGATTGGATGTTACCAAATGTTAGCGGTTTGAGTCTTTGCCAACAGTATCGACGTGCTGGGAAAAATGCACCTGTACTCATGCTGACAGCTAAGGATACTACAATTGATAAAGTCATGGGTTTAGATGCAGGAGCCGATGATTATTTGGTTAAACCAGCAGATTTAATAGAGTTATTGGCGCGAGTACGTGCATTAGGAAGAAGAATTCCTTCTTGGCAAGGAGATTCGCTATCTGTGTCAGATTTACAATTACATTTAAATAGTTTAATTCTGGAGCGCGGTTCTAAGACAGTGGAATTATCTTACCGCGAAGCCCAATTACTAGAATATTTAATGCGACATCCCAATCAAATTTTAACCCGTGACCAACTTGAACAAGCATTATGGGAATGGGGTGCAGAACCAGAAAGTAATGCTTTAACTGTGCTAGTACGTAAATTGCGGCATAGGTTACAAATCATTGGTGCAGGAGATTGGATTAAAACTGTTTACGGTATGGGATACAGTTTAAAATCGCCTGAAACAATAACAGGTTGAAAAAATATTATTATCTGCCTTTTCGCCAATGCCCAATTTCAATTATGTTTAATCGTAGCCGTCGCAATATTGCAACTTGGTTTACCCTGGCAATGGGGAGTATTTTAATAGCATTTGCGGCGATAGTTTATTCCATGGAGGTTAAAGATGAACTGGAGGAACTTGATAGATTAATTTATAAAAAAACCACAGTAATGGCAGCTAATGTTAAATATAAATTTAACAATGCTCAACAGAAAGTAGATTTAGAAAATGTACCCTTATTAGGAAGTCGGGCACAACTACCACCAGATAGCCAATTTGTTTATGTGCGTTGGTATGATGAGCAAAAGCAATTAGTCCAATTTTTTGGAGATCTGCCAAAACAACAAATACCGATTGCGAATGGTTTCCATACATTAGAAACTGAAAATGCTCACATTTGGCTGCGTCAAGTCACTTTACCTGTTTACCAAAATGGATTGTTAATTGGTTATTTACAAGCAGGAATACCAATGACAGCAATGGAAGAGAATCTGGCTCAGTTACGGTTAGTTTTATCTATTGCAGTACCAACAACTTTAGGAGTTATTGCACTAACAGGTTGGTGGTTGGGAGGATTAGCCATGCAACCAATTCTCCACAGTTACTCGCAACTGATGCGATTTACTGCAGATGCTTCCCATGAACTGCGTTCTCCTTTAGCGGCAGTAATTAGTAATGCTCAGTATGGTTCATTGTCTAATACTCATAATTTAGCAGCACAACGGCAACGCTTTCAAAAAATAGTTGATATTGCCAAGTCAATGAGTAATTTGGTAGATAATTTACTATTTTTAGCCCGTCATGAAGGTAGATTATCTGAAGAGAATTTACAAAAATTTGATTTAAAAAATTTAGTACAGCAATTAATTGATGATTATGTAAAACATGAGATTGCACAGCATTTAAATTTTAAAATCGAACTCACTAGAGAGCGTGTAAATATTTATGGAAATGCTGAGTTACTGCGTCAAGCAGTAACTAATTTAGTCAATAATGCTTGTAAGTATACTCCTGCTGGTGGTGAAGTCAAATTACAGTTATTTACCCAACATCATCTAGCTGTGATTGCAATTGCAGATAATGGTATTGGTATTTCACAAAGTGATTTAGCCCATATCTTTGAGCGATTTTACCGCGTGAATAAGGAGCGTTCCCGTAAAACTGGTGGGTTTGGATTAGGACTAGCGATCGCTCAACAAATAGTAGTAGCTCATGGTGGACAAATTAACGTTTCTAGTGTAGTCGGACAGGGGTCAAATTTTCAAATTTTTCTACCTTTGGTGTGAAATTATAACATGATTATTAATACTGCAAAGGATAGTTTTTTAAAAATTGAAAATGTAATATTAATTCAAATAATGTTTGCGACAGATAAATTCTCTATAAGGGCACGGCATCCGCAATCTTTTGGCATATAAAATATCTTACTGGTGCCGTGCCCCTACTCATTTGTCGCATTCTTTCTTCAAATTGGTATTCATTCAAAAATAAAAACTCACGCAAAGACTTTATGCCTTTGCGTGAGTTTTAATGATTAATTTTTAACAGCAGCTATTGCTAGGAATAAGCATCCATTGGCAAACAAGAACAAACAAAATTCCGGTCGCCAAAAGCAGCGTCAATACGCCCAACAGCAGGCCAGAATTTATGTTCTTTTGTCCAAGGTGCTGGGTAGGCGGCTTGTTCGCGAGAATAAGAATGATGCCATTCTCCAGTAATTAAGCTTTCTACCGTATGGGGTGCATTTTTCAAGAGGTTATCTTGAGCATCCATCTTGCCATTTTCAATTTCGGCAATTTCTTGGCGAATAGAAATCAAAGCCTCACAGAAACGATCCAATTCTGCTTTCGATTCGCTTTCTGTGGGTTCCACCATGATTGTACCTGCCACAGGCCAGGAAACAGTCGGCGCGTGGAAGCCATAGTCCATTAGCCGTTTGGCAACATCATCAATTTCGATACCCGCAGATTTTTTGAGCGATCGCAAATCTAAAATGCATTCATGGGCAACTAGGCCATTTTTGCCTTTGTACAAAACGGGATAATAGTCCTCAAGTCTCTTAGCTATATAGTTGGCGTTGAGAATTGCTACTTTGGTGGCTTCTGTCAATCCATCTGCACCCATCATCGCAATGTACATCCAAGAAATCACCAAAATACTGGCACTTCCCCAAGGTGCAGCAGCTATAGCGCCAGTCGATTTTAGATTTCGGATTTTGGATTTTGGATTGTTGTTTTGGATAGAAACATGTCCAGGGAGGAAGGGGATGAGATGGGAAGCCACCCCGATGGGCCCCATACCTGGGCCGCCGCCACCGTGAGGAATACAGAAGGTTTTGTGTAAGTTTAGGTGACAGACATCAGCGCCAATATCACCCGGACGGCAAATTCCGACTTGGGCGTTCATATTCGCGCCATCCATGTAAACTTGTCCGCCATGACTATGGACAATCTCACAGATTTCTTGAATTCCTTCCTCGAAAACGCCATGAGTTGAAGGATATGTCACCATCAAGGCTGCTAGTTCATGACTATGCTTTTCTGCTTTCGCCTTGAGGTCAGCAATATCAATATTACCGTCAGCGTCGCAAGCAACAGCGACAACTTTCATGCCACACATCACCGCACTAGCGGGGTTTGTTCCATGTGCGGAGGTAGGAATTAAGCAGACGTTGCGGTGTCCTTCGTTGCGGCTGGCGTGATAGTGACGAATCACTAAAAGTCCGGCGTATTCGCCTTGGGAACCAGCATTTGGTTGCAGCGAAATTCCCGCAAAGCCAGTAATTTCTGCTAACCAAGCCTCAAGTTGCTGGAAGAGGATTTGATAACCCCGTGTTTGAGATGGCGGTGCAAAAGGATGAATCTTGCCAAATTCTGCCCAGGTGACTGGTATCATCTCAGATGTGGCATTTAACTTCATCGTGCATGACCCCAAGGGAATCATCGATGTGGTTAAAGACAAATCCTTACTTTCTAGCTTGTGTAGATAACGCAATAACTCAGTTTCCGAGTGATAGCGGTTAAATACAGGATGGGTGAGGTAACTGCTACTGCGGGATAGAGGAAGGGGTGCAGCAGTTAGTTCGGCGATGGAGAAAGATAAATCTTTACCCAAGGCAAAGATTTCTAACAAATCTTGAACGTCATCTACTGTAGTTGTCTCATCTAAGGAGATACCCACAGCAGTCTCATCAAAAATCCGCAGGTTAATATGACGTTCTTGGCAACCTTCCAAGATTTTTTCTAGGTTGTTTGTCCCTAACTCCACTCGTAGAGTATCAAAGACAGATTCGGAACTAATTTTGTAACCCAGACGTTTTAACCCATCTGCCAAAATTCCCGTGAGGTTGTGGATATTTTCTGCGATCGCCTTCAGTCCATCTGGCCCGTGATAGACTGCGTACATACTCGCCATCACAGCCAACAAGACTTGGGCAGTACAAATATTACTCGTAGCTTTTTCCCGACGAATGTGTTGTTCGCGGGTTTGTAAAGCCAGGCGTAATGCAGGCTTTCCTTGGGCATCTTTTGATACACCAACTATTCGCCCTGGCACTTGCCGCTTATACTCTTCTTTCGTTGCCATATAAGCCGCATGAGGCCCGCCAAATCCCAAAGGAATACCGAAACGCTGAGTGCTACCAATAGCAATATCAGCACCAAATTCACCTGGAGGTGTCAGCAAAGTTAAGCTGAGAGGATCAGCTGCTACCGTCACCAATGCACCTTTAGCATGGGCTTTTTCAATAAAAGCGCGGTAGTCGTAGATTGTGCCATCGCTAGCAGGGTATTGGAGAATTGCCCCAAAAATTGGTTGCTCAAAATCAAAGGTTTGATGATCACCAATAATAATATTTATCCCCAAAGGTTCAGCCCTTGTTTGCAGCACATCGATAGTTTGAGGATGACAATCACGGGAGACAAAATAGGTATTTGCCTTATTTTTACAAACACCGTAGCTCAAACTCATAGCTTCTGCTGCAGCTGTAGCTTCATCGAGTAATGAAGCATTGGCAATTTCCAAACCCGTTAAATCAATAATCATCGTTTGGAAATTCAACAGCGCTTCCAAGCGTCCTTGGGCAATTTCTGGCTGATAGGGAGTATAGGCAGTATACCAACCAGGATTTTCCAGAATATTACGGGCAATCACCGCAGGCGTGATGCAATCGTAATATCCCATCCCAATAAATGAGCGAAAAACCTGATTTTTATCAGCAATTTGTTTTAATTTTGCCAGGGCTGCGTACTCAGTCTGTGCCTCTGGTAAATTTAATGCCCCTTGCAAACGAATAGCTTGGGGCACAGTTTTGTTTATCAGCACATCTAGACTGGGAAGGCCTAAGACACCAAGCATTTGCTCGATATCATCAGAGTTAGGCCCAATATGCCTTCTTCTAAAATTATTTAAATCTTGTTTCCCTTCAGTCGCGATTTGGCGATCGCTAGACTTAGGAACAGGGGCGTAGCTTACCACTAAATTGCTCTCCCGATATTACTATTTAATATTTTGCAATAACTAATGTAAATAAGTTGGGGGAATGGGGAATTGGGCATGGGGAATTGGGCATGGGGCATGGGGCATGGGGCATGGGGCATTGGGCATTGGGCATTGGTAATGGGTAATCGGTAATTGGTAATTGGTAATCGGTAATTTCCTCCTCATCTCCCTCATCTCCCTCACCCCCCTCATCTCCCTTATCCCCAGTCCCCAATCCCCATTACTCCCCTTCTACTTGGGCGCGATATTCATCTGCACTTAAGGCATCATGAACCTCATCAGGATCGTTGACCCGAACTTTAACAAACCAAGCCTCGCCGTAGGGGTCTTCAGCTACTTGTTCTGGAGAATCAATCAAATCATCATTGCGTTCTATAACTGTGCCGGTAACTGGTGCATTCAGTTCTTCTACAGCTTTGACTGATTCAATCGAGCCAAAGGTATCACCTTTGGTAATAGCATCACCAACTTCTGGCAATTCCAAGAATACGACATCACCTAATTGATCGACAGCAAACTCAGTAATACCAATGGTAGCAATTTCGCCCTCTAAGCGTACGTATTCATGAGTATCCAGGTACCTTAAATCCTGAGGATATTCAAAAGACATATTTACTGACCCCTCCACATCAAAAACATTATGGCTAATACATGATTCCAAGGCATATCTGGTAATTAACCATACTGTAGATTTACAAATTCACAACAGATTATTTTTGAAAAAGGGACTGGGGAACTCGGGGCCCCCTCTGGGGATAAGGGGCAATGGGGATTGGGGATGAGGTAGATGAGGAGGATGAGGGAGAAAATTCTGATTACCCATTACCTATTACCTATTACCAATGCCCCATGCCCAATGCCCAATGCCCCATACCCAATACCCTTTCAAGCCCGATTTTTTGAGCGATAAAAAGGACGTTTAACTACATCTGCTGGATAAGCTTTACCGCGAATTTCTACTTCCAGTTGCTGACCAATAGTTGCAACCTGGGAAGGTACGTAAGCTAAGGCAATAGGATAACCGAGAGTAGGCGACAGCGTCCCACTGGTAACTTCCCCTACTACTTTACCTGAAGATAATACTTGGTAACCATGACGGGCAATATTCCTGCCTTGCATCTGTAAACCTACCAAACGGCGCTTTAATTTATTGGCTTTCTGTTCTTCTAAAACAGTACGACCAATAAAATCACCTTTGGTATCTAAGTGAACTAACCAACCCAAACCCGCTTCTAGGGGGGTGGTGGTGTCGTCGATATCTTGCCCGTAAAGTGCCATTGCTGCTTCTAGTCGCAGAGTATCTCTCGCACCCAACCCACAAGGAATTACCCCAGCATCAGCAAGACTTTGCCACAATTCTATACCCACCTCTGGATCGACCATGACCTCAAATCCATCTTCTCCTGTGTAACCTGTGCGGGCGAGGAAGGCAGTTTTTCCTAGTACAGGTGCTTGGAGGTGACCAAAGGCTTTAATTGGATTTAAATCCGCTTCTACAAAAGATTGAAGATATTGAACCGCTTTTGGCCCTTGTACAGCGATTAAAGCTTTGTCTTGTGACAAATCTTGGAATTCCACAGCATTCAAATCTAGGTGTTGTAATAACCAGGCTTTATCTTTATCTGTAGTTCCAGCGTTAACAATAATCGCTACTTGCTGTTTACCAGTACTGTCTTCTCCTTGGTAATAAATAATGATGTCATCAATAATTCCACCCTGGGGATTTAATAATACAGTGTATTGTGCTTGACCCGGCTTTAAGCGGTTTAATTCTGATGGAACTAGCTTCTGTAGCTGCTCAATAGGATTTTTACCTTGAAGAGTAAATTTACCCATGTGGGAAATATCGAACATTCCTGCTTCATTTCTTACAGCTTCATGTTCGCGAGTAATGCCAGAATACTGCACTGGCATTTCCCAACCACTAAAGTTAGTAAAGCGGGCTTTGAGTTTCAACCCCAACTGGTATAAAGGGGTTCGCAGCAAAGATGGAACAATTTCTATTTTTTGATTAGCCACAGGTACTTTTGCTTTTGCGATCGCACTTTCACATTGTATATATCCTACGAGAAAGGCTGAAGGATGACGGCTGAAGGCTAAAAGCTAAAGGATTTGACTCTGGGAATTCTCTTAGGGTGGGCTGAAAATTTCACACTTCATCCTTCATTCCAGTGCTGTTTAATATTTAAAGGTGTAAATGTTGAGATTTATTAAGCAGAAATTATGAAATATTGGCAACTAGTAGCTAGCTTTGTCTTAGCTTTGGTTCTTTTTTTGTTTCCCCTATCAGCCGAAGCTGCAAGTTCTTCCAGTATTACCCGTTCTGCTGGCGATGAACTCAAAGGCAAGGATTACTCAGGGCAAAGCTTGATTGGCAGCGAATTTACCAACGTTGACTTAGAAAACGCTAATTTCAGCAATGCTGACCTCCGAGGCGGCGTGTTTAACGGTACCGTCTTACAGGGAGTCAATTTTCATGGTGTTGATTTTAGTAACGGCATTGCCTACTTAGCAAAATTCAGAAGCGCTAATTTAAGCGATGCCGTGTTAACAGATGCCATGATGTTACGTTCCACCTTCGATGATGTAGACATCACAGGCGCAGATTTTACCAACGCCGTCTTAGATGGCATCCAGGTTAAAAAACTTTGCACTAAAGCTAGCGGCGTAAATCCCAAAACTGGCGTAGATACCCGCGAGTCTTTAGGGTGTAAGTAGGAAATGGGCATGGGGCATGGGGCATGGGGCATTGGGCATTGGGCATGGGTAATTGGTAATTGGTAATTGGTAATTGGTAATTGGTAATTGGGTGTTTGGGTGTTTGGGTGTTTGGTGTTTGGGGTTTAATTTGTCCCCTTGTCCCCTTGTCCCCAGTCCCCAATCCCCAATCCCCAATCCCCAGTCCCCAATCCCCAGTCCCCAGTCCCCAACCCCCGACACCAGAGTTTTCACTAAGTATTTTTTCCTACAAAATGGGTGGTTTCGAGGGCAACATTGACCCTAAAATCACAAAAAATCCTGAAATCTATATAAATTAATGGTTTCATATATCCACATCTGGCTAGTTCACCTTAGAATGATTCATTGAAAAGTCGAGCCAATGGGATTTGCAGGCATTTTGAGTAAAAATGCTCCCAAAGGTAGGCTTTTGTATCCCCCAAAACAGAGATTTTGGTAAAGATGCATCAGGGTGCATCTGTAGAGAATCTCAAGTAAACCTCAAGGAGTTTATATGAACAAAGGTGAATTAGTTGATGCAGTAGCTGAAAAGGCTAGCGTTACCAAGAAGCAAGCAGACGCAGTTTTAACTGCTGCTTTGGAAACAATTATCGAAGCTGTTTCCTCTGGCGATAAGGTAACCCTAGTTGGTTTTGGTTCCTTTGAATCACGGGAACGTAAAGCCCGTGAAGGTCGTAACCCCAAAACTAATGAAAAGATGGAAATTCCCGCTACTAAAGTTCCAGCTTTCTCTGCTGGGAAGTTGTTTAGGGAAAAGGTTGCACCCCCAAAATCATAGGTTTTCTGCTTAGGAACCTAGATTTGATGCGGCAACCTGCACATGGGGGGAATTTAGCTTGGGCAGCAGCGCTGGCTGGCTGTCCCCCTGATGCCATTCTGGATTTTTCTGCCAGTATTAGCCCTTTGGGGCCACCTGATAGCGCGATCGCGGCTATTCAGTCCCATATTGGTAATCTTAGGCACTATCCAGACCCTAGTTACAGTGAACTGAGATTAGCTCTCAGTCACTTTCATGAACTGCCTTCTGAGTTTATTCTGCCAGGTAACGGCTCGGCAGAATTACTGACTTTAGTAGGTCGGGAATTGGCAGAATTAGCCGCAACAGTTGTTATGACTCCAGCTTTTGGCGACTACTACCGAACTCTATCGGCATATAACGCTCAATTACTGGAGTTCCCTGTTAATTGGGAATCTGAGGAGTATTTGTCATTGTTTCTTGACAAAGCACAAAACTTAAAAGAAGTAGGGCTACTCCTTAATAATCCCCATAACCCAACAGGAAAACTTTTTTTGCGGCAATCAATTCTTCCCTATCTGGATCAGTTTGGTTTGGTAGTGGTAGATGAAGCGTTTATGGACTTTTTACCTCCCGAAGAGGAACAAAGTCTGATTTCGCTGATACAGGAATACGAGAATTTAGTAGTATTGCGATCGCTCACAAAATTTTACAGTCTCCCGGGGCTGAGACTGGGATATGCGATCGCTCATCCTGACCGCCTATCAAGATGGCAATTGTGGCGTGACCCCTGGCCAGTAAACACGTTAGCGGCTGCGGCGGCAATTGCGGCACTTCAAGATAGGGAATTTCAACAGCAAACTTGGTTATGGTTACCCCCTGCAAGAAATCAACTCTTGGGGGGTTTAGAAGCCATCCCAGGATTAACACCAGGAAAAGGTGCTGCTAACTTTTTACTGGTAGAGTCAAAAAAGTCTGTTTCTGATTTACAGCAGCAATTACTCAAGCATCATCAGGTTTTAATTCGTGATTGCCTGAGTTTTAAAGAACTAGGCGATCGCTTTTTTAGAGTTGCTGTACGTACTCAAGTCGATAATCAACGCTTACTCACAGCGTTAAACTCAGTTATGAGTAGTGAGTGCTGAGTTCTGTTGTCAGTTTTTAGTGGCCAGTGATTTTTAATTTTCCACTGGCCACTCACTAAATAATTTATGAATAATTACTATTAACTAAGTTTTCCTTATCTAACACCACATATTTTTTCTTGCTAATTGCTGACAGTTATCAGTCAACAGTCAGCAGTCAACAAACCTCACGAGTGATTGTGTAATTTAAAAGCGTAATAGCTGATTAACTAATGACTATTGACTACGATGTTGTAATTATTGGTGGGAGTCTGGCTGGACGCTACGCTGCCCTAGTTGCTACCCAACTACGTGCTAAAGTCGCTTTGGTAGAACCCAAAGTTAACTATGGGTTTGTGTATCACCAAACGATTAGCGAAATCGGCAACTTAGCACAGCATCTCAATAATCAAGTTGGGCTGAATATTCATTCCTCTAAAGTTGAAACTCCAGAACAAACACCAATATCTGTGGTGTTGTCAGAGGCGATACTATATGCCAAAAGTGCGATCGCTAATTTAGAAGCACAACATTCTCTTCCTCAACTGGCGGCTATGGGAGTGGATGTTATTTGTGAGAGTGGTCAATTTCAATCTTCCCCTCATCTCGTATTTGCCGTTAGTCAACGTCTACTACGCGCACGCACTTATTTGCTAGCTAGTGGTTCTCGTCCAGCCATACCCGAAATTGAAGGATTATCAACTACCGATTACCTGACTTTAGGGAATATTTGGCAATTCCTTGATGAACGCTGCAAAGCCATGAAATCATTGCCTAAAGAGTGGATTATTCTTGGCGGTGTTCCCCAAAGTATAGAAGTAGCGCAAACCTTAGCGCGCTTGGGTTGTCATGTGACACTCGTTGTCAAACGTCCGCAAATTCTACCGGATATCGATCCAGAAATTGCCCAGCTATTGCAAGCACAGTTAGAAATTGATGGTGTGCGTGTCCTGACAGACACACCCGTCACTCAAGTCATGCGAATTGATGATAAAAAGTGGATTCAAGCTGGAGATAAAGCAATAGAAACTGATGAAATTATAGTGGCAACTGGACAGCAACCAAATGTTGAATCCCTCAATTTAGCAGCAGTAGATGTGAAATGGTATAAACGGCATTTAGTGGTAAATGATAAACTGCAAACTACCAACCCCCGCATTTATGCTTGTGGTGATGTGATTGGTGGTTATGACTTTGCTAATGTCGCTAATTATGAAGCGAGAATCGCCATCAAAAATGCCCTCTTTTTCTCAAGATTACAAGTTAATTATCGGTGCATTCCTTTAGGAATATTTTTGCAACCGATGTTAGCGAAAATAGGTTTAACAGAAACACAAGCAAGACAGCAATATAATTCCAATGAGATTTTAGTTTTACGACAATATTTTAAATCATTAGCATCAGCCCAAATTCGGGGCGAAACTACAGGTCTTTGTAAATTAATTGTTTTACGCAACGGAGAAATTTTAGGAGCAGAAATATTTGGCTCAAAAGCAGGAGAATTAATTAATTTCATTGCTTTAGCAATGTCTCAAAATACTAAAATTCAGCATTTAGAAAATTTGTCTCCCTTATATCCTAGTTTTACAGAAATTATTGAGCAATGCGCCAGAGATTGGCATCAACAAAAGTCAAATAGTAACATTGCTTGGCAAGAATTTATCGAAAGTTTCTTGGCTGTGCGTCGCGATTGGAATTTATAAAATATTTTTTAGTATTATTTGCTGTTTTGGAGTAATTTTTATCTTCAAATACTTGACCAATATGAATGAGGAATCTCCGCCAACACCACCATCTCAAAGTATCTGTCATGACTGCGCTTTTCATATCAAAGTAGAAGACGCTATCGAATGTATTCATCCCGAAGAAGCAGGTATTAATTGCACTAGAGTAATGTTTTGTAGTTCATTTAGTCCAGCACAAGAAATTGACAGTCCTTGTGTCACTTTTGGCAATGATGAAGCTTAAAGTTAGACATAAAAATAGTTAAATAACCAAATAACACTTGCGGTTACTAAGGGAACGCTGAGGTTATCTGTACCGTGAGGTGAAACACCTTCAGCTAAGGTTGCAAAAGCACCACTAACAACAGCCGCTAAAACAGCTTTTTCAAAACTATAAGTTACTGCTAAAGGACTCAGTGATGAACTTGGTAATAACAGCAATACTAAAAAAATTACTGTCGTACTCACAAGCAACATCGTTACTGAACCCTCCCAAGAACGGACAGAACTTCCCACCTGATATTTATGCTGTCCGAAACGCCTACCAATTAATGCTGCTAGTGCATCTCCCCAAGTCATCGCCATGACTCCAGCCACCGCGATCGCAACATTATCTACTGGCCCAGATGGTCGCCACAGCAATCCAAACAGCAGCGTTACGGAAATGGCAAAATAAACTGTACCTGGTGAACTGTCATCAGTATCCATTGCTTTCACAATTCGGTAACGGTAAAGCAAGTAGTTGACGAGAATAAAGCTAGCAAACGGTACAATGCCTATTTCCCAACTGTGAAACAGCAGCAGGATACCAAATACCCACATTCCTGCACCCACATGGATAATTTTACGAGTCAAATTTGGTGGGACATGAAATAGCCTCCCTAATCCCTCACCAAAGAGAAGCAGTGCGATCGCATAAGTATAAGAGGCTGCTAAACCTATAAAATCATTGTTGGTCATTTGTCAGTGGTCATTTGGCGTTTGCTGTTTGTAATAGCTAACAGAGAACAAACATAATTTTGAATTTTGAATTATTTATCCTCTCTGCCCCTTATCGCTATTACGCCTCAGATTTTTTTCTGTTAACGAAACCGTGCCAATTCCTTGAAGAATTCCGCGACCAATTAAACCCAAACCTCGACCAATAACTTGGGTGAGAATGAAGACAATACCACTACCAAAAATCGCTAATAGTGATTTTAGCCGAGGCGCGATCGCATCCCGAAATTCTAAAAGTAATGTTACCACTAGTGGCATCCCAGATAGTTGGGTTAATTCCTGATTACGAGGCGCATAAATTGAGGTTTTCGCAATCCCACGCGGTGCAAATACAAATAGCTCATAGCGGCTTTCAAAAATTGCCGTCGGCTCATTAATATAATTATTTAAACGATATTTCCAAGACAAATCATTTCTAAACCGTTCAATTTCTCTGGTAGAAATTAATCTGCGGTCATAAAAATCTTGTTTAATCACTTCTACATCAGCAAAATAATTAAGTAGCGGTTGTATTACCCCATTAGCTACTTGAATTAAGAAGTTCTCTAAAATTATTAATGCCTGTGACTCTGCTTCTGGGCTATCTGCTGGGTAAGAAGTATTATCTATTTGCAAATCTCTCTGAAATAGCAAATATGTAAATAAATCCATTACTAAAGGGATTTTTTGCAGAATTACTGTTTGGATTGGTTGCGGATTTTGTAGCAATATATTAACTATTTCTAAGTTGCGATCGCCTACTTGCAAACGAGAAAATCTCCCAAAAAAATCTGCGACTGTGGATTGCCATAAATCATATATCAGAGATTTTTTTAAATCATATAATTGATTGATTGATATCTCAGCAACGCGTAATTCATCCAACTGTTTAGCAAGTTTCTGCAGAATTAAATAAAGCAATTCTCGCTTTTTACTAGCACGCAGAATATCAATCTCTAAAGGTATATCTGTAACATTTTCTAAAGGTAACTGTAATTTGGTGATACAAGCTGCAAATAAATTAGATTGCAGTGTTCTAGGGCTAAATGAAGGTAAAGAATCTTGTAGTTGTATTAAATTTGATGTATTTGATGGAGCGATCGCATTACTCGGCGAAGTCATAGGAGGCGGTAATTGCATAGAATCAGGTATGACTTGCGGTTCTGGTTGTCTTTCTTGTGGTGCAGCTAGCAACCGATTCAGCAACCAACGCGCTGCTAATAATTCTCGTCGCCGTCCTGCTAGAATCGCCTGATCCATCACTGGTAATCCTGGCACTTGCAATTGTGCTGTCACTGACTTCAGGCTAGCTTCAATGTAAGCAATCCCAGACAAACGCCAATTATTTCGCAACCTCGCAAAAGGAAGTGGGGAATTTTGAGTAAGTACTGAGTTCTGAGTTGGGAGTACTGAGTTTTGAACTAGTCCAACCGTAAACCAAAAAGAACCACCTTGCGCTAGTGCTTGCATAGCTGTAAGCAACTCAGAAACAGCAATTCCTTTAGGACAATATCCATTTACGCCAGCAGCTTTGGCTGCTAAAAGTAGTTCCGGTTCTGTAACCGAACTGAGGAGTAGTAGAGGTAAATTTGGGTATAAAGCTTTTATTTGTCTACAAAATTGTAATCCCTGCTGCTGAAGCTGAGGAAAGCGAGGATTACCTAATTCTAAAACCACTAAATTGACATAATTCGGTTCTTGCTGGGCGATTTCTGCTAAAACTTGCAAAGCAGCCGTATCTGTTTCAACTTCCGATACTATTTGCAAATTCGGAATTTCTGCCAATGCTACCCGCAGTCCCAACCGGAAAATAGGGTCTTGGTCAATTAACAATAATTTTAAAGGGCGATCGCTCATAGTCTGTTCAACAACAGATAGGCTGTTTTACCTGAGTGAGAAAACAGCATTGGTATTTTGGTTAGTCCTACCCATTGTGACTTGTTTTCGTACCCAGCATCATAGTTATTACAAGCAACCTCTGCAGCTTTGATTCAATAACTAAAATGCTAACTACGTAGCTGTCAAAGTTATCTAGACTACTGAGCTAATACTTCATTTCGTCAATTACAGTCAACTTTCGTCTCTATTCCCTGTTCCCCCGTCCAATTGACTATATCCAATCAGCTTGCTTGCGGGTTACGGTAACCATAAAAGTTGATACTGTAATCAGTAATCCGTACTCCAGTCTGCTGTTCAACTTGGCGGACAAAATCTTCTGGTAGCTCTATATGCACATCAAGAATCTGGTTAGTATCTAGACAGTTAACATGACTATGAGAGTCACTGATATTACCGTATAAACGACCGTCGCAACGTTCAATGCACTCAATAATACCTTGGCTAGATAAAGCTTCTAAATTTTGATAAACAGAAGTATGACCGATTTCTTTACCTTGTTGGTTTAAGCGATCGTAAATCTCTCTAGCAGATAGATGTTCCTTAGCTTGCCAAAGCAGCTCTAGAATAAAGCGCCGCTGGCGACTAACCCGCATTCCTAGCAGTTGACACTGCTCCAGCGCATCTTCTAGAGAACGAATTGGTTTGGTAGATATTGTTTGTTTTTGCATATTATAAGTTTGTTAACTATTGGGCTAATTTTCCCATTTCAAGGTTAATTGGTTATTCGTATATGCGAGGATATTCCTATTACTTTGCACCTCTACCTGGGCGATTGCTTTTGAACGCTGCGAAAATCACAGGCTAGGGCAAAAATTTTTTTGTTTGTTGACTGTCGTTTTGTCACATCCTAGTCTAAAGCAAACTCATTACAACTTTAGCTTAAAATAGTGAGTAATGTCCACTAAGGGCAAGCTTTTTCGTCTCTTTTTTGCCTGCAAGGTCAAGAAATATTGATTGTCTGTTGACCTTTTTAGCAGAAATATTCTCAGTGTTAAAGTTGTATAAGCTACATTCAATATGATAAAAATACGATAAGTAAGAGTAGCAACTAGCCCTAATTTAAAATAGTTTTTTCAGTAACTTGGTACAAATCAACTCAATTTATCAGGATTGCTAGGAATCGTGAACGATTGATTCATGTATCATCATGCAAAAAATATTTGAATCATTCAAAAATGAAACATCATAGTGAGCTTAACCTACCTGAGATAATTTAATATTTACTTTATAAATAGGTTTTATTTTCAACTTTTTTTAATATTTGGGTACCTGGGAATTTATCAGTAAGAGCTTAAATTCCCTAAATCCTTGCTAATAAACCCTCTAGCGCAAAACATCAGTCGAGTGGTTTAACTACAGAAAAAGCAAGAGATTTTCTTTTAGCATCGCCAATCAAAAATCGTAATGTAATTAACACGGAAATCATTGTCCCATACCCTAAAATTTCAGCATATCCACGTATTAACATAACGTCCGCAAATTTACATAATGTCTAACAGGTGAATACAGAAATCCGAAAATTAATATTGATATCGCGCAAATCAAAATTAAGATTTTCTTCACTTTCAGTATTCAGTATTTAATGTGTAATTTGTATGGAGTAAGTAACTAGAGCAAATAAAAATTTCAAGGATGAGAATATGCAAATCATAGAATTTATACCTTTAGGTATTAAATATGAATGCATTAATGTTAATAGGTATAAACTTTAGGCAAACACAAAGTGCAAATGGCAATATGTCATTCTTAGCCACAGACTACCTCATCTTTGCAACAGGAGGTCTAGCAGGGAAACGGATGCCAATAACTCTTAGAAAGATGATATTCCTTTAAATTTCGGCAAATAGACAAAGACGTTATGGGACGCGATATTATTCGCGTCTTTAATTTTGCAATTGAAAATCTGGGTAAATTCGCGGTAAATATACCAACGATACCTGAAAGCTGCTACTGTGTATTCTCAAGCCTACAGTTGAGCATAAATAAAGTGGCTGCTGAGTCAATGACAATCACGATCGCAATTAATACTGATTCCATTAACAATCTGGATCTGTCGCCCGTCTCAACGGTAATTGAAAAAATATTCCAAGAGCAAGCGATTGTATCCCAAGAACAGCAACTACGCTTCGATATCAAATATGCCTTAGAACCCAGCGATCCCCGCGAACTTTCGGAGGTTCCTGAAGTGCGGCTGTGGTTTGTTCGCCTGGATGCTAAATATCCCTGGCTACCATTTCTCTTAGATTGGAAGGCTGGAGAATTTGCCCGTTACACCGCCATGCTGGTACCACACCAGTTTAGTGCTAAAGAAGGGATTCAGTTTAATCCCGAAGCTCTAGAAATATTTCTGATGCACAAAATATTTATTTTAAGTGATTGGTTAAAACAGCAGGGTTTACCAAGTCAATCACGCCTCAAATCCCTAGCGCAAATGCTTGGTTATGAATTAGATGATGCTTTCTTTGAGGCATTTTAAACATATCAAAGCATTAGCTGTAGGGACGTTATATGTAAATTCCCTACAGCTAATTGCATAGATTTGAGATTACTTAATCTGACAAATTAAATTTAATGCTGTTTTAAAAGCAAATTCGACTGCTTTAGATTTACTGGGTAAAGCAGCCTGCCATATTCGATAATCGTTATAAGCAATAATTAAGTTGGCTACATCATCAATAGGGATTTTATTTAGCACATCATATTGAGCAGTTTCAAAATCTTTAGCTGTACCATTTTTAGCTAAAATTTCCCGTGCAGCTTGCATAAATCCTTCTAATACAGCTTGCTGGTATTTTTTCCCTATATCTTCTTTAAAAATAGATGATGCTTTGAAAGCTTTCATCTCCTCTAACAAAAGATGAGCAATTTCTCTCCCTGTTTGATTATTCAACTCAGAAGGCAGCTGCACATCTAAATATTCGCAGTCATAATTTTTATAATTAAGATATTCACAAATATTAACAGTAACTTGCGGTAGCTTTTGACCAGCTAATAGTACCAGCAAATGGCTGATACTTGTATCAATTACAGTATCACTAAATACTTTTTCTTCACTTTCTAGACATTCATAAACAAGATAAGTCCAAATACCTGGCTGACTGTTTTTATCTTGATTTGCTTGGTAGAAAGTTATAGTTCCGTCCGCTTCATCTTCATAATAAGCGCTATGGACATCAGTAAATTCGCAGCGATATAAGCTTTGAGAGTGCATGATTCTCTTAAAAATTCCAGTGATATGATGCGGCTGACTTTCTACTTGAAAGTAACGCTTGGAACTATTAAGAAAGCCATGTAATCGAATCGCCATTGATTTTTCCTTTTTATAACTCAACGTCAGTCATGGAAAATGCATCTGCCTCAAGACAATACGGTCACTAGGGAACACTAATATAGGGAATTATATTTACCTGCTAAAAAGATTAGGTGATCATACAGCCGTGCGATCGCCATCTCACCAGATACGTAGGTTGGGGAACCCTAGCAACGCACCGATTCCCCTCGTTGTAGCAACTGGTGTTTGAGGTAAGGAAACCCAGCACAAAAATATAGATTAAGCTTTCAAGATTCATGTTGGGTTGCGCTGCGCTTCGCCCAAACTACATCTGCTATATCTGTTGCTGATGATAATGCGGGGATCGCCCAGCAATTGCTTATTCTCAGTTCTATTTACTGAGTTGCTGAATCTTTTCGGTTTTCATGTAAATCTTAGACTGTGGGTAATTTATTTCGTAACACAACTGCAAATTCCTTGATTAAAGCAAAATGCCTAAAGTTACTATTTATTTTCTAGGCATTGGGAACTGAGTAAAACCTGATGAGCAATAGAGACTTGGTAAAAACTTCAGCCTTAACGATTAATTGCTCTTTATCCTCTTTAATAGCAAGGAAATTGATTCAATCTCGATTTGCTCTAGCCTAGGTCAAATACAGATGATTAGAGTCATCTAATTTTTACTTTGCCCAAAACTACATTGAAACTAACGATTTTAAAAAAAATAAAGTTATTTTTTTTAAAAAGTAATTTTTTAAAATTTATTAACATTAAAACCTTTGCCGCTACCACATATTTTCTTTGCAGCAAATGTCATAATTAGCTAAATCCTACCTAGCACTTCAGTAGTTGCTTAAACGTAAAAATCTAATTAATTAGGAATAACACCATTTACGCAATCAGCGTGAGATTAATGGAGCTAATCGCCTAGGAAGACAATTTTCCAGGCGATTAGCCAACGCAGGGAGATATTGAAAAGATGTGGATCACGAACAAACAGGCTTTAATTGCAGGGATTCATGATTAACAGAATTGCCTTAATTGGATCTCATATACCATCGCCGTCTCAGAAAAATGCTGGTTTAACCATTCCAGATTTTCTCTAACACTACTTTGGGTGAAATATCGCCAATTTTGTCTGTAGGAGACTTAATAGCCAGGAATTTCTCGCTTTTTGGTAACACTTGTGCTGGATCTGTAGAGCCAAACAGCGCAATTGTATAAGTCTGAACTGCCACGCTTAGTTGCAGAGGTGCGCTGTCAGTAGTCAACATCAAACTTGCTCCAGTAACAATCGTGGCTAGCTTACCAATATTATCAGGGGAAGTTACCTTAATATCTGGGCAGGAATCCAAAAGCGATCGCACTATTTGTTCATCTTCAGGGCCTTTAAAAATCACTATAGGCAAATCTGGTTGCTTGCGTTGGCACTCTTGTATTATCTGCTGCCAGTTTTCTACAGGATAAACGGGATTTCGGCTTTTAGCTGAAGCTGACAGACTAGAGCCAGCATAAATCAAGATGTAGCCCGTTTCATTCACACCTAAGCGTTTTTGTTCCTGTTGTGCCCACTCAATATCGGGTTTGGGGACATTTAAGGACAATTCTGGACAAGGAGTTTGAATGTTTAACGGTTGCAGTAAATTGTGATAACCCACTGCTAAATACTGAGATGACTGGAAAGGTAAAGTATTAGTGAGAAAAACTGCACCCTTACCTTGATAGCCAATCCGGGTAGGAATTCCTGTTAACCACAGAAACAGTCCTACTAACCAGCTTTGTCCTACTGTAATGGCCACATCGTATTCGCGATCGCGAATAATGCCCACTAAGTTACCCCAATCCGCCAAACTGTTGCGGTCTTTAAAATCAAAGGTCAATACCTCATTCACCGACTTACTAACCCGGTAAGCTGCCTTTGACCGGGGTTCCACCACGACATCTATCTGAGCGTTTGGGTAATAGCGCTTCAGTTCATCTAGAGCCGGAAACATAAGAATTTGGTTGCCAATTCCGCCAGGTACAAGGGCTACTACTCGCATAATATTTATTTACGCTTACTCGCTCCCTATTTTAGGGGAATATAGGTATTAGGGAATCGGGAATTGGGAATTGGGCATGGGGCATTGGGTAATAGGTAATAGGTAATGGGTAATGGGTAATTGTTAATAAAAATTTCTCCCCCTGCTTCCTCATCTCCCTCATCCCCAGTCCCCGATCCCTAGTCCCCATTACCCCTTATCCCCAGAGGGGGCCCCGAGTTCCCCAGTCCCCAATCCCCAGTCCCCAGTCCCCAGTCCCCAGTCCCCAATCCCCAGTTTTACGATTTAAGAAGTTCTGTGTATTTACTAATTCCCGCAGCAGGTTTAGGAAAAAGAATGGGGAGTGACCGCAATAAACTCCTCTTGACAGTGCGATCGCAACCCATTATTGCTTGGACTCTCAAAGCTGCAGAGGCAGCTAGTAGCATCAGTTGGATTGGAATTATTTCCCAACCCACTGACTGGGATGACTTAAAAGCTATCCTCGCTGATTTAAAGCTCAATAAACCAGTGGAATTAATTGCTGGTGGCTCAACCAGGCAGGAATCTGTTTACAATGGCTTACAGGCGCTTCCAGAAGCTGCAGAGCAAGTTTTAATTCACGATGGGGCGAGATGTTTAGCCACCCCAGATTTACTCAACGCCTGTGCGGAAGCTATTCGTCACTGTCCTGGGTTAATTGCCGCAATACCAGTCAAAGACACGATTAAAGTCGTCGGCGAGAATGGCATTATCCAAAGTACACCTGACCGAAGTCAATTGTGGGCAGCACAAACACCTCAAGGCTTTGATGTCAAGCTGTTGAAACAGTGCCACGCCGAAGGTGTACGCCAAGGTTGGGAAGTCACAGACGATGCTGCTTTGTTTGAAAAATGTGGCATTGAAGTCCGAATTGTTCAGGGTGAAGAGACAAATCTCAAAGTCACCACTCCCCAAGATTTGGCGATCGCAGAATTTATTCTTAAAGGTAGGGAATAGGGACTGGGGACTGGGGACTGGGGAAGATGAGGGGGAAAAAGTAATTATTGATTACCCAATGCCCAATGCCCCATGCCCAATGCCCCATGCCCAATATTTATTGACAAATCATAATATTTATGATAGCATCCCACTCACTTAGAACTCGTCTTGCGTCAGGTGTCAGTTGTCAAATACACATGACTAATGACTAATGACTAATGACTAATGACTAACGACTAATGAATACAGCCACAGCGACGAAGATAGAAGCAATTCTCTATTTGAAGGGTAAGCCCTTGTCGCTCGGTGAAATCGCCGAGTATGCCGCGTGCGATCGCGCTACGGTTGAAGAAGGCATGATGGAACTCATTGACGATTATGCCCGTCGAGACAGCGCCCTAGAAGTCGTAGAGACACCCAATGGATATAGTTTGCAACTGCGGTCTGATTTTCATGACTTAGTGCAAACGCTAATTCCCGTTGAATTAGGTTTAGGTGCACTACGCACTTTAGCTGCGATCGCCCTCAATAGCCCCATACTCCAAAGCGACTTAATTAACTTACGGGGTTCGGGAGTATATCAACATGTCCCGGAACTTGTGGAACTTGGTTTTGTTCGCAAGCGCCGAGATAGCGATTCTCGCTCGTATTCGTTACAAGTAACACCTAAATTTCATCAGTATTTTCAAATTGAGCAACTTCCACAAATACTTGCCCAAAATCAACAAGAACAACAACTAGAGTTAGATCTAGAACTGAAAGCAGAAGCAGTAGCAGAATAGATGGTACTGATACAATACTTGTCGGTTAAGGGGAAAAGGGGAAGGGGAAAAGGGGCAAGAAATAAACCTTTAACCCTTACCCTTTCACCTTTTCCCCAAACCAAATTAAGAGTTTAAAATCCTTAACCGAGCAGTATTGGGTACTGATACTGAAACATTTACCAATATCAAAACCACCGCTAGCCACTAAAGTTCAGCGTAAAATAGTTGTAAATCCTTATTACAGGGACTTGCTCTGCTAGAAATCAGGTAGCCGCCTTCCTGAGGGTAGAATCAACAGGTTATACCCGTGGGGAATGCATTACCCTTTGACTATGGTTTAGAGTAGAATCAGCAACTAAGCTACAAAAAACTGCCAATGGAGTTTAATCCTGACTTTTTGAATGACAACTCTGAGGAACACCCTAACCAGCTTCTAAACGACTATTTTGAGGAAAATCCCAATCAGTTGCTCAAATATCTACAGCATCAGTCGCCGGAAGTTATGGCCCGCGTTGCCCAGTCCGTTAGTCCTGAAATTAAACAAATAATTTCGCAGAATGTTCAAGGGCTAGTGGGAATGCTACCCCCGGAAAATTTTAACGTGCAAATCACAACAGATAGGGAAAACCTTGCAGGCCTTTTAGCGTCAGCAATGATGACTGGTTATTTCCTGCGTCAAATGGAACAGAGGATGCAGTTAGACCATTTGTCTAGTCAATAGGTAAAAGTCAAGGGTCAAGAGTCGGCCGCTAGAATTATCAGTTATTAAATTATTTTTCTCTAACTTTCTAGCCCCTAGTCCTTACCTCTAGCCCCTAGCCCTTACCTCTAGCTACTTCTTTTGCGGATAAGCCCCTGGTTGTACTTTGAAGATGTGATTTTTACCTTCGCGGCTAACTTCAATTTCTAGCGTGTCTCCTACAGAACTAGACTCGACTAGTCTTTGAACTTGGGCTGCTGTCTTAACTGGTTTACGATTGATTTTTTGAATCACGTCGCCAGGAAGCAGTCCGGCGCGTTTTGCTGGTGAATTTTCCAGGGTACTTTTAATGACCACACCAGCATCTTGTTGAATATTCAGCTTATTTTCTTGATTAATCTGCTCTTTTTTGGTGGGAGTCAAATCTGTCATTTCTACTCCCAAAAAAGGATGATCTACACGCCCTTTGGTAAACAGTTCGTTAGCGATGCGGGCAGCTGTTTCAATGGGGATCGCAAAACCCAAACCTTGAGCATCAGCACGAATTGCTGTATTCACACCAATAACTTCACCTTGGGCGTTTAATAAAGGGCCGCCAGAATTACCGGGATTAATTGCTGCATCAGTTTGGATAAAGCTGACGCGCTTTTCTGGTACGCCAACTTGAGCGCTAGTGCGATCGGTAGCGCTGATAATGCCAATAGTGACAGTATTATCTAAACCTAAAGGATTACCAATTGCGATCGCCCACTGCCCTGGTATCAAATTTTGTGAATTACCTAGCTTGACTGTAGGTAATTTTTTTGCTTGGATTTTCACTACAGCTACATCTGTAACTGCATCTACGCCCTGCACTTTGCCCTCAAAAGTTCGCCCATCCTTGAGGGTTACTTGGACAGTATCGGTATCTGCTACTACATGAGCATTAGTCAGCAATAAACCATTCTCTGTCAAAATAAATCCTGAACCCGTACCTCGCTCAATTCTTTCTTCTGGCATTGGTTGCTCATCCTCACCAAAAAAGCGGCGCAGCAAAGGATTTTTTAAAGCGTCAGAAATGGGATTTGCCACTTTGCGGGTAGCATTAATTCGCACTACAGCCGGCCCAACTTTTTGTACAGCCGTAGCAATAAAATTCACATTATCACCACCAGTATTCCCAATTGGCCCGCTATAAGCAGGAGGGTTTACTGATTCTGAAGGTAAAGCTGCGGTAACATTTTTTAGTTCTTGAAACGAATAACGCTTTGGTAGGAGATAACCACTACCTAACAAACCTGCACCACCGCCAATTACCAGTAAAGATATGTAGACGGCCAGTTGCTTTAAAGATAACTTCATAATAATTTCGCTCTAAAGATAGCAATGCGGCTACTAATTTATAAGTTTAGTCAAGCAAACAGCGAGTGGACAGAGCAATTTAACAGAACAGTCAACAAAAAATCGGAGAAGCTTCAGTAATTCTTCTACCTTCCACAACATTTTCAGGGAACTACTAGCTTCCCATCAGCTTCTACTCACCAATACCCAAGTTTAAAATTAAAAATTAAAACTCTCTTTAACTAGTAGGCATGACTCGTCCTTACCGTTTAGTGTTTATCTGTAGTTTAGTCAGCACTTTGGGGCTAGGATCTATACTCTCATCACCAAGCTCCACATCTGCTGTAGAGAGTTGTCCAACTCCAGCCTTGTCTCGTTTCCAGCGCCATACAGTTGCTCGTGGCGAAACCTTAGAGAGTATAGCGCAACTCTATAAACTAGCTCCAGCAACTATCGCCGTGATGAACCCATCTGTGAAAAACGGCGCAGTGACGGTTGGTAGTGAACTTCAGATTCCTCCCTACAATGGAATTGTAGTCGAAGTGCCTCAAGGTCAAACTTGGCGACAAGTAGCAGCAAAGTACAAAGTGCGTGCTGATGCTATGTTTGAAATCAATGGTTGTCAAAAAGACCCTAGAGTTGTATTTGTTCCTGGGGTGAATGGTGCATCAAATCGCGTTGTCGCTGCGCCTCCTCAGACTAATCAGCCGCCTACCCAACTAAGTGGGTATCCTTTATCAGCAGCCACTACTGTGGCGTTACCTTATGGCTGGCAAATTAATCCTCATTCCGGTGAAGTCTTTTTCCATAGTGGGGTAGACTTGGTAGCCGCCGTTGGTACACCCGTGGAAGCGATCGCACCCGGAGTTGTCGCCTTTGCTAAGGAACAAGGTAGCTATGGCAAGTTGGTCATTATTAATCACAGTGGTGGGTTGCAAAGCCGCTACGCCCATCTTGACACCATCAAGGTGACTGCTGGTCAGCAAGTGAAAAAAGGTGATGTCCTGGGAACTGTGGGAACGACTGGACAACCAGCAGCTAAACAACCCCACCTGCATTTTGAAGTACGTTCCAGCTCATCTCTTGGTTGGACAGCTCAAGATCCAAAAGCTTATTTAAAAAAATAGAGTAGTACTTTAAAAAAAGGATTGGATCGAGTCGGTAGATTTGACAATATGCATTCCGGCTGCGGCAAACTTATTAAAAGCAGCATCAGCTTGTTCTGTATAATCAACAATGCCAGGAACTACAACAGGAGAAGTGCAATCTTCTAAGAGATAAACTTTTTGACTGAGGGTAGCATCTACCTGTTGAATTTCTGTTAATAAATCGTCAACTGTCCAGGCGACGCAGTGGCTTTTAGCTTGACCACCAATAATTACAGCATCAAATTCTAAAAGTTGCTGAATTAAATGCGTATTCTTTTGCGCCAGAGGATTTTGATCGAACCCTATTAATACTTCTGGACGTAAAATCGAATAATTTTCGGTTAAGGGATTCTCGCCTTTAATTTCAAATTGCGTTTGACTCTGACGTGCAATGCAATGGAAGAAAATTGCTTCTTCTACTGCAGAAACTAAAGCATGACCAATCCCGCCTAACATTGAGTGATACGGCCAAACGGTGAGGGGATATTTCCCATTTTGACTTAGCTGTTTCACATAGTGATAAGCCTGCTTTTCTAATAATTCGTAATTACCTCTAGTAATACTGTAAGCAACTGCAGGGTTAACTTGCCAAATACCTTGCTCTACATCTTGGAGAGTAATATTTGTTGCTGCTGGTATGGGGTGTTCTCCAGCCGAATTTATCCAGAAAATCGGGTGAAAAATTTGGGTAGCTGTATGAGTATCTAAGGTAGGAGTAATTTTAGTAATGAATCCTAAATTGCAATAAATAAATTCACATAAGCGTTGATTATCTTCTACTGCTCCCATACCAGATTTTCCGCCTACAAATAATTCAAATTCTGGGATGCAGAAAGTATTTTGCACATCAATTAATAGCAGACAAATACGACGCTTATCTAAAGCTGCTGGCTGGACATGATGTTGTTTTGCCCATGCTTCAGCCTGTGCTGCGCGTTCTTGATAGGGTACACGCCAAACTTCACCCACTTTTTCAGGTTGATAGTATGGGGGAATTGGCAGTTGGGTTGTGCTTTGAGTATTCATATTGAAGTTAGATTAAGTTTAATGTAACAATTTGTGAGAGCGATCGCCTCTGTAACTCCCTAGCTTATCCGACTTACACAACTTCAGCAGTAGATAATTGTCATTAACTTAACCAAGAGCGATCGCATTTCAATACTTGTCGTTTAAGGGTAAAAAGGAGAATGGGAAACGGGAAAGAAAAAACCTTTAACCCTTAACCTTTAACCTTTTCCCCAAAACCAATTTTGAGTTCACAATGCTTAACCGAGTAGTATTGCGATCGCGTTTCGTCTTTTGCTCGTCCATAGTCTTGATAGTATATTTGTATTATAAAAAGCCAGATTGTGCGATCGCCCTGATCAACCAAGATGAATTAGGCTAATTTCTCCAATACCGACGAAAGAGAAACTGATTTGAGTGAGATATACAGGGCTGATGCTATATTCTGTAATCCCAAAATGCCAGAAAATAAAGTTAAAGATATTCTGCAATATCAAAATGTAGATGAAGCAGAAATATTTGGCTTTCCCCCAGAAGTCGAGCATCTATATTAAATGAGATAAATATCAATATTTGAACTATTAATGAATAGTAATTTGTTGATTTATTTCATCCTCTGAAGGGGAATGAGTTAATTATATACTCGTAAAATGCCGTAGTAATGAAAGCTGCTGCTTGATGCATCTCATAGATAAAAATTATGTAAGCTGATTTAATAAACTAATTAGCATTAGTGTTATCATTTATAACTCAGTAATAAAGTGATTCCTATCAACTAGCAAAGGCTAGTAAATAGGCTATTTCCCCTGACAAAAAAAATCGATAAATCTTCTTTATTTCTAGTCTTATCTCACATTCTTTTTTTTTTGCACAGTAATTGACCAAAAGCGCCCCAGCTGTGGCAATCTGAGAAACAGAGATTTTGAAATTTGATATTTTCGCTACAGCAAATTTACCTAATGAGGTTATGCAAACTCTGCCCACAGTTACAACTGTAAACACCACATCTAGCGAACCTAACTTTGATACCACAATTAAGCGACGTAAAACTCGTCCGGTAAAAGTGGGGGATGTCATCATTGGGGGTGGCTACCCTGTGGTAGTACAGTCGATGATCAACGAAGATACCTTAGATATCGATGGTTCAGTAGCAGCTATTCGTCGTTTGCACGAAATTGGTTGCGAAATTGTCCGCGTTACTGTGCCTAGTATGGCTCACGCCAAAGCTTTAGCGGAAATTAAGCAAAAACTTATTAAAACATACCGAGATGTACCTATAGTTGCTGATGTACATCACAACGGTATGAAAATCGCTTTGGAAGTTGCCAAGCACATCGAAAAAGTACGGATTAATCCCGGTTTATATGTGTTTGAAAAGCCAAATACTAATAGAGGCGAATACACCAAAACAGAGTTTGATGAAATTGGTGACAAAATCCGTGAAACCCTAGAACCTTTGGTGGTTTCTTTAAGAGATCAAGGGAAAGCTATGCGAATAGGGGTAAATCATGGTTCTCTCGCGGAGAGAATGCTATTTACCTATGGCGATACCCCAGAGGGGATGGTGGAATCAGCTTTAGAATTCATCCGTATTTGTGAATCTCTCAACTTCCACAATTTGGTAATTTCCATGAAGGCTTCGCGCGTACCAGTCATGGTAGCTGCCTATCGTCTCATGGCCAAGCGCATGGATGAGCTGGGTATGGATTATCCCTTGCATTTAGGTGTCACAGAAGCCGGGGATGGTGAATACGGACGAATCAAGTCTACAGCAGGTATTGCCACATTACTGGCTGATGGCATTGGCGACACAATTCGAGCCTCACTCACAGAATCACCAGAGAAGGAAATTCCGGTCTGCTATAGCATACTGCAAGCCTTAGGCCTGCGAAAAACTATGGTAGAGTACGTAGCTTGTCCTTCCTGCGGACGTACTTTATTTAACTTGGAAGAAGTCCTACACAAAGTTCGAGAAGCAACCAAACACTTAACCGGTTTAGACATTGCAGTGATGGGTTGTATTGTAAATGGCCCCGGTGAAATGGCAGACGCAGACTATGGCTATGTAGGCAAGACTCCTGGTTATATTTCTTTATATCGTGGCAGAGAAGAAATCAAAAAAGTCCCAGAAGATAAGGGAGTAGAGGAATTAATTAACCTCATCAAATCCGATGGGCGTTGGGTAGATCCTTAAGATTTGCGTAACGGCGACCACAAAGGTCGCCGGATTGCCAAGTATTTTGCTGTAATAAGAATACATGCTCGTCTGTTACAGTGATACCCTGTGTTAGATTGGGCATACTGACTATACAAATTTTCCTCTGGCGCAGCTGTCATTATGGTGATTACAAAAAGTAAGCTGGTTTTGGGTGCTACGGCAGTGACGCTCTCAACTATTGCTGTTACAAGTCTTGGGATTCACTCACGAGGTCAGGCTTTAAATAACAGTCCCAAGGAATTGATAGACGAAGTTTGGCAAGTTGTTCAGCGCCAATACGTAGACGGTACTTTTAATCAGGTAGATTGGCAGGCTGTAAGGAAAGAATATTTAAGTAAGTCTTACAGTAGTAAAAAAGAAGCCTATAAGTCCATCCGGGAAATGCTCAAAAAGCTAGATGATCCCTACACCCGGTTTATGGATCCAGATGAATTTAAAAATATGCAAGTCGATACCTCTGGGGAACTTACAGGTATTGGTATCACAATTAGTCAAGACGAAAAAACTAAACAGTTAGTCGTGATTGCGCCTATAGAAGATACCCCAGCTTTTAAAGCCGGGATTTTATCTAAAGATGAGATTCTCAAAATTGATGGTAAAAGTACTCAAGGAATGGATACTAACCAAGCTGTATCTCTAATTCGAGGTGCGGCTGGGACAAAAGTAAAATTAACTATTAGGCGTAGCGGTCAAACTAAAGATTTTGAAATTACACGGGCAAGAATAGAAATTCATCCCGTTAAATATTCGCAAAAAACTAGCCCTGCAGGTAACCTTGGTTACATTCGCCTGAACCAGTTCAGTGCTAATGCTGGCAAGGAAATGCAACAAGCCATCAAGGATTTAGAAACCAAAAAAGTTGTTGGTTACGTATTAGATTTACGCGGCAATCCAGGTGGTTTACTGTTCTCCAGTGTCGAAATTGCCCGGATGTGGCTGGATAAAGGAACAATTGTTTCTACTATCGACCGCCAAGGTGAACAAGAACGAGAAGTAGCCAATGGGCGTGCTTTAACAGATAAACCGATGGTGGTTTTAGTCGATAAAGGTTCCGCCAGTGCTAGTGAAATTCTCTCAGGTGCCTTACAAGACAACAAGCGCGCTACTTTGGTAGGCACGCAGACCTTTGGCAAGGGTTTAGTACAATCAGTACGCCCCCTAGAAGATGGCTCGGGATTAGCGGTAACAATTGCTAAGTACCATACCCCCAGTGGTAAAGATATTAACAAACACGGCATTGATCCCGATGTCAAAGTCGAATTGACCGATGCTCAAAGACAAGATTTGTGGCTCCGCGAACGTGACAAACTCGCAACCTTAGAAGACTTGCAATATGCCAAAGCTGTAGAAGTGTTAAACAAACAAATTGCGGCTAAAGGTACCACAACCACAAGTGCTGATAAAAATTAAATAACTGTCTGTGACTGGTATGCTATTGCCTCAGGATTTGGGTAATTCCCAATACCTAATCCCCAGTCCCCATTTTTCTGTTATTGGGGTTGGCATTTGCCAGCCCTAATTAATCCTATACGACGTGCGATCGCATCTCCTTGGGAACTAAACGGCCCCCACTTTTCGATAATTTCTGGCTCGGAAGTTCCTGCATCTAAGTTAGAGACTATCTCGCAATTACCAGCAGGACGCTTGACAACATACCAATTTTCTGTTGAGTTAGTCATAAAAATCAAACTAAATTCAAGTTTTCTATTCAGGAGTACTAAGAGTACTTCATCACCCTAGCCGGGATGGAATTATAACATTAAAGACTAGTTACATTAAGAAGTAAATGTGATTAAATCACTACGCAACCCCCTTAAGATATAGTTTTGGGTTTTAGGGATGTTGTAAAATAAACAAAGAAGGATTCGGGGGGCCATTTACTGGTCAGAAACGCCTATAGAGACTATCTACGGAAATCTCCAAGGTTTAAAGTCCAGCCAGCTAAAGCAACTACAGCGGCTGTATCACCAACGCATACCGGGCGATAGCATCAGTACGTCCGATTTCTCTCAGCGTCTGGCAGCAATTAGTACAGAACTCAATCAGCCTGTGTGTGCCTATCTCAACCGTCGCGGACAAGTGATACGTGTGGGGGTAGGCACACCGCGTCAAACGCAAATCCCACCGCTAGAATTGCCCCGTTATGGTGCAGAACGACTTAGCGGTATCCGTTGTATAGCTACTAATTTGAAGCCAGAACCGCCTAATGAAGCGGCACTGACAGCAATGGCTTTGCAACGGTTAGATGTCCTGGTAGTACTCAATATTACTGGGGCAGGATTTACACGTAGAGGTGGCGGTGCGACTGGGTACGTCAAAGAAGCTTATTTAGCTCACTTGACACCCCAAGATTCTCGTGCGCTCATTACTAGCCCTGCTGTGTTAAAGACTGGGTCTAACAATATCCAATCTCCAACCTGGACTGTGTCACAACCTCTGAGTTTGGATGAGTTAGCACAGCAAGACTTTATCGATTTAGTAGAAAATCTAGAAGCAGAATTTCAGCGCGAATTCGTTGCCCAAGAAGTAGATGTTGACCACGATCGCGTGCTAATTGTGGGAGTCATGACCGATGAAATGACTCCGCTACAATTCCAAGACACCTTGGCAGAATTGGCACGGTTAGTAGATACAGCCGGGGGCGATGTACTACAGACAGTACAACAAAAGCGATCGCGTATTCATCCTCAAACAGTAGTCGGTGAAGGTAAAGTTCAAGAAGTTGCCTTAACTGCCCAAACTTTAGGGGCAAATCTAGTTGTATTTGACCGCGACCTCTCACCAGCCCAAGTCCGTAACCTAGAAGCCCAAATTGGTGTCCGGGTAGTAGACCGCACCGAAGTAATTTTAGATATTTTTGCTCAACGCGCTCAGTCTGGTGCTGGTAAGTTACAAGTAGAACTGGCACAACTTGAGTATATGCTGCCGCGACTAACTGGTAGAGGTCAGGCGATGTCTCGGTTAGGCGGTGGTATTGGGACTAGGGGCCCTGGTGAAACCAAACTAGAAACTGAACGTCGTGCCATTCAAAGGCGCATTTCTCGGCTGCAACAAGAAGTTAACCAGTTGCAAGCACATCGTTCCCGCTTAAGGCAGCGCCGACAACATCGGGAAGTGCCTTCAGTGGCTTTAGTTGGGTACACAAACGCTGGCAAATCTACTTTGCTCAATGCCCTCACAAATGCCGAAGTTTACACAGCCGATCAATTATTTGCTACTCTTGACCCTACCACGCGCCGTCTGGTAATTTCTGATGCTGAGACAGGTGCAACCCAAGAGATTCTGCTGACAGATACAGTAGGGTTTATACATGAATTGCCTGCCTCCTTAATGGATGCCTTCCGCGCCACCTTAGAGGAAGTCACAGAGGCAGATGCTTTACTGCATTTGGTCGATTTGTCTCATCCAGCTTGGTTGAGCCATATTCGCTCAGTTAGAGAAATCCTCGCTCAAATGCCAGTGACTCCAGGCCCAGCATTAGTGGCTTTTAACAAAATCGATCAAGTCAGTAGCGAAACTCTCGCTTTAGCACGGGAAGAGTTTCCTCTAGCAGTATTTATTTCTGCTAGTCAGCGTTTGGGATTAGAAACCCTACGCCATCGATTAACGCAGCTAATTCAATACGCTGTTGACTCTCGGTAAATACTAAAAATCAAGTAAATTTTGTGTTTTGCTGCAAAAAGCCGTAGTTATAATGACTACGGCTTTTTATATTACCCCGAAAATATTTATGACTACAGAATCAGATACTTTAATTACCCAAATACAGCCAGTTAAAGCTCAAAATATTGATGTTTTGCCCTCTAGCTATATTCAAATAGAAGACTTTCTTACAGCAGAAGAACATCAACTGTTACTCAACTATGTTCTTGACCGCGAATTACAGTTTGTTGTCACCACAACTTCAACTAATGAGATGAATTACCGTCAATCAAAAGTGCTTTACTCATTTCCTGAGTTTTCTGAGCTAATTACTACGCGAATAAAATCGCTTGTACCTGATGTAGTGAATAGATTAGGTTTACCATCATTTCCCATAACCTATATTGAAAGCCAACTCACTGCACATAATGATGGTAATTATTTCAAAATTCATAATGATAATGGTAGTCCAGAAACATCTCTCCGAGAAATCACTTATGTTTACTACTTTCATCAAGAACCAAAGCAATTTTCTGGTGGCGAGTTGCTGATATACGATAGCAAAATCATCAACAACTTTTATGTAAATTCCGAATCATTCACAACGATTGAGCCACGTAACAATAGTATTGTCTTCTTCCTCAGCCGCTATCTGCATGAAGTACTTCCTGTTAATTGCCATTCTCAAGTTTTTGCCGATAGCCGTTTTACAATTAATGGCTGGGTTAACCGTGCAGCTAATTCAGTGTAGATACTAAAGAAAAAACAGACTTTTCCAATTTATTACCAAATAAAGACTGATTATCAACTACAAAATTTTTTGTAAGGTAGCCTCCAGGTTGTGACTGCTGGGTATTTGGCTTAAATCATATATAGATATTAATGAAAAACTCCACCCACAAGGGGATGGAGTTTTTGGGCATTGGGAATGGGGCATGGGGCATGGGAAAGAACATACCAATGCCCTATGCCCTATGCCCCAAGCGGCGGGGCAGCTATCCCTCTCCACCCACAAGGGGATGGAGTTTCCCGCCGCTTTCAATAAATCTTGAATTATTGCCGTTGAATTACTGATTTATTACCAATCTTGTTATCAGTGAAGTTACTAGTCACCATATAAATACATATAAAAATTACTCTATTAGCTTCAATAAAATTTTATCAACTCTGTGGATAACCGATGTACTAAGAGGCAGAATGTGTGGCAAGTTATATCTATATAAGGTTGGATCATCCAATCATCATCGAGTGCATTTATCGCTATGTGAACTAGCGAATGACTAAAAGTTTAGCTATCTAAATACAGCAATTACTGCCTAGCAATAAATTTTCAAATTATCTTACTTACGAATTTAAGTAAGGCAATAACATTTGACTATTCAACATCGTAGTAAAAACTATGAAAATTCACCAAATCTCTACTCTGGTTTGTCTCTCTTTTGGAACATTATTAGCTTTTTCTCCATCTGTTAAAGCTGCAACTTTTCAGACCAATTACACTTCATCGCTTTCAAATACAGATGCGTCTAAAGGAGATATTTGGCTCAGTTCTATTACTCAGAATGGAAAAGAATTTAATAATTTTTCCTTGGGTACTAGAGCTGATATCTTAGAAAACACACCAATTACAGATGTTAAAGCAGACAGTACTAGTACACCAGGGTCTACAAATAACAATACTGGTGCTGCCAGTACAGATCAAGGAGATCTAGCTTATGCACCTATCTCAGTTTCTGGCTTGAAAGACCCAACTGGGGCTGAAATTGCTACCTTTTTGGGTAATAAGAATTTAAACAATATTATTGATACTGAAGATGGAGGCGTTTTTAAAATCAACCTCTTTTTCAACAGTTCTATTCAGGAAGATAGTAGTGGATTAGATAACCTATTTTTCTGGGAAAGGGGGATGAACAGTGACTTGGGTATTCAGGGGATTGATAGCAGTGGCAACTTAATCGGTAATTTCTTAAAACTGAATCATCAAGACCAAGCAGACGCAGGCTATAAGATTAAGACTACTGAAATAGGTGACGCTCAACAAGTAGGTTCATGGGGTGTCAAACTGCAACAGTTAGGTGTTACTTCTCTAAGTGGTATTCAACTGACAGCAGAAGCCAGTTTTAACGGCCCCGATTTTAAATTATTGGCCAGAAGCAGCCAGATATCAGCAGAACAAGTGCCTGAACCCAGTACAACAGCAGCTCTTGGTTTCTTGGCAGTGATTGCAGTACGAACACTGAGAAAAAAGGCAAATTTTATAGTTTAAATGATACTCTATTTGATTTAATGCCAATGATGTACTGGATACTGTAAATCAAAAAAAACGTAAATATTGCTACTTAAGCATTTTAATTGCAGTTTCCGGTACATTTTGTAATCTCCTCAATCAACCGACTTAAATCCTCATTTATCTATCTTTTGGCTCACGATTATTTGTAGACTTTATGATATCCACAATTAACCCAATCCAATAAACCGTATTTTTTACTAATGTAAATGTATAAATATTCTAGCTATTTATACGGTCATAAAATTATGTGAGCCGGACAATCACCGTATGGTTGCTGAGGTAGCTGGTATTTAAAGTGTAATATTATCGGTTCATGAAGAAAACTGGTGCAAACATTAAAATTAGTCAAGAGTCTCACGACTTTTGACTAACCTTTATTTGTGTAAATTGATGAAGCTACTTTGGAAATTAGTAAAACTAGCTCAAACAGCTAGAGTTAGTGTCTACGTTCTAAAATGAAGAATATTCAAATAAATAGAGGACGTTATGGCTGCTAAGGTAGAAATTTATACTTGGAGAACTTGCCCATTTTGTATCCGTGCTAAAAACTTGCTGAATACAAAGGGGGTGAATTTTATCGAATACAGCATCGACGGAGATGAGGACGCAAGAGAGAAAATGTCACAAAGAGCAAATGGACGACGCTCTTTGCCGCAAATTTTTATCAATGACAATCATGTTGGCGGTTGCGATGATATCCACGCGTTAGACAGGCAAGGAAAGCTAGATGAATTACTGGCCGCTACTAGGCTCTAGATGCAGAAACTCTGGCAATTACCCTTTGTTGGTAACATCAGCAAGTGTCAATCAGTCAGAACATCAGGGGATAATTTAAATTGAACACCATTAAATTTCCTGGTGCTTGAGGCAAAAAGCGTGAAACTAGCTTTTATTATTGATCCCATCCATCAGCTTGATCCATGTCATGACACCAGTGTTGCCATGATGGAAGCAGCACAAATCCTTGGACACGAAGTGTGGATAACACAGGCAAATCTGTTGAGTGTCGTAGCAGGTAAAGCCTGGGCTATTTTACAACAGGTAGAACTAATACCAGTCGAGTTGGTAGACGGACGTTATTTTGCAGCTAATCCTTGGTACAAGTTGAGCGCGGGACAACGGGCTTTTGCTTGCTTAGAAACAATGGATGCTGTATTGATGCGGACAGATCCACCAGTAAATGATGCTTACCTTTTTGCCACCTATGTTCTGGACTATATTGATCAAAACAAAACCCTAGTCATTAATAGTCCTAATGGTATTCGAGGAGCAAACGAAAAAATGTATGCTCTTCAGTTTACCAATGTGATTCCAGAAACGATTGTGAGTGCTGATAAGCAGGTCATTCGAGAATTTTTGGACGCAAAAGGTGCTGCTGTTCTCAAGCCACTGGGTAACAAAGCTGGGGAAGGGATTTTATTTTTACAATCAGGCGATCGCAATTTCAACTCGATTGTTGAACTCAGTACTTTTCAAGGTCGAGTACCTGTGATGGTACAAACTTATTTACCAGAGGCCAAAGACGGAGATAAGAGAATTATTTTACTCAATGGAGAACCAATAGGCGCGCTGAACCGCCTTTCTAGCGGCAGCGACTTTCGTAATAATATGGCGGCAGGCGGGACAGTTGCTCAAACCACAATTACCCCAAGAGAGCAGGAAATCTGTACCCAAGTAGCTGAAAAATTACGCCAAGACGGGTTAATTTTTGTAGGAATTGATGTTATTGGTGGTTACCTTACGGAAGTTAACGTTACTAGCCCAACTGGAATTCGTGAAATCGACAGATTAGATCACACTCATCTAGGAAGAGATGTCATTCAATGGATTGAACAGACTCTAAAAAGTAAAAAAGAAAAATAATTTACCTTATCTGTTTTTTTAGAATTATCTTTTACGGGAAGCTTACACTTATGTAATTTACCTGACAATCTAGCGAACCTAGACAAGCAAGTATTGCTGTAATTGGACTAGTCTTCCCGTTTTCCAGACAGATGCTGATGAAGCTATAAGCAAGCTTCTTCAACACTCTCAATTTCTGTGCTTTTTCCTAAAATACTAGTGGACATGAGAGTCAACAGACTCCTGCCCAAGTTAATTTTTTGTGGCTAACGTTATGCAGTTTAGTTATCAATTGGTGATATTTCAGAGATGCACAACGAACTAGCGAATTCCCCCAAGTAGGAAACTCAAAACTTAGCAGATTGTATACAGGAACCAGGTAAACCCAGCATTCCTATTTCATCTCAAATCCAAACTTTTAGCATCACTTAATTTTTGGGTGGGTTGCGTCGCCTTTGCAGAAAATCAGGAATATCTAATATCGGTTTTTCTTTGGGTTCTGCAATTGGGGTTGGGGGAGTAGGATTCGCAGTAGGTTGTTGTGCTACAGGCCTTCTAGGTGGAGGCGTTGTTACCCTATTGTTAGCGGTATTTTGCTGTGGAGCTGCTTGTGGTTCACCTGTAAAGCCAGTTGCAATGACAGTAATTCGTACTTCTCCTTGGAGGCGATCGTCAATCACTGCACCAAAAATAATATTGGCGTTGGGATCTACCACTTCATAGATAGTTTCTGCAGCCGCATTAACTTCATGTAAGGTGAGGTCACTACCACCAGTGATGTTGAAGACAACTCCTCTAGCGCCTTCAATCGAACATTCTAGTAATGGAGAAGAAATAGCTGCGATCGCAGCTTCTCTGGCTCTTGATTTTCCTGAACTTACGCCTATTCCCATTAATGCCGATCCTGCATCTGCCATCACAGCTCGCACATCAGCGAAGTCAACGTTGACCAACCCAGGTATGGTGATGATATCGGATATACCTTGTACCCCTTGACGCAGTACATCATCGGCATAACGAAAAGCTTCCTGTACAGGGGTTTGTTCGGGGATCACTTCCAACAACTTATTGTTAGGAATAATAATTAAAGTATCTACCCGACTTTTTAAACCTTCAATGCCTTGTTCTGCTTGGCTGGTACGACGGCGACCCTCAAATACAAATGGACGTGTGACAACACCAACTGTGAGTGCGCCCATTTCTTTAGCAACTTCTGCAACAATGGGTGCAGCACCTGTTCCAGTGCCTCCTCCCATACCAGCAGTGATAAATACTAAGTCAGCACCTTCTAAAGCTGTAGCAATTTCGTCTCTTGATTCCTCAGCTGCCTTTTGACCAATAGCAGGATTACCACCTGCACCTAAACCCCTTGTTAGTTTTTGTCCTATTTGCAACCGACTAGGAGCACCTGCCAATGTTAAAGCTTGTGCATCAGTGTTGATTGACCAAAATTCCACTCCACTGACATCAGACTCAATCATGCGGTTGACGGCATTACCACCACCGCCTCCTACACCAATCACTTTGATGTTAGCAACTCTACCAGGAACGATCTCGCCGATGCGGTTGCTTTCAGCAGTAATCTTCTTACCGTCATTATTTTGACTGAAGTTTAGCCCTGAGTGATTAAAAGGATTGGTTGAATTCACAGCCAGTGAGAACCCTGACTGTCCCACAGACTGGGAGTTTTTATAGGTAAGCCCTTGGTTATTATCAAGTGTCATTGGATTTGTGAAAGGTAGATAAACGACTTTTTCAGGTGTTACTCACCTAAGAGTCAACTATAGTTTGACACTGCTACAGATATGGCAGTGTTCTTTATTGTTCTCACTACTTCCAACCCTAACAGGATTGTCAGTGCGAAATTTCGCTACGGCATCAGCCAAGAACGCAGCCGATCGCACAACTAGTTCTAAAGAAGTATACCTATATTTACTTAAAAATGATCTGTATAACTTCAACCAGAGATTTAGATCTCTACTTTGCTGCTGCCGATTTATTGGGGGATTTCTTTGGCATTTAATATGTTCTTCCTTAATTACTACTAATGATTTTGATGAGTCATTAATTTTACAACTTACAGTATTGATTTTTTTTTCCTTGATCGCCACTATTACAAGGTTAATTTTGTATATTTTATAATTTTCCTCCAAAGAAAAATACTTAGGAAAGAGATTATTCTTGTTGTTAAATTTATCCCCTATATATAAATTATGGTAATTAAAGATACTGTTTATCTCAGCATAAATACTTTTATACCAAAAATTACACTTGGATAGCACAACTTGTAAAGACGCACCATAGCGCGTCCGTTCTCTTTCTATAATATAGTTAATAGGTTTCACCATTGGGAATGATTGCACCTTATGACACAAAATTTGCCCTTTACTTACTTATTTTGAAGTTAGGGGCAGAGAAGAAATTGCTGGTCAATTTATGGAAAACCAAAATTGATTAGCTATTTGCTCTGTTTTAACAAACTATTGGTTGGAGAAATATTCTACCCTATAGAAATCCTCACTGGTGTCGTCCATATATATTAGGTGTACCAAAGTAGCTTTGTAGCCTAGAGGAGTTAGGGTAGAGACAGATACTGGTTTTTGTCGGGAAAATTTTACTTTATGTAAAAATTGCCTGAACACAAGATGGTTTACACAACCAAAGCCATGATTAGCGTTCTCAAGTATTGTGCTCAATCGTGAGATGCCAGGGTAACAATTGTGTTGCCTTTAGTCTTAAAGCAGGCTTTGTGAGTAATGGTCTCATTTTAATGAGAAGTTTACGCATATTTTGTGACTATTACTCGAAATATAAAAAAATAGTAAATAATTTTTTATCATAAAACTTTGTTAATTTACTAAAAGCCTTATATATATTAAACATGTTAAATATTTCTAAGGATTACGAACATTAATTTTCTGATTTTTTTGGTTCAATTGTACTAATGGAGCTTCAGGATTTTGCAAATCAATGTATTCTATTTGACTGGAATTTAATTTGCTAGATAAATGGCGCATTTGGGCAAGGGTCTTAATCTGTTCAGATAGCTGGGGACTTGGTGGGCCGAGATATACATTGCCTAGTTCTGTTTTCAAAATTAGATTTGTGGGATCTTGGCAATTAATTTCTTGAATTTTCACCAAACTTTGGTTGATAGATAGGTACAGTTGATTCCAATAAGGAAGGTATTGTTCTGGTAACCCAATTACCTTGAGACTAGGTAATTTTCTTGTAGGATTCAGTGATGTGTATTTTTCTAGAGGTATCCAGACTCCACTAGCATCTATTAAGCCAACAGATGCTTGCTTATTCGCAGCTTCAGAATTTCCGCTTCTGGGTGTTTGAACTATAGCTACGGGTACTCGTTCGGTGATGTCAACAATCAGTCCAGGCGGGAATAGACGACGGCTGACGCTTGCTTGTGCAATAGTTGGTTGCCGCTTCAAAGATTCGGCGATCGCTGACGGTTGAATCCGCCATAAAGATTGAGGATAAGATAATACCAACAGAGATTTGACTGTCTCCTCTGGGAGTAATTCATTACCGGATTTCATCACTATTTGTTTGGGTGTATTCAGTACCCAAACAGGCTGGATTGCCAACCACAATAAACAACCTGCCAAACTGGTAATGGCAAAACTTCGCCAAATAGCCTGAATAATTTTCATTTGCTGCTTACGTCGTAATCTTTTACGGCGCTGGGCTAAATCTGCACGGGAAAGTGATACTAGGTCAGCCATTAAAACCCCTTGCTGGTTCCAGTCCAAATTCTTTAGTACTTAGATCGTTAATTAATTTCAGTAAACTTTGGTGGCCGTTATTCGCCCCTTTTTTCCAGAATTTTTTCACTTTTTAGTAACACTTTACAGCAACCACAGGATGATTGTGGGGCAATATCTCTTCATTTAGCAGTTGGCGCTGTCTATTCTAGACCCAATGTCACTTTTTTACTGTAGGGTGATAGCCATTATCTGCCAAAAAAACTACATCAGTGGTATTGAAATATATAATGTTATATGTATATTGGGTGCAATATCTTCTCAGTATTTATACGCTTTACAAATGAGAGCAACAATCAAAATTATTCTTAACCTTGATTAGGGCAAAATTCTCTATCGGACTGACAGTTCCAGGTAAATAGCGCTTTAATCATTACTAGGGTAAATCAACAAATAGACAGATAATTTTTCTGTAAAAATCACATTATATGGGCTACCTTGAATGTTAACTTAGTGCTATTTGATCAACTCTGACGAGCTAGCTAAATATATAGTAGTAAGTGCCATTGAAAACATATAGACATCTGAGTTTTTTTTGCAGATAATTACAAAATGTTAATTTGGTTGTAAATAATATTACGTATTGAATTGACAAAATTAAAAATAAGTGATATGTGTACCATCCATAACCAAACCCTCCATTTAGCTAAGAAAGTATTTTTTTTGACATCTTGATTAACCGCTCAGGATTTGGCAGCCTCAGGTAACGGCTACAGATTGTCAAAAGCTCAACACCAGCTGTAAAAAGGACAGAGATACTTAACGTATAAGGAAAAACTTAATCTCTGCCATGATACTGACAGATGTTTGCAGCATTCATTCTCCCTTTCAGGGCTGTCTGTGATCCGATACCAACTTGTATTCAATTTAAGAGTGTCTGAAAGTTGATCGAGATTTTTGCATAGCAAAAGATACAAATAAAACTAGATCTGCATCTACATGAAAACTACATTAAATTTGTCACGTTTTTATAAAGCGTGTAACCCAAGCTACACATTAAATATGAGTGAGGTACTGGATAAGCAGTACTATATAGATTTCTCCGATGTCCGTGGTTGCAAAATTGTTGAAGAGCTACAACGTACTATTACTCGCATTTCTCCAGATGAACCAACTTGCCAATTGTTTACAGGTCATATTGGTTGTGGTAAATCCACAGAGTTACAGCGCCTAAAAGCAGAGCTAGAAGCCGCAGGATTTCATGTGGTTTATTTTGAGTCCAGCCAAGACCTAGATATGGCGGATATAGATGTTAGTGATATTTTGCTGAGTGTAGCTCGTCAAGTCAGTGTCAGTTTAGAAGGAATTGGAATTAAATTTAGACCAGGTTACTTTAGTAATTTATTTAAAGAAATCGGGGATTTTTTGCAGACTCCTATAGAGTTATCTGGACAAGCAGAATTATCCTTGGGTATTGCCAAAATTACTGCTAAAACCAAAGATAGTGCCCAGACACGTAATCAATTAAGACAATACCTAGAACCACGTACCAACAGTATTTTGCAAGCAATTAACGAGGAGATATTAGAAAAAGCTGTAGAACAGCTCAAACAACGTGGTCAAAAAGGATTAGTAGTGATCGTCGATAACTTAGATCGGGTTGATATGCGCCCCGTTGCTTCTGGACGTACCCAACCAGAGTATCTGTTTATTGACCGAGGTGAGCAGTTACGCCGACTCAAATGCCATTTAGTTTATACCATTCCCCTAGCTTTAATTTTTTCTAATGAGTACGAAACTCTCAAAAATCGCTTAGGTGGAGGAATTGCGCCTAAAGTCTTACCAATGGTATTGGTGCGGAAAAGAGATGGTAGCGACTTTGAACCTGGAATGTCACTATTGCGCCAGTTAGTATTAGCACGAGCTTTTCCTGAAGTTAAGTGGGATGAAAGAGCTTTATTAATCACAGATTTATTTGATCGCCCCGAGACATTAGATCGAATTTGTCGTGTCAGTGGCGGTCACATTCGTAATTTATTGGGACTGCTTTATAGTTGCTTGCAACGTCAAGATCCCCCGTTTTCCAGAGAATGTTTAGAAGCTGTCATCAAAGACTATCGGGACGACCTGTTATTAGCTATTGATGAACATCAATGGAAATTACTGTTTGAAGTAGTACAGCAGCAAAGCGTCAAAGGCGAATCTGACTATCAAAGCTTACTCAGAAGTATGTATTTGTTTGAATACCGCGATCCCCAAGGTCGCTGGTTTGGAATTAGCCCAGCATTAGCAGAAACAGAAAAAGTCCTTCTCTGGCAGCAAAATAAGTGAGCTATGCCAAATTAATCTCGAAAATTTGGCTATGGGAATCACTCCTTCACTATATTTTTCACAAAATGCAAAACCAGTATCAAAAAATATTCTTGCTGCTGCTTGATGTGTAATTTCATATTTTTCCTATATAGCCCGGTTTTTATTTATGACAAAGTGGCAATTCACAGCAGCTATAGTTAATGACAATCAACATGCTCTGCAAAGGATGATTCGGGCAATCAATCTCTCTAAAGGTCAATTTGCCCTAATTTTAGTCCGGTGTAACTATGGGCAATTACGAGAGCAAATGTTGGGTAATCTCCGCTTGCTGACTAAAGACATCAATATTAGAGAGATATTTCTCCAGCCATCAACTAATGCTTTACATACTCAAATAATTACAGAGCTATTTTTAGATCATCCTGTAGTTGTCAAAGATACTTTGCCATCGGCTGTGATGGTTTTCGGACTAGAGTCAATTATTGCTCTAGATAATTTTCTGGCTGGTGTCAACCAAGCACGAGATATTTATGCAGCTACTTTTCCCTTCCCATTAATATTTTGGCTACAAGATGAAGTAGCTTCTATGCTGTCAAGATTAGCGCCAGATTTCAAAAGCTGGGCAGCAACTACCATCAAATTTGAACTAGCACAAGAATATTTAATTGCCTTAATCCGTCAGGAAACAGATTCTCTATTTGCTAAAGTTCTAGAAGCAGGTGCGGATAGATTTTTATCTAATGATGCTCTTGATTTAGCGCCAAAATCACAAAATCGTCGAGAAATTGAATCAGCTCGTAACGATTTGCTGCGTTTATATGGTGTGAAATTAGATCCTGAATTAGAGGCAAGTTTAGAATTTGTCTTGGGACGTGATGAATATGCCAACGATCAAATTGATGATGCTTTAGCTCATTATCAAAAAAGCTTAGAGCTATGGCAACAGGTAGGTTCAGGTGAGAGTGGATTTAGGGATTTAGAAGAGAATGTAGAAGTCTATTGCCCTTATCCGCCAATGCTACCATCCCCACCACTTCTAAGACAGGCTGTGGTGATATTTCACATCGGTTTGTGCTATCGACGTATGGCAGACTTATACCAAGGTGCCGATAGTAAGTACTGGCAAGATGCGCTTTTGTGGTTTACAAAATGCTTGGAGGTATTGGAAGAGGCACAAAGACAAGACTTAGTTGCTAAATTCATTTTACCAGCTTGTGAAATGCTACAACGCTTACAAAGTTGGGAAGAATTAGAGCAATTAGCGAAAAAATCGTTGCGTTTGCATGAAACTTATGCCAATCCAGCACAAGTAGCGCAAGATTACGCTTTTCTGGCAGATGTGGCGGCTTCAGAGTCAAACTGGGTATTAGCCCATGAATTAGCCAATACAGCACTTTCTATTGCTGAATTAGCGACAGAAGTATCACGCAGGCAAGAAAGTTGGTATCTTTTATTGCTAGCACGTACACAGCGACATTTGGGAGAATGGCAAGAAGCTATCAATAACCTGGAATGGGCAAGAGTCGTTTGTGAGCTACAGTATGAGCCATTGCTGTATTTAGAAATTTTAGAGGAGTTGCGATCGCTCTACTTTGATGAGCGTCATGACTATACAGAAGCCTTTATTCTCAAGCAAGAAAAAATTCAAATCGAACATCAGTATCGTTTTCGTGCCTTCATTGGGGCCAGCCAATTACAACCACAACGCTATAGAATTAACCCAGTTTTAGCGGCACAAAAAATACCATTTATTCCTGAAGAAGTTGCCCAAGAAATAGCTGCTTCTGGAAGACAACAAGATGTTAATCGTTTAATTGAAAGGATTACACGTGCTGATTACAAACTCACAGTCATTCATGGTCCATCTGGTGTAGGTAAAAGTTCTATTCTCAAAGCTGGTTTAGTACCAGCTTTAACGGGAAAAGCTATTGGTGAACGTATTGCTTTACCTATAGTTTTATCGGTGTATACAGATTGGGTGACAGCATTAGGACGCAATCTCAATCAAGTACTAGCACAGTCAGAAATATTTACTGCTGGAGAAATTACACCTACTATACTTATTGAAAAACTACGTTTAGTTTCTGAACGTAATCATACGATAGTCATTATTTTTGATCAGTTTGAAGAATTCTTCTTTATCAGTACATCTCCTGAGAAAAAAATCCAATTTTATAAATTTTTCAGTGAGTGTTTAAATATTGGCTATGTCAAAATAATTTTGGCAATTCGCGAAGATTATTTACATTATTTATTAGAATTTGAGCGGTTGAGCAAAGAAAATAGTGATGGTTTATATGATTTAGGTGTAATTAATAAAAATATTTTAGATAAAGATATTCGCTATTATTTAGGAAATTTTGATAGCGATGATGCCATTAATATCATTAAAAGTCTAACTCAACGCTCACATTATGAAATTACCGAAGAATTAATTCATCAGTTAGTCAAGGATTTAGCAGGAGAAATTAACGAAGTACATCCGATTGAACTACAAATAGTTGGCGCTCAACTGCAAGCAGAAAATATTACGACACTCGCACAATATAACCTTTGTGGTGGTTCGGCAAAATTAGTGGAGCGCTGGCTGGAGGAAGTGATCAAAGATTGTGGGGAAGAAAACGAAGCGCTGAGTTGGAAATTATTATTTGAATTAACAGATGAAAAAGGGACTAGACCCCTCAAAACCAAAGCTGATTTAGCGGTTGCCCTGGAAAAGAATCAAAACGCAATATCTAATTTTAATTCAGAGTGGGAATTTATTTTAGAAATTTTGGTGGGGTCAGGCTTAGTATTACGAGAACCAGAAGAATTAGGCGATCGCTACCAGTTGGTTCATGATTATTTAGTTGAACCGATCCGCCAAAAAAACGACTATGGCATGGTTGCTGAATTAGAAAAAGTCAGATCGGAAAAAAATCGTGCTGAAGTAGCGCAAAAACTCTCTCAAAAGCAACTGAATTTAGTGTTACAACGGCGACTGCGAGAAGCACGTCTAGCAGGTGTGGCCTTGGCAGCAATGGCAGGGACAATAGCAGTCTTATGGTGGCAGGCAGATTTACAAAAAAGAGCAGCCGAGCGGCAAGCATTAAGAGCGGAACGCAGCGAAACAAATTTCAAAATCAGCGCGATCGCAGCTTCTAGTGAAGCCTTATTTGCTTCTAATAAAGAGTTTGATGCTCTATTAGAAGGTTTGCGGGCGTGGAGACGACTCAAACAAGCAGACGATAGCATTCAAGCAGATACGAAGATGCGAGTTGTAACGGCCCTGCAACAGGCTGTTTATGGCATCAAAGAGAAAAATCGCTTAGAGGGGCACGAAGATATCGTCTGGGGTGTGACTTTTAGCCCTGATGGTCAATTGTTGGCTTCAGGTAGTACAGATAAGACAGTAAAGTTGTGGCGACCTGACGGAACTTTACTACAAACTCTCAAAGGCCATAGTGATGGTGTTACTAGCATAAGTTTTAGTCCAAATGGTCAGACCTTAGCTTCCGCTAGTCTGGATAAAACCGTGCAAATCTGGCAGAGAAATGCGGATACAGGCTTGTTTGACTTACAGCCATATAAAACTCTACAAGGGCATGGGGAATCGGTTTATAGCGTCAGTTTTAGTCCAGATGGTGAGACATTAGCTACTGGTAGTAAGGACGCAACAATTAAGCTCTGGCGTAAGGATGGTACTTTATTAAAAATTCTCAGGGGACATCAAGGATGGGTTAATTGGGTAACCTTCAGTCCAGATGGAAAATTTATTGCTTCTGCAAGTGAAGACAAAACTGTCAAAATTTGGCGACGAGATGGCAGTTTAGTTACCACCTTGCAGGGGCATCGCAAGGGTGTAACTGCTGTAGCTTTCAGCCCCAATGGGCAAGTATTGGTGTCTGGTGGTAGAGATCAGACCATACAACTTTGGCGCAGAGAGCGTAATAGTAACAAAAACAGCTTTGATTTTCGTCCCAGCAAAACCTTACTGGAGCATCACAAGACAATTTGGAGCCTGAATTTCAGTTCCGATAGTCAAAAATTCGCTTCTGGCAGTGACGATAACACAATCAATCTCTGGAGTGTCACAGGCACTCTACTAAATACTTTTAAGGGACACAGCGATACTGTTGCTAGTGTCGCTTTCAGCCCAGATAACAAACTGCTAGCATCAGCTAGTTATGATAAAAGCGTCAAGTTGTGGCGTTTAGATGACTCAACTATACCCATCCTCAAAGGTCATACAAGTAGAGTTTTAAGCGTAGTTTGGAGTCCAGATGGTCAAATGTTGGCTTCTGGCAGCAAAGATCACACGGTTAAACTTTGGAAACGTGAGACTAGAAATGGAAAGGTAGAAACTAAACTCTACAAAACTCTGCTGGGCCACACAGATAAAGTTCCCAGTGTGAGTTTTGATCCCTTAGGTGAAATATTAGCATCAGCCAGTTACGACAAAACTGTCAAACTTTGGCGGCGTGATGGGACTTTAATCAAGACGCTACAGGGGCATACTGATAGCGTGATGAGCGTCAATTTTAGTCCAGACGGACAGTTGTTAGCCTCAGCCAGTAAAGATAAGACAGTGAAACTTTGGCATCGTGATGGCCGCTTGCTGACAACTTTAGTAGGACATAACGGTTGGGTGAATAGTGTCAATTTCAGCCCGGACGGTCAGCTTTTAGCAACTGCGAGTGACGACAAAACCATCAAACTCTGGCGCAGGGATGGAACTTTGTTGAAAACTTTTTCGCCTCAAGACAGCTGGGTTTTGGGTGTCAGCTTTAGCCCCACTGACCAGTTATTAGCTTCTGCTAGTTGGGATAATACTGTGAAGTTATGGCGGCGAGATGGGAAGTTATTGAAAACTATGTTAAAAGGCTATAGCGATAGCGTTAACGCTGTTACCTTCAGCCCCAATGGAGAATTACTTGCTGCTGCCAGCTGGGATAAAACAGTCAAACTCTGGAGCCGTGAGGGTAAACTAATTAAAACCCTCACTGGACATCAGAGTGCTGTATTAAGTGTCAGCTTTAGTCCTGATGGTCAAACATTGGCTTCTGCTAGTGATGACAACACGATCATGTTGTGGAATTTAAATCTTAATGACCTGCTGGTTCGTGGTTGCAGCTGGGTTGATGATTACCTCCAGCACAACCATAATGTTGATCCACGCGATCGCTGGCTTTGCGATGGCTTTACCAACAGCAAATAACCAAAATTTACCAACCACAGGAGCGATCGCTGTTGATTACACCGTCGCTATTCTCCTCATGAGCATCTTTTACCAAGTTTGCTAAAAAGGCTTGTATTCTCATACGCTCAATGTAAGGCCAGCCTCCCTCAGATTCAATATCTTTGAGCAATGAGTAGAGTTGCTGACGGTTTTCAGGTAAAGTTGCTTGAAAAGCTCCATCCCGAATCTCGCGGTGTAATTGTTCTAACTGCCGTAGTAAAGCTAAAAGCGCGATCGCATCTCCTTCGCAACTTTTTGCTGCCTCATACACCGTATTGGAAATTATTTGTAGTTTAGAAGACAAATTCTCTGCTTCTAAGCTTCTGTCGTTGCTCATGCCAGCTTTTCCGTATAAATTAAGGCCTACTCAAATTTACCCAACATTTTTGGCTTTCTATTGGCTAGCATTGTTAGATCTTCTCAATTGGCTTTGAGAAGGTTGTTGAGGATTGCTGCTTTTTGGTTATCCAGCCTTAACTGATGGAAAAGTGCTGAGTTGTGAGGGGTGAGTAAAATCCCCAATGGGAAACATCGGAAAACATAAATTATCCGATTTCACTAAGTCAATAACTATGTTTCCTGCCACTACTCTTTCGTTACCCAGTCTGACATTAAATCTTACCACCTAGGAGAGCAGCTACAGCCAGATCTTGTGTCTCCTCATTGAACATCTAGCAAGATCAGGCATCGCTTCTAGAACAACGCAATGACCGTTGCTACAGCCTACACGTGAGCTAAATCTGCTCCTGATATTCTGGGTTAATACGAGAGTGCTTTGATTTTGAGTTTCAAAAAATCGTATGATCTGGCTGATTTCCCTATTTAAACAATGGGCTGTATGTAGTGGCGACACATACATAATACAGAACGATTAAAGCGATGCCACTTTTGCCATACGCTAGAGGAAAGTACGAAGAGAATCTTGCTCTTCGTGTCCTCAGAGGCAAGCGCTGATGCCGCTCTGTGTCAGGGCACAATCATTGATGCGCCCAAACTCTACCAAATGCCGACAATAGTAAAACTGCTGGTTTTTGCCCGTTTTGGGCCACACATCCGTAATGGATGCAGTGTACTAGCTAGCCTGGGGTTTCTATCCCAGAGTCAAAAGAGCGACACGTTTAAATACGTTTAGCAAACATAAGTTTGAGCGGTAATTACCTAACCCTACTCGTAGGGAAGGAACTGTGCCGAACCGGAAACGGAAGGGCATAAGAGTAAACTGCCGTCAATGCCCCTAATATTAGGGCGATTTCTCACCAGAGATCGAAACTTAAGTGCAGTTTTACAACGTTAGATATTAATTTTTGAAATTGAGGTTGATCATGAGGTATCGCGCTTTAATTGTTGCATTCTTGGCTTTGTGCCTAGGGTTAATAACTGCTTGTAGTGATGGTTCCTCTGCTAGTAGTAGAGACATACTTACATACGAACAAATTCGCGGCACTGGTTTGGCTAACAAGTGCCCTCAATTGGCAGAAACAAGCCGTGGTTCCATTCCCTTGGATTCTAGCCAGTCCTACACCATTAAAGAACTTTGCTTAGAACCAACTAATTTCTTTGTCAAAGAAGAACCAGCTAATAAACGCCAAGAAGCAGAATTTGTTGCTGGTAAGCTGCTAACTAGGTATACATCGACTATTGACCAGGTGCAAGGCGATCTGACAATCAATTCAGACAGCAGCTTGACATTTGCAGAAAAAGATGGTTTGGACTTTCAAGCTATCACTGTGCAACTCCCTGGTGGTGAGCGAGTACCTTTCCTGTTTACTATCAAGAACTTAGTTGCTCAAACACAACCTGGTTCAATCAGCTTGAATACTTCTACAGATTTTGAAGGCACATTCAAAGTACCTTCATATCGTGGTGCTGCTTTCTTAGATCCCAAAGGACGGGGTGTTGTTAGTGGTTATGATAACGCTGTAGCTCTGCCTGCCCAAGCGGATGATGATGAACTGACTCGCACTAACGTTAAGCGTGCTGAAAGTCTGAGCGGCAAAATCTCTTTGCAAGTAGCTAAAGTTGATAACTCTACTGGTGAAATTGCAGGTACTTTCGATAGTGAACAGCCATCTGATACTGATTTAGGCGCTGGTGAACCTAAAGAAGTGAAGATTCGTGGTCTTTTCTATGCTCGAGTTGAACCCAACAGAGGCTAAGTTAGCTTGAGTACCGCAAATTACGGGCACTCAGATAGTCACAACAATTCTGTATGCATTAGGCTTGAATGCAAAATTTAATTCACATACTCCTTTGATTTAAGGGGGTATGTGTTTTTTTTGCAAATCGGCTAATCTCTATATTTTTTATTTACTGGCGTAGGCAAAGATAGCGCAAGAAGGCTTTTGCGATTTGGCTGATTGATGAAATTATATAGAGAAGTTACTTTTTGGGCACTTATTGTCTCAATACTTGTCGGTTAAGGGGGAAAAGGGGAATGGGAAAAGGGAAAGAAAAAACTTTGAAGCTTTAACCTTTGACCTTTTCCCCACAACCAATTTTGATTTCAAAACGCTTAACCGAGTAGTATTGCTTATTGTCTCTGTTCAATACAGCGCTATTTGCGATTTTTAAATTTAAACTTCAATTACAATTAGGCTTAATTTATTCAAAAATTTATCATAATTTATAAAATTTTTATATTTGGAACTTTTCATTTCAAATTTGAATACGAAATTTAAAATCTTCAAAGTGCATTTTTAAATTTTTATAATCAACCGAACCAATCCAAAATCTCATTTTTGATAAAAACTCTAATCGATGTTAACTAATTAATCGTTAATAACAAGTACGTATATTTTTGCCTATATATTTAGCAAACTTGAAATAATGATGATTTTGGTAGCTAATGTCGTATTTTTACTGAGCCAATCAAGGTTAAAAAATCCAAGTTCATCATCAGATAATCAAAGTTTTTGTCTACCATCTAACCTGATACTTAATAACCAAAGTTAGGTACAATCTCGGTTTGAAAAACAATAGAAAGTTTTATATTTTGTGTCTATATAGTTTTTTGGCTCTAGGTAATACCAAAGCTAGATAACAGACAAAATACCAAATATGCTTGTTTGCACTTAGCTCGATTGTTTACCCATCCGAGATTCTCTCATAACAAATTTGTTATGTGTCATAAATCTACTGGGTAATTTAGTTTGATATTTACTTTCATATCGCTCAATCGCATCTAAATTTACAAGCAATTACTTAACGCTTTATTTGCTTTGCTCAATAAACTCGGTGCTATGCCTACCACTGTCACCACTGAACTGAAGCATGAAACCTGGCAATTGTTGCGAGAATATCAGCAATCGCGCTCAGAAACCGTTCGCAATCAGCTAGTTAAACTCAATTTTGGACTAGTGAGAAGGGAAGCTCACTATTGGATGAATCAATGCCATGAAAACTATGAAGACTTACTCCAAGTCGGCTGTTTAGGTTTAATTAAAGCAATTGAGAAATTTGAAATTTCTAAAGGACATGCTTTTAGTTCCTTTACTGTTCCTTATATTCGCGGTGAAATTCAACATTACCTCCGAGATAAAGGTGTAACTGTACGCATTCCCCGACGCTACTTAGCACTGCAACAGCAAGCGATAGGAGTTTCGCGTTCTTTGCGCGCACAATATAATCGCCAACCTACTGACTCTGAACTAGCAGCTGCACTAGAAATTTCCCCTAATGAATGGCAGGAAATTAAATTAGCATGGATTAATCGTGCGCCTTTGAGCTTGGATGTACCAATACAAGATGGAGAAGAAGGTTCTACAAGCCTAGGAGAATTAGTTCCAGATCCTCACTATCGCAGTTTTCAATTAGCGCAAGAAGATCAAATTCGTCTACAACAAGCGTTGGTTCAGTTGGAACAGCGCACCCGTGATGTTTTGGAATGTGTATTTTTACATGATTTGACACAAAAACAAGTGGCAGAACATTTAGGGATTAGTGTAGTCACGGTTTCCCGGAGAGTCAAGAAAGGGCTGGACTTGTTGAAAAAGCTTATGGGTGTGGTAGACGAGTAACTAGCAAATATTCACTCCGCATTTATGCTGTACTGACAGTATAAAAATAACCAGGCAATTGTAAAAAATTAGGTTATAACGGGAACAGACTTAGTCTTTAATACAAATTTAAGGCTGGTTAATTTTCCTAAACAAATTTTCCTATAGCTTTTGAGAACGGCTAATGGATAGAAAAAATTTCACAATCGCAGGTGCAGCCATTTTAGCGTTGGCGATCGCTGGATGTACCACAGAAGAAACACCACAAGCTACTAATCCTAGCCCGGTTGCCAAACCAGCACTCAAATCGCCACCAGCTACGCAAACTTTTAATAATCCTCTCGTCCCTGGAAAACAGGTCTCAAAAGTTGCCGCCGCAACTTATAGTCCTGCTTCTACTTTGATTCAACCTACTAATGCTACAGAGCGGTTAGTGTTGGTATCAAAAGGACGAACAGACCCGTTTGCGGAAATTATTGCACAAGGAGGTAATAGCATACTTCCTAGCGGACAAGGAAGACCTGTTCCTAATTTACCGCCTCTGCCTATTCCTAAACCGCCAGCAGTAACAGTAGCAGTAACAACAACACCTAGGAGTGCAGTTAAAGCAATTACTAGCAAACCACGAAAAATACAAATCCAAAAAACTGCTGCCATTCCTAAGCTAATTCCTGTTTTGCCAAAAGTTCTGCCGCCAGTACTTCCTAGCCCAAATCTCGTATCTGTATTACCTAAACCACCAGAACCTGATTTAGCAAAGTCAGTTTTTGTAACTGGTGTAGTTTTAATTGGTAAACAACTACAGGCGATTATTAAAGTCCCAAATGAGCCAACAAGTCGCTATGTGCAAGCTGGACAGCGACTAGCCAATGGGATTTTAATTAAGCGTATTGAAATGAATGAAGGCTCCAATCCTATTGTGATTGTGGAACAATATGGAATTGAAGTTGCCAGAATGGTGGGAGATGCACCTACCAACTCAGCAACACCAACTACGAATCCTGGTGGAAATCCTGGTTCGCAGACAACGCCATCTTAACAATCTTGTTGCTGTCGGAGCTTCATTACAATGGAGACGAAGGAAAAAATTGAATTTGCTGGTTTGCCTTTAGCTGTCTATCGAGAAATAGCGGCTCATTTGCGTCAAGTTGAAGGGGTAGAAGTAGGTTTGATACCTCAGTCGTCTCTACAGTTTGATTATTATCAAAGTCAAATTGAAGGTTTATGGATTTCTTGGGTTTCCAACCCTAAGTCTTCAAGCCGGCACCGTGTTCAGCAAATTTTGGCTTACTATCGAAGTCTTTATAATGTTTGATGATTTCAACTAAGAAGTCGTCCTCAGTAACTGTGTACATTAGGACACATGAAAAAGAAAATATGGACTAGAGATTAGGGACTAGGCAAGATTATTTCCTGCCTAGTTCCCAGTCTCTAGTCTTTATTTTTAAATTAGTTTTTTTTGAAAATAACTATCCCATAGATAAAGCAGAAAATTGCTATAAAAAACTATAGTTAGCAAAGTATAGCTTCAAAATTAATGACGAATAAAAAAACTACAGCAAACTTGCTGGAAAAATTTGGTTTGGAGTCAGATTTAACTCTGGAAATGTTTGACAGATAATACGCTCGCTATCTTGAAACTTACTGATTTGATATTCTCCATCAACCAAGTTACAGACAGAGATTGTTGGTCTTTTGGGGTTACCAATAAAATTACGTCCACCTAAAGCTGCATAATCTATAATCCAGTATTCGGGAATTCCCATCTCCTCATAATCGGCATATTTTAAGTAGTAATCGTCCCGCCAATTGCTTGATACAACCTCGATTACCAACGGTATCGATGCACCTAAACTCACGGTAGATTCTTTTTTCCACAAAGGTTCATTGGCTAGATTGGCACTGTTTAGCACCAAAACGTCTGGAAAATAACCAGAATCTTTTTCAGGTGGTCTGACTATAGCTTGGTTGGGGATAACATAGGGGAGGTCTAAGCGATCAAACTCAACTGTTACTTTTCTAGCTATAAAACCCTTTACTTCTTCATGTTCTCCTACTGGTTGTGCCATTTCTACAATATTTCCATTGTGTAATTCGTAGCGTACCCCTGAGTTTTCAGGTAGCCAATCGACAAATTCCTCAAAGGTTACTAGCTTAGTTATGGACTGAGTCATAGATAATGGAGAATTACTGCTCTGGAATTATTATCTCCAATCTAGGAGACTACGGACAACTTGAAGAGTCTGATACTTTAGTGTTTCCAGGATTAGTTTTAGCTCTAAATATGCCGAGAGAGGATTATAAAGGGTCATACTGGAAAAACAGTCTCAATTAATTGCTGGCCGTAATGTAAATTTTACTGATGATGATTTCACTGTGAAGAGTTACCTTTTAACAGTATCTTTATCAAAACATGGCCTAAGATTATGCAATTGTAAATTGCTGAGGTAAACTTGCAAGCAAGTAATGCAAAATATTACTCAGCTGGTCTGCGGTCTGGGCATCACTCACAATGGAACACTGGCAATTTCTGATACAGAGACAGGGCGATCGCGCTTGGCATACCCTGGAATCGCCAAAGGTAGAAATTATCGAAGGTCGGTATAGAGTTTTGGCTCGTTCTAACCGTCCTCATACGGATGTGGAAGTACGGGTAATTCACTCATCGACGCAAGAAGTCCCGCCCAAGCGGCGAATTCAGAAGCGATCGCGTCGCACTAATGCAGAAGGTTTAATGGCGGTAATTCCCTATACCTACTTCAAAGCGGGAATTTGGGAACTGCAATGCTCTGGCGACTTGATGTCGGATATTCTCGGCGGTCAATCTTGGCAATACAACCTCTATGTGCGGGTTTTATCTCAGCAAGCAGCTGAGGAAACTCAAGTATTAGATTCACCCCCAGAGTCTCTTCATATTCTTGTTAATGATGTTGCACCTGCTGTTCCTGAAGAGACAGCAACTAGCATTACAGCGCCAAAAACTGTTAATACTGCCCCAGCCACAATAACTACAATAGAAATTAGCCCTGCCAGAAGCGAAGTTTCAATTGAATATTTAGAAGATGCCATTATCGATCAGCCTGTCAGCCCAGTTTGGGTGAAGGGAGTAACGGCAGAGCAGATTTTACAAAACTTAATAGAATTAGCCTTACCTACCTCTGAGCCGCTTTTCGATGAGGAAATGTTGACAGATCCGCCAGCAACGCCAGGGTTACCACCTCTGTTGCTGAAGCTCGATCAGGAAACCTATGTTGCTCGTTGGGGGGGAAGTCTCGCAATTAATGGGCAATTAGAACTAAAACTAGAAAATGAAGAAGTTGAGATTCCTGAGAAACAAACTCTCTATTCTTTAGAATTAAAAATTGATTTACGCTCACCTCTCGGTTTAGAAACCTTACATCAGGTACGGCAAGCTTTACCTAACAAAGTGGTACCTTTTCATATCCCAGCGACAATTGATATTCCTGCTGATTGTGAATCTAAGTTAATTTTGGCGGATGTCAATTTATATGGTGCAGTTAATGAGGGTGGGGAAGTAGTTCCCTTAGCTAGCCAGTCTTTCACAATTACAGCAGATGTAAGCGAATTACTGGTCATCAAAGCCGAACTCACAGCCAAAAAACCAGAGATTGTCGAAGAAATACCTGCACCTGCAACCGCTGAGTCATCACCTGGTATTGATTTGTCACTGTTGAATTTAGTCAAAACGATCCAATCAGATGATTCTTTAACTCTTGGTGGGTTGGTGCCGAAATTTCTTCCCCCAGAAATTAAAACGCGATCGCCAAAAAAATCTGTAGAGTCTCATAGTGGGATTCAATTGCCGAATATGCCACCGTTACCTCCTATACCTGCTAAGGTGGCAGAATCTCTGACAGCAGAGCCGCCGAAACAAGAAGAAAGTCTCGACAAGGTTGATACGTTAGCCGCGATCAACATGGATGAGCTGGTAATTACAAATCGGCGATTACCCATAATGAGCGGTACATTTCCATTCTTGAAACCGTTACCAGCTTTACCCGGTGGTGAGGACGCAGTTCCATCAGATTCTCAGTCTCCAAAAACATCAACAGCGCTAGATGTCAATTTACCTGATCTGGAATTGAACGCTGAATTATTACGTAGCTATCCACAATCTCAAAATCAACCTGTTGTCGAAGAAACTGTACCACGTCGCTCTAAATTAATTGATGCCTATATTGCTGGTGTATCTACGCCAACTCGACCGGAGTTTGATGAGACAGTGGCAAAACCTGCTACACCTCATCCTCCTGAATTAATTAATGATACGGTTGCAGAAGTAGCTACACCAACTCGCCCAGGTTTTGATGATGCTGTTGTACAACCTGCTACCCTACCACCTCATGAATTAATTGAATTAATTAATGATGCTGTACAACCAACTACACCACCTGATGCGGAATTAATTGATGATGCAGTTGTGGAAACAGATACACCAACTCGTCCCAAATTAGTTATAGAGGGAAATCCATACTCATCTCCACTGATTACACAGTGGTTGCAAAGCCAAGGCTTCTCTTTACCCGAACCGATCCATCTGCTAGATCAAGATGATGAAATGGATGTTGTCGCACACCAGACAACACCCGATGAGCAAATTAGTGATGCTTTTAACCCTGAAAGCACTGATATTGAACTCAACTTGTCATTCAACTTAGATGCTGACATGGGAATATTTGCAGATGAGTTGGAGCTTGTTCAACAGGAGCTAGAGACAGCAGAAAATGTATCAGAAGTAGAGTTAACGCTACCAGTACCAGAGCCACCTCCCCCGCCACCACGTTATCCGAAGATACCCCTAGTTCGGGTTACAGAAGAAATTATTGTAGATGATACTTACATTGAGCCGGAAGAAGAGATAGTTCCGAGCGTTCCTGAAGAAGAAGAACAAGAGGAAGTACCATTAATAGCACCACCATCACCATTACCATTGATGGCTGTAGCAGTTGTTGAGCCTTTACCAATTCCGCAACTGTATTTACCAGAGGGAGAATTAATTGCTGGTACATCTGTACGGGTACGCATAGAACTACCTGAGGTACCACCAGAAGTTGTGGTGAAGTTATGGATTAAGGATTGCCAAACACGTTGGCTAATAGACGGCCCCTATATTCTCAAAGACTTACTACCAAACGCTTTGGGAGTATTGGAAGTGAAGACACAATTACATGTACCTTTTGGCTGCTTAGAAATGCGAGTAGAAGCGATCGCACTTAATTTAGAAACTCAACAAGAAAGTGACAAAATTTCCCTAACACGCTCTGTAATTCCTCCTGATTTGCCGAATTTGCAGCTAGATGAACTCTTAGGTATTTAGACATTCTCGCTAAATCAGGCTGTGTTAAAAATCTTTAGATTTTCAAAAATGGGACAGAATTTGCAGTAAGCTCATCTTGAATTGAAGTGTAATTCAACAGGAATAATTAGCTATGACAACTGAACTTTTTCCTTCAATCTTGGCTAGTACTTCTTACTTGCCTGCTCTGTTCGTTCCCATTATTGGTTGGGGTGTACCCATCGCAGTATTTGCGTTTTTGTTTATCTATATTGAACGCGAAGATATTGCTTAATTTGTGCTACAGCAATTAGTCAATAGTACTCCGATACTGGTAAACTATTGACCAAGGACAAATGACAAATCACAAATAATTAATACCGCCTATCTCTATGAGACGGGCGGTTTTTTTATGATGTTGATTTCTAAACAACTGCTAGAGAATCTACATTATTATGATATTCGGCTCCAGCTACTCTTAAAGTGAAGAACCGATTCCGGCATAGGCTCCGTAAAAGAAAATGCCGACAACTGTAATTACACCTAATCCTGCGATCGTAGCGACGACCCACAGGGGAATTCTCCCACTTCCTGACACAGCTTTTCTCCTCCCTTAACAACAAATCAACACAAGTTGAATAAACAAATGATTAACAAAGATTTTGCCAGTTAGTTAAAGAAGTAACTGGAAAACAGGATACCCAGAACAAAAATCAGTAGTAGTCCCAGGTACAGTGAAGTCCGGTTTAATTCAACCGGCTGATTATTGGGATTGGGCGTTCTTTCCATGAGTTGCTCCTAGCGTTGAATAAACTGCATTGCGGCGATCGCGCCCAAGAAGAAGACAGTAGGTACACCTAGGGTGTGAACCGCCAACCATCTAACTGTAAAGATGGGATAGGTAACTGGTTGATTGATGTTGTTGCCGCTAGTCATAATCTCAAACTACTTTCCGATATAAGTTTCTACTTGCTTTTTAGCTTCAAAACGGTTGTTCACAATGGGTACTTCTTGGCGTACTTGTGTGAAGTACTCGTTAGGGCGGGGTGTGCCAAAAACATCATATGCCAGTCCGGTGCTGACAAATAACCAACCAGCAATAAATAATGCTGGGATGGTGATGCTGTGAATTACCCAATAACGAATGCTGGTAATAATGTCCGAAAACGGACGTTCTCCAGTGGTACCTGACATTGATTTCCTACCTTCACAAAGACAGTTATTGAGTTTATTATCCTACAAAGTTTAGAAAGAGTTACAACTTGCAACGTCCTTCTCAGAAATCTGGATAATTACAGAGGCTAGTGTGACCTTAAGCTGGCTCTGCTGGGGACGCTGTGGCCACGTTGGGGTTATATTTCAGTAAAACGCCGCGATCGCCAATAATAAATCCTTGGTTGGGTTGGAAAAACACAATTTTGTAAAAGTTAGCAGCTACTGTTTCTACATCCCGGTCTTTTTCCCAAGTTTTACCACCATCAGGGCTGTGCAGTAAATTACCACTACCGCCACCTACCCAAATGTCATCCGGTGTGCGATAGGCTAAATCCAGTAAACCCCAACTAGTAGATAATTCGGGATTTTGTGCTTCTTGCCACTCCTCTGGTTTGGTGGGGTCGCTAAATTGCACTTGTCCACCCCGCGCCAGCATCCACATTTGCCCATTGTCAGCAAAGCCCATGTTCTCTACGCGGCGAGAACTATTGCGGTTATGGGGTACCCATGCATTTTGCCCTGGTTCCCAAGTGGAGTAGAAGCTACCTTTAGCAGAAACCGCAACATATTTACCATCAGTAGAACGTTCTAAGTTACGTACCACACCAACAGCTGCTTCTACTTGCGCTTTCCAGTTTTTACCACCGTCTTTGGTTTGATAAATTGCGCCTACATCCGTAGCCATCTCAGCAGTATCTGCCCCTAATGCACTGATACTAATGGGATTACCAGGTAATTTTTCACTCAGGGGAATGCGTGACCAAGAACGGCCTTCATCTGTAGTATGCAGTAGCAAACCAGGCTCGCCAGCAATCCAACCTTCTTTACCTGCAAAACTAACAGAATCAAAGCGATACCTAGCGTCATCCAGGGCTAGGTTTAAGGGTTTCCAACTATCTCCACCATCATTGGTTTCTAAAATGGTGGCATTGCTACCGACTATGTAGCCATGCTGAGGATTTTCTGTAAAAGCAATATCAAACAGCTTTGCTTCTGTGGGGACAGAAATAACTGCCCAGGGGTTATAGCTGGTAGAAGGAACTTTGCTACAACCTATACACATCAGGACAACTATCAATACGGCAAATATTCGTTGCCAACTTTTCAAAATTGCGTGCATCAGTATTTTTTATTTCTTAGTTGTTTCTAAATTTGTGTACGGGTTTGGGAAAAAGATTTACCAACCTCAAAATTGAGTGGTGGCTGCTAAATACCGAGACTGGGCAACAAATAGTATCTATTGTAACCCGTAGAGACTGAGAAAAAATAAGAAAGCTAGTGCTAAAGCACCGAAAATCAGCAGGTTTTTTTGGGTTGGTGTCAAGGTGTTGACACCTAAGCCATAACCAAGATTTTCGCGAAAGCCTGATGCTTGACCTGCTGGGCCGATGTTGGTGAAAGCTTGCTTCTTTGCACTACATACGGGACAGCGCCAATTTACAGGCAGTTCTGCGAAGGGTCTTCCAGGGGGAATTTCATATTTGTCATCTCCCTTCTCAGGTTCATAAATGTAACCGCAGGAGCGACACTCATAGCGGTCTAATACTTGAGTTTCAACAGCTTGTTCGCTTTGTTCGCTCATTGCTTAGGCCTCGCAGAGGGGCAAATATTAAATATACGTTACAAATTATGACATAACTGTTAGATTTTTCTATCACAACTAAAAACGAATCAAATACCTTCAGAGCTTCTGTTTCCCAGATTTCAGAAATGCCTAAAAGATATAATGTAAAAGAAAGTTACGGCGTTATTTACACCATAAGCGGTAGATATCCATTGTGTTTGTTCTCAGCGGTTACGAGTACCTTCTAGGCTTTCTCATTATCTGTAGCCTAGTGCCTGCCCTGGCGCTCTCAGCGTCCAAGCTCCTACGACCCAGCGGCAAAAGTGCGGAACGGCGCACCACCTATGAATCCGGGATGGAACCCATTGGCGGAGCCTGGATTCAGTTCAACATTCGCTACTATATGTTTGCGCTGGTCTTTGTCGTCTTTGATGTGGAGACTGTGTTTTTGTATCCTTGGGCGGTAGCTTTCCACCGTCTAGGGCTATTGGCATTCATTGAAGCGCTAATTTTTATTGCAATTCTTGTAATCGCCTTAGTTTACGCATGGCGTAAAGGAGCTTTGGAATGGTCTTGAATTCTAATTTACCAACTCAGGACAAAGAACGCATCATCAACCCTATTGAGCGTCCCACTGTCACTCAAGACCTTTCAGAAAACGTGATTCTGACTACGGTTGATGACCTTTACAACTGGGCGCGGCTTTCTAGTTTGTGGCCGTTGCTATTCGGTACGGCTTGCTGCTTTATTGAGTTTGCAGCTTTAATTGGCTCTCGGTTTGACTTTGACCGCTTTGGGTTAATTCCCCGTTCCAGCCCGCGCCAAGCCGATTTAATTATTACGGCTGGCACAATCACCATGAAGATGGCACCGCAATTGGTACGTCTTTATGAGCAAATGCCTGAGCCAAAGTATGTAATTGCGATGGGAGCTTGTACAATCACAGGCGGGATGTTTAGCGTTGATTCCCCCACGGCTGTGCGTGGAGTTGATAAACTCATTCCTGTAGATGTGTATTTGCCTGGTTGTCCGCCGCGTCCAGAAGCGATTATTGACGCAATTATTAAGCTGCGGAAGAAGATAGCTAACGATTCCATCCAAGAACGGGATCAAATTAAGCAAACCCACCGCTATTACAGCACAACTCACAATCTGAAGCCTGTGGCGGAAATTTTGACTGGTAAGTATATGCAGTCAGATACTCGCTTTACACCACCTAAGGAATTGGCGGAAGCGATTGGTTTACCAGTTCCACCAGCTTTATTGACATCCCAGAAACAGAAGGAGGAAACAAACCGTGGCTGATGAAGAATCTAAGCCAGTACCAGCAGAAGATTCACTGGTAAAAGCCGGTAAAGTTTCTCAATGGTTGAGCGAAAATGGCTTCGACCATGAGGTTTTGGCACCAGATGTTAACGGAGTAGAAATACTCAAGGTGGAACGAGATTTCTTACTTCCCACCGCTACAGCTTTGTATGCTTACGGGTTTAATTGTCTCCAGTTCCAAGGTGGTGTTGACCTCGGCCCTGGGCAAGAGTTGGTGAGTGTATATCACTTAATTAAAGTAGGTGATAATAGCGATCGCCCTGAAGAAGTACGATTGAAGGTGTTCCTCCCACGGGAAAACCCCACAGTGCCTTCAGTCTACTGGATTTGGAAGACCGCAGACTGGCAAGAGCGCGAGTCTTATGATATGTTCGGCATTGTCTATGAAGGACACCCCAACCTGAAGCGGATTTTAATGCCTGAAGATTGGGTAGGTTGGCCTTTGCGGAAGGATTACATCTCGCCTGATTTCTACGAGTTGCAAGACGCTTATTAGACAGTGTTGATTGCTGAGTGTCAGCAGTGAGAAGTGTGATATCTCATCCCTAACCCCTCTCCGGCGGCGGAGAGGGGTATTGTTTTTTTGGGGTTAGAATGGAAGAAGATGAGATTTTCTGTTTACGCTAGAAATGTAGAGAGATGGTAAACAGATTTTTGAGTTAGGGCTAGGTAGGCATTAATATAAATAGGCAGTAAAAATATTATTTTGTCAAAGCCAATGTCTAGCGAATTACAAGAATCTTTTAAGCAAGCATATAACAATCTCGAATTATTTCCCTTACTGGAAAAGAAGGAAACAGATAATTTTAGAGTTGATTATGGTAATGATTCTATAGAGAAGTTAATTCAATACATTGAATATAGTCCTAATGGTGATGCGAAGATTGTATTTACTGGACATCGGGGATGCGGTAAATCTTCTTTATTAGCTGAATTAAGTAGACAAATTAAAGATAATTATTTTGTAGTTGTATTTTCGATTGCTGACAGTATTGAAATGTCGGCTGTTAATCATATTAATATTTTGTTTGCGATCGCGCTTGATTTAATGTTTGAGGCGGAAGCACGTAAAGTAGAAATCCCTAACACTACTAAAGCTCAAATCTACGGGTGGTTTGCAACTCGCACTCGGACTACAGAGGTAGAGCTAGGAGGTGGGCTGGAAGTTGGTTTTAATTTACTCAAATTTATTAAAGCTCAATTAAAAGCTGATGCCAAAGTTAGAGAAGAAATTAAACAGGAATTTGAAGGCAAAATATCTGATTTAGTTGCTCGGATTAATGAAATTGCAGCCTTGATTCAAGTAGCTACTAAAAAAGAAACTATAGTGATCATTGATGACTTAGATAAACTAGATTTAGCAAGAGTCAATGAAATTTATGGCAACAATATTAAATCTCTGTTTCAACCGAATATTCGGATTATTTATACTGTCCCTATTGCGGTAATGTGCAATACTTTTCTTTGGGAAATTATTAAAGCAGAAAGTAACTACAGAATTGTGGTGATGCCTGTAATAAAAATTTTTACAAAGGGTGAGAATCGCTTGCCTGATGGTAAGCCGCGACGGGAAGCAACAGATATTTTATGTGAAATATTACAAAAACGAATTTCTAGTGAATTAATAGACAAATCAGCTACAGAGAAGATTGTTATTTACAGTGGTGGAGTGTTGCGGGAGTTGATTCGTCTGGCTAATGTATGTTGCCTTATTTGTTTACGACTGATTAGGCGTAAACCAGAAGAAAGAATTGTAATTGATGACCAAGTTATAGAACAAGCAATTAAAGAAATTCGGAATGAACTTTCTCTGCGCTTAGGAAAAGAAGATTTGAGAATTTTGGCAACTACTTATCATAATTTTGAGCCTGAAGATGTCAAGCAGTCAGAGTTTTTAGAATTACTGCATGGATTGTATATATTGGAATATCGTAATGATGAGACTTGGTATGATATTCACCCCATTCTTGTAGAAACTTTGAGACGTAGGGGGATGATTAATTAATGATGAATGAAGATTTACTGACAGATGATGACAACAGAGATGCTTATGATTCTTTAACTATTTCTATTGAGGCTAAAGCCAATCGGTTAAATTTGCTAATTGCTGTATGTGATGATGCTAGTTTTCGGGATGAAATTATTGCTGAGTATGAAGCAGAATTACAGCCGGAAATCCGTTGTTATCGGGTGACATTGGCAAGGGATGAGCCGAGTTTGACGGCTGCTATTTCTCAATTAGTCAGAAGTGAAGAGTATTTGCAGCAAAATCAACCAGCAGTAATTACGGTGACTGGTGCAGAACAGCTTCATTTTCTGAAACTGGGCAAGGAACGTTCGGAACAAGAGGTTTTTTTCGGTTATTTACAGTGGACTAGGGAAGCTTTGAGGGCATTTCCTTTTGCCATTGTCTTGTGGGTGACTAATCAAATATTAGTTGAGTTAATTAAAAAAGCCCCTGATTTTTGGAGTTGGCGCAATGGTGTTTTTCGGTTTGTGTCTAGAAGAAAAAATACTGTTGCTGGTAGAGATTTAGAAGCGATTCGTTTTGCTTTCCGGGATAATGAAATTTCTGGTTTTGATGATGACAATGATTATTTGTTGCCTATAGAAGATTTACAAGGGTTTATTCAAAATTTAGAACAGCGTGGTGTTAAGGATGTAAATTTAGCGACTTTATACTTTAGCTTAGGAGATATTTATAGAAAAAGACTCGACCGGGGTGAGTGTCAAGATTATAAGAAAGAGCAAGAATTAGGCATTGAGTATTTAAGCAAAGCTGTAGAATTGCAAAAAGAATTAGGTTTAGAGAGAGATTTAGCTACCAGCCTCAACAATTTAGCATTACTTTACGATTATCAAGGCAGATACAGCGAAGTCGAACCCCTGTACCAAAAATCTTTAGAACTAAGGCGACTCTTGTTGGGTGAAGAACATCCAGCTGTTGCTGCTAGCCTCAATAACCTAGCATTACTCTATGAATCCCAAGGCAGATACAGCGAAGCCGAACCTCTGTATCAAAAATCTTTAGAACTAAGGCAACGCTTGCTGGGTGAAGAACATCCAGATGTTGCTACTAGCTTCAATAATCTGGCTGCACTCTACTACTACCAAGGAAAATACAGCGAAGCCGAACCCCTGTATCAAAAATCTTTAGAACTAAGGCAACGCTTGCTGGGTGAAGAACATCCAGATGTTGCTGCTAGCCTCAATAATCTGGCTGTACTCTACAAATCCCAAGGAAGATACAGCGAAGCCAAACCCCTGTACTTGCAAGCTTTGTCACTCAAGCGACGCTTGCTGGGTGAAGAACATCCAGATGTTGCTGCTAGCCTCAATAATCTGGCTACACTCTATGAATCCCAAGGAAAATACAGCGAAGCCGAACCCCTGTACCAGCAAGCTTTGTCACTCATGCGACGCTTGCTAGGTGACAAACATCCAGATGTTGCTGCTAGCCTCAACAATCTGGCTACACTCTACAAATCCCAAGGAAAATACAGCGAAGCCGAACCCCTGTATCTGCAAGCTTTAGATATTTGTGAGCAGACTTTAGGGATAAATCATCCCAATACTATTACTGTGCGTGACAATTTAGCATTTCTTAGCGATCGCCTCGCCTCAGAAAAGTAAAATTTAAGTTCTCAGCCTCATCAATCAAGCTTTAATCTCCAAGTTTCGTGTTCTGAACTCAAAGTTTCCTGTTCCAAACGAGAATGTTTCAGTTCCAATTGAGAATTTTCGTGTTTTAAACGAGAACGTTCTTGTTCCAAACGAGAATGTTCCTGTTCTAAAGGTGAATGATGGGGTTGTGAAGGCGATCGCTTGACTTTAGAACGAGAATATTCTTGTTCTGGGGTGGAATGATGGAGTTGTAAAGGCGATCGCTTGACTTTGGAACGAGAAATTTCCTGTTTTGAGGTGGAATGATGAGATTGTGAAGGCGATCGCTTGACTTTGGAGTGCGAAGTTTTCTGTTTTGAAGTGCAATGATGGAGTTGTGAAGGCGATCGCTCGCAATCCAGTATCAAAATCCACTATTCACCTTCCGTATTTTTACAAAATGAATATATGTTCATTCATTGCGCCTTTAAAAGCCATTAGGTTGGCTATAAATCACAGTAAAATTACAGTTATTCTCGGTTCAAACTTATTTTTGTAAAGAACAGAGTCTATACAGATATTGACTTTCGGAATTAATTAACATTTTTTGTAGTGAATTATTGCAGTTTATAAATAAATGTTAAACATCAAATATTTTGTTTAAAAAAATGTGATTGAAATTGATATAAAAAAATCACAAAAACAGAGATAATTTTGTAATCGTAGAAACAATAAAAACCATTCACTAGAATTGTGTTTAATTTTTGAGTAACTGCTTCGACTTCCGGGAGAATTGATCGATGAAGTCGCCGTTGTAATCGAACTGAATAGCAGTTACGCGCAAGCAGATGTGAAGTGAACTAGGGAAAATAGCAGAGAACTGAGAATTTATGGCTAATAGTAGTGCAATGACCGCAGCGCTACGCTTAAGCGAAAAGTTACCTTTTCCGTTAAAGCGTTTGGCAGATTTGGCTTATAACTATTGGTGGAGTTGGAGTGGCGATCGCATTGCTCTATTCCAAACTATCGATCCCCAAGAATGGGAACGCTGTGGGCATAACCCAGTGGCGATTTTAGAATCAGCAAGTTATGAACGTCTCACCCAATTAGCAGAAGACCCTTTTTATCTGAAGCAAATCTCTGCCTTGGCAAAAGAGTTTGACCAATATCTGCTGCAAAAAGATACTTGGGTAAGCGGCGTTGCACCGCAACTTAGCAAAGACAATCCTATTGCTTATTTTTGTGCGGAATTTGGTATTCATGAATCCTTACCAGTCTACTCAGGTGGCTTAGGAATTCTGGCTGGGGATCACCTCAAATCATCTTCAGATTTGGGTGTACCAATGGTGGGTATAGGCTTGTTATATCGCCAAGGCTACTTTCGTCAACGCTTGAACCGTCACGGTTGGCAAGAAGATTATTATATTGATAACCCTTTCCAACACATGCCCATTGAGTTAGTAAAAACTCAAAATGGGGAACCGTTGATTATTCACCTAGATGTTCGTCAAAGGCAAGTAAAAGTCCAAATTTGGCAGGTACAAGTCGGGCGAGTAACTTTATATTTACTCGATAGCGATCGCGAAGACAATGACCCCATTGACCGTTGGCTAACTGGACACCTCTACGGCGGTAACTTAGAAACTCGTATCGCCCAAGAAGTAGTATTAGGCATTGGTGGTGTGCGTGCTTTGAATGCTTTAGGTATTCAACCATCTGTTTATCACCTCAACGAAGGACATGCCGCTTTCTGTACATTAGAAGTTGCTCGATTAGAAATCGAAAAGACTGGCAAATCTTTCTATGACATTGAAGCAGCGGTGCGGAATCGTTGTGTCTTTACCACCCACACCCCTGTTCCCGCCGGACATGATGTCTTCTCTCCAGATTTAATCGACTCCTACTTTGCTCAATACTGGCCGCAGTTGCGACTTTCCCGCGAGCAATTTTTGGCATTAGGTGCAAGGAGATTGGGTGATCCTTGGGAACCATTCGGAATGACGGTTTTAGCTTTGCGGATGACTCGTGCTTGCAATGGTGTAAGTGAATTACACGGTCAAGTTTCCCGCAAAATGTGGACTGTCCTCTATCCACAACATACAGAAGATAAGGTTCCTATTGGTTACATTACTAACGGTGTTCATGCACCTACCTGGACTGCGCCTTTATTAGGTGACTTGTACAATCAGTATTTGGGCGAAGATTGGAAAAATCGCGCCATGTTGCCGGAAATGTGGGCAAAAGTTGACGAGATTCCTGATGAAGAACTGTGGTGGCGACATCGCGTCCTCAAAGAAAGACTCATCGCTTACACCCGTTATAAAGTTAGGAAAGCCAGGGAACAACTGGGAGAAGATTACAACTTTATTGAATCTACTAATACCCTGCTTGATCCTGATGTGTTAACGATTGGATTCGCCCGCCGCTTTAGCCCATACAAACGGGGAGATTTAATTTTACGAGATGCAGAACGGGCGAAGAAGATTTTTAGCAATGCTCAAAATCCAGTCCAAATTATCTTCGCAGGAAAAGCTCACCCTGCGGATGAAGAAGGGAAGCGGATTATCCAACGATTGATGGAATGGTGCCGAAATTCCGGGCTGAGTAATCGAGTCGCCTTTATTGAAGATTACGACATTTACACCGGACAAAAACTCGTGCAAGGTGTGGATGTGTGGTTAAATAACCCCCGTCGTCCTCTAGAAGCATCAGGTACCAGTGGACAAAAAGTCTGCTTTAACGGTGGACTAAATTTAAGCGTCCTTGATGGTTGGTGGTGTGAAGGCTACAAAGCTGGAAGCGATGGTAAAGGGCTTAATGGTTGGGCTATCGGTGAAGATGCTCATACTAGTGATCAAGAATTACAGGATCGCATAGATTCTCAATCGCTTTATCAGCTATTAGAACAAGAAATTGTGCCTTTGTACTATAACCAAAATTCTCAAGGTGTTTCCTCGGGTTGGGTGCAGATGATGAAGACATCAATTAAAACCAATGCACCACTATTTAACACCGATAGGATGATTGCTGACTATGTTTCCCAGGTTTACGTCCCAGAAATTGCTAAGAGTGTAGAACCGATTTTGGCGAAGGTTCTAGTTTAGAAGTTTGGGTTTCCTGGTTAGATGATAGAGGTGGGTTAACCACCTCTTTTTTTTGAAAGCGGCGGGAAACTGTATTCTCTTTTGGGTTCGTAAGGTGCGCGCCTCGCCGCTTTGGGCATTGGGCATTGGGCATTGGTAATTTCTTCGCCATGCCCCATGCCCGATTCCCCATGCCCAAAAACTCCATCCCCTTGTGGGTGGAGTTTTTCATTTCGCTACACTTGGGTACAGCCTTGCCATTGCTTGAGGTTCATGGCTGTATTTGCCACTGTGCTGTGGTTGGTATGTCTCGTTATACAAACACAAACTGTTGGGATTTTTGCTGATAAACTGCATCATCCGCCGATGGGGTTCACCACGGAAGAACTGTTTCAAGTCATGGGCGGAACGCCAGTAGCTAACCATAATCACTTCGTTGGCGGAACAAATTCCCGCTTTAACTTGTACGCAACCTTCAGCTTTGGTAGTTGAACTACTTATCCAAAATAAATTTTTCCACATCCAGAAAAAGCCGATGCGTTGGCGTAGCCTCTCCTATGGAGAATCGCGCGCTATGATGCCGTTGACAAAGACAACAGCCTCGGGACTTTCGGGCAAATTAATTTGATAAATTGAATAACTCATTGCACTACCCTCTTGAGAGTTGTTGATGGTGTTGCTTTGTGTCAGCTAAATATTCAATTAATATATTATTCACTTAATTGAATATATATTCTAAGTTATATTCAACTAAGTGAATATGTCAACCCATTACCCATGTCTCTTACCTATGCCATTTTGTCGGTCTTAGTTAGCGCCCCTAGTAGCGGCTATGACCTTGCCAAGCGTTTTAACCCCTCGGTAGAAGGGTCGGTTGGTTTTTTCTGGAGTGCCAGTTTTCAACAGATTTATCGAGAACTGAACCGCTTAGAACAAAAGGAATGGCTGCAAGCTGAATCTGTACAGCAAGAAAATCGACCCGACAAACGGATATATAGTGTGACGGCGTTAGGTAAACAGCAGTTATGTGAGTGGATTGCTGAATCTGAGGAAATGGCACCCCTCAAAGATGAATTGCTGTTAAAACTTTATGCTGGGCATCTAGTACCGCAGCAAACGATAGTAGCCAAGCTGGAAGTGCATCGTCGGCAACATCAGCAGCGATTAGCAATCTATCAAGAAATTCAGAACCAGTACTTCCAGAATCCGCAAGATTTATCAAATACCCTCAAGTTCCAGTACATGACGTTGCTGAAAGGAATTCACTACGAAATGGGCTGGCTAGCTTGGTGTGACGAAATCATGATGTTGCTGAAGTAGGCGTTGTACTCTCAGGCGGGCATTTTGCCACATTCACAAGGGAATTAGAGAATTTAATCTGTTAAGTAGAAGTGTTTTGAATCAAAAATTAACCGCAGATAAAAGAGGATATAGACGCGTAGCGGCTACTCTACGAGAACGCCTAATAGCGAACCCGCAGGGTACGCAGATGAACGCAGATAAATTTCGCTATATTTATCAGTGTAAAAGCTATGGCATAAGTGCTGAATATAATTACAAATTATGCTGAATTTCCCTGTTTATATTTGGTTGGGTTCTTTGCGAATTCATCCTCATATTTTATTTGAATCTTTAGCTTATGCAGTAGCATTTCGTTTGTTAATATTTCGGCTTCGCAAAGATGCGATCGCACCTAGCCAGCGCAGTTCTGTAATTGTTGGCGGTATGATAGGCGCTTTAATGGGAGCAAAACTTCTGGTAGGGGTGGAACATATTGATTTGATTTGGCAAAATCAACAGCAGTTTCTATTACTATTACTCCAGGGTAAAACAGTCGTTGGGGCACTTTTAGGCGGGTTAATTGGTGTAGAACTTACTAAAAAAATTATTGGCATTCATCAGTCTACAGGTGATGTATTTGTTTATCCTCTGATTGTTGGCACAGCCATTGGTAGAATTGGATGCTTTCTCACGGGATTGAGCGATCGCACTTATGGAATCGCCACAAAATTACCGTGGGGTATAGATTTTGGCGATGGTATTTTCCGCCATCCCACACAGTTATATGAAATCTTATTTTTAGGGTTGCTAATTATATTTTTGCAATTTCGCAGTCGCTATCAATATCAAAATGGTGATTTATTTAAATTTTATTTAATTTCTTATTTTAGCTTTCGTTTTCTGGTAGATTTCATTAAACCTGATTTTCATCCTTTCTGGGGCTTAAGTGCAATTCAAGTGGCTTGTTTATTAACTATTGTGTATTATCGCCACACCATCTCTCAGATATTTCAATTTCACAACTGATTTACCTTTAAATTCAGAAACTCTGAATAAAAATAGTTTTTCAGTACGCTATATGAAATCCATAAATCTTGCTTGTTTGGCATCGCGTTTAGCCTAGTAACAACTTACAAATTTATTTATTATGCCTACTCGTAATTATCTCTTTTATGCCTTAACTAATAGTGTTTGTTCAAAATGTTTAGTCAAGGTAGAAGCAAAAATTATATTTCAGGATGATTGTGTTTACTTAGTAAAACACTGTCCCACCCACGGACGAGAAGAAGTTTTAATCGCGGATGATATTGAATACTATAAAAAATCTCTAGAGTTTATCAAACCTGGAGATATGCCATTAAAGTTTAATACACCCATAAAATATGGCTGTCCTTATGATTGCGGACTTTGCCCAGATCATGAACAGCATAGCTGTTTAACATTAATTGAAGTTACAGATAAATGTAATCTTTCTTGCCCAATATGTTATGCCGATTCTGGTGCAGAAGAATTTTCAGAAATCTCCCATCAACCAAGACTGCATCGGAGTCTAGCGCAAATCGAAAAGATGATTGATGCGGTTGTCGCCAATGAAGGAGAACCGCAGATAGTGCAGTTAAGCGGTGGTGAACCTACGATTCATCCTGAGTTTTTTCAAATTTTAGATATTGTCAAAACTAAGCCGATTAAGCATTTAATGATCAATACCAATGGCGTAATGATTGCTAAGGATAAATCTTTTTGCGATCGCCTCAGCCAATATATGCCAGGAATTGAGATATATTTGCAATTTGATAGCTTTGAATTAGACGCGTTAAAAGAGTTACGCGGTGCAGATTTACGGGCAGTTAGGCAAAAAGCAATTGAGCATCTCAATGAATATAATATTTCTACAACTTTAGTTGTCACTCTCAAAAAGGGACTGAACGATTGTGAGATTGGCAAAATTATTGAGTATGCTTTGCAGCAGAAATGTATTCGAGGCGTGACATTTCAACCAATACAAGCAGCAGGAAGATTAGAAGGATTTGACCCTAAACGAGATAGATATACTTTAACCGAAGTCCGACGCTCCATTTTAGAACAGAGTCCTTATTTTAAACCTGAAGATATTCTCCCTGTTCCCTGCCATCCTGATTCTTTAGCTATGACTTATGCATTAAAACTAAATGGTCAAGTAATACCATTAACTGGGTTAATTAATCCAGATGTTTTTGTGAAAATTATGCCCAATAGCGTGCTTTATGAACAAAATGAAGAACTGAAAAAACAAATATTTGAATTATTTTCAACAAGTCATTCACCCAAATCTGCCGCTTTATCGCTCAAGCAGCTTTTGTGTTGTTTGCCAATGATTGCTGTACCAGAAGGTATTAACTACTCCAATGTATTTCGGGTAATGATTGTGCAGTTTCTTGATGCTTTTAACTTTGATGTCCGTTCTGTTAAGCGGTCTTGTATTCATATTGTGCATCCAGATGGTAGGATTATTCCATTTGATACATTTAATATGTTTTATCGCGAAGGCAGCGCTGGCTACCATTTAGTGAATCATCGTAATTCGTAAATCTAATTTATCAAGTGTCATCTACAGGACTCAATTAATGTCTCAAAGGAATGAAAATTTACAGATTTTTTTAGGAATATTAATTTTATTTGGTTTGCATTTGATAGCAGTAGGCATCATATTTGGAGTAGGTTTACTCGCTGCTCAAATATTTGGCTATGCTAATTATAGTTATTTAGGTGTTTGGCTGATTGGCGGTTGGGGATTTTTTATTTGGCAGCTTTTATATGTCATCCCTTTATGCATTTTGCTCAGAAGACAACAGCGCCTAGCAATGATGAAAGGTGTAATTATTGGTGCTGTGATTACAGCTTTATTAAATGGTAGTTGTTTCTTATTAGTATTTGCTAATCGTTAAATTAATGTTTCACACATTTAAATTCTATAATTTGGGCATTAAAGATACCCCAAAGTTTAGTTATTCATTCAAAAATTCAATAAAGTGCCATTACATAGAGAAAATCTGAGCAACATCTCTAGTTACTCAGACTTGTCGGTGCTGTTCTGTGTCTCACCTAACTACAGCAGCACAAATCTCAATTTCGACAATTAACTCAAAATTTTTGGAAAAAATCTGATATTTTTTGGCTTACCTACACAGCAATTAGTCAAAAGTCCTTGCAGACAAGACTTTTAATCCAAAATCTAAAATCCGTCTTGAAAAGTTTGCTCAACGGGGGGAACCCCCGCACGCAACTTTTGTCTTCTCTACGAGAGGCTGCGCCAACGACACGCTACGCGAACGCAAAATCTAAAATCCGTTGTGGGTGTTGACTCTATAGCAGTTCATCAAATATGATTTTAGATTGTCTGTCTAATTCCTGCTCGGATCAGGTAGACATCCTACAAAAGCTGGCGAAAGCGCTAAATCGCATCTCCACAACAGAGATTAGCCAGATACCTGTACGGCAACCTCAAGGACAATTTCATGACTTACGCAATTATTGAAACTGGCGGCAAACAACTTAAAGTTGAGGCTGGTCGCTTTTACGATATCGAGTTACTGACTGCCCAACCTGATGAGAAAGTTACAATAGATAAGGTTTTACTCATACAGCACGATGGCGAAGTCAACATTGGACAGCCATTAGTGTCAGGGGCGACTGTAGAAGGGACAGTACTACGACACCTCAGAGGTCGTAAAGTCCTGGTATACAAAATGAAGCCGAAAAAGAAAACCCGCAAAAAACGCGGACATCGCCAGGAAATCACTAGACTGTTGATTAATTCTATTAACCTCAATGGTACAGTCCTAGCAGCGGAAGAAGCAAAAGCTGCTGAAGAGACTTCTGCTGAAGAAACCGCTGCTGAATAATCAATAACAGTTAGGTCAAAAAAGGAAATTATGGCTCATAAGAAAGGAACAGGTAGTACACGCAACGGTCGTGACTCTAATGCTCAACGTCTAGGTGTAAAACGCTACGGTGGTCAAGTTGTTCGTGCAGGCAACATTCTCGTGCGCCAGCGCGGTACCAAATTCCACCCTGGTAACAATGTTGGCATTGGTAGTGATGACACTTTGTTTGCTTTAATTGATGGCGTTGTTACCTTTGAAAGAAAAGGTAAAACTCGTAAAAAAGTTAGTGTTTATGCACCTGCTGCGGCTGCTGAAGCAACCGCTAGCTAGCAAGAAGGGTGGGCATTGCCCACCCTTAAAAATTTATACTGAATGAACTGTGAAGTTGTTTAACTGAGCCAACTTAACGAATTAACACGTGGCGCACAAATAGCATTTGCGTTGTTGCACCTAAAGCGACACCCGCCAATGAAAGTAGAGATGTTAGCCAGAAAGCTTGTCCTTCCTTCACACCTGCTGCTTGAAAGTCTATCCTTGCTAAGATAGCGGCAGCAATAATTAGTAAAGTGTCAAGGAACATCCGAAACCAAGCAAGCATGACAAAAAACAAGAATGCTGCGAAAACTGAGAATACAAAAGTCCTGGTACTAGATTTAAATACAGTACTAGAAAATCGTGCCAAATTTGTCCAGGGAACGGTTAAGCTTCCCACAAACAGTAAGATAGCAAGCACAGTTATTGCCCAGACAAATAAAGGGGCTTTTGTCTCGGATATGACCCAGCCTAGGGTGCTGTAGCTCAGTAATAATAGTGTTAGGGAAACCCAAGGGATGCGTTGCAAAATCGACATGGGTTAGGTTTTTGGTAGCAAGTTAAACCATTATTACTCAACTCAATGAAATAACAAAAGACTTGATGGGATGAGGTTTTGGGAGTTTTTTATCGATATATCTCCCGAATTTGTTCTTTGATGATAGGACTATATGGGTTTATGGTTGGGAGCGATCGCACAGCACAATCGAGAAACATTTGAGTCAAACGTATAGATTGTTAATCTCATGCCGTAGACTATAACTCTATCATCTGATGTTTTCTAGCTGTTAACAATCGTTGATGATGCTCTGGCTGACATCTTGTAACATTACCATAACTTGAGGTTGGGTAGTGTCCACAATATAATCATCAGGATTTGAATAAAAGGTTAGCAGGTACCAAACCTGCAAAATTGCTTGTATGTTCTGGCTTTCAGCCATTGTTGATGATGTTGTTGCCACAACATCACAGCAAGTTCACAGAGAATTTGCAGACAAACTAGTTAAATTTTTTCTTAAACATTTGTAAACTGTTAGCAGCCGAGTAGCCGCGTGTCACATCTTGTTAAGGAATTATCATGAGACAACTTGTTATTGTTGAGCGCGTATGCCTGATTGGTCATATCGTGTCGATGGTGTTTGGACTTGTAGGCATACTACTAGTTGTGCCGAATGCGGAAATTATTATGAACCTAACTGAGGTTGGGCAAACCGCCATGCAGTGGAGTATGGCTGGAGGCGGTGTTGTTTATATGATTTTGGGCGCAGCGGCTGTCTTTTTGTATGCCTACCGGACGTTGGGATTGGGTCGCGCTTTGGCATTTTTGCTGCCATCAGTGTTTATTTCCTTAGGAAGCGAACTGTCGGGAACCAGCACTGGCTTTCCTTTTGGGCACTATAGTTACCTCAGTGGACTGGGCTATAAAATTGCTGGTTTAGTTCCCTTCACAATTCCCTTATCGTGGTTTTATGTGGGATGTGTTTCTTACCTGTTAGCACGTGCTGGCTTAGAAGTAGACAAAAAGCCCAGCTTGTTGCGTCATATAGGTGCGATCGCATTAGGTGCTTTATTATTGACCTCTTGGGATTTTGTCTTAGATCCAGCAATGAGCCAAACCTCTCTCCCCTTCTGGTATTGGCAACAACCAGGCCCATTCTTTGGTATGCCTTACCAAAACTTTGCTGGCTGGATGGGAACAGGGGCGCTATTTATGACTGTGGCAGCATTCCTCTGGAGAAACAACCCCATTAAATTAGAGCGATCGCAACTCAATTTGCCTTTGATAGTTTATTTAGGCAATTTCACCTTTGCTACGGTGATGAGTTTGGCTGCTGGCTTCTCTATCCCTGTATTGCTTGGCTTTTTAACAGGTGTTGCTCCAGCTGTAGCACTTTGGTGGCAAGGTTCAAATGGACAATCTGTGGCGATCGAACCTGCAACTCAGGAAATTTCAGTGGCAAATGTCAAAGTTGCTTTGAAGTAGTTTTGGGGGACTGGGGACTGGGGAATTTTAGATTTTAGATTTTAGATTTTGGATTCAAACTTAATCCAAAATCGCAAATCCAAAATCCAAAATTGAATTGCCCCATACCCAATACCCCATGCCCTAGGAGATGATGCTTTGATTTTAGTTAGTAACCTATCGCTGTTATTACTATTACTGCAAATACCAGCAACAGCGATTCTACTTTCAAGATTATTTAAAGGGCCGACACGCCATCCGCCGATTCAACCACAACAGCCGACACCGGATATTTTGGGTAATGTCAGCGTTGTGGTGCCAACACTGAATGAGGCTGCGCGTATTAGCCCGTTGTTAACTGGGTTAAGTAAACAAAGTTATGAAGTTAGGGAAGCGATCGTTGTAGATAGCAGGTCGCAAGATGGTACGCCAGAATTAGTCAAAGCCGCGCAACAGCAAGACCCCCGTTTTCGTGTATTTACAGACGATCCTCTACCCCCTGGTTGGGTTGGTCGTCCTTGGGCGTTACATAATGGCTTTTTGCAGAGTTCCTCAGAGAGTGAATGGTTTTTAGGGATGGATGCTGATACTGTACCCCATCCTGGTTTAGTTGCTGGTTTAGTGCAGACAGCCAAAGCCCAAGGTTATGACTTGGTATCGCTTTCACCTCAGTTTATTCTTAAATATCCAGGGGAATGTTTGTTACAGCCTGCTTTGTTAATGACTCTGCTGTATCGATTCGATCCGGCTGGTGTGAATACAGAACAGCCAGAAAGGGTAATGGCTAATGGTCAATGCTTTTTATGTCGGCGTTCGGTTTTAGCTGCTGTAGATGGTTATACCAGCGCTAGTGGTTCATTTTGTGATGATGTTACCTTAGCTCGATATATTGCTGCTCAAGGTTTTAAAGTAGGCTTTTTAGATGGCGCGAAGGTGCTAAAGGTGCGGATGTATGAGGGTGCAATCGAGACATGGAAAGAATGGGGACGCAGCCTCGACTTAAAAGACGCATCACCCCGCGCTCAGATTTGGGGAGATTTATGGCTACTTTCAGCAGTGCAAGGTTTACCCCTACTAATTTTACTTAGTTACGGTTTGCTGGCTCTCCTATTTCCCCAGCCTTCCCTGCTTCCTTTGAATTTGTTATTAGGACTAAATATATTTCTGTTAGTAATTCGCTTTGCAATGTTACTGGCGATCGCACCTTCCTATGATCGCACAACTGCTAAAGGCGGCTGGTTATTCTGGCTTTCACCCCTAGCCGATCCTCTAGCTGTGCTGCGAATCTTTCTATCTGCATTCCGCACTCCTAAAGAGTGGCGGGGAAGGAAGTATAGTTAAGGGTCAAGGGTTAAGGGTCAAGGATCACAATTATTTCTTCCCAGTCCCCAATCCCCAATCCCTAGTCCCCTAATCCCCAATCCCCAATCCCCGCTACTCCTCCTCACCTCCTACCTGATCACCACGTTCCAATTCCCAAAGAATTTGATTACCTTCGCGTCTTACCCGTGAAACTATCCAGTTGCGCCAGCGCCATTGGTCGCCGCGACTGGTGACAGCGCTAGCGTGAACATCCATGAGGTCTGCAAGTTCGGAACTGGTGATTAAATAACCTTTGGTGGCGATTTCATCAGCAATCCGTAGGGTTTCAACTAAGTCACGCAGTTGTTCTACCCTCAGGGCTGGTGGCTTATCTTCAATTGGATTAGTAGAGTTTGTGATAGTTGGCTCCATAATTGTTATATTTGATGCAAGAGTACTGCTTTCTGGTGTCCTTGTGTCAATTATTGTAGAGGTTGCTGAAGATTCAGTTACTTTTGCTACATTTATTTGATTAGTTTGTGGTAAAGATTGATCGGCATCTGTGGTAAAAGATTGTTTAAGATCTGGAACTCTACCACTAGCAAAAGTACGAGCAATGACATCGCAGCGCTCGTTACCTACATTACCAGAATGACCCCTGACATATTCCCACTTTACTATATAACTATTAAGTTCGTCCAAAGTTTCTAACAGGTCTTGGTTTTGCACAGGTTTACCATCGGCTTTTTTCCAACCTCTTTGTTTCCAGCCTTTGATCCACTTGGTAACGGAATTAATTAAATATTCGCTATCGGTATAAAGGGTTATAGGTTGAGTTTGTCCAGATGTTTGCAAAAATTGCAGACCTGCGATCGCAGCTTGCATTTCCATTTTATTGTTGGTGGTGTGGGATGATGCGCCGCCGATTTCGTGAATTGAGCCATCATTGAAATAAACGACTACACCCCAACCCCCAGGGCCAGGATTTCCTGTACAAGCGCCATCGGTGTAGATACTTTGGATTCTGCGTTGGGACATAAGCAATACTACTCAGTTAAGTATTTTGGACTCCTAATTTAGTTTAGGGACAAGCGTTAAAGGTATCTTCTTTCCCTTTCCCCCTTAACCGAAAAGTATTAGAAGATGAAATAACCGCATTGGTACATTCGGTAATTTAGCGGCGAAAGATGCGAAGCACTATATAGGTTAGAGCAGCAAAAATCAAGCCTATACCTAAACTGAGGCTAAAAGCTGTGGTTTGGTAGGAAGTAGGGTTTTGGTCTTTGGGGATTTCTGCCAAGATGACAGCAGAAGCGATTTGGCTGGTTGCTAACCCGATACCTGCGATCGCAATGGTAGTGTTGAGAGTGCGATCGCTTTTGGTTTGTTCTAGGTCAATTATTCCTTGGATGGTCTTGATATAATTCTCGACTAAATTTAAGCCAGGGCTGTAGTAAGCTTGGTCTGTTTCGATTTGGACTAAAAATTTCTCTTGAGCAAATTCACTAAATGCTTGCAAAAATTGCCAATCACTATTAGCTTCTAATATTAGCAGCTTTTGCCAGCGTTTTTGATAATTACTGATGTTAATCTCAACAGTTCTATATTGGTCATTTAGATAACTTAAGTTATTAGTATATGTATATCTTAACAATATTTCTGGCGTTTGTTTAAGGATATTTTGTAAATTACTAATATCAATTTTGGGTTTTTGAGATTCTTGATTTAAATTATTAATTATACCTTGAGAGACTTGAGATACTGTTTTTAAATTACTTTTAATAGCGCGACTTTGATGATAAGCCCAAATAACTTTATTTCTATATCTAAATAATTGCATCAATTCTGGATATAGCTTTTGATTGGCTTCTCTAATAGCATCGGTTTTTAGTTGATAGGGAAATAAACAGATTAACAGGTGATAACCTTCACTTTGCTGCACTTCAGAAGGAAGCCGCCAAAGTTCAAATATAGTTCCGCCAAAAAATTCTCCTCTTCCTCGTAAATCAGCTTGCCAATTCTGCTCTGAGTCTAAGATTAATTGTTCGTAGCAAGCTTGAGCAGTAGCTGCTGCATCTTGGTTATCTATCGCTAGTTGACCCCAAACGAACCAAGTTTGACCAAGTTTACCTTCTTGGGTATTAATTTTAGAGAATATTTCTGTTTGTACTTTTTGCAAACAGCTAACAGGTTGAGGTGAGTATTTATAATCTTTGATGTAATTAGCTGTGCAGTCTATTTGGAGTCCGTAAGTATCGCCTAATTGTACGGGGTAATAATAACCATCTAGCGGTGATTTAAAAGGAATAATCTTGGGATTACTCAGTAACTCATGATAATCAGAACCATCAATTTCAGCTTGTTGGAGTTGTTCTAGTTGCCGATTGTCTAACTGGCTCCCATAAATTTTTTGCCAAAATAGTCGACGATTTTCTGAAATTTTGGCTTCATCTTGTCCTAAACCTTCTTTCAGGTTATACAGAAATAAATCAATAGTTGGGTAAATTAACTCATATTGTGGACTCATATAAAAGATTTTCGCTCCGTGAAGTAGAGATGATTATAAGGGCACAACATTGTTGTGCCCTTATCTGTGAATTTTATTAACCTGCAACAGGTTGTAGTTCAAAATGCTTAACTATTGAGAAAGAATAGTTGAGATGACATCTTTTGCTGTTTTAACAGAATTTAACGCCTGAAATATTTGGTTAGATAAGATTGCCAATTTATTACGATCTACTTTTTTGTCTAACTGCACTAACGCCGCAGCAACTTCTATAGAAGAATTGTCAATTTCCGTATTGAGTGATTCAGGAACATACTCAGGTATGCTATCAATACCTTTACTGCGGACTTTGGCGATCGCATCTAAATTATCCCAGACTTGATTGTATGCTGTGGCTAGGGGTGGATAACTAGTGGCGATCGCATACAGTTTACTAATATCCCCAGGAATCTTAATTGTATTTACCTTGGCTTGGATATCATCTGGTAATGGGGTATCAAGTTGGGATAGTGCCAAAATAAAGGCTTTTAGTTCAGATACTTCTATTGGTTGCATGATGGAAGGATACCAGTAATTCAGTCAATAAAAAAATTCGATACTTATCACAAAATATAAATTTGACGTAGGGTGTGTTATGCCTTAGGCTAACGCACCTAGAATGGTTGACAGTAAAGCAGTGCTGCGTGTGGGTTTTCCTCCGCAGGCGAATACTGAACCCAAAGGGTGCGTTGCACTACACGACAACACACCTCATTTACTAACCGCGTTGGTACTTTAAGTAATTTAGCAGCGAAATATGAGAAAAGAACTATATAGGTTAGCGCATCAAAAATCAAGCCTATAAGTAACCACGCAAAATTAATTACAGTCATTGCGAGCGCAGCGTAAAGCCTTCGGCATAGCTTCGCTTAACGCGCAGCGTCTCGAAGAGAAGCAATCTCAACCCTTGCGATTGCTTCATTCCGCTCCGCTCCATTCGCAATGACATTTTGTAATTAATTTTGTTTAACTACTTACCCAAACTGACAGTAACGCGAGCACGGTAATTTGTTAATTTTAATTAGATTATTCTGATACGAAATCTTAAAATTTGAAGGTGTAGTTTATCACCACGTAGATAAGGGAACCTTGGAGTTGACGATGACAGGTAAACCAACTATTAAATTTACTTTTGCTGTTGATGACCCAGAGTTAGATGATGAGAGAAGGCAAAAAATAGCTAGCAAGCTGCTACGGGAAATTCGGGAACTGGATGAGGTGGAGAAAGCTGATCGCGCGGAAGATGTGAACCCAGAAGCAGGAAGCAAGCCAGGATTTGCTACTTTGATCGGTGTGTTGACGGCTGAGGTGAGTCTCAAGAATGTCAAAGGGTTTTTAAGCTTTCTGAGCGATCGCCTGGGTGACAAACCAATGAAAATTACTGTCAAAGCTGGAGATAAAGAAGTCAACATAGAAGCTAAAAGCCGAAAAGAGCTACTAGAAGGTGAAAGAATAGCAAAAGACCTGTTAGCCGCAATGGGTGGTGGAAATGGCTAAGATAGCACTACTGATTGGAGTCAGTGAGTACAGTCAAGGTATTCCTCCCCTGTCATCTGCGCTCAATGATGTCGAAGCTATGCAGCGAGTTTTACAAGATCCAAACCTGGGAGGTTTTGAACAGGTAGAACGGCTGCTGAATCCCGATGCGATCGCCATGCGAAAGGCAATTCAAAAGCTGTTTAGAGAAGCTTCTAAAGAAGATTTAGTATTATTCTTTTTCTCTGGTCATGGTATTACTAATGATGAAGATCATCTCTATTTAGCGACTCGAAATACAGCAAAAGACGATTTTGAAGCTACTGCTGTAGACGCAAGTTTTATCCGAGGGCAATCAAACAATTGCTATGCTAAACGGCAAGTTTTGATTTTAGATGCTTGCTACAGTGGTGCGATCGCTCAAGGTTGGAAGACAAAAAGTATCGGTGTAGATATCAAAAAGCAGCTAGGCGCGGAGGGGCGAGTTGTTCTCACATCTTCCAGTGCAACTCAAACTTCATTTGAACAAGAAGGTTCAACACTTTCGCTCTACACTCAATATTTAGTTGAGGGAATTGAGACGGGCGCAGCAGACACAGATAACGATGGCAATATTCATGTGCAGGAACTGCACGCTTACGCTAAGGCAAAAGTCCAAGCGGTAAAACCGAAGATGACACCAGACATCATTCTGGATAAGGAAGGATTCAATATATTATTGGCTTATGCCCCTAAAAATCCAGAATCAGAGTATCGCAAACTGGTTGAACAATATGCCCAAAATGGTGAACTTAGTAAACTTTCCTACTTAATATTAAAGCCGAAACGGAAAACATCTGGAATTACAGATGAAAAAGCCGAGCAAATAGAAAACGAAGTATTAGAGCCTTTACGCAGACGCTTTGCCAACTTGGAAAGTTACAAACAAGCTTTTGTTGAGGTAGTTGAGCAAAAATATCCCTTGGATGAACATACTCGTAAGATATTGAAGGATTATCAGCAGGATATTTTAGGTCTTAGAGATGAGGATGTTGCACCAATTGAGTTAGAGATTACATCTGCTAAAAAAGCGGAATATCGAAAACAGGTTCAGATACAGAAACAACAAGAAAAAGAAGAGTATGAAAATAGCCTGCAGTATTATGAGCAGGAATTTATAAAAGCAATTAAAGCGCAATACCCGCTAGATGAATATGTCCGCAATGGATTAAAACAGTTTCAAGAGTCTTTAGGACTCAACGATGAAGATGTAGAGCGAATTGAAGCACCACTTTTAACCATAAAACGAGCAGAGTACCAGAAACAACAACAAGCCAAGAAGCAGCAACAAGAACAACAATCTATTCAAACAACCACAAAAAAACCAACGCAGCAGAATAATGATCTCAGTTCTGAGAAGGGTATAGACTATACGCGGTTGCGCGATTTACTCAAAGCTAGAAAGTGGGAAGAAGCAGATCAAGAAACTCTGGAAGTGATGCTAAAAGTTGTTGACAGAGAACAAAAACTCTGGCTTGATCCCGAATCGATAAAAAACTTTCCTTCCACTGACTTACGCACCATTGACCAACTGTGGGTTAAATACAGTGATGGACGCTTTGGCTTTAGTGTGCAGAAGCTCATTTGGGAAAGTGTGGCAAAAGACTACACAAAGTTAGGCGATCGCATCGGCTGGCGGACGTATGAGACAGTTATACACAAGAAAATCGTAGAACATTTAGAGGAGATTAATCAAAAGCTGGGATTCCAAGAAAAAGCCGTAACGACGATGGGTGGGAAATGGCTTTACTACACAGACCTCACTTTTGATATTCATGCTCCCGAAGGACACCTTCCTGCAACAGTAGCTAGAGGGGAGGGAGAACATCATGACTTTGGTGGGGGCTGGGTGTGTGTGCCATCTCTTCTCTCGCGCCGAGACTTGTAAACTTTAACAATGTTGAATGCTATTAACAACATTGCTGCGACCAGTCCCCATTAAACCATAGGGTGGGCACTATTATTATCAGGCTTGGAACGAAAGATCTAATTGTGCCTACCCTACAAACATCTAACATTTATGCGGAAACCAAAATTTTACCTACGATTACTTAACTGCTTGTATTTTGCTCAAGCCAAGCAACTAAATCAGATAAAGCTGAAAAATCTAGTAATGCTTCAGCCAAAGTATCTAGTTTTTCAATAGGTAACAGTTTAATCTGATCAATCAATGACAAATCTATTTCACCAAAACGTCGATTAAGCTGGCGTATGATTGTACGTTCCTCACCTATTTTATCTCCCTTCTGAAAAATATCCTGATAAATAACCGATTCCTGCATAATATCCTCACTTAATAACTGACGAATCAAACCCTTATCAAATCGCAAACCTGCTAAAATCTCGGTGTAGGCTGCTGTATTTTGCCTTGTCTCTCTATCTGAAATTTTAGCGACTTCCTGAGCAATCTGCGATAATAAATCTCGTGGTGAATCAGTTCGACACAAAGGTGCTAAAGGTAACAATGCCTTATTACCCAAAAATAAGCTGGAATCTTGCTCCCACATTCTTACTGCACGATAGCGATGTATAGTTGTATCATCCACATACTCTTCAGTAAAAGCAATTTCATCATCCGTCTCCTGCAAAAATATTACTACCTGTACAACTTGAAACTTATACTGACGTTTTAACCTCACAGAATAATCCAACATTCGGAAAGGAATTGCAGGATTAGACTGTGTTAAAGTCTGAAATTCAATATGCAAAATCTGATTGCCAGTTTGGAGAAAAGTCACAGAATCTGCACGAATTGGTTCTAAACTTAACTCAGTTTTTAATACCTTAATATTGGTAGATTCTTCAGCAATTAACCACCGGACAAAATCTTCTGGATATTTTTCTGCAAGCAATTTACAGACATTATCAAAACTCACGATATCAACCTAATTCATGCCATGAATATATTATTCTAAAAGCAGCTTAATTCAATCTCATTGGACAAGTTTTGGTAGGGTGCGTTAGCTGAAAGCGTAACGCACCAATGAATGGTCTTAACTTCTAGCAGGGGAATGGGAAAAGGGAAAGAAAAAACATTTAACCCTTAACCTTTAACCTTTTCTCCAAAACCAATTTTGAAATCAAAACGCTTAACTGAGTAGTATTGGAAAGATACCAGTAATTGTAAAAGCTGCCCAGAAGTACGGGTGATTATAGGGTTGATTACTAGGTTCTAGTTGATTCTGAAGATTATTTAAATGACGTAATAAAAAACGGCGCAAAATACCTTCTTCTTCTGGGAGTTTAGCAATTTCCTCTGCATACCATGCAGCTAGTTCATCGTGAGTGACATTCCGCAGCCATTGGGTAGCTTCCGCTAAAGCCACTACCTTTGATTTACCTTGTTGTAAGCGTTGGTAAAACTGAATCATCACTAAAGCACTAGCAGCTGATTCTACTGTCCACAGGGTACTGACAACAGAAGCCACGCCGCAACTCATAAAACCACTGACAAGCCCAACATATTCTGTGGTGATGGTGTGATTACCTGTAATCGCCGTTTCGCAAGCAGCTAGGCTGACGAGTTGATAGCTGCGTAAATCAAAATCGCGGATATCTGTGAGAGTCAGTTTATCTTTATCTGCTAAGGCTAAGTGAGATAAGGCTGGATTGTGGAAATTGTATTCGCCATGTCCGCTAAAGTGTAGAATACCGTAGCCTTGGGGCAAAGCATTAATGACTGCATCTTTTGTCGCTTCCTCAGAACGCTTACGGGTGTTGTGGGGAAAGAGGCGACAAATCGCTTGTGATTCAACTTGAGCAAATTCTAGTTCGGGATAACCTGCGCTGTTGGGATGTTCGATACTGAGTAGCTGATTACTTAGCTGATTTTCATTGCTTTGGGAGATTAAGCCTAATTGAATGCTGGGTAAATAGCTGATAGTGAATTCTCTTGGAAATAGCGTATGCAGCGGAAAGCGGTGTAAGTCGCGGTGAGGAATGAGAATTAACTGGGTAATATCTGGGATTTGGGAAACAATAGTATTGATATCGAGAATTTCACTCAGTTTATTTAGCATTGCGGGTAAATTGTCGCGCCAAGTTTTGGCATCTTGGCTATGCTTGTCTTTACCTTGGCGATAATTAGCGTATTGTTCATTCCAAGTTTTCAGCCAGCTTTCAAAATCACGCAGACGTTGCACTGGTGTTAGAGACTTTGCTCCTAAAACAATGAGTGATGGGGTATTGTGCTGGAAGATGAAAGTATGTAAGGCGGCTGGGCTGAGATGCCAATAAACTATGGCAGTATGGGGATTGAGTAATTTTTTCATCTCCACCCATTTAGGGGAATCATCACTCCACCCATCTAGCAGCCAAGACATACAAGCATTTTTTCCCTGTTCTGCTAATTCCAAGGCTGTACTCAAGTTTCTTGACTGCACGGCTAAATCTACAGTTAACTGTTGAAAGCCTGCAAACTTCAACGCTAACTGCTTTTTCTTTTCAGGACTTTTACACTCATCCAATAAACGCCGTAAAATATCCGTTCCTCGTCGCTTGAGTTCTTCGGCTTTAGCCTTTTCCCCCAAATTCAACTGCACGCGAATTAAATTCTGTAATACTTCTAGATGCAAATGGGGAAAATCTGCGGCTGTGAGAGTTTTCAGTGCTTCGTTATAGTTGGTAACAGCTTTGTACCAATAGCTGTGGGGACGAGAATCGGCTCTCCCACGAAAGTAGAGAGCATTACCCATTGCCTGATATAATTTTCCCCAACCTTTGGGGTGGGTGTCTTGATCGCAGTACTTTAACCCTTCCTCATAACTTGCCAATTCTCCCTCATAGCCTCGCTGGTTAAGCTGAGGATTTTGGATTGCTACTGTACTCAACAAAGCCAGCAAGCGATCGCAATTCACAGAATTTCCGGCTGTCATCCCCCGGTTTAGCCAAGCTTCGTAGAAGTCAAAGGAGATTTCTATGGCTTTGTCAAATGAAGCGATCGCTTCTTCCAATAGTTTGAGATCGGATAAGGCTGTACCTCGGTTGTTCCAAGCAAATTTATTGTTAGGGTTGATTTTGATAGCTTTGTCATAAGAGGCGATCGCTGCTTGATATTCTCCCATTTCACTCAGCGTTAAACCCCGGTTATTCCAGACTAAGCAATTTTGAGGATTTATGGCTATAGCGCGATCGTAAGCAGCAATTGATCCTTGAAATAGCCGCAATTTTCTTAATACCAAACCCTTATTATTCCAAGCTTGATAATAATTTGGTTCAATTTTTAAGGCTTGATTATAGGCATTCAGCGCTGCTGCAAACTGTTCTAATTCAGTTAAAATGTTACCTTGATTGTGCCAAGCTAGATAAGCTTGAGGTTGAATTTCTATAGCTCTATCATAAGAGCTAAGTGCAGCTGATAATTTCTTTAATGCGTGCATTGCTGCACCGCGATTTACCCAAGCTTGATAGTAGTCTGGTTTGATGGCTATAGCTGTGTCATAATAAATAATTGCTTGTTCAAATTGCCTTTGTTGAGCTAACATATAGCCCCAATGGAACCAAGCTTGATAATAATCAGGTTTGATTTTTACGGCTTGATCGCAGCAGGCGATCGCTTCCGGAAATCGTTTTAACTGACTCAAAATTTCAGCTTGCTTGTACCAAGCTTGGTAGAAGTCAGGTTTTACTTTTATAGCTGTTTCTAATGAACTAATCGCTTCATCGAATCTTCCTAACTGTTCTAGTGCTGTAGCTTGATTAAACCAAGCTTGGTAAAAATCTGGTTTGATGTCTATGGCTTTGTCACAAGCACTAATTACTTGCTCAAATTGCTGTAATTGATAAAATGCTGCTCCCTGGTTAAACCAAGCTATATGTAAGTTATGGTTGATTTTGGTAGCTTTTTTCAATGAGGCGATCGCACCTGCAAAATCTCCATGCATTAATTGTTGATTCCCTTGGTTAAACCAAGCTGCTGCGTCCCCTTGTTCCTTTGCTTCCTCTGCATTTGCTGGGCGAGATTCTCCAAAAACCTGGTTTGTTGCTTTCCCCCGCCCTAATAAGCGCACACCAATATCATAAGCAACATCACTAACTTCCCCAGCGCCCAACTCCCCTAACCGCACTATCCGACTCGCTAAAGCATCATTCTCTCTGGGTGAAGCTAACAAGGTTTCACCATAGCCACGCAACCATTTGGCTAAATTTCTCTGATTGATGCGATTTGCATCCAAAAAATCTGTTACTTGTCCTCGATTCCAGCCTTCATCATTGACTCTTACCAATAATTGAATAAATAACGATTCATACTCCGTATCTTCTAACTCTCTGCGTATTTCTGCTAGTTTTTCTTCTGTTAAATAATTATAAATAGACTGTTCATTGCCGGATAATTGCTGAATATAATCCTTAATTAATAGCCAAAGCCGCTTGAGCATCTGCTGCAACCTTGTATCAGTTTTATCAAATATTTTACTGGAGAGAGTTACCCAAGAGAATGTCTATCAAGTCTAATTTAATACTTATTGTAAATGCCTAAAAATTACAGCCTTCTCAATTTTGGTGTTTTCCTCAAGCAAAATGCCTTAACGCCTTCTCATTCAATCACTAGCAAATTCTAAAGTTAACTATGATACAGTTCAGATAAAATCCTTGGTGATTGATTTGTCAGTTGGGTAAAAAGCTAGCTCAATTGGGGGATTCTCCCCCAAACCCCCGATTGGGTGAAGTTTGTGGGGAAGGTTTCCTTCCACAAAACTTCGGACGGTTGCGTCCCCCAAACCCCCTCCAAAAGGATTGATCTGTTTTTTGTTGAGTAAATAGTTTTTTGGTTTTTTTGCCGATTAATTTTCTTGGCTTGAATGTATTGAAATATACTATTTTTACTGCTGGCGATCGCTATAACTCATAACTTCACCAAAAAAATACACGTTTAATGTGAATTAAGCCTTGAAACCCTTGAAATTTCGTAGGTAGTTCCAAAACAATGATTTTGAATGAATCTTGAAACCCTTATAGAATAAGAGGCGTTTCTAATTCACATCAGGCGTAATACATAAAGTCGAATTTAGTAAGTCAAAACAGCTTTTACTTTCTCCATTTAGTATATTTAGTCAGCCAAAGCAGATATTGCTTTCTCACCAGCAGCTTTTGCTTTCTCCGTTTAGTATATTTAGTCAGCCAAAGCAGATATTGCTTTCTCACCAGCAGCTTTTGCTTTCTCCATTCAGTATATTCAGCAAGCCAAAATAGATATTGCTTTCTCACCAGCAGCTTTTGTTTTCTCCATTCAGTATATTCAGCAAGCCAAAATAGATATTGCTTTCTCACCAGCAGCTTTTGCTTTCTCCATTCAGTATATTTAGCAAGCCACAGTAGATATTGCTTTCTCAAACTGGGGTTTGGTTTACTGGTAATGGGTAATTGGTAATTGGTGTTCGTTCCCCCTCATCTCCCTCATCTCCCTCATCTCCCTCATCCCCCTCATCCCCCTCATCCCCCTCATCCCCCTCATCTCCCTCATCTCCCTCATCCCCCTCATCTCCCTCATCCCCCTCATCCCCCTCATCCCCCTCATCCCCCTCATCCCCCTCATCCCCAATCCCCCGAATCAATCCCTCTTTTCCCAACGTCGTGATCTAATATTGTTGGGTATTCTATAAAATCGCGATCGCCTGAGACTGATGATTGAAGTTGAGCATCTAAGTAAAATATACGGTTCGACTCCAGCGATTACTGATGTGACTTTTAATGTCGAACCTGGGGAAATTCTAGGGTTTTTAGGCCCAAATGGTGCTGGTAAAACTACTACCATGCGGATTTTAGCTGGTTATTTACCTGCAACGAAGGGGACGGCGAAGATTGCTGGTTTTGATGTCCATGAGAATTCTCTGGCTGTGCGTCAGCGGATTGGCTATTTACCGGAAACGCCGCCGTTATATCCAGATATGACAGTGGAGGGGTTTTTGCATTTTGTTGCCAGAATTAAAGGAGTATCCGCAGGCGATCGCAATCATAAAGTAACAGCTGCGATCGCGCGGTGTAATTTAGAAGATAAGCGCAAGGTACTGATCCGCAAGCTGTCTAAAGGATACCGTCAAAGAGTGGGGATTGCTCAGGCGATCGTCCACGATCCACCAGCCATTATTTTAGATGAACCAACGGTAGGACTCGACCCCCGGCAAATCATCGATGTGCGGAATTTAATTAAAAGTCTCGCCGGCACTCATACTATTATTCTTTCTACCCACATTCTGCCAGAAGTGAGCATGACTTGTAGCCGTGTTGCCATTATCAATCGCGGTAAAGTCGTCGCCACCAATACACCAGAAAATCTCATGACACAGTTGACAGGTGGCTCTGGGTATGAATTAGAAATTGAAGGTGAAGCTAGCTTGGCAAAACAAGTATTGCAAAACATATCAGGTGTGAGTCTGGTAGAATCAATTCCTACATCTGGAAGTCATCACCCAGTGTCAGCAAACCGCGCCTATTTACGAGTAATATCGCAACCAGGAACCGAACCCGGAAAAGATATTGCCGCCACAATAATCCGTGCGGGATTTGCTTTATATGAAATGCGCCGTGTCAGCGCTACCCTAGAAGATGTGTTTTTGCAGTTAACAACAGAAGAAAAGAATTTAGAATCTATCCAAGACTCAGCCCCCAAAGAAGGAGAAGCAGCGTAGATGGGTATAGTACTGAGTAATATTATTGCCATTTATCGCCGAGAATTGCAGAGTTATTTTGTATCACCTTTGGCTTATGTGATTGCTGGCATATTTTGGTTTATTTCTGGCTTATTCTTAGTCATGATTTTGCTAGGGCCAGGCGGTATTTTGCCGACAATCACCGCCTTAGATTTACAAGGACAACAACTAGGAGTACCAGTACCGCCAATTGATGTTCCCTATGAATTTGTACGGGCATTTCTAGACCGGATGGGATGGCTATTATTATTTGTACTGCCCATTCTTTCTATGGGACTTTATGCCGAAGAACGTAAACGCGGCACTTTAGAACTATTAGCCACGTCACCAGTGACAAACTGGGCAGTAGCTGTGGGTAAGTTATTAGGCGTGCTAACTTTTTTCATCACAATGGTTTTACCTTTGCTAGCACTAGAAGCGTTTGTGATTCAACAATCAAATCCACCTATGGCACCAACCGTGCTGTTATTTGGTCATTTGGGATTAATCTTGCTAGCAGCCGCAATTTTGTCTTTGGGAATGTTTATTTCATCGTTAACAGATAGTACAATTCTCTCTGCTGTGTTCACTTTTGCAGTGATTTTATTACTGTTATTCGTTGATTTAATTGCTAAAACTGTTCCCGGCCCCATTGGCGAAGCCTTGAGTTATATCTCCTTACTCAAACATTTTAATACTTTTATCGAAGGCATTTTTGATACTAGCGCCCTACTATTATTTCTCAGTTACATCTTTCTGGGTATCTTCCTCACATCTCAATCAATTGATGCCCTGCGCTTTCAGCGTCAATAAATAAGAGTCCAAAGTCCAAAGTCAAGAGTCTAAAGTCAAAATTCTCCACTCTTGACCCTTGACCCTTGACCCTTAACTCTTGACCCTTGACCTTTGACTTTTGACAAATCCCATGAAAATCGTTGCTAAAAAGAAACTTTGGAAATATCTGTTTTGGCTAGGCCCATTCTTCTTAGTGGCGGGCTTAACTTCTAGCTTAATTTCCTCATATTGGAGTCCAATTTCCTTAGCATTTCTCATTACCGGAATTGCAGTTATTGGTATATGGATTATCTTACAAAGCCAAAACAATCAATGGTTAGGAAGTCGTTCTACCCAAGCCGGGACTAATGCTTTAGTTGCCACCTTAGCAGTATTAGCAATTTTAGGGCTAATTAACTTTTTGGGTGTTCGCTACCATTACCGCGCCGATTTAACAGAAACGCAATTATTTACCCTTGCACCCCAATCCCAGGAATTATTACATAATCTAAATCAGCCAGTTAAAGTCTGGATTTTTGATGTGAATCAAAATCCCCAAGACCGAGATTTACTGGAAAATTATCGTCGGCAAAGCTCTAAGTTTCAATTTGAGTATGTCGATCCAGATGCTAGACCAGGACTCGCCACAAAGTTTGGTTATAAAGACTATGGAGAAGTTTATTTAGAATATCAAGATAAAAGGCAGTTAGTACAAGTAGTTAATCCAGAAAATGAACGACTTTCAGAAGTGCGGTTAACTAATCGCCTGCAACAAATTACTACTGCTAACGCCGCCAAAGTTTACTTCCTTCAAGGTCATGGCGAACATCCACTGACAGCATCTGAAAGTGGAATGTCCCAAGCTATTCAGGGATTAACTGATAAAAATTTCACCACCTCGCCCTTAAATTTAGCAGAAGCCGCAAAAGTCCCTGATGATGCGGCGGCGGTCGTAGTAGCAGGGCCAAAAGAAGCCCTATTTGAGGGTGAAGTTCAAGCTTTAGAAAAATACCTCAATCGTGGCGGTAACTTACTGCTAATGATTGACCCTGGTACCGACCCCAAACTCGAGAACTTGTTGAAACAGTGGGGTGTTACCCTAGATAGTCGTTTAGCTGTTGATGTTTCTGGAAAAGGTGCAAAACAAGGGCCAGCAGTGCCCATCATTACAGACTACGGTCAACATCCAATTACTAAAGAATTTGGTAACAACATTTCTTTTTATCGGTTAGCAAGACCGTTGCAAATTAATCCCGTAGCTGGTGTTCAGTCTACACCCTTGCTGCGAACCAAACCTTATCCTAACAGCTGGGCAGAAAGCGACCTGCAAAGCGAGAAATTAGAGTTTAATGCCGACAAAGACCTAAAAGGGCCTTTAACTTTGGGCGTAGCTTTAGAGAAAAAACTACCAGCCTCATCCACAACTCAACCTAACCCCACACCTTCACCATTACCATCACCCACAACCCAAGGACAGGCGACACCAAAAGCTACTACTTCACCTACACCCAGCGCTAGCCCTTCGCCAACTCCCACAGCTACATCTTCGCCAACTCCTACAACTGCTGCACCTTTAAACAATCAGCAAGGTGAAAAACCTGCTACTGAATCCCGGTTAGTAGTCATCGGAAATTCCGACTTTGCTACCGATGGCTTATTTCAACAGCAATTAAACGGTGATGTCTTCCTCAACTCAGTCACCTGGCTAAGTAAACAAGAGGATCGACAACCTTTATCCATTCGCCCCAAAGAAGCCAAAAACCGCCGCCTCAACATCACAGCCGCCCAAGCAAATCTTTTAACATTGTCATCTTTATTGCTTCTACCCTTAATTGGGTTAGTATCTGCCTTTCTAATTTGGTGGCGGAGGAGGTGAGGGATTGGGGACTGGGGAACTCGGGGCCCCCTCTGGGGATAAGGGGTAATGGGGATTGGGGGATGAGGAAGATGAGGAGGCAAGGGGCAAAATTCCCATTACCAATTACCAATTACCAATTACCCATTACCAAATGACAAATGACAAATGACAAATGACAAATTAAAACATGAAATTTTCGCGCACAACTTTAATTTTGATATTGCTAGCCCTGGGTTTGGGTAGCTTTGTTTATTTCTATGAAATTCGGGGGGCGACTCAGCGTGAGGAAGTAAAGGAGAAAAAGCAGCAAATTTTCACTTTTACTGCTGATGATGTGCAGTCTTTGAAAATCGCAACGGCAAAACTCTCTTTAGCCTTGGAACGAAACCCGCAGGATAATCCGCCTAAGTGGTTGTTAAAATCACCTGTGTCAGAGCCAGCGAATGATGCTATCGTTTCTTATTTAATGGATTTGTTGGTAAAAGGAAAGAGCGATCGCTCTTTATCTATCCCAGCTAATCAAAAAGGCGATTTTGGCTTAGATAACCCCCAGGCGACAATTAATATCACCCTAAAAAATCAGCAAAGCCATCAATTGCTTTTAGGTACGACTAACTTTAACCGTCGTCTCTTATATGTTCAGGCTGACCCATCTGTAAAACCCGATGGTAATATAGATATCTTGTTGGTTTCCACAGATTTTGAAAACGCAGTCAATCGCGACCTATCTGAGTGGAAACAAACAGTAGTTAATAACGATCAAACACCCATACCAACTCCCAGCAGTAAATAGGGAGAGAAGGGGACAAGGGGAAAGGGGAAAGGGGAAGGGGGAAGGGGGAAGGGGAAAAGGGAGAAATGCCCATTACCAATTACCCATCACCAATTACCAATTACCCAATGCCCCATGCCCCATGCCCCATGCCCATTACAAATGACATGACCAAACCCACAGCAACCTTGCTTATTTCCTGCCCCGATCAGCGGGGATTAGTGGCGAAAATTGCGAATTTTATCTACTCTAATGGCGGCAATATTATCCATGCCGATCAGCATACAGACTTTGGTGCTGAGTTATTTCTCAGCCGCATCGAATGGCAACTAGAGGGATTTAACCTGCCACGAGATTTAATTGGCCCAGCATTTAATGCCATTGCCCAACCTTTAGGTGCTAAATGGGAACTAAATTTTTCGGATACTGTGCCCCGCATTGCTATCTGGGTCAGTAAACAAGACCATTGTCTGTTTGATTTAATTTGGCGACATCGTGCTCAAGAATTTGCAGCTGAGATTCCGCTAATTATTAGTAATCATCCTCATCTGCAGAAAGTAGCCGAGCAATTCGGCATTGATTATCACCACATTCCCATCAGTAAAGACAACAAAGCAGAGCAGGAAATTAAACAACTAGAATTATTGCAGCAATACAAAATTGATTTAGTTGTATTGGCAAAATATATGCAGATTGTCAGTGCTGATTTTATTACTAAATTTCCGCAAATTATTAATATTCATCACTCATTTTTACCTGCTTTTGTGGGTGCAAACCCTTACCACCGCGCTTTTGAAAGAGGAGTTAAAATTATTGGAGCTACGGCGCATTATGCTACTCCTGAGTTAGATGCTGGCCCAATTATTGAACAGGATGTAGTCAGAGTTAGCCACCGCGATGACGTTGAAGACTTAATTAGAAAAGGTAAGGATTTAGAGCGAGTTGTTTTAGCTAGAGCCGTACGCTTACACTTACAAAATCGGGTCTTAGTCTATGCCAATAGAACTGTAGTCTTTGAATAATTTTTCTACTCTGCCTGTTGATTATCTCTTTAATTACTGAGACAGAATAAACGGTAATGATACAGTAAATGTTGTGCAGAGATGATTGCTAGTAACTGTAATGCTGCCTTGCAGATGTTCCACTAGCTTTTTAACTAAAGTTAAACCTAAGCCCGCACCGCTATCTTGTAAAGGATTCCTGATGTTAATCTGGTAATCTGGATCAAAAATAGTTGTTTTTTGTTTGGTTTTATTTTTGGTAATCCGATAGAAAGGTTCAAAGATTAAAGCTTGCTCTTCTTGGTTAATCTCCACACCATAATTGCTAATTTTTATCTGTAGTCTAGGTTCTTGATAACTACCTATTATTTCAGATTCATTCTGCTCATTTGTGTAACTATTTGCTGAGGATATATATTCGACATTGACGGTAATTTTTTCTCGTAAAGGTGTATATTTACAAGCATTATTTAGCAGTTCTGTCAATATCCGAGTTAAAAGATTGAGGTCGGCAAGAAAAGGTGGTAAATCTGCAGCAATATTAATTTCTAAAATTTGTTGTTGTGCTTGCACTAGCTCTTGAAAGCTCTCAATAATTTGCGACAGAAAATTGTGCAGATTAATTTTAGTTAATTGCAACGGATAGACATCTGCATCAATCATCCGCATTTCGAGTAAAGTGTCTATCAAAGTTAACTCTCGCTCACACTGGCTACGCAAAATAGTTAAGTATTTAGCAACAGACTCAGAGGTTGACAGTTCTTCATAATTCAATATTCCCAGTTGATTTAATACATTTTCGAGCTGAGAAATTGCCATTTTAATATTTGACAAAGGCATCCGCATTTCATAAGAAGTAGTTGCCAAAAAATCCTCTTTCAACTGATTGAGTCGTTGCAGTTCTGTTAATTGAATTTCTATTTGTCTAGCTCTTTCAGATGCAATACTACGTTCTTCATTGAGTCTACGTTGTGTGTCATCACGAAAAACCATCACAGCACCTGTGATGGTTCCGCTTCTATCTCTCACAGGCGTAGCACTATCAGCAACAGGAATTTTTGTCCCGTTTTTGGTAACCAGTAAAATGCGATTTTTGAGATAGATAGTTGTTTGTGTTTGTAAAGCTATGGCGATCGGATTTTCTGCGGGACGCTGAGTTTGTTCCTCAATCAATTGCACGACTTCGGTTAACATCTGGTTTTTAGCTTCTTCCAATCGCCAGCCAGTTAAGGTTTCGGCTACTTGATTGAGGTATTGTACTTGCAGTTGAGAATCAGCCACAATTACACCTTCACCCATTCCCCGGAGAACTGTACTTAAAAATTGCTCGCGTTGATAGCGTTCTAGTGCTGTTTGAATCGCAACATAAAGTTCTTGTTCACTAACAGGTTTGAGTATGTATCCAAAAGGTGATGTTAAAGTTGCTCGTTCTACTGTATTTTTATCAGAGAGTCCTGTTAGGTAAATTACTGGAATTTGCAGTTTTCTCCAAATTTCCTCCGCTGCTTGAATACCATCCATTTCTCCCTGCAAGCGGATATCCATTAAAATTAAGTTTGGACGTAGCTCATTTGCTTTTTCAATTGCTTCGGTTGCAGAATCTACAATGTCTACAACTCTGTAGCCCAAACCTTCTAAACTTTCTTGGAGGTTGATAGCAAGAATATACTCATCTTCAACAACCAGTACTTGAATCATATTTGCTGTTTCGACTGCTGATGAGATGCTCATTGCTTTTCTACCTTGCTTCTTGAAAAAATAATTTTAAACTCTGTTCCCTGCTGGTTGTGAATCTGAACTGTTCCCCTCAGCTGCTTGACTAATCCATGCAGAAGGGTCATTCCCATTGTTCTTGCTTTTTTGCTATCAAAATCTGCAGGTAGTCCAACACCATTATCTCGGATAATTAGAACTAAATCGGGTTGAAGCGGAATCTTTGAGCAATATTCATATTTTTGATACAATATTACTTTTATTTCTCCTGAAGGCTGGTCTGGAAAGGCGTACTTTAAAGCATTTGAAACTAGTTCATTAATAATTAATCCGCAGGGAATGGCAGTTTCAATATCTAGATGCACAGGTTCAACTTGAATATTTAATTGGATATTACTAGAACTAAAATTATAAGATTTAAATAAATGAGTTGTTAAATCGAGAATGTACTGAGCAAAATCAATGTCGCTCAGATGATCGGAAGCATATAATTTTTCATGCACTAAAGCAATGGAAGCGATGCGGTTTTGGCTATCATGTAGGATAGAGATTGCTTGAGAATTCTGGATGCGCCTACACTGCATTTGTAACAAACTGCTAATAATTCCTAAGTTGTTTTTCACACGATGATGAATTTCCTTAAGTAACACTTCTTTTTCTTTCAAAGATGCTTTAAGTTTGTCTTCAGCTTGTTTTTGTTCTGTGATGTCTTGTTGCACAGTCACAAAAACAGTTCCATATTCAGGATGCTCAAACACCGATGACGTGCCAGAACTCCAAAAAGGAGTACCATCTTTTTTGACATTACGAACTTCATAAGTGCTTTCCCCATTTTGCCTAATCTTGGTAGTAATAGCTTCATACACTGCTTGAGGATCGGTTTGTGCATCTGCATAATTAACAATCGACACATGCTGACCAATTAATTCCCCAGCTTCATAACCAAACATCTGCTCAAATTTGCGATTAGTATAAACTAAAACACCATCATCGACTCGAACTAAGCAAATTCCTTCAGCCATATTGCGAGTGATGATTGCTTGCAGTTCCAATATCTGTTCAGTATGTTTGCGATCGCTAATATTAAGACTATTGCCAACAATGCGGTATATGCGGGAATTTTCATCTTTTAAAGGAGTGAGACTAGTAATCCACCAAATATCCTTACCTTGAAAAGGTAAGCATTCTTCATAGGTAATAGTTTCCCCAGCTTGGACACAATCCTGATAATGCTGTCGTACAGCCGCAGCTGCAATTGGGGGCAAGATTTCCTCAGGTAGTTTGCCACGTAATTCATCGGCTGTCAGTCCTGTAAGATTCTTATGAATAGGGTTTAAGCCCACATAGCGGAAATCATCATCGACAACATCAACTACAAAAATTGATAATCCTAACCCATAGTAGATACTGCGTAAAAAGGCTTCATTTTCGCGCAGTGCTTGCTCTACTCGTTGGCGTTCGTTGAGCGCTTCTTCTCTGGCGGTAACATCTTGAGCAGTTCCATAAAGGCGAACAACTTTGCCTTCGGCGTTCGATTGTGTATGTCCAATCACCTCTAAATAGCTATGAGAGCCATCAGACTGGGGTACACGCAGAATTAAGTGGTAGGATTTACCAGTAGCGATCGCTTCTTCAATTGCTTGCTGTAATTTTTCTCCATCATCAGATTGCCATAAGCTGAGTATTTCCTGATAGTTGGGTTCTGCGTCGAAATCGCGATTGAACAGGCGGAACAGTTCTTTTGACCAAGTGGCTTTACCTGTAGCTGCATCACATTCCCAGTTACCCAGACGCGCAGTGCGTTGGGATTCTGCCAATAAGGCTTCGCTTTTGCGTAAGGTTTCTTCAGTTTGTTTAATATCAGTAACATCCACCATCAATCCATCCCAAGCGACGCGACCATCATGCAACTTGCGTGGTGTAGAACATAAATCTAACCATTTCAGTTGACCGCTAGGGGTGATAATCCGCAGTTGGATGTCAAATACAGACATATTCTGCATCGACTGCTCAACAGCTTGTTGTAAGCGAAGTACGTCCTCTGCAATTACCTGGCTATACAACAAACTAGAATTTTGTAGCGCCGCCTCTGCACTGATTTCCATGATTCTTTCACATCCTACACTCAGGTAAGAAAAGCGATCGCTACCATCGATTTCGCGGATTACTTGATAAAGTGCTGCATTAGGTAAATTATCTCCAATCCCGCGCAACATCGCTTCTCTGTCCTGCAAAGTCAGTTCTGCTTGTTTGCGCTTGCTAATATCTCGATTAATTTCCAACACAGATATGGGTGTACCATCAGCTTGTTTGAACAACGCCCAGCGACTTTCTACGACAATTTTCTGACCATCCCGCCGAAAATGGACTAATTCGCCTTCCCAATATCCTTCATTAATCAAGCCAGCATTGGCTTCCTCCAAAGGTATAGGAAACTGAGTTGCAAGCAGAGTATAACTATTCTTGTGCATTACTTCTGTTGCTGTCCAGCCATAGATTCGCTCTGCTCCCTGGTTCCAAAATGTAATCTGGTTATCGAGATTGCGAATTATGATAGCATCATGACAAAGTTCTAAGAGTTTGGCTTGCTCTAATAAAGTTTTTTGTGCCAGTTTTTTATCGCTGATATCGCCACTAGCACCTGTGACTATCCAACAGTTGGCTCTAGCATCATAACGCGATGTATAGGTAGCACAAATCCAGCGTAGCGAACCGTCTTTATGATGGAATCTATACTCTACATGGACTGTGCGTTCAGCAAAAATCTCCTCAAATAAAGGTTCGATCACTTTTTCTCGATCCTCTGGATGCACTCGCGACATCCAAAGGTTTTTTTGAGTGAGAATTTCTTGGGGTGTATAGCCAAATAGCGCTTCGCTACCTGGTGATTGATAGTCAAATTGCCATTCACGGTTGGGAAATATCCTGAAACTGACAATTGAAGTAGCGATCGCACTATCAAGAATATCTTGGATGATGGCTTGTGATGCTTGATAACAGTTTTCTTTGTCTGCAATCAATTTGCTCATTTGCTCTGTTTGAGCTACTTTGCGTTCCAAATCTGCTGTTTTGCGATCGAGAGTTTGACTGAGTCTCTCAATCACTTCATCCTTGGTAACCACGCTTAATACTTGCCCGTAATTATCTAATATTGGTAAGTGGCTGATTCCATACTGGTTAAATCTTTGCACCACAGTGGATAAATTTTTTGCCTCTGTTGCGCTCAAGGTAATCACGGGTTGATTCATGAGTTCAGCAACAGTTATATCGGCCAGTGCAGATTGATTACTAGTGGCAGAAAATACGTCTCTAACTGTGAAAATACCAATTAATTTCTCGGCATCTAAAACTAGTGCATAGCTTGTCTGAGACTGATTCATCAATTGAATCACCTCAAGTATTGGCATATTTTTTGTAACTGTCAGCAATGGTTTACGAATATCCATCTGGGTGATTTCTTCTTAAACACAAAAGGCTGAAATCAAGATTGCACATGGCTATGCAATGGTTTCAGTACTTTGATGAAAATACTGGTGATGACCAATATTGTGCCAAAAATATTGCTTCCTCAGAATTTCCTCAGAATTCTTAACTAGTGTTTGTACTAGAGTTTAGTACCCAGTTGGTATTCTACTCCCCAGGTTCTTGTATGAAATGTGGATCGTAACTTCCACTGTTTTATTCGCAAAACAGCAAAGCAATTAAATCCACTAAAACAAGACTGATCAGTTCAATTCTGTTACCAGGGAGATTGAAATTTATGTCAGTTCAATTAGAAATGGACAAAGTCACTAGTAACTTGATAGTTTCTTATCGAAATAGTGGTTTCCATAATCAAAAGCAGACAAGTTTTGCTAAACAGACAGTACCCTGTCCTTTATGTAACCATCCTCATACTCGTAAACACGGTAAGACAAGTAAAGGTAGCCAACGCTATTTCTGCCTCAGTTGTCGGCAAACTTTCAGTGAAACTTTTAATACGTTTTATTACCGTCGGCAAGTGAATCAAGAAGACGTACAAATTGTACTACAGTCCTATGCTGATGGTATTAGTTTAAGAGGGATTAGCCGGATTAGTGGATTAGCTTACAATACTGTAGTCAAGATTGTTCATGCTGCCAACAAAAAAGAGCATACAATTAAGGTAAGTGAAGAAGAATCACAAAATTGATCGCAATTTCCAGACTCTGAACATATGCCGCTATATCTCCCAGGAAAAGTAGTTGTGTTGTTTGGGACTTGTCCTTGTACAATTCGCCTACCTGCTGCACCAAGGCATGAGCAATTAAAGTTATTGCGCGAACGGATTATTGTTCTATCCAATAACTTGGTTGAAGAAGGATTATGGGAGGAACATCTGAGTGAGGCTGAACTGGATGCAGTGATGTCAGATGTTGAAATTGAACCTTTATTGTTTCCCAGTTTTTTGAATGCTTCGTCTTTATGGAGAGTATTAGACGCTGTTGTGCAAAAAATTTATGGAAGTTTAAAAATTAACGTGCTTAATACCTGGAAAAACTGAATATCATTTGCAGATCGGCTCATAATAAAGAAAGATTAAGCTGCATTCATAAAACTTAGTATGAGCCAAACTGCCCTAAATTTAATTGCCATATCTATCTTTTTAATGACTCTATCGGTGCTGTTGGGGCCATTGCTGCATCTTTCGCCTGCAATCCCCGCAGTTGCCACTTTTACTATTTTAGGGATAGCTACCTTCGACAGTTTCAGCTTGCAGGGAAAAGGCGGTACTCTTCTTTTAGATTGGCTGGCTGGTTTTAACAGCGAACACCGCGATCGCATTTTGCATCACGAAGCAGGTCATTTTCTCGTTGCACACCTGCTGGGTATCCCAATTAGCGCTTATACTCTCAGTGCGTGGGAAGCTTGGAAACAGGGACAAGCAGGACAAGGTGGTGTCACTTTTAATGATGCGGAATTAGTATCTCAACTTGAAGCGGGTAAAATTAGCGCACATATCTTAGATCGCTACTGCACTGTTTGGATGGCGGGGATGGCGGCAGAAACCTTGGTTTTCCAAAATGCTCAAGGTGGTGCTGACGATCGCACTAAGCTAGTAGGTGTATTGGCAAATATCGGCTTTGCTGCTGCTAATGCTCAACAGAAACAACGCTTTCATACTCTCCAAGCCAAAACCCTACTAGAAGAAAATTGGTCTAGTTACAAAGCCTTAGTTGATGCTATGGCTCAAAAAGCATCAATAGCAGATTGTCAAATTGCGATTGAGAATGCTCAATTTGGAGTCCATGAGTTACCCAGTGCTGGGAAATAGGGAACACAAACCAGGGACTCAATGGTGGGAATAAATTTATTAAAAAGAAATGTCCAATACCAAATAGCAATAGCAGAATTAAATCTTAATTCTATGAAGAAGCGACTTGTAAATATGGGATACGGCAGAAGTTTTCCCAACTAATGACACGATTACGTCCGCTGCTTTTAGCTTCTAAAAGGCACTGATCGGCACGATGCAATAGGCTCATTCCTTGCGTGTCATCGTCACCTTGGAGTGAAGCAGTACCCAAACTAATGGTGACATTAATACTCAGTTGATTGTTAATCGCAAATGGTTGTTCGCTAACTATACGATTCAGACGACGCGCCACAATTGCGGCTTCTTCGCCAGAGGTATTAGCTAAAAGAATCACGAATTCTTCCCCGCCATAGCGGAAAGCTGTATCTTGGAAGCGTAAATTGTGTTTGACACGAATAGCCAATAATTGCAACAAGCGATCGCCTACTAAATGTCCATAGGTATCATTGACTTTCTTAAAGAAATCTACATCAAAAATAATTAAACTCAAAGAAAGTTGCTGTTCGCGAGCTTTTTGAATTTGTCTTGGCAAATCCCATTCTAAAGCGCGACGGTTATTGAGTTCTGTCAAGGAATCTGCTAAGGCAATTGATGATAATAAATCATTTTTCCGCATCAGATCGCGATACTTTTCTGCCTTGCGTAAGCCAACTGACAATTGAGCTAATATGAGTCGGTGATTAGCAGTTATTTCTGCTAAATTATTGATTGATTTTTCTGCATTCACTTGCCAAATATAAGCATCAGCTCCCTGTTTTAAAGCAGAGGAAGTCATTTCTAAATCCCATTCCCAGCCATAGTTAGCTCTTTCAATGATGTACTGAGAACGGTCTTCAAAGAGAATGCAGTATATCCAAGATAGCTTGACTTGGTCTTTCAACCAGGTACATAGTTCTATACTGCCATCAATACTAGCCTGCACAATTATGATGTCTGGTGGTGTGCTTTTAATATATGAAACTGCCCGATCAAAATTGTCAATAACTTCTACGTTAAAAGCTGTGGCATAACGGATCTGATCTGGAAGTGTGTTTAGAAATTTATGGCACCCAAAGACCAGAATGGAAATATTCATTGCTTTGCTTTTTACCCTATTTAAAATTTCAAAAGGATGATTTGGTAAAACTTGCTGTGTTTACTTAAATAATACTGAGTATATCAGTGTTTTCGGTTAGGGAGGTTTACCCTATATTTGTTTGTTTTACTACCTAATTTAATTTTTTCTGATAACTTTAATCTCCTTTTAAGAATTTACCTCAACTCTACTTACAACAAAAGGTCGGATGAAAATACTTTCAGCTTTTACCTAATAATTTTCAAACAGTATAATTACTGAATATTACTGGGGAGAACAAAATTGGTTATGTATTTTCCATGTATTAAACATTGGTAGCCAAATATGTAATTTAATGATTGATAAAAACCAGCATATTCTCAAGATAAAAACTTACTGATGCACAAAATTTAAAAAAAGATAAAAATTTTTATTCCTTAGTGAAAACCGATATATCTACTAACTTGATAAAATCTTATATCCATTAAAATACTGAATCATCATTTCCTGATCATAAAGCCTTGATATTGCTGCATTATTGGATAACACAAAGTAAGTCATAGTCTTTCTATGTTCAAAGTATTGATATTGAGTATACAGTTAATCAGTTACTTCTTCATACAATATTTGCAAAGGCTATCAGTAATTCTACACAAATAACCAAATAAACCGTGACTATACCCAAATTTATCACGACTTAGGTAACAAGTATATATATCATATGCTAAAGGGATAAACGGCTAAGAGTCAAGGGTTAATGGTCAAGAGTCAAGGGTTAATGGTCATTTTTGCAACTTTTAACCAGTCCAAAATCTTGCAAGAAAATATTTTACCTAGGTAGTTATTAGTTATCTGTCCTTAAATAGCAGATTGTCCGCCTCGGTGGGAGACGGACAATCACAGCAACAAATTATTTGAGTGTCAAAATTTATGAGATGTAAATTTCTCTGAAGGCTAATCTTAGGATTAATAACCTTCAATTTGATAACCAGCAGCAACAATAATCTGTTTGATGGATTCCTCGGAAGCGGCAGATTCTACAGTAACAGTTTTGTCGTTAACATCTACATCTACCTTGGCATCAGGTTCCATGACATGAATTGATTTACTGATTTTAGCTGCACAGTCTTCACAAGCTATATTCGGTACTTTCAGTTTTAATGCCATTAATCTAACCTCAAAAAAAATCTTAATATCTTCTTAAGGTTTAATATTATCGTCTCTGTAAAAATTGCTCATCCTACTAGAGTTAGGTGATTTTGCGGGTAGACAATTTTAGTACATAGCGGCTTCTACAATTCAGGTTCTTAGATTGAAAATGGGCATTGGGCATTAGGCATGGGAAAAACAGATTTTTATGCTATTTCAGGAAAATTTGCCTGTGATTGGCTGACTCCAAGATTCCTGAAAATGGAAAAATATATAAGCATAAAGAGATATATGCAAATAATCCAGATACGCCACAATATAGATTTTTCTCCCCAATCTGCAAAAGCAATGGGATATTTTTTATTGGGAGTTCCTAAGTCGTGTAATATTCCACCCGAAAGTTCTTGAGAATAGTGCTAGATATGAGAAAGTGGCAAACTTTTAGCACAGATGTCCTGGATTGCGGCATACTTTGTCTGTAAAAGCGAAGCAAGATCCTCTGTCTACCTTCCCAGTTTATTGATACTCACCTTGTAAAAATCCATGTCTTCCAATCCCCAAAACCTCAGCGGTAACGAAATTCGCCAAAAATTCCTTAACTTCTTTGCTCAACGGGGACACCAGATTCTCCCAAGTGCTTCCCTTGTGCCTGAAGACCCAACTGTGCTGCTGACGATCGCGGGGATGCTACCATTTAAACCAATATTCTTGGGACAACGTACGCCGGATTTTAACCGCGCCACTACTTCCCAGAAATGCATCCGCACCAACGATATCGAAAACGTCGGCCGCACTAAACGCCATCACACGTTTTTTGAGATGCTGGGTAACTTCAGCTTTGGAGATTATTTTAAAGCACAAGCGATCGCTTGGGGATGGGAAATCTCCACGCAAGTTTTTGGCTTTTCCCCCAATAACCTAGTTGTCAGCGTCTTTGAAGAAGACGACGAAGCCTATGCAATTTGGCGCGATCAAATCGGTGTAACACCAGCTAGAATCAAGCGCATGGGTGCAGATGATAACTTTTGGGTATCTGGCCCCACTGGCCCCTGTGGCCCCTGTTCTGAGATATACTACGACTTCCACCCAGAACGCGGCGATGACACCATTGATTTAGAAGACGATTCCCGGTTTATCGAATTTTATAACCTCGTCTTCATGCAATATAACCGGGATGCCGAAGGGAATTTAACACCACTGCAAAATAAAAACATTGATACGGGTATGGGTTTGGAACGCATGGCCCAAATCCTGCAAAAAGTCCCTAATAACTACGAAACTGATTTAATTTTCCCGATTATTCAAACAGCAGCCCAAATTGCGGGGATTGATTACCATAGCAGCGACGAGAAAACCAAAGTCTCCTTAAAAGTAATTGGTGATCATGTGCGTGCTGTTGTCCACATGATTGCTGATGAAATCCGCGCCTCCAACGTGGGACGGGGTTATGTATTACGGAGACTGATTCGCCGGTTAGTGCGTCATGGGCGATTAATCGGGATTTCTGGAGAATTTACTACCCAAGTTGCCGAAAGTGCGATCGCACTTTCCGAATCAGCTTACCCCAATGTGCGACAACGAGAAGCAGCAATTAAAGCCGAACTGCAACGGGAAGAAGCCAATTTTTTGCGGACTCTGGATAGAGGGGAAAAACTGCTGGAAGAAATTATTCAACAGGTGAAACAGCAAGGTAAAACCCAAATTAGTGGTGAAAGTGCTTTTACTCTGTACGACACCTACGGCTTTCCCTTAGAACTGACGCAAGAAGTTGCCGAAGAAAACAACCTCACCGTTGATGAAGCTGGGTTCAATGCCGAAATGCAAAAACAGGTGGAACGTGCCAAAGCTGCCCATGAAACCATCGATTTAACGGTGCAAGGTTCCCTGGATAAACTCGCAGAACATATCCACGCCACCGAGTTTTTAGGCTATACCCAACCTACAGCCACTGCCAAAGTCGAAGCGCTGTTAGTGGGTGGTGTAGCTCAAGAAGCAGCAGAAGCCGGCACAGAAATACAACTGGTGTTGGATCAGACCCCATTCTATGCCGAATCTGGGGGACAAATAGGCGATCGCGGTTATATCTCCGGTGATGGTGTGGTGATTCGAGTTGATGACGTGAAAAAAGAATCGGATTTCTTTATCCACTTCGGGCGCATCGAACGCGGTACAATCCGAGTAGGAGATGCTGTAACTGCTCAAATTGACCGTGCTTGTCGTCGTCGTCTGCAAGCTAACCACACTGCAACTCACCTGTTACAAGCAGCGTTAAAGAAAATTGTTGATGAAGGTATTTCCCAAGCAGGTTCTTTGGTTTCCTTCGACAGATTGCGCTTTGACTTCAACTGTCCCCGCGCTTTAACAGCAGAAGAAGTCCAGCAAGTTGAAGAACAAGTAAATACTTGGATTGCCGAGGCACACAGTGCAAAGATAGAAATATTACCTTTAGCAGAAGCCAAAGCTAGAGGCGCTGTTGCCATGTTTGGCGAAAAATATGGTGATGAAGTCCGGGTGATTGACTTTACAGGCGTATCAATGGAACTGTGCGGCGGCACCCATGTCAGTAATACTGCGGAGATAGGCGTTTTCAAGATTATTTCCGAAGCTGGTGTGGCTTCTGGGGTGCGACGCATTGAAGCGGTTTCTGGCCCGGCAATACTAGATTATCTGAATATACGGGATAAAGTCGTCAAAGATTTAAGCGATCGCTTTAAAGTCAAACCCGAAGAACTACCAGAGAGAATCACAACTCTGCAAAACGAACTGCGAACCAGCCAAAAACAACTGGATGTCTTGAAAGGACAATTAGCGATCGCCAAATCTGATAGCTTGCTACAAACATCTCAATCTGTAGGCGATTATCAAATCATCGTCGCCCAACTAGATGATGTCGATCCAGAATCCTTGAAGACCGCAGCCGAACGCTTATTACAAAAAATCGGTAACGGTGCGGTGGTGTTGGGTTCAGTTCCCGAAGCTGGGAAAGTGAGTATAGTTGCAGCCTTTAGTGCAGAGGTGAACAAGAAAGGTTTGCAAGCTGGTAAATTTGTCGGTGCTGTTGCCAAAATTTGCGGCGGTGGCGGTGGTGGAAGACCAAATTTAGCTCAAGCTGGCGGACGTGATGCGAGTAAGTTACCAGAGGCTTTAACACAAGCGCTGAGTGATTTGAAAGCTGGGTTGAGTTAATTGCTGATACATAAGGTATTTTATTTACCTTTGATAGCCTTAATAATTTATAGGTTAAGGTGGGTTAGGTTTTTGCTTAACCCACCTTTGATCTATTTTTAATAGTAAAACTTATAATGAACGGGCCTAAATTTGTTCGATTCTTTTCACCAGTAATAGAAGCACTTCAAGAATTAGGCGGTTCTGGTCGTCCTTCTGAGGTGAGGGATTTCATTGCAAAAAGATTAAACATATCTGAACAAGAAAGAACAGAATTGCTTGAGGGTGGCGCGCCCCGATTTGATAATCAAGTTGCATGGGCTAGATTTTATCTTGTGAAATTTGGTTTAATGGATTCTTCTAAACGTGGTGTTTGGAGTCTTAACGATAACGGTAGAGCAATTGAGTCTCTATCATTCGATGATGCGTTACTTATTTTTAAAAAGGTTCATGCTGAATTTCAGACTGATAGAGATTCTTCAGGAGAATTAGCACAAGAAGATAAGGAAGTAGAGGAAAGCATTGCTCCACATGAAATAACTATTAATGATGACTCATCATATCGTAAGAAACTTCTTGAAATTCTTCTTTCATTACCTCCATCAGGCTTTGAACGTCTATGTCAACGCCTTTTAAGAGAATCTGGTTTTGAGCAAGTTATAGTAACAGGACGTTCTGGAGATGGAGGTATTGATGGACATGGAATTTTGCAAATAAATCCATTTGTCAGTTTTAAAGTACTTTTTCAATGCAAGAGATATGCTGGTTCTGTCTCATCTTCGCAAGTGAGAGATTTTCGAGGAGCGATGATGGGTAGGGCTGATAAAGGAATAATTATAACAACAGGTACTTTTACACCAGATGCTCAAAAGGAAGCTTTACGAGATGGTGTACCGCCTCTTGAACTAGTTCATGGAGATAAACTGCTTGATATGTTTGAAAATTTAGAACTTGGCTTATTGCCTCGAAAAACCTTTGATGTAGATATTCAATTTTTTAAAGAATTCCAATCTTAAATAATATCAACACATCATAACTAAGCTTATGTAATCATTAACCTCAATATGACAGAAAATTTTCATTAGTATAAAACTTTTTCAGATTATCCTTCGTCAGTTATTATACCAAATCCGGCTTCTTTACCCCTTTATCTTCTTACTCCTCTTCTCTTTGCGTTCTTTGTGTCTTCTCTGCGAGACGCTTCGCGAATGCGGTTCGATAAAAAAGGAGTTATTTAAGCGGATTTGATATTACTTGGTCAATTTCTTGTGGATGTTCTTTATAATACAACCAAGCTGCGGCTAAATTTTCAGTTGTTAACGTCGGATAATTTCTTAATAATTCTTCCTCAGAAGCACCTTGCTGACGAAAAGAAACTAGAGTCCAAACAGCAATGCGAGTATTGCGGATGCGTGCATTACCTCCGCAAATTCCTGGAGTTTTCTGAATAAAATATTTTTGAATATTTGGCGACATGGACTAGTAAATAAAAGCTTTATATGTTTTATTTTAAATTCACATCCAGTTTTGTGATGCTTGCAAAGTGCGATCGCTATCAAAATAGTATTTTTGTACTAAATTAATTGAACTTCAGTTATAATAATATATAAAAGTTCCCATAAAAACTTGCTAATTGCAGATATGAGTTATGCTTGATTGTCTCAATATAGCTCGCTACTTTATTGTTAAAGCTTATGAGGATGGTATAGAAGCTGAAATGACCAATATGAAGGTACAAAAGCTACTATATTATTCACAAAGCTTGCATTTGGCACTGTATGATGAGCCATTATTTGATGAAGAGATTCAGGCTTGGCGATATGGCCCAGTTTGTCCACCTGCATACAGATTTTATAGTGAATTTGAAGCTAATCAGTTACCTGTTCCTAGTAAGGATTTTTTGTTACAGATTGCTGAGGAACAGAAGAAGCTTTTAGAAGAGATTTGGGAACATTTTGGAGGCTACCATGCATATCGATTGAGTGATATGACTCATGGTGAGTTTCCTTGGAAAAAGGCTCGCAAGGGTTTAGCACCTCAAGCCAGTTCAACTGAGCCTATTCGCTTAGACGATATGAAAGCTTTGGGTTATCAGAAGCTTGACATTATCGAGAGAGAAAACCCTGCTTATGAATCGGTAATGTCTCAAACTTTAGAGGAAGCTATTAATTCAGAACCCTCAACTCGTGTTTCTAAAGGAGAAGTGCGTGACTGGCTCAAATCCCTTCTCGATTGAGGAATCTGATAATTTTAGGCGTTCTTTTAAAAAACTGGCGAAAGCTCTAGGAAGCGATTTTGTGGAGATGTTAGGGGAAGTTTTAGAAGGTTTAATTGATGATCCATATCCAATAAATTCTCGCAATGAACCCTTACCTGCAAAAATTCAGTTACCTGAAGGATGGACATTTCACAAACTAGAGTTAAAAGCTGGTAAAGGTGCTTCTGGACAAGTTAGATTGATGTACTTGGTGAATACGATTGATTATGTAATCAAGCTAGTATGGATTTATAATCATGAGCAGTTTGCAAAACGTCCTGCGGAAAAAGACCTGAAGAGCATTATTAAAGAAATATTAGAGTTTTAATTTTAATAAAACTGCGATCGCATCCTGATAAAAAAAGGGATGAAAGTATCATCCCTTGGGCAAACATCCTCTTTTATCTGTAGTTTGTAAGATTAAAAAACTCTAAAAATAAACGGATAGCGGAACGGTTCATCTGGGTTTGTGAGACAGTGAAATAGCGCCCAGATTGTTAATCCCCAGTGGATTGCAAAACCCAAAGCTACAACCGGGAAGAATAAAATTCCGCCAAGGCCAAAAGTCAGGAAAGATAGAACCGCAATAGGTACTCCAATTACAGTAGCCCAAAACCAAACATTAAAGTGAAAATTAATCGACTCTTTGGCGTTGCTTTTGACAACTGGGTCATCAGAAATAATATTAATTACGATGGGAATACCAATAGAAAACAATGTTGTACTAAAGAAAATCGCCCCATGACATAGAGAGGATAGCAATTTACGCTTATCAGGGTCGTATGTAACTTGCATCCTGGTGGCTCCTCCACTTGCTTTATAGTTTTTATTGTAATCGTCGCTTCAGCAGTTTAGTATTGCAGTTTACCGTACTCCGGCTATTTTGCGGCTTTCCCTTGAGATAGATTAATTTTGACTCATACTCATCAATATCAGTTATGAGGTTTACCGTACTCCCAAAAAGAAAAAATTGGGATTGTTATCCCATAACTGGAGAATTTGAGCAATACTAAGAGGTTATTTATGAAGTAATACAGTTCAGTTAAGCTCATTAGCGATTGATTGTCACTTATTAAAGAAGCCAGATCAATTGGGGGATTCTCCCCCAAACCCCCGATTGGGTGACGGTTGCGTCCTCCAAACCCCCTCCAAAATCAATACTACTCGGTTAACCTTTTCCCCAAAACCAATTTTGGGGAAAAGGTTAAAGGTTAAGGGTTAAAGGTTTTTGCTTTCCCTTTTCCCCTTCCTCTTTTTCCCCTTAACTGACAAGTATTGTCTCCAAAATTATTGTTCTGTTTTTTTGTTGAGTAACTAGTTTTTTTGTTTTGTTATCAATTAATTTTCTGAACTGTATTTATTTATAAAGTAAAAATAAAAGTAGGTGAAATGGCACTTATATAGAGTTGGTACTTGTGAAAGCTCTACAGGCTGATGCAGTTTTCCGTGGTCATTATTACCGAAAAATTGAGTTTCAAAAGGTAAAGCGTTGAAGTGAAAATGACCATGACTATTTATCTTTAAATGCAGCGCCCTACTTAGCTTTGTTTTATGTCTATCGAGTGATTAATTTTTTGTACAAGTTCAACATAATGAGCAGGTATAAAACAGCAGTGAGAATAACCCATGACTGAAGAGTTTAAGAAAGGCGATAAGGTGAAGTGGAATACAGCGCAAGGTGAAACCACTGGTGAAGTGCAAGAAAAGATTACTTCGCCTACTGATATTAAAGGGCATCATGTAGCCGCTTCTCCCGACAATCCAGAATATTTGGTAGAAAGCGACAAAACAGGGAAAAAAGCCGGGCATAAGCCTAATGCATTGGAGAATGTTGAGGAATAACTCCAGAAATCATCTTGAAACCCTGGTAATTTTGCAACTACTTGCAAAATAATGATTTGGGGCAAATCTAATACCACACTGCATCAGTCAAGCAACCATTCTCAATCGCTCAAAGGCTAACGATACAAACTTATTTATTTCATTTGATTGACAACCTAATTATGTTAAAGCCTGCATCAGCAGGCTTTGTTTGTTTACAACTGCAGCAAAGTTATAGCTTGACTTGCTGCAAATGACTGCGGGGGTTGTAGGTGCGTATAGCTCGGATTTTTTCATAATACTCGCGCTCTTGTTGGCTCATATCTTTTGGTGGGACAATCGCCACCTTCACCAACTGATCGCCACGTCCACCCTTGGCTAGGGGCCAACCTTTACCACGCAAACGCAGGGATTGGCCAGAACGTACTCCCGCAGGTAGTTTTACATTCACTGAACCATCGGGTGTGGGAACATCAATAGAAGCTCCTAAGGTAGCTTCATCTGGTGTAATGGGAACTTCACAGATGAGGTTATCGCCTTCAAATTGGAAGAAGGAATGAGGCTGAAGTTCCACTTTTAAGTACAAATCACCCCTTTGTTGAGTCATGGGATTGATTTGACCTTTACCACGCACACGCAAACGCGTACCAGCTTTCGCACCCGCAGGTATACGTACATCTATAGTTTCATTACCTAAGCTAAAGCGCTTTTGAATCCCAGCAAATGCTTCCGCAAAAGTCAGTGTAATTGTGGCTTCGCTATCTTGGCTAGTCCCTGCGCCCATATCTTGGAAGCCAAAATCGTTAAAACCGCCAAAACCGCCTGGTCTTCTGGAAGAAGTGCTAGTGCTATAAGAATAGTTTTGACGGTTACTGCGAGGGCCAGCACCACCAAATAACTCATTGAGGAAGTCATTAAAACTACCGTATTGGCTGAAGTCAAAACCGCCCATATCCACACCAGCACCAGAGGGGAAGCCTTGACCAGCTTGTTTCCAGTATTGACCAAATTGGTCATATTTTTTGCGCTTGTCTGGGTCTGACAAAACTTCGTAGGCTTCGTTCACTTCTTTAAAACTTGCCTCTGCCTGTTTATTGCCTGGGTTAACATCAGGGTGAAACTTGCGGGCTAATTTCCGAAAAGCTTGTTTAATTTCCTCTGGACTGGCAGTCTTACTTACTCCCAAAATTGCGTAATAGTCTTTGAAGTCGGTTGCAGCCATCTACCAGCCTCCTGTAGAAATTTCTGTTATGTTCTATTTCTAAGATGTTAGATATGTTATTTGCCAGGTATAATGCCCAGCAAATAGATTCTGATTTTAAATTAACAAACATCATCAAAAATCAAGTGGGGTTCTCGCTCGTAGGATGAGTGCGATTCCCGTACTCCCGCAATCCTGATAAGCGAATTAGGCTATCGAGTCCATCTTCTACGGTTGGGGGTGCGTCCCGTAATTGACGATGCATTTTGAAAATGACTTCTTCAGGAACCTGGCGATCGCGCTTTTGATTTCGTGCTAAACACAGCCATACTGGAGTATCTGCCCATAACCCAGTAATGTGGCTAAAGCCGAACTCACGCGCTAGGGCAATCACTTCACGGCGATGGCGACGCTGGGCATTAGTAGCATCGTAAATCACTGTTTTCCCTTGGGTTTGAGCCTGGTGTAATAGCCGCCGAATTTCTCGCAAAATCAGCAGCCAATGCCCTTGAATCGCTTCATTCCCAAACAACTGCCCCCGAATGCCATCTGTAGAAATCAGCTGTGTTTGGGGGCATTCTGCGAGCAATCGTTTTACCCAAGTTGACTTACCGCTACCCGGAAGACCAATCAACAACAAGAGTTTTGTCATTAGTCATTAGTCATTTGTCGAAAACAAATAATTACCAACAACAGTACACCTGTGGGGAGGAAATTTACTGCTACAGTTTGTATGTCATTAGTCCTTAATCAATAAATCTTGACTAATGACCAATGACCAATGACCAATGACTAATCACTAAATGATTGTCCCATCGGGAATTACGGCATTTTTCAACACGACGACAATGCCGCTGCGGATATAGAAGCCTTGGCTTTCACGATCTGCTTCTTGGACGTTGTCTTTATTGATAATTTTCACATCACAACCGATGCGAGCGTTTTTATCAATAATTGCCCGGCGGATGATGCTATCTGCACAAATTCCTACAGAAATTTCTTCTGGGACTGTATTGCATTGGCGGCGTTCTATCGCAGATTGGTAATAATCGGCACCCATAATCAGGGATTCTTCGATGACAGTACCAGATTCAACGCGCGATCGCACTCCTAAAACTGAATGTTGAATGCGACAATTTTTCAGAATACAACCTTCACCAATCAAGGATTGGGTAATCTGGCAATCTAACAGCTTAGTGGGAGGCAAGTAACGAGCGCGGGTATAAATTGGCGCTTCTTCATCGTAGAAACTAAAGGGCGGTTGGGGTAGTTGTGTCAGAGCTAAATTGGCATTATAAAAGGCTTCGATGGTTCCGATATCTTCCCAGTAATCATCAAATAAGTAAGCTTGAACGTTGTAATCTTTAGCAGCATCAGGAATAATTTCTTTGCCAAAATCTGTACTTTCTAAAGATTCTTTCAACAATTTGATCAAAACATCTTTTTTAAAGACATAAATTCCCATCGAGGCGATGTAGGGTTGGCGTTGGGCTTCTTCTGGGCTTAATCCCAGGATGGTAGTATCAACGCGCATTTTAGCTAAAGCTTCGCCCTTGGGTTTTTCGCTAAAGTCAACCACTCTACCGGATTGATCGATTTTCATTAAGCCGAAATCCGAAGCGCGGCGATCGTCGATAGGTATAACTGAGAGAGTAATATCGGCACCCGTTTCTCTATGGCGTTCGACAAATTCACGGTAATCCATGCGGTACAAGTGATCGCCAGAAAGAATTAGATATTCTTCTGCATCCCATTCTTCCAACAACCAGATGTACTGACGCACAGCATCAGCCGTACCTTGGAACCAGTTGGGGTTTTCTGGGGTTTGCTGTGCTGCTAATACTTCCACAAAGCCTTCACTGAAGCCACTAAAATTGTAAGCACGAGCAATGTGGCGATTCAGAGAAGCTGAGTTGAATTGTGTCAGGACGTAGATTTTAAATATTTCGGAATTTATGCAGTTGCTGACAGGGATATCGATTAAGCGGTACTTTCCTGCCACTGGTACGGCTGGTTTAGCACGTAGTTTCGTTAACGGGTAAAGGCGAGTACCTGCACCACCACCGAGAATGATTGCTATAACTTTTTTCACAAAATGTCTCCCGACTGCCTTTCAACTCTCACCTTAAGTTTAGGACTGTCTGCCACCATAGGTAAGGGGGGATCAAAGATTATAGTTAGTGAATTTTACAGAATGCTGCCGGTGATATATGTCGCTACCAATAAATAGCACATCAAAAGCTATGTATTGATTAACACCTGGGAAAAAGATGCGATCGCCAATCAAGTTTGACAACTCGGCAATCTCTCTATATTAACAACTTAGCTTTTTTTAACAAAACCCACTTTCTCAGGCAGTAAGCCTTACTATGCTCAAGGTTTTACAAAGAACAAAGTAGCTACTTATAGTTTTCAGAAAAATTGTCAAATTCTGTTCACAATATTTTTGCTTAGTCTTTGCCAACTCTTAATATGCAGTGTTTAACTGTATAGAAACATAGCTAATAAGAGTGCGATCGCTAAATAGTAAATTAAACACCCAATTTACGGAAATTTAACCTGGTGTTAACTAAATGCAATTTCTGCGATAACTTGAGATATTGTACCCAAGGTTGTGCAGATAGCTGGTCAATTGCATTGGCGGAAAGGGTGGCTGTAAAAGTATCTTTTTCTGGAGTTACGTCAGCCACATTAAGATTTTCTAAGACAGCAGTTGCGTCAGCATCTAAAATAGGTTCGGTATGGATAAATACTGTCAAACTTGGTGTTTCTGGGTCTGATACATCATTAAGGGCTGTGGCTAGGGCAGCGTCTAGCTTCTGATAATTCATAAGCAAATCCTTGGTAATTCAGACAGGAAATTTTAATTTCACCCATCCTATTACCAACCTACCAAATTTATCGGTTTTCATTACCTACCCTTATACAGACGTAATATACTCTTGCCTACGTCTAATTACAGATTTTAATTGTCAGGGCTATTGCTGGCGTTCATCGGCTGCTTTCAACCCCTGCTCAAATTCGTCAGCTTCATAGATTTCTCAACTCACACCGCTACTAATAAACCTTTCTTCTGGATCGTTACTGTGACCCAATTCTCACTCATCAATTAGTTCTTTAAGGCTACTAACCATTGTCATCTTTCCTGTAGATTTTTGAGTCAAGGTCATACCAATTCAAATAATGTTTGCGACACATCAAGATATGCTAGAGGGCACGGCGTGCCGTGCCTCTACAATCTGTTGCATTCTTTTTTCAAATTGGTATTACTCAACAAAAAAACCGAACAATAATTTTGGAGGGGGTTTGGGGGATTCTCCCCCAATTCTTCTGGCTTCTTTAATAAGTGATACCAAATCAAAAAATGTTCGTGACGCATCAATATATTCCAGAGGGCACGCCGTGCCCCTACAATCTGTCGCATTCTTTTTTCAAATTAGTATCAGTTCTGCATTTATTTCATTTTGATCGCAATCATTTAAATATTGAAATTCTCAATAGTTAATATACCTATTGATACTTGTTATTTTAATTCTTTATTATGCACTTTTTTCTATCAATATACTTCAAGCGCCCAGACTTTGTGAGCCTGAGCGCTTGAATATTAGGTTGCAGATTCAACTTCTGCGAGTTATTGAAATTAAGCAGGCATCATTTGCATCATTCTGCAAGATTCTGCACACTTGCGGCAAGCAGCAGCACATTCCATCATTTTAGGATTGTCGCTCATTTGTTCGCAAGCCATTGCACAGCGATCGCACATTTCTGCACATAACATACAAGTGCGTCCCATAAATTCGGAACCGCCCATCATCATGTTCATGCACATCATGCACATTTCAGCGCAGTCGCGCATCATGCCCATCATGCTCATCATGTTCATGTCCATTTGCTTACCGCCTTTGAACATAGACATACAATGAGTCATGGCTTCCATGCACATTTTATGACATTCCATACAAGCATCCATGCAAGTTTGCATTTCGGTTGTCATGGATTCAGCCATCATCATCATCATAGGAAATACCTCCTAACTTTTTGATGCATTGTGAGTAGTCCTACTAAGGACTACCTATCACATTAGACTCATATTTTTGAGGAGTCAATAGGGTTTTTACGGGCTGATTTATAAGTTTACTATCCCGATGTGATTACCGTTAATTTGATTTAATTTCCCCTAAGTTACTGATATTTATATGGGTGAGTTGCTGATAATTATTGTCTATAAAGGGGTGTAAACTCCACTTAATTAGGGGAGTTATATGACATAAATAAAGTTGTTCATTTCTGAGCAACAATTATAGTAACTTTAGCTACAAAAAAATGTCATACTTTTTTAACAATTTAGGCATGAAGGATGAGGAGAATAAGGATAAATGACAATTACCAATTACCAATTACCAAACACCTCTCAGTTATTTGATGACTACTGTATTGGCAATGTAAACCAGAAGGTTGCACCTTTATCTAAAGCGCTATTTAAGCCGATTTCGCCACTATGAGCTAGGATAATTTGCTTACAGAGATATAATCCCAATCCCAAACTGACAGAGTTACGAGAGGTATTACCCCGATAGTAAAGGTCAAACAAGCGATCGCTTTGTTGCTGGCTGATGCCGACACCGTTATCGCTGACTGTACAATAAATCTTGTCTTCTTTAATGGTGGCGTTAATTCTCAACTCTAACCCAGGGGGGTTGTGTTTCACTGCATTGACAATCAAGTTACAAAACACACGCCACAGTTGTGTCGGATCGGCGTTAATTAATGGTAAATCTGCGGTGACTGAATTTTTCAGTGTCGCTTGGTTTTCTGCTAGCATCGGTTCTAAATCCGCGATCGCAGCTTCGATAACTGTGTGTAGTTGTACTGACTGGCGTTGTATAGCTATCCCCTGTACTTCACTGCTATGGGCTTCCAGTAAAGAATTAATTAAGCTGAGTTGGCGATCGCTACTTTGTACCATCCGTTCTAAAATCGAACGGGAAATAGTAACTTTGCTGTCTGGGTTTGCCAGTAAATTCTTCAGTACCATTAAAGTACCTAGTACTGGGTTGCGTAAGTCGTGAGAAACTGCATGGAAAAAGACTCGCAAGGCTTCTTCAGCTTGTTTGCGCTTGGTGATGTCTTCAATTAGTCCTTCGTAGTAAAGCAGCTTTCCCTGTTCGTCGCGAACTGCGTAAGCTTTTTCGGAAATCCAAACAATACTCCCGTCTCGGCGGTAAATTTGGGATTCAAATTCTGAGATGCTACCATTCTCTTCAATCAGGCGGACAAAATCAGCTCGACGGTTGGGGTTAACATATAGTTGATGCTCAATATCAGTGAAGTTAGCTGTTACTTCCTCTGGCGATGAGTAACCGTAAATCTTAGCTAAGGCAGGATTAGCTGTAATGTACTTACCATCGGGACTACTTTGGAAAATCCCTTCCACAGCGTTTTCAAAGATACTGCGATATTTTGCTTCTGCAACCTTCAGCTTTTGATAAGCCGATTCTAATTCTTGATGAGCATAAAAATCTGAGCGTTGTAGGCGATCGTAAAGATAAACACCCAAATCGCAGATTGCACATAGCCAAAAAACGTACAAGATAAACGTGACATTATAAATTTCTGGATGTTCTGGTATTGGGGTTGGTAGTCCTAAGATTGTATTGACACCAAAATAGTAAATCAGCAAACCCACCTGAGACATCAAATGCAAACGCCAGGAAACGGGAATAAATGTAGCTTGGCTTAAAAACAGCAGTGACCAACCCAGGGTATCAGGGAATGCAAAGCCTTTGATGGTAGCAAATAACTGTGATGCGAGGCTAATTGACCAAGAAGACCCTACAAACAATAGTCCCGGATAACGCTGACCAAACTGAGTTCTGTGCAGGCTAAAGCAAATAATGAGAATTACCAGCATAGCAAGATTGATCAACAATCCTTGGGTTCTGAACGCCTCTGGTAATTGGTCAAATTCCTTTAAAGGAAAATATAAGTCATAAATATTACGCAAAGTAAAGGTAAGTAAGCAAATTAGCCCGAGTAATAGCCATAATTGCAACCTTTGCCATAAAAAGCGCTGTCTAGCAGTTAACCATTCAGATTCTTGAATTTTAGTTTTAGCAACAGCAACTTTTTCATTAGTTGATGTACAAAAGGCTGTTTTAGCCCACCTTTTCATTGTTTTTAATAAGGTAGCCATTCGCTTATTACCCACTTTACCCATAAGTCGCAGGTGTTTCCTATTTCCAGACTGCCACAATACCCTGATATTTGGGCGTGGATTTATCAATAGCGTTGGTTAAAGAGGTAAGCTATTACGCATTGAAGAGGTGGAGGTTGGGTAAAGGTTAAAGGGAAAAGGGTAAGGGACAAAAACCTTTCCCCTTTACCCCGCTTGCGTTACCTTGGCTTACTACTAGGTGCGTATCAGCTTCATATCAATTACGAATTACGAATTACGAATTACCGGTGATGGAGTGGCTAAGGGTAATGAAAACCAAAAAGTTAAACCATGCTTGCGACTACTAATCACACCTATTTCGCCACCATGTGCTTGAATAATTTGCCGACTGAGGTACATTTTTAAAGCTAGGCTGGTGGAACAACAAGCTTGGGGTTCGCGAACAGATAAATCGAATAAGCGATCGCACTCTAATTTGCTCATAACGATACCATTATCGTGAATTTCGGTGCGAATCATGCCAGGTTCAATTTTGGTTTTAATGGTAAAACGTAATCCTGGGGGATTATTTTGCAATCTGTGGGTAAATAAATTAGCCACGACTTTTTGCAACTGAGTGGGATCTGCCATCACCAATGGTAAATCGTCAGGCAGTAAGTTATTCAGTATGGCTTGGTTTTGGTTGAGCATCGGCTGCAAGTCTTTAATAATCGACTCCAGCAGCGTACTAAAATGTACCAATTCCCGGCGCAGGGCCATTTCTTGACCTTCACAGCTATGAATTTCTAGCAATGAGTCAATCATTCCTAATTGGCGATCATTACCTTGAATCATTCGCTCAATTACCGAACGCGGGACAGGAATTTCCGATGGGGTGGCTTCCTGATTTTGTCCGCGATTTTTGAGTAAATTTTTCAGCACCAATAAATTACCCATCACTGCAGTTCGCAAATCGTGAGCAACGGTATGCAATACTACATCTTTTACCCGTTGCAGTCCTTCTAGTTCCTGCATTTTCTGCTGGAGTTGGGCGGTGCGTTCTTCTACCTGGTGTTCTAAATTAGTATTGAGTATTGCTAGTTCTTGGTAAAGTCGAGCTTGTTGAATAGCGATCGCTAACTGCTCGGACATTTGTTGGAGTAAATCAATTTCTATAGCTTGCCAATGACGCGGCCCAGAACATTGGTTAGCAACTAATGCCCCCAATAATTCATTATTGACCATAATTGGTACAGCCAAGGTCGCCCTGGTATGGAATTGTTGATAGTGTTCCTTTAATTTGGGCGATGCAGCTATTTGATCGATATCTTCTACTAAACGCACCCGATTAGTAGTCAGGAGATTTTTTAATTCTTGGAGATAAGTTTTATCTTCAGTTGTCCAACCCAAAATGGCGGGATATTTGGGGTCTACTGATTCCGCAACCGTTTTACCTCCTTGTTTGGGATCATTGAGACCAATAAAAACTCGGTCAGCTTGTAAAAATTGCCTAACTTCCGTCACCGTAGTTTGCAGAATTTGCTCTAAGTTAAGGGAAGAGCGAATTCTCGCTAAAGTTTCCGTCAATAAGCGATCGCGCTGGGCGGAAAGGCGCAATTTAGCTTCTACCTGCTTACGTTCAGTAATGTCATGATTGACTGCTAAGATGCAGGGAGTGCCATCTAATTCAATAATTTCTGCCGATAGCAGTGATGTGAGAATCTGTCCTGATTTAGCGCGAAATTCTATTTCTAAGTTCCGTACCATACCCAGGTCTCGCAAGTGTTGTAATAATTTCATGCGATCGCGGTTATTGACCCACATATTTAATTCAAAAGATGTGCGCCCAATCGCTTCTTCTCGCTCAAAACCCGAAAGCCTGACAAAACTGTCGTTAACTTCGATGTAGCGTCCTTCTTGCAGGGTGCTGAGACTGATGGGATTGGGACTGCAACGAAAAGCTTTAGAATACTTTTGTGCCAGACTTTGCAAATTTGCTTCTGCTTGTTTACGCTCCGTAATATCTCGGACAATTGCTAATACTTCATCCGTATCGCTAGCTACCAAACGGGCCTCATAATCGCGAATTCCTAAAGGCGTTGGTAATTGATATTCACAGGTTTGCAAATGATGAGAATCCAAAGTTTTAGCGATCGCTTCTTGGCCAATTGCAACTACATCTGTTGGCAATATATCTGCCAAATTTTTACCAACTATCTCTTCTCTGGGCAAAACTATATTTGCACCATCGCCTTTTAAATCCAAATACTCACCATCACGGCTGAGGCGAAACATCAAATCGGGAACCACATCTAAAATCGCCTTATAGCGCCTCTCGCTGGTTCGCAATTGCTCTTCTGCTTGCTTGCGGTCTGTAATATCCATTACCAAACCCTCCCACAGCCAATCACCATTATCTTGTAGTTCTAGCTGAGAAGCGCCCTGAATCCACTTGATTTTGCCACTCGGTGTAATGATGCGGCCTTCCCAACGCCAAGGTGACAAAGTAGCTTTTGCAACCTCAATAGATTCTGCGAGGCTGTTCGCATCCTGTGGATGAACTAGTTTGTGTAGTACCTGCAAATCTGCTTGAATAACTTCTGGTTCTAATTCATATAGTTCACGACAACCAGAACTTACATACATCACCTGTTCAGAACCATCCTCATGTTGCAGGACTTGGAAAATCATTCCCGGTAAATTAGCAGCAATTTTCTCCAACAAAGTTAGAGTCCTATGTGGAAAATCTGGTTTATGCAGTAATTTTACAGTTTCATCCACTTTTTGTGCCTTTGTACAGCCAGGAACTAATGTAATTGAGGCAATTGTTGCCACCTTGACAATTTTGATGTGGGTAACATCATTGCTGTCAGCAGCAAAACTACTCCTTATTTCAGGGTAATTCTGCTTGATGCGATCGCATTCCCCCAATCGGGTGAACAGATCCTAAATTAGTGCTGAATAGTATCCACAGTAAGTACTACTGATCATTAAAGTCTGAACGCAATATCTAGCAATGCCACCTACCAAAATTCTTAGTATTCAATTAATTCATTGCTGTTCTTGGCAATCGTTATTACGATGTGTATTACTTCTTAGCACGCTTAAATAAAAGTATACGCTTCATTAATAAAGAGTTTTTATAATTCTAATTATTTACATAATATTGTATATCTTTAATATTTTTTAATTTCAACAACGGTCTAAACATCTGCACAATTTTATTGAGCAAACCTAATTTTAAATTCCCAATTTAATTAAACAATGACTTTAAAAGAAACGATTTCTCCAACACCACAAATAGAATCACTAACTCCAGAAACTTTTACCCATGCTTTGAGGGTGCTTGCTCATCTTGACAGTGATTTTGCTAGCATTCTCGAAAAATTTGGGCCGCCACCAATGTGGGAAAGAGAAAGGGGTTTTCCTACTTTGCTGCGGATTATTCTAGAACAGCAAGTTTCCTTAGCAGCAGCCAGGGCGGTTTATGTACGCCTATGTGAAGCGATCCAACCACTCACACCAGAGAATTTTTTAACGCTTGACGATATGCAATTAAGAGGAGTTGGGTTTAGTCGGCAAAAAATGCTCTATTGTCGAGAATTGGCGCAGGCAATTACTCATGGTCAACTGAATTTAGTTCAACTAGAGACAATGGATGAAACGACTATTAGAACTGAATTAAAGCGTATCAAAGGGATTGGCGACTGGACAGTTGATATTTACTTGCTGATGGCGCTACAACGTCCTGATGTGTTTCCCAAAGGTGATTTAGGAATAGCGATCGCTTTACAAAAGCTCAAAGGATTAACAACACGCCCCACACCCACACAAATAGAAGCGATCGCCCAAAATTGGCGGCCTTGGCGTGCAGTTGCTACCAGAATCCTCTGGCACTATTATCTCAGTGCCCTAACAGCAAATTCCAAATTAAAAAACTTTTAATCCTCTGAGCTTGTGCGTCAACTTAATTGCCTTAAACCTTGCTCTTTCAACCAAGAATCAAGCCAAACTGCATCTTCTGCCGATAATGGTGGCACAGGCTCACGAGTATAATCTATAGCCAAATCCAATCCAGCCCGGTCATACACCCCATGTAACAATGTTTGCAAATCTAATAATGGTTCTGTATCTTCCTTTCGCAGTGGTAACAGCAAGGATGGAATTGGTTCTGGCAAATTAAACGGATATAACTCAGCTTTGGGGCGAGAGTTGCTGCGACTCACTAAAATTCGATAACTGGACTGAATCTCATTCCCTAAAATAGGCATAGGTTTTCCGCCCCTTAGCAGATCAATTTCCACCAGATGAGACAAACTACCTAATATCTGTTGACGCTTCCCTTCATAAGCACTCCGTCCCTCTCCTGAACGCTTATTTTTGGGTGAGAGAACCTCAATTACTGTGACAACTTCCCCTGTCCCTACTTCCCTCACCTCTAAATATCCTTCTCGCACTTCCTCCGGCATGGGAACATTAACTGTAATCGGCTTAACGGCTGGCGTTACAACCGCCATGCTAGATGGTTCTGCTTCAGTTTTTGTGAGCGATCGCCCTACACTTACATCAGGGATACCAACTAGAACAAAGTTTTCATCGGTTACTTGATATACTCGTTTTTCTACTGCTACCCGATATTTTGGTCGTAGTTGAGGAACTAATAACTCTGCAATAGCTGTGATGATCCAATGATGGAATTCTGGCCACAGTTCAGGATTTTCAAGGTAGGGATTCATCCCCGGAAATGGCGATCGCATAAGGGTAGGATGTGATTCTCGTTGCTCATATCCTACCAAATTCAGTTTTTGGGTATGGCAGGCCAAATACCTGCCTATGGAAGAGATTATAACTTTCCAGTAAAAACTCGTTCTGCTGGGCCAGTCATATAAATTCGTTGATCAATTTCTGACCATTCAATTTGTAAGGGGCCACCAGGTAGTTCTACAGTGGCAATGCGATCGCATTTTCCGGTTAACACACCAGCTACTAAGGAAGCACAAGCACCAGTACCGCAAGCTAAGGTAATACCAGCACCTCGTTCCCAAACTCGCATTTTCAAGTAATCACGACTGACAACTTGAATAAATTCGGTATTTGTGCGTTGGGGAAAAACTGGGTGATGTTCAAACTGCGGGCCAATGCTTTCTAAAGGAATTGCGGCTACATCTTCCACAAAGGTAATACAGTGAGGATTGCCCATACTCACACAGGTAACTTCCCAAGTTTTACCTGCCACTTCTATCGGTTGATTAATTACCTTGGTATCTGCAGCAGTCAAGGTAGTGGGAATTTCGCTAGCCAGTAGTTTGGGTAAACCCATATCCACCTTCACTTGACCATCCGCCATCAGTTGCGGTGTAATGACACCAGCCAAAGTTTGGATGCGATATAAGTCTTGAGTTCTCGCTTCGCCCTCTAAATCAGCCAAAAACACACCTAAACAGCGAATACCATTACCGCACATTTCCGGTTCTGAACCATCGGAATTAAAAATCCGCATAGTGTAATCAGTACCGTTTTCTCCTGGCAAAGCAAAAATTACACCATCCGCACCGATACCAAAGTGGCGATCGCACAACTTGATTGCTTGCTCTGGAGTGATTACTGGCTCAGATGAAGAGCGATTATCAATGAGAATAAAGTCATTCCCCAAACCGTGATACTTAGTAAATTCGATTGCCATTTACCCAAGGATGAATTATCAAAGATTAGTTACTGTCGATTATGGATGAGAAAGTGGTCATTTGGGCATGGGGCATTGGGCATGGGGCATAAGAATTTCTCTCCCTCATCTCCCTCATCTCCCTCATCTCCCTCATCTCCCTCATCTCCCTCATCCCCCAATCCCCAATCCCCAATCCCCTATGCATTCATCACCACCAAAAACCCTTACGGAATTCGATACTTCACTGCCGAGTATTCGGCAAGTACAAAACCTGATTAAAAATACAGCAACAGTAGATTTCAAACTGATGACAGGCGATTTGGTCACAGGCAGGATCATTTGGCAAGATCCACACTGTGTCTGTATTGTGGACGAGAACAGCCAGCAAACTACAATTTGGAAGCAGGCGATCGCTTACATTAAGCCTAAAATTTAGGCTTGTTTGCTGGCTAAATTCCCCAAATTTGTATTTGCAGGTTATGTTTCTTTAACCATGCCATTTAATTTCTTGACTGATCTACAGGCAGAAATTCTTTTAGGGCTTCTGCCTCATCAGTTTTTACAATTGGTATGGATAGCGGCACTGCCTCAGATGTAGTAAATAAAGGTTGTAGTTGATTGAGACTCTCTAAGCTGCCGCATAACAATACTTGATCGCCGTCTCGCAAGTCCATGTGGCTATCAGGAGAGCGGATAAATTTACCATCACGCCGGATTGCCTCTACTTTGACGCTGTATTTGTTAGTAATATCTAAATCTGCTAAATTTTTACCTAAAATTGGGGTATCAGCATTAATTGCTGTCCACTGACAAGCGCTATTTTCTCCGGGGACGGCTGTTCTACCAACAGCAAATTCTGCCAAAGCTGCTAGTTCTTCATCTGCTCCCACTACCAGCAAGCGATCGCCTTCTTCCAATCGGGTTTGGTTATTGGGATAGTCAATTTCTTCGCCGTTGGCGCGGCGAATTGCCATTAAACTCACCCCAATTAAGTAACGCATATCTGCTTCTTCTAAGCTCATACCAATCAGGGGCGAACCAGATGGTAGGGGATACCAACGGCGATTTAAATCTTGTGTTGCGTATTCTAAATTACGAGAAACTTCCGAGGCGGTCTGTTCTGGCCGCAAGTCCAAATAATGATCTTTGCGAATTTGCTGCATTTCCCGTTGCACAAAATCTCCTGCCAAACCTAAACCTTTTAATAAATAGGTTGCCATTTCTAAGCTGGCTTCAAACTCAGGTTGTACAACTTCCCTAGCGCCTAATTGATAAAGCACTTCAATATTTTTATCTTGAGTAGCGCGGACAACTAAATCTAATTCTGGACACAATTCTAAAGCGCGTTTAAGGCAAAGACGCGTACTCATGGGGTCAGGAAGTGCGATCGCCATTCCTTTGGCATGATTTACCCCAGCAGTTTCTAAAACATGTAAACTCACGCAATTGCCATATACATAAGGCACTCCTGCTTCCCGCAATTTCTGAATTCTGCTTTCAGATTGGTCGATGACGACTACAGGTAGCTGGTGTTGCTGTAATAATTTGACCAGATTTTTGCCTACTCGCCCATAACCACAAACTACTACATGACCTTTTAATGGCAAATCTTCGGAGATATCCCGAGGTTGGACTTCTTCTAAATAAGGTTTCAACCAAGGCATAGATTCTGCCACAGTAAATAAAAATGGTACCAACCGTAGTACAAACGGGGTAATAACAAGTGTTACAGCTGTAGTTCCTAAAATCAGTAAATACACTGTACGCGAAACCAAGCCCAAAGCCTGCCCTTCACTGGCAAGTACAAAGGAAAATTCCCCAATTTGAGCCAGCCCCAGCCCAGCAATTAAAGCTGTTTTTAAGGGATAGCGGAATAGTTTTACCAAAGGTGTAATGATTAAAAACTTACCGACGAAAACTATTGCCACTAAACCCAAAATCAATTCCAGGTTTTTCCACAAAAACACTGGGTCAATTAACATCCCAATGGATGCAAAAAATAAACTGGCAAAGATGTCTCTCAGCGGCTCCACATAGGTTAAAGTTTGGTCGGCGTATTCCACTTCGGAAATCATCAAACCGGCGACAAACGCCCCCATCTCAATTGATAACCCTAAATACTCTGTCAGCAGGGCAATACCCAAGCAGAGTGCCACTACACCTAATAAAAATAGTTCTTTGCTTTCAGTGCGAGCCAGAAGTCGTAACAGTGGTGGAATCAGCCAAATCCCAGCGACGACTGCACCAGCTGCAAATAAGCCAATGCGTACCAGCGCTGTCACCACCGCGACCCCAATCGCTTCACCTGGTTCATGCAGCGCTGGTAGGACTGCTAGCATTAGCCCTAATGCCAAGTCCTGCACCACCAAAATACCCAGCATTACTTGTCCGTGGGGCGTGTCTGTTTCATTGCTTTCCATCAAGCATTTGAGGACAACTGCGGTGGAAGATAAAGAAAGAATTGACCCCAAAAACACACCCTTCGCAGGTAAGGCTCCCCAAGCACCAGTGACACCGCAAATCACAACCGTGATTAAAATCGTCAGCGCAATTTGTAGCCCTCCACCACCCAGAGCGATCGCTTTTACCTTCTTCAGTTCTGCAAAGGAAAACTCTACACCCAAAGCAAATAACAAGAAAGCGACCCCAAACTGAGCCAGAGTCTCTACTTGGATAACTTCTTTAATCAATCCCAGTCCCGCCGGCCCCACCACCATCCCGCCGATGAGATACCCTAACAACACAGGTTGTCGTAACAGCGCTGCAAACAGTCCGCCACATGCTGCGACAGCCAGAACTGAGACTAAATCAACAATTAACCTAAAATCTTCTTGCACCAGTTTTAAAAAGAACTATTAAGACCTATTAACCTCAGCATACAAATTTTTATATATCTATGCTCAAGTTATTGGTGCAAGGAAGACAAAATTTGCAGATTTATTGCTAAATATTCATAGAGGTAGGTAGTTTGGGGAGAAATAACTATTGTCCAATGCCCATACCCAAAAAGCATAAGCGTGCCGTAATAGCACGCTTATTAATGTATATTTAACAAATTTCAAACTTCTCTTTATCAACCACCTGCAACAGCAGGGACAATACTGACTTCATCACCATCTTTGAGAGGTGTAGCTGTGCCATCCAGAAAGCGAATATCTTCGCTATTGACATACAAATTCAAAAAGCGCCGTGGTGCTCCTGCTTCATCGCACAAGCGCGCTTTAATACCAGGACAGCTTTGTTCTAAAGAATCAAATAATTCTGCGATCGTACTGCCACTGCATTCTAATGTAGCTTGGTTATTGGTAAATTTTTGAAGAGCCGTGGGAACTAAAACTGTTACAGACATAATTGAAGTAAGAAGTGTGAAATAAGAAGTATAAAGTATGAAGTATGAAGGATTGAGTTTAATCTTTCATCCTTTACCTTTCATCCTTTAGACGAGTACTTGCTGCCATTCCAAACGATCAAGAGTGCGAGAACGCTCTAGTGCGCGTTCAAAACTGTCGAGTTTGGCATCAATTGTCAAAGGTTCGCCAATATAGCCATGAAGTGCTTCTTGAGTTTTCAAACCATTGCCAGTGATGTATACCACAGTAGTTTCATCTGGATCAATTTTGCCAGCTTCTACTAATTTTTTCAGCACTGCAACTGTTGTACCACCAGCTGTTTCAGTGAAAATGCCTTCTGTTTCAGCTAACAGCTTGATGCCTTCAATGATTTCTGCATCATTGACTGATTCAATATTACCGTTTGTTTTGTTAGCTATCTCTACGGCATAAACACCATCTGCTGGGTTGCCAATGGCAATAGATTTAGCAATGGTATTTGGTTTGACTGGTTTAATAAAATCACGTCCTTCTTTATATGCTTGCGCGATGGGAGAACAACCCTCAGCTTGCGCGCCGCTAAAACGGACTTTCTTGTCTTCTACTAAACCAACTTCTACGAATTCTTTGAATCCTTTATAAATTTTTGTAAATAGCGAACCAGATGCTAGAGGAGCCACAATATGGTCAGGTAATTCCCAACCCAATTGTTCAGCAACTTCAAAACCTAGAGTCTTAGAACCTTCAGAGTAGTAAGGGCGAAGATTAATATTGACAAAACCCCATCCATGTGTATTAGCTACTTCCGAACACAGACGATTAACCTGATCGTAATTACCCTTCACAGCCATCAATGTTGGGCTGTAGATCAGGCTACCCATGACTTTACCTGCTTCCAAGTCAGCAGGGATAAACACACAGCAATCTAAACCAGCATGAGCTGCGATCGCTGCTGTAGAATTAGCCAAATTACCAGTACTAGCACAAGAAACAGTGGTAAAGCCTAATTCTCTAGCTCTACTTAAAGCAACTGAAACCACCCGATCCTTGAAGCTAAGGGTGGGCATATTGACAGCATCATTTTTAATATAAAGCTTGTTTAAACCCAGACGACGAGCCAGACGGTGAGAACGAACCAGGGGAGTCATACCTGTTCCCACATCTATAACATTGTCAGTTGCTACAGGCAGAAAGGCACGGTAACGCCAAATAGAATTCGGCCCAGCTTGAATTTTTTCACGAGTGACAGAATGACGCAGAGCATTGTAGTCATACTTAACTTCTAAAGGCCCAAAGCATAACTCACAAACATGGTTGGCTTTTAGTTCATATTCCTCACCACATTCCTTACACTTCAAGGCTTGAAAATATGTGGCTGCTTCGTTAAGTGCGGATTTTGTCTGAGTCATAAACCTAGCTTTCCCTGTTTGTCTGTCAACTGTCGCATGATACTAACACGAGTAGAAATACCAGTCAAACATACCCGACTTTTTTTATCGGGTATTTTAAGAATGTAAAAAGATATGCATTGTTATAACGCGTAGCAGCGCAGATATAGCTATTTCTAAATTTAATGGAGTTTTTAATCCCTCTTCTAAGAAACCAGATTTTCTGAGGACTGAGGAATTAACTCAAAACCAAAAGCCTGGGCTTTTTTACTGCCTGACCGACTTTTCAAACATCCTCTTAAAGTCCTAAAGAACATGGCTATGGCTATAAAACAAAAAGCCCCTCCTTATGTTATTGGAGAGGCAATTTGTGTTGTTTCATGAATAGACCTGGCATCGAGCTATTGTGGCGTAGGGCAACCCCTAGACTATCGTGGCCGCAGCAGCGTTTCACCTCTGAGTTCGGGATGGAGTCAGTGTGGTTCCACAGCGCAATAGACACCAGGAAAACTTGTGGTTGGTTGACGGTTAACGGTTAACAGTTAACTGTCAACAAAACCCTGAAGACTGCAAGTAACGCGAAATAACCAATGATTGATGAGGTCAAGCCCTCGGTCTATTAGTACTCCTCTGCTTCATGCATTACTGCACTTCCACATAGAGCCTATCAACGGGTGTTCTGCCCGTGACCTTACCTACATTTGTAGTGAGAGCACTCATCTTGAGGTGGGCTTCCCACTTAGATGCTTTCAGCGGTTATCCGCTCCGCACTTGGCTACCCAGCGTCTACTGTGGGTACAATAACTGGTACACCAGCGGTGCGTTCCTCCCGGTCCTCTCGTACTAAGGAGGACTCCTCTCAATGCTCTTACGCCTGCACCGGATATGGACCGAACTGTCTCACGACGTTCTGAACCCAGCTCACGTACCGCTTTAATGGGCGAACAGCCCAACCCTTGGGACGTACTTCCGCCCCAGGTTGCGATGAGCCGACATCGAGGTGCCAAACCTCCCCGTCGATGTGGACTCTTGGGGGAGATCAGCCTGTTATCCCTAGAGTAACTTTTATCCGTTGAGCGACGGCCATTCCACGCTGCGCCGTCGGATCACTAAGGCCTACTTTCGTACCTGCTCGAGTGGTCACTCTTGCAGTCAAGCTCCCTTTATGCCTTTACACTCGCCGCACGGTTTCCAAGCGTGCTGAGGGAACCTTTGCGCGCCTCCGTTACTTTTTAGGAGGCGACCGCCCCAGTCAAACTGCCCACCTGAAACTGTTCCTACACCCGGTAAGGGTGCGAGGTTAGAATTCTAGCTTCGCCAGAGTGGTATCTCACCGTTGGCTCCATATTCCCCACAAGGAATATCTCTTTGCCTCCCACCTATCCTGCGCAAGCGAAGCCCGAACACAATTCCAGGCTACAGTAAAGCTTCATAGGGTCTTTCTGTCCAGGTGCAGGCAGTCCGTATCTTCACAGACATTCCTATTTCGCCGAGTCTCTCTCTGAGACACCATCCAGATCGTTACGCCTTTCGTGCGGGTCGGAACTTACCCGACAAGGAATTTCGCTACCTTAGGACCGTTATAGTTACGGCCGCCGTTCACCGGGGCTTCGGTCGCCAGCTTCACTTTCGCTGACCAGCTTCCTTAACCTTCCGGCACTGGGCAGGCGTCAGCCCCCATACCTCCTCTTTCGAGTTTGCGGAGACCTGTGTTTTTGGTAAACAGTCGCCTGGATCTCTTCACTGCGACCCACTCTCGTGGGCACCCCTTCTTCCGAAGTTACGGGGCCATTTTGCCGAGTTCCTTAGAGAGAGTTATCTCGCGCCCCTTGGTATTCTCAACCTCCCTACCTGTGTCGGTTTCGGGTACGGGTAAGATATGTTCATCACATTCCTAGCTTTTCTTGGCACAATCGAATCACTACTCGGAGTTCGTAAACTCCTCCCAAACCAATCAGGGTGTAGCTATCTTTCATGCGTCCCTAGCAATGCTCCCATACCTTAGTCAGGGATTAGTCACCCTGTGTCCATCGACTACGCCTTTCGACCTCGCCTTAGGTCCCGACTAACCCAGAGCGGACGAACCTGGCTCTGGAACCCTTAGGGTTTCGGGGTATGTGATTCTCACACATATTTGCGCTACTCAAGCCGACATTCTCACTTCCGTTTCGTCCACAGCTGCTTGCCGCTACTGCTTCTCCCTACCACGGAACGCTCCCCTACCGATTTATTTTTCAACAAATCCCACAGCTTCGGTACATCGCTTAGCCCCGTTCATTTTCGGCGCAAGAGCGCTTGACTAGTGAGCTATTACGCACTCTTTCAAGGGTGGCTGCTTCTAGGCAAACCTCCTAGTTGTCTATGCACTCTCACCTCCTTTCTCACTTAGCGATGATTTGGGGACCTTAGCTGGTGGTCTGGGCTGTTTCCCTCTTGACAATGAAGCTTATCCCCCACTGTCTCACTGGCAATGTGTGCTTTGGGTATTCTGAGTTTGTCTCGATTTGGTACCGGTCTCCCAGCCCGCACCGAAACAGTGCTTTACCCCCCAAATATAATCATTACCGCTGCGCCTAAACACATTTCGGGGAGAACCAGCTAGCTCCTGGTTCGATTGGCATTTCACCCCTAACCACACCTCATCCGCCGATTTTTCAACATCGGTCGGTTCGGACCTCCACTTGGTGTTACCCAAGCTTCATCCTGGACATGGTTAGATCACCAGGGTTCGGGTCTATAAACACTGATTATCGCCCTTTTCAGACTCGGTTTCCCTTTGGCTCCAGCATTCTCGCTTTAACCTACCAGTGCCTATAAGTCGCCGGCTCATTCTTCAACAGGCACGCGGTCATCCGTTGAATCGGACTCCCACTGCTTGTAAGCTGATGGTTTCATGTTCTATTTCACTCCCCTCCCGGGGTTCTTTTCACCTTTCCCTCGCGGTACTGGTTCACTATCGGTCACACAGTAGTATTTAGCCTTACGAGGTGGTCCTCGCTGATTCACATGGGATTCCTCGTGCCCCATGCTACTCGGGATTCAGCTACTATCCTTCAGCTTTTGACTACAGGACTTTCACCTTCTTTGGTGCAGTATTTAGCTGCTTCGTCTAACCTCTAGATTCGATATCGCTGTCCCACTACCCCAGTCAGTAAACCAACTGGTTTAGGCTTTTCCCCTTTCGCTCACCACTACTGAGGGAATCTCTTAATTGATTTCTCTTCCTCCAGCTACTAAGATGTTTCAATTCGCTGGGTTGGCTCTTTCCTGCCTATATATTCAGCAGGTAGTACATAGGGTTGCCCCATTCGGATACCTCCGGCTCATAGTCTGCTTCCAACTCCCCGGAGCATTTCGTCGGTAACCACGTCCTTCTTCGCCTCTGTGTGCCTAGGTATCCACCATCAGCCCTTATTAGCTTGACCACAATACATTTGGTTTCACATCTGCAAACTCTTTCTCTTTCCTGACTACTTTCATGGGAGCCTTTGTGTTTTACACTTAGCACTCAGCACTCAGCACTCATTACTTGAAATTTCGTCTGCCTGCTATTTTTCGCGTTACTATGCAGTTTTCAAGGTTCTGGCTGGACTATTTCCAGCAGTTTGACTCTTTTTGACGTCAATTGCTGAATTTACCCACAATCTCTTATCTTACCACATTCTCTGCTATGAACACAAAAACTACTCACTCTATCACTTTTGGCTAATTTTTACCTGTGATATATTCACTTTTGCTGCTGTCACAACAGATATCATGTGGAGGTTAGCGGACTCGAACCGCTGACATCCTGCTTGCAAAGCAGGCGCTCTACCAACTGAGCTAAACCCCCATCCACAAGGTAAAAGTTTAAAGGAAAAATTCAAAAGAATTTACACTTTCTTTTTACTTTTTACTTTGCTCTTTTTACTTGTTCAGGTGGGCCATCCTGGACTCGAACCAGGGACCTCACCCTTATCAGGGGTGCGCTCTAACCACCTGAGCTAATAGCCCATAATTGAGAACCTCTCTATAGTTTGAAAGCCTTCACTATACCTGCGACCGACCTAGAGTAGACCATCTTTGTCTCTATTGACTGTTTGCAATTGATTTCAAAGTTGGGTAGGTCTCCCTAAAAGGAGGTGATCCAGCCACACCTTCCGGTACGGCTACCTTGTTACGACTTCACCCCAGTCACCAGCACTGCCTTCGGCATCCTCCCCCACGAATGGTTGGAGTAATGACTTCGGGCGTTGCCAGCTTCCATGGTGTGACGGGCGGTGTGTACAAGGCCCGGGAACGAATTCACTGCAGTATGCTGACCTGCAATTACTAGCGATTCCTCCTTCACGCAGGCGAGTTGCAGCCTGCGATCTGAACTGAGCCACGGTTTATGAGATTTGCTTGCTATCGCTAGCTCGCTGCCCTTTGTCCGTAGCATTGTAGTACGTGTGTAGCCCAAGACGTAAGGGGCATGCTGACTTGACGTCATCCCCACCTTCCTCCGGTTTGTCACCGGCAGTCTCTCTAGAGTGCCCAACTTAATGCTGGCAACTAAAAACGAGGGTTGCGCTCGTTGCGGGACTTAACCCAACATCTCACGACACGAGCTGACGACAGCCATGCACCACCTGTGTTCGCGCTCCCGAAGGCACTCCTCCCTTTCAAGAGGATTCGCGACATGTCAAGTCTTGGTAAGGTTCTTCGCGTTGCATCGAATTAAACCACATACTCCACCGCTTGTGCGGGCCCCCGTCAATTCCTTTGAGTTTCACACTTGCGTGCGTACTCCCCAGGCGGGATACTTAACGCGTTAGCTCCGGCACGGCTCGGGTCGATACAAGCCACGCCTAGTATCCATCGTTTACGGCTAGGACTACTGGGGTATCTAATCCCATTCGCTCCCCTAGCTTTCGTCCCTCAGTGTCAGTTGCGGCCTAGCAGAGCGCTTTCGCCACCGGTGTTCTTCCTGATCTCTACGCATTTCACCGCTACACCAGGAATTCCCTCTGCCCCGAACGCACTCTAGCTATGTAGTTTCCACTGCTCTTATGAGGTTGAGCCTCACTCTTTAACAGCAGACTTACATTGCCACCTGCGGACGCTTTACGCCCAATCATTCCGGATAACGCTTGCATCCTCCGTATTACCGCGGCTGCTGGCACGGAGTTAGCCGATGCTTATTCCTCAAGTACCGTCATTTTTTTCTTCCTTGAGAAAAGAGGTTTACAACCCAAGAGCCTTCCTCCCTCACGCGGTATTGCTCCGTCAGGCTTTCGCCCATTGCGGAAAATTCCCCACTGCTGCCTCCCGTAGGAGTCTGGGCCGTGTCTCAGTCCCAGTGTGGCTGATCATCCTCTCAGACCAGCTACTGATCGTCGCCTAGGTGCGCTCTTACCACACCTACTAGCTAATCAGACGCGAGCTCATCTCTAGGCAATAAATCTTTCACCTTCCGGCACATCCGGTATTAGCCACCGTTTCCAGTGGTTGTCCCCGACCTAGAGCTAGATTCTCACGCGTTACTCACCCGTCCGCCACTATCTCCGAAGAGACCGTTCGACTTGCATGTGTTAAGCATACCGCCAGCGTTCATCCTGAGCCAGGATCAAACTCTCCATTTTGTAGATAAAGTTCGTTTAGCTCTTAATCGACTGATTTATACCTCAGTCCGGTAATTCTCTTTACTGACGCAGGGTATATGTTATATACTGGCTTTCAAACTATATGATTTTCAAGGTTCGGTGTCCCTACCAGCGCCGCTTTTCGCGCTCCGCTCTCAGGCACTTATCTAATATATCGAGCCTACTTCCGTTTGTCAACTTTTTTTCGGGAAATTTTTTGAGATTTTGTTTTTGCGTCGCAAAACTCCTCACAGTGCTGGGTTTAGGTAACAATGGTTGATGCACTGTGCTGAAGAAGGAAAGGTAGAGCGTGAATTTTCAGTCGGTAATAGCTTCATTGCATGAATTCTGGGAGAATCGCGGTTGCTTGATTGCCCAGCCTTACGACATTGAGAAGGGAGCAGGTACGAAAAATCCCCATACTTTTTTACGGGCGCTAGGGCCAGAGCCTTGGGCTGTGGCATATGTGGAACCTTGCCGCCGTCCTACAGATGGGCGCTATGGTGAAAACCCTAATCGCTTTCAATACTATTATCAGTACCAAGTTCTGATTAAACCTTCACCAGATAATATCCAAGAGATTTATCTTGATTCTTTAAGAGCGTTAGGGATTCATCCTGAAGACCATGACATAAGGTTTGTTGAGGATAACTGGGAAGATGCTACTGTGGGCGCTTGGGGTACTGGTTGGGAAGTTTGGTTAGATGGAATGGAAATTACCCAATTTACCTACTTCCAACAATGTGGGGGAATTGATTGCCGTCCGGTTTCGATTGAGATTACATACGGTTTAGAAAGATTGGCGATGTACCTCCAGCAGGTAGAAGCCATCACCAAGATTCAATGGACGGACAACATTACTTACGGTGATGTTTTCCTGCAAGCGGAAATTGAACAGTGTACTTACAACTTTGAAGCGTCGAATCCGGAAATGTTGTTGACACTGTTTAATCTGTATGAGCAGGAAGCTACTCAATTGACTGAACGGGGATTGGTTTTACCTGGCTTAGACTATGTTATTAAGTGTTCTCATACTTTTAATTTACTGGATGCACGGGGTGTAATTTCTGTGACGGAACGGACTCGATATATTGCTAGAATTCGGCATTTAGCACGGAAAGTAGCTACTTTATATGTTGAGCAAAGGGAGAAGTTAGGTTTTCCCTTACTCAAAAATGCCGTAAGTTAAACAGTAGAGATTAACACTGAGGATAATTACAAGTTAGGTAAATCCTGAGAACTCCCTCAAAAAGCTCCGGTGTATACAAAAGTTGTGCAATTGCACTTGAATTTTGGTTCCATTGTCTAACTCTAGGCAATTGGATTGCTCTTGAAAGCCGACTACAGCAATTTTGATTTTGTTTATCCATGCGGTACTAGGGTTTAATTTAGGCACATCTTTTTGATAAAGTTATTGCAAAAAGTTCTACAAATAAAGCCTGTGCCCCATAAGACTGGTAGTCACTGGCTCTACAAACACAGCCCGCATCTGCGGGTTTCATTTTATAGTCAGCAAGTACTTGTATTAGAAGTCTTATGATTCAGGCTAGTGGTGTAATTATCTGTCTTGGCTATATTCTGGGGCTACTATTTACAGCAGTTCCTTGGGGCGGTGTATGGATTTTTTTGCTAGGAATATTGATAGCAGTGCTGTTGCGGCTACGTTTTCTTAAATCACGGCAACTTAGTCAAAAACCAGAAAATGCTGCGACTAAAGCTAAGGCAATATCTAGTTTCTGGCAAAATACTCCCCAACCTCGAATTTGGTTAGTTGCAGGTTTGGTAGGTTTGCTGGCTACCCTGTATTTTCAATGGCGAGTACCAGAACCAGGGCCAAAAGATATTAGTAAATTCGTCCCGCCAGGAAATAGTAGTAATCAAGAACAAGTAGTAAGTGTGCGTGGTGAAGTGGCAAGTACACCAAGGTTAACTCGGACTCAGCGAGGACAATTTTGGTTGGAAGCGACTCAGCTAGATGAAGTCAAAAAAGGTGATGGCCCCGCAGGTGTAAGTAAAGGGGTAACGGGTAAGTTATATGTTACAGTGCCGATACTGCAAGCAACTGGCTTATATCCAGGTCAACAAATTGCGGTAACTGGAATTTTGTACAAGCCAAAAGCAGCATCCAATCCTGGTGCTTTTGACTTTCAAAAGTTTCTCAAACAAGAAGCTACATTTGCGGGTTTAACAGGTAGACAGATAAATATTTTAGATGAAGAACCGCGTAAATGGGGATGGTGGCAAGTTCGCGAGCGAATAGTACGATCGCAAGTTCGTTGGCTGGGTATTCCAGAAGGGCCGCTTGTCAGTGCAATGGTTTTAGGCAGCAAAACTGTTGATTTACCTTATGATATCCGCGATTTATTTGTCCAGGCTGGCTTGGCTCATGCTTTAGCAGCTTCTGGTTTTCAGACTTCGTTGATTTTAGGCGTAATATTACAGTTAACGAGGCGTTCTAAAAAGGTAACTCAATTTATCCTTGGCTGTTTAGGATTGCTGATTTTCTTGAGTTTAACTGGTTTTCAACCTGCGGTTTTAAGAGCCGTAATTATGGGTTTTGCGGCATTAGTAGGATTAGCTTTAAAAAGAAAGGTAAAACAGTTAGGCTCGCTATTACTAGCGGCAACAATATTATTACTATTTAATCCGTTATGGATTTGGGATTTGGGTTTTCAACTTAGCTTTTTAGCGACGCTGGGATTAGTTGTCACAGTACCACCGATTATTCAACGCTTGGGTTGGTTACCACCTGCGATCGCATCTTTGATTGCTGTCCCGTTAGCCGCAACAATTTGGACTTTACCGTTGCAGTTGTTTTTCTTTGGGGTAGTACCGTCTTACAGTTTAATCCTCAATATTATTACCACCCCGTTGATTTCTATTATTAGTATCGGTGGAATTATTAGTGCCTTAGCAGCATTAATTTGGCCGGACGCTGGCAGTTTTTTAGCAGGAATTTTGCATCCCCCTACTGATTGGCTAATTAAATTAGTAGAATTTTTTAGCAAATTACCTGGTAATTCCTTTGCTGTGGGGAGTATCTCCCCTTGGCAAATGCTCACTCTCTATACATTAATTTTATTAGTTGTTTTAGCACGTTGGTGGCGACAACGCTGGTGGTTTGCTAGTTTTATTGCCATCGGTTTAGTACTTATTCCAGTTTGGCATTCTGCTAACAGTTTGTTCCGAATTACTGTATTAGCAGCAGGTGCAGAACCAGTTTTAGTTATTCAAGACAGGGGCACAGTCACGCTAATTAATAGTGGAGATGAAAGTACAGGACGCTTCACAATCTTACCATTTTTACAACAGCAAGGTGTGAATCAAATTGATTGGGCGATCGCCACTGATTTTCAAGATCATGAGAGTAGTGGTTGGCTGGAAGTCATGCAGCGCTTACCTATCAAAAATTTTTACAGCTATCCCCCTAAGCCAGAAAACATTGTGGAAGCGCAGGTAATTCAACAGAACGTCCAACAGCGTCAAGGCTTATATCAGCCTTTGGCATTGGGACAAGCAATTACTACTGGCTCGGTAGTGGCACAATTAATTAATGAGCAGTTGCCGATGTTGCAATTGCAAATTCAAGGTCAGAATTGGTTATTAGTAGGTAACCTCAAGTCTAAAGAAATTGCACAGTTAGTTAAGTCTGGGAGTTTACCTCGTCCCCAAGTGCTATGGTGTGTACCGGAATCTTTAAAGGATTTAGTTTTAGCGCTACAACCAGAAATTGCGATCGCATCTTCCCCTGACTTGGAACCAAAGGTTTTATCTGAACTTAGCCAAAGTCAAACGAAACTTTTCTTTACGGGGCGAGATGGCGCGATTCAATGGACACCAGGAAGTGATTTTGAAGCCTTTATTCAAGCTACAGAAAATAAGTCCTCTGTGTTGTGATTAGTTAGTGAGTCGTAGCCCCATAATTACTAAGTCACGTTCTACACCATCAAGTTCTGCGATGTTGGGTAAATGTCCCCAAGGCGTGAATCCAAATCGTTCAAATAGCTTTAAACTGGGCTGATTATGAGCAAAAATAAAGCCAATTAAAGTTTTTAAGCCTAAATCTGGGCTTTGCTTAATTGCTTGTGCTAAAAGTTGTTGTCCTAATCCGCATTTTTGGAACTCTGGAGCAATATAAATGCTAATTTCGGCAGTCTTACTGTAAGCTGGCCGTCCGTAAAAAGATTGGAAACTCAGCCACCCAGCTATTACACTATTTACTTCTATCACCCAAAGGGGTCTGTGTGAAGGCGATCGCCCGCGAAACCAATTTAGACGGCTTTCTATTGACACTGGCTCTAAATCAGCACTAGCCATGCGGGTAGGAATTGCAGCATTGTAAATTGCCACAATAGCTGGTAAGTCAATTTCAGTCGCATGGCGAATAGTCATTGCTGCTGTCTCTGGGAATTTTGGCGAAAATATTTAAAAATAATACCGCTAAAGCGGTAGTAATTCTATAGGTTGAGGTACTAATTGTTCTGTTGATATTACACAAGCAGTTGTTGCTGCTGGGTGCAACTAAATATGTTGATGAGTTCATTGATTGAAATTTCATGAACCTCAATTAGTGTAATTATTTCAATGTGAGTAGCAATCAGCGCAACTACTACTGCTACAGCTGATCAGATTGCTTTTGTAGGGTAGAGGAAATAGTTACGAGTGATCCACAGCTTTTACTAGATGAGACCAAGGATTATTTCAAAACCCAAATAATCAACCTAATCTTGCGCCTTAAAACTCAATATCTTTGCTTTAGTCTTAATTTTCTGAATCAGATTATATGATTTGACCTCTTCTTCAAGAAATATTTTATATAAATTTGCTAAGTAAATCTCAGAAATAAAATATACAGTCATTGATTTACGCAGTAACTAAAATTACTTTTTAGATAAATGTATATTATTTATTTGAGCAAGAATTTTTGATATTAACTGTATTAAATTACATAGCTATTGGGTAATTCTATTTCCAGCCATAGGTAGAGGTTGATGAAATTATCTATAGCTAGAATTGAGGCAATTGCAGATAGTAATTATTGCCATAACGATAGATTTTATTTTGAAGAATATGCCTACTAACCTCATACATGAGCAGAGTGATGCAACTGCTGAAAATGCTACTCAATCTCTAGAATTTGAATTTGGTCTTTTTATCCTCAATCTCAAAAATGGTATTTGGCTAGCGGGTATTCCATCTTGGCTTTTTGGTATAACTGATAGAAGTTTTGCTACATTTGCCGATGGTTATATATCTACTTTGGAAGTGTTTCAGCTATTTACAGCATCATTTTTCTTTTTGAGTTGGCTGTATTTAAGACCAGAGCAAGATGTAAATAGCAATGCAAATTCTTTATGCCCAATTCAAGATAGCAAGTTTGATTTAAAAAAGCGGCACATGATCAGCCAGGAATATATTTTACCTTTTCCTTATCTGTGCCAAATCTATCATTTGTTGAATTTAAAACATTTAGAAACTATCCACAAGTTTAGCCTGAACAATCTGCGAGTCATTAATATCAACTCGTTTCAGCCTACAGAGATTGGGGGTAAAATCCAATTTCAAACAATTTTAGAATCTCCAGTTAATGCGCTGAGGATTTGGCGACAACCAATTGTGGAAGTTGATTTAATCTTACATACTCCCTACACAGTTGAACTGAGTATTCCGGTTTACAATGGCAAACGCATCACTGTCATGTTTTATGCATTACCTTTAACTCAAAGTGAGCATTATCTATTTATAGAAATCTACAGTGATCTAGAATGGCCAAAGCCTATCTTGCAAATCTTATTGCATTTAGCTGCTTATTTGACGCTGTTTGAAGACTTACCTTATTTACGCAACTTGGGCGAAAAAAATCTTGAGAGGTTATTTAATATAAATTTTGCTTCTAATCATCAAACAATGTTGCTGTTTAAAAGATTTGTGGAACTATATGGTTCACATACAAAAGCACCGAAATTAATTACAAATTCGTAATTAATTCGGTAGAAGCAAGAACTACTAAGTTGAAAAGGAAATAAAAAATATATAGGGACGCAATGTATATTGTGTCCCTAGATTAGATTTTGTATTCTTTTTCCAAAGTGGTATCAAAGCATTTGATCGCCGCCACTAACAGGTAAATAAGCACCTGTAATAAATCTGGCTTCATCAGAAGCTAACATGAGAATTGCACTAGCGATGTCTTCTGGCATTCCGTTTCTTTTCAAAGGTGTAAATTTAGCCGCTGCTGCTTTGTGTTCTTGAGGTAATCTTGCAGTTGCATCTGTGATAGTCAATCCCGGTGCGATCGCATTCACTCTAATTCCGTGCGCCCCGAGTTCTAATGCTAAACTTTTCACAAAAGCATCCAATCCTGATTTAGCAGTACTATGAGCGGAAAATCCCTCACCAGGATTGCGAGATAACCCACTACTAATCGCAATAATGCAACCTCGTTGATGTTCCATCATTGATGGTACAACTGCTTTACAAGGAAAAAAGGCTCCTTGAAGTTCTCCTAGTAATTTGGTTTCAAAATCTTCCCAGCGATAATCTACGAAAGGTGCAATGGGAAAATTAGCATTGGCGTTAATTATCAGGGTATCAATTGCACCGAAAGCCTTAGAAACTGCTTGCACCATTGCATTTACTTGCTGAGAGTCTCTAACATCTGCCTTGACTGCTAGTGCTTTTCCTCCATCTGACGAAATTTCTTCCACAACTTGTTGAGCAGCTTTCTCGCTACTGTAGTAATTTACTCCTACTGCTGCACCATGACGACTGAACAATTTGGCAGTAGCAGCACCAATTCCGCGACTCGCACCAGTAATAAGAACGACGCGATCGCGCATTAACCGATCAATTTGGGAGTTCTGAGGTTGTATGGTAACCATGTTAATTTCCTCAATTGAAACGAAAATTTAGTGTGTAGGTATGGGTACTAACCAACAATCTCTACAGAATTAGAAGAAATACTGCGAAAAGGGATAAACTTTCTTGGTTCTTGTAATCAATGCTTGAGTACCAATTCAAAATTCCAACTAAGAAATTTAGATTTTGTCTAATTTTCTATGTTTGTGAATTTTGGTTGATTGTGGATAATTGGTAGATTCAGAATAAGATACATCCTGAAAGCAGATTACTATATATATAATTGTTTAGTTCAAAATTTTAGATTAGAAAAATATTTTCTGATTTATTGCTGCATTTTTCTAAGTAGAAATGCTCTTTTATACTAGTTTTTAAGCTTTTATATTTTGTAAGTAGTTATACATATTCAATAGAATTTTGGAAATATTAAACAAGCTGTTATGCTTCTCAGGACTGAAATTTTTAACTAGAATCATATAAATAATTAAGTCTTGGTAATTGTATAGGATTCATATTTGATTTTTGAAGTTCATGTAGGATAATTTAGCAGCGAGAGTATGGCATCAGCGCTAATACGAAAGTTAGAGATAGAAAATAATTGTTTAATACTTATAGCTACTTTTTTTATACTTATAGATAGAAGATTCATAACTCTACAATTAATACCTTTTTGATCAGGTAATTGCAGAAGTATTTTATATAATAGATGCTAATTTTCGCGTTAATAGTTCAACTCCACTTTGCTTGCAGCGCCATACTCTATTAAATTTAGGAAAGGAAGTAGCTAAATATTCTACTGACTACCGCATAGATGGAACATTTGACGCTATTTTATTGAGTTTATAACCAGAATTAGAACGCAAAGACTTGATAATTTTATCGGCTTTAGAGAAGGTTAAATACGGCAAAATTTACACCGAAATTTATGGGATAGTAGCGGGAGAAACAGTAGAAAATATACAGCAGATTGAGCAGAATTTACAAAATAAGGGTTTGCAGTTTTAAAATATAACATTATCTAGTAAATAATGATTTATAGACGCAAAATTTTGCCTTCCTACTTGTTTGTAATTCCAACACTATCACCAGGTTTAGAAGGCCATCTAATAGTTAAAATCGTACAATCAGATTCAGCTATCCAAGTATGAGGTACACCCGCACACCACAGAACGTAATCACCCTCACGGGATAATACAATTTCTCTCTCTTCAAATTGCAAACGAAATTTTCCATTAATCAGAATTGAAATAGTAGCAGCTTGGTTATTTATTACCCATTGGTTTCTACTATCACCAGCTTTATGAATACCCCATTTAACTTCTAACTCTTCTGTAGAACGTGGATCGTCCACAGGAGTAATAAAGTGTCCCATGAACCATCCCCAGCGATTTGCGCCTTCCTGTTGTGCATTACCGAAAACAACTTTTTTATCTGTCATTTGTTATGTGGCAAAAGTTTCTGGCACCAAAATTTTTCCAGTGTAACCAGATTGATTGTATGCTGTTAGGGCCTGATTTGCGATCGCCGAAGCTTTGCCTTGCCCTGATACTAAAGCTACACAAGCACCACCAAAACCAGCACCCGTTAACCTTGCGCCCAAAACGCCTGGGGTTTTCTGCAAAATATCAACTAATGTATCTAATGCTGGTACAGAAACTTCGTAATCATCCCGCAAGCTAGCATGGGATGCATTCATCAATTCACCAAAACGTTGAGATGAAACTCCTTGCAACACTTCCAAAACGCGGTTATTTTCTGTAACTACGTGACGCGCACGCCGTTTTAAGGGTTCTGGTAAATCTTCCACAGCACTAGCATCGCTAATGTCGCGCAGTGCTTTAACTCCTAGCGATCGCGCCGCCGCTTCACATTCTGCGCGTCTTTAGTTATATCCGCTACTAGCTAAACTACGAGGCACACCGCTATCTATGACTACAATCTCTGCATCTGAAGCTAAAGGTAACACACGCTGTTCTAGAGTACGAGTATCTAAAAATAGCATATGCTCAGTATCAGCTAGCCTCGAAGCCATCTGATCCATAATCCCGCATTGCACACCTGCATAATGAATTTCCGCTTGTTGTGCGAGTTGGGCAATTTCTACATCATTAATTGGGAGGTTAAGAAGCTGGCGTAATGCTTTGGCGTACTAATAGCCCTGATTTTTCAGACCGCTATATTCTCAATGTTCTTGATTGCTTTTCCTCTAAAAAATTTAAGATCCCCCAAGCTGCTCTTTCTCGTGAGCTTGGGGGATCGCAATATGTGGTAGTCTATAAGAGGTTCAGTATAGTTGGTTACGAGACGATTCTAAACCCTAGACTTGCATTTGGGTAGTATAACCACGAGAATTTATACTAATTTTATAACTTCTTCATTGACGCTTCATTAGCTGTAATTTAGCGAAAAATTCGGATATGTTTGGTATGACAACGGCTATAGTTGTGATACTACATCTTGTATCCGCGAATAAACTGTAATCTGTCACGCTGCCTCGCCTGCAAGGTAAGGGAACAATGTAAGTATTATGGCCTTTCAATAGTACAAGATATTACATATCATCTAGTTTAGTGAATATCCGTAACACATATGAAATTCAAGATTGTTGCTATCCTTAGCCTGTTAGCTTGTTTTGGGTTAGCAGAACAAGCTTTAGCCTTCAATCAGCAAGACGTTGATCAATTAAAAGCCGCAAGTTCCTGTCCCCGGTGCGATTTAAGCGGTGCTGACCTTACACAACTGAATTTAGCTGGTGCAAACTTACGAGATGCTAATTTGAAGGCAACTAATTTATCCCAAGTGAACCTGACAAATGCTGACCTCACTGGTGCGGATTTGGAAGCTGCGGTTCTGACTTCTGCAAATCTTACTGGTGCTTCTTTAACAGGTACAAATTTAAAATCAGCAACTTTAGAAAATGCCAATCTTTCTTATGCTGGTTTTATCAGTGCCAATTTAGAAGCAGCTAACCTCAAAGGTGCTACATTGCTGTTTACTAACTTCCGGGCGGCAAATTTCCGGCTGACAACTATGGCTAATGGTGTGGTCACTTCTGATAAACCCTATGGTTGGTCTTTACAAGAAGGGCAAGACGCACAAGCGAATCAGAAGAAGAAATAGGGAATGGGTATTGGGGACTGGGTACTGGGGACTGGGGAATGGGTAATTGAGAATGGTCAATCCAAAATCCGTCTTGGAAAGTTCTGAGCGGCGGAAGCCGCCGCTCAGACTTTCCGCAAAATCTAAAATTGTTTGGCTCTTGACCCTTAACCCTTTCTTTATCATGGGAACAAAGCCTGTCACTTGCGATCAATTCATGCTTACCCAGATTAAAGATTTATCCAAAAAACTAGCACCTCGTCTGATTGAAATTCGCCGTCATATTCACTCTCACCCTGAACTCAGTGGTCAGGAATACCAAACATCTGCTTTTGTTGCAGGTGTGCTTTCTTCCAGTGGCCTTCATGTGCAAGAGGGTGTGGGAAAAACCGGTGTGATTGGAGAACTACAAGGTAATGGTAGTGATGAGCGTTTATTGGCAATTCGTACCGATATGGACGCTTTACCCATTCAAGAACGCACGGGTTTGGAATACGCCTCTCGCGCTGAAGGTGTGATGCACGCTTGTGGTCATGATGTCCACACTACTGTGGGTTTGGGGACAGCAATGGTATTATCCCAAATAGCAGAAGAATTAGGTGGTAAAACCCGATTCTTATTTCAGCCAGCTGAGGAAATTGCCCAAGGCGCAAGCTGGATGGTACAAGATGGGGCAATGGAAAAAGTTTCAGCCATCTTGGGGGTTCATGTTTTCCCTTCTATACCTGCAGGTTCCATTGGCGTGCGTTATGGTGCGTTAACTGCTGCGGCTGACGATTTAGAGATTATCATTATTGGTGAGTCTGGACATGGGGCCCGTCCCCATGAGGCGATAGATGCAATTTGGATTGCAGCGCAGGTAATTACTGCATTGCAACAAGCCATTAGCCGGACACAAAATCCCCTACGGCCTGTAGTTTTGAGCATTGGGCAAATTACTGGTGGAAGAGCGCCCAACGTCATTGCTGATAAAGTCCGCTTGTTGGGAACTGTGCGATCGCTTCACCCCGAAACCCGTGCGAGTCTCCCTAACTGGATTGAAAAAATTGTGGCTAATGTTTGCCATTCCTTTGGGGCCAAGTATCAAGTCAATTATCACCAGGGTGTACCCAGCGTGCAAAATGATTATGCCCTGACACAATTATTGCAATCATCAGCAGAAGAAGCTTGGAGTAGCGATCGCGTCCAAGTCTTACCTGAATCTTCCCTTGGCGCTGAAGATTTTTCTGTATATTTAGAACACGCTCCAGGTGCGATGTTCCGCTTGGGTGTAGGCTACAAAGACAGAATTATTAATCACCCCCTACACCATCCAGAATTTGAGGTTGATGAATCTGCAATTATCACTGGGGTGGTGACTATGGCTTATACAGCTTATAAATACTGGCAGTCTCCTCAAATTCCCTAAAATGTTTTTTATCTTGATGCGATCGCCTGACAAAGCGCGTTGGTGCAGCTCGCCGCAGGCATCGCTTTTTTTGCTAAATAAAATAATGTAGTTTTTTACAAAATTATGGATATTGTCAGTGCAACCGAGGCTTGTGCTAATTTACCAGAGCTAATTAACCGTGCTGAGTACGGCAAAGAACGTATTTTAATTGAGCATCAAGGTAAAGCAGTTGTAGCGATTATTAATATTGAGGATCTAAAGTTACTAGAAGCCATTGAGGATGCGCTGGACTCGGCAAAGCTCAGAAGTGCTGTAGAAGAGAATGAAGGATTTACCACGATAGAAGCAATCATGGCGATTTATAAATAATACTCCCAACACCGAGGTGCTGGGAGTAGCTTCTAACTAACCTTTACTAGCTTCCAAAGAAGGCTTGAAGATATCCTAGATGTTAGCTTCGCTGACAACGCCAAGTCTTTCTTGAATTTTCTTCTTAGCGGCTTTGAATTCAGTAGCCCATTGTTCGGTTTGTTCGCTGCTGAGGTTGTTGCGAATAGCAGCAAACATTGTGCTTTCTTCTTGGCGGATATGGTCGCCAACGTCATTCATCAACTGTCTGACTTTATCTTTGAATTGATCTGAAGAGGGGCTAATTGCTTTAATTTCTTCTAAAACCCGCTTCATTTCAGCTTGCTCGTCATACAGTTCTTGGGTATCACCTTCACCGTAGAAAGCACGTACACGTGGGTAAACTACTTCTTCTTCTGCTTCAGCGTGGGCGGTTAAATCCTTGTAGATTTGACCGAAGTACTCTTGAATTTTTTGGGGATTGTTGCTTTGCAACAGTTCGGTAAATAGAGTATTTACCTTGGCATGATCTGAACGAATGACATCTTGGATATTCATATCCTTTTTGTCACTACTTTGGGTAACGGCGCTACCTACTGCACCACTAACTGCGGCCATAGCATCCTGAACACGTGCCCAAATACCTTGATCTGCTTCTTGACCAGTGAGTTCGCGAACACCTAGAATTTCCAGAACACCTTTGAGTTGTTCTTGGTGAGCGCGGTTCTCAAAGTTAACTGCATTCAAAGGCCCAATCGCAACCATTACGTCAGCACCAACTTTTTGAGCAGCCTTATGAACAATTAAGCCACTCATCACTATTTGATGCTTCAACAATTCATGCTGAGATACTTTATCATACAAGCTGAGTTCAGAACCTTGGAATAATTCGCGAGCTCTATCAATAAATTGTTGAACTGTTTGTCTGGGTTGAGCTTGGATACCATACTGACCAATTACAGTTTCCAAAATCCCTAAATTCTTTTGATCATCTTTGATGAAATCCCGAATGCGGTCAGAAATTTCGGAATCTAGACCTTGCTGTAAAAGTTGTTGTTCATTTTGTAGAACCAACTCTTGCAAAGCTTTCATATCTGCCAATTTAACGGCAATTGCATTACGTTTAGTATCATCTAAACTAGCTACCATTATTCAGTTCTCCTCAGAAAGAATTCTTATTTGTCACTAATACCAAGTTTGCATACGGCTGAGAATCCTTCCCTCTTTCTTTTGAGTGATTACCTTAATCACCTCGGGTAGAAAAATAAAAATTTTTACTCATAAATAAATACTTCTACTTTTAGATATAGAGATATTCAATATTTACTCCGCCGTCAGATAGATAATTTTTCTGCGCCAATTTTCTAGATTGACTCAAAGGTAGTCAATTAAAAGATGAATGCTCAAGAATGAAAGATGATGTATAAAATTACGCTCTAATTCTATAAATAGGTTATAAGTCTTGAAAATAGATATTTATCTACTTAGTTTGCAGGCGTAAAAAATACAAATATCTATCATTTTTTATAATTCATTTTTCTGGTCAAATTCGGAGATTAAATTATCATGACTGAAAGTCCTGGGCTAGGAGAGCAAGCGCTGAATAAAGCGGCAGAAGTCGGTTTATCTAGCCAGTTAGATGAAGTAGAAAATTTAGATGTCGAGATTAAAACCGATCCGCTCAAATTGGTTCAAGGACAGGTAGATTCAGTCTCCATTGAAGGAGAGGGTATGGTAATGCAAAAAGACCTCCGAGTGGAGGAAATGGATATGCAAATCCAAAGCGTTGCCATAAATCCTTTAAGTGTTGCATTTGGCAAAATTGAGCTAACAAAACCCACTGTGGGAAGTGCGCGAGTCGTTTTAAATGAAGCAGATATTAACCGCGCTTTTAACTCAGACTATGTTCGTTCTCAACTTCAAAGTCAGAAAATACAAGTCAATGGAGAAGTGAGAACAATTAACCCACAAAATGTAGAGTTTCGCCTACCAGGTGATGGGAAAGTTGCCATTAATGCCAATATTCTGTTAGTAGAAACTGGCGAAACACACAAAGTTGCTTTTGAAGCAGTACCCCGTGTTAGTGCTAACGGCAAAACTGTTTCTTTAGAGAATGTTGAGTATGGACAAGGTGAAGAAATATCGCCAGAACTGACAAAAGCTTTGGTAAATCAAACCAGCGAACTTTTAAACTTGAGCAACTTTGACTTGGAAGGAATGACCTTACAAGTTAACAGTTTAAAGGTAGAACCAGGAAAACTTATACTCCAAGCTCAAGCTTATGTTGAGCAAATTCCTTCCTCAAATTAAGGTAATAAAATCATGGAAACTACAGAGAATACCCAAACGACCTCGACACCATTTCCTAATTTGCCGCCTATTATTGAAAGTGACGATCGCGAATATCATGATAGCGGTGTACCCAGTACAGTTGCGATCGCAGGTCATCCTCTACACCCGTTAAGTGTGATCTTTCCTATAGCTTTTTTAGCCGCAGCTTTGGGAAGTGATTTCGGTTACTGGCTGACCAAAGATTTCTTCTGGGCTAGGGCTTCCTTCTGGTTAATTGGACTGGGATTAGGCGGAGGTGTCTTAGCTGCAATCATCGGCCTCAGCGACTTTATGAAAATAGAGCGAGTCCGCAAGCGCCAGGCTGGCTGGGCACATTTGATACTAAATGTTTCTGTGCTTGTTTTAACTCTTGTTAATTTCCTAATTCGTCTTGGTGATATTGAGTCACGCATCCTACCTTGGGGATTGTTAATCTCGCTGGTTGTAGGAACTTTGACTAGCCTTTCTGGGTGGTTCGGTGCAGAACTTTCCTATCGCCACAAAATCGGAGTCGTAGGTGCGGGTAGTAAAAGATACCCTTAGTTAAAGCATAAGGGCGAAGCCTCATACATAAATTGAAGAGCGTAGAGACAGCAAAGGGGAAAGAGTAAATTAAAACCTTTCCCCTTTTTCTTTTTTTAAATTGATATCGACTTTCTCAAATTTAATTGATTCAGGCAATTAAATTTGAGAAAGTGCAGCACAAGTTAACTGTGGCTGGATATTTGCGGGAGATGGCGCTGCGACTAACTCAATTTTTCCATCAGCGCGACGATGCCAAGCAGTAGCTTGCAAGAGAGTTTTGGGCAGTTGGGGTATTTGTGCTGTCACTCCACTATTTTTCTGATATATAGAGAGATCACGAGTATCAGACCAAGTGCGATCGCTGCTGACTTCCTGCATCGGATTTTGAGGTATTCCACCCCGACCTGTAGCTACAAATGTGCTACCAGTATTAGCTGCACAACCTGAAGCAATTTGCTGCGATGAATCGGTGACATTCTCTGGTAGTTCGAGTAAACCAGAATTCGGGTCAACACCAATGGTATTAACTTGTACATTACCACTCAGCCCAAACTGTGAACTGGCAGTGATATCACTATTGAGTGTGGGTTGGTTTTGAAACTCTAACCCGAAGATACCTTGAGTGGTAATTTGGATATTGCCACCACTTCCTAAGACAGCATTGGCTGAAATATCGCTGTTCTCGCTGGGTACAGCTACCATCGACCCCACATTAATATTAATGTTGCCTCCTGTAGAAGCACCCAAAGCATTGGTAATAATTTTACTACCATGCCGTAATAACAGGACATCATTGACATTGAGGTCGATATTACCTTGACCACCTCCATTCACCTCAGAACGTAGGCTAGCGCTATTGTCGAGGAAAAGGTTCTTAGCTGTTATATTGAGGTTCCCTGCATCGCCATTGCCTGTATTACTTACAGTAATTACTGCATTATCTTTAACATTCACACTATTTGATGTGATATTTATAGACCCCGCAGCCAAGTTATTAGCCGAGGATGCTGCGATCGCACTGGGCAGATAGCTACCATTAATTATGCTTTGAGAAGTTCCTTGTACCTCAATATTTTTCACGTTGAGGTTAACACTACCAGCAGATCCCTGACCCAAGCTAGAGGAAGTTATTTGTCCACCGTTGAACACACGCAAGCTATCTGCTGTCAGGTTAATTGTCCCACCTTGACCAACAGCATCCTTACCCACTCCCACAGTAATACCACTAACCGCTTGGTTAAAATTATCAATTACTGGGTCGCTAACTTCTACATCCTGAGCATGAATCTCTATATTTCCCGCTTGACCACTTCCTGTGACATTATTAGCCACAGTTCCACCCTGTGACAGCATCAAGTGTCCAGTATCAATTAAGATATTGCCAGCTTGACCTACTGTAAAAGGTTGAATCGAACTAATCACAGCACTAGTTGTGCCATTAATCCCCACTCCTGAAATTTTTAATTTTTCGGAAGCTCGAATCACAATATCTCCAGACTTACCGATGGTGGGAGACTCAGAAAAACCAGGGAAGTAAAAGCCGATTAAATCGGCACTAATACGAGCACCATCAATTAGACTTACCCTTTGAGCATCAATATTTATCTTGCCACTTTCATTCGAGTTACCACCGCTAATTAAAGTAGTAATAGCACTAGAGAAGTTTACAACTATATCAGAATATGGAAATAAATATGGAAATGGATTGTAACCAATAACTTCCACATCTACAGCTTTAATATTAATATCTCCCGTTCTCGAGTCATTACTGGCGATGGGGCTAAAGGATATAAAGTCGAAGGGAGAACTCAGCGTAGACTCAAGCCAAGCTCCATTGGCTAAACGTAAACGCCCTGTTTCGACTGTAATATCTCCGGCTCTACCTTGATTCCCCATGACGCTAGTGTGTAAACCAGAGGTAGGATATTGGCCTGCAGCAGATGCGCCTAACAAATCTACAAACTCTGTAGTTTTAATGTTGATTCCTTGCCCTTTTCCTAAAGTGCCAGTGCTGGAACTGATTTGCGAACCGTCCTGAAGTGTCAAACCTCGCCCCCGAATGTTGATTGCTCCGCCATTCATACCGTTAGTCTGGATATATGAGGACTGTCTGAGCAAAATATTTCCCCAATCAGCCGCAGCAGGGCTAGTGAGTTGTAAGCCGCCTTGATTATTTAAACCTACTTCTGCATTTCGCAATGCCCATAATTCGACTTTGCCATCAGGATTAGCCAAATAGGTCTGATTAATATCAATATCACTACCTATTAACGCTACAGTTTCCGCCTTAAATATTTGTGGAGAACCATACAGGATGTTGGCTGATGAGTTACCTTGAGTGCGAATCCCGCCAGCATTTGCTCCTAGTTGCAATCCCACAGGTACACTCATCGTTAATAATGGTGGTGTCGCGGAGTTTAGCGCACTAAATTCCACCCCATCAGCAAATTTGATACTATTCGCCGTTGTCCCCACAAATGCACCACCAATATTTAAGCTGGCATTCGGCCCAAATACAATTCCTGCTGGATTCAGCAAAAATAAACTGACTGAGTTATTGTGATTGATTGTGCTAATCAACCCGTCAATCTGGGAAATATTTCCACCTGTCACCCGACTAAATATGTTTGTAATATTTGGTGTGTTGACTAAATCAAAGGTGGCTGTACCACCAGTAGGAACAGAAAAATTACTAAAGCTATGAAATAAATTATTTCCTTTAGCTATACCATTAAGAATTGTAAAATTATTATCGCTAGAATTAATATTAGTGTTCGTAGTGCCATCAGATATTACCTGAGCATGAGCATAGCTGTTGCCAAGAAAAATCATTCCTAACGGCAGCATCAAGCTTGCCAAGACGCGATTCACTAAACTTGAGACAACAAAGAGCGATCGCATTTTCCAGCCTCCTGATATACGCAATTTAATATGCCCAAATGCGTATAGTTTTCAACACTACTATCAGAGAAGTGTGGGAGTATTAGAAGTACAGGAAAAGCGTCTTGCACTCATAAATTACGCTATACAAAGCAAAATTCAATATCGCTTCGCTTGTGTGTTTAACTAGAAGCGCTAGTATAAAAACGCAACGCAAACCGCCAAAACCAAGTAGAAAGTGAAAATAGCCCTAATGCCAATACTATTGCACCTATAAGCCAGGTAATTTGCCCTCGCCCTAACATGGCTTCTGCTGGCACAGTAGTTAAAAAAGCTACGGGCACAACGAAGGTAAAGAAAAAGCGGTAAGCTGCAGGATATGCTGTCATTGGATATCTGCCAGCTTCTAATAAACCCCGTAGTACTTCAGTAACGTTATATATTTTGACAAACCAAATACTAGTAGCTCCTAGGATAAACCACAGGCTGTAAAGAATTACCAAGCCTAATGCTAGAGGTAATGCACTAACTAAATAATTGTTGAGACTCAAGCCAAGGCGCTTACCTGCATAAGCAATAATCGCTGTACCAAAAACTAAATCTGGCATACCCCAAGGTGAAATGGTGTGGGTAGAAAGCCAAAATTGACTGCGGATAGGTTTCAGTAGCACAAAGTCTAACGTACCTTCCTGCACATGACGGACAATGCGATTGAGGTTAGGAGCTAAAAAAGTTGAAGAATAACCTTGTAATAGCGTAAAAACACCGAGAACAACTAAAGCCGCATTCCATGACCAACCAGCGAAAGTATAGCCAGTGCGGTAAAACAAGAACAGTCCAAACAAGCTACCTGCCAAATTCCCCACGCTGGTGATGGTAGCAACGATAAAGTTAACCCGATATTCCATCTCAGCTGCGATCGCAGTACTCCAAAATAGTCTGAGTACTTTCAAGTATCTTCGCATTTTGTACCCTTAACCCAAAATCTACTATTTTTGATGAATATTTTCTATACTAAGCAATAAATTTTCGTAAAATTAATCGTATTTTGCTCTCCGAAAATTTGCTGAACGTTAATATGTTGTATGTTTCTGCTTAAAGGTAAGATGTTCTATGCATTTTGATTTACCAGCGCTGATTAAATCACTTGGCTATTTTGGTGTATGGGGAATTATTTTTGCTGAGTCTGGCTTGCTAATTGGTTTTTTTCTGCCTGGTGATAGCTTGCTGTTTACAGCTGGATTTGTTGCTTCTCAGCAATTACTCAATATTTGGATTTTGATTATTGGTGCTTTTATTTGTGCCGTCCTTGGTGATAATGTCGGTTACACCACTGGCTATAGATTTGGACGCAAGTTATTTAGCAAAGAAGATTCCTGGTTATTTCATAAAAAACATATTGTTAAAACTCAGAAATTCTATCAAAAATATGGTAAAAAAACCATTGTTTTAGCTCGTTTTATACCAATTGTACGCACTTTTGCTCCCATTGTTGCTGGTGTTGGTGCTATGCATTATAAGACCTTTATGTCTTATAACTTAGTAGGTGGCTTTGTTTGGACATTTGGAATTACTTTTCTCGGATTCTTTTTAGGAAAATCTTTACCAGCCGAACAAGTAGATAAATATTTGTTACCAATTATTGGATTAATTATTGTTGTTTCTCTACTGCCATCAATTATTCATGTCATCCAAGAAAGTAGAGCGAACAACAAATAGTTTTTATACTCTATAAATATCCTTATATAAGCAAAGCCTGCCTTGACAAAATTCTGATGGTAGGCTGGCTATTTTATGTTGTGCTTAACTCAGGAATAATGACATTTCATAATTGGCAAAAATTAATATTCAGGAGGATTTTATGGCTAAACTTTCTCAGGAATTGCATCGCTATTTTTTAGAAGAAGAGCGACCACCACAAGTAACTTTGGCAGATATTTTGAAGCTAGCACAGGAAAGAATTTTTGGCTTTCTACTAGTTATCTTATCTTTACCCTCTGCTTTACCAATTCCGGCTCCTGGTTACTCAACTCCTTTTGGAATCGTGATTTTCCTACTAGCAATACAGCTAATTACAGGTGCTAAAAGTCCTTGGCTACCGCAGCGAATGCTCAATCATCCGCTGAAATTGGAAACAGTACAAGGATTTTTGAAAGGGGGAATTCCTTGGTTAAGAAGGATTGAAGCGATCGCGCGCCCACGGCTTACTTATATCTGTACGACATTGCCAGGTAGAATCACAATTGGTAGTGCGATCGCATTAATGGCAATTTCCATGATGATTCCCATTCCAGGGACAAATACCTTACCAGCTATGGGTATTTTTGTAACTGGTTTTGGCTTGTTAGAAGATGATGGTGCTATTAGCTTAGGCGGTTTAGTTTTGTGTTTAATGGGAGCTATTTTGACTACATCAATTCTGTTTGCATTGATGTGGGGTGGTTCTAGCCTTCTTGATATCATCAAAACATGGCTGGGTCGTTAGGTAAATTTTAGGGTCTATTTAATAAATTCTCATGAGTTCTGAGTGATTGAGCCTGGCATTTTTTCCGTAATACTCAAGGAAAAACAAAAGTATTAATAGAAGCTCAGTATACTTACCTGCGATTTTGCACAATTTACTCTAATTGCCTTCATCAAACTTTTACAAATAAACCGTATTTTCCCTGAATTCACAAAGATTTCATCAATCTTGCTATTGTGATATCCGAAATAGTACGAGTTTAGTTTAGTAGTTGGATATATAACTCTAAATTTTCTCCTTATCCAACTCCATGAAGCGATCATATCTTGTCAAAATCGCCATGATAGTTTTATTTTCCCTTGGCAGTCTGGGTGTTGTTGGGGGAAGTTTTTTTCTCAGAAAAGCTTTTAGTAGTTCTGGTGAACCTGAAGTAGTTACTGACACATCACGCTATACGGAAATACTCAATACATTATTATCTAAAGACTACAAGATAAAACATTTTCCGATTCAGATTCCTACTGACGCAAAAGATGTTCGGATTGCTTACTCACCAGGCGTTTTACAAGGTGGAAGTTTTTTTCAAGTACGGATGAAACAGTCACCACAAGAAGTAAAAAAAATCCTTTCGCAATATAAACCTGTTGCTAAACGTGAGTTTAGAGGTGGTAACACCAATGAACACATTAATCTTAAAAACGGAGTACCAACAACATTTTTTTATACAGGTGACGAATCTGAAGAATCCTTCCCACCTAGTTATGAAATCTTAGTTTTAAATGCTGAAGATAGAGGTACCCCAGGCTTCAAGTGGAATCATGGTAGTAGCTATGGTGTAGCAATTGATAATTCATCTGCGGAAATTGTATATTGGGCGGAGCAATGGTAGGGATTGGGGAACTCGGGGCCCCCTCTGGGGATAAGGGGTAATGGGGATTGGGTATTGGGGAACTCGGGGCCCCCTCTGGGGATAAGGGGTAATGGGGACTGGGTAATAGGATGGCGAAGTATAGGAGATATCAAATATTACTTTTGACTTTTGACTCTTGACTCTTGACTCTTAAGAAATTGACACCGCCATGAGAAAAATTATTGTAGGAGTGATGGGGCCAGGAGAAAAAGCGACAGCAAGTGATTTGCAAAATGCTTATGAATTAGGTAGCCTCATTGCTCAGGAAGGATGGATTTTGCTGACTGGCGGGAGAAATACAGGGGTGATGGATGCAGCAAATAAGGGTGCAAAATCTGCGAATGGGTTAACGCTGGGAATTTTACCGAGGTATAAGCAAGATAGCATTTCTGATGGGGTAGATATTGCCATTTTCACAGACATGGGGAACGCTCGAAACAATATTAATGTTCTCTCCAGTAATGTAATTATTGCCTGTGGAATGGGTGCGGGAACTGCTTCGGAAATTGCTTTGGCTGTGAAAGCAAATCAGCCAGTAATTTTATTGACTGAAGATATAGAAAGCAAAACATTCTTTAAAAAACTCTCACCAGACAATATTTATTTGGTTGATAGTGCAATAGATGCGATCGCAACAGCCAAAGCAAGATTACAGTAACGGTGTTGGGCATTTGGTGTTTGTTTTCCCATTACCAATTACCCATTACCAATTACCAATTAATTACCCAGTCCCTAATCCCCAGTCCCCAATCCCCAGTCCCCAATCCCCAGTCCTTAATCCCCAATCCCCACCTTCTCCCTCACCGCCAAACGCACACCCCCAGGAGGCGCAAATACTATACCTCGACGGACAGGTTGCAAGGGAACTTTATCCAACAATTCTAGGGAGTAGTGCGATAGGATATTTGCCAATACCAGTTTCATTTCAAACATGGCAAAAGCTGCACCCAGACAGCGACGATTAGCACCGCCAAAAGGTATAAATTCGTAGGGTGAAAATTGCCGTTCTAAAAAACGTTCCGGTCGAAAACGCTTAGGTTCAGGATAAATATCAGGATGCTGGTGAGTTAAATAAATGCAGATTGATAGGTACATTCCTTTTGGTAAATCGTAGCCCATAAATCGCATATCAGTCCGCAGAATGCGGGGGAAAGCAAAGAAAGCCACTGGATAAATTCGCAGAGTTTCGCAACAAACAGCATTTAAATATGGTAATTGCGCGATCGCCATTGGGTCTGCATTAGCGATATCAATAGAATTGAGTTCTTGTAGCAATTTTTCGCGGACTTCGGGGAGATAGTGAATCCAATATAAAGCCCAAGCTAGTGCGATCGCAGTTGTTTCATGACCTGCAAATAACATCGTCATCAATTCATCGCGTAACTCTACATCACTCATTGGCTGGCCAGCTTCATCACGTGCAGACATTAATAAGCTGAGGATATCTTCACCATCAGTTTTACCTTGCTCTCGACGCTCTTGGATTTCTTGGTAAAGTAGTTTATCGAGTAACTGTCTGCGCCGGACAAATTGTCCCCAAGGACTCCAAGAGCCTAAATCTTTTTGTAGCGATTTAAAAAATAGTAAAATCGCACTTAATGGCGTATTAAAAGTATTTAACATTGCAACTAAAAGCTGCTTAATTTGTTGATAACGTTCTCCTTCTTCCAGCCCAAAAACAGACCGTAAAATCACTTGCAAGGAAATATCCTGCATACTGGAACGAGCTACAAAAGGGTTGCCAATTACCCATTGACTAGTTACCTGTGCTGTAATGTCACGGATAATTTGACCGTAAGCTCGCATCCGTTCGCCGTGGAAGGGAGGCATTAAAAGCTTACGCTGTTGTACGTGGCGATCGCCATCTAATAAAATCAGCGAATTGGCTCCTAGCAAGGGTTGAATAACTTGATTTCCTGCACCTGATTCAAATAGCTGAGAATCAGCAGTAAAAATTTCCTGAACCGCTTTTGGGTCACTAATAATTAATTGCGGTGGAAAGCTAGCAAATTCGCTATAAAAAATATCTCCATAACGCTGGCGCAGATTTTCCAGATTTTGAATCGGTTGTAAAATTATTTTGATTGTTTGCAATAATTGAGATTTTTGTCTTCCATCTGGGAGTTTAGTAACAGTTGTTTCAGCAGAATTTTCTTGAAGTTTAATCATTACTTTTCCCCTGATATTTATTAACAAGCTTTAGCGACAATTTGGGCTAAATTCAAGGTAAAATTGAGAAATTTGGAGATAAACCTAAATGTTTTCTCACTTCATTAATTGGCTCTTCCCAATGCTCTTCAAAGCGGTAACTGAGTAGAAACTCAGCTTTTTTACCTAATTGATATCCTTTTTGCAGGTTAACAAAAATTTCTGAAAATTGTTGAGGAGCCAAAATTGGATAGAGTAAGCTTGCTAACCACAAACTAAGTTTTAGCGATTTACTGTAGTTCTGAGCAGCAGCAAAAGCCAAAACGCCAATTTCTCCAGCATAGGTAGTATCAAAGCCGAGTAAAACATGAAAAATATCGTGAGTGACGACATAGCGCAAAGCAAAAACATTGCGTTTAGCTACCTCATCAAGTTCAGGACTAACATTTAATGGCTGGAGATGGTTAGCATTCATGTGTTTGGCGTATTCTCGCCCAAAGGAGCCTTGAGGGTACTGGCTTAATTTTGCTAAATCGATTGGCGGATGATATCCTGCAAGCGATCGCAATTTTTCAGCGACTTCGGGAGCAACTTTTGCACCTAAGAAATCCGACTTGAGAACCGCAAAATCGCCTAAATTTCTAGAGTTTTTAGCACCAAAAATAGCTTTGAGTTTGCTTAACATCATAAAATTTGTCATTGCGAGCGTTCGCAATGACAAGGATACACTGTGTCAACTAAATAGGTAGCTGTATTTATTGAGTCTACTGCGATCGCTAATCGTTAACTCTGACAGTTTCCATATCAACCAGAATCAACTTACTCAGAACTCAGCACTCACTTCACCGGATTCCAACGCACAGACAACATGGTAATATCATCAAACTGCGGTGCATCAGCAATAAAGGCGAATAAATGGGTTTTAATCCGTTCTAATAAATCACCAGCTGAGGAACATGGTTGTTCTAAGAGCGATCGCAATCTTTTATCGGTGAATAGCTCGCCATCAGGATTTTTACCTTCAGTTACACCATCCGTATAACCAATTAAGATGTCTCCTGGCTCCATCTGCACTTGCTGAATTTTAAATTTCATCCCCGCCATCATCCCCACAGCTGGCCCTGTAGATTTCAGAGTTTTCTTGATACCAGACTCACCCAGAATGAATAGTGGTTCATGTCCACCATTAATATAAGTGAGTATCCCCGTATCCGGCTCTAAAACTCCAAAAAACAACGTGGCAAACATACTCAATTGCCAATGGTTTTCGGCGACATATTCATTGGTTCGGGTAACTGCTTGCAGCGCATTGAGGTGAGCTAAGTTAGCAGACATAGATTTGCCAATCCACCCATCTGGAACCGGTTTATGCTGTTCTAGAATTTCGTGGGCGATACCGCGTAATTGAGTTTCTGCAGAAAAAATCCGGATTAAGCTCCGCATTAGAGCCATAAATAGCGCTGCACCAACGCCTTTATCGCAGACATCTGCAATTACTAATCCTATCTGTTTATCATCAAGCTCAAAGGCATCATAGAAGTCGCCAGCTACTTGACGCGCCGGGTAGAAACAAGCTGTAATCTCACAATTGGGCTGCTTCACCATTTCATAGGGCAGAAAATCTATCTGAATCTGCCGCCCTTTTTCCATTTCTGCATCTAGTGCTTTAGAATATTTCTCTAGTTTTGAGTAAAGCCGCGCATTTTCTAAAACTAAGGACATTTGATCGGCTGTCACCTGCATGAGGTTAGCTGCTTCATGGCTAAAATGTCCTGGTTCAGAATGTAGTAAGGTGATAATTCCGAGTAATTCATCTCCCCGGAGAATCGGTACAGCCAAAGCAGAGCGCACTACGTAAGGTTGATTGGGTAAGGTCAGCCAGCGATCATCATTTTCGGTATCATCAATTAATCCTAGCTGGCGATGGCGGATTACCCAGCCTGCTAAACCCTTATCTATGACTGTACCAATGAGACGTTTTCTCTGTTCGGCTGTGACTTCAGTCCGTGACAAAATTGCGTCAGATACTTTCCCTGAAGGCTCTAGTAAAAAAAGACTGCCTTTTTCTGAAGCTGTTTGATCGGCGGCGACATCTAATGTCATTTGTAATGCAGTTTTTAGCACTTCCTCTGTAGAAGAACGTGCCATCATCACGAACTTCTCGAGTAGTTTTGATTGAGCTTGGAAAGCGGCTTCTTCATTTTTAAGTGCTGTTTTCAGTTCTGCTACCTCTTGGCGCAGTGCTTCTAATTCATCTTCATCACATTCTTTGAATTGATTTTGCACACCCATCTTTTTACCTACACAGGGATTTAAACTGTTAATTGAAAATAAATTTGACTCGAATGATTTTTTAAGATAATGTAAAGTAAATATTTTAACAAATAAGCAAGTGTGTTCTTAGCTGGTGTTTTCAATAATACTTATTACTGAAAATTTTGGCAACAGCTGGAACACCTAATATTCAAGCCATGTAAGATATATCTACCTTAATATAGCTTATATCAGGTTGTTAATAAGGTAACTTTGGGTGTTACAGTTTGTTCAGCAATTAACAACAAAAATATTGCGATTGCGATTACCAACGCGCTCAAACAGGTACTTATCCACACCTTGAATTGCGAGATATACTCCTAACCCACCTATAGGCCTATCTTCTAAGGGCTTTTTCAATTGTTCTTCTTCTACAGCTACAGTTTCATAAGGATCATATTTAGCACCCGTATCTTCAATAATAATGGTTAGGCTTGACTCATTAATATCAGCGGACAGATCTATTTCGCCTTCTAAATGAGCTTCTTCATAGCCATGAATAATAATATTAGAGGCAATTTCATCCACTGCTAAACGCAGCTTATAGGCGGCTTTTTTATCCAAACCGGCTGTTTGTGCTGCTTCCATGACATATTTAGCGATCGCGCCTAAAGAGTCGAGAGTTCCTGGTAAAGTTAAAGTTGTCATACCTAGCACTTCCTTTGCTGAATAAGCATAAAGATGAATCTTTTTGTCGAATAGCTGAAGTATTTTGCAGTTATTTGCTTTGTTGTCATTAGGATTCCCAATATTCAACAAAGTATTAGCATTTTATATTTGAAATAGCAAAATATTGCTGTTCTCAAATATCTCTGCCTAAACCAATAATTTTGATGATTAATTTCACTGTTGCGTAAAATGTTTCTTCAAAGCAGTCCTGATGCACCAACCTTGATCAATCAACGAAACATCAATCAGACCAACTCTCTAAAATTTAGCAACAGATGGCAAATCAGACAACTTTCTTATCTGGTTTTGCTAATTTTCTAAATTATGTAGAAAAAAATGTTTGAAGTGTAAAGGAGCAAAATTCTACTTCACACTTCATTTTTGTCATCTAGATGTTTTCGATCACAGATGCATCATATTCATCCAGCGCAATAACGCTGTGATGGAAGCCAGTCTTGGTGATAGTATCCATCACCATTTCCTGAGTTCCTACCACATACATATCAACATTTTTCCCCATCTTTTGTTTAGCAAAGATTAACACCCGCAATCCTGCACTGGCCATATATTCCAATTCGTTGAGAATTAGCACTAACCGTTTGGGTTCTTGTGCTGCGGCCTCCTCAACTTTATGCTTAAATTCGGGTGCGGTACTCGCATCTAGTTCGCCAGCTAAGGTGATTTTAGCGACATTACCAACTGTTTCGAGAGTTGCTGAAAAAGCCATGATCTTTTTTGAGTTATAAGTTCTTAGTTGTTAGTTATTCACCAAAGATAAAAGGTTAAAAAATGGCAATTTAATTTTGCCAACTTTTAACCTATTTACCTACTAAAATTGCCACAGAGCGATCGCCCATCAGCAATGCAGCTTGATTTTCTAGTACTGGTTCTTTACCGGGTTCCCAACTAGCTTCTGCTGGGTTGGCACCAGTATTAGCAAAGATATGCCACTTCATCCCCGGATGCAATCGCGGAATTTCAAACCAAAGAGATTCCCAATGCATATTCATCGCTACATAAATGTAGTTATCTTCTACTGTTCCCTGTTTGGCATGTTTGCCACAAAGCATAAACGCTAAAGTTTTACAGGAATCAGACCAATCGGCATTCCAAGCTTGAGTGCCATGCCAAGTAATATCTGCATAGCCACTACCTACATAATCCCGATTTTGGAAATGCCATTCGTTTCTCAACACTGGATGGGCATTGCGGAAGGCGATGCAATGTTTAAAAAACTTAAACAAATCTGCGTTCTTTTCTAGCAATGTCCAGTCTAACCAGTTCAAGTCATTATCGTGGCAATAAGTGTTATTGTTGCCCTTTTGAGTGCGTCCCACTTCATCACCCATGAGAATCATGGGCACACCTTGAGACACCATTAGCAACGCCACAGCATTTTTAATCTGACGATGACGTAAGGCGTTAATTCCTGGATCATCGGTTGGCCCTTCCCAACCGCAATTCCAGCTATCATTATCATTGCTACCATCGTTGTTGTTTTCACCATTGGCTTCATTATGTTTCCCGTTATAGGAAACCAAATCCATCATGGTAAAACCATCGTGGGCAGTAATGAAATTAATCGAAGTTGCTGGCGCGCGACCAGACCAAGCATATAAATCGGGAGAACCTTGTAAACGTTGAGCTGCATCGCCAACGCTACCATCCCCTTTTAAGAACTTACGGATACCATCACGGTATTTACCATTCCATTCTGCCCAACGTCCATAAGCTGGGAAAGAACCTACTTGGTATAAGCCGCCTGCATCCCAAGCTTCCGCAATCAGTTTACATTTAGCTAAAATCGGGTCAAAGGCTAAAGATTCTAGCAATGGTGGATTTGCTAGGGGTGCGCCCCAAGGATCGCGCCCTAAAATTGCGGCTAAGTCAAACCGGAAACCGTCTATATGATATTCTGATGCCCAGTAACGCAGACAATCTAATACTATTCCCCGCACTACGGGGTTGTTGCAATTGAGAGTATTACCAGTACCACTGAAGTTATAATAATACCCTTCAGGGGTCAGCATATAGTAAGTTTTATTGTCAATGCCTCGGAAAGAAATGGTTGGCCCGTGTTCGTTACCTTCCGCAGTGTGGTTGAATACTACGTCTAAAATTACTTCAATACCGTTTTTGTGTAATTCTTTGACTAAAGATTTCAACTCATCAACCTGCATCCCAAATTTACCTGTAGCTGCGTAACCAGCTTTGGGAGCAAAAAAACCAACTGTACTATAACCCCAATAATTGTAAAGAGTTTCCCCTGTTTGCGGGTTAGGGCGACTGTTTTCAAACTCATCAAATTCATAAATGGGCATCAATTCCACCGCATTGACACCCAATTCTTTTAAGTAAGGAATTTTTTCCCGAATTCCGGCAAATGTTCCTTTATGATTATCTTTGACTCCCGAGGAAGGATGACGGGTAAAGCTGCGGACATGCATTTCATAGATGACTTGATCTGATGGTGGGATTTCTAGCGGACGGTCATCTTCCCAATCAAAATCATCAAAGGCAATTCTAGCTCGATGGTGATAGATATCATTCCAATCTGGAGTAACTCCCCAAACATCCCGACCACCAATAATTTTGGCGTAGGGATCCATCAATATTTTACTTTTGTCAAACCAATGCCCTTCACGGAAATTCTTTGGCCCATCCATGCGATAGCCGTATTCCAGATTTTCGTAATCTAGGTCAAATACGACCATGCAATAGACATTACCAATCCGAAACTCCTCTGGAAAAGGAATTTCTACCAACGGTTTTTGGTCGTGCTTCTTAAACAGGACTAAAGTACAGGATGTGGCTTGACTCGAAAAAATAGAAAAGTTAACCCCTCCCGGTACTAAGGTTGCACCGAACGGGAATGGTTTGCCGTTACGTAATTTAAAACCTTCATAAGTATGCGTTGGATGAATATCAATTCTTTCCATTGTTACTTGTCCTTATTTTCCCGTTGTCAGCAGTCACTGCCAATCCTCCTATGTCAGTATTTCTAATGCTTCATCGATAGTTTCGCTAGTTGTAAAAAAGTCGAGGAATCCGGTGACTGACATGGTATCTCGAATATCTTCAGTTAAGCCAACCAGTACTAGCTTGCCTTCTTTAGCAGTGACTTGGCGATATAGGGACAGCAACATCCGCAAGCCAGCGCTGGACATATAAGGTACCCCAGTCATATCGAGAAGAATCTTACTTTCTGGTTCAGCCAAAGGTAAAACTTCTTTAGTAACAGATGGTGCTGTACTTGCATCTACATCACCTGTAAGTTCAGCTACCTTTACGTCTTCAATTGTCTTGATGTTAATTTCCATAATTTATTGCCAAGTTCCACTGAATTCGTAATGAAGGAATGGGAATAAAGAGAAGGGTTTTCTCTTAGGGACTTCCAAATAAAATAATATTCCCGAAGTGATTGTTCACTGTTGACCGTTGACTGTTAACTGTGAACCGTCAACAGTCAACGACTTGAACGGAATAATTTATTTTTTAGAGTTCCCTTACTCCCATTGTTTCATCTATAGCTACACAGGCACAATCTGCACCTTAACTTTCACCCGTTCGTTTGTCTTGGGTAAAGTTACAGTTAGACCTTGAGCATCAAAGTTGCTGTAAGGTTCTCCGTCGATTTCACACTTGCCAATTTTAATACTTCCAGGTGGTAAAATATCCGGTGATACTCGGAGAATATTATCGGGGAAGCCGCCAGGCACTGGCTTAAAGTAAAAGTCCATTGGCTGTTTGGTAATTAGCAAGTTAGTATAAACTGCTGCTAAATAGCATAGCTCAAAGGAGTGATAACCACTCATGGAGTGCGACCCTTTACCCCGTTCGTTACCACCAGCTAGATAAGGAATACCATTGGCGAGAACGTTAAAGTAAACGCCACCTTCTTCTAAATCCAGGAACCAAGCATTGTAAAAGGCTGCTGATTCACGGGCTAAACGGTGATATTCTTTGTTGCCCACAATGCCAGTTAAGATTAGGTAAGCTAAGATGGCTTGTTCTTGTTGCCACCAAGCTTTGCGATCGTGCCACACAAAGCGATAATGTTTTTCGCCTTCCCCTAGCAATCTTTCCACAACATCATACCAACCGCCACGTTGTTGGTCGCTACCTACACCAGGCATGATATCAGCGATTTTTTGGGCTAAATTAGCATAGCCTTCCTTGGCTTTGAGGCTGTGCATCCGCATCAAGTTCCAAGAAATCTTCAAGTTATGACCAACTACAGCCCGATTTTGCTGCCAACCCCAAGTTGTATCAGCAGACCAGTCTTGATAAAAACGTTCTTGGACAAATGGGCTATTGGCGTAATCTGGGAAGCGTTTTTCGATGGTGTCGAAGGTATACTCCAACATATCGGCATATTCTTGCTTACCTGTAGCCAACCACAGGTTAATTAGATAAGCTGGGGCGTGGTCACCAACAGAGTTCCAGTTCTTTTTACCCTTATTATGGCCTAGGGAATCACTGAGAGGATCTAAGGTAAAGGGATCGAGGTGAGAGAAGTATCCACCCTCTGGGCCTTTATCCAAGAAGAAGTTGTTAAACAACTTAATAGTCTTCTCGGTATCATCCATAATTTTGGGATCGCCAGTACAGCGATAAGTTTGGATGGGGCCAGCTAAGGCATAAATTTGTTCGTAGGCGGGAATCGCGTAGTAGTCATCCCCAAATTCGGAAGCAAAGATTTTTTCTTCGCGATCGCCATTGACATCAATGCCATGATACCAATAGACGATGCCTTCATCTGAGTCTACAAACCGCATGTGTTCGCGCAGGTATTCGGTACCTCTTTCGGCGGCTCTTAAAAAGCTATCATTACCAGTCATCAAGAAAGCTGTGGCGAAACCATATACTAAGCGGGAAATAGTATCGGTTTCTTGACGGAAATTGGTAGTTGATAGAACTCCGCTTAAACTCAGAGTGGTGCGATAGTTACGATAGTCGTATTCTTTATCGCCAAATTGAGCTTTAAGGTAGAACTTACCTAAAGCATTAACTTGCTTGATCCACCAATCTTGTTTTTCAAATACGTAATCGCCTTTTTGCCGGCCTGCAAATACTATTTGTTTAGCATCAAATAAATCGCTATCGGGATAAAATACGCCGTAGGCAAATAAAAATCTACCTGGAGCCAGCATAGATTTCATGCTACCAGTCGCATCAGGGTAGCCTTCGTCAAAATTCTGAATTAGTTTGGCATAGGCCATTGGACTCAGTTTGGCTTTAAACTCTCTACCATCAGAGGTTTTGAGTCCAAAAACATCGCCATTTGCATCATAGTGAGTAACGTAGCCAGCGATCAAATCTGAGAAGGGGAAATTGATACTCATGGTAGTCTTCTCCAAGAAATTTTAGAGGAGGATGAGAAAAAGGCTAAAGGATGAAAAAAATCGTTATACCCGCCTGGATTTGCTTGTGTACACTTCAACCTTCTCCTATGGGAGACGCTGTGCGAACAGACTTCATCCTTTATTTAGCGATCAAAACGACGGGATAATTGTTGAAGACGCTTGCGGTCTAAGGGATTGGGTAGTATGTAGTACAAGGCAACAATGATAAAAACTAATTTTGCTAATGTCAGGCTGACAAAAGATACGGCGATCGCAAATAAATAGGCTAAGGGTGCAATTAAGTTACGACGGTGAACAAAAGCAATAAAGTTTTTATCCTCTTGAGTCTCATCTAAGAGGCGATAAGTTGAAGCATACCACCACATTACATCCATAGCTATGCCAGCTAGGACTAAAGTTGAAGCGTAGGCAATGATTGCAATTCTTTGATTAGGATACTCGCTCAGTAAAGCTGTGGGGAAAGGCATCGAAGCAACACATAGCAAAAAGAGAATATTTAGCCATAACAAGACTCTATCATGGCGTTTGATGTGCATAAATGTGTTGTGATGACTGATCCAATAAATGCCTAAGACAATAAAACTGATGATATGGGCGATAATTTTTGGTAATAGATGCATCAGTGCATGAGGCAGTTCTTTATCTATCAAATCTGGTTCGATATGGGGAACTTTAATCTCTAGCACTAACAAGGTGATGACAATCGCAAAAACGCCATCACTTAAAGCTATTATGCGCTCATTTCCATGAAAAGCAGCCCCTGGTTTTTCATTTTTAACAGTATTGTCTTCGTTAGACATTAGTGGCGATCTCCTGAATCCTCTTCCTAATTTTGTGTCAGTATGGCATACATAATGTAGGAAAAGTATAAATTATTAAAGTCCTACGCAAAACTGTGAAACTCTGATGATTGCCTCAACAAAATTAGAGTGGGGGAGGATTGTCTTCATCTGTAAAACCTTGGCTAATTTCCACAATATTGCCATCTGGATCGGCTACCCAAACAGTACGCCAGCCAGGAATATAATCATCAAAATTGAGAGGGCCAAGGGTAATTTTGGCATCGTCTCCCATTTCTGCTAATTTGCCATCGACGCTATCAACTTTAAAAGCTAATTGACGTACTCCTGGATATTGCGGCCCGTCATTAATTGGTGGTGGTACGGGAGATTCTTCTTTAGCTTTAAATAGTTCCAAATAAAAGGCAGAATCTGCCATTTTGATAAATACTATCTGGTCGCCATCAGGGAGTTTTGCGACTCTAGCGCGTTTAAAACCAAAATATTTGCTGTAAAACTTTTCAGTGGCGATCGGATCTTTACAAGTAAGTGCAACCTGAGAAAAGATTTGTAAACCCATAACTGGTTTTATCCTTAATTTTTCTTAACGTTCTGCTAGAATTTCAATGATTTTTTTGGCAAATAAGTGAGCATGACCGCCACTACGCCCTGTGACTAAATCACCATCTACAACGACATCTTCGTTGGTATAGATAGCGCCCATATTTACTACATCACCATGCAGGTTGTTATGACAAGTTACGGGGCGACCCTTGACTAACTCTGGTACAGGAGATACTAACCACATCCCATGACAAATAATTCCCTTGAGAATATTTTTGTCTGCGAATGCTCTTTGAAGAAACTCACAGGCGGGAGGAAGTTGAGTCACATCTTCTGTGTATCGCAAGCGGTCAGAAACCATTGCAGATGGCACTATGATTGCCGCATAAGTTTTAAGTTCATCATCATCTATAGTTTCAAAACTTTTGTGACACTCAAAGGGCGCATGATATTCATGTCCTTTGAAAGTTAGATATGATTGACCCCAAAGGCGACTGAGAAAATGCAGTTCTGCACCTTCTTCGGGAAAGCGGTAATTGTAATACCAAATCTCATGTTCGTAAAAGTCGCTTTCAATTAGGATACCAATCTTTTTTCCTTTGAGTTTCATAATTTTGGCTTAACCTTCAGGATCTATTTGGGCAACAATTTTTCCTCTGACATGGCGACCAGAAAGACGCACTAAGGCTTGAGGAATTTCTTCTAAAGAAATTACTTCTTGGAGGATGGGATTAATTTGATGTTGGGTAACTAATTTCGCTAACTCTCTACCAATTTCTGCTAGTTCTGCTTGAGATTTCATATCACCTAATAAATAAGCCATTCCTAAAGCAATGTCGTGCACAGAAATGGCTTTGCCAAAGGATTGTAAATGGCTGAAATTAGGTAATCCTGCTACACAGGCAATACCGCCACCAAAAGCTAGCAATTCTAGTCCATCGGTGGCATGAGCAGAACTAACCGTATCAATTATGGCATCAACCCCTCGTCCCTGGGTAATTTCCCTGACTCTAGCGCTGACATCCTCACTGTTGTAATCGATGACTTCACTAGCGCCTAATTGACGTACCCATTCTTTGTTACGACTAGAACAGGTAGAAATTACCTTGAGTCCGGCGAGGGACGCTAATTGCACAGCAAAGCCTCCCACTCCTCCCGCACCTCCATGAATGAGGATGGTTTGGTCTGGTTGGATATGTAATTTGCGATAAAGAACTTGGTAGGCGGTAAACCCGGCACAAGGTAAAGCCGCAGCCGCAGTAAAAGAGAGATCATCGGGTAAAGCTGCAATAGTATGGGCGGTGGTAATGGCCCATTGGGCAAACCCACCTGGCTTGGAGAAATCGCCGTGATAATAAATGCGATCGCCTATTTCCCAACCAGTGACGTTGGCACCAATAGCATCTATAGTACCAGCCACATCTAGACCAGGAATAAAAGGGTAATTCCAACTGGGAAATCCCCGCCCCATAAATTGATAATCTGCTGGATTTAAGCCGACAGCCTTGACTTTGACTCTGACTTCTCCCTCTGCGGGTTGGGGCTGAGTTACTTGGGCAAGGCGGAGGGTTTGTGGAGAACCTGGTCGGTCGAGAATCAGTGCTTTCATTAAATCTGCTTGCAACTCAGCTACCCTTTTGATTAGTAGACAATTCAGTTACCGCTATCCTCAAGTTCTGGTAAATAATGTTTTTCTTTCTTCTCTACAATTTCGCGGTCTGACTTTACGGAAAGTCTGGTTTTTATCTATATGCTCAGTATTGGTTTATAACTCCAATAGGCTGTAAAACCTAGGAAAATCAATAAATATTGAAGTTAAACAACTACAATACCAATTCTGTCTAAAGCGCGAGTCAAGGTGCGTTTGATGTTGACCTCCATCAGATGAGCACGATATTCTGCAGAAGCATAGCGATCGCCTACTATAGAACCCACACTTTCCTTAGCCAATGTAGAGGCTGCTGCTATATTTTCTGCTGTAGGTGCTTTACCCTCTATAGCAGCCTCAACTTGAGTTAATCTGACAGCATAGGGGGTTACACCAGTTACCGCCACACGGCATTTCCCGACTATACCATTGTTGATTTCACCAACAGCGATGGCAATCCCACAAAGAGTATAGCCAGTTGCAGGATGCTTAAAACTTTGATAAGCACTACCTTTACCAGAAGCATCAGTTGGTAAATTAATTGATGTGACAATTTCTTTTAACTGCCAATTACTTTGAAAAGCTTTAGCAATCAATGGCGCTGCTTCAATCTGATGGCTACCTTCTGTATCAAGAGTATTAAAAGTCGCCTCTAGCGCTAAAGCTACTGCTGTGAAATCACAAGCTAAGTCGCGATAGGCAAAAACATCACCAATTGTTTGCCAGTTACGGATTTGAGCGTCTCCAATGTTGTTAACAGCCTCAAACAGCGCTGGATAATTCTCCTGAATTTCGCGAGATGCTGCTACTTGAGCATAAGTAGTCATAGCATTAATTTGGAGGATATTACCTGGTTGATGGTTAATTCCTCGCAAACTGCCAATTTTACCTAAATCTACCAGCAGGGAAGGAGAAATACTACCCCGCTTCATTTCTGCAATCAGGCTGTGACTACCAGCTAAAATCAAAGCCTCTGCATTATCTTTCAAGAAGTTCACTGCAGCTTCCAGGCTTTCTGGCGCTACATAGTCAAATTGAACGGGAAGCATATTAATTTTTTCTCTTGATTATGGCTGTTTCAACATCAGGGACGAACTAAATGATTTTGATACCGATAAATTTCCCCATCTATGTACTGGGTAATTATTTTATCAGGTGTCTGCTAATATTTGTTTTTAGTTCTAATAAGAATTTAATAGAAATTATGCGGTTTCTCGAGTTAATATTTCTAGCTAGAAAACCTTAAGATTTTCTATACTTTTAATATTTCGTATGCGAATAAATTATTTGTACATTTAGGTCTCAAAATTCTCAATTTAAGATTTTATACTACTTCATTTATCAAATATTTAACTTTTAGTTAATGAACTTGAATCACAGCTTTGCAGTTTTTCCATAACCTCGGCTAGTTATACACCTATAGATAACTAAAGGATATAAACCAAGATTCTCTTGAAATCTAGCTATTTTTTGAATTCCTTTAAAGATTCATAACTGTATTTGAATATAACTTTTTTAAATCTGAAAACATTTCTGTTTTCATGCTCTTGCTGTATGATTTATCACATAGCAGTTGAGAATGAAATTCAAGCCCATAAAAAGCATAACTATGTCATAGGTGCTGAGGATTCTATTGCAGCTTTCAGGGTTTTCCATCCCAATGTTGCACATTTAACTCGCAAAGGAAAGTTAGATACTCCTTTAAGAAGATTGAGCTTTTGTAATTCTCTGGGAAATTCAGTTTCTCCTTGCATCATGCTATGAAAAGATTCGATCATATTGAGGGCTTCGCTAAGGCTTTTACCTTGAACATAACCAGCCATTAAATCAGCTGAGGCGATGGAGATAGCACAACCTTCACCTTGGAATTTAATCTCCTCAATAGTGTCGCTAGCTTGATTGAGTTTTAAAGTTAGTTCGATATTGTCGCCACAATAGGGGTTAGAACATTTGTGATAGCGATGAACTGGAATTGTTGTACCCCTATACCTAGGTTTTTTAGAGCGTTCCTGAATTACTTGCTCGAAAGTGTGTCGCTGATTCTCCGGAGAGGCCATTGCTCTTTGGGAAGCCATTTCACTTTTAATGATCTAGTAATTAGATTAGACGAGTGTAATATAACACTATTCATTCCCAGTGAATGTAAATTTTTCAATCATTGCTAGGGGCATTCTAGCATCTTGATGTTTTGCTTGATATGAGTAGATTTCAAGCTAATAAAATTTGACTTTAGCTGACTTATGGAATGCCAGCATAGCAATTAATTTTCCTCTAATAGATGAGGTTGTTAATATAAATTGTTACATTTTTGAATAACTAAATAGCTATAAAATGATTTACCTCTAAACTAAAAATCCCTTTTTAGACCATCTAATACCAATTTGAAAAAAGAAAGCGACAGATTGTAGGGGCAAGGTAGTGGCCATTGGTGTCAACTTAACGTGAAACCCGCTCTTGTGCAAGGTTTCGCCCTCACCCCCAGCCCCTCTCCCACAGGGAGAAGGGAGCCAGAGATTTAGTTCCCCTTCTCCAGGGGGAGAAGGGGTTAGGGGATGAGGGCGGGAGGTATTTGTACAATGCCCGCCCTCGCTTTTAGCTTAAGTTGACACCAATGGGCAGTGCCTTGAACTCTATTTGATTTGGGAGAAAAAGTGTTGTTATAGATATAAGTCTAGCCCGCATAAGCGGGCTAAAAAATTAACTGAAATTTATAATCAAGTTAGAGATTAGCCAAACACAAATTTAGCGCTTTCGGCTTGTAGTTGAGCTTGGGTAATCCCCAAGAATGTGGCAACATTAGTACCTTTGACACCCAGAATAGCGTTGCTTTGAGCATCTTGGCTAAAGGTGAGGTCAGTTTTTTGATAACTGCCAATTCCTACGACATCTGCGCCTAGTACAAAATCAGTGATGGTGTTCGCAGCCGTTGGGATTTCCGCATTCACCAGCCAGAACTGATCGCTACCAGCACCACCAGTGAGGACGTTATTACCGCCACTCTGAACATAGAAGATGTCGTTACCTTCACCACCCAAAGCGCGATCGCCTGCACCCAGGAAGAATGTATCATCGCCAACGCCACCGGAAATGCGATTACCACCTTGACCATCGGTAGCATCAAAGGTATCGTTACCCGAACCACCAAACACGCGATCGCTCTTGCTGACATAAATAATATCGTCATTGCTACCAGCAAAAATGCTGTTGCGCCCAATTTGCGAAGCAGTAAGATCTATTTCGTCATTACCAGCACCTGTGAAAACTATTTCCCGGTTACCCTTAAATTCTGGTTGTCCTGCAATTAAGGTATCTGCGTTAGGAGTACCAAAACTTTGCTTTTGTGGGTTAGCAATAAAGTCAGATGAATCAAGCTGAACTGCTCCCTTAACTACAGCCAAGACTTTTTGAGTGTCAGTTACTTTGATTTCGACATTCCCGCTAGTAGGAGTAATGGTTAACTGATCGAAAGACAAATCATCTAAGAGTTTGATTTTGTCTTGACTTTTTTCAAAGTCATTAATGGTGTCAGTTCCATCATTTCCAGCGAATACAAAAGTATCTTTACCAGGATTACCCCAGATATTATCGTTACCTAAACCGCCTGCGATCGTATCATCGCCTTCACCACCATAGATGGTGTCATCTCCAGCTTTACCATTGATTGTGTCATTGCTTTGATATCCAGAAATGATATCTTCAATGTCACTACCATCAAGAGTGTCTCCGGTTGTTGTACCCCAATAAATATTAGTTAGTTTGCCATTATAATTTCTTGTCCAAGTCCCACCTTGACGGGATGAATAACCGAAGGCGTTATACTGCTCGAAGAAGCTAACTGTATCAATCTTGGCGACTTGTTGACCTGTAGCTTGATCGACTTCGTGTTTAATGTGGAAGTTGTAAGCAAACGGCCCATCTGTGAGAATCCCTGTACTATTATTCCTATACAAGAACCGTCCAAAGATGGCGACATTATCGGGGTCTGCAGAATCAGGAACAATTTTTTCAATATAAAAGTTAGTAGCCGGTGCTTGATCTGGCCAGCGTGTTCCTAGTACATCAACAACTTGGAAGAGATTGAAAATAAAACCTTGAGTGCCATCAATTCCAGTCCATTCTTTTGTAGTAGGTGTGATGCGATAGCGTTCAGCAGAAAATGCATCATCTGATGTATAGGTGTTATTTTCTCCTTGAATAACTATGTAACGGGAGTTTTGAGTGAAATTCTCTTTAATGTACTTGAAGATGTCACCAGTAAAGAAAGATTGGAAGAAACCAAGTACTAAAGATTTATTCTCATTTGCGTCTCCAATTACATTATCTGGTGTGGTCACACCGATTTTAAAATCTGGTCTAACATCTTGAAACTTATCTGCTGTCAACTGAGCAGCAGTCACATTTTTAACAATTGCTAAAGTGGGTAGATTTGAACCAGTCAGCTTAATTTCTGCACCATTAACACCATCAGAAATAGTTAATTTGCTGTAGGTTAATGTTCCTCCTAGACCGATTTTGTCCCCATCAGCAATAGAAAAGTCGTTAATTGTAGAGGTTGTAGGTTCAGATGTCAGATCAAATAGATCATCAAGAATAAATGTATCTCTTCCAGAACCACCTGTGAGGGTATTGATTCCTGTATGACCATTGATCAAATCATTACCTGCACCGCCATCTATAACATCATTTCCACTACCCCCATAAAACTCATCATCACCCTCCAAACCAATTAAGGTGTCGTTACCTTGTAAGCCATATAGTTGGTCGTTGGAATAGTTAGGGTCGTAGTACTTTGTTTTATCTGCAAAGCCAGTGAGTAGATCATCCTTACCGGTACCCCATTGAATATAAAGTGGCAAAAATAGTCGTTCATCTACTTTGCCCTGTTGAAAGGGGTTATTGTTAACAGGATTACCATTTTCATCAATCAGATATCCCTTGGGATCGTATTGACGACCAAATAAGGGGTGCTGTACATAGTCATTTGGGTTTAATTCTGGAACCGTCGGAAAACGAAAATCTTCTGGATTAGGCCCGGTTTTAATTATTGGTGTGACCTGCAAACCATATTGTTCTCTAAAGGTTCCACCTTCACGCATAGATGCGGCTAAGGTATGAGGATCTGTCCAGAAGTGATAGGTCTTAATTTTGCCTTCTAGACCATCTTCAAACTCAATATCAATACGGAAAGGTGACCTAGCAGTATTTCCAGTAAACTTGTTGCGGAATTCAAATTCCCCATATACTGCCAAATTATCATCATTGGCAATTATTCCATAGGGATATGGCGAAGTTTTACCCTTAGCCGTAGCATACTCATCTGTGTTGGTGATGAAGGAAACTATTTCAAAGTTATTAAAAAAGTCTTTATAAAAATCAATTACTCCATCCGGCCCAACAAAGTTGTCACTAAACGGTATCAAGTCACGAGTTTCATGAGCTACAGATGCATCTGTATAAGCATTGGTGTCTTGTTGAGTAGTTTCTGTTGTATAACCACCAACTCTAGGAACGACTTTGACATCGTAAAGGTTAAAGATACCTTTAGAGGGATCAGAAGTGAGAAAGTTAAGTCCTTTAAGTGGTAAACCACCTTTGGAATCTGAATATTTTGTGGGTGTTTTAGAAATGAGGCTTTCCGGGCCTGTTTCGTCTCCTCTACCTAACCTTTCTTCACCTCCACGGATAAAGATAAATCGCCCATTGTTAGCAAAGAAATTAGCCGCTTTTTCTGATATAGTTCCGTCTTTTTGCGCTTTAAAGAAATTTTCTAATAGCTGTATATGCTTTTGTTCTTCCAAGCTGTATCCGGTCATATGAATAGATAAACTCCGTCTAGTTTGTTGTGTGTACTTTCCTGGTAAACACCATGAATGAATTACAGAGATTTTTAAAGCGAAAAAACCCATGAAAGCTTTATCCCAAATTTTCCCAGTTCTGTTGCATCATTAAAGAGTAAATATCTGGAATGAATTTGAGATTGTATTGGGGGTTATATAGACTACAGACCGAATGTACTGTATTTCTGAAATCTACCAGAATAAATTTATCGAAAGCCTGAACCCCAATACTGCTCGGTTAAGGATTTTAAACTCTTAATTTGGTTTGGGGAAAAGGTGAAAGGGTAAGGGTTAAAGGTTTATTTCTTGCCCCTTTTCCCCTTCCCCTTTTCCCCTTAACCGACAAGTATTGGCCTGAAACCTGATTGTTAAAGGATTATTTTAATGGCAAATTCTTGACCGTGGGATTTTACTGTTTTGAAAAAAAATGCAACAGATAGAAGGGGCAAGGCATTGCCTTGACCTCTAGAATATATTGATGTGTTGCAAACATTATTTGAATTAGTATTAATTACTTGCAGGTTATTTAATTAAGTAATGCTTGATTTATACTCTCAATAAACTATTAATATGCGTAGAAAAAATAAAAGCCCGCTTAGGCAGGCTTAAAAATTAAATCAAATTCACAATTGAATTTGTAATAATAGCAGAGTCACAAATTCGAGATTAGATAAACACGAATTTAGCGCTTTCGGTTTCTAGTTGAGCTTGGGTAATCCCCAGGAATGTGGCAACATTAGTACTATTGACAGCCAGAATGGCATTGCTTTGAGCATCTTGGCTAAAAGTAAAAGTGACGTTAGCTTTTTGATAGCCACCAATTTTCACGATATCTGTACCTAGTACAAAATCAGTGATAGTATTAGGATTTTTTGGGATCTCCGCATTCAGCAGCCGGAAGGTGTCAGCACCCGCACCACCCGTGAGGATGTTATTACCGCCACTCTGAACATAGAAAATATCGTTACCTTCACCACCCAAAGCGCGATCTCCTTCACCGAGGTAGAATTCATCATCGCCAACGCCACCAGACATGCGGTTACCACCTTTACTATCGATAGCGTAGAAGGTATCGTTACCGGAACCACCAAATACGCGATCATTCTTGCTGACATAGATAGTATCATCATTGCTACCAGCAAAAATGCTGTTGCGCCCGATTTGCGAATCAGTCACATCTATTTCGTCATTACCAGCACCGGTGAAAATTATCTCTCGGTTCCCCTTAAATTCTGCTTGTCCTACAATTAAGGTATCTGCGTTAGGAGTACCAATATTTTGCTTTTGTGGGTTAGCAATAAAGTCAGATGAATCAAGCTGAACTCCACCCTTAACTACAGCCAAGACTTTTTGAGTGTCAGTTACCTTGATTTCGACATTTCCATTAGTAGGAGTAATGGTTAACTGATCGAAAGACAAATCATCTAAGAGTTTGATTTTGTCTTGACCTTTTTCAAAGTCATTAATGGTGTCAGTTCCATTATTTCCAGCAAATACAAAAGTATCTTTTCCTCCACCACCAATCAAGGTGTCATTACCTTTTCCGCCATTGATGGTATCGTCACCTTGATAGCCATATATTTGGTCGTTGCGATCGCCGCCAGTAATTTCATCTCCGCCTGTGGTACCAAAGGTAAAATCAACGGTTTGATCTGCACTTAAATTAGCAGTCCAAGTCCCACTTTTGCGAGCAGCGATACTATAAGAATAGGCATCTTCATAGAAATGGATAAAATCTACTTTGCCACTGGTGGGGTTAATGTGAAAGTCATAGGCAAAGGGTACATCATGAACGTTTTTGGTATTTTTATCCCGATATTCAAACCGTCCAAATAAGGCTAAATCCGGCCCATTTTGGAAAACATCATCGATCAAAAACTTAGTGATTGAATCTGTTAAGTCGTTAGCTTCCCCAAGACTACCGATAAATGCTTGGGCACCTGCAATCCCTTGCCATTCTTGAGTAGGAGGGGTGATGCCAAAACGCTCATGAGAGAAGGATACAGAGTAACCGTTGATATCAGAATTGTATTCTTCAAAATAGGAGTTCTGGCTTTCAATGATGATGTACTTAACATCATCGGCGAAATTATTAGCAATGTAGTCTATTATGGTGCCGTCACCAAAAGCGTTAAAGAAGCCGAGAACTGTTTGGCGATAACCTGCTTCTGCTTGTGTAGTAAAGTTTGCTGGGTCAGCATTGTCTGTTGGGTAACCTCTAAAAGCCGGAAATTCCTGTAAAACAGTAGATTTAGTCTGATCGCCAGCTTCAATAAAGTCATCTGTCGTAATTTGGCTAGCGTTAATGTTCTTCAGAAGTGCTAGCTTTTCACCTGTGCTATTGAGACTAATCGCTGTATCAGCACCCTGTTGCTCAATTTTGAGCATACTAAAGGTGATTTTAGGCGCTAACTCAGTAACATTTATTCCATCTGTCGAATCTAATAAGGCTGGTGCTCCCACCAACTTATCTACACCATCGACAAAGTCGGTAACTGTCAAGAATCCTTCGTCTGTAGGTTTAGCAACTTTGGCATCGGAGTACAACACGAAGAAGTCATTACCAGCACCCCCAGTAGCAGTATCAAAACCAATACCACCCCAGAGAATATCATTACCATCGCCACCAGTTAGAGAATCGTTACCACTACCACCGTTGAGGTAGTCATCACCGCTACCACCAGTTATAGTGTCATTACCTTGGTAACCATAGATGACATCCCTGAGTTGGTTGGAGTTGGTGTCTCCAGTCAAGTTTTCGTCGGCTCTAGTACCCCAGCGAATATTGACGGGATGGATTGCACCTAGAGGACTGGTACTATTTTGCTCCCATAGGTTGACACCATACTGTCCTTGCCAAGTACCACCTTCACGGGAGCCGGCTGCGTAAGCAAAAGAGTTGTCGTAATAATGATATAGCTGTATCTTGCCATCATTACTCATCGTAATGTTGATGGCAAAAGGAGTACTAACAAAGTTACCTGTACGCGAGTGAACGTACCGCAGGTAGCCGTAAACTGCGACTTTATTACCTTCGGCAATGTATTTTAGGTCATTGAATTGGAAGAACTTGCTATTAAAGTCAAAGTCAGCTTGCAACGCGGCGATGAAATTCTTAACACCTGCTGGGCCGATGTATTCTGTGGTCTCTGGAACAAGAGCATTGCGCTCGTGAGAGAATCGATCGTCAGCATAAGCATTGGTATCATTGAGATTTTTCTGTGGTGTCTCTCCACCGGTAAAAGCTAGTTGAAATACCTTATTACCGTTTGCATCTAAGCCATCGTATAGTTCTTTACCACCACGGACGATGATAAATCTGCCATCGGATGTGACATTGCTATCAATGTATTGATTGAGTGCTGTAGCATTTTTCTGGCGAAAAGACGCGAAAAAGCCTTTAACTACATTGATATTGTTTTGTTCTTGGGTAGTGTAAGCCATATTATCCTCTTTGTTGAGTATTTATGATATTTGACAATCCAAAAAGTTACTACTTCTCCAGTATTTTTTCTACAAAATCATCATTAAATAAAGTTCTGTGATTGAATTATGCATGGTAATTTTTGACAATTACCATGCTAATTTTTTAATTGATGTTTAGTACATTAACTACTATTTAGTAATTTTTCAAAATTTTAGTTCTGAGCAGTTGATTCTCTCAATCTCCCTCTCAAAGTAACGAAAATATTGCTAAAAAATTTTCAATTTTATAATAGGTTTTAATTGAACCTATAAAACCTATTATTGCCAGAACGCAGGAAAAATCAAAAATATAAATAGCATCCTTTCTATTACTTTGAAATTGTTTAGACGCTCTCTATATGTTACCTAGCCGCAAATAGTAGACTATGTACTAAATAACCAAATTTTTGCAGTTATGAATCTTCTGCAGCCTTGCGCCTGTGGTTTAGGATAGCGCCTTAATTGCACGGGTTAAGTTAGATACACATTACAGGAAATTCACCTTTTCTTGTGATGATGTTCCAAAAAATTGGAAATATCTCAATACCTTCAAATAGTCTTTTACCCTCTAAAGCATCAGCTGGTTTGTTAGCTGATACTTGGATAATTGCCTGCTTTTAGCTTGATATTTGATATCTTCAATAGTGCTAGGAATGTAATTGAGTTATCTTGTTGGATAGATGCTGTCAATACAGTCAGAATTATAACATTTATGATACCTATGAACGCTATAGAATTTTATCTCTGTGACAAAGTGTCTGAGAGCTTTATTGAAGAGCTTGCTAGCAATTGGTTTGTTGATGATATTGAAGAATGATTTACCTTAGTGGTGCCATAATAATATTGATGACCTAGTAATTACCGAGATAGGTATAATCTAACTGAGATGTACTGCTTATTTTATGTAAATTTAAGCATAAAAACTGATTGGTTTGGTAGCTTCTATATCTAATTACATCACCAGGACGGCAAGATGCCAACCCCAGAAAAGTTGCATTTTATAAAGTATAAAAATTTATAAAATTTCAGTATTATCACTATTTTAAATATAAAGCAAATTTAAAAACGCTGCATAAAAATCGAGTTAAACCTAGAAAAGATGACGAGTCTGGCGATTTACCCGACTACAGGCTATCAATCCCAACTTTATTAAAACTTTATATAAGTGCTTATGCTGATGTTACAGTAAATAATATTACTAAATTAATATTTTACTATGCAGTTATATGTTTGCGATCGCAGCCTCTGAGAGTTCGGCAATTCCAACTAAAAAAATATTCCATCACTCTGTTTGAGATTGTCATTTATCCCTTGTCCAATGTAAATAAGCTGTTCCACATTTAACTTGCATATATTGGGCTGTCAAGATGCCCAACGCCACAAGAAATATACAATTTCATAATTATGCAAACTAGATGTGGTTTAGCTTACAAATGACGAATGACTAATGACGAAGGAATACCTTCATGGGTAGTGATGTAATTTAGATGTTTTTTAGCTTAGTTCACCATTTGACAGATGATTTTTGATTGCTCTGTCTGGCAAAGACGCGATCGCAAAGAGGGAGCAAAAATTTATTTGCCATTACTATCAAAGACCGTTACCACAAAGCGAGAGACTAGATAGTTGGTTAATTACGAGTTATTTTTCTTTACTATTCAGACATCCTAGACTACTGTATGATTTGACAAAGGTATATCTTGCAACTTATAAGGATGTCTGGAAGGTTTTAAGAGGAGACAATTAAATACTAAGTAATAGCGACTGTAATAGCCGCCCAAAAGACTAGTAAATAATGCTTCTCAGGTATCCTATTAAAGACTCATGAATGGGTGCTTGTGAATTCTGTGGCGAAGATTTAAAAACAGGTGTGAGAATTCCATGTTGAATAATTTAACTCATTGGCAAGCTAAACTTGCTTCATTAAAAGCTGTATGGATCGCTTTGCTGCTCTCGTCTGGTGTTATAGCCAGCCCTCTGCAAGTCTTAGCTCAAGCTGAGGGTGATGCAGTAAATAATATTAAATCAGACAATACTAGTACAGTCGAACAGCCACTTACTACTCCTCAGCAAACTGTAGTCGATCAAAATCCTGTAAATCAAGAGCCGTCAACCAATGACTCTAGTTTGGCTGAGAACAAACAGGAATTAGGATCGCCTCTGATAATATCCGATCTCACCCCAGTTGATGGGTTAAATCAGTTTAGCTCTAATGCTGCTGACCTCAGCTTAACCCCAGGTGAAGAGGATACCAATAATGGTATGGCGCAAGTCAACTCCGTATCGCAGTTACGGGATGTGTCGCCTGGAGATTGGGCCTTTACAGCTTTGCAAAGCTTAGTGGAACGTTACGGCTGTATCGCTGGTTATCCAAGTGGGACTTTTTTGGGTAACCGCGCCATGACTCGTTATGAATTTGCGGCGGGTTTGAATGCTTGTTTAGAACGAGTGCAAGAATTAATTTCCACAGCTACCTCCGATTTAGTTAAAAAAGAAGACCTGGGAACTTTACAAAAGTTACAAGAAGAGTTTACGGCTGAACTAGCAACCCTACGGGGACGTGTAGATGGCTTAGAAGCACGAACTGCTAAACTGGAAAACCAACAATTTTCTACCACTACAAAACTATTTGGTTTTGCTTGGATGAACTTAGCAGCTGGGTTTTCTGGAGGTGGTGTACAGAAAGAGACTGGAAACCGGGTAGTTAGAGGAAGTAGCGATCGCGAAATTGTCAGAGTTGACGACCCCAATGCTACCCTCACAGGCTTAGTCTGGCTGGACTTTGTCACCTCTTTCACAGGTAAAGATAGCCTAGTACTACAACTAGCAATGGGTACTAGCAACGCATTTCCTGGCCCCTTGGCTAATTCTTATGCTTCTGCTGGCTTAGATTATTCATTCGCTGATTTTACTACTGGCCCTGGGGCTATCATCCCTACTGAGATCACGATTAGAGAACTTTACTATCAATTTCCCGTCACCAACAACCTTCAACTCGTAGTAGGGCCCAGGTTTAACTTCTTCCGCTTCTTAGAAGGAAACCAATTCTCCTTTACTTTCACCCAAGGGCCACCAATCTTTAACTACATGACATTTAACTCTGCTAACAGTACCTTGGTCAATGCCATTGACCGTGGTGCTGGTGCAGTAGCAATGTGGGATATTAATAAAAACTTTCTGCTCAAACTGGCTTATCTTAGTGAGACAGATGAATATTTACCTAGTCCACCGTTTAACTCAGCTAGCAATCCGTTTCAGGGTTTATTTGGCGGGACTAATACCCTGACCGCAGAACTAACTTTTAGACCCAGTAATACTTCTAATATCAGATTTCTTTACACTCGTACAAATATTGAAGGATATAGGTTGAATAGGGATGGCGTGAGACAACTAGGGTATGGACTCACAGAACCCTTTTATGGTGTAGCTGATGATGGTTTTGGTGGTGATCTCAATAATGGGACAGCAGACACCTTTGGTATCAACGCTGATTGGCGAATTACTCCTAAATTCGGCATTTTTGGTCGTTATACTTACGGTAGCACCGCTATTCGTCCAGTTAACCCCAATATCCCCAGAGGGGAAATCAATACCCAAGCATTCCAGTTTGGTATGGCTTTCCCAGACTTGGGTAAACCAGGCGCAATGGGACAGCTTTCCTTCCTCATCCCAATGGATATTTTATCGGGTCGCCAGTACCTAGTATCTGGAGGCGGTAACGGTGGTACTTGGTATGAAGTTGAGGGCAGTTATTTCTTGCCCATATCCAGCAATATCGCCCTTGTCCCCTCTTTTTCTGTGGTGATGAATGCAAATAACTTCGATAACAACCCGACTATTTTTGTGGGTAACTTAAGGACGCAGTTTAATTTTTAATTGGTCAAGGGGGGAAGGGGGAAGGGTTAAGGGGGAAAGGTAAAGGGAAAAAGGGTCAAAGGTAAAGGGTGATACATTCTTTGCAATTACCTATTACCCATTACCCATTACCCATTACCCATTCCCCATTATCGGTAGCAATATCTGAAACCTGGTATCCCCTGGTTGAGAGTGGAGGTGGATTTGGCCGTGATGCTTATCGGCTATGAGACTATGCACAATGTCCAAACCTAAACCGCTACCTTTACCCACCCCTTTGGTAGTAAAAAATGGTTCAAAAATCCGGGTCTGAATTTCTGGGGGAATACCAGGCCCGTTATCGGCTATTTCTACAATCACATAATTATCTTTTTGATAAGTACGTATCCAGATTTTGCCTTTACCTTCTAACGCATCAATGGCATTATCTAGCAGATTTGTCCAAACTTGGTTGAGTTCGCTGCCATAGGTATTAATCAGTGGTAAATTTTGGCTGTAATCTCGTGTAACAGCAATACCTCCCTTTAGCTTATGACCGAGCATTGTTAAAGTATTTTCAATACCTTGATGTACATCTACTTGATGTTGTAGCAGCGGATTGATATGAGCATAGGATTTAATTGATTGCACCAATTCGGAAATCCTCGCTGTACTTTGTTCAATTTCGCCAATTAGTCCCAGAGTGGTTAAATTTGCGCCTAACCAATGCACAACATCGCTGATTGCGACATCTGGGATTTGATCGGCTAAAGCATCTAACTTGTCAGCATCTAATCCAGCATCAACCAGAGTTGATGTAATTTCCCAAGCTTGATTAACCTGATGGTCTTCTAGCCAATTTGTAATTTCATCTTCGCGATCGCTTTGGCTAATTAAATCCAGTTTATGGGAAACACGGCTATCTTGCTGTAACTGAGCTAAAAAATCTAGTTGTGCTGGGGTAAAGGAATATTGATGAAGACGTAGCGCTAAAGTTTGCGACTCTTGGAAACGCGATCGCAACTCTTCTGCTACCCTAGCACCAGCAGCAGCAGGATTTTTCAACTCATGGGCTAATCCGGCGGAGAGTTTACCTAATGATGCTAATTGTTCCTGCTGTTGTAACTGCGATTCTACAGCTTTGGTTCTAGCCGCAAAAGTAGAAAGCACAACATCAGCCAAGGGTGGGAAAGTAGCAATAATTTGTTTAAAAGTCTTCAGTTCCAGCTTTAATACCCGACTAGGCTGAGTTGCATAACCAGTCGCAAAGGAATCAGCTTCCATTAATATAGAAAGTTCACCAATAAACTCACCTCGTTGATGCTTGGCGAGTAACTTTTCTTCTCCCCCCACCTGCTTAGTTACTTGAATTTCCCCATCTAAAACCACATGGAAATCGTAACTATGTTCGCCTTCCTTAAATAAATATTCACCTACATTTAAATCAATCTCAGTCCCATAGCCTTGAAGATGCTGCAACACTTCATCTGATAACTGGGGAAAAAGCGCGATCTCATTAGGTTCTTGCAGCATAGAAAATACCTTATAGAAATTAATTTATAGTTTGGGAATTGGGAATTGGGCATGGGGCATTGGGCATTGGGCATGGGTAATTGGGGTTTGTTATTTCCCCTTGTCTCCTTGTCTCCTTGTCTCCTTGTCTCCTTGTCTCCTTGTCCCCTGATCTCCCTCATCCCCAATCCCTCATCAATCCGTCAATACAACTGGTAGACGAACTTGAAAACAGGTATTACCAGGACAGGAGGTAAATCGGACATCTCCTTTATGTTTCCCAACTACAGTGCGGTAAACAATATCCAAGCCTAATCCTTTACCTTCGCCTACGCCTTTGGTAGTGAAAAATGGTTCAAAAATGCGCGATTGGATTTCTGGCGCGATTCCTGTGCCATTATCGATGATTTCTATCAAAACTTGGTCGTTTTCGCACTTTGTATGTATGCGAAGCTGACCTTGACCCTTAACTGCATCAATGGCATTATCAATCAGGTTAGTCCAGACTTGGTTTAATTCGCTACCATAGGCGCTGATTCTGGGTAAATTGCCATACTCTCTAATTACCGCTACTCCATCCTTGAGTTTATGGTGCATCATCTTTAAGGTACTTTCAATACCGTCATGGACATTCACCTCTTGTAAGGGGGCTTGATCCATGTAAGAGTAGTCTTGCAGAGCTTTGACTAGCTCATAGACACGGGATGAGCCTTCGTCTAGTTCGGAGAGTAAGTTTAATCCGCTCAAGCTGGCTTCTAGCCAAGCTAAGATATCCCCTAAAGATTCTGCTGGGACTTGCTGCGTAATTTTACTGAGGTCGTTAGCATCTAAGCCGACTGCAACTAAGGTAGGCGCGAGTTTCCAACCATCACTGACACCATTGTCATCTAACCAATCAACCAGTTCATCTTCGCGATCGCATCTGGAAAGGGGAGACAATTGAGTAGTTTGCTGCTGCTTGGCAATTACTTCTTGCTGCAAACCACCCAAATATTGTATTTGCGGCTGGGTAAATTGTCGTTGACTCAGTTGCAACACTAGCGAGGGTAACTGTTGAAATAGCTTTTGCAATTCTCCAGTTCCCCGCCTAACTGCAGCCATCGGGTTATTCATTTCATGGGACAGTCCCGCCGCCATTGTGCCTAAAGCCGCGAGTTTTTCCCGCTGCTGAGACATGGACTGTAACTCTTGTACCCGCTGCGCCATTGTTTGCAGAATCAAGGTGGTGACAGCCGGCATGGTGGCTAGCATTTGCCAGAATTTATCTTTGTCCAATTCCAGGATGTGGCAAGGCTGCACAGCTTTGCCACCAGCCCAATAGTGAGTTTCTCCAGTTAAAATGGGCAATTCCCCAAAGAAGGTTTTTGGCCCATAGGTAACTAAGACAATTTCTTGATTGCCTACCTTCTGGGTAACTTGTACCTCACCGTCAATCATAATAAAAACTTGTTCGGCAGGATCGCCCGCAGAACGGTGGATATCACCAGGTTGCAGCCATATTTCTTTGCCTTGTTCGCACAACCACCGCAATTGCTCATCGCTTAAGCTGGCAAATAATTCTACTTGGCGTAATTCTTCTATGTCCAGCATTACAACACCTTAGCAAGATACTGGTGGACAAAACTAACACATATTGAGCCTTCACCCACGCCCGAAGCTACGCGCTTCACGGAACCATGATGCACGTCACCCACAGCAAAAATTCCTGGTACACTGGTTTCGAGTAAGTAAGGGTCTCTATCTACATTCCAGCCTTTGGGACGTTTGCCATCTTTGATTAAATCAGGCCCAGTCAGGATAAAGCCACGTTCATCCCGTTCGACAATTCCATCTAACCAATCGGTATGGGGAACAGCACCAATGAAAATAAACAGAGAGTTAGCTGGGACGGTTTCTTGTTCCCCAGTCACATTGTTGAGAATAGTTAAGGCTTCTAAACTTTCTTCACCTTTCACCTCAACGACGCTGGAGTTAAGTTGCACAATAATATTGTCTGTAGCACCAATCTGATCGACGAGGTATTGTGACATTCCTTTACCCAGATCGTCACCACGCACTAACATATGTACTTGCTGGGCATACTTGCTGAAGTGCATTGCGGCTTGTCCGGCGGAGTTAGCACCACCCACAATGTAGACTTTTTCGTTGCTACATTCCATTGCTTCGGTCATGGCTGCACCATAATATACACCCCGACCTGTGAGTTTTTCGATTCCAGGGACATTTAACCGCCGCCAAGAAACACCCATCGCCAAAATTAAGGCATGACAGGCGATTTCTGAGCCATCTTTGAGTAGTGCATAACGATAGTTACCGTTGGTGCGAATTCCTGCTACTTCCTGGGGCGTGAGAATTTCTACACCAAAGCGTTTGGCTTGGGTAACGCCGCGTCTAGCTAAATCTGCACCACTTAAACCAATGGGGAAACCGAGGTAGTTTTCAATCCGCGAACTGGTTCCCGCTTGTCCGCCAGGGGCTTCCCGTTCAATCATCACCGTTCGCAGCCCCTCAGAAGCCCCATAGACGGCGGCGGCTAACCCGGCTGGCCCGCCACCGACAATTGCTAAGTCGTAGAATGGCTGTTTAGCTTGGGTTTGCAATCCAACTTTGGCTGCAATTTCAATATTGCTGGGTTTTACTAAACGCTCACCATCTGGCAAAATTACCAAAGGTAATTCGGCGTTATCTACGCCACTATAGTTAACTAACTCTTGGGCTTCCTGATCTCGTTCAATATCTAACCATTGATAAGGAACGTGATTGCGGGCGAGGAAATCTTTGATTTTATGAGAATTAGGCGACCAACGATGACCAATCACGCGAGTCCCTTCAAAAGGTGGACGATAAGAAGCAAACCAATCATCTAGTAAATCATTCAGAATAGGATACAACCGCTCTTCTGGTGGGTCCCAAGGCTTAGTTAGGTAGTAATTAATACTAGTTTTATTAATAGCTGCGATCGCAGCATCGGTATCTGCATAAGCAGTCAGCAAGGCGCGTTTCGCTTCGGGGAAGATAGCAATTGCTTGTTCCAGAAACTCTACCCCAGTCATTTGGGGCATTCGCTGGTCAGCCAGAAATAGTGCTACTGTTTCATTACGTAATTTTAATTCTTTGATGGCCTCTAGTGCTGCTGCGCCTGAATCTGCACGTAAGATCCGGAAGCGATCGCCATATTCCTTACGCAAATCCCGCGCGATCGCTTGTAAAACCTGAGGATCGTCATCCACGGTCAGAATCATTGGTTTAGCCATAAAGTTTACCTATGTTGCTTTCTCTTTACTTATTATTAATTGCCGTGGGTTTTAATTTATAAAATTGGGGTTTGGGAATGGGTAATGGGTAATGGGTAATGGAAATTTTCCCCTCATCCCCCTCATCCCCCTCATCCCCCTCATCCCCCTCATCTTCCCAATCCCCAGTCCCCAATCCCCAATCCCCAATCCCCAGTCCCCAATCACCTACACCCCATTCATCGCCCGCCACACTTTCTCTGGTGTCAAAGGCATATTCAGATGCTTGACTCCTAGAGGAGTAAGAGCATCGCAAACAGCATTGACGATTGCAGGTGCTACGGGTGGATTGCTGACATCCCCAGCTCCTTTGGCTCCTAAAGGGTTATGTGGTGTGGGGGTGACGGTACGCGCTAGTTCAAAGTGGGGTAAGTCAGAAGGTTTAGCGATCGCATAACTGGTGAGGTCGTCTGTGAGGATTTTGCCAGACTCATCATAAACAGCTTCTTCAAATAAGGCTTGGCTAATCCCTAGATAAATATTGCCGTGGGTTTGACCATCAACAATCATTGGATTGCCCACATTGCCAAAATCATTGACTGCGACGTAGCGCACTACTTCAACTTCACCAGTTTCTTGATCGACTTCCACGACGGCAATATGAGTACCAAAGGGATAGCTAAAATCTGGTGGATCGAAGAAGGTAATGACTTCTAAGCCTGGTTCCATTCCTGGTGGTAAATCCCAAGCATACCAAAGGGCTAAGGCTATATCCTGTATGGTTTTGACTTGATCTGGTTGATTTTTAGGATAGAATTTACCATCCTCAACAATAATCTCATCCTCTGGAACTTTGAAGATATGAGCTGCCATTTTTCGGGCTTTTTCGTTAATCTTTTGGGCAGCTTTATAAACTGTCGCACCTTCAACGCTGAAGCTCCGGGAACCATAACTACCCTGAGCGTAAACAGCACCTCTGGTATCGGAATGTATTACCTCAATGCGTTCAATATCAATCCCTAGTTCTTGGGCAGCAACTTGAGAGAAGGTGGTTACATGACCTTGACCGTGGGGCTGACTACCTGTAATTAAACTAACATCACCTGTGGGATGTACGCGCAGGTGAACGCTACCCCAAGTACTACCATTGAGACCAATATCTGTAGCCATAATTGGCGAAGGGCCAACACCAGATATGGCGACAAAGGAACCAATTCCGACACCTAAATATTTACCTCGCGCCTTGGCTTGTTCTTTGAGTTGGGGAATATTTTTGTAATCCACCATTTCTAAGGCTTTATCAAGGGCGACTTGATAATTACCGGAGTCATAAGTCCAGCCCAAACCGTTCTTGTAAGGGAACTGATCGGGAGGAACCATGTTTTGACGGCGGACTTCGGCTGGATCTAAACCGATTTCATCAGCAAAGAGGTCAACCAAACGCTCAATTACACAGTGGGCTTCTGTCCTTCCCGCACCACGAATTGGGCCTGTTTGGGTAGTGTTGGTGAATACGCAATAAACTTCATAAAAAGGATGCTCAATGGCATAAGCCCCCGATATGCTGCGCCCTGTCAAACTTGTAGGCGCGCCAGGGCCGTTGGTACCAGAAAAAGCGCCAAGGTTGGCGTAGTTGGTGCAATAGAGGGCTGTAATTTTGCCATCTCTGTTACCCGCCAGGGTGGCATACTCTATATGATCGTGGGAATGAACGGTGGTACGTGCTAACCCTTGACGAGTATCTACCCACTTGACCGGGCGACCGAGTTCTTTAGCTAAAAACAAGGTAATAGCTGTATCTGAATACAGATATCCTTTAGAACCGTAGCTTCCGCCCATGTGGGGAACAATCACCCGCAGTTTGTTGTAGGGAATTCCTAAAACTAATTGTGATAGCAAAAAGCGGTTACCGTGGGGAATTTGGGTATTTGTCCACAGGGTATAGTCTCCAGTTTCGGGATTGTAATCTGCGATCGTGGCTCGGGTTTCGCTAGAATTGGCAATCACCCGGGGAATGCGAATTTTTTGCTTAATCACTACCTCAGCAGCTGCGATCGCTTTTTCTGTGGCTTCTTTATCTCCATAACTGGCATACTGGTTCAAATTACCAGGTATGTTGTCATATAGTTGCGGTGCATCTGGCTGCAGCGCTTCCTCAGCATCAGTCACAACTGGTAGCGGCTCGTACTCTACCTGAATGCCTTTAAGAGCGTCATATGCTTGTTGACGGGTTTGGGCCACCACCACAGCCACAAAATCGCCAACATAGCGTACTTTATTGATAGCTAAGATAGTTTGACCTGCTGGTATGCCATAGGGATGGGGTGGAAATTTCGCCTCTGCACCGCCAGGATTCATAATCACGGGGAGGGGAAAAATTGCGCTAGTATCGGCTCCTGTAATTACTCGCACCACTCCTGGCATTTTTTCTGCCACACTGGTATCAATGCTCTTAATCAGAGCATGAGCCTCAGTACTGTGCAAAATTGCCATGTGTAACATATTTGGCAGAGTGATATCTGCTGTAAATTTGGCTTCCCCGCGTAATAATTCTGGATCTTCCCGCCGTTTAATAGAGGTTCCCAATATTGGTTGAGCCATATTCTCTTTTAGTTAACTCTTCTAAATTAAGGCAATAAAACTATCTTACCTCTTACCGCTTGTGTATCAAGTAAATGATGTGCTTCCTTAGCTTCTGATAAACTCATTGTTTTATCAATTAACGGCTGAATTTTCTTTTCAGCTAACAATTTAAGAAGAGTTGTTAAATCTTCTAAATACCAGCCATGATGTTCTTGTTTAAAAGTCGAAATGGCATAAGTTAAGACTTGTTTATCTTTAGATATTAAATTTAATGCTAAAGATGCACGCCACCAAAAGAATACTTCTTGTAAATCTGGTTCTGCTTGTCCGTGCAAAATGAATGAAGCGCCAAAAGTTACTATCCTACCTTGTGGTCGCAAAGTTTGATAAGAACGGAAACAATTTTCTCCACCAATGGAATCCAAAACCACATCTACACCATCACCAGTGAGACTCTTAATTCTTTCTTCAACATTGCCATTTCTATAGTCAATGGGAGTGGCTCCCAATTCGATAATTGTTTGATGTTTTTCTGGAGATGCTGTACCATACATCTCCAGCCCTGCTAATTGACCTAACTGTAGAAATGCTGTACCAACACCCCCAGCAGCAGCGTAAAGTAATACTTTTTCACCAGCTTTGACTTCTGCAATGCGGTGCAATATTTGATAAGCTGTGAGGTAATTTAAGATGACTGCTACAGCTTCTACGGGATCAAGTCCATCAGGCATTAATACCAAGTCATTTTCTGATAAATTAATAAACTTTGCGTAGCCACCAATCTTAGTTAATGCCGCGACTTTCTGACCTATTTGGAATTTGTTGACTCCATCACCGCATTTGTCAATAATTCCGACAATGTCATATCCCGGAACAAATGGAAAAGAGGGAGGATCTACCGGATACACTCCCTCACGCATTAATATATCTGCACTAGAAACCCCGGTTGCTAAAATCTTAATCCGCACTTGTCCAAGTTTTGGTTCAGAAATATCTTGCTCAACTAACTTTAAATTTTCTGAACCGCCTTTAGCTGTCACTAGTACGCATTGATTTTTCATAAATTGTCAATTCCAATACTAAGGTAAAAGTCCCTGATAATTAAGAACAGAATAACTGTTAATTAAGACAGCAATCAAGGGAGATGATTCTCATCTAGTTGCTTAAATTGACCATTTTACCAAAAGTATCAAGTTTGACAATTATCTGGAAATCTTTTCTATTACTAGCTTTGATTGATATTGTCTTGTCTATCTATGATAAGTAATTGTTTTATATCAGCATAAATACTTTCATGTATTTAAATAGATGAAAATTTTGGTTTTATATATAACTAATTAGTAATTTATAAAATTTAACAAGATTAATTAATATAAATTAAGTATTTGGTAGTGTGCGTTAGGTGTAAGCCGTAACGCAATACTGCTCGGTTAAGGATTTTCAACTCGGAATTTGGTTTGGGTAAAAGGTGTATCCCTGCGCTTCAGCAAGCTACGCGTAGCGTCTTTGCAGGAGAAAGGGTAAGGGTTAAAGGTTTTTTCTTGCCCCTTTTCCCCTTCCCCTTTTGCCCTTAACCGACAAGTATTGAGCCGTAACGCACGAAAAGTTACTCATTGATAATTTATAAAATTTAAAATCAATTGTTGGGTAAAAAGCAGAAACTCAATTTATCAATTTATCTTCTTTCCTACTGTAATTGAATGGTATATTCCTATAAATTTCACCGTCGCAATAACTTCAAGGCAATTTCTCTACCATAGTTACGTGATATCTGTACCCAAAGCTTAGTTAAAGACTCTATTAAAGGAGCAGTATTTAATAGTCCTGCATCCACTACATCAAAACCAAGTTCTTCTCCCAGTTGGGTAACTATAGCTTTAGCTTTTGGGTCATCGCCACAAATAAAAGTGCTAGCATCTTCAGAGCCAAACTTTAAATTAGTGAGATTGTTTGCACCCAGAGTACTGAACGCTTTTATTACTTTAGCTCCAGGGAGTGCCCTAGCAATATCCTCAGCTGCTGAACCAGTAGTATCAGGAGGCGGGGGTATCATGCGATTAGTGCTGTCGATGAGAATTTTATCGCTCATCAGCCCTTGAATTTCTTGTAAAACTGCTGGTACGTTTTGCCAATGTACAGCTAGTAACACCACTTCTCCGAAAGAGACAGCTTCTTGTAAACTACCTGTGTGAACGCTAGACCCTAACTCATTCAATAAAGCTTTTACCTTATCACTGTGAGGTTCTCGCACAGCAAAAAAAATCTCATGTCCCTTTGCTGCCCAGATTTTACCCAGATTACCGCCAATATTACCTGCACCGAGAATTCCGATTTTCATGATTAACTATTAACTATGTTGACGATTGTTCGACTTGCAGCACAATTTTTCCCCGAATCCCGCCATTCTCAATCAATTCATGCGCTTGACGAGCTGCAGCCAGAGGTAATACTTTACCAACAACAGTTTTAATTTTGCCGCTATCTAACAGCGCCGCGATTTCTGTTAATTGCGAAGCTTGAGGCTGCATCACCAATCCCACCGCACGAACGCCTTTTTCTAGAGCAGTCGCTTGAGAGGGAGGAAGAGAGGAAATTAACGAAACCAAAATGCCATTAGGTTTAATGACTCCCCAAGAACGTTCCCGTGTATCGCCACCGATTGTATCTAAAACCATATCTACATTGCTGACGACATCTTCAAATTTAGTGGTTTTGTAATCTATCACCTCATCAGCGCCTAATTCCTTGACCAACTCTAAATTATTAGCTGATGCTGTGCCGATGACTTTGGCTCCCTTTAACTTAGCCAACTGTACAGCAAATATCCCAACACCACCCGATGCCGCATGGATGAGTACGGTTTGCCCTGGTGATACTCCCGCGACATCAAATAAAGCTTGCCATGCTGTCATAGCAACAACGGGAATAGATGCGGCTTGAATATAATCGAGGGTTTTTGGTTTTGCAGCTAACTTTTGCGGTTGCGCGATCGCATATTCGCCGTAAGCACCAGAACGGCTCACTTCTGCAACTCCATAAACCTCTTGACCTAAATGGAAGTTTTGCACTGCTGATCCAATCGCCGCGACTTTACCGGACATATCCAATCCCAAAATGAAGGGTTTAGGATAATCAAAAATCGCTTTCATGCGACCTTCACGGATTTTACAATCTAGGGGATTTACTCCAGCAGCATGAACCTCAACTAAAACTTCTTCTGAACCAATTCCAGGAAGAAGAGCATCTTCATAAACAAGTACCTCTGGTTTGCCGTAGGAATGAGTGCGTACTGCTTTCATAAATTTTCCTAAATCTTCATCGCTAGAGGAAAATCACGCCACTGGCGTGATTTACTGAAGTAATGCTTCACTATCTGGCGTGAATTGGCTTTTCATTGTGAGATAGCCGTCCGCCACTACGCCCGCTTCTTTGGGCAATCACTTCAGCCATAATTGAAACTGCTGTCTCTTCGGAGGTACGAGCACCGATATCTAGCCCAATTGGGGCAGAAATCCGGTTAATTTCCGCCTCAGTCAGTCCAGCTTCTTGAAGACGACTGATTCTATCTTTAGTAGTTCTGCGGCTACCCATTGCCCCAATATAAGCGGCTGGTGTTCTCACAGCGCTAACTAAAGCGGGGACATCAAATTTGGGGTCATGAGTGAGAACAACAATCATAGTCCGGTGGTCTACATGAGTGCTTTCTAAGTATTTATGGGGCCATTCCACAATCACCTCATCAGCTGCGGGAAAACGTGCAACTGTGGCAAAGCTATCGCGCGCATCGCAAACAGTCACCCGGTAACCCAGGACTTTAGCTAATACAGAGAGCGATCGCGTGAAGTCAATGGCACCAAAAATAATTAAGTGAGGTGGTGGAGCAAAAGACTCTATAAAAACTGTGACCTCTGCTTGCCGACATTCTTCATTTAAAGCAAAGTCAGACAATTTAGTCAGCCCTTGATGCAACATTCCTTGAGCATCATCAGCAACTATGCAATCAATCTCTGCATTACCGAGGGAACCCAAGCGATCGCCCTTGTCGTTGACAATCATCTTGGCTCCTGCTTGCATTCCCTCCACCACTGTACAGATAGCTATGGGTTTCTGTAATGATTGGCGAATTGCTTGGAAAATCTCCCTCAAACTGAGATTACTGCTATGTAATTTGTCTGAGAACTGCTGGATAAAAATTTGAATTGTCCCGCCGCAGGTTAAGCCAACCGATAGACCCAATTCATCACTGACCCCATAGCTTAACAGCCGTGGTTCGCCTGATTGGATGACTATCAGAGCTTCTTCTACCACGGCTGCTTCTACACAACCACCGCTAACAGAACCAAGAACTTCTCCAGCATCGTTAACCGCCATTACAGCACCGACTTCCCTAGGGCTGGAACCTAAGGTTTTGACCACAGTTGCTAATGCTACAGTATGGCCCAGATTTAGCCATTGTTCGACTTCATCTATTACTTCTTTCATCGGTGCTTTACCTCAATTGCTATTGCTGTTCTTGCTGCTGTTTTTGCTGCTCCAATATACCTGGTAACATCCCTGCAAGGTATTTTTCTATACCTTTAGGATCTTTGAGCAGTTCAGCTGCCAAATAAGTTGCTTGGTCGCCTGGATAGACATCTTCAACTTCATTAATGACAGCATCTAAAGCTACTCTAACAACTTCTGCGGGTGCAACCTTTGGCGGTGGATAATACTTAGCAAATTCAGTATCGACTGAACCTGGCATAACGGCAACTACTAGGGTTCCTTGGGCTGCTAATTCTGCACGCACACATTGAGTTAGGGATAATTCTGCTGCCTTAGACGCGCAGTATGTACCCAAAAAGGGGAGGTTAATTTTACCTAAGAAAGAAACTAGGTTGACGATTACTCCCCCACCATTTGCTTTTAGTACAGGAGCGAAGGCGCGACACATCCCCATTGTCCCAAAGTAGTTGGTTTCCATTTCCTGACGTGCACCATCCATATTTGGTGCAGAAATTACTCCTTGGTCATGGGTAATCCCAGCGTTATTGATCAGTACATTGACATCTTGGTATTGGGCTGCTGCTTCATTAACTTGAGCTAGGTTAGTAATATCAAGTTTTATCGGCACAATTTTGTCAGGATTATTAGCCTTCAAACTTTCCAGAGCCTCTACTCTACGAGCTGCGGCGTAGATTTTCCCAACACCAGCGCCTAGTAATCCCTGAATGAACTCTTTTCCAATACCACCACTCGCACCTGTAATTAGAACTACACTACCTTCAAGTTTCATAGCTTTATTCACTCCATATGATTTTTATCTAGGGAACAGGGAACAGGGCGCAATTGGGAATATTATTTTGTCTCCCTCATCTCCCACCTCTCCCTTATCACCCTCATCACTCCGGTCACCACTACCTAGCTTTGCTGTAATTTTTCAGCTGCATATTTAATGGCACTGACAACATTTTGATAGCCTGTATCTCGTGAATAAATCCCATCTAACCAAGCACGAATTTCTGTTTCTGTAGGATTGGGATTTTTTTGCAAGAGATCCATTGAAGACAAGATCATTGCTGGTGTACAAAAGCCGTTTTGCACTGCGTGCTTTTCCCAGAATGCTTCTTGAATAACGCTCAGTTGCCCGTTTTTAGCAATACCTTCAATGGTAACAATATCGCCACCATCCGCTTGCACTGCTAGCACAAATGAGCTTTTTACCGATACGCCATTGAGTAAAATTGTACACACACCAGAAGTCGAACCGCCATCATCTTTTGTACCTGTTAAACCAAGATGATCTCTGAGCAAGTCTAATAACAGTAGATTGGGTTCAACATCTGCTGTATATTTTTTACCATTAACTCTCAAGGAAATTTCCATAGATGTAGCTTGTTCTAAATTATTTGTCTGCAATTCCAGACTAAATTTATACCAAAATTCCAGACAAATTTATACCAAGCTAGCAAATTATCGCGTCAAAGTTATTTTCCCAATTGCCTGACCAGATTCAGCATATTGATGCGCTGCTGCTATATCAGCAAAGCTAAAGGATTTTGGATCTATTAAGGGGCGGATTTTGCCTTCATCTATGAGTTGAGAAAGCTTGGCCAATATCTCGCCGTGGTGTGCGCGATCAATACCATAAAGCATAGAAATTTCCCACCAGACAGCATGTAGAGTTACTCCCTTTAAATGAACTGGACTCAGGTCATGATTATTCCAAGCCATTGTGGTTGCAACTATGCCATTGACTGCAACAGCCTCAAAGGAGCGATCGAGATTATCGAAACCAACAGTATCAAAAACTACATCAAAACCTTTGCCATCCGTATACTGTTTGACGTACTCTGCCACAGTTTGCGTGCGATAATTAATAGCAACATCTGCACCTAATTCATAGGCGATCGCTAACTTTTTTTCAGAAGAAGCTGTTGTAAAAACTTTTGCCCCAACCCATTTGGCAAGTTGCAGCCCAATATGACCTACACCGCCTGTAGCTGCATGTACTAACACATTCTGTCCGGGCTTAATCTGCACTCTGTCTATCAAGGCCAGCCAAGCAGTGATTGCAACTAAGGGAAGTGCAGCAGTTTCTGCCATCGTCAGTGACTTAGGCTTTAAAGCTGCTAAATCAGCATCAACCAACATATAGTCAGCTAAAGCCCCACCAAAACCTCGCAAACCGCCTGCACAAGCATAAACTTCATCACCAGGCTGGAATTTGTTTACTCCTTCTCCCACTTCTTCCACAACCCCAGCAACATCACCATGTATCACTGCTGGTAAGTCTGGTACAATCGCCTGGCTGAACGCCTGAGCATATCTTTCATCAGTAATATAAGTCATGTACTTGGGATCTCGGATCACATAATCCAGTGGGTTAACGCTTGAGGCAAACACACGAATTAAAATGTGACCAGGTATAGCTTCTGGTTTTGGCAAATCTACTTCTTTGAATACGCTAGTATCCCCAAGTTCTTCAATTACTTGTGCTTTCATGGGCAAATTTGTGATGTTCTCAAGAAAAGTAAAGGGCAGAAGGCAATCCCAATGAAACAGGTTTCGCCACCAAATATCAAAATATGAAAATGCAATCCGGAACTACCTAGTATGGGTACCTGTATAAGAAGCATTTTCAATTTAGCAAACAAGGATAAAAATCTTGATCCATCCTTCTACTCTCTGCCTTCTGCCCTCTGACTTATGCCTTCTTAAATAGCATTCTTGAGAGTGAGATAACTTGTTACCTACCGCTACTATATTTAATTATAATTAGTAGCTTCCAAAGCAGACGTTCTGATTCGTAAGGATGTTAACCACCAAAACCAAGTATGGGCTGCCATCCATGCTTCTCCTACTCCTCCATTTACACGCTTTTCTAGTTGTGGATTCTTCGGCAGAACAAAATAAGCAAGATTTTGAGTTTCTGCTAATGGTTGGACTTTGATATTAGCAGGAAGTTGAATACCTGCTTGCTTTTCTAAAGCTGTTTTTGGTTCAGTAAAAAGTTGATGCCTTAAAGATTCATCTTGCATGAAACGAACAATGATGAGGGATTCTAAACCTTCTCTGAAAGGTACAGCGTTCTCTGTTTTAGTGCGGTAAATCCACCACCACCATGTATATGTTAACGTCCACCAAACAGACATTTGCTGATAGAAATTCTCCCATTGGGCTTGTGTTGGAGGTAGAGGTGGAATCACAATATAGAATTCATCTTCATCTTCCTCTAACACTCGAACCTCTAATTCTGCAGGGAATTTAATTCCTGTTTCCCTTTCAAACACAGCTTTCGGATTTTTCAGAATTTCTTGTTTGAGGTTTTCATCATTCCAAATAAGATTAATTAACCGTGCTTGTAAAGCGTCTTTATAAGGGTCAAATCCAGTTACGTCTACTCCTGCCCAAGTTCTTTTAACTGCACTTAACATTGTGGCTAACTCCAAGCAATTGTTTGGTTGTTTCTCTGATTGTACCAGTTTTTTACTAAAGCATTGCAAGACTATTTATAAGTAAATCTTAAGTAGGTTTTATTACGGACATAAAATAATTTGGTAATCAGAGAAAATAAAATTTAGCTGTAGGGAATAGCCGCATAAATAATGCGTTAGGCAACCCCTACAGTAATTTTATTTTTACTTTATAAATAGCCTCTTATACTAACCTCGCTCCACCATCTACATCAATAACCGCACCAGTTGTAAACTTGTTGTTGATTAAATATAGAACTGTCTCCGCAATATCTTCTGGTTGAGCTATCCGTTTTACAGGTAGAGAATCAGCTACATAATTAAAGTAGTTTTGCCGTTGTTCTGCTGGTATTCCTTCATAGAGAGGAGTTGCTACTAAACCAGGAGACACAACATTAACTCGAATCGGACTGAGTTCCACTGCTAAAGAACGAGCTAATGCTTCCAGCGCTCCATTCACAGATGCCATGATAGAAAGATTAGATACTGGTTTTTGCGATGCATAACCAGAAAAGAAGATGATCGCACCACTAGGTTTGAGTTGGGCTGCACCATATTTAGCAGCATAATAGTGCCCCCAAAATTTATTTTCAAATATCTGGCGGGCTACTTGGGAATCTAATTCCAGAAATGCACCCATAGCTTCTACAGAAATAGTGATGACTAAACCATCAAAACTACCAACTGTGGAAAATAATTTTTGCACTTCTTCTTCATTGGTGATGTCTAAGCTAAAGGTAGTTACCCGTTCACCAATCTCAGCTTGAGCAGCGTTTAATTTGGCTTCTGAACGGCTAGCAATTACGACATTTCCCCCTGCAGCCACAACTGCTTTTGCGGTTGCTAATCCAATTCCCGAACTACCACCAATAATGACTATTTTTTGATTGGTTAAATCCATGATTTCGGTAATAAATAGATAGCTATAATTGCTGAGTCAATAAATTACTCAGCAATTATTTACTCTGCACATACTCTACCCAGGACTTACCCATGAAGACGCTAACTGCTAACGTACTTATAGGTTAACAACTGCTGTGATGGTATTTAAATCAGTATTATGTAACTAATCTAAGCTACTGTGCCATCGGGATATTGAGTCATGCCAGCAAAGTGAATAGCTATTTTGCCATCTCTCAAAACCCAACTATCGGCAAACCGCATCTTAGCTTCTTGTCCCCCAGCCTGCATAGTAATAGCTTCAACAATCATTAGGGTTTGGGGATTTTCTGTTTCTGCCCAAAAAGCAATATCTGTCTGTAACCCTTCAATTCCTAGGATGCCTTGAAAGTGTTCTTCGAGTTCTTTGCGTCCGCGAAAATATTTAGGAACTTTCTCAAAGCTGCTAATTAAAACTGCATCTTCAGTATATTGATTTAATAATGCTTCAATATCCTTTTTCAGGATTAATTGAATATGTTCTTCGTATAGTCTTCCTAAAGCAGTATCGGGAGGCTTGCCCATATTTTCGATTCTCCGTAAATTTTGATTACACAAACCCTTTAGACTAGGTAAAAAGAACTCTTAACAGACAAAAAAAGCAGATAATTTTAGCTTTATTCTGTATATAGAATCAGCAATAGATGAGATTTTTTCCCGTTCTATCAGGGATAATTTATTTTGCTAAAAATCTATCTATGTAATCTTCTGTTTTTCATGTTATCTGTTAAGAGTTCTCTATTATTTACAATGTAGCTGAACCCTCGTAGTATTTGAGTTCATCAACTATATAAACAGAGATTACTGGTTTATTGGTTTCGGGCGATCGCTTAACTTCCCATGTTTGATAAGCATCTAAAACAATGCGTTCGCTAGTAGCTGCTGGAGCCTTCCAAACACTGGCTTCCCATTTCACCACCACCTGTACATCTGCTTTTTCGGCTGTCGCAGATTTAACTGTTACTTCTTTGACGGTATGGACTTCATCAAAGAAAATATTGATGACGCGATCGTACCAACCGCTATATCCTTCAAAGCCTTTAACTGTGGCTTCAGGAAACCTCAATTCTACGTCTGAGGCTAACAGAGGAGCATATTCGTCCACAGGAACGTGAATGTCTAGTTTTCTATACCAAGCTTTTGCAAATTCTAGAATTTCTGGTTGAGTTAGTGGTGCTAGCTCACTCATGATTTATTTCCTTTATTGAACAGTTAATTACTCAAAAGTTGGGATGTTGCTACAGAACCGCAGATTTAATCAACGCAACAGATTTACAACTTAAATGAACCTTCGTAGTACTAAAACACCTTACCAGCCCAGATGGTTATTAAGCATCTCCTAGCCTGTGAGCAAAACCAAAGTGACGAGCCACCTTGCCATCTTGAAGCACCCACACATCACCTACTGCCCACTTACCTGTTTTGGGAGAGGTAATTGTTGCTTGGAAGGAAATTACGTCGTCAGTTTCTAAAAAGTTGTATAAAGAATCAACTTGAATTTCGCCTTGATATTCTAGGTAACCTTCAAAAGCTTTGATTAATGCTTCTCTCCCCTGAATTACATTTGGGGGTGGTGTATCTAAAAAAGGAAAAGCATTATACAGAATCGCATCTTCTGTATAGGTATTGGTCACCATGCCAACCACGTCTTTAGCGACGATGTACTTCATGTGTTCATCGAAGAACTGACGACCTGGTGTAGTAGTAGTACTCATACTTAAGGCATCCTTATGAAACTAGACTCAAAATCGTGAATGGGGCATGGGGCATGGGGCATTGGGCATTGGGCATTGGGCGTATTTGATTTCTCCTCTGCTCCTCTGCTTCCTCTGCTCTCCTAGCCCCTCATCCCCTAGCTCCTTTATTGACCACACCGAATCCCAATCATGTCTGGGCGAACATCACCCTCTAAGACAACATCGATGAGGAAAGGGCCATTATGTGCTAATGCCTGCTTAATTGCTGGGGCAATCTCTTCTGGCTTCTCGACTCGGATGGCTTCAACCCCCATAGAACGAGCCATTTCATCAAAGCGCAGTACTGGCTTCGACAAGTCAAAACTTAAGGGAAAGTCATGCTTGGCAACACTTTGTTCTTGCCAGTAAGCTTGAATATTCAATTGCAATAGCTTGTAAGAACGGTTATTGCAAATGATGAATATGGCATCTACATTATGACGAGCTGCTGTCCAGAGAGCTTGGATGGTATACATCCCACCGCCATCACCTGTAAAGCCAATCACCTTTTTGTCAGGATTAGCCAATTTAGCACCAATTGCCCCAGGAATCCCTACCCCTAGAGAACCTCCACGGGTGAGAAAATAATGATCTGGCTTGCTGGGTGGCTTATACCTAATGATATTGGGTGAAGAGGTCAAGGCTTCATCAAAGAAGATTGCATCTTCTGGTAACAGAGGTGCAAGCTCTTCCATAAACCGAGAGAAATGCAGAGGAACTGAGTCCCTGACAGCTTGATCGGCTGCCTTAGCAGCAGCAATCTTGTCTGCTTTAGCCTTACCAATCTCTGCGGCTCTGGTTTGAGCTGCGCTTTGCTCTTGTGCAGTAAGGATGTCTTTGATCGCATCTGCTAGTTTAGCCAGTGTCAGTTTGGGATCGCTGACAATCCCTACATCTACTGGGTGATTCTTGGCAATTTCATAGGCGTTCAAATCAATATGAATCACCTTTGCGCCGGGAGCAAATATATTTCCTAGTTCCGGAAAGACCTCTGGCACCATATAAGTGCCACAAACTAGATTGACATCTCCTTTGGTGGTAATTGGCAGACTACTAGAGCCAAACATATGCCCTGTCGCCCCTTGATATAGAGGGTGAGCATAGCTAATGTTGACTTCTCCAGAGTCTACATCCCAAACCTCAGCCCCTAGAAGTTCGGCAACTTTGGTTAACTCTGCCTGGGCTCCAGAATAAGCAACTCCATCGCCAACAAAAATCATGGGTTTTTTGGCAGCTACTAGAGTCTGGGCCACTGCCTTAACTGTCTCATCGTCTGGTACTACACGAGTAGAAGGAGTCAAGGTAGGTATGATTGGCTCGACTACAGGCGCATCCAAAATATCTTGAGGAAGGCAGAGATAAACTGGCCCCATCGGGGGTGTAGAGGCAATCTTAATGGCTCTGCGGAGCATTCTCAGCAATGAAGATGGCTCATTGACTGTGGCAGCCCATTTAGTGACGGGTTTGGCCATACCGACCAAATCCGCTGCCATTTGAGCATCCATTGCTGCATATTTGATACCCGCATCTCCGCCGATGACTACCAAAGGGGCGTGACCACGCATGGCCTGGTAAAGTGCGCCGATCGCATTACCTAAACCAACGCCACTATGAATTTGGACTAATGCTGGCTTTTTGGTAGCTCGAGCGTAACCATCGGCTGTCATCACAGCCACGGTTTCTTGCAAAGTCAGAATGTACTTGAGATCTGGATATTCCCACAGGGCATCCAAAAAACCCTGTTCCACTGTGCCTGGGTTACCAAACATATAGTGGATGCCATCTGCGAGAAATTGCTCAAGAATGGCAAAACGACCAGTTTTTTGAGTCATGGATTCTGTCGTTATTAGTGCTTAGGTCATTGATTAATCTTGTTTGAGTTGCAAAGACTAATCAGGTTTACCATCCATAACGGGTAAGTCCTTTCTCTAGGACTTCTACTAATATGCGACCGCACTCAACAGAAGAAGCTGTAGAACGACTGGTAATGAAAGGATAATCAACTAAAACGGAGGTTTGGTGACCAACGTTACCGATAAAGGCTCCATCGGGGCCAACAGCGTCACGGAGAATGAATTCTAGAGGGTAGAATGGAGGGCCAAAATTAATATAGCCGTCGCCAAATCCCTTTTTAGAGCCATCAATAGCGTGGGGCCCTTCAAATCCGGTACCGTCTAGGTAGTCGTAATCAATTGGGTGCCCAGTCACGTGCTTACCCCAAATCAAGCTCTTCTTCTCGCGGAAGTCTCTAGCAAATGCTAGACAGGTAACTCCATAACACTCAGCTGCAATAGGTTTGTTGAGTTTGACAAAGCCAAGGATGAGTTCGTGTAGACGGGAATTATTAGCTAAATCAATGAGTGCGCCACTACCACCAACAATCACTAGCGCATCGTAATTGACTAGTTCTTCTGCAATAATTTTGTCTATTTTTTGGTAGTAGGCTTCCATATCTCTGAGATATGTAGGAGAGCTAGGATAAGCTCTTAGAGGAAACCAATCAGCTAAACTCTTAGGGCTGTCGAGTCTGTCTGACTCATGAACGCGGACGGTTTTTGCTCCCATTTCTTCTGAAGTCACGCCACGTCCTAATGGGGGATCGATATAACCAGGCGCACAACTTACAGATAGTGGTGTTGGTTTTTTGCCGTTGGGGGTGACAAAGGTGATGTTATATCCAGCAGCATCACATGCCTCTAAGGGCCCAATGAGTTCTTCGCCCCAGTAGCCCCACTCTGAAATGATAAAGAGAACATTTTTTGTCATTGTCTTATTTCCTTGTTACGGCTCACAGAAATAGAAATATCACAGTTATGGTATTTATAGTTACAGGTTGTTCGTGAAAAATCCCATGTTTTTCTCAGCACCCTGTTGTGACTATACTACCCTTGCAGGAGATACGACTGCGCCCTCTATGCCACTCCTGTTAGAAGCAGCTGAGTCGCTAGTTATCCTGATAAGGAATACGCATCTACAGCTTTGATACTTAAAGAAAAGTTGATCTTTGGGATTGAGACAAAACCCACCAGATTACAGGCTTATATGAGGAAAACCATAAAGCCAGATAGTATCTATCTTGTGTATTCAAGTAGGCAACTTATAAGCCTACACTTGCGTCTTTCGTGATTTCGGAAAATTACCTCGCCTGATAAAGTGATTTTGTTAGAGGGTAATTTTTAAAACACGCTACTAGAATAATATTTACTTCTCCAGTTTGTCCAATCAGATTCTTAATTTTTTATGTAAATTATGATTTTCTCTTGGAGATAACAAATTGTAAAACTTGCTTGTCATTCTGACGAAATTGTTATGGGCGATTTGTTGTTAGCCACTCTAGACAGGCCGCGATCGCTTGTTAATTAACTTAATTTTTGGACAATCAAAACGAAAAACTTGTTGACCTAGCTATCTTCGCATAAATCTCATCCAGATGTACAGAAATTATATACATTTATTTTTGTCAATCTAATTCTCAAATTGGTAATATCGCTAAATAGTAATATAGTTAAGTTTAATTTCTTAGAAGTGGCAAAGAAAGCCAGAGGACAGCAATTTGGAAAATACAGCTGCTCAAGAGAAGATTTGTGTGTCAATGTTCCAATGGAACTTGAACGCTTTCAATCTATTCATGAGATTGCTTCTGCTTGTTGTATTTTAATTTTTGCCTAGGGTAGCTGGGCTAAAAAATTATTTTTCATTTCTGGCTAGAAATTTTTTATCTGTCTACCTTATGACTATCAATACTTTAGTTAATAATTTTTAATCTATAAAAGGGAGTTAAATTAACCTAAAATATCTTGTTATTTAAGCATTATTTAACCTATGAATAAATAACAAGATATCAAAATATTTTTCTCTCGTATTTATATTTAAATAATTGCGGCTACAGAATTAATTGGCAATTTATGCATTGCCATCGACAATCAGTGATCGCTTTCATTAATGAGGGCCTTTATTTAGCAGAATCAATGATATGTATCAATATCATCTTAATGCCGCAAATCACTTACTGAAGGCGATCACAAGGAATTTTGGCTACAGATGATTATTCACTTTGCAACCATCAGATAGTAATCATTAATTTACTTAATCATGAACTAATCTTAACCAGAAACTAAAGTGTGATAGTTATGCCAAATAGGCAGTTTATTGTTTCATAAAAATAACTGTAAGTATAAAAATTATCATTGATCTGCAACTAGGGTTATCAATCAAAAAGCCTGCTGAAATGCCTAATTACAGCAGATATCACTAATGTTACAGAAGCTACCCTATCGTTAGGTATACTTCCAATACTTGTCGGTTAAAGGCAAAAGGGGAAGGGAAAAAGGGGCAAGAAAAAAAACCTTTAACCCTTACCCTTTCTCCTGCACAGACCCTACGCGTAGCTTGCTTGCTTAAGCGCAGGGGTACACCTTTTCCCCAAACCAAATTCCGAGTTGAAAAACCTTAACCGAGCAGTATTGAGTACACTTCTATTCATGTACTTAATTTAACTTTTTGAGATAAAAATGTATAAAAAATTACTAATAATCTAAGTTTCACATATCAAAGCTTGTGACTGTGTAAATAAGTATCAATATTTGACTAGAGCGTAAGAAAAAAATTACCACAAACTCTTCAGAGTCACCTTGACAGAAGATAATTGATGATTTAGCTTGGTCGCTATTATCTGAGTGAGTGCGATCGCATTTAATTTTCAGGTTGATTATAAAACTTGCTTTTTAAGTAGCAATCACATTCAAAAGGTATATTTAAGCACATTTTCAACGATTTTAATGAGAACTTTCCCTTTGGGTAGGGAATTTGTGCATCCGCGATCGCTGGCTCTGCCTTTACCCCCATTTCTCAGAACATAGATAATATAGAAAAGTAGATAAAGCTTAAAAAATATTTACCTAATGCTGATTCACTCCTCTGGCTTGTCCAAGGTCAAAGACTCAGTAAAACAGAAAATTTTCTTCGGCCATGAACCCAGTGCCGAGTTAATCGCCATTCTTACCGTCTACTTTGTCCAAGGCATTTTAGGGTTGGCGCGTTTAGCCGTCAGCTTTTTCCTCAAAGATGAACTGTTGCTGAGTCCCACCCAAGTATCGGCGCTACTAGGAATAGTCGCCTTACCTTGGATTATTAAACCAGTATTTGGTTTTATCTCCGATGGCTTGCCCATCTTTGGCTATCGCCGCCGTCCATATCTAATTTTATCGGGGATATTAGGAACTATTTCCTGGGTAAGCCTCGCCACATTAGTTCATACTACCTGGGCAGCAACGTTAGCGATCGCCTTGGGGTCGCTTTCAGTTGCAGTCAGCGATGTGATCGTTGACTCCTTAGTAGTCGAACGCGCCAGAGCAGAATCCCAAGCTGATGCAGGTTCACTACAATCTATTTGCTGGGGTGCTTCTGCATTTGGTGGTTTGATTACAGCATATTTTAGCGGCTGGCTTTTAGAGCATTTCTCTACACATACTGTATTTTGGATTACCGCCATTTTTCCCTTATTAGTTTCGGCTGTCGCTTGGTTAATTGCCGAATCTCCTGTCAATAAAAGTGCGGAAAATTCCTCTGAAAATAACAGTGTCAGCGTTAAGCATCAACTGAGTCAACTCCGCCAAGCTGTCACCCAAAAGGCAATTTGGTTACCAACAGCATTTGTCTTTATTTGGCAAGCGACACCAACTGCTGACTCAGCCTTTTTCTTCTTCACCACCAACGAATTACATTTTGCCCCAGAATTTTTGGGACGAGTGCGCCTAGTTACAAATCTCGCTTCTTTAGTAGGGATTTGGATTTTCCAGCGATACCTGAAAAGCTCACCTTTTCGCGTGATTTTTGGTTGGAGTACGGTACTATCAGCAGCTTTAGGAATGACAATGCTGCTATTAGTTACACACACCAACCGCGCTTTAGGTATAGATGACCATTGGTTTAGTTTAGGTGATAGTCTAATTCTCACCGTCATGGGGCAAATCGCCTATATGCCTGTCTTGGTACTGGCTGCTAGACTTTGCCCACCGGGAGTAGAAGCGACATTATTTGCTTTATTAATGTCGGTGTCGAATTTAGCAGGAATGGTTTCCTATGAATTTGGGGCCATCATCATGCATTGGCTGGGAATTACAGAAACTAATTTTGATTCTCTGTGGTTGTTGGTGATGATTACTAACCTCAGCACTTTGTTACCACTACCATTTCTGAACTGGCTACCAGCAGCAGAAGAGCAAAGTCAAATTTCTACGGCATTGCAACCAGCCTCAGCAACTCAAGGTGAGCAATTTTTACCTGAGTTGATCACTGACGTTGAGGCTACCATTACCCGAGTTAACTGAAGGCTGAAGTCGGAAGTCAGAAGTGTGAAATTATACCAATTTGAAAAAAGAATGTGACAGATTGTAGGGGCACGGCGTGCCGTGCCCTCTGGAATATATTGATGCGTCGCGAACATTTTTTGATTTTGTATCACTGATTCAAGAAGCCAGAAGAATTGGGGGATTCTCCCCCAAACCCCCGATTGGGTGACGGTTGCGTCCCCCAAACCCCCTCCAAAATTATTGTTCGGTTTTTTGTTGAATAATACCAATTGGAAAAAAGAATGCAACAGATTGTAGGGGCACGGCACGGCGTGCCATCTAGAATATATTGATGTGTCGCAAACATTATTTGAATTGGTATTACTTCGCCTAACAAGAGATAACGCATTATTCCAGATTTAAGCGTTTATCGATTCTGACCGAGACAATTTTGGATTTTAGATTTTAGATTTTAGATTAAATCTAAAAATAAAATCCAAAAAACGGTTTCAAGCCTACGCCAGTTGCTTTATGTCGGGAAACCCGCCCACCACACTGTCTCACGCCACTTCTCTCAAGTCGGGAAACCCGCCCACGAGAGTGGCTCCTCCGTTGACGGAGAAGGAGCAAAAAAATCATTCAATACTTAAGCCTCTTCTTTATAAGGAGAGGTCAATCCAAAAGACGCTCGCGGACTCGCTAACGCTGCGCTATCGTAAATCCGTCTTGAAAAGTTTGCTCAACGGGGGGAACCCCCGCACGCAACTTTCCGCAAAATCTAAAATTGGGTGACTTCATTCTTTATCCTTCACCTTTTTAAGAATATATAGCAGATGCAGAGTTCAAAACTTTCAGAAAACGCAATTTTAGAAAAATCCTACAATCGTGAAGATTGGCTGGGGGGATATCAATCTTTAAAGCAAGAATTTGATTACTGGATTGATGATATAGAAGGAGAAATCCCCCCAGAACTGCAAGGTACGCTATTTAGAAACGGCCCTGGTTTACTGGATATCAACGGTCAACAGATTCATCACCCCTTTGATGGTGATGGCATGATTAGCCGCATTAGCTTTATTAATGGTCGTGCCCATTTCCGCAATCGCTTTATCCGCACTGAAGGCTATTTAGCAGAACAAAAAGCGGGAAAAATTCTGTATCGCGGTGTATTTGGTACGCAAAAACCCGGCGGTTGGCTAGCTAATCTCTTTGACTTCAAAATGAAAGATATTGCTAACACCAACGTCATCTACTGGGGTAGTAAACTTTTAGCGCTGTGGGAAGCTGCTGAACCTCATCACCTCGACCCTTACACCTTAGAAACCTTGGGAAGGGAATATTTCAATGGTGTATTATCAACAGGTGAAGCTTTTAGCGCTCATCCCCGCCTTGACCCCAGCTGTAACCAAGATAATGGCGCGCCTTGTTTGGTCAACTTTTCAATTCAGCCGGGACTATCTACAAAAATTACGATTTTTGAGCTAAACCCAGCAGGAGAAATTATTAGAAAACACGCTCATAGTGTGCCGGGTTTCTGCTTTATTCACGATTTTGTAATTACGCCAAATTACTGCATATTCTTACAAAATCCTGTGACTTTCAATCCCTTACCTTTTGTTTTGGGAATCCGTTCGGCTGGGGAATGTATCAAGTTTCAGCCAAATCAGCCAACTCGGATCATAGTCATTCCCCGCAACCCCGAAACTGCGAAAACAGGTGTAAAAATTCTAGAAACTCAATCAGGTTTCATCTTTCATCACATCAATGCTTTTGAGGTGGGGGATGAAATTATCATTGACTCGATTTGCTACGATTCCTTATCTCAAGTCGAACCCGAAAGCGATTTTCGCCAAGTTAACTTTGACGCACTTGCACCGGGACAACTCTGGCGGTTTGCACTGCAACTGCAAAATAGCACAGTTCAAAGACAATTAATAGAAAGCCGTTGCTGTGAGTTTCCTACTATTCATCCAGATAATGTAGGTCGCCAATATCGTTATCTATATATAGGTGCAGCTCATGCAGAAACAGGTAATGCTCCTTTACAAGCAATTTTGAAAATCGATTTAGATTCTGGTGAAAGACAACTGTGGAGTGCAGCACCACGCGGTTTTACGGGCGAGCCAATTTTTGTTCCCCGTCCTAATTCTCAAACAGAAGATGACGGCTGGCTGTTGGCTTTAGTTTATGATGCGGCTCATGATCGATCAGATGTAGTGATTTTGGATGCACAAGATTTGCATAAAGGTGCGATCGCGCGTTTGCATCTCCAGCATCATATCCCCTACGGTTTGCACGGCAGTTTTACGCCTGAGGTGTTCGTACAAGGCTAATTCCGGAAAAGCGATCGCCTCATCATAAAGGAACACAGAATCAATAATCTGTGTTCCTTTTGCTTTGCTTGCATAAAAATCAAATAAAATTGTAACAAAAACTACAAAATCTCTAATTTTTTTATCAGAAAGGATAAGCTAGGCATATATCAATACTGGTCAGTTAAGCTAATGCGCGTCTAAATTGCATAACTACTAATCAGGGCTGTTAATTGTTGACGGTTAACCGTTGACTGCCAACCGTCAACAGCCCTCACGATGGATTGTGCAACTTAAAAGCAGAATAGCTTAAAGGAGAAAGGGAAAGAACAACCCATTCACCTTTACCCTTTAACCTTTTCCCCAGACATATATATATTCCGGTTCGCAAAGATACCGCGATTGGGAGAAAATTTTATGATTGCCACACCTATGCTGCCGCTGGAACCTGCCTCTCCAGCGTATATTTGTCCATTTGATCAAGCTTGTAGGTATTTAGAAGCAGCAGCTAAAGAATTAAAACTAGACCAAGGAATCTTAGAAATTCTTAGCCACCCACGCAAAGTAGTTACAGTTTCCATTCCGGTAAAACTGGATAACGGCGAAATTCGCGTCTTTGCTGGACATCGGGTACAACACTCAGATATTTTAGGGCCATACAAAGGCGGTATTCGTTACCATCCGGCGGTGACACTACGAGAAGTGTCTGCTTTAGCCATGCTGATGACTTGGAAATGTGCGTTGCTAGGAATTCCCTACGGTGGTGCAAAGGGAGGAATTGCGATCGATCCAAAACAGTATAGTGCTAGCGAATTAGAACGAATTACCCGACGTTACACCAGCGAATTAATTAAAGATATCGGCCCATCTGTAGACATTCCCGCGCCAGATATGGGAACTTCTGCCCGTGAGATGGCCTGGATGATGGACACATATTCAGTGAATGTGGGTCATGCTGTTCCTGGTGTGGTTACTGGTAAACCAATTTCTGTAGGTGGTTCCAGAGGACGGGAAATGGCTACGGGACGTGGTGCGATGATTATTGTTCGCGAAGCTTTAGCCGATCAAGGTAGATCCTTAGACGGAGTGCGAGTAGTAATTCAAGGTTTTGGTAATGTAGGTATTGCCGCAGCTGAATTACTATACGAAGCTGGGTCAAAAATTATTGCTGTTTCTACCAGTGGTGGGGGGATATATTCCGAAGCTGGCTTAGATATTCCCGCCGTGAAAGCTTACGCCAGTAGAAATCATCGCAGTGTTGTGGGTTTTCCAGATGCGATGCCTAAGGCGGGCTGCGCCAACGCAATTAGCAATGCAGATTTACTTACCTTACCTTGTGATGTGTTGATTCCCGCAGCTTTGGAAAATCAAATCACCGAAGAGAATGTGAACCAAATCAAAGCCCAGATTATTGCAGAGGCGGCTAACGGCCCAGTCACTCTAGAGGCAAACAGGGCTTTAGAGGCCCGAGGTGCGATCGTCCTACCTGATATTTTGGCGAACGCTGGTGGTGTTGTCGTGAGTTATTTGGAATGGGTACAAGGTCTTTCTTACGTATTTTGGGATGAGGAAAGAGTTAACCGCGAAATGGAACATTTGATGGTGCAAGCTTACCATCAAGTAATTCAACAATCGAAGTTGCGGCAAATTCCTCTGAGGTTAGCAGCTTATACCTTAGGTGTTGGTCGTGTAGCACAAGCACTAACTGACAGAGGTCTTTATCCATAAATTTTTATCCCTGATAGTGTTCTGAGGCAGATAAATTATCTGCCTCTTTTTTTACAAATAAATTAGCGATTCTCACCATAAACTCTTGTCTCTGTGTTCTCTGTGATTTGAAACCCCAGAGACGCAGAGGACACAGATTTAATGTATAAAACTGCTGAAAAATTTTTATTCCGGTTAAATATGGTTAGTGCAATTTTTAGTGTCTCACCACGAAGTGTAACCTAGTAGTTGGTCAAGAAGCGTAGCCCACTGTAGGCATCATTTTTTTCTACTCAATATTACCCGCAGCTAAAATTTGTTCAACTGTCAGCACAATTTCTGGAAAAGTTGCAGATACAATTTGCTCACTTCCGGTAAATTCTTGCTCTTCGTACAATCCTTCTGACAAAAATAAAATTGTAATTTTTGATTCTATTGGATCTACAATCCAATACTCTGGAATTTCCAACGCTGCATATTCAGAACGTTTATAGCGATAATCGCGCTTCACTGAATCAAGACTCACCACCTCGACTACTAATATCGGTGCAGTCTGACAAACAGCCGACTCATCAAGGAATTCCTTTACTTGTTCAGCCGTGACGACATAAACATCAGGTAATCTTGACTTCCGCCATCCCGTTCTTACTCCCGCCTCTCTAAAGCATAGCCAAGGTAAAATCAGGCGTTTTATTTCTGTGTCAAATGCTAGTTCAATGAATTTAGAAATCAGTAAATGTCTGAAAGTTGGTGGATTCATAAGTTCCAGTTTTCCATCCACCAGTTCATAACGGTTATCAGTACCATCTTCATAAGCCAGATATTCTTCAAAAGAATACAGACGCTCTGTAGTTGCCTTTGTCATGGCATAATTTTTAATAACGAGATTTTTTGAGATAATTCTCAAAAGATTAGGAAGAATTGTACATTGGTTGGTAGTAGAGCTTGGGCGCTACTACCTCTATCAATAGCCTATTCCACAGTTACCGATTTTGCTAGATTCCTTGGCTGATCGACATCTAAACCGCGACGGGCAGCGATATGATAAGCCAATAATTGCAGAGGTACTACACAAACAAGAGGAGAAAGTAGTTCATCTACAATTGGTACTGGTAATAAATCGTTGAAGATTTCGCCTGCTTCGCCATCTTTCACGGGAGTTACACCAATTAAGCGAGAATCTCTGGCTTTGGCTTCTTGGGCGTTAGAAATTACTTTTTCGTAAACACTACCAGGAACTGCGATCGCAACTACTGGTACTTTAGCATCCAAAAGGGCGATCGGGCCGTGCTTCATTTCGCCGGCGGGATAACCTTCAGCGTGAATATAGCTAATTTCTTTTAATTTCAAAGCACCTTCTAAAGCGATGGGGAAGTTAATTCCTCTGCCTAAAAAGATGAAGTCTTGAGTTTCAGCAAATTGATGGGCTAGTTGTTCTGTTAAACTTTCTTGAGTTTCTAAAGTGGCTTCAATTTCTTTAGGAATTTGTCGCAATCCCTCAATAATTTCGGCAATTTTATCAGGAGAAATTGATTGACGATGAGCAGCTAAATCTAAGGCTAAAGCATAAAATGCCATTAATTGGGCAACAAAGGTTTTTGTGGCTGCAACCCCTATTTCAATCCCTGCCAATGTATTAATAATATGGGGAACTAGATGACCGAGGCTGCTTTCTGGGCGATTGGTAATACCCAACAATCGCGCTTGATATTTAGCTTCTTTACCTTGACGGCGTTCTTTTTCCATCGCTAAAGCTGCCAAAGTATCAGCAGTTTCTCCTGATTGCGTGACACCAATAATTAATGTATTAGCTATCAAAGGTGATGGTGCATAGCGATATTCCGAAGCATAATGTACTTGTGTAGAAATACCAGCTAATTGTTCTAGCAAATATTTTCCTACTAAAGCTGCGTGCCAACTCGTGCCACAAGCAACGATTTGAATTTGTTCGATATCTGCATAGAATGATTCAGATAAACCTAAATTAATCGGTGACTGGCTAGCTCCAGTCGCATGAGCATCATTATTAAAATAAGCTTCTAAACTAGCGCGTACTACTCCCGGTTGCTCATAAATTTCTTTGAGCATAAAGTGTTTGAATCCCTGCTTTTCTACCATCGTGGGATTCAAGTTCAGCAGCCGGGGTTGTTTTTTCAGCCTATCGCCGGCAAAGTTATAAACTTCCACTCCTAGAGGTGTTAAACGGGCAATTTCGCCATTATCTAATGGTAGTACAGCCCTGGTATAGGCAACGATCGCAGGCGTATCGGAAGCGCAGAAAAATTCGCCTTGCCCAAAGCCAATTACTAAGGGAGCTTGTTGCCGAACTACAATTAATTCATCTGGATAATCAGCAGAAATTACTGCCAGTGCAAATGCGCCTTCTAAGTGGCTAACTGCTTGACGCACTGCCTCTAATAAGGAAGCGGGAGATTTTTTGATAATTTCTGCGATGAGGTGGGGAATGACTTCGGTATCTGTTTCCGAACGAAATTGATGTCCTTTCGATTTTAATTCTTCTCGCAACTCCCGGTAGTTTTCGATAATGCCATTTTGCACTACCGCCACTCGCATTGCTGTGTCTAAGTGGGGATGAGCATTATACTCTTCTGGTTTACCATGAGTTGCCCAACGAGTATGACCGATACCAATTTGGGCAGGGGTTTCTAATTGTTCTAGTTTAGAACGTAAGTTATGCAGTTTACCCTTTGCCCGCACACATTGAACATCACCTTCCCAGATGGTAGCGATTCCAGCAGAATCATACCCACGATACTCGAGTTTTTCTAGTCCAGCTAGTAGGATTTCTGTTGCTGCTTGGGTGCCGATATAGCCAACAATTCCGCACATTTAGTTCACCATTCCCTGTTGAGGATGACTCCAACCTGTTTAAGTTGGTATCATAGAAGTGACATTTTAGCAAAGAAAAAAGGAGCGTATTACTCCTTTTGATAGTCACTATTTTTAAAGAACGATACTGTAGGGTGGCAAGTTCCCACCCTACGTTGCTAAAGGTGCTTGCTAATTAAGACAATAGATTGCGAGCAAAATGAGAAATTAAAATGAATTCCTCAAAAACCTAGTAAGCTAGACCCATGCTGCGAGTAGTTTCAGCACCAAGGTAAACCCGGATGCTTAAAAAGTCTGTGGGACAAGCGGTTTCGCAACGTTTGCATCCTACGCAGTCTTCTGTACGAGGAGAAGAGGCAATTTGAGCAGCTTTGCAGCCATCCCAAGGTACCATCTCTAATACGTCAGTAGGGCAAGCGCGGACACACTGAGTGCAGCCAATGCAGGTATCGTAGATTTTTACGGTATGAGACATTGAAAAAAGGCTCCTTTCGAGTGTTCTTCTCTGCGAAGGAATTATAATCAAGGCATAGTTTACCGCAGTGGCTGAGGCTCCGTAATCAAAAGGCTACATAACTTTAAACAATGTAATAGGCTGGCTGGAAAATTTGCCTTTTTGATCATGGTCTCTATCGCCTGTTCCCCCTAATAAATCAACCACATCATAGGCTGAAATCGGCTTTACCGACTCCCTAGCAGCGCTTCGCCTTTGTGAAGATTTATGAATCTAAACTCAATCTATATTAAACAGCAAAGAGCAGGCAAGACAGTCGCATATGGTACTTAGCAGGTTGAGCCGGAATGCAAAACACAACTTCAGCACAGACTAAGCGATCGCCTAGATTGATTTCGATGCCAATCATAGCATTTTGTCAATCATAATTTGAAGCGCGATCGCCCTTGAATCAAGAGTGTTTAAAATATGCGATCGCGCTGTTTATTTAGTAGCTTTAATAACCGATAAATTCGCGCAACTATGAGATGCGATCGCTAGATAGTAACTATTAGGAAAATCAGCAAACTACTAATTATAATCTAAATTCGATAAGCTAGAAGAGGTTATTACGATACCATTTTTATAATGTAAATCACATCACATCAGCTTATGGAGCCAGACTCTTTACCAACCGAGGTAATATTGACGCATCCGCGTCAGTACCTCGGTAGAACGCAGCTTGATTGGACACCGCAACCGGGAAACTATCTCGATTTTGACGGTAAAACCTACGCAGTTTTAGAACGCCGCCACAAATATCAATTAAAAGCAGGGCGCTACCGCTTGCATAATATAGCCCTTTACGTACAATCTGCTCAAAGGCCATCTGAGAAAAGTTTGGTAAAGGGGCGATGGGTAATTGGCGATGCTACCTGTAGCTTCAATGCCCATTCAGAAATTGTACGTTGTGCAGTCAATCCCAGTGGCCCTTGTGATTCTTGCCGTTTTTACGAAAACAGCCAGGATGAAATTCCGACTACATAATTTCTCCCTTAGCCATTTGTAAACATTTCTCCTACAGTTAAGCGGGTACCATTAACGAAATCCCATCCCGATTGAGGACGTTTCCCAGCTAACTGAACCTCTCGTAGCAACAACATACCTTCGCCAGTTTGGACAATAGCGCCAATTCCCTTGGTAATGCTTACCACTTCTCCCGGGCTACCAGATAAAGTTGACAAATCAGGCAATTTATCAAGTATTTTTGCTAATTCTGGTGGTAGCTGATAGCTATAAGCACAACCAAGGGGAACGGTAGCAGTAATTTTCACAACTTGGTTGCGGAAGCTAGCTGTGCAGTTAGGGTAAAAGCCTCGAATTTGATTATGTAATTGCATAGCGCTCTTAGACCAATCCAATCCATAATCTGGTTTTTGAATTAATGGTGCATAAGTCGCAGCACTATCATCTTGAGGAATCGGGGTAAGTTCCTGCTGTTGAAGTTTGAATAAGGTTTCCACTAATAAATCAGCACCAATGGTCGCCAGCCTATCGGCTAAATTATAGGTATTATCCAGTAACTCAATAGGTGTAGTAGCCTTGAGCAACATGGCCCCTGTATCCATACCCGCATCCATCAACATCGTTGTAATCCCCGTTTCTAGCTCACCATTGTACAAGCACCACTGAATGGGAGCTGCACCCCGATACTGGGGCAAAATTGAGCCATGAACATTAATACAACCCAACTTAGGCATATCTAAGATTGCTTGGGACAATATTTGCCCGTATGCGACAACCACAAACGCATCTGCACCTGATTCTTTGAGTTTAGTTAAGGTTGCAGTATGCTTTTTCAGCCTCTGGGGTTGCCATACTGGAATATTAAAAGCAGTAGCAAGAGTTTTGATAGGAGAAGGTGTTAGTTTATTCCCTCTTTCTCGGCGTTTATCTGGTTGGGTAACTACTGCTAAAACCTCAATTTCTGGGTGATGTAGTAATTTTTCTAAAGTAGGAACAGCAAATTGAGGAGTACCAAAAAATACGATTTTCATCTGGGTTAATAGTTAAGGATCAAGATTCACAGAGACGTAATTAACCGCGTCTGTACTCAAGAGTCAAGCGTAACAGCCCCATAAAACTGAGACTATGGATACTTAACCTTGAATATTTGACTTTTACACCATAAACTTTTAACAAATTAAGTTTTTTGGTGCTAAAGTGTTTTGATATTGGTGAAATTCAAGGTTCCTTGATAGACTTATAATTAAGTTTATGTTAGGTAGCAACTAGGCTAGTAATAACAGCTTTTGCTCTAGCAAACTTAATTCTTTGGCGATGTCTGACGACAATTCCTGGGGATTTTAAATCGCGGAAGGAAAATCACTGCATCGCTACCATACCACTGTGCATCTACAAGAGTAGTTTCGTTTCTTTGTGTTTCCTTAAAGTTAGCTGTAGGTGTATTTACATCGCTAAAATGTCACTGTCTTCTCACAATTAATGTAGAGCAGATGACAAAACTACGATCTTGAGTAGATACTAGTAGTGGTTTTTGAGTAGTCAATATGTTGCGCGTCAGCTTTGCTAGCTTTTCAACTAACGCCTCAAACTCCCCTAGATTCGGCTTCTGCGCTATTGTCGCAGGTTATATATAAGGAAGCGGCTTATCGGTTAGCTATCCTCAAACAAAGTCCTCACAGCCCGGTTATTTGAATCTTGGCTGTAGTTGTTATCTGTCTGAATTTGCGTTTAATACCTATATCCCGATACCCCTAGGTACGGTTATGGTATTAGATGCTGAATACTGAATAGTTTATTTGGTGCCTTATATTGCTTGGTTAATCTGCATTACTACTGTAATAGCAGATAACAGTATACTAGGAAAACAAGGAGTTAAATATGATACTTAAAATTTGTAAAGCAGTCATAAATTTGAACAAATTATCTCGTTAAAGTATTTAGTTTCTTGTTATACCTATATTCATAGCCTAATTCATTGCTGCATAGGCTTGCTCCCCACACAGCAACTGCCACCCCCTAGAGAGTCAACACATGCTTAAACCTCTTTTGCTGTCAGGATGGTTCCGCGTGCAACCATTTGTTAAATATGCTGTCGTTGCGATACTGATCGCACCTCTCGTGGCAGCATCAGGTCACTCTACCTCAGCTAAACAATCAGAAGTAGCAAATAGCACTCCTGATATAGAAAAACCAAGTTCAGCACCAGTAGAAATAGCTACTGCTAATGAACCTAATGTAACTGAATTATTAAAAGCAACTGCAATTGATTCATTGACAGGAGAATCTGACTCTCAGCCACAAGCAATGGCTACTGTTGGGGAACCACAATTATTACCACCAGAAGCAATTGACCCTTCGGCAGTAGCAGCAAATTCTCACTCTGTACCTAGCAGCAATGTACCTGTGAGCGATCCATTATCAAAAGTGGAACTCGCACCATCCACAAAGCTAAGTTCTAGTCAATTAAATTTATTGAAAAAATTAAAAGACTCGAAAATCCAATCTTTGACAGCAGGTAATTCTCAGGTACAAGAGTTAAAGATTGCTCAAGCTTTGACAGCAACTCAACCGCTTCCTAGAGACGCACAGCCAAACTTTGCAACAGAAGTTCCTGTTTCGGAGCAACCAGGGCCAGAGCAAGCAGCACAAGCCGATCCTATAGGTAGTCCCCATCCAATTCCTTGGAAATGGATCATAGCTACTCAAGAAGCTTTTAGTTCTCAAGGTCGTTCCGGAGTCCGTTACTACCGCAGTGTACCTGTAGTTTCTCCGGATGGTAAGTATGTGGTTTATAGTAGAGTACGCCTAGAAGTACAACCCCAAATGTACAATAGCCGCGTTACTAGCGTTTTGTTTGTTGAAGATGTCCAAACCAAGAAATTACGGGTGATTGCTTCAACTTCTATACTTAACGATCCACTATTAGCAACAAAAGCCCAATCCTCAGAAGCAATCCAGCCAAATGGCACAATTGGTGTATTAGTTCCTGTAAGTTGGTCAGAAAAAGGCGATCGCTTCTTAGCTCGTCGCTTTGAAGGTATATTCAATACAGCAGATTCTACAGATCGTGCAGTGATTTGGGATCGACAAAATAATCTGGCTAACACTGTGTCTCCGGCACAAGCAGAAGATGAACATGAAAAGATTGCAGTGTTATTAGGCTGGAGTAAGAGCCAACCAGATCACGTACTATTTAGAGCTGGCGAACTAGGCGAAGAAGACTGGCCTTTAGTGAAAGTAGCAAGTGATGGTAAAACTGTAACTACAAATACAGATACAGATCAGCCTATTACTTTCGGTCAAAAGCTAACAGAAGTTTGGGCAGGCCCACAGGTCGCTTATCGATAGTTCAATTTATATAAAATTCTATTGATCCCGTTGTTACTCAGTTGGCAACGGGAATTTTTTTTCATTGCTAATTACAGCCGTAGTGAACAAAATACCTGCTCTACAAAAATTGATAGATAACCTTGAGCTTCATGGGTTACAACCATAGATTTTTCTGTGGTGATTACCTTGAGACCTGTAATTTTTTGACCTGATAGGTATTCCTCACAAGTTCCTCAAATTTTGTGTTTATAACAAATCAGTAAGATGAAAATCAGAAGTTAAAAAATCTTTGAACTCCTGATATTCATCATTTTACATCGTGCCAACTTGTCATCAAACCAATGCCCAACTCTGATGCAAGACTTCTTTTTCTCACTCTCTCGAAACTCAGACGATGGTAGTGGTGCTAGACAAGTCTGAAGATAACCCTGATGAAGTGTTGCCTATCCAATTGTTGCGAGTTGAGTTCAATCAATTACTAATTAATCAATCCCTGCCCTACAGGAAAACCTAACAGCCCACAGTGCTACGTAATTTCTCATAAAGAAACTCAAGCCCCTATTATTGTTATGAACCACTACACATTTCACGATGAAGCTACCTTAGCAGAACAAGCAGAATCATGGGGAAGAAAGGCAGTTAATTTGAAACTTATTCCTTCTTTTGTTGTTCGTCACTATGCTGATAGCCCAGTATTCTATATCCCAGATGAAGAGGATGCAATCGGTCTGACAGCACCAGAAGCATACCTGAAATTTAAAAAATTAGTTGAGGCTTCTTTATCGAAGCTATAACTCAAGTTGTGTTGGAAGCAAAATTGCGATCGCAGGCAGGGATTTGTCGAATTCCTAGATTTCAGCTATATTAGTGTTCCCTTAAGTGTAAGTTATGGTTCTCAAGCTAGAGCTTGGGAACCATAGTTTTATGAGTGAAGCCAAGAGCAATCAATAATTCTTAATATAGGCTGCGTCATATATCTTTATTTCTGCTGATGTACTTCAGCGAATTTTATCTGAGTTATATACACCTATGGTAGGCAAGATGCCCGCACTACAATAGTTACATTATTATTAATTGTGGTACCTCATGTACTTAAGATATTCTATATTTCTGAATGAACAAGTACTAAGGTTTAAATTTTTATATCTATATAAATCAATTACTTCCAAAAAGTCCTAGATTGTTTTTTATATTCAGTAGATAGAAATATATCTATTATTGGCGTACTCCTGGATGCAAACGGAAGACAATATTAAGTAATGTACAGCCTATCTGTGCTTAAACGGTTATTTGCACTCATAGATAGTGGACTGTACATTAATTTTGCGGTGCAAGTTCTGCTGTCAGATAAAATCAATTTCCTGAGTCTTCCTAATTGCTTATTTTTTAACCAACTATTCGTCAAGAAATAGTGGAATTGCTGGGTCATTTATAGGCAAGACAAATTATGAAGATTACCAGACGAGAGGCGATTAAACTAAGTTTAGCAGGCGGTGGTGTACTATTAGTAAGAGTAATTGCTCAATTTCGCAGTCGGGATAATAGAGACATCAAAGGTAAATTTATGATGCATTGTCATAATCTTGTTCACGAAGACCATGCCATGATGACTCAGTTTGAAATTGGTCAAGGTGGCCTCGACCCGGTGAAAACAGCACCTGCGCTACCAATTTCGCAAATTACGACGCTTTAGTCTGAGTAAATCGCTAAATAAGCTGGGGTAAAGGGAAAAGATTTTTAACCGCTTCACCTTTTCCCCACCCAAATCCAGAAATTTTTGCTTGAGGGGCTACTAGTACAGTACGGCGGAAATAAGCAGACCATTAAATAGCCAAAACTTTGCTCTTATATGTCCACTTAAAAGGTTTAGCCATTGTTTGATTAAAGTAGTCGATAAACTTGAGGATTCGATTTTTCAAATCATCCTGACTGACGAAACTGGCTCTTCTGAGTAACTTGCGAACCAAAATACTGAACCAAATCTCAATTTGATTGAGCCAAGAGGAATGTTTAGGTGTGTAATGAAACACAATCCGGTGTGTTGGATCACTCAAAAAAGCAGTGCGGGATTTCATTGATTTAAGGATGCCACTTTCTCCCTTAATACCCAGGTCAATATTCAAACCTTCAATTTGTGCAACTAAACGAACTAGAGACTCAGACTGATGAGTGTTAAGGCAGTCCATAATCAGATGCCATTTTTTAGCATCACTGTCAGTTTCAATTGTTCGGCGAACATGAAGGGCAAAATCAACTTCCGTTCTGGTATCTGAACAAGTCGGCTGGACAATTTGACCAGTGGCAACATCAAAGCTGGCAATTAAGCTTTGCGTGCCGTGACGAATATACTCAAATTCCCTTCTTTCGACTTTGCCTGGTCGCACAGGTAAGTCTTTTTCTAAGCGCTCAGTAGCTTGAATTCCTGTCATTTCATCAATGGATATTGTACGTTCTCCCTGAAGATGCCGCTCAATCGCATTGATGTATAAACCAGTAATATCTTCAACTTTTGCGTCAAATTCTTCGTCCTCAGGGGGGGGTTAACCAGTAGCGGCTCTGGTGAGGTTTAAGTTCTGCTTCTTCAAGTAATCTTCCAACATGGCGGACAGATATGCTTTCAATAATTCCAAGTTTGATGATTTCGTTCGCTAGTTCTCTTGCTGTCCAATGACTTATTGGTCTTCCATAATCGGATGGTGGGGAACAAGCTAATGCAAACAACTCGATTACTTGTTCCATACTAAACTTCGGGCGTGCGCCAACACGCTCAGAGTCTTGTAATCTCTGCTCAATTGATAATTCTTTCCCCTCAGTTTCCAACCACCGATTTCGCCATAAACGCGCCGTTTGACGATTTATGTCTAAATTTCGGGCGATTTCACGATGATTTTGACCCTCTGATCCCATGACAATTATTTTGGCTCGTAGCGCTATCTGTTGCGGCGTGTTGTGTCTGTTTATCAACTGTTGGAGTTGATCCCGCTCGCCATCGCTTAAATTTAATATTTTAGGATTTAATCTAGCCACACCTTGATTCCTTAATCCGCGCCCAAAACGGGTTTTAACCTGATTATTTATTCTCCCACCAATATGGTCTATTTATTTATGCCGTGTTGTACTAGTTACCAGCGCCGTAATTTTCCTCATTATATTTTTCCATCGCATCTATATCGTAAGGATTAGCAGTTTGGGGTCGAACGGTCTTAATAGCTGATTGTGTTTCTGAGGTTGTATTCTGACTTTCTGTTTTGCTTTCTTGAGGTTGTTGATTTTTTGCCACTGCATCATTAGCCTTTGGCAATTCTGGTGATGGTTTTACCTCAGGTTTAGAAGCGTTTAAAGCAGGGTAAGCAAGCCATGTGTTTCCTTCAATCCAAGGAGTTGCAAAGGTAGTTTCAGCAATTAGTAACACTGAAGCAATCAATAATATCAGTGTGAAGAACACAGTTTTCCACATAAAACTTTTCCATGTTGATGAGCGAGGTTTTAATTTCACTCTAAACTAACTGCCAATTAAATCACTCAGTAGAAATAAATCAACATAAGTTTGCTATAGTTCTGTGAACTAAACGTAAAGCGAGTGGTGCTGGTGTGAGATGAGGCTGTGATAATTTAAGATTGCGATCGCGCTTAACATAAGCAGCCAATATCCAAGGAAACCTTAATAATTCACCTTGGGATAATTTGTGTTCTAGATTACAAATATATCGTTCACCTAATAAGCTTAATTTTATATAAGGCTTTTAGTTAATTTTTAAGAATATTTTTCCCTATTCTCTAGCCATGCAAGTAATTTCAGCAATTATACGAGACTCCTATATCTTAAGTTATATGTCAAATGGTAATTAAATTAGTTGCTACTTCTGATTTTTTCACCTATTAAGCATGAAGCTTTTTTTAGAATTCAGTCGCCAGCAGGAGGAAAAATAATTCTATAATTTTTAGGCTAATGCATAGATATTTTCAGCCACATTGGAATAACCTATGCCTCTCTACAGACTTGAAGATTTTGAACCCGACTACAAGGAAATATTTGGTGGTGAAGACGTTAAAGTCTTGGATCTCTACACTGAAAGTGGAAATAGAATTGGTTCGGTTGATGATGCTTTAGTTGACCAAGATGGAAGATTTCGCTATTTAGTTATTAATACAAGTTTAGATGCGGTTGATAAAAAGATATTACTACCAATAGGGTTGTCTCGGATTAATTATGATCAAAAACGTGTTTATGTTGATGGACTAAGTAAAGAACAGGTAGCAAGATTACCTGAATATAGAGATAACTTAGTCGTCGATCCCGACTATGAAGAGAATGTCCGCAGTACTTATCGTTCGCCAAATAGCCAATTCACTTACGACCGGGACAGCTATAATTACCAAGAGCCTGATTTATACGATTTGAATGAGCGGGATCATCAAACTTTCAAACTTTATGAAGAAAGATTGATTGCTAACAAAAATCGGGTTAAGGCTGGAGAAGTTACAGTTGGTAAGCGCATTGAAACTGAAACTGCACAAGTTTCCGTACCTATTCAAAAAGAGCGCGTTGTCATTGAAAGAGTTACTCCTACAGTAGAAGATGCTGTAGTAGATGCAAGAGAATCTCAGTTCCAAGAAGGAGAAGTAGCACGCATAGAAGTTTACGAAGAAACCCCTGAGATTCGGAAAGAAACTTTTGTGCGTGAAGAAGTTCGAGTCAGAAAAGTGGTTGATAGCGACACCGTTGAAGCAGAAGAGATAATTCGCCGTGAAGAGTTAGATATTGATACTTCCGGTAATTTGAATGTGAATGAAACTGCTCCTGGTAGAGATAACTTAATTTAGTCACATTCAAGATTTCAAGATATCAAATCCAGTTTTATTTTCACAAGAGAACGACATATTATCCATTATATGCAGTCCTCTACTTAGAACAAACTGACGTAAAAGCTCACAATTCCACTAGAAAATATGGATGGGTGTTATTAACCCATCTATTTTTTTATGATAAGGATGATATACATCAATATATTCTAGAGGGCAAGGCAATGCCCATTGGTGTCAACTTAACGTGAAACCCCATTGGTTGCAAGGTTTTTGCCCTCACCCCCAACCCCTCTCCCACCAGGAGAGGGGAGCAAGAGATTTAATTCCCCTTCTCCTGCGGGAGAAGGGGTTAGGGGATGAGGGCGAGGGTTTTTGTACAACACTCGCCCTATATAGCTTTTAGCTTAAGTTGACACGTATGAGCAATGCCGTGTCCCTACAATTTGTCACATTTTTAAAATTGGTATAACTCTTATATTACAGGCATCTTGAGTGCTGCTGAGTTACCTAGATTAGATAAAATGATATTTATTAGCTAGTTTTGTGTAGATAAAATTGTAATTAAAATTAATAAATTTAAAATACTGATTGAGCAATTTTAAATATTTAATTTATATGAGCCAATTTAGGATTAAGCATTATATAAATTATAAAAAAATATACTACTTGAGATAAAAAAATATCCCATTACTTCAGTCGTTGGTCAGATGGCAAAAAATATATAAATTTATACTTTAGTTATTAACGGATAAAAGAGAATAATTTGAGGTAAACATAAAATGGCTCTTTACAAACTAGAAGATTTTGATCCCAGCTACCGCGATACTTTTCAAGGTGATGATATTAAAGGACTTGGTGTCTATGCGGAAGGCACTGATGACAAGATTGGTAGCGTGAGCGATGTTTTAGTAGACGATGAAGGACATTTCCGTTATTTAGTCGTGGATTTGGGTTTCTGGATTTTTGGTAAAAAAGTATTGTTACCAATTGGACGCGCGCGCATCGACTATAACGTTGATCGAGTTTATGCTATTGGCATGACCAGACAGCAAGCAGATGATTTACCTGAGTTTAATGAACGCTCAGGAGTTGATTATGACTACGAAGAACGGGTGCGTGGTGTATATCGTCGTCCTGGTGATTTAGCATCAAACCGAGCTGTAGACAGCACATCTACTCTAGAATCAGCAACACCTGTAGATGCTTCTGCACCTCTAGATAGAAATTATCAACCAGCGGTTACACCAACTCCAACTTACAACCGCGATACATACCGTTACGAAAACGAGCCTTCTTTGTTTGGAATTAACGAGGCGGATAATCAAACTCTGAGATTATATGAAGAACGGCTAATTGCTAACAAGAAACGCCAAAAGGCTGGAGAAGTAGCAATTGGTAAGCGTGTCGAAACTGACACTGCAAGAGTAGCGGTTCCTCTAGAAAGAGAACGCGTAGTAATTGAGCGTGTTACACCAACCGATGCGGGTACTGCTGTGACTCCTGGGGAAGCTAACTTCCGTGAAGGTGAAGTTGCTCGTGTAGAACTTTATGAAGAAACTCCTGACATTCGCAAAGAAACAGTAGTACGTGAAGAAGTCAGAGTCAAAAAAGTTGTTGAGCAAGAAACATCAGAAGCTCAAGCAACTGTACGTCGTGAAGAATTAGATATAGATACCACTGGTGGTCTACCAATTGAAGAACGCTAATTTACTTAGTTATTAGTTAATAGCTAATAACTAATTAAATAAAGTGCAGGTGAAGTTAGCCGATAGCTTTGCCTGTACTTCTACTCAATTATTTCGCTCAAAATAGCAGTTTGCTGGTTACATAGCAGTTAAATAAATTTGCCTTATGAATAGCCAAACTTTGTCACGAAATAGTAGGCAGGTAAGTCCAGCCATTAATCAACGTATTAGCAATTTGCTGGATAATTTGGGAAGCAAAGTTAGGAATTTTACAGTCATAGATAGGCAAGGGCAACTGCTTGGTGTTGTCAAAGATTTAGTTTTAGATGCTCAAAATCGACTAAATTTAGTTATATCTAAACAGATAAATCAAAATAGTATAGAATCTGGTACACAAAAAGTAGCTGATATGCAGAAGTCATTTCTACTAAGGAGCCAGAGAATTAAAAAAATTGATAATCCAACTAAATCAATCCTCATAGATTTAGAAAAATCAGAGATAGAAAATATGTCAGATAATTTAGGGACAAATAAACCCAGCGATCAAATAGTATCTAATGGCTCCACTGGGGAAATGGCTTCCAGCCAAACTATAAATGGTATTATAGATACTGCTAAATCTTCAGAAGTTAGCGAAGAGAGAACTATTAAATTACTAGAAGAACGTTTGGTAATTAATAGTGAAAAGCGGAAAGTTGGAGATATAATTGTCCGTAAAGAAATTGAAACCAGGATGGTACAAGTTCCTGTGCGGCGTGAAAAGCTAATTGTGGAACAAGTTAGTCCAGAACATAAACAATTAGCTGAAATTGATTTAGGACAAGAAGAAATTTCTGGGATTGAATTGAATACAGGAAAAATACCAGCAGTTGCTAGTTTAGAAGATGGTTTAACCGTGAGCGGCTTGTTTACCTCTCCTAAAATTGCTAGCCTACTGTTAAATGCGATCGCACTGGAAAAGCAGCAAGGTTGTAAGCAGGTACAAGTGTCGATTGTCGTAGAAGATGAAGAACATCGCCAAAAATATCAAGAGTGGTTTGACCGTTGTTCTTTAGATCAAGCACCAAAGCCAGAATTATAAACTTTGCGCGAGACAATTAACTTTAAACCCCAAAGTCTAGACCTCAAAACCTAAAAGTTTTGAGGTTTCAAATTGTTATTAGGTAAATAGACCAAGGTATAGGGATACAGGTCTATAGAAATTTGAGGTAAAAACATCTCTGTTTTAGTATGCGTTACGCTATCGCTAACGCATCCTACGTAAACTCTTGACTTTTGACCACCTGTACGCGAAATATAGAATTTAAATTTGTATGTAACAGAAGATTGCAGATATTCTCTACAACAGGTACGGTGCAAAGCTATAAACACCTCTGTAATACTGTACTGCATGAAATTGTCATCCGTGGTATGCGGTGTGTTCCACTTAGATCGGGCGTTGATGAAAACATCAAAAAGCATTCACAGTTTGATTTATGTGTATTTACTTAAATAAATAGTCGGATAGATTACACAAAAATTATAGATTTATCCTGTTGAGTCAGCCAATATTCGCGTAAAACACTGAAATATCGGAGATGGAAGTCTCAGGGATAGTAAAATCATTGTGGTATTTAAAGTCTTGCTACAAGGCTAAGTTGTTTGATTTGAGCAAAAACCTGCTTTAAAGAGATTGTAAATTGTCTAATTGGAGTCCGTGAACCTGCTTTACAGACCTAGATGAAGTCAATCACAATAAGACTTAACCGAAGTAAAATTTGCCTGAGTGCATTCAGGTAATACTGTCATCAAATTAAGTAATAAGTATAGGAGAGATAAAGCGATGAGGGATTCTTATCTGTTGGCAGCAAGTTTGTTAACAGGATTGGCAATACCAGCATCGGCTCTTCCCCAGATGTCGATTATCCTGCCAGAAAATTCTCAATTACAGTGGGAATTAAATCAAAATTCGCAGCTAACAGTAGGCGAAAAAGCCATCCCTAGTTTTGACATCTCCCTATCGGACTTTACTAGTCAGGCTTTGCAATTTTTAAATACGCAGCCAGCATTAGCAAAGAAAACTATCCCCAATGGTAATTTCTCTTTACCAGATTTGACTAACCAGGAGTTAGCAAGGCCAGTACAATCATCACTTAATCCTATTTCTGTTGGTACAAACCGCACTCTGGCATCAGGTAGTCAACTTTACTATCAAAGACTCGCAGCGCTAAAATCAGGTCAAGTTTCTAAAGCCGTAGATGATGATACTTTGCGATCGCTCTCGGAGTCAGCTAAAAAACCGCAGTTAAGCTACGAAGACTGGAAACGTTTATTAGCTTTGGAAGCCAAAGCAGTTGCTCAAGGCCAAGGTGGAAATCATCTAGGGATTATGGTAGGCGATTCTTTGAGTATGTGGTTTCCTGAGGAAAAACTGCCATCTACTAAATTGTGGCTCAATCAAGGTATATCTGGAGATACCTCTGGTGGTGTGTTAAAAAGATTAGGAGCATTTTCCCAAACGCGACCAGATGTGATATATGTGATGGCTGGGATTAATGATTTACGCAAAGGTCTAAGTGATGATGTAATTTTGCGTAATCATCGTCAAATTATGCGCCGCTTAAAGCAGAATCACCCAAAAGCGCAAATTATTGTGCAATCGATTTTACCTACTCGCCTGTCAACAATTTCTAACCAACGGATTCGTAATCTCAATAATCAACTAGCATTAATGGCCAAACAAGAAAAAGTTAGTTATGCAAATATGTATAGGTGGTTTACAGACTTTGAAGGTAATTTACGCCTAGAGTTAACTACTGATGGTTTACATCTATCTCCTGATGGGTATGAAGTTTGGCAGGCAGCACTAGAGCAGATAGAATTAAGGCTAAGTCAGCGCGATAATTAAGCTATCGCAATTTAGATTATGAATATCACTAATAGCGATGCGATCGCCATACGTTATGTTATTGAACGTCAGTTAGAAGCTTTTCAAAGAGATGATACTTTAGGCGCTTTTGCCTTTGCTAGTCCGGGAATTCAAACCCAATTCCGCACCGCAGAAAACTTTATGGAAATGGTGCGGGTGAGTTATCCGGCGGTTTATCGTCCTCGTTCTGTATTATTTCAAAATATAATAAATATTCACGGCAAAATAACTCAACCAGTACTGCTACTTGGCCCGGATGGAGTACCTGTTAAGGCATTATATGTAATGGAAAGGCAGCCTGATATTACATGGAAAATTAACGGATGTGTTTTATTACCTGTGGAGGCTGAATTTAATTAGTATGGAGTCAACAGTCAAGAGTCAAGAGTCAAGTAAATTTTAAGTAGGGTGTGTTACGGCTATAAAAGGATTTGGGTCTTAGAGACAATTAAATTTAGCCGTAACGCACCATCCACGCTTTATAAATAACCTCGCAAGAGTTAAATTTATCGCTTTAATAATAGCTGGGAAATAATATTATCTTGGTTGCTGCTAGCAAAGTTTGCAAAGTGTTGTGCTAAAGGTGGTACCAAGACTAAGGGATTACTAAAGCCAGAAAAAATATGGATACTTTCATATTCTGGAACAGCACCAATTAAAGGTAAGCTATTGCTACTAAAAGCCACTAAACATTTGTGCCAAGTACCGGGTAAATTTTTTAATGCTGGTAAAACTTCGCCAATACTGTTTCGCAGCCAATTTTCACTGGCTTGGGAGTTTACCTCAGCATTGGGATTTGTGAGAACGCGGCTAATTTGTCCTAAGCGCAAACTACCATCTTGAAACTGAATTGCACCTGCATCTAGGATTGGTGGAAGTGGTTCGTTATCAGGTTGATTCCATAATTCATCAACTTGAGTAGATTTGGCTTCTAGTTGAAATCTTTGCATATTTGCTGGCATCACTAAGGTATTTAACCGCAGTTCGACAGGTGGAGTTTTAATCACTTCTGCGTGGGTAAAATACACTTTGATGGGAATTCCAGCAGATTTAAGTAACTGGCGACTGAGTCCACCAGCGCAAATCGCTACATTAGCACTATTGAAAGTTGCAGTATTTGTTTTAACGCCGTTAGATAATATCTGTAATACTTTTTCTATCTTGATTTCACCGCCAATCCGGAGAAAAGCTTGGATATAAGCTTGTGTAGTTTTTTCTGCATTAATATGACCGTGTTTGACTGTTAAAGCACCTGAGATTGCATCTTGATTTAGCAATGGTTCTAGTTCACAAGCTTCAGTAACAGTGAGTAGCTGAGGCTGAATGCGACAATTAGCGTAAGATGCGGCTGTGATTTCTGGATTAATATCGGCTGGAATAGTTAGTAATAAATCTAATTCGCGAAATTCAATATCAGCGTCTAATTCTTGAGGTAGGATTTGATAACGTGCGATCGCTTCTTCGCAGAGTTGGCGAGTTAACGGTGTAGTTCCTGACCAATAAGCTAATCCACCATAACTATAGCGGGTGGCGTTGTCTGGTGTTGGCGATTGTTCTAACAAGAGAACTGAAAAGCCAGCTTTTGCTAATTCGTAGGAAAGTGTCGCACCTGTAATTCCAGCACCAACAACAATCCAGTCGTAAGTCTTCATTATGCTCACCAGTACGTACCTGTCCAAGTTTAGACTTTGTTTGTAACGGTGGATAGTAGAGCGATCGCCTACTCAATGGATTATATAACCGACATTTGGCTGGCTCAATCGATTTCGGCGTTTGAGTCAGAATGATGAATTTTCAGCTTTTATTGACGAATCATCTCTTAGACTAGAATTAACTGGCTCAACAATAAAGCCTGTATTACATACCAATATAAATATAAAGCTCCAATAAAAATGTCTGAATATTTAGCTGGAAATAAGCCAACTATAGAGCAATTAAATCAATGGATTGAGTTTTTTCATGCTAATGGCTTTTTGGTAATTGACAATGTGTTAACACCTGAGCAATGTGAGCTTCTAAGAAATGATTTAGATGCTGCTATCAAGCAGACTGAAGGTAAAAATTATCATCAATCAAAAAAGATTATGAAGCGAATGTTTGAGCATTCTCAGAATAATCTAAATCTTTTTGCTTTGGAGCCGATTGTGACATTTGCAGAACATTTAATTGGTGAAGCTAATGGCATAGGCTACTCAATGAATGATGGTATTCCCAATGCTAATGTCATTCATGTGATTCACAATAACTCATTTAAGATTCCTGCAGAGACTGATGGTTTGGCTAAAAATGCTTGGCATCAAGACGATACACCACACGTAATTTCACTTGATGGTAAACCTTTAACTAATATTCGTTTAAATGTGCTGGCATTTACTGTGAATTATTACCTCACAGATGTACTGTCTGAAGAAAATGGGCCTACTCAGGTGATTCCTGGATCTCATCTATTTGGTAAGTTCTGCAATGGTGATATTTCTGGATATGAAGACCAAATTTTTAGCTGCTTGGGTGCAATGGGTTCTGCCGTTTGCTTTAACAATCAAGTATGGCATAGAGGCTCTAGAAACTCTTCTGCTATCACTCGCTATATTACGCAGATTACTTATGCTAAAAGGCTAGTTGGGCATAAATATGCACCATTTATGAATTATCAAATGCCAATTTATTGCTATGAAGGAGCAGACGAAAGATTAAAACAACTCTTAGGATTTTTGCCTAATGGGGCTTATGGTTAATTTAATCAATGCAAGGATATTTTTAAGATAAGAATTAGCTATAAAAAGTCTAAATATATGAGGACTTACGCATAAAAAAACTTCGAGGAATTAGAGCAACGTTTAAAATTAACGCCGCCAATCATACATTAGTCTGCCATGACGATCGCGCACAAGTTCCCATTGTCCATAACGATATGCTTGTCCACGATAACGAATAGAACGATAACCTCGTCTATAATGATGTTTTCGATGCCTCTGGCGCTGATAATATTTTCCGCTATGTCGCTGTCTATGGTAACGTCTTTGAGTGTGTCGGCGAGCTAACAAAAGCTCTTCACTCTGCTCTTTTAGTAATGTTGTTTGTGAGTCAATACTCTGTTCATTGAATACATGATTGAGGGTAGTATCCTTAGCTTCAGCCAAAGTAGGTGGATAGATGAAGGCTAATAGCAGGACAACCATTGAGGATAGCTTTTGGAAACGATTCACGTTTGTGCTTTTCCTAGTTTATTGGTAGTCATTTTATTTAATACTTAAGTTGAGTAAATATATAGTTCAGAATTTACCAATTTGATTAATGCAAACGTGATGAAAGTAACTAAATTATGGATTGTGCGTTACGGCTGAAGCTGAACGCACAATCCATCGTGAAGGCTATTGACTGTTAACAGTTAACTGTCCTTATTAGTATTTATGCAATTTAGACGCTCATTAGCTTATACCAATTTGAAAAAAGAATGCGACAGATTGTAGGGGTATGGCAGGCTGTGCCCTCTAGAATATATTGATGTATTACAAACATTATTTGATTTGGTATCACTTATTAAAGAAGCTAGAAGAATTGGGGGATTCTCCCCCAAACCCCCGATTGGGTGACGGTTGCGTCCCCCAAACCCCCTCCAAAATGATTGATCGGTTTTTTTTTTGAGTAATACCAATTTGAAAAAAGAATGCGACAGATTGTAGGGGTATGGCACACCATGCACTCTAGAATATTATTGATGTGTTGCAAACATATTTGATTTGGTATTAAGCAATAAAATCATCTGTAAAAATAAAAAGCCTCAGCTTGATAGCTGAGGTAATTAAAAGTAGTTCCTTCCTGGATGAGAAATAGTTGTACCGAAGTAAAAAATCTTAGCTAACGCCCAAAGCAACTAAAAATAAAGTTGTGACTAATAAAGTACCAATTGCTGCTTGAAACTTGTAACGATTTTGCAACTCTTGGTTGGGATATTCAGCGTAGTAAAGTTCGGGTTCTGTTGCGTAATTGTTAAGAATGCCGTTTTCGTTAATGGTGGTATACATAGTTTTTTCTTTGGGTTGTTACTTTATGTAAAGTAATTTAGCGGATATTATTACGATTGGTCAATAGAAGTTGACAACAAAGATTAAATAGTATCTATAAACTGGGCTTATTAGGCAGGTAATACAACTGAACTGCTGTGGCAGTGCGATCGCATTCCTTAATCTAGGATTCTACTGATAATTAAAAATTAATCGCGAACAATTATCACAATACAAACTTATTACCGCACCAAGATAAAAGACAAAATCGTTCACTTTATCTTTTACCGATGTATCTCCCGCCACTGAGTAAAAAAAATAGCATTAAACCCTCATGAAAACCATGATAAAAAATCGGCAGATGCATGATAAGTTTTAAATCCAATGTCCTCGCTTAGAGCCTCGCACTATGCATCTGCACTATTTACACCCCCAACACCTTGAGGAATTAGTCAAGAGCAGTGGCATAAATTTACACATTGCGAAGCTGAATTTTTTGTCGCTTCAGGGGATCAACGCCTATGAGTACTTGTTGATTTCTGAGTTGCTTCCGCGCACCAATACCGGGATGGTAAAAAACGCCTGGTTGCAGCGTTACGCCCATATCACCGAGGGCGGCTGGTGGTGTTCGGGACTCGATCCGGTAAATCATTGGCAAATGATGGAATGGGGATGCTTTAAGCCCAACCAGCCCCGAATCAATCAAAATGGTAAGGCAATCAAGTACGAACATCCTCCCAGTACGCCAACGCGGGTGTTTTGTCTGCGCGTGACACTAGATGTTTGGCAGCAAGTAGCCCAGCGTTATAATCTTTCACTGCCCAATAATATAAGTATTGCTGGCAATGGTGAAGCTGTAGGCTTTTGGCAATGGGTGATGGAACAGAATATTCCCCTAATTATTTGCGAAGGGGCGAAGAAAGCAGCCACACTCTTAAGTCAAGGATATGCTGCGATCGCAATTCCGGGAATCACTAGCGGCTATCGCGTTGTTAAAGATGATTTTGGTAAAGTCACTCGTCGTCAGCTAATTCCTGACTTGGGAATTTTTACTCTCAAAAAACGTACCTTTTATATTTGCTTTGATTTTGAAACTAAGCCCAAAACTATCGCCGCAGTTAATAACGCTATTTCCCAACTAGGCTTTTTATTTCAAGAAAAAAACTGTCCGGTAAAAGTTATTGAATTACCAGGGGTGGAAAAAGGGGTTGATGAGTTTATTGTTGCTAAAGGTGCGGGTAGTTTTGAGAAGGTTTATCGCCAAAGTGTTGATTTAGAAGTTTATCTAGCTTTAACTAAACCCCATACCGAGTTAACTATTCCGGCTGCAATTACAGTTAATTCTCCTTATTTAGGTGAAATTCCTTTTCCTACTTCTGGATTAGTAGGCGTAAAATCAGCTAAAGGAACGGGTAAGACTACAGGATTAAAAGCTGTCGTTCATCAAGCTAAAAATAGAAATCAACCTATTTTATTAATTACCCATAGAATTCAACTGGGAAAGTTTTTATGTGAAAAAATCGGCATTAACTGGGGTATTAATTATGGAGAACGCCAAGAAAATATTTACCAATGCCCCATGCCCCATGCCCCATGCCCCATCCCCAAATCATTTGGTTTATGTGTTGATTCTATTTGGAAACTGAATCCAGATGATTGGCAGGGAGCAATTATAATTTTAGATGAAGTAGAGCAGTCTTTATGGCATCTACTCAATAGCAATACTTGTAAACAAAAACGCGTCAGAATATTAAAGATATTCCAACAATTAATTGCTACAGTTTTAAGCACTGGCGGATTAGTCATTGCCCAAGATGCAGATTTATCTGATGTTTCTCTTGAATATTTACAAGGTTTAGCAGGTAGTAAATTAACGCCTTGGATAGTTTTAAACCAATGGCAGCCTGAGCGCGGCTGGGATGTGACTTTTTATGATTCTCCTAACCCAACACCGTTAATTCATCAATTGGAATTAGATTTAATTGCTGGGCGAAAATGTTATGTAACTACTGATAGTCGCACCGGGCGTTACAGTTGCGAAACTATTGAACGTTATTTAAAAGAACGGTTAGAAAAATTACGTCGCCAATTTCCTAAAACTTTAGTAATTAGCAGCCAAACTACAAATACATTAGGACATCCAGCAGTTGATTTTGTAGCCGCAATTAATCAAAAGATTCCTGAATATGAGACTGTATTTGTTACCCCTAGCATTGGCACAGGAATTAGCATTGATGTGCAACATTTTGATAGAGTATATGGCATATTTCAAGGGGTAATTCCAGATTCGGAAGCTCGCCAGGCATTAGCGAGAGTGAGGGATAATGTGCCCCGTGTGGTTTGGTGTGCGAAGCGGGGTATTGGGTTAATTGGTAGCGGTAGTACAAATTATCGTTTGCTTTCCTATTGGTATCAAGAAAATCAAAAAGATAATTTAGCTTTGCTTAGTCCTCTGCATAAAATTGATGTAGATTTACCCTTAGTTTACGACCCCATTCATTTAAGAACCTGGGCGAAGTTGTCTGCTAGGGTAAATGCTTCTATTCGTCTTTATCGCCAATCTTTACAAGAAGGTTTAATGGCAGATGGACATCAAGTTTGGACAAGAAGCAACGCTGTACATAATAATATTATCCGCGATTTACGCCTAGCATTTTTAGCAACAGATCCGCAGGATTTTGCCAATCGCAAGCGGTTGATTTTAGAAATTGTCAAAGTCCAAAAAGAATGGACGGAAAAACGGCAAAAATCTAAAGAAATTAAACGTAAAATTCGTGATATTAAACAGCAAAATCAATTGTTAGCAGCAACGGCTGTGGCTAATGCTAGGGATATTGATTATGTTGAGTATGAGAATTTGCTCGCTAAACATTCCCTCACTCAAGATGAACGGAACGCCGTTGAGAAATATATTCTCAGGCAAAGATACGGTATAGAAGTTACGCCGAATCTGAAGTTACAAGATGATAGGGGCTATTACGGACAACTGTTAACTCACTATTATCTAACCCACGAAAGCGAGTATTTTCATATTCGCGATCGCCAGGAGTGGCACCAACAATTATCATGGGGTGATGGGCAGGTTTTTCTACCAGATATAAAGACTTATACGCTGAAGGTTGAGGCGATGAGAGCCTTGGGAATGGTAGATTTTCTAGAAGTAGGGAGAGAATTTACGGAAGATGAGCCTGATTTAACTTTATTGAAGAATTTGGCTGTGCAAAATAGTAAACATATTAAAAGAGTGCTGGGTATTAATTTGGGAAGCGCGCCGGAAAGTGTTTCGGGAATTAAAATTCTCAGTCGCTTATTAAGTTTGTTGGGTTTAAGGTTGAGGCGAGGAGAGAAAGGTTATCAAGTTGACGCAGAAACCCTTGCAGATGGTAGACAAAAAGTATTTGCAATTTGGCAACAACGCGATGAATTAATGTTGACTCATTTGCGAAATATGAGGGATGAAACAACTAACTATCTCTCAGAATGGCAGCAAGTAGGTGTGTGATTGGTGAGGGTACGGCATCTTAAATTGTTGATGCTAAGTAGCTAAGTGTTAAAAATTATCGCTATGACAAGGCAGGAGGCAGGAGAGAAGAGGGTTATAGCTTTGTTTATCTTTCTTAACTTAGTTTTGTTTTTTCCCACCGACTTACTTACGTTCGTGCAGCTTAACTCAATTGCAGGGCGATGCAACTCAATTGCAGGGCGATGCGATCGCTTACTTGATAAAATAGTCCTTAGGGATTTCCAAGAAATAAACTGGGCGGACAAGATGTCCACCCCACAATAAATACTGGGATATTTTTTTATTTGTAAGTCCTTATGCAAACTCTACTTTTTGCCATTACAACAAAAATTTACATAAAACTCATCAGTAATTCACCTTAACTACCTGTACACTGCATCTTGGTAGGAATTGCGCGTTTAATAGTCGAAAACAGTGAAAAAAATCCTGATTTTGTCCGCTAATCCGACGAACACCAACAAAGTATGGGATTAGTCAAGTTTAAGGGTAATGAAGTCATGCCGTTGTGTGATTTGTCTCGCCAGTATTTTGCGCTTGGGAGTTAATTAATGACTGCAGCACCTCGCCCAAGCTACGAATATCAAGTAGGGGGTAGTTTACCAGTTGATGCCCCAACTTATGTACGGCGACAAGCTGATCAAGAATTCTATGAAAGTTTGAAGCGGGGAGAATTCTGTTATGTCCTCAACTCTCGACAGATGGGCAAATCTAGCTTGCGGGTGCAGACAATGCAACGGTTGCAGGTAGAGGGATTTGCCTGTGCTGCCATTGACATTACAGCGATTGGCACCGCAGATATTACCCCAGAGCAGTGGTATGCTGGGGTGATTGATACCCTGGTGGGAACTTTTAATCTTTATACAAACTTTGATTTAGAAACTTGGTGGACTAATAATGGATTGCTTTCACCAGTACAACATTTAAGCAAGTTTATTGAGACCGTATTATTAAAAGAAAATACTGACAATATTGTCATATTTATTGATGAAATTGATAGTATCCTCAGTCTTGCATTCAACCTGGATGACTTTTTTGCAGTCATCCGCGACTGTTATAACCGCCGTGCCGATCAAAAAGACTATAACCGCCTCACCTTTGCGTTAATTGGAGTATCTACGCCCTCAGATTTAATTAAAGACAAAGGGCGGACACCTTTTAATATTGGGCGGGCAATTGATTTGACAGGTTTCCAACTGGATGAAGCGCAACCATTAGCACAGGGATTAGAAGATGTTGGCGATCGCACAGAATTAATCACAGCCGTTTTAGACTGGACAGGAGGACAACCATTTCTTACCCAAAAGGTATGTAAGTTGGTGCTGCAATCTGGTTTAGAGATGGGGAAAAAAGTAGATTCCAACATTGCAGACTGGGTAGAACAGCTAGTGCGATCGCACATGATCACCAACTGGGAAGCAAATGATGAGCCAACCCATTTAAAAACCATCCGCGATCGCATTTTACGCAGTAAGCAACATGGTAGCGGACGATTGTTAGGCTTGTCTCAGCAAATTTTGCAGCAAGGAGAAGTTATAGCGGATGACAGTCCGGAACAGGTTGAACTGCGGCTGACAGGATTGGTGGTGCGGCGTGATGGTAAATTGCGAATTTATAACCGCCTGTATGCAGAGGTATTTAATCAGCAATGGTGTGAGGGTGAACTAGCAAAACTGCGTCCTTATGCCAAAGAATTAAATATTTGGGTAGCTAGTGAACGTCAAGATGAGTCGCGTTTATTGCGAGGACAAGCGCTACAGGATGCTCAAACTTGGGCAACAGATAAAAGTTTAAGCGATTTGGATTATCAATTTTTAGCAGCTAGTCAAAAGTTAGAAACGCGCGACTTTAAGAAAAAATTGGAACTAGAATTAGCACAAGCTGAAGCCGCACAAGCTAGACAAAAAGTTCAAGGGCAAAAGCAATTCATTGGAATTGCGATCGCTTTTTCAGCAATTATCACAGGGATTGCCATCTTTGCAGCCGACAAGTGGAGAGCAGCAGAAGCCGGACAAATCAAAGCACTAACAACATCTTCAAGCGCGAAATACATCATTAATAGAAATACTTTTGATGCCTTAATAGAAGCTTTGAGAGCAGGAAAAGAACTAAAGCAATCTATTTGGTATAGAAATAAACCTGAACTGCAAGCTCAAGTAATGGAAGCACTTGGTAATGCAGTGTATGCTGTCAGAGAGAGCGATCGCTTAGAAGGACATCAAGACGCTGTTCAGAGTGTTAGCTTTAGCCCGGATGCTAAGATGCTTGCTACAGGTAGCTATGATAACACTATAAAGTTGTGGCGATGGGATGGAAGCCTATTCAAAACTTTGGCAGGACATACAGAACCTGTCATGAGCGTCCATTTTAGTCCAGATGGAAAGACGATTGCCTCTGGCAGTCAGGATGGAACAGTCAGGCTTTGGAACAGCAAGGGCAATCTAATACGAGTTATTCAAGCTCACAATAATCTGGTTATGAGTGTCAGTTTTAGCCCAGATGGAAAGACAATTGCTACTGCCAGTGCTGATAAAACTGCAAAACTGTGGCGACTGGATGGTCAATTGCTCTCTACCCTTAGCGAACATCAGGACTTGGTAAGGCAAGTGAGTTTTAGTCCTCAAGGGGATCGGATGATCACGGTCAGTGATGACAAAACAGTAAAGCTCTGGAGCCAAGATGGCAAGAAGCTAATAAAAACTCTCAAAAGTCATACTGGCGCTGTTGTGAGTGGAGATTTTAGTCCTGACGGTCGATTTTTTGCCACTGGTAGTGTAGATAGAACAGTGAAGCTCTGGAATCAAGAGGGTGAGCTTGTAAGGACTTTTAAGCATCCTGGACAGGTATGGAGTGTTAGTTTCAGTCGTGATGGACAAACAATTGTTTCTGGTAGTCAGGATAGAACCATAAGACTTTGGGCGCGAGATGGCAGATTGCTGGACACTTGGGCAGGCCATGAGGGGGCAATTCCCTGTGTAGCTTTTAGCCCAGATGGAAAGATGCTTGTGACTGCTGGTAACGATGGCATCACAAAGCTTTGGCAGGTAAATCGAAGTTGGCTTACTGTTTTGGTTGGACATCAGGACAATGTGCTTGGTGCAAAGTTCAGTCCAGATGGTAAACGGATTGCAAGTGCAAGTTCTGATGGAACTGTGAGGATCTGGAGTCGGGACGGTAAGCTACTCTCTACCCTGACAGGACATAAAAATAAGATCAATACCGTTAGTTTCAGTCCAGATGGAAAAACTATTGCTAGTGGTGGTGATGACAATAAAATAAGGCTTTGGCGTGTAGACGGACAAGCGCTGAGAACACTGGGAGAGCATAAAGATAGGGTTATGTCCGTTAGCTTCAGTCCTGACGGACTAAAACTTGCCTCTGCAAGTGCTGATGGAACTGCGAAACGTTGGAGTTTAGATGGTAAAGAACCTATAACCCTAATAAAAGGCAGTGATAGAGTCTTAAGTGTCGCGTTCAGTCCCGACGGACAAACAATTGCCACTGTTGGTGATGACAAGACCGTAAATTTGTGGAGTTCTGGGGGTAAACAACTCAGTAGATGGAAAGCACATACAAGTAAATGGAAAGCACATACAAGTGAAATTTGGTCTGTTGGTTTTAGTCCAGATGGAAAAACGATTATCACTGCTAGTGGAGACAAAACAATCAAGCTTTGGCAACGGGATGGAAAGTTAATCACCACTTTGAGTGGACACACAGCTTCGGTTCTTGATGCCAGCTTTAGCCCCAATGGAAAAATGATCGCCTCAGCTAGTAGCGATGGGACGATCAAACTTTGGCAACAGGATGGAAAGTTAATCACTACTCTGAGTGGACATACAGGTTCGGTGCATACTGTGAGTTTTAGTAGCGATAGCAAATGGTTGGCTTCTGCTGGTGCAGATAAACTTGTTTTGCTATGGGATGTGTCAGATATTAGTTTGAAGGGGTTGGTGGAAAAAGGATGCAGCCAGGTCAAAGATTATTTGAAGACTCAAGCAAATAGTTTAGAAAAATTATGTAATTGATTGATGTAGATGTTGCAACTTAAATGTATGTCTGCTCAATGTAAAAAAAAGTAAGGGCATTACTAAATCAAGGGTTGATTCTTGTGGGGTAGAATACCTACTCAAAATACAAGAGATGGACAAGATACCCCATCCCACAAATAAATCAGCAACGCCAAATCTAAGATATCCTACTGTCTTGTGACTATAAGTATGCGAAAATTAGCTAGATTATCACTTGTTGTGAGTGCCTTTGTTTGAAGTATCCTAGCTTTGAGGCTGACCAACTTTGCGGTCATCGCCAGCTTCTGTCGCACTATCATTGCTTTGAGGCTGACCAACTTTGCTACCATCGCCATCGCTCATCCTACTATCCTTGCTTTGAGGCTGACCAATTTTGATATCATCCCCTCTGATTGGATCAAGATAAAGGATGTACTTATTACGCCATTGTGTTTTATCTAGTTTGTTAATAGCAGCTTTTTCATTTTCCTCTTTGTCTAGCGCCACAAATGCAATACTCTCATCCTTTTCGATTTTTATAACAATAGAAGTTTCAGTTATTTGAATTTTTCCATAGGGCGAAAAAAGCTCTTCTAGATCGGATTTAGTAATCTGAACTGGTAAGCCGCTAACTTTGAACATTTTGATGTCCCCTGATTAATAAAGATGGTAATATTGCAAGAAGAGATTTGCAGAAAAACGATAGCTAAAGAACCAAGAATTAAACTTTTCTCTAGCATAAATTTGTGTAACACCAATTTAAATTCAAACTTAAGCTGAAGTTTTACGCTAAAAGTTACATAACTTAAAAACATTACCCCAACTGCCGAAACCCGGATAAATATCGGTTTTTGGCTACTTCTGAATTATTGCTCACAAATTAGTTTTGCCACAGCCTGCACTAACAAATCTGGGTCAATGGGCTTGGATAAGTGCTTTTGAAAGCCGGCGGCTAAGGCTTGTTGTTGATTGATTTCACCAGCATAAGCTGTAAGAGCGATCGCAGGAATTTGTCCGCCGCGATCGCTTGGAAGGGAACGGACTTGTCTGATGAGGGTATAACCATCGACTTCGGGCATACCGATGTCGCTGACTATGACATCTGGCTGGAATGATTCTAGGGCGGCTAAAAATTCGTAGCTGGTAGCAACTGTGACGACTTCTGCGCCGTAATAATCTAGCAAGACGGTGAGAAAATCACGGCTGTCTGCTTCATCATCGATGGTTAAGACTTTGATACCTGCAAGATTAAGTTCATCTACTGCTAAATCTGCGGTGCGATCGCTCTCTGGTTGAATGTTCTGTAATGGTAAACTAACGGTGAAGGTGCTTCCTTGTGCTTCGCCTGGGCTGTCAACGCCTACTGTACCACCGTGGGCTTCGATGATGTGGCGCACAATTGCTAGCCCTAAGCCCAATCCGCCATATTTACGGGTAATGGAGACATCTTCTTGGCGGAAAGATTCAAATATGTAGGGGAGAAAATCGGGGTTGATGCCTTTACCTGTGTCGCTAACGGTAATCTGGGCTTGGTTATCTACCCTTTCTAAGCGAATATCTACCCTTCCGCCGTTGGGGGTAAATTTGATGGCGTTAGTCAGTAAATTCCACATAACTTGCTGCAAGCGGACAGCATCGCCGGATACCTGCCCGATGTTGCGTAATTTTGAATGAATCAGAATTGATTTGGCGACGGCGGCGGTTCTGACGGTATCGATAGCTGCTTCAATCACAAATGTTAAGTTGACGGTATCGGCGTTTAAGCTGAGTTTACCCCGCAGAATCCTGGCAATATCTAATAAGTCATCAATGAGTTGAGTTTGCAGCTTGGCGTTACGTTCAATTGTGGCTAAGGCTTCAGCTGTTTTTTTGCTATCCAGCCTCCGACTTTGCAGCAGTTTTGTCCAACCGAGGATGGGGTTGAGGGGGGAACGCAATTCATGGGAGAGAATTGCTAAGAATTCATCTTTGACGCGGTTGGCTTTTTCGGCTTCATTGCGGGCGACTTGTTCTAGTTGCAAAATGCGATCGCGTTCGATTTCCAATTCTTTTTGATCGTGAATATCTGTACAGGTACCAAACCATTTCACCACCCGTTCTTGTTCATTTTTTAGGGGTAAGCCCAAAATTAAATGCCAACGATAGCTACCATCTAAGTTTCTGCGGAAGCGGTATTCATGTTTATAAAAAGTACTATTTTTGATAGCCCTTTCCCATAAATCTTGCGACTCTTGCATATCATCTGGATGCACGGCTGCTAGCCAACCAAAACCCAAGGCTTGCTCAAATGTTAATCCCGTATATTCACATAATCGTTGGTTAACATAATCACAATCGCCATTGGCATCACAAGTCCAGACAAGGTGGGGAATGGCTTCTGCTAAGTAGCGGTAACGGATTTCACTTTGGCGGATAGTTTCTTCGGCTTGTTTGTACTCAGTTATATCCCGGGAGATACATAACAGTTGGATTACTTGCCCGGCGGGATTGCGGATGGGTGTAACTGCCACATCCCACCATTTCGGTGTACCTTTGGCGGTGGGGCAATAACCATGAAATCTGGCTAATTCCCCAGCTTTAGCTTTGGCGATCGCATTTTCTGCTGCTTGCCTCATTTCTCCTTCCCAGAAACAGCGCCATTCTGTGTGGAGCAGAGGTGTGAAGTCATCGATTTCTAACAGACAGAGACCGCCGGGATTTATGTATAAAAGTCTACCATCTAAGTCTAGGACTTTGATACAGTCTTTACTGCTGGCTAGCATCCGTTGGTTAAACTCTTCACTCTGTCGCAGTTCTTCCTCAGCTTGCTTGCGCTCAGTAATATCCGTGAGAGAGCCTATTTGACCAATAACATTACCATTGGAGTCAGTTTCCGCTAGTATCTGGACATAAAACCAAATGATGCTGCCATCTGGGCGTAAACACCTGCCTTCATTCTGATAAAATTTTCCTGGCTGTAATCTTAGCGGTGTTTCCCTAACAATGCGATCGCGGTCTTCTGGGTGTAAGGTTTCTATCCATCCCAAGCCTAATGCTGTATGTGTTGGTTTACCTGTAATTTCCGACCAGCGATTGTTGACATAAATACAGTTATGATGATTATCAAAGCGAAAAATGGCTACTGGTACTGCTTCTGCTAAAGTGGCATTGCGGCGTTCACTTTCTCGCAGTTCGGCTTCAGCGCGTTTGCGTTCTGTGATATCTTGCACATTACCTGTTTTTCGCACAGCGTTGCCAGCTGCATCATAGAATACTTGCGCTCTCCCAGCCAACCAGCGATCGCCATCAGGATGCAAGACGCGGAACTCTGTATCATAATATTGCCGTCGCTCGCGCATCATTTGACCAACATACTCGCTGATGCGGCTGCGATCGTCAGGATGTACCCACTGCAACCACTCATCACCCCTAATTTCTCTGATACTGGGGTCAAGCCTCAACAGCGTACAGTATTCTTCCGAGATTTTGGCTTTACCTGTAGTTAGATCTAAATCCCATAATCCTGATTTTGTGGCTTTTTGTGCCAATTTCAACCAAGCGGTATTTTCCTGTAAAATTGCCTCGGCGCGTTTACGTTCAGCCAGTTCAGTTTGTGCCTGCTGTAAAGCTTCCGCCTGGCGTAGAGCAATACTTACCTGAGTTACCAATTCCTGAAGCAAATCAATTTCTAACTGTTGCCATTTTCGGGGGGCTGTACAGTGATGAGTAATTAACATCCCCCAACAATAGCGATCGTGCAAAATTGGTACTACCAAATTTGCCCGGACTTGAAACTGCGCTAGCAGTTCCCTATGATATGGTTCAATAGTACCATCATCAATATCTGCTGTTGCCGTCACTAATTCCTGACGATAGCGCTCGATATATTCTTCCACCGCACTGGGTTCTTGGTTCAGCAGTCCTTGACGATAGCGTTCAATGTATTCCTCAGCCAGACAGGGATCGAAAATAGCAGAAGCCAGCACAGATTGACACTGTTCCCCAAGGGATTCTGCAACTACTTGTCCACTACCATCTGAGTACAGCTGAAAAATAATTACCCGATCCGTCTGGAGGAATTGCCGCACCTCATGGACTGTGATTTGCAGAATCTCTTGGAAGTTTAAAGATTTATAGATTTGTTGAGTAATTTGGGTAATTAATCGCTCTTTTTCAATGCGCTGTTGTAATTGGGTGCGTAGCTGCAATTTTTCTATTGCCCCATTAACTGCTAAACGCATTTCCTCAGAAGTAATCCCACCTTTAACCAAGTAATTTTGCGCCCCTGCTTGCATCGCCTGCACTGCGATCGCTTCATTCCCCAACCCTGTAATTACAATTACAGGTAAAAACGGCTGACGGGTAATTGCTTGCAGTTGATTGAGGAATTCCAAGCCATCAATATCTGGTAGTCGGTAATCCAGCAACACAACATCTGGTTGATGAACTTGCCAGAGTTGTAATCCAGTTTGCCCCAATTCTGCTACCACAACAGTATATTGGTATTCCCGATCCTGGAAAAAATATTGCCGATACAGCTCACAATCTTCTGGGTTATCATCAACTATCAAAACAGTGCGCTGTGGCTGGCTCATAACTACTTATATGGATAACAGATAGCTGGAAAGTACTACAAATTCTCCGTTTAGTTTATCAAGATTGGGGGATGGGGAAGGGGGAAGGGGGAATGGGGAATGGGGAATGGGGAATGGGGAAGGGGGGAATGGGGAATGGGGAAGGGGGAAATGGGGAAGGGGGAATGGGGAAATAACAAACACCAATTACCAATTACCAATTACCAATTACCAATTACCAATTACCAATTACCAAATGACAAATTTAAATTATGGATGCTACAAATTTTTTTCATCAGGGGTTCAACAAGAATTGTCAAGGTGACTATCAAGGCGCGATCGCAGATTATACCCAAGCAATTCAACTTAATTCTGATTATGCAGAAGCCTATTATAACCGGGGAGTGATTCTAATTAATGAAATCAAAGATTATCACGGTGCGATCGCAGATTTTAGTCGGGCTGTGGCAATTAATCCTGATTTTGCCGAAGCTTACTGTAACCGAGCGAACGCCCATTATTTATTAGAAGATTATGAAACGGCGATCGCTGATTATTGCCAGGCTGTACAAATTAATCCGCAGTTGGCAGAAGCTTACCACAGCCGAGGTAAGGCTGACTTTGCTCTGGGAAACTACGAAACAGCATTAGCTGATTTTCAGCAAGCAATTCAAATTAATCCCCAGTTATCTACTTATATAGATGTTGATATTGCTAATGCTTATCATAACCGAGGTGTGGCGCGTTGCGATCGCGGTGATAATGAAGGAGCGATCGCTGATTTTAATCAGGCTTTGCAGCTTAATCCTAATTTCGCCGCCGCCTACACCAATCGCGGTAATGTTTACCAAATTTTAGGCGAGTATATCCAAGCCACTGCCGACCATGACCAAGCCTTACAGCTAGATCCTCATTTAGCGGAAGCTTACCATAATCGTGGTAACGCCCGCTATGCCCTCACAGATTATCCCAGGGCGCTTGCCGATTACAACCGCGCTATCGAACTAAACCCCAAATTTGCCGGAGCCTACTATAATCGGGGTTTAGTTTACGCTCATTTAGAAAAGTATCAACAAGCCATTGCCGATTTAGACCAAGCGATCGCTTTTAATCCCGATGATGTACAAGCTTACTACGAACGGGGTTTAGTCCGTAGCGCCTTGGGAGACTATGAAGGTGCGATCGCAGATTATAATCAAGCCTTACAAGAAAACCCCACCTTAGATTTAGTTTACGGCTTACGCGCCAACGTCCGCCGCCGTATGGGAGACTACCAAGAAGCCATTCAAGATAGCACCAAATTACTACAACTCAACCCCTTATTAGCAGAAGGATATTGCGATCGCGCCTCTGCCCGTCGTAGCCTTGGAGACTATCAAGGGGCGATCAAAGATTATGATTGGGCTTTGATGTTTGATGCCAACTTAGCTACAGCTTACTATGGTCGAGCCATTGTCCGCGAAGCCTTACAAGATTATCAAGGTGCAATTAACGATAACACCCAAGCCATAGAAATTGCCCCCGACTTTTCCGAAGCTTATTGTAATCGAGGCAACGCCCGCCGCCAAATCGGGGATGAACAAGGCGCAATGGCTGATTATCACCAAGCCATCAAACTCAACCGCGAATTAGTCGAAGCTTATTACAACCGCGCTTCCCTGCGTTACGCCTGGGAAGAATATGAAGGTGCAGTGGCCGATTATACCCAAGCTATCAAATTCAATCCCCACTCCGCCGCATTTTATAGCGATCGCGGTAATGCCCACTATGCCCTAGAAGATTATGAAGCAGCCATCGCAGATTATAATCAAGCGATCGCCATTGAGCCTAACTTTGCCGAAGACTGGTATAACAGAGGACGCAGCTATTCCTTAATCGGCGACTTAGAAACCGCACTCCAAGACCTCAACAAAGCCTTACAATTACAACCACATTGGACAGAAGCCTATCTTGTCCGCGCCGATATTTACCGCAACCTGGGACATTACGAACGCGCAATTACCGATTTCCAAGAATCCGCCCATCTATATTATAAGGAAGGAAACACCCAATATTATCGCGAAATTCTCAACTTAATCACCGAATTACAGCAATAACCTCGGAATTGAAGCCGTCGGGTGCGTTACGGCGAAGCCTAACGCACCGCCAACCATGACAAGCCGTAGTGGCGTGTCTAGCCTTAAATGTTGCAATAGAGATTAATTTTATCCGCGTTTATCTGCGTTTATCGGCGGTTAATTTTTTCTAAATCTAACGCACTATTTTAGTCTAGACACGCTAGTAGGGTGCGTTACGGCGAAGCCTAACGCACCGCCAACCATCACAAGGTTATAATGTCTTCTTTTCATTCCCTAATAACCTCAAATGGTGCGTTGCGCTACGCGACAACACACCCTACGATGATGGTAATGAGTAACGCAATTACCCATTACCCATTCCCCATTACCCATTACCCATTCCCCATTACCCATTACCCATTACCCATTCCCCATTCCCAAAACTACTTAAGCAGTAGGCGTATCTTCCGCAGGTTTCGCCTTGGTTCCACCTTTGAGACGAGTAGCCGTACCTTTACGAATGCGATCGCTTTTCCGCACAGCACCCGCCATCTTATATTCGTTGCTATCGTTACCATATTTCCAAGCAACTGCTAATAGCAACCTCTCAGAAATGTTACCCAAAGTCTTCTCGATTTCCTCAATTTCGCTTTTAGTAGAGTCGATGACAATTAAAGCTGTATTATAAATTTCCAGCTTATTGCGTAATTTCTCCATTTCCTCTAGCATACTTTGTAAGTCGCAATCCTCCCCAAAGTTCATATTGGGATCAATTGCCTTAAAGCCATGCGCCCTCAAGACAGCCTTTTCTAACACGCGAGATGTGCGTTTTTGTCGCGTCATAATGCACCCAATCAAAAGTAGTTTAAAAGTTAATGAAGTCGGCAATTGTACGTAACTATAATTGAGAAGAGAAAAAGGTAAGGAAACAAGAGAAAACCGTTATCTTTTTTCCTTAACCTTTTTCGTTAGAACAATATATATAGCTAGGGTTAATCATGCCTACTTAAATAGCTTGCCTCAAACAACCTTAATTCCGGTTCAGCATAATTTCTGGAATTTTGAATTTTTTTTACAAGATTTTTGGTAAATGACCGTAAATTACCGGAAGTGGGGCATTGGGTATGGGGCATGGGGCATTGGGCATTGGGCATGGTAATGATAATGTTGTGGGGAGTTATACCAATTTGAAAAAAGAACACGACAGATGGCGAAACTGCTCGGTTAAGGATTTTCAACTTTTAATTTGGTTTGGGGAAAAGGTGAAAGGGTAAGGGTTAAAGGTTGTTTCTTGCCCCTTTTTCCCTTCCCCTTTTCCCCTTAACCGACAAGTATTGCGACAGATGGTAGGGGCAACATTGGTGTCAACTTAAGGTGAAACCCGCTTGACTGAAAGGTTTCGCCCTCACCCCCAGCCCCTCTCCCACAGGGAGAAGGGAGCAAGAGATTTAGTTCCCCTTCTCCTGCGGGAGAAGGGGTTAGGGGATGAGGGCGCGAGGTATTCTTTGCGTTGGTGACCAACATCATCGCGTTGGTGACCAACATCATCACGTTGGTGACCAACATCATCGCGTTGGTGACCAACATCATCGCGTTGGTGACCAACATCGTCCCGTTGGTGACCAACATCATCGCGTTGGTGACCAACATCATCGCGTTGGTGACCAACATCGTCACGTTGGTGACCACAAAGCAAATTTTCGTAGGAGTTTAGCAATGCGAAACCCTGAACAACCTGCAATATAAAGATTGTTCAGCTAAATTACGGAAAATCCCGCAAAAGCCATGTGTTAATAAATAAATAGCTGACATCGAGAGAAAGTAGCAAATGGAACCCTTAACTACTGCTGCGATCGCAATTGGCGCGACAATTGCCACAAAAGCTTTAGAAAAAACAGGCGAAAATGTTGGACAAGCTGTCTGGGATAAGACGGGTGAGTTTATCGTCAAGCTGAGAAAACACTCTCCCCAAACTGTAGTTGCAATTGAGAAAGCACCAGACCAACCACTCGATTATGGCAAAGCTGTACTAGAAGTAGAATCGGCAACTCAGGCTAATCCTGAACTGGCGCAAGCTGCACAAGAACTAGCAACAGCCGCTAAAGCCGAAACCAATCCTAAGTTTGCCGAAATTATGGCTACGCCTAACCTGACAAAATTGGCTGATAAAATTGGTCAGGTAGTTATGCCAGGTGGAACCGGCAATATTCAAAACCAATCCTTTTAAAGCATTGAATCGTAGGGTGTGTTACGGCGAAGCCTAACGCACCGCCAATGACATTTAACTCATGCATTTTTAATTCATTGATAGTGCGTTGCGCTGCGCGGATAGACTCTGCCCAATTCCATAAAACTATAGTCAAATATTTCTAATCGTTGATGGTGCGTTGCGCTGCGCGACAACACACCCTACATTTGTATTCACAGCACCGCGATCGCAGCCACGCTAGTAGTGGCGTGTCTAGACTAAAATAGTGCATTATTCAAACTCTTGTGGGATGGGCATCTTGCCCGTCCTAGGCGGACAAGATGTCCACCCCACAAGAAAAATTATTGCAACATTTTAGCTATGTCAGTCCAGTAGGGTGTGTTACGGCGAAGCCTAACACACCGCCAATGACACTTAACTCATGCATTTTTAATTCGTTGATGGTGCGTTGCGCTGCGCGGATAGACTCTGCCCAATTCCATAAAACTATAGTCAAATATTTCTAATCGTTGATGGTGCGTTGCGCTGCGCGACAACACACCCTACATTTGTATTCACAGCACCGCGATCGCAGTTAATTTAACTATGTATGCCTGAAGAATCTGGGAAGTTTGCTGAGAAAATCGGTGTTTTTGCTGCTCCTGGCGCTCAGGTAAACATCGGTACTCAAATCATTGAAAGTCAAAAACAGCTCAACCTCATCAAATATCATATCCCCTATCGCGGTTCTGTGCATTTTGTCGGGCGAGAAACCGAACTCACCATGCTCCATCAACAATTGCAGCGCGGAGATTATGTAGCTATCGCCGGCATGGGAGGGGTAGGGAAAACAGAATTAGCCACCCAATACGCCAGACGCTATCAACAAGATTATAGTGGAATCGCCTGGTTCAACGACCGAGAAACCAACCTCGCCGCCACAGTCTTGGAATTTTTTGTGAAATTCGGCTTCGAGATTCCCCAAGAACAAGGCGGAAGACTGTTAAGCCTCAAAGAACAAGTCGCTTGGTGCTGGGCGCAATATCCCCAATCTAATTTACCCATTTTAATCATCTTTGATGATGTCACTAACCTAGCCAACCTCCGCGAAGTCGTTCCCCAAGACCACCGCTTCTGCGTTCTTGTAACTACTCGCCTGCGAATTTTAGACCCTAACTTTATTCAAGCCATTCCCTTAGATGTTCTCTCGCCCCAAAAAGAACCAGGGAAAGCTGTAGAACTGTTAAAAGGATTGTTGGGAAACAGAGACAGACGCGTAGAAAACCAACCAACTGCAGCCACAGCAATTTGTGAATGCTTAGAATATTTACCCTTAGGTATCGAGTTAGTAGGAGGTTATTTAGTCCGTGACCCGGATCTAGCTTTAGATATGATGTTGAAGTGGTTGCAAGAACGCAAATTAGCCGAAGCCGCCTTACAAAACCGCGAAACTCTCACCGCAACTCAACTAGGAGTTAAAGCCGCCTTCGCCTTAACATGGGCAGAACTTGACCCCCTAGCGCAACAATTAGGCAGATTTTTGAGTTTATTTGCTCCCCAATTAATTCTCTGGGATGTAGTAATTTGGGTAGCAATAAACAGTCAAAACATTGAGCAAACAGAAATAACAGCACCCCACCCCGAAACCCTAAACGCCAGTGAGGAGGGAAGTGAAAACGCTGCTTTGCTGGGGTGGAATGAAGAAGAATTAAACACAGCTAAAAAGCAACTCTACGAGCGCAACTTGTTGCAACAAGTAGAAGACAGCGACGGATATTATAAAATTCATGCCTTAGTGCGCTGGTTCTTGCAAGAACAGTTAGCCGGTGCTGGCGAAATGAAATCAGTTTTAGAAAAAACCTTTGCTAATGCGATGATAGCAGTTGCTCAAACTGTTCCCCAATCGCCCACTTCTGAGGATATCGAACTTATCAAAGATGTAGTTCCCCATCTCGAAGACCTGGGACAAAGGTTAATTGCGGAAGTTAAGCAAGTAACAGAAAATCAGATAAATTACCCAGCATCAGTTCCTCAAGATAAAGTACTTTGGGCCTTTGTGGGAGTGGGAAGATTTTACGCAGGACAAGGATTATATCAATTAGCAGAACCTTGGTATGAAGAATGCGTCAACGTTTGCCAAGTTTTATTTGCAGGTGACCATCCCGATGTGGCTTTTAGCTTGAACAATTTAGCAGTACTCTACCTTAGGCAAGGGAGGTACAGCAAAGCCGAAACCCTCTTCATTGATTCCTTGGCAATGTATAAGCGCTTGTTTGCAGGCGACCATCCCAATGTGGCTTTTAGCTTAAACAATTTAGCTAATCTTTACCTTAGCCAAGGGAGGTACAGCAAAGCCGAACTTCTCTTTATTGAGTGCTTGGCAATGAGAAAGCGCCTATTTGCAGGCGACCATCCCGATGTTGCCACAAGCTTGAACAATTTAGCTAGTCTCTACAAAAGCCAAGGGAGGTACAGCGAAGCCGAAACCCTCCACATTCAAGCCTTGGCGATCACAAAGCGCCTTTTCGCAAGCGACCATCCCAATGTGGCTTTTAGCTTGAACAATTTAGCTAGTCTCTACCGTAGCCAAGGAAGGTACAGCGAAGCCGAACCCCTTTTCATTGATGCTTTGGCAATGAGAAAGCGTCTATTTGCAAGCGACCATCCCAATGTGGCTACTAGCTTGAACAATTTAGCAGGACTCTACCTCATCCAACGGAAGTACAGCGAAGCCGAACCTCTCTACATTCAAGCCTTGGCGATGAGAAAGCGCCTGTTTGCAGGCGACCATCCCGATGTCGCCACAAGCTTGGACAATTTAGCTAGTCTCTACAAAAGCCAACAAAAATACAGCGAAGCCGAACCTCTCCACATTCAAGCTCTAGCGATGAGAAAACGCCTGTTTGCAGGCGACCATCCCGATATCGCCACTAGCTTGAACAATTTAGCTCTTCTCTACGATAAGCATGGGAAGTACAGCGAAGCCGAACCCCTGTATGTTCAAGCCTTGGCGATGTGTCAACGGGTGTTAGGTGTTAATCATCCCACTACGGTCACAATTCGAGAAAATCTCACAATTCTGCAACGTCAGTTAACTCTCGTTGGCATTTGGAAACGTCGATTACGTCAGGTTTTGCAAATTCTTTTAGCTATAGTAATTTTCCCGTTTTACCTGCTGTGGCGATTGGCTAAGAGAATAATTCAATTCGTAGTTCGTAATTCGTAATTCGTAATTAAAATGCTGAGATACTTAGTTACGTAGCGACTGTCTTGAATGTCAAGTGCGATCGCAATGTTAACCTAAGTTATATCAGGAAAAATATCGTAGGAGAAAACATTTGGTAGCTAGCATTGATATCGGTACGCTAATTACAAGAGACCCTAAATTGCATAGCGGTCGTCCCATAATTGCCGGAACAGGCACATCTGTAGGCCGAATAGCAGCTTTGTACAAGCAAGGTTATAGCGCCGAAGAAATTGCTGCGGATAAACCTCACTTAACACTCGTACAAATTTATGCAGCACTAACTTATTATCACGCTAACCAAGCAGAAATTGATACAGATTTAGCCGAAGAACAAGCAGCCTATGAGGAATTAGCAGCACTCCACTACAGTAAACAGCATCAACAATGAGTTTAATTCGTTTATATTTAGATGAAGATGCAGAAAGTAACAGACTGTTGCAAGCTTTGCGTGCTCGTGGTGTAGATGTGGTTACTGTCGCAGAAGCAGGAATGATATCTTGTAGTGATGAAAAGCAACTGAATTGGGCTTTAAAAAATCAACGAGTCATTTACAGTTTTAATCTGCGAGACTTTTATCGGTTGCACACAATTGTATTAGAAAGCGAACAATCTCACGCTGGTATTATCTTGGCACAGCAAGGTTACTCTGTAGGTGAGCAAATGCGCCGCCTATTGAAAATAATTGCAGCCAATTGACGTACTCCCCACAGCTATGAAAACAACGCTATCGCTCGTTTTCATGAAAAGCTGGGGGATTCTTCCCTGATACTCATGGTCGAAAAATGTTTCCACAAGCAGGGTTTCCACGTTTCCACTGCCCTTGGTAGAGCAGATTCTACGGGCTACACAGATTTCTCTGTGGGGAACGCCATCGTCCCGACTACTGGGAATTAACCCAGATACTTTTATGTTTAATACCCCGATCCTCTCTACTAACCAGGTTACCGATGTCCAAATAACCGAGCTTTCGCAGTACGTAGGTGAGCTACTTTTCTTTTATGTAGCTATGCTAATCGTACCATGTTGGGCGGCGATTAAAATCGCCTAGACGCTTATCCCCATAGATGAATCTAGGGGCTTGCGCGTCATTAATTTTCGGTCAGCAGAGGAGATGCAAAATCAAGTAGAATTTTTGAGCGCTTGGGGTGAAGAATAGATTATAGAAGCGATCGCATTTTCTCTTCAACAAAAGTGCGATCGCCAAGTATGTAGGAGACTTTCTACGTCTGGCTTCATGCAATCACCGCCTTAATTGCTGCGTATTTTGGCTTCAAAACCCCCAGCGCTGCGGAAATACGCGAACATGAACGCGAAATGGTAGCTGGACGCGATCGCGATCGCTTCTGAAACTCTTGGCTAAAGGAACTCAGGCTTGCTAATGCAGGCTTTTTATTATCTTGGGGTGAGAGCAATTCTTTGTAAGGGCACGGCACCAGTAAGATAATTACATATACCAAAAGATTGTAGATGCCGTGCCCCTACTGTCCATCTGTCGCATTCTTTTTTCAAAAGCTTCAATCAGCGAATGCTTAAAAGAATTAATCAACCAACGCCAAAAACGCAAAATGCAAGAAAAGATAGAAGAAGATTTAATTGCCGGACTTGAAAGCGGAGAAGTAATAGAAGTTAATGATCAATGGTGGGAGCAAAAAAGCACACATCTGCTCAACCAGCTACATCAAGATTAATAATGGCGAAGCAGACAGCCTCGTAGTCCCTAAAAAGTGTTACTTTCATCACAAAGATAGATGCGATCGCCACAATGGAATACAGTTTTTACATTAAATCAATGATTATCTTGCAATTTATCCCTAGCAAAATGGCTGCATTAGCTGTAATCATAGACTAAGTTCATAGTATTGTTGTTTATCTGAGGCGGATACCGATGGCAAGGCCCATCCGCCTATTTATCTCAAGAAAGTGCTGAGTTGCGAGTGCTAAGTACTGAGTAAAATAAATCCAGTAACCACTACAAATATTTAAAACCCTCACCCAATCCCCATTACCCATTACCCATTCCCCATTACCCCTTATCCCCAGAGGGGGCCCCGAGTTCCCCATTCCCCATTCCCCATTCCCCAATTCTAAAGTTTTGCTGTAATTCCACCATAGCTGACACACAGCTTCAGACCCAGGACTGACAACCATTGCAAGAGCGATCGCACGTCCCCAAGTCAAGCTATTATGTAGTCGGAAACTATGCAGCATCAAACTTAAGGTTTTGCATGAAAGTAGCAGTCTTCAGTACTAAAGCCTACGACCGGCAGTTTTTGGAAGCTGCAAATTCTTCTAAACAGCACGAATTGGTATTCTTTGAACCACGTTTAGATAGAGACACCGCCATTTTAGCAGCTGGCTTTCCAGCCGTTTGTCCCTTTGTCCATGACCAGGTTGACGCTTCCACTTTAAAAATTCTCGCCGCAAACGGAACTCGCCTGGTTTCTCTCCGTTGTGCCGGATTTAACAACGTAGATCTCAATGCAGCAGCAGAATTAGGAATTCGAGTATCACGTGTTCCAGCTTACTCGCCCTATGGTGTCGCAGAACACGCCGTAGGCTTGATTTTAAGCCTCAATCGCAAAATTCATCACGCCTATAACCGAGTTCGAGATGGTAATTTCTCCCTCAATCGCTTGCTAGGATTCAATCTGCATGGACGCACAGTCGGGATTGTTGGAACAGGCAAAATCGGTTTAATTTTAGGGCAAATTATGAGAGGTTTTGGCTGTAACATCCTTGCCTATGATGTCTATCAAAACCCTGGAATAGAAGCAATGGGTGGTAAATATGTAGAATTACCAGAACTATTCGCTAAATCTGACATCATCTCCCTACATTGTCCCCTAACTCCAGAAACTCATCACCTAATCAATGAAAATGCGATCGCGCAAATGAAACCAGGTGTGATGTTAATTAACACCAGCCGAGGTTCCCTTATCGATACCCAAGCCGTGATTGAAGGCTTAAAATCCGGTCAAATTGGTTATCTTGGTGTTGATGTATACGAGCAAGAATCAGAATTATTCTTTGAAGATTTGTCAGGGGAAATCATTCAAGACGACACCTTTCAACGCCTGACAACATTCCCCAACGTCTTAATCACCGGACATCAAGCCTTCTTTACAGAAGAAGCCCTACATAATATCGCGGAGACAACTCTATCAAATATTACTGACTTTGAACAGGGAAGAGACTGCCCCTACGAAATCTGTCCCCAACCCCAACCCGGACATAATAAGGTCTTGGTAAGCTAAACATTTATACCAATTCGTAATTCGTAATTATGAATTGGTATTATTTCTCTCTAATCCACAGCGCCAATCCACCGCCACGACCACGAGCCGCGATAAAATCTTCTGTAGCTAGGAAGAAGGCGAAAAAGGCTTGCTTTGCGATTGGTTGGGTGTAAAAATCTTGATTCTCAACTTTACCAGAGCGAATTTGTCCGTTGTACACAACATAATTAAATAGGCTAATTTGCATTTGCGTAAAGTCAAACGCTAAGAGATTTTTCTTACCTAAATATTTGGCTGGCCCTGACAACTTCAATAATACTGGGCCGACTTGCACCTGATTTTCTATTTCGCCTTTACCTAAATCTGCTTCGGAAGTTTGGCTAAAAGAAATATATGCTGCAGCAAATTTGGGCATATATACACCCTTACCTAAAACAATTCCCCCGCGCTGTCTCACCTTGCGAGTACCCGTAGCAAAGCAAAGCCGCCATTTACCCACAAGCGACTCAAAGTTATAGATTAATCTTTCCTGCTTGGCTGCTTTTTCTGCTGCTAGCAACGCATCCACAACCAAAGCAGCAGTCGGAAGTTTACCACCTTCACCGCAATAAGCAGCCGCAGCTTGCAATAATATCGCCAAATCAGGTTTAGCCGTAGGTGTTACTTCAGCAGTCATAAATACACTCTTGAAATTCTCTGATCGTATGGTAGATCAACATGTAAGAAGGGGAAGGGGGAAAGGGGAAGAGGGGAAGGGGAAAACGTTTATCCTTTAACTTTTGAGAAAGCGGAGGCGGAAAGGGAAAAACCTTTAACCTTTAACCTTTCCCCTTTTCCCCCTCTTCAAACCACTGGCGCTGAGACTATACCCTGCGCTTCGAGGAAAGATGCGACTTTTAAAATTAAGGCTTCATTATAGGGTGCGGCTATTAATTGCACGCCTAAAGGTAAAGCGTTGGGGCGTTGAATTGGTACTGAGATGACAGGTAAGCCAATAAAAGATAATGGTTGCGTAAATAATCCCAGATGGGGACGAATGATAATTTCTTGTCCATCTAAAACCATCGTGGTTTGCCCAATTAATGGCGCTACCATTGGTGTAGTTGGTGCCAGAATTATATCGACATTTTGAAAGATTTCTCGCACGCGATCGCGATACCATCTTCTAAATCTCTGGGCTTGCAAATACCATTGACTCGGGATTAAAGCCCCAGCTAAAAAGCGATCGCGTGTGGCAAAATCAAAATCTTGGGGACGCGATCGCAATCTCTCTATATGCAGATTTGCGCCTTCGCTGGCGGTAATCACAAACGCTGCAGCCCTGGCGCGATGGGATTCTGGTAGCGTTACATACTCAGTTACATTCAAAGCCCGGGCGACTTGTTCCACTGCTAACAAGGCTTCCGGTTCTGCACCCTGAGTATAGTAATCCCCAGCAATGGCAAATCTAATACCAGATATATCTTCGTGAATTTGAGGTAAACATAATTCCGGTGGGCGTTTTGTACATACCGGATCGCGATCGTCTTCTCCTTGGAGAATATCAAAAGCCGTCGCAATATCCCGCACCGAACGAGCAAAGGGGCCAACATGGTCAAAACTGGTGGAAAATAAAGCTACCCCAGCCCGCGATAACCTACCGTAAGTCGGTTTTAAACCAAAAATTCCACAAAAGGCAGCCGGAACGCGAATCGAACCGTTAGTATCAGAACCCAGCGTTAACGGAACCAACCCCGCAGCTACAGCCGCCGCCGAACCACCTGAAGAACCGCCAGTGACACGCTGTAAATCATGGGGATTATGAGTAGCACCATAATGGGCATTTTCTGTCATAAACCCATAGGCGTACTCATCCATATTTAACGCACCCACCAACACCGCACCAGCTTGTTTCAACCTGGCTACTAAGGTTGCATCTTGGCTAGCTGGGGGATTTTCGGCATTAATTTTTGCACCTGCGAGAGTTGTTAACCCAGCGACATCAAAGAGGTTTTTCACGGCAAAAGGTACACCCGCCAAAGCACCAGGATTGTTACCTTGGGCAATTTCCTTATCGATGCGTGCTGCATCAGCCAAAGCAGTTTCCGCAATTACCGCCGTAAAAGCATTGATTTCGCGATCGCGCGCCGCAATTGTGGCTAAAGCATCTTTAGTAACTTCCACAGCGCTAACCTTACCCGCACGTATAGCCGCCGCTATTGATACAGCATCATTCATGGTTCAAACACAGGTGCAACTTCAACTTCTTCAGCTATAGGAAAATCATTCACGAGTTGAGCGATCGCTTTGATTCTCTCAAAATTTGCCACCACTCCATCACGGTACTCATCCCGCAGTTGTAAATTTACCAACAACGCCATCTGCTCAACATACTCACCCACATCGAATTCTCGACTTTCCATATTTCCTCTTCGCAATTGTTTCAGCTACATTTACAGCTATTTGCCCCTGATGCCAAATTAATCACCTGAAACAAAATTTACCAAATTATGACTCCCAAGCTCTCAATTTGAGGCTAGCTTCTGGTTAACAAGGGAGCAGAGGGGGAAGACCGGAACGGATCTCAATACTTGTCGGTTAAGGGCAAAAGGGGAAGGGAAAAAGGGGCAAGAAAAAACCTTTAACCCTTACCCTTTCTCCTGCGGAGACCCTACGCGAACACCTTTTCCCCAAACCAAATTCCGACTTGAAAATCCTTAACCGAGCAGTATTGGAACGGAGCTTGGACTTCGCCCCGTATAAGCCAATACAGTTCAGTTAAGAAAATAAATTGACAACAAAAACAATAATTTTGGAGGGGGTTTGGGGGACGCAACCGTCCCCCAATCGGGGGTTTGGGGGAGAATCCCCCAATTGTGCTAGCTGTCTCCACAACTAACAAATCAATCACTAATGAACTTATCTGGACTGTATTGCTGTGTAAGCGCTCCTTATAAACGGAGCTTGTACGAGATCCCTATTCTCCTTGCCCCTTCTGGTAACACTACGCGAACAAACTTATTGAAATTTTAAATTTTCAATCGTCAGTCCAACATTCAAAATCTCAAATCTAAAATTCGGTAATAATTAACGCTGTTAGTTTTAGTACAAAGCTGGGGGCATTTATGGGGCAGGATTTTCAAGAACTAGCTGAACTTTATAAAAACACGCTGCTGCACGATGTACTCCCATTTTGGGAAACATACTCAATAGATTGGGAACAAGGCGGTTATTTTACTTGCCTGGATCGCCAAGGTAAAGTGTATGACACAGATAAATTTATCTGGTTGCAAAATCGTCAGGTGTGGACTTTCTCGATGCTGTATAACCAGCTAGAGAAACGCGACGATTGGCTAAAAATTGCTACTAATGGTGCGAATTTCCTTTCTCAACATGGTAGAGATAGCGATGGTAACTGGTATTTCGCCTTAACTCGTGAAGGTGAGCCTTTAGTCCAACCTTACAATATTTTTTCTGATTGCTTTGCAGCAATGGCTTTTAGCCAATACGCCCTCGCCTGTGGTGAAGATTGGGCAAGGGATATCGCTATGCAAGCTTACAATAATGTTTTGCGCCGCAAGGATAACCCCAAGGGCAAATATACCAAGGCTTACCCAGGTACACGCCCGATGAAATCCTTGGCTGTACCGATGATTTTAGCTAACCTCACCCTGGAAATGGCATGGTTACTACCCAGCGAAACCTTAGAGAAAGTCCTAGATTTAACAGTTCAGGAAGTGATGAACGATTTCCTCGACAAAGAACGAGGGCTAATGTATGAAAGCGTTGCGCCGGACGGTTCTCACGTAGATTGTTTTGAGGGGAGATTAATTAACCCCGGACATGGTATCGAAGCGATGTGGTTCATTATGGATATTGCCAACCGCCGCAATGATACCAAAACCATTAACCAAGCGGTGGATGTGGTGCTAAATATCCTGAATTTCGCTTGGGATGATGAATATGGCGGTTTGTATTACTTCATGGATGCAAAGGGACATCCTCCCCAACAACTGGAATGGGATCAAAAGCTGTGGTGGGTGCATTTAGAATCTTTGGTGGCGTTAGCAATGGGCGATCGCTTAACGGGGCGTGCTGAATGCCGAGAATGGTATAATAAGATGCATAATTATACTTGGTCGCACTTTGCCGATCCTGAATATGGTGAGTGGTTTGGGTATTTAAATCGGCGTGGGGAAGTATTGTTAAATCTTAAAGGCGGTAAATGGAAAGGCTGTTTTCATGTACCCCGTGCCTTGTATCTTTGTTGGCAACAATTTGAGGCGTTGAGTTCACAAACTGTTGGATAATTAACCACCGATAAACGCAGATAAAATTAACCTGATGTGATACTGGATTTTTCTAATCGCCCTCACCCCCAGCCCCTCTCCCGCAGGGAGAAGGGAGCCAGAGATTTAGTTCCCCTTCTCCTGCGGGAGAAGGGGTTAGGGGATGAGGGCGAGGGTTTTTTTACAACACGCGCCGTATATAGCTTTTAGCTTAAGTTGACACGTATGAGCAGTGCCTTGCCCTCAAGACAATGTTCACCTCGCAATTTTATTATTACTATATTATTCTGCTTGAGATTCGCTAAATGTTCTGGCTGTTTTTTCTAAACAAAAATCTGTCGCCATTAAATCAATACCATCAATAATGTTACTTGCTTGAATAATTCCCAAAGCCGTAAAACATTTGTCGCGATAATTGGGATGATTTTGGAAAAATAATATTGCTTCTTTTAAAGGTTCAATCACAGGATAAGCTGCTTCTGCTTTATCAATAGCTTGCTGAGGAATGGGAGACTTGAGCCTTTGCATAGCCAAATCAATTAAATCTCTGGATTCTACAGAAGAATCGTTCCATCTATCAGAATTGGCTAAAAGTTTTTCCGCAAAACTATCAATTTGATTTAGGCATGGTACAGGCGACCAACTGGGATATGCTGGTTCTCCCAATTCGATACGCCCTTCCATAATAATTTCAAATTTAATTAAAACTTCATCTGCTAGAATTGCAAATCTCACACCATATTGGTCAGCCTTGATTTCTCTGGGTAATTTGAAGTTATTTTGGGTATTAAAAAGGGCATTATATTGATGTTCAGATATTGCCTTTCGCAATAACCTATAGCCTGTACCTGTAGAACAGAGAAAATCTATATCTTTGCTTAATCTATATTCGCCATTGTTTAAACTAATTAGAGTACTATCGCCAAAATATGCGCCACATTCTAATAAGAAATTAGCATTTAGTTGATTCAGTACATTAAAAATTTTTTGATGAAATTCCCTAACAAACATCTGCGCCCCTAGCCATGAATCATAATATTTAGCTAAATCTTGCACAAATAATGCTTCTGTTTGGCTCAAATCTCCTAAAATACCTCGATAATGCCAGCCTCGCTCATATATTTTGAGCATTTCTAAAAGAGTAATATTTTGCAAATCTACTCTTTGCCAACATAATTTTTCTAAGAAGGGCAATTTATCTGGTATTTCAATTTGAGGTGTAATTGTCATAGACCATTACAGATAGCATGAGAAATTTTAGGTGGGCTAACCTTGGCTTGAGTAATACAGAATCAAATAATGTTGGCGACACATTAATATATTCTAGAGTGCAAGGCACTGCCCATTGGTGTCAGCTTCAGCTAAAAGCGATATAGGGTGGGCGTTGTACAAATACCTCGCGCCCTCATCCCCTAACCCCTTCTCCCGCAGGAGAAGGGGAACTAAATCTCTGGCTCCCTTCTCCCCGTGGGAGAGGGGCTGGGGGTGAGGGCGAAACCTTGCACAAGAACGGGTTTCACGTTAAGTTGACACAGGTGGGCACTGCCTTGCCCCTACAGTCTGTTGCATTCTTTTTTCAAATTGGCATAACTTCTACTTTGATGTTTTCTTGTTTTGCAAAAGCTGTAGCAGCTTCTGTTAAAGCTGTAGCAACTTCTGCTTTAACGTTTCCGTATTTCGCGCAAGTTGTAGCAGCTTCAGCTTTAACATTTCCGTATTTCGCGCAAGTTGCAGCAGCTTCAGCTTTAACGTTTCCGTGTTCCGCGCAAGCTGTAGCAGCTTCAGCTTTAACGTTTCCGTATTTCGCGCAAGTTGTAGCAGCTTCAGCTTTAACGTTTCCGTGTTCCGCGCAAGCTGTAGCAGCTTCAGCTTGAACGTTTCCGTGTTCCGCGCAAGCTGTAGCAGCTTCAGCTTGAACGTTTCCGTGTTCCGCGCAAGTTGTAGCAGCTTCTGTGTTAACGTTTCCGTATTGCGCGTAAATTGCAGCAGCTTCTATGTTGATATTTTGAGCTTAGGAACTTCTAGAAAAAAGATTATCCAATTCATTCAGATGATATTTCATTGAAAGCGACGGGAAAATTTAATCCGTTAGTGGACGAGGTTATTCTATTCATTAATTGGCATTGGCAACACTTTCCCATGCCCCATTCCCAATGCCCTATGCCCAAAAACTCCACCCAAAAGGGGGTGGAGTTTTTCATTGGATAAGGATGATTGCTTCTTGTACTTTGGTGGAAAGTGCAGTTTCTAATCCTTGCTCAACTTTGGCGATTAACTTATCAAAAGCTTCTTGATTAGCTGTCAGTTGTTCTTGAAAAACTTGCTCTAACTCTGGCTGGATTCTCTCGCACATTTCGTCAATTTTTCTGTCATTCAAAAAACTCGAACGCAACCAGCCAGGAACATCTACATTGGCTTTGATTGCATCTTGTACACCTTTACGATTGAACTCCATTCCGGCTGCGATCGCGGAAGCACCATATACTAATGCAATGGGCCAGGTAAAATGTCCGGTGAGTACTAAGGTGATGATGCTAGCAAGAGTACCGCCACCAATGATGACGTTAACAATCAACCCTACAGTTTCGGCAAGAATGGCATCGCCAATTCTTAATTCTGGGTTAACAAAAGCTGGGTCTATACTATCTTCAAATCTCAAACTACTTCTAGGGATTTGAAATTTTCGGCAGATGGGATCGGTTTCTGCTGCTAAGTCTGGTTGAATTTTTTTGTTAAACCAACTAATGCATTGATTATTAATTATTTGTTGGGCGATATTACCTTGTAACCAATCTTCTGCGCGATTTTTCATTGAGGTTTCTAAATCGGCTAAGGTCTTGATTTTATTTTTCTGCCAATCTTTGATTCCTGGGCGCACGGCATTTTCAATTAAACCATTGGCTAGAGGCTGGGTTAACAATTCAATTAATTCGGGAATATGCCGTGAAATTAATTCTTCTAGCTTGTTCGATTCTACCAGTTTGTTAACTTCTTGTTTAAAGGCTGTAGCCCGCAAATCCCATCTCCCAACACGTGCTAAACCTAATGCTATGCAACGTTCTGGTTCTGGATCGGGACGCAGAAGTGTTTCCGGTTCGGGAAATATTTCTTGACAAATTTGGTGGGTAAATTTCATCCGCGATGCACCACCAGTCATCAGCAAAATTTTTGGTACTATTCCTTGTTTATCTAGCTGTTCTTTTGCTTCTTGGACTGCTTCACAAAATGCTTGCATCCAACTCTTTCCCGCCAACGCAGCTAAAGGTTGATGCAAGATTTCCTCCATAATTAATTTATTAACTTGGGGGATAAAATAAATTTGTTCATTGATAGACTCAAAACCACGGGCAAATGATTGAGCATCGCTATATAGCTGTTCATTAGAAAAGTAATCTTCTTTAGTTTTGCGACAAGCTAGTTCACAACGTGCTTGGTGGTGAGGATATTCGGCAAAGACTTTTTCTAGTAAGTTTCTTTGCTCATGTTTAGCAAGAGTGCGTTCAAAGATAGCTTTGTCAATTAATGATGCACCTAAAATATTACTGCCAAAATCTATAGGAATTTCCTGTAAACTTTTCACCAGGGTAAAATCTGTAGTTGAAGAACCAATATCAACAATTAATACTGAAGAAAGTAGCTTTTCATACTCTAATTTCCCCGCTTCTTTGGCTTGCATAAAAGCAGCCCGCGACTCAGGAACAACATTTAATAAATCAATCCCGGCTGATTGCAGTAGCTTTTGATATTCGCTGCGATCGCTCACTGACCACCCAGAAGGACAACCCACATAAAAGTATGTAGTTTCCCCGCCTTCAATTTGTTTACTTTCTTTTAATAAGCGGTAGTAATTTGCCACAAATGTGCTAATAGTTTCGCGATATTTAGCATCATTTTTAGGTTTTTCTTTAAAGGAAATTTCTAGTCGAGTAACGCCAGCTTGAATTAAAGCTTGTTCTCCCACAAGATAACCCAATTTAGGATGCCAACCAAGGGCTGTAATTTGATTTTTCTTATTATTCACCTCCAGCATTTGTGGAGGTTCAATACTCTCGACTATAGCTTTGGCTACAGCTGTTTCACCATGTCCCAAATCAAAACCGACTGTTTCTAAAATTTCCATACTCTTAATAAGAATGTCATTTGTCATTAGTCCTCTCTTACAAAGTTCTGATCGGAGGTTTCCTCCGCTCAGACTTTGCGCTTTGTCCTTTGTCAATGCAAATGACTAATAACAAATAACAAAGGACAATTTAATTTTTTTGCTTATGATTCTCTAGCCTGAGAATACGCTGGTTCAATGACTCTACCCCGTCGCAGCAAGCGATCGCCTTTTAGCAGTGCTGGTGTTAAAGTAACGTAATCTTGGGTTTCAGGGTCGATACTCGGCTCAAAATCGAAATAATTGCGATCGCTTGTAGTGTCGTTGGCTTTATAAATTTGGGCGCGGATTCCCTGTTCCATTAAAATTTGGGGGAGGAGTTGCGTCAGTGCGATCGCCATTTGGGGTTTATCCAAAAATGATGCACCCATCAGCTTTTGCAAAAAACCCAACAACTCTGGAAGTTCTTCTATCCCAGTTTCACCCGTTGATTTGTTTCCTTCTGCAAATCTAGCAACTGCTAAGTCGATGGTGTTGAGTGCATCAGCTAGGTTATCTAACAAAATTTTGCTATCAACCCGCAAGGTAGGTTGAGATAATTTCCAGGTTTCTAGCGATGTTGAATTTTCTTCTGCATTACTTTTATCGAGTTGTAGCACTACTTCTAAACCCAAAAGCACAGCAGTTAATAAAATCCCCATCCAAGCGCCGGGTGTAGTTTTACTTAAATAAAATAACCAACCTACAATTCCCAAATAAAGCAGCACTTTGAGCAATTTGATAATTAATCTGTTGGCGGAAACTTTGCTAATTGGGTTAATAATTTGCTCTGCTTCTTTTGTAGTAACGGGCTGAAAATTTGCTGCTGCTAGATTGCTGATAGATTGTCTCAGCATATCTAGAAAAAATGCTGCCAAGCGCACTTGTGTTAAATTTAGTTCACTAATGTAAACTCTTTCTAAATTATCTAATCGATTTTGAACTAGCTTAACTACAGCATCAATACTCTTGGCACTTTCAATATCTATCTGTAGTTGGTTGCGTTCTTCAGTAAAAAGTGTAGTAATTTTTTTCATAGCTTTTAAATATACTTTAAATATTACTAATATTAGAGTAATTCAATTAGCAATTAAATTGCTGTAGGATGCGTTGTAACGCATCCTACCCATCTGTCGCGTTCTTTTTTCAAAATGGTATAAGGGACTTCCAAATAAAAAAATATCCCAGTATTTATTGTGGGGTGGACATCTTGTCCGCCCAGTTTATGTGGCGGGCAAGATGCCCGCCCCACAAGATGGAATAATTTATTTCTTGGAAGTCCCTAACGCATCCTACGCTTTTACGTTCCCAGCCGCTTCAAGGGTAAAAGGTTCAAGGTTAGGGGTTCAAGGTTTTTTATTTCCCATTCCCCATTCCCCATTCCCCATTCCCCATTCCCCATTCCCCATTCCCCATTCCCCATTCCCCATTCCCCATTCCCCATTCCCCTTTTTCCCTTAACCGACAAGTATTCCTCATAGCGAATCATTGTCTTAATGTATGCAGTCCATAAGGACTACTGATGCCAAATTCTTGCTTTGAGTACCACAAACGACATATTGTTGAGTTAATAACCGTGTCAAATTATTAAAAACACTAAAGCCTAGTGTCAAAAATCATGGGTGTGTTCAGAACATTCTCCAAATTTGTTCAATCCCAAAGAAAAACAAGAACTCCGTTTCTTGTCATCAGAGGTTGGGGAAATTACCTGATATCAAGGATGTCCTAGAATTTGCATGTCCTGATTATGGTTAAAGCTTTTTTTCATAGTAAGTAGTCAAGCAAAATCAAAAACAAGATTTCCTGGCAAATGAAGCGTTAGTATCTCTAACGTGCTAAAACTCTTGAAGTTTTTTCTTGAGTAAAAGACTGTAATTGTCTTCTATATTTTGCTTTTCTACTTATCAGCATATTTCTGCAAAATTAATCAAGGTTAACCCTTACTTTAGGGACTTCCAAGTAAAAAAACATTCCATTGTTATTGTTCACGGTTGACCGTTGACTGTTAACTGTGAACCGTCAACAGTCAACAGTCAACAGTCAACAGTCAACGATTTAAACGGAATAATTTATTTTTTGGAGTTCCCTTACAGATGATTCCTGTATTAGAAGCAAGTGTATTCGCCACTATATTATGCGGATTTTTTGGCATTATTCTCAAGAAAAATCTGGTGATGAAAATCGTCTCAATGGATGTCATGAGTACGGGAGTGATTGCCTATTACGTGCTTATTGCGTCACGGGAAGGCTTATTTACGCCAATTTTATCAACTGTTAACAAAGGCGCTTTTGCCGATCCAGTTCCCCAGGCTGTCATCTTGACGGCGATTGTCATCGGCTTTTCGATTCAAGCTTTAATGCTAGTCGGTGTCATGAAATTGTCACGGGATAATCCCACCTTGGAAAGCAGTGAAATCGAGAAGAACAATACGCCATGACCTTTTTTGAATTCAAAATGCAAAGTGCAAAATTCAAAATAAATAATAAAAATAATTTTGAATTAATTAATTTTGGGTTTCAAGCCCCCGCTAATTGTCTTTAATTTTGAATTTTGCGTTCGCGTAGCGTGTCGAAGACAAAAGTTGCGTGGGCGGGTTTCCCGACTTGAGCAAACTTTTCAAGACGAATTTTTAATTTTGAATTGGAGCGAAGCGACTTGACTACCATTACACTCGCCTGGATTACACTACCATTTTTGGTGGGGTTCGTCATTTATTTACTACCCAAGCTGGACAAATACCTGGCGTTAGCTATGGGTTTAGCTTCGGCTGGATATGCAGCGCAGTTATTTTGGCAGCGATCGCCACTAGAATTAAAATTGCTGGATAACTTCGGTGTGACTTTAACACTGGATGAATTGACAGCTTACTTTATCCTAACAAATGCCCTAGTAACAACTGCGGTCATTCTTTACTGTTGGCAAAGCGATAAGACAGCTTTTTTTTACGCTCAAACCTTGATGTTACATGGTAGCGTTAATGCTGCTTTTGCCTGTGCAGATTTTATCAGTTTATATGTGGCGTTAGAGGTCAGTGGCATTGCTGCCTTTCTCTTAATAGCTTATCCCCGCACTGATAGGTCAATTTGGGTGGCTTTGCGCTATTTGTTTATTAGCAATGTCGCCATGTTATTTTACTTGGTCGGTGCGGTACTGGCTTATCAAACAAATCATTCCTTTGCTTTCTCGGCTTTACTTGGTTCGCCACCAGAAGCTTTTGCTTTGATTGGTTTGGGATTACTAGTCAAAGGCGGGGTGTTTGTATCGGGGTTATGGCTACCCCTGACACACTCGGAATCAGAAACTCCAGTCTCAGCCTTACTTTCAGGAGTCGTTGTTAAAACCGGAGTTTATCCTCTAGTCAGGTGTGCGCTGGCTTTAGATGAAATTGACCCCATCATCAGAATTTTTGGTGTAGGAACAGCACTTTTAGGAGTTTTCTACGCCATGTTTGAGAAAGATACTAAGCGGATGCTGGCGTTTCACACTATTTCCCAGTTAGGTTTCATCTTAGCTGCACCAGCAGTTGGGGGTTTTTATGCGCTGACACATGGCTTAGTCAAATCCGCACTGTTTTTGATTGCAGGTGCTTTACCCAGCCGCAACTTCAAAGAACTGCAACACAAGCCCATCAATACTGCTATTTGGATTGCCCTTGTTATTGCTAGCTTCTCAATATCCGGCTTTCCCTTATTATCTGGGTTTGGGGCAAAAGTTTTGACAATGAAAAATCTCGCACCTTGGCAAGTTATCGCCATGAATGTCGCAGCTTTGGGAACTGCAATATCTTTTGCCAAATTCATCTTTTTACCCCGAGGTGGTACAGGAGAAGTCAAACCCGGTTTTTGGCCTGGGGTAATCCTGTTAATTGTTGGGCTAATTGTCGCCAATGTTGCCTATTATGATGCTTATACAGTTGCGAATATCATCAAACCACTTGTAACCATCGCTATTGGCTGGCTTGTCTATTTTTTCATAGTGCAAAGATTATCAGTCAAGCTACCCCGGTTACTTGAGCAATTTGAGCATCTCATCGGTTTTATGAGTCTGATGTTAGTACTACTTTTCTGGATGGTATTTCCATAATTTTTGTGCATTTTTAATGCAAAATTCAAGCATAGAAAACAAGTTTTTTGAATTTAACAATTTCTGATTACAAACACCCAAATTCATCTCTTAACTCAATCCAAAATCCAAAATCTAAAATCCAAAATTGTATGACTGGATATCTAAATATATTATTGCGGCTGGCTATTTGGTTCCTGCTCACCGCTAATTTTACTGTGGCAAATATCATCATCGGTGTCAGTATTGCCCTGTTATTGCCACACAATCACCAATCACGAGAAAAATTAAAAGATTGGCTGCGGGCTTTGTGGCAAGGATTAAAAGCAATACCCACCGCCTATATCGAAGCATTGCAAATCATTTTCCAACCCCATACAGAAGAAGAAATTGTCATGGAACGTGTTCCCGCCAGAAGAACACCCGGACTCATCTTTTTAGATATTTTCATTATTACCTTTACACCCAAAACCATTGTCGTGAAATATCACGAAGATGGCTGGTATGAAGTCCACCGGATTCAACGGAGGAAAGCCTGATGAACCTGATAGTAATTGCCATGATTTTGGCTTTACTTATACCCATCTACGAAGCATGGAGAAACGATCACGTTTGGCAAAAAATGTTGGCATTTGCCAGTATCTCCTCTAAAGCTTCCGTGATGATTTTGGTTGCCTCAGTCTTACGTGATGACTGGATGATTGGCATTGTTGGGGTGATCATCCTGAGTGTGGGGAATGCGGCGTTAATGCTGCTAGCAAATGTACTAAAACGCATGGGTGATGTATGATTACAGTTCTAAGTTATACCTGCATAATTATCGGTATTTGCTTCTGGTTTTGGGGAACATCATTTCTTTTGGGAAAGCGATCGCTTTTATTCAAGCTGCATACTCTTTCAGTTTCCGACACCCTGGGTTCGATGAGTATCGTCTTTGGTTTGCTGCTGAAAATACCCAGGGAATGGCCTTTGCTGATTCTTGGCATTATTTGCTTGGCAATCTGGAACACAATGCTGGGTTACGTGTTGGCTTACTGTTCTACAAGTGGAGGTAATGATGACTAAATACGATTTGTTTATCTATTTCATCACTGCCTTGCTGCCCATGTCTGCTTGTATGCTGATCATGCAAGTCAATCCCTACAGTGCCTTAGTAATGCGAGGAATACTAGGAGCCATAGCAGCATTATTATATGTGCTTTTAGGCGCTGCCGATGTAGCTTTAACTGAAGCATTAGTAGGTACAATGCTGGCGATTACACTGTATGCGATCGCCGTCCGTTCATCCCTAGTCATGCGTCTCGGTATCATCCAAGATGGCGATGCTTTACCAGACAGCCATTTTGGGCAAATTACGGACGAGTTACGCAGAATTTTTAGCAAACGCCACATGCGCCTAGAACTCGTTCCCTACCCAAACCAACAAGCTTTAGAACGGGCGCTGCTAGATAAAGAAGTTCATGCTAGCTGTAGCAAACTCGAACAAAATGATGAAAACTTGGCCTATCACACTGCTGTGAGGGTAAAACGAGTTTATGACATCATGCAAAGCGAACTTTCATCACCAACAACCAGCCTCACCTATGTAAATACACCAGAGTTAGGGGAGGAACATAAATCATGATGAAATGGATTTACATCGCCGCCGGGGTAGCGCTGTATATCAAAATGATTGTCTTACCCAATCCTGCACCACAACTTCCAGATTTCTCAATTGTGGAATCGATTGTTAAAGATGGTGGTATCCCCAATGCGGTAACAGTCATTATTCTCCGCAATCGGCTTTATGACACGATTTTCGAGGTCATAGTATTTACAATCGCCATCATGGGCGCTTATTATCTGTTGGCGAACGAAAGACCATCCTGCGCCATTTATAATTTCACTGATAAACCCTCAATTGTGCTAGCGCGTTTAGGTGCCACAATTACCTCACTAGTAAGCATCGAGTTAGCCATTCGCGGACATTTGACACCAGGTGGTGGTTTTGCAGCTGGTGTAGCCGGAGGAACTGCGATCGGACTTATAGCAATTACCTCATCCCCAGAGTGGATGCAAGCAATTTACCAACGCTGGCACGCTGCTATATGGGAAAAAGTTTCAGTGCTAATTTTCATTGTGCTGGCGGTAATCACTTTGTCAGGTTATGAATTACCTCACGGAGAAATGGGCGCACTTTTTAGCGGCGGAATTATACCTATTCTCAATATCCTAGTTGCGATTAAAGTAGCTTTGGGTTCTTGGGCGGCGATTTTGGTATTTATTCGCTATCGCGGATTGTTGTGATTTGTAGGATGCGTTGTAACGCATCCTACTATCATTTGTCATTGGTAACGGAACAATTGTTGTAATACCAATTTGAAAAAAGAATGCAACAAATTGTAGGGGCAAGGCATTACCCATACGTGTCAACTTAAGCTAAAAGCTATATAGGACGGGCGTTGTACAAATACCTCGTGCCCTCATCCCCTAAGGGATTTTCAAGAAATAAATTATTCCATCTTGTGGGGCGGGCATCTTGCCCGCCACATAAACTGGGCGGACAAGATGTCCACCCCACAATAAATACTGGGATATTTTTTTATTTGGAAGTCCCTAACCCCTTCTCCCCCAGGAGAAGGAGAACTAAATCTCTTGCTCCCTTCTCCCTGCGGGAGAGGGGCTGGGGGTGAGGGCGAAACCTTGCACAAGAGCGAGTTTCACGTTAAGTTGACACCAATAGGCATTACCTTGCCCTCTAGAATATATTAATGTGTAGCAAACATTATTTAAATTGTTATAAGTAGAGCAGTGCAATTAAAGTAGGATGCGTTGTAACGCATCCTACAGCTTAATTTGCCGCAGGTAATTCCAAAATAAAACTATCTCGCAGGTGAAAATCAGCCTCAGCACCTCGATGAGTTAAAGCCCAATAAGTTACATCACCATCTTGGGTTTTAATCACAGTGGTAATTGCAACTTCTAGGGCTTGTTCTGTGGCAATAATTTTATCCAAATCCAAATCTAAATTTATTTCTACACTCTCCGTTTGCTGTTGCACAATAAATGGAAGTGTGGAAAAAGCGGCTTCCTCTTCCATTCCTTGACGATAATCATCAAAGCGGTAAATATTCCAATCACCACTAGGTGACAGGTTAAATTCCCAATATTGGGGAGAATTATTAATACCAATAAAGAACTCAAAACAAGTATTTTGCCATAATCCGTGCTTTCGTAATGGTGTGGCTGAGGGTGGGGTAATGGCAATTTTTTTAATATCCCCCAACAGCCTATATTGAATAGTCAATTTATTACCATTACGGGCGATATCACCTGCAATTTTAACATCGGGAAATTTTTCAGTACCCGGAAAAGTTTGCAGAGAAAATGACTGATGATTCATTTCACATCCCCAATTATGGCGCGAATTGCTGTTTCTTGAGATTCAATACTTTTTGTCAGCGCAAATTGCACCAGCGCCCGCGCTAAATTATGTTCTGGATACTTCACTTTAAAATAGACATTCCCAGCTAAATAATCAGCAAAAAATCTCAACCCTAATTCAAAAGCAATCAAACGAATTGCATCATATATATAGGCATAGTCATTTTCTGTCATAAACGCCTTAGCAACAGCAAGATAACCTTGCAATATACCTTGGCAAGTCTCAGTATCAAAAGTCACGCTTTCCCAATCTTCTGTTTCTTCCCCAACGGGATTGCAACCAGAACGCAAACAGTCGCCAATATCGTAATGTACTAAACCCGGCTTGACGGTATCTAAATCAATGACACTGACAGCAAGCCCAGTTGCGGTGTCAAACATCACATTATTAATTTTCGGATCGCCATGCATTAGCCGCAGTGGTAACTTACCCGCAGCTTTTGCATCTTCCAGAGTACTGGCAAAAAGTTGGCGATCGCTCACAAATTGCAAGCAATAATTTACCTCTGGGGTTGGCTTCACAGTGGTTTTCGGCAAAACCTCGTTGTAATGTTGCAGGTAGCGGGGTGTAATGTGGAAGCCTTCTAAAGTATCAGCGAGTTTTTCTGGTGGTAAATCGCTGATCAGATTATGGAACATCCCCAAAGCATAGCCGACTTCGGGAGCTTGAGAGCGATCGCCCATCGTATCAAAAGACTGCGAACCTGCAATAAAACTAATCGCCCGCCAAAATGAACCATCTGCATCCCGCCAATGGTCTTGTGTATCTTTAGTTAATAGTACACTTGGTACTTCCCAACGGCGGTTAAGTGGTTTTTGCTCTAACCTTTGACGAATATGCTCAGTAAAAATACACATATTACGCATAATCAGTTGTGGCTGGCGGAATACTTGTGTATTAATACGTTGGAGAACAAAATTCTGATTTTCTAAGGAATTTTTAGTTACTAAAAAAGTGTCATTAATATTACCGCTACCAAAAGCCTGAACACTTGTCACCTCACCCTGAAGCGCGAATTGTTCAGCAATAGAAACTAGATTGTCTGTACTTTGGGTTTTGATATCTTCTATGATGCTCATATTTAACCTGGACTACTCCCCACGTAACGAACCAAGAGGAATAGGGGATATCGTAGCCTAAGTTTTACATTAGGTCTGTGTATAAGTGTTGCAGTTTTTGCGATTTGCTACAAAGCGTCCTTTGCAGTACTTGGCAAAATCATCTGTAGTTAGGTATTTCTTGAACACGCCAGCCATTTAAAATCAAGTTACATATTGTATGAGGATCAATGTCAGCCAAAGACCGATTTCATGAAGCAGTTAAAACTAGCCTTCAGAAAGAGCAGTGGGTAATTACACACGACCCTTTAAGAATTGAGTTTGGTGAAAAAGATGAAGTTAGAATTGATTTAGGTGCAGAACAGTTAGTAGCAGCAGAAAAAGCTGGAAAGAAGATAGCTGTAGAAATTAAAAGTTTTTTAAGTGACTCAGCACTGTTTGATTTTCATTTGGCATTGGGTCAATTTTTGAATTATCGTTTAGTTTTAGAAACAAGAGAAAAAGAGCGAACTTTATATCTCGCCATCCCAATTGCGATTTATGAATCGTTCTTTCAACGTGATTTACCACAAGCATCAGTAAGACAATATCAAGTCAAGCTCATTGTGTACGACCCGGTAGATGAGGTAATAGTGGAATGGATAAATTAACATTTTATCGTCAATGTATTCAAGAACTATTGACCGAATACAGTAAAGTACCGCCAATCAATGAAGATATTGAAGTACAAAGAATTTTTGATACGGAAAACGAACATTATCAAATTCTGAATGTAGGCTGGGATAAACATCGCCGCATCTACAATTGCGTGATGCATTTAGATATTAAAGATGGCAAAATCTGGATTCAGCGTAATCAGACTGATAAATTGCTCGCTAATGAATTAGTAGCAATGGGTGTACCTAAGCAGGATATTGTATTGGGCTTACAGCCTGTTTATGCAAGAGAATATACAGGTTATGGTATTGCTTGAACCTGACTAAAAACATTTGAGAGATATTTCTGCACCAGCTGCTTCTAAATCTCTCTTGAATAACTCTGCCTTTCTTTGTTCTATATCCCTCATAATAATTTCGGGGATATTATCAAGTAAGCTCTTAACTTCTATCAAACCTAAACCAGTAATTTCTCGTAAAACCTTCATTACATCTAGGCGCTTTGAGGAGTCAAAACTTTCAATCTTAATAGTACACATAGCCGCCTCATCCTTGCGCCTAAAATTTGCCTGCGGTAGCTGAAAGTTAAAATCTCCTGTTTTATTGACAATCAGCACCCCCAGGGAAGCTTTACAACCACAATGGGGACAAATACTAGTAGATACTCGTTCAATATATTCATCATCAAAATCCTCCAGCATAAAATTAAGTGATGGTCTGTACCATGTATCGTAGTATTGACCACACTGTGGACACTCTACAGTAATTTCTGCTGCTGGGCTGGTCACGTCGCTGCACTCCGAATTTAAAATTCAAAATACCCTGTGGGAGAGTTAAGCCGACACTACATCATCATTCTTGTTCATCAGGCAATTTTTCCATTTCATCAGCTAAGAGATTTTGAAAATCCATATCGCAGTGTGTATAGAGATGAACAGTAGCCGCGAGTAGTTCTCCCAGAATTTCTGCTTGCTGATTAGGAGTTAAACTTGGTAACTGTAATTGATGAATTAAGGCTTGTACTCTACTGCATTCTGCACCTAATTCAGCAATTAGGGTACTGAGAGTTGAATTCGTGACTGTCAAAGGGCGATCGCTAATCTGCATATTCATTCTCCCAATCTTTTACGCGCTTGTTCGATTGCCTTTTCAAAAGCACGAATCTCTTTTTCCCAATGTCGAATTAAACCTTCGTCTGGAAAATCCTTCCCTAATTCCAGTCTAATCTTTTCCCGATGTTCGATAATCCTTTGAGTTAAGGAATCAATTGCTTTTTTGTGATGCTTTTTACCCATCACGCTTAACGATAAGCAACTTGGAGACTACGGACTAAAATCACCAAAGATGCGATCGCCATTAATCCGCCCCAAAACCAATAAGGTAAAAACAGATACCTTTCCATTTGTGCTGTATCCGAAAGTCCTAAAGGGCCTGCACTATAGCTAAATAAATAATTCACTTGATGGTATGTACTGATACAAGCTTGTACACCTAAGAATTGAATTGCAAAACCCTGTACCCAGCGCGGTGCTTTGAAAGCAATACCTAAGATAATTAAACCCAGCAAGGGAATTGCCACAAATCCAAATAAAGAACGTACCCACACTAATGTAGATAGCAGCAAAAAGCCGCCTAATATTTTCAAACTCAGGGAAGCAACTTTAAAACTACGGGAAGCCAAAATTAAGGCTGCACCAGCAATTGGCGGCCCCATCGGCCCGGCGGCTGCAACTAATGCTGGCCCAATTGGCCCTAATGATCTAGCAATGCGGTAAGTTGCAACACCAGAACCATTGCCAAAAATCTGTAATTTATCAAACTGTCCCCCTAAAATCAGCGCCATTAAGCCGTGAGCCATTTCATGAAACCAAGTAGCCAGGATAGTAAAGGGGTATAAAATATAATCGCCTGCTGGCACTTGCCACAACACAACCGTGGCGATCGCAGCCGCAATTAGCCAGGTTAACCCCATTCGTTCTACTTCTTTTGGCGCTTCTTGGGGGAGCAAGTTTTCAAAATTCTTTCCTGGTTCCCGCATGGATCACTTTCCTTAACGTAATTACTTCCAAGGCTGTATTTTCTTCCATGCTAATCTACTTGTTTAGGTTTCAACGGGAAAGCAAAACTAATTTTAGCTTTGTTGTTTTTCCAATCAGCCTACAACGATTTACTTAACGTTTGTTAGGTTATCGGTAATGTTTAAACATTACCAATTATTCCATTTATTAGTCTAGAGAACTACAAATTTATCGGCGTTTATCTGCGTTTATCCTCTCTCATTCCTGCGGAACGCTACGCGAACGGCGGTTAATTTTTGATTGAGTTACCTCACCAATATAGAAAGCCCTATAAGTAAACATTGCTTACCAGATCCCCGACTTTTTAAAAAAGTCGGGGATCTAAATATCGCTACAGTAAGTAACATTCCACCCTACTTATCTGTCGTGTTATTTTTTCAAAATGTTATAAACTTTGGATTTTTGACCTTTGACTCTGGACAATCCTGATGAGTTATGCAATTTAAATTTGTAATAGTTGATTACTCAGAGCATTGATAAATCCAATTGTTATATGATTAAGCGGCATCTATCTAATGGTAGATTGTAGATTAGTTGCGACCATTTTAAAAAATGAATATCAATCAAAATTTTGATAATTCTTCGTTTAATGAAATAAAACTATTTGGCTTACCTGCGGAAAAAGGACGATGGCTACTAATTCCCTTGGGTGTACTTGTTCTACTTTGTTTAGGAACTGCTTATTCTTGGAGTATTTTTCGGAATACGATTGAAAAATCTCTCGCGGTAGGAGCAACAGAAAGCTTACTACCTTTCACAATTTTATTGGTTGTATTTTCAATTTTGATGCCCATTACTGGGTTTTATATTGAGAAAATTGGCCCGCGCCTAGTAACTGCGGTGGGGGCAATTGTCATGGGGATTGGTTACGCCGCTTCAGGTCTAGTAAATAATATCCCTTTATTAACTATTACTTACGGTATCATTGCTGGTGCTGGCGTAGGCATTGTTTACGGTGTACCACTCGCCGTAAATGCGAAATGGTTCCCTGATAAAAAGGGTTTAGCTGTAGGTGCAACAGTGATTGGCTTTGGTTTATCACCCCTTGTAACTGCACCTTTAGCTAAGAATTTAATTGCTGCTAATGGTGATAAGGGTTGGCAACCAACATTAATCATTTTTGGTATCGTTTTTACCCTGATAATTTTAGCGATCGCCCCTGTGATGAAATATCCGCCCAATGGATGGCAACCTGCAGGCTGGACACCACCTATTAAACTGAGTGAATCTGCAAGCAACAGCAGTACACCTTTATTAAAATCCCTCAGCTTTTACGGCTTGTGGTTATGCTTTACCATTGGTACTTTTGCCGGGTTAGCTGCTATTGGGATTGCTAGTCCAGTGGGTACAGAAATTATTGGTTTAGATAAAAATACAGCCGCTAGTGCGGTGTCATTATTTGCAGTATTTAATGGTTTAGGTAGACCGTTATTTGGTTGGCTTGCCGATAAATATAAACCCAAAAATGCGGCAATCATTTCATATGTATTGATTATTGTTGCCTCAATTATGATGCTCAGTGCCACTAAGGGAGCGATCGCCACTTACTTAGTAGCTTTTAGTTTGATTTATCTCGCTCTTGGTGGTTGGTTAGCAATTGGGCCGACATCTACTTTAATTCTGTTTCGTAGCCAAGATTATGCCAAAAACTACGGCGTAGTCTTTACCGCCTTTGGCATGGGTGCGTTACTAGGAACTTTAATTGTTGGTAATATCCGCGATATTTTTGGTAATTATTTACCGTTCTTTAATGTCACGATAGGACTATCAGTTATAGGGATTATCCTGGCTGTATTTTTGTTGAAACGCAAAGATTACAAAATTTCAATTTAATATTTGTAGTCAGAACTTTAGCCCTGATTTGAAGAACTAAAGTTACTGACTACAAAATTTATCTAAGCGAGTTGGAAGAGGAATGTTACCATATCGCCTTTACCCAAACTGATGCGATCGCCTGGGCGCAGGCGGTGTCTATTCCCCGGTAAAAGCGGCAAATTGTTGATGTAGGTGCCATTAGAACTACCAACATCTTCTATATAATGAGCGTCTCCCTCAACGCGAATATCTGCATGAATCCGCGAGACAATTTCTGAATTGGGAAATCCAGAAACATCTATATCTGGGGGAATCCGGTCATTAGGCTTGCCGATATGAATTACAGACAAAGTTTGCGGTAATTCCAGATTCGCGTTGCTTTGAACGTGGAATAGGCTGGCTGTTACCTGTTGTAATTGCGTTCTCGCCGGACTAACTGCGGGCGCTGGTGCTGCTGCAACTGGTTCCGGTTCTGGTGGTGCCATTGGTTCCGGTTCTGGTGCTGGCGGTGGTGCAATTGGTTCCGGCTCTGGTGCTGCTACCACTGGTTCCGGCTCTGGTGGTGGCGCAGGAGTAATTTCTACTGCAGCAGGTGGCGGTGCAACTGGTGGTACTTCTGGAGGAACTGCCACCTCTGTTGGCGGTAAAGTTGAAGCCGGAGGATTAACTGCGGCTAAAGGATCTGGTTGTATCAGTTCTACAAGTGGATCGGGAGCCACCAACGGGGGTACTTCTAAGGGCACATCGGGAGCAACTGTAGCTGCTACCGCTGTTGGCGGCGCTGCTGCGGCATTAGCGCGCAGATTAAAACCACACTGACCACAGAAAGCGGCATCTGCCTGCACAGTTGCCCCACAGCTGGGACAGTTATTAGTCGCTGGTAACGGCGTATAACAGGCTTCACACTGGACAGCGCCGTCTGGATTGGGATGATTGCAATTAGGGCAGACGATCATGGATTTAAGCCTTTGTTCAAGCTCATCAAAAAATGGTACTGGCAAGCAGAGAAAACTCCCAGTGGCGGCTACCCTTCAGGAAGGCTGAATACCAATTCCCAATTCAGAAAGCTAGATTTCCCAAGGATGAGGAAATTTACATTTGTTACTGAATTTTGAAGAGTTGGTATAATAGCGAACTGTTGTAGACGCGCCCGGGCTTGCCGCAGCGAAAAGTCAGAGCGGGGTTTCCGCCGTGAACTTTTCAAAACAGGTATCGAAAGTAGGTATAAGAAACACCTAGCTTTCGATTCTAACAATTACCCCTGATAGGTAAGATACTTAGGTTTGGAGTTCCGCACCCGCCGCCGCATCTAGCAACCACCAAAGCTCACCTTGGGGTTGAATGAGACGCGAGGGATAAGTCAACTCATCAGCTTTGGGTGCAAATACTTGAGCTAATGCTGGCCGTTTATTAGCACCTGCAACTACAAACATAACGCTGCGAGCTGCATTGATGAATGGGTAAGTAAAAGTAATGCGGATGCTGCTATCTTTATTACCCACAGTAATTAAGCGATCGCTCACTTGCAATGCTTGAGTGTGGGGAAACAAAGATGCAGTATGTGCATCATCACCCATTCCTAGCAAGACTACATCTAAAGCAGGAAACTCTCCAGATGCAGTATTAAAAAAGTTTTGCAGATGCTTGTCGTACTTAACTGCTGCAACTGCGGGATCAGCTTCCAAGGTAGGGATGGCGTGAATATTCGCAACTGGCAGATCAACGCGGTCTAACCACGCACGACGCGCCATCAGCTCATTGCTATCAGGATGATCTGGTGGTACATATCGTTCATCACCCCAGAACACATGAATTTTATCCCAAGGAAGTTTTTGTTGAGCGATCGCCTCATACAATGGCTTAGGCGTACTGCCACCAGACAAGGCAATAGTAAACCGCCCTCGCTCTTTAATAGCAGTGTCTATCTTAGACAGAATCAACTCTAGCGCTCTTCCAACTAGCGCCGACTGATCTGGTAGAACTTCGACCTTTTTATTCATGGCTCGATCATCACTTTGCCTGCTTCCAGCAATACCATACCTAACTTATAGCTGTTCTCCTTTTTAACTTTTGAAACTTTTAACAACATTCATAGGGGATGGGGCATTGGGCATTGGGCATTGGGTATTTGTCATTTGTCATTTGTCATTTGTCATTTGTCATTTGGTAATGAGTAATTGAGATTTCTCCTTGTCCCCTTGTCGCCTCATCTCCCTCATCTCCCTCATCTCCCTCATCCCCCTCATCCCCCTCATCCCCAACCCCTAACCCCCCGCAAATATCGCATCCCAATCGGTAATCGCTTCTCGCTGGGCGATTAATAATTCTTGAATTCCGGTTTCTGCTAAATCTAATAACTGATTCAACTGGCTGCGGGTATAGCTTCCTTCTTCTGCTGTGCCCTGCACTTCGATGATTCCCAAATCTTGATTCATCACCACGTTGAAATCTACTGTGGCGGCTACGTCTTCAATGTAGTTGAGATCTAAAAATCCTTCTCCTTCTAATAAACCTACCGAGACGGCTGCTATTTGTCCGCACAGGGGCGATCGCGTTAAGACACCTTGGTGCAATAATCGGGAAATCGCATTCGCTAACGCTACAAAAGAACCTGTAATTGCGGTTGTCCTCGTTCCCGCATCGGCTTGCAATACGTCAGCATCTACAGTTAAAGTGCGTTCGCCTAATACTTCAAAATCTAATGCTGCTCTTAAGCTACGCCCAATCAAGCGTTGAATTTCTTGTGTTCGTCCAGATAATTTCATCAATTCTCTTTCGTGCCGTTGTTGAGTGGCGCTTGGCAGCATCCGATATTCAGCAGTTAACCACCCCTTGCCACTTCCAGCTAAAAATTTTGGGACTCCCTCGGTAACGCTAACAGTACAAAGTACTTGAGTATCACCACATTTTGTCAGCACAGAACCGGGCGCATAACGGGTAAAGCCACTGTCAAAGTTGATGGGACGGAGTTGATAGGGTTGCCGATTATCTGGACGCTGCCAAGCCATTGGAGTTTCCTCAACGTTTTCATAAGAGAATATCCATTAAGGTTACCTTAGTGTCGCAATCTCTCTAGACCCCTAACAATTGAGTCAGCACAAAACTCAGGTAGTGAAACTTGGTAGTTAAATTAAATATTTATTTAAGAAACGGCAAGCAGGTTGAGAATACTTTGATGTACTGCGTCTGGTAGCTGGTCGCCATTAATCGTCAATAAACGGCGACGACGGTCATAATATTCCAAAATCGGGATAGTGCGATCATAGAATAACTCTATGCGACGCTGCACAATTTCTGGCTGCTCATCGGGAAGCGATCGCCCCAAACAGCGATTTACCATCGTCGCTTCTGGTACTTGTAAATAAATTGCCCAATCTAATTTTTGTCCTAAATATTCCAATAAAAAATCTAATTCCTCAGCTTGGAACGCTGTACGCGGATAGCCTTCCAATAGCCAACCCGATGGGATATTCAGCTGTGTTAGCTGCATCCGAATCAAGTCAATCATCCTTTCATCCGGGACTAGCTCCCCTTTTTCTACGAATGGCTGTGCGTATTGTCCCAAATCACCGAAATTAGCGTTAACGTACAGCCGCGAAGCATCTTCTCGTAAAGCTAGTGACTTGTCACCAGACATTGCTTCTCGTAAAATTTCACCTGTAGAAATCTTTGGGATCTCAAAGTGTCTACAAAGGCTTTGTGCTTGAGTGCTTTTCCCCGATCCTGAACCTCCCAGAATCACTAATCTCACAACAATTCACTCCTCACCTGTCAAATTTACTACTTGCCAACCCTGTTGTGCCCAAACCAATGGGAAATCTAACATCTACGATTTTCAGCCCTTGCACCCAACTTTTTTTTAGAATCTTACTATTATTACTGCGTTCTTATTTTTACAGCCACTTGCTTTTACCAGCTATTCATGTCAATATCATTAACTCTTGACTTGAACATAAAGCTAGTGGTTGACTAAGAATGCAACTTGCAAACTACAATACACTTGTAAAATTCAGATTGATTATACAGCTAGATTTGCGATCGCTCACCTCAGCAATATCTCTTTGATAATTTGTAATATTTTAAACTCAGCTATATGGTTGCCCAGTTAGATACCCCCAGTGTCAATTCGACCCTCAGTGTAGCATCTCCCATTGCCGGGCTAGTACAAGTTTTTACTAGTAGTCACCGTAACTTTTTTACTAACGTCATGGCTCAAGCACTGAGAATTGCCGGTCAAGGTACTTCAGTGTTAGTCGTGCAATTTCTCAAAGGTGGTATTCGTCAAGGGCATGAGCGACCCATGCAGCTAGGGCAAAATTTAGATTGGATTCGTTGCGATTTACCTCGTTGCATTGACACACCCCAACTAGATGATACGGAAAACGAGGCTTTACAAAAGCTGTGGCAACATACACAGCAGGTAGTATTCGAGGGTAAGTATTCTCTCGTTGTCTTAGATGAGTTAAGTTTAGCGATTAACTTTGGTTTAATTCCAGAAAACGAAGTTTTAGCGTTTTTAGCACAACGCCCTTCCCATATTGATATCATCCTCACCGGGCCAGAAATGCCGAAATCTCTGTTAGATGTAGCAGATCAAATTACAGAGATCCGGCGCAGTCATAGCCCATGAAGAATGCTCAACTTCGCGATATCCTAGTAACTCGATTTAAATTAGCCCTGAACTTGTGATTAAAAACGATATCTGGATTACAGAAATGGCTCAAAAGGGCATGATTTCCCCCTTTGAGCCAAGTTTAGTGAGAAAAGTACAACCACAGGCAGATGTAGCGGTTCGTCCTGTAATCAGCTATGGTTTATCTTCCTATGGCTACGATATTCGCCTGTCTCCTGCAGAATTCCGCATTTTTCGCCACATTCCTGGCACTGTCATTGATCCCAAAAACTTTAATCCCCAAAATTTGGAATCAACCCCATTACATACAGATGAAAATGGTAGTTATTTTATCCTACCTGCTCATTCCTATGGCTTGGGCGTTGCTTTAGAAAAGCTAGCTGTTCCAGACTATATAACTGTAATTTGTATAGGTAAATCCACATACGCGCGTTGTGGAATTATAGCGAATTTAACACCTGCAGAGGCTGCTTGGCGAGGACACTTAACCTTAGAATTTTCCAATTCTTCCAGCGCTGATTGTCGCATCTACGCTAATGAAGGCGTAGTGCAATTGCTATTTTTAGCAGGTGAACCCTGCGCTATCAGTTACGAAGCAAGACAGGGTAAATACCAGGATCAAGCTGAGATGGTAACTTTGGCTAAAGTGTAAACACCGCGCAGCCGTACTAAGGTGCTAATCTCGCTTTACCTAAACGAGACTTTTCATACCATTCTGCGATCGCAGGTACCCACTCAGCAAAATGGGGCCACATCATTTCACATAGCTTTTGAATTTCAAGTTGAGCGTCTTTCTTATTTCTCAAATCACAGAAATGTAAGAAAGACCTTAAATTGAAACTGACTACAAAATGTTGGCGATAATCAAAGGGCATTTTACCTCTGGCGTGTTCTTCAGACATACCACCTTCAAAGTCAGCTTTGTATCGTTTAGCTGCTTCTAAACACCACTGTAAATCTGAGGCTCTTTGCTCTGGGGAATAATAATATTTTTTACCTTGTCTATCAGTGTAATAACCAACAGGACGCAGATAGAAAACATCTTCAATATCTTTCTTACCGTTGACTACATCAATAAACTGGTTTCCGGTGTAACGAAATGAGTTGTGAACTACAATGCCATTAGCGACAAAATTATGCCAAGAGCCTTCCACTTCTAGGTCATAAGTCATTTGTTGTCCAATGTACTCCACAGTTTTCACTTTAACTGGATGAGCTTGTAATTTTCTACCTATTGCCTTTGGTTTAGGTTGCCAATTTTCAGTATCTATTATTGGATTAAAAGAGCGAGCAAAATCAGCTTCTTGATGATTTTGGTGAATATATTCGTGACACTCTTTGCATAAAGTTACTAAATTATCGAAGTCATAAGCCAAAGATTCATCAGCATATACTGGGATTAAATGATGAGCATGAAGGCTACCACCCCTAACCCTACATCTTTGACAAATATAATTAAACTTCTCATGTACTGCCGGGGCAATATCCCTTGTCCAGGCACCTATTAGTTCCCGTTCTGTAGATGTTCCTCCTTTCCAAAAATTAGATTCTTCTCCTCTTTTTGTATAAAGCTTCGCGTTTTCTCTACGTTTTTGACGACTTGCTGGGGAAAGGTTTAAGTGGTAACCAGTTTGACCCTTATTCCAAGGGTTTCTAGAACCCCTTGATCTCTTATTTAACGACAACCCGTAAGCATAAACCCATTTTTTTATTGCTTCTATTGAGCAGTTAGCTAAGGCTGCCATTTCATCAACATAAAGTCCTTTAGCGATTTGCTCTTCTAACCAAATTTTGTCTCGATAAAGTGCATTAGGGTTATAGTTCCAAGGCTGATGTTCTTTAGCAAATTTACTATCATTGTGATTTAAATGTAGTTCGTATTTATCAGCCCAATTTCTTACAGTATTTATAGAGCATTCAGATAGTTGGGCAATCTCTAATGTAGATAATCCTTTTTGAATTTGAGATTCAAGCCATTCTCGATTTCTATAAAGACCATTGCCTACTACTGCCATACCATTACACATTACATGGCAAGGCTTAGTAGTTTGAAATACACTGCCATCAGGGTTAGTAATTAAACCAACTGCATCACCCATTGTTTGCCAACCATCTGATGTAAATAAGCGATGATTGACAGTGCAATCTAAAGTTTTTCCATCCTCTAAAGTTACTCTGTAAACTGGCTGAAGACCACTGCACATGACATCTTTAATATGTCCAACCTCAAATAAGCCAGTCTCTTCGTTGAGAATTCGCAGGCGCATTTTGCGAATCCGTTGTTTACAATCACGCCGATATTCACCAGGTGGTTCTCCATTCCTACCTTTAATTGACCTTGTACGGATTGCTTTTTCTCCGTTAGTCCAAAGTTCGTATAACTCTCCAATAGTTTTTTTCAATTTCTGGTTACTGTCGCCTTCACAGTTCACAAAAGTAATTTCAGTATCAGCAGATAGACATTGGACATCGAAGGATACACTAATCCTGTGGGTACGAGCCTGTTGCATCACACTGTGGGGAAAGTAGCCACAGTTAAAAACAATCTGGGGATGTTCTAGAGGCCCGTAATGTCCTCTCTCCCCTGCTAAAAGTCGCTTCACAATAACTTCACCACATTGAGACTCCGAGGGCCATGAGTCCCGTTCGTCATACACGAACGCCTCAGTGTAGTCCTGGTGCATGGCGGCGTAAATCACCTGCTGAGGATTTGGTGTTTTAGCAATAACCTCTACCCTGAATCGATCCATGATCTGCTAGTTAAAACTTGATTGGTGGCTGGGAGTGCCTACTAATCAGTTGTTTAGCCTGTTCGTGAGACATCTCCATGAGAACGATTCATTATCATATCTCTGCCTTGGGCTTCATCTTCAAGATACTCATTTACTTTACAAAAATTAATAACTACGTTACACTTCGTTACATAGTGAATAAAAACGGGAAAATCTTATGCGTACAAATGCTTCTATCGTTGACGACCAAGGTTTAATGAATAACTTTGCGATCGAGCCTAAAGTATATGTAGATGAGCAAGGCGATCGCACTGGATTTACAACCTATGCAGAACTCCTCAATGGTCGTTTAGCAATGATTGGTTTCGTCTCCCTCATTGCATTAGAAGTTGTCACAGGACATGGTATTTTTGGTTTGTTAGCAAATCTATAAAATCTAATTTTAATTTTTAATATTACAAATTTGACAAAATGTAGAGGCAATATTTATCTTGCCTCTACATTTTTTTGTATAAAACTTGATGCAAATATTCAAAATTTGCTATTTCATCTAGTAAATCATCTACAACGCTTTATTGAATAAGTAAGCTTACTTAAGAGATTACCGAAATTATTTAAGTAAAGAATTAGTAGTAAATAACTAAATAAGTAATTTAGACATTTATGTTCTAGCGATAATTTTGTTAGCCTCATAAGTATTCATCTATCCATGATAAGTTGAGTATTCACTATCACTCAGTCTATATTCTTCATATTAAGAATACAAAAGTATTTGTAACCCAGCTTATTACTTAACAATTCAAACAAAATATACTGATTGGCAAATTAATGATTGTATGACATAAATTTATTCTAACCAAATACCAAATATCTAAAGTTTGTCAATCATGGATTTATCTATTGTATCAACAACGGATAGAAGTTATTTTAATCCTCTAGAAAATTCTATTCTACCAACAATTTTCTGTAGCATTACTGATTTTTTAGGGGAATCTAAATATTCTGGGAAGATGATGTTAGAACTATCTCCTGTCCTCTTGGAAGTAGGCAGCAAGCTAGACAATTTTCTTCAGCAACCAGATTTTCTTAATCAGATGCAACTGGCTTTTGGTAAAGCCTGGGAGCCTCAACAGGCAACAAATTTGATAGTGGGGATAGTTAATGGCGAGTCTATACCTCAAATTGATATTTTGCCTATTGAGTCATTACGAGCTAAAGGAGCTTATGCCGGAGATAGCATTTATTTAGCGCAAGAATTATTCGGTAATTCAGCAAAATCAGAAGCATTGGTTGCAGTTCTATTAGAAGAACTTGGACATTATCTTGATTCACATTTGAATGTTCAAGATTCCCCTGGAGATGAAGGGTCAATCTTTGCCAAACTTGTGTTAAACCAACCTCCACAAGGTGAAGAACTGTTAGCTTTACAAGCTGAAGATGATAGCGCAATATTAAATTTAAATGGCAAAAGCATTTTAGTAGAGCAATCTGCTTTAGACTCTGGTACATTTACCGTCGGCGCGGATGGTAAATTTAGCCTTGAGTTTTTAGCTGATGCTGGCAGTTATCATAGCGACCTGGGAATTTTTAGTTTGCAGGGAATGGAAAATTTACAGCCAGGTTCCTTGGAATTTATCCAAGAATCTGCGCGTCGTGTTCTCAGCAATTCTAATTCTGGCTACCTGGCAATTTCTGATGCAACTGAGGGAGCAAAATTTAGCGGTGATTTAGGAGAAAGTGAAAGAAATGATGGCAAATTTTTAGGAGAGAAAAACTTTGCCATGACTGCTGGCGATCAGTTTGCGTTTTTACTGGTACCGGATGGAAAAATTAAGGAATTGTTAGATAATCCCAATTCAGCCAAGGATAAAAATCCGCTATTCTCCATCGCCTCAGCTAATTCAGACGGTTCTGTACATTTTGCTCAGTTAGGACAAGGAACAACGAAAGGCGGGACTTTTGGTGTAGAAGATCAGTTGGCTAGCCAAGGTTCAGATTGGGATTACAACGACTTCATCTTTCAAATTAAAGGCGCTACCGGAAAAACTGCTCCCCTAGAGACATTTATTCAGTCAAAACAAGAGTGGCGCAATACCCAATCAGGGAAAGAATTAATCGAATACGCTAAACAAGTCAGCCAATTTTTGACTATATCTACTCCTTTTAGCAGTTCTTACACTGTCGCCAGTTTGGGTGAATTACCAGGATTACCAACTCCCTACGTAGGATTAGCGTTTAAAGCTGACGATCCCAATACTTTATATATCGGTTCAACACCCCAAGGAGAAAAAGGCGAAATTTTTGCGATCGCACTCAAACGCGATGCTAATAATCACATTGTAGGATTTACAGGCTCGGCAAAGTTGCTCTCCTCCGCACCAGGAATGAACGGCGGTTTGAATGATGCTGGCTTGACCTTTGGCCCCAATAACGTTTTGTTTTATACAACTTGGAATGACAACACAGTTGGGCAAATCAAACCTGGAAGTTCTAATCCTGACAAACAAGTAGAGTTAAATACCCTAGGATATCAGCCTTCAGTCGGTGGTATAAGTTTCGTTCCTCAGGGATTCCCTGGTGCAGGAAGGCTAAAAATTACCTCCTACGATACTGGCAATTTTTATGACACAACTGTGTCCGCCGATGGTACAGGTACTTGGAATATTGCACCTGCAACAAAATCAGTGCAAATCACTGGGGGGCCAGATGCTTTTATCTATGTATCTGCTTCTATGCCACAATTTACTAGCGAACGCATTTTAGTTGCAGAGCAAGATACAGATACAGTCAGCGCCTATAATATCGATGCTAATGGCGATCCCATTCCTACCACTCGCCAAGAATTTTTAACTGGGATAGACGGCCCCATCGGTGCAGCCATTGATCCTTTAACAGGTGATTTCTTCTTCTCTACCTATTCCTTTGGCGATTTTAATCCCCAAGGATTTAATCAGGTGGTAGTCGTGCGGAAGGGATAATCTGCTGGGAACGAAGGATAATTTCGTAGTTATAATTAGTGATGGCTTACCTTTGATTACGAATTACGTAGCGCTTTGCGCTTCCCGTAGGGTACTACAAATTAGTAATTATTTCCCCAGGTGATAACTATGGCTTTAACTGCATCTACAATGCTGCCTTTAGGTACGGTTGCTCCAGATTTTCAGCTACCAGAAGTAGTATCTCAAGAGATAATTTCTTTAGCTAGTTTTGCTGATAAAAAAGCTATCTTGGTAATGTTTATTTGTCGGCATTGCCCATTTGTAAAGCACGTGCAATCACAACTAGCGCTAATAGGCAAAGACTACTTTGAAAGTGATTTAGGAATTGTTGCAATTAGCGCCAATGATGTTGAAAATTACCCAAATGATGCGCCAGATTTATTAAAGAAAATGGCTACAGAATTGGGGTTTAAATTTCCGTTATGCTACGACGAAACTCAAGAGACAGCGAAAGCTTATACCGCAGCTTGTACACCTGATTTTTTTGTATTTGATAGCAATCGCCAACTCGTTTATCGCGGGCAATTAGATGATAGCCGACCCAGCAATGGTAAGCCTGTAACAGGTGCAGATTTACGTACTGCAATTGAGGCTGTACTAGCAGGTAAACCTATACAAGATGAACAAAAGCCCAGTATTGGATGCAATATCAAGTGGAAAGCTGGAAATACACCAAATTATAGTTAATATTTAGTAGGATGTGTGACGCGTAAGCTGTAACGCATCAAAGCTTTGCCAAAGGTGCGTTACTAAAATCCAAAATCCAGAATTCAAAATTTAAAATTCAAAAATATTCCCCAATGCTGTCACAGCAAAGGGGATGGTAAATGCACCTGTTGCACCATAAATACTTAGATTTTCATCCAAAGTCGAAAAATGAGTCAGGAAATGTGGTTCGATTTATCTCAAACTGTCGAATTGACAATTAGGGATTAGTGCTTAATTTCCAAATTGAGGATGTAGCGCCCCAACTGGACTTTGTCTGCCCATAATTCGTATTCTATCCGTAAATGTTCAGGCAATGGATGACCAGTAAGCGCCATAACATTAGTAAAGTTACGGAGGCGAATTGGCTCATTGGTTTGCCATGTCTCAGTTGGCAACCAATAGCGACTAATACCATAAACACCCTGTTCCCAGAAATGGCGATAACTGACTTCGGCATTACCTTGCATGGTCATGATGACTCGGTAAGGCGAAATCTCTAACCACAAAACTCTAGGACTGGTGGGTACATTGTTTTTCTTGTGCGGAAGTTTATCTTCAGGATTTAGGGAACCCGCTACTTCGCAGGTAATTAAAGGCGGTGCAGTCAATAGTAAATGAAAACGATTAGTATCTTTTTGATACAATGTCCCGGCAGTTTCCACGACAGACCAAACTGGCAGGTCAGTGGAAATGAGTGATAAGCACACGGGCTTGCGGTGATGGGTCAGCATGGGAGCGATAAGGGCTAAAAGCTAGTGAACAAAATGAAATCAACACCAAGGTCTCTATCAGTCTCAGGCCAAAAACTAATAGTAAAACATGCTTAGATATTAACTGAATCTGCTAATTCGGTAAGCCAGATCAACAAAAATGCAAACAGTTAGGGTGCTAATTTAAAAAGCAAAAATTGCGATTTTTCTCCGGAAAGGTGATTTAAAAGTAAAGTTACGGAATATTTTGTAAATAATCTTTAGATTCCGGAATTAATATAGCTGGATTATTCGCTAAAACACAAGAAGAACGATTTTCTTTGCTTTTATAAGAGCTAGTATGGCAAGTGAATGCGCGAATAAAATTGTTCATTTCTTCACGTTTGGCAGTCCAAATTCCAGATTAACCTTGTCTTTTAAGAGTTGACAACCCAAATGAGTAATTATGCTTGGACTAGCTTGAAAGTGCTGAAGAACCACTGCGTTGGAAGGGTTTTCCGGCAATCGCGCAAGTGGCGTTGCTGAGTAAAAATGCCCGTCTCGACTTTCATACTTGGTAGTGAAACTTATTTCATTGGGATAGCTTCCTCTGTATACACAGCAATGGCATATTGTTTTAGTTGGAAGTCCCTGATTAAGGTTGTGCAAAATCAAAAGTCAAAAATCCAATACATTTAAACTTTTTTACAACTGCACATCTAACTTTACTGATTTTGGAAGATTTGATTAAGTTTGAGCAAGCAAAAGACGATACGATACTAGGGAAGAAGTTCACAGTAGCGGCATATGCAGTCGCTCATGTACTTTCAATGTATTCAAAAGCCAGTGTATCCTAATGTCGGCTGCTGTTATAACCGTAGAAAAGCAAAAAGACCTTTCAGATCAGTTAATTATTCAACGACCTCCTTTTGGGCTATCCTTGCAAGGTCGTATCCGCATTCCAGGTGATAAATCTATTTCCCACCGTGCTTTGATGTTGGGTGCGATCGCCCAAGGTGAAACGGAAATTCAAGGTCTTCTCTTAGGTGAAGATCCCCGCAGTACTGCTAGTTGTTTTCAAGCAATGGGGGCGGAAATTTCGGAACTCAATACAGAGTTGGTGCGGGTGAAGGGTATTGGTTTGGGAAATTTGCAAGAACCAATTGATGTATTAAATGCAGGAAATTCTGGTACTACGTTGCGTTTGATGTTGGGATTGTTAGCTTCCCATGCAGGGCGTTTTTTTACTGTCACAGGTGATAATTCTTTGCGATCGCGTCCTATGTCCCGCGTAGTTCAACCATTGCAACAAATGGGGGCGCAAATTTGGGGACGCAAGGGAAATTCTTTAGCACCCCTCGCAATTGCTGGACAAGCCCTCAAACCAATTCACTATCATTCCCCCATCGCCTCAGCGCAAGTTAAATCCTGTATCCTCCTCGCTGGTTTAGCCACAGAAGGAAAAACCACCGTTACCGAACCCGCCCTTTCCCGTGACCATAGTGAAAGGATGTTACGGGCGTTTGGCGCAGAACTCAGCGTTGATCCCGAAACCAATAGTGTTACCGTTACTGGGCCAGCGCAATTGTTTGGACAAAAGGTAATTGTCCCCGGTGATATTAGTTCCGCAGCCTTTTGGTTGGTAGCTGGTGCAATTGTCCCAGGTTCAGAACTAGTAGTAGAAAACGTTGGTGTAAATCCCACCCGCACAGGTATTTTAGAAGCTTTAGAGCTGATGGGAGCAGATATTCAACTGGAAAATCAGCGAGAAGTCGCAGGTGAACCAGTAGCCGATATCAGGGTACGTTCCAGCAATTTAAAAAGCTGCACCATCGCTGGGGATATCATTCCCAGAATGATTGATGAAATTCCCATTTTGGCAGTAGCAGCCGTATTCGCCGAAGGAACCACAATTATTCGCGACGCAGCCGAGTTAAGGGTCAAAGAAAGCGATCGCATTACTGTCATGGCTCAACAACTCAATAAAATGGGAGCTAAAGTCAGTGAACTACCCGATGGGATGGAAATTACTGGTGGTACTCCCTTAGTTGGTACAGATGTCGATAGCCATACCGATCATCGCATTGCCATGAGTTTAGCGATCGCCGCCTTAGTCGCCAATGGCGTAACTACCATCCACCGCGCCGAAGCAGCCGCGATTTCTTATCCGAGTTTCTTCCAAACTCTCACCGCGATCGTTAATTGAGTAGGAGATTTTGAAGGGGGAAAGGGTAAAAGGTTAAAGGGTAAAGGTTTTTCCCCTTCCCCCTTCCCCATTCACCAGACTTTTGACTTATTTACGCCCCTTCCCGCAACTTATCCAACACGCTGCGGTCTTCTAAAGTTGAGGTATCACCTGATACTTCTTGCCCTGCAGCGAGATTTCGCAGTAAGCGCCGCATAATTTTACCCGATCGCGTTTTTGGCAAAGCGTCAGTAAAGCGGATTTCACCAGGACGAGCGATCGCACCAATTTCTTTGACGACGTGTTGCTTGAGTTCTTTACTCAAATCATCGCTGGGTTGGAAAGTCCCTTCCAGAGTTACAAAAGCCACGACTTCTTCACCTTTGAGTTCATCTGGCTTGCCAACAACCGCCGCTTCTGCAACTGCTGGGTGGGAAACTAAGGCTGATTCGACTTCCATTGTGCCGAGGCGGTGTCCTGATACGTTTAATACGTCGTCTACCCGTCCCATTACCCAGAAGTAACCATCTTCATCTCTTCTGGCTCCATCACCCGCAAAATATGTAAACTGGCCATCTTTGGGGGGTATATGTTCCCAGTAGGTACGGCGGAAGCGATCGGGATCGCCGTAAACTGTTCGCATCATTCCCGGCCAGGGGTGACGCACTGCTAAATAACCACCTTGATTTTCTCCCACAGAATTACCATCTAAATCTACGATATCTGCAAGAATTCCGGGGAAAGGCAGGGTTGCAGAACCTGGTTTGGTGGGAATTGCACCTGGTAGGGCTGTAATCATAACCCCGCCAGTTTCAGTTTGCCACCAGGTATCGACAATTGGGCAACGTTCGCCACCAATGACTTTGTGATACCACATCCAAGCTTCTGGGTTAATTGGTTCGCCTACGGTTCCCAACAAGCGCAAGGAAGAGAGGTTGCGTGATTTGGGATGATGTTCGCCCATTTTAATAAAGGCGCGAATGGCTGTAGGTGCAGTATAAAAAATATTGACACCATACTTTTCAATTACATCCCAGAAACAGCCAGGATTAGAAGCACGAGGCGCGCCTTCATACATTAGAGTTGTGGCACCGTTGGAAAGCGGCCCATAAACAATGTAACTATGCCCCGTAATCCAACCGACATCGGCAGTACACCAATATACATCTGTATCTTGTAAATCAAAGATCCATTTGGTGGTGATGTGGGTATATAAGTTGTATCCAGCTGTAGTGTGAACAACGCCTTTAGGTTTGCCAGTGCTACCAGAAGTGTAGAGAATGAACAGCAAATCTTCGCTATCCATTGGTTCAGCTGGACAATCGGCTGATACACCCTTTTGTAAATCATGCCACCAATGGTCACGTCCTGGCTCCATGTGAGTTTGTTGCGCTGTACGTTGCACTACAAGCACATTTTTCACATTGGGGACAGCGTTATTGGCGATCGCCTTGTCTACTTGTTCCTTGAGAGGAACGATCGCGTCTTTGCGCCAACCACCATCAGCCGTGACTACTAACTTAGCTTCCGCATCAATTAAGCGATCGCGCAAAGCCTCAGCACTGAAACCACCAAACACAACACTGTGGGGTGCGCCAATTCTCGCACAAGCCAACATTGCGATCGCCGCTTCTGGAATCATGGGCATATAAATCCCCACGCGATCGCCTTTTTGGATTCCTAGTTGCTTTAGTACATTAGCAAACTGGCAAACCTCCCGGTGTAATTGGGCATAGGTAAGAGTCCGCGAATCTCCTGGTTCTCCTTCCCAAATCAGTGCGGCTTTATTTTTACGCCAAGTAGTGAGGTGTCTGTCAAGACAGTTGTAAGAAATATTAGTCTTACCACCAACAAACCATTTAGCAAAAGGTGCTTGCCAATCTAAGACTGTGTCCCATTTTTGGAACCAATGCAACTCACTTTCTGCCAATTCTGCCCAAAATTTTTGCGGATCGGCTTGAGCTTGATCGTAAAGAATTTGATAATCTGCCAGACTTTTGATCTGCGCTTTTTGTGAAAATTCAGCACTCGGATGAAATAAGCGGTTTTCTTGTAGGATTGATTCTATGGTCGGTTGGGACATATCTGTAATTAAATTGCGACTGAAAACTATTCTGTACTGCAATTACTCATAAGTATTTTGATTTTCGTTAAGAAATCTCTAAAGCGCCCTAGTGGTGCATCACACAAATGTTGGTGTCTCAATCAATTCTCAGGTATCAAGTTGTTATCCGCTTGCTTCTTCATTCACAATTATTTTTTGATACAGATCTTAAGCAGCCTCACTCTAGGCAGTTAAGTAAAGCTTGAGTATTATAAATTACAGAGGCTTAAAAAATCGATAACGAACAGTGGTATATAAACAAAGCGGTAGTAGCGAAGCAAACTACCAAACTTTAACAATGAGTTTGTTCGCATTTGAATGTCATGGTCAACAATGGCAATGGTTGATTCTACCTGTTCTCAGGGCAGCGAAACAATCGCCGTTATGAATAAGCCAAACCACCAAGATGATGTGATTGTCCAACATGAGCGATCGCTTACTACTCTGAGTAGGGCAATTACCCATGCCCAAGGACGATTCACTTTAATTTTAGTACGCTGCAATTATGCAAGTTTACAAGAACAAATATTAGCAGAACTAAGACAGCGTTCTGGGTTAGAAATTTTAGCTATTAACCTACGAACTTCATCCCATAGTCTTTATTCTACGATGACAGCCACAATTGGTTCTCCACATCCCAATGCTGTCATTGTATTTGGGATAGAATCACTGCAGAATGTCGATGATTTTTTAGTTTCTCTAAATCGCTTACGAGATGATTTTCTGCACAATTTTCCCTTTCCTTTAGTGTTGTGGATTAACGATTTTGTGCAGCAAAAACTCATCAAACTAGCACCAGACTTTTATAGCTATGCACCTGTACCGATTCGGTTTGCGATCGCTACTGAAGAATTATTCCCTTTTCTCCCACAAGAAGCAGAGGAGATATTGAGACAAATCTCATACAAATTCTGTATGAATAGGTGCAAAAATACGCCACTGAATTGGCAGATATTGCAAGAGTAATACTAACAATTTAAAATTCAAAATGACGCTCGCAGACTATTAACTCAGTCACTTAGCATCCTCAGCATCACAAAAAATTGTAGCTTTTATGTGCTTCTGCATAAATTTTTAATGCTACAGCCATCTGCTGTTCAGCAGCTTCTCCCTGTGCTTGGAACCAAGCAAAAGTTTCAGGATCTACCTGAACTGTAATTTTTACAGATGACTTTGGCATTCGCAATTGTGCTTTAGCAAAGAACTCATCTGACAAAGGTGGAATATCTGAGGTATCGATGTCTTCATCACTCATCGCATCAATTCTATCCCAATCAGTTTTTGAGGTATTGTTCATAGCGTTTTCTTTCATAAGACAGTGCCTTTCTTAATGAGATAATCCGAACTGTTTCCTCTTCAGGCTCAGTGTAAACTACTACTACCACTCGTCCATCAAGTAGCCCGATACCGATACACCGATCCTCACCATAATCTTCTCGATCATCAAGGTACACAAGCATCGGTAAATTAAAGATGCGTGAAGCATCAGCAAAGTTGAAACCATGCTTTGTGATATTGCTTTGATTTTTTAGCTCATCCCACTCAAACTGCATGGACTCAATCTATCATACAAGCTGTTTTACTGCGGATATTTTAGCGTATCAAGTATTACCAAAAAAGAGCGATCGCTCTTTTTGAGTTCGCTGATAATGTATGGGTGATCGCTATCTCATTTCCCAATTCGCTCAAGTTCCTCTCGTAAAACTCGCCGTAATATTTCTTCTAGAGGTTCACGACGCTGCTGAATATACTCATGCAATGCGTCGTTAATCAAACTTTGGTAATTTCCTCCGCCTGCTGCGTTAACTTGTTCACGAAACCATACCAATATTTCATCATCTAAGCGAATTGTAATTCTAGTTTTTCCCGGTGGTGTAGATTCTATCGCGCCTCGCTTACCTTGACTAAAATCATACATATTTGTATTTCCAGAATCATCTTATAAAAATTTTACCGAAACTTCACACTTATAGGATTTTGAAACAGCTAATAGCTGTTAATTAAGGGAAATCTATTTATAGGGCTATTCATCATTAGCCTGCAAAATTTCTGGATAAACATTGTTCAAAGCAAATTTCAGGAGTATTAAATCTCATCGTTCGCGTAATCGATTCTGAAAATAAAGAATTCATCAAAATGGTTAAAAGGCTTACAACAAAAGGATTAATCGCATCAAACTTTTATCCATATACCCTTTAGAGGCGTGGTTAGTTCACAGTGCGATGACGGTGCGATCGCACCGATACATTCAGATTCCTACTGAAATCTTTGAGGGAAATCGGGTAAGTGTAAGCTTTCTATTCTGATTACCAAAACCAAAGCTATATATAGTAGGAATTTCATGGTTTTTTGGGAATTAATTATTTCCGATTTGGATTACGCGAATGGTGAGTTAAATGATTCCAATTATCTTGGGTGCTGCTGCTTTGGCTACTGGAGCTATAGGAGCAGTAAAAAGTGCTGAAGGTATTGGCAATATGAAGCAGTCAGAGAAAATTGGTGAACAGGCTCAACAAAAATACGAAAATAGCTTGCAAAACTTGAAAGCAGCTTGGGAAATTACTAACCAGTCAGCAGAAGTTTATGGACAAATGCAGCTTCGGATCAAACAGGGTACAATTTCAAACTTTATAGCTTTTATTGAGAGAATTGGTCAGCGAGCATCTCAAAACAACCTGGATATTCTCACTGGATTAGACATCTCTACTCAGCAAATTCAAGAGTACAAAACAGAAGTTATCAAAGCTGAAGAGTGGGTAAAAGGTGGTGTCTCAACTGCTGTTGCAGCAGCAGGTGCAGGTGCAAGTGCAGTTACCTTAGCAAGAAGTGTAGGTACAGTGACTGTTTCCAGGTTCTTTGGATTATGGGCTACTGAAGTTGGTATCTCACAACTTGGTGGTGCTGCGGCTTGGACTGGAACCCTAACTTGGTTAGGTGGTGGTACTAGTATGGCGGTTGGTGGTGCTGTGTTGGGAGGTATTACACTCGGCCCAGCATTAATGGTTGGGGGTTTTCAACTGGCTGGTAAGGGTGAGGAAGCTTTGACTAAAGCGCGGGAATATGAAGCTAATGTCAACGTAGGGCTTGCTGAAAAAGTCATTCCAAGGCAAGAGAAAAATTGACTCAGTAGTCAGGGAAGAGCAAATATAAGTTTTTGTTGTCTGCAATCAAACGGAACATCACTTTTGCTAATAAAAGAAGTGAAAAAAGATGTAATGTTGAAAAATTGGCATAAAAATTCCCAAAAAAGCCGTGAAACAAGGGTAGAAAGATTCATGACTAAAAAAGTAATAGCAATAGCAGTGACAGAGGTATGAGGAAGTTTAGCCATGACTCTACCCAAGCTAAATCTTCGTTTACCTTGTCCGAATTTACCCTCAATAGAGTTACGAATTAGCTCATCTTCTCGTGCTTGTTTCTTTTTTTCAGGACTGACATTTTTAGGTGGTCTCCCTAAAGGTGGCCCACTAATTCTAATTCCTCTTTCTTGACACCAAGAGCGGTTGTCTCTAGTGCGATAAATTTTATCAACATGAACTGATTGAGGATAATACCCGGTGTAGTTTTTGTAGGCTTCTACTTGTGATTTTAAGTCGCCTGATTCGTTAAAATTATCCCAACTAATATGGTCTAAAAATACATAGCCATCATAGCAACTAGCTGAAAGCTTTGCCCCAAACTCTACTTTTTTTCCAGCTTTACCACGGACTATCGGACGAATGTGTGGTTGATTTAAACTGACAATACGGTCTTCTATACTAATTTTTTTATTTTCATATAACCAAAGTTGTTGACGATAAATTTCTGCTACTACCAGTAATTTCTTATATTGCCTATTACTCAGGTTGAAGAGTGACGCACCTAACTCCATTAGCTGCTGAATGTGAACTAAATTTCTTTTGATATATTGTAGTTGCCGTTTAATGGCTTTCCTTCTTTCTTTAATGGTCGGTTTTCTTTTTTTGGCTACCAATAAGTAATTCTTTCTAGCTATATTTCTATAGGTTCTCGGTTTTTTGATACTCTTTAACAAGAGGGAGTTATATAAAATATCTATAATTGTTTCTGTATGCTTTCTGGCTTGATTTAATAATCCTAAGTCTGTGGGATAACTGATATCCGCTGGCGCACAACTCGCATCTAATATTAATTTTCCCCGATTGGTCGGCTCATTTTTTAAATCCTCGGTTTCTGACTTTTTTGATTTTACTTCTACCTCCTCTTTACTTTCTAACACTTGCTTGACTATTTCTCGATTCAGTTTGTTAACTAATTTTATATCTATTCTTTCTCTAAAGTGAACTAACATTGACGCATCAAATGGGGCATTATTGCTATAGCAAGACATTCCTATAAAGTATTGCAGATAGGGATTCTCCCTAATTTGCTCTACTGTCTCCCTATCACTTATGCCTAGTTTTTCTTTAATTATTAATGCCCCTAATGCCATCCTAAATGTTTTGGCTGGCGCGCCCATTTCTGCTGAAAATATTGCTGCGTACTCTGCTTCAAATTCTGACCAAGGTATCATCTCCGCCATGATTACCCAACGGTTATCTGAGGCTAGTTTTCCCCCAAAGGGTAGTTCAAAGTCTTCTGCTGCTGTTTCTTGCTTTTGCGCTTTTCGATACATATCAACGCAACTTGCTACAAGGGTTTTTACTTACTTTATCCTTTTTCCTTGCACTTTATTCTCTTTTGTCCCCCCAAATCTCTTGATTTATCTAGGTTTTTTGTTTATTCTGCAAGCCCAACGTAGAGATTGCCAATATTGAAGCAGCTCAAGATTTTCTATTACAGGTTAAACGGCGAATAGTGGAACTGGCTAATTTAGTGTGTAATTTAAACAACAGTGCTAAAGCGGTACTTCAAGAGCTTGAAGCCAAACCTTTTGATCGCAGCCGTGATGCTAGAAAATTTCAAGAGGTAGCGCTTTTAATTAAAGCACTGGCAGAAATTATGAAAATTTCTATTTTTGATAGTGAAGGACTATTAAACCCTGCAACTTTAACTATTCAAGCTAAATACAAAACTCTGGGAGGTATTTAGTAATGGTTTTACCAAGTATCGGTACAATATGTACTGCGGTTAACGCCACAAAATCTTTAGTAAGCATTATTTCTACTTACAAGCAAATAGGAGAGTTAGAACGAACTAAAAGGCATGAGATAGCAGCTTTGGAAAAAACACAATGTGTTAACGCAGTTGCTTCCAATTATGCTGAATATAAGATAATTGCCGCACAAGAACAAACAAAAAGACGTGAGATTGATGCTTGGGAAAAAGAAGCAATCACCAAAATTAATGCCCAGCGCGACTTGCTGATGGCGTATCTTGATCGCTCTTTTGATGAACGTGCTGAAAACTTTCGAGCTTTATTTGCTGTGGTTGATAGTGCGATCGCATCCGGTAATAATGAACAACTAGCGCTTACCTTAAATACAATCACAGAAATCGCTAAATCAAGCCCATTCAAAGACCTTGCTAACTTAGCTTCTGTCCGCGCTGCCCTTGATGATCCCAACCACGAATGGACATTTTGATTTTATAGCAGTGCGATCGCTTTTTCTAAAAACTCCAATAGCATGGTTCGGCAGCTTTTGTTCTAATAGCCCCAGGCTTCTGGTCTGAGGGCTTTTTATATATTATTTAGTTTGTTGCCGTTGGGCAATTTGTATTAACAAACGCAATGCTTCATTAACTGCTTCAGCATTAGGAAAAGCTTGAGCAACATCAGGATCTAACAATACCAAGTTAGTTCCTGCTTGGTATCGTTCTGCATATTTTCCTCGAATACCGCCTTTGAGTTGGGAAAAGTCATATTCAGAACGTAACTCATCTTCTGGTTCTTGTTTAGTTTCCTTCTTCATAAAATCCTCGCTCTTGACGTGTAGTTTCCCGCGCGCTGATAATCCGAATGCGATCGCCTCGGTCGGTATGAGCTACAATCAGTAACCGACTAAACCGAGATAAACCGATAGTAACGTATCGGCTCTCTCTAATAGAGTGGTCAGGATCGGGAAAGGTTGTAGATAAAGGATCGCCAAATACTGTAGCCGCTTCCTGAAACGAAACACCATGTTTTTGCAAATTTCGAGATGCTTTGTCTGGATTCCATTCAAACTGCATTTGGACAAAGTTGATTTAAAAATATAAAACAGGTTAAGTTCTTATAGATAGCTCTAGGTTGAAAGCCTGCGGACTTCAAAAATCTTCGTCATCAACAAAAAACTCAGCATCCTCATCTAACCGAGAATTACCGCGCCCATCAGCTAATCCCCACAAAGGTTGCAGTACAGCTATCCCAACTAAGCCGATACAAACGCAAAAAGCCAGCACTAAACCAACTGGTATTTGAATGGATCGGAAACTCAAAAACTTTAAAGATACTAAAGTAGCGTTTTGCACTGAGAGAATAGCGATCGCCATTACCCACACAGCTATAACTACAGATATCAGCAAATTAGCAATACTTTTCATAACAAATTTAATAAAACCAAAGCTAAACACAGACGAACACAGATAATGATCAGCATTCCTCTGGGTTTAAGGTGGTTGAAACTCTTATTCTAGTTTAGCGATCGCCCTTTCCATTGCTTGAGCGATTTGGGTAACTTTCTCTGGTGAGTTGGTTTCTAAATAAACGCGCACCAGGGGTTCTGTACCGGAGGGACGCAGCAATATCCAGCTATCTTCTTCTAAATACAGCTTAATTCCGTCTTTACGACCAACTTCTTTAACTTTAATTCCTGCTACCTCTGCAGGTGGATTTCTGGTAAAGGAATCAATAACAGCCGTTTTGTGAGACTCGGTAAGGTGTAAGTCTAGGCGATGATTGTACAACGGGCCGTCAGCTGCGGCGATCGCTTCTTTAACTAACTGACTGAGGGGCTTACCTTCATAGGCGATCGCTTCTGCAACTAGCATATTGGCTAAAATGCCATCTTTTTCGGGAATATGTCCGATGATGCTTAAACCACCAGATTCTTCACCACCAATTAATACGGTGGTTTCCCGCATTTTTTCTCCAATATATTTAAAGCCTACAGGAGTTTCATAAATTGGTAGCCCGTGTTTAGCTGCGAAGTTATCCAATAAATGAGTTGTGGCGACAGTGCGGACAATAGCGCCGCTTTTACCTTTATTTTTGATTAAATGACTGGCTAAAACTAACAGCACAGTGTTAGGAGTCAGAACATTACCTTGTTCATCAACAATCCCAAAGCGATCGCTATCGCCATCTGTTGCTAAACCCAAATCGGCTTGATCGGCGCGTACTGCTGCTACCAATTCACCTAATTGTTCGCCTTTGGGTTCTGGCATTCCACCACCAAACAGTACATCACGCCAAGTGTGGAAACTTTCTAACTCTACACCACTTTGTTGCAAAACTTCATCTAAATAACCGCGAGAGGTAGAATACAAAGCATCGTATTTTACCTTTAACTGGGCACTTTTGATTTTTTTTACATCAATTAAGGTATAGATAAATTGCAGATAATTAGGTTTCGGATCGAAAATAGAAATAGAACCCGATGGATTACTACTAGCCGGTGCATCTGATGCACTTTTTATATTTGCCACAATAGTATCAGTAATCTCTGGAGTGGCAGGGCCAGCATAGTCTGGGATATATTTTATCCCACAGTATGGTGCAGGATTATGGCTAGCAGTAAACATCAACGCCCCCGCCGAATTTAGGTGACGGGCGTTGTAGGCAATTACTGGTGTGGGGCAATCCCGATTTGTGACTTTTACCTTCCAACCCAAGTCAGCTAAGACTTGGGCGGCTGTCTGGGCAAACTGGTCAGCTAAAAATCGAGTATCGTAGGCAACAAGAACTGGTCTATTTTTGCTATAGGCCGTTTCCAGATAGCTAGCGATCGCTCTTGTGACTTTCCTCACATTGGGAAAAGTAAAGTCATCAGCAATAATTCCTCGCCAACCATCGGTGCCAAATTGAATTTTGCTGGATTTGCTACTAGCACTCATGTTTGCCACAGTTTCCCTTGTAACTTATGTACTATGGGAAGCTTCGCGCAAAGCTTGTGTAGCCGCAACTATCCCCATCGTTATTTTTCTCACTGCTTGTTTGCAATGTCAATCCCCGATCGCCCTTTTGCCAGTTACCACCTTTGGTCTTTAGTTGCCCCAGCTACGGGACAAGAACGTTGGCATTGCCAGATGAGACGGGGGTTTGTTAAAGCACGTCAGCATGAACCGAAAGTGAAAGCGCTGTTAGCCACGGCGACTGCACCCCAAAGGATTGGCATACTTGCCCAAAAAGGGGTTTATGAATTTCATCATCATCGACACCTATTAAGCCAAACAGACGGTGTAGAAAAAGTTGCTCAACTACTGAAATTAAGCCATTCCTCGGAAGAAGTGCAACAGCGGGTGCTGCAAATTTTGAAAAAATATCACAATGAGCCGTTGCTGTTGAATAAACGCATCATCCAATTAACACCGGGCGATGAAGGTTTTCCCAAACCGATTTTAATTGACCAAGATGATTATTGCTTCCGGTTATACGCTGCGATGGATTGTGTATTTATTGATAGCGATCGCACTTTACATATTTTAGATTTTAAAACTGGCAAAGCTGCTTTTGACCAGCGGCAAGCTTTAGTTTATCTCCTGGCTGCGCGTTATCTTTACCCAGAACAAGAAGCTGTTGCCTCATTTTATAATTTAGAGCTTTGTAAAAAATCTGACTTAATTCACATCACCCATCAAGAATTACTATCCTTAGAATTTGAATTGGCGCATATTGCCCGTAAGCATCAGCAAGATTTGCAAAAATATCACCAACAAACCCAAGATTTCAGCAAAATTTTTCCCCCAAATCCTGGTTCGCACTGTCGATACTGTCCATTTCGTTCTATCTGCGATTTTGCTGATAATCCCAAGCTAAAGTCTCAATCTATGCCGATTTTAAGGGTGAATGGGTGATTGGGGATTGGGGGATAAATTACAGACGCGATGAATCGCGTCTCTACAAGGTTTAGAAAGGTGGTAATTCTTTAAGAATTGTAAACCGGATGTGATTAATTGCTAGGTCGCCAAGGGGGATATCTTCTTTGGTGAGACGTACGCCTTGGCTGCTGATGGTTTCAAAAGAAACTCCTTTGCCAATTTCGATGTGATACCAGCATAAGCCCATGAAAAAGCGGGTGGGATAGGGGCCTGCATTACCGATATCATCAGGGTTAGATTCCATTGGCAACCAACCGTAATTGGGAATGTAGAATTCTAACCACACATGGTTAAAGTCTGGTTGCAGGGGTATGCCTTGCAATTCTCCGTTGGGTGGACATTTGTATCTACCGACTGTGCGGCAGGGAATACCATTCAAACGGCACAAAGCCAGCAATACGCCTACATATTCGCCACAGGAACCTACACCCCGTTCTAAAACCACATCTGGCGTATCAATGTATGGTTTAATACCATATGACAATTCATCGTAAACATAATTACGGATACTATACATCTTCCGCAGCAAATTGGTTTCTGAACCAACTGCATCGCGTGCAGCCCGGCGGACAATGCTAGTCTCCATTGCTAACTCATCATCATCAACCAGATAGCGGCTAGCAAATTCTGGAGTAACTGGGGGAATATCTTCCACATCTTTGGGTGTAATACGATACTTAATGCCGCGCACTTCTAAAGTCGCTTTCCAGCCAAATATATGGCGTTCTCCAGGAGTAAGAGTATCAAATTTAAATACTGCTATTCTTTGCCCATCAATAACTTCTTCTGTAAAGGGTAGTCCAATCGGTTCGACTTGTTTAACTTTTTGGCGTTCGGTTTCTGAGGGTAAAGCAATTCGCCATTCTAAGTCCGTTAGATATACCTCTTCTAAGGGGGCAATTTCCTCAGCGTAGGACATTTCAATCAGGTAGCCATTAGAGAGGGCGTAACGTTTCTCTGGCTCGTAATGATAATAGAGGGGATGAATAAAAGTGCGATCGCGGTATGTTAGTTCGTGATTTGGATCGGCATTGGGATTATCTCGAATGTAAGGTTCTTCTGAGGCGTAGGCGATATAAAGACTTTCTTTGCCTGTTTCGCTATCTTTATGTACCGCAATACCTGTGGGAGAGTCAAAGGGGGTGAGTACGCTAAATTGAATTTCCCCTGTCGCCCGATCCACAGAATAAACTGTTTGCTCTGTGCGATCGCTCACCCACAGAGTATCTTGACTGACTGTTAAATTCTCTTGTCCCACTCCTGGGGCATAAAATCTAGTAATTTCTTTACGGCTATCGGATTCATAAATCAAGATATAGCCTAACTTTTGGCAACTGATATAGACTGTGGATTCCCATACAGCAATACCCTCAGCCGGATAAGGCAATGTCACAAAATGCTCTAGTCCTAAAGCATTCATCTGGCAGCGATAAACACTATTACCACGAGTCACCCACAGGGTATCTTCCCAGACTGCGATACCTGTGACATCAGTAAATTCCTTAACTTGATGAGGATTCAGTATTTTACTGTTGTCAGATATTGGGTCAATCTCCAGCAGATGTCCCTTAATCGTATCAATGGCGATTAGTCTATCTTGAATAAAAGCAATGCCACCTAGTGCGGCAGCAGTTAGCGGTCGAATCGTTCTTTGACCAAACATCTGGCTAACGGTCATACTGGGGAGTGCAAAACTCATATTAAGCATATTCATTTAACCGTTTAGCACGCCTAGAATAAATTGTGGTACATCCAATGTGACCAAGTTTTCAGAGTGGTGCTGCTTACAATTATCAGTGCAATGTGTTCCAAAAAAACTCTGACCTAGGAAATAACACATAAAAATACCCATGAAGGATTAATCCTTCAGATGACAAATGTCAGGAATCACATCTAAACTGAACTGATACAAACTGGCGAGAGCCTTTATGTAACTTTAGTGGATGGTTTTCTGACCATCACTAAATTATGATCGAATTTTGTAACCTTTTCCTGTAACTTAAGTGATGTCTGCTAATTCTCTGCCTGAAAGTGCCGCCGTTTGGCATAGTTTAGAAGTTGAAAAAGCGCTCGAACTGCTTGATAGTAATGCAGACAGTGGCTTGACACCCCAAGAAGTGGAGCAACGGTTGCACAAATATGGCCCCAATGAACTTGAAGAACATGGTGGCCGTAGCGCTTGGGAGATTCTGCTAGATCAGTTCAAGAACATTATGTTGTTGATGCTGATTGCTGTAGCTATCATCTCTGGGGTTTTAGACCTCGTCGCTTGGCAAGGAGGTAATCTCAAACCAGGGGAAGTGCCATTCAAGGATACGATCGCGATTATGGCGATTGTCATCCTCAATGGTATCCTCGGCTATGTGCAAGAAAGCCGTGCCGAAAAAGCCCTCGCAGCCCTCAAAAAACTCTCCTCTCCCTTAGTGCGAGTCATCCGCGATCGCAAACTTTTGGATGTCGCTGCTAAGGAGATCGTTCCTGGGGATGTAATGCTGCTGGAAGCTGGGGTACAGATAGCCGCAGATGGACGCTTAGTTGAACAATCTAATTTACAAGTGCGAGAATCGGCGCTCACTGGTGAAGCGGAAGCTGTTAATAAACAAGCCACATTACAATTACCTGAAGACACAGGATTAGGCGATCGCATTAATGTTGTCTATCAAGGTACAGAAGTTGTTCAAGGACGAGGCAAGGTTCTAGTTACTAGCACTGGGATGAAAACAGAGTTAGGCAAAATTGCTACTTTGTTACAGTCAGTGGAAAGTGAACCAACGCCTCTGCAACAGCGGATGACGCAACTAGGTAATGTCCTAGTCAGCGGTTCTTTAATTCTGGTAGCCATTGTTGTGATTGGCGGTATCATCCAGGCTAGAGGTTTTAGCAATTTACAAGAACTCTTAGAAGTTTCTTTGAGTATGGCGGTGGCTGTGGTTCCTGAAGGGTTACCCGCCGTAATTACCGTTACCTTGGCATTGGGAACCCAGCGAATGGTCAAGCAAAATGCCTTGATTCGTAAACTTCCAGCCGTGGAAACCTTGGGTTCAGTTACCACAATTTGTTCTGATAAAACTGGCACACTGACTCAGAACAAAATGGTGGTGCAATCAGTTTATACAAATAATTCTAATTTTAGGGTTACAGGCGAAGGTTACGCCCCCACCGGGGATTTTCAATTAAACGGACAGAAAATTTCTGTAGATGAATATCCGGAAATCTCTGCTTTGCTAGTTGCTTGTGCTGTTTGTAACGATTCCGTCCTGCAAAAAGAACAAGGCGAATGGGCGATTTTAGGAGACCCCACTGAAGGCGCATTAATGACCTTGGCGGGGAAAGCAGGTATTGAAAAAGACCAATGGGAAAGTAAATTACCTCGGGTAGGAGAATTTCCGTTTTCTTCAGAACGTAAGCGCATGAGCGTGATTGCTCAGGTACAGGAGATTGCTACTGGGGATGCTTCCGGTACAGGAATTGACCCGGCGATCGCAGGTTTTCTGCAATCCGAAAATTATTTAATGTTTACCAAAGGTTCCCCCGAGTTAATTTTGGCGCGTTGCAGCCAAATTTATTTGGGTAGACACTCAGCCCCCTTAACAGAAGAACAACGCCAAAAAGTTCTGGCAGAAAACGACCAAATGGCGAGTAAGGGTTTGCGGGTACTAGGTTTTGCTTACAAACCTTGGGCAGAAATTCCCCCAGAAGGTTCAGATGAAGCCTCAGAGCAAGAGTTAGTATGGCTGGGGTTAGTGGGGATGCTAGATGCACCACGCCCAGAAGTGAGAGCCGCCGTGCAAGAATGTCGGGAAGCCGGGATTCGCCCAGTCATGATTACTGGCGATCACCAATTAACAGCCAGAGCGATCGCAGCTGACTTAGGCATAGCAGAAGAAGGCTCTCGTGTACTCACAGGGCAAGAATTACAGCGCATGAGTGACGAGGAACTGGAGCAAAATGTCGATTTAGTCAGCATTTATGCCCGGGTTTCCCCAGAACACAAACTACGAATCGTCAAAGCTCTGCAACGCCGTGGTAGATTTGTGGCGATGACGGGTGATGGTGTCAACGATGCTCCCGCCTTAAAGCAAGCCGATATCGGGATTGCGATGGGCATTACTGGTACAGATGTCAGTAAAGAAGCTAGCGACATGGTGCTGCTAGATGACAACTTTGCCACCATTGTTTCCGCTACTAAGGAAGGTAGAGTAGTTTACACCAACATCCGCCGCTTTATTAAATACATTCTGGGCAGTAACATCGGTGAAGTGCTAACAATTGCCGCTGCACCAATTTTAGGCTTGGGAGGCGTTCCCCTGACTCCCCTACAAATTCTCTGGATGAACTTAGTTACAGATGGTTTACCAGCCTTAGCCTTAGCGGTAGAACCCCCAGAACCAGATGTGATGAAGCGTCCACCCTTTAGCCCCCGGGAAAGTATCTTTGCTAGAGGATTGGGTTCTTATATGGTTCGCATTGGGATTGTCTTTGCGATCATCACGATTATTCTCATGGAATGGGCATACTTCCATTCCAAAGCCGTAGTCGGGCCGGGACTTGACCCAGAAAGATGGAAGACAATGGTATTCACCTCCCTATGTATTGCCCAAATGGGTCATGCTATAGCTATCCGCTCGAATAACCAACTCACCATAGAAATGAATCCCTTATCAAATCCGTTTGTTTTGGGTGCTGTGGTTGTGACAACAATTTTGCAGTTGATGCTAGTTTACGTTCCACCCCTGCGAGATTTCTTTGGTACCCATTGGTTACCACCACAAGAGTTAGCTATTTGTATTGGCTTTAGCGCCTTAATGTTTGTCTGGGTGGAATTGGAGAAGATATTCTTCCGCTTAATGGGTAAAAAGACCGTTTAATTAGGGATGAGGAAGATGAGGGAGATGAGGGAGATGAGGGGGATGAGGGGGATGAGGGGGATGAGGGGGATGACAAAATGCTCCCTTATCTCCTTGTACTCCCCTCGCTCCCCTTACTCCCCCTGTTCTCTCATCTCCTTGCTATGTTTCTCAAATCGATTCACCTGAGACAATTTCGTAATTACCAAGACCAAAAGGTTGAGTTTACCGCTGCCAAGACAATTTTGGTGGGTAATAATGCTCAGGGAAAATCAAATTTATTGGAGGCGGTGGAGTTATTAGCCACATTGCGATCGCATCGTATGGCCCGCGATCGCGATTTAGTGCAAGAAGGAGAAGCGATCGCCCAAATTAATGCTTCCTTAGAGCGCAAATCTAGTATTAGTGACTTGACTTTAACCCTACGTCGCAATGGGCGACGTACAGTGGCGCTCAATAGTGAAATTGTGCGTCGCCAAATGGATTTTCTTGGTGTTTTGAATGCCGTTGAGTTTTCTAGCTTAGATTTAGACTTGGTACGAGGTGGCCCAGAAGGTCGTCGTAGCTGGCTAGATACTTTATTAATTCAACTCGAACCTGTATATGCTCACATTTTGCAGCAATACAATCAGGTTTTGCGACAACGCAATGCATTTTTAAAACAAACTCAAGATTCAGCACTCAGTAGCCAGCAATCAGAACAATTGGCTGTATGGGATACTCAGTTAGCTACCACAGGTACACGCGTTATTAGACGACGTGAACGAGCGCTACAAAGGCTAGCACCAATTGCAACTAATTGGCACGCTAGCATCAGTGGTAGTACGGAAGAACTGCAAATTAAATATGCACCCAACGTTCCCTTGGGAGAAAATTATCCCCAAGAAGTACAACAAGCTTTTTTAGAAAAAATTCAGCAGCGAGCGATCGCGGAGTTGCGCCAAGGAACTACCCTAGTAGGCCCTCATCGCGATGAAATAGAATTAATTATTAACCAAACACCAGCGCGTCAATACGGTTCTCAAGGTCAGCAGCGCACCCTAGTACTAGCGTTGAAATTAGCCGAATTACAATTAATTGAAGAAGTCGTTGGCGAACCACCACTGCTATTACTGGATGATGTTTTAGCAGAGCTAGACTTATATCGCCAAAATCAGTTACTTGATGCTATTCAAGACAGGTTTCAAACTTTAATCACCACAACTCATCTTGGTTCTTTTGACTCACAGTGGTTGAATTCATCCCAAATTCTCTTGGTAAAAGCCGGAGAAATATCATTGCCAAATCCGCTTGACTAAGCCAACATAATAAAATGTGAAGCTTCACCAGCTTTCCAAACTTGTCAGAATAGAGATTAAGGTGTTTGCCAGCAAAATGACAAATTTTGCTTAATATTATTTCAGGCTATCAATGGAAATTTTTAATAAATAATTTTTATTGATAAAATCTTGGCTTTTCCATAAATTTTTATCAAGCTTTTTAGCATTACTGAAATTAAATTTGAGTTGCTTTTTTCAACTATTTTAAAGCCTCCTATTTAAGGAAATAATAACGCGATCATCTTACATTAAGTTTTAGATATGATGCAAAAAAATTATTTATTAAATAAAGATGAGATTGTTGCATTAGGCGCATCTTTACGAGAAATTGAGCCAAAGATACTCAAAAAATGTCAACAACCAGGAATAACAAGAATGTGGTTCCAAGGAGAAGAACCTTATTTAGATGTTTTCTTTGAATTAAAAGATGATGAAATATTATGGTTTCAATTTACTTTACGTGGTAAATCAGTTTCTTGGGACTATCAAAAAGGGCAATTACAAACTGGTACCACTAATGAACTTAATTGCAACGATGTCAGCTTTTATGCAGCTAGTAAAACAATTGAGAATGATATACAGCCTAATTTAGATTTAATTACTTCAGTAAAAATGATTCTCCAGACTAGAGCAGAAGAAGCTATCTTTGCTAAGGCTCTGAAATTATTCAATTAGCTAAATTCTTTATTCTTAAGTTAGAAATTGATTGTTTAAGGAACAATTTCTAAACTAAATGTAGGGTGTGTTACGGCTATGAAAGGTTTTGGGGCCTAGAGACATTAAAATTTAGCCGTAACGCGCCGTCGCGTGGGTGGTGCGTTAGGCGACTTTATAAATCATCTCTTAATTCCATCTTTCTAATTTTTTAAAAATATTGAGAACTAAAAAAGTGAGGAAAGCGCCAATTAAACTTAATTGCCACAAGTTACATCCCGCAGCAATTCCTAAAGCGGCTGATACCCAAACAGCCGCAGCTGATGTTAATCCATGAATTTCAGGACGCTGCGAATCGTTGGAAGATTCGCGCAAAATCTCACCAGCACCCAGAAATCCTATCCCAGCAGCAATACCTTGAATCACGCGACTAAGTGCATCAGCGTTAGCTTGCAACCCAACTGTATGCAAAGGTATGAGGGTAAACAGAGCAGAACCAAGACTGACTAACATATGAGTTCTTAAACCTGCTGGCTTGTGTCGCAGTTGGCGTTCCCAGCCAATAATCCCCCCACTTACCAATGCAATACATAGTCTAAAGATAATATTTAGCCAATCGTTGGTCATTAAGTATCAATATGATAAGTGTTTAATAATACTGAGCTAAGTTCAGCGTTGATCAATAAGTGTGAAGGATAAAAATTGCTAACTGTTTATCATCCTTGTCCATATTTTCTCACGTAGCTTGAGAAGATATTCTAGACCTATCTGAAAGTTTTGCACTTATTAACGTTTTTATTCTGGACTCTTTTTGCAAAAAATTCCTAATTTCGGCTGATTGATCAGCAAATTTCTACCTTAGGCTGGATACATATTATGTCAATATCAATTCATAGGAATTTTTATCTTAGAGATAAAAATTTCTAAATTTAAAGCTTATTATATCGATATTTAGTTATGTAAAATAGTTTAATCTGCACAATGCACTACAAATTGCTAAATTTAACCATACACTCAATAATTAAATGAGATAACACTTTTGGAGAGCGGAAATATTATGAATTCAAAAATTATGAATTCCTTATATCTGACAATTTAAGCACTAATAATTAGTGTTATTAATTGTTAATTTTCAGTCATCAGCTAATTCTGGTAAAGTTTTCGGCTTTACTTCTGATTTTCTAAAATCAAGTTGTGCTAAAAATAGATACAAAAAACTAGAAGCGCATCGGTGAGTTAACCAGCGGTTCACAAGCAGGTGATATTGCTAGTATTCAACGGCGTAATTTCCCCAATAAACTCATCCCTGGTGACGACATTACCCATTCTCATTTACGCCTTTGCAAAAACCAAAAATTCCAGCAGAGTAACTACTCTAAAATTTAGAAGACGTAGAATCAGAGAAAATAGAGGAATTTGGCGTTAAGTACCAGAGAGGATTCGAGCTTAAGTTTGTATAAATGGTCATTACGGTGACCTAAGCAATTGAATGACAACTGAGTACAAAAAATTGAGTGGACAAACTCTACTGGCTTGACCAAATTAAACTCCAAGACCGCGCCAAAGTAGGTGACAAAGCGTTTTACTTGAGCAGAATTATGCAGCGTGGCTACCCGGTAGTACCGGGTTTTGTCATTGGGGCAGAAGTTTTGCGAGAATTCTTAGAAACTCTCAATAGTTCAGAGTCATTAGTCGCTGATTTGCCATATTCTTCTTTGCACCTAGATGTTGGTAATTGGCGACAACTCCAGCAGGTAGCAGGGCGTTTGCGTCAGGAAATTATTGCTGCCACTGTACCATCGTCATGGATGAGTAAGCTTTTCAAAGCTGCAAGAGAATGGGAAAGTGGCTATCTAATTTTGCGCCCTAGCCTAACGGTGCCAAATAATAACAAGCAAGTTGGTAAGATTTCTGGGTTGCTAGAGTCAATTTTTTGCCAATCCGATCAAGATGCGATCGCCAAAGCATTAAAGCAAACTTGGAGTCAGTTATTTCGAGCCAGAAGTCTACTATATTGGCAGCAAGCAGGAATTAACCTGCAACAAGTTAATTTAGCAGTTTTAGTGCAACCAGTTCGCAATGCCATTGCCAGTGGTTCAATTAATGCGAATACATCTGCGTGGGAAATCACTGCTACTTGTGGATTAGAAGTAGCGATCGCTAATGGTGAAGTTCAGCCAGATGTCTACTATATTCAACCAGATACAGGCAAACTGCTCGAGAAACACCTCGGCAATAAAATTTTGGCTTATGGTGTTGACGCACCAGGTAGTACAGATGAATGGCAAGCATTACCAGATTCTGTCCTAATCGCGGATGATACAGCTTTAAACACCTATTTACTGGCAGAAAACCAACAAAAACAATACGCCTTACCAAAAGAATACCTGCCACAAGTGATAGATTTAGCCAGTCAACTTGTGGGTGAATTCGGTAAACATTTTTCTGTGAAATGGACGATTTTGCAGGCAAATCCCACCCCTAAGCTTTACTTAACACAAGTTAAATCCCCCCAATCTGCCATCCCTAATGTACACATCATCAAAGGATTAGGGGCAGCGAGGGGACGTGTCACTGCAACTGCCTATGTCGTTGCTAATTCCCAATTTCAACCAGAAAAACTACCCCAAGGAGCGATTTTAGTTGCTCGCTCTATCAAGCCTAATTGGTTACCTTTATTGCAACAAATTAAAGGTATTATCACGGAGCAAGGAGGATTGACGAGCCATGCCGCAATCCTAGCTAGGGAATTGGGTATCCCCGCAGTTGTCAGTGCTACAGATGTCACCGCTTTAATCCAAAACGGTGAAAAACTGATATTAGATGGCGATCGCGCAGAAGTTTATCGCGTCAAAGCAGATGTAGCCCTAGAAGAAGTTCAGTCAAAATGGGGTTCAGCAGAGGCTTTAGAACTCAATTACCTGCATTCTTCCATGTCCTCGCCTACCAATACCAATTCCTGGGAATCTCCTGATTCTGGTTTTGCGTCAGCCAAACCGCTAATTGCTACTCAGTTATTACTCAATCTCAGCCAGCCTAACCTCATAGAGCAAGTGCAAAATTTGCCTGTAGATGGAGTAGGGTTATTACGCTCAGAATTGATGATACTTAATATCCTCTCAGGCGAGCATCCTAGTAGCTGGCTAGCAGATCAGCGACAGGCAGAATTATTAGAATTATGGACTGAGCAGATTATGCAATTTGCTCGTGGCTTTGCGCCGCGGCCAGTATTTTACCGCTCTTTAGATTGGCGATCGCACGAATTACCATCCTTCCCCAATCAGCAGCAATCTTCACCAAAATCAATTTTGGGCGAACGCGGAATATTTAGCTATTTACTCAATCCTGCAGTCTTTGAATTAGAACTGAATGCTTTAGCAACAGTGCAAAAAGCTGGTTACAACAACATTAACCTTTTGTTGCCCTTTGTTCGGAGTGTAGAAGAATTTACCTTTTGTCGCCACAAAGTAGAGCAAGCCGGATTAACCCAACAGCCGCAGTTTCAATTGTGGATGATGGCAGAAGTACCCAGCGTACTATTTTTACTACCAGAATATGTGAAAGCGGGAGTAAATGGTATTTCCATTGGCACAAATGACCTCACGCAACTGCTACTCGGAGTAGATCGAGAGCAACAACAGCTAGCGCGAGTATTTAACGAACTCCAACCCGCAGTGATGAATGCGATCGCTCAACTCATAGAAATGGCGAAAAATGCCGGAATTCCTTGTGCCATCTGCGGTCAAGCCCCAGTGACTTATCCAGAAATCATCGATCATCTAGTGCGCTGGGGCATCACAGCCATTTCCGTAGAACCAGAAGCAGTAAGCCGCACCTACGACGCGATCGCCCGTGCAGAACACCGCCTGATTTTAGAAGCCGCACGCCGGCAGTTGACGGAATGAGGCAAGAGGGCAGGGGGAGATGAGGGAGATGAGGGAGATGAGGGAGATGAGGGAGATGAGGGAGATGAGGGAGATGAGGGAGATGAGGAAGGAATTCCCATTACCAATTACCAATTACCCATTACCCCATCCCCAATGCCCAATGCCCAATGCCCCATGCCCTATTTTATATACCCTGTCTCACGTAAAAACTTGCGTAATTCTGTGAAAAATTGGTTGCGATCGCTTTTTTTGTAAGCTTGCTGTACTTGTTGCCAGCCTTGTTGTCCTTGACCGAGCATATATTTATCTGCTAGGTAGGCGGCGAGGAATCCTTTACCACTGATTTCATCTTTTTTTTGATGCAGCCTTTGCAGCCACAATCCTTGAATCTGGACTTATTTCACGTCAAGGAGGGTAAAGTTTCATCTTTCTGTGGACTTACAGGGGGAGTATATTTTATGGGGGATTGGGGAACTCGGGGCCCCCTCTGGGGATAAGGGGTAATGGGGATTGGGGATTGGGGACTGGGTAATGAGTAATGAGTAATGAGTAATGAGTAATGGGTAATGAGTAATGGGAATTCCTCCTCTGCTCCCTCATCTCCCTCATCTCCCTCATCTTCCTCATCCATTTTTAGTCTGTTGCGAATTCATGGGTATAGGGATATTCCGTTGTTGAACCCAGCCTAAAGTTACTCGTTTCATGATGGCGTACAAACCTATCAGGATTACAAAAGTGATGGCAATAATGACTAAGGGCTGTTTACCTAAAATTTCCTCTGCACCTTTGGTAAGTAATGCATCTGGCTGTGTAATAAAATCCCAACTATTGAAACGCAGGAACCTTCCCCAGTAAATACCAACAGCAGATAGTGCATGGGTAATCAACTCAACCCATAAAATCCACTGGCTTTTGCCAATTCGGTGTAAATAGTAGCCTAAATTAATTAAAGATAGGACGTAAGCTTCAAATCCAGCGAAAATTACTAAAATATAGAGCGGAATTAATACTAAAGTAATCATCCACACTGATTGAATGGTGCGGATATCATCTATCAAGTGAATGACATCTGTTAATAAATAGGGCGCATTTGGTAGAAAAGCATAGAAAACTAGAAATCCTAGCCACCAAACCCAACTTCTACCGCGATTTCTGCGAAATAGCCAAACGCTCAAAGCCAATGGGATGAAAGCTAGAAAGAGATTCCAGGTCATCCATTTCATGTTAATTCGTAAGACATGCACTAGTTTGATGAGCAATTCAACTAATTCTGTTTTCATAAGTACTATCTCGCAATCGTTTAATTAACTTGGATTTGTTTCTATACTGATAAATTAATTGAGTGATTGTCACTATTCTCAAGATGAAAAGGGTTTTATGCCCCAGCCTCATGAAATCTATTTATTGAAACCCCAAACAAGGTAATTTTCTTTGTAATAAATAAATACAGGGTATTGAATGAAGAAATTACAGAGTAATTTTAACTTAGATATGAGGTGTTGCCAGTGCCACTAACGTCTCATTTAGTTATTAATTGGACTAGTCCACTAGTATAACCAGAAAAACATGAGTGGCAAATCTGAAGTATTTATCAAAACCAGTAGTTATAAAAAGCACATTTTTTTAAGAATAAATACATATTAAAAAGCTTCTATTTCTAGATACAGCAGATTCCACCTTATTTACGAAAGGCTACGCCAAAAAGATTTAGAGACTATTATCATGGCGCACAGTTGTAGCCCTCATAACATTGTGCAAAATAAATGCCACACATAAAATGACTGTAGAGGCGTACAAATGTACGCCTCTACCAAGGTAAGCTGTTACGTGAAAAATGAAAAATTAATTACTCGGGCTGACTACAGTATTTATTCAGGTCGCCTACTAACTTATCAGATTCCTTACCAGCAGTTTTAGCTGCGGCTGTTAACGCTGTGTCAATTTGTGTTCTGGCTTTTTGCAGCTTTTCTCTACCAGCTTCTGAGGCTTCGGCATTTTTAGCTGAACCAAGCGCTTGAGCTGCTTTGGCGATCGCTTGACTTAAATTCCGGAACACCTGAGCAAATTTGCCTTGAAATTCTTGTAACTTGGGATCTTTTAAGTTTAAGTCTTCTATAGATTTAGTGACAGCTTGTAAATCTTTAGATAGTTGCACGCTGGTAATTACTTGCTGTCCTTTTTTCTTATCAATCAGAGAATTACCTTCATTGACTGCTTGAATTAGTCGCTGGCATTGAGAAGCTTTATTCTCATTGCATCCAGCCATCAACAACGCAATAGTCAAGCTAACAGGAACAATAACAGTATATTTACGTAAAATAAACATTAACCCACCACTAGCAGTAAAATCCCAATAATAGTACCCAATATTGCCACAATCTTGTTGTGACTTAAATCGGTTACAGGTATTAGAGCAGAAAGCCCACCAATAAAACCCTGAAAATTTTTTGGATTTTCAGGGTTTTATGTCCTTCAGGGGTGGGATGAATGCGTTCGCGGAGCGTCTCGAAGAGAAGCACCTAAAGGTGCAGTGTCGTTTTTCAGTGTAAAGCTGTGGTTAGGGCGTTGATAGCCGCTTCCCTTTTCTCGGACTCATCTAAATATTTTTGCGCCCACTTTTCGCCTAAATGTTTTTTGAGGCAAAGATACTCATTGATTGGCGCATAATAAAGATGGATTAGTGCTTCATAGCATGAAGTAGGAGAGGTGTATACATCCCAAGCTTGTAAGGTGAATGTATCCGCCTCTTCTTTGTTTCCACCCTTGACGTAAGCAAAAAATTTACCTGATTGGTTATCATAATTTTTTTGCAGGGTATTTAAATATTCATCTAGTGGCATATCGGCTACGCCACCACCGGAAAGGCGGACATGAGGAGCATTTGGTAACGGTTCAGCTATCACATAAAGCCTTGGTGGATCTCCTTTCCATGAGTCCTTGACTACAGGATTCATCATCGGTTTAACCCCAAAACTTAAATTTGCAATTCCATGTATTATCCTGGTCGGTTTCTTCTACATCTGAAGAAACCGCGTCATACTGCGACGCTACATCCTTGCATTCTTCTCTTGCCGACTCCTTGTTTTTAGCCTCGATAATCTCGCTACCTTCCTGCAAGGTGGCTTCATCATCTGGCAAATACTCGCCCATTTCGTTGCTAGTTCCGCCCCAAGAAAACCAACCCATATTTAATCCTCTGAAATATGTTATGCTGATATTGTAGCGTAAGAGGTTATCGATTGCTAGTATACGAGTTCAAGTTAAAGGGCAAACAGCAGCAGTTCAATCTGATTGATGAAGCAATCAGGACTGCTTTGTTTGTCCGTAATTCTTGTGTTCGCTACTGGATGGATAACCCAAAAGTTGGCAAGTACGATTTAAGCGCATTCTGTAAAGAACTAGCCGCTAACTTTGAATGGGCAAACAAGCTCAACTCAATGGCAAGGCAGGCATCAGCAGATAGGGCTTGGGCTGCAATTTCTCGGTTTTATAGCAACTGCAAGAAAAAAGTTCCAGGCAAGAAGGGTTTCCCGAACTTCAAAAAACGCGGACATTCCGTGGAGTACAAAACCACAGGATGGAAGTTGTCAGAAGATAGAAAACATCTCACTCTGACTGACGGTTTTGAAATTGGAAAACTCAAATTAGTTGGAACTCATGACCTACATTTTTATCAAATCAAAGATATTAAACGTGTCCGATTGGTGAAACGTGCAGATGGTTACTACGCCCAATTTTGTATTGCTGTTGACCGAGAAATTAAAGTAGAACCAAGCAAAAAAGTTATTGGACTAGATGTTGGTTTAAACCACTTCTACACCGATTCCAATGGAGATAAAGTAGAAAATCCTAGATTTTTGAGGAGATCCGAAAAAGCATTAAAACGCCTGCAAAAACGGGTTTCTAAAAAGTTTAAGAAAGGTAATCCCCAATCCAATAACTACAAAAAAGCTAGAAATAAACTAGCAAGAAAACACTTGAAAGTTAGTAGACAGCGCAAAGACTTTGCTGTGAAGTTAGCAAGGTGCGTAATCCAGTCTAACGACGTGGTTGTCTATGAAGACTTGCAGGTGCGGAACATGGTTAAAAACCACAAATTAGCCAAAAGTATTAGTGATGCGTCGTGGTATCAGTTCCGGTGTTGGCTTGAATATTTTGGCAAGGTATACGGCAAGATAACTGTTGCTGTACCACCACATTGGACAAGTCAAAACTGTTCTAATTGTGGAGAAACTGTTGTCAAAACTTTGTCAACCAGAACCCATGAATGTCCCCACTGTGGAACTGTTTTAGACCGAGACGAAAATGCAGCACTGAATATTTTGGCTAAGGGATTAAGTACGACGGGACACGTCGGATCTAACGCTTGGGGAGAGAACGACCTCTGTTTGGATCTGGTAACAGGTTCAGATAAGTTGGCTCAGTGAACCAAGAATCCCACGGCTTCAAGCCGTGGGAGTGTCAATTCACTACGTTACTGGACTAGGGGCTAAGGGCTAGGGACTGTTTTCCAATCCTCAATTAGACTTAACAACAAAAAGCGGGAATAACTACATCCCGCTTTAATTAGTGAATTACCAATCTACTGGTAAACCTAACCGATCTAAGGTATCCCCATCTTTTAAAAGTGGCTGAATCTCCCTGTCTATGGGAATCTGACCTCCAGCCAGTACCAAAGCGCGCTGAGTAACTTTACCCAACCAATGGAGGTCATGGGAGGCAATTAATATTACCTTTACTGGCAATTTTAATAACACCTGTGCTAAATGCCGCCGCCATGCTGGATCGAGACCGTTAGTAGGTTCATCTAAAATCAAAATTGCCGGCTCTAGAGCTAAAATTGCGGCGAGAGCCGCCAAGCGTCTTTGTCCGCCAGAAAGTTGATGAGCGGAACGGTTGGCATAGGCTTCTAAGCCAAAATCGGCTAACAGCTGGCGCGCCCGATCAATTGCTAATGCTGGGGAAACACCATAATTACGCGGCCCAAACGTAATATCTTCTAAGATGGTGGGCATAAATAATTGGTCGTTGGCATCTTGAAAAGCAAAGCCGATTTGACGACGCACTTGGGATAGAGTTTTAGGTTCTACGGGAATGCCATTGATGCAAATTCTCCCGCTTTGTAGTTGTTTTAAGCCGATAAGATTCTCTAGCAAAGTGCTTTTTCCTGAACCAGTGGCTCCCATCAAAGCCACGCGATCGCCTGCTTTTAATGTAAAAGAAATATCGCGCAATACTGGTTCTTGATTGGGATAGGCATATACCAAGTTTTCCACCTCTACCGCAGCTGGGTGAGGGTGATGGGTTGGAGATTGGGGATTAGATGTTAAAGATTTCAAAATTCACAACTCGAAATTCACAACTGCGCTGTTACTAACAGTTAATAGTTAACTGTTAACTGTTGACTGTTAACTGGTAGGAACTAATGGTTAAACAAGCCGCGATCGCACAAGCTGCTAATAAAGCAACACGCTCTTTTGGTCTTAATGTTGAGTCTATTGGTAACTGACCGTTGTAACCACGAGCGATCATTGCGGTGTAAACTCGTTCTGCCCGTTCTAAGCTCCGGAGATATAAGGCTCCAATCATGGACGCACTGGCGTAGCGCAGCCAGCCAGCAGAACCATTGAGACCGCGTAGTTGAGCGCTACGCTGCATTCTTGTGACTTCTGACAATAAAATTTCTAGGTATTGTCCAGCTAATAGCAAATTCTCCTTTAAAGGTAATGGTAACGGTAAACTTTTTAGGGCAATGCCAAAGCTATGAGCAGGTAAAGTTAACAAGAAACTATTCATAGCAATTAAACAGATTACAGAACGAACCAGCAAAAAGCTTGCCCGTTCCCACCCTAAAGGTAAAGCCAGCAAGGATAAAAACAGCAATTCCGTACCGAGTAACTTTCCCAGATGAGGAAGATGTACGCGCAACAACCAGGCCCAAAAAAATGCGATCGCACCATACACAGCCAAGTAAGGCCAAGCATGATGCTTTAATAAGGCTGCGCCGATGACAATTATCAGCGACAGTTGCAGACGTAATGGTAGGGAGATGTTAAGCATTATTCGGTCTCACCACCTTGGCTATGCCAAAGGCGACAGCAAAGCAAACAGCAGCTCCCACAAGTCCCGCAATACTGGTGCCAATGGTTCCCAAACCCTGGATACCGTAATCAGCTAAAGGTGTAGGCACAATTACCCGTACTTTGTCGGATAAATTGATAAAGCCTAAGTTCTCGGCAACTCTTTCTAAGCCATCTGGCCAAGCTGAGGCAAAAAGTGATAGTACACCGGCTACTAAAAAAATAGTAACAACTGGTATTGACCAACCTCGAAATTGCTGCTGTTCCCCAGGTAATAAATCCGGTCTCTGTCTAGCGAGGTAAACTAACACGCTACCAGTAATTAGCCCTTCACCAATGCCAATCAGAATATGAGTACCTGTCATGGCTGGTAAAACTATAGCTACCGGTGCAGTTCCAGAAATAGCTAACTCCAAGGCACAAGCTATAGCTGCTACTACTACGCTCACACCGGCTGCAATCCCAGCTGCTAAAGGTAAGCGTTGTCTCGACCCTCCTAAAAGTCTTTGCAAAGTTTGAGTTAACCCCCAACCCACCCAAACGCCAATAAAGGCCATATTCAAAATATTTGCACCTAAGGCTGTAATTCCGCCATCGGCAAACAACACCGCTTGGATAATTAAGACCGTCGCGATGCATAATGCCCCAGCCCAAGGACTACCTAAAATAACTGCTGCTAAGGTTCCTCCTAATAAATGTCCACTAGTCCCCCCGGCGACAGGGAAGTTAATCATCTGGGCAGCAAAAATAAAAGCTGTAGTTAAACCCAGTACTGGAGCGCGGCGAACCCCAAAAGCGTCTTGCGATCGCCTCAATGCAATCAAGAGTGCTGCCGCACTCGCTACACCAGTAGCCCCTGCTACGGGTATAGAAACAAATCCATCAGGAATGTGCATGATTTGCCCCGTGTATGATGTTTTGATTCACACAAATTACTTAATGTAATTGCGGCATTAAATTAATAAAAAGCAGAAAACTTACCCTTTTTACAATGCCCTATTGGGGGATTTTATCCTGATACTTTCGACAGATTGACAATAAAATATGCGTTAAATAATATACTTATTTTTTAATATATCAACTTTTATTAATTTTATTTTTAGATTACATAGTAAAATTAGCGAAAATGCAATGTTACTAGCTGCTAGGACTAGTGTTTAGGCTTTTAGTAAATTGACGAATATTCATATTTATCTATTTTTAGACGCAAATTAATTTGATATCTATCTACGGGAAAAACCGAAGGCTAAAAATAAATTTATCTTTATAGCCCAGAATTCTCATAAGACAAATTAGTGAGATTTAATTCTGTCTCATCACTAAATTTGCTACTTTTCGCAGCCATAGTATTTAATAATACCTAGTGAGCAAATTTTTGAGAAGTTAATCAGTTAAAAATCATGGGGAATTATAAAAATAATTTTCTAAATATATTTTGATTTTTATTAATAAAATTTAACTTATTAATGTTGGCTAATTGAGTGCTGCATAGCAATTCACTGGTATGACACAAACTATTTTGCGTTTTTGCTACCGCCTATTTATCTATAGCTAAAAGTCAAAAAATCTTGACATCCACACAAAAAGTGGAGGCAATTCTCACTCAGGAAATATTTATAAATTTATTGACAATAATTCTTAATCACTCTAATATACCAAGAGTAATTGCAAATCTTTTGCAACATTCTATTCTAGCGCTAACCGTTATTTAATGTCATGCCCAACAACTTAGCTTTGGCAAAAGAACAACTTTGGAGCCGTCGTCAGTTACTGAAGCTGGGTTTAGGTGGCACTTGTGTGGCGGGAGCAGCAGCGTTATGGCACGCAACGAGTGTCAATAGTCAGTCAATCGTCAAAGTGCCACCCCTGGAAATTGCTGCATCTGAAGGCGTTACTCAGCCCATGAAGATGCTAAGAAATTTCGATTATGGGACGTTGAAAAAAGAAAATGGACGCACTATCCGAGAGTTTCAGTTAACTGCAGGTACTTCTGTCATTCAGCTTAATAGTGCTGTTTCCTATAACATCTGGGATTTAAACGGTCACATACCAGGGCCAACACTAAGAGCCAAACAAGGCGAACGAGTACGGATATTATTTCTCAATAAGGCAGGACATTCCCACTCTTTACACTTTCATGGGGTTCATTCATCAGATATGGATGGTATTCGCCCTGTGAGTAATGGGAGTGCGACAATTTATGAATTTGATGCTGAACCCTACGGCGTTCATTTATATCACTGCCATATTGAGCCTGTTACTCGTCACATTGCTAAGGGATTATATGGGATGTTTATCATCGATCCCCCAAAACCCCGTCCGCCAGCCGATGAAATTGTGTTGGTCATGGCTGGGTATGACATTAATGATGATAGCCGGAATGAATATTACGCTTTCAATGGTTTGCCTCACCACTACATGGACAATCCCATCCGAATTTACAAAGATCAGTTAATTCGGCTTTATGTCCTCAACATCATTGAATACGATCCAGCCGTGACATTTCATCTTCATGCCAACTTCTTTAATGTCTATCGTACTGGCATGACGATGACTCCTAGCGAGAAAGCTGATGTGATCACGATGGGTGTAGCGGAAAGGCACATCTTAGAATTTGCATTTCGCTATCCAGGGAAGTATATGTTCCATCCCCATCAAGATGCGATCGCAGAAAACGGTTGTATGGGTGTATTTGAAGTGATTTAGTAATCTTGAATGATGGCATCAGGGTTTTGGAATATTGAATAAAAATCATACCTAATAACAAAGAATATCAATAGTTCCTAATCATACCTGGAACTCATGAAATCATTGGTTGAAAAACTTTTTAGGAGCCAAAATGATTAAATTGCGCTATGTCTGTTTGGCCGTTGCCGCTTGTGCTATTGTTTCTCTCAGTTCTTGTAATAATACTACGCCAACTGCTAGTAATGCACCTGCAGCAGTTGCAACTAGCTCCACTACCCAAGTGACGGAAACAGGAAGCCATAGCAATCATGGTAGTAAAGCAAAAATTAATATCAACACTGCTATCTTGTCGGAGTTAGATAAATTTGAAGCCAAGCTAGGTGTGTCGGCGTTATCAAACAAAATTCAAGCCAGCCGTCCCTATGCAACTCCAGAGGATTTGGTAAGTAAAAAGGTAATTAATCAAGAACAGTTTGACCAAATCAAAGATATGGTAACTGTGCAAGAAGTCGTACTCACAGGTGAGCCGAAAGATGTTGATTACATGACCAAATTAGGGTTAATGAAGGGACATCTGTTAGTAGCAAAAGAACTTTTAGATCAAAATCAACCCAAACAGGCGGAACCTCATATTGGACATCCAGTTGAGGAAATTTATGTTGATGTGGAAGAGCAATTAAACGAACGCAAGGTTAAAGAATTTAAGACTACTTTGGTGAGTTTACAAGATTTAGTCAAATCTAATCCCAAGAATCCCAAACTGAAAACAGATTTTACTACTTCTGTGCAAGCCGTAGATGGCGCGATCGCAACTTTACCAGAAGCGCAACGTTCCAAGCCAGGATTCGTACTCCAGGTAATTAACGGCTTATTGGATGCAGCCAACTCAGAATATGGAGCTGCGATCGCCAATGGTAAAATAGCCGCAGCCATTGAATATCAAGATTCTCGTGGCTTTGTCGTCTACGCCGATGACTTGTACAAAAGCATTGCTAGCCAGGTAGCCCAAACCAGCCCAGAAGCCAATAAGGCAATAGAAGCAAGTTTTGCTGACTTAGTCAAAGTTTGGCCCGCAGCCATCCCACCAGCAACCCCAGTGAAAACGCCGGAAGATGTCACCAAGCTAATCAAAACCATTGAGCAAAACTCGCAAATAGTGATTGACAAAACTAGCACCCAAGCACAACAATAGCAATTCTGCCGGATCACAGATGTAGATAGACGAGTTTAAAATGAGTGAATAGTGAGGAAATATTTAGAAGTTAAAAGTGAAGCTCGTTTCAACTTTTAACACTTCAGAAGAGTATAACTTCTAACTTATTTCTCATTACTCTACATTCGTAACCTTTGCTGAAATTAACAACTGATGCAAGAACTTGACCAAAAAAAGACCATTGATCTACTCAATGCCATCATGGAATTTGAACTAGCAGGAGTAGTGCGTTATACACATTATTCCCTGATGGTAACTGGCCCTAATCGCTTACCAATCGTGGCTTTTTTCAAAGCACAAGCTAGTGAATCGTTACTTCATGCTCAACAAGTAGGAGAAATTCTGACGGGTTTAGATGGACATCCTTCATTGAAAATCGCCCCAATGGAAGAAACCTACAAGCATTCAGTCAAAGATATCTTGGCAGAAAGCTTATCCCACGAAAAGAAAGCGCTAGATTTATATAAGGCTCTTTTAGATACTGTCACAAATGCCAGCATTTATTTAGAAGAGTTTGCCCGTGGCATGATTGGTCAAGAAGAGATGCATAATCTTGAATTGAAGAAAATGTTACGCGATTTCAGTTAATTATCGTTAGTCATTAGTCATTAGTATTACTAAGGACTAATGACAAAGCGCGAAGTCTGAGCGGAGGTTTCCTCCAATCAGAACTTTGTAAGAGAGGACAAAGGACAAACAATGAATTTTAGTACTGCTTTACCTACTTTTGTAATTACGCTCAGAGAAGGAGTAGAAGCTGCTCTCGTAGTGGGAATTGTGCTGGCTTTGTTGAAAAAAGCTAAACAATCTCGACTCAATTCTTGGGTATATGCGGGTGTTGGTGTTGGTGTTGTTTTAAGCGCGCTTATAGGTGTAATTTTTACTTGGTTAATTCAAATATTAGGCGCAATTAATCCTCAATATACTTCGGTAGTTGAGCCAATAATGGAAGGCACCTTTAGTGTTTTGGCAATAGTCATGCTCAGTTGGATGCTCATCTGGATGACGAAACAAGCCAGATTTATGAAAGCTACCGTTGAGGGTGCTGTTACTGAAGCACTAACACAAAACTCAAATGCAGGTTGGGGTGTTTTTACATTAATTTTGGTGGCTGTAATTCGCGAAGGTTTTGAAACTGTTTTATTTATTGCTGCTAATTTTCAACAAGGATTTATGCCTGCCTTGGGTGCCCTTGGTGGCTTATTATCAGCAGTAGTGATTGGCGTACTCTTGTTTAAATGGGGTGTCAAAATTAATATTCGCCAATTTTTCCAAGTTATGGGCGTTTTATTAGTTTTGATAGTTGCTGGATTAGTAGTTTCTGCATTGAAACATTTTGACGATGGCATTGCTAATTTAGCACTCAGCAGTCGCGCTACAGAAAGCCTTTGTTTTTATTACGAACGCTTTACTAAAATTCACTCTTGCATTTTAGGGCCAATGGTTTTAAATACTTCTAAAATCTTGCCCGATGAACAATTCCCCGGCATTATTCTCAAGTCTTTGTTTGGCTATAGAGACAATCTCTATCTTGTGCAAGCAGTAGGCTATTTAACATTTTTGTTGACAGTTGGTGGTCTTTACTTCCGCAGTATCACAGGTAATTCTTCTGCTCCAGCTACTAAGAATTTGCGCTCTGTACAATAAAAAGTCGGGTGCGTTAGCGCTACTTGTAACGCACCATCAATAATTCATGATGAAGATAAAACTTGTGTGAGTTTCTGACAAGCCTTTTGAATTGCATCTATACTCCCAGGATTCACCAAACCATAATAATCAAAACTATAAACTCGATTATTTTTAGTGGCTTGTAATTGCTGCCAAAAAGCTTCTTTTTTTAAAGACTCTAAAAGCTGAGGGTCTGTACTATTCACAACAATTAAAACATCTGGATTTGCTTCCAATACTTTTTCAGCCGAAAGCGTCACATACCCGCCAATGGGACTTTTACCCTGAAAGTCTGCAACTAAGTTTTTGGCATCAAATTTGGCAAGTAAATCTCCAGCCCAACTATTTTTATTTGGAGCTAAAATTGGTTGACGGCTAACAAGCACTAAAGTTGAAGGATTATGAGTTGGTTTATCTGCTAAAAAGCTTTTGTAGCGATTTAATAAAGGCTGAGAATCTACATCAATTAACTCAGCAAGTTTCTGTGTCAATTTTTCTAGAGATTCCCAACTATTAACTTGAGTAAGAATAGTAGAAATTCCTAGTTGCTTGAGTTTCTCAATTGGCTGATTAGAAAATCCTTCTGCACCAATTACTAAATCTGGTTGCAAGGCAATAATTTTTTCCAAATTAGGAGGAGTTTGACCTTCACTCACACGGGGAATATTAGCAAAATTGGGGTCATCTTTAAATAATTTGCTACCAGTAATACCTACTAATTTAGTTTTATCAAGTTGATAAATAATATCAGCAGATAATGAAGATAGCGCCACAACCCTTTTTGCTGATACTTTTGCTAACGCTTGAGAATTAGAGTTAGCAGTTGATTTATCCAATGGCTGCTGAATATTTGCAGAGTTACAAGCAAACAAAAAGATACTTAGTAAAATTGCTAAAGTAGATAATATCCAACGACGAAGCATTATGAATCCTGAGTAATTATATTGGGGTTTAAATAACTTATACCAAATCAAATAATCTTTGCGATCAATCAATAATATTCTAGAGGGCAAGGCAATGCCTAGCCCCTACAATCTGTCGCATTCTTTTTTCAAATTGGTATGAGTCAGTCCTAAATTAATGAGAATTATATTCTTAGTAAATAATTTTACATTTACTATGCAAAATTCAATTAAATCTATAGATGCAAATTATATATCTTATAAATTAAGATAGATGGAAGCAATATCTTATCAAGATTTCTGTAATGTATTATACATTTTAGTTTAAATAAAAAAAGACGAGTAATAACACTAGCCAAAAATCCTGAATCAGGTGTGACAGTGCTACTCGCCAGTAACTATACAAGGTTTATTGAGAAATACTATATTTAATATAGGTTAATTAGTAGTTAAAATATTGTTCATACAAGAACAAATATTTAGAAATCATAGATAGTTTATAGTAAATTATTTTACTTAAAAAAATACTTCATCAAGTCTTGATTTCTGCTATAGAAGGTAGAGATTTTTATACTTTATACTTCACATTCATCAAGAGTGTGGGAACAAAGAAGCAGCTATCACGCACATGGTAATTTAGTTAACTTTCCACAAATCTTCTGGAGTATTACAGTTAAACAGCATTTCTGGTTCCAGCAAAGGCAAAACTTGCACAGAATTTTGCTTCAACCACTGTTGAAATGAACGCCCGCCTTGATTGATAAACTCTAAGAGTTGCGGTAAACATCTTTGGCGATAAAAACCACAAAGAGGTTCCCATCCTTTAGCATGATGAGCCAAAGCTGCGATCGCATCATCCCCCACAGTATCTAATCTAGCTATCCACTCTTGCAGCACCTCAACCCTTAACCTGGGCAAATCGCAAGCCAGCAGCAACACCCAATCTGTGTGCACCTGCGCTAGTCCTTGAGCAAATCCGATTAAGGGGCCGTGGGGTTGAGGGTTGGGGATTGGGGACTGGGGACTGGGGATTGGAGATTGGGTACTGGGGACTGGGTACTGGGGACTGGGTACTGGGGATGAGGGGGATTCTTGGATGAATTTACAATCAGGGAGAAGCAAGTTTTGATAGCGTTCTGGCCAGGGAGTAACTATATAAACGGTATCAGCACAAGCTTGAGCAATGGTACAAACACGCTCTAACAAAGGTATTCCTTGAATTTTGAGCAAAGCTTTATCTTCACCCATCCGCGCACTTTGACCACCCGCAAGCACAATTGCTGTTAAGTTGGTGTTTGGGCATGGGGCATGGGGCATTGGTGTTTGTTGTTTGGTTTTTTGTATTAGACATTTATTATCTCTCCCTCATCCCCCTCATCTCCCTCATCTCCCTCATCTCCCTCATCTCCCTCATCTCCCTCATCTCCCTCATCTCCCTCATCTCCCTCATCCCCAGTCCCCAGTCCCCAGTCCCCAGTCCCCAGTCCCCAGTCCCCAATCCCTATCCCCTACTCTGACTCTGCTGCACTTGTTGCCACATTTGTTCTACGCTTTCTGCTGGTGCAAGGCATTTCAAACCTTGGCAAACTAAGGCAATGCTGTTGTCTGGCAAATTTGATGCTGCTGCAAACACCACTGTAGGCAAATGCTTGGGAATTAAAGACTTGATATGTTCAGTATTGGTAGTGCGAATCAAAGTCGAATTTCGATACCAATCTAAAGCTGTAAATAAACTGGGACAAGCTTGAGTAGCACTACTCATCACACTCCGAAAGGCTTTTAAACCTTGTTCGGCTAAATTTAGATAGTCCAGATTATCAGTAAGTAAAGTGAGACGGACAAGATTAGCGATCGCAATACCGTTGGCTGAGGGTGTAGCATTATCTGCATAACTGCGTTCGCGGACAATTAAATCTTGACTCGCATCAATTGCGGCGTTGTAGAAGCCGCCTAATTCTACACTCCAGAGAAATTCGTTGAATTCATCTTGCAGTGCGATCGCTTTTTCTAACCAAAATGCGGGGGAAGATACATTTCCCATCCCCAAAGAAGCTTGGTGTAAATCTAGTAGCGCTTTAATAAAAAACGCGTAATCTTCAGACTGCGCTAGCAGATGGGGTTGATTGTCATAATTCAGTCGGTGAAAACGCCCATCAACGAACTGATGCACCAGAATGAAGTTTGCCGCTTTTGCTGCTATTTCCAAATATGATGCTTGTTGAAATACTCCCGCAGCCCTTGCTAAACCAGAAATCATTAAGCTATTCCAAGCCACAATCATCTTTGTATCTGTGACTGAGGGAATGCGTCCCGGCCAATTTGTGGTTTTGGCTTCTTGGTTATTGCGTGCAGGGGGGAAAGTATCTAATGATTCAGCATTTACGCCGTATCTAGCAGTAAATAACTTATGTAGAGAGATTTCTAAGGTATCACTCAGTTTCCCTGGATGTCGCCTTTGCAACACAATCTGCCCTTCAAAGTTACCATTAGCGCTAACTGTAAATTCTTGTTGTAATTCTGCGAGTTCCTCATCTGTAAGTAGTTCTTCTAGTTCCCTGTAACTCCAAACGTAAAATGCGCCTTCCTCTGGCTCTACTGCTGTGGAGTTGGTGAAACTATCAGCATCTTGGGCGGCGTAGAAATAACCTTCAGCAGCAGTCATTTCCCTAGAGAGCCATTGTACAGTTTTGGCGATCGCTCTCTCAAATGCTGGTTCTTCTACTCCTGCACTCCATAAATTCGCTAAATACTCCACAATTTGACCATTGTCGTAGAGCATCTTTTCAAAATGCGGTACTGTCCATGTAGGGTCAACAGTATAACGGTGGAAACCACCAGCCACATGGTCAAAAATCCCGCCTAACGATAAATCTAGCCCACGCTGAGTAACAACTTGTGCGCCATCATAGCGCGATGGAAAATTTAACCGATTTAAACGTAATGCTAATTCGCCATAGGGAATCATCGGGAAACTATTCCCTGATGGGTTAGGGCTAATTATTGCAGTGCAAGTTTCCCAACCTTTGCGGAGTAATTCATTTTCTGCAACATCCCCACCTGTACCATCTTGCAACACAGCCGAAGTCAGGAGGGCTTCGGTAATTACAGCTTTGCGTTGCTGTAAATCATTTTTTTCTGTATCGTAGTAGCGCCGAATTGCTTGTAAAACTTGCAAAAACCCCGGACGACCATAACGCGGTTCTAAAGGAAAATAAGTACCAGCATAAAACGGCACCAAATCATCGGGAGAGAGAAATGCATTTAATGGCCATCCTCCCTGACCACTCATCATTTGCAAAGCTTGCATATAAATGCTGTCGATATCCGGTCTTTCTTCCCTATCTACTTTGATGGGGAGGAAATTAGCATTCATATATTCAGCAATAGCTAGGTCAGAAAAAGCCTCACCTTCCATGACAGTACACCAGTGACAACTAGAGTAGCCAATTGAAAGAAAGATAGGTAGATTCTTTTCCTTGGCAGTTGCTAGTGCGTCATCACACCAAGGCCACCAATCGATAGGGTTCTCAGCGTGTTTGCGGAGATAGAGACTCTTAGCTTCAACAAGACGATTAGTCATGAGCAGATGGGAGTGAGTTGCCTTCTTTGCTCAGTCTATCGTTCCAAAGCCTGAGTGAAAAAACAACATTAATAGGGGGTTGAGCATAATCAGAGTTTATCAATACCGACGACCTAGAGTAGAAGTTAGAATAATCACACAGATTTTATAAGTTTGGGCAGTTTGATTTCTAGATATAGGTATGCACGAATATACAGTCATTAGTCATGACAGAAAAAAGATTTATTACTCTCTAGCATTTTTGAGTGGAGGTTTAAGTCCAGTTCTTGTAGGTTGGGTTAGCCAAGCATCAAATTTAATAAGTATTCCCTTAATTGCACCATCAAGTTTAGCCATATTTGGTTTACTTTTCCTACTTTTTGATCACTTCCTTTGGAAATGGAGCCTATTTTACAAAACTGGAATCATTAAGATACCTAACTTGAGTGGGAAATGGAATGGATATATTATTAGCTCTAAACAACCGCAACAAAAAATTCCAGCTACAATCACGATATATCAAACTTATTCTAATATTCGCATTCGACTAGAAACTCCACACGCTAAAAGCATTTCTCTTATGGCTGCATTTGAAATGGTCGATCCTGCTTGTTTTCATCTAAACTATGAGTATCTTTCTGAATACAGATCACCACAAGGAGTAATCAGTAGACATTATGGAGTAACAAGGCTAGATATAAAGATTGATGATGATAAAGTTGATAAAGAACAAAGGGGTTATTACTATACAGAGAAAGAGCGCGATGCTTACGGTGAAATCTATTTTGAAAAAATGGTAAAGCGAAAATAGTGTCAGTAAATCCAATTATGGATGAACAAATTGAGAAATTAGTTAAAGATTGTCTGCAAAAGTTGGGAAATGAAAATTTCAAAAAAGAGATTGTAAATCTTATTAATAAAAATGAAGAGCAAGATGTTTTGACAATTATAGTTAATGAAGGTGTGCATCCCAATTCACCTGACCATAATCATGGTGAAGTTTATGTGGCTTCTAGAGGAAATATTGATTTTAGTTCTAAAGAAATTGTGGAAAAAGAGTTTAATCAAATACTAATTGGAGTTGCTAAAAAACTTAAATCGAAACCCTGGAAAAAAGTTTATTTAGTTCCATTTGGCCCTGCTGTCTTGTCAATGCAAATCAAGCTTCTTGTTTACAGAATATTGTATATAGAAACCATAGATTTTCTATATGCGGGACACGGGATTTACTATGATTTAAACATAAATCTGAGAATAATAGCAGCCGATTCATAATAGCTTTAGTGATTTTAGTATGTCAGCCGAGGTAATCGTGCCGAAACCAGAAAATTCTACGAGCTAGGGGCAACATTCATCCTCAAAATCGCGCAAGCGGATTGTAGTGCGATCGCTCTATGAATTATGATTGCGAAATTGTATCGGAAAACACTCTTACACTCGAAAGCCAAAAATTATGGATAAAGACAAATTACCCCTTTAACAATATCCAGCATTAGCGAGATTGGTTAAAGGGGTAACTTCATAGCAGTAATAGTAGTGACTGAAGTCAAGAAGCAAAAAGTGTAGAGAATGCGAAACCAGTACGTAGTAATTCACAAAATCTTCTTAGCGCCCAGAGGGAAACAGTAAGCTGACAATTGAAGCTGGTGTTTCCGACATAGGCATGGCTGCTTTTGTCTCAACTCTAGTATTTGGGTTAATTCCTGCTATTAGGTGGAGTATGAAAGTGATAATGGCGGCTTGCACAAGTTTTTCCAGCATGGCAGGTCTCCCTTTCGGTGGACAGCGTTTCTGATACTGTTGGCGAATTATTTCTTAACACTGCAATTAACGAGAAACCCGTCGTTTCTAAAGATCTTGGGTTTCCCTTTGCCAAACTTACCTACGAAAAAATTAGGTTTTTTGGGGCTTTAAAGTATTAAGTTATATTTCGCCAACAGCATCCGTTTCTCGACAGAATTAGTTACTCTAACTACACCCCGTACTATTGCATTACCGGAATTTAGTAAATATTCCGGATAATTGCCGATAGCAATATTAAAAAAAGTTGAAAATGTTACCAACACCTGACAAAAAACCACCAACTAGGTGGAAGTGTTGATGACTGCGAACACCATGCTACAAAGGTTTTGCAGCACACCCTGATATTTTAGGGTTGGTGAGCGTGATTACGGGATAAGTATTCAGACTCATACCGTGAAAAAAAGTGCCCGGTAGAAGGGACTAGGGATTGGGGGCTGGGGATTAGGGATTGGGGACTGGGAGATGAGGGGTACAAATGACAAATGACAAACCCCTATTACCAATTACCAATTACCAATTACCAAATGACAAATAACAAATGACAAATGACAAACCCCAAATCCCAACAATTAGCCGTTGCGCTCGATAAAATGGATTTAAATAGCTACAAGTAGGCTGCATGATTCCTATAGTCATTGAACAATCGGGTCGCGGCGAACGCGCCTTTGATATCTACTCACGTCTATTGCGTGAACGGATTATCTTTTTAGGACAACAGGTTGATAACTCCATAGCGAACTTGATTGTTGCCCAACTACTGTTTTTAGATGCTGAAGACCCGGAGAAAGATATTTATTTGTACATCAACTCTCCAGGCGGTTCGGTAACTGCTGGTATGGGCATTTTTGATACTATGAAGCATATTCGCCCTGATGTCTGTACCATTTGTACCGGATTAGCTGCCAGCATGGGCGCTTTTCTGCTCAGTGCAGGTACTAAGGGTAAGCGGATGAGTCTACCCCATTCTCGGATTATGATTCATCAACCTTTAGGTGGCGCGCAGGGTCAAGCAACTGATATTGAAATTCAAGCGCGGGAAATTTTATATCACAAGCGACGGCTAAACGATTATTTAGCCGAACATACAGGTCAACCACTTGAGCGCATTGCGGAAGATACTGAACGCGACTTCTTTATGTCCCCAGAGGAAGCGAGAGACTATGGTTTAATTGACCAGGTTATTGACCGTCATTCCGCAGGTAGCCGTCCAATGGCTGTTGTTTAGTCATTGATCATTGGTCATTAGTCATTTGTTGTAATTGACTAGTGGTGATGTACCTTCGGTGATCCCATTAATCAAAACCCCCCTTCAAACCTCTTCACCACTCAGGAAGGAAAGTTAAGGGGGGTATTTATTAATAACAAAGGACAAAAGACAAATGACAAACCCATCAAAATCCCATTAACGGATCTTTTGGTGTGGGTTGAGATTCTAAGTATTGGAGAAATCCGTGCAATTCATCTTCAGTCAGCAAAGTCCGCCCGCGCTTACCATAGGTTTTAATTAAATGCTCCCTTCCTTGTTCTGGTGTCCAGCCTAAGCGCTGAAGTTCGACATCAGTTTTGGCAATCACATCAGATAAATCTACGGGTTCACTTTTCTTCCTTTTCTTCCCTGTTGTTACTGTCGGCGTTCCCACATCTTCAGAGGAACTGTAACTGCGAGGGGTAAAGGGTTTCACATTACTAGGGGTAATGTCTGGTAAAGGTAAAATTTCTGGCTCGTTGCTAGATGTAATGTCTAAATCGCCTGGGGTATCAAACTGGGCTTCTAACTCAGTATTTATCGGTAAAGGTTGACCGAATTCTGGGCTGTAAGTATCGGATTTACTAGCGCTGCGAATGTCAGTGGTAAGTTTATCTGGTTGGTTATGCTGTCCATGATCAGCCAGTATTGATACTTCTTTGCTACTGGGTACTGACCACTGACTACTGCCAAAGTCTGGTTCTTTGCTAGGAGAATAAGGCGACTCATTAAACTTACTAGCTTTGTTCAAGTCAGGATGATCTGGCAACGGCGATGCGGGAGGTGGAGCAGTTACCACCGTTTCCTGAGGCGCGTTTTCTGTCCCTAAAACCATTAATGCCCGATTTCTGGCATTATCTTCGGCGGCTTCGATGGTTTCTGCTGCGGCTAAACCAGTCGTGCGGGTTACGCCTTCGATTTGGACACTAACACGGACAATATATTTTCCTTGAAAAATTTGCACTAACTCAGAAATAATACTACCTTTGGGATACAAGCTCTGGAATTGAGCCAACATCATAATGCCACCAATTTTAAGACTGTTGAATAAAGGGGGTTGATACTACCTATGTATACAAGCTAGTACCGCTAAAGAGTGAGTAAAAGTCACAAGAATTGTATTTTGAATTGATGAGACTTTGTCAGATGCTCTGTTGATTTCTCCAGTAATGTACTAGTGTCACTATTAGGCATTAAAAAGTCAAAAAGCTGATTAAATAAGCTTTTGCCTATTTTGAATAGTAGCTTTATTTCTGGCTACTGTACTAGTATTGCACTCAAAAAATCTTCAGAAATATGTAGTTAGTCGATGAGAAATATCTCAGGCTTAAGTGCTGACTACGTACTGAGCGATCGCAAATCGACATCTTCTTTCCACAAAACTTATCAACTCATTAGTCTGGAGTGAAAAGCTGGCGATCGCGTACTTTGCCATATGCTTATGGATCAAAGTAGTATTGGCACCTGACTCCTGGGCCTTGATTGTCGCAGTAGCTCTTTTGCGAGAAAATTTTAAGCTACTGATAGCAAAATCTGAGTAGGATCGCCTTCAATGCTATACTAATTACCCAATTCGATATGCAGAACTATTTTCTGGAAGTGCGCTCTAAATCTACAATAATGAAGATAAGGTTCGCCCTCACTGTATCTTAAGCTGCTTACCTAATTGTTACCGATTCTACATGTGGGAAAATTGGGTTTATCGGCAGTTTCTCCTAGGTAAAAATCAGATTCTCATGCTGTAAAAGTACCTTCAGTCTAGACAATTAAACACCTGTTCCCCTGCATAGCGTTTTTGAGCAGCATGGAGAGTTCTCACAACCAAGCATCTCAAAAACCGGTCGCGTAACTACCTCATGGGGCAAAATCCGATCAGGCGTGCTTTGTCCGTTGGGCTGGATGAAGGAACTCAACCGCAGACGAATTCTGAGATTGTCGTGCAGTGAGAATGTAGTCACTTCTGCGCCTTTTCGCAGGGTGAGTCGGCTCCTTCCCTTGGAACTTCAGAATCCCTGCTTGCGGGTATTTAGTTTCTAGCTCGTATCTGTAGTCCGTGAGGGTATACAGGAAACAACAGATTAAAAGAAAAATGATGTTTTGACCAAAGGTCGGTTCACTGCATGGAATTTTCAATCGCTACACTCCTTGCCAATTTCACCGATGATAAATTGGTAGCTCGTAAAGTTTTGGAAAAGAAACTTGGCTGCGAGGATGAAAATAGTTTACAAAAACTTCACATTGCTCTAGACATCTTAGAAAAAATCGGAATTTTAGTCAAAGAACGGGGCAAATATCGCCGGGTGACTGAAGAAGGGTTGATTGAAGCCAAACTCCGCTGTTCTAGTAAGGGTTTTTGCTTCGCAATTCAAGATGTAGAAGGCGCTGAGGATATTTACATTCGTGAAAGCCATCTCAGTAATGCGTGGAATGGCGATCGCGTTTTGGTCAGAGTCCTCAAAGAAGGTAGCCGTCGTCGCTCCCCAGAAGGCGAGGTGAAGCTGATTCTCGAACGCTCAAATCACACTTTACTGGCCCGGATTAAGCAAGTAGAAAGCGGCTTTCGCGCAGTTCCTCTTGATGATCGCTTGCTGTTTGAATTGAAACTGCAAACAAACGGCATGAAATTAGAAGAGGCCCTCGATCACCTAGCCCATGTAGAAGTACTACGTTACCCCTTAGCACAATATCCGCCACTGGGTCGGGTGGTGCAAATCTTGGGAAGTGATGCAGAAGCGGCGGCTGATATCGATTTGGTTACTTGTAAACATGATTTAGCCCGTAATTTCTCTGAGACAGTAGCCGAAGCTGCTACCAAGTTACCAAAAAGACTATTAAAAGCCGACTTGAAAAATCGGCTAGATTTACGCAGTTTGTTTACCCTGACGATCGCAGGCGCTAATGGAGATCCCAAAGTCGTAGAAAATGCCTTTAGTTTGGAAAAAACCGCTAATGGTGCTTGGCGTTTGGGGGTACATATTAGCGATGTATCTCACTATGTTCAGCCAGATGAAGCACTCGACCGGGAAGCCCTGAGGCGCGGGCGGTCTGTGTATCTGGGAGAATTAGTACTACCGATGTTCCCAGATGCGGTGGCTGATCGCTGTTCTTTAGTCGCGGGAAGCGATCGCTTAACCCTATCATTTTTAATTAATATCGACCCCAAATCCGGCGAAGTCATAGACTGGGAAATTCAACCCAGCGTGATTCAGGTAGATACCGCCCTGAATAAACAACAAGCCGAAGCCGTTCTCAATGGTGATTCTCACAAGCAATCTGAGCAGGTTGTCCAAACTCTACAAGACCTAGAAGCGTTACGGAAAGCGGTGAAACAGGTGCGTTTGGCTCGCGGTAGCTTACAGTTAAATTTGCCGCCTAATCAAAATCCCTACTACGATGAGGGAATTTTGGGTGCTGTGGTAGTCAATGATTTACCTGTACATTCGCTGTTAACCGAGTTGGTACTGTTGGTCAATCAACTAACAGCTACTCACTTTAGCGCCCTGGGAGTACCCGCGATTTGGCGCGTCCAAGGTACACCGGATGCTGAAGATGTCCAAGAAATGCTGAAATTGGCGATTAATTTGGGTGTGGAACTGGCGCTAGAACCAGAAGTAGATATCCAGCCCCTAGATTATCAACATTTAACTAGGGCTTTTGTGGAATCTGCATCGGAGCAAGTTTTGACCTACTTGTTGCAAGATACCCTGAAGCCATCGAGTTACACTACTACCAAAGGGCCCCACTTTGGCTTGGCTTTACCGCAATATCTCCACTTTACAGCCCCCTTGCGACGATACCCCGATTTGCTGTTACAGCGAGTGTATTATTCGTTGCTGGAACACGGGCGCGATCGCCGCAATACTCGGGTGAAAGAACGTATCAACCTGCGTCACTCTTCTTCTCATATAGAAATTAATTGGAATGTTTTACCCCCAGAATTACAACAAGAACTGCAAAGCGATTTAACGCGGGTCATTATCCAAATTAACGACAGAGAAAAAGAAGTTCAAGAAGCCGAAGCAGATTTAGCTGGACTGCAAAAAGCCCAACTGATGAAACAACGCATCGGTCAAGTTTTTCAGGGCGTAATTACTGGTGTGCAGTCTTACGGTTTCTTTGTAGAAATCGAAGTTCCCGCAGCGGAAGTTGCAGCTAGCGGTCATTTAGGTATACCACTGCGCGTTGAGGGATTAGTACATGTTAGTTCCCTCAAAGACGACTGGTACGAATACCGCGCCAGACAACAAGCTTTGTTTGGACGCAAAAATCGTGCTTCTTACAGATTAGGCGATCGCGTCTCTGTACAAGTCAAGAGTGTCGATTATTACCGTCAGCAAATTGATTTAGTCACAGTTGGTAGTGATGGTGTAGCCAAAGGCTTAGATGTCAGTGTTCCAAATGAGGATTTATCAGACATTTATTTATCAAACCATCTCGATCCCGATGACTTAGACCCTTACGGAGAGGATGAGTAAATAATTTTAAGCCAAAGTGTCTAATAATACTTATCCTTTGATTTTAGGCGTATCAGGCGCATCCGGTCTGATTTACGCCGTTCGTGCTTTGAAATATCTGCTAGCAGCAAACTATCAAATTGAACTGGTGGCTTCTAAATCTACTTACATGGTTTGGCAATCTGAACAGGATATTCGGATGCCGGCAGAACCAGCTGCTCAAGAAAAATTCTGGCGCGAGCAAGCTGGTGTAAGCAACTCTGGTCAACTCTACTGCCATCCTTGGAGCGATGTGGGGGCTGGAATTGCTAGCGGTTCCTTTCGGACTTTGGGCATGATTGTGATGCCATGTAGCATGAGTACCGTAGCTAAACTCGCAGTCGGCTTGAGTTCCGATTTACTAGAACGGGCAGCTGATGTCCAGCTCAAAGAAGGTCGAAAGTTGGTAATTGTGCCCCGGGAAACTCCTTTTAGTTTGATTCACCTGCGTAACTTAACCACTTTGGCTGAAGCTGGAGTCAGAGTTGTTCCAGCCATTCCTGCTTGGTATCATCAACCCCAAACCATTGAAGATTTAGTTGATTTTGTCGTAGCCCGTGTTTTAGATCAGCTTGATATTGACTGCATTCCCATTCAGCGATGGCAAGGCCACCGTTAAAGTATGAAGTATGAAGTATGAAGTATGAAGTAATTCTTCTGCTTTATCCTTCATCCTTTATCTTTAATCCTTTACTAAATTTCTATGAATGTAATTCGCTTAATTCTGCTAGTGGCTATCTTGGGGGGACTAACGCTGTTGTTAACCCAAAATTGGACACCTGCTATATCGTTAGTATTTTTGGGTATGCGGACTCAAGCATTACCACTGGCGATGTGGATGTTGTTCGCCACTGCAGCCGGAGCTTTAACATCTGTATTCATTACCAGTTTGTTTAAAATATCAAATTATTTTGTCAGACAACCACGTCAAACACGCTTTAAATCAGCTACTACCTCAGCGCGTAATAAAACTACCTTTAGAAAAGAACCTACTCCTCCCCCAGCTAGTACGCCACCGCCAGCTAGCAAAACCGCAAATACTTCCAGCGATGAATTTGACGACTGGAATACAAATAATCAAAATGATGACTGGAATTTTGAGCAGAACCCGAGGGAAGCATCTCAAACAAGACAGCAAGCTCAAGATGATGACGACTATAAAACCTACGAACGTCCGCAACAACCGCAAAGTTCTTCTCAATCTGGTTCAGTGTATTCCTACAACTACCGCGACCCCAAAAATACGTCAGTAGGAAAGACTGAATCGATTTACGATGCGGATTACCGAGTCATCATTCCCCCCTATCAACCTCCGACTACTAATCAAGCGAATGATGATGACGATGATTGGAGCTTCTTTGAGGACGAAGATGATTTCCAAGATGAGAATGAGCGTCCCCGGAAGTAGGGATAGGGGACTGGGGACTGGGGATAAGGGAGATGAAGAAGAAATTTTTCTTACCAATTACCAATTACCCATTACCAAACACCCAACACCCAAGACAAATTTCCTAATTGCTGACTACTACTTAATACCGCAACGCTCACGGGACTCCTGCTTGACATTTCCATTCATAGCGGCTTCCTGCAAAGTCATGAAAGCGTTAAAATCTTCCAAATCATACCGAGTGGTCAACAGATGTCTTAATTGATTTTCTGCCTCTACAGTTAAATAACCACTTGCTAAAGCTTTTTGCACAACGTCACGAATTCGAGTCATGGTTCGCACCTCATACATACCACTTTGATTTCTCTGGACTGACTCAGATGAGCTTTACAGTAGTTTTTGTGACTAAAGTATTAAGTTGGCAAAAGTTTTTTGTATAATTTTTTTTGGAAAGTAAGTCATCATTTACACCTTTGTCTGCTAAATTGAGAGAAGAAAGCTTGTAAGAACTCAATCTGAGAATGCTTACGCTGTGCTACTAAAAACACAGTATTATGGTTAAATAAAATCGCTCCACGAAAGACATTCTTAGCTATTTAGTTTGACAGTATTTGTGCGCTTAAAGTTTCAAACAATCTTTATTAAATTTCAGTTAAGCCTAAAGATAACCAAGCAAGAACCGCTAAGTCACCTAACGAATGTTATTAAATTCGTTATAAATTTATCGTTAATTTAATCCGATTTCATAGAAGAATCGTTAGTATATTGCCTTAGTTACATAAATTACATAAATAACGCTAATGGCAACCGATGGTTCTGCTCGAATGGAAGACGATTTTATCGAAGCTAAAAATTATTGGGAGTTAGAAAAATTATACGTAGATTTGGCATCAGCTAAAGGAAAAGCTTTGACACCTGTAGAGAAGAAATTTCTACGAGGTTTGCTTTGTGGTTGTAGTCCAGCAGAAATTGCCAAAGTAGTTTACCAAAGTGGAAGTAGCAGTACTGTTAGAGTTTATCTATCTAACGGATTATATAAATATATAGAAGAAATGCTGAGTAACCAGGCGGGTGATTCTGTCAAAGTTAAAACCTGGAGTCGGGTGACTCAGTTGCTAGAAAAAGCTGGTTATAAAAAAGGTTGGTTTCACTTACAACCAGTAATTAGTTCTATAAAAACAAATAGAGACAGAGATTTCGATTTATCAGCAGATAAATCTACACTGACACAACATAGTGATGCAGTCATAAATACTACTATGTTCCACGGAAGAACGCAAGAACTAACGCAAGTTCCAGCATGGATTTTGCATGACCGCTGTCGGTTAGTCACCATATTGGGTATGGGTGGAATTGGTAAAACTGCGTTTTCCGTCAAACTAGTAGAAGACATTCAGGAGAAATTTGAATATGTAATTTGGCGATCGCTCAATTTTGCTCCTCCTGTAGAGGTACTCTTGGAACAGCTAATTCAAGTTATCTCACCAAATTCTCATCAAAATATTCCAGAAACCCTAGAAAGTAAAATTTGGCAATTCTTAGATGCTTTACGCGCTTGTCGATGTCTGATTGTATTCGATAATTGGGATGCGATTTTAGCAAGTAGTGCAGGTATAAAAAATAATCATAATTCCCAGATATCTCAAATTCGATATCGTCAGGAATATCAAGGTTATGGAGAGTTAATTAAAAGATTAGGAGATATAGAACATCAAAGTTGTGTGGTCTTGAATAGTAGAGAAAAGCCTCAAGAAATTGCTGCCATAGAAGGGGAAAGATTACCAATTCGTTCTGTTAAATTAAGTGGTTTGACTCAGCAAGAAAGTATATTAATACTCAAAGCCAAAGGCTTAACTCATAAATCTACATCAGATGAATGTAGTGCATTACTAGAACGGTATGCAGGAAATCCATTATTTATTAAATTAGCAGCAACCACTATTCAAGAATTATTTGCTGGCAATATATCTGAGTTTCTAGCCCAGGAAACAGTAATTTTTGGGGAAATACGAGCTATTTTAGATCAACAATTCCACCGCTTATCGCAAATAGAAAAATACCTGTTGTACTGGCTATCTCTCCACCCCAGCTTTGTATCTATCAGACAGTTACAAAAAGATACAGTATTACCAGGATTATCACCTCTGACTTCCCAAAGATTAATCTTAGAGGCAATGGAATTATTACAGAAGCGATCGCTCATCGAAAAACAAGCATCTCGCTTTTCCCTGAGTCCAGTTTTAATTGAGTATCTAGTTGAACGATTAATTGAGGAAAACTTAAATTTAACTCGCGGCAAAGATAGCTACTTAAGTATGAGTCAGACAATTTTGACAGAAAACTTAAAAAATTTTATCAGAGATAATTGCCTCAATGGAGATTTAAATTTGTGATTCGGGATTTGGTATTTGTCATTTGGTAATGAGTAATTGGTAATTAGTGTTTGTTATTTTTCCCCCTGCTACCCTGCTTTTTCTCAGTCCCCAGTCACCATCCCCAGTCCCCAGTCCCCAGTCCCCAGTCCCCATCCCCAACCCCCAATCTCCTGATAAAGTGAGGAGTTAAGACAACTCATAACTGATAATTGGAGCGCAGCAACTAGTGAGTAGTTTATTACAAGGGGTTAACCTGTATTTAATTGGGATGATGGGTAGTGGGAAGACGACAGTAGGACGCTTATTAGCCAAGCATCTAGGTTATGGATTTGTAGATACTGACGATGTCATTGTTCAAGTAGGGGGAAAATCTATTAATCAACTATTTGCTGAGTCAGGAGAAGCAGCCTTTCGTCAGTTGGAAAGCGATGTCTTATCACAAGTGTGTTCTTTTACAAAATTAGCGATCGCAACTGGTGGCGGTATAGTTACGCGCCAAGAAAACTGGAGTTACCTGCACCACGGTTTGATTGTTTGGCTAGATGCGCCAGTAGATTTACTTTACAGCCGATTGCAAGCCGATGATACAAGGCCATTGTTGCATGATGTTGACCCCAGAGCAAAATTGCGATCGCTTCTCGAACAACGACAACCACTTTATTCCCAAGCAGATTTGCAAATCACTATTAATGAAGGTGAAACACCAGAACAAATCGCTGAGAGAGTCATTGCAGCTATACCCAGCGTCTTAAAAACTCCAGTTTCTCACAATAACTGAGACATAATTGCATAAGTTATTAGCAAATACGCTTTGGTAATGCTCTCACTGTGCGTAGCTTTCTCCTTCTCCTTCTGCTGTGGAGACGCTGCGCGAATAGTAAGAGCCTTTTAGTTGACCTATGCGGTTCAAAATTTGCCAAACTATGCAAAGCCTGAAAGCTGTACAAGAATCTTACCTTTAAAGCGGGCGGCGGGAATCGAACCCGCATTAATAGCTTGGAAGGCTATAGTTTTACCACTAAACTACGCCCGCAAATTTCCAACTTTAATATTATAGCACAGCAGTATTCACAATTCAAGCCTTAATAAATTAAGGTAGCGGCTGTAGTCGGATACGTACTATCAGATTACTAGGCTTGGGATCGTTGGGATCGTTGTCATAAGCAGGTTCAAATTCCCAGTTATTTAATACTTGACTGGCTAAAAAGTCTTCATAGTAGCTTTTCTCTTCTGCGGAAATGCTTGTATCTTTGACAGTAACCATCTCCAGTTTACCCTTCTCTGAAATTGTTAATAGCGCTGTCACTTCTACAGGCTCGCCAATTTTTTTTTCTATGTACTTTACGTATTCCAGACCTTTTCTAAATGGCTGGTTGCTAGGTTTAATTTTAGCAGGGTGAGCAATTATACCTCTATCTTCCTGTTGAGGTTCTCCAATTACACTTGCAACTAAACTTCCACCTGCTGTATTAGAGGGGGTAGAAGGTGATTCGGGGTTATTAGGACTACCTAAGTTCTCACGTTGCTGTTGTTCGGCGAGTTCGCGTTGCTGCTGTTCAGCTAATTGGCGTTGACGTTGTTCAGCGAGTTCGCGTTGCTGTTGTTCAGCTAATTGGCGTTGACGTTGTTCAGCGAGTTCGCGTTGCTGTTGTTCAGCTAATTGACGTTGGCGTTGTTCAGCGAGTTCACGCTGCTGTTGTTCAGCTAATTGACGTTGGCGTTGTTCAGCGAGTTCACGCTGCTGTTGCTCGGCTAATAGGCGTTGACGCTGTTCAGCGAGTTCGCGTTGCTGTTGTTCAGCAAAAGCTACAGCATTTTGATCTGGGACAGTAGGACTTGAGTTTTTGGCTAACCTATTGGCTTGAACTACTACTGGTTTGGAAGAATTTTTTGGTTGTAATTTTTGATTTGTAGATACTGGTTTTGTTTGAGAATTAACAGCTTTTATTCTTGTTGTAGTTTTTGCTTTTGATTTCGGCTGCGAAGCAATTTCTATCACCTCAACGGGAATTGCAGCTTTGCTTTGCTGCCGCCACAATAAACTAGACTGGTAGGAGCGAATCAGCCAGAAGGCTAGCAAATGTAGGCTCAAGGAACCTATGACGACTGCAACCCAAAAACTAGGTGGGTCTGTATGTCGTCTCCATACCTTGACTGAAGATGAAGTTTTATCTGCAACCGATGGTGTCATAGGAAATTTTAAACTGGATTTGATAGGGCGCTCTTACTCTTTACTAAATTAACGCTTTAAAATCCAGTCTACTCTCAGCGATTAGCCATAATTTCCGATCTAACAGCAAAAGTCAGAACGGTTTCGTCTACTCCTTTAAGTTCTAAGGGGCTGACTTTAGTAATTTCTTCATCTTTTAAATAATCTGCCACAGCAGCAGAGACTAAAATAGTACCGGGAATAGCAGCAGCTTGCAATCTAGCAGCAATATTCACACTGGGCCCAATAGCAGTATAGTCAGCACGTTCGGCACTGCCAAACATACCCACAACCGCAGTACCTTGGTGAATACCACAACGGAATTTGACACCAGTATGTCCGTTAGCATCAAATATGCCTTGTTCTTGCCAGCGCCGATTCAACTCATCTAATGAGCTATGCATTGCTCTGGCTGTATTAATGGCACGACGTACTTGTTCATTAGGAGTTAATTCTTCTGGCGCTCCATATAAAGCTAAGATGGCATCTCCCATAAATTTATCCACAGTGCCACCATTGTCAAACACAGTCTTGGTCATGGCTTCCAAATATTCATTTAGCAACTCTGCTACTCTTCGAGATCTGAGAGTATTTGCTAGCTGAGTAAAACCTACTATGTCGCTAAATAACACTGTAATTAAGCGTGGTTCTGGACGTAAATCCAAGGTTAAATCTCCCATAGCAGCTTTTTTCACCAAAACAGGCGGCAAAAAGCGCTTGAGTACTGACTCCGTCAGGTAGGTATTTAACTCCATAACCCGGCGCTCATTTTCTTTCAATGCTAAGAGGTTCCTGACTTCTGCCAGAAGTTCCCTGTCATTAAATGGTTTAGCTAAATAAGCATCTGCACCATGTTCTGTCCCCGCAATCCGGGTTTCTTCATCTACTTTGGCGGTGAGCAGAATGATCGGTGTTCCTTTCAAATTCTCCTCACTGCGGATCATCTGAATCATCTGTAATCCTGTCACCAAAGGCATCATTAAGTCCGTAATGATTAAGCTGGGTGCAATTTTTTGGGCTATTTTAAATCCTTCGGCACCATTACGGGCTGTATGTACTTGGTAGCCATTACTGCGAATAATTTCAGATACGTAGGTTCGTAAATCTGGATTGTCATCAACAACTAAAATTGAGTGACTGCTATTCAACAGACTACTATCCTTATACCCTTGAGACTCTGGGTTATCAGGGGTAGGTACTAATTCTTTCGGCAAGCTTTCAATACTTTCTGGGGTTGGCTCGACTAATTCTAAATCAGCCAATTCCACAGTGGCGCGGCTAGTATTCAGTTCTGCTGGGGTTTCCTGTATTTGCTGTGTAGGTAAGTGACTATTACCAGTTAACAGCCATAGTGTAAAGGTTGTACCTTGACCGTACACAGATTCTACAGTTATTTGCCCCCCATGCAATTCGACCAATTCTTTGACCAAAGCTAAACCTAAACCACTACCTTCATAGGAACGGTTTTCTGAGCCTTCAGCTTGGCGGAAGCGCTCAAACAGATGGGGAATTTGTTCTTTAACTATACCAATTCCAGTATCTTGTACTTGTAATATGCAACTATCATCTTGAGATATGAGCCTGATGGTAATCGTCCCGCCTTCGGGAGTAAACTTCATGGCATTTGATAGTAGGTTGTAAACGACCTTATCAAATTTTTCTATATCTAAGTAAACTTGAGAACATTGACCCAATTCCGAGACTAGATGCAGTCCCTTTTTCTCACAGTAAGGGCGAAAAGATTCTACTATTTGGTTGACGAAATCGACCAAATCACAAGGACGGAAACTTGGCTGCATCCTCCCTGCATCTAAGCGTTGCAGATCTAGTAGTTGATTTACTAGTCTTAGCAATCGCCGCGAGTTACGCAAAGCGATCGCACTTTGGGCGTAAGATAATCCATCACCATTATTTACGGCTGATTCTAAAGGCCCTTGAATTAAGGTAATGGGAGTGCGGAACTCATGGGAAATATTTTGGAAAAATTCAGTTTTTTGTTTATCTAATTGTAATAAGCGCTCTGCTTGGTCACGTGTCTTTTGATAGAGACGCGATTGTTGCACTGCGATCGCTGCTTGAGCAGCCACCGCTTTGGCTAGCTGGATTTCCGAAGATAACCATCGGCGGGTTTTGCTACCTTCACGCAGCGTAATACTACCAATACACTTACCATCCGCTAATAAGGGAACAATCATTAGCGATCGCGCTGGCTTTTTCAACGGCAAATCAAAGCCCTTAATTTCATCAGCACAGTTGCTCATATCAGTAATTACCACTGGCTCTTGTGTCCGCAAAATCTCTTGGAGGATGGGATTATGCTTAATTGGCGCTTGAGAATGAGGTAATTCCTGATTTATACGGTGATGATTATGATTTAAGGCTGTTTCCTGGGCTGATTTCAGAGTATGTTCTAAATATTGAGAACTGTCATACAGTCCTACGCATTCAACAAATTCATCTTCTTCAGTCCATAAAGATAAAATACAGCCATTGACTTGTAAAGCCTGTCCTAATTGTTCGGTAATAGCCGCAAAGATATCTTGAGGATCTAAGCTAGAGCGAATTGCCGTAGTAATTGTATTAATTAGGGACTCTCGTTTAGCCAGAGCGCGTACTTGTTCATAGGTATAAGCTTGAGATAAAGCCAATGCTGCCTGATCCGCTACCATCAACACCAACTGCACTTCCTCTTCTCTCCAAATCCGAGACTGAGAGCATTGGTGCAGGGCTAGCACTGCCATGAGTTCTTGTTGGCAAATCAACGGCACAACTAAACTAGAGCAGATATTAGCTGCTAAAAAAGCTGCACTACGTTGTTCCAGTTCAGGAGTATTGCCCTGAATTCGTTCATCATCTTCTACATTATGAATAACTTGAACTTCGCGGGTTTCCCAGACTGTCTCCGCCAACAGAGATGACGAAGGAAAAGAAGATGAGGAAGATTTTACTATTTCATTCGATTGCTCTTCCTGTTCTTTCTCTGCTTCGCTTGCTTCTTCTTGAGCCGCTTTCTGGTAAATAAATCCTTCATCTACCAACTGCCCATCTTGGAAAGGACGTAACAGACACACATCCACTTCCAACATATGGCCCACTGTATCGACAATTGTTTGTAAAATTTGCCGATAGTCTAAAGCACTACGAATTGTATTCGTGACAGTGTTCAGCAGTGATTCTTGACGGAGTGTACGCGTCAGTTCGCGGGTACGGGCTTTGAGAACATTGTGAGTATCCAAGGCCTGGCGTACCACGCCTTTAAGTTCTTCCGCTTCCCAGGGTTTAGTGACATATTTGAAGACTTTACCAGCATTGATGGCTTCCACTAAGTCTTCGACATCAGTGTAGCCAGTTAAGATTATCCGGATAATATCTGGATATTGAGTGGCTGTCAGGCTTAAAAATTCTGTACCGCTCATGATTGGCATTCGCTGATCGGAGATGATCACAGAGACCTCTCCTTCTTGTGCCAGTAGATCCAAAGCGGCAGGACCAGAAGTTGCCCTTAGCACCTTGTATTCGCGATAAAAGGTGCGGTAAAGCAAGTCAAGGTTGTCTGGCTCATCATCGACAACCAATATTTTCGGCTTACTGTTTGCTTGTTGGGATTTCATGCACCGCTTTCCTGCTGCAACGGCAGTTGGATAAAGAATAATCTGATCAGACAGGGATGTTTCTGAGTCAGGTAAGAGCAGAGCATTGTGACCAATAAGGCTATTTGGCTACATGAGTGCTGATTGTGAAAGTATTTACTCACTGTAATTGACCTCAATGGCTTGTAAAGATTGCGATTTGCTCTCAAGCAAGATAATTACTTTGATATTTAGTTTTGGTCTTACAGAATTGATAGCTGCCAAATCTTCCCTCACCTCCGGCGAGAACTGTGAAAATACTAAACACATACAGCGCTCAAGGCTGGCTCAAAAATCCATCTGTAGCTGCATATTAAGTTTTCCCGTTGCAGCAGTGACACTAACACTTGTCAGTAAATTTTATTTATGCTAATCATGCTAGAGTCAAAAACTATGGCAACAATTCAGACGTAACCGCTAAGTATACAATTAGACAAACAATTTCTTCTAATGTAATCTGTTACACCAATAATCTTCCATAGTTATGATTGAGAAACCTCAACTGAGGAGATTATCTGAACTAGTTCATCTTCTAGCTGAATACCTGTATAGTCTGACACCCATCGCAGAAATGTTGTGTGAGTCACAAGCTTAAAGGTAGCTGAGGGCGCAAACCCACAGATAAATCGGATGTTGGGAATCAATTGAGCGACTTGCACTAACCACAAAGGCAATCTTTAAGACTATTCCACTCATAGCACTCCCAAGACCCATTGCTTTTCCCAACATTCGCAAAGGCTGCTCTGCCAAACTTATCCATTCTCATAACCAAGAATTTGGTTGTTGTCTCTCATCTCAATAAATGTCTGCTTCGTTGCTTGTAGCTTGAGAAAAAAACAAAATACAGATGGGCAGAAGGAGGAAATTATCAGTAGTCATCATTGGGAGAAATAGTTTAACCTGTCAATAGATTACCCAAAACCTAGCCAACTACTTTCTCAGCTTGAAAAATCACCCAAGTACTCTATATCATCTATATCAAGGTGTACAACAATTAATTAAAGCAATAGGACTCTCTGTCTGTTTCTCAACAAGACTTTGCTGTTTGTTGCTTGATGATCTGAGTATCTGAATGTTGTTCACAAATTTTGTACGGTGTATTAGGATACTTGAAAAAATTTTCGTTGAATCCCATAAATACTAAACTAGCCTTGACATCCTGGTTTTTCCACTCATATCACCAAGAGCCTGTAACGGTTGTCGCCGATCAGTCTGAGCGACAATTCCAAATCCGTGCTGCAACATCTGCCGATCTCTATAGTGTTGCTCAAATTATTACTGAAAGCTTTCACTCTCAAAATGGTTTTTGGGGATGGGCGTTTCCATTAATACGTCTGGGAATTTATGAAGACTTGAAGCAGCGCCTAGCTTCTCCTTTACCTCATCACGTTTGTTTAGTTGCTATTGATACTACTAAAGGTGTTAATAATCTTGTAGGAACAGTAGAACTCGCTGTACGTTTTAGTGATGCATGGACGCAAACGGGGAAAAGTTTTCCTTACCTGTCAAATTTAGCTGTTAGCCCACAATACCGTAGGCATGGTGTAGCCTCTAGCCTACTAACCAACTGTGAAAAAGTCTGCCAGGAGTGGGGGTTTCAGGATTTATATCTCCATGTTCTGGAACGAAATCATCAAGCAAGACAGCTTTATTTAAAGCTAGGGTATCAGGTACATAAAGTTGAATCTCACTGGAATCTATTCTTTCCTAAATACTCAAGTCAAATATTATTGCACAAGCATCTAAAAAATAATTTTATGCTGTAAATCATGCATCTAAATTATTAATTAAAGGATGTCATTTCTAACCTAAATAATCTTCCCAAACAATTTTCTAGATTTGTATATCTGTAATTTGAAATTGTCTTTGCTTGTAAATTTTAAATATTTAACCTTCTTGGCTGAGTGAGATTAACAGTTCAGACATCCACAATGCTGTGTTACTATATGTAATCAGTCTCATGGCCGATGCAAAATTGCTAGATTTACAATTAATCAACCCAATAAAATTTTATCAATATTTATTATTCCAACTAATTTATTCAAATTTAAAAACATTAATATTGGCTAATATATCAATTTTTTAATTTACTTTTTATCTAAAAATAACAATAAATATTTTCAAATATATACATAACAAAAACGATATTTTTTTCCATAAAAGACACTATATTAAATCATTAATTCCTCATAATAACTTTGTATTTAAGAGATTGATCTTTATAAAAACTTTAAAAAAAAATACACTTTAGTGAGAGACAAATCCAGTTAAATCTCATAAAATATGAGTAATTAATTGCTCAGACCGATCTAATTATTGCTATCTTAGCCAAATTGACCATAAAATTCTTGATAATAAGAAAAATCAAAAATTAACTTTGCTTTAACAGCAAGTTCGTGTTTTCAGTGCATACTACTACTCAATTATTCGCAAATCTGAGAAAACATGGATAGCGAACAACGCCGACGCTATCAGATTGCTATGGTATCAACCTATTCTCCTGACACCAGTGTCCTTGACCATATTGTCATGCCTGATGGAACTGAGCAATCGCAAGGCTCGGATATCCTCACCCTGCTACGTACTGGAAAAGTTTTCATAGTCAACAGTCGGAAACGAAATGGTTTAATTCTCTATAAGCGCTACCATGCAGAGTTTGCTGGGCCTGGGGCAGCTGTTGGAGGAGAATATGATTGTGATTGCCAAAGCGTACTACCAATTGGAAATTTATCTTTATTAACTGCTGAATCTTATGAGGAACGTCAGAAAGCTTATTTAATTAGGCGGCAATGGATTCGCTTAATTAAACAAATTACAGAAAACCCAGTTCCACAACAAAGAGTTCAAAAGATTCTCGATCAATTTGAACAGTACTTTCCACCGGAAACAGTAGCTCAAATACCAGATGTTACCTTTGCCCTTTTAGTAGGTGTACTCCCACAAACTGTAGGAGTAGTAAGACGTTTGGGCAGTGAATTAGACAGTAGATTTAATTACTAAGTACATTATTGTTTAAAAATGAAGATTTGCCACAGCAGCCTGTAGCCGATTGAGGGTACGGGCGTTTTCTGCTTTTGAGCCGATAGTAATTCGTAATCCTCCGTTTAACAGCCGTACAAGTGTGCCAGAGTTACGCAATTGCTGATGAATACTGTTTAAAGCAGTCGCTTGGGAATTGCTGTCATTTGAAGTCACACGCAGGTAAATAAAGTTAGCGTCACTGGCTGTAACTTGTAAATTGGGATATTGTTTTAAAGCTGCGATCAGTTGATCGCGTTCAGTCAAGGTTTGGGCAATTGAATTGAGTAAAAGCTGGCGGTTTTGCAAAGCTAGTAATGCGGCGGCGATAGAAAAACTGGGAAGATTGTAGGGTAAGCGGACTTTTTCTAAAATAGCGATCGCCTCTGGATGAGCGACACAATAACCCACACGCAAAGCTGCTAACCGAAAAGCCTTGGAAAAAGTCCGCAGTATCACCCAGTTAGGACGTTGTGCTAATTCTCCCACCAAACTAGTCTGGCTAAATTCAAAGTAAGCCTCATCAATTACTACTAAAATATCTGTGCTGAGACTTCTTAACCATGCTAACTCTGCCGCAGTCAAACAATTAGCAGTTGGGGAATTGGGATGTACTACAAACACCACCCGAATTGGTGGGTTTTGAGTTTGAGCGATCGCGGCTTGTGCGACTGGTAAATCTATTTCAAAATTATTGTCATTCCTACCCACTTCTACAACAGGAATACCCAAAGTTTTTGCCAAAATCGCGTACATCGAGAACGTGGGATTGGCAACTAAAATACTTCCTTCTCCACCCAAACAAGTAGCGATTAATAAAGAACGAATTAATTCATCAGAACCATTACCTACAGAAATATTGCCAGAGGTAATTGGCGATGATGAAAGGGCTGCAGACTCATTCACATATTGCGCGATCGCTTGTTTGAGTGTTTCATGTCCCCCATCTGGGTAACGATTTGTTTCAATTACTTGCTGATAAGTCCAAGCTAGCTTTTCTTTTAACTCTGGCGGCAAATCGTCAGGACTTTCATTAGTATCTAGTCGATCAAATTTTGTCTCGACTGCTTCGGCGTTATCGCTGCTGGGATGGGGTTTGTAAGCGGTGAATTGCGCTAAATCTGAACGGATGAAGGGAAGCATAGTTTGTAGTCAAGAGTCATTGGTCATTAGTCATTAGTCATTAGTCATTAGTAAAAGACTCAGGAGAAATGACTAATGATATTAATTAAATTAATGTGAGAAGTTCATATTTTACAGCTGCCGGGTAACTGGCAGAAGAGGTGAATTGCTTGCCATATTTCTGCCATGACGTTTCCTAGAGCATGATCGCTGTCCAGTTCTACTAAATTCACCCAAGGACGAGATATTGCAAATTCACGGCTGGCTGTGATGGGAATGACTTCATCATTTGTGCCATGCAAAATGAGGGTAGGAATGGGGCGTTGTAAAACCGCTTCTTGATATTGCTGGGCATCTGTAACGAACTCGTAACTTAAAGGTAGCGATCGCTTTTCCCCATAATGATCAACCATGAGATATTTTTCTTGTTGCCAACGCTGTACCTGTTCATCTCCTAGCTTGGGTAACCAGTGAGATAAAAAACCGAAAGCTGGTGCTAATAAAACCAAACTTTGCACTTGGGAATATTTTTGCCCTAAATGAGCAGCAGTTAAACCACCCAAACTCGAACCAATCAGCGTTACTGGTGCAGAATCAGTTGGAAATTCTGCTGCAACTTGATTGATCTGACGAGTAATTGTCAGGTGAGAAAAATCGCCTGCATTCAAATCGGGAATTGTAAGTTTGATACCGATTTGAGCAAAGCGATCGCTAATATCTTTGGCTTTGGCAGAATGAGGGCTAGAAGCAAAACCATGTAAGTAAATAAAGTGATTCAAAATTCAACTCAGCCAGGATTTTCAATACAGACGCGATCGCGCCTGTATCAAACTTATCGCATTGTGACAAATTCTTCGGCGGCGGAGGGATGTATCCCCACGGTAGCATCAAAGTCTTTTTTCGTTGCGCCCATTTTGACAGCGATCGCTATACCTTGAATGATTTCTGCTGCATAGTCTCCCACCATGTGAGCGCCTAGAACTTGGTCAGTTTTGGCATCGACTACCAGCTTCATCATGGTTCTTTCTTGGGCACCCGTTAAACTGTAGTACATAGGGCGGAAACGGCTACGAAAAATTGTCACGCCATCATCACCGAGTTTTGCCTTAGCCTCAGCTTCCGTTAACCCCACAGTAGCCGCTTCCGGATTGGAAAATATAGCTGTAGGTACATTGTGATGACTAAACTCGCGGCGGTTATTGCCAAATTCACTATCCGCAAAAGCCCGGCCTTCTCCAATAGCAACTGGTGTTAAATTTAACCTATCTGTGACATCGCCAACCGCAAAAATATTGGGTTGACTAGTTTGACTATATTTATTAACTGCGATCGCCTTTGCTGTTCCATATCCATGTCCTTCTTCAGCACTGGCGACAATTTCAATTCCAGCATGTTCTAAACTCAGTCCATCTACATTCGGAACTCGACCAGTTGCGGCTAAAAATACATCAGCAATCACTGGTTCTTGATTTTCGCCAGATAAAGACAACTTTAATCCTTCTGGTACAGGCTCAACGGCTGTTACCAAGGTATTCGGAATCATGCGAATGCCGTGGTTGCTCATTCCTTCTTGAATACTAGTACGGATATCTTCATCAAAACCTGCCAAAATCTGGTTTTGGCGATTAATTTGTGTAACTTGGCAACCTAAACCCCGCATAATCGCAGCAAATTCCGTACCGATGTAACCACCACCAATAATTGCTATATGCTTTGGTTGTTCTTTGAGGAGAAAAATTTCGTTAGAGGTAATCGCGTATTCTATCCCTGGTACATCTGGTTTGAGAGGCTTTCCACCCACAGCAATTAAAATTTTGTCTGCTGTAATTTTGCGATCGCCAACTTCTACAGTATGGGTGTCTACGAAACTAGCTCGACCAGGAATTAGTGTGACACCAGCTTTTTCTAAAAAGCTGATATGAAGTTGAGATAGCCGCTTGACTTCCTTATCTATAGAAGTAATGAAATGTTCCCAGTCTAATTGAGCATCACCGACTTTCCAGCCATAGCCAGCCGCATCACTGAACAGTGCGGGAAAATGAGAACCGTAGACCATGAGCTTTTTGGGAACGCAACCGCGAATCACACAAGTTCCGCCGACTAAATCATGTTCTGCGATCGCTACTTTTGCGCCGTAGCTAGCTGCTCGTTTAGAAGCTGCTAAACCTCCAGAACCAGCACCAATGACAAATAGATCGTAATCAAAAGTCATAAATTTATTTATCTCTGTTGCAACAATTAAACTTCCAAAAACTTACACGGCAGATTAAATTTAACTAAAAAAGATATTAAGCTAACCCATGTAAGTCCTGTACTTGATTTAATCTAGCGCTAGCAGATGCTTAACCGTGCCAATTTTAGATTTTAGATTGCCGATTTTAGATTTTTTGGTTCATGCCCCGTTCCTAGTGGAGCCACTCTCGTGGGCGGGTTTCCCGACTTGAGAGAAGTGGCGTGGCGGAACAAATCCAAAATCCAAAAGCCAAAATTTAAAATCCTTAAGCCCTGCACCCTTGTGGTCGGGGTCAATCCAAAATCCAAAATCTAAAATCCAAAATCTAAAATCCAAAATTCGTTAACTATCACTAGCAACAATACCTAGTTTTTGATAGCAGTACTGTTTATAACTATTTGCAGCAATTTTTGTATTGAAATATACATTTAAATTAATGCCAAAAAAATCTAGGGAAAGCCGGATATAAAGATGGCTTTCCCTAGATTTTACTCAGTTAATTAACTCAAGTTGCTTTGTTATGTAGGCAACTTCATATTTTTAAGTATTTGTGATTGCTGGTGATTTGGAAGGTTTACCATCGGTTTTTGGTGGAGTATTTACACCATCATTGGGGGGTTGGCGTTGTCCCGCCATCAGGTGTAGGTGGCGTTGTCCCGCCATCAGGTGTAGGTGGTGTTGTCCCGCCACTAGGTGTAGGTGGTGTTATACCTTCACCAGGTGTAGGTAGCGTTGTCCCGCCACTAGGTGTAGGTGGTGTTGTCCCGCCACTAGGTGTAGGTGGTGTTATACCTTCACCAGGTGTGGGTGGTTTGACTGCTCCATCATTAGGTGATGTTATCCCGCTACTAGGTGTGGGCAGTGTTATACCTTCACCAGTATTGGGCGGTGTTATCCCGCCAGTATTGGGCGGTGTTATCCCACCTGTATTAGGTGGTGTTGTGCCACCTGTATTAGGTGGTGTTATCCCACCAGCATTGGGAGGTGTTATCCCGCCAGTATTAGGAGGTGTTGTGCCGCCAGCATTGGGAGGTGTTATCCCGCCAGTATTGGGCGGTGTTATCCCGCCAGTATTAGGAGGTGTTGTGCCGCCAGCATTGGGAGGTGTTGTGCCACCAGTATTGGGAGGTGTTGTGCCACCAGTATTGGGAGGTGTTGTGCCACCAGTATTGGGAGGTGTTGTGCCACCAGTATTGGGAGGTGTTGTGCCACCAGTATTGGGAGGTGTTGTGCCGCCAGTATTGGGAGGTGTTGTGCCGCCAGTATTGGGAGGTGTTGTGCCGCCAGTATTGGGAGGTGTTGTGCCGCCAGTATTGGGAGGTGTTGTGCCGCCAGTATTGGGAGGTGTTGTGCCGCCAGTATTGGGAGGTGTTGTGCCGCCAGTATTGGGAGGTGTTGTGCCGCCAGCATTGGGAGGTGTTGTGCCGCCAGTATTGGGAGGTGTTGTGCCGCCAGTATTGGGAGGTGTTGTGCCGCCACTAGGTGTGGGTGGTTTATAACCACCCGTATTGGGTGGTTTATTACCACCATCATTAGGCGGTTTATTACCGCCAGTATTGGGTGGTTTATTACCGCCGCCAGTATTGGGTGGTTTGACTCCGCCATCATTAGGTGGTTTATTACCGCCATCATGAGGAGGTCTATTGCCGCCATCATGGGGAGGTCTATTACCGCCATCATGAGGAGGTCTATTGCCGCCATTATGGGGTGGTCTATTGCCGCCATCATCTGGTTTCGGTGGATTTCCGCCGCCATCATCAATTACAGGTGGATTCCCGCCATCATCTGGTTTCGGTGGGTTCCCGCCGCCATCATCAATTACAGGTGGATTCCCGCCATCATCTGGTTTCGGTGGATTTCCGCCATCATCTGGTTTCGGTGGGTTCCCGCCATCATCTGGTTTTGGTGGGTTCCCGCCACCATCATCAATTACAGGTGGGTTCCCGCCATCATCTGGTTTCGGTGGATTTCCGCCGCCATCATCAATTACAGGTGGATTCCCGCCATCATCTGGTTTCGGTGGGTTCCCGCCGCCATCATCAATTACAGGTGGATTCCCGCCATCATCTGGTTTCGGTGGGTTCCCGCCGCCATCATCAATTACAGGTGGGTTCCCGCCATCATCTGGTTTCGGTGGGTTCCCGCCGCCATCATCAATTACAGGTGGATTCCCGCCATCATCTGGTTTCGGTGGGTTCCCGCCACCATCATCAATTACAGGTGGATTCCCACCATCATCTGGTTTCGGTGGGTTCCCGCCGCCATCATCAATTACAGGTGGATTCCCGCCATCATCTGGTTTCGGTGGGTTCCCGCCACCATCATCAATTACAGGGGGGTTACCACCATTATCTGGAATTGGTGGTTTTTGAGTAGTATCAGTATTATTACGTACTTGCTCATCTGATTGAGTTTGCCCATTGTCCACAATGGATTCTACTGGCAGACTTTCTTGGCTTCCGTTTAATGAAGACCCTTTTTTATCAGTTTCGCTATTAGTTGCGCTGCTAGTTTCGCTTTTACTATCTTCGGAGGCAGAATCTTGATTGGCAGAATTGGAAGAACTAGCTGTTAGCTGTAAAAATGAGGGATTTTCGACAACTCCCTCGCCTTTAAGTGGTGTCTGTGTAGCTACAGCAGCTGCAGTTTCAGCTTGAACGCTGGCGATCGCAGGGTCTGGTGTTGGTGCAAGATTCTGTCTAGTTAAATCAAGCCCTCGAACTAAATCACTAGTTTCATAAAAATTTCTCAGGTCAAAATCGTATAAACCTTGAAATCTACCTTTAACAATTACCATCAGTTGCCCGGCTTCTAGCACCTGACTTTGAGAAGCTTTATTAGATACTTCTATCCCGCTATTGGTAAGCGCACCGACAATTGTCGTGTCGGTTTGTTCGTCATAACGGACAAATAATGCTGAACCCCGAATTGCTGCTGCTGCATTGGGTGTTTGTATCCGTGTTTGCCCCCTACCAGGTGGAATCAGTAATAATACTGTGCCATTGGAGAGTCGAAAATTGCGCGTTTTCGGTAAAAACTGAAATACTGCTTGTTCTCCAATCCTTGCTAGAGAGCCATCATTGAAACGTAAATCTGCAAGGGACTTTCTACCAGTGGATAAACCATCACCAGGAATCATCGCATCGGATTTGCGCGCTGGACGCTTCTTAGGGCTATTTCGGGGAATTAGCTGTACTAAGTTACGCAATTCCTGAATCTCAGCTCTGGTGAGAGGAATTGTTGCATTGGCCCGCCCTGACAAAGGCAAGGCGATCGCTCCCCACACACCAATCACTAAAAGTGGTAAAAATTTTTGCAGCATAGTTTCGAGACTCAGAAGTATTAATTAATACTGTTATTGGTAAAAATAAATTCTGGGTTGAGATTCTATTTATGAGGTTATTATTTATACTTTTTCAATTAAAGTATTCAATCCAGCGAAGCTTAGTCAGTGTATTTTAATAAAATGCGTGGAAACTTTATCATCCTTATTTTAAACTTAATACATTAATACTTAAATACATAATAAAATTTAATGTTTCTACTTTAGTGGTTGAAGCAGTACAAATATCATATATAGTAATTTCTAATATTGATTAAGACTTTTCAGTACGAGAAGTAAACATCAGGGACGAGTTAATCGGAAATTTGATATTTATAATGAGGAATTTCCGAGATAGCTTCTGGATCTACGTTGGGAAAACGCGATCAACGCCATCAAAGATGCAATCCAAGGGCTGGAAAAATTTTGTATTTGCGGTTTTGTTAGCTATTGGTGGTGCAAACTTTTATTGCATCAGGGTAGGTAGAGCATCGGCTGCAAGTTCTCATGGGAACTTAGCGAGTAAATTAAGTCCGCCAAAAACTGTAGCATCAAACGTCACATCTTTAGCGATCGCACAAATTGCTAATCCGCAATGCGAACTGCTGCAACCAGATGCAAATAACAATCAACTAGCAGCGTTAGCAACAATAGATAAAATTCACAAGTTACCAAAGTCAACGCATAAAATATCCTTCTCTGGGCAGATTGACATTCAGAACTTAAATCAAAGTAGTAGTTGTTTAGAAAAATTTCTGAAATCTGATAACTCTTTGCAGTTATCCTTGCTTGACTCTGCTGTAGAAACTGCGAAACCCAATTTCAACTGTCAAGACAACTGGTGTCAACAGCCAAGTAACTTAAAAGTTTTATATTCACAACAATTACCCAAATCTACTGCACCAGGACAAGTAACAGCCCAAGTCAATCAACAACCACCCAATACCTCAAATCCCCCACCACCAAATAATCCGCCGAACAATCCACCGCCGAACGATCCACCGCCAAACAGTCCGCCACCAAATGATCCACCACCAAATAATCCGCCACCGAACGATCCACCACCATTAGAAGTACAACCTAATACTGTTCCCAGTCCTTCCCCAGCGCAAATAGAACAACTCTTAGAAACTCGCCAGCCTAATTATTCTCAAAGATTAGAAAGGCTGAGACAGAGATTGCAACAGCAAACACAATCGCCATCTGAAACGAACAATTTAGAGTTGGGATTGCGGGTGAAGCCACGAACAATAGAAGATCCACCACAATTAGAACAACAGCCACCAACACCAATAGAAAAACCAGTACCGCAGTTTCAACCTATAGGTGTTCTAGAAGCTCGTGTGGGCTACTTTTATACGGATAACATTTTTTCTTCAACTATTGACCCTATCCCAGACAGCTTAATTTTTTATGGGCTGACATTAGCCTCTGCATATTTTCCTTTAGGTTCGAGAACTTATATCAGTGGTTCTATTGACGGTACCCAGATTCATTATTTCGATCAATCGCTTTATGATTACAATCAGTTGCGATTCAACGTGAGTTTGTACCGACAACTATCACGGCGGATGTATGGAGAAATTGCGTGGAGTAATCAGATGTTGTTCTACGCCAACAACAGTGATACCTTCAGCTCAGGCGATCGCTTTTTAAGTGAAAACTCCATCCGGTTAGCTATAGGGCGACGAGATCCCCTAAGTTCCAAATTATTTCTCGATAGCTTCTATGGATTAAGTGTCAGTTTTGCTGATCCAGAAAGCCGTAGTCGGATCATTAACTCTTTGTGGTTATCTTTAAGCTACTACGTACAAAAACCCCTACAAGTTGGGGTTAACTATCAGTTCAACCTGTCAAATTTTACCAATCGTCCCGATGCCCGCGAAGACCAATTTCACCGCTTATTTGGGCATTTAACCTATCGAGTCTCCAAAAACAGCAATCTTAACCTTCAGACTGGTGTTAGCTTTGGCGGTTCCAGCGCCCCCAACATAGATTTTAATGGTTGGTTCTTCAGCCTTAATTACAACTTAGAGCTAGGCCAATTTTAGTTCAAGCACCCCTTGTAGAGACGCGATTCATCGCGTCTCTAATTTCGATTCATCACGTCTTTGATGTTCCCCATAGCTTCGCGCTGACAAAATTTCCGTTCAAAACAGGAAACTCCGCCTTCTAAACAAGAAACTCCGACTTCACAACAGAAACACTCTCATTCCCAGCAAGAACATTCTCATTCCAAACAGAAAGATTCTCGTTTCAAACAAGAACATTCTCCTTCCCAGCAGAAACATTCTCATTCCAAACAAGAACATTCTCCTTCCAAACAGGAACATTCTCATTTCAAACAAGAAACTCCCCGTTCAAAACACAAATCGTAGCCTAAAATTACTCATCACTCCCCTTCTACTCTACATTTATACTGATTTTCATAGAACATGATCGCCCTTCCCCCCTTCCCCTTTCCCCCTTCCCCCTTCCCCTACCTTCCCTTACACACCTTCGCCTCATCAGGATGGCTAACCAAATAACCCTTCAGCCAACTGCAACCCTGGGCTAATAAATCATCAAGACTCAGATTCCACAATTTGATGGTCTTGTCAGCACTGGCGGAAGCTAAAGTTTTACCATCGGGGCTAAAAACGACGCTGTTTACCGAATTGCTATGCCCAGTCAGGGTGGAAATTTCTTTGCCCATCTCCCGATTCCACAATTTGATGGTCTTGTCAGCACTGGCGGAAGCTAAAGTTTTACCATCGGGGCTAAAAACGACGCTGTTTACCGAATTGCTATGCCCAGTCAGGGTGGAAATTTCTTTGCCCATCTCCCGATTCCACAATTTGATGGTCTTGTCAGTACTAGCGGACGCTAAAGTTTTACCATCGGGGCTGAACACGACGCTGTTTACCGAATTGCTATGCCCAGTCAGGGTGGAAATTTCTTTGCCCGTCTCCCGATTCCACAATTTGATGGTGTTGTCATCACTAGCGGAAGCTAAAGTTTTGCCATCGGGGCTGAAGACGATGCTCATGACCCCATCGCTATGGCCATTGAGAGTGGCAATTTCTTTGCCCGTCTCCCAATTCCACAATTTGATGGTGTTGTCCCAACTAGCGGAAGCTAAAGTTTTGCCATCGGGGCTGAACACGACCCTGAAGACCGAATCGCTATGCCCAGTCAGGGTGAAAATTTCTTTACCTGTGTCCCGATTCCACAATTGGATGGTCTTGTCATCACTAGCGGAAGCTAAAGTTTTGCCATCGGGGCTGAACACGACGCTGATGACCGAATCGCTATGCCCAGTCAGGGTGGAAATTTCTTTGCCTGTGTCCCGATTCCACAATTTGATGGTGTTATCAGTACTGGCGGAAGCTAACGTTTTGCCATTGAGGCTGAAGACGACGCTGTTTACCGATGAGCTATGCCCAGTCAGGGTGGAAATTTCTTTGCCTGTGTCCCGATTCCACAATTTGATGGTGTTGTCACCACTGGCGGAAGCTAAAGTTTTGCCATCGGGGCTGAAGACGACGCTGATGACATAATCGCTATGCCCAGTCAGGGTGGAAATTTCTTTGCCTGTGCCCCGATTCCATAATTTGATGGTGTTGTCACCACTGGCGGAAGCTAAAGTTTTGCCATCGGGGCTGAAGACGACGCTTCTGACATAATCGCTATGCCCAGTCAGGGTGGAAATTTCTTTGCCTGTGCCCCGATTCCATAATTTGATGGTGTTGTCCCAACTGGCGGAAGCTAAAGTTTTGCCATCGGGGCTGAAGACGACGCTGATGACATAATCGCTATGCCCAGTCAGGGTGAAAATTTCTTTGCCTGTGTCCCGATTCCACAATTTGATGGTGTTGTCAGTACTGGCGGAAGCTAAAGTTTTACCATCGGGGCTGAAGACGACGCTGATGACCGAATCGCTATGCCCAGTCAGGGTGGAAATTTCTTTGCCTGTGTCCCGATTCCACAATTTGATGGTCTTGTCAAGACTGGCGGAAGCTAAAGTTTTGCCATCGGGGCTGAAGACGACGCTGATGACCGAATTGCTATGCCCAGTCAAGGTGGAAATTTCTTTGCCTGTGTCCCGATTCCACAATTTGATGGTCTTGTCACCACTGGCGGAAGCTATAGTTTTACCATCAGGGCTGAAGACGACGCTGATGACCGAATCGCTATGCCCAGTCAGGGTAGAAATTTCTTTGCCTGTGTCCCGATTCCACAATTTGATGGTGTTGTCAGTACTGGCGGAAGCTAAAGTTTTACCATCGGGGCTGAAGACGACGCTGATGACCGAATCGCTATGCCCAGTCAGGGTGGAAATTTCTTTGCCTGTGTCCCGATTCCACAATTTGATGGTCTTGTCAAGACTGGCGGAAGCTAAAGTTTTGCCATCGGGGCTGAAGACGACGCTGATGACCGAATTGCTATGCCCAGTCAAGGTGGAAATTTCTTTGCCTGTGTCCCGATTCCACAATTTGATGGTCTTGTCACCACTGGCGGAAGCTATAGTTTTACCATCAGGGCTGAAGACGACGCTGATGACCGAATCGCTATGCCCAGTCAGGGTAGAAATTTCTTTGCCTGTGTCCCGATTCCACAATTTGATGGTCTTGTCAAGACTGGCGGAAGCTAAAGTTTTGCCATCGGGGCTGAAGACGACGCTTCTGACATAATCGCTATGCCCTTCCAAGCGATTTTGTTCGCGAATATTTAATAAAATGGTTTGTAAACTAAACAAAGGGCTATAAGCAGGATAATCTGCTAAAGATTTTTTATTCTTTACCAGAGTTTTTAGTTCTTTTCCAGTCTGCATTGCTAACAGTAGCCCCTCTATTTCCTTTGAAGATGTAAACAATCCCAAAGCATTTGTTCCATCTTGTTCTAATTGGGTAGCTTTTAAAGCAATTTTTCGGTCTTCATCTGCCTTTGCACGGGCATTAACGGCTGCATTCAGAGCAGTTTTAGCAGTTTGTAATTCTTGTTGCGCCTGCTTTTGTTCTTCCCTAGCCCGATTTAAACCTGCAACAGCTTCTTCACGCTGCTGTTGTGCTGCTTGTCGTTGTTCAACTGCTTCCTTTGCCTGTCCCTCAGCTTGACTAACCTTGGCGTTAGCTGCTTCCACTTTGCTTTCCGCTAATGTCACTTTTTGCTGTGCCTCATTCACTTTGGCATTTGCAGTTTTCAACTTTGCAGTTGCATTATTTAGATTTTGTTGTGCTTGTGCTGCTTGCGCTGATAAATTTTTATTCTCTACCGATATGCGCTGATTCTCTTGCTTAGTGGTTTCTGTTTCTGTTTGCGCTTTTTTTAGCTCTGTTTGAGCCTTATCCGTTTCTGTCCTAGCTAATCGTGCTTGCCCTAATTGATATTGAGCCAACATTAACGATGCTGCTGCCCCCACCATTGCCAACCCCAGCACCACAGCACCAACTTGAATCCGTCGATTAGCTTTGCGGTTCGCCTCTGCCAAAACTTGCTTCGCCTGTTCTTCCGCCTCCAACCGCCTTTGCACATCACGCTTTTCTAATTCCTGACTAGCAGCCAAAAACCGATAATCCAAATCGCTTAAACTTTTACCCGTCGCCCATTCTTGAGCATCTTGCAAAGTCTTTCCCCGCAACAACCGCGACTCATCTTGTTGTTGCGACTCCACCCAAGCATTAAAAGCATCAGAATATGGGCGCAGCTTTGCCAAAAGCTTTTCACTCCATTCCGGCTTAAACACCTCAGCATAAATCCGGTTATAAATTCGCAGCTTCCCATCCCGCTTCACCACCAAACCCGTTAACCGCAACTCAGTTTGTTCAGCACTATCATCAGCCGCTATCTCTCCCTGCTGCGAAATCTGCTGACACAACGCCAACAACCTTCCAGCCTTCTCTTCCCCCCCCGCCATAATCCTGTCCCGGATCGTCTTCAAATGCTCCGGCTCATCCTGCGCCTCCCAATTCTCAATAATCCGCCTCCTCACCAAATCCTCAACCAACCCCTCAATTTTGGATTTTGGATTTTGGATTTTAGATTCTTCCCCTTTCTCCCTTTCCCCGTTTCCCCCTTCCCCCTTCCCCAATCCCACCACCAACTTACAAACCTTCTGCGTCAAAAACGGCTGTCCCCCCGTCCACGCCAACACCACCCGCATCAACTCCCCAGAATCACCCTCCGCCGCCAACCCCCGCGCCAAAGGTTCCGCCTCATGGAGTTGAAAGCCAGTTAAATCAATTGCCCGCCCAATATTAAAAGGAGTGCGGCGTTTATCTTGAATTAGGTCTGAGGGGGTAGACACCCCAATCAAAGCAAAAGTCAGGCGATTATAATCTGCATGGGTAGCCCTGCGGTTATAGCAATCGCGAATCACGGCAAAAAAATCATCTAAGTTGAACGAAAGACTGAGAATGCTGTCAATTTCGTCAATAAAAATTACTATCTTCTCAGTAATTATTTTGAGTAAAACCGTTTCGATAAACTTACTCAAATGCTGCACAGGGGAAAGCAAGCCATTCTCTGTCCACCAAGTATCTAAATCAAAGCTGTTATAAAGATCCAAACTCCCCACTAGGGTATCAATCACCCCTGCATACCACTGTTCTGGGGTAATATCTGCTGTGCCAATAGAAGTAATATCAATCACCGCACAGGCAAAGCCTTCATTTTGTAACCGTTGCATCACCTGCACCCGCAAACTAGACTTGCCCATCTGCCGGGAATTGAGGACATAACAAAACTCACCCTGGGTCAAGCCTTCATAGATGTCATCGTCAGCTTGTCGTCTGACATAAGTTGGCGCATCTTGGGGCAAACTCCCCCCGACTTGATACTGGTACTTTGTCATAAGGGATGGTTGACGGTTGACGGTTGACGGTTGACGGTTGACTGTTGACTGTCTGGTAAATGATGTAGGTTAGCCCAGCTATGCCTACGAATTACGAATTAAATCAGCTAGGCGTTTTAATATTTTGATGACAGTATAAAGGTCATCCCGGCTATCTAAAGCGAAGAAATCGGATAGAGCGTATTGAGGAGTTTCAGCTTTGATCAGTTTGATAAATCTAAATTCATTACCATTAGTGACAAAGCCAAAAACAGGTTTTTCTGGAGTGGTATCAGCTAACATATAAGCTAATGCTTGGGGAATGGCAACAGTTAAAGAATATTGCGCTCTTTTTGCCTTAATTACCAGCACCCATAATGGTGGATGAAATACCAATATATCAATGCGTCCTCGAATGATTGTGCCTTCATCTTCCGAAGAAATTTCCACTTCTTCCTCAGCAGCAATGTAAAAAGGTGGTTGATAAAAACCTGCTAGACGCAATAGTGGGGAAAGTACCACCATTTTGACTACAGGTTCTAAAATGGGATATCGAGATAAATGCTGATATTCAGCTTTAATTTCTGCGACATTTTGCTTTTCTAACTCATTGAGTTCTGGTAAATTATCTCGCCACTCACCAAAGAAATTTTCATCATCATTACGTTGTAAATTAAATTGCTCAATTAGTTGATTGAGGCTGACATCTTTTGCCTGAATAATCTGAACCATAGATATATTCCTGTTTACTGGAATGGAGAAATATAAATAGTACAAACCTTGAATTTTTGACGGTGCGTTGCGCCTAACGCACCCTACTGTTTTATTTGTGAGAATTTCCTGGCTTGACACCGAGGCGCGCAGAAAAATATTGCCTATATAAATCACACAAAGGTATCACATCATTCCCCTGAAATTTAACTAACCCCATACTGCGAAGTTTAAACGCCGCTTCTACGCCTACATTTACAGGCTCATCTGCTGTCACCACTTCTTTAATTGCTGCTAATAATTCTGCGTCTGTTTGCAAATTTAGCCAATGGCGGCGCAAATGATCGCTATAAGGCCCTTCTTCTGTTGCGGCAATTTGCTGTAGTTTCGGCAGTGTAATTCTACAACGAGCAATTTCATAAAGTGCTACCCTCACTAAATAAGGATGACCATCAACCAACTTTCTCAATTCCTCTACCTGTAAATCAGACCAATTTATACCGTGACGCTTGACTAAATCTTGCACTTGTGAATAATTTAAATCTGGTAATTCAATTGGTAAACCTACATTAAAAGGTGACTGATTAATATTTAATGGAATATAAACTTCTTTAGAATGAGCAATCACCAATCTAAGATTTTTCCAAACTATTTCATTTTTTGACCGTTCATGCCAAGCCCGCAGCAATCCAAAAAAATCTGCCGCAATTATCGGATGTTTGAAAACTTCATCTACTTCATCCAAACCCAAAGCAATAGGAGTATTAATTGCAGGTAATAAATAGCGTTGGAAGTAATTTGTACATTTATTCTTACTACCTAAAACCCCTTTCCAATAATCCTCTAGCTTTACTGGAATATTCAATTCATCAGTAATACTGGCACAAAACCACTGTAAAAATAAATCTAAACTACTCAGAAATTCTGCATCGGCTGATTGAAAATTTACAGATGCATTTTGATAATCATGTTGATGAGCATGATGAAGAATACGCGTCATCAAAGAAGTTTTACCCATCTGTCGAGGCGCTTTAATCCTAATTAATGCCCCAGGTTTGAGAATAGTTTCATAACAGTCTGTTTCGATTGGCGGACGCTCAACATAAAAAGCAGAATCTAGAGGTACTTGTCCTTCAGGATTTTCTAGAGAGATGACTTTTACTTGCGGTGTTGATTTTTGAGAAATTCCTTCATTAGTTTCTGAGTTACCTGGGAAATGATTCCTAGTTTTTAATACTGGAGTTGCAGATTCAGGAATATTTTCTAAATCAATAGCAGTACAGCCAAACTCATAAGCTTCCTCATAGGTTCTATCGGCCCCCAGTGCATCATAAAAGCCTACAGCAAATTAAATCGCCGCGCGATCGCCAATTGCCTGACTCATACCCACTACACAATCAATATGTTGATGAATCGCTACAGCTTGTACTTCGCTATAACAAGCATTCAACAACACACACTCAACTTGATTTCTAAATAATTTAAATAATCTTGCCAGCGCAGCCGTACTTACTAACTGAATTTCTCCAGCATTATTTTCCAACGCCAAACCTTGATTTCCAGCCCCATGCCCAGAAAAGTGAACTATCTCCGGTTCATAATCTAAAAGCGCACGGCGTAAATCATCAGTTCTGACTGCCCATTTCGTGATAATTTCAAACTGATCTCGGCTTCTGGCGCGTTCCAAACCAGCCTGAATTTCCCGCACTTCTTCATCCAGGCGTAGTTTGTCTGTATTCGTAGGATTAGCAGATAAAATCAGGATTTTCTTCACAACGCTGTCAAAATTACTGCAAGCAAGTTGATTTGCTAAAGGCAGTTTACTATAACAGCGTATTATTGACCTGAAGTAAATTATATATTGTAGGGTGAAATGTCGCTTACTTTAACAGGTTTTAGATCCCCGACTTTTTGAAAAAGTCGGGGATCTGAGCAGCAATGTTTACTAAAAGTAAGTGCTATTTATCTGTAGGGTGTGTTACGGCTATGAAATGATTTCGAGCTGAGAGACAATGAAATTTAGCCGTAACGCACCGCCGCGTGGATGGTGCGTTAGGCGCTAGGATAGTTCTCTCTTGATAAATCATATTGGAAATCAGCGCCTAACACACCCTACAGAAGTTTCACTTTATCAATGGTCTCTTAATGGTTAGGTTTATTGAGACAACTAGCAATTGCATTAAATGCGTGACATTCTCTTGTTTCTAGTGTTTGCTTATGAATATTTTCTGATTGAGCTATTATTAAGGTTTTCCCAGCAGTAGCGATTGTACCAATAGTTGCTAATCCCAACACAAAAATTTTCTTTTTCCTCTTTATAGTAGCTGCTAAAGTTTCCCAAGCTGTAGCATTACCAAGTACTGGAATTGTTTTTAATACTTCTAAAGCAACTGCTGCATTAGCATATCGATGCTGGCGTTTATATTCTACCATTTTCATTATCCAGCGCTTGAAGTATGGGTTGATTTGAGGTAGTAGTTTTTGCACCTTGAAGCGATATTTATCATCAATTAAATGACTAATATTTACGGAACGAGTATTAGTCAATAAGCAAATCAATGTAGCTCCTAAACTATATAAATCGGATGCCTCCGTTAAGGGATATCCAAATTGTTCTTCTGGTGGCATAAAACCTGGTGTGCCAACAGCAAAACTGCTGAGAGTCATTTTTGCACCTTTGTTGCGAGCCAAACCGAAATCAACTAAATAAGCATTAAATTGCTGATCAACTAACAAATTTTCTGGTTTTATATCCCGATGGATAATTGGAGAAACTCGCTTTTGTAAATCAACCAAAATTTCTAATACTGAGATAGCAATTTTTTTGATTTCTTCTGGATGAAAGCTGTATTGTGATGCTAAAGAAGGGGCATTTTTATATTCCTGCAACATATAAAAACCCGCTGGTGTTGCAAAAGAATCAACATAGCGGGGAACGCGTGCATGATTTATTTGTTGCAGAATTGCAATTTCACTTTCATAAGCTTTTACGACTGACGAATCAGGAATCGCATGGGCAAAACGGAACTCTTTAATTACGATTTTTTGCTCAGTTTTAAGCGCATGAGCTAAATACGTAGTACGTCCTGCTTGTCGATTGCGTCCTAGTTCTCGGATAACTTGATAGCCTTGCTGAGAAAAATCTGGATATTTATGGACGGGAACATTCCCTTGATATCCATTTTGCACATCAAGCCCCATAGACAATTACCACACAATTTAATTTGGTCAAATGAAGGCTGAAGGCTAAAGGATGAAGTATGAGGTATGAAGTGTGAAATTACCTCTACTATGACTATGAATCGTCATAGATGTAATACCAATTCAAATAATGTTGGCGACACATCAATATATTCTAGAGGGCAAGGCATTGCCTTGCCCCTACTATCTGTCGCATTCTTTTTTCAAATTGGTATAACTTGCATTTTGTTTCATCCTTTATCCTTTACACTCCAGACTTCTTGAAGTGATGTGGATTGCTAACAAGTTAATAGCACCTTGTCACAAAGGCGCATAGACATCTAAAGATGCCCATGCGCGAAATCATCACCTTTGCGCTAGCCAATCCACAATTTGGGAATTGACAATATCTGGAACTTCATCATGAGGACAATGACCAGCGTTGGGAATGGGGATAACTTTGATGGCTTTACCATTCTCACGCGCTTCTTCGTAAATCTTTGCCCCCGTAATTGGTGTCCAAGGATCGTCAGCACCCCAAATTACTAATAAAGGACGTTCAACTTTAGGCAAAAGTTCCCCAGGAGTAGGCCCAGCAGGGGCTGTAAGAATCGATGCAAAGACTTTCTGCGCGCCAGGGTCGCAAGCGGGAGTATAAAGTAAATCAACTAATTCATCAGTAACAGCTTCCCGGTTACGATAAACCTGATAAAGTGTGCGGCGAATTTGGGATTTTTGACGGATGCGGTTAAAGACAAACTTGCCTGTGAGGGGCGATCGCACTACTTTATTAAATGCTGCCATCACAACCCTTAATGGTGGGTTCAATTCATGGGGACGATGGCTTAAACCACCAGCAGAGTTAATTAAAACACCACCTGCGGCCATTTCTGGATGTTCTGCCAGTACCATTAAGCTGATTAATGCACCAATGGAGTTACCGATAAATACGGCAGGTTGATTGATGTGTGCATACCAAAAATCTTTGAGCAGTTCTACCCAAATTTCCAAACTGTAATCAATTGGTGCTTTTTCGGAACCACCAAAACCCAACAAATCTACAGCGAAAACTTGATAACCTGCTTTTGCTAAAGCTGGAATATTTTTGCGCCAATGTCCAATCGAAGCGCCAAAGCCATGTACTAGTACTAGGGGTTCTCCTGTACCCATGACAGTGTACTGAATTTTATAGCCCCGCCAAGTCCAAAGGAATTTTTCTAAAGTGGCTGAAGGTAACTGTTGGGTAGTTAAATTCATTATTAAGATTCCTAAAGTATTGTTTTTATAGTAATACCTCCCACCAGTCACAATCTTAGAGAAATGCTATTTCTCAACCCTTTCGGTCATCTTGACGGCGTGTCGGGTTGTGATTTGTCATATCTAGGACTTACGCAAGTGTCATATTTTTTTCGTTTAGGTTTGTCAAGAGTCCAAAAAACCTGAATTTTTGACCCTTGACCTTTGACTCTTGACTCTTAAACCAGAAAATGAGTCTATCAGTTGCGTAAGTCCTAAAAACTTCTTGCCTAGATCCTAGCTTTTTGCAAAAAGTGGGGTGATAGAAATTTATTTAGGTATTTCCGTACTTGATTTCTCAAGAGTTTTTTTAAGAGAATGTTAAGACTTCTGGTGTGTCATGCTACACTCAACAAACTCTAACTACCCTGTGATTGCGCCAATTCCAGAGTTTTTAGAATCAACCACAGCCAAGTTAAGCTGGATAAAAGTAGCAATTGCTTGCACTTTAGAGGATGAAATTCGTTGCTGTTGTTAATTTTTAATTTACGCTGCTTGAGATACTTGGAATGCTAGACAAAATTTTTGATTATCTTCATTTTCACTTTAGCGTTGAAGCTCCTATAGTTCTGCTTATCCTGGTGTTTTTAGAAGCAGTGCTATCTGCTGATAATGCGATCGCCCTCGCTGCGATCGCTCAAGGATTGGAAGATAAAAAAGTTGAGCGACAGGCGCTAAACTTGGGATTAGTTGTTGCCTATGTGCTCAGGATTACATTAATTCTGACAGCTACCTGGGTACAAAATTTATGGCAATTTGAACTTCTGGGTGCGGCTTATCTACTATGGCTAGTATTCCAACACTTCACATCCCAAGAAACAGATGAAGAGAATCACCATCACGGGCCGCGTTTTAATTCTTTGTGGCAAGCGATACCAGTAATAGCTTTTACTGATATGGCATTTTCTTTAGATAGCGTGACAACTGCGATCGCAGTTTCTCAAGAAAGGTGGTTGGTATTAACAGGTGCAACCATTGGGATCATTACCCTGCGCTTCATGGCGGAATTATTTATCCGTTGGCTAGACGAATTTGAAAACCTAGAAGACGCAGGCTATATAACTGTCGCATTTGTAGGTTTGCGTCTGTTATTGAAGGTGGTAAACGATAGCTTAGTTCCGCCCGAATGGTTAATGATTACTGCGATCGGTCTGATCCTAGCTTGGGGCTTTTCCAAACGCACAAATATAGAAGTACCCCAAGAATTGTCTGAAAAAACTGAAGTACCAAAGTAGGGGATTGGGTAATGGGTAATGGGTAATAATAATTTCCCTTTTTTTCCTTTTCCCCTTTCCCCTTTACCCTTTCCCCTTTACCCTTTTCCCCCTCATCCCCAATCCCCAATCCCCAATCCCTAACTCCCTACTCGTGCAACCAAGGAGTTACTTCTGGTTTCCAGTTAACTAATTCTTCATCCTTAAACCACAGAGCAACTTCTTTTTGAGCTGTTTCCGGAGCATCGGAACCGTGGATGATGTTGCGACCAATGTTGATCCCTAAATCGCCGCGAATGGTTCCAGGTTCGGCGTTGAGGGGGTTGGTTGCACCAATCAACTTTCTTGCAGAGGCGATTACGCCTTCACCTTCCCAAACCATCGCTACTACGGGGCCGGAGGTGATAAATTCAACTAATCCTGCAAAGAAGGGTCTTTCGCGGTGAACGTCATAATGTTGTTCAGCTAATTCCCGACTGGGGTGAAGCAGCTTTAAACCCACGAGGGTAAAGCCTTTTTTTTCAAAGCGACCGATAATTTCGCTGACTAGTCCGCGTTGTACGCCGTCGGGTTTAATTGCCAAAAATGTGCGTTCCAAAGCTATCTCCGAAAACTTAATAAATTTTTCAAGATCAATTATCTTTTGTTCTTTGTCCTTAGTTCTTTGTCATTTGTTGATACTTTAGGGATTTTGACCCTAATGACAAATGACCAATGACTAATGATAAGTAACAGACGACTCTTGACCAATCAGAGTTTATCTCAGAAATTATCTCTGGGTGCATATGCGATCGCAAATGAATGCGTTAAATTGAAAATTCGTGGGTGAAACACAGAGGTCAGGAATAAATGGGTGTTGAGTCAACTGCTACATCTGAAGAGATAGTTAAGCTGCCGTCTAATGGACACAAACCAGAAGTGAAAAACCATAAGCCAAAAAAGCTGTTAGCGCCTAGTACTATCACTGATGATTCGCCTCGCGCTTGGAAAATTGAGGACAGCGAAGCGCTATATCGAATTGAAGGTTGGGGACAACCTTATTTTTCGATTAACGCGGCTGGTCATGTCACTGTTTCCCCAAAAGGCGATCGCGGTGGTTCTTTGGATTTGTTTGAATTGGTCAACGCTTTGAAGCAGCGCAATTTAGGCCTGCCGATGTTGATTCGCTTTTCAGACATTTTGGAAGACCGGATTGAGCGTTTAAATGCTTGTTTTGCGAAGGCGATCGCTCGCTATAACTATCCTGGTGTTTATCGTGGTGTATTTCCTGTTAAATGTAACCAGCAACGCCATTTAATTGAGGATTTGGTCAGATTTGGTAAGCCACATCAATTTGGTTTAGAAGCTGGCTCTAAGCCAGAATTAATGATTGCTCTGGCTATCTTGGATACCCCAGGAGCATTATTAATTTGCAACGGCTACAAAGACCAAGAATACATCGAAACGGCAATGTTGGCTCAAAGGCTAGGTCAAACGCCAATTATTGTCCTAGAACAAATTGAAGAGGTCGATTTAGTAATTGCCGCTAACCGTCAATTAGGTATTAAACCCATCTTAGGAGTAAGAGCTAAACTCAGTACCCAAGGTATGGGACGCTGGGGTAGTTCCAGTGGCGATCGCGCTAAATTTGGTCTAACTATGCCTGAGGTGATTGAGGCGGTTGACAAGTTACGCGAAGCTGATTTGCTCGATTCCTTGCAGTTGATGCATTTCCACATCGGCTCCCAGATTTCAGCCATTAACGTGATTAAAGATGCCATTCAAGAAGCCAGCCGCATTTACGTAGAGTTGGCAATGTTGGGGGCAGATATGAAATATCTCGATGTCGGTGGCGGCTTGGGTGTAGATTATGATGGCTCCCAAACCAACTTCTACGCCTCGAAAAACTATAATATGCAAAACTATGCCAACGACATCGTGGCAGAGTTAAAAGATACCTGTGCTGAACGGCAAATTCCCGTACCTACCCTGATTAGTGAAAGTGGTAGAGCGATCGCATCTCATCAATCGGTATTGATTTTTGATGTTCTCAGTACCAGCGATGTCCCCCTCGATACCCCAGAACCGCCACAAGAAGGCGAATCCCCAATTATTAATTACCTCTGGGAAACCTACCAATCGATTAACAAAGAAAATTATCAGGAGTTTTACCACGACGCAGCCCAATTTAAAGAAGAAGCTATCAGCCGTTTCAACTTGGGTATTTTACGCCTAAGAGAACGGGCTAAAGCTGAACGTCTCTACTGGGCTTGTTGTCAGAAAATTTTAAACATCACTAGACAGCAGGAATACGTACCAGACGAACTGGAAGACCTAGAAAAAATCATGGCTTCCATCTACTACGCTAATTTATCGGTGTTTCAATCAGCACCAGATTGCTGGGCGATTGATCAATTATTCCCGATTATGCCCATCCACCGTTTAGATGAAGAACCAATTCGGCGGGGAATTTTGGCAGACCTCACCTGCGATAGCGATGGCAAAATTGACCGCTTTATTGATTTGCGTGATGTCAAATCTGTTTTAGAACTGCACACCTTTAAACCAGGCGAACCCTATTATTTGGGAATGTTCCTCAGTGGAGCCTACCAAGAAATCATGGGTAATTTACACAACCTATTTGGCGATACTAACGCAGTTCACATTCAATTGACCCCCAAAGGTTACCAAATTGAACATGTCGTCAAAGGCGATACCATGAGCGAAGTAGTTAGCTACGTGCAGTACGATTCCGAAGACATGGTAGAAAACATCCGCCAGCGTTGTGAAAAAGCCCTGGAGGAAAAGCGCATCACCTTAGCAGAATCTCAGCGACTCTTACAAACTTACGAGCAAAGTCTGAGAAGATACACGTATTTGAATAGTTAGGGGTTGGGAACTGGGGACTAGGGATTGGGGATTGGGGAAAGGGAAAAGGGGAATAACAAACAGCAAATGACGAATGACGAATGACAAATGACAAACCCCAATTACCAATTACCAATGCCCCATGCCCCATGCCCCATGCCCTATCCCCTAAATAGCAGTCGTATTGAGCAATTCTGCGATCGCTTGTCTTTCTACTGGAGTATGAGATGGTGGGGATTGACGTGCATCAGTGATCAGCCAGTCTAAGGCTGCTGCTTGGACATCAATGGTGGCTCCAGTTTTATCGACACAATAACGCCCAAACACTAATTTATCTATGAGGCGAACTTCTGGGCCGAGGCGTGACCATTCAAAAATCACGCTGTTCTCTACTGTCGCCCCGCTACAAATCCAGCAATTGGGGCCAATCATCGCCGGGCCGACGATTTTCGCGCCGTCTTCAATTCTGGTCATGCCACCAATGTAAACTGGGCCTGTAATATCAACTTTGTCCCAATTGACAGCAACATTTAAGCCTGTGTAAATTCCAGGTGCAACCTCATGTCCAGGGATTTGGACGTTTTTAATTTCACCTAGTAGTACACCACGAATCGCCCGCCAGTAATCTGGTACTTTACCAATATCTACCCATTCAAAATCCATTGCGATCGCATGGAAAGGCGCGCCAATTTCTACCAGTTTGGGGAATAGCTGACTACCAATGTCGTACTCAATGCCAGAAGGAATATATTTAAATACTTCCGGTTCAAAAATGTAAATCCCGGTGTTGATGTTGGTGCTGAGGGCTTCTTCGGTGGAGGGTTTTTCTTGGAAAGCTTTCACACGCCCATCGTCGTCAGTCACGACGACACCATAGCTAGAAACCTCTTCCTTGGGAACAGATTTCGTAATAATTGTAGCGATCGACCCTTTAGCTCGATGCCACTTGACTGCTTCAGTTAAATCTAAGTCAATCAAAGCGTCACCGCACAATACCACAAAAGTATCATCGAAAAACGGTGAAAAGTCTTGGATACGCCGCATCCCGCCAGCAGATCCGACTGCTTCCCCCACCAGTGTACCGTCCACAATTTGCCCTTCAAAGGAATAGGCAATTTGTACACCAAACCTCTGACCATCACGGAAATAGTTTTCAATTTCCTCTGCTAAATGGCTCACATTGACCATAATTTGGTCAAAGCCATGCTGACGCAACAGTTCAAGTAAAAATTCCATTACTGGTTTTTGCAGTATAGGAATCATCGGTTTGGGGATTGTATAGGTAATCGGACGGACTCGAGTACCTTTACCCGCTGCAAGAATCATCGCCTTCATAAAGATTATTCCTCAACCACAAGCCAGTTTACTTTCAACAAGTTATACTTCATTGGTTTATTGTTTTTATTCATCCCTGATAGCACAGATTAGGGGAATTTGCTGATTTTTGCATCTATCGACATCGTCATTTAACGAGCAATGGCTTACTTTTTAAATTTACCTAGACTTTGGGTTTGATGGCACCGTAGTCTATAAATTATCTAAATAAGTAGATAGATATTGCTCAGTTCATAGGCTGCTCCACGGGTTTGTGAGTGTTCGCGGAATCTATTAGTAAACGAATTTTAATTTCTTGGTAAAACTCCTCTTGCAATAGCTCTACTTTGGATTGAGCTGATAGCAGTAGCAGTGCCCAGAATACGCTAACTAAGTGGCTATGTGGTGATGTATGAGCAGAGCCATTTTGGTATGGCTGTTTACTCTCGACCCATAACTCCACAAGCTGTTCCAAATTCAAATAATTTTGTTCCAAATGTAATTTTTGTGCCGACAGCTGTAATACTTGCTCTAGTTCTCCAGCTACTTCCGTCAAATTTTCTTGGTGTGCCAGTTCTAGCGCGGCTCGCATACTTTGCACAGTCGGCTGACGGCGAGGACGGACTGGTTTATTTGTTTTTTGGACAAGTTTGAGCTGGTTCGCCATGATCTGCAATTGGTCAATTAACTCTTGCAGAGTTACCCGACGTTTAGGCGGAGGCATTGCAGCTGGACGACGACGCAAGTGATGCTCTAAAGGCAGGCGATTAACTGGGTGTAATAGCCCATTTTCGGTTTCTAGCAGCGCGTCATCAAGTATCAGTTCTTGTTCATCTGCGGCTGATTGCAATTGCATCAAGGTGTTGGCTTTGAATAACACCAACATTGATGCTGATAAAAAAGCTTGTCCAGATTGAGATAAATCGGCTTCATAGCCTCTAGCTGTGGCCTGCGGTGCCATTAGTTCTAAATAACGGTCAATTACCTCAATTACCTGAACATCCCAAGGATCAATTTCTCCTTGTTCAGCTTGCTTGATCAGAAGTGTAATTGTTTCTAATAGCTCGGACGCATCCATTAATTAATTTTGAGTAATTAAGTTAAAAAGTGCCTAACTTTAACACTGGATTTATTGGGCAAGAATTACTTGCTAGTATCGTAGATAAAAATTAGCACAGGTCTTATCTATCTCATTCGATTAGAATATTTTGTAATAAATGATACTTAATAACTAGCAGGCAATTACTTTTATTCTCATTGTGAATGCTAACTTTAGATTGTGCAAGTTTAGTTTTGCAGAATTTTGGATAATACATTTATTGCACCCGGAAAGTCAAATAGTATAATTCTCACCATAATCGATGAAGTATAACATGAGGTTTTTACACTTTGAAATAAGTAAATAACGTAATTTAAAATACTTTATCGTTTGGGTTTTTTCAGTAAATATGGCGCTTTTTTCGTTTTAAAATAATTTGAAATTTTATCTCTTCGATAGTTTCCACAGTCGAAAGTTTCCTCATTACTCATTACTCATTACCCATTACCCATTACCCATTACCCATTACCCATTTCTAACTTTTACTTTCTTCATCAAAGTCAGATGTGTAATTATTAATAGAAAAATGTGATACGAAGTTAGCAGATTCACCACTTTTTAGAGCATCAAATGTGCCTTTAATAGTGCCAGCAATAGGAACAGCAACGAGTGTTCCTAGTAAACCTGCTATTTCAAAACCCATTAAGATTGCTACAAAAATCCAGATGGGATTTAGTCCAATAAAGTCACCCAGTAATTTAGGCGCTAATAAGTTATCTTTAACCTGCTGCAAGAGAATCGCCGATAAAGCAACTTGCACTGCTAACCACCAATTTTGGAGCAGTACTAGGATTGTGACTAAACCAATGCCAAGAGTTGCACCCACAAAGGGGATGAGTTCGCCTATGCCAATAACTATGGCAAACAGTAAGGCGAATGGTACCCTCAGAACTAAAAAAATTGGTGTTAGAGTCACTACCATAAATAGCCCTAACAACAACTGACTGAGAAAGAAGTTCTGAAAGTTTAATCTTAAGGATGTTGTTAAAGGAATTCTAATATTAGATGGTAACAGACTGACCAAACCAGCCCAGACGCGATCGCCATATATCAGCATATAAAACGCTAGCACGACCACGAGTACAACATTGAGTATTCCTGAGAGCAGTGTGCCGGCAAATCCCACCGCACCCGAAGCTAACTGCTGCACCAAATTTTGGATGTTAGCATTAATTTGATTAGCCACTATTTGCAGATTTATGGGTAACCGCCGTTGTTTTGCTAAAGCTTCAACATGTTCGAGATTTCTTTGACTGCTAGTTAACCAATCAGGAATTTTATTTAAAAGTTGAATTGTTTGGTCAAGTAGCATGGGTACTAATGTGACACCCAAAATCACTACTAATGTAAAGGTGACCAGCAAAACAATAATCACCGCCTGTGTGTGGGTGATGCGCGCGCGTTTAAAGAACTGTACCGGATAATTTAATAAAAAAGCCAGAATTGCCGCAGAACTGAGGATAGTGATGGGATGCTGGAAATAGTGAAATACTACCGACAATAACCACACATTAAGAGCGATAATCGGGCCGCTCAGACCATAAATTAATAAACTTTGAAGGGAGGCTGAACGGCGGATCATATCAATTTTGGATTTTGAATTTTGGATTTTAGATTGAAAGTCTTTACCAAAAAGCTTCTCTGGCAAGCTCAGACAATATTATTTATCCCAATTTGGTATCAGATGCAATATTTTTTCCCGATTTCTCGAAAAAAATTGCTCAATAGGTGTTGGTGCTGACTATAAAAGATATTTTGAATAAAGATATCTACAAAGCTGATCTAAATACCAGGGGAGAACATCACCATGAATCAAACCATAGCTGACCTTCGCAAAGACTATACTTTACAAGATTTGAGCGAAACTGAGGTTCATCCTAATCCTTTTATACAATTTAGACAATGGTTCGATCAGGCACTAGCAGCCCAACTCCCCGAACCTAATGCCATGACTTTGGCTACAGCCATGCCAGATGGTAAACCTTCGGCCAGAATGGTACTACTGAAAAATTTTGATGAGCGAGGCTTTGTCTTCTTTACCAACTATAACAGCCGTAAAGGTCAAGAACTAGCAGAAAACCCTCAAGCTGCATTAGTGTTTTGGTGGGCGGAATTAGAACGCCAAGTTCGCATAACAGGACAGGTTGAGCAAGTTTCGGAGGCGGAATCCGATCAATATTTTTACAGCCGTCCTGAAAATAGTCGCTTGGGTGCATGGGCTTCTAATCAAAGCGAGGTGATAGAAAGCCGAGAAGTTTTAGAGCAGCGCTTGCAAGAATTGCAGGACAAATATGAAACTCAGGAGATTCCTCGGCCTGTGAATTGGGGAGGCTTGCGTGTCATTCCCACAGAAATTGAGTTTTGGCAAGGTCGTCCTAGTCGCCTACACGATCGCTTGCTTTATACTCGTATAGATAATGGCGATTGGAAAATTGAGCGTTTATCTCCTTAATAAGTGCTGAGTTGAAAGTGCTAAGTGCTCTGAGAGACGCGATTAATCGCGTCTGTACAAGAGTTCAGAGTTAAAAACTCGCTTGGACTTAGTAAAGCTAGTCGCCTCTAACGCTGGAGACTCAGCACTCAGAACTCAGCACTCAGCACTCAGCACTATTCTGATACTGCTGGTTTTGGCGCAAACTGCAATCTGGGATCGGGCATAAATGTATATCTGAGATAGATTCCACCCCAGACAAACAAAGCAATTAGCAATGCACCAATACCAAGGGGACTAGGAAGCCAAAAAACTACTTCTATGTGGTTGAGTTCCCCAGTTCTTAGCTTCCACACTAGTTGATTGTTAATCTTTTCTGGCTCAATGGGATTTTCACCAATGGGGATGTTTTGCGCTCCCAATGGGGTTTTCAAACTAAAATTCAAATCGAGAATTGAACCTGCGTTGGCTAAAACATTACCATCACTAGCAATTAGCGAGAGCGATCGCAAATCTAAATCATAAATTACGCGATCGCGTACCAATAGTAAAAAATTGTTCTCCTCTATGAGTAAGTTAGATTCAACTTTTGGTAGTTCTGAGTCAGATTCAGCGGCTACAGGCTCAGTGTTTTGATTGATGTGGGAGCTAAAAAACTCATTAAATTTTGCTTGTAATTCTTGCCCATTAGTGAAAGGAATCGTCACAATCACTTCTTCTGGAGAAATTCGCTTTGCTTTCCCTTCCAGTTTGCGGGCGCGACGTTCTATACTGTTTAACCATTCATAAACATAGTCGCCACTAAAACTGGTAAGCTTTTCTCCTAATTTAATATGCTGCACTAATTCCCCATGATTGGAGTTGCTAAAGTTTACGCCTACGTCATACTGCACACAACCAGTTAACAGTAATGATGCTAAGATGACTACCCATAAAATCGGTTTTGATGTTTTGGCGTTGCTGCTTTTTTGGGAGAAAGAAAAGATGGAGTTAATTGATTTATAGCCAAAAAATTTTGTTAACAATTCTCTTGTTTTTATAACAAAACTTAACGGTTTAATTAACCAATGGAAAACTTTTCCTAGATATGACGAATTCATCAATAATTAGTCTCCGCGAGTATCAGATGTTCAAGGATGAAGGATAAAGTATCAGGGCTAAAGTATGAAATTAACCCACAGATAAATGAATAGAGCATAAATATTGAAAAACTTTCATCCTTCATCCTTTTCAGCCCTATCGCTATTTTCCCACCTGAAAGATATAGGTGGAAAATTCACATCCAAAAGTTTTAAACTTTGGACTTTTGACAATTAAATATTCAGCCAAACCAAGTATCCCAAGATTAACCCGATAACAATTAATGCCAGCCAAATAAAGCGGTTATCTTTGGTATTGACCTGGCTGAGATCAACAAATTCCGGTTCCGGTTTTTTGGTGCTAGTAGCTGGGCGTGGCTTGACAGATATCCGCACTTGTGATTCATTTTCGGGTAATTTGCCCAAATCGGGAATTTCTGTCATCCACTCGCTGGGTCTTTTCAGCTTCGGTGCTTTTAAGATGTAGAGTAAATGCCGGGCTTGTTTACTGGTTTCTGAGTAGGGATGGCGTTTGAGTTGTTCGCAAAGGGCGATCGCATCCTCTGTTCTCCCCGCAGCTTCATAAGCGGTTACCAACCAAATTTGCACTTCGCCCCCAAAGCGAGAATTACCAGACAAGAGGGCGCTGGCTTTTTCCAGATTCTCTACAGCTTCTCGATATTGCCCATTTTCAAAAGCAACTCGCCCAGCTTGGTAGCGAGATCTGGCAAGTTCTAAACTTTCTGCATTCACGTTCTGTACACACATCAGTAGTTCTTAAATTTATTGTGCCAATGTCAGCAATCATTGGGAAATGTTTTCGGGGTACATAGCACAAATGAACTACCCCTACCTTTAGATGGATGTGGAATTTCACGAGACTAGCTAAAATTTTTATGAAAATAGTTACCTGTGCTTTTTCAATATTTCTTAATCACCGCAGCAGTACTAAAGATGCACTACTGAGGTATGTTAAAAAATGCACACTAACATTGATGGAAAAATAATTTTCTTAGTCAGCACTGAAGTACTGATCAGAAATCCATAAAAAGTTAGTAAACCAATCATTCAGATACCAACAATCAGCAGCTACTGAAAATTTCAGTCGATCAAACTGGGGAAGCAAAATATGGCTAAGATTAAAGATTTACAACGGAATTGGCTGGGTGCAAGCCTCACTCTGGTATTACTCAGCGCTACTATTGCCCCTGCTGCTGCTCAGTCGGTGATTATTATTAACGGTGGAAGGCAAACACACTTAGATGACTCATTCGGATATGGGAATCAGAGGTATAATCATATACGTGTAAATCCGGTGAGAGGAAGAACGCATTGGAATAATGATTACCGCTATCGCCAACGCACTGATTACCGTTATCCCACAACTACCATCTACACTTATCCTCAATATCGTCAGAATAATATCTATCCGGGTTTAAATACACCCTCTGTAGTTAACCCCATCTTCCGCAACTCAACAATCAGAAATCCAGTATTTGACCGTCATCCTGGATATAATCAACCATTCAGAAGGCGATCGCAAGTCAATATTCTTTATCCTTGGTAATTTGATGGTTGAGTAAACTGCCCAACTGCCCAACCAATAGCTAATCCTATTTTGTCAGATGGGGAGAATCTAATTCAATGCAGGTCAGATAAGATCATTGGTGATTGATTTATGACTTGTAGAAAAAGCTAGCTCAATTGGGGGATTCTCCCCCAAGCCCCCGATTGGGGGACGGTTGCGTCCCCCAAACCCCCTCCAAAATTATTGTTCGGTTTTTTGTTGAGTAACTAGTTTTGTAGTTTTGTTATCAATTAATTTTCTTAACTGAACTGTATTGGAATCTAATTGCCCCAAAGTTTACAGGGCTTTAATTGCCACGTTTTATCTATAAATTTTAGTTTCTGTTAGAAAATAAAGCCTCAAAAATTGATGAAAAAAATAATCTCAGAATCAATCTGAGATTATTTTTTTTTGAGAGTGACAAAACAGGTCTAATCAGCCTCTAAATTGGGAACCGAGAATCATAGTTCCAATCCCAACATCAGTAAAGATTTCCAATAGCAAAGCGTGGGGAATGCGTCCATCAATGATATGTGCAGCCTTGACTCCTTGAGCAAGCGATCGCACACAACAATTGACTTTGGGAATCATCCCCCCGCTAACTACACCCGTGGCGATTAAATCTCTCGCTTCGGGTATATCCACTTTGGGGATCAAAGTCGAAGGATCTTTGTAATCTTTTAAAATACCTCTGGTGTCAGTCAGTAAAATCAACTTTTCTGCACCTAAAGCGGCTGCGATTTCTCCAGCGATGGTATCCGCATTGATGTTATAAGCTTGTCCTGTCTCGTCGGCGGCGACACTAGACACAACTGGAATATAGCCATTACTAGCTAGAGTTTCTAAAATTTTGATATTGACATTACTGACTTCCCCAACAAAACCGATACCCTCTTGACCTTGGGGGCGGGCTGTGATGAGATTACCATCCTTACCGCAGAGTCCCACAGCCAAACCACCAGCTTGGTTAATCAGCTCAACAATTTCCTTATTAACTCGACCCACCAACACCATTTCCACAACATCCATTGTGGGCGCATCAGTGACTCGCAAACCATTCTTAAATTGCGGTTCAATTCCCAGCTTATCTAACCAACTGTTAATTTCCGGGCCGCCACCGTGGACTAAAATCGGGCGCAAGCCGACGCAGGATAAGAAAACAATATCGCGGATTACCTGATCTTTGAGGGTGCTATCTTTCATAGCCGCACCGCCATATTTGACAACAACAGTACGTCCAGTGAACTGTTGAATATAAGGCAGAGCTTCGCTAAGTACCTGTACACGAGTGGCTTCAGTTTGCCTAATATACTCAGTATCGTTGACCATTACGAGGAGCTTGTAAGACTTAAAACCTATGCAGTCAGTGTAGAAGACTTTGGAACTGGTAACAATGGGGAATTGGGAATGGGGCATTGGGCATGGGGCATTGGGCATTGGGCATTGGGCATTGGGCATTGGGCATTGGGCATGGGGCATGGGGCATGGGGCATGGGGCATGGGGCATTGGGCATGGGGCATTGGGCATTGGGTAATCGGTAATTGGTGTTTGTTCCTCATCCCTAGTCCCCAATCCCCAGTCCCCAGTCCCCAACCCCCGCAATCGCGGTAAGCTGTTATTGAGTTGCAGGGTTTGCCTATTTTCTTCGTTCTGATTGTAGTTAGTAGAGAAAATACCAACTCTACCGGGCAATCTATATCAATAACTTATGAATTCTCAGAAAGAAACTAAGCTGCTAATTTTATCTCTGCTTTGTACTACGGCTGTGTTAGGTTTGGGCTTGTGGGTGTGGAATCAATTTTCCGGTAACAGTTTGACTTCCTTAATACCTGGTAATAGTTCGCAACCAGTTAACGGAGGTTCTCAATCACAGCGAATCAGTTTAGGCGAGAAAATTTTAGTGGCTGCTGATACGAGTGCTGATAAAGAAGCTGGAGTACAAGCTTTTGCGAAAGGCGATTTTGCTACTGCTAGCACTAAGTTAAAATCATCACTGCAAAAACATCGCAACGATCCAGAAAGCTTAATTTATTTAAATAATTCACAAACAAAAAATACTAATGCCCTGAAAATTGCCGTGAGTGTACCTATCGGGGGGAATTTAGATGTGGCAAAAGAAATTCTGCGGGGTGTAGCTCAGGCGCAAGATGAAGTCAATCGTAGCGGTGGTATCAATGGTAAACTTTTGCAGGTGGCGATCGCTAACGATGATAATGAGGCTAACCAAGCTCAACAGATTGCCAAGCAATTTGTCCAAGACACCAGCATTCTGGCTGTAGTGGGACATAACTCTAGTAATGCTTCGATTGCGGCTGCACCAATTTACCAAGAGGGGGGATTAGTAATGATTTCTCCTAGCAGCACCGCACAAAATCTTTCTGGTATTGGTAATTATATATTTCGCACTGTTCCTAGTAATGGCTCATTTGCTGCTAGCCTGGCTAATTACACTATTAAAACAGCACGTAAAAACAATATTGCTATTTGTGCAGACTCAAAATCAATTGATACCCAATCTTTCAAGGATGAGTTTATCAAAGGTATAGTTGCTGGTGGTGGTAAAGTTAACCCTATAAATTGCGATGTTGCTGCAGCTGATTTTAATCCCAGCGCCTTAATTTCCCAATTCATTAGCAGTGGTGCAGATAGCTTAGTTTTAGCGCCTCATGTCGATAGAATTAACAAAGCTTTAGATTTAGCAGCTGCAAATAACGGTAAATTAACATTGTTTGCTAGCCCCACGCTGTATACATTCCAAACTCTACAGGTAGGTAAAAGCGATGTAAATGGCTTAGTTTTAGCTATACCTTGGCATCCCCAAGCAATTCCAAGCAATCCTTTTCCACAAAATGCGGTGAAACTTTGGGGCGGAAATGTAAATTGGCGAACCGCTACAGCTTATGATGCAACAATTGCGATCGCTAAAGGTTTACAACAAGATAGCACCCGCGATGGCTTAGAAAAAGCGCTGCATAGTCCCAGCCTAGTTGCTAATGGTGCTACAGGTAAAATCCAATTTTTACCATCAGGCGATCGCAATGGCACAGCAGTTTTAGTAAAAATTCAACCTAGCAATAAATCTGCGACTGGGTATGACTTTATGCCATTGTAGTGCTGAGTAATGAGTTGCAACAGACGCGATTAATCACGTCTGTACAAGATTGCTGAGTTGAGTAATGTAATTCAAACCTATCAATCTAGATGTTGCCAATATTTTGTAATTACATCAATTTGAAAAAAGAATGCGAATTGTAGGGGCTAGGCACTGCCTTGCCCTCTAGAATATATTGATATGTCGCCAACATTATTTCATTGATTATTAAGAATTACGAAAAATAAATGTTAGAGAATTTGGCAAGAAAAACGATGAGTACACTAGTCAAATCCATCACATTAGAAGAATTTCTTCAATTGCCAGAAACCAAACCTGCTTCAGAGTATATCAATGGAAAAGTGAGTCAAAAAGTGATGCCTCAAGGAGAACATAGCCTACTACAAGTAGAACTCTGTGAAAGAATTAACCAAATAGCTAAACCTCAAAAAATTGCCCTAGCTTTTCCCGAACTGCGTTGTATTTTTGGCGGTGCGGCTATAGTTCCTGATATTGCGGTATTTCGTTGGGAACGCATTCCTCGTGAACCATCAGGCAGAATTGCTAACCGTTTTGAAACTCATCCTAACTGGGCAATAGAAATACTTTCTCCAGAGCAAAGTCAAGCCAAAGTTCTGCGTAACTTACTCCACTGTTCTCAAAATGGCACAGAACTAGGATGGCTAATTTTTCCAGAAGAAGCGAGTATTTTAACTATATTCCCAAATCAAAGAGTTGAAATGCTAACAGGTAAAGATTCACTACCTGTTCTTAGTAATCTCGATTTATCTTTAAGTGTTGAGCAAGTTTTTAGTTGGTTAACCCTTGAGTAAGAATTACGCATTCAAATTTATCGAAATTTGTCAGGTAAATCTTGAGATTTAGTCAGAATAAATAAACTACCATCTCCACCACGCCCTATCCTTAAAGTTTCATCTAAATAAGTAATATCTAGGCTAGGAACTCGTCCTTTAGGATTACTAGCTGGAACAACTTTAAATGGGTTGAGTTGAGGGGTATTAATGCCAAGAATTTTTTCAATTGATAAGTAGCGTTTTTCAAAATTGACTTGGATACGTTTGTCCAGTAGATTCGATAAATCTTCTTGGATAGGCTCAAAGCTAGCTGCAACTTTCACGAAGCCTGATATGATTTTCAGAGGATGTTGCACAAAAGCTATATTGAAGAATGATTTATTTGCAACATTAATTACTTGGTATACTTTACCTACTTTTAACCCCAATGGTAGAGAAGCTAAAGCCCGAATTTCTCTAGCAGTGGAGTATTTCAATAACCAAGTTCCATTCAGCAGAGAAATAGCATTAAGCAGAGGTTTGGGATTAGGATTAATACTTTCGAGTTCTGTTGTTAATTGCTCAATTTCTGTGGCAGTATTTTCGTCTATCTCTAAATTGGTGACATGAGAACTATCACCATGCTTTTGAATTTTATCAAGCTGCACTAGAAATTGTTCTTTAAGGGTTAGTTGAGTATTCAAGGTTATTGATTCTCCTTTGATAGCATGGATGATGCGTTACGGCTAAATATCATTAACTCTCAGTCCCCAATCCTGTCATAGCCGTAACACGTCCTAACTAAGATTTACTTGATAAATGCTTTATCTATTATAAATTTTGTCTGCTTTTATAAATGCTAAAACCTCGAATTTTTCAGGATATCTCAAAAATTCGAGGTTTCAATGTAGAAATCAAGACATTATATTGTTGTAAATACTGCACGAACACAAAAAATATTACAACTCTAATAATATTGCAAAATGTTTATTGTCCAAGTTTGGCAGCATTTTCGGGTATAAACAATTCTCTAGCTGGGAAAGGAATTTTAATTCCTTCTTTCTGATATCGTTTATGTAATTTTTTAATAAATAAATGTCTGCCAATACGTTGGTCAAAAAATTCATTGACGCGCATATAAAGAGTAAAATCTATACTAAAATCTCCAAACTTGTGGAATCTGATATATGGTTCATTGGCGATTAATTGTGGTGCTATTTCTGCCATCACTTCTTTAGCAACTTCCACTGTTACCCTTTCTACCTGTTCTAAGTCGCTCTCGTAATCAACTCCGACATTAAGTGTGAGAGTAATCTCTTTAACTGGCAGATGGTAGTTAATAAAAATTGCTGAAGATAATTTACAATTGGGTACAATGATGACGTTATTTGAAAGTTCCCTAATAGTTGTATTACGCCAAGAAATATCTATGACATATCCTTCATGACTATCTGCTAGTTTGACATAATCTCCAGTTCTGACTTGCTTAGAAATTAGCAGATAAAAGCCCGCAAATAAATTCTCTAGCGTATCTTTGAGAGCTAAACCTACTGCTAAACCGCTAATACCTAAAGTCGTAATTATTGGTGTGATTTCTACACCCACTGTCTGCAACAGAATTAGCGTTCCTAGAACAAAGACAGCAGTCTTAGCGATATTAGAAATGAGTGATGCTGAAACTCCTTCAGATCTAGTAATAAATAAATTGATAAAACCAGCAGTCAATCTAGCTACAACTATTGTGACTGAGTAAAGTATAACTATAGTAACTATTTTGTGCAGGACAGTGGCAATATCTGGTTTGATGGGAGCGCTAAGAACTGCTGCAGAAAATCCTGCTAGCACGAACCAAATAAATGTCATGCGATGCAATGAGAGAAATATAAGTTCACTTCCAGGAAGTTTTGTTTTAAGAACAAATGTTTTCAACTTCTTGAAGAAAAATTTCTCCGCAATTATTCCTGCTAGTAAGCCAGCAAGAACAAATACAACTGGCAGAATCCATTGCATCATAATCAATTTGAAATGAAGTATTTAAGATTAGGGTACTCAGTCAGGGTAACGTATGTTGGCTTAATTTTACCTTGTGAGTTGTCGAAGTAGCTGTTTGAGATTTTCTGGACTCATGCTAACTTTGACTTCTAGCTGTTGTGATGCATCCTGCAAAGTGAGAATGTAGTTTTCACCAGATGAATTATATAAATATTGGGGATTTGTTAGTGAAATTGTTTCATAAACAATCGATGGAAAACCTACACGGATAACTAGTTCTTTTTGTGACTTAGGAAAAATATATAAATATTGGTTGAGGCTATCAAGTATTAATTGATGTGGCGTGGTGTTACGTTCAACAGAAGAGTCAGGTTTACGCCAATACAGTGTAATACCACGAATATCTGGGTTGGCGATCGCAAAGGCTTCATCAAACCGCTTGGGTTCCCAATCTAATTGATCGACTTCAGTATTCTCAGTAATTATCCTCTGTTGCCAAGTAACTTTTTTACTATTGAGACTTGCCCAGCATTGGCGAATAGTAGCTAGGTGATGTTGATTTTCTGGATTATTGCTACCTAATTGCCATACAGTTTTTAGTTGCATCATCGGATACAAATCAAGCACGCAGGCTTCCTTACTATGTTTTCATTGTCACTTCTTAGTGTAGACAAATGTGGGGGATTGGGGACTGGGGACTGGGGACTGGGGACTGGGGACTGGGGACTGGGGATTGGGGATTGGGGACTGGGGACTGGGGAGATGAGGGAGATGAGGGAGATGAGGGAGATGTAGACGCGATAGCGGTGAAGCAGTGCGTTGGGCGGGTTCCCCGACTTGAAGCAACTGCTGAACCCGAAGGGCTTCCCGTAGGGTGGGAGATGAGGTGACAAGGGGAAATAACAAACACCAATTACCAATTACCCATTACCAATTACCAAACACCAACAATGCATTTACCAATTATTTATCATCCTGATTACGTTGCGCCGCTACCAGAGGGACATCGGTTTCCAATGGGGAAGTTTCGACAGTTATACGAATTGTTAATAAGTGATGGGGTGGCGCAAATTGAGCAATTTCATACGCCTGTGCTTCCGTCAACAGAATTGATTGAGTTGGTTCACGCTGGTAACTATGTTCGAGCTTATTGTGAAGGAACATTAGACTCCAAAGCACAGAGGCGTATAGGTTTGCCGTGGAGTCCGGCATTGGCAAATCGTACCTGTGTAGCGGTCGGTGGTACAATACTGACTGCCCAATTAGCGCTGAGTCAGGGTTTAGCTTGCAATACGGCTGGCGGGACTCATCATGCTTTTCCCAGTTATGGATCTGGTTTTTGTATTTTCAATGATTTAGCGATCGCATCTCGCGTTTTACAAAAACTCGGACTAGCTCAACAAATCTTAATAGTGGATTTAGATGTACATCAAGGCGATGGTACGGCTTTTATCTTCCAAGATGATGACAGCGTTTTCACATTTTCTATGCATTGTGAAGTGAATTTTCCGGGTACTAAGCAAAGCAGCGATTTGGATGTCCCTTTACCAGAAGGGATGGAAGATGATGCCTACTTGCAAACTTTAGCAAAGTATCTACCGGATTTATTATCGGCTGTGAAGCCAGATATCGTTTTCTATGACGCAGGTGTCGATCCACATATAGGCGATCGCCTGGGAAAATTAGCTTTAACCGATACTGGGATATTCCGTCGCGAAATGCAGGTTTTGAGTACTTGTGTCAGTGCTGGTTATCCCGTCGCCTGTGTTATTGGTGGGGGTTACGCCGACGATTTGTCATCGCTGGTTTGGAGACATTCTTTAGTACATCGTGCTGCGAGTGAAGTGTACAGACAATATAAACTATAAACTTATAGTTATTCCTCAACTCCAGGATGAAAAATCGCACACCCTAATCTACAACTTTAAAATCTCCATCTTTCTCTTTGCGCCTCTGCGCCTCTGCGTGAAATTTTTATACTTAAACTTCCGCACATTTTATCAAAAACGCACCGCAAATCATCCAAAAGTAACAAAAGAATAAGAGTTTGAGAGAAATTTTGCGGACATCATCTTTAGCTTTAGCAATAGTTTTATTCTCATAAATATCAAATATTACAGAAAATTACTGGATGCAAAAATCAAAAGTTAGAATCTACGAACTTTCAAAGGAAATAAATGTAGATAGCAAAAAGCTATTAGTCATATGCCAGCAACTTAACATTGTCGCCACAAGTCCTAGCAGCACCATTTCTGAATTTGAAGCAGAACGTGTTCGCAAAGCTGCTAAACCAGCAGTTACTAAAGTTGCTACCACTCGCAAAACTAGTTCCTTGAAAATGAAAATGGCCTCAGAAGATTGGGGCTATATGTTCGTAAATTCAACAATTGATAGTTTAATCCGTCATTTAGCAGGCGCGGATGCAGTTGCCGAATATCCTGATTTTAGCGAACGCCGAGAATATGCCCATGAATTAATGTGGGAATGTGTCGGGCAAAATCCTTGTCTATTTTATCTACGTCGTAAAGGTGCAGGAAGAGCAGCCAAAGAAGAAATTTGGGAATTAATAATTGCCACTGATTCTGAGCATAGTAAATTACCTTTAAGACTGCAAAAGTTAGGTAAAACTCTTGGATTTAAAGCCGCAGTACATCCCAATGGCTACGAAGGTTTAAGAATTTTATCTGCTTATTTACTGCCAATTTCACGAGGCAATAATGATGCTTATGCTGTACCCTTCCGCTTGCGGCTTCTGCCTAACCATGAGCATCATATCGGTATCCCCTCAACTGTATTTACACAATTAAAAAATACGCCAATTTGTGGCGATTTTGTACCTACAGAAGCACAACTGAAAGCATGGAAAGCCTTTTTGCAGATTGAAGAGAAGATTGCTCAAGCGCGTCAGTTTTGTGTACCTTACCGTCAGCATAACTATAACTTTAAAAGACGCATCAGTTTTCAAATTGATGTTAACTCAGCTACCCTCGATGGTTCGCCTGAAAATCTGTTGGATGTTGAAAACTTCTGGGAACGGGTAAGGAAAGCAAAAAACGAAGACATCAAATTATTTGAAACTGCACCCAATGGCAGAAATTGGCAGCAAAGTCGCTTATTAGGTTCCATTGAAGAAATTGATATCAAAAATCGCATCATTGGTGTTAGGCTGGAACGCGATTTTGCTGATTACATGACAAGCGGACGCTATCAACTTCCTGATACTGGGTTTTTATGTTTTGAAGCAGTTGGCGATATTAAACAAATTCAGCGCAAGAAAAAAGCTTTAGATGATTTAAATAATGGACGCACACAAAATCCCTATTTAGGGAATTTCTTATTCGATGCTGCCCAAGCTCGACCTATTCATCAAACTGTACAATTACCAATAGAAGATTTATTATTATCATCTGCTAATCCTGGTCAAAAAGCAGCAGTAGAAACAGTACTTTCTTCCGAAGATTTAGTTTTAATTCAGGGGCCACCTGGTACAGGTAAAACAACCGTAATAGCTGAGATTTGCTATCAAGTCGCTTTGCGAGGTGGGCGGACTTTGATTGCTTCCCAAGCGAATTTAGCAGTAGATAACGCCCTGAGTAGATTAGTTCATAACCCTGTAATTCGGGCGATACGTAAGGGACGTGCTGAGAAAGTTGGTGAAGAAGGACAACCGTTTTTAGAAGACCAAGTTATTGGCACATGGTTAGATAATACTGCTAGTGACTGCGAAAATCGTCTCAGTAATCGCCGCCAAAATTTAGAAAATTATCGTCAATTATTGGCATTTTATCCAAGATTTACAGCTTATATCCAAGCAGAAGAAGAATTCCAAGTAAATCAGGAAGAATTAACGCATAAACAAGCTAAATTACAAGTTAATCTGCAACAACAAGAAGCACTGTTTCAGGATGCATTAGCTAAGAAAGCTGAAATTGAAACCTTAATTTCTGGTTTAGAAAATCTTTTAGATTCTCCATCAATAGTTAATTGGGAAGCACCAGAAATTACCAACTTTTTGCCGCATTTGCGCCCATATACTGAAGGTAATACTTTAGTTAAAGACTTTTTGGTAAATGTCGCTAAAGCTGTTACCTTGACTGATAAACTTGAAGTCCTTCGCCCTCAATGTGGTGCTTTTGGATTGGCTGTGTGGTTACGTGAAACTGTCGCCAAGGGAATCCCTGATTTTAAAACTGCATTAATTTATGCTCAAAGTGCAACTGTAGCGATGTTAGAAGTTGCAGCCGCAGTTCAGGTTTTTAAACAGCATTCCAGCAATTTACAACAATTACAAAAAGATAATCAGCAATTTTTTAGCAAACAGCACAGTTTACAGCAAACTATTCAAAATTGGGAAACTCGCAAGCAGGAACTTGAGTCTGTTATCGCTGCTGTTAAGGAATGGAAGGCTACAGCTAATACAGGTTTATCGGAAATTTTAAATAATGCTCGGCAGACTAATCAACCTTTAACCTTAGAGCTAATACAATTACCGCCAGGATTGGTGATGTTGGCTAATTCTTTAAAAATATCATTAATGCCAAGCAATTATGCAGTTAATCTACCAGACTGGGATTTATTAGCAAAGGCGATCGCTTACGAAATCGAGGGAGAATATACTGATAGAAAAGGTAGACAGCATAGTTTTAGCTATTTTCTCCAGCAGAATTTTAGCAAAATTCCTTTATTTTTGAAAACGAGCGATTGCACTCAATGGCAAGAAATTGCTCAACAGGTTAATAACTATCAATATTTAACGCAAAATCAGCGAAAAACTATAGTTGATGCAGCCCAAATTTTGTTGAACAGGATTCAGCAAACCTATGGCGCATTATGGGAAGCCAAAAATATTGAAGCGACTCTCAACCAAATTACCCAAGAACTCATAGAAAGCATCCTTAGCAACGCGCGCCAATGCGTTTTTAAAGTTAAAACTGAAATAGAACAGCATTTACAACATCTACAACAACAGTTAAATGAACTGCACAATCATGAAACTGCATCTCAGCAAATATTTAATATTCAAAATCAGATAGAAACAGCCAGACAAGATGCTAATGTGAAACTGGCAAGAGCAATTAATACTTTGCAAGAACTCAACCAACAGCCAAACATTCCTCAACAATTACGTACACTAGTTGACCAATATCTCACAACCCAAGCTAAAATTTGGGAGCATCCACAGGAATTTTCTAAACATGTCCATGCTTGGATTAATCAGCTAAGTCAGTTAGAAAATTTAATTACATCTCTAGAGCCATTTGCGGTATTAGAAAATATCAAATTCTCTTTGATTGAGCAGTTATCAATCTTACAAGAAGAAACAACAATTGTTCAACAACAGCTTGAGACTTTAAAATTAAAGTTAGACAAAATATCTGAACAGACGCAACCAGAATTATCAGAGACTTTATTATTAGAGCGCAACTGGTGGCAGATAGAATGGCAAGGGATATCTGATAAATTTAAAATTCCCAGTTCTACCCCTGATTTATATAATTTAGAATTTTTACGCAGCATCAAATCTCAATTTGAGGCTTTACAAGAGCAACTCACTCAAGATGAAGTTTACCTCGATCGCTATGGTAATTTTATTCAAGATTGGATTGAAAAAGTACGCAACCCCTCAGAACGCGATCGCCACGATTTAAGACAGGTATATTTAGATAATGCTAACGTCGTCGGTATCACCTGCGTGCAAGCTGCAAATCGTGATTTTTCGGAAGAATTTCAATGCTTTGATGTGGTGATAGTTGATGAAGTTAGTAAGTGTACGCCACCAGAATTGCTGATTCCTGCTTTGAAAGGTAAAAAATTAGTCATGGTAGGCGATCATAAACAATTACCACCAATGCTAGATACTAGTACTTTAGAAGAAGTTGTGCAAGAAATTGGCAGTAGCAGAGAAGAATTGCAATTTTTAGAAGAATCTCTCTTCAAGAGCCAATTTGAAGATGCGGATCAAAGCATCAAACAAATGTTAACTACCCAATATCGAATGCACCCCAATATTATGGGCGCAATCAATCAATTTTATGAGGGTAAATTGGAATGTGGAATTTCACAGCCAGATATTAAACGCGCCCATGATTTAGCTGGAGAAATAGTTCAACCTCAACACCATTTACTTTGGGTTAAAATGCCCAAAGAAGATGCATTTCAAGAACAGCGTGAAGGTACTTCTTTATTTAACCTTCAGGAAATCGATGTGATTGAAGCTTTGTGTCAGCAATTTGAAAATTCTTGGGCTGCAAAAGTCGCCTGTGGTGAACCGAAAAAAGAAATAGCTGTAATTACATTTTATGGTGCTCAACTCAGAAAAATTGATGAACGCCTCCAATCAGAACTTTTCCCCTCACTGCAAATTCGTACTGGTACAGTTGATAGATTTCAGGGTATGGAACGCCCTGTAGTGATTGTGAGCATGGTTCGCAACAATAATAAAGGAGATGTGGGATTTGCGAAAAAATCAGAACGGGTAAATGTCGCTTTTTCTCGCGCCCAAGAATTGCTAGTAATTGTAGGCTGTCACGATTTATTTACCAAGCAACCTGGTAAAGTCGGAAATATGTACTCAGAAGTTGCTAATGTTGTTAGTCATCATGGAGGTTTTGTTGATGTTTCTCGCATCCTCAAATAAACCCATTGATGATAGCCTCAAGAATTTAGTCGAAGAAATTCCCGCTCAAAATCCGCACTTATCAGTTTTAGCTGCTCGTCAATTGCGCTATAGTTTGCAGCAAACAACTGTAGAATTAACTATTACAGAACCTCGTCCGTTAAATGTCCTAGAAGAATTCATCATTCGTGCTGGAATAGAATTTGATCCGCCACCAACAGCCAAGGAATTAGGATCTATTCTGGGACTTGATAGCATATTTGTGGAAAGTACAATCAAAACTTTGCAAAGGTTACAAACTCTTGCACCCAAATCGCCAATTACAGTGACAGAACAAGGGCGCTTATTTTATGAAAAAGGTTCTGTACCCCAACCACCCTATGCTGTACAAATTTATGCAATTACAGATGTTTTAAGTGACAATATTACCTTTCAGACTGAACCATTAAACGAGATAAATCTCAATCTGCCTAATTTAGCAAATTTTTTAAATATCAATTTGCCAAATCAAGATATATCTTCCGTAAGTTTAGAGGATATACAAAAGAGCCTACAATCTTCAAATGTAGCGCTTCATGTACCTGAAGCTGGGAAGATTGTCACAGCTTTTAGGGTATTACAAAACCCGCAAATTATTTGGCGCAAAATATCAATGTTTGTAATTTATGATGCCAATGAAGATAAAATTAGTATTCAACTGCGGCGCGGAAAGGAAATTTTAGATTCTAGTTCAAAATGGCTAGATAAATTGCTGTCTGAAGGGAAAATCTCTTTAGCCGAATTGTGCAAATCATCAAACATAGCCACCAATTTTGAGATAGAAGCGACTCTAAATCATAAAAATGCCGAAATAGAATCTAGATTTAACAAGATTCGCCAGCAAGCTTTAGAAATTAAGGGCAAAACTAGCGCGAAACGCAAAAAATCGGGTGATTTTGGTAATGTAATACAATTAAGCGATCGCCAAATTCATCAAACTTTTTTAGAAATTATCAATGCCGCGAAATTTCAAATAATTATCTATTCACCTTGGATAAATCATGTAATTGCCAATAGCGAAATTTTAGCTGTGTTAGAACAAGCAGCAAAACGCGGAGTTTCCATTTTAATTGGCTATGGAATATCGCCGCAAATAGAACAACCAATATCAACCGAAATACCAGCTATCAGAACACCCGAAGGCTTACCTTATATACAGTTAGCCGATTTAGCCGATTCCCATATTAAAGAAGTAATAATTGATAGAGAAATTTATATTTGTAGTTCCTACCAATGGCTTGAATATAGCGGCGAACAAATACCATTAGGTGAGTCCGTTTATCAAGTGACAATCCCCCAGCAAGTTAATGAAGCTTATGAGTTTCTCAACCAGCGCTTCCATAAACATGTTCAACAATTATGGACAAAGGCTTTAGAAAATCGTGACACTCAATTAGCTAAAGATTCTCTGTATCTATGGGGTGCTATGGGAATAGAAAATATAGCATTGAAAGAAATAGAAAAAAATAGCTGGCTAGAATTACTTCCTGTATGGCTAAATATTCTCTTGCCAAAAATAAATCCCCAAAACTCACCCGATGATTTAGTAAGTGTGAACTTAGCACTTTCATTGCTGAGTCAGGTAGCACCAGAAGCACCCTTCATTGATTCATTGCAGCAGGGATTGCGTCAATTTATTAATGCGATCGCCACACAGAACCGTGACACTGCTGTCAATTTACTCAATAATGAAGTATGGTCAGAGTTGCTTCGTCTTCATATTGCTCAAGAAAATGATTCAGTCGATGATTTTATCTCGCAACAGACTTTCCCTCAGCAACCTGCTAAACAGGAACCAGCAACAAAAATAAAAAAAGTACCAACAGAAAAGAAGACGAGGAAAAAAGTCAAGGAGTAAATACAAGATTTCACAACTTTATGACAAGTTAAAGGCCCAAAACCTCTGCGTGAATTGGGCTTTCACAATACTATTTTCTGATGCAAATCAGCACTAACTTTATGGGAATATATCAATATGGGGTAACTATTTGCCTTTAAACAAAATTGGTGTTTATCCTATATAAGCGATCGCCCGGGAATCATAAGCTTAATTGTTACCTAGTCCCTAATGCAAAAGGCTGCTCATGAGGTCTATCGGCAGAATGGATCGCAAAGAAATATTTATTATGAATCACTAATACTAAGGACATAAATTATTTATGCCTTTAGTATTGCTGCTTTCTGGGCAAATAGGCGAAATGCTTGTGTTTCTTAGTTTCTGGGTAAAAAAATCTAAATTGAGCTGGACTACCACATCCATGCAGAAAATCGTCGTGTTCGATACAATTTATAGGCTAGGAGAGCCGAGGAGAAAAAGGTGAGGTTATTAAAAGGCTTTGAAATTGAAATGTATACGGGCACACCTCAGGGTGAAATCGTCGGTCTCTCTGACAAAATAGTTGAGGCTATGCCAAGTTTTATGCGAGAGCCAGATAGCCGCAACGTTGAATATGTCACGAAACCTTTACAAAGTTTTGAGCAGCTATTGTGTGCCCTAGTACGTCCTCGCCAAGAACTGAGAAAATACCTCAAGCAATTGGGTGACTATACCTTAATTCCTGGTAGTACCCTGTCTTTGGGTAGGAGCGATCGCTTCTTCCGTTCCGATCCTAAAAATCCCTATCACGACTATATAGAAAACACCTACGGCACAAAAGTAGTGACCGCTAGCGTACATATTAATGTAGGGATTAGCGATCCAGAAACATTAATGCGGGCTTGTCGCGTTATTCGTACCGAAGCACCTTTATTCCTCGCCCTCAGCGCCTCATCCCCCTTCATCGATGGCAAAGCGACTGGCTATCACTCGACTCGTTGGGGACTCTTCCCCCAAACTCCTAGCCATGTACCTCTATTTTCTAGCCATGCCGATCATATTCAATGGGTAGAACAACAGTTAGCTGCTGGAACCATGCAAAATGTTCGTCATTTGTGGACATCAGTGCGTCCTAATGGCGATCGCCGTCCTTATGATTTAAATCGCTTAGAACTGCGAATTTGCGATTTAGTCACAGATCCCATTGCATTACTCGCAATTACCGCGTTGCTGGAAGCTCGTCTGTTGCAGATAATAGAAAACACCCACATCGATCCGTTAACCCAAAGCACCTTTACCCCCCAAGAACTAATTGCTGTCACTGCTAGCAATGAAGCCGCAGCTGCAGCAAATAGTTTGGATGCTCAATTGACACATTGGCAAGATGGCAAAACTATTATTGCCAGAGATTGGATTGCTCAAATGTCTGAAGAACTTTGGGCGATCGCTAAAGAAAGAGGATTTAATTGCTTCCTTTCTCCTTTACAGAAAATTTTGCGCGAAGGTAATGAAGCTCAACAGTGGCTACAATTGCACGCAGTTGGGGTTGATGCTCAACGTGTCATTACCCAAGCAATTGTTACTGCTAAAGAACGGGAAATTGAATTAGAAGATAAATTGTGTTCCCCCTCAATGGCGTAACACCCCATCCCCTCCCCAGTTACAAATGGTAGATTTTTTTGAATACTTGGGAGACCCCAGGAACACGACCAACTAGCGCCTGACTGCCAAAATTTTAGTAAGTTGATTTTCGCGTCATGGCACTAGTTGATCATAAAAATTTAATAATTGATTGTTTTATCTTATGAATACTCTTAGATTTCCTTTTAAGAGTTTATTGTTTTATGTTTTAAAAAACTAATCAATAGAATTAGCTTCATAATTATTAAGAAAACCTATAGATAATCAACATACATTGGTAAAATGTGTCGAGATGATACATTGTTGTTTCTACTACATTTTTACCACTGAGAAAATGCCGCAGGTAGTTTTAGTTAATCCCCAAATTCCGCCGAATACAGGCAATATTGCCCGGACTTGTGCAGCTACGGGTACAGAATTACATTTGGTAGGGCCTTTGGGGTTTGAAATTAGCGATCGCTACCTCAAAAGAGCAGGTTTAGATTACTGGCCCTATGTCAAACTCAACTATCACCAAACGCTAGAAGACTTTAAAACCGTACATCAGGAACGTGGCGGCAGATGCTTGGGCTTCTCTGTGCGTGGCAGTTCCAATTATGCTCAATTTCAGTTTCAAGATAATGACTGGTTGCTATTTGGTAGCGAAACCACAGGATTACCGCCCACAGCTTTGTCAGCCTGTGATGCCACTCTCTATATTCCTATGGCGCAACCCAATGTTCGCAGCTTAAATCTGTCTGTAAGTGTTGCTGTAAGCTTATTTGAAGCCCGCCGCCAATTGGGATATTTACAATAGGGCATGGGGCATTGGGCATGGGGCATTGGGCATTGGGCATGGTAATAGTATTTATCTCCTTGTCCCTTCACTCCCTCATCCCCCTCATCCCCCTCATCTCCCTCATCTCCCCAATCCCCATTACCCCTTATCCCCAGAGGGGGCCCCGAGTTCCCCAGTCCCCAATCCCCCCAAATTCCCCCAAATATATCCATTGTTACAGCTTCAATAAAGTGAATGGATATACTTGATTCTGAAAGCTTTTTGCAAGCTCGGTAAACAATACTTACGAATGTAGGTGAGCTTATATAAGAAATTTGTATCGAAAAGTAGCGACGATTCCGCAAATGAATGATAGATTTTGATGAACTTCAATTATCTTAATCTTGGGAACAAAAACGTCACAAGATAGTCCTATGAGGCATTTAAACGTTTTTTGCTCAATCAAGATAAAAAAGAAGCGCAAAAGTCGCTGCGAGATAATACGGTTGTCTTTTAGGGAATAATCAACGTAAAGTCTCGTGTTGGGTAGACGGATTGGATAGAAATCTCTTGAAGATATCTACAACAGGGGATTTGCTTTTCTAGAAGTCGTAGCGAATTAATTGCTGATCGCAACCAGTGGAAATGGCACAGTATATATGTTTGTCCAGCCCCGGTTAATTTAGCAAAGCAAGCGCAGACAGATGCAAACAGCAAAAAATCCTAAAGGTGTGAGGAACGGAGCGGACAAGTCAGCACAGCAATTTTAAAGTTTTGCTAATGGGTGTGAACTTGTCTAAATCAGAGAAGCAGGTTAATCTTGCGTAAGTATCTCTGGTGGGTGTGATCTTGATCAATCTTTGGATGTGATCTAAATCATTGACTAGTCTCAGACTGAAAAAAAAATCAAGGTCAGTTAAACACTAGTGAACATTTAGGAGGTCGTCTTTGAAACGAGCATTGAAAAAGAGAGTAAAAGCTGTGCTGAACAATACTCCCAGCAGTGATGGTGTCCCAATAGAACCGTCAAATAATGCAAATTCTGTAGCTAACCGCCGGGCGCGGACACAAGCCGCCATGATCGGGTTGGCTCTGTCAATGGGAGCAACCAGCCTCTTGGTGACTCGGCAAAGCGATCAAGCCCAAGCAGCGGCTCCTGTAGGCAGCCAAAAGGCAGCCTCAACAATGCCAGCTGCTCCTGACACTGAGATGAAATTTGCTCCCACAACCCTGGAAAACCAAACCGTCTCCCTCGTGAGCGTGCCGGAAAATCCTGTGATTGTGGAACCAACAGCAATTTCACAAGTGCCCGGGCTTGAAGCTAAACTACAGGTTGCGGCCAGTGGAATGTCTTTGCCAGTTCCAGCATCAGAAGCAACTGCTAAAGCTACAACAACTTATAAAACTTCTCTCTACCAGCAGTCTCAAGTAGTAAATGGTTTACAAACAACCAACAAGCTACCTGAAGTACAAAAACTTTCTATTGGTAATAGTGCAGTTAGCTCACCCAATACATCCCTAACAGCAGTAACAAACACTAAAGGTGTGGATAGTGCAGTTACCGCTCAACTGAAAGCACAGCAAGAATTTGCGCTGAATCGCTTACAAGAAAAATCGAACCGTTTAAAAGAAAGTCTGGCGGAGTTGCGGTCTGAGGAGACCCAGAATTTATCACAAGCTAACAAGGGGTTGGCTGAACCAACAGCTGCTGCAGTTGAAAAAGCTCCACAAATCAACGCCAGCAACCTGACAACAGAACAGTCACCAACCACCACAAATGCTAGCCAAGCAAGCTTGATTGCAAAGCTAAAACAGGCAAAAGCTAATACGGCTCCCGTAGCTACACCTGTACCAGCTACACTCAAAGCTGCTGCACCATCAAATAATGCTGCTTACGAAGTTAAGCCAGGAGATACACTAGCTGCGATCGCTAGTAAGTATGGTACATCTGTCTCAGAATTAGCCAAAGTTAACCATCTGAGCAATCCCAATCAACTGCAAATCAGTCAAAAATTGGTTGTGCCATCGACTGAGTTTAACAGCATTGCAGTTAATAACCCATCCAAGTTAGCAATTAACCCCACTGTAGAACAGTCTGAAGTAGCTACCTCTAAAGTAGTACCATCTCCTGTGAATACAGCTATTGTTAGCCCAACTGTACCTGTGGCACCACAGTTACCAGTCGTTGCTAACAATAACAGTGTTACTTTACCTGTAACACCACAATTACCAACAGTTGCTAACAATAACAGTGTCACTGTACCGACACCAGCAACAGCGAACAATCAAATTCCTGCAAATACTGCAGCTGCGGAAACAGCCCCCACTCCTGGTATTTCTTATGGTATGGGTGGTGATGCCCCGGTACCAAAAATATTTGCAGAATTGCAAAATCAAAAACCACAGAAGCTTGCAAGCGCTAAGAGTAATGAGCGCCTTCAGAGCTTACAAGCAGAAATCCAAAGATTGCGGGAGAAATATCGCGCTCAACAAGCTGGAGTTGTTGTACCAGTAGTTAGCGAAAATAATCAGCCTGCAGCAGTGCTTCCTGTAGCTAATAGCAATAACTTTGCGACTAGCCCGACTTTCCCACGGAGTGCAATACAGATTCCTGTACCTTCACCGAGGGTTAATGCAGTCCAACCAATGAAGCCTCTGTTCCGTGCAACTCAACCAACTAACGAGCCAGTAAATCCTGAGTTCTTTTCCAACCAAGCACCTGGACGCAAACTATCTGTACCTCGGATTGCTACACCTCCCAGAGGCGTTAATGCTTCCGATTCTTTAGGCAAGATGCGGGGAACTACCGTTTCTCCAAGTTTGCCACCTTTGTCAGCAGTAGATCAATATCTACCCAAACCTTTGGACGAGGCTATTCCTCCTCCATCCTCCTCATCTGTAGCTTACATTTGGCCAGCTAAAGGTGTTCTTACCTCTGGCTATGGCTGGCGCTGGGGAAGAATGCACAGAGGAATTGATGTTGCCAACTCCACAGGTACACCAATTTACGCATCCGCTGATGGCGTGGTTGTCAAAGCAGGTTGGAACAACGGTGGCTACGGTAATCTTGTAGATATCCGCCATAGTGACGGTAGTATGACTCGCTATGGTCATAACAGCAAGATTTTAGTGCAGGCAGGTCAGCAAGTACGACAAGGAGACACAATTGCTCTTATGGGTAGTACTGGTTTTAGCACTGGGCCACACAGCCATTTTGAAATTCATCCCACAGGTAAGGGCGCAGTTAACCCCATTACTTTATTGGCAAACCGGATCTAATTTCTGGCTGTCTAGAATTCAATTCTTGCCTTTTTCAAAGAGGGAGATTAACCTCCCTCTTTTGCTTTACAGCAATTCACCAAGCCCAAACAGAAAATTAATTTGCAATTGGACTAGAAATTGTGAAGTTTTTCTGCTATATTTAGAAATCATTGGATAAAGTAAGGCTCAGTAGCTCAGTTGGTTAGAGCACGGGACTCATAAGCCTGGGGTCGTCTGTTCAAGTCAGACCTGAGCCATAAAAAACTAAAATTAGTTAAGAGCGTATGATTCAATCACTGAATTCAGTGGTTGAACTAATGACGTTTAAATACCGAAATTGTTCATGCCCAAGGGGTGAACGAAAAAAAGTGTGGGAGAGGAGTTAGCGGACAAATTCCGCTAACATATCTGAGATGCCATAAAACCAAACTTCCCATGAACAACCACCAATCAATTCTGTCTCACATCAATGACACACTCCAGGACTTACCGGAGTGTCACCATTTAGAAGAATTTGTGGGCGAATTTTACAATATGTGGCTAAAATTAGGGAACTTTGTGCAACAAAGCTTATTCCAAGCCTTAATTGAAGAAAAAGAAGCCGAATACTCACATCCGAGAACTAAACGAGAAAAAAGATATTACACTCCATTAGGTGAAATGGTTGTTGTACGTAGAGCTTATGAGACAACAGATGGTATTAAAGTCAAAGTTGATGAAGAGTTAGGACTACCAAAAGATAAATGGCTACCAATGGTATTAGAATTAGCCTGTGCCTTGGGAGTTAGTAGTGAATTTCCAAATTCTCACTCCTTGTTTCAAAAATGGACAAGACTAGATTTGACACAAAAAACCTTAGCTAATCAAGTAGAAAAGACAGGAAATCAACTACAAACACAAGAGTTTCAGGTTCGATGTGAGCAAGACACTTCTTCACAGTTTGGAATTCCCAATCAAGAGCAGGAACCACCAGATTTATTATATGTGGGAGTTGATGGAGTCATGACTCCCTTGAATCAAAAACAAGGATATAAAGAAGCAAAAGTTGGTGTAATTTTCTGGAGTAAAGACCATCAAAAAGTTGGTAAAAAAAGAGGTGTTATACGTACTCGGGAATATGTAGCTACTTTAAAATCTCGACCAGAATTTACTCAGAGAGTATCCCAGTTATATAATCAAGTAGCAGGTACAAAACCCACAAAAACCGTAGTAATTGGTGATGGCGCACATTGGATTTGGTCGATGGCATCAGAACAATTTCCAGGTTCGGTGGAAATTCTCGACTTTTTTCATCTCTCGGAATATGTGTGGGCAGTAGCGAAAGCAGCGTATCCAAATAACGAAGACTATCAATTGGATTGGGTAAAAACTCAACAACAATTACTAAAAAAATCACAATGGAATACAGTAATTGAAAATTGTCATCAATTCCCCAAAAAGAAGAAAGATTTAAAGGGAGCTATTACCGATTTAGAGCGTTATTTAACTAATAATCAGAGTCGGATTGATTATCACTCTTATTTAAAAGCTGGTTTAATGATTGGTTCGGGAGTGGTTGAAAGCTCCAATCGGCGTGTGGTTACACAAAGATTAAAACAAGCGGGAATGCATTGGTCTTTATTTGGAGCTGAAGGAGTTATGGCATTAAGGGCAGCATATTTAAGTAATTCAACTCGATGGTCAAATTTTTGGTCATCCAAATCTTACAATTACAGTCAGGTAGCGTAAAGTTTACGATAAAACTTGTCCTTTGAAGTTAGTACTTACATAGTGGTCAAAACAAGAGAACAGAATCTTTCAGATTTAGCACATAGAATAGAACAATTACAAGCCAAAAGAGAAGAAATCAACCAAGAAATCTCTACTCTTCTTAAGAGTGATGTAGCTGCTAATAGTTGTTGGATTGTTCGTTACCGCGCCAAAGGTAAGGGTGGCGCTTATTGGTATTACAAGTGGCAATCAGGAGAACCTATCTTTGTTACCAAAAATGGTAGCAAAAGTTGTCATCAATATATTGGTAAAGCAGGTAGTCCTGCTTTTTTAAAGGCAGTTGAGATGATGAAAAATCGGACAAAAATCGAAGCGTTAAACCAGGTGCTTCATACATTAGAACTAGGACTCAATGACCTAGTTGAAGAAGCGGCAAGATTTCAAAAATAATTCATACTCTCATAAGAGTTAACATCTATATGAGTCAGAGCTTAGTTAGCGTATGATGTACGCTAACTAAGCTCTTCCCCACACCTTTTTTCGTTCACCCATGCCCAAGAGAATTTATTTTTTGGGAATCCCTGAAAATTAGCGATCCAATACTACTCAATACTGCTCGGTTAAGGATTTTCAACTCGGAATTTGGTTTGGGGAAAAGGTGAAAGGGTAAGGGTTAAAGGTTTTTTCTTGCCCCTTTTACCCTTCCCCTTTTACCCTTCCCCGACAAGTATTGCAATACTACTCAGTTAAGCGTTTTGAACTCAAAATAGCTTTTGGGAAAAAGGTTAAAGGTTATTTCTTTCCCTTGAACCATTCCCCTTTTTCCCCTTAACCTAAAAGTATTGAGTAGCGATCGCTAAACGCTCACCATGACTTTAATAGCTTGGCGATCGTTCATCGCCTGATAGCCATCAGGAACGCCATTGATATCGACGGTAACGTCTAGGACTAGGGATGGATCGATTCTGTCAGCCAGGACATCAATCAACAGTTCTGGAATATAAGCACGTGCAGGAGCAACACCACCTCGCAATGTGATGTTGGACTGAAACATCCTCGACAAATTAATTGTCTCGCTACCATGAGGAACCCCGACATAGCCAATCGCTCCACCTGGGCGACAAATACCGATCGCTGTTTTCATTGAGGATTCTGTACCAACACACTCGAGAACTGATTCAGCACCGCCTTTTGTCATTTCTTGCACTTCTTGAATAGCTTGTTCGTCCCGGCTGCTGACAAAATCTGTTGCGCCAAATTTACGCGCGATCGCCAGCCGATTCTCATGCCGACCAAGCATTATAATTCTTGCGGCTCCTAATCGGTGAGCAGCTAACACCCCGCACAGCCCCACGGCTCCATCACCAATGACCGCGACTGTGCTTCCTGGTTTTACGCCTGCTGATACTGCTGCATGGTGTCCTGTGGACATCACATCCGTTAGCGGTAAAATCTTCTTGAGCATGGCAGCATCATTTTCCACAGCATCAGGAATTTTTACCAGCGTACCATCAGCAAACTGGGCGCGAACAGCTTCAGCTTGTCCGCCATCATTTTTACCACCCCAAAAACCGCCCTGTAGACAAGAAGTTTGCAGGTTTTTGCCGCAAAATTCACAAGCACCATCAGAAAAAGCAAACGGAGCTAAAACGCGATCGCCCCGCTTGAAATTTCGCACCTCCGATCCCACCTCTTCGACAATCCCCATCCATTCATGTCCAGTACGCCATCCTGGTTGCCATTGGTCTTTACCTTGATAAAACCACAGATCCGATCCACAGATACAAGCATGAGTAATCCGCACGATCGCATCTGTTGGCTGTTGAATTTGCGGATCGGGAACATTCTCCACCCGCACATCACCTGCTCCGTAATACACAGTTGCTTTCATAATCTACCTTGCACTAGTTTTGGATGACATTTCCACTCACTGTCTCGCAATCAAGCTGTAAAATCCTCCTCATTTAGAGAGGTTTTCGGCTAAATTCAATACAAATAGACAATTGTGAAAGGCTTCCTAGCGAAATCACAGATTAAGGCGAGAAATTTGGTAATTGGTAATTGGTAATTGGTAATTGGATTATTATTAATTACCGAAAGATGGAGATAAAGCTACGAATTACGAATTAGTAATTATTTATTTAACTGCTTCCATCAACTCAATACATTTGTGCATTTGCTGGTGCATAGTCTCAACATCAGCGTGAAATCTCCTTCCATGACCTGGTAACACCCATTCAAATGAGTAATTAGCTAATTTCCGCATTGATTTAATTTGCTCTGTCCAAGAATACCAACAGAAATCGCGAAATGCATTCAATTGATGTAAGTTTTCTGACCAAGCAAGATGGTCACCAGTAAACATAAACTTATTTTTATAGAGTAGAACTGTATGCCCTTTTGAGTGACCAGGAACTGGGATAATTAATATATCCTCAGTCAAAGTAAATGGTTCTACTCCAGTTAATTGTATTTCCACATTGCGAGTATCTGCCGAAATATCATCAGCGTGCAGAATGCGTTGACATTGAAAATGCTCTGCAAACTTTTGATGATCGGCAATATCATCTCTGTGAGTCAAATACATATAACGAATGCCGCCCATCTCTTCTAAACGCTTGATCAAAGGCGGTGTGAATCTAGGTGAATCTACTAAAATATTGCCTTCAGGATGTTGAATAAAATAACTAGCTGCGGCATAAGATTTTTCTGAATGATAGCCACAGTGGTAAACATTTTTCTCAACTAAAATCGGAAAAGTTTCTTGAGCATTTTTAATATCTTGTGGCTTTTCAACTGTACCAATAGAGCTAGTAGGACAGGCTAAAAGTGCTTGCAGCGCTGCTAATCTTTCTTTTTCATTTGTAGGTTGATGATAAACTGCTGACTGTTCATCAGCACGATAAAATACTTCGGGAGTCATCCAGCGACAGGTATCACAATCAATACAGCTAGAATCTACATAAAAATCGCCGTTGACATTTTCGGTGCGACGCAGTTTTAAATTAGCCATGTTATACCCCTGTATCCCTTAGCGAATAGCTCAGGAAAAATAAACCTTATATCACCACGCTAGCAAAATTTACCTTAGACAATCCCAGTCACTAGAAGTAAATTTGTCCAAAAACTTTGGTGGTATCTCAACCCAGCAAATAGAAATGGGAAAACTTAACATATACACACTCTGCTAATATCTACCCAGATATGCTTTACTGTCCTAATCCTAATTGCTCAAATCCCTTTAATCCTGATAGCAATAAGTTTTGTCTTCGCTGTGGACAAATTCTTACACCTCTATTCCGTAATCGTTTCCGTGTGATTAAACTTTTGGGTGAGGGTGGATTTGGTAAGACTTATGAAGCCAGAGATGTGGATAAGATGGATGAACCTTGCGTGATTAAGCAATTTTTTCCACAAGTGGAAGGAACAGCAGCATTAGAGAAAGCAACCGAATTGTTTAAGCAAGAGGCGAAGCGTTTGTATGATTTGGGAGAACATCCACAAATTCCCCGCCTCATTGCTTATTTTGAACAGGATCAGCGTTTGTATCTCGTACAAGAGTTTATTGATGGTCACAATTTACTACAAGAATTACAGCAGCAGGGAACATTTAGTGAAGCGAAGATAATACAGCTTTTAAAGGATTTATTACCAGTTCTTCAATTTATCCATGAGCAAGGAGTAATTCATCGAGATATCAAGCCAGAAAATATTATGCGTCGCCATAAAGATGGTCAGTTAATGCTAATTGATTTTGGCGTTTCTAAACAAGCTACCGGAACAATTATTGGTAAAGTGGGAACTACTGTTGGTACACATGGCTATGCACCATTAGAGCAAATGCGTGGTCAGGTATTTCCTGCTAGTGACCTTTACAGCTTGGGTGTAACTTGTATTAGGTTATTAACCGGCTCTTTTCCAAAAGCTGACGGTTATGATGAACTTTATGATGCGTTAAATGGAAAATGGATATGGAAAGAAAGTCTCTTAGAAACTAATTTAATTAGTCAAGATTTCGCTAATATATTAGATACTTTAATTCATGATTATATTAATAATAGGTATCAAACTGCTGTGGAATTAATAGAAGCTATCAATATTCATAAATTACCCGGAAATAAAAAAATAATATTAGAACTTAATAATTCTCAATCTTTTGGTTCAAACGCCAATAATGTTAAAGTCTCTGGGGTTACCCCTCATCTCAACTTACTAGCAAAAGAGGATTATAGCAGACTTGATAATTTACTAAAATCTAGTAGATGGGAAGATGCAAATGAAGAAACTTTTGATATTCTATTAAAGCTAGCGGGTCGAGAGAAACAAGGTTCGCTGTATGTAAATGATATTCAGGAACTTTCTTGCCAGGATTTGCAATTCATCGACAGGCTTTGGGTTGAATACAGTGATAGCAAATTTGGTTTAAGTATACAAAAGCAAATATGGTTAAATATAAATGGTAAAAAAGAGCCAGATACAGAAGATTGGTGTCGTTTTGGATATGAAGTAGGATGGCTAAAACGAAAAATACTAAGGAAAACATTATTATTTTTTGCTGATTTATTTTCTGAAGATAACCCTGTGTGGTTTGAAGAACTAAACTTTTCTATAAAAGCTCCAAAGGGTCATTTACCATGCTTTAAAAGCATTGGCATAACATCATCTATAGTAAATTTAATTTTACTACGTTGTGAAGACTGTGGATTGTAAATAAACGGCATATTTTCTAATCACTCTAAATTTGCTTAGAGACTATTTATAAAGTAAATCTTAAGTAGGGTGTGTTACGGCTATGAAAGGATTTCGGACACAGAGACAATGATATTTAGCCGTAACGCACCGTCGCGTAGATGGTGCGTTAGGCGCTAGGATAGTTATTTCGTGACAAATTATATTGAAAGTCAGCGCCTAACACACCCTACAGTAATTTTATTTTTACTTTATAAATAACCTCTTACAAATTTAAAGTGATTATCTGTAATAATTTAAATGAACATAATTAGATTCTAATCATAATACTTCTGCCTTTTCTTGTTCTTGTTTAACTTTATCTTTCTGCTTTCTACCTTTATTATTCAACCGCTTCCGCAATGACTCCATGTATGTGTAGAAAACTGGAGTGATATAAAGCGTTAGTAATTGCGAGAACAATAAACCACCAACAACTGCTAAACCTAAAGGACGGCGAGATTCTGCACCTGCGCCTAAACCAAGCGCAATTGGTAGAGTACCCATTAATGCTGCCATTGTGGTCATCATAATGGGACGGAAACGGACTACACAAGCTTCATAGATGGCATCAAACGGCGTTTTACCTTGATTTTTCTGGGCATCCATTGCAAAGTCAATCATCATAATGCCGTTTTTCTTAACGATACCAACTAGCATGATAATGCCGACAAAAGCGTAGATATTTAAATCAACTCCAAATACCATTAAGGTGATTAATGCACCAAATCCTGCTGAAGGTAAGCTAGAAAGAATTGTAATCGGGTGGATAAAATCTTCGTAGAGAATTCCCAACACAATGTAAATTACTAAAATTGCAATTATTAGTAAAAATCCCAAGCTAGAAAGCGAAGATTGAAATACCTGTGCTGTACCTTGAAAGCTAGTACTAATAGTTGGTGGTAATGTTTCACGAGCTAGTTGTTCAATCTTTCCGGTAACATTTCCTAAAGAAACTTCAGGTTTGAGGTTAAAGGAAATAGTCACAGCAGAAAGTTGTCCGTAATGGTTAACTGTTAATGGCCCAACACCTTTACTAAGTGTTGCTACAGCATTTAAAGGTACTTCTTGACCACTAGTCGAACGAACTGTTAATAAATCAAGGTCATTGGGACTTAACTGATACTGGGGATCTACTCCCATTATTACTTGATATTGACCATCAGATGCATAGATAGTGGAAACTTGGCGAGTACCATAAGCATTATTTAAAGTGCTTTCAATTTGATTGGCTGTTAAACCCAAAGTTGAGGCTTGTTCGCGATTAACTTGGACGTTAATTTGGGGATTTTTGATTTGCAAGTCGCTATTCACATCTTGTAATTCTGGCATTTGTCGCAACTTTGTTTCCAAAGCTGGCGCGTATTGATATAAATCTTGTAAATTCGGGCTAGAAAGTCCAAATTGATAAAGCGCTTTTGTTTGCTGTCCACCAAGACGAATAGATGGCGGGTTTTGAACAAATGCTCTAATTCCGGGAATTCCTGTTAGTTTAGGACGTAGTTCATTCGCTATTTTATCAGCACTTTCGTGGCGTTGGGAATGGGGTTTTAATTTTACGAAAATACGTCCAGCATTAGATGTGGAATTGGCTCCACCCGCACCTACACTAGAGTTAATTGCTTCTACATTAGGGTTGCGGCGGACAATATTTGCTATGACTTGTTGATGTTTCACCATCTCATCAAAGGAAATATCTTGAGCCGCTTCTGTATTGACACTTAACTGTCCAGTATCATCATTGGGAATAAAGCCTTTAGGAACAACAATAAATAAATATATGGTTGCAACTAAAATCGCGCCTGAAAGTATCATCGTTGTACGGTGATATTTCATTGATAGTTTCAGGGTGGCTTCATAAGCGCGTAGCATGGTATCAAATACCCACTCAGAAGCATTATAAAGACGACGTTTCCAATTTTTAGCTTTCTGTTTTTGGGATTTATTTATTTGATGTCCATTACCATCATTGGAGATGGCGTGACCATTTTCTACATGATGATTTCCATTGCTTGATGTAACATGGCCATTGCCTGTATTATCAAATCCATCTGGGGATAAAGTATGACCATTTTCTGTGTGATTAAATCCATCATTAGAGATGACATAATCACTTTCTAAATCATGAGGTCCATTGCTGGATATAGTATGACCATTATTTAGATGATGTCCATTTTCTGAATGTTGATGCTCACCTTCATGCTTGAGAAAACGACTACAAAGCATTGGTGTCAGGGTAAGGGATATAAATCCAGATACTAAAATTGAAACGCTAATAGTAACAGCAAACTCACTGAATAGCCTTCCTAAAATTCCACCCATAAACATGATGGGAATAAATACAGCTACTAGAGAAATGGTCATTGATAAAATGGTAAATCCAATTTCTTTAGAACCGTTGAGGGCAGCTTCCAGGCGATTTTCGCCCATTTCCATGTGACGCACAATGTTTTCTAACATTACTACTGCGTCGTCTACCACAAAGCCAACAGCCAGAGTAAGCGCCATTAAGGACAGGTTATCTAGAGAGTAACCTAGTAATAGCATTACCCCAAAAGTTGCTACTAGCGATAAAGGTACTGCCAAGCTGGGAATGATGGTAGCTGAGATGTTACGTAAAAAGAGAAAAATAACCAAAACTACCAAGCAAATTGTCAGGAATAAGGTAAATTTGACATCATTTACTGACTCGCGAATTGATTGGGAGCGGTCATATAAAATTGTCATATCTACCGCCGCCGGAATTTGCTCACGGAAGCTCGGTAAAATCTTTTTAATTCCGTCTACAACTGCTACAGTATTACTTCCTGGTTGCCTTTGAATTGCTAAGACAATTGCTCGTGTGCCGTTAAACCAACTAGCTACTTTATCGTTTTCTACGCTATCAAATACTTTACCTAATTCTCCTAATTGAACAGGCGCGCCGTTGCGATAAGAAACCACTAAAGAACGGTAAGCTTCAGCATTGTTCAATTGCCCATTTGACTCAATAGTGAAGTTTTGATTTTTGCCGTAAAGGTTACCAGTCGGTAAATTAGAATTCCCTTGAGAAACAGCAGTTGCTACTTCATCAATCCCCAAACCTTTCGCGCTTAAAGATTGAGGATCAAGGTAAATTCGCACCGCGTACTTTTGCGAACCATAAACCTGTACCTGCGCTACTCCATCAACCATTGATAGACGCTGCGCTAGTATCGTTTCCCCGTATTTATCAACTTCCGATAAGGGCAAAGCTGATGAGCTTAAAGCTACATACAAAATAGGTGAATCTGCCGGGTTGACTTTGCGGTATGATGGCGGATTCGGCATACTACTTGGTAACTGGCGCGCTGCTTTGGCGATCGCAGATTGCACATCTTGAGCCGCACTATCTATATCCCGACTCAAGTTGAATTGCAGCGTAATCTGTGCCGAACCCAGAGAACTTGTAGAGTTCATCGAATCCAGACCAGCAATACTGGAAAATTGCTGTTCTAATGGCGTTGCGACTGACGAAGCTACTGTCTCAGGACTAGCTCCTGGTAAGCTAGCCGATACCTGAATTGTGGGAAAATCCACCGTAGGCAAGTCACTCACTGGCAACAATTGATAACTCATTAGGCCAAACACCATGATGGCTAGCATCACCAGTGTGGTCATTATCGGTCGGCGGATGAATAACGCAGAGATGTTCATGGGGTGGGGATTGGGGATTGGGGATTGGGATGAGGGAGATGAGGAAGATGAGGGGGATGAGGGAGCAGGGGAAAAATAAATTTTGGCTCTTGTACAGACGCGATTCATCGCGTCTGTTTGTCTCTTTGACCCTTGACTCTTGAGTATAAAAGTATAAATATTTACAACAAAAAACTTATATTAAGGGCTTTGATTTCCTTGGTTGGCGCTTCCTGTTCTTTGTCCAGTGCCTACTGCTTGCTTAATTTGGACTTTGGCTTTGGGTCTAAGGTTAAATTGTCCGTCTGTAACGACTTGTTCGCCTTCTTTTAAACCTTCTTGAATGACTGATTCATTGCCAACAGCATTACCCACAACGACGGGACGCATATCTACAGTTTGATCGGCAGGGTTCAATACATAGACAAACTGCCCTTTTTGTCCTGTCTGGATGGCTGTGGTTGGAACAACTATGGCGTTGGGTTCTTGGGTGAGTCTGACAACAACATTCACAAATTGACCTGGCGATAAGCGTCCGTCGCTGTTGGTAAAGCTGCTTTTGAGTTGAATCGTTCCAGTGGTGGGATCTACACCACTATCTATAAAGGAAAGTTCGCCATGTTCGGGACGCTGTTCATCCTTGGGGATGTAGGCATCAACTTGTATTTTTCCCTGTGCCCGATATTTGTTGAGTTCTGGCAGTAAGCGTTGCGGTAGGGAAGTTGTCACGTAAATTGGGCTAATTTGGCTGATTGTCACTAAGGGATTGGTGTCATTATCTTTTACTAAGTTGCCCTGATTGACTTTCAAGCTGCCTGTACGTCCGGTAATTGGTGAATAAATCGAACTATAGGAAAGGGTGATTTTAGCGCTGTCAATTGCTGCGTCTGCGGCTGTAACTGTGGCTTTAGCGTTATTTAAATCGGCTTTTGCCGCATCTACTGCGGCCACGGCATTGCTAATACCTTCGTTATCTGCAATTACTGTGGCTTTTTGAGCATCCGATGCGGTGCGAAATTGGTCTGCTTGCTCTTTGCTAATTGCGCCTTGGCTCAACAGCGTACCATATCGTTGTGCTTGAACTTGGGCGTTTTTGGCTTGGGTTTGGTCTTTGAGGAGATTTGCTTTAGCTTGATTAACTTGCGCTACAGCCTTTGAGAGGTTAGCTTGCGCTTGTTTTACCTGTGCGATCGCTTTTTCTTTATTGGCTTGCGCTTGCATTAACGCCGCTTCTTGCGGTCGAGAATCTATTTTGAATAATAGTTGCCCTTTTTTAACATTCTGCCCTTCTTGGAAATAAACGCCTGTGAGTGGCCCAGCAACTTGTGACTTTACCCCTACAGTCGAATACGCCACGACGGTTCCGGTTTGTCGTAACTCAACAGGTATAGTTTTACGCGTGACTGTCGCTACTACAACAGGTACAGCGCGCTGCTGATTTTTGCCTTGTTGCTTATTAGACTGTGCCTCGGTAGCCGTACAACCACATACAGCAATTAAGCTCAATAGCAAGATGTTTCTACCGATCTGTTTTGGTATTAATGGTAAAAGTCCTGGCAACATATATTTTTGCGTATTTAAAGAAAGTCTAGTCTTGAAATTACGAGATAAATATCTCATCCTGACTAGCAGCAGCATTAATTTTGAGCCTCTCAATAAAGGTTTAACAGATATTTGAAAAATACAAACACAATATTAGCTAAAATTAATTAGCTTTGCTAACTGTTAGCGTAACATCTATCTTGAGGAATATTTTTGGATTTGTCATTTGTCATTTGTAAGAGGTAGCAGGAAATTCCCATAATTAATAAGGAATCTGCTAATCCAATACTGCTCGGTTAAGGATTTTCAAATCGGAATTTGGTTTGGGGAAAAGGTGAAAGGGTAAGGGTTAAAGGTTTTTTCTTGCCCCTTTTCCCCTTCCCCTTTTACCCTTAACCAAAAAGTATTGTCTGCTAATCTTCTTTAATCTCTTGCGTTCTCATCCATTTGTCTCAGTACTTTCTGTCCATGAGGACGATGCAAATTATGAATACCAAAAAACTAGCTACAGAAATCACACCAGAGCAATGCGCTGCCAAAATGATGGAAACTATTCCCACAATCATCAAGTTCTTTCGCGCAGAAATGAGACGGAATGCTTCATTCTTGCCAGAATCGCTTTCTATTCCGCAGTTTCGGACGCTTGCTTTCCTCGATCGCAATCCTGGTGCTTCTCTTTCGCAAGTTGCAGAAAATTTAGGTGTAACTAGGGCTACAGCCTCAAATTTGACAGACCGTCTAGTACAGAAGAATTTGGTTAGTAGAGTAGAGAATCCTCAAGAACGTCGTCATGTTCTCCTGAATTTAACTGAGACAGGTAAGTATCATCTGCAACAGGTTAGGGCGTTGACAAGTGCGAGAATTGCTTCTGTATTGGCTAATCTACCAGAAGAGCAAATCCAAAGTGTAGCGGCAGGATTAACAGCGCTGAGTAGTATTTTTGAAGATTTAATTACTGAATAAAGCTAATTTAATAAGTAGAGCGGTGCAATTACAGATAGTTGGTAATTGGTAATTGGTAATTGGTAAGGGTTTCAAGTCTAATATCGGTTGTGTAACATAGTTAGATTTATTTCTACCGACTGATTTAGTTACAATTTTTGGCTGGCGATACAATCACTTGCGAAAAAAATTTGTAGTATGCCATTGACACAATGTAGGGTTTGTATTACAAATGTAATATAGATACTAAAAAATCTTTCCGGTTTGAAATCAATACAGATATCACTTTTGGGATTGTATCTTGGCAATTTCTCTTTGCACTATCAAATTATTGGGGCCGCGATTGGTGTTCGACTGCTCTGAAACCAACAAACGGACAGCTGCAGGCTTTGGGTTCGATTCCCAACGGTTCCACTTGGAGTAATTCGTAATTCGTAATTTGTAATTCGTAATTAAAAGACAAAGCGATCACAATGCTTTATATGTGATGAGAATGGGAAATCTAATTCTCGATGCACTCATAAATTATCAGGCGATGCAATCGTAATGTGACTCGATACATTGGCATTGTCAGGTGATGCAATCGTAATGTGACCGGATGCATTGGCATTGTCAGGCGATACAATCGTAATGCGACCCGATGCATTGGCATTGTCAGGTGATGCAATCGTAATGTGACCGGATGCATTGGCATTGTCAGGCGATACAATCGTAATGCGACCCGATGCATTGGCATTGTCAGGCAATACAATCGTAATGCGACCGGATACATTGGCATTGTCAGGCAATACAATCGTAATGCGACCCGATGCATTGGCATTGTCAAGCGATACAATCGACATTCGACTTGCTGCGATCGCAATCTTATTCTCAGAAGTAAAATACGTTTTAAGTTTGCAAACAGTCCCTAGTCCCCATTTTTAAGACAATTACGGGATGTCCTGAGAAATTGCGAATGGTTAAGCTCAAGCTTCATCTGTACGCAGAAAATGATGATAAATGATGTGAAGAAAATTTACGGCAGATGAAGCCGATTGCTCACTAATTAGATTCAGAACAAGCCGAGTAACAATGAAAGCACATCGAATTGAAACAACCTTAACTGAAGACGGAACTTTGCTCATCAAAGACTTACCATTTCAGGCTGGGGAAGCTGTGGAAATTATCATTTTAGAAAGCCACACTCATAGCCAAAAAGCGAATCCTTATCCTTTGCGTGGTAAAGAACCGTACCGTTATGACGATCCTTTTGAACCTGCTGTGTGTTTAGAAGATTGGGGAGTATTGCAATGATCGTATTGGTGCAAACTCTTAAATAAATATCAACAACGTTTCTCATCCCATCATCTACGCCAAACCCGACTACAATATATACGCAACTCGCGCTTCCTTAAGGAGTATCCAGCAGTGCAGCCGGATTTATTAGGTTTGGAAATTAGTAAAGGAGAATTGAGACGCTTGACTGGATTCGATCCAGAAGACGTTTTCCGACCTTCCATTATGGCAGACCGCGAGAAGCGATTGGGGTTTTTTATGAATGAGGGGTTGGTGGCGCTGGCGCTAACGCCGATTATTGTGGGGGGAATTTATGCTTTTATTATTCTGCCAACTATTGGTTCTTCGATTAAATTAGGCATTCTGTTATTAATTTTAGTGCCGATTGCAGTGATCATTGGGCGATCGCTCTGGCGAAAATTCACTTGTCCCCAAGGGTTGACAATCCTTTTAGATGAAGTCGATAAATATCATTCTGTAATCAATGCTATCGATATTAACGACCAATTAGCAACATCCGGTAATACCCACAGCATCAATGACAGAGATAAAGTGATCTCCGCATTACAACTGATTCGCGAAGATTTAGTTCGGGCTTTAAAAACCGAACGAATTTTACGGGATAATAAAAAATTGCTTGCTAATAATCAAGAGTTATTTGTCAATAATTTAGCCAATCTCCAAGCCTTGCAAGTAAGTAGTCAGGCTGGGGATTACGCTGAATTTCTCAATCAATCATTGCAGATTGCTTTAGATGTGCAAGCAGAAATTAGCAAATTACAGTCTCCCCGACGTTGACATGACAAACAAACCAAAAATTATTGTCCTGGATGATGATCCTACGGGTTCCCAAACAGTCCACAGTTGTTTGCTGCTGATGCATTGGGATGTGGAGACTTTACGCCTGGGTTTGCGAGATGATTCACCAATTTTCTTTATTTTGACAAATACGCGATCGCTCCCACCAGAATCAGCTGCATCTGTAACTAAAGAAGTCTGCCAAAATTTAAAAGTAGCGTTACAAGCCGAAAATATTACTGACTTTTTGGTGGTTAGCCGTTCTGATTCGACTTTACGAGGACATTATCCCATCGAAACAGATGCGATCGCTCAAGAACTCGGCCCTTTTGATGCTCATTTTCTCGTCCCGGCATTTTTTGAAGGGGGACGCATCACTATCGATAGCATCCACTATTTAATCATTGATGGTAAACCTAAGCCAGTGCATGAAACTGAGTTTGCTCGTGATTCAGTCTTCAGCTACCATCACAGTTATTTACCGAAATATGTAGAAGAAAAAACTCAAGGACAAATCAAGGCTGAGTCTGTCACCAGGTTCTTGCTAGATGATATCCGTGCAGGTAGTTTGCAGAGGTTGTTACAACTTAGCGGTAATCAGTGCGTTGTTGTTGATGGCGAAACCCAAGCCGACCTCAACACCTTTGCATCTGATATTCTAACAGCCGCCAGTCAGGGAAAACGCTTTTTATTCCGCAGTGCTGCCAGTATCTTAACTGCTTTGGCTGCCTTACCTCCCCAACCCATAGCTGCCGAAAATATGGCAGAGTATGTACGTGATGGTAAACCAGGTGCAGTAATTGTTGGTTCCCACGTCAAGAAAACGACGCAACAGCTAGAAGCATTATTACAAGCAGATGGCACAGAGGGAATTGAAGTCGATGTGGCGCGATTACTTAATGATGACGAGAATCAATCTGCTACACTACTAACCGAAATCCTGGAAAGTATCAAGACGGTACATGAAGCTGGCAAAACACCAGTAGTTTATACCAGCCGTCAAGAACTTACCTTTGAGGATGTTAATACCAGGCTAGAGTTTGGCAAAAGAGTTTCTGCTTTGTTAATGGATATTGTTAGGGGTTTACCATCTGATATAGGATTCTTAATCAGCAAAGGCGGCATTACCTCTAATGATGTTTTAAGTACCGGACTGGCTTTAACTTCAGCCCGGTTAATGGGTCAAATTTTAGCTGGTTGTTCGATGGTGCTAACACCCTCAGACCATCCCCAATTTCCCAATTTGCCAGTAGTATTATTTCCTGGTAATGTTGGCGATGCTGATGCCTTGGCAACAAGTTATCGCAGATTGGTGAAGAAGGGGGAAGGGTGAAAGGGGGAAGGGTGAAAGGTGAAAGGGGAAGGGGGAAGAATATATGTATATCTTCGCTACTACAAGCTACTTGTAGGTTCTTTATAAGTAGAGGTAGTGCGCGCTGGGGATGATGAATATTTTAATTTCATACTTCATACTTCATCCTTCTTCTGATATACTCTGCACTCAGTAGTTTCTGGGGTGAGGATGTTATTGCGCGTTGCAACTAATCTATTATTGATCGTTGCTCAGTTTGTTCTTTGTTTTTTGGCTGGTGCTGTATGACTTCTGATTCTGCCGATTTAGAGTCAAATTCTGCACTTTCTGATGCAGATTCACAATCTAACCTCTCTCGTATAGAGTTAAATTCTATTCTTCCAGACGCAGAACTAAATTCTGTTCTTCAGTATTTAAAGACACATTCTGCTACCTCAAAGTTGCATAACTCTGAGGATGAGGTAAATTCTATACCTAATAATGTGGAATCAAATTTAGAACACCCTGATGAGGAGGTAAATTCTGCACCTGCTGATGAGGTAGCGAATTTAGAAACCCTGGATGGAGATGCAAATTCTCCATCTACAGAAGCGATTACCAACTCAGAAAATTCTGAGGGGGAAACTAATGCTGTGACTCCAGAAGCGATTGCCAACTTAGAAAATCCTGAGAGGGAAACCAATGCTGTGACTCCAGAAGCGATTGCCAACTCAGAAAATTCTGAGGGGAAAACCAATGCTGTGACTCCAGAAGCGATCGCCAATGCAGAAAATCCTGATAAAGCGGAAAATTCTGCTATTATGTCAGATTTAGACTCAATTTCTACCCTGTCGGATTTAGATGACCTAGAGTCACCATCACCAGACAATAAAGCCAAAAATGATCTCCAAGTCCAATGGAAAACTGAGGAGGGAAGACTATTATTAATTTTACCGACCGAAGCACAAGTACCTGCTGCAGAATTTAACTGGTATGAAATTTGGCAACAGATGCGCCAACGCTTACAAGCAGATCGCTTCCGCGTACCAAATACACCAGTGCATCTACTAGCAAAAGACCGCTTGTTAGATAGCAGACAACTGCAAGAACTAGCAGAGGTCTTAAATGAAATCCAACTCCAGCTAAAATCTGTGGCTACCAGTCGCCGTCAAACTGCGATCGCAGCTGTTTCCTCTGGCTATTCTGTAGAACAGTTACCACTAGAAACTTCCTTAAGTTCAGAACCAAAAGTTGTACCAACTCCTTTGGCAGATGCACTTTATTTAGAAATGACAGTACGTTCTGGTGTAGAAATTCGCCATGCCGGAAGCGTCATTATCTTGGGAGATTTAAATCCAGGTGGTATCGTAGTTGCAGATGGAGATATTTTAGTGTGGGGAAGGTTACGTGGCATCGCCCATGCTGGTGCTAGTGGCAATCGCGAGTGTTTGATTATGTCCCTGCAAATGGAACCAACCCAACTGCGGATTGCCGATGCTGTAGCCAGGGCCCCAGAAAAGTCGCCTACACAGTTTTCACCTGAAGTAGCGCACATGACATCGCAAGGCATTCGCATCGCTAGGGCTATTGATTTTTCCCGAAGTCAATTAAATAGGATGAATCTGGAGCCATAAGTAATTACTATATTTTCTAAACCCTAATTGAGCGTGTTTCGATCATGACTCGCATTATTGTCATTACCTCCGGTAAAGGAGGAGTGGGTAAAACCACAGTTTCAGCAAATTTAGGCATGGCGATCGCAAAAATTGGTCGTCAAGTAGCCTTAGTTGATGCGGATTTTGGACTGAGAAATTTAGACTTGCTGCTAGGACTAGAAAACCGCATTGTGTATACGGCGGTAGAAGTTCTCGCTAGAGAATGTCGCTTAGAACAAGCCTTAGTCAAAGATAAGCGGCAAACAAATCTTGTACTCTTACCAGCCGCCCAAAATCGTACCAAAGAATCAGTTACCCCCGACCAAATGAAATTATTGGTGAACGCACTGGCCCAAAAGTACCAGTACGTGATCATCGATAGCCCGGCGGGTATTGAAATGGGATTCAAAAATGCGATCGCACCCGCAAAAGAAGCCCTGATTGTCACCACTCCAGAAATTTCTGCTGTTCGTGATGCTGACCGTGTAGTTGGGTTATTAGAAGCACAAGGCATTAAGCGAATCCATCTAATAATCAACCGCATCAGACCCGCAATGGTGCGAGCCAATGATATGATGTCTGTTCAAGATGTTCAGGAACTTCTTGCCATCCCTTTAATTGGAGTCATCCCTGACGACGAGCGTGTGATTGTTTCTACCAACCGTGGCGAACCTCTAGTACTCTCAGAAAACCCCTCTATAGCTGCCACCGCCTTCGAGAACATTGCACGGAGATTAGAAGGGGAAACCGTCGATTTTCTTGAACTCGACTCACATCACGACAACATTTTTACTCGTTTGAGAAAGTTGTTGTGGACAAAACTTGCTTAACCATATTTTCCCGTCTCCGCAGACCTACTAGCAATGATTCTCGAACTACTAGAAAGACTTTTTGTTCGTTCACCAGATACCAGTCGTACCCACGTTAAACGCCGCCTGCAATTGGTGATAGCCCACGATCGCGCCGACATCGACCCCCAGAAATTAGAAAAAATGCGAGAAGAAATCCTAGAGATTGTCTGTCGCTATGTAGAAGTTGATACAGAGGGGTTGGAGTTTTCTTTAGAAAGTAACCAAAGAACCACAGCTTTGATTGCCAACTTACCCATTCGGAGAGTTAAAGAATCTGAAAATGAAGAAGAAGAATTAGAAAGTAGCGAAACAACGTTTTTATAGTTGTTCATTTAGTATTTTTTTATTTGATAGCAATTAGCTAACTGCTAATAGCTATTACTGTTGCGAGAATTAAAAATTAAAAGTTTTTATTCTACTACTTATACCAACTTGAACACCAAAATCTGATCAATCGTAGGGGCAAGGCACTGCCTTGTCCTCCAGATAATGTACCTATCGCCAACATTATTTAAATTCATCTCATGCCAATTCTTTATGAGGCTGCATAAAATTAGATCCCCCCTAACCCCCCTTGAAAAAAGGGGGGAACCAGAAAATATCTATCAAAGTCCCCCTTTTGAAGGGGGATTTAGGGGGATCAAAATGTGTGCAACTTCACATTAAATTCACCTTACAAATTACGAATTACGAACTACGAATTACCAATTACCTATGATGTTTTTGCAAAACCCAACGGCGAAACAGTTCTACAATAATTCGCCAACTTCCCTCATTTTCTGCAACCACATCATGACGCATTAAAACACCAAGCGCAGCTTGTAACTGTTCCCTACCCATAGCCGTAGACTCAGCTAAAGCATCTAAACTTAACCCTTCAGGATGCGGTGCAAGTACCTGTATTATCGCCTGCTGACCATCAGCACCCCGCATCGCCTGACCCCAAACCCCATCAAAATAGTAGCGTCCCCGCTTAAAAAACTCAGGATCGTTGATAACTGCGGCGACATCTTCCACCTTAAAAACCGGACTACGAGAACGTCCCTGTTCAAACACAAAGTCATTGTAGCCGCGCACTAGCTGGAATCCCAGCAGTTGCACTAAATAAGGTTGACCAGATGTTAAAGCATAAATCTCATCTAACGCTTCTGAGGTGTAGTCAAGAAGAAAGTCTTCACCTGGGTTAGCTAGAATTTGCCTAGTAGCTGCACGTTTCAAAAATCCTACATGGATGGGGATGACGCTAGCAAAGAAAGGTTGAAAATAATCTGCTGTCATTTCCTCCAAAGTGTGCAACCCAGCAAAAGCAAAGGCAACTTTAGAACTCATTTGCACCAACCCTCGCAGAAATCCCATAAAATCTTGGGGGATTTTTCCCGCTTCTATTAGTTCTTCAATTTTCTCGAACTCATCTAAAGCGATGATTAATCCACCTTCTAGCTGTGCTTCTACCTGTTTGAAATAGCGTTCAAAAGTCCGGTAGGGAAGGTTGATCAAATCTGCATCGGCTGGTGGTGCAATATTAACAGCTTGGGAAATTTCATCAGTTATTGCCATTAGCACTTCGCCAACTCCTTGCGGAGTATCACCCAACCGCAGCAGGTTGACATAAACTAGCTGAAGCCCTGAACCTAGAGAATTAGCGGCGTTAACTAAAATAGAAGTTTTACCCATACGCCTGTGACCGTAGAGAACTACAGACTGGAGTTGATGACCCATCACCCAGAGTTCTTCTAACTGTCTGATGATATCTTCTCGCCCAACAAAGAGATTACCTTGAACCGGGTCGCCTACTATATAAGGATTAACCACAGGCTTGGTGATGGTAAATTCCCCCACCTCACCAGCGATTTGTAACAAGCTTTCTTGCCAAGTTTGGGCAATATCTACAATTAATCCGCGTTCTGCTTGCGGCAAATTATCAGCTTGATTGAGGATGTTAGTAAGTTCTCCTAAAGCGCGATTGAGAGCCAAAGACTTAGCTGAACGAGATACACTGCGATTAACAAACTGGACATCTTCAACAACTCGACGCAGGCTAGTAATTGTTTGCCAAGTAACTGGACGTAAAAGGGGTTCTGGCGGGAAAGTAAATAATTTTACAGCAGCAATAGAGCCTGGTTCTTTAGCTACGTGAAATGTTGCAAGATTTTGAGCAAGAGTATACATTTCCTCACCATAGAGAAGAGAACGCACTACAGTAAAAGCCTCTGTTGCTTTTGCTGGTTCTCCTTCATGCAGATACCAAAAACCAGCAGCAGCAGCACGAGCAGGAGTATCTAAGCGGGGGTCTGTAAGCAAACGAGCTTGTAACCTTTCCCTCCAAGAACGAGGGAGAATAAAAAACTCTTTGACTGCGTCTGATTTTAGTTGTTCTTCTAGAGAAGTTGAGGCAAAACGTACTAGGTTCCAATCAAAAGGAGCTTCAACTAGCCGAGAGATATGCCAAATAATTTCCTCTGATGGGATTTTGGCAAGTACTTTATTCACTGCTTGTACAACAGGAATAAATTGCAGAGTATAAGCTAGCAATTCATTAGTATTATGCAAAGCTGTTTCCCAATCTTGTTGCAACCAATTCTGCAACTGCTTATCAAGATTAAGTAAGGGAATTGAAGTAATACGGGGAAGTAAAAAACTACCATTTGGGATTTTTTGTAAATTCAAAGGTAAGCCAACTAGCCAATTCTCTGGACGCATAACCGCCACGCCGACCGCTATGCCGACCGCTACGCCGACAGCCACGCCGTACACGCCTAGCACCACGCCAACCGCCACGCCGACCGCCATGCCTCTAGCCACGCCTAGCACCACGCCCAGCACCACGCCTAGCACCACGCCTAGCACCACGCCAACCGCCACGCCGACAGCCACACCTCTCGCCACGCTTAGTGGCACGCCTAGCGCCACGCCTCTCACCACGCCTAGCGGCACGCCTAGCGCCACGCCTAACGCACCTAGCACCACACCTAACGCGCCTAGCACCACGCCTAGCGCCACACCAACCACACCTAGCGCCACGCCAACCGCCACGCCTCTCGCCACACCTAGGGTCACAGCTAGCGCCACGCCTAGCGCCATGCCGAACGCCACGCCTCTTGCTACGCCTAGCGGCACGCCTAGCGCAGCGCCTAGCGCCATGCCGAACGCCACGCCTCTTGCTACGCCCAACCGCTCGCCTACTGCCACGCCGAACGCCACGCCGTACGCACCTACCACCACGCCGAACGCCACGCTGAACCAGTCAACAGGAACGCCTATCGTCTCAAAAATTATACTGACAACTAGTAGTGTAACTACTGTTAACACTAACCCTTGGAAAAGCAACTGACGCTGTATGGAATTTTGCCAATTCATTGCACTTTCAGGTATATACCCACCCCCAAAAGTATCTACATACCATAGCAAAGCTTGGGGAAAATAAAATACCCAGTACAACAGGCGTAGATAATCCAAGGGATTCCACAGCGACAGAGGACGGCGTAATTTAGGCGCTAAATTTAAACGCGGTACAGGCTGGTGTTGACTCATAACGCAGTTTTGATACCCTCCATATACCGTGAGTAAGTTCGATGACACAAATACATAAGCCGTTGCGGGTGTCCACCACTTCCTTGAATTAGTTTAATGATTTCCTCTTCCGTAAAACTCACCTGAGTATTCCCTAACCGACTGTCAATAAACCCACGCACAATATTTTTGCCCCAAGGCTTAATAACTTCTTCAATGCAAACACCTTGAAAAGGTGAAGGATTATCTCGGCTATCAGGAAACAGAACATCCAAGTGTTCGCTAGCTGCTATTACCAAGCGCAAAGGTGGGTTAGCTTGTCCGTCAGCCAGACCGCGTAGTTGTTGACGAAATTCCCTTGTAAAACCATCCCAAGTCATTTGTTGTACTTCGTCTAATAAAAGCAATAATTGCTGTTTTTGTAACTCACGAATTAATTGCCGACCTTTGCTTACAGGGATTTCCACCTTATTACAGAGTTCATCATAAAAGTCATCGTCATTAAAAATAAGGCTTAAATTGAGATAAATTGCCTTGCGGGGTTTTAGCAGTCGATTTGGTGCTTGTTGGTAAATAGCCTGAAGTAAAGAAGACTTGCCAATTTTTTTCTCACCAATCAGCGCTACGCTACTCCCACTATTTAAAGTTTCAAATACTCTTGTAATTTCTCTTTCCCGACCAAACAATTGATGCTGTTCGGTGATGATGTCATTCAGGGGAATAAATGGGTTATCTGTGTAAACAGGTCTGTCTTGCTGTGCAATAGAGAGATTGGTAATTACATCGTCGCGCTGTGAAATTTCTGAGATTTTTCGTAAAGTATACTGTCTATATAATTGCTCTATTGTTGGCTTAAAATTATTTTTATTCAGATTTATTTGAAAAATAGTACCAATTTTTTTAAATAATTTAGGGCCAGTTTCTTTAACATATTGATAATCTCTATTCTTCTCCTGACTAATCTCCCCATAAGTCTTGCTTGCCCATATTCCCAGAAAGACATCCCGTTCACATTCATTCAGACTAATTTTTGTTTTTTCCAAAATTAGCCCATTCATAAATTCAAATGCGTCTTCTGAGTTCATGAGTTATCAGAACTGTTAGTAATTAATAATACCAGCCTAAGCTGGGATGTATTTTGGCATAAAAAACGCTGTATTGCAATAATTACAATGATCAAGGTGCAGTTGCAAAAATCGCTCTCAGACTATAAGTCTGGAGCTATACATACATAGACGCGTAGCGGCTTCCCGCAGGGTAGCCTGCCTACGCAGGCTTCATTAGTGATAGCGCAATTCACCTTTTTTAATAAAGCTGGCATAGTTTATTTTGATCCAACATTAACCTACTTTGACCTACCTACCTAAAAAATAGCATTAGTTATAGTTCCTACTCTCACATACAGACAAGTTGTAGACATCCAAATAATCTAGTAATTGAACATAAATAAATTTGTGGAAGTTACTAAATATGAGAGTTACAACTTTAAAATTAATTACTCCTATCCTCGTTGCACTTATTCCTGCTAGTGCTGCTGTTTTGGTTGCTTTGATCAGCAAAAGTAATCCAGAAATGAAACCTCCTCTTGCTACTACTTCTACAATCTCGTTGCAGCAAACTAATTCAGAATGCAATCAATCTAAAATTTGTGTTGCTAATCTGACTGTGCAGATTAATAGCGATGAACCTCTACAAGTGAATAAGCATCAACGGATTCCACTCAAAGCAGGAGACAATTTAAAGGTTTTAAATCTCAACTATTGCGTACCTAATGCAGTCAGCCTGAATAAATTAGAGGCAAAAGCTTTTCTTTTCAAAAATGGAGTTGAGAATTATCAAAAGTTTCTATCAACTCCTAGCCAGTTCCCAATTAACGCAGGTGTTTGTCATAAAGTCGGCAATTTCTCTCAAAGCTGGAAAGTTGAACCAGGAATGCACCAAGCTATGATTCCTATTATTAAATATGATGGCAGTAATAAAGTTGTTGACAAGAGTTTCTACTTTACTTTAGATGTGGGGCAGTAATAAGTAACCACGCAAAATTAATTACAGTCATTGCGAGCGCAGCGAAGCAATCCCAGCCCTTGCGATTGCTTCATTCCGCTTTGCTCCATTCGCAATGACATTGTGTAATTAATTATGTTTAACTACTTACCAATTATTTATGAGGCTGCATAGAATTAGATCCCCCCTAACCCCCCTTGAAAAAAGGGGGTAACTAGAAAACATTTATCAAAGTCCCCCTTTTGAAGGGCGCTGATTTTCAATATGATTTGTCACGAAATAACTATTTTATCGCCTAACGTACCGTTGCATGGATGGTGCGTTACGGCTAAATTTCATTGTTTCTGTGTTCCAAATCCTTTCTTAGCCGTAACACACCCTACGGAAGATTTCCTTATAACCTTAAACACTATTGAATTATATTAGTTAAATATACTTGTTGCAAAATTAACTACGTCCTTAAGCGTTAGGAATTATACTTTTTATTTTCGTCAACTTTACTAATGTATCTCTAATTTAATACTCAGTAATTAAACTGAATTAGCACAAAATTCACGTAAAACCGAGAATTTTGGCTTTATTGCAAATTCAGTTTAAATAACAGTGTCACTAATGAAATATCATTGTTACAATCTTGAGATTAGATAGTTAATCCCCCAGCTTTCCAAGACTAGCTGCGGCTTTTTTGGATTTTTCTTATATCAGTGTTATCTACAGCTTGTCGTTCTCTAGCCCTATTTGGAACTTTCAATTAACTTCAAAACGTAGTGTTAGCAAAAATGAAAGATTCTCTTCTATAACAACCATTAATTAATAAAAAAGCATTTTTGTAGCTAAAAAACTAATATATATTGCTAGCAATTACTGTCAAAAATTCACTTACAACCAAATTAAAATCATGGCAAACTCATTAATGGTGATTTATCCATATCGAATATCTCAAACATGGGTATTTGATGATGAATATATGGGATTAGCCCAAGAACCATTTATCAGTGGTACACCTGAAATAGTTGATACTCTAGTTCAAGATGTAGCTCATGTTGATGAAGGTTTCAAACTGGTATTTTCTGCTTATCCTTTCCCTGGTTATCAAGTAGAACTATTTTGGTTAAGAGTAGAAAATAACGGTCACTGGTATTCTTGGAGTAAGAAAAAGATGCAAGGTTGGCTATGTCCAGCGCTGTTAAATTACTTTAACCAACCTCCAAATAAAATATATTGCAAAGCTGAAAGTCTTTATTCGTAGCCCTAATCTGGCTCGATAATTCTGTGATGAATATTTCTACTTCTAAAATGCTCAAGAATTAGGAGTTAGAAAATTTCACTTTTCACTTCTAACTCCTAATTGTCTCAAAATCTAAAATTTCAAACCCCAAGCAGCGATCGCTAATGCACCCCAACCAGCGATAAAAGCTGCGCCTCCGATAGGTGCGATCGCGCCTAAAGATTTCACACCAGTCAAGCTCAGGGCGTACAGACTTCCTGAGAAAATAGCAATACCAATAATAAACAGCCAACCACTTGCTACAAGAGTGGCTGGCGGTGACTCGGTACGACTCAGTAGCAGCGCTACTATTAACAGTGCTAGAGCGTGGTACATTTGGTAACGAGTGCCAGTGTCAAAAATTTCGAGCGATCGCTCACTAATTTTTTCCCTTAAAGCATGGGCACCAAAGGCTCCGCCGGCAACAGATAAACCGCCTAAAATGGCAGCTATGCTTAAAAAAATCTGCGTCATTAGACCTAGCTGTAAATTAAGGTATGGGCTAGCGGTAAATCACAGTCAACCGCTAACAGAGATTTCAGTTAAATCTCAAAATGATATGATATACCGCCGTCTTCGGTTACCTTAAAATTAGCATTGAATTCTTTAGCTTTCTCATCTAAATACTGCCTAGCTGCGATCGCAGGTAAGTCTGATTTAATTGCAAAGCCGACAAGGGTCATTCTGCCCCTATTTTCTTGTAGCATTTGATAGAAAATGGATTGCAGGCGATCGTTCATTTGTTGATTTATGGCTTTCTTCTCTTGCCTGCTTTGACGATATAATCCTAAACTGAGCCATCCCCCCAAAATTAAAGTCGGAACTCCGAAAATTAGACCTTGCCTAGCAGTAGTATCTAGTAGATACAACGCCTCCTTATTAACAAAGTTCGGCCCATCATCCTCCTCTATTGCTGATGGGATTGGCTTCAACATATTATGTTTCTCAATTCCTGCTGAGACTGATAGGGTTAAAAACATAAATCCGAGTGTGAGTAGCCAACCTGCGGCTAATTTTTCAGCAGTTTTCATAGTTCCATCTCAGAGTTGAACCTTGCTTGCGATTCTAACCTTACTTTGGCTGAGGTTCCAGTAATTGCACAAAGCTAGCAAGAATCTTGTAAAGAAAGTATAAAACTTTCTATGGCTCACAATAATGAAGAAAACACCTAACAATCAAATAAGTAGGTTGGCGAAATTAAAGATATCTGGCTGAGGCTGTCATTTGTCCTTGGTCATTGGTCATTGGTAAGGATTTCAAGCCTATTTACGTTTTTTAACATAGTTTGCTTTATTTCCACCAACTTACTTATTCTGCGTAAAAGTTGCTAATTGTTGACTGTTTACAGTTAACAGTCAACAGTCAACAATTAACAATGTAGTATTCTTGGAAGTGCCTTAAACACGTGTCGCTTCTAAGAGACGTGAGAAGTAAAAGCGAGTCTTAGTTAAGGATTTTCTCTGTACAGCAAAGCCGTTAGTTTCTAAAATTTTGATGACATCAGCTTCGCGGTGCAAATAGGCGCGAGTTGTCTTACTGGGGCCGGGAAAGAAGCTACCAATTTTCTTAAGTAGAGTCAACGCACAGGTTTTAGGTGCAAAGCTCAAAATTAACCGTGATTGTGCTAATGAGCATAAATGAGAAATCATCTCATCGGCTTTATCTTGAGGATAATGAATGAGAACATCCAAACAAATCACAGTATGGTAACTACCACTTAAGGATTCTAAATCTTGCACAGCGAAGGTAGGATTTTCAGAACTTCCCAAAGCTTCTAAGGCTCTCTCCTTGCCTTCTGTTACCATTTTTTCAGAGATATCACTGGCGTAGACTTTAGCACCTTCTGCTGCCAAAGGAATGCTGAGACTACCTACACCACACCCAGCATCGCAAATTGACAAGGTTGCTAAATTGTTATCAGCTTTTAACCAGCCGATTACTGTATCCACTGTTTGTTGATGTCCATTGCGGATGTCTAGCTGGACTTTGTTAACTTCGCCATCGCCATAAATCCGCTTCCATCGGTCAAACCCTGTGGAATTAAAATACTCACGAACAATCGTTTTATCGTCGGCTGCGTTCATAAACTTCCATTTCTAAGGTCTCCCAATGCTTAAAATTATCATTGATAGGAACCATGCAGAACGCTTCAGTTTAAAGATTTTTCTAGATTAATATTTTACTTGTATGGGAAAATACTTGCGTAGCTAGGCAACAAGTTGCTGGAAAAAGCCTTTGGGAATTGTATTACTTTCTTCAAAAATTAAATATTTCTGCTATCTAATACCACATCAAATAATGTTTGCGACAAATCAATGATATTCTAGAGGACAAGGCATTGCCTTGCCCCTACAATCTGTCACATTATTTTTTAAATTTGATATAATAATCATAATTTATTGGCAAGATTTTGCTATTATCAAATATTTAAATAATCTGGCTATATCAAACTTAACTAAATATTCAGTTTGCATAGATTATTTCTTCCTATAGATATAAGAAACACTATCTCAAGGTAGAATTACAAAAACTACTACACCCTTTAAGCTATAAAATATTATTTCTGAAAACATAACAATTTGTGAAATAACAATATCAAATTGTTATGTTATAAGCATTCTAAAATTAATTTTAGAATGCTTAATTTTACCAAATACCTTTCTTGTTTAAAAATGAATCTAAGCTCATTAGCAGAAACTCCTATTATTGCCTTTACAATTCTTTTGGCAGTAATCTTTACTGTACCTCCAATATTTGAACGGTTGAAATTACCTGGATTAGTGGGTTTACTAATAGCAGGTGTGGTTTTAGGACAAAACGGCTTAAAGTTGTTAGATTCTGAGTCTGATACTATCAAACTGCTCTCGGATATTGGCAAAATTTATTTGATGTTCGTAGCAGGGTTAGAAATTGATTTAGAACAGTTCCGTAAAACTAAAAATCGCTCCATAGGTTTTGGAGCTTTAACTTTTTTAGTACCATTGATTGCAGGAATTGCTGCCGGGCGTTTATTTAATTTTAGTTGGAATGCTTCGGTTTTAATTGGTTCTTTACTTGCCTCACATACTCTTTTGGCTTACCCCATTGTCAGCCGTTTGGGAGTAGTTACCAATGAAGCCGTTACTGTGACAATCGGTGCTACTATTTTTACCGATACAGGTGCTTTATTAGTACTAGCAATTTGTGTGGGAATTCATGGTGGGGAATTCTCAGCTATTAGCTTGGCAACTTTATTAGGCGGTTTAGCTATTTACTCTATAGTAGTTCTATTTGGCTTTGACTGGGTAGGAAAACAGTTTTTTCGCCGCACTGGAGATGAACAAAGTAATCAGTTTTTATTTATATTATTAGCATTATTTTTAGCTTCTGTAGGAGCGCAGATAATAGGAGTTGAAAAAATTGTAGGTGCATTTTTAGCAGGTTTAGCAGTTAACGATGTTCTCGGACGCAGTCCAGTCAAAGAAAAAGTAGAGTTTATTGGGAGTGTTTTGTTTATCCCTTGTTTCTTTGTAGACATGGGATTATTAATTGATATTCCGGCTTTTATCAAAACTCTCAGTTCTATTTGGTTAACTGTAGTAATTGTAGTAGCTTTAATTTGTAGTAAATTTATAGCAGCATTTTTAGCTAAACTGCTTTACCGCTACAACACAGCAGAAATGCTAACTATGTGGTCATTATCATTACCACAGGTAGCAGCTACTCTAGCAGCTACATTGGTTGCGTATCAAACTGTCAATCCTGCAGGTGAAAGGTTAATTAGCGAAGGTGTATTAAACAGTGTGATTGTGCTAATGCTAGTTACCGCAATTCTTGGCCCAGTAATCACCGCCAGGGTTGCAACTGCATTACAAGTTTCTGAATCAGATTTTGCCACAGATAAGCTGACAAATTGGTGGGATAATTCACAGGAACAACTAGTAGAAGATAAACACGATCCCTTTACAATTATCGTACCGATATACAATCCCCAAACCCAACGCTATCTGATAGAAATGGCAGCCCTGATTGGTCGTCATGAATCGGGAAGAATTGTGCCATTAGCTATTACTAAAGCTCATATCCAAATGGATGATCCGCAATTAGTTACAGCACTGGAGGAAAGTAAGCAAAGATTAAATTTAACTCGAGAAATCAGTCAAGAATTTGACGTAGAAGTTTCACCAGCAATTCGGATTGATGATGATGCAGCTTTAGGAATTAGCCGCACTAGTCGAGAACAAAACGCTAGTTTGGTTGTTATGGGTTGGTCGCGGACAACAGGTTTGCGGGCCAGGTTATTTGGTAGTGTGATTGATAGTGTCTTCTGGTCTTCTCACTGTCCGGTGGCTGTAACACGCCTTTTAAGTAGCCCCACAACTATTCAAAGAATTCTTGTACCAGTGGGGGACTTAACACGCCAAACCATAGGCGCTATTAGGTTTGCTCAAATTTTGGCTGATGTCAATCAAGCAGAAGTGGTATTGTTACATGTGAGCGATCGCAAAACTCCCCCACATTTAGTAGACAGATTTGCTGCTCAATTATCTGATATCGCTGCTAAAAGTCAGTTACAGGTAAATACCAACATTCAAACCATTAAGGGTGATGATGTCGCTAGAGTCATCATCCGCGAAGCTGAGAAATTTGATTTAGCCGTCTTACGTTCCGTCCGTTATCGCACCGCCGGCGGATTAGCCGTCAGCCACGTCACAACCCAAGTGCTTAGAGAATTGAAATGCTCAATTGTATTGCTGGGAGAACCTGGGTATTAGTTGGGGAATGGGGAATGGGTAATGGGTAATGGGTAAGGGGTAATGGGTAATGGGTAAGGGGTAAGGGGTAATGGGTAATAGAAGTAAAATCACCAATGCCCAATGCCCGATGCCCAATGCCCAATGCCCCATGCCCAATGCCCAATGCCCCATGCCCCATGCCCAATTACAATAAAAAACCCCAGCACTGTGAAGCTGAGGTAACTGGGAGAATCCATATGACGATGGGAGTTTTCAATACCGAAGTTAAAAATATAAACTTCACTTAAACATTAAGCAAAACTAACACGGTAATATTTAATACGTTTTATGCCGCCCGTGCAAAAGCTAAATCACGTATGAGTTGAGTTCTAGAGAATATGTAATCACTTAACGAATTCTTTTCTTCACGGCTGAGTGCTGTTTTGCTATCAACCTGTCCTAACAACTGCTTGGCTAAGTCTGTATCATTCAATCCCACCAGAGTGCTGGTTTGGGTTTGTTCAACTACAGACCACAGTTGACGTAAAATCTTGGAGTTCACAAGGCATACATTCATTACAACTCTCCGATTCCTGCAAATCCATAAAAGTGCTGCGAAGAATCTAAATAAAATATTAAATTATTAATTCTAAAGAAAACCTTAAATTTTACAAAAGTTAAATAATTAGATGATAATCGAAATTTAAGCTTACAGAAATTTACATGAACAATCGCTGCCAAGTCAACTCTCGTGTAGCTTCCTGCCAATGCCAGCGCAATAAATTGGCGGGTTGGCTGGGAGAAATGCCTGGGAGTGCGATCGCGCGTCTAGGTGCATCAGTAGCCAGTATAATGGCTGTCTCTATGTCACAAATGCCCCACTTCACTAAATTTTGCACACCAACTAACAAGGGTAAAGTTGTTCCAGATAGTGTTCCATCAGGTAGTCTTGCTGTACCGTGCTTAACCTCTATTTGCCGACTGTCCCAAGGATACAAGCCGTCGGGTAATCCCAAAGGTGCCAAGGCATCGCTGACGAGGAATAATCCACAAGCCGCACGAATGAGAATTTGTAACATTGTGGGCACAACGTGCTGTCCATCGGCAATAAAACCAGACATCACATGAGGATGGGTAATTGCTGCGCCTAATAATCCTGGTTCGCGGTGATGTAATGGTGGCATAGCGTTAAAAGCATGGGTAACCATTGTTGCGCCTAATTCAAAGGCTTGTTGTGCTTGGGCGGCTGTCGCCTGAGAATGCCCTAAACTGATGGTGATGCCCAAAGAACGCAAATATGGAATGACTTCCCCAGTTGGATCTAACTCTGGTGCGAGGGTGATAACTTTCACAACATGGGCATAGTCACCCAAAACCCGCTTCACTTCATTTAGCGTCAAAGGCAAGAGATATTCAGCAGGATGCGCGCCGCGCTTTTGAGAGTTTAAAAATGGCCCTTCTAAATGTACACCCAGAATTTGAGAACCTGTGGTTTGAGTTTGCATAAAATCAGCGATAATTGCTAGCGATCGCTGAATATTTTCCACAGAAGTTGTTACTAATGTAGGCAAGAAACCATCAACGCCCGCATCCCATAAAAATTGCGATATTTTAGGCAATAACTCAGCATTATTAGGTTCTAATTCCGGAAATGCTAAACCTAAAGCCCCATTAATCTGTAAATCAACACCGCCTAAAGAAATCCAATCACCCGCAATATCTAAAACTTGCAAATCTGGCCCAGCAACTCGCTTAAATACAGTAGTCATCGGCAGAATTTGCTCGATAATTCCAGCCTCATTAATCAAGAGCATCTGCAAGTTTTTATACCCTGGGACTCTGGCATTAATGATATCTACATTCTTGGCGATCGCTCTTGGTGTTGCTTTAGTCATCACATTGACGGGAAAATAACTAAACCTCAACCGATTTTAGATGTAATAGTCGGCAATAATCCAAAATCCCAAATCTAAAATTTTATGTCTCCCATTGTCGGTATTATCATGGGCAGCGATTCTGACTTGCCCACCATGAAAGATGCGATCGCAATTTGTGAAGAGTTTGGTGTAGAAGCTGAAGTGGCGATCGTTTCTGCTCATCGTACCCCAGAACGCATGGTGCAATATGCACAAACAGCACACCAACGCGGTATTAAAGTGATTATTGCTGGTGCTGGTGGAGCGGCTCATCTTCCCGGAATGGTTGCTGCTTTAACTCCTCTCCCGGTAATTGGTGTTCCTGTTGCTACTCGTAATTTACAAGGTGTTGATTCTTTGTATTCAATTGTACAAATGCCTGGTGGGATTCCTGTAGCCACAGTAGCAATTGGTAATGCTAAAAATGCCGGACTTTTAGCGGTGCAAATTCTTGCTAGCCATCAACCAGCATTATTAGAAAAAGTCCAAAAATATCGGCAAATTCTATCAGAATCAGTAATGGCAAAGCAAGCTAAACTAGAACAACTGGGCTATCAAGAATATCTCAAAACGGAATTGCCATAAATTTAAATTCATACATGAGGGTTAATTGTAATTTTTGATGTTATTTTATTAACCCTTTACTTAGAAACAATACGGCTAACTATTGTATTTAATAATGCAATGTAAATATTAAAACATCTTTTACTTACAGTAAGTTTATTCATTTTTGTTATAAAAATTTAATATTCTTACAGATATTTTGATTGAGATGTCGGAAAATCCTGACAATATCGAATTTCAGTTTGTTGTGTTCTTACATTGAAATGCCAAAGAAAGCGGTCTTATAGATAAATCGTATCTCCTGATACAGAATTATCATTTTGGTAACATAGACAATCAATCAAATTTATTAATGCCTGCATAAAAGTTATCTACGGAAATCACTTGTATGATTCCTGTAAATTAATTTTAGATGGCATCCAAAATTTTGTTATGGAGGTGAATTTTCACTCTCTAAAATGTTGTGGTGGTTTCTCATTAAAGATGAAGGAGTACATCTCTAAGCTTCATCATTAAAAATTAAAGATTTAGTGAATCAGGCTTGACTTTTTCACAATTAATAATTCCTGCTTGAGTCAACTTGAAATTTGGAAAAAATATTTACAAAAGTAGCAATCTTTCTTTACACTCCTATTAGGATATTCGAGTTTCTGATTTGCAATCCAAATTACTTGAACGGCCAAATATCAACAAATAGTTGATGAGATTCAAGTGCTACTTCGGTTGGCTTAACTATATTATTTCCTGTATTTCCTGGAAAAATTGTTGGGAGTAAAATGTTCAAACTTACGCAAAAACAGAAATTAAAAGCCAAAAGTAGGCAAAGAACAGCAAAAAGTCACTTTAAAAGTTCAAAATCTCAATCAAATATAGACAGATTAGCTAGCACAATTAAACGGCTCTCCCCCAATTGGCAAGCTAGCCTAGCTTTAGCTAGTTTAATAGTTTTAGGATGGGGTTATGCTGCATTTGCTCAAGCACCCGCTGCAGGGCCAACCACAGCAGAACTAAAAGTTGCTATTGACACTTTATGGGTAGCGATCGCAGCATTTTTAGTGTTCTTTATGAACGCTGGTTTTTGTATGTTAGAAACCGGCTTCTGCCGCCAAAAAAATGCTGTCAACGTTCTAGCTAAAAACTTGATTGTCTTTGCTCTCTCTACAGTAGCTTTTTGGGCAATCGGTTTTGGTTTAATGTTTGGCGATGGGAATGATTTTATTGGGCTGAGTGGATTTTTCCTAGGAGGCACAGATAACAGTCCCGCAACTGGAGACGCTTACAAAGGTATTTTTAGTGCCTTGAGTTGGACAGGTGTTCCTTTAGCTGCCAAATTTTTATTCCAATTAGTATTTGCTGGAACCGCCGCCACAATTGTTTCTGGTGCAGTTGCAGAACGGATTAAGTTTGTTGACTTCCTCATTTTCAGCATCTTACTTGTAGGTATTGCCTACCCCATTACCGGACATTGGATTTGGGGTGCTGGTTGGTTGGCTGATATGGGCTTCTGGGACTTTGCTGGTTCTACAGTCGTTCACTCAGTTGGTGGTTGGGCTGCTTTAATGGGGGCTGCATTCTTGGGCCCGCGTATTGGAAAATATCAAGATAAACAAGTTGTGGCTCTCCCTGGCCATAACATGAGTATTGCTACCTTAGGCTGTTTAATTCTCTGGTTAGGCTGGTTTGGATTTAACCCCGGTTCAGTCATGGCTGCTGATCCCAACGCAATTACTCACATTGCTTTAACAACTAACATGGCGGGTGCAGTAGGTGGAATTGCTGCAACAATTACAGCTTGGTTGTACTTAGGCAAGCCAGACCTGTCAATGATTATCAATGGTATTTTGGCTGGCTTGGTTGGTGTCACAGCATCTTGTGCTTACATCAACATTGGCAGCTCTGTAATTATTGGTTTAGTTGCTGGTGTAATAGTCGTCTTTTCTGTTCCTTTCTTCGATCGCATCGGTATTGACGACCCTGTAGGCGCTACCTCAGTTCACCTAGTTTGTGGTGTTTGGGGAACTTTGGCAGTAGGTCTGTTTGCTGTCGGCCCTGGTGGCTATCCTTGGTTAGTTGACCTAGCTGGGAAACCAGTAGGCCCACATGGTCTGTTCTTTGGTGGTGGCTTTGGCACCCTAATTCCGCAAATAGTAGGCATTTTGGCTGTAGGTGGTATTACAGTCTTGCTCAGTAGCATATTTTGGATGGTATTGAAAGCTACTTTGGGTATCCGAGTAACTCGTAAAGAGGAATTGGAAGGTTTAGATATCGGTGAACACGGTATGGAAGCCTACAGTGGATTTCTTACAGAAGCTAGTTCCGATGGATTTTCTGAAGGTTACAGTTCAGGAGACGTTCCACAAGGTCGTGATTTACCTAATACCTTGTAACGTTTGATTTTTTTCTTGATTTTACTGATAACAACCCACCCCTGTAATTTTTATGCACATACAGGTGGTGGGATTTTTATTTCACATTTAAAAACTAATAAATTAATGATGAAGTCTCTGTTTTATTTTGTCTGGGCTGCTTTGTTTGAAATAGGAGGTGGTTACTTAATATGGTTATGGTTGCGTGAAAATAAGCCTATGTGGTGGGGGCTATTAGGTGGTATTTTTTTAGCTATGTATGGAGTAATAGCTACTCTACAACCTGCAAATTTTGGCAGAGTTTATGCTGCTTATGGCGGGATTTTTATTGCAATCGCAATGGTTTGGGGTTGGTTGGTAGATGGTGTCCATCCAGACCAATACGATTTAATCGGAGCTTGTTTAGCTTTGTTAAGTGTTTTTGTGATTGTGTACGCACCAAGAATATAGTTTAAAATTTTTTTACTGAATTGTACAAACACAGGTTACTTCAACTTGCTCATCAAATAGAAACTAGAATAATTAGGTAAATATGTAACTCCACAGATGAATCTAGTATGAATTTTGCTCATACTTACTAACTAATTCTAGGTATTATTTGTAAGAGTTATATTTCAACACATTTTGCTTTGAATATAGCTAACACATAATACATTACAAGAATATAAAAATGTAATTATTGCATCTTTATACAAATTATTCAAAATTTAGCATCTGCAATTAGTATGATGTTTTTATAAACCTTTCTAAACAACTAAATTGGAGTAACTTATTTAGACAAAATAAAGTATAAAACAATACTATATTGGTCAAAAGTGAAACAACAATGTTGGTGTTCGGGGACAAAAACAAGTGTTGAAGAAAGTTGTAATTATTGGGGCTATGACCCTGTTGCTGTTGGGAGGGCCGTTAATGGGCAATGCTTTTGCCCAAGCTGCTGCGGCTGCTCCTCCGACTGCTGATACTGGAGACACAGCATTTATGCTGATTTCAGCAGCATTAGTGCTACTAATGACACCAGGATTGGCATTCTTCTATGGTGGATTTGTGCGATCGCGAAATATCCTCAACACATTGATGATGAGTTTTGTGTTGATGGCGATCGTGGGTGTCACCTGGATTCTGTGGGGCTATAGCCTTTCCTTCGCACCCGGTTTACCGTTTATCGGGGGATTGCAATGGCTTGGTTTGAATGGTGTGGGCTTAGAAGTCACTGATTATCTTAAAGGTTCCAACCCTCCAGAAGTGGTTTCCTATGCTGGAACAATTCCCCACCAGGCATTCATGATTTACCAAGCCATGTTTGCCATTATTACTCCAGCTTTGATTTCTGGCGCGATCGCAGAACGGATGAGCTTCCGCGCCTATGCTCTATTTGTGCTGCTGTGGTCAACCTTTGTCTATACACCTCTTGCTCACATGGTATGGGCGAAAGGTGGATTGTTGGGATTGTATGGTGGTTTAGGTGCTTTAGACTTTGCAGGTGGGACAGTAGTTCACATCAGTTCTGGTGTTTCAGCTCTCGTCGCCGCGATCGTCCTTGGCCCTCGTAAACAACATCCCGATCGCCTCAGCCCACCGCATAACGTGCCGTTTATTTTGTTGGGTGCTGGCTTACTGTGGTTTGGCTGGTTCGGGTTCAATGCCGGAAGTGCTTTGTCTGTTGCTGGGGGAACTTCGGGTAACATAGTCACCAATATAGCAACCACAGCCTTTGTTGCTACTAATACAGCAGCAGCCGCTGCTGCCCTCATGTGGCTGATTTTAGAAGCAGTTTTACGCGGTAAACCCACCGCAGTAGGTGCTGCTACAGGAGCAGTTGCAGGTTTAGTAGGCATTACGCCAGCTGCAGGGTTTGTAACTCCCTTATCAGCAATTTTAATTGGCTTCATCACCGCTTTTGTCTGCTTCTACGCTGTTAGTTTCAAGCATAAAGTCCAAATTGACGATGCTTTAGATACCTACCCAGTACATGGTGTTGGTGGTACAGTTGGGGCAATTTTAACCGCAATCTTTGCTACTACCCAAGTTAACGGTGGTGGTAAAGACGGCGTACTGCGTGGTAACTTTGGTGAATTAGGAGTTGAACTAGCAGCCATTGTGATTGCTTATGTGATCGCTGCTGTTGGTACTTGGGTGATTCTGAAAATTATTGAGGCGACCGTTGGTCTACGCGTCAAGGAAGAAGCAGAATACCAAGGTTTAGATATTAACGAACACGGCGAAGAAGGTTACAACTCCGAATTTAGCGATCGCATGAATGTTTCTCAATAATTCAAGAATTAGCTCTACGCGTTATAGCTTCAAAAGTTTGTTGGAACAATAGACATTTGGCTATTGAACAACGAAACCACTAAATTTAAATACCTGTTAGCGAATTACTATACGCCCTTTGATGATTTGCCCCATATATCAGGCAAAATTCAGAGGGCGGTTGCTTTTGGATTAGGGATTGGGGACTGGGGATTGGGACAAGGGGATTGGGGATTGGGGATTGGGGATTGGGACAAGGGGAAAATACCAATTACCAATTACCAATTACCCATTACCCAAAACCAATTCTTTTAAAACTATACGCACTTTGATTTCTCTGAGTTATGATACCAAGCACTACAGAGAAATCACTAGCCAAAATCAGGGTAAAAATATTACTTGAATGAAGGGTGTAAGCCTCTGTAAGTATGATTACGCAAACAGTAAATTTCTCATTGACTAAATAGTTGATGGGAGTGGTTTGCAGTTTGATGCAAAATAATTGGTAAATTCCCTAGCCGTGACCATTTCTGCAAAAAACTTTCCTCTTTGGGCATTTTTCTCGTTAGTAACCAACGGCCTGTTGATGTTGGCGATAGTGCTGCTCATTTTGCAACAGCAGAGATTAACCAATATTGTTGGGGCGACTAATGCGGCTACAGTCAGCGAACCTCCGGTTGTGAAATCGGATTTAGGCCCGCGTCACCAACTTAATTATCAACAATGGTTAGACATCTTAAAAAAAGAAGCCCAAGTTTCTGCACAAAAAACTCCTCAGCATCTCACCATCTTAGCGGGAGATTCTTTGAGTTTATGGTTTCCCTCAGATTTGTTACCTGAAGACCGAAATTGGCTCAATCAGGCAATTTCTGGAGAAACTAGCGAAGGATTATTAAAAAGATTAGATTTATTTGAGCGCACTCAGCCAAAAGAGATTTTCGTGATGATTGGTATTAATGACTTAATTCGAGGAGCTAGCGATGAGACAATTTTAGAAAATCAACAGCAAATTATTAATTATTTGCGCCGAGTGCATCCAAAAGCGCGAATTTTTGTACAGTCAATTTTGCCGCATGGGGGTGAAGAATCTACTTGGGAAAGACGAGAGAAACTTTTAGCTATTGCTAACGATCGCATTTATCATCTCAACAAACAACTGCGAACCATAGCCAAAAAACAAGGCGTTAAATATATAGACTTATATTCTTTGTTTAGCGACCAGCAAGGTAATATGCGTCGCGAATTTACTACGGATGGTTTACACTTGAGTCCCCAAGGCTATATGGTTTGGCGAACTGCATTGCAGATTTATAGTCAATCGCCATCTTAATTCTTATCTATAAACCAAGTTCTGAAACTATCGCGAATGTGGAGCGATCGCATCCTTAAATACTATCAGGTTAAGTAAGCTTGATTCTACTAAACTAATACCAATGCAGAAAGAATGTGACAGATAAGCAAAGGCACGGCAATGCCGTGCCCCCTAACAATGACAAATGACCAAGGACAAAGCGCAAAGTCAAGCCACTACGTTCCTGTCGCCTTGCGTCGGAAAGCAAGTGGCGTTGAGCGGAGGTTTCCTCCGCTCAGACTTTGTAAGAATCACAGCCTCAGCCAATTATCTTTAATTTCGCCGACCACTTATTAAACTTTGTTTGCTAAATTAATCAACTGTTTGAAATTGACTAAATCAATAACGTTATTTGTAGGGTCAATTTCAATCCAGCCTTTTTCATTCAGCTTTTCCATAATTTTGCTAGCTTCGTCAACACTGATTTCTGTTACCTCAGCCAAATCTTTGATGGGAATATTAAAAATTTCTCTTCCCTGATCTGATTTTTGCCCATAGCTTTCACCCAAACTAACTAAAGTCTGAGCTAATTTGACAGCTGGCGGAGAAGAGCGCATTTGTAGGCGCAGGTTGATTTGTCGGACTCGTCGTACCATCAATTGCAGCATTCGGTGATGCAAATGTGGGTCTTTAAACAAAATTTGAATAAAGCGTTCTCGAGAAACACTCAGCAATTTTACAGGCGACAGCGCAATTACATCAGTTGACCTAGGAGATTCATCTAAAACTGCCATTTCTCCGAAAAAATCGCCTCTTCCTAAGATTGCTAGCGCTACAAAATCCTCTCCAGAAGTTCGCCGCACTTTCACCCAACCAGAAACCACAAAATAAACTGCATTACCCCAAGCATCTTCCATTAATACTGCTCGTTCAGATGGATACTCATGTTCAATTGCAACATTCAGCAGCCACTCCAAGGTCTGAGGATTGGCTGTACTCAGTAATGGAAAAAGTTCACTAAAAACCTCAGTCTGCATGAAATATCTGTAAATAATTAATTCAAGAGTAAAAAATCAGATCAGCTATTATTAATTGTTAAAACCGTAATTATTGGCAGTCATACGGTAGCAAAATCTTTACAAAATTAATGGTGAATTTTCAGAGTTTTAGCTTTGAGATTCTAGTACAACATAACAATTATGAATGCGATCGCAATCAGCAGTTTTACTGACAGACTGATTACTTCACATTTTTTGGTGGTTGGTTATCACTATTGAGGATGTTGAGATGTTTATCTAAATTTTCTACCAAGTGACTCAACGCCACAACAGCTTGTAATTGCTCAGATTGAAGGTTAGTGTTCAGTAGCAGCCTTTGTTCTAACTCACGCAACTTTAACTTTAATTGTTGGGTCATTACCAAGGTGTCATGGCTCAAATAATTCAACTGTTGTTGTTGATAAAACTTTAATGCGGCTCCTCTGAGTACTTGTAATGTTGCTTCTTCACCATAAAGTCCTGGCATGATTCGCAAGCGTAACAACAAACTATTACGTTGATATAGCAATTCTTTCTCTACCTGTTTGGGTTCTGCAAGTGTGGTCACAGGTAAATCAGCAAATAGCTTTAATTCATTGATCACTTCTTGGAAAACAGAGATAGGCAGATTTTCGATTACAGATTGCAAGACTCCATTATCACTCCAGAGTATTCTGCCTTGATCGTGCTGTCTTTCCAAATACAAGCGGCCAATACCTCCCACTAAGACTCTTGCTAATAATTCTTCTAATAATTTCCTTGGTGTTAATGTTGCCAATACATCCAGAGGAGTTAATATATCTGGAATTTCCATTGACGCAGTATTTAAACTGCTTGGAAGTTTTCCCTTTGGAATATCCCTGAATTTGCCCTGTAAATTAGAGATAGCATTATTGTTCCCAGACATATCATTAGTATTGGGGACGGGTAATAAGTCTGTTTGTGAATCAATAGTTAGTAAAACATCTGCTTGCTCCTCAACAAATGTTACTTCCTGGTCAAATTCACTCGAGGTTTTTGCTGAGGAGTTCTCATCATCCACAATATTAACTTCCTGTTTTTCTGATGTAGAGTCTACTTTTGGCTGAGGCTTTTGTTCGCTATTTGATGGGGATGTATTCTTTTCGCGGAGGTAAGCTGAAAGGATAGTCCGGTGAATAGTGCTAGCAATTGGCTTAGGCACCATTGTGCAATTAATATAAGCCAAAATACGACTAACGTAATTTAAGGCTTCTTGATCATGAGGATTCACAATCCCCACTAACAGCTTTTTGTCCTTTAACCCTAACGGTACAATTTGGTGGTGAAGGCAAGCTTCTAACGACAAAAAACGATCGATTAGCGAGAATATTTGCTCACGAGAGGTAGGTGGTTCCCTTGAGGTATCCGATTCTGGCTCCCCTGGAAGTGGGATTGTAACTGGCCTATGCAGTTCAACTTCATCGTTATCAGTTAGTTTGCCTTCTGAAGACAACATATGTTTACTTACTCATTTAATTACTTCGTATTTGCTCTTAGTATTCCACCAAAGCAACTGTGACACTCACAGAGATTCTTATTTCTAGCTAAAAACTGATCGTTAAGCCTATAAAGGCGCAAAAGTGAGGGTTTTCAATCTTCTGCTCACACACCAAAATCAAATTGCAATCCAGTTTCATTTGGGAAAATACTAGCCTAAGAGGAAACAGGTGAAGCTGTGCAGTCTTTTTTGCAAGATACTGCGTGTTGAGGTTAGCCTTTAGTAGATCAGGGGGTTTCCACGCCAGTTGCGACAATGGGAAAAACCCCTGTCACCTGAGAATTTACCTGTTCGCTGTACTGCAAAGCAAAACCCTTATCCTGAAGGCGAAGCAAGCTCCTCATCACATTTCCGAAAGGAGCAGGTAAAAGTTCCCACAGAGTAAAGGAACAAGGAAGAAGGAATAAAGCCATATCAAGTTTTTTTCAAAAATCAAATACGATTCCCATATTGAAATACAGGAATTTAGTGATAATACTTATTAATTGGAAAACTAACTGAAACAATTATGACAGACTTTTAAACTGTGATTAGTGGATTACTAGTACTATTGTGCCTCTAATTTAGTAGTAACGAACAATACATGGTTAGTTTATTGCAAGCTGAATTAAATACTAATATTTTTAAAGAAATATCTAGGATTCTGGATTGGGGATAAATCCCAAATCCAATATTGAAAACTCCTAAAGCTGACTGTGATCATCCTGAATATTAGGGCATTTAGTTCGTATAAATATAGCTACCTTCTTTAAGGTAATAAATTTTAGTACATAAGGCTATATACCAAGCTTATGTCTAAAATTTGTTACTCTTGAGTTCTTAAAGTCTGGGCTACAAGATAGACTTTGCCCCATTCACCCATCACTTGATGGGTTTTGAGTTTTAATTGTGTAGCTATCGCTTCAATGGAGTTACCCGCTTTGCGTAAATCTAAAATTTGCCTCCCCAATTCGGTCAATTGTTCATAGAGTTGTTGCCATTGGTTTTGCGTTAAACCCAAGTTATGCTCCTGCAAAGAAATTCCTAACCAATTATCCACTAATTCTGGTTTTCCTTTGAGAGCAAAAACCCGTACAGCGTGATAGCTGATTTTTTCTCGCAGTCGGTAAACTTCCTTAATCTGCTTACCTAGTTTTTTGGCGATTTCTTCTTGAGGCTTACCTTGCAAATACAGCCGCAGCCACTCTACTGCTTCTGACCCGAGATTTTCTTGTAAATAGGCTTCAAATTCTTCCTGTATTGTTTGCCTCAAAACAAGTTGTTCTTCTTGTTCTTGTGCTTCTTGATATTCTGCGATCGCCTGGCTATCCACCAAGTTCACCCGGTTATCATTGTCATCGGTGAGAATTTCTTCAGAAACTAGCCTAATCAAGTCACTACTAGGTACTTGAGTTAAACCACCACGTTGAGTCCGCCGTAGGTAGTTGACAAAACGGTAAACTAATAGCGGTTGATTGCGTACTGGTCGCAAGCAATATTCTTCGATGCTGGCAAATAGTAACGTATCTCGCAGCCTGCGATCGCTAGTAATTTCCGCAATCGTTGCCATTTGCTCTTGCATATAGGTATCGCTTTGCAGCAATTCCTGAAGTACTTCTTGTAATACATCGATGACGCTACGTTGGCGATCGCGGCTCAAAGACACCCAAGTCTGAATTTTATTCCGCAGTGTCATTAAACTAGCTAACCGCGCTGTGAGGTTGCGATAAGCACGTTCTCTTCCTACCCCCAAGTAACGTTGCTGCAAAATGCGATAACGATATTCCATTGCTTGCTTGGCAATCTCCAGTTCCTTGGGGTTGAGCAGATCTAAGCGTTGAGAATCACGTCCTAACAGCCACAGAACAATACTTTCTCTGGTGGCTGCGCTTTGTTCTGGACAATCCGCCAATAGACGAGTTCGCCAATATTGCGCTAGTTTTTCTGCTTCCGTTACCATAGCGAGATTGCGCTCCTCAAAACCCTGCTTTAAAGTTTGCATCACAACCCCCATTTGTCGCACTTAACTTAATGTATTGGCAGCTGCCCCTAATTTCATCTTTGTGATGAAAAATTTTAGTGATTCCATTGTTATTTACGTCTGGAAGGACTCAAGTTATGCAAAATTATCTGGTGCTAGTTTAAACCTTTAAGCTGCAAGTCTTATAAACTCGACTATTTAAGGCATTCATTTCCAATTTGGAAATTTTAAATTTTTGTAAACCTTATGTCTTAGCGACTCAAAGAAAGCAACCTGCCCAGCTATGGTCAAATCGGATACACTCTTGCTGTGTAGGATTTGAAAAAGGCTGACATTTTGCACCTGATAAGAGGAGCGAAGATAATTCACCTCTATCCAGACGTAGTTTTATCGCTATAAGTTTCGCCGCCTAGGAGTTACTGTGTGGGAGTATAAGCATTTTTTAATTCCCATCAACATTTGTGCCACCTTGTTTTGGCTAAAGGCAAGATGTACGACATCATTTTGAAAATTCTACTGCAAATTTCATAGTACCCATCAGGGTACTATCTTGATCTATTATCTTCAAAGCTGGTATGAAATGGAAATTTTATCTAGGCTCAAGAAAAATACGGCATCTTGCAAGCAGAGATTACGTTTTGTGTCAATGAGGTTATGAAATTCTCTGCCTTGCAGTTTTCAGCCCTATTGTTAAGGGATCTTACCCACTATTCAATGACTTTGGCGTAGAGACTACGGAATTTTAGCTTTTTAAGCTTGGTGATGAGCTTAAAAACGGTTATCTACTTATAATTATTATGACCAATTAATAATTTATCTATCTTTAGATAGTTACCAAACTCAATATGAATATGTGCAACAAATTTGTGATGATACTATGCCCCTAGTCACGCTACTAATTGAGTTGAAGTTCCTTGGTGAAGGTTGAATTTACTTGACTTGGTTGCGAAGAGATTGAACTTCTTCCTCAAAAAACAAGAGAAAACAGGCAAAAGGACAAGGAGAAAAGGGAACAGAGAAGTGAACTTGTTAATTCCATTGATAGCAGGTAGCACGCCACCTATGCAGTTGCTCCTAAAAAACTGCTGCTAACTACCAAATTTTAGTATTTACGCCTAATGTGAATTAGAAACGCCTCTGATCCCATAAGAGTTTCAAAATTCATTCAAAATCATTTTTTCGGGACTATTTACGAAATTTTAAGGGTTTCAAGGCTTAATTCACATTAAACGTTATTTACAATTTTCATCTTTGATTTTTAACCTAGTTATTCATGCATCAATGTAGGCAATAATCTAGTCTTTCTCGAGGAAAGTCTACTATAAATCTACTCTTCAAGACTTTTAACTAAAAAATATCCCGCTGTCTAGGTAGGTGAACCAGAGGAGGAATCTGAATCATCGTTTTTGCACTCAAAATTGAATAATTCAATTTCTGAAATTTCCTAAAGTAAGGCAAAACGAACGTACCAGAAGGCATTTCCTAAAGCTAAAGCATGAATATCTCTCTTAGCTAGCTCCTAGTTACTAGCCCCTATTTTTAAGACAGAGTTTAGTTAGATGAATTTAAATAACAAAAACAATCATAAAGGTAACATTTTGGTGGTAGATGATACCCCCAATAACTTGCGGCTTTTATCAGCAATGTTAACATCACAAGGATATGAAGTCCGCAAAGCTTTAAATGGCAAAATGGCACTAACTGCTTGTCGAGTCGTTTTACCAGATGTCATTCTCCTGGATATTAATATGCCGGAAATGGATGGATATCAAGTTTGTAAAGCACTTAAAAGCGATAGCGTGACTGCTGAAGTACCAGTAATTTTTATTAGTGCCCTTGATGATGTGTTAGATAAAGTCAAAGCTTTTGATGTTGGAGGCGTTGATTACATCACCAAACCATTTCACGGCGCAGAAGTTATATCCCGAATAGAAAATCAAATTAATTTGAGATTGTTTCAAATTCAAATTCAAGAAAAAAATATTTTATTGCAAGATGCGCTTGATAGTTTAAAGGCTGCTCAAGTCCAACAAATTCAAAATGAAAAGATGGTAGCACTCGGGCAATTAGTAGCTGGGATTGCCCATGAAGTTAATAATCCCATTAGTTTTATCTATGGTAATCTCCAATATGCTGGAGAATATATACAAGATTTAGTAGACATCATTGCTGCATATCAACAAGAATATCCCCAACCCACAGCCAAGATAGAGAAAATAGTTAAAGAAGTAGATTTAAATTTTGTCACGAAGGATCTGCAAACTTTGATGGGCGCTATGTACAGAGGTGCAGATCGTATCCGAGAAATAGTGATCGCACTACAAAACTTCTCCAGGCATGACGAAGCGCTGATGAAGCAGGTCAATATTCATGAAGGCATTGATAGTGCTTTAGTCATGCTACAGCATCGACTCCGGGAAACAACACATCGTCCGGCAATTGCTATACTAAAAGAGTATGAAAGCTTACCATTAGTTACCTGCTATGCCAGTGAGCTAAATCAAGTCTTTATGCATTTGCTGAATAATGCCATCGATGCATTAGATCAGTCAGCCATTCATAGTCCAACAAGAGATAGTCAAGAAAATGAGCATTGTCCTCACGCCTCCTTGTTAATTCAAAATCCCCAAATTCGCATTCGTACAGAATTAACACAGGCCAATACAGTCAAGATTGCGATCGCGGATAATGGTTTAGGAATAGAAGAGTCGTTGCAATCGAGTCTATTTAATCCATTTTTTACCACCAAACCCGTAGGCCAAGGCAGTGGATTAGGGTTATCAATTAGCTATCAGATTGTCGTGCAAAAGCATCGAGGCAAGATAGCTTGTTTCTCCTCGCCAAGAGAAGGAGCAGAATTTGTGATTGAAATTCCTTTAGAACAACCAGAATATTCGTAAAGGTGTTTGTCATTTGTCATTGGGTAATGGGTAATGGGGATTTTTTATTACTCCTGTGCTTCCTCTACTTCCTTGTCCCCAGTCTCAAGTCCCTAATCCCCAGTCCCCAATCCCCAATCCCCAGTCCCCAAATGAAAATATAAAGAAATCGCGACTTTTTACCTATAAGGGACTACATTTTTTAGTCCCGTAAAAGCATAATAGAAATGTGACTGATCTGTTTGCCCCTTTACAATCTCTCAAAGAAGGTCGCTGGTTCAAGCTCATCTGTGGAGCCAGTTTCCAGCATCTGCCTGCGGTCAGAAGTTTAACATTAGCCTACACTTTGGCGGGCGCTGACTGTATAGATGTGGCAGCTGATCCAGCGGTGATTGCTGCAGCACAAGAAGCGCTGCAAGTAGCCAAAACCCTATCTGGTGAAGCTCAAAAGCGGGGTTTTAAATCCCAAGGAAACTTACCATTTTTGATGGTCAGCCTAAATGATGGTGAAGACCCACATTTTCGTAAGGCAGAATTTAATCCTCTGAAGTGTCCCCAAGATTGCCATAGACCTTGTGAAAGCATTTGTCCAGCACAAGCAATTGTTTTTAATGGTATAAAAGATAACTACTCAGGTGTCGTATCCCAAAAGTGCTACGGCTGTGGTCGTTGCATCCCTATTTGTCCTTATGATATAATTTATACAAGCTCATATATGACAACGCCGGGGGCGATCGCACCATTAGTAATGTCAACAGGAGTAGATGCCGTAGAAATTCATACACAAGTAGGGCGGTTAGCCGAGTTTCAACGTCTATGGCAAGCAATTTCACCTTGGGTAGCGCAATTAAAGTTAGTAGCGATCAGCTGTCCCGACGGCGAAGGCATGATTGATTACCTAAAAGCAATATATGACCTAATGCACCCGCGACCCCATGCCTTAATTTGGCAAACTGATGGTCGGCCGATGAGTGGAGATATAGGAGATGGTACGACTTTAGCAGCGGTGAAATTAGGACAAAAAGTTTTGGCAGCTAAGTTACCAGGATATGTGCAGTTAGCAGGTGGCACTAATAGCTACACTGTTGCCAAGTTAAAAGCAATGGAACTGCTAAACGATTTTAGATTGCCGATTTTAGATTTTGGATTGGAAGATTCCAATTTAAAATCCAAAATCCGAAATCCAAAATCCAAAATTGCTGGGGTGGCCTATGGTAGCTACGCCCGTGTACTGCTGTCACCAATTTTGGAACAGTTAGAAAATAAGGAGGTGAGTAAAACCAATGTTAAGGCGACTATCCGCCTGGAAGAGGACGATGTACTACTCTGGCAGGCTGTAGAGCTTGCCCATTCTCTCGTTTCCCAGCTCAAGTCACAACAGGAGCGCTAATCGCTCGTTCGTTATCTCTAAAAACGTCACCATAGTAAAGCATGACGATTACAGACGATCTCCAAAAGTTGTTAGACATTTTGCCCCAAGACCTGCGACAAGTACTAGATAATCATCCCAAGCGAGACTTTTTAGTAGAAGTGGTCTTGGATCTGGGCCGTCGCCCAGAGGCTCGCTTTCCTAATCAAGCTGAGTATCTGAGCGAGAAGCCTGTCACTCAAGAACAAATAGATGATTGCATTCAGCGAGTTGGAACCTTTGGCGGAGATAATCGGGCAGGAATCGAGCAAACATTGCACCGGATCAGCGCCATTCGCAATCGTACTGGCAAGATTATTGGCTTGACCTGTCGCGTGGGTCGAGCAGTATTCGGCACCATTGGTATGATTCGCGATTTGGTAGAAACTGGTAAATCGATTCTGATGCTGGGGCGACCAGGGGTCGGTAAAACAACTGCCTTACGGGAAATTGCCCGGGTTTTGGCAGATGAACTCAATAAACGAGTAGTAATTATCGACACCTCCAATGAAATCGCTGGGGATGGTGATGTTGCCCACCCTGCTATTGGTCGCGCCAGAAGGATGCAAGTAGCTCATCCAGAGCTTCAGCATCAAGTCATGATTGAAGCAGTAGAAAACCATATGCCAGAAGTCATCGTCATTGATGAAATTGGCACAGAACTGGAAGCCTTGGCAGCTCGTACCATTGCGGAACGAGGTGTACAACTGGTAGGTACTGCTCATGGGAACCAAATAGAAAACCTGATTAAAAACCCCACCCTTTCTGATTTAGTGGGGGGTATCCAAGCGGTGACATTAGGAGATGACGAAGCTAGACGCAGGGGCAGTCAAAAGACTGTTTTGGAACGCAAAGCCCCTCCTACCTTTGAGATTGCTGTGGAAATGTTAGAACGGCAACGCTGGGTAGTACACGAAAGTGTTGCTGATACAGTAGATACTCTTCTGCGGGGTCGCCAGCCTAGTCCACAAACCAGAACAGTTGACGACAATGGCAAGGTAGCAATTACCCGCCAGTTGTCAGTAGTCAATGGTCGTGGCGGACAGCAAGCAACTGCGGAAGACTCCTTTGCTAGCTCACGCACCTCTAATGGCTGGCGTTCGTCAGGACAGATGGTAGCCTTACCACCCATATCTGTAGAACGGGAAAGAGTCACAGGACGCAGTGAGTTCGACCGCTTGCTGGATGAATCGTTTAATTACTCCGAGGCTGTTGACCTTAGCAGCAGACAACCAGGGCCAAACGGCGAAGATTTGCCACTGCACGTTTACCCCTATGGTGTTAGCCGTCATCAACTAGAGCAGGTAATTAGCGTACTCACTTTGCCAGTGGTATTGACAAAAGATATCGATAGTGCTGATGCAATTTTGGCACTGCGATCGCACGTCAAAAATCACGCCAAATTAAGGCAAATGGCAAAAGCGCGTCATGTGCCCATCCACATGATTAAGTCCAGCACTATCCCCCAAATTACCCGTGCTTTACGGCGGTTGCTGAACATTGACGATCCAGAAATTGCTGATGATCGAGATCTGCAACTGTTATTGCACAGTGGTAGTGATGACGAAATGGATGCTTTGGAAGAAGCTAGACTCGCTGTTGAGCAGATAGTCATTCCCAAAGGACAACCAGTGGAGTTACTACCTCGTTCTCCCCAAGTCCGCAAAATGCAACATGAGTTGGTAGAACATTATCGACTCAAGTCTCATAGTTTTGGTGAGGAACCAAATCGCCGCCTAAGGATTTATCCGGCATAATCTCACCTTTATCCCCTCTTCTAATTTTAGGAGAGGGGATTTAATTTTGGATTTTAGATTAGCAATATTTACTATCAAATATTTCCATACATTTCAAACAATACTACTTTTTTAAAGTTGATGTCTGTAAATATTTAATTCCTTAGATAGAGTAAATTTTAGGAATTTCAGCTTTAAGAATGCGAGTGCTAATTCACAATTATAATGATTTAAGTAACAGCTAGATTTTATATATCTATTGATAACAAGTAAATACTCTAATCTCTAATTTTAATCCCTCCTTTCGATAGAGTGAAGCTAACAAAATTTAAGTTGAATAGTAAGTGTTAGATATTGCAAAGCAACGGTATTAATAGAAATACAGTTAATTTTCTCAATTCCGTTAGCTGAGTGATATTGCATTAGCGGATTAGATTCTGTGAATAATTTCAGGATTTTGAGGTAAAAGAGAATATGGAAAATACCAACGCGGCAAAAATGGCAGAGCGTTACTGTGCTTTGGGTATTGGAATTATCTATTTACTGTTAGGTTTAGCTGGATTTATCCCAGCTTTAGTTTCAATACCAGGAACTCACATGTCTTATATCCCACTTAATGAATCTACTAATGCGTATTCTGCGGGATTTGGCTATATATTTGGACTATTTCCTACTAATTTCTTGCATAACATAGTGCGATGTGCCGTAGGTTTATGGGGGATTGCTTCTTTTATCAGTGCTAGCAGTTCCCGGATTTTCAATCGTGGTTTTGCAATAGCTTATATTGTCTTGGCAATCATGGGATTGTTGCCATTTGCTAAAACCTCATTTGGGTTCATGCCACTTTTTGGTAATAATATTTGGGTCAATGCTCTAGCTGCGATCGCAGCCATTTACTATGGCATAATCATACCTGCGAAAGTTGAAGGCGTGAGTGTAGCACAAAGGTCTTAATACCTCTCTATTGTTATCTCTTGGGTGTAGGATTATATCAAAATACCCTACGCCCTATCTTCAGTAGGGGTAACAATAATTCCTATAATAACGCGTAATAATTCCTCTAATTCTTCAGGAACGCGATAAAGTTTTAAGTCTTGAGAAATTAATTTTTGTTGACGGTTAAATATCCCAAATCGCCAATCCTCTCCTGTAGTAACAGCGCCGTAAAGCAGGGGTGTTTCTGATTGTATCCACTGGTCAAGGGCTATTAATTCTACTGCTAATTGCGTAAATCCCCGACCTAAATCTGATTGTTTAGCTTCAACTACTAGCATTCCTGTATGGCTATTACTGCTATTACTATTTATGTAATAATCAAAGCTACCTTTTAGCTGCTCGTTAATATTTATCGGATATTCAATATTTAATTGGGTTTGAGTTTCGGCACAAATTTCTAATAATGTAGGGGCAATTAATACCTCTCTTCTTGCCATTTCGCTGATGGGGTTAACGTAGGCTAAATTTCTTGGCAAGTAACGACTCAAAAAATCTAAACACTTAAGTTCACCTGCATATTTTGGTAACTCCAGCCGCTTACGTTCATAAGTACAATTAAATTCTGCAAGGATGTCAGCTGGGGCATAGGGCAATTCAAAATATTTACTAAATGTATAGCTTGTACCTGGTTGCAGAATGCGAGGGCGGGTCATAAAAACAATCCTCTATGCAGTCAAAACATTTTGAGAGCGCGCTACCATTTCGGCACGGTTAACAACTTCTAATTTGCGAAATATCCTTTTGAGAGCTTGCTTAACGGAATTTTCTGTAATCCAAAGTTTTGCACCAATTTCAGCGTTAGTTAAGCCCTGTGCTACTAATTCAACTATTTGCCGTTCGCGGGGGGTGAGGCGATGCGCTAGCGGTGAGTTGAATTGTTGTGGCGATCGCTTTATCATTGCCAAACAAGCTGATAGATGAAGACATAAGGCACTTAAATCAGCCAGATGATCGCTGCTAAAAGCAGGTGTATGACCAACACGGGCAAAGTGAACTGTGCCAATTAATTGACCAGCACCGACAATAGGGCCTGTCATGATGTGTTCGTGGTCGTAGTAGGCGCAACAATTCTGGTACAAATCGCATTGCTTCCAACCACCTGGGGGTAAGACTAATTCTTCATGGGCTGGTGCGTGACGCTCAACAACGTAGCGCATAACTGGATCTACAGCTCTACCTACTTGCTCATAGCGCTCTACTAAGGATTCAGGAACACCAGAAACATCAACACTCGCTAGCCGAGATTGCTCATCGGTAAGGTAAATACCCCAACGCTGCACGCCAAAATGCTCTCCAACGTTATCCATGAAAGCTAGCCGCAATTGACGTTCATCATTGGCGGTAGCCATAGCATGAAATAAACTTTGCAAATTAGCCATTTTCTCTCAACAAAGTGTACTCGATCGAGGACTAGGCACAGCTAAGTAATCAATCTTACTCTAGCAGTGAATCCCAACACGAAAGTATAGAGAAATTAGAATTATGAGTAATGCAGCAGAGTACAACATTGGTCTAGTGATTTATCCTGGCATGACGCAATTAGATATCACTGGGCCGCAACAAGTCTTTAGTTTTTTGCCAAATAGTAAAGTTTATTGCTTATGGAAAAATCTAGAGCCAGTCACTAGTAGCGATAATCTGACGATTTTGCCAAATACTACTTTTGCTGACTCTCCACAATTGGATGTTATCTGTGTACCAGGCGGGCCGGGACAGGTGGAAATGATGAGAGATGCGGAAGTGTTAGAGTTTCTGCAAAATCAAGGGAAAACAGCAAAATATATTACATCAGTTTGTACTGGCTCCTTAATTTTGGCGGCGGCTGGATTGCTGCAAGGCTATCGTGCTACTTCGCATTGGGCGTTTCGCGATCAGTTAGCGCTTTTGGGGGTTGAGGTAGTTAATGAAAGAGTAGTAATTGACCGCAACCGCATTACAGGCGGTGGTGTGACGGCTGGGATTGATTTTGGATTGGTAATTGCTGCTCATCTGTGCGGTGAAGACACAGCTAAACTCATTCAATTATTGCTTGAGTATAATCCCGCACCACCGTTTAATGTTGGCTCACCAGAGAATGCTGGTGAGGCTTTAGTTCAGCAAGTTCAGAAATTAGGTGAACAGCTAATTACAGCATCCCTAGAACAAACAAAAGAAACCACTAAGTTGCTTGGTTTAGTGTAATTACGTAGACGCGTAGCGGTGAAGCAGTGCGTTGGGCGGGTTCCCCGACTTGAAGCAACTGCTGAACCCGGAGGGCTTCCCGCAGGGTATTACGAATTACGAATTACGAACTACGAATTAGAAACTATTGTTGAATGCAGCTTCGCTACCATCTCGCTGCGTGCTGATACCCCAAGCTTACGGAACATTCTTTTTAAAGCTTGCTTGACAGAATTGTGAGTAATCCAAAGCCTAGCGGCGATTTCTGAATTGGTTAAGCCTTGAGCAACTAATTCGGCAATTTCTAACTCGCGCGGTGTAAGTGGATTAGGTACGGAGGATTTGATGGTTTTTGGTTTCGCCCGCAAGGTAGCAAGTTTTGCTGAAATGTGAATACACAAGGCACTTAAATCGGCTAAATCGTTACCGTCAAAAGCTGGGCTACCTTTAGCACGAGCTAAGTTGAGGGTGCCTACAAGACGACCATCGCAGATAATGGGGCCAGTCATCACGTGTTCGTGATCGTGGCGGGGGCAAATATCTTTCCAATCTTCTGGAGATAGGATTAACTGCTCATGAGCAGGTGCATGACGCTCAACTACATAGCGTCCGATGGGATTACCTTGTAGGCAAACTGTGGGAATAGCAGGAACATCAATCTCAGTCTGTGACTGGTCATCTATGAGATTGATACCCCAATGTTGCACGCCAAAATGTTCACCAATTTTATCCATGAGTGCGAGTTTTAGCTCTTGCTCATTACGGACATTGGCGATCGCAGCAAATGCAGCATGAAGAGAATTAGCCATAAGTGTACCCAGTTGGGGACTATGCGGGGCTTAACAATTAACTCTATGCTAATACCAAGCAAAGATAAAACGCTAATATCACTACTGTTTATAGGTGAAACCATGACTGTTACACAAATTTCTGCTCAGGAACTTTTCCGGGCTGCTTATGAAAATCGTTACACTTGGGACAAGGATTTTCCTGGGTACACTGCTGACATCACCTTTAAACATGATGGGCAAGTTACTACAGCTAAAGTCATTGTCAACGCCAACTTGAAGGCGGAAGTATCAGATGTAGAAAATGAAGAAGCCAAGCAAGCGATTCACCATCAAGCTTGGGAAATAGCAATTCACCGCGTCCGTCGTTCCTTTGAAGATACCCACGGCGCAAATAGCTTTAGCTATGGCGGTACAGAGGAAAATGGCGCGGTTGAGATTTTAGTTGGTGGTAAAGCTGAGGGCGATAAATACAAAGTCCGCAACAATGAGGTGAGCCATGTTCATCGTCTCATTCACGGTACTTTTGTGACAATTGACACCTTTAGCAGTCACCAAACTGGTGAGGGTTACTTGTCTCACACCTACGATTCTGTTTACCATGACCCCGCAAGCGGACAACAAAAGGGAGGCAGAAGTGAATTTACTGATGAATACGAAAAAGTAGGTAAATATTTTATCCTCAATCGTCGGGAGATTAAAACCGAGACAGCAGGGGAAATCACAACTCAAGAATTTATCTTCTCTAACATCAAATTGTTAGAACCTGTTGCGGCTGAATAACTTTCACTCCTTGATTTAAAATTAGCGATCGCATTTTTACTGGGTGCGATCGCTTTTATTTTTGTCTATACTCGCAGCCGTTTCAAGTACATTTATGTCACTGGAGTGTGTCTGATATTTAGCTTCTAAATGGTTAAAGTATTCAAAGTCTGCCGCAATTTCTGCGTCGATGAGTTCTTGATTACAATAATAGTAAGTCAGGGCTGCATAAACTTGTGCTAACGTTAGCTGTGGTCTTTGTGCAACAATATCTTCCGGCTTCATACCTGCATTAAAGTCTATTGCAATATTATGAACTGTAATCCTTTGTCCGGCAATTCGCGGGCGACCACCACAAATTCCTGGGTTACTGGCAATTATCTTGCTGAGGTCTGTCATACCTTGCATACCTCTAGCTTCTTTACTAATTAATTGAATTTCCTCTATTAGAGAAAAGCTCAGATCATTGCTGATTTTCTTAATTAAACTATTCTGACGAAATTGAATCTTTTTGTGATTTTGTAAACTTTCTACTACATAAACATTTTCAGGGGGTATTAAGTTGCAACTTGCTCTTACAACATCTAATAGCCACCAATCAAACAAATCACGCCTACCATAAGAACCTGGAAAAATTGCGTAACCTTCTAAGCAATCATATAATATTTCTAAAATTCCTTCTACTGATTGCTCATAATTAATAACCAGAATTGCCTGATAAAAAACGTCTATTGCTTCACTAATTATTTGGGAACTTTCTACCTCTTTATCTGAATATAAATTGCTTTCTCTAAATAAAATATTAATTAATCTATCAATAATATTCTTAGGAATATTCATCTTGCCCTGAATATTATTACGTAGCGATACAGTCAATAAATCAATGATATTTTTTGGTAAAGAATTTCCTGGTTGATAATATTCTAATGTCGGCTGTACTGCTAGAGTTAAGATAAGCGTCATCCAGAGATAGCGAAGGTGAGTAACTGTTTGATCGCTGCTGCGAAGTGCTTGTATAACTTTATTTAAAGTATCTTGAAGCGAAGCTGTTTCCCCTGTTTCTGACTCATATAGCTCTTCGTAATGTTCGTGTTTTATTTTGTTATATAAAACACGTAAATCTTGAGGTATAGAATTATGTAAATGGAATTTCATAGTTAGAGAGTTTCTCAATTTTAATACTTTAATAAATCAATCAATAACTTCAAACTATTTACATATGTAGATACTTATAGAAGAGTTTTAAATTGATTCAGGGAGAATATGGATAGTCCCAAAATACTGTTATCTTGATATTGGGAAATTTTTCCTCAAACTGCCTGAGAACATTGTTACAACTTTCACAAGGTTGTCGTTCCGTATAAAGATATAATTCACCCTCTACTTGAAGATCGTAGTGCATCTCAAGAGCATCTGCAATTGCGGATAAGACTTTGTATTCAGCATCAGTATCCATCAGGCGATTGGTACGTGAGTCAATTGCTGGCTCAAATTGACCGCCTTCTGACTTTGGCTTCGGTTTGGGAATTGGACTCTTATAGTGAGATGTTCCCCCTTTCTGAAAAACTACATTCCCTTGAATATATATTTCAGCAACCGCTACATTATTTGTAATCTTTAAGAATGGCTGATGAAGTATTGGTTTCTTAATATAAGTGGCTCGGATTTGAGCAGCAGATGCTCGTAAATGCTCCTCGATCAGATTTTCATCTCCCTGGAAAATTCTTTTTGGCGTTCTGATAATTTGATGATATTAGTATCCATGATGGATGTTCTTTTAAAGACAATCACCCACAACAATATTATTAGATCGACAATAGCATTATAAGAGTCGTATTCCAGGTAGATATTAGATCATGGTGCGTTTAAAACTGTGGCAATGGGTAGTCCTAGCAGCGCCAATCGCTTTGATTGTGACTTTCTTACTAGTAGCTGCTGGTTCCCAAATTCATGCATGGGGGCTGAGTTGGATTTGGGCTGTGTTTACGCTGATATTTGTGGGCTGGCGTTGGTTGCTAGTTAAATGGACTCGTCCAGAGGTGGAACAATTAGAAGCGGTATTGGCAGAAGTTAACGAGGAATTAGCCGCAACAATAGATTCTAACCAATTACCAGCCGGAAATGACGCTACCACTCAAGCCCAAGCAGTTTTAACGGAAATTTTACAAGCCGCACAAAGCGATCGCCCGATTTGGGAAGATTGGTCAACTTTCTGGATGCGATGTCAAAATTTGGTAGTGGCGATCGCTCATATCTACCATCCTGAGGTTAAATATCCCCTCTTAAATATTTACGTTACCCAAGCTTACGGGTTAATTCGGGGAACAGTTGATGATTTGGATCAATGGATACAAAGGCTATCACCTGCTTTAAATCAGGTGACAGTTGGGCAAGCTTATCAAGCTTATGAAGTTTACCGCAAATTAGAACCATCCGCCCGTAAACTCTGGCAAGCTTGGAATTGGGCGCAATGGCTATTAAATCCGGCGGCGGCTTTTGCTAAAAAAGCTAGTCAGCGTTCTACCAGCCAAGCAAATCAGCAATTGCTGGTGAATTTAAGCCAAATGCTGCGGGAAGCAGCTTTACGGAATTTGTGCAGACAAGCGATCGCACTTTATAGTGGTAGTACTTTACCAACTGCAGAATTTTCCGCCCCAACTACAACCCCCGCATTACCCAAGGCGAAAACTCAAACTCTCCGGGAAATCCTCTCTCAAGCAGAACCAGCTGACGCGGTTGCGGTAAAACCTGTGAATATTCTGCTGGTAGGGCGCACAGGTTCGGGAAAAAGCAGCTTGATAAACACCTTATTTCAATCAGAACTAGCTGCTGTTGATGTGTTACCTAGTACCGATCAAATTCAGAATTATCAATGGCAGACTGACAGTAAAGAAACCCTGACACTTTGGGATACTCCAGGCTATGAACAAGCCAACCGCAGCGATTTTCGCGACTTAGTTTTGGACTATGCAACCAAGGCAGATTTACTATTATTAGTCACCCCTGCGCTAGATCCAGCTTTGCAAATGGATGTGGATTTTCTCAAGGATATGCAGGCGGAAGTTGCAGATTTGCCTGTAATTACTATAGTTACCCAAGTTGATCGTCTGCGTCCCATGCGCGAATGGCAACCCCCCTATGATTGGGAATGGGGCGATCGCCCGAAGGAAATTTCGATTCGGGAAGCTACACAGTATCGGGCGCAATTGTTGGGGGATTTCTCTAAGTTAGTTTTACCTGTGGTAACTAGCGATCGCAAAACCAATCGCGCAGCTTGGGGAATCGAAGCCTTATCTTTAGGATTAGTAGAAGCGATCGCACCTGCAAAACAACTGCGTCTAGCGCGCTTTTTACGTAATTTAGAAGCCCGTACTGTCGCTGCTGCCAAAATAATCGATAATTACACCTTCCAGATGGCGACAACTCAAGGACTGACATCGCTGCTCAAAAGTCCGGTTCTGCAGTTCATTTCTACCCTATCAACTGGATCGCCCACTCTGGCATACTTGCTAGCAGAAAAAATTCCGGTTGAACAGTTACCTGTTGTCATTGGTAAGCTGCAAATGGCTTATGATTTATTTTCACTCTTGAATACAGATAACTCTGGCAAGCCCAGCTTTGATTTACTAGCCCTTTGGCCCTTGCTGTTGGAAAATACAAATACCAGCGATGTCTGGGCTTTTGGTCATGCTTTAGTAGAGTATTGGACTCAAAATCTCACAATTGATCAACTCCGAGACAGGTTTAATTATTATCTCAATGTCCCGGTCGTGAAATAGTGCGATCGCAAACCAACCTAACTCAAGCTTATTTGAGGTAAATAAGGTGGCAATACTGCTCGGTTAAGGATTTTCAACTCTTAATTTGGTTTGGAGAAAAGGTGAAAGGGTAAGGGTTAAATATTAAGAAAGATGTGACTAATGGATAGTCCAGGGGGAGAAGGGGAACTAAATCTCTGGCTCCCTTCTCCCTGTGGGAGAGGGGCTGGGGGTGAGGGCGAAACCTTGCACAAGAGCGGGTTTCACGTTAAGTTGACACGTAGGGGCAATGCCTTGCCCCTACAATCTGTCGTATTCTTTTTTCAAATTGGTTTTAGTTAAACGACTGCGATATTATCATCTAGGTGAAATAGTAAAATTTTAATTACGAATTACGAATTACGAATTAGTAATTATTTAATTTAAGCTGGACGCAAATAGTATTCTTCTAGGAAGAATTTCACGAGCCAGTTTTTGACATTATAGGTAGCACGGCAATCATCTTCGTTATAGCGTTGGATCATTTCCAAAAAATTGCGATCGCCTGTTTCTAACCACTGATCGTACCAGTAAATACATTTAGCACCGCTAGCTTCTTTATCACGCCATTCAAACCCTAACCAACGGGCAATTGCTTTTAGGGCATAGCTTTCAATTGGTAAGGCTACACTTTGAGTTAATTGCTCATACAGATCCACAAACCGATTTAATACCGGGCGTACTGAAGCATAAGGCGTTTGGTACAGTTTTGCTAGCCGCTTAACTGTATCAAATTCGTAGGCGCAAAAATGATAAATTGGTGCTTCGGGATATTGCCCAACTAAATCTAAAAACTGCTGCCAAACTAAGCCTTCGTCTTCTGGTTTTGTGGCTAACAAAGAATAAAATTGTTCTGTGTTAGTTTGCCGATTAACTACCAATACCCCTAATAAATAATCCAAATTTAAATCTGGTTGTGCCTCAATATCAAAGTAAATTTCAATTGGAGCCGTGAAGGTAATATTTTCGATTGGTAGGGTATAAGGTAAGATAAACGGACGATTTTGCACTACCGATTGCGCTTGAATTACCAGTTTGTGTGCAACTTGATTGTCAAAACCAGGCAGATTTTCTAAGACACTGGGGCTAGTACTAGCCAGCGATTCTAAGCTAGTCAGGGAAAGTGATTGCAGTTGAGTATAGCGTAGGGGTGAAACTCCTGGTAACAGTGACAGGTGTTTTTCTGATTGCGCGATCGCATAACATTGACTATGCCAGTGGCAAAGATTGCATTTTTGGCGAGAGATGAATACTTCTGGCCCTTCTTGTGACTCTAGCGCTTGAATTAACTCCGCCAAAATCAACTGCATTTGGGGCGACCATTTCAGTAAATCTACTGGATAAGTAGTTTCTTTAGTACGTAATTTTAGCAGCCCGATTGGGGGTGCAACTCCCTGCACCATCGCCAAAACTTGAGCATGAAATGCAACTCCCACTTGATATTCCTGCTTTGGGCGTTTACCCATTTCCATACTCGCCGGAACATACATCCAATCTCCAAAACGAGATTCTCCAGGATGCTTTACAAGTAAATCTGGGCGACTGAGCAAGGTATATTGTTGATTGTGGGGTTCTCTATCTTCCCACTGGTCGTAATTGACTAACAATATACCTCGATGAATGTAGTCAACACCACGCTGCATTAATTCTAAGGTTGCCGCTTGCCCCGCTTTCAAATTTCCTTGAGGATATTCTGGCCGCTCATAAGCCAAGTTAGCCAAGATATTCTTTTGATAAGCGATTTTGTCTTGTTGGAGTTTTAGCAGCAACTCATTGGGAGTATCTCGCTGGCTTTTATCACCGTGACTATCTAAAAAAGGGCGGCGCTTACAGCGTTGATATTGCAGTAACAGATCGGCATTAATTAACATTCCTTTAAGCTAACAAGAATTCCTATTTTCTGTAAGTCTGTCAAATAACTATAATTCCTTTGGGTGGCGTGCAATGATGCACAACGATTAATCATGTATGTAAATCTTAGGCTAATCTGTTGCTTCCCAGTATAAAGCAGTTATTTTTGCTAGTTTAATCCAAAATCTTGATTATGAGTCTTTCTGACCTACAACAAAGTTTGCATCGCCATCGAGAACAATTTCCGGCTTTAGCAAATAAGACTTATTTCAATTATGGCGGTCAAGGGCCAATGCCCCTTGCAGCAATCAAGGCGATTTCTGAAAATCAAATGCACATCCAACAGCTAGGCCCTTTTGGAAATGAGGTGGGACGCTGGATTGGCAAAATTATTCAAGCCACAAAAGCTGCGATCGCATCTGAGTTGAATGTACCACCATCAACCATCACTCTTACAGAAAATGTCACTGTGGGTTGCAATATTGCGATGTGGGGTATTGAGTGGCAAACTGGCGACCATATATTACTATCTGATTGTGAACATCAGGGGATAATTGCGATCGCCCAGGAAATTGGGCGTAGATTTAATGTGGAAGTTACCACTTGTCCTCTAATGGATACTTTAAACGTAGGCGACCCTGTAGAAGTTATCTCCCAAAATTTACGCCCAAATACCCGCCTTGTAGTTTTAAGTCACATCCTCTGGAACACGGGTCAACTTTTACCCCTAGACAAAATTGCTGAATTATGCAGAAATAACAATTCCTTACTTTTAGTTGATGCTGCCCAGTCTGTTGGGGCTATGCCTTTAAATTTAACCCAATTGGGAGTAGATTTTTATGCTTTTACAGGTCACAAGTGGTTATGTGGCCCGGCTGGTGTGGGTGGGTTGTATGTGCGTCCAGAAGTTCAAGCCAATTTACAACCCACCTTTGTAGGCTGGCGTAGCGTTGTGATTGATGAGCGCAGTAAGCCTGTAGATTGGGAGAAAAGTGGACAACGTTACGAAGTAGCAACATCAGATTATCCATTGTACGTTGCCTTACAGGAAGCGATCGCCATTCATCAGCAATGGGGAACACCAGAAGAACGTTATCAACAAATTTGCCATAACAGCGAATATCTGTGGCGTAAGTTATCAGCGTTACCCAATATCAAATGTTTGCGAACTTCATCACCTGAAAGCGGTTTAATTTCATTTCAACTAGCTAATCAACTATCTCAAACTACCTCAGAAGTCGTGCAACTTTTAGAATCACAAAAAATATTCACCCGCAAAATTGCCGACCCCAACTGTGTACGCGCTTGCGTTCATTACTTTACTTTAGAATCAGAAATCGACCAATTAGTTGAGGCGTTGCGAGAGTAGGTATGAGGAGTTGGGGATTAGGGACTGGGGATTGGGTAAAAGGAAAATAGAAAAATAACTTTTGAATTTTAATTACAGACGCGATTAATTGCGTCTATTGCAACTTTTGAATTTTATCCCTTGATCCCTACCCCTTAACTCTCCTTATTGGCTATTACCAAAATCAAACTGTACTTGCGTTCCGTCATTACCGTTAAAAGACTGAACAGGAACGAAGAAAACAGAACTGTTAGGTGCTGATAAGGCTTCTTGAAGCTGCAAACCTTCAGAGAGTTTATTATTTACTTGATTTTGATTGGAAACAGTTGCGGGATTTTGTTGCTCAAAAAAACTGTTAAAGTCTTGTTGAGCATTTCGATTATTAATTCCGGTTAAAGAATCACCAGTGATTGAATATGAGTCGATATTTTGGTTTGATGCTCCTGATGATTGTGCTTGAGCCGGGTTTCCTATGCTTGCAAAAGCTGTCATTATTGCCAATAAAGCAAAAATTCTAGCGCTCATAAGTTTCCCCCAATTCTCTGTAGATTGATTGGTAATTTCGCTGCATTATAGCGTTTCTCAGCTTGATTATAAATTAACCTTTACAATTAATTGTAATCACATATACTTAATAAATAATTAATTTTTGAATTATTGTAAATCAAAACAATACATTAAATTGAAAATGAATTTTATTTTGCAAAGCTCGTAACCGGATAAAATAGATAAAAATCAATAATAATTTACTTTTAATCCTAATTTTATCTATGCAAATATGAGATTTATACCACCAAAATCAAGGAGAATTCATCTATAGAACTTATATTTTATTTTTGAAGTTCACGTAGGATGCGTTAGCGACAGCGTAACGCATCAGCGCTAACTTAAATTTTAGATGACAGGACTGATTCATCAAAGAAAAAAGGGTAAAGGTGTTTTCCTTTTACCCTTTTTGCTGACTGTGTTCTGATAGAGGAGGGGTTTATTGGCTCAGATTTGGAAACTTACTTTGTTAAACAACTTGTAGCGAATATTGCAAAGTAAAAACTAGCTAACTAATCCTGCACGCAATGCACGAACTGCAACCTGAGTTCTATCACTCACTGAAAGCTTGTTTAAAATATTACGAACGTGAGTTTTAACTGTACCTACTGTAATGTAAAGTTGCTCGGCAATTTGAGCATTACTGCAACCGTCAACAATTAACCTTAATACATCTAATTCCCGTGTAGTTAAAGGATAAGCTAGTAAAAATTCGCTTTCTTCTGGTGATAAAGAGTTAATCGTCACAGTTGAAGATTTAGAGCCAGCGTTTGGTTCATCATAAGCACTATTACTTTGCTGTAAAACAATCCGAGCAATCGCAGGATCAATCCAAGAATTACCTTCATGAGTAACTCGAATTGCATCAGCTAATTTTTCAATGCTGGCATCTTTCATATAATAAGAATCTGCACCAGCTGCAAAAGCGGCTAAAACAGTATCCTCACTATCATTCATTGTTAAAATTAAAATTTTAGTTGGCAGAGGTGAATCCGCATCTTCAGAATCTTTGAAGATTTGCGTTAATTCAACTCCACTCATATCTGGTAAGCCTACATCTACTATTGCTACATCTGGTTGCAGAGAATTCAGTAGCTTCAAACCTGAATTTGCATTTTTAGCCTCACCAATTACTTCTATTCCTTCTTGTTGTTTTAAAGCAGTACGCATACCCATACGGGTTAGATCATGGTCTTCAATTAAAACTACACGAATTGTATCCATCATTAAGCCTCAGGTTTTTTCTAATTTTCAGTAATTAGAGGTAACTAAAATCTGCTTTTCGGCAGGTTATCTCTGCTATTGAAGAAAATTGTAAGGCTTGAGAAAGATTTCAGTCTATCCGTCAGAGGAATTGTTTGTTTCAATGAAATTACTTTCTTGCGAAGAATCTGTCATCATTCGGAAGAAAGCTGGTAAAGTTTGAATATCTAGACTAAAGATTTTTTATGATCTATCTATTGGTAGATGATTTTGAACAATCAGGCTGTCGATAAGAGTAGATTTCAAATCCAGAGACAGCCTTGAACCAAGCAACCGCAGTCCTAATATGCAGGTTTGCTTGACATCAAAACTAATTGAATAGCGTATTGATAGATGTGGTGATTGATTTTGAATTGTTCAACCATCATAAGTCTTGACTCTTATGGGCTTCCAAAAAATGAATAATCAAATATACTCCGAGAATATTTTCATTATCCTCCCTGCTGCCTGCTCCCTACCAAAAAGCGATAATATATTTTTTAGTTAGAAGTCTCTTATTGCACGACTCTTATAGACTGAGCGATTATCGCAGGTCTATTTATATATGATGTATAGTATTTGTCTTGTAAATTTAAATTAAACTCTCGCTCAATTTGAGGAATTTTAAAATTGCGAACTTGTCCTGTAACTTGAATTTTTCTATTGCGATTAGCAGGTAAATCAAAAGGAACCCCTGAAGCATTAACTATTAAAAGCGGTTCTTGAATAATTCCCGGCTGATCATTAACGGTGAAGGAGGTTATACCTACTTGCTGTACTGGTTGGCTTCTAATTGTGACATTTTTTCCCACAAATTTATCTGTATCATTAAGTACTTCTGATGTTTGGGTAACACGATTCACATTATTAGTATCAGGCTCATCAACATTACCGAATCTGACCATTCCAGCTATCAACACTAAAGAAAATAGTAGTAGTGCATCCTGAAACTTCAAACTACGTGGGGTATTTTGGGCGTTACTATCGCGTTCCGAATGCTCTTTACTTAGTATATTCATATAGGAAAACCCTCACATTGATGATAAGTACACAGTAAATAAATATTTGTAAAAACCTGCTATATTATTGAAGTTTAAATACACTCATAGTATTAATTTATGAGCATCTAAAATTATTGAATATTCTTTAATCATTGCCAAAAATAAATTAATATTTGTCCTAAAATTTATTTACTTAAATCATTAAAACAAATTACATTTATATTAAAAAAATCCTATGATATTGCCTTCTGGCTAAAGTGATAAAATTAGTTTTAAATATATATACAATCCGACACAAGACTATAGACAGAGCGAAATCTATCCAATGCTATAGATATAGTGATTCAGCAATGCAAAAATTACCAATACCGAAATAACCAAGTAGACTCTGGAAAATCCAAAGCTTGGTATTTTATAAAATCCCTTTAGGTTACCTTAATCATTAACTATGACTGATGTACAAAATCCCCCAACCGATTTTCCTCGCACTCAAAAGAAGGGAAAATCATTACCACCCAAGCTAATTATCAAGCTGGGTAAGTTTGTTTGGTCAACAATGTGGCATACGATGATGTCAAAGATTGCTCCTCGAAGTAAATCGGGGGAGTATATTCGTCCTCATAGTCAGTTTAGAAATTTTATTAGCACAGATAAAGATAGCCTCTACCCACCAGCAGCAGGACGTTATCATCTTTATGTGGGAATGAGTTGTCCTTGGGCACATCGTACCCTGATTGTGCGCGCACTCAAAGGACTTGAAGATATTATTTCCGTTACTGTCGTTTATCCTTCCCCCATCGCAGGCGGTTGGGTGTTTAATGAAGAGGAACAAGGTTGCGCTAGCTTGGCTCAATTTTATGCAGCTGCTCAACCTGGCTACAGTGGACGCGCTACAGTTCCTGTATTATGGGACAAACAAACTAAGACTATCGTTAATAACGAGAGTGCAGAAATTATTGTGATGCTGAACTCCGAATTGAACGAGTTCGCTAAGAATCCAACTATAGATTTGTATCCAGAAAATCTCAAAGAGAAAATTGATTGGTGGAATGAGAAAATTTATCAAAGTGTAAATAACGGTGTATATCGCTGTGGTTTTGCTCAAACTCAAGCAGCTTACAATCAAGCTTGTGATGAATTATTTACAACTTTGGATGAAATTGAAGCAGCACTACAAACAAGTCGTTACCTCTGCGGAAACCAAGTCACGCTGGCTGATGTGCGCTTGTTCACTACTTTATTCCGCTTTGATGTTGCTTACTATGGGTTATTTAAGTGTAACCGCCACAGAATTCAAGATTATCCTAATTTAGGAACTTACTTAAGCGATATATATCAGCTTCCGGGTGTAGCTGATACTTGTAATTTGGAAAGTGTGAAACAAGATTATTATGGGAACCTCTTTCCACTAAATCCTGGTGGAATTATTCCTTCTGGCCCAGATATGGCATATCTACTGAAAGCACATAATCGCGATAAAATTGGCACCGTTGCCAATTTACCAGTCTGAAAAATCAAAAGCGATCGCACTCACTTCAATTAATATCATGCAAATAGTGCGATCGCTTGATTTGAGTGATTTTGGTGGGTGAGTATGAAATTCCGCGCAATGCTCACCCTAGAAGATATCACAGGCTTAAGCCGCTCCTGCAGCTTGGTCAGGGTTATTTAAATTAGAACGATTCCAAGACAGCATCAGCCGGGAAACGCCAGTGAATAGAATGCTAACACCTAGCAGTGTTCCAATTACCCAAGGTGCATCAAATGGCCATTGGAACCAAATCATGGCACCTAATACTAATGTGATAATCCCGTCACCTAAAACCCATGTCCAATTTTGTTGAGGACGCAGTTTAAATGCCAGAATTAACTCGAAAACACCTTCAGTTAACAAGAAGCTACCCAGCAATAGAGTCAATGTGAAAATACCCGTAGAAGGGTAAATCAACAGCATGATACCTGTTGCAATGTAAAGTACGCCTAACAGTAGTTTCCAAAGAAAGCCACCTGACTGGCGGGTGTTATATGCGTAGAACAGTTTGGCAAATCCAGCAGAAGCCAAAATGATTGCTACCCAAGTTTCTGCAAAAATTGTGGATACAGTAGGCACTGCGATCGCAATTACCCCTAAAACAATCAAGAGAATGCCGGTTAATAGCGACTTATTATCAATCTTGTTGATATCACTAGAAACATTCGCTGCCATAGAAATTTTTCCCTAATACCTTTATTCAACTCTGAATTTAGGCTAAGGAATTTTTGCCTACCAAGGCATCACCCTAAGGTAGACTCTTGACACTCCCCCGTTTATAAAACGGGGGATTCTTGGGTCACAAGGGAGTTATTACTTAACCCCTCGCCAAGCATCTTGACCGTATGCCCTACGGCTGCAAGTCCACGCTGCATCACCACCATAGCGGCGGCAACGTCGCGGTCTGTTTGAAATCCACATTCACCACAGCGATGTACTCGCTCGGATAAGTCTTTCTTAGCTGTATGGTGGTTGCAATTGGGGCAGGTTTGGCTTGTACCGTCTGGATTGACCTTGGCAAAGTACACCCCGCGCTTCCAACACACCCACTCTAAGATTGAAAGAAACTCACCAAAACCAGCATCTAAGGTATGTTTTGAAAACATACCTTTAGCCCACGCTTGAAAATTCAAATCCTCTGCAAATATCATTCCACCTTGGTCACACAGATAATGTGCCAACTTGAAATGAAAATCTTTACGAGTGTTGTGAATGTGTTCATGCAGTCGAGACACCTTCCGTTGAGCCTTTCGCCAGTTATTTGACCCCAATTTCTTGTGACTAACTCTTTGTTGCAGCAATCGCAGCTGGCGTTGGAGATCAACAAAAAATCTTGGTCTAGGGATTTGCTCACCAGCAGAGGTGGCTAAAAAACTTTTTAGCCCCAAGTCGATACCAACTGGTTGACCGTGTGGCGCAAAACTCTTAACATCAACATCCGCTTGCAGTGTCAGCATTACATACCATCCTGAAGCTTTCTTCACCACTTGGGCTTGTTTCGCAACAAACCCATCTGGGATAGGTCGAGATAATTGCATTTTCACCCATCCGATACCAGGAAGTTTGACTCTGCTACCTTGAGTTGGACTAACGCCTAGACGTATGAGGTACAAAACTTATTGGTTTTGTACCTCATACTTGGGGGCTTTACGCATCACGACTCGTAAGTATTAATTTCAATGCATAACACCTCATATTTAGCCATAGTCGGCAAAGAATAATTTTATAACTTTTGAGGGGCAAAATATATTCCATTGGTTGATGCAAAACAGACTAAAAACTGCCGGAATGGTAATATCACATCCGAAAATGAACAATTTCTCTAAAAAACTATGCAAACTCAAGTACAACCACCAAGATATGTTGAGCCTCCTTATACAAGCGATAAGACAACAATTTACAATTCCTCAGCAGCAACTTTGTCAACAGTAGCTAGCGAGGCTCAATCTGAAAAACAAGGTACAGAAATAGGTAGAAAAACTGCGGAATTTTTGGAAAGGTTACCGAAAAATGTAGCTAATTTCGTTAATGAATATAATTTTCTTGTCATTAGCTTTGCTGTACTTGTGGCGACAGTAATTTTCCTCACAATGTTAGTAGCCATTACAGATGCTATTGATGATATTCCATTCCTGGCTTCATTTTTTCAATTGATTGGCTTTAGCTATGTCATCTGGTTTGTCTCCCGCTATTTCTTAAAAGCTTCAACTCGCCAAGAGTTAGCAGGAGAAGTTGATTCAGCTAAAGAGCAAATTACAGACAGCAATGCTTCTTAATGGCATCACAGGCTGAATACACTGAATTTTAATTGCGATCGCTCTTTTAATCTACACATAAAAAGTTTGGCGTTGCCGAATCCCACTCACGGAGAGACAGCAACGCCAACTTTTAGAACCAATACTTAGGATATGTTCGCTCATGTGCCAAATTATTGAATACCACGGCGCAGAGAACCAAAATTATCGAACCTTCTAAGGCGGGAGTTAAAAGAAATTGCCAGGATGCTTTCGTCATCATCACAACTAATGCAACTGCACCAGAAGGCGGATGTAAGGTTGCAGTAAGTTGCATCATCCCAATAGCTGTAGCTACAGCCATTCCCATAGCCCAAGGTTCTGAACCGAAAAGATGCAGAATAGTCAGACTAACTAATGCTGCTACAAAATTACCACCAATTACATTCCGAGGTTGGGCTAAAGGACTGTCAGGTATACCAAAGATTAATACGCTTGTCGCACCAAAGGGAGCCATCAACAAAGGAGAATTCATTTTTATCGAAAGGTAAGCTGTTGCTGCTATGCCAATAAAACTGCCGCACCAACTCCAAAAAATGTGTTTGTGGTGAGGTCTATCTAAAGCATATGAACGTCTAGTTCCACGTATTTTAAAGCAGTAATTTTTCCATTTATCTTGAACATATTCATAATTAAATCTGCTTAAATATGTTGAAGAAAGCCGTCCTTTGGGTAAATAACCTTTCATAAATTCCTACAGCAACTACAACTAAAAATCCTGAAAACAAAAAAATTCCCTGTATTTACTGACTAAGCTCATCTTGATCAGCAACTTAGCTAAAAAAATACCTAAACTCTGTCAAGAGATAGAATTTTAAATTAGTGTTATTAGCTAAAATTCCCATCTGAAGAACTGAAATTTTTTGCTCTAAATCAGCATTTTGAGCAGTAATAAATTGAAATTCATTGATTAAAAAAATTTAATTGTTCTCAAATGTCATGAAACCTTGACATATAAGATCCAAAATATACTCTCAACCTGAACAAGGAAATAGATGAATTATATAAATAAGTAATAGTGCTTATAAGATTTGTTTATATTGATATGGGGCATAGGGCATAGGGCATGGGGCATGGGGAATGGGGCATAGGGCATGGGGCATGGGGAAAAAGTTTCTAATGCCCCATGCAACGTGTCAGCTCTTCCTCTCCATCCTCCTCTGCTTTCTCTGCTCCCTCTGCTGTCTTCATCTACTATTTTTCAAAGCAACTCGCGCTCAATGTACTGGTGCTTTTGCTCCTGCGCCACCTTTGCCTAAAAAGAGTAATAAAGGCAATGAGCAAAGAAACGCCACTCCCACAACTCGAAAGATATCTGCAAAAGACAACACCGCTGCTTGAATATCTACTGTTTGGCTTAGTAAAGCCAATGCTTGTTGATGGGCTGTTGTTGCATCCATACCTTGGTTTTGCATTGCTGCGGTAAGCAAGTCAAGGCGTTGATTGGTTTCTGGACTGTAAGGGCTAAGGTGAGATAAAAGCATAGCGCGATGAAACGCTTCTCTTTTATCTAGCAGGGTGGTGAGTATAGCAATGCCGATGCTACCACCAAGCTGCCGGGTGAGGTTGTAAAAGCCAGAACCAGCAGAAATATCTTTTTTGGGAAGTGAGCCTAAAGTTGCCAAACTTAAGGGGAGAAACATTAAGACTGTAAAGGCTCCACGCCATACCAAGGGCCAAAATAAATCATCAGCTCCCGTTTGGGAAGTGAGCTTTGATAAATCAAACATCACCATAGCTGTACCCACACCACCGATCGCAATTAAAATTCTGGCATCGACTTTGGTAGATAATTTACCTAACATCACCATGACAATTGCTGATGCTAACGCCCCAGGTGCTAGTAAAAGTCCCGTTTGGGTGGCGGTAAAATGCAGGATACTCTGGGCAAAAATTGGTACAGCAAATAATGCGCCATATAACCCCATCCCCACAATTGCAGATAGAAAGCTTCCCGCAGCTAAGGAACGGTGACGCAGCACTCTTAAATCCACCGCCGGATGAGGTGTTTTCAGTTCTCGCCAAATAAACAGCACCAATCCTAAAATGCTGGCAATAGCTAAGGTGGTAATAAAACCGGAAGAAAACCAATCCTCTTGTTCCCCTTCTTCTAAAAAGGTTTGCATACAGCCAATCGCAACCACCAACAACCCGATCCCCAACCAATCGACGGCTTGGTTTTTTGCTTCACTTTTACCTTTATCCTGCGGTAAAAACATTGAAGACATCACTACTGCCAAAATCCCAAAGGGAATATTAATAAAGAAAATCCAACGCCAACCCAAAGCATCGGTGAGGTAGCCTCCCAAAGTCGGGCCAATTGCTGGGCCAGAAATTACTCCTACCCCAAACACGGCTTGCGCTAAACCTTGTTCGGCGGGAGGAAAGGTTTCAAATAAAATAGCTTGAGCTTTTGCTAATAATCCCCCACCAAATAATCCTTGAGCAATGCGGGAGACAATTAGCATGGGCAGATTTACTGATAGCCCACAAATAACAGAGGCGACAGTAAAGCCAATCAACGAAAATATAAAGTAACTTTTTTTACCAAAATAATCACCCAACCAAGCAGATAACGGAATTAAAACAACGTTGGCGATCGCATATCCGGTGACTACCCAGCCTATTTCGCTCACCGTAGCCCCTAAACTGGCTTGCATGGAAGTCAGCGCCACATTGACAATGCTGGTGTCAATCACCTCTAGAATCGCACCCAGAGACGCAGAAAAGGCGATCGCCCACTTCAGAGGCCCTTGAACATAACCAGCTTGGTTAAAATTAGAACTTTTAATATTGGTAGCCATATTGGGGATTGAGCATTGGTATTGGGTAATGGGTAATGGGAACACCAAACCCCTAACACAATCATATACGCTACGGTAGCGTATCGTATATGATTACTCAAGGCGGCGGAAAGTAAAGAAATTTGCTGAAAATTGCCAAGATGGTCGGGTTTAGTCAAGATGTTGGTATGAGTAAGCGAATTAATAGCCCATCTGGACGACCACGTAGCATTCAAGCTAATCAAGCGATTCTGCAGGCAACTCTTGACCTACTGGCGGAAGTAGGGTATCAGAGCATGAGCATAGAAGCGATCGCATCTCGTGCTGGAGTTGGCAAGACAACTATCTATCGACGTTATACTTCTAAAGAAGAACTAGTTGCAGATGCGATCGAAAGCTTAAGAGCAGATGTAGCGATCCCAGATACAGGTACCTTCTGGGGAGATATGGATATCCTGATTGATAATGCCGCGAAAAAAATCTTGAGTCCTCTGGGTCGTCAGACACTTGCTTTAATTATCAGTACAGCCTCAAGCAATCCGCAATTTGCCCAAGTCTACTGGACAAAATACATAATGCCGCGCCGCGAGGCTTTTGCCCAAATTCTGCAACGAGCCAAATCTAGAGGCGAAATTCAGCCAGATGCAGATGTAGATCTCATCACCGACCTCGTCAGTGGGTCACTCTATTATGCACTGATATTTAAACCCACAGCAGAGCCAGTAGATACCTATATGCATCGCACTATAACTCTGTTGCTTCAAGGCATAGGGCATAGGGCATAGGGCATGGGGCATTGGGTAATTGGTAATTCAATTTTGGATTTTGGATTTGCAATTTTGGATTGGCTTTCAATCTAAAATCCGTCTTGGAAAGTTTGCTCAACGGGGGGAACCCCCGCACGCAACTTTCCGCAAAATCTAAAATCTAAAATTCCTTGTCCCCAGTCCCCAGTCCCCGATCCCCACTCCCCCAATACCAATGCTCAATCGTGAAATTTACGGAGTTTACAACTTGTTGTCAAAATAGCTGTCAACTGGAAGTCAGAGGTGGGATGATAAATAAACTAGATCACAAGGAAATTGATCATGATTTTTCCTCTGTATCTTCTGGTCGCAGGATAGTATCACAATATTGGATGAGAGTTGTCAAGCGATCGCTAATGGTTTGCAGCCTGGCTTGTGCAGTTGATACCTGCCTTGCTCCTTGGAAAAACATTATGTCAATTTCCAATAGGCGCAACTGCTTGCCAATCTCTGTCCGATAAGACTGCTCTCGCGAATTCAGTTCAGGTAAAGGTAGAATCTGCTGCCCAAACAATTGATTTAAGGAGGCTAAACGCTCTCGCAGTTTGCTTGCATCTAGTGTGGTCTTATTGGCATCGGAGCGGAATTGCTCTAACAAATTTGCCAAGTCCTGATATTTCTCTTGATTTAGAGACATCCAGTGGTAGTTAAGATAGTATTAATGTCAAGTAATTTTTCTACAATAATCTTTCTTCAGCTCTTTTTAGAACAAGAAGCCTCAAGTCACGCTTTGAGGCTTCGTTTGCCAGAAATATATAGGAATTATGTAACTTAAAGCTCTCACTTGATGATTATCATTGAAAATTATTAATCATCTTCTCAAGGTTTTTTGTACCGGCCTTTGGCATTAGCATTTTCCTGCGGCGATGCTGTTAGTTTGCTCCTCTCTAAACCCTATCCACAGATCACCTTTAGTTCTCTTTGTATGAGTACCATAGTTCTCAATTCTTCCATTGATGTTCCTCTTCCGGAGTGGCTCAAAAAATGTTTAAAAGAGTCATACAGAAATGGTGGCGTAGCGGAAGACGATCGAAGGCATAATGATACAGTTTTAATTGCTCGAGCATTCCAATTCGCTTATCAACTGCATCAAGGACAATACCGAAAATCGGGAGAACCATATATTTGTCATCCCGTTGCAGTGGCAGGATTACTGCGTGACTTAGGCGGTAGTGCTGATATGATAGCAGCTGGATTTCTCCATGATGTAGTTGAAGATACAGATATTACAATTGAACAAATAGAAGAGCTATTTAGTTCAGATGTACGGCAATTAGTAGAAGGTGTCACCAAACTTTCTAAAATCAATTTCAAAAGCAAAACCGAAAGTCAAGCAGAAAATTTTCGGCGGATGTTTTTAGCAATGGCACAGGATATTCGCGTTATTGTGGTGAAGTTGGCTGACCGTCTGCATAATATGCGAACTCTGCAATTTATGCCAGAGGAAAAACGCCGTCGCATTGCCCAAGAAACCAGAGATATTTTTGCACCCTTAGCTAATCGTTTGGGGATCTGGCACTTTAAATGGGAACTAGAAGATTTATCTTTTAAATATTTAGAACCAGAAGCTTTCCGCGAAATTCAACAGCACGTTTCTGAAAAACGGACATCACGAGAAGAGAAATTAGCGAAGGCTACAGCAACTTTACGCGATCGCCTACAACAAACTGGGATTAAATGTCTTGATATTAGCGGTCGTCCTAAGCATCTTTATAGTATTTACCAGAAGATGCAGCGACAGCAAAAAGAATTTCATGAAATCTATGATTTGGCAGCGCTGCGGATTATCGTTGAGACCAATGAAGAATGCTATCGTGCTTTAGCGGTAGTGCATGATGCCTTTCGCCCAATTCCTGGTAGATTTAAAGATTATATTGGGCTACCAAAACCAAACCGTTATCAGTCATTACATACTGGCGTAATTGGGCTGACTGGTCGTCCCTTAGAAGTGCAAATCCGGACAATGGAAATGCACCATATTGCTGAGTATGGGATTGCTGCCCACTGGAAATATAAAGAAACAGGCAATTCTAATAATAGCCATTTAACAGCTACAGATGAGAAATTTACTTGGTTGCGGCAACTGCTGGAATGGCAAAGTGACTTAAAGGATGCTCAAGAATATCTTGATAGTGTCAAAGATAATTTATTTGAAGATGATGTCTATGTTTTCACCCCCAAAGGTGATGTAATTCCTTTAAGTCCAGGTTCTACCAGTGTTGATTTTGCTTATCGCATTCATACAGAAGTAGGTAACCACTGTGCTGGAGCTAAAGTCAATGGGCGCATGGTACCACTGTCAACGCGGTTGCACAATGGCGATATTGTGGAAGTGATGACGCAAAAGAACAGCCATCCTAGCTTGGATTGGTTAAATTTTGTCAGAACTTCCGCCGCTAAATATCGCATTAAACAATGGTATAAGCGATCGCGCCGGGAAGAAAATGTGGCTCGAGGTCGAGAATTATTAGAAAAAGAACTGGGTAAAACTGGTTTTGAAAGTCTCTTAAAATCAGACGCAATGCACAGCGTGTCTGAAAAATGTAACTACCACAGCGTTGAAGATTTACTTGCAGGTTTGGGTTACGGAGAAATCACCCTGAATTTAGTTCTCAACCGTTGGCGAGAAGTGGTAAAAGCACAACAACCTATGGTTGTTGCACCCCCATATTTACCCAAAGAGTCACCCAGCAACGCCAAAGCTTTGCGAGATGCACCAGCAACCCATTCCCGCGCCAGCGATTCGCCAATTGTTGGGGTAGAAGGTTTGGTGTATCACCTGGCTGGGTGTTGTACCCCCATTCCTGGAGAACCGATTATTGGCGTAGTTACCCGTGGACGCGGCATTTCTATTCATCGCCAAGGGTGTAATAATCTCGAAAGTGTGGAATATGAACGGCTAGTACCAGTAGGGTGGAACAATACTCCAGAACATACTGCACGTCCCCATACTTACCCCGTAAACGTGCAAATTGAAGCACTGGATCGCGTCGGAGTATTAAAAGATATTTTGTCACGTTTAAGCGACCAGGGGATTAACGTTCGCCATGCTCAAGTAAAAACTGCGATCGGACAACCAGCATTAATGGACTTAGGTATAGAAATACGCGATCGCCCACAACTAGAGCAAGTGTTTACCCAAATTAAAAAAATGAGCGACATTCTCAATATACGTCGCGTCGGTCAACTAGAAGATTCGTAGGGGCAATGATGCCCCTATATTATTCAGTAGGTACAGGTAATTAAGAAGTAGGGTGTGTTATGCCGTAGGCTAACGCACCTTCAATTTTTTATATAACTACCCAACTGCAAAACCATCAAATTGACGCATAAAAGGTGAGTGATATGCCAAAACAATATCTTCTTTAGCTACACCCAATGCCACTAAATCATTTGCCACTCCTATTTCAGTACCGTCATACTGTATCCAAATTTTCCCTTCAATTAAATCCAAATGAATTAAAGCACCAAATATGCGTTGATATCCATCCCATCCAGCATGAAAAACTTGGTAATGGTCATTGACCTCATCACAAAAAGTATAAACTTGAATATCCCCATTACTCGGCTTCATTTGGGCATATTCATTAATTATTTGGCGAATCAATTGACGGTAATTATTTAATTTATCCATTCCACAATTACCTCATTAACTGGATCGAAAATAATTATTTTCAGTTCATAGACTTGTATACTTAATTGAGGTAAATCTCGCAAGAAAAAACTTCGGTAAACATCCGTAGTTACTGCCAAATATAGCTTTCTTTGGGGTTGTTGTATTTGTAATACAGCTCGATAGTTGAGAAATTGTCCTAAAGCAGTGTGAAACTCGTTGAGTGCTGAAGGTGCTAAGAAACTCTTAACTTCAACAGCGATTTGTTCTTTTTCCCGTTCCGCAACAATTAAACGTTCTGCACCTAAGTCAATCCGTATTTGGTCATCACCTAGACGCAAATATAATGGGTCTTTGTTAACTAGCCAGCCATCTTTTTGTAAAGCTGCTTTGACAATATCATGGAAGATATCTTTTGCAGACACGATATACTTAAATTAAATGTAATACTAATTTATATTAAATTATTTTACCAGAAAATTAGCCAAAAAATATAAAATATACCTAAAAATACTCAATTTGTATGATAAATATTCCTGCCAATCAATACTCGTAGTCAAAATATTTTACAGTCGAAGTAGAAATACTCTAATAAGTCTTGTTATTCTACTTCTAGAGCATTAAATAAACAGAGAAATGTTAAAATTCTTTGCTGACCGTGGTGGAACATTTACCGATATAGTTGCGGTTACAAATAATCAGAAAATTATAGAAAGATTATTAAAGCATCCGGAACGATTTTTAATTGTAAATCTGCCTAATCAGCAGTGGATTATCGTTTATAAATTACTCTCAGAAAATCCTGAACAATATCAAGATGCAGCTATCCAAGGAATTCGGGATATTATTGGTATTTCTCAGGATGAGGCGATTCCTACGGAAGCTATAGAAGTAGTAAAAATGGGGACAACAGTAGCCACTAATGCACTGTTAGAAAGAAAAGGCGATCGCGTCGTCCTGCTAATTACCAAAGGCTTTAAAGATGCGTTGCGTATTGGCTACCAAAACCGCCCTGATATTTTTGCCCTTCATATAGTTTTACCAACGATGCTTTATGAGCAGGTAATTGAAGTTGATGAACGCTATGATGCTCAAGGTAATAAATTAATAGCTGTTAATCTTGCACAAGTGAAACAAGACTTACAAGCAGTTTACAACACAGGAATTCGCAGTTGTGCCATTGTTTTTATGCACAGCGATCGCTATCACAATCACGAGCAACAAGTATATCAAATTGCTCAAGAAATTGGATTTACACAAATATCAGTATCTCATCAGGTTAGCCCTTTAATGAAGTTAGTTAGTCGCGGTGATACCACAGTTGTAGATGCTTATTTGACACCAATTTTACGGCGCTATGTGAACCAGATAGCAAGTCAGTTACCTGGAGTCAAATTAATGTTTATGAAATCTGACGGCGGTTTAGTTACAGCCCAACAATTTCAAGGTAAAGATAGTATTTTAAGTGGCCCGGCTGGGGGAATTGTGGGTGCAGTTCAAACTAGTAAAAGAGCAGGTTTTGAGTTAGTAATTACCTTTGATATGGGTGGAACTAGTACTGATGTTGCCCATTTTAAAGGAGAATACGAACGCCAATTAGAATCTGAAATTGCTGGTGCGAGGATGCGAGTTCCAGTATTAGCAATTAATACAATTGCGGCTGGTGGCGGTTCAATTTTATTGTTTGATGGTTCTAGTTATCGTGTAGGGCCAGAATCGTCTGGATCAAATCCTGGCCCTGCTTGTTATCGACGTGGCGGCCCTTTAGCAGTAACTGATGCTAATGTCATGTTAGGTAAAATTCACCCACAATATTTTCCAGCTGTTTTTGGAATTGAGGGCAATTTACCATTATATCAAGAGATTGTCACAGCTAAATTTACCCAGTTAGCAGAAGATATCAAAACAGCAACAGGTAACAATCGTACCCCGGAACAAGTAGCTGCAGGATTTATTGCGATCGCAGTAGAGAATATGGCGAATGCCATTAAAAAAATCAGTCTCCAGAGGGGTTATGATGTCACGCAATATGTACTTTGTTGTTTTGGCGGTGCTGGCGCACAAGTTGCTTGTTTAATTGCCGATACTTTAGGCATGAAACAGATATTTCTTCACCCTTACGCTGGCGTTTTATCTGCTTATGGTATGGGATTAGCTGATATTCGAGCCATTAGAGAAAAGGGAGTAGAACAGCCTTTAACATCAGCATTAATTTCCCAATTACAAAATTTAATTGCTAATTTAGCTACTCAAGCAGCCAGTGAAATTAGTAATGATTATAATACTCAGCAGCAGGAAATAGTTGCTAAACTAAATTTAAAATATGAAGGTACTAACTCCATATTGATAATTGATTTTAAGCCTGAAGTTTCAGCCATGCGAGCAAGTTTTGAAGCTGAACATAAATCTCGCTATGGTTTCATCCAACTAGAAAAGCAATTAATTGTGGAATCTGCTTCAGTTGAATTAATTCAAAAAATGGACACACCTGAGGAACCTTTAGTTACTCGCACTCGTTCTTTAGATGAAAAGCCTCAAGCTGTTGAGCAAGTGAGGATGTTTACTAGCGAACAATGGCATAATACACCTGTATATCGTCGCGAAGATTTGCAGACAGAAGATGTTATTCATGGGCCTGCCATCATTGTTGAAAAGATTAGTACAATTGTAGTTGAGCCTAACTGGGAAGCAGAATTAACTGAACGTAATCACTTAATTTTAAATCGTAAAGATTAATTAATTTTGCTAAATAATCAACAAATTATCAATGCTATTGAGTATTAACCGTAAATACTACAATGCTTACTGAAGTTTAAGTATTTAAAATTCTAATTATTAAGAAACGATGATGATATCGCCATAAAACCTACCATGACACAAGCTATTTTGAGATTGAGAAAGTTATTGTCATCTGTTGTCCCTATCAAACGTTGTAATCTACATATCATACTTTCTTTAAAAAACTTGCAAATAATCCTATCAGATTTATCCAATACAGGAATTACAGATAAAAGTTCTGGCTTATTTGGTAGCATCGAAAGGCGATATTTTGTCAAATTAATAAATGATCATTCTTTCCGCATCAATGGCCCTTACGCCTACAAGAAACTTTGTATTGAAACTCAAGCCCAGATACATATTATGGAAAATATTAATAATGAATTGATTGTAGCTTTAAAAATGCGACCATCCAACCGGGAATTATTGATATTGGTGATCATGTGGTTGTTGATGTTATCTATTGTAATCACTGGCATTATTTTTTCATGGCAACAAGCTTTACAAGGCTCACATTCATCAATATTTATGATATTTATGCTAATTATGTGGCTAACCTTTGTTTCAATCTTGTGGTATGTAGGAATAACAATTAATTTTCAGTATGAAGCTCAGAAGATTATAAACATATTAAAATATCAATTACAATCTAAATAAATAATTGAATATACTGCGGTTTATGAACATTGTTTTTACTAATAAATTTTAATTATCAAAATATCAATGATATTAAATTATGTACAAATTTGCTGCAGCTTCTGAAAATGAAACTATTGTATTTGGTGCTGCAAGGCCTGGATATAGTAGCCAAAAAATCAATCAGTGGATTGAGTTTATGCAAAGTCAAAATATTCAGCGTGTTTGCTGTTTACTTCATGAAACTCAGCTAAATCGATACTCAAATTTACTGCAAATTTATCAAAACAACTTTGGAGTTGAGCGAGTTTGTTGGGCACCAATTGAGGATTTCCAACTAGTGAATAATGAAACCCTCACTCAGAAAATATTGCCTTTTTTGTTACTTGCAAACCAAGCCAGTGAAAAAGTAGTGGTTCACTGTGCTGGGGGAATTGGACGCACAGGACATATCTTAGCTGCTTGGCTAGTTAGCGCGCGGGGATTTTCTAATCAAGCAGCGATATCAGCAGTGAGAAAAACTGGCAGGAATCCGTATGAAGCTGCAATTGCTGCTTTTTTAAAAGGTCGAAATCCTTGTCAGGTTATTGCAGAATTAAACCAACTATTAGATGATTGCCGCCTTACAAGCAAAAGTATGCTTTAAGAGACTATTTATAAAGTAACGCACCGCCCGCCGCATGGATAATGCGTTAGGCGCTAGTATAGTTATTTCATGACAAATCATATTGAAAACCACACCTAATGCAGCCTACAATAATTTTATTTTTACTTTATAAATAACCTCTAAGCACCTATTTAATTCTAATGATATGAAACTACGGAAGTTGCTATATTTCAAAAATAGGAGCGAAAATGTCCGAAATATCTCAACCTGACCCTGTTCGTCTAGAAATATTTAAAAATCTCTATCAATTTATCGCTGAACAAATGGGAATTGTTCTGCAAAATACAGCTGCATCTGTGAATATCAAAGAACGTCTAGATTTTTCCTGCGCTATTTTTGATACTTCTGGATTATTAGTGGCTAATGCACCTCATATTCCCGTACATTTAGGTTCCATGAGCGAAAGTGTCCGCAGTTTAATTAACGATAAAGGCGATACGATAAAACCGGGAAATGTCTATTTATCTAATAATCCTTATAATGGCGGCACCCATCTTCCTGATGTCACTGCAATTACTCCTGTATTTCTCGATAGTAGTGAAAATATTTTAGTTAACAGTCCTCTTTTCTATGTTGCGTCTCGCGGACATCAAGCTGATATTGGTGGTATTACCCCAGGTTCTATGCCTCCCCATAGTAAAAATGTAGAGGAAGAAGGAGTTTTATTTGATAATTTTCTCTTAGTTGAAAAAGGTAACTTTCAAGAACAGTCAGTACGAGATTTACTTTTAAATCATCGTTATCCTGCTCGTAATTCTGACCAAAATATTGCAGACTTTAAAGCACAAATTGCCGCCAATGAACGAGGCGTGCAAGAACTGCGTAAGATGGTTAATCAATATCAATTGCAAACAGTACAAGCTTATATGAAATTTGTGCAAAATCATGCAGAGGAGGCAGTTAGACGCGCAATTGATATTCTTACAGATGGTTCATTTTGCTATGAAATGGATAGCATGGCAAAAATTCAAGTAGAAGTAAAAATTAATCATAAGAATCGCAGTGCTACTATTGATTTTACTGGTACATCTAAACAATTAGATAGTAACTTTAATGCTCCTAAAGCTGTTACTCAGGCGGCAGTATTATATGTTTTTCGTACTTTAGTAAAAGATAGTATTCCCCTAAATGCAGGGTGTTTAAAACCTTTGGAAATTATCATTCCTGAAGGCTGTATGCTGAACCCAACTTATCCAGCAGCCGTAGTTGCAGGTAATGTGGAGACATCTCAAACAATTGTTGATGCATTATATGGTGCTTTAGGTGTCATGGCTGCTTCTCAGGGAACCATGAATAACTTGACGTTTGGGAATGAACGTTATCAATATTATGAAACTATCTGTGGTGGTGCTGGTGCAGGGATTAACTTTCATGGTACTGATGCAGTTCATACCCACATGACTAACTCCCGTTTAACCGATCCTGAAGTTTTAGAAACTCGCTATCCTGTACAAGTAGAAAGCTTTAGTTTGCGTCCCGATAGCGGCGGTAAAGGCAAATTTTCTGGTGGTAATGGAGTCATTCGCCGCATCAAGTTTCTAGAACCAATGACAGCAAATATTCTTTCTAATCATCGGCGTATCCCTCCCTTTGGATTAAATGGTGGAGAAGCAGGAAAAGTAGGACGCAACTGGGTACAACGTCAAGATGGTAATCAAGAAACTTTAGATAGCACTGCAACTGTAGAAATGAAACCTGGAGATGTATTTGTGATAGAAACTCCGGGAGGAGGAGGATTTTTTAAGAGTTTTGAGGAGTAAGATTTGAGTCATGATCAGTTTCTATCGACAATCAATCAGACTTTTACCAAGTCAAATAGTGTTTGCGATGCATCAACAATATTCGAGAGGACACGGTAGTAGCTCAATGTAGCGTAGACGCGTAGCGGCTTGTCTTTGACATCGTTTTTAACCAACCTTTAAACTGAATTTCTACAGCAATGCTGTTTCTCCGTTGATACCATTTTTCTCAAGCTGTTCTTCGTGATGATGCCAGTATCTTACTCAGGAGATTTTCGCTTGCAAATTGCTGTAAGTTTAATTATGAAAATATAGTTTTTCCAAAACTCAATTTATACTATTGTTATCTTGAAAAATAATAATGATTATTTAACTTCCGGATGGTGTCCATTAAATAATTATTGTCCATTTTAAAGAATTATTGTCCATTTTAAATTTATAGTGCTTATAGCTGAAACCTTTTGATAGCAAAGGTTTCAGTTATTTTGTTCTTAGATTATTTTTTTCCCACTTTTAAATCAAATGATGTCATAAATCATATAAAATTTTAAAGTAAATGATGACATATTTTTTGGAGATGAGCTGATGCCCAGGAAGCCTACGAGCGAAGCCTTTCCAGGATTAGAGATTGAGGAAGTAGTAAATAAGGAAGAAGAGCAAACAAAGCACCTACTAGTTAACGAAGATTCATCCGACTATCTTAAAAAGGTGGAATTAATAGATGTCATCCGCCAAGCGCCTAACAAAGCAGCTCGTATGGATGCGATCGCAGATGCAGCGAAAGCTTTGGGTAAAAGCACCCGAACTATTAAGCGCATGGTGGAGAAAGTTGAACAGGTAGGAGTTGCAACTCTAGCTGTTGGACGTAAAGATAAGGGACAATATCGTATTTCCCAGCAGTGGCATGATCTTATTGTGAACCTTCATAAATGGGGTAACAAAGAAGGTTCTCGGATAAACCACAATCAGATTTTTGGCTATTTAAAAGCTTTAGCTTCCCAAGGAGAGAAGCTAGAACAAAAGAAGCATGATGAAAAATTTAAGGGATACTCTCAAGTGAGAGAGGATTTAATAGCAGGCAAACATCCTTCTCATGTCACTGTTTATAAAGTAATAAATGCCTATATAGAAGAAAAAAATAAGACATTACGTCATCCTGGATCACCAATTGAAGGACAAATTCTTCAAACAACAGAAGGGATTTTAGAAATCACCCACAGCAACCAGATTTGGCAGATAGACCATACTAAGCTAGATATTTTGTTAATTGACGAAGAAGATAAAAAAGTTATTGGTCGTCCATATATCACATTGGTAATGGATAGCTATTCTGGGTGTGTGACAGGTTTTTATCTAGGTTTTGAACCTGCTGGCTCACATGAAGTTGGTTTAGCTCTGCGTCATGCGATTTTACCAAAGCACTACGAAACCGAGTACGAGCTTCAAGAAACATGGCAGGTGTGCGGAATTCCAGAATATATAATGACAGATCGTGCGAAGGAATTTAAATCGGCACATTTAAAACAAATTTCCCTACAATTAGGTTTTACGCGGCGGTTACGTGCTTTTCCTCAAGCAGGTGGTTTAATTGAATCAATATTTGACAAGATTAATAAAGAAATTTTGTCGTAAGGATTCAGGTGGCAGAGTATTGACAAAGGGATCGCTTGAGGAGGAGTATCACAGATATGAACCAAAACCTGCCTCAAGATTTAAACCGGGAAAGCTTGAACCAGTTATCGAAACAAGAACTGGTAGAGATAATCATTGAGCAGAGCAAGGTAATAGGTGAATTACAGAAAACAGTATTAGAACTACAGCAAGAAATAGAACGTTTAAAAGTCAGCAGAGATTTAGACAGCAAAACCTCATCTAAGCCGCCATCAGGGGACATCCTCAAAAAGAGTGAAAACAAAAAAGCAGCACCGCAAGAAGAATCAAATCATCCCAAAAGAAAGCCAGGTGGGCAACCAGGGCATCAAGGTAAGACCCGTAAGGGTTTTGGTAGAGTAGATCGTTGTGAAATCTTACGTCCAAGTGATTGTGTCTGTTGTGGTCAAAAAGCGTTTGCGGCTGTGGCAGTAAAAGTAGAAAAACAGTCTGTAGCGCAACTAGTGGAGCGTCCCATTGAAATAGTTGAGTATCAACGCCATACGTGCCAGTGTGAGTACTGTGGCAATATACAAACAGCCTCCTGGTCACAAGATATCATCCCAGGACAGGATTTAGGGATTTCTTTACAGGCATTTTTAGGATGGGCAAATAATTATGCACATATGCCCTATGAAAAACAGCAAGAAATGTTGTGGGAGTTAGGTCAAATTGAAATTGGGCTGGGAACTTTAGTCACCACAAATGAACGAATTCAAACAGCGATTCAACCAAGCATTACTGAGTTAAGTAATTGGGTAAAACAGACACAACCTAACATTCATGTGGATGAAACACCTTGGTCTGTCAAGGGAGTTAAAGAATGGTTGTGGGTAGTTGCCAATTCTGAGTTTTGCCTGTTTACTGCTGCTGACACTCGTTCCAGAGCAGAACTAGAAGCCATTTTAGGGGCTAAATATACAGGGGTAATCAGCAGCGATGATTTTAGTGTTTACAATGGCTATGCGGTGCCTGAGCAGCAGAAATGTTTGGCTCATCTACGCCGTCACTTCAAAAAACTAATTCAACTTCCAGGTCTTCACAACCAAGCTATTGGTGAAGCATTTGTGGATTTAATTGATGAAGCTTTTGGAAATTATGCCCAATGGTTTGAGACTCTTGACTGCGCCAGTTATAACGATTGGGTCAATCAATTCAAATCTAAATTGCAACAAACACTTGATGACTGGATTAACTTAGCCGGAGCTACAGCAGGAAACCTTTTACGTTCCTTGCGCGATAAAGCCTCCCAATGGTGGTATTTCCTTGACAACCCTGAAGTTCCTCCTGATAACAATCAAGCCGAGCGATCGCTGCGTTTGGCTGTGACAAAACGTAAAGTTAGTGGTGGTTCCCGTTCGATGGAGCGGTTTCAACATACTGCCAATTTGTTGACGGTGGTTCAAACCTGTCGTCGTCAAAGTCTGTCTGTTATTGATTTTTTTGTACAAGCACTAATTGCTGACTCTATTAATTCTCAGTCTCGCCCTTCTCTAGTTCCTCAATTTTAGACCTGAATCCTTACATTTTGTCTTTATATGGTGGATATACGGGTTCAAGTGTAGAGGAACGTCCGCCAGAAGCAGAAAGGACTGCCTGTCTGACGCTTGATAAACTAGAGAAAATCTTAGTGAGATATTTTGTAGACCATTACAATCGTCATGATTATCCAAGGGTGAAAAATCAAAAACGTATTGAGCGATGGAAATCAAGGTTGTTAGAAGAACATGAAGTTCTCGATGAACGTGAACTAGATATTTGTTTAATGAAAGTTGCAATACGTAATTAGGACTAACGCATTGACAGAATGATAAAATAATGCGTTAAGAAAAAAGTGTTGTCTACAAATAGGTATCGGACAATCAGAGAAATCAGTAAACTCTCAACAGCACAATGCAATCTGGAACATTACACTCTATTTTTGTTATCGGAACCGAAGCATGGAGGATGCAGTAGGTTAGCAGAAATATTGGGGAATGTTTCACATGATAGTGTGAACCGTTTTTTGTTGAGGGAGAGATACGCTCCCTATGATTTGTTCAGTACGGTAAAGACTATTATTAACTTGACAGGAGGGATTTTAAGTGTAGACGACACAGTCATAGAAAAACTGTACAGTAATCCAAAATATGCAGAATTAATCGGTTATTTTTGGTCAGGTAAATATCATAAAAGTATCAAAGGGATAAATTTAATTACGCTGTATTACAGCGACATACATGGAAGCTCAGTACCAATAAATTACAGAATATACGATAAAAAGGAGGGGAAAACGAAGAACGATTATTTCCAAGAGATGCTAATTGAAGTAATTGATTGGGGTGTAAAACCAAGGCTAGTAACAGGAGATAGTTGGTACTCAGGAGTAGAAAACTTAAAATTTTTAAGAAACCAGAAATTGGGTTTTCTATTTGGGGTTGAGAAAAATAGAACTGTCTCTAATGAACCAGGAAAGTATTGCCAAGTAAGTGGTTTAGAGATTCCTGATGAAGGGTTGGTAACTCATCTGAGAGAATTTGGATTTATCAAATTGTTTAGGAAAGTCTTCAAAAAAGAAGACTCTAGACATTATATATTGTATCTACCAGATGCTGAAGCTCTTCAGCAAATAACTCGCAGTGAATTTGTGACAATTCATGATACTCATTGGGGAATAGAAAGTTTTCACAGAGCAATAAAACAAGTATGTGGAATTTGTCGATTTATGGTGAGCCAGTGCGTTGGGCGGGTCTCCCGACTTGAAGCAACTGGCGAACCCGTAAGGGTTAGAGATAGCCATGCAATTAAAACACACATATTTTGCTCACTTCAAGCATTTGTTCGTTTAGAGCTAATGCGGTCTGAAAACATCATTTCTAATTGGTATGAATTACAAAGAAACTTGTTTACTTTAGTTGTGCGTGATTATATTGTGGACAATCTCACCAATACTTGTGCTGCCTAGTACACATCAATAATATTTTTTGTCAATGCGTAAGTCCTAGCTTTGACTTCTGATCCTGGAATTTTAAGCATCAGGTATCCTGGGCGATCCGCCGCCTCAAATAACTCCTGTTGCAGCGTCGGGTAAACCTGCCAGTAATCGCTCAAAGCTTCAATATCTCGCTTGGGTATCCCCCCCAACAGATGCGCCTCAATATCCTGAATATCTTCCTCTTCCTGAGAGTCAATATAACGCGGAATATTCAGGTTGTACTCATTCCCCGCAATTTCCTCAACTGGAACCATCCGCGAATATTTCGCCACCTCAAGCTGTTTGTTGAAGACATCAACAATCTTATGAATGTCCTGCTCTCGCAGACGGTTTTTATTGCCGTCTTTAACAAACCCCTTGCTGGCATCAATCATAAAAATGCCTTGGCGATTCTCGGCATCTTCCTTGTCTAACACAATAATGCAGGCAGGAATCCCCGTCCCATAAAACAGGTTCGGCGGTAGCCCAATAATCCCCTTGATAATGCCCTTGCTAATCAGATTTTTCCGAATTTCCGCCTCCGCATTCCCCCGAAACAGCACCCCATGCGGCAGAATAATCGCTCCTTTACCATTACTTTTCAGGGAGCGAACCATGTGCAGCAAAAAAGCATAGTCCCCATTTTTAGCCGGAGGAATGCCATAGCCATCAAACCGTTGAAACTCATCCTTGGCTGGATTAAGTCCATTACTCCAAGCTTTGGAGGAAAACGGAGGATTAGCCACAGCAAAATCAAAAATTTTCAGGCTACCATCTTCATTTTTTAATAGAGGATTCGCGAGAGTATTTCCTTGTTGAATGTCTCTAGTAGGATGTCCATGAATAACCATGTTCATGTGAGCTAACGCATAGGTAGCGTTGTCCATCTCCTGTCCGTAGATGGTTAAGCCCTGTTCTGCTTCATCCGCAGCTTTAATTAACAGAGAACCACTACCACAAGTTGGATCATAAATCGTTTGACTCTGATTTTTGGCAGAATTAACACCAATAACTTTAGAGATGACACGGGACACTTCCGCCGGAGTATAAAATTGTCCCTTACTTTTACCCGATTGCGTCGCAAAGTTACGCATCAGATACTCATAGGCATCGCCTAAAATATCATCACCATCAGCACGGTTATTACTAAAATTTAGTGCTGGATTCTCAAAAATCGCTACCAAGTTGGAAAGCCTATCCTGCATTTCCTTACCCTTGCCCAACTTGTCATCATCATTGAAATCAGCAACGGTAATGATCCCTACTAAGTCATTTGCCTCGGCTAACTTGGTAATAATTTTGTTGATACCATCCCCGATATCTTTCTGTCCTTTGAGAGCAATAATATCCTGAAAGCCTCCGCCTTCAGGCACTTCAATCAGCGCATCTGCTACACCAGCATATTTATCAGATACATATTTAACGAACAATAAAACCAGTACATAATCCTTATACTGCGAGGCATCCATACCACCCCGCAGTTCATCACAGCTTTTCCATAACGAACTATAAAGTTCACTTTTCTTAATTGCCATTTTGTATAGCCTTTAAAAGACCTCCCCCAATCAACTTTGCCAGACGTTCTTAAGCCCGTCTGACACTTTGCCTTGAAGTTTTGACATCGTGCAAAGAACCAATAACATACCACGCACAAGAACATAGCTCATGTAGTGGCTGAGGATATATCGTATATCAGGAATGCTCAAATTGGCGCAGATACAACAGCTACATATTATTGCGGCGGATTTTGCTTCTCTCGCTCTTCAACCGCCTTACTCACAATCCGCACAACAAGATTACTGATGGGACGGTCTTCTTCTTGCGCCCATCTGACTAAAGCCTCATGGATCTCTTTGGGGAAATATATCGAAGTTTGTACGCGATCGCTCTGGCTCATTAATTTTCAAAACATTTATCGCCAGTTCATCATAACCCCACTACCTTGTTACAAGGCTAAATAATGTTTAACAATGTTTGGCAATGTTTAATGATAAACTTAAAACATTGCTGAACATTAATTTAATGTTCAGCAATGTTAAATCTCTATATCTCGAAAGTCCAAGCTATGCCTAACTTAAGTAATATTTGCTACTTAACTTGTAGGGATTTTGGGCAACTTCCATCATCTGCAAAGTTGGCAGCATATTTTGCAGATATTGCACCATCAACGAAATTTTTGGATTGCGATCGCGTCAAGTGCGATCGTGCTGATAAAGGCTAATAAGCAATCAAGTTCTAACTAAACGAGCTAAGAAATTATTTATTTTATGGAGAGGTTCACACTATGAGCCGCGATCGCCAGAAGAAATCCACGAGTCCAATCCATAGAACTATACGATGCCATCTCCATGCTAGTGAAGATGTACTGCGTAAAGTATGGGAAGAAATGACCCAAAAAAATACTCCTCTGATTGTTCAATTATTGAAGAGTGTAAGTGAGCAACCAGAATTTGAAACCAATCAAGAGAAGGGAACAATAAGTAAAAAAGAAATCACAAAATTACGCAAAGCTCTAACAAACGATTCTGATCTTCAACAACAGTCAGGTCGTCTTGGCTCATCAGCAGACTCTTTAGTAACAGAGGTTTATACATCATGGCTTACATTATCTCAAAAAATAAAAAAGCAGAAAGAAGGTAAAGAATATTTTCTAAATAATATTCTCAAAAGTGATGTTGAACTTGTACAAGAAAGTAATTGTGATTTACAGACAATCCGTTGTAAAGCACAAGATATACTGAGCCAGCCAAAAGAATTTCTAGAACAGATTACTAATCATGATGCCGTTCTAAATCAAACAAAGTCAGCGAGGAAAAAAGTTCAAAACAGTAGTAATGAAATTAACGCCTCCAAACAAAGGGAAAATTCTGATTACCAAGAAAACGTAGATAAAAATATCCCAGAAACATTGACTGAAATTTTATATAAAATCCATAAAATAACTCAGGATATTCTAACGCAGTGTGCCGTCGCCTACCTGATAAAAAACCATAATCAAGTTAGTGATCTAGAGGAAGATATCAAAAAGCTTAAAAAGCGTCGCACTGAAAAACAAGTCCAGATTAAACGTCTAGAAGAACAAATACAGAAGAATAAATTACCTAATGGTAGAGATATAACAGGAGAAAGATATAATCATGCATTTGATAATTTAATCAATCAAGTACCTCAAAACAATGAAGAGTTCGCAGAATGGATAGCTAGCTTATTAAATAAAGTCTCAGATTTACCGTATCCTATCGATTATTTGTATAGCGATTTAACTTGGTATAAAAATGAACAAAGAAAAATTTGTGTTTACTTCAATGGCTGGGCTAAATTTCACTTTCAAATTTGTTGTAATAAACGCCAACTTCATTTCTTTAAACGCTTTCTAGAAGACTATAAAGCTCTTAAAGAAAGTGAGAAAGGAGAAATAAAACTTTCAGGTAGCTTGGTTACACTACGTTCTGTACAGTTGTTGTGGCAACAAGGTGAAGGCGCTGGTGAGCCGTGGAAAGTTAATAAATTAGCTTTGCATTGTACCTATGATGCTCGTTTATTGACAGCAGAGGGTACTGAAGAAGTAAGACAAGAAAAGACTGATACTACACAAAAACAAGTAACTAAAGCAGAAGGTAATGAAAATATCGATAGCGATGAACAAAAAAACCTGAATAGAAATATATCTTCATTGTCTCGGCTTAATAATTCATTTGCTCGTCCCAGTAAGCCAATTTATCGAGGTCAGTCTAATATAATTGTTGGTGTTAGTTTCCATCCTGTTGAATTAGCAACACTTGTTGTAGTTGATATAATTACTAAAGAAAAAATCATCTGCAAAACAGTCAAACAGTTACTAGGTGATGCTTTTTCTCTGTTAAGTCGTAGACGACGACAACAAGTGCATTTTCGTAAAGAAAGAGAAAAAGCTCAGAAAAAAGACTCTCCTTGTAATATGGGCGAATCGCAACTAGGAGAATACGTTGATAAATTGCTAGCCAAGAGAATAGTAGAAGTCACTAAGGAATATAAGGCTAGCTGCATTGTTTTACCAAGATTAAAAGACACGAGGGAAATCCGTACCAGTGTCATTCAAGCAAAAGCGGAAGCCAAATTCCCTGGTGATGTAAATGCTCAAAAAATATATGTGAAGGAGTATAATCGCCAGATACACAATTGGAGCTACGGCAGGCTTCAAGAATCCATAAAGTCAAAAGCTGCCGAGTTTAAAATTAGTATTGAATTTGGTATGCAGCCATCTTATGACAATCTGCAAGAACAAGCGATAAATCTAGCATTGTCTGCTTACCAATGCAGAATTAATACTATTGGTAGATAAAATTTCTACCTAAATATTGTATTGTCTTTTATATTAAATCGGTGCCGTCATATATATATGCTCTTTCGAGAGTTAACTATATGATGCAACAGTGTCAGCCCCTTTGTATAGATACTGTGGAATGGGTTAGTTTAACGCTTGTACAAGCGTATTCTTTCTGACCCTGGTAGCTGCTAACTCAACCTGTGCGTTCATCTAAGCGTTTGTTAGCAGTAATTGCTTGGGTAAGCAAATGCTGCTGTTAGATGAGAAAGGACTCGCACCGAGACGCATGGGAAGTATAAGGTGTTAGGGTGCCAAACAGCCCAGAACCTTAGCTCTTGACATCAAACTCTTTTTCCTTGGTGTTAGGTGACAGAGCGGACTATATGACTGAAATCTGGGATTTTGGTTGTATGAGGACATCAATACCTCTTACTTTACAGCAAAGTAAGGGTACGGGTATACCGTCATGGTGGCTACCGAACTACCACCCCCTAATTTTTATTTTTGGCAAGTCAAAGCAGGAGCAAAATCCCTGGAGTGCTGCCAAATGGCTAAAACTATTGTCTTGACTGCATTTCATTCATTTCAATGCGAATGCAAGTTTATTTGTTAGTGATAGAAAATAGGCTTTTAAGTAGACTTGCCAAAATCGCTTCTGGAAAATAGTCAGGATAAGAGTTTGACAAGTGCGGGGTTTCAATAACCCTCACGGCTGGTGGTGGGTTGAAAGTTAAAGATGTACATATAGAAAAAGAATCTTACGCGTTTCAATAACCCTCACGGCTGGTGGTGGGTTGAAAGCTCCGCCTTTAGAACATTTCACTTGAGCATCCATGTGGTTTCAATAACCCTCACGGCTGGTGGTGGGTTGAAAGATTCAGTTAATCCTGTAGCTACACAAGGTTTTGATAGTTTCAATAACCCTCACGGCTGGTGGTGGGTTGAAAGAAAAATTCCAAACTAGCTAAATCTATTAGTGATGGTTTCAATAACCCTCACGGCTGGTGGTGGGTTGAAAGTAATAGATTTCAGAAGCATTGGGCTAAGTTTCACCGAGTTTCAATAACCCTCACGGCTGGTGGTGGGTTGAAAGTTCCTGCTGAATATATGGTTATAGGTTTGATAGAGTTTCAATAACCCTCACGGCTGGTGGTGGGTTGAAAGTTTCCTAATGGAGAATTCGGAGTTGGTTTCGTTCCCGTTTCAATAACCCTCACGGCTGGTGGTGGGTTGAAAGGTTTCATAGTAGTATCACTCCTGCGGCGTAAGCGCCAAATGTTTCAATAACCCTCACGGCTGGTGGTGGGTTGAAAGGCTTCTGCCAAGTATAGTTGCCCCAATAACTTATGGTTTCAATAACCCTCACGGCTGGTAGTGGGTTGAAAGATTTTATCGCTATGTTTTCAGCAATTTCACTATTATGTGTTCTATTGTAAAATTATTTATTAGGGTGGTTTGAAAGGAGCACTTCAATGGCATATTGCCTAAAACTGTGCAGTTGATCCCATAGATCTCTAGATACATTTAGAGTCAATGTATCTAGCGAGAAACTTAACTTAATTTTGGACAATAATTATTTAAAACTGGTTTCAACTCTGGACAATAATTATTTAAAACTGGTTTGAGTACTGAAAGTCAAGAAAACAGGTTACTTATGTCCCTTAACTACGTCAAAATGGACAATAATTCTTTAAACCTGACAATAAATATTTAATGTACAGATGGAGCTAAGCGGATTCGAACCGCTGACCCCTTCAATGCCATTGAAGTGCTCTACCAACTGAGCTATAACCCCGGAATACGCGTTTCTAATTATGGCTGAATAATATTATCTTTGTCAAGATGAGTAAATGAGAATTTCTACTCCTAGGACTTAACTAAGATACTTGCAACAAATAGCTGATACAGTGTCCCATCAGAAAGTAAACTACTAACATAGCCGCAGCTGCTAGGGCCACTAAGGTTCCAGCCAACATTAAAGAAAATTCCTTGTGCTCAAAGGCTTTTTCCATTAAGTGGAGTGACCAAGCCACCAGCGCCACATCGAATAACAAAATAGGAATCAACATATTTATTAATATTTATTCATAGTAGTTAATTTATATTAACACTGTTTCAAGAAAGCGTCTCTGACCTGGGATAAATGTCCTATAAGGATAAGTTTTTGCTCAGTTAAGCATTCTTACTGGAACGGAGCGATCGCGCAAATAACTCTTGATTTGAGCTACGCTTAGATGTCCATAATGTAACAACGATGCTAATAGCGCTGCTTCTGCTTTCCCCTCAGTTAATGCAGCGTGAATATGTTCGCAGTTTCCTGCACCACCCGAAGCAATCACAGGAATTTGGACAGCGTTAGCGATAGATTTTGTCAATTCCAAGTCATAACCAGCTTGAGTTCCATCAGCATCCATACTTGTTACCAATAGTTCTCCAGCACCGCGCTTTTCTACTTCTTGTGCCCAGAGTAAAGCATCTTTGCCTGTATTTTCTCTGCCACCTCGCACATACACATCCCAACCTGGATTCTCTGGGTCAACTCTGCGTCTAGCATCAATAGCAACAACTATGCACTGATTACCAAAGCGATCGCTTGCCCGATTAATCAAGTCTGGTTCACGTACTGCCGCAGAATTAATACTAACCTTATCTGCCCCGGCTCGTAACAAACCTTTAACATTTTCTAAGGATTGAATCCCACCGCCTACGGTTAAGGGAATAAAGACCTGCTCTGCCGTGCGGTACACCACATCTATAATTGTATCTCTATCTTCATGAGTGGCGGTAATATCTAGAAACACTAACTCATCAGCACCGGCTTCGTTGTAAACCTTTGCCAGTTCTACCGGATCGCCTGCATCTTGCAGGTTAACAAAGTTAACACCTTTGACAACTCGTCCCGCCTTCACATCTAAGCAAGGTAAGATTCTTTTAGCTAACATAATAATTTTTGTACTCCTGGGTAATTGTCCGGAATTTAAATTTTAAATTGGCGTGCGTGTTCTCAAGCGAAAATATTTGGATACCTTGTTTATGCGTTGTTTTGTAGCCAACATCCTGCTTACACAGTCTTCCTTAACCGTTGATAGCTGAAATTATGGCGATTATCTCCTCTAAAAAACAGCCTCAAGAACCCAATGAACAACCACCGCAGCGTCCTGAGTCAGCGAAAGCTTCTGCTCACCAAGAACTTTTGCAAGCCGAAGCTGCGATCGATGAACAAGGTAAACAAGAAGAAAGTATTCGCCCGCAGCGATTTGCCGATTACATTGGGCAAAAAGACCTAAAAGATGTGCTAGATATTGCCATCAAAGCTGCCAAATCAAGAGGTGAAGTGCTGGATCATTTGCTACTATACGGGCCGCCGGGACTGGGTAAAACCACAATGGCAATGATTTTAGCATCGGAAATGGGGGTAAACTACAAAATTACAAGTGCGCCAGCACTAGAACGTCCACGGGATATTGTAGGGCTACTAGTGAACTTAAAGCCAGGAGATATTCTCTTTGTTGATGAAATTCATCGCCTCTCGCGGATGACCGAAGAGATTCTCTATCCCGCAATGGAAGATTATCGCCTTGATATTACCATTGGTAAAGGCTCCAGTGCGCGCACCCGGAGTTTACCTTTGTCCAAATTTACTCTAGTGGGAGCTACAACCCGTGTAGGTGCTTTAACTTCTCCACTACGCGATCGCTTTGGTTTAGTCCAAAAACTGCGATTTTATGAAGTTGATGAACTGAGCAAGATTGTACTGCGAACTGCTCAACTACTTCAAACTCCGATTACAGAAGATGGCGCTACAGAAATTGCCAAGCGATCGCGGGGCACGCCCCGAATAGCAAATAGGCTACTCAAGCGAGTACGTGATTATGCGGAAGTTAAAAAATCTGGGGAAATTAACCAAAGTATTGCAGGTGAAGCACTGCAACTATTCCAAGTAGATCCATGCGGTTTAGATTGGACAGACCGCAAGATGTTAAGTGTAATCATTGAACAATTTAATGGCGGGCCAGTGGGCTTAGAAACAATCGCCGCCGCCACCGGAGAAGATACCCAAACCATTGAAGAAGTTTACGAACCCTACTTGATGCAAATTGGCTATTTAAGCCGCACTCCCCGTGGTAGAACCGCCACCACAGCAGCATACAAGCATTTAGGTTTTAAGCCACCTAATGAACAGATGTCTTTGCTGTAATGATTTTAGATAGGGCATGGGGCATGGGGCATGGGGCATTGGGCATTGGGCATTGGGCATTGGGCATTGGGCATTGGGCATTGAGTTTGGTATTTTTCCCATTACCCAGTCCCCATTACCCCTTATCCCCAGAGGGGGCCCCGAGTTCCCCAGTCCCCAGTCCCCAGTCCCCATTACCCCTTATCCCCAGAGGGGGCCCCGAGTTCCCCAATCCCCATTACAGATAGACACAGATAAAGCCAGATGATTCAATTAATTAGTATTTTTCTCAGTTTTTTACTTGTGTTTGGCTGGGGTACACCAGTGATGGCACTCTCCCAAACTACTAATCTGACTCAAGAACAGTTAGAACAAGGGGATGAGTTGGCAAATAAAGCTTTTGCTGCTACTAATCAAGGCGATTTTGCGACGGCGGAAACCTACTGGACACAGATTATTGAGCAATTCCCGACTAATGCTGGTGCATGGAGTAATCGCGGCAATTCTCGGGTGAGTCAGAATAAGTTAGAAGCGGCGCTGACGGATTATAACAAAGCTATAGAACTGGCTCCCCAAGTTACCGATCCTTATTTAAATCGTGGTACAGCTTTGGAAGGATTGGGAAAATGGCAAGATGCGATCGCAGATTATAACCATGTCCTAGAGTTAGATCCCAAAGACGCAATGGCATATAACAATCGCGGTAACGCTAAAGCCGGATTGGGAAAATGGCAAGATGCGATCGCAGACTATCAAAAATCATTTGTGATCGCTCCTAATTTCGCCTTTGCCCGTGCTAACTATGCTCTCGCACTATATGAAACTGGGCAAATCGAACCAGCTATTCGCGAAATGCGGAATATAGTCCGTAAATATCCCAAATTTGCGGATATGCGCGCAGCACTGACAGCAGCCTATTGGGTGACTGGACAAAAAGGTGAAGCCGAAAGTAACTGGGTTGCAGCCGTAGGACTTGATACCCGCTACAAAGATATCAACTGGGTAACAAATATTCGCCGTTGGCCTCCCAGTATGATATCTGCTTTGGATAAGTTCTTGAAACTCCAGTAAGGAACTTCCAAATATAAAAAATAATCAATCGCTGTGGGACGCAGGGGGACAAGGGGAATAACTTTTAACTCCTAACTCAGCACTCAGCACTCAGCACTATCAATCATGATGCTGGCTTTTCAACGCGCAAACCGAAATAGGTAAGTATGAGTTCATCTTTACCTGTGTTCACAACTTCGTGAACTTCACCCGGTTCTATGGCAATACAGTTACCTGGAAGTAGGGGGTATTCCACACCATCAACATGAATTACCCCCTCACCAGCTTCGACAAAAAACACTTCTGACATATCTTGATGGGCGTGGGCTGATGCGCTTTGTCCTGGTGTAAAACGCGCTTGCGAAAAGTTCGTCAGGTGAGGTAAATCTCCCAGACGCAGCATCACTTTTTTCTTGATTTCCGGATTGTGAGAAACGGATTCTTCGGGTAAATCGTTCAAGGAAGCGGCAATCATTCGGGTCTCAAATCATTGGATAATTCCACAATACCCCTAGAACCATCTATGCGGACTCGCTGCCCATCTTGCAGCAACCATGTAGCACCACGCACATCCATAATAGCAGGAATACGGTATTCACGGGCAACGATCGCACCGTGTGAAAGCCTACCTCCTGCTTCGGCAATTAATCCTCCAGCCCTGACTAGGAAAGGTGCCCAGGCAGAATCGGTATAAGGTACAACGAGAATTGTCTCTTTGTCAATTTCGGGTATTGTTTGTAAATTCCGTAACACCTTAACTTTGCCTTCCGCCTGTCCGTGGCTGGCGGGGATACCATGTAAGACTTGGTCAGAATATAGCGGTGATGGCGGTAGAGGATGAGGCGGTGTATGACCGTAAACTAGTAGGGGAATTTGAGTGATTTCGCTGTCTTGAACAAATTGCGATCGCCTTTTTTGCACTAACTTATGTAACTGAGTACTAATTTCTAGCTCAGGATTGGCAATTAAACTGCCAATTTCCTCAAATTCCAAAAAGAAGATATCGCCGGGTTGACTTAGCCAGCCGGATTTTAACCAAATCTCTTCTAAAGCAACAAAACTCCAACGTAATTCGGCTAAGAGTCGCGAATAAACTTCGGTAACTCGACCTTTAAGATCCACTCTTCTTTGCGCGCTTCCCCGCTTCCGTTTCCCAGAAAATACCTGATTTATCGGATCTACGCCCCCAGGTTGGGGATCGTTTCCCTGCATTAACTGCACAAATAACTGCTGTACATACTGCGGGTTTTCTTTCCAGGTGACTACAGAAATATCTGTGCCAACTTCACTTAAATAGCCGTAATCTTGCAGCAGTTCGTTGAAATCATACAACAGGTTTTTGCCTTCAGGTGTTTCATCCAACTGCTCAAACACTTTCTCAGGCTCAAATTCCGGTAATATTTGTTTGGCAGTTTGCGCTAAACTACTCAAAGCTCGCAGTACTGCTACCTCTGGCGCAACGCTATGATCGATTTCCCCTTCTTTGATGCGGAATATCTTTTGTCTGATAGCAGCACTGATCGGAGCGAAAATACTGTAGTAAGTCCCCAGGCGCAGCACATCTAAAATTAATTCAATTCTTCTCCAGATCAGCGCTGGTTCTAAATTGCTGATGGACTCATGAGCTAACTGCGACAATACAGGTACAAATTTTTCCCGGTAATCTCGCTTAAAGTCTTGCTCTAAATCCCTTTCTCGCTGCACTAACCGCAACAATCCGGGAATACTTCGTAATGTAGCCAGTAAGGGTGGTCTACTTAATTTATCGCCTCTGGTCAAAAATTCTAAACTTTCTGGCGGTAGACCCATTCTGAGAAAAATATCTCCCAGGAGGGATGCATTAAAATAAGCTCTAGAATAATGAAGTGTAGCGGTTTCGGCAAAGTCTAATCCTAAGACGCGATCGCCTAAACCTATAGTAAAAATTTCTCCCCAAACACCGCAAGTTAAGGGACGATTCACCGACCAAGTTAAGGGGTGAATCACACCGGGAATAACTTCCGCAGCGATTTTCCTCGTCCAAATAGGTAATAAAGTAGTGATGGGTCTAGCTTGTAATACCCACAGAGTTTGCCCATCATAACTCCACTCAATATCTTGGGGAACGCCGTAGTAACGCTTTTCCAGGCGACGGGCTAAAAATGCTACTTGTTTAATAATGGCTTGTGGTACTCTTCCTGTACCTTCCAATTGCACAGAGGAGAAATTCTCAGTTTCCACCACAAAAGCCCGATATTGTTCGGGTGTAATTCTGCCAGAAACAACTTGACTGGCGCTCCCTGGTAAAGCTTCAATCACAATGGCATCACCTTGCTGAGTGATGGGATCGCGACTGAAGGCCACACCAGAATAGACACTCTGGACTTGTTGCTGCACCAATACAGACATCGATTGGTCAGGCAAACCGCGATCGCGCCGATATTGTACAGCTGTGGGATGATCGTAAGAAGCTCTAACTTGAGCGATCGCTTCTTTTAGCCCCTGTTCGCTAGTAACGTTCAATACTGTTAAATACTGTCCAGCAGCCGAGGCGGATTCTGAATCTTCGCCAATTGCTGAGGAACGCACCACTAAAGGCGATAATTCCGAAGGTTGAAAAAAATCGATAACTGCGTCTACATCGTCATTGGGTGTTAGTAGCCATCCCTTGGGGACTGGATAACCCCAGCGTTTAATTTGAGATAATGCTGCTGCTTTGTGCCCAACTATCGATTCCTCTAAGTCTTCATTCAGAGAGAAAAGCTTGATATCCCCGCCCAAAAATTCCAGCATGGGCTTTGATTCACTTTTCGCCCCTGGGACGGGTAACTTCAAATCATCAGGAATTCTGGTATAAATCCAGCCTAGTAAGCCAGCTAGAGCTACAGCTGCAACCACTCTGGAGAAGTCTTCCGCGTGCAGTACAATCTCAAATATAGGTAACAGCAACAAAACTCCAAATTTCACTAGCTTTTTCGATTGAAAAACTGAAAAGGCGATCGCTGCTAATAAACCTATAAATCCCGCCACAAGTGGATCATGTACCAAAAATCCCCAGACGACGTTGGTTGTACCAGCCCCTCTACCTAGCGAGTATCTACCCAATACTAGGGCAATCATGGCAATTAATTCCCATGTTGACCCCTCACCAAAGAAAGCGCGGGCAATGAGAACTGCGGCAATACCCTTAAAAGCTTCAGATAATACTGCTAGAATCCCTACCAGTTTGCCACCGTGGTAAAAAGCGGCTGACACACTGATATTTCCTGTCCCCAGTCTTGCCAAGTTTTTACCAGTGATGGCATAGGTAATCCAGGCAATTAGCGGTATAGCACCCAATAGGGGGCAGACAATTAAAATAGTTAAGGCACCCCAAAGTTCAAACATCTTGGATTTTGGATTTTAGATTTATTTTGCATTTTGCACGTTGCATCTCAAATCTCAAATCTAAAATCGGTGGGAAATTTTATTGATGCTTCTAAGGGCGCTTTTATCAGGATGAGCAGGAGACACTTGGCTATGGCAGAAGCTTTTACCAGTGTCCTGCTAAACTACCAAATACTAAGCTGCTAGTTACTTAGTTTAGCGCATAGGCAGCTTGTAGGGCCCAAATAATTAGGGCGGCAATTGACCCCAAAAGCAGCACGGTAGAGATAGTGACCACTTTTGGAGAGTCAGCGCCCTCAAATTTCATAATTCCACGATTTAAGTCGGACATAGCGGTGTATGCCTCCTTGGTTACAGTGCTAATTTGTCCGTTTTGATTGTAGTCCTTCTGTTTAAAGATAGTGCTAATTCATCATTATTATTTTGTTTAAGCTTTGCAACGATAACTCAGCTAAATTTATATCTGCCTGTGGAATTAGAGGAAATTTTATACTAGAAATCGGGGATTAGTGCAAGAAGCATTTTCTAAGTTTGCTTGTAGGTTGTAAGCATCAGGCGCAGTCGGGAAAATTTATGCTCCTCAATCAGCTTTTAAACATAAGTAACTCGGTGGAACTCAACCGAACTATGTTACGAACTGTAAATAAGCTTGAAACTCTGACCAATGAACAATGACCAACCTCTACAGTTATCTTTAATTGTGAATTGCGCCGACCTACTAAAAAGCTTTAAACGCAAAATTTGCAAGTATTTTTTATACATTAATAAATCTAATTATTTTGTAATAATACTTAATAAAATATTTAGCCAGCATAAGTATAAATCAGCCTAAAGATGTACAAGCAAGCTGTATATGCTTAGAGGATGTCTGAAAGCTAAGAAAGCTCACAGTATTTCATTTATGCTCAAACAACTTAGATGAGTAACAGGACTTACGCAAGCAAAATTTGTCATTGCGACCGGAACGTAGTGTAGGGAAGCAATCCCATAGTTTTAGGGGATTACGTCGCTACGCTCGTAATGACGTAATTCCGTGACTTTTGCGTAAGTCCTAATTACATCGAAGAAATTTGTTGGTATGTTTACCTAAATTTCGGTAAAAAATTACGTAATTTATGAATTATTGATTGATACTCTGGTTTGCTGAGGTTAAGCTGATAACAATATGATCAGCAACGCTTTGGTTCTTGAAAACAGGTATGGCAATTAATGGTTTAGACATTAGTCAGGAAGAGCAGGATATTGTTAAAAGCAAGTCTCAACCAATGACTCTGCAAATTGCACAAGAAAGGCTTTACAGCTTTCTTGTAGGAATAGTGCAAAAATGGCAACCAGATGATACGTTGCAAGAGTTTAAAAGTTTATTTATAGATTTCAAGGATTCGCCTAATTTAGCTAAATCGACTGGATTATACAGAATTTCTTTCATGAAGAAAGAAAAAGATTTTAGCTATACGATCAAACGTTGCTTTTATATATTAGTAAATAACTGGGAAGCTCAAAGACGATATAAATATATCCACGAATTAATTAAATTATTTGATGATTATCAAGATAAAACCCAAACTAATAGCCGTGACGAGATAATACACAAGATTTGGTTAAAAAATTTTATTAATAGCCAAGATTACAAAGACATCAAATTATTGGCTGAAAAATACAAAAAACAAGTAAATAATTCAGCAACTAAAAGTAACTGGGCTAATCGCTATACTTCTTATTTATTATCGGCACAAGCTTTTGACGACAAGAAACCCAGAGAGCAACAAGAGGTAGCAAGAAAGCTCTCTAGGCAGATGAAGGACAAATTTAAATTTGAATTAGCGATGTATATTGCTCGCTCTCAGTCTTCCGCATCTAGTAAATTTCGCTACAAAAATCCTAGCCTTTTGGGTGATAATATTATCAGAATAATTAAAATTATTTTGGTTAAAAAAGGTAGATTTAGTTATGAAAATATTGCTAATATATTTATCAAACAAACAGAAAATCAGAAATTAAAAGATTTTAAACAAAGTCTGCAAAATTATTTATTTTTTACTATAGCATCCCAAGGTTGTACAGACACTGTGATGCAGCAATTATCAGAAACTCTATCTTCCTGGAAAAAAGAGGCTGATGAAAAGATTGTTACTCCTAACTTATTCCTGAGAATTTGTAATCGATTAATTGATTGTTTAACTATAGAGAACGGCACAGAACCATCAGCATTATTTAGTTTGTTGATTTCTCAAAGACATCCTCTAACATTAATAATTTTACTATTAAAAATTATTTTAATTTGTGAAAACGCACGTAGCCATTTAGAAATTAAAATTGCTCACTTAATTAGATACTATGAAAATTTGCCAGAAGAAGAATGCCAAAAGTTTATTAATTTTTTAGAGTTTTTTAATATTACATTTGCAATTTATGCTGAAAATGTAGAATACACATTGATAAAAATCAACGAACATGTGACAGAAGTAGAAACATTAAATTCAGAGAATATAGATGATTATCGAGTATTTTCTCAATCAAAAATGGATGACTGAGAATTAATAATTTTGTCATGCAAAAAATACACAGGACTTACCCAAGCAAAATTTGTCATTGCGACCGGAACGTATTGTAGGGAAGCAATCCCATAATTTTAGGCGATTACGTCACTACGCTGGTAATGACGTAATTCCGTAACTTTTGCGTAAGTCCTAATACAATAAACTATTGAGCTAGGTATTCATCAAGCCAAGCTAGAGCCGCACCAGCAGTTTCAGCGACAATACTAATTAAACGATAGAGAGCGATCGCACTAATCACCACAGCCGCAGGAAAATGATTTTGCAAAAGTGCGATCGCAGTGGCTTCAAATACACCCAATCCCCCAGGCGCGCCAGGAACAACAAACCCCAGTAGCCAGGCGAAACTAAACGCCCCTAGCAATAAAGGAATTTGACCCGCATTCAAAGGCCCCAAGGCAAATAGAGTTAAGATAAACCCAGCCCCACGCAACCCTAAAAAGGCTAATTCTCCTAATAAAGGGCGTACAGGATAGCGTTCAATACGCAGATTGCTACTGGAGTCGCTACCCTGTCGATCCAGCTTTTTCTCTTTCAATTTATGTACAAAGTGAATGACTGGGTTCAAAAACCAGGGATGAAGCGCACAAAGCACCACAGCCAAACACAGAAATTGCAATATTAAAAACAAAATATTGGTATTGGCAGCAGTCAATTGCGTACCAAATACAAGTACGATAATTAAAGCAGCCGCAGCCATCAGGAGTGGTTCTAGTACGACACTTAAAGTCGCAGCCCCAGTAGAACCTGTAGCATTTTTTGCCGCTACAATTCTGCCGTAGTGATGCCAAATATTGCCTGGTAAATACTTAGCAATGTTTGTTTTGAGATATACCTGAATTAATTGAATGGATACTACAGGTTGATTTAAATCTTTGAGAACCCAAGTCCATATCCAGCCAGCCCAGGTATGTGCAAGTAAAGTCACACCAGTTGCGATCGCTAAAATTGCCCATCCATCTGTATCAATCTGGATGTTTGTTACTTCTTGCCAATGATCTTTTAAGGCTTTGCCTAAAAAAACCAGCGTTCCGCCTAAAATTATCCAACGTAAAATTTTTTTCCACATTCCAGCAATTTAACGATTAAATACCTTCAGGCTGAACATCTCAAATTTTATGTTACATCAGCTGATTAATATTATGGTTGAGTGGGAGAGAAAAACTGAAAACTGTAGAACTTGGGTTAATAAACAAAACCTAACATCAAGTTTATGATTTGAGTTTAGTTGCATTCAATTTAGTTAACTAAACGCCCACTTACTAGCTACTTCCGGAAAAATAAAAGAGTATTTTACTAACTATCTTCATCATAACTCGAATATTTAATATTCTTTAACAAGCTTTTATTAGAAAGTATAAATTAAAAATCAAATTTACAATCAAGAGCATATACTGTGATGCGTAGCTTAATAGTAGGTACCATCAGGATTACAAGCTAATTATCTTAGATAATCTCTCTCCATAGTTAGATAAAAATAGTGTATTGGTCGCTATCAGAATGTGACTTACGCTAGAGGAAAAGCATTTTTAAACTTTCTATTGTTGATAATTGTTGAACACAACGTTGCTCAACTAAATCAAGTGCAAATTTCGCTGACAAACAAATCATGTTCAGCGTCAATTGGCTTGCTGATAGTTGCAAGGAGGATTTAGTGAATCGTTTGACAGCTTTATGGAAAAAACTACGACTGCGCCAAATTTTAACTGTCTGCGTGGCCAGTCTATTTTTGATAGTTAGTACTGCTTGTACTGGAGCAAATGCACAAGGTGCAAATCCTCAAAATCCAGCTGTACAAGCTGGCGGTGCAAACAATCCATATAAAAACGGTGGAGATAAATATACCAATTATAGAATGTCCACCGATCCTAAAGTTACTAACTCTAGCAGCCGGAATGAACGTGACCAAGCTAGCTTAGAACCAATTTCAGGACTGTTAATTGCCACTAATCAAGAATCCAAAATACTTTACCCTGGTGCAGAAACACCAACAGGTAGAGTGTTAAAAGAAGGTGAATTACCCCTGATTACCGAAAAGAATTTTCAACAACCTGAAGCAGGTGGTTTAATTCAGCGCGAACCAAATGTAGGCACTCGCATTAAAGACCGTATTGATACTGTCAAAGAAAATGTGAAAGAAGCTTCTGGCTTTTTAAAAGAGAAAGCAGATGAAGCAAGTGCGAGACCTGAATTACAAAAAGATCCAGCAGTAGGCAGATAAGAAATTTATTTGGTTACTGAAGTTGAGTATTGGAATTACAGTCCAATAATTTAGTCAGAAAATGCAAGGAGTAACATCATGAAAAAATTCACAGCTTGGCTACAAAACTTTCGTCCGGTGAAAATTGTAGGAGTTTTCTTAGCAGGAATCCTTCTATTAGTCACACAAGCTTGTAACCGTCCTACAATAGCTGGACAACCTTCACAACCTGGTTCTCAACCACCCAATGCTGAACGCTATGATCCCACAAAGAGTTATGATCTCGCCTCTCCTCAAGGTGGCATGAATAACTTTAGTGATATAGATCCCCGCGCCCGTGGAGATGAAAAAGCAGCAGAAGCAAGAGCTAAAGCTTTGCGGGATAATTCTCAAAGAAACATAGATGAAAAAAGCATTGATAGCACAGGACAATATGTAGAAAACTATCGGCAAGGCACACCCTTTGGTCAAAGAGTGAAAAACTTGGGTGAAGATATCGGTAGTTCTGCCGCAGAAGTAGGTGAAGGTGTTGCTAAAGGAACCAAGCGCGGTCTTGAAAACATCAAAGAAAACACTCAAAATGCTGCTGAAGACTTAGGTAGAAATGCAGGTGATGCTGTAAATAAAACATTGAGATAAGTTCATCAAAATCACTCATCGGTTAAAAGAAATTCAGGGTGGGCGAAATGCTTGCCCTATTTTTTATGTTTGCAATCAATATAGCAATCCTAAATGATTTGTGAAATCTGCTCTGAAGGGTTGTTAACAGTTAACTGTTGACAGTCAGCAGTCAACCGTCAACAGCCAAAACCGATATTTTTCACAACTGAAATAGGAACGCTATAAGTAGATCCAAGAATACTGCTTAAATTTAGGCAAAAGGTTAAAGGTTTTTCCCTTAACCCTTACCCTTTGCCCCCTTTCCCCTTTGCTTGAACAACTTAGCTGGTTGTTTTTAAATACCAACTTTGCAGCGCTAGCCGTTGAATTTCGCGCCAAGGAATATGATGTTTGCGTGCTAATTCTGCACAATCTTCGTATTCTGGCTGGACATTAGCTAGAACACCTTTAGATTGCCAAGCTACCTTAACGCGAACTGTGCCATATTCAGTTTCTACTTGTTGAATTTCTCTTTGTAAAATTGCCCGTTGCTGAGTTGTGCGGCGAACTCCTAAAGTAGTAGTTTCCCGAAATAAAATTGCTTCACAGTTGAGTAAATTTTCTGGATGACAAATGACAGTGAGCAATATTCCGGGACGAGATTTTTTCATCCCTATAGATTGAGTGAAGACATCCACTGCACCTGCGGCAAATAATGCTTCAAATACATAGCCAATTGCTTGGGGATTTAAGTCATCAATTTGAGTTTCTAGTACCGAAATGCTTTCGAGAGTAGGGCTAGTATCGTCATAACTGCTGATATCTCCCTGTAAACTGCTGCTTTCACCCAGCCACATGCGTAGTATATTGGGGATGGGCAAATTTATCGAACCTGCTCCCAATCCTACCTGCTTGATGGTGATTGGTGGTGGTGAACCGAATTCTCTTGCCAAAGTAGTGGCGATCGCAGCTCCCGTAGGTGTTACTAATTCTCGCTCAATTCCGTTGCTATAAACTGGACAACCCCGCATTTCCCACAATTTCAAGACAGCGGGTACTGGTACTGCCATTTGTCCATGCGCTGCACGCACTGTGCCTCCGCCTGTGGGAAACGCTGAACAGTAAAGTAAAGGCCATCCTGCGCGATCGCTCCCAACGCCTAACCAATCTAACCCCAAGCAAGTGCCAACAATGTCCACAATTGCATCCACGGCACCCACCTCATGAAAATGAACTTTCTCTGGGGCGATGCCGTGTACAGCCCCTTCTGCAACTGCTAGTTGGCGAAATACAGCTAAACTCCAAGCTTCTGCTCTTTGTGGCAATTCGGCTTGCAAAATCATGCGTTCTATTTCTGGCAGATTTCGTCCATGATGATGACTATGTTCGTGATCATGGTGTGCGTGATTATGTACTAAATCCACATTGACTTTAGTTGCTTGCTGACCATGATCATGATGCTGAACTAATTGAGCTGTTAATTCGTACTCCTTGGCAATTCCCAATTTGTTGAGTTTTTCACTTAAATACTCCAAGGGAACACCCAGACTTACCAAGGCCCCCAAACACATATCACCGGAAATTCCCGATGGACATTGAAGATAAACAAGTGTGGTCATATATAAAATTACTCATCAGTACATAGTAATCAGTTAACAGTACAAATTGCAAAAGCTGATAACTCACAACTGACAACTGAATAACTTTTGAGGATGTTTTCGCAGTTTTAAATATAGTTATCTTTACTGCCTATCCTAGTATTCAATTTTATATTTTCCTGGCAATGTACAACCCTCAATTTTCCTTCCTAAACTTTTTATGGCAAAAATTTTCACAGTCCATCCTGATAATCCTCAAATCCGCCGAATAGAGGAAATAAAATCGGCACTCTCTAGCGGCGCAGTAATGCTCTACCCTACTGATACAGTCTATGCAATTGGTTGTGATTTAAATGCTAAATCGGCGGTGGAACGAGTACGGCAAATTAAGCAGCTAGCGAATGATAAACCACTGACATTTTTATGTCCTTCGCTGTCAAATGTGGCAACTTATGCATTCGTAAGTGATACAGGCTATCGAATTATGAAGCGCCTGATTCCAGGGCCCTACACATTTTTGTTACCTGCAACAAAGTTAGTACCACGTCTAGCGCAAAATCCCAAGCGCAAAACTACTGGCATACGAGTACCAGACCATACTGTATGTTTAGCATTACTGACAGCACTGGGCAATCCCATTATTTCTACTTCCGCTCATTTGCCGCCAGATGAGGATGAGGAAGATGATGAGATATTTGAAGCTAGCGCCAACTCTAATATGTCTCAGGTAGAACTGTTTGACCGTTTGGATAGCTTGGTAGATATTATTGTTGACACTGGCGAAGAACCCACATATGAAGTGTCAACAATATTAGATCTAACTGGAGATCAGCCAATGATTACACGACAAGGTTTAGGTTGGGAAGCAGCAGCAGCATGGGTTTAGAGAGTATAATTCACAACCTAATTCGTCGATTTCGGAAAATCTAATTAAAAAAGCTCCAGTTTAACAATTGTCCTAAATACAGGGTGAAGAACGGCTAGAAGCAGCTGACGGCAAAGTTCGGCGCAGCAAGAGTTTTGGCTGATTTTAGATCATGATAAATCCCCTGTGCTACTAGTCATGAGGTTGCTTTTGAAAAAACCGACACAATACCTTCCCTGTAACCTTTTCAGATTGCCTACAGTCATATATGTGAGCGGTGCTCACAGGGAGTCTTGATGATGAATACAAAAATGTTCACCAATCAAGAAACAACTCAGGTGCTGAAACGACATTGTTATAAGGTGCAATACCATTTCCTGGAAAAAGTTATGAAAGCTAACCTTGCTAATCTACCAACTTCTACATCCGCTTTTGACTTCCAAGCTGCAACTGACGAAGTAATAGCCAGTAATATTAATACTTTGATGCAACTGCTAGTTGAAGAAATTCAAGCCCAAGTAAAAGCTGCACCTGGGTGTGTGCAAGCGGTAGCAAAACGCATAGCAAAGGAAGTGGAACGCATTTGTGATAAAAGCGCCCGCATCCAAACCTCGGGAGAAATCCAAGCTTGGCAGCTAACTTTAGCGAGACATCGTTTGCAAAAATGTCTGCGTTACTACCAACTGGGATCGCGCAGAGGTCGGGTAGAATTACATAGCAGTCTCGGTGCTATGGTTTACCGTCACGTGACTATTTCCGGCTCAGATATGGGATTTCAGGGTCGTTACAACCTGATTGAAGATTTTCTGCAAGCCTTTTATATCGAAGCTATCAAAGCTTTCCGTCGGGAAAATGAACTAGCTGAAGATTACACCCCACGCACTCAGTTACAATTAGCGGAATACATGGCATTTACAGAACAGTATGCCAAGCGCCGCATCAATTTACCTGGTAGCGCTAGTCAGCAGTTAATTATCTTACGCGCCCAAGGTTTTGCGCGTCGCCAGCCCCAAGAAACTACCGTAGATATTGAAATGGCGGTAGAGTCTGCTAAGAGTGAAGAAGGCGAAGCCTACCAGCGTAACTCGGCGGTACAACAGCTGAGATCCCAGATGATCGCCCAAACCAACTTCGATCCCTCAGAAGAATCAGAACGCGATCGCGTTATTACTGAGTTAATTAATTATCTTGAATCTCAAGGTCAATCTGACTGTGTAGATTACCTCACCTTGAAATTACAAGACCTATCTGCACCGGAAATTGACCAAATTCTTGGTCTCACCAGCCGTCAGCGCGATTATCTACAACAACGCTTTAAATATCATGTAGAAAAATTCGCCAAGCAACATCATTGGCAATTGGTACATCAATGGTTAGGTGCTGGTTTAGAGCATAGATTGGGCTTATCTGCTCAACAGTGGCAAACCTTTTTAGGTCTACTGACTGAACAGCAACAGCAAATTTTGCAGTTAAAAACAGCCAGACATAGCGACCAAGCGATCGCTAAAACACTTAAATGTACCCCCAAACAACTGCAAAAGCGTTGGACTCAACTGTTAGACCTAGCATGGGCTATCCGTAACGGCAATCTGGAAGTTCAAACAGGCTGATGAAGTGCAAGATTCAACTTTAAAATTCAAAATTCAAATGTACGCACTAGTACAAAAAGGCTGAATTATGAAAAGTAAAAAATGAATCTCAACACCAAATTTGTACGCTGTTTCTAGATTTTCAATTTTATTTTGATTTAACCTGTCATTTATTAATTAAGTGTTCAGGACATTTGCAAGTCGGAATTTTCAGATTTTAAGCTATTGTGTTTGTTATTTTCAAACAAACAGTTAATATTTTATTAAAGTCGCATTTTGACATTATTGAATACATCAATTAACCTCCATCCTCTCGCATAGCTGTAGAGAGAAATGGGGGTTAATTAATTTGGGATTTTGCGGAAAGTTGCGTGCGGGGGTTCCCCCCGTTGAGCAAACTTTCCTTGGCGTAGCCTCTCCCTTTGGGAGAAGACAGATTTTGGATTGATTTTTATTAATGTTTACAGCTAATGTAATTTTAATTTATTAGGACTAACGCATTGACAGAATGATAAAATAATGCGTTAAGAAAAAAGTGTTGTCTACAAATAGGTATCGGACAATCAGAGAAATCAGTAAACTCTCAACAGCACAATGCAATCTGGAACATTACACTCTATTTTTGTTATCGGAACCGAAGCATGGAGGATGCAGTAGGTTAGCAGAAATATTGGGGAATGTTTCACATGATAGTGTGAACCGTTTTTTGTTGAGGGAGAGATACGCTCCCTATGATTTGTTCAGTACGGTAAAGACTATTATTAACTTGACAGGAGGGATTTTAAGTGTAGACGACACAGTCATAGAAAAACTGTACAGTAATCCAAAATATGCAGAATTAATCGGTTATTTTTGGTCAGGTAAATATCATAAAAGTATCAAAGGGATAAATTTAATTACGCTGTATTACAGCGACATACATGGAAGCTCAGTACCAATAAATTACAGAATATACGATAAAAAGGAGGGGAAAACGAAGAACGATTATTTCCAAGAGATGCTAATTGAAGTAATTGATTGGGGTGTAAAACCAAGGCTAGTAACAGGAGATAGTTGGTACTCAGGAGTAGAAAACTTAAAATTTTTAAGAAACCAGAAATTGGGTTTTCTATTTGGGGTTGAGAAAAATAGAACTGTCTCTAATGAACCAGGAAAGTATTGCCAAGTAAGTGGTTTAGAGATTCCTGATGAAGGGTTGGTAACTCATCTGAGAGAATTTGGATTTATCAAATTGTTTAGGAAAGTCTTCAAAAAAGAAGACTCTAGACATTATATATTGTATCTACCAGATGCTGAAGCTCTTCAGCAAATAACTCGCAGTGAATTTGTGACAATTCATGATACTCATTGGGGAATAGAAAGTTTTCACAGAGCAATAAAACAAGTATGTGGAATTTGTCGATTTATGGTGAGCCAGTGCGTTGGGCGGGTCTCCCGACTTGAAGCAACTGGCGAACCCGTAAGGGTTAGAGATAGCCATGCAATTAAAACACACATATTTTGCTCACTTCAAGCATTTGTTCGTTTAGAGCTAATGCGGTCTGAAAACATCATTTCTAATTGGTATGAATTACAAAGAAACTTGTTTACTTTAGTTGTGCGTGATTATATTGTGGACAATCTCACCAATACTTGTGCTGCCTAGTACACATCAATAATATTTTTTGTCAATGCGTTAGTCCTAATTCTTATACTTTTGGTACAAAGAAGGAATCACAGGGCCATGTACCCATGCTTGAAAATCTTCTGGGAATAGAGGAGTTTCATGGAGTGCAAGATGCCAAGCTTGAGCATAGTAAACAAGCTTTTGCAGCTTCAGATTACTAATGAAAGCGCCTGTTTCATTTGCTAACCAGATAAAATAATCTGCTACTTGAAAACATGACAGCACTGTAAGCACCTCCTTCAACCTGGTAAATCATTAGCTAGCTTTGATACTCTCTCAGACAAAAGGCTATAAAAAATTTTCTTTCCTTATATAGTTTAATTGTACTATTTTAATTCTGTTTTGCTCTGTCTTTCATAGCAACGGCATCAGTAACCGAGATATTCGCACAGCTAACTTAAACCACAGAGGCTTTCTTTTATATTCTGAGAAATCAACAGCAACAGAAACTGCTAAATCATCCTTTAACATTTTCTCTACACTGGCTACAAATTGGGGTGCAGCCACAAAACCCATAACTTCAAAGTTGAGGAAGAATGAACGATTATCTAAGTTCACCGTTCCTACCCCTGCCATATCATCATCAATAAGGATAATTTTTTGATGCATGAATCCATGTTTGTAGCGATAAAGTTTGATTCCAAATGCTTCCATTTCGCTATAGTAGGAAAAAGAACAGAGATAAACGAATAAATGATCGGGGCGATTTGGTAAGAGGATTCGCACATCTACACCGCGCATAGCAGCGAGTTTCAATGCTGTTAAAGTAGCGTCATCTGGGACAAAATAAGGAGTCGCAATCCATAGGCGAGTTTGAGCTTCATTGATGGCATTGACAAAGAAAAGATTACAGGCTTTTAAACGATCTGCGGGGCCTGTGGGAAGTACAAATGCACTTTGATTGAGTTCGCGATTCGGTTTAATCTGCCAACTGACATCAAGTAATTGGCGAGTCGCCCAATACCAATCTTGCAGAAAAGATGCTTGTAAGCTTTGGACAGTTGGCCCTTGAAGTTTCATGTGAGTATCTCGCCAAGGGCTAAGGCGGGGATTTTTTCCTAAATATTCGTCGCCAATATTTAAACCACCAACAAAAGCTATTTCTCCATCTACTACTAAAATTTTACGGTGGTTACGAAAGTTGAGTTGGAAGCGATTACCTTTACCTTTGGTGGTGTGAAAAGCACTAACTTGAATACCAGATTTGCGGAGAGATTGAAGATAAGAACGAGATAATTTGTTAGAACCTATTTCATCGTAGAGAAAGTAAATATTAACTCCTTGCTGGGCTTTCGCAATTAATGCTTCTTTAAACTTATGACCGGCTTGGTCATCATTAACGATGTAAGATTGCAGCAAAATATAATTGGTGGCGAAGGCGATCGCACTCAACATAGCTTCATAAGTTCTCTTACCATCAATCAGCAATTCGGCTGCGTTACCTGATGTAAAAGGAATCCCTGTAAATGTCTCGGCTAATGGCTGCAAAGTCGCTATTTTGTCTGATAGCGGGACTTTAAATTTGGCAATATCATTGTATGTTTGACGAGCTAGCTTATGGTGCTGTGCATAAACTAAGCGCAAGGCTTCTCCATATCCATGAAATTTAGTTCTACCTAAAATCCAATACAAGGGAATAGCTAGCCAAGGAAAGGTAACTAAAGAAATTCCCCAAGCGATCGCACCTTGAGAAGAACGAACATTCATCACGGCATGAGCTGCATGGGCGATTCCTAAAGCATGAACCACAACTGTAGCTGCACTAAAAAAAGTTATAGCACCAGTATCTATAAGCATTCCCAATTTATATTAATTATTTTAATTATTGATATAACTAAATTCTGCCAATAATGGCTTGTGATCTGATGAATTAATATTTTCTAGTACTTTGGCGCTGGCTTGTTGTTCATTGAGTCCTCGGTAAAATATATAGTCTAAAGGTGGTGATAACAAGAAGCGTTTAATTTTTTTACTTTGGTGAGGCGCAAAAGCTACTGGCATTAATCCCAAGCTAGTAGCTACTTTATATAAAAGTAATGCTCGTTTTCGACTCCAAGTGTTAAAATCTCCGGCAAAGATTATTGGCCCTTGATGGGTAGATAGGGCAGTTTCTAATTCATGTAGTTGAGTTTTAAACTTACTAATATTTACAAAATTTATTAAATGGCTATTGATAGTTAAAAGGCTATCTTGGTGATGAGATAGAGGATATTCAGTCATTAGAGAAACTTTAGGAGTCTTAATAATTGGTTCATAATGTTTTGTGATGATAGCTCTCTTTTTTAAGGGACTAATTTTAGCTGCCGTGAAAATTCCCGCATAAGTTTGATGATGAGCATCAATAAAGTTAGGCGCAAAATTCCAACTCATATTTATCAATTCTGCGACTTTCTCTGCATCTACATCTAGGCGGAATTCTTGTAAGAAAATTAGGTCTGGTTGATATTCCTCAAGAATATTGAAAAAATCCTGTAACCAAGTTTTGTCATAATTTTTCTTGGCAATATTCCAGTTCAGGACTTTAATCGATTGCACATCTAGCGCTGTTTGAATAACGTGGATGCTGTCAATCGTAGATTCTTGTGTTCGCAGAAATCTATGAGAAGGAACAAATTTTTTGGCGAAAGTGCCTACGTGCTGTTTAATACTAGACATTATTAATACTTAATATGACTTTATCTAGCTTAACCATACTCTTGTGAGGGTGTGGTGACTGCTGACTGTTGACTGTTGACTGTTGACTGTTGACTGTTGACTGTTGACTGTTGACTGTTGACTGTTGACTGTTGACTGTTGACTGTTGACTGTTGACTGTTGACTGTTGACTGTTAACAGATAACGTAGTTGATTATTCCGGAAAAAATAAAAGCTCCCGTATTAGGGGAGCAGATATAGATTGATTATTTACTGTTTAGTTTGTACAAGTTTGAAGGCTTTTGAAGGCTAAGGAAGATTTGCTGACAGAAATTTCTGACTAGCGTTTTAAAGATGTGAGAGATTCTAAAGAGTTTCTGATCGCAGCATTGAACCAATGTCTGAAGTTGCGATCGCCAACGATTTTTTCGTAGACTGCTTCATAGCCATCAACCATTTGGGTGACGCTAAATTTAGTCTCGACATGTTCGCGGCATTTTTGGCGACTGAGTTTCAACGCTTTAGGAATCATATCTGCCATTTCGTCGTAACTTTGGCAAACATAACCAGTCACGCCATTAGCAATTACTTCTGACACAGAACCCATATTCATGGCGATCACTGGTGTACCAGTCGCCATAGATTCAGCCATCACCAACCCAAAGGGTTCGCACCAGGTGATAGGGAACAGAGTAATTGCTGCATTACCCAACAGTTCAGCTTTTTGTCCGTGATTAACTTCGCCTAAAAATTCTATTTGCTTACCATCTATATGGGGAGCAACTTCTTCTTCAAAAAACTTTTTATCGACTACATCGACCTTACCAGCCATTTTCAAGCGCCAACCTGTCTTTTTGGCAATGGCGATCGCATGTTGTGGCCCTTTCTCCGGTGAGAAGCGTCCCAGGAAGGCTAAATATGGTGGATCTTGGGGTTCAGCAAAAAATGGGAATTTTTCGACGCTGATACCGTTATAAACAGTGGCAGCATAATTAAGATTTAACAACCGTTGAGCATCACTAATGCTGATGAATGGTTGCGTTTTGTATTGTCGAAATACTTTAGTATTGTCGTTGGTAAAAATACCATGCAAGGTATGCACTGTTGGGGTGGAGACAACACTCGCTAAAGGTAACGACCAAACGCCAACATGGGAGTGAATAATATCGAACTCATCAGCGCGTTGGAACACTTCCCCAACATGCATGAGTTCATACATGATGGGTTCTTTAATGCTAGTATCCAAACGCAAAGCACGCGGACTTCCAGCTTCTAAACGAGCTAGAGTTTGAGAATCACCGGATGCAAATAGTGTCACTTCATGACCTCTGCGTACCAGTTCATCGGTCAAACGGCTCACTACAAGCTCTGTTCCACCGTAGGTTACAGGCGGAACTTGTTCCCACAGGGGTGCGATTTGTGCGATTTTCATAGCTGTATAGGGTTCAGAAGTCAAAAGCCCCTGTCACTTGGACTTTATTTGAGATATGGGAAGACAATTCTTCCTCGATATCTGCAATTGACTTTCACTTTCATTGCCGCGAACTTGGCAAATTGGGTGAGTAGAACCGAAAAACTCATCTCCAGTGAGTGTAATTTGAGTTCACGTTTTTAATCTGACAGACCAACGAATATTTATGCATCTGTCTAAAGGCAGTTGTTTTTTAGCAGTACACATGATAAGCAATCGGGGATTTTCAGCCCACGATTGCCCGATTTATCGCCACGATAAATCCATGAAATTCGCTAGTTTGTAAACGATTCGCGCCCCGACATTACCATCCCACTCAGCATCACCGACTTCGCAGACATCAAAGCCAATAATTTTTCTGCCACTCTTTACTAATTCGCGGAACAGGCAAAACGCTTGTTCTAACTCCAAGCCACCAGGAACCGGAGTCCCTGTACTTGGGCAGAGTTTAGGATCTAAACCATCAACATCAAAGCTGACGTGAACGCATTCCGGTAAATGGCTGACAATTTCTTGACACAAATTAATCCAAGTTGTTCCCGAATAGAGTTTTTGTTTGATAGCTGGGTCGTAATAAGCGATGATGCGATCGCCCGATTCGTCAATTATTTGCACTTCATCGTGGCAAATATCCCGCAAACCCACCTGGACTAACTTGCTAATCTGCGGTATTTTCATGGCGTTAAACATAATCGACGCATGAGAAAACTCAAAGCCCTCGTATGCATCCCGTAAATCTGCGTGGGCATCTAAGTGTAAAATGCCATAATCAGGGTACTTAGCTGCTAAAGCTTGAAAATATCCTAAAGGCGAACTGTGATCGCCCCCAATCACCGCGACTCGCTTACCATCATTAATTGCTTTTTGGCAATTCTCAAACAACCATTGATTTACTTGTTGCGAAGCCTGATTAATTTCCGTAAGCACAGGTGTTAAATCTGGCGCATCTGTCAGTGCTTTCCCTTGGGCGAGGCGTTCGATAATTTTTGCAGCTAAACCTCGATAATATTCATTTTTTTCTAAAATATCCTGGGGAATTTCCATCATGAAAATTCCTTGTTTCCAACCATCAGAGTTATCAAAATCAAATAAATCTAATTGAATGGATGCATCCAAAATCTGCTGCGGGCCGTTGGCGGTTCCTGCGCCATAAGAAACTGTAACTTCCCAAGGTACAGCAAACACAATCAGGTTTGCCGATTCGTAATCGAAGGGTAAACCTAAGAGGTTACCATTAATTTCACCTACGCCACTGGGATTGTAGTCTAAAAGGGGATTATTCATAACACCTGATGATGAGAAAAACACTAATAACCATGTTAGGCATTGAGCTTTAATAGCTTAACGCTCTAGAGATGGGTTTTCAATTCAGCAAAGAGAATAGCAGGTAATATTTTTATCCAGAGAAAGACAAATGACAGCCCTAACTAATTATCTTTAAATGCACCGCCCTACTTATTACTTATTCATCTGTGCAACTGGAATTTCAATGATAAATTCTGCTCCCTCGTTGGGTGAGGAAATACACTGTAACGAACCACCATGTTGCTCAGTAATAATTTGATAGCTAATAGACAAACCTAAACCAGTACCTTTACCTACAGCTTTGGTAGTAAAAAACGGGTCAAATAACTTTTGCCTAACTTGCTCGGGAATACCAGGGCCATTATCGATAATGCGGATAACTATTTGTTTGCTGGGTAGCTGTTGAGTACAAATGCTAATTTGTGGCTGGTTATGTGTAAGTTTTCCTTGGATTAATGAATCTTCTAATGCATCTAAAGCATTTGCCAAAATATTTAAAAATACTTGATTCAGCGGCCCAGCATAACACTCAACTAAAGGTAAATTGCCATAATCTTTAATTACTTGAATTTGTGGCTGGTTGGGCTTTAGTTTCAAGCGATGATCTAAAATCATCAAGGTACTTTCGATACCTTTGTGAATATCTACTGCTTTCAATTCAGCTTCGTCTAGTCGCGAGAAAGTCCGCAGAGAATCCACAATTTGACGGATACGCCCGGCACCTGCTTCCATAGAAGAAAACATTTTTGGTAAGTCATCTATTAAAAAATCAAGGTCAAGAGCTTCAATTTCTTGTTGAATTTCTTCTACAGGATTTGGGTAGTTGCTTTGGTAAAGCTGAATTAGATTGAGCAGTTGGTGAGTATAGCTGTTAGCGTGAGCTAGATTGCCATAAATAAAATTGACTGGATTATTGATTTCGTGGGCAACTCCAGCTACTAATTGACCTAGAGAAGACATTTTCTCACTCTGGATGAGTTGGGATTGAGTAGTTTGCAATTGTTTGAGAGTCTGCGCTAGTTCTATTGCTTGCTGCTGGAGTAGCGCTTCTGCTTGTTTTCGAGCCGTAATATCGCGAATGATACCTTGAAAACTGACAACCCCTTCATTAGTATCAATTACGGGGGAAGTATTGGATGTAATCCAGCCGTAAGTGCCATCTTTACGTTTAACTCTTACCTCAAGTCCAGCTTGTTTTTGGCTTGTTTGGGCAACTTTGTGCAGAAACTCCATAAAATTTGGCACATCGTCTGGATGAATCATCGGCATGAAAGATTGCCCCAGAAATTCTGATATTTCATATCCAAACATACGCGTGAAGTTAGGAGAAAGATAACTAAATATGCCATCAAGTGTCATGGCATAAATTGCATCGTTAGCATTTTCTACCAAGCTACGAAACTTGGCTTCGCTGGCTGTGAGTGCAGCCTGAATTTGTTTCTGCTCTGTAATATCTTCTCGAATTACTAGCAAATATTTGGGCTGACCTTGAGAATCGATAATGGGAGTTTTTCTAATATGCAAAATGCGGGTTTTACCATTGCCACTTTTTGGGTGAACTATCTCTTCCGGAATTTCTATAACTTTTTTGCTAGTTAGTGCTTCTTGATCTCGCTGGGTAAAAAAATCAGCTTCTGCTTGAGGAAATAAATCATAATCAGTCTTGCCTAATATTTCATCAGCGCTGGCACCAACCAACTCTTGGGCGGCGCGATTGCATAAAACAAAACGCAGATCACTAGCATCTTTAACAAAGACTGCTATAGGCATTGCTTGAATTACAGAACACATAAATTGTTGAGCAGTTTGTAGTTGCGCTTCTGCTTGCTTACGCTCAGTAATATCTGTATGAACACCAACTAAAGCAATAATCTTACCAGTCCGGTCTTTGATAGCATCTGCCCGTAAATCGATTTGCATTGTTTTACCACTAGCTTGTTGCATAGTAATTTCACCGCGCCAAGACTGACCGTTACCAATAGCAGTGAAGACACTTTGTGCTTGCTCTGGGTTGTTGTAAACTGCGACTGGCCCGCCAGCAGCATTCAGTGCGTCAACTGTATAACCGAACAAATTAATAAAGGCAGGATTTTGATAAATTGACTTACCTGTAACATCCGCTATTCCAATAGCATCACTAACGCTTTCCACCGCCTTACTAATGCGTAATAAGGCTTGTTCCGTCTTGATGCGCTCAATAATTTCATGTGAAAGGTCTTTATTAATAGCTTTTAACTGAGCCGGACTCGGTAGTGTGAGAGCTTGAGGGATGAGGTGAATTAATGTAAATGCTGTATATATGGAAATAATGGCAGTAAAAGCTTTTAGAACCCCTGCAATCCAGTAATCGGGATGCCAAAGCGTCCAAATTTCCATCCAATGTCCAGTACCACAGGCAAGGATAAAAGCACTAAATAAGAGAAAAACTCCATTAAAAGGGACATCTTTGCGTTTAGAAATCAGGTAAAGCAGTAGCAGAGGAATAGAATAATAAGCCAAGGCAATTGTCGCGTCAGAAATAATGTGGAGCCACACTAGTCCTGTTTTCCAGAGATAACAATGCCCATGAGGAATGAAACTGTTTACATGGGAGGGATAGTGAAAAAATCCGAACATCATAATAGTTGAATTTTGAATTGTGAATTCCTTATAGATGGTGTTGATTTAGCAGCTTCAGGAAGTGCTACTGCTGCAGGGAAGTGTAAGTAGTAGGTAAACAATTACATCATTGATTGTGACTTCATAGAACTTATGTGACTTACCATCCGAAAGCTCTAGATATGTCGTTTCCGTTGGCATCTAAATGCTCCTGTTGACAGAAAATAGGGCTGAATTGGTTAATTAAGCTGTTGGCAACTATCTAATCTCAGTATTTGTTCTATGCTATTGATTCATGCCAGTAGCCTTGCTTACCAAAGCCTGCAGTTCTGTTATAACCAACCAAAACTATATTTGAGTAGAAGAATAATTATAGAAAAAATCAATAAAGTTGAGTAGTTACACCCTCAGCAACACATGAATAATTCGTCAAAGCGCGCAAATATGAGCCTGAAATTCATGTATCGGTCGCATAATTTTTTGAACCTGGTAATCTATCCAAAACTAATTTTTACAGGAGATATTTCACAACTGGGATATATACTCGAACTGCTCTTTAGAGATGATACTTCAGGAGGTTGTAAGCGAATGGGAAGACAAATCATAAATTCTGTACCGCTTCCTACCTCTGATTGACAGGTTAATTGTCCCCTGTGTTTCTCAACGACAATTTGATAACTAATTGAAAGTCCCATTCCCGTACCCACACCCCTGGGTTTTGTGGTGAAGAAAGTTTCAAAAATTTTTGCTTGATTTTCTAGGGGAATACCAGAAGCATTATCTGTAATGCGAAGAACTACAGAGTTATTATCTTGGCGTTCAGTGGCGATCGCAATTTTTCGTGGTTCTTGAATATTATCTTTTTCGTCTAATGCATCTAACGCATTGTTGAGGATATTCATGAATACCTGATATAGTGAACCAGCAAAACCTTCAATCTCAGGAATATCGCCATAGTTACGCTCAACTGTAATCCCTTTTTTGATGCGGTTATTGAGAATAAGTAGCGTACTATCAATACATTCGTGCAAATTTACAGTATGGGCTTGTGCTTCTTCTAGACGGGAAAAGTTTTTCAAACTCAATACAATTTGACGGACGCGATCGGCACCAAATTTCATTGACTGCAAAACTTTAGGTAAATCTTCTTCCACAAATTCCACATCAATTTCATCAGCATAATCTTGCACTGCTAGAGGCGGATGAGGAATTTCTTGGGCATAAATTCGCAACAATTCTAATAAATCATCTACATGATGAATAGCTGGTTCTAAATTACCATAGATAAAATTTACTGGATTGTTAATTTCGTGAGCAACACCAGCTACCATTCGTCCTAAGCTAGACATTTTCTCACTTTGAACTAACTGGGCTTCTTGTAGTTGCTGCTGACGGAGGGCTGCGGCTTGTTGCTCTTCTAGTAAGCTTTTGACTTTTTGTAAAACTTGGTTAAAACTATCGCTCAATATTCCAATTTCATCGTTTGCTGTCACAGGGATTTGCAAATCAAAGTTGGATTCTTTGGTAACCCTCTGTGCCATATTTGTTAGGGCTTGAACCGGGCGAGTAATGGTACGACTCGTTAACACTGCTAACAGCGCTGCGATCGCCACTGATAACAGAATACTACCAATTATGATGTGTAGCCGCATTTTTTCTGCTGTATTAAATTCACTAGTTGCGGCTTTTAATTCTCCATAAGAATTATTAATAATGGTGACAAGTTCATCAGAAATGCCATCCAATTTGAGTGCTAATTCACTATTAGTAAATTTTAATAATTGTTGTTGCGCGATGACAATTTTCTCTGGAGTAAGTGGCGATAAATTAATTTGCTGAACTAGTGTATCAAGCTCCTGTAAATAAGTGTGTGCTACACCATCATAGGTTTTGAGCAAGTGAGGAATATGCTCGGTATGATTGTTGTCTATATAATTCGATGTTTTTGTGTAGGTTTGTAGTTGTGACCAAACCTGCTTAATCTGTGGCCCATGTACATGAGTAATATGGCTGTATTCTTCTTTGTATAATTCCGGATTTCCTAGTAATGGGATTAGTTGTTGTTGATGCGTGCGAGTTTGAAGAACACTTGTCTGGAGGCGATAAAGTATATTCAGTTCCCTAAAGGCATTTTCTTGTTTTTCCAAGGCTCGTTGCTGATAGCGATCGCCCAAAACTAACCCAGCCGTAGTTCCGAAAATTCCCACACCCAGCGCCAGAGCATAACCTAGTTTAATTTTATTACCAATACTTAAACCATTAACTATCGCTGACAACCACCCTTTGCGGCTTACCTTTGGGGCAGTTGTATCATGGGAAACTGGTGGTAAATCTGAACCATTAGTTTGCAAATTCATAGCACTCTTTTTAAAAATGATCTTTATTTAGAGTTCCCCATTTGCTTTGTCAAAATTTGAGTCCACCAGTTTCCATGAAAAGAGTCAAGAGTTGGAACAAGAGAAAAGGTTCAAGGGGAAAGAAAAAATACACAACCCTTCCCCCTTCCCCCTTTCCTCTTTCCCCGACTTTTGCAAGAAGTCTAGTTATGAAAACATTTCTCCCTCATCCCCAGTCCCCAGTCCCCATTACCCCTTATCCCCAGAGGGGGCCCCGAGTTCCCCAATCCCTATACCCTAACCCCTAACCATCCAGCCAAATTCTCTTGCTGAACAGAATCGGGATTATGTATGGAAATCACCTGATAGCGGATAGGACGTGGCTCGGCTAAAGTGACATTAACAGAACGGAGTAGGTCTTGGTGGAAAACTGCCACCTGAATGGTATCTTGAGCTTGGAAATCTTTGAGGCGATCGCTTAAATTATTTGCTGTTACTTTAATACCATTAATCGCTAGTAGCTCATCACCTGGATCGATTCCTGCTTTTTGTGCTGGGGAACCAGCCTCCACAAACTTAATTATCTCTTTGCCATTTTCACTATTTACCTTGATACCTAAATAAGGTTCTTCTTCTGGCTCTGCCGCTAATTTTAAACCAAATGGTTCTAAATACTCGTTAAAAGGTAACTCTTCTGTCCCATCAAGATACCGTTTAAAGAAATCTCCTAAATCTATATCGGCTACCGATTCAATTACACTTTGCAACTGTTCTGGAGTAAAGCCAATTTCTGCTTGGCCAAATTGTTGCCACATTTGCCGCATTATATCATCAAGGGAACGTTGATTACGATGTTTAGCACGAATTAACAAATCTAATAAAAGGGTAACCATTGCCCCTTTCAAATAATAAGAGATTTGTGAATTACCACTATTAGCATCTGGACGATAAAGTTTAATCCAAGCATCAAAACTTGATTCCGAAAGCGGTTGTATTTTCCTTCCTGGAGTAGTCAGAAATCGAGTAATTTCCTTACTCAAATGGTTTAAATATGATTTACTATCATAAATTCCTGCCCACAGTGGAATTAGCAAATCATAATGACTCGTAGTTCCTTCACAGAACCATAGTGATGGCGTATAGTTTTCTTGATCGTAATCAAAAACCTCTAAAGCTTTGGGACGAATGCGCTTGACATTCCACAAGTGAAAAAATTCATGTGCTACCAATTGCATAAACCGCTCATATTTGTCTTGAGCGCGAAATCCAAAACGTTGATAGATTAAAGAGCAACTATTTTTATGCTCTAAACCTCCATAGGCTTGGTGAAATAAATGTAATAGAAACACATATCTTTGATATGGCAAACCACCAAATATATCTGCTTCTACTTGAATGATTTTTTGGATATCAGCAATGGCTCGCTCTGGTTCTAAATTTCCTTGTCCCCAGATAGCTAATTCATGAGGTTTTCCTAAGGCTATAAATTGATATACTTGATGGCTACCAATTTCAAAAGGACTATCAACTAAGGTGTCAAAATCAGCAGCATAAAAAGTATTACTGGCTTCAGCATCCGCAGGTAAAGGACTCGTTACCTGCCATTCTGGGTATGGCGGTACAATGGTGACGCGGATTGGTTGCTGATCCCAACCTGGTAATCTAAAAAACAGTGCAGCACCATTAAAATAGCCGTGAGTGATATCTAAGTGATTGGTTCTTACCGATAGCTCATTCGCAAAAATGCGGTAACGAATAGTTAATTCAGAAACATTACTTTTATCTATTTGCCAATGATTTTTACTTTTTTTCCACCAAGGTAAAGGTTGATCGTTAGCAAAAGCAGCAAAATCTTGTAAATTTTTAGCGTATTCTCGCACCAAATAGGAGCCAGGTGTCCATACTGGGAGTTTGAGATCCAAAATTGGTGATGTATAGTTAACAAGATGTAAAGTTACCTCAAACAGATGTGTTTCTGGTTGAGGCATTGCCACCTGATAATGTATGGTCGGTAAGCGTTCTTGAATGAAGGTGTCGGAACGAGGCGCTGTGACTTCAGTCATCTTGAGTCCTAAGTTCTGCGAATTAATTTATAAACTAAATCTTAAATCTGTAGGGTGTGCTATTCAGCGCTACACTTTGGTGAAAACCTGGTGCGCCTACAACACTCTATCTGAATTTAATCTGTAAAAATAAAAATTGAAAGCCTAAATTTCCGGCAAATTTCAGGAAACTTTGATGATCTATCCGATTAAATAGGATGCGTTACGCTGGCGTAACGCATCCTACTGGCGTGGCAAGGCTAAAATGTTGCAATAATTTTTATTGTGGGGTGGACATCTTGTCCGCCCCGGACGGGTGAGACACCCATCCCACAAGAGTTTTTTTCATGCACTATTTTAGTCTTGTCAATCCACTACGCTGATTTAATAAGAGTACTCCAAGTAAAAAAATGCTCAATTGTCATTGCGAATGGAGCGAAGCGGAATGAAGCAATCGCAAGGGCTGAGATTGCTTCTCTGCGAGACGCTACGCGAACGCTACACTCCGTTTCGCTCGCAATGACAGGTTTTGGATCGTTTATTTTTTGGAACACTCTAATTAACTGCTCAGTTGTGATTCAGCAATTCCTACAGGACAAGAAACATTTGTCCCGCCTAAGCCGCAATAGCCATTGGGGTTTTTAGCCAGGTACTGCTGATGGTATTCTTCGGCGTAGTAGAATTCAGGCGCATCTAAAATTTCTGTGGTAATTTTGCCGTAGCCTGCATCTTTGAGCGCTTGCTGATATGCGTCGCGTGATGCTTCTGCTAGCTGCTTTTGGGTTTCCGAATAGACGTAAATTCCAGAACGATATTGAGTCCCAACATCATTACCTTGGCGCATCCCTTGGGTAGGGTTGTGGCTTTCCCAAAAAACTTTCAGCAGTTCACCATAACTAATGACTTTGGGGTCAAACACAACCAATACTACCTCGTTATGACCAGTCAATCCGGTACATACTTCTTGGTAAGTAGGGTTGGGTGTGAATCCAGCCGCATAGCCAACGGCTGTGGTGTAAACTCCTTTAAGCTGCCAGAATTTACGTTCTGCACCCCAAAAACAGCCTAAACCAAATAAAGCTGTTTCTAATCCATCGGCAAAAGGTGGCTTGAGAGGATTACCATTAACATAATGATGAGCAGGTACCGGCATTGTTGCTGCTCTTCCTGGTAAAGCTTCCTCGCGGGTAGGTATTACTGTTTTCTTGCCAAATCCAAATAATCCCATTGATTTTGATGTTGATTTCTCATAAATGTCTTTACCTTACTTAATATTTTAACGATTTTAGAGAGCGATCGCAGAGAATGCTTATAAGCGATTGGTATCTTTAGTAATCAGTTTCCAGCCTTCAGCTTCATCAATCAGCTTTATGGAATCGAGGTGGATACTTTTAAAAGCAGATGCATTCAGCAAAAAATAGGGTTGTCCGTTGTAGCGCCAGTAGTATTGCAATTCCCCTATACTTGCAGGAATAATTGTGCGATCGCTATAAAAATCTAAGGAAGGACGATTGTAAGGAAAGGATGTGTAAATCTGTTTGACTGCTGGATTGGCTCTTACTATCATGCTAGCTACTGGTTTGACGGGATATGCATCGCTTAATTCCCAAACCCAGTAGTTAGATTTCATCAACAGCAGCAATGAAACATAACTTCCCCAAAACAAAATTTTAAGAAATTGTCCGTCACCACGCTCTGCGTAAATCGCTGCTAAAGTCATTGTTAAAGCAACTGCGGCAAGAATTACCTGTAAATCTGTTTTTGGGTTTGCACCAGAACTAAAAAAAATGCTTCCTGCAGAAGCCGCTAATGCAAGTATAGATAAGCCCGCTATCCACGAACGGGGATAGGATGAGAGCAATGGTAAATTCTCAGTTTCCGCGAGTTGTACACCCAAAGCTAAAGCTAAACTGGGGTAAATGGGGAATAAATACCAGAGAATTTTACTGCCCATGCAAGCAATAATTGCTAAATAAACGCTACTCCACACTAATACAAGTCTTGCCCAGCTAAGATTGCGATTTTCCCAGGCTAAACGCAAACTGTGCGGTAAAAACAGCAGCCAAGGCCAAGCATACAGCAAAACTTCTTTAAGATAGTACCAAGATGTTCTGGAATTACCCGCCGCACCTGTTCCTAGTTTGTTAATGGCTGGATTGATAAAAGCCATTTGCAGGAAAGTATGACCATAGTGCCATAGTTGAGCAGCGTACCAACCCAGTACAGGTAAAATACCTAAAAAAATGGCAATCCACAGATAGTAGCAAGTGAGTAACCGGGGGGTATCCCAATATAAAAAGACAATGGCGATCGCACCTAACAATACACCATATATCCCTTGAGTTAGGCAAATTAAGCCAAAAGCCAAACCCACACCCAGACAGTAACGCAAATCTCGGCGCGATCGCAACAAGCACCAGATCATCACCATTAAAAAACTTACCACCGCGCCATCAATCATTGCCAATCGACCATGACGCACCACAGGAAGCATTGTCAGGTAAATCAAGGCGCTATAAATTGCTGCCCAGCGTTGGCGAAAGGCTTCTCGACCAATACAATACAGTAAAGGTACGGAACAAGCTGTTAAAATTGCTCCAGGTAAGCGGGTAGTCCATTCATTAATGCCTCCTAGTTGGTAAGCCCAAGCAACTAGCAAATGCATCAAAGGCGGCTTATGCGGATAAGGTACACCTCCCAGCTTTGGGTAAAGCCAACTTAAAGAATCCGCTGGGGAACGCACTATTTCACGCGCAATCTGTGCCACTGTACCTTCATCCCAATCTCGTAGCGGTGCGCCACCAAGATTGATGCTAAACAGTAGTACTGCTGCTATCAGCAGGACAATTATCCATACCCCATCAATTAATGTTTCAACTGTGCGGTACCGTTGTCCTAGATGACCCCAAATAAAGCTTCTTTCTTGCATATTCTATGATAATCATCTTGTTTGCTGGTTTGATTACATAGAGATTAGAGCGAATCTCTAATGTTGCCACCTGGTAATCAACTGTGTGTTTGGTAATTGCTAGATTCCAAATTAACTCAAATTTATCAGAATCGGAATTTTTTTTTGTGACAAAAACACCTAAGTTTTTGAAAGTTGAATTTCTCTAAAATATTCTTTGCTTAAAAGATATAATTAATACTGTGATATCAGACTTAACTGCCTTTAATATCATTGAGTAAATATAAGGATTTTTGTCTTAAAAGCCTGTTTAGCTGTGATATATATTGATGGCGGTTACACCTTTTATTGATGTAATTTCTCAATTAATCCCAGCCACAATGTTTCATCAGGTAACTGGATACGGAAGCGCGTCAATTAAACTCCGATGACTTGTAATTTCCAAGACTCGCAAATAGCTAAGTTAATTACAAAGTCAAAATGTCATTCATGATAAGTAGGTTGTTGCTATTAAAGGTAAATGGCGAGGTTGGTAATTGGTAATTGGTAATTGGTCAGGGTTACAACTCTATTAAATTGGAGAAGATGCTAGCGCCAAAACAGCATTTTTTAAGGTTTTAAACCAATAAGGGTTAAGTAAAAAAAATCCTCTTTGGAAGAAGGAAGGATGTACAAATGTACTTTATATTTCACAAATTAAATAGGAATTTTATACAGCAGTTTGCAAACTAGTGAGGTACACAACCAGAGAATTAATACCATTTTGAAAAAAGAACGGGACAGATGGGTTGTTAGGGGCACGGCACCAGTAAGATAATTTGAGATACCAAAAGATTGTGGATGCCGTGCCCCTACAAAGACTTTATTTGTCGCAAACATTATTTAAATTGGTATAAATATCAAAATTCCTCTTTTACCTCCTGCCTACTGTCCTCTGCCTCCTGCCTCAAAACCAGCCAATTTCTACCTCTGAATAATGCTGTATATTAAGTTTTAAACTACGTTGAGAGTTAAATTCATAATTCATAATTTACATCTCATATTTAAAAAATCAGAATGATTTGCAAAGTCCATTCTGACTCTTGACGAATCAGTTCAATGCTGCTAATAAATTCTCGTAAATAAAATCTGCGTTCTGATTCCGATAAATCGTACCAAAATTGCGGAATGGAAACAGCTTGAGCTACTGAACGTAAGTTTACTGGTGGAAGAGTAGCTAGTTTGGCTTGGAATGCAGAGATTTCGGTGCGGAGTTTGTAGGCGCGTAACTTTGCTGTTTCTGTATCTAATACTCCAGTTTCTACTAAAGCAGGTAACTGGGTAAGTATTTCTTGTTGACGAGCGATCGCATCTCCTAAACTATTTTTAATGGCATCCAACTGGGGAAAGTTTAACCCGGCTACAGCTTGGGGTAATTCTTGGCAAACCTTGGTAATCGTCTTGTCTAAAACTGCATCATAAGCCAAAGCTTTACACTTAGGATTTTTAGGACAGCTAATTGGACGTAAATAAAGATACTCTTTACTTTGGCGACGTTGGGTAACCCGAGTCACAGTCATGTGAGATTGACATTCACCGCAAATCACCAACCCTGCTAAAGAACGTGGCGCGCTAGCTGTGCGAGATGGTAAACGACTGTTACGACGTAAAAGCCGATCAATTTGAGCTGCTTCTTCTGGGGAAATAACGGGAACGTGGGTATTAGAGATAATTTCGCCATCTTGGTAAGCTGTATTCCCTCGATAAACCGGATTAGTTAACCAGCGTTTCCCTGTAGTTACCGAGATTTTCTTACCGTATTTTTTAGCTAAATAGCGAACTGCACCCCGCAAAGAACCATAGAGCAAAAATTGTTCAAAAAAATCCTTAACAACTGGAGAAGTGCTTCTATCAATCGTGTATTTATCCTTACTTTTTTTGTAACCGTAGGGAGGCTTTCCTGGTGGAGGCGCAGTATCCAAACGCTTACGAGCGTGTCCTTGGCGGATACGACGGCTACGTTGCTGACGTTGAATTTCCTGTAACAATGTCAACAATTGAGCGCGGAGATTACCATTTTCGGAAGTGTAAGGTTGTTCAATAGCGATCACCACAACCCCCATAGCTTCGAGTTCATTGAGGCGATCGCTTACTTCCTTAACAGTATCACCCAACTCTTCCAAACGCCGAATCAGCAGATAACTTCCAGGTTGAGTTTGACAATCTTTGATTAACTCTTGTAATTGCGCTCGCGCAGCGTTTCCAAAGGAATCTCGCCCTACCAAATCATAATAAACCCGATCCACTTCCCATCCCCAACTATCAATATCAGGAGGGTTTTCTAACAAAGGATCGGTGTAGCTGTAGGCGATGATTTTCATTTGTCATTAGTCATTTGTCATTAGTCATTAGTCATTAGTCATTAGTCATTAGTCATTAGTCATTTGTCATTTGTCCCCCGCTTCCTCATCTCCCTCATCTCCCTCATCCTCCTCATCTCCCTCATCTCCCTCATCCTCCTCATCTCCCTCATCTCCCTCATCCTCCTCATCTCCCCATTCCCTCACTGCTGACTCAACTCGATAATATTTCCGTCGGGATCTTGGGTGAATACAGCAGGACGACCAGAGGCGCTGGCTTGGATAGGGTAATTGTGAGTGAGTAATTCTTGTTTGGCGATTTCTAAGTCTGCGACAGAAAAAGCCACATGGGGGTTGCGTCCCCATTTTTCGTTTTGGTTATCTGTGGGGGAAGATGGCGCGGCGATCAAGTGAATTTGGTAGTTACCGACTTGATACCATGCTCCAGGGTATTTCAAAGAGCGATCAATTTTAGCTAGTCCTAATACTTTGCCATAAAAGAATTCCGAGCGTTCTAAGTCAGTAACGAGAATGGCGGTATGAAGACTGTTGGTAATTTGCATTGTCTGTGATGTGGATGCGATCGCGTTTATTTTAAATTGTATTGGGGATTGGGGATTGGGGATGGGGATTGGGGACTGGGGATTGGGGATTGGGGATTGGGGACTGGGGACTGGGGACTGGGGATTGGGGACTGGGGATTGGGGATTGGGGATTGAGGATTGGGGATTGGGGAACTCGGGGCCCCCTCTGGGGATAAGGGGTAATGGGGATTGGGGATTGAGGTTTGGAAGCTGGAAGTTGAGGTTTTAAGGCTGGGGATTGAGGTTTGGAAGCTGAACGTTGAGGTTTTAAGGCTGGGGATTGAGGTTTGGAAGCTGAACGTTGAGGTTTTGAGGCTGGGGATTGAGGTTTGGAAGCTGAACGTTGAGGTTTTGAATCGGAAAGTTGCGGTTTTGAATCGGAAAGTTGCGGTTTTGAATCGGAAAGTTGCGGTTTTGAATCGGAAAATTGCGGTTTTGAATCGGAAAATTGCGGTTTTGAATTGGAAAGTTGCACCTTTAAAGCTCAAAAGTTCAAAAGTAATAGAATAGTTATTTACTTGGAAGTCCCTAACTCTAACCACCACTGCATTAGCACAGCACGACATTGAAGACAGATGAGACTTTGGAGTAAATCATGTACACCTGCGGAAGTTGCGGGATAGGTTGCGCCTAGATAATCAGCCTTAATTGGGGGAGTAGGTTCAAGATGGGCGACAAAGCCGTAAAGTTTTTGATTAGAGAAAGAACTATTCACAGGCCAACCTTCACTATTTAAAGCTATGAGTTGGCTGATGGCTGTAGCTTCAACTCCTAGTTCTCTTTGCAGAATAGCTGATACTGCAACATCAGGGGATTTTCCAGGGGGTAAACGTCCACCAGGAAAATCGAAAGTGAGTTTACCTAATCCTGGTCTGTAACTTGGGGGTGGCAGAATAATTTGATGGGATTGAATCGGTAAAATGACTACAGAGTCGGCTTTTTCTACGCGCCAGTATTCCAAAATTTGTCCGCGATCGTCTTGCAGATGTTCGCCAATCACAGTTAGCCAATCTGAGCGCATTTCTACAAACCGATGCTGGACTTTCCAATATTCTCCTTGGTTCATCTTCTCAAGAGTGTTGACTGCTGACTGTTGACTGTTGACTGGGAAGAGAGATTGTTAAGCCATTTTTGTGCGATTTATCACATTGACTGTCTAGCTTCACCATATCAAAAGCTGTTCAGCGTCAATTGCCTAATATCGAAACAGCTTTAAATTTTAACTCTTGACTTTTGACTTTTGACTCTTGACTCTTGACTCTTGACTTTTGACAATCAAACCTCAGTCTGAAGGGAGATCCTGATGAAGGTATTAGTCAGATTCAATATAAGAAACCGTGTATGCATACGGATTAATAATTCATGAAGCGCGATATTACTGGTAAGTTTGTTAGTAATTGGGATTCAGAAAAGAAACAACGATTTAGCATATCTCTTACCAGTACGGCTTGGCGATCGCTGGATGAAGAGGCTCACAAGCAAGGAATTTCTCGCTCGGAAGTAATTGAACAAGTGGCTCGCAGTTTTGGGCAGAATCCCTGCTCTACAGAGAAAGCTGTGTTGGAAGCCAAGATTGTTGAGCAGCAAGAAGCGATCGCACTTTTGCAACGTCAGCAGCAAGAGCTGGAAAATCAACTAGCTAATGCTCCCGATCCCCAAGCTACTGAGCGCTCAGTGACTCTCATCCTCGAAAGTATTACAGATGCCTTTGTCGCATTTGATAAAAATTGGTGCTATAGCTACGTAAATAGAGCAGCAGTGAAAATTCTGCACATAACCCCAGCAGAATTGATTGGCAAGAACGTTTGGACAGAAATCTTTCCTAGCCTTGTAGGTAGCATAGCTTACCAAAACCTACAAAGAGCTATGAGAGAACGAATCCCTATTTCATGGGAGGAATTTGGGGAGCCTCTTCAGTGTTGGATAGAAGTGAATGCCTATCCTTCAGATCATGGTTTGGCAGTGTATTTTCGTGATATCACAGAGCGCAAACAAGCTGAAACCGAGCGTGAAAGGTTGCTGAACGAATTAGAAATTGAACGCAGCCGATTGGAAGCAGTTTTACGGCAAATGCCAGCCGGGGTAATCATAGCAGATGCTGCAGGGAAGTTGGCTTTGTCTAACGACCAAGCAAAGCAAATTCTTGGGTATACTTACGAACCATCGCTAGAAATTGAGCAATATGAATCTATTACTCCTTTTATCGGCTTTAACGGTAATGGCAGACGCTACGGGGCTAACGATTATCCACTAATGCGATCGCTCCTCATGGGTGAAGTAATTGCTAATGAAGAAATCTCTTTGCATTACAGTGATGGCAGCCAAATTTTAATTAATGTCAATTCTGCTCCTATTCTCAATCAGCAAAATCAAATAGTTGCTGCTGTTGTGATCTTTCAAGATGTCACACAACGCAAGCAAATTGAAGAAAATTTGTGGCAGACGGAAGAAAGGTTACAGCTAGCTTTGTCTTCAGCGCAAATGGTGGCTTGGGACATGGATTTAATCACCAATCAAGTCATTTGTTCTTTTAATGCGCTCTCAGTTTGGGGAATTCAAGTAGGGACAGCAGCCGAATTTTTTGATCTGATTCATCCAGACGATCGCCAGCAGGTAATAGAATCGGTGCAAAGAGCGATCGCGGGAGAATTTGACTATAACCAAGACTATCGAGTAGTTGCTCCCAATGGTGTGATGCACTGGCTCAAAAGCCAAGGACGAGTTTATCTCAATGCAACTGGGCAAAGAGTCAGAATGACTGGTGTTTCAGTTGATATCACAGAACACAAACAAATTGAAGCCGAACGCGATCGCTTGTTTGAGAGAGAACAAGCTTCCAGGTTAGAAGCAGAAACCGAGCGCAAACGTCTGTATGAAATCCTCATGCAGTTACCAGCGATGATTGCGATCGTGGGTGGTTCAGAACATATATTTGAATTTGCTAATCCCACCTATTTGCAACTGACTGGACGCACTCCGGATATTATCGGTAAATCAGTTCGGGAAGTTTTGCCGGAAACAGAAGGACAGATTTATTTTGCACAGCTTGATCGGGTTTACCAAACTGGCGAACCTTTCATTGAAGATGAGTCACCTGTTTATTGGGATAACAACGGTGATGGTGTCTTAGAAGAAGCATTCTTTAACTGCGTCTTTCCAGCTTTACGGGATGCGGAAGGGAGAATTCAGGGGGTGTTGCTGCATGGAATTGAAGTTACAGCCCAAGTACGCGCAAGGCAACAAATTGAACAATTGCTACAAGAGTTGCAGCACAAGGAAAAACAGCAGCAATTCTTAATTGAATTGAATGACACGATTCGCGCCATTCAAGACTCCAAAGAAATTATGTGGGAAGTAGTTCGCACTACGGGGCAACATTTCCAAGTTAGCCGTTGTACCTACGGTGAGATTGATGCTACCCAAGAATACGTAATTATTGATCGCGACTATTGCAATGGGGTGATCAGCATCGCTGGTAGTCACTACATGAATTCCTTTGGTGTAGAAATTGTTACTGAACTCAAACAGGGCAAAACCATCTTTGTGAATAATGTCGATACAGATCCCCGGACTGCTGGATCTGGGAATGCAGCTTTTGATGCCATCCAAACCAAATCTTTTCTGTGCGTACCCTTGGTGAAGGAAGGAAGATTTGTCGCCCTATTTGTTTTACACCATGTCACCCCCCGCCAATGGACAGAAGACGATGTCATAGTCATGGAGCGAATTGCCCAAAAAACCTGGCTAGCGGTAGAGCGATCGCGGGCAGAAGAAGAACTGCGACATAGCAAAACTCGCCTACAATTAGCATTAATGGTGGGACGTATGGGCACCTGGGACTGGGATTTGCAAATCAATACCCTCACCTGGTCAGATAGTCATTACAACATCATGGGACTCCAAGCAAATGAGTACCCACCCAGCTATGAACTTTGGGCTAACAGCGTTCACCCAGAGGACTTAGGGCACACAGAATTAGCGCTGCAACAAGCTATGCTCAATAAAACTGAATATCATCATGAATACCGCACGCTGTGGGAAAATGGCTCTATTCATTGGACAGAAGCTAGGGGCAGATTTTTATACAACGCCCAAGGGCAACCAATACAGATGATTGGCGTTCTCATTGACATTACAGAACGCAAGCAAGCTGAACAAGAACGAGAACAATTGCTAGCACGAGAACGCATTGCCCGTACTCAAGCTGAAGCGATTCAGCGCCAATTAGAAACTATTTTTGATACTGCTCCAGTAGGTATGGCACTGTTAGATGCTGAACAACGATTTGTTGCCATCAACGAAGCATTAGCCCAAATCAACGGCTTACCCCGTGGACAACACTTAGGGCGTTCGGTTACTGAACTTTTTGGTGAAATAGATCCCAATATAGTTACACTTTTCTCAGAAATTTACACAACAGGCAAACCCTTTGTTGCCAACAATTTTGCTGTTAATGCTCCCAGCCGTAGCGATCGCTCCCCCGGTTACTACAATCTTTACTATCTGCCCATAATCAACTCACAGGGTCAGGTAGAAGATGTTCTAGCTTATGTTATCGATGTTACAGAGCAAGTCCGCTTAGAGCGTGCCCAAAGATTTCTCGCAGAAGCCAGTGCAGTTTTAGCTTCTTCCCTCGATTATCAAACCACCTTAGAGCAAGTAGCACAGCTAGCAACACCCGAGTTGGCAGATTGGTGTACAGTCCACATCGTTGCAGCAGATGGTGCCATTGAGCAGATTGCCGTAGCTCACAGCGACCCCGCAAAATTAGCATGGGCGCAGCAACTTAGCAGTAAATATCCTTTTGATTCAGATGGGCCTCGTGGTGCTGCCTTGACTTTACGAACTGGACAATCTGATATCTTGCCAAATATTCCCGATGAATTAATTGTCCAAGCAGCCCATGACTCAGAACATTTAGAAATTCTGCGCTCGATCGGGTTCAAATCGGTAATGACAGTGCCATTACGCACCCAAGCTCGAATTTTAGGCGTAATTTCTTTTGTTAGTGCCGAATCTGGGCGACGCTATACGCAAAGCGATTTAGAATTAGCAGAAGAATTAGCGCGTCGTGCTTCTCTAGCCATCGATAATGCTCAGTTATATCAATTAGCGCAAAGCGATCGCGCCAAAGCCGAAGCCGCCAACCGCATTAAAGACGAATTTTTAGCTGTACTTTCCCACGAATTGCGATCGCCCCTTAATCCCATTCTTGGCTGGACAAGAATTCTCCGCAGTCAGCGGCTAGATAGCAAAAAAGCTGACCAAGCTTTAGAAACCATCGAACGCAACGCTAAATTACAAGCGCAATTAATTGAGGATTTGTTGGATGTCTCCCGCATCCTCCAAGGAAAAATGACCTTAAACGTTGCGCCAGTTAATTTAGCTAGCACCATCACAGCCGCCCTAGAAACAGTACAACTGGCAGCCCAAGCCAAAAGCATTGAAATTCAAACCACAATTAACCCAGTCGCAGACACCGTTACAGGCGATGCCAATCGTCTACAACAAATTGTCTGGAATTTGGTTTCTAATGCGGTGAAATTCACCCCAGCCGGCGGAAAAATTGAATTAAAACTAGACCAAGTGGGAATGTATGCCCAAATTCAAGTTAAAGACACAGGAATTGGCATCAAAACCGAGTTTTTACCCTTTGTATTTGAATATTTCCGCCAAGAAGATGGCACAACCACAAGACAATTTGGTGGGCTAGGATTAGGATTAGCGATCGTCCGCCATTTTACCGAACTGCATGGTGGTACTGTTCAAGCCAGCAGCCCCGGACAGAATTTAGGCGCAACATTCACAGTGCTACTACCGTTAAATATTGTCGAGCCGCAGCTATCTCATGATGATGGTGCATCCGAAAGTTTCACCGACCTCACAGGTATTAACATCTTGGTTGTCGATGATGATGCAGATATGCGGGATTTAGCAGAATTTATCCTTACACAATCGGGGGCACAAGTAACAACCGCCGCTTCTGCACTACAAGCCTTGACGCTGTTAAAGCAGTCTATCCCCGATTTACTACTGTGCGACATTGGTATGCCAGAAATGGATGGTTATTCCCTGATTCGGCAAATTAGAGAATGGTCACCAGAACAAGGAGGAACCATTCCCGCGATCGCGCTTACTGCTTACGCCGGAGAAATGAATCAACAACAAGCCCTAGTCGCTGGATTTCAGCTGCATATCTCCAAACCTGTGCAACCAGAGATACTGGTGCAAGCTGTTGCTCAATTGCTACAACCCCTTTCGTGAGGCAGAGGGGCAGGAGGACAAGGAGCAGGGGGCAGGGATACAAATAGAGAAATTCTTATTAAATCAACCATGCCCTATGCCCTATGCCCCATGCCCAATAAGTAAATAAACAAAATTATTAAATGCTATTTTTTTCTCCCCCCTGTTCCCTATCTGCATGAATTTAATTTTGCAGAACTACTGACTGGGTAATTAAGCTAATCCCACTAACTTCTCACTTAAATCCCACAGGCGTTCTGCTTTTTCATCATCGCGGGCTTGGGGAGAAACTCTTTGTACAAATGATTTACCGTCTTTCTTTTGACGATTTCCCCAACTCCAGTAAGCACCGGATTGCTTGTATTCGGGATCGGCTAGTACCGCCGCTACCCGTTCCCCAGACAAGTCCTGAGATACATATCCCCCAGTAATGTACTTCTGGAACAATGGGAAGATTTTTTGGAACAAGGGGTAATGGTTACGGAACAGTGGAGTTTCTGCCACACATCCTGGATATAAAGAACTGAAGGTAATACCAGTTGACTCGTGATAACGGCGATGCAGTTCCCGCATGGTTAACACGTTGCAAACTTTACTGTCTTTGTAAGCTTTCACGGGTTCAAATTTCTTACCGTCAATCATTGTGATTGGCGCTTTAAACCCAGCTGAAAAGCCTTCCAGATTTCCTAAGTCGGGACGTGGGGGAATTTTTCCACCCAATTCGTCAGGGTTGTGTGTTACTGTTCCCAAAATCACCAATCTGCGATCGCGGTATGGTGAATTTTTCATATCCTCAAGCATGAGGTTACACAGCAGAAAATGACCAAGATGATTAGTAGTCATTGTCAATTCATAACCTTCGGGACTCCACAACGGTTCTTTGATGAGGGGCATATAAATTGCCGCATTGCACAACAAAGCGTCTAGAGTTTTGCCAGTAGCCCTAAAGTTGCTCACAAACTGTCGGACGCTGTCCAAGGAACCTAGGTCGAGATGCAAAATGGTGTGGCTGTCCCTAGGTATTCCTACCGATTGAGCAGCTTCTTCCGCCTTAGCTAAATTTCGACAAGCCATCACGACGTGCCAGCCTTTGTTAGCCATCGCTTTTGCAGTGTATAACCCAACCCCGGAAGAAGCACCCGTAATCACAACCGTTGACTTCCGATTTTGTTCCATGTCTGTTTAAACTCCTGTGACGTGTTGACTTTATCTAGAATCTCACGCCAATGGCTTCTATTAACACAAGTAATCTGCAATTAAAAAGATTCTTATCTTTTCACTAAAAGGCTACAGTTTATGCATAGATAAGCTTTTATATACTACATCGAAGATATTAAATAAAAAGCTTTCAGGAGAATGTTTGTGTTCCTAAACCTTGACACTTCTACTACCCTCTACCTCATGCGTTTACTGTCTACAAGAGCCTATGCATGGCTAGCTGAAGTCTAGCTAGTGTAGGTGTCAGCAATATCCTTCCCTGCGATCGCCTCTTCTAACACACTTCGTTATTATAATTTTTGGTTCATGACCTATCTAGAATTACTGTATATTAAGTCAAGCGCTGACAATCAATTATCAATAATAATATAGGAATCCCCTTTGATTTATGAAATTATTTGTGTAGTAAGATAACAGGGAATAGCGAGCAGAGAAGAAGAAACGAAACTGTAATAATTTAAAAAAATCAAATATGATTCTTATCGTATTTCTTATTAAAACCTAGTGATAGATTTTTTATTTTGTAAATGATATTTTTGGTAAAACCATTAATAAATATATTCAAAATTATTATTGATATTACAAAAGATAAGGTAACTAGCAAAAACGTGAAATCCTTTAATACTTAGGTTGGCACGCCTATTAGAGGCAAGCATAATCGCAGCTTTAATACAAACCTGTAGGGTAATTAATATTGAATTTTGAATGCCCCGCAAGTGTATTGCATCTATCAAACTATAAGAAAATTAGCAATCATGGAAAAATTCTTTTTTGTTGATTGGCAAGCAATCTTTGTTCCAAGCATTAGTATTTTGGAATTAATTATCCGTGGCTCATTAGTCTACCTGGCATTATTCTCAGTGTTACGCTTGCTTCCCAGCCGACAAATGGGAACTCTAGGAATTACTGATTTACTCGTAGTTGTGTTATTTGCGGAAGCTGCTCAAAATGCTATGGCCAGTAATTACACGTCTATTACTGAGGGCGCTATCCTAGTAGGAACAGTAATTTTTTGGAGCTACTTACTTAACTGGTTAGGTTACAAACTTCCGGAGTTTCAGCGTTTTCTCAATCCCCCTCCACTGTTATTGGTAAAAAATGGTCGGATTATTCATCGGCATTTAGAACGAGAACTGATTACAGAGGACGAGTTAATGAGTAAGTTACGCCAACAAAGTGTAGAATTTTTGACTGATGTCAAGTTAGCTTATATGGAAGCCGACGGTAGCATTAGTGTCATTACATCCGAATCTAAAATTAGTTCTGTTCCTAACCAAGAATCTAAAACAAAAAGCGATCTGCCCTAATAAAAATGTAAAATATGACGGTTGTATTCTGTGGCGGACTGTGATTGAGCGTTATACTTTGCCCGAAATGGGTAATATTTGGAGTGAAGCCTATAAACTAAAAACTTGGTTGCAAGTAGAAATTGCTGTTTGTGAGGCACAGGCTGAACTTGGTTACATCCCATCTCAGGCAGTTGAAGAGATTAAAGCAAAGGCGAATTTTGACCCAAAGCGGGTGCTAGAAATTGAAGCTGAAGTCCGCCACGATGTCATCGCCTTTTTAACAAATGTCAATGAATATGTTGGTGATGCTGGGCGTTATATTCACCTGGGTTTAACTAGTTCTGATGTGCTAGATACAGCTTTAGCATTGCAATTGATAGCAAGTTTGGATGTGATTTTACAGCGCCTGGAAGATTTAATTCAGGCGATTCGTAAAAAGGCAAAAGAACATCGCAATACTGTGATGATTGGGCGTTCTCATGGCATTCATGCTGAACCCATCACCTTTGGATTTAAGTTAGCTGGGTGGTTAGCAGAAGTATTGCGACACCAAGAAAGATTGCAAACTCTCCGCAAAACAATTGCTGTGGGTAAAATTTCTGGTGCAGTAGGAACCTATGCCAATATTGAACCACGTGTAGAAGCGATCGCTTGTCAAAAACTGGGACTGAAACCTGATACTGCTTCTACACAAGTCATTTCCCGCGATATCCACGCTGATTATGTGCAGCAATTAGCTTTAGTTGCCGCATCTATTGAACGCTTTGCTGTCGAAATTCGTAATCTGCAAAAAACAGATGTTCTCGAAGTTGAAGAATTTTTCGCCAAAGGGCAAAAAGGTTCATCAGCTATGCCGCACAAACGTAATCCCATCCGTTCCGAACGGCTAACAGGGATGGCTAGACTAGTCAGAAGTCATGCGGGTGCTGCTTTAGAAGATATCGCCCTCTGGCATGAACGAGATATTTCGCACAGTTCTGTAGAACGGGTAATTTTGCCAGATGCTTGCATTTTGACCCACTTTATGATTAAAGAAATCACCGATTTGGTAACTAACCTCTTGGTATATCCCGAGAATATGCAACGCAATCTCAACTGCTATGGAGGTGTAGTATTTAGCCAAAAAGTGCTACTAGCTTTAGTAGAAAAAGGAACCAACCGCGAAGAAGCCTATGCGATCGTGCAAGAAAATGCCCACACAGCTTGGAACAAACCAGAAGGCAATTTCCACGATTTAATTACTAAAGACCCACGTGTAACTCAAAAATTATCGCCAGCAGAAATTGAGTTTTGTTTTGACCCCCAACAACACCTGCGTCATTTAGAACAGGTTTATCAACGGTTAGGGATTTAAGAATTGGGCATAGGGCATGGGGCATAGGGCATGGGTAATTGGGTGTTTATTGTTCATTTGGCATTGTCTCCCTCATCTCCCTCATCTCCCTCATCTCCCCTGCCCCCTGCCCCCAGTCCCCAAAACGGATAAATTTTTTGTAAAATATTATATAATCCGTATACTGAGATTATTTAATCTCTAACTGTTGATTAATTTTTTCACAAGTATAATTAATAACTATCAAGCTATTTAGTAGTACTTTGAATGCACTAATGATTGATATCCTAGCCACACTTTCTGCTTCGGCGGCTGCAGGAATCAGAATTGGTATACCCTTACTGATTATCGGATTGTTGCACGGAGGTCAATTGTGGTCAAAAGTTCCGCTTTTGGCTCACATTTCGCCATCAGTGTTGCTAGGCTTCTTTAGCATTTGGTCTTTGCTCGAGCTATTTGCTTCTAAAAAGCGTTTGGGGCAGAGAGTACTACAAATATTTGAGTTATTATTGTCCCCCATTGTGGGCGCAATTATGGGGTTAGCAGTATCTTCCACAACAACTGCCCCAAATTGGCTAATGGCTTGTATTGGCGGTTTGTTGGCTTTGGTATTTCAACTGGTGCAAGTCGGTTGGTTTTATCGCTTGCGTGGCTTACCGTTGTGGGCAGTCTTTCTACAAGATTTTTTATGCGTTGCTTTAGTACTATTTGCCTTTAATGCTCCTTGGCCTGGAGGATTAATTACTTTTGCCCTGCTCTGGTTTGCAATTCATAGCGCCAAGCAATGGTATGACTGGTATTGGCAATATCGCCGTCAACGTTCAGAAGCAAGGTATTAAGGGTTATTTTGGTAATAACTGCCAAATATTAATAATGCCATCCTGACTGGCACTAGCAAGAGTTTTGCCATCAGGATTGAAAGCGACAGACCAAACTTGTTCTTTTTGGGTAGTTAAAGTACCGATCAGTTTGCCTGTGCTAATATTCCATAGCTTGATGGTACCGTCTTGACTACCACTAGCAAGACTTTTTCCATCTGGACTGAAAGCAACGGATCTCACTTCAGCTGTATGACCTGTCAAAGTGTAGATGAGTTTGCCAGAATTAACATCCCACAACTTAATAGCTTTGTCACGAACGCCAGTAGCCAAGGTTTTTCCATCTGGGCTGATAGCGACATCATTAATCAATGATTTAGCATCACAACTGCGGATAACTTTACCAGTACTGATATTCCACAACTGACTAGTACTACCTGAACCACTTCGAGCAAACAATTCCTGACCATCTGGGCTAAAAGCTATAGGTACAGATTTGAAATTATCAAATCCCTTTGCAGAAGCGTTCGAGTCCTCAGGGATGGGAATAATTTTGCCAGTGCGCCAGTTCCACAGCCTAATATTAGCGCCCTGGTCAAGACCACTAGCTAGTGTCTGCCCATCGGGACTAAAGGCTACATCAATTACAGGTTCTGAATGCTTGAGAGTACGGGTAAGTTCCCCAGTACTAACATTCCAGAGATTAAGATTTCCATTTTGACTACCACTAGCAAGAATCTGACCATCTGGGCTAAATTCAACAGCCCAAGCCTGTCCGTTAAATGTACGGATGAGTTTTCCCGTGCTGGGATTCCAAAGTTTAACGGTTTTAGCACCAGCACTAGCAACAACAGCACCTACAGGATTTTTCGCCCTAGATACTTCTGGAGAATAAGCAACCGAATAACCCGAATCTGACTCTGTTGAGAGCTTGCGGAGTGGTTGACTATTTGGCGCAGATTGGGTAGTTAAGTCCTGAGTTCTGGAACTAAATGCAGTGCAACCGGAAACAGCAGTAGTTACTAAAATAAGAATCCATATTGTGAGTGCTTTCCCAGGAATTTGGTTGAGAGTCATTTTAGGTTTGCACCTCAAGCTTGATAAATGACTCGACTCTTTCAATAACACTCTGTTCCGTTGTTAGTCTGCGTAGAAGTTACAACAAGCCAATCATGTGCAGCAATCCCCGACCAGTGACTAGCTCAATAATCAGAGCAATAAAGCCAAGCATGGCAATTCGACCATTCCAGACTTCGGCGCTGGTGGTAATCCCCCATTCCCAACGCTCTTGGGGATACATTTTCACCTTCTTCTTCATTTGGGTGACTTGTGATAGCTTCAAGCTAGGCTGCTTTAGCGAATCAATCACCAAATCTGCTAATGCTTTAATAAAAACTGGATGGGTATTAGGAGCAGGTACACGCCGGAAGTTGTTAATTCCAGCCTCTTCAGCTATTTCGCGATACTCAATATCAATTTCCTGCAATGTCTCAATATGTTCTGAGACAAAACTGATAGGTACGACAACTAAATCTTTAACACCTTTTTCTCCTAATTCTTTCAGCGCATCTTCAGTGTAGGGTTGCAGCCACTCTACAGGGCCAACACGACTTTGATACGCTAAGGTATGAGCATTAGGACGATTGAGGGTACGCATAATCAGAACAGTACATTCCTCAATTTCTTGCTGATAGGGATCACCTGCTTCTTCAACGTAGCTTTTCGGTACGCCATGAGCGCTGAAGAAGATATGAACATCATTAGGATTAGGATATTGATCGAGTTCTTGGGCGATGAGTTCTGCCATTGCTTGCAGATAGCCCTGTCGTTTATACCAAGAAGGAATAACAGTGTATTCCAGAGGTTGAATTTTGGGATTTTCTTGCCAGAGTTTTTCTAGGAGTCGGAAGCTAGAACCACTGGTACTAATAGAAAATTGTGGGTATAGGGGTAAGATAACCAACTGTTCAATCTGATCTTGAGCTAGTTGAGCGATCGCTTCTTCAGTATAGGGATGCCAATAGCGCATTCCTAAATATATCTTGGCTTCTTGCCCTAACTCTCTCAATTGTTCTCTTAGCGCTTCTCCTTGCGCTTCTGTAATGCGTCGCAGTGGCGAACCACCACCAATGTGCTTGTAGTTTTCTTGTGATGTTTTTGTACGTCGTGAAGCAATAAACCAAGCTAGGGGTTTTTGCAACCAACGAAATGGTAGGCGAATAATTTCTGGATCAGAAAACAGGTTAAACAAAAATGGCCCAACATCTTCTAACTTATCTGGCCCACCGAGATTGAGTAATAAAACGCCTACACGACCCATAGCAGTTACTTTCCCCTAACCCTTTCAGTTTTTTTACTAATGTTAACAATATATCTTTATTAAATATAAAGGTTAATAGGACTCAATAATGTCATGGCAACAATTTTAAGAGACTGGAGTTATCGTTATCAGTGGTTATATGACGGCATATCTGGTTTAGCGGCGTTAAGTGTAGGCGGTGAAAGTCGGTTTCGGCAACTAGCTTTGCAAGGCTTAACCATTTCCTCAGACAGCAAGAGTTTAGATTTATGTTGCGGTAGTGGCCAAGCTACACAATTTTTAGTGAAACTTTCACAAAACGTAACGGGGCTGGATGCATCTCCCTTATCTTTGAAGCGGGCGAGGCAAAATGTACCTAGCGCCTCCTATGTGGAAGCATTTGCAGAAAATATGCCCTTTGCAGATGGTGAATTTGATGTAGTGCATACAAGTGTGGCATTACACGAAATGGAACCTCAGCAATTGCGACAAATTATTAGTGAGGTTTATCGAGTTTTGAAACCAGGGGGTGTGTTTACATTGGTAGATTTTCACGCTCCCACCAATCCCATATTTTGGCCTGGGGTATCACTGTTTTTGCTATTGTTTGAGACAGAAACAGCCTGGCAATTAATCAAGACAGATTTACCAAAATTGTTAACAGAAATTGGCTTTGAAGTTAGTAAAACAACTTTATATGCAGGTGGAAGTTTACAAGTAATTCAAGCTAAAAAACCATGAGATCATATTTCGCTAAAATTAACTAAACCGAAATAACTCAAATTTTTAGGGTATGAGCGTTCGAGCATTTTTCCACGCTACCAAAGTTGAAGATGCTTTCCCCCCATATGACACCATTCACTTGAAAGTTTTCTATCCAGGTCAAATGTCAGGTAGTAATCAGGAACAAGATATGGATATTGTTCCTGCTGATTCTCAACTGGCTCCCTTTAAAGTAGTGATTTTTTTTAACGGCATCAACTGTGTCCCTGAAATGTATCAATGGCTTGCTGTTAAATTGGCGGAACGTGGGCTTGTAGTTGTGACATTTTCATGGGTTGCCCAAAATTTACCGGGAATGGTGTCTTTAACCCCAGGTGTTGATATTAAAATGTTGACTCCAAACACCTATGGTTCAGGGCCAACAGCCTCAGCTTTATCAACATTACTAGCCGAATTAGAGCGTTTACAATCAGAGGGTGTCCTAGCTGGATTACTTGATTTACAGCATATTATTTTAGGAGGTCATTCTGCTGGGGGTAGAGTTGCAATCGAAAGTGCAAATCCACAGTTTTTTCCCCAAGTGGTAGCGGCTTTTGCCTATGGTGCTCATACCGCAGCAGGTGTACAGATAGGATATCCATCCGGCACAATCTTACCCTTGCCTAATGCTGTACCACTAATGTTAATTGGCGGCACTTGTGATGGCGTAATTTTTCAAAGCAGCCATCGTTATGGAGTTAATTGGGAAGATCCAACAACTCCAATAGTTAGAACTTTCAAAGAAGCAATCTCTAGTCATAGAGGAGATAATTATTTACTTCTTTTAGAGGGTGCCAACCATTTTTCTATTGCCTATCCCTTTGATTCCAGCACTGCTATACCTTTGTTAGATTTTCCAGCAACTCAACCTGAAGAGCAACTGCGAAATTTGATAGCAGAAACAATTGGTTTATTCATTGATGCTCATGTTTCTTATCAACAAATAGCCCTCGATAATCTCAATCAATATTTAATATCTCATAACCCTTTAATAGCATTATTTGAGAGAAAATAGCTGTTAAACTAAATTTTCCTTATTTCTGCCTGATTTATTAATCACTCCATCTATAAAGAGATGGAGTTTGCCGCAATTATCAATGAAATTTATTATTGAGCAAGAGTAAATCAATATACAGAAATACTATTACTACTCCCTCGTCAATAACTTACGTCGCAGTACATCCAACGCTGTACAAGCACTGACATGGCGAATAAAAGGACGAGTCCGCGTTTGTCCAAATCGATATTCAAAACTAGCTACTTCATCTTTAGGCCCTGCTAAACCTACGTAAACCAAACCCACAGGCTTGTTATCTGTCCCGCCAGTAGGGCCTGCAATACCAGTGATACTCAATCCCCAAGTAGTAGAAAGGCGAGTTTTTACCCCAACTGCCATTTGCTCTGCAACAGTAGCACTAACAGCACCCATTTTAGCTAAATCATCTGGGTTAACTCCCAGTAGTCCTACTTTCACAGAGTTGTCATAAGAAATTACCCCACCCCAAAAGTATTCTGAACTACCAGAAATTTCCGTCAGCATTTGCCCCAGTCCGCCACCTGTGCAGGATTCTGCCACCGATAAGGTTTCACCTGACTGTAGCAACAACTTACCAACTACTGAAGCTAGAGTTTCATGATCAACACCGTAAAAATCTAAGCCAGCAATTTCTTTAATTTGTTTCTCAACCGGGACGATTAAATCCTCTGCTGCTGCTTCAGAAGGGGCTTTAGCAGAAATTCTTAACCGCACTTCTCCGTTACCTGCATAAGGGGCAACTGTCGGGTTCAGCAAATTAAAATAGGAAGGGACTTTTTCCGCTAAAGCAGATTCACCAATTCCCCAGAACCTCAAACTCCGGCTGTAAATAATTTCTTTGCTCCAGCCTTGGCTTTTGAGATAGGGTACTGCGGTTTCTTCCCACATCCGATACATTTCGGAGGGTACACCAGGAAAAGTCAAAATAGTGACATTGGGTCGGGGTTGCCAAATAATACCTGGTGCTGTTCCCGTAGGATTCGGTAAAATGTCTGCACCTTCAGGAATCAAAGCTTGTTTGCGGTTACTAGGAGTCATCACCCGACCGCGCTGGGCAAATTTCTCAGCCATATCTTCAATGATTTCAGGACGTTCTACCAAGGGAACGCCAAAAAAATCAGCAATGGTTTCACAGGTGAGGTCATCTGGTGTGGGGCCAAGACCACCTGTAAAAATCAAAATTTGCGCTCTAGAAATCGCAATTTCTATAACTTGTTTTAGCCGTTCTGGGTTATCTCCTACTACTGTTTGATAATAATGGGGAATACCTAGTTGAGCTAATTGTTTCGCTAGAAATTGGGCATTGCTGTTGAGAATATCTCCCAGCAACATTTCTGTACCAACACAAATAATTTCTGCACTCATAGGATTTTAGATTTAGATTATTCGTAAATATTTAGTTAGTGTTTATTGATATTTTTTCAGTCAGGGCTTTAACGCTTCAAGGTAAAAATTAAATTCCTTACTAAAAACTTAATTAACACATTTAAAATACCTGATTTTATCGAGATATTTTCCAAACTCGCCAAACTGCAAAACTCAGCAACGAAGTACCAGCACAGGCGTAAGCAATACCACTGGGTATCCCCGCAATAGCTAATGCTAAACTGCCCACCCATAGGGTTAGAGAATAAATAAATAAAACCGTCCAGCGATGAGATAAACCTGCTTTAAGTAATCGATGGTGTAGATGGCTTTTATCGGCTGTAAACGGAGATTTACCGCGTCTTAGCCGCGCTAAAATTACTGCTGACATATCGACAATCGGCACAGCAAGAATCAAGTAAGGCAATAATACGGCTGTGAAAGCAGGAATTTTGACCAGACCAATTACACCTACAGAAGCTAGGGTGAATCCCATAAAATAAGCCCCGCCATCTCCCATAAAGATTTGAGCGGGGTTGAAATTGTAGCGGAGAAATCCTAGTGCTGCACCTGCAAGGGCGGCGGCAATGAGGGCGGCGGCTGGTTGGTGCATAAATAGTGCTACAACTAGCATCACCACAGCCGCAATTCCACTGACTCCCGCAGCTAATCCATCTAAACCGTCAATCCAATTAATGGCATTGACCATACCCACTAGCCAAATCACTGTAATTGGTAAACTCAGCCAGTCTAGATTGACAATCCCCATTGTGGGAATAGTTACGAAATCTATACTTACCCCTGCTTTCCACGCACCAGATGCCACAATTACTTGCATCAGCAGACGCGACAAGGGTGACAAGTTCAGCAAATCGTCAGCTAACCCAATCAGGAAAAAGCCGAGACCACCTAAAGTTACACCCCAAATTTGCCATTCTTTGTCTGGTGGTAGGCTGCCAAATCCACCTAACCACCAGACAATGAGTAGAGAGGTAATAGTCCCTGCGAAAATAGAAACTCCTCCCAAGCGTACCATCGGGCGCTGATGAACTTTTCGCTCACCAGGTTGATCTACACGTCCACTTTTTATACCTATTTTCCTAATATCTGGTGTTGTCCAAAGAACGACTACAGCCGCAACTAGGAAGGAAATCAGATGATAAATCTCAGGAGGCATCTGTAATTTTCAATAAGTAAATTGTCTAGGGATTGAGGAATTGGTAATGGGTAATCGGTAATTGGTAATGGGGATGAGGAGGATGAGAGGAGAATAAATCACAAATTCTCGATGCCCTATGCCCCATGCCCCATGCGCTATGCCCTATGCCAAAGCTGGTACAGGAATCTCTAGATGAGAGTAGAGGGGGAAGCGATCGCATAATGCTGCTACCCTGCGCCGACAATCAGCTGCAACTTCCTCTGATTCTGGAGATAATAGGCGATCGGCAATAATATTACCTATCTCGGTAAATTCTGCCACACCTAAGCCCCTGGTGGTCATGGCTGGTGAACCTAATCTCAGACCACTGGTGACAAATGGTGATTGCGGATCGAAGGGAACTGTGTTTTTGTTAGCGGTAATATTTACACCACTCACTAACTGATCCGCTTGCTTACCTGTCATACCAATAGACCGTAAATCTACTAACATGAGATGGTTATCTGTACCATCGGATACTATCTTTAACCCACGATTTTGTAGTTGACTTGCCAAAGCACGGGCATTCTCAATCACTTGGGCAGAATAGGTTTGAAATTCTGGCTTGAGTGCTTCGCCAAAAGCCACAGCTTTCGCCGCAATTACATGTTCTAAAGGCCCGCCTTGAGTTCCGGGGAAAACTGATTTATCCAGCTTTTTACCCAATTCTGCGTCGCCTGTTAAAATCAAACCACCGCGAGGGCCGCGTAGAGTTTTATGGGTGGTTGTAGTCACTACATGGCAGTGAGGAATTGGGTTAGGATGCAGACCAGTGGCGACTAAACCAGCAATATGAGCAATATCAGCTAGTAGGTAAGCACCAACTTCATCGGCGATACTGCGGAATCTTTCAAAATCAATAATGCGAGGATAAGCCGAATAACCGCAAATTAGTAGCTTAGGACGCTCCCTCAGCGCCAGCTCACGAATTTGGTCATAGTCGAGTTGTTCTGTTTGCTGGCTAACGCCGTAGTGCTTCACTTTGAACCACTTACCAGACACATTCACGGGTGAACCGTGGGTCAGATGTCCCCCATGAGACAAATCCATGCCCATGATTGTGTCGCCTGGTTCTAACAGTGTTAAAAACACCGCAAAATTTGCTTGTGCGCCGGAATGGGGTTGAACATTGGCATGAGCCGCACCAAAAAGCTTTTTCGCACGGTCAATTGCTAGCTGCTCAACTTTATCGACAAATTCACAACCGCCATAGTAGCGTTTACCAGGCAGTCCTTCAGCATATTTATTTGTTAGTACAGAACCTTGAGCCGCTAGTACAGCTGCAGAGGTAAAGTTCTCACTAGCAATCAACTCTAAATGGTCGCGTTGACGCTGTAGTTCTTGATTAAGTAGCTCTGCGATCGCCGGATCGCTAGAGTTAAGAATGTCTGAGTTTGTCTTAGTCACTTCCGCTATCCTTAGGGGATTTGCCCAACTGTGTATTTTGCCTGAGTGTCACATTTTAGCAACAGTCCACAGTCAAGATTACATATTTCAAAGGCTATAGTTCAATGGCTTTTGAAAATAAATTATTGGGCATGGGGCATGGGGCATTGGGCATCGATTATTCGTTCTCTACTCTTCAGCTTTTTCCCATTACCCATTACCCATTACCCAATCCCCACCCCCTGTATTACTTTTAACTAAAAAAGCCCCTCTCAAAATATAGACAACATACAATAAATTTAGAGGCTACTGGACAATCGTGTTTGAGTTGCTCTGGCTGACATTTTTGCCCAGAAAAGCCTGAAAGGTTAATTTTAGGCGTTCATTGCCCATGTGAATCACAATCCACTTTTCCCACAGTCTAGACTGAGCAAAGCTGGAATATTTGGTAATTCTAAGGCTTGAGCGTCTGAAAGGCCGATCCTTTCCTCAGTAAAATGTTGGGTCACAGTGAGGATTTACAGGAGGGATGAGATGCTAGTCATTTTAATGGAAGATCAAATCCTGGCTCCTGGGAAGGTTTGCCAGTCTTGTTTATTAGCTGATAGGAGTGGTCAACCCCGTTGGAGTCAAGGTCAACTGCGTTGCGGTCACCAGGTCAGCAAACTCACTGCACAGCAGCCTGAACAGTATGAATGTATGATGGGTTTCCGCATTGCCAATATAGAATAATTAGATTTGCTAGCATGAGCAGGTAACTGCGTTATCCTAGGCTCAAGTAACTGTTGATTTTTTGGCACAGGAGAACGCAAAATGGCTTGGCGCGGGTCTACAACGGTTTCCGACCGGATTTTTGCTTGCTTACCTTATTTGCTGCCCTTAATTGATGGGCTAATGTTTGGTTATGTGTCTTTATTTAGAGAATTTCCGGCGCTGCAAGTGCTACTTGTGCCTCTTCAGCCTGTTGTTCTCATTTATGGTAGTTTAGGACAATTTGGTCAACTAATTGTCTTCTTTGCCTTATTCTTTTTGGTAGTGAGAAATGAAAAAATAAATCATTTCATCCGTTACAACACTATGCAGGCAATTCTGTTAGACATTATTGTGTTTCTTGGCAGTATAGTTTTGCGGGTGATTGCACTCCCTGGGATAGCTTTTGCGGTGCAAACAGTAGCTAGCACAATCTTTCTTGGTCTAGTGGCAGCAGTGGTATATTCTGTTGCCCAGTCTTTGATGGGACGCTACGCAGAAATTCCCGCAGTTTCGGATGCTGTTTATATGCAAGTACGTTAGCGATTAACGAGAGACAATGATGTTTTCTAGGCGACCAATGCCTTCAATTTCCACACGGACGCGATCGCCTAGTTGCAAAGCTCCCACACCCTCTGGTGTACCTGTAAGGACTACATCGCCGGGCATTAGTGTCATCACTTGGCTGATATAAGACACTAAAAAATCTGGTGGAAATACCATTTGATCAATACAGCTAGATTGTACTGGATTCACATTGTCGTTTAAAAAAGTCTGCAATCTCGCTCCTGGGTTTAATTCTCGGACAATCCAGGGGCCCAAGGGGCAAAAGGTGTCAAAACCTTTGGCTCTCGTCCATTGTCCATCTTTTTTTTGCAAATCTCTGGCTGTGACATCATTGGCAATGGTGTAACCCCAAATTTTAGTTTGGGCCTCTTCTGGGGTACATTCACTGGTGCGATCGCCAATGATCAATGCCAATTCGCCTTCATAGTCTACTCTTTGTGATAGCACTGGATATTTGATTTCCGTCTCAGAGGCAATAATTGATGTGGGCGGCTTGAGAAAGAGGAGTGGCTCACTTGGTACAGGAGTTCCCATTTCTGCAGCATGATCGGCATAATTCTTACCCACCGCAACAATTTTTGAGGGAGCACAAGGAGCCAGAATTTGATATTCTTCTGGTTCCAAGATTAAATCCGTAGGTTGTCCCTGTAGCCAAGGCGGAGCGTCTAGCACCTGGACATTTAGGGAGAGTTGTAACAACCCATAATAAATCTGTCCTTCCTGATTTTGAACTCGCACATAGCGTTGCGCCATAACCTTGATTAATGTCCTTTTGGATGCAATTACAAGCTGTGATCTCAAGAGCAAGCATTAGTTAGCTAAGAGATTCAAAACTTTGGCTAATTTGGCTCTAGATTCAATTTGAAAACTGGTAAGATTATAGTTCCTTGTTGCTTCAGATGTTGATTAGTACTGAGCTTGTTTCTGCAGGTTCATGTATAAATTAGCAGTAGCAGCCTTTTTGTCCATAAGGAGACTAAAAACCATGTCCATAGTTTATGAAACAATGTTCATCCTGCGTCCTGACTTAGGAGACGAACAAGTAGAGCAAGCGATTACTAAATATCAGAACTTGCTCAAAGAACACGGTGCAGAAGATATCCAAATTCAAAATCGTGGCAAGCGTCGTCTAGCTTATGAAATTAAAAAGCAGCGGGATGGCATTTACATTCAATTCAACTATACTGGCCCGGGAACTGCGATCGCCCCTGTAGAAAGGGCTATGCGCTTAAGCGAAGAAGTAATTCGCTACCTGACTATTAAACAGGATGTTCACGAGGAAAAAGCGGCTCAAGTGGCTGTAAGCGCTTAAGCAGGTTAAGTGCTGAGATTTACCTTCTCAGCACTTAAAAATGGGTAACACAAAACTCAAAAAAAATGTGCTTTTTTTTCTGACTAACTTAGCTAGTAATGCTAAATTAACAAGTACTTGCTTGAGCAAGTATGACCGCAGTTCTACCTAAAAGCGCATATTTTTTTGAATGGGAGCTGTAAGCCGCTGTGAGCCAATCTGATACATCCAATATCCAAGCTCTCTCTACCGAAGTATCGCAACTGCGCCAAGAGTTGCAGCTTCGCGATCAATTAGTGCAACAGCTATCGCAAGAACTCTTCCGACTGGTGAAGGGCAATACTAGCTTTATGCCCCCAAAGCCACCAGAGCCAGAGCAAGATACGAAGCAGTTGCAGGCTTTGCAAGAACAATTGCAAGCTATTGAACAACAGGTGACATTCTACCAAGAGCAAATTACGGCACGTGATACCGAAATTTATCAGTTACGGCAAAATGTGCAAGAATTGACCGATCGCAGTCGGATGTTGGAGCAAGTAGTACAAGAGTTACCCCAAATTTATCGTCGCAAATTCGAGGAGCGTATGGCTCCTGTGAGAGAAAAAGTAGCAATACTCCAACGCGAAAATCGGCAATTGCAAGCAGAATTACAAAGTGTTAGTTATCGATTAGCACTAAAAAGCCGTAATGCTAATCATAGTGGCATTGATTTGCCAACTTTTCCCCGTCCAACATCAGAAGAAACTTCTATTTCGCCTGTAACTAATAGCCAATAAATGATTTGCTATTGAGCATGGGTCAAGGGTCAAGAATCAAAAGTCAAAAGTCGGAGGTTAAATGGACTTTTGAATTTTGAGTTGTTTGCCCCTGCGCTTTCCCTGACTTTTTATAATCAAAGCTTCAAGTTTTTAAATATAAGTTTATTGAGATTCCCCAAGGGCAATTGCCCTTAAGGTTTTTTTATCGACGCTTAATTAGGGATTTTCTCTGGAATAGTTAAAATTTAAATAAATTTGTGTGAGCACTAGTTTGTGATGGTTAATCATGGTGAGGATATAGTAACCAGAGAAATTATTAAGAATTTATAAAATTAATTGACCTCACCATGTATTTTCCGATGAAATGGAGATTCAACTTGCTAGAGCCAGTCTGCGATCGTGGACAAGAGACAGAACATCTTCATAGGTATCAAAACTTTCAAATACTGAATCTAGTTGAGTAAGTTCTAACACTAATCGCACGGGTGCTTTTACATTACACAGAACTAAGCGGCATCCACTTTGGCGCGCAGCTGTTAATACTTTTACTAGGGAGACCAATCCAGAACTATCCATAAAATCCACTGCGGCTAAATCAATCACCCAAAGTTGATGAGGTTGGGGTACCACTTGAAGCATCTCATTACTTAAAGCTATACCACCCTCTAAATCAATGCTGCCTTGAGGTTTGAACAAAACCACTTGAAGTTTCTGTTTTAGAGTCATGAATTTCACTGAATAAATTGCAACACTATAACAAACAAAAACAAAAAACGGGCATTAACACTGTGTTCGCTTGACAACAACCATGACAGTATTACCGAACTCTGCGGTTAATGACAGCATAGCAGTTGAGACAAGTTTTTTCAGTATTCATGCCGTATAATTTGTCTTAACTTTCATCAATATAGGCATAAACCCCTAAGAATGGCAGTATCCTAAATATCTTTTACAAGATTTTTATATTTGCTAGCCCTTTAATAAATTTTTTATAAAAAGATTATACTGACCATCAGTAACTATACGGTTATGCTAATAACCTATTAATTACCAATAGTCAAGCACCTTTAGTTAATAGTTAAGATAGACTAGAAACTATAAAACCCTATAAGTGGCTTGATTGACAGGCCAGCCAGAAAGGAGCCAAGATTATAATACAAGTAAAAAATTGTAAAGACGGCGGTGCGGAATGTCTCTTGAGTTGATTTCACTAGAAAACATCCAGGAATTCGCCCACCATTATGGTTATTGGGCAATATTTTTGGGAATTTTGCTAGAAAATTTGGGCATTCCCCTTCCTGGCGAAACCTTAACTCTTGTAGGTGGGTTTTTAGCTGGCAGTAATGAACTTAATTACTGGTTTGTGCTTGGGAACGCCGTTGCCGGTGCTGTGCTGGGGGGCACTTGTGGCTATTGGATTGGTAGGCTCGGAGGTTGGAGTTTCTTACTTCAAATGGGTAAGATATTCCGCATATCTGAAGAAAAACTGCTAAATATTAAAGCGCAATTTAGTGAAAATGCAGGTAAAGCTGTGTTTTTTGGCCGCTTTTTTGCATTACTAAGAATTTTTGCAGCTCCACTAGCCGGGATAGCTGATATGTCTTTCGGAAAATTCTTTGTATATAACTTAGCAGGGGCTAGTGCGTGGGCTGGTGTGATGGTGACATTAGCTTTCTTCGCAGGAAAAGTGGTTTCTCTAGAACAATTAGTTTCTTGGGTAAGCCATTTTGCGATCGCGGCCTTACTAATTTTAGTAGCCTTGATTGTTATACCCCTGTGGTTAGAATCTCGCCAAGTCAAGCGCGCAGCAGGAGAATAGTTTAAGTAAAAAGTGAAAAGTAAAAAGGCAAAAGTTCTCATTTATTTGAGCTTTTGCCTTTTTGCTTTCAATAGTTGTCGGTTAAGGGGAAAAAGGGGAATGGGAAAAGGGAAAAAAACCTTTAACCCTTAACCTTTTACCCTTAACTAATTTTGAGTTGAAAACGCTATCCCTTGTAGTATTGCTTTTACTTTAATATTTACTTGTTTTGCTGTGCCCAAATCCGGGTTGGTAAGCCCCAAACGTAAATAAAGCCTTCAGCCGCTTTATGATCGAATTGGTCGTCAGCGCCGTAGGTTGCTAAGTCAGGGGTATAAAGAGAATTGTCACTCCAGCGCCCGACTAAGGTAGCATTACCTTTGAACAGTTTCACCCGTACAGTACCAGAAACTCGTTCTTGTGTCTTTTGAATAAACCCATCTAGGGCTGCTTTTAAGGGACTGTACCACAGACCGTTGTAGACTAATTGCGTATAAGTCTCTTCAATACCACGCTTGTAGTGGCTGACATCTGCTGTTAAAGTTAAGCTTTCTAAATCTCGGTGTGCCTGAATTAACACAACCATTGCCGGGGATTCATAGATTTCTCGAGATTTAATACCCACCAAGCGGTTTTCGATCATATCAATCCGCCCAATACCGTGATTTCCTGCTAGTTGATTGAGTTGTTCAATCAACGCAACTGGGTTTTTTGCAATTCCGTTGAGAGTTGTAGGAATCCCATGTTGGAAACCAATTTCAATATATTCAGGCTGATCGGGAGTATTTGCGATCGCTTTAGTCATCTCATAAATTTCTTCTGGTGGTTCAAATGCTGGATCTTCCAGCACCCCAGCTTCAATGCTGCGCCCGAGCAAATTTTTATCAATACTGTATGGAGAAGATTTTTTTACAGGTGCGGGAATACCATAGCGTTCACCATAGGCGATGGTTTGCTCCCGACTCATCCCCCATTCCCGTGCGGGTGCAAGGATTTTGAGATTAGGATTCAGCGCCGCACAGGAAACATCAAAGCGTACCTGATCGTTACCTTTACCAGTGCAACCGTGAGCGATCGCATCTGCACCATATTTTTCAGCTGTTTCTACTAATATTTTGGCAATGAGTGGACGGGCAAGCGCAGTTCCTAGAGGATAACGATTTTCATAGAGGGCGTTAGCTTGAATCGCTGCAAACGCGTAATCTTTCACGAAACTGTCTTTAACATCCGCTACTAGAGATTCACTTGCACCCGATTTTAAAGCTTTTTCTCGAACTGGTTCTAATTCATCTCCTTGACCTAAATCTGCTGCTAACGTAATTACCTCTTCCACACCCCACTCTTCTTTGAGGTAAGGAATGCACACTGAAGTATCAACTCCCCCAGAATAAGCCAGGACAACCTTTTTGGCGCGACCCATTAGTTTCTCCACTTAGGAAAACAAACAATGAGTCATTATTATACACATATCTTTTCTCTAGAAATTAAGTTATTTGAAAACCTGGGATTACCTTAGTAAATTTTGTCAACATAGCAAGCAACTTTTAGATTCCAGTCTCACGTTCTTCTTTGCGACTTTGCGCCTCTGTGTGAGACAAAAATCCTCTAGTTAATTTGTCATAAAACACTGTATTTAGTTTTTCAAATCACAATTTATAGCAAAGCTATGGCATTAATTTATTGAAAATAAGCTTTTTCATGTAGACAAGAAGTATTACTAGAGAGGATATAGCAATCCTATTTCAGTTGTGAAAATCTACGTTGTGGCTGTTAACTGTTGACTGTCAATAGTCAACAAAGCTTGATGTAATATTTTACAAATTCTCCACAGATTTATATTAGAAGGCTGTTATTGAGGGGCTTTGCGTTAGCCGTAAGCTGTAACACAGGAAAAGTTTTGGTAAGGGTGCCATACTCTCAGCACTAAGGCATCCTACTAAGCTGAGACTTGCCTAATGATTTTTATACACTTATAATTTCAGTAGCTTAAAAAGCTATGCGATCGCTCTCAGGTAGATCAGCTAATCGTCATTCATTTTTCCGGGATGAGTCGCTTGTAGTAAGCGGTTCAGCTTTGGATAGATGCATCTTAAATGCTGATTAACTTACCTACTTTCATTAGACAATGAAGCATCACAACTAACAGAATCATCCATTTATCAAATTCAAGCCCAGAGCGATACTAATTTTCTTTATACCTACAGTTAGTTTGTTTTTTATTAGGAAGAATAAACAATTAAGTTTAGCTATTAAGGCTATTTAAAAAGAATACCCAGTAAATTTGTGATGCTTCAGTTTTTATAACATTTTTCAATGCACTGGGAAATATTAGATTTATGTTGGGTTGCTGTTGATTTTTAAATGTTAACAGCCAATAAATTTTAGCAACCATTCTATGATTTAAAGGCGTAATAGCTGATGAATTGATGCAATAACTTTGTAATCAACATATTGACTAACCTATTTGATTAGCAGTCACCCAAAGCAGAAAAATTGTTATATTCTTTGATTCGCTTTATCGAGTAATACCAGCCGTTTGTACTAGTTATGATTAAAAAGAAAAACTTGCCATTTGTGCAGATATTTTTTGTTTTTATATTAGTTTTAGGGATATTTTTTAGATTTTATAATCTGGACAAAAAAATTTACTGGTTTGATGAGACATATACATCATTTAGAAGTGCTGGTTATACAGAAACAGAATTAATTCAGCAGCTCTATAATGGGCAAGCGATTAGCTCTGATACTGTGAAGGATTATTTAAAACCCAGTGCGGCAAAAGGATTTACTGATGTGATTACATCTCTTGCCAAAGAAGATTCACAGCATCCTCCCCTATATTTTTTAATCTTGCATATATGGATAAAATTATTTGGCAGTTCTACTGCTGTATTCAGAAGTTTATCTGTATTATTTAGCTTATTGACACTTCCTTTAATGTATTGGTTATGTATAGAAATTTTTAATTCACATGCGACTGCTAAAATAGCAACATCGCTCATTGCTATTTCTCCTTTTCATGTTTTATATGCTCAAGAAGCGAGAGAGTATAGTTTATGGATTGCCACAATTCTGTTTGCAAGTGCTAGTTTATTAAGAGCAATTCGTCTTAATACTAGATTGAGTTGGATTATATATACCATATCTTTAATCACAAGTTTGTACAGTTTTTTATTTAGTGTATTTATCTTGATTAGTCATTTACTATATGTTGTCGTGAGGGCAGGATTTAGAATTAATAAAATATTGATTTATTCTCTGCTTTCATATATAAATGCTATTATAGCTTTTATACCCTGGTTAATAGTTGTAGTTGTTAATTATAAAACAATTAATCAAACTACAGATTGGTCAACTCAGAGGTTACCGATATTTTTCCCCGCAAATGGTCATGATAGTTTGGTATATAGATGGGGTCTAAATCTCAGCCGCTTGTTTTTAGATATAGATAATAAATTGGGAAATATGGAGATTGTTGTAATTCTCCTGGCGACTGCTTTAATGATTTATTCCCTTTATTTCTTATGTAAACAGTCTGCGGCTAAAACATGGCTATTTCTGCTAACACTGATAGGAGTATTAGCCTTGTCTTTGATGATTCCCGATATAATTTTTAAATGGCAGCGTTCCGGGATGTCTAGATATTTAATTCCTTCATATCTAGGAATTGAAATTGCTATTGCTTATGTGATTAGTAAAAAGCTTGCTTCTCAATATATTTGGCGGCAAAGGTTATGGTCTGGAGTCATATTTATATTAATTTCTAGCGGCATAATTTCTTGTGTTTGGAGTTCGCAATCAGAAGGATGGTGGAATAAAATCCAAAGTTATTCAGTGACTCCGATAGCTCGTACCATTAATGCAGTAGACCATCCACTAGTTATTAGTGATAGTAAAATTGGTAATATTATGCCCTTAGCTTGGATTCTTGATTCTGATGTAAATATGCAACTTTTAGTAAAAGCTAAAATCCCTGTCATCCCCGATAAATTTAATCATGTTTTTTTATATAAACCTTCTAAAGGTATGGAGGAAAATCTGAAGGAAAACTACACAATAGAAAAATTCCAAAATTTTAACAACTTGAAAAGTTTAACTAAAAAGTAGCTACCCCTCAATACTGCTCGGTTAAGGATTTTCAATTCTTAATTGGGTTTGGGAAAAAGGTATACCCCTGCGCTTAAGCAAGCTACGCGTAGCGTCTGTGCAGGAGAAAGGGTAAGGGTTACAGGTTTGTTCTTGCCCCTTTTCTCCTTCCCCTTTTCCCCTCAACCGACAAGTATTAAGCTACCGCTACCCTTAAGGGAATTCAAAATTAAAAGCCCCACGGATTCATCCGTGGGGCTTTTATCTTCTTTTTCTAGGCTCAGGAAAGTCAAATTTAGGATTAGGCAATTAATTTATGAATAGGTGAATAGTCAACCTCGTTGTTTTATTTGTTTTAAGCAGGTTGTTCAGGTTCTGGCGTTACCTGCCCAATTTTTGGTTCTGTGCCTGCAAGCAGACGTTCTATATTGCTGCGGTGGCGGATAATTACATACAACCCACCCACAAAAGCATAGAGAATGCAAGCTAAGGGTTGATGGAAAATTACCATGAAAATTGTCACTGCGATCGCACCTGTAATGGAACCCAAGGAGACTATGCGCGATATGGCAAAGACAAGGGCAAATACACCTGCTGTGGCTAAACCTACTTGCCAGCTGATTGCTAACAAAGTCCCTAAACCAGTGGCGACAGATTTACCACCGCTAAAGCCTAAAAAAATCGATTTACTGTGTCCGAGAACTACTGATAATCCGGCTAAAGTCACTAACCAGGGTTGCCAAAGGTTAGCATCTACCGTAGTGGGAATGAAGTTATAAACTGGAGCCAGGTGAAATAACTGATAAACTAAAGCGATCGCCAATACACCTTTCAAGCAATCAATTAATAACACAAATGCCCCAGGGCCTTTACCCAAGGTTCTCAGCACATTAGTTGCGCCAGTGGAACCAGAACCAACTTCCCGGATATCAATACCTTTTAACTGCTTCACTGCAATGTAGCCTGTAGGGAAAGAACCCAGTAGGTAGGCTACAACTAAAACCGCTCCGCACAAAGTTAACCAAATAGCCATAACAATTCAAAAGTCAAAAGTCAAAAGTTGTAGAGACGCGATTAATCGCGTCTGTACTTAAAAGTTAAGAGTCCAAAGCCATAATACTTGACCAATGACAAATGACTAATTAAAAATCATCATCATAATTTCTCATTGTTTTGGGGTCTGGGGCAAAGGCTAACCATAAAGGAAATTGCAGTAACCCCAGACTAATTTGGTCTTCGGAATCATCGATGATAATTAAAGGCATTTGATTGGCTTTAACTAGTCGTTCTGCTTTCTGTGCTACAGCTTCGGGGGTTTCAAATAATACCACTCCTCTATCTGGGCCAAAGTCTGGACGACCGATGCCTAAACAGTCTTGTAAGCCGCGCCGCCATTCACCGAGACGTTCTGGTGTATTAGATAATATTAGGGCACGGAGGCGATCGCCATAGAGGGTGTTGAGAATAGAAATCACCGCTGAAGAAATCAAGATATTCTGCAAGCGACTACCCATTGTCCGCAAAGCACCTCTACCGCCTTGGGTGAAAAACCAGTTAGCAACTCTCTCGGCGTGGACTGGTTCAAAGGTGCGGCGCAGTTGCCAAGCTGGGCCATAATAATCTGGTTTGTTGCGATATTGGTCAATCAGGCGGCGAATTTGCTTGCTAGTATCTTGAAACTGCTGGGGCGCAAATTGGGGGATACCTGGCTGAGATTCAACAGGCTTTACCTCTTTAACTACAGGCTTTTCGCGTTCAATTATTGGCGGCGGTACTAGGGGCAATTGCTCGGCGGCGGCGGCTAAATCTTGTAAACTGCCTGTGAGGTAATCTTTAAAACCCTGGACGCGAATTGCTAAGTCTTGGGATGCGCCCGCAAATGTAGTACGCATTTCATTACGGATGCGTTCTTGACGGCGTTCTAACTGTTCAACAGAAATTTGCAGGGTTTGTTTGCGTTGTTCTAATTGCGAGAGCGACTCTTGCACAATTTTTCCTAGTGTCTGTTGAGTTTCCCCAACTTGTGCTTGCAGAGTTTTGTAAGTCGCTTGCAGATTGGCTATTTCGGCTTTCAGAGCTTCTTTGGTAGTTTCTAACTCAGCAACTTGTTGTGCTGCTTGTGCATATAGAGAATTATCTGCGGATTCTGACTCTCTTGGCGATCGCACTGCCACAGTTTCCACTGGTAATAATGGTATAAGTAACTCAGCTGCATCCTCTGTTGGCTCTGTCGCAACTTCTACTTCTATTTGGGAAATTGGTGCTGACATTGCGTCATCGGGCTGTGAGTCTACCAATAAATTTTGTGTTTCTGTTTGGGCCTCTGAGTCAACCGATGAGTCTTCCGGCTCTGCAACTGGTTTGCTCGGCTCTTCTATTTGCGCCAACCACTCATCAATTGATTCTGGGGTTTGAGATTCCTCTGGGTTCATAAATAATAGTGTAATTCCTATGACGCGAATAAATAGCTTTCAGAAATATACAATTGACCTGTGTTAAAAGTCCTAAGTCTGAATTTTATATTACTTGGGGATTGGGGACTGGGGATTGGGGACTGGGGACTGGGGACTGGGGATTGGGAAAAGGCTGATACTCAGAACTCAGCGCTAAATACGCGGACAGCGTTGTTCTAAACAAGCTTTGAGGGTGTTTGGGTCAAATAAAATGGGCAAAAAGTGAATGCTGTTAATTTCTTTAAAGTAAAACAGAATCGGAACTCTGGGCCAAAATATCCGCCAATTTTGCCATTCTTGGTAAGGAAACCGCCTAATTAATTTGTCGCCTCTGTACAAATCCAAGTCAGTGGCGGTAAATTGCAACCGTATAACACCAGCTTGAAACATGAGAAACAAACCCAGCAAGCCAATGACACCGCCTACTAAGGGTTGAACTAGCAGCAGTGGAATAGAAGCAACTAGCAAAACTACAGGGATATTGTAGCTAGGTTTGAGTTCAACTGTAGATGTAGAGTTAGAGTTAGGTGCAAATGAACTAGTCATACTAATTATTAGATGTTTGATTCTAGAGCCACTGAGTTGCGCGGGTTAATAGCGTTGTCGCCAGTGGTGTGATTTTATATTCAGAGAAAAGCCTAGCACCGCAAGGTCAATACAGCATATTTCAGGTAAATCAAGTACATAGGTAGGGGCATTGGTGTCAACTTAACGTGAAACCCGCTCTTGTGGAAGGTTTCGCCCTCACCCCCAGCCCCTCTCCCACAGGGAGAAGGGAGCCAGAGATTTAGTTCCCCTTCTCCTGCGGGAGAAGGGGTTAGGGGATGAGGGCGCGAGGTATTTGTACCGCCCACCCTAGATCGCTTTTAGCTGAATTTGACACCACTAGGCAGTGCCTTGCCCTGACAATTATCTGTACCTCATCAACTTGTAATCTGCTGTCTATCAAGGTTTGTGATTGTTTGAGATGTTAGCTTGTGTTGTACTAGAGGCTGTAAGCCTTGATCCACAGATGCAAAATCTGCTTCTCCTATTTTAAAATTTCGTGGTTGAGGAGGCGCGTTAGGGACTTCCACGAAATAAATTATCTTATATCTTGTGGGGCGGGCATCTTGCCAGCCACATAAACTGGGCGGACAAGATGTCCACCCCACAATAAATACTGGGATATTTTTTTATTAGGAAGTCCCTGATTAAGAGTGAGAGTATAACTACATCTGCCAATACTTTTTGGATCAGTCGTTTGGTAAAAGGTGAAAGGGAAAGGGGTAATGGCTAAATTTACACCTTTTCCCTTTTACCTTTCTCCCTTAGCCTAAAAGTCTTGCTACATCCCTTTGATCAATGCACTACCAGGGCCTTGAAACATTAACCAAGAAAGAAAGAAATTACTGACAAATATAATGAGCAAGGCTGTGACTACAGCAGTGGTAGTTGATTGTCCTACCCCCTTAGCGCCTCCGGTTGTTGTTAAACCCCAGCTACAACCAATTACCGCAATTAAAATGCCAAAGCAAAACGCCTTAATCATGGCGCTCAAAATATCCCAAAGACCAAGCAGATTACGCGCCGAGTCGAGAAATACGGTATCAGCGATGTTGTATAAATTTGTGGCAATTAACATTCCCCCTAATAACCCTGTCACCAAAGACAAGAGAGTTAAAATTGGCAACATTATGCAACAAGCTAAGACACGGGGAATAACTAGATAATCAATAGGGTCTGTTCTGAGCATTAATAGAGCATCAATTTGCTCTGTGACTCGCATAGTGCCAATTTCAGCCGCAAAAGCCGAACCCACTCGCCCCGCTAAAATTACGGCTGTCAATACAGGCGACAGTTCTCTGGTTAAGGCTACCGCCAGCACCCCGCCAACAAAATTTCCCGCCCCAAAGTTAATAAACTCCCGTGCTACCTGAATGGTAAACACCGCGCCCACAAAAATCGCCGTTAACAGCGCAATAAAGAGCGAATCTGGCCCCACTGAGGCCATTTGCTCTTTAGTATTTCGCCAATGAATTCTGATTCGTAGGAGGTGAACCAGTACTTGTCCACCCAAAAAAATCGCTGCCAGCAACCGCTGACCCCACGCGCCTAGACTGGATTTGGATGTAGTCTCACTCAATGTTTTGTAGCTAACTCGGTAACTGCCTTAAGAATAGCGAAACTAAACGCCTTGAGGGAATTGGTAAATGGAAAAAGTTTGGGGATGGGGCATGGGGCATGGGGCATGGGGCATGGGGAATGAGTAATGAGTAATTGGGTGTTGGTAATTTCTCCTCATCTCCCTCATCTCCCTCATCTCCCTCATCTCCCTCATCTCCCTCATCTCCCTCATCTCCCTCATCTCCCTCATCTCCCCAATGCCCAATGCCCAATGCCCAATGCCCCATGCCAAACATTAACTTACTTTAAAGCTCGTCTCATAAAGTTAAGGGCTTTTTGAGCAAGCTGGAATTGCGTTTTGATGATAACTATAAACTAAAATCTATATATGACAATGGTTTTGCTCGCTTCATAGCCTATTTGCGCTGAACCAAACTCATCTGTGAGATAGCACTTTTTTTTAATGAAAACTTAAGATTTTTGACATCTTGGTTGCTGAGGGGCGATCGCTCGTATTGTAGAAGATGACATTGCAGCTTTTATCGCTATTGTCTACCCTAACCGCGGAGTGTCGTTTCAATGACTGTGTTTACTAACTTTCTCCGTTCCCTGCTACTTACGATTGTCTTTAGTTTTTCCCTACCCATGCTTTTAGTTGGTGGCTTCTTGCTGGTGGTATCTCTGTTGGGTCATATCCCAGGGTTACAAGGCATCAATGAAGCGATCGCTCAACAAATTATACATTTTCTCGCTACCTTTGGCAGTGGTACTCCTCTGCGGGGCTTATTTGTTATTAGTTTAACTTGTAGTTTTGTGGGAGCGCTGTTTGACATCTACGCTTATTATCGGTGTCAAATTCTCCGCATTGATTCCTAAGTTGAGTGCATCAGCATATTCAAGTTTTGATTGGCTGACCAATCTATAAGTATTTATATTTCATAATTAGAGGATGCTTATCCTCAACTAGCTCTGGATGGGCATTCTGGAAATTTTATTAATTAAGGCAGAAGGCAGGGGGCAAAAAGCAGGAGGCAGAGGGAATAACTTTTGACTCTTGTACAGACGCGATTCATCGCGTCTCTGTAACCGGGCGAATCATCACGTTTCTGCAACTTAGGCACTCTTATTTATACTAAAGTTAAAACCAGGTTAAGTGTTTGTGGCAATTGTGCTACACACCCAATTTAGGTTATTGATTTTTTAGATTCTTAGTTTTTGCCAGCTGAATAAAGATGAAAATATCAGATAAATAGCTATTTCAATCTAAAAATTTCCTTAATGTTTGGTGAAGGATAGTACCTGTGCATTGTTTGATGCTGATAAAAGCGGGTCGTCTGACCACTGGGCATTCTATATTGGGTGTATTACGAGATTTAATGACTGATTATGGTTTGGCCTTTTAAGCCCAGGTTGAGTAAACAAATAGCGCGGATTGAAATTAATGGTGCGATTTCTGGTGGAACTCGTAAACGTGTTCTGGAAGCACTGAAAACTGTAGAGGAAAAAAAGTTTCCGGCGTTGCTGCTGCGGATTGATAGCCCTGGCGGTACTGTGGGAGATTCTCAAGAAATTTACAGTGCCCTCAAACGTTTGCGGGAGAAGATAAAAATTGTTGCCAGTTTTGGTAATATTTCGGCTTCTGGCGGTGTCTACATTGGCATGGGAGCCGAGTATATCATGGCTAACCCGGGTACAATCACGGGTAGCATTGGTGTAATTTTGCGAGGCAATAACTTAGAACGCTTGTTAGATAAAATCGGTGTTTCCTTTAAAGTCATTAAATCCGGCCCTTACAAAGATATTTTGGCATTTGACCGGGAACTGACGGAACCGGAACAAGGTATTCTACAAGAATTGATTGACGTTAGTTATCAGCAGTTTGTGCAAACCGTAGCTGAAGGTCGTTCTTTAGCGGTAGAAACTGTGAGAAGTTTTGCCGATGGGCGGATATTCACCGGACAGCAAGCCTTAGAGTTAGGTGTAGTAGATCGTCTGGGAACAGAGGAAGATGCACGTCGTTGGACAGCAGAACTAGTCGGACTCGATCCAGAAAAAACACAATGTTTCACTCTAGAAGAACGTAAACCCCTGCTGAGTCGCTTACTCCCAGGAAGTCGCCAAGCTTCATCAAGTATTGGCGCAGGTATTGACTGGTTGGAATTTGAAATGTCTACCAGTGGTTTACCCCTGTGGTTGTATCGGCCGTAGGGATTGGGGATTGGGGAGATGAGGGAGATGAGGAGGATGAGGGGGATGAGGGGGATGAGGGAGATGAGGGGGATGAGGGAGATGAGGGGGATGAGGAGGATGAGGGAGATGAGGAGAAATTACCAAAACCAAACACCCCATTACTCATTACTCATTACTCATTACTCATTACTCATTACCCCTTCCCCCTTCCCCCTTCCCCAATGACAATTGACAACTGACTAATTAAGGAGGATTGGGCGTGGAGTGGCAAATGAAGGCTATTCGTGGAGCGATAACGGTTTCAGAAAATACTACTGAGGCGATTCGAGAAGCGGTAACAGAATTATTAGATGAACTGGAACAACGGAATCATCTCCAGCCAAAGGATATGATTAGCGTAACGTTTTCTGTGACGCGGGATTTGGATGCGATTTTTCCAGCTGCGATCGCAAGAACACGTCCAGGTTGGGATGGTGTCGCTATGTTGGATGTGCAACAAATGCACGTTGAAGGCAGTTTACAGCGCTGTATCCGCTTTTTAATCCACGTTTACCTGCCAACTTCCGCGCCAATTTACCACATATATTTACGTCATGCGGCTAACTTGCGTCCTGACTGGAGTTTGCCTCAGCAATTAAATGGAGTGCAACAAGTAGTTGAGTCAAAGGTTTAAAGTGGGTGAGTAGATGAGTTGATAAAATCATCTACCCTCAAAGCCAAAGCATAGAGAAGAGAAATCTTATACCAATTTGACAAAAGAAGGCGACAGATTGTAGGGGCAAGGCATTGCCCCAGTGGTGTCAAATTAACGTGAAACCCGCTCTTGTGCAAGGTTTCGCCCTCACCCCCAGCCCCTCTCCCACGGGGAGATGGGAGCAAGAGATTTAGTTCCCCTTCTCCTGCGGGAGAAGGGGTTAGGGGATGAGGGCGCGAGGCAATACTGCTCGGTTAAGGATTTTCAACTGGGAATTTAGTTAGGGGAAAAGGTGAAAGGGTAAGAGATAATTTGATATACCAAAAGATTGTGGATGCCGTGCCCCTACAAAGACTTTATTGATGCCCGTTCCGATTTTGGCAGTTTCAATCCCTAATAGGGATTAAGAGAAATTTCAACCTCTTGCCACTATCGTTACTACTTCCGCTAATGCGGCTAATACTTGTTTCAATCCCTAATAGGGATTAAGAGAAATTTCAACAGTATTAACCTTGCTGCTTATCCGTCGTAGTCTTGTTTCAATCCCTAATAGGGATTAAGAGAAATTTCAACATAATTGTTGGGGGGATAGAGTTAGAGTATTGAAGTTTCAATCCCTAATAGGGATTAAGAGAAATTTCAACGCCGCTTCCCGTTGGCGCTCCGTACATTACCCGATTGCTTGTTTCAATCCCTAATAGGGATTAAGAGAAATTTCAACTGCTGAGAACCTGGAGCATTCCCGATGGTGTAATGTTTCAATCCCTAATAGGGATTAAGAGAAATTTCAACTTGTAGAATGTCAACCCCTGCCTATCGGCATTACTATTGTTTCAATCCCTAATAGGGATTAAGAGAAATTTCAACCACAAATGGAAGATTGGGGTCTCCTTCTGCTATCAATAAGTTTCAATCCCTAATAGGGATTAAGAGAAATTTCAACTTCTTTATAGTATTCCTCCCTGGTAGACGGACTGGTTGTTTCAATCCCTAATAGGGATTAAGAGAAATTTCAACATGGATGCTAGCGAGTTTAGTTATTTGGCTGATGGTTTCAATCCCTAATAGGGATTAAGAGAAATTTCAACGATACAGTTTGACTGGCGATAATTCCATTTGTTCGTTTCAATCCCTAATAGCTCATCGTTCGCGTAATCGATTCTGAAAATAAAGAATTCATCAAAATGGTTAAAAGGCTTACAACAAAAGGATTAATCGCATCAAACTTTTATCCATATACCCTTTAGAGGCGTGGTTAGTTCACAGTGCGATGACGGTGCGATCGCACCGATACATTCAGATTCCTACTGAAATCTTTGAGGGAAATCGGGTAAGTGTAAGCTTTCTATTCTGATTACCAAAACCAAAGCTATATATAGTAGGAATTTCATGGTTTTTTGGGAATTAATTATTTCCGATTTGGATTACGCGAATGGTGAGTAATAGGGATTAAGAGAAATTTCAACTTTTATGAGTCGTCGGGATATGGACATGAATTAATGTTTCAATCCCTAATAGGGATTAAGAGAAATTTCAACTTCTTTGAGGTCATAGATTTTATAAAATTGTTCTGTTTCAATCCCTAATAGGGATTAAGAGAAATTTCAACTAGCAGATTGGCCGCTGATGGGGGGCGATATGTTGTTTCAATCCCTAATAGGGATTAAGAGAAATTTCAACAGGCGATACCGCCCCATTCCCTGGTGATGAGTACGGTTTCAATCCCTAATAGGGATTAAGAGAAATTTCAACCTGGATAAATAGCAAAAAGCCAATTGAGCAGCAATTAGTTTCAATCCCTAATAGGGATTAAGAGAAATTTCAACAGCATTCATTATTTCATTGCACATCTGCATTGCGTTTCAATCCCTAATAGGGATTAAGAGAAATTTCAACCGCTAGAAATTTCAGTAAAGTTTCATTTTATAATGTTTCAATCCCTAATAGGGATTAAGAGAAATTTCAACGGCGGAACTCCCAAAGCCGATGTATATATAGTTTTCAAGGTTCTGTTTCGCGGACAGTGCCATAATAACATAAGCAATAATGAAACAGCAAACGCAAAATGGCTGAAAGTCAATCTCTGTAAAGCGCGCGGGTGATTGAACAGCCATGAATCAGTGGAAGCCTTACGTATAAATAGTTTTAGCTGTTTTTGGTGAGATTGCCTTTTTGACACCTACCCATCCGCGCATTCTGCCAAGAAAATAGTATCGTCGCGGGCTGATTTTCTGCCCATATATCCAACCTTAGCACCACAGCTAATGCATTAGGAAGGCTCAAACATCAATATATTGAGAGCTGGTTAGTGGAGAAATTGACGAGGTTGGTTACCAAGGAGAGCTGGTTGTGCGTGAAGGAGATCTGGTTGTGAACGAAGGAGCGCTCATTGATAGACAACCCGATCAGGTTGGTTGTGAACGAACCGATGTTCTCTATGGATGAGCGCTCGTTGATAGACAACCCGATCAGGTTGGTTGTGAACGAACCGATGTTCTCTATGGATGAGCGCTCGTTGATAGACAACCCGATCAGGTTGGTTGTGAAGGAACCAATGTTCTCTATGGATGAGCGATCGCAAGCTGTGTAACCAATACGGTTCGGATAAGTATTTTGCATCTCCCTCGTGATTTGGGAAAAGGGTAATGGGAAAAGGGTAAGGGTGAATTCAATCCTTTTCCCCTTTTCCTTTTCCCCTTTTCCCTTTCCCCCTTAACCGAACTGTATTGGCTGTGTAGACGCAGTATATCCGTATAAATCGCACCCAGTAATACTAATTATTGACTTTTCTATTATGCGTAGGTGTGGGTAAATTACGCAATTATACGCAGTAATTAACTATGTAAAGATATTTGTCAACTGCCTCACACGACATAATAGCTGAGTTGCAGTTATACTACAATCTCACCCAAGCTTAAAAGGCATGGTGTATTAATTATTTCTATAATTACTGCGGTATTTAGCGTCAGTAGCGAAGTATTGTTAGTCTTTGATGTACTGGGGTTTTCTCTGTACTGTCTGCATTTCTCCAGATGTGCTGTTAAAAACAAATTGTTTCCAGCACAAATTAAGTCTTTGTTCCCGGCGTGAAATGATTTCTGGTGTTATCTAGTTAGTCAAAAGCATGAATTAAAAAGCTAAATATTTATATGTATGGATTATCTAATATTAAAAGAGATTTAAAAATTAACGCACCACGGAGGATGCAGAGTCCACAGAGAAAGAAAGTTGGGAATTTGGGTAGGGGTTGGCTGATATTTAGCTTTTTAATTATCGGGTTATTTGCTTCTAAATCATTAGCGCAAACTGCTACTGAACCACCTATACAAGATATTGACCGGCAATTAGAACAACCTACGCCAACAACGCCAACATTACCACAGCTACCAAATTTTGAAGAATTATTAAAGTCTCCATCTACTAATATAACCACGCCGGAGACGATTCCTCAAGATTTAGCGGGGACAATTCTGGTAACGGGGTTTGATGTGGTTGGGAGTACTGTATTTAGTCCAAAAGAATTAAACGCAGTTACTCAAGAATTTATCAATAAACCTATCACCTTTGCTCAATTATTAGAGGTAGCTGATAAAGTTACGCAACTCTATACTAAAGGTTGTCAAGCTGAATATAAAAACACCGATTTACCTTGTTATGTTAACTCTGGTGCGTACATTCCCGCCGACCAAACTTTTAAAGCGGCGGGTGGGGTAGTTAAAATTCAAGTTGTAGAAGGTAGTTTAGAAAGTATTGATGTTCAAGGGACAAAACGGCTGAATCCTAATTATGTGAGCAGTCGTTTAGCTTTAGCAACAAATAAGCCGTTAAATTTAAAGAAGTTGCTGCAAGCTTTGCAATTATTACAGTTAGATCCACTAATTAAAAATGTCTCTGCGGAACTGGGGAATGGGGTGAATCCTGGTGCTTCGGTGTTAGCGGTAAAAGTCGCGGAAGCAAAAACATTTAGCGCACAAGTTAGTTTAGATAATAACCGCACTCCTGGTATCGGGAGTTTTCAGCGCCAAATTCAACTTAATCAAGCCAATCTTTTGGGATTGGGTGATGGGTTAAGTATTGGATATGCCAATACTGATGGTAGTAATAGTGTAGATGTGAGTTATAAATTGCCGATTAATCCCCGCAATGGGACTTTGCAGTTTAATTATAGCTATGCATCTAGTAATGTCATTGAAGACCCTTTTGATTTTTTAGATATTGAAGGAACTTCCCAGGAGTATGGTATCAGTTTCCGCCAACCATTAATCCAAACTCCCAGCACTGAATTTGCAGTTGGAATTAGTGCAACTCATCGAGAAAGTGATGTTGGTTTTTTGGAGTCACAATTAGGCGAAAGGCTTCCTTTTCCCTCATCGGGTGCTGATACCAATGGTCAGACAAAAGTAACTATATTAAGATTATTTCAAGATTGGACTCAGCGTAGTAGTGAACAAGTATTTGCGGCGCGTTCTCAATTTAGTTTTGGTATTGATGCTTTAGGTACGACAATTAATGAAGATCCACCAGATGGGCGATTTTTTACCTGGAGAGGACAGGCGCAATGGGTGCGGTTGTTAGCACCGGAAACGCTATTTTTAATCCGTGGAGATTTGCAATTAGCTGATAGGCCATTATTAGCTTCTGAACAAATTGGTTTGGGAGGGGTTGCGACTGTGCGCGGTTATCGTCAAGACCAAATATTAGCTGATAATGGCTTTGTCGCCACTGCGGAATTACGCTATCCGGTGCTGAGAGTTCCACAGGTAAATGGATTATTACAGGTTACGCCATTTTTAGATTTTGGTACAGCTTGGAATATTTACCAACCAGGGAGAACTACTCTAAATCCCGATACTATAGCATCAACTGGCATTGGGTTATTATGGCAACAAAGTAATTTAACTGCGCGTTTAGATTGGGGTATTCCTCTGGGAATTAATATTGCGAATAAAAATACTTGGCAAGAAAACGGACTTTATTTTTCTATTATCTATACGCAACCATTTTAGAGCCTGATTATGTCTATATTTTTATTGTTAACGGCTTTATCTCTGAATAAATCTCCTCATCTATTGCAGCAAGTTACACCAATAGCCGCAATTATTAATTCCCCAGTATTGAGCAATCAACCGCCAACTGCTCAATCATTATTAGAGCAAGGTTTAAGTTTATATCAACAAGAGCAATATTCCCCAGCATTACAGATTTTTCAACAGGCTTACGCGGCGTTTCAAACTAAGGGCGAGAAACTTAATCAAGCGCTGGTATTGAATTATCTGTCTTTAACTTATCAACAGTTGGGAAATTTAACTGCTGCAGAGAAATCTAGCACCGAGAGTTTGCAATTATTACAAAATAAAAGCGATAGTCAAAATTATTTATCTATCCTGGCTCAAGCACTCAACACTCAAGGTCAACTACAATTAGCCAAGGGAGAAACTGAAAAAGCCTTGAGTAGTTGGCAAATAGCCACAGCTACTTACAATAAAATTGGCGATGAGCCAGGGAAAATTGGCAGTAAGATTAATCAAGCCCAAGCTTTGCAAACATTAGGGCTTTACCGTCGCGCTACAACTACTTTAGAAGAAATTCAGCTGAGTTTAAATAAACAACCAGATTCTCTGTTAAAAGTCACAGGCTTGCTGAGTCTGGGTAATACCCTGCGGGTAGTGGGAGATGTGACTCAATCTCGCCAGATATTAGCACAAAGTTGTGAAATTCAAGCCAAGCGATCGCACTCGGAAAATCTCTGTACTCCGCAAACTCCTACACCAGCGCAGCCAACCCCCGAATCAGAAAAGCTTGCAGAAATCCTCCTGAGTTTGGGGAATACAGCCCAAGCACAGCAAAACACTCAAGAAGCCATACAGTTTTATCAACGCGCTGCTAGTCTTTCCCCGCAGCCAACAACCCAGTTACAAGCACAATTAAATCAATTAAATCTCTTAACCCAATCTCCAACCACACCAGAAATTCAACAGCAAATTCTCACTTTGGTAAATACTTTACCTGCAAAGCTGGAGACTTTACCCCCCAGCCGCAGTAGTGTGTTTGCGCGGATTAACTTTGCTCAAACCCTGCTAAAACTAGCCAAAAGCGGATTATTAGCCAAGAGTGACATTACTAGCCAAGATAACTGTACCTCTGCAGCTTCCCTCTGTACCGCCGCCAAAATTGTCGCTACAGGATATCAGCAAGCGCAGAATTTAGCAGATGTGCGATCGCAATCCTATGCTTTAGGTACTTTGGGTAGTTTATACGAATATACTCAGCAATGGCACCAAGGGCAACTCCTCACCCAACAAGCGCTAAAATTGGCTTTAGGTATACAAGCCAGAGATATTGCTTATCGTTGGCAATGGCAATTAGGAAGAATTCTTAGCGCTACTGGTAACCCTCAAAATAATCAACCAGGTGCGATCGCAGCTTACGATCAAGCCGTGAAGAACTTAAAATCTATCCGGCGTGATTTAGTTAGCGTCAACCGTGACGCGCAATTTTCCTTCCGAGATGAAGTAGAACCAGTGTACCGCGAGTATGTAAGTTTGCTCTTGCCCAAAACCGGAGAACCCAGCGCCGATAACCTCGATCAAGCCAGAAAAGTCATCGAATCCTTACAGTTAGCAGAACTAGATAACTTTTTCCGCCAAGCTTGTTTAGACAGCAAACCCGTACAGATAGATGACATCGATCAGCAACGCCAAACAGCCGTCATCTACCCAGTCATTTTAAGCGATCGCGTCGCCATTATTGTCTCCCTACCAAATCAGCAAAAAAACAAGTCGCTGAAATTGCATACCGTTGTCATCCCCAAAAATACATTTGAAACCACAGTTAAAGAACTACATAAAAAAATCTTTGCTGTCAGCTTCCATGAATTTATCCGCACATCCCAACAGGTATATGATTGGTTGATTAGACCTATCGAAACAGATTTACAAAATAGTGGTGTGAAAAATCTCGTATTTGTCTTAGATGGAACCTTACAAAGTATTCCCATCTCTGCACTTTACGATAGACAGAAAAAGCAATATTTAATTCAGAAACAATATAACATTGCCATTACACCAGGTTTAGAACTATTACCCCCCCAACCTTTAGCCAAAAAACAATTACAAGCATTAGTAGGGGGACTGAGTGAAGCGCGTGACGAATTTCCCGCCTTACCAGGTGTGAAATATGAATTAGAGCAAATTAAAACTATATTTTCCACCTCAGGAAACTTTATCGATCAAAATTTTACCCCGCAAACAATTGAACAAGCAATTAAATCGTTTTCTGGCGGCATTTTACATCTAGCAACTCATGGTAAATTTAGTTCCAAAGTAGAAGATACCTTCATTTTGACTTGGAATACCAGACTCAACGTCAGAGATTTCAGTTCTGTGTTGAAGTCTCATGAAAACAGCAACCAAGGAGTAATTGATTTACTGATTCTCAGCGCTTGTGAAACTGCGGCTGGCGATAACCGCGCCGCCTTAGGAATAGCTGGAATAGCAGTGCAATCGGGAGCGCGCAGTACATTAGCAACCCTTTGGAGTGTAAATGATGAAGCGACAGCCGCTTTAATGATTCAATTTTATAAAGAGATAGCGCGCCATCAAAAAAAAGCCGAAGCGTTGCGTAATGCTCAATTATATCTACTTTCAGGAGAATTAAATCCTCGGTTTAAACATCCCTATTTTTGGGCACCTTTTGTATTAGTGGGTAATTGGCAATAAGGGGGAATGGGGAATGGAATGATAATTGAAATGTAGGGTGTGTTGTCGCGTAGCGCAACGCACCTTCAACAGTAATTCGTCATTTGTCATTTATCATTTGTCATTCGTAATTGAATAATAATTGAAATGTAGGGTGTGTTGTCGCGTAGCGCAACGCACCTTCAACAAATTCATATACTTTACCATCAGATATTTTTTTAAAAAAGAATGTCGCAGATGGCAAGGGCACGGCATCTACAATATTTTGGTATATTCAATTATCTTATTGGTGCCGTGCCCCTACATGAAATTTATTGGCCGCAACCATTATTTAAATTGGTATAAGAATATGACAAAATAAATAGAATAATTGGGAGAGAGCAATCGCCATGAGCGTTATTACTGCCAAGTGGACAATTGACGAATATCATCGCATGATTGACGCTGGCATTTTAAGCGATCGCAAGGTGGAATTACTCAAGGGAGAAATAGTAGAAATGTCGCCGGAAGGGGAACCTCACGCTTATTGTAGTGATGAAGCTGCTGAGTATTTAGCAAATTTATTGGGAGAGCGCGCTACAATTCGTGAAGCCAAACCCATTACTCTACCTAACCACTCGGAACCAGAACCGGATATTGCCATTGTGCAACGTTTAGGACGGGAATATCGAGAGCATCATCCCTACCCAGAAAATATATTTTGGGTGATTGAATACTCTAACTCCAGTTTAGAAAAAGATTTAGAAACTAAAAGCAAAGTTTACGCAGAAGTTGGCATTATCGAGTATTGGGTTGTCAATCTCAAAAAGCTACATTTGGTAGTATTCAGAGAACCTCTGGATGGAGAATATGCTACAAAATTGACAATAACTGCTGGCATAATTCAACCGCTAGCATTTCCAGATGTTTCTATCTTAGTGGAAAGGATTATTAATAAATAAGAATTCGTAATTCGTAATTCGTAATTCGTAATTGAACAGCATCAATGGTGCGTTACGGCGATATCTCATTGTCTCTAAGTCCCAAATCTTTCCATCGCCGTAACACACCCTACATCTCAATACTGCTCGGTTAAGGATTTTCAACTCTTAATTTGGTTTGGGGAAAAGGTGAAAGGGTAAGGGTTAAAGGTTTTTTCTTGTCCCTTTTCCCCTTCGCCTTTTGCCCTTAACCGACAAGTATTGCCCTACATCTAGGATTGTATATTTTTTGAGTAATTCCCTTATGTTCCCGCGCGCGAGCGGAGATGATCGGGTATATGATGGCGATCGCCTAATATTTCTAACAAAGGCCCATTAACATCAAATTTCACCATACTTACCGACGCAACCAAAATATTCACCCGGTAGCGATAGCGTCCTAAATCAATTCCGAGTAAACTGCAAAGTAGAATCCGAATTGTGGCTTTATGGGAAACTACTAAAACATTACCTTCGGGATGTTTGTCTTGAATCTCGGCAATTACAGGCATAGCACGGTTAGCAATATCTACCGCCGTTTCTCCACCTATGGGTGCATTCCAAGCGGGTTCTGTCAACCATTTGACATAGTTTTCAGCATACTTCTCTTGAGCAAAAGATTTACTATTAGTTTCCCATTTACCGTAACTACCTTCTCTGAGTCCGTCACGCAACTGCATATCCATACCAATAGCATTACAAAAAGGCTTGGCAGTTGCAATTGTGCGCTTCATCGGGCTAGCATAAACAGCTTCCCACTTTAATTTTTGGTAAACATCGGCGAAACTCTCCGCCATCTGTATTCCTTCTGCAGTCAACTCCGCATCAGTTTCACCGCAGAAATTACCACTCTGACTAAAAGTAGTTTCTCCATGTCGCAGTAAATATAAATTGAGTGTCATAGTTTGTGTCGCGATTGGAATTGAGGAGTTTGTGCAACCATAAATTAGCATCCATCTCGCGATCGCGTATGTACCCTTAGGACAAACTATTCAACCAAAAAAGTTAATCAACCAGCAACTTTTAAAAGCGCAGAAAGAATTATACTAAATCAAATCATGTTTGCAATATATCAATATATCCTAGAGGGCAAGGTAGTGCCCATTGGTGTCAACTTAAGCTAAATGCTCTATAGGGCGGGCGTTGTACAATCGCGCCCTCATCCCCTAACCCCTTCTCCCCCTGGAGTTGGGGAACTAAATCTCTGGCTCCCTTCTCCCTGTGGGAGAGGGGCTGGGGGTGAGGGCAAAAACCTTGCAACCAAGCAGGTTTCACGTTAAGTTGACACAGGTGGGCACTGCCCATTGGTGTCAACTTAAGCTAAATGCTCTATAGGGCGGGCGTTGTACAATCGCGCCCTCATCCCCTAACCCCTTCTCCCCCTGGAGTTGGGGAACTAAATCTCTGGCTCCCTTCTCCCTGTGGGAGAGGGGCTGGGGGTGAGGGCAAAAACCTTGCAACCAAGCAGGTTTCACGTTAAGTTGACACCACTGGGTAGTGCCTTGCCCCTACCTGTGTATATGATTTACCTAAAATACACTGTAAGAGAACTCCACAGAATGATTGATCCAAAAGCTGTCATTGCGAGCGAAACGGAGTGTAGTGAAGCAATCCCAATATTTTGCGGTTGCTTCATTTCGCTTCCCTTCTCCTGACGGAGACGCTACGCGAACGGGACGCTACGCGAACGCTACATTCGCAATGACAATTGGGCATTTCTTTTTGTGGAGGTCTCTAAATACCTAATAGCGAATATAACTATACGAGAAAAATATATTTTTTATTAGACAGTTGTTTAATTAAGCTATTTAAAAACACTGAAAAGACGCAAAATGAATTTTGATGTTATTCTCTGCGTCTTTACAGCGTAAGCAATTAACTGATAGTTGATTTGGCAATTACTCCCAATTGCATCCCTGATGGGTAATTACCATCTTCTTTAATGCGTTGAATTTCAGCATCTCCAATTCGCAAGTTTAACTTTTGTCCTACAGTTCGCACAATATCTCCGCGATCAATTACACCAGCTACAGCACCAGCCGGAGACAGGACTGTCATCCGAGGTAACTTTTCAGTTTCCATTTTGTTAATCAATTCCGCTAAAGGAGTTGATTCTGCAACAGTCGGGATTTCTGTTAATGGAAGCACAATGCTTTGTAGGGTTTGTGTTTCCCATTGGCTTCTTTCTACTAAGCGTAAATCGTCAATGGAAACCATTCCCCGGTAACGTCCATCAGCCGCAGCAAAATAAACCTCTGGAGCATTAGTATCTAATAAATATGCATCAGCAAAGGCACGTAAAGTCTGATCAGCATCAACTACGCGGAAGTCACGCGTCATCGTATCAGCAGCTGTGAGTTTCAGCAAGGTTTCTTGTAATGTGGTGACGCTGTCATAGCTGTTGGCGTTGCGAATCCCAAACCAACCTAACAATACAATCCACAAACCTAAAGCCAGTTCTCTGGTAAAAAAGTCTATAGCAAATCCCAGAGCGATCGCACTATAACCCAAAATCTGCCCCGCCCTAGCTGCTAAATGTACAGCTTGAAAGCGGTTACCTGTAAACTGCCATAGTGCTGCTTTTAATACTTGGCCTCCATCTAAGGGTAAGCCGGGAATTAAGTTAAATAAAGCCACAACTAAGTTAATTCTGGCTAAATCATTGACCATTTCACCCAGAGGAGTAGTATCAGGTAGCACAGAACCCAGTAGACGCAGGATAAAAAATAGAGCAATACTTACCAAAGGCCCTGCGATCGCAACTTGAAATGCTTTAGCTGGGGTTTTCGATTCTTCCTCAATCGCCGCAATCCCACCAAACAAAAATAAGGTGATGGAATTTACTTTAATCCCTTGCGATCGCGCTACTAAGCTGTGACCTAATTCGTGTAACAATACCGAACCAAATAACAGCAGCGCCATGACTATCCCCGCACTCCACGCTACTGTATTCCCCCATTCTTGGTAAGCTACCCCAAAGTTGAGAGTTGCTAACCCTAAAATTACGAACCACAGAGGATCTAAAAATAGTGGAATCCCAAATAAAGACCCAATTCTCCAATTTGTTTGCATGACATCTTCCTAAAAGTAGATCTTTGCCGTAGTAGATGATATAAATAATTCAAGTGTTCTTTTATACTATGAAGCGTGCCTATGGCGAACCTTGTGCCCCATAACTGTGGCAATGCTCTAATTTCTAGAATAGACAATTAATCTTATTTAATCACGCAAAGAAAATAAAATTCTCATTTCCAATCTATAAGCTTCTTAATCATATATATGGTGCAATGCAACTTTAATCGTTGAGTATACCTGTATGGCAATAGTTAGTGTAAATGAAGCAAGAAAGCTCTTTAAACGCTTGTATAAAGTTCATAAAGAAGCATTTATTCTAAATCGAAATTAGAGTTTAAAAGTCTATTTCTGCGAGTATTTTTCTGTTTTCAAAATTAGTTATCTATAAACCTTGTAGTGGCCAGTTTTACAAACAACTAAGATAAGGACTTCTACTAGAAAAAAATATACAATTGCTCCCTTGAGTGGATGAGGTATAATTTTATGATAATATTTCCTCTCATTCATTGCATAATTGATTTTCTGGAAGTCTCTAAAACAATATGTTGAAATTACTGAAGCAGTATTTTATTAAGTGAAATAAATTAGTGTCAAATAGGGAAACCCTAAATTAGGATGCGGTATTTATCTAATAGCTTTTTAGTTGTTTGTTACTCTCACTAATAAATTAAAAGCGCACATACCGTTATTATTTAATTTTTGAAAGCCAGAGTAAAGGTTGTCTGTTTTTATTTCCCATTCCCTACCTTAAAGAGTCATTTCACAATTTCTGCAAGCATTGCTATATATAAATTATTTATCTTTGTACATAGCTGAACTATTGTACAACCTAGATTATGTTAGGGTGAGTCTAACACTGGAGTTAGTAATACTAGATTACCTGGGATAAACAGTATGCTTTTACCAGTTTTTTACATGGCAAGCATTGATGAGATAGACAAGGCAAATCTTTCTCTCGGTGAAATACAAGTGCGGAATATCGCCAAAAATATTTCCTTAATTCCGACTTTTGTAATATATGCGCTCTTTTTACCCTTGTTAATGATTTTATATTACTGCTACGAACCAGGGAAAGAAAAAATTCACGTTTTTATCTTTACTTTTATTATTAAGCCAATTCGCTGGTTCTCATATCAAATAGTTTATTTGATTTGTAATTTTTTCAGAAAATTAAATAAGTAAGCAGGATTAACTGCGGACAAAATGATGAAAGACAAATTACTGACTTGTGTCTTCGTACCTTTGCGATGCAAGATTTTTACACAAAGGCACAAAGACACAAATTGATGTTTAACTCAAGTGAATATAAAGCTGAATAGATTTTCAGCCTCAGAACTTACAAGAGATATGTAGTTAAGAACATTGATGAATCAAAACTACAGGCGACCGATGTTAGTCAATCCCAACACAATACCCACACCGATAATGTGACCAAAAGCCATTGCTGCAAGGAAGGTTGTACCGCTAACGGGAAGACCGGGTAATTTAGGCCCTACATTAGGATATTCAATTCTGGTAGACAGTAAAAGTGCTACGACACTGCTGAGACTGATGATAATGGCCACGGTTGGATTCCATGCAGGTGTTTCAGGAACGGATGTTGCTGCTAATAAGAGGGATGACATCAATTTTGTGCCTCCTAAAAATAGGAAAATAAATTTAAACCATCAAGATTATAAAATTGATTAGGAAAAAACCAGAAAATAATGGAAAAATATCTACCTTTTTACAGGTATTTTTCTAATATAGATAAACATCTATGCGAATCAAAATTTGTGGCATTACTCAACCTCAGCAGTCTGTCGCGATCGCTTCTCTTGGTGCTACGGCACTAGGATTTATTTGTGTGCCAACTTCACCCCGCTATGTTAATGTACAGCAAATCAAGGCAGCAGTAGCGCCACTACCCCACCACATAGACAAAATTGGAGTGTTTGCCAACTCTAGTATCCCAGAAATTACTCAAACAGTTGTCGAGTCTGGTTTAACTAGCGTGCAGTTGCATGGTAACGAATCACCAGAGTTTTGCCAGCAGTTACGCCAAGCTTTGCCAGGTGTGGAAATTATCAAAGCCTTAAGAATTCGCAGCCACGAGCATCTTCAGCAAGTGACTGAGTATACCAATTATATAGATACGCTATTGCTAGATGCTTATCATCCGCAGCATCTTGGAGGTACAGGTCAAACCTTAGACTGGACTATGCTCCAACAATTTAGCCCTGGTTGTCCGTGGTTTTTAGCTGGGGGATTAACTCCAGATAATATTTTAGATGCCCTGAGTCTAGTAAAACCCAATGGTATAGATTTATCTAGCGGTGTGGAAAGAAAACCGGGAGATAAAGATTTAGATTTAGTCGCCAAATTATTTTTAACGCTGAATAGTTATGGGAGCGATCGCACAATCCGCGCCTGAAAATATCCTGGATCTAGCCTAAGGGATTTCCAGAAAATAAATTATCCCACTTTCAGAGGAAAAAATTCTTTCTCCTCTGCTTCCTCTGCCGACATAGCGTTCGCGTAGCGTCCCGCAGGGATGGAATATTTTTTAATTGGAAGTCCCTAAGCGCCATATTTTTCAAGGATGAAGCCTGAAGATTGAAATTATTCATTCTTCATCCCTTACAGTTTATTCGTTAAAAGAATGATGCTTGGTGACGAATCAAATTCAAGAATTCTTCGCGAGTTTTTTGTTCATCTTGGAACACACCTAGCATCGCACTGGTGACTGTCCAAGAACCTGGTTTTTGCACGCCGCGCATTACCATGCACATATGAGTTGCTTCCATGACTACCGCAACTCCTTGGGGGTTGAGGATGGTCTGAACTGCTTCTGCAATTTGGCGAGTAAGTCTTTCTTGGACTTGCAGACGACGGGAGTACATCTCAACAATCCGCGCTAGTTTGCTGAGTCCCACAACTTTTTGGTTAGGAATATAAGCAATGTGCGCTTTTCCCATGAAAGGTAACATATGATGTTCGCACAAGCTAAAGAAATTAATATCCCGAACTAAGACCATTTCGTTATGGCCTTCATTAAAGATGGCTCCATTAACCAGTTCTTCTAGCGATTGGTTGTAGCCACTGGTCAGAAACCGCATTGCTTCTGCTACCCGTTTGGGTGTTTTCAGCAGACCTTCACGTTCAGGGTCTTCTCCCACACCTAATAGTATTTGGCGCACGGCTGCTGTCATTTGCTCCATCTCTTCTTCTTGAGGAGAATGCAAATTAGGCTCATGTCCGTCGTGGGTATTGCGATCGGGTCTGAGAGTGATGGCTTCTGCTAAATCAGGAATTAAAGGTGATTGTGAGCGATTGGAACCGTTAGGACTCGCGATAGTCATGATTTAAGTTTGGTAAGGGTTGATTGTCTGTCATTTGCCATTTGTCATTAATCATTTGTGATGAGCAAAAACAAATGACTAATGATAAATCAACGAAGGACTAATTTAGAGAACGCCAGCACTAGGCATGAGAGTTAATTCATCAATGACCGCTTGTGGTGGCAATAAAGCTGTGTGCAGAATCGACTGGGCAACAATTTCGGGTGTTAACATTTTTGAGCGATCAAAGTTGGCGTTGACTGTTTCTGTATCCCAAAGTTCGGTATTCACAGCACCAGGATAAATTGCTGTGACACGAATTCCGTGGGCGCGTTCTTCTTGTGCTAAAGCTTGAGAAAGGGCAATTAGACCAAATTTACTAACGCTGTATGCACCCCAATTAGCAAAGGCTTGCTTGCCAGCAATCGAGACAATGTTGATAATTGTGCCGCTTTGGCGATCGCGCATTCCTGGCAAAATCCCTAAAATACACTGGAAGATGCTGGTGAGATTTAAATTAATCACTTGCTGCCAGTCTTCTAAGGAAGTTTCGCTCAACATTCCTGTATACGCTATCCCTGCACTGTTTACCAAAATGTCTATATCACCAAAGTCATGGGCGATCGCTTGTATTTGTTCTTTTACTTGCCCAACACAAGCTAAATCGACAGCATAACTGTTCGCGGCAACGCCTGTATGCTTTGCTGCTAATGCTACCGCCTCCAATTTCTCTAGGGAACGGCTGACTAAGGCGACATCTATTCCCGCCTTCGCAAATGCCAAAGCAGTTGCTTTCCCAATTCCACTACTTGCCCCAGTAATTAGGGCGCGTCGTTTCGGCTCAACGCTCATGCTATCTCCAGATTTGTTGGCGGTTCTGCAAGCTTCTACATACCCCATTATTTAAATCTCTCGGTTTGGATAGATTAAAGCAATCTAATTTATAGATTAAAAAAATCTAAAAAAGCCGATGATTGCTTGTGACAACTGTTATATTCGTTGCCAACATGGGTGTTTTTTTGGTTAAATATTTGTCCCTAGATGACCGCAAATGTTCATCTAGAAATTGCCATTTCCACACTCAATGTTATTACCAAATAACTAAATTTTAGACAAACCAATCATCCAATAGATTTGATTTGCCCAAAAGCAAACGCCTATGACTGAGAAGATTGTTAAAAATCTTTAAGCGTCATAGGCAATTATAGCATTGCTGCTATGCTAGGCAAGCATCTTCAGGTTGTTACTGGGCAAGTTCAGTGAAAACGCCAATCTTGCGGAATTTTTCGTAGCGCAATTGACGGCGTTCAGAAGCTGTTAAACGATTGAGTTCGTCGAGATTTTCCAAGAGAGCTTGTTTGAGAGTTGTAGCGGCTTCTATGGGGTCAGAGTGAGCACCACCAACTGGTTCTGGCAAGATTTGGTCAATAATACCCAAGTTTTTCAGGTCATGGGAAATAATTTTGAGAGCAGTAGCAGCTTGTGGGGCTTTAGTAGCATCTTTCCACAAAATAGCAGCACAGGCTTCCGGAGTCGCAACTGTGTAAACAGAGTGTTCAAACATCATTAAGCGATCGCCTACACCAATACCAAGTGCGCCGCCAGAACCGCCCTCACCAATTACCGTGCAGATAATAGGCACGTCCAAGCAGAACATTTCGCGTAAATTGTAAGCGATCGCCTCTCCTTGCCCTTGATGTTCGGCTTCTACCCCAGACCAAGCTCCCGGTGTATCGATGAAGGTTAAAATCGGCATTGAAAATTTGTTGGCGTGTTCCATCAACCGCAGTGCTTTGCGGTAGCCGCCAGGGTAGGGCATACCAAAATTACGAGCAATATTGTCTTTGGTATCCCGGCCTTTTTGATGGCCCAACATCACTACAGGCTGTCCGCCCAAACGACCAACACCACCCACCAAAGCCGGATCGTCACCGCCACAGCGATCGCCATGTAACTCCATCCATTCATCACTAATTGCTTGAATGTAATCGAGAGTACTAGGGCGGCGGGGATGACGAGCAACTTGCAATCGCTGGGATGGCGATAGACTAGTAAAAATTTCCTCACGCAGTTGCATAGCGCGTGCTTCTAGCTGGCGGATTTGACCAGAAACATCCACACCATTTTCTTCTGCGAGTTGGCGAATTTGATCGATTCGGGTTGCGAGTTCTGCTAGCGGCTTTTCAAAATCTAACAGTAGCGGTTTACGCTCGGTAGTTGCCATAGTTAGGGATTAGGATTAGGGATCGGGTATAGGGTATTGAATATGGGGGGTTGAAAATTGGGGATTAGGAACTGGATAATGGATATAAGAAATCGGGAATTGAAAATTGGGGATTTTTGATATCAAGGTTCTGAAGATTGGGGCATCAAGACGAGAGATGGGGTCTGGCTAATTTCCCTTGTCTCCTCGTTATGCTCTTTCCAGTCCCCAACCCCCAGTTCCCAATCACTAAACTAGCAGTGGTCTAAATCCATGCTTAACTGAAACCTGACCAATCTGCTCCATTTTGTCTACGGTAATCTGATTCCGCCCCCAAGAAAAGTTCGTGTATAACTTCTCAAATTCCAGCAGCATCGATTCCGCAAAACAAGCAAACAATTGACGTGCTGGCACCTCCATATTGACTATTTTCATAATTTTCCAGTCAATGTCGAGAGAATGCTCTACAATCCCACCATTTAGCACATATACGCCAGGATGCTGAATCTTTGTCCCTAAATTTTTAGGATAACCACCATCAATCAACAAACAGGGTTGTTTCAATACAGTCGGGTCTATTTCTACGCCTTTAGGCATACTAGCAACCCAAACCACAATATCAGCTTGGGGTAGTGCTTCCTCTAAAGACAAGATTTTTCCCCGTCCCAGTTCACCTTGCAAATTATGGAGACGTTCTTGGTTACGGGCTATTAACAGTAGTTCTTTGACATCTGTTTTCGCATCTAGCCAACGAGTAACAGCGCTACCAATATCACCAGTTGCGCCACAGACAGCTACAGTCGCTTTGTTTAATTCAATTCCTAATTGTTTTGAAGCCTGTTCCACCTGCCGACAAATGATATAGGCAGTATGCGTATTGCCTGTAGTAAAGCGTTCAAACTCTAGTTTAATATTCCGGACTTGGCTAAACTGCTCCAAGTTAAAGTTTTCAAAAATGATGGAAGAAAACCCACCTAAAGCTGTGATATTAATGCCATGCTTTTGAGCATGGGCCATAGCATTAAGTACTTTGCGGGTTGCGGCTTTAATCCGGCGATTTGCTAGCATCTCAGGCAAGAAGCAAGATTCTACATACTGCCCTTCTATTTTCTGTCCCGTGACGCTAGTGACAGTAATCTTATCAACAATTTGCGGTGGGGCACTGCACCAAAAATCTAGCCCTTGATCGGCATATTCTGGGTATCCCAATTCTTTGGCTACCGCTTGAGCGTGTTCCAAACTAGTCAGATGTCCAATTAGACCAAACATGTATTGATATTTAAGCGCGTGCTGCGTCGAAAACGTGGAATCATAACCAAATTTTGGATACATAGAATGATGCGAGATTTCTGGAACAGCGTTGTTACCAAGACTTTTTCTGTGAAATCTCCTATCTAAAATCCAAAATTGTTATGGGTGGGTTAAGAGGGAATAACTTACTCTTAAAAATACTACACAAAGCGTAAGCAGCATTAAAAGTATGAAGTGTGAAGTATGAAGTTGAGAATTTCATCCTTCATCCTTCACCCTTCCATCCTTTTTAAGCGGCTACAAGTCCGTAAGCTGATAAGCGCATGATGTCACGAGTAGTGAAGCCGATATTACTTAATGCTTCACCGTACTGAATCATGAAATCTTCAACCAAGGCATCTTTTTCCATTGCTAACACTTGGGCATCATCTGCTACTTGGTTGAGCATTTTCCAAACTAGAGGAAGGTTTTGACGATTTGCCTCTTCTAACTCAGTTTTAGATGCCTCAAAGTTATCTTTTAACCAAACTTCGCCAAAATTGAGATGGCTGTATTCATCTTTGACTACACCCTCAGTAATTTTACGTGCGAAATCATCTGCCACAGGAATATAGATGTTGTATGCTGCTATAGCAAAACATTCAATAATTAAAGACTGAATTAGCAAGCAAGTAACTACTTTTCCTTCTGCGGCTGCTTTTTGGAAATTACCGTGTAGCCCCGAGAAAAACTCCTTAGCAAATTGTAGATCTGGCTCTACCTGTAAATTGCGTCCACAAGCTTCAAATCCTTTCTTATGGCGACTTTCCATTTTGGAAAGACGAATCAAGTCTTCTTTATGTTGCGGCAGCAGTTGGGCCAGTTGAATGTAATTTTCATAGGCTTCTTGTTCACCTTCAATTACGATCGCATTGATGCGGCTGTAAGCATCTTTGTATTTTTCGCTTTGAAAATCTATTTCAGGTTGCTCTGTTATCTGCTGCATGTTATCTTTACCTCTGTAAAGGTGAATCATTTGATACCAAAAATAAATTTACCCTATGATTTTAGGGTAACTGTCACTGTGATTTAATTTAACTTAACAAGTCACTTGTTTATAGATTAGCTGTTACTGGGGGCGATGCTCTACAAATAGAAACATAAAAGCTTCAGAGCAAAACTCATGTCCAAACCACGCTGGAATCTAAAGTCTACCGATTTTTTAAGCTTAGGAGTATTACTGCTGGGGGCTTTTATCGTTTTGCTGCCCCTGTTTGTGGTTTTCCTTACCTCTTTTGCACCTGCTGGAGCAACACCGGAAGTTGTACCCAAAAATAGCTGGACTGTAGCTAATTACCGCGATGCATGGCAGCGTGGTAAATTTTTGTTGGCCTTTGCTAATTCTACTTTAGTAGCGATCGCAGTCACAGCATTTCAGATTGTGACTTCGGCTTTGGCAGGTTATGCCCTAGCACGTTTGAAATTTCGTGGCAGACAAGCTCTGTTATTGATTGTCTTAGCAACTTTGGTAATACCCTTTCAATTATTGGTGATTCCCATCTTCTTGGTATTGAAGTGGGGACATTTAATCAATACCTACGGCGCGTTAATTTTGCCAACGGCTGTCAACGGCTTTGGGATTTTCTTGTTACGTCAGTATTTCCAGACAATACCCGTAGAGTTGGAAGAAGCCGCGGCTATAGATGGGGCAAACAGGTTACAAATTTTGTGGCAAGTAATGTTGCCTTTAGCCCGCCCTGCTTTAGTAACGTTGTTTTTGTTCACCTTTATCGGTGAATGGAACGATTTATTCAAGCCCTTAGTATTTACCACAAGACCAGAATTAAGGACAGTGCAGCTAGCCTTAGCAGAATTTCAAGAGCAATTTACCAATAATTGGCCCTTAATGATGGCGGCTGTAACAATTGCAACTGTACCCGTGATGGTAATATTTCTCATCGGACAAAGACAGTTTATTCGCGGTATTGCGACGACGGGGATTAAGAATTAGGGGACTGGGGACTGGGGACTAGGGATTGGGAAAAAGCAGGGGGCAGAGGGCAGGGGTGATGAGGGGGATGAGGGAGAAATTTCTATTACCAATTACCAATTATCCATGACCCAATGCCCAATGACGGCAGTTGCTACAACGCGGGGAACCCGCGCAACGCACTGCCTCCCCAATGCCCCATTCCCCAGTTGCTAAGTGATTTCTTGAATTTGCAAACGCACAGTATGTTCAACAGTCCCACTTAGTTGCAATTCCATGATTTCGCCACCAAGGGGTTCTAAGTTACTGAGAAGCGATCGCAAATTTGGTGTACTTGCACCTGTATCTACATACAACCGATCTGCTAAGTTGCTAATGCGTTTCCAAGTCATGTATAACTTGGCAATGGTTTGTTCCATTTGGGATGCTTGATTAACTAAGTCAGCCGCTATGCTTAAACAGCCTACACGTTGCGCTTCTTCTAAGGCTGTTTCAATGTCTACTTCTGCTTGCGTTAAAGCTTGCACTTGAGCCGCAGATTTTAAGTATTTTGCCAAATAACGCGCTTCTGTAGTTACCTGTTTGAGGGTATCAACATCAGGGTTGGCAGCAATTTCTTTTTGTAAGTATTTTTGATGCGGTTCTGGCAGTTTTTCTAATTCCTTCACCAGGGGGGCGATGTAGCGCGGGGGAAGAGTGTTATCGGCTGCTTTCACCTTGACTGGTTCTGGTAGCAATTCCGAGGACATTGCTGTCCATTCGTCGCTGAGTTGACGTACTTCGCGCCGAGTGATGCGATCGCCTTTTTGGGCGGCTTCACTCACCATTTGTTGCACTTCCGGCGAAGCTTTGGAGGTTTCAACAAATGCCCGTTTACTAAAATTATTTACTGAACCTGGGTCAAGCTTGCCTTCTTCTAGGAGTGTATCAGCACTATTGGCTAACTGAATCCAGGCGTAAGCTTGACTTTTACTAATTTCTCGTTCTTTGAGCCATTTGAGGAACCCAGTCCCTCTACCATCACCGCCCTTTTTCTCGCGATCGCGAATCGCCCGCAAAATTCGCCCACGCCAGATTTCGGTTTGCAAATCAAAGCGATCGCACACCTGCCAAGCTACATCTAGCTGCTGTTGAAAATCTGACTCTGGAATCTGTTCGTCTTCTGGATCGGGTAGTTCAAAGGCAAGATCCGCTGGCTGTTGCAAAGCAGCAGCAATGTCGTTAATAGATTCGTTATATTCCACGACTGTAGCCGACTAGTGTATGCGTCGGCTTATTATGCCACAATCTGTGTGCTTTGGTAGTAAGATTGCGTCAAATTTCACCTAGTTCATTTGTATTAATTGCTGCTGTACATAGCTTTAGCCCCAATATTTAGGTGTAGATATTGAGGCGATCTCCCCCCTTGTAGAGACGCGATGAATCGCGTCTTCTTATCACCCCTGCATAAGCTGCAAATCGCCAGAGATATAGTAACTTGTAGCGTTCAATCAACAAACTAACTGCGACTTATGACCAAGCAAGTTGAAAATTATTGGTCAACTTCCATATTTCAAAAGCGATGGCAGAAAATTTACCAGCAAAAATAGCCTGCAATGCATAAAGCCTCAGAAATTTAGGTGTTATCTATACACAAAACTCATTTAGTGTCTACTCTCTTGGTAGGATACTGTCAATTAGGGGCAAGACCCCCCACCCATATAAACGCGAGGTTCAGCCTCAATAACTACTGCATTTTCAGTCTGAGATGGGAAATTTAATTTGGCTGCACCCTTCCAGGTGAGGCTACTCAGGCTTAATGCATATTGTTTGGAGAAAATTTTAACTTTTAAGTGAGGATAGATGATTTCATGACTACAAAAGCTATTTACAAACAATATTTCGCGCTTTTTTTTGCAGGAATTTTGAGTGCAGTGGCTTTAGGGGGTTCGGTATCTGTGCAAGCGCAAACAGAATCACAGCCTAGTTCTCCTCCTAAATTTACAAAATTCCAACCAGGCAAATTAAAAATACAAGGTAATGGCAACCCATTCAAACCTTCAAGAATGAGACAGTCAGAAAAACCAACTGGAGGTAGAAGAGGAATTCCTGATGGTGTAGACGATCGCATTCCGATGCTGAGTCGAGATTATCCTTGGTCTGCGATCGGTCGGGTACAAGGAACAACCACTGATGCCAAAAGTTACCACTGTACGGGTACTTTAATTGCTGATGACATAGTGTTGACAAATTCCCACTGTGTTATTGATCCAGAAACTCATCAACTCAGTAAAAAAATTCTATTTCTACCAAATGTCATCAATGGTGAAGTCAGCAATGAAAGAGATATCGCCACTGTAGAGCAAGTGATTTATGGCACAGACTTTACTGGTGATAGCACGATAAATCAGACTCATGACTGGGCAATTATGAAAATTGATAAGCCTCTTGGCCGCAAGTACGGCTATTTAGGATGGAAATCTCTCCCAGCCAGCGCATTGATCAAAAATAAGGAAAAATTATTCTTTGTCGGCTACTCTGGTGATTTTCCCAACCCGCAGAAGAAAGGTTATGAGTTCCTCTCTGCTGGTCAAGGCTGGACTGCCGGATTTCAAGCCGGATGCAGTATTGTCAAGGAGGAGGACGATGTATTATTTCATGATTGTGATACAGCTGGTGGTTCCTCTGGTGGGCCCATCATTGGTTTGATTGATGGACAACCATATATTGTGGCACTCAACAATGCTGAAATTAAAAACACCAGAACTCATCAAGATATCATCAACCTAGCCGTCAAAGTCTCTTTCCTAGATGAATTGGCAGGCAGTAAGTAAAGGTAAATGGAATTATCTTAAAATATTGCCGTATTCCCGACGTAAAGTCGGGAAGCTGACAAATTTCAGCCTTCAGCAATCATAAAAAACTATGATGTGATCGCCTGCAAATGTTGAGAAGGTAACTAATTTCAAACAAGTGACTTTTTATACCCCAAGCTCATTTGCGTGATTTGCGATTTTCAAATTTCACTTCGGCAGATTACATATTTATTTACTATGGCTCTGTAACATATTTGCATCCTCATACTTATTTATGCTTTATCCTTGATACTCGTGTCTAAAAATATAAGGAACTTTTAAGGAGTCATAATTATCTTACTTTGCTGTGCTTGTAAAATTCATCTGATGGCAGGTAAAGATAATTTGTGAAGGAAAAAAGCGACTCAAAATTAGTTTAATATATCTAGGTTGAAAATTACATAGTTACAGTCAAAGTCAGAGTTCTGGGCTAAAACACCTGAATGGTAAGTTGAACATTAGCTATATGTATTTACTTAAACTATAGCAATCCTGAATTGTTCGTGAGAAATACTGAGAGAAAAATCATTATTTTACAAGTAAGTATTAAGCTGATACGCACCTAAATCAAATATTCTGGCGTTAGGACTGTCAAGGGTCAAGAGTCCAGAGTCAAAGGCTAGTTTGGACTTTAGACTCTTGAATTTTGACAACCTGAGTGCGAAATATACAATTTAAATGCTTAACAGCTTACAGCCTTTCATTATTCTTACGTATCAATTAAGTTTGATACATATACTGGTAAATACAAAATATTACAACTCTTAATTTGATTTTTGCCAACTTCAACAAGTATTTATTCTCTGATTTGATATTTTTCTCATACTATTAATAGTCATATGCTGACAATACCAATTTTCACAATCAAATCAGATTGCTCGATCACAAATGTTGAAAAAAAAGATAAATCAGGTGCTAAATAATGTCACGATTACTTTGATATATAACAAATATTGGATACATCTTGGGAAGAATAGTTGACAGAATAATTAGAGGTGCTGATTTGTAAATTGTAAAACCTAAATGTTCAGTGTTCAGTGCTGAGTTTTTTATGGAGGAATGGGATTATATGGTAATCACGATCCAATTTGTTTGTTCTCTATATTTACCTCAATTCTGCTGATTGATCCTGCAGTCATAATTTGAATACCTATTCCCACAGCACTATGAAATACCAGGTATTAGAGCGGATTTTTAATCAACCTTCATTTCCACGTAAATTTGAACGCTTGGAACTCGATCATAATTTTCAGATTTTAGATAATTCTGAGCAAGTACACAAGTTTGCCGAGCGACCAGAAGAGGTGATTCAAGGAAAGGATATCCGGCTAAGTTTCCCTGAATTTATAGGCATGGAAGATATTTTGGTATCTATCCTTAAAGGAGAACAAGAATTATTTGAATTACCAGGAATTAGACGTTGCGTGGATAATAATTATGAAATATATATAGATATATATGTGATTAGCGAACAAGTCGACTTTAAATCTGCAAATCGTTTATTAATTCTGATTGAAGAAGTTACTGATAGATTAGCATTTGAACAGAAGTTAGCACAGAAATATCATGAAGCGAGTCTGCTATCAAGTACATTAATAGCATACAAGAATTACATGGAACAAGTTATTGGCTCAATGGCAGATGCCTTACTAGTAACAAGTAATTCGGGTAAAATCAAAAAAATTAATACAGCTACAAAAAAAATATTTGGTTTCACTGAAGCAGAATTAATAGGAAAATCAATTTCTCTGATAATAGATGATTATGCTTTATTCCAAAACGTTATCAAAAAATATTCATTATCGCACCATAAATCCTCAAATATCGAAGTTGTTTGTAGAACAAAAAAAAGAGAGAAGCTGTTAATAGCCTTTTCTTGTTCAGTTTTTCCTAATCATATAAGTAGCTTAGAAGATATTGTCTATATTGGTCGGGATATTACTGCCCGTCAGCGTCGAGAGCAGCGGATATGCGCTCAGTATGCTATTACCAGGATACTTTCAGAATCCCAAAGCATAAAGGAGGCAATGCCAAAAATATTGCAAGCTATTTGCCAAACTATAGGCTGGGATTTAGGAGAACTATGGACACCAAATCAATATATCAGTAGATCTATCAAACGGCATAGTAATCACGATATAGTCCTGAGATGTATAGAAATCTGGTCAAGTAGAGTAGTTTCTGTACGAGAATTTAAAGCGATTACTTGGCAAACTACTTATAAAACTGGTGTAGGTTTACCAGGTCGAATTTGGGCCAGACGTTCTCCAATTTGGATTAAGGATATTGCAGATGATGATGACTTGCTGCGATCGCAACCAGCTGCTAAATCTGGATTGCATGCGGCGTTTGGCTTTCCCATTGTAGATGACCATGAAATTTTAGGAGTAATGGTTTTTTTCAATAAAGAAGTGCTGCAAAAAGATATAGACTTCTTACAAATGATGGTTTCGATTGGTAACCAAATTGGTCATTTTATTAAATGCAAACAAACTGAAGCCGCTTTAGTAGAAAGTGAAGAAAGATATCGAGATTTATTTGAAAATGTTACCGATTTAATTCAGTCTGTAAATGCCTATGGTCGGTTTTTGTATGTCAATAAAGCCTGGCAAAAAACTCTAGGCTATAGCGAATCTGAAATTGCTAATCTGACTTTGTTTGATATTATTCATCCTGATTTCCACCAACGCAGCCGTCAAAAATTTTATAGCGTTATGTCAGGAGAAAAGCTTGCACAAGTCCAAACTGCATTTGTTACTAAGAATGGTCAAACAATATTTCTCGAAGGCAATATTAACTGTAAATTTGTGGAAGGGAAGGCAGTGGCAATTAGGGGTATTTTCCGCAATATTACTCAAAGGATATTAGCACAAGAAGCACTCTATAATCAAAAAGAACAAACTGAACGTTTATTAAGTAATATATCACCAGTAGACATTGCCATTCCCAGACCAGAAACAGGAGTAATTTCAAAAGATTTTGTTGAAGTTACAGTTTTGTTTGCAGATATCATTGGCTTAAGCGAAATTGCTACTTCTATGAGTGCAATGCAATTAGTGAGCTTACTCAATCCCATTTTTTCTGCTTTTGATAGTCTGAGTGAACGTTATAGTCTTCAGAAGATTCAGGGGATTAATGATGCTTATATAGTAATAGCTGGATTGCCAATGCAACGTACAGATCATGCTCAAGCGATCGCACATATGGCTTTGGATATGCAAACTGCGATCGCCTTATTTAATAGCGAGCATCACCAAAACTTTAACATCCGGATCGGTATCCATACCGGCCCCTTAATTGTCAGTATGATGCAGGTACAAAAATTCGACTATCATCGTTGGGGAGAAACCGTACAGCTTTCTAGCTGTATGGAATTACAGGGAATACCCGGGCAGATTCAAGTATCACAAATTACTTATGAGCGTTTATATAATGACTTTTTTTTAGAAAAGCGGGGTGAAATTGAAATTGTAGGAAAAGGTTTTATGAGCGCTTATCTTTTACTCGGGCGAAAATAATTATATCTTAGATATGATTCTTATAGATAGTCATTCTATGTATGACTAACTTGATAATAAAATTAGCAAAATAACTATTTAATTTCACTTAATCTTGGCTTTAATTTGTTGATTGGCAAGATTTTCTTCTTCATTAGTTTTACTTTGTTTCTCCGAGTTTAAATTAATTTCGTATAGCAATCTACCAACAAATAGCGCTAGAGGAATACTTAAGATTACCCAAAGGCAAACAATAATTACCAATGTAGAAATCATCAGAATAAAAATAAATAAATTTTGTCAAGTTCAAGATAGCACACTCATCGAGAAAAGACCCTGCTATGACAGATGTAATCCAATATGAGATGTTGTTGCGAGTCTTAGAAGCAAAAGCTCTAAGCAGAATCTTATACTTTAATCTGCTGTAATTCTCCCAATAATAGTTATAGTCCACAGCCAGGAAGAGAAAAACTCCTTTGCCAAGTTTGTTTTTCTCCGTATTTATTGAGAGATTCTCCTTTCCGAATCGGGCATTCTTATGCTAGCCTATCGTTTGTGAATGGAAAGTCTTCCTTGAGCTAAATTCAAAAAGCTTATTCTGCCATCAGTATTTATAGACTTGCCTACAATTATTTGTTGAAAAACTCAAGCAACTTCAAAGGGTTTATTGGCTGAATTCATATTAACGGTAAGCTATACTATCTCATTTTAAGGCTAAGAGGTTGTTTGAAAAGTGATTGGCTGTAATTTTAAGCACTTATGGGTTCCCCCAACCCTCCTTGAAAAGGGAGCCACAATGCTCTTGGTGGGTATTCAATAGTAATTTCTAGCTTTGCGCGATCGCTAGCTAGCTGGAAGCTCTAATATAGTACATTTGCACTATTTATATAACCTCTAGGTAGGTTATTGCTTTCCTCCATTTTGAGGTGGTAAATTTCCAGGGTTTATTCAATATTTATCTTCAGCTATTTGTTCCAGCAAAATTGGGCAGACTAAATCATCAGCAAAGTGCAAAATCGTACAAAGATCAGGGTAACTCTACCAATTTTGTTGAATAAATTGAAATTTTAAAACGTAAAACCTACAACCTGTATCTTAAACAGTAATCACCCACGATTTTTGGACATTGGAGCCAAATTTTCTATGCCAGATCCCAACATTGGTCGCCTACTTAGCAAACGCTACCAGCTGCAAGAGTTAATTGGTACTGGAGCAATGGGCCGAGTTTATCGTGCTAAGGATGTTTTGTTGGGAGGAGTACCTGTAGCAGTGAAGTTCCTAGCTTTGTCAATTCAAAATGAAAAAATGCGATTGCAAGAACGTTTTGAACGTGAAGCTAAAACTTGTGCCTTACTAGGACAAAAAAGTATTCATATTGTCCGAGTGATGGATTATGGCTTAGACGACAAGAACACACCGTTCTATGTCATGGAATATCTACAAGGAGAAAGTTTAAGCAATATTATTCGCCTACAAAATCTGTCTGTACCAAGATTTTTGAGTATGGCGCGTCAGATTTGTTTGGGGTTACAATGCGCCCATGATGGCATTCTGGTTGATGGTCATATCTATCCAATTATCCATCGCGATATTAAGCCCAGTAATATGTTGGTGCTTCAAGATGCTAGCTTTGGAGAATTGGTGAAGGTTCTCGATTTTGGGATTGCCAAGTTACTCCAATCAGATGGTAATGTTACTAACTACTATTTAGGTACTTTGGCTTATTCTTCTCCAGAGCAAATGGAGGGTAAAGAATTAGACAACCGCTCCGATATTTATAGTTTGGGCGTGATGATGTTTGAAATGCTCACAGGCAAAATGCCGTTGGTACCAACGACTTCCTCATTTGGAGCATGGTATAAAGTGCATCGTCATCAAGAGCCAATTGCTTTTGCAGAAGCAGCGCCAGCTTTACAATTACCGAAGGTGCTGGAGGATTTAGTCAAGAATTGCCTTGCTAAAGCACCAAGCGATCGCCCGCAAAATATCAGTGAAATCCTCAATATTTTATCAGATATTGAACACCATTTTCATACGCGTCTGTCTTTACCACAAACTGATGCGGTGGCTGATGTGACGACGGCTAAATCTGAGTCTGAGTTACAAACAAAAGGTAATTCCCAAATATCTGGCGCAGTTAGTGAAATTCCTGCCATCTATTCTTGGCCTAAAAATAAACCAATTGCCGATATTGTGTTCCCCCAAGCCATCCGCACTAATGCTGGGGTTGTACCTTCGCTATGGGTGATGCTACCGCAAGAGGAAATTCAAAAGCGCTTAGTTTGTAAACGCTACAATCAATTTTTATTTATTACTGTTCCCCATCCTATGGCTCTGTGGATTACAGTACTCTACAATCGTCAACATGGTGCTAAATGGTTACCTTACTACCTAGATCTCAAAACTAATCTGGGTCAAGAAATAGCCAATCTCATGGGGCAAACAGGTTCTTATCGCTTGTTATTTTTTGCTAGGGAATTACCAGGTAGCTGTTCTCACATGCTAGTTTCTACTATAGCGCCAGCCCAATGCCAAAAGCTGCTGGAGTGGGTCAACAGCAGTCAAGTTATGGTTTCTTCGGCTGAACCGCAAATGAGTAAAACGCTTCTTAAACGCGAGTACGAAAAAATTAAGCCGATGATTCTGGCAAAGCTAGAAGGAATGAATACTAGCTCCTGATTTGACATTTCTAGCTAAATAATTTGTAATTTACATAACTTATGTATTATTAAAAGTACTGCAAATAATTATGTTAACTTTTGTTAATAAAAATCTATATATAGTTGTAAGTTGTATTTAGAAAAAATATAATGGGCTACGGTAAGACTTGGAGAATCGAATTTTGTATGAATATCTACAAAAAATACATTGTAGTATTTACAAAGTGAAGTGGATTCTCAAGAAGTATAGATAAGTATGCTTATTGGTAGCTGACAGTAAATTAGCTGCGCTAAGGTTCATAGTGAATTTAGCCTCAAGGCTCCAATAAATTGTCTTTGTGTTGTCAAGTTTAGAGATTGCCTATCGAAGTTGACGCCCCTGCATCCCCAGCTCCTTTCCTCCTTGGAACCGAGCAAGAGAAGGAGGTCGCCCACTGCGACATTAGAAAAGAATCTATGCCAAAGTGGAGCCTGAATCTAAGCCCCATTGGTGCTTAAGTAACTCTTGGTAGGTTGCTTCACGTACTACCATTTGCTCATACAGCTTAACTAAAAAGTCTTTAGCTTGGTCATGGCTCATGTGCTGTACTTGAGTAGCGAAAGAGCGGATGCTGAATTGTTGTTCTAAGGATAATTCGATTGGGTTACTCATATTTAACTCCAAAAAGAAACGCGTAAAGGTTATGTTTGTTTAGGTTGCAGAAGCTGTAAAAGTAAAATCCTTGGGACTGGAGTTCGTTACACTTTTGTTCTTCTGATATTAAGAAAGATAACAATTGTTTGACGAATTGCCCACCCCTAATGGATTGATTTTGCCCACTAACTTATGGGTTAGTTTTTGGTTGGCTGATATACAACCTAAGTCTACTGGTATAGAACCGAAGTCTACCTCGGTAGTTTTCGCCTGTTTTGGCTGTTGATAAACCCTATTGGGTTAAACGCCTTAATTCTCCTACTATCTCGCTTAACACAAGATTAAATGAGAAGTGAAAGGAGTTGGCGTAAATTATATTCGCTATACCGCATTAAGCGCAAGATGTCAATTTGACAAATTGTGCAACTTCAGCATCCTTCTGGTCAGTTGGAAGCTTAAAAACATTTTTATCAAGTAGTAAATAGGAAAAATGCTCAGGCTGAACAATTGCTGAGTATATTTACCAAAAATGGTCAGGAGAACATAGGAAAGGCGAAAGAGGACAAGAAAAACCTTTAACCCTTAACTATTCACCCTTATTGCCCATCTACAACTCCTACTATTGGAAATTCGGAATTTTAACATAGCGATTGAAGATTTTAGATTATTTTTAGTTTCAGCCGGAATGTGGAGGTAACTAATCTAAAATCTCGAAGCTGTATTTTTTTGTTGGGCTATTACAGCCAATCTCAAAAATGCTCAGTACTCACTCTTGGCGTTGGCGTAGCCTCTAGCAATCCTAATTTTAAGCGAGCTGATGCTTGCATCTCTGTTGGCGACAAGAGCCTTTGAAGCTTCCCTAGCGCACACCTCAAATTCCAAATTGTTTGACTTTGATCTCGTTAATTTTCCTCTACTGCCACGAGCGCGACTGTAATATTATCATGTCCGCCGTGAGCCTTAGCAGCCTCAACTAGAGAGTAAACAGCCTTATCTAAGACAGAGTTGTCTTGCAGACAGTCAGCAATTTTTTGATCTGCCAATTCTTCTGTGAGACCGTCACTGCATAAAAGTAAGCGATCGCCTACCATCAAGTCTACTGGTTGCACGTCAATTTGATGTAAGTCCTCGCGCCCTAAACACCTTGATAAAACATGGCGAAAGGGATGAACCCGTGCTTCTTCAAAAGTAATATCGCCCAGTTTAATTGCTCTGGCGACCCAAGTATGATCTTCTGTAATTTGTTCTAAATGTGAGCCGCGCCAGCGATAAAGCCGGGAGTCGCCAACATGAGCGCACCAAGGAGACTCGGATTGTCGGAAAACCACGACTACAGCCGTTGTCCCCATATCAGCGCGTTCTGGAGCATTTTGCTGATCCTGCAAAATTGCCTCATTAGCGCGCCACAAAGCTTGTACGAGTAATTCTTGAGCCGACTGAGAAGTTTGCCAATTTTCTGCTAAATAAGCTTGAATTTCCTGCGTAGCGATGCGACTAGCTTCCTCTCCGCCTGCATGACCACCCATCCCATCAGCAACGATACAAAATCGTTTCTCTGGGTCGATATAGTAGGAATCTTGGTTATTAGAACGAATCAGTCCCGGATCGCTCAGACCCGCGAAGTTAAGTTTCATAAATTTTTACTGCAACATTAATACATACGTTCATAACGTTCGAGACGTAAAAGTAAGCGGATAAGTAGTACTGCGATCGCCGCTGCAATTAAGCCTGCTAATACTGCTAACAATACATAATGATTCACCAATAAAATCGTACCTGAAAGCGTAAATCCACTGACGAGGAGAGCGTAACTAATACCTATCTGAATATTACTTTGTCGCCTCAGTAAGCGTTCAGTTTCTAGAGAACGGACTCGCATACGCATGTCACCTCGCTCTAGCTTTTCTAGTGTATCTTCTAGTCTCCGGGGTAACCCAAAAGCAGTGGTACTAACTTGAACTGCTTGACGGCTTAATTCATTGAGGAAGCTATTGCCCTCAGAACCATTCATATCGGTCATCAGCTGCATTGCATATGGTTTAGCAACTTCCATAAAATTAAATTCTGGATCTAAGCCCTTGCCGACTCCCTCAAGAGTAGAAAAAGCTCGCATCACAAAAGTGAAGGTTGCTGGAAATCTAAATGGTTGATTATAAGCTATTTCGTACAGGTCGTCACTGATTGCCGCCACTGATTGATTTTCAAACGGCTTATCCATGAAATTATCCAGCATATACTGGACAGAACGCCGCACTGGCCCCATATCATCGGTTGGTGCGATCGCTCCTAAGTCGATCAGGGATTGGACAACGCGATCGCCATCTTTTTGGGCAATCCCAAACAGCGTTTCCATTAGCCCTTCGCGGATGTTAGATTTTATCCGCCCCATCATGCCGAAATCGTAAAATATTAAGTCGCCATTTGGGCCAACAGCTATATTTCCTGGGTGCGGATCGGCATGGAAAAACCCATTATTGAGCAGTTGAATTAGGTATGCTTGGGCACCTTGACGGGCAATCACCTTGCGGTCTAAACCCGCAGCTTCTAATGCTTCATATTGGCTAATTTTAATGCCAGGAACATATTCCAAGGTCAGTACTCGCGACGAAGTATAACGCCAATGTACCCTCGGTACTTTCACCCACTCATAGCCGCGAAAGTTACGCCGAAAACTATCAGCGTTACGCCCTTCATTGAGGTAATCAATTTCTTCCCAAAGAATGCGACAACATTCTTCGTAAATTCCAATCCAATCTCGCCCCCGTCCCCATTTAGGATGGTTTTGAAAATAACGGGCAATTCCCTTAAGAATTTGTAAATCTATTTCAAATAATTTTTTCAGTCCTGGACGTTGTACTTTGACAACAACTGCTTCGCCTGTATATAAGATGGCTTTATGTACTTGTCCCAAACTAGCAGCCGCTAGCGGAACCGGATCAAAACTCTGGAACAGTTCCGGAATTTTCTTACCTAGTTCTCGCTCAATAATCGCCTCTACTTGCTCATAACTAAAGGCGGGTACTTTGTCTTGTAACTTTGCTAGTTCGTCTACATATTCGACCGGGAAAATATCAGCACGGGTGGAAAATAATTGCCCTACTTTAATAAAGGTAGGCCCTAAATCTAGCAGGGTGTTACGAATCCAAATTGCCTGTGCTTTGCGCCTTGCAGCTTGCTTGGCCTCTGTCATCCCACCAGGATAACTCCAAGCTTTGTTGTATCGCCAAAGCTTGAACATTAAGGTCAAAACAAACGACCAAATATCAATAAAACGCCGTCGGCTAGAATAGTTTTCACGATTCCAACGGTATGCCTTATCCGAATAACCTTTTTCCATATTGTTTGCGTACCGTTGGTTTGTCACCGAATCACTTGGAAGAAAAGACACTCTGATTCCTAAAATGTTTGCGATCAAATGTCATTTGTCCGTTGTCAGGTGTCATTTGTCTCGTGACTAATAACTAATGACTAATGACTAATGACTAATGACCAATGACTAAAATATGCTTCCTAGTGGATTGTTCGCAGCTTTTACACAGAACTACTACGATACTTTTGTAATTCAGTACGTAATAAAGCGATTTCTGCCCGTAGTTCATCAATCATCGCTTGCAAATCAACAGGGTCAGAGCCACTGGGGCCACGCACTGTAGTAGACTGACCAGTACCAGCAGCCTCAGCTGCGCGATTTGCCCGTTCTAGCACCTCATCTGTGAACTGGCGTAACTGTTCTCTCGCTTCAGCGTCAAATTTGCCAATTTCGCTCAAAGCATCAGTCAAAGCGACTTCTAAGCGTTCGTTCACTACTTCAGCAACTGCTCTCCCGACAAAGAAAGCTTGTAAAAGGGGGTTACTCATAAATTTTTGTTACGTCTCTCCGCAAGAGAATTATAACTTGCTCCCACGCTTTGCGGCTTCTACTTTTGGATTAGGGATTGGGGATTAGGGACTGGGGATTGGGGACTGGGGACTGGGGATGAGGGGGAAAAGGGGAAAGGGGAAAAGGAAAAAAGGGAAATTATTGTTACCAATTACCAATTACCCATTACCAATTACCAATTACCCATTACCCATTACCCAATTGATGACATTCCAGCAGTTCTTGATAATACTGCTGTGGTGTACTGGGTAAATAGCTGGTGAATTGCAAGGCTTGGTTACTTAACTTGTAACTTTGAGTAATGTTGATGCGGTTGAGGAAATCTAAATCGTGGGAAATTACCCACAGCGCGCCTTGATACTCGTTGATACCTACTATCATTTGCTCAACGGTTTCGATATCTAAGTTATTAGTCGGCTCATCGAGAATTAACAGGTCAATTTCTGAGATGCTGATCATTGCGATCGCTAATCTGGCTAATTCTCCTCCACTCAATACTGATGTACTTTTGTGAACGTCATTATATTTAAATAAAAAGTGTCCTAGCTGTTGACGTAGCAATTGATAGCTGAGGCTAGGGTTCGCGGCTTGCATATTTTGTAAAATCGTCTGCTGGCGATTGACTAGTTCATAGGTTTGATCGAGATATACGGCTTTCATGGCTGGTGCGAGTAAAATTTCACCCCCAGCCAAAACTGCTGCTGGCTGTTCCATTTGCAGAATGGCTTTGGCGAGAGTCGATTTACCTGAACCATTTGCGCCGACAATTGCTATGCGATCGCCTGAGGTAATATGCAGTTGGATGTTTTGTATCAATAAGCGCTCTGATACCCAAAGATTGGCATCTTGAATATCAATCAAGTTGCGGCGTTTTTGAGCTTTTTCGGCTAATTGAATACTGGTTGCTTTTGTGGTTTTTACTTTAGTATCTGCCACATTTAGCGTAGCTTTTACTACTGCAAGCTCGTGCTTCTTTTTGGCATTCCCAGAAGCAGCCTCGGCTTTGGTTTTAATCAATCCGGCTGAGGCGCGATCAATACTGCCATTGAGAAACTTAGCACGCCCTTGACGCTGAGATTGCGCGGCGCGCTGCTGTTCTTGCATAGCTGTAGTTTGGACGCGTTTGAGTTCTTTTCTGGAGACTTCATGCGATCGCACTGCGGCTGCTAACTCGATTTCTTTTTGTTGGCGATATTCCGAAAAATTACCTCCATATACTTTCACCCCTTCAGATGTCAGTTCCCAAGTAACTTCTGTTACCTGATCTAAGAAGAAAGGCTTGTGAGAGACAATGATATATGCACCAGAGAAATTTACTAGAAATTGCCTTAAATTTTCTAGCGCTAGCAGATCCATGTGATTTGTGGGTTCGTCTAGCAATAGTATGTTTGGTGCTTGAGATAAGCCAATTGCGAGAAATAATTTTGTGAGTTCTCCACCGCTCAAGTTACTCATGGATAATGATAAGTCCAGGGTGGTGTGGAATTGTGTCTGTAAAATCTCCTCAATCTGCCACCATTCATCAGATTTAGAACTTAAGAAATCGAGTACTGTTTCTGCAGTAATTTCTTGCCTGATGGTACTGATTTGGGGCAAATAGTAAATATTATGTTTGCACAATACAGAACCATTGCTAGGCGTAATTTCTCCTGCAAGTATCTTCAAAAGGGTTGATTTACCCACACCATTACTACCAACTAAAGCGATGCGATCGCCTGGGGCAATACTTACCTGAACTTTCTCAAATAAAGTCCTGGTTGAACTAAGTTGATAAGCTAAATTCTCAGCTAATAATATTGATTTTTTCTGCATTCTTCTCAAACCTCAATTCCCCAACTTCCACCCGTTGATTAACAACAATTCCGGGTAGATTCGGTACACAACAAACCAAGCCGCAGAGAATGTGCTCACGGCTAAATCACAATATTTTTAGAACATGATTTTTTGAAGTAACCTGTCAAACTGCTTGTGGTGATTATGTTTTGACATTTGTTGCTGGAGTGCAACATGAGGTTGTTACTACTTCATTTCAGCTATCTCGCTAGCGATTTGTAGAGGTTTGATATTGAATACAGTGTAGCACTAATAAATTCCAGAAGCCTCAGAGTTTTTGTCAAAGTATCTGGCTGTGACGTTAGACACTTATTAATCCCTACTATCCTCTTGAAAAATAGTGGAAATAGAATTAAATTCCAGCATTGTATAAGTGTGATGGCTTAACAAGCTTAAATTCTCAACTAAAATTTTGCCAAAATATGTAAATATACTGGTTTTGACTGCAAGAAATTATTTAAGTGACATTGGGTAGGCGTTTCAAAAGTAAAAAAGCTAAGTTAGATATTTAGTGCTTTTGAATACTTTATCTAGCAATTATGAATAACAGTAAGGCGTTATATATTTTATCAGATAAGTCTAAACGCAATTTATCGGCTTTTAACTCACCTGTTAAAAAGTATAAATTGTTATCAAAAATAGCTTTTGCGTTTTTGAGCTTAGGGTTAGTTAATGTTACTCCTAGCCTGATTGCAAATGCAGCGACAGCAAACAAAGCACAAACAAAAAAAGTTATTTGTCAATCAAAGAAACTGGGATATGAAGAAGCTTTATTTTTTTACCTAGCAAAACCACAACAAGAATTTGAGAGTGCAGGATTCATCAATTTATACGAAGATGCAAGGTTGGAAGTACTTGCAAAAGGTATTGAAAATTGGCTATATGTAAAAGTGATTGATTCTGAATCTCCGAAAGATAAATTTTTGGAAGGTTGGGTAAGTTCAGCAGCCCTTAAATGTAACGCAAAAATCGCTGAAGTCAAACCAGCGATGTGCGAAGTAACTGGACTTGTGAAAGGACAGTTAAGTTTACGACGTACACCAGGCGGAAAAGTTGAAGCTGGTTTAGATAATGGTAACAACGTCACATTATTAATGCGTGACATATCAACCTTAAATGCCACTCCAACACCCTGGATTAAAGTACGCGTTATCCCAGAATCAAACCCAAAATTAGCAAATAAAGAAGGGTGGATTAATTCTGATTACGTTATCTGCTATAGCAATCAAAGTAATGACGCGATCAATTTTCCTTAGATTTTATAGCTTGGCTTTTCCTTAACGCGTTGTTTTTGATGTCATTGGTAGTGCGTGATGTTTAAAGCAATCACGCACCAAAAGGGCTGTATACTTTCAATTGTTATTAGAAATAGCTAGCCTGTGGCAATATTAACGGCGTAAACTATGAATTAATAGACATCGTATAAGGTTCTAAAGTTGTGATTAAGTGGACGTTAAACTCTGCCTCAAATACCGATTTTTTGTAATCCAAACTCCATAGTTCTAAGGCACAGTCATCATCTGGATGGGATGGGAAAATTCGCAGGTAAAATTTTATGGTGTGTGGATGATATTCACACTGTACCTTTTCAATAGCGCCTATTTGTCGTCTATCTAAAGCCACTGCTAATCTTAAAAGCGTACTTAATTGGCTAACTATTTGGCGGTGTTGTTTCGTGAGCAAGTTACGAAAATTCTCATGCTTTTTCTTGGGCGCAGATTTGCGATGATAGCGCGCTATGTTGGCAATGATTTCGATTTCGCTTTCGGTATAACCGAGTAATTCACTATTGCGAATTAGATAATAAGAATGTTTGTGGTGAGATGAATGGCTGACATGATGACCGCAATTATGTAATATCGCAGCAGCCCATAGTAATTGTCGTTCTTCCTCACCCCAAAAGTGTAATTTGTTTTGAGTTTGATCAAATATACTAAGGGCAAATCCAGCGACGCGATCGCTATGCTCTAAATTAATTTGGTATTTATTAGCTTGTTTGAGTACACTACGCTGCCGAATTGAGCTTTGGAAACGCAGTTTATCTTCGATTAAACCGTGGGCTAGCATCCAGTCCACGATTACACCTTCGCGCAAAGAACGCTCACAAGTTGTTATTGATTCAACGCCCAAAAGGGTCATAGCTTCCTGTAATATTACTGCGCCTGCCAGTATAACTTCCGACCGCTTATCTGGCATACCTGGTATCGCAGTTTTTTCAACGTTACTCAGTTTCCGTAGGCGATTTACCCAATCTCTTAAGTCTTTTAAGCTTAATTGGTAGCCATTGAGTGTGGAAGGTTCATAACCTAATTTTTCCCTGGCATCGATCAGTGCTAAGGTTTCAATCGTGCCAGAGGTACCTACTAAACGTGGCGATTCCCCAAATTTGAGGTTTGCAATTACCTCTTCTACAGAACGTTCTAACATCCCCCGTGCATAGGCTTGGAGATATTGAAACTCGGCGTTGCTGATGGGATCTGTGGTGATTAACTCACCAGTCAGGCGGACTGCACCAATTTTAGTACTTGTGAGCGTGCGTGGTTCATTACTATCCCCCAAAATTAATTCTGTAGAACCACCGCCAATATCAATAATCATGTGCGGTTGGTTGTGAAATTCCATCCCCGACAGCACACCCAAATAGATACGCCGCGCTTCCTCTTGTCCAGAAATTAAGTCAACGCTTAAACCTAAATCAACGAAGACTCTGTGTAAAAAATCTTTACCATTGGGTGCTTCGCGCACAGCGCTAGTTGCGACAGCCACGATAGTTTCCGCATTGGAAGTTTCGGCAACTGTTTGAAAGCGTCCTAAAGCTGCGATCGCCCTGTCCATTACTTCTAGTTTCAGATTACCTGTAGCCAGATCGCGATCGCCTAGTCTCACAGTTTCTTTTTCTCTGGCAATAATGCTAAAAGCCGGTAGGGTAGCGTCAATTTTTACCACTACCATGTGCAGAGAATTGGTACCTAGGTCAATGGCAGCAATAATCCGATTTTGCTTAAATGTCGGAGTGGGAATGCTCACGTGGTTAGTCGAAACTAAACTTAGCATCTAGTTTTCTCTCTGTTAGTAAGGATAGTAAAAACTGGTGTGTCGGGGTCATAAAGGTTAAGTGAAGATTGACTCAACCTTGATCAAAAATATTCACTCTGCTGCTCACAACTAAATTGACCTTTTAGATATATCTAAGGATGCAAGTTTAGGTTGTGTTTTTACAAATAGCAAATAAAGATATTCTATAGATGTAAAGATGTGTTAATTCATCTAGCTAAAGTAATTACTTGATTTTTTGTTTACTTCTATGTTAAGAACGCCAGAAAGCAACTCCGAACCGATGTGGCTGATAATTATTCGGCTTTTGCGGTGGCATAAACCAGAAGGACGATTAATCCTGATGATTCCTGCACTGTGGGCTGTGTTTTTAGCCGCCGCAGGTAAACCACCTTTGCCTTTAGTTGGCGTAATTATTTTAGGTACTCTCGCCACCAGTGCAGCTGGATGTGTTGTCAATGATTTGTGGGATCGGGATATCGATCCGGAAGTAGAAAGAACTCGCGATCGCCCCCTAGCTGCCCGTACACTTTCCATTAAAGTTGGGATTGTTGTCGGCTTAGTGGCGCTGGCTTGTGCCGCAGTTTTGGCGTTTTATCTTAATCCTTTAACTTTTTGGTTATCAGCAGCAGCAGTTCCCGTCATTTTGCTATATCCAGGCGCGAAGCGAGTGTTTCCCGTACCGCAATTAGTGCTGTCAATTGCTTGGGGTTTTGCTGTCTTAATTAGCTGGAGTGCAGTTACACAAAACATTTCCCAACCGACTTGGTTACTTTGGGGTGCAACTGTACTGTGGACATTAGGATTTGATACTGTATATGCGATGAGCGACAAGGAAGATGATCGGCGAATTGGTGTTAATTCTAGCGCTCTATTTTTTGGGAATTACGCACCTTTAGCCATTGCGATTTTCTTTGTCGGCACAATAGCTTTACTAGCTGACTTAGGAGTTGTGATTCACCTTCACCTAGCATTTTGGATTAGCTTAGTAATTGCCACAATTGGCTGGGTTTGGCAATCCATCAAGTTAAGTAACCCAAATTTACCCAACCCTATTTATGGCAAGATGTTCCGTCAAAATGTCTGGATTGGTTTTATCTTATTGGGTGGAATGATTGCTGGCTGTTTTTAATAGAAAGCGGCGGGAAACTTCATTACTTTGTGTATGGATAAGAATAGCCGCCCCGCCGCTTAGGGCATTGGGCAATGGGCATGGGGCATTGGAAACTTATTCCCCATGCTCCATGCCTTTGTGGGTGGAGTTTTTATTTCTGATTTTTTGATATTTACCAAGGGGGTGAAAGGGCTATACTTGTTAGTCCCTTCACCCCCTAAATAATGGTTATTTTGCTCAAATTTATGCCAGAGTTAATTTTTGTTTTCCTCTACTACAACTAACAGTCCTTCCTTATATGCCTTTCGGAGTGCGATCGCTTCTGCTACTATTTGTTGAGCGCTCAAACCTTCTGTGTCAATCATGTTTTGCAGAGTCACGCCTGTGTGCTCATCTTCCTCATGAATGCTTGGAATTTGGCAATATCTACCACCATTCTTTGTACGCCGCCAAATACTAGGTTTTTCTGGTTTTGGTTCTCTGGGGGTACGTTTTTCTTTAACTAGAGAACGTACGGCTTCTTGAGTAATCGCCCTCAATTCTAAAAGCGCATCTATTACTGGCTTATACTTATTATTGTTATTTGCTAGCTGATACACAGTCAAAGGTTCAATTTGTGCTAAATCCTGGGGCGAAAATTCACCAAATACAGCTGCAATCTTCAGATATTTTTTTTCTTCACCTTTCCAGCCTTGTTCAACCAATAACTGTTTATACTGTCTCAATGAAAGCTGTTGTTTTTGTTCCGCTAACCAAAAGGCATGATGTAAAATTGTTTTAGTAACATCAGCTAGCGAAAGCAGCGAAAATCCTTCTCCACTAGCATTTTTTAAAGCATTGGCTTTTTCTTGGGCGTATTGCTCAAACTCAGATTTTTTAACTACTTTAGAGTCAACCGGAGCGGGAATTACAGGCTGTACTTGTGCGATCATGATGTTGACCTCCTAAAAACTCCCCAATATTGCACAACAAATCAACCGCCTTGGGTGATTACTAGAAGGCGATGTCTAACGTTAAGCTGCTATGCAGCTACGCACTCAAGTTGCTGAAAGTTGGGAATTAAAGTTGCTTACTAGAACAATTGTACTACTTATATCCAAATAAGAATCCCCAAACATACCCAAATTTTCGCAGAGGTGATGAAAGGTTTATACATGGGGATTGGGGATTGGGGAAGATGAGGAAGAGTAACTGTTGACTGTTGACTGTTGACTGTTGACTGTTGACTGTTGACTGTTGACTGTTGACTGTTGACTCTTTGACTTTTGATTTTCAGCCCTTATTCAGATTCGCTGGCGGCGGATTTGAGCAGAATGTTTTACAGCCCATTCATGCATGGCGTTGAGAATGGGTTGCAAGCTTTCACCTAAAGCTGTAAGTGAATATTCTACTTTCGGGGGAATTTGGGGATAAACTTCACGATGGATAATACCATCCTCTTCCATTTCCCTTAGCTGTTGGGTAAGCATCTTTTGCGTAATACCATGTAATGCCCTTTGTAACTCACCAAAGCGTTTTACACCTGACATCAGTTCTCTAATAATTAAAACTTTCCAACGTCCACCAATCACCTCTAATGTAAGTTCTACTTCACAAGTTAGTCTGGTAGAGTTTTCTGCTTGAGTTTCCATAATTTTTCATTTGGTCATTTGTCATTTGTCATTTGTCATTTGTCATTTGTCATTTGTCATTTGTCATTTGTCATTTGTCATTTGTCATTTGTCATTTGTCATTTGTCATTTGTCATTGGTAATGGGTAATGGGTAATGGGTAATTGGTAATTGGTATTTCTCCTTCCTCATCTCCCTCATCTCCCTCATCTCCCAATCCCCAGTCCCTAATCACCAATCCCCCGATACGTGATTGTAAACGCTGCCCAATAATAGGGATGATTGTATAGTTTTTGTTCTGGGGAAAGTTTACTGCTTCTGTACATTTGTGTTGCTACATGAGTCCTGATTCTTAAATCTTCAGGATGGAGATTATTGAGTAAATCTTCATACCATTTGGTCAGGTCTCTGGCAGTTAGTTCTCTCAACCAAGCTGTGACTTCAGCTAATGTATTGACGGCTGGTTGATCTGGTTGTAGCCGTCGGTAAAATTCTAAAACTACTAAATCATTAGCTACTGATTCTACAGTCCATAAAGTACTTAAAACCTGGGATACTCCAACATGTAAGAAAGCATTAATTAAACTTACATACTCACTAGTAATAGGATGATTATTATTAGTTGTAATTTCGCAAGCTGATAGGTTAACTAGGTTGTAACTTACTAAAGATGGTTGACTAATTTCTGCTAAAGTCAACTTATCTTCACCCGCTAAAACTAATTCTGATTTTTGCGGTTCGCTGAAATTGTTAATGATATGACCTGTAAAATGTAGAATATGATAATCATCAGTTAGGGCATTTTTAACGATGTGTTTATCAGCTTGTAACCCTTGGATACGATAGGAATTAGGGAATATATGATTAACAATTTCAGATTGCAGTTTAGCGAATTTTAAGGGCGGATAATCTGTACTTTGAGGATGTTCAACGCTAAGTAGTACTTGATTATGTTTATCACCAATGGTTTCTGGTTTTATGGATAAACCTATTTGGACGCTGGGTAAGTAGCTAATTGTGAAATTCGATTCTAAATTTGATAAATATTCTGGTTGATTAGAGCCGGAAAATAGGGCATGGAGAGGCAATCTTTGTAAATCACGGTGGGGAATTAAAATTAGATGTGTAATTCCTTCCAATTCCTGAATAATACTAGGAATATTGAGAATATCTTTTAGCTCGGATAGCCTTTGCTCCATATCCATCCGCCAGGAATGGTTGATTTGATTTTGTTTATCTTCAGCAAGGCTACTATATTCTTGATATTGTTGATTCCAATCTTCTAACCAATCTTCAAAGGTAATTAAACGTCTGACTCCTTCTGGTAGAGGTAATTCTTGTAAACGTGATGTGGTTCTGCCTAAGTTAAATACACCTGTATCTTGCATAGGTGTAAATATGAGGATGGGTGAAGGCGCTTGATCCTTGAGTACAAAGGTGTGTACAGAAGCTGGGCTAATATGCCAGTAAATAATTGCTGTTTGAGGATTTAATAGCAGTTGAACTTCAGAATAGCTGATGGATGCAATTTCTTCTTGCCAACCATCAAGCTGCCAAGTTAAACAAGCATTTTTCGCTTGTTCGGCAATTTCCCAAGCTTCTACTAAATCACCATACTCTACGGCTAAATCAACAATTAATTGCCGCAAGCCAGCAAATCTTAAAGCTAACTGCTTTTTACTATCATCGGGACGGGTGGAATCAGTGAGTAATTCTCTTAATAAATCGGTACTGTATTGCAGTAAGTCTTGTGCTTGTGCTGTTTGTCCCAAACCGACAAGGGTTTTAATGAGAGATTGCAACACTTCCAAATGCAACTGCGGAAAATCTTCGCTAGTCAGAGTTAAGAGTGCCTGATTATACTCTGCTACCGCTTTTTGCCAAGGAGTGCGGCTAGCTGCATTTTTCTTACCGTAATCGTAATGAGTATTGGCGATCGCTAAATGCAATCTACCCCAACCTTCGGGGTGAGTGTCGGGGCGGACATATTTTAAGCCGGCTTCGTAGCTAGCTACTTTACCCTCATAGCCAGTTTGCTTCAAGGCGGAACTGGTATCTGTAATTTTCGTGAATAAACCGGAAAGTGCATCAACATTCACTAAATTACCCGCAGCCGTTCCCCGCCCAATCCAAGCTTCCCAGTAATCTTGTTTGATTTCTAAAGCACTATCATAGGAAGCGATCGCATCAGCATAGCTTCCTAAATAAAACAAGGCGACTGCTTGGTTATACCAGGCTAAATGGAATTCGGGGTTGATGGCAATCGCTTTCTTGTAGGAGTTGATCGCTTCTTCGCGTCTACCTAAATTATCTAAAGCCACACCTCGGTTATACCAAGCTAAGTAGAAATCGTTGTGAATCGAGAGGGCTTTGTCCCAGGAGGCGATCGCTTCTGACCATTGTTTTAAATTAAACAGGACTACGCCGCGATCAATCCAAACTTCATAGTAATCGGGGTCAATTTCTAACGCTTTATCGTAAGAAGCGATCGCTTCTTCATGTTGTTCGTTGATACCCAGTGCTATGCCGCGATAATACCAGTTTTCGGGGTCTTGGGGTTCCAACGCTAAGGCTTGGTCATAGCTTTCTATAGCTTCCCATAACAGCCCTAACTTCATCAACGCTAAACCTCTGCTAGCCCAAGCTTCCGAGAAATCGGGCTTGATGGCAATTACTCGCTCAAAGGAGACAATTGCATCATCAAATTGCCCTAATTCTCCGAGAATTCCCCCCCGGTTATACCAAGCTTTGTAGTAATCGGGACGTAGTTCTATAGCTCTGTCATAAGATGCGATCGCTTCATTAAAATGTTCTAAATGAAACAGTGTTAAACCCCGATTAAACCAGTATTCATCAACATGGGGTTTCAGTTCGATCGCTGCATCATAAGATGCGATCGCACCTAATAAATCACCTGTTCTCGCTTGTTGCAACCCTTGATAAAACCATGCTTGCGCCCGATCAATTTGGGGTTGCGGTATGATTTGCGAACTTTGGCGTTGAATGGCTAGTTCCGAAGCCAGTTCTTGGACTAAGGAAGTACTTTGATCCAACCTGACTAACAACTCATCCAAAGCTTGAGCGACGTTAGGCTCTAATTTGGCTAAAGATTTATCCCATGTCGGCGCTTGGGAAATTTCGGTGGGTTGTTCTTCTGCTGGGGGAACCAGGCTAGTATCTACCTCTGGTGGTGTGGGAGTAGTTACTTCTGCTGCTGGGGGTGCAGTGTGCAGAGGTTCTTCAGGAAGCGGATTTAAATCAGTAACCGGCGTGATGATTTCTGTGTCTGTTTCTTCATCATCAGGCGGTTCTAAGAACAAATCAAATAAATTGGCGATCGCATCATCTTCTGAAGGATTAAGGATAGCAGCTTTTGGGGCAGCATCTTCGCCGTCATATTCCCATAACACTTCCCCAATATTGCCTGTCCATGCTTCCTCCACAGACATCATCTCTGGTATGGGAATTGTGGATTCGGTATCTTCCTCCTCATAATCCCATAACCTTTCGCCCAAGTTGCGGATCAATTCCTGTCCTGGAGTATTGTGAAAATTATCTTCAGGGGTAGTGCTTTCCATGCCCAAACGACGATCAAAATCGTCAATTGCTTCATAACTACTTGCGGAGTTACGCTTCAACAAAGTCAAACCAATGTCATAAGCAAGTTCTCCGATTCTGCCAACACCAAGTTCACCCAGTTGGATCATTCGCCCTGCTATTTGCTGGTTAGGTGCTGGGGAATTTAACAATCTTTCACCAAAATTCAGCAACCAATCGATCCAGCGTTCATCAGAAATCCGGTGTTCCATCCGTTGCAGGTACTTCAGCGCCCACTGACGTCCTCTGGCTTGATGCACACCTTCCAGCAGCTGGGTAAACAACAGTTCTAGATCCGCATTGGTAAGTTCCGGTGGTGACTTTGCCACCCCGTATCCCCTTGCGGTATTTCGAGAACCAGCTTTTTGATTACTAAAAGGAAGCTGGAACAAGTTTTTTAGCCATTCAATTAGACGCCTGAGCATCTGTCACACTCTTGGATTTTTATTTAACCTAGATTGTAGCCATCGTTGTGTTAAAAAGATCATGAATTACGTAAAAACTCATGAGTACAATTACAAAAACTTTATGATCCTCGGCGGTAACAATATTTTCATCTGAGTATTCATGATTCTGTTGGTTCTGTAGCTGCTTGTTCTGTAGCTGCTTGATTAGCAGCATGGTATTGATTAATCAATTCTTGAATGATGACTTGTGGATCGGTCGTCTCCAGCCCCAGTTGTTGGGCAACTTGCTGGCATAAATTTTCATCTTGCTGCATCATTACAAACAACTGTTCTAAAGTAACAGTTTCGTAGGCTTCTGTTGAATTATTTTCGGCTGTGGCTGTTGCAGTTGCTACAGAGTCAATTTCTGGAGGTGGTGAGGGGTTGGTAGCATCTGGCCCATCATATTCCCAAATTGGTTCGCCTTGATTGCGTGTCAACAATTGCATTCCGATATCATAGGCAACATCTCCTACCTCACCAACGCCTAAATCACCCAACTGCACTAACCGCGCTGCCATTTCATTATTAGGTGTAGGGGCTGCTAGTAATCTTTCGCCCAAGCGTCGCAACCACTCTACCCAACGTTCTGTGGGTATGCGATTTTCAATATTATGTAGCCACTTTTGTGCCCATGCTTGACCGCGTGCTTGGTGGACTCCTTCCAACAATTCGTTGAACAGAAATTCTAAATCGGTATCGCTGAGTGTTGGTGGTGGTTGTTTGGGTACCTCTGCACGCACTTGCGGGCGAGTTTTTTTACGCCCAAACAAGCCCTGAAACAAGTTTTTCAGCCATTGAACTAACCTCCTGAGCATTTGCTGCATGATTGTATCTCCTCCCCTTGGTGCCGCAAAGTCCTAGATGACGGAATTCATCGCCGCTTGATTCTGGACTTTTTTTGAGTTTGATTACCCTAAGAATTTTAGCGATCGGTGTTTATTTAGTAACTGGTTGACTGGGCAAAATGGGGCTATGGCAAATAACTATAACCATCCACTTTGTAAATTAATTTGCAGTAATTGTGGCGGACTGGGCTTACCTAGCCTGAATCCGTCATCATTTTAAACACCCTACTGATGCACAGAGCTAAAAGCAATAAAGTGCTTTTAGGTGTGATGACTTTTTTAAAGTAGCCCTATTTAGGCTAAACCTGGGTATCTATCGAGTAAATTAATCTTTTGTTCAGATTTCTTCAGTGTTTAGGCGATCGCACTGTACTATAGCGTTAATCTGCAAAACTTTCTAGAACTCATCGTTAAACGCCAAAGTTCCATCCCAGAGCAACCTATGGTGCAGTTCTGGTAGTCTACAATAGTAAAATCTTCAACTCTACTGGGTGCTATCATCTTATGTCTTACGAACCCCTGCACCATAAGTATCGCCCAAAGAGTTTTGCGGAATTAGTCGGACAAGAGGCGATCGCTACTACCCTCACAAATGCGATCAACTCAGCTAAAATCGCCCCCGCCTATTTGTTCACTGGCCCTAGAGGTACAGGCAAAACTTCCAGCGCGCGTATTCTTGCCAAATCCCTCAATTGTCTGGCGAGTGGTAAGCCCACTGCTCAACCTTGCGGCAAATGTGATGTCTGTCAGGGAATTACTCAAGGCTACTCTTTGGATGTGATTGAAATTGACGCAGCCAGCAATACTGGTGTCGATAATATCCGAGAAATTATTGAAAAAGCGCAGTTTGCGCCTGTGCAGTGTCGCTACAAGGTGTACGTCATCGACGAATGTCTAACTGGCGACTCTTTAGTCTTAACTGATGAAGGACTCGTCAGAATTGACGACCCTACTATTCAGGGCAAAAAAGTTTTAAGTTACAACGAATTATCAGGGAATTGGGAATTTAAGCCTGTTGTACGGTGGTTAGACCAAGGAAAACGTCAAACCTTGGTTATCAAGACAACTCATGGAGAAATTAGATGTACTGGCAATCATTTAATTAGGACAGATCGGGGATGGATAGCAGCAAGGGACGTAAAAGAAGGAGTGAAGATACTATCGCCTGTGAATGTGGATGCGGTAGCCTCATTTACAAATTCGGTACGGATGGACGCATCCGTCGATTTGCCTCAGGACACCAATTTAAAGGTAATCTCTCTAACTCAATCCCGACAATGGGATACAAGTTTGGCAACGGTAGAATCTGTCCACCTCGCTGGGGTTGAGCCAGTTTATGACATTGAAGTCGAAGATAATCACAACTTTGTGGCTAATGGGCTTTTGGTGCATAATTGCCACATGCTGAGTACCCAGGCATTCAATGCGTTATTAAAGACACTAGAAGAGCCACCTAAACATGTAGTATTCGTCTTAGCAACAACCGACCCCCAGCGAGTATTGCCGACAATTATCTCTCGCTGTCAAAGGTTTGATTTTAGACGTATTAACTTAGAGGCGATGGTCAAGCATTTAAGCGCGATCGCCCAAAAAGAAAATATTAATATTTCTCTAGATGCTGTAACTTTAGTTGCCCAAATTGCTCAGGGGGGATTGCGAGATGCAGAAAGTCTCCTCGACCAATTAGCGCTATTATCTGGTGAAGTTACGCCCGATAGAGTCTGGGATTTAGTTGGTTCTGTGAGCGAACGGGACTTAGTAGTATTGTTAAGTGCGATCGCTCAGGATAATGCCGAAGCAGTTTTAGATTGCACTCGCAAAATCTTGGATCGCGGTCGAGAACCATTAACTATTCTGCAAAATCTCGCTGCTGCTTACCGTGATTTGCTAATTGCCAAGACTGCACCCAACCGTCAAGATTTAGTTGTTTGTACTCAGGAAACCTGGCAAGCCTTAATTGCATTGGCTCAAAAGCTAGAAGCCAGCACAATTTTAGCGGGACAGAAAAATTTACGCGAAGCAGAAGTACAAATCAAAAACACTACCCAACCACGTTTGTGGTTAGAGGTGATATTGCTGGGATTATTACCTACTGCCAACATTCCAGTACAAGCCGCCAGTGTACCACCCAGAGTTCCAAAAACAGAAATATCACCTAGCCTTCCTGCCCCATCGCCGCAAAATCAGCAAGTTTCTGCACCATCTCCTGTTTATTCACAAACAAATCACAACCCTCCAGCAGTTGCCCAAAATCATCAAGTTGCTGAACCAACAACAAATCATAATTTAGCAGCTAACTCAGTTTCACAAAGTAGCCCAGAACCTGTATCTATTCCTGTCGAACCGGCAATAATTGAATCAGTAAGTGCAGAAGCTATTGAAGAAGCACAATATGATTTAACTAAAATTTGGCAACAGGTGTGTACCAATTTTCCTCCTTCTAGGCAAGCTTTATTAGGGCAAATGTGCCAACTAGTAGAGTTTAAAGGTAATGTAGCCCGTATTGCTGTCAAAGGCGCAAAATGGTATGAAACACTTAAATCTGATCTGTCAATGATGAAGGGAGCTTTCCAGCAGACTTTTCAGCGTGAAGTTGAAGTAACTCTGGAACAAGTAACCTCTACATCCAGGATTTCGGTTAAAAGGAACGCTTTACCAGCAGACTCTACTCGTGTTCAACAACCACCTACTCCCAGGTACAACAACCAAAACACAACAGTAGCGCCGATACCGCAACCAGAAACCCCGAAAGCAGCACCTGTACCAGCACCACCACCAATACCTGCGCCAACGAGAACAGAGCCATCCTCTACAGGTAGAGGTGGTGTACAAACTTTGCCACCACCAACCCCTACACCAGCACCACCCCCTAGCGAATGGGAAACGGATGAAGTTGCGATCGCAGCACAGCGATTAGCAGAATTTTTTCAAGGACAAATAATCCGCTTGTCAGATGATGCTTTAGATTTTGGCGGTACTATGACTGATTCTGGCTTAATGGATGAAGCAGATTTTGATGATTAAGAAAGCATACAGGGAAAAGGGACAAGGAAAAAAGGGGAAAAGGTAATAAATACCAATTACCAATGCCCCATGCCCAATGCCCCATGCCCATTTTTCATTCCACCCCTGTATGTACTGTTTTCACCCATTTTAGGCGTTTGGGACGGAATGACATTCGGGCGGTGGTACTGCTCATGACAACAAACCAGTGGAACATATATAAGGTGCCACGTAGGGTTTGCAGCAGTAAAACTAAATATGTAGACAACTGGAATTTTTGCCCTTGATGTATCCGATGCAAACCAGTGAACATACCAATCACTGAGAGAGATACAGACAAACCAGTAATTGGGCCGAAGATGGGGGGACGATGAAGGGCGATCGCCATTAATAAATCTGGTATCGCTGCTGTCGGTAAAATATACATAATCAGCATAAAGCTCAATAAATCCCAGGTTTTGCGGGTTCCAAGTCGATTCTTGAGCAGCAAATCCCAGTAATCTAAATAGCGCTGATATCCACCTTCTGCCCAACGGTTGCGCTGATGCCAAAGTGCGATCGCATTGGTCACGCCTTCTTCCTCTACGGCTGGCGAGAAGACACAATCAATATCCCAGTTGTCTAAATGTAGGCGCAGCGTCAAGTCTAAATCATCAGTGATGGTTTCTTCATTCCAACCACCACAACTTTCTAAGGCTGTGCGCCGGACAAATTGACCGTTCCCGCGCAGTTCACCAATCCCACCCAACGCCGTTCGCTGTTGCTGAAAATAGGTATCAACAGCCATTTCTGCCATTTGACCTTTAGTCCAAAAATTCTCTTTGGCATTGGCGATCGCTTTTCGTACCTGCACCGCCCCTACCTGTTCTTTTTGAAATAAAGGTACTACTTGGTGTAACAACTCTGGTGAGACTTGAGCATCAGCATCAAACACGGCGATAATTTCGCCTTTAGTTAGTGGTAGCACTTGATTTAATGCCCCAGATTTACCACCAGTTGCTTGTGCTGAACGTCGGAAAGTTTTCAGTTGTTTATATTCTTTTGCCAGTTCTGTTAATAACTGGGGCGTGCGATCGCTGCTGTTATCGTCAATGACCCAGAGTTCGTACTTGCCATCTGGATAGTCAAGACTGCAAAGACTCTTGACTAATCGACTAATTACTGCTTCCTCATTTTTCGCTGCCACCATTACAGATACAGAAGGTAAATCTCCTTCTATTTTTTTTGGGTGACGGCGGGGTCTGGTAAATACCACCTCCAGAGCGTGAATACCTAGAATAGTGGTCAGTCCCAGTACGAACAAAGAACCCCAGGAAACTAAATGCAGCGCGATCGTGCTACTCCAAACTATAGTCAAAACTAGAGCTGCTTTGCGTCTGCGTCCTTGAAACCGGAATGGTAGAAACAAAGGGTCTGTCTCTACAATTGACTCCTCGGTTGCTGAGAGGTCAGACAACAGAGAGTTGAGCGGAGCCAGCTCGTTGCTAGAATCGTCTTCGGGCCAGAAATTCGCTGGCATAGGTTACTTGATTCCAAAACCACTATTTGTCTAAGCCAATAAAGAAGCTGAGAATCAGATAACACCAAACTGTACAACCTTGAGCAACGTTGAGCTAGCCTAAGATTGGCAGGACTTTTCCGCCGCTTCTCACTCAAAATGAGCCAGGAGAATTGCCTCTTGATGGCAAATCTGGTTTAGGCACAGCGATCGCCAAGTAGCAACAGCTAGTTGTTGAGATCAATCGCAATCACAGCATCTACCTTTAGATAGAGGAGATTTTTGACTCTTATTGCTCTCAGCTTCCATAAAAGCCAATGCGGCCCTATTGTACATGACATTCATACATTTCTTAACAGTAACTTTGCTCTTAATTAAGTATTTAGGCAAAATTCAAGCTACAACTGAAGGTCAAGGAACTATTAACAGCTTGAAATGTATTTATTAATTTTTTTAAGTATTTATAAATTTAAATAATCCCATCCCGACTGCTCAACTAGGACAACATCAAGAATTTTTCCAGCAAAAATATGCCAATGCGAGGAGCATAGCAAACAGAGTTGCACGATCAAGAAATTTTTTTGGGAATACTGAGTATTGAAACCAACTGATATCCCTAGCTAACAACAGTTGTGAAGTTAGCAAATCCACCAAGGTCGGAGTTTTCCGCCCTATCAGACACTCTATAACTAGGGACTGGGGTGCAGAAATCTGGATACTCAGCTTCTTTTCCCCATTTCTTATCCCTAGTTACTTTTACATAACTTGAGGAGCATTTAACGATGTCTATTGAGCAACTCCAGCCAGCTAGCCCGCAACAAGCAAGTGTTTATCTGCCCTACATTCAAGGTAACAAGCGCACTTTCTTACCCTATGCCATCAGTCTTTATCAAAAAGGCGTTTTGGAAGGAAACCGGAGAATCGAAGCTAGTGAAGCAATTCCTTTTGTTGCCACCTGGAATGTTGTCACCCTACCTTCAGACTTAACGCGTTGTCGAATGCAGTTTCAAGGTGATGCTGAACTGAGTTATGAAGTGATGATGGTGAATTCGGAATTTATAACTTATTTAATTGAACTGATGGATAACTATAAACGCAATCGCAGCACAGATTTTTCTCAAGCATTTTATCGCAAACTGCTGCGGATTGAGGAATAAATTAGGATCAACACTAAAAATTATCTAATAAATAGATATTGCTAGTAATATCACAGGGAAAAGGTTTTCTGTGAACAATTCATTCCTTTGAGCATTTAGGCATTCACTTCTGTAACTAAGGTTTGTAACAACAGCGATGGCTAAGTTCGACCTAAAATTAGGAAACACCAAGCTGGTTTCTACTTCCTTTTGAAAATAGGAGTGCATGTGTGCCAAAATCTGCGAAATATTTGCTGATTGGATCAACTGAGACTTACAGTGGTAAATCTGCTACAGTTTTAGGTTTGTCTTATCAGCTACAGCAAGCAGGACTGGATATTTCCTACGGCAAACCATTAGGTACTTGTTGGAATGTATCTGTTGGTAATGTATTTGAGGAAGATGTCCAGTTCATTGCTCATAGCCTTAACTTGGCAGAAAATCGTATTGCATCACCAATACTGGCTTTAGATGAAGCCAGCGTGCAAAGACGCTTAGGTGGCGAAGACACAACAAATTATCAGCAGTCTCTATTACAGCAATATTTGCAAATGTCCAAAGGAGATTTGGTGTTGCTAGAGGGGCCTGGTGATTTGGAAGAAGGTAAGTTATTTGACTTATCTTTGCTGCAAGTAGCGGAAGTTTTAGATGCGGCTGTGTTATTGGTAGCACGCTATAAATCGCTGGTTTCCGTTGAGCCACTTTTATCTGCAAAACAGCGAATAGGCGATCGCTTAATTGGCGTTGTACTCAATGATATCCCTAGCGACCAAATAGAATCGGTCACTACTCTTGTGCGGCCGTTTTTAGAACAGCAGGGAATTCCTGTATTGGCTATGCTACCAAAACATGATGTGCTACGTAGTGTGAGCGTTGGCGAACTGGTTAAGCAGTTGAAGGCCGACATTCTCTGTGGTAGCGATCGCCTAGATTTAATGGTGGAAAGCCTAGCCATTGGCGCGATGAATGTGAACGCTGCAGTGAAATATTTCCGTAAACGTCGGAATATGGCAGTAGTTACAGGCGGCGATCGTGTGGAAATTCAGCAAGCCGCATTGGAAACTTCTACCCAATGTCTGATTCTCACTGGACAATTACCTCCTCCCCCGTTCATCCTCAGTCGTGCTGAAGAACTAGAAATCCCCATTTTATCTGTTGACTTAGATACACTCACCACGGTAGAAATTGTTGACCGCACTTTTGGACAAGTACGCGTTCACGAACCGCTCAAAGTTCACTGCATCCGCCAACTGATGAGCGAGCATTTTGACTTAGAACGCTTATTATCTAAACTGGGGTTAAGCCCAGCAGCAGCCTTACCTTAGGGACTGGGGACTGGGGACTGGGGACTGGGGACTGGGGACTGGGGACTGGGGACTAGGGAGATGAGGAAGATAAGGGGGATGAGGGAGAAGTACCCATTACCCAATGACCTTAAATTATCCAGAAATTGTAGCAAAATCTAACTAAAGTTGGCTTCGCACTTACCCTCTGTTTGGTAAAATAGCTGGGTCGTTTCATCTCATTTAGTCCATCTTTGAGCCAGTCAATAGACCTCATTAACCTCGATACATTAGCGCAAGAACTGGCGACAATCCAGCAAACAGGTTCTAAACGAATTGCTTTGCTGGGTTCCCGTCATGTGCCCATTACGCATCAAACTCTCATTGAAATGATGACTTATGCCTTGGTTTTATCAGGCAATCGAGTCATCACTTCTGGGGCTACAGGTACCAATTCAGCTGCCATTAAAGGCGCAATGCGCGCTGACCCCAACTTGTTAACGGTGATTCTACCCCAAAGCTTGGATCGCCAGCCCAACGAATCACGCCAGCAATTAGAGCAGGTAATGCACCTGGTAGAAAATCCCAGTAACGATAATCTGTCTCTTGCTGAAGCAAGTTACATTTGCAATAAGGAGATCATTTCCCGCTGTCAGCAACTCATTTGCTTTGCATTTCACGACAGTCGCACTCTGCTACAAACTTGTAAAGATGCAGAAGAACAGAGAAAAGTGGTAACACTTTTCTACTTTGACTAATGTGAGGCAGAGTTTCAGTGGGCGTAATTATCAAGAAAAGAAACTACTCATGGTTAATGGGTAATAGGTTCTATTGCCCATAACCTTAAATTAATGCTACTTATTGATTGGGTTGATGACAGACAACCGCCTGTTTCTGCTGTCGTTCAGGTGGCGATCGCAGAGGAAGGGTAAAGAAAGGGGTAGCAATTCCCCATTGACTCATCCCGAATATCTATCCCAAATTCAACATCTTAAACCCAACATTTTTTATGGCTTCTACTTTTTCTTTTGACATTGTGAGTGACTTTGACCGTCAAGAATTGGTCAACGCTGTCGATCAAGTTGTACGAGAAATTAAGGGCCGTTATGACCTTAAAGATACTGCTACTACTGTTGAGTTAGGTGAGCAAAGTATTGATGTGAATACCGATAGTGAGTTTACTTTAGACGCAGTGCAAAACATTCTGCGGGAAAAAGCAGCTAAACGTAATCTCTCTCAGAAAATCTTTGATTTTGGCCAAGTCGAATCAGCTAGCGGTAATCGTGTACGTCAAGAAATTAAACTCAAAAAAGGCATTAGCCAAGACATTGCCAAACAAATTTCTAAACTAATTCGCGACGAATTTAAAAAGATTCAAGCCTCGATTCAAGGTGATGCAGTTCGCGTCAGTGCAAAATCTAAAGATGAATTGCAAGCTGTCATCCAACGCTTAAAGCAAGAAGATTTACCTGTAGCTTTGCAATTTACAAATTACCGATGAATAGCGTTAGGGATTGGGGATTGGGGATTGGGGATTGGGGACAAGGTAAACAACAGACAATTTGACCCTTGAACGAATTTTAGATTTTAGATTTTAAATTTTGGATTTTTGGCGCAGCCTCTCCACTAGGAGAAGATGCAAAATTTGAAATTTAAACAGATCTCAATCAAGCAAATTAATTCGTGGAATAAATCCACGCATCCAAAATGTTTAATTAAAGCCACTGCGGTGGACGAGTTACCCCGCTTTTTGCAAGTGGCGTGCATTGGGTTAATCTAAAATCCAAAATCCAAAATTGATTGACCCTTAACCTCTTCTTACAAAACCTTGTGTGTATGGGAGTGCTGCTTAACGTTATCTTCTTTAGTAACTACTCTGGCAGCATTGAGTATGCGTTTGCGTTCGGTGGAATATTTCAAATCTGTGTAGGTTGTCCCTAAAGGAATCAGAGACTTGGCACTTTCACGACGCTTGTAAGTCCGAGATGCAGCAAATAAACGAGGTACAAATTCATCCCCAAATTGAGATGATTCGGGGAAGTCTGTAGGTAATAAAAGTTGATCCCCGTTGAATACAGAACCTAAAGTTGTCGCATAAGCCAACTTGTATGATGTGGGAATACCTTTCATCACTGCTTCCAAAGCCGCAGAAGGAATAGGTTCAATCACTTCAATTTGATGAATTTCTCCATCTTCCTTGACAAAGCAGGTCGCCAAGCCGATAACAACGTAATCATCAGCCGTGAGATCCGGCGCGTCGGGATAAGAAATTGCAATTGTCATAAGAAAATTTTCTCAAAACTTAAAAGTCAGATTAAGAAACTGGAACCTAGGAAGCGTAAGATGCGAGCCTAGAGGTATACACACTAAGACAGCACTGCAACATTAATGCCTTGCACAGTTCATCCGTGTTGGGCAATTTCAGAGTAGTATAAGGCAAAGCTAAAAAGTTGCTTTTGCCTTCTTTGCATCGCCACTTTCCTGTGTTCTCTGCGTCGTCCCTATTTTGAACGGCTTGTTCGCATTCTACCAAGTTGTTGCTCTCTCTATTTGAGCGTACAAATTTTCGATTTGAGATTGCCGATTTGAGATTTTTTTGGTAATCCTACAGAGCAGCAGGCTAAATGCTTCATCATGTCAGGGTGGGATAAATCCAAAATCACATACCTTGTGACAATGACAAAATTTCCACAATGCAGTGGTTGCAAAATTTGAAATTTTTGAGTCTAAGTAGCCAGCGTAGCCAGGATCAATCTGAAATCTCAGATCCAAAATTGATTGACTAGTCTTTGAGATTGATATTTGCTTTTTCTGGAATTTAACTTGAGGATGAGGTATCCATGATCAGATTAGATCATTGTGTGAAGTAAAGTCTTCGACTGATTAAGGTTTGGATAGTCGAGTAATTATAGACACCTGAATAACTGACATATCGGATCAACCAGCAACAACATAGAAAGTATATTTTAATTCACGAAAAGAGTATAGGCGGCAGGAAAATATGACTAATAACTCCTACTTAGCTTTTGGGGATAAGGAAAATAACTTATATAAATTAGTATCTAATAATACAATTAATTCTCAAGATTTAGTCATAGAAGATAGTTATGTACGCTCTTGTGCTTTAAAGTCGGCTCAACAAGGAGATTACACAAAGGCGATCGCATTACTCAGCCACCTCATTCGCCGTCATCCCCAAAATGCAGTTGATTATAACAACAGGGGACTGGTTTATTTTCAAAGTGGAGAAGCGCAAAAAGCGTTTTGTGACTACAACACAGCAATCCAAATCAATCCGAGTTTAGCTAGCGCCTATAATAACCGTGCCAATTATTACGCCGCCTGTGGCAAATTAGCAGCTGCGATCGCGGATTACGATCGCGCCATCGATTTAAATCCTAGCCATGTACGGGCAAGAATTAATCGTGGCATCACCTGGCGCGAATTAGGGCAATACGAGGAGGCAATTGAGAATTTTGATGTTGCACTACTATTCGGGCAATTAGAAGGTCATATCTGGGCAGAGAGAGGCAGAACATATCATTTGTGGGGAGATTGGAATTGTGCGATCGCTGACTACCGTCGGGCCCTGACTCAACTACCCAATAGCAGAAAAAATGTTATTGGTTGGCGCTTGCGTATCCAACTAGAAAATTGGCTAAACGAACTGCTATCTCCTGAGTCTCCTAGTGCTTAGATGAATTCTTGTAGTAGGAAAAAATCTCAAATTTTTCTGGGAGATAGTCACCCTGTATAACTAAATAGCTAATAGATAATTGATAATGCAGCGTAGTGGCAATAACTATAACAAGCAATATCCTTGGAAGAGTGCTGAGTGCTGAGTAAAAAATACTAGCTCCTAGCCTCTAGTTTCCCGATGCTGATGCTTCATCTGGATTCATCAGGACGATTTGCCGTTGGTTAGGGTCAAATCGGTATGATTGTTGTTGCATAATGCTTTTTGCTTGATGCGGATCAAAGTTGCGGCTAAACTCAGCCTGCAAAACCTCCACACGTTTTTCCATCTGCTTAACTTCAGTCCGCATTTCTCGTAACTTCTCTTGTTGTAACCAGTGATAGGGCAAAAGTTGCACAAGGGCAGAAACTGCTGCGGTTGAGATTGCAATATTAACTGCAATCTTGGCTGTCACTTCCATCGCCATAACTTGATGAGACCTTTGACGAAGATGCCGTTTGGGACGAGGCATTACTTGACGTTTTTGTATCGGTTGTAGCGGAGGACTAGAATGTTGAATCGCGTTCATGATGAGAAAAGAGACCTTGTAAATTGACAGGGAACAGCCTAAAAAGCTGACTTCCAATGATTACAGCCAGAGTTAGCTGCCATATTACTTCATTTTTCGCTAAATGCTACACGTGTATTCAATGCCAAAAAATAAACCTGGCATACGTACGTATGCTTGCTCAAACTGTTGATTGCATTTAGCAATCAATGTCGATCAAGTTTACTTACTAATGCCAGGAATTTTAGTCTAATAACTGTGTCACAGATTGGCTTTATTTGTAAAGCTCTGTAGCTAAACGCCAAGCTAGAAGCCCTGGAAGCAGCGCTACAACTAAAGCGATGTAAACTTGAGAATCTGAGAGAGATGTTACGGCTAGGAACATAGGAAACCTCCTAAACTCAATCGATTATTTGAATAGTTCGTTTACTACTTTTCCTTGTTTTGCAAGAATTGTGGAATATCTTGTAACAAGATGCAACAAAAGCAGTCTGCCATCAGTATCTATTATTTATTCTTTTTAAACAAAATATATAAATCTATGAATTTATTTCTGGGGATAGACTTCGGTACCTCTGGCGCAAGGGCGATAGTAATTGACGCTGAAGCTACCATCCAGACAGAGATCAAGTATCCTTGGGAAATTAGCGATGATTGGGTAGATGTTTGGCAGCAGGCTTTATTTAAGCTTTTAGCGTCGATTCCAGAGGCTTTAAGGCAGGGAATTCAAGCGATCGCCATTAATGGGACTTCTTCCACTGTCTTGCTGGTAGACGCGGCTGGGAAGCCTGTAGACGCGCCCCTACTTTATAACGATGCGCGGGGAGCGGTGATGCTGGAACAGTTGAAAAGCATTGCCCCAGAAAATCATACAGTAGTCAGCGCTACTTCTAGCCTGGCAAAGCTGCTGTGGATGTCGCAGTTACCAACCTTTAACAAAGCTGTATATTTCCTGCATCAAGCAGATTGGCTAGCATTTCTGCTGCATGGACACTTAGGTATCAGTGATTACCACAACGCTTTAAAACTGGGTTACGACGTTGAAGAGTTAAAATACCCCCAATGGCTAGAAAATTTGCAAATTCCTATCCAGCTACCTGAAGTTTTACCTCCTGGTACACCTATTGGCAAATTAACCCCAGAAATTGCCGCTAAGTTTGGTCTAAGCCATGATTGCGTCGTATGTGCTGGGACTACAGATAGTATTGCAGCTTTTCTTGCGAGTGGCGCTAAATCCCCTGGGGAAGCGGTGACTTCCTTAGGTTCAACATTAGTACTCAAACTATTAAGTCGGACTCGCGTTGAAGATGCAAGATGTGGAATTTACAGCCATCGCTTGGGTGACTTGTGGCTGACTGGTGGTGCTTCTAATACTGGGGGTGCAGTATTGCGGCAATTTTTTACTGATGCTGAGTTAAAAAGCCTGAGTAGTGAGATTGATGCCAGCACAGCCAGCCAATTAGATTATTATCCTTTATTGAAACCAGGCGATCGCTTTCCAATTAACGACCCCAATTTACCCCCACGCTTAGAACCCCGCCCAGATAATCCCGTGGAATTTTTGCATGGATTATTAGAAAGTATTGCCCGCATAGAAATGCGTGGGTATGAATTATTACAGCAAATGGGCGCAGACCAGCTAACTCATGTTTATACTGCTGGTGGTGGTGCAGCGAATCATACTTGGACTGCGATTCGTGAAAGATATTTAAAAATCCCTGTAGTTTCATCCAAAAATACAGAAGCAGCCTATGGGACAGCGCTTTTAGCCATGCGAGGAGTAGGGAGTGCTGAGTGCTGAGTTGCAGAGACGCGATTAATCGCGCCTGTACAAAACAAAAGTATTTATCTCCCTCATCTCCCTCATCTCCCTCATCTCCCTCATCTCCCTCATCTCCCTCATCTCCTTTCCCCAATCCCCAATCCCCATTTCCATCAACTTCAGCTGAAGCTGTAAGAGTTGATCTAGCATAGGGAAAAGCCTGTTAAGATGGCATATTTGCCCATGTTATATTTGGGTAGATTTTTCAGAACACTCACTGATCAATCACTTTAGCAATCACTTCGCCAATGGTTTAGCAGCCGATGTCGCCTAATCAAGTTCCCAATCAATCAGAACAACCTGCAAAAATGTATTTACCTCGTAGCAGCGAATCGGAAAACTTAAAAAAAATCCGTCACACTGCTTCTCATGTGATGGCTATGGCCGTACAAAAGCTGTTTCCTAAGGCGCAAGTAACAATTGGCCCCTGGATTGATAACGGTTTTTACTATGATTTTGACAATCCAGAACCATTCACTGATAAGGATTTAAAAGCCATCCAAAAAGAGATGGTGAAAATTATCAATCGCAAACTTCCGGTAGTTCGGGAAGAAGTCAGCCGGGAAGAAGCTGAACGCCGGATTCAGGAAATTAAAGAACCTTACAAGTTAGAAATTCTGGCAGATATTAAGGAAGAACCTATCACGATTTACCACTTGGGAAATGAATGGTGGGATTTGTGTGCGGGGCCGCATTTAGAAAATACCAGTGAAATTAACCCCAAAGCTATTGAATTAGAAAGCGTTGCGGGTGCTTATTGGCGTGGTGATGAAACCAAAGCCCAACTACAACGGATTTACGCTACTGCTTGGGAAAATCCCGAACAATTAGCTGAATATAAGCGACGCAAAGAAGAAGCACAGCGCCGAGATCATCGCAAATTAGGTAAAGAACTCGGATTATTTATATTCTCTGACCTTGTGGGGCCGGGTTTACCTTTGTGGACTCCCAAAGGTACCTTGTTGCGGAGTCTGTTAGAAGACTTTTTGCAAAAGGAACAGCTAAAACGCGGTTATTTACCTGTAGTCACTCCCCATATTGCCAAAGTTGATTTATTTAAAATATCTGGACATTGGCAGAAGTATAAAGAAGATATGTTCCCCTTAATGGCGGAGGATGAAGCAGCTGCGGCTTTAGAAAATGGCTTTGTGATGAAGCCAATGAATTGTCCTTTCCATATTCAAATATATAAGAGTGAATTGCGTTCCTATCGGGAACTACCAATGCGCTTGGCAGAATTTGGTACGGTTTACCGCTACGAACAATCAGGGGAACTAGGCGGTTTAACGAGAGTACGCGGGTTTACTGTGGATGATTCTCACCTTTTTGTCACCCCCGAACAGCTAGACAGTGAGTTTTTGAACGTTGTTGATTTGATTTTGTCGGTGTTCAATAAACTGCAACTGAAGAACTTTAAAGCCAGGCTGAGTTTCCGCGATCCAGCTAGTGATAAATATATTGGTTCCGATGAAGCGTGGGAAAAAGCCCAAGGTGCAATTCGCCGTGCTGTAGAACAGCTAGGGATGGAACATTTTGAGGGAATTGGGGAAGCAGCTTTCTATGGCCCTAAACTCGACTTTATCTTTAGTGATGCCCTAGAGAGAGAATGGCAATTAGGAACTGTACAAGTAGATTACAACTTACCAGAACGCTTTGAGTTAGAGTATGTTGCTGAAGATGGTTCCCGTCAACGTCCGGTAATGATTCACCGTGCGCCCTTTGGTTCACTGGAACGGCTAATTGGGATTTTGATTGAAGAGTATGCGGGTGATTTCCCCTTGTGGTTAGCACCAGTACAAGTGAGATTGCTACCAGTTGGGGAAGCACAAATTGATTTTACAAAAGAAGTCGTCGCGAAGATGCAAGCTTTGGGTATCCGTGCCGAAGTTGATCTAAGTGGCGATCGCTTGGGTAAATTAATCCGTAATGCAGAGAAAGAAAAAATACCCGTAATGGCAGTTGTGGGAGCCAAGGAAGTAGAAACCAACAGCCTGAGTATTCGTACTCGCGCTTCTGGGGAATTGGGTGTTATTGCAGTGGATGAGGTTTTAGATAAATTGAAAACTGCGATCGCTAACTTCGAGAACTTCTAGCAAAACGTTAGCTGGGTAATCACCAGTTAACAAACAAAAGTACAGTCAAAAGTTTGTCTAAAGTAACTTAATTTCTTATGGGGATAGGCAATTTGCCTATCTCATTTTTATGTGTTTAAGTAGTATTAATTACGGTTTTATCTAGTAATACTACTTAATAATCACATTCTAGTAAGCTAATAAGCATTTAAGTTGCATAACCCCAAGGCTGAACCGCTTACCACAAGCAACTCATCCCGGAAAAATGAATGACGATTAGCTTAAATCACAAGGATAAGAATAGAGTGCTGAACGATGATGAACGTTATATTCCTTCAGAAGAAGAATATCTGGAAGCATTTCACTCAATTTATGAAGGATTGACACCAGGACACAAAGCAATTTTGAATAAGCTGTATCAGCACAGTTACTTTATGATAGACAATCACAGATTACGTACTTGGGAGTTATCTGCATCTGCAGGATATGATGGTGACTCTTCTGGACAAATTGGTATTTTAGGTGCAAAATTCTGCAAATTTTTGGGACTAGAATATGACGAATTTAGACCACCAGCACTGGCAATAATTAGTTGGTTTAATGATGAGATAAATGGGTATTGGTACATTGAACTAATTCCAGAAGCAGCTAGAGCATTTAAGCGTTTTCGCCTAGAAACTGTCCAATCTGATAAATAGAACCGGATCGATAGTTTTGTTTTGACTTGCGATCTTGTTAATGGTTATGGGCAAACTACATTGATAGTGCGTCATAAAGAGCTTTTAGTCCATGCCAGAGTATTTGTTTTCTCAATTTAAAGATAACGAGTTTGAAGCTTTGCACAGGGAATTATCTAAAGTTTTTGATATTCCGCAAGTTAAATTGCAAGATTTGTATGCGGTAATGCAGCAAGAGTTTGAAGTAGAAGGCTATCCCGAACATAAACTTACTAGAAATATTTTTCATTCATTCGATGAAAGTTTTAAAACTCGCTATGAAGAATCTTTCGTCATTGGAGTAGATATTCCAAGCATCCTCGAAAAGAACAACAGCGTTCTGAACAAAAAAACAATTGCTATTATCGGACAAGATCCTTTAAGAAAAAGCAAAGTACGATTGGAAAAAATTGGGATTGCAACACCCTATGCTTTGCACTTACAGAATTGTCGTAAAAGGTCACGTTATTTTGATTTGATAAAAGTCCTACTAGATGAAGGGTATCGCGTCTACCTAACGGACATTTTCAAGATTTGGGTCAGTGAGGCTAATTCTGATCGCGGTATTCCTTTGAGTAAAAAAGACCGCACACAATTCATTCAAATTCTGAAGACAGAGTTGGAAATTTTTGAGCCACTTGCGGTCGTTACTTGGGGCAATGTAGCGAGCAGTACAGTTAGAAACATTAATTTAAATATCAAACACCTAGAGTTTCCTCATCCAAGTGGTGCTGCAAATGCTACTTGGCGTAAAATAATGCGTAAACCAGCAACACGAGAAAACCGGATCAACTTTTGGCAGGAAAAAGTTCTTAGCTACTTATCGGGGTTTTAGAATATCCATAACGCACCCTACCGCTACTAGTTAAAATGTAAGCAAAATGTAAGATTTTGCGAGGCGCTATGCGTTCAATTGAGCAACTAACAGAAGAACTCTTAGCACTCCCTAGTGCATCTAGAGCACTCTTAGCAGACAAGCTAGTTGAAAGTTTGGAATTCGATACCGATCCAAGCATTCAAGCTGCTTGGGCTACTGAAGCGATAAAACGAAGAGATCAAGTTCGCAACGGTTCTGTTCAGACCATTCCAGGAGAAGAAGCTTTGGCTCAAGTGAGGCGATTGCTTGAGTAATGAGATACGTCTTTCACCCTCAAGCTCTCACAGAGTATACTGAGGCTGTTCAATACTATTTACAACAACGGGTTGAGGTGGCGCAGGCGTTCATTAATGCTATTGAAGATGCAGTCTATCGAATTAGAGAATCCCCTACTCGCTACATAGTTATTTATGAAGATGTTCGGCGATGTATGACACGCAAATTCCCTTATGGGATTCTCTATACAATCGAGCAAGATTACATTCTTATTCTGGCAGTGATGCATTGTAGCCGAGAACCTGGATATTGGAAAAATCGTAGATAGTAGCAGTTGCTAGCAGGCAAACACTGCACCCCAACTCATAGACCTGCCTCCGTTAAGCTTCACAGTGAAACCAATTTATTGCTTTAATAAAATTAAGAGCGATCGCTTAATTTTTAGATCATCAGAGTTTCCCATACCAGCTGATTAACTTGTAAATTCAGATGAATGTCGTCTTGATACAATGCTTTAACATTTGCATTTGAGTTGAGTATCGGTAATACATCGATATCAAATTTTGATACTACCAATTAATTCATGACAGAGGAACGCGAAAGAGCCGATCAAGATAGCCCTTGGAAAGAAATTTTAGAAGCTTACTTTCCACAAGCAATGCAATTTTTCTTTCCGCAAACAGCTGCATTAATTAACTGGGAACGTCCCCACGAATTTTTAGATAAGGAATTTCAACAAATAGCGCGGGATGCTGAACAGGGAAGAAGATATGCAGATAAATTAGTCAAAGCTTGGCAAATCCAAGGCGAAGAAATTTGGCTATTGATAAATATAGAAATTCAGGCAAAACCAGAATCAAACTTTGCCGAACGAATGTTTTCATACAATCTACGAATTTTTGACAGATTCGGCAAACCAGCAATTAGTCTGGCTATTTTGTGTGATTCGGACTCAACATGGCGACCAAACCAATATAGTTATAATTACCCTGATACTAGGCTGAATTTTGAATTTGGAACAATCAAGCTTTGGGATTACCAAACCCGCTGGACAGAATTAGAAGCTAGCGATAATCCCTTTGCAACGGTAGTAATGGCACATTTAAAAACACAACAAACAACTAAAAAACTCCAAGAACGCAAAACTTGGAAATTTAGTTTAATTCGACGATTGTATGAACAAGGTTGGCAAGAAAAAGATATTCGTAACCTTTATCGCTTCATTGACTGGGTTATGATTTTACCAAAAGCATTAGAAGTGGAGTTTTGGGAAGAGTTTAAACAATTTGAACAGGAGCGAACTATGAGCTACATTACGACAGGTGAGCGCATTGGCTACGAGCGAGGAAGAGAAGAAGGTAAACAAGAAGGCAAACAAGAAGGTAAGCAAGAAGGTAGACAAGAAGGTGAACAAATTCTGGTTCTCCGACTATTACAAAAACGGTTTGGAAATTTACCCGAACAACTTCGCTTACGTATCCAAACCCTTTCTCTCAATCAGTTAGAAGAACTGGGTGAGGCATTGTTAGATTTCACAGCTATTGAAGATTTGTTTAACTGGTTAGATACTCATCAATCAGAGTAAGAATTTTGCTTGTTATGAGCTACATTACCACAGGTGAGCGCATTGGCTACGAGCGAGGAAGAGAAGAAGGTAAACAAGAAGGTGAACAAATTCTAGTTCTCCGACAACTACAAAAACGCTTTGGAAATTTACCCGAATCACTTCGCTTACGCATCCAAACTCTTTCTCTCAATCAGTTAGAAGAACTGGGTGAGGCGTTGCTAGATTTCACAGCTATTGAGGATTTGTTTAACTGGTTAGACACTAATCAAGCACAGTAGGAAGCTTCTCTTTCATCAGTTCAATCAGCGATCGCTCTATAAGTTGGCTGACTAACTGATTACCTTGTAAATTAAGGTGAATATGGTCGTGATACAACGCTTTGACGTTGGCAGTTGAGTTAAATATCGGTAATAGGTCTATATATTTAATCTGCTGTGCTTGCGTAAAGTCAGTTAAACGCTGGCGTGCTTCTATTTCGTAATCGCGGGGGCCAGGATCGCCTATTTCTCGCAATAAGGGAGTCATCACCAGCAAAAATTGACTGTCTCTTTCGCGAGTTAGTGCTTTAATTTTAGCGATCGCATCTAAATTAACCCCCACGCGATCGCCTGGTTCATTTTGCAAGGCTGTAATTTCTGGTATTGGCTTTTGCTTACTGATATAGCGTTGCCAAACTTCCACTAAAGCCAAGGGAGGTTGACGATCTGGATAGTTGCGATCTCGTCCCACTGGTAAGGATGTAGGAGCAGTAGCAAATAAGTCATCGGTATTTATTAATAAGACGACTACCTGAGCTTGAAAATTACCAAATTTTTGAAGATAAGCTAATTCATTTCTTGGCCCCCAGGAATTAGCTGATGCATTTAATACTTCAACTTGTTGATATTTTTCAGTGTGTGCGGCACTTAAAGAACGCATCATCAATTCAGAGATGGTATTCTTTTGATCCGTCCACCAACCGCCATTAGCGATGGAGTCTCCCAGAAGTAGGACTCGCAGAGTTTTAGGCGCAGGTATTGGTGTAATCGGCCCGCTACGCATGGAATACTCGTTAATCTCAATGCGATTTCCAAAACGACGGGTGCGTTGGTTAGGTGCTAACAAATAACCGATTTCTTGATCGCCAATATAAATCAGCGGATTACCAAAACCAAACAGCGATCGCAACCCTATCTCGATTACTAGGGATAACCCAATCACCACTACCAAAATGACTATCAGTCCTAACTTCACTGGCAAAGACTCTCCAAATTCATCTCAAACCCAATGGGCGAAATCTTGACCATGATAACCGCCATTGGCCCGAATCTGAAGTGAACGACCAAGGCGATGCTAAAGGCGGGCTATACCTAAGGGTACACTGTTAAGTTTTGATAAAACTTGTTTTGCTCCTGCTGCTTCGTTTACTTAGTCAGTAGTAATTACTACAACTGTATAGGTAGAGTCACAACAAGAGCAAATTTAGATTTTAAATTTTTTATGGGGGTGGTGGGACTTGAACCCACACGACCTTTTACGATCAACGGATTTTCATTCTCTCGCAGCTTTCGCTACTGCCTAAGAGTTTTTGTAACTCTTGGTTTTGAGAATTGGACTCTCCCTTTACCCTCGTCTTTACGTTAGGGTAGCTCCCGTCGAGTCTCTGCACCTTCCCGTAACTTGAGATTTTAAAATTTTGATTCAAGTGTAATCAAAACTTAAATGTCTCAATTTTTCGGGCTTGGCTCAGGATTGCCATGTCTTTTACAAGATGTAGGTTTCCCTGAGTTTGAGAGCTGACACTTGAAAGATTTCTCTATCAAGGCTCAGTTAGCTAAGTCCGTAGCGTCTACCATTCCGCCACACCCCCCTATTTTACTAGGGGCTATTTGTATTTCAGAGGATTAAAAAACCTCCTCATACATTCCACCATTAATTGCGTTTTTGTGCAACTAAAATTTCAAAAAATTTCGTTCACAATCAGCAATTTTACCAGCTTGCTGCTTTCGCAAAACATTTTATTGCATGAACATCAATAAAATTATGCGATCGCTCTTTTGCTTGAGAAGTACTTTTGTTACCCTCTCTTTAAATAGGCAGCGCCTATTTATTTGGGGTTACTCAGTATTCTTTTGCCACAAGCCTTTCCTAGTTTAACACTCTCTGCTAGAAAATTGCAAGCCAAAATCCTAAATTATTTTTAGGTATGGTATTTTTCCCTCATCTTCCCAATCCCCAGTCCCCAATCCCCAATCCCCAATCCCCAATCCCCAATCCCCAATCCCCAATCCCCACTTCCCTGAGTTTCGCCATTCAGCCTATGATGAGAAATAGATGTCCTGAACGTTCTTGTCTATCTTAGAGAAAGAATTATGATTGTAGCCCTGCTGTATCTGACTTTAGCTGGAGCTTACTTGTTAGTGCTCCCAGTAGCTGTTTTATTTTACTTAAAACTGCGCTGGTACGTGGCTAGTTCTGTAGAGCGCACCTTTATGTACTTTTTGGTGTTCTTTTTCTTCCCAGGGTTGTTGGTTCTATCACCATTTGTAAATATTCGACCCCAGCCCCGCAAAATTGAAGTTTAACAATATTGGTAGGTCATAAATCTCATGCGACGCATTGATGCTATAGGAATTGGCTTGGGCTTTTTTGTTGCTGGAGGTGTAGCATATATCGGCTTGCAGCTAGTAGGGTTAGATAATCAACAAGCTGGTATATGGAGCCAAGTCTTGCTAATCAGCGGCTTGCTGGGCTGGTTAGCTACCTATATTTTCCGTGCGGTGGGTAAAAAAATGACCTACCACCAACAACGGGAAGATTATGAACAAGCCTTTTTCCAAAAGCGCCTGGACGAATTAACTCCCGAAGAATTAGCCAAAATAGAAGCTGAGATCGAACAAGAAAAACAAACTCAGGTGTAAGTAGGCGCGCTTTAACCTCATCTATGTCAAGCTTTGTAGGGCAAAGGGGAAAGGTTTTCTTTCCCCTTTGCCTTTTTATCGTTATTCATTGATTGCTGCTGATTGGCTCAAAGTTCTCATAGGTCGTTTGTTCGTTGTCCGTTGTTTGATACTATATGACAACTGACTCTTGAATCTTGACCAATGACTGCCATTTCTCACTGCTTTGAAACTCTTGGACGCAATAAAGAAACTGCTTTGATTCCGTTTATTACGGCTGGCGATCCAGATTTAGAAACAACAGCGGCAGCATTGCGAACTCTTGATCGCAGTGGGGCGGATATCATTGAACTAGGGGTTCCCTACTCTGATCCTTTAGCAGATGGGCCTGTAATTCAAGCGGCTGCTACCCGCGCTTTGGAAAAAGGAACCACATTGGATCGGGTGCTGGAAATGTTGCAAGCAACGACTCCCGATTTAAAAGCGCCAATTGTTTTGTTTTCTTACTACAACCCCATTTTGCATAGAGGGATTGACAAGTTTCTCCAGCAAGTTGCGGCGGCTGGAGTAGCAGGTTTGGTAGTACCAGATTTACCTATGGAAGAAGCTTCTGGGTTACTCCAACCAGCCAGTGAAATGGGAATTGACTTAACTTTGTTAATAGCACCAACAAGTTCTGCGGAACGCATAGAAGCGATCGCTCGTTCTTCCCAAGGATTTATCTATTTAGTCAGTGTGACTGGTGTTACAGGTATACGTTCCCAGATAGAATCACGAGTATCAGATTTGCTAAAGGAAATTCGTAGTGTTACTGAAAAACCAATAGGTGTAGGCTTTGGTATTTCCCAAGCAGAACAAGCGCGTCAGGTAAAAGATTGGGGAGCCGATGCCGTAATTGTGGGTAGTGCTTTTGTAAAACGGTTAGCAGAAGGTACACCAACCCAAGGATTGAGTGCGATCGCAGAATTTTGCCAAAATCTCAAGGCAGCTATCAAGACAAATAGCAATTAGTACAAATACTCATCTTGCTCAGACAGAAAAAGTAGATTAAAAATATATAACAGTGTAGTTTTTTGTGCCCTTAGCTGGTAGACAATTTAACAGGTATAATCTTGAATATTATTCAGTAGATATCATGCTGTGAATAAACAGCTAAGATCATCGCTGTATATGTGATTATTATGTGAAGTACAAGAGCAAGTATGAGTGTGAGAGTGAGTAAATTAAAAATGTATATAGTTCAGTCGCAGTTAAGGGGCAGAGGCGATGAGTGAAAGTATGGCATTTATCGGCGGAGTTGCTGTAGCTGGGCTGGCAGCTCTCGTATTGCTCAAAGGAGCAGGTGGTAATTCGCTACAACCTAACTTTGCTGCTGTAGCTCCGCAAATGCCAGCTACTGTAGTACAACCACCCCAGGTAATGCCACCACAGTATTACTCTGGACAGCCCATGTATCCAAATCAACCGCCAACTGGCCCTAATTCCGATCAGCGAGCAGAATTGGAATCAGTGAAGTCGGAAATGGCGAAATTAAGAAGCGACAACGAGCAGTTGAGAGCGCAAAATCAACAACTCCAGTGGCAATTTCAAACTTACAACCAGCAGCAGCAACAGCAGCAGCTATTTGCTCAACAAAATAACCAAAGAGCCGCTTTACAACCACAAACTCCTTGGTGGTCTTCTCCTATAGTTTGGGCTGTGGGAGGTATGACTCTCACCATTGGTGGTGGTGTTGTCGTCGCTGGGGTATTGGCTTTATTTTCTCCAAAACAGCGTTCAGGCCGCACTGTACAAGTAATTCATCCCTACCAAGGGCCTACACCTCCTTTAGTTCCTGTCCGTCGTGCGGAGTTTTTACCCCCTCGTTCAGAAACAAGACGTGTAGAAACACCAGAATACGACGAATTGCGTTAGTAGCCAAATATAGTAGTTAGCAGGGTTAGCAACTACCTTGATGTTAATTAGTCTTGATTAGGAAATAACTACAAATACTAAAATCATATAAAAAATAACTCACATCTGATTCTTATCAAGAAAAATAGCAGAAGTGAGTATATTTACATGTTTAGTAATTCGTAATTCGTAATTTGTAATTCGTAATTACTAAAACACATCTAATTTGCATATATTTAGGAATCCGCTGAAATTCATGTAAGATGCGTTACGCTAACGCATCTCTACTATATTACCTTTAACAGAAAGAAGGCTCACGTCTCACCCGAAGGGGAGCGTGAGATGAATTGCGCGTGAGTTGACGACAGTCCTTCTCCCTATTCTCCCGTAGGGAGAACAGGGAGAAGGACATGGAGGAAACGAACATTTTGTATGTATTGACTCACTACGAGTTTTTATATGATCATGAACCTTGAAACACGGTAAAGGTCGATGCCCTACCCTTCGGGAACGCTTCGCGAACGGGTTCGCCACTTTGGCGGGACGGAAACCGACACCGCCAAGTGGCGAACCATGTATAGAGCAATCAAGTTAAGAATTTATCCCACTGATGAGCAAGAATCCTATCTGGCTCAATGTTTTGGTAATACTAGATGGTTGTGGAATTATATGCTTAATGCCACAACTACAGCGTACAAAGAAACCCGGATTGGTCTTTCTAAGGTTGCAATGGATAAATTGCTGCCAGGATTAAAGAAAGAATTTGAATGGTTGGGACTCGCATACAGTCAAGTATTGCAGAGGGTAACATTCAATCTTTCTAGTGCGTTTGTCAATTTCTTTGAAGGACGTACTAAATACCCTAACTTTAAATCTAAACATGGCAAGCAATCAATTCAATATCCCCAAAATGTGAAGTTAATGCCACAGGATTCTGTGATTAAGTTTCCTGGTAATTTGGGGATGGTTAAAGCCGTGTTTCACAAAGAACTACCAAATGCTAAGTTCACAACTGTAACCATATCTAAAAATGCAGATGGTAGATACTACGCTTCTATTTTATTCAATCAAGACGATATACCAGTAGTTGCAATCAATGAAGCTATTGGTGTAGACCTTGGCTTAAAAAACTTTGTAACCACTTCTGATGGTTCAAAATATGACCTACCCAAAAAACGGTTAGCAAAGTTAGAGAAGAATCGCAAGCGTAAGCAGAAGCAACTATCAAGGAAAAAAGACAAGACATCTAAAAAACGTCAAAAAGCTAAACGCTTAGTAGCTAAAGTTTCTAGCAAAATAGCTAGAGTAAGAGAAGACTTTCTACACAAGCTATCTCGCAAAATAGCATACGAAAATCAAGTGATTTGTGTGGAAGATTTGGCAGTTAAGAATATGGTGAAAAACCCTAACTTAGCAAAAGCTATTAGCGACCAAGGTTGGGGAATGTTTCTCACTATGTTGAAATATAAGTCTGAGAAATTTGGGCATAAATATCAAGAAATTAATCGTTTCTTCCCCTCATCTCAGCTTTGCAGTGAGACTCTACTACCAATCCCAATGTTGCAGAATGGGTATGATTCATTGAAAGTTAGGTTTGTAGATTGTCCACACTGCCAAAAGCAGCATGATAGGGACATCAATGCTGCGGTCAATATCAGAAATGAAGGTTTGCGACTTTTGGTGTTAGGAACTAGCACTTCTGCCCAAGGAGGGGATGTAAGACCAAAGACTTCTGGACGTAAAAAATCCACCAAGTCTGAGGCAGTTCCCAATGATTTGGGAAGCCTACACTGACCGCTTGCGGCAGTGTAGGTAGTTCACGCAACATAAATAAGCCTGACTTAGGGACTTCCAAATAAAAAATATCCCAGTATTTATTGTGGGGCGGGCAAGATGGAATAATTTATTTCTTGGAAATCCCTTACCAATGACCAAGGACAAATGACAAATGACAAATAACAAATGACAGCCTTTGCTAGTTATCTTTAATTGCATCGCCCTACTTATTATTAAACAAATTTTTGATTAAATTCATAGATTAAATCTACTCTTCCCTTGCGTAACATTGCTGGATCTAATCTTTCTGTAGTATTGCAAGTCATCAATACTACTAAACGCTGCTTCATCTGAATACCAGATTCATCAACTACGCTTTGGTACAAAGTACCATCTAATAAACTAAGAATATGTTCGGTTTTATTGTTATATTGCGCTACTTCATAAGCACGATTTTGCGCTAAGTTATCAGCTTCATTAATAATGATGCAAATTCTTTCTAGATAAGTGGGTGGTACAAAATTAGTAATTGCATCATGATCTAAGATAAAAATCACAAAGCCTAAAGGTACAAGAATTTCTTGGGCTACTGCTTGTGTCCATGCAGTTTTACCTGTACCGGGTTCGCCATGTACAACCACAGCTAACTGATTTTGATTGAGAATTGCTTGTTGTACTGTGTCTGTGAAGTTTTGAATATCTGCGGGAAATGTACGAATAGGAAATAGGCTGTTCACCTTACCTACACGGCTTTGATAACCGCTTAACATCACGGCTAAATCATAAGTCGCTTTATTAATTAAGGTAGCCATATCTTTGGCCATTAAAGTATATTGTCGCCGTCCGCGATCGTAAGGGTCAATTTGCAGCCAAATATCGTATTTAGACCAGTACGCATACACAGTATTAATTACATCTATTCTTTCCCAATTGATAAATTTTTCAACAGGAAAGTAAAAATCACGTTCTGAATAATATTGAGTAATAATATCCGGTCGCTCTAAGATTTTTAATACTCTCAATACAGTAATTTCTTGCAACCGATTTAGTACATAATCAATAGGAATACTATTGCGGCTGACAAATTGCATAATGGGAGTTTCTGTACTCAGAACTTCCTTATAGCGGTTATCTGGTGTTAGCGGCTCTGGGGTAATGAAATTCCAAAATTTTTGGAGTTCTCCCCTTGTATAATCGGAAGCGACATTTAATATATTTGCCCACCAACTGTAATCTCTTCTACCTAACGCATCCGCATAATAACTAGCTAAGTTAATAGTTTTTTGAGTTAACTCTTGGGTATCATGAAAGAGAACTTGCCCAAAATACACTAAATCAAAGTCACGCTGAAATGGCCGCCAACCGCTACTTAGAAGGTTTTGACGGTTGTTATTTGCGGAATTGCCATCGTTATTTCTAAAATCATCAAAAACCATATTTTTACTGATGTAGCGGTAGTGGAGTTAATTGATGTTGACGTAGAAAAGGTCAAAAAGTTTTTTCTAGTATAATCTAGTACATTTAGCTTGGAAGGAAATATATCATTCCACAAAGCTATGTAATGCATGAAGTTGCGATTTTAATTTTTATAGATAAATCTGAGGGTAATTTTAATTTAGCGTAGCGATAGTAGTTACTGGCGATTTGCCGCTACTAATACACATTAACCATCCACTGCGTACTACCCAAAACGTAAAAATCAGTATTTGAGCTAAGATGAGGCAGTACACACCTGACAAAAATTGCTATCTAGCCAGAGTATATACACTTATCTCAAGGTGGCGAAACTTTATATTTTCAAGAATCAAAAAAACTGTGGTTAATTTTTGACAGGTTACTTTCTGTATAAATGGAAGGAAGATAGAACGGCATCTAAATTTATATAGTTGAGTATCCTTTGTATTACATTGTAGTATAAAAATTCCCAACCTGTCAAGTCCGGACAACTCTGCTGAGGTTGGCATGATTGTCAATAAATATAGATCAGACAGGACAAGAGAAATTTAATTATTAAATCATGTCTCTTGGCAGATGTTATTAATTTCTCTTTTGACTACTGGTAAAGTTTATATTGATACTACCTGCCTAATGTACGCTTAAACTTTAGCTGTGATGCTGTGGGTAATCACCACTTACAATAAGTGCTTCAGAAAGCTATATTCATTTATAGGATGAGTTAGTTTTATAACCTTTGAGAGATGAGAAAAGTCCTGAATTAGCAGGCTATACTTTTGCGTTATTTGCTGTAATTACTGGTATTTTCATTTGAGAAATACCTGTATATTTAACTGCCAATAATGTACATAAAAGTGCATGATAGTTTGGTCATTAAGTTATATCTACTTTTCTGACTATTTGAAGTTTCTATGTTATAAACCTAAAAACATTCTTTAATTTTGCATATAATACAAGAGTAACTGCTATAGCTTCAGATTAAGCTTGATAAACTTCAGCGCATACACCATGAATCAAGATTCTTAATTGCAGATAGCGAAATGCAAGTTCATCCTTAATGGTGCAAAAGTTGTGATTTCGCTATAGGTAATTAGTCTTATTTAAATATTCTGGAGAAGAAATGTTAGCACATTCATTCATGAGTGATGAAAAGAAGCAAAACTCTCCGCGGCCTTTAATTTTGGCAGTAGAAGATCATGATGATAATCTCGTGTTGATGAGTTATGCGCTTGAATCACTTGGTTGTAGATTTATTTGTCAAAAAGATAGTACTAATACCGTATTAGTTGCTAAAGAGTACCAGCCAGATTTGATTCTTTTAGATATTTTATTACCCACTATTAGCGGTATGGATGTAGTGCGTTATTTAAAACAAGATGCACTCACTTGCAACATTCCTGTAGTAGCAGTCACAGCTTTAGCAAGCAGAGAAGATCAGGAACGGATTCTGAAGGCTGGTTTTAATGCCTACCTCAGCAAACCTTATATGATTGAGGAATTAGAAAGTGTGATCCGCCGTCTGCTGTGTGGGAAAATTGATTCCACATCAGGGTTTGAGTTATGTAGAGAATAATTTTGGTAGTTCGTAATTCGTAATTCGTAATACCCTACGGGTTTGCTGAAAGCGTTCTCGAAGAGTAGCGCAAAGCGCTACGTAATTCGTAATTAACCTGTTATTGATAATTTGCTGTTTGGGAAAGGATAAATTTATAGGCTATTCCTTTACCATCAAGCAAATTTAAATTAGATGTACTTAATTTAAGCGATATTGAGAAATTTTGAATTGCTTATTCCTCAGTATTCTTTGGCAAGTGTACTGTAAATTTACTTCCTTGACCTAGCACAGAGGTAACTTCAATTTTACCGCCATGTGCTTCTACAATTCTGCTTGATAAGTGCAAGCCTAAGCCACTCCCGGAGCGTTTATTTTTACCTTGACGAAAGCGCTCAAAAATTGTTGCTTGGTCTTCAGGTGCAATCCCATAGCCTGTATCTTCAACTTCAATTGTGAGATAAGTTTGTTTTTGCGGCCCGTAAGGTTCTTCACGCAAGCGAATTTCTACGCCGCCTGTATCTGTAAACTTGATGGCGTTTCCTACTAAATTGCTCAAAACTCTTCTTAGTTCTAAGCTGTCACCCATAACTACACCAGCTTTGTCTCCTAGTGAGTCTAGTTTATGAGTGTCTACTTTTAGAGTTAACTGCTTCTCCATTGCTAGGGGGTTCAGTTCGCTAACTACTTCTTGTGCTGTTTCTTTGAGGTCGCAACTTTCCCAATTCAAGGTTTTTTTACCAGCCTCGAAGCGAGAAACTTCTAAGAGGGTATTGACCATTTGCATCAAGTTTTGGTTACTGCGAATCATGACGCTGATTGCTTGTTTCATTTCAGGGGAGATTTTACAGAAAGCTTCTTCCTGAAATAAATACAGCATCCGATCGGCTGCTACTAATGGAGTTCGCAAATCATGGGTGAGGCGAGATACAAAGTCTTCTCTTTGACGAGCCATTTTTCTTTGTTCGTCCAGACTTTCTTTGAGGCGTAAAAGCGATCGCACTCTGGCTAGTAGTTCATCGGTATCAAATGGTTTGCGAATAAAGTCGTCAGCGCCAACGTCTAGACCTTCCACTACGCTAGATTCATGAAAGGCGGTAATGAGAAGAATGGGAATATAGATTTTCTTTAGCTCTGGGTTTCCACGGATGCGACGTGTAACTTCATAGCCATCCATCCCTGGCATCATCACATCTAATAAAATTAAATCGAATGATGATTGTTCAACTTTTTTTAAAGCTGATAAACCATCAGATACTAGTTCAATCTCATATCCTTCACTTTCTAAAATTGTTTGCACTAATATGAGATTATCTTGAGTATCATCAACCGCCAGAATACGAAAAACTTTAGAATTTTCTGCAACAGACATGATCTATCAATTTAGCTTTTTGAGGATTAATTTTAGAATCTGACGTTAGGAGAACCCATCGATACTCTGTGAGATTCTGAATGATATTTATGAGGATTCTGGCTCGATTCCGAATAACTTTGATGGGGATTCTGAGCAGAGCAAATAATATAATCATTATCATATTTTAACGCGTTAGCATCAACTTTTGTAGTTGATAATGCGATTTGACGCGGCAATTCGATTCTAAACATAGAGCCAACACCTAATAGGCTCTTGAGAATGATTTTGCCGTTCATCATTTTGACTAAGGAATCGACAATTGCTAAACCCAAACCTGTACCTGGGTATTTGCGAGTAATACTTTGATCGACTTGCCGAAAGGCTTCAAAAATTAATTTAAAATCTCGAGATGCAATACCAATTCCTGTATCGCGCACAGTAATTGCAATACTATCAGTTGGGAGTTCACTGACTTCAACCCCAATATTCCCAGACTCTGTAAATTTAATGGCGTTAGAAAGTAAATTAACTAAGATTTGTTGGATACGGTTAGAGTCATTAAATATTAAGGGATTTTCTAAATCTATTTTTACAGATAAAGATAGATTCTTAACTTCTGCTAAAGAACTAACTTCAGCGACGGTTGCATCAATTATTTTTGGCAAATCAACCCATTCTGGCTTCAGCTCAAACCTGCCAGCTTCTAACTTAGAAAAATCGAGAACTTCGTTTAATAACATCAGCAAATGTTTACCATTATTGAGGATACGTTCTACCATATCCTTTTGCTGATTTGTCAGTTGCCCAAATTTAGGACGTAGTAAGATTTGCGAAAAGCCAATAATGGCATTCATGGGAGTTCGCAGTTCATGGGAAATTGTCGCCAAAAACTGCGATTTTAATCTTGATGCTTCTAATAATCTTAAATTTTGTAGATGAATTTGTTGCCGTTGTCTTTCTAATTCTTGATTTTTTCTTAACAGTTGCTCGTTACTTTCTTTAAGTTGTTGATGAGCCAAAGCCGCTTGCATTTCTGCTCGATGAACACGAATAGCATTCCGTAAAACTTGTGCCAAAATTTCTGCAGAAACTTTAGCTTTGGATAAATAATCTGTCGCACCAGCTTTCATCAACTCAACAGCAATTTGGTCATCTCCTTGACCTGTCAGCACTACGATAGGTACTTTAATTTCTAGAGCGCGTAATTTTTGAATCAAGGTCAAACCATCAGCATCTGGTAAGCGATAGTCAAGAAAAACGCAGTCATAAGTAGTAGTTTTGAGGGTAGAGATCGCATCATTGCATACACCTACTTCTGACAGTTCCATTGACACACCTGCTTGTTTCAGGGCACGTCGTACTGCCATTCGGTCTACTTCATCATCATCTACAACCAAAATTTTCAGCGTCTCTTCCATCGGCTTTTATTTTCGCTGTCAAATACAGGTTGATCTATAGCATTACCATTTTCAAGCTATTTAACTAATCATATTAGATATTAGATTGGGTAATACTTACTTTCTATGCTTCATCTTTAGGGCTGTTGATTCCCAACGTACAATCAAAAATCCGGTATTTTACTCCCTAGGTATGAGCTGATTAAGGCATTTCGCACAGTATCCAATACCTGTTAAGAGTTGCCATCATCTCGACAAAATTGGAGAATGTGACAGGCTTTAAGATATAGCCAGCAACATTTAAGTTATAGGCTTCTACTCGGTCTTGATCCTGATTTGATGTCGTCATGACGACCACAGGAGTTGTCTTCAATCTTGGGTCAGAACGTAATTCTTGCAGAAATTCTATGCCACCCATTTTCGGCATATTTAAATCTAGGAGAATCAAGCGGCGTTCTATAGGAATTACAGGGGGTTGGTCATCATGACCGCGAAGCATATTTAATGCTTCTAGCCCATTATTGGCTAAATAAATCGGGTTAGTGATATTAACTTTCTTGAATGCCCGCTTGACATTCATGATATCAACTTCATCGTCCTCCACTAATAGAATGTTAATTACTCTTTCTGTCATCTTCTGCTTTTATATATTCTTTTTTTTCAGCAATCTGGTTAATCTCTAATGTATGAGCTTAAAATAGCTAGTACAGCAGAGCTAATATATTCCGAAATGGAGAACATAAAAAAATTTCTCCTGCTAAATTAATTCACCTCAGTGTGGTTATCATTAGCAAGCAATTAACAAACAGGTGGTTATTAGCCCCTGAAAGCAGACGTAGCTGATAAATAGTAAAATAAATTACCTTATCATGCTCAACCCAATTGTAAATGAGCAGGTGCCGGCCCGTCCTCAGTCATTGGTCTGAGTTGCTTCCTAATAGATTATGTACCATAAGCCTGAGCAATTTTACTCATCAGGTTGTTTGGGCCAGGTAAAGCGAAAAATGCTTCCTTGATTGACTGCAGATTCTAAGCTAATCGTACCTCCTTCTGTTTCGACAATTTTCTTGACGATCGCCAAACCAATACCTGTATTTTCTTTGCGATCGCGTGATTCTAAAGTTTGGAAGATCGTAAATATTTTATCGTGATACTCAGAGGAGATGCCTGGCCCATCATCTGCAATGGTGAATTCGTAGTATTTTCCTCTATCCTGAACTGATATGTTGACCATACCATCTATTCTGGAGTGATGCTGAATAGCATTGCCTATTAAATTTGCAAATACTTGTTGCAGGGGTAGGCGTTTAGCAATCAAAGTAGGCATTTTATGGGCAATTTCGATGTGAAAAGTTGCTGGTGGTTGTAAAGAGTCAATGACTTCTTTGAGCAATACACCCACATTTACCTGAGAAGATGGTGTTTGAATGCGTCCAATGCGGGAATATTCCAGCAAGCCGTTAATTAGTGATTCCATGCGCCGCACTCTCCCACGTAGCAAACGCATTTGCTGTTGATTTTCTGGGGGAAGTTGTCCTTTGAGGTCTTCTTCTAACCATTCGGAAAGACTAGCGATCGCCCTTAAAGGTGCTTTTAAATCGTGGGAAGCAACATAAGCAAATTGGTCGAGTTCTTGATTGCGATTTTGCAAAATTGTGGTGGTTTGCGCCAGAATTTGGTTAGAGCGTGAAAGTTCTTCAGCTCGTTGTTGTAAAGCCTGTTCAGTTTGTTTGTGATGGGTAATATCAATACATGAACCGATATATCCCACAAAATTACCATCTGTGGTAAATCTGGGAGTACCGTTATCTAATATCCAGCGATATTCGCCATCAAACCTTCGTAAGCGAAACTCCATACTAAATGTTTGGCGATTGTCAAAGGCTGTAATATAAGTTGCTAAACAATATTGCAAATCCTCGGGATGCACTCCCTGCGACCAGCCATTACCTAATTCTTGTTCCATTGTCCGGCCAGTAAATTCCAGCCAGTTTTGATTAAAGAAATTGCACAGTTTATCTAATCCCGACATCCAAATCATTATCGGTGCATTATTAGCCATGATTTGGAATCTTTGCTCGCTTTCTTGTAAGGCTTGTTCTGTTAACTGACAATGAGCAATATGATCGAAAGCCACACCTACACAACGATTTGGTAAGGGAAATACTCTGACATTGAAAAAACTATAGGGAGTATTTTGATTGCAGTAATCAATTTGTTTAACTTCGCCTTGACCGGAAAGGGCTACTTTGGCATAAAGTTCGATATTTGCCTGATTTAATATCAATTGGTCAGGAGAAAATTCTGTAATTGATTTACCGACATATTCTGATAAATTTATCCCCATCAACTCACTGGCAACCGGATTAGCTGCTAATAATTGTAAAGAGTTAATATTATTGGGTTTGGCTAAATGCCAAATTTGTAAACCGAAGGGGATATTGTGAAATATATCAGCATCAAAAGGCAATTGATTGTTAGCCTTTTCTGTCTTAGCTGTAACGCTGTGTTCGCCTGTTAATAATTTGCGATCGCCTAAATCTCGACCTTTGAAAATCAACAAAATAATCCGCCCACTTTGATTTTTAATTGGGCGAATCGTAAAGTCTAAAGTAGCGACTGTATTACCTGTTCCCAGAATTTCAACTCGATTTTGTACTAATTCGCCACTACCAGCAATGGCGATCGCTTCTCGGATTTTTACCTGATTGGCCTTAGTAAGCTGCCACCAACTAGCTTCCCATAAAGGCAAACCAAGCACATCATTACTAGTTAGTCTGCCAAAATCTAAAGCTGTCTGATTAATATCAATCAGAATGCCATCTGGCTCCAACAGAGCAATAAATTCAAAACTTTGGTTAAATATTGCCCTCATTGGTCGCTCAATTTCTTCTATGCCAGCTTTAGTTTGTTGATATCTTTGCATTTTTGTTAGCTTATTTTCCAGATCTTAATCTCACAACTATAGTCTGAAGTTTTATGAGCGATCGCTCTCTAGCTAAAAACGAAAGAATAGGGCAAGCGGCAGTTTATCTAAATATTTCATTTTCTCTTGTAAAATATCTATACATCTGCGGCCAGATATTTACATCTATCCAGTCCAAAAAACGTAAATTTCTTATTTCTATCGGTGGATGCACGCAAGTGTAATAATCATCTATCTTTGGTTTGGTAAAAGTAGATAAATAGCTTACAAAACTTAGTATTTAAGCAGATGGAGTCACAGAACGTGAGTGTCGCAATGAGTGAAATTAGCATTATTTTAATTGAGGATCACGATTTAACTCGGATGGGTCTAAAAGCTGCATTACAGTCTCAGAGTGGACTGAAAGTAATTGGTGAAGCAGCCAACGCCACTCAAGGATTAAAACTTTTAGAAACAGCGAAGCCAGATGTAGCAGTGGTAGATATTGGCTTACCTGACATGGATGGCATTGAACTCACCCGTAAATTTAAACGCCAGCAAGCAGAAACCGGACAAGCCACCAAAATTCTCATCCTGACAATGGATCATACAGAGGATGCGGTACTAGCTGCATTTGCTGCCGGTGCAGACTCGTACTACATGAAAGAAACTAGTATTAGCAGATTAACTGAAGCCATTCAAGCCACATTTACTGGTAACTCATGGATTGACCCCGCGATCGCTAACGTAGTATTACGGAAAATGCGGCAAGGTTTACCCGCAGATACCCAAGCCAGTGATAAGCCAAAAACAGTGAAAATTGAGGCTTTAGCATCAGAATACGAACAAGTTTTAGAAACCTACCCCCTGACACAACGGGAATTAGAAATTTTGGAATTGATTGTTGCAGGTTGTAGCAACGGTCAAATTGCCGAAAAACTCTACATTACAGTTGGTACCGTCAAAACCCACGTTCGCAACATCCTCAACAAACTCTGCGCTGATGATCGCACACAGGCTGCTGTTCGCGCCTTGCGTTCGGGGTTGGTGGGGTAATGAGTAATGAGTAATGGGTAATGAGTAAGAGTAACTTGTAATTCAGTACTCACAACCTTGATTGCAAACACTCAGCAATGCGTTGTGCTGCGCCTGGTTGACCCATCCGCAGTAAACCGTTGTCGGCAATTATTTGCAACCTGTCGGGATTCTGGAATAAAGACTGCACTTCTTTGGCAACTTTGCTGGGCTGATCTACTAAAATCAAAGATGGCCCCAGAAGGCGACTTTGCGCTTCGGCAAAGCCAGGATTATATTGCGGCCCTTGACCGGAAATGGCGATCGCAGGTTTTCCTAAACCTACGAATTGTTCTGTGGCTGTACCTGCCATTGCGATCGCAAAATCTCCTAAATGCAAGCAATCGTTATAGGCTTGTTGCGTCAGAATAAAATAAGCATTTTTTTGCTTAAATGTCAATGCATTCGGGTCGCTCAGTTGGATGGGTAACTCTGGCTGAGAACGCCAGCCTTGGATGGTGAGAGTTTTGGTTAAAGTGTTACAGTCTAAACTAGGTGCGATCGCTCCTAAAAATATTATTGTGCCAGAAGTGTGAAAAACCGAATCGCGCTCCCGGAAACTGGCAAGTAATGCAGACACGGCAACTGTAATGGTTTCCCAGTTATTATATGCTTCTGGTGCGCGAGAACCAGGGAGCAGAGTTACAATCAGAGGGCGGGCGATTTCTTGTTGCTGGATATCTCCGCTATAAAATCTTTGCGTAGGAAAGGATGGTGACAATCCATCCATCATCGGATTACCCAAATCAAAAGCGGGAATCGGCCATTTTTTTAAGATTTCTGTGGTTAGCGAATCTCTAGGGAACACCGCCCGACAATGGCGACGACTCATCAACCAGCGTTCCCAAGGATGGTAAATCGAACCAGAAAAATTCTCCCATTTTGCGCCTTTATTTTTACGTGGTAATAAACCAGATTCATCGCGCACATAATATTCTGATTTCGCCGTGCCCACAAAAGCATAGTTAGCACCGCTAAATTTAGCAAATAAAAGTGGGACAATATCGCCTACAGCCAAAATTGCTTTTCTATTACCTTGTTTTTTTTGCGATTTCACCCAACGACGCACAGCTTTAATTTGGCTGAGGGTTAATTGCACTAAACCACCACGGACATCTTTGGCTAGTTGTCGTCCATCCATATAAATAAAACCGCCAGAAGGCAAAGTCCTTACCGAACCAATCACAGGAACATTCAACTGTTGATAAGCGTGTCCTTCACCCACCAGAGGTAAAGCAAAAATATCTGGTGGGTTTGATTGTTGTTGCAGTGCTTGCAAAATCCGGATAGCAATTACATCTTCGCCATGTCCATTACTTAATACCAGTAGCTGCAAACGAGAACTAGAAGATGGCGCTGGGGACGCTACAGATAAGGGCGATACATCATTCATATGAAACAAAAATTCACTAATAAATGTCTTGTTTAGCAAGAGGGCACGGGGCATTGGGCATTGGGCATTGCTGATGTCCTCTGATTGTTGTTGTCTGCCTTCCCTTATTTGCCTCCTTTCTCCTCCTTGTACCCCCAACACCCAACCCCTAATCCCCACACACTAAGCTAAATATTATGCGAGTTTCTTCTGCAGCAATTTTTACTTTAGCGACCTTGGCAGCTAGTAATGCCACTCAACAAGCAATGGCTGCACCCGCCCAAAATTCTATTCAAACTGAAAAAGCAACTAAATTAATAGTTCCGGTGATTGAAGACTCGCCAGCACGGGTAGAAGCGGTTTCAGCACCGGAGACTGTAGTTGCCCAACAATTTTCTCAAAATCCTGTAGTTGTGCAAAGAGGGGTGAATAACAACTCCGCAGTTATGGTAACTCCGGAACAGGGTAATAAGAAGAATGTACCAGTTGTACTTCCTACTCCACCTGTGATTGTTCGCACGCCTGCTGCACCTGTTTCTCTTAACCAAGGAACAAAGGGGAATGCTAAAGTAACAACTCCTAACACTTCCACCCCAAAGGTAACGCCAGTTGTTACGCCTCCAGCCGCGACTCCCCCAGCAATTGACAATAATTTAGTTGTCACCGCCACAGATGTGCAGATATTAGGTGCAAGTCAGGAATTACAACAGATAGTTCGCCAAGTAATTAAGACCCAAAAAGGCGGCGATACTAGTCAAAGCCAGCTGCAAAAAGATGTAGCAGCAATTTTGAATACAGGTTTATTTACTAGCGCTAATGTCAGTAGCCGCACTACACCAGCCGGGTTGAATGTAGTGTATCAGGTACAACCCATAGTAGTGCGATCGCTGCAGCTTTCTGGAGCGAAGGTGCTGACTTATCAAGTTGCTTTAGCACCATTCCAATCGCAAATTGGTGCTGTGATTAGTCCGGCTGCACTCCAGCAAGCAGTACAACAAATTAATAAATGGTATGCCGATAACGGTTACAACTTAGCGCGGGTGATGTCAATTAAACCCAACCGCGAAGGAATTCTGACTGTGAATGTTGCCGAAGGTTTGGTAGGGGATATTAAGTTTCGCTTTCTCAACGATGATGGTCAAAGCGTTGATAGCAAAGGTAATCCCGTTAGTGGGCGTACTAAACCAGATTTTATTCGCCAACAACTCAAACTCAAACCTGGTCAAATTTTCCAAGAAAATACTGTTAGGCAAGATGTGCAACAACTATATCGCACAGGCTTATTTGAAACTGTGAATGTAGCTTTAGAAGGGGATGCCAACAAGGTAGATTTAGTCTACGAACTCAAAGAAACTGGGGCCCGTGCAGTTAACGTTGGTGGTAGTTATAACGCTGACCAAGGAGTTTTAGGTACATTAACTTATCAAGACCAGAATGTTGGCGGTAAGAATAATACTTTGGGTTTAAATGTTGGTGTGGGGTTGCGCGACTTCCAATTTGATACCAAATATACAAGTCCTTATCGCGAAACTAGCCCTGATACCCTAGGATATACAATCAATGCCTTTCGCCGTCGGGAACTCTCAACGACATTTGATGATGAAGTCCCATTACCAAATGGTGACAGAGCTAGAGAAGGGCGAATTGGTGGTAGTGTGAGCCTGCAACGCCCCATTGATGGTTGGGATACATCTTTAGGATTTAACTATAACCGAATTAGTATCCGCGATCGCCAAGGTAATCTCACCCCAACTGATGCCAAAGGAAATGCTTTAACTGCCAGTGGTACAGGTATTGATGACTTAACAACAGTATCTTTTACCGCCACCAAAGACCAACGCAATAACCCCCTCAATCCCACTCAAGGTTCTGTTCTCAAACTCAGCACAGAACAATCAATTCCCGTCGGTCAAGGGAATATATCGATGAATCGCGTCACAGCGAATTATAGCCAGTATGTACCATTACAGATATTTTCTAGCAAACAACCACAAGTATTTGCCGTAAATCTGCAAGCTGGAACAGTTTTAGGGAATTTGCCACCTTATGAAAGCTTTAACTTAGGCGGTTCTAATTCCGTGCGCGGTTACAATACTGGGGATGTAGGAAATGGTCGCAGTTATGTACTAGCTTCCGCAGAATATCGCTTTCCGCTTGTCTCAGCAGTGGGTGGTGTATTATTTGCTGACTTTGCCTCCGATTTAGGTTCTGGTAGTAGCGTTATAGGAGATCCCGCCGGTGTACGCGGTAAGCCAGGTACTGGTTTTGGTTATGGTGCAGGGGTGCGTTTCGACTCGCCCTTGGGCTTAATTCGGGCTGACTATGGTATTAACGACCAAGGAGAAAGCCGTGTACATTTCGGTATCGGACAACGCTTTTAAAAAAAGTATGAAAGTGGTTAACAGTCAACAGTCAACAGTCAACAGTCAACAGTCAACAGTCAACAGTCAACAATCAACAGTCAACAGTCAACAGTCAACAGTCAACAGTCAACAGTCAACAGTCAACAGTCAACAGTCAACAGTCAACAGTCAACAGTCAACAATCAAAATCGAATATTTTTATCTGGAAGTCTTTGAGATCAGAATACTTCATCCTTTCATTTAGCAATGTATTATGAAAAAGACAAAACTGTTGCGATAATAGGGAGGTTTTAGCACTGAGGGGAGAGAAGATTTCTCAAGAAATCCCTTAAGACTCAGGATTCAGTACTTATCTGCTCACTCAGGACTTAGGACTCAGAACTCACAGAATCAAAAATCTTTATGTTAGCAGGTACAACTTTACAGGGTGGAAAATATACCCTTAACCAAGAAATCGGACGTGGTGGCTTTGGCATTACGTTTAAAGCTACGCATCATTACTTAGGTCAGGAAGTAGTGATGAAAACCATTAATGAAAGGCTGCGACAACATCCTGATTTTGCCAAGTTCGAGCGCCAATTCCAAGATGAGGCCAGAAGATTAGCTACTTGTGTCCACCCTAATATTGTGCGGGTCAGTGACTTTTTTGTCGAGGCTGGTTTACCTTACATGGTAATGGAATATATTCCCGGCGACACCTTAGGAGATGCATTTGTCTTACCAGGAATACCGTTACCAGAAGCCAGCGCAATTCATTACATCCGGCAAATTGCCGCCGCTTTACAGGTAGTACATAACAATGGTTTGCTGCACCGCGATGTCAAACCAGATAATATCATCCTGCGCCAAGGCACTCAAGAAGTCGTGCTGATTGATTTTGGCATCGCCAGAGAATTTAACGGTGGTGTCAAACAAACACACACAGGCATGGTTTCGGAAGGCTATTCTCCCATTGAACAGTATCTCACCCAAGCGCCACGCACACCCGCTACAGATGTTTATGGCTTGGCTGCGACATTATATGCATTGTTGACTGGGCAAGTACCCATACCGGCATTATTGCGCGATCGCGAACAAATGCCATCTCCCCGGGAACTACAACCACACCTGAGTGCTGCTGTTAATCAAGCGGTGATGCGGGGAATGGCGGTAGAATCTCGCTTCCGTCCAGCCACAGTTGGGGAATGGATCAAACTCCTCCCAGGTAATACGGGAACCGTAGCCACACCTTCCGCACCGACTCATACAGTGGCGACTATTAATTTATCGTTGCAAGAACAAGAAAATTTATTTGGCAATACTGGCAAAAAACTAATTACTGTGCCAACTAACCTTAAAAATGCCAGAGAACTAGCACAAAAACTAGCAAAATCTAAAGTATTTCTTGGCACTAGTGTAGCAGTGATTGCCGCTACTGCTGGGTTTGGCATTACTAGTATGTTGCCCAAATCTCAACCCCAGCCGCAGGAATCTTCACCGCCGCTTTTCTCGCAACCCACACAAGAGCAAACACCGCAAACGCCTGTAGCAGATACAACGCCATCACCTACTAGTGAAGAAACTAAAACCTCTACATCCTCTGAGGTCAGACCAGTTTCTACCTCTTCACGACGCAGGCGTTATCGTCGCGTTTCTCAAGAAGAATCTGCCCAAACTAATACTAATAAAACATCTCAAGAAGAAACTTCATCAAACCGTAGTTCTGAACAACCCGCACCTACGCCTAGCCCTGCGGCTACATCATCTTTAGTAGAAAAATTACGGGCTTACCAATCATCTCGGAAAGCTTCCCCTGCACCAGCAGTTAATAATTCACCTTCTACTAAAAAAGATTCTGCTGCACCTCGCACAGAGAAGCAGTCAAATCCTGTAGTTATACCACCTTCTCCCGCAGCACCAGACACAAAACGTTCAGATCCTCCGGCTGTGGTGGTTCCCACTCAAGAAGTGAAACAAAATTCCAGTAGTGATAATTCGCCAAAGGTGGAGAAGTCAACGGAGAAACCAGTGGAAGAGAATAATTAAACGCTATGCGGGGATTGGTGTTTGGTAATGGGTAATGGGTAATGGGTAATGGGTAATGGGTAATGGGTAATGGGAATTTCTCCCTCATCTCCCTCATTTCTGAACCAGCCGATCGCGATCGCACAATCGAATGCTGGAACCGTTCATCTCAATGATTCCTTCTTGAGTGAGTTTATAGAAGGCGCGGGAGAGGGTTTCGGGAATCGTTCCTAAAAGTGCGGCGAGTTGTCGTTTGGATAAATCGAGTTCGACGACATCATTACCGATGCGATCGCTTAATTTTAATAAATAGTTTCCCAAGCGTTCCGGGACTTCCTGAAACGACAGGGTATCAACCAAATAGGTTAACTTTCGCAAGTGGCGTGCAAAGGTTGCCAAAATTGCGATCGCTAAATCTGGATGTTGTTGGATTACCATCAAGAATGCTTTTCGTGGCACAAATACCACCTCAGAATTCTCAATTGCTGCTGCTGAGGCTGGATAATTTCCGCCATCAAAGGTAGGTACTTCGGCAAAATGTTCTTCGGCTGTAAATATATGCAGAATTTGCTCTTTGCCATCTTTTGCGACTTTAAAGACTTTAATTCTGCCAGATTTAACGATAAAGAATCCTGTACATTCATCTCCTTCTAAAAAAATGGTCTTTCCTCTTTTATAAGTTTGTACGATCGCAATATTCGCTAAAGCTTGCAGTTGCTCATCCAAAACATTCTGAAAAATCTGTGTTTTTCGCAAAAACTCTTGAATTTCTAAGACACGTTCACTAACACTCATATTATTGAATTTTCGAGGTTGGATGATTAATTAACTTCTATATATTGCTGCTGTGAATATATTTATTACATCCTTCTTATAGCAGTTTTATGATATTTTCGTCACCTACTAATTTTTGATTATACAAATTTATGTAAAGAGTTAAGAAATACTAAATTGTTATACTCCCAGGTTAATCTATTCCTTATTTTAAATCAGAGATTTATATAAATATTTTTGGATTTTACGCGGACATTTAATGTTGTGCAAAAACGCAAATAAAAGTTTTTAAATTAATTTAAACGTATTAAATATGTTTATTATTTATAATGAGTACGCTTAAATTTGTATTATTAAAAATAAAATTACTTAAAACTAAATATTACAGTCACAGCATTGCAAGAGTTACGAATATATTAGGCTTAAGTCGTGAACTTAAAATTGCAATACTCTATACCAAATTAAATAATATTTGCGACACATCAATAATATTGCCCTCATCCCCTAACCCCTTCTCCCCCTGGAGAAGGGGAACTAAATCTCTTGCTCCCCTCTCCTGGTGGGAGAGGGGCTGGGGGTGAGGGCAGAACGTTGTCGCCAAGCGGGTTTCACCTTAAGTTGACACCAATGGGCACTGCCTTGCCCCTACAATCTGTCGCATTCTTTTTTCAAATTAGTATTAGCTTTTTATTTTAAAAAAAACTCTAGTTTTTAAATTGAATGAAGTTTCAATTGACTAATAAAAGCAAATTAATATTTCATCAATTAACGCAATTGGATGGGAGAAGTGGAAATCTTATAACAATTCAAATAATGTTTGCCACAAATAACTTCGTTGTATAGGCACTATAGGAATCAGATTTGATTGCTGAAAAAATCTTAGATGCGTTACCCTAGCGCTAACGCATCCTACTGGACTGACACAGCTAAAATGTTGCAATAATTTTTCTTGTGGGGTGGACATCTTGTCCGCCCTGGACGGGTGAGACACCCATCCCACAAGAGTTTTTTATGCACTATTTTAGCCTTGTCACGCTACTACCAAAGTTATTGTATTTAGCAGCGTGAACAGCGTTGTAATTAATGTGATGCAAACACTGCTAAATCGGTTTCAGGGTCAAAAAAGTGAATTTTATCTGGAATTAGCGATAACCATAATTGATCGCCAATACTGACTAATCTTTCTGATGGTACTCGCACTTGTAGATAATCACCTATGTTAGCTGTGGGAGATTCAGTAAGTCTGACGCTGAGAAAACTATCGTTACCGAGATTTTCTACTAAATCTACTTGCACAGGGAGATTTTTTGTAGCAGGTACGCTAACGTTAAAATGCTCGGGACGCACACCTAAAATTAGAGTTTGTCCATCATATTTTTGCAAAGCTGCTCCCCAAATTTCTGGTAAAGTCAAACGAAATTGGGAATGGGTAATTAATAAGGGAGCCTGAAATTTTACAGGAATAAAATTCATTGGTGGTGAACCAATAAATTCGGCAACAAAGCGATTAGCTGGGCGATTATAAAGTTCCAAGGGAGAAGCCACTTGCTGAATTTGTCCTTGATTCATAATCGCAATGCGATCGCCCATCGTCATCGCTTCTGTTTGATCGTGGGTGACGTAAATTGTGGTTGTCCCTAACTGGCGCTGTAATTTCACAATTTGCGCGCGGGTTTCTGCACGCAGTTTCGCATCTAAATTAGATAGCGGCTCATCCATTAAAAATACTTGAGGATTGCGGGCGATCGCTCTTCCTAATGCAACTCGCTGTCTTTGTCCCCCAGATAGCTGTTTCGGTAGGCGATTCAGCAAGGCTTCAATTTGCAATAATTGAGCCACATTCCGCACCTTACGATCTACTTCCCGTTCTTTGTCGGAAATGTAACGCAGTCCTTTCGGTAAATTGCGCGTCATCCCTACAAACAGGTGTTCCACCCAAGGGGGAAGGTGGGGGGATGAGGAAGATGAGGGGGATGAGGGGGATAATACTTGCTCGTCTGGTGGAGTTTCAAAGCGGCGACGGAGTCCAAAGGCGATGTTGTCGTACACCGACATGTGAGGATAAAGGGCGTAATTTTGAAACACCATTGCAATGTCTCGTTCTTTGGGTGGTAGATCGTTGACTAAGCGATCGCCTACCCAAATATTGCCGCCTGTCATCGTTTCTAAGCCAGCAATTAACCGCAGTAGGGTACTTTTACCGCAACCAGAAGGCCCCACAAGCACCATAAATTCCCCATCTGCGATCGTCAGGTTAATGCGCCGCAAAACGCTGATATTTTCTGGACGTTCTGGCTGTGCATCGCTTTTCTTGCCAGAATCTAAAGCCAATGGGGGTGGCGAGGCGATACCTTCCCCTTTGCGAGGGGGAAAACTTTTATAAATGTTTTCTAATATAACTTGAGACACGAGTATTAATGATTCTCATTGGTTATCAGTCATTAGTCATTGGGCACTAGACAAACAACAAATGACTAAGACAACAGACAAAGACACAGAACTGACGCAACTGGTACACCCATCTTCTGGTTTAAGAGTCAATAGTCAAGGGTCAAGTGTCAAAAATTTATTTAGGTTTTTTGACCCTTGACCCTGGACAGCCTAAACGAAAAAAATGTGACACTTGCGTAAGTCCTAAGACAGTTAGCCCTGATTTTACACATTCCACCTGAATACGAAAAGTTAAAAAACTGGCTTTCCGTATCCAAAGGAAACTAACCTTGATTTTAGGGCTTTCTGAAGGTCAGATTATGACAAACTCTGTATCCGAAAATCCTGCTCCAGAGCCAACGGTTAATCCTGTTCATGACATTGTAGACGTAAAAACCACCGATTGTTGCATTGTTGGTGGTGGCCCGGCTGGGGCTGTGTTGGCACTGTTGTTAGCACGTCAAGGCATTCCTGTAATGCTATTAGAAGCACACAAAGACTTTGATCGCGACTTTCGGGGTGATACGATTCACCCCTCAGTCATGGAAATTATGGAGGAATTGGGGTTAAGCGATCGCTTGCTGCAATTACCCCATACGAAAATTCGCCAACTTCAGATTCAAACTGCCCAAGATAGTGTCACTTTGGCAGATTTTAGCCACCTAAAAACTAATTACCCATACATTACAATGCTTCCCCAAGTGAAATTCTTAGAATTTATCACCCAAGAAGCGCAGAAATATCCTAATTTTCAGTTAGTAATGGGGGCAAATGTCCAAGAATTAATTGTAGAAGATGGGGTAATTCAGGGTGTACGTTATCGCGGCGGCGGCGGTTGGCATGAAATTCGCGCGAAACTTACTGTTGGTGCAGATGGTCGCCATTCTAAACTGAGACAACTGGGTGAATTTGAATCAATAGAAACTTCCCCACCAATGGATGTCCTCTGGTTCCGCCTCCCCCGCCAGCCAGAAGACGCAGAAGGCGGAATGGGGCGAATTTCCCAAGGACACATTCTCGTCATGCTTGATCGGGGTGAAGAATGGCAGATTGCTTATGTAATTCCCAAAGACGGTTATCAAAAACTACGTGCTGCTGGCTTAGAGGAATTAAAAAAATCTGTTGTGGAAGTTGTACCAGAGTTAAGCGATCGCATTTCTAATTTACATGATTGGTCACAAGTCGCTTTTCTTTCCGTAGAATCCAGCCGCGTCAAGCGCTGGTATCGTCAAGGATTGCTACTGATAGGTGATGCGGCTCATGTTATGTCTCCCGTAGGTGGCGTTGGAATTAACTACGCTATTCAAGATGCTGTCGTCACAGCCAATGCGATTAGTAAACCACTAAAAAATCAGAATTTAAGCATTCAAGACTTAGCAAAAGTACAGCGTCAACGAGAATTACCCACAAGAATCATTCAAGGATTTCAAACCTTGATCCAAAAACAGATATTTGCCCGCATTCTCACCTCTGATCAAACCTTCCAACCGCCTGCTTTTCTGCGCTTACCTATCTTGCGTGACTTTCCAGCACGTTTCATCGGCTTAGGCGTTTTCCCTGTTCATGTAAATATATAGGGGATGGGGCATTGGGCATTGGGCATAGAGGATGGGTGAAGAGAGAATAGTTAAGAGATGGGCTGGAAATTTTGGTTTCAAAGGTGCAACTTTCAGGCATAAAGGTTCAGCTTTCAGGCTTAAGGGATTTCCAAGAAATAAATTATTCCATCTTGTGGGGCGGGCATCTTGCCCGCCACATAAACTGGGCGGACAAGATGTCCACCCCACAATACATACTGGGATATTTTTTTATTTGGAAGTCCCTAAAGCCTCAACTTTCAGGTTCAAAGGTGCAACTTTCAAGCTCAAAAGCTCAACTTCCAGGCTTAAAGCCTCAACTTCCAGGCTTAAAGCCTCAACTTTCAAGCTCAAAGGCTCAACTTCCAGGCTTAAAGCCTCAACTTCCAGGCTTAAAGCCTCAACTTCCAGGCTTAAAGGCTCAACTTCCAGGCTCAAAGCCTCAACTTCCAAGTTCAAAGCCTCAACTTCCAGGCTCAAAAGCTCAACTTTCAGGTTCAAAGGCGCAACTTTCAAGCTCAAAGGCTCAACTTTCAGGCTCAAAGGCTCAAACTTCAGCCTTCAAGATTCAACTACTAGGCTTTATGGCTCAAAGTACATTCTCTTTTGACCAAAAATTGCGTCCTGCTTCTGTTGTCCCGTGATAATTTCTGTGTGAAACCACAGACATGATGGTACAATTATACTACTCAGTTGTAGAATCAATGCTTGCTTAAGTCAGGCGAAGGTTGCGAAAGCATCCATCGCTTGGCTTTTATGCTAAAACTGACTGAAAATGAAGAATGTCTGTCAAAAATGCAAAACTTAAAAATATATATAGAGTAGGTTGGTGTCTTGAAAGCAAAATATGTCAGATTTTTTGAGGAAAAAGGGTAAGGGTGAAGGGGTAAGGGTTATTTCCCTGTTCCCATTAACTTTTTCCCCTCCGGATATAGTTCTGTTTATTTGTCATCATCTACTTAATCAGTAGAGCTACATAATTAAAGAACTTCCAAGTAAAAAAATTTTATTGCTATTGTTGACTGTTGACCGTTGACTGTTAACTGTGAACCGTCAACAGTCAACAGTCAACAGTCAACAGTCAACAACTTGAACGAAATAATTTATTTTTTGGAGTTCCCTAAAACTCGACTTTCTAACTAGCAAGTTTAATTATCAGGAGGACTTTCATGAATAGCTGTGTTTTGATGGCGGAAATTATTCAGGAACCGCAACTACGCTATACATCAGATAACTTAGCAGTCACGGAAATGCTGGTGCAGTTTCCTAATTCTCAGCGTCCAGAAGATGCACCAGCAACTTTGAAAGTTGTAGGGTGGGGGAATTTAGCCTCAGAAATTCAGCAAAACTATCATCAAGGCGATCGCGTCATTTTGGTAGGAAGATTGGGGATGAATACTATTGATCGCCCAGAAGGTTTTAAGGAAAAACGGGCGGAATTGACTGTACAGCAAATCCAAAATGTTGGCGGTAGTTTTAATCTCAGTTCACCGCCAGTAGTCACAGAAACTTACTCACCACCAGCCGCAGCACCTGTCGCCCCGACTCCTCAACCAGCAGCTAGTTATGATTCACCTCGCCCAGCACCAGCCCCAGCTACTAGCACAGCTAACGTTGCGCCCAGAGTGAAGAATCCCGAACCCATACCCCAACCTGCTAATTTTGAACGGACTACTTATCCCGCAGTCGAAGAACCGAATATCGATGATATTCCCTTCTAAGCAACCGCACACAATAGAAGTTGGGAAAAGGAGAAGGGGGAAGGGGGAAAGGTTTTGTCTTTTTCCCTTCCCCACCTCTTGCAAAAGGTCTAATGAATAACGGATGTCAGGAATGAGTGATTTGTGACAAACAAAACTCAAATATCCCCGACATCCGTTATATTTTATGTATTCTCTTTTGTTATTAGCCATAAGCTATCACTTAAAATTCATAACTCAGAACTCTTGTACAGACGCGATTAATCGCGTCTCTCCAACTCAGAACTCTTGTACAGACGCGATTAATCGCGTCTCTCCAACTCAGCACTCAAAATCGCTGTTAAACTCCAAATAACTATTAGTAAAACTTTTTAACTACACTCCTATGAGAGAAACTATCCTAGAGGTTCGCAATCTCCAAGTTGAATTTTCCAGTGATGGCAATACCCTCAAAGCCGTTGATGGGATTTCATTTCAACTCCATCGGGGCGAAACTTTAGGAATAGTGGGAGAGTCCGGGAGTGGTAAATCAGTCACATCCCTTGCAGTCATGGGTTTGTTGCAAAGTCCCGGTAGAGTGACTGGCGGGGAAATTTGGTTTACTCATCAAGAGAATAACCCACCCATCAACTTAGCAGAGTTACCGCCTGAGCAAATGCAGCTATACCGAGGCGGCGACATAGCTATGATTTTCCAAGAACCCATGAGTTCGCTCAACCCAGTTTATAACATTGGGTTTCAGCTAACAGAAGCGATTATGCGACATCAAGAGGTGTCACCATCACAAGCGCGACAAATTGCGATCGCGGGTTTGCAAGAAGTTAAACTCCTCCCCAGCGATGAACAAATAGCCCAGCAATATCTCGATACTTGGAGTCAAACTAACTCCAAATCACCCAAACCCGAAGGGCAAAAACTGGCAGATTTGGTGAAGCAGCATAAAGAATCGATGCTAGAACGCTACCCTCACGAGCTTTCTGGGGGTCAGTTACAACGGGTGATGATTGCAATGGCAATTTCTTGTAACCCATTGTTATTGATTGCTGACGAACCAACTACAGCCCTAGATGTCACAGTGCAAGCAACAATTCTGGAATTGATGCGAGAATTGCAGCAAAGTCGCGACATGGCAATGATATTTATTACCCATGACTTGGGATTAATTGCGGAAATTGCTGATCAAGTAGCGGTAATGTATAGAGGGAAAATTGTTGAATATAATACAGCCACAGAAATTTTTAGTAATCCTCAACATCCATATACTAAAGGTTTAGTCGCTTGCCGCCCTACACTCACCCGCCATCCCCAAAAACTCCTGACTGTTTCCGACTACATGAGTGTGGAAGATAGTCCCACAGGTCAATTAGTAATTCAAGCGAAAGCACCTTCACCACCGCCAGAAGTTACCAGCGAAGAAATAGTTAAAAGATTGGCAGACCTCGATAAAAAGCAACCCTTATTAGAAGTTCGCAACCTCAAAGTTGGCTTCCCTGTAAAAGGCTTGCTAGGCGGCATCAAACGCTACACTATGGCCGTAAATAACGTTTCCTTTGAAGTAAAACCAGGCGAAACAGTGGGATTAGTAGGCGAATCTGGTTGCGGTAAAACCACTCTGGGCAGAACATTACTGCGCTTAATTGAACCGATGAGTGGTCAAATCATGTTCGAGGGACAAGATATTACCTCCCTCAAAGGTGAACCGTTGCAAAAACTCCGCCGGGAAATGCAAATAGTCTTCCAAAATCCCTTTAGTTCCCTTGATCCAAGAATGAAAGTTGGAGAAGCGATCGCAGAACCATTGGTAATTCATTATGTAGGGAAAACAAAGCGACAACGCCAAGAACGTGTAGTTGAACTTTTAGAACGGGTAGGATTGGGTGCAGATGCAATCAACCGTTATCCTCACCAGTTTTCTGGAGGTCAACGTCAGAGAATTTGTATTGCCCGTTCTTTGGCATTAAATCCCAAGTTTATTATTTGTGATGAATCGGTATCTGCACTGGATGTCTCTGTACAAGCCCAAGTCTTGAATCTCCTCAAAGAATTGCAAGAAGATTTTCAACTAACTTATATCTTCATTTCCCATGATTTAAGCGTAGTGAAATTTATGAGCGATCGCATTTTAGTCATGAATCGCGGTCAAATTGTCGAACAAGGTACAGCCCAAAGTATCTACCTCGAACCCAAAGAAGAATATACGCAAAACTTAATCGCCGCAATTCCCACAGGTAGCCCCGAACGCCGACAAAATCGCCTACAGGCATCTTAAGCAGAAATAATAGTCCAGGGTCAAGAGTCCAAACAGTTTTTGAATCTTGACTTTTGACAACCTAAGCACTGAATCTTCAACATATAGCCCAATACAGTTCAGTTAGAGTGTTCCAAAAAATAAACGATCCAAAACCTGTCATTGCGAGCGAAACGGAGTGTAGCGTTCGCGTAGCGTCTCGCAGAGAAGCAATCTCAGCCCTTGCGATTGCTACCCTGCGGGAACGCTACGCGAACATTCCGCTTCGCTCCATTCGCAATGACAATTGAGCATTTTTTTACTTGGAGTACTCTTAAGAAAATTAATTGACAACAAAACCAAAAAACTAGTTAGGGCTTGCTGAAAAAGTCATTCCAAGGCAAGAGAAAAATTGACTCAGTAGTCAGGGAAGAGCAAATATAAGTTTTTGTTGTCTGCAATCAAACGGAACATCACTTTTGCTAATAAAAGAAGTGAAAAAAGATGTAATGTTGAAAAATTGGCATAAAAATTCCCAAAAAAGCCGTGAAACAAGGGTAGAAAGATTCATGACTAAAAAAGTAATAGCAATAGCAGTGACAGAGGTATGAGGAAGTTTAGCCATGACTCTACCCAAGCTAAATCTTCGTTTACCTTGTCCGAATTTACCCTCAATAGAGTTACGAATTAGCTCATCTTCTCGTGCTTGTTTCTTTTTTTCAGGACTGACATTTTTAGGTGGTCTCCCTAAAGGTGGCCCACTAATTCTAATTCCTCTTTCTTGACACCAAGAGCGGTTGTCTCTAGTGCGATAAATTTTATCAACATGAACTGATTGAGGATAATACCCGGTGTAGTTTTTGTAGGCTTCTACTTGTGATTTTAAGTCGCCTGATTCGTTAAAATTATCCCAACTAATATGGTCTAAAAATACATAGCCATCATAGCAACTAGCTGAAAGCTTTGCCCCAAACTCTACTTTTTTTCCAGCTTTACCACGGACTATCGGACGAATGTGTGGTTGATTTAAACTGACAATACGGTCTTCTATACTAATTTTTTTATTTTCATATAACCAAAGTTGTTGACGATAAATTTCTGCTACTACCAGTAATTTCTTATATTGCCTATTACTCAGGTTGAAGAGTGACGCACCTAACTCCATTAGCTGCTGAATGTGAACTAAATTTCTTTTGATATATTGTAGTTGCCGTTTAATGGCTTTCCTTCTTTCTTTAATGGTCGGTTTTCTTTTTTTGGCTACCAATAAGTAATTCTTTCTAGCTATATTTCTATAGGTTCTCGGTTTTTTGATACTCTTTAACAAGAGGGAGTTATATAAAATATCTATAATTGTTTCTGTATGCTTTCTGGCTTGATTTAATAATCCTAAGTCTGTGGGATAACTGATATCCGCTGGCGCACAACTCGCATCTAATATTAATTTTCCCCGATTGGTCGGCTCATTTTTTAAATCCTCGGTTTCTGACTTTTTTGATTTTACTTCTACCTCCTCTTTACTTTCTAACACTTGCTTGACTATTTCTCGATTCAGTTTGTTAACTAATTTTATATCTATTCTTTCTCTAAAGTGAACTAACATTGACGCATCAAATGGGGCATTATTGCTATAGCAAGACATTCCTATAAAGTATTGCAGATAGGGATTCTCCCTAATTTGCTCTACTGTCTCCCTATCACTTATGCCTAGTTTTTCTTTAATTATTAATGCCCCTAATGCCATCCTAAATGTTTTGGCTGGCGCGCCCATTTCTGCTGAAAATATTGCTGCGTACTCTGCTTCAAATTCTGACCAAGGTATCATCTCCGCCATGATTACCCAACGGTTATCTGAGGCTAGTTTTCCCCCAAAGGGTAGTTCAAAGTCTTCTGCTGCTGTTTCTTGCTTTTGCGCTTTTCGATACATATCAACGCAACTTGCTACAAGGGTTTTTACTTACTTTATCCTTTTTCCTTGCACTTTATTCTCTTTTGTCCCCCCAAATCTCTTGATTTATCTAGGTTTTTTGTTTATTCTGCAAGCCCTAGTTACTCAACAAAAAACGCAACAATAATTTTGGAGGGGGTTTGGGGGACGCAACCGTCCGAAGTTTTGTGGAAGGAAACCTTCCCCACAAACTTCACCCAATCGGGGGTTTGGGGGAGAATCCCCCAATTGAGCTAGCTTTTTACACAACTGACAAATCAATCACTAATGAACTTATCTGAACTGTATTGACATATAGCCAACACAGAAGACTTTTTTCTGTAGCCTGAATAAAAGCTTCAAAATCACTCCCTCGTGTTCATTGGATAGCGTCATCTCGTGCTGAACATCCCTCGTAATAGCTAAAATAAAAGCGCCAGTGAATACGGTGTAAAAGCTGGCGCTGGTGTTATCGGTATTTGTGGAAGCATAATCTTATGCCATGTGTTGATGATACGCTAGTATGGCAAGCCCCCCTGCGGGTTTCACCCCTAGCGGACTTTGTACTGATTGGTCATGAAACAGCACGAATTTATACACATTAACTACATTAAAAATCTTGAATAAGGTAATTCGTAATTAATAATTCGTAACATCCTGTGGCAATATTGCTCGGTTAAGGATTTTCAACTTTTAATTTGGTTTGGGGAAAAGGTTAAAGGGTAAGGGTTAAAGGTTTTTTCGTGCCACTTTTCCCCTTCCCCTTTTGCCCTTAACCAACAAGTATTGCATCCTGTGGGTTCGCCTTGAATCTGTCTCATTGAGAGTAGCTGCTACGCGTCTACGTAATTAAACACAGTTATAGATGTGGTCAAAATTTTCTGTCTAAAAAAAGAGTGCTTTTTTGCAGTTACGTGCAGACAAGGCGTAATCAACAGCGACAATTACCAATTACCAATTACCAATTACCAATTACCAATTAATATTTCCTAATTACAATCCTACCCAAATATTTCCTTCTTCTACACGAGTAGGAAATACGGGTACTGATTTTTCTTTAGAAACCATACCCATCAACTTGTTAATACCAGGCGGAAAGGTAATCCATTCAGTAGGGTTGCCAGTGGCAAGGTCAAAAGCACTACGGTGAAATGGACAGACGATCGCACCATCATCTGTGATTTTACCCTTCTTCAAAGGTAGCTTCATGTGGGGGCAAGAATTTTCTAGGGCGTAGATTTGGTTATTGTGGTGAACTAATAAGATATTGCGTTGTTCTACTTTTACCACTTTGCGATCGTTAAGTGGCAGTTCATTTTCGGGAAGAACCTTAATCCAGTTCATAAATACCTCGATACCTCGCTGAACATCATCTACAGGGGTGCTGCTTGATGGAAGACTTTGGAATATTCTGCTCTTTTAGCCATCAACAAGCTGATTAACTACAATCATTTCACAAGTGTGTAGCTCTAGTTCTCAACTCAGACAATGTTCATAACTGTTTAGCCGCACACAGAGAACAAACCTGCCAACGCTGAAGTTCGCCAGGTGGGGTAGGACACTGACATTGAGGACAAAGCGGTAAACCATGCGATCGCATTTGCATAACTTTTGCCCAATGCCCGAAAGCCGCATTGGGATTAGTAGTATGAGGCTTGGTATCTTGAACAGAATTACTTTTATCACCCAAATAACTGGGATGTTCGCTTGGTGAAACCGTTAGTTGCGGCTTCTCTGGTTCTGGAGATGATTGCCAACCAGCTGTAGAAAAGCGGATATCTACCAAAGGCGTTGGCAACTTTTCATTCAACTTCAAAATTAGCTTTTGACGTGAAAAAGTCAGATTTTGCGCCCAAGCCGCGCTAGAAGTTGCCACCCGCAGGACATCGCGTTGAATAGATAATGGTCGAGTATGTGCAGCAACCACTGTACCAACCACCTCCGCCCAACATTGCAGCAAGCGTTGAAAAGGTTGTTCCTGCCACTGAGTTTGTTGTTCGAGACCACTTAAAATATCATTAACTGAGTTAAACGACATCTTAACTAAAGGCTGTTGGTGTAGCGTCTTCGATAGGAGAAGGCTGAAGTATTAAGTATAAACTGGTTGCAGCTGGAACTTTTGACAATTGCGATCGCCTATAACAAGAGCATAAAAATATTTTTTCCTACTATTAAATTCCTCTCCTCTAGTATGCCGATTTATGGGCCAGATCAAATTAATTTTGCAGGTGTGAATGGCGATCGCTATTGGTTTTATGAGCCATATCCTTATACTGGGATAGCTAATATCGATGAACGTTTAAGCAGCTTTCCCGTAGCTGTGTTTTTACCACCACATCGCCCGCTACAGCAAACACCTCTGGTGATTGGTTTACAGGGTATGAGTGCCCCTTATGGTTGGAATGCTTTTATTGTGCCTACACTAACGCAAATGGGTATTGCTGTAGCTTTATTTGATACCCCCTTTGCTGGTGGACGCAGCTTAGTACGCACCTTCACAGCTACGATCCAAAATGAGATTCAGCCATTAATTGCTCAAAATATTTCCTTTGATACGGCGTTGCTTTTAAGTATATTTCGTAGTACTGCCAGTAACATTGCCAGTATTCATAACTTTTGTGGCGATCGCTATCATCTCAGCGATCGCCGACTGGCTTTGTTTGGGGTAAGTATGGGAGTTTTACTTTCTGCCTACGCGTTTACCGCAAAAGGTTTGGGGGACAGACTATTGGGGGCTATTGGTCATGCCGATCTGCAATCTTTTGCTAACAGTTGGGGCTATTGGTTATTGCCTGATTTAGCCGCCTCACCTTTGGGTGGATTCGCCGTAAGGCTGTTAACCAGATTACAGCCTGAGTTAACACCTGTAGTGAAGCTTTTACAATTAGCCAAAAATCTTAAATATCATGATGAATATGCTTGGGAATGCAACCCCATGAATTATGTTGAGCAAGTCAAGCTACCGCGTCGGGTTCGCTTTTTAGTTGGTGCTAACGATCCCATTGTTCGGGTTCGAGATACTCGTACTTGTGCTGAGAAATTCCCCGATGGTGCTTGTTATATTGTCCCAGGAATGGGGCATGGTACTAGACAATGGGGGCCAGCATTTGTTGACCATGTCCGTTATTTTTTGACTACTCAACTAGGTGATTGGCAAAGTTAAGAATTTCAGAATTAGCTGAGAATAAGAATGATGTCCAAATATTTTTAGAAGGGAAAAAGTAACGAGAAAAAAGGACAACCTTTACCCTTTCACCTTTCCCCTTTTCCCTAAAAAATTTGACATAGTTTGGTATGACAAAAAAATCCCAACAGCCATTAATTATTGCGGCAGAATTTGCGATCGCCATCATGTTCAGGGTACTGCCAAGAATAAGCGAAATGGCTCACTCCCTTGAGTTGGGGGGCAAATTGCCGGAGTGCTTGCATCTGTACTTCCAAAGATGGACGATTACTAATCGAATCTCCCCATTTACCTGCTAAGGCGGGAATGATTTGTGTACCCGGTTTTGCCATACTCACAACCCGTTGTACTTGGGAGACAATACAACTGACATCTCCACAGTTGGCATAAGCCATAGGATGCCATTGCATAGTACTAGGGAAGCGATCCCAAGGCTGTAACCGCGAATCATAGCCTTGTCCTAAAGTTTGGTTACCTTCAGGGAAAAACACCACTCCCGAGGGAATACCTTGTTCCTGTGCTGGATGACTTGCTAAGGCAACAAAATCTAAGATACCTTGCATGGCGTGGGCAACAGCTAGCTGCCATAAATCCCATTGCAACAGAGGTTGTTTATCGATGGGATTGATAATTGATTTTTGCGTTGCGGATAAAGTTCTACCTTGCCATAAAGGTTCTTGTTCTTGAGGATATAGTTGATCGACCTCTGCAATATCTGCAGCCGTAATATATCCTTTACCTAAAAAGCGGCGAATTAAGTCTAAACCTTTATTATTTTGGGCACGACGAAATAAAGCTTCTTGGGTAGCAGTAGTAAATAACCATAAATCTGTCACTTTAGTGGCGATAGAATCACTACCAGCTTGCCGGGGATAGCGTACATAATCAAATAGCAATCCATCTGGACGACGGCGCACTACTTCTTGCACCATTTGGTAATAGTCGCGTTTTGCCTGTAGGTTATAGGGGTCAATAAATACTTGAGTGCCGTTATCAACAACATATAAGCTAGTTTGACCTTTGCCATTACGGGCGATCGCCCCTTCTCTGTCTGGACGACGGGCATAGCTATAGCCAAAGTTGACGGTATACATCCAGGCGTAAACCTTTAAACCTCGCTGTCGTGCTTTGTTAATAGCAGTTGTTAGTAGATCTACTTTTTGTGAACCTGGAGTGTTGATCACAGAAGGCCAAATTGTAGGATTAGAAGCTGCTGGTAAAAGTACCCGGCCATCATAAAACACTTCCAAATAAACTTGGTTATAGCCAAGGTTGACAATTCTATCCATAGTTTTGTCCAGTATTCCCGGCTGCATATCACAGGGATACAAACGCAACCAAACTGCTTGAATTTGCGGCCAGGTACGATTACGGCAATCCTGTAATTCCTTCGCCTGTTGTTTTAATAGCTGCTGGTAGCGCTTTTGGGCATCTGGATTGCCTCTAAGTGCTAAAAGACGTAAATTTTCTTTTGATTGTGCTGCTGTAGGTGATAGATGGCAGTATTCTCCCAGTTGCGCCTGCGCTGGCTGAATACCAAAGTTAGGAATTAATAAACTACTACTAAAAACTGCAGCTAACAGGCGGCGAAAAAACAAGGTTGACTGGGTGACTTTCACTGGAAGGTTGGACATACTTCAAGGTAGCAAAGCAAAACGGTAGACTTCTTATATAAGTTGGACAAGGATAAAGGTAAAGTCACTGATCAAAGAAATGAAATTATTCATTCTCTAATAATTGTTTCTCTAAATCTTGGCAAAGCAACTTGTACAAGCAAAATAATCATTAACCCTCAGGGGTTGTCTCAATAGTTGTCGGTTAAGGGGAAAAGGGACAAGAAAAAACCTTTAACTCATCGTTCGCGTAATCGATTCTGAAAATAAAGAATTCATCAAAATGGTTAAAAGGCTTACAACAAAAGGATTAATCGCATCAAACTTTTATCCATATACCCTTTAGAGGCGTGGTTAGTTCACAGTGCGATGACGGTGCGATCGCACCGATACATTCAGATTCCTACTGAAATCTTTGAGGGAAATCGGGTAAGTGTAAGCTTTCTATTCTGATTACCAAAACCAAAGCTATATATAGTAGGAATTTCATGGTTTTTTGGGAATTAATTATTTCCGATTTGGATTACGCGAATGGTGAGCTTTAACCCTTACCCTTTCACCTTTTACCCAAACCAAATTGCGAGTTGAAAATTCTTAACCGAGTAGTATTGGGGGCTAGCTTAGGTTTACATAGATAAAAATCTATGGTAAAAAATAGGGGTTTTGAAGCCTAATTGTGAAAGACTCCCAAACCCCTATTTCAGTTGCCGAATTTTGTTATGCGAGTAAATCAAATTTGTTTGAAAAACTCTGCTAAGAATAATTTTGTGTTAGCAAATTTTTGCAAAATGCAAAAGCGATTTACCTGATTCAACTAAACTTAACAAAGCTGCCAAGAGTCTCAATTAATAAGAAACTCTTGACTCTGCTTGTCAGGATGTTAAGCACCACGTTTCAGCGCTGCTTCTACCTGATTAAACTCTTGTTCTAGACGGTCTTTGAGCTTTTGTGGCACGGGGCGATTTGGGTAAGAGCTATAATGTCCAGCTAAGGAGTTTAAAGCTGTTCGCATCGTGGTAAAAGAACTCAAAGTAGAAACAGAGTTAGACCGTTGGTAACGAGCTGAAAAATCGTTTATTTTTTGACGCGCTTCTGTTTGAACTGCTGCTTTATTTGGTGAGTCTTCTGATAACTCTAGGACATTTCTCAAAATCCCGACTACCGCTAAGGTGTCTTGACGATAATCTCCTGTTAAACTATCAGGACTAGAACAGCCCATTAAGCTGATGCTTACAACCAAAAGCAGAGCAAGCAGACGCGACCAATAGCGCTTCATAAGCATTAAGTAAAACAACTCATAAATCAACGTCAATACTATCTTGGATTGGTATCTTGGGGATCATGAGCAAGGCTGAAGGCTTAAGGATGAATGATGAAATTTTGCTCATGAATTCAGCATACTGGCTGATAGAGAGTATCTCTTTGTTGAAAAGGTCGTCCTAAAGAAGCGATCGCTTTTTGTAATGTTTCTACTTCCATACATGTACCACCCATAGCACCTGCCATAGTGGTAATGTGTTCTTCCATCAATGTACCGCCGATATCGTTGCAACCAGCAACTAAGGCTGACATCGCGCCAGCTAAACCCAGTTTTACCCAACTAGGTTGATGGTTAGGTATCCAATTTCCTAAGAAAATTCGTGCCACCGCACCCAGTAGCAACGCATCCTGTAAAATCGGTTGATCGCGTCCTACACGGCGGCGTAAAGGTTTGGGCGCTTCTTGCCCAACAAAAGGTAATAAAATAAACTCTGTGATTTTGGCAGGATAGCCATTATCAATCGCAGTTTTTTGCAGCGATCGCAATTTTGCTAAGTGTCCTATTTGCTGTTCTGCACTTTCAATATGTCCAGAAAGCATAGTGCTGGTAGTGTGCAAGCCTAATTGATGGGCTGTACTCACAATTTCTAGCCAAGTAGCTGTATCAATCTTCTCTGGACAAAGTACTCGCCGGACTTCATCATCTAGCACCTCAGCCGCAGTTCCTGGCATTGAGCCTACACCAGCGTCCCGCAAAGCCGCAATCACATCAGCATAATTGAGTCCATCCACTCTGGCGATAAATTGCACTTCTTGAGGCGAGAAAGCGTGCAAATGTACATCGGGAAATTCCTGCTTGATAGTTGACACCAACTTGAGATAATAAGGCAGAGATTTACCGTTGATTTTAGCTTGGGGGTTTAACCCTCCCTGCATACAGATTTCCGTTGCACCTCGTCGCACACCATCTGTAGCTTTTTCCAAAATTTGTGCCCAATCTAACCAGTAAGCACCATCATCACCATCATCCCGCCGGAATGCACAAAAACTACAGTGCTGTTCGCAAATGTTAGTAAAGTTAATATTGCGGTTAATTACGTAAGTGACTGTATCACCTGCTTGCAGACTGCGGAGTTGATCGGCTGTGTTGTGAATAGCTGCGATCGCTTCTGGATCTGTTTGTTTTAACAATACCACTCCCTCTGCAAGAGATATATCATCCCCGCTAAGAGCACGGTCAAGAATAGCTTCAAAAGTAGTGATTACCACATTAATCAATCTCGAAAGTATTAAAAAACTTCTTTATTAATTTTGTCAGTAAAATCTTAATACTTGCGATGAAATTATTTCAATGCTCCTACTTGGGAAGAAAAACCCCTACTGGAGGGAAATCACCTGCTCGAATATAAGTTGCGTCATTGACAGTCATCTCTTGAGATTTTTCTTGTTTGCTTCTTTTTGTTTCCATAGTAATAATTGCACAAGGTATAAAATCTTTATAGGGATATTGGTTACTGAGTTTAGCAGAAATATTAGTAACATTTACATGTTGCATTGTTACTGTTTCTTTCTTAGTCTGTCGCCAGATTTCCCAGTAAGGATATTCCCACGGATCGTTACCTAATGACAAACCAATGTTTGAGCAGTCTTTTGACTTTAATAAATTCACTGCTCCAACATAAGGTTCTTGGAGATAAGGTCTATTGCTAAAATATTGCTCAATTCGGTTAGTCTGAAAAATATTATGACTATCAATTATCGGTCTATATTTATTAAAAAATAACCAGGGAAATGATGATATTAATAAAATAATTACTAAAGATAACGCCATTTTTGGCTTTTTGATTTGGGATAATATCACACCCAAAAAAGGAGCTAATAATACAAAAAATGGTAGGTGCAGACGGCTATTCCATGCTTGCCATTTGACTAAATAGCAAAACAATAAAAATGTACTTATTGCACTCAGTAAATAACTTAATATATAGTCACTTTTTTTATATCTTTTTTTAGCTATATAAATAACTATACACAATAATATTATGCATAAATGTAATAAATTGCCAGCACTGTTCTCGTTTCCGGGAACTCCTAGAGTTGACCAACCTCCTGGGACAAAAAATGTTTTAGAAAAAGTGATGCGTGGATCGTTAACATCTACCCCTAGAAATATATGTATGATTTGAATTAATTTATTGGCTATACCATTCCATAAACCAATAGGTGTTCCTATGTGCAAAGCTAAATTTCTTAATATGTTGGAAAATAGTATATTAATACCAAATATTTCGTTTTTATATGTACTAGGTTCTCCTAATGGCGAGCCAAATAAATTGTAATTACGTAAATAATGAGCAAAATTTAAACTTAAAGCCAGACTACCTACTAATAGTCCAGACTGCCATACTTTAAAACGTAAATATTTTATTTCAGATATACCTAGCCAAATTAAAAATGGCAGTACGTAAAAGTAAGCTGTTCCTTTAGTTAAAATTGCTAATCCTACACTACTTCCAATTAGACATAAATTAGTCCAACTAGTTCTTGCTCGCTCTTTTACCGAAAGCAGAACATAAAAAGCGAGACAGACTAACCAAAATGACAAGACATAATCATTTTGAGTACTTGATGCTTGCAATATCCCCATAGGAATCGTAGCACTAATCACAGCAGCAAAAACCTGACCTCGTAAGTCTGCGCTTAGTTGTTGTGCAATTAATGAGACTCCTATCGTGCAGCCAAGCAGACTAAACCATTGAACTAAGTTAGCACAGTAATCTGTACCGCTTAAAATTTGAAAATGCAGAATTACAAACTCTGACCAAGGGTTCTGATATAGTTGTGGTGTGTAACTTGTGGGATAATGTTCAAAACTATTATTTTGCATCCAATGCACAACACGAGTCATGTGATAGTCCATTGAATCCCAATTATTTGGTGGCGCTATAATAGCAATTAAACCAACAGTAGCGACCACGAAAAATATACCAAACAATAATATTTTGATGGCAGGTGCTATTTTAATATATTTTTTTATTTTGCCAGAGATTGCAGTATTTAAATTTATCGGCTTGGCATTTTTAATTAAAAATAAATATTGGCAAATTAATGCTAAACAGTTCAATAATGACCATGCTATTAGGATACTTAAAAAATTAAGTATATGAAATTGGCTTAAAACTTCACTAATAAAAGTGAGCACAACGCCCCAAACAATAGAAGTTGACATAAATGATTTACGCCAACTTTCAGAATATTTAATAGAAATACTAAAAATAATTAGCCAAAATATTATAGGCAAAAGCAAAAGCATATTATTATGTTTATTTTTTATAAAAATAACATTTGCTATCAACTCCAACTTGGGGATATTTACCTAAATTAGTAAAGAATGCAACTTTTTTTAGAAAATATGGTGAATTAATATTCCCAGTGTTATAGATGAGGAATAAAATTGAATTAATGCCAAGATGCTCTGTTTTTAATATTCTCTTGCACTAACTGGATTTTGCTCTCATGCCTCAAAGCCAAGATTATCCATTATTATCAGCACCAACTGGTAAATTACAAATCTCTGAATTACCTGATAAGATTACAGATACAGATGGCGAAGATATTTTTCTTTCTTTAGTCATTCCTACTTATAAAGAACGTGACAATATCAAAAATGTTGTCAAAATCTTGAGCCAAGTACTGGATGAGTGCATTCCTGGACGCTATGAACTGATTGTGGTAGATGACAATAGTCCAGATCGCACTTGGGAAGTTGCACAATCTCTCATGGGAGATTATCCACAGTTGCGAGTCATGCGACGACAACAAGAACGAGGATTATCCTCAGCAGTAATTCGTGGTTGGCAGGCAGCAAGAGGAAAGATTCTAGGGGTAATTGACGGAGATTTACAACATCCACCAGAGGTATTGACGCAATTAGTTACTGAAATTGAGCAAGGAGCAGATTTAGCGCTAGCTAGCCGTCATATAGAAGGAGGCGGTGTTAGTAGTTGGAGTATTGTCCGGCGTTTCTTGTCCCGTGGCGCTCAAGTTTTAGGATTGATTATTTTACCAAGTGTACTGGGAAGAGTTTCCGACCCCATGAGTGGTTATTTTATGGTGCGTCGGAATGCGATCGCAGGAGCAATACTTAACCCCGTAGGATATAAAATTCTTTTAGAGGTAATTGGGCGGGGAAGAGTTGGTGCAATTGCTGAAGTAGGCTATGTATTTTGTGAACGCAAAGAAGGCGAAAGCAAAGTGACATGGAAGCAATATGTCGATTACTTACACCACCTGCTAAAATTGCGTCTCTCCACAGGAAATTTAGGAAAAGTGAGCAAGTTTAGTCAAAACATGGGTTTCCCAATTGGTCGATTTCTCCGCTTTGGATTGGTAGGATTAAGTGGCGTGTTTGTCGATATGGCAGTGCTTTATTTGCTCAGTGATCCTACAACCTTAGCCTTACCCCTAACTCGGAGCAAAATCATTGCTGGAGAAATTGCCATTTTCAATAACTTCTTGTGGAATGATGCTTGGACATTCGCTGATGTTTCCATGCAGCAGCAAGAATGGCGACAACGGTTGAAGCGCTTTTTGAAATTTAATGTAATTTGCTTGGCGGGATTGGTATTAAATGTACTGATTTTAAATCTAGTATTTAACTTCATCCTGCCTAACCGCTACATTGCCAACTTAATTGCGATCGCAGTTGCTACAATTTGGAATTTCTGGGTTAACTTAAAACTTAGCTGGCGAGTCACTGATGTTAAATAGCTCAATTTCAGAGCATGACAAGACTAATTAATTGCCATCAACTTTCAGCTTGGTGCTACTTCATATAACTTTTTGGTAAACCCACAGGAGATAAACCTGCAATCGCCCGTAAGTTTTGACAACGAATCAATTCGTTAAAACTTAAGCCAGAACGCCCCTCAATCTTAGCTACTGTTTCAATTGCAGATAACAAATGTTCTGCGGCTTCAGATTCTGAGTAACCTCGCCGCCCAGCAATGCGAATTGCTGCTGCATCAGCATCTAACTCTAACTCTGGAGATTGGTTTGTGCGCCAAATCCGAAAACCTGCGATCGCACTTAAGCCAACTGCGATCACAACACCTACAACATCAGACTGTGTGGATTCGACTAATCCACCTATAAGCCCTGCGACAAGTACAACTTGATAAATATTGGGTTTGAACCACTTCACCCCTGTTAACCAGCTAACCGTCTGCAACAACAACAAATCTCGTTGTGATTTCCCCAGACGAAACCATAAGTCAAAATTAATATTGATTGGCCGTTCTTGATTCCAAGGGAGTGGAAAGGACGCATCAATTACCTTTGCTTGTTGGGGCTTGCTGACGATTTTGGTCAGCATTCGTGCAGAAGCAGGCATTACATCTAACAAGCGGCGAATTTCGGCGGTTGGCTCCATAAAGTTAATAATTAGCCATGATATGCATAGTATTCAATTATGCAAAAAATTAACTTTTCATGCTAACCTTTGATTTGTAATAGTTAATCACATGAGACCCTCTGCAGATTGTTATTTGTTAAACAAACAAACACAGTTATCAGAGTCATCAATCAAGTAAGTGTGTAGTGTAGCGGGATTCTATGGTACCCGTTGGCATAGAAGTTCAAAACTTGAAAGTTTTGGATAACCATGAAAAATTAAATTTTAACTACATGGAAGCTTTCGCCCCCACCCCGCCTGAATGGACGAATAACGCAATTCACGCTTATCAGTTTTGCTGTCCAAACTGCAAGTCTAGTAGCCGAGAAGCATTACAAGTTTGGTTGAATCGGCGATCGCCTGTGATGACAGAAGACCATCGCCGCAAATGGCAGGAATTTTACAATTGTCATTGTGGTAATGCATGGTGGGCTTGGAGTAGCGATCGCCCACCAACAGATCTGTCTAATCAAAAAGATATTAATCCTATATAGTCATTTTGCTCCAATAAAAACCCGCCTCAAGGCGGGATAATTTTGATGCGGATTAGGTTAATGGCAGTTTTAACCATAAGCCGCAGCGTTTTGATTTTGACCACAATATTTTTTCCATCTCTGATTGGGTAGGAAAAATCCCCACCCAACAGTTGACTGCTAATAGATTGGCAATCTTAGAATGAGAAAGTAGTACGTAGAGTACCTACGTAAATGGTGTTGTTATTGTCGTTGTTTTCGGGATTAAAGATCACCAACAAACCTGGGGTAACTTGAATATTGTCAGATACATTCAACTTGTATAGACCCTCTAGATGATAAGAGGTGCCAGATTCTGAAGCAATATTATCACCACCAGTTACTTTCGGTGGTTGACCGAAAATCACACCCAAGACGTTACCTTTACGACCAAAGTCTCTGACAGCTAGTGAACCAGCCCAATACCAAGCATCTGCACTTCTAGCAGCACCAGTTACCGCATCAGCAGTTGTGTAACCGCCCCAACCACTCAAAGCTAATTGAGAGCTAAGTTGGAAAGTAGCTTGTACACCATAGTGGTTAGCTTCAGTCCGCGCACCAGCAAAGGGATTATTCGCAAAAGCACTTCCTATCCCTTGGAAGAGGCTGGGATTGCTTTGATATGTACGGGCATAGCTAAATCCAACATTCAAAGCTTGGGTTGGTTTGAAAGCTATCTGCCCAAAGAAGGTATTACTACCATTAAATAGCCCATTACCATCGGCTGGATTATTCGGAGTATTTACTCCTTGAGCAAAGTAAGCAGCACTCAAGGTCAAAGGGCCTTTAGGATTGAAATTAACAGTTATACCCGCACCATTACCAGCTTGGCGATAGATGGGACTAAATCGTCCGTAGGCGGATAAAGCACCTTTCCCAGAACTAGCAAAGTCAGGGTTGAAGTTGTAAACGTTTTCATTCAACTCAGCACCAGTTGCATCAATCTTTACACGTACTGCATCGCTGAAGTTGAAAGCGTAGTTAACTTTATCAATTTCAACACTGTTATTAGTACCACCGTCATAGCCCAAGCGGGTCATGTTGGTACCAGTTACACCCGAATTAGGTACAGTATTACGACCTTGTAATCGGATTTGCAACTGATCTTTGCCTGTGAAGCTGCTGTATAAATTCAACCGTACCCGGTCAGAGAAGGCAGTGTTGCTGTCTAAATCTGGGTTATTGTTGGGATTATTGTCAGTATCAGCTCTTGTATCCCCAAAAGGCTGAGAGACGCTGAAAATAGCTTCTCCAACTAGCTTAGTTGTTGTGGAAAATTGATTTGCTTCTAGTTCCGCAGTGCGTGCTTCTAAAGAATCTACACGACCACGTAAAGTAGCCAATTCCGCAGAAAATTCTTCTTGTAAGCGCTGTAATGTAGCTAAGTCTTGTTTTGTTACCAAGTCAGCAGTAGCTGTAGCAATCAACTCATTCACCCGATCTAAACAAGCATTCAAACCTGCGGCGAATTCATAACGAGTCAACGCGCGGTTACCACGATAAGTACCGTTAGGATAACCTGCAATACAGCCATAGCGCTCAACTAAAGATTGTAAAGCTTGGAATGCCCAATCTGTAGGTTGTACATCAGAAAACTGTGAAACTGATGTAACTTGACCCATAGAATCTTGGGACAGTTGAGCAACACCATTTACAGGTTCATTAACTTCAGCCGCCAAAGTACTATTAGCCGCCACAAATGTAGCCGCCATCACCAATGGACTAATCTTTAAAAGACCCCAGAATGCTTTTGTCATTGTTTTACTTGCACTCACACCTAAAACTCTTTAGCTCCTAGTAAAGCTCCCTAAAATTTTTAATATTAGGGAATTTACTTACTTAATTCAGCATTGATTTTATCCAACCAAGCAGAATTATTTTACCTTATTTTCTCATAAATTGATTCGGTAATCGCAGAATTATTTGACGTTTAGAACGCAAAAGTTTTCCTTCTTCTTCAAATTGTTGTAGAAGTCGTGTTACAGTTACTCTTGTTGTATTTAGAACTTCTGCAATTTCTTGATGAGTCACATTAATATCAAGCAGTTTGCCTTTTTCTACATCACAACCAAATTTTTCACTTAGCCATACTAAAAATTGCCATAAGCGCAGTGACATTGGTTTACGATGCACTATGCTTAATAGCTCTTCTGCTTGTTGAATATGGGATAATAACGCATCAATATCTTGATACCAAATATGCGGTGGCACCACACTTACTTCAACACTCGTTAAAGATTCTATTTGGTAAGGTTTAACTTTAGACAAAGGATAACCAACTATATCACCTGGCCCCCAATAACCCAGAGTGATAAATGTTCCGTCTTCACTCCAAGTTAAAGTCCTAACTGCTCCACGCTCTATACGCCACAAGACCTCGTGGCGTGGAGGTATCACTTGCCGACGTGCAAATAGCCTTTGGGGTAACTGTTCATTGATAGCAGAATTATTGGATGTAACAGCAGAGTGTGGGATCGAACTTTTGGTATACATTCAGAAGTTGGTTTTGCTACAGTAAAATTGCTTGTGATAGTTAGGAAACAAGCAGTAATTTAATTATTGGTAAGCTGAATCATTGGTTGCTCATAAAAAGTATTGTATAAATGAGAAGTTGCTAATAAAATCAAATTTTTACGATAAAAAATAATTGTTATAAGTCGATTTTTATTAAAATATTTTCAAAGCATAGTAAATTTAATATTACTGCTTTTTGGTTAGCAAAATTTACACATCATGCAAGTAATCTATTTGGTTAGCCAATTCAGAAGATAGATAAAAGTAAATAGAGTCATTGTAGAGAGAACTAAAAATTAAGACTTGCATTTGATGCAGCAGGATTTATGCTATATCAAAATTTATACATATTTTTAATGCATGAAGATTGAGCTTGAGTTTTTATAGTTAGTGTTTTATAACAGTTTTATATATGACAGCAAGATTACTACTGAGTTATTTATGTAACTATTTACTACTATCTTTGCTTAACTCTAAGGTTACAAGTTTAAGAATAGGTAAGCTTTTAGTGAAATATATGTTAGCTGGCTAATTTTGATGATTTATTGGCCTCTTAACCTATAAATTCTAGTAGTACACCAAGGCAACTTGGCAGGAGAAAGGGGAAAGGGGAAAGGTTTTTGTCCCTTACCCTTTTCCCTTTAACCTTTCCCCAACCTCCACCTAAAATTTTTGGGTTGGTAGACTACTAGGCTGCATCAAAAAAATTAGGGATTGGTAAGCAACGAGAAGAACCAATCCCTAATGTGATGATTTTGTAGTTTTGATTAATAACGTTGACCCGTAACGATGTATGCTACTCGTTGACCAATGTTAGTGGCATGATCTGCCATGCGTTCCAGACAGCGAATTGCTAGAGCTAAAAGAACTATAGGTTCGACTACACCAGGAACATCCTTTTGGAAAGCTAAAGTGTTATAGAGACGTTCATAGGCATGATCAACAGCATCATCTAAATGCTGGATACTCCGTCCACCAGCTTCATCTAAATCGGCTAAAGCCACCAAGCTAGTTGCTAACATAGCTTGAGCATGGTGAGACATGACTGCAATCTCTGGTATAGAAGGATGAGGCGGATAAGGAAAAAGTTTAATGGCAATGTCAGCTAAATCTTCAGCATAATCCCCAATCCGCTCTAAATCTCGTACTAGCTGCATAAAAGCACTCAAGTGGCGCAAATCCTGTGCCGTTGGTGCTTGCAGTGTCATGATTGCTGTACAATCTGACTCTATTTGTCTATAAAAGCGATCAATTTTTTTATCTAATTGAGGAAGTTCCTCTGCGGCTGTTAAATTGCGCGCAAATAACGCCTGGTGGCTCAGGCGAAACGATTGTTCTACCAAAGCACCCATGCGTAATACATCACGCTCTAAGCGCCTAATGGCGCGTGCTAGCTGGGTTGGATCGGGATTGGGAGGATAAACGATAGCTTTCACACTTGTATTTTCAAACGTGAAGATATTTTTTTAACTATAGTCTTGGCTTGGCGTATTTGCCATCATCGCTGGGAAGTGTAGTTGTATCCACGCACCTCCTGTGTCTGGATGATTCATGGCTTTGATTGAACCACCGTGAGCGAGGATAATTTGTCGTACGATCGCTAAACCCAAACCACTACCAACGATCGCTGTTTTAGAATTACTTTCTTGGATGGGATCGCGAGCTCGTGATTGATCTCCCCGGTAAAAACGCTCAAAAACATGGGGTAAATCTACTTCTGCAAAACCAACGCCGCAATCTATGATGTTGATTGCTAAGGCTGTGGAAGAAGAATTTTTGGTGGGACTATCTTTGGCTGAGAGGATTTCGGCTTGGACTTCAATCGTTGTGCAAGGCGGACTGTATTTGATGCTGTTATCTAGCAAGTTGAGAAAAACTTGGTATATGCGCGAGCGATCTGCTTTAATCCAGAGGTTCTCTGCTCCAGAATATTTAAGATGAAGATGCTGCTTTTGTGCTAATGGTTCTAAAGTTTCCCAAACAGATGTAATGAGCGATCGCACTTCTACAGCTTCCGGCTGCAATTGAATACTAGGATCTGTTTCCATTTGAGTCAGTTCTAGCCAACCTTGTACCAAGTTAATCAACCGATCAACTTCTTGCATCAGGCGGGTAATCCAACGATCTAAAGGTGGTTCTAAACGATTTTGTAAAGTTTCCACAACCAGACGAATCGAAGTCAGCGGTGTTCTGAGTTCGTGAGCTAAATCAGAAAAAGAACGATCTCTTACTTGATTCATATCCAACAGAGGTTGGCGATTTTCTAGAAATACTCCCACTTGTCCCTTAGGTAAGGGAAAACTCGATGCCCGTATAGCCAGAGATTTTATTTCTAACATTGCTGCTGGGTTCTCACAAGGGGGGTGAAACACCCACTCTTTTACCCTTGGTTGCTGGCAATCGCGAGTTTGCTCAATCAGGCGATCGAGTTCATAAGAACGCACTAACTCCAGTAACAAACGTATTTGTCCTGGTTGCCAACGCTCCAAATATAATATTTCTCTAGCCTGTTGATTGCACCACAGTAGTTGATTTTCTTCATCTACCTGCAAATATCCCAATGGTGCAAAATCCAGCAATTCTTGATAATTTTCTAGGGATTGCTGTAAATCTTGCCGTTCCTCCTTCACCATTGTAATTTCCTGGCGTAAGCGAGGAATTAAAGGCAGCGATACTTTGGAATAAGGAGAATTGAAAGGTTTAACTACTCGCTCTAAATAGCGGTTCAGTTGAACCTGTTGCCAAATCCAAAATCCAATCCCTACCGCTAAACCCAGAGAAAATCCCAATAAAAACATTTAAGTCATTAGTTGCTTGATCACAACTAAAAACTAACAACTATCGTGAGCAATTATCCAAATCTATAGCCAAAACCTCTGACAGTCACAATGTATTCAGGACGACTGGGGTCTAATTCTAATTTTTCCCGTAACCATCGAATGTGGACATCTACAGTCTTACTATCGCCCACAAAATCTGGCCCCCAAACCTGATCTAGCAACTGTTCTCGCGACCATACTCGACGAGCATAGCTCATAAACAGTTCTAAGAGACGAAACTCTTTTGGTGATAGGCTCACCTCTTGACCACGAACCAGTACGCGACACTCTTGGGGATTTAAACTCACATCCTTGTACTTAAGTATCGGTATTTGCGGCAAAGTACTGAAGCGCTGACGACGAAGTAAAGCGCGACAACGAGCTACTAATTCCCGCATACTAAAGGGTTTGGTCAGATAATCATCTGCTCCCACTTCTAAACCCAATACGCGGTCAGTTTCACTACCTTTGGCACTCAGCATCAAAATTGGCACTGGGTTACCTTGATGACGTAGCAAGCGACAGATATCTAATCCGTTGATTTGCGGTAGCATTAAATCTAAAATTACCAAATCAAAGGAGAGTTCCCCAGAATTCGGTTCAAAATTCTTGATATATTCCACAGCCGATCGCCCATCAGTAGCAGTTACGACTTCATAGCCTTCACCCTCTAGTGCTACCAACAGCATTTCTCGGATTAGTTCTTCATCTTCTACTACTAGAATGCGGCTTGTTTGCCCTATATCCGCCTTGGCAGGAAACTTGGTAGATTCGCTAGTGTACATTAGATATCACAAAATTTTTGTGTCTGTGCAGCTATCAAGATGATGATTGAATCAATTAATTATTAAGTTTCCGTGAATTTACACCCTAGACATTGCGCCCTAGTTTGTAAAACGTAATATAAATCACAGAAACCAACATATTATAAAGCACTGCGGCTACAAGCTGGCAAGAGTGTTTGCAGTAACTTGATATCTTGAAATTTTTGTATACTTGCATTTACTTCTTGACAATAGCAGCTTTTTTTCAGTACTATGTTTATAGTACAAATATACTGTAAACTCCCAAATTTTACCTTGAGATCATCAAGGCACTAATTAAAGATGATCTCCGGTATTTGTAAGTGTCTTTTGATTCTTGTTTCAGCATTTACACTGGGTGAAAAACCCTAATTTTTAGGCTACTCTGATGTCTGCATAGAGTAAGTCAGGGTATGGCTTGCTACACAAAAATTATTGCTTGTTTAAGGAGTTGGAGAATGACTACAGTTGCAGTCAAAGACAGCAAACAACAAATAGTGCAAGCATTTCTGCAAATTCTCACAGAAAGGAAACAATTAGATTTAAAAATAGCTACTAAACAAGAAGAAGCTGAAAAGGTTAAAAACCAAGAAATTCTGGCAACTGCTTCTACATATACTGTTGATAGTATTGTTAAAGGTTTAGCCGATTTACAATTGGAGTTTGGCAGTATTGTTACTGCACTATCAGATAAATTAGCGCAAGAAAATTCCAAATTAGATGAATTAAATAGAGCTATAGAAATTGCCACTCAGCAGTTAAAAGACCTACAGCAAATTAGAGTGGTTGCTGATGCTTTAGATATTTTAACCCAAGAACATCAAGAGAAATTAAGAGTTCTTGAACAAGAAATTGCTAGTAAACGAGAAGCGCTAGAAAAAGAAATTACAATTAGACGTAAAGAATGGCAGAAAGACCAAGCTGAATACGAAGAAGCCGTACAAGTATACAATGATTTAGTAGCTAAACAACGTGCATCAGAAGCAGAAGAATATCAGTATAAGTTGGAAACAACCAGAAAACTGACTACTGATGCTTATGAAGGAAATAAACGCAAACTAGAACGAGAAATTCAAGAAACTACTCAACAGAAAGATAAAAATTGGGCTGAACGGGAAAAAATTCTGACTGAACGCCGGGCTTTATTTACAGAATATCAGCAAAAAGCCGCAGCATTTCCTAACGAGTTGGAAGAAGCTATTAAAAAGGCTAGAGAAGAAGCAATTAAAGAAACTAGCCAAAAGGCTAAAGTAGAAGCAGATTTATTTGAAAAAGATTGGGAATCTAGCAAACAAAGTTATGAATTAAAAATCCAATCTTTAGAAGAGACTATTAAGAAACAAACTGAGCAAATAGAAGGAATTTCGGCTCAACTACAAACTGCATTAAAACAAGCGCAAGATTTGGCGATGAGAGCTTTTGATAGTTCCAATAGTAAATAGTCACTCTTCGGGTGTTAGCCATGAAAATTATCTTTAGATTCGATGGAGGTTTGTTGTGGTAGCTAAAAAACCAACAGATAAAAATACTAAAGCTGAAATTCTCCAAGCTTATGAAGAATTAGCCAAAGAGACAGCAGCAGTTAAATCACAACTTACCCAAACTTTAAAAGAAGCACAAGCTGTAACTAAAGAAAAGCCAAAAGTGGAGCCAAAACCTGCTATGAATGCGCCAACTACTGTTCAGCAAAGAATGAATTATACAATTGAAAGCCTAGCTAAAATCCAGTTAGGCTTTGGTAGTGCGGCGAATGAATTATCAGAACAGCTAACTACGCAAGCTTCAAAATTGGCAGAAATTAGAGAAGCTGTAGAAAAAGAAGTAGCAGAACTTAAGCAATTACATAATTTAGAAATTTCGGAAGATATCTTAGAGACTTTGATCACGAGCTATGAGGATAATTCTAAGACTTATCAAGAAGAGTTTACAGAACGGAAAGAAGTCTTATTACAGGAAATAGATGAGCAGAGAAAAGCTTGGTTAAAAGAACAGGATGACAGTAACAGATTAATTAAAGAACGAGATGAAAATCTCAAAAAAACTCGACAACGAGATGAAGCTGAATACAAATATAGTTTAGAACTGCAGCGCAAATTGCAAAAAGATGAATATGAGCAGCAGCAAAAAGAATTAAACCAACAGCTAGAAGAATTTCAGCAAGAAACAGAAAAACAATGGAGTGAAAAAGAGAAAGCGATCGCAGAACGGGAAAAGCAGTTTGAGGAGTTAAAAATTAAAGTAGAAGCCTTCCCTAAAGATAAGGAAGCTGCTATTAAAAAAGCTACAGAAGAAGGTAAAGGTATTGCCCATTACCAAGCTAAAATTAAGTCAGATTTATACAGTAGGGAAGTAGAAGGACAGAAGCGTTTTTATGAACAGAGATTGCAATCTCTAGAACAGACTATTAATAATCAAGATACGCGCTTACAAAACTTGACTAAGCAACTCGAATCGGCTCTCAAACAAGTGCAAGATTTAGCCGTGAAAGCTATTGAAGGAACCGCCAATGTTAATTCCTATCAAGCAATTAAAGAAATAGCTTTAGAACAGGCGAAAAGTCAGGTAAAAAATAAATAAAATTACTTTGGATGTTGAGAGTTAAGAATTAAATTTCTGACTGCAAAGTGATTATACCCTGATAACTAATGTAGAGGCGTAATTAAATTTACGTCTCTATAACATTGTGTAATTATAAATTTCTACTGGTTCCATGCAAAATTAATGTTCTCTTTTTTTGGGAATACCTTTATTTAGAGGTTGTTTCCGGCTGCTGGTTTCGTTGGACTTATTTTTTTTGTTTGATTCTTGCTTGGAATTTTCTTCTTGATTGTACATAAGGATAAACCTTGCTAGACATTAATTATCTATATTTTAAATTTACATTATGTGCAGCCGGATTTACGGAAAATAGGTAAATACTTTATATTCCAATCTAGTTCAGATCATCTTAGAGTCCAGATTTTTTATATCTTGGCTAGAAATTTATTTATCTTCCTAAAAATTTAAATATTTCAAGATAAAAAAATAGAGACGTTGTTATTTTTACGTCTCTACAAAAGAGGAAACCCATTATGTATAAAAATTAGATATTAAAATTAAAGATTGAAACTTGAAATTAAAATACTAGTCAAATTACTAACAGCCGTTATCGTGTTTTATTCAGTTTTTGAGTTGGCTGTTGAGGGTTGTTTTTATTGATATTAGACTGGATAGCACCAGTTTCAGTTTTTGGGGGATGTCCATTATCGCGAGGTTTTTTCCGAGTCATAATCAATACAATCCTTGTTGGTTAACTCTCTACAAATTGAACTACAAGCGTATAAATTGTGAATCCGGAAAATCCTAAAAAATTACTAGCTGGTAGCGAAATATATATTACGGCTCAAAGATCATCCCCAGTTGTAATAAAAGTATGGGGAGGAAAATTGTCAGCTAATTTGACATTTGATTTGCAGAATTTAGGCGGGCAAGATGCCCAGCCCACAAAAGACTGATAAAATATCATCTGCAAATTAGATGTGTTTTAGCTCTCATCCCGATACTTTTACTCTCCAAAAAGAGAGCTAATGTTAAGCAAAGCTAGTAAAATCCAGATTTGGGGGAATATCTTGAATCCTTCCAGGCCCGATCGCACGCAAGGCTTCTTTTAAATCAATATCGCCAGTATATAGGGCACGCCCTACAATTACGCCATTTACGCCTTGAGGTTCCAACACCAACAAGCTCAACAAATCGGTAACAGAACTCACTCCACCTGAAGCAATTACGGGGATGGAAATTGTAGCAGCGAGTTCTCGCAAAGCTTCTAAGTTTGGCCCTGAGAGAGTACCATCACGGTGAATATCAGTGTAAATAATTGCGGCTGCTCCCAATTCTTGCATTTGTACAGCTAATTGGGTTGCCAAAACTTCTGAAGTTTCTAACCAACCGCGAGTTGCTACTAATCCGTTCCGCGCATCAATCCCAACAATAATTTGTCCCGGAAATTCTTGACAGAGTTGTTGTACTAGTTGGGGTTGTTCAACAGCAACGGTTCCCAGAATCGCTCGTTGTACGCCAATATTAAATAACTGCTGGACGCTAGCGCGATCGCGTAATCCCCCACCGACTTGAATTGGTACTGATACCGCTTGTGCGATCGCTTCGATAGCTTCCAAGTTGACAACTTTACCTGCTTTCGCACCATCCAAATCTACTACATGGAGCCTAGCTGCACCTTGATCAACCCACTGTTGAGCTACATCAGCTGGGTTTTCACTAAATACTTGCGAGCGATCGTAGTCTCCCTGATAAAGTCGTACACAACGGCCTGCTAATAAATCAATTGCTGGAATTACATCCATTACCTCATCCTCAATCAATAATTACTAATTCGTAATTAAAAAAATGTTAGGCTATCCCAAACATTTATTTTTCAAGATAGTCAACAGTCAAAAGTCAAGAGTCAAAGTTACTCTGGAGAAACTTTAAACTCTTGACTAACTAAAAGTAAAAACCCTATGCTTGAGTGTTTTCTGGGGAATTTTTCGCTTTTAACTGCTTTACAGCTTTCCAGAAACCTAGCACAATCAAAATGTTAGAAAGGGTTAAGAAAAGTTCTGCACCACCGTGCAGCCAATCGACATTTGCTAAAGCCTCTTTGTAATGGACTTTGGCATAAATTCCCGCCGGAATGGTGATCCCCACAAAAACTAAAGTGCCGTAAAATCCATACAAAGCTAAACGTGGCATTAGCTTACTGCGGCTGATAAACCACAAGAAACCCAAATAAGGAAACAGTGAAAGGGCAAAAAGGGCATCTTTAGAGATCATCGCTCTGATTTGATAGGTTGGTTTGCAACAGAATTAATTCCCTGATGAGCAGGCTTGGCAGAACGCCAAATCCACACCGCAGCTGCCCAAAGGGTAAAATTACCAACTAAGGTCATGGTAGCTTGAAGTGTTACCAGCCATTCCAAAGATTGGGGATTATCAAAATAGTGCCAGGTACAAGCACACATAGCACTAACTAATGCGGGTAACATGGCGAAGGACAATCCCCACCAAGTCCGGTTACCAGTGAGTTCGCCGTAAGTCCAGATTAACCAAATAGCGGCAATCCACTCAATGACGCTAGAAACATGAATAATCCAGGTGGGAATTGAAAGCACATGCATAAAGTTGCTAAAAAGTCAATGGGTGGGGTTCGAGATTTGGAGAGACGCGATTAATCGCGTCTGTACAAGAGTCAAGGGTCACAAGAATGTATTTCTTCCTTGTTTTCCCAGCCCCCAGTCCCCAATCGCCCCATCCCCCATCTTCCCACAAGAAAAATCTGATTTTTCGCGAAGTATGCCAGCCATTTCACCTAACATCTGGGTAAGTAGCAGATAATCAAGGTCAATTAAACTTGATCAGCTAAAATCTCAAATCAAAAATCTCAAATGAAACCGATGCGGGCTTTATTATCTGGGTATTACGGAAAAGGGAATGGTGGTGACGAAGCTTTATTAGCAACGCTGTTGCAGATGCTACCGCCTCATGTCACGCCTGTGGTGCTTTCTGGTAATCCTGAAGAAACCCGCGATCGCTATGGTGTGGAGAGCTACGATCGCATGGCTTTTTTACCTGTACTGCAAGCTTTGCGTTCTTGTGATGCGTTTATTTGGGGTGGTGGGAGTCTAATCCAAGATGTTACCAGCACCATTAGCCCTGTTTATTATGGGGGATTGATGGCATTAGCTCAGATGATGGGCTTAAAAACCGTTGCTTGGGGTCAGGGAATTGGGCCTCTGAAACGTCCCCAAACTCGTTGGTTAGCAAGAAAAACTTTTGCTGCTTGTACGAAAGTGAGTGTACGCGATCGCGCCAGCGCAGCTTTGTTATCTGAGTGGCAAATTCCTTGTATCCTGGCTCCCGATCCAGTTTGGGCTTTGGAAGCTAAACCAGTACCTGGACTTACGGATTTACCTGCTCACAGAGTTGCTGTAACTTTGCGATCGCATCCACAACTGACCGAAACTCGCTTGGCAAATTTAACGCAGGCGTTGGTTGAGTTTCAAAAAGCTACACAAACTTTTATTTTGTTACTGCCTTTTCAAAAAAGTGAAGATTTAAATATTGCTGAGGTAATTCAACCACACCTCAAAGATGTTAGCCAGATTATGTGTTTAGAAGATCCACAACTTTTAAAAGGTGTGTATCGCCATGTAGAGATGACAATCGGGATGCGCCTACACAGTTTAATTATGGCTGCGGCTGAAGGTTGTCGCTGTTTTGCTTTGAGTTACGACCCGAAGGTCAATCGTCTGATGGAAGATTTATCTATGCCTGGATGGGATTTAGCGAATTTACCGGACGATCCCAATATTATTAGTAAAGTTTGGATAGAGCATTATGCTCATGGCAATCCATTATCCTCAGAGCAAATTCAGTCTTTAGTAGATCGGGCATTAATGCATCGTGAGTTGCTGAGTACAGCCTTAGAAATCTAAGACACATTCAAACTAATGCCAGTCGCCGAGGTCAGGTTGACTTTCCAAAGCGCTGGCGAATTTTGATGCTAATGTTGGAAATTAGCGATCGCAAACAATCATGGCATCACCCTGAATAGCAGTGATAGCAGCCTCTACAACAACAATCAGTTAGGTTTTTGTCAAAAACTATTTGTTATTTGTACAACAATCAATGATTGGGTCTGCTGCAAATGCATTTAAACCCACTGATTGTAAGAATACCCCCCAATCAGATTTGACCTTTAAATTGTTCGGTTCACTACAACGTAAATCAACATAGCTGCTTAGTGCTTCATGCCAAATACCAGCTTCTGCATAAAGTATTGGACGTTTACGCGCATCTGCTTGTTGTAGAGCTTTCGTCAGGGTGGGTTCGGGTTGTGCGCGTTCAACCCATCCTTCTACATTCGGATTTCTGATAGGATTTTGCTCATCACAAACTAATGTCAAATACCAGTGATAGCGTTTACCGACTTTTAAAGGAGTAGCACTCGCAGGTAGGGTAAATTTCATAATGCCGGGTTTAGTCGGTACATTTAAAGTAGTTTCATATACTACATCATCATCATCAGTATTATCCTGATTTGCCTCAGCTAAAATCACAAACTGGGCTGTTTTGACAGAAGATGCAGGTACATGCCAGAAAAAAGTTGGACGTTCTGCAAAAGTTAACCCTAAATTCTCTTTTGGCATTAAGGGCGTTAATGATTGATTTTTTTGTACACAATATCGGCCCCGAGTTGCACCACCCGCACTAGCTGGTGGTAATCCCCGCTTAGGTGATTTAAAACCTTGACTGATTAACCAAGGTTGTTTTTGCTGCTGACTTAGCAAAGTTGGGTTAACTTGGGCTTGTGCCTGTGCGGTTAAATTAGGAATAGTAGCCAGTTCCAAAAGAAAAGGTACGGAACAGGTTACGAAAAGTAGAGGCCGCTTGATCCAATTCATGCCTAAATTTCCTCTCAACTATTTATGTAAATATAAAAGTCCCCTAGTTGTTGATAAACCAAAACTGTGGCAGCAATCAACAGGGGTAATCAATAGACTCTACAAGTACTGCATCATTGGGAAGTGAAAATATAGTATGACCTAGTGATAGGTTTTATACTGTGACAACAGTCGAAAACACAGAAGTATTGTTCCCGTTCGGTGGGGTAGCTACGCAGAATTTAACATTACCTCATATAGTCTTCAATAACCTTTGATAGGAGGTAATTGAGCAGTTGACTAAAAGTAATTTATTTTCGGAAGAAAGTACTACACTCTACATTACTACAGGTATTAAATAATATAAGTAATGGATAATAGGTAATTGAGAAATAACGGAGTAAGTAGTTTTTGATTGTTGACTACAGACACAATTAATCGCGTCTCTCCAATTTTTAGTTATTTCCCTAAAGCTACTACTGCATTTTGACCGCCAAAGCCAAAACTGAAACAAAGGGCAGACTGAATGTGATGGTGACGAGCGGTTTTTACGAGATTTAAATTAAATTCTGGCTGCTGCAATCCGACACAAGGGGGCAAAATTTGGTTTTGCAAAGCTAGGAGTGAAAAAGCTACACCTAAGGCTCCAGAAGCGCCGAGAGTGTGGCCTGTGCTTCCTTTAGTTGAACTCATCGCAACTTTTTGGGGAAACACCCGCTCGATCGCGATGCTCTCCATGCGATCGTTTAGCTGTGTTGCTGTGCCATGAGCGTGAATATAATCAATATCTGCTGGTGTGAGATAACTACGCTCTAAGCATTGCTTGATGGATGCGATCGCGCTTTTAGCTTCTGGTTCTGGAGCATTACCATGATATGCATCGTTCAGTAAGCTAAAACCTAGGATTTCCCCATAAATTTTGGCTTGTCGCTGCTTGGCTAATGCTGCTGATTCCAGCACAAATACCGCTGCGCCTTCTCCTAAAACAAAGCCTTCACGTTGCAAATCAAAAGGATAAGCGCCAGTTTTTGCTAAAGCGCCCATTTGCTGAAACCCAGCCAAAGTTAGAGGTGTAATCGGTGCTTCCACGGCTCCAGCGATCGCTCTTTGATATTGTCCTGTTTGCAATAGCATAGTAGCTTGGGCGATCGCCCAGATTCCTGTAGCACAAGCAGTCATTGGTGCTAAAACACTCCCAGTTGCACCAATTTGTCTAGCTGCGGCGATCGCATTCATGTGCGGTAAACTATTTAACCAATTTTCCATCTCCCTTGTGTGTAAGGGAGATGAAAGGCGATCGCTTGCGTACATTTGCTGCGCCAGTCTTTCCCAAGCCGCTTGATAAGCACGACTTGAACCAATCACGACAGCACAATCAGGTAAAGGAGATGATAACCCAGCATCTTTTAAAGCCGCAGCCACAACCGACTGCGTCAGCTTTTCTAATGGTGCTGGTTGTTCAGCAATCAACCCTAGAGGAAATGCTTCTATTTCTGGGAAAGGTTGATGTAATTTAATTCCAGATTTACCTGCAATTAAATTCTGCCAACTAGCCTCTAAGCTGTCTCCTAAAGCAGAAACTAGACCAATACCAGTGACAACAACCTTAACCAATTTGGGACTTGGGATTTGGGATTTGAAATTTGTCATGGGTAATAGGAAAAACTATTACCCATTACCCAATTTTGCAATCTTAACCAGGAGTTTTTAAGTTTTCTGCGCCTTGGGTGACTTTAGCAGATTCGATGCGATCGCCTTGCTTTATTTTATTTACTACCTCAAAGCCGCTGGTTACATTGCCAAACACAGCATAGTTTCCATCTAAAAAGCCTAGATCTGCTAAGGCAAAGTAAAACTGGGAAGATGCAGAGTTTGGTTGCTGCGATCGGGCCATTGCCACTGCACCTTGTTTATGATTCAAGGCAGGAGGCTGAGTAATAGTCTTACCGTAAATTGGTTCTGCTGCACCCTTGGGCTTAATTTCTAAGGGTATATAGCGCTCATTCTTAGTTTTGGGGTCAATATAGCCACCTGTCCCTAGCCTATTTGCTGGAACGCTTGGATCTTTACTTTGTGGATCGCCCCCTTGAACGACAAATGGTTGGGGATCGCGTACCACTCGATGGAAAACTGAACCATCATACACGCCCTTTTGCACTAAATCTACGAAGTTACCCGCTGTAATTGGGGCATTAGTGCCATCTACTTCGATAGTAATTGGTGCGCCGTTCACCGTCATCACCACAGTAGCCTTACCTTCGAGCCGTGGTAAATCATTCATTCCAGGAATACTCTCGCTAGTAGTTTGTGATACAGACGTTGCTTCAGTGCTTGTCTTGCTGCTTGTCTCAGTTGCTGTTGAGGTAGCTGCTGAGGTAGAAGAAGCATTAGAAGCATTTTGCTGTGTTGAACATCCACCCAAAATCAACGTCCCAACAATCAAAAGAGCAACCAAAAATTGTGGAAATTTTAACCGCATGACTAATTACTGACTCAACCAGAGTATATTATCGTTTCCCAAGCTTTTAGAGTGGGGATTTAATACTCATCCAAAATTTCTTATTTACAATTTTTTACATTTTATCGAGAGCTATCTACTCAGTTTCCCAGTTTTTTCTGCTTGAGAGTTGACAGAGTAAGCACTCCCAATAAAAAATTTCACCAGTCTTACATGAAAGTCGAGGCGGAGATTTTTACTCAGAACTCAGAGAGAAGTCGGAGCGGCGGCTTCCGCCGATCTGAACTTCGGTGACTCAGCACTTCCAGTCAGGAGAACAAGGGAACAAGGAATATATCTGGAATATTTGACTTTTGACTTTTGACCCTTGACCCTTGACCGTTGTCAACATTCTTTACAAACCTTCTAGAGGTACACCCAAGAAACGGGCTAACTCTGCGCCTTGAGTTTCTAGCTCTGTGAGAGATAAAGGTTGACCGACTCTAGTTAAAGGAATGTCTCTGCGACCTTTCACACGTAGATAGAGGACGCGACGAGGATTCAAACCTTCTTTGATGGATATTTGCACAGATTGAGCGTCTTGTAAGGGGCTTTCAAGCTCAATACGACGGTTTTTGCCAGGAAATCCATTGCGAAAAATTTTAATCTTGCCTGTTTCCTGGTTAAATTCGTTATATCCACCGCCTACATCCCATAGAATTACTAACCACAGGTATAAGGCTAAAAGCAGACCAGCAGCGCCGTATAACCCCATAACTAAACCTTGGGGCACAAAAACTAGTTGTGTTGGATCGGTAACTATGAGTAAATTAACTTTTAGATAGCTGGATATTCCAGCTAATACAAAGCCTGTAGCTCCTAAGGTAACGATAGTTGCCCACCAGTAGTTGCTAAACCGACGAGAACCGAGAACGTTTTGCTTCAGGACACTTGTAGCCGAGCGATCGCCATTAGGCGAATTGCCTTTGTTAATTGTTGATGCCGTCATGGAACTACCTTGGCCTGTGACATATTCTCTTTAAAAGTCTGCCATTTGAGGAGTATGTCTTGCAAGTTGATTTTAGGGAATGGGTAATTGGAAATTGGGAATGGGTAATGGGGTAATTGCTGTAGGGTTCGGTATTGTAGTTTTTCGCAGTTTGATGATTTCCCCTTGTCCTCTTCTCCCCAATCACCAGTCCCCATTACCCCTTATCCCCAGAGGGGGCCCCGAGTTCCCCAATCCCCACTCCCCATTTCCAATTGTGTAGATTTCTGAGAAAAGTTGTGTCAGATTGTTAAATTTCTGATATTCATAATATTTATATAGCTTCGTGTTAAATCACCTGATTCACTTGCGTGGATCGGTCACAAACCCGAACCGATGTGATAAGTTAAGAATCATTAAGTTACCACCAACTAGAACACTAGCCAATGGTACGGGTAATGGCATAACTCTGAGAAACGCTGACTGAACTAGGCGGTAACTTCTCAGAATCTCAGTAGCTTTCAAGTTACGAGAATTTGTCAAAAAAACGTTAATTCCTCGCGGTAGTTGCTTTAAATAGGGAAAATCACCTACAGCACTGCTTTAGAAACGTTGCAATTTTAGTAAAAAAGAGGATTTTAGTTCAATGACCATCGCAGTTGGGCGCGCCCCCAGTAGAGGGTGGTTTGACGTTCTAGACGACTGGTTGAAGCGCGATCGCTTTGTATTCGTAGGTTGGTCAGGGATATTGTTATTCCCCTGCGCTTTCCTAGCATTAGGCGGTTGGCTCACAGGCACAACCTTTGTCACGTCATGGTACACCCACGGTTTAGCATCTTCTTATTTAGAAGGCTGTAACTTTATCACAGTAGCTGTATCCACCCCAGCCGATAGTTTGGGACATTCCCTGTTACTGCTGTGGGGGCCAGAAGCACAAGGAGACTTCACCCGTTGGTGTCAACTCGGGGGGTTATGGACATTCGTGGCGCTACACGGAGCCTTTGGCTTAATTGGCTTCATGTTACGGCAGTTTGAAATTGCCCGTCTAGTAGGAATCCGCCCCTATAACGCCTTGGCATTCTCTGCACCGATTGCAGTGTTTGTCAGCGTGTTCTTGATGTACCCCTTGGGACAATCAAGCTGGTTCTTTGCACCCAGCTTTGGAGTAGCAGGAATTTTCCGCTTCATCCTGTTTGTACAAGGATTCCATAACTTCACCCTCAACCCCTTCCACATGATGGGAGTAGCAGGTGTGTTGGGTGGAGCATTGCTGTGTGCGATTCACGGAGCGACAGTCGAAAATACCCTGTTTGAAGATGGTGAAGCTGCGAACACCTTCCGCGCCTTCAACCCCACCCAATCAGAAGAAACCTACTCAATGGTGACTGCAAACCGTTTCTGGTCACAGATTTTCGGGATTGCCTTCTCCAACAAACGCTGGTTACACTTCTTCATGCTGTTTGTGCCAGTCACAGGTCTGTGGATGGCAGCAGTGGGCATCGTCGGTATCGCTCTCAACCTGCGGGCTTACGACTTCGTATCACAGGAATTGCGGGCGGCTGAAGACCCAGAATTTGAAACATTCTATACCAAAAACATTTTGCTGAACGAGGGTATCCGCGCTTGGATGGCTCCTCAAGATCAGCCCCACGAACAATTTGTATTCCCTGAGGAGGTATTACCTCGTGGTAACGCTCTCTAATAGATCGGCCGTCCTGGGCGGTGGACGCGACATAGAATCAACAGGTTTTGCCTGGTGGTCTGGTAACGCTCGTTTAATTAACCTATCTGGCAAACTGCTTGGTGCTCACGTTGCCCATGCTGGTTTGATCGTATTCTGGGCTGGAGCAATGACTTTGTTTGAAGTCGCTCACTTCATCCCTGAAAAGCCTATGTACGAGCAAGGCTTAATCTTGTTACCTCACCTCGCTACCTTAGGATGGGGCGTTGGTGCAGGTGGCGAAGTCATCGATACCTTCCCATACTTTGTTGCTGGTGTACTTCACCTGATTTCCTCAGCAGTACTAGGTTTTGGCGGTATTTATCACGCCGTTCGTGGCCCAGAAACCTTAGAAGAATATTCTTCTTTCTTTGGTTATGACTGGAAAGATAAGAACAAGATGACCAACATCATCGGCTTCCACCTAATCATCTTAGGATGCGGTGCGCTGTTGTTGGTGCTGAAAGCAATGTTCTTCGGTGGTGTTTATGACACTTGGGCACCTGGTGGTGGTGATGTTCGCGTTATCACTAACCCTACACTGAACCCAGCCATTATCTTTGGTTATCTGATCAAGTCTCCTTTTGGTGGTGAAGGCTGGATCGTGAGCGTCGATAACATGGAAGATGTTATTGGTGGTCACATCTGGATTGCCTTCATCTGTATTGCTGGTGGTATTTGGCACATTTTCACCAAGCCTTTCGCTTGGTCACGTCGTGCATCCATCTGGTCTGGTGAAGCTTACCTCTCCTACAGCTTGGGCGCTCTGTCCTTGATGGGCTTCATTGCTTCCTGTATGGTTTGGTACAACAACACCGTGTACCCCAGCGAGTTCTACGGCCCTACTGGCCCTGAAGCTTCACAAGCTCAAGCTTTAACCTTCTTGATTCGTGACCAACGCTTAGGTGCTAACGTCGGTTCTGCTCAAGGCCCCACTGGTCTAGGTAAATATCTGATGCGCTCTCCTAGTGGTGAAATCATCTTTGGTGGTGAAACCATGCGCTTCTGGGATTTCCGTGGCCCTTGGTTAGAGCCTCTACGTGGCCCTAACGGTCTTGACTTAAACAAAATCAAGAACGATATTCAGCCTTGGCAAGCTCGTCGTGCTGCTGAATACATGACCCACGCTCCTCTGGGTTCTTTGAACTCTGTAGGTGGTGTAGCAACAGAAATCAACTCCTTCAACTATGTATCTCCTCGTGCATGGTTGGCAACTTCTCACTTCGTTTTAGGTTTCTTCTTCCTTATTGGTCACTTGTGGCACGCTGGTCGCGCTAGAGCAGCAGCAGGTGGTTTTGAGAAAGGTATTGACCGTGAGAATGAGCCAGCAATGTCTATGACAGAACTTGACTAGTTCTCAAGCTTTCTTTCATCACTGACAATCACATAATTTCAAGCTCTTGTTTTTCAACAAGAGCTTTTTTATTGTTCTTTTATGACTCTGATGAAATCAAAAAGTTGAGGGTTCGCGGAATAATTTATTGTGTTGAGTTCCCATATTCCTATTTAGTTTCCATCCAATTATCACCTGCGCGTACATCTACTAATAATGGCACGCTCAAATTGACTGCACCTTCCATTGCTGACTTAATTTGTGGTTGTAATTCTGCCCATTCTTGGGGTGGAACTTCAAACACTAATTCATCATGAACTTGTAATAACAATCGCGCTTGATATTTACTTAAAATCTCATGGAGTTTGACCATAGCAATTTTGATAATATCGGCACTAGAACCTTGAATTGGCGCATTCGCAGCAGAGCGCAGTAACCCAGCATCATAAGCACCCAAATTCTTTAATTTACTCAAATCAATATCTTCTGGATTGCTACCTTTTAATTTGCGTAAATTATTGCTGGTAAACTCAACATAACGACGACGACCAAGAATTGTTTCTACATAACCTTGAGCGATCGCTTCTTTTTTGACACGCTCTAAATATGCAAATACTTGTGCATAGCGTTCGTTAAATCGCTTAATAAATTCGCTAGCGTTGGCTTTATCTACTCCAGTTGAACGCGCAAATTTTAAAGAACCCATGCCATAAATTACGCCGAAGTTGATAGTTTTTGCTAATCTGCGTTCGTCTGATGTGACATCTTCTTTTTCAAATACTAACCGCGCTGTTACAGTATGAATATCTTCATTCTGCTGATAGGCTTGGACTAAAACTGGCTCTTGGCTTAAATGAGCCAAAATTCTTAATTCGATTTGCGAGTAATCAGCAGCTACCATTAACCAGCCTGGCTCTGGTAAAAATGCTTTGCGAATTCGCCGACTAAAAGCTGTCCGAATAGGAATATTTTGTAAATTAGGGTTAGAGGAAGATAAGCGACCAGTAGATGTTGCTGCTTGGTTAAAATCTGTATGCACTCTCTGAGTCTTTTCGCTTACCAATGCTGGTAATGCATCTACATAAGTAGACTTTAATTTAGATAAAGTACGATACTCAATTAAGGCATCAACAAAACCAGTTTTATCAATTTCTTGGAGTTTCTCTAATGTCGCTGCATCTGTAGAGTAACCTGTTTGAATTTTGCGTGAATACTTAGTACTTAATCCTAATTTTTCAAACAATATATGACTCAATTGTTTAGGTGAACCTAAATTAAATTTTTCGCCAGCAATTTCTGTTGCTGTTGCTTCTAACTTTGCCAAATCAGTTTCTAACTGCTGCGAAAGTTCTTTGAGATAAGCAGAATCAATACGAATACCTGTGTATTCCATTTCCGCTAAAACTGCTTCTAGTGGCTGCTCTACTTCTAGTAATAACTGATATAAATTTGGCAGTTGTTCGAGTTCTTCACGTAATTTTGGTACTAATACAAATGTAGAATAGACATCCATCCCGCAGTAATCTGCCACAGTAGGAATATCTAAGTCAGCAATATTTTTGCCTTTAGGAACTAAATCTACATAACTTTTAGCAGTTAAACCTAAATATCTGTAAGCTAAATCACTCAAATTGTGACTACCATCTGGATTTAGCAAGTAACTGGCTAACATGGTATCAAAAACCACTCCTGCCAATTTTATGCCTTGACACCGCATAACTAAGCGGTCAAATTTAGCATTTTGCAAAGCTTTCGGATAATCAACACTTTCGAGAATTGGACGTAGTGCTGATAGTACTTTATCTAGATTTAAATTATTCCCTGTTTTATGACCAACAGGAATATACGCCATGTCATCCTGGTTGCTTCCCCAACAACAACCAATTCCTACTAAAGCAGCGTCTCGTGGTTCTAAATCAGTGGTTTCAGTATCCCAAGCAACGGGTGTCTCTGGATTAGTAAATTGTTGTAAGAGATTTACTAATTCGCTAAGTTTGGCTTCACTATCAATAATGCGTGTTTGAATTGCGGAATCTGGCTTTTGTTTAGCTGCTGCTGTATCAGCAGCACTAAAAAACCACAAATCACTATCATCTTCATCATTACTCTTGATTTGTGTTGTTGGTGTTGAAATTTCTGCAACTTTTACAACTTGTCCGCCAAATTTTTGCTGAAGTTCGTTGATTTGTTTTAGGAAGCGATTAAATTCTAATTTTTCTAAAATTGGCACAAGGACGTTTTGATCAAATCCTGTTAATTTGCAATCTTCTAAATTAACTTCTAAAGGAACATCTATAACTATTTTGGCTAAATAGTGAGACTTTTGAGCATCTTCTTGTCCTTCTACGAGTTTCTTATGAGTTGCTCCTTTAATTTCATCCAATGCAGCATAAATTTTTTCTAAGGAACCGTAAGTACTAAGTAGCTGTACTGCGGTTTTTTCTCCAATTCCTTTTACACCAGGGATATTATCTGATTTATCACCACAAAGAGCTTTGAAATCAACGATTTGTGTAGGTAAAACACCCAGCTTTTCTTGAACTTGTTCTGGGCCAAATTCTGTGATGCCATTTGTAGAGCGCTTCCAGGCATCTGGACTAAAATTTAAAACGGTAATTTGTTTTTCTAAATCTATGAGTTGAAATAAATCGCGATCGCCTGTAAGAATTTTCACTTTATAGCCAGCTGCAGTGGCTAGCTGTGCTAAAGTTCCCAGCACATCATCTGCTTCGTAACCAGGAGCCGTGAAAATCGGCAGATTGAAGCCTGCAAGCAACTCATGTAAATTTTTCAAATCAGGTACAAAATCTTCTGGTGTCCCAGGGCGATCGGCTTTATAGGTATCGTCTGCTTCATGACGGAAAGTCGGTAAGCCCAAATCAAACGCGATCGCCATTGCTTGTGGCTGTTGTGTTGTCATGACTTCCAGTAGGGACTTGATAAAGCCAAAACATACACTGGTAGGAATCCCCGTTTTTGTACGTAACCCGCCATCTCGTCCTTTGGCAAAAGCAAAGTAAGAACGAAACGCCAGTGAGTGTCCATCTACGAGGATAAATGTGGGGCGTGTTGTTGTAGAAGAAGTTTGAGACATAGCCTTATTCTAGCTAGAAGCTCACATCCAAGTACCGACGACGCAGCTTCAGCATCAAAACGATTGCTTGTACAATTCAGTACAGTGCGGCGTAGACATGGCTCTTTTTGAGCAGGAGCAATTATTGTATCAGCGCTCCTAGTAAAACAAAAATTATAAAAACTGAAAATTTAACGTCTTCTGATATGACTAATTCATAAATTTTACCGTTTTTATCATTAAGCTTTTCAATCTAATTACGAATTACTAATTCGTAATTCGTAATTAAACTGAGGGTTAGAGTCCCCGACTTCTATAAGTTGTGCCGTTACAGGTGAGGTCTAAATCCCCATCTGTAACTTAATTACGGATTGTTAATATTATTCTTAATTTTTATGGTTTTCCAAATACTTCATAAAGTATAATCTTGAATATAAAAAATTATGTTTTCGTAGCAAAATCACTACAAAGTAAAATATTTTTATTTCCTTATTTAGGATGTAAGAGTATTAATATTGCCTGTCATTAAACACTGAACTGTCATAGAGATCCTGCTTCCATCAGATTATGCTGACTAAACAGTTTGTGACTTTTTACATTTTTGTATCTACTGTGCAAGTTCGGCTTTGTAGTATGGGATAGGCTTTAAATTCTTGTTATCAAAAATTCTTGCCAGAAATTTAATCTTGAAGAATTCCATACAAATTAAATGCCAAAGATTGAGCAGAATTAGGTGAAGATTTTAATACAATGCCAAAATGTCTGACGAGAATTTCAAATCTTGGGGATTTTTATGTCTAAAGCATCTGCTCAGAATTTTGTGTCTAGTGATCATCAGGCTGTAGCTCAAGCAGAAATTAAACTACTGGTTTTAGATATCGATGGTACGATTTCTGGCAAGTCTAACACTATCAGTAAACCTGTAAAACGAGCGATCGCCGCCGCACAAGCAAAAGGAATTCAAGTGGCGATCGCAACTGGTCGAATGTATCGTTCAGCTTTGCGCTTCCACGAAACTATTGGCTCTGTCTTACCCTTAGCAGCTTATCAGGGTGCTTGGATTCAAGACCCCGCTACCCAAAAAATTCATCGTCATTTAACTGTTTCTCGGGAAATTGCTCACCAGCTACTAGATTATTTTGAACAGCCAGAGTTGCGATCGCTGTTGTCTGTGCATTTTTATATCAATGACCAACTTTATGTCCGTGAATTAACTAGAGAAACCAAAATCTACGCTCAACGTTCTGGAATTACCGCTATTCCTGTAGGTGATTTGCGTCAAGTTTTAACAAATGAACCAACAAAGGTCTTAGCTTTGTGTGATGACACCGATGTCATAGACAGCATATTAGGCAATTTACGCAGCCAATACACCCCGGCTGAACTTTATCTCACAACATCAGTTGCAACCTTCTTTGAGGCGGCTCACGCCTCTGTAAATAAGGGAACTGCGGTGCGTTACCTAGCTGAAGAATTACTAGGATTACAAGCTGCTAACGTTATGACTATTGGAGATAACTTCAATGATGTGGAAATGTTAGAGTATGCGGGTATTGGTGTGGCTATGGGCAATGCTCCTGCTGGAGTGCAAGCGATCGCTCAATGGGTAGCGCCTACTGTAGAGGAAGATGGCGCTGCTGTAGCAATTGAACAATTTTTACTATCCTAAGAGCCAATCTTTAAAACGTAACTCTATATAAAATCAGAAAGGACACCGACGACTGGCCGTGTTTCGTCTCGGTGCCCCTGCTGGTTCGCTCCTCACACACCAGATAATATAGCTGATGGCATTGATTGAGTCAATATTTGCTTTGTAAATTTTTATTGATTTCGTTAGTGGGTTTACTGAGAAATCCATCAATTGATCATTTTCAAATCTTAATCCTATTCTGAATAACTTTGTGCCTGATAAACAACGAAAAACTTTGTATTTGAGCTTTTTAAGCTTTATTTTTGCCTTACATTTTATTAAGAAAACTTTCTCATAATTCTCTGAGAGCAAACAACCCCAGTTTTTCTTCTAGTAATAACTTGAACACAGATTGAGTCACCATCAATAATCCCAATCTGGCTTGAGCTAGTTCTGGTGAGGTAGTTTTGACTTTGCCCCAAATGCGGCACTCGCGCCAGAAGTTTTCCCAGGCTTGGCTTAAATTCAGTGCAGCTTGTTCCCAGTTAACTGTGCTGTTAATAGCATGACACTCTAAATCATCTACCACTTGCACTAACTCATTAATCAGACGACCTTCAGCTGAGTGATTGAGGCGAAGTTTTTCTTCGCTATCTAGCCAAGGTATAGGACTGGGAAAGGTAACACTCCAATCAGCTGATGTTGAATTGCTGAGTGATGTTTTTTGCAGGTCAATATTTTTTTCTGTATCTAAAAGCACTTCTTGCAGTTTAATTAATCCTTCTCGCTGCGCCTGTTGCAACAGGGAACAACAGCGTGCATGGGCATATTGTACAGCAAATAAGCGTCTTGGATTGCTAACGGGAGGATTTTCATTGCTGGCGATTTTCCGTTCCCTAAAAATTCCTATAGCAATATTTTGTAACCAAGCCGCTAAAGCAGGGTGAGTCAATTCCAAATGAATCCAGCCAGGGGGAACAATTTCGATACGAAAAACGTCCCCATCCAACTCTGATAAATTAGCAGCGATCGCCTGAGCTATATCTAAAGATTTTTGATTCTGAGATTTTTCTAACTTGAGTGCTACACCCGAAATATATAAAATTCTTTTATCATCTCTACCTTTATATAGAGGAAATTTCGCATATCTTATGCTTTCTAATTCTGGGTTACAGGTATAAACACTCAGTGATTTCCGTAGGTGACTGTATATTAACCGTTTTATAGCTGTGTATTTGCTAACTAGTAAATTCAAATGCACGTAATTATCGATGAAGACAGCTTTATCGCCAATGTATCGATTTTCTGTCATCTATCAAAAGTTATAAGTTTCTTCTAGATAAAGAAAAATGAGAGTAGAATAAAATTTGATGAATATTCAATGAATAGAGGGTAAACTTTACTACCATCATTGTACAGTAAGAAGTATAACAAAAGAGTAGGGAGTAATTTCCTTTCTATTCTTTGAATGGCTGGCGCTGTTAGGCGTTAAGCCGGACTCGCCAACACAAAGACACTCCTTGCACCTTTTTATGTCGTCTTTGTCTTCAGCCGAACGCTCTTTGTTACCTATGCAATCTCCATCCTCTTTTTCCGAGGCTTCACGTCCGTTTTTGACTTGGCAACGAATTCTTGATTGGGCTCAAGAACACTACCGCTGCCGCACCTTCAGCAAAGATGAGCGCATTCCAGCTCGCCCTGGATTGCTATATTTGGTGCAAAGGGGTGCAATCCGCATGGTAGGAACCGCCCAAGTCAGTGCTACTGCTAGTCAGTTAACATCTCGACGCATTAACAGAACCCCAGAAGAAGCTTTCTTGGGTTTTGTTGGAGCCGGACAACCGTTTGAAATTGTTGCTCAATCTCCATTCACACTCCAGGCTTACGCTCATGTAGACCAAACAGCGGTGCTGTGGATGTACTGGCACGACCTAGATAACTGGCCCCACTTCCGTCGCGAAGTTATGGATGCCTTCCGCTATCAGCACCAACGTAAGTTGCTCTGGCTGAGTGCGTTGGGACAACGCCGCACAATTGACCGACTCTTAGGATTCCTCACCTTGTTAATTGAGGAATACGGCGAGCCGGCAATGAGCGAAACTGACCCCGATGTCATTCGTGGCTATTGTTTACCTTTCCCCTTGACCCATGCCCAAATTGGTAGTGCCATCGGTTCAACTCGTGTTACCGTTACCCGGTTGATGGGCAAATTACGTCAGCGTGGCTTAATCCTGACCCAAGGGGATAATTTGATTTGCTTACCAGCAGAGTCGATTAACAGAGCTAGCTAAAGCTCAGATCTGCTATCAATAGCAGGTGTCAGCGAATTCTGACAAACCCCGTTTGGGTAATCAATTCCTGCCCCTGCTCAGTTAGAAGTAAGTTGGCATAAGCAACACCTGCTTGCTGCTCGGTTTGACCAGTCTGTTTGACCACCACAAACAGATTGCGTGTAATCGGGTATTTTCCGGATTGGAAAGCCTCAATGTTCAATTTGTTTCGTTTACCAGGACATTCAGTCGGGAGGACAAATGGTTCTTGGTAAGGAGGAACGTATGCCCCTTGCGTCCGCCCCAACGGCAAGGGTCTAATTGAGCATTGAGTAACCACCTCTGGGGCAGAAGCGTAATAGATACCGCCAGGACTAACAGCCAATTTTTGTAAGGCTTGGGTGGTTGTGGAGATAAATTCCACCTGCGATCCGAAAGATTGACCACCCAAGATGTCTTGGACAAAAAGCTCTACTGTCCCGCCATCATTGATGCGGCGAGAGTAAGGCTTAATGGGAAGATTTGGCCCCCCAACCTGGCTCCAATTGTTAATCTTACCTGTGTAAATAGATTTCAATTGGTCTAAAGTCAGACCTGGTATATTGAGGTTGGCATTAACTGCTACAGCTAATCCATCAATAGCTACGGGAATTTGATTGAGGCTAAAACCACGTTGCTGGGCACGGCTTAACTCTTGATCTAGAAGTGGTCTAGAGGATTGAGCAAAAGCTAGTTGACCATCTATAAGTGACTGTATACCAGTACCAGAACCAGGAGCTGCATTGCTAGGCTCTACATAACGCAAGCGAAACTCAGGTTTGGTAGCTGTAATTGCTGAGTCAACCGTCAGCCGAATCGGTGCCCAAGATGTACTGCCTCCATAGTTAAATAATCCTGTAGGGACATCTTGAACAGTAGCAAAAGTTTTGCCACTAGGTTTTTCTGTTGTCGCTTGGGGCTGATTTGTATTTTTAGAAATACTTTGATTAAGCTTAAAATTATTATTTCTGGTAAACCACCAAAAACCCCCAGCTACTAACCCAACGGTAATTAATAGAGATAAAACCAGAATAGGTGTTTCATTTTTTTGAGACATAGCACATTAGCCTGTATGTCGATTAAATACAAGTGTGATACCAATTCAAAATACCTTTCTCCTAACGGAGACGCGACGGAAAGCCCCTCCATGTCTACAAAATCAACGAACCGCTTACTTTGCCTTAGTTTGGAATTTGGAATTTTGAATTCCGCGCAGAGGTACTAGTTCCTTGTGCTTGCCAGATTTTATGGCACGAAAGTGATAACCACTACAGTGTTAACTAGAGAAATCACATAAATATAATTTAATATTTCGGGCTTAAAAGCTCGAACAAAGCTGAGAGTTAATATAATACCCAAAATTGATTAGCTGTTTGAGAGTGTAATTTCAATAACAAATATTTTATTAGCGAATTCTGACAAATCCGGCTTTAGCAATTAATTCTTGACCTTGAGGTGTCAGCAGCCAATTAGCATAAGCTTCTCCAGCTTGTTGATCGCTTTGTCCATTTTGTTTCACAATTACAAATAACCGCCTAGTAATCGGGTATTCAGCTTTTTGAAAGCCAGTTGCATTTATCTGGTTACGCTTTTGCGGACAATTTTCTAGAGGAATAAAAGGTTCTTTGTAAGGTGGAATGAGTTGATCTGATGTCCGTCCCAGGGGTAAAGGTTGAACGCTACATTGTCCAACTACTTCCGGAGCAGAAGCATAATAAATTGCGCCAGGATTCTTGGCGACTTCTTTTAAAGCTTGAGTTGTAGTGGCGATAAACTTGACATTGGTAGCAAATTTTTCACCTGCCATAATATTTTGATCGAAAAATTCGATAGTGCCTCCCTCTTCTAAACGGCGAGAGTAAGCTGTAATAGGTAAATTAGGGCCATTCACCTGTCGCCAGTTAGTCAGTTTGCCCGTATATATATCCTTAAGCTGTGCCAGAGTTAAACCAGGAATTTTGAGGCTCGGATGAACTGCGATCGCAATCCCATCAATTGCTACTGGAATTTCTTTGAGTTTAAACCCTCTTTGTTGAGCCTTCTGATATTCCTCGTCTTTTAAAGAGCGAGATGATTGAGAAAAAGCCAGTTGGTTATCCAACAGCATTTTAATCCCCGTACCAGATCCAGGCGCACCAGTTGTAGGATCTGTGTAACGTAATTGAAACTTGGGCCATAGCTTTTGCATTTCTGGTTCTACTTCTTTGCGAATGGGGGCCCAAGTAGTACTTCCTCCATAACTAAATAATCCTGAAGGAAGAGGATTTTTTGTTTGAGCAATGTCATTCTGCGGCTGAAAAACTTGGCGGGATGGATTATTAGTAAAACTCTCAATTACACCAGAGTTATTAGCCAACCACCAAAATACAACACCCACTAACCCTAGTGTGATGGTCAAAGCTAAAACCAAAACACCAGTTTCATTTGTTCCATTCCGTGGCGACATAGTTGTAGTTTTGATTTGTGCATATACAGGCAATGTCCCATTTTGAAGGTATTTAGAGGTTAACAGAAGGTTAAGCTTTGATTGTTATTCGCTGCAGTAAATATTAAAAAATCAATAATTTGCAGCTTATTAAGCTGCTTTAATAAAGTGTAATAAATTGTAAAATAGCTAACCTCTGAAATGAATTTCATCAGACTGCTAATGGTTTACAGAATTAAGGAAAGTAATTTGTAAATCAACCGAAATAAAGCTGTTAAGGCAATACTGACTAAGGCAGCAGCAACTGCTAATACAACTACTTGCTGAATGCCAAGTTCACTGCGTAATAAAGGCAGAAAAAAGATAATCGCAAAAGTAATTCCGGGAATAATTAATAAATCTAATTTTTCAATCCACCTTCTAGTTTGGGCGAAAATTAGTATCCCCAAAATCAAAGCAGAAATACTGAGAGTAGTAATTAAGTTATTTAACAAACTAAAAACAGCGATCGCAATTAATGCACCTTCAAATCCGCTAAAAGCTGCACCTGCTAATAATTCCCAAGTCGAAAAAGTAGCTACTGGTGGTAGCGATGGTGAAACAGCAGCAGGAGAACTTTTGAGCGGTGGTAATGTCCGCGATTTGGGTGAAATTTGTGTTGGTGGCGTTAACTTTGATGTGTTAATTCCAGCCAGTGCATCTAAAACTTCTTGCGCTGACTGAAAGCGTTGATTAGCAGCAGGTAGTAACATCTTATCTAAAATCTCCGCTAGACGTGGTTGTACATTGACTAGCGTGCGCCATATCCACTGATTACTATAGCCATCAAATAACTTAGTTGCTTCCTGACCAGTCAGCAAAGTCAGAACAGTTACAGCTAAAGCATATAAATCTGTAGAGGGGAAAACCTGATTTCCAGCCATCTGCTCAGGTGGTGCAAATCCCATAGAATAAATTCCTGTGGAAGCAGCAGCTGGAGAATTAGTTACTTGCTTTACTGCACCAAAATCTAATAAAAAAAGTTTGCCGTCACGACGGCGCATAATGTTAGAGGGTTTAATATCTCTGTGGATAATGCCTCGTTCATGAACAAACTTCAGTACCTTGAGGATTTCTTGCAGTACCTCGAAAATTTCTTGTTCAGAGAATCTACCTTTTTTAACTAATTCTTCTTCAAGATTCTCTCCATTAATATATTCTTGTACTAAATAAAAAAACTGGTCTTGCTGTCCTGATTGCAAGCCTTGAACTGTAATTGGAAAAAAAGCAAATAAATCGGGTATTTGGTCGTGTTCGTTGCCTATATGGGCTAAAACTTCTGCTTCTCTTTCAAATAACTGTTGTGCTAAATGCAGTTGAGTCGATGTTAAATTCCCTGTAGGTTGAAACTGCTTAACTACACATTGACGCATTCCAGGAATCCGGCGGTCGAGTGCCAAAAATGCTGCTCCGAAACCGCCTCTGCCTAACAACTTGATGGGCACATAGCGGCCATCTAGCATCAATGGCATTCCACAAGCAGTGCAGTATTTTTGTTGTGCTGTTTTGAGCGTCGTATGATCATCCAAATCCGCAAAATAGTTTTGAGGACGTGGACAGCGTGGACGAGTGCAGTAAACTTCCATTTTAGTTATTTGTCAATAGTCCATAGTCAGTAGTCCATAGTACAGCGTGCGTAAATCAAGTTATTTCCAACACAGTGGTAGAGCCTAGAATCAAAGTTTTGTGAGTGTCAGTTTTTCCACATCAAGTGAGCTAACGCACTGGCTCTTTGGATTTCTTAGGCAGCGGTAATAGTCGTTTTAACTAATGACTAATGACTAATGACTAATAACTAATGACCAGAGGTTAGTCTTCGTCAGTGGAGTTTGGTATTACTGCATCCAATGTATTGACCATTAAATTTTTTTGTGTCAATTTTAACACATTGTGGTTCCATCCAGGGGTAGCAAACTGGGGCAAGATTTCTTGACTAAATGCCTCTGCTGCCTTAGAGCGATAGCGATTGGGATTAAAAATCAGCCAAAGTGTGCGCTTGACAACCACCCCTTCAATCGGGGCACAGTGCAATACACCCATTTGTAACTCTTTGGCAATGGCGGAGGTAGAAACAAAAGCAGCCCCTAAACCCGATTGCACGGCATTCTTAATGGCTTCTATGGAATTTAATTCCATTTCGATTTTAAACCGCCTAGTATCAATCTCACAGCGTGCTAGCACTTGGTCAATAACTTTGCGGATAGTGGATTGGGAATCTAGAGCAATGAATTGGAGTTTATAAAGGTCATCTTTTTGAATAGTTTCCAGTTTGGTTAAGGGATGAAACACAGGTAATATCAGCACCAGTTCATCTTCGGCGTAAGGGAGAATTTCCAGAGACTCGGCTAATTCTCCAGGAATTTCACCGCCAATAATCGCTAAATCCACCTGTCCGTTAGCGACACTCCAAGCCGTGCGCCGCGTTGAATGGACGTGTAATTGTACCGCCACATCAGGATATTTTTGTCTAAACATCCCAATCATCTTCGGTAGCAGATAGGTACCAGTGGTTTGAGAAGCACCGACAATCAAAGTACCGCCCTGGAGATTTTGCAAATCTTCAATAGCGCGACAGGTTTCTTGACACAGGCTCAGGATTTTTTCCCCGTAACTGAGAAGTAAATGTCCAGCTTCTGTTAATTGAGCACGTCGTCCTCCACGGTCAAATAAAGGTACATCTAGCTGCCGTTCTAAGTTTTGTACTTGTAAACTGACAGCAGGTTGAGAGACATAAAGACTATCAGCGGCGCGCTTGAAGCTCCCTTCTAGGGCGATCGCTTTGAGAATACGTAACTGATCTAAAGTGAAAGGAAGGTCAGACATAAGGCTAAACCTACAAACAAGAAAGGAGCGGCTTTAGCAAGAAATCAGCATTACACACTGATCAAAGTCAGTGTGATTAATTGCATCTTCAACTGGGAAGATTGACTCGAAACAGACAGTAGCACAACATCTTGACTAAAGTCCCCTTTTGAATACTTTGTGGTATTTGTTGTACTGATCTAAGTTTTCTTTAATTTACTTCACCTACGTATAAGTTATGATGCTGACTTCTTGGTTAACCCCCAGTCATTTTGTCATATTGGGGTTACAGTTAGTTTTTGCGATCGCGCACAGTGGTGGTGCTGCTTTACGGCCTGTGGCAGAAAAATACATTGGGCCAAGGCTTTATCGGATTTTATTTGCCTTAGTCAGCCTGCCTTTGGCTGTAATATTAATTATTTACTTTTTTAATCACCGTTATGATGGTTTGCAACTTTGGCAGGTGCAAGATGTACCTGGTGTACAAATTTTAGTTTGGGTGCTGTCGGCGATTTCTTTTATATTTTTATATCCTGCTACCTTCAATCTACTAGAAATTGCCGCCATCCAAAAGCCTGAGGTTCATCTTTACGAAACAGGAATTATTCGCATCTCCCGTCATCCCCAAATGGTAGGACAAATAATTTGGTGTGTTGCTCATACCCTCTGGTTAGGTACCACATTTACCCTAGTTACCTCAATTGGTTTGGTACTGCATCACTTATTTGGTGTTTGGCACGGGGATCGCCGCCTCACTCACCGCTATGGTGAAGCTTTTGAAATTGTCAAACAACGGACTTCAATTATTCCCTTTTTAGCAATTATTGACGGTCGCCAATCTCTGAAATTGCAAGAATTTCTCCGTCCTGCCTATTTAGGAGTAGCAATTTTTGTCGCATTGCTTTGGTGGTCGCACCCCCTGTTATTGGCAGCAACTAGTAAGTTAACATGGTAGCTTTAGATGATCCCCGATATCAGAAGATACTGCTCAAATAGATGAGAATATCAAATTATCCATTGCTACCAAATCAATGTACGATAAATTCAAATAGCTGCAAGTGGGGGTGTATGGAGTCGGTTTGAGATTTGGAATTGGTAGTTGCTAAAAAATAAATTGTGCTAGGAAAGGAATAGCATCTCTAGTCTAAATTGCCAGACAATAGTGGCTATCAAGACTTAAAAATCCAAAAAAGTAACCGTGAATGTCGCGCTGGCTTTGATCTCAGCGCCGCAATCAACGCGCTCAATTCTGTCTAACTATTTTGTATCCAAATAGAGCGTCTATCGGCAGTAACTTGCTTGCCAATGCCACTACTGCTGATAATTAGTTTGATTAAAAACCCTATAATTCTAGAGGCATCATGGTGTTGTCGGTTAGTGAGCGGACATTTACTCAAGAAGTTTTAGAATCTCCAATTCCGGTTTTAGTAAATTTTGAAGCACCCTGGTGTGGCTTGTGCCGCATTATCCACCCCTTGTTATTGCAATTTCAAGACGAATGCCAGGAGCAAATAAAATTAGTTGGTGTGAACGCTGACCAAAATTTTAAACTTTCTACCACTTATCGCTTAAAGTCACTGCCCACTTTATTGTTGATTGAAAATGGCACCATCCAGCATCGTCTTGAGGGTTTTCGTGGCAGAGACGATTTACGTCGAGCGCTAGCAGAAATTAAAGTGAGCTATAGCGATCGCTCTGTAAACTACAATAGCCCCACAACTGTAGACTTAGGTTGTCGCTAAGTCTAGTCGCTAATTTTTTAATGCAAAATTTTTCACTTCTGAGGTAAAAGCCTCAGGATTAATTCCGGGAATCAATCGAAAATCCCAAATACCAAATCCAAAGTTAATTGACTGTTGACTATTTAATGATTAATTTGATAGAGCAAATCTAAAACCAAGCTTAACACCCCACCGCAATCCCTACCGGTGGGGTATTTTATGCTAAAGGGTGTATGTCACAATTATTAACAGTTCGACCTGACAGTTACCTGAGGACGGAAATTTGACCGTAACGGAGATTGCTTGAAAGTTAAGATGTTTACCCTAACCTAGAGCAACCCATTCGGAAAACTACGAGAAACCCAGCACTCTCTGCAGTTGCCTGGGTTGGGAAAATGCAACTTGTTTGCTACTCTTTGGGAAGCCCCCTGGATCATGTCTACAAGTCCCTGCGGTTCAGACCCATCCTGGGGGAAGCCACAGCAGTGTCTCTCAACTTCTTTCTCTGTTCTAGTCCTCTGAAGACCGTCAGCAGCACTGTTTTAACTTAGTCAAGAATCCTAAAAGTACGCGTCAGTGATGGAAGTAATCTATCAATATGCCTGGCTGATTCCTGTATTGCCGCTTTTCGGGGCAATGCTGGTCGGTCTAGGATTAATTTCGTTAAATCAGGTGACAAACCGCCTGCGGCAGCTGAACGCTGTAGTGATTATCTCCTTAATGGGAGCAGCTATGGGGCTGTCGTTTGCCTTGCTGTGGAGTCAAATTCAAGGACATCCAACTTATGTCCGTACCCTAGAATGGGCAGCAGCAGGCAATTTTCACCTGAGTATGGGCTACACAATCGACCACCTAACAGCTGTGATGCTGGTGATTGTGACCACGGTAGCTTTTTTAGTCATGGTTTATACCGATGGCTACATGGCTCATGACCCAGGATATGTCAGGTTTTATTCCTATCTCAGTTTATTTGGCTCCTCAATGTTGGGACTGGTAGTCAGTTCCAACCTTGTACAGGTATATATATTCTGGGAACTGGTGGGGATGTGTTCTTACTTGTTGGTCGGCTTTTGGTACGATCGCAAGTCAGCAGCAGATGCAGCCCAAAAAGCATTTGTAACTAACCGTGTGGGAGACTTCGGTCTCTTACTTGGTATTTTGGGGCTATTTTGGGCCACAGGCAGCTTTGATTTTGGTGTCATGGGCGATCGTCTAGGCGAACTTGTACAATCAGGTTCTATCAGCAATTTTCTGGCTGTCCTGTTTGCGATTTTAGTTTTCCTCGGCCCGGTGGCAAAATCAGCGCAATTTCCTCTCCATGTCTGGCTACCGGATGCGATGGAAGGCCCCACCCCCATTTCCGCCTTAATCCATGCCGCCACAATGGTGGCGGCTGGGGTGTTCTTGGTTGCGCGCATGTACCCCGTTTTTGAACATGTGCCCGCAGCCATGAACGTCATTGCCTTTACAGGGGCATTTACGGCATTTTTAGGGGCGACAATCGCTATTACCCAAAATGACATCAAAAAGGGTTTAGCTTACTCCACCATCTCCCAGTTGGGTTATATGGTGATGGCGATGGGAGTAGGTTCCTACAGCGCCGGATTATTCCACCTTATGACCCACGCTTATTTCAAGGCGATGCTGTTCTTGGGTTCCGGTTCCGTGATTCACGGTATGGAAGGAGTCGTAGGTCATGACCCCGCATTAGCTCAAGATATGCGTTTAATGGGCGGATTGCGTAAGTATATGCCAGTGACCGGCATTACCTTCTTAATTGGTTGCTTGGCAATTTCTGGTGTTCCCCCCTTCGCTGGTTTCTGGTCAAAAGATGAAATTCTCGGCAAGGCTTTTGAAGCTAACCCATTTTTATGGCTTATTGGCTGGCTAACTGCTGGGATTACCGCTTTTTATATGTTTAGAATGTATTTCTCGACATTTGAAGGCAAATTCCGGGGTACTGACGAGAAAATCAAAGACAAGCTCAAAAAAGCTTCGACCATTATCTTGGAATTAGAATCAGGCGAACCAGCCCCGACTTTTGGGCCTGGGGCAATGAAAAAAGGTGAATTAGCTGCAACTGGTGGACATCATGGCGACCATGACCCCCACGGTCACCACAGTGATACTCCCCACGAGTCGCCTTGGACAATGACCCTACCTTTGGCAGTTTTAGCCGTACCTTCGATTTTGATTGGTTTGGTAGGCACACCATACGCCAACTACTTCGAGGAATTCATATTCCCACCCACCGAAACTTTAAGCGAAGTTTTGGAAAAAGCTGCCGAGTTTAATCCGACGGAATTTTACATTATGGCAGGGGCCTCTGTAGGTATTTCCTTGATTGGGATTACCTTGGCTTCCTTGATGTATTTGCGCGGTAAAATCGATCCAGCTGCGATCGCGGCGAAAATCAAACCACTGTATGAGCTTTCCCTTAACAAGTGGTACTTTGATGACATTTACCATCGCGTCTTCGTTATGGGCTTGCGTCGCGTAGCTAGACAAGTCATGGAAGTTGATTTCCGAGTTGTGGATGGTGCTGTTAACCTTACGGGCTTTTTCACCCTTGTCAGTGGTGAAGGGTTGAAATACTTGGAAAATGGACGCGCACAATTCTATGCCTTGATTATCTTTGGGGCAGTATTGGGTTTAGTGATTTTCTTTGGTATTACCTAAGTTCCATCCTGAGTGCTGATTTCTGAGTTTTAAGTTACAAAATAATTCAGATTCAGCACTCCTTCGACAATTCATTATCTGAGTTTCTAGTGAATAGCCAAATAGTATGTTTAATAGAGATGAAGGCGGGTGAATCGATTGACCTACCTTCATCTTTCTTCATTTTTGTTAAATCAACCTAACAAGGGAGACTAAATCTCAAAAAAGCTGCTACTTAATAGCTAGTGACTTTTTGCCAAACATGATTTTGATTGCAGGCGAACGGCGATGAATACAGCTAACTTCCCGTGGCTGACGACGATTATCTTGTTACCGATAGCCGCGTCGCTACTGATTCCCATCATCCCAGATAAGGACGGCAAAACCATACGCTGGTATGCCTTAATTGTGGGATTGATTGATTTTGCACTGATTGTTTACGCTTTTTATACAGGCTATGACTTCTCCAACCCCGATTTGCAGTTGGTGGAGAGTTACGCCTGGGTACCGCAATTGGATTTGAAATGGTCAGTCGGGGCTGATGGCTTATCTATGCCCCTGATTATTTTGACTGGATTCATTACCACCCTGGCGACCTTAGCAGCTTGGCCTGTGACACTTAAACCCAGGCTATTTTACTTTTTGCTATTGGCGATGTATGGCGGTCAAATCGCCGTGTTCGCCGTCCAGGATATGCTGTTGTTTTTCCTGGTGTGGGAACTGGAATTGATTCCGGTTTACCTACTGCTGGCGATTTGGGGTGGTAAAAAACGGCAATATGCAGCGACCAAATTTATTTTGTATACCGCCGGCGGTTCGCTGTTTATTTTACTGGGTGCTTTGACAATGGCCTTTTATGGCGATACAGTCACATTTGACATGCGATCGCTCGCTTTAAAAGACATCGCCCTCAATTTCCAACTTTTACTGTATGGCGGCTTCTTAATTGCCTACGCTGTTAAATTGCCTATTATCCCTCTGCACACCTGGCTACCAGATGCCCACGGTGAAGCGACAGCGCCAGTGCATATGTTGCTGGCAGGTATTCTGCTGAAAATGGGTGGTTACGCCTTAATTCGCATGAATGCTCAAATGCTGCCTGATGCCCATGCTTATTTTGCACCTGTGTTAGTGATTTTGGGGGTCGTAAATATCATCTACGCCGCCCTGACATCATTTGCCCAACGTAACCTGAAGCGAAAAATTGCCTACTCTTCAATTTCGCATATGGGATTTGTCACCATTGGTATTGCCTCTTTCACAGATTTAGGATTGAGTGGGGCAGTATTGCAAATGGTTTCTCATGGTTTAATCGGGGCAAGTTTATTCTTCCTCGTCGGTGCAACTTATGACCGCACACATACCCTCATGTTGGATGAAATGGGTGGTGTAGGTAAGAGAATGCGGAAGATTTTCGCCATGTTTACCACCTGTTCTATGGCTTCTTTAGCATTGCCAGGAATGAGCGGTTTCGTAGCAGAATTAATGATATTTGTTGGCTTTGCTACCAGCGATGCGTATAGCTCCACATTTAAAGTCATCGTGGTATTCTTGATGGCAGTTGGGGTGATTTTAACTCCAATTTATTTGCTCTCAATGTTACGCGAAATTTTCTACGGTCAAGAGAACGAAGAGTTAGTTTCTCACCAAGCATTGATTGATGCCGAACCTCGTGAAGTCTTTATCATTGCTTGTTTGTTAGTTCCAATAATTGGGATTGGTTTTTATCCGAAGCTGCTAACTCAAATTTATGACTCTACAACAGTGCAGCTAACAGAACGATTGCGCGATTCAGTACCAACATTAGCACAACAAAAAGAACTACCAAAGGTTTCTTTAGCTGCGCCACAAATTGGTAACTAAAATCAAGATTGATAGTTGATATGACTATTAATTTTAGAGCGGGTAATATACTCGCTCTTTTTTATTGAGCTTCTTGTGTCAGTTGCGGATTGTCATTAATTGTAGAAATATATACCCCTATTAACAATGTTTATAAAAAATTAGGTTGGTACAGAGATTGAAATTACAGTTTTTGTATACTATAGTCAGCTTTGGCACGAAAAGAGCTTGTGATTACAGTGAATAAAGGAATCAACTCACCATTTAGGTATGCAGGTGGAAAATTTTATGCACGTAAGTTAATACTCGATTTTATACCCAACCACAATAGTTATGTAGAACCTTTTGCAGGTGGGGGCTCAATCTTTTTTGCTAAAAATAAAGTTAGTGGTAATTGGCTCAATGATATAGATGATGAATTAATTAATTGTTATATGATAATTCGGGATAATCCCGAACTTTTAATTGAGCGTCTAAAAGATGAAAAAGCTACTAAAGAAAGACACACATATTATAAAAAAGAGTATAAAGCAACTAACAATATAGAAAGGGCTACTAGATGGTACTACCTAAATAGAACTTCATATTCAGGAATAATGAATATGGTGAATTGTTATTGGGGGTATGGAGAAAAGTATAGTATGAGACCTGAAAATTGGTCTCGTAATATACTTCGCACTTCTGAAAAACTTCAAGGTGTTAATATTACTTGCTCTGATTTTGAAAAAGTAATTTCAGAAGTAGATGATGGATCATTTATATTTATAGATCCACCATATTATAATGCCGATCAAGATAAGTTTTATACTCATTCTTTTAGCAAAGAAGACCACGTTAGACTCTGTAATTTACTAAAGAAAAATAGTAAAAGAATAAAGTTTTTACTTACTTATGATAATACAGAAGATATTAGAGAATTTTATAGTTGGGCAACAGGTATCCATGAAATGGAATGGAATTATACAATAAATAGAACTGATGACCAGAAAAAAACAACTAAAAAAACAGAAAAAGAAAAAGGTTCAAGATATAAAGGTAAAGAAATATTTATTATAAACTACAATATTAAAAGTATTGAAGATTACGAACAACTAAATATAGATTATAATTCAATACTACAAATTCTATAGTTTTGCAGTAGATACTTGAGGTAATAACTTGTGGCTCTTCATTACAAATTATGCTAAATCTCATTCACAATAATCATGAAACCATGACTAAGCAAAGAAAAATGGCATTATTGAATAACATTTTAGATATTGAATAGGACGTTGATATTTTAATCTAAATTTTGATATCTAACTAATAATTTGGCATAACAGGTAAGGAAGAACATAATTTGTGAGTAATTAGATAAGTTATTAAATCAAATATTTTCTAGGAAAGATATAACTAAATTAAGGCAACCTTCAATTTCATACCAAAGTTGACAAGGTTTATCAGTTTGAGGGTGAAATTGAATAATAGGATAATTAGGAATAAAATTACAATCAGTGTTATTTGTGCATTTTTTACGGGTGCAAACAATTCCGTTAGTACTATTAACGTTTTTTTCAGCACGTTCTACTATTCCTATATATATCCTATTGACACCTGCTACCTCAGGAAGTTTTTCCTGATTAACAATATTTTTATAAACTTAGATATTACTACTATCTAGCTTGATTTTAACTAAAACCTCAATTCTGCTGAGGATATCAGCAATAAGATGATGGAATATTTAGACATCTGGCTGGCATTCTTTTCCTACAATCTATCTAGAGTCAGTATTTAGCATACCGCTCATGTTAAACTACAACCCGTTGCATTGTTTGCCATCTTCCGAAGAATTACTCAACTCTGACGATACCCCTGTGGATAATCAATTACAGCATCTCATCCCTGCCTTGCTTGAAAGTACCGTGACTATGATTTGGTCAGAACGTTGGGATTGGTTTTTTGGTGTGAATATGGGTATTTATTATGACCCAAATCATCCAGCCCTTGTCCCTGATGGATTTCTGAGTTTAGGAGTGAAGCGCTTTGTTGATGAATATTTACGCTTGAGTTATGTGCTATGGGAAGAAAAAGAATTACCAATTTTGGCATTAGAAGTTGTTTCGCAAATACATCGGGGAGAATATAGTACTAAAAAAGAGCTTTATGCTAAAAAATTAGGGATTTTATACTACGTTATCTATAATCCTCTGCGGCGGAAAAAATCTCCTTTAGAAGTTTATCGCCTCGTAGATGGCGAATATGTACTCATGTCAGGAAGTCCTGTTTGGTTACCAGAAATTGGTTTAGGAATTGGCAGACATCGAGGAATTTATCAAGGAATTGCACGGGAATGGTTGTATTGGTATGACGAAGAAGGGCAAAGGTTGCTCACAGTAGAAGAATGTATCGAAGAAGCGGAAGAAAGAGCGAATGTTGAAGGACAAAGGCGTTTGGCAGCAGAACAAAGAGCGCGAATACTAGAAGACAGATTAAGAGCTTTAGGTGTGGAACCAGAAACTTTAGCTTAATTAAAAAGGGAAAGGGATAAATGATAAAAACCTTTTCCTTTTTTGCTAACAACATTTACATATTTAGTTTGAATATGCCTAATTTTAGCTAAATGTAAAAAACGGATTTCTCAGCACAGATAAATCAAAGATTATTTATTAATTACAACTATTTTCAATATTATTTCTCACGAAATAACTATCCTTGCGCCCAACACACCGCTAAATAGATGACGCGTTACTGCTAAGTCTCAAATCCTGAATACTGCGGAACCATAATTTAAAATAAAAGGTCAGTGTGTCTGAACTATCGGTACAATTTTATCTCCGTGCTTATATAGCAGTAATTGTATTTACCATAATTTCAGTTGACTTGTCCTATTCAATCATTAACAATTACACTAAAACTCATGAGGTTTCTGGGGGTTAGCAGTAATCTTGAACACACTGGCTGGACGCTACGAAATCATTCGGCAATTAGGCGGCGGTGGTTTCGCTGTAACATTTCTGGCTAGGGACAATTTGCAACCTAGCAGACCTTTGTGTGTAGTTAAGCAACTCCGCCCTAACCAAACCCATCCTCGTGTTGTAGAATTTTTTGAAAAAGAAGCGGCTATTCTCGAAAAACTGGGCCAACATCCCCAAATACCCCGATTACTAGCACATTTTAGTGAAAGAGAAAATCTTTACATAGTTCAGGAATTTATCGAAGGACAGGACTTAAGCCAAGAAATCATTCCTGGGAAGCCACTAAGTGAAGATTATGCAACTAAATTGTTGCAAGATATTTTAGAAGTTTTGTCTTTTATACATAGTAAAGGAGTGGTTCACCGCGATATTAAACCCCAAAATTTGATGCGGCGACATCGGGATGGTCAGATTTTTCTCATTGATTTTGGGGCGGTGAAAGAACTTGGTTCTTTGATAGTGAATTCCCAAGGGGAAGTATATACCAGCGTGGTCATCGGTACTTCTGGGTATATGCCGTCGGAGCAAAAAAATGGTAGACCTTGCTTAGGTAGCGATGTCTATGCGGTGGGGATGACGGTAATTCAAGCTTTAACTGGTGTTGTACCTTCACAATTGCAAGAAGACCCTTTAACAGGTGAAATTATTTGGCGAAGTAAAGTACAGGTGAATGACCATTTGGCTGAGGTGTTAACTCAAATGGTGCGCCGTCACTTCAGTTTGCGTTATAGCCAAGCATTAGAAGCTTTGGAAGCCTTAAGATTACCACCAACAATTCTGCTGAATCCTTCAGCCAAGCAAATATATTTTCAAGAGGCTAGAAGTCGCGCGCAACAAGGTCAAGGAACTTTTTCAATTTTTGCTTTAAAAATATTAGAATCTAAGCAAATTGAGTTGGGTTTATCCCAGGAAGAAGCTGAAGAAATTCATGAAAAAGTTCTCCAACCCTATCGCGAATATCAGCAAAAATTACAAGAGTATGAACAAGCTTTAATTGATGCCGTTAAACATCAATATCCCTTCAACACCACTACTCAAAAAGATTTACAAGATTATCAGCAGTATTTAGGATTACGGCAAGAAGATATTGCAGCGATAGAACTAAAGGTATTTCCCCAAAAGTCACAGCAGAGAAAAGAGCAAATTCAAACTGAGATTTTTGAGTTTGAGTTTGCTACCTTAACTTACAAATCTGGATTTTTGGATACTACAAAAACTTGGGAAATTAACCGTATTCGTGGAGTATCTAAGCTTTTTATAGACAACTTAAATAATGGCTTAGTTTTAGAAATGGTTGCCATTCCTGGGGGTCAATTTATGATGGGTTCCCCCAGGGATGAAATAGAAAGATATAACTCTGAAAGTCCCCAACATTTAGTGACGATTCAACCTTTTTTCATGGGGAAATATCCTGTTACCCAAAGCCAATGGAAAGCTGTAGCTGCACTGGAAAGGGTAAATATTCAATTAAATCCCGAAGCTTCCCATTTTAAAGGGGCTAATCGACCTGTTGAGCAAGTATCTTGGGATGAGGCGATGGAGTTTTGTGCCCGACTTGCTCAAGAAACCGGAAAACCCTATCGTTTACCAACTGAGGCAGAATGGGAATATGCCTGTCGTGCAGGAACAACTACACCGTTTTGTTTTGGTGAAACTATTACAACTGATTTAGCTAATTACAACGGTAAATACTGTTATGGTGCTGGGCCAAAGGGCGAATACCGTGGGCAAACCACTGATGTGGGCACATTTCCCGCCAACCCCTTTGGTTTATATGATATGCATGGTAATACATGGGAATGGTGCCAAGATAGCTGGCATAAAAATTATAAAGGAGCACCAGCAGATGGCAGTGTGTGGATGAGCGATAATCATACTCGTCTGCTGCGTGGTGGTTCATGGAATATCAATCCCTGGAATTGTCGTTCAGCAGTCCGCAATTGTAACGCCAGAGATAATAAATACATCAATGTTGGGTTTCGCGTTGTGTTGGGTTAGTTGCGGAATCAGCCGGATGTAATAAGGGTTTGTGATAGCAATTCAAATAATGTTTGCGACAGATACAGCTTGTAAGGTATATAAATTTTAGGGGCACAATATATTGTGCCCCTAATACGATTTGATGAAGGTTGGAAAGACGCGATTAATCGCGTCTCTACAAGATGTAAACGTCAATTTATTTGTTTTATCAGAACTGTATTGATTGTGCCCCTCAGGAGGTATTTTATTTACCTGAAATAAGCTGTAATATGCGAAAACATTCTCAATAAACCTAGTACAACAAGGCGTAAATAAATCATTTATTCTGAATCAAAAAAAGCTGATGCTGTGTTGATTTGAGATTTTGAATTTTGTCTCGTGGTACTAGGTTGGCGCTGCTAGCAACTTAATCATCGGGCTTTGAGCACAGATTTGCTAGCACTAAGGTTACATAAATTTGGAAATAAGGGTACTAGGCAATTATGGATATAGTGGTGATTTATCGATACCGCCGACGTGATTTAAAGGCCAAAAACGCAACACAGCACGACCGATGATATTTTGGCGAGGAACCACACCCCAGCAACGGCTATCGTAGCTACTGTTACGGTTATCGCCCAGCACTAAGTATGAGTTTTGGGGTATTGTCTGAGGCTGTGCTAAAAATGGTGGCTGCTGTCCAGATGTACAAACGTCAATTACGGTGCGTTGTTGGGAACTCAGGTAATTTGCTTCTGGCAGGGGTTTATTGTTAATAAAGACTTTGCCATTTTTCAGTTCTACTTTTTCTCCAGGCAAGCCAATTACACGTTTAATAAAAGCATCGTGGTATTGTTCTTTTTGTAACTCATCTGTGGGTGAAAAGACCACAATGTCCCCTCGCTGCGGCTCGGAAAACTTGTACTTCAATTTATCCACAATGATCTTGTCTGCTTCCCACTGATTTGGAGTCCCATGCAGCGTGGGTTCCATTGAACCAGAAGGAATCCAGCGAGCTTCGGCAACAAAAGTACGAATACCTAAGGCTAGAACTATACTTAATACTACTGTTCTACCTAGCTCTGCAATCCAAGAATGATCGGGTTGTTGACTAGAATTTTTATCAGACACTTGATTTTGCATGAAATTACTGAAGTTAAAAAAGATGCAGCTACTTAACTCGCCAAGGGGAACTATATTTTTGAATCTTAACAGGAGAACTTTGATATTGTAGTTATGTTGCCATATTTACAATCAGATACATAGGTAAAAATAAACTTTTTTCTCACCCGCAGCAAAAATTGACTCTTAAGAGTGCAACCAAGTTTAACCTAAAAAGATAGTTCTCTGTTATGTATAGTCCTCTGTCTTAATATTGTTAACTCCATGTCATCTCCCAAAAGTTTACTGATTCGCCGCGCCCGTATCATTCTACCTAATGGTGAATTGATGGTTGGGGATGTGCTGACGCGCGATCGCCAAATTGTCGAAGTTGCACCAGAAATATCTACACCCACACCCACTACAGAAATTGACGCAGCTGGGTTAACTTTGTTGCCAGGAGTCATAGATCCGCAAGTACATTTCCGTGAACCAGGACTGGAACACAAGGAAGACTTGTTCACCGCTAGTTGTGCTTGCGCTAAAGGGGGAGTAACTTCCTTTTTAGAAATGCCGAACACACGTCCTCTCACAACTAATCAAGCAGCTTTAGACGATAAGTTACAACGTGCCTCCACTAAGTGCTTAGTTAATTATGGCTTTTTTATTGGGGCAACGGCAGAGAATTTGCCCGATTTACTGACTGCCAAGCCGACACCAGGAATTAAAATTTTTATGGGATCAATGCATGGTCAGTTATTAGTTGACCAAGAAGCTGCCCTAGAGGGAATTTTTGCTCAGGGCGTTAGCGAAGCTCCTGCGAAGCAGGCTCGCTTAATTGCTGTTCATGCTGAAGACCAAGCTAGAATTAACCAACGACGGCAAGAATTTGCGGGGATTCACGACCCAGCAATTCACTCGCAAATTCAAGATAATGAAGCCGCATTATTAGCAACGAAGCTGGCATTAAAACTTTCTAAAAAATACCAACGGCGGCTGCATATTCTGCATATGTCCACTGCCGAAGAAGCCGATTTGCTGCGTCAAGAAAAACCAACTTGGGTGACTGCAGAGGTAACACCACAGCATTTAGTGTTAAATACCAGCGCTTATGCAAAGATTGGCACTTTAGCACAGATGAATCCACCTTTGCGATCGCCCCACGATAATGAAGTTCTGTGGCAAGCTTTACGCGATGGTGTGATTGATTTTATCGCTACAGACCACGCACCCCACACCTTAGCAGAAAAAGCCCAGGAATATCCCAACACCCCCTCTGGTATGCCTGGGGTGGAAACTTCCCTAGCTGTGATGTTAACCGCAGCGATGGAAGGGAAATGTACCGTGGCCCAAGTTGTCCAGTGGATGTCAAAAGCTGTGGCTGCAGCTTATGGTATTCCCAACAAAGGTGCGATCGCGCCTGGGTATGATGCTGATTTAGTTTTGGTAGATTTAAATACCTACCGCCCAGTCCGCCGCGAAGAACTATTAACTAAGTGCGGTTGGAGTCCTTTTGAAGGCTGGGATCTGACTGGATGGGCTGTTACCACTATTGTGGGTGGTGAAATTGTCTATGACAAAGGCAAGTTAAATACAGAAGTTCGCGGTCAAGCGTTAACTTTTGTATAGGTTGGGGACTGGGGACTGGGGACTGGGGGCTGGGGACTGGGGAATGGGGAAGGGGAAAATAAGATTTCTGTTGAGGTAAACTAACAGTATTTTCAAGGTAAATATCAGTATTTTTGACTGAAAAAGCTGATTTAGGTAATAATTTACCTTACTAAAATTGCTGGCTGAAACTATCGCAAAATAGTCCAACATTTTCGGCAACTTATTTGAGCTAAAAGTGCCGCAAATAAAGTAATAGCTAGAGCGATAGAGTAAAGTGCTGAATACGGAGTTTAATATACTTTTATTGCCGCTTAAGCATACATTTAAGCGGCAATAAATGCCTGAAGAGAAAATATTTTATGATTGCCAAGATGACAAAATTCATAGGTAGTTATAATTCCAATGATGACAACGCATAAATCACTTGGTGTGCTGTCAGTAAAAGAGCGTGACAAGAACAAATCGAACCAAACTTCCTTCACATCAGGGAGTCAGTTTGCGTACAACAAGTAGAAATTACAGCTTGAATGCTTGCGGTGGACGTACACTTGCTCTCAAATGGCACCTGGTATTACTTGTGGCAGGGGTCTTACTCCCTGTTGTCCTATTTGCTGTTGCGATTGTACAAAAACTCACGTTGAATGAGCGTGCGTCATCAGAGCGCCGCTTGCTTCTAGCAGCACGCAATCTTACTCAAAATGTAGAGCGTGAGGTTTCTAGCACAACCAGAACACTACAAGCACTGGCTGCCTCTGACCGACTTGACAACAATGACTTAAAAGTCTTTTATAACGAGGCGCAGCGTACATTGGAGACGCAGCCAACTTGGTTGGGTGTGATCCTGCTCACGCCAAACAAACGCCAGATATTGAATACTTTCCGTCCCTATGGCAGCGCACTACCTTTTACAAATGAGCCTGAAAGTGTACAGCGTGTTGTGGAAACACAGCAGCCAAAAGTGGGCTACCTCGCCTTTGCACCTTTCAAGCAGCAATGGGCATTTCCTGTGCGTGTTCCAGTAGTACGGAACGGCAAACTACGATATGTGCTGACTGCTCTCATCTCCTCAGAATCGCTCACTCACACTATCAAGACCCAAACAACTGTGGATGGGGAATGGACACGTACTGTCATTGATGGTCATGGAATTGTTGTGGCTCGGACTCTTCACCCTGAACGCTTTGTGGGCAAGCCAGGTACCCCGTCTTTTCGCCAGCGAATCGCAGCAACAAATGAGGGTGTTTACCGCGAGACTACTTTGGAAGGAGTGCCTGTGTATGTTGCCTTCAGTCGAGCAAATTTCTCGAACTGGACGACAGCCGTTGTCGTTCCCGTGGAAATAATTGAAAGTCCGGCTCGTCGTGCAATGTGGCTAGTAATTGGCTCTGGTTTGGCGCTGCTCTTAGTCAGTGGTGTAGGTGCTTTGGTTCTCTCGCAGAGGATTTCTCAAGGCATCACTGAGGCGGCTGGTGCCGCAGAAGCGCTTGCTAAAGGTGAATATCCTCGCATCAATCCCTCCAGCATTCAGGAAGTGGCCTTGTTAGGCGAAGCCTTAGAATTTTCAGCTAACCTGCTGTTGCAACGTGAACGTGAGCGGAACGAATATTTGACGCAGGTGGAAGCAGCACGAGCTGAAGCAGAAGCGGCTAACCGTCTCAAAGATGAGTTCTTAATTACCTAGGACTTACGCATTGACAAAAAATATTATTGATGTGTACTAGGCAGCACAAGTATTGGTGAGATTGTCCACAATATAATCACGCACAACTAAAGTAAACAAGTTTCTTTGTAATTCATACCAATTAGAAATGATGTTTTCAGACCGCATTAGCTCTAAACGAACAAATGCTTGAAGTGAGCAAAATATGTGTGTTTTAATTGCATGGCTATCTCTAACCCTTACGGGTTCGCCAGTTGCTTCAAGTCGGGAGACCCGCCCAACGCACTGGCTCACCATAAATCGACAAATTCCACATACTTGTTTTATTGCTCTGTGAAAACTTTCTATTCCCCAATGAGTATCATGAATTGTCACAAATTCACTGCGAGTTATTTGCTGAAGAGCTTCAGCATCTGGTAGATACAATATATAATGTCTAGAGTCTTCTTTTTTGAAGACTTTCCTAAACAATTTGATAAATCCAAATTCTCTCAGATGAGTTACCAACCCTTCATCAGGAATCTCTAAACCACTTACTTGGCAATACTTTCCTGGTTCATTAGAGACAGTTCTATTTTTCTCAACCCCAAATAGAAAACCCAATTTCTGGTTTCTTAAAAATTTTAAGTTTTCTACTCCTGAGTACCAACTATCTCCTGTTACTAGCCTTGGTTTTACACCCCAATCAATTACTTCAATTAGCATCTCTTGGAAATAATCGTTCTTCGTTTTCCCCTCCTTTTTATCGTATATTCTGTAATTTATTGGTACTGAGCTTCCATGTATGTCGCTGTAATACAGCGTAATTAAATTTATCCCTTTGATACTTTTATGATATTTACCTGACCAAAAATAACCGATTAATTCTGCATATTTTGGATTACTGTACAGTTTTTCTATGACTGTGTCGTCTACACTTAAAATCCCTCCTGTCAAGTTAATAATAGTCTTTACCGTACTGAACAAATCATAGGGAGCGTATCTCTCCCTCAACAAAAAACGGTTCACACTATCATGTGAAACATTCCCCAATATTTCTGCTAACCTACTGCATCCTCCATGCTTCGGTTCCGATAACAAAAATAGAGTGTAATGTTCCAGATTGCATTGTGCTGTTGAGAGTTTACTGATTTCTCTGATTGTCCGATACCTATTTGTAGACAACACTTTTTTCTTAACGCATTATTTTATCATTCTGTCAATGCGTTAGTCCTATTACCGTCTCTCATGAACTGAGAACCCCTCTCAACGCCATTTTCGGCTGGGCCCAGTTGCTACGTGGGGGGAAGCTTGATCAAGAAAAGACAAAAAATGCGATCGCTACTATCGAGCGAAATGCCAAAGCTCAAGCACAATTAGTCAATGATCTCCTCGACACATCGCGAATTATTCTGGGAAAACTCCGCCTGGAAACACAGCCGTTAAATTTAGCCACTGTGATTATTAGTGCTATCGATTCGGTGCGTCACGCGGCAGAAGTCAAAGACATCGATTTACAAGTACAACTTACCAATGTCGAACCTGTTTTAGGAGACCAAAATCGACTTCAGCAGGTAGTATGGAACCTGCTCGCCAATGCGGTTAAATTCACGCCTCAAGGTGGATGGGTGGAAGTGCAGCTTCAGCAAGTTGACTCACTGGTTGAGGTGAGAGTACGTGACACTGGTGTAGGTATCAAAGCAGAATTTCTGCCATACGTCTTTGAGCGTTTTCGCCAAGCAGACGGCTCAACCACCAGGGAGTATGGTGGTTTAGGCCTGGGTTTGGCGATTGTCCGTCATCTAGTCGAGCTTCATGGTGGAACAGTTCAAGCTGATAGTGATGGAGAGGGGAAGGGGGCAACTTTCATGATTCAACTTCCTGTGATGGCTCGTCAGGAAAGCATTAGCATTCCACCGATCGCATCGACAAATGGCACTTACAAAAACTCTGACAAACTTAAGGATGTGCGGGTGCTAGTGGTGGATGACGAACCTGACGCACGCGATTTAGTCTCCGCAATACTCATGCAACAGGGGGCAGAAGTATGCACTTGCGCCTCTGCTGCACAAGCCCTCAACAAAGTATCCACTTGGAAACCCGCTATCATTCTTTGTGATATCGGGATGCCATTAGAAGACGGCTACGATTTTATTCGCAAAGTCCGAGACTGGGAAAGTGAGGTAGCTGTGCATATTCCAGCTATAGCAGTGACAGCCTTTGCCCGTGAAGAAGATAAAATTAAAGCGATCGCTTCCGGCTATCAAATGCATATCCCTAAACCCCTAGAGCCAACACACTTGGCTGATGTGGTAGCAAGCTTAGTAGCATCAAGAACTAGAATCTAGCATTTTTACTCAGCACTCTTGTACAGACGCGATTAATCGCGTATCTACAACTCAGAACTTTACAGCGCCCAAATTTCCTTACCAATAATAACTAATGCAATGCCAATCATCGCTATTAGTGTCACTTTCCCCCCAGGGACGAGTGGTTGATGAATTTTATTTGACTGTTCTAAACTGTGACGCTGTTTCCAAGTCATCAGCGCGGGAATAATACCTGCTAAAACCGAGATATTGAACGTGCCAACATAATCCAAGGCTGTAAAGAAAATTTTGGGATTAATTGCCCCTAAACTCATAGCAGGTAAAAGAATCACCGAATAAAGCGGTAACCTGCTAGAAAATTGCACTTGGGTAACGAAGAAAATTTCTTGGAAGAAATCTAGCAAGCCATAGACAAATCCAATGAATGATGTAGCGATCGCAAATTCTGAAAAAATTGAAACTAGTACGCCCAGCCACTCTCCAGCACTACCTGAACGCAGAATTTGCAAAGGGTCAAATATAGTTCTACCATCGACAGTCTTCTGAAGTATCTCCGGGCTGACGCTGCCCAAAATTACTGCATTCCACGCCAGGAACATGATTAAGGGAATCAGAGAACCAATCACAATAGACTGCCGAATTTTACGAGTGTCGCCTTCTAGCTGCGTCACCACCACTGGCACGACATTATGGTAAAACAACGCTACAGCCATCACAGAAACGGCGCTACCTAAAGCACTCCAATTTTGAAATAATAATTGTGTGGTTTTAACTTGTTCGCCAGCTAGCAGCAATAATCCGAGAAACGATACTAGGACAATGGCGACAAACACACTATTGAGTTTTTCGACAAACTTTTCTCGCCCCAGATACATAATCCCGCCAAATATCAGGGTAAAAACTATTGTGCCTACCCATGCAGGTAATTTATGTTGGATACCAAGTAAGTTTGCGATCGCAGAACCTAAAATATCGCCACCTTGGGTTGTGTATGCTACCAAGAGGGCATAGTGTAGCAATAAGTAGGTAGCACCAGCAATTCGCCCACCTACAACACCAAGAGTATTTTCAATCATTGCTAACATGCCTACACTGGGACGACCAGCAAAACGCATAGTATTTACAGTGGCTTCGGCAATTAATAATCCTGAAACTAAGGTATATAACCATACACCAATCAACAGCACTGTTGATGGTACAACCCCAGACGGTAAAGTCACCGCAGGTAATGCCAAAATTCCTGCACCAACCGTGGTTCCTGCAATCAATGCTGTGCTACCTAACACGCTACCAGGTTGATGACTTAACTGATTTCCATCAAATTCCAAATTAGAAAACAATCGAGTGACTTGTTCTTGGCTTGATTTGAGAACAGTCTGCATAAATGTCTAAATTAAAAACAAAATGTTAAATTATGTAACCAATCTTAGCAAAAGCTTTCGTTAGTGTCTTTATAAGCACTAGACATACTCAATTGTGGGAATAATATTATTTATTCACCTTTAAAGCATATCTAGCTAAATTCCTGTGCCTTGTTTATATCATTCCCATAATTATTGTATTTTCTTGCTTATTCTTGCTCTAGCTGGTTGTCAAAAAGTTCAGTCATTCAATAAGCTTCCTGCACCCTTACCGCAAGATCCATTGGTGCAGGTTTACTTTAACCATTCCGAGTCCTCAGAATTTACCGAACCTTACCGTCAGCAAGTTCGTCTGGGAGATAATTTAGAACAGCATATTGTCGATGCAATTGCTCAATCTAAATCTACCGTCGATGTCGCCGTTCAAGAATTACGTTTACCAAAAGTAGCTCAAGCATTAGTAGATAGACAAAAAGCTGGAGTCAAAGTCAGATTAATTTTAGAAAATACCTATAGCCGTCCTTGGAGTAGCTTCACAAGCGAGGAAATTAGCCAGTTAGAAAAAAGGGAACAAGAACGCTATAACGAAGTTCGTAAATTTATCGATATTAACCAGGATAATCAGCTCAGTTCTGAAGAAATTAACCAAAGAGATGCTTTGGTAATCGTACAAAATGCCAAAGTTCCTTTAATAGATGACAAAGCCGATGGGACAGCAGGTAGCAGTTTAATGCATCACAAATTTGTGATTGTAGACAATAGCATTGTGATTGTTACTTCTGCAAACTTCACTTTGAGCGATGTTTTTGGAGACTATAGTAATCCCAGTAGTTTAGGCAATGCCAACAATTTCTTAAAAATAGAGAGTCCAGAACTAGCAGCTTTATTTACAGAAGAGTTTAACACCATGTGGGGTGATGGCCCAGGCGGTAAGCCAGATAGCCGATTTGGTTTGCAAAAACCAGCGCGATCGCCAAAAACTATTACTTTAGGTGAAACTAAAATTACTGTACAGTTTTCGCCAACTTCACCCACTCAACCTTGGAGTCAGAGTACAAACGGTTTAATAGCTAATACTTTAGAATCAGCTACTAAATATGTGGATATGGCATTGTTTGTATTTTCCGATCAACAATTAGCTAATGTTCTCGAAAATCGCCATCAAAACAAAGTCAATATTCGCGCTTTAATTGAACCACAATTTGCCTATCGTTCTTACAGCGAAGGCTTAGATATGATGGGATTTGCACTAGCTGAAGAGTGTAAATATGAAGTAGATAACCGCCCTTGGAAAAATCCTATTACTACTGTTGGCGTACCAACTTTACCAAAAGGCGATTTATTGCATCACAAATTTGCTGTTATTGATGGTAATACAGTAATTACAGGTTCTCATAATTGGTCAGAAGCCGCTAATAATGGTAACGATGAAACCCTACTAGTAATTGAAAATCCTAAAGTTGCTGCCCATTATGTACGTGAATTTGCTCGTCTTTATACAAAGGTAAAACTTGGTTTACCACTTACTATTCAACAAAAAATTGCAACCGAAGCCAAACAATGTCCGCAAATTAAATCTCCAACATCCAGTACAAATCAGATATCTCCTAAAATCAATCTCAATACCGCTAGCCTAGAAGAATTAGAAACCCTACCAGGTGTTGGTAAAAAATTAGCACAGCGAATAATCATTGCTCGTCAACAGCAAAAGTTTACATCTTTGAATGATTTAGAAAAAGTCCCGGGTGTTAGTACCAAAATGATAAATAAATGGCAATATACTATTACTTGGTAGGTAAAAATATTGAAATATTATAACCTTTATTAGCTTAGTGAAGTACAAATTTATCGGCGTATATCCGCGTTAATCCTCTTTCATCTGCGGTTAAATTTTTATTGTTGAGTTACAGCAATATGAGAACAACTATAGGGATATAAATTTATTGTGAGTATATTGACTGCTCTTACAATAAACTGCTTAGGTGACATCAAAATATCAAAATCTGAAGACGATGCGTTACTAACGCATCCTACTTCTTCTTGTAGAGTTGATTTGAATATCTTCTGACTCAGCCAAAAGTATAGTATTCGTATATCTCTGTTAGTAGAGGAAATTTGATTTATCAGTTTTTAACATAAACCTAAAGTAGAGATAACTGGAGTAGGTTTATGGCTTATAACAAGATAGACGAATTACCACAGGATATCAGAGAGCAACTGCCTGAACATGCTCAACAGATTTTCTTTGCAGCTTTCAATGCGGCTCAAAAAGACGGTATGAGTGAAAATGGAGCGCGTGAAGTTGCTTGGAATAGCGTCAGGAATGAATACCAACAAGGTAACGGTGGTCAATGGCAGAGAAAACCAGAAGATCCCCCGATACATCATAAAGCTATCACCACTGGTGGCAATTAATTGCCTTTTTATTAAAGTTTAAATTCCCGGCGGTTTGTCTTGGTTACAAACCGTCTTTTGCCAATTCAACAGCAACGGGTAAACCCAGTACCTCTCTAGAAATTTTTAGTACTATATTAGGGCGAAAAGGCTTGGTTATATACAAATCTGCACCTACATCAATACCTTGTTGTTTATCGAATTCCTGCCCGTTAGCAGTAAGCATAACAATGTAAATATCAGGGATTGCTAGTTTTTTCTTAACAGTATTACAAACTTCTAGACCATCCATTTTTGGCATAATTATGTCTAAAAAGACTAGTTTTGGCTTTTCTGTTTGAATAATTGCTAATGCTTCTTCACCATTTTTAGCCATCAATAATTCTACTTCTTCATCTTCTAGGCTTTCTAGCACTTCCTCCATTAGCAAACGCATACTAGCGTCATCATCAACAATTAGTAGCTTATTGTTCATACAAAGTAAATTCTTTCCTCAATGACTTCTAAATAAAATAACTAATAAATATTTATATTAGCCCCTGTGTAATTATTTTCTCTTGGATTAATCATCCTCCTTTGATTAGTTTTTAGCAAGATTGACATCTTGGATTTACTTATAGCTGTGCCAATAATATTGTATATCTATGTATTTAATATGTCTGTCAGTATTTCTAAGGTTAAAAAATTTTTATTTACTACTAAAACATCAATTATGAAACCTGCTATATGTGGCAATCCCCTAAAAACTATTGCAAGATAACTCTAATTATTAATCGGCTGATGCACAAGAGATTATAGTATATTGTTTGCCATATTTGTGAGCTACAACTATAAAAAATTAACCGCCGAGGGCAGAGGATAAACGCTAATAAATTTGTACTTTACTAGGTTAGAAACCGCTATAAGAATATAAAATATGTAATTCAAAAACCTATACCATCTTGATTTCAAGCCTCTTTTTTTAAGTCAGTGCTTTGTTTATAGCCTGGACTTAGCAAGAAATTTACATTAATAAATAAGGCGGGGAAAATTACTTATTTATTCTTGTTTTCCAATAAAGAAATTAGTCAATAATAGATTTATGGACTGGTTTTTACCTTAATCAGTAGAAAAGTCATAATTGTGTAGAACCGGAATTTCAATACTAAAAGTAGTTCCCATTCCCATTTGAGATATACAACGCAGCAATCCGCCATGTTTTTCAATAATTTGATGGCTGATAGATAGACCTAATCCAGTACCTTTACCAATAGGTTTAGTAGTAAAAAATGGCTCAAATAATCGCTCTTGAATATTTTCTGGAATACCTGGGCCATTATCACTAATCTGAATTTTTAGGCAATTAGAGTTAACTATCTCAGTAGAAATGCGAATTTGGTAATTTTCAGGTGTTTTCACCCCCATAGGCGGCCATGGACAACTGATCATTGACTCCTCTAAAGCATCGATCGCATTGGCAATTAAATTCATAAATACCTGATTAAGCTGATTGGCGTAGCCTTCAACCAAGGGAATATCACCATACTCTTTAATAATCTGAATACCTAAGTTTCTTTCTCTGGGCTTGAATCTACCTTGTAAGATGAGTAAGGTGCTTTCGATTCCTTCATGAATGTCAACTGGCTTCATCTTTGCCTGATCTAGGCGGGAGAAGTTTCTGAGAGTTAAGGCCAGTTGGCGCATTCGCCCCACTCCTACAATCATGGAGGACAGCATTTTGGTCAAATCTTCGATGAGAAACTCTAAATCGAGATTTTCGATAACCGTTTGAATTTCTGGTACTGGCTTGGGATAGTGATGTTGATAAAGTTGCAATAAATCTAAAATTTCTTGTGTAGATTGTTGAATATGGCTGAGGTTACCACTGACATAGTTAATGGGGTTATTCATGTCGTGAGCAACTTCTGCAACTAAATTACCTAGAGAAGACATTTTCTCACTTTGAATCAGCTTTCTCTGTGTTTGCTGAAGTTCAAACAGAGTTAGCTGGAGTTGCTGCGCTTGTTCTTGGGCGACTTGTGCAGCATTACAACTTTGCTCGTAAAGCAGCGCTTTTTCAATTGCACCTGCTGCTTGCAATGCCAAAATACTCAGCAGTTTCCAGTCTTTAGTAGAGTAAGTTGTGGGAGTCTGATTACACATCACTATTGCCCCAGTTAGCTGCTTTTTAGACAGTAAGGGTACGCAAATCAGAGAGCTAACTTTAGGTTCCATCTCCACAAATCTGGGATCTGCCAATACATTGTTGACTATTTCACCTTTAGGCGATCGCAGAATTGTACCGATGATTCCTTGACCTAGTTTGAGGGGTTCTGACCATGAGCTAAGTTCGCCATATTCCCAGAGAATTTTCAGCCAACTAGTTTTGTCATCTAACCATAAAATTGCACCACAGCTAGAAGGAATGCATTGTCTCGCTTCCTCAATCACCAACCTGGCAATTTCTTGCACATCTAAGCTGGCGGTAACTTGTGTAGAAAGGTCTTGAAATAAGTCTATTTCTTGATACTTTTCTAACAATTCCTTAGTTAATGACTTTTTCTCGGATTGCTGTTGTGCTAGGTAGGAAATGAGGGTAGCAATACTAGCTGCTTTTTGATCCCCAACTACCCAACCAATTACTTCTTCTAGCAGTAGTACTGGGTATCTAGACAGGCTGGCATCACTTTTAATACCAATTAGTGCTGTACCCTTGATATCTTCAATACAAATAGTAGTGCCCATCTCCCTTTCCAGGTGATTGAGGATGGCCAGAAATTCTTTTTGGGTGACTAACTTACGAAAATTGATTGGAGTCATCTAAGTGTGGCACTACCAGTTCACAGTATTGCTGTTTTTCAACTCACCTGGAAACATTACTAGGTGATATGAGTAAATTGAGCAGCCTTTGTGGGCCTAAGTTTATTGTTCCCATGCAATAGGCAGAAATAAATCATTACACTGAATGATAGTTGCCCAAGTGGGATGGATATTCCCTAAGAACAAATGACTCAACGAACTAATAGAATTGTGATCCTGGGTGGCGGCTTTGGTGGTCTCTATACTGCCTTACGCTTGAGCCAGTTACCTTGGGAGTCTACGCAAAAACCCGAAATTGTCCTGGTAGATCAAAGCGATCGCTTTTTGTTTTCTCCTCTACTCTACGAATTGCTGACGGGCGAACTCCAAACTTGGGAAATTGCCCCACCATTTGCAGAATTATTACAAGGCACAGGTATACGCTTTTATCAAGCTGTGGTGTCTGGCATTGATATCGACCAGCAACGAGTACAGTTACAAGATGGGCCGGAAATCGTTTATGACAGATTAGTGCTGGCGCTGGGTGGAGAAACACCGCTAGATTTGGTTCCCGGTGCCACATCCTATGCTTTCCCCTTCCGCACTATTCCTGATGTTTATCGGCTAGAAGAACGCTTGCGAGTTTTAGAAGAATCCGATGCTGATAAAATTCGGGTGGCAATTGTGGGCGCAGGTTATAGCGGTGTCGAGTTAGCCTGTAAGTTAGCCGACAGACTAGGAGAAAGAGGACGCTTCCGGCTGATAGAACTCAGCGACCAAATTTTACGAACTTCCCCAGACTTTAACCGTGAAGCGGCAAAGAAAGCTTTGGAAGCGCGAGGTATATTTATTGATTTAGAAACCAATGTAGAGTCTATTGCTCAAGATACTATTTCCCTAGAATATAAAAATCAAGTTGATACAATTCCTGTAGATTTGGTGATTTGGACTGTCGGAACGCGAGTAACTCCCGTAGTTAGATCCCTACCACTGAAGCAAAATCAACGCGGTCAAATTACAGCTACAGCTACTCTACAAGTTCTAGACCATTCAGAAATTTTTGCTTTGGGGGATTTAGTAGATTGTGTTGATGCTCAAGGTCAGCAAGTCCCTGCTACTGCTCAAGCTGCTTTTCAACAAGCTGATTATACTGCTTGGAATATTTGGGCTTCCCTGACAAATCGTCCTTTACTTCCCTTCCAATATCAAAAGTTAGGGGAAATGCTGGCGCTGGGAGTAGATAATGCTACTTTAACGGGTTTGGGAATCAAGCTAGAAGGGCCATTGGCATATTTAGCACGTCGTCTTGCCTATCTTTATCGGTTGCCTACTTTCGATCATCAACTCAGAGTTGGTTTTAATTGGCTAGTACGTCCTATTATAGAAACGCTTTCTCAGTAGCAAATAGTGCGTAAATATAACTATGCACTGAAGCTCGATCAGGCATAATCTCAAATCCAGGACGCAAAAGCATAACAGTTTGATGGAACGACCGAAAGTTATTTTTTTAGATGCTGTAGGCACACTCATCGGGGTCAAAGGTAGTGTGGGCGAAGTTTATAGTAAGCTAGCCCAGGAATTTGATGTGGAAGTTTCCGCTGATACATTAGATAAAACATTTATCGAAAGCTTTAAAGCCGCACCACCGCCGATATTTCCTGATGCAGACAACCAAGACATTCTCCAGCGCGAATTTGATTGGTGGCGAATCATTGCCCTCAATACTTTTGAAAGCGCAGGCGTTCTCAAGCAATTTTCTGACTTTTCGGCTTTTTTTAGTGAACTTTATATCCACTTTGGCACTGCTGAACCGTGGTTTGTTTATCCTGATGTGCTACCAGCTTTGATTAACTGGCGGCGGATGGGAATCGAATTAGGAGTGTTGTCTAATTTCGATTCCCGCATTTATTCAGTGTTGCAAAGTTTAGGACTCAGGGACTTTTTCACCTCCATCACCATTTCTACGGAAGCACGCGCCGCTAAACCAGATCCTCAAATTTTTGCTATAGCCTTAGAAAAACATAAGTGTCCACCTGAGGCTGCATGGCACATTGGCGACAGCCCAGAAGAAGACTATCAAGCTGCTAAAGCTGCTGGCTTGAGAGGTATTTTGATCAATCGTGAGCAAAAGTCAGGACTCAATATTTAGGAGTGCTGAGTCAAGAGTCAAGAGTCAAAAGTCAAGAGTCAAAAGTCAAATAAATGTCTGAATTTTGAATTTTGCATTGCTTGTCCCTTTTTCTGCCTTAACTTCCCCAGCTTTAAAAGTAATGGGATATTTTTTATTTGAAAGTCCTTGACCCTCCTATTTTACGGAGGGCTATTTTTGTGTGATTTTTTATTAACTGTATGGTCAGTCATAAAATATATTGAAGATAGTGGTGGCGATCGCATTCACTAAAAAACGCTATCACCCCATATAGGGCTGCAATTGGCGGCTACAAGGAGGATTTGCAAATGGATCTACATTACGAAATCCAAGGAAAGGGCGATGCGATCGCTCTCATTCATAGTGGCGGTGCAGATTTACGTGATACACATCCAGCAGAGGTAACTAACCTGATTAGCGATTTTTTGAGCGAGTAATAATCTAAAGATGCCCCGCACCCCAGCAGAAAATGAACGTATCCGTCAGGCTACCAAGGAGCAAATCTTAAAAGCGGCGATGGAGCTTTTTTTCAGCAAAGGCTATCACGCCACCTCTATTGACGACGTTGCGAAAACAGCGAAGATATCCAAGGGACTTCTTTATCATTATTTCAAAGGCAAAGAAGATGTGATTGCGGCACTGGTTGATATGCGACTCCACGATTTATTGTTTGTCATGGAAGCGGCGGCTGCAAAACCAACACCTGCCGAACAAATCCGGCACATTGCCGAAGGAGCTTTAGAAGATGTCCGCCGAAAACCTGAAGTTTTCCGTTTTTACCTCAACCTGTTTACCCAACCCAGGCTCGATCCAGTCGTAGCTAAATACAGCCAGAGGTTAATGGATGAGCAAGAAAAGCAGTTTGAGGTGCAGACGGAAATGTTCACAAAGCTGGGGGTAGCAAATCCACGCAAGCGATCTATCTATTTCTCCTCAACTTTACAAGGCATCATGCTAATGTTTTCTACCTATCCCAATACTTTTCCTTTGGATGAGGTGAAAGCGCAAGTCATTGAGGAGTTTTGCAGCCCGTGAAAATACCTCATTCCACAGGGAATAGGGCATTGGGCATTGGGCATTGGTGGCTTAATAGAAATTTACAATCCAAAATCCAAAATTGTATTAGCTATATCCGGGAAATCGCTAAAAACGCCATCAATTTCTAAGCTAAAAAATAGTTCATATTCTTGTTTTGGATTCCCTTGAAAGTCTAAAGGTAAAAATAAATCTTCATTGCGGAAAGTCCAAACATGAACCAGCAAAGAAGCTGCATGAGCATCGGTAACTAAGGATGTAGGCGGTAGTAATTTACCTGTGCTATCTCTGGGAACAAGTAGATTTTTATGAATTCCTATAGCTTGTGCATATTCTGCAATTTCTTTTAACCCTGAGGCTGTAATTAAATCGCTATATGTGCGCTCATCACCATTAACGATAAAATCATAAGGTTTACCAGTATTATTAATTAATTGCACCAGAGGTAAATCAGTTTTTGTTGATAAATATTTGAGGTTGCTAACTTCAAAAGACTGAATAAAAACAGGTGCATTTGCGCCTTGATAACCGTTAGCTGCTAAAGTTTTTAATAGCGGTTCTTCTAGAGATAAACCAATCGATTGAAAATAAATTGGGTGCTTAGTTTCTGGATAAATGCCAATAGTCCGATTAACCGCAATACTTTTAGCTTGAGCTAAATCGATGATTTCTTGCAGTGTAGGAATTTCAAATAAACCATCATATTTTGTATTTTGCGATCGCACTTCGGGAATTCGCTCTTTTGCTCGTAGGGTTTTGAGTTCGGCTAGGGTAAAGTCTTCGGTAAACCAGCCTGTCTTACTCTCCCCATCAATGATTTTGCTAGTTTGGCGTTGAGCGAATTCTGCATGGCTAGCAACATCAGTAGTTTCCGAAATTTCATTTTCGTGACGCGCAATTAATATCCCGTCTTTAGTAGCAACTAAATCAGGTTCAATATAGTCAGCCCCTAAATCAATTGCTAATTCATAAGCCGCTAATGTATGTTCGGGACGATAGCCGCTAGCCCCTCTATGGGCGATGATAATCGGTTTAGTATTTCGCAAAATGATAGCTATATTATTATCTTCTTAACTCTATAGCATTCCTATTTCATTTATGAAAGCCAAAGTCAATTTGTAAATTATTCTTCCTTGTTCCCTTTTATTGTTTCTGAGCTTTTTCTTTCAGTAGCGATCCCCAATCGGCAATAGCCTTTTCTGTCCATAGCCAATCTCGGCTTAATTTATCTACTTGGAAATCTATCGGATCGTCCTTAATGACCATTTGGCGCAATTTTAGCGCTTCATTCATATATTGATACTGTTTTTCAGATGGTTGATTATATGCAGATTTATAAAGCCCTAAAGCTAATCCCGCATAAGAAGTTAAAGCATCTTTAGATGTAGTATTTTTAGTAGTTGCTTGTTGCTTAAGTGCTAAATTTAAAGCTTTAAACCAAGAATCATTAGCTCGATTTAAGTTATCTTCTGCATAATAAGCAAATCCCAAAGCATTATTATATAAAAACGATTCTGGATCTGCTTTTACAGCACTTTCCCAATAACGGCGCGCATCATCAATACTGTATTTTTTATCTTTTATCTGCACAGATTGCCAAGCTAATCTTCCTTTGAAAAAGTTAACAGATGGATTATCAGCTTGCTTCGGCGGGACAAGTTTTAACGCGGCTTGGGCAGGTGGAAGCGCGCCACGGTTCAGTAATTCTTCTACAGCCTCTAGCCCTGCTTGTAAGTCGCCTTGGCTCAATTTTTCTGTAGCGGTAGCAGTGACAATTCCAGTTGCAGCCGTCTTTAAATCTACAGGAGGTTGGGCGGTAATCGACTGAATAGGAATTGGTGGTATGGGTGGTAATTTTTTCGCTTGGTTATTTTGCCACAAATTGACACCCACAACAACTGCGATCGCACTTGCTCCTACAATACCTACCATCGGCCAAATCTGCCGACGCTGGCGGCGTTTTGAGGAATATGTTTGTGAGCTGCCATAGGAATTGTGATTCCAATTCCCATCAAAACTTGTAGAAGTTTCATTTGCAGGCTCTGGTTCTTCTTCCCAAAAGCTAGCTTCTTGATCGGGTGCAGTCAATTCTGAAGAAAGTTGTCTTCCCCGGAGGCTATTGTCGTTTAACTGGGGTACAAGTTCCGCCGTCATGGAAGATGATTGCTCAGATATCCCTTTTTGGCTATCTAGTTGGCGAAACAAATCGGAAACCAGTGCGGAATCTTCGGCGTAGCTGGGGTCATCATCATACTCGATTTCATCAACCAAATCGCCCCAAGTATCTTCACCTAACCAATCTAGCCCTGATGAGTCACGCGCTAAACCCGAAGGGATCATGTCCTCCATTAAAGACAGATCAGTCTCCTCGGCGATATCAGAGTACATTGCTGCAGGATTTCCCCTGAAAGCTGGATTATACTCATTGAGTGCTTCTGCACTATCAGGGATTTCTGGGCTGAGAAAACCGTCAAATTCCGGTTGGAGATATAAAATTGGTAACGCCCAATACATGTGGTGAGAACCATAGGCAGATATTAGCCCTTGGCGTACTCGACTCACACACAAATCCACAGGATATCCTTGATTGAGGTTGCGGTAAAACAATTGTGTCAGCGTCAGCGCCACTTCATCAGGAATGCGTTCTGACATAGCTAAGACACTTCTAATACCGCGCTTAACTAAGCTTTCTGTCAGGTTACGTTCTCCAGTGTCTTCACCAGTATCGCTGTTAGCGCTGTATGCTCCCAAACAGGAGTTAAATACCGCCATTTGGATATTATTATTGACAAGCAAACCTGCCAAATCGTCGCCACTTAAGGTTTCTGTTAAGCCAGTTCTGTTATTAACTAGATAAATTTCGCCACCATTGGCACCAAGATTACTATGGCCGGAGTAGTGTAGAACATGATATCGCCCTTGTTCTAGGGCTTGCGTCAATTCTTCTCGCCCTGGCTGATCTAAAACTTTAAGTTCAATATCGGGTAGATAATTACCGCTTTCTGCGGCACGTGGTATATGGCGTTGTAGTTCGGCTTGCAGTTTAATAGCCTCATGTTTGAGCAAATCCAGACGGACTTGATCTGTAGGTGAGGCAATCACCATTAATACTTTAATACCACCTTCTTCTAAGGGTTGCGGTATATTTTTGGATGGCAACCGAGATGCTGGCAGAATTCCACTTTGGTAGCGAGAAAAAGCGACATAGGGCCCGGTGGCTAGAGGGCGATCGCCTGCGTGCATAACTTCCCAAGGTAACCGCGCTAACCTAGTATCTTTCAACCCTAAACGTAGACGTAACACCTGTTGGTGATTCTGGGCGATACCTTGTGCTGTAATCCAACTATCTCTGAGGGTACCTTGAAACAGTGCATTATATAGTTGCTGACCCAACGCTACTAGATTGACTGAGTTTCTGGCAATGTCGCTTTCACGTCCACCAAAGGCGATCGCATCTCCTTGCAACACTGACATCAACGGATCGTTCATCAAATGCCCAGCAGCAGCTAACCAATCAGCTACAGGCCAAGTCACCAGTTCTTCTGCTAATGGCACCCCAGGCGCGACTTGTTCCGTCCGCACCAAGTAGTCATTTTGCCCTACTGGGGTTACGGAAATATGAAATTCCTGGGTCACAACTTCTCCTCTTCGCCTCCTAAATCAGGTTTGAAACGCGAAAGTTTCAAGTCGATTTTTCGCTTCTTCTGATACCTTAGATGCATCTTGCCACTGAATGTTTCTGAATGCTCGTTATTTTGCTTTTTTAGGTACTGATAGAAAATAAATTATCCAATTACTCAGATAATCTTTTTCTTCCTACTCCTACTCTACGAGAGGCTAACACCAACGCGCAGCTTCTTGTACAGATGACTTCGCTGGCTCACCTGCTCCCTACTCTTGTGCTTACAAGGCAATAGGATATTTTTTAATTGGAAATCCGGCTTTTACAACTTTATCCGGATTAGTTGACATCTGAGTAGAACAGTTTATTGGTAGATGCACCTTGATCTTCGACTCCCCTAATTGGCGAATGCTCATTAGGGGATTTTTTTATGTTGGCAAATAACAACATCCTCAGACATAAGCATTATTAACTGGAGAACGTGGTAGATCAAAGCGCTTTCCTCTGATTCTTTGCCTAGCATCCTTTGGGTTTGTTTTGACACATAACTAGAATACACATTTTAGTCAATTTATCCGGAGCTTAACGTTTCTCTGGGGAACAATTAAATGGTAGATGCACCCTGATAACTAACTCCCCTGGTAGGCTAATGCTTACCGGGGTTTTTTTTCAGCTTGGCAAACGGCAATAAAACCAATACATAGTGAATTTTATCCGGATAATACTTGTTATATAGAGAACAGTTAAATGGTAGATGCACCCTGATAACTAACTCCCCTGGTAGGCTAACACTTACTGGGGGTTTTTTCTTGAAAAAACAAATAATCACTATTGTGACAATTTCATCCGGAGCTTACTTATTTCTTATAGAACAATTAAACGGTAGATGCACCCTGATAACTAACTCCCCTAGTAGGCTCATACCTACTGGGGGTTTTTTCTTTAAAAATACAGATAGTCACTATTGTGACAATTTCATCCGGAGCTTACTTATTTCTCATAGAACAATTAAATGGTAGATGCACCCTGATAAATAACTCCCCTAGCTGGCTGGTACCCACTAGGGGATTTTTTTGTGGTTAACACTAATACATGTATATAAGACTTTTATCCGGATCAGGGTAGTTGCACTCAGAATAGTTAACTGGTAGATGCACCCTGATAATCCACTCCCCTAGTTGGCTGCCACCACTGGGGGTTTTTTGTGTTTAGCGAATCGGTCAAAAATTTATCCGGATGAGGGTAGTTGCACAAGAAGAGTTAAATGGTAGATGCACCCTGATAACTCACTCCCCTGATTGATGGCAATCGGCGGGGGTTTTTTATTTTTTAGCGAATTGGTCAAAAATTTATCCGGATAGGGGTAGCTGCACTCAGAAGAATTAAATGGTAGATGCACCCTGATAACTCACTCCTCTGGTTGATAAAATCGGTGGAGTTTTTTATTTTTTAGCGAATCGGTCAAAAATTTATCCGGATAAGGGTAGCTGCACTCAGAAGAGTTAAGTGGTAGATGCACCCTGATAACTTGCTCCTCTGATTGATGGCAATCGGTGGAGTTTTTTATTTTTTACAGATAATCAGCGAATCGTGTCACAAATTGATCCGGATAAGGGTAGCTGCACTCAGAAGAATTAAATGGTAGATGCACCCTGATAACTCACTCCTCTGGTTGATAAAATCGGTGGAGTTTTTTATTTTTTACAGATAATCAGCGAATCGTGTCACAAATTGATCCGGATAAGGGTAGCTGCACTCAGAAGAATTAAATGGTAGATGCACCCTGATAACTCACTCCTCTGGTTGATAAAATCGGTGGAGTTTTTTATTTTTTAGCGAATTGGTCAAAAATTTATCCGGATTAAGGTAGTAGCACTGGAAGAATTAAATGGTAGATGCACCCTGATAACTCACTCCCCTAGTTGGCGAAAGCCTCTAGGGGTTTTTGTTTTTCAACCATAATCGGCGACGCATCACGAATTTATCCGGAGCATCTCGATTTCACCTGGAACAATCAAATGGTAGATGCACCCTGATAACTAACTCCCCTGGTAAGCTCATACCTACTGGGGGTTTTTTATTATTGAAAAAACAACAATCTTCCTTTACCAAAAACTCTCCGGAAGATTGTATTTAAACTAAGAAAAATAAATTGGTAGATGCACCCTGATAACTAACTCCCCTGGTAGGCTCATACATACTAGGGGTTTTTTGAGGAGATATTTTGCCTCTAGCTGCCCACTGATAATTGATGAGGCATATATTCTAGCACAAAAATGCGCTGTGAAATTAAATTTCTGAATATTGTGTCTTAGCGATCGCTTATCTTGCTGTCATCGTTAATTACATTTATCTTATCATTATTTTTCGATACTCGTTATGCCTTTCCCTGACTAAATTTCTACCTTTTTATGGGCTATTAGGCAGATACATATTGTTATTCCACAATATATCTGCCAATTTGGCAGAATTTTTAATTATTTTTCAAGAATTTAGCTGCATAAGGATTAGTATTTATTACTATTTGCCGTGCTGTGCGGCGGATATCCAAGGTTTTCTGCTACAATAATTTGCCTATGTCCAAATAGTCGCACAGTCAAATGAATTTAGCAGTAATTAAGTTCTCTTCGGAAGAATGCGGCATTTGCCACAAAATGTCATTTTATGACCAAAAGGTAGCTGAAGAACTCGGTTTGCAATTCATTGATGTCAAAATGCAGGATACGGCTACTTATCGCAAGTATCGTAAGATTTTGTTAACTCAATATCCCGATAAATCAGAAATGGGATGGCCTACCTACATTCTCTGTAATTCTCCTGAAGGAGAGTTTCAGATTATTGGTGAAGTTAAAGGAGGCCATCCCAAAGGTGAATTTAGAAGCCGATTACAAGAAGTTTTAGCTTCCGCAGCTAATCAGAACTAATTACATCAAAAGATTTTACTTCCAGGACAGGGCCAATCATGGCAGTAGTCATGATATCTTCTCGCACTTTGCCCGTAACTTTGGCTTTTTGCCCTACTTTTAATAATTTTTTATCTACACTTCTAGGAAGTTCATAAGTAACGCCTTCATCGGTAACTAGCGCCCAAGCGCCAGTACCGATGTCGCGGTGTTCAATAGTGCCTGTAACTGTAGTACTCATATAATTTTTTTGGTGTTGGGTGTTGGGTGTTTGTTGGGAGGAAAAAGGGGATAATTGTGAATTTTGAATTTTTATCCCCTTTTTCTCATCCTCCCTGAGCCTGAATAGCTTGAATGCGAGAAGATTTTCTCTAATGCATATCAGTTAATTAACTAAGCTACTTGCCTTTCGTTTTTCAAGGCTAAACGAGCTAATCCATAACACAGCAGGGCATTAGCAATCAAGAAAACGCGGGCTAAGTGGCTACTGCCCAAACCCCAAACAGCAGGATCGTAAAGGGCACTGACTGTCAAACAGGCTGCCACACCAAGGCTAGAACCAATGGCAAACCATTTGCCGCTAGGATGTCCCAGTAGTAATGCAACGAGAACTATAGGAATCAATACGCTAGCAAACAAGGGATTTAAATCACCAGTGCCTTGGAGACTGTTACCTAATTCGGGAATAGAACTACCCAAAAGCCGGAAAGGCCATTGAGGCAGGTCAAAGATATAAATTCCTTTAAGGAAGAATAATCCCGAACTACCAGCAATTAAACCACTGGATAAAGACCAACTCCAAGTGAAAGGAAAGTAAACTCGTAAAAACCAAGCTAATAGATAAGAACCAACTACCATCAAAATTTTGGGTAACAGCGCTACAGCACCGCCATCAATCCAAAATCCAGGGTTGAGATAGCCGTTATCTCTTAACCAACGGAAGAAATCAGAGAAGCTAATTTGACCGTCAGTGGCAAGTTTAACGGCGGCTTCGGCATTGAGTAGCCCAGAACCGTAGTAGTTTAAACCATCTTCTTGAATAGCCCGTGAAGACTGTTTGAGGACTTTTAAAACTTCATCGGGATCTGTGATACCTTTAGCTTTGATTAATGCAGCTACACCAGCAACGTGGGGAGATGCCATACTTGTACCTTGGAAGCCAAGGAACACACCTTCACCTTGATCATTGATGGTTTCTTGCAGAATCTTGCCAGCATCGCTACCACCAGGGGCAGAAATATCAACCCCAGCACCAAAGTTGGAATATGGGGCTTTTTCACTGTCTGGGCCGTATGCTGAAACGCCAATAACATGGGGATAACGTGCTGGATAACTAGCACCATTCGCGTTTTCGTTACCAGCCGCCGCCACAATCACAACACCTTTGTTGTGGGCATAGTCAATAGCTTGCTTCATTAACTGGCTTTCACCGCCACCACCCAAGCTCATATTAATGACATCTGCGCCTTTATCAGCAGCAAATTTAATCGCCTCGGCAATATCGGCAACTGTACCACCACCATACTCATTCAATACCTTCAAAGGCATGAGATTAGCTTCGTAGGCAATACCAGCTACACCATATTTATTATTGGTAGCTTGGGCAATAGTACCTGCAACATGGGTACCATGACCGTTATCGTCTTTGGCTTCTTCTCTATCGTTAACGAAATCGTAGCCTTTGACAAATTTCGTTTCATATAAGTCGCGTACGCGAGTGATACCAGTATCAATGACAGCAACCGTAATGCCACTACCTTTGGTTTGACTCCACGCGCCTTCAATGCCAATGTTATGTAAATTCCACTGCTTACTGTAATACTGGTCATTAGGGCCAGTTAATGAGGAAGTGACATTCTCTTCATCTTCATTGGGTTTTAAAAATTCTCCCAAATAAGCAAATTCACCCGGTTGGGGAATATTGTTGTAAATATAATTTGGCTCGATAAATTCTGTAGCCGACTTGAATTTGGATTTTTGCAGTTCTTTCAGCAGTTGGCGATCGCCTTTGATAATATACACATTATCTTTTGCTGAAAATTTATTATCGAGTTGGGGTGTAACCTGGTATTGTTGAGCGATCGCTTGCAAATCTTTCTCTACTACCTCTTTGGGTATATCTTCACGAAAATCAAGCAGAATCGTCTCAAACTCACCCTTGGCTGCTAGTCCCTGAAAATTGAGGAACCCAAATACAGCCGCCCCCAAACCAATGAGAAACAAGCAAAATAATATAAGCCTTCTCATATAAAGTCATCACCGCTTTTTGCCAGTTGCTCACTACGATAACTTATCTGTGCCTCGAGTTGGTGTATTTTGCACTTAAGTTAAAACTTTCACTTAGCACTCAGGACTGTTGAAACAATGGAACATGGTCTATTGTGGTTGCCTTTGTTAGCAATGTTTTTCTGGTTGGCTTGGCAAGGCTCAAAAGAGTATCAAAAAGTTGAAGCTTACCGCGCTTGGGCAGAGCAATTTGAACGGGCAAAGTATGATATCTATGCAGTATTGGGTCAAAAAGATAACAATATAACTTGGGGAAAACCTACGCCTAAAGGGCCAATTAAACTGGAGACATTTTCTTTAGATGATGTCCAAACAATCAATCTTTTAGTTGATGACAAATTATCTAATTTAGAATCACCACCAGAAAAAGGTCGTCAGATTGAATTAGAATTTCTCTTTCCTGAACCTGCTAAATCTGTAAAAGTCCCTTTTACCGAAATCCCTTTAGCAGCTGAATGGGGTAAGTATTTACAAAGTAAATTAGGGACTAAGTAATGGGTAATGGGTAATGGGTAATGGGAACAAAACACTTAATCATTCACAATAAATAAATATACTTAACTCTTGACCTTTAACCCTTAACCCTTGACCCTTGACCTTAAATCAGATGAACGCTGTTACACAATCCAAGATACCTGTTGCTTTAACTATTGCTGGCTCAGATAGTGGTGGTGGTGCGGGAATTCAAACGGATTTACGCACTTTTGCTTTTCACTGTGTCCACGGAACTAGTGCTATTACCTGCATCACGGCGCAAAATACCTTGGGGGTAAGCCGAGTTGATGCTATACCTGTTGAGGCTGTAGTAGCGCAAATTCAGGCGGTGGTTGAGGATATTGGTGTACAAGCTGCAAAAACAGGAATGTTGCTCAACAAGGAGATTATCTTAGCTGTTGCTCAACAAGTAGAAGCTTGGAAGATCAATAACTTAGTAGTCGATCCAGTAATGGTTTCACGCACAGGGGCACAATTGATTGATGATGACGCAGTCCAGACTCTTTGTAGTGCCTTAATACCCCAAGCTGCTATTGTCACACCAAACCGCTATGAAGCTCAAATTATGAGTGGTTTAGCGATTAATTCCCTGGAAGATATGCAAGCAGCCGCCGAAACCATCCACCGCAAATTAGGTGCGAAAGCAGTTTTAGTCAAAGGTGGAGGTATGCAAGGAAACTTACGTGGTGTTGATATCTGGTTTGATGGGCAAAATGTAGAAACTATCACTACCCAAGTAGTAGAAACCAAAAATACCCACGGTACTGGTTGTACTTTATCAGCTGCGATCGCTGCCAATTTAGCTCAAAATAAAGACCTCTTAACAGCAGTGCAGCAAGCAAAAAACTATGTTACAACTGCACTCACTTATTCCCTCGATATTGGCAAAGGACAAGGCCCTGTGGGTCATTTCTTCCCTTTGCTTCAGAGAGGCTAGGTGATAGGGGAGATGAGGGAGATGAGGGGGATGAGGGAGATGAGGAAGATGAGGGAGAAATAATAAATATCTATCACCCATTACCAATTACCCATTACCCATTCCCTACTTTTTTCTCTATTCAATAATTTTTCAATAATTCTTCAGCATGGTTTCAGAGTTGACTATCTCTGATAGTATCTCTACAACATAATGAATTACTTCGATTTTTAATACCAGGCGACAAATGGTAACAACTACAAGTTCTATTTATTACAATCCAGATGCAGACAAGGCTCCAGCGCAGCCGCCATCTGTACCGCTTTCTGTATATCGGGAGTTGGCGGATGAGTTAAAGTCAGCACAAATACAAATAGATGCACTGACATCTAAAAATCACAAACTAGTGCAAGAAAATCAACTACTGCGCCAAGAAATTACCAAAGTTGTTGAGTCTTTATTGCATTTGCAAAAGTTGGTGGATGTACCAACTCCACTACCTACTAAGCCAAGCGATCGCCCAGTACCTACTCCTGAGGCGAAAACTACAGCCGCAACTAAGCAGCCTCCAGCCAAGGAAGCACGTCCCCGTCAGCAAGTTGCACGTCCCCGTCCAACTGCTAAACCCGAAGTCACCACCACGAAAGGCAATCGCACTCATGTTGCTGTACCTGTAACAGAAATGCTACCCTCAATGCCGGAAACAATATTAATAGAAGAGCAAGAAGTTAGATATTATGGCCCTACTGAGTCAGAAACCAAAGAAATAAGCGGATGGTGGTTAGCAATCTCAATTTTATTAATTATGCTCACTGCTTTTACTGCTGGGTATTTGGTTGTGCGTCCCTTCTTTGAACATCAAAGTCGTTAATTTCACTTTTTTGTTTTTGGCTTTAGCTGCTTACACAATTGCTCTTAAATTACTTGCTCAACTCCTAGAGGTTAATTCAGGGAATTTTTATAAATATTAGTTGCAACACACACATCCTCTAATATTAAATAGAGGGATTTTTTCTCATGTCATAACCATAACGACTATTGAATTAGTCAGATTTATCATGGCTAATTTCATAATTGTTCCCATAGGGCAAATAAAGTCGTAAATTATTACATATTATTTTTAAAATAATCCTACTAGTTAAAGTCTGAGACAAGGGATCTGCTTAGATAGATTAACGAAGCTAGTAGAAATTTAGGAGACCAAAACATGAAAAAAGTAGAAGCGATTATCCGCCCATTTAAGCTTGATGAAGTCAAAATTGCCTTGGTTAATGCAGGGATTGTCGGTATGACCGTTTCTGAAGTTCGAGGCTTCGGTAGACAAAAAGGTCAAACTGAACGCTATCGTGGTTCGGAGTACACCGTTGAATTTCTGCAAAAACTCAAAGTAGAAATCGTCGTTGAAGACAACCAAGTTGATATGGTAGTAGATAAAATTATTGCTGCTGCCCGCACTGGTGAAATTGGTGATGGTAAGATTTTCATCTCTCCTGTAGAGCAAGTTGTGCGGATTCGTACTGGAGAAAAAAATACCGAAGCCGTCTAAAGTCTGAACTTTTAGTTTTGATCAGCCAGTGCGTTGCAAAGCCAGCACTGAAAACAGTTTTTCCGTTGTAGGTAGCTGGCGTTGAGGTTATCCTCCTTTGCAGCAACTGGCATTGCTGAGTTGTTAGCTAAAAAAGCTAATAATTTGACTAAATAGACTTAAATTCAGAACTTATTTCAGGATTTCATCCCTTAATTCCAAAATCAATCTAACTTAAGACTTGAGATTGTCAAATCTGATGAATTTATCTCAATCAAAATTTAGTACTCAATCCTGCCAATTGAGGAAGTAAAGATTCAAAAGCCTTACCTCGATGGCTAATCGACCTCTTCAACTGTGGTGTCATTTCTGCAAAGGTTAATTGCTTATCTGGAAAGTAAAAAATTGGATCGTAGCCAAAGCCACGATTACCGCGAGGTGCATGGAGTATTGTGCCATGACAAACCCCTTCAGATTCTAAAACGATCGCACCCTGAGGATTAGCGATCGCCACGGCACAAACAAATTGTGCTTTGCGGTTGACTTCGCTTCCCAATTCGTTCAATACCCTAGCAATACGTTCTGAGTCGGTTCTACCATAACGTGCAGAATACACCCCCGGTGCGCCATCTAACGCATCTACTTGTAAGCCAGAATCATCCGCAATTGCCCAACTTTGCGTAGCTTTGGCCACTTGGGAAGCTTTTAGACAAGCATTCGCCGCAAAGGTATCGCCTGTCTCTTCAATTTCTAATTCTTCTGGTTTAAGAGTTAATTGCCAACCAGAATCAACCAAGTATTGTTGCATTTCTTTCAATTTACCTGGATTTCCGGTGGCTACTACAAGTAGTTTAGTCATGTGTCATTCTGCTATTTGTCATTTGTTTTTAGTCATTCGTCAAAGGACAAAGGACAAATGACAAATGACTAAAAACTAATTTTACTCTGCCCAGTGTTTCGCCCACGCAAGAGTTTGATGTACTCGCTCAATTGTCGCGGCTTCGCAGTACAGGCGTAATACTGGTTCAGTCCCGCTAAAACGAATCATTAACCAACTGTGGTCAGCCAACCGGAATTTGTAGCCGTCAATAGTTTTGCAGTCAATTACGGCTTGTCCTGCAATTTCCGTTAAAGGTTGGGTTTGCAGTTGTTGCAAAAGACGCGATCGCACTTCCATACTCGCTAGGGGTAAATCAATGCGATCGTAGGCTGATATGAAATTAGTTTGCTGTTGTAAGTCCTGATAATATTCGCCTAAATCTTTTCCAGATTCCACGATTGCTTCTAGAACATACAAGGCTGATAGCAGCGCGTCCCGTTCGGGGATATGGCTACCATAGCCAATTCCACCTGACTCTTCGCCCCCTAACAACACCTCTGCAGCTAGCATTCTGTCAGCAATGTATTTGTAACCTACTGCTGTCTCAAACACTGAGAGGTTATGTAATTTTGCCACCAGGGGAATTAAGTCAGAACCACTGACTGTTTTGACGATTTCACCACTAAAATTGCGTCTTAAGGTTAAATGGTCAATTAATATCGGGATTAGCACCTGAGAACTCAAAAAATTGGCTGATCCGTCTACAGCTGCAATGCGATCGCTATCCCCATCAAACACTAATCCCACTGTTAAAGCTGTTTTATTGGTTTGTTGATGAGTTTTTATCACCTCAAATAGCTTTGACAGGTATTTAGGCAAGGGTTCTGGTGCGCCACCACCAAATAAAGGGTCACGATTGCTGTTAATTTCATGGACGCGATCGCCCAGTAATCTGGCTAATCCACCCGCCGCCGCCCCATGCATCACATCCGCAAATACAGTCAGTTTCCCAGAAGCTATGGCATCTCGCAGTTTAGCAATATCAACTTTCTTCTCTAAACCTGCGGTGTAACTAGGCCAAGGGTCAAATATCTCTAATTTGCCTGGAGTATCTGCTTTTGGCGGTATTCCTTGCGGTAATAGCGCTTCTATCTCTTGAGTAACTTCCGGTGATACCGACCCGCCAAAGTAACCTTTGACTTTTAACCCCAAATATGACCCAGGATTATGACTAGCTGTAATTACCAATGCGCCCAAAGCATTGAGTTGTTTTGCTGCCCAACTAAAAGCTGGAGTGGGTGCATAGGTTTCGCTAAGTAGCACATCAAATCCAACAGCGGTAACAGCATCGGCTACAACACGGGCAAAGTCTTCCGCCATAAATCGGCGATCGTAACCGACAACAATCGTCCGGCTACCAACGCTAGGAAAATACGTATCATATAATACTTTTGCTGCTACTGGTGCAACTAAGGCGAGGCGTTCAAAGGTGAACTCATCACCAATCACGCCTCGCCAGCCGTCTGTACCAAATTTGATGGAGTTCGCTACAACTGGCATGAAGGTATCCTAAATTTTTTACCTGCGGATTCTACTATTTTATACAGTATCCTGTGTAAAAAATTCTAGGGTAATACTAAGTATAATTGCTACTAAGCATAAATCAGGGATGCAATACTTGTCGGTTAAGGGCAAAAGAGGAAGGGGAAAAGGGGCAAGAACAAACCTTTAACCCTTACCCTTTCACCTTTTCCCCAAACCCAATTCCGAGTTGAAAATCCTTAACCGAGCAGTATTGATCAGGGATGGGTTTATTCCCTTGATAGAACAAAAAAGATGGCGTTCTCAGTTCGGAAAAAACTGCGATCGCATCTTTAAAATCAATATATAAATGTACACAAATATTAATAATCCTTAATAGTTTTTCCTATTAAGGATTTTACATAACAGCAAAAGATGCTCAAAGCCCTGATGTTACTTTAAAAATCATCGAGAAACTGGCTAAGTCGGCTGATTACAGGATCAACCTCTTGAGGTGGTGGAGGTGGCATATAAGTATTATTTACTACTTCCACTACTGAGCTTGCTGGGGCTGATGTTGTTGGCACGGAATACTGAATCACTGGTCTTTCAGCAACCATAATAGCCAAATGAGCAACTTGTTGAGTAAGTTGCATAATTTGGCTTTCCATTACCTCCAACCGATGAGATTCCTTGGCAAAAAAGCGTTCCTCAAGGTCAGCCAGTTGATTTTGCAGTTTACCGATTTGTTGTTCAACCGCATCTGTTGTTGCTGTTGTTGTTTGCGGAATAGGTTTTACTGATTCCGGTACACATAAAGACTGCCATAGAGCTTCTTTACACAGGTCGCTGAAAGTTTTATCGACTTGTTTCTCCAAATAGCTTTCTACAAGCGCCAACAAACTTTCATCAGCGACCCCTGGATTGAACGTGACCGATTTCACTACTTTTTTTGACCATTGGAACATCAGTTTTAAGCCCTAGAAGAGCGAACGGCGGATAATTGCGCCTCTCCATAAATATATTGCCCCAAGGCATTGGCTTGTCTGGAAGGTGCAGCTAAATAAGCGTTAATTTTAGCTTCCTTAAGTAGACGTTGTACATCTTCCCAGAAGAATTGACCACCCCCTCCGGTGATAATTACATCTGTAACCCGCTCTGGCAACCATGCTAGAACACGGCTACAAATTTCACGGGAAAACATTTCTGTTAGGTTGGGGAGAAAATCATCTAGGTTTGTAGGCTTGCTTGCACCTTTGGGACGATAGAATCTTTCGCCCTTAGGTTTATTGACAGCAGAAATCAATGCTAGAGATTGACTATCAGCGCCCTCGATTTCAGCAGCTACCAATTCATAAAATTTATTCATCCCAAAATCTTCACTCTTAGAAGCACCGCGAGCGAAGCGGAAGTTATCTACCATCAGCAAATCGATGGTTTGATGACCAATATCAACGATTGCAACTGAAATTTTCGTAAAATCAGGAAGTGTTGCACCTTTTTGAGGTTGAGCTTCCGTCCACAGCAGACTGCCGTAGCCTTCTGGCATTACCCAAACCTTAGTGACGTTGAGTGAGACGGATTCACCCCGGAAGTTTAAAACATGAGGCCCGGTTACCGCACTGATCAACTGTGCTTTTTCTTTTTCAAACTGTTCTAAAGACAGGAAAGGCAGACCCAGAACAACGGAAATTTCGTCTTTGAGTTTGAAATAGCCAGCACTAGCTAAAACTTTTACCAGTGCATCCTCTACTTTAGATTGACCTACGCCTAAATTAGCGCCAAAGTCTGCTGCCAATTGACCGACAGCATAGCCACTACCTTGGTACTCCAACCACAAATCCATTAAAGGGTCAGTAGCACGCGCTTCAAACACACCACCACGTACCTGTTCGATGGACATTTGCTTGACGTTTGCAGGTACGAAAACGACATTGTTTGGTTCGCGGCTGACACAAGTTTTAGTAGAAGTTCTACCTAAATCAACGCTGAGAATGGCCTTACCTGAATAGGAGGTACTGGGCTTAGGAGTAGTAGTAGCGTTGATTGGGGTAGATGCCGATACTCTATTCATAGGAATAGCAGCGGCATTCATTGGGGTGGCAGCGGAAGGTTGGTCTGTCATAAAAGCTCCTAGTCCTAACTTAACTGTAAAAACTTATCCTGCTCAATCTTACAAAAATGGGAGTTACCAAAAATTTCCAGCTGCGTCAAGTGTAGCTAGAAATACGCAAAAAATTAAGTCAGGCGATCGCGAATTTAGCATTATTTGGGATAGTGTAGGCCAATTTTAGGCATCTTTAAAACCTAATTTTGTGGACAAAGGCTTATGTATGTCATTTTCTAGTAGTTTTTTGCTTACGTTTGAACACCCAAATGAAAAATGCGATCACCAAGCTCCCAAGCACAATTTTTGATACAGGAGCAAGGTACTTGTCCACAAGTTCATACTGACTACCCAACAAATATCCTGAGTATGTTAGCAAACCTACCCAAGCAGCGCTACCTAAGGTAGTGTAAAATAGGAAATTTAGCAAGTTCATATTACTCATCCCTGCCGGTACAGAGATTAAAGTACGGATTCCCGGCACTAGACGACCAATAAATACAGCTTTATTACCTTGCTTGTAAAACCAGTTGTTGGCTTTAGTAATATCTTTACCAGAAATAGAAATCCATTTACCATGTTTGTCTGCTAAAGATTTCAAGCGCTTTTCACTTAAAAATTTTCCTGGGTAGTACCAGATGAGTGCGCCTAGTACAGAACCGATTAGTCCGGCGACAAATACACCTAAGATATTTAGCTTTGCCCCTCCTGGCTGATAGGGACTAGCTGTAAATCCTGCCAGTGGCATAATCAACTCTGAAGGAATCGGCGGAAAAAGGTTTTCTAAAAACATTAATAGAGCAATTCCCCAATAGCCTAGGGAGTTGATAGTATTAGTTATCCATTCGAGCATTTGGTTACTTCCTGCAAATACTACACCAGTGTGGTGGTTAAATTCAGCGTTAACTTTTTTAAACTTTATCGAAACTTAGGAATGTAGCTTGTTTTTCCTAAGCTTTGTGATTAATGCAGTCTGATATTAACTACGTATTACTTGGGCGTAGCTTAGCTCAGAGCAGCCGTCTCCTACCCTTACGGCTGTAAGGGCTTGTGCGCGGTTGAAGTCGCGTTCAAGGGTCAAGAGTCTAAAATTATCGGACTGAGAAATTGGGAATTTAGATTCACAAAAACCATCAAAAAATATATATGTGCCAGTTCTTTAAGCCCAAATTTAATTATTTGTGCTAGCTGGAACCTAGCTAGACTTAGTCGTAGTAAAACTAGAAATTTCACTGGCAATTTGGATTAAAAGAGTAAAGGTGAACACAAAAAACAAAAGTCAAAAATCTTGCGACTTTTGACTTTTGAATCTTGTTTAATTTTTAGACTGTCGGGGTGAGTGATTGCACTCTGGGTTCCGATTGCCAATCTAATGGGTTCCAAACCCGCTCTTCCAAAGCCATCTGCTCAATTAAACTGGCTAATCTTAAAGCTTTGAGAGCTTGTTCTCCGCCAACAGAAGGTTGATTTCCGCCATGTACACAGTTAACAAAATGTTCTAACTCTGCGCTGAGAGGTTGAATATTAGTGGTGTACACTTTCTCAATTACACCATCTTGGCGATAAAGTACTTGCCGATGATCGTTTAAAGAGCTGTTATTTGTTTGCCGATGAATTAAAATTTCATTCTTGAGAAAATCTGCCTCAGTGAATGAATTTTTGCAATGGGCAACAATCCGACGAATTTTCCTATGGGTCACTTTGCTGGCAGTTAAAGTAGCTACAATCCCATTAGCAAATCCTAAGGTAGCAGTCACGTAATCTAAATAACCAGAATCTAGGGCACGAGTACCACTAGCAGTTAACTTCACTACAGGGGAAGCAGCTAATTCTAGAAGTAAGTCAATGTCATGGATCATTAAATCCAGGACAACAGAAACATCGTTGGCTCGGTCTGAATAAGGACTCATCCGATGAGCTTCTATAGCTAGTAACTCTTCAGTTTTCAGCACTTTGCTCAGTTCGCGAAATGCTGGATTAAAGCGCTCAATGTGACCGACTTGGAGAATACACTGCGATTCAGCAGCAGCATTGACCAAGGATTCTGCCTCAGAAATACTTGCGGCAATTGGTTTTTCAATTAAAACGTGAATTCCCGCTAACAAACAGTTAATGCCCACGGCGTAATGTAGGCGAGTGGGAACAGCAACACAAACTGCTTCTACATGGGGCAAAAGGTCACAATAATCTTCAAAAAATTTGACCTTATATTTGCTAGCAGTTTCTAATCCTCGCTCGACATTAATATCTGAAACACCTACCAGTTCAACATCTTTCATTGAACTCAGGACTCTGGCGTGATGTTGCCCCATGTTACCCACCCCAATTACGCCTATGCGAATTGGTCGTGGTTGGTTGCGCTGTGTATATAGATTTGGTTCTGCTACTGACATGCTATCCTGCACTATGATTCTCTCCTCAACCACCAAATTTAGAGACGCTACGGTCGTTGGCCTTTATACTTAACTGCCAGTGACGATCCGTCTAAAACCATCCAGATGGTAACATAGAGGTTCTATTTATGAAGAATTTCAAAGTTTGTTATGGGTTCCCGCAATCTGAGTATCTTTTGTATAGTCAGTTCACCCTTGATAGATTTTTTACACCTTACACAAAATATCTGATGTCTTTTTATTAACTTAATAACCTAAGTAATACCTAAAGGTAATAATTATTTGGATCAATCAGAGATTGATAAATTGAAGTTAATAATTTTTTCTCAGTAAAATTACGAAAAAATGAAAATCCCACACTGAACTTTTGCCTGAAGAAAAATTGAAAAAATTTACTGATAAAGATCACCAATGATACACTTTAATAATTTTTACATAATTATCTGCAACTATTGCAGATTGTGAAGCGAATTTTCACGACACTAGTAGTAGATATTGACCTTTGAATTTTTAGGGCGTAAGAGAGATGCGATCGCCAACAGGAGTGCAAAGGCTCAAGCAATCAGATTTAGCGATTGAAAATCTCAAGATTAAATCCACGATGAAAGCTGTAATTCTGTTATCAGGGGGATTAGACTCTTCCACAATTCTGTACCAAGCCAAAGCTGATGGCTATGAGTGTCACGCTCTTTCCTTTGATTATCAACAGCGACATCAACGCGAGTTAGAGTCAGCTCGGTTAGTGGCGCAAAAAGCTGGAGTGGCTAAACATCAGGTAGTAAATTTCGACTTACGGCAATGGGGTGGTTCTGCGCTGACAGACAGTAGCATTGATTTACCAGAGGAACGTTCCCTAGATGAGATGTCGCAGAGTATTCCTGTCACCTATGTACCAGCCCGGAATACCATCTTTTTAAGTTTTGCCCTCGCCTACGCCGAAGCGATCGCAGCTGAACGCGTTTACATCGGTGTCAATGCCTTAGACTATTCTGGTTATCCTGATTGTCGCCCTGATTATATCCAAGCGATGCAAGAAGTTTTTCGCCTGGGAACCAAGCAAGGACGAGAAGGCGAACCTATTACTATCGCGGCACCTTTAATTAATCTGAAAAAGACCGAAATTATCCAGTTGGGTAATCAACTCGGCGTTCCCTGGGAACTCACTTGGTCTTGTTACGCTGGTGCGGATATCGCCTGCGGAGTCTGTGATTCCTGTCGCCTTAGGCTAGCAGCTTTTGCTGAATTAGGCTTGAAAGACCCAGTTGCTTATGTTTAGGGACTGGGGAACTCGGGGCCCCCTCTGGGGATAAGGGGTAATGGGGATTGGGGACTGGGAAAAGCAACGGGGCAGGGCGCAGGGGAAGAAATAATTAATGACAAACACCAATTACCAATTACCCATTACCAATGCCCAATGCCCCATGCCCAATGCCCCATGCCCCATACCCAATTCACCTATCGCCTTGCAAACGGCGGAGTTGAATTTGGTGTAAGCGGGGGCCAATGACGGAAACTACCGTAAATTCAAGATTCTCAAATAAGAAGGTTTCCCCTTTGGCGGGAATTTTTTGGAGGTGGTAGAGCAAAAAGCCCCCTAGTGTTTGATATTCCTTAGTTAGGGGCAAGTTTAAATCTAAAACTTGGTTGAGGTCTTCTAAGTTGATTTGTGCTTGTACTAGAAATGTCTGCTCATTTAACATTTGAATGAGCAAATCTTCAGCACTATCAAGTACGCCTGCACTACCAATAATTTCCGCTACTACATCTTGCAGCGTTACTAGTCCGACAATACCGCCAAATTCATTCACCACCATGACCATAGCTGGCTTTTCTTGCCGCATCATGGGCAGTAGTTCACTTAATGGGGTATGTTCTGGGACAAAGCGTGCTGGACGTATCCACGGTTGGATGGGTGATTCTAAAGTTAATTTTCCCACCGCCAAAGGTTGTGCTAAATCTTTAAAGTAAATAATGCCGCGAATGTCGTCTAAAGATTCGCCCATGATGGGATAGCGGGAGTGACCAGTAGAAGCCATTTCCTTGAGTAATCTTTGAAGGGTAGCGTCTCTGGGCAAAGCTACAATGCTGGTGCGCGGAATCATCACCTCTTGTGCCATCACATCCCCAAATTCAAAGACGTTATTGAGCAATTCGCGTTCTGAATGCTGTAAACCAGTTGATTCCCGTTCTGTAGAGATAATCAGCTGCAATTCCTCTGGAGTCACAGGTGGTCTCCAGCCTTGACCTGTGTATTCAATACCAAAGAGTCTTAACAGCCAGTGATTTGATTGGTTGAGAATCCAAATAAAGGGACTGAAAAAACGCACGATCGCTTTGACTGAAGGCCCCAAAAATCTTGATAGCTGTTCTGAGTACAGCATTGCTACCGATTTGGGGCAAAGTTCTCCTAAGACGATTTGCAGATAGGCTATTAAAAAAAATGTGATGGGGATAGATAAAGAATGAGCCATCAACAAACTCATTCGTTCAGGTAAAGGCCAGGATTTAAGCCATGTATCCACCAAAACCACAATCGAGCTTTCACCGATCCATCCCAGCGCCAAACTAGAAAGAGTAATGCCTAACTGGGTGGTAGATAGCAGTCTGTCAATACTACGTTGCAACATTTCCACAGCGATCGCAGGAATGTCACCAGCTTGGACTAACTGATGGATACGCGATCGCCGCACTGTCACCATTGAAAACTCAGCTGTGACAAAAAAAGCATTGATGGCAATCAGTAGCAGCACTGATAACAATCGCAGCCCCACATCTGTCCAAATTAAGCTAGGAAAAGCACTCACTGCTAAAGCTCGTGTACAACTACGCACCCACTCTGAAATTGACGATTTGAGATTCGGGAATTGGGGATAGTGGTTGCGCTGTTTCGCCATCCCTGGTGCCCAACTACCCCGGTTACAGCTATGTAAGGCTGATTAACTGGGTTTTATCTGAAAGCAAATTTTTTCAGTTAGTCTTCGCAGTTCTGTTGTCTAACAACTTGTCGCACTCTACTGCGAGTTCTTCTTGGCAGAGCAAAAAACTTTTTTAACAACTCACTAGACTTTTCCTCTCAAATTCCCAACTCAAATTCCCCATATCACAATTGTCTCGCTTATTTTGCTACAGGAATATTCAAAACTTCCAGCTTTAATTGTTGAGCAGGGTAATCGGTCAGCGCCAGTGAAACCTTTTGCACATCATCAAGTAGAGCGGTAGGAATACTAACTGTACCTGAAAAGGCTGGGCCATTTGCCGGTAACTCTGCTGGTAAACCCTCTGTACTAGCACTGAGAGTTCGCCCTTTGTCATCGGTAACATCTAAAAAGCTATACAAAAAGCGCACAGAATCAGCGCCTTTATTCTGCATCTTCACCTTTAATAGTAGATCTCCACCGGAATAGCGAGCAGATTGCACAGCGAGAGTTACGCCCTTGTTTTCAGCATTAATAGGAAATCCTTGCTGGGGTTTTTCCTCAGCTATTTCCTGGGGTTTTTCCTCTGGCTTCTGTTTACTATTGTTGGTTTCTTCATCATCTTCCTCTAGTTTTTCCGATTTAGCAGCTTTGGTCTTACCCTCAATTCTGGCCTTAACAATTTTTAGTATCTCTTCTTCTTTTAATAACGCTAAGGTTCCTTGCTGCGAGTTAGAGGACTTAGCACTGGTAAATTTGGTTGTAGGACGACCATCTGGTGTTGTTACCCCTTTAAGTGCTGAACTCCCTAGAGTAAACCCCCAAAACGCGCTCACAGAACCTGCCCCTAACATCAGGGTTAACAAAATTAACGTTAGAAGTACAGTGGAATTAATTTTCATCGCTGACAGGCTATTGCAGAATAATTCTCTTTTATTTAAACCGATTGAAGCTGTTGACTAAAGAAATCTCAAGTTTAAAGGATTTTGTGAGCGAATCAGAACTCTGTATCGCCTACAAGTCGTTTTATCCCTTGCCTTGATGATTAAAGTAATCTCATACTTTATACTTCATACTTCAGCCTTCCGTTGACCCCAATCCTTAAAAGAACTTAATCAATATTAGTCTGCACTATTCCGGAATCAAATTATGTAGTAAAAAAATCTGCTAAACTATCTTCGAGGGTACACGAGCTACCAAACTCACGCTACAATAAAAAATCGACCAGGGTTGGCCGAGCGGTTGAGGCAGCGAACTCATAATTCGCCCAAGGCAGGTTCAACTCCTGCACCCTGGATTTAATCAATACTGTAATTGTGAGCACTAAGCTACTAAGGGACTAGGAGCTAGAAAAACTACTATAGTCTCATAGCTAAGTTTTAACTAACTACTACCTACTTATCACTTAGCACTCAACACTCTTACCTTGTTGAAGTCTCGAAACGAAACTCAGTCCCCACTTTGAGCTGCTCGGCGTTTGCACGAGGAGACAATAGTAGTGATGTACCGTATGGGTTGGGTAAATCTGGGGTACGCAGGTAAGGGTCGTTAGTGGCTTGTTGGTTTAACATATCTCGATAAACACTATGGATTAATTCACCATCACGGGCAATTTCATTTTCTGGAAAGGAATTGCCAAAGGAACCAGCACCAACAAGGGAGTCTACTTGACGTTGTAAGCTGCGATTTTGATAGAAATTTGGATCGTGGCGGAAATAAGCTCGCTCCAGTGCCTCACTTGGCGTTTCATAATTAGGTGTTGCTGTTTGGGCGCTAGCCACAGAGGGAACAGCAATACTAGTAGCTAGCAGTAGTAAAAAAATACTTGGGGTCTGAAATTTTATACCCATATTCCCTACTCCTCAATTTTTGCGCGAATCTTAATTTATGCTTAAATTCAGAACTCTGATGAGTTCAACCTTTGGTGTAGCACAATTTATAACGTCTTGTAATGACTTATTCTACTGAAACCGCTAACCCTTCCAATATTTGGGCAGCTACTGCTGATTTGACCACCCTGCACCACAATTTACTAGATTTATTCTGTGAACTCGCTTATCAAGAGGGTGATTTTGTTCTGTCTTCTGGGTTACGTAGTTCTTATTACGTTAACAAGACGCAGGTAACACTACATCCCCAAGGCGCTTTAGCCGTCGGACGCTTACTGTTTCCTTTATTACCTGTAGATACTCAAGCTGTAGCTGGTTTAACCTTGGGTGCTGACCCCATTGTGACTGCAGTCAGTGTAGTTTCTGTCTATGAAAACCGCCCAATTCCAGCGCTAATTATACGTAAAGAAGCCAAAGGTTATGGAACGCGGGCTTATATTGAAGGGCCCAGTTTGCCAGAGGGTGCAAAAGTTGTAGTTTTAGAAGATGTGGTCACGACTGGGCAATCTGCGCTCAAAGCAGTCAACCGCCTCAAAGAAGCAGGTTATACCGTTGAGCAAGTAATTGCACTAGTAGATCGCCTACAAGGAGGCGCTGAGTTATATCAGTCAGCAGGATTAAAGTTTGAAGCGTTGTTCTCAATTGAGGAGATTCAAAAGCGGTATCGGGAATTAGGAAATTAGTTAGGTAATCAAGAATGCGAATCGCAAAATTGCTTTGTTGGTAATTAGCTGATAAAGAGTGCGATCGCATTCCTTGTATTATCTTTTTGAGTGAGTTTTGGTAAGTATTGATACAAATTAACTTTACTTACTTACTTATTTACAGATTAGCGATTAAATTTAAGACGGCTCTTAAAGGTTGGATTGCATGGGTGATGAGGGTGACATTCAACGTCAGCGTGAAGCTGTATTTCAGCCAGAATTTATAGAAGACTTAGAATACTGGGTTAGCAAAGACCGGAAAATGGCGCTTCGTATACTTAAAATAGTCAAGGAAATTTTACGAGATCCTTTTGAAGGCATTGGTAAGCCTGAACCGTTAAAATATGAGTATTCTGGATGCTGGTCGCGTCGTATCAATCAAGAGCATCGGCTTGTTTATCTAGTTAGCGAAGACAGAATAGATTTCCTCAAAGCTCGATATCATTACGAATAAGTATGTACTTTTAAAAAGGTAAAAAATTAGTCAAAATCGGTCAATTATTATGTCAATTAAAATAACATCAGAAGAAGCCGCTAAAAATTTAGATAGCATTTGTAATCAACTTATTGAGACTAATGAGGTAATCAGAATTAGCCGACCTGATGGTAAAAATGTTGTGTTAATTTCTGAAACTGAACTAGAAAGCTTACTAGAAACACTTTACTTACTTCGGTTTCCAGCAAACTCTACTCGTTTATTCACTGCTTTACAACGTGCAAAAGAAAAAATTGTTGAGCCTCAATCTGTTAGTGAATTATACGAAAGGTTAGGGCTAGAGGAAGATGATAAAAGTAGTGATATCAACTTAGCTAGTTAGCTAAAAATTTTATAAGCTAGATATATTAGTGTATATACAAGTTCACAAATGCTTGCCAATACTTAGTAGGGTGGGTGATGCACTTTATTCTTAACGCAATTATAAACTGGATGGCGCGTTACGCTACTTGCAAAAAATATCTCTACTCTTGTTCAAATTTGAATTAATCATAATCTTTCACTTTAAGTTTTTTGCAGGGTGGGCAATCTTAGATAATGTCTTTATAGCAATTTCTACCCGATCAAATAATAAAAATTTATAAAAGTCTATCTCTTAAGCTCAAAAATAGTTAATAGGATTGTTTTACCCTGTGATGTCAAAGCAATTTTTGAGGTTACATTGTAGATCCTGGAAGTTAGTAGGGTTGGCAATGCCCACCCTACTTGAGTAATTTACGATTGAGTAACCTTTTCTTTCGCCAAGAACTTCTCAAGTTCTGTCAGTGCATCAGCATCAACTTTGGTTTGCATAGGACAGAATTTAGGCCCACACATCGAACAAAACTCAGCAGTTTTATAAATATCTGCTGGTAGAGTTTCGTCGTGGTATTCTTTAGCTCTCTCTGGATCGAGTGATAATTCAAACTGACGATTCCAGTCAAAGTTATAACGGGCTTTAGACAATTCATCATCTCTATCTCTAGCACCTTGGCGATGTCTAGCGATATCTGCTGCATGTGCTGCGATTTTATAAGCAATTAAGCCATTACGCACATCTTCGGCATTGGGTAAACCTAAGTGTTCTTTGGGTGTGACATAGCACAACATTGCTGTACCATACCAACCAGCCATTGCGGCCCCAATAGCTGAGGTAATGTGGTCATAACCAGGAGCAATATCTGTTACCAATGGCCCCAGCACATAGAAAGGTGCTTCAGAACACTCTTCCATTTGTTTACGGACGTTGAACTCAATTTGATCCATTGGTACATGTCCAGGCCCTTCTACCATCACCTGTACGTTATCTTCCCAAGCTCTGCGAGTTAGCTGTCCGAGGGTTTTCAATTCTGCTAATTGTGCCGCATCTGAGGCATCATGAGTACAGCCAGGGCGTAGGGAATCGCCTAAACTGAAGGAGACATCGTACTTCTTGAAAATTTCAATGATGTCTCGGAAGTGCGTATAAAGGGGATTTTGTTTGTGATGATGCAGCATCCATCGCGCCAAAATACCGCCGCCACGAGAGACAATCCCAGTAATCCGGCTTCTGACTAAAGGTAAATGCTCAAGTAAAATTCCCGCGTGAATGGTTTGATAGTCTACCCCTTGCTGGGCGTGTTTTTCAATGACATGGAGAAAGTCATCAGGGGTGAGTTTTTCAATAGTGCCGTGAACGCTTTCTAAAGCTTGATAAACTGGCACTGTGCCAATAGGAACAGACGAAGCTTTGATGATAGCGGTACGAATTTCATCTAAGTTACCGCCGCCTGTAGACAAGTCCATCACGGTATCAGCACCATACTTCACCGCTAGTTTGAGCTTATCGACTTCTTCTTGAAGATTAGAAGAGTTGGGTGAAGCACCGATATTGGCATTTACCTTGCATTTAGAGGCAATGCCAATAGCCATTGGCTCTAAGTTGGTGTGATTAATGTTAGCAGGGATAATCATCCGCCCCCGCGCCACTTCCTCGCGAATGAGATCTGCAGGAAGATTTTCCCTCTGGGCGACGTAGTGCATTTCTTCGGTAATAACACCCTGACGCGCGTAGTGCATTTGAGTTACATTGCTCTGCCCACGCCGCTTGGCAACCCATTCTGTCCGCATATTAAATTCCTCGATAAACAGCTTCCCTCCGCTGGTATTACCCAGACTCAGGTGTTAAGGGTGTGATCTCAGCCTGGTTATTCGGGCACCCCTAGCATGGAAGTAGATTGTACCACCTTGCTTATGGCTGTGAGCAAGGCTGTTTACAATTCCTGAAGTGTATGGACTAAGTATTGATGGTTATTTATGGATAAGAATAGGGCATGGGGCATTGGGCACTGGGCATGGGAAAGACAGATTGTCATGCGTGCTGGTGTACACAGTTCATGATGACTCTTAGGGATGAGAGAGATGAGGGAGATGAGGGAGATGAGGGGTGACAAGGGGAAATAACAAACACCAAACACCCAAAACCAATTACCAATTACCAATTACCAAGTACTCAATGACAAATAACAAACACCAAATGACTTCTATATATAGATATATTCTTTTTCATAAACCTTATGGCGTTCTTAGCCAATTTACCCAAGAAACTCCCAAACACCGTACCCTCAAAGAATATATAGAGGTTGCTGATGTGTATCCAGTGGGGCGTTTGGATTGGGATAGCGAAGGGTTACTGTTGTTGACGAACAATGGACAGTTACAACATCGCTTGGCTAATCCAAAATTTGGGCATAAACGTACTTATTGGGCACAAGTAGAACGCATTCCGGATGTTGATGCTATAAATAAGTTGCAAACAGGTGTGAAGATTCAAGATTACCACACTCGTCCAGCACAAGTGCGTCTATTATCTGAAGAACCTCCGGTGTGCGATCGCAATCCGCCAATCAGATTTCGCAAAAATGTACCCACAGCCTGGCTAGAAATGACTCTCACTGAGGGTAAAAACCGTCAGGTACGGCGGATGACAGCAGCAGTAGGGTTTCCGACTTTACGGCTCATCAGGGTGAGTATCGCCCACTTGAAATTAGAGGGTTTACAACCAGGTGAGTGGCGTTCTCTCACTGAATCTGAACTGAAAATTTTACTAGTTTGAGGGGTTAAGCCCTTATTGTATTGCTAAAAAAAATCATTTATTAAGCATAACTATTAGTTAGCTATTTTTGAGCATTTCTGCTTACTCTCTACTCAGAGATTACTCAGCCATATCCTCCGGATTTGGATACTGTCATCCTGTATATAAAAAATTACTTTTTCCATCACAGGCATATCCAAATAAATGTATTTTGCTAAACATATTGAGCCATTTGTGCTTAATTAGAACTCAAAAACTCACTAAATGGGGATGATTTTTGTTACATAAGTTTTTACTTGTACCCTTTGACAAAAATCAATTCAGAAGCAGTATAATAATCTTTTTTTATTCCTGCCCATATCCACCTCAAAACCTTGGGTGCAAGTTATACAGTCTTATGAGCCGTAATCAGCAATCGATCTGGCATAAAAATCGCCATCAACAAGATATCTTGTCTGCAAAATCTGCGCGCTTAGAACTTGTGTCTGAACGAGCCGAAGATTTAGAACTTTGCACAGCAGAAACCCTGCTTCCTACCCAAGAGGAATTAACTTTGTATCGTAGGCTGTATGAAAATATTCCTTCTGTATATTTCAGTTTAGATATTACAGGAATTATTCTATCTGTGAATAAATTTGGTGCTAACAGCCTTGGTTACAGTGTGGAAGAATTGATTGATCAGTCTGTTTTGAACTTGTTTGAACATTCCGACAAGCAAAAGTTATCTGATGCATTAGGGGAATTAGTAAAAACTGCATCTTTTAGCGAGGTTTCTAAATGGGAGTTGCGTTTAAATTGTCCGGTTAGCGAGATTGTATGGGTAAAGGTTGTAGCAAGGTTATTACCTGCTGATGATGGATTTTCTCATCTAGACTTAAGCTCAACAGATAAACATCAACAAAAGCATCCGCAAATTCTGATGGTGTTGGAAGATATCACTACTCATAAACAAGCGGAAGATGCTTTACGAGAAAGTGAACAACGCTTTCATTCTATGGCGAATACTGCACCAGTCATGTTGTGGATGACAGGATGTGATGGACTGTTTACCTTTTTTAATCAATCCTGGTTAAAGTTTACTGGACGTAGCATGGAGCAACAGCAAGGTTTAGGCTGGCTAGAAGGAGTCCATCCACAAGAGCAAGATTTCTGCCAAGACATCTATGATTCCGCTTTTCATGCTAGAGCTAAATTTGAGATGGAATATCGGCTGAAGCGCCATGATAATGAATATCGTTGGGTGTTAGATACAGGTATTCCTCGGTTTACCCCCAATGGTAAATTTGTCGGCTACATTGGCTGTTGTATAGATATTACAGAGCGCAAATCAGCAGAAGTTGCTCTCAAACATAGTCAAGAATCAGTGCAAGCGCAGTTAGAGGAAATGGAAAGCCTCAATCGCCTCAAAGATGAATTTCTCAGTACTGTATCGCACGAACTACGCACGCCATTAACGAATATGAAAATGGCAATTCAAATGTTGGGTATAGCACTCAATCAAGAGCAAAACTTTTTCTTGGAGATGGAAAAGCCACAGACAGAACGCTCTAAGGCAGCTCGCTATTATGACATTTTAGACAACGAGTGCGATCGCGAAATTAATCTCATTAGTAATTTCTTAGATTTACAAAGGCTAGATAATAATACAAAGCCCTTGGTACTGGAAACTGTTCAAGTACAGCAATGGCTGTGGCGGGTAGTAGAACTATTTAAAGCACGTAACCGCAACTCTTGTCAGCAAAAGCTACGCCTCAGCATCGCTAACAGTCTGCCTTTATTAACTTGCGATCCATTCAGTCTAGAGCGTATTCTAATCGAACTACTCACAAACGCCTGTAAATTCAGCCCTCCCGATGCCGAAATTACAATTTCTGCTCAAATGAAATCGCAAAATATGCAATTCCAGGTAATTAATTCGGGTGTAGAAATTCCCAGTTATGAATTACCACGGATTTTCGATAAATTTTATCGCATTCCCAGTAATGACCCGTGGAAGCAAGGTGGCACAGGATTGGGTTTAGCACTAGTACAAAAACTTACCAAACTTTTAGGAGGAACAATCGAAGTTGAAAGTGGGTCAAACCGTACCTGTTTTGCGATTCAATTACCATTGAGTAATGAGGTGTGAGGGAAATTAAACAATGGGCGTTTGGTATTTGGGATTTGGTGTTTTTCCCCTGCTGACCCTACTCCCCTGCACCATTGTTAGATAAATTAGCTGGCTGAAATCTGAAATATTAGGCTAATATGCGTCACAATTAATACTGCCACCAAAATTTAATAGTGACCACAATTTCTGAGCGGTCTACTGTAGGCAGGGGTAGCCAGTTGTGGCACTTTGGATCTAAGTGGCAAGAAGCACCTTGGAATGGGAATGAGGAACTTCCACTATGCTGATTTGCCCTCAGTGTAAATTTGAAAACTTGAACTCTAACAAATTCTGCCAAAACTGTGGTACATCCTTGACCCACAAGGTCTGTCCGGAATGCAGTACCTCTGTACCTATCAACGCACTAAATTGTCCCAATTGTGGTACAGAATGCGGAACTGTTTGGTGGGCAATAATTGCCAAAGCTGCTACTGCAGAAGCGGAAATTGCTACTCAAAACAGTACAGAAAATGAGGCAGGAGAAGAAGCAGCAATATCTGCTGTATCTCCTGTGCCAAATAGCCTTCAGCTTACAGTAGGCTCTTATTTAGACTTAGAACAGCGTTATCAATTATTAGAAGCATTACCAAATTTAGAAGCACTTCCCGTCAACACGGAAATATGTATTAAGGTATTAGACTGTCAACCATATCAAATTTCACCCCTTGAGGCCATATTAGGAAATTGGCAAAAGGGTTTAGTTACACCATCTGTAGAAGCCAGTGGTATTCCCCACCTTGCTAAACCTTATATAGCATTACAAGCCCAAGTAAACCCAGGGATACCGCCAATTCATGATGCATGGCAGCAAGGTGAAATGCAGGTGATAGTCATCCAAGACCGCTCACATTTGCCGCGTTTACTTGACTTGTGGCAAGAAAACACCACCAGTTCACTACAAATAATTCACTGGTGTTATCAGATGACCCAATTGTGGACAGTACTAGAACCAGTGAATTGTCGTCATAGCCTTTTGGATTTGGCGAATTTGCTCTTGGATGAAGACCAAACCCTGACCCTAGGACGTTTATATCAAGAATCATCTAATATTCAAGTCTCTAGTGATCTGACAGCAGATTTAGCAGACCAGACATCCGATCAACCAGAGCAGCCTTTAACAATTAAAGCATTGGGGCGAGTTTGGCAGGCATTATTTAGGCAGTCTCAACGCACTCAATTTGGCTCTGTAGTTCAGATGTTAGGAGATTTGGAAATCGGTAAAATTGAGACGATCGCACAATTGCGATCGCGTCTAGAAGAAATGTCTACTGAATTAGTAGCACCAACTATTGAAACTTTGCCGCCGAAAGAGGAAAAATATCCCACTGCGCCAACTATGCTGCAATTTGATGACTCAGAGGATTTCAGTTCCAGAAATGATGATATGCCCACAGTGGTGCTACCAATGCAGCTAAGTAGCCTGCAAGACGCGGGTGCTACTGATGTTGGCAGACAACGTCATCATAATGAAGATTTCTTTGGCATTGAAACCAAGATTAATAAACTAGAGTTACCTAAAACTAGAGTTCTACAAGCCCGTGGTTTGTATATTCTCTGTGATGGTATGGGTGGTCACGCTGGCGGCGAAATAGCTAGTGAGTTGGCGGTTACGACCCTGCGAGAATATTTTCAAGAACACTGGGTTAATAATCAGCTACCAAGCGAAGAGAGCATCCGGGATGCAGTATACCTAGCAAATCAGGCAATTTATGACCTAAATCAAAAAGATGCCCGTTCTGGAGTTGGGCGCATGGGTACTACTCTAGTCATGCTCTTAATACAGGATAGTCACGCCGCCGTAGCTCATGTGGGAGATAGCCGCCTCTATTGCGTCACTCATAAGCGGGGGCTGGAACAAATCACCGTAGATCATGAAGTAGGTCAACGGGAGATTAGCAGAGGCGTAGAGCCTAGCGTTGCTTATGCCCGCGCCGACGCTTACCAACTTACCCAAGCTTTAGGGCCCCGTGACGAACACTCAATTAATCCCGATGTCGATTTTTTCGAGATTAATGAAGATACCTTATTCATCCTAGCTTCGGACGGTTTATCGGATAATGATTTATTAGAAATACATTGGCAGACGCACCTCAAACCTCTACTCGGCTCTGGTACTAACCTAGAGTCCGGCGTAATAGACTTAATTGATTTAGCAAACCAATACAACGGCCATGACAATATTACAGCTATACTGATTCGGGCTAAAGTGCGTCCCAATTTAGACAGCCAAAAATAAATATGAATTATGAAGTATAAATTTTTAATTCTAATGACTGTAATTTCCTAAAATGAACTGTAGCTAATGCTCAGTTACATATCCGTTGTTAAACTTTAACCTTCATCCTTTATCTTCGTATTGTGGTTACTCTGACACTGCTAGAACCGCAACAAAAAACGCCGCTTAAGCAATGGTATTTCGAGAATTCCTCTGTGATTCGCATTGGACGTGCGGCGGATAACGATGTTGTTTTAACTGATAGCTTAGTTTCTCGCTATCATCTAGAACTCAAACAAGTTAGTTCTGTTAAAAGTGGTGGTTTGTGGCAAGTAATTAGTCAAGGCACAAATGGCACTTTCTTAAATGGTGTGCTTGTGACCCAGAATCAGCTACCAGATAATTCTCTGTTACAACTAGCACAGGGAGGCCCAATACTCAAATTCCAACTGCAAGAGGTAACAGCACCAGACTCTTGGTTGCGGCAAACAGAACTACCAGGCTCAATGGAAAAAACCCTCTCGCCTGGATCTGTTCCCTGCACCCATGAAGGTAACTCTCCCAATAATTTGTTTTGCATCCATTGCGGTCAGCCTTTATCAGTACAAAAGACAATCCGCCAGTATCAAGTCTTACGAACACTTGGACAAGGCGGGATGGGTACTACCTATTTAGCTTGGGATGCAACAGGTGTGACTGCTAAACACCCACAATTGTTGGTGTTAAAGCAGATGAATGCCGATATGGTGAAAATTGCTAAAGCTCAAGAATTATTTGAGCGAGAAGCACATACTTTAAAATCCTTGCACCATGAAGGAATTCCCAAATATTACGACTTCTTTGTGGAAGGTGGCAAAAAATATTTGGCAATGGAATTAGTTCACGGACAGGATTTAGAAAAACGAATTTATACAACTGGGCCTGTGACACCCAATCAAGCGATCGCTTGGATGATCCAAACCTGCGATATTTTAGACTATCTCCACAGCCAACAACCACCACTAATTCACCGGGATATTAAACCAGCGAATTTAATGGTGCGAAGTTCTAATAATCGCATAGTTGTGCTAGATTTTGGCGCTGTCAAAGAAATTGGCACAGCACCAGGTACTCGCATTGGTGCAGAGGGTTACTGCGCTCCCGAACAAGAACGCGGACAACCCCTGACTCAATCCGATTTGTATGCTATCGGCCCAACCTTAATTTTTTTACTGACAGGTGAAAACCCGTTCAAGTTTTACCACCAACGAGGACGACATTTCCGGTTTGAAGTAGCTAGTGTACCTACAATCACGCCCCAATTAAGAGAGGTGATTGATCGCGTCACAGAGCCATTGCCGCGCGATCGCTATCAAACTGCGAAAGAACTGGCTACAGCATTAGCTACTTGCCGATAAATTAAGTAAATAAGCATCAGGTCTGAAGGTTGAAAATTCATCCTTCATCCTTTATTCTTCCTCGTCCCAAGCTTCCACTGCTAACAATTCGCTGATTGGATCTTGCATAGTAAATCCAAAATCTAACAGTTCTTGTTTCCAGTGTGGCCAATCGTTGCCATAGAGCAAAGCGATCTTCCAAATGCTATCAGTTGGCTTGATAATATTTGATTCTACGAGTGATTGCACGTTACGCTGCAATTTCACCATTGGGTGAATTACTTGCTGAGTCATAACCTCGATTTAATTCAGATTTTGTTTAGTAAATGCTTAATCAAAACTGCTTTCCGTTTTGTAAATGCTACCGATGCGTAGAGCGTTCTAATCTGGCAAAGCTAGTCTTAACTATTTAACTATACCATAACTTACTCTACTAAATTAGCGGTCTATCGGTTTTGTACGGTAATTACCACCACAAAACAAAGATGCCTATCGCACAGTCATCGTAGACATTGAAAGCACAAAACAGCCGTCCTCATCAATGCATGGATCACATAAGCAAACACGACTTGTAAAACTGTATTGGTTTTAGTCAACGGAATATTTGCAAATTTTGAAAAACCCATACAATACGGGTAGTTGAGAATTTTTATTGTGCAAGAGCAAAACAATTTTACCGTTTTGTATTTGCATCTTATATAGAATATCGCAAACATCTAAACTTCAACAATCAGATTGCAAATCTTTATAAAACTTTCATGATGCTGCTCAATTGCGATCGCGCAACAGTATCCTAGCTTACGGTTTGCATATATCAAAATCTTGCTAAAGATAGATAGAGTGAATAGCTCTCATAAATCCATAACTCATGCCAATACTATTGATGTGTGATTTTGGCAGAGAATGCGATCGCTAGTAAAGCTGCTGTGTTGCTTGATTGAGGGAAGGCGATCGCAACCTAAAATCATTAATGTTCTACTGGATTAGCATAAATAACATCAAATATTCAAAATCTACCTTTGAATTTTGTGTAAAACATTTTTTCCTCAGATGATAGTTTGCTGTGAGCCGTGGGTATCCTCATATCGGGAGGGCTGGTATCACCTAAGTATTTACCACAGCATTCATTAAGTATGGCTAGTTCAGGGGAAGACTACCTCATTAATCGCAAAAAACAAATTAAGCGACGACAAAAGTTGCTTACATTTATATCTCTAGGATCGTTCTTAGGTTCTATTGGGTTTTCGGCGTTTCCTGTGATTCAAAAGGCTATTCAGCCGTCTAAGACAGTAGTTGCATCTCCAGATTCTGCACTAAAACAGCGAGAAAAGGGTTTTGCACTGGTTTTGCAACGAGAACCAGACAATCAAGTGGCTTTGCAGGGATTGGTAAATGTGCGCTTAGGTTTAAAAGATACTCAAGGTGCAATTCAACCCTTAGAGAAGTTAGTCCAGTTGAGTCCTGATAATCAAAATTACAAAGTTTTATTAGAGAAATTGAAGAAAGAACAAGTCAAAGGTAATTCCCAAACTAATAAACAGTCTAAACCTAACTAATACTATTGACTCAAGCATCATCTAAGTATGTAATTTAGATTTTGTGCGCTCATGAGAGCCTCAAAATAGACTAAATTCACAGAAAAAATACTGTTCAGCAATTAATAATTACTCTAATTTTTAGATAGATATAATGAAAAAAACCAAGCAGTTACGACAAATTATTAATTCAAAAACTCTTGAGTTTTTAATAGAAGCTCATAATGGTTTAAGCGCTAAAATTGGACAAGAATCAGGATTTAAAGGCATTTGGGCGAGTGGGCTTTCTATATCTTCAGCAATGGGAGTTAGAGATAATAACGAAGCCAGTTGGACACAAGTCCTAGAAGTACTTGAATTCATGTGCGATACTACTTCGATACCAATTCTCTTAGATGGAGATACGGGTTACGGTAATTTTAATAATGTTCGTCGTCTAGTCAAAAAATTAGAGCAAAGAGGAATTGCTGGTGTTTGTATAGAAGACAAAGTTTTTCCAAAAACGAATAGTTTTATTAATGGCGCAACACAACCATTAGCCAATATAGAAGAATTCTGCGGAAAAATTAAAGCGGCTAAAGATGCTCAGTCTGATGAGGATTTTGTCGTGATTGCCAGAATTGAAGCTTTGATTGCAGGTTGGGGTTTACCAGAAGCCCTCAAACGGGCTGATGCTTATCATCAAGCTGGGGCTGATAGCATTTTAATTCATAGTTCTTTGAGAACTGCCGATGAGATTTTAGCTTTTAAGCAAGAGTGGGGGGATCGCTGTCCTGTTGTTATTGTTCCAACTAAATATTATACAACTCCTACTCAAGTCTTTCGGGATTATCAATTTTCAGTTGTCATCTGGGCTAATCAGATTTGTCGAGCAGCTATCACAGCTATGCAGCAAGCCGCAAAAAGGATTTTTACAGAAGAAAGTTTATTAACTATTGAAGAAGAGATTATTTCAGTAGCCGAAGTTTTTAGATTGCAAGGAGCCTTAGAATTACAAGAAGCAGAGAAACGTTATTTGCCTCAAAATCAGAAAGGTATTGCAGCTTTGTTATTAGCTGCATCAAGAGGTATAGAGTTTGGGCAACTTACTGCAGATAAGCCCAAGTGTATGCTGGAATTAAAAGGCGAACCTTTACTGTCTCAAGTTGTGAATAATTACCGCACAATTAGCATCAAAGATATTACAGTAGTGCGAGGCTATAAAAAAGAAGCTATTAATTTGCAGAATCTAAATTATGTTGATAATGATAATTATGACTCTAGTGGAGAACTGATGTCTCTCTATTTAGGGTTAGAAGGAATATCTGCAAAAAATCAAGATTTAATTATTGGTTATGGAGACGTACTCTTCAAAAAATATGTATTACAGCTTTTATTAGATAGCGAACAAGATTTTGTAATAGTTGTTGATGCTGATAGTAAAGCGCATTTAAATTCTGTCAGACCGGACTATGTAAAATGTACGTTACCGAATTCTCAACAAGCATTCTATACAGATGTATATTTACAACAAATTAATAGTCAAATTTCTCCAGAACAAATTTGTGGAATATGGACAGGTCTTTTCAAGGTTTCCAGTGCAGTTCAAAATATTCTGCGGGATACTATCAAAACTTTATTAATTGAAGATGAAATACAAGAGCAAGGAAGAATACCACAATTAATCAATGAATTAGTGCATCTTGGCTATGTTATTCATGTAATTTACATTAAAGGAAATTGGTTAGATGTAGATGAAATTCAAGATATGATTACAGCTGGGGGTTTCTAATGATACCTGCTAAAACTTTTATTCAAGCTACACAAAGTTTAGGATTTGCGTTATATACAGGTGTTCCTTGTTCCTATCTCACTTCTTTTATTAACTATGTAATTGATGACTCTGCTTTACGCTATGTCGGTGCAGCGAATGAAGGTGATGCAGTCGCAATTGCATCAGGAGCAGAATTAGCAGGAGTTCCTAGTATTGTCATGTTTCAAAATTCAGGTTTAGGCAATGCGGTGAACCCGTTAACCTCTCTTAATCAAATTTTTAAAATCCCAATTCTGATGATAGTAACTTGGCGTGGTCAACCTGATGGTGACAAAGATGAACCGCAACATCAGATGATGGGAGAAATTACTCCCCAATTGCTGGAACTGATGCAAATACCTTGGGAATATTTCCCCACAGAGGTTGATGAAATTCAGCCTACTTTAAAGCGTGCAGTGCAAATAATGAGGATTGAACAAAAACCTTACGCTTTAGTAATGAAAAAAGGTTCAATCGAAACTTGTTCCCTTAATTCTGTCCTCAAGGTTAAGTCTTATTCGTTAACGGCAAATACTGCAGAATTAGAAGGAGAAGCAAGTTTTAGCCGCCATGAAATGCTCAAAAATATTCAAAATTATATGAGTTCTAATGATATTTTATTAGCGACCACAGGTTATTGTGGTCGTGAACTCTATTCTATTGCAGATAATGCATCCCAATTTTATATGGTTGGGTCGATGGGATGCGTTTCAAGTTTAGGATTGGGTATAGCAATTAGTAAACCCCAACAGCGTGTAATTGTTTTGGATGGAGATGGAGCAGCACTAATGCGTTTAGGTGCATTAGCTACTATTGGTTATGAACGTCCAGCAAATTTGCTCCACATTTTACTTGACAATCAATGCCATGAATCTACTGGCGGTCAATCTACTGTTTCGCATTCTATTAATTTTAGTGCGATCGCATCAGCTTGCGGTTATCAAAAAGTTGCTTGTATATATACTCCAGAAGAGCTAGAAAATTACTTAAAATCACCTTCCAAAGAACTAACTTTCCTGCACATTAAAATCAAACCTGGTATCCCAGAACAACTACCTCGCCCCAAAATTACACCGCCAGAAGTGGCTCAACGTTTACGAGAATTTTTACAAAATAAATGACTATCAACCATCGTAATATTCTACTTAATCCTGGCCCTGTAACACTAAGCGAGAGAGTTCGCCAAGCTTTGCTTAGAGAAGATTTGTGCCATCGAGAGCCAGAATTTGCTCAATTGATGTTAGACATTAAAAGTCGCTTAGTTAGTGTATATCCAGAAGCTGTAGGAAATTATGAAGCTATTGTACTCACAGGTTCAGGTACTTGTGCAGTAGAAGCCATGCTATCAAGCCTGATACCACAATCAGGAAAAGCTTTGATTGTTACCAATGGTGTTTATGGTGAACGCATGGCCAAAATGGTGAAAATCCATCAGAAAAATTTGGTAGTAGTCACATCGCCTTGGGAAGAGCCAATGAATTGCGATGCAGTAGAGCAGCATCTAACCCAAGATTCTAGCTTTACTCATGTTGTTGCTGTTCACCATGAAACCACAACAGGAAGATTAAATGATATAGCCAAATTAGGCGAAATTTGTCGAAGTCGAAATGTTGCTTTGTTACTAGATTGCGTGTCCAGCTTTGGTGCAGAAAACATCCAATTTTCTGAGTGGAATTTAGAAGCTTGTGCTGCAACTGTTAATAAATGCTTACATGGTGTACCCGGATTATCATTTGTACTGACTAAAAAATCTGTATTTGAGTCTCGTTATACAGCAGCATCCAGTCTATATCTTGATATTTATGGCTATCACCAACAACAGCTAGAAGGTTATTCTCCTTTTACTCAATCTGTTCAAGTTAGCTATGCTTTACAGGAAGCCTTAAAAGAATTAGAAGAGGAAGGCGGATGGCAAAGTAGAAATGAATTATATAAAAACCGCTCACAAATTATTCAAAATAGTTTGCAATCTCTAGGAATAAGAACATTATTAAATTATGCTGACTATTCTTGCGTTTTAAAATCCTATCGATTACCGCCTGATTATTCGTACTACGATATACATAAGCAGTTAAAAAAACATAAATTTATAATATATGCTGGACAGGGTGGTCTAGAAAAAACTATATTTAGGATTGCTAATATGGGCAATATTTATCACAGTGAAATTCAAGAACTAATTCAATGTTTTGAAAAATTATTTTTAGCCAAAGCAATTAAATTATAAAGGTATATTTATGTCTTTAGACTGGCATGAAGTTTGGGAGAGAAAGGGAAGTTTAGAAACAGAAGATTTAAAAGAGTTAAATGGATATGAAGAGACAACAATTGATCCAAATTTTGTTGCTAATCAAATAACTAAAATACTAGACATTCAACCTACAGATAAAATTTTAGAAGTTGGTTGTGGTGCAGGCATGTTGGCTCAATATTTAGATTGTAACTATGTAGGAGTTGATTATTCTCAATCTCTAGTAAAGAAACATATTAAATTACTTTGTAACTCAGTTCTTCACGGTTCGGCTGATAATTTAATTTTTAAGGATAAGTCATTTGATAAAGCCTTTTCTTATAGCGTATTTCACTATTTTCCTAACCTCCAATATGCTCAAAATGTAATTGAAGAAATGAGCCGAGTGTCCAAAACATCTATATTCATAGGAGATTTACCAATTCAATCTCATCGCTCGGAACATCTTTTATTTAAACCGCAAAATTTTCCTATGGCAGAAATTAGTCAAGGTTTTTATAATCTAGATAGATTTAATGTCTTAATTAAGACTAATTAATCATAGATATTTCTCAGAATTTTAAAATTTTATTCATATATTTATGCACAATACCAAACCAATCCGAATTTATGTTGATATGGTAGCTGATTTATTTCATGCAGGTCATGTCAACTTTCTCAGTCAAGCAAAATCTTTAGGCGATCAATTAGTTGTAGGTATCCACTCTGATGATACTGTTGCTGGATATAAACGCCAACCTATTATGAATATGGTTGAAAGAATGGCAGTCGTTGAAAGTTGCCGCTATGTTGATGAAGTTATTCCCAATGCTCCTTTAAATGTGACTTTAGAATATTTAGAAAGCTTAAATATTGACTATGTTTGTCATGGGGATGATGTCAATGAAGAAAATCTCAAAAACTGGTATGGAGAAATTCAAAAGCAAGGTCGTCTTAAACTAGTTCCTTATACAAAAAATATTTCGACAACTAATCTTTTACAAAGGTGTTCATCTACTGATAAATCCTGTTTTGTAAGTCAGCCAATTCGAGTAGATTTTATTGCTTATCATGATTTACAAGCACAGGCAGGATTATCTGTATTTGAAAGCATGAGTCAACATTTTGACTGTCGTTGGTTAATTGGCCCTAATCAACAACCAACAGATGCACAGGCAGCTATTTTGTTGGATCATACTCAACATCATCCTCATATTAAAAAATCTGTTAATAGTTATCAATATTTATTTTATTTACATCATGATTTGGGAGATATAGATGCTTATGAAATAGAAAAAAATAGGTTAAGAGACTTTAATATTATCTTCGTTCCTGGAGATGTTCATTACCATCATGCTCAAAAAATATTAGGCTCAACTTACGCACAGGCTTTTCAACAACCTACAAGATTAATTTTGCAAGGAGGGTGGCCAAAATATGACAAAATGCAAATTCCTAAAGAATATAGCGAACTTGCCCAAAAATTATCTAACTTACCGTATAAATATACTATTTTATATGCACCAACTTGGGGATATACAAGGGAATGGGAACAATTATTACCTCTATTTAAAAATCTTCAATGTAACGTAATTATTAAGAATCATATTTATGTAAATCCAGGTCAAGCCTATCCGCAGGGTGCAGAAGTAATATATGAAAGTTCTCTTCGTTCTGTTCAAGAAATGGAGGAAACAGCTTTAGCTTATAACCTACCCAACATTATTGTTGCACCTAGAAAATTAAATATCTGTAGCTTATTTCCTTTCGTAGATGTATTAGTTACCGATCAATCATCCGTTAGTATAGAATTTCTCTCATTTGGTATCAGTATAGAAACAGGTCGTTTTAATGCAGATCCAAACCAGCTACAACCTCAATCTAGTCTGATTTCAAAAGATATTCTTTTTAAGCCATTAAAAGAACTACAGGAAGTATTCGCTTCTGATAGCTCTTTCCATAATCTCATTGAAATTGAGAGCCAAAAGCAGCATCGTGACTCAATTGTTAATCATAATATTAAATCTTCCGGTGCACTTATCGCTCAATTGATTGATCGTTATATTGCATTTTGGCAAGTTTTAGAGAATCCACTTAAAAGCCACTCAGAATTGGAAACATTAATGAATCAATGGCATCAATTACTGGTTAGTTAATCAAGTTATATAACTGATTTTTCTAATAGGCAATGTTAAATTATTAAATTTTGGCATTAATTTTATGAAAATTAACTCACAAGAACTATCAAAATTAGAAAACTTAATAGATGATTTACCTGAAGTCTATCAATCTATCTATTTGCATGGAGAATTAATTAGAGAAGGAGTTAGAGCTAACGATTTTGAAAGGTTAGAAGTCATTAGAAATTATATTAAACCCAAACAAACTATTCTCGATATTGGGTCTAATGTAGGATTTTTTACTATTAACTTAGCTAAATTATTTCCTCAAAATGTTTTTATAAGTATTGAAAAACAATATCCTTATGCACGTTTGCAACAGGCATTAATTAAATTAGAAGGTGTCAATAATGTAATTTTAATTCACTCTGAAGTCACGACAGAATGGTTATATAAAGCTACCCAAGCATGTGTTTACTTTGATGTAACTCTTTTGTTATCAGTTTTACATCATATTCCAGATGCAGAAAATTTTCTAACAGAATTAAATGAAATTTCTAAATCTTTTATTATTGAACTTCCTCACCCTGATGAGTCAAGAGTTTGTGGTAAGGATATATTGAAAAAACAACTTACTTTAGAAAAAATTAGTCAATTTAAACCTGTTTTTATCAAAATGTCTTATGAAGCTGCAACCCATTGTGATACTGATTTAAAACGTTCATTTTATTATGCTGATTCTCCTAATTATGCCAGAGAATCTATTTTTCCCTATATAGGTTATCCTTTACAACCTCGTAATTATTTTCTAAAAACTGATGCAGAAGGATTAATAATTCACAAATCACATCTTAATCAAGATATTAGAACTGTTCCGGGCGTACTTCTATCTGATGTTGCTCAAATTGGAGAGATTTTAGTACCTAATTATGAAACTTGTAATCAGAAAATTGAGGCTGAATTTGATAGGCTGGAAAAGCTAGATAATGTTGCTGATATTCGACCTTGGAATATTTTATTAACAGCAGAAGGCTTACAGTTTATAGATTACCAATATACTCAAGATTTAGATAACCACCTAAAATTTAGTAAAAATAGAGATTTAGATTTCATTAAAAATTATTTCAACTTAATTTTTAATGTCCATACTCAACCACAAATTATCATTGACGGAGTCTTTTTCCAATTATATAAAACAGGAATAGCTAGAGTTTGGCGATCGCTACTAGAAGAATGGGCAAACACTGAATTTACAAATCATATTTTAGTCTTAAATAGAGCCAACACTGCACCAAAAATTAATGGTATCCGTTATCTGACAATTCCCCCATACGACTATAACAATACCGCAGCTGATAAAAAGATGCTTCAACACATCTGTGATGAACAAGAAGCAAAATTATTTATTTCTACTTACTATACTTCTCCAATTACAACGCCTTCTGTATTCATGGCTTATGACATGATTCCAGAAGTGATGGGATGGGATTTAAATCATCCTATGTGGAAAGAAAAGCATCAAGCGATTCAAAACGCCTCAGGATATATATCTATTTCTGAAAATACAGCCCATGACTTAGCTAGATATTTCGATAATATAGCTTTAGAATCTGTCACTGTAGCTCATTGTGGGGTTAGCAATACTTTTTCACCAGCCCAAGCAGAATTAGTCAATGCTTTCCAAAATAAATACGGTATTCATAAACCTTACTTCTTAGTAGTTGGTGGTGGTAGCGGTTATAAAAATAGTATTTTATTCTTCCGTGCTTTTTCACAACTTACTACTAGCCACGGATTCGATATTATTTCTACTGGCGCTGGTAGTATGTTAGAGCCAGAATATAGAGCTTATACTTCAGGTAGCGCTATTCATACACTACAACTTAGTGATGAAGAATTAGCTATAGCTTACTCTGGTGCAGTGGCATTAGTTTATCCTTCTAAATATGAAGGTTTTGGAATGCCTGTAGTTGAAGCAATGGCTTGTGGTTGTCCTGTTATCACCTGTCCTAATGCTTCTATTCCTGAAGTAGCAGGAGATGCAGTTATTTATGTTCAAGAGGATGATGTTGATGCATTGGCAAATGCTATGTGCGAAGTACAAAAGCCTATAGTACGTAATGCCTTAATTACAGCAGGTTTAGCGCAGGCTCAAAAGTTCTCCTGGACAAAGATGGCTGGAACAGTTAGCAAGGCGCTAATTGATGCAACTTTGTTATCCTTAAATTTAAAAGATATTAATCTCATCATCTTTCCCGATTGGTCACAATCAGAAGAAGAACTCGGTTTAGAGTTACAAGAAATAATTCAAGCTTTAGCAACTCATCCTGAAAGTGAAAAGATTAGCTTGTTGATTTATACAGCTAATATAACTACTGAAGATGCAGAAATATTTTTATCTAGTGTCGCCATGAATCTTTTGATGGAAGATTTAGATATTACTGATACCATAAATATTTCTTTAATAGATAAGTTGGGGGATATACAATGGCGATATCTGTTACCTCTGATCGATGGTCGAATAATTCTGATTAATGAAGATGAGACAGCTTTAGCAGAAGCACGAGTAACCGAGATACCAATCTATCAATTAGATAGCGCGATAAAAAATATCCAAGCTACTTTCCCACGCTTAAGTTTAACTACTGACTAATACCAATTTAAAAACAGAATGTGACATATCGTAGGGGCACGGCAGTACCCATACGTGTCAACTTAACGTGAAACCCGCTCTTGTGGAAGGTTTCGCCCTCACCCCCAGCCCCTCTCCCACAGGGAGAAGGGAGCAAGAGATGAATGGCACTAAGATAACGCCAAACCCATTACCTATAAGGCTTTTGGGTGTGGGGTGTCGGGTGTGGGGTGTAGTGAATAAGTGCGAATCGTTGGCTAGAAACTAAGACCCATAAGGGTTTGGAGGATTAGCCGCAAGGTACTGAACCTTGACAACTGAATGACCTTGATGTGTTGCAAAAATTATTTGATTTGGGATGAGTTTAATTTTTCAGACTGCTAGTTAAACCATGTTTTTACAAGATTTGAATTGACAGCGTTTTTCAACTAAATAAATTCACAAGTAAGGGCACAACAGACTTTGTTGTGCCCTTCACTAAGTTACTATTGGGTTCCAATTGGCTGTAATTATAGAGTTTCGTCGCACCAACCCAATTTACAATCAGCCAGGAATTTTAACTATCAAGATATCTGTGCCACATTTGTTGATAAGCTTTCTCCATCTCATAGGTAAATTGTTTGGCATTCCATAGCGGTGATGTATGTCTTGACTGACGCAATTTCCAAGAAATCTGTTGTCGTAATTTCTCATCCTTACCTAGGCGCACACCCCACTCTAAATACTCTTCTTCATTCCAAGCAATACCTTCTGTAATACCCGCATTCATCATCATAGTGTAGCTATTACGTGCAGAGAACTGTTCACCAACTCTTGTAACTAGGGGAAGACCCATCCACAAGGTTTCTAGCGTAGTTGTTGCGCCATTATAAGGATAAGTATCAAGTACAACATCTGCTATCTGCAAATTAGCGCGGTGGACAGCTTCGCTACGGGCATAAGGTAAAAATTTGATCCGTGAAAAATCTACGCCTTCTTCTTGGGCAATCTCTTCAAAAAAGACCTTGGTTTTTTCTGGGTCTGCATCACCTTTAATTAAAAGATAACTATTAGGTACTTCCTTAATAATTTTCATTTGTAAATGTAAATGCGGTTGATGCCTTTTATATCCTTTTTGAGTCATAAAATAGATAATTGCATCATTAGGAATGCCTAAATCATCCCTACGTAAATCAGGGACATCTATTTCAAAACCATCAATTGCTATATAAGTTTGGGGTAATCTCCAAATAGTTTCACTGTAGTAATCTTGTGCTGATTCTGGTAATACATAAGGGTCAGCAATAAAGTAGTCTATTGATGGTAATCCTGAGCTATCCCAACCTAACCAAGTTGCCTGTATAGGCGCAGATTTAATAGACATTAATTCGCAAGCCTGATCTAATGTCAAACTATCTAAATCAATTAAAATATCAATTTCATCTTCTTGAATTTGGCTCCAAATTTGCTCATGGTTGCGGAGACCAAATTGATGAAATTTAAATGACTGATTAAGGAAATGATTTTTTGTAAAATTATCTAATACTTCAGATTCATGAAGAAAATAGCAATGAATTCTAAAGTTTTCTGGATTGTGATATTTAAAAATCCATCGACATAACCAAGAAACTGAATGCCTTTTAAAACAATGAGAAATATAACCTATATTTAGAGTTGATTTATTTTGACTACGATTATTTTTACGTAAATTTAAATATTCGCTGTATGATTTATAAGATTCTGAATAATAGTTAGTAACTTTGGCTTGACAGAAACTAGATAGTTGATGCTGAATAGTGTGATTTCTTTGTGGCTGGTCTTCAAAGTATGGTAAGAAAAATAAAGCATCAAACAACCTTGTAACTTGTACTATATTAATATCACCAGGTTCTTTATCTATTAGCTGTTGAGTTAATATAATCTGATCTTGTAAGCGAGAATAAGCTTCTTGCCAATAGCTACCAGAAGTCATCAATCCTCTGAGAACAAGATAATTTGAACAAATTTTTTCGGCTAAAGTATTGCTCAAATCATAACAAGCTTTAGCTGTTTCTATTCCCTTTTCAAATTTTTCCTCATTTTGATAGAAATGCGACAATAGAGTCAGTATTTCTGTATATTCAAGATGAGAATTTTTTGGTACTCTCTGTAAACAAAGCTCGGCAAATTTTGATGCTAAATCTGGTCTTTTATAAAAAGCAGAAAATTTAATGCATTGCAGCATTACAGCCTCAATCATGCCCATTACATAGGTATCTGAATATGCTTGGAAAGCTACTTGCACAAAATTAAATATAGAATCAAGTGCTTCTGCTACTGTAGTTAAATAAACTAAAACCTCTATCATAACATCTATCAATAAACGAATATCGCAATTATCGATGTTGAGAGGTAAATAGTTACAAATTTCTGCTAAAATTTCTGGGCAATCGTCTTTAAATGCCTCTAATTTAGTAATAAGATAAGCAATATGTAATAGATTATTAATATTTTCAGGAGAAATTTCTCTGATATGTTGACGAATTGCCCAAGCAACATGATAGTCTTCAATTGTGATGCGTCGGGTTGCTTCTGTCTCTAAAACTTCTAATAATTCTTGAGTATCACCATCTGCTTCTGCTAATTCTGATAAGCCTGTAAACCAAGTAAATTGTGCTTCTGTTTCCTGACCTTGTAATAATAAAAATAATCCTAAATTCCAATAATAACTTTTAACTTCAGGCTCTTGTTTAATTGCCTCTTCATAAAGTTTAACAGCAGCATTGTACTGTTCATTAACAAGATACTGTTTTGCTTGTTTTTGCCATTCATTAACTAATTGAGTCATAAATAATTTCTTATTTTATTAACTGTACTATAAATAAAAATATCCACCCTCCATCTTTATCATGGAAGGTGAACTACAATCTTTTAATACTGGTAATAAGTAACAATACAACAATTACTTAATTAACTTACCATCACTATCACAAGTTGTACCACCTGCTGTAATTGTAGCTGAACCTCTTGGTCCTACGTTATTAGTTTCACATAGGTAAGCTACACTTGTTAACTCAGAGTTAGCACCAATTTTTTTCAAGTACACATGACCACCGTAGTTTTTCAAACCACTGCTTGATGTTACTAAGCTTGAGTCGTTGATTGCATAAGCTAGACCGCTGTTATCGCCTGTTACAGCAGTGAATTTGTAATTTGCAGTTTGGCTAGCAATACCAATCCCCATTGAATCAATACTGGCAGTAAATGCGTCGTTTTCTGTCATGTATGCTTGCTGACCTCTATTCATAGAACCAACATAGGTCTTAGCTTCAGATTGTTTAGCCTTTTTAGCTTGGTTCAAGAAGGAAGGTAGAGCAATAGCAGACAGAATACCAATGATGATAATTACAACTAACAATTCAATAAGGGTGAAACCTTCTCCTTCTTTCTTTTTACCGAGGATGTGTTGGAGAAATTTAGCTTTTAGTTCGGTTTTCATAAGTGTTTTCCCAGGAGTAGGGTGGGTTGTTTGTTCTATAAAGAACTTACCCATTTCGCTTAAATTCATATCACCCAACTAAAAAATTTTTTTCTATTCTGTCCTATCACTCTGAAAACCTTGCTATTGCTATATTTCAGCAAATACTTTGCACTAGAGCCTCTTGTATATAGTCTAGGAAGATAGCTTTTCCAACATAATGCAGTCAAAACCTTCTAGTGTTGATAGGGTATTTTTCACTAGTTCAAATACTTGATCAGTTTCTATGGGTTTTCCCGTAAGGCTATCAATAGGTCTACGTTGCTGCCAATACTCTACTAAGTCCATCATTAAATATGGTTTGTCAAATAAAGGAAGTAGACACAGAGCCATAGAACTATCTATATAAATAGTTTCTTTATTCAAGGTAACATTTCTAAACATGGGGAAAACTTGACTTCTGTTGATGCAGTTATCGATATGGCTTTTAAAATTTAAGTTATTAAATTGTGGATGTAGATAGACTTTAGTATTTAGCCAATCAGAATCATCCCACTCAGCAATGGGTGTAAAAGTGCGCTCTGGTTGCGGGTGTCCACACCAAAAATCTAGTAGTCTATGCATAGGATGTAGTAACTCAAATAACTCTAGCTGTTCCTCCATGGAAATCTCTGGTAGACTCATAGCTAAAAAAGCTGGTAAGTTATCAGGCTGTTGAAATAAGCTCATTAAATCCCACTGCCGCCAATTCAACATGCTAATAAATTCTAAGTCTGCTGCTCTTAAAGCTGCAAACATATCACTAACTGTATAGCCTTTATCTCCTTGAAATAGATAATTCATCAAGATACGCTCTTTTTTATCATCCTGTTCAAAATCATGACTCCAAGTCCTATCCTTGAGTAAAACATTATCTTTAAGGGACTTCATCGTATCAGTAACAATTTCTATCTCTAAATCTCCAGGATTATCTTCCATTAATCCCATAATGGTAAATGCCTTTTGAGCGCAGAAAATATTAAACCTCTGGATTGCACTATGTAAATTAGCTCGAATTATCCCCCCATTATTTAAAACAGATTTCATGGATTTTAGTGCCTGAACAATATCAGGAAATAAATATAGAGTCTCATTACAGTTTATATAATCAAATTTATAGTTCAATTTTGCTAAATCATAGATTGACAGAACATAAAACTCTGCATTATCAAATCCGTGGTACTGAAGCCTATGTTTTGCCAATTTGATTGATTCTTCTGATATGTCAATACCAACTATTTTGGCTCCCGTGTTAGCAGAAGCTAACACTAAAGATTTATAACCACTTCCACAACCTGCATCTAAAATAACTTTATTATGGCTGTCTATAACTTGCTGATTTCGCAAATAGTATGCAGTTGCTAAATTATGAATATATAGTAAGCTAATATCCTTTTTAGGAGACTTTTCTAGCGGTATATTAGGATAGGGTGCGCTATCAAATTGTTGGCGGATTTTATTCCATAAATCAGAGGTTACATTATTCATAATCACTACTATTAATTTTGGAGTTCTAATAGTTAACCCTACTCAGATAAAATTCTAGGTTTGGTAGCATTAACTGTGTACAGGTGCAATTGTAAGCTAGTTATATTTTTTGTGCTATATTTAACAACTTATGTATTTGCTAATTGACTGTAGCTATGTAGCAGCCTGAAGAACGAAATGTAGTAGAAATTCCTCTAGGTCGGTCAATACTGAAAAACAATAAGGTAGCTTACAAAAAGCACTTTTACACTCATCACCAGTGGACTTCGCTAATTCACTGGTAAGGGCTGTTATTAATCAATGAGCGCGAGAAAAAGTTGCGAGAGTCCTTGTTACCCTTGTAAGCGCCCACATACTCCTATTTTTCAATTTGCGATCGCTTCACCTCTGGCGTAGCCAATTGAAGTTTGTTATGCTAGATTAAACGTAGTCGTTATGAGTTCGTATAAATAGTATGACTAACCCGACAGTAGAAAACTTAGTAATCATCGGTTCTGGGCCAGCCGGGTACACAGCGGCTATCTATGCAGGACGCGCTAACCTCAAGCCTGTGGTATTTGAAGGTTTCCAGGCTGGGGGATTACCTGGCGGGCAATTAATGACAACAACGGAAGTAGAGAACTTTCCTGGATTTCCCCAAGGGATTACTGGGCCGGAACTGATGGATCGGATGAAAGCTCAAGCAGAACGCTGGGGGGCTGAGTTATATACAGAGGATGTAATATCAGTTGACTTGAGTCAGCGTCCTTTTACGGTTCGTTCTGAAGACAGGGAAGTTAAAACCAACAGTATTATTATTGCTACTGGTGCAACGGCAAAACGGTTGGGTTTGCCCAGCGAACATGAATTTTGGAGTCGCGGGATTTCAGCTTGTGCGATTTGCGATGGTGCAACACCAATTTTCCACGGCGCAGAACTGGCTGTGATTGGTGCTGGTGACTCGGCGGCGGAAGAGTCTATTTACTTAACCAAATACGGTTCTAAAGTGAATCTGTTGGTACGTTCTGATAAAATGCGGGCTTCTAAAGCCATGCAAGACCGCATTTTGAGCAACCCTAAAATCCATGTACATTGGAACACAGAGGCCGTAGATATATTTGGTAACGGCCACATGGATGGGGTCAAAGTTCGCAATACTAAGACTGGCGAAGAAAGCACAATCCACGCCAAGGGTTTATTCTACGCTATTGGTCACAATCCCAATACCTCATTATTTAAAGGGCAACTAGAACTAGATGAGGTGGGTTACATAGTCACTAAACAGGGTTCCCCAGAAACCAGCGTGGAAGGAGTGTTTGCCGCAGGCGACGTGCAAGATCATGAATATCGCCAAGCGATTACGGCTGCTGGTAGCGGTTGTATGTCAGCAATGTTGGCAGAACGCTGGTTATCTACTAGTGGTTTGATTCAAGAATTCCATCAACAGCCAGAAACACCAGTTAATGAATTGGAATATCAGCCAGCAGCCCACAAAACTGAAGCTGAACAACAGGCTGAATTTAATTTAAATGCAACCCGTCATGAAGGTGGTTATGCTTTGCGGAAATTATTCCACGATAGCGATCGCTTACTTTTGGTAAAATACGTTTCTCCAGGCTGTGGCCCTTGTCATACCCTCAAACCAATATTAAATAAGGTAGTCGATGAATTTGACGGCAAAATTCACTTTGTCGAAATTGACATCGATAAAGACCGTGATATTGCTGAAAATGCTGGCGTGACAGGAACACCAACAATTCAATTGTTCAAGAATAAGGAACTGTTGAAGGAAGTCAAAGGCGTAAAGCAAAAGAGCGAATATCGCCAGTTGATTGAGAACAGTTTGTGAGGGACTGGGGATTGGGGATTCTTTACTGGGAATGAGGGGGATGAGGCGGATGAAGGAAAGGGGACAAGGAAGAAATAACAAACACCAAATCCCCAGTCCCTAGTCCCGAGTTCCCATTACCCCTTATCCCCAGAGGGGGCCCCGAGTTCCCCAATTCCCAATACCTACTCTGATATGTAAAATGGTCAGCGTATCTTGCTCAATGCAGGCGATCGCTCATGGCCATGACAAAACGGCAGCTGCCGTCTTTTTTACGTTTTCCGAAAAATCCGAATCTTTCTCAGCGATTCATGTTGATTGGGTTAGCCATCACCCTGCTGTTTCTCTTGTTGGCATTTTTCGCTCCGGTATTTCAAGCTTGGGGATGGCTGCAAAACCCCAAAGATTTTTTATCTAACCCGATTCACGATCCACCATCAGCTAAATATTGGTTTGGTACTAGCCGCCTAGGGCATGATGTGTTCTCCCGGACGCTATTTGGCGCTCAAGCTGCTTTGCAGGTGGTAATTTTAGCAACAGCGTTGAGTATGGTCATTGGCGTGCCATTAGGTATGGTTAGCGGCTATCTGGGCGGTAAATTGGATAAAGTACTGCTATTTTTAATGGATAGTATTTATACCTTGCCTGGGCTACTACTATCCGTAACGCTAGCATTTGTGGTTGGGCGAGGAATATTAAATGCCGCGATCGCGATTAGCATTGCTTACATTCCTCAATATTACCGAGTTGTTCGCAACCACACTGTGAGCGTTAAAACTGAAGTGTTCATTGAAGCGGCTCAAGCAATGGGTGCTTCTACATGGATAGTGCTGTCTCGGTATTTATTTTTTAACGTTATTCAAAGCGTACCTGTATTATTCACCCTCAATGCTGCCGATGCGATTTTAGTGTTAGGCGGGTTGGGGTTTTTGGGTTTAGGATTGCCAGAAGAAGTTCCAGAATGGGGACATGATTTAAAACAAGCTTTAGAAGCCCTACCTACTGGCATTTGGTGGACTACGCTTTTTCCTGGTTTAGCGATGACATTAATGGTGGTAGGGTTATCACTACTTGGTGAGGGTTTAAATGAATTTGTCAATCCCCGTTTACGACGACAAAATAGTATTCGGAAATAGTTCACTCAACTGAAGTAAGAAGTATAAAGTATAAAATTCAGCCGCCTATAGAGGGGTGAGGAACTCATCAAAGAAAAACCTATCTTTTTTAATAATGGGCGTGTCCTAATTTTTTACTTTATTCTTTATCCTTAATCATTCATCTTTTTGGAGATTTGTGTGAAAGACAACTTGACTTTAATTGCTGCAGCTACTGGTGGGTTTATGCTTTCTGTGGCTTTATCTGGGATTTTACGGGGAACACCAGTTACCGCTTGGCAGGCTGAATCAAATGCGCGGGTGGCGAATGTGACGAATTTACAATTTGCAGCTAATAAAACTGAGGACTGGGAATTTTTTAGTACCAAAACGCAAAAAAGCTAATATGCTTTTTACAAGTAATTGGGAATTGGGCATGGGGCATGGGGAATTGGGCATTGGAAACAATTTTGGAGTTTATATTAGAATCCAAAATCCAAAATCCAAAATCTAAAATCCAAAATTCTTAGTCCCCAGTCCCCAGTCCCTAGCTTGGCGCTTGTTGGTAAATATTTATTAAAGTGGTAAATTCTCAAGTAATTGGTATTGATTTGGGGGGAACAGCGATTAAGCTGGGGCGATTTGATCGAGATGGCAATTGTCTGCAATCTTTGACAGTAGCAACTCCCCAACCATCCACACCCGAGGCTGTGGTGGCGGTGATGGTGGATGCGATCGCCCAAATTGATCCAGATAATCAAACTATAGCTATTGGTGTTGGTACTCCTGGCCCGGCTGATGCGAAGGGACGGATTGCAAAAATTGCCATCAACTTGACAGGATGGCGAGATGTTCCTTTGGCCGATTGGTTAGAAGCGAAAACGGGTAAGCCGACGATTGTGGGTAATGATGCTAACTGTGCAGGTTTGGGCGAATCTTGGTTGGGCGCTGGTCGCTATTTTCAAAATTTCATTATGCTGACCTTGGGCACTGGTGTAGGCGGTGCCATTATCTTAGATGGCAAATTATTTATTGGGCATCAAGGTGCAGGCGGCGAATTAGGATTAATTAGCTTTAACCCACATGGCCCTATTTGTAATAGTGGTAATCGCGGTTCTTTGGAACAATACACTTCAATTACAGCGATTCGTCGCCGTAGTGGTAAAGAACCTCATGAACTAAGTACTTTGGCTCATGCTGCAGATGCAGAAGCTTTAAACTTTTGGCAGGAATATGGTAGAGATTTAGGTATTGGTTTGACGAGTTTAATTTACGTCTTAACACCAGAAGCGATTGTGATTGGTGGTGGTATTAGTGCCTGTTTCCAGTTTTTTTTGCCTGCAATGAAAGCTGAAATTGAGCAGCGAGTTATGCCTACATCCCGTGTAGATTTACAAATTTTGTCAGCAGAATTAGGCAATACTGCGGGAATAGTAGGTGCTGCAAAGTTGGCATGGCAGCAATTATTAGGGTTGTGAATTATCGTTTTTACAACGCTCCACAAAGTAGGTAAAAAGATGCGATTTTGCTACAACTTTTACCAATTTAAAAGTATTAACGATATATAAAATTATTCATCAGGGCAAGGCAGTGCCTTGCCCCTAGCCTTTAACTAACAATATGGTTTGGTTATAGAGGAAAGATTAATAGTAAAGGTTTTCTATTTCCCTTTTACCTTGAATTTGGCAAGTATTTGGTAAGGTGAAAATTGCTAAATTTAAATTTTATGACGAATTTTTAACACATTTTCTAAGATAAAGAATATCCTGTTGCTTTCTGAACGTATTGCAATACTTTTTGATAGGACTCTGGATTACTCACTGGATTAATGATGATGGGAATAGTCCCATCAGGCAACCAAAAAGTTATCCTGCCGTTGGCTTCTTGGCAAAAAGAACTGATGCAATTGAGGTTAATTACATATTCGTTATTTTCATACAGAATTTTCACCCAATAAGCATCTTCTAGTTCGACTCCTGTCACACGTTCTATATAAGTCAAAATCTTTTGATAGTCTTGATGGTTATTTTGTGGGTTAATTACAATCGGAATTGCACAATCGGGTAACCAAAAGGTCACCCTACCATTTTGTTCATAACAAAACGCGTTAATACGGTCGAAATTGACTACGTATTGTTTCCTCTCGTAAATGATTTTCACCCAGTACACCACAAAATCTCCTCATGTCCCCAGTGATGTCGCTGCTACTTCACAAAAATTTACAATTCAAATCGCAAAGAAGCTACTCTATAATTCTGAATTTTAAATTACTGTTGCTAGCTTACACCAGTAATGCCCTGGGGAAATAAAGATGCTATTTTTTGCGAGTATAGCGATCGCTCTGGGCAAGAAGGCTAGAGTAGACTTTTCGTGCTGACAAAATAGAGAACAGTCTACACCATTAGCTGTTTAAGTTTTGACTTGCGTGTGGGGGAACTAGTGTTGTTGTACGAGTGGAGGAAGAGAATGGGCAATCGCTGCTTGGATGAATCCGTGGAATAAAGGATGGGGATTATTAGGACGTGATTGAAATTCTGGATGAAATTGGCAAGCCAGAAAGAATGGATGCTTGGATAATTCCACAATTTCTACTAAGCGTCCATCGGGAGAAGTACCACTAATCAGGTAACCTGACTCTAATAAAAGGTTACGGTAAGCATTGTTGAACTCATACCGATGGCGATGGCGTTCATAAATTACATCTTCTTGGTAGAGTTTAGAAGCTAGGGTATTGGGGAGAACATGACAGGGGTAAACACCCAAGCGCATTGTTCCGCCTAAATCAACTACATCATGTTGTTCTGGCAAAAGGTTAATGACTGGGGCACTAGTATAGGGGTTAAACTCGGCACTATTGGCATCTTTTAAGCCCTCAACGTTTCTCGCCCATTCAATTACAGCACATTGCATTCCCAAGCATAAACCTAAGAAAGGGACTTGGCGATCGCGGGCATATTTAATAGCGGCAATTTTTCCATCTACTCCGCGAATACCGAAACCTCCGGGTACAAGTACACCGTCAACACCTTCGAGATGCTTTTCGGCTGATTCGGTTTCTAAGGTTTCTGAGTTTACCCAACGCAGGCGCAGTCTGCCATAAGTGGATATAGCTGCGTGTTGTAATGCCTCTACTACTGAGATATATGCATCACCTAATCGTACGTATTTACCTACTATTGCAATTTCGATGTCGTATTTGGGGCTGTGCAGATGCTGGACTATATTTTGCCACTGTACGAGATTTGGTTCGCGGTTTTCCATCTGTAGCAAATCTAACACTTGCTCTGCCATGCCTTCTCGTTCTAGCATCAAAGGTACTTCATAGATACTTTTGGCATCTTGGGAAGTAATGACACATTCTTCAGCGACATCACAAAATTCGGATAATTTTTGTTTTAATCCTACAGGTAAGGGGCGATCGCAACGGCAAACTAAAATATCTGGTTGAATGCCAATAGATCTGAGTTCTTTAACCGAGTGCTGTGTCGGCTTGGTTTTCATTTCTCCAGCTGAGGCTATCCAAGGTAACAGAGTAACGTGCATATACAGCACATTCTGCCGTCCTACTTCCTTCCGAAACTGGCGAATTGCTTCTAAAAACGGTAGTGATTCAATATCCCCTACCGTACCGCCAATTTCTGTAATTACTACATCTGGATTTGTATTTTTGGCAACTTTTAAAATGCGGTCTTTAATTTCATTAGTGATGTGGGGTATCACCTGTACAGTGCCGCCATTATAGTCGCCGCGACGCTCTCTATTGATGACAGATTGGTAAATTGAGCCAGTAGTAACGCTGTTCAGCCGTGACATTGAGGTATCAGTGAAGCGTTCATAATGGCCTAAATCTAAATCTGTTTCTGCACCATCCTGGGTAACAAAAACTTCCCCATGCTGAAAGGGACTCATGGTACCTGGATCGACATTCAGATAGGGGTCAAGTTTAAGAATCGATACAGAATAATTGCGCGATTTGAGCAAACGCCCCAGACTTGCTGCTACAATGCCTTTGCCGATACTGGAAACTACGCCCCCAGTTACAAAGATAAACTTAGTCATAGTAATTTGAATTTCGAGCCACTTCTAAAAATACATCCCGTCATCTGAAGTATGAAGTGTAAAGTGTGAAGTATGAAATTTCAGCTGATCTTGGGTAAACCAAGGGCTAATACCCTTTAACCTTCATCCTTTAGTCTTTAAACCTTCATCCTTTCTTGGTCATTGTGCCACAGTCACTATCGTGAAATCTTCTGTGTTCTCGCTGTGAAAAAACTTGTACTACTAGTAATATTTAGCTTTCTTGTCACCTCCTCAATAGCCTTGGCAAACTCATCTCTCTTAGTAGTTTTTCCTCAGACAAACTACCAAACCAGTGCAGAAAAAATATTTTTTCTGGGTACTGCACCATCAAATAGTCAGGTTTTGATTAATGGTAAGGCAGTTACCCGCAGCAAAGCAGGCCATTTTGCTCCCAGTCTCCCCTTACAATTGGGAGATAACCTGTTTACTGTGCGTCACCAAAATCAAGAACTTCAGATTAAGGTGACAAGGCTTAGTACTCAGCCTGTTCTACCACAAGGTTTAGCCTTTGCCAAAGATTCTCTTACTCCAGCAGCCGACATTGCCAGACTACCAGGAGAATTGATTTGTTTTAGTGCTACCGCACCTTCAAACGCCAGTGTTACTGTCAACTTGGCTAATCAAACTATTGCCCTTGCACCCCAACCTAGTAAGGCACAACTCCCAAGTAATTTGGCTGCCTTAACAGGGCGAAATCAACCTGCTATTAAGTCTACCGTAGGAAACTACCAAGGTTGCACAACAATGGTAGCTGCAGCTGATTTGGGAACACCTGAGTTTCAGCTGGCGTTGGATGGTAAAACTATAACTCAGTTAGGTACTGGCAAAATTCAAATTCTTGCACCCACACAATTGCCAGTGATTCAAGTAACAGCAGACTCAGGCGTAGCTCGCACTGGCCCTAGTACTGACTATTCTAGACTCACACCACTACCAAAAGGAACACAAGCCGCAGTCACAGGGAAGGAAGGTGAATGGTTACGTCTAGATTATGGTGCTTGGATTAATGCTAAAGAAACCCAAGTTTTACCAGGTGCTATTTCACCACACACTATTATTCGGAGTGTAGGTTATCGAAAACTTCCCAGCGCCACAGAGATTGTGTTTCCGCTAGAAGTTCCCGTTCCTGTGAGTGTACAACAAAGCGATCGCTCTTTTGCCCTCACTCTTTACAATACAACCGCCCAAACAGATATTGTTCGCACGGATGATAATCCCCTCATTTCTCGCCTAGATTGGCGACAGGTGGCTTCCGGACAGGCACAATACACCTTTAATCTCAAAAAATCTCAACAGTGGGGATATCATCTGAGATATGAAGGTACAAGCTTGATTTTGACTTTGCGTCATCCGCCTATAATTAAAGACAAAACACGCAAACCCTTATCCGGTATCAGGATTTTACTAGATCCCGGACATGGGGGTAAAGAATCAGGTGCCAGTGGCCCAACTGGCTATTTAGAAAAAGATGTCAATTTGGTAGTATCCAAGCTGCTGCGCGACGAGTTGGTGAAGCGTGGGGCAACTGTAGTACTAACCAGAGAAGATGATCGCGATGTATCTTTAGGAGAACGGCAGGTAATTATTAGTAAAGAAGAACCTGCGATCGCTCTTTCCATTCATCACAACTCGCTACCCGATGATGGTGATGCCGAAAAGACTCAGGGATTTGGCACTTTTTGGTATAACACCCAATCGCATAGTTTAGCATTATTTTTGCATAACTATGTAGTCAAAAATCTTGGCAAACCTTCCTATGGGGTGTTTTGGAATAATTTGGCGCTCACACGTCCCACTGCTGCACCATCGGTTTTGCTGGAGTTAGGTTTTATGAGTAATCCTGAGGAATTTGAGCAGGTAGTGAACCCAGAACAACAGAAGAAAATGGCGAAAGTGCTAGCGGATGGGATTGTGGAGTGGTTTAAGAAAGCGCAGTAGACTTAGGGTTATTTTAGGTTCGTAGTTCTGATTTGATTCAAAAAAATCTTTAAGCCTCTCTCCTACCAGGAAAGAGGCTTACTACAGAGGTCATATCTGATTCCCAAATCCGCTTCAATAACCCTTTTTTATCGAACCGCAAAGACACAAAGAACGCAAAGAAAAGACGAGTAAGAAGATAAAGGGGTAAAGAAGCCAGATTTGGTATTATTTATCGAACTCACGTACAATTAATAAAAGTCTGGAAAAATTAGGGTTTTAAATTTTCATCTAGCAAGAGTGCTTAAACAGAACTAAGCAGCAAACTTTCTGTTGTAGGCTAAAGCTAAACCAACCAGTGCAATACCTAATAGTGTCCCTGGTTCTGGAATTTTTTCTAAGCGAACATTATCGATGTAAGAACCGTAGGTATCGAGAGAATCATTCTTGACATCATAGTTAAATAGCAAGCGAGACAAATTACTATTGGCAACAATATCAGCCGTATACTCCAACCATTGTGTTTGCGTACCACCTTTACCACCGGAAATAGTCTGGTTGAGTACGTTACCAAACAGAACAGTAAAGTTATTTTCCGTTGCTTCTGTATTAGGGCGCGGTGAATAGAAAAATGATAGGCGATATTTACTACCAATTTCGGTAGCAATATCCTGAAAAATGCCAATTTTGTCCTGATTTGTATAGTAATGGCTATCCAATTCTGTCAGTTGTTTCCCATCTTGAGCTGTTCCTGCTGCTCCCCTTTGAATTTCAATTTTGCCACCTTCAGTAGCTTTCCAACCTAAAATCTCGTCGTATGTTTTCCAGCCACCGTCGTTGATGTCTGTACCACCAGTCAGTAAGGTTTGTTCAAAGCTACCATTAACCACCAAATTGCTAGCGGTAGCAGGCTTAACTTGGCTAACACTCAAAACTGAACAAAAAACAACGCTAGCAATTGATAGCTTCTGAAGACCAGCAGGAATAAATTTCATATCGATACCAGGGGCTAAATAAAAGTCTAGTCATGTAGAAAGAAAATTCGGCTATTTATTGTCTGCAACTGTTTTTTCTCCTACGTTCATTAACCTAGCACTGCTATAAGTAAATCAGAATAGCCCTAAAGTATATTTTATGACATTTTTATGCAAATACTAGTAAGAATAAAAGCTTTACTAAGCGCATAAAACCTTGATTTTATCTATAATTAGCTAATGATTATGCCATTGAAATTACGTAAGTGATTATGCTGTTATATGACAATTAGAAACATGAATATCAAAATAATGAGTAAGTGTAAGACGCATCAAAGGTTGAATATTTGGTTCATGAGTGCGAACTTAGACATTCTCCCAAGTTGGCGATCGCCTGTATATTGTATTTTTTGATATAAGTAACGATTAAGTGTGATTATTTAGGCTTGATTTTACTATCCTATTTACCAAAAAATTGGGTCTAAAGCCCCGTGCTTCTAGCACGGCTTTTCTTCAACTTCCGGATCATCTCTCTAAGTACGTCATTTTGAGTGCGATCTGTTTCTTCGCAGTATTTCAAAAGCGTTTCATACTCTTCATTAGAGCATCGAACTGTTAATTTCTTCATGCCGTCATATTGCCGTCGTTTTATGGTATAATACTAGCATGAAAACACTGAAGTTTAAATTGTACGAACACAAAAGGAATAGACACCTCAAGCGCACAATCAACGCTGCTGGAGTGATTTATAACCATTGCATTGCTCTACATAAAAGGTATTACCGGATGTTTGGCAAGCATTTAAACTGTGCAAAACTTCAGGCTCATATCGCCAAATTAAGAAAGCGTAATTCTTTTTGGCAATCAGTAGGTTCTCAAGCAGCACAAGATATTTGTCAACGCATTGAGAAAGCTTACCAATTGTTTTTCAAACACAATAACAAAGGAGTAAGACCACCAGGATTTAAGAAGGTCAAGAAATACAAATCGTTCACCCTTAAGCAGGCAGGTTATAAGTTTTTGGGTGGAAATAGGGTAAAAATTGGTAGTCGAGTTTACCAGTTTTGGAAGTCCAGAGAAATTGAGGGAACAGTCAAAACCCTAACTATTAAACGCACCCCGTTAGGTGAGTTATTTATGGTTTTGGTTGTTGATGAGGGTAGCTCAGAAGTTGAAGTTAAGACGGGTAAAATCGCTGGCTTTGATTTTGGGTTAAAGACATTCCTCACTTGCTCAGACGGCACTAAAATTGAATCGCCCCAATTTTTCAAGCAATCCCTAAGCGCCATTAAAAAAGCAAGTTCGCGGCATTCCAAAAAGCTAAAAGGCTCATCTAACAGAGAACGAGCCAGAAAGAATTTAGTACGCAAGCATGAAGATATTTCCAACCGTCGGCGTGATTGGTTCTGGAAATTAGCTCATGAGCTAACAGATAGGTTCGATATTCTCTGTTTTGAGACTTTAAATCTCAAAGGAATGCAACGTCTTTGGGGCAGGCAAATATCAGACTTAGCGTTTGGTGAGTTTCTGCAAATCCTAGAATGGGTTGCCAAGAAGAAGAATAAACTGGTTGTCTTTATCGACCAGTGGTATCCAAGTAGCAAGACATGCTCTAATTGTAAACATATTCTAGAAAGTCTTGATTTGTCAGTTAGAGAGTGGCGTTGTCCTTCCTGTCAGTCAGTTAATGGAAGAGACGAAAACGCTAGTCGCAATATTTGTGCAGTCGGGGCATCGACTGTTGGCTTAGGTGATGTCAGACTGGCTACGCCAGCAATCGCTGTCTGAAGCTAGAATCCCCATGCCTTCAGGCTGGGGAGTATGTCAAGGTTAGTACGAATCAGAACGGCAAGCATTTAAAAGTCATTGAGAAAGGACAAGTACCTGCTTACGGTAATGCAGGGTTAGTCACTTCTGAAGAATCAGGCTACGATTTGAAATCTCAAGTTTTAGGTAAAGGTAGCGATTCCTGCGACGGACTGCACCAACGTCGATTTCACGCAGAATTTATTGATGGTAAGCTATTCTGCTTTTAAGTTGCACAATCCATCGCCAGGGCTGTTTAATTTCTACTGAGGTAAATGTAGACTGCAAACTGTTGCAAGTTCGCCTATAAGTTCAAAAAAGATGCCGGGGAAGTTTTGAAATAATTGATAAAAAATAGAGTCAATTTTCATCAGATAAAAGCCGCCCGTGCAAAATTGGCATAGTAAATAATCCCCACGCCAAACCTGTAATTAAGCCAAAAGGCGTGACAATATAATTATTAAAATTCCACAATTCAAGAACTTGCGCTGCTAATTCCAAGGGATAAGCCATCATCAACACGCTGGCTAAGGCTACGCCACTCCAACCATACTGACTTAACCAGTAAAAACCTTTACCACCAGTTACACCATACAATAAGCGCGTTATGAATAAACCTGTGACGGTGCCGTAACAACGCATACATACAGCCATGATATAAGGTGGTGCTAAATCTAACCCCATATCCGGTTGCGGGCAAACATGGTCGCCCATGAAATAAATAATATTGGCTATTTCTGGTAATAAAAATGTCCCAGAGGCAGCAAGAAAGGGAGCAGCTAGCGGGCCGATTACCATACCCGCTAGCATAAAATCAGCGATTGCGCGGAGCGCAGCGCCAAAGGCGATCGCACTGACCCAATTAATTTGCAACTCTCTTTTGAAAGCTACTCTCATCATTCCCTTTCTTAGTTTTTGCGAGGTTTTCTCTTAACCTACCACTGCCCGATAAGGACTTGTCAACTTATCAAGCTGCTGAGTTAAGAGACTGAGGAATAATCCTACATCTGTTACCACACCCACAGATTCTATAGAACCGCGATCGCTTAACTTGGTGACCACAGCTGGATTAATATCCACACAGACCATTTTCACGCCCGCAGGTGTCATGTTTCCTACACCAATAGAGTGCAGCATACTAGACAGCATTAAAATCATTTCCGCACCTTCCAGGTGTTTGGCGTATTCTTGCTGTGCTTTAATCAAATCCATTTGGGTATCAGGTAAAGGCCCATCATCCCGAATCGATCCAGCGAGTACGAACGGTACATGATTTTGTACACATTCATACATTACCCCACTCTTAATTGCCCCCGCCTCTACAGCCTTGGCAATGCTTCCATAGCGGCGAACGCTATTAATAACTTTCAAGTGATGGCGGTGTCCACCCCGAACGGCGACACCCCGCTTCATATCAACGCCGAGGGATGTACCCATGATATTTTGCTCAATGTCATGGACTGCGATCGCATTTCCGCCCAAGAGTGCTTGCACGTAGCTTTCCCGAATTAGCCGCGATAGATGTTCGCCACCGCCAGTATGAATTACAACTGGGCCAGCTGTGACAACTACTTTACCGCCAGCATCCCGAATTTTACGTAATTCCCATGCTACTTGCTCTACAACTAATTCCACACGGCGTTCGCTGGAAACACCGGCGGACATAAAGCTAAATTCTTGAGCATTGCGCTGTTCCCGCGATTCTGTTTTGCGGATGGTGCGGATACCTTGGACATCGACTACAACTTGTTCGCCTACCTCTAAATCACGTAATATTTTACACTTGGCAACATACCCATTAGCAGATTGAGTAATAGCGATCGCGCCATCCATGCGCTGATTTTGTACCTTTACCCATTCACCATGAATCCGCACTTCTGTGGGATAAATTGTACTCACATAGAAGTCATCGGGTGCGACACCTGCTTGCACCACAGGTTCTAGTTTGGCATCTCGTTCGTCTTGAGGTAAGTCTACAGCACCTAAATCAATCAGCTGAGAAATAATCTCTTCCATCACCTCATGGGATGGTGCTGAAACTTTTACTTCAGCAGCTGAGGTACTTTGGCGCTGTTCGCCCAAGTTGAAATTCAACACTTGGAAGCTTCCGCCTGTATCAACAATCAAGTCCAAAGCACGGTTAATCAAGCCAGAATCCAGCAAGTGACCTTCTAGGCGAATAATCCGACTTTCTACAGAAACATTCGCATGAATTTCTGCTCTAACTGGTTCTGTTACTCGCAGGGTAAGACATTTCGCCGCACCACCAGCTTTAAGAAATTCTTTTAGCGGTGTTTCAATGATTTGGAAACCAACATTCACCAGGCGTGCTTTCAAAGCATCACTCGCCTTGTTCATGATCACGATGCTGTCCACATTCACCGCATTACAAGCGAAATTCACCGCGTCAGCTTCTTCAATGGCGATGCGCTTTTCTGCTGCTACTCGCATTTCAATTAAGCGGTTGGAGTAGGAATCAAACGCACCAGGATAATAAAGTAAATAACCATTGGCTAAAGGACAGAAACAGGTATCTAAATGATAAAAACGCTCATCAATGAGCCGTAGGGATAATACTTCAATATCCAGCCACTTCGCTAAGTATGGGTGAGAATCTAATTCTGAACGGAAGCCGTAACCCGCCCATAACCAGCGTCCTTCTCGGTCTAAAAGTGCATCCCCTGCGCCTTCAAAGGGCAAATCTTTAGGTAATATATGCACTGTGTAACCGTTGGCTTCAAACCATTTTTGGAAGTAAGGCTCTTCTCCCTGACGTTCTTTGTGTAAAAAGCGACTCAGAACTACGTTATCCCCCAAGACTAAACCAGCGTTGGCGGTAAATACCATATCAGGCCAGCCTTTTTCTGGTGGTACTAAATCGACAACGGCGTGTTCTTTCAAGACATGGTAGAGTTTTTGCCACTGTTCCACAGCGCGATCGCGCGATGATTTGTGAATGTTCCCTTCCATCCAGGGATTAATCACATAGTCCACATCGTAGTGGTCAGGAGCGCACATCAAAAAGCGAATCGGGGAAGTCATAAAAAATATTACAAGCGTTGAGATGCTACAAGCCTTATTAGATACAGAGTATCACTGTATCATTTTGTCAAATTTGCTACGAAACGTCTTTATTCTGCTAGTTTAAAACAGCACATAACTTTGCTTCCATTGTATTATCCCAAGGGATACACTGCGTTAAAAGCAATCAATAATTGGGTTAAAAAAACCCAAGGTTGTGTCATTGTAGCGCTATTTGGTTCTAGTAAATCAGTATTAGCAATATCTACTTTTTGTAAAGAATAGTAATGCTATACAGAATTGATCAAATACTTTATTTAAAGTTATTTAGCTTTGTGAAATTAAGATGGCGGACTTAAAATTTACAGTTGAGGAGAATCCGACACCAGAGGATATTCGTACTGTTATTAACAAGCTTGTTGAATATAATAGCGATCGCCTAATAGAAAAAGATGTATACCAACCTCTTGCTGTCTTGATTCGAGACAAGGAAAACGAAATTTTTGGGGGTTTAGTTGGTAAAACACAATGGGGGTGGCTGTTTATCTCTTACCTGTGGGTAGCAGAGACGCTGCGAGGTCAAGGATATGGGAAACAACTCATACTGAAAGCAGAGGAAGTTGCTAAACAGCGTGGTTGTAATTACGCTTACCTCGATACATTTAGTTTCCAATCTCTTGGTTTTTATGAACACCTTAGCTACCAGAAGTTTGGTATTCTGGAGAACTTTCCGCCAGGACATAAACGATATTTTTTAAAGAAAGAAATTTAGTTGAATATAACCTGCAAATTTCACTATAGATACTCAGCCAGCGCCTATAGGATTCATATTTGATTTCTGAACTAGACGTAGGGTGTGTTGTCGCGTAGCGCAACGCACCAAAGCTGAGAATACGGTGCGTTACACTTCGTGATAACGCACCCTACATATACTTAGATTTTTCAATAATCAAATCGGATTCCTATATAAGTATTACTATTCCTTATAGTAGTGGTCTAAAAAAACTAATTTGATGTATTAATAAAAACTTATTTTATTGCCAGCATCATCAGTTAAATTTAATTAATATAGCATTTACGATGTATCAGACTGCTAAAATTACACTTGTACTCCATCTAGTGTCATAAAAATCTCCTTTTCGCAGAGAATTTAGTAATATCTAATACATTTAGCTGCTAACCATCAGTTATTCTACTCCTGCCCATCAGGACAATTTATCAGGGGATCGCTTGCTGTATTCTTCACAGTTTGTTACAAAAGTACAAAGAACTTCTAGAGAGCCAAAACTCATGTTCGGCGGACTTACTGGTTTAACAGATTCTAAAGGCACAGACTGGGGAGAGCGGATGCTCAACACAGTCGCTAGCCAAACGATTCGCCACCTGTTTACCCAAAGCGAGTCAGTAGAAGTCTTTGTGCGCTGCTATCCCTCCAGCAAACTGTTGCAAGGCAGCATTGATAGTTTCAAGATGAGTGGACGTGGCTTAGTCATCCGGAGAGATTTCGCAGTCGAGGAGATGTCTTTTGAAACGGATGCAGTTGCCATAGACTTTGGCTCAGTTTTAAGTGGTAAATTAACTCTTAAGCAACCTACCCAGGCGATCGCCCAAGTAATATTATCAGAAGCAGGTATTAATCAAGCTTTTAATGCCGAACTGGTTAAAAAACGTTTAGTCAACCTGACTGTCCCTAGCTTGACGGCGTTATCTGGGGGTAAACCAGTTTCTTTCCCAGAGATTCAGGTACAACTGTTACCAGAGAATCGCCTGCGAATTTTAGCAAAAGCAGATTTAGATAATGGCGAACTCGTACCCCTAAATATGACTGTCAGCTTGGCTGTAGAACGGCGGCGACGAGTTTCCTTCAAAGATCCTCAATTTGAACTTGATTTGGTACCAGAAGCGCAAAGGGAAATATCGCAAACTTTAAGCATAGCACTGGTGGAAATTTTAGATAATATGGTCGATTTGGATCGCTTTGACCTGGATGGGGTAAAAATGCGACTGAATCGTTTAGAAACTGAAGGTCAAAAGTTAATCTTCAGTGGATATGCTGAGATTGAGCGTATACCTAATACCTCGCAACAGGCCAAGGGCTAGAGGCTAGAGACTACTATTTAGGACTTACGCAAAAGTAACGGAATTACGTCATTACGAGCGTAGCGACGTAATCCCCTAAAATTATGAGATTGCTTCCCTACACTACGTTTCGGTCGCAAGGACAAATTTTGCTTGCTTAAGTCCTGCTATTGTTAACACGAACGAGGTTCGATAACACAGGGTTGCATAACATCATAGGTACACAAAAACGCAGAGGTAATAACAAGCCTCTGCGTCTTTGTGTAGGATTTAATTTCGATTTCTAATCTTCTATCTGCCAACACCTACATATTGGAAACCTGCTCTGACCATTGTTTCTGGGTCAAGGAAGTTACGTCCATCGATAATCACAGGGTGATTCATCAGTTGAGCCATTTTCACATAGTCAAGATTGCTAAATTGTTGCCATTCAGTTACAAGTACTAAAGCATCACAACCGTCGGCTAGTCTTTCAGCATCAGTTTCGACTAGTACGCCAGAAAGCCCATGACGTAGACCTGTTTGCGAAACAATGGGGTCGTAGGCTTTAACTTTGGCTCCCAATCTGTTCAGCTGCTCAATTAAGTTGAGTGCTGGCGCGTCGCGTAAATCGTCGGTATCTGGCTTAAATGTAAGACCAAGTAGACCTACTGTTTTACCTTTGAGAATTTTGAGGACTTGTTGCAGTTTCTCTAAAGCAATCAGCCGTTGGCGTTCGTTGACGCTAACGGCTGATTTGAGTAATTGTGCTTCATAACCATAGTCATCAGCAGTATGAATTAGCGCGGCTACGTCTTTGGGGAAACAGGAACCACCCCAACCGATACCAGCCTGTAAAAACTTGTTACCAATCCGGGAGTCTAAACCGATACCTTTTGCTACTTGGGTAACATCAGCACCAACGCGATCGCAGATGTTAGCAACTTCGTTAATAAAACTAATTTTAGTTGCTAAAAAGGCATTAGCAGCATATTTAATCATTTCTGCTGAACTTAGATCTGTTACCAGCACAGATACTGGTGGTAAAGATTTATCCTCAGCAAACTGCCGCTCTACAATTGGAGCATACAGGTCTTTCATTAAGCCTACTGCTCTTTGGCTATTACCGCCTAGAACAATGCGATCGGGGTTAAAGGTATCGTAAACCGCTGAACCTTCGCGCAAGAACTCTGGATTGCTGACTACATCAAAATGAGATGCAATCTCTGGCAATTTATCTTCAGTTGCAACGCCACCTGCTGTTACGAGGGTTTTTTGACGTTCAGCAATGCCATCCAAAACAATCATCCGTACCCAGTCACCTGAGCCAATGGGCACTGTAGATTTATTAACGATTACTTTATAACCACCGTTGAGATGACTGCCGATACCACGAGCTACAGCCTCAACGTAACGTGTATCACTTTCACCATTTGGTAAAGGTGGTGTTCCCACTGCAATAAAGAGAATTTCTCCGTGAGCTACACCTGCAGCCAAATCTGTAGTAAATTCAATTTTTCCGGCTTGAATTGCAGATTGCATAATTTCCGAGAGTCCCGGCTCGAAAATTGGGGACTGCCCAGACTTCATTAATTTAACTTTTTCTTCATTATTATCTACACAGATGACATCGTGACCGATGTGAGCCAAGCAAGCACCTGTAACTAAACCAACGTAACCAGTACCAATGACGCAAACACGCATTATTTTGAACTCCTCGTTGTTTTTGTTGTTCCCATTAGCTCAGAAGTTTTCCGCGCAAACTTGTATGGGGGGTGGAAAACCTTACCACAATAGTACGGGCTACAAATAAACTCAGCCTGCACGAAAGTTCAGAGCGATACTCGGTGCTAATCAGGAGACTGACGCTTTGTTCTCCTTGTTCAGCCGATTGCGAAAATCTTCTATTGTCAGTTTTAACCCTTGTTGTAATGGAACGGTAGGTTCCCAATTTAACAAGGTTTTTGCTTTTGTAATATCTGGACGGCGGCGACGCGGATCGTCTGAGGGTAGTGGTTCAAACTTAATTTTGGCTTCGGGATTAATCAGGTTTTGTACGGCTTCTGCCAATTCTAAGATGGTGTATTCATCAGGATTTCCCAGATTTACAGGCCCCACATAGTCGCTATTCATCAATCTGATAAATCCTTCTACCAGATCAGAGACATAGCAAAAACTACGGGTTTGGGAACCGTCGCCATAGACTGTTAAAGGTTCGCCCCGTAAAGCTTGCACTATAAAGTTGCTCACTACCCGCCCATCGTTTTCTAACATCCGCGGGCCATAAGTATTAAAAATACGTACAACTCGAATATCAACTTTATTTTGTCTGTAGTAGTCGAATGCTAGAGTTTCAGCAATGCGTTTACCTTCGTCGTAGCAGGAACGTATGCCAATAGGATTGACGCTACCTCTATACTCTTCGGTTTGGGGATGAACTTCTGGATCGCCGTAAACTTCACTGGTGGAAGCTAAGAAAAATCTTGCTTTGACACGTTTAGCCAAACCCAGCATATTGAGCGTTCCCATCACATTTGTTTTCACAGTTTTGACGGGGTTGTACTGGTAATGTACCGGCGAAGCAGGACAAGCCAAATGATAAATCTGATCTACTTCCAACCTAATGGGTTCAGTAATGTCATGGCGGATCAGTTCAAAATAAGGATTATCCAGCCATTTAATTATATTGTCCTTATTGCCTGTATAAAAGTTATCCAAGCAAAGAATCTCATGCCCATCACCTATTAGTCGGTCGATGAGATGGGAACCAATAAACCCTGCACCGCCCGTTACTAAAATTCTCATAATTTACCAATGTCAGTACAAGTATTGTCAGTTGTTATTTTACGTATTTTTTATTACGCAATTTATGTAAAAAGTCTAAAAGGGTATGACTTTTCTAACTTAGGGTTTTAAAATTTACCCGTATTTTTACGCTTGTAATTTTATTACATTAAGTTTCTTTTTTTATACAATTACATTAGCAAAATAACAAACATAGTCTCAAGATTGGAGCGTCAAATTCGAGAATTCATCAAATCTTTAACAATATTAAGTATTGTAAGAATTAGATGTGCCAACTGTTATAACTCAGATAAAAGATAATGGGGCAAGAGATTTTTCAGTAAACACATAAAAATTTATAAAATCGTGCTACAAGCAATCTCTGGTATTTTTACATAACCGATGTAGTACTGGGAATCCCAGTTGGAAGCGGTACTGCGTGAGTACGTTGTGGCTCTCCCAGCATAATAATTGAGCAAGTTAATTGTCTGGCTAATTGAGTTGTAACATCACTAATGGCTAATCCACCAGGACTGGTGCGATTGCGTGTAAAAGGTAGCACAACTAAATCATACAAGCGTGCTGCTTGTAAAATGGCTTGAGCTACATTTTCATGGGCGATAATTTGAATTTCTGGGGGATTGGGCACAGCCAATTTAGATACTATTGCAGCAAGATGCGATCGCCTGGCGGCAATTTTGCTGGAACTGGTACGTCGTTCGCATACATTGAGTACAGTTACTTGAGCTTGATTGGCATCTGCCAACAATTGAGCAAAATGTACAGGCTGTAACGTTGGTGCCATTAAGTTTTCTACGGGAACTAAAATCCGTTGGATTTTTTTAGGAGAGTCTACTAAACGAGTAACAGCAACAGGACAATGGGATGCCCAAAGAACGTTATCAATTACGTTACCAAATAAACGCGCTCTTAACCCAGTACGTTTACCCCAACCCATGACGATCAAACTAGCCTTTTGTTCGCGAGAGGCTCTGCTAATTCCCTGAGCAAAAGCATCATCGATTCGCAGTAATGGCTCTGCAGTTACACCTAAAGCTTGGCTTTGTGCTGTGGCTTTGGCGAGCAAACGCTCGCTCCTGTGTAAAGATACTTCTAACTGTGGTGCATCCATGTTAGCCGCAGCAGTGGCGATCGCTAAGGGTATAATTCTGCCATTGGCTTGGCGGGCCAATAATGTTGCTAATTCTATTAAATACTGCTGCGTTTGGGGATTGTATACCGGTACAACTATAGTAAAAGCAGTCCCAGGATCTGAGGTTTGCTGCTCTGGTTGGTTTGTTATTGCTGGTTCTGTAACTGTTGCAGAAGCTAAACCCACCGCTACCCGACTAGTAATTAAGGGCCCCAAGGTTGATGTAACTAGCATCACCGCCACAACACTATTGAATACTTCCACTGGCAATAATTCAGCCCGATACCCAACTAGGGTTGCTGCTAATGTTGTACCTACCTGGGGAATTGACAGCGACCACATGGTGAGAATTTCTTGCCAATTATAGTGGTATAGCAATTTCGCCAATAAAGCCGCAATAAATTTGCTAACAATCACACTGAACACCAACAATACTGTTAATTGCAGATTGGTAGTGCTGTGAATAAAGTTGGGCAGATCAATTAGTAACCCCAGGTGAACGAAGAAAATGGGAATGAATAGGACACTACCAACAAATACTACTTTTTCTTTGACTGGGCCTTCCCCTAAAACTTCATTCACCGCCAAACCTGCTAAGAAGGCTCCAATAATTTTTTCGACTCCAATCAATTGAGCGCCAACAGCAGCGACAAACACAGTCAGCAGCACAAATAAAAATTGGTTTCCCTCTTCACCACCAGAACGCCGAAAAAATTCTTTACCCACCCAATCGAAGCCGACTAACACGACAACAGAGTAAATAATTAACCAACCCAACAAAGTAAGTAGCTTTGCTAAATTAAATACTCCTAGAGGTGAAGCAGAAGCAATACAGAGAGCTAATATGAGCAAAGCGCCAATATCAGTAAAAATTTTGGCTCCAATGGTAACTGTAACAGCTTCATTTTTCACCACTCCCAGCCGGCTCAGAATGGGATATGCCAAAAGCGTATGGGAGGCAAATAAAGAGCCAATTAATATTGATATCACCCAATCAAAGCCAAAAATTCGCCCGGTAAGGGTGCCCATGATTAAGGGGAAGCTGAAGCTGAAGCTAGCAAAACCGAAAGAACGATTTTTTCTTGGCTGGAAATGTTCTATGTCAACTTCTAGTCCAGCTACAAATATTAGGTAAACTAAGCCAATATCTGCTAGCAGGTTAATTGTCTGTGATTCTGTCTGGAATAAATTCCAACCAGAAGGGCCAAGTACTACCCCAGAGAAAACCAAACCTACTAAACCTGGTAATCTCAGGCGCTCAAATAAAATTGGCACCACTAAAATAACTACCAGCAAAATAGCGAAGGGAACAATTGGTTCCTTGCCAAGAACTTGGGAGGTTGGTTCTAATGCTAGAACTTGTGAAATGAGTTCCATAGGTAGAACTGGAAAGGGCTATGGTGAAGCTGCGATTACCTTAAAAGCAATCGACCGATCTATATAACTGCAAAAGCTACCAGGAGTAGAAATTAAAAACAACCTTAACTTTAATGATTGGGGATTGGGGAACTCGGGGTCCCCTCTGGGGATAAGGGGTAATGGGGATTGGGGATTAGGTATTGGGTACTGGGTACTAGCAAAGTACAGACGCGATTAATCGTGTCTCTCCAACTTTGGGAGATTAGCCAAAATCATCCTGGTATAGGTAATTGATAATGGCTACCTATGGGTGAACCTGGCTTAAAATGAACCGCAAGCGATCGTAGTCATCTTTTAACAGAGTGCTGAGGGTTCTTCCAGCTTTGATTAACCATTTACGGTCAGCCTTGCGTAACTGGTAAACCTCTCGAATAGCCGCTGCTGCCAAAGACTCGATAGGCGCACCTTTGATAGAAAGTATTGTCTGTAAAAAATCTAGTTCTTCAGTGAAATGAATAATTTTTTCCGCATCACAGCGATAAACTGCCTGATGAATTTGCGGAGGTCGAGGTGGTAAATACTGGTATACTCGCTGATTATAACCTTCAGTCTGAGAAGGCTGTTCAAAACCCACGATCGCAGCCCGAAATTCGGTTTTCAGCATGGCAAATATTTGGGGTTGTTCTTCTCGCAAATCTTGCAATGAAAGCCCTAAAGCTACTGCACGATGTACGGAATCTATGGGCATAGTGGTAGCATGATACACCACTGCATAAATTTGGTTGCCCGATTCTTCATCTGTGGAACAAACCCAACTACCAAAAGGTGGCATAGGGGGAAAACTTAAGTCTTCCGGTTCCAAACACTGTGCCAAAAATTCAGTAGTGGTAGTTTCAATAACCTCAGCAATGTGATGAGGATGGCGATCGCCTGTGGCAAACTGTGGTAAAGGAAGGCGCATAATCTCAGGATGAAAGATAAAAGATGAAGTATGAATTTTTATCTTTCATACTTCATACTTGATGCTTTGTGTTATTTCCCTTTTTTCTTACCTATAGTCTCTACAACTTCTAATTCCGGCAAGCGGAAGGTAACTAATTTATCCCAGTTACCGCCTTCAAACAGCACAGCTACCTTGCCATCACTTACCCTTTGTACCAACCCTTCATAGCGATAATAGGTATCTGCGGGGTTCTTAACGCGAACAGTTGCTCCAGGCAGGATCATGATCTTTATCCTCGCTTATTTCCTGTTATATAGCTTAATACTTGTCATTGGTCATTTGTCATTTGGGATTTGTCATTGGGGCATGGGGGAGGCAGTGCGTTGCGGAGGTTCCCTCCGTTGTAGCAACTGCCGTCATGAGGCATGGGGCATTGGGCATTGGATAATTAAGTAATGGAAATTTCTTTCCTGCTTCATCTCCATCCTTATGGCTTGACCATGCCAATTTTAGATTTGAAATTTAGGATGCGTGGATTGTTTCTGGTACAAGCCCCGCTTCTTGTCGAGTAGTGGCGCGGGAAAACAAATCTCAAATCGTCAATCTCAAATCCCCAAGCTGTATCCGCTTATGGCAGAGCGTCAATCTCAAATCCGTCTTGAAAAGTTTGCTCAACGGGGGGAACCCCCCGCAACTTTTGTCTTCTCTACGAGAGGCTGCGCCAACGACACGCTACGCGAACGCAAAATCCAAAATCCAAAATTGTTTGACTCATAAATAATATTTCTGGCGTTGGCGGAAGTTTGCTACGGATTCTACGATTCCTAAAGAGATGAAGTTTGTCAGCATAGCAGAACGTCCGTAACTCATCCACGGTAGGGGAATACCAGCTACAGGTGCTAAACCCACTGTCATGCCAACGTTCACAATCAACTGAAATACAATCATTGACAAAACACCAATCGCCAACAAAGAACCAAAGTTATCTTTGGCTGTTTGCGCTACGTGTAACAGGCGTAGGCAGATGAAACAGAAGACGAAGAGTACTACTAAGCAGCCAATAAAACCAAATTCTTCACCTACGGCAGAGAAAATGAAGTCTGTATGCTGTTCGGGTACGAAGTTGAGTTGAGTCATCGGCCCCTTAAACAGTCCCCATCCCCAAATTTCACCAGCACCAATGGCAATGCGAGATTGAATCAGGTGATATCCAGCTCCTAAAGGATCATGTTCGGGGTTGATAAATACGCTCAGTCTGTCTTTTTGATATTCTTTGAGGACATGGTTCCAGGCAAAAACCCCTAATTCACCGCCCAGCATATTCAGCACCCATGCACCTATAGCGCCCAAATTAAATTTGCGCCAAGGGAGAGTCTGCCAGCCCACAATACCCATTGCCCCTGCCCAACATAAGCCTAAGGGACTGAAGGTTAGGTCTTTAAGTTGTTCAAAAAGAACTATTGGTTCTGATAAGGGCCAAGAAATACTAAATAAAATAGCCGCGACTACTGGCGAAATCATCAGGATTAACCAGCCTGGGTTAGCATTTGCCCAATACAACATCCCTAAGACGATCGCACCAAATACCATTGATGTTGCCAAATCAGGTTGTAAAAATACTAATCCCCAAGGAACAGCACTAATTAGCAAAACGCGGAAAACACTATCGAGACTAGAAGCTGTGCGTTTATGTAGCAAAGCCGCCAGAGTAATAATTATCCCAATTTTGGCAAACTCTGAGGGTTGGACGTTAAAACCTGCAATATTAATCCACCTTTGCGCCCCTTTAGCGCTAGTACCAGCTATCATGACAGCAATGAGGCTAAAGTTGGTCAGTCCATATGTTACCCAATGCCACTGAAGCAGATTTTCGTAACGGGTACGAGCGATAAACAATGCAATAAATGCACCAATAGTAGCTACTAGCCAATGCCACCACCAGTCCGTGACTGGTTGTTTGAGTTCCGTACTGAGAATCATCAGCCCGCCAAATATACTGACGGCGACAGGCAAACAAAATAGTAACCAGTCTACTTGCTGCCAAGGTTTAACCCAATACTTCCAACGAATTTTGGGGAGCGAACTTTTTAACAACATTGTGTGAGTTTAGACTTTAACTGTTAAATTTTAATTTAGTGACTAAAGAAGTATGAAGCGTTAAGTAGAAGCTAGGAATTATCAGCTAGATATGTATTAATTTTATACTTCATACTTGCTACTTCGGCTTTGACTTTGCCTACTAAAATCTGTATTCCTAGGCTGTAGCCCAGGAACCAGACAAAATTGTAATTCTTATGTCAATGCTGCAACTGATACTTTACCAGCGATGGATAAGGCGATCGCACTTAGTGCTTTTGCAGAAGCAGAATTTGGCTCGGCTACAACAATCGGTACGCCGCTATCACCACCAATTCTTGTAGATATCTCCAGGGGTACACATCCTAACAATGGGACTCCCAGTTCGGCTGCGGTTTTTTCGCCACCGCCAGAACCAAAGATATCGTACTGTTTATCTGGCATATCTGGAGGAATAAAATAGCTCATATTTTCCACGATTCCTAGTACTGGGACGTTCATCTGCTGGAACATCCGCAATCCTTTACGTGAGTCTAAGAGGGCAACATTTTGGGGTGTAGTAACAATTACTGCCCCTGCCATCGGTACTGCTTGGGCTAAAGTTAACTGAGCATCCCCAGTTCCGGGTGGCATATCTACAAGTAGATAATCTAATTCGCCCCATTCTACTTGATAGAGAAACTGACGGATGACTCCATTTAACATTGGCCCCCGCCAAATTACTGGCTGATCTCGGTCAATTAAAAAGCCCATAGAGACTAATTTAACGCCGTGATTAAATGCTGGTTCGAGGATTTCGCCTTTCTCGCTAGGACGTACAGTAATTTGGGCATCAGCTAGTCCCAACATGGTGGGATCGTTGGGGCCATAAATATCAGCATCAAGTAAGCCAACTTTTGCCCCTGTTTGTGCTAAAGCGACTGCAACATTCACAGCAACGGTACTTTTACCCACGCCACCTTTGCCACTAGAAATCGCAATAATATTTTTTACCCCAGTTATACCAGTGCGATCAGGTAGGTTTTTTTGCTGGGGTGTTTCTGCTGTGACTTCGACAGTAACATCTGTAACACCAGGGAGTTTTTTCACAGCCTTTTGGCAGTCTTCAACAATAAACTCCCGTAAAGGACAGGCGGGTGTGGTTAACACTAAAGTGAAACTAACCTTGCCACCATCAATTTTGACGTTGCGAATCATATTCAGTTCTACCAGACTTTTTTGCAGTTCTGGGTCTTGAACTGGTCGCAACACATCTAACACCGAGCGAGCATCGAGAACATCGTACATAAAAATTCAAAATTTAAATTTCAAAAAGAAGAAATCCATTTGTGGCAAGTATCTTAACTAGTAACTGGATACCTTAATTGTGCTGCGATCGTTGTAATAAATCTTAAAAAAAATACATAGTTTATTGATGGTAAATATTCTCTTTGTTGATGGATTACTCAATAGGTGTTTGTGATTTCTGATCCCCCTCATCCCCCATTACCCATTACCAAATCCTCAATTTCTAAAAATCAAAACAACTGTCATTAATGGACTTTTTCTGGCTAGAAACTGCCTGTAATGCAGCTTTCTCTACTGCTTCCACTAAAGAACGAGCCACGCGATCAACATAGGGACGAGACAAAGACCAAATTAGAGGTGACAACCAACCACGTAGTGTCACAGAATAAGATAAACAAGTACCACACACCGTTGACTCTACTCGGTAAGTTATACGTTCCTCAATCCCAGGCAGGGCCAAAACTCTGATACTCAACATTTCTCTGGGATTGACACGTTCTACAAAAATCCGAATTGGAATGGGCGAAAACCGAGTTACTGCCTGGAAAATTAAGCCTGGTTTGGGTACTAATCCATAAGGTACATTTGTACTTTTGAGTAAAGGGTGCCAAGAAACGTCTGTGAAGTTTACCACCTGTTGCCAAAGTTCATCTACAGATGCAGAACTGATCTCTCGATATGTCCGCACCAGCGAAGCGCAAAATCGGCGACGTTTCTGATTGATGAATTTGGATAAACAACTTCGCATTTGCCTAATCCTCCTAGCTACAGACTTTCTGGGAACTCTGGCATGGTGGGCAATTTTGGTTAGCCCTCGACTTCAAATCATTGCTGAGTGGGATTTTCGAGTAATGACTGGATACTCAAAACTGTCATATTCCCTGCTCTAGCTGATACGGCATAGTGTTACTGTCTTTTAACTCAGCACTCAGCAACGCCAGTTGCTACAAAGGAGGGAACCCCAACGGACAGTTTGCTCAAGTCGGGAAACCCGCCCACGCAACTGTCCTCCGCAACGCACTGGCTCCTCAGCACTTTTAACTCAGACTTTTCATTCAAACTTTCTCAAAATGGCCCTAAACATAGCAAGCCCCATAGGTCGCAGACGCTAGTACGATGATAGAGAGATTACACCGCCTTGTTGTGGAACACAATTCGGGATTAGGTGTTCTAGTTGTGACCATTCCAGCCAAAACTATTGATGTCTCAAGGTTGAGAGTGTTTGCAACTAATTTGCCAGAGTCTTGTGTAAATACCAGATGTTGTCATCAAAAAAATTCAAAAAAAAACCTTCGTCAATATACAAGCCTATACGCATTTGAGGGACAATAAACTCTAGTCTTGCTAATCAATCGTATAAATGCTTGACAAGTAAGAAAAAAGCAAATTTTAACCAAGTGTTTGGTCAGAAATTTTAATTTAAAAGTTTCTGATTGTTTGGAAATTGTAATTTAGGTTCGGGAATCTATGTTGATCAACTCGCAAACCCCTACTTTGGCCGTAGACTCATCTAAGTTTCTCCCACCAACTGACGCGAAACTTAGAGTTAGTCAGTTTATGAAACAGCTACAAGACGAAATTAGTAAAGCTTTGGCTAATTTAGATGGTGTAGCTAATTTTCACGAAGATAGTTGGGAACGGCCAGAAGGTGGTGGAGGGCGATCGCGTGTTCTGCGTGATGGTGCAATATTTGAACAGGCTGGTGTAAATTTTTCTGAAGTTTGGGGTTCCCATTTACCACCTTCCATTTTGACCCAACGTCCGGAAGCGGCTGGACATGGTTTTTATGCCACAGGAACTTCTTTGGTTTTACACCCGCGTAACCCCTATGCACCAACTGTCCATTTAAATTATCGCTATTTTGAGGCAGGCCCAGTCTGGTGGTTTGGTGGTGGTGCGGATTTAACACCTTACTACCCTTTTGCTGAAGACGCGCAGCATTTCCATAAAACACTGAAGCAGGCTTGCGATCAACATCATCCAGAGTATTACCCTGTCTTCAAGCGCTGGTGTGATGAATATTTCTACCTCAAGCATCGCAATGAGACAAGAGGTGTAGGCGGTCTATTCTTGGATTATCAAGATGGTCAAGGTGCTTTATATCGCGGCCCTAACCCCAATGGGGAAGCAGCTATTTATAGCAACCAGGTAGGAACTTTACCACAAAGAACTTGGGAAGAATTGTTTGCTTTAGTACAAAGCTGTGGTGCAGCTTTCTTACCAGCTTATTTACCAATTGTAGAACGCCGTCATAGCACTGAATATGGCGATCGCGAACGGAATTTCCAACTCTATCGCCGAGGAAGATATGTAGAATTCAACTTGGTTTACGACCGAGGTACAATTTTCGGACTCCAAACCAACGGACGTACAGAATCGATTCTTATGTCGCTACCACCGTTAGTACGTTGGGAGTACGGGTATCAACCAGAAGCTAATACCCCAGAAGCCGAATTGTACGAAACTTTCCTCAAGCCTCAAGATTGGATAAATTGGACACCCAATCATACTGCGGATTAAGGGTTGTGGAGTTCTAGTTTTCTCTGTAAATCTCAGGTATCAATCTGCAAGAATCAACGAAGAAAGTCCGTATTTAGGGCTTTGCATCTGTGATTCTGCTATTTTCCGCCTTTGGAAATTCAAGACGTGTATCTGGACACTCAGCACCATTTTAGTGAGTTAAACTACTAAAGATAACCACCTAGTAAAAATAGGTGACATTTTTAGCTGTTGCTTGTTAATCTCAAGTACAGGATTAAATTTTTCTGTTAATGGTGAGTCAATTAATTTACTAATTTTGCTGGCATCATCCCAGTAATGGAACAAACGTCCCAAACAAGTAAGTCTTTTGACTCGCCAATAACAGCTTTAAATACGTAGTTAACTCTCAAAGGACTGCCACAGGGAGGCTAAGTGATTCAGATAGAGCAGAAAACCTATATAACCCAGGATGGTAACACCGTTATTGTCTTGGCACCGACAGGGCGCTTGGATATCACCACCGCCTGGCAATTTCGCCTGAAGTTACAGGAATGTATTTCCAAACTCAGTCGCCATGTAGTTGTGAATCTTAGTCAGGTCAACTTTATTGATAGTTCTGGACTAACTTCTTTAGTCGCTGGTATGCGTGATGCTGATAAACTTAAAGGCAGTTTCCGCATCTGTAACGTACACACAGAAGCCAAACTCGTCTTTGAAGTAACGATGATGGATACTGTCTTTGAAATCTTTGAAACAGAAGAAGAAGCTTTAGAAGGTGTACCTCGGAGCATCGCTAGTTAAAACAGTGCTGAGTTATGAGTCATAAGTACTGAGTTGGAGAAATTTCCCCAACCGAAAGTAACAAAGGTAAATTATCTTACCTTTGATGTTACTTATTCCTTTAGTAGTCACCACTCAGTACTGCTCTCGCTTAGTGTAGCGATAAGGGCCTAAGACTGCGCCCCAAGTAGCTTTTCCAGTTGCTGGGTCAATTCCTTTATCGTAACTGTAAAATTCTGTTGCAGAGGCTTCAAAACCTAAAGAAACATGGAGGGTGTTACCTAGATAGGTAAAGCTGCAATTAGTATTGGGCAGTGGGGTTGCAGCAAACTTATAACAGTTAGGGGCTATTATTTGCTGAGTAACTGAGAGGACGCAGCCTGGTAATAAATCTAATTGGCTGGCTGTTAATGTGTTGAGTAAAGCTGGATTGCGACCTGCACCGATGAAAAGGCTAGGGTCTTTAAACATATAATATTGTACTTTTACAGGTGCATCAGAGCTATGTCCTGGTTGTAAGCGTAGAATCCTTTGCCGATAAGGATTATCAAGATTCACAATACTAGCTTGTTCCGCAAACAAAGTAATACTGTCTTCTGTAAATAAATTGACTGGTCTTTGCCACATTCGGAGGTGGACATACCAAACAGGATCGGCAATGGCTTGTTCTTTATTATCAAATTCGCCAGCTAGGTACTCACCTAAAGCGATTAACTCGGGAGAAAAGCTCATAAATTTAGTTATAAAAAGTCAAATATAGTAGTTTTAAGCTGATATTAAGATATAAATCTCTGTATCAATACTAATGCTCATTTTTACTTGTTATTTCTTTGTCTTACTCAGTTGGAAAAATTTTGCACCGCAATACTCGATGGCTTGATGCCAGAGCTAAGATGAGGATGAAAATGTAAACTATAGTTAATAATGTAAAAATATTGTAAACCACTGACTCGCTAGTGGAAACCCGAACTTGGCAAAGTGGACTTTAAGCGAGAGAATAAAAACACGTCGCCCTTAACATTTTCTTTGTGAATAACGTCCGTACTGTCTCTGATACAAAGCGAACATTCTACTCTGTTCACACCCGTCCAATCAACACGATTTATCGTCGGGTAGTGGAAGAGTTGATGGTGGAAATGCATCTGCTGTCAGTAAATGTCGATTTTAGCTACAATCCGATTTATGGCTTGGGCGTTGTCACAACCTTTGACCGGTTTATGCAAGGCTACCAACCAGAACGGGATAAGGAATCGATTTTTAGTGCCTTATGTCAGGCTGTAGAGCAAGACGAGCAACGCTACAGGCAAGATGCTGAAAGATTGCAAGGTATAGCTGAAAGCTTGCCAGTAAATGATTTAATTGCGTGGCTGAGTCAAAGTACTACTTTAGATAGAGATGCTGACTTGCAAGCGCAATTGCAAGCGATCGCCAATAATCCTAAATTTAAATACAACCGCTTATTTGCAATTGGTTTATTTTCGTTATTGGAAATTTCCGATCCTGAATTAGTCAAAGACGAAAAGCAGCGCAACGAAGCTCTGAAAAAGATTGCTAGTGGCTTGCATCTGTCTGATGATAAATTCACTAAGGATTTGGATCTTTACCGATCTAATCTCGATAAAATAGCACAAGCGCTAGTAGTAATGGCGGATATGCTCTTAGCCGATCGCAAAAAACGCGAACAGCGCAAGCAACAATCAACTACTACTGTTGCTCCTCCTAGTACCAACGAATAGTATATAGTAAAACTATTTTCGATTTTGGATTGACCCCGACCATCAGGTTACGGGGTTTGTATGTTTTAGATTCGAGTCAAACGATTTTGGATTTTCGATTGATTCCACAGATAAATCTAGGGGCTTGTACCATCAAGTAACTATTGGTTAATAGTAAATAACTCGAATGCTATCGACTGCGAACTAGGGACTTTTGTTCAGCGAGTATTTTTCACTTCAGATTAATCGCTATACACCCAATAATCGGTAAATTAAATTGTTGATGATAGTGAGTGCAAACGCTCCTAATATGGCACTCCAAATACCGAAGCGTAAGCGAAAACCTTCCACTAACCAAGCAGCAATACTAAAACAAACAACGGCGACCATAAATGTAAACAAGCCGGATAACATATCTAATGTCAGCAGACTGGGTAATACAAAAGCGAGTCCGAGAATTGGTCTTACTAATGCTGTTACAATGCCGAGAACTGCTGCTGAAAGTAATGCTTTATCGGGAGTATCAATTTCTACTCCCAAAGGTAGCTTACTAATAATCAACAAACTGATAGATGTTACTATCCAAACAACTACAATTTTCCAAATTTCACTCATTTCCACAACCCTGAAAATGCTAATGGCGATAGGAATTGAAATGAAAAAGTGCTGAGTCTCGAGCTAAAAATACTAAGCTATTACCCATTTAAGTTGCACATTCTTGCATTAATTTAGGTCTATCTTGGCTTGGTAATGCTAGTCTAATCAACTTGGAAAGCCAGCGTCATGAACTAGCCACTTTCTATTCAAGAAAGAGCTATCTTAATGAGTAAATATGCAAGATAAACCTGTTTTAACTTAATAGGCTGTGTCATTCATCTCGATGAGTTCGTAATGAGTTAGCCTTGTGCTAAAAATTTCAAGGTTCAAGAACTGATTACGAACTTATTTACCCCCACCAAGACTACAAACAGACGAATAAATACTCAGTCTAATGGGAAACAATTTTTGAAAATCAGCTTACTATTTCTAAATTAGCAGAGTTTTTTTATTTCGGAAAAGTTTATTTGGAATATTTTTAGTTTTAAGCTGTATATCATGCAAGTTGCATCATTAAATTTTGGATGTTGACGGTTGACGGTTGACAGTTAACCGTTATTAATCCTAGAGTTTCATTAGTGAATTTGTAATTTAAAAGGCTAGTAATTGCTTAGTTATAAAAATAGTAAAAATATTAGTATAAAATTAAATACGTGACAGTTTAAGTAATACAAAAAATAAATTATCTAAATAATCAGTAAGGTGCGTTACTTAATTAACGCACCATTTGCAGATCATCTTGCAGGAGTAGAAGTGCTTGTTCCTGGTGCTACATTTCTGTTGGGTGTTGTGGCATTGGGCGCAATCTGAAGATTTTGACCAGTTTGAGGCGAAGTAGGTGCTGTGGGTAAGTTAGGATTAACATTACCTTGAGGATTGATGTCTGGGACTGGTGCAGTATTTGGTACAGGATTAGCACCAGGGTTAGTGGGAAAAGCTGGAATGCCAGGAAGAGTAGAATTAGTAGGTGTTTGAGATTGGTTTGGTATAATTCCCAAAGAGACGCGATCGCCTCCTACTTGGCGAAGTAAGTCTAAGGTTTCGATGACATCGTTGTATGTTGCTGTCCGTGATGCATTCAGTACTAAAACGCCATTAGGGTTTTGTTGAACATAATTCTTTAAAATTGCTGCTAATTGGTCTCGTCTGACCATTTGTTTTTCCACATATGTTTGACCAACAGCGTCAACAGTTACAGGTAAGATATTGCTATTGCCCTGTAACGCCGCAGTCGGTGATGTACCAGTGTTAGCTTTAGGTAAATCTAGATTAATGGCATTAATTGCTTCTTGGCGCGTGAATTGCAAAGCCGCCAACAAAAAAAATGTCAGAATACAAAAAACGACATCTATCAAGGGAATAAGTTGAATTTGAACTTCTTCAACTGGAGTATGTAAATTTATTTTCATTGTTTCTCTGTAACTATTTTGATGGGTCGAATTACAAATTCGTAATTCGTAATTAAAGGAAAACCTACTAAGATGGTAACTACGAATTACGAATTATCAACTACGAATTACTTTGATTATTCTCAGAATCTAATGAATCAGTTGGTTCTGTAACTTCCGGAGAATTAGAAAACTTGTTTCTACCACGTTTACGGGGTGGCGTGAAATTTTCCCGTGCAGATTCTCGCAAAATTATTGCTGCAGTATTACTCAAGTCTGGTGGTGACTGACGGTAAAGCAATTCCATATCATTACCGGCTTTGCGAAAAACCTTGACTTGGTTAACTACAAAACTTTGAAATAGGCGGTAGAAAACCAAACTCACAATAGCAACTATTAATCCACTTGCTGTACTAATTAGGGATTCACCAATACCAGTGGTTACCCCAGCAGCAGATTCGGTTCCTAAATCACCAATCCGAATTGAACGTAGAGATTGAATCAAACCTAAAACTGTACCCAACAATCCCAAAAGTGGCGCAAGTGCAATAACAGCTTCTAAAAGCTTTTCGCCTCGCCGCATTCCAGCTAACTCGTCTTCTGCGGTTGCTTCCAAAGCCAAGCGAAAGGTTTCTGCATCGTTTTTCGTGAGCCTCAACGGAGCATAGAGAAACCGACCGATAGGTTGATTTGTAGCTTGTCTAGCAATATCTGCTGCTACTTCCCAATTCTCAGCAGCAGCATCTAAAACGCGGTCAACTATTTCTTTTTCTTGAGTGAGAATTCGCAGCCAGAACCACAAACGCTCAAAAATTACACTCAAAGCTAAAATTGACAGCGCCAGCAAGGGCCACATCGCTGGGCCGCCTTTTTGAAACAAATCTAAAATATCCACGGTTTAAGTCTCCTCTCTGCATATCTAGAGCAACTATGCCAAAGCAATTTAATTCTAGAGATTAATGCACCACTACCATACTCTTATGCCGGATTACATAATCACAATATTTATGTTGCATTTTCACTGTACATAACCTCAGCAGCTAGAATGCCGATCATCTCTAGAGTTAACAATTTTGAATTTTGTAGACCTAAGCCTTTTCACAGGTATTTGGTATTTTGAATTGTTTTAGGACTTCCAGAAAATAAATTATGCAATGAGTCAGAGCAAATCATTGTAGAATTCTTCCTCCCCTGCTCCTCAGCTTCCCATGCTCAAGGGAGTGATTGTATATTTTTTTAGCTGGAAGTCCCTTAGTAGCATCACCCAGACAAAATTGGACGGTTATTCCCACCGGGAATTTTAAGCACAATTTGCCAAAATTAAAGGTAACTGGAGGTTCAAAACATGAAATTTTCACTTGAATCAGTTTACTCTTGGTATCGGAATTCGCTTCGCAATCCCAAATACCGTTGGTGGGTAATTTTAGGAACACTAGTTTATATTGTCAGCCCCATTGATATCGCCCCAGATTTTATTCCTATTGTGGGAGAAATTGATGATGTTTTACTGCTGACCCTGCTAGTGACTGAGGTATCTGGACTCGTGATAGAAGGCTGGAAAGCTCGTAAGGGTTATGTAGAAACCAATACAAGTACTACACCCGAGGATTCTAGCGCCACCGGAAATACTGTCGATGTTGATGCTGTATCTGTCAAGTAGTTTTTTAAAAAATATAAAATTTGACGCACCCCCTGCTTTCTCAGTAGGGGGATATTTTTTGTGATGTAGAAGTTGTATTTCCCTGGGGGTTTATATCTCTTTGACAAACTCCGTCAAGAAGCGGAAGGCTTTCAAAATATAGTTAGCGCAATCTCTAGGAGAGGTATTGTAAAACGATCGCCAAGCATTAGCCTTATCCTCATCATAGCGATCGCCTCTTTCGGGATGGGCATCTAACCATGCTAATCTGACGGCATGACCAATTAATACATCCAAGACCATATATTCTTCTATTTGCAGGTTAGGGTTATTGGCTGCGATCGCTCCTAGCTCAACTAATGCTTCAATATTTACTTGGCGGTATTCTGGAGCCTCAATTTTATTCAGCAGATGCTCGACTAATAAAGCAAAGTTTTTTTCGCCTGCTGTCATCTCTGACAGCATTATTTCACTATCCAAGCGATTGCGGCGTTCTAGTTTATCGCCAATTACGATACCTTTGCAATGTTTCATTAATAGCCAAACTTGCTGGAAAAAGTCTTTGGGTACACGTCCGGTTGCGCCTTCAGCTTGACGGAATCGCCGCCATCCGCCTGCTGGGACTTCAATATCCGGATCATTGGTGAATGGTAATACCCAATCGATATCACTTTCTTTTTGTTTGACGTGGAGTGATTCTTGCTGACGTAACAGCTTACTCATCCCCGCATATTCAGCTAAGACATTTTGCAATCGTGTCTTGACTTCAAACGGTGATAACTGCATTAGGTATTCATAGGCTTCATCTTGAGTGACTTTTAATTCTCTAGCTAGGTTGCTGGTAATTAACAGGATGAGGTAGCCTACTTTCAATGTCAGCAATCCGCGAAATAGTTCGGGTTCGGTTCTAATTAGCACACCCAGATAGATAATTATCTCTTGCGTCAAAACGCGATCGCGGATATCTTCACGACAAAAGTTTTTAATCTTCTCGGCTATTTCATGGTGAGACTTGGGTACAGTGATGAGTGAATCTTCGCTGTAAGCTCTACCTACAGAAATTTGCTTACCTCGTACTAAAATACTGGTGACAGCATCGGACAAACCAATATCAACCATTTGTCGCAAACCCGCAACCCGGCGGACAATCGCCCACAATCCTAAGTCGCCAGCTTTGGTATATACTTCATCCAGTAAATTGTCTACTGTGACCACAGCCTTAGGCCCACCAAACCCAGTATCAAAATCTAGCCCTTGCAAGCGAGTTAAAGTCTGCAATAACTCAATTTGTTCGTAAATATTTTCCGAAGCACGTAAAGCCGACAACAAGAATCCCAAGTTAGTTTCACATTCCATTTGGAATTCCTGGGTATGTCCTAGTTGCCAATTTTTCCCGGGATGATATGCCAAATAATAGCAATGTAACCCCGCATTTTTGACGGCTGGTAGGGAAAATTCATCATCTCGCAGAAAATCAATTCTTTGAATTGCTGCTGTTAACATTAACTGATTTAATCGCCCTAGTTTTACCCTGACACCATTACATACACCATTTTTCAGTTCTTGCATTAATTCTAATAAGGCATCCGAACCAATTTCTAACATGGTATGGGTTAACATCAAAGTCAGGGTAGGACGACCTAAATCACTCCAGTATTTTTGAATGTAAGCGAGTTCACTCCTAATTTGATCTAGCAAAAAATGGTAATCAAGAGTTAAATAAAACTGTTGGGCATCTAAGAAAGATGGTAAAAATACAATTGTCTGACCATGAATCCGAAAAATGCGTGATGTCGTTAAACTACGTAAGCGCCGCACTGGCCGCCCTGTTAATCCTAGTTTATCGTTGCGCCCAATTTGGGTATAAATAGTTGAAATATCCCCAGCATTTCTTACTTGAATGGGTTCTAATTGTTTGGGGGTTTGGGTTTCAATTCCATAAATTTCGAGTTTTGTTTGTAAGTCTTCATCTTCTGCAATTAAGGCAATTTGTACGAGAGATTCTCGATTTTTGCCGCTAGTTAAATGTCTACCCAAAGGGTCAATATCACCAATGGCAATTAGCCCATCATTTAACATTTGTCCCAGGAGATATAAACTTTGGGCCCATACTAGGGGAACATTTTCATTCGGTAACCGGGGTTGACTTTGGGGTGCTGCTTTTTCAGCTTCTATATTCTCCTCGGCAACATAATATAGTTCTGGTAATAACTGCAAGCCATCGCGTTCTACGAGTAAGGATTCTAAACGCTCCTGGTAATATTCAACTTGTGCTTTATCGTTCCTAAATAAGCCATCTAAAAATAAATAAGTGAAAAATAAAGGCCATTCACACTCTATATGCTCAAATTGCTTTAGTTCCCACGGTTCATAATGTAGGCGTTGGGTATCTTCTAAAACGGTTTGATGTCCATCCCGCAAAAAGCGCTTACAGCCGTATTTCCCCTGAAGTTTTCTAATGATATCGTTAAGGGTGCGATCGCGTAGTTTCTCGTCTTCTACTGCAAAGGCGGGAAAGCTAATAATACTCAACAGCGCCGCATCAATTTCTTTGGAGCCAGATTCTCTCGGTAATAGCGATTCTAATGTCACCCGCGCGCGCGCAATTTCATCGGGGAGAACATGAATTACTGAAGCTTGACTCCCACGGACACCAAATAAATCTAGTCCGTTGATGGCTTCTAACGCCGCTTTAGCCATCCCTACAGAACTAGCGTTTAACTCCGCATTACCCCGATTAATCTTGTTACCACGTTCCCAAATGCCGTAATCTGGTGTGCGATAGGCTCGTCCAATGTAATAAACCAAATTTTGGACAAAATTAACTTCATCAATGGTATAAATTATATGCAAGCCGGAAGCGGTCATTTGTGCCAACATCAACAAAAATATTGATGTGGCATCTATTTGTAAATGTCCCCATTCATCATCGCCTACCACAATATCACCAGTAGCAGTGTTGTATTTAGCATGTAAGCCATCTAAGGGGGACTGAGTATGTTTAAACCGTTCCACTTTATGAACTTGTCGCATCATTGCAAACAGCAATCCACGCATCAGCTTGATTGCACTATGTTCTAGTTCATAGGTGTAGCCTTTGTCTTCATCAATCTTACGATACGCAAGTGCTAAACCCCACACTGCCAAAATGCTATAAACATTGTCTCTTACCCAGGCATCAGTATAATCGCCGTGGGCTGTTATAGCTGTACTCGCAGGTAGCAAACCAGTAATGGGATTCTGACGGCTAAGAATAATTGTTTTGATTTGCTGATAGTAATTCTCTAGGCGAGCATACAATTCTGACGTAGTGTTCATGGTATTAGTAGGCGCAACTTGCGGAAATCAACCCTGTGACTGTGAAGTTAAAGATGTGAGCCAAGCCAGATCGAGTTCTGGTATTAGCAATGATATTACAGATGAGAGCGGTATAAGTTAATTATTATCATCTGTTGTTAACCATCTGCTGACAGAAATTTCCCGGAGATAGGACTGAAAATATTTTTTAAATCTTTATCTGTGTCAAGACATACTTATACCTATCTTTAACCTGTTTTATTAATTCTAAAGTAGGATAAATAATCATACAGAAGAAGCAACACTACTCAGGCATAAATTGAGTAGATTATGGGTAAGATAACCTCAGAAGTTAATAAGTTTATCAAGAGGGTAAGGAATTATGTCTGTACGTTATAACCAAAATAATGCTCCCCTAGTAAAAGTAGTTTACTCCCAAGTAAAAGTTAATGGAAAACTGCAGCTAGTACCACTAGAACTATATGCTGATGGTTCGCTTAAACGTTCTCAAGGATGAGTTTGGATATCTATAGGCGGGATTTTAGTACAAGAGAGAATTTATTCGACATTTCGCACGAATTTAATTGATAACTAACTTATTGGATGACATAATTACACAAATTCGTAACTAATTACATTCAAAGAAACTCTGGGTTGAAAAATGCTACGAATTTATGTAAGACTGCTGTAAATTAGTTCTAGAGTTGCTAATTAAGAAAAAAGATATTGATAAATTCTCTCTATGTAAATTATCGGATATTTTGTTATATTAGTGATTCTATAAGGTAACTTGCTAGTGAACGTAAATAACCAGATTTGCCAATGTTTTTCTTTCCAAAAACTGTAGGTTGGGTTGACGTAAGCAAACCCAACAGCAATACGAAACCAAGCTACATGTAATCCATTTATACATCAAATAAAAGAGGGTGCGTTAGCCTACGGCGTAACACATCCTACAAATTGAAAATTACAAACTAAATTCTGCTGCATTATCTTCATCTAAAGTTGCATCTTTTCCGGCAACAGTAGGTTTAAATTTAGCATCATGAATCAATTGTGAAAATAGCATTTTGGGGTTGTGATGCAGAATATTCAATACACTAATAAAATCTCTGACAATCTCTCCTGGTGTCAGCAAAGCTTCTGCGCCTAAACGATTAACAATTTCTTTCACAAATTCATTTAATTCGCGATTACTCAAAGTCTTTTCATAGCCAAAATTCTGAGCATGAATCTCAATTATGCGTTGCAATAGCGTGAGTATCTCTTCTTTACTTAACGGATTCAGCCTAATTACTGGCCCTGAATATTCTTGTACCCCAGCTTGAGTCACAAAGCGGCTTTCTTTTGTGCGTCTGCGCCAAGCTTGGTCTGCAAATAATCCCCGATTTTGGTCTTCTAAAAATTTTGTAGTTCCACCAATAAAAATACCGAGATGTTCGGCTTTACACTGCATGGTGTCGTTAAACATTGCGAGGAGTCGATTGTAATTTTTCTCTCGCGTTACTGTAGTAGATATTTGATATAAGTGTACTGATTCATCGACAAGAACTAATAGCCCTTTATAACCAATTTCTGCGACAAATTTAGCTATGAGTTTAATATAGTCATACCAACTATCATCATCAATAATGACACGCACGCCTAAAGCAGCTTTCGCTTCAATTTTGGTGGTGAATTCTCCTCTTAGCCAGCGCATAGCAGCATTTTTTAAGTTATCATCATCCAGTCGATAACCACGCCAATAAGCAATAATGACGCTACCAAAATCAAAACCGTGGACTAAGTCTTCAATATACTGAACAACTTCCCGAATTTTTTCCTCAACTTTGTCATCAAAGCCTTCATCATTGGGACGTAAGCTAGTTTCTTTAGCTACTTCTTGTTGAATTTTATTAATCCATCCTTCCAAAATTGAGACTAAAGCACCACCATCGGGACGAGTTTTTGTAGCGAGACGACTCATTAATTCGCGATAGGTTGCTAGACCTTCATTATTACTTCCGGCTAGGCGGCGTTCTGAGGATAAATCAGCATCCGCTACTACAAAACCTTGTTCCATAGCACGGCTGCGAAGCAATTGGAGAATGAAGCTTTTCCCCGAACCGTAGTTGCCAATTATAAACCGAAATGCCGATACCCCTTCTGCAATATCATCGAGATTCTGTAATAGGCTTTTGAGTTCTTGTTCCCGACCTACTGCTATATGTTCAACTCCTAATCGAGGTACTACTCCCGCACTTAGGGAATTAATTAAAGCAGTGGATATTTTTTTCGAGAGTTTGAGCTTTGCCATGTAGTTGATCTCACCTGATTTTGAAAGCATAGGCTTATAGCCAGCAAGTTAAGTCAGGTATATACCATACCTTATTATAATTTTACAATGGTATGAATATTTTAATAAATTTGGTGCAGACAATCTACTTGTAGAAATGCGATGTCATCTGTGAAACTGCCAGTTAAATCAATAATTTGACATATTATTTTGAGTTATTATATATCTTCTTGATAGTTAGCCAGCATTTTTTTCATATTGCTGATATATTCTGGATAAATTTCTGGTGGTTCTACATTTGTATTAATGATTAATTCACCTAAATTATCACTGGCTTTACCATTGATTGCATCTATTAATAGATTTGGCATGGTAATATTTACTTCGGCAATCTGTTTAATGGTTGTTTGAGGATTTTCTGCTGATAATAGGGCTTTGATGACATCAATTTCATGATTCTGTAGATGCTCAAAAAAATGATACCATTCTTCAGATAAAGCCTCAGATGTATCAGGTTTGATATCTATTGTTTCTAGGGGTTCAATTAATTCTGCAAACGGAAATAATTCTACATTTTCTTCATGTCTTCTATCTGCTAAAGGTTCAGGATTAAGTGTTTCCAGTTGCTGAAGTAATTCCCAAACTTGACTTTGCAATAAGTCGCGTTCTTCTTGTAATAAAAAGATTTGCGCTTGTAATTTCTGGAGTTCTACTTGGTGTTCTCCTATTTTAGTTTGTACGTCATTTAAGTTAGATTCTACATTTTCTGGATTATTGCTGGTATTTAGCAATAATTGATTTTTCTGGTTAAACTCAACTTCTAAACTTTGCAGTTCAATTCGCAGTTCGTAGAGTTTTTCTTCGATTTGTGGTTTCAGTCTACCTAAGAGAGTTAAATTATTTTCTATTTCTTCTTTTTCTTGCAGAAGTTCGCTAATTTGATGCTGTAACTGATTAATTTCGGAACGGGAGACGTTACAGTTTAATTCCAGACGACGTTTTTCTGCATTGAGCATAGAAACCGAATTGTTCAGTTCTGTTTTATTTTGCTCTAAGTTATGAATTTCTGTACTAATAACAGTAATTTCATGCTCGAACTGTTTTTTTTGTCCCGCAAAAGTGCTGAGTTCGCGTTGAATGCTATCCCGTTGATTGCGAGATTCAGCTACTTTATTTTGTAAGTTTTTTGATTCTGTATATAAGGAATTGCGGTGTTCTTCAATTTGGTGAACTTCTCTAGCAATTCGAGATTTTAATTCTTCTAGTTCTTTGATGCGCTTTCGCAGAGAACTTAAAATGAGCATTTCATGATTTTTGCGCCGCCTATCTACAGATAATGCGGCTGCATAGGTAGCAATTACAGTAATGATACCTGTGACAAAGGCTTTAGAATAATCCCAGTTAGGGACAAGACTAAGACCAAAACTGACACTAAAGGCTACTATTCCTAGAAATAGTCGATTGCTTAATATTGCTGAGTGCATATTATTATTGATTTTTGGCCTAGTCACCTTGTCAACATCATTACTTTTTAAAGACATGACCCCTCACTTTGTCTCTGGGAAGTCTGCGGTTGTGAAGATTGGCACATAACATGATTCTGAAAATATTCAAAGATTGCAACTAACAACTTACCAATTGCCCTATTCAAGGTCTGCTGTATGATTTTTTACACTAAAAACTGCTAAGTCAGCTTTTAAGAAATCAATAAATTGCCTGGCTGTGCGTCCAGAACGACCGTTATGGCGAGTAGCCCACTGTAATGCTTGATACTCTAAGTCTTCTTGACTAATATTAATTTCTGCTTGTGCTGCTAAATGCCGGACAATTTTCAAATATGTTTTCTGATCTGCCCCCTCAAAGGTCAAGGTTAAACCAAAGCGATCGCTAAAGGAAAGCTTCTCTTGCATGGTATCCCAAACATGGATTTCTTCGTGATCTTTGGGCGCAGGCCTGTCTGTGTAAAACTCGCGAATCAAGTGGCGGCGATTGGATGTGGCGTAGACAACTACATTCTCAGGACGCGCGGTTAAATTTCCTTCTAACACTACCTTGAGGGCTTTAAAAGCATCGTCATCTTCTTCAAAGGAAAGGTCATCGACAAAAATAATAAATTTCTGTGGTACACCCCGCAATTGTTCTATGATGAGCGGTAAGTCTCGCAATTCCGATTTTGTAACTTCTACTAAACGGAGATTGCGATCGCTATACTCGTTTAACAAAGCTTTGACTAAAGAAGATTTTCCCGAACCGCGACTACCATAAAGTAATACATGCAGTGCAGTTTCCCCTGCTAATAAAAACTCTGTATTTTTTAACAAAGCGTCCCGTTGTGACTCATAACCTGCAAGTATACCCAGTCTCACAGGGTCAGGATGCTTAATACCCACAAAATTACCACCTTGCCAGCGCAAAGCCCGATATTCTGCAAATAAACCTGTACCAAATTGGCGATAATAAGCTGCTAAATCCTCTACAGCATCAGCCCAATTATCCAAATGGTAAAGAGAAGTAATTGCCTTAGTTTCTAATTCAGTCTTATCTTGCTCTTTGTACCAAACGACAGGTGAAACTGGTAGATGGGCTACAGTTTGTACACACTCACTCAAAGCCGCGCTACCGCACTCATATAAATTCTGCAACACGTGTAAATCATGTTGCGCTGCGGCGACTAATGCAACGGGCATATCTTCAAATTCTTGCTGTTGGGCCAGCTTGGTAAAGGGATTTTCCGCAATCAGAATTTGAGTAATGAGGTAATCTTCCCAATTTTGATTTCTCGCAGCCAAGGCGTGAAAGTAATTGCCGTAGGCTTGTAGGCAACCTCGCCCATCGGCATCAGTGTATCGTATCGCTTGCAACAAATCCAGAAAAGCAATCCCCACTTCGCTTTGCAGAACAGATTGGTAAAGTAATAGTGAGGCTGCTTGGCGCTGGAGGAACTGAATTTTGGCAGAGGATGAAGTGCTTCCGGTAGACAACATCGCTTGACTATCCATCAATCAATTGGGTGATGAGCTTCAACAGCTATGGTAAATTGTCTGGCGACCGCGGCCGCAAAATCAAAATCTACACAGGTTTTAACAATGGAATTAGGTATAGTTGCCGCATTTGTCTATGGTATTTTGGCTTTGATTGGCGGCATCATTGGCTATGTTCAAGCAAGTAGTAAAATTTCCCTGCTAAGTGGTAGTGTTAGCGGTTTATTACTCATTCTTGCAGCCTTTTTGCAATTACAAGGCCAAATCTGGGGTTTATTTGTAGCAGCTTTTATTACTGCTGCATTAGTGGTTTTCTTTAGCTTGCGGCTAGCGAAAACCCGCAAGTTTATGCCTTCAGGCTTAATGATTATTTTGGGTGTGTTGGCATTGATACTGATGGTAAATCAAATGGTGGGTGTGAAGTAAGGGATTGGGGACTAGGGACTGGGGACTGGGGACTAGGGGACAAGGAGATATCCCCATTACCCATTACTCAATGCCCTATGCCCTATGCCCTATGCCCTAGGTAATTATATAGTATATTTGTTCTATTCTTAGCTAGAGAAGTTTAACGCTGCATTATTGCAGGTGCGATTTGGGTTTTGTTATTCGTACACAGATAAACTACGGGTTAATAGTTTAAGGTTGTTGAAACACACTGGAATTTGAGCAAATCATTAATGATGGGTCATACCCCTCAATCAATTGTCTACAACATCATTTATTCTCAGTTAGTTGTTAGAAAGGTTGTAATATCTAAGTTTGACCTCGTGGTATATGCATACCAAACCCTGCGGTACAGGAAAATTTGCGCTGGATGTCTAGGAATGATTAAAAATTCAGTCATCAAAGTGACAATTTACAGTGAATTTGGGCATTAAATATTAAAATTTTCCTAAAAAAAATATTTTTTTAATCAGCTAAAATATCCGGTTTTGTTTGCTTGGTGATGTTAAATAAAAATATGAATGCTGAATCTCATATTTTAAGAATATAAGAGTCTGGAAGATTGGTAGAAGCGTGAATCATCCCATAAATGTGATGCACAATACCGTTTTTTATCATTTCCAAAACTCTCTTTTTAGCATCCAACAACATCTATTACTGAGAGTTTTTCCGAATGGCAATTGGTAATTGGTAATTGCTAATGGGGATGAGGAGAATAAATACCAAATGCCAATCCCTAAAATATCAGCTTGATATATGCGGTTGATAGCTGCACTACGTAGTTAAATACAACAATACTGCAGTATGAATAATGTCATTCGTTTTTATTAAAGCTGCCAAAAGCTGAAAACCTGTCTACATCAAAAGACATAAGCGCAGAAATCAAAATATACCTACGTAGCTATGCTCATAAATGTAAAGATTGCACAATTCAAGTTATCAAACTGTAAAGGGATATTAAAGAAACAGCAAATAATATATTGGCATTTTGGCAGATTTTTGTAATTTAGATGGGATATTAATAGATAGTACGAATAATTATAGATATTCATACGTTAGTTGCTATCTACCTAAAAATACTAGATTTCAGGTAATCCTGAGATAGGTGATTCTTCCCGCAATTTTACGTACTAGGAAATAATAATACATGGTATTATCACTGTCTTCTCAAAATGTTATCCAGTATCTGCAAGAAGCAGGTCTGTGTAGCTCAGAAGATGGAGCAACCAACGAATCTGAGTTACCAGATAGAACTAAGAATTTGAATTTAATAGTTAGTCTGGCAGATAATCGCAAACTGCTGGTTAAACAAGAAGTCAGCAATCACGATGATGGAACTCCCCAAGAGTTTTTCAAGGAGTGGCTGTTTCACCAATTGCTACAGCAGTTTCCGGTTATTGGTAATATTTCTGCGATCGCATCATTATTACTACATTATGACGAGGAAAATTCTATCCTTGTCCGCAAATATTTGAGTGACTATGAACAGTTAGGGCATTTTTACCAAAAAACTGATATTTTTGCCGATGAAATTGCTACAGCTATTGGCACAACTTTAGCAGGTTTGCACCGTGCTACTTTCAACGGTCGAGAGTATCGCGATTTTATGAATACTGCTCCCGCGGGACAGTTTCGTTATCATTTCTATAATCCGGCTCAAGGGATAGAGTCAATTACACCAGAGATTTTTGCTCAAGTTCCCACGCAAGCGCTGCAATTCTATCAACTCTATCAGCGCTACGAAAGTTTAGAGTCAGCAATTGCAGACTTAGCCTATGAATGGAATCCTTGCTGTCTCACTCATAACGATTTGAAGTTAAACAATATTTTAGTTCATTCTCGTTGGCAGCAGCTTGATAATTGCCTGATTAGATTAATTGACTGGGAAGCTTGCGGTTGGGGAGATCCCGCTTTTGACTTGGGTACATTATTAGCCAGCTATTTAGAGATTTGGCTTTCCAGTTTAGTAGTAGATCCTACTTTACAGTTAGAGGAATCTCTACATTTGGCGGTTACACCGCTGGAGGTGATTCAGCCTTCAATATTGGCTTTAATTCGAGGTTATCTAAATGCTTTCCCCGTAATTTTAGAGTATCGTAGTGATTTTATTTTGCGAGTTGTTCAGTTTGTTGGCTTGGGATTAATTCACCAAATTCAGAACAAGATTAAAAATCGCAAAGATTTTGATAATACTGACATTTGTATGCTGTCGGTGGCGAAAAACTTATTAACTATGCCTGAACAAGGTGTATTAACTGTGTTTGGCATTTCCGAGTCAGAAATCTTAAAACCTGTGGCGAAAGTACATAAATTGCCGCAGCCAGAAAGAGAGAAGCAGTTGGTTCGTCTGTATTACGAAAAAACCCGTCTCCGTGGTTGTTAAGCGAATCAAGCAGACAATTAAACATGCAAAATTATAATTTTTGCATTTGAAGTTTTTCCCATCATATATTTATCTGCTGAATTTTCCCTAAAGTCTTTATGACCTAAAGTTGGCATTAGGGAAGGCGCAGTATTGGCCATTTGTTGGTTGTCTAATTTTCCATTCTGAATTTTGAGGTGGTAATTAACTATGGTATATTCTTCTGTTCAACAACCCCTAACTTCCCTATTTGATATTGCTAGCAATATTCAGATTGAGCCGAACTTTTGCATTCACCATCCCAATTATCAACCATTTGCATTACCTGCCAAGATAGCAGATAGATTTCAGCAGAATTCCACAGATTTACAGCAGAAATATTTAACTTTATTACTGCGGAATTTTTTGTATGGCATCTATTACAATGGCTCATTACAAAATGTTTTGGCTGTTAAAGCTGATGCTGCACAGCAATTACCACATCAAAATTTAGAAAACTATTCTGCTTTAGGAATTGACGGGGAATTTTACGAACGTCTGCATAATTGCAACCACGGGACAGGTTATTTTGATCCGAGTTGGGAAGTGTTGCGGCACGAACCAGATGGTAGCATGGCTGTGAATAAGGGCGGTTTGACATTGTACATCGAACCAGACTGCCATCTCAAAGCTCATTCTCAAGCTGCGAAAATTGGCGAATTAGTGTCAGTATGGATGCCCAAAAATCGCATCCAAAACGGCTGTTACTTAGCAGTTAGCAATTTTGGACAGGAAAGACAAGACAACCCAGAGGATGATTTGGGTACAGGGAGAATCTATTTTAATCTCACACCATTTGGTGCGATCGCACTCATGGATAGCCTGACAGTGGAACTCAACGAAGCTGGTATTCCTTTTAGCTTCCAAGTTCCTTATAATCCTGCTGCTTATGGACGTTACGATTCAGGGGTACTCTACTTTGAACGTAACAACTATTTAGCAATCCGTGAAGTTCTGCAAGGTGTGTATGCAGAACATGAGGCGCATTTTAACCCCGAAATTCCTCTATTTACCAAGTTTTTGGCACCTGGGCTAAGTTTAGCTGAAGAACCCATCAAAAAATTTGCTGCACAAGAAACTTTCGGGATGAATCGCTGTCAAATTGTTGCTAATGCTTTGTTGGATGCTTGGTATAAAGGCAGGAATGCTTATGATGAACGGATGCAATCTATTAACCGCCACTTTAACCGTCATCTAGTAGATGTGCAGCGTCCATATCTCAATCCTAGTTCTCAGGATATTTACTCTCCTCTCAGCTAAGATTTTGTAGCATTATCAATAAATTTAGGGTGGACAGTATATAGAGTTAGATAATGTCCATCCTAATATTTGTCGGTTAAGGGGAAAAAGGGGAATGGGAAAAGGGAGATAACAACCCTTTAACCTTTAACCTTTTCCCCAAAACCAAAGTTCAAACCGCTATCCCTTGTAGTATTGATGTCCATCCTATCAATCTGGATACAGAAAACAGTCCAAATAAGATAATTAGCCGCAGATAAATGCCAGTCATGCAATATGTCAGTGTGTTAGCTGAGTTACGGTAAAATTATGTAGAGCAGGCAGTAAGTCTGCTATTTTTATGCTTGACTTATTAAACTATGCCTTTTACATATAACCGTAGCGTTCGCTTTCAAGATACTGATGCTGCTGGGGTAGTGTATTTTGCGAATATTTTGGGGATTTGTCATGAAGCCTATGAAGAATCTCTAGAAGCAGCAGGTATTAATTTAAAAACTTTTTTTAGCAATCCATCGGTAGCTTTTCCGATTGTTCATGCTAATGTTGATTTTTTCCGTCCGGTGTTTTGTGGCGATAAGTTGCTGGTGTGTTTGATGCCACAAAAATTAGGTGGGGAGAAGTTTGAAATTGCTTATGAGATTTCTGTGGCTGAGGTAATAGTTGCTAAGGCAATTACAAGACACGTTTGTATTGATGCGAATAGTAGAACTAAGCAGGAATTGCCTGTGGAAATTGTCAATTGGTTGGAAACGAACCGCAGAGACACAGAGGAAGCAGAGAGAAGAAAAGCAAGGGAAACTATGTAAGTAAGTCGTTGCAATTAAAGATTATTAGTTAGGGCTGTCACTTGTCCTTAGTCATTTGTTATTGCTAAGAGTTAGAGTATTATATTAGTTGGAAATCATTTCAAGCTTGAGCATTCTTTTACCATCTGCTGTAGTTGTTGGCGGTTAATTTTACCTTGGGGATTGCGGGGTAAAGTTGATACAGGAATCCAGTGTTTAGGAATTTTGAATTTACAAAGTTTATCTTGGATGGCTGTTTGAATTTCTAATGATGTATAGGATGCTTTAGGAATATAAATCGCTGTTAATACTTGCCCCCAGTGGTTATCTGATACGCCAATCACACAAATATCATCCACCATTTTAGTTGCTCGTATGGTTGCTTCAACTTCGACAGGATAGATGTTTTCGCCTCCGCTAATTATTTTGTCACTATTACGCCCCAGAATTTTTAAATAACCTTGGGTATCTAAAAAGCCAACATCATCTACTGAAAAATTATCTTGTTTATCCCAAAGTTTTGGATAATATCCCAGTGCTAAAGATTGTGCTTGAATGGTAATATTTCCTGGTTGATTGCAATTTAAAATTTCCCCTTGTTGATTGCAAACAGTTATTTGAGCATGGGGGAGAATTTGACCGGAATTAACTTTACCATTGAGAAAATCATCTGGTTTTAAGGTAGCTATTTGAGAGGCGGTTTCTGTCATCCCATAAGTAGGTGCTAACCTAATACGATGAAATCGAGATTTTTCTAAGAGTTCATCCCACGCAGGCGCACCGCCTAACATAACCGTTTGAAATTGCGATATCCATTTAGTTAATGTGGGGTTTTGTAAGAGGCGTTGTAACTGAGTCGGTACTAAAGATATGAAAAAATCTGATATTTCAATATCATATATTTGACCATCTGCTAATGCTTTAAATGGTAAAATAGCTAGTTTTCCACCAGTGGTAAAAGAACGCATAAATTGCATTAAACCACTGACGTGATAAAGCGGTAATACACAAAAAGAATTAATATAATTTACCTGAAAATATTCTTTAAATCCTTGCACAGATGCCGTTAATGTGTCCCAAGTGTGGATGGCGAACTTAATTTTTCCTGACGATCCACCAGTGGGAATCATGATTAGTGGTGAGTGGGGAGATGGCGGAGATGAGGTAGATGAGGGAGATGAGGTAGATGAGGGAGGTAAAAGATTTAATTCGTTTAAATCTCCACAGATGATATCTGGTTGTACTAAATCGAAAACTTGTTGCCATTCTTGTGTTCCCCAGTCGGGGTTACAGAGAAATACTGAACAATTAGCAGCACAAGCGGCGAGAAAAGCAGCTAAAAATCGCTCTGGTTGGCGTTCGGCTAAAATTATTTTGGGCGTTGTGCCTGATGCAGACAATTGCAAGAGTTCTGAATATAATTCCTCAGCTAATTGCTGTATTTGAGAACTATCACAACCAATTAGGCAATTAGCAATATCTAAATTATTCAGAATATTAAGATAGTTTACAGGTTGCGCCATAGACGTTGAAGCCATGTTTCTTCTTCTTGTTCCAACAAATGGTTGATTCCGAAGCCAACTGCGCGGTTATGCTGAGATAATTCTGCTGCTAGCTGGAGTGCTGCGTGTCTGCCGATCGCAGTTTCAAAGACGGAGGAAAAGACAGCATCAATGTTATGCTGCCTACAAAACTGCCGCAGGCGTGATGGTGAACCTGCGATCGCTGGCTTAATTACAAAAATGTCTCGCCAACCTTGTTGATAAGCAGCATGAAGTTGTGAGAGTGTAGCGACAGATTCATCTAAAGCGATCGCTGTTTGATAACGGCTACTCAGCTGCAACATCGCCTCAAATTCTGTCACTGCTAGCGGTTGTTCGATAAATTCCACTTTTTCTGAAAATTTATCACAATTTTCTAGCCATAATTCAGCTTCTTTGTAGCTAAGTCCCGCATTCGCATCTAATCGTAGTTTTGTAGAGGCTGGTAAACTGTCAATCAGTAAGTGAAAAATTTTCAATTCATTTGCGATCGCATCAACACCAATTTTCCATTTAAACGTCCGATATCCTTCCTCCCAAAGTTTTTGCCATACATTTAACGCCGCTTCTCCAGCTGGTAATAAGGCGCTAATGGGCATGGGGTAATGGGTAATGGGTAATTGGTAATTGGTAATGGGAATATCTGCTTGTTCCCTAGTCCCCTTGTTCCCCAGTCCCCAATCCCCAGTCCCCAGCCCCCCAAGTGCTGACTCAAAACCAAATTGACAAGCAGGTAAAGCATCGGGAATCGAAAAGATGATTTCTTTTGTAATTTCCTCTGGTAGTTGGCGAAAAAAATCTAAAGCTTGTGGGAGAGTTTCAGAACCAAACCAGCTAATCGGCGGAATTTCCCCCCATCCCTCTCTACCTGCTTCATCAATCAGACGAATAATAATGCTTTCGCGAATATCCCAATTACCATGACTAGTAATAAGCGATCGCAAAAATTTCCGCGCTATCAGACGAAATTCAAATCTGTAAGTCACACTGTTGTTCTCTGTCTTTTGTCATTTTTCCTTAGATGACAGTACAAAGATGAATATAAAATTATCAAGCTGTTAAGGTATTTACCTTCACCCTTTACCCTTCACCCTTTACCCTTCACCCTTCACCCTTTACCCTTCACCCTTCACCCTTTACCCTTCACCCTTCAAAGCACAAATCCCACGCCCAAAAGCAAACAAGCCCAAAAATGTACGGCTACGGCGATAAATTTACAATTACTCACCTTGTCTGGCTGATTATGATATTGCTGGACGTGGCGGCATAATTTAAAAGCGTAGGGTAGACTTAGCCAACTTAATAGCGTCCAGACAGGGAAAATTCCCCATAACACCAAAATCAAGGTGAGAGGATAAATACTCGCGGTAAACCAAGTGAGAACTTGAGATCCTGTTTCAGTTCCCAGGCGGACAATAGGCGATCGCTTTCCTGCTGCTATGTCATCATCTACCTGGTGAAAGTGGGAGCAAAATAAAATTAAACTAGTAACAATGCCGACAATTACTGAAGCTAGTAGGCTCGTCATTGACCAAGTTTGGGTTTGGCTATAGTATGCTGCACCCACTGCCAACGGGCCAAAGGCAAAAAAGCAGAGAATTTCACCTAAACCCTGGTATCCTAAACGAAAGGGAGGCCCTTGGTACATATAGCCCAAAGCACAACAAAGCAGAATTACCCCAATCACAGTTAGGTCTTGTTGCCAAGTTGCGATCGCTAGTATGCCCAGCAAACCCAAAAGTAAGCAAAGATTTCCTAACCAAAATACTACTAACTTTTTTCCAGTTAAGTTTACCAGTGAATGGTGTTTATTTTTATCTATCCCCGTCTCGGAATCAAAGACATCATTACTGATATTTTCCCACGCCAGAATTAAAATTGCTGCTGCAATAAAAGTAGTAAATATTGTTGCATTAAAATTTTTGGTTTCTGCAAATGCTACCGATGTTCCTACCCAAATAGGCATAATGGCAACACTATACATCGGCGGTTTAATCGCTGCCATCCATAACTTGCTTTTGGGATATAAAATCTGCTGTGTAGTCATCAGTCGTGATTAACTAAATTGCCAGAACCTTACTCATATTAAATTTTATGGGTTTGAGCGACACTAAATGTTGTGAATTTGCAAAAAAACTGCGTTTTTTTCTGCAAATGGTTAACTCTGTGCTAATCAAACTTACTCTATATTGCAGCATAAAACTGAGCATGGCTTGTCGTGGTCTTGTAACACCAAAAACAAGGCAAACCATACTCTGGTTAAATGGTGACTGAATATGTTACCTGTAGAAATACGAGACCATGTTTAATTGCACTTTAGGAAGTTAACTTAAAAAAAATTTACTATTACTAGATCCATGACAGTTTCACCATGTCGCAACAGCTTCTTCGTAGAGTACAAAGACCTCTACCAATTTCTCACAGTAGTTCAAGAAAATTGCCTCAACAATAATTGCAGGCAAATTGTGAGTATTTCGCTAGAAATTGATCTAGTAGATCCCCTAGTTGTATTAGATGAACTGGGTCAAGTAAATGAGATAAATTTTTATTTTGAAAATAAGGGCAAAGGAGAAGCGATCGCAGCTATTGATTCTGTTGCGAGATTAAGTATTGATGGAACTGATAGGTTTAGTAAAGCGGAGAATTTTATCAAAAATTCTCTCAAAAATATAGTTAAATTTAGTAACGATAATTTACCTTTTTCTGGCCCACATTTTTTCTGTTACTTTAGCTTTTTTCCCCAAAACTCCCAAGCAGATTACCCATTTTCTGCAGCTACAATTTTTCTACCACGTTGGCAAATATCTATCAAAAATCAGCGCTGTATTTTAGTGATGAATTCAGTTGTCACAGCCAGCGAAAATATTAATAAGATATTACAAACTCTGTGCAATAAAATTGACACAATTAATTCTTTAAAATATTATTCACCCAATCTGGAAGTTTTTCCTGCTAATTTTAGCAAAAAATCCGTTAGTAATGCGAATCATTTTCAAAGTTCTGTAACATCTGCTTTAGAAAAAATTCGTAATAATCATTTAACCAAAATTGTGTTAGCGGATGCTTTAGATGTTCAATCTAGCAATGATTTTAATTTATTTAAATCTTTAAATAATCTGCGGCAAATACATCCTAATTGCTATATATTCTCTACGAGTAATGGCAAGGGACAAAACTTTATTGGTGCAAGTCCAGAACGTTTAATCTGTATTCACGATCACAAGTTGATTACAGATGCGTTAGCAGGTTCTGCACCCCGAGGTAAAACGCCTACTGAAGATGCAGCTAATGCCAATCTGTTAATTAATAACGAAAAAGAAAAGCACGAACATTCCCTAGTCATTGATTTTATTACTCAACGCCTATCTCAAATCGGTTTATTACCCCAGGTATTACCACCACGCTTGCGACAATTATCGAATATTCAACATTTATGGACACCAATTAGCGCTTTAGTTCCGGCTAACGTCCATCCCCTAAAAATTGTCGCACAACTGCATCCTACACCAGCCGTCGCCGGTGCAGCCAGAGATATCGCCTGTGCGGAAATTCGCCGCTATGAAAACTTTGAAAGGGGTTTATATGCAGCACCCCTAGGTTGGGTAGATTCTGAGGGTAACTGCGAGTTTGTTGTAGGGATTCGTTCTGCACTCATCAATGGCGATCGCGCTAGACTATATGCAGGTGCGGGTATCGTTGCAGGTTCCGATCCTGAAAAAGAGTTTGCAGAGGTGCAACTTAAACTTCAGGCGTTATTAAAAGCTTTAGTTTAATTAGAAATAATTTATCAAAAAATTTATACCCATCACCCAATTTTCCAGCAGACAGCAATTACCCATCCAAAATCTAAAATAGTATTAAAAACATAAGGTGCGTTAGCCTGCGGCGCAACACACCCTACAAATGATTTTGTTATTTTATTGTCTATTTCGCAGCTAGAAAAACAGGCGATCACACTTACTTTTATCTAGCTTCTATTTGTTAGGTATTTGCTATTTCTTGCACTATGACATAAGGCTGAACAATGAGTGTTTGAAAACGCTTTTGAGGATTGGCATTCCACTCTCCCAACTGTTCTGGATTGGGTTTGGTAATCAATTGCTCATCAATCCATATTTGCACTTGGGGAATATTATCACTGGCGATCGCAACTCCCACATCTAACAAATCTAACCCTGATGCTACCAGAATTACGGCATCTCTTTTCACATGAGGAATTAGCCATTCCCACTCTGATTCATCTAAATTTTCTGCTAATTCCGCTCTAAAATCAGGCATAATTCCTCAATCTTTTTATGAGTCTAATTATAATTTTACATGAATATTAAATGCTTTTACCCATCAGAAGAACTACAAATTTATCTGCGTTAATCTGCGTACATCCTCTTCTATCGGCGGTTAATTATTTCTTCCTTACCTCATGGGTAAAAGCACAAAATTTTTATTGCTAAGATTCTGCTTGCATCTCTTCAATTTCAAACAAAGATACAATTACCCCAGCGATGGGAATAGAGATAAAAATACCTAGTAAACCTGCAACTCTTGCACCTACTAGCAAAGCAAAAAATACAACTACAGGATTGAGATTTAGCGCCCCTTGCATAATCCGTGGGGCAATTAAATTATCTTGAATTTGCTGTAGTACAATGCAAGCTATCAATACCTTCAATGCTAGCCAAACACTTTGAGATAAGACAATCAAAGTAATAGTACTAACCCCTAATGTTGCCCCAATCCCAGGAATCACATCCAGTAAGCCAACTATGACTGATAAAAGCAAGGCAAAGGGAACATTTAAAACTACGAATACAATAAATGTGGCAGTTGTTAAAAATAGAGTTAATAACAACTGACCTCGAAAAAATCCTAGAAAACTTTTCTTGATGATTCTATTAAAGCGATTGCGTCTTTGACTGGGAACTATTTTGAGAATTAATTGCCAAATTTTCTCACCATCCAGCAGCATGAAAAATGAAATAACAGCAATCAATATAAAAGTCACAAAGTTAGTCAAAAATTGTTGTAAAATAGCTAAACTATTTACCAGACTATTGATTGCTTGAGTGCGTAACTGGTCTTCAATAAAATTTAAATCTATTTGTAAATTACGACTACGCAAAAAAGATTCTAATCGCTCAATTAAAGGTGCTAAAGAGTTTAAAAAAGTAGTTATACTATCTATTAACTGTTGCCCTTGGGATAAAACAGCTAAACCCAAGGTAATCGCAATTCCTCCCAGCACCACAATGCTGAGTAGGAACACTAAAACAACAGCAACACTATGGGGTAAAAAACGCCGGAGCCATTTTACAGGATAGCTGAGTAAAAAAGCTAAAATGGCGGCGAATGTAAAAATTACAATCACCCCTTGAAAGTAGGCTAAAAGCTGTACAATTGCCCAACCAGCAGCAACTAAAAGTAAAAAGCGGACTAAAGCCAGATTATTTAATCGCTGCCAAAAATTCTTGGCTTCAAAGCCTGTCATATTAATTTGAAAGTTGAGTTTTCAACTGTGGTTTGTAAATTTTCACCACAATGTTGAAACTAACTCTACAGAAACTACAGAAGCGATCGCACCCCCCCTTAAGTAGATTTTCTGCTTTTTCTGGCTCATCTTCCTAAATCATGCATTTGGTTAATCACATCTGCACATTTTTGAGTCAACGCTTGCAATTCCTCCTTATTTGAGGAACTAGGAGTATCAATCACTTGCCCAATTCTGACGGTAATTGGAACTTGACGGGGTATAGAGGAGCCTTTTTGTAAAATCTGCTCAGTACCCCATAAACTGACTGGTAAGATAGGTGCTTTTGCCTTTGCTGCTAACAGTGCTGCGCCTCGTTTGGGGTCTGTAATTCGACCATCGTTTGTGCGAGTACCCTGCAAGAACACACCCACAGCCCAACCATTATCAATACACTCTAAAGCAGAACGAATGGCAGTGCGATCGGCTGCGCCCCGGCTGACTGGGTAAGCACCATACAATTTAATTGCTTGCGCCAAAACTGGGACTTTAAATAACTCTTCCTTCGCCATGTAAGCCACTGGACGCAGGACACAATTAGAGACTATTGGCGGATCAAAGTAACTAGCATGATTACTCACGACTAGTAACGGCCCAGATTGTGGGACATTTTCTACCCCATGAATCTTGACCCGAAAGTAAGCATGAAGCATTGGACTGACAATAGACCATTTAAAAGCGTGGTAAAGTGCCAGGCTAACTAAAGGTTCACGGCTTTTGCTCATAATCAAAAAATTAGGTGGTGGTTAAAGGGGAAAAGGGGAAGGGGGAAGGGTAAAGGGTAAAGGGTAAAGGGTAAAGAGTTGGACAGACGCGATTAATCGCGTTTGTACTCAAAAGTCAAAACCGATCAATTATTTCTTACCCAGTCCCCAGTCCCCAGTCCCCAATCCCCAGTCCCCAGTCCCCATTACCCCTTATCCCCAGAGGGGGCCCCGAGTTCCCCAATCCCTAACCCGGTAACTCAGCAGCATTCCGGATATTTTTTAAGCTTAAACCAGGAGTGGTGCGTTTAATTAAACCAGTTAACACATTACCCGGGCCAATTTCTATGACTTCCTCAATACCTTGGGTTGGCAGTAGCAGAGAAATTTCTCGCCATCTGACAGAACCCGTCATTTGTTGAATCAGACGTTGTTTGAGAGTCTCAGCATCAACAGTTGGTATGGGTTCCACATTAGATACTACGGGTACATTCGCTGCTTGGAATTCCACACCATCAAGGATTTCTTGGAATTCCGTAGCTGCAGATGCAATTAAAGGTGAGTGGAATGCGCCCGAAACTTTTAAAGGAATAGCACGCTTGCTTTTTACTTGGGACATGACTTCATGTACAGCATCGGGAGTACCAGAAATTACGACTTGAGCCGGACTGTTATCATTTGCCAGCACTACGTCAGGCTTGGCGGCAATTACTGCATCCAACTGTTCGCGGTCAAAGTTCATTAGCGCCGCCATCATCCCACCAGAAACAGCTTCCATGAGTTCAGCTCGACGCTTGACTAAGTGTAAGCCAACAGACCAATCAAAAACACCAGCAACGTACAGGGCAGAGTATTCTCCTAAACTATGCCCAGCCACTAAATCTGGCTGATGCCCTCTTTCTTGAAGCAAATCGGCGAGAATGGTTTCTACTACATAAAGACAGGGTTGAGTGTAGAGTGTACGTAATAACTGGTCGCTATCACTTTGGCAAATGTCAATAACAGACCAACCTAAGATGGCCTCAGCTTGGGTAAATTTCTCCTTCGCTGAGGGTATCTCTAATAAGTCCATTCCCATACCAGTTACTTGGGAACCTTGTCCGGGAAAAACCCATGCAGTTTTAGTCATTGCTCAATAGTCAGTTCAGTAGACAACGTTGTAGAGTCAAGGGGAGCCACTGCAGTCTTCTCCCAAGGGGAGACGCTAAAAGCGATGGGGTTTCCCCAAGTAGAGCAAGTGGCGTTCAAGGGTCAAAACTTCAAGATGTATTCTTTGGAGGGATTTTTTGACTTTGGACTCTTGACTACAAAGATTTATCTTCCCCATTGGAAAATTGCTGCACCCCATGTCAGCCCAGCACCAAAGCCAGATGCCGCAATAATGTCATTGGGTTTAATTTTGCCTTGCCGCACAGCTTCATCTAAAGCAATGGGAATAGAGGCGGCAGAGGTATTGCCATAGTTGGCAAGATTACTAATAACTTTTTCTTGGGGAATATTGAGGCGTTGGGCTACAGCGTCTAGAATGCGCTGGTTAGCTTGATGTAGGAGTAGCCAATCTACTTGATCCACATTGAGATTCGCCTGAAATAAAGTTTTATCTATAACTTCTGGCACTTTTTGGACAGCAAAGCGGTAAACTTCTTTGCCGTTCATGGTAATTGGGTGATATTTACCTTGGGAGATATTGACGTTAGGAATCAGCTCTTGAGAAGAGGCTTGATAGGCAAGGTTCAGGAAGTGGTTTTGGCTACCGTCACTTTTGAGGGTAAATCCTAGTAAGCGATCGCTCTCATTGGCCTGCATGACTACTGCTCCAGCTCCATCACCAAACAATACACAGGTGCTGCGGTCTTGCCAATCTACCCAACGAGAGAGGATGTCTGCCCCGATCAACAGTACGTTTTGATATACACCGCTTCTAATGTATTGGGCTGCGGTGACCATGCCAAATATAAAGCCAGAACAGGCAGCAGTTAAGTCAAATGCTACGGCTTTGGTCGCTCCAATTTCCGCCTGAATTTGACAAGCACTGCCAAACAGATCATCAGGGGTAGAGGTTGCCAAAATAATTAAATCCAAATCTGCGGCGGTAATGCCAGCAGATGCGATCGCTTGACTACTAGCACGAGCCGCAAGTACACTCAATGACTCTGTGGGATTTGCCAATCGCCTTTGACGAATTCCTGTTCTTGTGGCGATCCACTCGTCTGAGGTCTCCACCAATGCAGTCAGCGCTTCATTATCTACGGAAGTTTCTGGTACTGCCGAGCCACTGCCAGTAATTGCTATGCCTATGTTATGCACTCCTAAGTCTCCCACACTATCACCTATCAGCGTTTAGTCATTAGTAATCATGAGTAATTAGTCATTTAATTTTGACTAATTACTCCTCTTGTGCTACATCTTGCTACCTTCTGGCTGATTGCTAACCACTTTCACGCTCTAGGGCTTGATATTGGGTACGTAGGCGTTGTAGCACCTGGTTATCTACAGCTTCTTTGGCCATACGGATTGCATTAAAAACTGAAGGCGCTTGGGAGCTACCATGACCAATCAAACAAACTCCATCCACACCTAAAAGCAAAGCACCGCCATGTTCTGCGTGATCCATCCGTTGCTTAATTCGCTTCAGGTTTGGTTTTAAAAGTGCTGTACCGATTTGACCATGCAAGCCTTGGGGTAATTCTTCCCGCAAGATTTGTAAAATCACTCCGCCTACGGCTTCGGCAAATTTTAGTAAAACATTGCCAACAAAGCCATCACAGACAATGACATCAAAGTCACCAGAAAGTACATCACGGCCTTCAGCATTACCAATAAAAGAAATTTGAGTATTTTCTTTGAGGAGTTGGTGGGCGCGCAAAGCCACTTCATTACCTTTAGTGTCTTCTTCGCCGATATTCAACAGACCTACTTTTGGTTCCGGTGTACCCAGTACATATTGACTGTAGGCCGACCCCATCACAGCAAACTGTTCTAAAAATTTCGGGCGACAGTCTACATTGGCACCAACATCAAGTATGAGTACTGGCTTGCCAGCTTTGATTGTAGGAAAAACTGTCCCAATTGCTGGGCGGTCAATTCCCGGCAAGCGTCCTAGGCGGAGCAAAGCGGAGGCCATAGCTGCCCCAGAGTGTCCTGCGGAAAACACAGCATCAGCTTGTTGCTGCTTCACCAAATCCATCGCCACATTGATCGAAGCCTTACGCTTGCGTCTAACTGCGTTTAGCGGCTCCTCATCCATTGCGATCGCTTCCTCAGCAGGAACGATCTCTACCTGCGCCAGGTTGGTTTTTGGCGGCAGGGCAGCTTCAATTTGTTGGGGATCACCCACCAACAATACTGTTACACCCAACTCCTCGCCTGCGCGCACAGCGCCAGCCACGATTTCAGCGGGTGCATGATCCCCTCCCATTGCATCAATTGCGATCCTTACGCCAGTCGATCCCATTGCTCAAAGCTTTTAGAAACCTTACAAATTTTACCAGATGGCTTAACCCAAAAATCGGAATTTTAGCTAGCCGGATGAATTTACTGGGGACTAGGGACTAGGGACTGGGGACTAGGGGAAATCCCAATTACCAATTACCCAATGCCCCATGCCCAATGCCCCATGCCCCATGCCCTATTCAACTGAACTTAATACCCAGTCAACCAGGGTTCTGACACCGTAGCCTGTAGCACCGGGGCCGTTGTAGCCGTTTTCTTTATCTGACCAGACTGGGCCAGCAATATCTAGGTGTGCCCAGGGGGTATCTTTGACAAATTGCTTGAGGAATAGGGCGGCGGTAATGGAACCACCAGGACGAGGGCCAGTATTCTTCATGTCGGCAATGCCAGATTTTAGCCCTTCAAAATATTTTTCTTCCATTGGCATCCGCCAAATTTTTTCACCTGTGCTTTTTGCTGCTTTTTCTATTTGGGCAGCTACCCCATCATCAGGAGTATACAAACCTGCAATATCTTCACCCAAAGCAATCACGTTAGCGCCAGTAAGGGTGGCTAAATCGACGATCGCATCTAGTCCTAATTTATCGGCATAAACTAAGGCATCGGCTAAAGTCAAACGTCCTTCAGCATCGGTGTTATTAACTTCAATGGTTTTGCCATTAGAGGCGGTGAGGATGTCACCGGGGTGCATTGCATGACCGCTAATCATGTTTTCGGTAACGGCGGAAATAAAGTGAACCTCGGCACTGGGTTTAATTTGGGCAATGGCTTTGGCTGCGCCTAAAGTTGCAGCAGCACCACCCATATCAATTTTCATAGTTTCAATACCGCTACCAGCGCCTTTAATATTCAGTCCGCCGGAGTCGAAGGTTAAGCCTTTACCAATAATTGCTAGTTTGCGTGTGGGTGTGCCTTCTGGTTTGTAGGTGAGGTGAATAAATTTAGGAGGCAAATCAGATGCTTGGGCGACTCCTAAAAAAGCACCCATACCCAATTTTTCGCATTCTTCCCGTTCTAAGATTTGGATTTGCAAACCATGATCTTTAGCGATCGCTTCGGCAGTTTCCGCCATTGTAATAGGTGTAACAGCGTTTGCTGGGGCTGCTACTAATTCTCTGGCTAAAATTACCCCAGAAACTATCTGATTTGCTAGGTTAATAGCGGCTTCTTGTCCACCAAAACCTAGTAAATCTATGGTTTCTACTTGTGATTTTTTTTCTTCTGGGTCGGACTTAAAGCGGGTATCTTGGTAAAGCGCTAATTGTACACCTTCCGCGATCGCTTGGGCGGTTGCCGCCGGATCGTTGTTCCATAATGGGAAACTAAAACCTAAAGTTTTTACTTTTTGCTTTTTAGCTACCCTTCCCACAGCCGCAGCCGCGCGCCGCAAGGAATCGGTCGTTAGCGCGTCTGGTTTTCCCAAACCGACGATAATTACTTTCTTGACTGGGGTACTAGCTGCTATCCGAGTGAAAACAGTGCTGTTGGCTTTACCCTTAAATTCTTCTTCAGTAATTAATTCTTTTAAAATTCCGGCAAATTTACCATCTAAAGTTGCTAATTCGCCTGTTAGCTCTAGGTTATCTTCAAATAATCCAATTGCTAAAGTATCACCTGTCCACTCTAAAAGCGGCGTATCACTAGGTCGAATTACCATTTTTGTATTTTGTGTAAAAGTTCTTGTACCAGTATTGCTTAAAATTCTCTGTTCATGCATTAGGAAAAGGGCATAGGGCATGGGGCATGGGGCATTGGTATGATGATTCTCTCCCACTTACCCATTACCCATTACCCATTACCCATTACCCATTCCCCATTCCCCATTCCCCATTACCCATTCCCCATTCCCCATTCCCCATTCCCCTAAAGATTAAACTTATTAGCGATCGCGTCAATAATCTTTTGCTCTACTTCTGTAGTTTCACCGTTAAGTTGGGCAATTTTTTGACATTGAGCCAGCAAGGGGATCGCAAAATCACGATTGAGTTGATTTAGCAAGCTATCTAAAGGCTGAGGTGATTGAATATTTTGGGCGATCGCATTTAAGGAATGTTCGCTAAGATTTATAGCTTTTAACTCTGGGAGAATTTCTGACCAAGTCTTTTCTGGATGGCTGGCGAGGATCATATGTACTAAAATTTGATCCATGACAGCTTCTTGAGCGATCGCAGTTTCTAAGTATTTTTCACTTTGCTGCTTTAATGTTGCTAATGTCTCTTTGTCCGTCAGCGAGGTGGATTCGTCCAGCTTGGCTTCGTAAAATCGACAAGCAGCATAGCCTAAAGAATAAATCATCGTCGCATTAGAACTAGCTGCGATCGCAGCACCAGCAAAAGGTACATTTCGCAGCAAGCCTAAACCCGCAGCTTTTAAAAGCCGACTACCGCCTAAAGCTAAACCAAAAATTGCCAAAACCTCACCCTTGCGCGCTGGGTCTTTTAAATTTAACCCGTAGGCGGATGCTATTTCATAAAGCATTTCTGATTGCAATTGCGTTGTCGCTGCTAAATCAATTGCTAATAAAGCCGCCGCTACTCCTGGCAAAATACTTGTTGCTAAACCAATTCCCCCGGCTTTTGTAGCTTTTTCCACCATAATTCTGTGGGAAATTTGGCTAGGGGACTCTTGGGGATATTGTTGTTTGAGTTGATTAACTGCTGCTTGTGCTTTTGCTAAATCAACATTTTCACTAGCACCAATCAACCAATTAAGATTTAATACCCCAGATAATCTGCGAATTAACCAATTTTGGCTGAGGCTATCTACTACTTTGCCGCTTGTTTGAGTTGATTGTTCAATTAATTTATGTGTTTGTTTAGCAACTGTTTCTCCTATTCCAACTGCTGTTCCCGCTAGCCAGTTGAATGTTTCGCCAACAGATGTCAAAAATGATTTTTTATCTTTTGTTGTATTATCTGGTAAATTATTGATTTTTTTATTTGCTATTTCTTGAGAAATTTTATCTGCCATTGCATGACACCTTCAATGTACAGCCTTGCTATTCTAGGTTGTAACAAAGGTGCATATAGTTTTACATCTTTCTTAGAGGATAAACCGATAGGTAAAATCTAATTTATCCTGACTTATAGTATTTGATAAAGGTTATTGATATTTTCAGCTAGCTATTGGCTGCAGCACGGATTTCTTGAATAATATTGGATATTTCTTCTTCTGACTGTATGTGCCTGGCTAAAACTTCAGCAGTTGATTCTAGTACGCGATCGGAAAATAATTTGGCTAAGTCTTGCCGCAAACCCTGCCCAATATAAAATTTCAGTAACGCTTCAACAGCCATATCTCGATTGACTGCTACTTTTTTAAGTGAGTCTAAAGTATCCTTTGGTATTTGAATAGATACTGTCTCTACTGGGCGAGGTCTTAAGTGTAATTGAAATTCTTCAGGCTTGTTCATATAATTTTCTTTCAGTACGAGTAGTAGGACGGGCAGAAATTATACGGGTACGCTTACCTCTTTCTACATAAACCACTAATAACAGACGACTAGTGAAAGAATAACCAATGATAAAATCACGTTGCTCATCATTAGCAGAAGCATCACCTGTTTGATAGAACGGGTCAAAGAAAACTTCTGTAGCTTCTTCAAATGTAACTCCATGTTTTTCAATGTTGATTTTTTCTTTGTTATTATCCCATTCAAATTCAATTCCTTGAACTCGATAAAGAAGATCCATTAAATATGACTCTTGATTAATGACATTAGTTGCATCTCCTGGCTGGAGAAATGCAACTTTATTTACACATTACCTGACAGCATTTTTAAGTTGAAATGATTCAATTACCTCAGCACTATTTTCTATGAAATTATTTACTTTCATAATTTCATAGAGATTAGTATCGCTTTCTAATAAACAGGCGTGCCCACTATGAGGTAAAATTACCTTTTTACTGTTAATTAAGATAGTATTTAATCTTTTTACTTCTTCTACAGAAGGTAAAAGCCGATCCTGTCCACCGCCGATAAGTAATGCTGGTTGGGTGAGATAACGTAACTGTTCTTCTTTAACATCAAACTCTCGCAACAAAGATAATCGCCACATTACTGTCTCTGGTGGTACAGAACGCATACTTTTGAGTAGTTCTTGGCGATCGCTTCTGGTCATCCGTTGTAGGGATGCTAAAAATGGTAATAATGCTAGTGCGCCGACTTCATAAAGACAAGGATGCACTAAGTTAGTTAGTTGCGATGTCCAAGTTAACCAAGGACGTAAATGAAAGCTAGAAGCTGGGTTAATCAGGATAATCCGCTTAAACAGATGTGGCGCTTGAATAGCTACTTTCATCGCTAAACAGCCGCCAAATGACTCTCCACATAGATATACTGGCCTCTGGGCGCTTTTTTCTAATTCAGCATGGATTAAATCCAATACATTCTTGGTAAGAATATCCCAGGTGGTAAGGTCTTGTCTGGGGATCGCCAAGCAGCGGACATCAAAACCAACTTCTAACCCAGCAGTTTGCGATCGCAATAGTTGACCTGTGCCATCCATTCCTGGCAAATATACAAACAGGGGATACTGAGGCTGTATGCGCTTAGGAGTCAGGAAACACGGCTTTAACTCAACTTCCAGCATTGTCAAATTTTAATTAATTTTGTTGGTTTTCTAAAATTTACCTTGTAAAAGCTCAATATGTTTTAAGTTTGAGCCATTGCTTGGTTTAATTTGTTCTATCACATTCAAAATTATCTAAAAATCGTAGCTTTATGCACAAAATTCCAGATAAACTTCAACTTTGCAATTAATAGATTTATTCCGCCGACCTAAGATTAAGAAATTCACAAATTTAGAACTCCTTGACAGATGATTTAAGAGAGTGGTATCAATAAACAGATTTGACTCTAGCGGATAAATTGCTCTGAAATCTATAGAGGCAATCGTTATTATTTAGTGGATGGTTAGTTGATCCATCCACACTGCGAGATATTTTAATAACAACCTTGTCTTAACAGATTGGCAATTTCACAATGACAGTGTTCTGTCAGTTCATTAACAACAGTTTTGGCTTGTTTTCTTTGATATTGTTTTTGATGTTGGGGCTTAATCCAATAAGGATTACCAATTAACACAGCAACCCGACGATAAATGACCAAAGGATGCCAACCCGGTTGATTAAATAAGGCTTCTGAAGGGTCAAACAAACTCAACAACCTTAAAGGTACACCAGAGGTATTTACTTCTTCTAGAGAGGCGATCGCAATGGGCAGAATTGCCAAGTCTCTCACAGATGCTCGTAATGCCAAATGGGCAAATCCACGCTGAAATTCGCCTAATTGATTTGGTTGGGTAGATTTTACCATTGGTGCAGTGCCTTCAGGAAACACCCCTACCATTTGCTGGGATTGCAATAGTACCTGAGATTGAGCAAAAAAGCTCTGTTGTCGATGTTTGATATCCTCCAAAGGAAAGCAACCCAATTGGCTGGTTACCAATTCCCGCATAATTGGTACTTGTCCCATGTAGTGATGGCAAGCAAAGCGGATAGGACGCGATAGCGCTGCCATTAATACTAAAGCATCCATAAAACTGCGGTGATTGCTGACAACTAACACACTAGCGTCATGAGGAATCCGATTCTCATAATAGCGAAACATTTGCGTTGATAATGCCGCTAATGACCAACGAGAAATGTCTAGAGGGCTATTTAGACTCATAAAAATCAATATATTTTTCTGAAAATATCGCAGCTGATCTTGACTTAAGATTTACATTTCTTCACTCCTATCACGACCGTCTTAAGGTAGAAATGTCTAATTATCAAAAACAACGATATTTTCTGAGTCTAGTTTTTTGTGTTTTTAGCCACAATAAGTGCGATAAAAAGCATTACTAACTATTGTTAGTAGCTAGTTAAAATCAATTAGGAGAAATCAGCTGGCTTTATGTCAGGCATAAAATAAACTGTGGTCTCTCCAGATTTGCTAATATTAAGGTGTCATTTGAAAAAACAGGAGTAATGTTATATAATTACGTGGTTTTGCTGACATAAGTAAGAGATAAAACGTTTTAATAAGTTGCTTTTTATTTTGCATGAATCTAATAAATAAAACAGAAAAGACATTCGCACTCACCACTCCCCTATATTATGTAAACGATGTCCCTCATGTAGGTAGTGCTTATACGACAATGGCAGCAGATGTGATTGCCAGGTTTCAGAGACTGTTGGGGAATCAAGTACTGCTGATTACAGGCACAGATGAACATGGGCAAAAAATTCAGCGTTCCGCAGCAAATTTAGGCAAAGAACCGCAAGAATTTTGTGATGAAATATCTCAAAGCTTCTTTTCTCTGTGGCAGTTACTAAACATTAAATACGATCGCTTTATTCGCACTACTGATACTCGCCATGAAGCAATTGTCAAGGAATTTTTTGATCGAGTATGGCAAGCAGGCGATATCTACCAGGGGCAACAAAAAGGATGGTACTGTGTATCTTGTGAAGAATTTAAAGAAGAAAGAGAACTCCTAGAAGGAAATCGTTGCCCAATTCATACTAACAAAGAAGTTGAATGGCGCGACGAACAAAACTACTTCTTCCGCTTATCTAAATATCAAACCCAACTCCAAGAACTGTACGAGTCTCAACCAGATTTTATTCAGCCTGCAAGTCGTCGTAATGAAGTCCTCAACTTTGTCAACCAAGGGTTGCAAGACTTTTCGATTTCGCGAGTGAATCTCGATTGGGGTTTTCCTGTACCTGTAGATCCTAAACATACTCTTTATGTTTGGTTTGATGCATTGCTGGGTTATGTCACAGCATTATTAGACCCCGATGCAGAGCCAACTTTAGCCAACGCCCTAAGCAAATGGTGGCCAATGAATTTGCACCTAATTGGTAAGGATATTCTCCGCTTCCATGCAGTGTACTGGCCAGCAATGTTAATGTCAGCTGGCGTACCATTACCACAGCAAGTATTTGGGCATGGCTTCTTAACCAAAGATGGTCAGAAGATGGGTAAAAGTCTGGGTAATACCCTCGATCCCATAGAACTAGTCGAGCGCTATGGTAGTGACGCTGTTCGTTATTACTTCCTTAAGGAAATTGAATTTGGCAAAGATGGCGATTTTAATGAAGTTAGATTCATCAATGTTTTAAATGCAGATTTGGCAAATGATTTAGGCAATTTGCTCAATCGCACCTTGAACATGGTGAAAAAGTACTGCGGTGGTAATGTGCCATCAATTGCCCATGAGACGATTCCGGCTGACAATCCTTTAAAAGCGATTGGGCTAACTTTAGGGGAAAAGGTGAAAAATGCTTACGAAATGTTAGCTTTCAATCAAGCTTGCACAGAAATTCTCTTGCTGGCGCAAGCTTGTAATAAGTTTATTGATGAACAAGCCCCTTGGACATTATATAAGCAAGGACAGCAGCCAGAGTTGGCACAAGTGCTGTATGCAGTTCTAGAATCAGTTAGACTAGCAGCTTATCTGCTATCCCCAGTGATTCCGAATCTCAGTAGCGATATTTATCAGCAATTGGGCTTTGGAATTAACTTTAACGATCAGCTAGAAGTTGCCAATGCTGCCCCTTTTCGCCTTCATGCAACCTGGGGCATACTATCCGATAAACAACAGTTGGGTACACCCCAACCAATATTTAAGCGGATAGAACTGCCAAAAAACAATTAGTACTTTGAATTTTTGATTTTGTTCAATCTCTAATTTTGTCAAAAAAATATCGGGGCACTGAATATTTAGCCCCGGAACATTATCATAAACCGTTCTAACTTGCCTGTGAAAACTATTTTTTTAGTATCAAAAATAACAAGCATAAAAACTGAGGTATGACATCAATGTTGAATAATTTAGAAAATGACTCAATATTTACACCGGAACAAGTTTTAGAGAATAGAGGTCGTGTAGCCATATTTATTGATGGCTCAAATCTATTTTATGCAGCACTACAACTAGGAATTGAAATTGATTACACTAAGTTACTGTGTCGATTAACTGGCGGTTCGAGACTATTGCGTGCTTTTTTCTACACAGGAGTAGATCGCACCAATGAGAAACAACAAGGGTTTCTTTTATGGATGCGTCGCAATGGCTATAGAGTGATTGCTAAAGATTTAGTACAGCTACCTGATGGCTCAAAAAAAGCCAATCTGGATGTCGAAATTGCAGTAGACATGATGGCTTTAGTTGATTCTTATGATACAGCAGTCTTAGTCAGTGGCGACGGCGATTTAGCCTATGCCGTCAACTCAGTTAGTTATCGGGGTGTCAGGGTAGAAGTTGTCAGTTTGCGTTCCATGACTAGCGACAGCTTAATTAATGTTAGCGATCGCTATATTGATTTAGAAGCCATCAAAGAAGATATCCAAAAAACGCCTCGCCAAAGCTACCCCTATCGACCTTTATCAAGTATGGGCTTTTTGGAAGATCCAAGAGAGACTGACGGACATTTAGAAATTCAAGATTAATGAAGCAGGAAGCAGATAAGCATCAAGGGAGCAGTGGTTTAGCCAAAGAGGGGGGAAATAAGAGATATTCCCCCCAATTCTTTTTATTCCCATCTCTAAATGCTACAAACACCAAAGTTAATTGGCATCGTCTATCGTTAACATTATTTTTAATAGTTGGGTTATTTGCTTGTAGTGGGAGAAATACTAAAAATCCAGCAAATAACTCAGATACATCTGGACAAAATACAGATAGTAATTTGACATTTTTTAATGTAGCTTTTGAACAGTTTGATGAAGTAGGGCGACCAATTTGGAAAGTCAATGCTAAACAAGCAAAATACACCAAAGAAAAACAAATTGGTCAAGCAGAAAGTCCCTATGGTGAACTGTATCAAGATGGCAAAATAGTATACCAAATTAAAGCAGAACGGGCAGATATTGAGCAAGATGGCAAGCAACTATTTCTCAAAGGAAAAATAGTGGCTACAGACCCTCGTAATGGCATAGTATTGCGAGGTAATGAATTAGAATGGCGACCCAAAGAAGATTTATTAATTGTTCGTAACCAAATTAACGGGACTCATCAAAAACTACAAGCAGTAGCCCAGGAAGCCAAAGTTAAAACCCGCGAACAGCGTATGGAATTTTCTGGTGGGGTAGTCGCCAACTCCACAGATCCGCAATTAAAAATGCGAACTGAGCATTTAATCTGGCAAATTAAAGAAGAAAAATTAATTGGCGATCGCCCCGTACAAATTGACCGCTACAAAAATAATCAAATTACTGACCGTGGACGAGGAAATGCTACGGAAATTAATTTGAAAACCAAAATTGCCACGGTGACAAAAAATGCCCAGCTAGAATTACTAGACCCACCAATGCAAATAGCTAGTAACTCTATGAACTGGAACATGAATACCGAAACTGTCACCACTACTTCACCTGTGCGTGTCTTTCATAAAGCGGAAAATGTCACAGTAACCGCAAACCAAGGGGAAATGAAGATACCACAAAAAACCGTTTATTTAACAGGCAATGTCAACGCTATTGGTCAGCGTCGCCAGTCTTTAAAGTCGCAAACATTAACTTGGTATCTAGACAAGAAATTAGTAGAAGCGCAGGGTAATGTAGTGTATCGACAAGTTGATCCACCATTAAATTTTGCCGGGGAAACAGCGGTAGGTAATCTGCAAACCGAAAACATCGTTGTTAAAGGCGGCAATAGTGGCGGTAGGGTAGTTACAGAAATTATTCCTCAAGAAAAAGTGAAGGGGCAATAATTATTGGTCATTGGTCATTGGTCATTACACAAAGGACAAAAGACAAATGATAAAGGACAAATAACTAACTTTTGAACAGTATTTGATTGCGGCTATTGGCACCGAGTTCCGGTAAGGTGTTGATGGTGGAATGAGGAGTTAGGGCTGCGGGGATTTGAGGTGCTACTTGCAATTTTTGTACCAAACGTTGTAAGAGTTGGTCTTGTCCAGTACGGAAACCAGAGACGTTATTACCACGGTTAATAATGGCAAACCAAACCAAACCGCGATCGCGTGTTGGCATCACACCAGCTAAAGCACTCACATCTCGCAAAGTTCCAGTTTTCATCACTGTACCCGCCGGCATATGTCTAGCGTGCAACGTGCCTCGGTGATCGAACCCAGACATGGGAAACAAATCCGCTAAAGTGAGATTACGAGCCACTGATTCTTGTTGTATTGCCATTAACATCGCACAAACAGCACGGGGAGAGATGCGATTTTCTGGGCCTAATCCTGAACCATTAATTAACTGAATTTCTCCCTCTGGCACTCTAGCTAGCTTTGCCGCAGTAGCTTGAACTACAGTATGACCTCCTACCGACTCTGCAAGCATTTCTGCTATATCGTTGTTACTATAAACGTTCATCTCTTTGATAATTTGTCTCATAGGCAAAGAGAGATGACGAATTAGCACCGCTTGTTGTGGGTTTGCTTGCGGTTCAACTTTTACAGTTCCTGCGATCGCTACTTGGGGTTTTGGTGTGCCCTTGGGCATAATTGAGTATGTGTAAATCGCCGGACGAGTCCAAGTAGCAGAATTTAGCGCTTGCTTAAATAATTGCCCTGCTAATAGGGGGTGACGTTGAAAATTCATGGCAAAAGAGCCAGTAATCACCAAATTTCCCTTGACCTGCTTAATACCCATCTTATTGAGAGCATTACCAATGGCGATCGCTTCTTCCCAAACCATCATGGGATCGCCACCGCCATTCACTACTAAATCACCTTGCAATACACCATTCGTAACGGGCCCTGTAGCACTAATTACAGTCTCAAATTGATGATCTGGGCCCCAAGTTTTAAAAGCAACTAATGAGGTAGCAATTTTAGTTAAAGATGCAGCCGGTAAAGGTGTTGTTCCTTCATGATTAGCCATCAACATAGGCCCTGACTGCATCCAAATTCCCTGGCTTGCTGTCAGATTTTGTGCAATGAGTTTTGATGTAATTAAACCTTTTAAATACTCTTGAACTGTATTAGCGCTAGCTGGATTGGGATCAGGCGCTAGCACTAAGCCAGGGCTACTTTGCCAAGCCAATGCATCTAAAGCATCTAAAGGCTTAATTTGTAATCCTGCCATTTCCAGCCACAACGATACTAAACCTGAACTCAATAATTCCAGCATTCTTTGTTCCTCTATCAGGATGTATGAAGTTATTTACTGTGCTAATATACAAGTTTTTGTGAAGCTCATCAGCATGGAGTCATAATAACTGGTGTTTTCCCTATGAGGGAGTAGGGTAGATCACATATATCACATATATAAGATGTAACTTTTTAAGCAGCATTAAATAGCACATTGTAGAAGTTACTGACTATCAATATGCTGAAGGCTGCGACTCACAGTATATACCAATAAATTGCAATGTAAATACCTGAATAAATTCTCAATATTCATAGCACAATCAGGTTAAACTTGAGCCTGTAACCTAAAATTACGTAGCTGGAACTTAATGACAAGCAAATTTTTCAGCCTTGCTATTTAAAAGCACAATAGCTGACTGCTGCAAGTATTAATATTTCCAGAGTTTATCAGTTTTCAGTGCAGTGGCGTTTCAGGAACAAAACCCAACTTATCCCAATTTGAAAAAAGAATGTGACAGATCAACAGAGCCAAAGCCTGATTCTGTCTAGATTCTTAATTTTGAATTGGTATTAGTTATTGGGATGTTGCCAACATTATTTGAATTAGTATTAAATCTATCAATGATGATTAGCAATAAAATATACCTTAAAGGTACAGCACCAACAAAATTTTGTTCTCTACAAACATCTGATTGATGCTGTACCCCTACTCTAGAAGTTGCTAGCTTTAGTAACTCTATCTGAGAAATTTTCAAAATAAATGTGTAATTTTGAATTGCATATCTCAGTACTATTTCCTTTCTGGATGTCCTGTATCCTCTACAGTATGAACACCCATCTGATTGATAACAGCAATCATTTGATACAAGCGCCCTAAATCCCGTTGATTGAAGTAAAAAACCAGACGGGGTAGATTAACTGTCTCATCTTGTCCTTCTTGAGATAATGCTTGACTTTTTTCAATCTTTCCTTTAACTAGAATATCGCTGAAACTAGCATTGAGTTTTTCGACCTCAGTGTTAGATAAATCTGTTGTCAGCCGAATCACCAACTGATCGCCCACATAACGACTAGAGTGATAAACCTGGTAAAAACGGGTAATCGCATTACAAGCTACATCTAGGTTGTCTGTCACTGTATAAAGACTAGGGTCTTCAGGGCTAACAAGACCTTTTTGCACTAGTTGCTGGTCTATATAATCACTCCAAGACCGCCAGTAATCACCACCAGGGCGATCAATTAAAACTAAAGGTACTGGGCCAAATTTACCTGTTTGGCTCAATGTCATGCACTCAAAAGCTTCATCTTGGGTACCAAAACCACCAGGAAACAAAGCAACAGCATCGCTTTCTTTTAACAGAAATAGTTTACGGGTGAAAAAATATTTAAAATTAATCAGCTTAGGATCACCTTCAATAAACGGGTTCGCCTGCTGCTCAAAAGGTAACTGAATATTTAAACCAAAAGAATTTTCGCGCCCAGCACCTTCATGACCAGCTTGCATGATTCCACCACCACCGCCAGTCATCACCATAAATCCCAGTTGAGAAACAACAGAAGCAAACTGCAATGCCATTTTATATTCTGGGGTTTCTGGCGCTAAACGAGCCGAACCAAAAATCGTAACTTTGCGAACGTGTCGGTAGTCATAAAAAAGTTGAAAACCCCGTTCCATGTCTGCTAAAGCCGCAGACAATATTTTCCAATCGAGGCGCTCAATGTTACTATCAGCCAGGCGTACTATAGTAGCAAGTGCCTGTTTGATAAGTTGCTGATTTTTTAACGTCGGTAACCGATCAATTAATTCAGCGATATCCGCCTGTAGAGACTCTAATGTATCAAACGACGCAGATGAAGTCATGATAACTGCTGCCACAATGGCTTTATATTTTATCTAATTTTGGTGTGCTATTTATCAGCTGCTTCACGTAGCCGTTACGCCGATCGCTAAAAATTTTTGTTTATAGACCGACTAGGCAACAGGGCTTAGAGAATAGAGGCTGGGTAATCAAATTTTTACCGTGATTAGCTTACTGGAAAAAGCCCTGAGTCAAAAAGTTCATGATTTCTTTCTCCTCTGCTCCTCTGCTCTCTTGCGTTCTTATCTCCCTTCTCGCCTATTATGGATAGCAACAAAAAGCACCTTTGGCTAATTATCAACCAAGGCGCTCTTACCGCTACTCTACGGACAGATTTACGTATACATGGAATTAACAACTCTAAAAGCCTTGACAATCGGCTTTTTGGTGCTTTTGTAGACGCATAGCAGTGAGACAGCGCTGCATAGATCAGCTGCTATTAGAAAGGGTCGCCCTGCATTGATTACGGAGTCCGCAGTCAGGGGTTTGCCCTTGATGAAGTGCCCAGTGATTTTTAGACCCCTTCTCGGGGCTTCCCAAGGAATGTGGAATGTTGATTTCCGCCGCGCTGTGGTAGGAATGTATCAACAGCAATAAAAGAGTAAATTTAGCTGCGGTAAATTTATACAGATTGAGCTATGTAAAAAGTTTTATTGAGACGCGAAACATCGCGCCTCTCAAACTTTACAAAAATTGACCTAAAAGCAAGAGCAAATGGAAAAATCAGAAAGCTCTGATTACCAATGAAGTTTCAAAGATACTTTTCCAATGTGCTAGCTAATGTAGTTTTAGGCACGGCACCGACGACCATATCAACTTTTTGCCCACCTTTAAAAATCATTAATGTGGGGATGCTGCGGATGCCGTACTGACTAGCAACATTAGGATTCTCATCAGTGTTGACTTTTACAACCTTGAGTTGACCTTCGTACTGAGCGGCGATTTCTTCTACAACAGGGGCTACCATCCGACAGGGGCCACACCAGGGTGCCCAAAAATCAACTAAAACAGGTACTTCACTGTCGATGACTTCTTGCTTAAAGGTAGAATCGGTAACTTGTGCGGCTGCTGACATGCCTAAAAACCTTGCCAATTATATTTCTGCGTTTCGTGAAAATTCTACCATAGCAAAAACGGTTGCTTGGAAGCGAACGGATGTACATTTGCAAAGAAGCTTGAGAATTTATTTCTATTTACATAAGGAACCGCCCGAACAGTAGTCCGGGCGGAGTGTGGTGTGAGGAGTGAACGGAAACATGCGTCTCCGCTATCTCTATTGTAGGCGACATATGTAATTTTTCCAGTGGTTGTTTAAGACTCTGGAAAAATTTCCTGATGGATTTGCCTGAAATATCTACTAGGGATTAGGTATTAGTATTGGATATAGGGCATGGGGCATAGGGCATAGGGCATGGGGCATGGGGCATATTTTTTATTTAATCTTTGGCATTTGTCAGCAGGAAGAGGAAACAGCAAATTTGATGATCAAATTTATTTCACTTTTCCTGTGTGCCGCTGCTGCTTCCTTTTCCCCAGTCCCTAATCCCTCAACCTCTATTTACCCATACCTAATTGTTGAGCTTTTTGGTAAACTTTACCTTCAGTTAGCAAGGAAGGAGCAATCACAACTTCAACTTGTTGCATTTCTTTGATGTTTTTAGCTCCCAATGTACCCATACTTGTTTTTAAAGCTCCTAAAAGATTATGGGTGCCATCATCAAGTGCTGCGGGGCCGATGAGAATTTGCTCTAGGGTACCAGTGGTAGCAACACGAATGCGGGTACCACGAGGCAGTACAGGGCTGGGAGTTGCCATTCCCCAATGGTAACCTCGTCCAGGTGCTTCGGCGGCTCTGGCAAAGGGAGAACCAATCATTACGCCATCAGCGCCACAAGCAATACACTTACAAATGTCACCGCCAGTGATTAAACCACCATCAGCAATGATCGGTATGTAGTTACCTGTTTCCCGATAGTAATCATCGCGTGCGGCGGCACAATCTGCGATCGCAGTTGCTTGTGGTACACCTACACCTAATACACCGCGTGAAGTACAAGCAGCACCAGGGCCAATACCTACCAATACACCAGCCGCCCCTGCTTTCAATAGATCTAAAGTCACTTCGTAGGTGACGCAATTCCCCAAGATCACAGGGATGGGCATAGAACGGCAAAATTCTGCTAAATCTAAAGGTACGATTGACTCTGGTGAGAGGTGTGCCGTAGAAACAACAGTAGCTTGTACAAAAAATAAATCTGCCCCAGCTTTGGCTACTATCTCACCAAATTTACTGGCTCCGGCAGGTGTAGCACTAACTGCTGCAATACCACCTTGTTGCTTAATTTCCTGAATACGCTTTTCAATTAATTCCGGCTTTATTGGTTCAGCATACAGCTGTTGCATTAGGGAAACAAATTCATCTTTCCCTACAGCAGCAATCTTATCTAAAATCGGATCTGGATCAGCATAGCGAGTTTGGATACCTTCTAAGTTGAGGACACCTAATGCTCCCAACTGCGACAAACGTACAGCCATACGCACATCGACTACGCCATCCATAGCACTGGCAATAATGGGGATTTCTCGCTCAATATTACCAATACGCCACTTAGTATCTGCCAAGCTCGGATCTAGTGTTCCTCTGCCAGGAACTAAAGCAATTTCATCAATTCCGTAAGCTCTCCGAGCTGTTTTTCCCCGCCCAAGTTGAATGTCCACGCTTTAACTTTTCTCAAATCTGTTTAAGCTAGGGTATCAAATTGTGGGCAAAGTTGGTGCGATTTTTTTCCAAGTAAATGTCAAGATCCAAACAATTACAAGGTGAGGAAAAACCTGGTTATCAGTTTCTGTGTTGTCATACTTAGGAGCAAACTCACAGCTAACCTGCTACCCGTGATGAGTGCAACTAACAAGCCAAATTATTTTCTCTGTTCCCTGTTTCCTATTCGCTTGTTTGTGCCAAGTTAGTGTTGTTATAGTTTCTCAGAAAATGACAATTCATGTGATAGTTATTACGCATCTGAAATTTGTATTTTTTTAGTCCCTGATTTTTATCAAGGCTGGTAATAATTCTAGTATATAGGTCGTAATTACTGATGGTGTGGTCAGAAAAAATTGTTGCCGTTCCGCATTTTGTTTTTACTAATACATGATTTCGATTAACTGCTACTAAGTTATTAACAGCTTAGTAGCGACAGAGTAATTCGCTAACTGAAAGTCTCAGAAGTGATAAGAGAAAATAAAGAGGATTATTAAAGCTAAAAATCACTCAAATAAGCCCAATAACAACATTTAATAGCCTCATCCACTCTCTTTCTCCTGGCAATGGTTTCTCTGATACTCATACTTTTGCGTATCCGCCTGCTGACTTCATGAGGATCGGAAAACAGTATTGGCTCTTTAGGGGCGAGAATTGTTACGATAATTTCAGATTAGATATTGAAGCCTTGATCCAGTCTGAAACCTTAGAACTACTAGAATGGAATCGCCTCTGCCAGCATCTTGCGACATTTGCGGCAACTAAGTTAGGGGCGATCGCAGCACGTCATCTGAAAATTCCCGATTCTCAGGCGGAAAGTACGCAGTTGTTGGCACAAACGAAAGAAGTTTACCAACTGGAGAGTCGTATATCCCCCAGTTTATCCTTTGAGGGGATTCAAGATATTGGTGATTCCCTGGAACGGGCAGAACTCCAAGGGATTTTGGGCGGAGATGAATTGTTAGCGATCGCAACTACTCTCTCTGGCAGCAGGAACTTACGCCGAATCATTGATAACCAGGAAGATTTACCCATATTGACAGAGCTGGTTGCCGATTTACGGACTTATCCTGAACTTGAACAAGAAATTCACCGTTGTATCGATGAACGAGGGCAAGTAACCGATCGCGCCAGCCAAAAGCTGGGAGACATTCGCACGGAATTGCGGAAATTGCGGAGTCAAATCACGCAAAAACTGCAAAATATATTACAAGCGAAGTCTGGAGCAGTTCAAGAACAACTGATTACCCAAAGAGGCGATCGCTTTGTAATTCCTGTCAAAGTGACACATAAAGACGCTATCCCCGGTATTGTTCATGACACCTCTACTAGTGGTGCCACTTTATATGTGGAACCTCATAGCATTGTGCCTTGGGGGAATCAATTACGTCAGACGATCAGACGAGAGCAAACAGAAGAAGAAGCGATTAGACGCGCTTTAACAGAGCAAGTAGCAGCAGTTAAACCAGATTTGGAGAGATTGCTAGCAATTGTTACCACCTTGGATTTAGCAACTGCGCGATCGCGTTACAGTTTTTGGCTAGGGGCAAATCCTCCCAGATTCATTGACTGGGCGGACACAGAAAGCATCACCCTGCGCCAACTGCGTCATCCCCTGTTGGTGTGGCAGCATCAACACGAGCAAAGCCCAGCAGTAATTCCCGTAGATTTATTGATTAACCCCCATATTAGGGTAGTAACTATTACTGGCCCTAATACAGGCGGTAAAACTGTCACCTTAAAAACCCTGGGCTTGGCAGCATTAATGGCCAAAGTCGGCTTATTTGTACCAGCCCGCGAGCCAGTAGAAATACCGTGGTTTAGCCAGGTATTAGCCGATATTGGCGATGAACAATCGCTACAGCAAAGCTTATCCACTTTTTCTGGTCATATCCGCCGCATTAGCCGGATTTTAAATGCAGTGGGAAGTGAACAGGGATCGGGGACTGGCGACTGGGGACTGGGGGACAACGAAGAATCATCAATGCCCGATGCCCAATGCCCCATGCCCAATGCCCAATCCCTAGTGTTACTCGATGAAGTAGGCGCGGGAACCGATCCAGCCGAAGGTAGTGCTTTAGCGATCGCACTCCTGCAATATCTTGCAGATCATTCGGGGCTGACAGTGGCGACAACTCACTTTGGAGAATTGAAAGCGCTGAAATATGAAGATGAGCGCTTTGAAAACGCTTCTGTAGAATTTGATGAAAGTACCCTATCACCAACTTATCGGTTGTTGTGGGGAATTCCCGGACGTTCCAATGCTTTGGCAATTGCCCAGCGCCTAGGGTTAAAACTAGAAGTTGTCGAAAAAGCCAAAACCCATCTGGGAGGTGCAACAGACGAAGTTAACCAAGTAATTGCGGGGTTAGAAGCCCAACGCCGCCGCCAAGAAACCAAAGCCGCAGAAGCCCAAAATTTGTTGCAGCAAGCTGAACGTTTATATAAAGAAGTTTCCACAAAAGCGGCAAACTTACAAGAGAGGGAAAAAGCTTTAAAAGTCTCCCAAGAAGCAGCCGTACAACAAGCGATCGCCCAAGCTAAAGGCGAAATCGCCCAAGTAATAAGGCGCTTGCAACAAGGGACACCCACAGCACAAGATGCTCAACAAGCTACCAATGCTTTAAATCAAATTGGGCAGAAATTTCAGCCAGCCGCACCAGCCAAACCCAAAGTGGGATTTATGCCCAAAGTAGGCGATCGCGTCCGGATTTCTCAGTTTGGGCAAACAGCAGAGGTGTTAGTTGCTCCCGATGAAGATGGTGAGTTAACTGTGCGTTTTGGCATCATGAAAATGACAGTCAAGCTGGAAGACATAGAATCCTTAGATGGTCAAAAAGCTGAACCCATCGTCAAACCAAAACCAGCACCAGCACCAGTTACCCCAGCTGCGCCACCAGCCCTAGCAATTAGGACTTCCAAAAATACAATTGATATCCGAGGTAAGCGTGTAGCTGATGCGGAATTGCTTTTAGATAATGCACTTGCTGAAGCTACAGGGCCAGTATGGATCATTCACGGACATGGTACAGGTAAACTTCGCCAAGGTGTACATAACTATTTGCAGCAACACCCCAGAGTCAGCAAATACGAAGCTGCAGAACAAGTAGATGGTGGTAGCGGTGTCACCGTGGCTTACGTGGGGTGAGGGATTGGGGAACTCGGGGCCCCCTCTGGGGATAAGGGGTAATGGGGATTGGGGACTGGGGATTGGGGATTGGGGACTGGGGACAAGGGGATGGGGGGACAAGGGGAGAAAATCCCATTACTCATTACTCATTACCCATTACTCATTACTCATTACCCATTACCCATTACTCATTACTCATTACTCATTACTCATTACTCATTACTCATTACTCATTACTCATTACCAATGCCCAATGCCCCATGCCCAATCCCCATTCTCTTTCCAATTTCTGCCTGATGCATTTACTTAGGGCGTGAAAATTCAGAAAGCTACATAAGTATTCTTGAAGTAATAATATTTCTGCTTTGTAGAAAATAAATTTTCATTTAGAGTAAGACAGAGATACATGCTGATTCCCACTGTGATCAAAGCTATCTGAAGTTTCAGGCTAAATGACTAGAGGAAACTCAGTTGAATGCTTAAGAGTCTGTTTCAAAATGGGTAACAGCAACCGTCCCTATAAGCCCGATCACCTATGCTAAAAGTTATGCACTCGGCCACCAATTCAGCTACCCCAAATTCCCAGTGGGAGGATCTAATCCAGCTTCCAACCCCAACTTATGTTGAATGGGACAATATCAAAACTCAGTTAGATTTAGTGCTGTTGGCGCTAGAAACTTTAACGGGTCTTGGTTCCGAGGCGATGCTCTCGGCAGCAATTAGTTTGAATTTGGAGTCAAGAGTGCCAGATCGCGTAGCTTTGTGGCGCTTGCGCCAGTCAAATCCCCTACGCAAAGGACAAGGAGGGCGAAAAAAATTAGATGTAGAAGAGGCGCGATCGCTTGTTCTCATCACCTGCTACCTTGCTAAACAGCACCAGGAATTGATTCGTCGTGCTGTTGGTCTATTAGAACAAATGGCCGCAAATCACCAGGAACCTCACCAAACCGCTTTACTGGGAGATTATATAGATGCTTTCTGCAATACTTACCAAGAGCGCATGGAAGAGGATGAGCAAATTTCTACAGATTTACTAACTCATTTAGCGCTCAAACTGCTGGTAGATTTATTGTTTTACAGCGCCCCTGGTGGACACCGCCGTCTTTGGTTAGCACTGATAGACCGTTCCACAAAGTTTTAGATTTTGATTTTAGATCGCTCCTCCTAAATCCCAAATCGAACACCAATCATCTCCTTCGCAGTTTCTGCCATGCCTCTATCTAATTCTGTCATTCGTCGCTACACACCCCCCACCTGTACCCTCGAAGTGTTGGCGCAAAGCTCACCTTTATCCCGGTGGACGGGAAAAACTGTCCTCAAGCAACTCAGCTTTGAGTTGCGGTTTGACGATCCGCGACTACCAGAAGAAAGCAGACTCCCAATTCGGGGCGATCGCGATCAGCTCGAAGCTTTGTGTGATGCAGTTTCAATCTACATTCAACAATTTCTCCAACAATCTCCCGAAACTTTTTCGCTGAGTTTTCCCAGCCCGCAAGATTCTAGTAAAGTCGCTAGTGACGCGCAAATACAAGACTTTCAACAGACTGCACAACCACTTAGTACTCAAACATTAAGGTCTTTTCCCTCTTCTTTCCCTACTACAACAATATATTTAGAACCGAGCAGTTCTTTGACTCACAAGCTATTTCTCGGTTCCCTCGCTAGCCAAGCATCTGGGCCTGCTATCGAACTAGGTTTGTTGCAACTATTCGATTTAGCAACTGCTCTAGATGAATACTCGGCTGATATTATGGCGTTACCTACTCTGGAAAATACGGGCAGTTCTGTAGCGAGATTTCCGGTATGGGCACCTGTAGCAGCTGTATTAGTCTTAGGTGTGGGACTGTTACCAGTAACCTGGCAATATGTGAATAACATTAAGCCAAATCAGCAACAAACTGCGAAAAAACCCACTGCCAATTCAGGGCCAATTGCTCTGCAACCCTCACCTCAAGTCAACCCAGAAGCGGGACTTGCAGCCCCAGACAGTTTTCCCCCATTACCAAATATTGGCTCAACTACACCAATCCCTACTTCTAGTTTGCCAGCAGATCCTCTATTAGCTCCTAATTCTGGACTGGCTAGCAAAACACAAACATTACCAAATTCTAATTTTCCTGCCGCTCCCACATCAGCTGGTTCGAGTTTACCATCTACAGCAACTGGGCTGGGTATAAATCAAAAGACAAGCCCAACTTTTTCTACTAATTCACAGTTTGGCGTACCTCCTACCATCGGCGATCAGAAAATTGCTTTGCAACCAAACTTGACACAGACCAAGCCTGGATCGATTAGCCCCAGCGATTTAGGCCTGCCGAAAAAGCGAGAATTACCGCCTAGCCTATCAACAGATAGAACTAGCCGTAGCGTCACCCCCAATCTTCCCATCACTGCGCCAGCTCTTCCTGTCATCCCCAATGAACCGACAAGTACAGCCAAATTAGAAGGAGAATATAATCCAGCTTCTACAACAGCTACCACAACTTCTAGAGCCAGTAGTGAAAGTGCGTTAGTTGATAGATTGCGGGGAACAAGAAAAACTGCAACGACAACAACGCCACCAGCTAATGACAGCACATTATTTGATACACCGCAGATAGCAGAAGCTAGACAATATCTGCAAAAACGCTGGCAACCACCTTCTGGATTAAAGCAAACACTAGAATACAGTGTGATGGTAGGTGTTGATGGTACTGTTGAACGAATTTTTCCCTTAAATAAAGCAGCCAGAGATTATGTAGATAGCGCTGGTATGCCAAATATCGGTACACCTTTTGTTTCTGCTAATAGATATGGCAGAAATGTCAGACTGAGAGCTGTACTTAGCCCAGATGGTAAAGTGCAAATCTTTCCAGAAACCGAATAATTATCAAGGTTTTCACTTAGTGGAAGATACTTTAGCAAGAAAATGGGTAATTGGTAATTGGTAATTGGTAATTGGATTTCACCTTTGACCTTTGACTCTCGACCCTTGACTCTTGACTCTTGACTCTTGACTCTTGACTCTTGACAAACAAAAAATAATAAATGCCCAATAAAATAGGCTGGTTTTACCAGCCTATTGTTTTTCATTATTTTAATAACGAGATTTTTTGGTTCTTAATTTTTGTTTTTTCCGCCTCGTTTCTGTAGTAGCAACAGCATGATCCACCGGATAACCAACTACAGGAATTACCTGATATTTGCGTTCTTCTTCTAACTTTTTCAGTTCGGTGTAATCAACCCAGTGAATGCAATCAACCGGACAAGTATCTATTGCTTCTTGAATGACTTCCTCTGCGTCCCCATCCTGACGAACTACTCGCGATCGCCCATAATCTGGTTCAATATAAAACGTGTTACGGGCAACATGAGCGCAATGCTTACAGCCAATACATGTGAGCTCATCCACATATACACCTTTTTGGCGCATCACTCCACCCAATTCCGGCTCTAAACCAGAGCGTTCGGGAGCATCCCGTAAAAAACCGCCTAATTCTGGTTCAAACCCGGAACGACTATCTTCTTGTTCTTCCGGCGAAGGCAGAAAATCAGCCATTACGCACTCCAGCGTTGTACTACCAGACGAATTGAACCATCTTCTTGTTGCTTTTGTTCGGTCACTTGAAAGCCAACACGAGATGTTTCTTTCATTACCGTTTGATAAGCATAGCGCTGAGTTACTTGGCGTAAAAATCCATCTACAGATAGGTTTTGTTGCCAGTACTGTAAGTCAGCCACCAATTCATATTCTTGGCCATTCCATCTAAAACCGATATCATAACCATTCTCCTGCTCAATGGAAATTTCTGCAGGATGAGTTTGACCGCGATAGCCTCTTACTTCACGCGGGCCAGGCTTCCAATTTATACCCAATTCATTGAGAGCATCTTTCAAAGAGTCTAGGTTACGGATTTGAGTCTTAATTTGGCTAAAGTGTGACATGGTGGTTCTGAATTAACTAAAATAGACTATTTTGAACAATTACCAATCACTGAAAGCGGTTTGCGTATTTACCACACCAGATTGTTGTACCTGATTATTGGCAAAAAATTCTGAAGTTGGCTCATTAACAAGTACTTGACCAAGTTGCGCTTCTATTGCTGCTGTGACTTCAGCGCAAGAAGCACCCACAATGCCAGTGACTTTCTCTTGTACCCGACCATCTGGATAAATTATGAACTCTAATGTCTCCATGCTCTTGGCCAACCACGATAATACGCTTGAATTTTACTGCCTCAGCAGTCGGCTAAATATATAGCCGTTGGAACATTCCACTTAGATACAAACTTGCCATTTGTTAACTAATGTTCCATCTCTCAAAATATATATCTCAGAATTTTTACAAAAATTATTAATTTTATAAGTCGCTACGTTTGTCATTAGTTAGTTTCTCTTAACCTAATAGATTAGTCAAGCGGACAATTGAGCTAGCAAAATCAGGGTTAAAGGGCTGAAAGACGGCATTAGCGGTAGTATAGCCAGTAAAGCCAGCAACAAAACTATAAATTTTATTGAAAATCTTTATCATTATCATTGAGTTTGGCTGATTAAACTACTAGTTCAACACACAAATATTGACAGGTGTCGATTGGGTAAAGGGAAAAGGTCAAAGGGGAAGGGTTTAAAGCCTTTACCCTTTTCCCCTTAACCTTTCCCCCGCCTGTCAACAAGACTTTGGCAGACTACTACTCAATGTTTAATGCCAATTTTGGATTTGGGATTTTAGATTCAAAACCTTGACTATTGGCTTGAATAGATAATTTGTGAGCTAGTTTATCCCTCTATCTTCGCCCACGGAGTCCAAATCAAGAAACAACGGTTACCTTTTTGTTCTGTAATTTCCGCACCTAATCGATGATAAAAACTCAAACCGCGAGTGTTGCGAGCATCAGCGTTCCAAGCCAGATGGGTACAATTATTTTGCTGTGCAATTTGAGCCATATGACTCATCAAAGCAGCGCCGACTCCTTGGCTTCTCATATCTTCATCGACGTATAAATCATCTAACCAAATACTCGGTTGTCCGGCAAATGACGAGTATCTAAATCCATATAAAGCGAATCCAATCTCACGTTCTAAAGTCTCTGCAAATAAAACATAAGCAAAAGGAACTTGATTAAAAATTGTTTGACGAATTTTAGCTTCCGTTACTCGCAACACGCCATTAAAAGCGCCAATGTTGCAGTCAAATTCTGCCTTCTTTTTGATGAACGAGAAAATCATTGGTACATCATCGGGGGTTACATTTCTGACTTTCATCAGCTTCCAGACTATTTTTTATTAAAGTCTAACTCAAGTGCGATCGCACTCTCTCCAAAATTTTCTTACCCAAATTTATTAGTTACCAGATTTGAGGAAATTTAAGCCTAAAAACAGCGCCGCCACAGTTCCCGCCACAGCTATTTCACCTTGAGCAATTTTTTCTAAAACCGATGCGACAGGAATTAATATCACTTCGATTTCTTCTGTAATATCTAACTGTTGTTCTTGAACTTGCGCTACATTTTCGGCTAGAAATAAATGAATTTGATTCGTATCTTTACTTGGCTTATCGTATAGTGTGGCAATTTTTCGCACTACTTGCGTCATATAACCAGTTTCTTCTGCTAATTCTCTTACTGCTGCAACTTCTGCACTTTCTTGCTGTGGATCGAAACTCCCTGCAGGGAGTTCTATAAAAAATTCGCCAACTGCGTGGCGATATTGCCGGACAAACACAATTTCTTGATTGCTAGTTATCGGTAAAATTAAAGCTACTTCTGATTTGAGATTAACAAAATAATCATCAATAATTTTGCCGTTAGGTAATTCTATTTCATCTCGTCTAACCTTACACCAAGGATGATCCAATACCATCTTTGATGTTAAAGTTGTCCATTTTTTGAGATTTTTCATATCTACGCTAGCATTTGACAGCAATATGTCTAAATCTGGCAATTTTGACTATGTAAAAAAGTATAACAGATGTATCAAATCAACTAAACTTTAGACCTACACTGTGATATTTGTGATATTTGGCCTAGCCATAGATAAAGTATATATATGCAACTTCAGGTCAAAATATTTACTGTAAATAAACGTTTTCCCTTGACAATTAGTCGGGGGACAACGGCACAGACAACGAATGTATGGGTGAGTATTTACCAAGATGGGATTGAAGGCTGGGGAGAAGCGTCACCATTTGGTGTAGGCAATCATTCGCAATCAACAGAGAAAATCAAAGAGGCTTTACAAGAAATAGCACCAATTTTGCAACCTTTTAGCCCATTGCAAAGGCAGCAAGTTGAGCAAGCTTTGATCGCAGTACAGGCTCCTTCTGCAGTGAGAGCCGCAGTAGATATGGCAATGCACGATTGGCTAGGTAAGCTTGTAGGTTTACCACTGTGGCAACTTTGGGGACTTGATCGCCATCTGATAGTACCTACCTCAGTCACCATTGGCATCAACTCACCAGCAGCAGCCAAAGCTAGGGCACGGGACTGGTTAGAATTTACAGATGTTCGTGTTTTCAAGGTGAAGCTAGGTAGTCCGGATGGCATAGATGCAGATCGGAAAATGTTCTTAGCAGTCCGTGAGGAAGCACCGAATTTGGAATTTTTTGTTGATGCTAATGGCGGTTGGAGTTTACCAGATGCGATCGCCATGACTAGTTGGTTAGCTGATTTAGGTATAAAGTATGTAGAACAGCCACTACCACGGGGACAGGAACAAAGTTTAGCAGAATTAAAAGCGCGATCGCCTCTGCCGATATTTGTCGATGAAAGTTGCTTTACCAGCACCGATATTCCCCAACTAGCAAACTATGTAGATGGCATTAATATCAAACTCATGAAATCGGGAGGCTTAACAGAGGCAATGCGAATGGTACACACTGCAAAAGCCTATGGTTTACAAGTGATGTTTGGTTGCTATTCTGATAGTTCGTTAGCTAATACAGCCGCAGCACAGCTGGCTCCTCTGGCTGATTATTTAGATTTAGACAGTCATCTCAACCTCATCAACGATCCTTTTACAGGTGCATTGATCAAAGAAGGAAGAGTTTTGCCCAACGATTTACCAGGTTTGGGGGTACAACACAGTGCGTCTGCCACTTAATCAACGAATTGCTATTTTGCTACATGAGGGAACTGCTGGCACCCAGGGGAAAACTGGGTTGTCGATTTTACGCTATAGTGAAGCCCCTATAGTAGCTGTCATTGATCGCGACTGTGCAGGAAAATCTCTATCAGCAATCACAGGTATCAAACGTGATGTCCCGATTGTGGAGTCAGTAGCCGCATCTTTAGAATATCAGCCGCAAGTTTTGGTAATTGGCATTGCACCCAAAGGCGGTACTGTACCGGATGATTATTGGCATGAAATCAAAGATGCCTTACAAGCGGGAATGTCTCTAGTTAATGGTTTACATACCCCATTGGCAACAATGCCAGAGTTAAATGCACTGCTAAAACCAGGACAGATAATTTGGGATGTCCGCAAAGAACCGCCGAATTTAGGTGTTGCTGGTGGGTTGGCGCGCACCCTTCCCTGTCGGCGGGTGTTAACAGTAGGAACTGACATGGCGATCGGTAAGATGTCAACAAGCTTAGAACTGCATTGGGCAGCAAAACGCCGGGGATGGCGTTCTAAGTTTTTGGCAACAGGTCAAACCGGCGTAATGTTAGAAGGCGATGGCATACCTCTGGATGCCGTGCGGGTAGACTTTGCGGCTGGTGCAGTGGAACAAATGCTGATGCGCTATGGCAAAAATTACGACATTGTCCATGTGGAAGGACAAGGTTCCTTATTGCATCCCGGCTCAACAGCCACCTTACCTTTGATTCGTGGTTCCCAACCAACGCAATTAATTCTTGTACATAAAGTAGGACAAACCCATGTCCGCAATCATCCCCATGTACCTATTCCACCTTTACCAGAGGTGATTCGGTTGTATGAAACTGTAGCTAGTGCGGCTGGTGCTTTTGCCCCTGTGCCTGTTGTGGGTATAGCACTGAACACAGCCCATTTAGATGAAGCCGCAGCCAAAGAAGCGATCGCCCAAACTACAAAAGAAACTGGGCTACCCTGCACTGATGTAGTACGGTTCGATGCTAATTTCCTGTTGAATGCTGTGATGAAAAGCTAAGTTTTACTGTGGCAAATAATTCCAGAAATTTATCAACTTGCTGTTAACAGTGAGTTGATGAATTCATAATTTATTGTATGTAGATCTTCCAATGATTCTTGCGATTGTTCTTCCTAGTTTTAAGTCAATAAGCTTGGGTTAAGCTGATTAGCGATTGATTTGTCACTTATTAAAAAAGCCAGCAAAATTGGGGGAGAATCCCCCAAACACCCGATTGGGTGAAGGTTGCGTCCCCCAAACCCCCTCCAAAATTATTGTTCTATTTTTTTGTTGAGTAACTAGTTTTTTGGTTTTGTTAAGTAGCTCAACCTAATTAAATGTGAAATGTCATGACGAGCAGAAGACAGTGAAGCGTTCGCGTAGCGTCTCGCAGAGAAGTAATCGCCAAGACTCTATTTTATGTTTTTCAATGTTGATCTACTTATCAATTAATTTTCTTAACTGAATTGTATTTAGTTGTAAGTTAGCTTTTTATAGTAAAATTCTCTTTTGTATTCTCTAGCTTTTAGCGCTATTTTCATGAATAAAACCCCACGTATTAATATACCTGTAGAAGTAAGAAAGTACATATTTCAACGCGATAAATATCAATGCCAAAGTTGTGGTAAAACGGCTTTAGAAACTAATCTCTCTATCGACCATATTATACCTCTATCCCGTGGTGGACAAAATGATATTAGTAATCTCCAAACTCTCTGCAATATTTGCAACCAGAAAAAATCAAATAACATTGACTTGCGCTTCAGGCGTAATTTCGACTTATAAAATAAAAAACCATCCCTCTTGCAGAAAGGGATGGTAAAAACTCATAATTATCGACAGATTTAATCAGTATATGTTGAGGTTTTAACTAGCTTTCTTTAAAGCCTGTCTTAAGTTCTTTAAATCTTTAGCAAATTTGACAATGTCTTCATTTTTGAGCAATTGCTTAAGAGATTCAGGGCTAAGTTTTTTAATTACATCATTCCAGGCATTGATAGTATCATTCAGCTTGTTAATATTCACATTGCCGTTAGCCAACAAACCTGATAAAGAATTGATCAATGCTTGTACTGATTCGGGATTTCCTCCTAGATTAACTAAATCTGTCTGTAATTGAGATTTAGCAACATCGAAACCCTCTCCTTGCTTTAGAACCACAATAAGAGTGGTGCAGAAAGTATCAACTGAACTACAAGTTATTTGTGTTGCAACTTGATTAAGTCTGTCTTGAGCTTCTGCTGTGGCTGTCAGTTCTCCATTGGGGCCAAAATCTACATTACTCCCAGGTACTACTTGGGGGGTTATAGTGCCAGTTCCAGTTCCAGTTCCAGTATTTGAAGGAATAAAACTACCCCCAGAATAGCCTGATGATTCTACGGTAGTTCCTTGATTCACAAATATACCAGCATTTGCTTTATTAGCAGTAGCCAGTAAAAAACTCGATAACATTAACACAAGACCAAGGCTGAGGGGGAATTTTTGCTTTTTCATGCTTTTATCTCAGATTTATTCAGCGATAAGATTTAGAATCTACGTCTAATGTGAATTGAGTGCCGTAAATCTTGTAACCTCTTCCATAATTCCAAAACCACAATTTTTAATAAGTCTGGAAACCTTGATTGAGAAAGAGGAGTTTTTAAGTTTTTAATTCACATCAGGCGTAATTTAGAACTGTAAACTATACCCTGCAGTCAAACTAAAACCAAGACCATTGCTGAAGCTGCCAGTTAGGTCTGTGAAAATAGTATTAATAACTAGAGGGCTATTTGGAAAAGGAGCAAAAGATGCACCCATGTTTAAAGCATTCCCAGTCCAGCTACCTACTAAGGATGCTTGTGGTATAACTCGTAAGCCAACACTACCGAAAACATTTGGCGGATTATCCCTTAAGTTCTTATATGCACCTAGAGAGCGAAAATCACCACTTCCAAGACCAAGAGAAACAGTCAATGGCATTTGGTTATTTAAATTATTTGGCTGTAAGTAAAATGCTTTAGTAACCACTCCATAGATTGTGTCTTTAGCTTGGTTAGCATCCCCCCAGCTAATGGGGTTAGACCAACCAACAGCGACTGCTGTTCCATCAGCAAAGTATTTGTGTAGCTTGAAACCGATACCGCCACTTTCACCAAAGTCACCAAAATTGGTATTTTGACCACCTACGCTGATAATATTGAGGTCAACTTCCAGCCCTACAGATTTCACTGCATCTCCTAAACCAAAGCCTAGAGCTAGTGAACCATCTGTTTTACCTTGATCTAAAGGAATATATATTCCCCCACCTATGAAAGCTTGACCCCAGCTAGCACCATAAGCTGTGGGAGTACCAGCACTAGAAGCAGGTGCGCCGCCTAAGCGAGCTCTGGGTATTTCAACTAAGGGTTCAACTAATAATTCTTGGCGTAACCTATTGGCTTCTCCTAAAGTATCGCCTACAACTCCAGAAGAATCTGTTTGAGCAATTTGCGTGGGTTTTTTGTGGTTGAATGCGGTTTCTGTTTTTTGTGATCGTAAATCTTTTGCTCTTAAGTCTGCATTAGACTTGGCAATAATATTAGAACTAGCAGAAGATGCTTGCAAGCTTTGCGAAGAACTGAATTCAACAGTGGGGCTGCTATCTTCTATGGTGACTTGTCTCCAGTCTATATCCTGCTGTATGACACTCTCAAAAGCCGAGGAATCCTCTGATGTTGTTTCAGCAGGACTAAATTCACTGCTGGTATTATCAGCTAATAACTTATCCTCAGCAGCAGCAGGATGCGTTGAAATCGCTGTAGTCAGCAAAATACCAGTTACTAACGTTTTTCCTAAGCCTAAGGAAATAGACGGCAATCTCTTGAGTAATAATATACTTAACACTTTTCCTCTTAACACAGTAAAATCCTCACACTAAAGCAATAAACATAACACTCTACTAAGGTTGATTCATCCTATAGCAAAGTATTTATAAAGACAAGGCAAGATAGACTAATTTTGCTATATGGAATAGACAAAATTAGCTGAAAACCAACACCAGCAAACTTTTCAGACTGAGATTGGAAGGAGGCTAATATTTCAATCTGACAAAATTAACGTTTTGAAATGTTTTTTGTTATTCAAGATTCACCGTATTATCACTAGTTTTAAATAATGCAAATGAAAATGTATTTAAGTATTAGTTACTTAAATATTTTGTTACAAGTTTTGGGTTTAATGAACTTTTGAACGAGTGAAGAGTTGAAGCAACCTGTAGTATTGGGTAGATGAGCCGTTCTTATGTGTGAGTGCAGCTCATAGGCTGGTGGCAAGTCACTATTCAGTTATAATCGCAAAATTATTGAATGCCAATGCTATTCAAAATTGCTGAAATAGTGATAAATAGCTGGTTAATAGTATCTTGTATTCAAAAAATCACCAGTTTTTGGCTGGAAATTTACTCTAGAAACTGAAGGTAAAGCCTGGCAAGATTTTAATTGCGATCGCTTGTCACAAGTGTGTAAACCATCGCCATTACTTAATACACAGAACATACGTAAGCAGATAATTTGAACTTCATCATGTACCCCTATGAAAAAGCAAGCTACGCCATTGGTGTAGCTGATGCAGCAGAAAACAGGACTTTAGCCTTAAAAATCTAGGCTGAAGCCCTGTCTAGTAAAGCTTAGACATTACTACAAAAAGTTTACTGGCTATGTCCATCCCAAATTAAGGGAAAGGCATAATCTGAGAATGATAGTGAATCCTGATTGTCACTGCGACTTTCTTGATCGATGACTTTCACAACCTTGTTGTATATATCTTCAGCTTGCTGTAGAGAATCACCGATGCTGGTTAATCCCAACTTGCCAAACTGCGACAGACAACCCATAAGATGAAATACTGTACCTGTTTCCGTGCAGCTATCAAAGTGTAATCTGTAATGAGCGATGATATCCATCAAATCATTAGGTAATAATCCTTGATAACGGTCTTTTTGCAGGTTGTCGGTAGCAATGTAATATTTGGGACGACCTTGTTGGCTATAAAATAACCCAGTAGACAGGTTATAGCGACCATTGGTTAATAATTTCAGCGTCATAAAGGGATGGGTAGTACCGCCTTTACGCAGATTAATTTCGATCGCCTGAATATCCCATTGTCCATTACCCTGATCAACAGCGATAAAATCTACGCCAAACCTTTCTAAAGCACCTTTTTGGGCAAGTTTTCTCCCAACTTGCAAACCTAGTTGCTGCAATTCCAAACGGTAGCGTTCATCGGCGGGGAATCGACAACCAAGATAAATTTGCCCATCTGGCCCGCCTAGGATTTGGTCATGGGTGGAGAGAATTTCGACTTCACCTGTGGGTGTAATCCGTCCTTGGACGCTAGGCGATCGCTTAATTTCTCCTTCAACAAAAGCCTCAACAATCGCCCCTAATTCTGTGATGCGTCCGGAAAAATTAGCCCAAGTCTCTTGGCTGGCTTGAAAGCGCATAGTTGCAAAGCAATGGCTAATTGCAGCAATTCTTTGAGCAGTATCAGCTTCTCCCGGTGCTACATTCATAATCGGTCTTAAATCTAGCAACGCATTTCCTTCTCCAGATATACCTTCATTGAGTTTGACTACCATACGTTGCAATGTTGGCTGGCGTTCCCATAACTCACAAGCGGCGACTGCTAAATCTTTCTGGTTCCAAACTCTTTGGCTACCATCTGGATGGGGAACACCACATTCAGCAAATATTTGCCGACTACCACTTTTGGAACCCCAAATCTGCAAATCTGGTGCAGCAGCGTACAAAGGGACATCTAATTTTAAAGATAATTCCGCTTCCAAAAATGTGGAATTGTAACAAACCATGAATGATTTTTCATGGCGCAAAGATTGCTTAATTCTCTCTAGTAAGCGAGGACGTTCTAAAATCTTTTGACTAAGAGGTTTGAGAGAAGAATCGTAAGTAGAAAGTAATAGTAAACGATTGCGGGCATGGGAAAAAGGTATTCCGGGTAGCAGTTGCAGATAGTAATCAATAATGCTAGGATGCAACGGCATTGATGTTACATAAATTAACCTTGTGCGCGGATTTCGTAACCGAATTAAAGAAAATAATAGTCTTTCTTCATAATGTTCGCAGCCTTCAACCTTTTGTAGTTCTCGCTGGTCAATACTCAAAGAAGGAATGATTAAAATATCCGCCTCACTGTTATCGAATAGCTCGATAGTTTTCCAGCGATCGCGTAAAGTGGATTGCAGACGGCGAAACCGATCAACCTGGTCTAAATCAGAAATATTAGCTGTTACCATAACCCTTGCCCTGTCTTGATCCCAAGACTGTATTAATACTATGGTACATCTTGATGAGCGCTCAGATCGCAAGCTAGGACTGCTAAACAATTGCTGTGTACAGTAACTTAATGGATCATGCTGAATTTCCTATTTCTCTGGGATTTACCCCTTAAGATTGAGCTAACAAAAATTTTTTTACATCTTTAGATTGATAAAGTCTTAGAACATAAAAGTTAATTTTGAAGCAGATGAACAGGATAAATCCTTCATCACAAGAGAGTTGTATACTTGTTTGCCGTGTTCAAGTTATTAGATTGTGTTAGGTGTGGGGAGAAATTATTTTAGTTACGTGGATTTACCAAACATCAGTGAAGTTGAGCTAATATCCGGGTTATAACAGCTTCAACTTATAAATGCTAAGTAATACACAAAGTAACCCTTGGGTTGAATTTTCGATCCAAGGTTTACTTTTGGCAATTAGGTAGTTAGTAATTCGTAATTCGTAATTGCATCAGTTGATGATTCATCATTTATCCTGACTTGGTTAATTTGTAGGAAAAGCTTTATGCCAGAAGAGAAAACTTTACAACCACCCCAGCAACAACAGCCACCTGGTAACGAATCGGAAATGCAGCCAAAACCCCAAGCAGATGATGCTAAATATCAGGGTAGTGGCAAGTTAAAAGATAAAGTAGCACTAATTACGGGTGGTGACAGTGGGATTGGCCGTGCTGTGGCGATCGCATTTGCCAAAGAAGGTGCAGATGTGGCGATCGTTTACCTGAACGAACACGATGATGCTAAAGAAACCAAGCATTTAGTAGAACAACAAGGTCGGCGTGCAGTTGCGATCGCAGGCGATATTGGCGATGAAAATTTCTGCCAACACACCGTACAACAAACAATAGATGAATTTGGTAAGCTCGATATTCTTGTTAATAATGCGGCTGAACAACATCCCCAAGAAAGTATCGAGGATATTACTAAAGAGCAGTTAGAACGCACTTTTCGCACCAATATTTTCTCGATGTTCTTCTTGACAAAAGCAGCATTAAAACACTTACAAGAAGGCAGTGCCATTATTAATACCACATCAGTAACAGCTTATAAAGGTAACCCCCAACTCCTGGACTACTCTGCTACTAAAGGTGCAATTGTAGCCTTTACTCGTTCCTTATCAAAAAGCTTGGTAGAAAAAAATATTCGGGTAAATGCCGTAGCACCAGGCCCAATTTGGACACCTTTAATTCCCTCAACTTTCCCCGAAGAAAAAGTAGAAAATTTTGGTAAACAAGTACCTATGAAACGCGCTGGACAGCCTGAAGAAGTTGCTCCTAGCTATGTATTTTTAGCCTCTGACGACAGTTCTTATATCTCTGGTCAAGTCATACATCCTAACGGTGGAGATGTAATCAACGGTTAATTTCTGGGAGCAAAATTAGCAGGTTCAATATAGTTTTATATGCTCAGAACCCCGAGTTGTTAATAAGTTGGGGTTCTGAATCATATTAAATAAAATTTAGTAACCCTTGGGGTGAATACTTCGTCCTCCATTAGATGGATGAAGAAATTTAAATTGCTTAGTAATCTATTTTTAAACAACAAGTAATTATTAGCAAATAGACATATGGCATCCACAACACCATTGCTCGGTACAGAATTAGTAGATTGTGCTAGAGCAAATGCTAAACAGGGTATTGAAACTGCTGCTTACCAATGTGGTTATGGCAACGATCTCAACAGATTTGCCCAAGAATTAAGGCAAGCTTGCGAAGAAATGAATTTGCAAGTTAAAGAACTTACGGAATTGATTACCGACCAAGATTTGATATTACAAATAGGTACTGGCGAAGTAGTTGCTCCAGATACAGCTTCTGAACTTTAAAGTAGAGGCGATAAAGGAGATGAGGGAGATGAGGAAGCAGAGGAGAAAATGCAATTACCAATTACCCATTACCACATGACAAATGACAAATAACAAATGACAAATGACAAATGACAAATGACAAATGACAAATGACAAATGACAAATGACAAATGACAAATTATTACATGTCATAAATTTTGGCTTCTGAAGCCTCTGGATATTCTTCGCAATATTCCTCAAAAGCTGTCTTAGGAGGCTTATGAGCACGTTGGTGAGAAATTTCTGCTTGCATTTCTTCGACAGCATCCCAAGCAGCAGCACATTCTCGCGAACGAATACCTGTGTCAGCACAAATGATCCTAGCTCTCTTAATTTCTGCTTGCAGTTCTTGTTCCAGTAGCGCTGTTCCAGATTGTTCTAGAAAGTCACTATGAGCCAGAATATCTGTGAGTGAGATAATACCCAGCAGTTCACCTTGGATAACTGGCGCTCTATGTAGATGATACTCAGCAAATAAGCGTGCAACGTATTCTACAGCCAGGTCTGGATTGATAGTAATACAAGGTTTAGACATAATCTCATAAACGCGTATTGCATGGGGATTTTTTCCATAAGCAATCACTTTATAAGTAATATCGCTTTCGCTAACAATACCGTAAGCATCTTGTTCGTGGCGACGATCTACAATTAATGCTCGCCAGTCTCTTGCTCTCATTAATTTAACAGCTTCAGCTACTGTTGCCGAACCGCGAATAGTGGCAACATCTTTAGTCATAATATCTGCTGCTTTCAACATAATTTATCTCCCAGAGAATCTTTAAATAACTCTGCAGACAAGGTCGCAAATTTCCAGCACTCAAGTGGTAACTTTAAAGTTCTTTGGAAATACTGGCATCGCTCTCTGGTCTAACAGCTAATAGCTTGATATTTGCTATTTTATAATTAGTTACTAACTACTGATTGCCATTCCTGCACGACTGATGGCGGAACAGAAATATTAATGAAGTGCTGGCCAGGCAAAGGAATACCAAGCTGTAGCGGTTCTATGGGCAATTTTGGCAATATATTTTGGAAATCATACTGACCAATGCTAGGTACTGGTGCTTCCTCTAAAAAAACATCGGGAGCAGTCAAGACCTCACCTGTCGCTTTAGTAATTCGCAGTGGTTGCGGATGAACCAATTCAGCAGAACCCGGAAACCCTACCAGTCGGAGATTGACGCTAGGTGGATGACCTGGATAAATTTGCTTCCACAAAATAACCTGCCAAACATTACCCGATTGATCGTCTAATTTAAGATGTGAGCGATAAATTATCTCTCCTGGTACTTGTTCAAATTGAGTAACAGCTGCGATCGCAGTTTGATAGGATTTGATTTCTAAACCTAGGAATATCAACATCGTTAATATCCCCAGCAAAAGCATCCACCAAAATGATTGTAGGAAGCGACGCAACATTAGGTGTATCTCCTTATTTTGCTTGAGGCTCAAGGGTTATTTATTTGGAGTTTGTCATTTGTCATTTGTCATTTGTCATTTGTCATTGGGTAATTGGCATTTTTTATTTTCCCCCTGCTCCCTTTGCTTTTTCCCAGTCCCCAGTCCCCAATCCCCAATCGCCAGTCCCCCAGTCCCCAATCCCCCATCACGTCACACTCGCCTTTTCTGGAACCACTGTTTCAGCTTGTGAAACATCCGTTAGATGCATAACATGGACAGAGCATGGAGCATGATGCAGGACGTAATTACTGACGCTACCTAGAAATAGTTCTTTGAGTCCTGCGTGACCGCGACGACCCATAACAATTAGATCAGCTCCCCAACTAGTTGCTAATTGACAGATGATCCGACCCGGGCTTCCAAGGTGCTGGGTATATTCTGCATTTACGCCTGCTGTGTTTGCTTGGGCGCAGAAGGACTGTAGGATTTGAATACCTTGATGTTTAAAAATATCCCATTGCTTTTGATAATATTCAAAGCTTTGGCTGCCTATTCCTGGATAATAGTCAAAATTGGATAGTATAGGTGCGTAAGGGCTACCTTCTTCTTCCGCAGATAGCACATGCACTAGCATTAAACTAGCTCCTGTTACCTTTGCTAAAGCTAAGGCTTGATCAAAAACCTGTTTTCCCATTGGCGAGCGATCCAATGCAACTAGAATTTTGTTGAACATATGTACCTCCGCTGAGAGTTGATAAATCGCCTGTGAGGTTTCTGGTTTCTAGATGCTAGTACTGCTCGCTGCTGGAAATTTACAAGGAGCTAGTGTTTTGATTCCCGTGCTGCTGTACTAGATTGGTAGAAATTTTCAAGTCCTTCACTAAAATCTGATTTACTTGCTTACACCTATGCTTATAGATCTCAAAGTTGAGGAACTTGTGAGGGCACAGCTATAACTGCATCAGGCGATAGTATGCGATTAATATCAGAGATTTTTCCTATCTTCGGCTCGAACTCCAACAATCGGGAGTACTCTCGAGTTCCAACATCATTAAGATATTGCAAATAAGTATTTTTACAATTGTAAAAAGTAAAAAATATCAACAATACTGAGACCTGTACAGTCTTTAAATACCTAAAATTGCATGAAATATCTTGAATGAGCAGTTAAATTAGATACTCTATCCGAGAACAGGCGATCGCAATCAGAGACGCTATTGCTCAGTTTTTATGAGATTTAGAGTTCTGTTTATTTTGTTCACCGACTACAGCTAGCGGTGTAAAAGCTGTTTCGCAGAGAACAACGCAGCCACAAACCTACTCTTTTTTTGACTACAGCAAATTTACCTCATCACTAATGGAGTACAAAACTATGACTAGTTCTGACATAACTAATTTTGAGCAGAAAACTCAGAGGGATATTTCCTATAAGTTAGAAAGCTTTTTCTCTACATCAGGTCGGGAAAGGTTGTTAACTTTGAAGCTGATAGAATATTTACTACTTGCCGTAGTTGCTGGCTCAGGTATGATTATTTTTTTTGGTCAAAATAATCAAAATCTGGTCATTGCTGGGTCAGTTGGTTTAATTATTGCAATTTTTCTATTTCTAATTAATAGACAGGCTGTTCAAGAATATAGTAATAATACTAACCAATCTGATATCCTCAGAAAAGCTGAACTCTATAATTATTTATCAGCCAATAATAACTCAGGCGATCGCAACTCTGTAACTCCCGCTAGAGCCAAGGCTTTACAGTATTGCCAAACATTAATTGAAGATTATAAAAGAACTCGGACTCTGGCGAGAAACCTTTACTATATTTTGCAAATTGCGACTGTTATTTTATCTGGTGTTACGCCAATTTTAGTACTTGTAGATAAGTTAGAAACTGGACAAGCTTGGCTAAAATGGCTTCCTGTAATCTGTCCCGCTATTGCTTCTATCGTTGCTAGTATTGTGACTTCTTTTCCTTTCCAAAAGAATTGGATTGCTGCTAATACAGCAGTTGAATTATTAGAAGCTGAACAAGAAAAATTCATTTTGGGCATAACTCAGCCTTATCGCTGTTATGATGCTTCTGATTTTAGTCAACAACAATTGCAAGCCAGCCAAGCCATAGAATACTTTATTGTGCAGGTCAATAATATTCATCTTCAACAGTTGCAACAATCAAATGAACCTCAGCAGTCAGAGAAGACAGAAGCAACTGCATCGAAATAGTAATCTTGACTAGCAAAAAGTCAAAATTTATCAGTTATCAGTGAACGATAAAAGCTGATGACTGATAATTTATTTTGTCAAAATCTGATTATATTTAACGAAGCTGGCACTAATTCTGGTAACATCAGTTTAATTAGTGAGTACACACCAGATTTATCCTAGTGCAATAGAGAAAATCTCGAGCCAGTTGACAAAGTTCAGAAATTCTATAAATTAATCTTTATTCCCGTCTGTATTTATCTACTAGGGTTTTATTTCACTAGTTCTGAAGATTCAATAATTGTGTAGTCAAGAGTTGATTGCTGAATTTTGAACTACTGAAGTTTTGATGATGAAATTATCAGAATTAATGACATAAATATACCAGTTATAAGTATAGACTATTACTGAGTAGCTAATAAAGCTCCATTAGTAAAATTTAATCCCTAAATATATAGGTGATATGATCAAGATTCTGGACTCTACCTTAAGAGAGGGAGAACAAACTCCTGGAGTTTACTTCTCTCCTGAGATCAAGCTGGCGATCGCACAGTTTTTAGACTTAGTCGGGGTTGATATTATTGAAGCTGGAAATCCAGCAGTTGATCGGGAAATTGCTAATGCTATAACAAAAATTTCTCATGCTGGAATTAAAGCAAAAATAGGCGCTCATTCGCTTTGCAGCATTGAGAATGTTAACAAATGCCTAGATTGTGGCATTGACTTTTTAGGTATTGTTTTTAGTGTTTCGGAAAAAAGGCTACAACTTGACTACAATTTAAATTTAGCAGCAGCGCTAGATAAAATTGTGGAAGTTATTAGCTATGCCAGAAAGCAGCAAGATAATTTATTAATTCGCTATACACCAGAAGATACTGTTCGCTCAAAAATAGAGAATGTAATTGAGGCTGCTAGTGCCGCAGTCCAGGCTGGAGCTAATATCATCAGCATAGCAGATACGGCAGGCTACACAACGCCATTTCTGCCAAATCGCAGTATTTCTTATTATGTAAAAACTCTCAAATCTGAACTAGCTAAACGTGAATTATATCCGCAAATAGAAGTACATTGTCATAACGATAGAGGTTTAGCATTAGCAAATGCCTTAGATGCATATAGCGCTAATGCAGATATCATTGATGTCACAGTGATGGGTTTAGGTGAGCGAACTGGCATCGTTGATTTAGCGCAATTACTTATAAATTTAATAGATATAGGTGAGGAAAATACCAAGTGGGATCTCAAATATTTAAAGGATTTATATGAGTTAGTTAGTGAACATTCACATATTGCTATTCCTCCCCATCAACCTATATTAGGAAAAAATGCCTTTACTCACTATGCAGGGTTGCATGTAAAAGCTGTATCTAAAGACGAGGAACTTTATCAAAGCCTCAATCCCGAAATTTTAGGATTAAAAAGTAGCGTAGCATTAGGTACGCAGTCGGGACGTAGTGCCATTAAACAAGCAATTCAGCAAATTGGTAGACCCGAATTAGCGGAAAATCCTGATTTGGTAGCAAAGATTTTGCAAGAAATTAAAGAAATTGCTAAAAGAGGTACGCCTATTGATGTAGAAAAAGAACTACCAGCAATTGTAGATCGTTGTGCCTTGAGCGAGCTAATTACTAATTGGATTGGCAAATAGCTGTTATAGCCACAGATTCACTTAGTTGAGTGTTAACAGCTTTAGCTCATATAGGAATCCGCTTTGATTCCTGAAATTATTTGCGTAGGGAGGGAACAGGGAACAGGGAACGGGGAACAGGGAAGAAGAAATAAAAGTGTACTTAGGTTTTTTCAAAAATCAAATATGAGTCCTATATATATCTATTGACAGACTAACAAAACTGAGCATAATTGCTAGCAAAATCTCACTGGCAAATGCTGTAAATGATGAAGTAGTAAAATATGAAATTCAACCTTGAATATAGTTTGGATAATTTTGTGAGCTAGAGAACATGCTAGTAAGGTCAAAAAGCCAGGAAGAAGAATTACATGAGCTAGGGCAAGACACAAAAGCATCTAAAAAATGGTGGGCAACGCTAGGCATTGGCATTGGCGTATTTATCTTTGCCTTAGATGTATATATAGTTAACCTGGCCCTGCCAAGTATGCTGGAATCACTCCACACTAGCTTTGCCACCATTCAATGGGTGGTTTTAAGTTATTTATTGGCGATCGCTATTTTTGTGATGAGTGCCGCAAAATTAGGCGATATGTGGAGCAAGAAGCGACTATATATTATTGGGCTAGTAGTGTTTACCCTCAGCTCGCTATTTTGTGGACTAGCGCCTAATGTAGGTGTTTTAATTGCCTTTCGCGCACTTCAGGGGTTAGGCGCTGCTTTTATATCGGGACTGGGAACAGCAATGATTGTAGAAGTGTTTCCCCCCGAAGAACGTGGATTAGGGTTAGGTATCAGGGCAGGAATTTTTGGGTTAGGAATTATGTTAGGCCCCACAGCTGGGGGGTTGCTGATTGGTTTAGGGGGTTGGCCCTTAATCTTTTTGGTCAATGTTCCCATTGGAATTGTTGGCATTTTGCTGGTAGCGCGTTTAGTGCCTCCTTCTAAAGTTGGTGTTGTAAAACAGCGCTTCGATGCCATTGGCACGCTAATTCTCACCCTAACATTAACCTGCTTTACATTCGGGATTACTTTATTACAAAGAGAAGGTTTTAACTCTCATACAGCTATCACTTTTTTGGTTTTATCGGTCATCAGTTTAGCTTGCTTTTTAATTGTGGAAGCCCATATATTAGAGCCGATGTTAGATTTGCGAATTTTTCGCTCTCTAGAAATTAGCTTGGGTTTAGCACTACGTTTTATCGGCAATTTTGTGATGGCAGGGGCAATATTTATCTTGCCGTTTTTTCTAGAATTAGTGCAGCATTATTCCACAGAAAAAACAAGTTTATTACTAGCAATTCCACCGATTCTCATAGTGCTAACAGCACCGATTGCTGGCATACTTTCTGACCGCTTTGGCCCCAGAATTATTAGCTTAATCGGCCTAGTGTTAATGGCTGGTGGTTGTTTGCTAATTAGCAACTTTGATACAGAATTAACTGTACCGAATTATATTTTGGGCATTATTCCCTATGGGTTGGGAGTAGGAATGTTTCAATCGCCCAACAATAGCGCCATTATGGGAGCCGCACCTAAAGGACAATTAGGGATTACCTCCGGATTGTTGTCATTATCGCGGATATTAGGACAGACAGCAGGTGTACCGCTTGTTGGTGCTTTATTCTCCTTAGTGGCGATCGCTAGTAACCAACTCACACCCAATATCGATGTCACCCATGCACCTGTGGAGGCTTTAGTTTTTGGCACACAGGCTACCTTTCGTGTCATTGCAGCTTTGTTGATGGCTTCAACCGTGATGGCAGTTGGTTTGTGGTGGCTGGAACAAAAAAAGGTCAACTCCTTTGGGGAATTAAAAATTCGTTTGGGCAAATTTTAATGTCAAACTTTTTGCAAGATTCAAAATTGAAAATTTAAAATCAACCAAAATAATACCTTTTTTATTAGCGTTTTAGGGTGGGCAATGCTCACTCTATTTTTTTGATAATTTTTACGTATTTTATTAAACTTAAATATTAGCGATTAAGTGCTTTCTGGATTTAGTAGCATGGGCACGGCATATACAATATTTGGGTATATTCCATTATCTTAATGGTGCCGTGCCCCTACATATAATTTATCTGTTGCCAACATTATTTAAATTGGTATTACCTGTTTGTACATCATATCAAAGAGGCGTGAATAATGTAGTATATGTATGCCTTTTAATATACTCATATATGCATATATTTTAAGGTTATTATCTCAGCATTTAGATGCATGGAAAAGAATTTATCCTAATGTTTAAATGCTAGTAAAAGATAGTGTTTACAGTACAAAGTAGAAATTTATGGAAAATACATTAGTTGATAAAACCTTCCGTGATAGCAATGGCAATATTGTGATAGCTCAGAAGCCCAACTTACCATTGATTGTCTGGATAGTGGCGAGTTTACTATCTTTTCTATTGACAAGCGACCCAATTAATACAGTATTAAATGTAGTGGCTAATGGCGCATCGTTTACTTGGGCTTGGCTAGAATTATTTCAAGGCGTGAATTATTTTCGTAGAGCATTAGGTCTTGTAGTATTAATTGGTATTATTGCTTGGCAAATTTACTATTGATTGTAAGTGTAGCGGTGCAATTAAAGATAGCTGCTAATCGCTGTCATTAGGTGCGGATGCGTTACGCTATCGCTAACGCATCCTACGTGAGCTTCAACAATCAAATATGAGTTCTATAGACGAAAATTATCATTAATTAGACTAAAATTTGGATGACTAAATAGCAGTTGATTTCTTTGAATGAATCCCTACAATATTTTTCATCAGACCGAACTTCAGCGTGTTAGTGATGGCATAACCAGACCCCTGCTAGAAAATTGCGATCGCGCCTCACATATCCTTATTTTAGTCTGTCCACAACTTGGGGATTTTGACAGTCTTGAATATGCGTGGTGGTTACAGCGCGAAGCTAAAAAATTGCCTCCTGAAAAACTCGCCATTCGTGCAGTGGGAATTGGCGATCGCGCTTCTGGAACAAAATTCTGTGAATATACGGGATTTCCACCCCAAAATTTATTTGTTGAACCAAACGCAGAACTACACAAGCAACTAAAACTTTATTCTGGGCTGAATCTTGGTTTACCTGGATTTTCGGTTACTGGGAAAGCTTGGCTAAATCTCATATTAATGTGTGCAGGGTTTGGCAGTCCAGGAACCCTAAGAGAAGTTTTTCGCGGATACAAAGGCGATCGCCAAGCCCCGCAACTGATTGAAGATGATGAAATTATTCAAGGTACTCCTCTACCTGCTTTTAAAGGCTCATTTTTCAAATTAGCTGGTGGTAGTGGGTTTCAACGTCCCTTTGAATTAGCTACTCTCCGCCTACGGAATATGGTGGAAGTTCTCAGCAATTGGCAGACTTACGTACCTAATTCTACCTACTTAACTCAGCGTGGGGGAACTTTTCTGTTTGATAGCAAAGGCCAGTTACTTTACGAACATCGAGATCCGGGAATTCTGGGATTTGCTGTAAATATGAGTCAGCCCCTATCATTTTTATCTGCGATCGCAACAGATAGCTTGACTTCAACACAGAACTAATACACAGATGGGGGAAAGGTTAAAGGGTAAGGGTTAAAGGTTTTTATTTTCCTTTTTCCATTCCCCTTTTTTCCTTTAACCAACAAGTATTGGCTGAAGATTCTTAAAAAAAGACTTGAACACTAGAGTAAAGAAGCTTATTATGGGCTGCAAACTATAGTAATTACTCACCCATTTTTTAATAACTATATAGATGTGAGCCTATCTAGTCCCCTACTATATATAGGTTTTAATTTTTCTAATTTCTATTTGGATTGCGATCGCTTAATTTTTCTTTACATATTTCTGTGTGATTTGCTCAGAAATTGGGATTAATAAAATTGATTCAAATATATAGAAGCGCTTTGAAATCCAGTTTTTTCTTTAAAAATCCCTCTTAGAGTAGTTGCAGCAAAAGGAAACTAATGCAGAGCAATTGCTCAAAATTTTGAAATACACCAAATTCCAACTACTATGACTTACTCGTAGGAAATTTTATTTTTAATTTAGAACTCACATCTAAAGTCATTGCTAAATTAACTATTGAGAGTTTTCCTGATATGCTTGGGTCTCTAAAACTTGCCATAGTAAATTTAACTTGATGCTCTTTTGATTTGACTTTAAACGAACTCAGCCATAAAAAACCATAACTATCAAAACTACTGGCTGACTATCTTATTAAACCGAATAGACTCTGACTGATTTTGCAGCTATTTACCCCAATAGTTCTAGTTGTTGCCTGACTAGAAATTTTGGAGTCGAACTATGCCAAAAGGATGAGAAATAGCAAGACAGATCTATCTTAAATACTATACCTTAAGGATGAAATGAAAGAATAGCTAAAATTTATCCTTTTAATTTTAGCGTTGATCCCCAATGGTTTTTTGTCAAAATTTATCATGTCTACACTCTAACGATCATGTAAATATATAACAAAATTATAAAAATATCCTGAAATTAATTTTTTACTTGGGATCGCTAAAACCTATACACCATAATCACTTATGGCATTAATCAGGTTTTCTATATAGAAGGAAAATATAAACAAATAAATTTAGACCGCAATATTAAATAAAAGAAGCACTCACATGAAACCTAATAAATTTTTGACATCTGCTTGTAGATATTGTCGCCATTACAATCCCGAAGGTCGCCGTGGTGGAATGTGTCAGCAGTTAGGCGCACCAGTTCAAGGAAGCTGGAAAGCTTGTTCTTTGGCACTACCACCGTTTGCGCCTTCTTGGGAAACTTTAGAAGATGCTTGGAGTCTACCAGATGCTACCCCAGTTGTAGTTCCAGGTGGAAATTTACCTTCAGAGTTGGAACCTACCAATATTATTCCGGTTGAGGTAACTGCTATCTGTAATGCTGAACAAGCAAGAACCGAGACAGTGCTAATTTAGCTATCTTTTAGCTATCTTTCAGTCATCTATATATTCCCCGACTAATACCAATTTTGGATTTTATATGTAGGATTGGTAAGACTGAATAGTTAAACCAATTTGGTATAAGTTTGTATTCTGTGTGAAACTTAAGATTTACCTTTAAAATTTTTAGTCTTGTAACAATCGATTAACTTATAAAAAAATCGCACCTTGGTTAAAGGTGCGATTTTTACATTTTTATGGTAACCAAGGGAAATCGCGAAAATTTGGGGGACGCTTCTCTAAAAATGCTTGTTTACCCTCAGAACCCTCTTCTGTCATGTAATACAGTAGAGTGGCATTGCCAGCGAGTTCTTGTAAACCTGCTTGTCCATCACAATCAGCATTAAATGCTGACTTGAGACAGCGGATAGCGATAGGGCTTTTTTCTAAGACTTCTTGTGCCCATTGAATCCCTTCCGCTTCTAATTGTTCTACTGGGACAACGGTATTTACTAAACCCATTTCTAGGGCTTGTTGGGCATTATATTGACGACAGAGAAACCAAATTTCTCGGGCTTTTTTTTGCCCAACGATGCGGGCGAGGTAGCTAGCACCAAACCCACCATCAAAGCTGCCGACCTTGGGGCCTGTTTGCCCAAAAATGGCATTATCAGCCGCAATCGTTAGGTCACAAATTAAATGTAAGACATGGCCACCACCGATCGCATATCCCGCTACTAAGGCAATTACCACTTTTGGCATGGAACGAATCAGGCGTTGTAAATCCAGCACATTTAGGCGCGGGACACCAGTATCATCTACATAACCCGCGTGTCCCCGGACGCTTTGATCACCACCCGCGCAAAAAGCATACTTACCATCAGTATGTGGGCCTGCTCCTGTAAATAAAACTACGCCAATAGTTGTATCTTCGCGGGCATCACAGAAAGCATCATACAGTTCAAAGACTGTTTTGGGGCGGAAAGCATTACGTTTATGGGGACGATTGATGGTGATTTTGGCAATACCATTCGTTTTTTGATACAGAATATCTTCGTAGGTTTTGGCAGTTTGCCAGTTAACTTGCATTGCTATGAAGTCGGCTATTGTGCTTGAGAATTTTATCGCAGACCAAGGGACAAGCGATACCTGCGATAGGCTACGCCTACGCTAAAATTAGTCTCTCCAACCTTTACAATCAGGGCTGGTAATTAAATCGCTGTAGAAAAATGCGCCGAGACTCCATCTTTTACAAATTATTCAAGCAATTTCCAGGATTATTGTTTGAATTGGTAGACTCACCACCACAAGATGCAGCTAACTATCAATTTGAATCGGTTGAGGTGAAAGAAACAGCTTTCCGGATTGATGGAGTATTTTTACCCCCTGACAATTCTGCTTCCAAAGTAGTCTTTTTTGCGGAGGTGCAGTTTCAAAAAGATGAAGACCTATATCACCGCTTCTTTAGCGAATTATTTTTGTTTCTCTACCGCCACTCCATCCGTTACGATGGCTGGTTTGGAGTGATAATTTTTCCGTCTCGCAGTCTTGAACCCACGAATTCTACAATTCACCGTGCTTTGTTGGAGAGTAATCAAGTCCGGCGAGTCTATCTGGATGAGTTGGGGGATTTACGACAAAAACCTTTGGCAATTGGGTTAATGTTGCTAACAAATATTACCTCTGAAGCAGAAACAGTGGAAGCAGGGCGATATTTGCTAGAGCAAGCACAGCAACAGTCAGAGCAAGCAATAATAGATTTAATAACGACGATTCTACTCTACAAGTTTTCTACCTTGAGCCGGGAGGATATTGAAGCAATGTTGAGATTGAATTTGGAAGAAGAACCACGGGCTATTCGGGACGCGAAAGAACAAGGACGTGAAATAGAAGCGCGATCGCTAATCATCAAATTATTAAACCGCCGATTGGGTAATATTCCAGATGTTCTGCTGTCTCAAGTTCACGCATTATCGCTGGAACAGTTGGAAGCTTTAGCTGATGCTTTGTTGGATTTTTCTACTCTTGCGGATTTGGAAGGGTGGTTACAAGATTAAGCAAGAGGGTAAATCTCACGCAAAGTCGCCAAAAGAAGCGCGATCGCACTCATAGCATTTCACTAGATATTCATTCCCAATTTAGGCAAATTCTGCTGTCGCCATAAAGCATCTTTTTGACGATTTGTCTGTAATTCTAAAACCCTAATTCCCTGATTTGGAAGTGGGTTTAATTTTTGCTGCAGCTGCGGACAAGAAGTAATTAATTGATGCTCTACACCATAGGTAGCGCACAGTTGGGCAAAATCAATATCCTGGGGAGTGCCAAAAAACTCTTCAAATGGTGGGTCGAATTTCGCAATGGGTAGCATTTCAAAAATTCCACCACCATTGTTGTTAATTAACAGAATCGTCAAATGTCCGACAAATTTATTACGGATTAAAAAACCGTTGGTGTCATGCAACAGTGCTAAATCCCCAGTTAGCATTACACTGCTGTCATGACGATGGGCCATTCCTAAAGCAGTAGATAATGTACCATCGATACCATTTGCACCTCGGTTAAAATGCGATCGCACTGCTAAATTATTTGGTTTCCAAAAAAACTCTACATCGCGCACAGGCATACTGTTGGCGATAAATAACGGTGTTCTAGGCGGTAAAATTTGCGAAAGCAACCAAGCGGCTTTACCCTCAAACAAATCTTCCATTTTCGCCAAAGTTTGATCAACAGCCTCCCTGACTTGCGTTTCTGCTTGACACCACAGTTGCAAGTAATCAGGAAGAGAAGCGAAAGATTTTTCCCCCTTGTCTTCTTCCCTTGTCGCCCAATCTTCAATATTCATCCGCAAATGAATCGTCCTCCCATGCAGGGGGTCAAGGTTTTGGTCACTGGGGTCAATTACCCAACGTTGCGGTTGTGTACTAGTTATCCAATTACGCAGTTCTTTACTTGTAGGCATTTCTCCTACTTGAATTACCATTTGTGGTGCTAGCTGTTTTGCTAGTTGGGGATTTCGCAAAATCTGGTCGTAGGTAGAAATTAAATAGGGATTGAGGTCGGCGTAATTTCTGAGTGGGGAAAGTCCCTCGGCTAAGACTGGCCATTTAAGAGTTTGGGAAAGTAGAGCGATCGCTCTACAATACTGCTGTGGTTGTTTTGGTTGAGCAATACCAGCAATAATAATGCCGCGATCGCATTGTTGCCATTCTGAGGGGATGGGTAATGGGTAATGGGTAATGGGGAATGGGATGGGGTTGGTGACGGCTGCAAAAAATTCTTCTGGGTGAAATTGGGATTCTAAGTAGCTGAAATCAGTTCCATCGGGAATGGGTGCTAGGGGGTCGCGCAAAGGAATATTTAGATGTACTGGCCCCTGGCTAGGAGTTTGGGATTTTTCCCAAGCGTGGATGATTGTTTGTCGCAGATAAGCTAACATTCCGATGTCTGGGGAAGGTAAAGCTAACTCTGTTTGCCAGTTAGGATAAGTGCCATATAATTTCACCTGATCTATCGTTTGACCAGAATGGCAATCTCGTAGTTCTGGCGGTCTATCGGCAGTTAATATCAGCAAAGGTACGCGGCTTTCTCTAGCTTCAATAATCGCCGGATAAAAGTTAGCCCCAGCAGTACCAGATGTACATACGAGTACTACAGGCTTACCACTGGCTTTAGCTTGTCCCAAAGCAAAAAAAGCCGCAGACCGTTCATCTAAAATTGAAATTGCTTCAATATCAGGCTTCTGCTGGGCAAAGGCGACTGCTAGCGGTGTAGAACGTGAACCTGGACAAATCACAGCACAAGTCAACCCCAGGCGCTTTAGCGTCTCCGTTAAGATATCAGCCCAAAGTTGATTAACATTTTTACAGGCGATCGGCATTCAAGCAAACAGAGCTATAAGTTAGCAGCGTTGGTAACCAGCGCCATAGCATTTTTGCATATTTTTCAGGGTTATGAGTCTATTGAGTGCTGAGTGATGGAGAAGAGAGATGAGGGGGATGAGGGGGATGAGGGGGATGAGGGAGATGGGATGAGGGAGATTAGGGGGATGAGGGAGATTAGGGAGATTAGGGGGATGAGGGAGATGAGGGGAAATAACAAATACCCAATTACCCATTACCAATTACCCAATGCCCAATGCCCCATGCCCCATGCCCCAAACTAACGTTAAAATCCAAAATGCAAATTTCGCGCTGAGATTATGGACTGCATTCATTTAACGGGAATTCGAGCCTATGGTTACACGGGGTATTTACCTGAAGAACAGGTATTAGGACAATGGTTTGAAGTAGATGTTAAGTTATGGTTGGATCTGAGCAAGCCTGCTCAAACTGATGCGATCGCAGATACTCTAGATTATCGCAGTGTGATCAGCTTGGTACAACATCTCGTGAAGTCATCCAAGTTTGCTTTAGTAGAGAAGTTAGCTGGTACAATTGCAGACTCTATCCTCCAAGATTGCGATCGTGTTACTCAAGTTCAAGTAACACTCAGTAAACCTGCTGCACCTATCCCAGACTTTGGCGGAAAAATTAGCATTGAACTGACAAAAACTCAAGCTATTACCTAAAACTTACTATGGCAGTCCAAAGTCAAACGTGAGCAAAATCTGTTTCTCAATATCTTAGTTGAGTTGCTTCTTTTTCTTACTCAGTCAATTAGGACTGCTATAGATTTTTTTTATGGTTTTAGGGAATTTTTAATGATTTATCCTAATGTGTCCCTTCGCCATACATGGTGCTGACAATTTTTTCATTGGTAGGGCTTTTTGCTAGCTACTTTTGTGCCAGCAGTTAACATAAAAATTCTGCAATTAAAGGCTTTCGCCATTAACTAGTTTTATTTCTCATCTTTTATCATGCCTGGCATCAGATTTTCCGGATGTTTTAAGTAATATTTTTTTATCTATTTATTTTATACATCCAGCAATTTATCTATTAACTATTTAAAATGAGCAATTCAGGCTTTATCTTTTACGTCTATATAAATTTAATGTGTACTATTATACATTAATAAAGTTATATATTCAGTAATTTAAAAGCCTTATTTCCTATAGTTAACTAATAATTAAAAACTGTATCAAAAAAACAAGTCTATTTAGCAAGAGAGCGCCAGAATGCTTGCATTGACTTGATATATCTCGCAATTACTTATATTGTTTTATTCAAAAGTAATTTTATTAACCTGTAAGTAAATTGTAACCGTACGTATATATTGCATTTTTAGTAATTTTTAATTATTAAGAATTTCTCAATTTCTAAAATATGTCTTTGGTTTTTTGTAATTGTATGGTAATTTACATTTCTCAATTGTATCTTGAGTTATGAACTGGATATTAACTGTATCAGTAAAAGCAAAAGACAATGATTGAAAACTTAGTGATTATTTTAGTCAAGCAACTACACAGGTAGATTAGAGATTGATTATCATAGGATTATTAATTTTCAGAGTGAGTAGAGACTGAAAATAAAATCGGAACCTTAGCCAACAGATTAGCCTAACATGTTCGACCACAAAATCCTAGTTGTTGAAGATGAAAAATTCCTAGCTTTAGACATAAGAAATAGTTTGCAGAAGTTAGGATATTCCGTTCCAGAAATTACTGCTTCAGATGATGATGTCCTCCAGAAAGTAGCAGAGACAAATCCACATTTAGTATTAATTGATATCTGTTTAGCAAGGGAAATCAATGGTATCAAAATTGTGGATATTATCCAAAACCACTTCCACATACCCGTTTTATATTTAACGGACTATTCGGAAGAAATTAAATTACATCAACAGCAACTAAGTGAGCCTTTCGGTCATATTCCGAAACAATGTGCTGAAAAAGACTTACATTTTGCTGTGGAAATGGCTATTTACAAGCACCAAATCAGCAGGAAATTTGAGGAGGAAAGACAAAGGCTGACAGCAATTATTAATAGCATGGGCTGTGCAGTAGTTGTGACATACGCTAATGGCCGTATCCAAATGATGAATCCCGTAGCGGAAGCACTCACAGGTTGGAAGCAAGAAGAAGCCTATGGCAAGGATTTAGTAGAAGTTGTCAGCCTAATTGATAAAGATATGGATGAAGTAATAATAGATAATTTAGCTACACAGGCAATCCAAGCAGGTGAAGTTTTAAATCTCCCAGACAACTGCACCCTGCTGGCCAAGGATGGGAAAAAAGTACCGATTGGTGATTGTGTAGCACCCATCCGTGATTTGGATGGAAACATTAGTGGTGCGGTTTTAGTGCTTCAGGATATTACTAAACGCAAGCAAATAGAAGCCCAACTGTTGCGGAATGCTTGTCATGATGCACTGACTGCGCTACCCAATCGAGTTTTGTTTATAGATCGCCTCAGACAAACAATCGAACGTAGCAAACGGCGGAACGACTACAATTTTGCCGTTTTATTTTTAGATTTAGACGGCTTCAAAGGAATTAACGATCGCTTTGGTCACTCCATAGGAGATGATTTTTTAGTAGCGATCGCGCGCCGCTTAGAGTCATGTTTGCGTAGTGGTGACACCGTAGCCAGGTTTGGTGGTGATGAGTTCGCTGTACTGATAGAGGATATCAAAGATGTTACGGACGCTACCAATGTAGCCAAACGTATTCAAGAATCTTTAAGCATCCCACTCAACATTAATGGATATCAAATATGTCCCACAGCTAGCATTGGTATTGCTTTGAGCGGTCATGGTTATGACGAACCACAAAATCTACTCCGTGATGCTGATATTGCTATGTACCGTGCAAAACGTCAGGGAAAGGCGCGTTATGGAATATTTTGATCGACTGTTATAGATAGTAGCCTGTGCCACAATCATCCATTAGCTAGTTGTCGGGTAACTCTCTATTTAGTTATGAATAGGACAGCATTGGTATGACTACAGTACTTATAAGCAATTAAGCTTATGATTGCCAAGTCAAGAGGAAAATCTAAAATAATTCTGAATTTTCCCTATGCTATCAATCCTATTTGAGGAGATCTAAAAATTCTGTTATGGAAAAGACAGAAAAGCAGAAAATGCTCTCCGGCGAATTATATCTTGCAGAAGATGCAGAATTAGCAAGTGATAACAAGCGAGCCAGTCGTCTCTTACGAATGTACAACGCTACAACAGAAGAACAACAAGAGCAAAGACGACAAATTTTGCAAGAATTATTCGGGAAGATAGGGAAAAAAGTATCTATTGTGCCGCCATTTCATTGTGACTATGGCAGTAATATTTATGCTGGCGATGGATTTTATATGAACTATGGTTGTGTAATTTTAGATTGCAATACAGTTCATATCGGTGACAATGTGTTGTGCGCCCCTTATGTGCAAATATACGCTGCTTACCATCCCACATCACCGGATATTCGGCTTTCTGGTAGAGAACTAGCTGCCCCAGTTACTATTGGTAATAATGTCTGGATTGGCGGTGGTGCAATTATTTGTCCTGGTGTAACAATTGGTGAAAATACTACTATTGGTGCAGGAAGTGTAGTAGTCAAAGATATACCAGCAAATGTAGTTGCTGCGGGTAATCCTTGCCGCATTATCCGGGAACTATAAATCTATTTTGGATTTTAGATGATTGAAAATTTTAGAAGATTTAAAATTTCACATCTAAAATCTAAAATTAGACAATTTGGAAAAAAGAACGCAACAGATGGGTAGGGCACAGCACCAGTCATATATTTGATATGCCAAAATATTGTGGATGCCGTGCCCTTAAAAAAAATTGATCGGCGAGTCTGTGAATGTAGAATCCCCGTCACTCAAGTGAGGGTAGTTTCAAGACATCAAGCACTAACGATATAAGGCGAGTTAATCGCCGCTACACGACCGGCATCGACTAAAGCTTGGTAAACTAGCGCCACTACCTCAGCGCGTGTAGCATCGCGGGTAGGGTTGAGTTGTTTGGGGTTGGGGTAATTGACGATAATTTTCTTGTCTAATGCTTTTGCTATTTCATCCTTGGCATAGTCAGGAATCTTAGCTTGGTCATCAAATTGGAAAGATGTTGTATCATCCGCAGATAACCCCAGCCCATTCACCAACGAGACGATAACTTGCACGCGCTGGATATTTTGATTGGGGTGGAAAGTCCCATCAGGAAAACCAGCTAAAAACAGACCTTGGTATGCTTGTTGAATTACTTTAGCTGCCCAAAAGTCTGCTGGTACATCCTTAAATTTGCTAGCAGCCCGGTTGGGAGATGGGTTGAAAGCCTTGACTAATAAGGCAGCATATTGCGCCCTAGTCATTGTCGCATCAGGTTTAAATGTGCGATCGGGAAAACCGCTAACTATTTGCTGTTTTACTAATTCCCGAATAAAAGCAGCAGCCCAATGATTGCCAATATCGGTTAAGTCAGTAGGTGCAGGTGTTGGTGTTGGGACTGGTATTGGGGTTGGTGTTGGGGTTGGTGTCGGCGTTGGGGTTGGTGTCGGCGTTGGGGTTGGTGTCGGCGTTGGGGTTGGTGTCGGCGTTGGTGTGGGTGTCGGCGTTGGTGTGGGTGTTGGCGTTGGCGTTGGTGTTGGTGTCACCGGACTCGCTGCGAACTCTATGCTACCGCTGACTTTAGTTGGGTCGATTTGATTTCCTACAGATATCAATTTATTGCTACCTGCATTTTGCAAATCAAATTTACCGTTGTTGCGTAGGACGTTACCCCCAGGACTAATAGCGTTGCCTAAATCTGGTAAGGCGCTGGCAATCACTGTTAGACCATCATCAGTGTTTTTTTCGCTGAAATTATTACGTAGTATAGGGCGTGCTGTCCCAGAAATAACAATTCCAGAGCGATTTTCAGATATTTTGTTATCTATGAGTGTGGGTGCAGCTGCATCGCTAATGGCAATGCCAAAACCTGTTTTGAAGAAGGTGTTACCTTGAATTTGCCCTTTAGCATTTTTCGCTATAGAAACACCATTAGCAGCATTTTCAGAAAACACATTGCTGAGTATCTCTGGATCAGCATCGCCAGTCGCAAACACTCCCTCACGCTTAGATTGAGTAAACGTGCTATTTGCAACTGTTGGTCTACCAGATTCTACCCAGACAGCAGAACCACGACTAGCTGGATTTGTTACAGTTACACCCCGCAGTTGTGCCCCATTCAGCATCACAAATGTGACATTTTGTCCTGCAAAAGTACGGCTGAGATAGTTACCACTACCTTCAATTAAAATACCGCTACCTTTATTGGCTTCATTACCTACTACCGTTACCTCAGATGCCACAGTTAGCGGGAAAACTTCACCAGTAGTTGCATTGTAAGTACCTTCTGCCAGTTGAATTTTGGTGCCTGGAGTAGCAACTTTGAGAGCTTTGGTAATAGTTTTAAAGGGGGCTTGTTGAGTACCAGAGTTGTTATCATTGCCTGTCCCTGGATTTACGTAAAAATTTTGCACCATATTTATACTGCGAAAAAAGACATAGATATACTAGCGCTAACTATTGAACTAGGTAGCAATTCCTAAAGATTAAATCGCAACATTGACTTCCAGCCTATGATGATACATTCCGCAAAAATCTAGAAAAATAATTGCTTGATTTTAACTGGATACAGCACACAGGGTAGTTGTAAATGCTTGTTTTTCGTAGTTAAAAACCTTTGGTAGAAAGTATTGCCAGAATTTTTAGTGAATATAGGTGGAGGCGATCGCGCTTACAAAAATTATGTTTTCTTATCTTTTCGCCAAAACATCAATGAAAAATCAGTAATATTTTTTAACCAAAGTAGGGTTTCAGCAATGATATTCCTTCTCTTCATCAGAAGTTTTGTAGATAACCCCAGACAAATCGTTAATTCTTAAGGTACTATCCCAATACTGCTCGGTTAAAGATTTTAAACTCTTAATTTGGTTTGGGGTAAGGGGAAACCTTTCACCCTTACCCTTTTGCCCTTAACCGATCAGTCTTAGAGGATGTTTGAAAAGTTTTGAGGAGTTAAATTTTATGCTAATCGCCGAACCATAATTCGGATCATGGCAAGGTAGATAAACGTCTCCGATGTTTCGGGTAATAGCTCATAGTCTCTGACTAGTCGCCGGCATCCCATCAACCATCCAAAAGTACGTTCAACGACCCACCGTTTTTTAAGTACAGTAAAGCCCTTGGTTTGTTCTGGTCGCAGAACAACCTGCACAATCCAACGACAAAAATTCATTACCCACTGCATAAACGGTTCCCCATCAAAGCCGCCATCGACCCAAATGGTTGTCAATCGAGATACTTGGTTTTTAGATTTTTTGACTCTTTTGAGAACTTTTTTACCTCCTTCACGCTCACCTACATTGGCAGCTGCAACCAAGACCCGCAAGACTAAACCCAAGGTATCGACTGTTATGAATCTCTTGCGCCCTTTAATTTTCTTGCCTGCATCGTAGCCCACGGCTTTATGTACCATTGCAGCAGTTTTCACACTTTGACTATCGATGATTGCCTCTGATGGACTCGGGCGGCGCTCAATATCGATTCTCGTCCACTCCCGCAAATGGTCGTGGATGTTCAACCACGTCCCGTCTTTACGCCAGTTGCGAAAATATGTATAGACTGTCTGCCAAGGAGGAAAGTCGCCTGGTAAGGCTCGCCATCTCACTCCTTCTACCAGGATATAAAAGATGGCATTGAGGACTTCCCACATCTCAACTTCGCGAGGACGACCACCTCTTTTTGGTTCTGGAATTAAATCACTAATACTCACCATTCGCGTAATCCAAATCGGAAATAATTAATTCCCAAAAAACCATGAAATTCCTACTATATATAGCTTTGGTTTTGGTAATCAGAATAGAAAGCTTACACTTACCCGATTTCCCTCAAAGATTTCAGTAGGAATCTGAATGTATCGGTGCGATCGCACCGTCATCGCACTGTGAACTAACCACGCCTCTAAAGGGTATATGGATAAAAGTTTGATGCGATTAATCCTTTTGTTGTAAGCCTTTTAACCATTTTGATGAATTCTTTATTTTCAGAATCGATTACGCGAACGATGAGCTAATAAGTTCATATTGAACATGGGTCAAGTTGCTGGGGTATGCTTTACTCATGTCACTCTCTCGGTGCTGTGTCTTTCACTATTCGCAGCTTACACTGAGAGAGTTTTTTTACAAACTACCCGACTTTTCAAACAACCTCTTAGGTGCTATCCAAAACCTTCCCAAAATAAAAAATCCCAGAGGTGCAAACCCCTGAGATTTCTTGATAACTAACTAGGTTTTTTAGTTATTGAATTATCTCTGGCTCCAAGTTCTGACTCCAGCTCCAGATTCCGTTGTTACTGTGTCAGCACTAAAATATTCTTTAGCATGATAGAAATCATTGCTAGACTCATTTTTCTCATTGATGCCATTCACTAATAAACCTAAGACATTTTGACCGGAGCGCTGTAACAATTCTTTGGCATTATTAGCGCTGTTAGAATCAATTACCCCGGGACGAGCCACTAGTAAAATGCCATCAGTCATGTGGCTTAAAGTCACAGCATCAGCAGCCAACAATAGAGGTGGAGCATCAATAATGACAAAGTCATATTGATTAGAGAATTCTTGAATTAATGTCGCCATCCGTTTAGAATCCAACAAAGCTAATGGATTAGGAGGTCTAACCCCAGCTGTTAAGACATCTAGATTTTCAATGACGTTAGATGCAGCCGTTTTGAATTCAGCTTCACCTACCAGTACTTCACTCAAACCCGCTGTATTAGTAATTTGCCAGAGATGATGCTGTGTCGGAACTCGCATATCAGCATCAATTAATAAGACTTTGCGTCCTAATTGCGCGATCGCAGCTGCTAAGTTGGCGGAAACTGTAGATTTACCTTCTTTGGGAACTGCGCTACTCACCACAATGGTTTTGAGTACCTTATCTGAACTCAGGAATCTCAGATTAGCCTGAATCATCCGGTAAATTTCGCTAGTTAAGGAACTAGGTGAATCGATAACTGCAATTTCTTGAGTAGCTATCTCTGTTTCGCGATAACGAGAGCGAATCTTTTTCGTAGATGAGGGTACTATGCCTAATAAGGTATAACCAAATATTTCTCTGATTTCCTTCAGTGTTTTCAGAGATCTATCTCTGGTTTCTAAGAAGATGACAGCAGTGGTGGCTAAAAATGCACCTAATAAAACACCTAGCACCAAAATGAAAGGTTTCAGTCCTAATGTTGGTTTGATGGGGACAGAACCTTTAGCAATGATTCGAGCATTTGGTGTATTATTGTTTTCTGCTAATTGTAATTCTTGAACCTTTTTTAAGAGAGTTTGGTAGGTTGATTGGGCAACTTCCAATCTCCTTTCTAGATCCCTTTGTTGTTGTTCTAGTTGGGGTATGATTCTTACCCTTTGTTCGTAAACAGAGCGAGAATTGTACAACGAAGTCAGTTTTTGTTCTAAACCTCGACGTTGAACTTCTGATTGCAGAAAATCTCTAATGAGGTTTTGTTTGGTTTCCCCTATTTGTAGGGTTTTTGGTGGATAATTGACTGGCCCAGCACCAGTTTGGCCAATTTCTTGTTTGAGGAGAGCTTGTAAGTTAGTTTTCCTTTGTTCTAAGTTAATAATTACTGGATTATCATCTAAGAATCGGCTGCGTTCGCTGGCTAATTGTCTGTCTATGTCTTGCAGTTGAGTGAGAATTCCTTGTACCGCAGGTGACTGACTGACAGCACTTGCCGAAAGAGCCTCTTGAGAATTTAAATTTACTTTTTGACGCAGTTCATTAGTTTGAGCAGTTGCTTGATCGAAGTCAGCTTTAACACCGTTAATGTTACTGTCTAAATTGCCAATAATTGCAACTGCAGATCGCGTCTCCTCTGCCAAATCTACGATGTTATATTTTTGTTTAAATATGCGGAGCGCCGCTTCCGCATCCTGAACAGCACTTCTATTGTTAGGAAGTTGTTTAGCCATAAATTTGCGTGTTGCTTCCGCTTCGGCGCGATTGGTGAGAATATCATTCTCTAAGTAGAGATTCATCACGTTGTTAACTACTGCGGCCGCTTCTTGAGGGTTAGGACTTTGATAGCTAACTAGCAACACATCTGTGCCACCAATTATTTTAATATTTAGGGCTTTTTTGAGTACTTCTGGTGTTAAAGGTTTACCTTCTTTGTTTTTTAGTTGTAGTTCATCTATGGTTTTTTGCAACAACAAAGGTGAAGTGATTACTTCTATTTGAGTAGTAATCGGGTTCTGAGTTGATACTAAAGGTCTTAAGTCCCCTCTAGCTTGACTTTCGCTAGGTAAGAGTTCAGATCCCACGACATTAAAAGTGGGTGTTTTAAATAATAGTTTGCCTTCTGCTTCATAGGATGGCTTGAGCAATGTTGTTGCGACAACACTAAGAGCCACTGTCGATGCAAAGATACTGGCTGCCGGTATCCATTGCCGTTTCACCATCGATAAATAACGACTCAAGTCGAAATCAATAGATTCTCTTGATTCCATAGCTCATCCCAACAAAAAGTTTTCAAAAGTGCAGGTTCAAGGCAATGAAGTAAACAACTACTTACTGGATATGGGCGTTAAATATTACTATTTAAATTAAGACTACTATCTAATTAGTATCAGTAGTATATACTAATTAGATTAAAAAACCATGAAGTTATTGATAAGAGCTGTTATTGGTTTCAGTAAAAATACTAAAACTTAGCGTTTAGGCGCTTTGTCAAAAGCTCTGGCGATCGCATTCCATGCCAATTTCGGTTTGAAGTCAGCATCCCAGGCTAAGGGTCTGACTGCTGCGCCATCTTTACGAGCTTGAAATTCTGCCAGCCAAGTATGGCGATCGCTCAATCCCCAATTGATCACAGTGTTAACTGCTGGTACTTCTAAGACTGCACCTAGATAATCTTCATAAGCTGCAGCAACTATGCGATCGCGAACAGCCACATCCGCAGGTAATTCTTGGTCTATGACATCCAGCTCTGTCACCATGATTTTAAGACCCAAGTCAGCCACTTCTTTCAAGAATTTTTGTAATTTTTGAGGATTAAAGCGAGTTTCATGAGCTAACAGATGAGATTGAATGCCAAAGGCATGAATTGGGACTTCTCTAGATTTTAAATGCTCGAGTAACTTTAAAACGGCATTCCTTTTCGCTTCATTTTCAGGAGTGTCATATTCCAGCCCATAGTCGTTATATACTAATTGAGCTTTGGGGTCTGCTTGGGCTGCAATCCGAAAAGCCATTTCAATATAATCTGGCCCCAAAAACTCTAACCAAGGCATCTTTCGCAAACCTCTAGAGTATCCATCCTCGACTGCGATCGCTTCATTGACCACATCCCAAGAATGCATTTGTCCGGCATAATGACCCATCACTTTTTGAATGTGTTGTGTCAAAAACTGCTTGGCATTTTGCTTGTTAACTGTCTCTTTAAACCAAGCAGGCAAAGACATGTACCATACTAAAGTGTGTCCGCGCAACAACATCTTATTATTGCGTGCAAATTTGGCGAACCAATCGCCCCGCTTAAAATCAAAACTATCGGGAGTTGGACGTAGTAAATCCCACTTAAGAAAGCCAGCAACTAACATTGAGCATTCTCTGACCAGCAGTTTTGCTAGCTCTGGCTCTGCTTCTAAATTTAAAGTGCCGCAATCTGCCCCATAAATTAACCCCTTACTAGCAGCACGGATTTTTAAAGGAGTTTGTCCTACTACCTGAAAGTCTCTGCGTAAAGGCGATACAGGTATAGTTTTCTTTGGGGGCATTGCTTTGCTAATTGTCAAAGCACCTATACTTGCCGCTGTTCCTAAGCCTAAGTACAAGAATCCTCTTCTATTCAGCATCCTATTTCTTACCATTTCGCATCATCCTCATGTTGTGAGCTAAGTTTATCGATTTGAAAATAGGGACTGGGGAACTTGGGGGGTAGTGGGGATCGGGGATGTATGACTGGGAAAAATGAAGATGCACCTTTTGACTTATGACTCTATGATCCTTGACCCTTAACGTTCTAGGCTACACAGTTGATCACTGCTACTGGATAGATTCACGCCTTATTAGAAATGTATTCTTGCCAATTGTTTAATTTATCATTGGCTTGCAAACAAACCAGTAGGTCTACACAAAATGCGGTGACTGCTACAGGCAAAAACAGCACTGCCTTATGTAAGGATAATTGCAGCAAGCTATTAAATCGACGTAACAGCAACCATGAGGGAATTACCCAACCGCTTTTTTGGGAAACGTTGGCTTGGATTAACTTGCTGACCCATAATGGATCTTGTTCATTGCGAGCTTTGATAATTGCACCTGCATCTTGGTGCTGGTTGCAGATGGCTTGTAAGTCTTCATAAATCAATGTGTTGATGGTGTTAGCTAAAATCAACCATCGTTCATGGCGGAGTAAGCGACGAATGTCAGTATAAGCTTCAAATACATGGGATGCAGAATCAGCACGTACCACCCGTTCTGGTACTTCTGGGGAAGTTAACAAGTTGGTCACAACCATCTTCCACAAAAAGCCGTCTTCTACTTCAATACCTTTGGGCATCCAAATTCTACGTAATACGTCAGCCCTAGCACAATAAAGCTGCCCGCAAATCCAGACTGATTTAGCTCCTGATACTTTAGAAACAGCCAGCGATAGCTGATCTATTAAACTTTTCTTCTCCTTCAGGGCTACATCCTTGACTAATGTATCTACAGATACACAAGCATGAGGATTGACTTCCAGAGCTTCTACCATTGAATGCAGAGTAGTAGGAGCCAGAAATTGAATATCCGCATCCATCAGGAATATGTAATCGGCACTGGGGTCAGAAAACTGATGGACGTAATTATTCCAAGCATTAGGCTTACCTGCTTCTTTAACTTCGCAGACTTTTCCAGAAACAGCAGGATTAACGGTAGACTGAACTAACTTTTCTAATGTGGTACGTGCGATCGCATCTGTCTCATCAGTGCAACCATTGGGTACTACCACAATTTCAATTGCTGTATTACTATCAGCTGTTTGAAATATACTCTGTGCAAATAAAGATTGCAGTGTGTTGCTAATACAATTAGCTTCGTTATAAGCAAGTATACCAATACTAATTTTCACTCTTCTACCCTCTGATTATTTATTGATGATTAGTTCAACATTAATGTCTGAAAACGCTGCTTCAATACCAGCCAAATAAATGTAGGATTGCCCAGGATATATCGCTTCCACAAACGGCTAGGTTCAACTATCAGCCGAAACAACCATTCTAGACCTGACTTTTGCATCCAGACTGGCGCTCTTGTGACCATATCAGCCACTAGCTCAAAGCTTACGCCAATACCAACAGAAATTGGTACTTCTAACTCTTGATAATTCTGAGCTATCCATTTCTCTTGTTTGGGTGCTCCCAATCCTACAAATAGAATATCGGGAGAGGCAGCTTTAATTTTAGAATTAATTGCGGCTAATTCTTCTGGCTGGTTTTCAAATCCATAAGGGGGACAATAAGTACCCACAATTGACAGATTTGGATGTCTAGCTTTGAGCTTTTGTTTAGCTTGATCTGCTGCTCCCGGACGACCACCTAATAAAAATATCTTTAACCCTTTTTCTGCTGCTACAGCACAGAGCTTTTCAAACAAATCTGTGCCGTTCACTCTGCCGTTTAAGGGGGTTTGCAAAAATTTAGCGGCCCATAAAAGAGATACACCATCTGGTACTACTAAAAAAGCTTGGCGGTAAATTTCTCTAAAATAAGCATCTTTTTGTAAAGTTAAAATATGCATAGCATTAGGAGTAACCACATATTCGGGCTGACTCCTAGAAATCGCATGATTGACAATTTGGCTAGTAACTTCCTCAAAACTATATTTATCTATCTCCACACCACAAATATTAATTCTCATGCAGTATCTCCTCAGTTGGATGAAAGTTAGATATTGAATAATAGGTTTCGGCTAAATTATGACAATAATTTTTAATATCAAACGGCTCAACATTTTTTCTAGCAACTTTCCCTAGAGCCAGGCGTAAACTTTCATCTGCAATTAATAATTGTATCGCTTGCGATAGCTCTTGTATATTTCCCGGGGTAACTAAAAGACCATTTTGCTGGTTAACTATTAATTCAGGTATACCCCCAACAGGTGTTGCAATTATGGGTAACCCCCAGCCCATAGCTTCTAAAATAGCCATAGGTAGACCTTCGTTATAGGAAGGCAAAACAAATATATTGGCTTGGGATAATAGCTCATTCATTTGTTTTGCATCAATCCAACCTAAAAAAGTTACCTTCTCTGTTAGGTTGAGATTATCGGCTAATTCTTGTGCTTTGCTAATCTCACCATCTCCTGCCAAAATCAACTTGGTATGAGCTTTTTGGCTATCAGGCAATTTAGCAAACGCCTCAATTAAATCAAATGCACCTTTACGTTGACCTACCCGTCCACAAAAAACTAAATTTAGCTGAGTAGAGTTAGCCCGATTGGGAATTTCAGCAGGTATTTCTGTGGGATTAGGCATCACAATCACTTGTTTTGGATTTAATCCTAAGTTGCTCACATAATAGTCTTTCCAAGTATTGGAAAGCACGATAAATCCTTGGCTTTGGCGAAATACCCAACTGACAGTTTTTTGTGCCCATAGCGGTAATTTACTGTAAGTTACATGAAATTCTGCCCCATGAGCGTGCATTAATACAGGCTTGCCAAATATTGCTGTTACAATTAGCAAAATTGCTTTACGTAAAACACTCCCTCCATCTGAAAGATGAATATGTACAAGGGCAATTTTTTGAATTGTCAGACACCAGATTAACTTGATTAAAGCTTTAGTAAATACTATTAATCTGTGGACAATTGAACCTTCATCGTGGCTAGTTATATGCTCAATATCTATAAGATAATTAATATAATTAATTATTAATTTCTCAGCAGTTGCAATGCCTCCATTCTGTTGAAGACTTGCGCCAATCATCAATATTTTAATTTTATTCATGATTTAAATTATTAAATAATTTATTTCAAATAAATTTCTGTTTATTTAACTGTTGATTATGAGTTTTTGGTGGTAGTAATACTGTGAGTCCTACTGCCACATATAGCACCCAAGATATATCATTTTGCACCATAAATGTTGTTTCTGTCATATTAGCTAAAAAGATATATGTAATGTAAATACCAGGCCAAAAAGCATCAACAGTTTTGGTTTGATAAACCCAAATAAATGACCGTATTAAACTGAATGTAAAACCTAATGCACATAATAATAATCCTAAAATTCCTACTGTCAGCCAAATATCTAACCATCCATTGTGAGCATAAGGTGCTTTCCAACCAACTGCGTACCAAACATTAACAGCTTCACTATTTTCCCCTAGCCAAAAAGCACCGTAACCATAGCCTAGCAAAGGCTTTTTCCAAATCATATCCAATACAGCCAACCATAGATCTGTACGACCACTGAGGTTAGAACCTTTACCGAAAGAAGCCAGGATACTATCGCTATTTGACTGCAGGATGATAAATAAACTGGCAAATATAGAACCAAAAAAGCATAAGGCGGGAATCATCATATCTAATCGCAAGCGTAATCCTCGAAAGAAGAAGAATGCGAACATCATATTCCCAAAATTTAAAAGAGATGATGTTGATCTTGTCATTAACAACATGATTATTGACAATCCAAATCCCAACCACAAAGGCAGAGACCTTTCTTTCTTGTCAATAGCAAGTAGCAAAAATACCAGCGCACTTAGCATCATGATAATGCCACAAGAATTTTTATGAGGGTAAATACCCCGCCAAGCTCCAGCATGTACCCCACCCATTACACCATATTTGGGTAATCCTACAGAAAACATCAAACTTAAAATAACTGCTAAACCAAATGTCCATGCCAATAACTCGAGCTGTTCTTTGAGGGTATAACGTGTAGCTAAGTAAATTCCAAATAAACTTGTTCCTACTAATCCAATAGCTCTAGTCTGTGTAGTAGTTGGGTCATAAGACCAAAAAATAGAACATACTGCAATTGCCACTAAACTCCAGATAAATTTATCTTTGCGGAGTAGATAAATTACTTTTTTCCAGCGAGCAATCAGCAGCAATAGCGTAATTGCATAAATAATGATGAACAGTATCCGAACTGGGATAGAGTCAAAATCCTGGACTAGAGCTTCTCCCTCACTTTGACCACCCATCAATATCAATACTAGTGGCCCACCTGAATAATGTAACAGGGACAAAACTGTGAATGCTCGCTCAAAAAATCCCAAAAGTTTTTTCATATCCTGATACTGAAAAGTGCTTCATTTACGCATATTTGATAGTTTTGTGGTAAACATCTACTGTCTGAGCAGCAATATTTGACCAATTCAAGTCTTGCTGAGAGCGAGATAGGGCTGCAATTTGCATTTTTTGCTGCAATTGATCATCACTTAATAAATGAATAATTGCCTTTGCTAAGGCTTCCACATCACCCGGTGGAACCAATAAACCATCTTCTTGATCGCGAACTATCTCTTTTAAACCTCCCACTTCCGAAGCAATTATTGGCGTTCCCATACCATATGATAAAGCTGCTACGCCACTTTGAGATGCCTCAATATATGGCAGAATAGTAGCTGTGCTACGTTGAAATAACTTCACTACATCTTCATTAGAAATAAAATTATTAATAATTTCGTAGCGCTGTTCATCATATCCATGCGGAAAATATTGATGAATATTTTCGCCTCTACCAGCAATAATTAGCTTGACATCAGGAATACGTTCAGCAACTAACGGCATTGCTTGTAGCAAATATTTTAAGCCTTTGTACGGCCAAATTCTGCCAAAAAATAGCAAGGTAGCTGGTTCTTTCGGGGAGCTATATTTCTGTGTACGGCGATGATATAAACTGCCAAGCTCACCATGTGGCAGAATATTAATTTTGTCTTTTGGTATGCGAAATTGTTGATTTAAAGTTTCTTGATGCTGTTGTGTATGGACAATTAATTGTTGGGAACGATAAAACGCTATAGGTCGAGTATATTGAGAAGCAAATACTTGTTCTCCATCCCCTGGGTGACCAAACACATCGTGAATTGTTGTCACTAGGGGCGGCATTTTAGCGAATAAAAGATTTAATAAATACCAAATATCATTAGATTCTTGAACATGGAGAACATCAGGCTGAACTTCTCGAATAATATGCATCATCTCGGCTATGGAACGGATATTGCGAGGATGACGCATGGGTGGTTTTTCAAATCTTAGTACTGGAATACGTTCATCGAGTACACCTTTGCAAGCAGGGGCACTCTTTTGTTGCTGGATTAAAGTTAAATCAACATAATTGACTAAGCTATTGGCTAATTCAATAGTGTAATCATCAAAGCAAAAATTGAGTAAAGCGACTTTAATAGCCATTTGATTTACAATTAAATTTTAATTAAAAAAATGGATGAAATGCTTGAGATTTTAATTATTATGTATTAGTAATTGAGTAACCTCATCTCTAACATTTTGATTTTTGGCTATTTGACAGTAAACAAATAAATTTAATCTTTAACGACATGAGATATCGTTAAAAATACTGTTAATTAGCCTTCTTTAAATATTTTCTGCCTGATTTTATGAATACCTCCTAATTGTTGCACAGTCATTGCACCCATTAATAAGCCGTAAGCACAGATTGATGCAATTAAAATTACTAAGAAATCTAAATTGAGCTTTTCTAATAGCACAAATACAATTAACATTAAAAATGTAATTAGTAGTGGACGACGCAGGACATTCCATAGACGCAATGAAAAGAGACGGCGATATGTAACATACATATATAAACTAAAGTTTACTAAAGACATCACCAACCCCATCAATGCGGCACCTAATAACTTATACTGTGAAATAAATACTATCCCTGCTAATCCTCCAACTGTAGATGTTAAAGCAACTTCTAAAAGATTAAACTTCTCTAGACCGTTAGCTATTAACAAATAACTGAGTGCTTTAGAAAATGTACCTGCAATAATTCCTAATGAAATCAGATGTAGAATTGTATCTGCTTGTAAAAAGCTTTGATCTTTATAAACAAATAATAATAAATCTTTGCCAAAGAACCACAATCCTAATGCAAAAGGTAACCCCATACAAAGTAGAAGCTCAATAATATTTTCTGTAGATTCTCTTTGTTCTTCTTTACCCAAATATACTGCCTTAGACATACGGGGAAAGGCTGCCATATTTGCACTATTGGCAACAATATAAAATGGCTGCATCAATTGTGTAACAGCGCCATAAAGACCTATTAAAAACTCATTCCCTAACAGGGAGAGTATGAGTACGTCTAACTTACCAGCAATAATTCCTACACCTTCAAGAGCAAAAAATGTCCGAGCAGCTTTGATAGTATTGAAAATAAAGTCTCGCTTAATTTGCCATTGAGGTTGAATCATTCTAGTGAGTAAAATCCACTGAATTATAGTAATTAATAATTCAGAAATTACTAATATACCCGCAATATGTACTACTCCATAACGCATTTGCATAACCCAAAGCATTACCAATAAACGCAGGATGTAAATTGGTACTGTTGAGATCGTAATTAAATGCATTTTTTCTTGGGCTTGGAAAATCGCTTCTGTAATGTTAGAAAGCGCAAAGGGCAAAATAGCTAAACCCATAACGTAACAAACAATTGATGTGTCAGCGCTATAGGGTAACAAAAATACCCAAACTACAAGTCCTAAGTAGCCAATAAAGCTGAGAATTAGCTGCAACAAAGTCCCACTCACGAGATAAACAGGAGTTTCTTCTGGCGAACGGGAAAGTTCTCGCGTAAACAAAGTCTTTAAACCTTGAGAAGCAAGGTTAACAAAGATATAGTAATAGCTAATTGCTAATAGGTATTGACCTAAAGCGTAAGCTCCCAAATTACGAGCTATAGCCGCAGTTAAGACAAAAGTTGTAACTCCTTGTGCCAGACGATTTATTAAAAGTGACAGAGAATTGATGAGAACTTTTGTCTTTCCCATTATCTATATTTTTGGTGTGATTTTGTTTTTTTGAGTAAAACTCGGTATGGAATATTTAGACTAGATTTATACAGAAGCTACCGCAGTTTTGTGACTTGCTTTAGATATTTTGCTATCTTCCACAAGTTAATATTTCTGGATAGTGTGAGTACTCAGTATTGCTAATTAATAGAGTTTAATAAGCGCCTTCTTTAGTCAAAACTACTTTGACTGTTTTGAACAAAATTTCAAAATCTAGCCAAAGTGACCAATGTTCAATGTAGCTAAGATCCATCTGGATTACTTGTTCAAAATCTAAGATATTGGATCTGCCTGAAACTTGCCAAAGACCTGTAATCCCAGGTAAAACATCATGACGGATAAAATGATGTTCAGAAAATTTATCTACATCTCTGGTAGGTAAAGGTCTAGGGCCAACCAAACTCATTTCTCCGCAAAGAATGTTAAAAAGTTGAGGGATTTCATCTAGGCTATAACGACGCAGGAATGAGCCTACACGGGTAATGCGAGGGTCATTTTTAATCTTAAAAATGATTCCATCTTTAGTCTCGTTTAATGCCTCTAACTCTCTTTGCAGTTTCTCTGCATCCGATCTCATTGTTCGGAATTTCCATACTTTGAAAGGTCTGCCACGTAAACCAATGCGGGTTTGTCGATAAAATACTGTGCCGGGAGAATCTAACTTGATGGCTATAGAAATTGCCAGAAAAATTGGGGATAACAAAAATATTAAGATTGCTGCTAAACAAAAATCCAAACTTCTTTTGATCCAAAAGTCCTTGGCTGTGATGATGGGGCAATCTAAGCTAAGACAAGTTACGCCACCAATCTCATTAAATTCTACATTTCTATAAATGTTTTTGATTTCCGCTGACAAAAGATGTACCAGGATGCCAGATGACTGAAATAGCCAACGGATAAACATTCTATTTTTGATGGCATTCCAAGCAATAAATACTTCAGTTACGCCTAAATCATTGAGTTTTTCTAAAGTCTCTTGGCGATAGTAACGATCTAAACATCTGGGACTAGCAGTTCCGCAGATGATGTAACGCTTTTCTTTTTTGATCAGGCTGATAAACTTTTCGGTATCTTCGGGATCGCAAATAATAAAAACATAAGACTGTCCTAATATTTTGCGATGACGAAGATGTTCAAGTGTCAGATTTGTGGCAAATCTGCCCAGACTAACTAAAGATGTACTGAGCAACCAAGACCAGATTAATGTTGTACGAGAAATTTCAACATCAGGTTGGTATAAAAATACAAAAGCTAGTATTAATCCGTGGGCAAAAGTTAATGTTTTGAGAATATTTAAATAGTCGTAACGCTTTTTTCCAGGTTGATAATTACCTTGAATGGCTAATGCTACTATTTGAATAGCAATAGTCATGAGTATTGGTGAAAAAGTGCTTGGTATTTGCCAAGTGAAATCTACAGCATCAGTATGATATTTAGCCAATATCCAAGCTAGGAATAGAACTGTGGAGTCTAGTAAACCTAGAGTGAGGAATCGTAGCCACCATAAGCCCTTTCTTAGCCTAATAGGTACAGATGCGCGTAAGTCTAGTGGTGCCTCTCTGAAGGGGGCATTAGTTACAGTTTTTATTGTCATAAACTTTAGTTTGATTATTCTCAGTCAGCAAGGATATTTGTTTGCTGAATTGCAACTTGAGTTAGGTTGATTAAAAACTTGAGTGCGAGGTTAAGTAAGCACTGCAATTATGTTCAGCAGCAAGGTGCAAATAATTTATATATGCACAAGGAGTTCTTGCTCTTCAATTTGTAGAAAATTTACAGCCGAAGAGACTGCTAAACTGGTTATTTATTAGTTCTTAATTCAAACTTTACGTAGTAGCAAGACGTAAGTATTTATGGTTTCCTCTTGGTTTTTGTGGCTTGCTTATCCATTACTTAACTATAGTAATTAAGGTTTTGGTTGCCACATTGCCTTTTCGCTCTAGCTATAGCAATTGTCAGGCATTAGCTAAACTATGTTGCTGGCAAGAGGTAACATATATCCGGTTGGCAGAATGTAATTCCCACATCATAGCCTCCGAATATCTCATTAAAGAGCTTACTGAACTTGCCTCCCCAACTGGTAATACTACTTAGATATTGTCTCACCAAATTAACAATTGATGAATCTATCTCGAGAGGGGGATGAACTTCAGTAGGTAGATTGTCCCTGGTGTTTAGAGCTATCTGTTTCATCTAACTCGACTTTTGGTTTCGCATGAAAGAGCGTTCGCTAGTTAGAAGTTAACATTTCTAGCTCGCATACCTACAAAATTCACTGCATCTTTACCGAGTATTTAATTTTTATGTCTCACCAAATTTATTTTATGTTGATAATATAAAGAAGATTTTTAATTACGTATTTATGCTAGAATTACCGAACAATTACTAAAACTAATTGTTAAGTTAAGTAAAACTTAATTATTCATTCCTATGGATATACCAGCTAGATGTGCAGTAGTCCAAGCACTTTGGAAGTTAAACCCACCTGTCACGCCATCTATATCTAACACTTCCCCTGCAAAGTAAAAACCTGGAATCAACTTACTTTCCATTGTTTTAAAGTTGACTTCTTTAAGATTAACACCTCCACAGGTAACAAACTCTTCTTTAAAGGCTCCTTTACCTGCAATTAAGTATTCTCCTTGAGTCAGCTCTGCCAACATCTTGTTTAAAGTTTTGTTAGACAGTTCTGCCCATCGGTATTCTGTAGTTATACCTACACGCGTAAGAATATATTGCCAGAGACGGTGCGGTAAGTCAACGCCACGATGTAGAGCAATCGGTCGCTTTCCCCATTCAGTTTTGACAGCTAAGATTTTTTCCTTTACTTGTTCTGGTGACAAATCAGGTAGCCAATTAATGAGTAATTTCGATTGATAGCGGCTTTCATATAAGACTCTCGCACCCCAAGCTGAAAGCTTCAAAACTGCGGGGCCACTTAAACCCCAATGAGTAATCAGTACAGATCCAGTTTGTTGTAAAGCAGCTTTACCACTCATAGGCAAACGCAACTGTACGGGGTTAACACTGATTCCGGCTAATGCTCTTAATTGTTGATCGGGAATATTGAAGGTAAATAAGGAAGGGACAGGCGATACAATTTGATGACCTAACTCCTGGGCAATTTTATACCCTACCAGGCTGCTACCTGTGGCAAGGAGTAAGCGATCGCACTTTAGCTTCTCTCCCGACTTCAAAATTATCTCAAACCCTGTTGTCTCAGTTTCTCGTTTGACTGCAACCACAGGTGTCCCAACACGCAGTTCTACCCCAGCGTTGGTGGCTGCATTCATCAAACATTCAACAATAGTTTCTGAACTATCGGTGATAGGAAACATCCGCCCATCAGATTCAGTTTTCAGCGTGACTCCGCGTTTAGCAAACCAAGCTATTGTATCTTGGGGTAGAAAGCGCGAAAAAGCACCCCGCAAGGCTTTTTCGCCTCTGGGGTAATTTTGCACCAGCCTCTCGGGTTCAAAGCAAGCATGAGTGACATTACAGCGTCCACCACCAGAAATGCGGACTTTTGCTAGTGGCTGACGGCTGGCTTCTAATAAAATAACTTGGGCATGAGGATTAGCATTAGCGCAAGCGATCGCACCAAAAAATCCCGCAGCCCCGCCCCCAATAACTACAACTTTCAACGGTAACAAGTTTACAATCGGTCTCAATCACAACTACTTTCTAGCCTAGTACAACAAGGCAAAAGTCAAAAGTCAAAAGTCAAAAGAAAGACATAGTTATAGCACAAGCCTTTTAGCAATTACAGATGGGCTGTTTCTCTTACAAAGTTTGGCGGGACGGAAACCGACACCGCCAACTTTGCGCTATTTACGCCGACTTGTACTAGCTGTGATTTTCACACTTATTCTGCTGGTTCAAATTCTTCTTTCGCAGCGCCGCAAACCGGACATACCCAATCATCGGATATTTCTTCAAAAGTTGTGCCTGGTTCTACCCCACTATCTGGATCGCCTACTTCGGGGTCGTATTCATAGCCACAGACACTACAAATGTACTTAGACATTGTACTTTCTCCTGGTAAATTGCCGATTTTGCTGCACTTTACCATAGGCTTCCTACCATCCATCACTAACTGGGGAGGGGGTTTATCATTTGTCTTTGGGTAATAGGTAATTGGTAATTGGTAATGGGAATTTCTCCCCTTTCCCCCTTTTCTCCCTCATTCCCCAATCCCCTAAAACCGCCACCAAGTTTTTTGCACGTAACTGAGAATTGCAACTGCGATCGCTGCTAGAAATAACAGCCAAATAATGCCACCAGGGAGAAAAGTCAGAACCCCAAACCCTCTCAGCAACCATACGGCTATTCCCATGCCTAAGAGGATACCGAAAACTTGGGTTAATCTACGATTTAAAGAAGATTGACTCATCTATTTTTCCTTGAATATCAATATTTTTTGAAAGTAACTTGCATATTTGATAATCTTTGTGCCATTCTATCCTTTATAAATTTCCTTTTTTACTTAATAGTGTGACTCGCGTAAAAGCGTTTCAATATTTTATTTAAATTTGCTTCATCTAAAATACATATTCTCTCAGTATATTCACTAAAAATTTACTGAGAAATCACTATTTCCGGAAAATAGATCTGTTGAACTGCAACTAGAATTTAAGGGGTTGAACTCGATCCAGTTTGTAGGTTTGCAGTTCAAATATATGTGGATAAGTTGAGGAGTCAAGGTAGGAAATATGTCTGCGTCTCAAATTTCAGACTCAACTATTAAAGGTTCAGATATGCCTTGGAGTCAAAACGAGCAAAAATTGCTCATACAGGGTGAAATCTTGGTAAAAACGGAATCGCACACCGCGTGGGGTGGTGCTGTCACTGCTTGGATGTATGTTCCACTAGTGCGATCGCAGGTTTGGCAACAATTAACTGACTACCCCCGTTGGGTACATTATTTTCCTGACATTACTAAAAGTGAGGTTGTGTCTAAAGGAGAAGTTAAGCGTCTGTACCAAGCTGCACAAAAAGCTTTCTTATTTTTCACAGCACAGGTAGAAATTTATCTGAATGTTGTGGAAGTTTTGGGACAGCAAATTCAGTTTCGGATGGAAAAAGGAACGTTTGAAGACTTTAAAGCTAATTTAGAGTTACAAGATTGCGGAAATGGCACATTGCTTGCTTATAATGTGCAAGCCACTCCCAATCTCTTGATTCCTTCAATTATTATCCAACAAGCAATGAACTTTGAATTACCTGCTAATATGCGTAAAATGCGGCAAGTGCTTTGTAAAGGTCAATAACAGCAATGTCACAGGCAAAAGCTATTTTGGAATTCTGGTTTGGTCATCCTGATGAACCTGGTTATGGCAAACCTCAGACTTTTTGGTTTAGCAAAACACCAGATTTTGATCGGGAAATGACCAACCGTTTTCTGAAAGATTACCAAAAAGCAGCTGCGGGATATTTAGATGATTGGGTAGATTTACCAGAAACTTGTTTAGCTTTGATTTTGCTGCTAGATCAATTTCCCCGGAATATGTTTCGCGGTACTCCCGAAGCTTTTGCTACTGATTGGGAAGCGCTTTCAGCAGCACAGCAAGCGGTGGCGAGACAGTACGATCGCGAATTTTTGCCTGTACAACGCTGGTTTATCTATTTACCCTTTGAGCATAGTGAGAATTTAGAGGATCAGCGCCGTTGTGTGAAGCTATTTCAGCAAATTAGTCACGATCCTGAGAGTGCTGGTGCTATTAAGTATGCCTTTCGCCACATGGAAATAATTGAGCGCTTTGGGCGGTTTCCCCATCGCAATAGTATTTTAGGACGACCTTCAACTCCAGAGGAAATAGAGTTTTTAAAGCAGGCTGGTTCGTCCTTTTAAGGTAATTTCATTGCAAGACGCTTTCTAGATAGAAGAAAGCGTCTTCTACCAATTCTTATTTTCCACACAATATTCTTCTACGCTATAAACAAACAAAACCAGTTCGCCTGTGCAAGCAGGTAGCAGATTTAAATTTAAGAAAAAAGTTCCCGACTAGGCTAAATTCAAAGAATCATCAGCATAATTAGACTCTGTTTCAAACCATACTTGGTCTAGCTCGTTTTCATTGAAGTTGTAACCGTGAGTCGCTGCAAATCTCACAATTTTACTTTTATCCCAATGACAACTGCCAAAAAATCCTCGGCTACAGCACTTGTTTTGGTATTGATCGTAAATTGCTGGTTCTGACATTAATAGGTCATAAAATGCTTTAACCTGTTCTAGTGCCATAAAATTTTTCCTGATAATATTAGTTTTCTTATTTACTCAAAACTACATGACAATAAACCCGGATTCCGGGTTAATAATTTAGCCTTCAAGATTCTGCTTCAAGTTTTTACAAAAACTTGAAGTTCTTGTACTTAGTATCTGGTTAATTAATGCTCTAGGTAATCCATATTGATGAGTTCGCAGCTAGACGTAAAGTGCTGACTACGAGCTGGTTTACCTATCAAAAAAAATTGCATTAGGGATTTCCAAGAAATAAATTATTCCATCTTGTGGGGCGGGCATCTTGCCCGCCACATAATCTGGGCGGACAAGATGTCCACCCCACAATAAATACTGGGATATTTTTTTATTTGGAAGTCCCTTAAATGCTAGTCATAGTCATTGAGGTTTTTGTTTGGATTGTATAAGTTGCACGCAAGCCGTCTACAATCAAAAGGCATATTTCTACAATTTCAAAGCATACTAGCGATCGCAATTGAGTATTAACTATTAAAGGTGATTGTAAAAAATTATTATAATGCGGTTTTTGCTACTTAGGGGGAATTTTTTTTTAGAAAAAATAAAATTTTTTGCAGGTGTTTAACTAAATAGCGATCGCTCATCACTTGAGTAAATATACTTGTGTGTGTTCAATGCGGTTCGGATAAGTATTTTGCATTTCCCTCATGATTTGGGAAAAGGGTAATGGGAAAAGGGTAAGGGTGAATTCAATCCTTTTCCCTTTTTTCGTTAAGCAAACTATATTGTGTGTGTAATTCCAAGCAAAAACGCCAAGATTTATAGTAAATCTTGGCTTTTTTGTAATAAGGCTATCAAACTAGTCATCCATACCAGGGTTTGGTACAACTAAGTATGAAAATCTGTCTTTCCCATGCCCTATCCCCAATGCCCCATGCCCATCTAACTACTAAACACTTCCACAGGTAAGCGGCTGAAGGAAAGGCGTTCATTTTGGACATCGACAAAGATAGAGTCGCCATCGTTAAATTCGCCGCGCAAGATAGATTTGGCAATTTGTGTTTCTAACTCGCGCTGAATCGCTCGCTTCAGTGGACGTGCTCCAAATACAGGGTCATACCCTACTTCTGCTAAAAAGTCAAGAGCAGCATCAGAGAGCCTCAAGGACATCTTGCGATCGCTAAGTCTTTGGCGCAACCTATCAGCTTGTAGCAAGACGATTTGGCGTAATTCCCGCTTCTGCAAGCTGTGGAAGATAATTAATTCGTCAATACGGTTAAGGAACTCGGGACGGAAACTATTACGCATGGCTTCCATTACCCGATGACGCATTTCGTCGTAACGCGCATCATCGCCAGCGACATCAAGAATGTACTGGGAACCGATGTTGCTAGTCATAATAATGATCGCATTTTTGAAGTCTACCGTATGACCTTGGGCATCGGTGACTCGACCATCATCCAGAATTTGCAGGAAGATGTTAAATACATCGGGGTGGGCTTTCTCGATTTCATCGAAGAGAATTACTGCATAAGGACGACGGCGAATTGCTTCTGTCAGTTGTCCGCCTTCTTCATAACCAACGTATCCCGGAGGCGCACCAATTAAGCGCGAGACTGCGTGCTTCTCCATGTACTCTGACATATCTATCCGCACCAAAGCTTCTTCGGTGTCGAACATATATGCTGCTAAGGCTTTGGCTAACTCGGTTTTACCTACACCTGTGGGCCCTAGGAAAATAAAGCTAGCAATGGGACGGTTAGGATCTGCTAAACCAGCACGCGATCGCTGAATTGCATCGGCTACGGCTGTGACTGCTTCTTCTTGGCCAATGACTCGGTTGTGGAGTTCATCTTCTAAGTGCAGTAGTTTTTCTTTTTCGGATTCCACCAACTTACTAATGGGAATTCCTGTCCACTTAGAAATCACTTCCGCAATATCCGCTTCCGTAACTTCCTCACGTAGGAGGGATTTACCAGTTCCTTGGGCTTGTGCGAGTTCGCTTTCAGTGGCTTCTAGTCGGCGATGTAAGTCGGTTAACTTACCATACTTTAATTCCGCAGCTCGATTGAGGTCATAATCCCTTTCTGATTGCTGAATTTCTAAATTAACGCGGTCAATTTCTTCTTTGACAGCCTGAATCTTATTGATAATATCTTTTTCAGATTGCCATTGAGCATTCAGGGTTCTTTGTTCTTCTTTGAAATCTGCCAGTTCTTTGTCTAGCCTTTCCAAACGTTCACGAGAAGCTGCATCGCTTTCTTTTTGCAAAGATAGCTTTTCCATTTCCAGTTGCAGAATCTTGCGATCAATTTCGTCAAGTTCTTCTGGTTTGGAGGTAATCTCCATTTTTAATCTGGCGGCGGCTTCGTCTACTAGGTCGATAGCTTTATCTGGTAAGAAGCGATCGCTAATATAGCGACTAGATAAAGTCGCCGCAGCCACTAAAGAACTATCGGAAATTCTTACCCCGTGGTGAACTTCATAGCGTTCTTTCAACCCCCGTAAGATAGAGATGGTATCTTCCACGCTGGGTTGATCAACATAAACTTGCTGGAAGCGTCTTTCTAAAGCTGCATCTTTTTCGATGTACTTGCGGTATTCGTCTAAAGTTGTCGCCCCGATACAGCGCAATTCACCCCTAGCCAGCATCGGTTTGAGTAAGTTACCCGCATCCATTGCGCCTTGGGTTGCACCAGCACCAACGACAGTATGAATTTCATCAATAAATAAAACTATATTGCCGCCAGATTCGGTAACTTCTTTTAATACCGCTTTTAAACGTTCCTCAAATTCACCCCGGAATTTCGCCCCTGCAATCAAAGCACCCATATCTAAAGCAATCAGCTTCCGGTCTTTGAGAGACTGGGGGACATCACCGGCGACAATTCGCTGTGCTAATCCTTCCGCGATCGCAGTTTTACCTACACCAGGTTCACCAATCAATACGGGGTTATTCTTAGTCCGGCGAGAGAGAATTTGGATGGTGCGGCGAATTTCATCATCGCGCCCAATCACCGGATCAAGTTGACCTTTACGAGCCGCTTCTGTAAGATCACGTCCGTATTTTTCCAGTGATTGGTATTTACCTTCTGGATTTTGGTCGGTCACTGTTTGGCTCCCCCGAATTTGTTTAATAATATTTTTTAGTTTGCCTTCGTCTAAACCAAATTCTTGGAATAAACCTTTACCAAAGCGGTCATCTTTGGCATAAGCGAGCAACAGATGCTCAATAGAAATAAAATCGTCCTTAAATTCTTTACGATAACCATCCGCCCGGTCTAAAAGTGTATCCAAACTACGTCCTAAGTAAACAGAAGTACTGCTACCGGATACCTTGGGCTGACGTTGAATAAATTGTTCGGCGCGTTGGCGAAGCCTCTCTGGAAGAGACTCGCGGACTTTTTGCAGATTCACACCTGCTTTGGTAAATATACCGCTAGCTAGCCCTTCTTGTTCTAGCAGCGCTTTCATTAGGTGTTCGCTTTCTATCTGTTGTTGCTGATATTGTTTAGCGATATCTGGGGTGTGGGCGATCGCTTCCCAGGCTTTTTCTGTAAATTGGTTGGGATTAGTAGGTTGCATAGGCTTTTGGAGAAACCACTCCAGACACAGAGGGGATAATTAGCACCCGCAAACAACGGTTCATCCGCCCTTGCTAAGTGTTGATGGTAAAGGGAATTTAGATTAGTTCTAATAAAGTCATTGTAAGAAAAGCGTGACAACTAGCTGGATCGGTCTTCACATCTTTCTTAAGTAGTAGTATTAGCCCCAATAATGCTCGGTTAAGGATTGTCAACTCTTAATTTGGTTTGGGAAAAGGTGTACCCCTGCGGGGAAGCAAGCTACGCGTAGCGTCTGTGCAGGAGAAAGGGGAAAGGTTAAAGGTTTTTTCTTGTCCCTTTTCCCCTTCCCCTTTTGCCCTTAACCAAAAAGTATTGGTATTAGCCCAAATAACAATGAATAACTCCACCCCCGAAGTTATAGGATTTTTAGGCATGGGGAAGAATTACCTGATTCGGCTGCTTTGAAGAAAGCGATCCCCCGCCAGAAATATAGTGATTTATGGCGAAAATTGGGAATACTGACATTGTTGTAGGCGATCACTGTCTTGTCCCGCATTCTCACTTAAGTAGTATCGACAATGTCCCCCTCTGTGTACCATAATTTTTTTCGGATTCGAGAATGACCCCCAACGAAGGGGAGTTGCCGTTAAATATTGCTTACTCACTGCTTATGCAATATTTTTTAACGGAAAAAAAGTAGGTTTTTTCATTAAATATCCCTTACTTCTATTCCTCGTTTTTTACGTAATCACACTTAAGTAAATGTAAGTAAACACACAATAATATTAAGAGAATATAAATTATTGTCGCCTACAATCCTTTCTCTGCTATAAAGTATGACAATAATATCTATGTATGAAGTGTGTGTAAAAACATAGAGTCACCCCAACTGATAGCCACTAAAAATAAACCGTAAATACCCGGATATTCCCCTAGCCCTCCTAGAGAAATTCCGCAATAACACGGTTACATGGATTTGTCGTTCCGAGCAAAATGACGATATCCAGAAAAGGAGGGTAGATTTATGACAAGCCCTGTAATGACGGTGATTCGAGTCAACCTGGAGAAAGCGAAAGAGGTGGCTCGAAATTGGGAACGAGCTTCATATCCTGAACTGAGTGCTTATTGCTTGGAAATTTTACGGGAGATTGGATGTTCTAGTAATGAACTCCCGGTAAATCTACAGACTCGTGAGCAACAGCTAAATTTCATCACAGGTTTTGCATCTTATGCTTTTGGGGAGGTACTCAATGTCCAAAGCGCTAAATGAAGAAATATTTAACGAACCCGAACAGGTAGAAGAAGTTTCCTTACCTGTAACTGAAGAAGATTTGTTAGTTTTATTGCAAAAATTTGCAGGCTACGAAATCCCTACAAAGGTATTTTCCCAAGCCGTAGCTATTGCTGCTTATGACCGTGCATCAGCTTTCCGTTACGCTGATAATTATGTAAATATTCTCAAGAATAAAACTAAACGTAAACAATGGCTCAAGTTAGAGCCTGCACCTGATTTTCGTCTCGAGCAAAGATACGCAGATTTACAAAATTAGAAGTTGCAATCTTCCCATTAAGAGTAGAATTGATACTTCAATAGAAATGAATCTGTCTTCACTCGAGAAAAGATGATTCTTCGATTTTTAGACGTACTCAACCTATTTTCTTAAAGAATCACTTGTACCATTGCACTAAGAATTCAGCAACTTCATGGGCTTGCTCTAAAAATACTCTAGTTTAGGTTTCTTTTCTCCATTGATGGATTTGGAGGAGTTGGCTACTCTGCTTACTGAAAATTAATAACGTCCAAATCCAACATCCATGCAATTTTCCCTAAATTTTAAGACTAATCATCAAAGTCTAGTGCCGCTACAGAGTAACTCATAAGCACTGAATTATAGGCTTTTGCACTGTTAGGAATCTGAACTTTATTTACGCAACTATGTAGTAATATACGGATTCTCATCTGTCTGGCAAAGACGACTGTATCTACCTTATTGCTTATTTTCTTAATCAATCTAAGTTTGTTTGAAATTGCTCAAACCAATTAAGTAAGTCGGTGGAATTTTAAGATAACTAGTTAAGGCTGTTATTTGTCATTAGTCATTGGTAAGAATTGCAAGTCTATTGACATTTTGTAATCTAGTTTCGTTGATTTCCAACCACTTATTTATTATCTTTATTTCCTCTCAAGCTATACCTAGTAATTGCTGATGTTGTGATGGCAATCTACCGTTGAATGCGTGCAGTTGATGAGTTTTTCACGGTGCCTGTTGCTGTACATCTATCTGCAATTACTATTTTTTTGCCTAAGCAACTTCAGCTAATACTATCATTCGCTAATCACTGAAGCAACTACGAAACTTTGTACTAGCCTAATTTATGAAAAAATCTCAGCCATGTAGTAGCGTGGCAAGGCTAAAATGTTGCAATAATTTTTCTTGTGGGGTGGACATCTTGTCCTCCCTGGACGGGTGAGACACCCATCCCACAAGAGTTTTTTTATGCACTATTTTAGGCGTGTCAGTCCATTAGGATGCGTTAACGAAGTGTAACGTACCTTTCCCGAAGCTGATTATCAGTCCCTATTTTAAGAAGGGAATTTGCGCTCTCGCACTTCTAGCGCATAGTCTTGTACGGCTTGAGTGATGGTATTTCGCAAATTAGTATAAACTTTAGCAAATGGGGGATTTTTTTCTGCAAGCCCCAGAATGTCAGAAGTAACTAATACTTGACCATCACAGTGAATCCCTGCACCAATACCAATCGTGGGAATACTGAGCTTTTGCGTAATCTGCAATGCTAAATCGGCGGGGATATGCTCTAACACGATCGCAAAAACACCTGCTTGTTCGAGAGCGATCGCTTCATTTAAAATTCTCTCTGCGCTTTCTTGGGTTTTACCCTGTTGTCGCAACCCAAGTTGATGGACTGATTGCGGTGTCAAACCCACATGACCCATAACTGGGATACCAGCTTGTACCAAACGTGCGATCGTTTCTACCATTGCCGGGTAGCCACCTTCCAACTTGACAGCTTGTGCGCCCGTTTCCTTCAGTACCGACCCAGCCGAATGCATAGCTTGTTGGATGCTTTCTTGATAAGTCAAAAATGGTAAATCTACCACTATCAAAGCCCGCTTTACACCACGGCGCACTGCTTTAGCGTGGTATAGCATTTCGTCTAGAGTAATTGGCAGTGTTGTTTCATACCCAAGAATTACAGACATAGAATCCCCAACCAGGATTAAGTCTACCCCAGCTGCATCAAGCAGTTGTGCGATCGCATAATCCCAAGCTGTCAACGCTACAATTGAGCGTCCTTGTTGTTTCCATTGAATTAATTTTTGGGTGGTAACTACCATTTTCAACAGAGGATTAGATATTAGAGGTTAGGGACTAGAGTTTAGAGATGAGAGGCTAAAGTTAAAAGTTAACATTTATTGGTTAGAGCCTAGGGATTAGAGATTAGAGTTGCAAGGAAACAGTAAAATCACCAATTCTTCTTTTCTAGTCCCTAGTCCCCAGTACCCAGTCCCCAATCCCTACTTCACAGCACGACTAAAAGCCAAATGGGGCTTTGCTGTACCCACTTGGGGCATTAACCAAGCCAGACCTTCACTAGTGCCAATCCACAACTTATTGGCAATATCAGGTGCAAGGGCAAGTACCCGGCTAGAAGGCAGCCCTGCAACTTGGTCTAATACAGCTCCTGTATTTGGATTTAATCGTAACAAACCATTGTTGGTACCGATCCAAACACTACCATCCTGGGCAAAACGCACTGCCGTAACATTACGCCCACGTAAGCGAGTCACAGAACGCAACACAGCACCCGTTTTCGGGTTAATTACTAGCAAATTATTTGGCATTCCTGCCCAAATTAGCCCTTCTGGACTAATAGCTAAAGCTTGCACGGTTGATCCAGGTAAATCAGCAATCCGCTTCATAATCAAAGCATTTGCACTATTTACTCTGATCAGTCCATCTAAAGTACCAACCCACAAATGACCATCAGCATCTAAAGTTAGGGCATTGGCGCTAACACCAGGCAAATTTTTTAACGTGGTCATAATTAAGCCTTGGTCAGGACTAATTAAAGCTAAACCGTTATCAGTACCCGCCCATAAATAACCCCGCTTGTCAATTAATAGTGATAACACCCGTTTGGAAGGCAAAAATAAATTTTGCGCGGTGATTTCGCTGGTGCGGGGTTCAACGCGAATTAGCCCCTCATAATTTCCTACCCATATACGCCCTACTTTATCTTGGGCTAAAGCACTAATAGCCACATTCGGTAAACTAACGCGAGACAAGATTTTACCTGTTTTGGGGTCAATATGCGACAAGCCCCGCCAAGAAGCTACCCACAGATTACCTGTAACATCTCCTAACAAGTTAGTTACACGGTAATCAGTTTCTATGGAATTTTCTTGTAATTCTCGTTGATCTGGTAATGGGTCTACTCGCGGAGGTGGCGCAGAAGCAGGGTAAGCGGGAGTTGGTTTAGATGAATTAGTTTCCGGTTTTTTTTGTGTTGGAGCAGGATTCGTAGTTTTTTGCGCTCTGACTGGATTTGTCAAGGCGACCATTCCAATACTTGGCAGCACAATTAATCCCGCCAGGATAGAACTAATCAATACATTAGTACGCTTATAAAAAAACACCACGGTGACATTCCCTTTAGTGACAGTACCCAAGCCATTAGGCTGCTTACAGAAGTCAGGGAAAGGGTTTTAAAAGATTGATAAGCTATTCTGCTGTTAAGTTGCACAATCTATCGTGAAGACTGTTGACGGTTGACCGTTGACAGTTAACAGCCCTGATTAGTAGTTATGCAATTTAGACGCGCATTAGCTTATTCCTTTTTCCCACTGCTAAAGATATCTGTCGCTGAAATTGGCTGGGGATTAATCTCAGTGTTCCCCTAACAAGTGTTTTTCAAACGCCTGTAGCAATTTTTCTCAGGAATTGGGTATTTGGTGTTGGGTATTTGGTGTTTGTCTTCTCAGTTCCCCATTCCCCATTCCCCATTCCCCATTCCCCATTACCCATTACCCATTACCCATTACCCATTACCTATTCCCAATCCCGTTACAGCCTCAAGGTATCATTTGTAAACTATTCTTAACAAAATGTTTAAAACTTTATGTAATAACAAATTTAAATATATAAGTTAAAAAGTTTCAAAGTATAACTTATTGATTTCTTGATATATTGTGAGACAAGCTACAAATTACGTGGTGTGCAATTTTTGTCTTGCGCTCACCATTCCTCTAAACCCACCAAAGCCAAATAAGTCTGAGAATTTCCTTAATTTATAAGGAAAGCACCAGATTTATGTGCAAAAAACCCAGATACCTAGATCCTCCTTTAGGAAAAATGGGTATAAGCCGTCCTTGCAGAACAGCAGGGTAAATTTGGCCAGGCAACTTATTAGAAGAGTGAGACAAAGAGATAAAAAGAACTTATATGCCTGGGAAAGAGGAAGAGTAGAAGCACACAGTTGTGTGAATCTTAAAAGGAAGTTGGTAATCATGTCTTGGATAAGTTACCAAATGTTCCTAAACCGAAACCACTACCCTTTGCCATAGAAAACCCCTAACAAAAAAAATTTTCTGGAGCTTCCCCCCGCTGACTCGGGGAGAGCGCGGGGTGAGGGGAAATTGCACTAAGCGTAGTTTGTTAAGTAATAAAGTGTGACTTCTTGGAAGGGAATTTATGTCTTACGCTCAAACGAAGACTCAGTCAAAATCTGGGTATAAAGCAGGGGTTCAAGATTACAGACTAACTTATTACACACCCGATTACACACCGAAAGATACAGATCTTTTAGCGGCATTCCGTGTGACACCCCAGCCTGGTGTTCCCTTTGAAGAAGCAGCGGCAGCAGTAGCGGCTGAGTCTTCTACTGGTACTTGGACAACTGTGTGGACAGATTTGCTCACCGACCTAGATCGCTACAAAGGTCGTTGCTACGACATCGAACCAGTTCCCGGTGAAGATAACCAATTTATTGCCTACATTGCTTATCCTCTAGACCTGTTTGAAGAAGGCTCTGTTACCAACGTTTTGACCTCAATTGTAGGTAACGTGTTTGGTTTTAAAGCTCTACGGGCACTGCGTTTGGAAGACATCCGCTTCCCTGTAGCTTACATCAAGACTTTCCAAGGCCCTCCACACGGTATCCAAGTTGAGCGTGACAAATTAAACAAATACGGTCGTCCTTTGCTGGGTTGTACAATCAAACCCAAACTAGGTCTGTCTGCTAAGAACTACGGACGCGCTGTATACGAGTGCTTACGCGGTGGTTTGGACTTCACCAAAGACGACGAAAATATCAACTCTGCACCATTCCAAAGATGGCGCGATCGCTTCTTGTTTGTTTCTGAAGCTATAGCTAAAGCTCAAGCAGAAACAGGTGAAATCAAAGGTCACTACCTGAACGTTACCGCCCCCACCTGCGAGCAAATGTTGCAACGGGCTGAGTTTGCTAAAGAACTCAAACAGCCGATCATCATGCACGACTACCTCACCGCAGGTTTCACCGCCAACACTACATTGGCTCGTTGGTGCCGCGATAACGGTATTCTGTTGCACATTCACCGTGCTATGCACGCTGTAATCGACCGTCAAAAGAACCACGGTATTCACTTCCGTGTATTGGCTAAAGCCCTACGTTTATCTGGTGGTGACCACATCCATACCGGAACCGTAGTTGGTAAGTTAGAAGGTGAGCGTGGTATCACAATGGGCTTCGTTGACCTGTTGCGTGAAAACTATGTTGAGCAAGACAAGTCTCGTGGTATCTACTTTACCCAAGACTGGGCTTCTCTACCTGGCGTAATGGCAGTTGCTTCTGGTGGTATTCACATCTGGCACATGCCTGCACTAGTAGAAATCTTTGGTGATGACTCCGTACTACAATTCGGTGGTGGTACACTTGGTCACCCCTGGGGTAATGCTCCTGGTGCTACAGCTAACCGTGTAGCTTTAGAAGCTTGCGTTCAAGCTCGTAACGAAGGTCGCAACTTGGCTCGTGAAGGTAACGACATTATCCGCGAAGCCGCTAAGTGGTCTCCAGAATTGGCCGTTGCTTGTGAACTGTGGAAAGAAATCAAGTTTGAATTCGAGGCAATGGATACCGTCTGATAAAGGCTGAAAGTGGTATGGATAGAGGCTGGAGTTAAATTACTTCAATTATTTCATCCTTTATCTTTCATACTTCATACTTTATTAAGGCTGGGGTCAAGCATGAATCTAAAACAAATTGCGAAAGACACAGCCAAGACTATCCAAAGCTACTTGACTTATCAGGCACTAAGGACGGTACTGGCACAGCTAGGCGAAACTAATCCTCCATTGGCAATTTGGCTACATAACTTCTCTGCTGGCAAAGTTCAGGATGGAGAATCATATATTGCCCAATTGTTAAAGGAAAAGCCAGATCTGGCATTGCGGATTATGACTGTGAGAGAACATCTTGCTGAAGAAATCACAGATTTTTTACCAGAAATGGTTCGGACTGGCATTCAGCAAGGCAATATGGAACAGCGTCGCCAGCATCTAGAACGCATCACTCAAATGGATACATCAGACCCCAGTCTACAACCAGAACAGCAAACAAGCTCCGATCCGAACTTGGATAACTTATCCAGTTAGACAATCAACTTAGTAAAAATCGCAACCCATTATCAACAGCTATGCAAACTTTACCAAAAGAGCGCCGTTACGAAACCCTTTCCTATCTACCTCCCCTATCTGACGCTCAAATTGCCAAGCAGATCCAGTACATCTTGGCACAAGGTTACATTCCAGCAGTTGAATTTAACGAAACCTCTGAGCCAACCGAATTATATTGGACATTGTGGAAGCTACCTTTGTTCGGCGCTAAATCTACTCAAGAAGTACTGAACGAAGTTCAAGCTTGCCGTTCTCAATATTCCAACAACTACATCCGTGTAGTAGGCTTTGACAACATCAAGCAGTGCCAAATCCTCAGCTTTATCGTTCATAAACCTAGCAGATACTAAAGCTTGCAAGCTGAATTAATCTCGGGAAATCATTACTTAGTTTATTGATTTCCCCCAGAGAGGTAGAATAATCTGCCTCTTTTTTTATGCTTTTTATTTAAAATAATTTGCAGATTTTGCATCGCTACGGTAATGTCAAAATTTCAATCCGAACCAAGAGAAATCCGCATCTGTTTCGTCGGTGAATCTTTTATTAATGGCACAGGCGATCCTGATTTTCTAGGATGGACAGGTAGAGTATGTGCTGGTGCTCATCAAAGAGGATATGAGATTACTTACTATAATTTAGGCGTGAGAACGGAAACTACCCGATTTCTTAAGCAACGTTGGCGACAAGAAGTTTCTTATCGCCTGGCTTCGGAATATGACGGTCGAGTTGTATTTTCTTTTGGGGTCAATGATTCGGGATGGGCTGGTAAGCAGCAAGGAATTGACTTAACAGAATCTCTCGAAAATACTCGCGCTATTTTAACTGAAGCCAAGCAGCTTTACCCGGTTTTAATGGTAGGGCCACCACCTTGTGGAGATGAAAATCAAGAACAGAGAAACCAACAAATTGCTCATCAATCTCAGCAGTTTGCTTTAGTTTGTCGTGAACTTGATATTCCTTATCTGGATGTGTTTTCTACTTTAGTTAATTCATCTATTTGGTTAGCTGAAGCCAAAGCTAATGATGGCGCGCATCCCAGAGCCGCAGGTTATGCAGAGTTTGCAGCTATTGTGCAAAATTGGGATGCTTGGTTAAGCTGGTTCACATTATAAAAGAATTGAAAGTTATATGATGTAGGGGAGCCAGTTGCGTGGGCGGGTTTCCCGACTTGAGCAAACTGGCGTTGTGTTGTCGCGCAGCGCAACGCACCAACGCAGAATCAAAAATTCAGGTGCGTTAGCCTACGGCATAAAACACCTTACCTTAAATTAATATTTTTTAGTTAGGGCTTGCAGAATAAACAAAAAACCTAGATAAATCAAGAGATTTGGGGGGACAAAAGAGAATAAAGTGCAAGGAAAAAGGATAAAGTAAGTAAAAACCCTTGTAGCAAGTTGCGTTGATATGTATCGAAAAGCGCAAAAGCAAGAAACAGCAGCAGAAGACTTTGAACTACCCTTTGGGGGAAAACTAGCCTCAGATAACCGTTGGGTAATCATGGCGGAGATGATACCTTGGTCAGAATTTGAAGCAGAGTACGCAGCAATATTTTCAGCAGAAATGGGCGCGCCAGCCAAAACATTTAGGATGGCATTAGGGGCATTAATAATTAAAGAAAAACTAGGCATAAGTGATAGGGAGACAGTAGAGCAAATTAGGGAGAATCCCTATCTGCAATACTTTATAGGAATGTCTTGCTATAGCAATAATGCCCCATTTGATGCGTCAATGTTAGTTCACTTTAGAGAAAGAATAGATATAAAATTAGTTAACAAACTGAATCGAGAAATAGTCAAGCAAGTGTTAGAAAGTAAAGAGGAGGTAGAAGTAAAATCAAAAAAGTCAGAAACCGAGGATTTAAAAAATGAGCCGACCAATCGGGGAAAATTAATATTAGATGCGAGTTGTGCGCCAGCGGATATCAGTTATCCCACAGACTTAGGATTATTAAATCAAGCCAGAAAGCATACAGAAACAATTATAGATATTTTATATAACTCCCTCTTGTTAAAGAGTATCAAAAAACCGAGAACCTATAGAAATATAGCTAGAAAGAATTACTTATTGGTAGCCAAAAAAAGAAAACCGACCATTAAAGAAAGAAGGAAAGCCATTAAACGGCAACTACAATATATCAAAAGAAATTTAGTTCACATTCAGCAGCTAATGGAGTTAGGTGCGTCACTCTTCAACCTGAGTAATAGGCAATATAAGAAATTACTGGTAGTAGCAGAAATTTATCGTCAACAACTTTGGTTATATGAAAATAAAAAAATTAGTATAGAAGACCGTATTGTCAGTTTAAATCAACCACACATTCGTCCGATAGTCCGTGGTAAAGCTGGAAAAAAAGTAGAGTTTGGGGCAAAGCTTTCAGCTAGTTGCTATGATGGCTATGTATTTTTAGACCATATTAGTTGGGATAATTTTAACGAATCAGGCGACTTAAAATCACAAGTAGAAGCCTACAAAAACTACACCGGGTATTATCCTCAATCAGTTCATGTTGATAAAATTTATCGCACTAGAGACAACCGCTCTTGGTGTCAAGAAAGAGGAATTAGAATTAGTGGGCCACCTTTAGGGAGACCACCTAAAAATGTCAGTCCTGAAAAAAAGAAACAAGCACGAGAAGATGAGCTAATTCGTAACTCTATTGAGGGTAAATTCGGACAAGGTAAACGAAGATTTAGCTTGGGTAGAGTCATGGCTAAACTTCCTCATACCTCTGTCACTGCTATTGCTATTACTTTTTTAGTCATGAATCTTTCTACCCTTGTTTCACGGCTTTTTTGGGAATTTTTATGCCAATTTTTCAACATTACATCTTTTTTCACTTCTTTTATTAGCAAAAGTGATGTTCCGTTTGATTGCAGACAACAAAAACTTATATTTGCTCTTCCCTGACTACTGAGTCAATTTTTCTCTTGCCTTGGAATGACTTTTTCAGCAAGCCCTAGTTAATTATTGACTGCGATCGCTCTCTATTTACTCATACTTAAATTAGCTAGGGTTTGTAAATTTGGAACTTCTAAATCAGCTTGAGCAACTACTGGTAAGTTAGCACCAGCACCTTCTTTCCCGGCTCTGCGGTTAACCCAAACTGTTGAGATTCCTAAAGATTGGGCTGGAATAATGTCATGATAAACGCTACAAGCAACGTGCAATATTTGTTCCTTAGGTAGACCAATTCTGTCGATTGCGGCTCTAAAGTTATTGAGAGCAGGTTTGTAGCTTTTTACCTGCTCTGCTGTAATTATCCAATCAAAATCAACTGTTAAATGTTTTGCAGAATCAGCAAATAGATTGTCATCTACATTAGAAATAATTGCCAGATTAAACTGGTTTTTTAGAGATTTTAATGCCTCTACAGTATCTGGGAAAGGTAGCCAATTCTTAATTGAATTGCTAAGAGAGTATAATTCTTCATCACTGGGTTTAAAACCAAGTTGCTCACCCAATCTTTCAACTACTTTTCTCAGAACTTCTTTATATGTGAGATATTCTCCTTTTTGAATTTCTGACTCAAATTGTGCAAAAAGCTGCAAAATTGTTTCATCATCTAAATTCTGTTTGTGGTTAGTCAAAAGTGGCTTAAATGCGGCTAAGATACCACTTTCCCAATCTATTAAAGTGCCATAGCAGTCGAAAGTTAAAACCTTGTACTGGTTAAAATTAATCACGTAATCTGCTCCGGATTAATTAGAGGATTTACAAGTTTGTTACTAATCAAATTCCGTAATCATCTGCGTTACCACCGAATAGCTTCACAAAAAAGCGGTAAGACAACGCCTTAACCTAAATTTTTACCGATTTTAACTCAACCTTTGCTAATGGTGGAAGCCTTCATAAGAAGATTATGGGGTCAACATGCTAAAATACGTAAATCCGATAGAGCTTTAGATGTATAAGCATCATATACTCAGACCAAAAATCCAGGTGACAGGTTTTAAGCAGTTAGTGTGCAATGCCTATAGAGCATTAAATGCATAAAACTGCAGCTTCTCGTGCATGTCTTTTGAGAAAAGCAAAATGCAGTTGAGACAGACAAAACTATCAAAAAATCAGATAACGCTGTGTTGCGAAGTTAATTAGTAACACTGTGCAAACAATCAAAACTAGTAGTTACCTATTTTTAAGTAACTATCATGTTTCTGTAGCTTGCGTGAGTAGCATCTACATCTCAAGTATGAGATGTGCAGTTTGTTCTTTGGAGTTTTCTTAACTAGATGTGAGGAGTGCAAATGCTTGAGGCTATCGCTGTTGCTTGGCTATTATTATTTTTTGGTGATTTCCTTTCAACTTTCGTTTATCACATACCCGAGCATGTTTTTGGTAGCCTCCACCTAAAAACGCATCATTGTTGGAAGAAAGATTTCCGCCACTATGCAATTTTGACTTTAAATCCTGAAGTTTTATTAGATGGTGTGCTGGGGGCTTTGCCATATTTAATCATGGCAGTAATTTTGTGGTCTTTCTCTCCAATTGGTGTAATTTCTGGGCTACTTTTGGGACAGTTTCATGTTTGGTGGAGACACATAAGTGTTTTGGCTTGGGAAACTCCAAAACCTATAATTATTTTGTGCCAAATTCTATTTATCACCACTCCTGAGAGACATTGGCTACACCATCAAAAAACAAACCAAGGTTTCGGTGATATTTTCACTTTCTTTGAGCAACCTTCGCTGCTGTGGTTGCGTTGTCTACGTCTGTTGAGGATTAGGTTTCGTTACTCACGCATCTAGCTAAGGTAGGGTTTAGGTAAAAATTACTCTGAAGAAGAATAGGGAAAGGGAAAATGGTAAGAGAGGGAGTTTCGCGTATGAATTTGAATTAGGGAATCTCTGCAAACTACGAAAAATCAGAATTTTTAGCCTGTATTTGCAGGCTTTTTTCATATATCCGTTTGTTTGAAGATTTTTGAGATTGTGAGATTAAATCCGCTTTTAGCTACTATTGATCACAAAACAGCAATAGCACGATACGCTTGGGTTAAGCTTATTAGCCATTGATTTGTCACTTATTAAAGAAGCAAGCTCAATTGGGGGATTCTCCCCCAAACCCCCGATTGGGTGACGGTTGCGTCCCCCAAACCCCCTCCAAAATTATTGTTCGGTTTTTTGTTGAATAACTAGTACAGCACAGCGTAAATAAACCACCCATTTGAAATGGGGAAAAATCTGGCAGTATAAGTATTCTTTCTTTTTACTTTTTACTCCTGCGGAGTTCGCCAGTTGCTTTATGCCGACGGCACTTCCTTCAAGTCGGCAAAGCCGCCCAACGGAGTGCCTTGGGAACCCGTCCACCGCACTGGCTCACTTTTTACTTTTGCCTTGTTGTAATAGTTTTTTGGTTTTGTTATCAATTAATTTTCTTAACTGAACTGTATTTAGCTATAGCTACGATAGGATCAATAATTTTAAACTAATACTTCTTGATAATGTCTTATAGCGACTTCTCACTATCAAAAGTCAAACGCGACTTTAATTTAACTACAGTTGAAGGTGTACGCTTTTTACCCGAAACCCAGCCGATAGAACCTAGTCCTTACCTCAAAGAAGCATTAAGCGAAGGGCTACCCTTAGCAACAGCGACTGGTTCAGAAAAAGCTCGCTCTGAGTTAATTATTAGTCCTATCCTTGTAGAAGTTAGGAAAATTCTAGAACGTAAAATCAGCTTTTTTTCGGGTGAAGATTTTACTGTAGCACCTGAGTTGGGTTTAAGTGGAGTATGTGATTTTTTGATTAGCCGCTCACCCGAACAAATATTTATTGAAGCACCTGTAATCGTAATTATTGCAGCGAAAAAAGGTGATTTAAAACCTGGTTTAGGGCAATGTGCAGCAGAAATGATTGCGGCACAAAAATTCAATGATGCTAATAATATACCAACTAAAGCAATTTATGGCAGTGTTAGCAGCGGCACAGCTTGGCGATTTTTAAAGTTAGAAGAACAAACACTGACTATTGATTTCCATGATTATACTGTTCCCCCTGTGGAAATATTATTGGGGATGTTGGTTTGGATGGTGCAGGAAGGGTAAATATTTTGGCGATCGCTTTCACGGTAGCACAAGCTGAAAGCTAACACAGGAAATTTTTATTAGCACAAATATAAGTGATTTATAAAAGAAATTGCTGCTAATTCTGCGCGATTTAATGTTAGTCAAGCATAAATTCTGTACTAGAGACTACAATTCTCTAAATTCTTTGCGATCGCTTGCGGAAAAAATAAATTTTTGTCTGAAAGATAGTGATTTAAAATGATATTAATAAGATGGCTCTATAGTTAAATAGCAAGCACTTCCACGACTCAATAATTAGTGCCGCTCAGGTATTGCTTTACATTTTTTAACAATCAGTGTAGCAAACACTCACATGTAAAAGCAATATCTGCAAAGAAATATGTCATTATGTTTATCGTTTTGTGTCAGTTAGACGACAAAACTACCATTTGGTAGGCGTTTTCTGATAAAAAAAATTCATATTCGTAAAAATAAATTGAAGTTACAAACGGCAGCATCAGCCGTGATGAACTTCTAGTAGAGAACGCGCATCAAAGGAGCCGAGGAAGCATGTTCACCCACGTCAAGTCCACCATCAGACATATTGCGCCTGATAATTTACGCGGACGTAATTTAATCAAGGTGGTCTATGTCGTGCTTGAGTCCCAGTACCAGAGTGCATTGTCGCAAGCTGTCCGCACAATTAACGCCAATAATCCCAACCTAGCGATAGAAATCAGCGGGTACTTGATTGAGGAACTCCGAGATCCAGAGAACTACGAGGAGTTCAAACGGGAGATTGAGAGTGCCAATATATTTATTGCCTCACTGATCTTTATTGAAGACTTAGCACAGAAAGTAGTAACAGCCGTAGAACCACATCGCGATCGCTTAGATGTTGCTGTTGTCTTCCCCTCGATGCCAGAAGTTATGCGCCTCAACAAAATGGGCAGCTTTTCTCTGGCACAATTGGGTCAATCCAAGAGTGCGATCGCGCAATTCATGCGGAAGCGCAAAGAAAAATCCGGTGCAGGCTTCCAAGACGGGATGTTGAAATTGCTGCGAACCTTGCCACAAGTGCTGAAGTTTCTGCCAATGGACAAAGCACAAGATGCTCGCAATTTCATGCTCAGTTTTCAGTATTGGCTGGGAGGTTCGCCAGAAAACCTGGAAAACTTCTTGCTAATGCTGACTGATAAATATGTATTAAAAGGTGTAGATAAAGCCAATCTGCCTTCGACAACATATGAAGCGCCAGTAGTTTACCCAGATATGGGAATTTGGCATCCCCTGGCTCCGAGTATGTTTGAGGATGTGAGAGAATACCTCAATTGGTACACAGCCCGTAAGGATATCTCCAAGAATCTCAAAGATCCTTTAGCACCCTGTGTAGGTTTGGTATTACAACGCACCCACCTAGTTACAGGGGATGATGCCCATTATGTAGCGATCGTCCAGGAGATAGAATCCCTGGGAGCCAAAGTACTACCAGTATTTGCAGGTGGTCTGGATTTCTCCAAGCCTGTGGATGCTTACTTTTACGAACCAACTACCAATACACCTTTAGTAGATGCGGTAATTTCTTTGACTGGGTTTGCTTTGGTAGGCGGCCCTGCTAGACAAGACCATCCCAAAGCTATTGACGCACTCAAGCGCTTAAATCGCCCCTACATGGTAGCCTTACCTTTAGTATTCCAAACCACGGAAGAGTGGATGGATAGCGAATTAGGGTTACATCCAATTCAAGTAGCCTTGCAAATTGCCATACCGGAATTGGATGGAGCAATTGAGCCGATTATTTTATCAGGTAGAGATGGTGCTACTGGCAAAGCGATCGCACTCCAAGACCGTGTGGAAGTAGTCGCCAAACGTGCCTTAAAATGGGCAAATCTCCGCCGCAAACCCAAACTAGATAAAAAAGTTGCCATTACCGTTTTCAGTTTCCCCCCTGATAAAGGGAATGTGGGTACTGCTGCATATCTAGATGTGTTCGGTTCCATTTATGAGGTGATGAAAGCGCTGAAAAATAACGGCTACGATTTACCGGAATTACCGGAATCCGCCGAAGCGCTGATGCAAGAAGTCATCCACGATGCTCAAGCACAGTACGCTAGCCCAGAGCTGAACATCGCCTATAAAATGTCAGTGCCAGAATATGAAGCATTGACACCTTACTCTCAACGCCTAGAAGAAAACTGGGGCGCACCTCCCGGACATCTCAACAGCGATGGGCAAAATCTGCTGATTTATGGTAAGCATTTCGGTAACGTCTTTATCGGTGTTCAGCCTACCTTTGGTTACGAAGGCGACCCGATGCGGTTGTTATTCTCCCGTTCTGCTAGCCCGCACCACGGTTTTGCTGCTTACTACACCTACCTAGAGCAAGTTTGGCAAGCTGATGCTGTACTGCACTTCGGTACTCACGGTTCTCTGGAATTTATGCCTGGTAAGCAAATGGGGATGTCTGGCGATTGTTATCCAGACCAACTAATTGGCACAATTCCTAACCTGTATTACTACGCAGCCAATAACCCCAGCGAAGCCACAATCGCCAAGCGCCGCAGCTATGCCGAGACAATTTCCTACCTGACACCACCCGCAGAAAATGCTGGTTTATACAAGGGTTTAAAAGAACTCAGCGAATTAATTGCTTCTTACCAAACCCTGAAAGATACAGGAAGAGGTATCCCCATTGTTAACTCCATCATGGATAAATGCCGGATGGTGAACCTGGATAAGGATATCGACTTACCGGAAACCGATGCCAAGGATATGACCGAAGATGAACGGGATAATATTGTTGGCAGCGTGTACCGCAAGCTAATGGAAATTGAATCGCGGTTGTTACCTTGTGGATTGCATATCATTGGTAAACCACCCACAGCCGAAGAAGCGATCGCAACTCTTGTCAACATTGCTTCCTTAGATCGTCAAGAAGAAGAAATTCTCAGCTTACCCCGAATTATCGCCAATAGCATTGGGCGTAACATTGACGATATTTACCACAATAACGACAAAGGGATTTTAGAAGATGTCCAGCTATTGCAAGACATCACCTTAGCTACCCGTGGTGCAGTTAGCGCCCTAGTAAAAGCGCAAACTGACGCAGAAGGTCGAGTTTCCCTAGTTTCCCGGTTGAATTTCTTCAACATGGGCAAAAAAGAACCTTGGGTAGAAGCATTGCATCAAGCAGGCTATAACAAAGTTGATGTCTCCGCACTCAAACCATTATTTGAGTATTTGGAATTCTGTTTACAACAAGTTTGTGCAGATAACGAACTCGGTGGACTACTCAAAGGCTTAGAAGGCGAATACATCCTACCCGGCCCAGGTGGCGATCCCATCCGCAACCCGGATGTATTACCCACAGGTAAGAACATTCACGCCCTTGACCCCCAATCCATCCCCACAACTGCGGCGGTACAATCAGCGAAAATCGTTGTCGATCGGTTGTTGGCAAGAAACAAAGCCGAAAACGACGGTAAATGGCCGGAAACTATCGCCTGTGTGCTTTGGGGAACAGATAACATCAAAACCTACGGGGAATCACTAGCCCAAATCATGTGGATGCTTGGTGTCAGACCCGTTCCTGATGCCTTGGGAAGAGTTAACAAGTTAGAATTGATACCCTTAGAAGAGTTGGGCAGACCGAGAATTGACGTTGTCATCAACTGTTCTGGCGTATTCCGCGACTTGTTCATCAACCAAATGAACCTGCTAGACCAAGCGGTGAAGATGGCGGCGGAGATAGACGAACCCTTAGAAATGAACTTTGTCCGCAAACACGCTTTGCAACAAGCTGAGGAAATGGGCATTAACCTGCGTCAAGCAGCTACCCGCGTCTTCTCCAATGCATCTGGTTCCTACTCCTCCAACATCAACTTGGCAGTAGAAAACAGCACTTGGGATAGCGAAGCCGAATTACAAGAAATGTACCTGAAGCGGAAATCCTTCGCCTTCAATTCCGATAACCCCGGAATTATGGACGAATCCCGGCAGATTTTTGAAAGTACTTTGAAAACTGCTGATGCAACATTCCAAAATCTCGATTCTTCCGAGATTAGCTTAACGGACGTTTCCCACTACTTCGACTCAGATCCCACCAAGCTGGTAGCAAGTTTGCGGGGTGATGGTAAAACACCAGCATCTTATATTGCAGATACCACCACAGCTAATGCTCAAGTGCGGACATTATCAGAAACCGTGCGCTTAGATGCTCGTACTAAATTATTAAATCCCAAATGGTACGAGGGAATGCTATCTCACGGTTACGAAGGTGTGCGCGAACTCTCCAAGCGGTTGGTAAACACAATGGGTTGGAGTGCGACAGCCGGCGCTGTGGATAACTGGATTTACGAAGATACCAATGAAACCTTCATCAAAGATGAAGAAATGCAAAAACGGTTGATGAACCTTAATCCCCATTCTTTCCGCAAAGTTGTATCAACTTTGTTAGAAGTGAATGGACGCGGTTATTGGGAGACTAGCGAGGAAAATTTAAATCGTCTGCGCGAGTTGTACCAAGAAGTTGAAGACCGGATTGAAGGCATAGAATAGTCATCAAAATAGAGGCGTTCTAAAGAACGTCTCTATTTTCTTAACTGTGTTTACAGATGACAAAGAATGCAACAGTCTAAAAATTAGAAATATAATTATAGATATGTATGCCTGCTAAAGATGTTTTTCATCAAGTTGTCAAAACAGCTTTACAGAAAGACGGTTGGCAAATTACTAAAGATCCACTCACAATTAGCGTGGGAGGAGTAAATCTTTCTATTGATTTAGCCGCAGAAAAGCTGATAGCAGCAGAACGCCAAGGACAAAAAATAGCAGTCGAAGTTAAAAGTTTTTTACAACAGTCATCTGCTATTTCAGAATTTCATACTGCATTAGGACAGTTTATTAATTATCGAGGTGCATTGAGAAGGTTACAGCCGGAGCGTATTTTATATTTAGCCGTACCTTTAACAACTTACAATACATTTTTTCAACTCGATTTTCCCAAAGATATGATAGCAGAAAATCAAGTGAAAATGCTGATTTATGATGTAGAGCAAGAGGTGATTTTCCAATGGATAAATTAACTCTGTATCGCCAGCTTGTACAAGAAATACTACATAATTATAGCGAGCAAAAACCAGCTTACGGAAATATAGAAGTTGAGACAATTTTTGATACAGAACGCGACCATTATCAAATAGTTCATGTAGGCTGGGAAGGTCAAAACTGGGTACATAGTTGTATCATCCATATTGATATTAAAAATGGCAAGATTTGGCTTCAGTGGAATGGTACAGAGGATGATATTGCTGCTAATTTAGTAGCTGCGGGTGTTCCCAATGAAGATATTGTATTAGGGTTCCAGTCTCCTTTTATGAGACAGTTTACAGACTATGCAGTGAGTTAGGAGATGTTTTGAAAATCTCCAAAGGAGACAAAGATAAGAGATCCTTGTATTAAAAATTGTTATTTAACAAAGAATTATACGTAATTTCTGGATATCATGTTTGTGAATTCATACTGCTTACCTTACTACTTGAGGCAGTTAATTGGCTTATAGGCAAAAAGATTTAAATTGCTTAAGGTAATTGCAAATTAATTCAGTTTTTATAAGATTAAAAAGCATTATGAGCATTAAGAGCATAGGTGTTATTATTATATTCGCAGTTATTGTAATTTCTGTTGGATGTTGGATAATTGTTACATTCCCAGACAATGCGGAAGCTGCTATGGCTTTGGCGTTGTTTATACTTACTCCTATAGGAGTATGTTTATTGACACCTATCAGAGATGAAATAAACTCCAGGGTCAATAATTTATTCATCAACAAATCAATCTATCGAATTTTAATATTTGGTCGTCCTGGATCTGGCAAAACTACTTTTAGAAAGACTGCATTTATATTTAAAGTTTATAAAACTAGCAATAGTCAGATTAAATCAACTGAATATTTTGATATTTTTCACTACGGAATCAACGTCGAAACAAACGTCGAAACAATAGATAAAAAAAATAATAATAATGTTGATGTAGAAATAGCTGACTATAAAGGACAAAAGCCTAATCAAGTAATAACAGACATCCCGCAATATTTTGCTGGTTCTAAAGGTAGCCGATTAGTTAATGCGATTATATTTATTGTGGATCTTGTGCCTAGAAGAACTGACGAACATGGAAAATTTCTTGAAGATGAGGCTTTACTTCAGTGGCTAAGTGACGGAGATGGAATAAGTAAAATAGACTCAAGAGTTAGGGAACACGAGAGTTATATAGGTGATGGACTATTACAAATACTTTTTAATGAGCTATATAGTAATAATTTGCAAAAAGTTGTGTTTTTAATTAATAAAATAGATCTGATTGAGAAGTTAATTGATAATGGACATATCGCATTACCAAATTTTTGTAACGCTCAAGAATATGCTATATTTAGATTTGAAACAATAATTAATAATATATCTGAAGCTTGTTTCCAACAAAATAGAAATATAAATACAAAAGTTTTTTGTGTAAATGGGAACAGCGCAGATGATATCAGACCTGTAATTTCATATCTATTAAGCAGGTAAAAAAGGAGATTGATATGTCTAATGAACCCCAAAACTATGGCGATATGGATGAAAAGGTTGATTATGAAAAGGTTGATTATACAGTTACTAAGTCTTACGGACGTGCAAATAGTTACTCCGCACTCAAAAACTCCTATATTCTAGTTACGTTGGCTGCAATTTCTATCATGTTTATGATGACAGTCTTTCAGGCATTAAAAATTAGAGATTTAGAAACAAAAGTCACAAATTTAGAAACAAAAGTCACAAATTTAGAAACAAAAGTCACAAATTTAGAAAAACAGCTACCACAGAATAATCGGTAGGTAAGCTACAATTTATTGAAAGTGAATATGATGCATCTTGATATTATTGTTCAATGTGATATACAAAATGCTGGCAACTCGAACAGAAGCAGATTTATTAAGAATTTATACTTAAATAAAGCGATCGCACTTCCACAACAGGCGATCGCTTGATTTTTGAGGTATTCTGCAAGGCGATCGCACTTCCACAGCAGGCGATCGCTTGATTTTTAAGATATTCTGCAAAGCGATCACATTACTCTTCCACAACAGGCGATCGCTTGATTTTTGAGGTTATCTGCAAGGCGATCGCATTACTCTTCCAAAACAGGCGATCGCTTTTTTTGAGGTTTTCTGTAAGGCGATCGCACTACTCTTTTACAACAGGCGATCGCTTGATTTTTGAGTTTTTCTGCAAAGCGATCGCACTACTCTTCCACAACAGGCGATCGCTTTTCCGTTACGGTTTTCTGCAAGGCGATCGCACTACTATTCCACAACAGGCGATCGCTTTTTTTGAGGTTTTCTGTAAGGCGATCGCACTTCCGCAACAAGCGATTGCCTTAGTGATAAAATCATTAATCGCAGTTGAGTTTATAGTAAAAATTTTGACTATAAGTATTGAGAAAATCCATCAAATTAAAGAAATAATTAGAAAATATAAAAATCTTGAATGTGTTGAATGCGCTCAAGCTATGCAAGATTACTTAATATCACAAGGAATTTCTGGAAAGCGGATAAAACTTTATACAGGTTCAGCAATAGGGCGTAATAGTTATATTTATGATGATAGTTTATCAGGAGATGCAATTTCTCTTAACGGTCGTCATCAATGTATTGCCATTATAATAAATGAAGTGGAGATAATTTTTGATAATCACCATCCTGATGGACTCACGAGAGAACAATGGCTAGGTAATTTACAATTTTATAATAAATTATATTCCGGTCAGCAGTTCCAAATTACAGAAGAAAATTTTTAATTATTCAAGATTATGCTAAACAATAACCAGACAATTACTATAACTCTTAATGAATATCTCTATGAGATGTTAGATAAAATTAAACGAAATCCGGGAATATTTTTAGGTAAATACTCAATTACTCGGTTGAGAGCTTTTTTAGATGGGTACATGAGTTCTAGAGAAGATTTAGGCTTACCGCCAACTCAACAAGAGATTAAATTTAATCAATTTCAAGATTGGATACAAACAAGATTTAAGATTACCTCTTCGCATGGATGGGATAGTATTATTCTTTTCTATTCTGCGGATGAAAGAGATGCATTAAATAATTTTTTTGAATTATTTGAGCAATTCCGTAATGGTGAAAGTGCTACGAGAGAAGAAGTTAATCAAGAACAAGTTATAGAAAGTAAGCATTCATTAATACCTATTCCATGAATCACGTTCCTCATTGACGTATTCTTGAGCATCAATACCATTCCAAATTTCTTTACCCAATCCACGCAATTCTATAATGCTACGCTTTGGCTGAGATTTCACGATCATTTGTTGACGAATTAATCTTGATAAGTCTTCAATTAGGCGTATTTGTTCTTCAGGTGTGAGACTTTGAGCTTGATTTAATACTTCTTGATAACTAGACATATAATTTATAACTTTAATTTTTTGCTGCTACATCTAATATAGAGCGATCGCACTACTATTTTAGAACAAGCGATCGCTTTTATATTTCAATGATATCATATTATGATATCATTGAATAATTAATATATCCAACTTAACCTTAAGATGGCTGTAATTGTATTTATGAAATGGATCTTAATAACAAACAACGTCAAATTTTAGAGTTAATTTTTACTAATCCTGTACCATCTAATATTCTTTGGAAAGATATTGAAAGTTTGTTCATAGCACTAGGTGCTGATATTACTCAAGGTAGAGGTTCGCGGGTTCGTGTCAAATTAAATGATGTGAAAGCTGTTTTCACGAACCGCATCCTCAAAATGAAACAGATAAAGGAGCAGTCAAATCTGTTAGGGAATTTTTAATTAAAGCAGGAATTGAACCATGATGACTTATAAAGGATACACCGCTAGCTTAGAAGTAGATGTAGAAGCAGGAATACTTTTTGGTCAAGTTCTAGATATTAATGACGTGATTACCTTTAAAGCAAAAACTGTAGATGAAGCGCGTCAAGAATTTCAAAACTCTGTTGATGATTATCTGGCTTTTTGTGAAGAACTAGGAGAGGAACCTGATAAACCTTTCTCAGGTAAACTTCCATTCCGTACAACTCCAGAACACCATAGAAAAATATTTATTGCTGCGAAAAAAGCTGGTAAAAGTATAAATGCTTGGATGGATGAAATCTTAACTATTGCTGCGGATAAAGTAATTAATACCTAATTTCTAAAAAAGAAAACCCTCGCTTCTATCAAAAAGATTGAAAGCAAGGGTTTTAAAAAACAAAGAATTTTATACTCGTGCAGGTAAAGATAATCTCTCAGATTTGGCTAAATTACTATCTGGAGTCTGATTAACTTCTTCTGTTGCTAATAAATCGCGAATTAACTTAGTTAAAGCCTTTTGCAGCAAACGATTAGTAATTTGTTGACCTAAACGCTGTACTCCGGGATTTACTAATAATTGTGCCAGTTGCGGAGCCAGCTGCAATGGATCAAAGCCACGGGTATCGCGGAGAATACCTAAAATTCGTTTGATATGCTCTAAGGTTTGTTGTTGCTCAGATGTGGCGGCTGGAGTTTCGTTAATTGCTGTGATTCCTACTTGTTCGCGGAGTAAATAGGTGAAGTTATGCAGGACATTTTGACTTAAAGCATTTATCCCATTAACAAATTCATCTACCAATTTGTCGCGAATAAAACCGCCACGTTCAGAGGTGAGAAAATCTAGCCCTTGAGTGACTACTAAATTTAAATCGTAGTCTTCATTACCTCGTGCATTTTTTAATAAGTTTTCTAAGCGATTCCAACGAAATCTACCTTCTTTAAACAGTAAATCTTGCAGAGATGCTCTGAGCGCTGGTGCTGGATCTGTTAATAAACGTTTCGCTACGTAAGGATAAGCTTCACTCAAAACTTTAAAGTTGGGATCTATATATATTGCAATCCCTTCTAGTGTTACCAAAGAGCGAATAATTAAAGCGTAGTAGGGAGGTACGCGGAAGGGATATTCATACATCAAAGCCGATAGTTCATCGGTGATGCTTTTAATATTTAACTCTGCAACGCTTGCACCTTGAGCTTCTGCAAAAACTTTGGCGAAGGCGGGAATAATTGGCGTTAAATCTGTTTCGGGTGATAAGAAATCTAGCTTGACGTAGTCTTTAGCTAAACCGTCAAAGTCACGGTTCACAACGTGGACGATCGCCTCAATTAAACCATAACGCTGGGGTGGCTGAATCTCGCTCATCATCCCAAAGTCGAGATAAGCTAATTTACCATCCAGTGTGGCTAATAAATTACCTGGGTGGGGGTCAGCATGGAAAAATCCATGTTCTAGCAGTTGACGCAATGAACACTGGACACCGACTTCAATTAAATAACGTGCATCTATACCTTTAGCTTTAATTTCTGGCGTTTGGGTTAATTTAATGCCGTTAATCCACTCCATCGTCAAAACGCGACGATTGGTATATTCCCAGTAAATTTTCGGTACGTATATGTCTTTCATGTGACCATATAACTGGAAAAAACGCTCGGCATTTTCTCCTTCGTGTATGTAGTCCATTTCTTCAAAAATGCGATCGCCTAATTCATCCAGAATTCCGACTAAATCGCTTCGCACTCGTTTAAACTGTTTCTTCGCCCAACCAGCTAGGCCACGTAATATATATAAGTCAACGGTAATTCTTTCTTTTAAGTCAGGACGCTGCACTTTAACTGCGACTTCCTCACCAGTTTTCAGCTTCCCTTTATAAACTTGTCCCAAAGAAGCCGCAGCAATTGGTTGTGGTGAGAGTTCACTATATATTTCTGCTGGCGGTGCGCCGAGTTCTTCTTCAATAAACTGATAAGCAATCTCGTTAGGAAAAGGTGGTAATTGGTCTTGTAGTTTGGTAAGTTCTTCTAAAAATGCGGGGGGAACCAAATCTGGTCTTGTAGACAAAGCCTGGCCAATTTTGATATAGGCAGGCCCTAGTTTAGTTAATAATTCTCTTAGTTGCGCGGCACGGCGGCGGTCATTTTTTACGACAATTCCCCGTTTGCTATCCCACCACAACCCCAAAGCAAAGGAGAGTGTCGGCCATAAGACAGCAAGAATCCGCCCAAAAACTTCTAGAGGTCTTTGTTGATAATGCGCTGCAATCTCCACTGGATCGTAACGTGTCATCTCAGTGTCAATTGGTGCCCTCAATGCTCTTTGCTGTTGAGCTGCTATCAGTCTCGGCGATTTAACAACCAAGCCTTGTGTGTCATTTTCGGACACAACTTCAGCAACATATACCTCATCGCGGCGGTTGTTGCTACCGCGATTGTCCTCCTCGATCGGTCGGGAAGTGGGGGGAAGTGTTTTCGCAATCATGAAGAATGGCACCGGTCGAATTGATTCTGTTAAGTATTGTAACAATATGTTTTGTTTCCAGCACCCCAATTTAGTTAGAACAAGTGGTTTTCTTGTTCCAGTTGCCTCAATCCCTAGAAATTGGATTGTAATAATAGCAAACCACGAGATTTGCTGACATCTCTATATATTGAAAGAAAAATTGTTGTTTAACCTCATCCTCAAAAGAGAATTTCAGCTATTGAATTATGAGAGGTCATAGATCCCCGACTTTTTCAAAAAGTCGGGGATCTGAACAACCGCAACCTTTCAAAATCAATCGGGTAGACTACTAGTACACTAAGGCAAAAATAAACTTCCCATTGAAAAGCTATAACCCTTATAAAAAGGTAATTACGAATTACGTAGCGCTTTGCGCTTCCCGAAGGGTATTACAAATTACGAATTCCGCGTAACTGTACTAGGTTTGCTACACTTATATGGGTCTGCTACTTCTATAGTAGTGGCTCATGCCTAGATTCCTAAAAGTTGGAAGTATTCGGCATCTGCCTAGATGGAGAATTTGGCTTGATGTTGCTTTGCCTGCGAATTGAAAACTTTGCCCTAATTGACCAACTCGAACTAGAATTTGGCGCTGGCTTAAATGTATTAACAGGTGAAACTGGCGCAGGAAAATCGATTATCTTAGATGCCATTGATGCAGCTTTAGGCGGTAAGGTATCTAGTCGAGTAATTCGCACTGGCACTAGTCGGGCGATGGTAGAAGCTACTTTTAAATCTAACGCTTCCTTAGCCGCTTGGTTAAGCGAACAAGAAATAGATTCCATAGATGAAAATTCTGTAGTCATTAGCCGAGAAATCGCCGCCACTGCGAGTAATGTCCGCAGTAGATCGCGGGTAAATGGTGTGTTGGTGAATCGGCAGATGATGGTGGGGCTACGCGATCGCCTTGTGGAAATTACTGCCCAAGGTCAAACTGTACAAGTGGGACAATCCGCCCAAGTCCGCGATTGGTTAGATTTACATGGTGGCGACTCTTTAATGCAGCAGCGTCAAGCGATCGCCAATTTATTTAATTTGTACCAAACAGCACATTTAGCCTTAGAAAAACGCCGGACATCAGAACGGGAACGGTTGCAGCAACTAGATTTACTTACCTATCAAGTGCAGGAATTAGGCGCAGTCAACCTCAACGATCCGAGCGAACTTGAACAGCTACAACAAGAACGCGAACGCCTCAATCATGTTGTAGATTTACAACAAATGAGTTACAAGGTCTATCAGGCTTTGTATCAAAACGATAACGAAACTCCAGCCGCCGCAGATTTATTAGGAGATAGCGAAGCCACCTTAAACGACATGGTGGAATATGATAGCCAGCTACAACCATTGTTAGATTTAGTCCGAGATGCCCAAGCTACATTAATGGAAGTAGCAAGGCAAATTAATGCCTATGGCGAAGATTTAGAAGCAGATCCCCAGCGTTTAGAGGAAGTAGAAGAACGCATTCGGGAATTAAAGCAGATTTGCCGCAAATATGGCCCGACTCTGCAAGAAGCGATCGCCTACTACCAAAAAATCCAAGGTGAATTAGCTGAACTCAACGACAGCGAACAATCAATTGAAAGCTTAGAACAGCAAGAACAAGCAACTTTAGCAAAGCTAACTCAAGCTTGTAACCAGTTAACGCAATTGCGTCGTACAGCCGCTAATAAATTAGAGTCGAGATTAATCGCGGAACTCAAACCCCTAGCAATGGAAAAGGTGCAGTTTAAAGTAGAGATTGTGCCCACTGCGCCCACCGCTACAGGTGCAGACAAAATTACATTTATGTTTAGTCCCAACCCCGGCGAACCAATACAACCTTTAACAGAAATTGCCTCCGGTGGGGAAATGAGCCGCTTTTTACTCGCGCTGAAAGCTTGTGTATCTCAAGCTGATGCAGCCGGGACAATGGTATTTGATGAAATCGATGTAGGTGTTTCCGGAAGAGTCGCCCAAGCGATCGCAGAGAAATTACACCAACTCAGCCAACGCTCACAGGTATTGTGTGTGACTCACCAACCCTTAGTAGCAGCAATGGCAGATAGGCATTTCCGGGTAGATAAGCAAATTATTAATCAAAGCAAAGGTAAAAAAGAGAACAATGGCAGCAGCGAGCAGCGTACCGTCGTCCGCGTCACCGCCTTGGATAATTTAACTACCCGCCGAGATGAACTAGCGCAATTAGCTGGCGGTAAATCAGCCACGGATGCGATCGCTTTTGCCGAATCTCTATTATTGCAAGCTGCCAATCATCGGCGCGAGAAATCTTAAAGAAATCCAGAATTGATAATTAGATGTATTGGTGGCGGATCATAGTAATGGCGATGTAATTGCGATCGCTTTCTCTATGTGATTTTTTTAATCTTAAATATTGGGAAAAATAGCTGAGGCTGGTGTATATACTCGTAATCAGTAGCTTTAGCAGGCGCAAGTATGATAGTGGAATGGTTAGTTGGCTGGGTAGCAAGTAATACTGTGGGATTTCTGGTCAAAAATATTCTGACCTCAGAATTTGCTCAAGATTTAGCTAAGGACTACGCCAAAGATTTTTTCAAAGACCGTTTTAACAGCGTTCCTGATTTCTTTAAGAAAGAACCAATTCAGAAAGCTATTGCTAAAGCACTCAAGGAATTTTTGCAACTGCTAGAAGATGAGTTAAAGTTTCGCAAGCTTCCTGAAGAAGACATCAAGAAATTTGATAAACCACTCAAAAAATTTATTTACCACAAGTCGGTTAAAGAAATACTCGGTAAAGCTTTTGAGCCGGATTGTGATGAGCTAGATTATCAAACTCTAGAATCAACTTGGAAGAGTTTGAATTTACCAGCTTTACCAGCTAGATTTAACTGGCAATTAGTGACTGATAATTATCTGAGAAAATGCCAACAGATTTTAGCTGAATCAAAAGATTTACGCGAGTTGCTAGATTCACAAAACCTAGAAGCAATAAAGGAAAATACTCAAGAAATAGCAGGGATTAAACCAGAATTTGACTTGCGGCAATATCAAGAAGCAATTCGTGAGCGCTATGTCAACTTAAAACTAGATAGTTTAGATACTAGCGGATACGCCTATAACGAACTGAGATTATGGTCAATATTTACCCCGCAAAATGTGCGAGAAATTCACCAAGTCTTACCCCAAATTCACGAACTACCGAAAGAACATTTGCGGCGACTGCGAGACAGTGAACAAGTAGAAGCAGAAGAAATTGCTTTAGAAGAATTAGAAAAATACAAACGAGTTTATTTTGAACAACCGATAAGTTCAGTATTAGATATTGTTAAACAGCTGCAAACTTATAAATATATAGTCATCTTAGGTGATCCTGGTGCAGGCAAGTCTACATTATTGCAGTATTTAGCTTTGGATTGGGTAGAAAAAACTCTCGATCCACTCAACAAGCCGGGATTTATGTTACCACCAATTCCCTTGCTAATTGAACTACGCGCTTATATGCGAAATGCTGATGACGGACATTGTAAGAATTTTTTAGAGTTCTTTCATCAAAGTCCTGGTGCAATTTCTCACCTCAATCAGCATCAATTGCAAGCACAGCTAAAGGCTGGTAATGCTTTGGTGATGTTTGATGGTTTAGATGAAGTATTTGACCCTGGTAAGCGTGAGGATGTAATTACAGCTATTCATCGCTTCACCAATGAATATCCTAACGTGCAGGTGATTGTGACTTCTCGCGTGATTGGCTATAAACCGCAACGATTGCGCGATGCTCAATTTCATCATTTCATGTTGCAAGATTTAGACTCATCACAAATTCAAGATTTTATTTACCGTTGGCATGAGTTAACTTTTAGTGATGTAGCAGATAAAGTTAGAAAACGGGAACGATTGCAAAGAGGAATTGAAACTTCCAAAGCTATTACAGAATTAGCGGGGAATCCTCTATTGTTGACGATGATGGCGATTCTCAATCGTAATCAGGAATTGCCCAGAGATAGAGCGGAACTTTATAACCAAGCATCGCGGGTACTGTTACATCAATGGGATGTAGAACGCGCTTTGGTGGAAGATAAAAGAATAGATCCTAAAACTATTGATTATAAAGATAAGCAAGCGATGCTGCGTCAGGTTGCTTATTATATGCAAACTGGCGACAAAGGTTTAGCTGGTAATTTAATTAAAGAAGATGATTTAGTTAAGATTTTGACTGACTATCTCAAAACTATAGAAGTCAGTCAAGCCAGAGAAGCTGCGCGGGTGATGATTAATCAACTGCGGACTCGCAACTTTATGTTATGTTTCTTGGGTGCAGATTACTATGCTTTTGTGCATAGAACATTTTTGGAATATTTCTGTGCTTGGAAGTTTGTTTGGAAGTTTGAAAAAGAACGCAGTATTACAATTGATTATCTAAAGACTGAAGTTTTTGGAAAACACTGGCAAGATGAAACTTGGCATGAGGTATTGCGGCTAATTGCCGGAATGATTGATGACCACTTTACATTAGAAATTATCAACTATTTAATAGATATAAATGTGGAGGAAGGAACACTTGTTAACTTATTTTTAGCGGCTTATTGTTTAGTAGAAGTTAGAAACCGTCAGGTGATTAAGTCAACGGCTGATGAATTACTTGAGCAATTCAAGGACTTAATCAAATATGATCTGCCTTACTACTATGACAGTAAGGGAGATAATGAAGATATCCAGCTAGTTCGGGAAATTCGCGCCCAAGCAATCATTACAGTTGCAACAATCTGGAAAGATGATCCCTACACCCTCTCCTTCCTCAAACACCTTTGCATCACTGATGATAATTCGGATGTGCGAAGTGCAGCATTGGACGCATTAGCCAGCAACTTCAAAGAAAACCCTGACATTCTCCCCTTTCTCAAACACCAAGCCACTGCTGATGATAATTCAGATGTGCGAAGTGCAGCAGTGGACGCATTAGCCAGCAACTTCAAAGAAAACCCTGACACCCTCCCCTTTCTAAAACACCAAGCCACTGTTGATGATGATGAAAATGTGCGAATTAGAGTGGTACAAGCATTAGCCAGCAATTTCAAAGAACACCCCGACATCCTCCCCTTCATGAAACACCTCGCTACTGATAATAGTGCGGTTATGCGATATGCAGCAGTGTTAGCGTTAGCGAGAAACTTCAAGGAAGATTCTGATACCCTGGTCATTCTTAAACACTGCGCTACTGCTGATGATCATGGACATGTACGACGTTTAGCTGTGTCATTATTAGCCAACAATTTCAAAGAAGACCCCGAAACCCTTACCTTCCTCAAAGACTGGGCATCTGCTGATAGTAATATAGTTGTGCGACATATCGCAGTTTCAGTATTAGCCAGAAATTTCAAAGAAGACCCCGACACCCTTACCTTCCTCAAAGACTTGGCTACTGCTGATGATGATGGGTATGTGCGAAGTAGTGCAGTGGAAGCCTTAGCCAGAAATTTCAAAGAAGTTCACGATACACTCCCCCTGCTTAAATACCTCGCCACAGCTGATAATTCTAAGGATGTGTGAAGCCCAAGAAGTACTAGAGTTATTAATTGAAACAGCTTTAGAACTTGGTGAATCTCTCCCTGAACCAAAAACTCTCGGACAGTCTTTGCAAGTAGCATAGATTTTTCATCATCGCGGAGGGTTCTTGATGCGGCAGGTCAATTTTTAACTTTTTCCAGTGAGAGCGATCGCATCCATAACTCAGAATATATAGCGCGATCGCCTGTCGGTTGTAAATGGTTATATCATGTTAATTTTCAGGCTGTTTGTGGTGGTTAAACCTAATTCCTAAAAAGATGTCGTAAACAAATTCAAAAAAATCTTTCTTTTGTAATAATCCGGAAGTTTGATAACAACCTTTTGCATCTAATAGTGGTTTCATCAAATAATATGCTGGCTGGTAGTTATACCAGGGAATTGAAGGCCACAAATGATGAACTAGGTGGTAATTCTGTCCCATAATCAAAATGTTCAGAATTGGGTTAGGATAAACGCGAGCATTTTTCCAGCGATCGCGCTCTACAAATGGGCGATGGGGCAGATAATCAAAGAATAATCCTAATGCTATGCCCACGATAAATGCTGGTATAAACCAAAAATTGAGAATATAACCCAAAAAGTGATATTGCACTGAGATATAAACAATTGTCCCTACAATCAAGCGGCTAATAAACCACTCCAGTAGCTCATATTTACGCCACAGTTGCCGTTGAAAGAAAAATACCTCATGGTACAAAAATCGTACTGCAATCAACCACAGAGGCCCGCCAGTCGAGACATAATGATCTGGGTCATCTTTAGGATGATTAACATGGGCATGATGCTGTAAATGCACTCGCGTAAATACCGGAAATGCGAAAGCTAGCATCAGCGCACTACCATGACCTAACATTGCATTGATAACTCGGTTGCGATGGGCAGATTGATGACAAGCATCGTGAATCACTGTCCCAGAACAATGCAGTGCTAGAGTATTCACACTAAAGCATAGCCAGTGCGGCCATTCCCACAGCCAGTAACCAAAGTTAGATAACACTAGCATTGCCACTGCACTAAAAAACAGCAGCATTGTGGCACTAAAATCACCAGCAGGCGCTAAAAATTCCTTGGGTGGGACTGTCAGTGGCTTCTGTGCCTCCGACGTGAGCATTCTAATCTCCTTATTTATCAAACATTACGAATATACGACAAAGATTAGTGAATAATAAACTTTTATAAACTTTTGTATAGCAAGTTTTATCCGCCATTTAGCAGATTGTATAGATAAATACGATATGATGCCAGACGGGACTTGCATCTTCAGCATTAATTGGGTTGTAGCAATCGCTCAGAATGAGGTAGAAGAATATCCTTCTTGGGGAGGATGGAACCAAGATTAGTGTACGATAACTAGTCTATCCACTCACTAAAACTGCCATGTTAGAAGGAGTCTTTCATAGCTCACTACTAATGCAGCTTGGCGGAAATACATATATTATTCAAGGCAATTACTCACGGGAAAATTCCCCAACCCATGAAAATCCTTAGCCCTTAGTCCCTATCTCCTAGATTAATTTAAATTTCGCGCCACCAACTGGCCTTTATTCCCCCTTTCTAACTGCTTACATCTGATTGATATAGCAGTGACGGAAATAGAAATGCCCTTTAATTTACGATGGTTTCCTAGATAGATCCTCGAATCAGCCCCTATGCAATTAAGAGATTCTCTACGCCGCACAAAAATTGTCGCTACAATTGGGCCTGCTACTAGCAGTCCAGAAATGCTCAAGGCAATTATTGAAGCGGGAGCAACAACACTACGGCTAAACTTTTCCCACGGGACTCATGCCGATCATCAACGTAGTATCCGTTTAATTCGGCAAACTGCTTTTGAACTAAATCAGCCAGTAGCAATTCTCCAAGACTTGCAAGGGCCAAAAATTCGCTTGGGGCGGTTTGAAAATGGGTCTATAGTTTTAGCAAAAGGCGATCGCTTCACCTTAACTAATCGTCCGGTAATTGGTACACAAGAAATTAGCTGTGTTACCTACGATTACTTGGCCGAAGAAGTCCCAGTTGGTGCAAAAATCCTCCTCGATGATGGGCGAGTCGAAATGGTAGTTGAGGAGATTAACCGCGATAAAGGTGATTTACATTGTCGTGTTACCGTAGCTGGTAAACTTTCTAACAATAAAGGTGTTAACTTTCCCGGAGTTTACCTTTCCATCAAAGCCATGACCGACAAAGACCGCGAGGATCTGATGTTTGGTCTAGATCAAGGTGTAGACTGGGTAGCACTGTCTTTTGTCCGCAATCCTCAAGATATCATCGAAATTAAAGAGCTAATTTCCAGCACAGGTAAGAATGTACCAGTAGTTGCCAAAATTGAAAAGCACGAAGCTATTGAGCAAATGGAAGCAGTTTTAGCTTTGTGTGATGGCGTAATGGTAGCGAGAGGTGATTTAGGGGTAGAACTACCAGCTGAAGATGTTCCTGTGCTGCAAAAGCAGTTGATTGCTACTGCTAACCGCTTGGGGATTCCCATTATTACCGCCACGCAAATGTTAGACAGCATGGTGAGTAATCCCCGCCCCACTCGTGCCGAAGTATCAGATGTGGCAAACGCAATTTTAGATGGCACAGATGCAGTCATGCTTTCTAACGAAACTGCCGTAGGTAGTTACCCGGTAGAAGCTGTAGCAACTATGGCCAGAATTGCCGAACGCATTGAACAAGAAGAAGCACAAAACGCCAATCGCCTGTTAAGAGATGCTAGACGTTCCATCCCTAACGCCATTAGCCAAGCTGTAGGACAAATTGCTGAACAGTTAGGTGCAGCGGCAATTATGACCTTAACCCAAACAGGGGCAACAGCGCGCAATGTTTCCAAATTCCGTCCACGCACACCGATTTTGGCAATTACACCTCATGTCAACGTAGCACGACAGTTACAAATGGTATGGGGAGTAAAACCGCTGTTAGTCCTAGAACTACCTTCTACCGGACAAACTTTTCAAGCTGCTATAAATGTTGCTCAAGAAAATAAACTACTAACTGAGGGTGATTTGGTTGTCATGACAGCAGGTACACTCCAAGGTGTTTCCGGCTCGACAGATTTAATCAAGGTTGAAGTCGTCACAGCAGTTCTCGGCCAGGGAATTGGACTCGGACAAGGTTCTGTGAGTGGACGCGCCAGAGTCGCGCACAAAGGTATGGATGTAAGTAACTTTAATCCTGGAGATATTTTAGTTGCTCCTCGTACCACTGCCGATTTTGTAGAAGCAATTCGCAAAGCCTCAGGAATTATTACAGAAGAAGAAAGCCTCACCAGCCATGCTGCTGTCATTGGCTTGCGTTTAGGTGTTCCAGTAATTGTGGGTGTGAAGGAAGCAACACAAGTAATTAGAGATGGGGCAATTTTAACCTTAGATCTGCAACGGGGTTTAATTTACTCTGGCGCAGTAGGAACACCTTAGGAAGGATGAAGTGTGTAGACGCGTAGCGTCTTGCCGTAGGCTAGGATGAAGTGTGAAGTTTTTTTCATACTTCATCTTTTAATTTTACAGGTTAATATCTCGCCAGATTTTAGCTTCGGTAAAGCGGCTTAAATGCTTGACATTAGTAGTGGCGATCGCAACATAACGACCAGGAAATTCTTCTCTCAACATTTGCCAGTGACTACAAATAATCATATCAATATCAAGACTTTTATTATCTGCTGTGGGAATACCTTGACTACGAGCAGTAGCCCAAAGCACAGATGCTTTTTTTAGTAATTCTGGAGTGATGGGTAACAAAGGGATAAATTCTTGCAACTGATCTAAATTGACAATGTGATTCAAAGAAGGTTTTAGCTGAGATTCAAGTATCATACTTCTTCTCACCTCAAAATCACAGATTTGAGAAGAACAAACATATACACCTTTTGGGAGTAATTTATAAATCCATTCCCAACAGTCGCGCACTTCGCCAACTTTATTGGGGTTAGCAAGAATTCCTAATACACTGGAGTCAATAAAAACTATCATAATTCTGAATATAGCTTCTGTCCCTCTGGTCTTTCAGCATCGACTCTTTGTTTAAACCTTTCAAAAAATTCCTGTCTCTCCATAGCTTCTGAATCAGATATATTATTGTAATATTCCATTTGTTGAGCTAACCATTCCATAACGCGTTGATTTTTCCGAATTTGTTCTTCTTTATCCCATCCTAATTGATGATTGATAACTGGATTGTCTTTATCTAGTTGCAATAGTTTTTTTACAACCTGAACATCCAATGATTCTAAATTAATAGGATGGGGATATCCTTCTAAAATCAATTGATAACTACTATCGTCATTATTGCTAACTGGAAGCAGCGCAATAAAACGAGTAATATTCAGGATTTTGCCACTAGGTAGTTCGATTGATGTAGTCATTTAGCAGATTTTGATCATTTACATATTAATTTTACCAAGTTCTAAATTCCTCATTTGCGACTAAAAATAGCGCGATAAAACTTCAGCAGTGGCTTTTCCGGTTTTTTCCCAGCTAAATTGATTTGCTCTAGTGATACCTTGGGTGGAAAGATGCGATCGCAAACTGGAATCATTGGCTACAGCTTGCATGGCTGCGGTAATTTCTTCTGTATTGTAGGGATTAATCAGAATTGCCGCATCGCCAGCGACTTCAGGAAGAGAGGAAATATTAGAAGTAATTACGGGAGTACCGCAAGCCATTGCTTCTAGAACAGGTAAGCCAAAACCTTCCCAGAGACTAGGGAAAACCAGTGCGATCGCACCATTAATAATTGTTGGTAATTCGCTATAGGCTACATAATCCAGAAATTTCACTTGATTGGTTATACCCAATTCTGCAACCTGTGCTTGTAGAGTTGGAGTATAACGGCGATCGCTAGGCCCTACTAACCACAGTTCGTAGTCTTTACTATTAGGTAATGCAGCAAAAGCACTAATTAAGCGATGCACATTTTTGTATGTATCTTGGCGACCAATGTAGAGAAAGTAGTTGCTGGTGGGTAAATTTAGAGGACGGAAGTGAGTGCGATCGTAAGCAAGGAGAATGGGTGTGATTTTGCTGCTAGGAATTTGGTAAAAGTCGATGATGTCTTTAGCTGTGGCTTGGGAATTACAAATAATATGTTGTGCTTGGTTAAGTACTTGGGGTGTGTAGTAGCGATGATACGGTATTAGAGGTGAAAAGCTTCTAGGAAATCGCAAGGGTATCAAGTCGTGAAACATGACAACAAAACGACAATTTGTATATAGCGGTGCTTCCGGTACAGGAGAAAATAAAAGTTGCGATTTTAGCTGTTGATAAATTTGCGGTATTTGAAATTGCGTCCAAATTAAGCGGCGAAAATGACCTTTTGTACCTTGAGCAGGAGTCAGATTATCTGGAACTATATAGCAATTAAATTCGGGATATTGTTTGGCTGTTAATAAAGTAGGTTTGAGAGTTTTTAAGTAAGGAAAAATATTTTGTGCATAATTGCTGATACCTGTTGATTGAGAAAAAATAATTGAGAGATTAATAATTAATTTTTCCGATAAGGCATTATCTACGCTATTCATGACATAATGCCTCGGTATGCCTTTAATGTTTCTTTTGCAGTTTTTTCCCAAGAAAATAACTTTGCTCTTTCTTTACCTAATTGAATTAACTCTTGGCGTAACTGAGAATCACTAATTACTTTGAGAATGGCTTCAGCTAATTGCATCGGTTCATCAGGGTCAATCAGGAGAGCCGCTTTTCCTGTAACTTCTGGTAGCGAAGAACTGTTAGCACAGACAACTGGTGCGCCTAAAGTCATCGCTTCTAATGCAGGTAATCCAAACCCTTCGTAATGAGAAGGATAAACAAACACATCAGCTTTTGAATAAAATAAGGCTACTAATTCATTAGATAAATAGTCAAGATGATGAATCTGTTCTCTCCACGGAGAGCTTTCAATCGCTGCGAAGATTGGTTCATAACGCCATCCTTTTTTACCAATCAATACTAATTGATGCTCAATTTTATGTTTTTCTTTTAAGAAGTTAAAGGCTGAGATAATAGCATTAATATTTTTTCGGGGTTCTATAGTACTGACAAACAGTAAATATGGTTGCGAAAAATCATATTTAACTTCTGGTTCTAGCGTCTGAGCAGCCTCATCAGATAAATAATCAGGATAATAGCGGCTAGCTAAAGGTGTGACAGAGACTTTTTGCGGTTCTACTTGCAAATATTCAATAATATCTTTTTTAGAACTTTCGGAAATTGTTAAAATTAGGTCTGTCCACCCTAAGCATCGCTTTACACGTTCCGTATATGCTTTAACAACAGAGTCAATATAATTAGGATATTTAATAAAAGTTAAATCATATATATTCATTACCTTTAAACTTTGGTTACAGGGATAAACAGTGTAATTTGTCCCATGTACGATATCTGCAGCACCAAAGTATTTCTCAAAATAAGCTAAACTCGGTTTAAAATTTAACTTTAATAATAAATCAGAAAGCCTTACAGGTAGAGGCAAAAGATGTAAGTGAGCATAATTTTTTAAGGAATCAGGAAAATTAAAATCTCGCCTTAACCATTTTTTTAAACCTGGTTGATAAATTATCTCTAACTGAAAATTTTCTGCTGCTTGTAGCGCATCAAGTGAATTGATTAAATTAGCAACATAAAAACCCACCCCACTCGGTTTTGGTTCGACAGGGGTGGCATCAACTACAATTTTTAACATGAAAATTTTCAGGCTCCGTTTTGACTCAATTTTTTCATATCCGAATCAACCATTAACTCAACTAATTGCTTAAAGGAGTGTTGCGGTTGCCAATCTATAGCGGTCTTGATTTTATCAATACAACCAATTAACTGTACAGGCTCATCAGGCCGATAAAATGTTGGGTCTACTGAGACATAATCTTCCCAATTAAGACCAACATAGTTAAATGCACATTCTACAAGTTCTCTTACAGACTGGGTTTCACCACTAGCAATAATGTAGTCGTCTGGTTGCTCTTGCTGTAACATTAGCCACATGGCATAAACAGCATCCTTGGCATAACACCAATCACGACGCGCATCTAAATTGCCTAATTTGAGTTCATTTGCTAAACCGAGTTTGATTTGCGCTACTGTATGCGTAATTTTGCGAAACACAAATTCTGTACCGCGTCGAGGCGATTCGTGAGTATAGGTGATACCGCAGCAAGCGTAAAGATTATATTTATGCCTATAGTTGACAGTCATCCAGTGAGCATAAGCTTTAGCAACACCGTAAGGGTTGCGGGGACGAAAGGCGGTACGTTCAGTTTGCGGTGACTCGTCTGGTTGACCGAAAACCTCACTACTTGATGCTTGGTAGAATTTAGCATCAGGTTTACATCGACGGATAGATTCTAGCAGTCGAGAGACACCAAGAGCAGTGTATTCAGCGGTGAGTGCGGGTTGTGTCCAAGACAGAGGAACGTAGCTTTGGGAAGCAAGGTTATAAATTTCATCTGGTTGAGATTCAGCAATCACATCCATGAGTGAAGACTGATCGAGAAGGTCACCTGATACAATTTTGATTTGGCTAAACAGGTGAGAAATACGTTCCAAGTTACTAGTGCTGGAACGACGCACTAAGCCAAAAACCTCGTAGCCTTTAGCTAAAAGTAGTTCAGCTAAATAAGAGCCATCTTGTCCAGTTAAACCAGTAATCAGAGCTTTTGCAGTCACATTTATCAGAGCTTAGTATTAAACAAATAATCTTTAAAAGGTACTCACTACCTTTTATCCCAGACTACTAGAATACACTGCTAGAGTTCTTAGATCAAAATCATTGAAAGATTTTTTTTGGCATATTTAAAACTTCTGTATATGCTTGCATAACTTCTTTCGCAGCTTTCCTCCAAGAGAATTTACTTGCTTGTGTTGGACTATTCGCCTTAAGAATCTCACGTAATTTGTCATCATCCAATTTTATAAAACCTGCCAAAATATCAGCTTCATTGGTAGGGTCTACATATAAAACTGCATCTCCACCAACTTCTGGCAAGCTTGTAGTATGAGAAGTAAGTACAGCAGTACCAAGGCTCATAGCCTCTAAAACAGGTAACCCAAAACCTTCATAAATAGATGGATAAATAAAAGCCCAGCAGTTTTTATATAGCCATTTTAGTGTAGAGTCATCTACATAGCCTAGTTTAATAATATGTTTACTCAATTCTAGATTATTAATAAACTGTTCTAGGTCTTCTTCTAACCATCCTTGTCCTCCTGCTAAAACTAAAGGTTTAGAGTCAGGATTAACATCAACATATTGCTTAAAAGCACGTAAAGTTCGACGTAAATTTTTTCTAGGTTCTAAAGTTCCTACGGACAGCCAAAAATTATTAGGTTTGAGAGTAGCTACTGGTTTTTCATCCTCTACATTTGTAAAACGACTTCCTAAGTAGACGACACGAGTGCGCTCCATAGGAAAGTGTGGAAATACTTCTAAAAATCGTTTTCTAGAATATTCAGAAATAGCAATAATTAGATCGGCTCTTATGGAAGCATCAAAGACACCGTTAAAGCAAATCCATCGATTTTCTTCAGAAGTATACTCTGGATGATCGATAAAGCTCACGTCATGTATAGTATAAACCAGACGTGCAAAATTTAACTGGGGAGATGAAAAGTTGTTCGCATGAACAATATCGGGATTTCCTAATTTTCCTTCATCTATTGCTTTGGTAGTATTCCAAAAATTTAGAGAATCTTGATGAGATAAATTATCTAGTAAGTGAGTACAATTTCTTTGAGAAAAGCGGCACGTACTTTTTCCATGTTCTGGATCCCAAAAAGTATTGCCAAATGCTGAATAAAGCAGATATTCATGATTATCATATTCTTCTATTAAGTTTTGGATAAGACTGGCAGCAGCATAGCCACATCCTGCCTTATTTTTTCCAGTTTGGCTAATATCAAAACCGATTTTCATAACCTTTTAAATAATAAAGATAAATTTTTAAACAAAAATATATTTGCAGCAATTACCCACCAAACCATCTTGGCTGACACTTTAAGTGAAATAAACTTTTTCCATTGATAAAATGACCATAAGCTGTTATAAATTACTGCCTGAACAAATTTAAAATTTTGAATAGGGTCGCTTCTATCTAACTTTAAAGTTTCTTCTACCTTCACATGGGCATAAGCGAAAATCCATTTATCTGGTACACTCCTAAATTTGGAATGCATCATATTATTTATTTCATAATGAACTGCTATTCGCTGACCAAGTGTCTTATTGTCTTTATAGAGGCGCGAACCAGCCAGCTTACGAGGTAGGTAATAAAATGGGATATGTTGACCATAGCGAAGCCACAATTCATAGTCCATACAGTACTTGAGAGAAGCATCTAAGTTTCCATATTTATCAACTAGATGGCGGCGAAAGAATACAGCTGGTTGACAGAGAAAGCAAGTATCAATTAGACGTTGGTAATTCCAAGGTTCTGTTGGATAGGCTTCCATAAATACATCTTGTTCATCAATATGGTCAGCATCACCATATATGATTTGTATATCGGGATTTGATGCGAAAATTTCTTGAATAACCTCAAACGTTCCAGGATAATAGATATCATCAGAATTAATCCAGGCAATTATCTCACCTGTTGTGAGCGCAATACCTTTATTGACTGCATCAGCTTGTCCATTATCGGGTTCTGATATCCAGCGTAGATCCTCATGATAATGCTGCAAAATTTCTATAGTCTCATCTGTACTACCAGCATCACAGATGATGTACTCAATTTCTATATCTGAAGATTTTTGAGAGAGTACACTTTGTATAGTTCTCTCTATAAAACGACCTTGACAAAAAGAAGGTGTAATAACGCTAAATTTTAAGTTCACACCACACTCTCTAAAGCAAGAATTGAAATAGATTCGCCATCAGCTAACTTGAGACGGCAATCACGTACCATTACCCCAAGTTGGCGCTGATCTGAGTTAAGGTTAAGTTGACTAGGCTGAAAACTAGGCAAAATCTGCACAGTAATTTCTTCCCCTGTAGATGAAACTGGCCAAACAATCTTCTGTGATGCAGCTCGAATGCAGGTATAGCATGACTTTTTACCTTTTGTTTGTAACGTTATCCTTGCTTTTGCAGCTGGAAAAAATGCGGGAGTCTCCAACAAAATCTCTAGAGTTCGCCCTGGAGAACCCGGTTCTATAGAAATAGAAAACTCAGGTGCAGACCAACCATCATCATAAATACCAGAAATCGATGTTTGAATTGATGTTGGATGATTTAGGGCTACTGTCTCAAATATATTGAGATACTCATCAGCCATTTTTTGCCCATCAAATAGCTTTAACCTTTGATATCCTTGATTAACTAGCTCTTCAATTAATAGTGAATTGCTACTAATACTGAGCAAGCATGATGCTATTTCATCGGGTTTGCGAGGATCGAAATAGATAACTGCATCTCCTCCTACTTCTGGTAAACTGGCAGCATTACTAGATAATACTGGTTTACCAAATGCCATAGCTTCTAAAACAGGAATACCAAATCCTTCATATAATGAAGGAAAAACTAAGCATTCACAACCTTGCCAAACAGATGTCAATGCTTCTTCATTCAAATAACCCAAAAATTTGACATTTTTACTCAGCCCCATGACTTTGAGTATTTCTTTTAATTGGTTTTGTTCATCTTCTAAGGCTCCTGTAAATACTAAATCTAATCCATCTGGTAAATGTTTTTTATATATTCCATAGGCTGTTAATAGCATACGATGGTTTTTATGCGGCCAATAGTTGGCTGGGTAGAAAATATATTTTCTTTCTGCCAAACCTAGATTTATCAGATTTTCTTTGACAATGTTTTCATTGAGTTTAGTTAACCGCTCATGAATAGAAATCGGGATAACAGCAAATTTTTCTGAAGGAGTTTGAAAGTATTTAATAAAAGATTGACGTGTAAAATCTGAAATACAGATTATTTTCTGCGATTTTCTGAGGAGTTCGGCGATAAATTTTGTGCGGTGTTGTTGTTCTTGAGGGGTAAAGAAAAATTTGTAGTCTAGATGTTGTAAATCATAAGCAATGGCTACTACTGGTATACCCTTTTCAGCATAAGTTGGTGCAGAGAAAGGGCAAAAAAGTAAATTAATATTATGTTTTGTAAGTAATGTACTCTGATTAAGGGAGTCAATTAGCTTGATGCTAATTTTATTCCGTATTTTCTGAATCAGTTTTGATAATAATCTTGCTTTAGGTTGTTTTGGAGTTTCAGTTAAATTAGGAATTAACAGACATTCTGTATTGTGAGTTTCGTATTCCTTGATTTCTGAGTGATTCCAAGGTGCTGTCAAAAGTACAAAATGATGATGAGGAGCTAATTTTTGAAATTGTTTAATTAGGGTTAAAATTAAAACTTTTGCTCCTCCATTTGCTCCTCCAACTCTTAAAGGAGTGAGGTCTATGGCAATCCTTAAAGATGATTGTATTTCACTCATATTATCACTTGAACATTTTCTAAATTTATAGTTTGTATCCTACTACTGCATAATCTTGTGGCCCATAAAAATAATTATTGAATTTTTCAGCTAGCTCACCACCACTGACTTTATAAGTGTCTGGATAAGGATGCAGGTCTATAACTCTGACTTGAGATAAACCCTGAATCTCCAGCATAAATTTAATCAATGGACTAGGTAATGGATGATGATGAGTCGGGTCAAAATAAAAGTTACAACTACCAACTAGAACATTTTGAGGATTAGGGGTTTCAAAAATAGCTAGTCCCCCAGGTTTAAGTGTTCTGGCTACTTCACTAAAAAATTTCATTAATATGGGAAAAGTTAAATGCTCGATGATATGAAAACCAGTGACAGCACCTAAAGTATGATCTGGGAGAGATTGCAAATAAAGCATGACATCTGCTTCTATGACATCAAATCCTCTAGAACGAGATTGTTCTACCATTACCTTATTAATATCAAGTCCTCTAGCTGTATATCCGGACTCTTGCAATAACTCTAACCATTCACCGCGTCCACAACCTACATCTAAAATCGGAAAGTCTGGGTTACCAATCTTCGTTTCTACAATCAAGGGTAAATAAACTTTTAAGCGATTAAGAATCTCCTCTCGCTGACCACGAAATTGGTCTTCAAAAGCTACATAGAACGCATCTAATAAATTTGGTTCTTCATTCACAAATGTCTGTAGTTGTTCTTGAGTGAAAGGTTCTGGTAAGCGTTTTTTTGATTCTTCTAAAAACATTTCAATTAAACGCTTCTGTTGGATTAAGTCATTTTTGAGGTAACTGTCATTAATAATCAATTCATCTTGCAGTTTTTTAATGTGAGTATCTACAGATGCTAATTGTTTATCTATATTTTGTATACGGTTATTATTTTTATCTATGTATTCATCTATCTGGTTCCTTAAAGTAGCTATTTCTTCTGTTAGTTGTTGATTGAGAGCTACAGATTCTCGCAAAGCCATAATTAAATTCAAGTTTACTTCTCTTTGGTCTTTAAAGAGAAAGTTGATACATTTTAAAATAAAATTTTGAAATCTTAAGCTTAAATTAAAAGGAAAGAAATTTAAATTACCAGGCCACTTTGTACGCGGTTGCGCTTTCAGTTCTGCATTATTTAATAAGTCTTTTAAATTATTAACTGATGACATTTGGTTTATCTTAACAACTATTTATTTAAATTACAGCCTATGTGATTATCATACAGTTCTAGCTAAAACTTTATTAAACATTATTACTAAAAATTTCTTTAATGAGCTTTTAAATTTATTGTTATTGGAATATCTTGTTTTAAATTTATCGGTTCTTGATCGAACCAGCGCACATTTTCTTGCACAAGAGTAAGTCTGAGCAGATAATTACCCTTTTCCTGAGGGATTTTAATTTTTACTTTGTATGAGTTTTGTGATGTTGGGTCTAGTGGTGGAAAGATTGCTGTTCTCTCTCCATCAAATATAATATTATTGGTGCCTTGCTCATTCATCCAATGATAACTAAGGTGAACTGGGTGAGGGAGAAAGCTATTGAAGATAAATTGACTATGATTAATTAAGTCTACAGATACTTCAAAGTCACTGCCGATAACTACATTTTGAGGACAATCTTTTACAATTAATTTTAATTTTTCGGCAACCTGATGCGGTAAAGGATGCATTTGTAGCCTTTGCTTTAACTCACTCTGATTTATGGGTTTATGAGCAGCAATAGCAAATAAACTAGTTGCAGAACGAAGTTCTTGTATTGAATATTTATTTACCAGGCTACCTCCGGGGTTAGTTGGCTCACCAAACCAAACTAGTACATGTGCAAAGTGCCTAGCTAGTTGCTTTTTCAATACCCGGGGTGACTGTTCATTAATGTGCATTAACATTTCATACCTAGTACGTGGCTGCACTGGTAAATATGCACCTACAGATGCGGCAATCCTTCTTTTTCTTTTGTACTCATACTGGTAGTACCAAAGGTTAGGAAATGTATGTATGATAAACAAACCATCTGGATTGATGGCTTGAGAAATTTTGCTGTATAGTAACTCTACTTCTGCAAATGATAGGTGTTCAATCACATCAGATGCTACTGCTAAATCATAGGATTTGGGAAAGGATAAATCACATATATTTTCACATAAAAAATCTACATTATTTTTTAAATCCTCTTCACCTATAAAACACTTTTGTGCTAATTCAATAGCACTTTGAGCATAGTCAATCGCTGTTACATAAAACCCTTGCTTGGCAAAATGATAGGTTAATTCGCCTCTACCACAAGCAATATCTAAGACTTTGCCTGATTTTTTTAAACTAGCGATAGTGGCAACTGCTTTTAATCTAGGGTCTTCTAATTTTTTACCTTGATATATTTTGTATGCATCAAACCCACCGCAATCTTCTGTATAATATTCCTTGGTATAAGTATTACGAATATCTGTACTAGATGTAACTTGAAGATTAATATTTTGATGAAATTGATTTAAATAATTAGGAGAAACTTTGATTAATAAATCTCCAGCATAACCTGGTATGACACCGTACCAATCTAGTAAATCAGAGTTAGTGAATAAAAAATCACTAACTGCCATAAAATTTTGTCTTGTCCAGAGATATCCATCTACCAGAACATAACGTGACTGCTTAATTGCAAGTTCTAAATCATGAAAGGAACCATTGCCATCTTGTTGTCCATCAACATGAATCAGATCGTATAAATCTCCAGGCAAGCGGTTCATAGCCTGTGTATCAGCAATAATATATTCTGTATGAAATTGCTGAGTAATAGTTTTTGCCCAGTTAATTGCACCCTTAACACCTCCATAGGAATCTGTATCTAAATCGATACCAACATACTTGGCAGATGGAGTTCCATGAAGAAACGCAGCGGCGGAGTAGCCATAACGTACTCCGATTTCTAGGATTGTAGAGGGTTTGAGAACATGAGCGATCGCCCACTTTAATTTGTAGTATTCAAACCATTCGTTAAACAGATGTCCCAGTGGATCATCTGGATTGGCGGTTTGTCGAAAGTCATATTCTGTCTGTCTTGCCTGCTGAATTATCTCATCAAACATAAGTCTGCTTATCAATAGAAACTGTGGGTGAAAGATTTACAATACCTGACCAACGTATAGAATTTGTATTTTTTAAAACTTTTAATACGGAAACATTATGAGCATAAAGCAAAGTACGTTCAAAAGTACTTTCTCCTATGACACCATCAGCAATACCAAATGTAATTGTGTATTCTCCCTCCATTAAAGGTACATAAAAACGGAAGCAAATTTCTACTAAAGTACTACTATCTACTCGACCGATGCTTTTCCCCATACACCAGGTATTGGTTTCAAAGATTACCTCACCTGTCTTCTCTCGGATTTTAAATCCGATATGTGGATCTGCATAGGATTTAAGAAATAAAATTCCTATAGATAATTGCAATAATTGGTCGCTAATAGCTACTAATATTTCTTCTCCTTGCTCATCTAAGAATCTGATAAACTTTATACTAACATCTGGAGCATTAATTACTACTTCATCAACAGCACTTGTTAAGGAAGATTCATTAACTAACTTATGTCCGCCATCTTCTGAGATAATATCTATTTTGACTGCATCTGGTTGCACATCATTTTTTTGCAGAAGTTTAGCTTCATATAAATCAATTACTTGCTTGGGTTTGGCATCTAAGATTAATTTACCTGTTTCTAATAACAAGGCTCTACTACAGAGTTTATGTACAGCAGTCGAATCATGGGAAACAAATAACAGAGTTGTACCGATATCTCTCAAGTTTCTAATGCGCTCATAACATTTTTGTTGGAAATAAATATCTCCCACGGCCAGCGCTTCATCTACTATGAGAATTTCGGGATTAACATTCACGGCTACAGCAAATGCGAGCCTGACAAACATCCCACTGGAATAGGTTTTCACTGGCTGGTCGATAAAACTACCAATATCAGCAAATTTTTCTATTTCAATAAATTTATGTTCTATTTCTTCTTTATTTAAACCCAGAATTTGACCATTAAAAAATACATTTTGTCGTCCTGTAAATTCTGGATTAAAGCCGCTACCTAATTCCAACAAAGCAGAAACTCGCCCATTTACTATTACTTCTCCTATAGTTGGTGTGAGCGTTCTAGCAATAATCTGTAATAACGTACTTTTACCAGAGCCATTTTGTCCGATAATTCCTAAAGTTTCACCTTGATAAAGTTCTAGGTTAATATCTTGTAACGCCCAGAACTCTTGAGAATGAATGCTTTTCGGTATTAAAATTTCTTTGAGCCGATCTATAGGACGAGCATAACGCTTATAGCATTTTGAGACATTTTTGAGCGAAATTGCAATCTCATCACCCATAGCATCGCACACTTACTACTAGCACATCTGAAAAATTAGACAAGATATCAACCCAGCGATCGCATGATTTGTTATGAAGCTCAATTTGGGTTAATTCCCCAGATTTATAACACATCAGCAAAGGCAGGACGCAACCTTCTATACATGGAAAACCCACAACCAAATACCACCAAGGAAACCATAAAAGCCACTCCCCATTCACCCCAGTGTTTTACCTCCCCGACTAAAATTAAATCACGATATACTTCTGCGATCGCAGCTATGGGATTTAACCAAAATATCCAACTGCGCCATTGTTCAGGAATAGTAGATGCGGGATAGACAAGCGGTGTTGCATAAAACCAGATATTTAAGATTACCCCTAAAGTCTGAGGAATATCGCGCAGAAACACTGTGAGTCCTGCTGTCAAATAACCTAATCCGGCTGTGAGCAATAATTGTGTTAACCAGACCAAGGGTAACAGCGCCAAAGTAGTATGTAAAGTATGGGCACTGATGGCGACAAAAAAAATCAATGCCATTAAGCCAAAAGAACTTTCAATAAATGTTGATAAAATTGGCACTAAGGGTAATAAAGCTAAGGGAAAAACTACTTTTTTGACTAAATTTGACTGTGTAACTACGGAATTAGCAGATTGAATTAATCCGCTGGTAAACGCAATCCAAGGTAGTAAACCAGCAAATAACCACAAGCCAAAAGTAAAATTATTTTCTGGTAAAGTTTTCAGGGTTAATTTGACTTTGAGAACAATGGAGAATACATAGGTGTAAATTAGTAATTGCGAGAGCTGATTCAGCAAAGGCCATAAATTCCCTAAAATAGAACCTTTGTATCGTCCTTCTAAATCTCTTCTGACCAAAGTTCTGAGTAAATCAAACTTTACCCATAAACTTTGCTCTACTGGTAGAATACGCCTCAACCTTCCCGCTTTACGTGCAACTCCTCGCATTGTTCTTAGCAATTTCTGCTCCCTCGCTCGTTACCGATGGCATCCTAGTGCTATTAATGAAGTTAATTAGTGATGAAGGTTCCCTTTGCATGACTAAATAAGTACATCATTATACCAATTTCAGCAGTCTTGGCAAAATACCAATGTTGTATAAAAATTGCTGGTGAAAATTTTTACAAAATTATCTATAGCAGCATTTTTATACCAAATCAAATAATGTTTGCGACACATCAATAATATTCTAGAGGGCAAGGCAGTTCCGCGCCCCTACAATCTTTCTCATTCTTTTTTAAAATAGGTATAGGAATCCGCTTTGATTCGGAGAAATTATTTGCGTAGAGAGGGAACAGGGAACGGGGAACAGGGAAGAAGAAATAAAAGTGTACTTAGTTTTTTTCAAAAATCAAATATGAGTCCTATATTACCATTTGGTATTAATAAAAAATACTGTCTGTAACTAATTTGGTTTAATCTCAATCAACTGCCAGGCAAGCTGATAATTAGAAAAAATCAACCGCAGATTAATTAACTCAAATTATCAGGATCTACGCCTAGCGATCGCACGTACTCCGCCAATCTTTCTGCACGCTGTCGTTCCTGTTCTGCACGTTGCCTTTCTTGCTCTGCTTTTTCTCTCAGGGTAGGCACCCAGCCTTGTGCATGATACCAACGCAACCATAAACCAGTGATCTGCTGATAAGTACCTTGCCACAATCCTAATCCCAGTTCTAACTCTTCTAGCCAAAAGCGATTATCACTAAGAGATACTGCTGCATAACGACTGCCTATAAGTTGAAAGATCCTCAGATGATTTTCGTAGCGATCATATACGACATAGTAAGGAACCCGCAAAACACGTTCATAAACTTCCCATTTAGTTGGCGGTTGATTGACTTCCCTGAGAGTTCTTCCTAAGTCTTCTTGCTCTGTACCGGGTGAAAGTAATTCAACTACCAAAAATGGATTAATTCCTTCTTGCCAAACAACGTAACTTAAGCGTAAGTCTTGCTGTTGGCTAGCACCAGCTACCCCTAAAACTACGTACCAATCAGGCCTTTTGTACCATAAAGGATGGCGAGGATTGTAGTACAGGTTTAAATCGCTAGCCAGTAAAATTTCTGTGGGTGAATAGTTGGGAGGTTGACAAGTTTCAGTTAATAAATCAGCCTGAATACAGTGAAATTCGTCCGGCAAGCCTGATTCCCCTATTAATTCGCTGGGTAAATCATACATCGTCGGCATTGTTTCTTGGGGCGGGCGCGGCGGATTTGGATCGTACATGGCTGCTCGTTGACGCAAAGAAAGCGATTTTTTACTTAAATCAAATTATTAGGGTTAACTCTTAGCTATCGCAGACAGTTTATCAATTGGTGTTTGTTATTGATTCTTTGCTCCCTGATTGTTTATCTACCTCATCATCATAAATGTATTACAGAGGAGTCACGGATTCAGTTAAACTGAGACTTGGTTTATTGCATTATATCTAGGCATGGAAATCGGACAGAAGGTTAAGGTCTTTCGTTTGCGCGATCGCGTATCTCCCGCTGTTGTCAAAAAATTAGGACAAGTTGGTACTATCCTCGGCTACAAAATGACAGATGCTAGCAGTGTAGGTATAGTGGTGCAATTTGAAGATAATTTCTCCACTTGGTTTTTTGAAGATGAGCTAAAAGTCGTACAGTAGGCGGAAGCATAGAATATTTGCCGAGTGCTAAGTTGGAGTTGAAAACATCGGCGGTAAGGTGGAAATCAACTAATGACTCTGATATTGACATTTTTGGGCAAAGGCGGCATTGCTCGTACCAAAATTGCGATCGCCGCCGCTAAATTATTGGCTAGCGAAGGCAAGCGCGTACTTCTCGCAGGATTGGCAGAGCCGACATTACCCATACTGCTAGAAACTACACTAACACCCGACCCTCAAGAAATTGCTCCCAATTTGCAAGTAGTACAGTTTCAAGCATCTGTATTATTAGAACGCCAATGGGAAGAAGTCAAAAAACTGGAGGCGCAATATCTCCGCACCCCAATTATTAAAGATGTTTTTGGTCAAGAATTGGTGGTATTGCCGGGGATGGATAACGCTTTGGCCTTAAATGCAATCCGTGAATATGATGCCAGTGGCAAATATGACGTGATTGTCTATGATGGCACAGGTGATGCTTCTAGCTTGCGGATGTTGGGATTACCAGAGTCTTTGAGTTGGTATATCAGACGCTTTCGGCAATTATTTGTTAACTCAGATTTGGGGAAAACAATTGCCGAATCACCTTTAATTCAACCACTGATTAGCACTCTGTTCAATTTTAATTGGACAGCAGATAACTTTGCTCAACCAACTAATCAAGTTAATAATTTTTTAGAAAAGGGTAAAGCGGCTCTTGCCAATCCCCAGCGTGTTGCTGCCTTTTTGGTAACTACATCAGATCCAATTGAGGTAGCCAGCACACGTTATTTATGGGGTAGCGCTCAACAAATCGGTGTGACGGTTGGTGGTGTAATTGTTGTGTCTTCCGACACCAACCCCAATCTCACAGAGGAATTTAGCCCTCTAACCATTAGTGTAGTGCCTGATGCCCCAACTGGTGAATGGCGATCGCTTATGGATGCCCTACCAGATTTTGCTCAGGAAGCGCTAAAAGCTCCCAAACCCATAGAAATAGATACTCATAACCGTCAGGTACGCTTATTTTTGCCTGGATTTGATAAAAAACAAGTCAAGCTTACTCAGTATGGGCCGGAAGTGACTGTGGAAGCAGGCGACCAACGGCGCAATATTGACCTTCCACCTTCTTTAAGTGGAAAACCCATTACTGGGGCGAAGTTTCAGAACAGTTATTTGATCATTTCGTTTTAAGTTAGAGATATTGGGGATTGGGGACTGGGGACTGGGGACTAGAAATTTTAGATTTTAGATTTTGGATTTTAGATTTCAACCTAATCCAAAATTGCAAATCCAAAATTGAATTGCCCAATGCCCCATGCCCCATGCCCTATGCCCTATGCCCAATTAATCTTATGTCTGAATCATCTCCCATTACTCCAAATTCCAATTCGGCGGAAGCAATAGAGTCCGTTAATACTACTGAAGATATCACCACAGTTGGCGATCGCAGTTCTAAAACTCGGCAACTGCTGGGGATGAAAGGCGCAGCACCAGGGGAAACTTCGATTTGGAAAATCCGGTTGCAACTGATGAAGCCGATTACCTGGATTCCCCTGATTTGGGGTGTAGTCTGTGGTGCGGCTTCTTCGGGTAACTATACTTGGACGCTGGAAAATGTGTTGAAGGCGGCTGCTTGTATGTTGCTTTCCGGCCCCTTGCTAACGGGTTACACCCAAACCATCAATGATTTCTATGATCGCGAAATTGATGCGATTAACGAGCCTTACCGTCCGATTCCGTCTGGTGCTATTTCCGTACCCCAGGTAATTACGCAGATAGTTGTATTATTACTTGGTGGTATTGGTTTAGCCTTTGTGCTGGATTTGTGGGCTGGTCATGACTTCCCCAACATCACAGTATTGGCTGTCTTTGGTACTTTTATTGCCTATATCTATTCAGCACCACCATTGAAGTTGAAGCAAAACGGCTGGTTAGGGAATTATGCTTTAGGAGCCAGCTATATTGCTTTACCTTGGTGGGCTGGTCATGCTTTGTTTGGCGAACTGAACTGGAAAATTATGGTTCTCACCCTGGTTTACAGTTTAGCTGGATTGGGGATTGCCATTGTTAATGACTTCAAGAGCGTAGAAGGCGATCGCCAATTAGGATTACAATCACTACCTGTAATGTTCGGTGTCACTACTGCAGCCTGGATATGTGTAGTGATGATTGATGTATTTCAAGGATTTATTGCTGCATATCTGGTCAGCATCCATGAGAATTTGTACGCAGCAATTCTTGTACTGTTGATTTTGCCGCAAATTACTTTCCAAGATATGTATTTTTTGCGTGACCCGTTAAAGAACGATGTGAAGTATCAAGCCAGTGCCCAACCATTCTTAGTCTTAGGAATGCTTGTGGCTGGTTTAGCGCTCGGTCATGCAGGTATTTGATTTATACTTCTAGAGTAAGAAGATAAAAAATAGGGGTTAGGAGGTAACATTACTTCTAACTCCTAATTTTTAATTACTATCAGAACTTGCCGTGTTATACCTAATTGCTGCTTTAATACATGGGATTCAGGCTTTGTTAGTCCCTATTTGCTTTGTTGTTGCTTGGGCTGTGATGATTCTAGGTGGTTGGAGTTTGTGGTCAGCAGCTAGAGATAGTGTCAATAAAGCCAAGCAAATGCATCAAATACCTTGCACAGGTTGTCAGTTTTTTACCGACAATTACCGTCTCAAGTGTACTGTACATCCTTCCATTGCTAATACAGAAGAAGCAATACACTGCCACGATTTTCAGGCTAAGACAAATTCGATGTATTACTAACAGTCTGTACTATTAAGTTTAATAGTGTTGACCGTTCACTGTTGACTGTTGACGGTCAATTATTCAATAAAGTAATTGGTTTTAAAAAATGGCGTTGCATAATGCGGGATGATTTACCTCATGCAGAGACGCAAAGGAGAACACTTGCGTGGGTGGTTTCTCGACTTGCTCTGAATTAATTCTGCAAATATGCAACACCAAAAATATTTTTCTTACTTTCAGTATACGTAGTTCATCAAAAATACATATACATAAATATTTGGTAAATTCATATTTACATAAGCTTTTCTTAACCTGAAACTAGCAACTACATATATTTAATAAAATCAGCTATTTATAAATCTTTAAGTAAATGGATCTACTTATAGCCTGTTCTTAACCTTTACCCAGTAAACCCTAAGTAATTATTGACATCTGTGAAAATACAGAGCGCTGAATTTATGCAATGAACAAAAAAATACTCAACAAGTGACGACCTGTTTCAACATAGGCCGCTATTTTTTGCATCCTAAATTGCTACTTTAGCGAAATTTTGACAGACAGAAGTTATTTTCACACATTGATTTTGAGTTCTAAAATATGGCACCTACAATTTTGAATCCCGGTGATGTTGCGATTGTTGGTTTTCGTTCCGGCGCTCCTGATGGTTTGGCATTTGTGACTTTCAAAGATTTAGATGTCGGAACCATGCTTGGTTTCACTGATGCGTCATATCAACAACCAAATACCCCAGGTAGTTGGCGTGGTAGTGAGAATTTTGCAGTTTGGACAGCCTCCACATTCATACCTGCGGGTACAGTAGTAGTTCTTTCTTTCCCCAATACCCCGCCTTCTACTTCAGATAACGGTTCCATTGCTAATGCATTAAATGGGATTTCTGGTAGTGGCGACCAGATTTTTATTTATCAGCGCAGTGATGGAACGGTATCTACTAGTTCACCATTCACATCTAATGCAACTGCAACAACCTGGAATGCAGCCAATGGTGGTTCCCTGTTGTTCGGCATTAATATTGCCTCAACTAATGGTTTTATTACCAGTGGAACAAGTAATTTAGATAGTACAAACACCTCTTATGTACCTGATGCCGGATCAGGTGCAGGTGCGCTGACATTGGGTTCAACTGCTCTCAATATTACCAATTCCGGTATTGTTGCAAATGCTCAGTACAATGGTTCTCGGAGTGGGTTATCTATTGCTGATTACAAAGCTCAGATCCTCGATCAGAATAATTGGTTCAGTGTTAATGCCGCAACTGGAACACTAAATTCGACAGATTTTGCGATCGCAAATGGCACTCCTGTAGTTAACTTATCTGTCAGCAGCAATACAGGCACAGAAGCCGGGACAACAGTAATTACAGTCACTGCTACAGCCTCTAGTGCTGTTGCTGGCGACCAAACAGTTGACTTAGGTGTTTCGGGAACTGGCATTACTTCAGGCGATTACACTCTTAGCGGTAATAAAATCACAATTCTCAATGGACAAACAACTGGTTCTGTCACCTTTACAGTTGTCGATGATGCTTTAGTTGAAGGCAATGAAACAGCAACTTTAACTCTCAGCAATCCTTCTGCTGGAATTACTCTTGGTACAGCTTCGCAGAATATTGCGATCGCAGATAATGATACTCCATCTGTGCCGATTGTGAATTTATCTGTTAGCACTGCTGCTGGTTCGGAAGCTAATACAACAGCCATCACTGTGACTGCTACTGCTTCTAGTGCAGTTGTTGGTAATCAAACAGTGAATTTAGCAGTTTCAGGGACAGGTATCACCACTGGAGATTATTACCTCAGCAACAATACCATCTCTATTGCTAACGGACAAACCAGTGGTTCCGTTACCTTTATCGTGGCAGATGATGCGATCGCAGAAGCAACTGAAACTGCTACCTTGACAATCGCAACACCTTCTGCAGGTATTGCTTTAGGTAACACCACTTCCCAAAATATTACGATTACCAACAACAACACCAGCACTTTGCAAAAAGTTGGCGGCTTCACCAGTGCGAATGGAGCCGAAATTTCTGCCTTTGATCCAGGAAGCGATCGCCTGTTTGTCGTTGCAGGTACTACCGTCGAAATCTACAATGTCAGCAACACCGGAGCATTGACAGCAGCCGGTAGCCTGACTCCTGGATTTACTGCGCCTACTGGTACGGAAATTATTCCCAATAGTGTAGCCGTCAAGAATGGAACAGTAGCAGTTGCTTACGCAATTCGCAACACCGCAACTGGCGCGCAACTTCTCGGACAGGTGGGCTTCTTTAATGCGGCTAATGGTTCTTTTTTGAACTCTGTGGAAGTGGGCAACTTACCTGATATGCTCACCTTTACACCCGATGGGACAAAGGTCTTAACCGCCAATGAAGGTGAACCAAACAGTTACGGACAAGCTAATTCCTTCGACCCCGAAGGTTCTGTAAGTATTATTAACCTGGCGAATGGAGTTGCCAATGCTACAGTGCAAACTGCTGGCTTCACGGCGTTTAATAGTCAAATTGATGCCTTGAAAGCTGCGGGTGTGCGGATTTTTGGCCCTGGTTCCACTGTAGCTCAAGATGTAGAACCCGAATATATTGCCTTTTCGGGAGATGGTACGAAAGCTTACGTGACATTGCAGGAAAACAATGCGATCGCAATTCTCGATATTGCCAGCGCCACCATTACCGACATTTTGCCATTAGGTGTGAAAAATCACAATCTACCTGGTAATGGTATTGATGCCAGCGATCGCGATGGCGGCATCAATATCCAGAATTGGCCTGTAGTTGGCTTATATCAACCTGATGCGATCGCTAGTTTCACAGCTAATGGACAAACCTACTACATTACAGCCAACGAAGGCGATGCCCGCGACTACACAGGATTTAGTGAGGAAGTTCGGGTTGGTGGTGAATATGTTTTAGACCCAACTGTTTTTCCTAATGCCGCAACCTTAAAAAATAACGCTAACTTGGGAAGGTTAAATGTAACAAGTGCTTCTGGCGATACTGACGGCGATGGAGACTTTGATCGTATTGAAGCTTTTGGGGCGCGTTCCTTCTCAATTTGGGATGCTAGCGGTAAACAAGTTTTTGATAGTGGCGATCAACTCGAACAAATTACCGCTAGTAAAGTCCCTACTCTGTTTAACTCAGAGGGCTTGGCTGCTGGCTTTGACACCCGCAGCGATAATAAAGGGCCTGAACCAGAAGGTGTGGCGATTGGAGTTATCAACAACCGCACCTATGCGTTTATTGGTTTAGAACGCACTGGCGATGTCATTATCTATGAGGTGACAAATCCTAACAAGCCAACTTTTGTTCAGTATATTAATACACCAGAAGATGTTGCAGTAGAGGGGCTAACATTTATTTCCGCCGCCGACAGTCCCACAGGTAAGCCTTTGTTGGTGACAACAAACGAAGTTAGCAGAACAGTTGCTGTATTTGAAGTTACTCCACCTGTGAGAATTAGCGACATTCAAGGAGTTAGTCACACCTCCCCCTTCAATGGAAAAACTGTTACCAATGTACCGGGGATTGTAACAGCTGTGGCGGCGCGCGGTTTCTACCTTCAAGACCCCAACCCAGATAGTAGCGATCGCACTTCTGAAGGAATTTTTGTGTTCACCTCATCAGCGCCCACTGTCCAAGTTGGCGATGCAGTGCAGGTTAGCGGTACAGTGACAGAATTCCGCCCTGGTGGTAATGCTAATAACTTGACGACTACCCAAATTACCAGTCCCTCTATTATCAAACTTTCCAGTGGTAATGCTTTACCTACTGCCACAATTCTCGGTAATGGTGGTAGAACAATTCCCACCTCAGTAATTGATAATGATACTACCGGTAATATTGAAACCGGAACGACCACCTTTGACCCCGCCCAAGATGGGATTGATTTCTACGAAAGCTTAGAAGGGATGCTGGTACAGGTAAATAATCCTGTTGCAGTTAGCCCGACTAATGACTTTGGGGAAATTTGGGTATTGGCAGATAATGGCGCAAATGCTACCGGACGCACTGCTAGAGGTGGTATTGCAGTTAGTGCTAATGATTTTAATCCAGAGCGTATCCAAATTGATGATACTTTATTTACTTCTGGTAGTTCTCCCCAGGTGAATGTCGGTGCAACTTTTGCCACAATTACAGGCGTGGTGGATTATAACTTCAGCAATTACGAAGTTCTGCCAACTTCTGTAAGTGTTACCTCTGATACTCTCCAAAAGGAAGTTACAAATCTTACTGCTAGCGCTAGCCAATTAACAGTTGCTACCTTCAACGTCGAAAACCTTGATCCTAGTGATGGTGCAGCGAAGTTTCAAAATCTTGCCAACAGAATTGTCAATAACCTGAAATCACCAGATATTATTACTCTGGAAGAGATTCAGGATAATAACGGGGCGACGAATAACGGGGTAGTTGATGCGAGTACAACTTACCAAACATTAATTAATGCCATTAAAGCTGCGGGCGGCCCGAGCTACGAATATCGTCAAATTGACCCAGTAAATAACCAAGATGGCGGTGAACCTGGTGGGAATATTCGCCAAGGTTTCTTATTTAATCGCGATCGCGTGCAGTTTGTCGATCGCGCTGGTGGTACTTCTGCTTCTAACACTACAGTTAGCGATGTTAATGGTGTACCCACCCTTTCTGCTAGTCCCGGTCGCCTTGACCCCACGAACTCTGCTTTTAATACCAGCCGTAAGCCTTTAGTCGGTGAATTTACTTTCAACGGGCAAACTGTTTATATCGTTGGTAATCACTTTAACTCTAAAGGTGGTGACCAACCTTTATACGGGCCAAATCAACCGCCTACACTCACCAGCGAAACTCAGCGTCAGCAGCAAGCTACGGTGGTGAAAAATTTTGTTGAGAGTATTTTAGCCATCAACCCCAACGCTAATGTCGTAGTAGCAGGGGACTTGAATGATTTTGAGTTTTCCAAACCTGTCAGCACTCTAGAAAGTGCTGGACTCACTTCCCTGATTGAAACCTTGCCGGAAAATGAGCGTTATACCTACAATTTTGAAGGTAATGCCCAAGTACTTGACCACATCCTTGTCAGTAAGAATCTGCTCAATCAACTCGATGGCTATGATGTCGTACATATCAATTCTGAGTTTGCTGACCAGGATAGCGACCATGACCCCAGTGTAGCGAGATTTAACATACCAGTTCCTAACACCATCAATGGCACATCCGGTAATAATATCCTCATCGGTACTGAGAAAGTTGATATTATCCGGGGTTTAGGTGGTAATGATATCATCACAGGGAACAAAAACAATGATTTCCTGTATGGTGGTAGCGGGAATGATGCACTGGAAGGTGGAGATGGTAACGACAACCTGTATGGTGATGAGGGTAATGATGGCTTGCTAGGTGGAAAAGGTGACGATACCCTGAGTGGTGGTAGCGGAAATGATGCACTCGAAGGCGGAGATGGTAACGACAGGCTGTATGGTGATGCGGGAAATGATATCTTACTCGGTGGCGATGGCGATGATTGGCTAGCTGGCGGTGAAGGAAGGGACTTTTTAACTGGTGGTAGCGGTAGCGATCGCTTTTACTTCACTGGTACAGGTGAATTTGATACTATCATCGACTTTAACCCCGGTGTTGATAAAATCGTCATTTCTAAATCCGAATTTAGTCTCTCCCAAGCACTCGGTACCCTGGATGCTGGTTTGTTCCGCACTGGTACTAGGGCGACTACAGAAAGCGATCGCTTTATTTATGATCGCCTTCGGGGTAACCTTTTCTTTGATGCTGATGGTACTGGTAGCAGCGCACAAATTCAGATAGGTCAATTATTCAATAGAGCGGCACTCACAAGCAATGATATGACTGTGATTGCATAGATTTACTGGGATGCGTTACGGCTGCGCCTAACGCATCCTACGAATTACCAAATAACTGTTTTTTGTTAATCTTTATAATTATCAGAAAACAGTTAAAAGATGAAAAGTTCTCAACTACCACCAGGAAGCTTTGGTTTACCATTACTAGGTGAAACCCTGGAATTTGTTGCTGATCCGTACAAATTTGGTAATAAGCGCTATCAGCAATATGGTTCCATATTTAAAACTCATCTTGCAGGTAGACCAACTGTGGTGATGGTGGGGCCACAAGCAATTGAGTTTGTGCTTTCCAGCCACATGGAATATTTTTCCTGGCGTGAAGGATGGCCTCGGAATTTCAAAATATTATTAGGCGAATCACTTTTTCTGCAAGATGGTGAGGAACACCGCAAAAATCGCCGCTTGATGATGCCGGCTTTACATGGCCCAGCATTAGCAAATTATGTCGCCACAATGGAAGAAATCACCAGTGGCTATCTCAAAAAATGGCAGGATAAACAAGAGTTTACCTGGTTTAGTGAATTTAAAAAGCTAACATTTGATATTGCTAGTCAGTTATTGTTAGGTACAAGTCCTAGTGCTGAATCTGTGAGACTCAGCCAATTATTTACTAACCTCACCAATGGGCTATTTTCTATTAACCCATTACCGCTACCATTTACAACATTTGGCAGAGCTTTAGCAGCACGCAATCAAATTTTAGAACATTTGACCCAAGTTATTAGACAACGCCAGCAAAACCCTACTAAAGACGCTATTAGTTTATTAATCCAGTCCAAAGATGAGGAAGGGAATAGCATGGGTGAAAGAGAACTGATTGCCCAAGCTGTGCTATTACTGTTTGCTGGACATGAAACTACAACATCAATGTTGACTTGGTTATGTGCAGAATTAGCACTTCATCCAGAGGTCAAAGAACGCGCGCGAGAAGAACAATTACAACTGGCTAATAAAGGTGCTTTAAGTTTAGAACAGTTGGGTCAAATGCCTTATTTAGAGCAAGTTTTATTAGAAGTTGAAAGGTTACATCCTCCGGCTGGTGGTGGGTTTCGGGGTGTAATTAAAGACTTTGAATTTAATGGCTTTCATGTTCCCGCCGGTTGGCAATTATTGTATTCAATTGCTGTCACCCATAGCTTAGAAAAAATTTATCCTCAGGCAGAAATATTTGATCCAGATAGGTTTAGCCCGCAACGTCAAGAAAACAAACAATATCCCTTCAGTTTAATTGCTTTTGGTGGCGGGCCGCGCATTTGTATTGGCATTGCCTTTGCCAAAATGGAAATGAAAATTATTGCTGCCCACTTGCTACGCAGCTATGATTGGGAGATATTGCCTAATCAAAGTTTAGCTACAGTAAGGTTGCCCACGAATCACCCCAAAGATGGTTTGCGGGTTAGATTTCAACCCCGGTGAAATGTGCCATGACACCTCAAATAGATATGAACTTTTCTGAAGGAATTTGGCAAAGCCTTCAACAAGCGAAATATTTTGTTGATGACAGCGTTAATTCCTTAACTAACTCAGCACAGCAAGCAGGACAATCTTTTAAAGAAACTGCCAATATAGCCAGTGATAGAGCCATTAATACAGTTACAACAACTTGGGAACAAGCTAAAGGTTCTCTAGAACAAAGTTTACAAACTGCTGGACAAGTTAAGAGTACAACATCAACAGCAGTACAAACAGCGATCGCATCTTCGATGAATGATTGGCTAGCGCAACACCCAGGAATTTTTCGGCTAGTGCAAATCCTCAGTTGGGCTGCTAATCATCCTATTATCAGCTGCATCATGCTGGTGTTTATCCTGGCTCTGTTGTGGAGTATTATTAGAGCCATTATGCGCCTGATTGAGACAGCTAGTTGGTCAATTCTGCAAGTACCACTTAAATTACTTCAGGCTTTAGCTAAAGTTATTTTTATCTCCTTTGCTAGATTTGGTAGTTTTGCAGTGCAAAAAATTAAAGGCACTCAACGGACTGATAAAACATCAGCGATACTACCCATAAATGCAGAAATTATCTATCAAACTAAGCAGCAAAGATTAGCAGAAATTTCTACTCGATTGGAAGCAATTCAAAAGGAACAGCAGGAACTTTTACGAGAAGCTGCCAGCTTAATTGCTGATGACAGTAGTGTCACAATAGAAGAGTGGAAATTAAATGGTCATCAAAAGTACACGAGCATTTAAATATAACGGTGCAGTTAAAGATAGTTTGTGAAGTTTGTCATTTGTCATTTGTCATTAGTTATTGGTAAGAGTTTGAAGTCTATTTACTTTTCGTAAAAAGTTGGGTTTATTTCACCAACTTATTTAATTAAATGCAAAAGCATAACTCTGTCACTATAAATGACGTACAAGCAGCCCAAGAACGTCTTTTGGGTATTGCTCATTTAACACCTGTGCTAACTTCAACAACAGTGAACGAACGTACTCACAGCCAGGTGTTTTTTAAATGCGAAAATTTTCAACGCACAGGTGCGTTTAAATTTCGGGGTGCGTACAATGCATTAGCACAGCTATCTGCAACGCAAAAACATCAAGGTGTTCTGACATTTTCATCGGGAAATCATGGCCAGGCGATCGCACTTGCGGGAAAATTACTCAATATCCCTGCAACTATTGTCATGCCTGATGATGCGCCTGCAGTCAAGCAAACGGCTACCAGGGGTTATGGTGCTGAGATAATTCTCTATAATCGCCACACGACAAACCGGGAAGAATTAGCCCAAAATTTAGCCAGCGATCGCAATCTTACCCTGATTCCCCCTTACGATCATCCACACATCATAGTGGGACAGGGAACAGCAGCTTTAGAACTGATACAAGAGGTAGGCGAACTGGATTTATTACTAGTTCCTTGTGGTGGTGGCGGCTTAATTTCCGGTTGTGCGATCGCAGCTAAAGCACTTTTACCAAACTGTCGGGTGATTGGTGTAGAACCAGAACTAGCCGATGATGCTACCCGTTCCTTTCACAGCAAAACTCTGCAAACTGTCACTAATCCTAATACAATTGCCGATGGCGCTCGTACTCCTTACTTGGGGAAAATTACCTTTCCCTTAGTGCTGAATTACGTTGATGATATGGTGACAGTTTCAGAATCAGCAATTATCACTACGATGTTATTCATTTGGGAACGCTTGAAAATTGTTGTTGAACCCACAGGAGTACTAGGCACCGCAGCTTTATTAACAGGTGTGGTGAAAGCACCAGGCGCGAAAATAGGTGTAATTATTAGCGGTGGAAATGTGGATTTAGGGCAAATTGGTCGGTTAATGGGGAAGGGGGAAGGGGGAATGGGTAATGGGTAATGGGGAAAGAGATGAGATTATTCATTTTTCATAGCGAAGACCATAATTGTATTCTTCCTCCTCTGCTTCCCCTGCTCACTAAAGCAATTAATTATTTTTTATTTGCAAGTCCCTACTACAGCACGGCGTAAATAAACAGACCATTTTAAATGGTGCAAAAGCCCGGAATACAATTCTTTTGACTTTTGACTTTTGACTTTTGACTTTTGACTTTTGACTTTTGACTTTTGCCTTGTTGTACTAGCTGGTTGATGAGGTAGATTCTTCTGGCGATTTGACTTTGACTATTCTTCTACCCCAAGGCTTCAGGACGGAAATGCCAATAATAGCAAGTACAGATAAAGTTTGAATTGTACCGCCGATGAGAACGCCTTTGATGTCAAATGTATATAGGGGATTGCTCAATGCTTGCGATCGCTCTATATCGGAAATACTTGTGGCTGCATTTAACCAAGGCCCTAACCACACAGTTCCCGAAGTAATCAACACAACTGTCGCAATCCATTTAACAATTACCCAGTAATGTTTAAAAAATCCCCAAATCGTTAACCAACAAAGCAGTCCTCCGGTTAGCAAAGATAAGTTAGCTGAAGGAATAATCACGAAATCATCTATTAACTTCAAACTAGCATTGACTGCATATAGTTCATCACCGTTAGTAGTATGAGTATTTTTCAATGCGATCGCCACAATGCATAAAGCCGTACCCAACCAAATGCTACCAAATGCAACATGGGCGGAAAGTAGCCAGTTTTTCTGCTTAACGTTGAGCTTGGGCATGAAGTCTCCAGATTTTCATATTTTTGACTAATAATTGCTGTTTGCATCTAGATTATGTCAATCTATCGGCAAAATCATTCTATTACTAGCTGAAACCACTAATACCAATTTGAAAACTGAATGCGATAGATTGTAAGGGCAAGGCAGTGCCTTGCCTATTGGTGTCAACTTAACGTGAAACCCTCTTGGTTATAAGGTTTAGCCCTCTCCCACAGGGAGAAGGGAGCCAGAGATTTAGTTCCCCTTCTCCAGGGGGAGAAGGGGTTAGGGGATGAGGGCGCAAGGTATTTGTACAACGCCCGCCCTATATCGCTTTTAGCTTAAGTTGACACAGGTGGGCAGTAGCTTGCCCTTACAATTATCTGTACCTCACCAACTTGCAATCTGCTGTAAATTTCGGATTTTGAATTTTTCATCCAAAATCCAAAATCCAAAATCTAAAATTCAGTGCTTACCACTTGTGTCTGATCCAGTCGTAAATTTCTATATATTCTCCTCCGGGAATATTCCACGAGTAGTCATACTCCATACCCTGAATAGCTAATTGACGAAACTCTTCAGGCGAGTAATTCCACAAATCAATAGCACGATTCATTGCTGATTCCAGCGCCTGATTATCGCTTTGATAGAACACAAAACCATTGCGTTTTTCTGGTGGGAGATTTTCGTCGTAGTTACGGTCAAATACTGTATTGACTAATCCACCTACACCACGCACAATCGGTACAGTGCCATACTTTAAGCCAATCATTTGAGTTAACCCACAGGGTTCGTAATTACTAGGGACAACAATCATATCTGCCCCAGCATAAATTAAGTGGGATAATTCTTCGTTAAAGCCCAGTTCTAAATGTACATCTGGGTTGTTATTTAAAAATTGTTTCTCATGCTGGAATTTAGCATTGATTGCTGGTTCGGTTGCTGAACCGAGTAATACAAATTGCGCTCCTTTATTGAGAGCATAATAGATAGCGTGATGTACAAGATGCACGCCTTTTTGATTATCTAAACGACCGATGTAAGCAACAATTGGTTTATCTTCTTGGCGGAGTAAAAGCCGCTCTCGCAAAGCTTTTTTGTTATCAAATTTTTTGTCAAAATCTTCTTTGCTATATTGAGACGGAATGTAGCGGTCGATTTCTGGATTCCAAAAATCGTAATCGATACCGTTCAGCACTCCACGGAATTTATCTTTATGTAAATGCAAAGTATGGCCCAAGCCACAACCTACATCGCTTGTACTGGCTTCCCAGGCGTGGTTAGGTGAAACTGTGGTGACAGCATTGGAATAAACAATACCCGCCTTCATAAAATTAATGGCAAAGGGATTGAAGTTGTCACGCAGTTTATCGTACTGGAAGTAATATTCTGGGCGATTTAAACCTGTAGCTTGGAGAGTTTCTATACCACCCATTCCCTGATGTTTAAAGTTGTGAATGGTGTAACAAGCGCGCTGATACTCTAGGCCATAGTACTTGTACATTTCACTGAGCATGACTGGTACTAAGCCTGTTTGCCAATCATGACAATGGATGATATCAGGACGCTTATTACTTTGTAGTAAAAACTCTAAAGCGGCTTTGCTGAAAAATGCAAAGCGCATATTATCATCATCGCAACCGTAATAGCAGCCACGGTTGAAGAAATTATCTTGGGAGTGGGGTTCAATAAAGAAACACACCCGTCCGTGTACCCAACCGCAGTGTACTGAGCAGTTAATTGCCCCACCATACCAGGGTACAGATAAATTGCGATATGCATCGTGCATACCCCAAATATGGTCATAGCGCATACAGTCATATTTGGGCAAAATTAGCTCGACGCAATGTCCGCGAATCTCTAATTCCCGACTCAGTCCGTAGACAACATCCCCTAATCCTCCTGCTTTAATTACAGGAGCACATTCCGAGGCAATCTGTACAATGTACATCCCTAGTCCTCGCTTCACAAAACTTCATTTTTACTATATTCTGATCAGTACATGAAAAATGTACTCATTGACACCTGATTAGTTGAATGATAAGTAAAAAAAGTTAAACACCCATCTAACAATAATTAAATCTATTAGCATTGACGCAAAATTATGCAATTTGCAAGATGCAATATATGCCTATGGATATGCTAAGTAATGGTCAGGAATTGCTTACATTTTGGTGTAACTGGTAAAAATGTAGAAGAGAACGCTTACCAGGAAATAGAGACACAATTACCTGTAGTTCAACAATCCAATGAACTCATACCAAATCAAATCATGTTTGCGAAACATTAATATACAGGACTTACGCAAGCAAAATTTGTCATTGCGACCGGAACGAAGTGTAGGGAAGCAATCCCAGAATATCAGGCGATTACGTCGCTGCGCTCGTAATGACGTAATTCCGTTACTTTTGCGTAAGTCCTAATATATTCTAGAGGGTATGGCAGTGCCATGCCCCTACAATCTGTCGCATTATTTTTTCAAATTAGTATCAGATAATTTTCAATATTTAGTTTGTAAGCTGTTCCATATTTGGCTTGCATATATTGGGCGGGCAAGATGCCCAACGCCACTTGCTACAACGCGGGGAACCCGCGCAACACAGTGGCTCCCCCACAATAAATATACAATTTCAGATTATGCAAACTAGATGTGGTTTAGCTTATGCTCAGGGCGAAAAAGATGCTTAATCCAGAATATTTATTATTTGCAGCTAATGATTTGGCACTGATGCGTTACGCTATCACTAACGCATCCTACGTGAACGTAAAAAATCAAATATGAGTTCTATAGTGGGTAATACTATTATAAAATTATCAAAAAATTCTTAACTACGAATTACGAATTACGAATTACGAACTATGAATTACCTTGCATTTTTGTTTGATAAACCTTCACTAGACGATTAATACCTTTGAAGGTGTAACTACCCATTTCATGAAAATCTACTGGTTGGGAAAGCATATTGTAAGTTTCTTCACTAATTACGCATTCACCAGTGGGACAAATTGGTTCCATACGGGCGGCGAGGTTAATAGTAGCGCCTAAAGCTGTATACTCAACCCGTTGAGAGCTACCAACATCTCCGACAACGGCTTTACCGCTATTCACCGCGATGCGTAATTGTAGCGGTTCTTGCCAAAAACCATTGAGGTTAAGAAGTTCTAAGCGAGTTAGCATTCCTTTAGCCGCAGCAGTGGCGCGCTCGGCGTGATCTGCTTGTGGCTCTGGAGCGCCAAAGAACGCCATAATACAATCACCAATATATTTATCTAAAGTGCCACCATAGGTAAATACCTCTTGTAGCATTTCTTCAAATAAGCTATTGAGTAATTGCGCGATCGCAGTTGGTGTGACTCTTTCTGAAATAGCGGTAAAACCTACCAAATCTGCGAATAAAATGCTAATTTCACTCTCTTCGGGGGGTAAACGTCCATCTGGTAACTTACCTACAGAAATTAACTGCTGAACTACAGCCGGAGAATGATAGCGTTCTAATCTGTGACGAATTACCTCTTCTTGCTTAAGTCTATCTAGCAGTAACCAGCGCTGAACGCTAGAAGCTACTAGGTTGGCTAAAGCCGAAAAAAAGCTGAGTTCTTCTTCACCTTCATTCGCCCAATGGTAAGAAGAAAGATGAGCATCAGCGTAGAGAACCCCCACTACTTTATTTTCATCCCATAAAGGCACTGCCATTACACTGCGAATACCTTTTACCAAAATGCTGTGTTCTCCAGCAAAACGTTCATCTTTATGGGTATCCGCAGATTGAATAACAACTTTTTCGTCAAACACTTTTTGACAAATACTACGGCTGATCCAACTACCATCAGGAGTCAGACTTTGCTGCTGGGTAATGTTGCGCGTCGCTGCATTGATTAACTCCAAATTACCGCCGCCAGTGACATCTATTAATAATGCCAAGCGATCAATACTATCTAGGTAACGAAAGACGACTTGTTGCACCTGAAAGAAAATCTCTTCTATGGAAGTGGCTGCACAAAGATTTTTGGCAATATCTACCAAATCTTTCAACCTAGCAATGGTTTTATCCTTATTATTATTGATATCACCATCTTTGCTATCAGCTTCTATCCATTGCTGTTGTAGTTGTTTGACGTTACGCAATATGGTTTTTTGATCGGCATCATTCTTAGTTGTACTCTGCTCAATTACTGACTTTGTATGAGGAGTGATCAACAATACTACTAAACTCACATTACCCAACCAAACAACGTCTCCATGATGCAACTGTTGCGGACGAGTCAGCAGACGTTCATTTACCTGTGTGCCATTTTTACTACCCAAATCCTCAATAGTCCACACATCATCACCCGTCTTCACAATTTGAGCATGAGTCCGGGAAACCCCACCAGAAGGTAAGTATAAGTTACATTCTGGTAACCTGCCGATAGTAAATACATCTTGATCCACTGAAACAACGGTTTCAGTATCTCCATCTTGTAGACGCAGTTTGAGTTCAGTCATGTGTGAGATATTGATCCTGGTATCTGGGGTTCTAGCATTTTTTGTCCAGGGTATACCCAAGGGTTAGCTCTGGGCTTTATATTTATGACACTGTTATTAGCATTCCGACAACTATCATGTACAACTTTATGTCCTGAATATAGTGAATATCCCGAAACAATTATATTCAGATATACATCAGTGTTAGGGAGAAAATCGTAATAACCTTCTTCATTTAGGAAAAAGTGTATTCTAGTTAACAGTTAACCGCAGTCCAGCTATACCATGATCGGCAGATTACTAGACCAGCGTTACCAAGTGGTCGAATTATTAGGCAAAGGCGGATTTGGTCATACTTATGTAGCCTTAGACACTCGCCGTCCTGGAAACCCCACTTGTATTGTCAAGCATCTCAAACCTATTAGTAGCGATCGCGAATTCTTGCTGACAGCGAGACATTTGTTTAATAGGGAAGCTGAAAGTTTAGAAAATCTCGGTCATCATGACCAAATTCCTCGGCTTTTAGCTTACTTTGAGGAAGACGAAGAATTCTATTTAGTACAGGAATTGATTGCTGGCAATCCATTGTCATCGGAAATGGCAGCTGGTAGGTGGAATGAAGGGCAGGTAATTCAACTGCTACAAGATGTTTTACCGATTTTAGAATTTATCCATAATCAAGGGGTCATTCACCGAGATATCAAACCCGATAACTTAATCCGCCGTACTGCCGATAATAAAATAGTCTTGGTTGATTTTGGCGCAGTGAAGCAAATTAAAAGCTACTCACTGATGACTCCAGAACAGCTAGAAAATGATACAGTTCCAGTGGGTACGCCTGGCTATATGCCGAGTGAACAAGGGCAAGGTAGACCACGCCCTTGTAGTGATATTTATGCATTAGGGATGACTTGTATTCAAGCGCTGACAGGCTTAAATCCCAAGCAGTTTGGCGAAGATGCGACTAGTGGTGAAATATTATGGCAGCATCATGCCCAAGTTAGTGAGCAATTGGCATCTGTGTTAAATAAGATGGTGCGGCATTACTTTAAATTCCGTTACCAAACAGCAACCGAAGCACTGCAAGCAGTTGCGACGATTACCAATGCCAATACACCCGCAGCTGTAGCAGCTGTCGTAGGTCAAGTAATGGGTCACTATTTAAAAGATGGCTATGTGACTGCAACCAAAGTCATGCACTATCTGCAAGAACTGGCTAAACCTAGCTATACTCCCCCAACTAACGGCACAAATAGCGCTACACCACAAGCATTTACCAATGCTTCTACTTTACGTGCTCCAGACGCACAGAATCAACTTTCAACTACTACTTTAAATAATCCCACGCGATCGCCTAGCATTTTGGCGACAGGCTGGGGTTCTGCAGCTCAATCATCTACAAAATTGCGCTGGCTGCTTGGTTCTGGCGCTGCGATCGCATTAGTTGCTATGGGGATTGTATCTGCTAATAACTCCCAAAAAATCGCTGCCAAACCTGCTGAAAATCAAGTGAAGCCAGTTGCAAATGCCAATACTTCCACGAATCAACCTGCTGAACAGAAACAAGGTTGCTTGGTAGTTGTGAGTTCCTCAAACTTACGTTCTTTATCTGGTTCGGGACAGCGCAAAACAGGAAAAGTAGTCAAAGCAGGTACTCAAGTCACAACTACCGGGAGAACAGAAGGCGGCTGGATAGAAATTAGTTCTCCCGAACCTGGCTGGATTTGGAAAAGCCGCACGAGGGATAGTTGTCGGAAGTAGGGATTGGGGACAAATCAATTCAAAATTCAAAATTCAAAATTCAAAATTAAAGAACTCCTGGGGATGAGGGAGATGAGGGGACAAGGGGACAAGGGGACAAGGGGAAATAACAAACACCAAATGACAAATGACAAATGACAAATGACAAATGACAAATGACAAATTACCGACAACGCCCTTCTGTATTACAAGCAATTTTTTGTTGACGTTGGGCGATGATTGTTTTTAAATTGGGTCTTCCTGTGACAGCTAGTCGCCAGTTTGCCCAAATTCCATAGAGAAAATCTGCGATCGCACCAATTATGGGTAACTTAGTGAGGCTATAAACCCAGCCCATACCTAAAATTTCGTAAATGCGGCGAAATACTTCTATATTTTTTACCACTGTGCCATCTGGTAATACTGCATGGATACGACCCATTGCGGTTTCATAGTCAACTCCGCCATGCACTTCGGGATTGTAGTTATCGTCGGCGATATCTACAAAGTTTACTAATCCTCGTCCAGCATCCCGTTTTTGCAGAAAATTCACTTCGCGCATACATAAAGGACATTCACTGTCATACAGCAGTTCGATTTGCCAGGAGGGTGAAGTCACTGCATCATAACTGTAGCTTTGGGTATTGGCTGAGGACATAGATAATTCTTTATTAAGATTTGCATACTTAACATATTTTAAAAAACTTTTCTAGATTTCATGCATTGATTATTTTTTGATGATTTTGACAACTATCAATAGAATGTAGATTTATCTATGCCTAAAGAAGTAAATATTTATTCATATTTGTTAACAAAGCCTAGTAGAATATCTTTATTCACAGATAAGTATTTTTTCTCATTGACATGATAGCGGATCAATTTCCTTGGCTTACCGCGATTGTCCTACTACCACTGGTTGCTTCCCTGCTCATCCCTGTGCTGCCTGATAAAGATGGCAAGCGCGTGCGGTGGTATGCCCTAGGTGTAGGTATCGCAGATTTTGTTTTGATGTGCTACGCCTTTTGGAAGCATTACGATACCAGTAGTGCTAGTTTTCAACTCGTGGAAAGTTATGCCTGGATGCCGCAGTTAGGTCTGAGCTGGGCTGTATCGGTCGATGGGTTATCATTCCCGTTGGTGCTGTTAGCTGGCTTTGTGACAACACTGTCAATGTTTTCCGCTTGGCGAGTCGATCGCAGACCCAAGTTATTTTACTTTCTGATGCTGGTGCTGTATGCAGCACAGATAGGGGTATTTGTTGCTAAAGACTTGCTACTGTTTTTCATCATGTGGGAAGTCGAGTTGATTCCTGTGTATCTACTCGTCTGCATTTGGGGTGGACAGAAGCGTCGTTACGCAGCCACAAAATTCTTACTATATACTGCAGCTGCTTCTATATTTATTCTTGTGGCAGCGCTGGCAATGGCGCTCTACGGTGGCGGTACAATGACTTTTGATATTACCGCCTTGGGGATGAAAGATTACCCCATAGCTCTAGAATTGCTGTTATATGCGGGATTGTTAATTGCTTTTGGTGTCAAGCTGGCTATTTTCCCGATGCACACTTGGTTGCCTGATGCTCACGGTGAAGCATCTGCACCAGTCTCGATGATTTTGGCAGGTGTGCTTTTGAAAATGGGCGGTTATGGCTTAATTCGCTTAAATCTTGAGCTTCTCCCTAATGCCCACGTCTACTTTGCACCTGTAATTGCCGTTCTGGGCGTAGTCAACATTATCTACGGGGCGTTAAACTCCTTTGCTCAGACAAACATGAAGCGTCGCTTGGCGTACTCTTCAATTTCCCACATGGGTTTTGTCCTGCTAGGAATTGCGTCCTTCACCGATTTGGGAATCAATGGTGCGATGTTGCAAATGATTTCCCACGGTTTGATTGCATCGCTGCTGTTCTTCCTAGCAGGGGTAACTTATGACCGTACCCACACAATGGCGATGAACGAAATGGGTGGTATGGGTCAAGCAATGCCCAAAGTATTTGCTTTAATTACTGTCGGCGCGATGGCTTCTCTAGCGCTTCCGGGGATGAGTGGCTTTGCTGGTGAACTGTCGGTGTTCTTGGGTATCACCACCAGCGATGTTTACAGTTCCACGTTCTGCACAGTTACAGTTTTCTTAGCCGCAGTAGGGGTGATTCTCACACCAATTTATCTGCTTTCCATGTTACGCCAAGTATTCTACGGTACTGGTAAAGCACTGACCTGCGACCTATCAGATGCAGGCTTGAAGAATCAAGAAGCAGATGAAGCGGTTTGTTTTGGTACAGATTGCGTTCTACCTACTGAAGCAGTATACAGAGATGCTAATGCTCGCGAAGTATTTATCGCTGCCTGCTTTATCGTACTAATTGTTGGAATCGGCTTCTATCCCAAGGTAGCTATGCAAATGTACGATGTGAAGACTGTAGCAGTGAATACTCAAGTTCGCCAATCTTATACAATCATCTCGCAAGCGAACCCCCAGATTTATGCTAGTGGCTTGTTAACACCAAAAATTGCAGAACCTGAGGTAGCACCTGTTTTAGCAACGATGAAGTAAGCTTTCCCATCTAGATTATCTGTCGAAGCGTAGCGATCGCTCTTTTGTAGGGCGATCGCTTTTATTTGGGGATTGGGGATTGGGGATTAGGGATTGGGGATTGGGGACTAGGGATTTTAGATTTTAGATTTTGCGAAAAGTTGCAAGGAGGGTTTCCCTCCGTAGCAAACTTTTCAAGACAGATTTTAGATTGAAAGCCAATCCAAAATTGAATTACCAATTACCAATTACCCATTACCAATTACCCTAAGAATTTAAGGCTTTCTCAACTAACTCATTAGTCAGCTTCGGATCAGCGCGTTTTTCGGTCTTTTTCAAAACTTGCCCAACAAAGAAGCCTTTGAGGTTAACATTACCATTGCGGTATTTTTCCAGTTCTTTGGGATTGGCGGCGATTACTTCATCAACAATGGGTTGTAAGACAGCCGGATCGCTGATGAGTTCTTGTCCAGCAAAAGCTTTCTCTGGAGGAATACCATTGAGCAAATCTGGTAACTTTTGTTTAGCTTGGGCGTTGCTGATTTTACCTTTTTCAATACGAACAATTAGATCAGCGAGGCTTTGGGGAGTCAAAGCTATTTCGCTGATGCTGAGTTTTTGCTTATTGAGGTAAGCTGCGATATCTTGCGTAATCCAGTTTGCTGCGGCTTTAGCATTTGCACCAGCTGCGATCGCGGCTTCAAAATAGTCAGCTACAGGCCGATCCTCTGTCAAAACTCTGGTATCGTAAGCCGAAAGCCCTAACTCAGTTTCATAACGATGGCGTTTTTGTGCGGGTAGTTCGGGAAGTTCGCCGCGCCAGTTGTTTAATTGTTCGTTAGAAACCTCAATGGGTGCTAAATCTGGTTCCGGGAAATAGCGGTAATCGCTAGAACCTTCTTTAGTCCGCATACTAACTGTACGTTGCGAACCTTCTTCCCACAGCCGCGTTTCTTGGATAATGCGTTCTCCGGCTTCTACAGCCGCAGTTTGGCGTTCAATTTCATATTCAATCGCCCTTTGGATGGCGTTGAATGAGTTCATGTTTTTAATCTCTACTTTTGTGCCAAACTCTTTTTGTCCTATAGGACGCACAGAGATATTGACATCGCAACGTAGAGAACCTTCTTGCATATTGCCATCGCTTACGCCCAGATAGCGTAAAACTCGCCGTAATTCTTGAGCATATTCTGCTGCTTCTTGTCCAGAACGTAAATCAGGTTCTGAAACAATTTCTACCAAAGGTACACCAGCACGATTGTAATCTACCAAAGAATAGGTAGAACCAGAAAGGCGATCGCTACCTGCATGTACTAATTTACCTGCATCTTCTTCCATGTGCAGACGGGTAATCCCAATGCGTTTGCGAGTGGGGTTACCATCAGCATCTACCAATTCAATTTCTAACCAACCATGTTCAGCGATTGGCAAGTCATATTGAGATATTTGGTAATTTTTGGGTAAATCAGGATAAAAATACTGTTTACGGTCAAATTTGCTATATTTGGCGATTTGGCAATTCAAAGCTAAACCCGCTTTGACGGCATATTCTAATACTTTTTGGTTGAGTACAGGTAAAACCCCAGGTAAACCCATACAAATTGGGTCAATGTTAGTATTAGGGTCACCACCGAATGCTGTAGAACTGCTAGAGAAAATCTTGGTGTTGGTACTCAGCTGACAATGGGTTTCTAAACCAATAATCGCTTCGTATTCAGTTTTGACGGTTGTAGCAGAAGTCATAAAATCAAAAATCGGGCATAATCCTTCTTTAGGGTACTATTGTAGCTGTGTTATCAGTTCCCCTGAAGCCGGAAATAGTGTTGATTCCTCAACTAAAACCTTCAAAAAATACGAATGTCATTCTGAGCCTTAGTTATAGATATGAATTAGGGGCTAATCTCTAGCCCCATTGGTTATAGCGATCGCAACAATGGTATTGCGTTATCTTATCGCGCTTTTTCCGAAGTCAAATGTCTTTCAATGCGACGGTCAGGAATCAACCACATCACCGCAACCATAATGTATAGCCCACAAGCTAACCATGAGTTAACAAAGGAAAGTGGAATTCCCACAGCATACAATACTAGTGATATCTTGCCCTTTAAGTCTCGACCGAGTGCAGACGCTAAAGTTGAATCTTTACCGTGATGACCAATCAAACTCAAGGTGAGAATATAGTAAGCGATCGCAGAGAATAAAAGTACCGTACCATAAAGGGCAACTGGTACAGGAGCAAAGTGGTTCTCGCCCATCCAGCCGGTAGCGAAAGGAATTACCGACAACCAGAACAGCAGATGTGCATTAGCCCAAAGAATACGTCCATTCACGTGACGGACTGCTTGCAATAAATGATGATGGTTGTTCCAGTAAATACCGAGAAAAATAAAACTTAGCAAATAGCTAAAAAATACTGGAATGAGCGGACGCAGAGCAGCTACATCAGCACTATGCGGCACCTTCAGTTCTAACACCATGATTGTAATAATAATTGCAATCACGGCATCACTGAATGCTTCTAACCTCCCCTTCCCCATCTGTATATGCTCCTTGTGTACTTAATTTAAAGTTAGGTGGGACACTTTAATTTGTACTTTACCGTGTCTCGGAACTGTTGTGGGAGAGCTTATATGTTTTTTCATTGAAGGGGTTTTGGTATTTCATCGATTTTTTGAGATATTGCTTCACCAAAAATATTAATGCTGCATTTTACACAAAAGCGAAATCTGCCAATACTTGCTTATTGAAAGATGAACACGCAAGTTTTGGCAAATGCTCATGATAAACGCGTAATTTATTTGTTAGACCTTACTTACCCACTCTAAAGACGGCTTGCGCTGAGATTTTACACAATCCTGTAAGTAAAGATTGATGAGACTTTGATAGGAAATGCCTGTTTCTTCAGCTAAGGCTTTAAAATAATCAACCACATCTTCTTCCAGCCGAATTGTCACCTGCTTCTTCAGCTTCTTCAAATATGGATTTTTAACAGATTGGGAGAAATCGTACTCTTCTTTCATAAGAAAAAACTGTAGTATTGCTGACGCTCTTTTTTCGTAGCCTTTCGAGCCGAGATGATGCGGATAACCCCCTCACTGTCCTGATAAATATGACAGACCAATAACAAACGTAGTGAATCACTCACACCTAAAAGTATGTAGCGATCCTCTTCTCTAGAATGCTCAGGATCGTATATTACTCGAGCATTCTCATCATAAAAAGCAGTTTCTGCCTCCTCGAACGATACACCATGCTTTTGCTCATTAGATCTCGCCTTGCGTTCGTCCCACTCGAATCTCAACTGGCTCATAATTACAGTGTAGTTACAATGTATATCATAAGCAACTTGAGTGGTATGGAAAGTACTAGCTTTTCAGTTTTGGCAAATGCTCATGATAAACGCGATCGCTCTCTAGATAATTTACACTCAAGAGAAGACTGATTTATTTGCAGCTGCTTTTATGTCTTCTTCTACAAACTCTTTACCACCTGCTCTTGCTAAAATTGTGCAACGCTTTCAACGCGCTTCTGACCCAAAACGGCGCTATGAACAGCTCATCTGGTATGCTCAAAAGTTGCCAGAGTTCCCAGAAGCTGACAAGGTAGCAGAAAATAAAGTACCTGGTTGCGTTTCTCAGGTTTATGTCACCGCCAGCTTGGAGGAAGGGAAAGTTAAGTATCAAGGAGATTCCGATTCTCAATTAACTAAGGGATTAGTAGCACTATTAATTGAAGGTTTAAATGGCTTATCTCCTACAGAAATTGTGCAACTGACACCAGATTTTATTCAAGACACTGGTTTAAATGTCAGCCTCACACCTTCCCGCGCTAACGGTTTTTATAACATTTTTAAAACAATGCAAAAAAAAGCGCTGGAATGTAAGTTAGAAGAATAAATACTGAGTGTCGAGTAAAAACTCATGTCTACCAATTTATTATCCACCGATGATGCTGTTGGATTTGGTGGAGTAGTTAAAGAATTTCTCTGGAATTGGGAAAACCAATCTTTGCGAGTGGTTTACGAAACCTTGGGACAAGGTGCGCCACTTTTGCTACTCCCGGCTTTCAGCAGCGTATCCACTCGTGAAGAAATGGGTGAACTAGCGAGGTTATTAGCTCCCCATTTTCAAGTTGTCGCTGTAGATTGGCCTGGTTTTGGCGAATCTTCTCGCCCCAGTTTAGATTACCGTCCAGAGTTATATCAGCAATTTTTAGCAGATTTTATTAACGCTGTATTTAACACAGCAATTAATGTGTTGGCTGCTGGTCATGCGGCTAGTTATGTGTTGCAATTAGCTGTCAAACAACCTACGGCTTTTGCCAAAATAGTATTAGTAGCTCCCACTTGGCGTGGCCCTTTACCGACAATGGGGGCAAATCCTCAAATTGCGGGTATGGTGAGAGGATTAGTGCGATCGCCTATTGTGGGGCAATTCCTCTACAAACTCAATACTCTGCCATCTTTTTTAAATTTTATGTACCGTCGCCATGTCTTTGTGGATGCGGCGAGACTGACTCCTCATTTTATGGAAAAGAAATGGCAAACCACTCAAAAACCAGGAGCGCGATTTGCTTCGGCGGCCTTTGTGACTGGTAACATCGATGCAGTGCATGAGCAATCTGAGTTTCTGGGATTAATCCAGTCACTTTCTGCGCCACTGATGATGATAATTTCCGAATCTGGCCCGCCGAAATCAACAGCCGAAATGCAAGCTATGGCGGCGTTACCAGGGATAACTAGTGTTGTGCTTCCGGGTTCTTTAGGTTTACATGAAGAATACCCTGCAGAGGTTCTCGAAGCCGTACTCCCTTTTTTACTTAATTAAACCCAAAATCATATTTACCCGTTTATTCAGCGCTGTTGTCAGAAAAAACCATTTTGAAAAAAGAATGCGACAGATGGTAAGGGCATGGCGTGCAGCGCCCTCTGGAAGATATTGATGCGTCGCAAACATTTTTTGATTTGGTATTACTGATTAAAGAAGCCAGAAGAATTGGGGGATTCTCCCCCAAACCCCCGATTGGGTGACGGTTGCGTCCCCCAAACCCCCTCCAAAATTATTATTCGGTTTTTTTGTTGAGTAATACTAATTTGAAAAAAGAATGCGACAGATGACAGGGGCACCGTGTGCCGCACCCTCTGGAAGATATTGATGCGTCGCAAACATTTTTTGATTTGTTATTACTGATTAAAGAAGCCAGAAGAATTGGGGGATTCTCCCCCAAACCCCCTCCAAAATTATTATTCGGTTTTTTTGTTGAGTAATACTAATTTGAAAAAAGAATGCAACAGATGGTAGGGGCACGGCACGCCGCATACGTGTCAACTTAAGCTAAAAGCTATATAGGGCGGGCGTTGTACAAATACCTCGCGCCCTCATCCCCTAACCCCTTCTCCTGGGGGAGAAGGGGAATTAAATCTCTTGCTCCCCTCTCCCGCCGGGAGAGGGGTTGGGGGTGAGGGCGAAACCTTGCACAAGAGCGGGTTTCACGTTAAGTTGACACCAATAGGCACGCCGTGCCCTCTAGAATATATTGATGTGTCGCAAACATTTTTTGATTTGGTATAAATTTGTAAATTAAGTATGTAACTTATTTTTAAGTAATTTTTTATCTGATTCTTTCCTGATCAATCAGCTTAGTTGTTACCTTAATTCTGCATCAAGCTAACTTTTGTAAGTTACAATTCACAATAACTTGCAGCTAAAATTTCCGAAATTATTGCATATTTGCCTGTACAAAAATTCAGTCTCAATTAATACGTCCAATATTTTAATTAAATTTCTATCTTTAGATAGATGCACAAATATAAGTACCTATTTTCAGGGCTTTGATGTCCATAAATTTGTTCAATTCACAGGAATAATCGTTAAAAATCAGATTTTTCATGCAATTAAGCCTTGACATTCTCTCAGATGAGAGACTACAACAATATAGTGCGTGAATACACAGTGTGATGCTTTGTTGCTACCACAATTAACTGGTTTTCAGATAGCTACTAATTACATAAATCTGTTAACCAAAAAATCATATGGGTTAAGCATCTACAACTACCCAATATGACAGTTAAACATAACTGCTCTGTTATGATTTTTACGTCCTGGCGTTTCTATTTGTTGTTAAACAATGGCATAAATTAACAGAGATAATTATTGACAGCTAATTATTTCTGATACCAGTTTTGTATTAAATTTTACTGAATGATTATCTGCTCCTCTTGGCGTTTTTCTCTGTGAGACGCTGCGCTTACTATTGCAAAGAAGCGAGTTAAAAATCTTGTCTCACAAAGTAACAAATTCATCAATGGGTAAATAAGATAAAAAGTTTGAGCATTCCTCAATAGTTTGTGCCATCTTCAGGACAGCACAACGGTAGATTTATTGGGAAACAATTTAGATTTAATGGTCAATTGTATGTCACGAAATAAGTTTGAAAATATTGAAAATAAGTTTTTTACCCCCGAACAGCATCAGAATTTATTAAAAAATTTACAAGGGAATCTGCAACCAGAATATCGTAAGAGATTAGAGATTATGCTGCTGGCAGATATGGGTAAATCCCAAACAGAAATTTGCCAGATTTTAGGTTGTTCTCAGGAAATGGCACGTTACTGGATTACTATTGCCAAAGCAGGTTTAGCGGAGCAATGGCAACAAAAACTAATCGGTAGACCAAAAACAGTAAACCAACAATATATAGCCAGATTAAAAGAATTGCTCAGTCATAGCCCCCGCAATTATGGTTATGCATTTAGTAGTTGGACATCTCAATGGTTAAGCAAACATTTGGCTACTGAATTTGGTATTGAGATTAGCAATCGTCACATTAATCGCTTACTCAAAGATATGGGTTTAGCTACTCAAAAACAACGCTCATCTAAAAAAGTAGAGTCTCCAGCAATTAAGGTGACTGGTGTAAGAATTAGTGACTTACAATCTCACAGTGATGCTCATATATATCAATCATTCAATCTAGTTCAAATTAATAGATAAATTTGGAATATCAAAGCAAGAATGAAAACAAATTTTTCCCAAGAACAATTAAGTCAATTACTGAATCAAACCTTAGGTGAAAACCTTACAGACAGAGAATTGCAGACTTGCTGGGCAAAAATTGAAATTGTGGAACCAGCCGTAGCAAAACTATTTTGGCAATCAAAAGATGCTCAAGCGGGAATTTATGTAGTGCTGACGGGTAAAGTCAGATTACTAGATAGTGATGGTAACTTAATTTCTACTCTTGCAGTTGGGTCATCATTTGGTGAAATCACCTTGTTTCCTCAAGAAAACTTGAGCTTTTATGCGGCGAGGGCTTCAACAAATTTAAAACTCTGTTATCTCAGCATCGATATATTGCAGACTTTGATGACTAAATATCCTAAAATCTGCGATCGCCTTTTGGTACGTGCAAAGCAATTAGCAGAGTTGACTAATTCTCAAGAAGCTCAAAATCATCGCCAATCTACAATTCCCAATGTTATCCCCTTTCCCGCAAACATTACCCCCAAGAAGCCCCAACCACGGGCTTATTTCCCCACTCCTCAAGTCAAAGCCAAACATTTATGGGCAAAATTAACTCAACGCTATCCCTTCTTTGAACAACAAAGTGCTACCGATTGCGGTGTAGCTTGTTTAGTTATGCTAGGGCGCTATTGGGGTAAACGCTTTAGTATCAATAGATTGCGAGAGTTAGCTAACGTCAACCGCGTCGGGGTTTCACTGCGAGGTTTAGCCACAGCAGCTGAAAGTATTGGTTTTGCTAGCCGTCCAGTTAAAGCTAGCCTAGACAAATTAGCTCAACAACCACTACCTGCGATCGCTCATTGGGAGGGTAATCATTATATTGTCGTTTATGAGGTTACCAAAAAACAGGTAATTGTGGGCGATCCGGCGATCGGTCAACGTACCCTTACCCATACTCAATTTCAATCTGGGTGGACTGGTTATGCTTTATTATTACAACCTACCGCCCTCTTCAAAGAAAGCGAAGAAGCCAATACACCATTTTGGCAGTTATTTGAGTTAGTTAAACCTCATTGGTTAGTCTTACTAGAAGTTTTTATTGCTTCTGTATTTATCCAGTTATTTGGATTAATTACGCCTCTATTCACTCAATTACTTTTGGATAGAGTAATTGTTCAAGGTAGCACTCTCACCTTAACTGCTGTAGGTTGTGGCTTAGTAATTTTTGGATTATTTCGTGTCGCCCTCAATGGACTCAGACAATACTTGCTAGATCACACAGCTAACCGCATCGGTGTAGCGTTAATGGTAGGTTTTATCAAACATACATTCCGCTTACCTTTAGCATTTTTTGAGTCGCGCTACGTCGGTGATATTATTTCTCGTGTGCAAGAAAATCAGAAAATCCAGCGTTTTCTTACAGGTGAAGCCCTGTCAATTGTTTTAGATTTATTGACAGTATTTATCTATGTGGGATTAATGTTTTGGTATAGCTGGCAAATGGCATTGTTAGCACTAGCAATTGTGCCGCCATTTTTAATTTTGGCAATAGTTGCTACACCCTTCTTTCGGCGGATTAGTCGAGAAGTTTTTCAGGCTTTAGCTAAGGAGAATAGTTATTTAATTCAATCTCTCACTGGTATTCGTTCTATTCGCTCAATGGCAATTGAACAAACTGTGCGCTGGCGTTGGGAAGAATTACTGAATAATTTGACTAAAAAAATGTTTGGTGGTCAAGTAATTGGTAACCGAATGCAAGTTTTTAGTTCGACCATTGAAACTTTAGCCACTACAGGATTACTTTGGTTTGGTGCTTGGCTAGTAATTCAAAATCAACTGACAATTGGGCAATTAGTTGCTTTCAATATGTTGTTAGGTAACGTCATTAATCCCTTTCAACGTCTCACCGTTCTCTGGAATGAATTACAAGAAGTAATTATTTCCACGGAACGAATTAATGATGTACTTGCAGCCGAACCAGAAGAAGATTTACACCATCAACCACGTCAAGTTTTATCAGCAATTCGCGGTCATCTTCGCTTTGAGAATATGAGCTTCCGCTATCATCCTGATAGTGATATTAATGTCCTGGAAAACCTAAATTTTGAAATTCAGCCAGAACAAACAGTAGCCTTGGTAGGACGTAGTGGTTCCGGAAAAACCACCCTAGCTAAACTGATTTTAGGTTTATATCCGCCCACAGACGGCAAAATTCTCATTGATGGTCATGATGTTAATAGTTTAGCGTTGCGATCGCTACGTTCTCAAATTGGTGTTGTCGATCAAGATACGTTTTTATTTGGCGGTACAATTCGCGAAAATATTAGTATCGCTGTTCCAGAAGCTTCTTTAGCAGAAATTATTTCAGCAGCGCGTTTAGCTGGTGCAGATGAATTTATTCAACAATTACCAATGGGTTACGAAACCCAAATCGGTGAAGGTGGTGGAATGCTATCTGGTGGACAACGTCAACGTCTAGCAATTGCACGTGCTTTATTAGGTAATCCGCGCTTATTAATTTTTGACGAAGCTACCAGTCATTTAGATGCAGAATCAGAACGCATTATTCAGAACAATTTAAATACAATCTTGCGCGGGCGTACCAGCTTAATTATTGCCCACCGTCTCTCTACAATCCGCAATGCTGATGTGATTTTGGTGTTGGATCGCGGCTTATTAATAGAAAGCGGTACTCATGAGGAATTAATCGCCAAGAAAGGTCATTATTACTACCTCAATCAACAACAACTCGCCCAAGCAGTTTGATTGCTAAGTTAGACTTTTTGGTGCATATATTCAAGTTAAATAGCAGTTTATTGTTTCAGTAAATCTGAGAAACTCATTATTCTACTATGCCTAATCCTGCTAATAATTCATCATCGATATTAACTGAGCAAGCAAGTAATAAATCAACAAGTATTGAAGACAATCAAGCTAAAGCAGATCATGCTCATGATTGGCATTATGGTACAGAAGAACTACTAGATGCCTTACCCAGACGTTGGACAAGATCCTTATTATATTTACTGGTGGGTTTTAGTGCGATCGCCTTACCTTGGGCAATGCTTTCACAAGTTGATGAGACAGGAAGTGCGAGAGGACGTATTGAACCATTAGGTGAAACTCTCAGATTAGACTCTCAAGCTGCTGGTAATATTATTGCTGTCAAGGTGAAAGAAGGCGAAACTGTAAAAGCAGGCCAGTTACTTGTAGAACTAGATTCTAATGTCCTCAAAACTGATTTACAACAGGGACAAGCAAAGTTAGAGGGATTACAAAATCGATTAGCACAAGTAGAACTCCTCAAAAACCAATTACGATTAGCAATTGGTGTTCAAGAACAACAAAACCAATCTCAAGAATTAGAAAAACTTGCCCAAGTCAATCAAGCACAGCAAAATTTAGATGCGAGACAGAGTACTTATAATCTACAAAAACTGGAGAAACTAGCATTAGTTAGTCAAGCTGAACAAAACCAAATTTCCACTCAGACTGCTTATAAGTTATCTACAAGTCGTTGGCAAAGAGATTTATTAGAAATTCAACGTTACCGACCCCTAGGAAACCAGGGTGCAGTGCCTCAAATTAAAGTTGTAGAACTGGAAAAAATTGCTGATGAAAGTGAAAGACTGTTTGAACAAAGTGAATCAGATGTTAAACAAGCAAAATTACGCTTCCAAGAAGAACAAAACCGCTACCAGGGAATAATGCGTCAAGCTCAGGCAGATATTCAGCAAGCCAAATTGCGACTACAAGAACAACAAAATAGTTATAAAACTGTAGTCCATGCTGGTAAATTGGCTTTGTTAAAAAATCAGGAACAACTGAAAGATATGCAAACCCAAATTACTAGTCTGAAATCAGAAATCGCCCAAACCAGAAGCCAAATTACTTCCATCAAAATCCAAATGGCACAAAGATTGGTTAAATCACCTCTTAATGGTGTAATTTTTAATATGCCAATTAAAAAACCAGGGGTATTTGTCCAAACTGGTGAAACCATTGCCCGAATTTCTCCACAGGGCATTCCATTTGTGATGAAAGCTAATATACCTAGTCAAGAAAGTGGTTTTTTGAAAGTAGGAATGCCAGTCAAAGTTAAGTTTGATGCCTATCCATTCCAAGATTATGGAGTAGTAACAGGTAAAGTCATTCGACTTTCACCAGATTCCAAATTAATGGAAACTCCCCAAGGTAAAATAGAAGTTTTTGAAATGGAAATTGCCCTAAATCAATCTTATATCCAAGTTGGTAATAAACCTATACCATTAACCCCTGGACAAACAGCAACAGCCGAAGTAATTGTCCGTCAGCGTCGCCTCATAGATTTTATCTTAGATCCGTTTAAACAATTACAAAAAGGTGGTTTAAACCTGTAATTAATGGCTGATTAAATTAATTAAAAATATCGGAGGAATAGCAAATGTCAAAAATTTTGAATGTATCTCAAAAAGAAATCATTGATCAAGTAAAAATTTCCTGCCAAGTACCTAATTTATTGGAAGCGATCGCCACTCACAAAATTATCTCTAACGCAGCCAGAGAAGCAGGTATTAAAGTAGAAGTAGAAGAACTACAACAGGCGGCTGATGCTTTGCGCGCAGCCAACCGACTCATCAAAGCCGAAGATACTTGGAATTGGCTACAAAAACATTATCTTTCTCTAGAAGATTTTGAACAACTAGCAGAAAGAAACTTGATATCCGTTAAATTAGCGCATCATTTATTTGCCGATAAAGTTGAGCCATACTTTTATGAAAATCAACTAAATTATTTAGCTGCTGTTACCTATGAAGTTGTCTTGGATGATGAAGATTTAGCTTGGGAATTATTTTATGCAGTTAGCGAAGGTGAAATCACCTTCCAAGATGTCACTCGTCAACATATCCAAAGTCCCGAAATCCGTCGCGCTGGAGGCTATAGGGGAATTAAACATCGCCACGAATTTAAACCAGATATTGCATCTGCAGTGTTTATTGCTAATCCTCCAGAGTTACTCAAACCCATTGCGATCGCCCAAAAAGTTCATCTAATTTGGGTAGAAGAAATCATTCAACCAAAATTAGACGAGCAGTTATGCTTAAAGATTATGGGTGATTTATTCACAGATTGGCTAAAACAACAAATTGCTCAATTAGAGATTATTCCTCATTTTGAATCAGATACTTACTCTCAACCAGTTCAGGAATTGCTCAGGATAGCTTCATAATATTTAGATTATACATATAGCTTAGAACCCCGAATTATTTAAGAATTCGGGGTTATAGGCATAATATTATGGCGCTTATAATGCATAATTTTTTCAGCAATTGCTTGAAGCACAGAACGCATTTTTATACAGAATGGTGCGTTAATCTTAAGATTAACGCACCTTACTGACAAGTTATTTACTAATTCAATTTTCTATGGACAAATTATTATTAGTCCTAGAAAGTAATCTCCAATATTAGCTATTAACCAAGGTTGAGAAACTGGGACACTATCTCAGCTTTTAAACCTATTTTGTATGCCTTTAATAAGATGAAAGCTAAGGTTGTTACAAATTTACCGAATCCAGCGTTAAATGTATCCAAGCTACCACCGTTAACAAATGCAGCTTCAGTTTCAGCTACTTCATTGATGAAAGAATTGGAGTCGATAGCCAAGTCAGAAATTGTAATTCTAGACATGATTGTTTTACCTGGTATAAGTGAGTTGTTTGGGAATTAAGCTTTTGTTTGCTTAACTCTTGAATCTATTTTCAACGATATCAACTGAGTATTCAATAGTTAAAAATAGGAGATAAGACATAACTAAAGGATTTTTGTCTTTTAATTAATCAGATAAAAAAATATCAATGATTTAAAAATTTTCTTGATGGATAATGCATTATGGTTTTATAGAGAAAAATTCCTGGAGACATAATTCCAGCAGTTTTGTCTTTTTCACTTCCTTTTACTGCCAAATCAATCATCTTTTAAGAGTATGTTTGATTAGAAAGAGGAAATTCTCACAAAAATGCTACAATTGCAAATTTGATAATATAAATAACAACAGCCAACTGCTGATGGCTGGCAGTTGCGTTATTGCAAGAGTAGTAGTTCAACACACAAATATTGACAAGTGTAGATTGAGGAAAGGGGAAGGATTTTAAACCTTTACCCTTTTCCCCTTACCCTTTCCCCCGCCTGTCAAAACAACTTTGGCAGACTAGATAAGATTCCTGAGCATAACGCCTAACCTAACCCCAAGGAACTCCTTGGTTAAAATAATCTTCAGCCCACGCTGCTGACGCTAGTGTAGCTAAACTTTAACAAGCGCTATCATAGGCAGATAATGATTATCACTACAATTACTTTGAGATTATGATCTCTGCTGAAACATCTAATTCTGTACCTGTAACTGTTTTAACTGGCTATCTCGGTGCAGGTAAAACAACCTTACTAAATCACATCCTCACCTACGAACACGGTAAAAAAGTCGCCGTTATCGTCAATGAATTTGGGGAAGTCGGCATTGATAATCAATTGGTTATTGATGCCGATGAAGAAATTTTTGAAATGAATAACGGCTGTATTTGTTGTACAGTTCGAGGTGACTTAATTCGCATCATTGGTAACTTAATGAAGCGGCGCGATAAGTTTGACCATTTAGTAATTGAAACTACAGGTTTAGCTGACCCAGCACCAGTAATTCAAACCTTCTTTGTCGATGAAGATATGCAAAGCCAACTGGCTTTAGATGCAGTCGTGACAGTTGTTGATGCCAAACATATCTGGCAGCATTGGGAAGCCGACGAAGCCCAAGAACAGATTGCTTTTGCAGACGTAATTTTATTAAATAAAACGGATTTAGTCACACCCGATGTTCTCGAAGAACTAGAAAGACGGATTCGGGGTATGAATGCATTAGCAAAAATCTACCGTACCCGCAATTCAGAATTATCAATGGATGCCTTATTGGGTGTCAACGCCTTTGATTTAAATCGCGCTTTAGAAATAGATCCTAACTTTTTAGGTGAAGATGCCCACGTACATGATGAAACAGTTTATTCTGTAGCTTTGGTAGAACAAGGCGCAATCGATGGACAAAAATTAAACAATTGGATGAGCGAGTTACTACGTACCCAAGGCCCCGATATTTTCCGCATGAAAGGCATTTTAAATATTGCCGGAGAAGAAAATCGCTTTGTCTTCCAAGGTGTGCATATGATCTTTGATGGCAGACCCGATCGCCCTTGGAAGCCCAATGAAACCCCCAAAAACGAACTAGTTTTCATCGGTCGCAACCTTGACGAAGCCAAACTCAAACAAGATTTCTTAGCCTGTTTAGTTTGAAAATATAAGCATAGGGCATGGGGCATAGGGCATAGGGCATTGTGTAATAGGTAATTGGTAATTTTCCTTTCCCCCTTTCCCTTTCCCCCTTTCCCTTTCCCCAATCCCCATTACCCCTTATCCCCAGAGGGGGCCCCGAGTTCCCCAATACCTAACCTATGAACCCCACAACCACCAAAACCCAGGAATTTGAAGAATACTCTTCGGGACTACTTGCAGATTATGTCACTGCGATCGCTTGGTCGCCTGATGGTAAAAACTTAGCGGCAACTTCTGCGGCTGGGGAGGTGATAATGTGGAATGATGCTGATTTAATTACCTTGCAAGCTGCGAATGGTAAATCAGCAGACTGCATCGCCTTTTCCCCAGATGGCAATTTCTTAGCTATTGGCGGACAGGATGGACAGGTAAAAATTTGGCAAGATAACGAATTAATTACCACCTTAGAAAATGCCCCTGCATGGGTTGATAAACTGGCTTGGAACCACACTAGTAACCAACTAGCGTTTAGTTTGGGGCGTTATGTGCAAGTTTGGGATGCAGAGACTAATGATATTGTCGTTACCCTAAATTTCGATAACTCTTCAGTCTTGGGGATTGACTGGCGCAAGGATGGGCAATACTTAGCCATTAGCGGTTATCAGGGAGTCAAAATTTGGCAAACTCAAGACTGGGATGATGAACCATACATCTTATCCATGCCTACTGTGAGTGTAGCTATGGCATGGTCACCCGATAGCAAATTCCTAGCTTCTGGCAACATGGATCGCAGCGTCACCGTTTTGGAGTGGGGTAACCCTGACCCTTGGGTAATGCGCGGCTTTCCTGGTAAAATTCGCCAATTAGCATGGTCAGAAGCTACCACTCAATTAGGCGCGCCAATTTTAGCCTCCTCCAGCGTCGAAGGTATTGTAGTTTGGGAAAAGTTAGAAGATGATTCCCTTGGTTGGGAAGCACGAGTTTTAACTAATCATGTAGAAGTAATATGTGCGATCGCATTTGCACCAAACAGCTTCCTTTTGGCTTCCGCCGCCGCTGATGGCTGGCTATGTCTATGGGATAACGCCCAAGAAGTTAGTCAAATTCTTACAGGTGTATCAGCAGGATTTTCTTGCCTAGCTTGGCATCCCCAAGGTAATTATCTGGCAGCAGGCGGCGAACAAGGAGAATTGCTGATTTGGTCAAAAGTATTGCCTGATTAACCATTTAGGTATAAATTAAGTAATACAAAACAATAAAATACTTAAGTGTTTGTCTTAGCCTAGATATGCTAATCTCATGTATCGATAAGAATCTATCTTATCAAAGGTTTATTTCATAATTGGATTACTATCAAGCCTGTCTAAACAGGTTTAATTTGTATAACCAAAGACTTTAGCTTTGATGCTGAAATCTAGGCAACAATTGAGAAATTTACCAGTCATTGATTGTAGTAATCTCGGTTTAACTATTCTCTATCAAAAGTAGTCTGTATTTGCGAATTTATGAACTTAATCAAATTGATGTTGCTTGCCTTTCCTGTTTTTCTAGCCTCTATTCTGTGGGTAGCTAATCCAGCACAAGCTTCCAGCCTACAATCTGCATCTACTACACAAGTCACCTTAGTAGTATCTGCACAACCAAGTTCTGAATTAGTAGCGCCCAAAATGGCTGCAGCATCTCATTCAATTCTCGAGCAAGCTGGTTGCAACTGTGCTAGTTGCACTCAATCTAAATTTGATTTATTACAAGGCCAGCTACCTTCTGTCGGTATTTAATAACATTAGTTTGAAATAGGATTCATATTTGATTTTTGAAGCACGTAGGATGCGTTACGCTATCGCTAACGCATCTGTGCTAAAGCCATAGGATTCATATTTGATTTTTGGAATTCCGTAGGGAAGCCAGTTGCTTGGGCGGTGAGTGCAGCCACACGTGCAGTAAAGCATCTGAAGGATTCATCCGAAAGAGTTTCCCAGCTTGAGGCGGTTTGAAAGTTCTTATTTACCAGCCCCTTCTCCTGCGGAGAGGCTACGCCAACGGGGCGGGAACAGGCAAGAGGGAACAGAAGAAAAAAGTAGCCCGGATCTTGGTTTTAAGCCGAGTGGAATTGTGGGCGAAATAATCCTTGTATCGCGCTTGTTGGTTGAAACCCCAACGCCAGTTCTCTCAAGTCGAGCCAGCCGCTTGCGGGGGTTCCCCCCGTTGTGCGGACTGGCGTGGGAAACCCGCCCACGAGACTGGCTCCCCCTTGTGGGTGGCTTAGTTTTAAGAGTTGCCCGTTGCCTATTCCCTGTTCCCTATTCCCTGTTCCCTTTCATAAATTAAAAGGTGGGTTAAAAGAGGTCACGAGTCCAATCTTTTGACTTGAGAAATTAGTAAATAAACTCAGCAATAATGACATTTAATGTGTTAAGAGCAGCCTTTATTTGGTCAGTGAACAAGTCATTCTCAGTAATAGAAATTTGTCAACACGGACAAATAGTGCAGTAATTGACAACAGGAGACAAAGTTAGATAGATTGGAATAAAAAGCCCGTGACGAGGATTGAACTCGTGACCTCACCCTTACCAAGGGTGTGCTCTACCACTGAGCCACACGGGCAAACTTAACTTTGATTTTGAGTTAAGAGCTATAATCTTGTGAGCTTTACCAATCTCTCAGAGATTATAACTCCTACCTGTGAAGTGGTGGGCCGGGCTGGATTTGAACCAGCGTAGGCGTAAACCAACGGATTTACAGTCCGTCTCCATTAACCACTCGGACACCGACCCATTTGTCTCACGATTTATAATAGTAGCGCCAATTTTTATAAATGGCAAGGGGTTAGGGAATAATAAATAAAAAATATTTCCTCGCCTTGACAGCAGGGGATCTGGGTAGAGATGGGATTGATCGCGTCTCTACTAGTTCAACACACAAATATTGACAGGTGTCGGGAAGGGTTTAAAGCCTTTACCCTTTTCCCCTTCACCTTTCCCCCGCCTGTCAAAAAGACTTTGGCAGACTACTACGAGTAGGTGGAGAAACAGTCATATCGAGCCAGGAATGGGTATTGATTTTTGGGAATCCCTGAAAAAATAGCGGTGGTGGCTACCACCGCCTTTAAACTAACTCAGGAGTTCGCCTGTTTCTTGCAAGGAATGCAAGCGGCGATAAATACCTTCTTGGCGCAACAGTTCTTCGTGGCTACCCACTTCTACAATTCTTCCCGCATCGAGAACGACAATTTTATCGGCTTCTCGCACTGTACTTAGGCGGTGAGCAATGATAATTGTGGTGCGAGTACCTTGAATTGATCGCATCGCCAACTGAATGGAACGCTCAGACTCGTAATCTAGGCTGGAGGTTGCTTCGTCAAAAACCAGCACGTCTGGTTCTACTAGCAAGGCTCTGGCAATTCCTAAGCGCTGTCTTTGTCCACCAGATAATCTCACACCACGTTCCCCAACTACGGTGTAATAACCTTGGGGTAGGTGTTGTACGACTTCATCAACTCTGGCAATCCTACAGGCTTCCTTAACCTCCTCCAAAGTGGCATTTGGTCTACCATAGGTGAGATTATCTAACACAGTGCCGTTGAAGATATCTACTTCTTGATGAACGATCGCTAGTCTGCGTCTGTAATTACCTACATCTAATGTGCGAATATCTTGACCATCAATCAGAATTTGGCCTTGTTGCGGGTCAAAATAGCGTAACAACAGCTTGACTAAGGTCGATTTACCAGAACCAGAACGACCAACTAAGGCTATTGTTTGGTATGGCTCAATTAATAAGTTGATATCTTGTAGAACTAGACGGTTGGCACTATAGCCAAAAGTGACATGGGATAATTCGATTTTGCCGGTAAATTGATAAGGCAATTCTCTTTCGCTAGTTTCAGCTAACAAACTCTTTGCTTCAGCACCAACTGGCTCGCGCAAAAATTCGTGAAACCGGATCATCGAAGAATAGCGCCGCGCAAACACTTCTGCGAGGTTGCTAATCGGTTCTAATTCAGCATAAGCCATGCTGGAAAGAGTTAAAGTCATCACAAAATGACCAAGAGAAATCTTTCCGCCTACTGTGGCTGCTAAAGTTAAACCCAAAATGGTAAATACGCAAAACTGAATTACAGTTTTTTGCCAAGTTAGCAGATTTACGTAACCTTTGTGGATGCGATAATCTACTACTTTCAGTTCCCTAGTTAAGCGTTGCTGTTGTCGCTTGAGTTCTTCTGCTTCCGTGGCAAATGCTTTCACCGTTTTAATATTGGTGATGAGTTCAGAAGTGCGACTTTCGGTATTTTCCATGTACTTATCTAGGCGGCTTTCATACCCAATTATTCTTTGTAAATCTTTCAAACTGAACCACAGAATAATTACAAAAGAAATTAGATATAAAGTCGCAATCCGCCAATCAATTAACATGATAAATACAAAGATTCCCAGCACTCGCAGCAGTTTAGGAATTAACTGACCGGCAATTTCGGGATATGTCCAAGTGTGATTCGTAAGACCTCTAGCTACTCTACCGGCAATACGTCCAGGGTTATTTTCATCATAAAATTCTAGTGGGAGAGTGAGAATTTTAGCAATTGCTGTTTGAGTTTGTTCTCGACGCGCTCTTAATGCTATATCCCAATGAAACCAACTAGTTAACCAAGGCTGGGTAGGCGCTCTCACAACAGTTACAACAAAAATTATCCCCAGCAATACACCTAAAGATAGATTGTTATTAACTGGGTAATTAATTAGGTTGGAAAAATTGGCGATCGCATCTGCCAGTGGTTTATCTAATGGTTGACTAGATAAGATGTTTAAAATTTGTCCAATGGCATAAGGTACAACCAAATCAATAATTTCGTAAATGCTGGATGCTGTAATACTGAATATACTCAGCCCCCAGTAGGGACGAAAGTAATGCAGAATATCTCTAAATTTGGTCATGATGCACTCTTTCCAAGGGCGTAAGCTTGAGCTTGGAATCTTTATACTACATTTATGTTACAATGTAGTCAAGAGCAACAACATGAAATCATTCTTAGGGAGGATTTAGTTATTAAATGGGAGAAAACTCTAGGCGATAACGGTAAAGAGCAACTGGCTTTGAGCCTGCGGTAAAGTAATCTGGATCTTGAGGTGATAGGTAAACAGCAGTTACTTGATCGGCTTCGATTGCTGGATTAGATGGAGAAAGTTTGTGATAGGAAGTTGTAGATTCTACAGAATTGAAATAAGGACGAGAACCACCTTTAAACAGTTGTTGAAAAACTTCTGTAGTGATGAATTTACCATCAGATGTAGTTTCTGTCGCCCTTGCTGTGACGATGGAAACTAGTTGCCGTTCTCCACGTAATAAAGTAATCTGACGATTCGGTGAATCTGGATCTACTTTTACTGAGAGTACTGCTGCATCACCTAAATAAGCTCGTGCCAAATTCAAACTATTAAATGCTCTATCGGCTATAAAAGTGGTTGATTTACTATCATCTATCTGCGGAAGTATTTTTAAGTGAGCAACAGGTAAATTTTCTCTAATAAATCTTACCAGAAAACTCACAGGCTGATTGAGTTGTTGACGATTAGCTTCAAATCCGGGTGTAACAATATCTGGTGCTAAAGGTGCTACTAAATTCACCAATGTACTTGTAACTTGCCAAGAACCTCCCATCCACTCAGGATAAGCTAAATCCCCCACGGCTGGTTGCACAGAAGTTAATTTTTCCCACTGGGGAAAATTTGCTAGTCTTTGAGATAATTCCCCCGCAACAGCGTTTCCACTCCAGCTAAAGCAGAAACAAGCAACCAAGCACAAACTCCAAATCGCCTTCATGAGCAGTAATTAATTGTAAATCCAAACAAAATTTCTCTACAGAATAATTGTGTGGTATTTTGCTCGCTTCCAGGGCAGCTAATTCAAAAACTCACTAATTTGTAATTGGAGTTACATTGCTTAACAGCATATATTTGATGAAACTAAAATATAAATTTACATTTCTTGATTTTTTTACATATCTGAATACTGAAACAATTAGACGCGTCATCAAGCGACAACACTTGCTTAAGCTACATAAAAAGAGATAAAAGCAGCTAAATACTGGTAATTACTGTTTATTCTTGTAAAGTAACTAAATACTGCAGAATATAAAGAATTAATGATGAGTATATTCATTTATATATAGCCAAAATAAGAAAATTTAATAGTTTAATGTTTGAAAATGAAAATAATACTAGTGTAAAATCCGTTATTATACGGATATCAAAAATTTAGGGTGCAAATATCTGGTGCAATTGCTTTGTAAATTGCATCACTGAGGATAAATATTTACTGACATAATTCTCAAAGTAGAAGAAAACTACTGATGTACTCGCAGAGTCTATTTGCATTCCTAAAATTCATTGTGGGTAATGCCTGTTGCCTTACCTTCATAGAAAACAGATTTGCAATTATCTCAACTGTCCCAACGTTTCCTAGTAGCTAGGAAAGTAATATCCTTGCGGAGGTTTAAATGGAAATCCTACGCATTGCGATCGCAGGGAGCGTAGGTGCAGGGAAAACGAGCTTGATTCGCACTATTAGTGAAATTGAGGCCGTTGATACCGATAAAAACAGCACAGATGAATTAGCGCTACTGAAGACTAAAACTACGGTAGCGTTGGATTTTGGGCTGCTCACACTAGTACCAAATCAAGTAATTCACCTTTATGGCACACCAGGACAACCCAGATTTGATTTTATGTGGGACATCCTGATTCGTCAGGTTCAAGCTTGCATCCTGCTTGTGGATGCTCATCGCCCAGAACATTTCCATTATGGGACTCAGATTCTCGATTTCGTTAACCAAAGGGTGCAGATTCCAATACTGATAGGGTTAACTCATACTGATTGTCCCCGAACTGTGGAACCGGAAAAAATAGCGATCGCTTTAGGATTGCAAAATTTAAATCACCAACCACCTTTAACTGTGGTGAATCCTACTCAAAAAGCTTCAATTATAGAGGCTTTAAATCTCATCATCCCCCAAATAATTTAAACATCCATTTTGTAGTAAGCAGATGAGCATTGATGCATTTGGGAAATATTCTCAGGCTCCTCCCAAGAACGTTTATCAAAATGTTTTTGATTGCAGATACAACTGCCAACTTGCCAATAGATTCACAAAACAATTCATTGGCAATTAATCAACCAGCTTTAGCAATAATTACTGAGGAAGAAAGCATGATTAATATTTCAATGTTACAAGAAGTTCTCCAAAACTTTGTCAGTGGAACATCTAACATTCAAGGTGCAGCTTTAGTTAGCCCTGATGGTTTAGCTTTAGCTTCTGTACTACCAGCAGAAATGGATGAAGACCGTACTGCTGCTATGTCAGCAGCAATGCTTTCTTTAGGTGAACGTATTGGTAGCGAATTAGTGCGCGGCACTATTGACCGGATTGTTGTGGAAGGGGAAAAAGGCTTTGGTATTGTAGTTAGCTGTGGCCCTGATGCAGTTTTATTGGTATTAGCCAATGCTGCCGTCAAACAAGGCTTGTTATTTCTAGAAATCAAACGTGCTGTTGCTCAAATTGCACCTTTAATTAGTTAATTACCAGCAAAATATAGCTAACATTCTGGTTTTCGGATGTTATCCAAAAACCAAAACAAATTTCTGCGATAAATTTACGATTTACAAAGTAAAACTAAATACAGCAGATGCGATATTTATGAAGTACAGTAACTAATTGAAAAAAGTAATGAGTAATAAGTAAATTTCCTACTCATTACTCATTACTCATTATTCATTACTCATGATGTACCTCACTTACTTCAAAAGTGCTGTAATTTACTTTCTTTTTAATCGCCAGCCAACACTAATTTTTTGCGTATTGTTAGGAAAGCTCAACTATGACCTTAGATCCACATACATTTTTCTCCATCTTAGAACGGCGTGTTGGCTTGATCCCTGAGGACAAAGAATTACTCAAATCACAGGCAGATTGGGGTTTAGAAATAGCACCAAAGATGGCTGAATATTTCTATGATTACTTGGAACGCGATCCGGAAATGAGTGCGATTTTACATGATGGCAGTGGTCGCATACATCGCCTCCGGGAAACCTTTATTCAATGGTTTCACGAAATGTTTACAGGTATGGATAACTGGGGGGATGCTTACGCCGAAAGACGGTGGAAGATTGGTCTCATTCACGTCCGTATTGGTATTGGCCCGCAACACGTTGTTCCTGCAATGGCGACTGTCATCTACGAAGTAGGTAAACGTTTAACAAACGATGGTAAAAGCGCAGATCTCAAAGATGCTCTCGGTCGTATGTGTATGATTGACTTAGCTTTTATTGAACAAGCTTATATAGAAGTATCTTCATCTGCGGTTTTGAAGGAAACAGGCTGGTCAGAAGGTTTATTTAAGCGCTTGATTAGTACTGGTGCTAAAGCTATGTAATACCTAATCAAATAATGTTTGCGAGACATCAATGATATTCTAGAGGGCAAGGCAGTTCCCATTGGTGTCAAATTAAGCTAAAAGCGATATAGGGCGGGCGTTGTACAAATACCTCGCGCCCTCATCCCCTAACCCCTTCTCCCGCAGGAGAAGGGGAACTAAATCTCTGGCTCCCTTCTCCCCGTGGGAGAGGGGCTGGGGGAGAGGGCGAAACCTTGCACAAGAGCGGGTTTCACTTTAAGTTGACACCAATGGGTACTGCCTTGCTCCTACAATCTGTCGCATTCTTTTGTCAAATTGGTATTACTCCACAACTTCCCCTTACCCTTTTGCCCTTAACCGACAATGGGGCAACTCTTAGTCTCAATTCCAAGGCCCTAAAAGTGCAATTAGAAGCATCCTGTATTAGATTTGCACTTTTGTGCATAGATTAAAATTTTATCTTCAATTAAAATCAGCACATACTTCAATAAGTAGTTAAACAAAATTAATTACAAAATGTCATTGCGAATGGAGCGGAGCGGAATGAAGCAATCGCAAGGGTTGAGATTGCTTCTCTTCGAGACGCTGCGCGTTAAGCGAAGCTATGCCGAAGGCTTTACGCTGCGCTCGCAATGACTGTAATTAATTTTGCGTGGTTACTTATTTGTATTCTTAAACCAAAAACTTCACCTTATTTAACATGGGTAGAATTTAATGGCAGTAGTAAGCTTAGAAAAACATCAACTTTATGGGCATTTACCAGTGGAAAAAAAGCTGAATATTTTGGTTGTCGATGACCATCAATTAATTTTGACTGGTACTTTTGATGTATTAAGTAGACAGTATCCAGAAGCGAATATACTGAAGGCTCAGACAGCCAAAGAGACACTGACTTTACTTCAATCTCAACACTTTGACATCATAATGATGGATTTGTCGATTCCCAATCAGCAAGGGGAAACAGCAGAAATTGATACAGGAATTAAGCTGTTGCAAACATTGCTCAAGGAACATCCCGATCGCAATTTCATGGTGCAAACTAGTTATGTAAAGGCGCTAATCCGGATTAAACACGAGATTGATAATCATCAAGCAGGGTTTGCGATCGCAGATAAAGGATTACCCGAAGCCCAAATGCTGATGCGAGTTAATTTAGCACTTCAAGGTGGCACTCACACCAAAGACATCAAAACAGGTATCGAACTCAAACCCGAATGGTTGGAGGTGTTGCGGTTGGCTTTTGAAGAGAGTTTGACAGATAAAGCGATCGCCGAGCGAATGTATAAATCAGAACGAGCAGTACGCACTTACTGGACGAAAATTCAGGATGTGTTGGGAGTGTACCCCGAAGACTGCAAGCAAAGCGGTAAGAATATGCGAATCCAAACCGAAGTTCGTGCCCGTGAAGAAGGTTTAATTGATTAATTATGATGGATGATTAAACCGGAAACAAGATGCAAAGGAGAATCTGGAATCGCATTCGCCAAGAATTGGGATTGTGGTCGCAGGCTGCACCTCCTGGGATAATGGTGCTGGTTGTAGTGATATTGATCCGGATCGCTGGAGGAATGCAATCTTTAGAATGGATGCTCCTTGATACTATGTTACGTCTGCGTCCGGTAGAAAAAATCGATGAACGTGTCGTAATTGTAGGTATTGATGAACAGGATATTCAATGGGTTGGACAATATCCGGTTCCAGATGAAAAAATTGCCGAGTTACTTACTAAACTGGAAACTTATCAACCATTAGCAATTGGATTAGATATCTTTAAAAATGTTCCTGTGGAACCTGGTGGTGAACAACTCAAACAGGTATTACAGAAAACTCGCAATATTATTGGGATTGAAAAAATATTATCACCAGGAGAAACTCCCCCACCCCAAAGTTTGCCTCCCCAAAGAATTGGATTTGTTGATTTAGTGAATGATGAAGATAGCAAAAATCGACGCTATTTATTGTATACATCGAATCCTCAAAATTTAACAGATGACAAATATTCTCTGGCGCTAAGTTTAATTATTAAGTACTTTAAAAAAAAGGGAATTAATATAGACTCTGGTATCAATGACCCGAATACAATCATGTTTAATCGGGTCGAATTACCCCGCATTACTAAGAATTTTGGTGGATACGTCAATGTTGATGATGGCGGATTGTCAATTTTAATGAACTTCCGCAATAATTCTCAACCTTTTATTGTTGTGTCGCTACAAGATGTTCTCAATAATAAAGTTGATGGGAAATTGTTGCGCGATCGCATTGTGTTGGTTGGCAATCGCAATATGAGCGCAGGTGATTTGTTTTATACCTCTGCTGTGCAAAAATTAGAATTAAGAGGTGTAATTTACGGCATTGACTATCACGCTCATGTCATCAGTCAAGTCCTGAGTACTGTAATTGATGGTCGTCCTATGTTGCACAGTTGGGTTGATATAGGAGAGTACTCATGGATATTCATTTGGGGTTTTCTGCCGATGGTGATTGGCAGGTTGACTCAATCTGTGTGGAAAAATCTACTGAGTGTTGCTGTAGCTGTACTTTGTCTGTTTAGCTGTGGATATGTGATGCTATGGGTGTGGGGTATTTGGATTCCTGTAGCACCTAATTTACTAATATTAGCGTTGAATGGGCTTGGTTTGAGTGCTTTTGCGTTTTACCAGCATGATCGATTCTTGCGATCGCAAATTAGCGAACGTCAAAATACAATCCAACATACTTTCACCATAATTCATAATGGCCCTTTGCAAACTCTTGCCTATGGATTAAAACATCTACGCGCTCAAGATATTCCCTACGAACAATTAGTTGGACAATTTGAAAAGCTTGATAAAGAAATTCGAGAAATTGGTGAATTTCTGAAACTCGAAGCATTAACAAAAGAAGAGAGTTTACGGTTGGGTGGTGGATTAATACTTGAATTAAATAGACCACTCCACGATTTATTATATGAAGTTTATTCTAGTACTTTAGAACGTCAAGACTTTGAAAATTTTAAAACCATAAAAGTTAAAATCCGCAATTTTGAACCGATTGATGACAAGTATTTAACTCGAGAAGATAAACGGAGAATATGTCTATTTTTAGAAGAAGCTTTATGTAATGTTGGTAAACATGCTCAAGGAGTAAAACGCGTTCAAGCATCAGGTATATATAGTGCGAATAAATACAAGTTGTCGGTCAAAGATAATGGTTCAGGAATTCAATCAAAGTTAGAAAGTAAAGGTACAAGAAATTCTAAAATACTAGCCAAACAATTAGGAGGCGAGTTTCGGAGGGAATCGCTTTCTCCTCGCGGAACTATCTGCGAACTGAGTTGGACTCCTATGAAAAGATTTTAAATTTGATATTTTACAGCAAACTAAATATTTTAAATCCAATACTACTCGGTTAAAGATTGTCAACTCGGAATTTGGTTTGGAGAAAAGATGAAAGGGTAAGGGTTAAAGGTTTTTTCTTGCCCCTTTTCCCCTTAACCGACAAGTATTGTCTAACAATCCTTGTCGGTGTTGTAAAAATTACTCATCCAGCCAGCGAAATCTTCACAGGGAACAGGCAAAAATGACGTACAAATGTACTGATTCTGTATACCATTCAAAGAATAATCACTAGATTTCAACCAAATATTCGATGGTATGAGAATTTTTTCCGAAAAATGGAAAACTCTATCTGTAGTGACTAAACAGCCCTGATTTTAGTTTTTTTCGCGTATTCTAGTGCGTTTGCACTGTTAGATAACTATAAAATCAACAACAGCACTATGAGATATGATCATTGGCGAAATAGCCGCAGACTTACAAGCTTAGTTGTGGGAGTGCTTTTCTTGATGACGACATTCCCCGCATTTGCAGAGTTTAAGCCACGCGATCGCAAACCAGCTAGCGGTAATAGTCGTGCAGGTGGTTCACGTGGATGTTCAAATAATAGTCTCTAACGCAGCTTGCACCGCAGACATTTATTGGGAAAACTGCTTCTACACGCCCAATCTTTGTTTGGTATATATCAACTTCTCAAAATGTGCAATTTCGACTGTTTGAATTTGATTCAGCAAAAAGTGTCAAACAAATTGGTAAAGTTCAAGAAATACCTACAATAGTGGGAATTAATCAGCTAAAACTTCCCCTCAATTACCCTGAACTCATAGTAGGTAAAAGCTATTTATGGCAAATTGCCATTACCTGCAATAACAACACAATTATTAACCATGCAGAATTTACTGTCATTAACTCTCAATCACTTCCTAAAAACACATTTACTACCATTCCAGAGAGTGTAAATTATGTGTAAAGTGTTTTGACCATTTCGGATGTCGATTCATCGGTGACACTCCACAAAGATGCGATCGCACTTTTCACCCCAACCTGCAATGCAACTCCAGCTAATCCTAGTGTGGCACGGTCGTCGCCCAATGCGGTTTCACAGGCGCTGAGTGTTAGTAGATCAACGCTATCTGATTTGCTGTTGAGGTTTCGCAGAGATGTTTCTAATTGACTAATAGTAAGTTTTTGGTTTTTCCCTGTGACAATAAAGGTGTCTTCTGGAATGATGCCAAATTGAGCATGACTAGCTATGTGAATAAGAGAATATGGGGTTTTTTCCAACTGCTGCTGAAAACTTTCGGGGATAAAGTTATCGTCAATCAGGGGGGTACGATCGGGGAAGATACTTGCAACAGCGCTGACTTCACTGGGAACAGCCAAAAGCCGTTCAAAAGTCTTACCGTCGATTGTGGCTGCTTGAGTTAAACCCAAAATTAACGCTTGTTGTTTACTGCGATCGCGTATTGTTGGCTGAGTAACTCGTAAACTGGGTGTTGTAGCAACGGCGTAGGTTTCGATTAAATATTTCTGTTGTTGGCTGTCATAAAGTGCTGCCATTGGTACGCTACGCAAGAAGCCATCTTGAATAAATACTAGGGTTTTGACTTTCTGTGATTTGATATCTTCAGCAAAAGGGCGAATTATCCAATCATAAAGCTGTGCGGCAATTGTGGTATCGTAGTTAATCTCTGCTTTGCTAACTAGCCCTTTGCGAAACTCGGCAATTTTTTTCTCTAGAGTTTCACTACTAACTATTTTGTTTGTACCTAGTTGATTGGGGTCTTCAATCCATTTAAATTTGGTTGCTTGATTGGGTAACTGTAACAATATCCCAGTTTTGCCATCTAAAATTATGGAACTTAAAAATCCAGTATTCTTAAACGTGACACTATGATCCTCGAGGAGTTCGCCTACTAATTTGGGGTTCAACCCACTTAAAATGCAATCTGGCAAGTTCATCGTAGCAATTCCCAACGAAAATAGTGACATTAGCGCCAATGCCTTCACTGGAAAAGGTGGAAACATCCAAATCAACGCCCAAGACATCTTCGGTATCGAGTCCCGTGCAAAACCAACCGATCTAAGTGATATTACTGCCACTTCCGAACAAGGCATTTCGGGTGTAATCAATCTCAATCAACCCGATAACAGTTCGATTCAAAACAGCTTCAGCCAATTATCACCAAATGTAATTGATACAAATACGCTGATTGCCAATAGCTGCATTGCACGGGGCAGCAAGCGGCAAGAAAACTCTTTTACCATCACAGGTTCTGGTGCTTTACGCAATAGTCCAGGTGATGCTTTAATTTCTACCTATTCAACTGGTGATGTACGTGGTGTTGAATCGACATCTCGTCCTTGGAAAAAAGGCGACCCCATCATTGAACCACAAGGATTATATCGATTACCTGATGGACAATTACTGTTAAGTCGGGCTTGTAGTTAAGAGGTTATTTATAACGTAATACTATTTTGAAAAAAGAACGCAACAGATGGGTAGGTAGGGGCACGGCACCAATAAGATATTTGATATGCCAAAAGATTGTGGATGCCGTGCCCCTACAAAGAATTTATCTGTCTGTAGGGGAGCCAGTCGCCTGGGAAACCTGCCTGCCCAGTGGCTCCCCTACTTAAGATTTACTTTATAAATAGTCTCGAACGGAAATATTGCAGATTTAGCCAAGCTAGCAAATAGCATAATGACGGTTGTCATTGTGCTATTTGTGCATTCATTATGCATTTTTCTGCAATGGTGCGATCGCTTTCATGTATGCACTAGGTAATAATTCTGTAATTAAACAAGCAGAAAAGGTCGCTGCTTAAGCAATTAACAAAGAATATTATTGCTATTAAGAAAGAGCAGAAGATTTAGTCAACAAGCTAAAATATCGCTTTTTCTCAAGACTCTATCCTTCCACATAGAAAATTATGTCTACTACTTCTCAGCAATCTATGAAAAACAAACTAGCTCTAATTTTTGTTAGTTCAACCTTAGCTGTAAGTGCTGCTATACCTGCACTAGCTTATGCTGCCCACGAGCATCCTTTCCATCATAATGAGCGGATAAAATCAATGACTCAAATAGAAGGTAACGGATACTGTAGAAACCTTTTCCAACAATTAAAGGCTACAGGCGATCTCGGAGGAGGTTTTGACCCTAATCGAGTTAACCACGTCTGGGCACATATTGAGAATGGAGATTGTATTGCTAATACATAGTCAGATCTGAATTATTGCAGTCTTTCAAAATTGGGCATAATTCAATCAATTATTACGCCCAATTTTGCAGGAATTATTAATAGTTTAATCTGCTAATGTATCTCAGAGATACCTCTCTACCGAAGACTAGAAAAGCATTTCAAAATTTGCTGTAGATAAAACACAATTCCCTACACAATCCCTAATCACCAATTCCTTCTACTTGATACTTTGGAGGCAATATGACAACTCTTTTTCCTGGACAAAGTCTATACCCAGGACAAAGTCTGCAATCAAATAATCAGATGCACAGGTTTATTATGCAATCTGATGGCAATGTTGTGCTTTATAATGGCAATTCTCAACCTCTTTGGGCAACGAATACTTGGGGAATTCAACCGCGTGAGTTGATCATGCAAACTGATGGAAACTTGGTTCTTTATGATAGTTCAGGTTCTCCAAAATGGGCTAGTGATACATGGAACAACCCTGGAGCATTTTTCAAGATTCAAGATGACGGTAATCTAGTAGTTTATCGAGCGGATTCTCAAACTGAAACTGTGGATAATGCTTTATGGGCATCAGGTAGTAACGATATATGGGATTCAAGCAGACAAGGCACACAGAACGCTCAAATTCAAGAAATTTTGGCAGCTCATAATAGGTACAGAGCTGAAGTAGGGGTTCCTCCACTGCAATGGTCAGAAAATTTAGCAGTAAGTGCTCAACAGTGGGCAAATCATTTGGCGGACACAGGAACATTGCAACATAGTCGTTCTGGAGAAAACCTAGCGCAAGGGAGTACTGGCTTCTTTTCTGTCACGCAGCTAGTAGATATGTGGGGTGATGAAAAGCAGTATTTCAGTAACGCTGCTTTCCCCAATGTATCTAATACCGGCAATTGGATGGATGTGGCTCATTACACTCAAGTTATGTGGAGAAATACAACCGAAGTTGGGTGTGGTTTAGCAAGTGGCAATGGTAACGATGTCTTAGTCTGTCACTACAACCCAGTCGGAAATATCACGGATCAAGGCGTTTTTTAGATGTTCTCAGTCGAGTGAAGCGCAGATTTGATTTGTCTATGTGTTGTGGGGTAGACATCTATAAGTGTACCCATCAACTTCATCAGCAAATTCTCTAGAAATAAACAGAAGGAACAATATGCTTTTATTTTTTACAATGCCATTAGATGAAACCTCACAACTAAATAGAGGTAGATTATTTCTCGTAGATGACTCTAAAGGAATTGTGGGTAGATGGGTGGCTACAAGTAGCACTGCGGATAAACAAGGGGTAAAAGATTGGAATATTCGCGGTGGTGTAATTCCTGCTACTCATGAATTAAATCCTCCACTGCCTTTTTACTCTGTTGCAGTGAAGCCGGTAGATCTGAGAAATGTTAAAGGTGTAGAAGGCAATGCTTACCCTATTTCACCCTTTGAAGTCAAAACTATTGATGGAGGAACCCGTTCTGACTTGCTGATTCATAAAGATGCAAATGTACCGGGAAGTATGGGCTGCATTGTACTACCTGAATCAGAATTCACAGATTTTGAGAAAGCCTTTCAGAAATATTGTGCAGAAGAAGACAGTGTTAAACTTCTTGTGGGCTATACTTACTAGGAAAAAATAAACATCAAACTCTTTAATCTTCTAATCATAACTGAGACATATGAAAAACAATCATTATTAGCCTCTCTACTATCCAAACAAGGGCATACAGTACTTTTGAAGTATGTGAGGTACATCATGAGTAATGAGTAATGAGTAATGAGTAATGAGTAATGAGTAATGAGTAATGAGTAATGAGTAATGAGTAATGAGTAATGAGTAGGAAATTAATTTATTACTCATTACTTTTTTCAAGGCGTTGCTGATTGATGGGATGATTTTTACATGACGCAAAGACGCAAAGGCCCAAAGAACAGACTTTTAGCGTTGCTCAAAATTTTGAATTCATCCCGCAAATATGCAACGCCCTTTTTTCAATTAGTTGCTGTACCTCATAAACATCAAATCTGCTGTATCTGTACAGTTCTTACAGAGTAATTGATGCCTTGACAGTTTCAAAAAGCCATTTTCTAGCAAGGATTACTGCTAAAAATGGCTTTTTATTTTCTCAGAAATCTATCAAGTATTACTAAAATCGCTGAATTATGGTTTGAAAATTATATATTTATGTAATTATTAAGCAAATATTGTGGTATTTTAATGAATATTAATCTTGTATAAAAACTTCAACGTTTCATAGATAAACAATGGGTTTTTACCTGCGGATTCAAACGCTATTTTTAACGTTACTTGCTTTCATTAGTATCACTTCGATAGCAACTTTTGCACAATCGAGACCCCCATCAGGTGTAACAATTCCCCCCGATACTCCAGGGAAAGTGGAAGAAACTCTACCCCAAGCAACGCCGAAGCCTCTTTCTCCTACACCATCTACACCAACTGTCCCGATACTTCCATCATCTCCACAAGACAAACTACCCGACACAATTTTTCCGAGTGGCGAGACTTTCTTTGTCAAAGAAATCCAAGTTAGCGGCTCTTCTGTTTTAAAGGATGAAATTTTTAAGTTAAAACAACCTTTAGAGAATCAAAAAATTACATTTGAGCAGTTATTACAGCTGCGATCGCAAATCACTGAACTATATGTTAAAAACGGCTACATCACTAGTGGCGCATTTATTCCCAACAATCAAAATGTCGCTAATGGTGTGGTGCAAATCCAAGTGGTGGAAGGTGAACTGGAGGGAATTGTAATTTCCGGGTTAAAAAGATTGCAACTTGCATATGTGCGTTCCCGGATTCGACGCTTTGCAGGCAAACCCTTGAATCAAAAAAGTCTGGAAACAGCGTTGCAATTATTACAACTTGACCCAGCGATTGCAAGAGTTAATGCTGAGTTAACCGCAGGTAGCACTTCTGGAAGCAATATTTTACAGGTGAAAATTACTGAATCACCAGCATTCCATGCAGGAGTTATCTTTGCAAATAATCAATCAGCTAGCGTTGGTTCAGAACAAGGTAGTGTTGTTATTGCTCACGATAATTTATTAGGGTTTGGAGATCAATTCAGTGCTGAATATGGCATTACTGAAGGTTTAGATATTTACAATCTCAGTTATTCTATTCCCTTTAACGCCTTAGATGGAAGTATTGCTGTTCGCTACAGCAACAGTGGTAGCCGCATTATCGAAAGCGAATTTCGTGATTTGAATATTAACAGCGAAGCCGAAACTCTTTCTTTTAATGTCCGTCAACCGTTAATCTATACCCCGAACAGCGAATTTGCTCTCTCTCTCGCATTCGATTTACGGCGTAGTCAAACCTTCATACTCAATGATATTCCCTTCTCTTTTACCGAAGGCCCCGAAGATGGGAAATCCAGAGTGACGGTGATTCGCTTTTCCCAAGACTGGTTACAACGTAATGCTAATACTGTTTTAGCGGCGCGATCGCAATTTAGTTTTGGGATTGATGCCATAGATGCAACTATCAATGATAGCGGTACTGATGGGCGTTTTTTCTCGTGGGTGGGACAATTTCAATGGGTACAACGGCTGTCTCCCCGCGTCTTGATGCTGGCCAAAATTAACACTCAACTTACACCTGATTCTTTACTGACGCTTGAAAAAATTAGCATTGGGGGAGTTGAGACAGTGCGTGGTTATCGTCAAAATCAACTTGTTGCTGACAATGGGGTAGTTGGAGGGGTTGAAGTTCGGATTCCCCTGACATCCAATGTCGAAACCCTACAGTTATTGCCATTTTTTGATATTGGTACCGTTTGGAACAATCGCGATCGCAACCCCGATCCACAAACCCTTGCTAGCTTAGGATTAGGGTTACAGTGGCAACCTATTAGTGGTTTACTATTGCGTGCAGACTATGGTTTACCATTGATTGTCACAAGCGATCGCGGTAGTTCGCTCCAAGATAATGGCTTTAACTTTTCACTACGCTACCAGCCATTTTAATACAAATATGTATGCAAAATTTAGTTTATAAAACGTATTTGCGTTTTATCAGCAGCATAGCCAATAAATTTTGCATATTCGCTTATATCTCCCGGTTTCTCACCACCGGAGGCTTTACGCATCACGACTCGTAACAGACAACTTGGGCGTGACATGACCATAATCTCAGCACCTATATTTCTATGCTAGGGAAACCCACGTTTTTAATGTGTGTTTATAGTAGTTAATTCTCCCGTTCCCAAGGGGGAATTCTATGTAAATTGATTATCTTCAAACGTTGTTTGCCTAAAATACTGTTTTTTATTACAATTTGTAAATTTTCTAAGAAAAAATGTGATTATGATTCCTTTTTCATTCTTATTTTTGTGTTTACTAACACTTTTTTTATAGGTAAAGATTATTGTTTCACAAAATAATGGGACAACAATAGTATTTTTGCCATAAAAATATAGCAAAATTTTATTTAATTAATTTACTAATTAAAAACAACATTAATTAACCAAATTCTTTATTTGCAAGATTTTGAAGATTTTAATTTATAAAATTATTTTCAAGTAAATGATTTTCAATCAATATAAAATATTAAAAATATAATTATCGAAAAATTGATTATACCTATTAGAATAATCATGAAACATTTCTTAATAAAAAATGCCAGCGAAGCATTATAAAAATAATTTGTAAGGGTTGAGAGGGAAAATCAAGTAAATAAAGACTCTAATTTTTTAGGTCTAAATACTTGATTTAAATAACTGAAAATCTTTCTAGGAAAAATGAAAGTATTTTCAGCCTTTACGCTAAAATCTATGTTTCAATCAAAACAAATTTGACTTTTTTGAAACATGATGAAGCGGTCATAAAACAATAAAAGCTGAATGCTTCATTTTTCACTTAACCCCTCATCAATTAATTACTCAATTAATCAAAATTTAGGAGAATCACACTATGGTGCAAGATGCATTTTCCAAGGTTGTTTCCCAAGCTGATGCAAGAGGCGAATATCTAAGTGATGGTCAGTTAGATGCTCTCATCAACTTAGTTAAAGAAGGTAACAAGCGCGTTGACGTTGTTAACCGGATTTCTAGCAATGCATCTTCCATTGTGGCTAACGCAGCTCGTTCATTGTTCGCTGAACAACCTCAACTGATTGCGCCTGGTGGAAATGCTTATACTAGCCGTCGTGCAGCAGCTTGTGTACGGGATTTGGAAATCATCCTTCGCTACGTTACCTATGCGATTTTTGCTGGCGATGCTAGCGTTCTAGATGATCGCGCGCTGAATGGCTTGCGGGAAACCTATTTGGCATTGGGTACTCCTGGTGCTTCTGTTGCGGTTGGTATTCAAAAGCTCAAAGAATCTTCAATCGCGATCGCTAACGATCCCAATGGAATTACCCGTGGTGATTGCAGCAGCTTGATTGCAGAAGTTTCTGGTTATTTCGATCGCGCAGCAGCAGCAGTTGCCTAAACATCAAAACACTTTTAGGCCTCTTGCATAAAAACAAAATTGATTTGAAACAGCAATTTTTGCAAGAAGTCTATTCAACAAATTTTTTGTAAAAGCAATTAGGAGAAGTTCTTCCAATGACTAAAACACCATTAACTGAAGCAGTTGTATCTGCTGATTCCCAAGGCCGTTTCTTAAGCAGCACCGAACTCCAAGTTGCATTTGGTCGTTTTCGCCAAGCAGGTTCTAGCTTAGAAGCAGCAAAAGCATTATCTAAAAAAGCTTCTAGCCTTGCTGAAGCTGCAGCTAATGCTGTGTACCAAAAATTCCCCTACACCACCACCACATCTGGCCCTAACTACGCTTCTACTCAAACCGGAAAAGATAAGTGCGTGCGTGATATCGGCTATTACCTGCGGATTGTTACTTACGGTTTAGTTGTTGGTGGTACAGGCCCAATCGATGATTATTTGATTGGTGGTTTGGCTGAAATCAACCGTACCTTTGAATTATCTCCTAGCTGGTACATTGAAGCTCTCAAATATATCAAAGCTAATCATGGTTTAAGCGGCGACCCTGCTGTTGAAGCTAACTCCTACATTGATTACATCATCAATGCTCTGAGCTAAGTTAGCTCAATTTAAGTACAGCAGCAAATGGTCGGTTGATAAATCAGATCAATTCGCAGCTATGGGTTCTAAAAAGCTTTTCAGTTTTGTGTAACATGGGTATGAAAATCCTTTGGTAATTATGCAATACAAATGAATAGTATTACCAAATGATTTTTGGCAGTCATTAATCCTGTTCCACAACAACTGAATATCAAGTTTGCAGCCGTAAAAAGTTGCAAATTGCAAAAGCGTCAAGCATTTGTGTAGTAAGCTGAGAAATTTATAAACACAGATTTCATTATGTATTAGCAGTCAAATACAGCTGACTCAAATACTTGTGTGGTCTGGGTAGATAAATTCTCATCTTATTACGCAAGGCTTTTTCTTAATTGTGAAAAAAAATTTATTAACAAATTTTGTAAATGAGGACTTTAGTCCTTTAATTTAAAGCACTAAAGTGCTGATTACGAAGTTGACCATTTTTTAGCTGTAACTTAAAAAATTTTTACCGAGTTTAACGGGTTAGAAAATAAGGAACAGATAAGATTATGGCACCGTTAACAGAAGCAAGCAGATTGGGAGTTCGTCCGTTTGCAGATAGTGACAAAGTGGAATTGCGGTTTGTCAAAACTGCAGAAGAAGTACGGTCAGTTATTTGGTCTGCATATCGCCAAGTTTTAGGTAATGAGCATCTGTTTGAAAGTGAACGGCTATCTAGTGCAGAATCACTTTTGCAACAGGCGCAGATTTCTGTGCGGGATTTTGTGAGAGCGATCGCACAATCCGAACTGTATCGCCAGAAATTCTTCTATTCCAACTCGCAAGTGCGCTTCATTGAACTGAATTACAAGCATTTGCTTGGTCGTGCGCCTTACGATGAGTCAGAAATTGCCTACCACGTTGATATCTATACTTCTCAAGGTTACGAAGCTGAGATTAATTCCTACATTGATTCTGTAGAGTATCAACAAAACTTTGGTGATTCTATAGTACCGTACTACCGGGGTTATCAAACTACGGTCGGGCAAAAAACTGCTGGCTTTCCCCGATTCTTTCAGTTGTATCGAGGCTATGCAAATAGCGATCGCGCCCAAAATAAATCCAAAGGACAATTAACCTGGGATTTAGCAAAAAATTTAGTATCCCCCATTTATCCTGCTGATGCTGGCTCCTTAACTGGCGTATCAACAGGAAATCGTGGTGGTAATACCTATCGGATTCGTACCACACAAGCTGCTTCTCCCAACTCACCACGCATTCGCCAAAGCATTAGCGAAGTAGTTGTCCCATTCGATCAGTTATCGAATCTTTTACAACAACTCAATCGCCAAGGGCGCAAGGTAATTAGCATAGCTCTTTCTTAGTTCTGAGTGCTGAGTTCGGAGTGCGTAGAGGGTTTAGTAATGCTCATACGTGTCAACTTAACGTGAAACCCGTTCTTGTGCAAGGTTTCGCCCTCACCCCCAGCCCCTCTCCCACAGGGCGAGGGGAGCAAGAGATTTAGTTCCCCTTCTCCTGCGGGAGAAGGGGTTAGGGGATGAGGGCGCGAGGTATTTCTACAACGCCCGCCCTATATCGCTTTTAGCTTAAGTTGACACCAATGAGCATTGCTAAACCCCTACAAAAAATCTCTTTGTGTCAGAATTTTCGTGAATTAACTATTAGTTATGAGCAAGATTTCAAACTAGGAAATGTTTTTCTTTTGTAAGCGTTATTTAAATTCACTTACTAATAATAAGAAACCATAACCAAAGTCTGAAAATCTTTCTTTTTTAACTCAGAACTCAGCACTATTTTCAACTCAAAACCTTTCGTTCAGGAGACTTTTAAATGCCAATTACAACAGCTGCATCGAGACTTGGAACTTCTGCATTTAGTAACGCTGCTCCTATCGAATTACGTTCCAATACCAACAAAGCAGAAATTGCACAGGTGATTGCGGCTATTTATCGTCAGGTTTTAGGTAACGATTATGTGTTGCAATCTGAACGTTTGAAGGGTTTGGAATCACTCTTGACTAACGGGAATATTACAGTTCAAGAATTTGTTAGGCAGTTAGCTAAATCAAATCTATACAAATCCAAGTTTTTTTCTAATAACTTTCATAGCCGTGTGACAGAGCTAAATTTCAAACATTTGCTTGGTCGCGCTCCCTATGATGAATCTGAGATTATCTATCATCTAGATTTATATCAAACCAAAGGCTATGAAGCTGACATTGATTCTTACATCGATTCAGCAGAGTACCAGACAAATTTTGGCGACAATATTGTGCCCTATTACCGGGGATTTAACAATCAACTAGGGCAAAAAACAGTAGGCTTTACCCGGATTTTTCAACTATATCGCGGTTATGCAACAAGCGATCGCTCTCAAATCCCTGGAGCATCAGCTCGTTTAGCTAACGAATTAGCCAGAAATAGCGCATCAACGGTTATTGCGCCTGCTGGTAGTAACAATGGTTTTGCTTATCGTGCTTCTGTCAAAGGAAAAACCCCCAGCACAGCATTTCAAGGTTCGCAAGCTTTTGGTTCAGGAAGGCTGTATCGCGTTGAAGTAGCAGCTATTTCTCAACCTGGCTATCCCAAAGTTCGCCGCATCAACAAAGCGGTAGTTATCCCCTACGAAGAACTATCCAATTATTTCCAACAAGTTCAACGTCGCAATGGCAAAATTGCCAGCGTTACACCGCTTTAGGGATTGGGGATTGGGGACTGGGGGAAAAGAGGAAATTTTTATTACCAATTACCAATTACCCATTATCAATGCCCCATGCCCCATGCCCTTTCAACTATTTTTCTTGATTGTTAGGATGTCAACATGGTTTATCAAAGTCGGAGTTTTCAAGTAGAAGTTTCGGGATTACATCAAAATGAGGTGACAAATCAAAACAATTACCCAATTCGTTCTAGCGGCAGTGTATTCATTACGATACCTTTTAGCCGCTTTAATGAAGAACTTCAGCGAATTAACCGCTTGGGTGGCAAAATTGTCAATATTCAACCTTTAAATCTGCAAATCAACGAAAATTAGTCTTCTCTGTTTCCCAAGAGACGCTATACTTTGTCTCTGGGAAAAGAATTGCAAATAAAAAATAATCAATCGCTTTGGTGGGCATGGTGATGTATTAGGCTGTTTTGAGCCATTTTGTTCTGCCAAAGCGATTGACTAGTTAACCATTGATTGCGATCGCCACTGGTAGTTTAATAACCAGCATTTTTATCAACGACATTACGCAGGGGTTGGCCGTTGTAATAGCGTGTAAAATTCTCGAGAAAAAGTGCGATCGCACGCTCTCTAGTTTTGGGAGAATGACCAGAACAATGAGGTGTCAAAAATAGATTTGGCTGATTCCATAACTGACTTTCTGGTGGTAGCGGTTCTGTAAAGACTGTATCCAAAGCTGCACCAGCAATTTGACTAGTTTGTAAAGCTTTAATCAGTGCAGGTTCATCAACAATTGCACCACGGGCAATATTAATTAAATAAGCATCAGGACGCATGAGGCTAAATACTTCCTCATCAATCATCCCCTTGGTTTCTTTAGTTAAAGGTGTGGCAATAACTACATAATGCGCTTCACTTAAGAGTAGTTTCCATTCATTTGCACCGACTATTTTATCGAAATTTGGTAATGGTTGCGGATTACGGCGACTACCATAAATATTTAAACCAAAAGCTTTAGCACGTTTAGCAATTTCTTGCCCAATTCCACCTGCACCGATAATTAATAATGTTTTATCGAGCAGTTCTTCATTTCTAAAACCTCTTTGCCAGCTTTGTTGTGCTTGTAGTTCACGCAATTTAGGAAAATTCTTAGCGTAAGATAAAATATAAGCAATTACAAATTCCGCCATCGGAATAGCATGAAGTCCTGCACCATTAGTTAGCAAAATTTCTCGCTCTAAATATTGGGGTGTGAGAATATTATTGACACCTGCATTTGTTGCTTGATGCCAACGCAATCTAGGTGCTGCATCCAGAATTTTTTGTAAAGTCGTTGGTTTTATATAATAAAGCCAACTAAAATACACTTCTGCATCTGTAGCATCACCATCAATATTGCCATCTACATCAGCCCGCGCAAATGTTATATCGCTAGGTAGATGCGGTTTAATCTCATCAGCAACTTCTATGGGAAGAATGAGCTTCATTATCGCTTACTCCATTTATATTTGATTCAAATCTACTTATAAATTTTGATTTTTTAGTGCAGTTATTATTAATTATAGTTTCTTCAATTATGTTTAAAGAACATCCAAGTTATCTGATAGATATAGTAGACTTCCTAAATAATTTCTTTAATGTTACTCAATTTCCTACTAGCGAGAGAGGTGGTATATATTTGCCATCATCAAATCCTGTAGAACGTTTAGGGTTTGCACTGGAAGCTGAAACAAGATTATATGAATGGGTAAGCGATAAAAGTTTAGATGCATTATTCTTACATCGTTCTTGGAACTTAGAATTAGAGAAGCTTACGCCAGAATTGGGAATAATTTCCTATCATCTCCCATTCGATGAGTGCTTAACTGTAGGTTTCAATCCTCGTTTAGCTCAAGTTTTGCAAATGTCTAATTTAGAAGCATTAGGCGAAAAAGAAAATCGAGCAATAAACATACAATGTTCACAAGCCATTTAAGCAGAAAGTGTAACGATAAATAATATGTCTCTGTCACATCCCCTAAATTTATATATGGGTATTATCTTTTTACTTTTTACTTTTATCTTTTTACTTTATCTAGCAGGAGTATGTAACCAGGTTTGTGTAGCATTATCCCAATAGGTATTAACCCAAAGCTTTTGAGTTTCATCCCAGTAGGATAATGTCGCTAGATCTACCATTGCAATGGTAATCTCAATCTCTGCTTCTGAGGCTAGCGGCCCGGAATCTGCAAAACTAAATTTGTCATCAAAGATGTCCATTATCCATCCTTGATATTCTTGCCCATTGTTTAGTTTAAAATAGTGTTTTGTGCCAAACTCCCTAAATTCTTCTAAGATAACCTTTGCAGTTTTCATCAAATTTCTTTTTTCATCAATCACCACCTTTTGCTGAATTGATATTTTAAATCTTTTATTGCTTCGCTATCCAATCATCTAATTTAAAATCAGATTGGGCTAATTTTTGCGAGACTAAAAATTTCTTTGTCCCTTCTAAAAGTTGTACGCCTTGATTGGGTAAAGGTTCTACTGGGAATTGAGTGATGGGAAAAGAAGCTTTCACCACATCAAGAGGATATCCTGATACATCAGCATGAAATTTGTAGTAAGCCTCTGGGTTGGCTTGAATATCTTTCACAGATGCTTGTTTAATTTGATTCCACTTTTGCGGTAAATCTGGATGTTTAGCCAAAAAATCTTCTGTAGCTACCGTAACGCTAGTTCCGCGTAAGTCTGGGTGTTGAATTGCTTCATCAATCACAGGATAGCCTTTTGCTTTTAACAATGGCCCAGTTCCCGTTGACGCTGCGATCGCAGCCACATCTCCCCGTTCTAATGCGGCTTGGGCTTCGCTTGGTAGCATATGGATAACCTTGACGCGATCGCTAATTCCGGCCTTTTGCAATAATCCAATTAAATAGCGATGCATATAAGAACCTTTGGAAGTCGCTACCTTCTGTCCTTTAAGTTCCGCTACAGAACTCGGGCCATTTTTCTTCGCCAATAACCAAGCATTTGTTCCTACTTGTTCTTGACCAATCAAGCGCGTGGGTAAACCTTTGGCTTTACCAACTAATGCAGGTGTATCACCATAAATTCCTACATCCACTTCCCCAGCTACCAAGGCTTCATTCAAATTAGGCCCGTTAGGAAAATTCAACGTTTTGATTTCTGTAATCCCTAATTTTTGCAATTCTGGTAAAAGTTTACCTTGATGCATTGCCCAACCTGTCGGGCCAGTTGGTGTTTTTACTTTACCGTTAGTAATAAAACCTAAGCGCAATGTGGAAGTCTTTACTTCCGCCTTAGTTGTAGTTGTAGGATTAGGTACCGCTTGAGAAACAGTTTGATTAGAACTGCAAGCAGTAGTAAGAAATAATAAACTCGATAAAGCTAGAGTTGGTAATTTAAGCATGAACAACAAACCGCAAAAACACAGAAAATACAGCTAAAATAAGAAAATTAAATTACAGCTATCTTTAGATGAATTAGATAGGTAGAGGCACAACATTGTTGTGCCCGATAATCCGTACATCACCCACTAAAAATTTGTTGTGTACTATTTCATCCGCTTGAGAATTTGGTGTGTAGAATCTTCTTGGGCAGAAGAAGTGCGATACCTTCGGTGGGCTTCGCCAACGCGTCCCCAACCTACATTTCTTCGGTAGCTTCCCAAAAGTTCAGCCTCTTTCAATAATGTTTCATCGACAGAATCCAGAGGATCAACTTGTGGTGCTACATATAAAGCATCCACCGGACAGTACAATTCACACATGAAACAGGTTTGACAATCACTTTGTCTCGCAATTGTAGGTGGTGCATCAGGCACTCTATCAAAAACATTTGTCGGGCAAACATTCACGCAAATATTACATTGAATACACCGCGACGCACTAACTAACTCAATCATACTATTTTGGATTTTAGATTTTAGATTTTGCGGAAAGTTGAGCCAGTGCGTTGGACGGGTTCCCCGGCTTGAAGCAACTGGCGTTGGGTGGGCGGGTTCCCCGACTTGAGCAAACTTTTCAAGACGGATTGAGAATGAGGCGCATTGTTGAACTAACTTTCAGAGGATAATCTTGCGTTCTTCCTTTGCGCCTCTGCTCGACGGCAGTCGCTACAACGGGGGGAAACCCCGCAACGCGCTGCCTCCTCTGCGTGAGAAAAAAAGATAATTAAGGAGACACGCCTACCAATTCCTTCTCACTCCCCAATCGCTCATTTCTCACCCAAACTTTGTCCAACCCACCACTAACTAAATAGTGTTGCTGATGAACATCAATCTCTGGAAAGTCTAAATGCTTGTGCATACCGCGAGTTTCTTTCCGTTCTAAAGCGCTGTTATACATCCATCGCGCTGTAGCCACCATTGCAGCAGCTTCTCGAACCTGAATAATATTTTGCTGATTCCCAGCTTGACTACTACGAATTTCTTGCCAAAGGTTATCTAATCTCTGCAATGATCCAGTTAAAGTTTGTTCTGTACGGAAAAGATTGCGATCGTAAGGGAAAACTTCAGCTTGGGTAGCTTGGATCACCTCTTCAGCCTTGATTTGATGTTGGCTACCACTAATCAATCCAGCCTCACCAACACCTTGCACAGGGCGCTGAGTTCCCCACTCTCCTAAACTTTGGGCGTATTCAGCCGCAGATTTACCCGCCCAGTAACCAGAAGCAATTGCCCAAGCTGCATTATGACTACCACCACCAGTAAAACCACCACAAATTAATTCTCTGGTAGCAGCATCACCAGCAGCGTAAAGTCCGGGGACTGATGCAGCACAACTAGAATCAACAATCCGAATCCCACCTGTACCGCGTACTGTTCCTTCTAAACGCAAGGTAACGGGGAAACGTTGGTTAAAGGGATCAATACCCGCACGATCAAAAGGTAAGAAGAAATTCGGCTGTGCTTTCCGCATATTTGCCTGCATCTCTTCATTTGCTTTATCCAAGATGGCATATACAGGCTGTGTTAACAGCGTTTGGGCAATTACCGAACGCCCTCTTTGAGAACCTGCACCAGGTATCGGGGTGCCATCTTCGTATGTGAAAGTTGCCCAATTGTAAAACAGGGTTTTGGTAACCGAAGAAAAGGCGGGAGAGATGCCATATGCGTTAGAAAACTCCATCCCTGACATCTCTGCACCCGCTTCTGCTGCCATGAGGTATCCATCCCCAGTCAGGACATTGCAACCTAAGGCTTTACTTAAGAAAGCACAACCACCCGTTGCAATGATTACTCCACCTGCACGTACAACCCATTGCTTACCAGTCTGACGGTTAATTCCAGTTGCCCCAGCAACAGCACCTTTTGCGTCTACTAATAATTGCAAGGCAGGGCTATTATCTAAAATTGTTACACCTACCCGCTTAATTTGCTTCCGCATCAGGCGCATATATTCTGGCCCCTGGAGACTGCGCCGATAGGGTTTACCCTCTTCATCAACAGGAAAAGGATAGCCCCACTCTGCTAATAGGTTGACGTTGGTATATGTCTGATCCAGTACCCGATCCATCCAGGTACGATTGGCTAAAAATCCCCCCAAGGCTTCGCGACTGGCTTTTGCAGCTTCTCTAGCTTCTGCATCAGGAGGTATATACCATACACCATTACCCGATGCTGCTGCACAACCACTCGTACCGCAGTAACCTTTATCGACTAAAACCACCTTGGCACCAGCAGATGCAGCACTCCAAGCAGCCCACGTACCAGCCGGGCCACCACCAATAACTAGAACATCTGTGTGTAAGTTAGGGTCAACATCAATAGTAGATGAATTCTGCGATCGCCAATGGGGACTACTCATTGAATTCCTCGCCTCAATATTTAGCTTATGAACTAAAAAACTCAGATAATCATGCAATAAATATGCCAGTTACTAACTACAATGATGTTCATTAGAACAGTTAATCAATGCATATTGTTGTAGCACTGGCATTTACAATACCATAAATTACGGTTAATCGGTCAAGTTACAGTATTTATTTTCAATAAAAGCCTTGCATAATTTTTTACAAAAATCAAGAGGGTGTTTTGATCAAAGTTCAAATCCTCAATCAAAAGCAGCATTGTTAAAATTAAAAACCAAAAAATATTGCCTCAATCCGCATATTTTATGCAAAATATCTCTATCATCTTTGCCGTATCTATTTGCGTAGAATATTAAATATAAGCTGAAATTTATAAATTTTTATTAAAAATATATTCCGTAATCAGGACTTTCAGTCATCAGGTTTAGTTGACTGCTGACAGTTAACAGTCAACAGTCAACACCAAAAAATCTGTGTTTTTAGCGCCAGAGCATCTGACACAAATTATGGCGCTGGATTGGGATAACTTGTATGAACTGCGTCTAACTCTGCTAAAATCTCTGGGTTAAGAACTACATTTACACTTTCAATGTTTTCTTGTAGTTGTTGTAGCGTTGTAGCACCAATAATTGTACTACTCACAAACCAGCGACTCCGCACGAAGGCTAAAGCTAATTGAGCAGGTGTTAAATTATGTTTTTTGGCGATTTCCGCATAAGCTGCTACAGCTTCATTGACATTTTGTTTGAGATAACGTTGTCCAAAACCGGGAAATAGACTTAAGCGAGTATTTTCTAGGTTGCTATTTTCTATGTACTTGCCTGTTAACAAACCAAATCCTAGCGGACTGTAGGCAAGTAAACCAACATTTGTGTAATGCGAAACTTCTGCTAAGGCGGAATCAAAAACGCGATTTAGCAAGTTATAAGCATTCTGAATTGAGACTACTTTAGGTAATCCCAACTTTTTCGCAGCATGAACAAATTTAGTTACGCCCCAAGGAGTTTCATTACTCAAACCGATATAGCGGACTTTACCTGCTTTGATAACTTCTGCAAAGGCTGCTAATTGCTCAGAAATCTTCACAGTTTCTCGTTCTAACTCTGGCTTATACTCTGTTTGACCAAAAGTTGGAACATAGCGATCGGGCCAATGAATCTGGTACAAATCGATATAATCTGTTTGCAAGCGCCTCAAACTATCATCTACCGCTTGCTGAATATTCTTACTATCAATTTTGATATTTCCGTCCCGCAGCCATTTAAATGGACGACCAGGCCCAGCAATTTTAGTAGCAACAATTAGTTGATCCCGTTGCTGTTTTCTCAACCATTCGCCAATGTAAGCTTCTGTTTTTCCCTGAGTTTCGCCACGAGGTGGGACTGGGTACATTTCCGCCGTATCAAGAAAGTTCACTCCGTGAGCAATAGCATAGTCTAGTTGCTGATGGGCTTCTTCAATAGTATTTTGATGCCCATAAGTCATAGTTCCCAAACAAATTTCAGAAACTTTTAAATCACTTTCGCCGAGTTGGTTGTATTTCATAATTTCTGCATCAATTCTCTTAATTACTTTTACAGCAGATTACAGCTAGATGAGGTACAACAATTAAATTTATATGAGCTAAAACACATCTAATTTGCAGATTAAATTTTATCAATCTCTTATGAGGTAGTTATCTTGCCTACCCCAATCATGCAACTTAAATGCCTATTAGCTGATCAATCTTGTGGTGCGGGTATCTTAACCGCTACGGGTTTACCTTGTAAGAGATAAAATCTGCTGGATTTCACCAAAAGTCAAAGCATTAAATAATTTGGGATTTTAGATTTGGCATTTTTGGCTTATCCCATACATAAGATTTGGGAAAAATCGTAAAATACTATTAATTTACTGATTTGCCGGAGTTAATACTAAAAAAGTATACTACCAGACATTACTCACATAAACAAGTTTATTTTGGGAATTTTAAAAATATAGAGAGTATGTAACTAAAAATACTCATTCTCTACAGTTTTTCTGAAATACTGGTATCCTGTAATATTAAATCTACTAAAATTCGACCAAATTACCGGACTTTAATCGCGACAGGTAATTTGGTAGTAACTACAAAGTGATTTTCTCTCTTTGAATTTTGTACTTAGAAGAGAAAAATTGTGACGGAGATTTGTAACTCACTCTCCAGATAGAAGCTGGAGTCTGAAAGATAATGACACTGCCAACTTCAAGCATAAAATTTCTAAAAAATTTAACTAAGTTATTTGCTTGATGTCTTTGGCAGTACAGAGGATTTGTCCTAGATCGAATTGTTTGTTCAATCAAAATGAAAAAAATTTTTGGGAATTTATTGCTGACCTTACCAACGTTTGTAGTGCTGCTTTTATTAGCAACTAGCGCGAAAACTCTTGCTCAAGAAGTTCCTGCTCAAAAAGAAGCAGAAACTCCAATAACTAAATTACCAGATGTAAAGAAAACTGTGCTTAAGGCTAATTTAACAGCCTCAGCTACTACAGAATCAAAACCATCTGTCATTGAGACAACACCTTTGAGTCCCATTGCACAAGTTCCAGTTATACAGCCTACAACCTCAACACCAAATAGCGATTTAGGACAAGTCACTTCTGTCTCACAACTATCTGATGTTCAGCCTACCGATTGGGCATTCCAGGCGCTACAGTCTTTAGTTGAGCGCTATGGGGTAATTGCTGGCTATCCCGATGGCACATTTAAGGGGAACCGCGCCCTCACAAGATATGAATTTGCAGCTGGTTTAAATGCAGCGCTTGACCGCCTCAACGAATTGATTGCAACTAGTACTGCTGATTTAGTGAAGCAAGAAGATTTAAATACTCTGCAAAAGCTGCAAGAACAATTTTCTGCCGAACTTGCCACTTTACGAGGAAGAGTAGACTCTCTCGAAGCGCGTTCTGCCAAGTTAGAAGCCACTCAATTTTCTACAACTACCAAACTGCAAGGTTTAGCACAATTCTTTATTGCTGATAGCTTTGGTAATCGTGTAGGTACAAACAGAGATAATACCAATACTTTTTTAGGCTATCGTGCAACCCTGGCTCTACAAACTAGCTTTACTGGCAAAGACCAGTTAACAACTAGCTTAACGGCATCTAACTTTGTGGCTTTAGGCGGTGCGACTTCTGTTGGTGGTACACCGCTAACCGGAACCAACCAAACCCGGTTTAATACAGAACGCAGTACTGGTTATGCAGCAGATAGTAATCTTTATCTTGATAGATTGTTCTATCGCTTTCCATTCGGGAAAAACACTAACGTCTGGGTAGGTGCGAGGGGGCTGCAACCTGTAACTTTTGCGCCTACACTTAATCCCTTAGTCGGTAACGCCCAAACTGGAACCCTATCACGATTTGGACTCTTCAACCCTGTAATTTACCGACCTGGTTTTGACGGCGCTGGTTTAGCTTTCGCCCATAAATTTAGCAATCAACTCCAATTCAACGCAGGTTATATCGTAGATGATGCTTTAGGTAGTAATCCTGGAGGAAACGCCACTAATGCAGGTGGATTGTTTGGTAATGCTTATGAAGCACTAGCACAGTTAACTTTTACCCCTAGTCGCAGTCTAGATATTAGTTTTGCCTACGCCCGTAAATACTTCCCCACTCCGGTTTCTCCCGGCCCCAACGGTACAGTAGTTGTAGCGCCTGGGTCTGGTTACAACATTACTGGTGGTACAGGTACTGCTAACGCTGCTCGTCCATTTGGTTTAGCACCCACATCCTCAGATAACTTTGGGGTGCAAGTTAACTGGAAAGCTAGTCGTGCTTTCCATATAAGTGGCTGGTTTGGTTATACACAAGCCCATCAAGAAGGCACTAGTAATGATGCAACTATCATTAACACCGCACTAACTCTAGCGCTTCCAGATTTAGGGAAAAAAGGTAATTTGGCTGGGTTTGTCTTTGGTATCCCACCCAAAGTTACGAGTAATGATGTAGCTGCTCGCAGAGATAATGATACCTCTTTTCATATAGAGGGTTTTTATACCTATAGATTTAATGACAACATTAGTGTGACCCCGACGTTGTTTGTCATTACTAATCCAGAAGCTAACGCTAACAATGATCCAATTTGGGTAGGCGCTCTGCGTACTACTTTCACTTTCTAAGCAGAATCACCCAATTTGGGATTAATAGTTTTAACTAAATATTCATCTCGAATAATCTTACCTATTCAATGTGCGATCGCAGTTTTATCTCACTAAACTACGGTAACTTGATTAGCTTAATGTATAATCAAGGATCTCAGATAGGTAAATTCTGATGATGAGTTCGATTTTTCAGCGTTTGTTCGCCAGATTGAATATATTCCAATTCACTCAATTTGCGCGTCAAAATAGTATCTTTTCCCTTGTGCGTCTTCCGGTGGCTGGGGCTTTTATTGCTAGCTTATGTCTCAGCCTTTTATTTTCATCTTGCACAGCTAATAATGGCAGCAATAATACTACTTCTGCTAATAATTCTAATCAACCTAAAACATCTGTAGTCAAGTTTGGCTATCAAAAATCCGCCATTCTTCTCAAGAGTAAAGGCGTTTTAGAAAAGCGGTTACAACCTCAAGGTGTCTCTGTACAGTGGATAGAATTTCCTGCTGGGCCACAGCTTTTAGAAGCAATGAATGTTGGTAGTATTGATTTTGGTCATACCGGAGAATCACCACCAATCTTTGCCCAAGCTGCAGGAGCATCATTAACATACATTGCGGGAATTGCGCCTAGCCCTGCGGGTCAAGCTATTCTGGTTCCGCCAGATTCTCCGATTAAAACTGTCACTGACCTGAAGGGCAAAAAAATCGCCTTTCAAAAAGGTTCCAGCGCTCATTATCTGCTGTTACAAGTGTTAGAAAAATTTGGCTTGAAATACAGTGATATTCAACCAATATATCTACCACCTGCTGATGCAAGAGCAGCATTAGTAAAAGGAAGCTTAGATGCTTGGGTAATTTGGGATCCATTTTATGCTGCAGCACAAAAAGCAATTAATGCTCGTGTTTTGATTGATGGCACAGAAGTGAACAAGCAAGGAGGATATTACCTAGCTAGTCGCAAATTTGCTACCGAAAATCCCGAAATCATTAAGTCAATGTTAGAGGAAATTAAAACCCTTGAAGATTGGTCAGATAAACATCGAGATGAAGTAGCTGCCACGCTCTCACCTGTGTTAGGCATTGATTTAGAAACAATGCAAAAAGCTACACAGCGCAAGAAATTTGGTATTGTGCCCATTGATAGCAATTTAATTGCTATACAGCAGAAAGTCGCTGACAAATTCTATGAATTGAAATTGATTCCTAAACAAATTGATGTGAAGGAAGCAATGCTTTCACCAGAACAATATGCAGCCTTTTCACCAAAAATATAGGTATAGCTAATATCTAGCAATCCTATTTAATTGGTGACATTTTGTGCTGCTCAGATCCCCTACTTTTATAAAAAGTCGGGGATCTATCTTTTGATTTTTAACCTTCGGAAATTTTATTTGCGATCTGCCAAGGCTGGCGATCAGGCTCTTGCTTATGAAGGAGAGAAAATTACTCTAGAAAAAAACTACAGGTATCCTATTTGATTGTGAAAAAAATTCCGTACATTTGCAGCTGAAGTTGATAGGAAAAAATGCCTGTTTAAACCCTGAGATGCTGGATATGATCTCAAAAGGTGAATGCAAAGCTTTCCCTACACCTGCTCTCCTCTTCTAGCTTAAAAGTGCTGAGTAAAAATCCCCACCTCGACTTTCATGGTTGGTGATGAAATTTTTTTCATTGGGACTCCTTCCTATAGCGATCGCTCATCAATAGTAAACACTTCTCGTTTGACTAGTAACTTATGCCTAATTTTACCGAATTGTTTAATCATCGTTACGGCAATAGCCAAGTCAATGCAGAGCTACCTGTAAATGACTTCATCACTTCTCTGCTATCTCACCGTTCAATTCGGGCTTACTTAAGCGATGCTTTACCTCCAGGAACCTTAGAAACTTTAGTAGCTGCGGCGCAGTCAGCAGCTACATCCTCAAATCTCCAAACATGGAGTGTAGTAGCGGTAGAAGATCCCAGCCGTAAAGAAAAACTATCTCAACTGGCTAATAATCAAGCCCATATTCGCCAGGCTCCATTATTTTTGGTGTGGTTAGCGGATTTAGCAAGGCTAGCGCAGATTGCGGAAAGTCGGGGATTACCTCATGAGGGTTTAGATTATCTGGAGATTTTTTTGATGGCGGCGATTGATGCAGCTTTAGCGGCGCAAAATGCTGTAGTAGCGGCAGAGTCGTTAGGATTAGGAACAGTATATATTGGGGCGTTACGTAACAAACCAGAAGAAGTGGCGCAGGTTTTAGAGCTACCCAAACAAGTGTTTGCTGTTTTTGGCTTGTGTGTTGGATATGCTGATAGCGCCGTGGAAACAGCGATTAAACCACGCTTACCTCAAACAACTGTGTTGCATCGCGAAACTTACAAACTAGCAGACAAGGAAGAGGATATTGCTGCTTATAACCAGGCAATGACAGCTTTTTACCAGTCTCAGAAGATGAATATTCCTGGTGATTGGACAGAACATTCGGCTAAACGCGTGGCTTTTGCTCAGTCTTTATCCGGACGCGATCGCCTGCGGGAAGTTTTGCAAAATTTGGGTTTTGAACTACGATAATTTTTTGTAGGATACCTAGTACAACAAGGCAAAAGTCAAAAGTCAAAAGTCAAAAGTCAAAAGAAAGAATAGTTATACCACAAGCCTTTTAGCAATTACAGATGGTATGTTTCTCTTACAAAGTTTGGCGGGACGGAAACCGACACCGCCAACTTTGCGCTATTTACGCCGACTTGTACTAGTTTTATCTATTAAATCTATTTTCAGCATTAACCCTACTTTCAACAACGAGAAAGTGGGGTTTAATTTTTATGTTTTTTTCTCTGTCTCTTCTGAGCAGGAATAATTTATTTGTTGATAGTCTCTCAAGTATGTAGCTGTCAACACAGTTTGTAAGTTTTTTTGTTAAAAGCTACTTGCCTTTTCGCCCCACCTATGTGAGACTACTATAAACATACTACTAAATTCTGACCAAATTACCGTAGTTTGCTATCAAGCAATGATCAAAAATTAGGCAAATTACTGGTGTAAGCGTCTTCTAAGAAGGTTTTGAGATTACCGAAGTTTAAAGGAGGAAAAGCAGTGTCACTCAAAAAAATCTTGTTGTAATCGTAGTTAATGACATTCTTTTCAGATATTAGCTAAGGTAATTGGTCTTCATACCGCATCAATCAGATGAGAAATAGAGTCACTGTAGACCATATAAGTTTATTTTGCTGGTATTTTTTCTGACTAATAGGCTTCTCTAGCCATCTAGAAACAGTTAGTAATTTGACTGATATGAGAGGAAAAAAAGGAGATTTGTAGAATGACATATCCAGTACGAGGGATGCATTTAAAACTACAAGGATTAACCAAGTCCTTTGGAGACAAGACAGTTTTGCAGAATATTGATTTAGATATCGAGCCTGGGGAATTTGTCGCTATAGTTGGGCGCAGTGGTTGTGGTAAAAGTACAATGTTACGGCTGATTGCTGGACTGGATGCACCCACTGGAGGTGGTGTATTTTTAAACGATCAACATTTTCACCATCGGATTAACCCAGAGATTCGGATGATGTTTCAGGATGCGCGGTTACTACCTTGGCAGAGAGTACTATCAAATGTGGAATTAGGTTTATTAGGTACTAACTCAAAAGTGTTAGCAAAGCAAACAGCTTTGCAAGTATTGCGCGCTGTAGGATTAGAAGATAGAGCCCATGAATGGCCATCTGTCTTATCTGGAGGACAACGCCAACGGGTAGCGTTAGCTAGAGCCTTAGCAAGTAGCCCCGCTTTATTGCTGCTAGATGAGCCTCTAGGCGCATTGGATGCACTCACACGTATTGAAATGCAGCAATTACTAGAAAAATTATGGCAAGAACAAGGATTTACCGCATTACTAATTACTCACGATGTGGAAGAAGCTGTTGTACTAGCAGATAGAGTCTTACTCATTGAAAATGGTCAGATTGGTTTGGATTTAGAGATTAATTTGCCACGTCCACGAGTCAGAGGAGATGTAGCACTAGCTCAGACAGTAGAAAAGATATTACAACGAGTGATGGGTCAGCCGGAGCGCGAACCAGGATTAGCAGCAGACTCATTTACTTTCTCATCTGTAACAGTGTAAGACAGGCTAATCAGTTAGAAATTCCATATCTGTGCAAAAATCGGAAACCTCTTTCTCCTCTTCCCACGTATTTGCAGCTTTAATGATCAGTCTGTAAACGAACAAGACATGGCTGCTATCCATATTCTGAGAATATCTTCGTGGGTGGGATGACGATTTTTGATTGCTTTCAAGAAAATGTACCTGATGCTTTTCGTAGTAAATAGTTCAATGAAATCCACTACCTACTCTCTCGGTATGGATCGGACCACGTACAGTTCTATTTCCAATTATCACTACAACAATATTGAACCAAGCTTATTAAATATTTTGCCTCCGCCAGGGAAGTGTTGTGTAAATCTCTATTATTCGCGGGCATTACACAGCGCTTCCCCTACCTAAAATCAGCGTTAAAATTGGTAATTGATAATTACTTTTTGCTGTTTTTTAAACTGTGCTAGATGGTTGTTTAATTCAACTAATTTAATCTGCAACAGGTTTTAATTTACCATCCATTTTAATAATACAATTTTCCATCACAGTAACCCTCTCATGAATCTATCTTAAGGTGGGTCACTCCACCTTAATTACTCAATTTAAAGATTATCAAGAAACTATAATTATATTTTTTTAGATATTCCCAGATTTACTACAGCGCACCCATACTTAACAACATCCCATGACATCTCCATTCAAGAGCAAAAAAAATATATATAACCGAAGTCCTTAAGCTAGTAGGTTATGAATTTAGCAGATTGATAGATTTTTCACGATTTTTAAGGCGGAGGAAAGCTGATTAATGCAAAGTCTGAAACATAAATTTGAATCTTGGAAACGCGGTCATATTACTCGTCGTTCAGCGTTATTTGCTTTAGGTTATAGCTTAGTTTTATCTACAACACTATTTAGTTGCAGTACGTCAAATAAAACTTCTCAAAAACAAGCTGATTCAGCTTCATCGAATACAGCTACTACATCTAATACCACAACTACTGCTAGTAACTCTAGCAGCCAGAAAGTTATTAGAATTGTCCGATCTAAGCAACTAACTGCTCTAGCTGTAGTTGAGAAACAAGGTAAACTTGAAAAAAGATTAGCAGACTTGGGATACAAGTTAGAATGGCCTGAATTTGCAGCAGGGCCACAACAATTAGAAGCATTAAATGCCAATGGTTTAGATATTGCTTCTACAGCAGAATCACCACCAGTTTTTGCCCAAGCTGCAGGAACACCTTTAGTTTATTTAGCTGCCAATTCCTCTGATGGTCAAGCAATTTCACTTTTAGTTCCTAGCAAATCTAACATTAAAAGTGTTAAAGATCTAAAAGGGAAAAAAGTAGGTTTCCAGAAAGCATCTATTGGTCATTACTTGTTAGTTAGAGCTTTAGAAAAAGAAGGACTAAAACTATCTGATGTCCAGTCTGTTTTTCTGCCACCTCCAGATGCTAATGTGGCATTTAATCAAGGTAAGATAGATGCTTGGTTTATTTGGGAACCATTTGTTACGAGAAACGTGCAAAACAAAGTCGGTCGTGTGCTCATAGATGGCGGTAACGGTTTGCGAGACACTAACAATTTCTACTCCACAACCCGCAAATTTTATCAAGAAAATCCAGAAGTAATCAAAGCCTTTTTGGATGAACTACAAAAAGCTCAAATTTGGTCTAAACAAAATCAAAAAGAAATTGCCGAATTACTTGCACCGGTGACACAACTGGATGTACCAACATTAGAAGCAATGCATAGTAAATATGATTTCTCGTTAGTACCAATCACGGAGAAAATCATTACTAAGCAACAAGAAGTGGCTGACAAATGGTACGCGCTGGGATTAATACCTAAAAAAGTAGATGTCAAAGAGGGATTTTTAACACCTGAAGAGTATGCCAAAATTACGCCTCAAGATGTTTTAGCAAAACAGTAGGGAGATGAGGCAATACTGCTCGGTTAAGGATTTTAAACTCTTAATTTGGTTTGGGGAAAAGGCGAAAGGGTAAGGGTTAAAGGTTTTTTCTTGCCCCTTTTCCCCTTCCCCTTTTCCCCTTAACCGACAAGTATTGGGAGATGAGGGGACTGGGGAGATGAGGGGGACAAGGTGAGAAATTCTGATTACCCATTACCAATTACCCATTACCTATTACCCATTACCTATTTTCAAAATTCAAGAATACTATGCCGACGCTAACGTTAACAGAAGTTAAAATTTCGCCTTTAGATGCGCCTTTAGGTGCTGTAGTTACAGGATTAGATACGAGTCAAGCTATTGCGCCAGAAATTATTTTGCAACTAAAGCAAGCATTGCGCGATCGCCATATTCTCATCTTCAAAAATCAACAGCTGAGTGATGAGCAGTTTTTAAATTTTGCATTCTACTTTGGCTCTCTATTTATACCACCGCAGAATATCCCTGTGTTGGCTTCGGAAACAGGCGCTACACCAGTAATTATTCCTGTTTCTAATGTCGATGGTGGTTATACAGGTACGGGTGAATTAGCTTTTCATTGCGATCACCATTGGACTCCCTATCCCTCTAGCGGTTCTCTACTCTATGCGTTAGAAGTTCCTTCCCAAGGTGGCGAGACTTCATGGTTGAATTTAAATTTGGCCTATGAGACGTTAGATGAGTTTACTAAGAAGCGGATAGCAGACTTACAGCTGATTACTTACAATCCATTTTTGCGCGATCGCAATGCACCTCGTTCCAACTATCGCTTGGATCAGAGTATTCCATTAATTAGCCCTGTTTATCCCCATCCTCTAGTACGCACACATCCAGAAAGTGGCAAAAAAATTCTATACCTCGATTACGCCACAGAAGTAGAGGTTGTTGGTTTAGAACCACAAGAGGGAGCAGAATTAATTGCTCAATTACGTCAACATCTCAATCAGCCACAGTTTTATTATCAACATAAATGGTCTGTAGGCGATATTGTTTACTGGGATAATCAAGCTACTTTGCACCACAGAACACCATTTGACCCCAGCGAAAGACGGATATTAAAGCGTGTAAGTTTAGCTGGAAGCCGTCCGTTTTAGGTATTGAGATTGTGAGTGGATAACTGCAATAGTTTTGATTGAATCAATATCATTTTTAAACTTGTTGCAGTTAATCACTCACCTAAAAAGCATATTTTTAAATTTAAATTTTGACATTAAATATATGACAACAATTCCTGCTTATGACCCAACTTTATTTGAAGGTGCAGCTTGGTACTATGCTCGTTATCGACCCCAGTATCCACCTGTGTTATTCGATTTACTCACCGATAAGTTTCAATTAGATGGGCAAGGAAGATTATTAGATTTAGGCTGTGGTGCAGGCTTAATTGCTATTCCTTTACGCGATCAATTCAAAGAAGTTATCGGTTTAGATCCAGATGCGGATATGCTTTTAGAAGCGCAACGCCAAGCAGCAGAAGTGGGTGCAACAAACATAAGTTGGGTAAAAGATAGAGCAGAAAATATTTCTCTTGCTGTTGGTAAATTCCAACTAGTGACAATTGGTAGAGCTTTTCACTGGATGCAGCGAGAATTAGTTATAGACCATATCTACAATTTACTTTCTAATAATGGTGGTCTGGCGATTATCAAAACTTATGAAGACCCCTGGAATAGCGAACATCCGTGGAAACAAACTGCCATTTCGATTGTACAGCGTTGGTTAGGTGAAAAACGCCGCACAGGTCAAGGTGGTCAAGGAGAATGGCAACCTTTAGCAATTCCCCACGAAGAAATTATCGAGAAATCATCATTTAGTCGCCAAGCTAACTATGAAGTTAAATATGAGAAATCTTGGACAATTGACTCATACATTGGCTATCTATATTCCACAGCTTTTTGTTTACCTTCTTTCTTTGGTAATGCGGAAAATAGAAAAAAATTTGAAGCTGACCTTAGAGAATCTCTGCTAAAAGTAGAGCCTTCTGGAAGATTTACAGAAGAACTTCCTATTACTGTCATAGCTGCTTGGAAAAATTAATCAAGCTTGTAATTTGTTATTTGTCATCAGTTCCTTTTCTAACTGTGTCCACATAGGCTGCTATCAAGCAATAGTACATCATGAAAACTATCTCATCTTCTCCTAATAGCTTTCCATCAAAGCAAACAATGAAAAAGCAAAAATCAAAATATCAATTTCTCAAAAATCGCCAAATTCAATCTTTCATCCCTTGGTTAGTACCCATATCCATTATTGTTGTCTGGCAATTATTATCATCTCTAGGCATAATTCCTACAAGAATTTTACCTGCGCCTTTAAGTGTACTGGGCGCTGCTATTCATTTAGCCCAAACTGGTGAACTATTTAGAAATATTGGTATTAGTGCTGCTAGAGCAATTTCTGGCTTTTTGGTAGGTGGCAGTATTGGCTTTATTTTAGGTTTAGTAAATGGGATTTCTCCAATTGCTGAGAAATTGTTAGATACTTCTATTCAAATGTTACGTAATATTCCCAACCTCGCATTAATCCCCCTAGTAATTTTATGGTTTGGAATTGGGGATGAAGCTAGATTATTTCTTGTATCTTTAGGTGTAATGTTCCCAATTTATTTAAATACATTTCATGGTATCCGGAGTGTAGATTCTGGATTAATTGAAATGGGAAAAGTTTATGGTTTAAATACCTGGGGCTTATTTTGGCGAATTATTCTCCCCGGCGCATTATCTTCTATTTTGGTAGGTGTGCGTTTTTCTTTAGGTATTATGTGGTTGACACTGATTGTTGCTGAAACCATCGCTGCTGATTCTGGGATTGGTTATATGGCAATGAACGCCAGAGAATTTATGCAAACAGATGTCGTGGTATTAAGCATTTTGCTATACGCCTTATTTGGTAAATTAGCAGATGTAATCGCCAGATCCTTAGAAACTTACTGGTTACAATGGAATCCCAGTTATTTGAAGGGGTAAGCTAAACACTGTTAATTATCTAGGTTTATCCAGATTTGCCACATTTTCAGCTATAATTTAATGGCAATGAGGTAGCTGATTACTCGCAGTGCGAAGCCTTGAAAGATTTGCAGCTTATAGATTTGAAATTAGTGGAGAATAGGGAACTCGAATCCCTGACCTCTGCGGTGCGATTAAAGAGGCGAATACTCTCTAACTCTTTACAGTATTCAGTTATAGCTAATCTCAATAACAGATATATAATCATTATCTAGCTTTTGGCATTTTACAGGCGATCGCGAAAGATAATATTTTTGTCTGCTCTCAACTTTAGAACTTATATCCCCAATAATCAAAATCAGAGAAAGATTAAGCATTAATGCTTAGAGAAAAGGAGTTATCTGAGGATGTAGGGCATAATTTGACTACATCTACAAATTATGATATGGGCTAATTAAGCGATGCTTTCTCTTTCAGACACGCTACCGCGAACGGCAAAGCTTCTGGTGCGTTGGCTCCGCCAACGCTAACGCACTACCAACTTGAGTTTACCTTGGGAAGGTGACAACAACCTTGATTTTCTAATGCTTTCGAGCTTGCACACAATCTTTACACCCGTTTTACACCGAACCAGCATTGACGATTTAGTTGAAGCGCAATTTATCAAGAATTCTTTGGATAAGCATTTTGGTAAAATATCTTCACATACATTACAAAATTATTCTTTTAAACGCTTCAGGCAAATTTTCCACAAGCGTTAGCTGATACGAATGCTTGAAAATCAAATAATTTTTGAAGTGTTTTTATTGGCTTGATTTTTTACAGTGCGATCGCTACAGTGTTTTAAGCACTTATGGTATAAAGATTGACAAACAGTATCAGGATAAAGCGATCGCAGTAATGTCGTTAGCTAGCGACACCAAATAACCTGAGTTCTCACTCAGCTTCGCCAATCAAAGTAAATGCAGCCCATGCGCTAGGATGAGGATGCTGTTTCATCGTTACCAAAATTGCTTGCCGCAGTGCTTGTGCTTTATCAGGATTTTTCTGAAACTGGCGGTAAAATTCCCCCATTAATAATGCGGAAGGACTATCGGGAATTGACCATAATGTGACAATCACACTCAGCGCACCGGCAGAAATTAAAGCGCGAGATAACCTAATGACACCATCACCTGTAACTGTACCTTGCCCAGTATCGCAAGCACTTAAAACAACTAATTCGGCGTTAGTTTTTAAATCTAAAATTTCATTTGCAGTTAGCAAGCCGTTATCTTTATCATCAGGGGAGAGAGCCACAGCACTGGGGACACCTAAACCTTTAAAATCATCCAGTAAACCGTGAGTAGCAAGATGAATTAATAGAATATTCAACGAGAGAGCCAAAGTTTGAGCCAATTAAACTGGTTTTGTCTCAACCAGTGATTAAACCTAATCGTGTTAGTCGTATAGTCAGTGCTTGACAACTAACTTGAAGTTCATCTGCAAGTTCTCCAAGAGCAGACTGCTCAACATCATCTAGTGCGTCTAGCGGTTCTTGGGAGAGTCTTTCCCGCAGAACTTTCTCAGGCATTAAGAGTTCTGCTGCAAAAGTATTTGCCTCTATCTCTTGAAATTTTGTTCCTTGGGCAGACTTCTCATCCCGAAAAAACAATAATGACTCATCAAAAAATATACTTGCAAGTTTTCTATGCAAAAAATAATGCCCTAATTCGTGAGCAATAGTAAATCTCTGCCGATTCGGGTGATGCTTGACATTAACAACTATCACCGATTGTTCATCCTTAATTACCAGCATACCCGACACATTGTCTTCAAGAGCCTCCTTTCGTATAAAAATGCCCTCCTGTTCGGCAATCAAATTTAAATCAACAGGAATTGCAAGCTTGTAGCTTTCTATAAGAGATTGGGCAAGTTTCTTGGCTTTGACAGACATTGTGTTAATTAAGTTGCGTTATTAAGTAATTCATCAATCAATTCGGCACTTCTTGGAGGAACATTTTTTAGGCGACCACCGATCTCAATGGTCGAGTTTTGAGTCTCTGCTAGTTCACTCAGGGGAGGCAAAACATCCTTGATGTCAACCTGTAAAACAGCACAAAGCTCGTAGATTAAGTGCAGGGGGGCTTTCTGACGACCTGCTTCAATATTGGTAATTGAGGTACGCAAGACCCCAACCCCTTCTGCCACATGCGCTTGGGTTAATTTAGCTGCCTCTCGCTTTTGCCGTAGATGCTGACCAAGTTTTTGATATAAGAGCGTTTCATTAGTTTTCATAACATCCAGTATCGGAAAAAAAGGGTGTTATGTCAATGTGATTGACGTGTTTCTAATATTGACATTAATTTGTGTTTTTGCAGTTGACATGCAATTTTTCCTCTGTTAGGGTATCTAAAAGTTGTTTCTTTCTACGTAATCAAGATTTAGGAGATAAAATTTCATGAAAAATAATTCAGCGGATTCTTGTGGAGATCGGGGCGAGTCCCGTACATACTCGATCCAATTTGCGTTAGATAATTTGAACTTCCGAACTATTGAGATAGCCGATCCTGTTCCTCTAGGTCGCCAAATTCTTGTTGCGGGTGGACTTGAACGACAGGGCGACTACAGCTTGTTCGCTATTTTGCCTTCGGGTGACTTCGAGGATATCCGCCTCGACGAATCATTTGATCTGCGCGGACGCGGCGTTGAGAAATTTGTGGTCTTCCGCACCGACCGTAATTTTAAGTTGACCCTCAACGATCGCCAAATCACTTGGGGCAAGCCTGCGATCAGAGGTTCCGATCTCTATGAACTTGCCAACGTCGGCAATGAGCAGGCAGTATTCCTTGAAATTCGCGGTGGGACAGACAAGCTGATTGACCCAGAGGAGATGATTGACCTAACTGCCCCAGGCATCGAGTGCTTTATCACTGCACCTCTTCCGACAAGCAAGATCGAAATTATCGTCAATGCCAGACCAAAATTAGTGTTTGGACCTAGCGTAACGTTTGAACAAATCGTTGAACTAGCCTTCCCTGGTACACATAATCCAAACGCTGTTTTTTCTGTCACCTATCGCAAAGCTGCTTCTGTGCCTCCCGATGGCGTACTGAGTGCTGGCAATGTCATCAAAATCAAAAAAGGAAGCATCTTTAATGTCACACAAACTGATAAATCATAGTCCAGACCTGAAGCGCCTGCGCGATGAGGGCTATTGTATCCAAATCCAGGGCGGTCTCCTTCTTCTGCGAGAGATTCCTTACGTTAACGCCCAACGGCAGGTGCGAACCGGAACGCTTATTTCGACCTTAAACATGGCTGGAGATGTTACTCAATATGCTGGAGACCATGTAGTCTTCTTTGATGGTGAGTTTCCCTGTAATGCCGATGGTACAGCGATCCACCAGATCGCACATCAAAGTGGTGATAGGGATATCGGACACGGAGTGATAGCAAAGCACTCCTTCTCAAGTAAGCCAGCTGGTGGCTATACAGACTATTACCACAAAATGTCAACCTATGCTGTTATCATCTCTGGAGCGGCGGCAGTCTTGCAACCAGGTATAAGCCCACGAACCTTCCGTGTACCTGACGAAGGGGAGGACAGCATCTTCAACTACATTGAGACAGCGTCTGATCGGGTAGGTATTGGTGCCCTTACCCAGCGTCTTGCTACCGAAACAGTAGGGATTATCGGGCTGGGCGGCACTGGATCGTATGTGCTAGATTTGGCCGCCAAGACTCCTGTAAGGGAAATTCACCTTTTCGATCCTGACCTCTTCCTTCAGCATAATGCTTTTCGATCACCTGGAGCACCCTCGATAGACGATTTGCGGGAAGCACCCCAGAAGGTCGATTATATGGCGGGCATCTATTCTAAGATGCACCGAAGGATCATCCCTCATGCCGTAGCGCTCGGTGCTGACAACCTTCACTTGTTAGAAGGTCTTAGCTTCGTGTTTATTTGCATAGATAGTGGGGCGGCGAAGCGGGCGATCTTTCAAAAACTGGAGGCTCTGGGCATATCTTTCATTGATCTTGGCATGGGACTGGAATTAGTCGATGACTCGCTAGGTGGTCTCTTACGGGTGACAACAAGCACTCCAGACAATCGTGAGCATATTTACCAGGGTAAAGTCAACTTTTCTGACGGTAGCGAGGATGACATATACACCTCCAATATTCAGGTTGCTGACTTGAATGCCCTAAACGCATCAATGGCTGTCATCAAGTGGAAAAAACTTCGGGGTTTTTACCGTGATTTGGATCGGGAGCATCACTGCCTGTATACGACTGATGGCAACTCTCTAACTAATACTGGAGGCTCATGATGCGCCATACTTATCTCGAACACCGTTTCGTCGAGCATATTCCAGAATGTTTGGAGTCGGGCGTGCTTTACATTTCTATAGAATACGCCATAGCTGTCCACCGTTGTTGCTGCGGTTGCGGTGAAGAGGTGGTCACACCCTTTACGCCAATTGACTGGTCATTGATATTTGATGGAGAAACAGTCTCATTACATCCGTCGATCGGTAACTGGAGTTTATCCTGCCGTTCCCACTACTTTATCCGACGTGGACAAGCGATCGAGGCTTCAACTTGGGATGACGAACAGGTCAATAATAATCGCTTGAAGGATAAAGCTGCCAAAGCAAGCTATTACGGAAAGCCTACACCAATCAATACCATTAAAACTGTTCCAGATATTACCCCACAAACAAGAAAACTTAACCCTAGCTTGAGGAAGTGGATACTCTGCAAAGGACATGATCTTGTTCAAAAAATGACCAGTTGGCTTAAACGATAATAAGTGAGTGAGAAATTTCTCTCAGATTGTAATTCTTCGGGGATGTCCTATTTCGTAGGGTAAGTTCATTTTGCGGGTTACTTAAACTACCTTACATTTATTTCCATGAACCTAATTTATTGCTATAAGGTTTGATGGAGGTGATCGCTCGTATTTGACAGTTTATTTAAACTATGGTTTTTGAATTCGACCATCCGTTTATTTGTACCGAAATCATTGCCCCGACAGCCGAGGAACTGGTAGCATTTGGTTTGGTGGAATGTATATCTAATAACTATTCCCGGTCAGAGTACAGCCAATCGTTGCTTCTTCCACAATGTGATGCTGGAATTATTGTGGGTTCGTGCTCCCACAGAAGCTCCAAAAACATGCTCCTAGTCAGACAAATCCAAATATTAACCAGTAACTGAGGAAGTATTAAGTGCCAGTTAACGCCGACAAACCCCATTTATGGAAGCAGGATATAGCCCAGTCGGTAGACTTGTACAACAACTGGTTTATGCAGTTTGCCCCCAGCGCATACCGTAACACTCGCGTTATTACCGCACAACAAGTCGAATCAGCGCTGGTTTGGACAGCTAATTTGACTAACATCGCACCTGTCATATTGCACCAACATCCATCAGTGTTGCCGATTCTCCGCATGGCGACAGCACCACCCATCGCACGCGATCGCCTTATTGGATTGGCAGATGTTTTACCCAACTTGGTCAAAAACATGGAGGAGAAACAACGAATTCCACCCAAAATGGAAAGTGCGCTCATCGATGAGGAACTGGAGAAAATTAGCCAAGTGTTCGCACAACTAATCGATAAAGATATTTTCCCTTGGCTCGATACTGGAATTGACCCAACAGAAGCACAAATCCATAGAGCAGCGACAATTGTTGCAGACCGTTTGTGTGGTGCGGTGGCTGACCCAATTATCCGCAATGCTCAGGAGCAAAGACAACTGGCTGTAATTCGTGAGTGGTTGGAAGCACGCGGTTACAAATATGTAGCAAGAGGAACCGAGTTAAGATTCAATACAATACAGCCAGGAAATTTTGCATTTCGCCTCAATATCTCAGTAAACTTACAATCTGGTAGCAAAAAAGTTAATATTCCCGTAGATGCTGTCATTATGCCCCTACAATCATCGCCTGGAGATTTACCTTTATTGATAGAAGCAAAATCTGCTGGAGATTTTACTAACCCCAACAAGCGGCGGAAAGAAGAGGCAGTTAAAATCGCACAATTAAAGAGCAGCTATGGGAATGAGGTCAATTTTATTTTGTTTCTCTGCGGCTATTTTGACAGCGGATATTTAGGATATGAAGCCGCAGAAGGAATTGATTGGGCATGGGAACATCGCGTTGATGATTTAGCATTATTTGGAATATGAATATTACTCAATTAACGGAAGAAACGAGAGTAAAGCGACAGACTCAACTTGATGCTGCTAAAACTCAAATTGAACGCAACAAGCTTGGTCAATTTGCAACGCCGATAGAATTAGCAAGCGCAATTGTGGAATATGCGAAGAGTTTATTGCCACAAAATCAAAACATCAGGTTTCTTGATCCTGCATTTGGTACAGGCTCCTTTTATTCCGCACTGCTGCAACTATTTCCTCAATCACAAATCGGAACAGCCGTAGGTTATGAAATTGATTCGCACTACGGGAATGAGGCGATTTCATTATGGAAGAATACACCATTACAACTTAATATTAACGACTTTACAAAAGCGATACCACCTGAAAATCAAGATAAAAAAGCAAACTTGATAATTTGCAATCCCCCCTATGTTCGTCACCATCATTTAACTCGCAGCGATAAATTGAGATTACAAAATCAAAGTCAAAATATAGCTGGGGTGAAACTCAGCCAGTTGGCTAGTTTGTATTGCCATTTTTTATGTATTGCAGATGCTTGGATGGCAAAAGATGGCATCGCTGGCTGGTTAATACCCAGTGGGTTTATGGATGTAAATTATGGGCAGCAAATAAAGGATTATTTACTGAATAAAGTCACACTATTGCGCGTCCATCGGTTTTGTGCCAATGATGTACAGTTCGATGACGCATTAGTATCAAGTGCGATTGTTTGGTTTCAGAAAACCTTGCCATCAAAAAATCATACAGTCGAGTTTTCCTACGGTGGTAGTCTTACTACACCTAATGAGAGAAAGTATATTTCATCAGAAATATTACACAATACTGTGAAGTGGACGACGATTGGCTCGACAATTGAAGCGATAAACTTTAATTTACAACGATATCAATTAAAAGATTTATTCACTATAAAACGCGGACTGGCAACGGGAGCGAATAATTTCTTTATACTTACTAAAGAGCAAGCGATTGCTCACCAAATTCCTGCTTATTTCCTAAAGCCGATTCTACCCAGTCCCCGATATTTACTATTAGATGAAATCAGTGCCGATGCTCTCGGTAATCCTATTTTAGAGCAGCAATTATTTTTACTGGATTGTAATTTACCTGTATCTGAAATAGAAAACAGCTACCCTACATTGTGGAAATATCTCCAGATGGGGATAGAAACTGGTATGAGTTCCCACTACCTCTGCAAGCATCGTAATCCTTGGTACTCCCAGGAAAATCGTTCTCCTGCTCCCTATCTTTGCACCTATATGGGACGTACTAATAGCAGTCGGGGAAAAGCTTTTCGTTTTATCTTGAATAATTCTAATGCGATCGCGGCAAATGTTTACTTGATGCTATATCCCAAGACCATTTTGGCTGATGCGCTGACCAGTCAACCTTCACTAAAACAAGATTTATGGTTGAGTCTTAATGATATTTCTCAAGAGGCTCTAATTTCTGGGGGTCGGGTTTATGGAGGTGGGTTGCATAAATTAGAACCAAAGGAATTGGGGAATTTGTTCATCGGTATAGCATTAAATATACCTGTCTAAATAACTGTTTATGCTAACGCTATCATCTAATTCTTCTCCCTGTTCAGTTAGGCTGTGCGATCGCCTGCCGAATTTCGAGCAGGTTGTCTGAGTGGGACACATTTTTTTCTGGCGGTCATAGGCTGTAGGTACTGTTAGTTCTTTTGTTCTAACAAAGTTGATATGCTCCCCCTACATGATGCTATCGCAGAACCTATTTCACTTCGTTAAATATAGGGACTTCCCACACGATTGGTTAACGCCTAATAAATTCTGCATTCTGCATCCATTTAACAGAATTGCTCGTATGACTGGAAGTAGCAGAAGTGAGTTTTGAGATCTCTGGCAATACCCCCAAAAACAAAGAGCCTGCCAAAATCAAAATCAGAGGATGAGCTTGAGCCACATTCAACCACCAACGCCAATCTTGAAAGTTAGGTAGTTGAGTCAGCCGAAAATTCCAAAACTTGAGATTCCCAAACCCAATTCGCACTTTACCACCAGGAAGCCACTCTGACTCAAGGTTAACAAACACAACTTGTATACGGGGATTTTGCTCAACCATTAAGGCAGTCTTGAGCGCTGATGATTGCTCACGCGCATCAGGTGTGACAAATCCCATGACAATCAGTTTGTGTGTATTGTTCAAGCCGTAAAGGTTGAGTTGCCCAACAGCTTGATAAACAGTATTGCGATCGAGATATTTTTTACACTCGATGATTGCTCCACCTTGCCAATTCGTGACTATATCGGCTCGTCCTCCATTGGCTTGGACTTCCAGATGAGTTTGGAATCCGCGCTCTTTCAAGCGATCGCTAATATATTTTTGTAAGTCACTTTCGTGCCAGTAGGCAGGAAAGCCAGCAGCTTCAGCAAACTTGGAAGGCAGCATACAATTAGAGGTGTAAAAGTAAAAATTAAGCTGGAATAGTCTCGAATCGATAAGCCTGAAATCTTTTATCTAGCAAACCAGATTGCACAATACCGTCACCGCGACCTTGCAATGAAGTAACCGCCTCCTCTCGGCGCATTAAAATCATCCGACCACTAGTAGCATCAACACAACGAAACGCAATGCGACAAGGTAAGTTATCGCGTAAATCTGGGGGTAAACCTTGGGGATCTTCCTTTCCTCTCTTGGCTGCACGTTGTAAACCGATAACAACATGAATCTTTAGCCCTCTCCCCCGGCGACCAACTTCACACAACTGCTGATCGTAAGTTTTGCGTCGCGGATCATCGAGGGGAACAGTACCTTTATACTCATCAATGAACAATACCCAGGGCTGTTGTTGGTCTAGTTCAGCCTTAGTCATAGAGTTTCTGCTGACGCATTCTTGAAAATACTCACCAACAAACTCAAAAGTTTTTCCCATATCGTTCATCGTGATCTGAGGGAAACGGTCAGCAAAATCTTCGTAATCGCTGACTTTACCACCACAGACATCAACTCGTGCACCTTGCATGAGCAGACAGTAAGCAGCAGCGCGAAAGAAGTTAGACTTCCCAGAGCCAGTTGTACCGACCACTAACAATTGGGGTGTGTCTTCACTAGCTAAATCAATTATCACTTCGCCATCAAGAGATAGACCCAAAATAATCAGGCGCGATCCTTGATTCCAATGCTTAAGGGGGAAGTTATAGTAGGTGCGGTCTTCTGGTTTTAAAGCCACTTCTACTGCTATTTGTTCAGGAGCATAAATATAGAAGGGTAAATCTTCTTTATCAGTGATACCCAAAGCTAGTTTAGATGCAGCTTTAAATTTGGGAATTAATTGAAAATCCTCAGTTCTAATAGAGAAAATTAACCTTTCGTAGCTGGGGGCAATGTCTACCCCCAAACATTGAGTTGTCAGCCCAACAACTGTTGCAGCTTTTTTTAAACCATCAATCTTTGACGAGTTTGCTATTTGTGGTGCTGAGGTTGAGGTAGCACTAACAGGAGTTACTTCAGCGCTTTTAAGCTGTTGTACTTGCTTGACTTGTAATTCTAACTGTCGTTGATGAATTTGGGCTTGCAGTTTAGCTTGTTCCAATTGCATTTCGGCTTCGGAAGCTGCCAACAGAACATTACCCAATGGTTCTCCATTCTGGATCATCCCCAAAGCCATGCGTTCTACGGCACCATTCTGTCCGGTGAGATTGAGAACTTCACTAAACAGTGGTGCTGTTTTTTGCAACAGGTTTAATTGTCTTTGGGTACGCTTATCTGCATCCTCATTTTCACGCTTTCTGTGGGCTGCGGACGAGAGAAATTGCAGTTGTTCTTCTGCTTGAGTATCTTTAAGAGCAGCCAACATATCCTCACATCGCTCTTTATCTTGGTAATATTTCTCTAGCTTTCTCAGTTCGATACCCGCATAACTAGCCAAAGCGATCGCCGCAATATTTGCGGGTGGGAACAACTTGAGGTTTTTCGGGTTAGCCGATAAAGTTAGCACTAAAGCAGTCAAACCACTAGTGGCAATTTTTAACCAGCAAAGTAACATTTCATCCACCCAAAAGCTAATCCAATAGCAATAACTTGTAAAAGCATGGAGTTATCAGTTTTCCCCTTGGAATAGGTGATGACTGCTGCTACTCCTATAACTAAAAATGACCAGGGTAATAAACTAATTAATTGTGCGAGGGCTGATGCCACCAAAAAACCACATATACTCGTTAAAAGCCGACAAATTTGTGACATTACTCCGCCTTTTTAATTCGTTGTGTAATCCCAAAGGATGCACCTTCATATCTGGCTTCTCTCAATTGGCGGAATCTATCAACTAAAGAAGCTGTTTGTTCTTCGTAAGGAGTTGGTTGTTTCTTAGTAGTTTCAGTATTCAGTTTCTCTTGTTTTTTCGCTTTTCCTTCTGAGTACTGTGAGGCAATTCGTCCCAAACTGATTTCTAAATCATCCTGTACACTAGCGATCGCGGAACGAGAACCACCCACAATCTGTCTAAATTTTGATTCTAAATTAGCTAAAGATGTCCCCAAAGACTTTTCTAATTCGGCTTGTTGTACTCTCGCCTCAGCCACATTTTCACTAACTTCTGCTTGCTTTTCTCTGACCTTATACAAAGCTTTGAGGTAGCGACTAATAGCTGTTGAATATTCAGTCCAGTTTTTCGCTTGGAACTCTGCTCCTTTAGCTTTTTCTACTGCCGAAGCTACATCTTCTTCGGTCAAATCACCAAAGACTTTAATGTCAACAGGCAACATATCAGCAATGCGTTGAGCATTATCCCACACAGCTGATTCCAAACCAAAATGAGAATCACTGAAGACAATTGCCTTGCTAACATCACCACTTAAGTCAGACAGACTCAATGCGCCATTTTTATGTGATTCTGGGGGTTTTGCTTTTGGCATGACTAACTTACATTAATTAATGAATCGCAAGGTTGATACTCTACAAATACATCGTCTTGAAACTCCGTCCATTCTCCATTTAGTGGGCGAAAATAACGACAATTTTCTTCTAACTTAATTTCCAGATTAATATCAGGAAAAGTAACAAGATTATCCTTTTGCCTGACCCTGACTAATTCAGTATCTATGCCGACTCTCATCCCCAAATGTAAAGTTATTCCTAGTTTTTTGTATTGTTGCCAATAATAAGAGAATTCCTTTTTATCTAGAAAATTGACATTGATTTTAGGAATGCCATTCTCAAATAATATGGCAAATATCCCCAAAGCAGGATAATGAATTTTGGCTATTCCTAAATTGTTTTCGTAGCACCAATATGCTCGGTGTAAGTGGGCTGTTTGCAAAACCTTTTCTCCAATTTTTTAATCAACATCTTTGCTAATGACTGCCAAACTAATGACCATGCACGACCGTTTTTAACTCTTAATTGAGCAGCTAAAATATCAGCTTGCGAGGGAATGATGTTGCCATACCTTTCTAAGTTGTTAATTGCCTGTTGGAAGCTAACGACTTCATCAGCAGTTGGTGGTAGATCTGGGGCGACGGCGGCTGTTAATCTCTCCATCACCCCGCTGAGTGTTGCTGATTCCAGCTTGATCTTCTCCAACTCCTGCGACATCACCTCAATTGCTGCCAAATTTGATTGGGCAATCGCACTTTGGAACTCTAACAATTGGTTTTCGATTTGGCGCTGTACTTCTGCACTGATGATTTCGGTGATCTGGGCAAATCCTTTACCCTGATTTACCGTATCGATAAACTCAAGAACTTCAGCCGATACTGGGGATGCACTCGAATTGTCCATCGGATAAATCCCTCCACTCCAATTCCACACCTAAACGAGATGCAAACTCATTAATAGTTTGTTTCATGGTTTCATAAGGCAGATAATCACAGCTATCAATAAGTTGTGGTAATTCCACATCAATAAAGTGCTGTTGTGTTGCAGCTTTTTGTTGAGCCTTTTTTTGGGCTATCTTACCTCTGGCTTGTTGTTTTCCCTCTTCACGCGCTATTTCAATAGCTTCCAATCTAGCTAGTTCTAGTGCTTCTGCAATTTGACGTTCTTTATCCTTCAACTGAAGAATGACCTGTTTATTTTGTACTAACTTTTGAATGATTGCTATTCTTAAATCAAAGTCATAGGCAATCTCTAACTCCTCAATAGCCTGTGCTGAAGCTTGTTGATTATGAGTAGTAATTTCGGTTTTTTTACTTCTAGTAATTGCCTTCGATGAAGTCTGTACTGATGTCTCTTCTGTTGGTACTATTAATTCCGAGCCTCTACGTGCCATAATTTATATTCCTTAGCAATAATTACAGTATTCTCCGCACAACACAAAATTAATTGTGAAAGCTAAAACATTGTTGAATACATCTAGTAATCGAATCATGCCACTCCTAACCTTTTTGAAGCTTTTTCTTTCCACTTTGCTAACTCAGAAACCGAATAATGCCTTCGTTTACTAAAATCTCCCCACTTGTACAATGTGCGAGGTGAGACTTTGTAGCCACATGCAGCCAAGTATTTGTGTAAATCTCTCCCCTTGCATCCCTGCATTTGCCATTGATGCAACATCAGAGCGCTTGATGCTGTTTCTATACTCATTGCTCTGCGTGACCAATTTCTCATCATTACTAGCAATTGATTTACTGAGGGAAATCGTTGAGTGGGATGATCGTGTCGCCAACAAGCCATGTATGTTAGCAATGTGCCTTTCCCTTCATCTATAAACTTTTCATACTTTGCAATTCCTAAATACTGCTTCCAACTTGCCCAGCAATTCCTGGAAATCTCCCGGTTAATAATCCGGTTACAACAATTTTTCACCTCACTTAAAGCTATTTTTTTAGGTTGTTGTGTAACTTCATTGGCTACAAAAGTTTCACCAGAGTTGACCTGTTCGCAATACTTGTCAAATACCTCCTCTAATTTGTATTCATTAGCCTGGAAATAATCTCTCAAGCTCCGATAAGTCACTTTGCAGCGTGGGTGATGCCTTCTCAACCATGCCAAACATAACAGCATCTTTGTCTGCTCTTGTGTGTACTGACGAGTGCAGATTTTCTTGCCTTGCGCGTAACAAGCTCCTGCTAATCGCTCCCACTCATACCATGTGCGATCGCTAATTGTGGCTGATCGGATCTTCTGACAAATATTTCTCAGATTGGTTGATTGGCTTATCCAATCCTCTAGTACTACTGGCATGATTAACACTTTGCAAAATTAAAGTGGCTGTCAATATTGAGAGAGTAATTGCGATAATGGCTGCACAAAATTCTAACAACCCTGATGAATTTTTTTCTTCTGTTTCTATTGTTTCAGTTGCACCATCAAGAGATGTTTTTGTATATTTCTCTCTCCTATACACATTGTTTTTCCTGTTATTACTCAGAATCTATTGCGGGTGTGGGGGTGTGAGGGTTTAGGGAGAAATCAACAGAGTTTTTGAGTAATTTGTATCTTAATTCTCAGGTTAATTCTTTCCCATACACCCCTATACCCATACACCCTTACACCCTGGTTTCCTATTCTTTTAAACATCATGATATCTCCGTATATATGGACACTTGTATTTATTTACTGAATACTACACCTGTACCAAATTGAAAAAAATTTGTACTTAAATTGGGGATTTAATAATGGATTTATGTACAATCAGCTTCCTAACAATCTGTTTAACCCCTACTGGGTAAAGGTTTAGATTTTGTAGTGTTGCGGTATTACTCCTATCTATAGTTTTTTGGGGAATTCTACAAGCTTATTTTTGGTAAATTCAGCAAGATGAATGTATTTTGTTATCAAGGACAAAAACCCTTTAAAGGCTTGTAATGAATCTGTAGGAAGCTGTAATGAGAATTAAATCAGCAGTTCACTCTTTTAAAAGACTTACTACACAAACTGGTTTTTGAGGTACTGAGTCTCTATGTATTTTTTGTATTGCTGCTAATCTGGCATCTACCTGAACTCCATATATTTGAAATGTCTGGTCTAGTTCTTGACGAGTCATTTGACGAAAGCACGATATGCTATTTCTCCCATGTTTCAGTCCCAGGTAGATTTGAAGTTCTAATACTTGTCGGAACTGCTCCCAGTTAAGGTACTTGTTGCCAAATAAGTTCAAGGTTTTCAAATACTTGTTTATGGTATCTCTAGATTGAATTTTTAATAAATTGCGGCATTGTTTAATGGTTATTATCTCCATTTTCAGGTCGAACTGTTGAACTGTTTAAATCCTAAATTACCCGTCGTTGTGTGGGCAATAGAAGTTTGGATTATTGGGGAGTTTCCTGATTTCGGGAAATTAATGCTCGCGTTAGCACCGCGATCGCCCAATCAGGACAATCACTATAAAACCAGTTTTTTACAGTTTTCAATTCTGGTGGCTGTACACCAGTGCCATCAAAAAAAGTTTTTAAATGCTCTCTAATTAATGTTGCACCAACAGAGACATACTCATATTCTCCTGGGGAGATTGAGCAACCCCTTTGATTAATCAGGGCTTGTGCAAATTTATCTATCTTTTTTAACTTGCGTCGTGTCATGGATGCCCTCTATAGCCTATCTGTAGTGGGTGAAAGCCTTTTGTAGTGACACACTCTCTGGCTAATATTTTGAGCAATTTGTAATAATTAACCTTGAAACAACAAAGTAAATGTCTATTTGACTTTGAATGTTTTAGATACTGAATTTCTCGTAATCTGGGCAAGTAGTCTCATCTACTCCATGCGGATAAATAGCGCAAACCAGCTTTACTGCTCCATATTCAATGCCGTGAAAATTTCGGCAACCTCTACAAGTTTTTGGTATTGCCTTAAGCCTTTGATTTAAAGTTCTGTTGATTTCTTCTTCGATTTGATTTTTCAAGAAACGGTCTAAGGCTATTGCTTGCAATCCTACTCCCCCTAGCATTAGAGATACGCCGGAAATCCAACTTTTTGCGCCTGACCCTGCAATTGCTCCTTTAACACCAATCATGCCTCCGATAACTATTACTACTGCTCCTGATGTTGCAACAAAAATATTCAAATACTTAATCTTTGGCATAGTTTTTCTCTCCATAATTTCTCATCATTACTGAAGTAAGCACCAATCAAAGCATTTCCCCAATATTCAGAAAAATATTTCCATGAATTGTGCATTGCTACAATATTTTCTTGTTGTTGCCATCTCAAAATTTCACTTATTGGGCGATTGCTTCTAGTAGATCAAAGCGATCGCCCAAATTGATTAGTTCAAGTGACGGAATCGTGCTGTCTTCAATGACTTAGTGGTTTGTTCAACGACAACAGAAGCCGCTCTTGCCGCCTTTGCCCAATCTCGCATTCTTTCAACAGCCGCCGCATCTTGTACTGCCAATGGAGTGATAGAGTTTCGACAATTTTCCAAGTCCCCTAAAGTAACCTGCTGCGGTCGTCCTTCATCAAAAGCTAGTAATGCGGCTTCGGCTGCTAGGGTTTCGAGTTCGGCTCCTGAGAACTTCACAGTGTTAGCGGCGATCGCTTCGAGATACTCATCTTCAACCGTGATACCGAATCTTTGGAGATGAATAGAGAGGATTTGGCTTCTCTCAGGCTCAGTTGGTAAATCAACGAAGAATAATTCATCAAACCTGCCCTTTCTCTTGAGTTCACTTGGCAGTGCTGATGGATCGTTACAGGTAGCCACAACAAAAACCCCAGCAGTACACTCACTCATGAATGTGAGGATATTGCCCAAAATGCGTTGGGAAACTCCACTTGTATCACCCTGTCCAGACAAAGCTTTCTCAATTTCGTCTATCCATAAAATGCAGGGGGCAATGGCTTGTGCTGTTTTAAGTGCGCGGCGGACGTTGCCCTCAGACTCACCTACTAAACTACCCAGCATTGATGCAATGTCTAGTTGCAGTAGCGGTAGATTGAGAATAGTAGCAATGTTTTTGGCAACTATTGATTTACCTGTTCCTGGTGGACCTGCCAACAGAACACCTTTAGGCTGAGGTAGACGCAGCGATCGCGCTTCTTGTGTAAACAATCGCCGCCGCCGTTGCAACCACTCACGCAATAAGTCAAGCCCACCGAATGGGATAGTTGCTGGCTTGCCCAACTCAATACCCATTTGTGCAAGTAGCCGAGTTTTGTATTTAACAACTAATGGCGTGACAGTAGCATCTATGACGATACCATTGCGGCTCAAACGCTCTTTGACTGTTAAGCGGAGGAAGTCGCTAATTTCCTCAAGCGTCAAGCCTAGTGCAGCCCTTGCCAAAGTTTCTCTTTCTTCCGCAGCCAAGGAAACTGTGAACTGTACTTCTTGCTCTTGTGCTGACTCTAACAAATATTGCAGGTAAGACTGTAAATGTTCCTCAATCTGCTCGACCAAGGGTAGTGGCACTTCACAGTAGGGAATGAGGCGTACCAAAGATTCATGTAGTTCGATGTTTTGTCCCAGAAAGATAATTCTTTTCTCAGTGGGTTTGAGTCGGTGGTAAAGATTTTTCACTCTGGTCAAAATATCCCACGATAGTTGAGGAGAGTTATTAAACTCAGCAAGACTGTCACCAATCCTGCTGGTCTTCAAAACCGTACTTGAGACTTTCACCTCATACGGCTCCTCAATGACTTGACCCAAGTCGTGGGTACTTCTCACTACCACATCACATTTATTTCTGTATCGCTCTTAGGTTGATTATAAGAGTTGTCAGTGGCAGTTTTAACGTCGTGACAATGCCTATGTAATGCTTGCAGATTGTCGTATACATCCTTTCCACCTTGCGATTTAGGAATGATATGGTCAATCTCGATTAGGTCATCTTCTCTAAAGTACAATCCGCAATGAGAGCATTTCCCCTTTTGCTTTTTAAGTAGTATTGCTACTCTTTTAGGTACTAAGGGATTTTCGCCCTTTCTTGAACTCCAATATTTTAAGTTCCCATCGAACGGTGAGGCATCACCTTTTACTTTTACGTGTCTCACAATTTCTTTTTGTGAGTGTTTGAATAGCCTCATTGTGATTTCTCCGTTCTTTGTTGCTGCGAATACCCAGTTATCGCCACCTACTGTATGCCAATATTTCTTGGTTACCCATACATTAGACTTGTCAGGGTGACGACGTTTTCCCCAGCGTTTCAGCTTCTGATATATTAGATGACTTAGCTTTGAGAATATCTCTTTACTCACTGATGTTGAGTAATAGTTAACCCATCCCCTGATTACAGGGTTAAGTTTACTTATTAGTGTTTCTTGTGCAGCATTTTTGTGATTATCGATTATTCTTGCTATGTCATCGTAGTGTTTCTTTACTGATTTTACACTAGGCTTGATGAGTGTTTTATACCCTAACTTTTTACCGTTCGATAATTTTCCAGAGTCATTCTTTCCCACTTTGTATTGTTTCACATTGAAACCGAGGAAATTAAATCCTACTTCTTGCGAGGCGAATATCTCTGAGCTTTTGAAAGTCGAAACTATACGGGTTTTGTTAGGGTTTAATTCCAGTCCCATTTCTGCTAACCACGTTTTTACTATTTCTTTGAGTACTATTATTTGAGTTTTATTGGGGGCAAGAATCACAAAATCGTCTGCATATCTAATTAGGGATATACTGTTCTGATTCTTCACCTTTCCTCCTCTCTGGCTGGCTGCAAACTCCTTTACTAGCTTTTCTAGCCCATGTAAGGCAATATTGGCTAATAGTGGAGATATTACACCGCCTTGTGGCGTTCCCTCAGTAGTTTCTGAGAAATGACCATTGTCTAGTACTCCTGCTTTCAACCATGCTTTTATTTGCCTCCTCATGGTCGGGAATGTGTTAATTTTGGTCAATAGTTTTTCGTGGTTTATTTTATCGAAGCATTTTGAAATATCAGCATCTAATACCCATTTGTTTGAGTATCTGATACTATTAAATATTGCTTCTCTTGCATCATGGGCATTGCGTCCGGGTCTGAAACCGTAACTATTGGGCTCAAATTTTGCCTCCCATTCTGGTTCTAATGCCAGTTTGACAAGCGATTGAGTTGCTCTATCTTGCATTGTGGGTATTCCTAGTGGTCGTTTTTCAACGTTTCCGGGTTTTGGAATCCATACTCTACGAGTTGCTTTTACCTTATGGTTAAGCTTCATATTCATTACCAAAGTGAGTCTGGCTGATGGTTTAAGGGATTTTACACCGTCAATACCTGCTGCCTTCTTTCCTTGGTTATCTTGGGTGACTTTTCTTACTGCAAGAGCTTTTCCAGACCAAGACCTCATCAGGGTTTTTTGGAGTTTGCGGACTGCCTTAGTATCACCACGTTGAGAAGCTTGGTATATTCTTTTCTGAAGCTTGTATACGCTACGTTCTAACTTTCGCCAGGGTATCGTATTCCATTCCGCCGTAGTCTTTAAACTCGTATTAGACATATATACTTCCTAATCAGACCAATCCTTTCAAATCATTGTGAGTACGTCAGCATATTTCAATCATTACAATTAAACATTTGCTTCTTACTCAATCTCTCCACGTTATTACATCCGGTTAGCACCTACTCAGATACTCGACCATCTGAGAGTAAATAACGGGTTACTTCGTTCCGAATAACAATGCTATGTATCTTTAGAGTGACACTATTCACCGGGTTTATTGGGAGTGCATACTGGTCAAGGTAAAATTTGCCAGTCCTTTATCCTTTACCTTTTGGTTGTAGCGATTCAGCCTGATTGCGCTACTGTTTTATCACGATGATTCAGACGTGTCTTTAAGCCTTGGCTTTACTCATGGATACTTTGCTTGGTGATTACCACATTAGGCTTGCAGTATTTCCACCTTTTATCCCCGCTTTACCGATTGATGGCTAGTCTCTACAGTAGGGGATATGCTTTCACTCCAGCACTTGGAGGGTAGGTTTTGCACCTACATTGTTATTCAGTTATCAAAAGATTCTCATGAATCTTAAGCGGCTAATCCTCCTTAAGCCCTATTGGGATTGGTTTCTAGCCAACGAATCGCACTTTGCCGATAAATGGGTGAACATCACCTAAGATAAACACACCAGCACCATCAAAGCTGTTGATGCAATCAAAGATAAATATCAATGGGTCAGCAAGAGGCGGTTTTTTGTAATCTGGCACTGGCTTGAATACCAGTCCCCCATCAACAGCAATCAGGCATTGCTCTAAGGTAGAAACTCCTAAGTTCCAGAAGTACACTGGTAGGGTGAGCTTTTCTTGAGCAGTTGTTGTTAGCCATTGAATGATTGTGGCTTCCTCTGGGGATAGCACTTCCAATGCCACAATCGGAATTTGCGAGTCCAGAGTGCTGAAAATATTGGATAGGTTCATAGTTTTGAATTTTTTTGGTAGTTTGCAAGGGAGAATTTTGTTTTAGGGGAATGTGCTGATTCCCCATTTTTCTTATTGCTGTAGGCGTATTTGATGATTTGAGGTGATCCGTTGCTGTTGTGCTTCTGGCTTGAAGGTGCGTAGTTTACCGCCGTAGGCATCGCCTTCCACAACCCCCAACGCTTCCTCAATTGGTTGAGTCGCTTCAAGGCAGGCAAGCCCTTCAAAACCCTGGGCTTCTACCTTCACTTCTCCTGTAACTGAATTGAAATGTATGAGTATGGCTCGTTCCATAATTTATCTCCTGAGGTATTGCTGTGTTTGTTGATGTGCGGCAAAAGTCAGCCGTAGGGTTTGCACCTGACCGTTGCTTTCTTCTGTGATGCTGCACTCCCCGAACTGCTCTTGTAGTTGGGCTGCTTTAGCACGAACCATCCGCTTACCATAAACCTGCATTAACTGATGAGTAAAGAAGTTTTGTCCTAGCTTAGGAACTGTCTCGTAAGCATCGTGGATTAATTGATATGCGCCATCTGTTGCATTCCATCGAAAGCCGATATCTGCACGGACTTTGAGCGTGTGGTTAGGGATAACAATCTCCGCACTTTGCCTCTCCTGATTACCGTAGTATCCTTTGAGTGGATGAGGTGTTTCGTAGACTTCAGGTAATAGCTTCAAATCTTGCAAAGCTTGTACTAAGCACTCACAGTTGGTGAGTTTTGTTTTCACTGTTGAGAAATGAGACATAATTTACCTCATGAAGAAGTTGAAAAGGTTTTTTATCTAACGGAATTTGAATGATTTAACAGTCGCCACTGTCAGCCCAACATCTTCACTGGTCAACTTTTGCAAGTTGCGTTGTTCAGAGAGTAGCTTGGAGTAAATTGCATCCATCTTCTGTTGCAACTGCGAGCGCCCATCTGACCCCAAATTCTTCGATTCAATTGTTGGGTCATTCACAATCGAATCCAAATGTTCCATCATCTGTTGCAGACTCTTTCCTGCTTCTGGGCTTGCATTAGCTAGTAGTACTCGAACTTTTTTCAGGTGTTTTTCCATCTTGCGTTTGAATTGGACTGGCTTGCGCCCTGGCTCCCAATCAGCCAGTTCTTCAAGTAATTGGGCTGCAAGTTCTTCACCACCAGCAATCGCCGCTTCCTTTAATCTTTGTTCGAGATTTTGGTCGTACTGCTGGATAAACTGGGTGATTTGTTTTAGGCAATCGGCTTGTTGCTCATTGAGTTGTTCAGATAATGCTGGGATAATTACAGGTCTACCAATGACTACCTGGAGATAATCTTCTAGTTCTGACAATAGGGGAAAAGCCTTGAGTAAGTTAGTTTGAACTTCAGATTGCTTATCTGTTGGTAGTTGCCAAGCATTGAGAGAGAGAAAATTTTCAATACGTTCAATGTAATCTGCCAAGCCCTGCTCATAGTCGTCTTGTAACTGAGCACGAAGAGTCGGAGCAATTGAATCCCGAATATTTAGTAGTTGACTCCAAACCAATGGCGCGAGGTCAATTGGACAAATCCAGTCACCATTATCAGCATTCATCCATTCTTGAACTGAAGCTATTTCTTGTCGCAATTGACTGGCTGCTTCATCCAATGCTTTGAAAACTTTGATACCTTTTAATCCAACTTCTGAAGACTTAACTTTAATGAGATCCGATTCTGATTCACCCTCAGATTTTAAAACATCAGTCCATTTCGGAGCGTTACTTTTAGTGGTTTTCTTCAGTTGAATTTTGAAACGAATACGGGTCTTATTAAGTTGAGAGAAGTTGTAATTTTCAACTACAGCATTTTGAAGAAATGCATCAACAGTAGGGTTAGGTATTGTTTGTACCATATTTAGTGACCATGATTAATTTTTGGGCTTAAGCGTAGCTTCAAAAAAATTAGTAATTTCATCCTTAGCTGTACACCTGAAGTGATGGAGCTTTTCTTTTCAAATTACCGTTCCCATCATCACCATTGGTTGTAATAGTAGGCCGCTGTCGGCATTCCAAGCGATTACATCTGAAATCCCAGTGATTAATTTGAGATTTCCCACGATGTTCCACCAGAACTATTTGGTTTTGATAAGTGGGATTTTGACCGCTAATCAAAAATGCATCTCCTAATGCATAAAAAGGAGTCAGAAGTCAGAATACAGGAGTCAGAATACACCACCCATAAAGGGATGGTGTTTTAGGAAAAGTTTCAACCCCTATCTCGTCCACAAGGGACGAGGTTTTAGACCAATATTCATCCGCCACTCGCACAGAATTCATGGCTGAATTCTGGCTCCTGACTCCTGAATTCTTCTTCATAAAAGCCAGTGAGTACATAATGTCGCTTGTCAATACCCATTAATGCATCCCAAGCTTGTTGAGTTTGTTGCTGTACATTCATATTGATTAACCTAAATCTTGGTAATTGCTCGTAACAACGCTATTCGTCTGATTTCAAAACTTCCAAGGTTTGTGCAAGTGCCTGTATTGCATCTGCCAAACTCAAATCCCTTTTGTACTCGCATAAGAGTTGATAAACTCGTGGGTTATGCTCTTGAAAATCTACCAGTAAATTGAAGATTTTCTCCAATTCTTCATTCACAGATTCTCTAGTTTGACTGTCTAAGCACAGTGCTTTATCGAGTGTCTGTTCAATCATCTTTTCGTCTACGATAAAGAAGATATTGGGTCATACCATCTGTGCAAAAGTCTGCTGTTGAACTTGCTGCATCCATTCCTTAATTGCTTGCACTTCATCCACACCATCAGCTACAACATTAACAACGTGTTTCTGATATGAATTAGCAGCATGATTGGGGTGGTCAAAGTTGTCTGATGCCCAAGCAATGCACATGGTTTTCACAAGTTCATCAACCTTACTGTGATGAAGCTCGCTGGGACTACTAACATCTTGAAAATGTAACCATTCCTTGATTAAATCAAGTGGATAATTTAGTAACGTCCGAATTTGTTTTACCCGTAAATCTTGAGGATGTATTGCAGATGCTACAGCAGTTTGCTTTGGATTTGATTGCGGTTGTTCAGATTGAACATAATCGACTGACTCTGAATTTGGAGCTAACTTAGATTGAACATCACGAATAATTGTTGCCCAGTCAGCGTTAGGATTCCATTCTCGACGAATGCGGTTTTTAGTCAAAGCATCATAGAGATTGCAGAAAACTGAATTTTCATCACCGGGAGTAGCAACAATTATCAAAGGCTGAGTAAAATCTTGAACAACAGATGCAGCTAATAAGAATGATTTGGCAAAGTTAGTTTCAATCCCACTGCGAACGATATAAATTTCATCAGCTTGGACAACAATATCTAATTTTAGATTATCCTTGCCTTTGAAATCCTTATCTGTTAGTCTTAGCTCCAAAACATAACCTGTTAATGCTCTTTGGCTGACAGGAATCTTTTTATCTTGTTCAATCTCACAATTATACCAAGTATAAATCCGACCATTAACCTCTAATTTCTTCACATACAGGTAGATTGGTTGTGGTGGATTTCCTAATCCTAGTTTAATTTCCGGCATAATTAGAAATCATCCAGTTCAGTTTGGCTAGAATTCAGAAGTCAGGAGCCAGGAGTCAGAATGGAATTAGCATAACTTGTCAGTAACTTACTAACTTCTTCAAGTTGAAGCATTAATTGTGAGGTATCATCGTACCCAAGGTCTTTAGTAAGAATTAGATAATAACGACACTCTTCTAAGGAACCTTGTGCTATATTCATAAATCTTACTTTATCTGCTGTTCCTTTCTTTTTAAATCCCTCAGCTATATTTGCAGGAATTGAAATAGCTGCTCTTCTAAATTGAGAGGTTAAGCCATATATTTCAGATTTAGGAAATTGACTAGTAAGTTTGTAAACTGTTAAAACAAATTGATGTGCTTTCTTCCAAACTATCAAGTCTTGAAATGTTTTTGCTGGTTGTCTCATTTATTCTGACTCCTGAATTCTGACTTCTTAATTCTTCCTATTGTTTTTGCATCCTGACTTTATTCATCTGGTGAAGTGATTCTTGAATTACAGGTCTTGCGGCTTCTTTTACAGAGGCTTTAGCTTGTTGATATAAAAATTGTGTGACACCATCTGCATCTTCTTCTGGATCAATTTGTGCCCATAATGAGCAACCCAATTCCAACGATTCGTAGTCACCTAAGTTAAATTTTCTATGATAGGTGACAGAAATAGTCTTAATATCCATCAGTTTTTTAAATTCCTAATAATTAAGTGGATATTTGCAGTTTATTTTGCTAAATTGAAATAATTTTGAGCGCGACTTAGTGAATTTTCGTCTTATTAAAATTGATTCAGCGCTGTTTCAATATTCTGACTTTTGTAATAAGTAGGAACCTAACTAGAGATAGTCAGTCAGAATAATCTTATCTCTATAGGATGAGAATGATGAAGAATCCAGGGATTATAATTCAATTCTGACTCCTGACACCTGAATTCTGTTTTGATAGATTCAATAATTGCTACTACAATACCTAGTAGATGTATGACCGAATTTTAGATTTTAAATTTCGGATTTTGGATTGAATATTCAAAATTCAAAATTTAAAAATGTGACAAGCCCCTGACTTTAGCCATGAGGTCAATCTAAAATCTAAAATCTAAAATCCAAAATTGTTTGACTCAAGAAATAGATGTTGATTTCAAACTGGAGTATTCCGCTTCCTCTAGAACAATACCTAAATCACCGAGTTGTAATATATTTCTTCAGCGATGGGCAATGGATACCGATTAAATACTGTCGTTTATCAAAAGCTATTGAGATTTATCAAAGAACCAAGCAGGAGACAGCTAGCGAAACTTTGGTTTTTCCTGTTGATTTAAACCCAAACTTTTTTAATGATTAACTCTTTTGAATGAATCTCATCGGACTTCTCACGTCCGACCTTATTGTGATGATATGGAGGTGGTGGGCATAGTGGCCCACCATATTCTCCCTTAGTCTACGACTAACACCATACTGTCTGGAAGTGGCTGATACTCTATCAGCCGCTTCCATTCCTCAGTTGTCAGTTGATCAAATGGTTTATCCAACAATTCATCACAAGACTTAGTTTCGAGACTAGGCAATACTTCGACCATCGACAACGACCACACGGCATCGAATGCAGAATTGCAGGGTACTTGCTGCTGATGCTCTGATGAAGCTCTTTTCACCCACCAGCGACCATCAGTGCATCCTGCCGAGCCTAGCTTTTTGTCGTTGTTGTAAATGCCATCATCGAGTAGTTCAAAGCCAAACTTCTCACATTCCAAGGCAATTTGTGCCATCACTTCATTACCAGTTGTAAAGGCTTGGACTTTTTGCTTTTGCACGGGCAGTGTGCCTTGCCTGTAATGCCAAGTGATGTGGTTGTGGCATTTCGCCCAGGTATCTGCACGATGTTCTTCTACTGAGTTCACCATCACTACCCAGCGTTGGGTCACGAAGTCATCGTGATCATAGGTGATGCTGGCTATCAGTTTGTCGCCAACGTAAATTTCATAGTCGTAGCAGGTGATTTCGACAACGGTGAATTCTTCGGGTGCTACAACCTCACCCTGTTGTGTGATGTGCTGCTCTAGTTGGGCTTGAGCTAGAGCTTGTTCGTCAACAGCAAAAGAAGCGAAAATTGCTTGCTGTGCAGGTGTTTTGTAGGTCATAATATATATTCCTTTGATAAAAGGGTAAAAGGCGATCGCAAACTTTCCAGGTGGGCGATCGCCTTTGTTTTGGGTGTGTTGTGCTGAACGCACAAGATTTTCGCATCGATTAAGCGTAGCTTTGTATTTGTTGCTCAAAGCCAGTGACATTTGAGCATTACCATACAGGAAAAAATGGTTTTAGTTGATGTGTAAGGCTTTAAAACGGTCGAAAGTTAACCCTTGTCCTGTCTTCTGGTAATTCTTATTCAGAACCGCCCTCACTCCTTATCTACCTTCAGCAGCTTTGACTATTAACTGCTTCCGTTACCTCAGGGTGTCTTGTTTGGTTCAGTTGTCAAGGTTCTGTAGTACTGGAAAGCAAACCTCCCTTCACATTCGGGTGCAGGCAGTTTGTTTTTCTTTATGCATCCAATAATAGTACATCTATTAGTAGTAGTCAATTCAGTAGTAGTTGATTTCAGATAGAGATTTGTAATACTACTAATGGTTGGACATAAGCAACTTTAATACCAATGGATGTAAATCCTATATGTTTACAACCAATGGTAGTACCACTTATAATAGGAGCATTCTTTGGAGAGGATAATTGTGTTTATCGCATTAAAAAAATTGAGAGAGGCTGCGGGTCTTTCTCAGAATGACCTAGCTAGAAAAACTGGTTACAGTCCTCAGTTCATCCAAAAAATTGAACAAAATAAGGTTAAATCACTCACACTAGAAGCAGCTGCACGATTCTGTGAAGCCCTTGACTGCAAACCAGGAGATTTACTTGAGGAAGGTGAGCCACCAAAAAGATCAAAGATAGAAAAAGGTGTTACTTTCGATTCCCCAGCAAAAACAGAGATTTTAGGAAACAAGAGGAAAATTTCGGGCGAAAGCGCTGAAGTTGATCTACTGAAAGCAGCCTAAACACTAGAAGCGACCGCCCGCCGACCAAAGCAATGCGATCGCCTTAACTACGCCACTATCAGTCATAGTAGTCATGTCTAATCTATCATTGAGCTAAGAACTAGCATTAACAAATGACCAATTTCAAAAGTTATTGCCTGTAAGAGAGGAAAATGCTTGGGTTTGCTTGGAAAGAAGACAACGAAACAAAAGCTAGTTAAAAGCGTTGAGGAGAAAGCAGACTCTATCTTGCGTCTCCAAATGGTTAAGTAACAAATAACTTGACTGTTAAAGAATCCATTCAACTTGCTGCTTTCAGTATTTGCTAATAACCAAAATTAGAAACGATCCTTCAAGAGAATGTAAAGTGATCGTTCAAATCTGGTATTTGATGAGTATTTCTTACTAGCGTACCAGTTTTGAAGACTCAACTCATTTGGGTGCGGCATGGTTGCAATGCCCCGAAATTTTACTGCGTCAAAATTTGGAGATGTCTAGTATGGACGCATTGACATTTCAAATCAAAGATGAATTGAGATTTTGTACTCGTACTAATGTACTAATGATGGGGTCGGTCGAATGACCGTCACTGTACTAGCAGATTTTGCAGATTTAGAAACGATCACCGTAACCCACAAATTGTTGATTAGGCGGGTGTAAAGTGAAAAATTCAACATCAGTTATCGAGTTATCAGTTGTTGAGCATTCTGGGGTGTTGGTAGTTGATTCGAGACTCATAGCGGAAGATTTAGGTATCCAGCACAAGAACTTTTTAGCAACACTAGACAAGTATATTGATGAGATAGAAGAGGACTGGGGACAGGTCGCGTTTGAAACGGAGACTGTCACAAATTCAGTCGGAGCAAGCAATTCAGTAAAATATGCTCTACTGACTGAACCCCAAGCAACTTTGTTAATGACCTACAGTCGTAACACCGAACGGGTTAGGCAGTGCAAGCGGCATTTGGTCAAAGCATTTGAAAAAGCAAAGCTAGCGTTATCAAACGCAGTCGAGTTGCGGGTTGTCGAGTTAGAGCAAAAAATAGCAGATCAAGGTAAAGCGATCGCTCAACTACAATCCCAAATCCAAAACCTACTGCCCCCATCTGCTGACTTCATACCCCCAGGCTGGAATGAGGAAGTATGGCGAAAGCTTCCTCGACAGGACAAACACCATTTTTGCTTTTTGTACCGTCGTCGTAACTTCCGTCCTTCAGGGCAGGGCAAAGATGGGCAATTGGCATTGCCTCCTGTAACTACTGAGCAACTGAAGCAACGACAACGGGCAGAATTTGAGCAGCTGGTTGGTGAGTCCTCAGCCCAGGAGAAACAACAGTTAGAAGCAGCAAAACAAGAAGCACTGAAGCAACTATGGTTACAAGGAGAACAAGATGATACAGATGTCCCTTTTTAGTGAACTAACCCCAGTTTTACCAGTCACTTATTACCCAGAATTCTTGAGCCAAGAAGAAGCTGGCGTGTTATATCAGCACTGCCTAAAGCTGCAATGGCAGCAGAATCAAATCAAAATGGTAGGTAAAACTTTACTTGTGCCCCGGCTGGAATGCATCTACGGTGACGAAGGTTGCGAGTATTTATACTCCAAGAGCGTGCTACTGAAACCATTGCCTTGGACTGAAGTTCTGGCCGAGTTGAGGGACAGAATTACTGCTCTGGCTGGCTACAGCTTCCGTATCGTCATTGGCAATCAGTATAGAAGTGGACAGGACAGCATAGGGTGGCACGCAGATAATGAATCGTTGATGGGGCATAATCCAGCGATCGCATCTGTAAGTTTAGGCGCGGAGCGGAAGTTTCAGATAAAGCCCATCAAAGGCAAGCCGACTGATTTCTGGCTGGAACACGGGAGTTTGCTGGTAATGCACTCTGGTTGTCAGTCCACGCACTTACATCAAGTTCCCAAAACCAAGAAATTAGTTGGCACGAGAATTAATCTAACTTTTCGTCCACATATAGGAGGTAAAAAATGAATAGCTTTACCTCCGCAGTACTCGGACAAATACACACTCCCGTCAATATTCTCCAAGAATTCTTGGCGACTTTTAATCGTCGCCAGAAGTGCAAAGCCGCAATACTCTCTTGGCTGGATGGTAAACACTACTATGGGCACGAATGGGTCAGAATCACATTTGAGAAGTTGGCTGATATTTTGGGTTATTGCCGGGAAACTATCAGCCGTCATATGAAGGAGTTAGTTTTCGATGACCTAATCAAAGAACAGGCTGCTCAAAAATTTCCCAAGGATACAGCTTGTGAGTATCAATTGAATCGGGAAAAGCTCACACAATTACTCGATTTTCAACGATGCGAAAAAATTGACACAGATGTGCCAGATATTTCGACAAGATGTGCGAATAATCCGCCAACATTTGAAACTACTTTAAACCTTTTAAAAAACAACAACACTGCTGTTGAGGAAAAAAAGGATGAAGGAGTAAAAGAAAGCTTATATGAGCCAGTTCAAGCAGCCCCAGAACCAGAGCCACCCCAGATTACTCACTTCGTTGATGAAATTAAACAAGATGACTCAACGAGTGAGATAGACCCTCATGAGGACGAGTTTTCCGAGTCAGAAGTCAAAGTCGGTTCAAGTATGGATAAGCCCACCAAGCAGGAGATTGCAGAGATTTGTAACGAGTTGCGGCGACTGCGGATTAACCCAGAGCCATGTTTGGGGGTGGTGAAAAAATATTGGGCGAATGTCGCCGGAGCGATCGCACGAGTCAAGCAAGGAATTCATGAAGGATGGTGTGATAATCCGACTGGATTATTTATCAACAGTTGCCGGAGTGGGGCTAAAGGTAAGAATACTGTAACAAGCGATGTGAGTGCTTGGTTTGAGTGGGCGAGGAAGCAGAGGATTGCGATCGCCATGTCTGCGGGGGTGGTTTATACACCTGATGGCGATGCAGTGGAAGTACAGGAGATGATGCGGCGGTTTCCGTATGAGAGCTAACAAGAGCGATCAAAGCGCAATTTTTTTTAGAGTTAAGCAGCTATTCTGCTTACATTTACCAAATTACCCAAGTCATTTGTCTTATTGCTAACATTGCTTTAAGAGAAAACTTTTTGTAAGGATTCAGGTCTAAAATTGAGGAACTAGAGAAGGGCGAGACTGAGAATTAATAGAGTCAGCAATTAGTGCTTGTACAAAAAAATCAATAACAGACAGACTTTGACGACGACAGGTTTGAACCACCGTCAACAAATTGGCAGTATGTTGAAACCGCTCCATCGAACGGGAACCACCACTAACTTTACGTTTTGTCACAGCCAAACGCAGCGATCGCTCGGCTTGATTGTTATCAGGAGGAACTTCAGGGTTGTCAAGGAAATACCACCATTGGGAGGCTTTATCGCGCAAGGAACGTAAAAGGTTTCCTGCTGTAGCTCCGGCTAAGTTAATCCAGTCATCAAGTGTTTGTTGCAATTTAGATTTGAATTGATTGACCCAATCGTTATAACTGGCGCAGTCAAGAGTCTCAAACCATTGGGCATAATTTCCAAAAGCTTCATCAATTAAATCCACAAATGCTTCACCAATAGCTTGGTTGTGAAGACCTGGAAGTTGAATTAGTTTTTTGAAGTGACGGCGTAGATGAGCCAAACATTTCTGCTGCTCAGGCACCGCATAGCCATTGTAAACACTAAAATCATCGCTGCTGATTACCCCTGTATATTTAGCCCCTAAAATGGCTTCTAGTTCTGCTCTGGAACGAGTGTCAGCAGCAGTAAACAGGCAAAACTCAGAATTGGCAACTACCCACAACCATTCTTTAACTCCCTTGACAGACCAAGGTGTTTCATCCACATGAATGTTAGGTTGTGTCTGTTTTACCCAATTACTTAACTCAGTAATGCTTGGTTGAATCGCTGTTTGAATTCGTTCATTTGTGGTGACTAAAGTTCCCAGCCCAATTTCAATTTGACCTAACTCCCACAACATTTCTTGCTGTTTTTCATAGGGCATATGTGCATAATTATTTGCCCATCCTAAAAATGCCTGTAAAGAAATCCCTAAATCCTGTCCTGGGATGATATCTTGTGACCAGGAGGCTGTTTGTATATTGCCACAGTACTCACACTGGCACGTATGGCGTTGATACTCAACTATTTCAATGGGACGCTCCACTAGTTGCGCTACAGACTGTTTTTCTACTTTTACTGCCACAGCCGCAAACGCTTTTTGACCACAACAGACACAATCACTTGGACGTAAGATTTCACAACGATCTACTCTACCAAAACCCTTACGGGTCTTACCTTGATGCCCTGGTTGCCCACCTGGCTTTCTTTTGGGATGATTTGATTCTTCTTGCGGTGCTGCTTTTTTGTTTTCACTCTTTTTGAGGATGTCCCCTGATGGCGGCTTAGATGAGGTTTTGCTGTCTAAATCTCTGCTGACTTTTAAACGTTCTATTTCTTGCTGTAGTTCTAATACTGTTTTCTGTAATTCACCTATTACCTTGCTCTGCTCAATGATTATCTCTACCAGTTCTTGTTTCGATAACTGGTTCAAGCTTTCCCGGTCTAAATCTTGAGGCAGGTTTTGGTTCATATCTGTGATACTCCTCCTCAAGCGATCCCTTTGTCAATACTCTGCCACCTGAATCCTTACAACTTTTTCTTGAGAGTAAAGATGACCTCATTGGTTCATGGGCAGCCGATTAGTGCAGAAGAAATTGAGCGTATTGTCAGCCGAGAGTTTTCTCCGCAAACTTTTGTGCTTCTTTGTAATTCTATTGCATGGGCATCTGCTGGAAAAAAATGTTACTCGTTACCTTCATTTACTGAGCGCATATATGTTCCAGATAGAGGTAGGGATGCAGAGTGGACAGTAGAAATAGCGCCTACCCAAAAACACCTATCAGCTTTCTTAAGTTCTGGATGGAATGTTTATCAATATAAGCATCGTGATGTTTCCGCTCGGAATAAAGCAGAAATTTTTTCAAAGTTAAAGGCTGATTTAAAGGGCGCTCTCAAAGATTTTATTAACAGAAATAAACGCCAACCAAACAAATATGTCCTTTTTATCAACATACATTTAACACTTGATGAACAGAGTGAATTAAAAGCAAAAATTCTCGATGGTTACGATGAGACTGAGGTTGTTGCTGTTGAAGTAGTAGAAGCTGCACTTTTGGCAAGTGCTTTGAATAGTCTTCCTCAGTTACGATCAAGCTTCTTCTCAACGGCTAAATTTACCACATGGCAGAAAGCCTGGTTTGAGCATCATGAAAACAAGCAAATTTATGGTGCAAATATTTCTCTAACTGGGAGAGATGAGAAATTAAATGAGTTGCGGAAACTTGTTGATAATCCCAATATCCGAGCAATAGTACTTTCAGGAGCAAAGGATATAGGGAAAACGAGACTTGTACTAGAAGTAACAAAGCATCTTGCTATTGAGACTGTAATTGCTAAGAATCGTTCAATCGAAGTAAGTGATTTGCTTCATTTGGAATCTTCAGATTTACAAACGATAGTTGTTGTTGAAGATCCCGATCCTAGCAAGATTAAAGAACTGGTTAATCAGATACTTTCATCCACTAGCCTGAAACTTATAGTTACACTACCAACTTCAGAAAACTCACCTACTATTAATTTTGGCTTAGACGAGCGAGTAAAGAACCTTAAACTTTCTCCTCTCTCACAGGAGGAATCGAGAGAACTTCTCAAAGCTTCTAAAGCTGACTTTGACTATGGTATGGAGTCGTGGATTATCAAACAGGCTGGGGGTAATCCAGGGATAATATTACTAGCAGCCAAGCGAGGATCTGCTCTTAGAAAAGAACATGAAAGCTTTGTAGACCAAATTGCTATGGCTCTTGAGCAGGAAATTCGAAGCCTAATTGATAATTATGCCGTTGAAATTCTCAAGTTATTGAGTTTGCTAGAGTATGTTGAAATCGAAGGCAGAGCTAACAGAGAAATAAGAGTTTTATGTAAGTGGTTTGGACAAAAGTTTCAATCTGATGAAGTAACTAGAGCAATCAAGAGCCTAGCAAAAGCAGGTTTTTTGCAAATTCGAGGCTTGTACGCTGAAGTTACTCCTCCGCTACTTGCAAACCATCTTGCTGCTTCTTTACTCCAAGGTCGCCGTTCCGAGTTTTTAGCATTATTTGCTGATTTAAGTCAGAAAGAGCGATCGCGGTTGATTCAGCGACTACAAGAGCTACAATCATCAAAGATTGCTTGGTTCTGGAAAGAAATATTTGGCTCAAGTGGATTACTTCCAGACTTACCCACAGCACTTGCTAATCGGGAAATACTACACCTAGCAGCTTGTGCAAATCCAGATAAGACTATAAACCTTATTCAGCAATGTTTAGGATCTGCAACTTTTGAATATCTTAAATCTTTGCAATACTCACAACGAGATAGTTTAGTATGGGCACTTGAAGAACTAATATTTCGTGAAAGAACAAGTTTAAGAGCGCTCTATTATTTAGGACTGCTTGCCGAAACTGAGCCAGCTAATTACAACAACAGCAGTGCTACTAGCAAATTCTGCCAGTGCTTCCGTCCACTTCATCCACAAGTACCATTATCTCTCAAATACAGACTTGATCTGTTGAAGAAATTTGCATCAGCTAAAGCTACTGTCGCATCACGCCTACTTGCCATTGAGGTCATCAAGACTACTCTCAACCGATTGGGTTATCACTTTCTTCATGAGGGTAGAGGAAATCAACCCTTCGATCCAAGACCTCAAATGACTTGGGGAGATGTTTGGAGTTATCAAAAGTCTTTACTCACACTTCTAGTTGAGTTAGTCCAATCCGACGAGCCTCAAGTAGCTGATGCAGCAAGACTTGCACTTCCAACAGCGATTGCTGAATTCTCAATGCTCCAATTTTCACCAGAAATAACAGTTTCAGTATTCCAAACTGCTGTGGATTGGGTTACTAATCAACAAATTCCCTTAGCAATTTCCAAACTAGCTGATGCTCTACATTCTGTCTATGATTTTTATAAAAAAGATAATAATCAGTTCAATCCAGAAACGAGAATTGAAGTTGAAAAACTACTTGAAAATATCAATACTCTAATTGAGTCACTAAATACTGCTGAATTTGCAATTAGACTAAAACGTTGGGCAAGTAATTGGACAAGAAGCCATAATGATTATGAACTAGATGAAAATGGAAAACATATATATCGATCCGAAAAAGAAGCGCAAACACTTGCAGAAGAAGTAATTAGCAAGCCATCAGTTCTAACAACAGAACTACTAGAGTGGCTTTGTTCTGTGGAAGCACAAGAGGCACACAATTTCTGCTTCTGGCTTGGAAAGCTTGATTCTGAACGAAGATGGTTAGCGCAGATCGAACAACTTGGTATGAGAAAAGATGGTATTAATGTCTTTTCAGCTTACTTTGGGGGTTTAAGTCAGATTGATCGCCAGTTTGTCAGTGACTATTTGGATCAGCTTACACAGTCAGGTCAGGTTAAAGCTGAAGCAATAGTTTGTGCTACTCAGCAACTTGGAGGTGATATTACAGGGGTCAATCGAATGGTGACATTAATCCGAAACAAGCGCGTTGATCCCAAAGATGTTGAATACATCCTTGAACACGGCAAATGGCTTAACTGTCTTAATTCAAGCGAATATCTCTACTTGTTGGAAGCTATAGCAGGTTCAGATTTAGAAAATGCAGCAGCAGTGGTGAAATCTTTTTTCATTTGGCTCCATCCTGAAAAAGCAGTTGATGGAAAGCTGGCTGAGTTCGCCTGGAAGTGTTTAGAAGCAAGTGATACATCAGATCAAGATTACTATTTTGATCGGCTTGCCCTGCATCTTGTGCAGGCTAATATTGCACAGGGGTTCAGACTTCTAGAGCAATTACTTGTGAAACAACTGACAGAGTATAAATGCTGGAACCCAATTAATAGTAATCATCAAAGAGAATTTTGGGAGTTTCTATATAGTAATAATCGTAGACTTGCTATCTGCATACCCTTGAAAGTCGCTCTACAAGATACCCGAGAACATTCTTTTATAAGCTGGCATCTCCACAGAATAATTAATCAAGAAAAAGATTCAGACTTGCTAATAGAATTTGCACTTAATTCTGAAGAACAAGCTAGAAGTGTTTGTCATATTTTATCTATTCAAAAAAGCAATTTCTGGTATATTGCTTTTGCAATTATTACGCAATATCCTGAGAGTCAGGATATCAAAGATTTATTGTCTTATCTTGTTGTAGAACCTAATCTTTTCAAATCTCGATTGCAGTACTTAGAGAGTAGCGTCAACACGGTAGAGCAGGCATTGAGTGAAAGAAATCCACCATTTGCGGCTCGCCTTTGGTTGGAGGAACTTGCTTCAGAATTACGTATCAAAGTCAACGACGAATGCAATTCTCAACAAGTTGCAGATGTCAGTAGCCAATTACCTATTACAGATAGACGTATAGATGCTGAAAGAATTTGGGCAATAAGAAGGCTATTACGCGATGGAGAGATAGAGAAAGTTAGTCAGTTGCTTTTACAAGATGAATTACCCATCATTTTAGCTATGTCAGACTTATCAGATTCAGAAAAACAGCAACTCCAAAGCTTATTTAAGCTACAAGTTGAGCAGCCTGTGTCCTCAACTATTTCTAGTAAAGTATATATAGCATCTTTAGAAAAGCTTACCATCATGTCAGAACAATCGCCTATTTTTAATCAACAACACGCAACCATTGGGGTTAACTATGCTGCTGAAGGCAGTCAGCAGCAGTTTACACAAAATATCAACACAACTGAACAGAATTTTGAGGATTTGTTAACTCACTTCAAGCAATTTATCCACAATTTACAACAAGAATATCCAGATATTGCAAATGAAACAGATGCCTATCACATCATTGATGTCAAAGCGAAAGAACAAGCGTTAAACTGGCAAAAATTTCTGCAACTTAAACGCCTCTGGAATGGAGGTAAAAAGGCGGCAATCAAAATTAGCGAGCATTTTACAGAACAAAACCCTTGGGGTAAAGGTGCGATCGCTTTTCTCGAAGGTGTGATAGAAGAACCAAAATAAGAGAGATTGGAACAACGCCTACATTACAAGCTAAAAGTATTTCTCATATCATTTTACAGGCTATTTTTGTTGCAAACCTGTAATTAAAATTAAAGTATAGAGAAATATTTCAACTTAGCTAATTCATCTCGTATTGATGCAAGAGCGAAACAATAATGATTACAAATTATTAACTCATAACTCACAAACTCCCCAAAATTACTAACTTCCCTCCCCAATCCTCATCATGCCGCAGCGTTATGACAGTGTAATTTGTGTCGTATCTGAGATTATCCCGCTCAATTTGGTCTTGCTTGCGTTTATCAGGACTATCATGAACTGACCCGTCACAGAAAAGTGCGATCGCCTCCTGCTCATACACAAAATCTGGCTTACAGTTGGCTTCTGGAATCAACTTTTGGCCAGCATCAGGTAATTTATACCCGCGTTGATAAATCTCCTGTAACACCACGCGCTCAAAATCAGAGTTGGGGTCTGTTTGTTGCAGCAGTTTTTGATATTGCTGATCACGAGAAAGTCCTTTGGTTTGAGTAATAACGCTACTCTCCAGTAGTAGGTCAAGCCAGGGTTTAATTAGATGACGGTTTATCAGCGCATGGTCGAATTGGTTGCGGTAGGAAAGCAAACATTCATAACAAGCTTGAATACAACTTTCTTTTGGTTGCGTGAAATGACAAATATCTAAAGCCGCATCAGCAATTTTTTTAAATGCTTCTGGTTTTTCTAAAAGTTGAGATAATACGCCTGCGCCACCTTCAGCAGCTTCCCAGAAAAGCAGATATTTACCTGCACCTAGCCGTTCTGAATCAAGTTCATCAGCTTCTAATTTGTAGACGGCTTGGATTGCTGTTTCTAAAACATATTGCAGGGTAGTAATAAAAGCTTCTCTGTTATCAGCAGGAATATTTAAGGGTTCAACCACCAAGATATTACAAGTATCATCGACCATTAAATTAACTTCAGCGTGCAGGCTGTCAGGGGTTTGTTGAGCCTGTGGGTTTTTATTGTCCCCCCATACACCCGTTGTCGGATTAAGCTTAAATCCTCGGTCTTCTCTATTCTTCTTCAGTCCGCGATTAATTCGCCAGATGGTAGCAGTGGCTCCATAGGTTAACTTGAATAGTGGCGTAGCATCAGCAGCTTGGACGATCGCGGATTCTCGTTTTTGATTGGCGTAGCGGAAATGGGTTGTAATGTTGTAGCCGTACTTGAGCCGTTCTTCTTCGTCGCAGGTAATACGTTCTCGACGGCGAGCGATCGCAGTTTCCATTGGTAGCACACGAGTCAATTTAGCTACATTGTTATGAACATCAGGTTTAATTTCTAAACCACAGTTTTCGCAGGTATCACGAAAATCACCGTCGTGATAATAGCCACAATTAGCACAAACGCTCACCCGCTTATACTCGCCTTCAATACCACCAACAGGAACTTTAGTTTTGGCTACCATAAATTTACTGCCTTCATAGTAAAGAATATTACTAGGAGCAAATTCTCGTAATGCCATTGAGCGCGGGCGAGAAATGAATTCACCACCTTCACCAGCGGGAATAAATGCCCGGACTGGTAGACGGGGGAAGTTGAATCCTGGTAAAAATCCCTCGGCGGCAAAGTAGCGATAGGGATAAAATTCAAACTGGGAATTACTCTTGCCTTGGGTGTGTCCTACGAGGAGGTCAATTTGTCGTTGCGCTTCTCGTGACTGTGCTTCGGCGTTACTGCGTTCTTCCTGGGTGACATCACCTCTAGCAGAACGGTCAATGGTGCGGCGGGCAGATTCTAATTGTTTGACTGATTCTGTGTACAATTCTCGCCAACGCTTACAGGCGCGGTCAAAAGCATTCAGGGCGTTGTCAATAGTTAGCTGTAGCCAATTAACAGAATACCAGGAAGCTTTTTGCAAATCCTCTTGGCAGAAAAAGTCTGAGAAAATGGACTGAGTAGCTTGCAGACATTGGGCTAATTTGGCAGGGCTGAGGGTAAGTTGTTGGCGAATACTGTCTTTGAGGGGATAACCTTCTAGTTCCAAATCTAAGAGTTTATTCATGGAGTCTTCCAAGTAAACCCCAGTGTGTGCTAGCCAAATTGAATACACATGAGATTTAATTAAATCTTGGTTGGCTAGTTCTAGTTTTGGTGGAGCAACTACCCCAGCTACCATTTGATTTTGGCGTTTGAAAAAGTATTGGTCGTGACCGCTACCAATGGAAGCATAGGTAATTACTAAGGCTTCCTGCCCACTTCTACCAGCGCGACCACTGCGTTGAGCATAATTGGCGGGACTGGGGGGAACGTTCCGTAGATGGACAACGCTGAGGTCGGAAATGTCGATGCCTAATTCCATTGTCGGAGAACAGAACAATGCTGCTAATTGTCCTTGGCGGAATTTTTCTTCTCGTTCTTGACGGTCTTTATTGCTTACTTGTCCTGTATGTTCTCGCCCTTCCATTGTTTGGATTTGTAGGGCGTTGGTTTGGTAGAATCCTTGGAAGAATTGGTTAACAGATATACTTGTTTGATCGTTACCTTGCAAGCGACGCGATGTTAAAGGGTCGGTGGGAATTTCCTTGAGGTTGCTTGCTTTCCACAGTAGAGAACTAATTTGTAGCTGTACCTCAGATTTTTGTTGCACTAAATAGCCAGCGTCACATAAAGCACTAACTAAAGTGGTGATTAAGCTGTTAAATTCCGTATCTGTTAAAGGTTGGCTACGAAGTGACCAGGTATTAGGCGATCGCAAAAACCTTCCGATTTTACTTCTAGTGGTAAGCTTGACTTTGGCTCTCTCGCTACCACTGCTAATGGTTGCCCAAGTTGCTAAATGCAGATATTCGTTCTCGTCAAATACCCAAGGTTCTTTAATTATTTGAATAACTTCGCTTCTAAGTGAGTCTTTTTGGTCTGGTTGCAACAGTTTGGCATCAATGGCTAATTCTCGCCGCAGATGGTTGAGGAGTGCTTGTGTAATTACGAAACGTTGTTGGGGAGTGGCTTGTAGTAGCAGGGGATGGCGGTGTTTTTGCCAAAGGTTGTTGTCAGCACAGTCTTCTTGCAATCCGTCATACTCAATTACTAACAGTCCGCACTGTTCGAGGTTGGGTTGGACGATGCGCCATCCCCGACGCAAGTCTTCGTAAAGGCGGTATTCAATCAGTTTGCGAAATGCTTCTTCATTGCGCCGCTTACCACCACTAAATTCTGCTGGTTGCTTGGCGTAGTCGTTTTGAGTAATTCCCATGTACTGGATGACTACACTAGCTAATTCGCTGTGGGTAAGTTGTTGTTTAGCTTGAATTGCGCCTAAAAGTGCAGCCCGTAAAAAACTGGTTTGCACAAAATCATTGAAATGTCCGGCTTGTAAAGACGCATCTTGACGGTTATCGGTAAAGCTGAGAATTTTGGCAGCTTTGGCTTTTTCCCCTGTAAAGGCTTGCTTGAGGCGGCTGGTGGTAGAAAGGCAAAGCAAGGTAGTGGCGGTACTGCGTCCTTCACTGCTGAGGCGAGAGAGTTTGGTAAATTCGTTGCGCTTCTTGTCATGGAGTACGCCGCAGTTGAGACAGGTAAGAAAGGGTTTGGGAATAAACCAACAAGTGGTTCCTTGTAACAGAGAGGATGTAACTTTACCATTGGCTAGGACTTGCAGCTTACGAGGAATAAACGGCGCAAAGTCTTTTTTAGCAACCCGTCCTTTCTTTTTGGTTTCACTGAACCAAGAGTCAGGAAGTCTATCTTCATCGCCTGTATCCCATAGTCCTGGTTCATCTAGGGTAAGATAACCTTCCGTGATATCTGCATCGTCAGGACTGATATCTAATGCTGTGGGCAACTGGGGTAGGATGATGTGCTTATCGGCATCGTAGCGCACGACATAGTAATCCTGTCCGCATTCTCGGCAAAAAACCAGGGGATAAAGCAGGCGGTTATCGGTGGTTGTATATTGTCCTTCTAGGGTGAAATGGCGTTTGTCTCGATTTTCAATTGTGGCGTAAACGCTTCCCCCTTGGGAAATGAACTGATGCAGGCGAAATGCCAGTCCTTTGGTTTTGCTTCCCCAGAGGAACATCTGTTTGAGAACTGTTAAACAAGTTTCCTCTGGAAGCTGGGTTTGTTCGGCAAGTTTGGTTGCACCTGTTTCTAAACTAATGGGTTGACGGCGGACGAGATGCCCTTCTCTTGCTTCTAAACCGAAGTTCATCTCTATCCAATAGCTTAGGGGATGATTTTGAAATTCTGTTGGTGTCTGTTCTAAATCGCTTGGTAAGCCTGCCAAAATTGCTTGACGCAGTTGTTCAATGGTAGGTTCAGCACGTTGGATAGAACGTTCTAGAGTCTCATCAATGACGTTGCTGGGTTTGATTTCTACACCAAATAACTTACTAGCCACATCTGCTACTACCTGACGGCGTTGTTGACGAGAACCTTCCGTTGACATGGTGGCGCTGGTGCCAATGCAGAGTAATTCGTCATTACTTTTGCTGCGTTGCCGGAGTTTACGAATTAAGATGGCAACATCTGCGCCTTGTCGCCCTCGATAGGTATGTAATTCATCCAGTACCAAGAATTTTAAATTTGCAGATTCGACCAGTTTATTTTCGTGAGTGCGTGAGAGCATTAACTCTAACATCACGTAGTTGGTCAGCAAAATATGGGGTGGGTTGTTTTGAATTTCGGTTTTCCTGGTTAAACTTTCTTGTCCGGTGTATTGTTCGACGCGAATGTGAGTATTGGGAACTTGGCGTAAAAATTTGTCGAGTTCTTCTTTTTGGGAGTTAATTAAGGCATTCATGGGATAAACCAATATTGCCCTGACTCCGGAAATTTCGGGATGACGCAGTAAATCATCAAAAATAGGCACGACGTAAGTCATGCTTTTACCGGAACCTGTGCCTGTAGTGACAACGTAGGGTTCTTGGCGTTGTGCGGTTTCAAATGCTTGCTTTTGGTGGTAATGGAAAGTAAAAGGTGTACCGTCTTTTTTGCAGAAGTAGTTTTCGCTGTCTGGATGGAGGGTTTGCTGTTGTACTAATTCTTTGACTGTTGCACCTTTTTTATAGCTGGGATTGAGTTGTACTAGGGGATCTGTCCAGAGTTGTCCTTTGTCTAATTCTGCGTCTACAAATTCTTTGACTTTGGAGTCGCGGATTTTGAGGAAGCTTTCTATATAGCGGCGGTAGTCGCCAATTACTTCGTTGCGGAAGTTGAAAATATCGAGTTCATTCGTATTAGATAATTCGGCATTTGTAATTGAGGACTGGGGTTGAGTGTGTCCTAAGCGTTGATTAATCCATTCTTGAAGTTGGTGATTGAAAATTGAATTAACAGTAGATAAGTTGAGAATTTCTGAAAATTCTTGGAATTCCCAATCTTCAGGAATGCTGGAAAATAAAAGCGCTAGTTGTTCGGAAGTGACTGTTACCACTCCTGTACAATCTAGCAATGCTATTTTTTGGCTAAAAAATGTGCTAGCTGCTACAATTGCGCTTTCATTCTGTTGCAATAAATCCTGAAGTTTAATTGGGAGCTTCATCGGATATGTATTGTTGATATTTTTACATCGTTTGTACAACTTTTCTTACTTCTTCTACGTCTAGTTCTAAACGTTCAGAAATTTGTTGAATAGTTAAACCTAGTTCTAGGAAGATTGGGATCATTTTCAATTTTGTTTCCAGTTCACCTTCTTCCTTACCTTCTGCTTTGGCTTCTTGATAAACTCTAGTTTCTTTCAGCAAGTTTAAATTCAGCATGGCTTCTATCTCCTCGCGGCTTAAATTAGGAAACTTGTAGACTACGATTGTCTCTATAAATTCTAAAACTTTTCTTTGGATGAGAGTGTCTGTTAATTGTTCTTTAGCTTTATTAATTAGGGTTTTGGCTAATTCTCCGGCTTTATTTTCACTTTCTACAACTAAGCGGACAATTCCTATTCCCAGAGAATCGTCTGGTACATCGTCAAGTTCATCTAGGTAAAAGCGGCGTAGATGTGGTTCTAATAAAGAACGATAACGTTGGGGATAGGTACGTTCATTGCTGCGCTTGTCATAGATAACTATTGCGAACCAATCAGGGTTAGGGGGCTGATATTGGGTGAAGTAAAGGAATATACTGGTGAATAGTCGATCATAAAATTCTTCATCTTTGTAAAACTGAACCTCGATAAAGTACAATGCTTCATTAGGGAATTCTGCAAATGGAGAAAATACCCCATCTAATCGGAAGCTTTTTTGTTTAATTTCTGGTGCAATAAACTCATATATATTGGTGTTAGTATCTGGTTTACCAATGATTTCAAAAAAGATGTTGGGAAATTCTTTAAATATTTCGTAGAAAATTGCATCTGTTTTCATAAAGTCCTAATTACGAATTATTTAAACATTGTATCCCAAGCTTCTAGGACTAATCTTTGTGTACGGTATTCGCCAAATTTCTTAATTTCGTTGTTCTTTAAAACGCGGAATGTTTCGCTGGGGAAGTCTTCGCCGTAGACATCAGCAGGGTCGAGAATATATCGCAGTTCATCACGGGTGAGTCCGTAGAGTTTGGCGTAATATGCGTCTAATTCTGCTCTTAATAATGCACGTCTGTTGTTATTCCAAATAAAGGGTTCGCCGTCGTAGCCCATGTCATTGGCGAAGGGTTGCATATCCCAGGCGGTGTAGACTAATTCGAGTACGCGAGTACTGATAAATTCAATGTTTTCTTGAGTGTATGCTTTTGGAGGAAGGACGGGAAGTTGTTTGACTATGAAAAAATTGAGGTTTACTCCTCCAATTTTTTGCTTAACTACAAAGTCGAACACTAGACTATTTAAGTTAGCAAGTAAGCAACAAGCTAATCTTGCATTGGGAAAATCAGCTAGTATTAAAGGAATGGAATTACCAACCCCACTAAATGGCAGAATTGTAGCAACAAATGTTCTTTCATTAATTGGACTAGTAACACTTTTAAATCCAATAAACCATTTAGGAGACTTGTGTGGTAATCTTGACAATACTTCCTTTTTACTTACCCAATACTGCGGAGTTGGTAAATAATTGGGGTCTATATATTGTTCTAGTGTGGTTGCAATTGGTTGACCAGAACGTATTAAATTCTTAGCATTCGTTACAGAACTTGCAGAACGATGTTCAAAAATATCAATCATTTTACCTTCAAATAGTCGTACATAATCTGGAAGTGATTGTTTTGCAAATACTTCACCATCATTTGTCATGTCAAACATACGCATAAATGAAATAACCCAGGGGTTGCTACTTGTTTGCTCATTTTCCAAAACAGGTACGCGCTGATAGATTTTCTTAGTTAGTTCCGTATCATCACTAGTTCTAAAAACTGGACAAGTGAGCGTGTTAGGGTTTAAAAGTTTTAAATCATCAATATGTAGTGTGAAATGTCTTTCAATTTTATCTATTTCTTGAAAAGTTTGACATTCAAAGATAAATTCTGGCTTTTCAGTTTTGCTGCCTAGTCCTGTAATTGAAAGAATACAAAATCTGAAATTATGTAGAACTGATGTAAAAATTGATTTCTCATTGATAAAACCTATAAGCTGTACAAGGCTATGGTTACTAATTAAGTCATTGAAGAAATTTTTAGTTGTATCACTTGTAGCTATTGCTGTAGGAACAATTACCCCTAATCTTCCATAATTTGAAATCAACCTTCTTATAGTTTCTGCAAACACAGTATAAGTATTAATATCTCCCACAGCAGTTAACGGAAATCTACCCGATTCGCGGATAAACTTACTCTGCGCCTCAGCATCATGTTTCGCCTCATCAAAAGCTTGTGCTAACTCAGGATTATTCTTTGGTAATTCCTTAATCAATTTTTCTCGCGCTGCTTTATTTATAGCATTAGCAATTTCCGCACTTTGAGAAGCAAAAAACTCTTTTTCTTGTAACTTAATTCTTTCCCAAGGTGGATTTCCTAAAACACAATCAAAACCATCTTGTTCAAATACTTCAGGAAACTCTAAACACCAGTGAAAAAAGTGCTTTTTTTCAGCTAACTTATTTGCTGCGTCTACTATCTTTTGCGTTGACAAATTACCATGTAAAAGCTGAGTTAACGCTGCCGTTGTTGGTAATAACTGCAAATTCTCTTCCGTCAATGCTGTAAAAAATGCCGCAGTCCACAAATTACACGCCGAATAATCTCGCCACCATCCCGACTCTTTACGAGTTTGCTGATAACGTGTTTGCTTTTCTCTTACTTGTTGTGGTGTGAGTTCAGCAATATGTCCTAACTCCCGCACAGTTTCTGCGTAATGTGTACGTTCAGGTTCTAAACCTCCAAACAGTGATAACTGTCCCTGATTATCTGTCTCTCGTTCTTTCTTATTACGCTTCTTAAGCTGTGTGGCTAACTTCTTATCATCTCCAGTCACAGCTTTATACGCTTCATCAGGTATTCCTTCTTTCAAACAATTAATATCCAACACTCCCACTAGGGAATTACCACATTTAATTCTGTGATCTAAAAAGGTAAGGGGTAACTTACCAGGAAAGCCTTCAATCCATAACGCCACCTTGCACAAATCCACAGCTAACGGGTTTAAATCCACCCCATAAATGCAATTTTGAATAACATCTCTAATCGCTAATTTTAAAGGTTCACTTCCCGGTTCTACTTCGCCAGTACGAACTTTGGCTAATTCTTTCCCAATACATCTTGCTGCTGCTAAAAGAAAATGTCCCGAACCGCAAGCCGGATCGCAAACTTTTAAATCCAAAAGTGCTTTTTCTAATTCTTGATTATTTTCTGAATTGCGAAGTTTATCTTTTGTACTGCGAAGTTTTTCTTCAATTACTGGTACAAGTGCAGTTTTGATGAGTTGTTGTACAAGTTGTGGCGGGGTATAGTAAGAACCAGTAATTTTCCTTTCACTACCAAAAACCAAAGCAAATTCATATCTCCCCTGACTATGTATTACCTGGGGATGAAAATCTAACAAACTCTCATAAACGCTTCCTAATTCTTCGACATCTAAATATTCATAATTCACCCGCCGTAGTTGTACCTTGTCTTGATACAGCGATAACTGGCGAATTGCTAAAAGTAAATCATAATTATCAATTGCACAATCATCTAAAGCTGACAGAGTATTAGAACCAAATAAATCGCCATTCAGAGGAGACAAACCTAGTACTTCCCCGCGCCAGTTTTCATCAAATAGTAAAAAAGTTACCCGCAAACCCTGCCATAAATCTTGAAAACCTTCCCGCCGCCAATGAGGACGTTCAGCTAACTCTCGCAGTCGCTCAATGCTGTAATATTCTCGGTAGATTCTTGCTTTTTCTACATCATCCCCAATTAATAATAAATTGCGAGATTCTGCCACCATTAAAAACAGTAAGCGATAAATTAGCCGCAACAATTGGCGGTAAAATTCGTAACTTGTAATTTCTGTTTCGTAATGGGGGATAATTCCTAACTTTTGGCGCAGGTGTTCGTTTTGCGGATGTTGAATAAAGCCGTTACCTAGCTGAACTAAAGCTTTTTCAACCCCATCACGAAGTTTGTCGCGTACTCGTCCACCTTGTTGCAGTGCTTCTTGATGGTAATATTCCAGCAAACACTTATCTGCATCATCCACAGCTTCAGGCAAGCGGGAACGGTGGAACAGCCTATAAAATAAGCCAAACTCAGCAAAGTTTTCACCGTTGAGAATTTGCTCTAAGTCAAATTCGATATAAGTAAGACGAGTCATCAACGAAGAATCACGTAGCAACCGCCAACGAAAACCATTAGTTGCGATCGCCCACAAATGCTCTGTCTTGTTAAGATACTCCTGCACCAGTGCGTGTGCTGATAGCCTGGGTGTGCCACTGGGCGGACGTTTATCAACTTCTAGCCGACAACCAATAATGTGGATAGGTGGTTTATTTTCTCCCTCTTCCGCACGATGGGAAATCGCATAGGTTTGTCCTTCCACCACTTCGGCTGTTGCAGTATATACAGGGTCATAGCCTAGACTCTGTAGTAATGGCACTGCCCAAAGTTCACGAGTAATACTTGTAGCGGTGTTATTCTCATCTAATCTAGCCAATGCCCGTTGAAATGCTGCCCAATATGCTTTAGCATCGCCCCAAGCTGTAGCAATTTCATCTGCTAATTTATCAGTTTTATTAAAACCAAAATCCTCTGGCGATTGTCCTTTGATACTGCCTTCTAGCATTTGGGCAGTCATATCTGGAGCCAGTAAATTTCCTTCAATTTGAAGCGCAGTTAATGTAGTTTTCATATATAGAGAATTAAGAATAAAAATTACGTTTGCTTTGGCGCTAAAGCTCTACTACGAGCCTTTTACTTACGTCCAGGTTGGAGGATAAAAACGCCGAGAACATCCATCGGCAATTGGGGAGTGACGCGGATTCGTCCTTCTTTGGTAATGTCTCTCACTCGCTTATGGCTTTGTAAAAGTTCTTCCGCCCTTTCCCCTGCAAACTTTTCCAAATCTGGCTGGAGTTCTTCTAACCTTTCAAGTAAGTCAGCAATTTCCACCTGCTTGATAGCTTTACCAACATCGCTGACTGGCTTGGCTTGTTGCAGTAATGATGTTGCTGACAACTGCGACAACCAGTTAGGACTAGAAGGCGAACCTGTAAAGCCGATAACGGCGCATTCTTCCGCTAGTAGAGATGTAGTATTTCGCGTTTCTGTACTGCGTTTAGAACTGTCTAACAAATGCCGTAGCCTTACTAACAGTAAAGTCGTCCGCTTTTGTACAGCATTAGTTGTAGTAAAGCCGCATCGTGCTGCAATTGGTTCTGTATTATGAGAAAGCGCATCTTCTAGGATGTACCGCGCTAAACCTTCCACCAAGGGATGATTCCGCCCCACATATTCCACACCTTCTGGTGCTGGGGTGGTAAAAGTGAGTAAGCGCGACTTATCCCCTAACGTTGACTTGAGAAAATCTGGTGGTTGGGGAAGTAACCATCCCTGCTTTTTCTTAATTAAAGAACAAGAGATGCGATCGCACGCCGATAAGACAAAACGCTCTACATCCTGCTCATTCCCTAAAATCTGGTCAGAGTCAATTAATTCCTGTTCTACTTGCTCAGGCTTAATCGCACGTTGAGCAAAGCGAGTCCGATTAATTTTCTCCCGTTCAACTGCGTTGTCCCAATTCTTATGAACTTTATCAACTGCTGATTCTTCCTGAAAATCAAACAGAGATAACTGGATAACTTCAGCAGCACGTTCAAACAGAGATTTAAAAACAGCCTCCGCTACAGTCGTACTTTCCATTGGCACAGGAACAGTAATCCCCAAAGATTTGTGAATCTGAACAGCTTTGCGAATTAGAACATCCAGAACCGCACCATCAACAGGATTATCCTGACCATAAAGCAAGCAGGCTTTTACCTGACTGGCAGTTTGACCGTAGCGGTCTATACGTCCTTCCCGTTGCTCTAAGCGATTAGGATTCCAGGGTAAATCGTAGTGAATTACAGCACTGAAGTGTGTTTGCAGGTTTACCCCTTCACTCAAACAGTCTGTAGCTACTAGCACTCGTTGGGGATAAGATTTTAACTCTTCTAGTCGAGTTTCCCGCTCATCCTCTGAAAGTTCCCCAGTAATAGCGATTACCCGAATTTGGCTTCCTTTTTTCTCTAATTTCTGCCTGAGAGCATCAGCTACATAATTTGCCGTAGCAATGTAGCGACACCAGACAATCGGGTTCATCTCTTCTTTGAGCAGAGAATCGACTGTAGTAATGCATGATTGTAGCTTTTGGTCTTTTTCACCCCGCAACTTCTCTGCTGCTTGCACAAAAGCTTTTAGCTTGCGTTTATCTGTGTCCTTATAACTTTGCTGTCCTTGTTCAATTACCACAGTGGGTGATGCGTCAACTGCTTGTTCTTGTTCTGTGGGATCGTGAACATAAGAACTCATCAAGTCTTCGTCTAAATCAGCGACTAACGAATTGCGATCGCGTTCACTAGATTTACCAACTTGACGATTTAATGTAGCGATCGCCGCCGCAGGCGAAGACATCACACAACGAATCAACGCCAGCGCCGACCAATATCTCCCCCGACGTTGAGCATGACTCATGTCCGCCGTAGTAGTTTTCACCAAACCACGGGCAAAGTCATAGACTTCATCAAATAGCTGTTTATATTCTTTCGATAACTTGTATGGCGTTTCTTCTGAGTTTCTTTCAGGAAAAGGCGTTTCGTTCCCTAACCAAAGCTTGACATCTGCCCGTCGGCGCTGCACAAAATGATTGGCTAGGCGATCGCGTTGCTTCTCATTCAAATTACTTAAAGTAAAATGCTCAAATTCTGGCTTCAGCAAACCTAGAAGCGACAGAAAAGACTCTTCAATTCCACTGTGAGGAGTAGCTGTAAGTAAGAGTAAATGTTGTTCTTGCTTTTGGGCAATTTCTGTAATTAGCTGGTGTCGTTGCTGCTGCGATGTAGTATTTTTATTTGGACGGGCACAAGTGTGAGCCTCATCCACAATCACCAAGTCTGGACAGTGAGTAATAAAACTAGCACGCCGACGCTCTGCTTTGGCATAGTCCAAGCTAACTATCAGGTGTCGATAATAACTAAAAACACTCTCATTATTTGGTATGTTCCGCTCTAACTTAGAAGCTGTGCCAGAACGTACTACCACAGCATCAATATGAAACTTTTCGCGTAATTCCTGCTGCCACTGTTCACACAAGTGTGGTGGACACAGCACTGCGATTCGTTTGACTTCACCTCTATCTAAAAGCTCACGCGCAATTAATCCAGCCTCGACAGTTTTGCCAATGCCCACATCATCAGCAATGAGCAGTTTTACAGTCTCTAACTTCAGCGCCATCAACAGAGGAACTAACTGATAAGGACGGGGACGCAGTGATAACCGTCCTAAACAGCGAAAAGGCCCCGCACCGCTACGGAGTAAAAGACGTGCAGCATCCATGAGTAAGAGTGCAGCTGCATGATCTTGTACGCTAGTAGCTTGAGGTAGGGGAAATGTTGCTGATTCAATCTTTTCTAGGAATTGTGAGAGCAAAGGCTGAAAAATTCCAGCGATTTCGTCCTCATTTCCTGAGAGGGGACGCAAGCGGATAATTTCCTGATTTTCCGAAGGTAGCACCACCCATTGTCGATTGCGACAGGTAATTATAGAACCAGGTATAGGGTTCAATATGTCCGTCATTGTTTGCCCTCTGAAAATTTGGCAACAGAATTCAAGCAATAAGTGTCAAAACTTACTACTTGCTACGGGTATATAACTATTAAGCGAGAAATTTCTTATTCTGTTGTACTGTCAGTTTAACTACCGAAGCAGTAGTGTGATTACTGAATTTATCAAATAAAGAATAAAATTTTATCGTCTCTTCATAAAGTAATTATTTACTCTATAGGTACTAAGCAAACTCAGCAATTTTGCTGTCATGCTATCCCTTGCCCGTTTCAAAAGCTTGGACTCGTGAAAATTAGCTGACTGGAGGAGCTAGGAAAAGCGATCGCTTGGGTGAGAGGCCCTGTCCCCAAATCCAGCACTGAACCATTGCTCAGTTCAAGGGTGAGGAGGACTGATTCGACATCTGGATCTAAGGGACTTCCAGAGAATAAATTATTCCAAAAAAACAAAAGGCAGCATTTATATAAGAATGATAATCATTGTTATAGGAGGAGAAAGCGGTTGCCGACGGCAACCGCTTTCTCCCCCTCAATTAGTCATAAATAATCTACACCCAAGAGTCGTTTCTGCTAGGGTGAAATAGTGATGATTTAATATGGCTTCTAGCTAGATAAGTGCTTTGCTCAAGATAGAATTATTAAGTTTGTCCACAAGAGATATCAATAAACCAATTTCCCAAATTTGCATAAAGCTCATGACTAGAATTGGTTAAACGTGAGATTTGTCTTTCAATTTGAGACATGGCTTTTTTGGTAAGTTTTACACCAGTTTCATAAGTTTTATGTACTAGCTTAACCACGGGATGCTTCCCGTTCCATTTCATAGTGGCAGCAAATTTTACAGCCGTTTCTACTTCATCTAAAATACTGCCATTCCAATGGTTCTCTAATACTGCCCATGTTCTCTCAATTGGGTTGTACTTACTATGATAAGGAGGATAGTAGGCTAAACGTATATTCAATTCATACTGGTGAGCGAATTCAACTATACGCTTCATGAATTGAGTACTTCGAGAGTTATTCTCACTGCCATTATCTTGATTAAGAACTAATGTTTTAACTTGAGAAAACCGATGTTTCTCACCCTTCCAAAAATCCTCTAATACATCAATAATAAAATCACTCGTTACCTTCGATTCTGTGAAATATAAAAAAAGCTCATCTAACTCGGGAATAAATATCCCATAAGGAGTTACACTTGTTTTTGGCTGAAAATCGTGGTCAAAAGTTTCGGTTTTAACTCTGTTTCTACCTCCACGGTCAAATGAACCAATGTTTACACGAGCCTTGGCATCTAGACATAGCGCGTAAAATACTTGGGTCGGAGTCGGCATTTTGATTAATAATTGCTAATTCATCAAAGATTGCTGAGGTTTGAGGAATTTTTTTTGAGGTAAAACTTTCTGCACTCTTCTAGTGGTGTAACCTAAATCATTTAATTTCACGCGAATTGTTTCTGATGTAGGTAAAACTTATTCGCTATAACCGTACTTTTCTATTAACTGCTTTCTTACTTCAGCAGCACTCAATCGAGTATATAATCTTCTACTTTTAAAACTGGGGTCAGTTTGACTTTGGCAATCAACTAGATTTTTTATGTCCTCTAAAAGGGTGGTTAAATGTTCTTCTGCTTTATAACGTCCTTTAGCTGAATAGTTATCAACGCAAGTAATGCCACTTGTAAGTTCTTTTATTCCTTTACGAATTGTGTCTCGATTCCATCCCAACTCTTTCTGCGCTAACCTCTGTCCTCCAAAACCTAATTTCACAACTGTTTGTGCCATAAATTTACGTTTAGCCGCACCTTTGAGTTGAAATGCAGTTTCAATCAATAAGTTTTTCAGAGAATCAGTTAATACTATAGACACTGTTTGTCACACTCAAAAACCCAGTCACTATTCAAATTACTACAAAAGGGGAGTGATTATCATTATTGCTTTTGGCATAATTTATTTTTTGGAAGTCCTAAGTGGCCGCAGAACAGAACCTATGACAGAAGGGTATTTGCGAGAATTGAGTGCGATCGCTTGTAAAGTATGGCGAAAGTAGGGCGACGCAAAAATAAGTATTGCAGGTTTTTAGGGCGGCCACTTTATCCTTTAATTCCGGCCACTTTATCCCTTAAGTTACACGTCTCATCGAAGTCAAGCAAGGCTAAACCTGGTATAGCTACATCACCTCAGTTTTAGACCCTCAAGTTCTTCCACCATATGTTGTTGCCGACCTTTCTTTATGCACGATGGTGGCGAATTGAGGAGGCATTTAACACTGCCAAATGCTTGTTGGGATGAAGTTATCTGTGGATTGGTTCAATTAATGGTATCCAACTTCAAGTTTGGGCAAATTGGTTGTTCTACACAGTTTTAATTGACCTCGCGGATGTGATCGCAGATGAGTTATTTCTCCCATTTGAGCGAATTTCTCTGAAGATGGTATTTAGGGGTCTGTATCACTTTAATCACGCATATTCCAAGGGTAAGGCAACTGACCGAGTTTGGTTTTTTACGGCTCCTGAAAATAAGTGTCTTGATATTGTTAAGACTATACCGAAGAAGCCTCAACAACTTGATTTATCACCTTTTCTCCTCCTCTTGACAAATCCTGCTTTTCCTTAACTTATCACTAATCCAGGCGAGCTAAATACAGATATAAACTGTATTGTCATTATAAGTTCTCACAAAGCGTCTATGTCTAAGAATTGCCCCTAAATTTGCTAATAAACAGATGCTTGCCAAGCCCAACAAAATGTATGTAGGAGCCATAACTACTCCAATCATGAACCAAGCAATTACATGCAGTATCATGAGTAGAGCAAAGATACTGGCAATTCCAGCAGCTTGCCAGACCTGAACAGACGGACGATGCAATAGTGTAAAAGTTATTGTCAATGAAGTAGCAAGTAGGTTGGCTGGAATTAGAAAAGCACAAATGCCAATGCAGTAAGTGCTTGAGAATTCAGTTAACGTGTTAAAGTCGAGCATTAGTTTTCTGGCTAAGTTGTTCGTTTAATATGGATGTTTGGCTTGAAAATCTTGTAGAGGCAGGAAGCTAGAGTAGCTAGTTCTGCAATTAGATATGTCCCAAACTGGCATTTCTTGATAACAATGGCTACAACGCCAGTAAATACCACCCTTATTTATATGACGGAGTAAACAATATGAACAGCAAGGGCAACTATGGTGACTCCATAAAGAGTTCCAGGTATATGTAGTTGTATTTTTTTGGCTGTTATCAGTTAGATTAAGAGTCAGTAATCGACTCGAATTAGTGGATGAAACTAGCATTTTTTATCTTCTTTATTATTTATTTGTGATTTTATGATTGTAATTTTATGAGGAATAATAAGTATTTATAATTATCATATAAACCAACAAAATTTAATTTTAAAAGCTATTATTTAAATTAGTTTTTAATCAGTCTTAGACTTTTGTGGTGAAACAACATCTATAACTTAGTACCTGGTACTTGGCACAAGCAAGACATCTATCATTTCGCCCACTACTAAACCAAACCCAGCTATCAATATTAAAATTACTAATGCATTTAGTCTGTTTAAACCAGTAAGCCGCATTTCTAATTCTGCTAAAACAGTAGTTGCTAGCGGGGTGACAATGAGAATTCCTAAAATAGGGCTATTTACTGCTAAAGCAAATAGTATTAAACTCACAATTAAAGAGATAATAAAAATTCCCAACAAGCCTGGAGGAAAAAAACTCAACGAACGCTCAAACAAAGAACTATTTTTCCGTCCGCCAAAGAAAGCCACAGTTGCTATAAAACTTCCTACAAGCCAAATAATATGATAAGCAGATAGATACCAACCCAAGAAAGCGTAAGCAACACAAAGTAGTAATAAAGATAAGCTAGTAATTTTCTTGGAAAAATCTATATTCATCACATTTTTTTGTTAACATAACTCAGAAAAAACGCTCAGAACCATGCTGTATTATCGCCCGATATTCGCATCCGATTTTTGGGCAACAACTTTAACTAGTAGTTCATCCCATGAGTTCTGAGTTGTTAATGGTGATCAGATCCCAGGCTTCTCGGAGAAGTCCGGGATATTGTAGCTCATCAAAATTAATGACATGAACTACTAGCTATTGTTAAACCTAGCTGACAGCGAATGCAGTTAGCAGCGTCAGAGCAACAAACACGATAGCTACTGCCCCCTGAAAGATGTAGCGCTGTTGCTGTTTGGTTGAGGGATACTCTGCCAAGGACATAGCAGGCTGAATTGTATAGTTATTGAGCATTCCCTCATCATCTACTGTATAGCCAGTTGCGAGGGGTAAATTCAGTAATTGACTGCCTTGTCTGTGTGTACGCGCTTGAACTTCAGCGGGGATCAGTTCACTGCCATCACTAGCAAGATGTGCGATGGCGTTCCGCCCAGCATAGCTGATCGCTTTGTTTGGTTTCTTTCCTGCTTTTAAATCTCCTTGTTTATTGAAATGCATTTCTAATGGCTCGCAGATGTAAACCTCCGTTTCCATCAAGAAGCTGTCAGCAGTCATACAATCATTAAGGTTGAGGGTCTTCCCTTTTTTATCGGTGTAGCGCATGGGCGTGACCTCGTATTTAAGTTCTATGTAATTATTATAACAAATTATTTACAAAATTGAAATACTTATGATATTATTACTATCTTTTTAATTAACATATTGCACCCAAGGTTCAACGAATAGTATTGCTAATAATTGAGCTTGATAAAAACAAAGAAACCCCGTGTTTCAAGGGTTTAGAGGGTTATGCTGCTGCAAATGGGTTGCTCACTACCAATAGCCCCTTTTTAATAGAATATTGACCAACTGTACTCCTCTAGACCCACCCAGACACTGTTTACCCCAAACTTGCTCTACTGGCTAAAGCCCATGTTAAGTAGTTCCTGGGGAGATGCCACCACATCAATTGCCACAAAGAAAATCTTGCCTTGCGGATTGAGCAAGAACCGCCATGCTAGATTTATGCCAACACTGTCACCAAACCAGGGAGTTTGCACCTTACCCGTCACTTGAATTTGGGTGAATTCTCCTTCTGCTGGTTCAGATACCCCTCGCTCTGGTATGAGCTTGAGTCCGTAGCATTCTTCGCGCATATAGGCGAGGATGTTCTCCCTACCCACAATCGGTTCTTGGAAAGGGGGTTGCAGGGCACCATCTTCAGCAAATAAAGCTACAGCCTCTTGGAAGTCAAAGGCGTTCATATTCTCCACATAGCTTAGGACTGTCAAGTTGGTGATGCCCTCAATGCTGACCTTAGCTCTGGGTGCGATATCTTTAGGTGGAACCACAGGTTCTTTGACTTTTTGGGTGCTAACCGTTGGGGCATACCCCATATTGACAACAATATTTTGTAATACGGTGAGTTGTTGACCCCCTTCAAGTTGACGGATAGCTTGGAGAACATCAGATGCCTGTGCAGATAGTTCATAATTTTCTGGAATGGGAGCAACGATTCCTTGTTTCATCCATTCGCCTAACTGATACCAGAAGCCCAACTTAACATTCGTGCCGAAAGATGAATATGTACGGCAGATGGGAGTATCACTATGATTAACTAGATCGCACATAACTTGCGTTTGTTCTATTGCAGGCATCTGCTTAATTTGAGTCAGGGTTTTTTCTGCAAAGACCATATTGGCTGCTCCCATAGCAGCAGGAGTGATTGTAACTCCCATTTCAGTATAGACAAACCAAAGTAAAGCCAACTGATCCTCAGCACTGAGTTGGTTGCATGATTCAACCGTAGCTGGAATTGCATTAGCAACTTGAGTTTCAGGAAAAATGGAGCGTGCAGACTTGATAGTAAACGGCATTTTTCAAAATCTCCTTAACGAAATTACATTAATTGATAGTGTTTCTAAAATGGTGATGCTAACTTGAAACTGATGGTTCTAACTGCTGTTCAAGACTTAAATCACTATGTCTAAGAACATGACCCAAAATTCGTTGGGCGATCGCACCTGAAGACTGTTGGCAAATAGCTAAACAGGCAAGCATAACCACAAACTCATCAATATCTAGGGGTTTGGTAAAGCATAGGTCAAACCCAGCAGACAAAGCACGTTGACGCATCTTTTCATCGGCGTAGCCTGTCACAGCAATCCCTAACACCACTTGCCCTAACTCTTTCGCTTTGCTTTTCATTTTTTGAATCAGGGAATAGCCATCTTCCTTCGGCAATCCAATGTCACTCATGACTATATAAGGTTGCCATTGCTCAAATATCTCCAGAGCTTGCGGGACTGAAAACGCTTGTTTTACCTCAACACCATAGAGTTGCAGCAGGAGCATCATCAAATCGCAGAAATCGACATTATCGTCTACGATGAGTACTTGTAGCCCTTGGAGGACTGAAAGATTATTATTAAGAAATCTATTACTTGGATACATAGTTACTCCAATTGAGATTTCATATACAACGAGTGCTACAAACCCTCATTAATTCCCTAAAGGAGTGAACTGTTAGAGAGAAAATATATAGCATCCTTTCTCTTACACCATGACAAGCTGCTGTTTGATTTCGAGGGTTATTTGGTTAACTTCAACATGAAAAGTAAAAAAAGTTTTAGAAATGAATTATTTCCAGATTCTTTTATTTTTAGAGCCGCCATTATCTACACCACTAAGTTGCGGGGGTTTCTACACAACGCAGCGGCTCTCCTCAAAAAGGGGGAATTTAAAAGAATCTTAGCCCCCTTTTTAAGGCAGTAAGGCTGATCTCTCTCCAGGTGATTGTTATTGCCTGCCTATTGGAGATTAGTAATTAGGTAGTCGAAGTAAGTGCCAACTTCGCTTGCATCTTCTCCAGACAACATTGAGGTAGTGATGTTCTTCATAGCACGGACACTTTCAGCAACCGCATCAATTGGGGTGCCGAGAGATCTGTACATTTGCCGCACACCAACAATCCCGATTTCTTGAATTGGCGTAGTATCTCCAGCCGCTACACTGTAAGTAATCAACCGCAGGTAGTAATCCATATCCCGCAGGCAGGTGGCAGTCATATTTTCACCGTAAGCATTACCACCTGGAGCAACAAGGCGTGGAAACCTCTGAAATATGTCCTTTCCAGCTTGCTTAACAATAGTTGCGCGGCTTTGAGTTAAAGCTTCCACAAGTTGTAGACGGCGCTGACTGCTCTTAACAAAGATATTAATCTGGTCTAGTTCTCCAGGAGTGAGATAACGAACCTCTGCATCTGCATTTAGAATCATCTTGGTAATAATACTCATTTACAAACTCCTGAAAAATTTAAATTAGGTCGAAAATGCGTTAGGCGATCGCATATTGAAGACAGCGGCAATGAATTACATCCCTTATCCTCAAGCATGACTTGGCGCTGTTGCATTTCTTGGTTGATTTGGTTAACTACGATATGAAAAATAATCTGTAATATCTAGCGATGAGCAGTACCTTGAGATTAACGGTACTGCTCACCAATAGCAAATTTATTGTCCAGTCTTAGCTAGAGAAAAAATTGGCAGACTCTAAGAGGTCGTTGTGTGTTCTGCCATCAGGCATTTTTGCTCCCCTCAGGTTAGCGCCACTGAAATCGGCTCCTTTGAGTCCAGCCCAGTTGAGATTAGCACTGCTTAAATCTGAGTAGCTCAAGTCTGCGTTATTCAAGTGTGCCCCAGTCAAATCTACCCCACTCAAAATTGCTTTAGCTAAATTTATTCCTCTCCAGTCTGCTTGTCTAAAATTTCGTTCTCCGGCAGCATATCGTCTTAAAACTTCATTGGCATCCATATTGGTTGCCTCGCAACGTGTAGCGTTGTCGCTGTTTAGATCTCTATTATAACTTACAATTTGTCATTGTGGCAGCACCAGTTTACTCTTTGCGATCGCATCTTGTTAGGTTGTGTGGCAAAAACAGTTACACGATCTTATTTGCTTCCTCAACTGCGGCATTCAGTGCTTGATAGGCTGTTTCATAACAACCAAACAAGCATGAGTCAAAGTCGGCAAGGGGGGATGGGTTGCGCTCTAATACGTTATCGATAGCGATCGCGTAAGAATAACTTCTTTTATCTAAAGGGTGAGAATGTACTGCCACATACCACTGTAGAGTAATTCCACCCTTAAATTTAGTCCCATCTTTTTCTAGGATTGGTTTATACATTGTTGTCTAAACGCCTGATAGCTTTAGTTGATCGGCACTAAGGTACTTTAGTTAGATGCGGAAATTAACACCTCTGTGTGGGATAATAGTTAAGGTGTTAAAATCTAGCATTAGTTGACTAAGATTGATTTAGATTCAAGTTGCGATCGCCCATTACCGTGATGCACCAAAGCTGCCATTCCTTGTTCTGATGCACGTAACTCCTTATCCGAGATTTCTGGCTCCTTGGTATAAACTGAATTCAACAAGATATTCAAAACTCCACTTTCTTCAGCTTGACGGACGATTAGGCAAGAAATTGAAGCAACTTTATTGCTGCCTCAAAAGGAACTTGAGGATAGAGAATGGCAATAGAATTTGTCTGTTGATTTCACAAAAAAACACAGATAAATTTAGATTTTATCTGTGTGCGACTCATGTCAATTTTGGTTTAATTCAGATTTTGATCAGAAGTCTGATACATCTGGGTGGTTGTGATGTATCGACTAAAAGTAATTACTATCTCAGCAATTACTTATGCAGGCATTAAAACTGTGTCGATGATGTGAATTACACCATTATCAGCAGCAACATCTGGTGTTGTAACTGTGGCATTATTTATCTTGACACCTTTAGAAGCGTCAATTTTCACATCTTCCCCTTCAACGGTTTTAGCTGATTTCAGCTTCACCACATCCGCCGCTAGCACCTTGCCAGAAACGACATGATAAGTCAAGATTTTTTTCAGTTTGGGAATGTCCTTAAGTAATGCATCTACTGTACCTGCGGGAAGTTTAGCAAACGCTTCATCAGTAGGTGCAAAAACGGTGAATGGGCCAATACCTTTGAGAGTATCTACCAGACCAGCAGCCTTAACAGCAGCAACTAAAGTACTGAAAGAACCAGCCTTAACAGCGGTATCTACAATGTCAGCCATGTGATTTACCCTAGATTTTTTGTCATCTCTTAACAATATTAAGTATGACAGGCTGTTGTTTCAAATCATGTTTCAGAAAACGTTGCAATAGCGTATAAGTTGTCTAATTTAGACTAAAAAATAAATGTTATGGTGATAATTTTAAAGAGATTAACTAAAATTATTTTTTCAGTAATGTAATAGTATCGATACTAAAAAATAACCATGATAACTCAGCAAAATGACTACAATAAATTAGCATAAATAAATCTACTATTAGTAATAGTTTATCAAAAAAGTATTACCTTTGAATAAATTATTGCTCAATTATCTATGTCTATAGATGAATCCATTTGCCAAAATTATGAGCTTATAAAAATTTTGCCAGTTTTTGCTACAATTCTCCAGATATCAATGTGGAGCTTATCAGGTAGCTTAGGCTCCCAAAACCCAAATTTAACCAAATCTACCACTGACGTAATCTTTTGTGGCTTCCTGCTGAGGATGATTAAAAATCACGTTTGTTGAGTCGTACTCTACCAAGTAGCCAGTAATATCTCTTGTTTGGGTAGTGCTAACGTTGAAAAAAGCTGTTTTGTCAGAGACTCGTGCCGCTTGTTGCATATTGTGAGTAACAATGACAATGGTATATTGCTGTTTGAGTTCGTGAATCAATTCTTCAACCCGCAAAGTAGATAGGGGGTCAAGAGCAGAACAAGGTTCATCCATAAGTATAACTTCTGGTTGTCCAGCGATCGCTCGCGCAATACACAACCGTTGTTGTTGACCACCAGATAAGGCTAAAGCACTTTGTCGCAGTCTGTCTTTAACTTCATCCCATAAAGCTGATTGCCGTAGACTCCGTTCTACCAATTCATCCATGTTATCTTTGTAGCCACAAACTCTGGCTCCAAAAGCAACATTGTCATAAATTGATTTAGGAAATGGGTTTGCTTTTTGAAACACCATCCCAATCCGACGACGCACCTCTACAGCATCAATTTCTGGTGCATACAAATTTTTACCGTAAAAATAAACTTTACCTTCGGCTCGAAATGACTTGATGAGGTCGTTGAGACGGTTATAGCATCGTAGCAATGTACTTTTACCACAACCAGAAGGGCCAATAAAAGCTGTAACCTGATTTTTGGAAATATTTAGGCAAATATTCTGCAACGCGAGAAACTTCCCGTAATAAACGTTAAGATTTTCTGCGCGTAAAACGGTTTCAGTATCAATTACTGTACTAGTATTAGTAGCCGTAAAATTGTTTAGCATTAGTTTGATTCGTCACTTTATATGAACTAAGTGCCAGGTAAATTACGCAGATATGTTGGTAAATGGTGGCGATCGCCCAATACTTACAGACTTAGTAAGGCCACTTCCAGTAAGGATTTCAGTCATAGATTCTGAATCCTACTCATCTATTTTTGGTTAAAGAATCGCTGAACACGCGATGTTTCTTCATAACTAAAAGAATGCGATCGCATCTTTTTACCTCTCATCGTTTCGCCTGCGGATAAAACAAATATGTCACCCACTCACTCAGTGGGTTTTCATGTTCTGCCAAAGAGTTATTGCCTTGACAACTAAATGTCACAAAGTAATATAGTTGTTCTTGCGTGTGGACAAACTTACCGTATTCTATCTGCCGAGTTATTTCCACAGAGGTAGCCTGACCTAACGGAGGGAGGGGTGAAAGTTGCAAGCTCAAACTTGTTGAAAATTTGAACTCTTACCAGCATAAAAATTTTTCTACTACTCTGGACATAGATTGACTACGGATGCCACCTATAAAATAGAGGATACTGCTCAGTTTTCATACGCGACGGAGAGGAAATGTATCGCCAGGACAACTATCTCTATTTTGAGCAGGCATTTAAGAAGTTTTCATTGCCAAAATCTTCAACAGCCATTGCTTGTTAAACGGGCATCACTAATAACCGATTTCCTGGTTTGACAACCATTAATTCTTCATAGCTCAACTCCTCTTGGAGCGTTGACAACAAGATGAACTGAGAAAAAGTTTCCCAAATTCCACCACAACTGTTTGCCATTCACTTATGAGCCAATATATTCTCAGTAGTCTCACAGATGATGAAGAACTCAATTTTTCTCAAGAAGCAGAGGTTTTCGTTTTTCCCACTTCTTTCGCCCAGCAGCGATTGTGGTTTCTCGACCAATTAGCACCGGGTAATCCATTTTACAACGTGTCAACAGCGCTTCGCCTGAAAGGTTCCCTCAACTTCACAGCCTTAAGGCAGACATTCAACGAAATTGTACGTCGCCACGAAATCTTACGCACTAGGTTTGTTATGGTAGACCAGCAACCAGTGCAGGTGATTGCACCCAGCTTAACCATATCTTTTCCCCTAATAGATCTACGCAATTTCAAAAGCCAAGAACGTGAGACACAAGTGCGGCGAATCGCAACCCAAGAGGCTAAATATCCTTTCAATCTCACCACCGGGCCATTGCTGCGAGTAAAGCTACTTCAACTAAATGAAGCAGAATATGTACTGCTGCTAAATCTACATCACATTGTTGCTGATGGCTGGTCAATTGGAGTACTAATTAAAGAACTGGGGGTATTATACAAAGCCTTTGCAGATGATGAGGGATGTCTAATCGCAAGCCCTTTTGCTGGGCGAACAGGTGACGCTTCTAACAACTCCCTGTCTACGCCCCTGCCAGAACTACCCATTCAATATGCAGATTTCGCCCAATGGCAACGGGAGTGGCTGCAAGGAGTGGGAGCAAACAGCACCTCCCCTCTACAAACCCAGTTAGCTTATTGGCAAAAGCAATTAGATGGGCTTTCAGTGCTGAATCTCCCCACCGACCGACTAAGACCAGCAGTTCCTAGCTACAGGGGTGCAAAACAATTTCTAGAGCTACCACAGTCCTTAACTCAAGCGCTAGAGGCACTTAGCTACCAAGAAGGTGTGACCTTGTTCATGACTCTGCTGGCTGCGTTTCAGACTTTGCTCTATCGCTACACCCAGCAAGAGGATATTGCAGTAGGTTCACCTATTGCTAATCGTAACCGTAGCGAACTAGAAGGGTTGATTGGTTTTTTTGTCAATAGTTTAGTGCTACGTACCGATTTATCAGGGAACCCGACGTTTCGAGAATTATTAAATCGAGTACGAGAGGTAACTTTGGGAGGATATGCCCATCAGGATTTGCCCTTTGAAAAGTTGGTGGAGGAACTTCACCCAGAGCGAGATTTAAGCCACCATCCCTTATTTCAGGTTGTATTTAGCCTGCAAAATACTCCCATTGAAGCGCTAGAGTTACCTGGGTTAAAGCTTTCGCTATTCGAGTTTGACAGCAAAACTGCAAAGTTTGATTTAGAGTTCCATCTGTGGCAAGATTTGGAAACTCTGAAAGGACAAGTGGTGTATAGCACCGATTTATTTGATCAAAACACCATTACGCGAATGGTGGGACATTTCCAAACACTGTTAGAAAGTATTGTCGTCAATTCAAAACAGCGTCTTTCAGATTTGCCTTTGCTTACTGAAGGAGAACAACAACAGCTATTAATTGATTGGAACAACACTCAGAAAAGTTACCCGCATAACAAGTGTTTTCATCAGTTGTTTGAAGCACAGGTAGAGCAAACTCCCGATGCGATCGTGCTAGTATTTGGTGATGAACAACTTAGCTACAAACAGTTAAATATACGCAGCAACCAAGTTGCACATTATCTTCAAAAAATTGGTGTAGAAGCTGAATCTTTAGTTGGCATTTGTGTAGAGCGATCGCTAGAGATGATAATCGGGCTATTAGGCATCCTCAAAGCTGGTGGAGCATACCTACCTTTAGATACGAGCCTACCTCAAGAGCGTCTTAACTTCATGCTAGAAGATGCACAAGTTTCAGTAGTACTCACACAAGAAAAGTTGCTCAAGCATTTTCAGGAATTCTCGAAGCCAATTATTTGTATAGATAAAGATTGGACAGCTATTACACAAAACAGCCAAGAAAATCCAACCAATTGTGTAACATTTGAAAACTTAGCTTATGTCATCTACACCTCTGGCACTACTGGGAAGCCTAAAGGAGTTTTAATTGAACATTGGGGATTGTCTAATTTAGTAGAAGCTCAGATTGAGACTTTCAACTTGCAATCGAGTAACCGCATTTTGCAATTTGCATCATTGAGTTTCGATGCTTCAATTTTTGAGATTGCTATGGCACTACGAACAGGAGCAACTCTTTATTTAGCAAATAAAGAATCCCTTCTACCCGGACAACCTTTGCTCCAACTATTGCGCGAAAAAGCTATTACTCATGTCATCCTTCCACCTGCGGTATTAGCAGTCTTACCTACAGAATCACTTTCTACATTGCAAACTATTATTTGTGCAGGTGAATCCTGTACCGATGATATAGTAAAACGTTGGTGGAGTTCTAGCCGGAGGTTTTTTAACGCTTACGGCCCTACTGAAGCAACTGTTTGGTCAACCGTTGCAGAAATTAAATCTGTGAATGAAAAACCTCCCATTGGTCGCCCTATTAATAACATTAAAATTTATATATTAGATAATCATTTACAACCTCTACCAATTGGAATTACGGGCGAATTATATATTGATGGTGATGGACTAGCACGAGGCTACCTTAACCATCCTGAATTGACAGCCCAAAAATTTATTCCCAATCCTTTTAATCAGCAAAATGGAGCGCGACTTTATAAGACAGGCGATTTAGCTCGGTATCGAGTAGACGGTAATATTGAATTTTTAGGTCGCATTGATAATCAAGTAAAAATTCGCGGCTTTCGCATTGAATTATCAGAAATTGAAACAGTACTAAGTCAACATCAAAATGTCCAAAAAGCGGTAGTAATTGCTCAAGAGAATGTATCTGGTGATAAGTACTTAATAGGTTATATTGTTCCCAATGTAAAGACACAAAATATTGCGTCTCTACTACGCAACTTTTTAAAAGAAAAATTACCAGAATACATGGTGCCAAAAGCTTTTGTAATGCTGGATTATATACCATTAACAGCTAATGGCAAAGTAGATATTTATGCACTAACAGCACTAGACACTCCAAACTACTCAAGAGATGAAGCTTTTATCGCTCCTCGTACTCCAACTGAGTCAACTTTGGCAAAAATCTGGGCTGAAATCCTTAACATTGAGGATGTAGGTATACATGACAACTTCTTCGATTTAGGAGGAAATTCACTACTAACTGTACATTGTTTACAACAGATAAATAAACAGTTTGAGCTGGAATTGCCACTATCTACTTTATTTTTAAATCCCACAATTGAAAGTTTAGCAACTTCTCTATCTTCAAAAACAGATTTTATCCCTTCGTCTCCCTTGGTTTCGATTCAACCGACTGGTTCAAATCCACCTTTCTTCTGTGTTCATCCAATTTTTGGCGTTGTCTTTCCTTATTACGAATTAGCTCATCATCTAGGGAAGAATCAACCATTTTATGGGTTACAATCCATTGGCATTGATGGAGAAACTCCACTAACTCGCATTGAGGATATGGCTACCCACTACATTGAAGCATTGCGCTCAGTACAGCCGAAAGGCCCTTATTTTTTGGGAGGTTGGTCTTTCGGAGGTTGGGTTGCTTTTGAGATGGCTCAACAACTACAAAAGTCTGGGGAAGAAGTAGCTCTACTTGCTGTGCTTGACACTGTAGCACCAATTAAGGACAATATACCTTCTTTAAGTAATAGTTTTAAGTTTCTTTTGACTACAGTAATACGATATATATGGCCTTTTTTTCTAGATTATTTGTGTTTAATTACTGCTCCTGGGAAAAACAGAATCAACAGTTTAATTTCTCGGTTTCCTAATTTTAATCAGTTTGTGCAATTACTCCAAAGAAATCTGTTCTCGCACTTCATTCTCAAAGAGGATGCAACAGACAACCTTATATCTAAAGAATCCCAGTTAAGACTTTTAAGCGAGTTAGCAGTTCCCTCTATACTTCGTGTTTTCTATGCTAATAGTCAAGCAGTTCTCAACTATGTTCCGCAAGTCTACCCTAAGCAAATTCATTTTTTCAGAACACAAGTTCAGTCAACCATTGCCGAGAAAGAGCCGAGTATGGGTTGGAATCAGCTAGCCGCAGAAGGAACGGAAATTCATCATATTCCTGGAAATCACCTAACTATGCTGAGAAAACCTCATATCCAGGTTCTCGCCGCACAAATAAAAGCTAGTGTGGTAAAACTTACTAGAGAGGAGTGGAAATCCTGTAATCTTGACCTTGTAGCGAAATAATGGTGCAGAAACTTGGCAAGAAAAAGTCTAAAACCAGAGGCAACATCTTTTGAAGTACTCGATTGTGTTCAAAAAAAATGCCCCTCATGCTGTCAAGCAATGTGGAATGAATACAATAATCCTCGACATATAAGAACGCTCAATGGGGTAGTAGAACTACAGCTAAAAATTCGTCGATGTCAAAATAAGTCATGTCTGCGGTATAAAAAAGCATATCGACCAGAAAAAGAAGGGTCACTCGCTCTACCACAGAACGAATTTGGTTTGGATGTGATTGCTTATATAGGAGCGTTACGCTACCAGGAACATAGAAGTGTTCCTCAAATACACACTCACCTTGAATTAAAGGGTATATGTATCAGTCAACGAACGGTTACGCACCTAATAGACAGATATGACGAGTTACTTTCTTTATGGCTAAAAGACCATAAAAGGTTAAAAGCAATCGTGGCTAATCAAGGACGGGTGATATTAGCAATTGATGGGATGCAGCCAGAAATTGGACATGAGGTATTATGGGTAATTCGAGATTGCTTATCTGGAGAAATTTTACTTGCTAAAACCTTATTATCATCAAGAAATGAAGATTTAGTGGCGTTATTATTAGAAGTAACTAATACCTTAAATGTACCAATTGATGGCGTTGTTAGTGATGGACAACAATCAATTCGTAAAGCTGTTAGGGTAGCATTACCTAGTATCGCTCATGGTTTGTGTCATTATCATTACCTGAAGGAAGCAATTAAACCCATATATGAGGCGGATAGACATGCAAAAAAGGAATTGAAAAAAAAAGTTAGAGGATTACGAGACATTGAACGTAGTATTACCAATGAAACTCAGGAAATGGCAACTATTATTGAAGATTATTGTTCGGCAGTGCGTAGTTCTATAACCAATGATGGTCATCCACCGTTAGAAGCATCTGGATTAAAGTTACAAGAAAATTTGACATTGATAGAGCAAAGCTTAGAGCGGATGGAAAAAAAAGTGCTTTACCACCACCCTTAGTTAACCTAAAACACCTTCTAGCCAAGGGATTATCTACGACTGCATCTTTATTTGCACCTGTGAGGGTTGCATATGAATGGGTTGATAAAGCTAGTAATATTCTCAACAATAAAATAGCTCTTGATGCTGATGGAGTCAAACAAAGTTATCAGCAACTGTTAACAGAAATGTCCCAACAAAAGCAGAAAGCTGGTACGCTGAACACTGCAATCGATAACTTTATAAAAACCACCCATAGCTACTGGTCTGGACTTTTTCATTGTTATGAAATTGAAGATTTTCCTAGAACTAATAATGACTTAGAACATGCTTTTGGTATACTACGTCATCATCAACGTCGTTGTACCGGTCGTAAGGTTGCCCCTTCATCCCTCGTTATTCGTGGTTCTGTCAAACTTGCTTGCGCGTTCGGCTTTGCCGTTGCCGAAGGCATCGCAACTTCGCTTCATTCTTTTACCGCATCTGATTTAGCACAAGTTGATATTCATACTTGGCTCGAATTACGCTCTCAACTGCAAAAACACCACAAAGCCAGAATTGAACAATATCGATTTCGCAGAGACCCCAAGGGTTACTTAGCTAATTTAGAGAGTCGTCTTCTCTAGTAAGTTTTACCACACTAGGTTTAATCAGTATTAATTTGGTGACACGCTCGTATTCCTGTTGTACTACTGATATAGGCAATCGATTTAATCGGCTCTCTAATACCAAAGGAACTTCATCTGGAAATTGAGTAATCTGCGGTAACCACCAAGTATCATCTGTAATCCGGGAGTGTATATCTTGTCTGCCGTCATTATTTGAAATGTGAATTTCTAACAGTCTTTCTAGTGGGAGTCCCAACCATTGATTCAGTACTAGTGAACTTTTATCATGCCAAATGTTGAGATGCGCTAAGTCAATAACTATCTTAATTTGTGGGGTATCTTGGCAAAATTGGGTAACTTCGTCAGCATTATCCAAAAGGTTCTGGGTAGCGCTGATACCAAGTGTGGGATACATTGTTTCCACACCCAGAACAATACCTCGCGTCAGGCAAAGCTGGTGAAGACAATGAATATTTTCTACAAATGTTGTGTATGCTTGGATGCGTTCAGTGGTTTTGGAAAAACTTCCTCCATGCACTGAATAAGCTGTGATACCTATACTGGCCAAGTAATCTGTCAGTCGCTTAAAATAATCCCAATTTTGGGGTTGGGCTAGATTGAAAGGATAGTGGCGATCGCCCCAAACAAAGGCATGGTGTGCTCGATAGAGCATTCCCAGTTTTCCAAAGTCGAAAATTGCTTGTGCAGCATCAGCATCAGGTTTAGGCCCAATTGCTAGTTCAGTATGCAGGACTCCTGCATTCCAAAATACTGTTAAGGCTTCACGGGTTGACACTCCACCATAAGCTGACAAACTCAGATACAACTTCATTGTTCTTGTGTTGCTGATGAATATTCAAAAATTGCAGTTCTAGGTTTTAAAGCAAATACTTTGCTGGAATATCCTACTAAAACACTTATCTCTTGAGCTAATTGCTTTTTTTGTTCTTTTGGATATGGCATATTTGTGAGTAAATCTTCAACTTCACTCCAAATATAGTAGTCAATTTGCTCTTTTATAGAAGTTTCTGTACGGTCGTTCACGTTATAGATGCGTTTATAAAGTATTTCCATCAAATGCTCGACAGAACCAAATCTTAAAGACAGAGTATAGCTGTACCCAATATAGTTCCGTTCGTCATCATAACCATCAAGGTCTTCTTGAATCTGGTAGTTGCTCAAACCTATCGGTAGTTCGAGCGTTGCTAATAACCAAGTAGTTGGATCTTCTGCAATACTAAATTCAGATTTGCGCGTATACCAATTATGACTTTGTGTCTGTTTTAACTCTTGCACAAATGTTCTGAATTCTGGCGTTGGCAACAAGCAGCGAGCATCAGTAGCCAGAGCATTAAAGATGTTTTGAAGTTCTATTGCTTGTGCATCAACCAACGTCTGCTCTGCGGCACGAAGTTCTTGCATTCTTGTTGTTACTAGCTGTTGCAATTGTGCAATATGTGGGTCAAATTGTCTGGCATGATTTTGCACTAACTCTTCATAACTCGAAAATAGAGAATGAGAATCTGTCATGTCTATTGCAGGGAAGAAACTAGTGGTAAGCAGCTATTAGTGCTTTTGTACTAATATACCATTAATCGTGGAATAGCCAGATGGTTTTTTGAAAGCATTGATGATTTGAGCGAACTTCTGGCGATCGCTGTGTTGGGAAACTCTCACTACTATCTGCGGGCTGTCCCAGCCAGAAATTGAAACAGTAGCAACTACCTTGGCACATCAAAGAGTGTGGTCTTTGGCTAGGAAATGAGAAAGGAGCAACATGCAAATGGTGTCGAGCACATAAAAAGCATCGCTACTGTATTTTGATGAACTCCATAGATGCACAAAAGATTGGATGAGCCCAACAACATCACGTCACAGTACAGAGCGATGCCAAGTAACTAGAGAAAGTGGAGGTGATTGACGGTGCTGTGCGTCAAGGCGCGGCGTTGATGTTTTATCCACGAGGGAGCAACTATATTTAGCTGACTTATGTTGCCATTGCCAGTGATAAAAAATGCTTTATTCAGGCTTTGGAGATTGAAGCCCAATATAAAATCAAAAAGCGTAACTGAATTTCATAAATGCAATGCTCAAAAACTCCAATAAGTGTCCAAATGAGTATATGGTTACAGATAATGATGCCAATCATTATCTGTGCCATTGCACTATAGCTGCTCTTATCCTAGTAGGAGCTTACGGTTTATTTGTAGCAGACTTGATTTCAAGTTGGATTTTATTTTTGATTGTTGCCATTACGCTACCTCGTTGGATTATTAGTGTTCATGAACTGCTTCATATTAAAACCGACAAACAAATAAATAAGATAATTAGATGTTTAGGTATTAGTCCTATACCCCTTTCAATTTTGACATTAAGCTATTCACAAATCCGTGATATTCATTTAGCTCATCATCGTAGCCCGGCAACAGAGTCTGATCCAGATGCTTACCATATTCGAGGGAATTTTTTTGTGGTGGTTTTAAATGCCTTAAGTGCGCCAGAACAGAGTTTTGTGCGTTCGCTGCAAGTAAATGGATTTAATCATCAACTAGGACTAGACTTGCTGATCAAACTTTTAATTTTAGTCATATTAATCTTGTTAAATGCTAAAAAATTATTTGTATTTTGGTTATTTCTGCGAATTGTGTATACATTAGGAGATATAGTATTCTTTCGTCTTGTGCATCATCAACAAGGAAAATACGGAACATTTAGGATTTCAATCCCTAGTATTCTCGAAACTTGGGGAGAGCGAATTTTTGGGCAAACTGTGATTCAAGCAACAATCAATCACGATGTACATCATCACAATCCTGGTATTGCTGCACGTCATTTGGCAATGGCAAGACCCTACATGATAATTTCTTCTAATAATTAAAATCAATGCTTATCCTTGACTAATAGATAATTACTGGAGACTTCTAAAACTTCTTTCTCAAGTTATAATTCACACCTGATGAAAATTTTAGCTAGTAAAATTGTATTGTTGTGAAGCGCAGAATTACCCGATCGCATTAAGTTTCAATCCCGTTGCCAGGATTCGTAAAGTTTCAAGCAATAGAAACCTGAAAACTTCTAGTAGCCTCTTGTTGTTTCAATCCCGTTGTCGGGATTCGCTAAGTTTCAAGTAAATGTAATCAGAAAAATAGCTAAAGCTGATAATAGGTTTCAATCCCGTTGCCGGAATTCGCTAAGTTTCAAGTTCCAGCACCCCATCACCAACAGCCACATACTTTTTATACTTAAAAAGCCCTGATAAAAATCCAGGGCTTACTTTTGTATGCGGTTTATTAAATGCCAGCTAGAAAATTTTTGCCAGCGCTTTTCTATACAGTTAATCATCCCTGAATCGATTACTTAAAGATAGTGGGGAAACTACCCATTGTTTACCCATGTTTCTCTGGGTATTTATTTAATAAAGTCTTAAGATTTGTAGATATCTGGGCTAAACACCAAAATGGCTTGATTAGCAAGCACTGATGTTGAGGTACAGATGAACCAGAACAGTTGTCTACTTCAAGGGGCTGGAATGCTTCAGTGATTCAGCCAGATTGATAATCACTCTAGCTGTTGCAGTTTTTTTGTACATCGTTGTTACTTGCTGTGAATGTTTCTATTTTCATACTGCTTGTGCAACCAATTTAGTGAAGATAAATCCCGCCGTGTCGCGTTTCATACCCGCTCTTAGCACGGAGTACGGCGCTACGCGCCTGCTCCTCAGGGGCTTTCACGCTCTCGCTAAGCTTCTGGTAATTTTGAATAAATTGCATTATTGATGTATTTAAAATTCATAAATAATAGGAATAATAAAAATGTCTGTCTACAATATCAATACCTATTAATATTTTAGTGTTACAAGACTTTAGCAATCTACCTTACTTAAATTTAATAGATAAACAGAAGTTGCCTGAATATTCTGCAATTTATTTTGCTGTTGCGTCTGGACAAGTCCTTTATATTGGACAAGCAGTAAATCTTAGAAATCGTTGGCAAAATCATCATCGTTTACCACAATTAGAAGCAATTAATCGTCGATGCCAAGTCAAGCTATTTTGGTTAAATTGCTTACAAAATGAGCTTAATGAACTAGAACGCCAATATATCCAGTTTTATTGCCCAACTTTAAATCAAACTAAAGTACCTCAAAAAAACTTGTCGCCCAGTTTTCAGATGCTAACACTGTCGCTCAAAAAATTAAACGAGCGAGTGCTAGTTTTTGGAATATGCCCTGCTAGTGAAAAACTGCCACTCAAAACATTAGTTATAGGTTATCTGGCTAATTATACAGAAACTCGGCTGGCAACAACATTAGTTCGTAAGAGTTTGCAAGCTGTGAATAGAAAACCCAATAGTTTATTTAGATGGATTGAGTACGATCGGCTTAGAAATGGCGCTCGTTGGTTAACAAGGTGTAATGGTATTGAAACAAGGCTAATTCCTTGGTTTCAAGAACGCATCATGCACAACCCTAGTATGTACAGCGTCATGGAAGAGAAACGTTTTGGAGTTTGGTCTTCAATTCCTTTAGATGAATATGAAAAAATGAGACAAGATGTAAAAGCGATGTCTTTTACTGAAAGATTAGAATTAGCTAGAAACTCAGAAATTGGCTGGAAATTATTTCCCTTGGAGTGTGGTTCACAATTGAGAGTTGTCAGTGGTGTCAAGATTCTCTGCCTTACTAGTGAACAGCTAGAAATATTAGTGGATAAGCATCCATACATACAAGAACAGCATCCAGGTATATGTGCTATTGATGAAGATCCAGTACCTAAGCTATTGTTTTAAATTTTTATATTATTGACTAAATTGCAATCATTGCCACAAGAAAATCTTATTCCTATATTCACATTCTAGAACAATCAATAGGTCTAAGTCCTAGCAGCAATCTCCTTAAAGAAGCTCTATATGATAATTCTGATTAAAAATATTCTCATGGTAGATTTTTAACAGTGCTGTTTGCTTGTCCCACCACACTAATATCCACAATATGAACATCAATCGATTACAAGAACTCAAGCAAAAACTGACTCATGAGGCAGACTTATCTAATATCTGGTTATTTTATATGGATCATTTTGCAGATCATCCGCAATTTACTGATATGGGTGAGCCTACCCATAATGAATATCTACATAGTGTTATCCGCAAGACTTGTCACCAAATGTTTGGCAGGGAAACAAAAATTACTGACTTTTTATCGATTTATATTGCAAAGTATCATTTTTTTCATGGGCCTTTCCAAGCTGAACGGCGTATTGGAGGTGTAATTTATTTTGAGGATATAAAAATTGGGTTAATTGCAGTGTCGGCAGATTATCCTCCTACCGATGCGGTTAAGTATTCACGTTTTTCTGAAGTGCTTCAATTGCCGACACTTAATGGCAACGAGCTCAATTGAGATGAGGGGAACGCAAAGGAACTCTCCAGAAATGCGAGTGCATTCATGAACTATTTATCCAAGAATCTCGGGGATTACTCATATTTTATGCAAAACTCAGAATACTGCGAGCGCGATTAAAATTCTAGATGGATTCGGACAACAAACCTGACATATCTAATACTCGCGCTGACCAAGCACTAGCTTGCTCGGACATATTTCTGCGTTCGCTCTCATCAGACCAAAGACTATCAAACTTTAATTTCCACCGTGCTATTTGAACTTGAATGTTGACTAATTCTTCGGCACATTCCGGTTCAATTTCTGCTGCTGTCCATTCGATAAAATACATAGTTTCATCTGCCACACTTTCAACTGCTTCCGGGTAAGCAGTGTTACAAAATGTTCTCAACCTGGCTAAATTAGAAGCTATATGTCCTAAACGATTTGATGTATTTTCGCTTTGAAACCTTGCTTGTTTTTCATTTAATTTCTGGTTCATAACCACCGATTAACTCCTGAGTGATTTGTTTAACACGTTCTTGAATTGCTGGGTCTTGAATTAGCATCGAGCGATTATTTTGACTGGGGCGAATGTTAATAATTGATTCATAGGCAATTGATTGATTAAAAGGAGTCCAGTCAGCACCCCAAATATCTCGCTGTCTACTACCATCTTCGAGCAATGCTGCTTCACAGAAAGCGTGTTTTTCTCCTCCCCCGGCTAATATCCCTCTTTCTATATCTACTGCAACTTTAATGTAAATTTTCAATGTTTGCAGCATTTGCTCAACTTGTTCTAGCGTCGCTCTTTCTCTGATAATCAGTACCAAAATTTCATCCTTACACAATAAATTACCCAAAGCATTATTGCATCAGTCTTTCATCTCAGTCTCCAGCACCCTCAACACTTTCTCCTCCAAATCCGTCAAATAAGCCCGCTTAAGCTTCCCCAACGACTCCAAGAACTTCTGCACCGATTCCTCCAGTCCACTGGAATACACCTGACTAATGCGCTCGCCCAGCACCCGCCCTTGCCCCTCTGTCGTTGGTAATTTGTGATCAATTTGATCACATTTTTCAACCAAGTTATCAAAAACAACAGATGCATCCATTAGAAGATAAGACTGGCGGCGACTATGCCCAAAGCGATGGCTTCTCCTAAGGGAGACGCACCGCGAACGCCAACGGCAGCGTCAAAGACGCGCAATTCTGCCAATGCCTTACGCGCCTCAAAAAATGATCTCTCGACTTTTCGCTCTAGGTGCAAGCGATCACTGTTTTGGCATTGCCCCAACTTCTGAAGTATAATGTATTATAAAAGTAATACATTAATCAAATCACGGTAAAAGCATATGTAGTCCCTCATCTCAATCAAATTCGGTTCAAGTGGCGAAAGTTAACTTGCTTAGTTGTTTAATTTCGTCACGAAATTATTTGATTACAGAAAAAGGGAATATGTCAAAATCAGAAAAGAAAAAAATGGCAACCAGTCGCGAGGTTTACCATCGCATTATCTGGGACGAGCGTCTTAATAGCAGTGCTTTTGTTGTCGGTTATATTGAACGCCTTGCATCTACAGGAATCAGAGAAAAACCTCTAACCCAATGGGCGACAGATGGTGATATACCTTGGCATCGCATCCGCTATATCCGTTGCCAAGACGTGGTTGTTTGGGATCGGGAACAGCATTTAGATTTAATTTCCAGTGGAGAGTTACCTGCGGCGGCGTGGAAAAGCGAGACTAGAGAAAATACAGGGGAAAAAGTTGTCACTGTATTCGATAACACAGCGATATTCATTCCACGACCCGTTTATAAATACGATATTCAAGGTTGGCAAGCAGATACACAAAAAGCCGAAGATGTCAATTTAGAAACTTTGACAATAGTTAGTTTTAACGTGCTTTGTGACCTCTACGACAAGGAGAAAATTGCAACTGAAAAAAGATTACCAGCAATTGTTGAGGAGTTACGTCAATGTAACGCAGATATCATCGCCATCCAAGAAGCAACACCAGCTTTAGTAGAGTTACTTTTATCGCAAACTTGGGTACGCAATTATTATATTTCCGAATCCAGTGCAGCCGAAAAAGTGCGACCATTAGGTAATTTATTATTGTCGCGTCTGCCTTTTACACTCGTTGAACATCAATTTTCTGGACACAAGCGGGTATTGGTAGGGAGTTGTGAAATTAACGGTCAATTATTGCACATTGCAGTCGTGCATTTAACCAGCGATTACGCGCAAAATGCCTTAGAAAAACGCCAGCATCAGCTATCTACCATAGTTGCATATCTGCAAACTTTACCAGGAAATAGCTTGATAGTTGGTGACTTCAATACCCGAGGGAACGAACAAGAAGAGATATTAATGGGTGCTGGATATGTCGATATCTGGCAACAACTACATCCAGATGCAGCAGGTTATACATTTGACCCACAACGCAACTCCTTAGCGGCGTTGATGAGTTTAATGGGAATACCAGTTAGGCTCGATCGCATTTTACTGCTCAATCCAAACCATGATTGGCAAGCGCAGTCAATTAGCTTATTTGCTTGTGAACCAATAGCAGATACAGAGGGGAAAATTTATCCATCAGATCATTTTGGTCTTCGTGCAGTTCTAAGAGCAAGAAGACAGGGAGAAACAGAGACGGGGCGACGCACAGAGAAGCCTGTGTTTCTCAATCCGAGTGAGGTATCTTCTCTATCTACAGCCCGCCCAGTTTATCAGAGTGCTGTAGTTGTGATTCCAAAAGACAATGTGTTACCTGCAATCCAAGCCATCCGTGAGCGTTATGATGCCAGAGTTGAGCGGTGGATGGCTCACATTAATTTACTTTACGGTTTTCTGAGCGAATCTTATTTTGCCGAGGTGGTAGACATGATTGCGCCTGCATTGGCTCAATTACAACCATTTCAAATTACCTTAGCCGATTTCCAAACATTTACACACCGCAAAAGTTCTACCGCATGGTTGCGTCCTGTTGTCCAGCCAGAAAATGCATTGCATGAGTTACAGAAGGTACTGCAAAATCTGTTTCCCCAATGTAACGAGCAAAGTAGCAAAACAAAAGCAGGTTTTACACCCCACCTCAGCGTCGGACAATTTCCCAGTCCGGAAGCAGCCTTGGCTGAGTTACCGCAATGGCATCCAGTTAGTTTTACAGTTGACTCTGTCGCCTTAATTAGTCGTCGCGGTGATGAGCCTTTTGCGGTGAGACATATTGTTTATTTGGGAGAAAGCGGAGTCACACATTCTTCCGAATTGGGGAAGTTGGTTAATAACTTGGAACCTGAACTAATGCCAGCACAGCAATTACAGCGTGACACAGTATTAGAAGTGGTGACTCAAGCTTGTGCAGAATGTTTAGGTTTTCAACCATCACTACAGTTATTGGGTTCGGCGCGTCTCGGGGTACAAAGTCCCGACAGCGATTTGGATGCTGTGTGTGTGATTCCGACTTATTTATCAGGGGAAGCTTTTCTAGCTAGCGTTCAAGAACGGTTGCAAGGATTATGCCACACTCAACTAGTATTAGATGCACGAGTCCCTGTACTGCGCCTGCAATTAGAAGGAATATCCTTAGATTTACTTTACGCAAGGGCCCAAAACTACCAATTGGCAAGGAAAAATCCGCAAAACCTTGACCCCATTAGCTTAAAATCTATTGTCGGTTGTTGGGAAGCGGATGTAATTACAGAGGTAGTTAGCAAATATGTATCGCCTGACACCTTTCGGCAGCTATTGCGAGCAGTACGCGCCTGGGCTAAAGCCAGAAATATTTACGGTAATGCTTGGGGTTTCTTGGGTGGTTTTTCCTGGGCGTTACTCTGCGCTTTTTGTTGTACATTAGACAAAAAATCAGAAACAAGCTTAGAGAAATTACTGAGTAATTTTTTCCAAATTTTGCACCATCATGATTGGCAACAGGCGATTGCACTTACAGATGTAGGTAGACAATATCAGGTACAATCCCCAAGAGACTGGTTACCTGTAGTCACATCAATAGAACCATGTCAGAATACTGCTCGTAATGTCACCCGTTCTACTGCACAGATAATCCAAAGCGAATTTGCTAGAGGTGCAACACTGACTAAGCAAATTTTAGCTGGTGAACAGAAGTGGACAGCTTTATTTGAAACTATCGAGTTACACCAAGAATCAGAAATTTTCTTGATATTAAAGGTGAGTAATCAAGATGAGCATGAGCTAGAAAAATGCTGCGGTATTTTAGCAGGTTACATCGTTGGTTTAATTATTCAGCTTGAGCAACTTGGTATCTTTGTGCGACCTTGGACAGGTATTCAAAAGATGCAGAATACAGCGCGTTTAGTATTGGGTTTGCATCTTGTTGCTAATTGTCAAAGCACTACCTTAGAACAGTTAGCGAGAGATTTTTTATCACAGTTAAATTGTCAAAATACTAGTGTTGAGGTGATGCTTTCAAATTAAATTTCTTGCCAATCATTTGAATCACATTGTTCACCATTGCATTGGCAAGCTTTGGACGGTTCTCTGACAAGCCAAAGTTTCCAATCTTTCTTCTTGAGAGCATCAAACTGTGCCCTGGCTAATTTACTATTTTCATTACTGGGAATGTTTAACGTAATATGCCAATATTTACCGTGCTTTTTACCTTTTATTCTCTCAAATTTCTGTTGTTTTAATTTAGCAGCTAATTTATCTAAAAGGTCACTGTTTAAACAGGGTAAGCTCATCTAATTTGGTATAAAGAAAACTTGACAAATCAAAGAAGATAGGAGGTAGGGAATGTGTAGAAAATGAACTTGACTTTAGAGCAAGATGAATGAGATGAATTCAATTGCTCGATGGAAAATCACCTGGAATCAAATCGATGTCAGAGGGCTTTGAAACTAAATCTGCTGATAGTGTCAAAAATATTTGTATTCAGCAAAAATCAAGAGAAATAACAGACATTGGCATTATTCAACAGAGTTTAGTTGAACATTTCTCAGATATCAAAGACCATAGAGTAGAGCGGACAAAAAAACATCAATTCACAGATATTTTAGTCATTGCAATTTTAGCAATCATCGCTGGAGCGCAAGGATGGGAAGACATTGAGAATTATGGCATCAGCAAGCAAACATGGTTAGAAGAGTTTTTGGCATTACCAAATGGTATTCCTTGCCTGACGGCACGCTACGCGAAAAGATGATACATTTCGACGAGTGTTTGAGTTTATCGACCCAGAAGCATTAAACCGATGTTTTTTGAGATGGGTAGAAACCCTGATCACAAAAATGGGAGGAGAAATTATCCCCAGTAGACGGAAAAACAATTAGGGGTTTTTATGACCGCAATCAAGGTCAAAGTGCACTCCATCTCATAAGTGCCTGGGCAACTGAACACAGTTTAGTGTTGGCACAAGTGAAAGTAGAAGATCAGTCCAATGAAATTACGGCTATTCCGGCATTATTAGAGTTACTAGATATTACTGGCGCTATCATCACTATTGATGCAATGGGAACACAAACCGAAATTGCCAAACAGATTATCGCCAAAAAAGCCGATTATGTCCTGGCACTTAAAGCCAACCATCCGACTCTCTATTCTCAAGTTAAAGAATGGTTTGAAAAGCGCAAGCACAACAATGGAAGGGGATAAATGTTAGTTATGACAAACGGATTGAAAAAGCGAAAAGTTTGTGGGGAAGGTTTCCTTCCACAAAACTTTTCAAGACAGGACATCATCGCACAGAAATTCGTGAGGTTCAATTTTATCTCACTTCTTTAAACAGTGATGCTCAAATTATCGGTCGGGCTATCCGCAAGCATTGGGGCATTGAAAACGAGGTTTATTGGACTCTTGATTGTACCTTAAAAGAAGATGCTTGTCGCATTCGTTCTTTTCACAGCCCCCAAAATTTTGCTCTGTTACGACATTTGGCTCTCAATGCTCTTAACCGTGAACAGACCCACAAACGTAGTCTCCGTCAAAAAATGAAACGCACTGCTATGGATAACAATTAAGTAAGTTGGTGAGAAAAAACAGAACTAAGTTAAGAAAGGTAAATAAAGCTATAATCCTCTTCCATCCTGCCTTCTGCCTCCTGCCTCCTGCCTTGCCATAGCGATAATTTTTAACACCAAGCTACTTATATGATTCAGGTTCTCAGTTGTTTCATTGACAATACTTTAGATTCTTCTGATTCCTTGTGTCAAGCCTGATTGAGATACTCTTACCCTGCATATAAAAGCACCATGACCATGATTTATCGCTCTCAATACTGACTTTAATAATTGTTGTATTTTTAACGGTTTTTGATATTAATCATCTACCAAGAAAAAGATGGTTGTTAATAGCGTTCCAAAACCTATGCTAGTCATGGAAGAAGTATGAATCGAAAAGCTAGGAACTTTCATTTTGTTACTTTTCCCGTGGTTTTTCTAATTCACATTATGTATCATTTTTTTCAATTATACGACTAAAATAGTAGTGTAATAACTAAGAATTACGAATTATTTTGACAATGATAAATTTTGTAATTATAGCCATTTACTGGTATGAATAACTTGGTTTCAGGTAGACATTTTTTCACTTCTTCTGCTATTGGTGCATGAAAATTAACTAACCACAAATCATAAGGTTTTGGTAGCTGTTTTAATGTATTTTCTAGAACCACGAATTTAAGAAAGCTGCGAGATTTTTACGCGGGATAAAATGGGCTTTAAATGTTTCACCAGCAATACTTAAATGCGGAGAATTGGTACTGCAAATTACAACACCACATTCTCCTCCTAAATAGCCAACCCAAGCGTTATACCCAATTGCTAATAAATTAGTGGCGATAAAAGTTTGTTGCCAATCTTGAGTGTTTATTTCTGTGGTCATCTTCACTTAAACTCCTTTAGTTAACTGCCAAAGTTGAATGGAATAACACAGATGGTTTTCAAAAATAGTGCGTGCTGCTAAACCTTCAGCAATTGGCTTTTCTAGCCAACGCTTAAATACCCAACATCCGATCGCGTATAATGGTGGGAGTGCGATCGCCACCAAATCTGCAATATATTTAATAGTAGTTAGCCCAAAAGTACGGAACTTATCAACACACAAGTCAATCGTTGGCGCAATATGGCTGGAAATGTCCTCAGTCTTGATTAACTTGAATCCAGACTGTTCTAACGCCGCTTGGAGTTCGCTGGCGACATGACAATTAGAAAAAATACCTTCTCGGTATTCGGCATCAAAACGCATCATGTCTGCAAGCAGCAAGTAGCCACCGCTATCCAGTAAACGAGCCGCACCTTGAGCTAAATCGAGAGCAGCAATATATTGACTGCTTTCACTCAACAGAACTAAATCGTAGGAGTTTGAGGTGTGAAAATCTTCAAATCTCGTTAAATAGAAAGGTACTTGAGAGTTGGTATTCTTGATAAACTTTTCTTGCTGGAGTGTGTCAGGTGCTAATCCCTCAACAATGAAACCGCGATCGCGTAAATACACTGCATTCCCACCAATCCCGCAACCGACATCCAGCACAGTTTTTACACCCTCTGGAATAAAACTAAAAAGCTTGGCTGCATAAGCTTCTTGAGCCGCACGCAGACGAGTTAGAGTCAATTCCTCACCTACAGTAGGTAGTGGCTCCCAATACCCGTAATGGAGATAGGAGGAATTTGTAAGTCCCATGTAATAATCTATCGCCGCATTTTGGTAACGAGTCGCTTTGGAAATATTTATTAGTTTTGGTTTTTGCATTTATAAATTGGTAGAAACAGTGACAAATTCATGCTTAATATTCCCAGCAATATCAGTGTGTTAATTTTGTCGTTTGATTAACTAAGGTATTACTATTTGCAAATTGCTACATAATAATTTTAGTGAACACTTAAAGCCCCAAATCAAACCTGAGATTATTAATTACAAATTATGAATTACGTTTTACAATAACTAAATTGCCTTCTATTTTTGTCTCGTAATTTGATAGTGGTTTTGTAGCTGGCCCCATTTGTACATTGCCATTGGCAGCAAATTCGGAAGCATGACAAGGGCATAAAAATATCTTTTCTTCTGCAAGCCACTCTACGGTGCAACCCATGTGAGTGCAGGTAGGGTTCACAGCCACTAGATTTTTGCTTTTAGAAGTACCAATTACCAATACAGAACCAACCGGTGAGTTTTCATTTAATAGCTGACCAGTTTTATCCAATTGGGCAACTGTTCCTACTGGTTGCCAATCTCCAGAAGTTGATGATATTGCTGTAGTTTCTGGAGCAGAAGCTACAACTTTTGCAGGTAAGCTACTTGCTACATAACCCAAACCAAAACAAGTAATAAAATCACGACGTTTCATATTATTTAAGTTTGATATAAACAATTTTATTGCACCTTAAATTTCCGAGCAGAAATCTGTAAAATAGTAAGGGGAGAGAGAAATAATTTTCCTCCTATCCCCTGCTTTTCCCAAGATGAAAAACTTAGGAAATAAGATTCTATGGGAGGCTATTCCGCAAGCGGCGTAAACAATTTATCGATGCAGCACAATCACAACCAAACATAGCTACAGCAGCATCGCTTTCTGCATCTGTAACTCCAAGTAATGCCTTCTCGCTGTTCTCATCAGTAACATCAATCTCTGCTACGCCTTTTTGCAGATGAGATAATTGTTCAGCGTGAGCGCAGAAAAATTTACCGAGTTTCGGATGTCTGGCACAAGCTCTTTGGTCTGATGCGGATACTGGTGTAGTAGCAGCATCAGGACGGTCTACTGGTTGGGGATTTACTGGCTGACCAGCTGTGGTCACTTTATTGGTCATGACCAATGAAGCTAGAGACATCAAAGCTGCGGATTTAGTTGTTAAATTTGTCAGAAATTTATTCATGCAATTGTCCTAGAAGTAGGTTGGCAATTAAAGTTAATTTTCTCTCGACTTAGTAGGGGAATGCGGAATTTTTTCCCTTGTATTTCTTCCATTAATTTGATACCCAAACAGGAGATTTTTCCTGTTTTTATATATTTAATAACTACTTGGCGGAGAGATAGCAATCGATTATACTCCTACTTTTAAAAATACTGTGTACTTTCTAGGGTATTAGGCTTGGTTTAAATTCTGACCAACGCGTGCAAACTTGTTCGTAGCAATCAGGTGGAGTAATTTTTAGTTTGTGTAAAAAATTAACTTCAATTTGATGTTCAGCCTTTAGCACCAAAAGAATATCTTGATAGGGATTGTATGTTGCAACTGTTGGGGAAATTGATGAAATCATGGATGAACAGATTGATTGTGATATCAATCCGCTATCCTGAAATGTTTGCAGGTAAAATCCAATCAAATTCAAGGGGAGAAATTGCAGGGTGAACTTAACTGTATCCAGGCTCGTAATTGTAGGATGAGTCACTTGAATATCTACATCACATAAGACAACTCCCCGCCCAAATGACTGAAATCCTTTCCATGCTGTGTAACCGATTACCAATATATTGTTATGGATAAAGCTGTTTTGCCAGTAGCCAAAATTTCCTTGCCAAACACAATTAGATGGTCGCACCGACTTCCTCCCCCAACACCACTGACTCAATACGAACTCGATCCAGTTCTCGACCAATTAACACTAATCGCGTTTGACGGAGTTCGCTGTTTTGCCAAGGACGGTCGTAAAAGTAGTCAAATCGATTACCGACACCTTGTAATACTAAACGCATGGCTTTGTTCGGAACTGCTACAAATCCCTTAATTCGATAAATTTCTTGCTGTTGCACTAATGTTTGCAAACGTTTAACCAAAAAAGACGGCTCAAATGCTTGGTCTAATATTAGTTGCACTGCATTAATCCCGTCATCATGTTCGTGGTCTTCTTCAGTATCGTGGTGACTGGGACGACTATCTAAGTTATCTTCTACCGCAGCGTTAAAACCGAGTAATAAATTGCTACTGATTTTACCATCCTGGCAAGGAATGACTTTTACACCAGGAGGTAAGTTCTGCTTTAACCAATCCTGCACTCTCACTTGGGTTTGTTCGTCAACGCGATCGCTTTTAGTCAGCAACACCAAGTCAGCACAAGCTAGCTGATCTTCAAACAATTCCTCAATCGGTGTTTCGTGTTCTAGGCTAGAGTCGGCTTGTCGCTGGGCTAAGAGGGCTGCTAAATCGCCTACATATCGATCGCTGGCTAAGGCTTCGCAATCCACCACAGTGATTACGCCGTCCACTGTAGCACCTGTGCGAATCTCTGGCCAGCGAAATGCTTGCACCAATGGTTTTGGTAATGCTAGTCCAGAGGTTTCAATCAACATACAGTCTAGGCGATCGCGTCGCTTGAGTAATTCTTGCATTGCTGGTAAGAATTCCTCTTGCACTGTGCAGCACAAGCAACCGTTGGTGAGTTCCACAATATTACTGTTGGGGTCTTCTTCATCATCACAAACTCGGCAATCACGCAATAGTTCGCCATCAATGCCCATTTCCCCAAATTCATTTACCAAAACAGCAATCCGTCGTCCTTCGTTGTTTTGCAGTAAGTGACGAATTAACGTAGTTTTGCCTGCGCCGAGAAATCCTGTAATGACTGTGACGGGAATTTTGTGCATATAAATAAGTTGTTTGTTGATTAAAGGAGCGATTACAAAAAAGAAGTTTTACGCAGATATCATGTATTAGATAGATTTTGTGATGGGGTGATTGCTGAGAACTCACGCATTAGTCATCATGCGTAGACGCAGCCCACCGCAAGTATCGCTACCCAACTAAACTTGAGGGATTTTCCTGAACAAAGTTTCTATCCCTCAATTCTGTACGTGAATTTGCCCGCACAGCACGGAACATTCCAAATCGGCACAGTCCTGCACCAAAGGCTAAACGCATCAATAAAAACGTCGGCACTTCGCGCACAGATTTGATGAAACCAGACAGTCCAAAACGCAGAAATCCGCTTGGGCGAACCACTCCTTGCCAAATCGAATCTAACCAAGAAGGAAGGGTTGCTTGCGTCCAATCAGCCGTAATTACCTCTCCTTCCACTAATCCTGTAGCTGCCAACAGTTCGGAGAATCCCTCAATGCTAGAAAAAGCTGGATGAGACCACTGATCTAGCAGTTGTCGCATTACTGGTTTCTCCCAGAAATTTAGCGGCTTTTGGCGGTCATCCCTTTGATTCCAGTCAGCGACAACCAAAATTCCACCAGGCTTTAGCACCCGTATTAATTCTCTGGCAAAAACGGCTTTATCGGGCATGTGGGGGCCTGCTTCGATTGACCAAACTACATCAAAACTGGCATCTGGAAACGACAATGCCATTGCATCATCGACTGCAAACTGGGCGTTTAGTTCTTGGGGTGTTAACTCCTGGGCGCGTTTCACCTGCTGTGGGCTGATGGTAATTCCTGTGACAGCAAATCCATAATCTCGCGCTAAAATCCGGCTGCTACCCCCAATCCCACAGCCAACATCTAAGACGGTAGTACCAGGAGGTAATTTATCTAAACCACCCCATTTAACCATTTCGTGTACAAAGTCAGATTTAGCAGCCAAAAAATCCTTGCGTCTTGGTGGCGAACCGTAGTGACCGAGGTGAATGTGTTCGCCCCAGTAAAATTCTAGGATGCCGTCAAGCGTCCATTGGTCATAGGAATTAGCGACTGTGGCTGAGGATTGATACTTACGAGCCGTTACGAAATAAGCTGCAATTCCAATTAGTAAAACGATAAGAGAACCAATTACAAAATAAACTAATAAAGTTGACATTGTTGTGAAAGCTTTCTATGTAGCTAACAGTTGATAGACATTGATTTGTTTATGAAAACCCTCGCCCCTTGTGGGCGAAAGAATCCTTCTCTCACAAAGCGGGTATAAACCCCAACGCCAGTTCTCTCAAGTCGGGAAACCCGCCCACGAGACTGCCTCCCCCTTGTCAGTGGCTGTATTTAATTTTGAATTTTGAATTTTGAATTTTGAATTGATTCATGGTTCATCCCGAATTAGACGAGAGATCATCAGAGAAATCTTTCCATAGGTTGAACTTGCAATTTTTTGCCAACCTCGAATTATTTGCCTTAAATTTAGAAAGGGTTGCTGCTGATCTTCTCTAAAACCTGTTTGTTTGACAAAAGGATGAACAGCAGTAGGAATCTTCCCAGTCCGGTGAAGATAATATTTCGGCATGATGATTAACCGAGTCAGAATTTAACGAAAATACAGAGAAGTTATCGCTAGATATAACGATGGAAATTTTGTGCCATACCTCGTTGAAAATATTTCAGGTTTCAAAGTAAAAGAAATACCTGAATATTCACAAAAGTAATTACTAATTGAAATTTAATATTAATTACGTATTTCGTGGAAAGCCGCCATTTGTAGCGTTTTAATGTGCGGTGCTTTCAAAATATCAGATTTAGCGATCGCCATGTAATAAATCATCCGTGCCTCGCAGATGTACAAAATTTACAAGTCAACTTCGGCGGGCATTCTGACTCACAAGGTAAACCTTGATTACAGCTGCGGGACAGCGCCGGATTCGCACCGGACTTTCCCCGTTTCCTCTAGTGGCTGTTCCCCACTAGAACCGACTTATCGACCCATTGTACATCATAATCAGGAAAATAATACAAGATAGAGTTTTAGTTAACAGCCACTTTTATTTTAAGATTTCATGACATTAAAGAAGTCCTGGCTGTTATGACCAAGACTTCAAGTAAATTTATTCAATTGAAATTGATTTACTACCTCATGTGCAGTTTGACGTTCAGCGTTGCATAGAATATGCCCAGCAGGTTAATCCTCAAATTCAGGTTTTTCAAGTTTCAGCGTTAACTGGAACTGGGTTAGAGAGTTGGTATCAGTGGTTATCAGAAAAGGTTCAAAATAGTTCACAAGTATATTCATAAAGTGAGTTTAAATTTCAATCTAGACAATTCATTTAATAGATTTAAAATTTAGTGTCAAAACAGAGTGTGGGAATATCCAGATGAGGATAAACTAATAAAATTTTTACGCTCTATTCATGAGAGTTAATATCATTAATAGAGCGCAATATTTGAGCATATTTGTTTAAACTAAATTCTCTGAAAGATGAGGATTTTTGTGATTCTACAATCCAGTAATATAGAGCAGCATTACTTTTTTATTGGAAAAATCCCCAAAACAGTCCTCCAAGAAGCCCATCTTTATTAAGGATTTCAAACAGTGCAGTTGCAAAGAAACCAATCATCGCCAAGCGTCCGTTCCAAATCTCTGCACTTGGTTGGAAACCCCATCTCCAACGAGTACCAGCGTAATAGTAAGGCTCTTTAATTTCTGGAAGTAAATCCTGGCTTCCTTTTACTTCTTTGATTTCTTGCATAATTCGTCGCCTTTTTGATTTCGTGTTTGTACTTTATCTATGTCGCCTCCCATCTTAAAAAAACTTTATATAATCATCGTCTTCCTAACGATACAAAGAGTTACGTAAAAAAATCAAAGAATTTACACCAGAAAAACAAACAATTTCTACCATAAGTTGAACACTTATTTGTGTTATCTGACACAAGAGATAAATACAAACTTCATCTTGTTGCCAAGATGAAGGGTAACACAACAAGCTATAGCTAATATTCAAGTTATGTTTGTCATGGGACAGGGGGTAAATTTACCCCCTAAAAATCTCTACACAGTTGCTACCTTGGGTTGAGGTTTGGTGAACAACTCAGCTAAATGATGTGGTTGGCGATCGCGCCAATTACCTTTACCATAGGCATACCCCGCAATTAATGGTAAAGCCACAGTCGCCTCAGAAAAAACCATCTGTTCAGTAGCTTTATCTACCTTCCCCCAAGAATGAGCCTCTTTAAGAGTAGAACCAGATAAAGCACCATCGCGCTCATCAGCGACAGTGACTTGAATTGTATACTTGTGCATACTCGTTTCAAATCCCAGCAATTCCGCAGCTACCACCGTATCCTGAGCAAAGTTTTTCGGTACACCGCCACCAATCATTACCAAGCCAGTGTAATTAGAAGCTAGTTTACACTGGGTCAACTCCCGAAAGTCTCTCACTGAGTCAATCGTCACATGAGATTCTGGGGAATTCCATTGATGATGCACTAAACCAAACCCAGCCGAACAGTCACTAAAAGCAGGGACAAAAATTGGTACTTGGTGTTGATAAGCGGCTTGCACCACAGATTGACCATAGTTTCCCCGACGTTCCAAATAAGCCCCCATTTCCTGAATAAATTCTCGTGAAGAATAGGGACGTTTCTCTAACCCTTCGGCGATTTCGGCAATAGTCATATCACATACCCGCAGTTGATCCTCATCAATATAGGTGTCATATATGCGGTCTATGCGTTGCTGTCTTAGCACCTCATCATCAGCAAAGGGATCGCCGACATAATGACGATAACCCAACGCTTCAAAGAAATCTTGGTCAACAATGTTAGCTCCGGTAGAAACAATTGCATCTACCATATTGTGAGTAATTAAATCGTGGACTATTCCCTTCAGTCCAGCACTAAATAAAGACCCAGCTAAACACAGAATAATCGTGCATTCTTTATCTTGCAGCATTGCATCGTAAATTTTCGCTGCCCGCCCCAAATTTCGAGCTTGGAAAGCTGTCTTACTCATTGCTTCCACCAAGCCAACAACATCAAAAGCTTTAATGTCAATTGGTTGCACGGTCTCTTGCAAAAGTTCTTCACGATTCATGGTAGATTGTCCTTTTTATTGAAAATTAAAATCATCCGGTCTACTTACACAACTAGAAGGCAAATTCTGCCAACGTACTAGGTGCTTCGCAGTGGTCATACCAGGACAAACCGGGATCTGATTGCCGTCTTTTATTCAATTTGACGTACAATTCCCAGATACTCATAAGTTGGATGAGACGATTGTTCAATTTTGCTATTAATGACTTCTCAAACACTATCAACCACCCCGCAAAACTCAATTTGTGCCAAACTAACCAGTGGTTGTCAAAACTCGCTCAATTTTCTCTAATGCCCAATCTATTTCATCTTGGGAAATAACTAAGGGTGGAGCAAAACGAATGACATTATCTCTAGTCTCTTTAGCTAATAATCCCTCTTTAGCTAAAGCTTTACAAAAACGCCTTGCACCACCAGCTTCAGGATACAATTCCATGCCAATTAATAAACCTTTGCCGCGTACTTCTTTGATATATGAACTCTTAATTGATTGTAATTTCTCTATAAAATATTCCCCTAGTTTTAAGGCTTTTTCTGATAATTCTTCTTCTATAAGAACATCAAGTGCGGCAATGCCAATAGCAGCAGCTAAAGGATTTCCCCCAAAGGTACTACCATGATCCCCTGGTTGAAATATACCCATCACTTCCTCTGTCGAAATAAACGCAGAAATGGGATAAAATCCACCAGATAAAGCTTTACCTACAGTTATGCCATCTGGCTTAACATCCTCATATTGATGGGCAAACATTTTACCTGTTCTTCCCAAGCCCGTTTGGATTTCATCAAAGACCAATAAGACATGATGATGGCGACAGATTTGTTCAGCTTGCTTTAAAAACCCATGAGGCGGAACAATAATACCTCCCTCACCCTGAATTGGTTCTACCAAAAATGCCGCAGTGTTAGGAGTAATTGCTTTTTCTAATGCCTTAGCATCACCAAAAGGGATAACTTTAAACCCAGTGGTTAAAGGCCCAAATCCATCTTGATATTGTTCTTCTGTAGAGAAACTGATTAAACTAATAGTGCGTCCAGAAAAATTATTACTACAAACTATAATTTCTGCTTGATTTTCTGGTATGCCTTTTACTTTATAAGCCCATTTACGAATGGCTTTGATAGCCGTTTCCACGGCTTCGGCTCCCGAATTCATGGGTAGTACTTTAGGTAAACCAGAAATCTCAGAAAGCTTTTGATAAAATCTTCCTAATTGGTCATTACGAAAAGCTCTGGAAGTCAGTGTAACTTGTTGAGCTTGTTTTATCATTGCTTGAAGAATTTTGGGATGACAATGACCCTGATTTAATGCTGAATAAGCCGAAAGAAAATCCAGGTATTTTTTACCTTCTATATCCCATACCCATACACCTTCTCCTTTGGTAATGACTACATCTAAAGGATGGTAATTATCAGCACCATATTGCTGTTCTAGTTCAATATAATCCTGGGTATTCATAGTGTTGAAGTTGGGAATTCCCAGAGTTACGTTCGCTGCTTGCATATTTGCTCCTGATAGTTTTGATGTATGGAAATAAAACTAGAAAACATCTAAAAGATTACCAGTCGAATAAGACACTCAACAGGTATGAGCAGAAGAAAAAAATCTGGCTTTGTTCTTCGTTTTATAGTTCCCAATTTCAGGGAATATTGACATGAAAGCAAAAACTTTACTCTCAAAATTAGTCAGTAATGTCAAAGACAATGAATTTTTTCTAAATATCTCAACTAGCCAGTAATTATTGACCAGCTATTTGCTCATCTTCCAGACACGCAACTTGTGTAGGACATATAACTGCCTACTTTTAGTGAAGAAAACCAGTTGCCCACTCTGTCTGAATGTAAAATTTTGCTGGCATAAAAACCGATAGTGTAAAGTGTACCGTTTTCGGTTATCAATACGTCTTTGCCTGCATCTTGCAGACAAAAAGTTTGATATTTTTATGGAATATTTTTAGGTAGTCAAAAAAAGCAATTTTTTCCACTGTTATGCATTTTAGACTATCATTAAATTCCTAGTCTTTCAATGCTGGGGAGGGGGATAAGAAAATTGCAGCGATAAATTAGCACCTGTAGATTGCCCAATTGAAGTTAAATCCAGAGGTTATACACATAATAAAGTTGAGTAGACACTAAATTACCTTTGTAATGCAGCGATCGCTACCTCTGGATTCCAGTAAGCTCGTAGTGTTTGAATCTTACCAGCAGCATTGATTTCAAATATATCAATGCCTTCAAATATGACCTCATGACCGTTTTTCCCAATACCGCGTCCCGTCCATTTGACAGCAACTTCATTGTCCACAATATGCACAAACTCTTCAGTCAGTCCCACAGTTTCAAACATTCCGGCAATACTCAAGAAAAACTGGCGAATTGCCGTATGTCCTTCTAAAACAGCACCACCTACCGGATCGTAATCAATTGCATCTTCTGCAAATGTCTCTAACCAAGCTTCTACATCCATTGCTCGTGTAGCTGCAAAGTAATTAGCAATCAACGTAGCGATCGCCTGTGTTGATATGGTTGACATGATAGTTATACTCCTAAATTAATGACATCAGAGTTTCTCAAACGTTTTTGATGGCATTGAGACAAGAATTTGCAATCAAAGCGGCGATTGCACTCCCAAAAAACCCGATTACAGGAGCTATTCCGTTGTATTGTTGCAGCAGTGAAATCAAAGCAGTAGCCGCACCCATACCACCAAAGTACAATCCTGTTCCTAAACCTGCCCACGCGGGAGGAACTATGAAAAGAGCAAAGGGAATTTGACTGGTAAACAAAAGACCAAGGGTTACTCCAAAGGCAACAACTAATCCCATTGCAAGTATACTGTAATGAGTTAGTAGGGCCAGTCCCATAACAGCGGCGATCGCACCTAAACTCATTTTCATCGCCTTTTTAACACCCAATCGCAAAATCAATCGCTCTAAGAAAAGTCCACTCAAGCCAGACACCAATAAAATAGCAGAGCTAATATACTCTGCTCCAATGCTCGGCAGTATCTTGTGTAGTAAAACAGGAAAAAGTCTCAGTAGCAGGTTCACTTCTAAACCTGCGCCTAAACCTACACCAAAAATTAGCACCGAACGTAAAAAAGATGGTAATGGTTGATAACTTTCCTCTATAGGCAGAGTATATTGAGGTTTTGCTGACCATAGAAGCAATGCCCCAACTATCAAAACAACAGCTCCCAACAGAAATGTCAGTGATGCCCCCAAATGTTGAATCAAGTTACCCAATAAAGGCCCAACTGCTCCTACCAATCCAAAGACTAAGACCAGAATGGTAGTAGCTTTAGGTAATTCGGCACTAGGTGCAAACTGCATCAGCAAGGCAATGGCAGGGCCACGAAACACAATCATAGCAATGACCCATATAGTCATTAGCACAGGAATTAACCAGCGCAAACCGTTTGGTAACTCGCCCCCAAGCAACAGCGATACCACCACAAAGATCGTACCTGCCAAGGTTACGCCAACGGCAATCATCGGCAGACGAGAACCAACTCGCCGCATCACTCGGTCGGAAATTCGCCCAAAATAAGGTTCTACCACTGCTCCTAGTAGTCCTTGCAGGACTCCCAAACTACTAGCAATACCTGCAAAGCCAAGTTTTTCTAAAATTCTGGGTTGATAGAAACCATAAGCCATCCAGCTAAAAATGATAGCTGCTATTAACGCTGCCAAGCCCCAGACTTGTCGCCAGAGAATTGAAGATTGAGATATAGGCGATCGCATAGTAATTCGTAATTGGTAATTCCCATAAAGTTAGAGTTTTATTGATTTAAAATGAATGCTCTATTTATGTCATGTGGTATTAGTTACAAACTGATATTGCAGCAATTTATCTGATGCTTGATGCTGTAGCTACCAGTTTTTCAAATTTTGACCATAAACAATAGCCAAGCAATACTAGTCCTGCGCCAAAAAATACTGCTCCGATAATCGTGACGACGTTACTCAGTGAACCTTTACTAAATACGATCGCTCCCATCCAAAATAGCGGCGCACCAATCATTAATAATCCACCCGCTACACGCAACAGCAAGTGCATACGCAGAAGCGATACACCTAGAAGCAGAAAGCCTAATGAAAAGGTAATTACCGTGAGGAAAAAGACAATCCGAAAGGTCAATACAGGCGTTTCTAATGATGACTCCTCAATTTGCTCAATCATTTCTGGAGCATGAACGGCAAGATAAGGAACAATAAAAGAGTCCCAAACAGCTATTGGCAGTGATAGAGCAGTACCCAAGAAAGAGAGTAAGTAAGCTGTAAAACCCAATCTTCCCACCTCATCACCTAGATTTACTGGAAAGGCATTCAAGCCTAACAAAATCAGCAGATAGGATACAAACCACATTACATGAACTGGTGTCCACAGAGGATTCATAGCTCCTTGAGCATCATTTGATGGATGAAAGAACATAAAAGTACCGAAAAGTATGCCAGCGATCGCTAAGGCTAAACCACTCCATCGAGGGCTGAAATTTAGCATTTTAAAACTCCTGATTTCAAGTATTTATTTAGCTATAAATTTAGGGGAATGTTGGTAGCGAGCGTCCCTCAAAACAAGGTTGCTGATTGAAGAAGAATACATTCGTCAGAATCAATCAGTGGGGGGTCGGCAATAGCTATCTAATTAAAAAATGTTAAAACCTCACTGTATATACTTTCTTCTGTGTAATACCAATTCGCTAAAAGTTTGAAACAGATCCAACTTCAGAAACCTTGTTAAATAAGGATTTGTTAATGCAATGCGTGAATTTTGCGGAAATTTCTGTAGGCGGTGAGTGCAGCCACACGTGCGGCTCTACCGCCGGGTAGACTGCCGTAGCTTGCTTCTCCGTAGGAGTACCCGGAGCGGTTTTCCGCCGTAGGAAACTTTTCTTGGCGTAGCCTCTCCCTTTGGGAGAAGACGAATTTTGAATTGGTATAACTTAGTTGCCTTTTTGCACTAGACCTTCAATATCCAAGCATCACGATTTTCTACACTCACAAAAGCAGCAGGCACAATTTCAATACCCACACCCAGTGCTCTGAAAGTTGCACGAATAGCAGCAGCGTGGGCAGATTCAGTGGTGCCAATACTCGCTCCGACAGTAACTAGTTTGGGTGTTTTGAGCTTGGCAGCTTCCAGAGTGTAAGCGATCGCTGCATCTATTTCCAAAGCTAAAGCCAATTTTGCAATGTTGACATCACTATCTATGTTGCCCTCACCTTTTTTGATGTAAGACGAAACATCATAACTAGCCTCTGCTTTTACTGGAGTTCCACCCAGACTGGAGACAGTGGTTGCCAAAGCATCCCGATGTTTTTTATGATCTGCTTGGTTGCGAAGAGCTAAAGCTAGAACCGTTTTACCTACATCAGTATTAGTTAACTTGCCAGCTGCAAAACTATAAGCCCAAATAGCTTGATGCTCGTAGTAAAGAGCATTATTGAGAATTTTTATATCATTTTGTTCAGCAGAGCTTGAGCTAGCCTCTGCTTTTTGGGCAAGCAGAGGTAAGCCCAATGCACCAGCCACACCAGCTATTGCTCCACTTACCACCACCTCACGGCGAGAGAAGATTGAGCGACGTGAGGATTTTTTAGTTAAAGCGCTTTGAAAATCCATAATTTAGTGTCTTTGAGATGATGTCATGTTGAATTTACAGATGATGATTAGAGAACAGCCAAGGCAAAACTGTCCCTACTTCAGAAGAAATATCTCAAGAGGTAATTTCATAGCAAATTCTCTACAGCTTCGTAGAGAGCAAATAGCATTTGACTATTGCTCTTGCAGACTCAGCTGTTCATCTAAAAGATATATACGTCGAGCAATCTGATTTGGATCTATAAAAGCAGAACTTGATCGAAAGATTTTTTCAACGCAGAACCAGGAGATAAAGAGAGTATTTTCCCTATGCCCTGCCCTTTTGCTTTTTTTAAGCCTCATCTGACGCAAAACCAAGATATTCATCATCCATTGAAGTGCGGAAAAAGAACATACAGCCCCCGATTGTATGGGGCCCATGAACCGATCCTGGCTGGGAGCGAATGTAGTCCCCTGTGTGATAAACCTCATCTCCAACAACCAAATCGCCAGTTAGCATATAGATTTCCTCAATCGCTGCATGACGGTGCATGGGGTAATGCGCCCCAGGAGCAGCCCGCAAAACCCCAACAATCTCCCGCTTGATGGGATCGGTATGAAAAATGGCAGTTTCTACACCAGGGACACGGTGAGGTTGCCATTGCACATCTTGCGATCTTACTGCTAGATATGAAGATAGGATATTGTCTGCATTTGGAATCTCCTGGGGATGAGACTCCAGAGGTTCCAACTCTAAGCGAGCAAATAATCGGTCTTTCAAATCCTCTGCCATTGGCACAACAGGCGTACTATATGGAATCGCTGTTGCTGCTATCTCGTATTGGGCTAGTTCCTCAGCTAATTCTGGACATTCTGCCAACTGTTGCTCAACCCATAGCCTTTCTGGCTCACTCAGTAGATTCAGCACATACAATGGAGCTAATTCACAGAAACAGTGGTTTTCAAAACTCATGAGCAGATTTAGCCTTTAACAAACCTTTTACTTTTAAACCTATACCTAGACTTCAACATCAAGGGCAGACTTCAACTTATTTAAGCCTAACCGAATTCTGGTTTTAACTGTGCCTAAAGACATCTGTGTCTGAGTTGCTATTTGACTATGGGTTAAACCTTGATAGTAAGCTAATTCAATCACTAGACGTTGTTCTGGTGGCAGTAGTTTCAATGCTGATAACACGCTCGCTCGACGCTCGCCCTGCAATACCTCCTCAATAGGATCTACGCTCTGATCTGGGATTTGGATCTCTAAAAGCTCAGTCGAGATTGCAGAAGAAGATTGACTGCGCTGGTGCTTTCGCAGGCGATCCAAAATCCGGCTGCGCGTTAGCACAAATAGCCAAGTATCTGCTCTGCCTTTAGCCAAATCATAGTTTTCAGCTATTCGCCAGACTTGAGCAAAAACATCTAGGACTACTTCTTCACTTTCCTCAACCGATCTCAGACTTTTAAATGCCACAGCATAAATTATCTTGGCATAGCGATCGTAGAGTTGAGAAAGAGCAGTTTGGTCATGTTTAGCGATTCTGGTTAACAATGAGGCATCATCAGCTACAGGTGAGGAATCCATCTACAGGTTCAGTTTTTGTCTAATTATGAAGTATAGCGGCTCTTTTGATGGTTTCCAAGTCTCGCTTGCTCAAGAGTTGAGCGCTCTTCCGTCACTCTGGGGAGAGAAAATAAATGTAGTGATTGTTCGCTTCTCTTCCACAGCAGTAATATAGGCCCGCTTCAGCTTCCCCAGCGACTCCAAAAACTTCTGCACCGATTCCTCCAGCCCACTGGAATACACCCGTGAAATACGCTCGCATATCTCCTGCATCTGCTGACAATCCTCAGGTAAGTATTCGTAAGACTTGAGATGCTTCAGCCCCACCGTCAGTTCACCATCCCAATTCCTCACGGTGCAACTGAAGTTATTCACTTGAGCGACAATTGCCCAACAACCGCCTTTGCCCCTGAGTTCGGGATTGTCCTTTGCTAAGATTTGGCAGACTTCACCCAACTGGTAGCTGTTGAGTACTTGGGTGCGTTCCATAATGCGCTGCACGACATCTTTGACGATTTTACCAGTCGGTACTTTACCGCCAGCTTCTTCTACAGCCTGTTGCCAAACTTCCTGTTGCTGTTGGGGTTCTAGCTTAGTGAGTGGGCGGACTTGACGCTCATTCGTGGGCAGAATTTGACAACAAATGGTTGTCAAATTTTCATTCTCCACATTTTGACAACCAATGGTTGTCAGATTTTCGTAAACACCAGCTGCGGCAATCAAATAATTCGACTGTTGCCGACTATGCCCAAATCTATCGCGGCAATAGTCCTCAAATGTGCGATGAGTGGAGCGATAGAGTCTGCGATCGCGCAATTCTGCCAATGCCTTACCTGCCTCAAAAAATGCCCTCTCGACTTTTCGCTCCAGGTGCAAGCGATCGCTCTGTTCTTCTGGAGTTAATTCTGGAACTTCAACAGCAGGAACATCGATGGTTACTAAATCCTGATTGTCCTGAGGAGAGCTATTTTGTGGGTTAACTGCTGGTTGTAAGTCACTGGATGTAGAGGTGGCTTTTTTGCGCTTACGGGGTGGGTTGTCCATTCATCCACCTCTTCTAGCTCAAGTGATGGCAAGATTGATACGTTAATTTGAGCAGGAACAAAAATACTTAAGTAGTTACACAAATGTGCGAATGGAGTGTTCGCTCTCAAGCGTTTCCGCTCGCCTAGTGTCTTTGTAGGGGAAGGAGAGCAGAATGTAGGCGGAGCCTTCCAGCAGGGTAGCAATCACAAGGATTTTATATTGCTCTGCTAAATGTCATTTTGCTGGCAATGACGGTAAATATTTCTGCTCATTGACTTATAATGCCTCCTCATTAGGTGTTAACCATACTAATACTGAAATTAGCTCTAATTTACTCAAAGTCGGTTCCATTAGAGTATCTAGTATCTGTTTGCCTCAATTTATGTAAATATGACCTACTATTTACAGTTTCTACTGCTGCTGAAATGAAGTTACAGCGTAAAGATTGATGACTTAAAGTCATGCATCCTTTAATTCTCCACTCTTCCTAGCGCGTTCTAGCTCTTCTTCGCAAATAACTTCTATCAAATTTGATAGAGAACGCTTCCGAATCTTGGCTAACCGTTCCAAGTCAGACTTTAATGCCTCATCCAAATAAAGCGACATTCGCTTTTTGGCTGTAACCACCGATAACACCATAGCACTACTCCAAAACTATACTCCCTTCATTATAGCATGAGGGTAACGCTACCTTAGCATAATAAAAATGTTTAAGTAGCATTAAAGTAGTGCTACCATATAAATAAAGAAAGCGCTCCCGACTGCGAATCTTGAGCGCCTTCTGTCCTTTTAGAGACTCATCAATCATGACATATACAACTTATAGCCATCAACAGCTGCAACACAAATCCATAGCTCGGCTCAAGCAAATCTATTGTGAAGTCGGCTGCACAGTTGAGGTATTTGACAAGCGGTGCAAGGATGCTTGGATGAGCGCGATCGCTGAGTATCAGGCAATCAGAGTTGAGACAGTCGTTGATGCTAACCCTGACGAACAAGCAATAGCCCAAGCCGAACTCGACCAGTACATCACAGACCAAGCCGAAGCCATAGCCCCTCAACTGACTACAGTAGAAATCAACTGCTACCACTACGAAGTGTACGCGCTCAAGCAACTGGTCGCTTACATCGCCTACGACTATGACGAGTTTGTTACACAACCTTGGGTAGTCATGGTGAATGGTGAAGAGATTTTCCGGGATACCACAATCGCCCGATGCCAAAGATTCATCGAATGGCAGCACAAAGATAAGTCGGAAGTAGTAAGTCGGAAGTCGGAAGTGGAAAAATGCTCTGAAGATAAAGTTGGAATTTCGCACATAGAAGACGAAAGTAAATTACCTCCGACTTCCGACTTCCGATTTCTGACTTCTTCTGTTGATGGAAAACTTAACCCACAAAGTGAAATTGAAGTACCAGAAGCCCCAACAATTTTAGAAATTTCGTTTTATGACCAAGAGGCATTTGTTGGGGATGAATTGGTAGCTAGCATTAGCTACGACCACGGCAATTACCAGAATTTGTACTGGCGGGTAATGATTAACAGTATTGAGATCTTCCGAGACATCAGTCCTGCTAGATGCCACAGCTACATCAAACAACAGTACCAGCAAAGCAAGCTTCCATTGCAAGAGCAGCTAGAAGAAGAAGCGGAGGGGCTGAGGTGCAGAGGGGCGGAGGGGCAAGAATCTTTCTCCCCTGCTCCTCTGCTCCCCTGCTCCCCCGCCTCTTCTGCTACTGGTAACGAAATCATGGCTGAGATTTTCAGCGCGTGTGAAAAGTATGGGTTTGAAATGCTTGACGATGGCATTTACCACAATGATGTAAAGCTTGGCGAAGTCGGATGCACTGATGGTCGCTGGTGGGTCATACGTGCAGCACAGGAAAATCAATGCATACCCTGTAACTCGGCAGCAGATGCTGTGCAGTCGTTGTCCGAGAGCGCAGCTGATGAATATTTGGGATATCGACTACTTGAACACCTCAGCCCTAGAGAATGGCGATCGCTTCTTTCTGGTACAGCCCAGGGTCAAAAATTGGTAATAGCTTAAAACCAACTGTGGGCAGCAATTCCACTGCTGCTCACTCAAATTAACAAATTTAGATAGCGGTATCAGTGCAATGCCGCTCCCAAGTAATGCTTTAAAACTGGAGGAGATATGTCCAGTCTCAATGTTATTCAACATGAAGGTGTATTAGTTGTTGATTCGCGGTTAATAGCTCAAGAGTTAGGTATCCAGCATAAAAACTTTTTGGCAACGTTAACTAAGTATATTGAGGAGATAGAAGAGGACTGGGGACAGGTCGCGTTTGAAACGGAGACTGTCACAAATTCAGTTGGGGCAAGCAATTCCGTAAAATATGCTCTACTGACTGAACCCCAAGCAACTTTGTTAATGACCTACAGTCGTAACACCGAACAGGTTAGGCAGTGCAAGCGGCATTTGGTCAAAGCATTTGAAAAAGCAAAGCTAGCGTTATCAAACGCAGTCGAGTTGCGGGTTGTCGAATTAGAGCAAAAAATAGCAGCCCAAGGTAAAGCGATCGCTAACCTCCAATCCCAAATTCAAAACCTTCTGCCACCATCTGCTGACTTCATACCCCCAGGCTGGAATGAAGAAGTATGGCGAAAGCTTCCCCCACAGGACAAACGCCATTTCCGCTACATCTTCCGCCGTCGTAACTTCCGTCCTTCCCAGCAAGGGACAAATGAGCAACTGGCATTACCTCCTGTGACTACTGAGCAATTGAAGCAACGACAACGGGCGGAATTTGAGCAGCTCGTCGGTGAGTCATCAGCCCAGGAGAAAGAAAAGTTAGAAGCAGCGAAACAAGAAGCATTGAAACAACTATGGTTAAAAGGAGAACAAGATGATACAGATGTCCCTTTTTAATGAACCCACAAGAGTTTTACCAGTCACTTATTATCCAGAGTTCCTTAGCAAACAAGAAGCGAACGAACTATATCAGCACTGCCTTGGACTGCAATGGCAGCAGAATCAAATCAAAATGGTGGGTAAAACTTTACTTGTGCCCCGGCTAGAATGCATTTATGGTGACAAAGGTTGTGAGTATTTGTATTCCAAGAGCGTGCTACTGAAACCCCTGCCTTGGACAGAAGTTCTGGGCCAGTTGAGGGACAGAATTACTTCACTGACTGGCTACAAATTCAACATAGTTATCGGCAATCAATACAGGAGCGGCCAGGATTCTATTGGCTGGCACGCAGATAATGAATCGTCGATGGGTGTTAATCCAGCCATCGCATCTGTAAGTTTAGGAGCGGAGCGGAAGTTTCAGATAAAGCTCATCGGGGGCAAGCCGACTGATTTTTGGCTGGAACATGGGAGTTTGCTGATCATGCACCCTGGTTGTCAGTCCACACATCTACATCAAGTTCCCAAAACCAAGAAATTGGTTGGCACAAGAATTAATCTAACTTTTCGTCCGCATGTAGGAGGTAGAAGATGAGTGCTGTTGTCTCTACCGAAAAAGCATCTGTGCTGGTGATATTGCGGCGGGAATATCTGGATATTACTGGTAACTTCTGTGCGGCCAAGCTGATTGAGTATTTCCGACATTGGACAAAGTGGAAGCTCAAAAATCACCGCACTCCTTGGGTTTACCAGCCACTCAAGAGAATTTACGCTGACCTAATGGGTGAACATAGTCTTCATGTCATTAGGAGTGCGATCGCTCGCCTTGAGGAAATGGGTATTATTGAAAAACAGAAAAATCCTGGTAACGGTCAGGATCGAACATGGCAGTATAAATTACACTTTGATGTACTGAATCGTCTATTGGAACCTGGCAAGTGCAAAACTGAACCTTCAGAATTCAATGCAGAACAACACCATAGATCAGATCCTGAAACTTCTAAACCACAACAAAACACTGCTGTTGGGGAAGTAAAGGATGAAGGAGTAGAAGAAAGCGAATATGAGCCAGTTCGCCAAGCACCAGAACCAGAACAACCCCAGATTACTCGCTTTGTTGATGAAATTGAACAAGATAACTCAACGGGGGAGATAGACCCTCATGAGGACGAGTTTTCCGAGGCAGAAGTCAAAGTCGGTTCAAGTACGTATAAGCCTAGCAAACACGAGATTGCTGAGGTTTGCACAGAGTTACGGCGACTCCGGATTAACCCAGAGCCGTGTTTGGGAGTGGTGAAGAAATATTGGGCGAATGTCGCCGGAGCGATCGCACGAGTGAAGGAAGGAATTCACGAGGGATGGTGTGATAATCCGACTGGCTTATTTATCAACAGCTGCAAGAGTGGGGCTAAGGGCAAGAATGTGGTGACATCGGATGTGAGTGCTTGGTTTGAGTGGGTGAGGAAGCAGAGGATTGCACTTGCAATGTCTGGAGGGTTCGTGTATACGCTGGATGGGGAGGCAGTGGAAGTAGGCGAAATGATGCGGCGCTATCCCTTGAGCTAAAAGAGAAGCAGTAACCCAAAGCTCTCAACTATTGGCATATTTTAGAACTCTTTCCTATTCCCAACGCCAAGCAGTATCTACCGTTATTTTTTAGCCATTGGTAAATTTGATGAATTCTGTTCACTGATAAATTCATATTGGGCATCAGTCAAATTACTGGGGTATGCTTTACTCATGTTACTCTCTCGGTGCTGTGTTCTTTCTATTCACACCTTACACTGAGATAGCTTTTTTACATCCTCTAAGAAAACGTAGTCTCAAATAGTAGCACATTCATTTTTAGGTTTTACCGATGGAGCACGCAAATAATTTTCAAATTCTCTCCTTAAGCGGAGGAGGATATCTTGGTCTTTACCAAGTTGTAGTGTTATGTGAGTTGGAAGAAAGAATTGGCAAGCCCATAGCACAATGCTTTGACCTTTTAGCAGGGACTTCAATTGGTGGCATTGTGGCACTAAGTTTAGCGTTAGAAGTTCCCGCTACGACAATATTACATGCATTTGAAAAGCATGGGCAGAGTATATTTTCCGCAAGGCCTGTACCACGTTCAACATTTGGTAAAATGATTGACCTTGGACGTGCGCTTTTCAACCCTAAGTATAAGCATGACGGGTTACGGAATGCGTTACATGAGTTCATTGATCCTGCGACACTCATAGGCGATCTCAAACACCCAATTGTTGTCCCTACTATCAATTTGACCAAGGGAAGACCTCAAGTGTTCAAAACACCCCATCACGAGCGATTTGAACGAGATCACCGCATTAGGGTTCATGATGTAGCTTTAGCCACATCAGCAGCACCCACATTTTTTCCTTTAGCACAGGTTGGAGATGAACTGTTCACTGACGGCGGACTCTGTGCTAATATGCCTGATGCCGTAGCACTTCACGAAGCAGAGTACTTCTTTAAAGTGCCTACAACGCAGGTGTCTATTTTGAGTATTGGAACTACTACTTCACAATTTTCTTTCTCTCATAGTACTGGTCGAAATTTAGGAATCCTAGATTGGTTTTACGACACACGACTAATGTCTGTCATCCTCTCCTCGCAACAGAAATTGACAGAATTTATGCTCACCCACAAATTAGGTGATCGCTATTTCCGGATTGACTCAGCTCAATCAAAAGCCCAGGAAGGTGATCTAGGACTTGACGTTGCAACTTCTGCGGCTCAATCCACTATTAAAGGTTTAGCAAGTGCTGCGTTGCGAGAATCAATTTCAAGTCCAGTACTCCGCAGAATGCTCCAGCACACACCACCTACTCCTTATTTTTATTACGGATCTCATCGAAACTCAAATAATTTATAATTTTATGGGAATTACCGCATCATTGTTTTATAATTCTTCGACAGAGAAGCAAACACTTCATAGACGTATTACTCCTAGCAATGAACAAAAAGAAGCACAAAAACAACGATGGAATGAACTTGCAGATTATTTGAAAGCTGAATTAAAAATAATAAGTGGCTACTCAATTTACTCGTGGCTACAAGGATCTTATAAATTTAAGACTCAGTTACGTCCACTTTTTAATGGCGATGAGTTTGATATTGATTTAGGAATATATTTTCAATGGCAAGGTGAACCTCATGATGGTGAGTTTTCTCCCTTGCAATTAAAGAAAATGGTGCAAGAATGTATGGAGGCTTATAGGCAACATCAAAATGATATTAAAAAAGTAGCGTCTCCTAAAATGCGGTGTAATCGGATTCACTATGAAGGCGACTTTCATATTGATGTACCCACGTATCATTTAGATAATTCACGCGATGCAAGGGCGTTAGCGACTGAAGAAGATGAGTGGGAAGAAAGTGATCCAAAAGCAATTTATGTATGGTTTAAACAACAATTTCCAGATGAGGATATTCGTCATAATGTACGCCGTCTCATTCGTTATTTAAAAGCATGGGGGATTCTTAACCTGAAAGAAGGAGAAGGAAAACCTTCTGCAATTTTATTAACTGTCTTAGTTACAGAATCTTATGAGTTACTCAGTGAAGAAGAACGATCAAGTGATGATAATGCACTGACTGGAATTCTTAGGTTAATATTAGCTCGACTTACACAAGATTCAACGGTGTATAATCCAGTCAATCACGCAGAAATTATGTCCGATCGTCTTGGGAAAAATGGCATCACTGCGTTAAAGAAGCATATAGAACAATTCGCTACTCTTGCTCAACAGGCTCTGAATGCGAAGACAGAAGTTGAAGCGGCTGACATATGGAGCACAGTATACAAACATTTCTTCCCATTACCAGAAGCCAGAGAAGAAATCGTGAAGTTTTCAGAGTCACGGCAAGATTCATTGCTCCGTCAAGTATTTACGCCTACAATTTTTGTCACCGCAGAACGCAAAAAACCTTTATCACAACGAACTAACAACTGGAGTGGTATCGATTCTATTGGGCCAATTCCAAAAAATTGCTCTATTACCTTTAAATTGGTAAATACTAGTTCCCTTCCACCTTATGTAACGGTTGAATGGACAGTAAGAAATGAAGGAGCTGAAGCTGAAATAGAAAATGATTTAGGACATCCTGCAGGAAGAGGACATTCTGCTACAGAAAATTCAGCCTATAAAGGAGTTCACTACATGGATTGTGTCTTGCGTCAGTACGGGCGAATCATCGGCGTGAAAAGAGTTAAAGTAGTGATAAATTAGTGCTACTTATTTAAGTCTTATCGATCAGAAGAAACGTCACGAATCTGGTCTTGAAAAGACAAGAGAATGCTCTCATATAAATTTAGATGTCAGCTTGTGTATGCAAACCTTCAAACATATCTTCCATTAAGGGGATGGTGTTATTCAGAATTGCAACAAGTTGTGGTGAAAGCCCAAAACGTTCTACACTAATCTCGATGCTCTTATGAATATCTCCATCATCATGGCGTTTACTGGCAGCGTACCAATCACAAAGTAACTCCATCAGGTCAATAAGGTTCATGCCCTCAATTCCGTTTTTAAAGAACTCTGGGTGGTGTCTATTTACGGAGTAGTGGTGTTTTAGAGCTGATTTTATCTCTCTAAGATTTTCTTGGTATTCCAAGCTTCCATAAGTGAGTCCTTTTAGCTTATGAGTAACTTCAGTAAACGCTTCCACTTCAGGTGAGCGAAGCTTACTTTGGTCGTGCGTGAATTGCCGTTTCATAAGCTCTACCTGCATTTTGGCTAAGAGCTTTTGCACTAGAAAAATATGCTGCCAGGTTTCGGCGTTAGTGCTTTTTTCCTCTAAAGTTAGTTCTCTATCGATATCCATACTTATTTACTTAGATAATGATATTACTCCATATTAGAAGCTGTTTGAAAAGTTGTCTGCACATAAGGTGTTCCAGCAGTAAGAGATGAGTTGGACATCAAAGCAGCTACCCACTCATAAGAGGTTAGAGTGATTGCACTTTTATTCATTTTGAGTATTTTAGCTGATTGACAAAATCCGCTTTTTTCTAAACTCTCACGAGTGGTGGTAAGCTAAATATTGGGGGGTCAAAGCCTCAAGTTCACTTCGCAAGCTCCTTTGAGAATTCTACTCAGTGACAGTAATTCAAAAAACGCTGAAAGTCTCTCAGGTCAACAGTTAGCTACAATTATTCATTAAGCATTGGTTTGCCTGTCCACCCTCTTCCCAATTTTGAATTTTGAATTGATATGTCCCCCTTATCCCCCCAATCAAGCGTCACGAAGAAGCAGCTTTGAGATAGGAGACATCGGATAAGTCCCAGCCAATCACTTTATTTCTTCCAGTAGCTTTAGCTTCTAGTAGACATTGATCGGCACGATCCAATAGGCTGGTACCTTGCTCATCATCATTGTTTTGCAGGCAGGCAGTACCTAAACTAATGGTGACATTAATAGCCTGATGATTATTAATCACAAATGGTTGTTCGTTAACTATGCGATTCAGACGGCGTGCGACAATTAATGCTTCTTCACCAGTAGTATTAGCTAAAAGAACCACAAATTCATCACCACCATACACGAATGGAGTATCCTGAAAGCGCAGATTGTGCTTCAGACGGATAGACAGCAACTGCAATGTACTGCCACCATATACATGACCATGTGTATCAATAACTTTTTTAAAGTCATCTATATCTAAAATAATTAAACTCAAAAGAAGCCCATGTTCACGGGCTCTTTGAATTTGTCTGGGTAAGTCCCATTCCAAAGCACGGCGATTATTGAGTTCTGTCAAAGCATCAGCTAAAGCGATCGCTGATAGTAAATCATTAGACTTGTCCGTAAATTTATAACCCAGTCTGTACAAGGCTTTCAAAGATTGCTTATATGTCTTCGCTCAACGTAGCAATAAGGGTTTGAGATAGTTGATGATAGTTTAGAGACAAAAAATAGGATTTTCTAATTTTGAGCTTACACATGATTTATTATGCTATGGAATCAGCACAAGCTATATATGGTAAATATTAGGATTAGCAAAAATCAAACTTTATATCCTATCTTTTCGGGAATTTAATTTTCGGACGGGTCTATTTGTCCGCATTAAATCGCGATATTTTTTCGCTTTCCGCAAACCAACTGTTAATTGTGCCATTATCAGACGATGATTAGCAGTTAATTCTGCTAACGTATAGTCTGTTTTTCCTTCAGGTAGTTGCCAAATATAAGCGTCTGCTCCTTGTTTTAATGCCGAGGAAGTCATCTCCAATTCCCACTCCCGGCCATACTTATCTCTATCCGTTATTTGCTGAGAACGATCTTCCAAAAGAATACAGTATATCCAAGATAACTTCGCTTGGTCTTTCAACCAGCTACACAGTTCCATACTGCCATCTACGCTAGCCTGCACAACTATAATGTCGGGCGGCGTTATTTGAATATGCGAAACTGCCTGATCGAGATCGCCAATAACTTCTACACTAAAAGCGCTTGCATAACGTATCTGAATCTGGAAGTGTGGAGATAAATTTATGACTCCCAAAGACCAGAATGGAAATATTCATTACTGCTGATCTGGCTTATATCTTTATCAATCATAAAACAAAAGGCAGTAATTTTACTACCGAAGTGACCGGGATCTGTGAGGAAGGAACTCCAGGAGGAAACAACTTATAAGTAAAATATACTACTGTGCTTACGCACAATTCTTACGCCGCGCATATCGGGTTTTTCTGCGAAACGCAACTTATGTCAGGTATAAGTCCATTTTCTCTTTCTAAGCAACCGCCACTGATTTTGGTAGCCTCTGATGACAAGACCATGCGAGTGCTGTTGCGTAAAGCTATGGAACAAGAAGGCTATCGAGTGGTTGAGGTCAATGATGGTCAGCAATGTTTACATGCTTACGATACTATCAAACCGGATATAGTCTTGTTAGATGCGGTAATGCCTGTGATGGATGGCTTTACATGCTGTAAGCAACTGCTTAAAATTGCTAGAAATAACTTGATGGCAGCCCTTGCAAGTTTTGATACTGATTCTGCTTTAGGTAATACTGTCATCTCTAAATTATGGGAACGAACTCCCATATTGATGATGACATCCTTGGATGATGAAGAGTCTGTCAACCATGCCTTTGAAGTTGGTGCAATGGATTATATAACCAAACCAATTCATTGGGCAGTTTTGCGCCAGCGTTTGCGGCGGTTGTTACAACAGGCACAAGTGTATAAACAGTTAGAAGCGGCAAACCAGGCGTTACAACATATGGCCAACGTTGATAGCTTAACAGGGTTAGCTAATCGTCGCCGCTTTGATGATTACCTGAATACGCAATGGATTAATTTAGCACAAGAGGAATTACCTCTGTCCTTAATTATGTGTGATGTAGACTTCTTTAAACCTTACGTTGATCAATATGGCCATTCTGAGACAGGTACGTGCTTGTCCAGACTCGGTCAAGTCATAGCCCATACAGCACAGAAAAATCAAGATTTAGCAGCCCGGATTAGTGAGGGTGATGAATTTGCTGTCATTATGCCTAATACCCATGCTGTGAGTGCAGTTCATGTTGCGGCGGCGATGCAAGCGGGAGTCAGAAATTTAAAAATTGTTCATTCCAAGTCAAAGGTTAGTGAGTATGTCACCCTGAGTATTGGTGTGGCGACTATGGTTCCGACATGGGAATCTTCACCCTCAGATTTGATGCTGAAAGCAGATAAGGCACTTTACCAAGCAAAGGCAGAGGGGCGCGATCGAATTATACTAAAATAATTTTGCTATTTTCATAAAAGTTGTAAACATGAGGTAGATTATGAATTGCTATCAACATTTTTACAGAGAGTTGCTATCAGTAACTATCCCAAACTCTTATTCTGACGTTGGATTTGCTTAACAGTCAACGCTGTCCAAAACCAAGCTCAGAGAGTGTTGCAAATTTACGGACGAGTCTAATTAAATTTAGATTACAGAGTCCCCAAAATTTCTAACTTCGCGCCCCAATCTTCATCATGGCGTAAAGTTAATACAGTGTAATCAGTGTTATACCTGAGATTATCGCGCTCAATTTGGTCTTGTCTGCGTTTATCAGGGCTATCATGAACTGAACCATCACAAAAAAGTGCGATCGCCTCCTGCTCATACACAAAATCTGGCTTACAGTTGGCTTCTGGAATCAACTTTTGGCCAGCATCAGGTAATTTATACCCGCGTTGATAAATCTCCTGTAACACCACGCGCTCAAAATCAGAGTTGGGGTCTGTTTGTTGCAGCAGTTTTTGATATTGCTGATCACGAGAAAGTCCTTTGGTTTGAGTAATAACGCTACTCTCCAGTAGTAGGTCAAGCCAGGGTTTAATTAGATGACGGTTTATCAGCGCATGGTCGAATTGGTTGCGGTAGGAAAGCAAACATTCATAACAAGCTTGAATACAACTTTCTTTTGGTTGCGTGAAATGACAAATATCTAAAGCCGCATCAGCAATTTTTTTAAATGCTTCTGGTTTTTCTAAAAGTTGAGATAATACGCCTGCGCCACCTTCAGCAGCTTCCCAGAAAAGCAGATATTTACCTGCACCTAGCCGTTCTGAATCAAGTTCATCAGCTTCTAATTTGTAGACGGCTTGGATTGCTGTTTCTAAAACATATTGCAGGGTAGTAATAAAAGCTTCTCTGTTATCAGCAGGAATATTTAAGGGTTCAACCACCAAGATATTACAAGTATCATCGACCATTAAATTAACTTCAGCGTGCAGGCTGTCAGGGGTTTGTTGAGCCTGTGGGTTTTTATTGTCCCCCCATACACCCGTTGTCGGATTAAGCTTAAATCCTCGGTCTTCTCTATTCTTCTTCAGTCCGCGATTAATTCGCCAGATGGTAGCAGTGGCTCCATAGGTTAACTTGAATAGTGGCGTAGCATCAGCAGCTTGGACGATCGCGGATTCTCGTTTTTGATTGGCGTAGCGGAAATGGGTTGTAATGTTGTAGCCGTACTTGAGCCGTTCTTCTTCGTCGCAGGTAATACGTTCTCGACGGCGAGCGATCGCAGTTTCCATTGGTAGCACACGAGTCAATTTAGCTACATTGTTATGAACATCAGGTTTAATTTCTAAACCACAGTTTTCGCAGGTATCACGAAAATCACCGTCGTGATAATAGCCACAATTAGCACAAACGCTCACCCGCTTATACTCGCCTTCAATACCACCAACAGGAACTTTAGTTTTGGCTACCATAAATTTACTGCCTTCATAGTAAAGAATATTACTAGGAGCAAATTCTCGTAATGCCATTGAGCGCGGGCGAGAAATGAATTCACCACCTTCACCAGCGGGAATAAATGCCCGGACTGGTAGACGGGGGAAGTTGAATCCTGGTAAAAATCCCTCGGCGGCAAAGTAGCGATAGGGATAAAATTCAAACTGGGAATTACTCTTGCCTTGGGTGTGTCCTACGAGGAGGTCAATTTGTCGTTGCGCTTCTCGTGACTGTGCTTCGGCGTTACTGCGTTCTTCCTGGGTGACATCACCTCTAGCAGAACGGTCAATGGTGCGGCGGGCAGATTCTAATTGTTTGACTGATTCTGTGTACAATTCTCGCCAACGCTTACAGGCGCGGTCAAAAGCATTCAGGGCGTTGTCAATAGTTAGCTGTAGCCAATTAACAGAATACCAGGAAGCTTTTTGCAAATCCTCTTGGCAGAAAAAGTCTGAGAAAATGGACTGAGTAGCTTGCAGACATTGGGCTAATTTGGCAGGGCTGAGGGTAAGTTGTTGGCGAATACTGTCTTTGAGGGGATAACCTTCTAGTTCCAAATCTAAGAGTTTATTCATGGAGTCTTCCAAGTAAACCCCAGTGTGTGCTAGCCAAATTGAATACACATGAGATTTAATTAAATCTTGGTTGGCTAGTTCTAGTTTTGGTGGAGCAACTACCCCAGCTACCATTTGATTTTGGCGTTTGAAAAAGTATTGGTCGTGACCGCTACCAATGGAAGCATAGGTAATTACTAAGGCTTCCTGCCCACTTCTACCAGCGCGACCACTGCGTTGAGCATAATTGGCGGGACTGGGGGGAACGTTCCGTAGATGGACAACGCTGAGGTCGGAAATGTCGATGCCTAATTCCATTGTCGGAGAACAGAACAATGCTGCTAATTGTCCTTGGCGGAATTTTTCTTCTCGTTCTTGACGGTCTTTATTGCTTACTTGTCCTGTATGTTCTCGCCCTTCCATTGTTTGGATTTGTAGGGCGTTGGTTTGGTAGAATCCTTGGAAGAATTGGTTAACAGATATACTTGTTTGATCGTTACCTTGCAAGCGACGCGATGTTAAAGGGTCGGTGGGAATTTCCTTGAGGTTGCTTGCTTTCCACAGTAGAGAACTAATTTGTAGCTGTACCTCAGATTTTTGTTGCACTAAATAGCCAGCGTCACATAAAGCACTAACTAAAGTGGTGATTAAGCTGTTAAATTCCGTATCTGTTAAAGGTTGGCTACGAAGTGACCAGGTATTAGGCGATCGCAAAAACCTTCCGATTTTACTTCTAGTGGTAAGCTTGACTTTGGCTCTCTCGCTACCACTGCTAATGGTTGCCCAAGTTGCTAAATGCAGATATTCGTTCTCGTCAAATACCCAAGGTTCTTTAATTATTTGAATAACTTCGCTTCTAAGTGAGTCTTTTTGGTCTGGTTGCAACAGTTTGGCATCAATGGCTAATTCTCGCCGCAGATGGTTGAGGAGTGCTTGTGTAATTACGAAACGTTGTTGGGGAGTGGCTTGTAGTAGCAGGGGATGGCGGTGTTTTTGCCAAAGGTTGTTGTCAGCACAGTCTTCTTGCAATCCGTCATACTCAATTACTAACAGTCCGCACTGTTCGAGGTTGGGTTGGACGATGCGCCATCCCCGACGCAAGTCTTCGTAAAGGCGGTATTCAATCAGTTTGCGAAATGCTTCTTCATTGCGCCGCTTACCACCACTAAATTCTGCTGGTTGCTTGGCGTAGTCGTTTTGAGTAATTCCCATGTACTGGATGACTACACTAGCTAATTCGCTGTGGGTAAGTTGTTGTTTAGCTTGAATTGCGCCTAAAAGTGCAGCCCGTAAAAAACTGGTTTGCACAAAATCATTGAAATGTCCGGCTTGTAAAGACGCATCTTGACGGTTATCGGTAAAGCTGAGAATTTTGGCAGCTTTGGCTTTTTCCCCTGTAAAGGCTTGCTTGAGGCGGCTGGTGGTAGAAAGGCAAAGCAAGGTAGTGGCGGTACTGCGTCCTTCACTGCTGAGGCGAGAGAGTTTGGTAAATTCGTTGCGCTTCTTGTCATGGAGTACGCCGCAGTTGAGACAGGTAAGAAAGGGTTTGGGAATAAACCAACAAGTGGTTCCTTGTAACAGAGAGGATGTAACTTTACCATTGGCTAGGACTTGCAGCTTACGAGGAATAAACGGCGCAAAGTCTTTTTTAGCAACCCGTCCTTTCTTTTTGGTTTCACTGAACCAAGAGTCAGGAAGTCTATCTTCATCGCCTGTATCCCATAGTCCTGGTTCATCTAGGGTAAGATAACCTTCCGTGATATCTGCATCGTCAGGACTGATATCTAATGCTGTGGGCAACTGGGGTAGGATGATGTGCTTATCGGCATCGTAGCGCACGACATAGTAATCCTGTCCGCATTCTCGGCAAAAAACCAGGGGATAAAGCAGGCGGTTATCGGTGGTTGTATATTGTCCTTCTAGGGTGAAATGGCGTTTGTCTCGATTTTCAATTGTGGCGTAAACGCTTCCCCCTTGGGAAATGAACTGATGCAGGCGAAATGCCAGTCCTTTGGTTTTGCTTCCCCAGAGGAACATCTGTTTGAGAACTGTTAAACAAGTTTCCTCTGGAAGCTGGGTTTGTTCGGCAAGTTTGGTTGCACCTGTTTCTAAACTAATGGGTTGACGGCGGACGAGATGCCCTTCTCTTGCTTCTAAACCGAAGTTCATCTCTATCCAATAGCTTAGGGGATGATTTTGAAATTCTGTTGGTGTCTGTTCTAAATCGCTTGGTAAGCCTGCCAAAATTGCTTGACGCAGTTGTTCAATGGTAGGTTCAGCACGTTGGATAGAACGTTCTAGAGTCTCATCAATGACGTTGCTGGGTTTGATTTCTACACCAAATAACTTACTAGCCACATCTGCTACTACCTGACGGCGTTGTTGACGAGAACCTTCCGTTGACATGGTGGCGCTGGTGCCAATGCAGAGTAATTCGTCATTACTTTTGCTGCGTTGCCGGAGTTTACGAATTAAGATGGCAACATCTGCGCCTTGTCGCCCTCGATAGGTATGTAATTCATCCAGTACCAAGAATTTTAAATTTGCAGATTCGACCAGTTTATTTTCGTGAGTGCGTGAGAGCATTAACTCTAACATCACGTAGTTGGTCAGCAAAATATGGGGTGGGTTGTTTTGAATTTCGGTTTTCCTGGTTAAACTTTCTTGTCCGGTGTATTGTTCGACGCGAATGTGAGTATTGGGAACTTGGCGTAAAAATTTGTCGAGTTCTTCTTTTTGGGAGTTAATTAAGGCATTCATGGGATAAACCAATATTGCCCTGACTCCGGAAATTTCGGGATGACGCAGTAAATCATCAAAAATAGGCACGACGTAAGTCATGCTTTTACCGGAACCTGTGCCTGTAGTGACAACGTAGGGTTCTTGGCGTTGTGCGGTTTCAAATGCTTGCTTTTGGTGGTAATGGAAAGTAAAAGGTGTACCGTCTTTTTTGCAGAAGTAGTTTTCGCTGTCTGGATGGAGGGTTTGCTGTTGTACTAATTCTTTGACTGTTGCACCTTTTTTATAGCTGGGATTGAGTTGTACTAGGGGATCTGTCCAGAGTTGTCCTTTGTCTAATTCTGCGTCTACAAATTCTTTGACTTTGGAGTCGCGGATTTTGAGGAAGCTTTCTATATAGCGGCGGTAGTCGCCAATTACTTCGTTGCGGAAGTTGAAAATATCGAGTTCATTCGTATTAGATAATTCGGCATTTGTAATTGAGGACTGGGGTTGAGTGTGTCCTAAGCGTTGATTAATCCATTCTTGAAGTTGGTGATTGAAAATTGAATTAACAGTAGATAAGTTGAGAATTTCTGAAAATTCTTGGAATTCCCAATCTTCAGGAATGCTGGAAAATAAAAGCGCTAGTTGTTCGGAAGTGACTGTTACCACTCCTGTACAATCTAGCAATGCTATTTTTTGGCTAAAAAATGTGCTAGCTGCTACAATTGCGCTTTCATTCTGTTGCAATAAATCCTGAAGTTTAATTGGGAGCTTCATCGGTTTTATAGTGGTTAATATATATAATTAATGCTTAAATAACTAAGCTATATGGACAATATAAAATTCGAGTTTATTTAAACATTTTGTCCCAAGCATCTAGGACTAATCTTTGTGTACGGTATTCGCCAAATTGCTTAATTTCGTTATTCTTTAAAACGCGGAAGGTTTCGCTGGGGAAGTCTTCGCCGTAGACATCAGCAGGGTCGAGAATATATCGAAGTTCATCACGGGTGAGTCCGTAGAGTTTGGCGTAATATGCGTCTAATTCTGCTCTTAATAATGCGCGTCTGTTGGGGTTCCAAGTGAAGGGTTCACCGTCATATCCCATATCTTTGGCGAAGGGTTGCATATCCCAAGCTGTGTAAACTAATTCGAGTACACGGGGGGTGATGAATTCGATATCCTCTTGAGTGTAGTATTTAGGTAATAAAATTGGTAACTGCCTAATATCAGAATTATTGATTGAGAAGCAATCCCTTTGTCGCAAGATATAGTCTAAAACCAAACTGTTAAGGTTTGATAATAGCAATAACCATTGTTGTGCTTTATAAGAATTTATTAGAATTACTCCATTTTCATTAATACAATGCGTTGGGACTATAGAAGCAATCATTGTTCTTTCATCTGTAGAACGAGCAATTCTCCGATATGCTAATATCCAATTATCTTTATCTTTACTTAGCCTCCGCATAAGTTCATTTTGTTTTACCTTATAGCGAGGATTAGTTTTAAAATTAGTATTTATATGTTCTTGATCAGTAACCTCATTAAATTCCTTATTGCTAAAATTATATAAAGAATAACGGTGATCGAATTGGTGAAACATTCGCGGCTCATATAGCTCTACATATTCGTCATTGTCAACTATTTCACTAACAAATAGAGAATTATCATTACTACTGTGAAATATGCCTTGAAGCATTTCGCAATGCCATTCAGAGAAGTAAGATATGCGTTTGTAAATATTTACAGTTAACTTTTTATCATAAGATGACCGAAAAGCTAACATAGTACTTGTTTCAGGATTAAATAGTGAAATCTCATACGGTTCAAGAGTGAAACTACGACGTTCATCTGTTAAGTCTCCAATACGTGTTGCAAAAAAGGAAAATACTGCTTGTTTAACTCCTACGTTATTCATGGTAAGCAAACAAAATTTGTAGCTTCTATGTACAGAGGGGAAAATACCTACACGATTTTCTAAATCTAATAGTGAAACTAATGTATTAGTTAACGACAATTCTTTAAAGAAATTTTTAGTCGTACTATCAGTTACGATACCAGTTGGTACAATGACTCCAACTCTGCCAAGAGGAGAAATCAACTTTCTTGTAATCTCAGCAAACACAGCATAAGTATTGATATCTCCTACCGCAGTCAACGGGAATTTTCCCGACTCTCTAATAAACTTACCTTGCGCTTCAGCATCATGCTTTGCTTCTTCAAAAGCTTGCGCTAACACAGGATTTTTCTTAGGTAATTCCTTAATTAACTTCTCCCTTGCTGCCTTATTGACAGCGTTAGCAATTTCCGCACTGTGAGAAGCAAAAAATTCTTTTTCTTGTAACTTTATCTTTTCCCAAGGTGGATTTCCTAACACACTATCAAATCCACCTTGCTCAAAAACTTCAGGAAACTCTAAAGGCCAGTGAAAGAAATGCTTATCTTCCGCTAATTTATTTGCTGCATCTACTATTCTTTTAGTTGGTAAATTACCACGTAAAAGCTGAGTTAACGCTTCTGTTGTTGGTAACAGTTGCAAATTCTGTTCAGTCAACGGCGTAAAAAATGCCGCAGTCCATAAATTACAAGCAGAATAATCCCGCCACCATCCCGACTCTTTACGAGTTTGCTGATATCGTGCTTGCTTTTCTCTCACTTGTTGCGGTGTGACTTCAGCAATATGTCCCAACTCCCGCACACTTTCTGCATAGTGTGTCCGTTCAGGTTCTAAATTCTCATCTATTGATAATTGTCCTTTATTTTCCTGCTCTTTCTTATTACGCTTTTTAAGCTGTGTCGCTAACTTCTTATCATCCCCAGTCACAGCTTTATACGCTTCATCAGGTATTCCTTCTTTCAAACAATTAATATCCAACACTCCCACTAGGGAATTACCACATTTAATTCTGTGATCTAAAAAGGTAAGGGGTAACTTACCAGGAAAGCCTTCAATCCATAACGCCACCTTGCACAAATCCACAGCTAACGGGTTTAAATCCACCCCATAAATGCAATTTTGAATAACATCTCTAATCGCTAATTTTAAAGGTTCACTTCCCGGTTCTACTTCGCCAGTACGAACTTTGGCTAATTCTTTCCCAATACATCTTGCTGCTGCTAAAAGAAAATGTCCCGAACCGCAAGCCGGATCGCAAACTTTTAAATCCAAAAGTGCTTTTTCTAATTCTTGATTATTTTCTGAATTGCGAAGTTTATCTTTTGTACTGCGAAGTTTTTCTTCAATTACTGGTACAAGTGCAGTTTTGATGAGTTGTTGTACAAGTTGTGGCGGGGTATAGTAAGAACCAGTAATTTTCCTTTCACTACCAAAAACCAAAGCAAATTCATATCTCCCCTGACTATGTATTACCTGGGGATGAAAATCTAACAAACTCTCATAAACGCTTCCTAATTCTTCGACATCTAAATATTCATAATTCACCCGCCGTAGTTGTACCTTGTCTTGATACAGCGATAACTGGCGAATTGCTAAAAGTAAATCATAATTATCAATTGCACAATCATCTAAAGCTGACAGAGTATTAGAACCAAATAAATCGCCATTCAGAGGAGACAAACCTAGTACTTCCCCGCGCCAGTTTTCATCAAATAGTAAAAAAGTTACCCGCAAACCCTGCCATAAATCTTGAAAACCTTCCCGCCGCCAATGAGGACGTTCAGCTAACTCTCGCAGTCGCTCAATGCTGTAATATTCTCGGTAGATTCTTGCTTTTTCTACATCATCCCCAATTAATAATAAATTGCGAGATTCTGCCACCATTAAAAACAGTAAGCGATAAATTAGCCGCAACAATTGGCGGTAAAATTCGTAACTTGTAATTTCTGTTTCGTAATGGGGGATAATTCCTAACTTTTGGCGCAGGTGTTCGTTTTGCGGATGTTGAATAAAGCCGTTACCTAGCTGAACTAAAGCTTTTTCAACCCCATCACGAAGTTTGTCGCGTACTCGTCCACCTTGTTGCAGTGCTTCTTGATGGTAATATTCCAGCAAACACTTATCTGCATCATCCACAGCTTCAGGCAAGCGGGAACGGTGGAACAGCCTATAAAATAAGCCAAACTCAGCAAAGTTTTCACCGTTGAGAATTTGCTCTAAGTCAAATTCGATATAAGTAAGACGAGTCATCAACGAAGAATCACGTAGCAACCGCCAACGAAAACCATTAGTTGCGATCGCCCACAAATGCTCTGTCTTGTTAAGATACTCCTGCACCAGTGCGTGTGCTGATAGCCTGGGTGTGCCACTGGGCGGACGTTTATCAACTTCTAGCCGACAACCAATAATGTGGATAGGTGGTTTATTTTCTCCCTCTTCCGCACGATGGGAAATCGCATAGGTTTGTCCTTCCACCACTTCGGCTGTTGCAGTATATACAGGGTCATAGCCTAGACTCTGTAGTAATGGCACTGCCCAAAGTTCACGAGTAATACTTGTAGCGGTGTTATTCTCATCTAATCTAGCCAATGCCCGTTGAAATGCTGCCCAATATGCTTTAGCATCGCCCCAAGCTGTAGCAATTTCATCTGCTAATTTATCAGTTTTATTAAAACCAAAATCCTCTGGCGATTGTCCTTTGATACTGCCTTCTAGCATTTGGGCAGTCATATCTGGAGCCAGTAAATTTCCTTCAATTTGAAGCGCAGTTAATGTAGTTTTCATATATAGAGAATTAAGAATAAAAATTACGTTTGCTTTGGCGCTAAAGCTCTACTACGAGCCTTTTACTTACGTCCAGGTTGGAGGATAAAAACGCCGAGAACATCCATCGGCAATTGGGGAGTGACGCGGATTCGTCCTTCTTTGGTAATGTCTCTCACTCGCTTATGGCTTTGTAAAAGTTCTTCCGCCCTTTCCCCTGCAAACTTTTCCAAATCTGGCTGGAGTTCTTCTAACCTTTCAAGTAAGTCAGCAATTTCCACCTGCTTGATAGCTTTACCAACATCGCTGACTGGCTTGGCTTGTTGCAGTAATGATGTTGCTGACAACTGCGACAACCAGTTAGGACTAGAAGGCGAACCTGTAAAGCCGATAACGGCGCATTCTTCCGCTAGTAGAGATGTAGTATTTCGCGTTTCTGTACTGCGTTTAGAACTGTCTAACAAATGCCGTAGCCTTACTAACAGTAAAGTCGTCCGCTTTTGTACAGCATTAGTTGTAGTAAAGCCGCATCGTGCTGCAATTGGTTCTGTATTATGAGAAAGCGCATCTTCTAGGATGTACCGCGCTAAACCTTCCACCAAGGGATGATTCCGCCCCACATATTCCACACCTTCTGGTGCTGGGGTGGTAAAAGTGAGTAAGCGCGACTTATCCCCTAACGTTGACTTGAGAAAATCTGGTGGTTGGGGAAGTAACCATCCCTGCTTTTTCTTAATTAAAGAACAAGAGATGCGATCGCACGCCGATAAGACAAAACGCTCTACATCCTGCTCATTCCCTAAAATCTGGTCAGAGTCAATTAATTCCTGTTCTACTTGCTCAGGCTTAATCGCACGTTGAGCAAAGCGAGTCCGATTAATTTTCTCCCGTTCAACTGCGTTGTCCCAATTCTTATGAACTTTATCAACTGCTGATTCTTCCTGAAAATCAAACAGAGATAACTGGATAACTTCAGCAGCACGTTCAAACAGAGATTTAAAAACAGCCTCCGCTACAGTCGTACTTTCCATTGGCACAGGAACAGTAATCCCCAAAGATTTGTGAATCTGAACAGCTTTGCGAATTAGAACATCCAGAACCGCACCATCAACAGGATTATCCTGACCATAAAGCAAGCAGGCTTTTACCTGACTGGCAGTTTGACCGTAGCGGTCTATACGTCCTTCCCGTTGCTCTAAGCGATTAGGATTCCAGGGTAAATCGTAGTGAATTACAGCACTGAAGTGTGTTTGCAGGTTTACCCCTTCACTCAAACAGTCTGTAGCTACTAGCACTCGTTGGGGATAAGATTTTAACTCTTCTAGTCGAGTTTCCCGCTCATCCTCTGAAAGTTCCCCAGTAATAGCGATTACCCGAATTTGGCTTCCTTTTTTCTCTAATTTCTGCCTGAGAGCATCAGCTACATAATTTGCCGTAGCAATGTAGCGACACCAGACAATCGGGTTCATCTCTTCTTTGAGCAGAGAATCGACTGTAGTAATGCATGATTGTAGCTTTTGGTCTTTTTCACCCCGCAACTTCTCTGCTGCTTGCACAAAAGCTTTTAGCTTGCGTTTATCTGTGTCCTTATAACTTTGCTGTCCTTGTTCAATTACCACAGTGGGTGATGCGTCAACTGCTTGTTCTTGTTCTGTGGGATCGTGAACATAACCCTCTTTTGTCACTCTAGGCAGAGGAAAAGTAGAAATCAGGGTGAATCAGGGATATAAAAATTGAACTGGTGAGGCTATAAATAATAGATTGAAGTTTAAAAAAACCCAAAGCTAATTGAGGAATAGGAAAAACCGTTAACCAGGGATATATCAGATTAAATAAAGTAAAAGGTTGAATAATCAAACGAAGATTGTTAAGAATGTTCTTCCAGCCATTTCCATTATCCCACCAAGGATGTGAAACAAATTTTGACTCTCGTTGTGATGGAGACTGAAACAGTTGCTCCGAATGCAGACTAACCATTAAATAAGCACTGCAAATAATTTCCCACCATCGCTCAATATCTGGGTAGTGAGTCAGGCGAAAATCTGACCAACCTAATTCATTCTTACTTTGTTTTAACCCGTACTCGACCCAAGTTCTTAAACCGTAAAAATTTCCAACTTCTCTTGGCGTAATGTCTGGATATTTACTCATCACATACCAAGTAGTGTTATCAGGCAAATTTTCTGGATCTGTAGTAATTTGCCAATATCTAAGTTCTCCACGTTTTCCCGGAATAATTTCTCTAATAAATCGATTTTCCCGACTCAAGTCAGAGAATACCCTTTGAAACTTCTGCCACTTTAAATATTGAATATGTTGTCGTGGAAGTATTTCTACATAATGATTTGACCGAATCGCTACTATATAGTTCAAGTTTAGTTCATCTAATACAGATATGAAATTCTTACCACTCTCTCCATATAAGCTATCTGCAAGTACTAAGTTGAATTTAAAACCCATTGATTGTAGCTTTTTTATCAGTATTGCTGCTATTTCTGGTTTAGTGCGGTACTTATCTCCTGCCTGTAATCTTTCCCTGGGTTTATACACTTCAAACAGTAATGGAAATGTCATCCCACAGAAAACACCATATACTGTCACTGCCACAATTCCATTATCTGTTTTTCCCAAATTTCCTATATACTGCCGTTTCACATAATCTGTCTTGCTCCCTTTCTTTTTATCCCCTGTCTCATCAATAATTAAAATGATTGGTCTACCTTTTAGCACTTGTAAAATTAACTCTAACCTTAAGGTTCTTAACTTTTCTATATCCCAAGGTGATGTAGTTAGAAAATGATGCAACCCTTGCTGGTTATCTAATCCTACGATTTTTGCTATTTCTGGCAATGTTTTACGTTTTAGATCAGAAATGCAGCCTACATGGAGATATTTAAAAGCCTCGAAACTCCTAACATCTGGAAACAGACTTTTATACCACTGGCAATATTCGTCCACAAATTTGACTGTTGGTGCGGCTGGACGGGGCTGTACCATGCTCTGTGTCTTGGTTCTAGCATTTTTACCTTATTATACTACTGCCAGAGTGACAAAACAGGGTTAATGACGTTTTATTGCAACGTGAGTTATTAATTCACCGCTTTGGTTTTAATCCTCAAAATATTTTGACTCTGACTGATAAACAAGCCACGCGCAAAGGTATCTTACAAGCCTTTGAGGAGCATTTGATTAAGCAAGCCAAACCAGGGGATGTGGTAGTATTTCACTTTTCTGGACATGGTTCACGAGTAATTGACGCGGATCGGGATCATCCAGATGGTTTTGTTAGTAGCTTGGTTGCTGTCGATAGTCAATTAGCATCGGATAATTCTTCTAGCACCAAAGAGGTTACGGGACACACACTTTGGTTATTGATGGCAGCATTGAAGACGGAAAATGTGACTTTTGTTATCGATACTATCTATTCTGGTGGTTTAGTCAGTAGCGCATTGAAATCTTCTCAGTTAGAGGGGAAATTTCAAGTTAGCCCCGAAGAAAAGGCTTACCAAGCAACCTGGTTACAACGTTTAGGTTTGTCAGCAGAGGAATTTATAAAACAACGGAGAATCGGAATACCTAAAGGAGTTGTGCTTGCAAGTGCAAGGCGCGATCAATTTGCCATCGATGCCAGCTTTAATGACTTTCATGCAGGACTATTTACTTATACTTTTACACAGTATCTCTGGCAGCAAAGTGGAAATCTAACTTTGGGTGAATCATTTGTGAATATTGCTCGCAATGTCAATGCTTTAAGTTTTGAGCAAGGTAATTTTCAAGAGCCTGTACTTTTTGTTAAACCCAACAGCGATTATCAGCAACGTCCCATGTATTTTATTGGAGTACAAGCACCGAGCGCAGAAGGGGTAATTACGCAAGTTAAGGAAAATCAAATAGAAATTTGGCTTGGTGGTGTTAATCCAAAAAATTTGGAGAACTTGAATAAAAGTGCTGTTTTTGAAATCATCAATGCTGAAGGTCAGCAGCAAGGAACAGTCAAGCTTGAAAGTCGTAAAGGATTGGTGGGATATGCAAAATTGCTAGCATCTCCAACATCTATATCACTAAAACCTGGACTGTTATTACGTGAGAGAGTTCGAGCCACTCCTTCAAGATGATCGGTTGCTTCTAAATGTGAATTGAAACAAATGAGGTTAGGTAAAATACTTGACCTCCTACAAATGACATAATAATACTGTAAGTTTACTCAATTTTACTAACTCACTACTTCAAATGGAATCGACATTACGGCTAACTTCGTAGTATCAACCCCACGTTCTCCCTCTGGAAGTTGGATATTTTCTACAATAATTCCACCGCGAGTGCTTCTGTCTAAATCATCAAGCAAGTTATTAGTTAAATCTAAAAATTCATCTCCGGTTGCTGTTATGAGGCTGCGTTTACCAGCTTGTCCTTGAGCATCTGCGATCGCTTGGAGTTTCTCGAGTAAATCCCGTAATGGTGTCGGACTGGCAATAATCAGTATTTCTGAAAAGCCCAATGGCTTGCCAATGTTTATCCTTGTGCCGCTACGTTGATGTTCGGCTTTAGGAATTAGTACTTTATCTCCACCTGCTATTGATGCGGCTAATATCGGTTCTTCTGACCAATCATAAGGAAAGAGATTTGCAATTTCTCCAGCACTATCTATACCTAAAATAGTGACATAAAGAGGTACGGATTCTTGATTGTGAACCTGGAAGGCTATTGTTGTATCCAAGGGTAATTTTGGTATACCAGAATCGGAAATACTTACTGGTTTTGATGGTGCTGATTGGTTTCCATTGTCATTATTTGTTTTGGCTCCACGAGGTGTAAAAGTATTGGCGAGAGGTTCTTGACTATCAGCAACGATCATGGAGACGGAAATATTGATTTTTGATGTATTTTTATTGCCAATAATATTTTTAACAACTCTAGCAGCCCAGAATGATTTAAGTGTTGATTTTAAGCGTTGCACTGCGGCATTTAATGTTTCTCCGGCATCGTCAAAGGAATTAACAATAATTGCGTCTAAGGTAGGTGTAAATAAGCCAAAGCTACCTACAGCAGGTAAATTTGGGATTTTTTGTTTCTGTAATTCTTGATATTTGGCTTGAGTCATCCGACCAAATATATATTGCACTTCTTGTTGTCGCAGAGCTAAGGCTTCAATACCAGGTATTGTTTGTAATGCTTGTTTCGCTTGAGCAATGATATTACTATCAAGAGAACTATCATCTAGTCCGATTTTTAAAGTTATATCTTTAGGAATAGTGCGGATACGCTCTTGTAAAAGAGTTCCTTTTGCTAATGCTGTTTGTGTGCGTGTGTTGTTGAGTAATTTACCTTTAGCAAATAAGCCTTGACGGGATTCAATTTGTACATGTCCCCGTGCTTCTCCTTTTTCATCAATAACTGTTAAAGTTGCACTTTTATTGAAACTCTCTAGACTTTGGGGTTCGATTCCACCCAACCATAAATTTACTTGGTTGCCATTCACACCAGTAATGACGGCTTCTGCGGGAGTTGCTTTAGGAGGTAAAAAGTATAATGGAGAGTTGAGATTTTTGATGTTTCTTTCTATTTCTGCTTCTTGAAAACCGCCAGTATTCCATGCTATCGTGCGAGCATTATGGCGAACATAAGCGAAAGTTTTAGCAAAAGCTTCATTGCTGTTTACTTGCCAAAGATATTGAGTTAAAGCGTAAGTAAAAGCTCCAGCACGAAAGTCACTAAATTGACCATCTACAGCAAATTGATCTGGTTTTGCAGATGTAATTACTATTCCCTTGGCAACATTTTGGCGGCGTTTGGTAATAAAATCTTGTTGTGACAGTGGGATTCTTTCTAATAATTTACGCTGTGTTTCATATTCTTCTTTACTAGGTAAGAAATTACTTCCACCATCACGGGAACGAACGGCAAAATTTCCCCGCTTTGTACCCCCTGAGTAACAACAATCTAATACCACAGTGACATTTGTGGTTTGCAATGCATACATGAGTAAAAACAGTGTGCCTCCCATAATATCTTGCACCACACCACCATTGGGAAGAAAGGAACTATCAACAGGGACAATTGTACCGTTGAGTCCACCGGGCATATCTTCATCTTTGACACGCGAACCATGTCCAGAAAAATGGAAAATTACAACATCACCAGGTTTGGCTTGCTTGATTAGGTGTTCGTCAAATGCTTGTAAAATACCTTGGCGTGTGGCTTGTGAGTCGGTTAAAGTCAGAATATTTTTTTCGTTAAAACCAAAGCGGTTGGTTAGTAACTCTTTTTGTAAGGAAACATCGGTTAAGCAACCTCCTAGAGTAGGTATGCTGTTTTTATAATCGTTTATTCCCACCAGTAACGCCAGTTTGCGGGGTGTGTCTTGTGCTAAAACTTTTGCGTAACGTTCTCCTTGACGCATGATGTCTAACTGGCTGATACCCATTGTGGCTAAAGCAGAACCAGCGAATTGAATAAATTGACGGCGTTTGATGTAAGACATGGTGATTTTGGATTTTAGATTGTTTGGTGATTTGTATTTCTGGGGGTGTAGGAGGATATGCCAGTTTTGACGTATTTTCTGTAAAGATAAAGGCTTTAAAATTTCCTATTTCGTTGCAAAGGGTAGGTCATTGAGATTCACCGATGAGGGTAAAAGCTGCCCATTGTGATGGATTTGAATATTTTTTCTTGGTGTCGAGCATGGCTTTTCTTAATGCTGTGGCTTTGTCCATTTTTTGTTGCAAATTTTGATAAAACTCAGTCATTAAAAATGCGGTTGAACCATCATCAACTGACCAGAGGGAGACGATAACACTGGGTACTCCGGCACTAATAAAAGAGCGAGATAAACCGATAACACCATCTCCTGTAATTCTTCCTCTACCTGTGTCGCAAGCACTGAGAACTACTAAATTTGCTTTGAATTCCAAGCCGAAAATTTCTTCTGCGGTTAGTAGTCCATCGCGTTTTTGCTCTTCTTTGGTGAGAGGAGATGAGGAGGAGTTAGAATTTTCGGGTGTTAGAGCAATGGAACTATCTAAACCGCGAACATCATCAAATAAGCTGTGGGTGGCAAAGTGAATAATTTGTGCTTGCGGTAAGCGTTGGACTACGGTGGATTCTGTTGCTTGCTTGCCAATTAAGGGTTGAACTTTAAATAAATTAGCGATGACTTTAGCTTCTTTTTCTGCGTAAGGTAGAGGTGGTAATAGTTGCGGTGTGACGCCAATTTTGATTGGAACTTTAGGCATGATGGGATTACCTACAATCAGCATATCATTGGTCTGTAGGGTTTTCTTTTCACGTTTTTGATATTGTTTTTCAGTTAAATCTAAAACTTGAATTGATGGAGATGTGAGGATGGTATGTTTATCAATCAGGTATTTGCCATTTTTGTCTTCCAATGCAGGGAAAGGAACTAGAAATAATGATTCTTGGGGTATGAATACTACTTTATCGGTTTCTTTTTTGGGCAATAGGTCAGCTATGGGTGAGATTAATATTTCGTGGAGTTTTTGTAAGCGTTTTTTCTGTTTTTCTGGATTGATTAGAGGTGGGTTTTCCATTTTTGCACCTCTGACACCAATTGATTTACGGCTGGTTTTAACTAATTCCTCTAAATTTGTCTTTTCTTTCTGCCATAATGGTTTGAGGTCAGATTTGCGGAAGATGACTTCTCCTGTGGGTTTTATGACCCAGATATATAGCTCTGATTCTTTCCATTGTTGTTTACCATTAATTTTGAAATTGCCACCGATAATCGAATACTGAACAAGGGTAGCATTTTGTGATTTGGCAGTTTTTTTAATTTCAGTAATATTGGGTGGGGTTGGAAATTTTTCTTTGGAGTTAGTTGATAAACGGGAGGCAAGTAGCTCCACAAATGCTCTTCCCCTTCCACGTTCGGATATTTCTAAAGCTGCATCAGTTTTATTCTGAGCAATGAGAAATTGTTGCAAAATCCGATAGGCATTAATATAGGTTTCAAAAATTGAGACTTTCTCACTATCCTTTAATTCCCGACCTCGGAGAGATTCATAAACTTTTATGCTTTCCATTAAGGTACTCTCTGCTAAAGTAAGTTTTCCTTGCTTCCAGTAAGCAGATCCTAGATGCATCAGTGCATTACCTTCATCTTTGCGATTTTTAATTTCTCGTGTGATTGTCAATGCCTGTTGATAGTAATCAATAGCTTTGGGGTAATCTTCCAAATAAAAGTAGGTAATACCGAGATTTCCCAGTGCTATACCCTCACCATTACGGTCTTTAATTTCTCGTGCGATCGCCAAGCTTTGTTTTTGGTAGTCAATTGCTTTTGGGTAGTCTCCCAAAATACCAAAAATATTAGCAAGTTCTACCAGTGATTGACGCTCAAGTAAACGGTCTTTAATTTCTCGTGCAATTGCCAAGCTTTGCTGCTGGTAGTCAATTGCTTTTGTGTATTCTCCCAAGGAACGGTAGATAAAACCAAAACCGCCAAGTGAGTGTCCCTCATCTTTACGGTCTTTAATTTCGCGGGCGATTTTTAAGCTTTGTTGATTGTAGTCAATTGCTGTGGGATAGTCTCCCAAGGCATTGTAGACGGAACTCAGATTTCCCAGTGATTGCCCTTCATCTTTACGGTCTTTAATTTCGCGGGCGATTTTTAAGCTTTGTTGAAGGTAGTCAATAGCTTTGGCGTAATCTCCCAAGGAATAGTAGGCAATACCGATATTTTCCAGCGCAGCACCCTCACCTTGACGGTTTTTAATTTCCCGTGTGATTTTTAAGCTTTGTTGAAGGTAGTCAATGGCTTTGGGGTAGTCTCCCAAGGAATAGTAGGCAATACCAAGATTTCTCAGTGCAGTGCCCTCACCTTGACGGTCTTTAATTTCTCGTGTGGTTTTTAAGCTTTGTTGATGGTAATCAATGGCTTTGGGGTAGTCTCCCAAGGAATAGTAGGCAATACCAAGATTTCCCAGCGCAGTGCCCTCACCTTGACGGTCTTTAATTTCACGGGCAATTAATAACCATTGTTGATGGTAGTCAATGGCTTTTGGGTAGTCTCTCAAGTTATTGTAGGCAAGACCGAGATTTTTCAGTGCATTACCCTCACCTTGACGGTCTTTAATTTCGTGGGCAATTACTAACCATTGTTGAAGGTAGTCAATGGCTTTGGGGTAGTTTTCCAAAGCTCCATAGGTAGCACCAAGACTGCCGAGAGATTGACCCTCACCATTACGGTCTTTAATTTCGCGGTAGATTTGTAGTGCTTTTTGCCAAGATTGTAACGCTGCTTCAAATTGACTCGTTTGAAACTGCTCAATACCTTGCTGTAAAAACCTATCAGCTTCCGCTTTCCTTTCATCCACCGTCTGTGCCAAAACCCGCGATTCAGTAAACACTATTGGCAACCGAGAACTCAATGAAGTTGAAAAAATAGCCAATAGACAAACAAACACACTTAACCCAACTTTGCAGGAACGCATAGCCATACCCCCACTACAACAAACCAACCAACGTAAAACCAGCCCAATCGCGAGGATTTGGATACTTTTTCATCGTTTCCAGCATCGCTTGACGTAACGCACCTGTTTTATCCGTATTTATACTTAAAATACCATAAAGCTCAGTTATCAGAAATGTGAGTGCTACAGATTCCCCTCCAAACAGATGGGAATCTGGGCTTAGTATTTGCATTAACTAATTTGCTTTAGCAGGTCAAGTGCTGTCTTCATATTCTCAGTTTTACCCTCTCTTTTATACAGTTCCGCAGCTTGTTTTAAATCTGCAACTGCTCCTTGTTTATTACCTAAATTACCCTGAGCAATACCACGCCAAAAATAAGCATGGGCGAAATCTGAATCTAATTTTATTGCTTGATTAAAATCTGCTAGTGACTGTTCGTAGTCTTTTAAGTACAAGTAAGCATAACCTCTACCAAAGTATGAGTAATGGGAATTTGGCTCAATCCGAATTGCTTGATTAAAATCATCAACTGCGGGCTGATACTTTTCTATTTGGATATATGCTAAACCTCGCAGTATATAAGCTCCATAATTATCTTTATCTTGTTGTAAAATTTGATTACAATTCTCAATTACTTGGTCATAATTGCCCTTTTGTAGATACTCTGTTGCCTGATTTAATAAGGACTCGATATTGTTACTATTTCCAGAGTTGTAGGTATGTGTAGATTGAGGTTTGATTGAAGGTAGCTGTAGTTGTGGCTTAAGTTGAGTTTGAGTTTGAGCAATCAGGATTGGTTCTGGTTGATTGAGATTTTCTGCCAAAACTTTAGGACTAGAAATAATCGCACCTAATACAGCCATGCCGAGTGCTAATGTGAATTTTTTCATTTTTCTGATTCCTGAATGATTGATGATTGTTGAGTAGTGTTTGCAAAAGAAAACTAGATACTTTCGGCAGAGTGAATTACAATTGTTTTTTCCGTTCTGGAAGTATCTTTTGCTTTCTTGGTTATATGTATTTCTGGGAGTAAGGAGGATATGCCAAAATTTTGCGGCTTGGTGAAATTTTTTTTGAATTCCCGTTTATTCGGCGTTGCCAATGAGGGTGAAAGCCGCCCAGTGTATGGGATGGGGATATTTTTTCATTGTGCTTAACATTGCTTGACGTAGGGCTTTGGCTTTGTCAGGATTTTGCTGTAATTGGCGGTAAAATTCCACCATTAAATCTGACGTGGAACTATCATCAACTGCCCAGAGAGAAACGATTACACTCTCTGCTCCCGCAGTCAGCAAGGAACGGGATAATCCCACGACTCCATCACCTGTGATTTCCCCGCCACCAGTATCGCAAGCACTTAAAACTACTAAGTCTGCTTTCAAATTTAAGTTAATGATTTCGGTTGTTTTGAGCAATCCTTCGTTGACACCAGGAGTATCGGGAGCAAGTGCGATCGCACCTGGTATTCTTTCCCCAAAGCCATAAAGTAATCCATGTGTAGCTAAATGAATTATTTTGGCGGTTGATATTTTTTGCAGTACGGCAGATTTTGTTGCTTGTTTACCGATTAGAGGTTGAGTGTTGAGGATGGGGGCTATTTTATTCGCTTCTTTTTCCGTACCGGGTAAAGGACGTTGTTGTACGGGGGGAATCCCTGTAATTGGCATAATTGGGTTCCCTACCAGTAATGTATCTCCTGGTTGCAGAGATGCAATATTTAATGTTTCTGTGTTTTTCCGGGTGTAGTCTAATACCTGAATTGCTGGAGCAGTGAGGATGGTATGCTTTTCAATCAGGTATTTGTTGTTTGCATCTTTGAGCGCTGGGAAGGGGACGAGAAATAGGGATTCGTGGGGTATAAAAATTACGCGATCGCCTGAGTTTTTAGGAAGATGCTTGGCGATGGGTGTAATTAGGAGTTCGTGGAGTTGTTGTAAGTGTTTCTTTTGAGTTTCTGCACTTGGTAGGGGTGGGTTTTCAATTTCAGCACCACGTTGTTTTATAACACCAATAGATTGACGACTGGTTTCTACTAAATTTTTTAGAGGTGTTTTGAGGGATTTTAAATCTACTTGTTTAAATGCAATTTCTCCTGTGGGTTTAACTACCCAAATATAAAGTTTTGCATCCTTGGCTAAGAAATATTCCACAAGTGTAGCTTTTTGCTGTTGAGCAATTTTTTTAATTTGAGCAATGGATGGGATTGTGTTTAAAAATTCGTTACTTCTGGTTGATTTTGAGGTGATTAAATCAATAATGGCTCTGGCTCTACCGCGTTCAGATATTTCTAATGCTTGTTCTATTTTATTTTGGGCGATTAAAGCTTTTTGTAACCAGCGATAGGTAGTGGCTTGTTGTTGAAATATTGATATTTTTTGCTCATCATTTAATGTTGCCCGTAGTGACTCCCAAATTTTAATAGCAGCATATAGAGGTTTTTCCGCTTCGGAGTAATTACCTTGATCTATATAATTTACTCCAATATTATTGAGAGTTCCACCTTCGCCAGTATTATCACGAATTTGTTTGCGAATAGGTAATGCTTGTTGATAATAATCTAATGCTTTTTGGTATTTTTTTAGATTGTTATAAACTACTCCAATGTTGTTTAAATAAGTACCTTCACCTTCTTGATCACCAATTTGTTTAGCAATGTTAAATGCTTGGTTCCAATAATCTAACGCCTTTTGATACTCTCCTCTCCTGCGGTAAACTTCTCCAATATTACCAAGAGTAGTTTCTTCACCTTCTTTATCACCAATTTGTTGAGCAATAGTTAAAGCTTGTTGATAATTATCTAATGCTTTTTGGTATTCTTCCTGATTGTCGTAGGCTACCCCAATATTACTGAGAATTATACCCTCTAGTCTTTTATCAAGGATTTGTTGAGCAATAATTACAGCTTGCTGATAATTATCTAAGGCTCTTTGATATTGTCCCAAACTATTATAAATCAACCCAATATTGTTAATCGTTGTACCTTCAAGTTCCTTGTCTTCCACTTGTCGAGCAACGGTTAAAGCTTGTTGATAATAATCTAATGCTTTTTGATACTGACCCAGCCTGCGATAAACTAAACCAATATTATTAATAGTTGTACCTTCGCCAGCTTTATCATCAATTTGTTGAGCAATGATTAAGGCTTGCTGATAATAATCTAATGCTTTTTGATACTCTCCCAGATTGTCATATATTTTTCCAATATTGTGGAGAGTTGTACCTTCGCCGAATTTATCCTCAATTTGTCGAGAAATGGTTAAGGCTTGTTGATAATAATCTAATGCTTTTTGATACTCTCCCAGATGATCGTAAACTTGTCCTATGTTGTCTAAAATTCTACCTTCGCCGAATTTATCATCGATTTGTCGAGCGATAGTTAAAGCTTGTTGATAATAATCTAGTGCCTGTTTGTACTCGCCCAGATTGTCGTAAACTGAACCAATATTGCTTAAAATTCTACTTTCAATTTCTTTATCACTAATTTCTCTACTAATTACTCACCATTCGCGTAATCCAAATCGGAAATAATTAATTCCCAAAAAACCATGAAATTCCTACTATATATAGCTTTGGTTTTGGTAATCAGAATAGAAAGCTTACACTTACCCGATTTCCCTCAAAGATTTCAGTAGGAATCTGAATGTATCGGTGCGATCGCACCGTCATCGCACTGTGAACTAACCACGCCTCTAAAGGGTATATGGATAAAAGTTTGATGCGATTAATCCTTTTTTTGTAAGCCTTTTAACCATTTTGATGAATTCTTTATTTTCAGAATCGATTACGCGAACGATGAGTAATTACTAGCGCTTTCTCGAATAACTCTAGGGCTTCTTTATATTTACCTTGGCGAAATAATTTAAGTCCCTGTTTATTTAGTTTCCTTGATTCTTCTAGTCGCTGTTGCTGTGTCTGTCCTTGTGCTACTAATTTACTACTTACCCCACCCTCTACTTCTCTCATCTGCGGAGATGCTAAACCTACGGGAAATATCAACGAAAGCAACACAGTAACAAATGTAGCCCGATAAACAAATATTGATAACTTATTTTTGGCTTTATAAAGCCTATTACCTCGGCGGTTACAGCAATTCAGACTTTTACGCATTTTTTCAGCCCTTTAAATCTTTCAGTAATTACTCGTATTTCTCAACCACAAGAGGTTATGCTTTTTTTAGCGTACCAAGCAAGTTATTGTTGAACCTTCTCTCTCAAGGAATTGAGCAAAAACAAGTAATGTGGGCATTTTTTCCCACGCTGATCGATTTCATCCATCCAACAGTAGCGATACATGGTCAGTATCTAGCAACCAAAGGCTCATGCTGCACCATTGATATCTAACTCGCGCTCTGTCCGCAATTCCTCAGCCAGCTGTGCAAAATCCTCATCTCCCTCAAACATACCAATAAAATCTGTCCAGGGATTATTTGCAACTTCTATCGTCAAAATCTCAATATTTGCCAGCCTTTCTTTAATTTTTTCCTGTAGAAATGCGTAGGCGTAGCCCATCGAAGATATCGCATCCTCACGATTTTCAGCTTCGGCTACACAATCAGCTAATTCTGATACTGATGCGATAAAATGCCCTGAATCCAGCCGTTCAACTAGGATATGAAGAGGCAGCTTGTTTAAACTTACAACGGATTGAAGATTCATAGACAGCGATCGCAACTTCTTTTTCTCATAATAATCTTTCTGCCAGCATTTATGATGTCGAAAGTGATATAAATGCCCAAACTCTTGTATAACAACAATTTGGGGCTTAATTTTAGGCATCTCAACCAGTTGAAAATTCTTAGTCTGTGGTTAATTTGGTTTACAAAAATCTTTCACAATCTCTTCCCGGATTTTAACTAACTCTGGTGAAGGTTTGTCCACCGAGTAAGCTTGCTGCAATGCATCTGACCGCAATGGTGGGTCTTGTTCTAAAAAATACTTCGCTTTTGCAAATGCGATACCCTCAGCAGTTACACCCTTAGCTTTTTCTTGCTGCTCCAATTGCTGCAAATCATTGGTAATGCGCTGTTTTTGCTGGGGTTCCATGATTTTAAACGCAATATTTCCCGCCCAAGAATTCTCAATTGCTACTGACCAATGGTATTGTTGAGCAGGTAGCAAGGGATTCCCCGTATAAGTTGCATAAAGCTGTCCGATTTGAATATTGTCAGTTGCACTCGCATCGGGAATACCCTGAGAAAGTCCGATTTTTTTCAGATTTCCTTGCCAAATTATAAACGGGCGATCGCTCCAAATTATCTCACCACGATCTGGTGCAGCAATACAAACACCATTAATGATTGGACGTGGTGCGCCTTTACCCCTTCCCACTGGAGGGTTCCTCCGAAAAAGATTCCACCAAGAAAAAGACGGCTGTGCTGGACGCTTTTCGGCGTGGGATACTTGATTTGGCAAAACAGGGAGCAATGTAACAGTCATTGCAGATATCAACAAGCTGGGTAAAATCCAGTTGTAATTATTCATAAACCCTTCTCCGTAAAAAACCTGTTATGAAATATGTCCAAACGGTCGCAGATGGTAAAAACCAAGGTATTATAATCGCTAGGGATGATATGTATATTTCCAAACTAATAATTCCATAAACGACTGTTAGTAAAGAAATTAGCATCAGCCATTGCCAGCAATAGTGGGAATGTTTGCGTAATAAATAGTAGAAATATTTTCCCATCAAAATAGCAATCCCCAATATCCAAACATCAGGAATAGGTATAACCAATCTCTGTGTGAGAAAATGATGCACCATATAAGCATGAACTTCTCCACCAGGTATAATTCTGCTATTGTTTCCCTGTTGCAATCGCCAAAAATCTAGTGCTGGGGGTACATCAAAATTATCTTCTTTATCTATTGACATTCCCGCTTCATCGTATCCCCCTGCTGCGATGATAACTACTTGTTTTTGTAGGTTCGCCAAAGGTAGATTTTTACTATCTTGTTCTAACAATTTCCAAGCAGGGACGGATTCATATATTTGATTGGGAGGGATAGAAAAATCAATAATTGGATGCAGCCACATTTGGGAAATGATAGTACTGTAATCTGCGATCGGTTGCAAGCGAGAACGAGGTGAATTTAAAATTGTCTTATCTAGTATATTATGTTTATTCCGGTTGAGATAGCTATTTAACTGCTGCCAAAAATTGCTTTGACTATCTAGTTTAGGTTGGGGAATTTTGAGATTATTGTTACTATCTTTACTGGAATCATCGAGAGAATATTGTAATTGATGTGATAAAGCTAATAAACCTGCAAAAGTGAAAGGTGTTGAATTATTATTTGATGATGGTAACAGTGTCATATAACAAGGGATACGCTGTATTTTATCACAAAATAAGATTTCAATTTCTCCATCTAAACTCCAATTGAAACTAGCAATTTCAGGGATCGCAGTCTGCCAAACTCCAGCATCAGATTCAGTTCCTGCGAAGATAAACCAAGTTGGATTAGGCGATGTATTAACACCTTTTTTAATTGCTTGAGCTAAACTTTTATCATTTTCGGGTTGGTGTCTATCTAATATAAAATCAATCCCGATTATTTTCGCTTTTCTATCTGTTAGCCGATTGATTAAACTCGCAATATATTCGCGGTTCATCGGTCTAGGGTTGCTGATTTTACCTTTAGATTTTTTAATTGATTCGTCGTCTATTTTTACAAGTAATACGGGAGGAACCTCTTGCTGGTTAACCTTTCCTGTTAGTTGACGATAGAGAGATTGTACCCACAATTTGCGTCCTAATAAGTGATTTTGGATGGGAATTTGTAAGCTAATTAATAATAAAGCTGCAAGTGCTATACCTTCTTTTCGAGTGGGAATAATTTTTCTAAGTCTTTGTTTAATACCAAATGGTTCAACCTTAAATAAAGGTGCTTCGGGATGACGAAATAAAGAAGGAATTAAATAAGCACTGGGATATGTAAGGTTTTTCTCTGTCTTCAAATATTGGGATGCTAATAATAAAGCTTCGTGAACATCTTTAAATTCCGCCAAGGCTTGTAAAAAGTGTAGTAAAAATTCCTCGGCGACAGCATTATGAACGGGTTCGCGCATCACAGCAACTTGACTCAAACCCAAGTCAATGAGAGAGTTAGCAATATTCAAACCATTGCAGGAATTAAAAATTGCAAATTGTAACCCACGTTCTACTGCGATACTTAATAATGGTGCAATTTCACTAATCGATAAAGTGACATTTTTAGCAATACTAATTTCTCCTCCTGTGATATTATTTTCATTACTGTGTCCAGCAAAAAATAAGATATCCCAACCTAATTCAGAGGTAATAGCATCTTTGATTTTAGTTTTTAAATCTGTAATACTTGTTTCTGGCTGTAAACCTACAAATTTGACATCAATGATATTTTTAAATTGACGCATTGCTTGCTTTTCAGCTTTGAAATCCAAGCCAGTTTCATCACCTAATATTGCTAACACTCTAACTTTACGAGTAAGCCGAGGATTTTTCTGTGCAAATCCTCGATGAATATTTACAGGGGTACGAACAATACGAATTTTTCCCGAAGAAAGTGCAAATTCTGTACCAATTTCCCACGATTCCCAAGGAAAGCGTTCTAAATCTATGGTGTTACAAGTAAGAAAAAGATTTGTAATTTCTGGTGATTGAGAAAGGGTTTCTATCTTTTCTTTCTCCCCTACTACATTAGCCAAAGCCATACGAATTTCATATAATTCTGCACAACGCAACCATTTATGAAATTCCAACAAAAATTTAGCTTCCGCTTGCACTAATTTTGCCTGCCAATCAGTCGGAGGAGTAGAAATTACACCACTATCTGCTATCCGACCACGTACTGATTGTGTTTTGTAATTTTTGTAATAATTTAGATAGGAACGTTGCCAATCTTGATAAAGTATGGTGAGATTTTGAGGATAGGGAATTGTCACATTTAGCTGCTGTCCTTTTCCCCAACTGAGTTGAAATAAACAAAGTTTTTCAATGTGTTGAACTTTGAGATAAAAGTTGCTCATGTGTGCTTACTGATTGGTAGTGCGTTATTTATTAGTGAAGAGAGATGCGATTAATTGCATCTCTGATGTTGTTTATAAACCGTTACCAATTAAAATAAATGGTGCCCAGTAGTAGGGGTGAGAGTAACTACTTTTGCGCTGCTCATTTCTGGGTAATGCACCTGGTTCTAAGTAAGCACCACGTTTATCAATATTTGTGTTCGTAGAGTTATTACCTTTTATTATGCTAAGTTGTGCTTGACGTAATGCTTCAGATTTCGTCATTTTGCCAGTAGCAAGATTTTTATAAAATAACTGCATTAGTTGAGATGTACTAGGATCATCAACTTTCCAAAGAGAAGCCATTACCGATTTAGCACCTCGATTCATAAACTCGTAAGCAAGGGTATTAATTTCTACACCGTCCTGAGCTTCATCTTGATTTGTAGAAGTAGCCAGGGCTGTTTGACAAGCTGACAAAACAACCAAATGAATATCCTTTAATCCTGTCAAGCTAGAAATCATATCCGGTGTTAATGGTGTACCAGTTCCCATTAAGATATAAGATTGTTCTGGGGTTGTTGAGTCAAATACACCGTGAGTAGCAAGGTGAAGAATTTTGTATTTGTTCAAATTATCTCGCAATGTTTCAAAATTGAAGATTTTATTTAAATACTCTTTTCCTGGATAAATTCCTTGCTTATCGTTGGTATTTTCACGAACAATAGCGTCTAATTCCTTGGGTACATTTAATAAAGCACGGAAACTCTTATTAGAATTAGGATTTGGATCGGGAGCAGGTTCCGATAATCCCATTGCTAAAAGGGGGGTATTTTGAATATTAGTAGGTAGCTTATCTTGCTCTTCAATCTTTTCTGTAGTGACATTATGAATTGTGTATTTTTCGATTAGATATTGTTTCCCATCATGAAGTGCGCTCATGGGAATATAGCGAATTTCTCTATGTAGCGCAAAAATCAGATTTTTGACCTGATTATCCGTTAATTCCTTCTCTAAAGGTTTAATTAGCCATCTGTAGAGTTGTTGGCTGATAGGCTGTATTTCGGCAATATCTTTTACACTACAGTAATAACCTTCTGGTTCACATTTTCCGATTAACTCACGAAATTTTTTGACTGTATTTCTTAATTCCTTCCTTGATACTTGGACTTTCTCTGTTTTGACTAGCCCGTTTTGTCCATATACTTGTAACCACAATTCATTTTCTAGTACCAAGGGATAAATCATAACGCTGTTTGCGCGTGTTTCCTTTGCTTGGGCTTCAACAATTGCTTGGGCTTTTGCGAATCCTTTCGGATTAAAGAATTGTTCATCTTTAGCACGATTATCCTTAATTTCTTCTTCAATTTTCTTCAATTCTTTATTTACTTGTTGAATTGAAGCACTGAGCTTATTATTAAGCTCAGTGAGTTGACTGCATTTAGTTCTTTCGCATTCACTTATCTGACTAGCCAAAGCAAGTGTGATTTTACCTTGTTCGGGAATCTTTGCTTCTGTGGGAGTGAGAGGGATATTTAATTTACCTTCTGTGCTACCTCTAGAACCTCTTGCTTCTCGAATTTCTTGTTCTTCTATAAGTAACCGGATTTGGAACGCTTCATTATATGCTCCTTGATCATTTAACAAACCTGCGAGTTGAGCATATATATCCGATACCTTCATTTGAGCGAAATCAATAGTTGAATTTAAGAAAGAGTTTTGTAATTCTTTGGGTAAGCCTTCAATACCACCACGAATTTCTTCAAGCCTATTCACAGATTTCTTATAATTTGCAATAGCAATATTAGGTTGATTTAAATCCTGATAAACCCGTCCTAATCCAGCATAAATACCTGCGTCTGCACCTTTTACTTGATTATCTGTTTTAATTGCTAAAGCTTGTTGATAAGCAACTATTGCTTGTTCTGTTCTGCCAAACTTACGATGTAAACTACCAATATTACTGAAAGCTAACTTTTCCCAAACACTATTTTGGTTTTTTCTCGCAAAGTCCAAAAATGCTTGAGCAGATTCCATCGCTTTTGCATCATCTTTCGATTCACCATAGCCAGCACTTAGAATTAATTTTGCTAAAGCTTCTAAGCGAGGTTCTTTAATATCTGTAAAAATCACCAATGCTTTTGTTGCTGAATCTATAGCTTTATTCGTTTCTCCTTGATAAAAGTAATTACTAGCTAGAGCTAATAAAAGTGTACCTTCGCCCTGACGATTGTTGAACTGTTTGACTATTGTCAATGCTTGTTCATAATACTTAGCGCTATTTTTGTAGTCTCCTAGTTTGCTATAAATATCTCCCAAAAAATATAAGGTATCAACTTGAATGATAGGACTTTTAAGTTGCTCTGCAATTTTTAAACTTTGCTGTGTTAAATCTAAAGCTTGTCCATAATCATTCAGGGAACTGTAAATACTACCTAATGCGTTTAAAGCCTGGACTTCCAATAGTGGATTTTTCAATTCACGGGCAGTTGCCAAACCTTGCTCGACTAATTGTTTACCCTTTGTGTACTCCCCAGTTAATCCGTATGCTTTACCTACAACAATTAAAACTTCTGCCTTTCTGACTGGATTATTTAACTTTTGAATTTTACCAAGTAAAGGTTCACCAAGAGCCGTCACTTGTTGATACTGTCCTGTGGCTTCATAAATAGTAGCTAAAGCCGCTATAGATTCGATTTCTAAAGTAAAATTATTAATTTGACGTGAAATACTTATTGCTTGCTCTGCTGTTTTAATACCCTTGTCATATTCTCCTTGGAATTTATATACTTTGCTGAGATATACTAAAATACCTGGTTCAAACAATAAATTTGACTGTTTTCTTGTTAAAGCTAAAGCTTGCTGTGCTGTCTCCAATGCTTTATTTGTATCACCTACATAAATGTAATTTTCAATAAGATTTAGCAAAACAATAATTTCATTCCCAACCATTTTGCTTTGTACTATTTGCAGATTTTGTTGTGCTATCTCTAGAGATTTAATAAAGTTACCCTGGCTAAAGTAAATATCGCGTAAGTTATTTAAAGCATCTTCTTCCAGAGAGGGACTTTCTACTCGCTTGGCTATAGCCAAAAGTTGCTGTGCAGATTCCAGGGCAGAAGTGTGATTACCTTGTTTGGTGTAAATATTACTGAGTTGTTTTAATGCGTTTGCTTCAACTTTAGGTTCTTTGATTTGTTGAGCGATAGTTAAGGCTTGCTTACATATATCGATTGCTTTAGGAAAATCTTTGAAGTCATCAGTATATAATTTAGCTAAGTCAATTAAAGCTTCTGCATAATATTCTTTTATACCTGATGCCTGAGCTTTTTTGACAGCTTGTTGAGCAAAATCTAAAGCTTGATTAGATTTACCAAAGAGACTATAACTTGTTTGTAGACCTCCCAAAGCAGAAATTTCTGCTTCCACAGCATTATCCCGAACATTGGATGGTAATTTATCAATTTTTATTTGCTGGGCTATACGTAAAGCCTCATGATATGTTGCAACTGCCTTTTTATGCTCTCCCAAAACATTATAAGTACTAGCTAGAGATTTTAAAGCAAATACTTCTCCCAATAAACCATAATCTTGTTGTGATTTTGATTTTTCTTCTCTTTTTATTTCTAAATATCGTTTATCTACTTCTAATTGTTTATGATGTTCTCCTTGAGATCGATAGATATTGGCTAAGGTTCCTAAAGCTGTTGCTTCAGTGACTAAATCTTTCAGATCGCGAGCCATTTTGGCAGCCTGTTGTAAAGTTTCAACTGCCTTTTTATTTTCATGGATAAAAGCATAAGCAGCACCTAAATCAGCCAAAGTAGATGCTTGAATTTTTGGTTTATTTAGTTCTTTTGCAAGATTAATAACTGATGGAGCTAGTTCTATGACACGAGAATATTCTACTTTCGCTTGACCATATAATTCTTTAACAAAGAAGTCTACAGCTTTAGAATTATGCCCTGCAAGAATTTTCTGCAAAGCAGTCAGTTGCCCTTCTTTATTTTGAAGCGTCTGATAAATTTTTAAGGCTTGTTGAAATAATTCAATTGCTTGATCATCTTTATTTTGAAATAAATAAGTTTGACCGATAACAATTAGAAAATTTGCTTTGAATGTGTTATCTTCAATTGCTGATAGAAGTGGTAGTGCTTGCTGATAAAATGGAAGAGCGCTGTCATACATGTTTTGGTCTTTATAAGCATCTCCAATCTCTCCTAAAATACGAATTTCTAGAGATTTATCTTTTTTCTCTCGTGCAATACTTAATGCTTGTTTGTAGATTTTAATTGCTTGTTCGTACTGATTTTGCTGGGAGTAAATATTTCCTAATTCTCTAAGAATACCTATTTCTAGAGATTTATTTTTTAAGTCTTGTGCGATACTAAGTGCTTTTTGATAAGTTTCAATCGCCTGTGAATATTGTTTTTGTTGAAAATAAACTTTCCCAATTTCTGTAATAATACTAGCTTCTCTTAATTTATCTTTGGCTTCTTGAGCTACGGTTAATCCTTGTTCATATATTTGACTAGCTTGCTTGTACTGTTCTTGAATAAAGTAAATATTCCCAATCATCTGAAGAATATCTGCTTCTTTTGATTTATTTTTTAATCCTCTATTTATTACTAATGCTTGCTGATAAAATTCAATAGCTTTGCTATATTCTTTTTGAACAGAGTAAGTATCACCAATATTTTCAAGGCTGCTAGCTTCTAATGATTTATTTTGAATTTCTCGCGCTAGTATTAATGATTTTTGCCAATAATCCACAGCAAGAACATAATCTTCCTGACTGTTATAGTGCCATCCTAGATTAAATAAAACTCTCAACTCTCCGTCTTTATTTTCGAGGGTTTTACTTATTTTTAATGCCTGTTGATATGACTCAAATTCACGTTTATAATCACGTAAATTACTATAAACTATTCCAATTCTAATTAATGTATATGCTTCCCGATCAGTATCTTTTACTTCTTTATGAATAGCTAAAGCTTGCTGTAAAATTTCCAAGGCTTTAGGATATTGCTCTTGATTACTGTAAGTAAATCCAATATTACTGAGAGTTTTACCTTCACCTTTTCTATCATTAACTTGCCGACGAATTGTTAAAGCTTGTTGGAAAAATTCTAATGCTTTAGTAGCATCAAAATTTAATCTATAGCTCGTGCCGATATTATCCAACACTTCGCCAATTGCAGCTTTATCCCCAATCACTTTATACAGATTTACAGCTTGCTGCAAAACTTCCAAAGCTTGGGTAGGTTGATTCAAGCCGTTGTAAACCTCACCCAATTTATTTAAAGTGGCAGCTTCCCCTGCTTTATCCCCCAGTTTTCGCCGTATCTCCAGCACCCGTTGATAAGTCTGCAAAGCTTTGGGATATTCCCCACGTCGAAACTGCTGTACACCTTCTTCAAACAACTTATCTGCATCTGCTTTAGTATCCGAACTGGTTGCAGTTTGCGCCAAAGTATGCTTAACTATCACATCATTCGCCGCTAACCCAACACCACAAGTCAGTGAAAACACTAAACTAACTAGGGCGAAACTCTTCAAACTCTTAGACATTGGTTATTCCTCTTAATATGGCTACAGAAGATTGATTACTCAATCTCTTATATTTCTGAGGACAAACCAGGTTATGCCAAAATTTAAAAATGACCTCAGCATCATTACGATACCTTGATGTGACAGACCGTATTAATACTGGAGATCACAAGCTATTTAAAGATATTGTAAAGAAAAAGCCAAAGCATACCAGACATTTGCAACAATTACCCGCTTATTGCAATTATCCAGTGAAGAGTAGTATTGTGAAAGCGATCGCCCAATTCTGGTATCCAATCGCGTCAATTCCGTAACCGCTCCAAATTAAACGCAAAAGGCGGTAAAGTCACCTCAACGCCATCCATCAAACTCACACTCACCAAAAACTTCTCATCCCAATTACCAACCACACGGGTAAATATATAAGAATCTTCACTCTCTGCATTTAATCCCGGTTCATCCAAAATACCTGTTTGGTCGCTGACCCTAAGTTTAATCCCAGACGGTAAACTACTTAAAGCAGGTGCGCCCAAAATTAGTAACAAACTCCACTCTGGCTGTTCAGATTCCGATAGTAAATGCCAAGTCACAGCATACAACCGCAAAGGTATCCCAGCTAAAAGTAAATCTTGATACGCACCCCGCGCTTGTACGGGAATTTCTAAACCCCTCTGTCGTAATTGAGTAGCTATTACCTCAAATTCTTCCTCAGGACTACGTATTGGGCGCATTTGGGAAGCATCTGCAAAACTGGGTAACAGCACCCAAGAAAGTGAAGCAGCTAAATCATCCAACTCATCCCACAACCAACGTCCAGCATTTAAAGCAGGTTGGGTAATTAATTTAATTACATCTTGTAGAGACGCAAAAGCAGCTGTTGATTCTGGGTTGGCGCTACCAATCTCTATATTCTCTATAGCTGCTTGTGTTTGTAATGTGTAAACCCAATTGATCAATTCTGGACTAGTTAAAACAGCAGCAGCTTGTTCCCAAGTTAAAACTTCAGATAATTCCCGTTTCGGTGATTGTAACTGAGGTAATAATTCCACCAACTGATTTTGTATATTTGCTAAAATCGCACTACGATTTGTAGGAATTACAGGTAAAGAGATTGCTGATGATTCCAAACATCGTAGATAAAGCAAGAGACGGTCTGGATTACTATCAAAACAGGATATTGTCAGTTGATAATTCCAATCTGACTGTAAAGAGGTTGTCTGTAAATTCTCTTGTAATTCTTCATAGCTTAAAAAAGCATAAACATTTGCTGCTTCTTGTTCTTCTAACACCTCCACTAAAACATAAAAGTGGGGAATAAACTCTGGTAAATCTACAACTACTCTGGGAATATTAACCATTTCATCGCTCAAGCTACCAGTGGCAATTAAACAGACTTTAAATTCCCCTACTTGTAAATTAGCAACGCCACTAATAAAATTTGCTAAAACTGGTTGTAAACTTGTACATTGCTCGCGATTAATAGTTAAAGATTCTGCTCTTTCTTCTAGCCATTGCTCAAAAGCTGATAAAGCTAAATAATGAAGATAAGCTTGCCATTGTTTGGATTCATTAATAACTTGATTACTGAGTACTGCGGCTTGGTCAATCTCATCGGGTGAGAGAATAACTGCTGAAGTTGGTAAAGCATCAAAATCAAGGTAAGACATGGGAGGAAGATTACTTAATAAATTTGTCATAATTTTGTTTTAATTTCTTTTTCTAGTTTGGATATATTCACATAATCGTTCGGCGAAAATATCAGCTTTTAGGTGAGCTTTCATTGTTCTTGATTGAATCTCGGAATTTTCCAGCATTTGGCTAATTTCCTCAAACAGAAAGCTTGTCAATCGCTCGTCCAGGTTTTTCAAAGCTTGGATATCAACATATACTTTAGCCTTTTCTTTGAGAGAGTCCTTTAAAATTACCAACATTTCCTGCTGGACATCAGTCCGCAAGTTTTTTAACTTTAATAACTTGGTTACCGAATCTTGCGCTCTCAATCCCAGGAATTCAGCAATTTCCTTCATTGCCAATTTTTGACATTGAGATAGCTCCAAAGCAGTTAAAAACATCGTGGCTTTATCGCCTTTTTTCCGTTCTAAATATCTAACTCGCGATTCTGTAACTTGAGCTAAAGCCTGTTGTAAGCTAAGTTGAAATTGATGGCGATAAAACTGTAAAAATTCGGTTTGTTCGTCGTTTTCTTCTAAACTATTATTAGTTTCAGTCGCCGGGATTTCTTCTATCAAAGAATTATACTTGCTTCCATACACAGCGTCTAGAGAACTTGTCTGTACAGAACCACCCCGAACATAAATTCGGTACTCGCGCAATTGAGCAGCCAGCTTTTGCAGTTTCTGACTCAAAACTTCAATCTCAAAAATTTGACCTGTATGCTTTTGAATATCTTGGGCAATATCTTGTAATTGTTGAGTATCAGGTGCAATACATTTACTCCTGAGACCTTTTCTCCGTTGTTGCAGTCTTTGCAAGCGGTAGATAGTATGATAGCTTTCTAAAATAGATTGCGCTTCTTTAATTGCTGCGTCGCTAAAACCACCCTGGCTAAAAATATGAAAATCTTTGAAAATGCGTTCTAATTGTTTAGGTTGAGTATCATTTAAAATCGCCCAATTACTAATTAAATAAACACCACATTCTAATAAAACTTTATTCAATTCAGGCTGTTGCTTTAATTTCATTATCGCCCAAGTAGTCAGACTACTTTGCTGCGGATCAAAACTCTGGAGAATTTTTTGCGAGAAGCATTGATATACACGGGCTGTTGATAATTTACCATCATCATCTAGGACATAAGGGAACAAATCGCTAGCAGTAAAATTATGCTTTTGACCAAATTTCCTTTCTAATTGCAGACATCCTTGCTCAAGAATCCAAGATAGAAAACACAGCAAACAACGTTCTGCTAGTAAAGCAGTCTCGCCAGAACTATGGCGATATAAATCTAGCAATTTACCCTGGATGTCTGCATCTGGTGTCAAACGCTCAAATACTTGTGAGTAAAACGACTTCGCCGCAGGTATCTGTTGAATTCTCCGGTTCCCTCCCGCATCAATCCTCACCAATTGCCAATATCTTGAAGCCTCGCTCATAAGTATTTGTATTTATTGGTCATTGTTAATTGTCACATTGCCGATGCTTTTCAACGCAAGTCCAACCATTTTTTGAGATTCCATACTGAGTCCCTAATTTAACAGTTATTGGGAAAGGCAGAGGGCAGGAGGCAGAAGGCAGAAGGCAGAAGGGAATTTTGCTTCCTGCCACGGCAGTTGCTCCTAACCCTGCGTACCTGTCCCCTCTGCCAGCAACCTTAGGGAACGAGGGTTTAAGACTTCCAACAGGAGGGGTGTTACTCCGACTCCGATCTGAATAAAACCTTCTGCCCTCTGCCTTCTGCCTTTTTAAACTTGAGCTTTCATTTTTTAGTACTTCTGAGAAAATCGACCTTATGCAATTTTGCGCCAACCTCTGCTGCTGAGAAATTGCATATCCTCCAAATCATCAGAAATACACATATCTGGCAAAATTAATTCCCAGTTCGCACTTATGAGACGTTTAATTTCCAGTCTGATTTTGGCAGGTTGTTTTTTCAGTGCTACCAGCTTTTCTCTGCTTCCTCAGCAACACCGTGAGTTCGCGCAGGCACAAACAGCAGATGAATTGTTTTATACATTTTACGGACAAAAAATTCCTTTGAATTTGCGCCGTGATACGGTGGCTGTGAGCTTTAAACCCAAGAATACACGCTCTCGCTCTATCCAACCTTTATACTTACAGTTGCAACAAGATTTACGACGTGGTGGCGGTAATACTCGTAGCATTGGTAGTAATCATCGCTCTGATGTAGATGTTAAACCTTTGGGAGAAAACATCGCTCTAGTTAACCTACCTTCTGGCACTCGTGCTTCCTTAAATACAGTTCAACAGCAGATTCAAAAACAGCCTTACGTGCAAGAAATATTACCTATCTTATCCCGTAAATCACAGTCAGCATCTCCAGAAACAAAATCTGAGCCAGTTATTGTACTACCCAACGAGATTGTCATTAGTTTTGAGGGCGAGATGTCCGAGAGCCAAAGGCAAATTATCCTACTGCGCCACAATTTAGAAGTACTTCGTCCCTTGAGATTTAGTAAAAACCGCTACTTAGTACGTTCTAAGTCAGTATCTGGGACTGAAATTTTACATGTGGCTAATCAACTAACTCAAGTACCAGGAGTGCAATCAGCAACACCGAATTTTATTCAAGCGACTTCCGATCATATGTCGCAATTGCTGGCAACAGCAGCCAATTTACCAGAAACTCCTCACGCCGCCGAACGCTTACAACAGCAGTTGGCACAGTTACCCCAACCAAAAGATACTCCGATTTCTTCCAACTTACTACCTTTGCAATGGCATTTAAATAGTACTCCTCGCCGGGGTCAGCTGTTAGCTCGGACTGATATTCGCGCTACGGAAGCCTGGCGCAACAGCAATGGCGGACGTGGGGTTGTCGTGGCGGTAATTGATAGCTTGATTCAATGGGATCATCCCGACTTGGTGAAGAAGACATACAAATCTGGCGATCGCTCTGATAAATTACCTGGTGAGGAATATGGCTGGGACTTTTCTAGCCCAGGTGAAGGTGACGCTGATACACGCTTGAGTTCCCAAGAAATGTCACAGATTCAAGCAGAATTTCAAGACACTTTTAAATTACCATCTGACCAATTATTAAAGAAATATCAACAACTGTCGGGCATCTTAAAACAGCGTTACCCTAAAGCTTCAGACAGTGAAATTGCTCATCGCATTCGCAATCTGATTCGTGCTGAAATTGGGAGTGAGTTTCACGGTACTTGGGCTGCGGGTGTGATTGCTGCTAATTCGGAAGATAAAGCAGGTATTCTGGGAGTTGCGCCTCATACCCAAATCCTGCCAATTAGGGTTTTTGGCTTACGTGGTGCGATTAATATGGCAAGTTTATCCGAAGCTATTGGTTATGCTGCCAGTAGAAATGTTGATGTGATCAATATGAGTTTGGGTGGTTTGCTTCCTGATGAGGGATTAACCGAGCAAATTTTTGATGTGTTGGATGCTCATCGTCATTTGGTAATAGTTGCTTCTGCTGGTAATGAAAATTTGGATGGAGTTGGATTCCCGGCTGGTATTCCTGGTGTTGTATCAGTAGGTGCTACAAATATGACGGGTAATCGCACCTTCTACAGCAGTTATGGCGGCGGATTAGATCTAGTCGCACCCGGCGGCGAAATCCAAAATAGCCTCAGTGGTGGAATTTTAACGACAGGTGGTACTTGGTTGGATGGTTTTTGGCAGGGAATGTCTGTACCAGATTACACCTGGGGTTTGGCGTTAGACCCCTTAGGTAAGTATGTCCAGGTACAAGGGACTTCTTTCTCGGCTCCCATTGTTTCAGGAGTAGTGGCCCTGATGAAGGGAGAAGATCCAAAACGGCGATTAAGCCGCGATGAAATTGTCTCAATTCTCAATCAGACTGCTACCTATGATGGACTCAATCTTTCTAAAGCTGATGCTAATCGCTATAGGTTGCAGAAGGAAGTCGGTTTTGGAACTGTTGTAGATGCTCCAGTTTCACGACCTTCTGGTATTTTCCCTAAGGCGAAACCCGTTTCCGCCCAAGAGTATTTCTTCGGTCGTGGTTTAGTTAATGCTGATGCTGCGGTGCAGGCTGTGAAGCAGAGATAGGGATAAGTGGTAATGTTCCAGGGCCGATTAGGTAGAGAACTGGAACTATTGCCACATTAATGTTTGCACAACTGTCAAAACCTGTAATTTTGCATCTGTATAGTTTAGTTGGCGATCGCACAAAAAATTTTATACCTGCCTACATATCTGTAAGACAATAATTTAGTATTTCTCCGTAAAAATACTAGGAGTAACTAGATGCTATTTGTGCCAATCAAGCGATTTTCAAGCTAACTCAAGAAAGGAAGTTCGATAATGCCTCCCATCAAACGTCGCCATTTTCTCCAATTTGCTGGTTCTACACTCAGCGCAATTACACTAAGTCAATCAAATTTTACCCAGCAAGCTAATCGCTATGCTCAAGTAATTGCTCAAAATACCCCACGAAAATTAGCTTTACTAGTTGGTGTAAATTCCTATCCATCAGGCATCCCATCCCTAAAAGGTTGTCTCAGTGATGTAGAAATGCAATATGAATTACTGGTACATCGCTTTGGCTTTAATCCCAAAGATATCGTTGTCATTACAGATGAAGCAGATTTAAAGCCAACACGGCAAAATATTTTAGATCAATTTCAAACCCATTTAATTGACCAAGCAAAACCAGGAGATGTAGTTGTTTTTCATTTTTCCGGACATGGCTCGCGGATTATCGATCCCTATCCGATTCCGGAACTAATTATCAATGGCGAAGTAGTTCCTAATACCAACAAGCTTAACGGTACCCTTGTACCTCGTGACCGAAATACAGAACGTAGCGATGTAGTTCAAGATATTATGGGGCGGAGTTTATTTTTGTTGATGTATGCCCTAAAAACTAACAACGTCACAGCAATTTTAGATAGCTGTCACTCAGGGGGAGGTACGCGGGGTGATTTGGTATTTCGTGCTGTTTCGTCTCGACTTGATAGTGGGGAATCGGCTCAACCAAGTGAAACAGAATTAGAATTTCAGCGACGGTGGATGAAAGACTTGCAGCTATCGGAAGCAAAGCTTTATGATATGCGCCGTAAGGGTATTGCTAAAGGTGTGGCAATTGGTTCGGCTCAATTTGACCAGTTTGCGGCAGAAGCGAAGTTTGATAATGATACATTTCACTGTGGAGCCTTTACCTATATCCTTACTCGTTATTTGTGGCAAGCAAGTTCTGTAGAAGGTATAGGTAATACTTTTGTGAATTTAGAGCGTAGTACCAATGATCTTGCTATTAAGTCATCAATGTATCAAACTCCTATAATTGCTGCTAATCCAGAAACAAACAGCCAAAAACCAACATTTTTCCTGAATCCCGTAAAACCCTGGGCTGAAGCGGTTGTGAGAAAGGTAAAACCTAGTGGAGAAATAGAATATTGGTTAGGTGGTATTTCTGCTTTGAGCCTAGAAGCAAAACCAAAAGGAATTATTTGGGCGTTAATTAATACAAAGGGACAAGAAGTTGGCGAAATTGAGCAACAGGACAGAAAGGGTTTGGTCGGTTATGGCAAACTGACTAAAGGGGAAAGTAAAAACGTTCAACCTGGTGTCCTGCTCAGAGAAAAGATACGAGGTATTCCCGAAAATCTTAAGTTGCGGGTTGGGTTAGATATTTCCTTGGGTGAGCAGTTAGAAATAGCAAAAGCTTCTTTAGCTTCTATAGATCGGATCGAAGTGGTTTCAACCGGGGCAGAATATATTCTGGGAAGGATGACTAATAGCTATCTGCAACAGGTAAAACCAAAGAAAATTCGAGATTTACCAACAGTAGATAGTTTTGGGCTGTTTTTACCAGGACTCACTCCTTTAGCCAACACTTTCCAAAAATCAGGAGAATCAGCTTCATCAGCTGTTGAGCGCTTGCAGGGGCGTTTAATATCATTATTAGCTGGCAAACTATTGAAACTGATTACAGGTAGTGATGCAGCTTTTGGTGGCAATAGCACAAAATTGAATGTTACAACTGCGATCGCTCCTAAAGGTAGTAGTACAAAAACGACACCTTCTCAGTTTTTATCTGGTACAGATGTACAAGTAAAAGTACGTAACAATGAAAAGGATAACTTATATATAGCCGTTATTAGTATTGGTAGTAGTGGTAAAATAACACCGCTTTTCCCCTACTGGAATTCGGCAGAGATAGAAGCCATTCTCGCACCACAACAGGAGATTATTACCCCTCAAGAAAGTGATGGCTATAGTTTCAAGCTTAAAGGGGTGGGAAGTCAAGAAATTTTGGTCTTAGCAAGTTTTTTGCCAATTCGTGATGCTTTGAAAGGATTAAAGAGCATTGCAGATATAACAAACCCTGATGGAAGAACTCCTGTAAACATCGAGGGTGAGCAAGCATTAGGGTGGGTGCAAGAACTATTAGGGGATTTAGAACGAAATACCCGGAGTATTAGAGTAGAAAGTTCAGGCGATCGCATTGTCGCTAAAAGCCAACTTGCAGCAATTTCCACCATTATTAATGTGGTTGAATCTTAGTTATTCTGCATTACGCTTTCTAGATAAAAATTCAGAAAAAAATAATTCTTTTGTCTCAATATCATCATACTTAGGAGTTGTTAATGTATCCTCAAAAATCTTGTTTTCATCTGTTGCTGTTACTTTGTGGTTTAGTCCCCTTTGCTGCTGTACCTATTTTTTCTCCCCAAATAGGAGTTGTAATAGCTCAGACAAAAACACAGCCAAAATCAGAACTCATCCAACAAGCTGAAAAAGGCTTATCACTTGCTCAGGAAGAAAAACTAGAGGAAGCACGGCAAATATTTGAGCGCACCATACAAGCAGCAAAACAGCAAGGCGATCGGGATGCAGAAGCGCTTAGTATGACTGGATTTGGGTTAATTCATAGTAAACAAAAGCAACCCAAAAAAGCACTGGAAGTCTATCAGCAAGCTTTGAAAATAGCAGAACAAGGTAAATTTCCCAGAACAAAAAGGATAATTATGACGCTGATTGGAATAGAATACTATGAATTACAAGAGAAAGAGAAAGCACTTGATTTATTTCAGCAAATATTATCAACTTATCAAGCTCAAATTGAACCTTGGGAGAAAATTTGGCTACTAGAGTCAATAGGTAATATTCATAATGAATCCAAACAATATAAACAAGCAATTGAATCCTATCAAAGAATAGTGGCAATTTATCGGGAGATAGGCGAAAACTTGGAAGCAGCAAATTTCATGAATAAGATTGGAACTATTTGGAGAGATTTGGAAGATTACCCCAAAGCAATTGAATCTCATGAACAATCATTATTATTATTGAAACTTGTTGATAAAAAACAAATTACTTCCAAGGATATACAAACTAAAGAAAGTCAATTTTTAGTAAATCTTGCTAATGTTTATGAGTTATTTGCAGATTCAACTCAAGACAGTACCAAAAATGCAAAATATGATAAAGCCATTGAGTATTTTAAAAAAGCATTACCAATTTATCAGAAATTAGCCCCTGCTGATAACCAAGCTTCTCTATATGAAAGAATTGCCATAATTTATGTTAAACAATCAAAATACAAAGAAGCTATTGATTGGTATCAAAAATCTTTGGCAATTTTCCAATCTTTAAAAGACAACTTACAAGCGGCTGACACACTCAACTATATAGGATTATCCTGGTATAATTTAGGTGACTATAGTAAAGCCAGTAGTTATTATCAGCAATCATTAATGGCACTTAAGCTTGTTGATAGCAAAAAAGTGTCAATGCAAGAGATTAAGCAAAAAGAAAGCTTCTTTTTACTTAACCTTGCTCAAGCGTATAGTCAGCTATCAAAGCCTAAAGAAGCACTTCAAACCTACCAGAAGGCATTAGCTATTTTTCAAGATTTAAAAGACAATTTGCAAGTTGCCGACACACTCAATTATATAGGTGTTGCTTCGACTAATTTAGGTGATTACCCTAAAGCTGTTGAGTTTTATCAACAATCATTATCTGTGTTAAAAACTGTTGATAATAAACAAATTACGTTAAAAGATAGACAAAGTAAAGAAAGTTTATTTTTAACTAATCTTGCCTATACTTATGAGCTATTAGGTGACTCAGTTAAAGATAACACAAGATATCCAAGATATGAACAATATGAACAAGCTATCGGACTTTATGAAAAAGTATTAAAAATCAACCAAGACTTAAATGATTTATCAGGAGAAGCAGCTTCACTTGAGAGAATCGCAATACTTTATAACAAGCTACTAAAGCATAAAGAATCTATTGATTTTTATCAAAAAGCTTTAGCTATTTTTAAGAATTTAAAAGATGCAATCAAAGTGGCTGATACACTAAACTCTATAGGAGTTTCTTGGGATTATTTAAAGGAATATTCTCAAGCAATTGAGTTTTATCAACAAGCATTATTAGTTTTAAAAACAGTTGACAATAAAGCAATTAGTTTGAAAGATATGCGTAGGCAAGAAAGTCAGTTTTTAATCAATATTGCATATGCTTATCAGCAATGGGGTAAGTCAACAAGAAATGCAACTAGAGATGCAAAATATAAGAATTCGCTCAAATTTTATCAGCAATCAATAAATATTTACCAAGAAATTGACGACCAACCAGGAGAAGCTTCTGTACTTTTAAAGATTGCTAAATTTTATACCGAAGAAGGCAAGCATCAGGAAGCGATTGAGTTTTACCAAAAGGCTTTGACTATTTTTAGAAATTTAAAAAATAACACCGAAGTTGCGAATACTCTCTACGAGATTGGAGTTGCTTGGGATAAATTAGGCAAATTTGACAAAACGGTTGAATATTTTCAGAAAACTGTTAACTTTATCAAAAGTTTAAAAGATGATACTAATGCAGCAACTACTCTTATCAAAATAGGAAAATACTATAGTTTGAAGCGCTCTTTGAATCAAAGACAAATTTTTTATTCTTCTAAAGCTTTAAATGCTTACAAAGAAGCATTTCTAATCTATCAGAAGCTTAATAATATGTCTGGTCAGATAGATACTATAAAATTTATTAGATCGGCATATATAAGTCAGAGGCATTACTTCAAAGCTCTAGAAATTCATCGCAGTTTATTATTAATGCAAAAGGGTAAAAAGATAAATATATTGCAAACTATTGATTCATTTATTAGTAAATATGACGAATTGTTAGAACAAAATGATTCTAATAATACAAAAATAATCATAGACAATAGTACTATTTATGGGAGTTATCCAAATAGTATTGTTAATGAAATTAGTAAATTACTTTTTCTTGTTGATTATGGCAGTGCAGAACAATCTGCAAAAGCGCTAGATTACTTAAGCTTGATGTATATGTTCACTTCAAGAAAGAGGCAAGTTAATAAAACCATCAATATTGAGTTTAGCAACAAAGTTAATTTTGTAATAAAGAAAATACCAATAGCAAATGTACTAGAATATATCTATTACAATTTTTTGACTTCTTTTGATTTGGGCGATGACAAACACGTTTTAGGGGTTAGAGCCTCACAACCATTATTATCTGCTGGCTTGCTTTATCTACGTAGAGGGGAAACAGATGCTGCAATAGATTATTATCAAAGAGCATTAACTATTTCTCAAGAATTAGGCGACCGAGCATTAGAAGGTAATATTCTGAGTTATCAAGGGCTATTGTATGAGCTTTTAGAACAGCCAGATAAAGCATTAAGTCTCTATAAACAAGCCCTAACTATATTAAAAGAATCTGGCGATTACTATGCTGAAGAAAAAACGTTAGAACAACAAGGAAGAATTTTACTAAAAACAGGAGAATTTGCCGCAGCCGAAAAAGCTTTTTTGGCTGCAATTAAGTTATGGGAAGGCAGTAAAGCTTATAGAAGAGAGCATTTAACAAGTACTAATTTAGGTATAGATATAGCATTTTTATATGCACTTAGAGAGAATATTTATCATTACCTACAACGTGCATTGATTGAACAAGGTAAAAACAAAGAAGCACTAGAACTTTCCCAACGTAGCCGCAGTCAAGCATTAGGTGAAATCTTAATTAATCGAAAAATAATTTCAAATAACCAAGAACCAAAACAAAAAATAAGCTTTGAATCTCCTAACCTCACACAGATTCAAGAAATTGCCAAATCACAAAATGCCACAATAGTTCAATATTCATTAATTCCAGATATTGATAAACCTCAAGACTCTTTACTCTATATTTGGGTAATTCAGCCCAATGGGAAAATAGATTTTCGTAGTATCGACTTAGCAAAACTTAAACTACCCCTGAGTGATTTGATTACCATCAGCCGAAATGTGATTGGTGCTAGAGGTCGTAGCGATGTCGAAATTGTCGCCAAAATTAATCCACAGGAACAGAAAACACGCTTACAGGAACTACATAAACTACTGATTGAGCCAATCGAAAACTTTCTACCACAAAATCATCAAGCGCGAGTTATCTTTATTCCTCAAGGAGATTTATTTTTGACCCCCTTTGCCGCACTTCAAGATGCAAAAGGAAAATACTTGATAGAAAAACATACTATTTTTACCTCACCGTCCATACAAGTATTAGATTTCGCCAGCAAGTCACGGCAAAAAACTAGAAGTAAATCATGGAATGCTAACGATGCATTGATTGTTGGCAATCCAACCATGCCAAACCTCAGCAAAATCAATCCAACATTTAAAAATATACGCATCGATCCATTGCCAGTATCTGAAACAGAAGCCATTGCGATCGCCAAACAGCTTAAAACCCAAGCTTTAATTGGCCCACAAGCAACAGAATCAGAAGTAGTGCGACGAATGAAGACAGCGCGATTGATTCATTTAGCAACCCACGGCTTAATAACCAATATGCGTGGCAATACCCCTGAACTAGGCTCAATTCCTGGTGCGATCGTACTGGCATCTTCTGGAGATGAGGAGTCGAATGATGGCTTACTGACTGCGGAAGAAATTTACAAAATAGACCTTAATGCCGACTTGGTAGTTCTTAGCGCTTGCGATACGGGTCGGGGAGAAATGCTCGGAGGAGATGGTATCTTTGGTTTATCGCGTAGTTTTATTGGCAAGGGAGTTCCCAGCGTTATGGTTTCTCTTTGGTCTGTACCTGATGCTCCCACGGGTGAACTAATGACCAAATTTTACAAGTATTACCTGGACAGCAACCTTGATAAAGCCCAAGCGCTACGTCAAGCAATGTTAGACACCATGAAAACACATCCAAATCCCAAAAATTGGGCTGGGTTCACGTTAATTGGAGATGCCGAATAATAGAAAGAGTCTTACTACGTGTGATTTGTTAGTAATCACAGAACTTGACTTTTAAAGTCAGGATGCGTCCCTGTAGTCACTCTCATGGCAGCAAGTTAGCTAGAAATCGAAGATTGCAGTTGCGATCGCTCCTCATAGGTTAACTTGCTCTGCTACTCAAAATCCGCGTATTGAGGAGGGCTAGCCCCAACTCGCTTGGTGATTCTGGGATACTTGCCCGTTGGGGCCTGGTCTAAAATGTTTGTGACATCAATCTGGTGCCACCAATCATCACCAAAATCGAACCAGTAACCAAAAGCCTCATCAATTGATAAGCCCACTTCAGCAATTGAAGTACTAGAAACATCGCCTGTAGGCTTTGGTGTCAAACCGGAACTGGAAAATGCTTGTTTCAAACCGTACCTTCTGGCATTTGGATCTTGCGGGCCATTTCCGCCAATTTGAAATTCATACATATGCTCTTCTTGGCGGTCGAATGCCTTGAAGATGATTTTATGAAGCTCCTGCAAAGTATTACTGCCTTTAATCTCAATGGTTCGAGACACCTCTGGATTATCAGCAATAAATTCTTCGGTCATTGGGCCGTCAATTAAAAATACATCCAGCACATATAGTGCATTTGCAGAAGAGTTAACCACTTTTTTGGGAACATTTTCTGATTTCTTAGTTTTAGCCATAATCTCCTAAATGACGCTGATGGGAGCATTTTTGTCAAGCAATCTTACTAGAGAGCCTCTCTAAATAATAGTTTTTAACAAGCTAGTGATGGCTGTTCAGCATAAGGTTAATCAGCCACTTTGACGCTTCAGGAAACTTTTCCACAAGCGTGTACATGTGTTGTATTGGTGACTTTCGCTATTCGCACTACTGCAATCTGCCAACATAGGCTGCTAGCTTTATTGAGAGTTGCCTGTTTTTCATAAATTATTTATTTTTACATATCTTCGGTGAAAATCATATAGGTTTTTATTATTTAGTATTTCAGTTATTTCGGAAATATTTCAATACTATTGCCTAAAAAGGTAAGCAATACATTTTAACATTTTATATTATTTATTTCAGCTTAGTCTTTTCCTTTTTTGGCTTACGCCTGAAGAGAACTGAAGGTATTCATAAGCAATTAACCATGATTCAGGCAATAGATTTTGAACAAACATTTGTCACCCATCTCGAAAGCTTTATGGGTAAAGCAGATAAGTTCATCAAGGTTTATTATACAGGTATAAGTGAAGAAACCCATCTAACAGAAATAATGCTGGCGGTGAAAAATCTCGCACTTGATGCAGACTTACAACAGCTAGAAGCTGAGTATCAAATGTGCAGCGAAAGAAAAGATTTCATTGCTGACTGCGATGATTCAGCTTGGTGGTAGCACGTTCCAATTGTGGGCTGAAATTCTTCACAAGATTAAGTTGAATTTAGTAAGTCGAAAGTCGGAATTCTCAAAACAGTTCTGACTTTCTATTTCCTAATTGTAAAAATGCATTGGCTTACGCCATTTGGTTAATGAAGTTTACGGAAATCTTATATGCCGTCACGCAAATCTTCTACTTCTACCCTTCAAGCAATAGATGGTTCAATATTAGGTGAATATGCCGTGAGCAATTACTCCGAGCGTGTTTACTCAAAAGTTTACTATTCTATCCGTTCTCTTTGTGGACTTGTTGCCAAACGCTCTCTCAAAGAAACTTTTGATTGGGATGAATTTAAAGAACGCTTTACTACTGATTTTGGTAATATTGAAGAAAAACGATACAATCTAGAGCAACTTCTTGAATATGCAAATCGCAAGTTTGGTAAAAGCCTTGAAGATTTGATAGTTCAAAATCAAATATCTTGGCAACGTAGACAAGAATATGCCGAGCGCAACCAGATGCATTACCAATCAGAGACGATTGAAGATAGCACTCACTACTAATCCCAAAAACTCATAGTAGCAATTTTCAAATCCTCTAGTAGTTAATCATGCTGGAGGATTTTTATTAGCAGCGATTTATCTCATCAACTCAAGGCTTTTAATCAGTAGATTTTTGTGGCTATTTGTCTACAAAATTACTCGCTTCACAACTTGCTAACTCATCAATATTCAACTATCTGCTATTATCAATATGCTACAAAACAGCTATATTGTTTGGTCAGGAGCTTCTTTGATTGACGGTTCTGCGATCGCCCTGATTTTGACCGGATTTGTTTACCCTACATCCAATCGCAAAACTGGAAGATTGATTCAATCTTGGATTTTACAGCAAGAATTTGTGCCAACATCAGCCGCAAAAAATGGTTTAGACAAAGGTATTTGTGGGAACTGTCCCTTGAAATTGAGTCAGAGCGGTAGCTGCTACGTTAATCTGTTGCCTATCAACAATATTTACCGCAAGTATAAAACCGGAACTTACCCAAAACTGGGTACAAATGAAATAGAAGTTTTGAAAAGATATCGCTATCCCGTGAGAATTGGCTCTTATGGAGACCCAACAGCAGTACCCTTTGAGGCGTGGGAGCCAATCATTTTAGCATCGAGAAAATATACTGGTTACACGCACCAATGGCAATTGTGCGATCACCGTTGGCAGAAATATTTAATGGCTTCTGTGCAAAGCCAAGCTGAAGCGCAATTAGCCCAAATGCAGGGTTGGAGGACTTTCAGAATCATCGCTCCTGATGCTCCTTTGAGCCAAGGTGAAGTTCTGTGCCGTCATACTGAAGATGACAGAATTCAATGCGAGACTTGTTTATTGTGCGACGGTGCATCCTCAAAACCGAATGTAGCCGATCCCGTTCACGGTTTAAATTGGAAAATCTCGAATTTTCTCAAATACACCGAATCAGTATCAATTTAATTGCAGGAACTCTTATCTGTTTTCTCAAAATTATCAGACCCAGAAGTCAGAATACAGGAGTCAGAATTCAGGAGTTAGAAGAGTTAAATAATTAGGAAAAGACAAGTTCCAAAATATACTGGATTCCTTCCTAATTCTGACTTCTGACTCCTGACTCCTGAATCCTTACATCCAGCCTTACGGCAAGAGAATTTAGAACAGAATGTCAGGCACTATCAATGGCAGAAGTATTAGCAGAACCACAATTTCAAATATTCACTCACATAAAAACGGGAGCAAAAGTAGGAAGAATTTATTTTCCGGCTTTGTTTCTAGCTGAGTTTCATGCAACTGTATACCAATGGTTGCAAAGGCAAGAAATAATTTTCGACAAGCAAGACATCAAACAATATGGTGATGGCTCATTTCGACTTTATTTTAGAAGTGCTAATTCGCTAGAAACAGAATATTTCCGATTAGTAAAGCCTCTCACGGTTCACGAATCAAAAACATCAGGGTTATTTTGAAAAAACTTTCCTGATAACCTCGGTATAAACAACGAAAAAGGCTGCTACCCAAATTCAGTAAACTCCAAAGCTAGGAGAAATCTTCTATGCCAACAAACTATCGAAGCTTTCTAGGTGATGCTAATAGCCAAGTTTTAACTATTCCTAATTTTCAGACCAATTCCCCAGCCAAACAAGAACGAGAAAAAATAAAGCATACGCTGATTGGCTCCAGTAAAGCTGTAATGGCAACAATTCGTGTTTTGCATCAACTCGGTTATGCAGATATAGGTGATTGGAGTCCCTTATTACCAACGAACAATCCTGGGGAAGTAATGAGCATTTTAATTCGCTCAATCAATTTGCTGTAGTCTTGATTTACAATGAATAGTAGCCCTCTATGAGGGTATTTTTTTTATTAAGAAGTTAATTAGATATTATTATAACTGGGAGCTTGACATATCAAGACTAGTCAAGAAAAGAGAATGAAAATTAGATTTCAGTATATCGTTGGTAGCATTTAGTTGTGTAGACCAGGAGTAACTGTATATGTACAGTCTAGAAATAGGGAAAGTCAAGCTCTATTTGCCGAATTGCTTTATCAGGTGCGGTCTACACAGTTAAGTGATGATTCATCCAAGAATTACTATTGCGTTTTTTCATGAATCAAAAATATGAGTCAAGCCTTAACTAAATCAATAACGTTTGATGAATTTATCGCCTGGTATCCAGAAGGCTCTGAGGTACGTTACGAATTGCATGATGGGTTAATTGTTGAGATGCCAAAACCTAGAGGAAAACATTCAAGAGTAACTGGTTTTGCAATCAAACATCTCAATATAGCTATTACCAACTTAGATAAAGAGGATATCTGGTTTATACCCAGAGAATCAATAGTCAAAACATCAGTTGGTAAATCTGGATACGAACCGGATATTATTGTCTTAGATGAAGAAGCTCTCATTCACGAAATAAGGTGGGAAAATGAGTCAATTATTGAAATAGCTGATTCCGTCAAATTAATTGTTGAAGTTGTCAGTACAAATTGGCGCGATGATTACTCGAGAAAGTCTGCGGACTATGAAGAAATGGGGATTCAGGAATATTGGATAATTGACTATGAAGCTTTAGGTGGTAAACGGTTTATTGGCGACCCCAAACAACCAACAATATCAGTTTATCAACTCATTGACGGGGAGTACAAAATTACTCAATTTAGAAATAATGACCAAATTATTTCTCCAATATTTCCTACTTTCAATCTCACTGCCAACCAAATTTTTAAGGCTCGTCTGTAATTTCATCATGAGTTTTCCATTGCAACCCCTCACGGGGAGAAGACTGTGAAAGACCAGCATCCGCTTCAAGCTGGATATCGGAGATAAAGAAAATGGAAAATACTCAAGAATTTTTGAACGCTCTCATGATCGCATTAGTTTTAGCTTTTACAACGTTGATAATATTGAATTTATTTGTTGGTTTATGGGATTTATGGAAGCAATCGGGTAAGACTTCCTTTAGTAAAGCTGTGCAATCCTTAACTCGCAACCAAGAAGCCGAAAGAATAAATTCTCTTCCCTATCTCAAACCTGTAAGTAAGATAGTACGGATCAAGACACAACTTGCTGATTCTATCGTTTCAAATACAGCAAATAATGTTGATACAGAATCTCTAGCAGTTTTGATACAGCAGTTACCACAACCTCGTGTTCGTACCGCAGCAAGACGCTTGGGTATTCCAGACAAAATTGATGGACAATATCAGAGATTGGCAGTTTTGCGATCTCATTTACAAACCTTGTTATTGTCTCAACCAACAGAAGTAGCGCGGGTGTTGAATCAATTGAAAGCTCAATAGCTCCCATCGCGTTCGATATCGTTGTTTGCTGCAACCATATTTGGTTGAATTGAAGGTAAATTACGCCGCTCAAATTTTCCAGTTTCCGGGATATATGCAGCGATCGCTTTTCGGTGACTTGATGCAAAGTCTATAATGCCAATGGTTTTGGGGCTACGAATACCAACAACTATATCATCTGGCTGTGTCAGGAGTGCGATCGCATCTTCTAGCGATGCTGTACCTTTAAACTCAACTTTGATATTCTTCCGTTCTGTTGCCAGCATCTCAATAGTTTTCAGATTCTGTGAGGACTTATCTGAGTGTAATGAAACATCAACAAAGCTGACTGTATCATAACCCCTCTCCACTGCACGATCAACAGCGCGTTTGAGCATATTACACAAAACTTGCTCTGTTTTGGCTTGCAACTGGCTGTCAATAGATGCGCTAAAAAACACGACAGTTGCAACTGCGGAATTATTTTCATGTTCTCCCACTGGGATTTCTGGAAACTTAACACTGCTGCTATCAATCACAATATCCGCATAACTAGCTGGAGCATTATTAAGCATACCTACAAAACTAAATCCTTGAAGTTGTCTATTAACAGCAGCCAGTCTCCCTTGCAAAAAATTGACTGACTGCTTATTTACTACTCCCAATATTTGATTACCAATATAAGCAAAAACAGTTGGTGCTTTTCGCTCTTGAGTTTGACGCACATCCAAAGTAATATTTACTTGCTCACCCAGCCATTGATGAGTTGCAAAAGCATATTGATTAACGCTATCAATTTGCAATTTATGGTCAGGATTTTTCAAACTGGTAACAATAAAGCTCGTACTGGGAGCAGAAGTAATAGCTGCAATTGCCTCACATCCGGCTAGTAAATGAGGAGAACGAGCATCCAGTGTACCAAGCTTTTTACCCTCTACAATTACCCAACTGGAAGTTCTAGTTGGGTCACGAGGATGCACGCTATCCTCAAATTTAATCGGTAGTCTTTCACCTTGAAAATTCTGGAGGGCATACTCATTAAATTGAGTACCAATTACCCTCATCTGGGTAAACTGTAAATGCTGTAGTTGACCTATAACTTCATCTGAAAAAATAGCAAACGCCACACCTGCTCTTTTGATACCCGAATAATTTTGGCTTGATTCAGTGTGGCTAATATCGTGAATAGCTGCTGCAAGTTGTAATCTTTCTGCTGACGGTGTTTCTTGTTTAATTGACTCAACATATTCCCTAGTTTGCTGTTTTAAAGCATCAATCATCCCATCACTAATACCGAAATGAAATTCAACCTTACCTTGTTTGATTGACATTCCTGGCTTGAGGTCGTGTTCTTTTATTGATTTCATGCTAATTGTGCCGATAGCAATATCCACCTCTTGACCATCAGAGGTGATAAATTTCGCTTGAGCAAACAAGGTATGAGGTATTTTTTCAGTTGGATTTCTCTCACCAATCTTAATAGTGAGTTCCGAAGATTTCCAGAAGTCAATATTTTTAGCGGCAGGAAACTTGATTAAATTAGTAACCTCTAATTGCTTGGCAGTAGTTGGAGAAGTAATTACAAGATATGGGCCATGCTCTATTTTTTGTCTATCTTCTAGTTCAATACGTTTCCTAACCTGAGAATTATATTCACCCTTAATTTGTTGAGCCTGTTGTCTCTGTTTATCATAAAAATCAACACCATAATACAACTTTCTAAATTGCTCAATTGGTCGTGCAACAAGTTGATTCTGCTCAAATATATCGTTAGTTTGCTGAATCATTAAATCAATCGGACTGTAACCATTAGTTTTCATGACCCGCAAAGTAAATACTTCCTTATTTTTCTTATCAGCCAACCATTGCACCTCCTTATAACTAGTTATAGCCTGACAATATCGGATAATTGAATCATCGGGACGTAAAGCACTTTTAGGCCCATCAGCAGCAACTTGTAACTCATTACCCAATTCAGCTACACAATCTTTCAACAACTTTTTAAGTAACTGTAAATTTTGTTCGATTTGAGAGTTGTCTATATTTTTATTGATGAGCGATGCAATTGGATATATTTGCTGTAATATCTTGTCTGGTATCTGTAATTTACCTTGTTTATATCTCTTAACTATCGAACAACAATGTGCTGAAACTGTCTGAAGATAATTAAATTTATCAGATTTAGGCAGCGCAATAATTTCACATTGTAGTGCTATATTTTTTTGAATTTCATTAGCAATAATGCCAATCTTATTCTCCATTGCCGAAACAGCAATTTCTTGAAAAGTTCCTTGATAGGGTACTTTAGCTTTTTTAACAATATCAGGATAACGATTTTCTTGAAGGTTCTTTTCTTTAACTTCTGCTGCTAACGCAGGAAACTCTCTACTGCTAGCAAAAGCTAGTAAATCACCATCAAAATCACACTGCATATTCTCCATTGCAGTTTGAGGATGGATGTAGACACATCCGTCTACCATTTCTGGTAAATGTTTGTTTTTTAAAGTAATTACACCATTTGAATTAATCAACGGCGAACGAGTTACTATAACTTCTTCCCCTTCATTTAAAAAAGGTATACTGATTTCATCTTTGTTTAATTGCAAACTAGGTTGAGCCAAACCAGATGTAAACTTTATCGAACGTCCCGTTGCTATCTCTACCCATTCCTTCCTAGCAAATTCCTGAAGTTCAGCAATAATTTTCGGATGCTCGATAATTTGCTTAAAACCCGATAAATCTGCTTTTAGTAGCGAATATAGTAATAAATCCTTTTGTTGTGTAGCGAAGCGATCATTATCTTGAGTGTCTTCACTTTCACCACCAGAATCTAAGTTATCAAATATAGAAAATTGTTCAATATCTTCTTGGATTTGGGGTTCGACTTCTTGCTTTTTAGCTAATATACTTTTGCGTCGTTCGTAAGTTTTAATATATCGCTGTGCTAACTTGATTGGGTGTTTTTGGTCTAAAGCTAACTTTTCTGCTTGCTGTTTAATTTTAGGTAAAATTTCCTGTTTTACCGCTTGAGAATAATTGATTAAAACCTGGGTTCCCAAACTATGTTCTCTATATAAAGCCAAGGATTTTACACCTAAACCAATTGAGAGTATATATTCCCCAGGTTTAATTGCATCTTCTCCTTTCCTTCCCTTAAAAGAAGACGTTGCTAGCACCATATCATAACCAAACTTGAAACGCAGAGTAGCATCTCTGACACTACCACCCATACGAAAAAATGATTCCCCAAGTTTATCCAATTGTGCAGGTGCAAGTGTACCTTTTGCAATTCGCATTACTGGACTTTCTGCTTGAGGTTTAATACCAAGTCGGAATTGAAAAGCACGAGAAGTTATATTATTTGAGACAGCAAAATTGCCATCAATTAATCCTTTACAATCACCAACCAATTTTCTTGCATCATCCACAGCAATTACACCACCATTTTCCCCAGTCACATCATCAATAACCAAAATTCTGACATTTTTTAACTCGTGAAAAGCCAGACAAGGTGTAAAAGGCAAAGGATAAGCAGCCGCATCCGAAGGGTTAGGATACAATAAATCACGAATATTTGGGTTATCTGCAAAAAACATCCGATGACCCGATGAAAATTGCAAAGTCATGCCATTATATTCATCCAAATCTTCTGTTATAGTGGCATCAGGATAAGCAATACCAATACTAAACTTAGTATTGGGAAATAAATATTCAGCCAATGAATTTGTGAGCTTTTGTTCGGACAAAATATCTTGTTTCGTTTTGGTGTCAAAATGATTGAGTTTTAAAGCCATATCTTTAAAACAGTTCGCAGTTAGATTTGTTGAAGGATAAAAAGATGACTGAAAAACCAGAAATCAGTATTACCCAGCTATCCTATGGGATGACTCCAGAAGAACTTATTAGTGAAGGATATGTAGATACTGACTATTTCTACGACCCAGCGTCAGAAGAATGGAAAATAGAAGTTGATAAAATGGAGCAAATAGTTAAGGAAAATCAAATTCCTGACTCTGAATGTATACCGTTTTGATTGGATATCAAATATTGACTCTCATTCTTAAAAATCAATATTTGAATTACTACATTGTCTTAATTCATCAAGAGGAACCGGACGAGTAAAAACATCCAACATGGCCTTACCATCTTCAATACTTGTAATTATGAAAGGCTGCCATGAATAGAGATTAATCGGACACTTTTCCCAGATCACCTGATCGTTGATCTGTGGAACTTTATCGAGATTTTCAAAATATTCTCTTTTCAATTCATAAAATCTCTTGCGAGTTTCAGTATTTAATAACTCCCAAATTTGAGACTTGATTGGTGCTTGATAATTATTGGTAATACTAATTACTTCTGACCAAGAATTGACTTGTGTCAATGACTCTGCTATTTGTGATAAATTTAGTTGATGATTAGATACAGAAATTTCGGAGGGATTTATCACAACAGATGCTGAAGACCTTGTTGATTCTGCAACAAAAACTTCTGGTGAATTTGAGAAACAATTAATGGATGTATTTAAATCTAATTCATGATGAGATTCTGACGGTTCGAGCAAATATTCTGATTCAAAATCATCAGTTGTTTCCTGAGAAAATTCTTCATTATTCAGGTGTACAACTAATTTACCTGATTTTACACCTTGCCATAATGCGACTGCTTCCCTAATTAATGTTTGGGTAATTGTGCCATTTTCATCCATTTCTTTCTGGATAATATTCCCAGTCTGCATATCATCTTCCATAATGTCGGGAATCCGACATACTGGTTTACCATCTCTCCCTGTTTTCCAAATAGTGGGTTTATCTAGTTTTGGTTTCTTTGGTGTGCGATGAGCAGCAATAAATTCGCGAACTTTCTCTTGGGTAATTTGACCGCAATCTTTTAAATTCTCAATGACTTGACTATATTTTTTGGCGTGTTTTGCTAAATCAAAAATAGTATGGGGTTCGATTTCTTGGAGGTCATCTGGTGAAAATGAGGAAAATGTACCTGCAACTTTCAAGTAAACTGTACTTTCTTTTAAACTCCAACCAATTGATTCAAGTGATTGCTTATATTGTTGATGGGAAAGTATTCGTCTTTTTGATGCCAATAAAAAAGCTTGCTCAACAATAGAAATAGTGGCATTGGCCAGATTGGAAATATCAGTTTGGGTTGTTGGATAGATTGTCGCGGCAACCATATACAATCACCTATTTTAATACTTCGAGAACAATTGGAAAATTTAAGAAGTATCGCGTTCAAGGAATAAACTTACGTTGTTCTGGCGGAGTCACCCAAATAGTACAAAATCCTGACTTGGCTTTGCGATTATATTGGGACAATACCAAGCCCAATTTTTGAGCATCCTTGATACATTCGCCATTTTCCAAATAACCCCGATTCCAATTAATCAAATTCTTGGCAAATTTTCCTTCACTCGATATTGCCCAATTCATTGCTTCTAATTCATTCCATGTCAAAGCAGTCGAACGCACTTTTGTATATCCCCCTCCCAAGACACCATCTATCCAAGGTGGTATGGAAATACCTGCAATGAAACCCATCATCAAGATAAAGAAAAATATAATCGTGGTCGGAAATATGGAATAGATAATATTTCGACCTTCACGTAACAAGGATTCATGAATTAGAGTTTGTGCGGCACGATTAATCGCAACTTTCTGTCTCTCAACTGCGACTTGTTCAACTTTCTCTAGATTGTTAGCTAAATCTTTATTCCAAGTTTTGAACAGCAATTGCAATGTTTCTGGTGCATCTTGAAGCATCGCTTCTAACTGTCCAGTCGCCACCAGTACAAGAAATAATGGATCGTCTTGAGATAGTCCGCTTCTAAGAGTAAAGTCCAGAACTCGACGTTTGAAATCTTCACTTTTACCCTTCAATGCTTCAGCAAGTAAATCATCGGGAGTTTGGGGTGTTTTTACCGTATCAGTTGTTGTCATCGAATTAACCCCGTTGCTGCAAAAGCTTCATAGGTAAGTTTGAGAAAATTCTTTACTCTTTGCTTAGATACCACCTTCAAATCTGGATGTGCGATCGCATCTGAAAAGGTGATTTCTAAGCGGTCAATCATGTTACGCTCCCAAAAGGGGAACTTTGGGAAATCCATCACCATAAATTGATATTTTCGCGCGGCTGCTGCCAACTCTGGCATTTGGTCTATGTAACTCCAGTCATCGCACAATCCCATATTCTTGACAAAAACATGAGTTATCTTATCCCCTAAATCTGACAAAGATTTGAGGAAGAAGTTAACCGAGTCTACTCCACCAGTACAGACAAACCATTTGATAAAAAATATCGAATGCTCTTGACCTAAATCAGTCAAATTGTTGCTTGTTATCCAGTCGCTAAATTTTGTATATACTTGAGCAGGTAAATTGACAATCACTGAGCTTTCAAAAGCTAATTCAAAAATTTTATCTGCTGCTTTTGCTTGTTTTTCATCATCACTAAAGAAAGCTACCTCCACATGAGGATAAATTTTGCTAATATCCTGGTTACTCGTATCTGCATCGATAATCACCATGTGGTAATTAATAGATTTGCAATATTCAATAAAGGCTCTACAAAGGAAAGATTTACCACATCCTCCCTTTTCCCCATCAATAATGTGGATGGTTGTTGGTTGTTTGAAATCTATTTTATTCTCTAATGTGTCAAAATCATTAGCAGGAATTAGTTGTTGAATTTGCTCACTTATTTCATCATTAGCTATTGACTCTACAACTGCTATTTGTTGATCATGTACTCCATTTGAGCTTGATAAATCCCAATCATGAACAGAGGCATCACCATCAAGCTCGCGTTCCCAATCTTCACCAAATTCCACATTAGTTGGTGAGTCTGTCGCTTCTACATAGGAATTATCTAAATTATCAGGTTGACCGTGGTTAGATAAACCTACTGAGAAAGTAGCTGGATTATTCTTGGGTCTACCTCGTCTTCTTTTTCCTGGTGTCGCCGTCATATTTATAGTTATCTATTAGTGAATAAAACTGCCTACTTAGAGATAAAATTTACAATCGCTAAGTAGGAGTTTCTACAAAAAATTACTTAAACCTGTATCATCATAAGCATGATTTCCTGCATGAGTACGAAGCTCATCGATAGATGTATTTGCCCCATGTGTTGCAATCACGTTGGCTACTTGTAATGACCTTAATTGAGTTAATTGCAACTGAACATCTAAGGAAGTATCTTCCAAGCCTGCTAATTCCAAAATCTCTTTTATCTGCTTTCTTAAGGCCTGGACTGAAGCACGCGCCACACGTCGCATCTGTTCTTGTGGGAGAGAATCCTCAGCTATTGCATAAGGTAGCCAGAATGACCGCAGTGCCAAAAGTATCATCTCGGTTTTGCTAGTAATTTGATTGTCTTGGATATACTCCATCAATTGCATATCCATCTGCTTACGTGGTTGATATCGCCAGCGAAAATCTATTTGCTTAGACATTACAGACCTCTGGAGCTCGCCTTATGAGTAGGAAGAAAACGTTGATGGACTTGTTCTGAAAAATACAAAAATACACTGTAGACATCAGCAAGCCTAGTTCCTAGGGAGAAAGTATCAACTTGTTCAGGTATTTCTGCACCCACTCCCCACAAACAAGGAGTTCCCGGATAGTGTGAATTCAACTCTTTTCTGAGATAATCCGCAGTACCACCGCAAAATAAGATTTCATCTACTGAACTGATAGAAATTACTTGGTCTAACCAACTTGTCAGTAGAACAGCATACTCGCTTCTGGCAAGCTTTACCGCTTTTTGAAGTTGCTGTAATTCATGCTGTTTGTTAGCTTGATTCGTACTTCTCAATAATCGGAAAAAAGGAGTTGTGGATACATCATTACCAGCAGCAACTACAGCCGGAGCTAATTTTGCAGCAGTTTGTCCAGATGTCTTGGCAAGTATTTTCTCTAAAAGTCGAATCATTCCTAAATCAGAAGTTTTACCATCAGCTGCTACTATGCCTTTATTGCTGATTAACACTGATGCATTTCTGTAACCTATCATTGGTAGGGCAATTACTTTTGTTTTGATAGCTTGTCCTAATTTCTTTTGGTAAGCCAGATAAATTCCTGCTCCTTCTGGTAAGCATTTAAACTCGATTAACTCTACACGCATTCTTCCAGTTGGTGTTACGAAGTCAGCAAGTACAGTTAAAAGTTGTTTGTAGAAACTTTCTTTGTTCTCTAACTCTCCTGGTGGTAGCAAACAAGCAAGTGCAAGCCGACATTTCATCCCCAATTTCACCTTTTGTGAAACTACCCAAATAGCAGATACAGTTTTGGCGATCGCCCGCTCATATTTCAATTCTTTCAAACCCTCGTTGGCATAATATTTACTTTTCGCCAAATAGCCCACAACAAAGGTTTCACCCATATAGTTCACCCATGCGACGTTCTCTGGTTCTGTTACACCTAAACTCTGTGTGTGTGAAGTAACTGACTCCAAAGAGACTTTGAGTACCTCCGGTTCCATGACCAAGGATGATGGATTATTTTGCTCAAACGCACAATAAATTCCCTTGGTTGCACTTCCCCCAAAATCCAAAGCCAAAATTAGCAAGGGTAAAGAATTATTTTTTACTTGAGTATTCTTGCTCATGATGTTAAACAAATTTAATGCAATTAAAGCTGTTTAATTTGAAGGAAACTAAAGGTAAATGAAGGTTAATTATTAGCCTTCCTTATCAATGTTGGGGTGATGATCTCGGAAAAATTCCTTCAACTTCCTTCACTCAGATTGTGATATTTCAAAAATCTGTTAACTACTCTCAGTACCTCATTTCATCTCTCAGTGATTTCAAGGAAGTGTTAGCGGTTGGAAAAATTTGAGATAATCCAAACAATAAAATCTTTTTTTATTGCCAAGGTAATTTGTACAATATTCCAGCTTGTGATGATTTTATTGGTAAAACACACTACACAATTTGTTCTGGCTAATTCCTGAAAAATAATTGCAGTGATACTCAAAAAGTCCAAAATTTTCAATACCAAGAGCAATATCAACATCCTCTCTTACCAGACTAAAACTAGTATTAGCGCAGCTTATCAAAGGCTTGAGAAAAAAATAATTCACTGTCTTCGACTTTTTTGTGATTTGTTTCCTTCTCTACCTTGGTAGCGAAATGTTCCTATTTCGCGCAATCGAACAATCGGTAGATTATGTACTTGGTTGAAATGTACTAAAAATCATCAGTATAAAAAATTTAAAAATTAAAATTGTTTATTGGCTGGCAAATCTACAATAAAAAATAGCTGAGTTTCTTCCTTTGCAAGGATTACAGCGATAGTTAATTGAAAAGTCATTTCCGTATAATCTATTGGGTTACGAAAATTTCTATTACATTTTTTAACAAGGAATAATTGCGTTTAAGCGTATTTTTACGTTTATATACGCAATCTAAATAAATCAAAAAATACTAATATTGCGTAAGCCGCTAGATAGATTTTTCAGTACATTAAATTACTCAGTTCGTCCAATTAATTACGAGCGCGTTAAAAGTGGAAAAGACAGGTTATCGATCATTAGTTCAGGCAAAATTTGCGTCACCTATCACACTATGCCCTTCGCAGTTTGTCGAATCCAGAAAATCAAATCTTGGGGATTATTGGCTGGAAAAGAAGCACACACATCAAGAACTAGGGATACGCCAAATGCAAATCCGCAAGTAACAAATGTGCGGCTAATTGGCAGCCCTGATGACGCAAATTTGGCGACTTTAGTCAAAAATAAAATTGGTTCGCAGAAGATTCGCTCGAACGCGGTTCTAGCCGTGGAAATGTTACTCTCGTCCAGCGCAGAATATTTTCGACCCCATGCACCTAATAAAGCAGGAGTTTACGACAAAAGGTGTTTGGATAATTTTGTGCAAGCAACAATCCATTGGTTGTCATGCTTTTGGGGAGATCGCATAATTCGGGCAGAACTGCACTTAGATGAAATTACACCGCACATTCATGCTTACCTCGTACCTTTGGATGAACGAGGTAAGCTCAACTGTAGAGCCTTGTTTGGCACCAGGGATAAACTCTACTCCTTGCAAGATAGTTTTGCTGAGGCTGTTGCACATTTAGGAATTTCTCGCGGTATCAAAGGAAGTACTGCTACTTACACAAAAATCAAAAAGTATTACGCTGCTGTTAATCAGGATTCTCTTTTTCTCGACTGGGAACGCTGTCTTCCCCAACCCCAAGCAGAAGAAACGAGTGAATCGTACCGACAGAGGGTGATTGAAGTTTTGAGTCCGCAGTTGGAAACGATCAACTACCAACTTCAGGAGCGATCGCGCATCCAAAGACACAACTCTCAACTAAAGCAAACGGCATCTAAAAGCGAACAATTACGACGACAGCTAGAGAGTGAATTGCAATTACTGCGCCTCACAACCAGCAATTGGCATGACTTATCTTTGGAACTGGTAGGCTACGAACTAGGGCTAAACCAATATCAGCAAGTCAATAACAGTAGTAACAGTCAACTTGATTTGGTGATGGAGATTAATAACTGTACATTCGATGATGCAGTTGCTTGGTTGCGCGATCGCTTTGGTGAAACGGCAATGTTAACTGCGGTGACTCACCATGCACAACAGCAAGCAATAGAGATCGCACAACGAACTCCACCTAGTATTTTCATACCGCCGACATCTTCGCATCGCCATTGGACAGAAGTAGAGAATTATCTTACAGCTACTTACTCCATTCCCCGAAACCTCATACAGACGCTTCACCAACGTAATTTGGTTTATGCAGATTTAGCAGGTAATGCAGTCTTTCTGGCGCGGAGTCTGACTCAGGAAATTACAGGAGCTTATTTATACTCTCCTTTTGAAGCTAGCGATCGTTATAGTTTATATCCTGGTAGTAGGCGCTCATGTGGTTGGTTCCATGTGAGTATGGGTGGAAACTCAAACGTTCCCATAATAACAGCTGTGTTAGTCTCTTCACCTATGGATGCACTGTCCCTAATGGTGTTAAATTCGCCCCATCACCACAGAACACTATACTTGGCAGTTGACGATAGCGATCGCCTAGCGGCTGTGCAAGCGCATTACTATTTATTACCAGTAGAATTTTTGCAAACCGTACCGAATATACTTATTGCTATGCCAAAAGAAACAAAAGTGGCAATTCAAAAAATTTTACCAAGTGCAACACAGATGGAGCCAAATAATAGCTGTAAAAAGCAATTACAGCAATGCTACGTAAAGGAAAAATATGTTGAATTGGAATGATGCAAATAAAAGATGATTCTACATTTGAGTTTCTTTAGTAAATAATTTTTAAATATCTATCATTCAATTGCTTATATTCATCATCTGCTGATTTTTTTATTATTTCTGTAAATTCGCATAATATTTGTAATACATCAATTATTTTTCCGGGCACAACATTGTTGTGCTCTAACCATTTGCCGAATTATTTTTAAACTGGTATTTTTTATGTATTTATATTCAAATTAGGTATAAAGAATAGTATCTAAAATTGCATAATCTATTGATTTATTATTTTTATATTGCTAGATAAATATTATGTATTTGATAAAACTAGATTTTTAAGTTAGTATGAAGCAACAGATGTAAAATTTATGTTGGTTTACAAAAGTGTTACTATTGCTGATTCTAAAATAGATAGCAATGTGAGCGCTACACATCTAAAGCATCTATATAAAAATATTAGGGTGACATTAAAATAGCTAATTAATAGTTCTTATGTGAATTATTAATTATGAATAATATTCGCATCTACTTAAAGATTGCACAATGTACAGCGACCTATAACAATGGTAAGCCAGACTTATTTGTCTGGTTTTAATTCAAAAATGGGTGAGTAATTATCCTGTCAATAAATGATTTTTATCTGACTGATGATTTAATTATCATTAGATATTTTTACATGACAGGATGCAATTATAGTAGCCCTATATCCTGAAAAAATTGAACTTTAATAAATAGAAAGTTGGCAGTTTATGAATCTACCCAAGAACATAAAAACCAACCAAAACATAAAATTGAGCCAAGCAACAAATTCTGAGCCACCGAGAACAGTTGTAGCACAATGGCATTGGAAAAGACACGTATGGGCAGCATATCAGTTACCCAATGGTGTCAAAGTCATGAGTGAACGACAAGTAGCACTAATCGTTGGAAAATCAAAAACAGATGTCAGAATATTTGCAGAGCAGAAACAGCTAGAGTCAATAATTGTACAGATTCCAAATGGGAAGATAATTAAAGGATATACGCTACCAGCAGTAGCAGTTTATCTGAGACAACTTTTTGAACAAGGCTATTTACTAGAACATCGATTATCTCTAAGTCGTAGTGAATGGAAACAATTGATTGAAGCCTTGTCAAATCCAGAAAGAGGTAAAGCAGTCACACCAAATCCCTGCTTTTTTAGCGGTAATTATCGACTTGCTAAGGCTCAAACTATCCAAATTAAATTGGAAAATCACATTTATTTACAAGTTTTAGTTGTAGCACCAGGAGAATACCGGATAGGGTATGACGAAGGAATGCGCTGCATTCATTCCAACTGTGAATGGTTAATCGACAATTCCCCTAAGAGGGCAAAAACCCTCTCGAAAATGAAGTTATCAAAAGAGATTGTAGAGTGTAGAGTTAATACACCAGAGGGAGTCAAACAGGTTTATACACTTACCTGCGAAGATTGGTTATCCGTTTGGGAATACTTTGCTAATCGGGGAAATACGCGGGCAACTGCTGTTTTGAAGGCTTGTGCTCAGGAGAGCATACCCCTAAGAGTTGCTAAGGCACTTTCTCTAGGTCAATAATTTTTAGGTAATCCTAATTTTTTAACCAATTGGTTTCGCTTCAGGAAAATTTTCCACAAGCGTATAGTGCTTGAAACGCAGCCTTAACAAGAAGATTCACCCCAGTAGCTAGTAATTGCTGGAGCGAAAACTGAAGTATCTTGAGTGGAGCTAGGTTGGCAGATATATCTGGCCTGATTCTCAATTGCCAATATCCTATCAGTATCCCGGACATACAATGGCACCATCGCCTCCCTTTGCGCTAACAATTGCGCCAACCCAATTTTCATTTCCTGTCCCTGATGAAATAATTCACGCGCTGCTTGAGATACTATCCGCGCTAGTTCTGCACCTGTACAATTGAGTGTTTTATTCAGAATAATCCGCCATTCTTTCTCAGTGAGTGGGTTACTACCGTTACGGTAACGCTCGTCAAATATCGCTAAGTGCATAATTAGAATTTCCTTTCTCTCAATGGCTTGGGGAAATCCCACGTAAAATATCTCATCAAATCTTCCCACCCTGGTTAATTCTGGTGGTAGTGCATCTAATCGATTAAGGGTGGCGATAGTAAACACCGCAGTTTTCTTATCTTGCAACCAAGTTAGCAGGGTTCCTAAAATTTGTCGCGAGCCGATAGCTTCGCCCGATTCATCAGACGCAGCAAACAATTTATCAAACTCATCAAAGTAAAGCACAGCAGGAGTGCAAGCTTCTACTCGTTCTAGTAACCTTTTGAGATAAATGGCACCAGCACTCATAACGGCTGCGGTATCTACGCTCACAAGAGGAAAACCCAAAATCTTGGCGCTGACTTGTGCTGCTAAAGTTTTCCCTGTCCCCGGTGGGCCTACGAGTAAACAACCTTTGGGAAGAGGAATATTAGCTGTTCTAGCTTCGGGTGAAAAGTCCTGTTTAACATTTTCAATATATTTTTTGAGCAAATCCAATCCCCCAAAATCTGGAAGATTTGCCTGAGTCACAAAATTCAAGTTTAAAGCACGAAAGCGATTTATTTTGTAATCAAGTAAGTATGAGGCGACTGAATTAATATTTAGTTGCTCACAGGAATTAACTGCTAAAGTCAATCCTAAACGAATTTCAACAGCCGTTAAACCAGAAGCTGCATTGACTATGGCAGCGATATCGCAATTGCATGACAATTCACCTAAAAATTTCGGTAAAAGCACTTTGATTAAATCAGCAATTTCTTCATGATTTGGTAATTCTAGCAAAAGAGTTGGAATCAAACTGCTTAAAGATTGAGGTAATTCTACGTTCTCATTTGTCAGAATAATCAAATACTTGAATTGTCCAGAGCTTGCCCAATCGTAATAGATATTAATTATTTGAGAAATTATTTTCTGAGAAAAACTTTTGTAGCCTGCAATATTACCTGTTAAAGGTAACAAATTTTCTAAGATAAAAATTCCATCAAGGTTACAGTTAGATAAACAATTAAGAGCAGAAATAATAGTATTATTACGAAGCTGTAAACTGCTCAATTTTACGGAATAAAAACATACTTTATGTTCTAAATTACACTTGATTTGTTTAAAATATCCCCAACCTGGATTCCACAAATAAAGGGGCAGATTTCTTTTGATTGCACATTCATTATAGATTCGCTGCAATGCTGTCATCCGTTCTAATAGTGGGACAGTTACAGATACAATAGGCACATCAGATTCTATTAATAAATTCAAGTTAGACAATTCCATATCCTGAAAACTATCTTTCTAATCCGTGACTTGCAGCTTTTTGAGATTGAGAAGAAGTTCTGTCCTGTTGTTTGCGAGTAGGTTGTAATTTGGGTAGTATCTGCTCAAAATAAATTAAATCCCTCTCGTTCATAGTGCTTTTCAATTGTCCGCCATATTTCTCTAATAAATTTCCTCGCCCATCTTTAGAATCAATGCGTACTTTGCCATCAGGGGTTGCTTGCCATTTATAAGAAAATCTACCATCAATTTCTACATCTCTTTGTTGAATCACAGCATATTGCACAAGAGCATTTGTAACTCTTTCTACACGAGCAAAATACTCAGCTTCTTGCTGACCGACAGGAGCGAAAGATGTAGGAATGGGTTCATTTCTTTGTAGAGAGCGTTGCAATGTATCAATATCTTTAATATGAGTTGGTTCTAAGTTCTCTCTCTCAACTCTTACACCCAAGGGAGTCGAACGAAACTGCATTATTTGCTTGTCCGTGGTTAACTCCTTCACTTCATATAAAGTACCATGACGAGAAATTTCATATTCACCTGCTTGGTAATGACCTTCTCCGGATTGTGTCTGGAGGTGAAACAAGTTTTTTAAAGATGCCGCCCATTGATGTTGCATTGAGTTCTCTTTAAACTCCTGTATCCCCATTTTTATGGCAGAGTTCACGCTACTAACTACAATAGAGATATTATTAATTGTTTGTTGCCACCAAGATGTATTTTGAGATTGCTGTAACCTTTTCTCAATTAAATGTTGATATAAATTACGTTCCTGCTGTAATGCTTTTATTTCTGCTTGCAACTGCTCAATTTCAGCACTTAATAGTGTTTTTAATGGGCTAGATTCTAATAGTTCTAAAGATTTTCTTACTCTTGTTGAGCCAGGAGTTGTTAATAAATTTGTATCTGAACTAACTTTTGGTTCTTGAATATCATCTAGTGATGAAAATTCCAAATAATCAATTTGGTTGCTATTATCCCTATTATCTAAATTGCTCAAATTTTCAGAGCTTGCTGTTTGAATACTTGACTGGGGCAATAAAGTATTAATAATTACTCTACCTTGATTATTCGATTGCAAAACAACTTGCCCATCTAATTCAACCCTCTTATTAATCGCTCCCTCTACTATCTCTCCAACTTTTGTAGAGCGTAATTGTTGCAGTTCAGTAATAAGTTGAGGATTTAAAAGTTGACCAGAAAAAGAAGAAATCTCATCACGAAATTGATTAGTATCTTGCCCATAAACTAATCTATCTCCATCAAATATTTGCAATCCCTGACGCTCGTTATTATCCTGTTTGGCATCTATAATCGCTCTGAGCAAAGCTTCAATTACTTGTTCGTAATGCTGTTGAATTGCAATTGCATCACCAGAGTTAACAGTAAAAATATCAGACATTGTTCAAGAAGTGAGTGGTGAGTAGTGAGTAGCTAATAGTAAGCATTGAGGAAGTCGCATAACATAATTCCTGGCAGAAATGCATATTTTTTTTGTTCTTTCTTCAAAATCCTCTTCCTACTATTCACTACTCACCACTCCCTACTCACTTTCTCTAATATTTGTATGCGATTAATTACCAGTTCTGAACCCACATAAAAAACAGCTAACTCCCCATCGAATAACCAAGCAATAAATTCGCTTTCTGATTGAAATGTTCGCGAACATTCATAAGAAAAGCAGCCGTGAACTCTACCAGCTAATAAGCCATGCTGATCGAATACTTCGATTACTTCTGGACAATAAGTTGTATCCAATAAAGGTTTATGGAGGGCTGAACGAAGCATGTCCTGCCACTGAGGATAATTTGATAATATCGAGAAAACTTGTGGACTCCAATTAACTTGTGTCTTTCGCATTTTCTTAACCATCTAAAATACGTTAGCTAGTTCTTCTGGTGAAGGTAAATCCCCAGTATGTTCGGGTATAGGAAATAATTTCTGTGCTAGTTCTTGCCTTTCCTGAAATTGTTGCGATCGCTCTGAGTCAGTAATTTGTATGGAATTGTTTTGGATCAGGCGCGATCGCACAAAATCCCACTTTGCCTCTGACCAGTTCATCTCATCAATATCAGATGAAGGAACCTTAACCTTTTGTAGCAGAGGAATATAAGCTTCTGTGCCACGAGTGTATGCAGGGTTGATGATTACTGCCCTACCCGTACCCATCTTGGCGAACTGTGCGGGTTCAAATAAATGTCGCTTTTGGTGATGTTCGTTAGAACTGCGAGAACCTCCGCCTTTGCCAATACTGCGGGATTTAGAACTAAACTTGATTTCCATCTCTCCCAGATAATCGCTGAATAACTTCGCAGATTCTGGATCTTGGGGATTGAAAATAAATTTGGTTGCTGTACCTCCTAAAATTGCCCTTGCTAATTCCTTTCCATAAACTTTCTCCAGCTGGGCAATGTTTTGATATCCCAAAATACCAACAAAACCATCTTCGCGTCCTTCATTTAACCAGTTGACAAGCGCTGGTAAATAAAACGTTGGCAATTCATCCAATGCAACTATCAAAGGATCTTTACGCGGTCTAGTACGGGTAATATTGCGCGTCACAATCATGTGTAAAATTGCAGCCAGCAGAGGGCTGACAATATCTCGATTATTCCGATCCAGTCCGAAAATAATTAATTGCTTACCATCTAAATCTAGTGGTAGTGTAGTCTTTCCACAAAAAGCACCAACAAAATCACGTTTGAGAAAACGTTGAAACATCCTTTGAGCAGTTCCAATAATTGATGCAGCAGTCTTTTCTGAATCCTTAACACTGATTAACTGGGAAAGTGGGCGCGAAGTCCAGACTTTCAACTTATTCTTTGAAGTAGCTTCTAATCTTGCTGGCAAATTAGGTAAAGATAAAATCGCCTGCGCCATCATCAAGTCACAGTAATTACCCTCACCAGTCAGAGCTTTTACCGCTTTAGTAACGAGTAAAATTCCCTCAACTAAGCTATCTCCAGCTTCCTCGAAAAACTTATCACTGCTAGCATTTCCCCCGCGATCAAAGTTGCGGGAGATGACTTGAGTGAGTTGTCCTGCTGCGATCGCATCTTCCTCATCCCTCAACAAGTCCAACGGATTGCAAGTTTCGCTCTCAGGGAACCCCGGCGCGAATATTCTCACAGTGTAACCGCGTTTCATTGCATAAGCTACAGCCCGTTTAGTTTGTGCTGGAAATTTGAAATCGTACAGTAACATGGGAAAACCCTGGTCAAAAGCACTACGAATTAGTGGGTCTATTACGGAGAAGGTTTTACCAGAACCAGCTGCACCAATAACGGCTATTCCCCTCTGAGCATCAGGTACATATAAAGTTGAATTGGGGGAAATGAATTGCTTGTAAAATGTTGGTTTGGTTTTGAGTAACCCAGCCTCATACCATTGTTTTTGAAGAGTAATTCTGATGTCACGAGGAGTACCAACATACAATGCGACAGAATTACGAGTTGGCTTACTTATTTGCTTTTTCGCTTGACGTGCAGCTAATGATTTTTCACGACTCCCACCCCAATAACTAGTGGCAACTTTACCTTTAGAATTTCTGCCTGATAAAACTTGAAAAATAGCCACTACTGCAAAACAACCCAGTAATATTAATCCAGATTGTGATTTCATTAAGTCTGCCAATTTTTCTATCTGCAAACTTTGGACTGGCGCAGATTTTACTTGCTGTACTTGGAAATAATTACTCATAGTTTTAATTTCCTAATGAACCAATACCCGTCCACGTCTCGCCAAAGCGCGTGTATCGACCAGAATCAAAACAATAATCAGTACGAGATACTATATTTTCCATGTCTGTTGTCTGGGTAAAAATTAAGCAAGGAAAAACTTGTATATCGCGGCTTGAAACCCTAATCAAATCTTCTTTTGGTGGTAAGTGAGGATTAGCCATGACTTGCAAAAGTAGTTTTCCAGATTCGTGATAAACCTGATACAAACACCCACCTGCACCGCAAATTTGAGGCGCATGAAAATCAAATACAAATACATGAATACCATCACTAGAGCTAATTGGTATTACTTTTACAGCTTGATCATCAAGCTTATTTGTAGAAGCATGAGCTAGCACTTTTTTAAATAGGGGTGCATTCACAATCTCTTTGGCAGGTTTCCAAGTAGGTGCATAACTTTTGTTTGACGAAGATTTCATGTTCAATACCAACGAGTAAAGAACTATTATTGTGGTCAATAAAGCCAAACCTATAATCAAAATCATCAATGTTTTTGAATTATAAATTCTCGATTGTTTTGACATAGTTAGCTAACTACCCAACAAAAATTATTTTAAGCAGCCCATTGATTCCATAGCTTTTGAATATTTATGAGCTACGTTATTGCCATATTCTTTGACTGAATTTTCTTCCTTAACATCACTAACTAACTCATCAGCAGGAATACCCACACCAGCAAAATGCATTTGAGCAGCACGTTTAATTAATCTGCTTCCACTAAAAGGCTTGCCTGTAGATGGGTCAATTTGTTGTGATGCTGTTGATAATAAGTTATTACTTTCAATTTCAATTAAAGATTGCTGCTCGGTGGGTGAAAAGTAATGCATCATTTCCTCACCAGTCACTTCTTTACCTGTATCCAACTTGGTGAGGAATTGTGACCCACCAGATTTACTTGATATAATCTTCCTTACATCAGAACGATAGGACATCAATTGCATTGCACCCAGCGCTCGACCGCAATTACCATTCGAGTCACAAACATAACTACCCACAGCGTTGTAGTTATCTTCAGTACTCAACAGTGCATTGCTCAAAGCATCAATATTAATACCTGATGAATGAAGCTTTTTACAATCACCTTTCGCTGCTGGTATTAAATTAGATAGCGCATTTCCAGATGTTATCGGAGACTTATTAAAAGTAAATCCACTACTTTTTAATCCTGTGGGAGTAGAGACAGAATTTTTATTCTCATCAATAGCACCTAAAAATATCGGTTCTTTCTCCCTATAGCTCATGAAGGGAACAGGGCCAATAAAGTAGGGTGTACATCCCAAATCAACAAAATTATTCCGCATACAAACCCGGAAGAATAACACTTGGGAAATCATTCCATCAACTTCCGAGATATCCCATATAGCCACCTTGAACGCATCACCAAAAGGTTGTCTCCCTGTGGGTTCTTTTCCACCATTAACAGAACCCAATATACCTTTACCACCCTTGACTAACTGATACTTCCCGCTAACCCAAGCTTTACCGTTAACAGCAGGTGAACCAGATAATTCAGTATGGGCGCAATCTTGATCGCATGGTACAGCAAAACCTTCTATATCGCTCCCGGAAATAGTGCGATTGAGTTTCTGTTCGTCAGTACCAAAAGCAATATCAACTATTCCGACTTCCGTACCTACAGGGTTGATGGGATTGGGGAATTGGGAAAATGGTACTTTTGCTAGTCCAGGAATTTCATCAATGTAAATTCCTTGCCATTTTTCAAAACTACCAATGGGAGTTGTGGATAATCCAGGAATTGAATTCAGGTTGTAAGATTTTAAATTCAATGATGATAAACTTAATTTACCCAAGTGAGGAGATTGTTGTAGTAAATTTCCTATGGTTTGATTGGTATCGAAGGAATTGGATAAGTATTGATCAAGTAAATCAAGAACAGATTTAACTTCGGAAACATGAAATTCTTTTAAATTAGGAATAGCTTTCACCAAACTTTCTAAAGTTTGAAAATTTATCACACCAAAGCTTTCTAAGTTCAGTTTTTGTAAATCCAAGTCAACAATTTGGGCGATATCGGTAAGTGAAAACTTTTGGAGTTGGAAAGAATCTTGAAAATCACCTAGCATTGTAAATGAATCAGGCTTTTGTCCTGCATTCCAACTACGAGAGGGGTTATATCCCAATTTTTCTGTCACTCCTGGAGGTGTTTGAAATGAGCCAGATTCGTTAATTGCTGGCATTTTAGAAAAAGTAATTTGGTTCCAATCTGGTAAACGGGTATTTTGCCAAGATATTGTGGGAATCTCTGGTTGTTTCGATATGCCTTGCTGCTGCCATATAATGATAATTGCAATAAAGATTAATATTGCTAGGCTTAATCCTGGCATCAATGCCAAATACTTATTTGATAATTTCATTGCTTTTGAATAAATATTTTTCGGATAAATGTTAAATATCTAGCGTAAAGTACCGATTTGAGACTTACTTCCTAGCTCGATTAAGCGATTGACTAAGCGTAAGGAAATTCCACTTCTACGGGCAGCATCATTGATTAAATATCCCGACTTCATTAATATCAAAAAACTTTTAACTCTTCTTTGTAAGCGAGAGTTAGGTAAAATTAAACGTTGTTGCTGGGCAATTTCTAGCCCCGAACTAATCATCTGTAGATTTGTGATATTCCTGGCGCTAGGAAAATTTCTGATTTCAGTTTCTTCTCTTAAACTTGGCGTAACTTCAATGGTGTGATACTTAGGATCTCTATCGCCCATTGCTACGCGAAATACATAAACTCTTCGTCCAGAGTTACCCTTTGTAATTACCGTTAGCAAGCTGCTATTTGTCTTGGGTAGTTGTGGTATTGTAAGCGGATTGATTCGCCGTAAATGCAGTACAGTTGCACCTGATTGTTCGCACTCCTGTGCTAAACCTGATAGACAACCATCGACATCTAATGAAGCGAAAGCCGGATTATCCAGCCAAACTTTCTCGACTATCTCGCCACTCTTGATAAATGAAATATTCACCCCATATCCGGATGACAATTCAATCAGAGGTATATTACTACTGTTACCAGTCGCTATATCTTGTGAAATATTCCTCACTCCTTTTTTTAAATAATTTTCACCTCTCGCTGATTGCCAAAAAACAGTAAAAGTCAGAACAGTCGAAATAACACTCAAATTTTGTAAAAAAGCCTTCATAACTAAAAGTGTTTACAACTGAAATGATTGATTAACAAAGACTTGAATATCTGTACCAGCAGGGATGTACCACACTTCTTCTCGTTGCTGAATTTCTGCAAGTGCTTGTTGATTGCGCTGAAGAATTTGTTGAGTGAGCGGTTCAAATCCACCTTCTAAAACTGCGCCCAAAATATTTTCGCTACCTCCACTGATAGAAGAAAAAGTATTTGTACCACCTAACCCACTAGATGTTGATATTTGTTGAGATTTGGGTTGATTTAATACCTTACCGACTTTGGCAAGGGAACCTACTATAAATGTTTCAGCATCACGGGAAGCAATTTCTCCACCTTTGTCACTCCATTTCGATGCGATTAAAGGTTGACCGGAATTACCACGAATACTAATTGCTCGTGGTGGGAGCAGATATTCCTGACTATCAATTAAAACCTGTGTTGCTTCGAGTTGAACAAGTCCTGATTTTTGAATATCAGTAACTTGAGCAACAATTTGAGAACCTTTTGGTAAAGCAATCAAACCATCTTCTTTCGTTAAAGGTTCAATAAGTTGGATAATAAATTTTTCATTTTCTGTTGTAGTTGGTGATTTGTTAGAAGAGTTATTAGTTGAATGTTTACTCCAAATTAGCGGAGTTACTAACTTTCCAGATGCAGAGGCACCAACTTGTAATTGTTGTATCGGTTCGCCATTGATAACTGCTGCTTCTTCTGTATACAAGGGTTCCGGTTCAATATTCTGAGTAGATGCTGTTGAAACTAAGGTAGCACGAGGAATTTTTATTGATGAAGTCGGTTGTTTATTGGCTATAGTATCCAAAGTTTTAACGTTTGCTAGCTCGTTAGTTATAGATGCAATTTCTGTATGACCATAACTGCCCAAGCGACTAATTTTTTCCCATTCCTCTATTGGGTCAACAGATTCTTTTTTGTTTGGAGGTGCTGCACCTACGGTGGCTTGAAATCTAGGAACAGAAGCAACATGAGGCAAATCATATCTGCTGCTTTCTTGTATTGGGTTACGAACAGAAGAAACCTGCGCTGGGCGTACTTCTGCGTCAGAAACTCGATTAATCCGGTTGTTTGAATCATTCCTGTGAGAAACTTTGCGTTGAATTGTTGTTTTAAGGCTTTTAGAACGCAAGAGCGATTGCATTTTTTCTGCTTGACTGCCTAAAGCTAATTCTGCTTTGAGCTTTCCTGTTTCTGTTTCTTGAAGATTTGCGTTATCAGCCATTTCTACTTTTGGTTTGTCAGCTTCTTGATTAGCAATTGTTGGTGCTACTCTGGGTTTACCAAACATAATGCTATTTAAAATAGTTGCTCCAGCACCAAATACCACAAGCATCACCAATCCAACTGCGCCAAACTTTGCAAAGGGATTACCGTAGAATGTGGGCTGAGTTTTACCTATTTGGGGGTCATCAAATAGTTCATGAGTTGCAATTGCATTTTGAATAGATTCCTCACTTTCAGTCTCCGCAACTTCACTGCCAACAGATATTTCTTCAGCAGAGGAGATTGAATTCTCTAGCTGACTTTGATGATGAAAACCAAGTAATTGAGCAAGGCTGGACTCATCCCAATTTGTATCTGACTCATAGCTTTGGGTTACATTATTCTCCTGCATTACAAATTCTCCTGTGCTAAATCCCGAATCGCATAAATTTCTAAGCCACTCGCACGCACCTGGTAAATTCCTGCTGCTAAACCCTCAACTTGATTTGGCGATTCTGGTGGGACAACTGCCCTAATAAATATTTCTTTATTAAATGGAATTATTTCTCCTAAATTGCTATTCTGAGCAAAAACTGTCAGGTTAGCAACCATTTTTACTTTCCATTTACCCTCGGAGATTTTTATTGGTGATTGAATTGAAAGTGGGACTAAAACTACTTGTGTCTTGCCTTGAAAAACTCCTGATGGTGTAATTACAGCCAGCACTTTTAAAAACTCTTTACGGAAATCTTCTGATAAGGCATAAGATGCTTGCCATGCTGCTGATGTAATCTTACTATCTCTAAATTCTCTGTTGCCAATATTTACACCGGGGTCAGGTTTTGGTTTAGCTGCTTCTTCAACAGTAGTATGTGGTAGTGTTCCCGACCAATTCATCATCAAAGTCATTGTGTCAGAAACAAAACGCAGAATTACTTGAGGAGTGCGTTCTAGGCTATCAAGAGGAGCAACTTTAATAGATTTTCCTGTCTCTAGTTGTACTAAACTTGGAGGTGCTTTTTTATTTAACTGTGAATAGGAACCATACAATAATAAAAGTACCAAAAAAGTAATGAGGTGTAATCCAAAAGTACCTAAAGCAAATAATGCTAATGTATCACCAGTTGAAACAGTTTTTGACGCGCGATTTAAAAATCGCAATCGATTTTTTTGTGTAGACTCTGAATCTAAAATAGTCATAAACAACATTTCAGGATTTATTAACTATCCTCATCACAACTGAAGAAAGCCCAAAACTCGCCAGACTGGAGAAACTTCTAAAAATTGCCATTCCTCCACCCGCAGCTAAAACTACAGATAAAATTGGGGCGAGAATACCAATTGCAAAAGCAAAAATCATTGGGTCATTGTTGTTAGCATTCAGCACTATTGTGGCGACCAAACCAGAAATAATATTGAAACAAAGCTTAATCATTCCGACTGAAAAGAACCCAGTTAACCATGCAAAAATTGCTTTATTCCCGACTGGGAGTAATGAACCTCCTACTGCTAGCGGGCCTAATAGGGCAGTCAGTAACAGACAAACTTCGACTATCCATTGAAAAGCGATCGCCAATGCTAGTAACCAACCCCGCACTGTTAGCTGAAAAATGTTGGTGTTGAAAAAATTGCTGATACCCTTGAGCCAATCGGGGCGATTGTCGTTATCTAGCTGGGATTCTATGTCTTTAGCTTGCGTGGAAGCATTTTGAAGACATTGGGCTTGTTGTGTTGGGTCAGCGATCGCATTACATTGAGCGATCAATGATTGGATAGCATCTCCCTTTCCCGTCTTGAGCATGACTTGCTGATAAGCTTCTTGCAACTGGATAGAAGCAGATGTAGAAGCTAAAAGAGTTTGATTCGTTTGGTTAATGATTCCTCTAAGTCCTTGGGTAGCGGCGGCTAATGGTTGAGCATTGTTGGCAAGTAGAACGATGACTACGATGGGCCAAATCATTTCCTCCAAAGCCTTGGAGTTATCACCATCAACCATTTCTCTTGTCCATTGGACGATGAAAATTAGCAACGTGCCAATGGCGAAGAATACTCCCAGATTTGCGATCGCACTATACAATCCTCCACTTAAAACATCGTTCCATAGCTTATCAATTGACTTAGCAACAGCCTCACTAGCCGCTACCCCATCTTCGGTAATTGTGGAAGCTGCTTGTCCTGGATTTGGAACTTGAGTTTGAGAAAGGATTAGTCCGTATTTCAAAAAATAGTAGAACATCCGGGTGATCTTCAACTAAAATAATCGAGCTTGCGACGCAGTTCTCAAATTATTAAATCCCTGACCTACAGTTTCTTTCTGATGTACTTGATTTTGACCATCCAATGAGCGAGAGATATTAGTTAAGTTCAAGTTAGCTAAATCTTGCGATTGCTTTAATTTCAAACCATCAGTTCGCATCACCCCTAAAATTGCTGCCATTTGAGTATTTTGTTGAGCAATTCGCTTCATTACATTTTGAGTGACAACTTCAGCTTGAGCAGCATTTGCATTAGCTTTAACCTGTTCAATCGAAGTTTGGGTTTTTTCAACTTGCTGTTTTGTAATTTGTTGACCTTGTTTACTCAAAGTTGTATCCGCAGATGCACGAGTAATTTGACGGTCAATTTCATTGGTTACTTTGTCAACACTATTAACTGCATTATCGTCATTAGCGGCTATTTCCTCAACTTTTTCTCTTACTTCTGTTGCTGAAGGTAAACCTAATGTGCCAACAGATTCATTAACTGCTACTTGCAAATCTCCCTGCAAAGATTCTGATAAATTACCTAATTTGCCAGAGACTACTGAGTCAATATATTTATCTAGAGAGCTTAATTGCTCTTGCCATTGCTCAAATACTTTTGCTAGGGGATTCGATATCTCTAATGCATCAGAACTTGAAACGCCAATTGTTGATATTATGGCTATACCAACTATGCTTATTGTCAATTTTTTGAGCTTGTTCATACTCTGAACTACTTTGTTTTTACTAGTTGCCTAGAAAGCTCTGTCAAAGCAACAAATTTATCTGGATACTTCGACAATGCTTGTGTTCTCTGCTCTTGCTCAGAAGGATTATTTGCCACTACCGCTAATAAATTAAATGCTGGATAATAACGACAAAAAGTAAATATTCCGTTATCATCCAGCAGCCATTGTGAATAAAAACCCTCCTTTTTAGGAAAGAAACTTTCTGTGGCATTACGAGAAATAATCTCCTGGGGATACTTCAAAATGCTTGAAAAACTATCAACAGCAGTCGGTTGAATACGTCCGATAAGTCGAGTGGTTAAGTTTTGAAAAATCTTGGAACCTGATGGAGATTTTGCGATCGTATCGGGGTCTTGGGCGGATAAAATTACTCTGATTCCGGCTTTTGCACCATTAGCACAAAGCCTACCAACCAAAGCTGCGATCGCATCAAATTCAAATAAAATTGGGCTTTCATCAATGAAAAAGATGCTTGCCGGAGATGCTAAAGCTCGTCGTAATGCCGCACTGTAAGCACTAAGACTCAAAATGGCTGCATCTTGATCGTTCGATAAATTACGCAGTGCAAAGATGAGTAAATGAGCATCACTGCGGAAGGTAGATGGTTGTGCTAACGCTTGTCCTACACGACTAGAAAGCCAGAATCTTAACCTTAACCGTATGGTTTCCAAAGCGGCTTTGGTATCCCCACTCAGGGAATCTAACCGTAAACGTTCGTGGGAGCAGAAACTCAAGAAATCATGCAATGTCGGCATTGCAGACCATTCGTCCGAGCCAAAGCCGTTAGTGTATGCAGCCGCATAGCGATCGCGGATTAATTCATCCCCAAAAAATGCTTTCAAAGCCAAAGCAATAATCGAACGGACAGTATTTGTCAGCACTTGTGAGGAGGCACTACCATGATTACCTACAACCATTGCCAGTAATGCTGTGGCCAAAAAATCCTTATAATCTTCAAACCTTTCTTGCTGCAATTTTGTAGGCAAGGAGCGTAAATTCGGCAACTCGAACAGATTACTCGACTCTTTACCAATATCGAAATATGCACCATCCTTACCCATAAATCGAGTGTAGTCAGTAAAAGTGCTAGTTCCATCTGGTTTTGGGTAATCTATTGCTACTACAGGCATTCCGTGCGCTAAGGCTTGCGTAAGAATCCCTGATGCCAAAACACTTTTACCTGCACGGGTGGTAGCAAATAATCCCAAGTTTTTGTGTTGGTTGTACAAATCGAGAAATACTGGTGTTCCTCCTTCTTCTGCGATTAATTCAAAACCGCTACTATCCCAAGCTTTGGTTCGCACCAGTGGCATCAATCCTGGTACTTCGCCACTTAAGTAAACTAACCTGCGATTAAAAGGCGCAGTCATCAAGCGTTCCCAAACTATCGGCAAAGTTTGCAACCAGATTCGCCAGGGATATTCGGTTTCTCTGATAACCCAAGCTGGACTCAGAAAACAGGATTGTAAGTAACGACAAGCTTCGTCTAATTGTTCGCGGGTTTTGCGATATACCAAAAATACTGTCGCTACGTGAATGGGAACAGCACCTTCATAAAGTTCTTCTTGAGCCGCAACAGATTTTTTGATGTTGAGTAGTGATTTTACGTCAACTGAGTTTTTATTCTGTGCAAGTGCGGCTGATGTATTTGCCTGTTTCGTTAAACGCTGCATATTGGTTTTTACCAACGTTTCCGAAGCTCGCATCAACTGACAGTAAATCTCGGTGTCGTAAACTCTTTCTCTTGATAAAACCTCCCATAAATAATGCATTTGTCGTTCTTTATCCACCCAACCACCGGGTTTATTTACAAAAGTAAGGGCGGCAATGTATTTTTCTTTGAGATGCACCCAACGTCTATCTGCAATGGGGATGGATGATTCGGACTCCATGAGGAAAGATGTGGGGGCGACATCTGAGTAAATTTCCTCTCGCAGTCCGTTTTCATCGAGAATTAAAAGTTGGGGAATTGGACGGGGTGGTGTGTTGTTAAATCGCTGCCAAAGTTCTGACCAAAGTTTATCAGCATTTATTGGGCGGATATCTAGCCCCATTTTATTGGATATTAATTGTTCCCATAGTTGGAATCCATCGGTAAAAGATGCGTGTATTAGGCGTTCGATGGCGATAAATTGTAGTTCGTTGATTTCTCCTGTAAATGATTTCCAAGAACGCTCTAATTTGGATAGAGCTTTTTCAAGCGCATCGCTTGTACCAGTGCTGTTGGTTTCAACTGTGTAGGTGCAATAAAGATGTAGTTTTTTCGGTTTGCGAACTCCTTGAATTGTTAATTGTTGCGTCCGGCATCGTTCTCCCATCAAGAGATATTGCAGTTCTTTGGTAGGAGCAATATCGCTCAAATTCTTAAGTTGTTGCTGTCGTGATGTATCGTTGGTAAACGAACTAAGATGGATGGTTAAACGTTCAGAGGATGGTAAATCTTTTAATCCCGATTCAATTGCATCAAAAACTGGATCAATTTGTTCGCTGCGTAGTGTGGAATGAATACCCGTACATTCAAACCCAAATTGAATTAGGAAGTTATCAACTCCTTTGCGTAGAAGATAAGCACCAATTGAACGCCCTTGTAGATTAATTTGCAACATTGTAACTAGTGAAAATGAATCTTCAAGAGGTGTTAATCTAAGTATGCGTTTACCAACTTTATTGCTCATTATTTTCTACCGTTTGATTTGGTTGAGTACTCCTTTAAATCCAATATTTTCTGATATCTCACACGCACTCGCGTCCAATGGGGAGTTGCAACAAATTTAGATAAAATATGCCAAGCGCCATTGGCTGTAAGTATCCACCAAGTTGCTATTCCCCAAGCTGCTGCTGCACAAGTCCAAACCCAATTCAGTCGAAATAGCCCATGTGCTAAGTAGTAAGAAATTCCACAAATTATTGCCCAAGGGATTAATTGATCTGCGGGGAATATTCCGATATTTGGTACTTTTCCCACTGTACTATTAACTTTACGGTATTTTGATTTTTCCTCCATTTTTTTATCCTCCAGTTTTAGTTCAGGTTCCAGTACCACCGCCAATAATTAAATTTGCCAGAATATCCCCCATAGTCACCGCAATCAAAATAATCATTGGTGTCCTGGCTAAATTTTGCCAATCTTCATCCTGACGAGCTGCTTGGATAACACGTACCAAAGAAATTCCTAAGTACAGGATGAATAATCCTCGTAGGACGTTAAACGATAAAGTAATTGCTTCTTGGGCACCTGTAAATTGCTCTGTCATCCAAGTTTCTGCATTTTGGAAAAATTGTGCTTGTGCGGTTGTGGAAAGAGCATCTAATAGTAGAAATGCACCCAAAACTGTTAATGCAGATGAAGTTATTTTGTATTTTCCAGAAAATTTGGCGATTGTATTGAATAAACCGTCCAACTCGCGCCGAAAAAATATTGCGCTCGTTCCCAATGTCGAAATAGCCAATGTCGTAATTCCAATCAAACTTGGGTTAATGACTACATCTATGATTGTTGTGGTAGTTGCCGTCAGGATTAATCTAGATGAACGAGCGTGATTTCTTTGACGTAATTCACAATCTTTAGACGGTTTCGAGAGCATAGGAATAAAAAAAATTCTATATCCATAATTAACTTTCGATTGATTGAATTTACATCAACCAATTGCCGGATATTTAACTCATATGTTTATACGATTCAATAATTGATTTATTAAGTCAAAATATTAACTTTTAGTTTGTGTATAGATGCCCAAAAAAAAGTTTTTGAGTATAGTTTTGTCTTTAAAATGTATATTATTACGTAATTAATTTGATGAAAATTTACTAGCGAATATCCGTAGCATACATAGAAATATATCTTCTTTGTCTATATTACTGTAATTCAAGTAACTTAAATATTTAAAAATTGATTAATAGTAACCAATGAAATATTCATTGTTAAAAGGTTTTGGGCTTTCGTTTTACTTGGTTACTATGATTACTATTTCAATAGTAAACAAATACAAAAAATACCAGATTATTCTTTGATAGCAAAATTTTAGTAAACGATAGAATCTCAAAATTGTGGATACGATTAGATCGCCTACTTCATCAAGTATGTATCGAGTTCTGAATACTGAGTAAATAAGCCATCAATACTAGCTAGTTTCGCTTGATAAACAAGTGCTGTGGCGATAATCAAGCGATCAAATGGATCTTTGTGGACAGGAGATAAGCTGACTGCTTTGTAGGCAATCTCAGCAGTTATCGGCAGCAATACAATTCCAGATGGCTCCAAAGCATCCTGAAACCATTGTTCGGCAGCGCAGGGTAGTTCTAGTCGTCCCCGTTGTTGTGCCAAGGCAACTTCATAGCATGATAGGGGTGAAATACTTACCACAAGAGCAGTTTCAATAATGTCTCGCCAGTGGGCAGGAAATCGCTCAAACTCTTGAGTGATGAACCATACCCAAATATGAGTATCGAGGACGATTATTTGAGACCTGGACAATCCTGTTCCTCAACGATGGGGCTAACCAAATCGCCCAACGTTTTACCTTTACCCGCGATCGCGGCAGGGGGAGTACGGCGTGATACTTGTGGTGTGGTATCTGAAAGAATCGTGACGATTACACGAGCTTTAGATATTTTAGGCTCATCTGTTAGCCACTTAACTTGACCATTTTCAATAATGGCTTCATAGCTTTGAAGCATTGATCACTCCGGATTTAAAAGCTAACTAGGAAGAATACAAAGCGTTTCTACATCTCCAAAATTAGCATGAAAAATCTTCAGTGGAGCAACTGTCAGTATTCCTAGTTTGAATAATAATAAGTATTTCCGCTCTGTGTTTATTTGTCAGATTCGATTACAAATATTATTTTCTTACTTGAGTTTAAATTGAGTAACTAATGGTTGAGACAGTTACATAATGCTTGTATGATAAATATCCCAGCAGTTACTATTTGCGTTTTTAACTAACTTGTAGCCTCATTGGAAATAGTAACCAAGTTTTGACTATTGCCATAATCAACTGAAAAATTTGTTTGACCAGCTAACTCAAAACTATTTATTCGCCCTTGAAGCAACTCAATAGGAATTTCCACGCAACTGCGAGTAGCCATCTGTGGAGATTTAGGTACGATAATCTCTCCATTGACATCAGCCCTAACATTTAGTTGACAACGTTGATAAGCGATGGAAGAGTCTTTGTCGCAATGAAACTTCTGTTTGCTGTAAGTTTTTCCACCGGCTTTTTGGATTTGCTGTCGAATCATCTTTTGGCTGTATGGTAACTCTGATTTAAAGTAACGGGACATGACAGGCCAGACCGAGTGGATGTAAACTGCCAGCGATTTATAATTATGGTTTTCTGGGTTGCCATCTTCGGTAATTAAGCGACAATTCCACTCACCAACTTCTGTTTGCGATCGCAATACCAAAAGTTTATCGATAAAATCATCCAGTGAGGATTTTTTAGATTCATCCTCATTTGCTTCGCCACACAAATAACTCAAATAAGCCCAAACTTCCTCTGCTAAAACCACACCAGATAGTTCAGCCAAGCGAAAAGCATAGTAACCAACCAATGCCAAACTTGATGCTAACCTGGCGTGTGCTGTGGGTAACTTGGAAATTAGCTGTGATTCCAAATCCTTAATTCCTTGTTGGTGATAACCAAGCTTGATGAAATCAGGTAAGGCAGATGAACACATTCGGGAAATCGCTCTTAATTCTGGGAAAGCTGGGGGATTTGGGTTTCCTGCAAACTCCAACCGAATCAACCTTGAAAGAATTATGGGGTCATTATCACCTATGGAATAATTGGAAGCCACTATCAAGGGACTATGGGGATCTTGGTTATTTTCTCGTACAGAACGTGACCCACCACCAAATTGGGTTTTAATTTGTTGGCAAACCCAGGAAATTTGAGTTTTATCAGGATCATCGAGAAACTGGGTTAACCCACCCATGAGTTTAAATCGTTCGTGATAGGCACTTTCTGAGGTTTGATTAATTTTCGCTCGATGGTCAAAACCTAAAAGTGAAAGTGCCGTCACAGCAGCGACTGTTTTTCCAGTTCCCGCATCTCCATACAGCCCTAAAACTGGAAAAAATCCTTCTGCTTCCTGAATTTCATCATAAAATAGTCCAGCCACAGAGAATGCTGTGGTAAAGAATGCACTCATAAACCCTGATTCGCCAAAGAAGTTTCGCATTGCCGAAACTAAGCGTGGTAGAACTTCTGCTTCGTGTTCTGTGTTGATTTTGGGGATAGGAATTTTTTCTTTAGCAATCAATGCCTCATTGAGAACCCAAAGAGATTGTTCCTCTGTTTGCTTTTTTCCATCTGCGCTAATTTGACAATTGGGAAATACCCAAGTGCCATCTGATTGCCGACCGAGACGTTCTGATAATTTATATCCTTTACCTCCACGCTCTCGATAAGCTGCCAGTTCTTTGTGCAAATATTGGTGAAGTTCTTCTGGCTTTAACTTATTGACAAGATAAACCTTGCCAGTGGAACGCGACAGACAATTAATAAAATCTGTAACTCGATGCAGTGCTTCAGCAGGAACTACTACCCTATCTTGTTCATTTGCTGAGTCATAACTGCGCTTTACCTGTAGAACTAATCCGCCAAAAGCATTGTTAGTTCCAATTAGTTCCCGCTCGACAATAAAACTAAAACCCGCTTTGGGAATCCATTGCCATTTGACATCGCCACCAGAGGCTTTAATTTTCTTCCAATATCCCAACTCTGACCTATCTGGATGTTGCACTGGTGCTACCCAATCCGCAGTATTAAATTGTACGTTTTTATACAAAAAATCATTGCGGATGTTATCAGGCCACAGCGAGATCCATTCATCAACTGAAATATAAGTGATCTGATGACGACCTCCTTGAATAATCAAGTCATCAATATCCTGTTTATCTTTGGTTAACTGTTCCCACCAACCAACTCGAATTTTACATCCCCACTTTTGCAACAACTTGACCGTCTCATAATAGCGGAGCATGATCTGCCGATTTGAAATCATACCCGCATCAACATACAAATCAATCACCAATTTTGATAAGGATATATTTCTACTTTGTGCAATGTTTTCCAGGTAACGTCTCAATAACTTTGGGCTACAGTCCCAAGCGGCTCCTGGCGCACCGATAATGATTTGCTGAAGATGACAAGCTACTGAGTGGGCTTTTAAAACTCCCTCGGCTAAACCAATAGAGGATAGTTGAATTGATAAAGGATGACAGAACGCCAATGGCATTTCCCCGTTATCTAACCTTGGGCCATTACCGTCCACAGGTGTGGACGACCCCCATTTATACTTACCACTACTTCGGTCATCTGGAAGTAGTTGGAACGCGATGATTTGTCTTAGCTCGTTATAAATTGGCAGGAATAATCCTGGTTGACCATATAAATACAATGAACCATTGCGTTCGACCACACCTGGTAAATTAGCACTGATGTGTTCCACTTGCTTGGTTTCCCAGGAGCGAAAGCCGATAAAATCAATAAATTCACTCAGTCTCCGCACATCAGTTAAATGATTGTGGTGAGCATCTGTTAGTTGTAGTTGTGTCAATATCACCCGGTAGTGTTTGTCTCGTTCTTCTTCACTCAGAACTTTCATCTGAGGTTGAGGATGATTTTGGCGTTGATTGTTATGCATCTGATGTTTGGGTTTCACTACAATTCTGGAGCGATGGTAGTTGTAGTCATTACATTCTCTAAACTTTGATGGGTAAGCTTGTTGTAATGCTCTAGCCCAAGAATTAGGCAGCCCTGTCAACTGGGCTATCTCTGTGCTGGATGCTTTCTTTCCTCGGTTTTGAAGCTCTGTTGCAGCTCTAAATAATTCATCTGCCACCAATGGTGTAATAAACTCTTGCCCCATCCCACTTGATAGCTCTCGGATGTAGATGTAACCGGATGGCGCAGAGTCACCAAGAGAATGATAGCAATAAAGGCTACCATCGTCATTCAACTTACAACTTCCTGTGGTATTTCCACAAACAGGACATGGATTTTTTTTGCTTGAATGCTTGCCTTTTTTCGGAGTTCCTGGCATGAGTTTCGGCTCTTGAATACGGCAACTTGAGCTAGCCAAAGCATAGAACTGAAGTTTTGTTGTGATGAAATTGGCTCAATTTGGAATTTATCGAAACGAATACAGGAGTTAGGACTCAGAATGAAGGCATGAATTATATATGAATGCAAGGGTTTTATATCAGGGCTAATTGATTCTGATTCCTTTATCCTGACTTCTGTATTCTTTTTCAAAGCTATTTTTTAGACTTCTAAGGGTATTTTCGACGATTGGGCAGCTTGTAAAAGATGATGACAAGTCCAGTCCACCAAAGTCATTCCTGATGCTCTGGCTGCGTCCTCAAACATTATTTGTAAGTGTGATGGCAGTGTGAGAGTGAAATACGAGTTCTTCGGTATAGATTGACAACCTTCAGAGTCACTCCACCGATATTGCCATCCAAGGCATTCCTCGCCCCTTGTTTGAGCATCCTTCTCTAGAAAACTCAACAAACCAAATTTATAGCAGTAGAAGCTGTGGTTATCCTTCACCTGTTCTTTACTGCAAAATTGACAATTCCAACAACTGCGTTTAAGAGGGTCATCTGTTTGTTTTCCACTTTGGGATGGATGTGCTTTTATCAGCTTAGTTGCTGCATCTACACTTTGCTCATTCAAGGCTTTTCGTAAATCATGAGCGGATTTGTCATTACCTTGTTGTCGGAGCTGATCTATTGCTGTGACTACCTTTTTAGCCTTGGAATAGTTACGACCACTACCTAAACCTACAAGTTTTGCTACTTGATCGCGGGTTTGTCCTGGAGACGATACAGGAAAATTTTCCTGAAGCGTTGTTTGTACACTCCTGCCTAATTTTTTATTAGTAGTAGCTGCTGCAATCTGTTGTCGTTGTTTCGCTTTCGCTTTTTCGATTCGTTCCCAAGCAATGGCTTCACGCACTTTTTGTTCGGTTGTCTTTTTGCGAGCGGCATTTTCTAACAACAGTGCTTCCAATTCAGCTTCCCGATGAGGAAAGTCTCTGATTTCTACTGGAATCTGATTCCAACCCAATAACAGTGCCGCTTTCCAATAAGGATGCCCGTTAATGATGGTATTTTCAATGGTTATCAGTAGCGGTCTAGGGTACTGAGCGTTTTGAATTAATCTCATCACATCAGAAACATCCTCTGCTTCTCCATAAATCGACAAATACAACGGATGGGGTTTTAGAGAGTTGGGGTCAAATGATTGAAAAATTGAATTGGGTTGGGAAGTCACACTCATAGAAACCCTAATTTTGTAAAGAATTGCCAAAAATCCTGATGCCAGTTACTCTTCACGCCATCAGAAATGCCAGATGTAGTAAAGTAAAATCGAGATAGTTCTCTCACCCAATAGCTATGAAAATGTTGCCCTTCCACGTCCTGTTTCATGGATTGGCATAGTTAAACGCAATTAGTATAAAAAGTTCATAAGTCTCAAAAACGAGGCATCCGACTTTTTATAACTACGGAAAAATCTCGACTGACTGATTATTTAGTCATATATGTCTAATTGCTTGGACACTTATTCTTAGTAATTTACCGCATTAGGTACGCTCTGATTAGCTTTGACACTAAAATCACACCGAAAAAGTATAAAATCTTAATATGGCAACCAAGGCAGAAAGATTAGCGGAACTCATTAAAGGGCTACGAGGTGCTACATCACAACGTCGTTTCTCTCAACAGTTGGGTGTGAGTAAATCTTGCGTTAATTTCTGGGAATCTGGCTTGGCTTTCCCTGATACTGGAAATCTTGAGAAGCTGGCAGCTTTAAAAGGATGGACGCTGGCGGAACTGCAAACCTACCTAGTAAAAGGAGATTTGCCTTCTGATGATGCGCTACAGCAGATTATTACTAAATTGCGATCGCTCCCCACAGAGGCTGTAGCTCAAGTAGCATCTGCGGCAGTAGAAACATTAGCCAGCAGAAGCCAGTCGGTGCAGGCAGTTATTAAGTAAGTCGGATTTGGGTGACTTGGGTGAATAGTAGCGATGCCAGCCTTGACATATTTATGTTCAGAAAGTCGTTTTTGCCAATATAATCAGTCACTTTCTGACGACAGTTTAGTGAAGATACAACAGTTTCTGGCAACGACGGTTTTCAAACCATCGCCATCTTGATGGGTGAGTAGGGGTAACTGCGGAATACTTAAGCTGGTTGAACGAAAACTATTCTTCAGTGGTGTTGGTAGACAATTTTTCAAGTTGAGTAATCGATGCTGCAAGGAGATTCCTTTGTCAGTGATCAAAATGCGTACTGCCAGGGCACGGATTTTTCTGCTCTTCATCATGATTTGATTGTGTGAGTGTTCAGTAATGTTTGCCCAGTGCGGTAGTCGTGCTTAAGTACACGAATGCTTCCCTGTATGAGAAATAATTGAACGATTTTCTTTGTTGCGTTTAATACTTATTACAAGATTTTGCCTAGATTAAATTTTCTCCAAATCTACCTAAAGGAATAAATTGGGCTTAATAATTTTTTGGCCTATCTTTGGATAGATGCATGAATTATATTTTTGATTTTTTAGTTAATACATTTTATACAAACACTTATAAGACTATTTTCAATAGAACTACACAAACTATTATGTGGTTAATTGTCAAAGATGATTTTGCCAATTTACAATAAAAATATATATAACAAGAACTTACCTAATACTTGTGAGCAAGGATATCCACCTTGTATTCTTCATCTAAAAATAGAACAAAATTTAATTAATAATTCATTCTAAAATCTATCTTGAAAAAATACGGGTTACAATCTGAATGTGTAAATAATGAAACATCTTACATGAACAGTATTATTTTTATCTTAGTGATATAGGTAGCAAATTAATTTTCTATAATTGCTGAAAGCTATTTGCAGAAAGATACTAATGAATTAGCAATTCAGGATACTAGAATGTCCTAAAATTTCAGTGTTCGGTTATGACTTATACCTTTAAATACTTAATTTGAAAAAGCATATGTGATCCTTGATCGCCCTAAGACCTTCTCTAAAAGGTTTCACATTACATAAATATCATTGAGCTTAAGTATTAAAAAAATCAAAGCTGAAGCATAATATACATTTTGGGAAAAATCTAATTATTTTATATCCAAAAAAAATTGTCAAAAAATAGATAAATTATGTATAAATGAAGCAAAGTGCAGGGTTCATCTACAACAGCTTCACTTAAGAGATTCAAGTTGTGCCTTTTGTCTAAATGATAGTTACATCTCAAAGTGTCGGGAGCATCATCGCATAGCGTTGCCGGATAGGGACATTGTGTATTGAAATTATCTCACTTTGAACGTGGGGCTAAATTTGGCATTCGATTATAGAGTTTACCTTTGATGCAACCAATGGAGTATCATTTCGTCTCTACCTCTAAAATTCAAGAGCGTTTAGGTATTTCTGCAAAAGCTCTGGCTGAGTATATCAATAGAGGATTACTAATCGCAGGAGTACATTTCTCTGTTCTTCCTGGAGGACATAAGCGCTATAACGTAGAGTTGTTAACTGACTGGCTTGCTAACCAGCAAGATCCTACTTCCCATCAACGGGCTATAGATTACTATCTCAAGTCATTGCCTTGCAATCAAGCAAGGAAACGAGCTAACTAAGAAAATCGTGAGTTTTGGGTTGGTGAATTACAATCCCAGCATATGAATCTAGGAGCACTTTAACATCGTGCCCTGTGGACTGAGCAATCACCACAGGATTTTCACCATTTTGAAGCCAATGGGAAATTAATGTAGAACGAGTTGTGTAGGGTTTTCGATATGGAACTTTTACTGATTGCAATATTGCTTTCCATACTCGTTTGCAAAAATTATTATCGTTCATTGGGCCACCTTTCGGTGCTGGGAAAACTAAAGCTTCGTCTTCCCATTGCGATCCACGCCGATTCAGCAAAATCTCCTGTACACGTTGAGAAAGTTTGACATATCTGGCCTTCTCATTTTTTGTATCCTTACGTGTTCCTCTGACAAAGGATTCTCCGATCCACATTACAGAGCAATCGTCCCAAAGGTGCTTCCACTGTAGCCCGATTGCTTCTCCAGGTCTACAGCCAGTCAAAAACATGAACTCCACGTAGTCTGCATAGTGGCAATAGTGTGGGTGATTGCGAAAACCTTCAAGAATTGCCAGACATTCTTGTTTAGTAAAAGGTTTTGGGCGAGCCTTTTGGGGTACCTTTAATCCCAAAAGGACTTCAGCCCAAGGGTTGGTATTGCTTTCAGGAAGCATCTTCTGTTTGATAGCCCAATTCCAACATGACTTTAAGACTGATAAGCGATCGCGAACTGTAATCGGCTTTTGTCGTTCCAAAAGAAATTGCTTAAACTTCTCAGCATGTGTTTCGTTAATGTCGTGTGCAAGCTTATTTTTGAAAACTTCGCTTAGGTGATCGGCAATGATTTTGTACTTAGTCAGTGTTTGGGTATCTAAAGAACTACGTTTGCTGTCGGTAAATCGTTCCATTAACTCTGACGCATTTAAACGGTCAGTTCTTTGATCATCTGGTTTGTACTTGTTGAGAGTGCGGTCGAAGTTGTTGCTGATAATATCATTAGCGATAGTAGCTGCTTTGCTGGTAGCTACGTTACGAGCTGTAACTCCATCTGGTAGCCCTAAGTATAGATAGTAAGCTTTTCCTTCGTATAACCAATACAGTCTCAACCTACCGTTGCTAGACTGAACCTTGACTAATTCTTTGCTGGATTTGCGTGGCATATTTGCCCCGATTCTAGATAATCTTTATCTAGTAATTATCTAGGATTATCCAGATTTGCCACATTTTCAGCTATAATTATTGACAATACAGGTATCTAGAATTCCTGGTTCAAAAGACTTGAAATCCTTATCCTGTATAAATTTGAGGTTAATGGAGAATAGGGAACTCGAATCCCTGACCTCTGCGGTGCGATCGCAGCGCTCTACCAACTGAGCTAATTCCCCTTATCTAAGATTGTAGATAGCGAAATTTGAGGAATAATCTTCAAATTATGCATATTCACTATTTTCTATCTTACCATTTATCTGCGGTTGGTTGTAACTCTTTCTGGGAAAACACTTCCTGCACTCGTTCTAGTTCCAAATCTGTCAAATAATCCACAGTCCAGTTACAACAGCGCTGAAGCATATGGAAGGGGTAAGTATTAGCTACGCCAACTACCTGCATTTGCGCTCTTTTTGCGGCTTGGATACCAGCTGGGGTATCTTCTATTACTAAACATTCTGTTGTTTGTAGATTCAAGTCGGGGTATTTTTGGTTGAGACGTGTTACTGCCAACAAATAACCATCCGGTTCTGGTTTACTGGTAGTGATATCGTCTCCCGCAACTATGACGGGAAAATATTCAGTTAATTGTGCGCGTTGCAGTACTATATCTATTTCTTGGCGAATTGCACCACTAACTAGCCCTAGTTTGAGATTATGGGAGCGCGCTTGAAATATCAAGTCGTCTACACCTGAGTATAAAGGCAGTTTTTCCAGCTGATCTAGTTCTTGGACATACATCTGCGCCTTTTGCTGGAGTAACTGAGTTAAATATTCTTCGCTGAGGACACGACCGCGATTGTACAATAGTTCTTGAAAACAGGCGCGGTCACTGCGTCCTAAAGAAGCTTGACGTTCGCTGTCCCGTTGCGGTTGGAGATTTTCTTGAATCAGAATCTCATCGATCAAGCGCAGGTGGATTTGCTCATCTTTAATGATGACACCATTAAAATCAAATAAAATCGCCTTTAAACTCATGCCTTTATGCCAAAAACTGGGGAGCCAAGATCCTCTAAATCATTATTATCGATTTTGCCATCTGTTGATTTTGATACGGACTGTTTAACTGTATTGTATTTAGTTACATCAACTTTGGATATGGGTTTTACGCCACTAGTTACTTGATGCATCCACCAAACATCTTTGCTTGATAAAGCCAAAAATCCTGCTTGATTCATGCTCTCATGGAGATTGAAAGCAGCATAGTCCCGCAGATAAGGCTCCTCAAACACTTCTTTGAGCCATTCTAGCTGACGCAGGGCCTTTTGATTACTATCTAAAATTAATACTTGTCCCCCAACTACCAGCAATCGGAAACATTCGCGCAAAATGTTTTGGGATACGGTTGTGGGGATTTCGCGAAATAATAAAGAAGCTGTTACTAAGTCAAAAGAAGCATCAGGAAAGGCGGTTTTTTCAGCATTACCATGTCGCCACAGTATGTCTAAACCAGCACTTGTGGCTTTATGTTCTGCCATTACCAACATATAAGCAGATAAATCTAAGCCGATGACTTGGGCTTGGGGGAAAGCCTGTTTTAACATCAAGGTGGTTGAACCTGTACCACAACCCAAATCTAGTATGCGTCGTGGCTGGACTTGAATTGTATCAATTACAGCTTGGCGCACAAGGGTTTCATTTGGTGGCAGCAAATATTGGAGAATTGGATCGTAGGAAACTACTACCTTGGGGTTGAGATAGCCACCCTCAATGCTGCGAAATTTATAGCTACTGTAGTAAGAGGGTAAGATTACATCATCTCTATGGAAGCGATCGCTCTGTTTTTTCCAGTCAATACTCAAAGCATACCGCTCTAATCCCTCTTCATCAATTAAAAAGCTGACTACAGGGGATATCAAACGTTCCCAGATTTTATGTTGAGGAACCGCCATAGAATTGCGCCAAATCGTAGATAGGTGATGGAAACCACAGTGCTATTATTTACAAATTTTAATATATTTCTCAGAAATCTGCCGTTATTGGGAAGCGATGCCTTCGGCTGATCTACAAGGTACTACGCGAATACTAACGCAGATCGTAATTCCTGATTCAGGACAGCTTTGATGCTGGAGTTGACATTTTCAGAATACAAATACTACATTTGTAGTGTAGCTGATTCAAGCTTCCCACAACTGGTTAAGCTTCCTCATTGTGTGGAAGTTAAGCAAAAACCATATTATATGTAAATTTACACGATGAATGCTGACAAAAATACGTAGTTTTACCTTAAATTTCAAATTACACTCAAAAACTAGAAATTAATCAAATTATGCCCTACGAAAAATTAGAGATTTCTGCACCAACACCAGTATTATCTTGGGCGAATCACGCTTTGGGTAATGAAGAAACCAAAATGGCTAAGAATGTAGCATCGCTGCCATTTGTATTTAAACACGTAGCTTTGATGCCAGATGTGCATTTAGGTAAAGGTGCTTTAGTAGGTTCTGTACTTGCTACAAAAGAAGCAATTATACCTGCTGCTGTTGGTGTAGATATTGGTTGCGGGATGGCGGCGATGAAAATGCCATTTACTGCTGAAAAACTTGAAGGTAAACTCAAGAAAATTCGCCTAGAGCTTGAAGCGGCAATTCCTACTGGATTCAACGAAAATAAAGAAGTTGAAAAATCTGTAACTAATTGGCAACGCTGGAGTGATTTTAAAGATTTGCATCGTGGTGTGCAAAATCTGGAAAGTAAAGCAATGAAACAAATGGGTTCTCTGGGAGGGGGTAAAACATTGCCCCTTACTGTAGTAATGCAGTAATCAAAACTCGTCCAAATCGGTGAAGGCTGAGATTGCTAATACCGAGGGAAGCGGTAAAACGCCCCGTAGAGAGCAGAGGGACTTGAGCATCCTAAATAATTTAGGATGAAGGTGTGCTCCGAACTATACCGAATAGGAAGGTATAGAATCAAGCAGAAATGCCTTGATCGATTGCAACTTTCATCTATGATATTGTGGTTTAATGAAACCCACTGATATCAATCTTGACAATCCCTATTACGCTTACTTATTTGCCTTCATCCAAACTGATGGACATCTGTACAATAACACTCGCGATCGAGGTCGTCTAAGTATAGAGGTCAACAAGAAAGATGAACATATACTGTGGGCATTCAAGAGCCTCTTACCGTTCAATTCTTCAATTACTGAGCGTGTACGAAAAACTAATTTTAGTAATAATCATACATCAGTTATTTGGAGAGTTTATGATAAACGATTTCGAGATTATCTTGAATTATGGGGTTTACCAAATGGATGTAAATCGGAGTTAATCAAAACTCCTAGTTGTAGTTTCTCAAAAGTAGATTACTTTAGAGGTCTAATAGACGGAGATGGATCGCTAGGGCTAACTTGCAAAGGCTTTCCTTTTCTATCTTTCGTTACTTCTAGCTCACATATTGTTGTTGAGTATATAGAATTAATTAGCCAAATTACAGGCAAAGTAAAGACTTCTAACAGAAATACGAGAGATAGCATTTACAACATAGTAGTGTACAAAGAAGATGCTCAAAAACTAGCAAAGCATTTGTACTATGATGGTTGTCTAGCTTTATCTAGAAAACTCATCAAGGCTAATGAAGTGTTAAATTGGAGCCGTCCTGCTAATATGAGGTGTGTCACAAATAGAAAATTTTGGACACCTGAAGAAGATAAGTACATTACTAATCATCCAATTGAGTCTTCAATGAAAGTGCTAGGCAGAAGTCGAAATAGTATTGAACTAAGACTGTGGAGACTAAATAAGCAAAGCAAGCAATCAGTAACAAATTGAACCATTTTATTGAGGTTTGCCTCGATACAGAGAATTACGTTTGGTTGATGCTACATTCTGGTTCGCGCAATATTGGCAATAATTTGGCGCAGTGCCATATTAATACAGCGAAAGAATTAGCGAAGCTGGCAAATAATAATTTACCCGATCCAGATTTAGCGCATTTTGTAGCTGGCACTCCAGAATTTGAAGCTTACTGGAACGATTTACAATGGGCGCAGGAATATGCGCGTTTCAATCGTGATGTAATGATGGCGCGATTTAAACGGATTATTGAAAAACATCTTGCTGGTGGTAAAGTAACTAAACCTTTATTAGTAGTAAATTGCCATCATAATTACGCCGAAAAAGAAGTACATTTTGGCGAAGATGTTTATGTCACTCGTAAAGGTGCAGTCCGCGCGCAAACTGAAGATTATGGCATAATTCCTGGTTCAATGGGAGCTAAATCTTTCATTGTTAAAGGTAAAGGTAATACTCATAGCTTCTGTTCTTGCTCTCACGGTGCCGGACGTTTAATGTCGAGAAATAAGGCAAAGAATGCCTATACTCTTGATGATTTAATTGAGCAAACTAAGGGTATAGAATGCCGTAAAGATGAAGGCGTATTAGATGAAATTCCTGGTGCTTACAAACCAATTGAGCAAGTAATGGCAAATCAAGCTGATTTGGTGGAAGTTGTAGCGACACTCAAACAAGTTTTGTGTGTGAAGGGATAATTTAATTTTGGATTTTAGATTTTGGATTTTGCGGAAAGTTGAGCCAGTGCGTTGGACGGGTTCCCCGGCTTGAAGCAACTGGCGTTGCGTGGGCGGGTTCCCCGACTTGAGCAAACTTTCCTTGGCGTAGCCTCTCCCTTTGGGAGAAGACGGATTGAGAATTATGCTAGCTATGGCTTGTGTAAATTTATCTTTTGCAATCAGGTTTCAAATTTTTACAGCAGATTGCAAGTTGGTGAGGTACAGAGAATTCTAAGGGCAAGGCATTGCCCATTGGTGTCAACTTAACGTGAAACCCGCTTTGTGCAAAGGTTTCGCCCTCACCCCCAGCCCCTCTCCCACAGGGAGAAGGGAGCAAGAGATTTAGTTCCCCTTCTCCTCGGGGAGAAGGGGTTAGGGGATGAGGGCGAAGATTTTTGTACAACACGCGCCGTATATAGCTTTTATGTACTAACGGGTTTACTTGATGATGGAACAGCAGGATTAATGGCGGTAAAAATGCGGGATGGTGTAGCTATTGTGCAGCGCCCTGATGATGCATTATATGGGGCAATGCCCAGCAATGCGATCGCAATTTATCTTTAGCAGCAAAAAGATTAGAACAACAATCAGAAGATGCTCAACAGCAGTCCGAAATTATTCAGGAAGTGCTAAAGATGCTGAATGGTAAGAGTATAGAGTCTAATTAAAAACAAGCTAGACCTAGCTTACTTTCATCAGTATTCAAATAACCTATTATTAGTGTGTAATTGCTAGGTAAACATTCTGATATCATCAATTTTGTCAAATAAATACAAAATTGATTATGGAAGCCAGCTTTTTGACGGCCGTTGTTTTACCTATTGCCCTGGCTATCATTATGCTAGGAATGGGTTTATCTCTGATTCCAGAAGATTTCCAACGTATAAAGAAGTATCCTAAAGCTGTCGCTATTGGCTTGATTAGTCAGTTAGTTTTTTTACCAATTATTGCTTTCATCATTACTAAAGTTGTACCCATGCAACCTACGATCGCAATGGGGTTAATGATCGTGGCATTATGTCCAGGTGGGGTATCCTCAAATGTCATCACATTCTTGGCTAAGGGTGATGTTGCCCTTTCAGTGACTCTCACAGCTTTTAGCAGTGTGATTACAGTATTTACAATTCCAGTAGTAGGAAACCTAGCATACCAGCACTTCATGGGAGAGACAGCTGCGATCGCTTTACCCATTGGTGCTACCATACTACAAATTTTTCTGATGACGCTGCTACCTATAGGGTTGGGAATGGGAGTGCGGCAGCTATTTCCAGAAGTGGCTCGTCGTCTAGAAAAAGTAACTAATCGTCTAGCAGTTTCTTTCTTAGCGTTAATTATTCTGCTGCTGATTATTCGGGAGTGGAATCGTCTACCTAGCTTTATTGTGCAAGTGGGAGTTGGTGTAGCGCTGTTAAATGTGATCTCAATGTTGGCAGGATTTTATATTGGCAAGCTATTTAACCTCAATCTGCCACAGCAAATCTGCATTGTCATTGAAGTTGGCATCCAAAATGGCACGTTAGCGATCGCAATTACTGCTGGGTTACTCAATAATCCTGATATGGCAATACCAGCAGCGATTTACAGTCTGTTTATGAATGTTACAGCTTTGATTGCTATTAGCTACGGTAGAAAGATGGCTGCAATCACTCCTGTTCAGCAGCCTGTAGAAAGTCAGGTTTAACAATAGGTAAGGGGGAAAGGGTAAGGGGTAAGGGGGAAAGGTTTTTGTATTTTCCCTTCCCCTTTCACCTTTCACCTTTTTCCCATTACATAGACTTCTTGCAGAATTTGGGAAAAGGCTAAGGGGAAAAGGTTTTGTATTTTCCCCTTCCCCTTTCACCTTTCCCCTTTTTCCCATTACATATACGAGTGTAGGCAATTGCTATTAGGGATTTCCAAGAAATAAATTATTCCATCTTGTGGGGCGGGCATCTTGCCTGCCACATAAACTGGGCGGACAAGATGTCCACCCCACAAAAAATAATGGGATATTTTTTTATTTGGAAGTCCCTTAGCGGTTAACTGTACTCATGTCAGAATAGCGATCGCCTGCGGCTGTTCCTTTGGGCGCAACGGCTTCGATTTGGCTTAAATCTTCGGAAGTTAAGTTAATTTCGGTAGCAGCAATATTTTCTTCTAGATAAGTACGGCGTTTTGTGCCAGGAATGGGAACGATATCTTCTCCTTGTGCTAATAGCCAAGCTAAAGCCAGCTGGCTAGGAGTTACGCCTTTAGTATTGGCAATTGTTTTAACTTTCTCTACTAATTCTAGGTTTTTGTGGAAATTCTCACCTTGGAAGCGGGGAGAATTGCGGCGGTAATCATCAGCAGCGAGATCATCTGGACTTGCGATCGCACCTGATAAAAAACCACGCCCTAATGGACTGTAGGGAACAAAACCGATTCCTAATTCCCGCACTGTGGGTAAAATTTCATCTTCGGGATCGCGACTCCACAGAGAATATTCTGTTTGCAAGGCGCTAATTGGATGCACTGCATTTGCCCGGCGAATTGTGCTAGGCGCAGCTTCCGAAAGCCCTAAATAGCGGACTTTACCTTGCTGTACTAACTCCGCCATCGCGCCTACAGTATCTTCAATGGGAACATTGGGATCTACCCGATGTTGATAATAAAGGTCGATGACATCAACTCCCAAGCGTTGCAGCGAAGCGTTACAAGCTTCATGCACGTATTCTGGTGTACCACAGACACCCTTCCAGCCACCATCTTCCGTGCGAACGTTACCAAACTTAGTTGCTAAGATTACACTGTCTCGACGGTCTTTAATCGCTCTGCCTACTAACTTTTCATTAGTAAACGGGCCATACATATCTGCAGTATCTAAGAAATTCAGACCCAATTCTAAAGCGCGGTGAATAGTAGCGATCGCTTCTTGCTCATCTCGTCCACTATAAAACTCCGACATTCCCATACAACCTAATCCCAGTTGGGAAACTTCCAATCCTTGTTGACCAAGTTTTCTTGTTTTCATAATATCTCCTATTTGTTATTAGGTATGGGGCATGGGGCATTGGGCATTGGTAATTGGGGTTTGTCATTTTTACATTGATTAATTCGTAAAAATAACTTTAGTAACAGTCTTTATGTTTTACCTGCGATCGCACTGCGGTTTCATCTACCTTATGGCGCGAGACAAAAACAGGGTTTTTGTTGTAACAATCACAATTGGTAATTTATGAGTATAAAGTGCAAGTGCGATCACATCGGTTTACATCGTTAATGTAGGGTATGACAATGCCAATGTATCGGTTTACATTGTTAATGTAGGGCATGACAATGCTAATGCATCGGCTTACATCGTTAATGTATTGGGTGCTAATGGCAATGCATCGGCTTACATTGTTAATGTATCGGGTGCTAATGCCAATGTATCGGCTTACATTGTTAATGTAGGATGCGTTATTAACGCATCCCACTAGTTCTAAGGAGTATTAGGAATCAATCTGCCGCAAGGATAAGTTGCTGCTTGCTGAGATGCATCTTTTGCAACAGCCGCAGGGATTTGATCTGATGGTTGTGATTTAGCTGCAAGATAATCTTGTCGCAGTGTTTCCACAATAGCATCACGCTTGTCATACAGCCGCTTCACTGGGCGAGGCTGACATTGTTTAAGAACATATGCTGTTACCAATGGTAAAGCGATCGTGCTGTCGGTGTAACAAACAATGGTGCTGGGTAACTCTTCCGGGTCAATCTTACCCCAACTTACAGCTTCCGAAGGTGTCGCCCCAGATAAACCGCCTGTATCAGGACGTGCATCAGTAAACTGCACAAAGTAATCATGTCCCCGTTCTTCTAAGCCTAGTACTTCGTGCAGTTGCGGTTGGGTTTGTAGCAAGAAATTCTTAGGACTACCACCACCAATAATTACTGCCGCACTTTTACCTTCAGCTTCACGTGCATTGTAGGCGATCGCAGCTGTTTCGTTCACATCAATTGAGGGATCTAATATTAACTGCGAACCTTCCAAAGCTAAAGCTGCAACGTTCATCCCAATTGAACTATCGCCAGGGGAAGAAGTATAAATGGGTACGCCATACTCATAGGCTGTAGCTAGCAAGCAGGAATTTTTTACGCCCAGTTGCTTTTCGATTTCCCAAACATACTTTCCTAGTAAATGATGAAACTCAGCAGTTCCCATGCGCTTTTGGAAAGGTTCAGCTTGCAGAATCTTGCGGATAAACGCATCGGTTTCCAATAGGACATCGTAACCGAAAATAATGTCATAAATGCGGATAGTTCCTTCCTGGCGTAGCTTCACATCATCCAAAAATGGATTACCAGCGAAGAGTTCAAAACCTAAGCCATAGTGCATATCATGATAAAGATTTGCACCAGTACTAATCATCCAGTCAATAAAGCCGTTACGAATCAAAGGTGCAAGAACAGAAACACCGAAGCCGGCTGGTGTCATTGCACCAGAAAGGCTCACACCTACTGTTACACCATCAGTTAGCACATCACGACTCAGCAATTGGCAAATTTCCCGCAACCGCGCCGAGTTGTAAGCAGTGAAGTAATTATCAATTAAATCAACTACCCCAATATCTGCTGACATGGGTACTGGTGCTATTTTTTGACCTAGCTGTTTTGACATTTTGAGAATCCCGAAAAGTAAACGCGCCGAATCTAATGTTAAGCTGTTACGCATTTAAATTGTAGATTTACTCTTCAGGAGTATTTTTTGGTATTGATCATTAGTCATTGATGTTTGCTTAACTCTTTGCCTTTAACTTAACAAGAAGCTTAAGTTAGCAGCTTAAAACCTTTATCTTTACTGGTGCAGTTTCAAGATTGATCGGAAACTTTAGTTAGCAATAGCTAAAGAACCCTAACTTTAGTAGTGCTTTTTCGATATTGTTCAGAAACATTAACTAGCAATTATGTAGAGATTAAGAAAATATTTATTTACTGTAGGGTGTGTTAGGCGCTGATTTCCAAGATGATTTGTCACGAAATAACTACCCTAGCGCCTAACGCACCATCCACTCGGCGGTGCGTTACGGCTAAATTTCATTGTTTCTGTGTTCCAAATACTTTCATAGCCGTAACACACCCTACTTTCTAAATTGTCTCTAAAAGTGAGTTATTAAAGTCTGGATGAGGATTAATAACAAATAGCAATTCTCAGCAGACTTTCGCTTTGCACGTCCCCATAGCGTATTAAGAATTACGAATTACGAATTATTTATTGAGGAACCGCCAGAAATTGCGATCGCATCAGGATTACAATTACCTTTAACATTGTCAGAAACTCACAATTGTGAACTTCCCCCAGCTTAAATGATTGATATTGCCCTAGCCCAGTCTGATGCAGAAATTGAGCGCTGTTTTGCTATCATGCAAGCACTTCGTCCCCATCTCATCGCTAGTGATTTTGTAACTCGCATTAGAAGACAACAACAGCAAGGCTATCGTCTTGCTTATCTGGAAGATGAAGGGACAGTCAGAGCAGTAGCAGGATTTAGAATATCTGAAAGCTTATCTTGGGGTAAGTTTCTCTATGTTGATGATTTAGTTACTCAAGAAGGCGATCGCTCTCAAGGCTATGGTAGTCATCTATTAAATTGGCTCTTAGACTATGCTAAATCTCATGCTTGCGAACAATTACATCTCGACTCTGGCGTTCAGCGTTTCGCCGCTCATCGTTTTTACTTCCAGCAGCGTTTAGAAATTAGAGCTTTTCACTTTGCTATCAACTTGACTCAGTAAAGCGGTGATTAGTCTTGAGTTAAAAGTGAGATGATTGTTGTCAAGTATGTAAGTCGATAAAAATGACCAATGACCAATGACCAATGACCAATGACAGCCTCAGCCAGTTATCTTTAATTTCGCCAACTTACTTAATAGATGTACCTGTAGCAGAATTACGCGATGCTACGCTATCCGCAGCTTTTGCTTATCGGCAATATCTTAATGTGAAAGATATTGTTGATTTCTCAAAAGGTGAAAGCTGATGTCGGATCTAGGTTTTACTCACATTGCTCTTGGGGTAAGCAACATCGATCAAAGCATAGCGTTTTATGCCAAGTATGCGGCAATGCAAGTAGTGCATCGTCGTACTGATAAAACGAAGCACGTAGACGTTGCTTGGATTAGTGATTTAACTCGACCATTTGTGATTGTCTTAATTCAAGTGGCTGAATTAAAAAGTACACTTGCACCTTCATCTCATCTCGGGGTAGCTTGTCAAACTCGTGAGGAAGTAGATCGTCTTTGCAATGAAGCGCGCTTAGAAGGTTTGTTAATCGATGGCCCCCATGATTGGGGCTTTCCCGTTGGTTACTGGGCTTTTTTCCGAGATCCTGATGGTCACACCCTTGAAGTTTCCTATGGTCAAGAAATTAGTTTCACCGTTGAGCAAGCGGTTAACAAAAGTAACTCAAATTTAACAATTGAAAATTTTAGAAGATGAAGCATGATCAACGAAACTAAAGTGCAATCCTTTGTGAGAAAAGTTGTTGCGGATATGAGAGCAAATATTGGGTTAATGACAAGTATTGATTGCAAACTTATACCGTTTTGAAAGAAGACAGATGTGTAGGGGCACGGCATCCACAATCTTTTGGCATATCAAATATCTTACAGGTGCCGTGCCCCTACAAAGAATTTATCTGTCGCAAACATTATTTGAATTGGTATCAGTTTTGAAACCCTTGCAATTTTCTAGATAGTCCCAAAACAATGATGTTAGGTTAGCGCCACTCGCCTTGGAGAGTGAAAGGTGCCCAGAAATAAGGTGCGCTGTAGTCGGGATTGCGCCACATTTCTACTTGTGCCGCCCGTAATGCCGCAGCAGGTTTTAAGCCCTGTTGCAACATTTTGCTATAAAACTTTTTCATTAATTCCGAAGTTCCGCGATCGTCTACACCCCACAGACTTACCAAAACTCTCGGACTACCTGCGTACATAAATCCTCTTGTCAAGCCTATTAATCCTTCTCCCTTGACTTCTTCACCCAAACCAGTTTCACAAGCACTCAGTACTACTAATTCTGCTGGTAGTTTCAGGTTGAAAATATCATGTAGGCGCAAAAAGCCGTTTTGAGGTTTGCCAGTTTCATCAAATAACGACAGTACAACTCCTGATAATTCTGGGTTTTGGCTGTTGAGGATGCCATGAGTAGCAAAATGTATGATTCGGTATTGACTCAACTGAGCATTGGTAGCTACTGAACGGTTAGCGGCAAAGTCATAGGCTTGCTTGCGTTCTTTTGCAGGGACTAAAGAGAGAATAGTATCAGCTTCTTGACGGGTAAAAGGTAACCGATCAAAGGCAATACTTGCTTCTCTAGCAGATCTGGATAGCTGTTGTAAGTCTAGGTTCTGATTGCTGTTTGCTTGAGTGGGAGGTTTAACCTTAACCCGCTCATCATTGAGGGAGAAAATGGGGTCAGCAATTACAGCTAATGCTTTGGGGGCAGGTTTTCGTCCAGTAGTTTCTTGTCTAAGTACACCCAGCGTTGAGGCTGAAGGTAAAGTAATTATTTCATGGTTGACTGCTAATGGTTCATAACTGTTAGTTTTGGCGCTAGGTGTATTCAGAGCTGCAAACGGAATATATTGCAAAGCCCCATCAGCGACTATAACTAAGCGACGCTGTCCTAATTGCTGGGCGACGGGTGCGAGTATCATTTGTGTTAAGGGAGTAGCGGCTGCGGCTGGGCTAGTCCTTTGAATTGGTGAAATTAAAACCTTGCGAAATTCTTGGACTGCGGCGGCAATTTCGGCGCGTTTGGGTAGTTCGTAGCTAGTAATGCTGTTTTTGCTGACAGCCCAAAGATAACTACGTTCTTCGCCTAGAGCGTACTCTAAGAGTAGGGTGTTGTCATCTAATATTTGTTGCTGAATCTGTTTGAGTGAGAGTGTTTGCGGTTGCGTTAAAGCCGCATAGCGGGGACTAGTGGCTCTAATTTTGGCTTGCAGTTGTCGATACTGTTCTAGCAGTGCTTGTGTTTGCTGTTCTAGCTTTTGGATTTCGGTTTTGTTGCCACTACTAGATAATTTCAGCGAGAGTTTTTCTTGAGCATCAAGCTGTTTTTGTAAGCTCCGTTCACTTTCTAATAGTTTAGGATCTATACCTTCGCGAATATCTGCATTAGCTTCTGCTAGTAAATCTAAAAGACTCCGGGCGCGGGCGCGTTCGCTGGCTTGTAAGGCTAAGGCATCGTCACCTTTGGATGGTTGTTGTTTGTGCGATCGCATTAACAAGTCAACGTAAAACTCGTAATATTTCTGCACTGAAGCAAAGTAAGAAGTCCGCAAGTCTTGGCTGGTAACTCTGGTGCGGATATCTTCGACGATTTTAATGGTTGATTCGATTTGGTTGCGAGCAGCTTCTAGGTTATTGCGATCGCGCTCACTCACGGCCATATTATATAAAGTCTCAGCTTCAGCAGTGCGATCACCTAATTGTCGCAATAGCGTCAGTTCTTGATTGTAATTTTCTATTGCTTGCTGGTACTGCTTTAAGGCATTGTAGACTTTGCCAAGATTACGGAGAGTGTTAGCTTCACCGCTAAGTAAACCTAATGCCCGAAATTTAGAGTTCGCTTGCTGGGAGAAATCTAGAGATTTTTGATAATCTCCTGCTGCTAAGTACACCCTACCCAATAAACCAAGGGCAGAAGCTTCGCTGAAAGTACTTTGCTGTTTTTTTGCCAAGGTTAGTGCTTGGTTGGCAGTATCTAGAGCTTTGGGGTAATCTTTCAGTGACTCATAAGCTCGAATCAAACCTGTCAGCGTCGCAAATTCTTGAAATAGCGCCCCCTGTTTGCGCCACAACTGCAAAGCTTGATTGTAATAATCTAAAGCTTTTTCTGGCTTTGATGCCGAGCGGTAAACATTACCAATATGATCGAGGATTTTAGCTTCCTGAGAGCGATCGCCAATTTTACGGAATTTATCTAGCGCTTGGTTATATGTATCAACACTTAACTGATAATCTCCCAAGAACTCATATAGTTGGGCGAGTGATGTTAGTGTAGCTGCTTCTCCTGAAAATTCTTTGCTTTGACGCTGGAGAGCTAGCGCTTGGTTGTAAAAGTCTAAAGCTTGCTGATAATTGCCAAAGGATGCGTAAATATCACCGATATTGCCGAGGGTAAAGGCTTCCCGAGAGCGATTTTTTTGGGCGCGTTGGAGAGTTAGCGCTTGGTTCAAAGCACTCAAGGCTTTTTGCTGTTGTCCTAATTCATCGTAGACAAAGCTGATTTGGATAAGAACTTCGGCTTCAGCACTGGCACTACCAGACTTTTGAAAGAGCGATCGCGCTTGATTATAATATTCCAGTGCCTTTTGATAATCGTTAGCAACCACATAGGTGACACCTATACCCATATAAGTGATTGCTTGCCTGTTAGGGTCTGGTTGTGATAACTGTTTTTGCAGTTCTAGTATTTGGTTTAACGTTTCCCTGGCTCTTTGATTATCTCCCAGTGAACTGTAGAGAGTCGCTATGTTCGTGAGAGTATCAACTTGCCCGGCAATATTCTTTCTAGTTCGCTGAATTTCTAAGGCTTGATTTAAAGCTGTTAAAGCTTTTTGTGGTTCACCTAATTGGCTATAAGCTCGACCAATTGTTTCCAAAGTGTTAACTTGTCCATCTAAATCCTGACTAGCACGTTGCAAATTTAAAGCTTGATTGTAAAAATCTAATGCCTTTTGGGTTTCACCAGAAGTAAAATAAATTCTGCCAATCCCAATTAATACACCAGCTGCAAAATAGGATTGTTTTTCAGCTTGAAATATAGATAAAGCTTGGTTGTAATATTCTAATGCTTTGAGCTTTTCTTCTAAGTTGTAATATGCGCCAGCAATGGACTGAAGCATGACAGCTTCCCCCAGTCGGTCTTTGAGTTGCCGTCTAATAGATAAACCTTGGTTGAAATATTCCAAAGCTTTGGAGTTGTCGCCTTGGAAATAATAAAGAGTCCCAATGCTTAAAAGTGTAGTAGCTTCCTGAGAGCTATCGCCAATTTCTCGCCAAATTTTTAGTGCTTCTAAATATTTAGCTAGAGCCTGCTGACGAGAGGCTGGAGTTCCCTGTTGTAACAGTTGGTTTGCTGTTTGTAATAGCTGCTTTGCTTGCGCGTAGGCTCTTTGTTGAGCAGGGCTAAGATTTTGGCTGTTAGTGGTAGGTTTTTGCGCTATTTCTAAATTTATTGCCCTTGCTGTCATACCTATAGATTCAGACAACAACATCATACTGATAAAGACAATAAAAGTACGATGGCTAAAAATTGATATAAGCCGCCTGTGCATTAATTTAATTTTCCTTTTGATGATGTTTATTGATGATAAATCTAAATGTAATTCCTACTACTATTGTTAATTTACAAGCCTTAAACATCTATATCAGTAGGATGAGCAGCACGATTCGGGACTTCTAAATAAAAAATAATCATTCGCTTTGGCAAGCAGGGGAAACAGTCCCCATGAAAACATTGCACAAGCGTTGCATGAAAGCCTAAATGGGATTTTTACTCTTGTACAGACGCGATTAATCGCGTCTCTCCAACTCAGAGGTTCCGACGTTTGAAGATGCTGTAGAACCGCCTATTCTCTGGGTTGCAAAATTTCTGTAGGGAAGCGATCGCTCTCTTCACAATTCTTCTAGCTATAAGTACTTATCAAAAGTCTGAAATTATACTTTAATAAATTTTCTCATTCTCAGTAATTAATATAAAGATTGTATAAAATTAATAATTTTGGCTTTCAATACTGCTAATCTTTGGATTAGTTTGGTCATTATTACTGAATAAACTCTTTAACTTTAGTAAAAATTATACCTAAATTTAAAATGCCAGAATTGCTATGTCTACGTATTTAAACGACCATTTATCTTTACACAACACAAAAAAAATATTTTTGCCTAAGGCTTGGACAATTCTCAGAAGATTTGGCTTGATTGCAATCTTTGAGATGCTTTTCCTCATCAGTATCGTGGCTGAGGAAGCTTCTGCTACACAGATCAGCGCTATTAATCCCAGTCCTTCCACCTGTATCAAAGGTAAGGATGCTTGCGTCCAGAAGATTAGCAATGACACTGTGACAGATAAAGACGAAGTCGATATATTTTTGCGGATTGAACCTTCTGCGGGTAGTTCAAGCCAGCAAGGTTACAACACAGATGCACTTTTAGGTAAGTCTCTGAATACAGAGAAAGTTTCTCACTCATTAAAATTAAGCGATGTACCAATAGTTAATATCGGTGGTACAGATTATCGTGAGTTTATTTTAAGAATTAACGAGCCAGTTATTACCAATAACAGTCAAGATTTATCAAAAATTGTATTGGAAAAGTTAGAAATTTTTCTAGGAAATAATCCTGATTTAGCTAATTATCCTACTTTTGATGGTAATGCCACCAAAATTTTTGATATTGAACAAAATTCGGTGCTGCTTCAAGATATCAACTCCGACAATACTAGCTATGATTATTTCGTATATATAAAAGACAGTTTATTTTCATCAAAAGCTAAAGAACAAGAAGCCCAGAAATATGTTTACCTATTCTCTCAATTCACTAATGCGGAAGGTGGAGTAGAAGAATGGGCTGTGAGGAAGGACGATAAAAAAGCTATCATACCGCCCATCATACCTGACGGCAAAGGTGGAGGAGGTGGCGGTACAGGAGAAATTTTATTAGGTTCTGTAATTGCAGGGCTAGGATTACCACAAATTATGGGTGGTGGAAAAGCAACTAGCTCTAGTTACATCAGTCTACCAACTGTGAGTGGAAATAGCGTTTTACAAGACATAGCAGTTTCACAATCAGAAGCACCCACACCAGACGCACCGAATCCAAGTGATGTACCAGAACCTACAACTTTGTTAGCTTCGTTGATGGGGTTGGGGTTAATAGTTAAAGCCAGGTCGATATCTCGCGATCGCAAAATTAAAAAATAGGAATTGGGTAATTGGTAATGGGGGAAGGGAGAGTAAATTACTGTTTCACTTCCCCAGTTTTTTGAGATTAAAAATTTGATGATATTTCGCTTAAATCTCCTTCGGTCATGGAATTAAGCAATGTCCACAGTTGTAAGCTGGTAAAATCTGGTATTGCAATAAAAGCACCAACTTCTAGCAAGATTTTGGGGTCGTGGGTAGAAGCAATACCAAGGGTGCGAATACCAGCAGCGACAGCAGAACGAATTCCTGAGGGTGAATCTTCTAGTGCGATCGCTTGATCTGCCTTAATCCCCAATTGACTCAGAGCAACTTGGTAAGGTGTAGGATCGGGTTTACCTGCTGTGCAATCTTCTGCTAAAACAACAATTTCAAAAGCTTCTTTAATGCCTAAAACTTCTAGCATAAATTCAGCATTTGCTCTAGGCGCATTTGTTACCAAAGCGCGCTTTAATTTATGTGCATCTGTCCATGCTAGTAATTCAGCAAATCCATTTAGAGGCTTTAAATTAGGTGCAAGTTCCCGAAAAAGTGCTTCTTTTTCATCAGCAAATTTTAGCCCTTCTGCGTCTGATAATTGTGGCAAAATGTCTTTCACAATTTCTGGGTTGAGTCGTCCGCTAATTCTGGATTGGTAAAAAGCCTCGTCAATTTCTATGCCATGATCAGCCAGCTTTTGTTGCCAAGCTATGTAGTGTATAGGGTCAGTGTTTACAATAGTACCGTCTAAGTCAAAGAGAATTGCAAATAGCATGGTTTTGGTATTATTTAAATATTTGTTAACTTTATTTACATAGTTTACATGATTTTTTTAACTTTAGATTTAATCCTGGTTAAAATTCCCAATTTTTAATTAACTATATTTTTGAGTAATTATTCCTTAATGCTAGAGCGCCAGCATATTCAACCGTCGAGTCAATCCAAAATCCCAAATCCAAAATCCAAAATCTAAAATCCAAAATTGTATAACTGCTATGAGAGTTACCTTTTCGGTAAAATAACTTGGCAGCTTTGGAAAAGATAGGTTAATTATCATGGCAGAAGCGCAGATTGGGATTATTGGTGGCAGTGGTCTTTACAAAATGGATGCACTCAAAGATATAGAAGAAGTGCAAGTAGATACACCATTTGGCTCACCTTCTGATGCTTTAATTTTGGGAACATTAGATGGCACTAAAGTAGCTTTTTTGGCTCGTCATGGTCGCAATCATACGTTATTGCCATCAGAGTTGCCATTTCGTGCCAATATCTATGCTATGAAGAAATTAGGTGTAAAGTACTTAATTTCAGCTAGTGCAGTGGGTTCATTAAAAGCAGAAGCCAAACCACTAGATATGGTAATTCCCGACCAATTTATTGACAGAACAAAGAACCGGATTTCAACATTTTTTGGTGAAGGAATTGTGGCACATATTGCCTTTGGCGATCCGGTTTGTCATAACTTAGCTAATGTATTAGCAGATGCGATCGCATCTTTGAATTTAGCGGATGTAACTCTGCATCGTGGTGGCACTTATGTCTGTATGGAAGGGCCAGCATTCTCTACAAAAGCGGAATCCAATCTTTACCGCAGTTGGGGTGCAACAGTAATTGGTATGACGAATTTACCAGAAGCAAAATTAGCGCGGGAAGCAGAAATAGCTTATGCAACTTTAGCACTGGTAACAGATTACGATTGTTGGCATCCCGATCATGATAGCGTCACAGTAGAAATGGTAATAGGCAATTTACAGCGCAATGCAGTTAATGCTCAAAAAGTAATTCAAGAAACTGTACGCCGTTTGAGCGAAAATCCACCTATTAGTGATGCACATTCAGCTTTGAAATATGCAATTTTGACTCCTTTAGATAAAGCACCAACAACGACAAAAGAAAAATTGGGATTGTTGTTGGAGAAATATTTGAAATAGGAATTGGTAATTGGTAATTGGTAATTGGTAATTGGTAATTTGCTAAAAACCTTTTCTCTTTTACCTTTACCATGTTGATATTATTGATATTTTTGATTTGAAAAATTCAAGGGTGCTTTAGCAGCGAGAGTACGGCACCTGTGGCACAGCTGTTTGTGCTTTATGGCTTACACTGAACACAAGCTACATGATACTGGTATTTTTACCAAAAGAATGGGTCTAAAGCCCCGTGCTTCTACGCCCGGGAGTATGTCAAAGGAATCCCAATACTTGTCGGTTAAGGGCAAAAGGGGAAGGGGAAAAGGAGAAGGGGGAAAAGGGGAAATTATTATTACCAATTACCAATTACCCATTACCCATTACCCATTACCCACAATTGCTCTAATTGGGTGGTAATTCCAACGGAATTTCACCCATGAAGCCTTTGCGATAATCTGTTAAAAGATGCCTAGCGGCTCTTTCGACATCACCTTTATAGCGATGTTCTCCTAAAGCGTGTAAATAAGCTTCGCCTGTATGGGGTGAAGAATCGAGTTCATAGCGGGCTTGTAAGGGTTTTTCTGGTAGTAAATTAGTAGCTACATCTTGAAGATAATTAAGTACATTTACTAATTCTGCTGCTACTAATTGATTATCATAAGATGCTTCGCCAATATCATCACAAATAGCTAATTTTAATGCGGCTTCTTGGTCTTCTAATTTCAGAGGAATCACACCAGGAGCATCTAATAATTCTAATTGATCAGAAATCCGCACCCAGCGCAGTTGACGAGTTACGCCCGGACGTGCTGCACTTTCTACTACTCGTTTTCCTAAAAGCCGATTAATTAAAGCTGATTTACCAACGTTGGGAAATCCAATTACTACAGCCCGCACAGGACGAGGTAACATCCCGCGATCGCGTCTTCTGTTATTCAATTCTATCCCGGCAGCTTGTGCCGCTTTTAACACGGCTGTTACACCTTGACCTTGTTGAGCATTAGTAAAAAAAGCTACCTCACCTTGGCGTTTAAACCAGTCTGCCCAAAGCGATCGCACTTGGGGAGAAATCATATCCAAGCGGTTCAGTACTAATAGCCGCGTTTTACTTCCCACCCACTCTTCTATTTGCGGGTGATGCGTCGCCAAGGGAATACGTGCATCTCGTACCTCCAGCACCACATCTACCCGTTTTAGCTGTTCTTTTAAATTCTTTTCTGCCTTAGCAATGTGACCTGGATACCATTGGATCACATTTAATTTATAGTTTTGAGTTAAAGCCATTGGTTATTTGTCCTTTGTCATTTGTTATTTGGGCATGGGGCATTGGGCATTGGGCATTGATAATGGGTAATGGGTAATGGGTAATGGGTAATGGGTAATGGGTAATGGGTAATGGGTAATGGGTAATGGGAATTCCTCTCCCTCACCCCCCTCATCTCCCTCATCTCCCTCATCTCCCTCATCTCCCTCATCTCCCTCACCCCCCTCACCTCCCTCATCTCCCTCATCTCCCTCATCTCCCTCATCTCCCTCATCTCCCTCACCCCCCTCATCTCCCTCATCTCCCAGTCCCCAGTCCCTAATCCCCAATCCCCTCATGTAATATCAAGCGATTACCATCAGGATCGTAGGCGTAAATTTCTCTGCCGTGGGAAGCGACGGAAATCTCTCCGGGTGGGGGATAGCCCAAATTGGTAAGGTGAGCGATCGCAATTTCTAAGTTACTTACTTCTAAACACAAACTTATCTTACTTTTGGCTGTAGTTTCAAATTCGTTCTGATGTGTGTTTTTTGGTTGAAAAATACCTAAGCGCAAACCTGAAAGTTGAAACTCTGCGTAAATATTAGGGAGTAATGCTGTTGGTTTTTGTCCTAAAAGATTGGTATAAAAACTCACTAAATTATCAAGATTAATTGTTGCTATGGTAACGAGTGCATCGGTATATTGAAAAACCATAATTTAAACTAAAATGCATTTAATTATGTAACTTAAATGTGTGACAGCTTATTACCGATTGTGTAAGATAAATTGACTGTTACCGGAACAGATTATCTCACAAGTAGCAGTCAATTTAGTATTTAATTTTCGGTTATGTTGATCATCCCCACGATTCAAGACTTATTGAGGATTAATTTATTTAGCTGGCTGATATTGTAAATCTCTTGCTGGATCGCCTAAAGTGCGAGTATTGGCTGCAAACTCTAGCAAAATCCCATCAGGATCGTAGAAATAAATTGAGGAAATAAATGTTGTTTCATCAATTTCAGGTACAAAACCAGAAGGTACATCTGCATGATGTAAAACAGGAGTTACTTCAACGCCTTTAGCAACTAGTTTGTCTCTATATTCCGCAATTTTTTCTAATGGCACATTAAAAGCTAAATGATTCATGGAACCATGAGCAGTCACAGCATTACCAGTTTTAAAGGTATCGAGAGGTGCAGATGCAATCCCAGGTGCGGCGGCTGGTGCTTGAGGAAACCAGAAAAAAGCTAAAGCATCACCGTTACCAATATCAAAAAAGAAGTGCTGTCCACCCTCTGGGAGGGCAATAGTTTTGATTAATTTCAAACCAAGAGTATTGGTGTAAAAATCCACGGTTCTCGTCATATCTTTACATACCAAGGCGATATGGTTGATGCCTTTAATTTGAAAATCAGTCATATAAATCACCTGTTGATGAGGTTTCGTTTTAGTCTCTTAAACTTATCGGTAAAAAATTCATGCTTTATGCTGCGTCTATTCTTTCCCAGCCAGTATATACATTAAATTTCTGCCCTCGTAGAAATCCAATTAAGGTAATGCCAAACTCTTCAGCGACAGACACAGCCAAATGACTAGGTGCAGAGACAGAACAAACAATAGGTACACCAGCCGCGACGGATTTTTGCAAAATTTCAAAGCTAGAACGTCCGCTTACCATCACAATATGATTATTGAAAGGTAATTCATTACTTAACAAAGCTGTACCAATCAATTTATCTAAAGTATTGTGTCGCCCCACATCTTCTTGCAAGTTCAAAAGTTGTCCTTGCAAGTCGAAGAGAGCAGCAGCGTGTAAACCTCCAGTAGCCCTAAAAATGCCTTGAGCAGAACGCAATTTATCCGGTAAACTATAAATAATCTCAGGCTTGATTCGTATCTCTGAAGAAATTACTGGATAATCCCTGAGCTTCAAAGCTTCCAAACTGGCTTTACCACAAACTCCACAAGCGCTATTAGTGTAAAAATGACGTTCTAACGGTTGTAAATCTGCAATTAATCCTGAGCGTAATTCTACATTCACAATGTTGTAGCGTTGTTCGCCATCAATTGATTCATCCACACAATAGCTAATACGTTGAATATCTTGCTTACAGCCGATCGCGCCTTCACTGTAAAGAAAACCAGCAGCTAACTCAAAATCTGCTCCTGGGGTTCGCATGGTAATAGCTAGCGTGCGATTTGGGGAAAGTAAACGAATTTCTAAAGGCTCTTCTGCGGTGAGATGATCGATGCGGGTGTGGATTTTGCCATTTTCTACAACTCTAACTGTGGCTTTAGTTTTGCTGCCTATGCGCCTATTCATAGCGATCATCTCTGGGAATTTCTGTAGTTAATATTTGTGCGATCGCATCAGCTTATCTCACAACTTCTCAAAATCAGCAATTTTATATATTCTCTGGATCAATACCCAGTTCGCGTAGTTTTACAGCTAGGCGTTCTGCGCGTTGCCTTTCTTGTTCTGCATATTCTTCTGGTGTGAGAATTAAAATTGCTTCGGCAGTAAAATAACGCAATTTTCCTTCATGAACACCCAAATATAAACTTAACTGTTGACTCCATAATAAACCTTGGGAATTAGGTTCTATGGGTTGGTACGTACCACCTACCAAAATAAAACCAGCAAATTCTAAAGTCTGAGGGTCAAACCAGAAATATTCTGGAGTCCGAAATATATCTTGATAAATTTGTTTTTTTAAGCCCTTATCCACCGATGCAGTTGTTGGGGACAGTAGTTCTATAATCAAGTTGGGATACTTGCCGTCTTCTTCCCACACAACCCAACTGTTACGCAGTCTGTTTTCAGTATTGCGTACAACAAAAAAATCTGGGCCACGAAAATCTTCTGATCTACGCTGACGTTGACTGTAATAAATAGTAATATTGCCAGCAGCAAAAAAATCATTGAGGTGGTTTAAGTCTCGCCACCACCATTCTAGGCATTTTAATAACAGCATCATCTGCTGTAAATGTAGATATGTTTCCAAAGGCGGTTCGTCACTATATAAATCCCTGTTTGGAAATATAACACCTTCTGGTGTAGGTAAATCTTGGGCGATGGACATAGCTTTTTATGTGTGGGTAATCTAAGTTTAGAGTAGGGGTTTGTAGCTAGATTCAGATTTTTTCTAGGCGAGCGATCGCATTATAATCTGGCACACCTTCTACAGAACGTTTAGTTTTATCGAGCAGTATATTTCCTTCGGGCCAATGCACTTGTAAATTGCCTGGTTGAATAGGCGCTAAATAAACTTTTCCTGTTAACTCACCTAAATCATTTTTAAGAACTATCTGATCTCCATCTTTTAATCCTAATTTATCTGCATCCTTAGCATTCATAAATATAGCTTCTCGCACTGCACCTGTAATCGCATCTTTGCGTTCTTGTACCATACTATTAAATTGTTTGCCTCGACGTGTTGCTACTAAAAAATAACCTGTTGGTGATTGTTTTTGTGGGGGTGATAAAGGTGTAAAATGCGCTTTGCCATCTGCTGTATAAAAATTCCAGCCAAAGCACAAATGTGAACCACCATATTGAAACTGATCTCCCTGCTGCTGTAAATGTTGAATTCCTGCATATTGGGGTACAACTTGGGCAATTTCTTGCCGCATAGTAGCCGTATTTTCAAAATATAATTTATCGGCTAAATCTGGTCTTATCCGCCTTGCTAAATCCATAAATATTTCCCATTCTGGACGTGCTTCGCCAATGCGCGTCCCTGGTATTTCTGGGCTGAAAATCACCCGTCGTTCTGTGCTAGTTTCTGTTACTCCACCTGGAATTTCGTAGCGAGTTGTGGCAGGTAATAGCACTACCGTATCTGCTGGTTCTACTAACATTTGGCTAGACAGCACAATATCCATATGTACTCTTAGAGGAATGCGCTGCAAAGCCTCTTCAACATAATCCGGTTCTGGGAGAACTTCTAAAAAATTACCACCTACAGAAAACAACACATCTAATTTTCCTTGATGTGCAGCATTAATCATTTCTGGCGCAATTAAACCCTGAGTTACAGGTACTTCAAAACCCCAAATTTTATTTAATTGAGTAGCATTTTCTGCAGTTATCGGCTTACCCCCAGGAAAAACCGTGGCGTAACATCCCATTTCTGCACCACCCTGTACCCCAGAGTGACCCCGAATTGGCATTAAACCGCAGCCTTCCCGACCGACAAAACCTTTGGTAAGGGCTAAGTTGATAATACTGCGGACATTATCTTCACCACATTCATGCTGAGTAATTCCCATACTCCAAACAAATACAGCTTTGTTGGCTTGTGCAACCATTTTGGCAAAAGCATACATTTGCTCGCGGGTAGTTCCAGAAAGTTGCTCTAATTCTTCCCAAGATTGGTTTGCTAATACTGCTTTGAGTTCTGCAAAACCAGCAGTGTAATTATCAATAAATGACTGGTCTACCCAATCGTTAGCAATCATATGCTTGATTGTGCCATTTAAAAATGCCATATCTCCACCCAAGCTGACGAGAAAGAAATCTTCCGCAAACTTGGTGCCAAATAAAGCACTTTCGACAATTGAAGGAACCCAGTAGCGTTCCATTCCTGGTTCGCGGTAGGTGTTAATTACGACAATTTTTGTCCCAGCTTTCTTGGCATAATGGAGATATTTAACAGTAACAGGCTGATTGTTAGCCACATTAGAGCCAATAAACACTAATAAATCAGTACCAATCCAGTCTTTATAAGAACAAGTAGTAGCCCCTGCACCTAGTGTAGATTTCAAACCAGCAGTACTAGGAGAATGACAAATTCGAGCAGCATTATCAATATTATTACTCCCCATTGCCCGCACAGCTTTTTGCGTAGCGTAGTAAGTCTCATTGACTGTGCCGCGACTGGTAATGTAAAAGCTGAGGCGGTTTGGTGTGGTAGCACGAATCTGATTAGCAATGACTTCTAGGGCTTCATCCCAACTCACCCGACGAAAACCTTTATCCCCTCGTTGGCGGATCATTGGGTAGGGAAGCCTTCCCAAATCTCGCAATTCAGCACTTCTTAGGGTTTGTAGTGGTGAAATATCCTTCAGCAGCGCCGGGTCAAAAGCTGGCATAGTATTCATCTGTAACAGCCGCAGCCTGACATTGCACAGATGCAGACCATCCAGCGTCCAGTCTTTCATCCCCGTAGTTCCCAAAGCGCAGCCATCGCAAACACCCTGATTGAGAATATTCCATGCATAGGGTAGCTGCTTGCGAGACAACCAAATGGCCCGAAAAACTTCCCAGTAATTATTCGGGTACTGTTCACCAATACCAAAAGGCTTCCAGCTAGCCCAGTGTGAAGGAGTCCAGTATTTCTTGGGTTTAGGCAACATGATGAGTATTTGCAAGTGAAGAACATTCACTTACAGGCTAGCTTTTTGAGTAGCAAATGAGTAGCGAATATGGGTAATGGGTAATGGGTAATGGGTAATGGGTAATGGGTAATGGGTAATGAATTCGTAAGTAACCACGCAAAATTAATTACAGTCATTGCGAGCGCAGCGTAAAGCCTTCGGCATAGCTTCGCTTAACGCGCAGCGTCTCGAAGAGAAGCAATCTCAACCCTTGCGATTGCTTCATTCCGCTCCGCTCCATTCGCAATGACATTTTGTAATTAATTTTGTTTAACTACTTAACTGTTACGGTATGGTTTTCACGATAAATATAATTATAGCGATCGCCTTTACTAGCTATCTAAAAATCACTTAAGCGCTTTTAGGCTTTATTCAGCCATGATTCTAGAGCGTTTTTTGCTATTTTAGTGACCGCAAGCACGATCAATATGCTCAACATCCCACTTTTGTAGAAATTTTTATCTGCATCATACTCCACTACAGATTTAGAGGTGTTAGATGTCTGGTAGTAGCAGTTACGGTAGAGAGTGCATGTTCTAGCATCAGTATTTTGAGCGATCCCTAAAGTGGCGATAGATGCGATTGAGGCAGCGATAATCAAAGACGCAAGGCGATTCATAAGTTGTAAGCTTAGAAAATCGAGATTTGTGACTACACTGGCAAATTAGAGGATTCCTGAAATTAGCTGAAAATATTAGCCAAGCCAGATACCAAAAGCTTTAATTGCCTCAATATACTGACAACATTGGCGAATAGTAAAATTCCCGACTTCTTGAAGAAATCGGGAATATTTGTGTTGCAATAGAGCCTTTAGCTAAATTTTGAGTTCCTCAAAGTTGGACTTTTTTATTATTAGCTTCAAATTATCTATGAATGTAATAAAAAAGTTGACAAATCACATAATCTATGGTTTACAATTTACCAGAAATTAAACTGTAACTTTGACTGCTAGGGCTTCTTTTTTAGCATTTTTGCCATTTTTCTTTGTCAATAATCCACCCATACCAAAAGCCATCAGACCAAAGATTGTAGCTGGTTCAGGCACAGATTGCGTAGGGGCACTGCTTACATAAGAAGTGCTGTTTACATAAGCATCACTAGCACCACCTACAAGGCTACCAGCATGAATACCTATTTGCAATTTACCTTTAGTAATAGCATCAAGAATAGAGTTGTAGTTTCCTGTAAACTGAATTCCTAAAACTTCACCTTTTTGTACTCCATTGGCGTTACCACCTACAACTCCAGCACCTAAGGTTGTACCATCCCATCCTGCTATTTTATTGCTTTGTGATAAATTGCTAGTATCACTGCTAAAGCTGACTCCGTTCAGAGATGTATTAAATGAAGAATTGAATGTTATACCAGATAAAAGATTACCTGCAGTACTATCAACGCTAAACGCAACCTGTTTAATAGTAGGGTCTTCATTTGCCACGGAAAGAGTATTGTTGGCAAACTTGAATAGCACAGTATTGTTTCCCTGATCAATAAGATCAAAGGAAAATTTGGAGTTATAAGCATCACCAACAGTATCACCACCAGCGATGTTATTGAATCCGAAAGTTACGGCAGAGGCTGGCATTGCAGTCGCTGCTAACGCAACGCCTGTTGTTACTACAAGCGCTGAAATAAAGGCAGTGTGCTTACTCATATGTATCTAAAATTGCAAGTGTAGAGATCTATTCAAAATATAATTTAGTGTTAGAAATAAAACATCTTATACAGGTTGATTTTATCGAAAGTTTAAGTTCGCAGAGTAGATATATTTGTAGCTGCTATTCTAAAGCTTAGGATAAGTAATATCTTATGTTTCTTATGCAGCAAGTGTTTCCCAAATTTGATGCTAAAAAGCAATAGCTTTTTGATTGAAAAACACATAGTTAAAATTCTAGATTAATGCCTTATAGAAGATAAAATTACTATGAAAAATATAAATCAACTATTTGGGAACTGGTGACTATATATACTAATCAATAGTTAAATGATTGACTGTAATTTAAGTGTTTTTACTAATTTATAGCAGATAAAACTTCTCAGGTTTAATTTTAATTAAAAATTAAATCAGTAATTAATCTCATTTCCCATGTAATAGCAGTCATTGCCAGTAGAAAGATGCCATGACATATTTATGGTAGTTTAACGGAGATAATATAAAGCGCGATCGCATTATTTAAACAGTACAAGAATGCAACCGCGTGTATTAGCGCTACAGTGCTTCTGGTGGAGAAATGTCAGGCCCAACCATCACACGAGTACTACCAGACTTTAGTCCTGGTTTAGCATTGGCTTCTTGTTTCTGAGTTGATTTAGGTAAGGATGAAGCGGGTTGGCTGTCCACATCAACACGAAGCGTTTTATCAGAGTTTGCTTGTGATGATACAAAAGACAATCCTCCTAATGCTCCAGCAACAAGGGCTGTATAGCCTACATATAAATGCATTGGGCGGAGTTCTAGTCCAAATCCACCAGTCGCTTTCTGCGCCTGACACCAAGAAGGTAAAGCGGCTTGTGATGCTGCTGTCTCATGTTTAGGTAAGGAAGCTGCTAAAGCTGTACCATTTAGTCCCAAAGTATTGCCGATAATGCGAATAAAGCCACGAACAAACACATCTTCTGGTAATAGATTTATATTCCCTTTCTCTAAAGCATCCATATGATGAATTGGCACATGAGTATGTTCTTTAAGTTCTATTAAAGACCATCCTCGCAATTCTCGTGCTTGCTGAAATTGTTGCCCTATTTGACGCAAAGTAATTGCATACTCTTCATTGAGTGTTTGCTGTTGTTGTTGGGTAGTAGATGGCTTCTGATTGTAATTAAGCCACTTCTTCCATACCTTTTTGGTTAATTTAGATTCGGGTTTATTGACTACATCATCTGTTGTAGCTACCTGTGATGGCAAATGATCTATATTTGTATTTGCTACTGGCTCGGATATGTCTGATTTAAGACTTGTTAGTGGTTGTAATAAATTACTAGAGTCTTCTGCTTTTATATTGGAAGAAATGCTAGCAACATCTGTCTGCGGAACGATATTTGTAACTTGTTGATGATGTGTTGCAAATTGCTGAAATGCTAAAGCAATTGCTTCTCTGCTGACTGCTTTAAATAAAACCTTGGCTTGCTCAGATGAAGACCCTAGCAACTCTTGTAAAGTACCTAAAGCATTCCTATAAACCTTACTACGGTGTAATTCAGCTTCAATATCAGCAAGCAGCGATCGCAATTGATCGCGAGGAATTTCAATAGGAGGATTTCCGGGGATTGTTAGCAAATATACAGATGTAGTAGTCATAGTTTAAGTCTCTTCCAATACTGGAGCCAAGAGTAGTTCCACCTGTATAATTGCTTCTTGTTTTTGCTGACTGATCCGGATGGTTCTCTGGGAATTTTCTACCCCTGAAAAGGTATTTTTATAAACAAAGTGAGTGGGTTACTGAGCATTAAATATAACTGTAGGTTTGACCATAAACTACAGCTAGTTACTATGCCGCGATAAATGTAATACGCAGTTGTTAGCTGAATAAAAACTTAGGTTATTCTGCAGTGCAAATCGTGATATTGCAACCAATACTACTCGGTTAAGCGTTTTGAATTCAAAATTGCTTTTGGGGAAAGGGTTAAAGGTTAAAGGTTAAAGGTTTTTTCCTTTTTCCCCCTTAACCGAAAAGTATTGATATTGCAAACACAATTAATTCGCTGGTGGAAAATACTTCACCAGCTATGTATCAAGTATCTATTTCACTGATTGAATTATCTGCGAACATAAACTTGTTTTACAAAATCATCAATCCATTGCAGATATTGCACACCAGCTAAATCTGCTAAATTGTTATGTCCAGCGTTGGGAACTAAAATTAGCTGTTTTGGTTCGGGCGCAATAGCATACAGTTTTTGGCTCATAAAAAACGGCACACTTGAATCTTCCATGCCATGAATAAATAAAACTGGCATTTTCACCATTGGTATTTTTTTTATCGATTCAAACCGTTGTGTCAGGATTAAATTGACGGGAAACATCCAAAACAAGTTCCTGTAAGCTACCACATCTCGAATAGAGGTAAAAGAACTTTCCACAATTAATCCCGCAGCTTCTGGGTGTTTGATAGCTAAATCAATTGCGATCGCACCGCCTAAAGAATGACCATAAATAAAAATATGCTTGGGTGGAATTTTTCGTTGCTGTACTAAATGATTCCAAGCTGTAGCTGCATCCTGATATACTCTGCTTTCGTTGGGAAAGGCCCCTTGGCTGCGACCATAACCCCGATAATCAATCAGCAATACAGAGAATCCTAGTTGATAAAACCGAGATGCATAGGCAAGATTTGCACCAATGTTGATACCGTTACCGTGGAGAAACAACAGAACTTTGTCATGGGATTTTTTATCGGTTTGTTTAGCTTTCATCCACCAACCGTGGATGCGTTCCCCTTTAGCAGTTCGCCCCGGTACTGGTAACCAAACTTCCTCATAAGGAAGATGAAACAACCCTGGTGTTTTTTCAATCACAGGAGAAGGAAAAAATATCAGCCGGGTTTGCTGAATAAACAGAAATATACATACACAAAAATATGCGATCGCACCAATAATAACGAATCCAATTACCAGCTTGAATAATAAATCCAATGGCAGTTGCAACCTGTTTATGCTCATTTACCCTGATTTGTTAGTTTCTCAGTATCTTGAATAATTCGTAATTCGTAATTCGTAATTTGTAATTAAGACAGCATAAAAAACTTCACCAAATCCGAGGATTGGTGATTACTGATTGTTGTAAGTATTTATGCTTAAATTATTTAATTACGAATTATTTTAATGAGAGGTAACTCAGTAATATTATATACATTAAATTCATATAAGTTTATAATTCTATTAATTTTTTAATATTTTTAGGACTTACGCAAAAGTCACGGAATTACGTCATTACGAGCGCAGCGACGTAATCGCCTGATATTCTGGGATTGCTTCCCTACACTTCGTTCCGGTCGCAATGACAAATTTTGCTTGCGTAAGTCCTGATTTTTATGCAATAAAAATATTAGGGATTAGCCGAATAAGCCTACCTAATCCCCAATCCCCAGTCCCCAGTCCCCAGTCCCCAGTCCCCAGTCCCCAGTCCCCAGTCCCCAGTCCCTACCCACCAATCACTTCTGGCTGACGTAAATGCCAATTAGTAGATTGCTCATAGGCGTAAGCTACTTGAAATAGTTGGTCTTCTCGCAGAACTTTGCCAATTAGCTGCAAGCCAATGGGTAGTCCATTTTCATCGAAGCCGCAGGGAACACTTAAACCTGGTAAACCGGCAAGATTGACAGGAATAGTCATCAAGTCAGTTAAATACATACTCAAAGGGTCGGTAGTTTTTTCTCCCGCCTTGAATGCTGTACTTGGTGCAGTTGGAGAAACTAAGACATCAACTTGTTCAAAAGCTTTTTCAAAGTCTTGCTTAATGAGAGTGCGGACTTTTTGCGCTTTTAGATAGTAAGCATCATAATAACCAGCAGAAAGGGCGTAAGTGCCAATCATGATCCGCCGTTTCACTTCTGTACCAAAGCCACTAGCGCGGGTACGAGTATACATCGACAGCAGATTATCTGCATCAGGAACCCGTAAGCCGTACTTCACGCCATCATAACGAGCTAGGTTAGCTGATGCTTCCGACGGTGCGATGATGTAGTAGCTGGGTAAACCATAGCGGAAGTTAGGACAGGAAACTACATGAATTTCTGCGCCTAAATGTTGCAGTTGTTCAATGGCTTTGGTAACTGCTTTTTCGACAACTGATTCTAAGCCTTCACCAAAAGTTTCTTTGATGACACCGATTCGGATTTTCTTTCTAGCTCTTAGGTCTGGTTTTAAAGTAGCAGCGTAATCAGGAATTTCTACTTTTAAGGAAGTGGAGTCTTTAGGATCATAGCCTGCGATCGCACTCAATAAAATTGCCGTATCTTCTACTGTGCGTCCAAATGGCCCAATTTGATCCAAAGATGAAGCGTAAGCCACCAAACCATAACGAGAAACTAACCCGTAAGTCGGTTTTAAGCCTACCACACCACAGAAAGATGCTGGTTGGCGAATTGATCCACCGGTATCAGAACCGAGAGACACAACGCATTCTTCCGCCGCCACTGCTGCGGCTGAACCTCCCGAAGAACCACCAGGAATCCGCGATAAATCCCAAGGATTAGCCGTAACTTGGTAAGCTGAGTTTTCTGTGGAACTACCCATAGCAAACTCATCTAAGTTCGTTTTACCAACCATCACCGCCCCAGCATCCGCCAGTTTTTGCGTTACCGTTGATTCATAAGGCGGCACAAAATTTTCTAAAATTTTAGAGGCGCAAGTGGTGGTAATGCCTTTGGTACACATATTGTCTTTGATGCCAATCGGAATCCCTGCCAACAGCCCAATTTCTTCACCAGCAGAGATTTTAGCATCCACAGCACGAGCCTGCTCTAACGCCTGTTGCGCCGTCACACACAAGAAACTGTGCAATTTTGGTTCTAAAGTTTGAATGCGGTCTAAAGCTTCTTGGGTAATTTCGACAGCAGAACGTTCTTTTTTAATTAGTTGTTCGTGCAACTCCCGGATGGATGCCATGATTGCTTCCTTATGTGACTCAAGTCCTTGATTTTAGTACATATTTGGGGAATTGGGCATAGCGCATGGGGCATTGGTAATTGGAATGGAGTATTTGATTATTTCTCCTTGTCCCCTGTTTCTTCCTAGTCCCCAGTCTCCAGTCCCTAGTCCCTAGTCCCTAGTCCCCAGTCCCCAGTCCCTAATCCATATTTTCGTGTAAAAGTATAGCAGTGTTCGCCGTGAAATAGATTGTGTAGTATGGGCATTGTTTGGCTTACAATCCAGATTAATTGATAAATTAAAGCATTTATATAGATTGCTGACGGGAGTACAGATAAATGGTCAAAATAGTTACACGGAGAGCTATAGGCGCAGCAAATGTCTATGACATTGGGGTGGAACAAGACCATAATTTTGCAATTAAAAATGGTTTGATCGCTGCCAATTGTTTTAATAAATCTCACTCTACAGCTTATGGATATGTCACTTATCAAACAGCATATTTAAAAGCTAATTATCCTTTGGAATATATGGCTGCACTGTTGACTGCTAACAGTGGTGATACCGACAAGGTGCAAAAATATATTGCCACTTGTATGAGTATGGGTATTCAAATCGAACCGCCAGATATTAATCGCTCTGGGGTGGATTTTACGCCAGCAGCAGATAAAATTTTATTTGGATTTTCTGCAGTGCGAAATGTGGGACAGAATGCGATCGCCTGTATTCTGGAAGCTAGGGAAGAAAGCGGCGAGTTTAAATCCCTGGGGGATTTTTGCGATCGCATAGATTTACGTGCTGTTAACCGCCGCACTTTGGAGTCACTCATCTCTTGTGGTGCTTTTGACAAAATCCAACCCAACCGTCAGCAGTTAACCCAAGATTTGCCCCTAGTATATGATTGGGCACAATCGCGCGCTAAAGACAGAGCTAGTGGACAGGGCAGTATTTTTGATTTATTAGGCGGTTTTGCTGCTACAAATAATAAAAACGGCAATAATGCTTTTGAAATTGCCCCGAAATCTCAACCTGTTTCTGATTTTCCTCCTCAAGAAAAATTACGGATGGAAAAAGAACTCTTGGGTTTTTATGTATCAGATCATCCTCTTAAATCAATTAAGCAATCGTCTTTGGTATTAGCGCCAATTAATCTTTCCCAACTAGGCGAACAACGAGATGACATGATGATTTGTGCAGTTGTCATGCTTAACGGGGTGAAAAAAGTAATCACCAAAAAAGGCGATCCAATGGCAATTTTACAAATCGAAGATTTAACTTCCCAGTCAGAAGCCGTTGTTTTTCCTAAAAACTATGAACGGATTAGTTCTTTACTGCAAGTGGATGCAAGATTGATTATTTGGGGTAAAGTAGACCGCAGAGATGACCAAACGCAATTTATTGTGGAAGATGCCGAACAAGTTGAAACAGTCAAACTAATTATGGTCGAACTCACCCCCATGCAAGCAGTCAACATTGAAGAACGCGATCGCTTAAGAAATGTTTTAAAAGAACAAGCTGGCGAAAAGGAAAAAGCCAAAATTCCTGTAATTGGAGTTGTGCAGTCAGGGAATTCTCGGCAGCTAGTCCGCTTTGGTAGGCAATTTTGGGTACAAGATTCTCTCAGTGCTGTGATTGCTCTCCAAAATGCGAGATTCCCAGCTCAAATTAAACCTTTGACTAGTAGTTAAAGATACAACACTAGAGGTTCATCAAGTTTGATTTATGATGTACTTCCAGTTATTATACGGATAATTGCTGGACTAGCTTGACATATGATTTACTACAGCGTCAACAGTAGATAGCCTTAGACAAACGACAATCGATTTAAATTTTTTGGTTACTTCTGCGGATGATAACTTCCTCTTTTGCATGGTATCTTTTGATGCCATGCCATATAGGCAATAATCAGGGGAAGGAGATCAGACTTGATGATGGTAACTGAGCTACATAAATTTGTATCATATTGTAGAAAAATACAACCTCAAACTCAAGAAGATATCAAAAAATTTTTTGAGGGGGTGCTTTTTTTCCCTTATGATAAAGAACTGCTATTACAAGCTTATTTATTCCTGAACCTGAGTAAATTATTTCCTTCTTGCTCAGAATTATTATTATTTGAAAAATCGCCCATTGCAGATTACACTGATTTAGGAAAATGTGATTTTGTCTATTTGACAAATCGCGGGAATCTATTTTTAATAGAAACTAAATTTATTGACACAGAAGCTACAGGTGCAACCGAACGAAAAAGAAGGAATAAGCATAGAAACAAGGTTTTTGACCAAGTTATTACCTTAAAAAGTCGATTTAGTGAATACTGGAATATTAGAAATGACCAATTAGAATGTGGCGTTTTTACAACCGATCCAGAAATAGATTGGCGTGGTAACGATGCCAATGTCATAACTAAATCTATAACTATAGACAATCTTGAAGAATGGCGAGTAAATTATAGCAAATACAATCAATTTGACAATCATTAATTTATTTGGCTGTGGATGTTATCAGTTTCAGTTATTAAAAATCTTTTTATTAACCCGATAAATTCAGAATATAACTTTACAAGGCAGCACCACATTTAATATTTGCCATTTAAAAAGCAAATCTTTAAACCTGATTCTTTAACTTGTTCCCCACACCAAATTTTGAATTTAAAATTCTCACCCTTGTAGTATTGGAACTACATTCTCAATTCAGGCTGACTCCACACAGTAATTTTTGTTTACAACTTCACCAAAACTAAAGTAGTATTTTTGTACTAATAACCTGTTAAAATGCCTTAACAGCTAGTTAGTCTTGTTAAAAAGTATGGAAGAATACAAAACAACACCTAACCTGGCGATTGTGCCATTTCCCACAAAAGCAGCAAAAACAGCGATCGCACCATTGCAATTGCCAAAAGACAATATAAGTGATGAGTGGGAGCGTTTATTATCCCAAGGGCAATGCATCAATCAAATGGCTGCACAGTTAGAAGCGATGATTTTAGAATTCAAAGCGATCGCCAGCAAATTGCAAGAAAAAAGCAAGCCGCATCAAAGCACTTGTCAGTATTTACCATTGGCTATCCCTTGGGTGAGACAACAGTCAGATGAGTCATTTATTCTCACAACCCGCAAAATCGATTTATTTCAAGCCGAAAAAGAAGCGCAACAGCTAGCGCAACAACTGCGCCAGCAAAGCCGTAGCAAAGAATTGCGATCGCAGTCATAAGTGCGTCCCGTACCCAATGCCCAATGCCCCATGCCCCATGCCCATCAACAAATCTTAAAGTTATGAAGGTGCAACTACAGCCCAACCAATAAACTGTAAAAGCTATGCTGATTAAAGTGGTACTCGATACCTCTAAATTAGAGGTCGCAGTGCCACTTGCTATTGTTAGTCAGGAAAAACTATCCTACTGGCAAGGCGCAAAGCTGAAACTGCCCTAAGATTTGCACTCACGAAAACGAGGTAAGGAAAAAGTGTTAAAAACTCTTTTGGTAATCGCCATTGGTTTCTTACCCTCCCTGTTCTCTTTATGGATCATCCGTAAAACTCATCTACGGACGAGGTTAAGGATGAGACAAGCCGCTATTAATGGCTCCAGGCTGAGAGCAAGACAAATTAGGCAGATTGAAGGCGATCGCTACTATTTAGAAGGCGTAGGTTATCTGGTTGGCGATATTAGCTGCAAATTTAATGCTCGATCCGGTCATATTCGCTGTGCTGTGAATCCCAATGGCCCATGTCAAGGATGTCGTCACTATGAACCTAGAGAATTAGCTGAGAATGAATCTAAAGAATATGCCTGAATATATAAGATTTCTAATTTTTAATTACGAATTACGAATTACGAATTATTAATGATTCCCTAATGATATACTTTGTCTTAATTTAATGGGTTCTGATGAATAGCACCCATCAGACGTAAGGGGGAAAGTTCGGTGTAAATCCGGCGCTGTCCCGCAGCTGTAATCTCTTATTGAGTAAGTCAGAATGCCCGCCTATTAGTTATTTTTGTGGAAACACATCTGCGAGGTACAGATGCGGTCTTATTTAGTATTTTGTCAAATGATTTATCCAGATCTGCCAACAAAGCGGCGGATATTGTTTGTTAAATACCAGAGTAGCGATCGCTCAACGAATTTTGATTGCCTACACTGTATTACTTAACAACTATGGATTTATTTAAAAAATTGAGCCAGCTTTTATCAGTAGCTAAATACCAAAAGTATCAAGATGCCTATAGCTGTGTAGCCAGTATAACTATGTGGCAATTTTGACTAATGTAAAGTTGTACTGCTACCAACTAGATTTATGTGGCATAAATCTAGTTGCTCTAGCTAATTAGTAAGAATTTGGATACTATTTGAACTCTGCTGAAACATCAAAATGAGAAAAAATCGCGTTAAGCTACATTTAGTTTTATTAGCATTAGGCAGCTTGTACTTTATAGTAGGCTTACCCAAACCTGCCTATGCGATGCACATTATGGAAGGCTTTTTACCAGTGCAGTGGGCAATTTTTTGGTGGGTAGTCGCCTTACCGTTTTTTGTTTTAGGATTGCGATCGCTAACTCGGATTACGCAAGCTAACCCGCAGCTGAAATTACTCTTGGGGTTAGCAGGTGCTTTTACATTCGTGTTATCAGCTTTAAAACTGCCTTCTGTTACAGGTAGCTGTTCCCATCCTACAGGCACAGGCTTAGGAGCAGTCTTATTTGGCCCCTTAGCCATGTCAGTTTTAGGTAGCTTGGTGCTGCTATTTCAAGCTTTGTTACTTGCACATGGCGGTTTGACAACATTGGGAGCAAATGCTTTTTCAATGGCGATCGCGGGGCCATTTGCAGCTTACTGGGTATATCAACTGACGATGCGGCTAACTGGTAAACAAAGAATCGCCATATTTTTAGCAGCCGCTTTAGCAGACTTACTCACTTACATTATTACTTCTTTCCAGTTAGCTCTAGCTTTTCCTGCACCTGTGGGTGGCTTTATTGCTTCATTTACCAAATTTGCAGGAATTTTTGCGATTACTCAAGTACCCTTGGCAATTAGTGAGGGTTTGCTGACAGTCCTAGTGTGGAACTGGCTACAATCATACAATCCTCAAGAATTAGAATTATTGAAATTAATTAAACAGGAACCCCAAACTAATGAAACAGTCTCATAAGGGATGGCATAACTGGTTATTGGTGCTTGCAGTTATTGGTTTAGCAATTGCGCCGTTAATATTAGCACGCGATGCCGAATTCGGTGGTTCCGATGGCGAAGCTCAAAAGGCCATTAGTCAAGTAAAACCAGGATATGAACCTTGGTTTCAACCCTTATTTCAACCACCTAGCAAAGAGATAGAAAGTTTATTATTTGCATCCCAAGCAGCTTTAGGTGCGGGAGTTATTGGTTACGCTATTGGCTTATATAGAGGACGTTCGCAACAGCAAAGAGATCAAGAATGACGCTGCAACTAGACAGTTTAGCCTACACCAACCGACTCAGACATATACCACCAGAACATAAAATAATTTTTGCGATCGCTACTCTTGTTATCTCCCTTTTTACCCATCCATTAGGCCAAATTCTCATTGCTTTGTGGATGGGTATTTGGATAGTTATCTACGCTAAAATTCCTGGTGGTATTTACTTAAAATTATTAATAGTTGCCAGTTTTTTTTGGTTAACCAGTTTACCAGCACTGATACTCAATAGCATCTCTATTGCAGATTTAGCTAGTGTATTACCAGATTCATGGTCAGGATTAACATTTGGACAATATTATATCTACATTAGCCGCAGTGGTAGCGAACAGGCATTAGCAATTTTTACCAGAGCATTAGCTTCTATTTCTTGCCTATATTTCTTAATGTTAACTGTTCCTTTCACAGAAATATTACAAACTTTGCGCCGCATTGGATGTCCTGTGCTTTTGACAGAACTTTTGTTGCTGATGTATCGGTTTATTTTTATTCTGTTGAGAACATCTCATGAGTTGTGGACTGCTCAACAATCTCGTGATGGCTACCGTACTTGGCGCATTAGTATGAAAAGTTTAGCATTACTGATTGGGCAGTTATTACAACGAACTCTACAACAATATAATCAATTCTCTTTAGGATTAGAAACACGCGGTTTTCAAGATGAATTCCGAGTATGGCATCCTCATCGCTATCGTCCACAACCGCGATATATCATAGAAGCAATTTTTGGCTGTGCATTATTAATCGCATTACAATTGTCTCAAGATGCAGGAATATTTACTCGAATTTGAGCAAGTATATTATAAATATTCAGGCTCACAGCAATCGGCTCTCAATGGTTTAACTCTGAGAGTACCTAAACACAAAAAATGTGCATTAATTGGTCAAAACGGTTGTGGTAAGACTACCCTATTTTTATTAGCTAATGGTTTATATAAACCCAACTCGGGAAATGTACGGTGGCGAGGTGAAGCCTTTAATTATAACCGTCATTATCTCAGTAATTTAAGGCAAAAAGTCGGCTTAATATTTCAAGATCCAGAGCAACAATTAGTAGCGGCTACTGTGGAAGAAGATATTTCCTATGGTTTATGTAATTTAGGTTTGCCGACATCAGAAATTCAATTAAGAGTTGAGCAAGCCTTAGTTGAATTTGGGCTAACATCTTTAGCAGAGAAACCAGTGCATCATCTCAGTTTAGGTCAAAAAAGGCGAGTTTCCATAGCAGATGTTATGGTGCTGCAACCAGAACTATTAGTATTAGATGAGCCAACTGCATATCTAGATGTTAAGCATACTCGCAATCTAATGGCAACGTTGAAAAAAATTCATCAAGCCGGAACTACTTTATTAATGGCAACCCACGATTTAGATTTAGTTTATCGGTGGGCAGATTGGGTTTTTGTGATGGATAAAGGACGGCTAGTATTAGAAGGTAAACCCCAAGATGTATTTATGCAACGTGAACTCTTAGAAGAATTAGAGTTAGGTTTGCCATTAATATATGAAATGTTATTTGATGGTTTATCGCCTGAAGAATCAGCAGTTATTCAACGGATACAAAAAAGGATTTGGGAAAGAAATGAATTAGATAATGGGTAATGGTAATTGGTAATTGGTAATTGGTAATTGTTGATATTCATTTGATATTCATGTCAGGCTCCCTTTAGTTAATTATGACAGTGAGTTAATGCTAGCTTTGCTTATTTTTCTCAGCTAAAACTCTGGAACAAACAAATCTCTTTTATTACCTGCATAGTGTTTATAAATTATCTCAGGAGAATTGCCAACTAATCGGGCAACGTCTTTAGCATCTAATCCATTTTCTAGCGCTAAAGTAATAAAAGTGTGTCTAGTTTGATAAGGTTTTCTGTATTCAATACCTAAACCATCTAAAACAACTTTCCATGTTCGTTTTCTAAAATTGTCAGTATCAATGTAGGTTTTTTCTTGAGGACTAGGGAACAAAATATCATCATTGTTTTTACCTTCACATAATCTTTCAAGTATAGGTTTTAGTTTTTGATTAACAGGAAATCTCCTTTTATCTTGAGTTTTCAATCCTGATTTTTTAGCCAATCCGCTCTCTGTTAAGACAACTGCACAATCAAATGTTACATATCTAAAATCGCTAGAAACATTTTTTATTTCAAGTGCAATAGCTTCTGAAGGTCTACACCCAGTGAGAAATAAGAACTCTACATAGTCAGCATAAGAAGAATGCTTAACTCTAGAATATTTAGAACAAAATTGATTACTCCTAAATGCTTCAATTATTAAATCTCTTTCATGCACACTAAAGGGGTTTATTTCGCCATCATCATTTTTTTGAGATTTAGGAATTGTGATTTTACTAGACATTCCATTAAAAGGATTATTAGTAATAATTTGTGAATCAATTGCCCAATCACAACAAGCGCTTAAACGAACGATAAATCTTCTAGCTGATTCTGGAGGAATATTACTTAAAACCCAATCTCTAATTTCAACTGCTTTCTCTAAATCATGAGTAGGCAATTTACGTACATAGTTACTAAAAGTTCTCCACTGAAACCTCATTGTGCTGGGTGATGAGGTTTTTCTTTTATGTTCTATAAACTTTTCCCAAATGTCATGAAGACTAACAGAGTATTCTGGTTGCTCTGTTTCTGCTAATCGAAAGGACTCAGGACGGTATTTATTTAATGTGTAGTCAAAAGTTCCTGGAACAAGAATATTAGCTTGAATGTCTCTCTCTATCTCTTTAGCCTTAGCTTCTGCTATCTGGCGGTTCCCTGGCGTGTCATCTAGTCCAAGTGTTAAGTATTTTTGCTTTCCATTAAATAATTGCCGGGGTAACGACAACCGTAAGCGCTTGCGGAAACTTTCAACTACGACGGAACCTTTAGTATTGCGTTTTCCTGATTGCATAATGAATATCTTAGACGCTCAGTCTAACGTACCAGATTTGTGATAGTCATTTGATAGTCAATTTGGGTTGTTTAACAAATGCTAGACAGTGCTTCTGTACTATATTTCAGCAAATAGGACAAAAAATAAATCCCTGAAACCTTTATAATTCATAGGTTTTAGGGATTTATGGGGGTACGGGACTGGTGCGTCTCGAACGCACGGCCTAGCGCTTAGGAGGCGCTCGCTCTATCCAACTGAGCTACAGCCCCAATGACGAAGCATTTATTATGATAGCAGTAGTTTTAACTAGACTGCCAGCTATCATCCCAAGAACCGCCGCCAGTTTCTAAACCGCACAGCGAACTTTGTGCTTTGAGGATAATTCGAGGTTTGCCGTTAGTGCGATCGCGTAATTGCAAATCTAGTTTTCCTTTCATAGTATCTCGACAACAGTACATTAAACCTTGTGCTGTCGGCGCACGTAAAGGCGTACCAGGTAAATCTGTGGTGCCAATTAACTCAACTTCATAATCTGCATTGTGTGCTTGTATTTGCCATCTACCCCAAGGTTGAATATTCCACTCAACTTTTGAGTTCCAGGGTACAAACTCATAAAATTTGCCTTGATAATGCACACCAATCATCGCTACAGATTCCATCCACCACAGCACACCCCGTCTTCCACCACCTGCAGTTAATGCTAAGTCGGGTTCGTTGTGGAAGCTATTACAATTGAGCCAAAACCATTTTTGCGGAAAAGCACCACCCCAATTTTTCTCTCCATAGGCTGGGGCGTTAGTAAATTCATAGATTTTCCCATTCCAATCAATCCAACCACTAGCTAAACCATGAGCCATTAAAATTTGCCATCCTGGTTCAAAAATCTGCAAAAATGACAGCCAGCCAGCAGTGGATTGTTGCAGACTTCCATGATTACCCCAAGCGTATATCGGCTTGATTTCGTACCGCCAACGACAATAATTCCCTGTAGCAGGGTCGCTAATGATGCCTTGATTCAAAGTAGCGGTAGCTTGATAGCCTTGTTGAATATGGCGCTCAAACTCTTCTGGAAGCAGGTAGAAGCCTTGGGTGGGTAAATCTGTTTTCCCCCAATGACCTAAACCTAAAACATCTCGACTAGCCCAAAATTTTTTCACATCAGGAAAAGTCCGGCAAAGATACTCATCTTGTGGCCCCAGAATTTGCGCTGCACCACCACTGTGAGGTTGATTACCAATAGGGTCTTCAATTGAGTACATGAAAGCAAAGGTTTCACCACAGTCTGGTAAGGTAACTCGATAATACCAGCCCTCAAAAAAGCGGCGGTTACTATCATCCCAGTGGTAACCGGAATGGGGTGTTTGAGTGGTGTCGAGAAAGTTTCTGGGAATACTAAGCATAATGTCAATGTGTTGCCTATTTCCCAGTATGCACAATATTCTCCAATGAATAATAGACTTGCTGCAGAAGTCGGGGAAAGGTTTTGTATATTCCCCTTCCCCTTTAACCTTTCCCCTTTTTCCATCTCTTGCAAAAGTGCTTTTTGCAAGAGATCTAATGTGTCATAGTGTATTTAGCTAAAACCCAAGAAATTTTTAGAAATAGTTAGCATAGATGTATACGGTTAACTATTTCTTCGGTTTACCCGATGTTTAACGACAAGCAGCGAGATCATCTACACCTCGATATTAATAATCCTTTTGAAATTTTGGGGCTGAAACCGGGTGCATCACAAGCACAGGTAAAGCAAGCTTACCGTCAGTTGGTGAAAACTTGGCATCCCGATCGCTTTGGGGATGAAAAACAAAAGCAGGAAGCAGAGGCAAAAATTAAACAAATCAATGCAGCTTATAACCTGATTAAGTCTGAAGGTTTAGCTACGACTGTTGAACAGCCAGCTGCGCCGCAAAAATCTACTCACGTATCTACTAATAGCTGGAATGCGGAAACCTTCTACAATTTGGGGGTAGAGAATGCCCGTCAAGGGCGATATGAAGAAGCGATCGCAGATTTTACACGCGCAATTCGCCTTAATCCTCGCTATATTCAGGCCTACAAGTATCGTGGATTAGTTTGCTCTCAATTAGGATTTGAGTATAGAGCGACTTCCGATTTAAATAAAGCCGCGCAGCTAGAATTAGATTTGAGGATGCCTAAAACTAATTACAAATCAGAATACTCAAGATGGTCAACACCATATAGGCAACCCGCAAAATCTCAACCACTAGTAAAAAGATGGTGTCAGAAATTTAAAAATTTATTTCATTTCAATTGGTTTTAGAAATTGATAATTTTTTAAATTTTCTTATTTTCAGGACTTACTTACGCAAGCAAAATTTGTCATTGCGACTGGAACGAAGTGTAGGGAAGCAATCCCAGAATATCAGGCGATTACGTCGCTGCGCTCGTAATGACGTAATTACGTGACTTTTGCGTAAGTCCTAATTTTCTCATTGTTCTGATTTATTACTACTAGATTCAGATTTAAGCCGATTGTCAAGTACTTCTTTTGGCTTTGGAGGCATAGCTGTAAAACGAATCAGAAAATAACTGTCGTCATCAGGAGCTTTTTTCAATACCTTGGCATAGATATCACCTTCACCAGGAGCAATTTCTGGTGCGTTTAACAATCTCATCTTGAGGTTACTTAAAGAATCTAGCGAATTAGGCGATCGCAATATTGCACCATGCTCGGATAATTTAACAATTTCACCATTAAATATAGTGCCTACTGCGTGTTTACCTTCCAAAATTGTATATTCAACAGAAATTTCTTCAGACAATTTCAGCATATTGTCATCGGATTTCGGCAAATGAAGATTGTACTTACCACCAATACCGCCAATGTCATAAATGGTAATTGGAGCTTTAATTCCTTTTGGTTCTACCCGTAATTGTCCATCAATTCTAATATTAATATAGGGGTCAGTATTGGCATCTTTCAAAGTCTCTTCAGAAATCAAAATTTGACCACCAACTGTATAAGACTCAATCCGAGAAGTTAAGTTAACATGACTGCCAACAACTGAATATTTAGCACGCTTTTGAGAGCCTACATTACCTGCAACAACTTCACCTGTATGAATCCCAATTCCCATTTCGATAATTGGTAAATTCATTTGTTGATTATGTTCATTGACAGGTTTCATTGCTAATTGCATAGCGATCGCACAAGCAATTGCTCTTTGGGAATCATCTTCGCGACTTACAGGCGCACCAAACATGACAAAGATACCATCACCAATAAATTCATTAATCGTACCGTTGTAATGGTTAATGACATCTGCCATTGCGCCTAAATAAACATTGAGAATTGCTACTACTTGTTCAGGTGGTAAACGTTCAGAAACAGCAGAAAATCCTCTTAAGTCAGACATTAAGACGGTGACTTTTTTCCGTTCTCCTCCTAACTTAAGTCCAGAAGGAGTTTCTAATAAATTAGCAACTACCTCATCTGTGACGTAGCGACCAAAGGTACGGCGCATTTCCGCAGCACTCCGCGCGATATATTGAGTGACTGCGATCGCAGATCCGGTTAAAGCTAATAGAGGCGGTACAATGGGAATCCACCAAGCAAAAAGAAAAGCTAAATAACTCCCACCCACCAAACAAGCAGTTGCTAGTACAATACTGCTAGTGGTATTAGTTAATGAAAATTTCTTGTTTTCATGAATGACATGTCGATGTTGCCAACACAAACTTGCACCAACCATCGACCAGAATAAAATCCACAACCATTCTATAGGTTCAGCTAATGTCTTAATTTGTGGGCGACTTTCCAAAGCCGAACTCAAAATTTGACTAATTAAATTGGCATGAATGGCAACACCAGCCATTCGTACAGGTGCACCAATTAATTTACTACTATATGGTGTCCAAAATAGATCATTCAAACTCTCGGCTGTAGCACCAACTAAAACAATTTTTCCTCGCATCAAATCTGGTGAAATTCGGTTATCTAAAACATCATTAATAGATACTCGTGTGAACCGATCAATTCCACCTCGGTAGTTTAAAATAATTTGGTAGCTGCTATCATCTGCTCGTAAGTAACCACCATCATTACTTTCAAAATTAGGAAAAATACCTTTACCTAACTGCAAAAAGTTAGGATTATTTTCTGATGGTTTTTCAGTAATTCCTTGTGGTTTCAAATATAATAATGCTAATTTTAATCCAAAACTTTCCAGATTATTGCCATCAGGCAAACCTGCATACAGTAAAGCTCGGCGTATTTTACCATCTTTATCTAACGGAAAGTCATTCGCTCCTACTTGATTGAGTTTTTTTAGTTCTGGAGGTGGTTTAACTGCAGAACTATCAGATGTATTAGATAATTTTTCTACTCCAATCAAGTTAGGAGTAGTATTAAATATATTTACTAAGTTTTGATGGCCAGGATTTAAAGGTAAATCTCGATAAATATCAAGACCGATGGCTAGAGGTTTTTGCTGCTTAATATTATTTAAAACTCGAGCAAGTACGTTATCATTTATCGGCCATCCTTTTAATTTCCTGATGTTTGATTCATTAATCTCAACTATGATAATGCGCTCATCAACAGGCTGTTGTGGACGTAACAGAAAAAACTGATCTAGCGCGGTTAGTTCTAAGAATTCCAGCAATCCCATTAATCGCAGGATAATCACAATAACTGTTACATTCGGTACTGCTAGCAAAACTCCCCGCCATTGCCATAGTAGCTGTTTCAGCTTGGGCCGCATACTATATAAATCCTAAGTTACAAGTTTAAAATATAATTTGCCAATCAAGACTGAGAAATTATTGACTACTGTCAAAGGTAAATAAAATAATACTGAAAAAACTTGAAAACAATATTTTGCATCAAAAAATAGTTCGATTCAGCAAATGTTACATCTTCTGTTTTGTTTCTTTGCAAAGCTTATTAAACACCGATTCTGTTTTCAACTAGTACAAGTCGGCGTAAATAGCGCAAAGTTGGCGGTGTCGGTTTCCGTCCCGCCAAACTTTGTAAGAGAAACAGACCACCTGTAATTGCTAAAAGGCTTATGCTATAACTATTCTTTCTTTTGACTTTTGACTCCTTTGGAGTTCGCCAGTTGCTTTATGCCGGGAAACCCGTCCACCGCACTGGCTCACTTTTGCCTTGTTGTACTAGTCACAGCACTGCTGCGCCTGTAGAACTTAGTCTATGTATTTTAAAATATACGTATAGTATTTTACTATAACGCAAAGAATCTTATATGAATAAGTACAGCATTAATGGGCAAGATGCTCGCTCTACAAGAGTTATATGATTAATCTTTTACCTCTTGTACTTAACAATTTGTTGTAATTATATAAATACGTGGATAAGGGTTTAGTATTGCTAAACCTCTACAAAAAATCTATATTTATCAAGGTTTGTGTGAATGGGGAGTTCAAATAATACTTACACAGTTAACAGTTAACAATATTTTTAAGCCAGATGAAATTCTGCCATTGCGCGGGGAAAGTTACTATTTTCATGTCCAGAACGGCTAAGTTTAATGAGAGCAAACCGCTCTAAAGGTGTTAAAGATTCCCACTGTGGTGTTGTTAGTGTAATACCAATTTCTTGAGCTTGTTCTTGAACACTAGCAGGTAAATTAGTAGAATCCATCCAAGCCGGATGAGATTCAATTGGTAATTTTGCAGGTGATGTACCTGTGCGGTTTAAAATTAATTGTTCTAGATATTGACTATAAGCTTGGATTTCTGCATCAGTATTACAAGGTAATTCCACTAAAGCTTCACGTTCAGTCTGAGACATTTGATTCCAATCAGATAATTTGAGTTTAATACCACAGGTATCTAGTTTGTAGCGCACCTGCATCGGTATACAACGCAGGGATGTCACGAAATCCGCTTCAAATTTAAAAAAGATTGTATTTGTCATTTGTTATTTGGTGTTTGGTAAGAGTCAAAAGCAAAATTCAAGGTTATTTCTACCTTGATACTTTTTGCCAATACTTAATCAAAAATCACCAGTTACAATGTATTTCTGAATAAGGTTATCGGGAATTACTAAAGCGAATTATTAAATAACTAATTGATAATGCTAAAACTGCAACTCCTAAACCAATGATATCAATTCCTGTTACTTTTTCCAAGTCAAGGATAATAATTTTTCGAGCAACAGCGATTAAAGACGTAACAATAACTAATTCGACTTGAACAACGTGTTTTCTAAGATATGCAGTGATATTTTCTAAAATTTCTAAGGCAATTAAAATATTTAAAAATAATCCAAATATTTTAAATAAAGTTGTGTTAAAGGTACCATAAGGTACATCAAATAACTCTTTAATTAGAAAAACCGCTAAATCCCAGATTGCGGCTAAAATCACCACGACCATAAACAAAGATAGTACTTTAGAAACTAGCACTTCAATGTTTTCAATGAAGTGCATAAATTTCTCATCCTGCATCTTCTCTGGTTTGGGATTGCGGATTTTTGATTTACGATTCTGAAAAATTGATTGATAATCGTATTTAGCAATCCATTTCTCGTAATCCTTTTTCAAATTTGTAGTATCTAATACTTGTTTGAGAATTTTTTTCATCTACTACACCCTATGTAAATTTTTAATTTCCAAACGCTTGATATTAGGTAATTTGTGTTATGAAAAAGCACAAATTTAAACTAATGATTTCAGCTATTATTGGCTTATATTGGCGGTTAATGACTCTTATCCCCAGCGTATTAGTCCCAAGTCAACAGTCAAAATATAAAATAAAAATCCTATAGATTTATCTATAGGATTAGAAAAAATAATCATAACTATTGACTGTTAACTATGGGTTAAATTATCAACTTACTATTTAGTTATCTATTTAGCAGCTTACCATTGTGAGGACTGGAGTTGATAATTTTTAAGTGTAATTTCTGCAGAAATCGGTGTTAGATCCACTGCACAAGCTTTTAGTTCTGGTTGTAGCGAATCGGGGCAAGATTCTGGATGAGTGAGCGCATTAGCTTCAGCTTCATCGGCCCATAGTGCTCCCCAGTGCATAGGGACAAACACTGTACCAGGTGCGATCGCTTTGGTAATTTTGGCGGGAAATTTTGCTTTACCCCGACGCGATCGCACTTCTAACCATTGGTGATCTGTAATTCCCAAAGCAGCAGCATCACGGGGATGAATCTCAATAAACGGTTCTGGATGCATAGCCCGAATTTTTTCTATGCGGCCAGTACGGGTTTGGGTGTGCCAATGTCCGTACAACCGCCCAGTAGTTAGCACAAAGGGATAATTTGGATCTGGTGGTTCCGCCAAACCCCGTGAGTGATATGCACCAAACCGCGCCCTACCATCGGGGGTATGAAATCGTAAATCAGTGTAAAGCCTTTTGGAATCAGGGAGATGACGGGGATGAAGTTGAATTTTTGCCCCCTCATCTCCCTTATCTCCCTCATCTTCTCCAGTGCTTATTTCTGGACAGGGCCATTGAGTGGGGCCTTGGGTTTGCAATAGCTCATGACTCATACCCGTCATGTCACAGGGGCGATCGCGTGTGAGTTGCACAAATTCGGCGTAGACTTCGGTGGAGTTAGCAAAGGCGAATTCTTTGGTGAAGCCTAATCTGCGTCCGACTTCCGCAAAAATTTCCCAATCAGCTTTCGCTTCCCACCAAGGAAAGCGGAATGCTGAACATAAAGTTACTCGGCGTTCAGAGTTGGTCATTACGCCAGTTTTTTCGCTCCACTGGGCAGCAGGTAACAGCACATGAGCGTAGGCAGAGGTTTCTGTGGGATAGTATGCATCTTGGTAAATTGTGAAAGGCGATCGCAATAATGCTTTCTTTGTCCGTTCCAAATCTGGCATACTGACGGCGGGATTAGTCGCAGCAATCCACAGTAATCCGACTGCGCCATTTTCTAAGCCAGTAATCATATCCCAAGCCGTCATCCCCGGTTCAGGAGAAATTTGTCCTGGCTTCAGTCCCCAGAAATTTTCTACTTCTGCACGATGCTGGGGATTTTTCACCAAGCGATAACCAGGTAATAAATGCGATAAACCACCAGCTTCCCTTCCGCCCATTGCATTTGGCTGACCGGTTAAAGAAAAAGGCCCGGAACCAGGTTTACCAATCTGTCCCGTCATCAGGTGCAGATTAATAATAGTTCTGACCTTTGCTGTACCTTCACTCGATTGATTAATACCCATCGACCACAGAGACAGCACTCTTTGAGATTGTCCCCAGTAGCGGGCTGCGGTTTCTAAATCTGCAACGCTAATTCCGCAGCGATGGGCTACCACATCTGGAGAATAGTGACGAATCACTTCTGCATAGGCGGGAAAGTTGCTGGTACAGTCATCAATAAATCCCACATCTATCTGATTCCAGCGCATCAACAAGTGGGCGATACCATTTAATAAGTCAATATCTGTACCTGGGCGAATCGCTAAATGTAAATCAGCATTTTCTGCGGTGGGTGTGCGTCGAGGATCGACCACAATCAATTTAACTTTGCGATTTTTTTTGCGATATTTCTCTAGTCGATTAAAAATTATGGGATGACATTCGGCGGTGTTAGTCCCAATTAAAAATGCACAGTCAGTTAACTCTAAATCTTCATAGCAACAGGGAGGGCCATCTGAGCCAAAGCTTTGAATGTAGCCAGCCACGGCGCTAGACATACATAAACGCGAATTTGCATCAAAATTATTACTGCCCAGACAACCTTTCATGAGTTTCTGAGCAATGTAATAATCTTCAGTTTGAAACTGTCCAGAACCATACATACATATAGCTTCTGGCCCCTGAGTAAAGCGTACTGTTTGAATCCGCTGCACAATCAAATCAAAAGCTTCCTCCCAACTGGCGCGACGAAAATCTTGATCCAATGAATCTCTAATCATTGGATATTGCAGCCGACTTTTATCTAAAGACTCAGCAATTGTCGCACCTTTCACACAAACCATACCTTGGCTAGATGGGTGCGCTTTATCGCCCCGTACCCGCCAAATTGGAGTTCCTTGACTATCCCGATTAGTCGCTTTACCGTGTTGTGCTGGGGGCGAAACTTCCAGCCCGCAGCCAACACCGCAGTATGGACATAGGGTTTTGGTAAATTCACTCATGGTAGTTTTGTGGGAATCTAGGATTTAAACGCAAAGGGGCGCGGAGGTAAACGTGATAGAGATACAAAGTATTGGTGTCAACTTAAGCTAAAAGCTATATAGGGCAGGCGTTGTACAAATACCTCGCGCCCTCATCCCCTAACCCCTTCTCCCCCTGGAGAAGGGGAACTAAATCTCTTGCTCCCCTCTGCCTGTGGGAGAGGGGCACAGGCAGAGGGCGAAACCTTGCACAAGAGCAGGTTTCACGTTAAGTTGACACAAATGGATACAAAGTCCCTTATTCCTCGGCCAAAATTGGTGTGGGTGGTGCTACTGTTTCGGTTGATTCGCTTTCATAAGCACCAGCAAAGGAACCTTGAGGTTCTTTGAGGAAGAAGCCACACATAAAAGCGCAAATTAAGGCGGCGATACCCATTGTGGTAAACAGTGTTGATGCGTCCGTTAAGCTGAAAATTGTCAGATAGACTACGCCACCAAAATTGCCGTAAGCACCGACATTCCCGGCGATTTGTCCGGTAGCTTCTTTTTTAATCATGGGGACAATACCATAGGTTGCACCACAGCCAGCTTGAGCAAAGTAAGCAGCAAACATAGTGACTGCGATCGCTAAGGGGATTGGCCAGCTGCTATTAATAAAATGTGCCATTAAATAGCCCACACCTATACCCGCACTAACAATTGTCATTGTCCATTTGCGGGAACCAAATTTATCAGAAATTAAACCACCGCTAGGACGGGAAACTAAGTTTAAGAAGGGGTAGGTAGCAGCAATCATTCCAGCTACTACATGTTCTAAACCAAAGGTTTTCTCGAAAAATGCTGGTAGCATTGATACGGCTGCGAGTTCGCTACCAAAGTTAGTAACGTAGGTGAACTCTAGTAATGCAACTTGACTAAATTGATAGCGTTGAGCAGGTGCGTAAGTTTTTTTGCCAATCAGTAATTCTTTGTTAACTTGGTAAGCTTTGTAGGTTTGGTAAGCAAATAATCCTGCTAACACCAACCAAGTTAAATACATTTGGGTTTGATTAAGGAAGTGAATATTCTTTTGTTCCAATCGCCAAGCTAGTAAACCCAAAGCGAAAATTAAACCAAAATTTGACGCAATCATCGCCCAGAAGCTTTTAACACTGGTGACTTCCAAAGCACCATTTTTCTTGGGTTTTTTGTAAACTTTGCCAGCAGGTGTATCTTGAACGGTGTTGTAATAGATTACGCCATAGATAGCAGCAATGATCCCAGTGAGTGCGATCGCTAATCGCCAGTTGGAACCACCACCAGCCAAAAAGCCTGTCGCCACAGCAATCATTGGTAGGGCGAACTCTGCACCAAAAGCCCCAAAGTTACCCCAACCGCCATAGATACCTTGAGCGCTTCCCATCTCTTTCGGCGGGAACCATTCCGCTACCATGCGGATACCGACGACAAACCCAGAACCAACAATTCCCATCAGTAAACGACTGACAACTAATTGGTGAAAGTCCTGTGATAGTGCTGTTGCTAAACAAGGAACAGCCGCAAACATCAACAGTATTGAGTAGGTAATTCTGGGGCCAAAACGATCCAGCAACATCCCAATAATTAACCGCGCTGGAATTGTTAAAGCCAGATTACAAATGCCCAAAGTTTTAATTTGCTCAGGTGCTAAATGTAATTCCTTACCAATTGTGGTTGCAAAGGGGGCAAAGTTGAACCAACAGACAAAGGTAAGAAAAAACGCAAACCACGTCTGATGTAAGATGCGATAACGATCCCTGAATGAAAATAATCCTTTAAGCATTGCAATCTTCCTTAGTGAAGCGGGTGAATGAGTTCGTTGTCAGGACATTTGTCTAGGATTTTGAAGCACCAGGGGATATTTTTAGAGTCAATAAATACTTGTAATGACCGAGTTTTTACTCATCATCATGAGCAAAACGGCGATAGAGGAAGTCGAGAGCGTAGTTTCTGAGGTTGTAATATTCGGGGTCTTCCATAATGCGGCGACGATTGCGGGGACGAGCAAAGGGAACTTCTAAGATTTCGCCAATTTGAGCAGCAGGCCCGTTAGTCATCATTACCACTCTGTCTGCGAGAAACAGCGCTTCATCAATATCATGAGTAATCATTAATACCGTAACTTGATGTTCTCGCCAAATTTGTAGCAATTCCTCTTGCAATTCCTCTTTGGTAATTGCGTCTAACGCACCAAAAGGTTCATCAAGAATCAAAACTTGGGGACGAATTGAGAGGGCGCGGGCGATCGCAACTCGCTGTTTCATCCCACCAGAAATTTGGCTGGGTTTCTTGTCAGCCGCTTCTGTTAGCCCCACCATTGCTAAATGTTCTCTAGCGATCGCTCTTTTTTCGGCTTGGGACTTTTTGGGAAATACGGAATCAATCGCTAAGTAAACGTTATCAAATACACTCAACCAAGGTAGGAGACAGTAGTTTTGAAAAACCATCATCCTGTCTGGCCCTGGCTCAGTAATTGGTTGGTCTTGCAAGAGAACAATACCTTCGCTGGGAGTGTTAAATCCAGCCACCATATTTAGCAGCGTAGATTTACCACAACCAGAGTGACCAATAATACAAACAAATTCACCTTCCCGAACTTTCAGGTCAACGCCATCTAATACGGTGTAGGGGCCTTCGGGAGTTGGGTAAATTTTGCTGACACCTTCAATTACCAAAAAATCATCTGCTTTTTGCTTTGGTAATTTATTAACCTGACTTTGATTGTGAGTATTTTTGGCGAGTTGCATAAGAATTTGGTAATGGGTAATTGGTAATTGGTAATTGGTAAAAAAGGCTAATCTATAAACTTTTGAGTACAGACGCGATTAATCGCGTCTGGTCAACTCTTGACTAAATAAACACTTCTTCCACGCGAATTGGTCGCTTGATTTCTAAACCTTTGAGGTACTCAATTGGTTCGGAAGGGTTAAAAACTTTCCCATCAAATAAATGAATCGGGTCATCTTCACCGATATCGAGTAAGCCGAGATCCCGCGCAGCTGTACCAAAAATATCTGTGCGACAGACTCTTTCAATGACTTCGACCCAGTTTTTCGGGAAGGGTATTAAGCCCCAGCGCGCCATTTGAGTGACCATCCACAACAGTTCGGTGCGGTTGGGATAGTTGGTTTGATGCAGGTAAAACTGGTTGTAGCCTGTCAGTTCTTGAGGTGCTTTACCGTCGCCGCGATCATAGGGATCGATAAATCCAGGGCGGATGTATGCAGGGTCAATATTTAAATATTCAGAACGAGAGAGTAATTCTATAATTTCTTGGCGGTTGCGGATGTCGTCGCAGTATTGGCAAGCTTCTAATAAAGCTTTGATTAGGGCGAGATAGGTTTGGGGATATTTCTGCGCCCACTCTTCCCGCACTCCTAAGACTTTTTTCGGCTGTCCTGACCAAATTTCTAAAGCTGTAGCTGCAACAAAACCTAAGTCTTGTTCAACAGCCAGGTAGTTCCAAGGTTCTCCTGCACAATAACCGTCAATATTGCCAGCTTTGAGTTGTGAAACCATTTCGGTGGGTGGAATCACTGCCAAACTGACATCTTTATCGGGATCTATACCACCAGCAGCCAACCAATAACGCAGCACCAGGTTCTGCATAGAGGTGGAATGAACCACACCCAAGGTCATAATTTGGTCAGGATTTTGGTTAATTGCCGCTTTTAAGCTAGCTAGGTCGCGGACACCTTGGTTATATAATCTTTTGCTTAAGGTAATAGCGTTAGCATTACGGGAAAGATTTAAAGCATTAATTACTGGAATTGGTTTTTGATCGCCAGCGCCTAAAGTTAGGGCTAAAGGCATTCCAGCTACCATTTGGGCTGCATCTAATTTACCCGTCACTACACCTTTAGCAATTTCTTGCCAGGTACTTGCACGACGGAGGGTGATATTTTCTAAGCCGTATTGAGCAAAGAAGCCTTTTTCTTGAGCAACAATTAAGGGTGCAGCATCAGTCAGAGGCATAAAGCCGATTTCCAGATTGGCTTTTTCTAAAACTTTCTCGGATGTAGTTACTGTTACTGGAGATTGCTGCATCCGGCGTTTTTTCGCCTGTTTTTGCTGGTTAAGGAAGTAAATCATCTCATTCCGCAGATTGTAGTAACTGGGATGTTTAACTACTTCCAAACGCTGACGTGGACGGGGAATTGGGACTTCGAGAATCTGCCCAATATGCGCTTCTGGCCCATTGGTAAGCATAACAACGCGATCGCTTAACAATAGGGCTTCGTCTACATCGTGCGTCACCATCACGCAGGTAACGTTGTGTTCGTTGCAAATTTTCATCAGTTGTTCTTGCAAACTCCCTCTGGTTAAGGCATCCAACGCCCCAAAGGGTTCATCTAGCAGTAACAACTTCGGACGAGTAGCCAAAGCACGTGCGATCGCTACCCGTTGTTTCATCCCCCCAGATAACTCTTTAGGACGTTTATTCGCGGCTAGGCGCAGCCCTACCATATCAATATGTTCTTCAACAATGCCGCGACGTTCGCCTTTGGGCTGATTTTTATAGACTTCATCCACAGCCAGGGCAATGTTTTCGCGGACTGTTAACCAGGGAAGCAGGGAGTAATTTTGAAAAACCACCATGCGATCGGGACTTGGTTCTCTAACTTCTCTCCCTTCTAAAGTCACACCGCCAATACTGGCTCTATCCAAACCTGCAATGATATTGAGTAAGGTAGATTTACCGCAACCAGAATGTCCAATTAGAGAAACAAATTCTCCTTGTTTGATTTTTAATTCAATATTTTTTAGAGCGATATATTTATCGCCATTTGGTAAATCAAAGATGCGGTCAACGTGATCAACTTCCACAAAAGTAGTCATTTGTCTTTAGTCCTTAGTCATTTGTCATTTGTTATTTGTTCAGAGCCAATAATCTACTTTTGAGTTTTGAATTTGAACTATTGATTACTTTTGTTCAGCTACAACTTTGCTAGCGATAAATGCTACCAATCTATCCAGCATTAAACCAACTAAACCAACATATATTAAGGCGATAATAATCTCGCTCATATTGGTTTCTGTAGTTGTGTTGTAGGCATCCCAAATAAACGAACCAATACCCACACCGCCTACTAACATTTCAGCCGCAACAATGGCTAACCAAGATAAACCAATCCCAATCCTTAAACCTGTAAATATATAAGGTACTGTGGCAGGAAAGACGATTTTGAAGAAATACTTTGGCCCTTTTAATTTTAAAACCTTAGCTACATTAATGTAGTCTTGGGGAATTTGCTGTACACCAACTGTAGTGTTGATAATAATTGGCCAAATTGAAGTAATGAAAATTACGAAAATTGCTGAGGGATTAGCTTGTTGAAATGCTGCCAGTGAGATAGGTAACCATGCTAGAGGCGGTACAGTTCGCAATACTTGGAAGATGGGATCTACGGCATTATAAACTAATTGATTTGCACCGATTAATATGCCCAATGCAATACCAACAATTGTTGCCAGCGAAAACCCTAAACCAACCCTGCCCAAACTGCTAAGAATCTGCCAACCTAAACCTTTATCGCTTTCGCCATTATCAAAGAATGGATTAATGATAAAAGGGTTCCAAGTTTCGGAAACTGTTTCAATTGGCCCCGGTAACTTAAAGTTAGGATTTAAACAAAGTAATTGCCAAATCACCAAAAAAATCGCTAATGCTACCAGTGGCGGTACAATTTTTTTCCAGAATAATTTATTAAGCGCCTTTTGAGACTTTTTTCTGTTGATCCGACTACCAGCAATAGCTGTCATTTTTTTCTTACTCCAGGGCAGATTTAATTAATTTCAAAACCAATTTTGTGAAATTTCGTAATTCTGAATTACGAACTACGTAGACGCGCAGCGGCTTCCCGCAGGGTATTACGAATTACGAATTGCTATCAGACTTTTTTGATTTTCAAACTGCTAAGATATGCTTCTGGTTTCTCTGGATCAAATTTCACACCATCAAAGAAAGTCTCAACACCTCTAGAAGTACTAGTAGGAATCTCCGCATCAGCTACACCAATTGCTTTAGCTGCTTTTTTCCACAAGTCTTCTTTATTAACCTGATCGACAATTTCCTTCACCTTGATATCTTTTGGCAGATAACCCCAGCGAATTTCTTCGGTTAAGAACCAAGTATCATGGCTCTTGTAAGGATAAGAGGCATTATCTGCCCAATACTTCATGCGATCGCCAAAATTTTGCTGTGTGCGACCATCACCGTAGTCAATATTGCCCTTAGCCCGTTCTAAAATATCTGCAGCTGCAACGTTAAAGTATTTGCGATCGGCGCAGATTTTGCACATTTCCTCTTTGTTTTCTGCTTTATCGCACCACTGTTGCGCTTCTAGAACTGCCATTAACAATGCTTGGGTGGCGTTGGGGTTGTTATCGACCCACTCTTTCCGCATTGCAAAAGCTTTTTCTGGGTGATCTTTCCACAACTCACCTGTGACGAGGGCTGTATAACCTAATTTTTGGCTCACCAATTGAGCGTTCCAAGGTTCTCCCACACAAAAGGCATCAACTGTACCAACTTTCATATTGGCTACCATTTGTGGTGGTGGTACAGGTTCTAACACCACATCTTGATCGGGATTGATTCCGCCAGCCGCTAGCCAATAGCGCATCCATAAATCATGAGTTCCACCAGGGAAAGTCATAGCTACTTTCATGGACTGTTTATCAGCTTTAGCTTTATCCGCAGCAGCTTTCAGCCCTTTACTTTCTAAACCTACTTTCAGGTCTTTAAGTTTATTAGCCACCGATATAGCCTGACCGTTAGTATTTAAACGCGCCAACAGATACATTGGCACTTTATCGTTAATAGTCATCAGATAAGGCATAGGGCTGAGGATATGTGCGCCATCAATACCACCACCAGCCGAGCCGATTTTGAGGTTATCGCGGGTAACAGGCCATGATTTTTGCTTGATGACTTCAACATCAGTCATACCGTACTTAGCAAAGAAACCCTTTTCTTTAGCAATGATCAGAGGTGCAGCATCAGTTAGAGGGATAAATCCTAACTTGGCTTTGGGGGTTTCTACTTTTGGTGCATTAGCTACTGTAGAGACGTTAGCCGCAGGTGCAGCCGAAGGTGCGTTATCCCCTGTAGTCGCTGAATTGGAACCATTAGAAGTACAACCATGAGCCAGAATAGAAGCCGCCGCCGCCGCAGTGGAAGTAAAGATAAATTTTCTTCGTGAAAAATTAGTCATTGTTCGGTTGTTAAGCAGATTTGGTATTTGGTAAGGGTCAAAGGTCAAGGGTCAAGGGTCAAAGGTCAAGGGTCAAGGGTCAAAGGTTTATAGATTATTACCCCTTTCCCATTCCCCCTTCCCCCCTTGCCCCATCAATGAGTCACCAATACTTCTTGGCTGAGTTTTGCCCCAAAGTGTTGGATGAGTAAATCTCGTAGTACTGATTGCAAGTCTTCGCAGGGAACGGCTTTAGTAACGCAAGTACCTAATTGTGCTTCTTTGCCGACTTTGCCGCCCATATAGATATCTACGGCTTCCACGGTTTTACCGTTTTTGCGAGTTTTAGTTCCCATTAAGCCGATGTCTGCAACCTGGGGTTGTCCGCAAGAGTTGGGGCAACCAGTCCAGTGAATTCGCACCGGATGAGTTAGAGTTAACTCGGCTTCTAGTGCTTTGATTGTTGCTAAAGCGCGATTTTTGGTTTCAATTAAAGCAAAGTTGCAGAATTGTGCGCCTGTGCAAGAAACTAGCGATCGCGTCAACAACCCTGGATTAATTGCAAACCTTTCTAGTAATGGCTCCGTCAAAAATATTGCTAATCTAGAATCGGGAATGTTGGGAATAATGACGTTTTGTTCAACAGTTAGGCGGACTTCTCCACTGCCGTAAACTCCAGCTAAACGGGAGATTTCAAACATATCACCCGCATACAAGCGACCAACAGGAATGTGTAAACCTACGTAATTTAATCCTGGCTGCTTTTGTTTATATACACCAATATGGTCGCGTTTTTCCCAATCAATTTCATCTTTCGGTGCTGCGGGTAACAGTGACTTACCCAAACGTTTTTCGACCTCTACACGAAATTTTTCCAAACCCCATTCGTCAATCAACCACATCAAACGTGATTTTTGGCGATTAGCGCGGAAGCCATTGTCACGAAAAACCTCTACAATCGCTCTAGATAAAGCAACCACATCTTCGGGAGCAACCCAAGCATTCAACGGAATCGCCGCTTCACAACGTTTTGCAGAGAAGAAGCCACCCACTAAAACGTTAAACCCAAATTTAGGAGATGGGCTGACTTCTTCCCCTGTCCCATCTTTAAATGCTGGTACAAACGCTAGGTCATTGATTTCTGCATGAATGGAATTGTCTCTCCCACCAGTAATTGCAATGTTAAATTTGCGTGGGAGGTTGGTAAATTCGGGATTACCTTCACCTTTGTTGGTGATCATATCCTGAATTTGTTGTACCAACTCTCTTGTGTCAAACAACTCATCCGCATCCAATCCAGCCACGGGATCGCCTGTGATATTGCGGATGTTGTCCATCCCTGATTGGATGGTGGTTAAACCAACTGCATGAAATCTATTGAAGATATCAGGTAAGTCTTCAATCCTAATCCCCCGCAATTGAATATTTTGCCTCGTGGTAATATCGGCACTGCCATCATCACCGTAACGCTGTACTACTTCTGCTAACACACGCATCTGATTGCTGGTGAGAATACCGTTAGGTACTCGCATCCGCATCATAAACTTACCTGGTGTGACTGGGCGAAAAAATACACCCACCCACTTCAGCCGATGATCGCGGTCTGTTTCATCCATTGCTTCCCAGCCTAGAGAGGCAAATTTTTCGATTTCTTGCTTAATAGCAAGTCCATCTTTTTCTGCCTTGAATTTCTCAAACTTATTGAGGCTGGTTGTGGTGGTAGTTGCTGTGTCTGTCATGAACTGACTCTCATTGCAAAGTTTTAATCCCGTAAACCCAAGTGAGTTATTTGCCCAATATCAATTAACCCGTAGTGCGATCGCTTCCGCTTCCACTAGGGCAAATGCATTCATAAACTAATATTTGTGTATTGAGATGATTGCTTCAGAAGGAAGATTTCCTTGTATCCATTGTGGGAAATTTGCTAAAGCTGTTTTGGTAACAAAAGTGTAACGATTTACATATTCTTAAGGTTAAAGGCGGTTTTCTGCTAAAATAGTATAAGTAGCTACAAAAAATTAGTAATAGTGCAAAAAATGTATCGCTACTATGCATTATTTGCATTTAAATTTATTCAGCACTTTTGAATCAGGCAATCTGCCACTAATACTGAGTTAATGCGATCGCACAACAATTAAGCTATTGCACTACATCCAAAAGCGAAAATAGCTTTCTAATTCATTCACAGCAGCAGTTTTAAATAGCTTTCTTAAGCTCATCCCACCCCTAAAAGAGCGATGAGGATTTCACGTTGATGGTTGACGGTTGACAGAAAACATAGTCAACAGTCAACAGTCAACTAAAAGCAAATACAGTTCATTTGAAAAAATTAATTGATCACAAAACCAAAAAACTAGTTACTCAACAACAAAACAGAACAATCATTTTGGAGGGGGTTTGGGGGACGCAACCGTCACCCAATCGGGGGTTTGGGGGAGAATCCCCCAATTGAAAGAGCTTTTTTAATCAGTGACAAATCAATCGCTAATGAGCTTAACCCAAGCGTATTGAACTAAAAGCTTTTTTTGTGGATAAATGATGCTGTTATTTGATTGCCCTATTTACCAGTAACTCTGGGTAATCTAATAACAAGGGGTAATTAGGAATTGGAGCGCAAAATCCGATGAAGAATGCTAGAAGTATCAGGATGTTGGCTATTAACTTAGCAATGTTGGCATTCCTACCATCACTGCTATTTTTAGCATTCTGGCATCGTGCCACAGCCGAAGATTTAGGAAGCTGTTTTATGGTGACTTCCTCTGGTAGAACTATCAGTTTAGGAAAGCTTTGTGGTGTCACACCCCCAGACAACGGAGTTTTTCGTGTACCAATCAAACGCCGAATTGGGAAAACTCCTGTGATTGATGTGACTTTTAACCAGCGACAAACATTTGAGATGATTTTAGATACAGGTGCCAGTAGTACCCTGATAACTCTAAAAATGGCAGCTACTCTGCAACTCCAACCCACAGGTAAAATTAACGCGCAAATTGCAGATGGAACTGTAGTGCAATTTTTAACGAGTCAGATCAAAGATATTGCTGTTGGTGGAGCTGTAGCTAATAATATTGAAGTTGCGATCGCACCCAAAGCGAGTATTGGTCTATTAGGGCACGATTTTTTTGACAACTACGACATCAAGATTTTGGAAAAAGAAGTGGAATTCCGCCAGCGCTAAAGTGCTAGAGGCTAGAGGCTAGTTTTTTACTCAGAACTCAGCAACGCCACTTGCTACAACGGGGGTAACCCCAACGGACAGTTTGCTCAAGTCGGGAAACCCGCCCATGCAACTGTCCTCCGCAACGCAGTGGCTCCACCCTGCGGGAAGCCGCAGAAGCGTCTACAGCACTCAGCACTATCAAGACTAACTATTAAAACTTGTATCCTCTAGCAAGCCAATATTGCCAGTCTGCAAGTGCTTCTAGGGTTTCTTCATCAGCATCTATTGCTTCTATTTCTGACAGCTTTGCCGAAAATATATCTTCATCGTCGCCACCAGGATAGACTACTTCAACATACATATCTTTGAAACAATCTTCGTCAGGTGCCATTGCTAAAACTTCAACTTGTTTCTCTTCAATGACTCCTGTTTTGCGTGCTTTCTTTTTCAACTTGGCGTTAAAGGGAAAGTTCAGGGTATCGTCTAGGTAGTAGTACCAACCCATAGCCCGTTCCTCTTTATCATTACCAGTATCGGCAATGATCTCTGTTTCAATGCGACTCTCGCGAGTTTCATCCCTTTCAACATTAGGCATAAAATCCAGACTTGCATAGGATAAATGTTCAAATATGTATACCTTGTTGGCGATCGCCTGTCAATTTCTTATGACTTCTTTGGAATAAAAAATTCAGGCGTGATTTAGGGTAATTCCTCTATTTTTGGTTTTTTAAGCGACAAATCAGCTAAATTAGACCCCCGATTTTTTGAAAAAATCGGGGGTCTGGACAGCAACTTTTGCTTCAGTAAGTGCTATTCACCCATCAAGCGTGGTCTATTTACATAAGCTAGGCTCACGCAAGCCTACCTTTACAAGTGAGCGATTTGAGTCTTGTATAGCGCCAAAACAGTATTATTTTACCCTCAGAGTATTTTTTATCACTTCACAAATAAGATACTTGTCTCGTCAGCCCTAGATAACGTCTATTTCATCAAGATAGAGGGTATTAAATTTGACTTAATTATTTTATTATCATATATCAAAGCATTTTTCTTAAAGAGGGTAATAATTTTCTATATATTTTTGATAAAATCTTGAAAAGCAAAGATTTACATGCCACAAACATAAAGCACTTTGGTAAAGCTATTATAAAATTTCTTGAATTTTTAAATAAGTTTTAGCAAAATTTGTGGTGATTTTAGCCATGTATTTTTCAGTAATTACACTGACTGATTTAAGCAATGAGAATTTCTAACTTTGGTAATTAAGTTTGCACAAAATGAGAATGACTCACCTGGGTACTTGCCTATATCGTATTAATCAAGCGAGGAGAGAAGCAAGAGGCAAACAACTCGCGAGATAATTAAAACCCAGGAGACTTGAATCATGTCTAACGAACTTTTTACCGAAGTAACTGTTGAAGAACAAGAAATCGTAGCTGGTGGTGCTAGTGGTTTATCCTTAAGTTTTGCTAGTCTCAAACAGCTAGCTCTAGCAACCACTTCAACTTCCACTTTGGCTGGAACCACTACAGGTTCATTGGCTACAAGTTCTGACTTCTTAACTGGTGGTATTACTGCTATTTCAATTTAATTAAGTAGTAAGTAATCAGCGATAACCCCATGTGTCTCCTCTTGACAAGGGGAGACATGAAAATGGGCTCACTTAGGTACTTGTTTATATCGTATTAATCAAGCGAACAACAAGCAACTCACGAAACTCTTAAAATCCAGGAGATTCCAATCATGTCTAACGAACTTTTTATCGAAGTAAGTATTGAGGAACAAGAAATCGTAGCTGGTGGTGCTGAGGGTTTATCTCTAAGTTTTACTAGTCTTAAAGAGCTAGCTTTGGCAACCACTTCAACTTCCACTTTGGCTGGAACCACTACAGGTTCATTGGCTACAAGCTCTGACTTCTTAACTGGTGGTATTACCGCGATTAAAATTCCATAAGTACTAAGAAAGTAAGTAGTGAAGCGATAACCCCGTTTCGTCTCATCTTGTAAAGATGAGACACTAGCAACGGGGTTATTACAGCTTTATAGATGTAGTTTAATTGCAGAAAAAGTATTGGATAAACTCAGGAACTAGAGAGATAGATATTATGTCTCATAACATCCAACAACAAAAGAGTGAATTGTTTATAGATGTGTCCGAACAAGAACAAGAAGTTTTATCTGGTGGACGTTCATCTTCTCCCTTTGGGCTTTTCTATCTTTTTTATCAAAACACAAATATACTAACTTCGGGTAGTAGCGAAGTAAATATTTCACTAGGTAACTCAATTGGTTCAGCTAAGAGCCAAAGTGCATATCAGTTTTCTCAAACTACACTCATCTTTGCTGCATTTTTTGGCTCCGGTAATAGACGCAGTAGTTGGTTAAGAGGTGGCAGTAATTTCTTATCTAGTATAATGGGTCTCTTTTAGACTGGAATAAGCAATAATCTTGGCTCTAGTGATTCCTTTAAAAACTCTGATAACTAAAATCCCAATAGAGGTTAATTTCAAAACTATTCCAACAAATTTAAAATATATTGCTGTTGTGATTATTATTTTCTAGAGTGCTTTGCTTATGAGATACAAATTTGTAAAACAGCATAGTGAAGAAGATTGCGGAGCTGCTTGTATTGCTACAATTGCTAAACATTATGGGCATAATTTTACTCTCACCCACATCCGAGAAGCTGTAGGTACTGGACAATTTGGTACTACTTTATTAGGGTTAAGACGCGGCGCAGAAATATTAGGATTTAATACTCGTCCCGTTAAAACTTCACCAGAACTCTTAAACCGGATGCATGAAGCACCCTTACCAGCAATTATTCACTGGAAAGGAAATCATTGGGTTGTTTTATATGGTAAAAAGGGCAAAAAATGTTTAATCGCTGATCCGGCTGTAGGTATTCGCCATCTCTCTAAAAAAGATTTGGCTGAGGGTTGGACAGATTGGTTAATGCTATTACTGGAACCAGATCCAGTCAGATTTTTTGCTCAAAAGGATGATAATATTGGTGGCTTTTGGCGCTTCTTTAAACGTGTTTGGAATTATCGCGCAATTCTAGCACAGGCTTTTCCACTAAATTTAATATTGGGCTTACTCTCTTTAGCTTCTCCATTTTTATTACAAATTCTCACAGATGATGTTTTAGTTCGTGGGGATACTAGCTTACTAACTACTGTGGCAATATCTGTAGTAGTAATGAATTTTATTTCTAGTAGCCTTTCGTTTGTACAATCTAATTTAATTGCTAACTTTGCTCAACGCTTGCAATTAGGAATGGTAATGGAATTTGGCAGACAAATTCTGCGATTACCTTTAACTTATTATGAAACCCGTCGCAGTGGAGAAATAGTTAGCAGGTTACAAGATATTGAACAGATAAATCAATTAGTGGCGCAAGTAGTTGTTGGCTTACCTAGTAAGTTTTTTATCGCCATCATCTCTTTAGGGCTGATGATTTTTTATAGCTGGAAATTAACTGTAGTAGCAGTATTTATTTCTATAGCTATGACCTTGTCAACGATAGTATTCCAGCCCACATTACAGCAAAAAACTCGCGAGTTATTAGTTACAGAAGCCGAAACTCAAGGACTTTTAGTAGAAACATTCAAAGGCGCACTAACTCTCAAAACGACTGCATCTGCTCCCCAATTTTGGGATGAACTACAACACCGATTTGGTCGTCTTGGTAATCTCACCTTTCGCACCATGCAGATAGGAATTATTAATAATACTTTCTCTGGTTTTATTTCTGCGATTGGTGCAGTTGTTTTGCTGTGGTTTGGTGGTAACTTAGTAATTAATCCGGATGAAAACCTCAGTATTGGGCAGTTAATGGCGTTTAACTCCATGAATGGTAATTTTCTGGGGTTAATCGCTACTGTGATTAGTTTTGTAGAAGAATTTACGCGGGCTAAAACTGCTACACAACGCCTGACAGAAGTTATTGATGCTACCCCAGAAAATGAAGGTGACGGACGCAAACCTTTAGCTTATATTGCCAATGATGCTAATATTATCTGTACTAATCTCAGCTTCCATTATGCTGGTCGCCTGGACTTGTTAGACAATTTTTCATTAACAATTCCAGGTGGTCAAGTTGTGGCATTAATTGGTAAATCTGGTTGTGGTAAAAGTACTTTAGCGAAATTAATTGCTGGGTTGTATCAACTGCAATCAGGTAATATCCAAATTGGTATATATAACATCCAAGACCTTTCTTTAGATTGTTTGCGTCAACAGATTGTACTAGTTCCCCAAGATGCTCACTTTTGGAATCGTTCTATTGTCGAAAACTTTCGTTTAGGAACACCTCATATTAGTTTTGAGCAAATTGTGAGAGCTTGTCAAATTGCTGGAGCCGACGAGTTTATTAATAAATTCCCAGAGAAATATCAAACTATTTTAGGAGAATTTGGTGCCAATATCTCTGGCGGACAACGTCAACGATTAGCGATCGCACGGGCGATTGTCACAGATCCACCAGTTTTAATCTTGGATGAATCCACTGGTGGACTCGATCCCGTGAGTGAGGCGCAGGTTTTGGATCGGCTGTTTGAGCATCGCCAAGGTAAAACCACCATTTTGATTACGCACCGCCCCAAAGTAATTAACCGCGCTGATTGGGTGGTTTTACTAGAAAACGGCAAATTAAAACTGCAAGGTTCCTTAAAAGATTTGATATCCCAACCAGGTGACCATCTAGATTTTCTCATTCCTTAATTCACACTCATTTTCAGAGGGGATATGATATGCTCTACATCCATAATCAGAAAGTCCTACCTGAAGTCCAAGAAGATTTTATTCCTCCTGTGAGTGCTTGGACATCATTTGCAGGAATGTTTCTTGTTGGTAGTTTTGGTTCTGCGATCGCCCTCTCTTCATGGGCAAAATATAATGTTACCGTTAAAGCTCCAGCCAGTATCCGTCCTACTGGCGAAATTCGGTTAGCACAACCGAAAATGGAGGGAACTATTAAACGGATTTTGGTGCAAGAAAATCAAGTAGTTAAGCAAGGAGATATTATTGCTTACCTTGATGATGAACAATTACAAATTAAAAAGAGCCAACTGCAAGGAAATAGTCAACAAGGTAGGTTACAAATAGATCAAATTGATGCTCAAATCAAGAATTTAGATAGTCAAATTCAAGCAGAAAAGACACTAATTGAGCGGACTGTAGCTGCGGCTCAATCTGATTTAGTACGTAACCAAAGAGAGTATCAAGAACGTCAAGTTACAACTCGAACTGACTTACAAGTCGCTGAAGCTAATTTGCAAAAAGTTTACACGGATTTGCAAAAAGCTCAAGCTGATTTCGACTTTGCCAATTTAGACCGCGATCGCTATGAACAATTAGCAAAAGAAGGTGCTATTGGTAGGCGAGAACTTGAGCAGAAAAAATTCTTATTTGAACAGACAAAAGCTATTGTTGAAGGTGAGAGAAAAGCTGTTGAAATAGCTCAGGCTAAAGTGGAATCAGCTAGATCTGCGATTAATCCTACTGATGCAACAGTCGCAATAGCTAAAGAACGGATTGCTCAAGAAGTTGCTAGAGGTCAAGCCAACATTGCTACTTTAAATAAAGAAAGACAAGCTTTAATTCAGCGACGAGTGGAAATTCAATCCCAATTAATCCAATATCACAAAGAACTCGAGCAAGTTTTTAAACAATTACAAGATACTGTAATTCGCGCCACTACTGAAGGTACTATTCTCAAGCTAAATTTACGCAATCCTGGTCAGGTTGTGGGTGCTAGTGATGCGATCGCAGAAATTGCACCTAGTAATGCGCCTTTAGTAATTAAAGCAATGATTCCCACTCAAGATATTAAAAGTGTGGAAGTTGGTCAAGAAGTACAATTACGAATAGACTCTTGCCCTTATCCTGATTATGGTACTCTCAAAGGATTTGTGAATACAGTTTCTCCAGATGTAATTACATCTCAAAATAACAGTACAAATTCTCCAACATCTAGTTCTAATGTTCTGGCTGCTAGCTATTTTGAGGCTACTATCGCACCAGAAAGTTTAGTATTCGGTCATCAGAAACATCAGTGTCATATCCAATTAGGTATGGATGCTAAAGCTTATATTATCTCTAAACAGGAAACAGCGCTGCAATTTATGTTGCGAAAGGCAAGATTAATTACTGATATATAAATCAGTTTATTTAATTTCAGCAAACTTCTCTGTCTAGTCAGTAAGGGGAAAACAAGAAGATATAAAGTGTACATATATTTGTACAAAAATTTAAAAATAGCGTTATATTTAGCATTTAAATAGTTGATTGTCTAAATTTAGGCAATCAAGATTTTTATTTGCGAACCACCAAGATTTATCTACTCATTAAAACTATAAAATTATATGCATATTGTTGTAATTATCATCAATGTTATGGGCGCTTATTGTATTCAATTTAAACATTTTACAAAAGACAAATCTGATATATTTTGTTTTAAAGCTATATTTAATCGGCATAAAATACCCATCAAAACTTCCTGTGAAACTGCTATTGTGGACGCAAGTTATACTGTTAATAGCCAGCTTCATAACCCTCCTCTGGTTTATCAGCTCTGAATTAAGAATTCGGCAAGCATTAAAATGGTGGTCTTATCAAGAGTCGATAAAAAGATTTTTAGAAGCTGAAAAAATTCGGGATGATTTATTGCAGGAATCCTTTATTATCAGGCGCAATCTAGAAATGTTAACAGTAGATAATTTAGATTTATCAGTTAACAAAATTCAAGAATCTGTAAAAAAAATTGATAGGTTCCATCAATCTTTGGTGGAATTGAGCGATCGCTTATTTCCATCGCAGCTACAGTATAGCTTGCCGTTAGCTATTGATTGTTTATTACAGTCTAGGCTGACGAATAATTCTCAGTTATCTTTTCACCGTGATATGCCAGTGATCTGGCAACATCAGTCAACTGAACAAAGCTTAATAATTTTAAGCCTATTAGAAGAATTGCTCACAATAGCTTTGCCCCAAGTTTTAACACCTATATCAATTTATATCAATTTAAAACAATGCCACAATTTATGCCATTTAATGGTACAAATTACTTATCCGGATGTATCTACCCGTGTTTCTTACGCTAATCTACGAGAATTACAATATTTGTGTGATAGCTTTTACCTATTAACTTCAGGTAAATGTTTTTATCGTAGTACCAGCCTCATGCTAACTTGGTATTTCTACTGGTAAGCATCAGTTAATATTGCTATCAGCAGTCTTAATTGAAGACCTCTAGATCGTCAATTTGATAATTGCTCAGGGCATCTTCCTTTGTCAATAACATAATACAAATTATACAATCATAAATTCAGCGTTTTTTCTGATAAACATCAACAATCTAGCTTCAAATAGCTGCTTTTACTTCGACTGATCGCTAAGTACAGAGTCAGGAATACTAGTCCTCAATTTTCTTTTTATCCGGCGATTTTCTGCAATTTATAAATATTTGCAGGGAAATGCTGTGAATAGGGATGAAAAGAATAACAAATGACAAAAAAGCACAATTTTCATCTGTCTTGCTCTAGGCAGTAGATGAAAACTTAGTATTTACTTAGTTCGATAACGAGGTGTTAATTATGACACAACTTGCAGCAGAGAAGAAATTGCTCACAATTTTGGTGATTGACGACCATGAATCAGTTTTAGGGGGAACAGTCGATGTACTGAAAAAAAAATATGCTAGTGCAAAATTTATTACTGCTATCGATGCTAAGAATGCTCTCGAGCAGATGATGATATCACAGGCAGACCTTGTAGTGATGGATCTATCAATGCCAGAACACCCCGGAGCAACAGCACGTCCTGATACAGGAATTCAACTTCTAAGGAATCTGATGAAATCTTATCCGCATTTAGATATTGTTGTGCAAAGTGCCCATGCTAGAACTTTAGTCAGAATTAGACCGGAGATTGATAGTCATAAAGGTGGCTTTACTGTTGCAGATAAAAGCCTTTCCACCCAAGAAATGTTGACTAGAGTTGATTGGGCATTACAAGGATTAACTCATACTAAAGATATCAAAGGTATCAATTCTGGCTTAGAAGTAAAACCAGAGTGGCTGAAGGTATTAACTCTCGCATTTGAAGAAGGGTTACAAGATAAGACGATCGCAGAAAGAATGTGTATGTCTGAACGCATGGTGCGTCATTACTGGAATAAGCTACAAGATGCTTTAGATGTTTACCCAGAAGAAGGTAAAAATATCCGCATTCAAACTGAAATGAAAGCTCGACATGAAGGGTTAATTGATTGATCATAGTCAAGCTTTAGTAGGTGCTGTTTCTGTGCAATATGAAATATTTAGTTCGTAATGATACGAGTATTAAGGCAAAATTCATCACATAATTTATGAGACAATGTCATTACGAATACAAAAAAACGAAACTTTCCCATTAGCCTTTGGCGTTCCCGCAGAGTAAGCACCTTTGTTGAAGGAATACTCTTTGGGAAGGCCAAAGGCGATCGCATTCAATGTAAATATTTTTTTCTATTTACTTCTATAGCTCAAACCCATTGCTATCAGGGCCAACACTTAGATATAAAATTAAATCAGGATTTGAGTAAATCCCGATATTTAAGGTTGACTATTGCTTAGGTCTGATTTGTAACCACAAGCAAATTGAAGCCAGGAAAATGTAATATGTATTTGTGAATAATCATTAATTTTTGCATAATGATGAATTATTATCGGTGATTTTTATTTAATAACTAAAGACTAGGAAACTGGTTTATGCAGCCTGGAATTTGGAGAAGAATCAAAGAGGAAATCTCCATTTGGCGTGTAGGAACGCTGCCCGGGATTGTAGTACTTTGTCTGGTGATTATTGTTCGTCTGACTGGTGCAATGCAATCTTTAGAGTGGCTAGTGTTTGATAGTTTCCTCCGTTTACGGCCTGTGGAATCTGTAGATGAACGAATTGTAATTGTTGGTATTAACGAAGATGATATCCATAATTTTGGATATCCTATCCCAGATCAAGAAATGGCAAGCTTGTTAAAAAAATTGCAGGCTTACGCTCCTCGAGCCATTGGCGTTGATATTGTTAGGGATATACCAGTTGAGCCTGGTTCTGCTGAACTAGTAAACACATTTAAACAGCATAAAAATTTAATTGGGATTGAAAAAGCATTACCTGTCACAATCGATCCACCACCATATTTACCTGACGCACAAATTGGTTTTGTAGATCAAATTCCAGATGCGGATGGTAAATTAAGACGCAGCCTACTAGGAACGATTACACCGAAAGGATATAAATTTGCCTTATCTCTCAAGTTAGCAGAGATTTATTTAGCTAATGAAGGGATTCAGTTAAAACATAGAGTTGGCGATCGCAATCTCATCTGGGTTGGTAATATCCAGCTACCTCGCGTCTACAGCAACTCTGGCGGATATGTGCGAACCGATGCGGGGGGATTTCAGGTATTACTCAACTTTCGTAGTGGCCCAGAACGATTTAGAACGGTGACCCTTGGTGATATCAAAGCAGGAAAATTCCAGCCTGAGTGGATACGCGATCGCATTATCATTATTGGCATGACGGCCCCTAGCGCCAAAGACTTGACCACAACTTCTGCTATTCCGTCGGCAAAATTTGCACCCCCAGGCCAAGTTTATGGCGTAGAAATTCATGCTCATGCTGTTAGCCAATTAATCAGTGCGGTTCTTAATTCTCGACCCCTGTTAAAGACTTGGCAAGATGAATGGGAATATCTTTGGATTATTGCTTGGGGTTTTTTAGGAATTGCTCACGCCAGGTTAACTAAATTACCTTTGCTCAATCTTGTGACAATTGGTTTTGCTAGCTTTATTCTCGTTCTTGTAGCTTATATATTTTTAATTTTGGGTTGGTGGATTCCATTAGCACCAACCATAATTATTTATACATTGAATTCTCTAGGACTTACCGCTTTATACCAATACGAACAAACTTTAAAAGCAGAAATTAATGCTCATTATACGATGATTGAACGCACATTTGAAACAATTCATAATGGGCCTCTACAAACTCTGGCTAAAGTTCTGAAACTCTTGAAAGAGCAGAACTTACCTACAGATAAATTACTACCTGAAATTGAAAAAGAACTAGAAAAATTAAATTACGATCTGCGGGGAATTTATGAATTCTTGCAGCGAGAACCTGTAAATCAGGATAAAAGTTTATATTTAGGACAAGGATTAGTCATCAATTTACATGACCCTATCCACCAGATTCTTTATCAAGTTTACAGTTATACCTTAGAGCGAGACTTTCCCTGCTTTAAAACCATCAAAGTTAAAATCCGCACATTTGAACCTATCGAAGAAAAGGGATTGAGTATTGAACAAAAAAGAGGACTCTGCCGATTTTTAGAAGAAGCATTATGTAATGTTGGCAAACACGCCGCCGGAGTCACCCGTCTGGAAGTTAATTGTTCTGCCTCTGAAGGCTGGCACACTTTAAGTATTATAGATGATGCATTAGCTATTAGTTCTTACAAAGAAGGCAGAGGCACACAACAATTTAGAAATTTAGCTCGACAACTTAAAGGTAAATTTCGACGGGTTTCTCTATCTCCTAGGGGTACTCTTTGTGAACTTTCTTGGCCAGTTAGCAAGTTTTGGTTCTATTAATAATTTAAATTTATATGACTCATATCCCGTTTCAGAACTGGAGTTTCTCAAAAGAAATAATTAACAGTATTAAATTTTACATTTAAATAGATTATACAAAACTCTGGTTACGAACTATCCGATGTTAAAGTTTATATTTCTTATTTATTAATTTGGGTGTACAGTCTCGATGGTAAAAGCGGTTGCCCTTTATGTTTACACATCTGTGAAGCATTTAATGATTGGATGTTTGTAATTATATAGTTTGCTTCTCCGTCCCGAGCAAGTAACATTAATGAGGAACTGGTATAATTTATGTGAGATAATTTGGTTGCTATCCTTAAATATAAATTAGTTAAATCATGGCTTTTATACTCGCTCACCTAAAATAATTTAGAACTACTCTAAATTTTATTACATAAAAAGCATCTATCGTTAGATAGATGCTTTTATCTGCTTGTATATGTATAATTAAATTGGCTTAAGCCAAATTCTATCTACATAAGGGCAAAGCCATTTGCTGAAATAAATAGATATGGAGTGAATTATAAGATTAAGATATTCCGTGCATTTATAACAATTAGGTAGTTTTTTATCAGAAAATAGAATTAATAAATTACCAATTTTTAAATTACCTTTTGGGTGCAGACTACTAATAAATACAGATTCAGTGCAATATTCCTAGCTTTCATTTATCAATGATGGTTGGGGTTAATTGCCGTGAAGTTAAAGGTAAAAATTAAGTTTAGCAATTAAGCACTGAACTGTTAAGTAAGTAGGCTAGAGTTAACCCAACTATTTAAAATTTTATAGGGAGAAAGGAGAACACTTTTCCCTTGACTCTTCTACAAATAGCCATGTGCGATCGCTAACCTACTTATTCATACATAATTTGTCAAAAGTTTTTTGATAATTTCCCCGTGCAATGCCGGAGGCTTAACAATGATGAATTATATGAAGTGGCTTTTGCACCGATTTTTTATCATGCAGTTTTTCACAACTTTTGTTTTGAGTCTGACATTATGTTTCGCTATAGCTACACTAGCGGAATATTACTCATTACCACCGCAAAAAGCTCCTATTAGTTATACTGACTCATCAGGTGTGAGATAGTTAGCGATAAATATCGGTTATCCCAATTTAAACAATAGACCTCTTGCAAAAAGCATTTTTGCAAGAGGTGGGAAAAGGTTAAAGGGGAAAGGGGAAAGAGAAAATACAAAACATTTATTGGTCGCAAAAATTGTTTGAATTGGTATTACCCTAACTTTTCATTAAACATCTACAGGATGCTGTCCATAGTAGGGTAAAGCCTCAGACCAATGCGGATGCTTTCCTTGTTCCCAGTCTAGATCAGCTAGTTCCAAAATATTAGTGACTGTTGCTGCTAACGCAGATTTTGCTTCAATTAATTGATAAGTTGTCTGCCAATTTGCTAAAGTCTCTTGCCATGCTTCAGGTGTAAATACGCTATCTGGTAGTAATGTTGTCAGATTTGAGCTATCGGCATGAGGTTGATAAATAGCGCCAAAAACTTGACCTCGTTGGGCTGGCATTTGAATTGCGATCGCATCTGTTTTAGCAATATTATCTTTTGCACTCCAAGCAACTGCAGCTAAAGTAGATACTGCAAATACAGGAATCTCTAATTGTTGTCCTAATGTCCGTGCTAAAACTACACCAATCCTTGTGCCTGTAAAACCACCAGGGCCTTTAGCCACTGCCAAAAAGCCTATATCTGACCAAGTTTGTGGCTGAATAAATTCTACTAAGTATTGATGGACAAAGCTGGACAAATCACGTCCTAAATTCCATACATGAGAGCGATTATCGCCAGCAAAATTATTAATTGCTAATCCTAATTCAGGGGTTGTGGTGTGCAGTGCTAAACCATATTTTGTGACTGCAAGGTTTTCTAATTCAGTAGTCAAAATTAAGTTAATTGGGGTTAAGGGTCAAGAGTTGGAGAATCAGAGAGACGCGATTCATCGCGTCTGTACAAGAGTTTAGGGTCAAGATTTAAATAATAGAACCAATTATTTTACTAATTATTTTAAATGTGATGATAATTCACACTTAAAAGCAGGGGTACAATAACTTGCGCCCCTACCATAAATTTGACCCTAGACTCTTTTTGAAATCGCTATGTTTTATAACTTTAGAAAAAAGAGTATGACAAAGTCAACAAAATTTTAATTTTGAATTCTCACTAAACAGCAGCAGGTGGCTAGAATATCAAAACACTTTTTTATCATCATTCAATTTTGAATACTGCTCAGATTCTAGCTACTATGGAAAACTCTAAAAGTTATAGATTCAAAACTTTTGAATTTGAGCATAGCACCAATTACGTTGGTACTAATTCGCCTGGACGCAACTTCGCCCACTTACCAGTTTCTTGCTTAAAGCTGAGACAACCGACTACATCCCATTCCATTTCAATCACATCCTCTTTTGTGCGGATGTTGACATTGATTGAAGGCTCATTAGGATCAAAAGTGGGTGTTTCGGTCAAATGGGGCTGTTGGTGCTGCGCTTCGACGGCATGATATGTTAAACATCGGTCTACATAGTGGCAGTTGACGCAAATACACATAATAGAACCAACTCCAGGAACCTTTATTGTTAATCTAGCTTAAGACAAACTTATATTCATTAGTTGCTAGGTTGATTTTTATTAAACATGGATAATTCAGTTTCTTCTACCCTAGCTCCCGACACTTGGCCTTTTAGCCTATCATTACTGCCACAACCAGCATATATGGTAGGTGGTGCAGTCAGGGATGCGCTTTTAGGTAGAAGTCGTGAATACCTAGATTTAGATTTTGTCATCCCTACTGATGCGGTGAAAGTAGCAAGGGCGATCGCTCAACATTATCAAGCTGGTTTTGTCTTACTCGATCCCCAACGCCAAATTGCTCGTGTCGTATTTCCCAACGCTACCGTTGATATTGCCCAACAGGAAGGAGACTCTTTAGAAACCGATCTGCACAGAAGAGATTTTACAGTTAATGCGATCGCCTACGATCCCCATACCCAAGCAATCATCGACCCTCTACAAGGCGTAGCTGATTTACAGAAGCGTGTTTTACGCATGATCTCACCAGCTAATTTACAAGACGATCCCTTAAGATTAATGCGCGCCTACCGCCAAGCCGCCCAACTAGGTTTTAATATCGAACCCGCGACACAACAAGCAATTCGTACTTTAGCTGCACACATCACTACAGTAGCCGCAGAACGAGTCAGGGTAGAAGTTGGCTATTTGTTGGCAATACCTCAAGGTACGCAAGCGATCGCGATGGCTTGGGAAGATGGGGTACTAGCACCTTTCTTTAAAAACGCTACAGATGAAAGCTTTGCAAAAATCGCTGCTGTTGATACAGCCGCCGCTTACATAATACAAAATTGGCAGCCTTTAGGGGTGGAATTACAAGAGTACATCCGCGACACCATTAAAACTACATACTTAGGTATCGCCAAACTTGCTTGTCTCGTCCACCCCAATCCCGAAGCTGCGGAAATGGAGCTATTGCAACTAACCTACAGCCGTGCTGAAATTCACTCTGTCATTACAGCCCTGAGACTTCTCCAGAGGCTAAAAGCCACAAATATGTCTTTGAGAGAACAATATTTTTTCTTTCAGGAAGCAGGCAATGTATTTAGTACTGCTGTAGCGTTGTCCCTAGCTTGTGATAATCTGGTAGGGGCGATGTCTAGGGATAAACCACTTAGCGTTTACGCTCCTTTGATCAGCCGCTACCTAAACCCTGATGACCTGGTCGCTCATCCCTCTCCAATCGTGAGTGGGAAGGAGATTATTATAGCACTAAATCTCTCACCTTCGCCATTAATTGGGAAAATTCTTACAGAAATTGCGATCGCCCAAGCTGAGGGAAAAGTCTCTACACCAAAAGAGGCGATCGCCTTTGCCCAGCAGATAGTTACTAATTCACGAAATTACTGATACAAATTACTTCCTCTGCTCCTCTGCTCCCTCTGCTTGCCTATAGGGATAATTTTTTAATTGAAATGATATTATTGATCGCATTTTTCTGTGATTTCTGATTTTATAGTTGATTGCAGGAATATCAAATATAAAAAATCATCATATAAGTTTTCTTTTGCAGATAAAATGCACGCAACTCTGTATTTCATATACAGCAGTTTACAACTAAATGAGGTACATAAATAGGATAACTACTATTCTCACTACTGCTTCAAAACTAGTCAATTTGTACTTCATGCAAATGAAATATGCTGTATGTAGCAATTGCCTAGCGCAACAGATTGCAGCAGTTTATTATTAATGACGAATTACTTTAATCCTGGCAGTATTCATGAAATTTATCAGAAAAATCTTAACTTGGCGAAGAATTATTTATTTTACTATTCCTATACTTGTAATCATTTTCTTAGCCAGCAATTTTACGTGGGGGGCTGTCACAGTTAGTAGTATTGAGTTTATGGGAGAAGCAACAATCCCAAAGGGATTGCTTGTACAAAATACTCTAGTGGGAGGCTTATCTGGAATTACTTATGATGCCAACAATGATGTTTATTATGCTATATCTGATGACAGAGGCAATAAAGCTTCAGCACGATTTTATACTTTAAAAATTGACCTCAGTCAAGGTTCACTCAAAAACAATGGTGTTGCTACTATTGGTGTAACAACTCTGTTAAATGAGAATGGTGAAAAGTTCTCTCCAGGTACTAGCGATACAGAAGGTATTGCTTTAACTCACAAAAAAACTGTTTTCATCTCATCTGAAGGGGATTCTGGAGAATCCAGCAATCTTTTCATTAAAGAATTCTCATTGTCTAATGGTAAGGCGATCGCAACGCTACCTATACCAGACAAATTTTTACGCAATAAAAATAGTCAGCATGGTATCCGCAACAATTTGGCTTTTGAAAGCCTCACTATTACACCAGATAAAAATAAACTGTTTACAGCTACCGAAAATGCCCTAATGCAAGATGGGCCAGCTGCTCAACCTAATATCAGCACTCCCTGCCGGATTCTACAATATAACTTGCTCACCAAACAGCCAGAAAAGGAATTTTTATACCTCACGGAAGCAGTCTCACCCTTTTTAAATATTACTGGCAAGTTTGCTAGCGGCTTACCTGATTTAGTTGCTCTCGATAATCAAGGAACATTCCTGAGTTTAGAACGCTCTTTCACAGGCTTAGGATTTTCGATTCTCCTGTTTGAGATTTCTCTAGCAGGTGCTGATGATATTCATCATCTCGATAGCCTGTTGAATGTTCAGCAAAAAATCAAACCTGTGCAGAAAAAGCTACTGTTAGATTTGCGAGGTCTGAATGTATTGCTAGACAATATTGAAGGCTTAACTCTTGGCCCCATATTACCCGATGGGCAACGTGCTTTAATCTTGGTCAGCGATAACAATTTTAATGCGCTACAACGTACCCAAATATTAGCTTTTAAAGTGAAAATCGATTCACCCCTAATCAGGCTTTTGCGCCGTTTTATACCCAATTTCTAGCGCTAAATTAGAAAATACTTTTGTCAGCTTGATCTAGCTGCAGTAAAATTCCACTTAAGCGCTATTCCTGTATATCATTATGGGACAAAAATTTGTAGTCAGCACTTTAGAAACCGAAACTAAAGTTGTAGCTACGAATTTACTCTTGATTGGGGTTTGCAGAAACATCTAGTACAACAAGGCAAAAGTAACAAGGCAAAAGTAAAAAGAAAGAAAGAATGATGATTTTGTAAGCTTTACACTTGTTTTAAATGGGTGGCTTATTTCCGACGTGTTGTACTGGTAATATGCACACTACAAAAATTTCATTGCTTCCTGAAGATTCTTTGTACTTACGTGTAATTACTGAGGCAGCAATACAAAGCAATTATCATTATTTGCGGATTCAGTGTAATTTACCATACGTTTAGCTTCACAAATATGTTACACCATGTTTAAGAGTAATTGCACACAGATTTTCCGTAATTTTATTAAAAATTAACCAGGTTTTATTGTAAATTTTAGCTGGCATAATCAACTCTATAAAAATGTGAGTATCTTTTTAGATAAAATAAAGGCTGAAAAGGCACTTTATTAATAAGTATCTGGCTTTTTATTAATAAAAAATTTTATGTTAAATCCTATCCCTAATGTCGCTAATGTTAAAACTGAATTAGATGTTTATATTGGTAAACTCCTCAATAATCGCTATCTAATCAGAGATTTGATTGGCAAAGGCGGAATGGGTAGGGTTTACCTAGCAGAAGATGTTGCCAAAGGCGGAATGCCAGTAGCCGTAAAAATTCTATCCCTGAGCTTGGGTAGTCAGCAAATGACTCAACGCTTTGCTAGAGAAATTTTTATTGGCGCTCAATTAGGACGGAAAAGTAAAAATATTGTGAGGATGTTTAGCTATGGCGTAACTGAGGAAAATATTCCTTATTATGTCATGGAATATCTCCAAGGAAAAAACCTGAAACGCATTCTCAAAACTCAGACATTTTCAATCACAAAAGTTTTAGATATTTCCAATCAAATTTGTCTAGGTTTACAGTGTGCTCATCAAGGTATCATCCTCAAAGGAGAAAATTATCCGATTGTACATCGTGATATTAAGCCAGAAAATATTTTCATTATTGAAGATGGTAAAAAAGAGCCTCTGGTCAAAATTTTAGATTTTGGCATTGCTAAATTTTTAACAGAGCGCAGTGGGATGACTCTCACTGATTCATTTATTGGTAGTTTACCTTACTGTTCCCCAGAACACATGGAAGGGCGTAAACTCCTGGATGTGCGCTCTGATATTTACAGTTTAGGAATCTTGATGTTTGAAATGTTGACAGGAAAACATCCATTTCACACAACAAGTAACTCCTTTGGTATTTGGTATCAAGCTCATCACTTTCAAGCACCACCAGCATTTGCAGAGGTAAATTCGCAAGTCGTCATACCCGAGCAGTTACAAAAATTAGTGATGCGTTGTTTAGCGAAAGCAGTTAGCGATCGCCCACAAAATATTAAAGAAATATTAGAAATTTTAGAACAAGTCAAATCGGAAGTTGCACTGGCTTCTAATAGTAGTACTGAGCGGGTAGAAAGTAATCCAATATTACAGATAGTACCTCTGACATCATTCACAGAAAAAGAGTGTTTACAGAAAACCTGGCCGAAAAATCGGCCAATTGCGACCATAGGTTTTCCTAGTTTATTACATACATTACAAGGAACTGTACCCACCTTTTGGGCAATGTTACCCCAACAAGAAATTAACAAATTTTTCAAGAAATCTCATGGCACTGAATTTATTGCCAAAATCAATGTTTATCCCATGATTTTATGGAGTACTTTACTATACAATACTCAAAACTCTCAAGCTAAATGGCTATCATGTTTTTTAGATATGAAAGATAATAAAGGTCAAAAAATCCTGCGTAGTTTAGCAGAAACAGGATTTTATCATTTATTATTCTTTCCTTTAGAAGAACCGCACAAATGCACTAAGGTAATGACTTTAACTCTTAATGCTAACCAACGTCAGCAATTACTAGATTGGTTAGGTAGCAGTCAAAACGCCAATGAATTTATTTCTGCTAAACAAGCAAAAATTATTTTAAAGGCAGATTACGAACGTTTAAAATCTAGCATTCTCCGGAAAATGGTAGCTAATTTACCAAAGAACGATGATAATCTTAAATCTAAAATCATGAAATTATTTTATACCTTTTTTCAGATGATATTGCGCCGTTAAGTCTGGATAAAAAGGGTTGATTGACTAGAGTTAGAGAACAGCATTTATCTTGTGAATGAATAGCTGGAAAATAGACATTATTTGTGAGAAGTCAGATAAAAACCTTAAAGGATAGATAGCCGGAATTATATACATATATTGAAAATTGTTAGTTAAAATGCTCATTATTAATTTTGGTGAGTATTTAAGAGGTTATAAAAGTGAATCAAAGCTCATCAGCGTCTCCCGATAGTAAAGGGTTACTTGCCAATCGGTATCAACTGATCAAGTTAATTGGCACAGGAGGTATGGGCAAAGTTTTTTTAGCGAATGATGTTTTATTAGGAGGAACACCAGTCGCTATCAAGTTTCTAGCTCAAACTGTTTTAAACCCAAAGTTGCAAAAAGATTTTGCACGAGAAGCAATGGTGAGCGCAGCTTTGAGCCAAAAAAGTATACATATCGTCAAGGCTTATGATTATGGCGTAAGTGAACAAGGTTACCCCTTTTACGTCATGGAATATTTATCGGGAAAATCTTTAAAAAAATTCATACCGATGAACTTGCCAATGTTTATGAATCTGACTCGTCAGATTTGTTTAGGCTTACAGTGCGCCCATCAAGGGATGAATATAGAAGGTAAGATTTATCCCCTTGTGCATAGAGATATTAAGCCAGCAAATATTTTAGTAATGCCCGACCCTATATTAGATTATTTAGCAAAAATCTTAGATTTTGGCATTGCTAAATTTGTCAATTCTGTATCAACGCTTAGTACAAATATAGGATTTCATGGCACTTTACCCTATTGCTCACCAGAGCAGTTAGAAGGGGACGAATTAGATAGCCGCTCTGATATTTATAGCCTAGGTGTGATGATGTTTGAAATGCTCACAGGTAAAAAACCTTGGGAACCAGAAACCGATCACTTTGGTGCTTGGTATAAAGCACATCACTTTGAGCCACCAAGAGCGATCGCAGAAGTTAAACCAGAACTGCAATTCCCCAAAGAACTCAATGATTTAATTATGGCTTGTTTGGCAAAAGCTCCACGCGATCGCCCGCAAAGTAGCACCCAACTGCTGCAAGTTTTGGAAACTATCAATCGCACTTACTATCTGAATTGGCCTGCAAATAAGAGTTCCATGAAAGTGGGTAGTCGTATGCCATCTGAATCAGTCAATGGCAATAATTCTCATATTGCTACAAAATCTGATTTACCTGTGGCTGTAGAACAAATTTTTTGGCAAGCAATTTGGCCGCCAAACAAACCGATTCAGGAAATTGTGTTTCCGCGACTTTTAGATACCGAAAAAGACTCTATAGCCTCCCTATGGCTGATGTTACCCAAAGCAGATATTCAAAAGCGTTCCCATTCTATCCGTTACAACCAGTTTCTCTTCATCAAACTTCCTCATCCCATGCTGCTGTGGCTAACAGTTCTGTATAACAAGCAACTAGGGCCGAAGTGGCTACCCTGCTACCTCGATATGCAAGAACCGCAAAATCAAAAAATGGTGTATTCCTTAGCCAGCAATGAACGCTACCCGTTAATTTTATTTACCCTAGAAGCGCCTAATCTTTGTACTAGCGTTATGAGCAGTTACATTAATGACACTCAGCGACAAACGTTGAAAACTTGGCTAGAACAGAGCAAAACCTTACCACCCTCATCTCAAGCGCATTTGAGTAAAAACCTCTTAAAGCAACAGTACAAGCAAATGCAATCCCAGATTCAGGAGCATTTAGCTTCAATGCCATCTGTCGGCTGAGGGACTTCTAACTGAAAAAATAAGCAGAGGAAACAGAGGAAGCCAGTGCGTTGCGGAGGACAGTTGCGTGGGCGGGTTTCCCGACTTGAGCAAACTGTCCGTTGAGCTTCCCTCCATTGTAGCAACTGGCGTGAGCAGAGGGAGCAGAGGAGGAAGAAGACAATTCTGGTCTTCTCTTTGAAATTTCCTCCGCCAAATTGCTTGACAACTTAAAAAAAAATTTGCATAATAGCAAAGTCGGTAATCAAGGGACTGTAGTTCAATTGGTTAGAGCACCGCCCTGTCACGGCGGAAGTTGCGGGTTCGAGCCCCGTCAGTCCCGTTCTAACGAAAGATTCATAAATGCTGAACACTCGGTAAACTGAGGTAAAGGCAACTAATTATCAACATTTACCTCTGCAAAGCACTGGCTCCTCAGTGCTGGTTATCAGGACGTTCATTGAAAACCTTGTGGCTTTAGCCCTGTTTACGCCTCATTCACTCTTTCTATGCCTTGGTATACTTATGCTTTTTATGTTAGCATAAGTATGTGGTAAATTGGTCGATGCCCATGATTGTTTACGAGTTCAAAGTCAAGGCAAAAGACCAACAATATCAGGCGATAGACGAAGCAATTCGTACTAGCCAGTTCATTCAAAATATGTGCTTACGCTACTGGATGGACAACAAAGATTCAAAAGTAGATAAGTACGCATTGAATAAATACTGCGCTGTATTAGCTGCCGAATTCCCCTTTGCTGATGAACTCAATTCAATGGCTAGGCAGTCTGCGGCTGAACGTTCTTGGAGTGCGATAGCTAGGTTTTACGATAACTGCAAGAAAAAGGTTAAAGGTAAAAAGGGGTTTCCAAAGTTCAAGAAAAACTGCCGTTCAGTGGAATATAAATCAACTGGATGGAAGCTTTCTCAAACTCGAAAGGCTATCACCTTTTCAGACAACAAAGGTATTGGAACTCTGAAATTAAAGGGAACCTATGACCTTAATTACTATGACATCAAGCAAATTAAACGGGTGCGCTTAGTACGCCGTGCTGATGGATATTATGCCCAATTTGCGATTGATGTTAACGTCAAAATCGCAACTCAACCCACAAATCAAATAGTGGGTATTGATTTGGGTTTGAAGTACTTCATTGCTGATAATCAAGGCAATGTAGAACCTTCCCCCCAGTGTTACCGGAAATCAGAAAAACAACTCAATCGTGCCAACCGCAAGAAGTCGAAGAAGTTCAGTAGAGATAAAAAGAAATCTCTTCAAAGACAATCAAACAATTACCACAAAGCTAGAAAGCGATATGCCCGGAAGCATTTAAGGGTAAGTAGGCAACGAAAAGAGTATTGCAAGAAGTTGGCATACTCCGTTATCCAATCTCACGATTTGGTAGCCTACGAAGATTTAAATGTGAAAGGGTTGGTTAAAAATCGACATCTAGCTAAATCTATTTCTGATGCTGGCTGGTACACTTTCCGTAGTTGGTTAGAGTATTTTGGACACAAATATGGAAAGGTGACTATTGCAGTCCCTCCCCACAATACAAGCCAAAACTGCTCTAACTGTGGCAAGAAAGTGAAAAAATCTCTGTCTACTAGGACTCATGTTTGTCCTCATTGCGGATACGCAGAAGATAGGGATGTCAACGCAGCAATCAACATTTTGAGACTAGGACTCAGTACGGTAGGGCATACCGGAACTTACGCTACAGGAGATTTGCCCTCTTGGGCAGTTGGCGCAAGCCTGCTGTCTAACGGCGAGTCGTTGAATGTAGAATCCCCTCGCCTTTAGGCAGAGGGGAGTGTCAAAGTGATCATGCTTTGCTAAAGAGAGAAAGAACTGTGACTGTTAGAGTCCGTATTGCTCCAAGTCCAACTGGAAATCTACATATTGGTACAGCTAGAACGGCTGTATTTAATTGGCTATTTGCTCGCCACCACGGTGGGAAATTTATCCTGCGAATTGAAGACACAGACCTAGAGCGATCGCGTCCTGAATACACAGAGAATATTCTTGAAGGGTTGCGCTGGTTAGGGCTGAACTGGGATGAAGGCCCATTTTTTCAATCTCAACGCCTGGATCTCTATAAACAAGCAGTAGAAAAACTGCTAGCACAAGGTTTAGCCTATCGCTGCTATACCACCAGTGAAGAACTAGAGGCTTTACGGGAAGCCCAAAAAGCCAAAGGGGAAGCACCACGTTATGACAACCGTCACCGCAATCTCACCCCAGAACAAGAAGCTGCTTTCAAAGCGGAAGGACGTAGCTTTGTCATTCGCTTCAAAATCGAAGACGACCGAGAAATTGTTTGGGACGATTTAGTCCGAGGAAAAATGTCTTGGCGGGGTAGCGATTTGGGTGGTGATATGGTGATCGCCCGTGCTTCCGAAGATGGTGTTGGTCAACCACTGTATAACTTTGTGGTTGTAGTGGATGACATTGATATGCAAATCACCCATGTAATTCGGGGAGAAGACCACATCGCCAACACCGCCAAGCAAATTCTCCTTTATGAAGCTATGGGGGCAAAAATTCCCCAATTCGCCCACTCACCGCTAATTTTAAATATGGAAGGGCGGAAGCTTTCCAAGCGAGATGGTGTAACTTCAATTTCCGACTTTCAGCAATTAGGTTTCACTTCCGAAGGCTTAGTGAATTACATGACTTTATTGGGTTGGTCACCACCAGACTCTACTCAAGAAATCTTCACTTTAGAAGCAGCAGCCAAAGAATTCAGCTTTGAGCGTGTTAATAAAGCAGGTGCAAAGTTTGACTGGGCGAAATTGGATTGGTTAAACAGCCAGTACATCCATAATATGCCAGTCAGCCAGCTCACAGATTTACTCATCCCTTATTGGGAAGCAGCAGGCTTTAACTTTGATGGGGGACGCGATCGCGCTTGGTTAGAGCAATTAGTAGCTTTACTTGGGCCAAGTTTAACTCGCCTCAAAGATGCTGTCGCTCAGAGCCAACTGTTTTTTACTGAGACAGTTGAATTTAGCGAAGAAGCCAGTAAACAGTTGCAACAAGAAGGTTCTGCGGCTGTTCTACAAGGAATTCTTGCAGCTTTAGAAACTCAAGAATTGCAAGAAGCTACCGCCCAAGAGATTATTAAGCAAGTGGTAAAAGCCCAAAATGTCAAGAAAGGCTTAGTAATGCGATCGCTCCGCGCTGCTTTAACCGGAGATGTTCATGGCCCAGACTTGATTCAATCCTGGCTATTACTCCACAAAATTGGTTCAGATCGCCCCCGTTTGAGTAAAGCGATCGCAGCAAGCAGTTAGCTCAGAGTCTTTGACAATATTTTAGATTTTTAGAGGCGTACTCAAGTGCGCCTCTATTCATAATATAAGCAGTCGCAGGTATTGGGGAACTCGGGGCCCCCACGACCGCAGGGAGTGGGGATTAGGGGTAATAGGGATTGGGGACTGGGTAATGGGTAATTGGGAATGGGACAAATACCCAACACCATACTAGTAGTCTGTCAACCCAAAAATGTTAGGTGGAGGTTGGGTAAAGCTTAAAGGGAAAAGGGTAAGGGACAAAAACCTTTCCCCTTTACCCCGCCAAGTTACCTTCGCGTACTACTAGTTAATTCTTCTATTTTTGGGAACTTTACGTGTAAAATTCATGTCATTAACTCCACTTAGACAACCATGTGATTAAAATGCCGAAAAGAGTTCTTAACAAAGGAATAAGATTATCATTAATGGTGGTTACACTCTTAGTCACATCGGTCACTCATGCTGGAGCAGATGTGCCACAAACACCACCAATATTTGGAGATATCTCCATCGGTAAGAATTTTTCTCCTGACCCCTTCACCGTTCGGGGTATGAGTGGCGGTTCAGTTCCAAGTAACCAAGTAGCAAAGCGAACTGAAACTGCAACTGGGCCATGTACTGGATTTGTTGATGAAACACCAGACCATAAATTAGAAATCACTACTAAATTGGATTACTTGAAGCTACTAGTGCAAAGTCCTGAAGATACTACACTCATAGTCAAAGGCCCTGGTGGTACATGGTGCAATGACGAGTTTGATGGTAAAAATCCTGGGATGGTTGGTGAATGGCTCCCAGGAACTTATCAGATTTGGGTGGGTTCTTATGTGAAAGGCAAATATTTTCCTTATACTCTCCAAATTAGTGAAGTGAAATAATGAAACAGTGCTGAGGAGCCACTGCGTTGGACGGGTTTCCCGGCTTAAAGCAAGTGGCGTTGCTAAGTTCTGAGTTCTGAGTAAAAATTCTCATTGAAACTTTCATGCATGGTTTGTGAAATTTTTCATTGGGACTGGTTCCTACCTCAAAACCAGTCATGTATCTCGTGCTGTAGGTTGCGCGCAGTGCTCTTCGGTAGTTGCAGCCGACAATACATTAGCTTTAGCTAAAGAATTTCATAATCTAAAATCGAGCATCCACAATAGGATAGAGGGGTAGAGGCACAGCAATAGCTCAGGGAGCATAGATTTGATAACGCTTCCTCACGCTGATGTTCCTCAAATCTCGTTTTGCTGTGGAGCTATTATGTATTAAAATTAAGTTAACTTTAATTAAGATTCGTGTCGTCGCTCTAGATTTGCTGTAAAGACCTTATAGTTCTAGGACGCTGCACACAAAACATCAAATTCATCAAAATGGATTTATTAAGAGTCCGTTTCACAGCTAGCTAGCAACCAAGAAAGGATGGATGATTACAAAGAAGTTTTGAATTCTAGGATGACGCGCCCTCTAGCTAGTGCTGCAGGGTCAGTTAGTTTGAAAATTTTTATACTTTTTACTTCCATATCATCCTAAATTTAGCAGGGTGATTGATCTATTTGGTTGCTAAAGCTGATTAGTTGTATTGGCATTTAGAGGCAGATTAAAATGAAACTTTCTTGGAAAGTCCTATTACTGTGGACATTGCCTGCTTTGGTAATTGGCTTCTTCTTCTGGCAAGGGGCATTTGCTGGCGCTCCTGCTGACATGACGAAGAATGCAGCTAATACGCGCATGACCTATGGACGCTTTCTAGAATATTTGGATGCTAATCGCGTCAGTAGTGTAGATCTCTATGAAGGTGGTAGGACAGCGATTATCGAAGCCGTAGATCCAGATATTGAAAATCGTATTCAACGCTGGCGAGTGGATCTGCCTGTTAACGCACCTGAGTTAATTAGCAAGCTGAAAGATAAAGGAATTAGTTTTGATGCCCACCCCATGCGGAATGATGGGGCTATTTGGGGCCTTTTAGGCAATCTTGTTTTTCCCATTATATTGATTGCGGGTCTGTTCTTTTTGTTCCGTCGCTCTAGCAACCTCCCAGGCGGGCCAGGTCAAGCAATGAACTTCGGCAAATCAAGAGCGCGTTTTCAAATGGAAGCCAAAACTGGCGTGAAGTTTGACGACGTAGCAGGTATTGAAGAAGCCAAAGAAGAATTGCAAGAAGTTGTTACCTTCTTAAAACAGCCAGAAAGATTTACTGCTGTAGGCGCAAGAATTCCCAAAGGTGTGCTGTTAGTTGGCCCTCCAGGAACTGGTAAAACTTTACTCGCAAAAGCGATCGCTGGTGAAGCTGGTGTACCTTTCTTCAGTATTTCTGGTTCAGAATTCGTAGAAATGTTTGTAGGTGTAGGTGCGTCTCGTGTACGTGACCTATTTAAAAAAGCCAAAGACAATGCCCCTTGTATCATCTTTATCGATGAAATTGATGCCGTAGGTAGACAACGGGGTGCTGGTATCGGTGGTGGTAACGATGAGCGCGAACAAACCCTCAACCAGCTACTCACCGAAATGGATGGTTTTGAAGGTAACACAGGCATCATTATTATTGCTGCCACCAACCGTCCTGACGTATTAGACTCAGCATTATTACGTCCCGGACGCTTTGACCGTCAAGTAACAGTCGATGCACCGGATATTAAAGGACGTTTGGAAATCTTACAAGTCCACGCCCGCAATAAAAAACTTGACCCTAGTGTATCCTTAGATGCGATCGCTCGCCGCACACCTGGATTTACAGGTGCAGATTTAGCCAACTTACTCAACGAAGCGGCTATTCTCACCGCCAGAAGACGCAAAGAAGGCATTACCATCACCGAAATTGATGACGCGGTGGATCGGGTAGTTGCAGGGATGGAAGGTACTCCCTTGGTTGACAGCAAGAGCAAGCGCTTAATTGCTTACCACGAAGTAGGACACGCCTTGGTGGGAACCGTCTTAAAAGACCATGACCCAGTACAGAAAGTTACCCTGATTCCTCGCGGACAAGCACAGGGTTTAACTTGGTTTACACCCAACGAAGAACAAGGATTAATTACTCGTTCTCAACTAAAAGCCCGGATTACTGGTGCTTTAGGTGGACGTGCTGCTGAAGAAGTCATTTTTGGTGCTGCGGAAGTTACCACTGGTGCAGGTGGCGACTTACAACAGTTGTCCGGAATGGCTAGACAAATGGTAACCAGATTCGGGATGTCTGATTTAGGCCCCCTATCTTTGGAAAGCCAACAAGGTGAAGTATTTTTAGGTCGTGACTGGACAACTCGATCTGAATATTCCGAAGCGATCGCTTCTCGGATCGATGCTCAAGTCAGAGCGATCGTAGAAGAATGCTACGCACAAGCTAAGAAAATCATTCGTGAAAATCGTAGCGTCACCGACCGTTTAGTTGATCTGTTGATCGAAAAAGAAACAATTGACGGCGCTGAATTTCGGCAAATTGTGGCTGAGTACACTCATGTTCCAGAAAAGCCTCAGTATGCACCTCAGCTATAATTCAGTAATTAAAAATTATTGAAATAGATGGGTATGGTAACAACACCATACCCATTTTTATTGGCTGAAATAGTTGCAGCTTTCAAGCCGATTTTTCCATCAGAGGATAAGGTTGGATTAACACCTCCGCCGGAATGCCTAGTTGCTGATGCAAAAGACGAATCATATCCAAAGTCAGAGGCTGCTGTCGGTTCAGAATCTCTGCAACTTGTACCTGAGTACCAATTACTCGTTCTAAATCATGCTCGGACAATCCTCGGGATTCGAGATAATATAAAATCGCCTCAATAGGATCTGGTGCTGCGATCGGGTAATGCCGTTGCTCGTATGCTTCTACAAGTGTAGTTAAAACTTCTAAGCGGTCATACTCTGGTGTATTTAGGTCTGCATCAAACAATCTTTCAATTTCTGCCAGCGCCGCACGATAATCAGCTTCATTTCGGATGGGATGGAGTTCAAGCATATATTAATATTATTGCCTCAAATACTTGTCGCATCTACGTTATCGTATTCTTTATGCGTTCCAATAAAACGAATAAAAATAATTTGAATCTCATAACGAATATGGACAATCAAGCGGTAATCATTGCCTTTGATGTTAAAGACAACACGGTTATTGGCAAGAATACTGGCATTACGATAGATGCTTTTGATAGCAGCAGGGCTATCCCATTCAGCACGAGATGCCTCATCAAACCAAGCTTTTAATGGCTGTTCTGCATCTGGATATGCTTCCCAGAACTTTCTTAAAGTGCTGCGGGCAATGATTCTCATAATGAGATTATAATCACTCCAACTATGAACAGTAAATTTTTTAAAGCATCATAAATTACATTTATGCATCAGGTAATTTCTTACTTAATTTTTTAGACAGTTAGCGATTCGGGAATCATCCATCCAAAATGTTGTAAGAATGTCATCATAGTTAAGGTAAAAACATTCTGGAGATAAAGCCACGGTTTACGCACGTCCTTTAGCACGGTTAATCGAGCAACTGCAACGCCTACCGGGAGTTGGGCCCAAGTCAGCCCAGCGATTGGCTTTGCATATTCTGAAGCGGCCAGAAACGGAAGTAGAAGCTTTAGCACAAGCCCTGATTGATGCGAAAAAACAGGTAGGTTTATGTTCTGTCTGCTTTCATTTATCTGCTGAACCAGTTTGTGAAATCTGCCGCAACCCTAACCGCGAGCAAAATACTATATGTGTGGTAGCAGATTCCCGTGATGTGATTGCACTGGAAAAAACCCGCGAGTACAAAGGTAAGTATCACGTTCTAGGTGGGGTGATTTCGCCAATGGATGGAATTGGCCCAGAACAGCTAACCGTCCAGGCTTTGGTGCGGCGAGTCAGTCAACAAAAACCCCAGGAAGTGATTTTGGCAATCAGTCCCAGTGTGGAAGGGGAAACCACAACATTATATATTGGTCAGTTATTGAAACCTTTCACGAAGGTGACGCGGATTGCCTTTGGTTTGCCTGTGGGCGGTGATTTAGAGTACGCCGACGAGGTAACTTTGGCGAGAGCCTTGGAAGGCCGCAGAGAATTAGATTAGCAGCAGTTTTCGCCAAGCAAAATCTACTCAGAAGAAAAATAGAAAGTGTAAAGGTGCGATCGCTCTGAATAAAAGCGATCACACTCACTAATTTTTAGACACAACCCATGAACAACCAAGACAATCCACAAAATTTTAGTCCACAAGAAAGACCCTGTTTTATCTGTGGTTCACAAAATTTTGTTTGGGGTCGCGCTGTAGGCGAATCACCAAGTACTTGGGTATATTTCCTGGCATCGAATGCTACATGGGGAGAAGGCGAAAAACTGCACGCCCGTAAATGCCTTAATTGCTATAATGTGCAGCTTTTTGTTGAGGATTGAGCTGGGAAAGTCCGTAAAAGCCAATTTTTAGGATGTATATATTATCAGTTCTCTTCTCTGCCACCAAGCCAATGTACAACAACTACAATCAGTCTTCTTTTCCTCACCCTGGTTCGCTGTCAATCTGGCGGGGAAATTATTTCAACTATGTAGTACCAAATAATTGGCGAGTGGTTGAGGATGGTCAATTTGCTGTTGTTCTGGTTTCTCCAGACAATGCTGCTTTGACGATTATGGTGGGAAATTCGGGACTACCTGTAAACTACAACCCTTGGCAGTTTGTTTATGAGAAGTTGTTAGCAATGCAACCTTACGACCTGCGGATTGGTCAACCCCGCCCAGCGCCACCGATTGCTGGATGTTCAGTGGCTTATGAGTTTGATTGCACATACTTCTCTAATGGTATTCCCTACCAAGGTCTAGCCAAATGCAGCGTGGCATATAGTTACAACATCTGTACTATGGTAATGACTTGTGCCGCATCGCACCAATCACAGTGGGCTAATTATGCTTCATGGTTGCCACAGGTAGCATTTCAGGTTTCAGCAACTAATGGGGCGGCTTTTGGAATGCAAGGAATCATGGCGCAAAATCTAGATATTTCGCAGACTGAAGGGCAAAGATATCAGGAATACCGCGAATGGTCTCAACGGACTTGGGACGAAGTCAGAGGTCAAAGAAATGAATCTATAGATCGTCAAAACTTCCAGTTTCGTGAAAACCTGGGTAATGTCACAACTTGGACAAACTCTTATGGTTATCCAACCGTCGAGTTACCAAACAACTACAACTACTATTGGATCAATCGTCAAGGGCAAATATATGGTACTAATAACAGTACCGAAAATCCTAACTTTGGCTCAACTCAAGATTGGGTAAGGATGAATCGCTATTTACCCTAAACATTATTAGATTTGGTCTCATTTTTTAACTCTTGCAAGTAGCAAACTAACTTTTGCGACTAGCAAACTAACTTTTTGACTCGTTTATCAACGTCAAAACTCTTAGGACAGATTATTAACGCAATAAATCAATATTATAATTATTTAATCGTTTAATTTGCCTATTTTCGCAGTTTTATATCACATTATTGCACTTTTTTGGATTTCTAACTTAAACGGTCAACTCCCAATACTTGTCGGTTAAGGGGAAAAGGGGAAGGGTAAAAGGGGCAAGAAAAAACCTTTAACCCTTACCCTTTCACCTTTTCCCCAAACCAAATTCCGAGTTGAAAATCCTTAACCGAGCAGTATTGGGTCAACTCCTATTAAATAACTCCACGGATCAATTTGGGGGCTGTCTTTCCAGTCAACCGTCAACTGTCAGCATTAACTATCCATCTGAGGATATGTGAATGAAAATATAGCTATTTAATTACTCCCGGTTCGCTCATTTTTTTCTGAGTTAGCCAAAAAAGTATACCTCTAGATATATTCCAAAAAGAACTAAGTAGGTATAAGTTCGGGTTTATGGAATTTGAACCCAGAATTACAAACGAACGAGTTGATGATATACCCCTACTGCTAACACAACTGGAGCAGATGGGAGTAGAACAACTAATCGATAAACATTTTCCATGTCACGGAAACTGGCAAGGATTAAATCTAGGTAGTGTGGTGGTAATATGGTTAACACACATATTATCGCAAGCAGATCACCGTTTGAACCACGTTCAAGGTTGGGTGAGTAAGCGGTTAGAAACGTTAAAAAGCTTTACGGAAGAATCTTTACGCTCGCTCGATTTGGCAGATGACCGTTTGCAAGCAGTATTACGTTACCTATCTATAGATGCAAACTGGTTTTCATTTGAGTCGGAACTAGGAAGTAGTTTGCTACGGGTGTACGATATTATCCCAGAACAGGTACGTTTAGATAGTACAACGGCTTCAAGTCATTGTGGAGTTAACCCAGAAGGCTTATTTCAATGGGGTCATAGCAAAGACAATCGTCCGGATTTGGCGCAAGTGAAAATAATGCTATCGACATTAGACCCATTAGGAATGCCAATAGCGACGGAAATATTGTCAGGAGAAAAAGCAGATGACCCATTATATATTCCAGCAATAGATAAAGTACGTTCAACAATAAAAAAGTCAGAATTGTTATATATTGGTGACTGTAAAATGTCATCAATAAAGACAAGAACTCATATAGTATTGGGCGGAGATTTTTACTTATGTCCTTTAACAGCCAAGCAAGTATCTAACGAAGAACTAAGCAAATATCTCCAACCAGTTTGGGATGGTCAACAAGAACTAACAATTATAGATTACGAATATGCAGATGCCAAAACCAAAAATATAGCGGATGGCTTTGAAATAGAGATTATCCATGAAATAGAGATTGATGGGCAAGAAATCTCTTGGTCGGAAAGACAATTAATTGTGCGCTCATTTGCGATTCAAAAAACAGCAGAAAAACATCTACGTGAACGAATACAGAAAACAGTAGATGCTCTAGAAAAACTTAAAGTGCCTCGACGTGGCAAGAAAAAGCTCACTTCACACTTTGAATGGTTAGAAACATGTGAAGCTATTTTCAACAGATATCAAACAAGTGGATTATTTCAAGTTGACATTCAAACAAAAAGAGTTAAAAAAGTTCAAAAAAGATACCGAGACCGCAAAGCTAGAATAGTAGAAGAACTATGGTTTGACATGAGTTTTAAGATTGACGATTCCGCAGTTCAACACCAAATTCAAATGTTAGGCTGGCGGGTTTACGTTACAAATAAAAATCCAAATGAATTTGGTTTAAAACAAGCAGTTCGTGCCTATAGAGATGAGTACTTAATGGAACGAGGATTTGCGAGGCTGAAAAACTTTCCTCTTTCATTGACTCCGATATATTTACAACGTGAAGACCATATTACTGGTTTAATAAGACTACTGTCTATTGGTTTGCGAGTTTTAAACCTTTTAGAATTCCAGGTTCGCCACAATCTAGAAAAAGAGAAAGAAAAACTTGCGGGTCTTTATGTTGGCAATCCGAAGCGCGAAACTACAAGACCTAGCGCAGAAATAATTCTGGCTGCATTTAAAGAGATTACACTGCTGTTGATTGAGGTGAAAAACGAAATTTATGCTCACTTGACCGCTCTTTCACCTTTGCAGAAGCGTATTCTTGCTTTACTGGGCTTTTCCATCAGTATTTACACTCAACTTGATGGTCAATCTTTTACTCCTGAGTAGTCTTTCTTCTAACTTCCAAAAAAATGGGCGAACTGGGAGTAATTAGCTAAAGAACAAATAAAAAACTGCTCTTGCTGAAGGGATAGTCAAGAGCAGTTTGAAAATATTAAGCCTAATAATTAGTGAGACCCAAACTCTAAATTTAGGCATCTTCAAGTTCTAATTGCGCCACAGTAACAGCGTTAAAAGCAAAAGCTAATACCAAAGGCATAGGACATTTTAAGAAAACAGTAGACAAGACCGCTACAACTGTGCCAAGAATTGCTGATATTGACCACAGCTTTTCTTCCTTAGTCTGTCCCTTTTCGGCTTTAATCAGTCTCAGCACGTCAGTGGGTATTGGTTCTGGCATTACGCAGCCAGGAGGAAAAGCCCAAAAGTTATCACGGCGCTCAACAAATAAATCTGTCCAGCCATTTTCTAGGCACCATGCCTCAATCCATTCAATTGCGTAATGATTCATCATCAGGTTTGCTAGTAGGAATTGTGAAATCTGTGTAGTTTTGTGAATAAAAACTCTTAGTTATAGTTGAGAGCAGCTATTTGAAGGTTATAAGCTTAAGGTATTTCTCCACTAAAAATAAAGCTTTATCAAGCATTTGAGAACTATATATAAATAAACTCAAACAACGCTTAACTTGATTACAAGACTAACAGCCTAATGAGGCTGGTTAAATCAAAAGTCAATAAACTTAACTTACAAACCAAGAGGTAAACTATTGTAAACAAAAATCTGAGCATTTACTCAAATCTAAAATAGTCATAAAACAAATATATATACTAAAGCAAAATAAAAACTAAATATTAAAAATCAAGAATTGTAAACGATAAATATCGGGGTTGAATAACTTTATTACTCCTTGCTGGTAGGTTATATTTTCTGTTTATACATTCCATAATGCTGGCGTTATTTACTTCTGCCATCCCCTCATAGTCTGACTTACAGGAAGGTTCAGAAAAATATAACTAATGGATAATTGGCAGGTTTAGGAGCAACAGACTTCTTGTATAAGTCGGGAAAAGTTTTGTGTTTTCCCTTTCCCCTTTTTCCATCTCTTGCAAAAATGCTTTTTGCAAGAGGTTTAATGTGTAATGAAAAAAGAACAAATACAGCAGCTTGCAATTTAGTAAACTACTGATAAATTTTAGGGCGCACATCTGTACGCCCTAACTGTGTACTTCATTAAGCTGGAAGAAGCTGAAGAAATGATTTTGCCTGACACTCTTATCTCATAGTGACGAATTCTTCCGCCGAACTGGGGTGAATTCCCACTGTTGCATCGAAATCGGCTTTTTTCGCACCCATTTTCACAGCGATCGCCACGCCTTGGATAATCTCAGCCGCATAATCACCTACCATGTGTGCGCCTAAAACGCGATCGCTTTCTTGATCGACAATCAGCTTCATCAAGGTTTTTTCTTCTTTCCCTGCTAGGGTGTAGTACATAGGACGGAAACGACTGCGATAAACTTGAATGCGATCGCTACCATATTTCTCAATGGCTTCTGCTTCCGTTAACCCTACTGTCGCCGCTTCAGGATTTGTAAAAACCGCTGTGGGAATATTTTCATAACTCATCACGCGAGATTTCCCACCAAAGACGGTATCAGCAAAGGCTCGTCCTTCATTAATTGCTACAGGAGTGAGTTGCAATTTATTAGTACAATCACCGACAGCATAAATATTCTCTTCGGCTGTGCGACTGTAGCTATCAACTAAAATCATTCCTGTTTCATCGACTGTGACACCAGTATTTTCTAAACCAATGTTATCAGTATTAGGTTTACGTCCCAACGCTGCCAAACTAATCGCGTCTGCTAAGATATTTTCTTCTTTATCTGTTTTCAGTTTGATATTGACACCAGTATCAGTTTTTGTGATTTCTAAAATCTCGGCATTATTAATAATCTTAATGCCGTGACGAATCATCCCCTCTTGAATTTCTGTCCGTAAATCTTCATCGAAGCCACGCAAAATCTTATCGTGGCGAATCACCTGAATAACTTCTGCACCTAAACCATTCAATATACAAGCAAATTCCGAGCCAATATACCCACCACCAAGTAATACTACTCGTTGAGGTTGGGGATTCATCGTAAATAAATCATCAGAAATTAATGCATGTTCAATCCCAGGAATATCAGGACGAATTGGCATAGCTCCAACAGCAATCAATATTTTATCGGCAGTAACTTTAGTATCACCAATTTCCACAGTATGATTATCAACAAATTTTGCCCGACCCTGATATACCTGCACTTTGGAATTATCTAACATCCGTTGGTAGATACCATTCAGTCGTGTTACTTCATTATTCACACGGTTAATCATATCTTCCCAATTCAGGGAACTTTGTACAGGACTCCAACCATACCCTTGTGATTCTTCAAAAAGGCTAGGAAAACGAGCAGCATAAACCATTAATTTTTTCGGTACGCAACCACGAGTTACGCAAGTACCACCAAGTCTATCAAACTCTGCAATACCAACTCTTGCACCATATTCCGCTGCACGCCGCGCAGTAGCAATCCCACCTGAACCCGCACCAATCACAAATAAATCAAAATCGTAAGTCATATCACTTCGCTCCTAATTCAAAATTAATTACTACATTGATAAATATTTGACTTAAATTACTATTGTTTGAGTTTTAATAAATTTACGTATAACTTAATTTCAGTTATGAATGAAACAGGCAAAGGAAGTAATTTTGATTTAACTTCCCTTGCCTAAAAACCAACAATTGCAGAAACAATTAACGATATAAGATTTAACCTTTGACTGATGACTGATTAATTGGCTATTCAATTTTTGTTTTGGACTCTGGGTTCAATTCAAAATCTAAAATCCGTCTTGAAAAGTTTGCTAAGGAGGGAAACCCTCCTTACAACTTTCTGCAAAATCCAAAATTCTACCTAGCCTACAAATGCTAACCGAGGTGCAACTTCTTTAACTCTTTCTACACCTTTGAGGTAAGCCAAAACTGTATCTGCATCAGATACTTCAAAAGGATCGGTGGCGCAGTTGTCTTCAAAGCCTGGTTCAACGAACATCTTTTCAATGTGTCCATTGTTGACAACCATTGCATACCGCCAAGACCGCATCCCGAAGCCGATGTTAGACTTATCTATTAACATTCCCATCTTGCGAGTGAATTCTCCGTTACCATCGGGTAACAATAACACGTTTTTCGCTCCTTGTTGTTTACCCCATTGGAACATTACAAACGCATCATTTACGGAAAGACAAATAATTTGATCGACACCTAAAGCTGTGAATTGATCGTACAGTTCTTCATAACGGGGTAGGTGGGTAGAAGAACAAGTAGGTGTAAACGCCCCAGGTAAAGCAAATAAGACTACTTTTTTCCCGCCAAAAATTTCTTCAGTTGTCCGGTCTTGCCAACGGTAAGGATTAGGGCCAGATACGGACTCATCCCGAACACGAGTTTTGAATACAACATCGGGAACGCGAGTAATAGCAGTCATAAATACCTCTTTGTTAGATGGAATAATTAAACTTTTGTGTGAGCTTGAATATTTTGCTGTGGTCGCTTACCACTTGTATATCAGAATAATTCTGATTTAATAATTAGTAAATAGTTAGAAATACTTATTTTTTTGAGTTTTTTTCTTTAAAAACGAATTATTAGAGTAGAAAAGTTATATTATAGTTATAGGCGAATTTACTTTATTCAAGTACATCCTATGCAGCAACTAGCTGATGAGATTATTAAGATACTGAAGAGTAAAGGATTGCGAGTCACGCCTCAGAGGTTCGCAGTCTATGCAAACCTGCGGGAAAGACAAGACCACCCCACCGTTGAGCAAATTTTGACGGATTTAAATAAAGATGTACCCACTTCATCACAAGCCACGGTATATGCAGCGTTGCAAGCATTGCGTGAGGTAGGTTTAGTGCGAGAAGTGCTATTAGAAGAGGGTGTTTCTCGCTACGATGCCAATGTGACAAAGCATCATCATTTTCGCTGCACCAACTGTCGCACCATAGAAGATATTGAATGGGATACTTTCGGTAACATTGATCTAAGCCACCTGCGCCCAGGGTTAAAAGCCGAAAAACTAGAGGTGATAGTTCAGGGAATTTGCGATCGCTGTCAATAAATATAGAGCAGAGGAAGCAAAGGAGAAATTCCCATTACCAATTACCAATTACCAATTACCAATTACCCATTCCCCATTCCCCAAACTCTAAATGCGATAAGCTAAAATACACCGACTAGATGAGCTAGTAAATATGTTTTGGCGGCAAAGCTTGGCATTAATTTTGGGGATAATGGTATTCTTCATTGCTCCTCCTGCACTGGCAGACTGGACTCATCCGCTGTCATTTAGCAATGCACAGTTAACAAGGCATGATTTTTCGGGAGAGAGTTTGCAAGCCACAGAGTTTTCTAATGCCAATTTAGAATTGGCTAACTTTACGGGTGCTGATTTGCGGGGTGCAGTTCTGAGTGCTTCGGTAATGACAAAAGCAAACCTGCACGGGGCTGATTTAACAAATGCAATGGTGGATCAGGTAAACTTAACTGGATCTGATTTAAGCGATACAGTTCTCAAAGAAGCCCTCTTGTTACGTGCAATTTTTACTGATGTGAACATTAGTAATGCAGATTTCACGGATGCAGTTTTAGATAAGGCCCAAATTAAAGAACTTTGCGCCACAGCCAGTGGTGTTAATTCTAAAACAGGTGTGCAAACCCGAGATTCTCTAGGATGTCAATGAAGCTTGTTGGTATAATCGGTGGCGGGCAACTCGCCTGGATGATGGGAGATGCAGCAAAAAAGTTAGGTGTAGATTTGCTGGTGCAAACTCCAAGTAAAAATGATCCCGCTGTGAGTATTGCTCAGGAAGCAGTTTTTGCCCCAGTTGATGATGCTGCTAGTACAGCAGTGTTAGCGCAAAAGAGCGATGTCATCACCTTTGAAAACGAATTTGTCAACCTCGATGCTTTATCTACCCTAGAAAACCAAGGTGTTTGTTTCCGTCCTCGATTAGCAGCTTTAGCTCCACTTTTGGATAAATATCATCAGCGCTGCTATTTACAAGAATTAGGCTTACCTGTTCCCAAGTTTTTTGCTCTTGACGACGATTTCAATACTGTCCAAGAAAATCTCCAATCTAAAATTGAACATTTGGGTTTTCCTGTAGTTGTCAAATCTCGTCGTCACGGGTATGACGGTCAAGGCACGTTTATCATTAAGGATGGGGCTAGTTTGCAGCAAAAGCTAACTCCCAATCCATCACTCTTTTTAATAGAAGAATTTGTACCCTTTGAGCGAGAGTTAGCAATCATCGCAGCTCGTTCTGTAGATGGCGAAGTTGTGACATATCCAGTTGTGGAAACCCAACAAGAACAACAGGTTTGTCGCCGAGTGATTGCGCCAGCAGAGATTACGTCCAATCAAGCAGCAGAAATAGAAGCGATCGCTCATACTTTATTAAATAGCCTACAAGCAGTAGGAGTTTTTGGGATAGAACTATTTCTCACCCCAGATGGTACAGTCTTAGTCAATGAAATTGCCCCGCGTACCCATAATTCTGGGCATTTTTCCCTAGATGCTTGTGAAACATCCCAATTTGAACAACATCTGAGAGCCGTTTGTGGTTTGGCTTTAGGGAATACCGCCATCAAAACCCCTAGCGCTGTAATGGTAAACCTGCTAGGTTACGAAACTTCTCAAAGCGACTACCAAAGCAAACGCCAGAAAATCGCAGAAATTCCCCAATCTTACATTCATTGGTACGGCAAGACAGAATCTCGTCCTGGGCGTAAGCTAGGACACGTCACCGTTTTGCTAGATAGTCAAAACCGCGACGATGCGATCGCGATCGCCCACACCATAGAATCCATCTGGTATCCCAGTGAATTTTTCTAGAAAATTTTTCTATTGAACACACAACAACTTTTTGAAAGCTATAATGAGTTAGTTGCACTACGACGTTGGTGACTGCCATCAAGTTTTTTGATCTATGCCTTTAAAGACAAGGGAATCAAAGAGTTCTCGTGGCAGTAGACCGGGCAAGTACCCGGAAACTTTAAACGAGCGATTTAGATGCCCACCTGGTTTAACCAGGTCATAAACTTAGGTAAAACGGCGTCGCGGTGAACTCAAAATTTTAAGCTCCCAAGTTGATCAAACTTTGGGAGCTTTAATTATATTTGTCATTTGTCGTTTGTCATTTGTCATTAGGTAATTGGTAATGGGTAATTGGTTTTGGGTGTTTCCCAATGCCCAATGCCCCATGCCCAATGCCCAAATTTTATTTTGATTTAAACCAATTTTGTATAAATTGATTCGGAATTAAGTAAGCTTGAGAGTTAATATGGCCTGATTGCGTTAAATTGTGGTTAAAGCTACAAAAAATTGTCACAACAACAATTAATCAATACCGTGTTCCCAGCCTCGGTTTTCCATCTAGACAATGGTTTAACGTTTATTCATCAACAAATTCCGACTACCCCTGTAGTTGTGGCTGATGTGTGGGTACGTGCTGGAGCAACCTTAGAACCAGAACCCTGGTTTGGCATGGCTCACTTTTTGGAACACATGATTTTTAAAGGTACAGAAAGTCTACCACCTGGGGTCTTTGATTATAACATCGAAAATAAAGGTGGAGTGAGTAATGCAGCTACAAGCTACGATTATGCTCATTATTCCCTAACAACAGCTGCACCTTACTTGCACGAAACTCTACCGCATTTGAGTGAATTATTGCTGAATGCAGCAATTCCAGATCATGAATTTATCCGCGAACGGGATGTAGTTTTAGAGGAAATTCGCTCTTATCACGATGATCCAGATTGGTTGGGATTTCAGGCGCTAATTCAGACTGTATACCATAAGCACCCTTACGGACGTTCAGTGCTGGGTACAGAAAAACAACTGATGCAGCAGTCACCAGCAGCAATGCGCTGTTTTCACCGTGCTCATTACCAACCAGAAAATATGACGGTGGTAATTGTAGGCGGGATGAATCAACAATCAGCTTTAGATTTGGTAAATTGCTCTTTTGGTAATTTTGCTCAACGTTCTGATTGTCCCTTGGTAGAAAAAAGCCAAAACCCAATCATTGAGGGAATTAAGCGTCAAGAATTGACTTTACCCAGGTTAGAACAGGCGCGGTTGATGATGGCGTGGCTGGCTCCTGGGGTTGAACAACTCCGCACAGCCTATGGTTTAGATTTGCTGTCCGTTTTGCTTGCAGAAGGAAGAACTTCACGATTAGTCCGTGATTTGCGAGAAGAACTACAATTAGTACAAGGGATCTGTAGTAATTTTTCCCTGCAACGGGAATCTAGTTTATTTACAATTACTGCTTGGTTAGAACCAGAACATTTGGAGAAAGTTGAGTTTTTGATTCGCGCCCACTTGGAAGATTTGCAAAATCAGCCCATCAGCCAGCATGAATTAGACCGCACACGCAGGCTGCTGTGTAATGAGTATGCGTTTTCCACAGAAACGCCCAATCAACTGACTGGCCTTTACGGATACTACAATACGATCGCCCGAGCTGAATTAGCAGTTACCTATCCTCAACAAGTTTTGTCTTTTGATGCCCAAGAACTGCAACAATTAGCTAAACAGTATCTTTCACCGCACAATTACGCTGTTACTATTCTTAAACCCTGTTAGTCATTAGTTATTAACTAAAGACTGTTGACCGTGGCAATTTTAGATTTTGGATTTTAGATTTTAAATTTAAAATTACTTCGGTTAACACTAGTACAATAAGGCAAAAGTAAAAAGTGAGCCAGTGCGGTGGACGGGTTCCCAAGGCACTCCGTTGGGCGGCTTTGCCGACTTGAAGGAAGTGCCGTCGGCATAAAGCAACTGGCGAACTCCGCAGGAGTCAAAAGTAAAAAGAAATAGTACCCATACCACAAGTTTTTTAGCAATTACAGATGGTCTGTTTATTTATGCCGACTTGTACTAGGCATTTCGTGCAACTGTGGGAGGAACTTCCGAACAAAACAATATCCTATAGCTGTGTCAGTATAAAAAGAATAGAATCGTCACTTTAACTTTTAAAACTGGATAATTTCATTTCTGGAAGTCCCCGCAGGACAATAGAACAAATCCAAAATCTCATATTTAAAATCCTTGAGCTACATAATCTTGTGGTTGGGGTCAATCCCAAGTTTGAAATCCCCAATTCTAAATCCCCAATCCAAAATCCAAAATCGATTGATTGCTTCTTTCCCTGACTAATGACTCAAACTGTGAACTCATCCTTATCTCATTCCCCGATCCACCGTACAGTATTAAGCAATGGCATTGTCGTATTAGTGGCAGAAAATCCTGCAGCAGATATTATTGCGGCGCGAATTTTTGTCCGTGCGGGAAGTTGTGCTGAAGACCGCGATCAAGCTGGTTTAGCACATTTACTCTCAGCAGTGATGACTAAAGGATGCGATGGACTGTCTAGCTTGCAAATTGCGGAAAAAGTCGAATCAGTGGGTGCAAGTTTAAGTACAGATACCGCCACTGATTATTTTTTGTTGTCTCTGAAAACTGTGACATCAGATTTTAGGGAGATATTAACATTGGCGGGGCTGATTTTGCGATCGCCTACCTTTCCCGAAACGCAAGTGGAACTCGAACGGCGTTTAGCATTGCAAGATATTCGCTCCCAAAAAGAGCAGCCTTTTACGATTGCTTTTGACCAACTACGTCAAACAATGTATCAAAATCATCCCTATGCCATGTCAGTACTAGGCGATGAAACAACTATGAGTCGCTTAACTCGCGATGATTTAGCTAATTATCACAAGACTTATTTTCGTCCAGATCGGGTAGTAATTAGTATTGCTGGTAGAATCACACCAGAGGAAGCTGTCAACCTAGTAGAAGAAGTTTTTAGTGATTGGCAACCTCCAGCAGAAACTCAGCCAGTATTAAATTTGCCAGAAATTCAGGTGCAACCCCAGCGCCAACTTCATCCCCTGCAAACCCAGCAATCAATTGTCATGCTGGGTTATTTAGGGCCAGCCGTAAGTTCTGCTGACTATGCAGCCTTGAAGTTACTATCTACCTATTTAGGAAATGGGCTTTCTAGCCGCTTATTTGTGGAATTGCGCGAAAAGCAGGGTTTAGCTTACGAAGTCTCAGCATTTTATCCTACCAGGCTGTTTCCCGCTTCCTTTGTAGTTTACATGGGTACAGCACCAGACAATACCACTGTTGCACTGCAAGGGCTAAAGAAAGAAGTAGATTTGCTTTGTACTACTGAAGTAGCTGCTGATGCACTCCAAGCTGCTAAAAACAAGATATTGGGACAATACGCCCTTGGTAAACAAACTAATGGGCAAATTGCTCAGATATATGGCTGGTATGAAGTTTTAGGTTTAGGAATTGAATTTGACCGGGAATTTCAGGAGTTAATTGCATCGGTGAATATTGCAGATAGCATGGCTGCTGCTTGTCGATATTTACAGGAACCTTACTTGTCTTTAGTGGGGCCAGAGGAAGCAATTAATAATGCTTTTAGCTCAGGAAATTCTAAATAGAAAATATCCTATTGTTGTTACTGATGCGATAGCGTAACGCATCCTACGTGAATTACGTGAACTAATCTGCTAAGTACAAATTTATCTGCGTTTATCTGCGTTTATCCTCTGACATCGGCGGTTAATTTTTTATTCCTCTACTCACCAGGAACTCCTATCATTCTAGCTGCAGCTAAATGAATCTAATAGGAATTGATATGTAATCATGATCGCAGCTGGGCGTACAATCAATTTCTGAATTTGCTGATATTTAACGTTCATACCTTTGTAGTTCAGCGTTCCAACTCTCCATAGATCCAAAATCTTCAAAACTAATTCCGCAATTTGGCTGCTGACAGTTCAAATCAACGTAGTACGATTGTTCAAGTGAAGGGTAAGCCTGACGAAAAGCGATCGCTCGCCAATAGGCACCCTAAAATGAGAGCAAAAGAAGATTATTCAAACAAGCACACTCCATGCGTATCTCTTTAAGCTGGCTGCGGGAACTAGTAGAAATAAAACTTAGCCCGGAAGAATTAGCCGAAACCCTCACAATGGCTGGGTTTGAAGTAGAAGATATTGAAGACCGCCGCACTTGGGCCAATGGCGTTGTTGTGGGGAGAGTGCTTGAGCGTCAACCCCACCCCAACGCTGATAAATTAAGTGTTTGTCAAGTAGATATTGGCGCAGCTGAGACTTTAAATATTGTCTGTGGTGCTGCAAATGTCCGGGCAGATATTTATGTGCCAGTTGCTACTATAGGTACTTATTTACCAAATATCGATTTAAAAATTAAGCCTGCGAAACTGCGTGGTGTTCCTTCTCAGGGAATGATCTGTTCTTTAAAAGAACTAGGCTTACCCACCGATGTTGATGGTATTCATATTTTTTCCCAAGAAAATCTCACCTTGGGTAGCGATGTGCGTCCTTTGCTGGGTTTAGAAGATGTAATTTTAGATGTCACCGCCACAGCTAACCGCGCTGATGCCTTGAGTATGGTAGGTATAGCTAGGGAAGTCGCAGCTTTAACAGGTGGTAAACTCAGCATTCCGCAACCAGGGGAAGTTTCCATTACCCAAAGTGGGGGAAATTTAGCTGTCAGTGTTTCGGAAACTCAAGCTTGTCCTGCTTATATTGGCACAGTTATTGAACAGGTAAAAATTGCGCCTTCTCCTGGGTGGTTGCAACAACGCCTACAGGCTGCTGGCGTGCGACCAATCAATAATGTTGTGGATATTACCAACTATGTGTTGTTGGAATGGGGACAGCCGTTACATGCATTTGATAGAGAACGCCTGAAAAGTGTAGCGGGAAGCGATAATGTGACAATTGGTGTGCGCTTCGCCAGTGCAGGGGAATCATTCAAAACCTTAGATGGACAAACCCGCACCCTCTCAGCCCAAAACTTATTAATCACCGCCAACAACAAACCAGTGGCGATCGCAGGAGTCATGGGTGGAGAAGAAACGGAAGTTTATGAAGGTACGCAAAGCCTGGTATTAGAAGCCGCCTTATTTGATTCCGTAGCGATTCGCCGTTCTTCTCGTGGTGTTGGTTTAAGAAGTGAATCTTCTGGCAGATACGAACGAGGTGTGAACCGGGCCGAATTAGAAGTAGCCTGTCGTCGGGCTTTATCGCTGCTAACTGAATTAGCTGGTGGCGTAATTACCCAACAAGAAATCGCTGATACTCGCCCCGACCCCTCAACCTGGACGCGTTCCATTGCACTGCGCTTAGACCGAGTTAATCAAGTACTAGGGCCAATTGACTTAGGCGAAGAGACTGGAGAACTCGAGGAAAAGGACGTTGAGCGGATTTTAACTGCACTTGGTTGTGAACTCACCCCAGCAGGCGATCGCTCTTGGAAAGTTTCTGTACCACCCTACCGTTACCGCGACTTAGAACGGGAAATTGACTTAATTGAAGAAATTGCCCGGCTTTACGGCTATGACAACTTTTGTGATACCTTACCCCACAAAGCAGAAGCCGGCTATTTGCCTTTAGATCAAGAACTCATCCGCAAATTGCGCGCTTTATTCCGCGCCGCCGGACTGACAGAATTAATCCAATACTCTCTAGTCAAACCAGGGGAAAACAGACAAATCGTCCTGTCAAACCCCTTATTTGTCGAATATTCCGCATTGCGAAGCGATTTAATCTCTGGGTTAATTGATGCCTTCCAATACAACCTCGAACAAGGAAACGGTTCCCTCAACGGCTTTGAAATTGGGCGGATTTTCTCACGCGAAGAAGACGGATTACAAGAAACCGAAGCGATCGCGGGAATTATAGGGGGCGATCGCACTGTCAGCCAATGGACAAGCAGCGGACGCGAACAACCCATGACTTGGTATGAAGCCAAGGGCATTCTCGACAGCGTATTTGGCCAACTTGGTTTACAAGTAGAATATCAACCTGATTGCCGCGATCCACGCTTACACCCAGGACGCACAGCTTCTCTCTGGATTAGAGGTAACAGCTTGGGCATTTTTGGTCAACTCCATCCCCAACTGCGGCGAGAAAAAGGGTTACCAGATTCCGTCTACGCATTTCAACTAGATGCGGATGTGCTATTGGATGCCCTGGATCAAGACGAAATTCTCACCCCAGTATTTAAATCCTATTCCACCTACCCCGCCAGCGATCGCGATATCGCCTTCTTCGCACCTGTGAAAGTTACAGTCGCCGAAATCGAAAAAGCGATTAACAAAGCAGGTAAAGAATTACTAGAATCCGTGGAATTATTCGATGAATATCGCGGTGAAAACGTCCCCAGAGGACAACGTAGTTTAGCCTTCCGCCTAATTTACCGCTCCAGCGATCGCACCCTCACCGATGCCGAAGTCGAACCAGTACACAACAAAGTGCGCGAAGCTTTGGTAGAGAAATTTGGTGTGAATTTGAGAAGTTAAGATTGTTGACTGTTGACTGTTGACTGGGGACTGTTGACTGGGAGACAAGGGGACAAGGGGAAACACCAATTACCAAACACCAAACACCCAACACCAAAGGACAAATACCAAATGCCCAAATATGTATTATTGGGAAGTTACTGCGAAGATGTTTTAGAAAAACGCGCCCCTTATCGTCAAGCCCATTTAGATGGTTTAGCCAAACAAAAAGAATCTGGTGTGCTGATTACAATCGGCCCTACCAAAGATGTCACCAAAGTTTTTGGTATTTATGAAGCCGATGACGAAGCCACCGTACGCCAGTTGATTGAAAATGACCCCTACTGGCAAAACGGTATTTGGACAGAATACTCTATTCAAGAGTGGATACAGGCGATTTGATTGGGGACTGGGGATTAGGGACTGGGGACTAGGAGATGAGGGGGATAAGGGGGATAAGGGAGAAACACCAATTACCCATTACCCATTACCAATTACCCATTACCAAACACCCAATGCCCCATGCCCAATGCCCAATGCCCCATTCCCAATTTCTAGCTTTTTACAGATGCGATCGCCTGCTTGTATATGGGATGATCGGTATTCACGCCATAACGAACCGTGGTTGTTGTCTAGAATAAAAATAAAGTCAGTAAATACAACAACTTCGGTTGTATGAGCATTGTTGGACTTTTTGAGAAAATACCACTATGAATCTCAACTTAAAACGCGCAATTCTACCCGGCTTGATGGCTGCAAGTTTAGCCGGCGGTACCTTAGTCCCTGCTAAACCGGCTTCTGCTGATATGTTACGCGATATCGGTATTGGGGCAGGTGCAGGTGTAGTCACTGGTGCTGTTAGAGGAAATGGTGCCGTTATTAATAATGCCATCAAAGGCGCTGCGGCTGGTGCTGCGGTGAATGCTGTCCACGGTACAAGAAAGCAAGCACGTAACCGCAGAGTTGGTAACTTAGGTCAAGATGTGGGAGTTGGTGCAGCTGCTAGTACAGTTACAGGCATCATTCTGCATGGCACCAAAAATCCTGGTGGCGATGCGATCGATGGTGCAGCAGCAGGTGCAGCAATTAACGTTCTCACCAATGGTCGTAGAAATAGATAATCAACAATCCATAATTAATCCATAATTTGTAGTTAAACAATTACGAATTATGGATGATGGATTCAGGAAATTGCCAATAAAAAATATCCCAGATTTTCTTGTAGGATAAGGATTTTGACATTCCAGAATCCATAAAATTTTGCCCATTTCGCTCTCTAGCAGGCATAACTTAACTTTTGATCATGCCTGAAAAAAATATTCCCTAGCTTGGCTAGGGAATATTCATAAAAACATTAAAAGGTATAAATAATTATTCCGAGTTGGAAATTCGCTGATTATTGGCCTTTTAAAGCTTTTCTAAAGTTGCGGCGATAGGATGGATTCGTAGCAAATAAAGCAGGCCACAACAAAGATAAACCAATACGATTGGTCAAACTAGGTCTAAAGTTAGTGCGCTCAAATCCCTTCCAGAACTTCCAAGCGCCATATACATAACCTGCAATTAGCCCAAAAATAATTAACTTAACAACCATTATTATTACTCCCAGCACATCTGACAGAATTTGAGTTAAGGATTTCTACACTATTTAAATAAGTGTTCACGAAAATCGCCAAGGAAAAACTACAATCTTCAGTTTTTGCTAGCTGTTTGCTGAACGATACTTCCATTATTCCAGTTTAGAGTAGCCTCTTGCATAGTCGCTAGTACTGTGGGGCAAAATGCAAAATCCATAGGGTGTAGGCTTTTCATTAATTCTGAGGCGAAACCACAACAGATAATTTATTTCCTTGCCAGCTTAACTATAGGAATCATATTTGATTTGTGCGAAGCTATGTATACATTGATTCTTTCTTCTCTGTTTCCTTCTTCCACAGTTCTTGATAGGCATCAAGTCAGATAACAGCAGGACTTACGCAACTGGTACACCCATCTTCTGGTTTAAGAGTCAAGAGTCAAGGGTCAAGGGTCAAAAATTCAGTTTTTTGGACTTTTGACTTTTGAACGCCAGTTCACTCAACGGAGGGAACCTCCCTTCGGGTGAATCCTTCGGATACGCTACGCGAGCGCCAGTCGCCTACGGAGGGAAACCCTCCTGCAGCGCTGGTCTCACCGCACGTAACTGGCTCCCCTTGACAGCCTCAACGAAAAAAATGTGACACTTGCGTAAGTCCTAAACAGTTAGCAACCATCTTTGATGCTCAAATTAAAAAATTCTCTAAAATTTAGATAAATCAGAAATGTTCATAATTATTTATAAAGCCTGTGCTACCTAATAGCGAAGCCGCAAGACTTGCAGCCCTCCGCCAGTACCAAATTCTCGATACCGAACCAGAAGCAGCCTATGATAACTTGGCTAAGTTAGCAGCCTTTATTTGTGGTACTTCGATCGCTTTAGTCAATTTCATTGATGAAAACCGCCAATGGTTTAAGGCCAAACTAGGCTTAGATGTACCACAAATGCCTCGGAATGTAGGTTTATCCTATCTTTGCGTAGAGCGACGAGATTTTGTAGTTGTGCCGGATACATTAGCTGATGAAAAGTTAGCTAATAATCCGGTAGTCATTGCCTATCCCTTTGTCAGATTTTATGCAGGTGTGCCTTTGATTACTCCCACGGGAGATGTACTAGGAACTCTCTGCGTTATCGATCAAGAACCACGACAATTAAACCAACAACAAATAGAAGCACTGCAAGCTTTAGGTCGCCAGGTCATTGACCAATTAGAATTAAGACGGAATTTAGCAGAATTATCCCGTGTTTCCCTAGAACAGCAGCGAGTCACAGCCGCACTAGAACGAAGTCAGCAAGAACTGAAAGACTTTGTAGAAAATGCTAATGTCGGGATGCATTGGGTACAGGCTGATGGCACGATTCTCTGGGCAAATCAGGCAGAACTTGACCTTTTAGGCTACACTCGCTCAGAGTATATTGGACACTCGATCGCGGAGTTTCATGTTGACCCAGAAGCGATCGCGGATATTATGCAAAGGCTGAGTAACAATGAAAATTTACAAAATTACGAAGCCCGGATGCGCTGTCAGGATGGTTCGATTCGCTATGTTTTGATTCACTCTAATGTATTGTGGGAAAACGGTGAATTTATCCATACACGCTGTTTTACCAGAGATATTACTGATCGCAAACAAGTAGAAGCAGCTTTAACCGAAAGCGATCGCCGTCTGAAGATAGCATTGCAAGCTGCTAAACTTGGCTCTTGGGAGCATAATTTGCTCACAGGCGAGCTATCAGCCTCTAAGCAATGCAAGGCTAATTTGGGTCTGGATGAGTCAGCTGAGTTTACCTATGACACTTTACTACAAGCTATCCATCCCAACGATCGCGCTTATATGCAAGAGTCTGTCAGACAAGCTCTAGCAAATCACAGCGATTATGAGGCAGAATATCGCAATATTTGGCCAGATGGCAGCGTTCACTGGATACTAGCGCGAGGTGTGGGGATTTATGATGGTGATGGTCAACCGACGCGGATGATTGGGGTTACACTTGACTTGACTGCGCGCAAGCAAGCTGAGGAAGCATTACAGGCGAGTGAACTACGCTGGCAATTGGCCTTAACTGGCAACAATGATGGTATTTGGGATTGGAATGTCAAAACCAATGAAGTATTCTTTTCCCCACGTTGGAAAGAAATGCTGGGTTATACCGACCAAGAAATTCCTCATAATTTAGATGAATGGTCAAAACGAGTTCATCCTGAAGATTTAGATTGGGTATTAGCCGCCGTTCACGAACATTTTGACAAAAAAACGCCATATTATGTAACTGAGCATCGCATTCAGTGCAAAGATGGCAACTATAAGTGGATTTTAGATCGGGGGCAAGCAGTTTGGGATAGCAACGGAGAAGTCGTGCGAATGGTCGGTTCTCATACCGATATTGATGACCGCAAACAAGCAGAAGAACAAATCAAACAGCAAAATCAGCGATCGCAATTATTTTCGCAAATCATTGTCAAAATTCGTGACTCTCTCAAGATAGAAGAAATTCTGCAAACCACAGTTACAGAGGTGCAAAAACTCCTACAATCCGACCGAGTTTTAATTTTCCGGCTGTGGCCAGATGGTTCGGGAACGGTAGTGCAAGAAGCAGTGTTACCTGGTTGGCCTGTAGTGTTGGGGCAAAAAATTATTGACCACTGCTTTCAGCAAAATTACTTAGAAAGATATCGGCAAGGTAGAGTCAGCACAATTACAGATGTTGATCATGCTAATATCCGAAACTGCCATCGAGAAATGCTGCAAAAGTATGGTGTTAAATCTAACTTAGTAGTGCCAATTCTTAGTGGCGAGGGTATTTGGGGCTTGTTGATTGCTCATCAATGTAGTAGCCCCCGCGAGTGGCATAGTCATGAACTGGATTTATTACAGCAACTAGCTAACCAAATTGGTATTGCTTTGTGGCAAGCCCAACTGTTAGAACAAGAAACCCGCCAACGGCAAGAACTCACTCGTTCTAATACCGAGTTAGAACAGTTTGCTTACATTGCTTCCCATGACTTGCAAGAACCATTGCGGATGGTGACTAGTTACTTACAACTCTTAGAGCGCAGGTATAAAAGTCAGCTAGATAGCCGTGCAGATGAGTTTATTAACTACGCTGTTGATGGGGCGCAGCGGATGCAAACCTTAATTAATGATTTGTTGAACTATTCCCGCGTTAGCACTAGGGGACAACCCTTTAAATTAATAGATTGTCAGACTGTGGTGGAAAAAGCGATCGCCAATTTGGAAGTAGCAATCAAAGAAAGCAATGCTGTAATTACCTGCGATCCTCTGCCCGAAATTATGGCTGATACTACACAACTGGCACAAGTCTTTCAAAACCTGATTGCCAACGCTATCAAATTTCATCGGGAGGAACCACCCCAAATTCACATCCAAGCCATCCAAAACACCATCAAAACAGCCGAAAATCCCCATCTCACCCCCACAGGAAACGAATGGTTATTCTCAGTACGTGATAATGGAATTGGTGTAGAATCCCAGTATGCTGAACGAATTTTTGTCATCTTTCAGCGTTTGCATAGCAGAAGTAAGTACCCCGGTACTGGAATCGGGCTAGCTATTTGTAAGAAAATTATAGAACGCCACGGCGGTCAGATCTGGATGGAGTCAAAACCGAGTCAAGGCTCGATTTTTTACTTTACGATTCCAGATCAAGCAGGTAAGCAATCGTGAACAATTTATCAGCAGTTATGCCTATTGAGGTTTTGCTAGTAGAAGACAATCCTGGCGATGCGTTACTGACACGCATCGCTTTGGAGGATAGCAAAATCTCGGTGAACTTAAATGTTGTGGAGGATGGGGTAGAAGCAATGGCATTCTTGCGAAAACAAGATAAATATGCTGATGTCCCCCATCCCGATATTGTCTTACTTGATTTAAACCTGCCAAAAAAAGACGGGCGGGAGGTACTAGCAGAAATTAAAGGTGACGCACATCTCAGACGGATTCCTGTAGTTGTGCTGACAACCTCCCAAGCCGAAGAAGATATTCTTAAAGCCTATAACCTAGCTGCAAACTGTTACATAACTAAGCCAGTGGACTTCGATCAATTTGTGAGAATTGTTCGTTCTATAGAGAACTTTTGGTTTGCGGTTGTCAAATTGCCACCGGAGTAATGCTAATGACAGGTGAAACGATTAAAGTCCTGTTAGTTGAAGATAACCCCGGTGATGTCCTCTTATTGCAAGAATTTTTACAGGATGTCACCGCAACTGTAGTGGAATTGATGCCGGTTGAGCAACTTGATGAGGCATTAAACCATTTAGCTCGCGACAGCTTTGACGTGATGCTTTTGGATCTCTCCCTACCAGATAGCCAGGGCTTAGAAACCTTTATTAAAGCGCACAATCAAGCAAAATCAACTCCAATTATTGTCCTTACAGGAATTGCCGATGAAACTTTAGCACTGAAAGCGATGCAACAAGGCGCGCAGGATTATTTAGTTAAAGGGCAAGTTACAGGTGATTTGCTGGTACGCTCCATGCGTTATGCTATTGAGCGTCAAAGAATAGAAGATGCTTTGAGACAAAGTGAAGAGCGCTTTCGAGTCGCGCTGAAAAACTCACCCATTTTTGTGTTTAACCAAGACCTAGAATTACGTTATACCTGGGTTTATAATCCCGCTTTTGGGTTTACAGCCGAAGAAATGTTGGGGAAACGTGACTCAGAATTAATTCCCCTAGAAAGCGCCCACCATTTAACGGCGATGAAGTTGGGTGTATTGGTGACGGGAGTGGGTACTAGAGATGAGGTATCAATTACAACGGCCCAAGGCATCCGATATTATGACTTGACGGTAGAACCATTAAGAAATGAAGCACAACAAATTATAGGTATTACTTGTGCCTGCATAGATATTAGCGAACGTCAAGCAGCTTTAGAAGAACGTAAGCACGCTGATGCTACTATTCGTGAACAAGCAGCATTATTAGATATTTCTACAGATGGGATTTTAGTTAGAGATTTAGAAAACAAAATTCTCTTTTGGAACACAGGTGCAGAAATCCTGTATGGCTGGGCTGCGGCAGAAGCTAAAGGCAAAAATGCCAGCGAACTGTTAGATAACGATGAACCGTCGTCAGATATGGAAGCGGCACTTTTGGAAGTCATCAATAAAGGTAAATGGCAAGGTGAGTTAGCGAAACTTACCAAAACTGGCAAAGAAATTTTAGTTGCTAGCCGTTGGAGTTTGGTATGTGATGACCAAGGTAAACCAAAATCCATTCTCACCGTTGATACAGATATTACCGAAAAGAAACGCTTAGAAGCGCAATTATTTCGTGCCCAACGGCTAGAAAGCATAGGCACCTTAGCTAGCGGCATTGCCCATGACCTAAACAACATCCTCACACCAATTTTGGCAGGAGCGCAACTCCTACCCATGAAATTTCCCGATGTAGATGAAAGAACTCGTCACCTATTAGAAATTTTGGAAGTCAACGCCAAACGCGGCGCAGATTTAGTTAAGCAAGTGTTGTCATTTGCACGGGGTGTAGAAGGTAAGCGCATTAATCTGCAAATTAGACATTTGATTGTGGAAGTTTCCAAAGTCCTGAAAGAAACATTTCCCAAATCAATTCAAGTCTCAACTGATTTGTCAAAAGACTTGTGGGTAGTTTCTGGAGATGGAACACAAATTCATCAGGTGTTAATGAATCTCTGCGTTAATGCACGCGATGCGATGCCCAATGGCGGTAGTTTATCTATCTGCGCCAAAAATTTGTATATTGATGAAAACTATGCGCGCATGAACCTGGAAGCCAAAGTTGGCCCCTATATAGTAATTACTGTTACTGATACAGGCGTAGGAATTCCAGAAGAACATTTAGATAGAATCTTCGAGCCATTCTTTACCACTAAAGAAGTAGGACAAGGTACAGGCTTGGGTTTGTCTACTGTTTTGGGAATTATTAAAAGCCACGGTGGTTTTATTAACGTGCATAGTGAAAAAGGTGTAGGTACAAGCTTTGAAGTATATTTACCAGCAGTTGAGGGTGTAGAAACACTGAAAGCAGACAATGCCAAAGTTGCCACCGCAAATGGTGAAACGATTATGATTGTTGAAGATGAACCTGCTATTCAGGAAATTACCAAAACATCTCTCGAAACTCATAACTATAAAACCATTGTCGCTAGTGATGGCATAGAAGCGATCGCAGTTTACGCCAAACACATGGATCAAATCAGTGTCGTACTCATGGATTTGATGCTACCTTCCCTCGACGGTTTAACTGCCATCCGCACCTTGAAAAAAATCAACCCCAAAGTCAAAATTATCGCCACCAGTGGCTTGATGTCTAGCAATAAACTAGAAGCAGTCGCCAACAGTGGCGTGACAACCTTCTTACCCAAACCATACACCATTAATGAGTTGTTGCTGACATTGCAGAGGGTGATTGCGTAATTGGGGATTGGGGACTGGGGACTGGGGACTGGGGATGAGGGGAAAAGGGGAAAGGGGAAAAGGAAAAAAGGGAAATTATTACCAATGCCCAATGCCCTATGCCCTATGCCCAATGCCCAATGCCCTATGCTCTATGCCCAATGCCCTTTTCACCGCAAAATATACAGAGAGTCATCCGGTTGCCATTGGTCGCGGGGGAGGGTGTAGTAAACTACATCATGACCGTAGTAGCTGGTATGCTTTTGATAATTCATCCCTAGCTTTTCAATTACACGCACAGAAGCGATGTTTTCTGGATGTGCGATCGCAACTATCCGATCTAACTTTACTTCCCAAAAACCATATTTTAAAGTGGCTTGCGATGCTTCTGTTGCTATACCCATGTTCCAAAAAGACTTGTCAAAAACGTAGCCTAGTTCCACTTCCGGCGTATCTGCCAAATAACCCAATCCACAACGCCCAATTATTTTGCCAGTTTCTTTGTGTATTACTGCCCACATACCAAAGTTGTTTTCTTCCCATTGTTTAATATGTCTGTATAAACTAGTCTGTGTTTGCTCTGCTGTTCTGGGTACCAGATATTTCATAATTTCCGCATCGCTGTAGATACGAAACAAGTCATCAAAATCAGCCAACGTTAAGTGTCTTAATCGCAGACGCAAAGTTTCTATTTCAGGCATAGTTTTACAAGGCAAAAGGAATTTGATGGCTGGCAAAATACTTATAGATGTGTCATTGCGAATGAAACGACGCAATATCTAGGGCTTGGAGTTCCTTCCCTGATGATAATGTTCGGTTAAGAACAGTTATTTATTGGCAAAAATGAGGTAGATGAGCAAGTAAAATCTTCTTTGCTCACCATATTTTATATCTTTTCAGCTAAATTTTATTGCCTTGAATCACACATAAGATAATTTCAAAGTAATTGCTGTTTACCATCAGTGAACTACTCAAGCTCAAACACATCTAAGCACATTAAATTTCTTCAGTTTCCTGTGATGCAGGCTTCTTGCCAGTCCAAGAAGCCTAATTCAATGAAATACTTGTTGGTTAAGGGGAAAAAGGGGAATGGGAAAAGGGAAATAAAAACCTTTAACCTTTAACCTTTTCCCCAAAACCAATTTGGAGTTCAAAATGCTTAACTGAGTAGTATTGCATTTAAATGGCGATTATCCTACCGCATCGAATTATTAATGACCAATTACCAATTACCAATTACCAATTACCAATTACCAATTACCAATTACCAATTACCACCAGCTATGTTCCAATTCTCCTGTTTGAATTTTGTCCCAGATATGTTCTCTACAAATAACTAGCTTCTCAAATGTAATTTGAATATTTCTCCGCATTGCGATTTTAATACAATCCATTTCCTGCTTCGAGAGCTTGCCATCTGCCACAGCACGCTCAACAATAATTTTTAGGTGGTTGATATCTTCGAGTTCGTCAGGTGATAAAGGCTGATAGTTAAATCGCTTGAATTCCATAGTTTGTCTGCGTCTACCGAATTTCCTTGAATTTGTTAAGCTTGTAAATTGGCTACGCGCTTAACGGTGTCATGCTATGGGAATTTTTTAGTGAACTCATCACCAGACTTGATCAATACCCATAGTAAAAGAAACCAAAACTGCAATATAGCTTTTTTACCATAACTATACTGAGAATTTGACGAATTTCTTAAGGAGCAGTACAGGCATAATGTCTAAAAAGCCTTCTCAAAGCGATTTTTTTAGCTTACAAACTTCTTCAGATAAATGGCAGCAGATGGTAACACAAGTTACATATCGTTTCAATCGCCAGTACGAGAATCAACCTTTTGAATTACCTGCAGAAGTTGAAGCGATGCCCATATATAGGGACTGGATTAGTGGTACATTACCAGGGAAAATCGCTTCTCATTTTTGGGAAATCGGGCAACCGCAAAAGAATCAGCATTGTTTAGACATTGGTTGCGGTGTCAGCTTTCTCATTTATCCTTGGCGAGATTGGCAAGCATACTTTTATGGGCAAGAAGTTAGTGTCATAGCACGAGATACCCTCAATTCCCGGGGTTCGCAATTAAACTCAAAGTTATTTAAAGGTGTAGAGTTAGGCCCAGCTCATCAATTAAAGTATTCTCAAGCTGTTTTTGATATGGCGATCGCAACAGGATTCAGCTGCTATTTTCCTTTAGATTATTGGACTGCTGTATTGTCAGAAGTCAAACGAGTCCTCAAACCTGGCGGACAATTTGTATTTGACATCCTCAATCCCGAACAGCCTTTAGCAGAAGATTGGGCAGTGTTAGAAACTTATTTAGGTGCAGAAGTATTTCTCGAGTCGATAGCAGACTGGGAAAAAACAATTAAAGCCGCTGGCGCTAAAATCGTCACCCGCAAATCTGGGGAATTGTTTGATTTATACAAAGTGAGATTTTGAAGTGGTGATTGGTAATGAGTAATGGGTAATAGGTAATGGGTAATGGGTAATGGGTAATAATAATTTCCCTTTTTTCCCCTTTCCCCTTTCTCCTTTCCCCTTTCCCCCTCATCCCCAATCCCCAGTCCCCAATCCCCAATCCCCCCCCAGACATAGCGTAATGCGTAGGTAGTTAACTATAATGCTCTTACTATGAGCACCTACTTACCCCTTAAAAAATCCTACAGACAACACCGTCGGCGTGAAAATGACTGGCGGTTATTTTTGCGCTTAGTACCTTATGCTCGTCGTAGCAGTCGATTGCTAGCGCTGTCAATGTTATTGCTCGTACCTATCGCCTTAGCTAATGCTGTACAACCATTATTGATTGGACAGGCGATTTCCTTGATTCGCCAGGAACCCAGCGTTTATGAGTTTCTCAAAAATCGTCCGTTGCTGCAAGGGTTAAATATCCTGGAAGGGTTGTTGCTGGTTGCAATTGTTATCAGGCTCTCACTTACAGGTTTTCAGGGTTATTTCGTACAAAAGTTAGGGCAACAAATTACAGCAGAAATTCGTGATGATTTATTTCATCATGTGACATCTTTATCTGTACGCTTTTTTGACCGCACACCGATTGGTAAATTAATTACCAGACTCACCAGCGATGTGGAAGCTTTAGGGGATGTGTTCTCTACGGGAGCAGTAGGAATTGTCTCTGATTTATTTTCTATGCTGGTAGTTATCAGCTTGATGTTTTCTCTGCAATGGGAATTGGCTTGTTTATTGCTGGTGATGCTGTTACCAGTGAGCTTGATCATCATCTACTTTCAACAACAGTATCGCCAATCAAATTACAAAGCACGAGAAGAACTTTCGATGCTGAATTCCCAACTGCAAGAAAATATAGTTGGGATTAATGTAGTGCAGCTGTTCCGTCGCGAAAAATTCAATGCTGAATTATTTCGCACTACTAATCAACGTTATAAACAGCAAATAGATAGAACCATTTTTTATGATTCGGCAGTTTCCGCCATTTTAGAATGGATTGGCTTAGTGGCGGTTGCAGCTGTGCTAGTAGTAGGTGCTTGGTTGCTACTAGGAAAAAGCATGACTTTTGGGGTTTTATCGGCATTTGTTTTGTATGCTCAACAATTATTTGAGCCTTTGCGGAATTTTGCCGAAAAATTTACTGTCATTCAAGCAGGTTTTACGGCGATTGAGCGAGTTATTAACATTTTAGATGAACCAATCGAAATCCGCGATCGCTATAATTCGCGAGTTTCAATTTATGATGCCAAATTCGGCTATATAGATGAGGTAGTTGCTAATCTCGAATCAGAAGTAGCAAAACCCCAAGCAGAGTTAGGAGAAATCCGCTTTGAACATGTATGGTTTGCCTATAAAGACAATGATTATGTAATCAAAGATTTAGATTTCACTATTCATCCTGGGGAAAAAATAGCATTAGTTGGGCCTACTGGTGCAGGTAAAAGTTCCATCATTCGGCTGCTATGTCGTCTTTACGAACCCACTCAAGGACGCATTCTTGTAGATGGAATCGATATTCGTGACTTACCACAAGCAGAATTGCGGCGTTATCTGGCGGTGATTTTACAAGAAGGGTTTTTATTTGCTGGGGATGTGAAAAGTAATATCACCCTGGGAGATAATTACAGCTTTGATCAAATCCAACAAGCTGCACACCGAACTAATATCGATCAGTTTATTCAACAATTACCTCAAGGCTATGATACCCAACTCAGAGAACGGGGTACAAATATTTCTAGCGGACAAAAACAACTTTTAGCTTTTGCTCGTGCGGCAATTCGCAATCCCCAAGTATTAGTATTAGATGAAGCTACAGCTAGCTTAGATGTAGGAACAGAAGCTTTAGTACAAGAAGCCTTAAATCAGCTTTTGATAGGGCGGACTGCAATTATTATTGCTCACCGCCTATCGACAATTCGCAATGTCAACCGCATTTTTGTGTTAAAGCGCGGTGAACTGATTGAGCAAGGAAGCCATGAAGAATTACTGCGAAAAGGCGGAATGTACGCCACCTTGCATAACTTACAAATGTTAGGAACGTAAACAAACTCAAAATAAATTTAAGATTTCGTAGGGTGTGTTGTCGCGCAGCGCACCTTAATTTTTAATAGCTCTTTGAAGAACTTAAAATTCAATACGGTTGGTTTAAGCTCATTAGTGATTGATTTGTCACTTATTAAAAAAGCCAGAAGAATTGGGGGATTCTCCCCCAAACCCCCGATTGGGTGACGGTTGCGTCCCCCAAACCCCCTCCAAAATTATTGTTCTGTTTTTTTGTTGAGTAACTAGTTTTTTGGTTTTGTGATCAATTAATTTTCTTAACTGAACTGTATTTACATAAAATTCAATTTCATCGGCGTTTATCTGCGTTTATCTGCGGTTTATTCAATCAAATTTCGTACCTCATTTTTGATTTTACATTGGTGCGTTGCACTGCGCGACAACACACCCTACATTTGCAATTAATTATGGATTTAAAAAATTTTGCTACAAATTGATGATGTGAAATGTCTCAATCCTCAATCCGATTCTTGGTAGATGTTCACTCCTTTGCTAATTGAAAGAATACTGATTTTTTAAGCGCTTAAACTCACAACTTTTCTAGAATCTAGGCAAAGTGCAGCTATAGAATACTTAAGAACTACTGAGGATTCTTTAGCATTACAAGAACTCTTCACTTCCACAGTTCTCTTTTCATCCTTCACTAACTTAGCTTTGTAAGTATATAGCGAACCTGAATTATCTTCAAAACTCAGTTCAGCTAATAAAGTCTGATTATCTAAACTTTGTTCCAGAATTTTACCTGTTACTGCGTAATTGAACCAATCCCATCCATGACGCAGAATTAATTCCTTTTCTAAAATTTGCAAGGATGCTGGCAAAATTCCCCAGCCGCGATAAACTTGATTAAATAACTGAATATCTCCGGTTCGAGTCAAAATTGATTTAAAAGTATCTTGGTCTAAATTACCATAATAGCGTCCTTCTGGTAAATCAATCATTGTCGGCGCAAATCGATGTCCACCAAAATGACTTGATTTCCAAATCCGCACATTTTCTAAGCCTGAATGAGCAATAGTTTCTTCAGCGTAGAAATAAAAAGGATTACCATATCTTGCACAGCATTTATCATGGCTGCCGTGAGTACATACTAAAATATCTCTAGTAACTTTAGTTTCTCTTTCATAATCAGAAACATTACCCCATAAGAATTTCTTTAGTAGCGTTGCTACTTGCTCAATATTCGCTAGCTGAAATTCATGCTTACGGTATCCTTGACTTAAGCCCTTTTGTTTTTGGTAAATTAACAGAGTTGTTTGTTCGACTTTATGCGATAAATCATTTGCAATTAATAGAAAGCGAATTGGTAATTTAGCACGTTTTACATCATCTACCAAAGCCTTTAAATTACTAGGTACCCATTTAGAATTAAAAGCTTCTGAAGTCCAAGGTGGTGGACATTCAACTAAAATATAAGTTTCGGAATTGGTAGCGCTACCAATTAAATCTTCTCCTATTTGTTTAGAATTGTCTGAACAGAAAAAAGTATTCATCTACCTGATCTCATGCTGATATTTTATGGACAATGTGAGGACAAAATAAAATTGTGAGCCTGGCTACCATAGCCTACAATTAACTGAATTAACTGGATAAAACCAGGTAGCCACTTTATAACATTCATTTCTACTAAACCTATTTCCGGTTAATAAATTCTCCACAATAGGGGTAGAAAAGCTGAGAAAAATTTCTTCCGTACCGACAAAGTTATTTTTGTATCCTTTGCCATTTGACAGTTGAAAAATTCTCAATTGCTGATGACAGCCTTGTGTACTCTTGATGAAAGAGCCACAGTCAAAGTATTGTAGCTTTAGCCTACTTAAGCGATTCAAGTAACTGATAACACAGTCATAAATCTGGCTAAAATTACGGGAGTTATTTAAATTTTTTTTAATTAAATGATATATATAATCATTTGTAGTCCGTGTCTCTACATCTGTAGGTATAAATTTACATTTGTACTGTTTTACTAAGGAACTTAGCTGTTTTCGCCACCATCTAATAGATTGAATCGCATTTCGCTTATATACTCCTACTGCTGGATGTAATCCGCCATCAGATAGAGAAATTGTCTGGATTGATTCATGGTCTTTTAAGTATTTATCTCTATTGGGCTTTAAAAACATATTGATAAAGATTCTCAATTAAGCTAGAAAAAAATAGAATTTTATAACTAAAAATTAGGTATTTTGTTTTATCACCTTTACTGACATTGTGTAAGGTTAAAAAAAGCAAAATTAACTGTGAATAAATAAGTTGCTGATTTTTGGAGGTAGGGAACTATTTTCCAGCAAATATTGTTAATTTTGCAGTTATATTCAGTTTTTAAAGAAATTGCCATCCCTTTTACTCGTTTCATCTACTGAAATTTTCATTGGGCTTTGATTTTATACCTACTTTGAATGTAACTGAAGTCAAGAATAAATGCAAGTATTTGATAACTTTTATGGATTTCGCTGCAATTTACAGACTCATCAATCCTAGATAAATCAAGACTAATAGCATAATTAATAGTTGAGTTTGCTCCTGATCATAACTATTGTGTTCTTCAATACAAATAATAGTTTTTCTCAATAGTGAATGAATATTGCAGTGAGAAAGGTGACAAATCAATGTTAGATAACACATAAGGGATAATTTTTATACTATGGTGCAAGGGCGATCGCATCCCAAAAAACTGCGCTACTGTACTGATCATCCATCAATTATGTGGTTAGATTATTTTTGGTCAGGGTGATGAGTCGAATATTGCGGCGCACAATGTCGCGGGTAGTGATACAACAAGAAGTCTGCAATGGCAACTGCGAAACATGACAAACTACTTTTAGCCACGATTCCTAATTTTGTGGGCGCTAAAGACTTACTATAAAAAGCGCAGGGAATACCCCCAGCTATTTACTCAACCAGAGTATGTCCATTTGAGAAATTTACATCTGCGATCGCCTGTTGCTATTGCAAATTGGCTACACAAGAATTTTGCAGCTTATACCAATTCAAATAATCTTTGCGGCATATCAATATATTCTAGAGGGCAAGCATAACTGTGCTCTCTAGAATATAAAGCAACATTTGCCTATACCTTAATTTTTGGATCTAAAACGATTTGCGAACCAGATTTATTGACATGGTAAGTCCAAGCTTGCTCTTTTACCTTAACTATTACTTCCCAGCCTTCAACAGGATTAAATTCTCTAGTACAGATGTCACCAAAGTTAAATTCGCAAGGATTACCAAAAGTTTTGGCTGTCGCTTGAGTTATTTGTAAATTTGCAACTGCTACCCCGGAACGTTTAGCCGCATCTGCCAAAACTCTATTGGCGATCGCTCTTGGTAAACTAGCATTTGGCGATGTCTTAATTTTGGGATCTAAAACAATTTGTGAACCGGATTTATTCACATGGTAAGTCCAAGATTGCTCTTTTACCTTAACTATTACTTCCCAGCCTTCAACAGGTTTGTAAATCTCTGCACAAACTTCGCCAAAATTAAAATGACATTCGTTACCAAAAGTTTTGGCTGTCGCTTGGGTAATTTGTAAATTTGTAACTGCTACTCCAGAACGTTTAGCCGCATCTGCTAAAACTTTATTAGCGATCGCTCTTGGTAAAGTAACATTTCCCGATACATTAATTTTGGGATCTAAGAGAATTTGTGAGCCATTTCTATTGGCGTGATAAGTCCAAGATTGCTCATTAACTTGCACAATTACTTCCCAACCCTGAATTGGCCGATATTCCCTTGTGCAAACTTCCCCAAACTGGAAAATACAAGGATTAGCAAAGGTTTTGGCTGTAGCTTGAGTTATTTTTAAATTAGCGATCGCTACTCCAGAACGCTTTGATACATCATTAAGTACAGCTTGAGCCACAACTTTGGGTAGTCTGTTTCCAGTATTTTGGACATTTTGGGATAATTGTATCTGTGCTGTGCGCGGAGCCGCAGTAGCAGTATTATTACTGCTAAGTCCAATTCCGTAGGATAGGAGACTGGTTAGCGCTAAAGTTAAAATCACGCCTTGCGGTATATGACTGGTAACGTTGCTCACATGGGATTGTTTAGGAATATTTGTCATGCTTTTATTACCTTGAGAATTGCATAGTTAAACTAGCTACTCATCCCAATTCTCCGGAATAAGCACTTAATAGTGATAATTTTTCGGGAATTATTTAAATTTGCGTACTACTTTGCTAGTAGCGGTGACGCTGAGGTTACTAAATATTAACCCTGTTTTGTCACTCTGGCAGTAGTATAATAAGGTAAAAATGCTAGAACCAAGACACAGAGCATGGTACAGCCCCGTCCAGCCGCACCAACAGTCAAATTTGTGGACGAATATTGCCAGTGGTATAAAAGTCTGTTTCCAGATGTTAGGAGTTTCGAGGCTTTTAAATATCTCCATGTAGGCTGCATTTCTGATCTAAAACGTAAAACATTGCCAGAAATAGCAAAAATCGTAGGATTAGATAACCAGCAAGGGTTGCATCATTTTCTAACTACATCACCTTGGGATATAGAAAAGTTAAGAACCTTAAGGTTAGAGTTAATTTTACAAGTGCTAAAAGGTAGACCAATCATTTTAATTATTGATGAGACAGGGGATAAAAAGAAAGGGAGCAAGACAGATTATGTGAAACGGCAGTATATAGGAAATTTGGGAAAAACAGATAATGGAATTGTGGCAGTGACAGTATATGGTGTTTTCTGTGGGATGACATTTCCATTACTGTTTGAAGTGTATAAACCCAGGGAAAGATTACAGGCAGGAGATAAGTACCGCACTAAACCAGAAATAGCAGCAATACTGATAAAAAAGCTACAATCAATGGGTTTTAAATTCAACTTAGTACTTGCAGATAGCTTATATGGAGAGAGTGGTAAGAATTTCATATCTGTATTAGATGAACTAAACTTGAACTATATAGTAGCGATTCGGTCAAATCATTATGTAGAAATACTTCCACGACAACATATTCAATATTTAAAGTGGCAGAAGTTTCAAAGGGTATTCTCTGACTTGAGTCGGGAAAATCGATTTATTAGAGAAATTATTCCGGGAAAACGTGGAGAACTTAGATATTGGCAAATTACTACAGATCCAGAAAATTTGCCTGATAACACTACTTGGTATGTGATGAGTAAATATCCAGACATTACGCCAAGAGAAGTTGGAAATTTTTACGGTTTAAGAACTTGGGTCGAGTACGGGTTAAAACAAAGTAAGAATGAATTAGGTTGGTCAGATTTTCGCCTGACTCACTACCCAGATATTGAGCGATGGTGGGAAATTATTTGCAGTGCTTATTTAATGGTTAGTCTGCATTCGGAGCAACTGTTTCAGTCTCCATCACAACGAGAGTCAAAATTTGTTTCACATCCTTGGTGGGATAATGGAAATGGCTGGAAGAACATTCTTAACAATCTTCGTTTGATTATTCAACCTTTTACTTTATTTAATCTGATATATCCCTGGTTAACGGTTTTTCCTATTCCTCAATTAGCTTTGGGTTTTTTTAAACTTCAATCTATTATTTATAGCCTCACCAGTTCAATTTTTATATCCCTGATTCACCCTGATTTCTACTTTTCCTCTGCCTAGAGTGACAAAAGAGGGTTAAGTGCATCCTGATAGCGAATGAGTATTCAGATAGTTTCTTTGACGTTACAGTTGCTATCTAGTTTCCTGAGTTCAAATTATATCTTATAGCCCGAGGTAGGGAGCGTTTATGCTACTTGTTGCTAGTGCTTTACAGCACTAGTTAAGAGCTTCTATTTTGTATTTGTCCTCATATACAATAGGGTTTTGTTACCAATAATATAAGATAAACTGCGTAGATTAAATTACGCGATCGCACTTCCTAAGCCACACCATATCCTGTATAGGGACGCTTATAAGGTGGATGTAATCCCAACACAATATCTTCTTTTTTTATACCTATCTCTAATAATTCTTGGGCAATATCAACATCTATCATGTTGCGCTGAATCCAAATTTTGCCATCCTTGATGTCTAAGTGCATTACACAGTTATAAATTCGCTTCATTCCCTCCCACCCAAGTTCTAATAACTGGTAATGAGCGTTTTTTGTATCAAGAATTAACTGAGATTCTATATCTAAATCACTAGAGTCAGAATCAGCATGAGAAATTAACAGTTCTTCGATACTTTGGCGATACTGTTCTATTTTCTCCATAGCCTCTCATCTTCTGAGATTACAAAATTAACCGCTACGGCTAAAAAACACCGCCGCGATCACAATTAAACCTAACATTGCCAAGGGAACCCAGAGATTTGGGAGATCTGACCAACTCATCACGCAGCTATTCCATTATCAGGGATAATTCCTTTTATACCGTAAGCAGCCTGCATGGAGAAACTGATGATGACATCTCCAGATACAGTGTGGCTACAAGAACGTACAGCTTTAGAAATTCTCTCACCTACGGTTTTAGAAGCGATCGCTCAGGTGATGGAGTTACAAGTTGTGCCAGCTAACACTACTCTAGTAAGCGAAGGTTCTCCTCCGCAAGCACTTTATGTTGTCCAAAGTGGTCAGTTAGAAAGCGAACCTAGTGAAACTAACTCAGCCTTACCTCGGGGATTTCTCCCGGGAGAAGTGATTCACCTCAAAGAATTACTGTTAGATGAATCAACACCATTTGCAATTACTACCCTCTCAGAATGTCAATTATGGGTTGTACCTGCGGATAAATTTCGCGCTTTAGTCACTCAATACCCAGAAATTAATCAAGCTTTTTTCCGGCTATTGGCGCAAGAATTGGCTGAGGTAACATCGGCTTTAAGCTATGAACAAGAACGTGCTGTAGCTTTGCGACCATATTTAGTCACCAAGGCTCAACGGGGAATTGTGGGTACAAGTCGGTATGCTATACGTTTGCGGGAGCAAATCCGAGAAGCTAGCAGCGATCGCAAATCTGTAGAAATCTTTGGCGAACCTGGGTTAGAAAAAGATAATATTGCGACTTTAATTCACTTTAGTTCTCCGCAGCGGCGAGAGCCAATTATTAAAATCAATTGTGGTATTCTGCAAACCAGTGGCGCAGAGTTATTCGGACGCGCTGGCGGAAAACCAGGATTATTGGAATGGTTAGGGGAAGGTAGTTTAATTCTCAATAATCTCCAAGAATTGCCAACAGAATTATTACCGGAAGTCGCCAATTTACTCACTACAAATACATATACTCCTATTAGTCGTCCGGGAGAACCCAAAGCGGAACCACGTAGCAGTCAAGCCAGAATTCTTATTGTTTCTGAAAAAGCTGATTCTCAGATTGAGCGCTGTATCGGTCATGTAATGAAAGTACCGCCTCTGCGGGTACGCAAAGCTGATATTAAAGCACAGGTGGAATATTACATCAGTCTCTACAGCCGTGCGCGCGGTTTATCCAAACCGCATATTACCCCCGAAGCCTTACGCCGCCTACAGACTTACGACTTCCCGGGTAATCTTAAAGAATTGAAAAATTTAGTGGAACGGGCGATCGTCCAAGTAGGAGAAGGGAAAGAACTCACAGAAGAAATCTTTTGGTCAGCCGAACCCCAGAAAAAGCAATTTCGCGTTAATTTATTAAATGCTTATCCTGGTTTGCGGAGGTTCTTACGTAGTGACTGGTGGCCCGATCGCATTAATTATGGTTTTACCTTTGCAGCCTTCGCTTTTTTGCTTGGTGTATTATTTATTGGCCCTCAAACACGCGATCGCAATTTTGCTTTAAATCTGTTTTGGGCTTGGTGGTGGCCGTTCTTTCTTTTCCTCTTCCCTTTTCTGGGGCGCATCTGGTGTTCTGTATGCCCGTTTATGATTTACGGTGAAATTACGCAAAAATTATCGCTGAAGTTGTTTCCGCGAAAACTCCAGCGCTGGCCACGAGAAGAAGCTGAGAAATGGGGTGGCTGGTTTTTATTTGGGCTATTTACCCTGATTTTCTTATGGGAAGAACTCTGGAAGTTAGAAGATACAGCTTACCTTTCGGGTTGCTTGCTGCTATTAATCACCGCTGGGGCAATGATATTTTCCGCCCTGTTTGAGCGCAGGTTTTGGTGCCGCTATCTTTGTCCCATCGGCGGCATGAATGGATTATTTGCTAAACTCTCAATGACAGAACTCCGCGCCCAGCAAGGAATTTGTTCCGCCAGTTGTACGACTTACCAATGCTACAAAGGCGGGCCGCAAAAAGGTGAGGGCATGGAAACCAACGGCTGTCCTTTGTACTCCCATCCTGCACAATTAGAAGATAACAAAGATTGTGTCCTGTGCATGACCTGCCTGAAAGCCTGTCCCCATCGTTCCGTCGAGTTTAACTTACGTCCCCCAGGAATTGAACTCTGGACAACTCATGTTGCCCATAACTATGAAGTAGCGCTGTTATTTTTGCTCTTGGGTGGTATATATCTGCATCGCTTGCCAGAATTACAAGCTTGGTTAGGTTTAAACCTAGATTTAACAATTTTTTGGCAGCATTTAGGATTGTCTGTGGTAGTGTTGATTATTCCGGCAGCGATTTGCTTACTAGCTTACGGCTTCACGCAACTGTTTAATTCTGGACGAAAACCTAAAAAATTTATTGAGCTTGCTTATGGTTACCTACCATTAGTATTAGGAGGTAACTTTGCCCATTATCTGCGTTTAGGTTTAGGAGAAGGTGGGCGAATTCTTCCTGTAACTTTTGCTACCTTTGGTTTAAATGGAGAACAGTTACCCGTATTGATAGCACACCCCGCAGTAATTGACTTTCTGCAAGGCAGCACCCTGATTATATCCGTGTTGCTAACCGTAGTATTAACGCAAAACATCGCACGTCAACCGCTGAAAGCCCTACTCTGGCAACATTTAGCAACGATTGGGCTGGCTGTTAGTATGTGGATGATTATCGTTTTTTAACGAATTTTTCCGTCTTGTGTAAGGATTACAAGTAATGCAAGTTATCAAAAGATCCCTAAAGCCACAAACCTACATATCTTTCTTTTATATCTACCAAACTACTTGGGGTATGGCTGGTGATATCTGTTTAATCCGTGAATCTGTAGCTAAAGAAAGTGTATCGAAATTTATTGGGCGCAAAGTCCAATTAGCATTGCCAAAACGACTGGAGCGCGATCGCTTGGCTAACTGTCCCATAATTAAAGTTGCGGGTAATGTTGGCGAAGGACATCCTAAAGATCACCCATTTGAATGGGAAGCTTACGAAGGTATAGATAAAGAAATAGCCAAAGCAGCCCTCAAACCTTGGGGCTTCAAGTTAATTGACAGCTAATTTGGCGATTTGATCAGCTCAGATCAACTCGCTGGAGCAAAGCTTTAGCGAGTATTTGAGCATCCTTATACAATTTTGGATTTTAGATTTTGGATTTTGGATTAGTTATGATAACCGCCTCAATTAGCTGATTATTCCCTAAATTTTAAAGATTTGTGGTTTTAAAAGTATTACATTGTTCAGGATTACCTGTTTGAATACCGCGTTTAAACCAACGGACTCTTTGAGCCGAACTACCGTGAGTGAAGGATTCAGGAATCACGTATCCTCTAGCTTGATTTTGTAAGCGATCGTCTCCAATACTGCTTGCAGCATTGAGCGCTTCTTCAATATCACCTGATTCTAGAATTTGACGTGAGCGATCGGCATGATATGCCCAAACTCCAGCAAAACAATCAGCTTGTAATTCTTGGCGCACTGAAAGTTGATTGGCTTCTACTTCATCAGCTTGACGCTGCAAGGTTCGTACCTGTTGAGAAATTCCCATGAGATTTTGGACATGGTGTCCAACTTCATGAGCAACTACATAAGCTTGGGCAAAATCTCCTGGTGCTTGGTAGCGATTTTTTAGATCCCCATAAAAGCTTAAATCTATGTAGAGCTTTTGATCGCTAGGACAATAAAAAGGCCCAACAGCCGATCGCGTAAAGCCGCAAGCCGATTCCACCGCATCCGAATATAAAACTAAAGTCGGTTCCCGATAAGTTTTTCCTTGTTGCTGAAACAAGCTGCTCCAGGTATCTTCTGTATCTGCGAGGACAACGGAAACAAAATCAGCCATGCGATCGCTATTTGCGGAACGTTGGGTTTGGGAAGATTGCGAGTCAGGGCGATCGCTTGGTTGTTGCTCCCAAATGACGCTAGGATCGCCACCTAATAAAGCAACTATCACAGATAAAATAACTGCTCCGATACCACCTCCCACCACAGGAGCCGAAATCCTAGCTCCTCGCCTGTCTTCAACATTGGTACTTCTTCGCCCAAATTCCCAGCGCATAACTTCAAGTCTCCAAATTACTTAACCTGGCAGCAGTGAGAAAATGCAGATTCCTATAGCGGAACACCGCATACAGAAAGCAGCATAATTAAGCAAAGATATTAGTATTTATAAAGACCAAAATCTTCCGCCCAAGGGAAAGCAATACTGTACCCCTGAAGAGGGAATTAAACATTCAAAATTTAAAATTCAAATTATCATCAACCCTAAAACAGATTTATTTAAAGACCATTTATAAAATGTAGGGTGTGTTACGGCTACGAAATGATTTCGGACACAGAGACAATTAAATTTAGCCGTAACGCACCATTGCCCACTATATATTCCATATTTCTTCAGGAATAAGCCTAGAGATATATTTTTTGAGATTTTGGTTTAATAGACAAATCGCAGCAGCTACAATAATCTGCATTTTACTACCAAGATATACCTTTGTGGTTTTTCTCTTATTTAATCAACAGAGGCTCAATAAGAATTAATCATGTGTATGAAAATTGAAATTTATTTTGCTTGATTCAGTTGCAAAATCAGATATTTGCCATACCACAGACTTAAATAAGTATTGCTTATTTAGAAGCAACCTCTGACTTTTGTTAGAGGAATTATTATTTTTTTACAGTTAGTCTGGAATTTGTAATCAAAACAGACAATTTGCTTCAAAATAGGCAGTATTGCACCAGATTGCATTACTTAATCTCTAAAATAATTAAACTTTAAGTTGATGACATCTAGAAAATCAGCTTATTTATCATGTCATTAACTGAATTTAGAGTGAGCCAATGATATTGCGAAGGTCTGAAAAAAATTAAGAATGCACCAACGGAGTATTGGGATGACAAATTTGATTTCTAACGCGATCGCAAAAATCACTTCTCTGTTTCAAGGACTTCAGGTCAAGCGGTTTTTGGCTGTGGCTGTAGTTGGTTTGATTGTACTCACCACAAATGTTGATTCTGGACGCAGTAACTCACAGTTACGCCAGCAAGTTCGAGAAAGTGTAGAACAAAATGATGCTCAAAGACCAAAAACTATAGGACAATGGAACCGCGAAGCTCGCGAAACAAAAGGTAATCCTGGCGAACGATTGCAACGGATTGGTCAACAATCAGGTGAAGCTTTGAAAGAATTCGGCTCCGGCTATGTAGAAGGTGCTAAGGAAACTGCTGGCGGTGTAAAAGATAGCGCAGCTAGAGCAGGTAGAGATATCTCTAACTCTGTTGGACGATAAGTGGAATGGGTAATGGGTAATGGGTAATGGGTAATGGGTAATGGGTAATGGGTAATGGGTAATGGGTAATGGGTGGGAATTCTCACTTATTACCCATTCATTTGAGCTTGAAACTAGAAACTTCGAGTTTGGAACTAGAACCTTTCAGTTTGAAACTAGAAACTTCGAGCTTGGAACTCGGAATGTCGAGCTTGAAACTAGAAACTTCTAGTTTAAAAATAGAAATGTCGAGCTTGGAACTGCAAAATTGAAGCTTTGAACTCGGAATGTCAACTTCTATGGTTGAACAACCAAGTTCAAAGCTTTAACTTTTAATATCTCAAGGTGATTTGCCGAGATATTTTCTTAGATTGTCATGCTTTTAGTAGCAAGTGCCGAGATTTGCAGACAAACTGCCGAGAAAAACATTAACAATTCGTAATTCGGAGTTACTAATTTGTAATTACGTTATCGGTTTGGATTGAAACCCCGCCTATAACAGCGCAACCTATAGAGTTCGCTTCCTCTAACCCTTAGTTTAATTACGAATTACGAATTACGAATTAGTAATTATGTTGGTTAGCCCTTACTCTTAAAAGAGTCTAACCACTCTTTAACTTGTTCGCGGGCTACATCTCGACCGCCAAGACCAAAAGCTAGGGCAATAGCCACTGCGATCGCACCGAGTAAAAGCCCAAATGCTAAATTTACAATATCGCTGGCTACGCCAATCTGTCGCAGTGCCATTGCTGAGACTAAAGTCAGGATGGCAATCCGTGCTACTTGTCCTAAAATCCTGGCTTGGGCACTTTCGGAGCTGACAATGATGCTAAAAGCTAGGTTTGCTAAGAATAGCCCAATACCAAATACCACTAATCCCGATAAAATTCTGCCGAATATAATCAAGATTCCCGATACTAGCGCTGTGAGTGCAGGAATATTGAGGATATTGACAGCTGCTACCGTCGCAAAGAGTAAAATGCCGACGAAGACAATAATACCGACAATTTCTGATGGGGTACGGGTGGGTGTAGTTACTGGTGCGCCGGCTTCCGTGTAGACTGCTGTTCGTCTTGGAGATGGCAAACCCAGCACTGAAAAAATGTTGTTGAAGCCTAAACTGGTAAGGATACTCGTGACGACTTCCGAGACAAACCTTCCCAAGAAATAGCCAATAATCAGAATGCCGATGGCTGTAAAAATTGCAGGTAAGGCATTAAGCACCTGTTGTAACATGGCGATCGCAGGGACTGAAATCGCCTCAATTTTCAAAGCATTCAGTGCTGCGATCGCAACAGGAATCAAAATCAAAATATAAACCACAGTGCCGAGAATATTCGACAGTGGTTGCGCTCCGACATTGGGCGAAAGTCCAAAACGACTACCCAAATGGTCGATTCCAGTTGTAATCAATAAATTGGTAACAACCCGACGAATGAGATTAGCCACAAACCAACCCACAGCCGCAATTAATGTTGCAGCTAAAATATTGGGCAGAATTGACAAAATCTCTGTAATCAGAGCTTTGACTGGTTGTAATGCTTCCCTTAGCCCCAGAGTATCTAACACCGGGACAATAAATAGTAAAAAGATGAACCAGTACAGAGCATTACCAATTGTTTCTGTAACAGATAACTGATTCAGTCCTGGTGTAGAGTCAGCATCTTGCGCTTGTTGATTCAAACGCTCATCAAACCTCAACACTTGTAGTCCCCGAATCGTTACCAGCTTCACAACGGTAGCTAATAACCAAGCAACGCCCAAAAGAATTGCTGCACCAAACAACTTTGGCAAAAACCCTGCAAGCTGATCGACAAAATTATTTAATGGTCGAGAAGCTACCTCTAGCCCTAAAGTCTGTAGAACAGCTACCGCAGTCAGAAGAATAATACTCCAAAAAACTAAGCCGGAGATTAATTGTTCCACATTGGGAACATTGTCCCGGCCTGTTACTCCTGAAGCGATGCGGTTATCTATATCAGTGCGATTGAGGATTCCCCTAGTGACTGCGGCAATAATTGCAGCAATTAGCCAACCAATTAACAGAATGGCTGCTGCTCCTAGCAAGCGAGGTGTAAACAGAATTATCTGGTCTACAATTCCTCGCACCTCACCAATCCCTTGATTAACCACCGATTGTTCCGGTGGTAGGCTTGGTGATTGTGCCAAAAGCTGCTGCACCCTGATTGACCAACCAATATCTAATACCTGGGTTATTCCTAGCCAAGTTGTATTCATGGTTTTTCGGAATTAAAAGTTGATTGTTACGCCAAAACACTTCAGTGTTCTGACATGGATTGTCTTACTCAATCCTTTATCCCCGTAAGTTCACGAGTATTTAGCCTAACAATGTACCAGTAAAAGTATCTTTGACATTGGTATCCTGAGTAATTTTTAATCTTCAGGGTTTGTCATTTGTTATTGGTCATTGGTCATTTGTCATTGGTCATTGGTCATTTGTCATTGGTAGTTGGGTGTTTGTTATTTCCCCTTGTCCCCAGTCCCCATTACCCCTTATCCCCAGAGGGGGCCCCGAGTTCCCCAGTCCCCAGTCCCCAACCCCCAGTCCCCATTTTGAGTTACTCTAATTGCAAAAGCTGCATCAACCATATGCCCCAAGTTCTGGAACAATCGATTCAAATTAATGCCCCAGCTACGGTAGTGGAGCATTGTATTACCGATTTAACTCTTATGCATCGCTGGCTAAATCCGGTTTTACGTTGCGAACCTGTGGGTGAAGTCTGGAGTACGGATGTTGGGAGCCAAAGCCGTTTCACTATTCAAATTCCAGTAATTCAACCCACATTAAAAACGGTTGTCGCAGAACGACAACCAGGTTTAGTGGTTTGGGAATTTAAAGGATTTTTCCAAGGACGCGATCGCTGGGAATGTCAACCCCTAGAAAAGGGAACGCAGCTAATCAATCGTTTTGAGTTCGACATCCCCAACCCCTTAGTCAGTTGGGGTTTCAATACCTTCGCCGCCGCTTGGACAAAACAAGATATGCAAGCGCAACTAATTCGGCTCAAACAGGTGGCGGAAAGGATGTGAATGGGCATAGGGCATTGGGCATGGGGCATGGGGCATTGGTAATTGGTAATGGGTAATTGGTAATTGGTAATTGTTTTTTCTCCCTCATCCCCCTCATCTCCCTCATCTCCCTTATCCCCAGTCCCCAGTCCCCAGTCCCCAGTCCTCAAGTCAAAATCCGCACGTGCGAGCCTTCCTGATTTTTATCAACCTCAATCCGCGCTTGGAAAGCCTCCTTCAAGTGGGGCATATGGGTGACGGTGAGGATACAGGCGAAATCAGAGGCGATCGCATTGATGGCTGCAATTAGGCGATCGCATCCTTCGGCATCCTGTGTGCCAAATCCTTCATCGACAATCAACAATTGCAATGCTGCTCCTGCCCTCTGCGCTAGGAGTTTGGCTAGGGCGAGGCGAATGGCAAAGTTAATTCTAAAGGCTTCTCCACCAGAGTAGGTTTCGTAGGATCTTGTGCCTCTGGCATCAGCGATTAAAATATCTAAGGTGTCTATTAGCTTGACATTCTTCTTAGTTGATTTACCATTACGTCCAGCTTTTTGAGTAATAAATTGTACGTGCAGTTGATTGGCGCTGAGTCGGGAAAGTAGTTGATTTGTCTCGGCTTCTAACTGCGGCAAGACGTTTTCAATCATCAATGCTTGGATACCATTTTTACCAAAAGCTTGCGCTAATTCCTGATAGACGCGTTGTTGCTGTTTGGTGGATTGTAATTGCTGTTGCTGCTGTTCGTACTGAATTTGCAGCGATTCTAGCTGTACAGCCAACTGTTCCAAACGCCCTAATTTGGCAATTTGTTCGTCGAGTTGTCGTCTGCGAATCTGGAGTTGCTGTTCTAATGTTTGAATTTGCGCTGTTGGGTTAGCAGTTTCTGCTAATTGCTCGCTAATGCTGTCAATTTGACTGGCTAGGGTTTGCCGTTCTGTCAATCTCGCAGTTTTGGCTGCTGCTAATTCTTGCGATCGCGTCAGTAGTTGGGGATACTGTTGCTGGGCTGAGAGCATTTGTTGATAGCGCAAATGCCAAGCTTGATTTTGCTTCACAGCCATTCGCAATTGATTGTGCTGCTCAGGGCTGTAGCCTAGTTCTGTAATATAGCGATCGAGGGCGGCGATTTGTTGGGCGCACTCAGAATTTACTTGCTCTTGCTGGATTCTGGTTTGTAATTGGGCTATAGTTGCTTCTAATTCTGGCTTACGTGCTGCTAGTTGCGTTTGCCGCTTAGTTGCGTCTTTAATCTGCCCTTGTTTAATTTCTGCCCACCGCCAACGCTCGACTTCGCTACGGGCTAGGGCATGGTCTTGTTCATTGTAATTGAGTTTTTGCAGATATTGGTCTAGCTGCTGTAGTTCGGCTTGCTTGTCGGGGGCGTAATCACCTAATTGGAGCGATCGCTCTAAATGTTGTTTTTCTGCCGCAATTTGTTGTAACTGTTGCTGCACATCGCTGGTAGCTTCTAACTGAGCGGCTAACTGTCCCCGTTGTTCGCGCAAGGTATCATAACTGGCTAATTGCTGATGAATATCTCTGTATTCTTGCCGAAGGACTTGAATCTCTCTATCAGATACAGCCATTTGTTCGCGAACTACCCAAAACTGTCCCTGTGTATCTTTTAATTCCTCTTCAGTTTTAGATACCACTCGATCCCAGTGATGCTCATCAAGGGGACGTTCGCACAGGGGACACAGCGCATTTGGAGTCTGGAGCATTTGCAGTTTTTGCTCTAGTTCTCCTAAGAGTTTTTCATAATCTCTTTGGTGCGCTTGTAGCCGTTCAATAAAATGTCGTCTTTCTTGTCCTTTCTCCTGTACACGTTGCAAATAAACCCGCTTTTTCTCCAATTCCTCAATTTGAATAGCCACATCCATCACAGCCTGTTGCAGTTGTGGTTGGCGATGTTGTTGTCGTTGGAGTTGATTTTCTGTATTTGCTAGCTGTTCTAAGCGCGCCACCAAACCCGCATGGAATCTATCTATTTGGCTTTGTAAAGTGGCGCGTTGTTGTAACAAGGGAGACACTTGCATTTGCAACTGATCGAAATGCGCTACTCTTTGACGCGCGGCGGTGAGTTGCGCCAAACCAGCTTCTACCTCACCAGATTTGGTAAGGGTTTGCTGAATTTCCCGTTCTTGTTGCTGCAAAGCTTCTAATTGAGCTTGCGCTTGTTGCAGTTGGCGTTCAATTTCATTAATTTGTTTGGTAAGCTGCTGTTGCTTTTGTTGACGGTTTTGTTGCGCGCGGGTAAATTCCGCGAATTTGTTAGCAAACGCTTCTTCCTGGGATTGTAATGTTTGATATTGTTGATATCCAGCTTTTATTTCCGCTTCTTGGCTTAATATCTTTTCTAATTCCGCAATTTGGTTTTTAACAGCTAACTGCTCTTGTTGTAGGCGATCGCAATCTTGAGTCAGATTTTGGTATTGTTGTCTTACAAAATTTAGTTGTTCTACTTTTGTTTGGCGTTGGTGCTGTACAACCTGCAAACTTTGTAATTGAATCGTTTCAAAAGCTTGCACTTGTTGCAGTTGGTTAAGTTCTGCTTCTAACTCAACTTTTTGCGCTTGCGTTGTTTCACGCTGTTGTAACTGAATTTTAATTGACTCTAAAGAACGTTCCAATTCTTCCACCCGCGCTTTAAACTGACGGGATGATTCCTTAGCGCGTTCTTCCAAATCATCATACTGATTCAGCTTCAATAACTCCGCTAAAATTTCTTTGCGTTCCGTCGGGCGCTTCAGCATGAATTCATCCGCCCGCCCTTGACGTAAGTAAGCAGAATTAATAAAAGTATCGTAATCCAGCTTGATATGTTCTAGAATCAAATCTTGGGTTGCCCTCACTCCTTTGCCAGTCAGAGGACTAAAACCATTAGGCGTTTCGATTTGGAATTCTAAAACACTAGTTCCACTCCGCACGCGGGTGCGAATCACTCGATATTTTTGTTGGTTACTTTGGAAAGTGAAATCAACCCGAACTTCTTTAGAGCCTGTATGAATAACATCATCTTCAGCAGCGGCGCGGCTTTCACCCCAAATCGCCCAAGTGATTGCTTCCAGAAGGGAAGATTTACCCGCACCATTGGAACCACAAATACAAGCTGTATGTAAACCGCGAAAATCTAAAGTTGCATCACGGTAACTGAGAAAATTTTTGAGAATTAGTTGTATTGGGATCATTGAGGCTATTGGGCCACATTTACTTTTAATAATTAACAGTAAAGATGCACTTCTTGTTAGTTTAACTATCTATATATGTGTATTCTAGCCTTGAAGACTTCTATTTTACAAAATTTAACATCATAATCAGCAGTTTTTTGTTGTTGGCTAAAGGATTTTTGTAAAGCGCAAAGAAAAATTAAACTCCTTGCAAGATGCGCCTATATTTACCCCTGTTGGTTAAGAAGAAAGCTCGGTAAGCATATTTGCTAGTTGGGAAAGTAGAGGTTTTTGATTTTTGACTTGTTTGACAATCGAATAAACGGCCAAGTTAAGGCAAATATTCATCGTCTAGTTTGGCTAGGGAGAACTGGCTAAAGCATTTCACATTTACCCAGAAAAATCAAATAAACCTCTGCTTGCGTCGGCTATGCATGGGTAGTAGAAGAATCACAACTGCAAATTGAGTGAGCCGTAGCAGTATGGTGAGAGTTGACTAAAATATTTTCCCTTGACGACAAAAAAATTGTAATCTCCCAGATTGAGCAGCTAGTTTGTCACATTGTCAAGTCTAATAAAGGCTACTATCAGACAATTTTTTCTGCCAAGGTTTTCTCACAATAGTCGGAGCATGGAATTTTGTAATTAATCTTAAAAAATCCCAACCCAGACAAGTCACTATATATAGATGTGGAGTTAATAGTAGTTGGTGAAGGGGGAAAAGTGAAAGGGAAAAGGGAGTAAACCTTTAACTCTTCCCCTTATGCTTTTACCCTAAACTTAATTGCCAGTATAAAATGCAATGCATTACTGATGACTGGAGTATAGGAATTCAGATTTGATTTTTGAAAAAATCTCAATACCATGTAGCAAAACCAGTACGTTGCTACAGTTGTTTTAAGTTGCTACTAGAAAAAATTAACCGCCGATAAACGCAGATAAACGCGGATAAAATTAATCTTTATTGCAACATCTAAGGCTAGACACGCCACTACTACGTAAATTCCAAAAATCAAATATGAATCCTATAGAGATATGATGAGAATAAGACATCGCCAAATATCTTTATCAAATCCTGTATTTATATATTTCCTACGATTTGACTATTTTTGTCATCACCAGTTTTTTTTAGCAAATATCAACCCTCAGGAACAATCTGACCACGTTTGCCGTCAGATATCATATATGTATAGCGAACTAATTAATAGACGCGTATTAGCAGCCTATAACGGCTGAAGAGCGATCGCAAATACTGCGCGTCTTAGAACTACTTTACCTACGGCATATCCCTATAGACAGGTTTCAAAATATGCTGAAACAAATTCAGTAAATATGCGTCATTAAAAATCTCTCAGACTTAAACGGAAACCCCTAGTATGACACGCCTTTATCGTTGGAAAACTGGAACTGCTGCACTCATGGCAATGGCAATTACTACAGGTGCGATCGCGCCTTTATTTGCCTCTGCTCCTGCTAGTGCCCAATATAATATTAACCAATCCCGAACAGTTACTATTCCTGCTAATGTAACTTTTCCTGTTACATACGAAAAAGAAAAAGTAATTGTTAAGCCCGGCGAAAGAATGGATCTAACACTCAAAATCGCCAGTGATATTATCGATAATAACAGGAACGTATTAATTCCTCGTGGAACTGATGTTGTTGGTAGACTAGAACCTGTAAACCTCGGTAGCGTTTATTCTAGCGACAGAAATAATAACAATAACCAAGGTGTGAGATTTGTCGCTCAAGAATTAGTATTTGCTTCTGGTCGCCGTCAGCAAATTAGTGCTAGTTCTCGCACATATTCCCAAGTTGAAAAAATATCTAAAGGAACTGATACAGGCAGTATTTTAACAGATGCTGCTATTGGTGCTGGTGCTGCAACTTTAATTTCATTAGTTACAGGTAACCGCAAAATTGAAGTTTTAGAACCTCTTATTGGTGCGGCGGCTGGTGCTGGAGCAAGTGTACTGCTAAGGAAAAACCAAGCTGATGTTTTCGTCTTGCGTCCTGAACAGGATTTAGGTATCACATTGAACTCTAGATTGCTATTATCCCGCTACTAGACTCAACTAGCTTTCAGTATTGAATTTAATCATCCCTAATCTGCGATCGCCACTTTTTATATGTGTGCGATCGCTTAATTTTTAATAGCTCTTTTATCCGGCTAATTCTATTTCATCCGGATAATTTTATCTTGCCTTGAATATAAACAATCAAAACTCAATACTATACCTTAATGTTTGCTTAGGTTAACGCTTAAATCAAACTATTGGTATTGCAGTTTTTAACTTTATCTAGATGCTTTAATAACGAACTGTGACTTAAGTCACGGTTTTATAAAAAGGCAGAATACTTAGGAACATTAGCATCCATCAATTGTCTAGGTAAGTAACAGAAAAACAAATAAATTATATTGGACTAAAACTCTATGTTTGCTTTAAATCGTTGGCAATCCGGAACAGCTGCATTAATGGCTTTAAGTATTACAACTGCTACAGTAGCACCTTTAATTACAGCTGCTCCTTCTTTTGCACAAACTACTTTTTCTGATGTTAATTCTAATTATTGGGCAGCACAATTTATTCAACAATTATCACAAAGAGGAGTAATTGCTGGGTTTCCTGATGGTAGTTTCCGTCCAGAAGAACCAGTTACCCGCGCCCAATTTGCTGCTATGGTTAACAAAGCTTTCCAAAAATCTCCACAACGGCAAGCAATTAACTTTACAGATGTACCCAGCAACTATTGGGCAGCTAGTGCTATTCAGCAAGCTTATACCATCGGTTTCTTGTCAGGATATCCCGGTAACCGCTTTGAACCTAACCAAGCAATTCCTCGTCAGCAGGTTCTAGTTTCCCTCGCCAACGGTTTGGAATATAGTCCTAGTAGCAATATTGAAAGCACTCTGCAATATTTCAACGATGCTTCTAATATCGCTGACTACGCTCGGAGTCCGATCGCAGCTGCTACAGAAAAACAAATTGTCGTGAACTATCCCAATGTGAAGTTCCTCAATCCTACAACCACCGCCACAAGAGCGCAGGTAGCAGCGTTTATTTATCAAGCGTTGGTTAGTTCCAATCAAGCCTCTGCTGTTAACTCGCCTTACATTGTGGTGGCTCAATCTACCACACCCACACCTGTAGCAGTCACCATTCCTCAAGGAACTGCTATTCCTGTGAAGTACGATCAGGCGCAAAAAATTCTCGTTACCAAAACTGAGACTGCACCTTTAACCCTAACCGTAGCCCAAAACGTCATTACCCAAGATGGTGTTGTGGTCATTCCGGCTGGTAGTCAGGTAGTTGGTCAAATCAAACCAGCACAAGGCGGTTCTCAATTCGTCGCCCAAAAACTAGTATTGACCAATGGCCAAGAATATCAAGTTAGCGCCACCTCTGAGGTCATTACCAAGACAGAAACCGTCAACAAGGGGACTAGTACAGGAAGCATCATTAAAGATACCGTCCTAGGCGCTGGAGCTGCTGCTGCTGTATCTGCAGTCACAGGCGATCGCGCGATCGCTACAGAAGAAGTTCTCGGCGGCGCTGGTATCGGTGCTTTGATAGGCTTGTTCTTCGGTAAGAACAGTGTAGACCTCATCGCCATCGACCCCGACACCGACCTACAAATGACTATCAATCAGAACCTGTTGTTATCGCTCAAATAGTTATTGGTCATTGGTCATTGGTCATTAGTCATTGGTCATTGGTCGTTGGTGATTCACAAAGAACAAAAGACAAATGACAAAGGACAAAAAACAAATGACTAACCTTCAACTTCTGGTAACCAAATAATAAACGTCGTCCCCGGTGCTTTGGGTGAGACGATGGTGGAATTAATTGCAGGGCTAAAAACTTCGATTTTACCCTGCATTTGCTCGATCAACTGTTTAGCGATCGCTAATCCTAAACCTGTACCAGGGATATCTGTTTGCGCCTGTACTCCTCGGTAATGACGTTCGCCAATATGTGCTAAATCTTCTGATGGAATCCCTGGCCCGGTGTCACTAATGGCAATTCCTTGTAAATTATCTTGTTCTTGCCCTACTTGAATGAAAATCTTGCCTCCTGCTGGCGTGTATTTCAATGCATTATCAATGATGTTATTTAATACTTCTTGTAATGCTTTAGTGTTGGCACGGACTAAGGGCAAATTTCGGGGAATTTTAGTAATTAGCTGTAAATTTCTTTCTTGAGCAATTGCTTTAGCTGACACTAATAATGGCGCTAATAACTCTGCTAAAGCACAATCAGCTTCTTTTTCTCCTGTTCCTGGTAATAACAAGGGTGGCTTCGTTGATTCTTTTTGCAGAGTAGCTTCTACTACTTGAGTTTCTGGAAGTGGGAGAGGTGCTAAATCTGCTTCTGATAAATCAACGACCTGATCAAACTGTAGTAATAATTCTTGCAGGCGATCGCTTTCTCGGATGATGTTACCAGCTACATCGCGGTTCGGGTCGCCAGCACGCAAGCGTTTCATTAGCAGTTTGCCAAAGGTTCTAATTGCTGTTAAGGGGTTACGAAACTGGTGCAAGAGATTATCTAGCAAATCGCGCTGCTGTTCTTGCAAAATCTGTTGTTGTTGCAATTGCTGCTGTAACCAAGCTCGACGTTGATCTAAAATACAGGCGATCGCTAGACTTTGGGCTATGCTTTGAATCTGACTTTGCTCCTGTTCATTCCATGCCCTATCTTCTCTACCCGTCACGAGTAACCCCATCATCACACCCTCATGACTCAAGGGTAAAACAATTTGGTTTTCACTCAGTAGGTATTCCTCTGATGCTTCAGAATCCTGTGGCGAAGTTGATGATTCCCCATCATCCGGCAATGTTTGTCCCCGATATTGCGGTAAAGCTAAAACATTGCTGATTTTCATGTGCTTAGGTGTTTTCACCTCAGCAGTCTCCTCACCCTGCTTTAATATAGCCGTCTCTGGATATACCACTACAGGAATCAGTTTTGCCTCACCTGTAGGAGACCCCACCAATTCTTGTGTTAAGTAGACAACACTTAACGATGCTCCTAGCCCTTGGGTTAACAATGCTATTTGCTCTCGGCATAGAGCAACAAAATCAGAACTGGCAGACATTAACATTTTTCAGATTTTGCTCAAGATTATAGAATTTAAGGGTAAATTAAAGAAGAGGGGAATTTGTTCCTCGCTCATTTAATAAAGCTTAACTAAATCTTCTTACTAATGGTTTGGTTCAGGGAATTATATATTTCCCTAAATTTGATTTGTCTAGCTTTTCACACATTAATTGAGTTGTATCAAAGCCTTAAAAACGGTTGATTTTTTGAACTAGAACCTATATAATTACGACGGATTTTGTAGCTATCACTACAATCTATAGCTTGAAAGAGGAGGAAAATAGGTTGGCAAGGAGACGGAAGCGGAAAAGTCGTCGTCGCCAAGAAGGGCGGCGAATCCTAGAACATGTGCCTCAATATAGCATCGAGAGTGGCGAAGAAAAGCCTGTGACAGCAGCAAGAAAATTTATTCAAGCTGAAGGTATCGCGCCACCTGCATTGCTACTAGTAAAACGTAATGAACACACTACAGACCGTTATTTCTGGGCAGAAAAAGGTCTGTTTGGTGCTCAATACGTAGAAGAGAACCATTTCTTGTTTCCCAGCCTTAGGACTTTAGAATCTCCTACTGGTCAGGAAGCATTGGCTTTAGCTGGTCGCTAAACTATCAGTGGTTATCTTACGCATTTTATGCGACTTCTGACAATCATTTAACTGGCAAAATTGCTCTGGTTATGCAAAAATTCCAATTTCTTTTAAGTTTGTAGCTAATTTGCCAGGAGAGATTTTCAAACCATACTTGTTTGCATAGGTTGGTTGATAATCGCATGATATAGAAAGAAGCCAGCATAGTGCAAAAAGTATCTACAAGCGGGAGCGAAATTGTGCGTTCATTCGGTAGATTGCTCAGGACGCTCTTTCAAAAGGTATAGAATATTCCCTACGATCCTACCTCGTAGGGAATATTCATAACTTCTAGCTTGTATATTCAACTGTTAAAACTCTTTTTCCGGAAAAGATTGGATATGATGCAGCATCCCATAATTGTGAGATGTGCAAAAAATTCCAAAAAAAATCAAAATTTATTTAAATGGTTTTAACTGTAAAGCCTTCTGCAACTCTGTGAGTTCGTCACGATGGCCAGTCACAGTAATTGTACTTGAGGAGTGTTGCTGATTCGGGATAGTTTCCAGTTTGAGCGACACCTTCTCAAGTCTTCCAGCTTTTTGCCAATAAAAAATACCACTCAAAGGGGACAGCAGAATTAACCCCAAAAACAGAGTCCCAAAACTTGGAAAAAGTATTGCCAAAACCAGTGACAAGCAAAGCAAGCCAATAGCTGCTAACAGCGTCAAAAACACCGCTAAAAACCAGCTTGGTTGCACAAACCCTTCAAAAGTCACTTGGTTTTGTTCTCGGTCTAGCGCTGCCACTCGATAAGACCGAGAGCGAAAATACTCTTGTAATTGAGGCATCAAACTAGCTTCATCTTGTTCAGATATCAGTTGCGCTGTCTGCGTGCGTTCTTTCGTGGAAGCACGAATAAAGAAAAACAGCCCAACCGATAACAATAAGGTCAGTAGGAACGTTGATGGCAGAATAGCAGTATCCATAACTAAAAAAAAGTACTATTTGATTGGAGGAGACTTATTCATTTCATTCTCAATATTTAATTATTCGTTAATTTGTTCTCGGATTGATGTACTCTAGCCAAAGCTGGGCTAATTCTTGTGATTGAACTTGCCATTCTGGAGAAACTTGATACATCCGCCTTGGGCGGCCCCGCCCTTCAAGCTTCTTCCAATACCCAGTTATTGCCCTTTGGTCTTCGAGAAATTTAATTGCACTGTACAGTACGGTATCCGAAAGCCGATAGGTAGGATATTCAGTCTCCAAGCGCTGGATCAACTCGGTTCCGTATGATTCACCTTGTAGTAAAACGTACAGAATGTAACAAACTGCTAGTTCCTGACAGAGGTAAGTTGGCGGAGGATTTTCAAAGAAATGATATATATCCTCAAGTTTCATGGTTAGTGGATGGCTAAAAAATGCCTTAAGGTGAGATCTACAATGCTTGTAGTCAGTATATACTGATACTCCGGCACTTGTACCAGTATCTAAAGCTACTTAGGCAAAATTTTCAAAGCGTAAACATTAAACGGTAACCCACGTTCTTGACAGTTGTGGGACGAGTGTGTGAGTTCAGGAACGCAGGATTTTACGTTCCTACCCAAGCTCAAGACGGTGTGGTGAGGAGCAATTTAAGATATTGGCAAAGCCAACATCTTTGTGTCAAGTGATGCCGAGCTGGTTAGAACTGCTGTAGCAATAAGATGCCATCGAAGAAATTTTACAGGTAAAATGCAGTTTTGTCTGTAAAAAGTTAATAAACACTTTTTTTACAATAAATTTACCAGTGCAGACCTTAGAATATGGGGTTGGGGACTGGGGACTGGGGACTGGGGACTGGAGACAAGGGGAAAAGGGGACAAGGGGAGAAATTCCCATTACCAATTACCAATTACCAATGCCCCATGCCCCATGTCCCATGCCCCATGCCCCATGCCCCATGCCCCATGCCCCATGCCCCATGCCCAATTTTTATGCAGCGCCTAGATAATTCGTTACCAGTATGTCACAAAATCCTGACGCAACATCGTCTTCTAATATTCGGGCAATTGGCCAAAAGTTCCGGCTGACAGGTTGGATTAGTTTTTGGATACAGTTAGTACTAGGTGTAGTTTCTGGTGTAATTCTGTTACTATTTGCCATTTCTAGCCAAAGGCCTGGTAGCTCAGGTAATAATGCCGGAGCAGGATTTGGTATCTTTTTGGCTATTTGTGGGTTAGTCTCCTTGGGTGTAGGCATTTATTTAGCTTTCCGTTATACCAGACTAGGCGCTCAACTACTATCGGCTAATGCCAATAATCGACCGCGTAAAAGCGAAACTATACAAGTTTTGCGCTTAGGGGTAATGGTGAGTTTAGTAGGAATATTATTAACTCTGTTGGGCGCACAGGCGATTGTGGGGACTTTAGCAGCCAGGGCAATTACCCAAACTCAATTTTTATTTTCTCCTCAAGGCAACCAACCATTTATCAGTGGCTTGGATATGTTTGTTGTCCAAGCTAATACAAACACAGTCATGGCTCACTTTGGCGGACTGGTAGCCTCACTTTGGCTGCTGAATCGGATTAATAAACCTTAAATAGGGCATGGGGCATGGCGGATTGGTAATTGGTAATTGGTAATGGGGAGTAGACATTTGTTATTTCCTCCTCATCTCCCTCATCCCCAATCCCCAATCCCCAGTCCCCAGTCCCCAGTCCCCAGTCCCTAATCCCCAATCCCCAATTTAATTAAATTTTGTATTGCAAATCCTGTTATGTCGCACCAAAATCAGGATATGCTGATGTGTTGGCAGAAGATACTAGGCAAAAAATAAAAGAAAAATCTGTGCTGGATATTAAGCAAATAAGGGAAAATCCCCAACTAGTTGAAGAACGATTGAATAGTCGTAGTGGTAAATACGATATTCAAGCAATATTGCAGTTAGATCAAAAACAACGGGAACTGGAAGTTACGCGTAATCAACTCCAAGCCCGTAGCAACGAAGTTGGTAAAATAGTTGGGCAAAAGATTAAATCTGGAACCAATCCTCAGTCTCCAGAAATTCAATCTTTGCGGGATGAGGGGAACGCTATCAAAACTCAACTGAGCGAACTTGAACCGCAAGAAAAAGCCCTAAAAGCTGAAATTGAGCAACTAGTACTTGCACTCCCTAATTTGCCTAGCGACTCCACACCCATTGGCAAAAGTGAAGAAGAGAATGTAGAAGTCCGGCGTTGGGGTGATGAGTATATTCCGCAAAATGAGAATATTTTGCCTCACTGGGAAATTGGCGAAAAGCTCGGTATTCTGAATGTGGCGCGGGCTGTTAAAGTTGCCCAAAGTCGCTTTGTAAACTTAATAGGTGCTGGTGCAGCGCTGGAAAGGGCATTAATTCAATTTATGCTAGCGCGTCAGACTGAGGCTGGTTATGTAGAAGTCAGTCCGCCGATTTTGGTAAATAGTGAATCTCTGACAGCTACTGGTCAGTTACCTAAGTTTGCGGAAGAAAGCTTTAAATGTGCCGATGATGACTTGTGGTTAATTCCGACAGCAGAAGTCCCAGTTACTAACCTCTACCGGGGAGAAATTCTCACGGCGGAAGAATTGCCTATCTATCATTGCGCTTACACTCCCTGTTTTCGTCGGGAAGCTGGGAGTTATGGGCGAGATATGCGGGGATTAATTCGCCTGCATCAATTCAATAAAGTGGAATTGGTAAAATTTGTTCATCCCAGTACTTCTTTTGACGAACTAGAAAAACTGGTGGGAAATGCAGAAGCTATTTTACAGGCTTTGAAATTACCTTACCGAGTAATTAATTTATGCACTGGGGATTTGGGATTCTCTTCTACTAAAACCTACGATTTAGAGGTTTGGTTACCTTCTTCGGGCAAATATCGGGAGATTTCTAGCTGTTCCAATTTTGTTGACTTCCAAGCAAGACGGGCTGATATCCGCTTTAAAGAAGCAGGGAAGAAAGGTACTCAGTACTTGCATACCTTAAATGGTTCAGGCTTGGCTGTAGGAAGAACAATGGCAGCAATTTTGGAGAATTATCAACAAGCAGATGGGACGGTACGCATACCAGAAGTGCTGCAACCTTATTTAGGGCGTGAGTTGTTGTAGTTATTTGTCATTTGTCATTTGTCATTTGTCGTTAGTCATTAGTACACCAAGTTTAGGCGGTGCATTGCGGCAGATAATTTGAGAAATGGCTGAAAATTCGACATTTTTTCTAAATAATACGCCCTAGCGAGTTTTAATTCCTCCGCAGAGTAGGATAATTTCTGTGGAGGAAATTTCTAATGGCTTATAACCAATGACTAATAGCTGGTGTCGCCAGACGGAAAATGTTCAATTCAGACGATTTACTGCCAATGCTAACCAGTGACACATTTTAGAATGGAGATAGGTATATAGCTTAATATCTTGTTTGATCTATGTCAGTTTTAGCAGCGATCGCAGTTTTGGCTGTTTTGATCTTGGTACACGAACTAGGACATTTCATTGCAGCACGTTCTCAGGGCATTCATGTTAATCGGTTTTCGTTAGGTTTTGGCCCGGTTCTTTGGAAATACCAAGGTTCAGAAACCGAATATGCTATCCGCGCTTTTCCTTTAGGTGGCTTTGTCGGCTTTCCCGATGACGATCCAGATAGCGATATTCCCCCCAATGACCCAAATCTGCTGCGTAACCGTCCTATCTTTGATCGGGCGATCGTGATTAGTGCAGGTGTCATCGCCAATTTAATATTTGCCTATTTACTTTTAGTAGGACAGGTGAGTGTTGTTGGTGTGGGACAAGCTAGCCAACCTGGTGTATTAATTCAACAGCTAGCACCAGAAGTTAGTTCTGTAGCAGCGAACGCGGGAATTAAACCAGGAGATGTGATCGTAGCGGCTAATCAAAGGCAATTTGGTACTTCTTTACAAGAAATAGACGCTTTTAGAGAATTAATTAAAACTAGTGCAGGTAAGCCAGTGCAATTAGAAATTGCCCGTGGCGATGAAAAGGTGACTGTCAATGTCACTCCAGATGCTAAACCTAGCGGCGGGACAATTGGCATTGGGCTTTCTCCCAATGGTAAGGTTGAGCGTCGTCGTGTTGCGAATCCCATCGAAGCGTTGAGTGTTGGTGCTACTGAATTTCAACGCATTGTGGTGATGACATTCAAAGGTTTTGGACAACTAATTACTAACTTTGGGGAAACTGCTGGACAAGTAGCCGGGCCAATTAAAATTGTGGAAATTGGCGCTAATATTGCCCAAAATGATACCGGTAGTTTGTTCTTTTTTGCGGCATTGATCAGTATTAACTTAGCAATTATCAACATTTTGCCTCTACCTGCTTTAGATGGCGGACAGTTGGCGTTTCTGTTGATTGAAGGTGTGCGCGGTAAACCCTTACCTAGCCGCATTCAAGAAAGTGTTATGCAAACTGGTTTGGTGCTACTGTTAGGACTAGGTATTTTTCTCATCGTCAAAGAAACTACCCAATTAACAATCCAGTTGGAGTGGGTACAAAAACTGTTCCAGTGACCATTACCCGTAAAGCCTTATCTAAGAAGCAACGGGCGCTAGAAATTTTAAATCGCCTGAAGTATCTTTACCCAGATGCAACTTGCTCTTTGAACTACTCAACACCTGTACAACTTTTAGTAGCAACCATTCTCTCCGCACAGTGTACAGATGAGCGGGTAAATAAAGTCACACCAGCTTTATTTGCTCGCTTTCCCGATGCTGCGAGTTTAGCTAATACTGACTTAGCAGAGTTAGAAGATTTGGTACGTTCTACAGGGTTTTATCGCAATAAAGCTAAGAATATTCAAGCTGCCTGTAGAATGATTGTCTCTGAGTTTAACTCTGTAGTTCCTAACCAAATGGAACAGCTGTTAAAGCTTCCTGGTGTAGCGCGGAAAACGGCTAATGTAGTTTTGGCTCATGCTTATGGTATTAATGCCGGGGTAACGGTCGATACTCACGTGAAGCGACTGAGTAATCATCTGGGTTTGACAAAACATACAGATCCAGTCCGTATTGAGCAAGATTTAATGAAATTATTGCCTCAACCAGATTGGGAGAATTGGTCAATTCGGCTAATTTATCACGGACGCGCTATCTGTAAAGCCCGTTCCCCTGTGTGTATAGCTTGTGAATTAGCAGATTTATGCCCAGACGCAAATAAGCCAGCGGCCTTAGGTTAAGCTATAATAGCAGCCCTATTGCTAGAAAGGCTAAATGCCTGTGCTAACTGTAGAATGGGAAATGCTGTCTTTAAATAAATTCGAGAAAGTATGGCAAAGAAGAGCATGATTGAGCGCGAGAAAAAGCGCGCTAAGTTAGTAGAAAAGTATGGTGAAAAGCGTGAAGCGTTGTTAAGCGACTTTCAAAACGCTGAATCTCCGCTAGAAAAGTTAGAAATTCACCGAAAAATTCAACAATTACCCCGCAACAGCGCACCTAGCCGTCGTCGCAATCGTTGCTGGGTAACAGGTCGTCCCAGAGGTGTTTATCGTGACTTCGGTCTGTCTCGGAACGTCCTGAGGGAATGGGCGCACGAAGGACTTTTACCTGGCGTGGTTAAGTCTAGCTGGTAGTCAAAAGTCAAGAGTCAAGAGTCAAGAGTCAAAAGTCAAGAGATAAACTTTTGACTGTGGACTTTTGACCGTGGACTTTATTTATTGACCACAACACCGATCGATTCCCAAACTTTCTAAGAGTAGATCGCTGACAGCGTTAGCGATCGCAAACTCTCCATAAAAGCTTTTAGAAAAATCAAACGCTTGCATCTCTGTGACAATGGCAATTACCAGAGAACCGAGGTCGTTTTCTCCTTCCATGCGTTGGCGCATAAAAATCTGAGCGGCGCGTTGAGCAATCTTTTGATTGACAATTTCTGGCAGAAATTCTGCATCCAGCCACCGCAGCAGGCGTTGTTGTAACCATTCGCCTTCTAGCTGGGGATTTTCTGATGGTGGTAGGGTGATAGGTGGAATTGGTTCTGTCATTTTTTTAAACGCAGAGGGACGCAAAGGAACGCAAAGGATGACTGTTAACATCGAATAGCGTTCGGAATATGAGTTTTTGAATTGTGATCTTCACTATGGAATATGATATCGCTGCTATTATTCAGGGTTATGCTCAAGGCTATTTTCTCATGGCTGACGATAGCCAGGGCTTGGGCTGGTATGGTAGTCGCGATCGCACATTAATTCCCTTAGATGAAAGATTTCGCTATCCTAAATCTTTACGGCGTGTTTTGAATCAAGAACGGTTTACAGTGGCAATTAACCGTGATTTTAAAGCGGTGGTAGCTGGTTGCGCTAACCGTGAGACAACTTGGATTTCGCCGGAGTTAGAAAAGATTTATTGGTTACTGTATCAGAATGGTTACGCTTTTAGTTTTGAAACTTGGCAAGGTGACGAACTTGCAGGGGGAATTTTAGGAATTGCGATCGCAGGTGCTTTTATTGGCGAATCCATGTTTTATCGCATTCCCGAAGGCTCAAAGGTAGCTATGGTGAAATTGGTAGAGAGATTACGCCAGAAGCAATTTGTGCTATTTGACGCACAAATGATGAATCCTCATTTAGAAAGATTTGGCGCTTATCGCATTAATGATGAACAATATCAAGCTTTACTACACAAAGCGTTGCAATCTCCGTGTTATTTGATATAAGTTCTGTTTTTGGGTGTAATATAGTGTATTTTGTCAATGGTAAACGCCCAAATTAAGAATTGCGAATAATTTTGGATTTTCTAGATGCGATCGCCTTTTACTTGCACTTGAATAATCAGGCTGGAGTCATTGGCTATGGAAATTATCACTAAAAGATTTCTGCTGCGAGACTTTATTACAGAAGATGAGCCTGCATTTTTCGTCTATCATACCGATCCAAGGTATGCTGAATTTTGTTCGCCGGAAGAAGTAGCACCCAATTACACACGTGAGCTTTTGTACCTGTTTCGTCAGTGGGCAAATGAACATCCGCGTATCAATTATCAGCTTGCCATTGTTGAACGTTTTAAATCTCAAGAATTAATCGGTTGTTGTGGACTGCGCCGAGAAAATTACAGTTCTGAACAGGCGGAATTAGGGATAGAATTAGCACCTAAATTCTGGGGGCGTTACGCATACGCAATTGAAGTGGCGAAAGCGATGATTGATTTTGGATTCCAGAATCTAGGTTTAAAAGAGATTCGAGGTATTACTGTCAGTGCAAATTTGCGGATTACGCGTTTAGCACTCCGATATGGATTTGTAATAATCGGCACAATTACTAGCCCAGATTGGATGCGTGAACGCGGCTGGAGTCAAACTGAATGGTTGTTGACAAGAGAATCTTGGGAAAGTGGAGCAGAATTTTAATTTAAATCTTCCGTTTTTAGGCTCTTTCTTCAGTAATTAAGGTGAGGCTCACCCATTCGCCTTTATCGCTGTAGCTGCGAATCAAGCGTTGGCGGAGATTTGGCTTAATTAACCAACCCACTTCTAGAATAAAACTTTGGCGTGAATTTATCTTGAGTGGCGAAGTTGCAGAAGCACCGTGAGGTAGGAGTAATACTTGCATCTGCTTTTGTGGATCTTGATCAAAGTGGATAATTGAGCCTTGAATCGTAGCGCTGGAAGTAATTGTATATTGTCCAAAAGAAAGAGTTTGGATTAACTTTCCAGCATCATCAAGTTGTAATTTTAGAGTTGTAGAGACAGTATTAGCAGGGCGAAAATCTGTATATATTGTTGTTGCTTCACCGCGCCATTCTCCTAACAAGTCCTCGATTTGTAGATTCTGGCTTGCTATAGGTTCAGTACCAGCTAAATGTTCTGGTATCAATGTGAGTTTATTTAGTTGGCTATTTTTATCAAATAATTGAACTAGCCGCAATCGACGATTTTCATAAATCAAACCCAATTCTGCACCAAATTCACTAAAAGGCCCAAATTGAATTGAACCTTGGGAAAATGCTCCATTTTCAAACAATAAAATACTTTTAGACAAAGAACTATATTCGAGAACTAAATCTTCTTGTCCTTGAAGGCTCACAATTTGGCGAATTGTCTGGTTATTATTTAACCCTTCTAGTGAAACAACACTTTTTATATCTTGCAGCAGTTCACCTTGGGCAGAGAAACTGGTAAATGAACCATGCCATTCACCAAGGTTTAGCAGTAATCTTTCCCATTTAGATGTCATAAGAATTTGGGGAGTGGGGATTGGGGATTGGAGACTGGGGACTGGGGAGATGAGGAGGATGAGGAGGATGAGGGAGAATTACTCATTACCAATTACCCATTACCTAATGACAAATGACAAATGACAAATGCCTAACCTCTAGCAAAACGCCGTACAGCAAATAAACTACCTATTAATCCTACAGCTGCACCAAAACTTACAAGAATTAGGGGTAATAATAAGATTTGCACTGGAGTAAGTTGCAAGCCGTTGCTAATAAATTGAATAAATTCAGGTTGGTTAGCTAGCAGGTTGCTAATTAATTGTTGAATAACAGTAATCAAACTCCAAGCGATCGCACCTCCAAATACGCCAAAGGCTATACCCTGTAAAATAAACGGCAGGTAAATCCAAGCTGTAGTTGCACCGACTAACTGCATGATTTCAATTTCTTGTCGGCGCGCCATGACAATCAGGCAAATGGTAATGCTGGTGACTGCGATCGCAGTTAAGGTGAGGATGATGGTAATGGTTACGGTAATCCAGTTTAAACCTTGATGTAACTGGGCGATACGTTTAAGGACTTCATCGACATACTGCACTGTACTTACTCCTGGTAATTTAGCTAACTTAGTTGCTAAATTCGGCACAACTTCGGAGTTACGTGCTTTGACTTTAATTTCATCAACTAGGGGATTTTCTGCTAGCTGCTGGTTTGCGCCTTCAATATCAGAAATTCTTAGTTCTTTAACTAACTTAGTCCAAGCTTCTTCTTTAGTAATTACTTGTGTCCCCACCACTTCTGGTATATGTTTCACCAGTGGTTCTAGGTTGACGGCTGATATCCCCGAATCTAGATAAACTGAAACCTCCATTTGACTACCAAACTGGTAAAGTAATTTTTCTACTTGCCAGGAAGTTTGCAGACTCATGCCAAATAAAAATAGTAATACTGTTACAGTACTGACTGCTGCCCAATTCATCCAACCTCCACGCAGCCAGCCGAGGAAGGTTTCTTTGAGGAGGTAGTCGAGTTTAGTTAAAAATTTCCACACACATCATTACCCCAATAACTGAATTTAGCGCCCTGACAAAAATACTGAAGTCATGGCACGAGATAACATCACATTTATACTCGACTGTGCAAAATTTGTGTGTTCTGTAATCTTGAAATCAGAGTCAGCAAGACTTCAGCCATTAACAGATTGATAGAATTAAACTAGAGAGAATTTTCACAATCAAGCCATAAGGAATCATGCCCTCCGAAATTGCTGTAGAGAAAAAAAAGTTAAAAAATCCGCCCTTGCAACTTCACTATTTAGGCGATCGCGTTCTTCGTCAACCAGCAAAGCGCATTGCCAAAGTAGATGATGAACTGCGCCAACTCATCCGGGATATGCTGCAAACTATGTACAGCAAAGATGGCATTGGTTTGGCTGCACCCCAAGTTGGTATTCATAAACAACTAATTGTCATCGATTTAGAGCCAGATAATCCTGCTAATCCGCCATTAGTATTGATTAACCCCACCATTAAACAAGTAAGCAAAGAAATCTGCGTTGCTCAAGAAGGCTGTTTGAGCATTCCTAACGTGTATATGGATGTCAAGCGTCCAGAAGTGGTGGAAATTGCTTATAAAGATGAAAATGGTCGTCCTAAGACATTAAAAGCTACTGACTTACTCGCACGCTGCATTCAGCACGAAATGGATCACCTCAATGGCGTGGTGTTCGTAGATCGTGTAGATAATTCCTTGACTTTGGCCCAGGAACTATCTAAAAATGGCTTCTCGTATCAGGCGGTGAAACCAGTAGCATAGGGTGGTTTAGTAGTGTATTTAACTCCAAAAAGCGGATTATTTCTAGCTGGTTCTTGTGTAGCAGCGATCGCGGCTGTTGGTTCGATTTTTGAACTGAGTTACGGACAACCAGATTTAGGCGTTCAAGCCACGACGATCATTTTGGTATTGAGTATTCCTCTCACAGGATTATTTTTCTTTGCCGCAGTGAGGGACGCAAAGGCTAACATTAAATAAGCATCAGGTACATAAAAAGGTAAAAGGAAGAAGGAGCAATCATAAAATTTATCCTTTTGCCTTTTACCTTTTACTTTTGTCTAGGTACCCGTAACGTTTAGATTACTGCTGCGTGTCATTGTAATTATCTGCTTAGTTCATAACTGTTCTCCAACATCCTAATAGCTATATCAGCCGGAACAGGGCGACTGAAGTAAAATCCCTGCCCTTCTTCACATCCCCGTCTTTTTAAGTAGTTCATTTGTTCTTCGGTTTCTACGCCCTCGGCTGTAATCTTCAATTGCAGACTATTGGCTAAAGCAATAATGGCATCGGTAACAGCCGCACTATCAGGATTGGACGTTATATCTTGTACAAATGAGCGATCAATTTTCAGCATATTGACGGGAAAGCGCGTTAAGTAATTCAACGAGCAATAACCAGTGCCAAAATCATCTAGAGCTATCCAAATACCTAATTCTCGTAATTGGTTCAAGATTTTCACCGATTGCTGAATATTAGCCATCAAAAAGCTTTCAGTGACTTCTAATTCTAGGTAAGATGGCGGTAGTCCGGTTTCCTCAAGGATTTGGCTAACAATCTCTACTAAATTGGGTTGTTCAAATTGCCTAGCTGACAGATTCACTGATACCCGAATCGCAGGTAGCCCAGCCAGTTGCCAAGCACGACATTGAGCACAGGCTGTCCGCAAAACCCATTCACCGATTGCGGTGATTAAACCATTGGCTTCGACAATCGGAATAAACTTTGCTGGCGAAACTAAACCCAAAGTAGGATGTTGCCAGCGAACTAGCGCTTCAACTGCTGTTACTTGTTGGGTATGCAAATTAATTAAAGGTTGGTAATAAACCTTCATTTCATCGCGTTCCAGCGCCCCATATAATTCGCTTTCTAAAGTTAGTCGTTCCTGTAAGCGAGCATTAATTTCTGGTGAATAAAATAAATATTGGCTACGCCCTTGTGTTTGAGCCTGGGAGAGTGCAATGTGCGCCTGTTGCAAGAGTTCCTCTACGCCATTACTTTCATTTAAGTCATTAATTGTGATACCAATACTAGCAGTAATATGAATTGAGTTGCCCTCTACTAAAAAGGGCTTTGCCAGAGTATTCAGCAGCAATTGTGATAGCTTAATCACGCTTTCAAAAGAAGGAATTTCTACTCGGGCAATTGCAAATTCATCTTTACTCAAATGGGCAATAATATCTGTTTGTGAAACACAAGTGCTTAAACGTTGAGCAACTGCTCTCAGTAACAAATTTAATGTGTGATGCGTTAATGCGTGACTAATGTTCAGAAAATCATCAATACCTAATAAAAATATAGCTAATAACTTTTGTTGTTGTGGAGATGAGGAGTAAGTTAAATTAGAGCGATCGCCAAGATGAAGTTGTATTCCAACTTCTTTGGCGTTATCTGGAAGAAAGTACTTTTTCGCCACAGCACCCGATAGGCGATCGCTAAATAAATTTTGATTAGGTAGTCCTGTTAATTCGTCATAATTAGTAATGTAATGAATCAACTCATCTAATTTATTAAGAGTCTGTGAAACATCCGCCATGAGTGTCCCAGCTTCATCAACATACTCTGTGGGTAGTTCAGGTAATTTTCGATTATTTAGATAGTCTTGCAATGCAGTCGATGTCAACATGACTGGTGCAAGGAGATTATGTATGGCATAGAGAGTTGCTGCTGTACCTGTTAACGTCGCCAACAGAGCAATAATTAAAACTCGCACCGCCATCTCCCAAGAATAGGAGTTGGAAATGAGAAAACTCAACAGTAATGTCAAAAGTGGTATGTGAGTACCCACAAATGCCACAAACATGATTTTGGCAGGGTAACTTTTCTTCAGCAATTTAAAATTAGATAAAGATAAGTACAGGTAAAGTTTGTAGTTGAGTTTCATAAATGTTGATTGAGAGTTAGCCAATGAGTTACCAAAACAATGCTGAACAATCAGTGTTGATCTGCTGAATTGTACTCAACAAATTCGGGGTGATTGCTGTGCAAATAGTTCCAAGTCGCAAATGTGCGTCATGGTGCAAAATATTTAAGTCCCTATTTCAATGCTCTTAGAGGTTAAGTAATAACAGAACAGAGAAATATTTTTCTATGGAAAACACTAAGAAAAAATTATAGATAACGCTGTAGAGACTGAAAATTTATTAATGTATACCACAGTCAACTTTAATCAGAATCTTTTCAAATTTTAGGGTAAATAATCAGAATTATTATGAGTGTAATTACTAGCTAATGTATAAAATTTCTATAAATAATATAATGCTATCAAAAAGTTAATTATTTAAAATAACGCTGGGTCTGAGTAGAGTAATAAAAACTCTATGGATGAGCAGAATACTATATATAAATGTATATGTTATATAATTCAAAAAACGTAAAAGTAATCTTCTCTCAAATTTTAAAAAAAGTAAAAATGTCTAAATTAAATAATGTTTAACCGCACATTTATTAAAAATGATGTGTATTTTTTTACAACACACTGACTATAGGTAGAGCTGCGATCGCTTCTAAAATAGAAAAATGCTGTCAACTCCTACTCAACTATTACGCATTTCCCAAGGACAACTGAATTTACTAGAACGTTGTCCCCGTCAGTTTCAACATACTTATCTCGACAATCTCAATTCTCCCTCAGATCCAGAACATGAAGAACGGCAAACTTTAGGTAGTCGATTTCACTTGCTGATGCAGCAACGAGAAATGGGTTTGCCAATTAATAGTATTTTGCAAGCCGATAGCCAATTACAAAATTGGATGTCAGCTTTTGCGGAAACTGCACCAGAAATTCTGACACCTGCGGCCGATAGTCAAACTTTTCGTGAAAGCGAACACTATCGTACTCTGCAAGTACAAAATTATTTGCTGACTGTTGTTTATGATTTATTAATTGCCGATCAAGAAAAAGCGCAGATTCTCGACTGGAAAACTTATCCTAAACCATTACATAAACGAAAATTAGAGCAGAACTGGCAAACGCGTCTTTATTTGTATGTTTTGGCAGAAACTAGCGAATATTTGCCAGAAAATATCTCTATGACTTATTGGTTTGTTCAATCTGAAGGTAAACCACAAAATATTAAATTTAATTACGGTAGCGCCCAGCACCAGCGAACTGCAAAAGACCTTAATGAACTGTTAAACGATTTAACTTATTGGTTAGAACGTTATCAACAGAAAGAACAATTTCCCTCACTACCACCAGGAAACAAAGCCTGCGGTTATTGTCAATTTAGCACTCGCTGCGATATCTACGACGGGCTACGCCTACGCATCCAGTCTAGCGAAGAAGAAAGCAATAGCAATTCCTTGCCAGATATCGCCAGTATAGAAGAAGTAGCGTTGTGAAATTCAAAGGCATTTGAAATGTGGGATACGTTACGCCAAGGCTAACGCATCCTACCTCGAACAGCTCCGATAAGGGATTTCCAAGAAATAACAAATTCCATCTTGTGGGGCGGGCATCTTGCCCGCCACATAAACTGGGCGGACAAGATGTCCACCCCACAATACATACTGGGATATTTTTTTATTTGGAAGTCCCTAAGAATCAAATTTTTGACTTTTGACTATTATTAACCTCGCTAAGATTAAAGCAGAATATATACCTAAAAAATCACAATTTGAAAAGTTATGACAAACATTGATGACATGGACGCAGTTTACGTCCGTGAATTAGGAATTGACGATATAGCGCCGGTTTACCATTTGGGAGAAGAACTATTTACCAGCGATTTATATCCTTATTTATATAGAACTTGGGATGAATGGGAAGTCATTGGACTTTACAACACAGATCCAGAATATTGCTTGGTTGCAGAAATCGATGGCGACTTAGCAGGCTTTATTTTAGGAACCATCATTACCAAAGCCTCATGGACTTACGGATATATTCTTTGGTTAGGAGTTAGCCCCAACTTTCAGCGTCGGGGAGTTGCAGACAAGTTAGTTGATAAAGCTGTCGCCCGGATGATTGAAGATGGTGCGCGGTTCATGCTAGTAGATACAGATCCTACCAATACCCCAGCCGTAAAATTTTTCAACCGCAAAGGATTTGGTAACAACCGCCAGCATATTTTCTTATCAATGAATTTAAGTAAGCATCCATACTATGGCAGACTAATTGATTATGAACATCAAAAAGCTGAAAGAGCAGGTTATAGGCGATCGCGTCCAGCTGCAATTCGCGCCCGTAAGCCTGATGGTTTCGCCAACGAAGTCGTCCTCAATCCCTTAGTCACAGAACCACAAATCGATTTAAGGTTGAATGATGAATAGTCATTTGGCATTTGTCATTTGTCATTTGTCATTTGTTATTTGTTATTTGGTAATGGGTAATTGGTAATTGGTAATTAGTACTTCTCCCTCATCTCCCCAATCCCCAATCCCCAATCCCCAATCCCCAATCCCCAATCCCCAATCCCCAATCCCCAGTCCCCAATCCCCACTCTCCCACTATGCAATGGACTCTAGCCGCAACTGAACAACCGCCAGAGTGGTTTATCCAAGCTGTGAAAAAGTATACGCCTGCATCAAGTGGAGTTTATGCAGCGCTATTATTATGGCAACGTGGTATTCGTGACACGCAGCAATTAGAAGGTTTCGTTAACTATAAAACTTATCAACCAGCTAGCCCCTTTGAGTTTGGGGAAGAAATGCATCGTGCTGTGGCAAGATTACAACTAGCACGTAATGCTGGGGAAAAAGTTGCGATTTGGGGTGACTTTGATGCGGATGGGATTACTTCTACATCTGTGTTGTGGGATGGTTTGGGAGAGTTTTTTGTTCAGAACTCGCAGTTAAATTACTATATTCCCAACCGTCTCAAGGAATCTCACGGGCTGAACTATGCAGGTATCGATAACTTAGCAAAACAAGACTGTACATTAATTGTTACTTGCGATACTGGTAGCACTAATATTGATGAAATTATTTATGCTCAAAAGCTGGGTATTGATGTCATAGTTACAGACCATCACACATTACCAGCAGAACGCCCACCAGTCATTGCAATTATCAATCCGCGCAATTTGCCAAATGAACATCCCCTATATAATTTGTCTGGCGTGGCGGTAGCTTACAAGTTAGTAGAAGCACTGTATCAAACTCTGCCCAATATACCAAAACATCCCTTAACAGATTTACTAGATTTAGTGGCTGTAGGGTTAATTGCCGACTTAGTACAGTTAAGCGGAGATTGCCGCTATTTAGCACAATTGGGCATTCAACGCTTACAGGAAGACTTTAAACAGCCACCAGCAGCCAGACGACGGCCAGGGGTAGGAAGATTATTAGAATTGTGTCAGAAAAGTGGCGATCGCCCCACAGATATTTCCTTTGGTTTAGGGCCGCGCATCAATGCTGTCAGTCGCATCCAAGGAGATGCTAGCTTTTGTGTAGAATTACTCACCAGTCGGGATATCAAACGCTGCAGCGAACTCGCAGAAGATACAGAATTAGCCAACGCCCGCAGAAAGTCTTTACAGAAAGACGTACAAACCCAAGTCGCCCAAAAACTAACTCAATTAGATTTATCTACCACAAGTGCGATCGTCCTTGCCGATGCTCAATGGCCAGTCGGCGTATTAGGCTTAGTAGCCGGACAAGTAGCACAAGAAACCGGTCGCCCCACAATTTTGTTGAGTACAGAAGAATTGGGGACTGGGGAAGACTCTTCCCAATCCCCAATCCCTAATCCCCAGTCCCTAGCTAGAGGTTCTGCCCGTTCTATAAATTCTGTCGATTTATACCAATTAGTCAAGGACCAAGCACATTTATTGCATCGCTTTGGCGGACATCCCTTTGCAGCTGGGTTGAGTATGTTGGTGGAGAATATCCCCTTATTTACAGAAGCGATTAACCAAAGGTTACGGCAATCCTTGGGTGGTAAAACCCTCACAGCCACAGTGCAAGCAGACATAGTAGTCACAGTTGCAGACTTAGGCAAAGATTTATTTTTAGAACTGAAAATCCTAGAACCTTGTGGAATGGGTAATCCCGTGCCAAAACTGTTAATTCAAAACTGCTGGTTTGAAAATGCTTGGCATCGCAATCAACAGGATTCTCAAGGGAAAAAAATACAGTACATTAAAACCGATTTTGATATTCGCGACGATTCCACGAGAAATCCGTTTCCTGGGATTTGGTGGGGACACTACAAAGATGAATTACCCATAGGTAGATGTGATTGTATAGCTGAACTTGATTACAACACCTTTAAAAAACGCTACGAAATCAGATTAATCGCCGTTCGCCCCAGCGCTAACTCAGTATTCACCACCCACAACTCAGAACTCATATTAGACTGGCGTAATCAAGAGCATTCACAACTGAGAACTCAACATTCAGCACTCATCCTCGAAGAATGTCCGACAAGCTGGGATGATTTACGCACCTGGTGGAAGCGATGTCTGTACAATAATCAACAACTGGCGATCGCATGGAGTAAACCCAACCAGCAATCACCGAATCAAATTTGGCTGACTCTCATCGGAATTGCCAAATACCTCAGCCGCACCCATCAACCAGTTACCCGTGTGCAATTGTTAGAGAAACTGGGCATTAGTAACCAAGCTTTATTGTTAGGTATCAGAGCTTTAAAATATTTGGGATTCACAGTGCAACGCCAAGATAACTATTTGCAAATTATCCCAGAACCCAAAAGTATCTCCGAAACTCAAGCCGATGCTGCTGCAAGCAAATTTTTAGCAGCAGTCCGCGAAGAACAATTTCAACGCGAGTATTTTGCCGAAGTGCCTTTATCTACAATTGTGGCGATGGTGAATACTCAGTAAGGATATGGGGCATAGGGCATGGGGCATTGGGCATTGGGCATTGGGCATAGGTAATTGGTGTAGGGTGTTCGTTATTTCCTCATCTCCCTCATCCTCCTCATCTCCCTCATCCTCCTCATCTCCCTCATCCTCCTCATCTCCCTCATCCTCCTCATCTCCCTCATCCTCCTCATCTCCCTCATCCTCCTCATCTCCCTCATCCTCCTCATCTCCCTCATCCTCCTCATCTCCCTCATCCTCCTCATCTCCCTCATCCTCCTCATCTCCCTCATCCTCCTCATCTCCCTCATCCTCCTCATCTCCCTCATCCTCCTCATCTTCCTCATCCTCCTCATCCCCTAAACGCCTCTGCCCATCTGCAATCTGCTGAAAGTCTTCGGTAAACACAATATCACCTCCTGATCTGGGAATCCTGAAAGAAAGGAACATTCACCTGGAGGATAAATACTAGTGTGAAATTATACTAATTTAAAGAATGATCGCTAAAGATGTCGGTTGGGTTTCCTCCCTCAACCCAACGCCTAATACCTTTGCATATGTTGATTTTCAGTGCCTTTAACCCAACAACCACATCTGTCGCCTTCTTTTTTAAATTGGTATTACGCATCAAGCTATACCAATTCTTTAAAATTCAGTAACAGATTTGAACTCAGTAAAACAAGCAAGATAAAATCTGACTTTAATAATTAAAAATTACGAATTAAGAATTGGTTTTATGTATAGAAAAATGCCGTTACGTGTCATTTTTGTTGTATCTACACTACTCCAGGTGATTACTGCTGTCGGACTAACTGGATATTTCTCCTTTCGCAATGGGCAAAAGGCAGTTAATGAAGTCGCTACCAAACTCCGAGATGAGGTGACTGGGAGGGTTAAAGATAAGCTGCTAGTGTATATAGAAACACCCCATCTGATTAATCGGCTAAATGCCAATGCCATTGAGTTAGGGGAGTTAGATAAACACAATATCCAATATAAGCAGAAGTATTTTTGGCAGCAAATCCGTACTTTTCCGGTGATTACCTACAATTTTTACGGAAATGTTACAGGTGAATATTTAGGAGCCAGACGTTTAGCCAGTGGTGACTTGCAAGTAATGGAACGCGATCGCACTACTGGATACAACCAGTACTTTGCAACCAATGCACAAGGCGATCGCACAAAGCGCATCCAGTCTCTTCCTAATTTTGATGCCAGGCAACGCCCTTGGTACAAGGAAGCTGTAGCTGCAGGTAAACCTATTTGGAGCACAATCTATCCCGACTTTAGTACAGGGGGATTGGCAATTACCGCCGCTCAACCTATCTATGACAAGCAAGGAAAACTCAAGGGGGTTCTGGGTAGCGATTTTATTTTTTCTGAAGTAAATACATTTCTGCAAAAACTGAAGATTGGTGCATCTGGACAGACATTTATTGTGGAACGTTCAGGATTGCTAGTAGCTACATCTACCCCCGATCCTAGTTATCGCAATCGGACTAATCAGACGCAACGCATTAAAGCTTCGGAGAGTAAAAATTATCTCATCCAACAAAGTGCCAAACATTTAGAGCGAAAGTTTGGGAATTTTAGCAAAATTCACAGCAGTCAACTACTAGATTTTGAAATTCAAGGAGAACGGCAATTTCTCCAGGTTACGCCATTAAAGGATAGCAGGGGGTTAGATGTTTTAATTGCGGTGGTTGTACCAGAAGCAGATTTCATGAAGCGCATTCATGAAAACACTCGCATCACCGTTGTCTTGTGTCTGCTATCGCTAATCGTTGCAACCGTGGTGGGACTGCAAACATCCCTGTGGATTGTCAAGCCAATTCAGCGTTTGAATACTGCGGCTAAAGGACTAGCAGATGGAAATTGGGAGCAAAAACTAGCAGTTGATGGATCTTATGAAATTAGCGAATTAGCTGAATCCTTCACCAGCATGGCGAAACAGCTAAAAGAATTGTTTGCCACTTTAGAAGAAAAAGTACGCGATCGCACTCAAGCACTCGCCAAAATTAACGGCGAACTAAAAAACAAAAATGCGCTGATTCGGAAAATTTTTGGACGCTACCTGAGTGATGAGATTGTTAGCAATCTCTTAGAAAGTCCCCAAGGGCTAGAGTTAGGCGGTAAGCGTCAGAAAATCACCATCTTAGTCTCAGATTTGCGTGGCTTTACAGCGACATCAGAACGTATATCTCCAGAGCAAGTCATCGCTATCCTCAACTTTTACCTGCAATATATGGCGGAAGTCATTACCCGCTATGAAGGTACTATTGATGAATTCATGGGCGATGGGATTCTCACATTCTTCGGTGCGCCTACTGTGAGAGCCAACGATACAGAAAGAGCGATCGCTTGTGCTGTAGCAATGCAACAAGCCATGATTCCCGTCAACCAACAAATGCAAGCATGGGGTTTCCCAGAAATCGAAATGGGGATTGGTATCCACACAGGCGAGGTTGTCGTTGGTAACATCGGCTCAGAAAAACGGACTAAATATGGTGTCGTGGGGAATCATATCAACCTCGCCTACCGCATAGAATCCTGTAGCGTTGGCGGACAAATTATCGTCTCCGAAGATGTTTTAGCGGAAGTGCGAGATATGGTACAAGTGGAGGCAACACAACAAGTGCAGATGAAAGGAGTGAAAGACCCCATTAATCTTTATGAAATCAGCGGTATAAGGGGAGAACATAACCTATTTCTCTCCAAATCAACCGAAGAATTCCGCGAACTACCAGAGCCGATTTTACTCCAGTACGTCACCTTAGAAAGCAAACACATAGGCGATCGCTGGTATGAAGCCCAAATTATCAAACTCTCCCATCGAGAAGCGCTAATTCAGTGCCAAAGTCATGAAGGTAAATTACCGCCGCTAACAAATCTCAAGCTGATTCTGCTGGATGAGAATTTACCTCAAGAAGTACGGGAAGATTTTTATGGCAAGGTGTTAGAAAAACCGACGGCTGAGGGTAGTTTCTACATTCACTTTACAGCCCTGCCGCCATCTGTGCGGGTGATGCTGGATCAAATATACAATGCAAGTTCTTTGGAGAATCAATATCCCAATTGCAATGAAAATCCACTAGCACTCAGTAAAACAGACATTTGAGCAGTCTTGCTTTCCTGGATATTTTACTTGCAAGTTCTCTATGACAATATTGGAGTTATGATCATTCGATAGTTGACTCAAGCCGATCTAGTTCATCACTAAGATGAGCGAGTTTCGCTTCTTCATCAAGAAGCTGTTGTTCTAACTGAAATTTAACAGCCGTACCAACCTCAATTGCGAAAGCTTCCCGCATCCGCTTCACTTTCTCAGTGCGGATGTCCCATTCTTGTTGAAGTGTATCTAGTTTTTGCTGTAAACGCCTGCGTTGTCCAGCAGTTAAACCTGGAGAAATTTGACTATTTACAATAGTTGCAGCTTCACCAGGTAAAAATTTACTCCCACCAGCGTAGTAACAAAGAGGAAAGTTATCGCCTAAATCCAGCACCTTATTCACAAATGGGTGTTGTGGCCCCGAAGCTCTTTTTGGTACTTGGTCAAATAAATATACTAAAATATCCAAAATCCTGGCATAGCCATCTTTATTAAATACAGCTTTCCCTTGCAACGCTTCCAGCAAGCAATCAGTAAAAGCGCTATAAGGTTGACCCGTATAAGAATATTCATCTTCCCGTGAAGAAGCAACCACAACCCTACCGCTTCCCGTTCCCAAGACATTCAACAATTCTGGCGGTAAGGGTGATTTCACAAACACTTCCCCTGGTTCCTTCAAAGCCGGAACACCGCCAGCATGACAGCAATCTAATAAAACTACCAGTTTCTGTGCTGTAATGGCTTCAATTTTTTGGGTAAATTCTAAACCTGATATTGCAGTATTTGCACGTTGGCTGGGGTCATAGCCATAGGGTACAAGAAAGTATTCATTAGTGCGTTTGATGCGTCCCCCATGTCCAGAGTAGTAAATGATCACAGTCGCATCAGGATTTTGATTGACTTGAGTGATGATTTCGTCAAAAGCTGTGAGGATATTTTGCCGAGTTGCAGCGGTTTCGGTAAGTAGTGTCACCTGTGCTGCTGGATAGGCGGCGCGGTTCTGGTCAATCAATACATCTCTTAAAGCAGTAGCATCTTTGACAGTGACAGGTAAATCTGCGCCTACGCCAATGAGTAATGCATATCCGTTGTTGAAAGTTGCGTTTGTCATACCTTATTTTTTTATCAAACCCAAGATTCTAGAGTAAATGTTCTCACCTGTTGAATTCGCAAAAAATCACTATCTCTAGAAACAACAGTTAAATTATTTTGCAGTGCAATAGCTGCAATCCAAATATCGTTTTCATCAAAACCTAAATCAGTTATTTTAGTTTTTCTTTGCTTGTTTTTCTCTTTGGGTGCAAATTGCTTAAATAAAGCTGCTTTGAGTTGACCATAAATAGTAGCAGTAGATGCATCAATACTGTGAATATATATACCCTCAAGAAAGCGGTGAATCAGGTCTAAGTTACTTTCCCGGCGTTGAGAACGTTCTGCCATATCTATCAGTTCGCCTTGAACAATGACACAAGTTGTAATTAGGCTGTTTTCTAATTCGGCAAGGCGACGTAGTAGATTCACATCACCTATAATGGCAGCACTACAATGATTTGTATCTAAAATATACATTATTCAAATGGGTTATCATCATCAAATTTTGCTTTGCCGCGAGTAGCATAAACCAACTGGAGACACTCTTCTAAATCATCACCTTCCCATGTACCAATAGTTTTTAGATGTTCTAGGAGTGAGTGACCTGTAGAATTTACATGAGTTTTAATAGCAGATGTTGAGCCTTCTTGTATAGGCTGAGTTTCAGTTTCTTGTGTTTTGAGAAAGCGTAAAAATTTTAGAGTTTCCAGCAACATATTATCGGGGCTGGATTCAATTTCTTGTAGCAGTTGTTCCTTGATTGTCATAGATATTTTTAACCGCTAATTATTCCTTCTTTATTGTATCGTTAAGCGGGGAATTGCTGAATCAATTGTGTTCATAGATACAACAAGCTATCTTAACTACAGCATCAGTTGTTTTGAATAACAAAAGAGCGATCGCATTTTGCAGTGATGGTTGAGAGCGATCGCCTGTTCTAATCCATAAACTCGTACAGAGGTGTGAGTTATAGAAGCTGTTCAACTTTGATATTACCAACATAATCAAAGCGGTTCTTAATCATATCCGCAATTTTATTTTTTAGAGTAGAACTGGGTATACTATTGTCAGACAAACGTATATATATATTTAAGTCGCAATAATTTAACTGCCTCACATCGAATTGCTGAATCTTACGGATTTCTTCATCTTTACTGACTACCCTTTTATCTTGCAAAATTTCAACCACATCTTTGGCTAGTGCGCTGTTATCTAGTAGATTTGTGAACTGCCGTATTCTGCATTTTTGATTGTTTGTATTGAATGTAGGGGTTTCTATAGGAGTTTCGGTGGGAGTTGTTGTGGGGGTTAGTGTTTGTATAGAAGGAGTTGGAGCTATTATAGGAGAAACTTCTGGATTAATACTTTTGTAGACCAGAAATGTAAATGATAAAAGCACCACCACCCCAACAACTTTATTAAAGATTAGCAATTGTTTAACTTGTTGTTGACGTTCTAAATTGCGCTCGATTTGTTCTAAGCGTTGTAAAATTTCTGCTGTATTTTTAGGACGATTATTAGGAGACCAATCCATTAAACTATCGATTAAGTCCGCAAAAGGTTTTGATAATTTTGGCGCAATAGAACGCCAAAGCAATGTTCCATTACGGTTTTGCTCTAATCTATTTGGAGCTTTACCAGTTAACAAATGCACAAATGTCCGCCCCAATGCATAAAAATCAGATTGTGGTATAGCTCTACCTATTCGTTGTTCTGGAGCCATGTAACCATCACTACCAATTGTAGCGATAGTTTTTCCATCCAAAACAGCTTTAGTAATAGCTCTAACAGCATCAATGTCAATCAATACTAATTCTTGATTGCTATTTTTCACCATAATGTTTGATGGTTTAATATCACGATGAAAAAACTCTTTTTCATCGAGGTCGCGTAAAATTATTGTCAGTTGTTTCAACCAATTAATTGCTTGTTTTTCAGTGATAGGTAGATGATTTTGATTTTCCAGGAATTGCTCTAAATTTATTCCATCAATCTTCTCCATTACCAAACAATACGCTAGTGTTTGATTTTTTGGAAACTCAATGTAGAAGTATCCATCTTTATCGACCTTAGGAATTCCTGAAACCCAGTGATTTATTAAAACATCTGCACCTCTGTCAAAACGAGAGATTATTTCATCATTATCTGTGTACAAAACTTTAATAACTTTGGGCTTATTGCCATCCTTAATATCGACTGAATCATAAAGCCTACACACTCTATTTCTGGTTTGAACTAATGTATCGATTACCCGATATCGTCTGTTCAAAAGCAAATCAGAACCACAAGCTTGGCAAGGATGTTCTTTAAAAGGTCTTTTGGGCGATGGGCAATTGAGGTTGATACATAAACAGTGTTGGGGTTCTGGGTAGTGTAATGGGTAGACGCTTTCTTTCAGTAATTGCTCCGAACTAGCTGTTACTACCTTGAAGTCATTACGAGCAACGTGGCCCATCCCAAGGACAGAAGTCAGTAGAGGTTGGAATTCAGCCAATGGTTCTGCTAAGGTTTCTGTTAATGATTGTAGGCGCACCCTTTCAGCTTGATTGTCTAATTTTGAAAATGCTAATGCTAGTTCATGAGCTACCTGGCTAGGTTTGGTATATGCTAGAGCAACCCATCTTTGAATTTGGGCAAATGCCTGAATATCGGGATCATCACTCTGAAGCTTCTGCCTTATATAATCAAGCAAAAAACCTGATAGCTCATTTATCCTTTGTTGACCGAAGTTTTCATCTTCCTGCAATCGCTTCAATAGAGAGGTTCGCACTGCTAAATCCATTTCATAGAGTTCATGCCCAACCTCATCACACAAGTTAGAAAGTAGTATATCCCCTACAGCTATCCACGGTATATTGAGAACTTCACCATGAATACTCTTTTGAAATCTAGCCCATAACAGATATAAAAGCTCTGGTGTGAGTGATAAAGGAAAAGCAGCGTGATAAGCCAAATACAGATGTTCTTTGCTAAAGCGTTGTACAAAATATTCAATGCGTTCATTGGCAATTTCCTCTTTTGATTTATTGCGTCGATTGGCAACTTTTGGGTTAATTTTGCTCATATTCTCCGCCCTTCAAAGTTAGTCGGCCGTCCACGTAGCACACCAATAGCATCTAACAAACCTCGGCGACTAACTTCAAACATAGGAACAAGACTGGCGATGTCATCAGCAGTTGTACCAAACCAACGTTTTCTCGGCATAGGATTCAGCCAAGCAATATAACGTACCCTTTTCTTCAACTTCTCCAAAAATTCTTTAGTCAAATCGTAGCGCTCATTGCTATATCTACCACGGGCAGCACCAGCATCACTAAAAATCAATACAGTAGTTCTGTTTGTGCAAACATGAGTAACAATATTAGTTACTAACTCAGCTTGCTGATGATAGGGGTCTTGGTAGAGATATTCCATAGGGCAATTGTGAAAGTAATAAATCCCAGATTTGCCCAAACGTCCACCATATTGAGCAGTTTGTGCCAAACGTCGTGATAATGCATGAAAAGGCACCATTGAACCATCTTGGTCAATTAGTAACAGTAATTCCGCTTTATTCACTCGACGCGGAACTAAGACAGGTTCAAGCAATAAACCTTGGCTGACAATCTGGTTGACCGTTGCTTCCACATCCAACTCTGTCGGTGAGCCTTCACGTACTGACCGACGCAAATAGCGCCAAATCTGTTTCATTTGCCGTTCAGTTACAGGAAAATACTCAGTGTTTAGCATGAAGCGACTATAAGGAATGTCCTCATCTCTGCTGGTAGCGTGTAGGACAGCTTGAGCCACCTGTACTTCATCTTCCATTACCTGTATAAATTCTGAAGGGATTGGCGAAGTAGCCTCTTTTAAAGTTGCTGTGGAAATAGAGGTACTGCGATCAATGCGCTTTTCCTCAATCTTAAATTTAGCTGCCCATGTTAAACATATATATAGATAACTAAAGCGTGTGATAAGTAGGAAACTCCAAGCAATCCAATCTGGTTGATTTGTGTTTGTTTTCTCAGATGTGTTAGGGTTTGCTGATGGTGTCGGATTTGCTGATGGTGTCGGATTTGCTGATGGTGTCGGATTTGCTGATGGTGTCGGATTTGCTGATGGTGTCGGATTTGCTGATGGTGTCGGATTTGCTGATGAAATTTTGATAGGAGGTTGAGTTGGCTGAATTGAAACGAGTCCATAACCTAAAACAATTGCGACTCCAAAACCACCTAAAATCAAGTTGTCAATCAGTTGATATATCTTTGATTGCTGAGGTGGTGTAGATAATGTGGCCAATTTTTGGCTGGAGAACTCACTATCAATAAATTGTTGAAAGTGATAATCAAAAAGTTGCTTTTCCCCCGGAGATTTTACCCATAAAGTTTGACACAAACGTTTTAATGCATCTGTATCACTCATCCCAAAGCCAGCTTGCATTGCTTGCAAAACTAACTGATACTCATCAATACCAAGTGGTAAGCCAGCTTCGCGCAGCCTGGTGAACAATTTCATTAAAAGTAAATCATTCCCGTCCACGGTTTTGACTCAAATAACGTATATGGTCATCCCAACTTTTTAGCAACACACCAGCATACGGAATTTTACCTTCCAATTTTGCCAGCACTTCATCTTCGGGATAGCGACGCAGGACACGAAACCAGTCAATTAATTCGCTGGTGCTGACCTTTTTACCTGCCTCTCCTTTATATTTCCCCATTTCCTGCCGCAGTTGTAAGAAGCGAGTCACAGCTTTATCTAGCAAAGCTTGCGGTGCAGCCGGAAAGTGAGAGTTGACAATTTCTATTAACCGTTCACTGCGAGGGAATTCTACATAATGAAACAAGCACCGCCGCAAAAAAGCATCTGGTAAATCTTTTTCATCATTGCTAGTAATCAAAACCATCGGTGCGACTTTGGCTTGAATTTCCTGGCCTGTTTCTTCGACAATAAATCTTTTTTGATCTAATTCCAGCAACAAGTCGTTGGGAAAGTCAATGTCAGCCTTATCAATCTCGTCAATTAGCACAACTATACGCTTTTCCTGCTGAAATGCTCGACCTAATGGCCCCCAGCGCACATAGGAACTTGGGTCATCAATTCGCAGGATTTGTTCTGCTGTCAAGCGACCAGAAGCAGCAAGCTGTGCATCGCGCAACCGTCCAACTGCATCATAAGTATACAAGCCATCCTGCGCCCGACTGGTAGATTTGATATACCAAGCTTCTAATTTTAAATTCAGTTCATAAGCAACTGCACTCGCCAGCAAAGTTTTACCACATCCCGGTTCCCCCTTCAGCAGTAGCGGACGTTCTAAGTAAATCGCCAAATTGACTGCTTCTACCAGTTCTGAACTAGGTAAATATGGATACAATAATTGACCATTCGCCCCTTTTTCTCCTAGCTTGGGCTGAACTTTACCTGTATATTCCAAAAATTGTCTACCTATAGTCTCAACCATTTTTCCTCGTGTTTATACCAATTACAGTCAGACAGGTAACAAATTTCTACTAAAGCGAGTTGTGGAAGTCCCTTATCGCTATTATTGAGTATGGTCTGTACTGTTTCATCTATCTGATCTGTGAGTTGACGTGGTAGTTCATCCTCCTCATGCTCTAGCCATTTAGTCAGTTCATCACCAGAAAATTTGCCAATCTTCGGTAGCTTCACAGGTTTATTTGGGTTCCAGTTAGGGTCAAATTTTTCTGCAAAATCAAGATTCCAAGTATTTGTACAGCCTTCATAGTCTACTAAGAACATGAATAATTTCAATTGGCTAGCTTGTGAATCAACTTCCCTGACTTTAGTCGTCAGTGGTAGCCAAAAATCTTTAATGATTTCATGCAAAAAATCTTCTGATAAACAATCAACATTGTGGATAATCAGCAGGACATCCTGAGTTCGCCACCATTGATAAACTCGTTCAGCAATTTCTAATTTTGAGCTTTCTTTACCTAGACCAACTTTACCCCCAAGTTCACGCCACAAAGCTGCAATGTCACTTCTGCGACCAATGCGGCTTAATTTAATTGGGATCTCTTTTGCGTTCATGAGACTGGGAACGTGCTGAACTATCAACCGATTCAATAACCAGCGTTGACCATATTCCTGTGAACCGTGAATCAGGAAAGCGCCTAAAGAATGCGCTTCCACAAATCGCCGGAATGCTCGATTTTGCTGACGATAGCCTAATTTTAATAAAGCACGATACAGTCGTTGAGTAGATGAAGCTCGTTCCAGTTGTTCTAGCTGCTGTTCTAATTCCTGCAGTTCTGTTTCTGTTTTTTCAATTTGATGTCTCAGTTGAAACTTAACACTCACATTTGCTTCAATTGCATAGCTACAGCGCAGTTCTTTTAGCTTCTCCGCCTCCAGATCATACTGTTTTTGTAATGCATGGTATCGCTGTTGGTGCCGATCTAAAGACATCCACTTCCTGTTTTAGACAAAAATCCTTACTAAAAAAGAATATCTAGATGTTAAAGGTGGTAATTTAGTGAATTGCGCTCTTTTACACAGTCTCAAACATACCTCCATAGCTAGATGTCATTTATCTACTTATACCAATTCAGCTATACCAATTCCTAATATTTTTGCCGCAGAAGTAGCCTGTGTTATTGCTGAGGGTACAGCACTGTAAATTGCCTACTTGCTAGAGACACTACGCATAGCTTGCTTAAGTGTAGGAGTACGGAAAGCCATTTCGTGTCTATCTCAACACACCCTCATCCCCTTCATCCCCTTGTCCCTTTTCCCCCTTCCCCTTTCCCCTCATCTTCCCAACATCCCCTGATGCTCACACCTAAACCCTCGACTCTCCCAAGCTTGCATATCCACCTCAGCCAACCTTTTCACCTTTGAGCATTGCGGCTGCATAACTTGGCTGAAACCCGCCCATAACAAACTACGAGTGACATCTAATCCAGTTTTTTGCCAAGACTCACGATTACCAGGGATACCTTGCTCTTGAATAATATCTGGCTCTACCCAAATGCCATTTGCTCCCAAGAGAATTTGCGCCATCCATTGCGCCCTCGGTAAATGAGTAGTTGATGTAATTAGTTTTACCTTGTTTACTTTCCAGCGCCGCAGAATCGGAATCGCATAATAGAAATTTTCCCAGGTAGAATTTGCACAATCCTCTAACCAAACGTTTTGCAACTCCGTACCTTCTCGCTGGAATAATAGCCATATACATGGTTCTAGCGAACCGTGAGAAATCAAAATTGGAACATTAGGGTACCTTTTTGCCTCTCGAGCTACGTGTATTTCTCGTTGAATACTACCACCAAGGACAAAAAAGGCATCTACAGACTGTGAAGATGCAGAAACTAGGGTTATAGTGGTACAAATCAGCCAAATACCCAGGACAACGCATACACCACAAGCGACTTTTCGTATCAATCGCCACAGTTTCTTATCTTTTTTCTCGTGGGAAATTTGTGATTTGATGGAACCATTACGTTTCATGACGCAGTTACGAAAAGCTTGGTTAGCGGATGTTTAAAATACCTGCAACTAAGCTAGCAAGGTGCTATCTTATAAAAGTAATCAAGGGTGTATAGTTGATGCAGATTACAGTGTCATAACTCCCAGATGATATTCCGGAGAAAGCTAGCCAACGGAGAAATGATTATTAATAAAGTTAAGCTATATTTTTATCATTCTTTTAAGAAGAAATGATGAAGAAAGGATAGCTGAACTTTGAGTATAAAAACTTAAAAAATTCTGGAAATCCTGATTGCTAAACTGTCAACAACACAATTATTCCAGCTAAATATACATGAACCAATCTGCGAAACGTTACTCGCCGCTCCAAGTAGCCTTGATTGGTGGAGCGATCGCCACGACTGCCACTGTATCCGTATTTGGCCCTGCTTGGACACGCTGCGTTCGTGCTGCGCTCCAAGATAGCCCGAAAGCCTTAGTAGACCAAGTATGGCAATTGGTAAATCGTGAGTATGTTGATGGTAAATTTAATCAACAAGATTGGCAAGCTACAAGAGGGAGCCTTTTAAATAAAAACTATTCTTCTCGTGAAGAAGCATACGTTGCAATTCGTGAAGCTTTGCAAACCTTGGGAGATCCATACACTCGCTTTATGGACCCCAAACAATATGAAGCGCTAACCAGCCAAACCTCTGGGGAAGTCTCCGGGATTGGTATTCGCATGGAATTGAACGAAAAAACCAAGCGGCTGACTGTTGTAGAAGCTATAGAAAATTCCCCAGCGCTAAAAGCAGGTATTAAAGCCGGCGATGAAATTTTAGCTATTAATGGCAAACCCACTCAACAAATGAAAGTGGATGATGCTTCTAAGCTAATTCGTGGCAAAGCTGGTACTATTTTAACTTTGCGGTTGGGACGCGCCGGGCAAAGTGCTTTTGATTTAAAGCTAACCCGAGCGACTATTGAAGTACCAACAGTACGTTATACCGTTAAACAAGAAGGTAACCGTCGCGTTGGTTATATTCGGTTACGAGAATTTAGTTCCCACGCTGCGGATCAAATGCGGCGCGCTATCCGCGATTTAAATAGTAAGCAAGTTAATGCTTATGTTTTAGATTTGCGGGGTAATCCAGGCGGTTTATTGCAAGCCAGCATCGAAATTGCGCGGATGTGGCTGGATAACGGTGGAATTGTCCGCACAGTAGATCGTGTAGGTGGCACAGAAGATACTAAAGCTAATCGTACTGCAATCACAAATCTGCCCTTAGCTGTATTGGTAGACGGTAATTCAGCTAGTGCTAGCGAAATCCTTACAGGCGCACTTAAAGATAATAAGCGAGCCGTAGTAGTTGGTAGTCAAACCTTTGGTAAAGCTCTAGTACAGTCAGTGCATGAACTTACAGATGGTTCTGGTTTAGCAGTGACTATTGCCCACTATTACACTCCCAAGGGAACAGATATTAACCATAAAGGAATTACACCAGATATCAAGCTGGACTTGACAGAAGCACAGGAACGTCAACTAGCATCTAATCCGGATTTACTTGGTACACCAAGCGATCCACAGTATGCACGTGCAATTGCGGTTCTCTCAAATACTAACTTCGCTCAACCTCCAGCAAGCCAACCTTCTGGTGCGATGAGCAGCCGTGCTAACGACTTGAAATTTTAGTTTTCAATCTCAAGCTACTATTACTGATTTTAGAATTTTGGAATGGGAATACTAATTTAGGAATCTAATTAATCCCATCTCCAAAATTTTATTTTTATGAATAATTCATCAGTTGATACAACCACTGCCCACAGCTTTTGGCCTCAGGTGTCAGTGGTTGTTCCTATTTATAATGGTGAGACAGATTTACCAGATTTAATTTCTTGTTTATTAGCGCAAACATACCCTAAAGACCGGGTAGAGTATTTGTTGGTAGACAATAATAGCAGCGATCGCACTCTCACCTATTTAAATACAGCCGCAGAGCTTTCTCCCCTCACAATTCGCCCTTTAAGCGAAAATCAAATTCAAAGCTCCTATGCAGCTCGTAATACTGGTATTAGAGCCGCTACAGGCGAAATTATCGCCTTTACCGATGCTGATTGTCGCCCACAACCACAGTGGCTAGAATTACTCATTCAGCCTTTTAGCGACCAAAATATAGTGATTGTGGTCGGTGAAATTGCCGCATTGCCTGGTAAAAATATTTTAGAACAACACGCTGATCAGCAAGATACTCTATCACAAAAGCACACACTCACCCATCCCTTCTGTGCTTACGGACAAACCGCTAATTTAGCCATTCGCCGCATCGTCTTAGAAAAAGTCGGTTTATTTCGTCCTTATCTCACTACAGGCGGCGATGCAGATATTTGTTGGCGGATTCTCTTAGCCAAAATCGGTGATTTAAAATTTGCTCCAGGTGCGATAGTTAAGCATCGCCACCGCAGCACCTTCAAAGAGCTACAGAGCCAATGGCGACGCTACGGACGCTCCAATCGTTACTTACATGAATTGTACGGTGTCAAGTTAATGCCAGGGCTAAAACCCAAAGACTATATTCATCGCTTAATACGCTGGTTATTAAAAGAAATACCCAAAAATATTTTGCAGGCGATCGCAGGCAAAGGCACCCTTGTAGATTTTTTAAGTACCCCCATCGGTTTATTTACCGCCAAAGCGCGCTACTCCGGTCAAAGCGAAGCCAAATTACCAGAAAAAGCCCAAATCATCGAATGGTTATAGGTGTTTGTCATTGGTCATTGGTCATTTGTCATTTGGTAATGGGTAATTGGTAATTGGTAATTGGGTGTTTGTTATTTCCCCTTCTCGCCTCATCTTCCTTATCGTCCTCATCTCCCATTACCCATTACCCAATCCCCAATCCCCAATCCCTTATTTCCTCCCCCCTGTCCAATCTCTGCCAACTTTCGCTAAATTGGAAAAAGGTATAATCAAGGAAATTTTCAATGTCAGCACAATTGTTACTGGTAGATGATGAACCAGGATTGCGGGAAGCCGTAAAAGATTATTTACAAGAAAGCGGTTTCAGCGTTCAAGTTGCCAGTAACGCCCGTGAGGGATGGGAATTGATGCAACAAAATACACCGGACTTAGTGATTTCGGATATTATGATGCCGCAGGTGGACGGGTATCAGTTTTTAAAACAACTGCGAGAAGACCCCCGTTTTCAAGCACTGCCTGTAGTATTTTTAACTGCTAAGGGAATGACAGGCGATCGCATCCAAGGTTACCAAGCTGGTGTTGATGCTTACTTACCTAAGCCTTTCGATCCAGATGAGTTAATTGCCATTGTAGAAAATTTGCTTGCCCGGCGCATGGCTAAGACTCCAGCAACGGGAGAAGAAACGGAAACTCCTGATATTGCGGAACTAGCACATCAGATTGCTCAAATTAAGGCGTTATTAACCCAAAGAAACGCTATTTCTCAATCACCCGCACCTTTTAAAATCGATCTAACTCCCAGAGAACAAAGTGTTCTGAATTTGGTGGCTGAAGGGTTGATGAATAAAGAAATTGCCCGTCGTTTAGAGACTAGTGTGCGGAATGTGGAAAAGTATGTCAGCCGTTTATTTAGTAAAACTGGTACCAACAGCCGTACAGAGTTAGTTCGTTTTGCTTTAGAACATGGGCTTGCTAAATAAATGTCATGAATTGCAGATATTAGCCGTGAACAAAAAGGGCAAGATTTAACAGCCAATAATCAGTAATTAATCTCAGCTGTGCACCTTTTAATTACCATATAGGTGCATTTGCTCGCCTATAGTCATGTTTACTCTAATTCGTTGCTTTTCTTATCCTCCTAAGTCACACAGACGCGATTAATCACGCCTGTACAAAAGTCAAAAGAATTGTATTCCAGGCTTTGACACCATTTTGAATGGTCTGTTGATTTGTGCACCCTCTGTACTAGGCCTATTTGTTAAACCTAGATTTGCGAGCAAATTTAATTTATCCCTGATGATTTGAGTAAAATTGTCCTTCTAAACCAGTTTGAAGGGCGGAATGTAACTTCAAGCTGGCAAAATACTACTTTCAACTACTGCAATCGCTCAAAACATAAGTGATTAATTGAACAATTTTTTAAATGTTTAGAGTATATAACGCCAAAGATTGCTAGCTAATACTTCGCCAACTTGAAGTGACACCCTGATTAAACGTATTTCCCAGAACAGAGAATTTTTTAACAAATTTAACCCGCCCTGATTATTGAAGCAGAACTGCATTAGTAGGCACCCAAGTATTTTCCGTAGTGCAAAGGGTGAGGGCTACTGTAAGACTTTCTGAGGCTGTTAGAGAGTATGTTTAACTCCTAGCCGTGGGGTTAGATTACACAAGCCAACTCCATATATCTTGACAGCAGATGGATAAACTGAAAACAAATTCACCATTTGATGCTCAATTCCTAACTTCTCACTACTTAAATCATACAAATAATCATTGGCTATTATCGGCAAAATTACGTAAGCGCATCAGCTGACGACGCATTTGCGGCGAAGCTTTAAACTCAGAAACTTCTTGGGCTTTTACAGACGCGTGTAGGGTCTCTAAAAAGTCATCAGATCCTTCAGTTAAAGCATCTAGCAGCACTTGCAATAATTGTTCGCGATCGCTTAACAGGCTTTTTTCTTCAACTAATCGGAATTTTAGATGTATTTCGCATTCATAAACACCTACTTCAATATTATTTATTTGGCGTGGTAAGGCTTTAGAATTCATAGATTTGAGGATTCCTTTACTTAGTGGTCATGAAGTTTAGGAGTTAGATCTCCACCAAAATTCTTTATATTGTCTTTTGAATCCAAATAGTTTTGAATTAAGAATTATTCTTTATCCATCACATTTGTCTTCCATTTCACACTCCTGTGTCTTTTTCGATTCCGGCTTTGGCTACGTAGGTTGTAGTCCTCCTAGACCAGAGGTGGTTCAGGTAAGCCATAACTATTATTCAGTTTTTAAGATTCTATACAATAAAGTTTCTGTAAGAAGTTGTTCGAGCTTTTTAAAGGTTTTTACATCAACTTTATCTCAACGTCAACAACAGTTTGGGATTTTACTGAAATTTTGGTGATTTTACTTACGTGAAAACACTAAATTTTTGATTTTTTATGAAACCTCAAGACTGTTGTAGCATAACTACGTAAATTTACTAGAAGCAGGTTTTTTCCTGCTCAAAATTAGAAGAGGTTGAGTAGCAAAGTCATTCAAAGTTTATTTTTGTTCTGAATCAAAATTACAGGCAGAAAAACACAGTAATTACCGTCTTCTACTACAGAGTAGAAGCCACAAGGCTGATTAAGTCGGATTTTGAGCCATGTGCATCTAGTTGGTGAATTCCTACGAACCGTACTAGCCTAACTTCAACCTCGCTCAATCCTAATGAGTCTTAATAGCTTGACATTATTGCTGAAATATGGTTTGCATATTGCTGCCACAAAATTGTAGTTTGTAGAGAAATGAGAACTACATACCCCATCATTTTCTCTGGAGGAAATTTTGTCTGCCGTTCCTAGTTGAACAAACCTCCCTTGCCTATTTGTTAGCAGCTTCATAAATTAATGCACAAGCTTTTTGCTTCTAGCTTGTAAGTAGGGAACAGGGAACAGGGAACGGAGAACAGGTAAAAATTACTTACATGCTTGGTGGTGAAACTTGTTTCATTGGGACTGCCTACCTAATTAAGGCAATTCCTTTTTATTTCGGGCATTTTAAGCTAGGGCATAACGTCTACAATGATTTCAGTGTAATTAACCCAAATCTTACACCTTTTATGGACAACCCGATGCTGCTCAAGTCTACAACCCGGCATATTCGCATTTTTGCCGCAGAAATTGACCGGGATGGGGAACTGGTTCCCAGTAATCAAGTCTTAACGTTAGACGTAGACCCAGACAACGAATTCAACTGGAATGAAGATGCCCTACAAAAGATTTATCGAAAATTTGATGAATTAGTAGAAGCATCTAGTGGCGCAGACTTAACAGACTACAACTTACGCCGCGTTGGTTCAGACTTGGAGCATTATCTGCGATCGCTCTTGCAAAAAGGTGACATCAGCTACAATCTCCAAAGCCGCGTCAATAACTACAGTATGGGTCTTCCCCAAGTAGCAGTTGACGAGAAAAAGTAGAATTAACAGCTAAATTCTAGTGATTTAACTCGATAGTTTGCGGTTAAGGGAAAAGGGAAAGGTTTTTGTCCCTTACCCTTTTCCCTTTAACCTTTCCCCAACCTCCACCTCCACCTAACATTTTTGGGTTGGCAGACTCCTAGCTTGAGAGTGCGAGTGCTGAGAAGCCACTGCATTGGATGGGTTTCCCGGCAATCGCGCCAGTGGCGTTGCTGAGTAAAAATCCCTTGAGAGTTTTGTGCCTGGCGGTGAAATTTTTTTCATTGGGACTGCTTAAACAGCAATCAGATATTTTTTTAGTTGCAAGTTGCTGTAGGATTAGTAGCTGCAATTGACAAAATTTATTAATTTTTATAACACTCTGGAAAGAGAATATTCTTGTACTCTGAGTAAATATTTCATTCCCCTTTATTGAAAATAGGCATAAGTATTTTTTCTTTGTTCAGCCACAACTCCGACCACTGCAAGTAGTGGTAGCATTCAACTAGTAATTGATCAGTTAAATATTTTACAAATTTTAAACTTGGGTTATCTGCTGTATTTTAGCTATCTGGCATTCTTTAATTTACAGTTAACGGCTATGTAGTAACTTATAGACTAAAGAAATACCAGCATTATCAGCCTATTTTGATGTAATAATTCATTAACAAACAATATAGTAATGCTGGGGTTATGTTTTGGTGAAAAAGTTAGAGTAAGCTGTGCTGATACATGGAAAGTTTTAGAGCAATAGAAGCTATGATGAGGCTGTAGGGTTGACTCAGGAGTGAGTTCTTTGGATAAGTAGATCAATAAGTATTAGCACCTGCTGCTATCCGCCAGCTAAAATCATTGATCCAAAGTTGGATATGTCAGGTTCAAGAAACTTGAGCGGTCTAGTTACCGCTGCCAATGCTGTTGAAGGAATTGCCAATTGCTGATCGGTGAGTAAAACTATGGAAAATGATGCGGCAACACTCTACTGCCCTAATGAACTTTGTCAAGCTCCTAACCCAATAAGCCACAAGTTTTGCTTGCGATGCTCTACACCCCTACCCAAACGCTATCTCTGGGTTCAGGGAGATGGTCTCAGTTTTGCCGCCGGAGAATTTTTAGCTGATCGCTATTTAGTCATCGATAAATCCGTGGTTTTTGATACTCAACCAGGAATATCGCCACAAACACCAGAATTAGATAATTTGTCAGAACTCAGACCATATCTCAGGTTAATTCCCTATCGCTTAAACATACCGCAGGTATATGGCATCATCCCGCCAATAGATGAGCGTTCTCATGGCATCTTACTTTTAGAAAAACCACCCCTACTGACTGATGGCACGACTCAAGAAGTCAAACTTTGCCCCAATTTAATTACAGCATGGGGTGATGCCACATCTATGCGCCAACTCAACTGGCTGTGGCAAATTGCGAATTTGTGGCAACCTCTGTTAAGTGAAGAAGTAGCATCTAGCTTACTTGACCCATATTTAATTAGGGTAGAAGGCTCCTTAATCCGGTTGTTGGAATTACGTAATGATGACTCAGCAACGCCTAGCTTAATTCAATTAGGCGAATTTTGGCAGCAGTTACACAAGCAAGCAAAACCTGCGATCGCAGAATTAATTCATAAAATTAGTAGTTCTTTAATTAACGAAGAAATCAGATCGGCAGAACAATTAACAGCAGTTCTAGATTATGGATTGGCTCAACTAGGGCGATCGCAAAAGCAGACAATCAAAATTTATACTAAAACTGATACTGGCCCCAGCCGCCAACGCAATGAAGATGCTTGTTATCCCCCTCCTGACACCTTAGTAAGTAAACCGCCACAGCCGACAGCCTTAGCGATAGTCTGCGATGGGATTGGGGGACATGAAGGCGGTAATGTGGCATCAAATTTAGCGATTGAAACCATTCAACAGCAGGTAAACCAACTCACTAAAGTACCTTCTGACCATATAGACCCAGCCATGCTGCTCACAGACCTAGAATCGGCTGTAGCAGTGGTGAATGATAAAATCAGCCAGCGTAACGATAGCGAGAATCGCCAAGGGCGCAAACGTATGGGCACAACTTTGGTCATGGCATTGCCTATAGCCCATGAAATGTACATTACTCATGTTGGTGATAGTCGCGCCTACTGGATTACAAGCCAAGGCTGTTATCAAGTAACTTTAGATGATGATGTCGCCTCCCGCGAAGTCCGATTAGGCTACGCTGTGTATCGGGAAGCAATCGAACAGAGTGGTTCTGGTTCCCTGGTGCAGGCTTTGGGGATGAGTCCTAGTACTTCATTACATCCCACTTCCCAGAGGTTTATTTTGGATGAAGATGCAGTATTTCTCCTCACATCCGATGGCTTAAGTGATTTTGACCGCGTCGAAGATTACTGGGAAACAGAAATATTGCCGATACTGACAGGGCAAACCGATGTGGTAGAAGTGGCAGAAAAATTAGTAGAAATCGCGAATACGAAAAATGGACATGATAATGTCACTATTGCCTTGGTACATTATCAAGTCAAATATGTAGAACCACAGTCAAGCCTGACTCCCTTCATTCCCGAAAATGTGCCCACAAAAGCTGTGGAAACTACCAAAACAGCACAGACAACCAACTTAAGCAATTCCAATGCCAAAACGCAAGTAATTCCAGACAACCCACGCGCCAAAATTGCTCAATTACCTCTACAGTGGATTGTGCCGTTAATCTTGGTTGTGGCATCTGGTACCTTTGGCTACTTCTTAATGCGATTGCGATTACCCTTACCGACTCAGCCAGTTGCATCTAATCCCGATACCACTGTACAACCAACTCCAGAACCAACAGCAGTACGCAACGTGGAGAATCTGGCACAAGGTTGGGTAATTGAAACCAATCGTGAAATCGTCAATAGTAAACAAAAGTTTCCCAAAGGGACTTATTTTCAAGTTATTGATAAAAAACCCATCCCTAATTCTGCTAGTAAAGATTCTTTGGTGAATCTTCAAGAATGTCCTAATCCGGATACACCTACTCCTCCAAAAGACGCGGTTGCATCCCAGCCACCAAAGAAAACCTTACGCATTGAACTCTCCAAACTCCGGTCTAGCGCCATTGTCTTACAACCAGGCGAAACTAATCCCTGCGAAGACACAGCACCAGCCGCGCCAGTCAACCAACCGCCAGCAACTACGCCGCCAAAAGATGAGAATCCAACTTAGCCCCACACCCCATAAATTCATAAAAACTGAAATAATACAGGTAGGGGCTAGGGACTAGGGACTAGGGGTTAGGGAATAGGTATATAAGGGGAAAAGGAGAATAGGGAGAAATAACAAATACCCAATGCCTCATGCCCTACAATCTTTACGTTGAGAAATTGTTATTAATAATTCGTTTTTACCTTTTAGTTTAATGAATTCATTGCCATGCCTGAACCTGGCGATCGCGCGTTTAACTAACACCGGCACTGATAACTTTGCCATTTGGGTTGTAAAGGCTCCTTATCCTAGTGGCTATGTTTTGCATGACTGTATCTGGCCGGCTGAACTTTTTCAAGTTTGGCAAGAATGGCAGGAAATGTTTGCCGGTCATACTCCCTTAGATATTTCCTCACGTTCAGCACTGCCACAGATAGCTCCATTACCATTAAATTTAATTTCATCCCCTTCCGGACAAACGGCTGGCTACAGTAGTCGTCTGATGCAATATTTGGGGATTAGTTTGTGGCGCTGGTTATTTGATGGGCCCATTCTGGGTAGTTTAGAACGCAGCCGGGGTATGGCTATGGGACTGCATACACGCTTGCGCCTGCGTTTGGAAATTCGCGATCCAGATTTGATTGCTTTACCTTGGGAGATTATGCAACGCGAGCCTGGTCAATCGGCGATGTCGCTCTCTCAAGATATAGTATTTAGCCGGACAACCAGTGAAGTTGAATCACTGCCTTATTTGCGAACCGATCAAGCTTTGAATATTCTCTTAGTTTTAGGAGAAGACCAAGATTTAGATTTGGAAAAAGAAGCAGAAATTTTAACCCAAACCCTCACTAAAGCGGGGCCATTAGGTAGCAATTCTCAAGGCTATGCGCCATGCATGGTACATACCCTGCTGCAACCCACCCCCCAAGAGTTGATTGAGGAGTTGGAAACAAAAGCTTACAATGTCTTTTTCTATGCCGGACATGGTTTCCCCGATCCAGATGGCGGGTTACTGTTGTTGCGTCCGGGGATGAGGTTAAATGGCATAGAATTAGCCCAAGTATTGACCAAAAATGGCGTAAAATTAGCAGTTTTCAATGCTTGTTGGGGCGCACAACCTGCATCTGCAAATAATCAAGCTATACCTTCTAGTAGTTTGGCAGAAGTACTGATTCGTCATGGCGTACCAGCAGTGTTAGGAATGCGTGATGAAATAGCTGATCGAGAAAGCCACAGTTTTATTCAAGCTTTTACTGAAGCATTGCGATCGCGCAAGCCAATTGATGAGGCTGTAGCAGAAGCTAGACAGGAATTATTAACACTATATAAATTCAATCAACCTGCATGGACTTTACCAGTTCTCTATCAGCATCCAGATTTTTGTGGCGAACTGATTAAGAGTTTTGATGAGGGAATTACAGAGCTACCAGATACTACAATTCCGAGTATAATTGCCTCGGTACCCACAGCTTTTTTGCGATCGCTTTCACCAGGAGGTAAAACCTGGTTGTTACGTTCTGGAGTCACTCGCATTGGGCGCATCAAAGACAACGATATTATCATCCCAGAACCTTCAGTTTCTAAACGCCATGCGGAAATTATCTGCCGCAATACTTTGGCTGGTAGTACTCCGGTAAGAAGTTATTACTTGCAAGATTTATCCACCTACGGCACTACTTGGGTTTTTAGTGCTAACGGTTGGCAACAAATCCTCCGGGAGGAAGTCCTCTTGACATCGGGAATGCAGTTAAAGTTTGGTAGTTCTAGAGGTGAAATATGGGAGTTTCTCATTGAAGAGTCTTAATCAGTGAATGTGCCTAGTTACTCTCTGTTGCTGAACAAAAGCTTCATTAGTAATTAGTAATTTCTTTATATAAATGGCAAATTACCAATAACAAATGACAACCAGCATCAGTCTATTTGCAATTGCAATCTGTAACAGCCTAACAACATCCTGAAAAGATTTTTTCACTCTAGACAAATTTCAATTTATTTTTGCGGAAACGCGATCGCGACAGTTGTAGCTGTCAATACCGCTAAATAAACAATCGGGAGCGTCACATGATTAACAACATTAACAATTCAAATACTTTCAATTCTTCACCATCTCAAGTGGAATTAGATTTTCTAGCCACTTTACTAGAACCAGCAGATGCAACTTATCCTTGGAATCCTGCCGATCAAGAATCAGAAGCCTATTTTAACGAATTAGAACAACAGTTTCTCGGCGATGATTTATGGCAAGAAGATGAGCTTAACAAGCGATCGCAAGATTTTTACAGTCAACTTGATAATCTTTGGTCTACACATCATGTAGATTCAGCCTCAAAAAGCCATAATCTGAAACAGATTTTGATGGCTAGTTTGCAAGAAGCTTTTGTGGTAGTACCCCAAGGTTGGCTGAATACCATTGCCCAAAATGCTGCTGAGATGTTTTCCTCCCAACAGCCAATTGGCGAACAACTGGTGCGATGCGTTCAAGATATGTTACCAAGTTGGGGCGCTGATGATCTCTTAGTTTTAGCCCGTCCTTATGCTTATGCCATGCGTAGTGGCGAACCTCAATGCCCAAAAGCCATGATTACTAAGCTGGGTAATCGTGAGTGGACAAGTTTATCGGAAGTCGAGCAAGCAAAGGTTAGTTTAGCGATTTCTTACTATGCCCTGAACGAATTAAATAGCTTTCAGTCAGAATCCTAAATTTAGTAGTCTTATATCCCAATAATTGGGAGCCAGTTCAGACAACTCTTAGCTTTGCCCGCACTCGACAACACTTGTATTGCGGGTCTTATAATTATTTGCTTAGATTTTTTAAGCACAATTACCCAACATAATTAAAACTATAGGCTGATTACAAAAGCAGTGCTATCTACCAAAAGACAGAGAATATTAGTCAAGAGTCAAAAGAGATTGTTCATTTCTCCTCTGCTCCCTCTGCTTCTCTGCTCCTCTGCTTCCCTATTCCCCTGCACCTCGATTCCCCATTTTTTACTTAGGCCCCAGAAATCGGGTGGCAAAATTTTGCGATCGCGTTGGTGAAAGCGCTCGTGCTTTCAAAATTGCTGCCATCAAAAAGGCGTAAGATAACACCCCGACAATTACCAACAGCAAAGCATTAATCGACCCAGTAGCGTTCCACAACGCATGGAGTGCCGCAGCGCTCACATAACCAATGGGCAAAATTTGCCAAATCAGACGCGGCTTCAGAACAGCCAAGCCAATAAAATATCCTAAATAGCCACTATAAGCCATGTGTCCAGCGACAGACCCTAAAATGCGCGGAATTAGTAGCTGCAACCCTACTAATTGACCAGTTCCTACTCCCGCCTGTTGAGCCACATTTTGAGTAATCACAGGCACATATTGACCAAGGGTTTCTAACAGGGTGAAGCCCACAGCCGAAGCAGTACCCAAGAGAATCCCATCTAAAGGTTCCCAAATGCCGATGCGTTCTCGCCAAGGTGAGGGCAATAAAATACCGATAATTAATGCTGCTAATACAGGTATTGCTTTCAGTAATTCCTCCATTAACCCAGCGCCAAAGAACATTCGCACCAGTAATTCAGTGAAGGTAATCGAATCTTGGGCGGAGGGTAAACTACCAGGCAAAATTCCCCGAAAGACAAAAATAAATAAGTCCAAAAAGGGACTCTTCAAAATCAGCGCCGTACCCAACGCCACCGATAAAAGTACCCACCAAGGTTTCTGTTTGCCGCAAAGCTGGTAAACAAAGTAATAGGCAGCAAATGCTATATAACTCGCTACAATCACTTGGTTTGCTTGTGGCTGACCTACCGTAGCAAACATGAGTACGACAAACACAACTGTTAAAATTCCCGGTACTAGGTAAGCTTTACGAGTTAAATCTTTACCAGTAGAAATAATGGGGAACAGTTGCGTAAAACTGACCGAATCTGATTTTGATTGACCAGAGAAAGCACCAGCTGAGGGTAGGGGTGTCGCCGGCCTGGTCATAATTGTCGCTTGGGAGATATGCTCATGCTCAAACACAAACTGCGGGCCATCTGTACCCAGAGAAATGCGATCGCCTGAGTGTAATTCCTGACAACCTTGTAAACGTTGTCCGTTTAAATACGTGCCATTGGCACTATTCAAATCACAAATTAGCCAGCTGAACTTGTTATCTGGAGATGAAGAGAGGGGACGAACCACAGCATGACGACGAGATACCATCCGGTACATCATGGCATCCAAGACAATTTGGCAGCTAGGGTCGCGTCCAATTATCATCTCTTTACTAGGGAGCAGCGAGTAGCGGGATTCTGACCTTAATGGTGCTCCATTACCAGACACTAGCCGCAGAAATGCATTATGTCTTGCGTATTTGCCTGTCATCGAGTTAGAGTGCGTGTCTCAACTAATTATTAAAATACTTTGGCATGAGAATTTCAGCTTAACCGCATTACAGCAATCTCATTCGGATTTTGCACAAAAATTGTCTGTTGTATCAGGATTTTAACTTTTAGAAGTCTCATATACTATTTTGGGACTGCTGTCACTGCGGCATGGCTAAATACACTATAGCTTTACTCACTGCTCATAAATCTGATAATTGCCTTTGTGAAAATTAAAATTATTTGAGCGGGCGCTGGAAATCTGTGAATAATATATTCATTGTTACTGCCGTTGTAGTCGTATGCATTCAATTTACGTTGATTAATTAAATATTTAGTATTCTTTACCACATTAATTTAAATTTTAAGAATATCAAATTAGGTTCATATATAGCTTTTACAATTGCCTGCACCTTACCCAAAATAGCAACTGCCTTTTCTGCCATAAGTTTAGAGAAGACTTCGCTGCTTCACCACTTGGCCTCTACAGTGCTTGTAAGGTGCTAAAGCGCTAACTATATGGCTGATACAGGTTGACCATGCCAATTTTAGATGAAAAATCACTTTGGTTCATGGCCCAATACTTGTCGGTTAAGGGGAAAAGGGGAAGGGTAAAAGGGGCAAGAAAAAACCTTTAACCCTTACCCTTTCACCTTTTTCCCAAACCAAATTCCGAGTTGAAAATCCTTAACCGAGCAGTATTGGTTCATGGCCAGATGCCTGAAACGTGAAAAGCACTGACTTTACTAAAATTTACTGCCCATAACCGCGGCTTTTTCAAAAAGTAGGGTTTCTCACTCTCGCAGCAGTCAATTTTGACTGAAGAATTAGCGCATAACAGGGGGAAACCTTACAAAAGCTTATCCTCTCCTCAATGAGAAGGTTCGCCAAGGCTGACAATGAAAAAGCACATCATCTGAAAAAGATTGCCGCAGCATAGCCATCAAACTGCTGTAGGATGCGCGGAATAGGCTCCTCTGAATCACAAAAATTATCCAAATCAGCTTTCATGCTGGTGTGAAATTAAGAACCTTTACTGACAAATACAAAACCGCGTGTTTTACCTGAGGCTCTATCGTCGCTGTTCATCGCTTTCCATAAATCTGCCGTTTTTACCCAAACAGGCGGATATTTATAACGAGAAACATCCATAATTAAAAATCTATCTGTTTGTTGATTATATGCAGCTAAAGGAGAAATATGACCGCCTTTTTCCTGTCCAATTTCTTTGCGTAAATAGTTAACTATCACAAAATTTCCTGATTGTTTTAAATTCTCGGCTGCCATCTTCCGAAAATTTTCTAAACTGCTATCAGCCGCATGGTAAACTTCTACTTTCAAACCGTAACTTCCTAATAATCCTCCCAGTTGATCTAAAGTCATACCTTGGCGTGAGACTGCTTCAGGCGCAATCACAGCTTTAGTCTTTTCATTACTAAAGAAGTTATCTTGAGTAAACACGCGAAAAGGTTTATATTGTGGCGCTTCTGGTGCTGGAATCCCCATACTATTCAACACCATGACAATACTTGCAACACCACAATAGGCTTGGTTATTTTGGGTGACAAACTGACTGCTAAGAGGAAAAAAATCTTCTCGTGATTGGCTTTCAAGCAATAATTTTTTACCCTCATCAGAGCTAAAATTAATTAAATTATTAGGGAGAGCTAATGTTTGGGCTAATACGCTGCCTGCACTTAAACACAAACCAAGTGAGATTAAATTGAGAATTTTTGGTAAATTTAGCTTTGCTGAAAATTTCATAATTTATCTTAAAGAAAATTTCCAAGAGTAATCAGAAAGATAGTGCTTTAGCAATGCGTTGCTATAACTGTTAATAAAATAGTTTACAATCAAACTTAGCCAAGAATATGATACTTTCTTTAAAAGAAATAGCTTGAATTTAAAGAAAATTAGCAATTCAGCCTTGGAAAACATTGGTTTTTGCTAGTGCGATCGCTTCCGGGTAACGTACCTTTGCTAAGGCTTTTCGTGTGTTACGGCTTACGCCTAAGGTATGCTACATGGTACTCAGCTTTTTATTTATCGAAGCGCGATCGCCTAATATTTTAATTAACCAGCAGAATGCTATCCGCAGTAGGATACAGTTTGCACTGAAACGATGCAGGCTGTCATGAAATACTGATACTGCGGATGACTTATTAATAAACGCAGATGAAACAGCTTAAATCGCGTTCTCAAGATTTGCGGAGTTTGTTTGAGAACAACATCACTATTGAATATGTTGCAGAACCCCTCAAAGCCGTTTCGGCTGAAGCTGATGTCATTGAAGTTCTGCATTGGATGCAAGCAAAGGATTTTGATGTTGTGGGTGTGGAGTCAGGAGACAGTATCAGCGGTTATGTAGAACGCAGCAGCTTGATGAAAGCCAAAGCTGGTAAGTGTAGTGAGTATCAGCGAGTGTTTCATCCCAAAGAACTGATTGCGATTTCTACTCCACTGATGAAGCTGCTACCTATTCTCCAACAAACTCCCCGATTATTTGTGCTTGACTGCAATCAAGTAACGGGGATTGTGACTTGTGGCGATTTACAAAAAGCACCCGCACGAATGCTGCTATTTGGCTTAGTAACGCTGTTAGAGATGAATTTGTTGCGTTTAGTGCGGCTTTACTATCCTCAAGATTCTTGGCAAAAAGTTCTCAAACCAGAACGCTTACAAGTAGCACAACGTCTATGGCGAGAAAGTCAAGAGAGAAATGAAGCTACAGATTTGCTAGATTATCTGCAATTTTGTGATAAACGAGAATTAGTTTTAAATCAACCAGAACTGCTTCAGCAACTTGAACTAAAATCCAAGCGATCTGGAGAACGTTTTCTCAAATCCGCCGAACAGCTACGCAACCGATTAGCGCACGCGCAAAATTTAGTTAGCGGTTCCTCTTGGATAGAATTAATATCCCTAGCAGAGGCGATGGAAAGGCTATTAATTCGCTGTGAGGAAATCGAGTAATAATTTCTAATTCGTAATTCGTAATTCGTAATTCGTAATTAAAAATTATAATTAAATGATTATGGGTATAAGCTAATTAGTATTGAAGCTAAATTATGAAGGCGGGCTAGATGTCTGTACCACAAGGTTTGTTAATTTGAAGTGCCGATTAACATCGATAATAAATACTGGTTTCTTTCTTGGTGCACTTAGCAGTTAGGTTTTTAATATGAACATTTGGCAAGCTGATTTTTATCGGAGTCCACAGCAAGATACAACAGGACAAGTGCTTTGGGAGTTGTTAATTTGTGATGCGAATCGCAGCTTTGAGTATGTTGCTACCTGTCCCCAAAAAGAAGCAAATTCTAGTTGGCTGACAGCTCAAATTGAATTAGCATCTGGTGAAAAACTGCCAGATATAATCCAAGTATTTCGCCCTCAGTCTTTAAGTTTAATTGAAGCGGCTGGACGTAATTTAGGTATTAATGTCGAACCTACCCGCCGCACTTTCGCATTAAAACAATGGTTACAGGAAAAGCAATATTCCACAGCTATAGATAAAGCACCACCTGCACCTTTACCAGAAAACCTTTGGGGAGAACAATGGCGCTTTGCAACACTGAGTGCTGGTGATGTAGAAACTGCATTTAGCGATCGCCCAATTCCTATTCTCCATTTCCCAGAATTTCTTAAACCCTTAAATCTCGGCTTACCTTCCACAGCACCAGTTCCTGGTGTCGTGATTTATGGTGGAAGACAATCGATGCGTTTAGCAAGGTGGTTACACGAAGCACGCCCAGTATCTTTAAATTATATTGCGGGTGCGCCCGATGGTTTGGTATTAGAAGCAGGTTTAGCAGATAGATGGATTGTGGCTACCTTTGAAGATGCAGAAGTGGCTGCGGCGGCTAAGACTTATCAACAGCGTCAACAGCTAAGTCAAGGGCTACACTTTTTGTTAGTGCAACCAGATGATTCCGGGATGACTTACAGTGGCTTTTGGTTGTTGCAAGCAGAAGATTAATTGAATCAGTGATTACGCGTTGAAATTATAGACTTTGTGCTGAGGTTTTCAAGAGTCAAAATATGCTTGAAATCTTCATAAATTAGCAGTTGATACAATAACAAATTCGGAAGTGCGATCGCTTTTCTGTTGTGGATAAAAATGCGATCGCCTGGGTTACCTTAGTACTTTGATTCAAATGTAAATTCATTACATTCTTTAGAGAAATTCAAGTTGATTTTTCATATCTTCAGGCTGAAGAACTTCCCAAATTAAAATCAAACTTGTCAATATTTCTCCAATGGCTCGACGGTTTTGTGAACAGTAAGTTATTCCTGAGTGGCTCATGCCGCTTTGATGAAGCACTACAAAGTCATCATCATGGGTAAAAATTACCCGATTCTGAGAACTTGCAAAAGCAATTTGTTCTACATCTGATGCAGCTATTAATCCTGTTTCTGGTGTAGTCGTCACATCAATACCACGACGACGCAAAGCTTCTGCTATAGCATTACTTACACTCTCGTCTAAATGGAAGCGAATTTTATCTGTCATTTCGATTCTTTAGTTTCTGTTGCAGAATCGAAGGGGTGTTAGCCTCTACTTCTTTAATAAAAGCTTCTCCTTGTGCGATTTCTTGTCTAATCTCATCCAAATTATCGTGGTAATAAGCTAAAGCTGCATAGACATCAGCTAAAGTAATACTAGGATAATGATAAACAATCTCATCAGGAGAAAGCCCCATCTTTTCGTGCAAAATCACAATATCTTGTACTCTAATTCGGTGTCCAGCAATACGCGGTTTACCACCACACACACCAGGATTAATTTCAATATGTTCTGAGATTACGGATATCTTAGGCATCGTATTTATAACTCCAAAAAATTAAATGCTTTTTTGTCTTTCAGCTTTCTGTGACAAAATCCACCTTGCTACCTATATTTAAATTGAGTAATCCCTAATTTATTTGCGGATATTCACTTGTCCTTTTGTCGTGATGGTTGCACTCTTCATTACTTTTATTCCTGACTATATTGTAATTAAAAAAGCGATGCCTAATGCGATCGCTTTTATTAAATATGCTATTCCAGCTAACTAATTTAAAAACTTCTCCACGCACCTAATAAAGATTTCCACACCCATTGGTAAGGCAGTTTCATCAAAATCAAACCGGGGATGATGATGAGGATAGGCTAAATCTTTATCAGGATTAGCAGAACCTAGAAAGAAATAGCAACCTGGAACTTCTTGCAAGAAAAATGACATATCTTCACCACCCATAGTTTGGCATTCTGGCACAATTCCTACAGGAGTTTCTATCACTTCTGCTGCTACCGATCGCACTAATTCTGCCATACCAGCATCATTAATGACTGGGGGATAAAGGGAGATATATTCTAAGTCGTAACTTGCACCATGACTTTGACATACACCCGCAATAATTTGCTCGATTCGCTGGTGAAAATATCCTTGAAAAGCCGGGTTAAAATAGCGGACTGTGCCTTTCATATTAGCTGTGTCAGCAATGACATTGTGTGCTGTACCAGCATGAAGCGCGCCTACAGTCACAACTGCGGAATCAATAGGATTCACATTCCGCGCCACAATAGTTTGCAAGGCGTTGACAATTTGAGCAGCGACGACAATAGAATCTACAGTTTGATGCGGTATCGCCCCATGTCCACCTTTGCCTAAAATTGTACATTGGAATAATTCTACAGCCGCCATTAACGCCCCAGCCCGGACACCGACTGTCCCCAAGGGTAAGTTATTCCACAGATGTAACCCAATAATGGCATCGACATCAGGGTTTTTTAGTACCCCGGCTTCCACCATAGGTTTTGCACCCCCAGGCCCTTCTTCTGCTGGCTGAAAGATAATTTTGACAGTACCAGCAAAATCATCGCGATGCTGCTGAAGATAGTAAGCTGTACCCAGTGCGATCGCAGTATGTCCATCATGTCCACAAGCGTGCATTACGCCATCATGTTGCGAACAATAAGGTACTTGATTCAGTTCTTGAATTGGCAAAGCATCCATATCAGCGCGAATTGCCAAAACTTTACCACTGCTAAGTTTGTTACCTTTGATGATGGCAACAATACCAGTTTGAGCAATACCAGTTTGATGTTCAATTCCCCACTCTTGTAACTTCTGGGAGATAAACTCAGATGTGAGTTTTTCTTGAAAACCTAACTCTGGCTTTTGATGTAGCCGCCGTCGCCATTCTACAAGTTGATTTTGTAATGCACGGATCGAAAGCCGAACATGAGATAAGTCAACAGCACCAGGATTGGGGAAGGTAGAAACCATGATACCTATTACGCTTTTAAATTACACAATCACTCATGAGGTTCGTTGATTGCTGACTGTTAACAGTTAACCGTCAGCAGTCAACAATGCAAGTTAGAGTTACGACAGCTGATGAGTATTTTTCCAGTGTATCGTTATCAAAGATTTAGTGTTTCTAAATTTAAATTTGAGGCTACTTGAGCTAGTTTATCTAAATCGGTGAGGTTTTCTAGATAAGGTAAGCAGCCTAAAACTGGGATATTGGTGAGAGTTTGAATCATCTCTGGTGGCGTTAAGTCGGCTATCTCAGCATCAGAACGGGGTTGTACGCAATTGAGCACAATCCCTTTAAGATTGATTTTTGCTTGTCTAGCTAATGCCACATTAGCCACTGCTTGCGCGATCGCACCTAACCTGACTGGAACTACCAGAACAGTGGGTAAATGCCAATCTCCGGCTAAATCTGCCACTGTCAATTCATCTGTAATCGGTGAGCCTAAACCCCCCAAAGATTCTACCAACACAAAATCCCGACGCGATCGCTCTTTAGAGAAAGCTTGCCAAACTACAGCTAAATCTACTTGACGATTTTCCTTAGCGGCGGCGATGGGAGGCGCTAAAGGTGCTTGAAAGTACAACGGTGTAATTTCTTCCGCCGTTTGCTTAAGGGAAAACAGCCTTTGATACCATTCGCGATCGCCTTCTCCCGATTGAATTGGTTTCATTAGTCCCCAATTGCGTTGAGGAAAATATTTTTGCAAATAAGCCGCTAATGCTGTTGTTAAAACTGTTTTGCCAGCCTCAGTATCGGTTCCAGTAATTAGTAGTGCGTTGATATTTGACATTTACCTTTTTGTATTATTTACTGCAAATTTCATCTAAATACAGCAGTCACACAATTATCATTACAACCTCACCATAATTGAGAATTTCTTATTACCAATTAACCATTACCAATTAACCCTGATCAGTAAAGTTTTTATTGATTAGAGTTTGGGTTTAAGGTTCTATCATTAGGTAAGTTATTTTGCTCTTCCTGAGAGGTTGGACTTTCTGTAGGAGTTTCTGTGGCAGTTGGTGTAGGAGTAATTATAGGAGCTTCTGTAGGGGTTTCTGTGACAGTTGGCGTAGGAGTGATTATAGGAGCTTCTGTAGGAGTTTCTATGGGCGTTTGCGTAGGAGTAATTATAGGTGTGGGTGTTTCTCTAGTTAACCTTTGTAATGCCACATTGAGACTATAATTACTTTCAGCCACACCAGGAACTAAATTTAGTTGAATAGTATATCTACCGCTTACAGACAATACACCATCATAGGATTGTACTTGATTAGCAGTATTATCAATTGGTTGTTTATTGGCATCTAAAACTGATAAAACAATACCAGTTCCTTGAGCAATAGCAGTAGTTAATTTTGCACCTTTGCGTCCAAAAAAAGTATACTGAACTATTTGATTTTCCTCTAAAGTATCTTCTACTGTAGTTGTATTTGTGGTTCCTAAATTGAGGCGTTTGCTAATTACAGCAGGTTCAGTACTAGTAGATGTAGGGGTGGGTGTTAATGTTGTACCACCAGAAACAACTGGTGAAGGGAAAGTTTGTACTGGTGCTTCTGGTTGTGTAGTCGGGCGACTGCGAATCGAACTGACTAAAGCCCAAGAACCAAATCCTGCTAGGATGACTACAGCACTGCCAATCGCCCCAATTGCTAAAGGATTATCTAAAACAGAACTAGTATTGCTGGGTGGAATTACAGGTGCAGGTGTGTTGGGAGAAGGCGATGGTGCTGGCTGAGGCGGACGACCTCCAACTGCGATGGTTTGCATATTGGAGACAGCATTAGTGTTAGTGACGTTAGGATTAGTCACACTTGCTTGATCTACAGATTGTAATGCTTGGATAACATCAGCCGCACTTTGATAGCGATCGCTGGGCCGATAATTTAACATCCGATTTAAAACTTGAGCAAATTGGGGATTTACTTTTGCCCATTGTTGCCAATTCCAAGTAAGTTGATTTTCATCAAATAATTCTGAGGGTTCTCTACCAGTTAGCAAAACAATCGCTGTGACGGCAAGCGCATATAAATCACTATTAGGGTAAGCTTGACCTGTTTGCATTTGCTCACTGGGAGAATAACCTAATTTTCCCACGGTGGTAACTGGTGCGGTACTATTGGGAGATTGCAATCGCGTTGCTAATTCTTTAACTACCCCAAAGTCAATTAACACTGGCTGACCATCACTATCACGTAAAATAATATTTTCTGGTGATATATCCCGGTGAATAATTCCCCGACTATGAATATGCGCTAACACAGGTAACAAAGAGCGCAGCATCTGTAAAACTTCTTTTTCTGTTAATGTCTGACTAACAGCTTGACGTTCCGACAGGATAGCGCGGTAAGTCTTGCCAGCAACGTAATCTTCTACCAAAAATAAACGCTGGTCTTCTTCAAACCTTTCTCGGAATTTCGGTACTTGCGGATGCTCAATTTGATACAAAATTGCCGCTTCTCGGTGGAACAGTTCTTGCGTTTTCTCCCAAACCGAAGTTCCGGTTGTTGTCGGAATCAATTCCTTAATGGCGCACAGTTCATTAAAACGCCTCTGGTCTTCCGCTAGATAGGTTCTGCCAAATCCCCCTTGTCCGAGAATTTGAATAATCCGGTAACGGTTTTGTAGGACAGTACCAACTGTAATGGGTGGTTGCATAATTGATTAATTTAAGTGTTATGGCAACTGAGAATAAAGTCTCTACCAAAGATTAGGTCTAAGCAGTGACAACAATTACTTGCGGCGATATTCTACCCTACCTTGTCGGTACTTATAATAGCCGGACTGTGCTTTGTGCATTTTTACCAAAGTTTGCCCATCCGCAAAATTTTCTCTAGGCTGATTAGCATTAGAAAATAAGTAATTGTTGTTATCTGCGCTTTCTGGTAAGGTTAGAACTTGCGTATTATTGGGTGCAAAGTCAGCCTGATGAAAGCTGGCTCAACTTTATTTTGACACTTTGTTCTCAGTACCTAAGTGTTAAGCAGATAGCAGCACTCAGCATTCAGCTTCGTCAACCCATAGATGAATCAGCTTTGTGGAAAATATTGCCAAAATTAAAATTTTAAAAATGCTCAACTCTACCAGTTGATAAATTTGCAGATAGGATTATAGAATATCTTGCTGCTCCTTGAGAATTGACCAGCCTTTGACTAGAGAATACCCCGTTGTCATTTCCCTGAAATGTAAAAACTTTATTTTAGGCACAAAAATAGCTGCGTATAAGCAGCGATCCCCTAAACCATGCTCGGAAAGCTGGTGTTTTTATTCTACACAGCAAAAAATCCGAATAATGGGCCTAGTTAATATACAGGGTATTCAGTTAAGCTATCAATGGTTTGTTAACTAAAGTTATTTAAAAATTAGCAAATCATAATTTTTGGGAGCAATGATTTAACTTTGCAGATATTTTTTTACACTATTTCGGTTAAATTTGCTAAATTGCTGATGTTAAGATTGCCATGAATGCACATCGAGGATCTGCTGTGCTCAGTTCTGCAACTTTATCCAAAGTGCAGCCAGTTGCAACAGGACTGACTGAAAATCATCGCCTGCGGCTTTTTTCTGGCTCTGCCAATTTACAACTGTCTACTGAAGTCGCTCGTTACCTAGGTATGGATCTAGGCCCAATGATCCGTAAAAGATTTGCGGACGGCGAACTTTATATTCAAATTCAGGAATCAATCCGGGGTTGTGATGTCTATCTTATCCAGCCATGTTGTCAGCCGGTTAACGATCATTTAATGGAATTAATGATTATGATTGATGCCTGTCGTCGTGCTTCTGCACGGCAGGTAACAGCAGTAATTCCTTACTATGGCTATGCCCGTGCTGACCGGAAAACTGCAGGAAGAGAGTCCATCACTGCAAAGTTGGTTGCCAACCTGATCACTCAAGCAGGTGCCAACCGTGTTCTGGCAATGGATTTACACTCAGCCCAAATCCAAGGGTATTTCGACATACCATTCGATCATGTTTACGGTTCGCCAGTATTAATAGATTACCTGGCCAGCAAACAACTGCATGATTTGGTAGTAGTTTCCCCGGATGTTGGTGGTGTAGCAAGAGCAAGAGCATTTGCCAAAAAGCTAAACGATGCTCCATTAGCGATTATTGATAAACGTCGCCAAGCTCATAATGTTGCCGAAGTTTTAAACGTCATCGGTGACGTGAAGGGGAAAACAGCAGTGTTGGTAGACGATATGATTGACACTGGTGGCACAATTGCAGCTGGGGCTAAGTTGCTGCGAGAAGAAGGGGCGCGTCAGGTATATGCCTGTGCAACTCATGCTGTGTTCTCTCCACCTGCGATTGAGCGGTTGTCTAGTGGCGTATTTGAGGAAGTGATTATCACCAATACTATCCCCATTCCAGAAAGCGATCGCTTTCCACAGCTGGTAGTGCTTTCAGTGGCTAATGTACTCGGTGAAACCATCTGGCGGATTCACGAAGATAGTTCAGTAAGTAGTATGTTCCGCTAGGCAAAAAATGACTGTCACCTCTGTTACAGTTTTGGTTAACTAATTGTGAAGAATGAAGTATGAAGTAGGAAATTTTCTTGCTTCATCCTTCAGCCTTCATTTTTTTTAAGATGCCAAAGCTACCATCTCTAGCACTACTCTTGCTAATTCTTCAGCCATTGCCGTAGGCCCAGTATTCTTAAAAGTATCCACAAGGGTTTGATAATACCAAAGAGTACCTTCTTTACCACCTTGAAACCGTTGCCAAAGTGATTCACCTAAGATGCGGTAATCTTTGACAATAGACTGAGCGTTGTAGATTTTATCAGCAGCTGACACCAGCAAAACTGATGGCGATGCTGTAGGTAAATGAGCAATATATGCTTCTTTGCGTTGTCGCCAAGGCGGTTTGGGAATAGTATCCGCATCGGTGCAGCCATCGACAATTGCTGTCACATTATCTCCAAAACGGTGGCGAATTTCTTCCCTAGTAGCTGCACCACCTTGGTCTTCTACAGCATCATGTAAAAGCGCTGCTATGGCTTCATCTTCATTTGCACCATATTCTAAAGCAATACTGGCTACGCCTAATAGATGGGCAATATAGGGAACACCAGAACCTTTACGTACTTGTTTGGCGTGCAGTTCAGTGGCGTAGACAAGGGCGGCTGTAAAGCGTTCGGAAAGCATTGTATTTGAAACAGTTTATATTGATCGCACTGTAGCTGAAAAATTAGGCGATCGCCTGCGCTAAAGTCTGTGAAGAACATAGACAGACTTCCTCTAAAACAGCGATCGTACTCATTATCTATAAAATAGCTTGAATACTTTAGTCTGTAGAACTTTTGTATTCAAGATACTAATCTTTGTCTATCATGCAACCCAGCAAACTAGATCAAATTTTAGGACTAGAACTACAGCGTCATCGTACACAAAAAGGTTGGTCACAGGAGTATCTTGCAGAAGTTACAGGTCTGCACAGGACTTACATTAGCCAGCTAGAGCGAGGTTTAAAAAGCCCATCTGTGAGAGTACTCAGTCATATTACCCATGCTTTAGGTATGACTATGAGTGAATTTTTGCAAGCTGTAGAGGAATCTTTAAGTGCTGATTGACAATGAAGTTGAAAGATTAAGGCAAGCTATTATTGCCACAATCGCATCACCAGTTATTGGTTCGATAGAAGATTATACATGGGAAGCTATTTTTCATTACGTTAAAGATATTCCATTATCCGATCCGGCATTGGGACGTAGTAAGCTTCTTTATGATGCTGTTGACATTGTGACTAAAACTGGTTGGTCGCTGAAATCTCTTCAACTAAATAGTCTGAAGCTGGGTAGTGTATTTTTGTTTGTTATTCAACGAGCAGATATTATCAAGAAGTCTATTCAACTTGGTTTTCCAGGTCTGACTGAGCAGTCCTCACCTGATGAACTAGGCGCAGCCATAATTCAACATTGGAACGAAAAAATTCTTTCTAGCCAAACGGCACAGAATGTTGTCAATAGCTATGAAAGTATATTACTAAAAACTATCCAGGGATATGAGTATATTTATTGCGAATTTCCACTCAATCCCCTAGATCCGAAGATGTTTTCTTGGTCTTGGACAGTGGATAGAATTACTAAGGGTGCAGGAGTAGGACTACAAGGAAAAATTGCAGATAAAGTAGAGTTGGTTTGGTACAAAAATCAAAAACAACTTTTTAGAGCTAGAACTATTCCTTCGCAGGCCGTTCGGATTACCGTAGAAAGAAATCGTCTGACACTTGATCGATATGTAAATACAGTTCTTTCCGCATTACAAGAGCAAATTAATCAGCAACATGATTGAAGGTTAGCCTGAAGAATAGATGAAGCTATAGCTTTACCTAGAAGTGGGGGTACAGATTCACCAATTTGTGAAGCCATATCCGTATATGTTCCCAAAAAGTGAAAACTATCTGGATATGAGTGTAATCTTGCAGCTTCACGGATTGTAATTGTCCGATCCTGAGTAGGATGAAAAAACCGACCCGATCCTGGATGAAAGACCCATCTTGTAATAGTTCTAGCTGGCTTATCCCAGTACAGCCTTCCATATGCACCACTATAGTGTTTTTTAGGCGCTAACTCAGGAGGTAAGTCTCTAGCGTCTTGTCCTTCACACAGAACACGTGCTCTCGACATTTGAATTGGACTCAAAGCACGCGCAATATGATTCACAATTTTCATGCTTTGACTACGCATCATTGCTTGGTACGTCGTTTTTGGCTCAGAAGGATAAATCTCAGCATCGTAGACTTGTCCTGCATTTATGGGCGGTAAGTCTCCAATCGCATCTCTGACTGTCACAATTTCAGAAATATTTGCTTGTAAAAAATTAAGTTGTCTACTAGACTTTCTAGACCTATAGTCGCTCTTAATATCACCAAAATGGGTTGGTTCGGGAAAATTAAGAGAGTGATCTAAGCTAGCTAGAAAAAAAGCTCTGGATCTGGTTTGGGGTACCCCATAATATGCAGCATTTAAAGCAGAAGATACAACTTTGTAGCCCAAGGATTTCAGGTTTTTTGTGATTTCTTCACTAATTACGCCGTTGTAAGCCTTTAAAATTTCGGGTACATTCTCCATGACAACGTACAAGGGTCTGAACTCCTGTACAAAATCCAAAAACGTCTGATACATCTGGTTACGAGAATCATTGAGATAGCGATCGCCAGCAGGAATATTTCTGGAGAATCCTTGACATGGGGGGCCGCCAATTAATGCTGTTAGTTCTTCTGGTTGTAAACCTAAAGCTAATCGTAAGTCTGAAGGATTAACCTGGCGTATATCTTGATGAATGATTTTCGTGTTTGGGTAATTGTGCTTATAGGTCGCCAAGGCTTTTGCATCTATATCAATTGCACATAGAGATTCAAAGCCCGCCATGTGAAATCCTGTAGTTAAGCCACCTGCACCAGCAAATAAGTCAATAATTTTACGCGTCATTCTTGAATACTATAGTACTCATAAAATCTCGTCAACCAACTTCCTCGCCGGACTTAGTGATCCTTTGGCTCGCCCTACCCTTGTTTTGACAAAAACTCTAGCGTGCTTACTGTAGACAAGATTTGCGATCGCAAAAGTCGCCGCAATTGTGACGATTACGCTAGAATTGTTAAAGGTTCTTTACAGAATTTGAACTTCATCCTCAATTCTGTTAAAACAGCCTAGTACAGCAAGGCGCAACTAAAGCAACCATTCAAAACCCGCGAAAAGCCTATGCTATAAGCTTTTTGAATTTTGAACGCCAGTTGCTAAAACTTTGGAATCAAAGCAACGCACTGGCCCCTTTTGACTTTTGAATGCCAATTGCTGCAAGCAGTGGCTTCTTTTGATTTCCGCCCAGCGGTACTAGAATCCTCGCATCGAAATGTACACCTAACAATCCCCTCTACAGTTCACAGTAAAGCTTCTATGACGCTCCCAATTCGTAACGTCGCCATTATTGCCCACGTTGACCACGGCAAAACCACCCTGGTTGATGCACTCCTTAAACAATCCGGCATTTTCCGCGAAGGGGAAGACGTTCCGGATTGCGTCATGGACTCCAATGCCTTGGAACGAGAACGGGGGATTACAATCCTCTCTAAAAATACAGCGGTTCGCTACAAAGAGACGCTAATCAATATTGTTGATACTCCTGGACACGCTGACTTCGGTGGTGAAGTTGAACGCGTACTGGGCATGGTTGACGGATGTCTTTTAATTGTCGATGCCAATGAAGGGCCAATGCCCCAAACACGCTTTGTACTTAAAAAAGCGTTAGAAAAAGGTCTGCGCCCCATCGTTGTCATCAACAAAATTGACCGTACTAACGCTGACCCCCACATTGCTGTTGATAAAGTTTTGGATCTGTTCTTGGAATTAGGGGCAGATGAAGACCAGTGTGACTTTACCTATCTGTTTGCCTCCGGTATGGGTGGTTATGCCAAAGAAAGCATGGAAGCAGAAGCGGTAGATATGCAACCCCTGTTTAATGCAATTCTGCAACACGTTCCACCACCAGTTGGCGACGTTAACAAGCCCCTGCAATTGCAAGTCACAACCCTAGATTATTCTGAATACCTAGGACGGATTGTAATTGGCAGAATTCACAACGGCACTATCCGGGCTGGACAACAAGCGGCTCTAATTACAGAAAGTGGCGCAATTGTCAAGTCAAAAATCACCAAGTTGATGGGCTTTGAAGGCTTGAAACGGGTGGAAATGGAAGAAGCTACCGCAGGTTATATTGTGGCGGTAGCTGGTTTCGCTGATGCTTACATTGGGGAAACAATTACAGATCCCAATGAACCGCAAGCTTTACCACTGATTAAAGTGGATGAACCAACCTTACAAATGACCTTCTGGGTAAATGATTCGCCCTTTGCAGGTCAAGAAGGAAAGTTAGTGACTTCACGCCAAGTGCGCGATCGCCTGTTCCGCGAATTGGAAACCAACGTGGCTTTGCGGGTTGAAGAAACCGATTCTCCCGATAAATTCCTCGTTTCCGGTCGTGGTGAACTTCACCTGGGTATCTTAATTGAAACCATGCGTCGCGAAGGCTTTGAGTTTCAAGTATCTCAGCCACAGGTAATTTACCGCGAAGTCAGCGGTCAACCTTGTGAACCTTACGAACTCCTGGTGTTAGATATTCCTGGTGATGCGGTGGGTAGCTGTATTGAACGCCTGGGACAACGCAAAGGCGAAATGCAAGATATGCAACCAGGTAGTGGCGATCGCACTCAACTAGAGTTTGTCATTCCTGCACGGGGATTGATTGGTTTCCGCGGTGAATTCATGCGGATGACTCGTGGTGAAGGCATCATGAACCACAGCTTCTTGGATTACCGTCCATTGTCTGGCGATATTGAGGCTCGTAACAAAGGCGTTTTAATCTCCTTTGAAGAAGGTGTTTCTACCTTCTACGCCATGAAGAACGCGGAAGATAGAGGCGCATTCTTTATTACACCAGGTACTAAAGTTTACAGAGGTATGATTGTGGGAGAACACAATCGTCCCCAAGACTTAGAACTGAATGTTTGTAAAACCAAGCAGTTGACCAACCACCGGGCTGCTGGTGGTGATGAACTAGTGCAGCTGCAAGCACCGATAGACATGAGTTTAGAACGGGCTTTGGAATACATTGGCCCTGATGAATTGGTGGAAGTTACTCCTAAATCAATTCGTCTGCGGAAGATGTCGAAGAAGTTGGTGAAACGCTAAGTAAAGGTATAACTTAATTGATTTAGAAAGCCCACATCAGTGGGCTTTTTATTTTGTTATTTAAATTTGATCCGATGCGTGATGAAGCAGACTGAATCTATTGAGTTGTTTTTGGCTGCGTAATGACATGTCTCACAAATTACTGCTATAAATAAAAAAGCTACGCAAATAGCAGAATTATAGTATCATATTTTACCCTATGCATCTCAAGACAGTCTTCATCCGCTTCTATAAATCATTTAATGACGACTTCCTGAGGAAGCATAATGACAGAGTAAAACCTAAACCTTGGGAACTGATAGGCACTACTTTCTACCCATACATTGAAGTTAGCATCGAACCCAAAATTACAACAATTGTTGGTGCAAATGAATCTGGAAAGTCTCATTTATTAAGTGCTATTGAAAAGGCTATATCCGGCAAAAATATTGAACGGAGTGATTTCTGTCGTTATTCTCCTTTTTTCACTGTCAAACAGAATGAATTAAAATATCCTGATTTTGGTACTGAATGGGCTGGACTCTCTAAGCCTGAACAGGACGAATTAAGAAAAATTATTCCGGGGATTCATAGGAATTCTAGTCTAGATAAATTTTTCATATTCCGCAACAATGTTGATAATTTAACGATATATTTGACTGAAAAAGGAGAATACATACCATACCCAATTAATGAAAAACAGGTTATTGAGTTACACAAACTACTTCCCATAACGTTTAGAGTTGAGTCTAATGTCGCGCTTCCTTCAAGCGTTCCCATTAAAAAATTAGTTCAGTTAGGTCAAGAGAATTATTCGGGTGGTAGAAAATTTGAACTTCTGGATCGAGAACAAAGAAATAAAATAGTAGATGAACTGGATGTTTTTAGTAATAATCCACAATTGATTACTAAAATTCGCGTTTTTGGTAATGAAAATAGGGAAGAGCTTGATCGTGAAGCAACTACATCAATCAAGTCAATTATATCCGCGCTAGATGAAGTAATTTTTAGTGAAAAAGAGAAGGAAAGAAGAGAAAAAGAATTCAATTTAGCTTACAAACTAATCTGTAAAATTGCCCAGGTTGATATCAATTCTTTAATTGATTTGACTAAGGCAATTAAAGATGGATTACAAGGTTATGCAAATGGAATCATTAAGGATATTAATCATCGATTAGCTATTAATTTAAACTTTCCCAGCTATTGGATTCAAGATCGCAACTTTAGTCTAAAAGTTATGGCAAGAGACTATGACTTAGTTTTTACAATAACAGATAGGACAGGAACTGAATATTCATTTGATGAACGAAGTCAAGGATTACGATATTTTCTCAGCTATTACATAGAGTACCGATCTCATGAACCCAATCCAAATAAAACTGAAATATTGTTGATGGATGAGCCAGACGCTTACCTGTCTAGTCAAGCTCAACAAGACTTACTTAAAGTATTTGATCTCTTCGCCAATCCACAACCTGGCTCACATTTAAATCATCCAATTCAAGTAGTTTACGTAACTCACTCTCCTTTTTTAATTGATAAGAACCATTCCGAGCGTATTCGAGTCTTACAGAAGGGAAATGAGGATGAAGGAACAAGGGTAGTCAAAGATTTTGCACAACATCGTTATGAACCTCTCAGGTCTTCGATTGGTCCTCATATCGGTGAAACAGTTTTCATTGGTAATTGTAATTTGATGGTTGAAGGTATTGGCGATCAAATTCTTATTGCAGGAGCAGCAACGCATCTTCGAGCTAATGGTGTATCTAGTTTAGAAACTTTAGATTTAAACCAAATCACGATTGTTGATTCAGGAGGCGCTACACAAATTCCCTATATGGTCTATCTAGCTTGTGGAAGACATGTAGAGCAAATCGCAGTTATTGTCCTATTGGACAGCGATCAGAGTGGTAATGATGCTAAAAAGCAATTATTAGGTAGAGGAGGTCAACATAGAAGACCTTTACTTAAAGAAAAATTTATTCTTCAACTTGCTGATCTTAAAGAAGAATTCTGCTTGGTAGCTGACAATGCAACAGCAAATCTTGAAATAGAAGATATTATTCCTTTGCCAATTTGCATTCACGCAACAAAGCTTTATTTACAAGAGTTTCTTAAAGTAGATGAAAACGAACTTGTATTCCTAAATGAAGATTTATTATCAACTAAGATTGCTGGTCAAACTATTCTTGATGCTATAGAAGAAACTCTAAAAGACTTTCCTGAAAAAGACTTGGAAATTAGTAAAGCTGGCTTTGCTAGAAATGTTATTCGTGTAGTGAATGAGTGGTCAAAGAAAAAAGATAGGTTGAACAAAAATGAACTCGATGCACTTCAAATTTTTGAACATAACTTCAAAACCTTGTTTAAAAAATTAAATTTTATGCAGCGTATTGCCCAGCAGAGATTAACAAATGAAAGAGTATCGCAAAAAATAGAACGTTTAAAGAAAGACTTTATTGCACTTCACCCTATTTCTGCAAGACGTGAGCATGGTGTTAGGTTGCTTGATGATATGGGGAGCATTTTAGAGAGTAATATAGAAAATGAGTCAATCAAAGAAATTGAACTAATCAAGAACGCAATCCAGAATTTACGTCGTGATTACAAGCTTGATATTGACATGAGTAAAACAATTGACGACTATATTGGATTTCAAGTCGGCTTAGAAAGAATTAAGTATGCAGGACTCTTAGCTAGTCAAGAAGAAACTCTCGATGAGGCTCAAGCAGAGAAGTCAGCTATTTCTGAAGAAGTTATTGAAGAGATACAAACAGATAAACTTGTTCTAGATGGGCAAGCACAATTAGTTAATGAGCAAGTAACTACCGTATCTGAGTTAAAAACTGCTGAAGTTTCTGATAATTCTGCAAATTCTAATAAAAGAAGGAAGTCTAACCCACGCCAGTAATATACAAGTCTGAAAATTTCATATCAGGATTCTGTTCAAAATCAAGAGGACTGAAAGGGCAATTATCATTACTATTCGTGACATTGCGATCGCAATATCATAGCAGAGATTTACAGTGCGTAGGCGTAGCCCGTCGTAGACATTGCCCTTACAGAAATATCTCTGTTTCATAAAACGTATTGACAATGTAAATACACTTTGCCTAAACTTTGAGGTATGGATGTGTATTTCGTGCTTAATGGTGTCACTTTCGTTTGGAACGAAGAAAAAGCTTGGATAAATCCCAGCAATCATGATGGCGTGACATTTCAGCAAGCCACAGAGGCATTTTTCGATCCGTTTTTAGTAGTTGTTGATGCAAGTCGTAATGATGAAGAAAGAGATGCTGTTATTGGCTTAGACAGACGATGGAATCTTCTGTATGTCGTCTACATTGAACGTGAAAACGACATAATTCGGATCATTTCAGCTCGTAAAGCTACACGCAAGGAGCGAGAATATTATGAAAGCTGAAGCACTGAAAAAGCGACTCAATAAAAATCGTCCAATGACTACAATCACAATTCGTATTCCCGAAGATGTCATTGAAGATTTGAAAAGAATAGCGCCATTACTGGGATTTTCTGGCTATCAGCCGTTAGTGCGTGCCTATATTGGGCAAGGGCTAAGAGTTGATCTGGAACGACTGGAGGGGGATACTATCTCAGCACTGATTGCTAGCTTGAAGCGTCACGGTGTTAGCGATGAGGTTATCCATGAAGCCCTCACTGAAGTTACTCAAAAATAGTGCAATTGCGATCGCCCTGGCTGTAAATTTAGTCAAATTCTTGAGTCAATGACTAATCTCTCGCTACTCAGCAGGGATTCTTACACAAAGCGATCGCCTTCTATTTTTCCTGCAAATATACTGTATCACGGGGGCGTAATTAATCTGCGATCGCATTTTTCCCAGTCAATTTGAGAGAATCTGATTATCGCTGTTTATGTAGTCAGAAAATTTATGAGTTGGAGTAGAAGTCTTTGAACTGCAAGGAGCTAGAAAGATGTTATTGGAGTTAAAGCGCATCCATCTTCCACCAGGGCAAAGAGTATTATTGCAAGATGTTACTTGGCAAGAATTAGAAACAATTATTGAAGAGTTGGGCGAACATCGTGCAGCGCGAATTGCTTATGACAGGGGAATATTAGAAATTATGGCTCCATTGCCAGAACATGAAGACGATAAAGAAATTATCAGTGATTTAATTAAAGGATTATTAGAAGAATTAGATATTGAATTTAGATGTCTTGGCTCTACCACATTCAAAAATGAATTGATGGCTCAGGGTATAGAACCCGATCAATGTTTTTATATTAAAAACGAAGCTTTAATTCGTGGCAAAAAGCGACTAGATTTAACAATTGATCCACCACCCGATTTAGCTTTAGAAATTGATATTACTTCTCGTACTCATCCAAATATCTATCAAGCTTTAAAAGTGCCAGAACTGTGGCGGTTTGAAAAAGGTATATTGAAAATTAATCTTTTACAAAATGGAAATTATGTAGAGTCTCAGTCAAGTTTAAATTTTCCGCATTTGCCTTTGATTGCAGTAATTCCCCAATATCTGGAAAACAGTAAAACCGCAGGTAGAAATGCAACGCTTAAAGCTTTTCGGAGTTGGGTAAAACAGCATTTATCTTAATAAATAAAAAACAAATCAATACTTTTCCCTGCCGACGATAGTCATGCAGGTAAAGAGTATGCCACAATTCAGGAAGGGATTGCTAGAGGTAAACGCGATGTCCCCACTACTTGACCAAACCACTGACCAACGAACAGTTACAGAAAGCAAGACTATAGAGGAGTTTTTAAAACTTCCATATATTGAGGAGTCACCTGCTTGGGAATATATTAACGGAGAAGCAATTCAGAAACCTATGGGAGGAGGTAAACACAGCTTATTGCAAAAACGCTTAGTAGCTGTAATTGATGGGTTGGAAAGTGACTATGAAGCCTTTCCTGAATTGCGCTGTACCTTTGGTAATCGTTCAGTAGTTCCTGATGTAGTTGTTATCTCTACCAATCAACTACCACTTGATGAAAATGGAGAAATTATCAGCATTGGTATTGATTTTGCACCTGCTTGGTTAATAGAAATTCTTTCCCCTACTCAAAGTCAAACTAAAGTAACTGGCAATATTTTACATTGTTTACGAAATGGCAGTCAGCTAGGATGGTTGATTGACCCAAATGAACGCTGCATTTTAGTTTATCAACCTAATTCTTTGCCAGATTTGTTATCAGGAAAAGATATATTACCAGTGTTGGCAGATTTGAATTTAACGCTGTCTGTTGATGACGTGTTTGCTTGGTTGAATCGGAAAAAGTAATATTATTCTGAAAATAAAATTTCTGCAGTATTACGCATTCATGTAGAAGCTGACAATGTAGAGTTAATCTAAATAAAGCCGCCAGCAGTTAAACATAAAATCTTATCAGTGATTTTTTACATTGGTCACTATCAAAGCTTTTGTTCTTATCATGATGATAATGATTGCTCAATACCAGCCTGTCAATGTAGAGGCTGTATTTACTTTGCTTCCCCATTGGAGTACAAACTGAAAAACTGGGTTTTTGCCATAACCAATAATTCCTTGATGGTACAAGCCCCCAGATTTATCTGTGGAGTCAATCCAAAATCCAAAATCTAAAATCCAAAATTGTATGACTCTGAAAGTCAAACGGTGTTGTATGTACAATGTTGGCAGACAACAATAGCTGAATCCAACACAAAGCAAAGGTAATTATGCGCTTACTTCATACAATGCTACGGGTGGGCAATCTTGAAGAGTCTTTGAAATTCTACATTGATGTCCTGGGAATGAAATTGTTGCGGCGAAAAGATTATCCAGATGGAAAATTTACTCTAGCTTTTGTTGGCTATGGTGACGAAAGTGACAATACAGTCATAGAACTAACCTACAACTGGGGGGTGGAAAAGTACGAATTAGGTAATGCTTATGGTCATATTGCCATTGGTGTGGGCGATATTAATGCTACTTGCCAAGAAATTAGAAATCGTGGCGGTAAGGTAGTAAGAGAACCAGGCCCAATGAAACACGGTACTACAGTAATTGCTTTTGTGGAAGACCCAGACGGCTATCGGGTGGAACTGATTCAATTGGGTACTTTAGGAATTGAAGGTAAGCAGGAATCACAAACACTGGTAACTAAGTAATTATCAAAGTAAAACATTTGACAATACTTGTCGGTTAAGGGGAAAAGGGGAAGGGAAAAAGGGGCAAGAAAAAACCTTTAACCCTTACCCTTTAACCTTTTCCCAAACCAAATTAAGAGTTTAAAATCCTTAACCGAGCAGTATTGAAACATTTGAGCGATCGCCAATACTGAAAGCTAAAAATCAATTTTCAAAAAAAGGATTTCCTATCAATAGGTATGGCGATCGCTTCCTTGATGACTTTGCACAAAAATCTGTATTCCTGATTACTATCTAGTTAAGTTAATTCACTGAATCAGAATAAATTCCAGAATCAGCGCTTTTTATTTAAAGATTTTTAGATAACAGAACTGAAATATTTAGTTGCTAACAAGTTGACCTTAAGATGGCATTATACTAATGCATTAATTCACAAATGCGATTTTCATGACGGCTACAAGCTCACCAATATCTTTCAGCTTGGCAGATCAAGTTGGTGAACAGCCTACACTGTATGCGATAGCATCAGTATAGAAGTCAGTCACACTATCGCTGATAAATTAGCAACTTTAAATTGCACCTAGAGATACAAGCTGATACATAAGAATGATGTTTCGATATTTACTTAGGGGGAAACTAGTAGCAAAGCAGGAAGTATGAAATATGAAGTAGCACAGTTTTAATTCTCGGCTATGACCACGACTAAGCTAACTATCTTGAGCTTTTTGTGCCTTTATCCTTCCCCAAACGGCAATTTCTAAACTAAAATCGCGCCACATCGTAAAAGAAACTCTTCCACTGGCGGCAAAATTCTGAAATCTCAACCTGAAAATTATTAAAGATGCAACCTACAGATCCTAATAAATTTACTGATAAAGCCTGGGAAGCGATCGTGAAATCTCAGGATATAGTCCGTGCTTATCAACAACAGCAACTAGATGTTGAGCATTTAATGATTGCCTTGCTAGAAGAACCTACTAGCATTGCAATACGTATTCTCGCTCGAGGTGAGGTTGATCCAGTAGCCTTGCAAGAACAACTGGAAGCTTTTACTAAACGTCAACCCAAGGTGGGGAAAAGCGATCAACTTTATCTAGGACGGAGTTTAGATGTTCTACTCGATCGCGCCGAAGAAAGTCGAGTGCGGATGAAAGATGGCTTCATCTCTATAGAACATATGCTGCTGGCTTTTGCTGAAGACGATCGCGTCGGGCGGAAGCTCCTCCAACGCTTTAATGTTGATAGTAGTAAGCTAGAGGCGGCAATTAAAACTGTGCGCGGTAGCCAAAAAGTTACCGATCAAAATCCCGAGTCGCGCTACGAAGCCTTGCAAAAATTTGGCCGAGATTTAACAGAACAAGCAAAAGCAGGGAAGCTAGACCCCGTAATTGGGCGTGATGATGAAATCCGCCGGGTTATTCAGGTATTATCGCGCCGGAGTAAGAATAATCCCGTTTTAATTGGTGAACCTGGGGTAGGTAAAACTGCGATCGCAGAAGCTTTAGCACAGCGCATGGTAAACGGTGACGTTCCCGAATCGTTGAAAAACCGCCAGCTAATTTCTTTAGATATTGGTAGTTTAATTGCTGGAGCTAAATACCGTGGTGAGTTTGAAGACCGTTTAAAAGCAGTTTTGCGGGAAGTTACAGAATCAAACGGTCAAATAGTACTGTTTATTGACGAACTGCATACCGTTGTTGGTGCAGGTTCTAGCCAGCAAGGGGCAATGGATGCGGGTAATTTGCTCAAACCGATGCTGGCGCGAGGCGAATTACGCTGTATTGGGGCAACAACCTTAGATGAGTTCCGCAAACATATTGAGAAAGACGCAGCTTTAGAACGCCGCTTCCAGCAGGTATTTGTCGATCAGCCCAGCGTTGAAAATACCATTTCGATTCTGCGGGGGCTAAAAGAACGTTACGAAGTTCATCACAACGTCAAAATTTCCGATTCCGCACTCGTAGCTGCAGCTACATTGTCAGCGCGTTACATTTCCGATCGCTTTTTACCAGATAAAGCCATTGACTTAGTAGATGAAGCCGCAGCCCAGCTGAAAATGGAGATTACCTCCAAACCCGCAGAACTGGAAACAATTGATCGGCGCTTAATGCAGCTAGAAATGGAAAAGCTGTCGTTAGCTGGGGAAGACAAAGGTACGGCTCAAACCAAAGAACGTTTGCAGCGTATTGAGCAAGAAATTACCACTTTGACTGCCAAGCAGCAAAAATTTAATGACCAATGGCAAGGTGAAAAGCAGATATTAGAAGCGATTAGTGCTTTAAAGAAAGAAGAAGACGCTTTGCGAGTGCAAATTGAGCAAGCCGAACGTGACTATGACCTTAACAAAGCTGCTCAATTGAAGTATGGCAAATTAGAGGGACTGCAGCGCGATCGCGAAGCTAAAGAAGCACAACTGTTAAAAATCCAAAGCTCAGGTTCTACACTGCTGCGTGAACAAGTAACAGAGGCAGATATTGCGGAAATCGTCGCTAAATGGACAGGAATTCCGGTAAATCGCCTGATGGCATCGGAAAGGCAGAAATTACTGCAATTAGAGAGCCATTTGCATGAACGAGTTATCGGTCAACATGAAGCCGTCGCCGCCGTCGCCGCCGCCATTCGTAGTGCTAGGGCAGGGATGAAAGACCCCGGTCGTCCTATTGGTTCATTTTTGTTCATGGGGCCGACAGGGGTAGGTAAAACTGAACTAGCCCGCGCTTTAGCACAGTTTCTCTTTGATTCTGATGATGCTTTGGTACGCTTGGATATGTCCGAGTATATGGAAAAACACTCGGTTTCTCGTTTAGTTGGCGCGCCTCCAGGGTATGTAGGCTATGAAGAAGGCGGTCAGCTTTCCGAAGTCGTGCGCCGTCATCCTTACTCGGTGGTGCTGCTGGATGAAGTGGAAAAAGCCCACCCCGATGTCTTCAATATTTTGTTGCAAGTCTTAGATGACGGTAGAATTACTGATTCTCAAGGCAGAACAGTGGATTTCCGCAACACTGTAATCGTCATGACCAGTAACATCGGTAGCGAACATATTCTTGATGTCTCTGGTGACGACTCCAAGTATGAAATGATGCAAAATCGGGTAACCGACGCTTTGCGATCGCACTTCCGCCCCGAATTTATTAACCGTGTGGATGACATTATTATCTTCCACACCCTCAGCCGTTCAGAAATGCGTCATATCATCCGCATTCAACTCAAACGCGTCGAGAATCTTCTCAAAGAGCAAAAAATCTCTTTTGATATCTCCGCAGCGGCTTGTGACTACCTCGTAGAAACAGGCTATGACCCAGTTTATGGCGCACGTCCCCTAAAACGGGCAATTAGGCGTGAAGTCGAAAACCCCATTGCTACCAAGCTACTGGAAAATACCTTTATTCCTGGAGACACAATTTTCATTGATAAAGGTGAAGCTGGGCTGACTTTTAGCAAAAAACAGTCAGTTAAAGTAGCAGCGCCATCAGCTACGGTTCAGTTATTAGAACCTACGGCAGACGTTTAATATCAAGGCAAAATTTTATTGATTTGTCAGTTGTGTAAAAGCTAGCTCAATTGGGGGATTCTCCCCCAAACCCCCGATTGGGTGACGGTTGCGTCCCCCAAACCCCCTCCAAAATTATTGTCGAGTTTTTTGTTGAGTAACTAGTTTTTTGGTTTTTTTGTCAATTAATTTTCTTAACTGAACTGTATTGCTACATAATCCTCTATTCAGGGAACTCTAAAAAATAATACCAATTTGAAAAAAGAATGCGACAGATTGTAGGGGCAAGGCACTGCCCATTAGTGTCAACTTAAGTTCAAAAGCTTACCCCACAAGCATTTTACCCCTCCCCTCAATCCCCTCCCCCGAAGTTTGCTCAACGGGGGGAACCCTCCTTTGGATTCACCACTTTGCTTATGCCGGGAAACCCGTCCACCGCAAGTGGTTCACCGCACGCAACTTCTCTCCGCGCGCGGGGAGGGGACGTTTTGGCTTTAGACAAAACTGGGGTGGGGTAACGCGGATCTTGATGGTAGGCAAAGGAATTCAAAATCGAGTTTTGGTAAGGGTTTCACGTTAAGTTGACACAGGTGGGCACTGCCTTGACCTCTAGAATATATTGATGTGTCGCAAACATTATTTGATTTGGTATAAATATCCAATTTTGAGAGCGAAAAAGAAATCAGAATTTTTTTTCCTCTGCTCCTTTTTCTTACATAGCGATAAGATATTTTTTAGTTGAAAATCCCTAACGCCAACCTAACAAGCGCAACCCAGGGACGATGAGGTAATAACTCACACCTAGCCAAAAACTGAGAAAAATGCCCTCAACCGCAAAATAAATCATTGGTGGTAATAATTCTGGCCATCGGGGTGGGGTGGAAAATTGGAAGATAGTTGGTAGTAACTCTAAGCGAATTAAAGCCGCAAAAATTAGTGCAGTTCCCAAAGATGTAATGACAGCGTAGACTATGCGATGACTGCGAAGCCCTAAACTCAATGTGAGCAGGAAGATTGCAAACACAATTGAAACTACCAAGCCTTCATTGCTGTTTTTGGGGATGGTTAATTGCAAAGCTAGCCAGCCTAAACCATAGCTGATTGTACCCATTAACGACACCACCAAAAACCGCCTGCGTTGGGCAAAACCACCAGCTAGTGTCAGTCCCCATGCAGTTCCTAAACCTGCGGCGGCAAAAATCAACACTTCGGATGCTAAGACAGTTTGGTTGTCAGGAAATAAGCCAGGTACTTGCAGAAAGATAAATTGCGCCACGCGATCGCCTAAAACTGTGCGGTAGGCTAAAAAGAAACCTGCGATCGCTCCTACTGCTGCACCCATTCCCGTTAATATCATCGACCAGATTGTGATGATACAGGCGAGCAAAAATTGCGCGATCGCCTTGATAATCAAAAGCGTAGTTTTACTTACAGCTTTAGTAAATTTTCCTACTACTCTTTCTAGGGATTGAGTGAACAGAGTCAGTTTAGTAGATACTTGCTGATTAGTATTTTGCAGTAAAGAAGATAACTGCTCTTGTAGTGAGACAGAAGAAAGCTGCGTCAATCTTTTTTTAATGATATTTGCACTTGTAGGACGCGATCGCACATCCTCTTGCACCATCTCATCCAACAAATCTGCAAATTTGGGGTTAATATTCACCCGATTTCGCCATTGCAACGTCCCAGTTTGCACATCTTCTAATTCTGGCGGATACTTGCCTGTGAGTAACTCAATCATCGTTCTACCCAAGGCATAAAAATCAGCACTCGGCCCCACATTACCACCACTCACTTGTTCTGGGGGACTGTAACCCGAAGAAAATAAGCGAGTTGAACTAGATTGATAACGCGGCTGAGAATCTCTAAATTGTTTTGCTCCGCCAAAATCAATTAACACCAGCTGATTTTTAACAGGTGAATTGGACAAAGAGTTGCGTAGCATCAAATTAGAAGGTTTGATGTCCCGGTGAATAATCTGGCGTTTGTGCAATTCTTGCAAAATTTCCACAGCTTGCGTAAACCAGTTCAGCACCATCTCTTCTGGACAGCCTTGAGGATAGTTTTTGCGGATATCTTCTAAAGTCTGTCCATTAATTTTTTCCATCACCAAACAAGGTAGTTGGTGTTGTTGGGGACTAGTCAAATTTATGAGGAAATACCCATCAGCATCTACTCTTGGTACTCCCGGATGCCGTAAATTAATTAAAACTGAAGCTTCTTGTCTAAACAAATCCAGCGCCTTAGCGGAATTTTCCACTAATACCTTCAGCACCCTTTCTGTTTGAGTTTTAACATCCCAAACTGTATAAATTTGGGCAAATCCTCCCGATCCTAAAGGCTGAATAGGCACATAGCGATCTAACAACTGTAGCGGTGCGCCACAGCTATTACAAAACTTGTTTCCCCAAGGTTGGGGATAAGGACGTTGACAATCAGGATTTATGCAGTGAACCGTACTCTGCGTGATGTGGGACACAACCGCTACAATACAAAGGCTGAATTGATTTTAGCGTCTCTTTAGCTTTCTTGAAGTTAAAGCTAAGTAGAGCGGTGAAATTAAAGATAGTTGGCTGTTATTTGTCATTGGTCATTTGTAAGGGTTTCAAACCTATTGACGTTTCGTAACCTAGTTTGGTTGATTTCCAACGATTTAGTTTCCGGTAAGTAGACTATGCACTCAACAAGCAATGTTCCCTCTTGCTGTATTAGCCAGGGGAAATAAGCAATGTCTAATTCCGAATACTCAACCCCAAACACCAAATGACAAATGACTAAGGACAAAGCGCAAAGTCTGAGCGGAGGTTTCCTCCGATCAGAACTTTGTAAGAATGACAACCTTAGCCAATTATGTTTAATTTCGCCAACCTAATCAAAATGTTTGCAGCAAGTCAGCAAAACCATAGAGGCTAATTAAGAGCAAGAGTAATGCTGTGAATTGGGTAATTTTGCTTTGAGGAGAGGGAGCGATCGCTTCTCTGACTAAAATAGAAATCGATGCCCCAACTACCAAACTCAAACCCAGCACTAAATAAGGTGGACTTTCTGGCAAAATAGTCGCCATCCCTAGCATTGCGATCGCTAGCATTAACATTAATAACTCTACAAACCGGGGTGGGTTGTATTGGCTGGATACAATAAAGCTGTTTAACCAAAAATGCCAAAATCTCATAGCTTTTGAGTGTAGAGTTTTAAGTGCTGAGTGCTGAGTGCTGAGTTGTGAGAAATAGTTATACCAATTTGAAAAAAGAATGCGACAGACTGTAGGGGCACGGGCATTGCCCTGCCCTCTAGAATATTATTGATGTGTCGCAAATATTATTTGATTTGGTATTACAGGTTGTAAGCTTAGACTTACATAATTAAATCTTCACGGCCCGCACAAGCGGGCTACTCTGCGGAAAGCTGATCCGGTGTCTATGTTGATTTAGCGACACCCTTTTAGTACAATCCAGCCTCAACAGAGTAACCATTTCAAATAGCCAAAAGCCTTAATATACAAACCTTTTGACTTTTGACTTTTGTACAGACGCGATTAATCGCGTCTCTACGACTTTTGACTTTAACCTCTAGCCCCTAACTTTTGACCAGTACCATTCTTTTGTGCTGCATCAGTTTCTGGAAGTTCCACACCAAACACTCTCGCAAAAGCTTTTTCCACTTTGTAGCCAGAATCAATGGATTCTAAGGGGTCTTTCCGTAGTCTATGACGCAGACATAAGGTAATTACACGACGGATGTCATCAACTGTAACTTCGGTACGTCCTTCTAATGCGGTTAAAGCTTTGGCGGCGCGGTTGGTTACAATGTCGCCTCGCAAGCCGTCTACATCGAGTTCCGAACAAATTTCCGAAATTTTCACCCGCAAATCATAGTCACTGGTAACTTGGGGTAACAAGTTTTGAGCATTGACAATTTTCTGTTGTAGTGCTTCTTGCTCGGATTGGTACTTCTCAAGAAACCCTGGGGGATTTTGGTCAAATTCTGACCTTTGCTCTACGATTTGCACCCGCAAAGCTGGTTCTTTCACTGTATGAATTTCTGCGTGCATCCCAAAGCGATCGAGAAGTTGAGGACGCAGTTCACCTTCTTCAGGGTTACCAGAACCGACAAGTACAAATCTGGCGGGGTGGCGGATAGAAATACCTTCCCGTTCTACAGTGTTCCAACCACTAGCAGCAGAGTCCAGCAATACATCTACTAGGTGGTCATCTAGCAAGTTCACTTCATCCACATAGAGAATACCCCGGTTAGCTTTGGCTAAAAGTCCTGGTTCAAAGGCTTTTACACCTTCAGACAAAGCTTTTTCGATGTCGATGGTACCGCAAACCCGGTCTTCTGTAGCGCCTAAAGGTAAATCTACCATCTGCACTTTTTTAGGAACTGTGGGGATTTCTACCCCTTGTTCCAGCATTTGGCGAACTTCATCGCTCATCAAGTCGGGGTCGCTGGGGTCACTGTTGAAGGGGTCATTAGCAACAACAGAGATTTCTGGTAGCAGATCGGCCAGGGCCCGGATAGTTGTGGATTTACCAGTACCGCGATCGCCCATAATCATCACACCACCAATTTTGGGGTCAATCACGTTCAGCAGCAGAGCCAGTTTCATTTCTTCCTGACCAACAATAGCTGTAAACGGAAATACCACACGTCGCGTACTCGCTGTGGTTTGAGCAGTAGGACTCACTAAATTACCTTATCAATATTTTTCTTATTACCGTTCTTTATTGTGCCATAGCTAGGCCTATAGAAAGTTAGAGCGATCGCTAAAGACGATCTGTCCTGGAAATTCTTTAGAATCATCCCTACAAATTTAATGGTTAAGCTTCATTCACCGTGATAGCAACAAATGGCAAATCAAAGTTAACCATCAAAAAGCACCTTAAAAAAGGCGCTATAACAATCAATCCAGTATTATTTACGAGCCTTCTTATCTAACCTCAGTGGTGTAAGTAGTAGTCCTAGGTTTGCGCGCACCAGCAACAGCGCCAATTAGCGAAGCTAATAAACCTAACAAAGAACCAAAAACAAACCACCACAAGCCTCTGGAAGTAGCCGCAGCAATATCACGAGCTTGTTCTGCAGTTACGTTAGGAACATTTTGTGGCACATTGGTAATCGATTGTTGGGTTTGGTTGAGAACTGCTGCGGCATTAGAAGCTGCAACACCAAAAGCACCTGATACCCCACTTGCTAACAACCAAGAACTAAGTGCTAAAGTAGTTGCCCAAAGAATTGCACCATTAAGCAACGCTGTATTCCGGTTCATTGGGCCACAAGCGCGAGTTGTCACCCAACCACCAGTAAATAAAGAAATCAACAAACCGATAGTTGACCAAAGACCCACATTACTCGCCACATTAGGCGCAATAGTTCTTGGTGCGCCTGAACCTGCAACGTTACCAGCACCGATCGCACCAAACAATGCACTTAAAATCAATTGTGTAACTAAGGCAACTAACACACCAGAGATAATTGGCCCCCAACGCACCAAATCGTGATAATCAGCAACCCTACCAGTTACAACTTGCTCAGGTGGAATTACTTGGTCGCCTACTCGATTTGCATATGACATAGACTATTTTCTCCCTTAATGCTTCAGTAAAGCTTTTCCAGGTATATTTAAACTTGATGTCTATAAATTAAATTGCTAAATATAATTTTTCTATCTATCAACAGAAAGAGTTAGGTACTCTATCTTTAGTAGGAATAAATCAAAGAGAATTTCTATAAGAAATAAAGCTAAATGTTTTCTTTATCAAGACTATTTATTTTGAATAAATTAATAAGTCTTTGAAATAATTAATATCAAGAATATACTATAAAATTTTATAAAGTAAAAAGAATTGCCAAATCATATTTATCTAGCTTCTAAAAATAAATAAGTACAGATTCTCGAACTTATCTAGAATCTCGAGAATCTTTTTTTACATTGTTCGAGATGAAACTTAAACTAACGAATCTTTACAGCTGTGCCTGTGGCAGTAATTAATAGCAGCACACCCGATTGATCGACATTGATTGTACCAGTATCAATTTCAATCCCAATCACAGCATCTGCTCCTAAACGCATTGCACGTTGTTGTAATTCCTCTAATGCTTTACGTTGACCTTGTTCAAAAAGACGTTCATAGCTACCGGTGCGTCCGCCAACAATATCGCGAATGCTAGCTAAAAAATCTCTTAAGAAGTTGCTACCATACACAACTTCTGCTGTAACAATGCCTAAATAGGACTGAATAACAGCTCCTTGAATCACATCAGTTGTGGTTAAAATCATAAATTTTGCCTCAAAAATAGTCTCAGTTGATTTTTGACCAAGTATGGTCTTGAGTAGCCAATGAGGAATGCAGGAACATTTTGCAGGTGAGATATATCTTAACTAGCAATGGCTCGATAGGGAGAAATATCAACACCCAGAAAATTATCAGTTATGAATAATGAATTAAAGCCTACAATTCGTTACCTAAACCTATCCTTGGAGGATAGTTTTATACCTAGCTTGCCTGTTGCTTAGGGTATAAATATTTTCTCAGTCTTCCCAAAAAGAGGTAAGATTTTTAACTAAAAATTTGGTTTACTCTCAGTCTTAGCTATAAGCGTCAATCAGTTTTGGATTCAATCTAAAATCGGCAATATAAAATCTCAAATTGATTCCCCTGCGCCCTGTTCCCCTATCTATACAGCAATGAAATATTTTTTTAATTGGGACTCTCTAAAATACCTAAATTTATCGCCAAAGTATAATTTTAACCTCCTCTCTAAACACAGGATTCTCTTACTCGCCTAAATATATATGTAGAAATACCTGTTTTTAAATACTTCATCCTCAAAATTTACGTAAAATCTCGGTTTCATCTTATTGATACCCGGAGTATTTATGTGAAATTATTAATATTTCATGAAATGGCATAAATACAGTTTTCAAAAAGAAATATTTCTGTTTTAATGTACAAGAAAAAAGTTCCCTATAAAATCAGGAAATTTACTGTGTACAAACGGATATCATTTATAGTAAGTCTGCTGCTATTAGGAAGTTTTGTCGTTCCTATATCTCCTGCGGCTCAAGCACAAGTTTTGTTATCTCAAGCCAGAAATCCAGAAGTTAAGCAATTGCTAGAAGAAGGGCGGAGGCTAGTAGATGCTGGTGATTATAATGGGGCAATCTCTGTTTATCAACAAGCAGCCAGCCTTGAACCTAAAAATGCCAAAATTCATTCAGGAATTGGCTATTTATATGCTCAACAAGGAAATTTTCAGGCAGCACTAGGAGCTTATCGTCGCGCCCTAGCTATTACTCCCAATAACGGCGATTTTTATTACGCCGTGGGTTACATCAAAGGTAATATGGGCGACACTCCTGGAGCAAAAGAAGCTTATCGCCGCGCTATTCAATTAAACCGTAACAATCTGAATGCTTATTTAGGATTAGCTGTCACTCAGGCTCGTCTAGGAGACTACGAAGCAGCTAACTGGGCATACGAACAAGCAATTAATATCGATCGCAACAATGCCCAAACCTATGAGTTAATGGGTTCAATGTATAAGCAAAGACGGCAAAGCAAACAAGCCACTACCTTACTCAACAAAGCTCGTGATTTATATCAAAGAAAGAATGACTTTGATGGTGTAACTAGGGTAGAAGCATTGCTACGCGATTTAGGAGGATGAGGTTATTCTCACCAACTCTTTCAAAACAAACAAATTCAACAGTAATACTCTGTCTCTAAATAGATTTTGTAACAAGCATTCCTCTGAAGCAGATATGGAAGGATATTGAGTAATTTTCCTGAAAATTTACGTGCCCAGTAAAATTTTACTTTTCCCGTAGGGTAACCCAACATCAAAGCGGCTTTGTTGGGTTTCGCTATCGCTCAACACAACCTAAAATTATCTTTCACTGAACTATATTGCTACCTAACCTTTCAATCTTTGGTAATTCCCAGAGACTCGTTATTTACTGAGTATTTTATATTTTATTTTGATTTGCTGTTGCCGCCACATGACATAATTTAGGTCATTAAGAAAGGTGTACAAAATTTATTTCAATACTTGGTATTACTGAAAAAAGGATACTAAATTATGAGTGAACCAAAATTTTCAGATTCATTGGGGTGGACAGCAGAAGCAAAAGAAAAACTCAAAAATATTCCTTTTTTTGTCCGCACACCAGCAAAAGCGCGAATTGAGCAGCTAGCTCGTCAAGCAAAGCAAAATGTCATCACAGCAGATTTAGTGGAAAAGGCACGATTAGAGTTTGGACAATAAAACAATCAAACTAACCAACCTGTAGAAATCCCTAATCTGAGTGTTAAGTATTAAATAAAACTTTTAGCCCTTAGTCTAAGCGCCCATATTGAGAGGAGATTCCTGCTTAACTATGGAATTGGGAATTTTTAGTTCTTCCATAGGAGTTTGTCCCCATTCTAAAGTAATCTCCAGATTGGCTGTAGAAGTACCTTTAACTAATATAGGTGAGAGTTTACCTGATTCTAGACTAATTTCTACACCAAATTTTACGCTAGCCTTATCGGGGTTCACTTTCTGGATAACTTCTGCAATATCCCTACTAAGAGATTCGATGGCAATGGTGACTTCTTTAAAAGGTCGAGTGGGGATAGTCAATTTACGCTCACCAATGAGGGTGGCTTCGACTCTTACATTTGTACCATCAGATAATTGTACCGAAATAACTTTAGTTTGGGCTTCCATGTGGGTTTGACCAGATTACTCTGCAATTTATAGCATTCAACCACCTGTAATAAATACAACCCCGAATGTAAAATTATTTTTCGGTTTTTGAGGTGAAAACTTTCCAACCAAAATTACCCCTGTGGTTATTATAGGGGCGTTAACGAAGTATAACGCATTATCCGCATTTTATCAGTAATGGGGCATGGGGCATTGGGGAGGCAGTGCCGTGGGCGGGTTACCCGACTTGTACCCCTGTGGGGAAGCAAGCTACAGGTAGCGTCTCCAACAGGACAGGCAAGTGCCATCATGGGAAAGGCAGATTTTCATGGTTGGGCGTGGGTTTTTCCATGATTACCTCACTTGAAAATAAGGCAGGAGGCAGTCCCAATGAAAAAATTTCACCACCAAGTATAAAAATCTCTTTTTCCCATGCCCAATGCCCAATGCCCCATGCCCATTTTCAAAGCTAAATTGAAGAATGCTGTATTAAGCCCCTCCTACATTCATTGCGGCTAAAACTGCCTTTTGTCTAACATCTTGGTAAACTGTCTGCAAATATTTCATGACGACATCGCTAGAGGTTAAATTACCGATGTTCTCTTCTTCTTTGGCTAGGGGAATGGGGCCTAATACATCTAATACAGTTTCGCTACCACTGGGAGCAATGACGACTAAAGAAGAATCAAGCGGTTCATTGTAATGCCAGAATGAGTCAAGTTTAATTGTATTTTGATTATTGGTAACTGGCTGTTGAATATCAGATGTTTCTGTTGATGAAATATCTATTTTAGCGCTACGTAATTGGCGTAAATCGCTGATAATTTGCTCTTTGGTGCGTCCGCGTAATTTGAATAGTACAAATGGGTCTTCGCTGAATCTATCGCCTAATTGATAATATACTGCACCTACGTGTTTGCAAGGATTGGCTTTGTCAGGACAGGAACATTTACTGCGGACATCTGATAGGGTAAAGGGAAATAAAGAAAGTCCATTGGCGGTGAAGACTTCTTCTATATTTTGGGGCATTTCTCCGGCTAATAACTTAGCAGCAAAAATCGCCTTTTTGGACATGGTTTCAATTACATAACTCCATTCTTCATCGCTGAATGGGTCTAAAGAAAGAGAAACTTTATAAGGTTCTGCTTCGCTACCTTGTACCCTGGCTAATACTTTGGCTCCTTTAAATTCAATGCTGAGGACATTTCCTTGACGGGAATAATTTCTGGCGCGTTCTAAGCGTTTTTTAAAGCGATAGGAATCTAATAAATCGAGCCATCTTTGTGACCACCATTCACGGCTTGCTTGTAGGGTGTAGTTAGTCATGATTAATCTTCAAGTTGACAATTTGATTCTTTGGGAAAGGGCAAAGGGGAAAGGCTTTAATTACGAATTACGAATTACGAATTAAAAATTATTCCCCTGCTTTGCGTCCGACAAATACATCGTTATAGCGGGGGAGGTTATCAGGTACAGCTACGGTGCGGTTTCCCTGTAACTGATTTAATCGCGCTTCTAGGCTAGCGACTTCTTTTTGTTTTTCTTCGAGTTCGATTTGCAAATCTACTGGAACTCGAATGCCATAACTAGCTTTTTCTTCTTCTATTATCTGGAGGGCGCGACGGGCACGGTTGAGAGTGCGCTGTAGTGCTTCTCGATCATCCATAGGGTTGTATCAATAATAAAAAAATATGCAATTAATCTTGATGGAATTAGCTTTTTAGTTTAATTGAGAGCCAGGTGAGGGAAGATTTTCATCTCATTTGATTGTATAAGTTTTTCACGGCATCCCTGGAAGGGGGAAGTTGGTGAAAGGAAGGCGAAGGTTGGTGTAAATCACTTGGAAGTCAATATAATTTTCAGGGTAAGGCAATGCCCAGTGGTGTCAACTGAACGTGAAACCCGCTTGGTTGCAAGAGGTTTCGCCCTCACCCCCAGCCCCTCTCCCACAGGGAGAAGGGAGCAAGAGATTTATTTCCCCTTCTCCTGGGGGAGAAGGGGTTAGGGGATGAGGGCGCGAGGTATTTGTACAACACCCGCCCTATATCGCTTTTAGCTTAAATTGCCTTGCCCCTACCTGTGTAATTTAATTAATCTAATCCGGTTCTTTGATGGCGGGATTCTAATTCAATTACTTGTCGGCGTTTTTCTTCTAATTCAATCTGCAAATCTACGGGAATCCTGATTCCATAGGAAGCGGCTTGTTCTTCTAAAATAGCTAATGCTCGTTTTGCTCTTGCGAGTGCAGGTGTGACGACTTCGCGATCGCTCATGATTTTAGGCGAGTCTGGGGTTGAGTTTGCTACTCCTTTTCCGCCGCGCAACATGGCTATTGGGAAATCTTCCATTGCTGTATCAAAAAATGGTGTTTGTTCTTGTCTCCACAGGGTTCTAGCGCTTTCTGGCACAGTTTTTCCTAAATGATTGATGAGGTTGGAGAGCATCACTGTGGTGTCTCCTGGCTTGTTAGCCGCTCCCCGCAATGCCTCAACGAGATGATAAGTGTAGAGGCTCATGGTAGCATCAGGGCGGATGTAAGAACTCTGATTACCCCTGGATGATGTAAATACTGCCCTTCCTTCTCCGTGCTTCAAGTCATCTATAACACCCTTGGGTAAGGCTGTGGCGATAAAATCTGCAGGTAGTTCGCCTTTGGAAGTAGCCATACCTTCTGCATGACAGCTATCAATTACTACCCACAACCGCTTTGCTGGAATTTGACGCAAGGCTTGTGTAAAGTCTGAGGCAGATAGGGCGGTTTTAGCAATATCTGAGGAATTGAAGTCATGTTGTAGTAAGTAATAACACTGGCTTGCTAGGTCAAAGCATCCATGACCGGAGTAATAAACTACTATTGTGGCATTGCGATCGCTTGCTGCTTTTTCTTGTAACCAGGTTAATCCAGCGATAATTGCACTACGTGTTGTCTGCTCATTCTGCAATAAGCGAATATTTGCGGAATCATAGGCACACAAATCTTTACCGGTTAGCACGGTTTTTATTGCTTGCACATCTTTGACTGTTACGGGTAATGACCATTTTGGTTCGGCTGTGCTACCAACTCCAATTAACAAAGCATAACCGTGGGTAAAGTGATTGGACATAATCGTACAGTCTAGAGATAAAGATATTATCTATTAAATATAAATTTAGATTTTTTGTTATTGCGGAGGGTGTAGCACCTGAAATTTTTAATGGTGCTTTGCGCTATGCGACAACACACCCTACATCGAGAATTATGACGTGCAGAATAATTTGGTTGTAACTACTAAATTATTCGGCATCTTCTTCAATTACCGAACTGCGATCCAGTAATAGTAAATTACGGAGTTGGTCTGTATCTAATTCAGTTAGCCAATCTTCCCCTGCACCTACAACTTGTTCTGCAAGTTGTTTTTTACTTTCAATCATGTCGTGAATTTTTTCTTCTAATGTGCCTGTACAAACAAATTTATGTACTTGCACATTGCGAGTTTGACCAATCCGAAATACTCGGTCTGTGGCTTGATTTTCAACTGCGGGGTTCCACCATCTATCAAAGTGAAAGACGTGATTTGCTCTGGTTAAATTTAACCCCACACCCCCAGCTTTTAAAGAGAGAATCATAATTGGTGGCCCTTGGGGGTCGTGTTGGAAACGGTCAATCATTTCCTCACGTTGTTTTTTACTAGTACTACCGTACAAGAAAAATATTTCGCGTCCTAGCTGTTTTTCTAAATGGGGTTTGAGTAATTTACCCCATTCGGCAAATTGGGTGAAAATTAAAGCGCGATCGCCTTCTGCTAAAGCTTCTTCTAACATTTCATCCAAGCGCTGAAGTTTGCCGGAATGATATTTGTCTAAGCTGGCTGCTTTTAAATATTGGGCTGGATGATTGCAGACTTGTTTGAGCTTAATTAATAAAGCTAAAATCATTCCTCGGCGTTGTAATCCTGTGGCGGTATCAATCTCTGCTAAAGACTCTTCCACCACTTTTTGATAAAGCGTCGCTTGTTCGGGAGTTAGCCCACAAAATACCGTCATTTCTTGCTTTTCGGGCAAGTCTTGAATAATATCACGATCTGTTTTCAGTCGCCGCAGAATAAACGGTTGTACTAAGGAACGTAATTGATTTAATGAAGCAGAATCACCATACTTTTCAATTGGCATGGCAAACCTGCGTTGAAAGAACTGCTTATTTCCCAAATAACCAGGATTGAGAAAGTCTAAAATAGACCAAAGTTCTTGCAATCTATTTTCTACTGGCGTACCAGTTAAAGCAATGCGAAATGCGGCTTCTATTTGCCGAACTGCTTGGGATTGCTTGGCATCAGAATTTTTCACATTCTGCGCTTCATCTAATACTATGGCTTGCCACTCCACACTCTGCAATGATTTTAAATCCCGGTGAATTAGTGAGTAACTGGTGACGACTAAATTATACTTTTTCACCGCATCTGTAAACGCCTTACCTTTGGGGCGTTTATCACCGTGATATTGTAAAATTTTGAGTGTGGGAGCAAATCTTTTAACTTCTCGTTCCCAGTTCCCTAATACAGAAGTGGGACAAACTAAGAGAGTCGGTTTTTCTAATGCATCCTGTTCTTTGAGGTGTAATAGAAAAGCGATGAATTGAATAGTGTTATGACAAATAATATTGTTAGCCACAAAATTGTGGTTTTCCCTTACTTCTAAGTCATAAACCCAACCCTCATAATCGATATCTTCAATATTTTCAATTTTGCAGTAAAAAACTTCTTGATCGAGGAGTCTTTGTAAAGATTGCTGCGTTAAGCTCAACTGTTGTACATCTATGCGAGAATATGCTTCCAGAGTTCTATTTGTCCACTTGGAAGGTTTTAGGGACTGGTACTGCTGCTGAGACTCTCCGCTGATAACGCGATTCATCCCAGCGATGACTTGTTGTAAACTATCTCGAGAAAACTGTTGCGAGCCATTAATATAAACATTGTTGTGCATTCCTAAATGGCGCAATGGTAACCCAGTATTGCTAACAGTTTGGGCTACTAGTTGAGCAGCCGGGATACCTTCAACGTTTGTATTACTAATGCGTTGACAAATTGTTATTAATTTCTGTTGTTTTTCTGTGTTGCTAAAACCAATTTCTTGTAAGAATCTGCGGGCAGAATTTCCACCAATCACACCAATATAATAGGTACGCAAAGTACGAGTTCCATTGGTAGCACATTTCTGTCTAGTTGATATTCTCAACCAAATGCCAAAGCGTCGCAGCAGTGTGGAAAGCTGTTGAATTAGTAAAGCTGAGGCTGTAGCAATTTCAATACTACCCATATTCAACACCACAGCAGATTCAGCATCAAAATAGTTCTGCAAAAACAGCCGCACACTGTCCGAATCTGCTTGCATAATAAAGGACGGAATCGATTTTTCTGCTGACAGTTTGCCCCAAACGTAACCTTTACCTTCTAAAAATCGTCGATAGGCTTGGCTGTTAACTCGAAGACACGACACTCTGTTGGGAAAAGTACAGACATTTGGGCTGTTAATTTTGAGGTTATAGCGCTTTCCTAGGCGGTGAAAAATTTGGAGTAGATTTTCGAGGACTCTGATATCTTTTTGAGATACAGTAACTCTTCCCACTTCTGTTAACTCATGCCCTTCAGCAATTTGCCAAGCTAGAAACTTAACTAAATCTGGGTCTTGTTTTTGACCATTCCATAGCATTTTGGCTGGGACACAAACGTAATCACCTACTTTTAAGTCATTTGTCCAACCTTGATTAGTCAAGAGTTTGTGACGATATGTAATAGTAATACTGCTGCCATCTTGTAAGGTGACTTTTCGTAAATTCTCCCGTACCTGCTGCCGATATAAATGTTGAATTTCTGCTTGAACAATCTTACCTGTTTGGTTATCTATGGAATTAACTAGTAATTTCTTGGTAGGAACAGTCCAAAATCCTTCGCCATCAAATTCTGTTTCACTAGCGTAATTTGTCCAAATTGCCTCAGCTGTAAGTAAGCTGCCATTAATATTGATCAATGTATCAGGTGCGACACATTTTCCTAAACCCATGTCGTCCGCGAGACAAGCACCCAAACCCCAGCGTTCGAGGAAGGCTAGCCAAGCAGCACCACGTTGTTGATAAGGTCGCAACTCTCCTTTAAAGTTAGCAGGTGTGGGTAAAGGTGCGATCGCCTGATTATTGGTTAAGGCCCCAATTAATTCTTGTAATGCACCAGATGCTTCAAAACTCACGACTGGTAATTTTTCTATGGCTTGGGTATCTCCTGTACCCAGCCGCAAAGCATCTTCTAAGGAGAGGGACATTTTTTCTTTTCGAGAAGCAAAAAATGCTTGGGCAGTTTTAATATCTTGGGGACGTAACTCTACCCACTCGCCGTTAATTTCTACCAGTGGGCTATTTAATGCTACCAACCTGTCAAATTGCGCTTTAGAAATCGTTTGTCCACCAATCGCCAATTTCCATTGAAAATTCAGCAAACTTTGTAATCCTAAGCGTCCCTGCTTTTGATTGGGTGTTTCGGCGGTAATTTTTAAACCCAAACGGTTCGCCCATCCTTCACGATTTGCCAAGCTGGGTGGTAAAACTACCCCTAAGCCGCTATCTTCTAACCTCCAAGCTACAGACTTAATAAATTCATAAGCCTGGATGGGGTTAAGGCTAAATGAATCCGGATATTCACTTTCTAAACTAGGTGCGATCGCAGGATATAATCGCGAAGCTAACCCCAAACCGCGCAGGAATGTTTCTTGGGGTTGTTCAATGGTGCGATTTTGATACACTAATTGCTCAACTGGATGCTGCCAAATCGTTGCTGCATCTACTAAAAATTCTGAATCGTCGGCAGCTTGCAGATAATATACCAATTTCCATTCTGATTCTCCAGCTTCAGGCGATCGCAATTCAAAGCAGGTACGAAACAAACTTTTATAAGTTAATTGGTATTGTAGCGGCATCGTCCAAGCGTTCATTGCTGCTTGTAGCCTATCCACACCCATTGCGTCTGCACTAACTTTTGCCGATTCACCCGTTAAGCTTTGCAACCACTGTCGCACTCCAGCTGGTAAAGATGCCATCACCCTATTTTCCACTAAGGGTTGAGAACCAATCATTTCTCTAACTTGGGCATCAATCGTACTATTGAGAAATCCTAATAGTAATTCTTGCGGCTGTAAAGGTAAATTCAGTGATGGGTACTGAGTCATGAGTGCTGGGTCTTGTTCTCTTAACTCAGCACTCAGCACTTGGAACTCAGCACTTTCTTGATATGTCCGACAAGCTAAGGGCATTAACTGCGAAAATTTCTCTAACCTTGTGCCATCTACAGCACTATCTAAAAGTACTTGCCAACTAGCAACAAAACTATCAGTTTCTTTAGAAATATGAGGCAGAAATTTACATCTAGAAATTAAATCTAAACTCCATCTAGCTACTTGCGACCAAAAGCGTAAATCTCCGCTTAAAAAGGCATCATTGCCGCTAATACTACTTAATGGCAGAGAAGCCAAAAATTTCATAGCGGCGTTGGGGTTTAAGCAAAAACCCTCCACTTGCCAAGGGTGCAGATATTGCTGAGAATCTGGTGCTTGAGACGATGTTGGCGTTTCCACAACCGCAGAATGTAGAGGAAAAATGCTACCTGCTGATATTTGAGTTGGTAAAGCAATAATTTGGGATTCGCTGGGCAATTTTACTTCCGTAACAGTTGCACTTTGACGTTTTCTGCCGGTGCTAACAGCCATCTGAGGTTCTGGATTTAAATTAGGAATTGTCAGATTTCGCGAACGCAACCACTCGCTTAACTCTTGTGGAGCCATTGCCAAGGGATTGGAGGGAATATCAAAACCAACATTACTATCAGCATTATCCTGTGCAGAACGCCAAGTTTCTCCCCAAATAAATAAACTACTGTTTTGCTGTTTATTTAACCAAATACCGTGTAAAATTGCCATTTCCTAACTACCGTTCCACTACTTATATGCTTTACTTAAATCAAGAATAAATTTGTTAATAATCCGTTACGTTAATGACTTGAAGATAGTCATACATGATTTCCGCACCACTATTTTGTTGAATTTATTTAATAACAATCCTAAATTTACTATCTTCATATTTGGCAGCATTTGCTTGATTTATCTAGGGAGAGTATTACCATAAAACTAAAAAGTTTCACTAATCTATAACTCGCAAATTAAGATTAATTTTGCTGGCATCATCACTATACTAGATTTATAAAATTGCTCGTTTCATATTTAATTTATCCTTGATTTAATATAATAAACAAGGAAAAGTTAAGGATAAATAAAAATTTATAATAATGCAATTGCCACATCATCAATTTATAAAAAATGGCATGTTCATAGAGCTAGATTATATGCATCCACAAGAACAGGAAGAAGTGAGAGCATTATTAAATCTAGTAATTACTGAAGGTAAAACCTATCCTCAAAAGCAACCCCTTTCTGTGGCAGAATTTGCGGCTTATTGGTTGAGTCAGGATGCCTTTGTTGTTAGGGCTGTTGAGCAGGGTGCTACACACAAAGCCAAAGATATATTAGGGGCTTTTTATCTAAAACCAAACTTTCCCGGCCGGTGTAGCCATATTTGCAACGCTGGTTTTATTGTACAACCACAATTGCGGGGTCAGGGCATAGGGCGGTTTATGGGAGAGGCGATGCTAGCGATCGCAACTAGCCTAGGCTACGAGGCAGTAATGTTTAATTTGGTCTTTGAAACTAATATACCGTCAATTACCCTGTGGCAGACATTAGGATTTGAGATTATTGGACGCATTCCCCAAGCGGCTAAGTTAGCTGATGGGCAAGTGATAGACGCACTGATGATGTATCGTGCTTTATGTTGACAAAGTTGTTTATCTTTGTATGTACCTGAAGCCAGCTAGAGGGCAGAAATGTTAGGATTGCCACAGAGAGAGAATAGCGTGCATAGAAGGAAAAAAAACTGAATGACAGAAGTTGATAAGTCAATATCCTTTGACGGACGGGATATTCGACTGAAGGTTGGCCTACTAGCTCCCCAGGCTGGTGGGTCGGTTTTGATACAATCAGGGGATACAGCTGTTTTGGTGACGGCTACGCGATCGCAAGCCAGAGAAGGCATTGATTTTCTTCCCCTCACAGTAGATTACGAAGAAAGACTATATGCTGCGGGTAGGATTCCCGGCGGGATCATGCGGCGTGAAGGTCGTCCCCCAGAAAAAACAATTCTTACTAGCCGTCTGATAGACCGTCCCCTGCGTCCGCTGTTCCCTTCATGGTTGCGCGATGACTTGCAAATAGTCGCTTTGACATTGTCAATGGATGAGCAAGTACCGCCCGATGTGTTAGCTGTTACAGGTGCTTCTATTGCTACCCTAATTGCTCAAATTCCCTTTAATGGCCCAATGGCAGCAGTGAGGGTAGGCTTAGTAGGTGATGATTTTGTCATTAACCCAACCTACGCAGAAATTGAAGCTGGAGACTTGGATCTGATAGTAGCAGGTTCACCAGATGGAGTAATCATGGTCGAGGCGGGAGCCAACCAGTTACCAGAGCGCGATATTATTGAGGCGATTGATTTTGGCTACGAAGCTGTGCGGGATTTAATCAAAGCACAACAAGATTTAGTTGCAGAACTAGGTCTAGAAATTGTGCAAGCAACTCCCCCAGAAGTAGATCAAACTTTAGACAAGTTTATTAGCGATCGCGCCAGTGAAGAGATTAAGAAAATTCTCGCGCAATTTGAACTAACTAAGCCAGAACGCGATGCCGCTTTGGATGTAGTTAAGGAAAGTATTGCCAATGCGATCGCAGAACTCCCTGAAGAAGACCCAGTTCGCGTTGCTACAGCCGCCAATAGCAAAGCCCTAGGTAACACCTTCAAGGAAATTACCAAGCACTTCATGCGCCGTCAAATCATTGAAGACAACGTCCGCGTTGATGGTCGCAAACTCGATGAAGTGCGTCCGGTTTCTTGTTTAGTCGATGTTTTACCTAAGCGCGTTCACGGTAGCGGCTTGTTTAATCGGGGACTCACCCAGGTATTATCTGCCTGTACCCTTGGTACTCCCGGAGATGCCCAAAACCTCAACGATGACTTGCAAACAGACCAATCTAAACGCTACTTACACCATTACAACTTCCCTCCCTTCTCAGTTGGGGAAACGAAGCCGATGCGCGCCCCAGGACGGCGGGAAATCGGTCACGGGGCATTAGCCGAAAGAGCGCTGTTACCAGTGCTACCACCCAAAGAACAATTCCCCTACGTGATTCGCGTGGTATCGGAAGTGCTATCTTCCAACGGTTCCACCTCAATGGGTTCAGTCTGTGGTTCCACTCTAGCCTTAATGGATGCTGGTGTACCAATTCTCAAGCCCGTCAGTGGTGCGGCGATGGGTTTGATTAAAGAAGGTGATGAAGTCCGCGTTCTCACGGATATCCAGGGCATTGAAGACTTTTTAGGCGACATGGACTTTAAAGTCGCTGGTACGGATACGGGAATTACTGCCTTACAAATGGACATGAAAATTTCCGGTCTGTCATTGGACATTATTGCCCAAGCAGTCCATCAAGCTAAGTCAGCCCGCTTGCACATTTTAGACAAAATGCTGCAAACCATCGACACACCACGCACAGAAACCTCACCCTATGCACCACGTTTATTGACCATCAAGATTGATCCTGACATGATTGGTCTGGTGATTGGGCCTGGAGGTAAGACCATTAAAGGCATCACTGAAGAAACAGGTGCAAAAGTGGACATCGAAGACGATGGCACCGTCACGATTTCTGCTGTGGATGAAAGTAAGGCGAAGAAAGCTAGAAATATCATCCAAGGCATGACTCGTAAATTGCACGAAGGTGATGTCTATGTGGGACGAGTTACCCGCATTATACCTATTGGTGCTTTTGTGGAATTTCTGCCTGGAAAAGAAGGCATGATTCACATTTCCCAACTAGCTGACTACCGCGTTGGCAAAGTTGAAGATGAAGTAGCTGTAGGCGATGAAGTGATTGTCAAAGTGCGCGAAATTGACAACAAAGGTCGGATCAACCTGACACGTTTAGGTATCCATCCTGACCAAGCAGCTGCAGCGCGGGAAGCAGCAGCAGTAAATCGGTAATCGATTTAGGATTTTAGATTGAATCTAAAATCCGCGATGCCTTAGGGCAAGGCATCGCTGTATGCTTCTCTTCTTCAAATTTTAAAATTATTCGAGCCGCAAGACTGATGTCGCGGCTAACAAAACTCAGCCTGTGTAGACAGGTTTAATGTAATTCAAGACTGACAAAAATTAAAAACATACCCAAATTTTAGGGGCATGGCGTAGATAAGATATTGGAATTTCTAAAAATCTTGGGATGCCATGCCCCTATGTGTTGTTAATTTATTTTTTGGAGTTCATGTAAATGTATTTCCACAATAAAATAACAGTTATATAACAGCAAGAAGTTTGAGTTGAAAAAATGATTCAGACCATACGTAACTTAGTAACCTTTGCAGAATTTACTGAGTGGAAACCTGAAAGTGAACGCTATGAACTACATGATGGAGTAATAGTTAATATGCCACAGCCTTTAGGAGGACATGAAGAGGTTACAGGATTTTTATCGATAATACTAAGCGTGCAATGCTATCAGTCTGGTCTTCCCTATATCATTCCTAAAACAGCCTTAGTTAAGCCTCCAGAAAATGAGTCAGCTTACTCACCAGATGTGCTAATAGTAAACCAAGCTAATCTTACTCATGAACCTCTTTGGGCGCAGGAATCGACTTTAATTTACGGTGCATCCATACCTTTAGTAGTTGAAGTTGTCAGTAGTAATTGGCGTGATGACTATCATACAAAAGTTGGTAAATATGAGGAGATAGGTATACCTGAATATTGGATTGTAGATTATCTTGCACTTGGCGCTCGTAAATTTATCGGTAATCCTAAACAACCTACGATTTCTATTTACTTTTTAGTTGAGGATGAATATCAAGTTAGTCAATTTAGGGCTACAGACCGTATTCAATCACCAACTTTCCCGAATCTTAATGTAACCGCCCAACAGATATTCCAAGCTGGAATTAGTCGTACTGACTCATCTAATCATGAGTAGATTTCACTCATAGAATATCAGAAATATAAGGATTGCTGTTGGCTTACAGGATTCTTAGGAAGGCACTCTAGCTAGCAGTAAAAGGCCATATATCTACTAGTACCTAGGTTTTAAGTCACCAAAGAATGATTAAATTGCCTACTCTTTATGGCGTTGGGCTATCGTTAGTTTATGTAGCTGATAATTCAGTCGATAGGCTCAATTTACAATACTCACTTTGTCAGTTTCTGAATTTACGCTATGTTTGGTATTAAAAGAATTAGCCTACGTGGTTAACTTTAATTCCTAACTTGATATACAGCATTGTGAGTGCTAAACGTCTGCCAGAAACCATCGCCCATGTCAAAATAACCCGCCAATCTTGGCAACACGGCTTCCTTGAGGGCGAAGTAAGTGCGGGTGAGTATGAATGGCAGTTCCAATGGCATTTTCGCCGGGGAGAACTGTCTGTAAAGCCTTCTCAAGGTCGCGCCTTAATTAAAGAACCTTTAGGTCGCTTCTTGGAGAAACAAGATTATCAGTTAGAGCCTGGAGGAGACTATGCTTTTACTATTCGTGCCGAACTGTAATGGTTTCCTGACAATTTTTAACTGTTAACTGATTCTGCTAGGCGATTAAGATATCTTTCAATTAAAAGAATGGCAACAATGTCATCTATTGGGCGTGGTGGTTGTCGCATACCTTGCGGTAATAGCTTTGTCAGTCCTTTAGGCGGATACATTTGCCAATAGCGATCGCGTGCTTCTAAGGTGGTATAGCGTTCATCTACCAAAACAATATTTAACGGTTCTACTAATTCTTTTTGCAGCCGTTGTTTCCACTGCTTGGCTGTAGTTTGATCGCCCATTACCATTAAGGAAATTGGGTATTTTTGACGCAGGGTTTCAATGGTAGCGATCGCGGCATTTGCTGGTACAACTTGGTGATAATGTAGTTGCCGATCTAGCCCGATCACTGCTAATCCACATTTATCTCGACCGGGATCAAAGCCTAAAATGACTGGTTGTGTCGGTGAGAATTCACGGAGATTCATAAGCAAATTAAAATTTAAAAGTTCAACTGTAACCACACTCTCATTTAGACTGCTGGCTATTTTTGAACTACAAGTTCAAGATATATCAGCCGCTTAAATCAGCTTAAATCGGATTAATATCTAGTTGGTTAATTTTTTACGTACTAAAAATAACCTGGCCGCCGATTACTGCCACTAGTTTGACTCTCAGCGGCCCAGCTGTGAAAGTGTCTTCAGCTGCGATCGCTTTAATCTCTAATGCTTGGTCAGATTGCCTGAGTTGGGAAACAAAGCGCAGAAAAGTGCCATCTATTTGAACATTTTCAATAATGCCAGCATTTCGGGCGCGAAATTGCGAAGCAGAAATTAGTAGATCCAGCCTTTGCCTAAGTTGGTAAGATGTCATTGTCTTGGGATCGGCTGTAGTACTGGCTAGTACTTGTCCTCCAGAAAAGACCAGTTGGTTTCTCGCTGAATCAGCAAAGAATTCTATCTGCTTTTCTCCCCTGACGTAATTACCAGCAGAGAAAATCCGGATGACATATTCTCGACCATCATTTATCTGCTTGATCAATTGCTCGATCCGATCTGGGGTAACATGCAGGATTTCTACATTATTTAAGGTATTTGTTCCAGGTTCAGCTAATTCGAGGATAGCATTCTGATTGGCTTCCTGGAGCAGTTGAATAATTGCTTGACGCGCCGCCGTCGGTTGAGTTACTTGAACTACAGCCGCCGCCAAAACTTGACCCCGTACTAAAGCCAATTTTCCTAAACGCAGGTCACGATATGACTGGTAATATTTTTCCAGCCTGGCTACTTCTTGTTCTAGATAATTCTGTTGCTTTTCTAAGTCTTTTAGGCGAGATTCCCGTTTAGCAATTACTAGTTCACGGGCTGCAACTTCTTGATTGCGTTGTTGAATGAGTTTATCCAAGCGGGCAATTTTTTGATCCCGTTGTTCAATCGCTTCTTGTCTGTTGGCTAATTCGCGATCGCGTTTGACAATTGCTGTTTTAGCTTCATCAATCGCTTTCTTGGCTTCAGCATACAGTCTTTGGCGTTCTATTTTACGTTGCTCAATTTCCGCTAACAGACTCTTTTTCTCATCCTCAACGCTTTGCAGTTCTGTGATTGCTTTTTGGTATTGTGCTACGACTTGGCCTAATTGGCTTTGAGTGCGTTGCAACTGATTTTGGGTTTGTGCTTGTTGCTTGAGAGTGCGGTTAAGTTGAGCCTGTGTTACCTGTTGTTTGGCATTCGCCGCCTGCAAGGACTGATTGATCACTTGTAAGTCTTGCTGGGCTTGGGACTGTTCTTTCCTCGCTTGATTTAGTTCCCCTTCAACTTGACTTTTCTGGGTTTCCGCAGTTTTGAGTTGTTCGCGTTTTTGTCTGAGGTCTTTTTGAATATCCTCTAACTCAAACACCCCTTTGCGTAATCCTTCATCAGCAGCAAATAAAATTGCGAGGGTGGATGCTGAAATTAAAGTACCAGTAAAAATCGTTACTAAGACTGCCGTATTTTTTGGACGTAATTTAAACAAAGAAAGGCGCGCCTTGCCAACTCGTGTGCCGATGCGATCGCCCACGGTGGCAAGTACGCCCCCTAGAATTAAAATTGCTGCAATGAGGATGTACCCAGTGGTCATCTTCAGCTACCGAAATGCTTCCAGATACAGCCTACTACTTTCAAACATCTTCTGCGGGAAATCAGAGATTGGCAATTGCTGAACTTCATCAATTTTTAGATTTACCTCCATAGTGGTGTGATTTCTAAAAACACAACATTCGCCTCCTCTGCTTTCCCCAATTGCTTTTAAGTAAATTGCCGACTTAAAGTAACAGGTTTATGCACAGTAATCTTCTTTTTGTGAATAGAAATCATCTTTTTCTCACGTAAATCGCCGAGTAACCTGGTGACGGTAACACGAGTAGAACCGATCGCTTCTGCGATCGCTTGATGAGATAGCTTCAGATCTATTGTGATCCCATCTGCACAAGGAACACCAAAATCTCGACAGAGAATTAATAAAAAACTCACTAACCTTGAACCCATATCTCGGTGCGCGAGGGTTTCAATCATCATCTCTGTTTGTAAAATTCGCGAAGAAAGACCTCGCAGCATTAACATTGATAATTCTGGATTTTCCTTGAGTGCCTGCTCTACTTGTTCAATAGGAGCTGACAATAATTCTACAGGGGTAAATGCAACGGCATGGTAAAACCTATCCGATTTGTTTCCTGTCAGTAATGACAACACACCAAAAACGCTATTTTCCCGTAGCAGCGCTACTGTGATTTCTTCTCCTGCCTCATACACCCTGGAAAGCTTAACAGCGCCTTTTAAAAGAAAATAAACTCGTTCAGCAGGATCGCCAGGAAAAAAGATCGTTTTATTGCGTTCAAACGTTTCTACAACTGGAGGAAACGCTCCAGTTGCCATCTGACGAAAAACATTTGCTAGGGCTTTATCTTGTGTCACGATCATCTCCCTTCCCCTACCCAATGCCGGAAAAACAAAAACTGATTACCTAAGAATACACCTGAAAAATCAATAAAGCACCGTCAACCTTTCTGTACTTTCCTATACTCAAAATAATTGTTTCCTAATTATTTGTTTATTATGATACATAATTTTTGATATTTTTAGCTAGTACTTCTTGAATAGCTAGTTACATTAGCTGTATTAGCAATGTTTTTTTAAAGACAAAATCAAGAGTTCTTGAGAATTTATTCAGGAATAAACTTTAATTTTATTCTTGTAAAAACCCTTACCAATAACATTTTTACAAATCCTCTGTAAAACAAAGATAAACTAGCCTCAGATTCTAGTATGCTCCTAATGATTGTTTACACTCACCATTTCTCATGCTGAATCTGACTGGAAAAAACGCCCTTGTTACAGGTATTGCAAATAACCGCTCAATTGCCTGGGGAATTGCCCAACAACTACACCAAGCTGGAGCTAACTTAGGTATTACCTACTTACCTGATGAAAAAGGCAAAATGGAGAAAAAAGTTGCGGAATTGGTAGAACCTCTTAACCCCAGCTTATTTCTTCCTTGCGATGTCCAAAACGATGAACAGATTCAATCTACCTTTGACACCATTCGAGATAAATGGGGAAAGCTAGACATCCTAGTTCATTGCTTGGCTTTTGCTAATAAAGACGATTTGAGTGGAGATTTTAGCCAAACAACACGCGCTGGCTTCAACACAGCACTTCAAATTAGTACTTATTCCCTCGTGCAGTTGAGCGGTGCAGCTAAACCTTTAATGACCGAAGGCGGAAGTATCGTCACCCTCACATATTTAGGTAGCATTAGGGCGATTCCTAACTATAACATTATGGGAGTTGCTAAGGCAGGGTTGGAAGCTAGTGTACGTTATTTAGCGGCGGAAATGGGGCCACAAAATATCCGCGTTAATGCCATCTCCGCTGGGCCAATTCGCACCTTGGCATCTAGCGCCGTCGGCGGCATTTTAGATATGATTCACCATGTAGAAGAAGTTGCTCCCCTACGACGCACAGTCACCCAGCTAGAAGTAGGTAATACAGCTGCTTTCTTGTGTAGTGATTTGTCCACTGGTATTACAGGACAAGTCATATATGTGGATGCAGGATATGAAATTATGGGGATGTAGTAGATATTGGGCATGGGGCATGGGGCATGGGGCATGGGGCATAGGTAATGGGTAATTGGTAATGATATTTCTTCCTTATCTCCCTCATCCCCCTCATCCCCCTCATCCCCCTCATCTCCCCAATCCCCAATCCCCATTACCCCTTATCCCCAGAGGGGGCCCCGAGTTCCCCAATCCCCAGTCCCCTATCCCCACTAACCATGCAAATTAGCGATCGCGAAATTAATTTCTCTCACGAACCATCTCATTCCAGCCCTCGGATTGCTTCTGTTCATCGCACAACTGGTGAAACTGATGTTCAAGTTACTGTCAACCTTGATGGTACAGGGATTTGTAAGGCAGCTACAGGGATTCCCTTTTTGGATCATATGCTGCATCAAATTGCCTCCCACGGGCTGATTGACTTGGATATCCAAGCTAAAGGAGATTGGGAAATTGATGACCACCACACTAACGAAGATGTGGGTATTACCCTAGGACAGGCTTTGAGTAAAGCGCTAGGTGACAGGAAAGGTATTGTCCGCTTTGGTAATTTCCTTGCACCACTTGATGAAGCGTTGGTGCAAGTAGCATTAGACTTTTCTGGCCGTCCCCACCTCAGCTATGGTTTAGAAATTCCTACTCAGAGGGTAGGAACCTATGACACCCAACTAGTCAGGGAATTTTTCGTGGCGCTGGTTAACCATAGCCAATTAACATTGCACATTCGTCAGTTAGATGGCATTAATTCCCATCACATCATTGAAGCAACTTTTAAAGCATTTGCTAGAGCAATGCGGATCGGATTAGAAATTGACCCTCGTCGTGCTGGGATGATTCCCAGCTCCAAAGGGGTTTTGTAAAGCAATCACCATAATATGCTAAAGCTCATCCCACTTCCTGTTCAGGGGGTGGGATTTTGCTTGTATGGGAAATTATCATGCAGTGGTGTCAACTTAACGTGAAACCCTCTCTTGTGCAAGGTTTCGCCCTCACCCCCAGCCCCTCTCCCACAGGGAGAAGGGAGCCAGAGATTTAGTTCCCCTTCTCCTGCGGGAGAAGGGGTTAGGGGATGAGGGCGCGAGGTATTTGTACAACGCCCGCCCTATATCGCTTTTAGCTTAAGTTGACACCAATGATTACCATACCCCAATTAGCTGGGCTGTCATCGCGTCCTAGAGGCTTTGCCGTTAACTCTCTGTTAAGTACCTCATTGGCAACAATTTTCACAATCATGTTAGTTATTGCTAACCAATGGGTACCCTTGATAGTGAACAAAGTTATAGCCCTACAGCATAACTTTGGCAAATTTGGTAATTGTTTATGGAACTGCGATGAAGTCTGTTGTAGACGCTCCTAACTTTCAGCTAAATACCCCTGACGCACCACCCGTAGTCTTCACTTCTGAGTTGCGGAAAGTCTACCGTACTGGGTTTTGGATGCATCAAAAAGTTACATCCCTCAAAAATTGTTCTTTAACTGTTCACCAAGGGGAAACTTTTGGGTTACTAGGGCCCAATGGTGCGGGGAAAACCACTCTGTTAAAACTTTTACTAGGAATTATCCGCCCTACCTCTGGCAGGGGATTATTACTAGGTAAACCATTAGGCGATCGCAGTGTTAAGCAATATATTGGCTACCTGCCAGAAAATCCCTATTTGTATGACTATCTCACTGGCTGGGAATTTCTGCAGCTAGCGGCGGGAATATTCCAAATTCCCCAACATATTCAACGCCAACGCATTCCCGAACTCTTAGAATTAGTCGGTTTATCTCAGGCTGATGCACGCAAAAAACAGATGCGTCGCTATTCCAAGGGTATGTTACAACGCGTTGGTATGGCTCAGGCACTGATCAACGATCCCAATGTGATATTTCTAGATGAGCCGATGTCTGGTCTCGATCCTGTAGGTCGCTACCAAATGCGGGAAATTATTTTAAAACTCAAAGCCGCAGGTAAGACAATTTTCTTCAACAGCCATATTCTTAGTGAAGTTGAAATATTATGCGATCGCGTTGCCATTCTCGCTCAAGGGGAATTAATCTGTACTGGTTCCTTCCATGAACTATTAGGCGACTCCAGCATATATGAAGTTAAAGGTATAGGCGGTAACGGTGACATTTTAGAGAGATGGTTACCTAATGTAGTGTTTAAAGCTGATGGTTCTTGGCAAGGCACACTACAACAAGACAATTACTATGATTTTTTAGCGAGTCTCCGTCTCATGGGAGGACAAATTATGGCGATGAATTTGTCGCGCCTCTCTCTTGAAGAGTTTTTTATGCAACAGATTCGACATAAACATAATTTGTCTCACTAATGCAATTAAGTGTAGGATTACTATTGGTAATTTCTGCTAAGTATACTGAGAATTAAGTTAGGCAATAGCTAAGTTACACTTCTGGCAAATTACAAATAACACAGCATAATTAAGTAAATAACAAGACTTAGTTGATATTTACTTGCAAATTTATAAAAATATTTCAGTAACATCACTGCCAGATTTACCATCAATTAAGATTTAAATTGTCCAAACTTTAAATTAGCTTTACTGAAAGTTCAATTTCCGGCAACAAATACTTCTCCGGAAGGTCAAGTTTTTATAAGAAAATAAGAATGTGACGGAACTTGAGTAATTCCCTATAGTCAAGATTAAAATGTTTAGACAGTATTTTAGCAATTGTAGTTTCAGAGTCTTAGGTAAATATGCTTAATACAGGTTTGCTTAAAATCCTCACTCAGTCAATTATGGGTGTGGTTGTGTTAACGGCTGTTAATGTTGCTGCGCCATCTGCCAGTCAAGCTCAGGGACAACCGGTATCACCGAATAGAAGACCAGTATTACCTAATGCTCAGTTCACAACACCTACTACAGCACCAACTACACCACCTGCAGCGCCATCTGTATCATCTGTTATAGATACTAATTATTTATTAGGCGGCGGCGACCTGATACGGGTAAACGTATTTGAAGTCCCAGAATATACGGGTGAATACCAAGTTCCCCCTGGTGGCTCGATTAACTTACCCTTAATTGGCAGTGTCTCAGTTCTCGGGCTAACTACCGAACAGGCCGCTGATTTAATTAGCGAAAAATACACGCGCTATCTGAAACGTCCTCTAATTTCCGTTAACCTGCTATCACCACGCCCCATCAATATTTTCGTAGCAGGGGAAGTTACACGCCCAGGAGCTTACACTCTCAACTTACAGGGAGGCGCAGGAAACAATCCCGGTGTACAATACCCAACTGTATTAGCAGCCCTGACCACAGCCGAAGGCGTAACACTCGCAGCCGATGTCACTAAAGTGCAGTTGCGACGCAAGGTAGGCAGAACTGGCGAGCAAACAGTAACGCTGAATTTAAAACAATTTATCCAAACAGGCACAATTGGGCAGGATATTACCTTAAGAGATGGAGATACCATCGTTGTACCTACTGCCACTACTTTTAACGTAGCAGAAGCACGCAATTTGTTTGCAGCTAACTTTGCTGCCGACCCTACAAAACCACGCACCGTAGCAGTAATTGGGGAAGTTAACCGTCCTGGTTCTTATCTTGTTACTCAAGGTAGTACAGAAGGACAAAATGGTGGAGCTACTGGTACTGGTTTCCCAACTCTCACACGGTCAATTCAACTAGCTGGGGGAATTACACCACAAGCTGATATTCGCAATCTGAAAATCCGCCGCCCCACCAGAACTGGAACAGAACAAACTATAGATATCAATCTTTGGCAACTGTTGCAGAGTGGCGATGTTAACCAAGATGTAATTGTGCAAGATGGAGATACAATTGTTATCCCCACAGCAACTGAGATTAACCCCGCAGAAGCGACTCAATTAGCAACTACTACTTTGTCTCCCACAGTTATTCAAGTTGGTGTAGTAGGCGAAGTTAAAAGACCCGGCTCTGTAGACCTGAAGCCAAATAGTTCATTAAACCAAGCATTGCTAGCTGCTGGTGGATTTAACGATGCTAGAGCGAAAAGCGGTGCTGTAGATTTGATTCGCTTGAATCCCAATGGAACTGTAACCAAACGTGTAGTACAAGTAGATTTCTCCAAAGGAATCAACGAGCAAACTAATCCTATACTTCGCAATAACGATGTGGTCGTAGTCAGCCGCAATGGTACAGCTCAGGCTGGTGATACCCTGGGTGTGATATTCAATCCTATAGGTACTGTTTTCGGGATTCTTAGAACTATCTTCTCTGGATTTTAGATTTATCTAAGTACTGGGGACACTGCTTGCGGATTTATGTCCCCAGGCTGCAACAAAAGTGTATATTGTCGAGTCACAGTTATGCGTTATGAATTTTTTGTAACTAAATAATTAATGGCTAATATGCATTTTTGGCGTAGCAAACAACAGCGTAAAATATCTTGGGTGCAAGGGTTACTATGTAGCATCACCATTGCACTCAGTTGGGGTGCGGGGATGACTTCAACTTTAGCAGCCCAAAAAATCACTATCCGCTTAGGGCCATTTCAGCAAGCGATCGCCATCGGCGATATTGAAGCATTTGCCAAAACCGGAAAACTTCCAGAAAACCTCCAACTTTTTCGCCCTTTCTTAACTCCACAATTTCAAGAATTATTGAATCGGCGCGTACAAGTAGATCCAGCTTTGGCTGATAAGTTTTTTGATGACCTAGTGCGATCGCCACAAGGTCAACAGTTAATTTCATCATTGGGAGTTGCAATCCCAGGTAGTACAGTAGAAGGTCTCCAAGCCGCACTCAACCTCTCTCTACGTCAAGTTAACGGTTTGAGTGTGCTGGGGTTTTTACGAGCCTACCCAGAAGAAAATGTGACATTAGATGCAACTAAAGCCATTCAAATTGCCGTAGAATTCAACAGCAATTACCTGCAAAGCCAAGCCTTAGGTACGTTGCTAGAAAGAGATTTGTTAGTCAAAAACACTACAACTTTTCAACCGACCTTTGATCCCGCTGCTATTGGTAAAGAAGCAGTACAACAACAAACCCTTACTCTACAAGATAAGCAACGTCAAAGAAGCATTCCCGTAGATATTTATTGGAGTAAAGGTAGCACCCAAGCACCATTAGTTGTAATTTCTCCTGGTTTTGGTGCAAACCGCAAATTCTTGAGCTACTTAGCGCGTCATTTAGCTTCCTACGGGTTCACTGTAGCGGCGATTGAACATCCAGATAGCAAGATAAATAACTCTATTTATCAAACCTCAACGCCAACAAATTTAGCCCAAATACTACCAGCTACAGAATTTATTAATCGCCCCAAAGATATCAGTTTTTTACTGGACGAACTAGCCAAACTCAACAATCAATCAGGAACGCTACAAGGAAAATTTAACACTGATAAAGTTACTGTTATCGGTCATTCCTTGGGCGGTTATACGGCTTTAGCCTTGTTAGGCCCAGAAGTAGATTTAGAAGCAGTCAGACAATTCTGTCAAAATTCTCTTTCTATCAACGAATCACCTGGGGATTGGTTACAGTGTGCGGCTGCGCCATTAAAAGAAAAGAAACTACAATTAAAAGACCCAAGAGTCACAAGTGCGATCGCTTTTAACCCTGTAGTTGGTAATCTGTTTGGTAAAACAGGTCTAAATAAAATTAATAATCCAGTATTAATTTTAACTAGCACTGAAGATTCTCTAACCCCGTCCTTGAAACACCAAATAGCACCTTTTAATCAACTGCAAAGCAACAAATATTTGTTAACCGCTATTGGTGGAACTCACTTAAGTATTAGCGATCCCAGCTATAGCGCTAGTACAGCCACTACCATTTTTCCAGAAAAGCGCGGTTCCGAAACCAATTCTCTGCGTCAGTTAGTTCGTGGTGTCACCTTAGCGTTTGTCAAACAGTCAACCCCAGAAGCGAAAATTTATCAACCGTTTCTCACACCTGCTTACGCTCAATCTCTCTCGACACCAGAATTACCCCTGCGCCTGAATTCTGATTTACCTAGAAATATCAAACCCTGGTTAGGTTTTGTTGTTGATCAGCTGACCAAATAATTGCTAATTCGTAATTCATAATTCGTAATTAAATGGAAGCCAACAAGAGCATCAGCATTTAAACTCACTTGCGTGGGTTTTGTTTGTTTAATATAAAATCGGCTTGGTCAATATGCGATCGCAACCACACTCAGCAAACAATACAATGCTGGAGTTGAAAACCTTTGTCATGAGGAGCCTAGACCTTGCCAGTATGTAATCAAGGTGCTTTAATAGCGATTGCATTGAGGCAAAATGTCCTATCTGCACAAGACGAGTTGAGACTTGCGATCGCAATGTTGCGGCTCGTGTTCGGAAAATTACAAACTTAAAACATTAGACTTAGATTTAGGACAAGATAGTACCATGTCCTTTAAACTAAAATTTCTCCAAAAGCTAAATTAGGAGCAGATATGGAGCCAATTATTGCTATAGTCTTAGCGCTTATAGGTTATGCCTTAGGATCTGCGAAACTGATTAATCAAGGGAATGTCGCTCTAGTAGAGCGATTAGGGCGATATCATCGTAAATTAAGTCCAGGGCTGAACTTTATTGTTCCCCTGGTAGATCAGATCGTCATGGAAGATACTACCAGGGAGCAGTATATAGACATTAAGCCCCAGAATGTCATTACTAGAGATAATATCTACCTCGAAGTTGATGCTATCCTTTACTGGCGCATTAAAGATATAGAAAAGAGCTTTTACGCTATTGATGATCTCCAAGGCGCATTGGTACAGCTAGCTCACACCACACTCCGGGAAATTATCGCTCAGAATACGGTCGAAGAAACCAATGTCTCTCGCTCAGAGATGGACAGAGCCATTTTAGACCAGTTGAATGATACAACAGCTGGTTGGGGCGTTGAGATTATCCGCTTAGATATTCAGCGCATTACGCCGCCTGAAAGCGTGCGGAAGTCGATGGAAGAGGAAAGAGCAGCTGAAATCAAAAAACGGGCGCTGATTTCCGAAGCTGAAGGAGAACGCCAAGCCGCAATTAAGAAAGCAGAAGGAACTATGACTTCTATGCAAATAATTGCTGAAGCTTTACGCACCAATCCTGAAAGTAAGGAAATTTTGCGTTATCTTGTGGCTCAAGATTACATCAATGCTAGTTACAGGCTAGGTGAAAGTCAAAACGCGAAAGTTGTGTTTGTAGATCCTGGCAAAAGTGGCGACTTGATGAAAGAGATGATTGCTGAGAGTACAAATATAGAAGGTAATGGCACACCCAATGGTAATGGGAATACCTAGATATGTGGCGTAGAATTTAGGTGGTTTTGCGATCGCTAGTTTTCTAGTCAATCGGTATATTTATTTACAACATATTCACTAATCTTGTGTTGTTTGCCGAAACAAAGCATCGGCTACAAATGAAACATCACGCATTTCTTTCACATCGTGAACTCGGAGGATATCAGCGCCATTAAAGATAGCCGCACAACAAGCCGCAGCTGTTCCCCAGACTCGTGCTTTGGGATCTGGTTGATTGAGAATCCGACCGATGAAACTTTTACGAGAAGGCCCTACTAAAATAGGGCAATTAAGCACTCTCAATGACCGCAAGCGGCGAAAAATTTCTAAATTTTGCTCATAGTTTTTAGCAAAGCCAATACCAGGATCAATAATTATTTTCTGCTGGTCAATGCCTACAGCAATTGCAGTAGCTATTTGTTTTGCAAGAAAATTATAAATTTCTGCCATTAAATCTTGATAATCAGTTTGTTGTTGCATCGTCTGCGGGTTTCCCCGGATGTGCATCAACACAATAGGCACGCCTAAACTCGCTACTGTTGGCAACATTTCTGAATCAAAAGTGCCGCCAGAAATATCATTAATTATATCAGCGCCAGCAGCTACAGATGCTTTAGCTACATCTGCCCTAGTTGTATCTACAGAAATCGGTATATCCATTCCGGAACGCAGGGCTTTGACAATTGGTACCACTCGCTCCATTTCTTCCGCAACAGTTATTTGCTCTGCTCCTGGTCGCGTAGACTGACCACCGACATCAACAATATCAGCGCCAGCAGCTACTAGTGCTTGGGCTTGTGCTACAGCTGTAGCAGTAGAGTTAAATTCACCACCATCACTAAAGCTATCAGGAGTTACATTTAATACACCCATGAGATAAGTCTGCTGTCCCCATTGGAAACAGCGTCCCCGAATCATTAAGTTAGTTGACATAGACAAATTAGGGGTGAGGAATAGGGATTGGGGATTGGGGATTGGGGAACTCGGGGCCCCCTCTGGGGATAAGGGGTAATGGGGACTGGGGACTAGAGAGACAAATAATTCAAAATTCAAAATTCTATTTGACTTTTGAGTACAGACGCGATTAATCGCGTCTCTGCGGCTCTTGACAACCACAAAATGGAGACTAGTTGTAGTTCACAATCCTGGCGAAACTTTCCGGTTCTAAGCTTGCGCCTCCTACCAGAACACCATCGATTTCAGGTTGAGCCATAATCTCATCAATATTATTGGGCTTGACTGAGCCACCATATTGAATCGACACATTCGCATTAGTCAACTGGCTACGAATTAAGCCAATTACCCGATTTGCTTCTGTGACTTCACAAGTGTCGCCTGTCCCAATTGCCCAAATTGGTTCATAAGCTATCACCAAATTATCTTGATCGACATTGACTAGGCCCTTCTCTAGCTGACCGATAATCAACGATTCTGTTTGACCAGCATCTCGTTGTTCTTTAGTTTCGCCTACACAGAGAATGGGGGTAAGACCGCTCTTTTGAGCGGCTTTCAGCCGCAAATTAACAGTTGCGTCTGTTTCGCCAAAATATTGTCTTCTTTCGCTATGACCGACAATTACAAAGCGCACGCCAATTTCTGTCAACATAGGGCCGGAAATTTCGCCAGTGTAGGCTCCATTTTCTTCCCAGTGGACATTTTGCGCGCCTAATTGGATACGGCTACCATGTAAATACTTTGATAAAGCACTTAAGTCAGTGAAAGGAGGACACAGCAGGACTTCGCGTTCTTCGGGTGTGTCCTCTAAGTGAGGCAGAAATCCGCGTAAAAACTCTTCGGACTCTGCCTGAGTTTTGAACATTTTCCAGTTACCGGCAATAACGATTTTCCGCACAGGTGATTTAGTCAAGTTCCTAACGCTACTAGATGCATTTTTCAATTTACTACTTTTTCGGACACTCCTTTCTGTAGGAGTTGAGTATTGGGCACAGGAAGGTTTAAAGCAGGGTATTTATCACAAAAATTTTATGTTCAATCCCCCAGCCCTCATCGCTTAATAATGAAGATAAACTCAGGCTATCCAGTAAATTGAGAAAATGAGTATTTATGCCCTACAGTCAATTTACCATTGAAAAAGTGAAACAAGATTTTCACCTGAACACTGTAGAGGGAGTGCGCTTTTTTCCCGAATCGATTGAATCTGTAAATCCTTCCCTTAGACTGCAAGCTATTTTAGAGGATTTACCTTGGGCTATTGCCGTCGATACAGAAAAAGCCCGTTCCGAAGTAATTATTAATCCGATATTGTTGGAAGTACGCCGCATCCTCAATTCCTCAATTAGCGTCTTTTCTGGGGAAGAATTTAACGTTGATCCCAGTATTGGGCTGAACGGTGTCTGTGATTTTTTAATCAGCCGTTCTCCAGAACAATTAACAGTGGAAGCACCTGCAATTGTCATCGTTGAAGCGAAAAAATCAGATTTAAAATCCGGACTGGGACAATGTATTGCAGAAATGGTAGCTGCCCAAAAATTCAATGAAGCCAAAGGACAATCTATGACAGCAGTTTACGGTACTGTCAGCAGTGGTACCCAATGGCGATTTCTCAAGCTTGAAGGGCAAACAGTGACAATTGATTTCACAGATTATCCCCTACCGCCGATTGAAACTATTTTGAGTTTTCTCGTGTGGATGGTGAAAGACGGTTAAAAATAACTAGGATCAGATCTGAGGTAAATCCCAAATCTCACATCTCAAAATTCACATGACTTCGATATTGCCCGAACCTCATCACAGCGACTCACCCAACTGGGAGGAAGAACTAGATAGTGCCATTTTTAGTTTTGAAGATATTCAAACGGAACTCAACTATAAAAGGGCACAAACGGCGTTACAAAATTTGGTAGCTAATCTTGACCTCTCTCCCCAAGAAAAACAGGGCTTAGAGGCGGAAATTAATGATTTAGATACCATGCTGGGGAAATTGGAACGCATGGTGGTGCAGATTGCTGCTTTTGGCATGGTGGGGCGTGGTAAATCTTCTTTACTCAATGCTTTAGTCGGGCAAAGTGTATTTGAAACAGGGCCCCTACATGGCGTGACTCGTGATGCACAACGTGTAAATTGGAGTATTAACGAGGAGGCAATCGGAGAAACTGAACGCGCTTTAAGAGTCACTTTACCAGCCGTTGGTAAATCTCAGGTGGAATTAATTGATACGCCTGGATTAGATGAGATTGATGGTGAAACTCGCGCTGTATTAGCTGAACAGATAGCAAAACAAGCAGATTTAATTTTGTTTGTGATTGCTGGGGATATGACAAAGTTAGAACACCAGGCCCTTTCGCAGCTAAGAGAAGCTGGTAAACCAATAATTTTGGTGTTTAACAAAGTAGACCAATATCCAGAAGCAGACCGGATGGCAATTTATCATAAAATTCGCGATGAGCGAGTCAAAGAGTTACTCTCGCCTCTAGAAATTGTTATGGCTGCAGCATCACCATTAGTCAAGACAGCGGTTCGTCGCCCTGATGGTAGCAGAGGTGTGCAGTTGCGTACAGGTAATGCTCAAGTTGACGAATTGAAGTTAAAAATCTTAGAGATTTTGCAGCGTGAAGGTAAAGCTTTAGTGGCTTTAAATACGATGCTGTATGCAGATGTTGTCAACGAGCAACTAGTACAGCGTAAATTAATGATTCGGGAACAGAACGCCAATGCGCTAATTTGGAAAGCCGTAATGACAAAAGCATTAGCGATCGCTCTCAATCCGGTTACTGTAGTAGATATACTCAGCAGTATTGTCATTGATATTTCGCTGATTGTCGGTTTATCGAAACTCTACGGTATTCCGATGACGGAAGCTGGTGCTGTGCAATTGCTGCAAAAAATTGCTCTGAGTATGGGCGGTATTGGCGCTAGCGAACTATTGGCAAATTTAGGTTTGAGTGGATTAAAAACTTTGCTGGGGATCTCTGCATCAGCTACAGCTGGTGCTGCTATCGGCCCTTATATTTCAGTAGCAGTAACTCAAGCTGGGGTAGCGGGTGTTTCTTCTTACGGAATTGGTCAAGTTACTAAAGCTTATTTAGCAAATGGCGCAACATGGGGGCCTGATGGGCCAAAAGCAGTAATTAGTAAAATTTTGGCAACTTTGGATGAAACGTCAATTCTCAACCGCATTAAAGAAGAATTACTCACAAAAGTCAAGTTGAGGAATTAGACTGCTGAAAGTACGCCTCATTTTTAATAGGAATTAATCATTGTCGCTGCTTCTATTGCATTTACCATCAATTAATAAAATATCTTGGTACAAAGGTACTAAAAAATTGAGTTTTTCTCGATTAATCCGGTGATCAATTTAAAACACTGATTCTTTCATCGAACACAAGCATTTTGTTGGGTAAGCAATACTATATCTTTTGTTCAAACCCTGATGATAGCTACTGCTTAACCTGCTATTTACTACCAAATGCTCTGCCTAGCGTGCTTCCTAGTCAGATTAAATTGCTCATAACCTGATTGCTATATCAAAATTGAAAATACATATGAAGTAACATACCAATAGTGGCTACTTCCATGAAATCCTAGAATTTAGGAAACTTTGGCAGACTAATTCGGTATGGCTATGACTCAAGGCGCACGGGCAAATAAATCTGGCAATATTCTAGAAGGAAATGTAGAAGCAATTTTGAATGGACATAATTATTTCCAAGTAGGAAATCATGTGTCCACAGAGTTTCTTCTCACAGCTACTTTATTACCCAAGCGTTATGCGAAGCAGGTTTATATCGGCGCAGGAATTTATCAAACTGCTTTAAAGGTTGACTTTTTTGTTGTAGGCGCGTCAACCAGTCCATCAGGATTAATTATTGAGTGTAAATGGCAAGAAAGTGGTGGTTCTGTTGATGAAAAGTTTCCTTATTTAAATTTGAATATCAAAGAATCTTATCCTGCACCAACTATAGTAGTTATTGGTGGTGAAGGGATGAGAGAAGGTGCAATTAATTGGTTGAGACAACAAGTTACATATAATCGTAATTTATTAGCAGTTTACACTTTAGATAGATTTATTGCTTGGGCAAATAAATATTGTTAATTAATTAGCCGCTAAATTAATTTACTAGTAAATCATAAAATTACTTTTTGGTTATAAAGCTAAATTGGCTTAATTAATATGAGGTCATTAATACCTCATAAATCATCCCTCTTTTTTTTGTATTAGAATTAATAGAACGCGCTGCCTCTATAGGATAAATATTAAAATTAATTTCTTTATAGAGTTTTCTGATAAAATCACAATCGGAATTACAAATCATAACTTTAACGCCGCGCTCGGCTAATTTAGCACAAGTATCTCTTAACCTTTCTTGGTCTTTTTTATCAAAAGAATTTCGACTGTAACTTGTAAAATAGCTAGTACTACTTATCGGGTAATAAGGCGGATCGCAGAAAACAAAATCACCGCTTTTGGTCTCGTAATTTAACACCTCCACGAAATCTGCTTGTTTAATTTCAGTGTGTGTCAAGGCTGCTGAGGCGGCTCTCAGTAAACCTTCATCACAAATATTAGGATTTTTGTATCTGCCTATAGGTACATTGAACTGACCTTTGGAGTTAACTCTATATAGTCCATTAAAACAAGTTTTATTCAGATAAATCAAACGAGCAGCTTTTTCTAAATCTGTACCTTGAGGATTACTTCTTACAGTATAGTAATATTCTCTACTATGTTGATTTTTATGCTCTTTTAAAAGGCAGATTAATTCCTCAACTTTGTCGCGAACACAACGATAAGTAGTAATTAATTCTGCGTTAATATCAGTTAAAACTGCCGTCTGAGGTTTTAAGTAGAAAAAAACTGCACCACCACCAATAAATGGCTCATAGTAAGTCTTATATTTTTTTGGTAAATAAGGGATATATTGCTGAATTAACCGACTTTTACCACCCGCCCACTTCAAAAACGGACGCGGGCAAATTTCTTGGGGAATTTGACTTACCATTTCATTAGAACTTAAATTTACGAAATCTAACTAATATAACTGAGAATCATATTTTATCGGAATTTATTAATTTTCATACGCTATCGATTACAATTAGGTTAAACAAGCAGATGAAAACAAACTTATAGTCGATAGCAAGGCAGTCTAAATAAATGTTTGATGGATTTTGGGAGAACGTCCTGCGCTACCCCCGCTACTTAATTTCGCTCATCTTAGGTATTTTTTTGAACACGCTTGAGCCTTTGTTTCCATTGTTAAAACGTCCAGTGACTTTGATTGCTCTTTTAGGTTTCTTTATTGGCGGGCTAGCCTTTATTACTTTTACCCTGCGTGCAATGCTGGGCTTAAGTACAATTTAAACAAGGGTTCTAGGGAGGCTACCCTAAAGACAATTGCTCACAGCATTGTCAATGTCAAGCACTGTCCTCCCAAAATTGCATTTATATTTTTATTGATGTTGTTCAACCTCTGTGAGGAGGCGTAATTTTTATGGCTACAAATCGCCGCGTTTCCCGCGTTGCTGAATTGATCAAACGGGAAGTTAGCCAAATGCTACTTAACGGGATTAAGGATGACCGTGTGGGTACAGGAATGGTAAGTGTTACCGATGTTGATGTCTCTGGCGATTTACAACACGCCAAAATTTACGTCAGTATCTATGGCACAGAAGAAGCTAAAGCAGAAACAATGGCTGGCTTGAAGTCAGCAACAGGTTACGTCCGCAGCGAACTGGGTGCTAGGGTAAGGTTGCGTCGTACACCAGAAGTAATATTTATCGAAGACCGTTCTTTAGAACGCGGTACAAGAGTACTGACGTTATTGAATCAACTCAAAACTGACCGCCCATCCGAAAAATTGTCAGGAGAGGATGACAACAATTCGGACGACTATGATGATGATTTTGCGGAATAAGTAATTTAAACAACAAAGTAACTTCGCAAACAATCTCATACCAAGAAATTCGCCAAACTGTTTACAGACGTAACCACATAACGTCTGTTTCAATGTGGGTAGTGGGTAATGGAGGATGAGCAAACAGTCCCAATGAAAAAAATTTCAACAGCTTTGCATGAAAGTCTCAATGGATGTGTACTCAAAACTCAGCACTCAGCACTTTCAAGCTAGGGGAAAAATAACCAACACCAAACATGAAAACTAAATGACAAATTTTATTGTTATATTTTGTGTCCCAGTTAACACAGTAAATGCGAAATTCTTTAAGAAATCATTAACAGATGAGATGCTGCAAGCTTTTCTGGTGTAGGGTATACGCTTGTATTAGGCAACACTTTATACCTTAATCTCTGCTGCTAGAGATTCCTAGCTATTATTTATATACAAATAGCCGCAAAGCTAGATCAGGTTTTATGGTGCAGAAGTCCTTCTTCTGTACTATTCCTAATGAACCAATTAAGCTTTAAACCTTTAACAGCAAGCCTTTAAACCCTTTTAAATAGCAAACCTAAAATTTCTTGAACAGGTGATGTTGACTACCCTGATATTCTTATATGAAGCCCATTCAACATAAATGTCAGAAAATGTTGACTTTATTTACATTTCTTTAGATAATTTGAGGGTATGTAGCGTCAAAATGGAATTAGTTCCGTATAGCAAACTACAAAACCTTAGCCACAAGCCTAATCCTTGTAATGTTTGTTCCAAGTAAATATCGGGAACACTATCTACGTGTAATTTGTGAGTAAAAATCATGAGTGTGAATACGGTGCCCTCTATCAGTTACTACTCTTTAGATGTAATTCAAGATGAAGCACGCCGACTGGTGCAAAAGGGAATGGTCAGCCGACAACAGCCAATATATACACTCTGTCAATACATCCCTGCGAGAGAGTGGGTTTGCGTTGAATGTGAATTAGAAAAATGTGACTTTTTGTTACGCGATCGCATTGGCGATTTGATTGGTCGTGAAGAATGGGACAACGACTAATCAAACATTAATTCCTGATTTTGGATAGGAACTTGGTGTTGCATATTGAGCCTGACAACAAATAATTCAAGTGAAAAATTTTTGGGATCATCTCTGTTTTTAATGAAAATTTCCCATCCAGAATCTTTAATTTCTGATTAAGACGAAGCATTAGAGTCTAATTTATACAACTTTACCAGTAGCGATCGCATCGGGAATCTATCCTTGTTTACATCCGATGTCGCCCTGAATATAGTATGTACATTCCCTAACCGGGGCAGTTATCCCATTCAACTGCTCCGGTAATTTTTCAGGGAAGATAGAGATTAATAAACATTAGCTGACAGAGTTTTGACCATACTCATTACTGAGTTTTGAGTAGCAACAATAGTACTCAGTAATGCTCGCACTTGATAAATGCCCCACAAGTTGTTCCTGGGAAAACTCCCTTGGTGCTAGCCTCTCCCCTTGTGTGCAGTCTTTTAACTCAGCACTCAGCACTCTTCATCCAACTTGTTCCAAGTACTGATTAACATCTTCAATCACACGAGTCAGTTCCGCTTCTGTTGTTAAACGAATGCTGACATCGCGGACTGTGAGTAAGACTTTAGCAGCGAAGGGAGTAGGCCAAATATTAGGGTTACAAAAAATTTCTAAGAATACCTCGCCAGTGTAACGATACTCTACAGGAGGCTGGGGAGTGACTTTACCGCCCCCTGGAGTGGCTTTAGCCGCGACATTTTTGAGACGAACCATTAATTCATCCAAAGCGGCTTTTAATTCCCGTGCAGCTTGGGCGGAAAAGCTGAAAGAAACAGAACCTTCAACCAAGTTTAATGTTAGCGGAGCCGAAGACATAGGCTGTTTATTAAAGGTTATTGATATTTACTCATGGTACAGGAAGAGGGGTTGGGGACTGGGGATTGGGGAACTCGGGGCCCCCTCTGGGGATAAGGGGTAATGGGGATTGGGGATTGGGGATTGGGGACTGGGGATTGGGGAACTCGGGGCCCCCTCTGGGGATAAGGGGTAATGGGGATTGGGGATGAGGAGGATGAGGGGACAAGGAGAAATTACCAACACCAATTACCGATTACCGATTACCAATTACCCATTACCAATTACCCATTACCAATTACCCATTACCAAACACCCAATTGATTGTATCTAAATGCCTCACCCAAAAATTGATTCTATGAGACAAGGATGAGATGCAAGCTGTAATGGCTATGACTTCAATCTCTGATGGGCAATAAAAAAGTGGAAAAATTATCAGTTTTTATACGGATGGATAGTGTTTTGTCACGTATATCTGGGATGGAAGGAATAAAATCTAACTCCCGGAGGTTGTATTATGAAATATGTGTCTTGGAATACTCTAACCAAAGCTGCTGTGAATGGTTTCTCTGCACATGGTAGAGGTGCTGTGTATTTCTCTAAGGATGGAAATGTGCGTTATTGCTGGGAAGGTCAGATATCCTTGGCTGTATTATTTTATGACCCAGAAACTGAGTTTGTACTGATAAAAGAATGGTATAACTCGGAGACACAAAGAACTCATTTTGCTACTGCGATTATGCCTTTAGGATCAAATGTAGTTTTATCAGAACTATAAAACCTGGCAATTTTTAGTGTAAGTAAATCGGTAATTGCAGCAAACTATGTTACGAAATATAAATAATCTTGAAACCCCTAGCAATGGCAAATTACAGCGTTATCTTGTCGGAAACGCTACAATTAGCTAGCTTAACCAAAGGGGTAGACCAATTATATTTAATTGCACTGCTCTACTTAAACACAGGCTTCTACTACGCTGTATAAATATTTTATTGATCTATGGACAAAAGAGTAGACGATCGCTCTTGTTGTGATTAGCTAAATAGCTGTTGAGCGATCGCCTAGAGGTTTTAAATTTTCATGCTGGGCACATCTTGTTCTTCATCTTGATATTCCGGAAGATCATTAGGTGCGCCACAAGCGGAAACCTCAATGTCGTTAGGTGCGCCACAAGCGGAAATATTGCCGGTGAAATCGACATCTGCTTTTAATTCGGGATGTTGTTGCTTACGTTCAGCAATTTGTTCAGGAGTGAGAATTTTGGACTCATCAAAACCTAATTCGATTTCTGTATGTAGTCCTTTATATTTCACCCGCTTCAGGTTGTAGAAGCGTTTGTTGAGAGTAGTTTGAGCAAAAGCCTTTAAGCAGCCTAAGAGATATTTCCGCTTAAAGGGATCTTTCACAAACCAATACTCTATCGTTTTACGCATATAGAACCGAGCATAGTTCCGCAACACGCCTTTGAGAACCTCTTCGCGTTCCATTGCGTTTGGCTTCATGATGGGCGTAACAAAGTTGTATTGCGAATAATCTCGCACTTCGACGCGATCGCCTAATTCTTGGAATAATTCGGAAAATGGCCAAGGGGTAAACATATTCCAGTTCACCATGTCTGGTTTCCAATCCAGCGCCATGTGATAGGTTTGTTCGATTGTCTCTGGGGTTTCGTTCTCTAAACCCATAATGAATTGCGCTTCGGCAACCATACCATTTTGTTTTAACAGTTGGATTGCCCGCTTATTTTGTTCAATTGTCGTTTCTTTGCGGAACAAATTCAACTTTAACTGTGCTGCTGCTTCTGTTCCTAAAGAAACGTGAACTAGTCCAGCTTTGCGATATAAAGGTAATTCATTTTCGTCGCGTAAAATATCTGTGACTCGGGTATTAATTCCCCAATACACGCCCAAATTACGCTCGATTAATTCGTTACATAGCGCAATAAATTTGGGTTTGTTGATTGTCGGTTCTTCGTCCGCCAGAATGAAAAAGCCTACCTTGTGCTTTTTCACCAAGATTTCAATTTCATCAACAAAGCGCTTGGCAGAACCGGAACGGTATTTGCGCCAGAATTTCCACTGGGAGCAAAAACGACAGGTAAATGGACATCCTCTCGCATAGTTGGGTACAGCTACCCGCACGTTGAGAGGAGTGTAAATATATTTCTCCCAATCTAAAAGATCCCAATCGGGAGTCAGAGTATCTAAATCAGCAATTGGCGGATGCGCTGGTGTCGCAACTACTTGACCATCTTCTAAAAAAGCTATACCTAAAATATTACGGCGATCGCTCACATCTGTACCATTGGCGATCGCGCGCAGTAAATTAACTGTAATCTCTTCACCTTCACCACGGATAATATAATCTACCCAAGGTGCTTCACCGAGAACTTCAGTATACATATAGGTAGGGTGAACCCCGCCCATAATTGTTTTTGCATTAGGGCAAACTTCTTTAACAATTTTTAGGGTGATTTGCGATTGGTAAATCATCGGCGTAATTGCCGTTGCTAACACCACATCCGGTTGATATTTAGCGATAATTTCTGCTAAAACATCATCAGGAATGTAGTCTGTCATCGCATCAACAAAGCGGATATCGGTAAAGCCAGCTTGTTTTAATGCTCCACCAACATAGGGAACCCAACTCGGTGGCCAATTACCAGCAATTTCCGCACCACCAGAATGATAGTTGGGCTGAATCATCATGATACGCATAGTTTTCTTCCTGCTGCTTGAAGAGGGTGAGAAAGGATGAAGTGTAAAGTATGAAAGATGAATTTATTTACTTCATTTTTCATACTTCATCCTTCAAATTAAATTGCTTTAGAAAAAGCTGCATTTTTTCGCTTTTTGGTATGAGCATCGAAGACTGAGGCAATGTTGCGGATAAGTAATCTACCGCTCGGTGTTACCTCAATCCCATTAGGTATCATCCGAATCAGTCCATCAGCTTCTAGCAATCGCAACTCAGATAATTCTCTAGCAAAATATTCATTAAAATCCGTATCAAAAGCTATATGATATTTTTCTTCAACGTCATTAATTGACAATTGGAACTGACACATAAGTTCCATAATTACAGTTCGGCGGAGAATATCATCTCGGTTGAGACTGACTCCTTTCTCAATTGGCATTAAGCCTGTATCAATTGCTTGATAGTAACTTTTTAGCTGCTTAATATTTTGCACGTAAACATCATGCAGCATACTAATTGAAGTAATGCCAAAGCCAAATAAATCGGATTCTGGTTTTGTGGTATAGCCTTGGAAGTTTCTATGCAGTTGACCTTGTTGTTGAGCAATGGTGAGTTCATCATTGGGTTTAGCAAAGTGATCCATACCAATGAACCAATAACCATTCCCGGTTAGTTCTTCAATAGTCATCTTCAGAATTTCTAATTTTTCTGAAGCCTGAGGTAATTCCGACTGGGGAATTTTTCTTTGTATAGGCTTCATCCAAGGTACATAAGCAAAGTTAAAAACTGCAACTCTATCTGGATCGAGTTTTAGAGTTTTTTCAATGGTGTTTTTAAAGGTAGCAAGGCTTTGATAAGGTAAGCCATAAATTAAATCAACGTTAACGCTCTCAAATCCAGCATCCCGAATCCATTCCATAACATCAAACAGCATCTTTTCTGGTTGGACACGGTTAATAGCTTCTTGGACTTGTGTGTTAAAGTCTTGAATGCCAAAGCTGATGCGATTAAAGCCTAAATTTTTTAAGAAAAAGATATAGTTTTTATCTACATATCTAGGATTAATTTCTATGGAAAATTCTGCTTGCTCGTCCAATCTAAATTGGCGATTGATTTTGTTCCATAAAAAATCCATCTGCTGCATCGTTAAATAATTTGGTGTTCCGCCTCCAAAATGTAATTGATGCACTTTACGTTTTGAGGAAATTACGCCAGAAAACTGTTCGAGGTTACGCACCACATAATTTAAATATGGCTCTACTATTTCTTTTTTTTGGGTAATGATGGTGTTACAACCGCAAAAATAGCAAGCAGTTTCACAAAAGGGAATATGGAAGTAGAGAGACAGAGGAGTATTCTTATAATTGCCAACCGCAATACCCGATCGCAAATCCAACTCGCCAAAATTTTCTTGTAATTCCGTTGCTGGCGGATAACTGGTATATCGAGGCAAAGCTTGGTCGTACTTTCTGAGTAACTCCGAGTTGAATTGGACTGTTTGCGTTGCAAGTTTCATGATGCTAGTAACCTTGAATGTTTTAATCCTGTGTTAGCGGTTAAATAGGAATCTAATAATTACCCCTGCTGAGTAATACCAATCCTCTAAAATCGGCAAAAGACTCAAACCCAAAAACCTAGTACCGCAAATTGATGCCGTAATTTTTACTAGATTATTTTGGGATTCAGTAATTACGAATTACGTAGCGCTTTGCGCTTCCCGTAGGGTATTACGAATTACGAATTGGTATTAATTCCTCTTAATCTTTTCTCAGTGCAGGTATCTAATTTGGAGAGCAAAGATACCTACACTTTAAACATGCCAAAAATCAAGAGTTTCCCTAAATTTCACTGTTGATGTGTAATGCTTAGTCAGCAGCCACAAGTTCTACTGAAGTACTACCAGGTGAACGTTCTGTGCTACCGGGTTTATCTTGGCGTGTAATCAAGTCAAAAACATGATCGCCAATTGCAATTCTCACATCATCTTCTAACTCATGGACAACATCGCGATTGAGTGCAAAAGCATAATTTGCTTCTGCGACAATTTTTTCAGCTAAAGCATCATCTACTGGTAATGCATTTAAAGCATCACGATATTGACCTTTAAATGCTCTAATGGCTTCAACCGATGGTAATTGCTCAAATTCATGCAATCCAGTACCTTGATCTGGTGGTAAGTCTAGAGCTGAACGGATAATTTTCTTTAAACTTTGACCCCCAGATAAGTCTCCCATATAGCGCACATAGGCATGAGCTACTAGTAATGCAGGTTCAGTTTCAGCAATTTCATTGATGCGTGCTACATAAGTTTTACCTGCTTCCAGGGCTGCAATTTGCTCCCGCCAGTTCTCACCGTAGTAAAAAGCCAAATCCTTTTCCAAATTAGCTGTACGGTTCAATATGGGAAAATAAATCAGACTCACTACAGGATGAGTACTATAACGCTGAAGTTGTGCTTCTAAAGCGCTATAAACTAAATACAAGTTAGCTATGAGTTTGCGGAAAGGCTCTCTTTCGACAATCCCTTTAAGAAAACACTTCATGAAGGCTGTATTTTCCGCCATTGTATGGGATTGTTTTGTTCCTTCCCGCAACTTGCTTGCTAGATCGCTACTCATACTTGATTCCTTCAGTTTTGGATTTCTATATAACTTTATGGCTATATAGATACCTAGATGAACTAAACTTTTCAAAAATTAACTTGAGGTTAGCAAAAGGACTACGCGAATAATTGAGATTGGGGACTGGTGATTGGGCACTGGGTAAGAGATACTAGTATTTTTACTCAGAACGCAGCACCCAAAAAGTTAGCCTTGAGGAGAAATGCTAACTGAGAACTGTTGTATGTAAACCAAAATCTTTCAGAGCGCTAACACAATTATTTTGCAAGATTCCCGGACACAAAATTGCTCTGTAGAGTTTGGCTTAATTAAGTTTGACTTGAGGAAGAAAAGTTAGACTGAGTCTAGCATAGCTCAAATCTGTACCACTTCAAAAGGGTTTTCTTAGATCTGTTTGCTCTCATAACTCAATTTTATGTGCGATCGCCCGCCAATTGATCAGCAAATTACCTTTTTATATACCCAGAATCTCGCAGCCTCAGCCAGCTTCTATGAAGACAAGCTGGGGTTGCATCTCTGGCTCGATCAAGGAACTTGTAGAATTTATACTGTTACTGGTTCTGGATACTTGGGATTGTGTCAAGCAAGTGAAATTTTCAGTACAAAAATTACCGAAAAACAATCAAGTGTAATTTTTACTTTAGTGACACAGCAAGTAGATGAGTGGTATGAGTATCTACAACAACAAGGTGTAGAATTTGAAAAACCGCCTACATTCAATGAGAAGTACAAAATTTATCATTGTTTTCTGCGCGATCCAAATGGTTATTTAATTGAAATTCAACGATTTGAATCACTTAAAATTACTTCTGTGTAAGTAAGCAGCCTATCAGCATTAAGACCATTATCTAGCCCAGGATGTTTCCTTCCAGATAGTAATAAATAAAGCCGCAGCAAGCAAAGCTCCTAAATTAAATTTTACCGAGCTTTTCAACAACTTGAAATTTCTAGATAAATTTGTAGCTGGTAATTTTTTATCTGGATGATTCTGGCTTTGATTCACATCTACTAATGTTTGAGTTTTTACTTCTCGCATACTCTGATGTTCACGAAGATTATTAAATTCTGCGGCTGAAGCTAGGTCGCTCTGCTGTTTCCAGTTGCTATTGAGTAGCTCCTGTTGACTATAATCTTGATTTAATCCCTGGATATTTACGTTATAAAGACTGATAGTGTTATTAATTCCTAAAGGGATGAGTAATAAATATAATAATCCTACTAATAGACATAACCTTGATAACCACAGTAAAAACGGAAATTCCCATTTTAGACGTTTCTCTAACTTACCGGAGAATACTAAAGCTAGCCCAATTAAGGTTATAGCTACCAGGTCTACTAGCGCTCCTATCATCTGAAATTCCCACACGGGATTCTTAAAATTTAAGGGTACAAATATATCAATTAAGTCAATAAATACTAAAACTAAAATGCTATAGCCGACTGTACGAAAAAGTTTAGTTATCCATAGCAGAGAATTAATAGTTTTACGCAGTTGTGATACTTCTATTTCTAGCGATTGGGGAATGTTAAATTCTTGCATTTTTCAAGACTTAGAGATTTTGTAGAAATCAGATATAAGAAAATCCTATTGCAGGATGTTGTAAAAGCCTGCTTGTGAGTAGCACTACACTGTAGCTTTCTTTAAATAAAAGCAGAAGCAATTTGTGCCTAAATCACGGCGAACCGCTTTTCCAACAGCCTCTAAGATTTTCTTGATGCTAAAAACTCAAAGTTGTATGAAAATTGGTATAGTAAAACCGAAACTGTTAAGCTTGTACATCTGATGGGAATTCTACAACAGCCAAACAAACTAACAACTATACCAAATAGTAGTAACACCCATTTTTTTACTATTACAAGAAGTAGAAACTGTTGACTTAGATATGCGTTTTCATTTTCTTGTAAGAGCAAGTTGAAAATAGCTCTTAACCCTAGAATTTGTTAATTCTAGTAAAAACTCGTAAAGAGATTTTTCAGAGATTTTCTTTAGTCTTATTTAAAGAGCCATAATGACAAATGTCTATCAGTGATTACACGGAAATTTATCGCTATTTAGACAAGCGTGAATCAAAAAATGAAAATACTTGGCTGTTGACAGCCATACAACGTATTTCAGATCAATGAGGTACGTAGGTAAGGACACAGCACTGCCGTGCCCTTAGATCTGAAAATAGTTGTAATTCCAATTACCCTAATTAATATCTTCTTTCCTGTGGCTGAAACATGGTAATTGCAACTGGGCGATATTGAATATCAATCCCTGCTGGTGAATAGTAAGCCATTGTATGTTTGAGGAATCTCTGATCATCTCTATTGGCATAATCTTCACGGAAATGTGCGCCGCGACTTTCTTGACGATTTAATGCTGATGCCAGAATTGTGTGCCCTACTACCATTAAACTGCGTAATTCTAGGGCTTCTACAATTTCTGTATTCCAAGATTTGCCTTTATCGTCTAAATATACCTGTGGATATTGTTGTTCTAATTCTGCTAATTTTTCTAAACCTTGACTCATTAATTCTTCAGTACGGAAAACGCCACAGTACTGAGTCATGGTATCTTGAAAAGCTTGGCGCACTTCGTTAATACGGTATTTTCCTGGCTGTTCTAGTAAAGCTTGAATTTCTTGCTGCGCTTCCTTGATGTAACGTTGCTCATCTACTATTGGTAATTTGCGATTTTGCACAAAGTTAGCGATCGCAGCTCCGGTTCGTTTACCATAAACTACGCATTCTAAAAGGGAATTACTTCCCAGGCGATTTGCACCATGAACGGAAACACAAGCCGTTTCACCAGCCGCAAAGAAGCCATCAACAAAATTATCACCGCTACTGCGGACTCTACCATCAACGTTCACAGGGATACCACCCATACAATAATGAATGGTAGGACGTACAGGCATGGGCTGAGTCACAGCATCAACACCAACTAATCGATGGGCTTCTTCCCAACAAAAGGGAACGCGACTCATGATTTTTTCTCTACCCATGTGGCGCAAATCCAGATAAACAAATGGCCCCCCAGCGCTTCCATCAGCATGGATACCACGCCCAGCCCGTATTTCGTAGGCGATCGCTCGTGAGGTGATATCACGAGGAGCCAGTTCCATACGACTAGGTGCATAGTTCGCCATAAAGCGATCGCCTTCGGAGTTAATTAGATATGCGCCTTCGCCTCTAACTGCTTCGGAAATCAGTACCCCAACCGGATATAAGCCTGTGGGATGGAATTGCACAAATTCCATATCTTCTAGAGGTAAACCTGCGATCGCTGTCATTGCTAAACCGTCACCGGTGGAGGCGTAATCATTGGATGTAGTGTTATAAACGCGACCATATCCCCCGGTGGCAAACATCACGGCTTTAGCTCTGAGTACTTCTATATGCCCATCTAACAGGCGGTACATCACTACGCCCTTAGCTTGTCCCTCTTCTAAAATCAGTTTCATTACGTACCATTCTTGGTAAACTTGCACACCGTAGCGGCGCAAATTATTTACCAATTCATGCAAAATGGCGTGACCAGTTTTATCTGCAGCATAGCAAGTCCGGTTGTGAGCATGTCCACCAAAAGCCCGTTGAGCAATCCTTCCATCCGGTAAGCGCGAGAATAAAACGCCCATGTGTTCCAAGTCAATCACCACATTTGGGGCTTCTTGAGTAAGAATTGCTACCGCATCTTGGTCTGCTAAGTAATCCGAACCTTTAACAGTATCAAAGGCGTGGGCTTCCCAACTATCTTCGGTATCAACATTTTTCAGCGACGCAGCCATCCCACCTTGCGCCGCCACTGAGTGCGAACGAATTGGGTGAGTTTTAGCAACTACAGCAATATTTAAACTAGGGTTAATGCGGGCAATTTCCACCGCCGCACGGCATCCAGCCAAGCCACCCCCAACAATAATTACATCATGTTCCAGCATAATTAATCTTGATTAGCCCCGATTTTAATAGAAATTACGTAAGCGTCATATTTTTTTAGCAAAGGTTGTCAAAGGTCGTCCTTTGTCATTAGTCATTTGCATTGACAAGAGAATGTGCAACTTGAACGCATCAGCTGCTACGCAGACATCGCGCCTCTACAAAAAAATTCCCTGTCTAGTGACAGGGATATAATAGCGATTTTGAATACTCATTTGAGCTTTTTGTCAAAAAAAGGATAAAAAATAAAATCAAGAATTGGTACGCAACGTTGAGTAGAAAAGATATTGCCTTTCCGCGTTCATACCCATCCCTTGATTAGTGGATTAATTTCATCCTTAATCCTTCATCCTGCAAATTTTTTCAGCTAGTTGCTTGTACTGGTTTTTGCTGGGAAACATTTCCTGGAATCGGTTCAGTTTTTGTTCCTGGCCCTACAGCAGTTAATTCAATATGATTTAACAATGTAGTTACAAATGCAAATAACAAGAAAGGCAGCGATAGCAGCACCACCAGACCAACAGTAGCTAAGGCATAAACTGGTCTTCTGGCACCCATTAGCGCCAAAGCTGATGCCAAACTTATAGTAATTGTAATTAACCAAACGATGATTTGACCGTAGATATCGCCAAAGGTCAAGGTACAGACAAACCGATAGTTTTGAATATTATTCATGTTCATCACATCCGCCTCAAGTCTCTCCTATAGGTTCTACCTTAGAGCCAGGTTTGACAAGAGGTCAATTTCTCAATATTTTTCCAAGGTTTGTAACCTTACTTTACACTTAGTTTGTTTTGTAAGGACAAATAATAACTATTTTAAGTCTTGAGGAAGATAATTTTTAATTGCTCAAGAGATAGCGATCGCATTAGGGAATTCCCAATAAAAATAATTAATCACTTTCGCAAGCAGGGACAGAAGTCCTCATGAAAAAAATTCACAAGCCTTCCATGAAAGTCGAGGCGGGGATTGTTACTCAGCACTCAGCACTTTCAAGCTAGAGGGGTAATGACAAAGATTTTCTTCCTTTTCCCTGTCTCTACAAATAAACGACTAATACCAATTCAGCAAAATTCAGCAACAAATAGAAACGCAGAAAGCCTTTTGGAATTAGGCTTTCGTAATTTTGAATTTTGAATTGGTAGAATCTCTGCTTAACTTCGTTGCCAAATTTTAATCGTCTTATCTAAACTCCCACTTACCAACATTTCGCCAGAAGCTGTGAACGCTACTGCGGTGACTGTGTCAGTATGTCCGGTAAAAGTGCCTAGGAGTTCTCCCGTTGCTAAATGCCATAACTTGATAGTTTTATCTGCACTCCCACTGGCAATAATTTGCTCATCAGGACTTAAGGTGATTGTGCAGACTTCATCTCTATGTCCCTTGAGAGTATTAATTAATTCTCCGGTTTCTAAATGCCAAATTTTGATTGTCTGATCCCGGCTACCGCTAACGAGTAGCTTACCATCAGCACTAATAGTTAGGGAACGCACAATATGAGAATGGCCCATGAGGTTGTAGAGTGGTGGCACATCCTGCAAATTGCTTACCTCAGCTAAATGAGAAGTACACCAAACTTTGATTTTGCGATAGCTACCTGTGACGAGAATTTGCCCATCTTGGCTGAGGGCGAGAGAATGGGCTGCGGTATCATCTAATGAAAGAGCGATCGCTACTTGTCGCTTCATCAAATCCCAAAATAGGATTTTTCTGTCATCGCCACCAGTAGCTAGCATTCTGCCATCTGGGGTAAAAGCTACGCATCTCACTACGCCATGATGTTTGTGTAAAATATCGATTAAATCTAATGCACCTACGTGCCATATCTTGATTGTAGAATCAGCACCAACGCTGGCTAAAGTCTGTCCATCGGTACTAAAGGCTAAAGAATTCACTTCATCGACTAATCCAGATACCACCCAAGGCGCTTCTGACAATGTCTCGATTAGTTCACCTCTAGTTAAATCCCAGAGTTTTGTTTCACCACGGCTACCACTGGCTAATATGGGAGGCTTTCTATTGAGGTCACAGCTATTCATGTTGGCTGTGGGTATTCTCGCAGAATAAGCCAGGCAATTAATTCCTCTCGTGTGCCCTTGCAAGGTTTGCCAGTATTCCCAGTCACCTACGATACTCTTCAGGGGATGTTCAGATGGGATAGTGTCAATTTTAGGTGCGATCGCTCTTTCTTTGACCACTAGGGCTACATCTTTTTTGCCTACTAGTGATTCTAAATACCAACTTAATCCCCCTGCATACAACAAGTCAGTCGGTGTAACGAAGATTTTTGGTTCATTACATACCACCTGCTCTGTAGGCAAAAACCCAGTAAGTACTACTTGTTTTTCGTCGCCTAATTGACTACTTTGCGGATACAACAAGCAAAGAAAAATTAATACATGATGCTTTTTTATATCCTCTTGAGTAACTGACCACTTAATCTTATTTTTCTTAATCCCATTAAAACTTTCTCCATCGGCAGCATAAACTTGAATAGTCAATTTTTGGTTAGCTGCAAGCAAATAAGAAAATTTACTCTCACCCCGTAAATTGCCCTCATCATCTAAAGCTATGTGGCTAATAGTGTCTTGCGACACTTTTTTTACCAACTTACCAAGGCGTTCCACCATTACCTGCTCAACAATTTGCTCCCGCAAAATATAATCTTCCGCCTGCTGTTGAAAGTGTTGCGGAAAAGGGATTGTCCAATCAGGCGGTTCTGGATATTCAGGTGGTGTTGGCGGTGGATTTTTGGCCAGAATTTCTGCTTGTTGACAAGACAACTTTTGCAGTTTTGCCAATGGCTCACCCCAAATTGTCATAATTTCACTATGACAATTTTTCACATGACTTTTCAGTATAGATAAGTCATTTATTTTTAGTTTTTTGACGCGGTTAAGGAAGTCAGCTTGTTGAGCTTTGAGTAAGCTAATCCAATCCATCTGCATGAGAGCGGCACATTACTGCATACCTACGGTAAGCTATACCAATCTAATTACTCAAGTTTATAATCTCTATTGATTAAAATTCAGTAATTATATCGGTTTCATAGAACACAAGCATCAGCATGAGTTCACGGTCATGATGCACCTAAATAGTACCCAAACATATCATTAACTGATATGGCTGAGGTATAGAGAGTTAACTGATGTCAAATTATTCTAACTACAATGGAGAATAACATACTGTTTCGATGGAAACAGTTCTTAAAGGAAAAAATGGTGTGATTGGCAGCGGACACAAAGAGTAGCAGCAATGTTAGATTATAAAATAGCCATGTCAAGAAGTTGTAATTTACTGACTCTGAAAATACCTAAGAGAGTATAAATTATCAATATTGGCTAATTTTCCGATTGATTTTGTGGTAGGGCATTTTTAATACTGTTGTTCGCCTCTAAATTTTGAATTTTCATATGCAAATCAAAATCATTGTGGCTCACAATAGTTTCTAAAGTTGCTATTCTTGCTTCTAAAAGCTCTATCTGCTGCTGTTGCAGATAACCATTTTTGGATTTTTTATCATCAGAACGCCATATTGCTACCGTACCAGCTGCTGCACCACCAATAGCCGCTAAAGGTAGAATTGCACCACTTCTGGTCACAGCTGAAAGCGGAATGCAAATTGCGAGGATTCCTACTGTCAGTCCCCAGATTTTGGAGGTAGCAGCTACTCTGATATCCGAGGATTGCTCTAGGCTGTCTTTAGATTTTTTAGCCATAAGTTTGTCCTAGATGAGTCTTTGTCTAGAGTCGCACGATCGCTAAAAAAAATACTTCCTACATTAGAGTTAAGTATAATTACTCAATGAAGCAAGCGCTTCTGTGTCTTTTGCAGTAGCCTCATGCGATCGCTCAGAATGAAATTTGTGCATTAGGAAGGATGCGAATTTTTTCTGATTCGCCATTCTCTCCCCATGCTTTTAATACCTAAACCCAGATTATCGTATTTCTCAGTAAGCTAAATCAAATGCTCTGTGATAATATTATTCCTTATATTCAGCAATTATACTGTGAACATTATCAATTTTTCAAGGCAACCACCCTTTGACTATAACTTTTTGGTTGTTTGCTTCTTACCTAATTTAAACAAAAATCCGCAAATATACCATACATAATCCGAGGTATTTGAATTTATTCTGAGAGTGAATACATAAAAAAGTCGATAAATTGGGCTGTAAGACGAATTTTTTTCATCTTCTAGTGATTTGAGACTAATTTTAAAATTCTTAGGGAAATACTGGTACTAAATAATTGGAAATATTGCATTCAATAGCTAAATTACAAATTAATTCCAGTCTATCCTTTTATAAATACCGCTCGTAGTTATTGAGTAGCTCTATGTAGTAAATAGAAGCTCAAAGTTAGGACTTATTGAAGTTTTATTTTGCCAAAAAAGACCGAAGATATGACAATGTGAGGAAAAGACATGCCAGAACATGAACGGGAAAAAATACGTCACCTTTTGGTTGTCAAAGACTTACAAGGGCAACGCACCATCCCTCTTCAAGATGCTACTTATTCGCTAGGACGAGATTCGAGAAACGCTATTGTCCTACGTTCGCGCTCCGTATCCAGGCAACACGCCATTTTATTAAGAGTAACGATTCCCGAAACCGATCAATATGGGTTTCGGATTATTGATGGTGATTTTAAAGGTAAAAAAAGTACTAATGGCGTATTTGTCAATGGCAACAAATGCTTCTCGCATAATCTGCAAAATGGAGATGTAATTGCATTTGGTAATAACCAAGTTCATGCCAAATATTATGCTATTTCTAATATTTCCGAAAAAGCATTTTCGGAATCGATTACAGTAGAAGATATATCTAGCTTTTTATCCGAACAAGCCAATCCAGTTAATCCTTTTGAAACTTTAATTTCGCCAGATTCTACTTTTGAGGGAGCTAGCGAAACTGTACTTGCACGCCTAGCATCTTTTCCCGAACTCATTCCTAATCCCATTATTGAAATGGATATAGAGGGAAATGTCATTTATTTAAATCCGGCTGCATCTGTCAAGTTTCCTAACCTGCGGGAATTTGGGGAAAAACATCCAGTATTATCAGGATTGCTCAATACAATTAAGAATCGAGATGCCAATTCTGAAAATTCTTTTGTGCGCGAGGTAGAAGTTGGCACAGAAATTTTTGAACAATCTATTCATTATCTGGCAGAAAGTGATTTAATTAGAACTTTTATAGTTAGGGATATTACCGAGCAAAAACAAGCCGCAGCCGAATTGCGTCAGCGAGACAGGCTACTACAAGCAGTTGCCGAATCGGCCAATTATTTGCTGGTGGAAATGAACTATCAGAACGGGATTGAGAAAGCTCTAACTATGATGGGTGAAGCTGCTCAAGTAGACCGTGCTTATTTCTTTAGAAATCATATCCACCCAATTACAGGGGAATTAGCATTCAGCCTCAAGTTTGAATGGACGGGCTCAAACATAGAACCATCATTAGAACATTGGCAGAATCTCTCTTATCAATCTTCTGAATTGGCCAGTTGGTACAGCACACTCTCACGTGGCGAGTCGATTATGGGACTGACTCAAGAATTTCCCATTGATGAACAACAAATTTTGGCTCGCGATGGTATTCAATCTATCTTCCTAGTACCTCTGCGTCTGGAGGAAAAGTTGTGGGGTTATGTAGGCTTGGCAGACTGTTCAAAAGAGCGTCGCTGGTCAAGGCATGAAGAATCCACGCTGTTAACTATGGCAGCTAGTATTAATGCCGCTTGGCAACGTCAGCAAGTCGAAGAAAAGATTCGCTTCCAAGCGCTACATGATTTACTGACAGGATTACCCAACCGCCTGCTGTTTAACGAATTACTCGATAAAGCTTTACCTAACGCAACTCGCACTTATGACAGTCTAGCTGTCATGTTCCTCGATCTAGACCGTTTCAAGGTAATCAATGATACTTTGGGTCATACATTAGGGGATACTCTGTTAAAATCTGTGGCTCAACGCTTGAGAGATTGTCTAAGAGCAGGGGATACCATTGCCCGTTGGGGGGGAGATGAATTCACGATTTTACTACCTCAAATTAATCATCTTGACGAAGTCACACAAGTATCTCAAAGAATTCTACAAGCCTTAGAAAATTGCTTTGAAATTGAGGGACACGAACTTTATGTGAGTGCGAGTCTGGGGATTGCTCTGCTGAATGAAGATAGTCCTGATGCGGAAACCCTCATACAGCACGCGGATGCCGCTTTGTATTACGCAAAAGATGCAGGTAGAAATAACTACCAATTTTACACCACAGCTCTATCTATCAAAACACCCGAACTCCTAACTTTAGAGAAGAGTTTGCGTTTTGCTCTAGAGCGGGATGAATTTATGGTGTATTATCAGCCTCGAGTTAATATTATCACCGGAAAAATTTCTGGCATGGAAGCTCTTTTACGCTGGCAACATCCAGAAATGGGACTAGTAGCGCCTAGCGTGTTTATTCCCCTGGCGGAAGAAAGCGGATTAATTGTCCCCATTGGCGAATGGGTACTCAGGACAGCTTGTAAGCAAAATAAAGCTTGGCAAGATGCTGGATTTACTCCTTTGACAGTTGCTGTTAATCTCTCTCTTAAACAGTTTCGTCAACCTAATCTAGTGGAAATTTTAAATAATATCTTAAAAGAGACAGGTCTACAACCCAAATTTTTAGAGTTAGAAATTACAGAATCAATTGCAATTGAAGATTTAGAGTTTACGCGAAATGTGTTGGATGCTCTCCAAGAGATGGGTGTCTACCTCTCCATCGACGATTTTGGTACAGGTCATTCTTCCCTTTCTCGCCTACAACTTTTACCCTTACATCATTTAAAAATTGATAAGTCTTTTATCCAAGAGTTAACCAGAGATGATAAGGTAGCTCATATTATCAAAGCAATAGTGGTATTAGGGCAGAATTTAGGATTAAGGTTGACAGCTGAAGGCGTAGAAAAAGCTGAAGAATTAGAATTCTTGAAATCTATCAATTGTGAAGATGTACAAGGTTATCTTTTCTACCGTCCGGTTGCTGCCGATAAAGCCACAGAAATACTTATAAAAGAGAAAAATAAGTATACTGAAGCTCAGTAAAATCCAAAATTTAAATAGAAATATTATATTATCTTCATGAGGTTCTACTTATGAGGATAATTTTATGGCGATGGTTTTAGATAAAGTTGTTCCTTTTGGGAGGTCAATGGATGAATATGTAAAAATGTTTAATTTAACGAATGCAGATTTAAATAAAAAAATTATTGGTATTGGGGATGGGCCAGCAAGTTTTAATGCGGAAATGACTCTTTTAGGTAACAGCGTGATTTCGGTCGATCCTCTATATCAATTTTCTGCTAAAGAGATATTAGCTAGATTTAATCAAGTAGTTGATTCTATTATTGACCAAGTGAAAGCTACGCCTAATAATTGGGTGTGGAGCCATCATAAATCGCCTGATAATTTGCGTGATCATCGGGTAAAAGTTATGGAAAAATTTATTGCTGACTATGAGTTGGGCAAGCATAATTGCAGATATATAATTGGTGAATTGCCAAGCTTAAACTATCAAAATCAACAATTTGATTTAGCTCTTTGTTCACATTTTTTATTTTTATATTCTGACCACTTTGATTATGATTTCCATCTCAATTCGGTTGCAGAAATGCTCCGAATTGCTCAAGAAATCAGAATATTTCCTTTACTGACTTTAATGTCAAAACCTTCTGCATATTTAGATGAGATAGTAAAGCATTACACATCAGCAGGTTACAGTGTAGAGATTGCAAAAGTTGATTATGAATTACAGCTAGGTGGCAATATGATGTTGAAGATTGCTAGGAAAGATAATTGAGTATGGAATTAATCGAGAGTCGGAGAAACGCGATTAATCGCGTCTGTACAAAATTCAAAAGTCATTTATTTAGCTAGTTACCCTATTGGCAATTTAAGTGGATTCTTCTGTTAAGATTTCTGGGAGGCTTGGGGATTCAATAGTGTTTTTGGCATCATCAGAGAGAGATATAAAACCATCGGCTGCATCTTTGATAAAACCAGCTACAGGTACTGCAATTAGTAAACCCAACAAGCCGCCAATATAAGTTCCTACTAATAAAGAAACTATTACCCATACTGGTCTAAGTCCTGTAAACCGCCCCAACAGACGGGGTGCGATCGCTTGGTCGATTACCTGGTCTATAATAATAGCGACTGCAAAAATCTTCACAGCTAGCCAAATATCATGGGACGCTATTATTAAAATAATTACTATTAAGCTGACGACATCACCAAAAGGAATTAAACTTAAAATTCCCACCCCTAACCCAAATAGTAAAGCAAACTGAATTTGAAAAGCTAAAAATAATAGTGTTTCAGCTACACCCATCAATAGAGCTAAACTTACTTGACCAATTAAATAATTTTGAAAATTTTGTTGCAGAGATTCTCTCACTTTTTGAGCAGACTCACTGGGTATTTTGTGAAAAATACCTTCCCAAATTCTCTTCCCATCTATTAATAGATAAAAAGTCAAAACAACTGTCACTATTATTTCAGAAACACTATCAATAGTATCTTTGATAATAATCAGAAAATTATTAAATATAGATTCTAATTCATCAGGTAAGTGATTAGTTATCTGAGTGAGTATTTGACCCAAATTAACTTTTAACCTTTGATTACTCAGAGAATGATTGAAAGCTTGAATTTTTGCCTCATTAGCATCAATCCATTGAGGCAAAAGTTTAGCCATTTCATTAAATTGTTCCAAAGCTAGGGGAAATAAAGTAATGCCTAAACCAATTAAAATTAATAAGGCTGAGATAAAAACTAGTGCTACTGCATAATTACGTTTAAACCCGCGTTTTTGTAGTTGTGTAACTGGATAGTTTAAAATAAAAGCAAACAAACTTGCCAAGACAAAAATCGTGACTATTGGTTGAAAATATTGAAAAAATTTAAATAATAGCCAACCATTAAGAAACACTAAAGGAAATAGTAGCGTTAAAATTAATACTTTAATTAGTTGATTGAGTGAGAAATTCATAATATTTAGTTACAAAACTCTGATGTTGATTAGCAAAGAGAAAGTTAATTTACAACTGCGATCGTATGTCAGTCCTCAATGTTGATGAGCCGATAAAAATATTTTTTTACTTTTGACTTTTTATTAGCTGCACTAGCTTTCTTTAAAAGCCAAAAATTGCTCTTCAGTAATACGTCCAGTTTGATACAGAGTTTCTGTAATTTCCGAAATGGTTAAAACTGCATAACTGTTGTAACCATTTGCTTTTAACCTATTTTTAACTCCTGCTTCATGGTCGATAAATACCACGATATCATTAACTTTTAATCCCGCAGATTGTAATTTTTCTGCTCCTTCCATCGCACTTTTACCGCTAATGAGAATATCATCCACAACCACAACAGTTTCACCAGGATGGAAGTTACCTTCAATTACCTTACGAGTTCCATGTGCTTTTACTTCTTTGCGTGGAAAAATCATCGGATAATTCAGACGTAAAGCTAACCCTGTTGCTGTTGGTAAAGAACCGTAGGGAATACCTGCTATCCTATCAAAATTCAGGTTTTGTAAAATTTCTGCATAAGCAGTCAGTACTAGATTAAAAACTTGCGGATTGGAAATTATTTTCCGTAGATCAATATAATAAGGAAATGTTGCTCCTGATGCTTGTACGAAACTACCAAACATAATGCAACCAATATCATACAGTTGTAAAATTAAATCTTGCTGTGGATGTTGGTTAAAAGAACACACATCAGGTAGCCACACAGAGCAGCTTGAATTCTCTTGAATAATGTGATTTTTGGCTAAGTTAATTTCTGCTCCTAAAGATGCAATTTCCTGAGCTAACTGTGGGCTACTTAACATATCTTGAGGTACAGGAATCAACAAGCCATCACCGTGATCATTCAAACCTGAAGCTAAAATTTCATTCAGATTATTCTCTTGGGCCCAGATACTACGAGCCATAATTATTCTTTCAGGGGCTACGGCTCTAATCAATGCCAAAACTTCAGGATTGGTAGTTCCCACCTCTAAACCTAATTGTTCTGGTGTACCCCAATTTCTTGATTCTTTTACTACCTGTAAATATAGCGGTGATTCGTTAGTAGGATATTGCTGTAAACTTTCAGCTCCGGGGTTAGATGTACAAGATAAAATAAAGACTGCTTTATCAGGATAAACTAAAAACGGTGCTACATGATCTTGCCCAGTATAGGGGCTAAGAGTAATAGCATCTACCTGCCATTCTGTAAAAACCGTGCGGGCAAAAATAGTACTAGTGTTTAAATCACTGTGCTTGGCATCTAAAATAATTGGTATATGCTGGGGAATCGCTTTTAAAGTTTGATGCAACAGTTCTAAACCAGGAATTCCCAAAGCCTCATAAAAGCCGAATGTTGGTTTATAAGCACAGACAAAATCAGCAGTTTCAGCAATAATAAATTGCAACCAATTCCACAATCCCGCTATCATATCTTCATCTACATAGCGCTTGGGCATCATTTCTGGATTGGGGTCAAGTCCTACAAATAGTAGACTTTGGTTATGGGTAATATTATTTTGCAGCTTATCAAAAAAATTCATGGTTATTATGAGTCCAAAGTCAAATGTCAAAAGTTAAAAGTTAAAAACTAATAGTAATTGCTACTAAAGTCCTGCAAACCATTCGTAGCCTTGGTCTTCCCAATAGCCTTTAAAAGGTGATAAATAACTAGTTAGTGTAATTTGAGTTACCCATTTACTCTGTTTGTAACCCAACTTAATTGGCGAAGCTAAACGCAGAGGCGCGCCATTATCAATCGGTAAAGCTTCTCCATTTTTTTGATAAGCTAATAAAGTTTGGGGATGTAAAACTGATGCTATATCCCAACTTTCATAATAGCCATCGGCTGATTTAAAATAAGCATACTTAACATTTGCTTTGGGCTGGGCAAGTGTGAGAATTTCTGTTAAACATACACCACCCCACTGCACGATCGCAGCCCAGCCTTCTACACAAACATGACGAATAATCATGGAAGTGAGCGGCAAAGCGTGAATTTCTGCCATAGTCAAACTCAGAGGTTGATTAACTTCACCATCAATAATTAAGCGATACTTCTCCTCATCAATAATCGGAGTAGACCTAAAGCTATTCACAATTAACGCTTCTGGTTGAATTTGACTTAGCGAAAATTCTGGTACTGGTTTTTGTGGTTTAAAGATGAAAGTTTCTACCTTTTGATTGAGTGGTTCCGATAATTTACCCACCAAATCTTCAAAGCTAGGTGTACCACAGCCACCAAGTAATAAACTAGCACTAGACAATCCAGAAATTTGTAAAAATTGCCGACGTGTAAATTGAGGAATATTTCTGCGAATTAAACCCATATTAAAAAGCCGAAAAATAATTTAGCTAAACATAGAATTGGCAGAGTTGGGACTATTCAATATTCATACAATAGTAGAGAGTAAAATTCTTGCTTCACAAGAGTTAGATTAATTTTTTTGATTATGTATCTGCAAGCTGTTGTGGTGTGTAGTACCCAATCTCAGATAAAAAGGGTGATGAATACCAAGTTACCAAAACATCGAATCTGTAAGTTCTTGACCCCCAGCTTTCCGTCCTAGGAAATAGTGGGCGATCGCAAATACAATCACAATGGGTACTGAAGCAAAATGAGCAATACGCAATCCTTGCCAACTGCCAAATAAATCCACAATCCAGGAAAATTGGGCAGGTTTATACATACCGATACCAGTAAATAAAGCCAAAAGTAAGATAGGAATAATAGCTGTATAAACAATGCGATGCCAAGCATAAATTAATCGCTTGCTGTTATGAGTTTTCTGTAATGCTTTTACATCATTGCTACCCACAAATCTATGTCGCCAACGGCGAGTAATGAAAACATAAACTCCATACCATGATAAATTCAGCGAAAATAACCACATAGCAAAAAAGTGCCAATGTCTACCCCCAGCCAGCCAACCTCCTAATGTAAATAAAGGAAAAATATGTATACCTGCACGCCCACCAAAAACCGGGTTAGCATTATAAATTTGTAGTCCGCTGGTCAGCATAATAAACAAGCTAATGATATTAATCCAGTGGAAAATTTTAGCTCCTATTGCTTGATTTGGTAACTTTCGTGGTTTAGAAGGAATAGTCGCAGTCACGTTGCTTACTCCAAATTCACAATTTTAAATTAACAATCTTTGCGTTGTCTAAGCAGTTATGCAAAGCTGTGATAGCTAGAAGACTACAAAACTTGTTTTCTTATTTTTTATTAGCAGTTAACTATTAATTATTTCAGACTTTTGTCATTTATTTGATCGCTCTAACCAGCAGGCGGAAGTCAAAAGTCAAAAGCAGCCAGTGCGTTGCACGGATTTCCCGCGTTGTAGCAACTGGCGTTCAAAAATCAAAAGACTTGTATATATACCATAATCAGTGAACTTACTATAACGATTTTCGTAAAAAAGTATCATTATTAATATATGAATCCTAGTTTTTTAATGTATAAATTCTGTTCTATATGTTGGGTATTTTTACGACAAACTACTTAGACAGCGATCGCAGGTTCAGCACGATCGATTTATTGAGGTCTTTTGACCTACAAATCAAGCGCAAGGATGAAAGCAGCATTACCTAATAACGAAGCACAGAGACTTGAAGCACTTTCCCAGTATCGGATCTTAGATTCAGTATCTGAAGCAGCTTTTGACGACCTGACTTATTTAGCATCGTATATTTGTGGCACTCCCATTGCCCTAGTTAGCTTAGTCGATAGTAACCGTCAATGGTTTAAATCCAAAGTTGGTTTAACAGCCGTAGAAACCCCCCGCGATATTTCATTTTGTGCCCATGCAATTTTACAATCTGAGGTTTTTGTGGTTCCTAATGCCACAACTGACGAAAGATTTGCCACGAATCCTTTAGTTACGTCAGATCCGCATATAGGTTTTTATGCAGGTGTACCTCTGATTAATAGTCAGGGATATGCTTTAGGAACGCTTTGCGTAATTGATTATGTATCAAGAGAACTAACTGTAGAACAGATGGAAGCCTTACGGATTTTAGGCCGCCATGTTATTAGGCAACTAGAACTGCGACGCGATTTAGCAAGTTTAGGGCTGCCATATCAGAAGAATAAATATATTAAAAAGACAGGTATGCAATTCTTAAAAAAGATTGCGGCAGCATTAGGACTAGTATCTACCATATTAGTAATAACTGGTATATCGTCCTATCGTAATACAAAAATATTTATTGAAAATCTTAATGCCGAAAAAACTACAGAAGAGAAAATTTTTACTCAAGAAAAACTGCTATCTCTCCTCAAAGATGCTGAAAATGGAGAATTTGGTTATCTGCTCACAGGAGATAAAATTTATTTAGAACCTTATAAACAAGCAGTTAGTAATATTAATTTCCAAATTCAAGAACTAAAAAAAATATCGGGCAAGCAATCCCAACGACAGCAAAAAATTGCCCATTTGGAAAGATTAATTAAAGCAAAATTCGCAGCAATTCAGCAAGCTATAGATTTTCGTCAGCAAAATATTTCTGATTCTAGTAGGCAGTTATTTTTGAGCAATCGCGGTCACAATCTCATGGATGAGATCCGCAAGCTGATGGCAAAGATGCGAAATGAAGACAGCCAGCAACATCAACAATATGCTGTAGCCGCCAAAATCAGTGGGGCGCAGACAATTTTGACAATCGTCATCGCCATTAGTCTATGTTTTATGATTCTCAGTGTAGTTTACTATCTGATCTATCGCGAAATTAAAGAGCGATCGCAAACAGAAGCAATCATAGAACAAGAGCGCTATTTAATCTCAGAAATTTTAAATACAGTTGCAGCTTTAGTGATTGTTCTCGACGCGCAAGGGCGAATTGTTCGCTTCAATCAAGCTTGTGAGCAAACTACTGGTTACTCATTTGATGAAGTTAGGGGTAAAAATTTCTGGGACATCTTGCTGACTCCAGAGGAAAAAGAGCTAGTTAAAGCCGTTTTTCAAGAGCTACAAGGTGGTCAATTTCTCCATGAGTACGAAAACTACTGGGTGAAAAAAGATGGTAGTTTGCGGTTGCTTGCCTGGTCAAACACCATCCTCAAGAATGATGCTGGGCAGGTTGAATATGTGATTGGTACAGGGGTTGATATTACTGAACGCAAAAAAGCAGAAGCCGCTTTGCAAGATAGCAAGTGGTTTACCGAAAGCATTGCGGACAACTCACCCAGTTTGATTTATGTGTTCGATTTGGACACCATGAGTGCTATTTATACCAACAAACCTGCGAGTAGATATTTGGGTTACGAGTCAGAAGAAATTACAGCAATGGGCTCAGACTTTCTGAGTAATATTATTCATCCTGACTATTTGCCCAGCAGAATGAAATATTTCGAGGCTGCTCAACAACTCAAAGACAACGAAGTAGTAGAGTTTGAACAACGACTAAAACATAGTAGCGGCGAGTGGCGATGGTTTTGGCATCGTGAAACTATTTTTAAGCGCAGAGCCGATGGTGCGCCGTGCCAAATTATGGGCACTGCACATGATATTAACGATCGCAAACGCGCAGAACAACACCTAAATGCTCAATATGCCGCAACCAGCGTATTAACCGCCGCTAATAATATTGCTGAAGCTATTCCCCTGATTTTGCAGGGAATATGTGAGAGTTTGGGTTGGGATGCAGGGGAAATGTGGTTAGTGGATCAACAAGCCAATGTTTTGCGTTGTCTTGATATTTGGTATGCATCATCTCTGGTGACATCAGAGTTGGAAGCATTTACCCGACAAACCACTTTTGCCTTGGGAGTAGGTCTACCTGGTCGTGTGTGGGCTGATAATACACCTGTTTGGATTGATGATCTGTTGGCAGATCCCAATTGTGCCTACCAACAGATTGCTGAAGCAGGATTGCAAACTGCTTTTGGTTTCCCTGTTTATAGCCGCAACCAAACTTTTGGTGTGATTGCTTTTCTCAAGCGGGAGAAGCAGCAAATAGATTTAGATTTGCTTGTGAGTCTGACTACTATTGGTAACTTAGTGGGTCAGTTTATTGAACGCAAGCAGGGAGAAGAAGAACTCCAACGCCAAAATTTGCGATCGCAACTGTCAGCTGATATCACTCTCAAAATTCGGGAGTCTTTACAAATAGATGAAATTCTACAAACCAGTGTGACAGAGGTGCAAAAGCTGCTGAAGGCAGACCGAGTACTAATATTGCAATTAGAATCAGATGGCTCTTTTACAACGCTCAAAGAAGTAGTGATGCCTGAGTTGCCTGCAATTATGGGGCAGAATATCTTTGATCCTTGTTTTAGCGAAAATTACATTGACAAATACCGCCAAGGCAGAGTTAGTGCCATTAACGATATTGAGCAATCTCAGATTCAACCTTGCCATATCGAGATGCTCCAGCAATTTGCGGTGAAAGCTAACTTAGTTGTGCCCATTATCTTAAAAAGTCAACTTTGGGGATTGCTAATTACTCATCAATGCCATCATCCGCGGCAATGGACTAATTGGGAAACTGAACTTTTGCGAGAATTAGCTGACCAAATTGCTATGGCTTTAGCTCATGCTAAATTGCTAGAAGCAGAAACTCTGCAAAGACAAGAACTTGAAGGTGCTCGCAGTCAAGCAGAGTTGGCATCTCAAGCTAAAAGTGCTTTTTTAGCAAACATGAGTCACGAAATTCGTACCCCCATGAATGCAGTTTTGGGGATGACTGGTTTGTTGTTAGACACAGTGCTAAACGCCGAACAGCGAGATTTTGTGGAAACTATTCGCATTAGTGGCGATGCTTTACTAACGTTAATCAACGAGATTTTGGATTTATCCAAACTAGAGGCTGGGGAAATGGTTCTCGAAACTCTAGACTTTGATTTATCAACCTGTGTGGAAGAGGTAATCGATTTATTAGTTCCCCAAGCTCATAGTAAGGGGATAGAAATGGGAGCATTAATTCAACGCGATGTTCCTACTTACCTCAAAGGGGATGCTAGCCGTCTGCGACAAATTTTAATGAATTTACTCAGCAACGCTATCAAATTTACTACTAAAGGTGAGGTCTTAGTCCGAGCCGCATTAGAATCAGAAACTCCAACTACAGCTACCATCTATTTTGCGGTTACAGATACAGGTTTGGGGATTTCCATTGAAGACCAAAGCAAACTTTTTACGCCATTTACTCAAGTTGATGCTTCCACAACCCGTAAATATGGCGGTACAGGTTTAGGGTTAGCTATCTGCAAACAACTAGTAACTTTAATGGGGGGAGAAATTGGGGTAGAAAGTCAGCTAGGTGAAGGCTCAAAGTTTTGGTTTCGAGTGACTTTTGCCAAGCAAATCCAGCCTGTAGCGCCAATTAGCGATCGCGGATTTTTAAAGAATCGTCGTTTATTAGTTGTGGATGATAATGCGACTAATCGTAAAATCATCTACCATCAAGCTACCCGTTGGGGAATGCAGGTAGATACAGCCGACTGTGCAGCAGCTGCCTTCAGCGCTATACAAAAAGCTTATCAGCAGTCACAGCCTTATGATATTGCTTTGATTGATATGCAAATGCCCGACACAGATGGTATAAGTTTGGGAGCCAAAATTAAAGCCAATTCTGCCATTGGTGAGATACCTTTGATTATGCTTACCTCTACTAATCAAAGGGATGAAGTTAGACAATCACTGCAAATAGGATTTGCTGCTTATTTAGTCAAACCTGTGAAGCCATCTCGCCTCTTGGATACTATTATGAATAACTTAGGAAACGGGACAGAACCTCATAATTTCGATAATTCAGAAGTTACAAAAATGTCTAATTCTGTGCAAACTATACAAACTAAAGTTGCCAGTAAATCTCAGTTAAAAATTCTGCTAGCTGAAGATAATCTAGTCAATCAGAAAGTCGCTATCAAACTATTACAAAGCTTAGGCTATAGCGCGGATGTGGTGGCTAATGGTCAAGAGGCACTGGAAATATTAGAAAAAGTTCCCTACGACTTAATTTTTATGGATTGTCAGATGCCTGTGCTTGATGGTTTAGATGCCACAAGACAAATTCATCGTTTGCCAGAAACCGCCTTTGCTAGCCGTCGTCGTCCTATAGTGATTGCGATGACTGCTAATGCGATGAAAGAAGATAGACAAAAGTGTCTTGATGCTGGTATGGATGACTATTTGAGTAAACCAGTAATTAAAGACAAACTTGTAGCCATGTTAGACTATTGGGGAAGTATAATTTTGAAAACACAGGATACTGTGGTTTGTAAACCTGAAGCCAAGACTACAGACACGAATCCACTAGGTTTACTAATTGATTGGGAACACCTACATCAACTTTCAGAAGACAATACAGAATTTGAATTTGAGTTATTGGAAATTTTTGTTGAAGATACTCATACTCATTTAGATATCACTAAAGCCGCAATCGAGAATAATGATTTTGAACAACTAGCACAAGAAGCTCATCACATTAAAGGTGCTAGTGCTAATGTGGGTGTGACACCTATGCGCCGAGCTGCAGAACAATTAGAACAACTAGCTCACGAACAAGAACGTAGAGGTACTGCGAAGCTAATTGATGAGTTAACCAAATATATCAGCCAAATTCAAGCTTTTTTGTTGCACCAAAATCAGCAATAATATTTACTAATAAATAAACAGTAACGAGCATCTTTTGTTGGCTCGTAAGTTAACTGATCAGCAATTTCTGACATGATTTTTAATCCACGTCCACGCTCTTGATCGTTATCTTCAAATTCCGCTACTTCTTGTAATTTTAGAGCTAAATCGAAAGCAGGCCCTTTCGACATAATTCTGATTTCTATATGTTCGCTTGAACGCACAGCTTCTAATTCAATAGGGGTTTCTACAGGTAAATTTTTATGTGCATGTTCCACAATATTTGCAAAACCTTCTATCAGCAAAGTTTGGCATTGCCACCAGATTTTTGCATCAGAAATTGGCGGTCTATTTATCTGCTCAAACCATGATAAAACCTGTGCAGAATTATTCAGATCTGTATCAACTTTGAGATGGATTTTATGATTCACTGTAACTTTAACCTGTCAAATTTATTGATTACTGATTACATTAAGTCAAAACCAAAACTAGCAACTTTAATATTTCATTATATAATATTTAATTACAGTTTGATTAATTAATATAAGTGATAATCTTAATTTTATGCACAATTAAATTGAAGCTTTTTAAATAAAACTTATGTTTAAAATTCTCATAATTGATGACGATCCTATAGTACGTATAGCACTAAAAAGAACACTACAAAACCAAGGATACGATACGACGACAGCCAGCAATGGAGAAGAGGGAATCGCCCTAGCAAGGAGCATAACTCCTGCTTTAATTATATGTGACTGGATGATGGCGAAACTGGACGGAATAGAGGTCTGTCGTCGCATCAAAGCCGATCCAGAATTAGCAACTACTTTTTTTATTCTCCTAACGGCTAAAGGTGCAGCTCGTGGAGAAGAAAAAGATAGAGTTCTAGGATTAGATGCTGGTGCAGATGAATTTGTCTCGAAGCCAATAGAGATGAATGAATTAAAAGCAAGAGTGAGAGCAGGGTTAAGGCTACATCAACTAAATCAAGATTTGCAAACTCAAAAGCAGGCTTTAGAGCAACTCAATCAAAACCTGCAAACTCAAAAGCAAATTTTAGAAGCAGAACTAGCTGAAGCTGCTGATTATGTGCGATCGCTTTTACCATCCCCAATGCTGGGAACAGTCACAACAGAATCACTGTTTATTCCTTCGGCGCAATTAGGTGGTGATTGCTTTGACTACTACTGGCTAGATGACGATCGTTTAGCCATTTATCTGATGGATGTATCAGGACATGGGGTAGGTTCAGCGCTCTTGTCTGTATCTGTGCTGAATGTGTTGCGATCGCAGTCTCTACCCAACACTAACTTTAGTCAACCAAAAGAAGTACTTTACGCTCTCAATCAAGCCTTTCCTATGAGCCATCACAATGATAAGTACTTTACCATCTGGTATGGAGTTTACGATTGCTCAAAACGTCACCTAATCTACGCTAGTGCTGGACATCCACCCGCAGTATTGTTATCTGGAATAGATACAACAGACATTAGTGTGAAACAGCTAAGTTCTTTAGATCTACCTATTGGCTTTGTTCCTAATGTGGAATTTGAGGATGTAACTGTTGAAATCTCTGCTCACAGCAGTTTATACATTTTTAGCGATGGTGCTTACGAAATTCATCAGCCTAATGGACAGCTTTGGGGTATCAATGCTTTTATTGAATTGTTAATCAAATGTAGCACTGAGCAGACTACTCAGCTGCAGCAAGTATTAGCCCAGATTTTATCTTTAAATACTCAAAAAAATCTAGCAGATGATTTATCTTTGCTGAAGGTAAGCTTTGGCTAAGTTAGTAACTCGGCAGAGAATTCAACAATCTCTAATTTAGAGTTTTGGGCTGCTTACAACAGTCTATTTATTTACGCCAAATTGTCATAATAAAATTTGTATATATTATACCCCAATTAACTCTAGAATATTTCACTGTACTGACAATACATGGCGTTGAAATTCCTCACGATCGGCAAAGTTTTGAATAATTCTATCTACTTTAGTTAATTCAAATAACATTTTGACTTGTGAACTAGCAGAACACACAAAGAGCTTCGCATTAGCATTGCGTACTATCTGCATAGCTGAAACTAAAGCGCCTAAACCAGAACTATCAATAAAGCTCACGTCTTTGAGGTCAATCAATAATACGTCTAATCCTGTTTGCTTGGTAACAATGTCGCTAACTTCACGACGCAATTGATTACCCCTAATAGCATCTAAAATACCTGATGGCTCTATAATGGTTAATTTTATTTTCATTGCTCAAATTTCCTGTTATGTAGATAAAATTTCACTTTATTATTTTGGCACTCAATTAATCGAATCTGCAAGATATATAGCTGGCGTTTAGACTAAGCAGATTGTAGTAGCAGAGTAAATAAAATCAAAATTGCAAAAATGTGCCAATGAGAAAGAATGCAATCGCTCTCATTAGCGTCTTTTTATGGCGTTGCAGCATATTAAAAAAATTAATTTTTGAAGATCAATTTAGGATTAGGGCGATTTTTTGCCAGAAGAACGCCCTGATTTTACCCCTGCCCAAACTGTAAGTGGCTTGCCTACATGCTTATAAAGCAAACTCTCAAGAATTACACCATTATTATTAGCAGTTAGAGAAGTGTTTGGCTGCTGTAAATCTTCGTAGAAACCGTTATACCAACCTTTCTCAGACTTGAGATTTTTTTGTACAAAATCAAATAATTGACGAGTGTAAGCATTGTTATAAAGCACATGCCAAGCGATCGCCGCCTTGGTACTGAGAAAGCGCAAATTATTGTGTTTTTCTTGAGTTTCTGTTATGGTCGCCCAAGGTTCGCCATTCACAAGCAAGCTGCTGTAAACAAAGTAGGGAGGACGATCTATGTGATCTTCGGAAACGGCTGTTAACTGTTTTGTATTATGATAACGAGCTTCTTGAGCGGCTAAAACACGATCGGCATAAGCTTTAGGTAAAGCTTGAAAGCCAGTTTCAATGCCATCAAGAATATAAGGCTCGCTCAAAACATAGTTATTAGCTCCCGAATTTTCGTAGTTACGCTGGTCGAAGGGTACACCCTTGCCGTAAAGATTTGCAAAGGCAACGTCAGACTGATAATCTAAAGCTTCATTGGCATCCAAACCCCACAGTTTTAAACCATAGGCGGCATAATTTTCATAGCCTAAGCGTCCTTCTTGGTTATATTGTTCCTTACCTTCGATGACGCTTGTACCATACATTTGCCCGTCTTTAGTCAGACGTTGAACGTGCCAATGCTGCCAGACAGCATCAGACTTAGATTTTAACTGCGGATATTTTGTGCCCACTATTTTGAGCCAGATTGCCATTCGTCCCAAATCAATAGCCGACCAGCCAATTTCGGCTTTTTTATCTGGATGACCGTAATCTACAGGTATTAGGGTTTGAGAATTGTAGACTTTGTTAGGCAATTCTCCCTTATATAAAGGCAAAGATGCTAGAGTATCCAACATTTTGCCAATTTTGAGGTCAAATTCTGTGGCAGATATAAAATTGAGTTCTCTAGCTGCTACGAAAGCGGCGATCGCAGAAGCTTGATCCCACATTGTTATAGTGTTATATCCATCAACAGAATTGACCAAGCCTGTTTCTTTGTTCCAATTACGTTGGAAGTACAACCAAGCCTGATGAGCAGTTGCAACGTCCCAAGGCGTTAATGCTCCTACTCCCGGCGCAACATAAGGAATTGTATTGACTGTCACCTGACTAGGAATTACAGGTGTACCAGGCAATGCTAAAGATTGAGCATCAAGTTTGGCAATAGCTTGTGCTGCTTTGTTATTTGTATCAGAGTGAGAAGTTGAAATTTCAGTTTTTAGCACAGTATCAGTACTAGTTAGCTGCTTAGATAAATAATTTAGACTAGCGATAGCGATTATAGCTGTAACTACCCCTCCCACGGAAGCTAATAAAGATAAGCTTTTAGGGGGTAGTTCAAAATCATGTGTCATGACATCTTACTGCTTTGGCGTGACAAATCATACTTAATTGCTAATACTAGTAATAGCTCTGATTCCCTACGATAAATTAATACAGCTTAACCGCTAAGAACCTAACTGTAACTAGCTTGGGTAAAAGAGTATTGGGCATGGGGAAAGTTTTCCGCCTCCGCTCCCCTGCTTCCCCTACTCCTTCCTCCTTGTCCGCTCTATCCCTTTATTTCCTCTATACCCTGGCAAATTTGTCACTGTGTTGTATCAAGTCATACCAATTCTTCAAATCTAGGCGGCAGATAAAGTATCTACTTAAAGATACAAATTTCTTTCCTTATTGTCATCTTTCAGAGTCTAAGAGAAAAAAGCTATCAGCCATTTTCCTTCATTGCTGATGGGGAAGATAACCTTAAAAGGTTGTTTATATCCTCATAAGTATATTTTTGTAAATATTTCTAAATAAAGTTTCCGAATATACTGGTGAATCAAATTTTCTGGTCTAGTTGTGCCCGTAAAAAGCTTGACTGTAAGAGTTCTGCAATGAAAAAGCAGGGGGAACTCGGGGCTCCTGCAGTCTCAATGTACTTTCTTATATGCTTAACAGCTTAAACTACACAGGTAAGGGGGCACTGCCTCGCCCTCTAGAATATATTTATCTGTCACCAAAATATTTGATTTGGTATTATCTGTAGCTGGCTGTTAGAGATTGCTATAATTCCTAAAACTTTCAATAATATAGTAGTTATAAAAAACAAAGGGCACAAAAATTTTGTGCCCTAACACCTATCAAAATAGGTAAAATTTAATTCTAAATTCCAGACTTAAAGCTAGAGTTTGGTTATTTATTACCTTGTTCCACTATCTTTTTGAGGCGCATATATGCTTCTTCTGCTGTAAGTGGTTCAGAGTGGTTTTCATCTGGAATATAAAATTGTCTGTTATCGGCAAAGTAGCGCACAACAAAACTGGGAATTAGTCCTAATTCCAATGCTTTTTTTCCCAATTCTTCAGCTCTTTCTGATAGGCTAGCCTCATCATGAAAAGAAGGCTTGTTGGTAGTCATAAATATTTCCTCTACATAATTACTAATTCGTAATTGAAAAATTCTAAAAATAATTAGGATTTTTCAGGTTGTTTCAGTTCTGATGAGGTTCTAGATTAGAAGCTCAAATTAAATTCAGAATTTTGAATTATTTACCAGTTAAGTAACATTCGGTAATTAAATTGAAATTTATTATACTATATTTTACTGAAATTGTAGCAATTAATATTTTACTTACACTCTATCGGTAGTGTAAATCTGTTGTTAAATGCTGGGTATATGAATTGACTAGCCGCCAGAGAATGAAGTCTCTGGCTAATAGCTAATACCAATTTCAAGAGCGATCGCTTGCAGGTTTACCATGTAATGTGCGTTAGGTGTAAGCCGTAACGCACGAACAGCGTTGCTAATTTTAACAGTCTATAAAGACAAGCGAGTTGTAATTCTTTGCATTGCTTCTTCTACATTTTCGCGGCTATTAAATGCGGAAATGCGGAAGTAACCTTCACCTGCAGCACCAAAACCAGAACCAGGGGTTCCGACTACATTGACAGTTTGTAGCAATTTATCGAAAAATTCCCAGCTAGATAATCCATTGGGGGTTTTCACCCAAACGTAGGGTGCATTCACACCGCCATAAACTGCTAACCCTGCGGCTGTGAGTTGCTCGCGGATAATTTTGGCGTTTTCTAAATAGAAGCTAACTAGTGTTTTAATTTGAGTTTGTCCCTCTGGAGAGTAAACTGCCTCAGCACCTCGTTGCACAATGTAAGATACACCATTAAACTTGGTGGATTGGCGGCGATTCCACAGCTTCCACAGTTCGACATCAGAACCGTCTGCGGCTTTGGCTGTGAGGGTTTTGGGTACGACGGTTAAGGCGCAGCGAGTTCCTGTAAAGCCTGCATTTTTAGAGAAGGAGCGAAACTCGATCGCAACGTCTCTTGCACCTTCAATCTCATATATAGAATGAGGAATTTCCGGATCGGTAATATAGGCTTCGTAGGCTGCATCAAAGAAAATGATGGAGTTATTGGCCTTAGCATAGTCTACCCATGCTTGGAGATGCGCTTTGCTAGCAGTTGCACCTGTGGGGTTGTTGGGGAAGCAAAGATAAATTAAATCAACTTTTTGTGAGGGAATCTCTGCAGTGAAGTTGTTCTCTGCGGTAATGGGGAGATAGACTAAGCCAGCAAACTCGCCTTTATCGTTAGCGGTTCCTGTATTTCCTGCCATCACGTTGGTGTCTACATAGACAGGATAAACAGGATCGGTAACAGCGATCGCATTATCATGTCCAAAGATTTCCAAAATATTGCCTGTATCGCACTTGGAACCGTCGGAGATAAAGATTTCGGAAGCGTCGATGTCGGCTCCCCGTGCTTGGAAATCTTGAGCCGCAATTTTTTCTCTTAACCAAGCATAGCCTTGTTCTGGCCCATAGCCTTTGAAGGTAGCGCGATCGCCCATTTCTTCTACGGCTTTGATCATGGCTGTGCGACAGGCTTCAGGTAAAGGTTCTGTGACATCACCAATCCCAAGCCGAATGATTTTTGCATCTGGATTAGCTTCAGCAAAAGCATTCACCCGTCGTGCAATTTCCGGAAACAGGTAACCAGCTTTTAACTTGAGGTAGTTGTCGTTAATCGTTGCCATAGTAGATTGTGAAAAACGCCCTCAAACAGCTTACCGAATTTTGAGATTTTAGATTTTAGATTTTGGATTGTTGGCGTAGCCTCTCCGTCAGGAGAAGATTTATAAGTTAATTGCTAATTGCTGGGTGCGATCGCATCTTGTGTTGGCTGTTGACTGTTGACGACTAATAAACTCCAATCTAGAATTTTGCTCCTGCTTTCTTGAGTACAGCAACTATCTTTTGCCAATTACCTCCAGTCGCAACACTCAGTGGTGATGCACCCATCTGATTTTTAACATTTATCTTCGCGCCCTTTGCTATTAGCATTTGTACAACTTTTACATAATCATCTTCATAGTATTGAGCAGGAGGAGAGCAAGCAAACATGAGTGCAGTACTACCTTTTAGGCTTTTGGCATTAACTACAGCACCTCTGTCTAACAGTAACTTTGTCATTTCTACCCCAGCACGATAGGTATATCTAGCTGCAACCATCAAAGGTGTAATGCCATATTGATCGCCATAATTCACATTTGCGCCTCGTCGCAGCATCATTTGCACACTTTGCATGGCACCATCACTCACCGCCAGCGCAAAATATCTATCGGGATCACCACCATTATCAAGATAATTTTTTACCACATCAATCTGATCGGTTGAAACTGCTTCAATTAATATTTCATCTTGACTCTGTACTTCTGTTTGAGCAATAGCAACAGAGGGTGAGCAAAGCAATATAAGTGCTAACAGTAATCCCAGCTTACTGCATAAGTATTTTTTATTCATAGCTCAAGCAAAATCTTCTACTGGAGCCAAACTTCACTTTAGGAACAATCTTTTCCGGACTGTACCAAATTTTCTTCTTAAATCTATATTAGTGTCAAAAATCAAAGCTTCGTAGCGTCTCGTTCGCGCTGGCGTTGCGTAGCATAGATTTGTAATCTCCCCTGATGCTGGGATTCCTTCCCTACGCTACCCTTCTCCTGCAGAGACGCTACGCGAACGGGAAGCCGCCTTTCAGGCATCTACGTTGCAGTCGCAATGACATTATCGGCGTTGCGTAAGTCTTATAGGGGACAAGCCCCTATCTAATATTTAATAACCAGAATCGCCAGTAGTTGCTGATTCTTGAATTACGACTTGTGACTGTTGAGGACTAACTTTCGATCCACCTCTTCTAGCAATTTGCTGTTGGGAAAACATTTCTCGCAAAACCATTGCTGGATCTACATAGTTAGTGTCATACTTCAATCCCCAATGTAAATGAGGCCCGGTAGTCCTTCCAGTCATTCCTACTCGCCCAATTCTAAAACCTGTGGGGATATTTTGACCTTCAGCAATTTGAATTCCACCTGCGCGATCCACTAGATAACGACGACCGGAGATGACTTCTACATTGCCTTCCATGTGACAATAAGTATGCTCCCATGTGCCGGATTTAATGATGATATGGGTACCGCAAGCATTGCGATCGCCTACTTTCAATACTCTACCAGCCCACCAATTGCGAATGTAACTACCTTGTGGAGCTGCAATATCTAAGCCACCATGAAATTCCCAATTACTACCACCAGTAGCAGAACGGCGATAACCAAAAGCCGAACTATAGCCTTGAAAGTTTTCTACAGGAAAAGATGCAGCTAGCCAAGCGTTGCTAGAATTGGCTTTATTTGACTTAACTTCTCTAGCTCCAGCAACTTCTGGTTTCGGTAATATAGTAATTAAACTTACCAGACTCAATCCTATTGTTAATAAAGTAGCTCCGTATACTAATGCTTTTTTCTGACGCATACTCATTTTTCGTCCTCAATCCAATTGATGTATCAGTAAATTGCTTGAAAATTACAGGTGAATATGTTTAAAAAAGCTGCTGTATCAGCCAATTTATTATTGATATTGCAATATCAAGACATGATAATATATCACTTATAAACATTGTCATGTCAAGTTATCTGGCTAACAAATCAGATTTTTTAAATATCAAATTAGTGGGTTTAATTAGTGCAATTAAAAACCAAATAATCGGATTTAATTCGGCATTTATCATACATTTCAGTACACAAGTATAATCGCTAATCGGCGTAGTGTTTAGCTAGGAATTACGGATTAATTGCATATCTAAGAGAAAATACCTGTGCTTGTTTTCACGGAGCAATAGTGTATGTAAGTTTATTTGCCAGAGGCTACAAGTAGAGTCATGGCTGAGATAATTTACTACTAAGCGAATTGCACATCCGGTAAAATACTGTTAATTTTAGTCAGAAAATTGATGCAACTGCTAATTGAGCATCGATCCCAGCTTTAACGCTAAAATTAGGCATTTGCGACAACAAGCTATGCTGACAGAACTTTTGCCTTTCCAGTTTGAATTGGATAAAATTGCGATCGCTGGAGCGAGTTTGTGGTCTTTGGCATTATATTTAGCTTTTTCACGAGTTAGTGAATGGGTAATTGTGCAGCTAAATCGTTGGTTTAACTTCGCTGAACGATCGCTCTACACCAGTCAATCAGAATTTGAGAAAACTCGTAAAGCCAGAGAATCCCAAAACGCTTTCTACGCTTCCTTGTTTAGTATTGTGCCGTTTTTGATAGTAGGCGCTTTAGTTTACTGGGGTGTTGAAATCAGTTTAGGTCGTAGTTGGGGAATTAGTACAGGAATACTTGCTTGTATTTCTTCTGGTATTTATGAACTAGGAAGGCGAGATGGAAGTTCTTCTGATGAATAGACAGCAGAAGTAACGCACGAAAAGCATTGCTACTTCAGCAACGGTTACTTCCCAGATCCCCGACTTTTTCCCAAAGTCGGGGATCTCAATTTCGTTGAGGCGATCGCACAAGCAGCTTTTCCTGACTCCACAAGCGTTTCCAGTATGACAACCCGAAATTTTAAACTATATTTAGCTCAAGAAAAAACTGGGGTGAGATAATGCGGATAGCGGTGATCAGTGATTATACAATTGCCAAAGCCAGCGATCGCACTTATATAAGGACAGTATTCTATAAATATGACACTATAGAATACAGTCAAATCATCTCAAACTCGTGAGTCAACCAGATCCACTTTTAGCGAAAATCCTATCGGGGATATCTGATACAGCAATCCCTTTTGCCCAACTATGGCAACTTTTAACTAGACTAGGCTTTGATGAAAATATTCGTGGCGGACATTACATTTTTACCAAACAAGGTGTTGAAGAAATATTAAACTTACAACACCATAATGGCAAAGCCAAAGCCTACCAAATTAAATTAGTCCGTGCAGTCATTCTGAAATACCAGTTAGGAACTAAAAATGAACCTTCGTTATGAAATAATTCTCTACTGGAGTAAAGAAGACCAAGCCTTTATTGCTGAAGTTCCAGAATTACCAGGATGTGCTGCTGATGGACAAACTTATCAAGAAGCACTGAAAAATACAGAAATTATTATGAAAGAATGGGTTGAAACTGCTAAAAAATTAGGTCGTCAAATTCCTGAACCTAAACAACGCATAATCTTTACTTAAAACAGTCAAAATATTGCTCTGTCCTGGCGAATTTTATTTGCCCTTATATAGATAAAAAATCAAAGTAGGATGCGTTAGTAACGCATCCTACGTTAATTTCAAAAATTAATAATTGCAGCTATTCTTTAGACTGATTAAATAATTCCAGTAAACCAACAGTACCGACAAAAAAAGTATAAGTAGCGTATTTTATGGGCAGCTGCTTTCTGGAAGGTGCATAGAAACCTGCGATCATTGCTTCAACTAAATGGCAAGAGACAGCAAAACGCTCAAACCAAAAAATGGGAGTGAGGCTACTTGGTACTTGAATATTATGGGTAATTGCATAAATATTCCACAGTTCTAACCCAATAGCGCTGGATATAAGAACTGTAGATATGACTTTGATCATAGGTGCAAATTTTTCCTGGATATACTTGAAATTCATGCAATAGCAACCCTATTTAAATTTTGTTTTTTATCTAAAATTTTTTATTCAGTATTAATTTATCATTTTTAGCGGTTCAAAAATGATTTGAGATTGCTATATCTGGCATTTATGCTGGTGTAAAAATTACACTAATAATCAAGAGAAAATCTTTCATTTCCCTAATTTTTATATTTTTGATTAAGCGTCATGCCTAATCTATTAAATCTGCACGGGGTTTAAAAGTTTCAATTTCCCGCAATTTTTCATACAGTTCCCGTTCTTCAGCACTAATAGTTTTAGGGGTAAGTATTTGAATTTCAACTAATTGGTCACCACGTTTACCGTTGTCGTTGGGATAGCCTTTGTTTGCTAAACGGAATCTTTGACCAGACCTCACGCCGGAGGGAATGGTCATTTTTACGGGGCCATCAAGAGTTGGTGCTTCTACCTGTCCACCTAAAACGGCTTCACTGGGAGTGACTGGAACTTGGCAGAAAATATTAGAACCATCTAGCTTAAACAAAGGATGTGGTTCGACGGTAATTTTTAAATATAAATCTCCGCCACCAATACCTTGGTTTCGTAGCCGGATAGTTTGACCTGTGACCATTCCAGGCGGCATACTCACTTCTAGCGATCGCCCATCCTCAAGTCTAATTCTTTCATTACCGCCTACATAAGCTTTTTCTAGGGGTAGGGTTAACCTAGCTTCAATATCCCGACGGGCGGGGCGTGGTTGGCTTTTGGGGACTGTATACTCAACTCGGCTTTTAGTCGCCCGAAATGGATCGTTATTTGTGTTGTTAGCTGCACCATTTCTGCTGCTTTTACCATTACCTACGCCAATCACCTGATTAATAAAACTTTCAAAATCAGGAAATTGACTGGGATCTACTTCTTGATTGTTGCGATTGTTATTGCGATTATCGCCCCAGGTTTTAGCTTTGGGGGTTTGTTTATTAAAGCCTTTTTGTTTCCAGTAGCGGCTAAATTGGTCATATTGTGCGCGCTTGGCTGTATCGGAAAGGATTTCATAAGCCTCGCCAATATCCTTAAATTTCTCCTCAGCTTCTTTGTTTCCAGGGTTGAGATCGGGGTGATACTGTCGCGCTAACCGCCGATAAACCTTTTTAATTTCCTCGCTTGAGGCTTCTTTAGGTACTCCTAAAATCTCGTAATAATCACGAAAATTCTGCAAATTTTGCATAGTTCAGTTATTCAACTTTAAATTTGAGATTGTAGTTTTTGGTAATAGGTAATGGATACAGTCAGTTGTCAGCTGTTGTTTTGCTTCACGCTGACTAATAACAAATTACCAATCACCAATCACCAAATCCGAATTTTGAATTAATTTCATTTGCTAGGAGTTACAGCCAATCATCATCATCATCCCAGTTATCTTGGTAGCTGGGGCGCGATCGCCGATTAGACTGATTGTCAGAGGAGGAACGATTATCTCTGCCATAGCCGCGGTTAGAATCTCTGTTGTAGTCTCTACCGGAATTGCCACTGTAGTCTCTGTTAGAGTCTCTACTGGAATTGCCACTGTAGTCTCTACCGGAATTGCCACTATAGTCTCTGTTAGAGTCTCTGCCGTAGTCTCTACTAGAATTGCCGCTATAGTCTCTACCAGAATTCCCGCCGCCATAGGAATTATTATCCCAATAGGAATCTCCTCGGGAATAATCGCGATCGCGTTCCCGTTCTTTGTCGCCACCGGTAAAGATGTCGCGGATTGTCCCAAATAAATCGTCGTCTTCGTCCTCAGCATAGTACTGGCGGACTTCGCGATTTAGTTCATACAAAGCATCTTGCAGGTCAGCGTAGGCTTGGTCAATGCCGCGATCGTCGTCTTGCTGTAAACTGTCTTTGAGTTCGCGACAAATATTGTCGATGCGTTGGCGACGGCTGCGGGCGAACTGCATCCCAAATTCTAGGGCGATTTCTCGCAGTTGGCGTTCGGCTTGTAAAATTAACGCTTCGGAACGAGTCCGCTTTTCTACTCTTTCTTTGCGTTCCCGGTCAATATCGGCGTATTTTTGAGCATCCTGAATCATGCGATTAACTTCTGATTCGCTCAAGGTAGAAGCGCCTTGAATTGTGATACTCTGCTCTCTGCCGGTGGTTCTATCTAAGGCTGTTACTTGTAAAATGCCGTTAGCGTCAATATCAAATGATACTTGAATTTGGGGAATGCCTCGCGGTGCTGGGGGAATACCATACAGCTTGAATCTTCCTAAAGATTTGTTATTAGCTGCCATTTCCCGTTCACCTTGGACTACGTGGATTTCCACGGTATTTTGGTTATTTTCTGATGTCGAGAAAATGTCAGAACGGCGGACTGGGATAGTGGTGTTGCGGGGAATTAATTTTTTCATCACGCCGCCGATGGTTTCCAAGCCCACAGATAGGGGAGTAACATCCAACAGCAGCACATCTTTCAGTTCCCCAGCCAAAATACCTGCTTGAATGGCTGCACCTACAGCCACCACTTCATCGGGGTTGACATTTTCGCTAGGTTCTGCACCAATTAAGTCTCGCACTAACTGCTTCACCATCGGAATCCTGGTAGAACCGCCTACTAACACCACTTCTTCAATATCTGCGGGTGCTAGTCCAGAATCTTTAAGGGCGCGTTTCACTGGGGTGCGTAAACGTCCCACCAAATCACCGCATAAACCTTCAAATTGGGCACGAGTCAGGCGAGTTTCTAGGTGTTTGGGGCCGTCCTCTGTGGCGGTGATAAAAGGTAAGTTAATCTCGGTAACACTAACTGCCGAAAGTTCGATTTTGGCTTTTTCTGCTGCTTCCATCAGCCGTTGTAAAGCCTGGCGATCGCGTCTTAAATCTACACTTTCCGCTTCTAAAAATTGTTCTGCTAACCAATCAACTATTTTTCTGTCAAAATCATTACCACCAAGTTGGGTATCTCCACTAGTGGCTTTAACTTCAAAAACCCCATCGCCAACTTCTAAAATCGATACGTCAAATGTACCGCCACCTAAATCGAATACTAAGATGGTCTCCGTATCGCCCCGATCCATTCCGTAGGCTAAAGAAGCGGCTGTCGGTTCATTGAGAATCCGCAATACATCTAAACCAGCAATTCTGCCTGCGTCTCTAGTGGCTTGGCGCTGGGAATCATTAAAATAAGCGGGAACTGTAATTACTGCCCCTGTCACCGGTTCGCCTAAATAGCGGCTAGCATCGTCTGCCAATTTCTTCAGCACCATTGCCGAAACTTCTTCTGGGGCGAATTCCTTATTTAACCGGGGACAGGCAACTTTGATATTACCAACTTCATCTTTGCGGATAGTATAGGGTACACGCTTAGATTCTGGGCTTAATTCACCATACTTCCGCCCAATAAAGCGTTTCACAGCAAAAAAAGTGTTTTGGGGATTAAGGACGGTTTGTCGTCGTGCCATTTGCCCCACGACTCGTTCACCTTCTTTGCTAAAGCCAACAACGGAGGGGGTTGTTCGCGTTCCTTCTGCATTGGCAATCACCACCGGCTTGCCACCCTCCATTACGGCGACTACTGAGTTGGTTGTACCCAAGTCGATGCCGACTACCTTGCCCATGCGTTACTCTTCTCCTAAATGTGTCTTAACTATATATATTATGATTGGAAGAGACTGCCCCTAGCTTGATGCTGTGGAATCGGTATACCTCATCTAAATATTGATGATTTAGGTAAGAGCGATCGCACCCTTAGCCAAAGAAGCTAGTTGCAAGACTAGGATAACATTGACATAAACAATTGAATTTAAAAGCACGTCTCCAAGCTTACCTATCAGAAATAGCGCGAGAACGCGATCCCTATATGGCGACAGCCGGACATTTTTTTGTCCAAGAATATATTCGTCAGCAATTTAGCCAATGGGGAAGTGTGGAAATCCACACCTTTGATGTTGGGGGAAAAATTTGTCAGAATCTTATTTTAAATTTGCCGCCAGCAGCTACAAAACAACAGCGAAATTTACCACCAATTTTAATAGCAGCTCACTATGATGGTGTACCGGGAACAGTAGCCGCTGATGATAATGCTACAGGTGTGGCGGTTCTGTTGGAATTGGCGAGCAAGTTTGCAGCTGAACCAGTTAAATATCCCTTGCGGCTGGTGGCTTTTGATATGGAAGAATATGGCTTATTAGGTAGTGCTGAATATGCAGCTTTATTACGCCAACAACAGCAACCACTACGCTTAATGTTGTCTTTAGAAATGTTGGGATATCAAGACTCTACTCCTGGTAGCCAAAGTTATCCCCCTCCCTTAGAACGCTTTTACCCCAATACTGGGGATTTCATTGCTTTAATTGGAAATCTGCGAACCATTCCTGACTTAATTAGCATGAGTCGCAATATTCGCCAAGCTGGTATAGGTAGCCAGTGGTTACCAGTTCCCAATCGCGGTTTAATTGTGCCGCAAACGAGACTTAGTGATCATGCACCTTTTTGGGATGCTGGCTATCCGGCAGTTATGGTGACAGATACGGCATTTATGAGGAACCCGCATTATCATAAACCAAGCGATACGATCGCGAGCTTAGATTTAGATTTTCTCACAAGTGTTTGTACAGGGCTAGAAATTGCTATTCGGCGGTTGTGAAATTGGGATTAATTACCGAGACTCAAATCTTCTGTATTAGTCAAGTTGCTGGAAAGCGATCGCACATTTGGCGTTAAGCCGATTAAATCATCAATATTGCGTTTCATTGTTTGGCAAATTGCGTCCAAAGGCAAATCATTATCATCATAACCAAAGGGGTTTTCGATTTCTAAGCCGATAGCTTCAATGCCAAATAATGTAAAACTGACTAAAGCTGCAATTAAACCAGTCCACCAACCCAAGCTTTGCACCATTTGAAATGGTAACAGCAGACAATAAAGAAATAATAATTGCTTTAAATGAATTGCATAGGCAAGGGGCATTGGTGTTCTTAAAATCCGTTCGCAAATTCCTAAATTATCGACTAAATTATTCAATAATTCTTGCATAGATGTTAACTGGTAGCTATTGAGGCATTTGTAGTTATATCTTTGCTGTAAATAATCGCCAATCCAAAAAGCCACTTCTATTGGCGGATTATTCATGATTTTCAATTCCTGATACATAGACGACGGCATCAATTCTTTTAACTCCTGATTGACAGGTTCACCGCGTAAATGTAATTTCGTTGCCACAGCAAAAGCTACTAATAGATATAAAGCTGTAATTTTATTTTTTCTATCTTCTGGAGAAACTTCATCAACGCTGACCCAAATTTGCCTTGCTAAATTTCTCACAGTATTGACTATTGCACCCCAACTTTTTCTACCTTCCCAAAAACGCTCATAAGCTGTGTTTGTGCGGAAAACTAGTAATAAACCTAAAACAATACTGGGAATAACGCTGCCTAATATAGGTTGGGAAACTGGAAACTTATAATAGTGAAGTGTAGAAATAATAATTCCAAAAATTCCAAACAATAAGACATTTTTAGCAATAGCTGAGATCACCGAGCCTTTAAGCTGTAAAACCATTGGAACCCGTTTTAATTTGTCAGCTGCCATGCAATTTACCTAAATAACCAATAAAGTGAGCGTTAGATAACCTCAAAATAATAACTCTAGCGGTAGTACAATTGGCAACAATGATGACACAGAAAGTTTTGCGGTGTCTTGCGGCTAAATCTCATTGTCTCTGTATCCCCAATCCTTTCAGGATTTTCAAGTTGGAATTGAGTTTGGGGAAAAGGTTAAAGGGTAAGGGTTAAAGGTTTTTTCTGGCCCCTTTCCCCCGCCAAGTTGTCTTGGCGTAGTTTAGGGAAATATTAAGCTGGCGTTAATATCTTATACAGTAGAAAACTTTCTTAGGATACAAGTAACATAAAAGTGTCAAGTAGGGTAGGCATTGCTAACCCTGCAAATTATTGAACAAAGGTAATTAAAAATGGGTCGCCTAAATCCCTACACCCTACAAATGCAGATTACTCGGATGTTTGAGCAAGGTCAAACATTCTTTGCCACTACCAAAGTCCAAGAATGGTTGAAAGAACGCAATCACGATCCACTAGACTATGACATTATTTTCCATAAAAAACCTGCTCCTCCTGGTTCTAAAGAAGTTATGGTAGTGGAAATTGAATTGCGTCGCAAAGATGGACAGCCGGTAGACCCCTGGTTACAAGAACAAGCCAATCTTCATGCCTGATTTTTTGCTAATTTAGGCATTTTAAATATTAGCAGTCTTCAAGTTAACTTTTCATTATCTTGAGAAAATTTTTCTAAAAAGAGCGTTCCTGATTGCGGAATGCTCTTTGTTATTCTTGGAGTTATCAAGAATACTTTTTCTGCGCTGAAAATGAAAGCTAATAGATTTTGGGTATTTGCATTTTGGGTTTACTTTGGCATTTTGATGTCTATCTCGCTATCTGCATATCTAAAAATTATCCCCACCGAACTAGCGCAATTTCCTCATTATGATACTATTTTGCATTTTCTTCTATTAGGTATAGCCGCTTTTATCAGCCATTTAGCTGGGAATAAACGTAAAATTCAAATTTTGAATATTTCTTTGCCATTGGCTCCCATGATTGTGATATTAATTTGTGTAATAGATGAAATAATTCAATTCTTTGTACCTTATCGTTCTTTTGATTTATTTGATTTAACTGCTGACCTTTGCGGTATTGTTTTTTTTACTTGGTTAGCAGAAAGAAAAAAACTGAAAACCTCGTAAAAATTTTATTTTGACCCCAGCCCTGTTAATTTCTGTGTTAATTTTCTGTGTGGATTAATTGCTGATGTCATCAACCTAAGAAGCCCAGCCTTAACATGGACTGGATTTTATCTTAATCTGCTTAACCCGAACTCAGGTTTTTCTACTCAAAAATCAAGTGCACGAACTCGTGAATCAAGTTCACAAACTCGTGCATCAAGTACAGGACTCGTGAATCAAGTTCACGAACTCGTGCATTAAGTTCACGACTTGTGAATCAAGTGCACGAACTCGTGCATTAAGTTTACAACTTGTGAATCAAGTGCACGAACTCGTGCATCAAGTTTACAGATCGTGCATTAGCTTCACAATCGATAAACCAGGTAATATGAACAAATTTCAGTAAATATATGCCCAGACGCGTGCTGGCTAATTGGCACAACTTATAGGTTATTTTAGCTTGCATTTACGAATCACCTTCGGAGCGGGAACAGGGAATAGGGAACAGGGAACAGAGGAAAAAGGCATTGGTGTCAACTTAAGCTAAAAGCTATATAGGGCAGGCGTTGTACAAATACCTCGCGCCCTCATCCCCTAACCCCTTCTCCCGCAGGAGAAGGGGAACTAAGGGACTTCCAAATAAAAAAATATCCCAGTATTTATTGTGGGGTGGACATCTTGTCCGCCCAGCTTATGTGGCGGGCAAGATGCCCGCCCCACAAGATGGAATAATTTATTTCTTGGAAATCCCTAAATCTCTTGCTCCCCTCACCCTGTGGGTGAGGGTGAAACCTTGCAACAAAGAGGGTTTCACGTTAAGTTGACACCAATGGGTAGCCCCGTACTCCTACGCTTAAGCAAGCTACGCGTAGCGTCTCGTAGAGAAGTAAGGTTGAAAGCCGAGTGGAATTGTGGGTGACAATGTTAATTTCCTGTTGCCCGTTGCCCGTTCCCTGTTCCCTTTCATAGTTGAGATAGCACAGCCCGGAATTTCAGGTTCAGGTTTAAAAGGCGATCGCAATTCTACAATTCTGAACTTGGTTAAATGTTGAATCTGCATTTATACTTAATTTCCTCCTGCTCAAACCTTAAAAAAACATTCAAAAATTGAGAAAAAATATAAATTTCTGACAAAGGCAGTTGCAACCCGAAGCTTTAATTAACAATCTTGTTTTGGGGATCAAGCTCAAAAGCCGCTTTTATCAAAGCTTTGTCATACTTCTGAGTCTAAATTATCAATTGCTAAAAATTTGATTGTTGTACATTTAATAGCTGCCCTTTTTCCCAGATTATGTAAGTATTATCTAGGCTTGAATGGCTCAACTGAGTTTACTCAGCTTAGTGCCTAAGTTCCGAATGAGGCAAACCTCTACTGGGGCTTGTTTCCTGTTGACGCTGATGCAATGCCTACGGCGGGCTATGCTTACGCGAAAATCTAGACCTGTACACGGAAGACTGGCTAATGACATCGGATATACTGATGACACCGGAAAAAATTTTCTTAGACGGAAAGACTTATATTCCAGCAGAACAGTTACCTATCCCGGAGTGGCCTTGTGTTATAAGCGAAAGACCACAACCAACGCTGACGGTCAAAGATGATGATTTATTTTTTATCACAGATACAATAGGCAACATTTCTGGATGCTCTCTGAACGATGGTAATCCCAGTATGGGGCTATTTTGCTGTGATACGCGTTTTTTGAGCCGCCTAGAGTTGCAGATTGAAGGGCGATCGCCTGTTTTACTCAGCAGTACTGCAGATAAAGGGTTTGCACTCTCGGTTCTGTGTACTAATCCCAGAATCGATGAACGTCTCAAAGCTGATACTGTCGGGATTCGTCGCGAACTAGTGCTAAATGGGGCGCTGTTTGAAGAAATTGAAGTTTCTAACTACAGCACCACTACCGTTAGTTTTGAACTGAGTATCAGCTTTGATGCCGATTTTGTGGATTTATTTGAAGTGCGTGGCTATGGCAGAGATCAGCGCGGTAGACTGTTACGCTTAGTAGAGCCAACGCCAGAAGATGGAACAGCTGCTGATGGTGGTTCACCACTACAAAATCACTCTGCGATGGTGCGGGATGAATCCTTAACCCTCGCCTATCAAGGTTTAGATGGTTTGGTGATGGAATCGCGGATTAATTTCCAGCATCGCCAACCAGACTATTTTAAGGGTTACACTGCGGTATGGCAGCTAGAGTTAGCTTCTCACGAAACCCAAAAGTTGGGTTATCGGGTGAATATGTTGCGAAATAATCAATCGAGTTCTACTGTTAGTGCGGCGGTGACTTTAGCACAAGCCAAAGCCGCTGAATTAATGGAAGAACAGCATTGGGTGCAACAAATTACCCGCATCAGTACCGATAAAAGCACTTTTAACCGAGTGGTGGAACGGGCGGAACAAGATATGTATTTGTTGCGCCAGTCCTTTGGCAAAAATAAGACTGTTTCGGCTGGTGTACCTTGGTTTTCGGCATTGTTTGGGCGAGATTCCATCATTACAGCTTCCCAAACTTTGATGTTAAATCCCCGCATTGCCAAAGAAACCTTGACGCTATTAGCGACATACCAAGGCAAAGTAGATGATGAGTGGCGTGAAGAAGAACCAGGAAAGATTTTACACGAGTTGCGCTTAGGGGAAATGGCCAGGTGTCAGGAAATTCCTCATACACCTTACTACGGTACAGTTGATGCCACACCCCTATGGCTGATGCTTTATGCTGAATATTATGCCTGGACGCATGATCAAGAAACTTTAGAGCAGCTTTGGCCCAATGCTTTAGCAGCAATGGAGTGGATTGACCGCAATACTAAAGAAACTAGCTACTTGAGCTACTATCGTAAATCCAAACGCGGTCTGGCTAACCAAGGCTGGAAAGATTCCGGCGATTGTATTGTAGACCATAAGGGAGAGTTAGCTAACGGCCCCATCGCCCTTTGTGAGGTGCAAGCTTATGTCTATGCAGCGAAAATGCGCCTGGCTGAAATTGCACGGATGAAAAAGCGGCTGGATTTAGCAGATCGTTGGCTAGAGGAAGCCAGAAATCTGAAATTGCGGTTTAACCACGATTTCTGGATGGAAGACCAAGATTTCTGCGCCTTGGCTTTGGATGGTGATGGTAAGCAAGTAGATAGTATTACCTCAAACCCTGGCCATTGTTTACATTTGGGCATCTTTACACCCGAAAAAGCCTACAGCGTCGCCGAACGCTTACGCGCCCCCGATATGTTTAATGGTTGGGGAATACGCACACTCAGCAGTTTATCGCCAGCTTATAACCCAATGGGCTATCACGTTGGTTCAGTGTGGCCCCATGATAACGCCATCATTGCAATGGGATTGCGATCGCTAGGGTTAATCGATCAAGCTTTAGAACTCTTCCAAGGTTTGGTAGATATGACTACCCAGCAACCATATCAACGTCCCCCAGAACTGTTCTGTGGTTACGAACGCAACGGTGATAATGCGCCTGTACAATATCCTGTCGCTTGTACTCCCCAAGCTTGGGCGACTGGTAGTATTTTCCAACTGCTACAAATGATCGTCAACCTCGTCCCTGACGCGCAAAATAACTGCTTGCGAATCATCGATCCGGCTTTACCAGAGTCAATCAATCGCCTTTCCCTGCATAATTTGCACGTCGGCCCTACCGTCCTCGATTTAGAATTTGAGCGTTCTGGTAGCACTACCGCTTGTCGTGTAGCTAAAAAACGCGGCAATTTACGAGTGGTGATTGAAGCTTAGGGCATGGGGCATAGGGCATGGTAAATAATTACTAATGCTCAATGCCCTGTTTGCTAATGGTATAATCTATCCCAAATCAAGCTCATACCAGTTTGAAAAAAGAATCCGACAGATTGTAGGGGCAACAGTAGTGTCAACTTAACGTGAAACCCGCTCTTGTGCAAGGTTTCGCCCTCACCCCCAACCCCTCTCCCACTGGGAGAGGGGAGCAAGAGATTTAATTCCCCTTCTCCTGGGGGAGAAGGGGTTAGGGGATGAGGGCGAAAGTTTTTGTACAACGCCCGCCCTATATAGCTTTAAGCTTAAGTTGACCACTTTTTGAATTCAAAATTCAAAATTCAAAATTCAAAATGAATAAGAAGAATAATTTTGAATTAATTAATTCTGGGTACAAGCCCCCACTGATTCTTTGAATCAGTGGTCTACAATCAGTGGCGGGTTTCAAGCCCCCACTGATTGTAATTTTGAATTGATAATTTTGAATTTTGAATTGTTTTGACACCAATGGGCACTGCCTTGCCCTCTAGAATATTACTGATGTGTTGCAAACATTACTTGCTTTGGTATCAGTCATCAGCAATTTGTGTGTGACAAATATTACATGGTAATTTAATCGTGACTTCTACCTTTTGGTAGAAGTTCGCTGTATCCAAAGTTAGGTACTTTAATAACAAGTTTTGCTCTAATGCTGGAAGATTATTGTGGTGTCAAAGGATTACAAGTAATTGGAGAGGTAACTATTGTTGCTTGCTAATTAACCTTGTAATCCTTTTATGTTTTCTTCTCAATTTTGAGCCGGAGAAGTTATACCAATTTGCAAACAAGGGGAAAGGTGAAAGGTGAAAGGTGAAAGGGAAAATACAAATTCTTTACTTTCTTTTCCTTTTCCTCTTAATATCATGTCCGTTCAAATGCCCGTCATTGCGAACGAAGTGAAGCAATCGCAGAGTCCTTGTGATTGCTTCGCTCCACTTCGTTCTGCTCGCAATGACATATTAAGGGTAATTTGCCGGACATCATATAACCCGCAGAAATTATACCAATTTGCAAAAATGGGGAAAGGGTAAAGGAAAAATACAAATCCTTTCCCCCTTTTACCCTTCCCCTTTTACCCTTCCCCTTTTACCCTTCCCCATCAAGTATTGAAATCCCCTAAGCGCGTGCTAATAAAGGTGCAGCCGCTAGTAGGGTTTTAGTATAAGGATGTTGAGGATTAGCAAAAATTCGTTTTGTGGGGCCGAGTTCGACAATTTGTCCACCATTCATGACTGCAATGCGATCGCATAAAAATCTCGCTAACCACAAGTCATGGGTGATAAACAAGTATGTTAACTCAAACTCTTCTTTTAATTGCAGCATCAACTCTAATACTTGCGATTGGACGCTAGCATCTAACATACTCACGGGTTCATCGCAGATTAATAGTTTAGGACGAGTAATTAAAGCGCGCGCGATCGCAACTCGTTGCTGTTGTCCACCAGATAAATCTGAGGGGTAACGCTGATAATATACTTCTGGCGGTGTTAAGCCGACTTTTTGCAGCATCCATAAAACTTGTTCTTTGGCTTTTGTCGCATCAGCCAAGTTGTGAATTAATAACGGATCTCCGATACTTTGTCCTACTGTCATCGCTGGATTAAGACAAGCGTGGGGATCTTGAAACACCATCTGCATTTGTCGCCGTGAGGAACGAATTTCTTGGCGCGATAAGGTGGTTAATTCTTGTCCTAAAAATTCGACTTTACCAGCAGTGGGACGAATAAGCTGCAAAATTGTCCGTGATAGGGTGCTTTTCCCACAACCGGATTCCCCGACTAAGCCTAAAATTTCTCCTGGGTATAGTTCTAAATTAATTCCATCTACAGCTTTAATGGTTTGATTTTGGGCTTTGAATATGCGTTCAATAAAGTTCGGTTCGATGGTGTAATGCTGCTTGAGTTCCGTAATCTTCAAGATGGGGTTTTGTGCGGGAATATCTTCGCTTCCTAATGCCCAATCTTCATTGGCGATATCATCAACAGCTTGAATATGCAAAGCTGCTTGTAAAAGCGATCGCGTATATTCATGTTGAGGCTGGCGAAATACTGACTCTGTAGAACCCATCTCTACCATTTTGCCTTGGTACATTACGCCAATGCGATCGCAGTACTCGGCAACCATTGCTAAGTCGTGAGAAATTAACAATAGCCCCATATTTTCTTCCGCACACAGGCGCGTTAATTCCTGCAAAATTTGGGCGGAGACAGTGACATCTAAACTAGTAGTGGGTTCATCAGCCACAATCAATTTTGGGTTGAGAAGTAACGCCAAAGCTATAGCTACCCGTTGACGCATCCCACCGCTAAACTCATGGGGATACTGATTCCACCGACTCGCGGGGATTTTTACCTTTTCTAAAGTTGCGATCGCTTTTTCTTTGGCTTGTTTTTTTGATAATTCTGGTGAATGCGCCTGAAGTGTTTCTATACAATGGTTACCAATAGTCATCAACGGATCTAGGCGCGTCATCGGATCTTGGAAAATCAGCGCCACCACTTCCCCGCGAAACTTCCGCATTTCTTGGGGTGTTAAATCAAATACTTTTTTACCTAGAAAATTTACGTTCCCTTCAATCCGGCTAGATGAGGGAAGCAAACGCATAACAGCCCTTCCCAGAGTTGATTTCCCACAACCTGATTCTCCTACTAGCCCCATTCTTTCGCCAGATTGCAGCGTAAAAGATACATCATCAACCGCCCAATTGAGTTCTTCTTCGCTAGACTGAGGATAGGCAACTCGCAGATTTTCGACACGAAATAAGGCTTCACTCATATTTTTATATATTCAGCCCGGAGCTAGCAGCTTTTATAATTGCAAATTTAAGCTAGTCTAGCAGATGATTGGGGGTTGGGGATTGGGGGTTGGGGATTGGGGACTGGGGACTGGCAAGTTCTTTAGTGCTAGGGTTTAAGTCTTTATTTTGCAACATTAAGCCTTTAGGTTACAACATTAACCCTTAATGCTGCACGATGTTGCATGATAGTTATAACATTAACCCTTAATGGTCAAAGGTTTTGCCTTTAGGTTACAACATTAACCCTTAATGCTGCACGATATTGCATTAAAGTTATAACATTAAGCCTTAACGCTGCACGATGTTGCATTAAATGCAAAAAAGTTCAACCTATATTAAGAGACCAAAATTCAACGTAGTGGCCTGGCAAGGCTAAAATAGTGCGTTAGGTTAGAAAAAATTAACCGCCGATAAACGCAGATAAACGCAGATAAACGCGGATAAAATTCATCTTTATTGCAACATTTAAGGCTAGACACGCCAGTAGGGTGTGTTATGCCGTAGGCTAACGCACCTTAAATATTTAATGGTTCGCGGTGCGTTGCGCTACGCGACAACACACCCTACGGTAGCTTTTGTAGAGACGCGATTAATCGCGTCTCTCCGACTAAATACATGTAAGGAAACTTTTCGCCTGTTGCTGATTCAAGGTAGAAGTTGCGACAATTTCTGTAAATGGGGCCTAGCCTCTTGTAGCAATTTATTAAAAATCCTTATCTATCCCTCAGCGCCATGCAGGTATATTGCACTAAACAACACGTAAATAATGGCAGTAACCGTTTTTGTACTCATTGCGGTGAACCATTGCCTTTGCCTGTAGGGCAGCTGGTAGATAAACGCTATAAAATTATACGTCAACTCGGTCAAGGTGGCTTTGGGCGTACTTATTTGGCAGAGGATAAAAATCAAGGGGATCAGCAATGCGTGCTGAAGGAATTTGCACCCCAGGTAGAAGAACCGCAAGATTTACAGAAAGCTAAGGAGTTGTTTGAGAGAGAAGCAAATGTACTAACAAAACTCCAGCACCCACAAATTCCCAAGTTTCATGCTTCGCTACAAGAGAAGTTAGGCGGTAGGGATTTTTTCTTTTTAGTTCAAGATTATATAGACGGTGATAATTATTATCAGCTATTGGAACAGCGCCAAAGCCAAGGCAAAACTTTTACTGAAGAAGAAGTACTTTTATTATTAGAAAAAATCTTACCTGTATTAGCTTATCTCCACTCAAAAGATGTAGTACACCGCGATATTTCTCCCGATAATTTAATCTGGCGGCGTTCTGATAATTTACCAGTCTTAATTGACTTTGGGGGTGTGAAACAATTACCTGCATCTCAAGGGTTTTGGTTTACGCAGTTAGCGGCTAATAATACTTTATTAGGTAAAACAGGCTATGCACCAGAGGAGCAATTACGACAAGGTAAAGTATTTTTTAGTAGTGATTTGTACTCCTTAGCAGTAACAGCTTTGGTGTTGATTACAGGTAAGGAACCACAAGGGCTTTATGATAGTTATCAAGGAATGTGGCGTTGGGGCAAAGAAATCAAAGTCAGTCCTAAATTGGAAGCAGTATTTAAAAAGATGTTAGCTTATCAACCTAATGCTCGCTACCAAAATGCCAATCAAGTCTTGAAAGAGTTACCTACAAAAATGTCTACCAAACCACCAAACTCTTACATTACCAAACTTAAGACAATGATTGTCGCTCCGGGAGGTAAACAAGGTAAACAGACTAATAAAATTGTTAGTAAAATCAAGAGCCAAACGCAATTAATTAGTAATAAAATACCTGCTCCGGTTTGGTTACGTCCTTTTATTGTCAGCTTGGGAGGAACGGCTGCAGTAGGGTTAATTGTTGCTGGTACGTTCGCGGTAGTCAATGGTGTAATTCGGGCGGTATCTTCAATTTCTGTCCCATCAATTCCCTCGATTTCTTTACCCATTGGTCAGCCAGTTAGCGACAAAGGAAAAAGCCGCATCAGCGATATTTTAAGTCGCCGTCAACAACTGGAAATTCCCGAAGGCTTTTTCATCCGGATGGTAGATAACTTGTTTTATACAAAACATCCAGAATTACAAGGGCGTAGCCTTACCTCTAGCGCCGAAGATGCGCGATTCCGAGATGATTGGAACGGGATTGCAGAAAACCTGTTGCAAAAATTGGAACAAGCCAATCTCAATTCAGCCGCTCGTCGTAAACTAGGAAGCTACAGTCAAAAAGATTTCGATACCTGGAGGCGACAAGCCAGCAACGGTGAATTTGGTAATTACACCCTGAATCAACTAACAAAAGATACCTATGCTAAATTTGATCGGTTGTTTCCCGGTCAACAGCGTGGGAAACTCAATCAACAAACCTATGGTCAAATTTGGTATGCGATCGCAGCCGATCAAGTAAGTAAAGTAAAATCTGGCAATTAGGGGTATCGGGGATTGGGGACTGGGGACTGGGGACTGGGAAGAGAAAAAGCGAATAACTTTATAACTCCTGACTCAGAACTCAGCACTCAGTACTCTCAATGCCCCATGCCCTATGAATATAAACTAATTTTATATGCCTTCTGTGTATTGCTCTCAAGGACATGAAAATCCGGTTGGTAGTCGTTTTTGTCACAATTGTGGCGAAAAGCTAGCAGATCAGCCTGTAAATTATAGTATCCAAGCGGGAAAAATTTTAGGCGATCGCTATGCGATTTTGCATCAAATTGGACAAGGTGGTTTTGGGCGCACTTATTTGGCGGAGGATATCAATAGATTCCGTGAATTGTGTGTTTTAAAGGAGTTTTCGCCGCAAGTACAAACGGCTTATGTTTTACAAAAGGCGGAAGAACTGTTTCAGCGCGAAGCTAGTGTTCTTTATCAGCTACAACATCCCCAAATTCCCCGTTTTCGGGAATTGTTTCGCATCAATTTGGGTGGGAAAGAATACCTGTTTTTGGTGCAAGATTATGTGGAAGGAGAAACTTATAGTTCTCTATTAAATAATCGTCAGCAGCAAGGTTTGCGGTTTACGGAAGCGGAAATTCGCCAACTTTTACAGCAAATTCTCCCGGTGTTGGAGTACATTCACTCCTTGGGAGTTATTCATCGCGATATTTCCCCAGATAATTTAATTCTTCGCAAAAGCGATCAACTGCCAGTATTAATTGATTTTGGTGGTGTAAAGCAAGTAGTCGCCACTGTAGCTTCCCAATATTATCAGCCGGGTGTTGTCGGCTCTCCACCCTCACCCACTCTCCTGGGTAAAGTGGGATTTGCACCTCCAGAACAAATGCAAACTGGTTTGGTGTCTCCCCACAGCGATTTATATGCTTTGGCGGCTACTATGTTAGTTTTACTGACAGGTAAACAGCCAAACGATTTAATTGATACTTATACCCTCAGTTGGCAATGGGAACGCGAAGTTAGACTCAGCCCAGCTTTAGGACAATTATTCAATAAAATGTTATCGCCCCGACCAGGCGATCGCTATCAATCGGCGCATCAAGTTTTACAACTGCTGAACTCCCCGGTAGTGACTATTGGGAACGCACAAACTCAAGCACCGACTCAACCGCCAATTCAACCACCAATTCAACCACCCATTCAACGTCCTACACAACCAACTGAATCGGGAACTATTGCGATTTCACCATCTCCCCCTCCCCCTGTTCCTGTTCGTTCCCCGGAACCTCAAAATTCTTCATCACCCGTCAAGACTGTTTTAGCAGTGCTATTAGGGGCGAGTCTGGCGGGAGTTGGTTTGTGGGGAGTGAAAAATTTAATTCAATCGGACGGTGGTAATCTTGGCGGAGTGACACCCACACCCACAGCAACCCCCACCACACCCGCACCCCAGTATTCCCAAGCAGAACAGCAACGCAAAAATAGATTGCGCGATCGCCGTCAACAATTGGGGATAGACTATAACTTTTACGTGAATTTGGTAAATCAGCTGTTCTGGGAGAAAAACCCCAGTTTACAGGGAAGAACCCTCAGCGATGGGCCAGAAGATGAGAGTTTACGGGCACAATGGGATAAACAAGCCGCAGAAACTTTAGACAAACTAGCCCTACTCAGCGCCAAAGCCCGCCAGCAGCTAGGAACCTACACATCAGCAGAACGCGATCGCTGGAAAGTGGAAGTTAACCAAGTAAATGTTGGTAGCCGTTCTTTATATGATTTAGGTGATGTAGCTTTCTTTGCAGCCTTTCCTAACCAGCGCAACAAAACTTTTATTGATAAACCAATTGGACAAGTTTGGTATGGGTTTGTGAGTGATAAACTCAGCGCCATTTTAGCTGGAAGCGCTTTTGAGAAAATAATTTTTGATCAAGGTACTGTTAGTAAATCTGTTAGTGGTACTCTTTCTCCTAGTAATGGCAAAGTCTACATCGCTCAATTAGTTAAAGAACAATCTTTAACAGCGAATTTAAAAGCCAATACCAAAGTTTTATTATCAATTTATTCCCCCTCCGGCAAAATCCAATTTTTACAAGATTCAACGCAACGGAGTTTATCAATCAAACTCCCAGAAGATGGCTTTTATGAGTTTGTGGTTGTTTCCACAGCCTCACAATCAGCAGATTATGAACTCAGCATCAAAGCCGAATCTCCTACTCCCCCAACCCCAACACCCACACCCACAGTTACCGAAACACCTATACCAACGCCCACGGAAACAATTACGCCGACACCAACAGAGACGGCTACGCCTACGCCGACAAGTACACCTTAGAGAATTGGTAATTCGTAATTCGTAATTCGTAATTTAATGAGGAATTTTGAATTGTACCAATTCAAATGATTTTTGCGCCAGATAAATGCTTTATAGGGGCACGGCACCAATAAGATAATTGACTATACCAAAAGATTGTGGATGCCGTGCCCCTACTATTCATCTGTCGCGTTCTTTTTTCAAAATGGTATGATTTAAGGGATCTCCAAGAAATAAATTATTCCATCTTGTGGAGCGGGCATCTTGCCTGCCACATAAACTGGGCGGACAAGATATCTACCCCACAATAAATACTGGGATATTTTTTATTTGGAAGTCCCTAATTGTGGCTTTTTTGCCAATCTTCCAAAGCAGCAATTAAAAATGTAGCTGCGGGGTGATTTAGTATTTGTCCTAATGCTTGGATACCACCAGTTTTTAACGCGCTGAGTACTCGTTGACGCAGGGCATGATTATTTTCTATGTGTTGAATTGCTGCACTTGCTACCGTCATTTTTTCGGCTGTTGTGGTTGTCGGGTAGCTTTGGGATAATTGGTTAAGTAGCTGTTGGATTTCTGCTGCTGCTTCGGATAAATTATTTTTTGTTTGGTTAACGTTAAAATCGCCTTCAACATTCCCAGCGACACCACCGGAAATAGTTGCCTGATTCATATTCATTTGTACTTTGAAATTATCTGACATAAAATTATCTCCTGATCATCAATTTATTAGTTTTTAGTTTTTTCACAAGTACTTTGAGGCTGATACATAAAATTTCCTTCTACATTCCCAGCGACACCTGTAACCTCGGCATAGAAATTTTGCTGAGAGAAGTTAGCCAACTGATGTGTAGGGCTTGATTTTTGCTCCATCCAATTTTTTAAATATCGTTGATAGTCTAGAGAATTAATTTTGCCATGATTTAAAAGTAAACCTAAAACATCATCTCTGTATTCATAAAAATCCAAATCATTCAGCATAGTTGAGATGAGATGTCCTTGTTGAATGAAAGGAGGATTATCAACAATATAAGGCATTGCAATCCCTAACCAACAAAGCATTTCTTGATAATTTTTATCTCGTGCTGCTATTAGCGCTAAATTAACTGGTGGATAAGGATTATAAGGATATATTTGGTATGCTTCCTGATGCGTTATTTTAGAATTATGATAATCTTTTAGGTAATAAAAAGCGACACCCTTGTCTCCAATATTACGACTTAGCTGAAATAATAAAATACCTTGGGGAATATTTTGATTACCAGCTACTTGAATTGCATGTTTATATTGAATTTCAGCATTATTATAATGATAGATAGCGTCATGATAAACTCCTTTCATCAAAACGGTATTTCCCATCATATAAAATATATCGCCAATGGTGGCATAGTCTCTTGCGCCGAGATTATTAGATTGTAATATTTGTTGAATAACATTGTAAGCGCTACGAAAATCTTGCTTGACTCGATAGCACGATGCTAAACGGAAATAAGTTGTTGGTTGACTGGGATATTGATTAATACTTTGAAGTATATTTAAGTATTCTAGAGATAATTTTATTGCTGTATCCAATTCTTGTCTACAAGCATAAACTTCTGCAAGTGTGTCAATAAAACAAGCTTTATCAATATGATTAGTTGCTAGTTGAACAGCTTTGTTTGCAAATGCAAGTGCTTGATCGAGTTGAAAGTTATGAATTGCGTAAATCCAAGCAAGATAGTTATAGGTATGTGCGTGTTGAGGATTGGTTTGCAGAATCTGGAAGAATATCTGGGTTGCTTGATAATAGTTTCCTTGTTGAGTTAATGCGACTGCTTGATTAAATGAAGCTTGAATTTGCGTTTGAATTTGGTCGCTATTTGAGTTATTGGAGTTAGTGAAAATTGTCCATATTCCAGTTGCGACTACAGCTAGCCCAGCAATGGATAAGGCTGCATTATTGTTTTCGTTGGAGAACATTATTATAAAGTTAAAATTATTATTTATTAATCTTTTTTGATTACCATGTATCAAAAACCCATCCCCAAATATTTTGTATATTTTCGCTAATATTTTCAATCGGATTTGAATTAGGATAATTACCTATAAAAGAAGATTCTATATGAATACGACTACTGAAAATTGCTGCTATAGGAAAACAAATAAAAACAATTATTGTTTCCGAAATAAAAATTGTAGTCCAGAATATTATGCTAATAAATAGACCTATCAAACCTATTGGCATACGAAATATAATTATAAAAAACTGCATTTTATTTCGATAAAAATATTTATAAAGAATCAACAATAAAAGTAAGACAGCATAAAATAATATAACCGTGTTAATCAATAATTTTTTAGTATTTATAAATTACTGATGTTGCTAGTTGTATTTGTTTATGCCTATCTACTTTATAAATCACTAATAATTTTTAGTTTTTAGTTTATATAATTATCTGCACCATTTTGTTGTTTTGCTTGCTGAGATAAAGCTTCTAGTACCTGATTTCTCACTTTCTCTTCTTCCTCGGGTTGTAGCTTTTGTGATTCAGAGTTGGTTTGAATACGTGCTGCTTTAATTCGCTCAATAGAATTAAGTAAATCACTAACTGCAACACTTCTTTTCTCTTGTCTTCCTGCTCTCATTGCTGCATCAATAACAGCATTTTTTATGTCCCTACCACAAACATCATCAACTTGGGCAAGTCTTTCAAAAGTGACATCTTTTTCTAATGGCATTTGTTCGGGGAGATGTCGCTTCCAAATTTCTCGTCTGCATTTTTCATCCGGCATTGGAAAACGAACATGACGCACCCGTGTTTCAAATGCTTTATCGTAGTTTTCAACAAGATTTGTAGAAAATATTACGACTCCACGAAATTTCTCTAGACAAATTAACAACTGACTACGCATCGAGTTGATAGCTTGTTCTGAGCCTTGCGTTACATTTGTTAGTCGCTTAGATAGTAAGGAATCTGCTTCATCTATAAATAACACAGCATTTTCTCGTTCTGCTGCAAGGAAAATTGCTTCAACATTTTTTGGTCCCTCACCATGATACATACTTTCAATCTGAGCATAGCTAGCAACTAAAATCGGTCGATTTATTTTGGATGCTATAGCATGTGCTGACAAAGTTTTTCCTGTTCCAGGTGCTCCATAGAAATTAAGTGCTGTACGTGGAAATGGCTCTATTTTTCGCAAACCCCATTCATCAAAGACTTTTGCTTCTAAGTGAATTAAGTCAACAGCTAAAAGTAAGTCTTCTTCTACTTCTTTAGGCACTATTAATTGTTCAAAAGCAAATAGTGGTTCTTGAGCTTTATATCTACAAGCACGTTCTTGTGTTGATAAATCGTTACTAGCCTTTTCCTGATTACTTTCACTTTCTGCGATGGAGTTATATTGTTTTACTTCCGTGTTCTGTAAAGTTTTTGCATCACCAACAGTTACTTTGATACTTTCTAGACCAGTTTCATCTATAAACTTATTGGTTGCATTCAATAGTCTAGAGCGAAAAATAGCAGCTATTGGCTCAGGTATACTATCAGGAATACCTTGAATTAGAATATTGTTGGATGAGTTCATTTGTTAATCAATAATGAATGTATTACTTTACTGCCAAATTACAACCTTACTATTTCGATGAAGATCGCGTACCTCTTGGTCAACTTTGTTATGCTCTATTACACGTTTTTGAACGAACTCCTTCTTATTTTTATTAAAAATACCTTGTACAGTAGTTGCTTTTCCATTTTCAATTGCATTTTCTACTGTCACAGCTATATTCTCTTCTTTAGTCGCAATAGCTTCGTGTTCTTGAAACCATTCAGTAAGTATTGAAAAAGTTAAGATAGCAACAAATATCGCAATTCCTGCTCCTACTCCTAATAGTGCGGAACCTAAAATAAATATAGTAAATGGATCCATAATATATTTACTCCACAATAATGATATTTTTGCCATCAAAAGCTTCTAATAGTTCGTCATCTAATTCTTTAGATATTATCTGACGACCATAAGGTTTTCTATCATGACGATAAACTAACTTATTATCATTGTTTAAAAAAACCTGGATTATAAGTTGACCTCGTGAATGAGGTTGACGAAGAATAGCTCCTTTTTCTATGGTTGTATCTTCTGGACGTTCTGTAACAAAATACCTAATGGCTGATTCATAAGTCATTACAGGTAAGATATCCGGTACTGTCACAATTTCTTGTAATTGTTGACTGAAATGAGAAAATATCGATTGACTTAACTCATAGATTTGCGATTTATTACTTTCTAATTCCACAAAAATTAAGTCATAAGTACCGAAAGACTTATCTAATTTTGCATCTAATCTTTCAAGTACTAACTTTTTTCCATAGGGAGTTCCATCTGAGCGCAAAACTATCCGATCATTTTTATCCAAGAAGAGTTGTGCTATTAGCAAAGTACCCTGATAATGATTTTGGCGAATAATTACACCTTTTTGAACTCTTTTATCAGATGGTCGCTCTAATTTAAAATATTTGATAGTTTCATCGTAATTTATGCTATCAATTACTTCTGATATACCCATAATACGTGGTAATAGTTTTTGGAAATCACCAATTATTTTGTTACTGTTTTCATCTTTCGGCTTTGAAAATTCTGGTAAGCCATTAACTAACCAATCTAGTAGCATTGTTTCACTCCTATTGGCGTAGATATAGCGAAGCTGTCACCAGGGGCTACACCCTTTACAAATCACTCTGTGTCGGTGGAAGGATAATATTGCCGGAATGGCTTGCTTATGCTTCCAATTAACTTCGGCAAAATTATACTTCTAATCCTAAGCATAGGTTGTACTCAGTTGCCAAATGTGTTAATCATAGCCAAGAGACTGCCGAATTTCACGTAAGTAAGACCTCACCCAAAGGTTACGCATCACTCCCGGCTTGGTAAGAAGTTGAGTAACCCGACGTTGTGTAGGTTTTTGTCCTTGTGAATGAAGCAATTGAGCAACATTTTGTATTTCTTGGCATACAAGTTCTCTTTTTTTCTTACCAATTGCATTATTGTATTCTTGGTAACGCTTGGAGATAGAACGAGAAAGTTCAGGAAAATATCTGTATAAATAGCTGTTATTTTTGTAACCTAGTCGTCGAGAAATTTCTAGGAATGAAGGAGGTGGAAATTCTTGAAGTGCTAATTCGAGAATAGGTTGAATTTTTTGCTGTCTACTCACGCTTTTATAATCAGCGTGTCTAACTTTTATTATTTGACATAATTCGGGAAAATGATTCTGTAAACAAAGCGGATAATGTTTTAGACGAAACGCGACATCTTCTAAAGAAGGTGGTGGGTACTCATTAATTACTTCTTGAAGAACTATATTTAAAACTTGCTTTCTCTCGGAATTGATTCTTTTATAGGACTTTCTTGGTTGTTCGGCTTGATTTGTTGATGAGCCACAAGCAATATTATCAAAAAATAAAATATCTGTTGTTAAAAAATCAAGCAATTTGATTCTCATCTGATGACTTAGTAGCAAAAGTTTATCTATTTGAGGTATTACTTTTCCTTTACACCATGAACCAATTGTTGCTTGATTTACTGAAATAGCGCGAGATAAAGCAGCTTGATTTGATTGAAATGCTTGATTAATAAAATTAGAAATTGTCTGACTAATCCGATTTGAATCAATCGGAGATATGATAGTGGGTGCAGATGCGATTAATTCTCCCAATTCGTGATTCACATAAAGTTGCCAAGCAATTTCATCCGCTTTTTTCATTTGGTTGACTCCACCACTTTTGTATCGGTAACTCCCCAGCCATTTACCGCATTTATTACAGTGTCCGGTCTGAGAATCACCAGAAAGTACAAGTTGTTGATTCAAACAATGGGGACACACTGATAAAAAAGGATGGTGGTGGATTGGACAAATCTGAACTACATTAATACACCAAAGAAGTGGCTCATAAATACTTTTGTTAGTATCACGCCATTCTTGGTAACAAGAAGGACACCAAACACGCTCATGGCGAAGTAAATCCCTTTTAGAAAGCACCTTTTCCCAAGGTCTAAGGGTAAGAAAATATAAGTCTGTTCGTTTCGTCAGGATGGACATTGCACGTACTAAATTAGTTGCCATTAAGCCCGTTCCATTAGTTGCTGTTCTATCTCTATTAACTCCAAGTATTTTGCCGATACTTTCATTTCTTTCATTTCTTAAGTTTGATAATTTCGGTTCTCTACCCATAAATGGGGCAATTTCCTTTATCAGTAGCCTTCTAGTAGTGATGCAATGTTGTTCAGCTAGTCTAATGACATAGCTTGTTAAACTTTCTACATAAGGAGTCCCTATACCAATTGGCTCTAGATTATACAAACGGCTTCTTGGTGGAATCGGAGATTTTTGCGTATCCCACGATGGGTAAAGTTTTAGGGTTAATGTGGACATATCACTCAAGTTCCTACTTGACGACGCTTAGGTAATGGTTGTCCGACTTTAGACTGCACTTTTCTCAAAGTTGAGTTACTCTGTTGTGGTTGAATCTCAACTTGTTTAATGTCGTTATCAATTAGCGCAGATTTTATTGGTAAGCCCAATTCCGCACGCAGTTGCTGAACTTCTCCCTCAATTTGTGCCTGATTATTCTCTCCTTCTTTAATTTTTTTGAGGATGTTTCGACATTGGGCAACCGATAAGGCGCGACGTTCTAGATGTTTAAGCTCAACAGAGTCAGATCCTTCATTAATTGCATCGAACAATGCGTTCTGAAACCAGTTTTTAAGAATGCCTACACAACCCAAACTTCGCTCATAACAGTAATCCCAATGTGATACTAAATCAGGCTCTTGCTGTAATGGCATCCTTAGTTGAAAACCCCAAACCACACTTTGGAATACTTCTCTGTCTTGTTCTATATCAGCATGGTAACGGGGAAAATGTAAGTAAACACTACGTCGGCTTAACTGGTCGCCAACATCATGTAGGGTCAATAATTCGTATGTGCCTACTAGACCATGTACAACTCCAGTTCTGTTAGCTAATGACTTTATAGCTTCAGGTAAATCTGTTAGCTTGCGTCCAGAGGCTACCATTAGCATATGATGAGCTTCATCAATAAAAAATATTTTGGGTTTGCGATGTTTAAGAGCTTGCTCTAACGCCCATCCTAAATCTGTTTCAATAACTTTTGACTCAATCACAATTTGCCCCGAATTGTTCCGATAAATACCTCGTGTGCCGTAGTCTATCTTATGTTCAATTAATGGTTCATTAAGGGCAAATAAGCAGCGCTTAATATGGTCTTTCGAGTTAAATACCCCTGATTTTTGAACCACTGCCTCAACTGATGCGAATGGTAAGCAACCTGGGTCAATTTCGAGTTGCGGTAAATTCGACTCAACTAACCACTTTTCAATTAGTAAACGTAGGGTAGTTTTGCCAACCCCTGTTGGACCATAAATAAAGATAATTCGTGATTCCGAAGAATTACTAACCGCCAGTTTGAGAAAATTGAAGGCTTCTTCTAGCCGAGGGTGTGCCATTGTATAATTGTCGAAGTACAATAGCTTTTCCGTCGTTGATTGTGTCAGTAATGCTGTGGGAAAATGCTTTTGATTAGACATGATTAATAAGAATCAAAAATTTGGAGTTTAGTAGGTATTTGAGTAACGCTTTCTACTTGAACTGATTCTGAATTGTGATTTTCACTTGACTCAAAAGCTACTGTTTCTATCAAATTTAATGATTCATGAAATTGAATTTTATTTCTTTCACACTCAATGAGTTTAAATACTTCTTTTCCTTGATTATCTCGGAGACGTTGTGCAAGTAAAACCTCTTCTGCTTCTGCTGATGAAAGAAATTCTGCTAATTTTTTGGCTCGAACTTTAAATTCTTGATGATGATTGGTTTTACGTTTTTGCAACTCAGTTGTTGCCAGCCAAATCTCTTTTTCTGAACGCCCTTTAAAAGCTGCATAATATTCGCTAATACATTCAATCCACTGACCACGAACATAGGCATAAGCAATCCCAATATCAAATGGGTCGTATCTTATTGCCACATACGTTTTGTGAATACTAGGGTCGCGGAAAGCCGAATTCCAGTAATGAATTCCTCGAATTTGTATCCCTTGGACTGGGTGAACTTTTACTTTCTGTGATTGTGTTGTTGGTAAAGTTAAAATTCTCAAGTTTTCGTCCCAGGGTATGAGTCGGTGAGTTCTTAATCCATACTTTGCCATACCTTGATTAAATGCGTCAGAAGGAGACATCCCTAAAGCTGGATGTTCTGTTGTGTCATATTCTGAGTAAGCCCATTCGCAAAGATACAGATACAATAACCCAAGAGTCCAAATTGCTAGATTTTTAGGGTTGACTGTTTTGGTCATCAACCTGACTTTTTTGGTAATCTGCGTGTTACCAGCTAAGTTATAAACAAATTGAGTGTTAGCTGTTCCAAATAAACGCTCGCAAACGCCACTAAATCGGGATGCAGCAGGGGGACGGTGTTTGAGCGTGCATTCAAACAGAGCTAACAAGCTCTCGAAGTAGGTACTGTGGAATTCTTTACCGTTGTCTGTGACTATGATTTGGGGCAAACGTGAGTAGCGCATTACACAAATCCGCAGTACCATCATGCAACTGCGGTAACTCGGAGGGTCAAAAGTTAAATAAACTGCTAATATTCTTCTGCTGTAAGCGTCTACCAGAAATGTAGCCCAAGGTCTGCCAAGTACTTGGTTTGTATGTGAACATCGTAGCTCTATGTCCAATTTTGTGTGGTCAATATGACAAACCTCTAAAGACCTATCTCCGTGTTTTGGTGTTGTTAGCTCTAATTCCCAGTAAAACGATTGTTGTGGGTAAGCAGCTCTATGTCCTTCTCTGCTACAAGTTTGCTGCCAACCACTACGCTTTTTTATCTCGCTAATAAATGTTTTATAGCTAGGAATTTGGTCGTCTGGAATGTCTGCATTGACGCAAGCATTACAAAAAGCTCCATATACCTCGTACTTGCGTTTTTGTTTGTGGGTTTCGTAGCTTTGCGTAATAAATTCATTGATTAATTCTAAGATTTGTTCGGGTAACTTCCGGTTGCGGTTCCCTTTTTTATGGGAGTGATTTAAAAGCCCAATATAGCCGTAGCCGTACTGTTGTTGAGCCTGTTTATATTTGGCTAGCCAATCCCTTAAAGTGCGTTCTGGGACTGTTGGATTTTCTATTTTTTGACCTAACAATATTGGTTCAATACTTCTGTAACGTCGGTTAGCATCTTCTAAATCTTTTTGGCTTGCACCCCTTAATATTGAATTTAATTCGTCGGGGTTACTGCCAGCATACATCTGTTTATTAACTGTTATTTGACCCAGCCGAATTTTACTCTCTAGTTCGGTAACTGGTAAGTCAATCAACTCTCCTAATTCAGAGCGCAGAGTAATTTGTGTATGACCAACTTTTATCAATGTATAGATTTGACCATTCCAGTTTATTTGTTCTTTGGGAACTAAATTTATGACTGGAAGAGTTATTGTATCTGCACTTCGCAATGACAAAAATATCGATTTATGGGAAGAAGCATACTCTCGGTCACAAAAAACTTGGCATTGTTCTGGCTCAACTAGTAAGCACGCCCCTAAATCTATATAAATCTGCTCGCTAGCAATTAAAAAATAAATCGAGTCGGCGCTAATTCCTAACTTATTGTCAAGCAATTGATTCAGCGTTATCCCTGGTTGGGAACGAACAATATTTTCAATTAACTCGTCTGACCTATCCCTCAGATTTTTGGATTCATCAATAGCACGATAATAATCTTCTAAAAATGTTAGATTGCGGTATAAAATCCAATTAATTTTAGCATCTGAAAAAATTTGAAAATCAAATCCAAATTGTGCGGCATACGATAAAGCAGGTGGTGATAACCAACAACCATCACTATTAAAGCTGTAACGATGAGGCTGTTTGACAAGCAACTTTTGTAATTCTTTTTCTGTTTTACACTCTACCCACCCAGCGCTCGAAGCTCTGATAACGAAAAAGTCCGGGGTATAGAAAAATCCAAGATTTCTTCCCGACTTGGACTGGTAATTTATTTTAAATGCCGGAGGTTGGTCGTAATATTCCAGAACCGACTCATCATGCTCTAGTTCATAAATAAAGGGAAGCTCGACTTTATGAGACTCAAATTGAATGCTTTTTTGATTCTTTTTGCTGGGATAAAAACCTGAAACATTCTTTCTTCCACCCCCAACTCGTCGCGCTGGCTCACTAGACCGAATATCCGTAAGAGTTAAGATTGATAATTTTGATAATTTTTGGTCGCTACACCATTTTTTAAACTCGTAATCGGTGAGCATTTTTCTTACTCCCTGAAACTTGAGTTAGACATGCAGTCTATAACAATGGCACGTCAGAAGTAGCAAACACTAATTAATTGCGAGAAACAGTAGCCGATGATGACTCAAGCCATTGCACGGGATCTGATGTGTTATTAATTGTACCTCTAGCTACAAAAGCGTTTTGAACGAGTCATCTAATTTAACAATTTTGGCACGCTTATTGTTCCATTTTTAGTTTTCGGCAGTATTATCATTCCAATTGCCAAATTTTTGGCATCAGTGATTAACGACAGAATAAATGTTTTGAGCTTTGTCGTGGCAATATTATGGTGACATTTTTGGCAATATTATCCTTCCACCGACACTCTGTATCTTTTCACATCACCATCATCCATGAAGTTACTGAAAAGTCGCAAGCACAATTCCGGATCAGTTACACCCCACTGTGTAGTGTTCCGTAAATGTACTTGAAACCACAACAACAATCAGTAACAATGCGGAGCTTAAAATCATCCCCAACAGGGCTAAAGCAAATCAGACAAGCGCGGAATTCACGAGAAATAGCCATTGACCGAGAAGAATGGCTGGAAGAGGCAAGTAATTTTATAGCGCCAGTGAAAAATGGTAAAAATCTTGTTCCTGCAACTGTGTCGATTGGGACTTGGAAACGCTTTCTATGGGGTAAACCAGTTAAACCTGTATATTTCAAGGCTTTTTGCCAAGTTCTGAACCTAGACTGGGAGGAGGTTGTTGAGACTGAGGATGAAGTTGAAAGCGCGAAAAAGACAGATGAATCATCACCGATTTCTCAGTATGACTGGGATGGTGCGCCGAATATACCAATTTTCTACGATAGAAGTATAGAACGAACCCAATTAAAACAATGGCTAATTAACGATAAATGTCGCCTGGTGAGTATTTTGGCGATGGGTGGTGTGGGTAAAACTGCTTTGGCGAAAAAATTAGCGGAGGAGGTAAGTGGGGAATTTGACTACATTATTTGGCGCAGTCTGCGAGAAGCACCGACGGTAGAAAAAATCATTGCGGATGTGGTGCGGTTTCTTTCCCCGCAGCAAGAAGTTGATTTACCGGAAAGTTTAGGGGAAAAAATCACGCGACTTATCGAATATTTAAATACTTCCCGTTGTTTGCTAATCCTCGATAATGGGGAATCAATTTTGCAAGGTGGTGCTTCTACGGGTTGCTATCTCCAAGGATATGCAGGTTATGGTGAGTTATTTCGCCAGGTGGGAGAATCACAGCATCAAAGTTGTTTGCTGTTAACTAGTCGTGAACAGTTTCTAGAAGTGCGACGATTAGCGGGGGAAAGTTTACCTGTGCGGGTTTGGGAGTTGGGAGGTTTGGAGTCAGCAACAGAAATTTTGACTGCGAGGGGAATAACTGGTTGTGCAGAAGATATTAAAGATTTGGTAAAGCATTATCACGGTAATCCTTTGGCTTTACAAATTGTGCCAGCAACAATTAAAAAGCTGTTTAATGGAGATATTAGAGCTTTTTTAAATTCGGAAACTACGGTTTTTGATGATATTGAAGATTTATTGACACAACAGTTTCAAAGATTATCTAAACCAGAACAATCTTTAATGTATTGGTTAGCAATTTATCGTCAACCAGTGTTGGAAAATGATTTAATTGAGGATGTTTTGGGTTTATCTGCAAAGGAAGTTCGAGAAGCTTTGAATTCTCTATCACGACGTTGTTTAATTCAATCTACTGATGAAGGTCTGACGCTACAAAATGTGGTGATGGAATATGTGAGCAATCTTTTCATTCACAAAATCATTAATGAGTTAGAAAGTAGCGAATTAGATTTATTGAGAACTCATACGATTATTCAAGCTTCCGTACCTGATTACATCCGAGAACATCAAATCCAGATGCTATTAAAACCAGTAGTAGAATATTTATGCAAAAATCAGACTAAAAAAGTTATAGAACAGAAATTTCGTCTTATTCTTAAAAAATTAAGAGAAGCCGAATTGCAAGTACTCGCGGGATATGCGGAGGGAAATTTAATCAATCTCTTAATCCAACTACAAGTAAATTAAACTGAGTACGATTTTTCTCGTCTTCCTATCTCCCAAGATTATTCACAGGATGTGGAATTACCACAAGTAAATTTTAGTAGAGACGCGATTAATCGCGTCTCCAAAACATTATGAAGAAAAATTCTTAACCGAACCTGATTGAGCAATCTGCTATAGTCGCAAAACTATGCGCCTACAGCTTCTTTTGCAGCGTAAAGCACTTCAGAATTGATATCTTTAATGCCGCGATCGCGCGCAAATTTTTCGGTGTTGCGTTTCACTTTACCGCGCACTCACTGGGATGCACTATCACTTTACCTAGTAACTCGCTGAAATAGATAACTTGATAATTAGGTGCTAACTCTGTTTGTAGTTGCTTCCACAGGTTAATTCCTTCTTCCTCAAAAGCTGCTTCAGCTTCTGGACTTAAATCTGGTGAGTTAGCAGGATCTTGCCAGTTTAAGCTTGCATTATAATCACTAGCCCAATTTTTTAGGCGATTTATGGTTTCTTGACTGAGGGGCAATTTTGCTGGATCGATATTACCAACTTTATCAGCATCTGCCCACCATAAAGGGTCGCACCCATAATCAGCCATTAGTTTTATCGTTATTGCCATAGCAATCTCAGATATGTCGTGAGCTAAAAATTATTACCACGAAACGCGTCGCGGAAAGGCTTTCCACAGGGTAGTACAAGTTCGATGAAGTCGTTCCCCAAAGGGTAAAAATAAAATTTAGGTTTGCTGTATCTTATAATTTAAGTTTTGCCACTATATTTATAGTTAAAAAAATCAGGGTAAAAAGTATCTCTTACTCTTCACCCTGAATTTTCTGAATTCAACTATTCAATTAAGCGCCTACAGCTTCTTTTGCAGCGTAAAGCACTTCAGAATTGATATCTTTAATGCCGCGATCGCGTGCAAATTTTTCGGTGTTGCGTTTCACTTTACCGCGCACAAATCCCGGAATTTTGTTCAGTTCTGCTAAACCATCTTTTGTCCAATTCAAATCAGATTCGGCAGAAATTCCTTTGGTAATCACTTCTTTAGTGTCGTGTCCACCGAAGATTTCTAACAGATGATCTTCCATTCCTAAAGTAAAGGAATTGTAGATTAAATCTGTGACCTGATTTGTACCTTCGTAACCCAAGAATGGTTTGTAACCAATGGGGAAGTTTTGCACGTGGATGGGTGCAGCAATTACGCCGCAGGGAATATTCAAGCGCTTACCAACGTGGCGTTCCATTTGTGTACCGAAGATGGCGGAAGGTTCGACGCGGGCGATCGCATCGCCAATTTCCCCGTGATCGTCGGTAATGAGAACCTCATCGCAATATTCACTCACTTGTTCGCGGAACCAGTCTGCATCATATTTGCAGTAGGTTCCCGCCCAAACAACGTGAATCCCCATTTCCCGTGACAAAATCTTAGTCATGGCGGCGGCGTGGGTGTTGTCACCAAACACGACGGCTTTTTTACCAGTTAAGTTTTGACAGTCAATGGAACGGGAGAACCAAGCAGCCTGCGATACATACAGAGTTTGCTCGTTGATGAACTCTTCGTACTCTACCTCAGCACCTTGAGCGTTAATTACCTGCTGAATTTTTCGGATACAACGAGCAGTTTCTACAACACCCATTGGGGTAATGTCTACGTAAGGAGTGCCGAATTGTTCTTCCAGGTAACGCGCTGTTGTTAAACCGAGTTCGCGATAAGGTACTAGGTTAAACCAAGCTTGGGGCATCTTCTTCAATTCGTTGACAGAAGCGCCTTCAGGAATCACGGTGTTCACCTCAATTCCCAAATCAGCCATCAGCCTTTTCAGTTCGGTGCAATCATGCTGGTTGTGGAAACCCAGGGTAGAAATCCCGATGATATTGACTGAGGGGTTTGCAGTTTTGCCTTCTGGTAGTTCGCCTTTTTTGCGGGCTTTCTCAATGTAGAATTTCACTATTTGTTGCAAAGTGCGATCGGCTGCTTGCAGTTCGTTATAGCGGTAGTGGTTCACATCCGCTAACATGACATCGCCTTTCGATTCTATTTGTGCCCGTTCGACAAAGTTGTGCAAGTCTTCTTGCAGAATACTAGAAGTGCAGGTGGGAGTTAAGACAATTAAATCTGGGTGTTCCTCGGCATCTTTGCGGGTGATATTTTCTACCACCTTTTCTTGAGAACCACGTGCTAAAACGTTGCGATCTACAACACTGGCTGTTACCGGAGTAAAGTTCCTTTCCCGCGATAGCATGGAGCGCATGACATTAAAATAGTCATCGCCTAGTGGGGCGTGCATGATGGCATGGACATTCTTAAAAGAACTGGCAATTCTCAGCGTACCAATGTGCGCTGGCCCTGCATACATCCAGTAAGCCAATTTCATCAAGTTTTCTCCCTTTTAAACTGAAATAACACAGAGTCCGTTAACAGATGGACTTATGATTGCTGGTTTTCTCATCGTTGTCTGATTCTCTCAAAACTTGTAGCCCTTATAAAATGGGGAAATTATTAAGTTTCACGACAACTGCGATCGCCCAAACTCCTGTACCATCTGGGGTTTAGAGCCTAATTTAAACAATATTGATGTTGTTTAAGTGACATAAATCTTTATTTTCTGCAACCTTTCATTAAACATTAATTGTTGACTGATGACTGTTAACTGTTAACTGTCAATAACCAACAATAAAAATGCAATATTTTTTTACTTGAAAATCCCTTAAATCAATTACTAAATCACCTAAAGCCTATAATTAAAAAACTGAACGCCCGTGAGATAACGACTATGCTGTCCCACAATCTCAAAAATGCGTTACCAAGCACAGATGAATTGCCTTGTAGCGACGATACGCCCGTGGATAACGAAGATCAGAATTTGTTGCCTAATATTCTCCTGTTCTTACTCAACTCGATATGGGCAACAAGAATGGATTGGTACTTTGGCGTAGATATGGGAGTTTATCACACCACAGGTATTAATCCTAGAGTACCAGTAGTGCCAGATGCATTTTTGAGTGTGGGAGTAGAAAGGAAAAAAGGCGGGAAATCACGCAAAAGTTACGCAGTTTGGGAAGAAAACGAAGTAGTTCCTATCCTCACCTTAGAAATGGTATCCCATACGCCAGGGGGTGAATATGACGAAAAGATGGAGATATACACCAAACTGGGCGTATTGTACTACGTGATTTACAATCCAGAATTTTGGCGACGCGACCAACATCAACCATTTGAAGTGTATAAGTTGGTAGATGGTAAGTATCAATTGCAGATAGGTGAACCCTACTGGATGAGCGAAATCGGTTTAGGGATTGGCAGATATCAAGGTGTAGTTGCTGGGATTCCCCAAGAGTTATTGTCATGGTATGACGAAAAAGGCGATCGCTATTTAACCCCAGAAGAACAAGCACAGCAAGAACGACAACGTGCTGAACAATTAGCCCAGTACCTACGCTCAATAGGCGTTGATCCTGATAATCTACCTAATTCTTAATTCGTAATTCGTAATTTTGAGGAAACACTATAGACTTTTGTGGGCAAGATACTGTTCTCTGTTGACGTTCATTCAGGTAAATTAATCGCAGAATTACGGCTAAAAAATCCTCTAGGAGCAAGTTTAAAGCTAACTTGGTGCGTTGGCATCACAGGCCAATCTTCGGGGCGGGGAATATGGGTAACGCCCATTGTGTACCAAAGTACGATATCTTCACCAGTTAAAGGTTCATCGTTGGCAATATATTGCGGTAAGCCCTTTCCTGGTTGAGTTTGGTTCGGATAATCGCCGCCAGCGTAGAGTTCATTTGGCTGATATTTTGTCACCCAAACATGGTGTGTCGCAAAGCCAGCTTTTTCTCGAATCTTAGAACCTTCTACAGGGAAGAATATCGTATTACCGCCTGGCATCAGCATATATGCTGGGGGAGTGCCTATAGTATTTTGGCGTTTGGCGTTAGCAATCATCCATTCGCGGCTGTGTTTCATATCCAAATCGCGCACAGCAGCTTTTTCTGTAGTTAAGGGAGTATCTGTAACTGCGATCGCATTTCCCAGAGAATTATGATTATCCAGTGGTAAGGCTTGCACATTCATTTCCATCACAGAATTAGCCTGTCCGTCTACATCCATATCTAGGCGGTAGTTGAAAAAGTGTTGATGATTTACCCCGAATATATTCTTCGCTAGCAGTCGTCCATAGGAATTATCTTGAGACTGTTTGTCCGCTGCTGTCCCTTGTACTAAAACAACTCCTGTTAAATCATTCTCAATTTCTAAACTGCCATCTTGGTGAAAAATCCAATTCAGGCTGTAATCATAATTATCCACCGCCGCCGTCATGGTCAGCACTAATTCGCGGTTACGACGGACATAATTTTTCTGGGTGTTGTATTCATAATGTTTCCACAACAGCCCATTATCTCGTTCATAAATGCCAATTACCTTTGGCATTTCGTAAGGTTCTCCCTGTTCATTAGCCATCACCGCATTCAATAACAAGCCATTTTCGGGAATATCCTTACCTAACTCCATTGAAGTGGCGAGAGAACCAAAGTTATATTCCCCCACATCAAAAGCATTTCTAAAAGCCCAGGTAAAATTAGGATGACCATAAGGCACTACCATTTCTGATAGGCTAGCGCGATATAAAACTGGGCGAACTTTTTCCCCGTCATCATAAGTTACTTGGTAAAGAACTAAGCCACTGCGAGGATGCATCAAATAGCGAAAATTCCAACCTTGCCAACTAATTGTATTACCTCGTATTCGGAAACTAGTACCTTGAGGTTGGAGAATTTTTAATAATTTGGGTGGAGAAAGTAATTTACCTAAAGATTGGATATCGTAATTCCAATTTTGTTGAGATAAAGGTACTACCCCGTTGTCTATAAAACTATCGATTTTACCTGTGTTTAAATCAACAGTAGCCAGCACACCTTCAATCGGACTAGCAAAATAGTTCCAATGTTTACCTTTATAGTAAGATAAAGCGCGACAAATACGCTTACCTTTAGCCGTTTCGCTATCAGTTAAAATCCCCGCTGCCCAACAATTAATTTTAACTTTGTCAAAATCTGTAATTCCCCGTTTTTGCATTGCTGCTTGCCATTGGAGATCAGATTTTACAATTTTTGCGGCTAGACCATATTCTGAATTAATTATTGCAGGTTGGGCGTTAGGTATTTGTTTCCAAGAACTCAAGATTTGAGTTTTCAGGTCAACTACAGCTTCATAGGTTTGATTTTTTTCTGTTTCATACGCTACCAAAAAAGCTTGACGCTGAAAAGATTTACCAGGTGTAAAATTAATAACTTCTTGTTTATTTGGTTCTTGCAAAGTTATTAAGGGAAATACAGCTTTGTCAGTAAGATTTTTATCTTTCTTCACCACCGTCACTGCTGTTTCAATTTCTGCTGATGTTAACGCTGTTAAAGGATGGGAAATCACAGGTTGTTGTGCAAGTAACATTTCCCTAGAACCTAAAGCGCCAACCGTGAAGATAATAATGGCTATAGCTAAACTAAAGAACCGCAACTTCTTAATCATTCTTTAGATATTTATAGGAAGATAGAGTACCAATTCATAATTCGTAGTTCGTAATTACGAAATTTGGATACAAGAATTTTGGAGAACTGATTTTATCTATATTCCTAGATTATGTTGGTAAACCGAATAGATTTATTTGAATTTGCAAAATGTCATATCAATTAAAAAAAACAATGCGACAGATTGTAAGGGCAAGGCAGTGCCTTGCCCTCTAGAATATATTGGTGTCGTCAACATTATTTCATGGGGTATAATCGAAAATTAAAGGTGCGTTAGCCGACGGCGTAACACACCCTACTGGACTGACAAGACTAAAATGTGGCAATATAATTTTCTTGTGGGGTGGACATCTTGTCCGCCCAGGACGGGCAAGATGCCCATCCCACAAGAGTTTGAACAATGCACTATTTTAGTCTAGACACGCTACTACCTCTAAATTACGAATTACGAATTACGAATTACAAATTACCAAGCGTATGGCGCATAATCTTTAAGAAAATGACCATATAAAGGTTCAAATAATCTTTGTAGTATGGTTGAGTTTCTAATAATGGCGAACCGACAGCACTATATTTAATTAAACCCTGTGCTACTTGTATACTACGATGTAGTATAGAATTGGGGATTGGTAATGGGTAATGGGTGAAGGGGAACACAAACACCAAACACCCAATCCCAAACACCAACTACTTATGCAGAAACCAAACGGCGCAAAGATTCAGCACGACGTTTAGCAATAGAATTATTAGGCGCGAATTTGAGGGCTTCTTCGTAGGTTTGTAGTGCCTGTGTATTTAATTTTTTTTCCTCATAAGCATGACCGAGATTATTGAGCGCTGTCACATAATCAGGTTTTAGCTTCAGCGCTTCTTTGTACTGACGAATTGCTAAATCATATTGCTCTTGGGCAAAGTAAGCATACCCTAGCCCATTGTAGATAGGAGCAACAGCTTCTTCTCCCTCTTCTTCGGCTGCTTTGAGAGCTTTTTGAAACAGCGCGATCGCTTGGGAATAGACTTTCTTTTGAGAATAAATACTGCCTAACTCGTAATATTCTTGAGCAGTTCCTTTATCCTTACTCAACTTCTTTTTTAAGCGAGACAAGGAACTTTCAATCCGACGAGTTTTGAAAATTTGCTGGAAAACACTCACAACAGCAAATGTGAGTATACCGATGAAAATCGAGAGATAAACAACCGCTAGACTGTTATCCATTGTCTTGAAATACGAATATAAAGAGTCTTCTTATTTATTATCAGCTGCAAGGGGACTGGGGAACTCGGGGCCCCCTCTGGGGATAAGGTGTAATGGGGATTGGGGATTGGGGACTGGGGAAGAAAATCTGATTACCAATCAATACTGCTCGGTTAAGGATTTTCAACTCGGAATTTGGTTTGGGGAAAAGGTGAAAGGGTAAGGGTTAAAGGTTTTTTCTTGCCCCTTTTACCCTTCCCCTTTTCCCCTTAACCGACAAGTATTGGATTACCAATTACCCATTACCCATTACCTATTACCTATTACCCAATGACAAATGACAAATGACGAATTTATGGTAACCCCCAATCTTGGGCGCGTTGTTTGAGCCAGCCTTCATCTATGTAACGTGCGATCGCTCCATTTACCTGTAGTCTTAAATCATCGTATTGCAAGCCTTTGGGCATGACTACAGATAAAGGGGCTGTGGATAGTTTGGTTGGTAGTAGTCGATATTGGGGATATTGTTGCACCCAACCACTCAAAACGCTAGCATCGGCGGCAAAGGCAGAGACAGCATCGCTTTCTATTTTTTCTCTCGCTTCTTCATAGGATTTTACTCCTACTAACTCAGCATTCGGCACATAGTACTTGATATCGGCAATAGTTGTGGAGTTATTCAGTACAGCGATTTTGCGTTTTGCTAAATCATTGATTCGCTGCATTCCAGTATCCTTTACAACTACATAACTACCATCAAAGTAGTAAGGAACACTGAAACTTACTAAGCGAGAACGTGACTCTGTTGCTGTTACCCGCGCAATGGCAAAGTCAACTTGATTGTTGAATACTACAGATAAGCGATCGCGATTGGCTACGGGTTTTAATTTCACAGCGTTTGCTTTACCTAGCAAGTCACTTGCCAAACGCTGTGCTAAGTCAATTTCCAAGCCTTGCAAATTACCCTTGGCATCTCTAAATCCCAAGGGACGCAAGTTATCTTTGACAGCAATTGTGAAATAGCCTCGCCGCTGAATTTCTGGCATTTGGGCGGCAGATGCAATTGGTACTGTCCCCAAAAAGCAAAAACAAACAATTAATAAAAAGGATAAAGAGTAAAGGATAAAGGATGAAAACCAGTATTGCTGCCAGACACGCATTCTGTGTAGTATGCTGCCTTTTTTCCAGCCCCCCAATTTATTGGGGTATACTTCAGCCTTCATACTTTATACTTCATCCTTAATCCTTTAACCTTTACCTTGGCTGGCGGCTAATTCAGCAATTTTGCCAAAGCTAGCTGGATCGACAACTGCTAATTGCGCCAACATTTTGCGATTGAGTTGGATATCGGCTTTTTTGAGATTACCGATGAGCTTGCTATAGCTCAAACCATGTACCCTTGCTGCAGCATTGATACGAGCGATCCACAGGCGACGGAAATCGCGCTTTTTCTTTTTGCGATCGCGATAAGCACTCCGCAGTGCTTTCATTACCTGTTGATTAGCGGTTCTAAACAGAGTTGAGTGGGAACCGCGAAAACCTTTAGCTAGTTTGAGAATTTTATTGCGGCGTTTACGAGCTACGTTACCGCGTTTTACCCGTGTCATAACTTAATTTTCCTGAAGGACTTACAAATAGGGGAGCATCAAACGTACATTATCTTCGTCGCGTTCGTGTACAAGTCCAGACTTGGACATACTGCGCTTCTTATCTGAAGTTTTATGCTCTAGAAGGTGGTTTTTATAAGCTTTGCGACGAACGATTTTACCTGTACCGGTGGCACGGAATCGCTTTGCAGCTGCTTTACGAGTCTTGAGTTTAGGCATGGTTTGGCTTTGATCGACACAATCTATCATTATATACTAAGCTCATCAGATTGCATGAGCAAAAATAACTCCAATATGCAAATAGATCTGCCAATGGCAGATCTATATAGTTTATGCAGGTAAAGCCTGCGATAGTTATAAGGGCGATAAGACTTATCGGTTCCGAGAAGAAGGAGAAAGAAAAAACTTTAACCAAAACCAAATCAACAGTTTAAAACGCTCCTCTTTATAGTATTAATCTTGTTTGGATACTTCTTTGTTATCTTTTATTTATACTTAATTCCATAATCTTCTCTATATTAATAAGAGAATTTGTAGCGGGCTGAACCGTTGGGATCGTACCAATAATCAGCTATGGAATTGGTGGTATATGAAGATGAATTCCATTGTTCACCAACTAGAACATACTCTGTAATTTTAAATGTTCCATCTTCTTGTGTTTCAATTTCACATTCATTTCCTGCTGGGTTGTACCAGCCACAACCACCCACACAACTTGCTAGTTCTTCATCACTTAATTCTTCAATTAAAGAGTCAATTTCTCTAACATCTTTTGCTATGATTTTCATGCTCAATCAACCTCGATTAACTTTGAATTCATTCTCTACTTAAATAGACTGAATGTAAAGATGGAGATTTCACGAATATTTATTAAATGTAGTAATAATATTATTTAGAACAAAATCGATATTTTGATAAAAATTTTTATTTAAATCATAAAGGTTTCATAAATAACAAGCAATACTACTATGGCTATTATTTATTTTGTAGATGAGCTTGTGTATTTCATAAAGCGATACCTGGCTAAAATGCTTAATATGTCAGGCTTTTAAGTTTATATCATGCCTAAAAAACATAGATAATAATGGCTTATTGAAATGAATTGTATCCTCAATTAATTTCATGAAATATCTCAGCAATATTACTACTGTATTCATTGGAATACATATTCAAGTTCACAAAAAACTTAAAAAAATATACAGTATTTGCTCGCAAATTGAGTATTAAGCAGGAGATATATAAAGGGGAAAAGGAAAACCTGGAATTGTCAGTTCACGTAGTACGGTATCCATGCCAAAGCTTTTCGTGGGTTACGGCTTACTGATACCAATTTGGTATAACTTCGTCATTACGAGCGATAGCGTAAAGCCTTCTCTGCGAGAGGCTGCGTTAACGCTTAACGCGTAGCGTCTCACAGAGAAGTAATACAAATTCTCCAAAATATCGCTACACATAGGCAGCAGGGGGAGAATTATCTGTAGCCTGAATTTAGAGAACTGCTAAGTAACCACGCAAAATTAATTACAGTTATTGCGAGCGCAGCGAAGCAATCTCAACCCTTGCGATTGCTTCATTCCGCTCCGCTCCATTCGCAATGACATTGTGTAATTAATTTTGTTTAACTACTTACAATCTCCTCTGACGCTGGGATTGCTTGCCTACAATTCGTTTCGGTCGCAATGACATGATCAGCATTGCGTAATTCCTATTTAATTACGAATTACGTAGCGCTTTGCGCTTCCCGTAGGGTATTACGAATTACGAATTAATAGCAAATTTATCTGTCGCTGCAATCAATGCACTACGTATTCCCGGTTCGCTCATCGAATGTCCCGCATCAGGAACTACAATAAATTCTGCTTCTGGCCAAGCTCGATGTAATTCCCATGCTGATACCATTGGACAGACTACATCATAACGACCTTGAACAATTACAGCCGGAATATGCCGAATTTTCTCAACATTTGAAAGTAGCTGGTTTTCTGATTCTAAAAATCCTTGATTGATGAAATAATGGCATTCAATCCGCGCAAAGGCTTCAGCAAAATCATTTTGACCAAAATTTCGCATCAAGGCTGTATCAGGGAATAATCTACTAGTGCTAGCTTCCCAAATTGACCAAGCACGGGCTGCTTCTAATCTAATTTGAGTATCTGGGCTAGTTAAACGTTGATAATAAGCTGTTAGCAAATCATCCCGTTCAGCAATAGGAATTGGTTTCAGATATTCTTCCCATGCATCAGGAAAAATATAGCTAGCACCTTCTTGATAAAACCAGCGTAATTCCTTTTGTCGCAGCATAAATATACCGCGTAAAATTAGCCCTGCACAACGTTCGGGATGGGTTTGACTATATGCTAATGACAGGGTACTGCCCCAACTACCGCCAAATACTGCCCATTTTTCTATTCCTAAATATTCCCGCAGTTTTTCAATATCATTCACTAAATCCCAAGTCGTATTTTCTCGCAATTCGGCATGGGGTGTACTTTTACCGCAACCGCGTTGATCAAACATCACCAAGCGCCACTTTTCAGGATTGAAATATTGCCGATAAAAAGGTGGACAGCCTCCACCAGGGCCCCCATGTAATAAAACTATGGGCTTTCCTTGGGGATTTCCTGACTCTTCAAAATGAATTTTATGTAATTCTGATACCTGTAAATAACCTTGTTTATAGGGTTCAATTGGTGGGTAAAGTTCGTACATAAATATAAAATTTATATTTGAATATTAATTGGTTGAAAACCTCATTGTGAGGTGATGAATTCTGACAATATTAGATGACTAAGTAAGTCGGTGAAAACAAATCTCAGAAACGTTAATAGACTTGAAATCCTTACCAATGACAAATCACCAATGACAAATGACCGCCTTAGCTATCTTTAATTGCACCGCTCTACTGATTTTATTGGTAAACCATCCTGAAACACTAGGAGTTGTCCGGGTTCCAAAATTGTCCAAACTTCATTGTCAGTCAGGGGAGTAGTGGCAATAATGGCGACGCGATCGCGTGGTGAAGTCAACTCGCGAAAATCCACTGTCATATCCTGATCGATTAAATGAGCTGCTGCAAACGGCGCTTGGCGTACTATATAGCTTAGTTTAGTGGAACAGTAAGCAAAAAAGTGTTCCCCATCCGATAGTAAGTAATTAAACACGCCCTGTGCTGCAATCTCAGCAGTAACTTTACTGAGGGTAGAATACAGTTCTTCTAGCGGTGGCTTTCCTTCAGGAAACTTTTGCCGCAAAGTTTCTAAGATGATACAGAATGCCTTTTCGCTATCGGTATCGCCCACAGCTTTATAAAAGCCCATATTCGCCGGATTAAAGTCTGGTAAATTGCCGTTATGAGCAAATACCCAATATCTACCCCAAAGTTCTCTTTGGAAAGGGTGACAATTTTGCAAAGCGATGTCACCTTGTGTAGCTTTGCGAATATGAGCAATTACATGAGTAGAATGAATCGGATAACGTCTGACTAAATCTGCCACTGGTGAATGAACAGAGGCTTTAGCATCTAAAAAAATCCGACATCCTTTACCTTCAAAAAAAGCAATACCCCAACCATCGCAATGATCGTCAGTTCTTCCTCCCCGAAGAGAAAAACCTTCAAAAGAAAAGCAGATATCTGTTGGGGTATTGCAATTCATTCCCAGCAGTTGACACATTGTAAAAACCCAGGCCTGGACTATGGAATTACAATACTTCAGATCGCTGCAAAATTTCTGGTGCGATCGCATCAATCTGGGAATTTATCTTGAACGCGCCAATCTTGCATTTTTATTTGAGGAGTAAAACGTCCTAAATTTTAGAAAAATTTACAACTGTGATGAGTTTGTAACGTAATGCGAAAGTCCTACCCTCACAATAGACCCAGAAGTGAAACAGCGATCACAGCTAACAGCTATCAATATAGTTATGGTTCAAACTCACGGTTTTATATAAATAATTAGATTTATCACCAAGGTAGAACTATGCCATAAGTTATTTGAATATTTTGTTTCATACCAAGGTCGGTAACATTTACGAGATACTGTAACAGTGCATCAACATCCTTTATAGCTTTAGCCGTGAGTCTAACTTTTCCAGTTGGTGTTTGTGTCCATGAATATGCAGGAATGGGAAAGCCATGTGCAAAACTGTGTCTTACTTGCAAAATATCGTTTAGCATTTGTCGAGTGGCTAGTGCGTTCATGCTTCTTCTTGACCATACCCAATCGTTGATAGGGTCGTAACCAGTATATTGAACCAGAAGATTACGTGAATTTTCCGCATTTGGCGTATTAAATTGTTTAAGTGATCGCTCTGCTGCATTGTTAGCAATAGAATGAACAGCATGAAAATGTGGGTTTAAAGGGTTTGCAGTGACATCAAAAAAGTTACGAACCAGTTCCTCAATATAAGCTTCCCATCCTGCAACAAACATTGCTAAGGCTGAATGGTAATAAACTTGAGTTTGGCTATTTAAAATTGGGCGCAAGCGGGGATCTATTGCAGTATCACGTAGAACACGAGCCTTTTGAGCCGCTATATCGTACTTTAATGCTGCTGGTGATGGCACGGTGATGCTCTCAAAGACAATTTACAAACGCTTCAAGTGCATCTCGATACCTCTGCAATGGCTCTGGATTTAATTGAACTCGCTCCTCACCAATTTTTTTAGGGCCTGGTTTGATTTTGTGCAAAGGTGTACCAGTTGTTGCAGCCACAACACAAGCACTGTGATAATCAGGAATTTCAATAAAACTTTGGCTCGGTAAGTCTTTAGGGCTAGCAAAAATCTGACGATTTTTCTGATGTATATCATCCATAGTTTTCTTAATAATTTTGTTTATAGCTATAAATGCAGATGCTGCTTTACCTTCATACATAGTCACTCTATTACTCACAAAAGTATGTAATTTTGGCACTGATACACCTTCTTCTTTTGCACGTTTAGCAAAGCTAATTCTTGCATAGGGCGCAGTGTTAGGATCGGTGATTCCATATAAAAGTGCAACCACATTCTCAATTGCACGACGCGAACTGTCATCCGCAGTAAACGGAATAACCACACCTTCTGCTGCAACTAGACCAAGCTGTGTATATACAGCAAAGCTAGGGTTACAATCGATTAAGAATAAAGTATCTCTTTCTCCACTAAATGTACGTAGAGCAACTGTTAAATCTCGAATCCAACTCAGCACCTGTTTCCAAGCATCAATCGGTATTTGTAATTGAGAAGTTTGTCTAATTGCCTCAGAAATGATTTCAAGAAGATTGTCTCCACATATAAGCCTTAAATTGTCAGGTATTTGCGGGTTGAACTCTCTTGGCTCACATACATAAGGAGATATGTCTGTAATCATTCGGAAGGGGGAATTAAGACGTGCTTCTATATAGCCAGCCACAGTTGCACGCGGTGTTTTGCTGCTTAAAGAATGTAGTGCTTTTGGACTATTAAGATATCCTCCTAATAGAGTTTCTGAGACATTGGCTTGAGGACATAGGTCAATTACATAAACATCTGTATCGGAGTGTCGGTGAGCATATTCAGCAGCAGCCACAAAGCAAAGAAAGCTCTTTCCTACGCCACCTTTGTTATTCCAAAAAGCATACGAACTCATTTTTATATTCCTTTTTTAGATCAAATAGTTCCTGCTGATATTGGCAATGCTGCGGAACTTTCCTTTTATTGTTGCAGAATAAAGTTGAGGAAACTGTATTTTATCTCGACTGCGCCATGAAAGCGATCACTCTCTCCATTTACAATTTTTGTGCCTACCTTTGGCTTTGTTTAAATGAGGCTCTCAATTTTATAGGTGAGGAAACCCCTACAGCTTAACTGCCGACTGCGTCTTTCACTGATTTGTTAGACTTAACACACCAGGAACTTTCGGTCAAATCTCTGAATACGCCAGCAGAAGAGGCTATAAATGCTTACAAGTACGCTACTTCTCTCGAACCAACTGCCCAATTTACAGTATTCCTCCACATCGGAACAATTCGATGACACTTGGGAAGCTCCTCTAGCTACCCTATTAGGATTAGGACGGGCTGCTGGTGCGGATTTTGTGGAATTTTTTCTAGAGCGTCGCAACTATATTAGTTGCCTTGCTGAAGATGACTCAATTACCAGTATTTCACCTAGCCTCGCCACAGGTGCGGGAGTTAGAGTCTTTCGCGGTAAAGCTGATTGCTACGTCAGTACCAATAATCTGACATTTTCCGGTTTGAAAGCAGCCTTAGAAAAAGGTCTTTCTATCCTGGGATTACAATTACCTGCACCTAACGCTTTTATCCCAGAAATCAATCTAGAATTACTCCGAGACTACGCCACAAAAAGAGGTAAAGATGGGTGGTTACCTCTGTGTAGCTCTATCCGAGAAATGGGAGAAATTCTACTTGATGGTACAGCCCAATTGCAACGCAAAGCTAGCCACGTGCAATCACGCCGCGCTACTTACTTCCGCGATTGGCAAGAAGTATTAGTTGCAGCTAGTGATGGTACTTTTGCTCGTGATATTCGCCTCACCCAATCGGTAGGATTTAACCTGTTGTGTGCAGATGGAGCTAATCGCGCCTCCATTGGTGAACGTGCTGGTAATACCAGTGATGCCAATTTCCTGAGAACTTGGGATTATCAACAAGCCGCCGAGCAAATATCTGAATCTGCTGGTAAAATGCTCTATGCCGATTACGTAGAATCTGGCACATACCCCATTATCATGGCTAATCACTTTGGCGGGGTAATCTTCCACGAAGCTTGCGGACACTTATTAGAAACTACTCAAATTGAACGTAATACTTCTCCCTTTGCTGACAAAAAAGGTGAGAAAATTGCCCACGAAAGCCTCACAGCTTGGGATGAAGGGCGAGCTGACAATGCCTTCGGCACAATAGACATGGATGATGAAGGTATGCCTGCTCAAAGAACATTATTAATAGAAAAAGGCGTTCTGAAAAACTTCTTAGCAGACAGAACAGGTTCTTGGCGGACTGGACATCCTAGAACCGGAAGCGGTCGCCGTCAAAATTATACCTTTGCTGCTGCTAGCCGGATGCGAAATACTTACATCGCTACTGGTGAATATAGTATTGATGATTTATTTAGCTCTATTGATAAAGGCATTTACTGCAAGAAAATGGGTGGTGGTAGCGTAGGTGCTACTGGTCAATTTAACTTTGGTGTTGATGAAGCTTATTTGATTGAAAATGGCAAAATCACCAAACCATTAAAAGGAGCAATTCTGATTGGGGAAGCAACAGAAATTATGAATAAAATTTCCATGTGTTCTCAAGATTTAGAGCTAGCACCTGGTTTCTGTGGTTCCGTTAGCGGTAGTATCTACACCACAGTAGGACAGCCACATATTAAGGTCGATTCTATTACCGTAGGTGGACGTTAAGGAATTTTAGATTTTGCGTTCGCGTAGCGTGTCGAAGACAAAAGTTGCGTGCGGGGGTTCCCCCCGTTGAGCAAACTTTTCAAGACGGATTTTGGATTGTGAACGAAAAGCAGTTTAAAGATAGAACAAAGCAGCTTGGGTTGCGAGTTATTTATCTAGTTGAGGCACTACCACAAACTAGAACTGCTGATGTAATTGGTAAACAGGTGTTACGTTCAGCTACTTCTGTAGGTGCTAATTATCGAGCAGCTTGTCGAGCCAAATCTACAGCCGATTTGATTGCCAAACTTAGCATTGTAGAAGAAGAAGCTGATGAAACACTTTATTGGTTAGAGATTCTAGTTGAAGCGGGAATGATTTCAGCAGATAAACTAACCAACCTGATGCAAGAAACTGCTGAAATTCTAGCTATGACTGTTGCATCAATCAAAACCCTCAAAGAAAAGCACAAATCCAAAATCTGAATCCTAAAATCTATAATTCACAACACAGTAGCCAAACCTCAAATAAATCCAAAATCTAAAATCCAAAATCCAAAATCCAAAATTGACTATGGCGACTATCAACGAAATTGCAAATTACGCCAAGGAAAATGCAGAGAAGCTTGGCATTAAAAAATTCGATATTTATGGCTCCACTGTAGACGAAACTAGTGTGCAAGTAGACCAAGGTGAGCCAAAACAAGTTAAAGCTTCCAATCGTTCTGGTGTTACAGTTCGTGTTTGGAATGAAGACAATACAATGGGTGTTACCAGCACCACAGATGTAGACCCTAAAGGATTAGAATTAGCATTGAAAACTGCTTATGAAGCTAGTTTCTTTGGTGTCAAGGAAAATGTGCCTGATTTTAGCCCAGAAGCGACAGTTCCTATCGACAATACACCCCACGATAAAGCAGCACAAGCACCTGTTTCTGAACTGATAGAAAAACTAATAGTAGCTGAAAAAGAATTACTTTCAGCGCACCCAGCAATTAAAGGCGTACCTTATAATGGCTTGGCACAAAGAGATATTGACCGTTTTTATCTCAATAGTGAAGGTGCAGCCAGAATTGAGTCCCATTCCATAGCATCAGTTTATCTTTACAGCAAAACTGAAGAGGAAGGGAAAAAACCACGCAGTGCGGGTGCTTTTAGAATTAACCGTGGTGTAGAAAATCTCGATATTAATGGTTGCATTCAAGAAACAGCCGAGAAAACTATCAGTCACTTGAACTATGAAAAAATTAAGACTGGTAAATATCTAGTTGTTTTCTCTCCCGAAGCTTTCTTAAGTTTATTGGGCGCTTTTTCTAACTTATACAACGCTCAAAATATTTTAGACAATCAAAGCTTATCTACCCCTGATGATTTAGGTAAGCAAATCGCTTCGCCTCTACTTTCAGTAGCAGATGATGCATTGCATCCTGCTAACATTGGCGCAGAAAGTTTTGATGGTGAAGGTACACCAACTCGCCGCATTTCCCTAATTGAAAAAGGCGTATTAACCAGCTTTCTACACAGTGCTGGAACTGCGAAAAGAATGAACGCCCAACCCACAGGAAACGCTAGCATTGGTGCAAAAGTTAGTGTTAGTCCTAACTTTTTTCATGTATTTAGAGCCGCCGAGCCTGAGCAAGAATTAAGCTTAGAAACTGCTGAGAATGTGGTTTTAATTGATGATTTGCAAGCTCTCCATGCTGGGGTAAAAGCTTTACAAGGTTCGTTTTCTTTACCTTTTGATGGTTGGTTAATCAATAAAGGTGTGAAGACGAGTATTGAATCAGCCACGGTTGCGGGTGATTTCTTAGAAGTTATGAAATCTATTGTTTGTGTAGAAAAAGAAGCTGAGTTAACACCAGGCGGCGTTTGTCCTCGCATCTGGGTTAATGAACTCTCAATTACCGGAGATTAGCATTTAAAAGTTAGGAGTAGATTAATACTCCTAAACTTTTGCTTTGAATAAGATAAATTCTTTGTGTGGGCACGGCACCAGTAAGATAATTGAGTATACCAAAAGATTATGGATGCCGTGCCCCTACCTATCTGTCACATTCTTTTTCAAAATGGTATTAGTTTGCTTTCCCATTTGCGGAGCGTTCCATAGAAAAGGGGTACACAACAAAATCCCAAATTGTCCGACACAAATTTAAACAATGATTGCGACAGATGGAGTCACACAAGTATCAACTAGACAGCTATTCACAATCCAAAATCCAAAATCCAAAATCCAAAATTGTGTGACTATTCTTCTCCGCCACCGATACCGAGATTGATATCAAATCCATCAGCACCCGTTAAATTAGTTCCAATCATCACAGCGCCATCTACTTGAGCATTATGTAGATGAGAATCGCTTAAATCAGCATTAGTCAAGTTAGCGTTATTGAAGCTGGTACCACTGGCGAAGGCTTTTGTTAAATTCGCCGCTTCTAAATTTGCGCCTGCTAAATCAGCACCTTCTAAATTTGCGCCTTTTAAATTAGCACCTTTTAAATTTGCGTTTCTCAAATCAGCGCCAATTAAGTGAGCGCCGCTAAGATTCACACCTGTTAAATCACATCCAGAACAGGCTCCGGTTTGTAATAAACGTTTTACTTGAGTTTGGGTTTCACCTGCTTGAGCAGAAATTGGAGCAGCTAAAGATAGTGTGCTAAATAAGGCTATTGCTGTCAACAATGTCTGTCTCATAATTCTTCCTCCCTGCAGTTTTAAAAGCTCAACCATCAGTAAAAGATTTACGGATGTGTTTTACTAAAGCAACTGTGTGTGTTAATTGGTAATATATTTCACTCTTACAATTTCATTTTCTCAAATTACAGAATTATGTCCTCATACTACCGAGGTAATTAATTACTTCAATATTGTTTACTTACTCATACCAAGGTTATATTAATGTAAGCAAAAGCTTTTATTTGTAAGTATTTGAGGATTAAATAGAAAATAATTCACTCAGTAACTTTGCAAGTATAATAATAAAATATACCTTTTAGGTGAGAATAATTTGGAATATCAACTGACCCAGAGAAGTGCATAAATACACATTAAACATGCCTACAGATAGAGGCGATCAAATAAATAATCTGCTAAAATTACTGAGCAAACATAATCTATAAATAGAGTTTGAAAATATCTCAAAATATCTATTTAATACCAAAGTATTTTCTAATCAATTACATACAGCAAATTGCTTTGTTAGGTACAGATAATGTACCAGCGTTGTAGCCACTGCGATCGCGAATTATTCGTTGAGAAATCTATTGTAGGGACTAGCGCCAAGGCTGTAACTAATCCCTGCATCTTGATTTAGTTCAAAGTCCACTACAGATGCTCTAAGGATATTTATGAAAGCACTATTGCTTTATCCCCAGTTTCCTCAGTCCTTTTGGTCTTACGATCGCTTTATGGAAATTGCAGGTTTAAAGGCGGCGATTCCCCCATTGGGGATTATTACTGTTGCTGCACTTTTACCTGAAGATTGGGAAATTAGATTTTGCGATCGCAATGTCAATTTGGAAACGGCAGCGGATTGGCAATGGTGTGATTTGGTAATTCTCTCCGCGATGTTGGTGCAGAAGCCAGATTTCCACGCTTTGATTAAAAAAGCTGTGCAATTGGGCAAAAAAGTTGCAGTTGGTGGCCCTTATCCCACTTCTTTACCGCAGGATGCGCTAGATTCTGGCGCGCATTATCTAATTTTGGATGAGGGAGAAATTACGGTTCCGCTGTTTTTGGCAGCATTGAGTCAAGGTAAAAGCTGCGGAATCTTTCGCGCCTGTGAAAAACCGGATGTAACCCTGAGTCCTATGCCGCGTTTTGACTTGTTAAAGCGCGATGCTTATTTGATGATGGCGATGCAGTTTTCTCGCGGTTGCCCATTTAGCTGCGAATTTTGTGACATCATTACCCTGTATGGGCGGAAACCACGCACCAAAGAACCAAGCCAAGCGATCGCAGAATTGCAAACTCTGTATGATTTAGGATGGCGGGGTTCTCTATTTATTGTTGATGACAACTTTATTGGTAATCAACGTAACGTCAAACGTTTCTTAAGAGAATTGATTCCTTGGGTAAAGCAACATAATTACCCTTTCACCTTCATCACAGAAGCTTCTGTGAATTTGGCAGAAGATGACGAACTACTACATTTAATGCGAGAAGCAGGTTTTTATGCAGTCTTCCTGGGGATTGAAACCCCGGATCAAGATAGCTTGCAAGTGACAAACAAATTACAAAATACTCGCAATCCCCTGATTGCAGCTTGTCGCAAAATTAATCAAGCGGGAATGTTGATATATGCAGGGTTTATCCTCGGTTTTGATGGCGAACGCACAGGTGCAGGAAACCGAATTCAAGCTTTTGTAGAACAAACCAGTATTCCTCAACCCATGTTGGGTATTCTCCAAGCTTTACCCAATACTGCTTTATGGAACCGCCTGCAACAAGAACAGCGTTTAGTTACGGGTGTGGGTGCAACGGAAGTAGGAGATCAGAATTCCTTGATGAATTTTAAACCGACTCGCCCCTTAGCGGAAATTGCCAGAGAATATGTAGAAACTTTCTGGACTTTGTATGAACCGCAAAACTATCTCAGACGTTGTTTTCAGCAATGTCTCAATATTGGCTCAAGAACAGAGGGAAAACAAACCATGCAGTTTTCTCCAGGTCAAGGATTGCGCCTGGTTGTAAAATTAATTTGGCTGCAAGGCTTCCAAAGAGCAGAAATTCGCGGACAGTTCTGGCGACAACTGTGGATAATTCTGATGAAAAAGCCGCAAGTTCTCAATATGTATTTGGGTTTATGCGCTGCTGGCGAACATTTTTGGGAGTATCGCGTTTTAGCCAGAAAACGGATTACTCAACAATTAGGCTACGATCCTTTGGCAACTGCGGCATCACCTCAGCCAGAACCAGTGCTAGTGAAGCTTTCATGATTGTTTAAAATACGCGTAGGATGCGTTATTAACGCATCCTAACCAAGTATGAAATAATAAACGATGAAATTTTTAGGTATTGATTTAGGTTGGAAATCGCAACCAAGCGGATTATGCTGTTTAGAATTAATTGATGGCAAATTACAAATTCTGGATTTAGACAGGAAAGATGCGATCGCAGATATTCTCGCTTGGATTGATACTTTTGTTCCAGCAGAGGAACCAGCACTCATCGCCGTAGATGCACCGACTCTCATTCCCAACGCCGATGGTAGCCGTCTTCCTGATAAACTCACTCATAAATATTTTGGTAAATATCATGCGGGATGTTACCCAGCGAATTTGGGTTTAGCTTTTGCAGCGCGCACTGTCAACTTTGGCTTGGAATTAGAATCTTGGGGTTTTGCACACGCACCCAGTATTGAACCGCAAAAACCCAGTAGATATCAAATCGAAGTGTTTCCCCACCCGGCGATTGTTAACTTATTCAATTTAGAACGAATTCTGAAATACAAAAAAGGACGCTTGGGCGATCGCCGTTTAGAACTGCTCAAACTCTATAATTATATTGGGGAAATCTTGCCCACTCTAGAACCGCCGCTACATTCTCTGACTCTGAGTAGTTCGTTTTTACCAGAAATTCCCCACACAGGTGCAGCACTCAAAGCTGTTGAAGATAAATTAGATAGCCTCATCTGCGCTTATGTAGCTGCACATTGGTGGTATTGGGGTGAACAACGTAACTTAGTGCTAGGCGATCGCACTACTGGTTACATTGTCGTCCCCCAAAGAATTTTGGATTTTAGATTTTAGATTTTGGATTGCTAATCTAAAATCTGTCTTGAAAAGTTTGCTCAACGGGGGGAACCCCCGCACGCAACTTTTGTCTGCGACACGCTACGCGAACGCAAAATCCAAAATCTAAAATGGGCTTATTCAGCCCAAGCAATTAACCTCGGTTCGTAAGAGTTCGACAAATGCGGGTGTTTTGGTAACACGCGCAAAGACAAGCCTTGCAAACCAGAGACGGTGTAAATGATATTAGCGGTGTAAACACTTAAACCCTGTGTATCTTCGCCTTGGTAATCCATGACCACGGGTAAAGCGTTGACTATATCACCATTAGCATCAATTGCTCCTTGGTAAAGTTCCACCTGGACATCTTTGTTTGTTAAAGTTGCCAAATCTACTTTGGCTTTGACTGCAACGGTTTGGTTAACTTCAATATCTGCTGATGCTGATACGTCAATATCTTTGATTTTGATACTAAACCAGTGATCGCTGAGATTAGCTTTCCACGCGGCTAGTTCTTTAGCTGGCGCGTAATTATTCGCAGTCAGGGTATGGAAGCGATCGCTAGCTGAGAAGTAAGCACGTTGAGCATATTCTCGCACCATGCGGGCGGTGTTGAAGAATGGACAATTCAGGCGAATTGCATCTTTCATTTTGGCTACCCAAGCACGGGGTAAGCCATCAGCATCGCGGTGATCGTAGAATAAGGGCACAACTTCTTTCTCTAACAAATCGTAGAGCGCGTTGGCTTCGACTTCATCCTGATAATTGGGATCTTCGTAATTTTCACCATGTCCGATCGCCCAACCGGTGCGAACGTAATCAGCTTCATCCCACCAACCATCAAGGACGCTTAAATTGGGTAAGCCGTTCATAGCGGCTTTCATCCCGCTAGTACCGGAAGCTTCCCGGGGACGGCGGGGTGTATTTAACCAGATATCGCAACCAGCCACCATTAACCGCGAGATGTGGATGTCGTAATTGGGAACAAATACAACTTGTTTTTCTAAATGTTGTTCACGGATGAAATGGTTGATATCACGGATGAGTTCTTTACCGGGAATATCTTTGGGGTGCGCTTTCCCAGCAATCACAAATTGGACTTTGCGGTTTTTGTCACCCAGCAGAATCCGCCTGATTCTTTCTAAATCGCGCATCCACAAGGTAGCACGTTTGTAGGTAGCAAAACGGCGGGCAAAACCAATGGTTAAAACGTTGGGATCTAAAACTTCCTGTGCTTGAGCAATTTCTGAACCTGACGCACCGCGATCGCGTAAATGCTTGACTAAATGATCTCGCACATACAAAACCATATCCAAGCGACAGCGTTCGTGATTGCGCCACAATTCCTCATCGGGAATCGCGTCCATCCTCTCCCACAATTGATTATCTGGTGGTGCTGATGACCAGTTTGGCCCTAAATAGCGATCGTACAACTCTTGTGTAGATTTTGCTACACAACTCCGTGCATGAACACCGTTAGTAATAGCTGCGATCGGCACTTCTTCAACTGGAACCTTCTTCCACAACCCTTGAAACATCTGGCGCGATACCACACCATGCAACTGCGCTACACCATTAGAAAATGTCGCCATTTTCAGCGCCAACACCGCCATACTAAAGGGTGCAGATAAATCACCTGTATTTTCTCGTCCCAGTCCTAAAAATTGTTCTTCAGGTAAGTTGAAGATATCTGCATAGTATCTCAGGTAGTCCAAGATTTTCTGGGGCGGGAACAAGTCAATCCCGGCGGGAACTGGAGTATGGGTAGTGAAAATATTACTGGAAGCTACTACTTGTTTCGCATCATCATAATGCAACCCGTCTTCCTGAATCAGCATCCGAATCCGTTCTAGGGCAGAGAAGGCGGCGTGTCCTTCGTTCATGTGGTAAGCAGTAACTTTATACCCCAATGCTTTTAACATCTGCACGCCACCGATACCCAGCATGATTTCCTGGTGGATACGCATATCGATATCCCCACCATACAGCTGGTCGGTAATGTCATGATCGTAGGGGTTGTTGGGTTCAATATTGGTGTCCAATAAATACAATGGCACCGTACCCACCTGTACCCGCCAAACTCTGGCGTACACTTTACGTCCTGGGTACTCTACCGCAATCCGCAATTCTGAACCATCAGAATTACGTTCCAGGTGTAAAGGCATATTGTAGAAATCATTGATGGGATAGCGTTCCTGCTGCCAACCATCGGCGTTAAGATACTGAGCAAAGTATCCTTGTTGGTAGAGTAACCCTACGCCTACTAGGGGTAGCCCTAAATCACTGGCAGATTTCAGGTGATCTCCCGCGAGAACACCCAAGCCTCCCGAATACACAGGTAGACAATCTACTAAGCCAAATTCAGCCGAAAAATAGGCGTAGCATTCCTTGGGTGAATTACTGCGCTGTTTTTGATACCAAGACCGTTCTTGTAAATAATCTTCTAGCTGACGCGCAGCTCTATCCATTTGAGCCAAGAAGCCTTCATCTTCTACAACTTCCAAAAGTCGCCCTTGGCTGATTGTACCTAGCATTAACACTGGGTTATGGTGGCTAGTTTCCCACAAATCGGGATCTAGGCGGCGAAATAAATCTTTGCTCTCAACGTTCCAGTCCCAATGCAAGTTATATGCCAGCCGCCGCAGCGGTTCGAGTCGCGGCGGGAGAGAAGGAGAAACGTTAAATGTACGAATTGGCTGCATAGGTTGGCAAAACTCCAAGTTTAGCTATGGTTATTGTTTACTGTCTTTAGCCAATGTTGCCAATTCTTTATACTACATTTGTGAAAATGCTATGACTTTGTTAAGCATTGAGAATCATTCTTGATAATAGTTCCTAACGTTTACACTATATAGTATTTTTCAGCTTACGTGGTCTTGTTTTGCTGCTCCTGACGCTCGTAAAACTTAACTATTTCCTGAGATTTCAGAATCACTCTCAAGATGACTTTGTGTATTTAATTTTATCCAGTATTTATATTTATTTAAGATTTCCCTCTAGACAGCCTAGAATTACTAAACTCCTCTCTGAGCTTACTTTCGCGGCTTCTAGCTGCAACTAAAAACAGTCTGTTATTAGTTCCAGTAAAAAATAAATTTTTAATTATTTCTTAACAAAACTTTCAGTTACTAATAGTTAATTGAGAGCACAAAACTATTATCATGGCGGTTTTCCTGTGATTTTTTTGATGCAGTAAAGTGTGTTACATTGATAACTAAATGATGTAGTATTTTATGCTCCTAAATAAGGAGAATCATTAGTATTTTTTGGTAGACTCAAAGCCATCGCCGCAACACAAGCAAGTTCCGCAGCCACCTGATAAGCCAGTTTAATATTTGATGCTTTATCCTTAGGGGTAGAGGAAACAGCAGTTTGATGATGGCGTGCTTCTTTGGTGACATCACCCGCCACAACAGCCCGCTGTAAAATAATGTAAGCATCTAAATCATCTGAGTCATAATCACTTGCAAGCAGCGATTGAATCTGATTTTGGGCTGCAATAGTCAAATATCCAGTAGTTAAAGCCTGTTCAACAATTTCTTTCATAAAAAATGCAATTAGAGCTAAGTGTGGTCAACTCTCTTGGCGAGAAGAGTTACTTTGCTAGCCAAGAATCTCTAGGTTTTCTTCAAAATGTATAATGCCGACTGATGAGTACACATCACCCGAATGGGTTATCCAGGCGGGTGATTTACAAATTGTTAGGTAAAAGCGCTCAGGCAATTCTGAATATATGAGCGATGATTAAAGAATTAATGAAAGTAAACTTTAAAACTCTAAAATATTTTTATTTGTATGTATAAAATCTTTCTTCTTATGAAGAGCAAATAAAAATAACAGCTTAATATTGTTATTTTTTTAGCACGAGTTAGAGGAACCAATTAATTTATTATAGCGACCCATAAAAAAGAAAATGTGTTATATTGATGGTCACTTGTTGTCAAAAGCCACTCATATAATAGCAAGAGTGATTTGTTTTGTACGTAACATCTGTGTGCAACATGATTAGAGCAGCATACTCTAGAAATTCGTTGCAAGAAAGCCGTCATAATAGTCGGGGAAGCGCTTACTTGTTTGCACCGATGGTTAATTTTAATGTGATGGCTGAAGTCGGAGACACTCCACCCTAGGCGGTTTTTACTAGGGCATAAATACTCATAATTATTTAACAATAATTACATTTTGAGCAAAATGTAAATTTTGCTAGCTTGGCTATATAGAAATCCTCAATCTAGTGGTCTTTCCCATGAATTTTGATGAGTTTTTAGATCCCCGACTTCTTGAATAAGTCGGGGATCTCACAGCGCCGCAAAATTAATGAGATGAAATGAAGCACTAGGATGAAAACATTCCATAGGAATTCTATTTTTATCAAAAAATGTAATTTTGTTAACATTAATACTTGGCTATAGCTTGAGTATTGCATAGCATTTCGCTACAACTAAGTTTTGAAATTAAGCAACTAGAAATCAGCAATATATTGGCTAATGCTTAATCAGCATATTCCTCTTCACTAAACCAATTGTGCAGTCTATGTAGTCGGTTTTTGAGAGCTAACTACTTAATATGCATTTTTGTTGCTCAAAACTATGGCAACACTGCGATTGAGAAATATTCAAGATAAATGGCATTGGTATAACCCGAAATCTATTAACGACAAATTATCTTGACGAGTCAAAAAAAATCTATTCGAGACAAATTTAACTATGAAAAATCAGCAATATTTTGCCAAAATTCAGCGCTTAGAGGAAATTATTGTCACAACCTTACTAGGAGAAATTCCTGCACTGCTACTAGGACCAAAGTTACGAAATTTTGCTTATCGCAGTATCTTTGCTCGCTTAGATAGTCCGGTTTATATTCAAAATGGTGTGGAATTTATTAGCACTGATTGCATTGAAATCGGCAAGAATGTATTTATCTTTAAAGGTGTGCGGATAGATGCTAGAGGCAACAACAATAGAATTTATTTAGGAAATAAAGTCGCAATTGAGCGCAATGTAGATATTGGTTCTTTGGATAATACTTCTATATATATTGATGATGAAACATTCATTGGCCCGAATGTGTGTATTGCTGGCCCTGGGGATATTAGAATTGGCAAACACTGCATGATTGCATCCCACTCGGGAATATATGCGAATAATCACAATTTTGCCGATCCAATTGAGCCAATCAGAAACCAAGGGATCAGCCGCCAGGGAATCGTCATTGAGGATAACTGTTGGTTAGGGCATGGAGTCACTGTATTAGATGGAGTCACTATCGGTAAAGGCAGCGTCATTGGTGCAGGCGCAGTTGTGAGCAAAGATATTCCTCCCTTTTCTGTAGCTGTAGGTATACCTGCAAAAGTGATTAAAAGCCGCATGGGTGAGGGGGTGGAGGTTAGGGGATGAGGGAGATGAGGGAGATGAGGGGAGAAATTATTATTACCAATTACCCAACACCAAACAACTTTTTTGTCTACAACTGGAAACCTAAACCGTGAGCCAACGTCACAAGAGTAGCGAGTCCACAAGTTCTTGATTGGGAATATCTCAAAGATAGATAGACAACAACAGCAAAAACAAATACTCGACCTGTCTCAATAGAGTCCTCCAAAAAAGGTACGAGATTTGGGTAATATAAAGGAGCTATCTTTTCTGCATAGCAGATACCGAGAGAGAGATTTGCTGTTTCTCATACCTTTTGGAGATATCTCTGATGCTTACTTTAAAAATCGTTGTTTATATTGTTGTTGCCTTCTTTGTGACTATCTTCGTTTTGGGATTCTTGTCTAACGATCCAGCTCGTAACCCCGGTCGTCGGGATTTCGAGTAAAAACGCGATCGCTCATCCGCGTAGAATTGCCGGAAGGCGGAAGACACCAGAAGCTATGGACACTTGCTATGGGGTTCCCCACGCCAGTTGGCTAATCTATGTTGTAGATTCGGTTTTGAGGTTAATCTCTCACTGCCCAGACACATCAATAAATAGTCAAAGCTAACGGCATTTGCTACAAAGGAGGGAACCCTAAATTTTGTCCAACAGGAAGCCCTCCTGGCGGATTCTTGTAGTGCAAAAGTGTCCATCTCCGGCCAGCTTGCTGCAAATAGGCAGAAGGCATAGTCGGAAGGCAATAGGTGTATTCTCCTTCCGGCTACTAATTGGCTATTTGTTTGCTTGATTGTGCTGAAATATGCTTCATCCCGTCCTGCCTCCCGCTCTGCCTCCCGTGGCGGAAGCGTTACAACCTGCAAATCCTACCGCATCTGCTATTGATACTAAGTTCAAATTATCTGTAGCAGCCGATACTGGTAAGCAGTCAAATTCAGAGAAATCCCAGCCGCAACAAGCAACGCCGCAGCCTCCAACTGTGGGGGAAAAATCTCAACCTCAGCCCGATGCCAACAAGTTGACGCGGGAAAAATTAGTAGTTTCTCCAAATCTCCATCAACCAAATCCACTAAAAACTGTTCCACCGGACTTGTCGCCCCCGAATGCGCCAATGAGTGCGGCGTTATTAGGGGAGCCGATGGGCATTGCTTACCCACAGCAAAATGAGAGCGATCGCTTAAATATAGGGGATGCGATTGCACCTAACGCCATCAACAAGGAAAATTTCCCTGCACCTAACGCTACAAACAATCAAGGCTCATTCCCCTCTGCTCAAGTAGCACAGCCTAGCAAGACACCAGCTGCACCCACAACAGTTGCCCAAAACATCCAGCAACCGCCGCAACTCGTACAAAATACGATTGAGTTTAAGTCTCGCAGCCCGACAAACGGCTCCGCAGTGCCTTCAGCTATAGAATTTACCTCTCCTGCGCCAACTCTTCCCACCCCCAGCCAGCCCACAACAGCGCCTCAAGGTGAAACGACAAATCAACAACCAACTCAACCAGCAAATACAACTCCCCCTACCAATACACCGCCTCGACCGAGAACTGTAGAAGTCATTTCCGATCGCCAAGTATTTGACGACCAACGCCGGATTGTGACTGCGGAAGGAAATGTGGTAGTCCGGTTTGATGGGGCTGTAGTTGATGCCGATCGCCTACAAATCAATTTAGACAACTTGATTGCCGTGGGAGAGGGTAATGTCGCCTTAACACGGGGCGATCAGGTGTTGCGAGGACAAAGGTTTACATATAACTTTATTCAAGATAGTGGGCAACTACAAAAAGGTCGCGGCGAAATTTATATGCCCACAGTGGAACAAGATGTGGCATTTTTACCCACAGATGTGACGGCTGGAGGAGTTTCACCGCGTCCGCCTAGCGATCACATTCGCGCCAATCAACCGGTTTCTAATGTCAACAGTCCAGGCGGAATTGATGTCACCGTCGGCGGTAGATCGGGTGCGAGCAATATTCCTCCACCTAAATCGGGGGGTATAATTAAGCGGCTGCGTTTTGAAGCGGAAAATATTGATTTTTACCCACGCGGCTGGCAAGCGCAAGATGTCAGGATCACTAACGACCCCTTTTCACCCCCGGAACTAGTCTTACGGGCATCTAACGTCACGTTAAGCCGAGAATCGCCCTTAGTAGATAACGTTAAAAGTCAGGGAGCACGGTTAGTTTTCGATCAAAACTTTGCTGTTGGTATTCCCCGCGATCAGCAGCGGATTGACCGCCGGGAACGGGAAGTGACTCCCGCAATTGTTTCCCCAGGTTTTGATGGTGATCAACGAGGTGGCTTGTATCTTGAGCGTGGTTTTGATGTTGTAAGTACAGATAAGACACGCTGGACAATTTCGCCACAGTTTTTTGTGCAGAAAGCCGTACAAGATGGCACTGGTGATCTAAGCGCTTTGTTTGGTCTCAGAAGCAGACTGAGCGTGAATTTGAATCCCAAAGCTGTAATTGAGGGCAATGGAGAATTAACCAGTTTTAACCTCAGTAAAGTAGAAGATAACCTCAAAGCCAGCCTGCGTTTACGCCAGCAATTAGGCAATCAAAATCCTCATATCTTGAATTTAGAATACAGCTACCGCGATCGCCTTTATAACGGTACACTTGGCTATCAAACTGTGCAAAGTAGCTTGGGCGGTGTGGTGAGTTCGCCAATCATTCCTCTAGGTAACAGTGGTATTGTCCTGAGCTATCAAGCAGGCGCTCAATATATTAACGCTAATACAGATAGACTCGACTTGTTAGCTGTGGATCGAGACAACGATCGCATTTCCCTCGGTCGCTTGCAAGGGAGTGTGGCCCTGAGTGGAGGTTTGTTGCTATGGCAAGGGCAACCCTTACCCCCCACTGCCACTGCAGGCTTACGATACACACCTAACCCCGTGGTTCCTTACTTGCGAGCGATCGCTGGTATTACAGGCACTACTAGTTACTACACTAACGGCGATAACCAAAGCACCCTCATTGGCACAATTGGTTTAGAAGGGCAAATTGGTCATTTTTCACGCCCTTTTTTCGACTATACCGCCTTTAATGTCAGCTATTCCCAAGGTTTCAACAGTGGGTTATCACCTTTCTTATTTGATCGCGCTGTTGATACTAGAGTGTTGAGTGCAGGAATTACCCAGCAAATCTATGGCCCATTCCGCCTAGGTTTCCAGACATCAGTCAACTTAGATACAGGAAGAGAAAGTAGTACAGATTACATTCTGGAATATAGCCGCCGCACCTACGGGCTGACTTTACGTTACAATCCAGTACTGCAATTAGGCGGTATTAGTTTCCGCATTAGTGACTTTAACTGGAGTGGTGGTACCAATCCATTTTCCGGAGAGAGTGTGAAGCCAGTTGTGGGCGGTGTAACGCAGGAACCTTAGTAGGCAGGTAGGGAGCAGAGGAAGCAGGGGAGAAATATCTATTACCCATTCCCCATTCCCCATTCCCCATTCCCCATTCCCCATTCCCCATTCCCCATTCCCCCCATTCCCCATTACTCATTTTCATTCATTGAAGATAATTCAGCATTTAAGGGCAAATTCACTGTAAATTTAGTACCAACACCAACTTGACTGGTGAAACTAATTTGGCCCTTGTGAGCTTCTACTGACTTTTTAACAATTACTAAACCTAGTCCGTTTCCTTGGGTTAATTTGACATTAGAAGCTCGATAAAATGATTCAAAAAGTTTACTATAGTCTATTTCGGGAATACCAATTCCTTGGTCTTGAATTTCAAAAGTAGCTATGCCTGCCAAAGAATCGCATGTAAGATGCAGTTGGATTCTGCCACCTTCTGGCGAATATTTAACTGCATTGGAAAGTATATTTCCTAAGATGTAATGCAAGAGACGTTCGTCCATTACAGCATCTGTAGTTTGACTTTCGCAAGTAAAGACAAATTCATGGTTACTACCTTCAACAATTGTAAATTCTTCAATGATTTCTTGGCAGAATTTATACAAGTTTAAGGGAACAGGGTTAAACAAAAGTTTTCCAGCTTCAGCCCTACCCATGAATAGTACGTCATCCATGAGATGCTTCATGGTTTGCACAGCAGTGAGAATGCGCTTGACGTAGGTTGTTCTTTTAGCATCTGGTAAATTTGCTCCTTTGAGATCAATCAACTCAACTGCGGTTTGAATTACTGTTAAGGGATTACGGAATTCATGAGAGACAGTAGAGATAAATAAAGATTTGAGACGATTAACTTCTTGCTCTTTTTCTAAAGCTTGCTTAAGCAATTCTGTTTCACGTTTAGCACTGAGATCCCAAAAAACTAACACTACACCACTGATTTGATTTGCCCTTCGCATCAACGGTGAAGCTTTATCGCCAATCGGTATTTTTTTACCATCTTTGGCAATTAGAGAAGTATAATCTCCTGAAGAAACAACTTTTTGCTCTTGCAGCGCTCTGGTTACAGAGTTTTCTATTGTGGCGTTAATCACATCATCGATTAACCGAAAAATCTTTGTTATGTCATTTCCTAATGCTTCTTCTTTACACCAGCCAGTCAATTTTTCCGATGCGGGATTCATAAATGTAATAATTCCGCGATCGTCAGTAGCAATCACTGCATCACTCATGGAGTTTAGCAAAGTTGCTAATTGATCCCGATTTTCTCTAAGTTCACATTCTAGCTGATATTTTAATAGGGCTATTTCTATCGCTATTTGTAAATCTTTAATTGTAAATGGTTTAACAATATACCCAAAAGGCTGAGTAATTTTTGCCCGTTCTAAAGTATTAGCATCGCCATAGGCTGTGAGAAAAATGACTGGAATATCTAATTGTTCCCGGATATAACTAGAGGCAGCAATACCATCCATTTCCCCTTTAAGAATAATATCCATTAACACAATATCTGGTTTAATTTCTAAAGCCTTGGCAATGGCAATATTCCCTGAAGAAGCTGTACCCGTAACAATATAACCAAGTTGACTCAGTTGGCTAGCAATAGTTCTAGCCACAATCACTTCATCTTCTACAATTAAAACCCTCACATTAACCATTTGAGATTTACTACTATAAAGTTAATTGTGGAAATTGGATTTTGAATAATGTTCCCCGCGCATTATCTACACTAATAGTGCCTTCTAATTGAGCAGTGGCTAAATCATAAACTAACGAAAGCCCTAGTGAGTTAGTATTTCTTAAATCAAAATCATTTGGTAAACCAATCCCATCATCTTGCACTACCATTTCTATGGTATTTGCGAGATTATGCAAGCTGATAATAATATTGCCTACTTGCTGGTTCGTAAAAGCGTGCTTAAGAGCGTTGGAAATTAATTCGTTGATAATTAAGCCACAGGCAATTGCTTGATCAATATTCAAGCTCACTGCATCTATATAAGTTTCTAAACTAATTTTGGCAGGTTCTATTTGATAAGAAATTAACAAATTAGTTGCTAAATTATCGATATATTCAGCAACATCAAGTTGTCCAATATTTGGTGCTGTATATAAGTTTTTATGAATTAAAGATATAGAATCAATGCGATTTTGGCTTTCTCTGAGGACTTTAATAGCTTCTTGGGAGTCGAGGGTTTGAGATTGAAGTTGCAATAGGCTAGAGACAATTTGTAAATTATTTTTAACTCGATGATGAATCTCTTTGAGCAACACTTCTTTTTCTGCCAATGCGCTTCTTAGCTTAACTTCAGCTTGCTGTCTCTGAGAAATTTCTATCTGAGCTTGCTGTAAAATGCTAGATTGTTGAATGGCGATCGCAATTGGCACAGTCAGTTGATCGAGTAAATCTATTTGATGTTCTTCCCAGGTGCGAGGATGAGAACATTGGTGCGCCACTAATAAACCCCAGAAGCTAGAGCTAGGATTGTCCTCACTTACCTGCAAGAGGATTGGTACTACTAAACTTGCTTTGACTTCAAACTGTTCTAACATCTTAATATAGCAATCAGTAAATCCGGCTTCGTAAATATTTGCGATCGCTTTGTTACGGCCTTGATAACACTCCAATCCTATACCTGTTTGAAAACAGGTATCTTCTATCTCTACACCAATACAAGCAGTCCAGCCATTTTCTACTGATTCGGCAACAATTGTACCACTCATATCTGCAGCAAAGCGAAAAACTATGACTCGATCGACTTGAAGTATGTCTCGTACCTCTTGCACCGTGGCATTGAGTATATCTTGGAGATTCAAAGAGTGGCGAATTCTTCCAGAAACAGTTCGCATTAAATGCTCTCGTTCCAGTTGAGTTTTAATTGCCTGTTCAGTTTTTTTCCGTTCTGTAATATCGCGGTTATAAACTAAGCAAGCGTATTTACCATCATATTCTATGGCGTGTTTAACCACTTCAACATCAATAATATTGCCATTTTTAAGACGATGTTTAGCTTCTCCTGAAAAGCTAAATTTACTATTTTTGTGAACTAAACATTTCTGTAATAAACGCACGTCTTCTGATAAATCTATTTCAGTAACATGCATTCTTAATAACTCTTTACGAGAGTAACCATAATGAATAGCGGCTGCTTCGTTAACATCCAAAAATTTCAGTGTATTTCCGTCATACACCCACATAGGATTAGGATGATTTCGGAATAAGAGATTAATCATTTTTTGTTGATAATTAGTAGTTTTATCTCGATGTAATTCTAAAGACCTAACTACTTGTTTCGCTAATTTTTGCAAGATTGCTTGCTGTTGCAAAGTGAATTGACGAGGTACAATATCAATTACACAAAAGCTACCTATAGCTAAGTCATCTGCGGCAATCAAAGGAACTCCTAGATAACTGCGACAATAAGGTTCAGAAGTCACAAGCGGATTTTTGATAAATCTCTCATCTTCCAATATGTCTGGAATTATCAATTTTTGACTTTCGAGAATTGTGTAATTACCAAAAGCAAACCTACGCGGCACTTCAGCTTGATTGATGCCAACTTTAGATTTAAACCATTCACGTTCAGCATCGACTAAACTAATCATTGCAATTGGCATCTCGCATAAATCCGCAGCCAACTGCGTAAGTTCATCAAAAAATTCTTCTCTTTCTGTATCTAAAATCCGATATTGATAGAGTAATTCTAGTCGTTGTCTTTCATTATCAGGTAACAGCATTAGTGCTTGTATATAAAAAAGTTGACTGATTTGATTCTTGAAATTATTGGTGAAGGCAGGGAACAGCGAAACTGGGAATAGATGTATAATATAAATTCAAAATTCAAAATTAGCAAAACCCGATAACAAAAGATTTTTTGAGTTTGGATCTGTCATTGAATTGAGAGAATTGGTAGAACGAGAATCTTCATTCCACACTACTATTTACTCTCAAATTTATCACCAAAATATAGGTTAAGTTTTCCATATTCATGTTGGGTTGCGCTTAAACCAACCTACATCTGCTATATCTCCTGCTTGTGAGAAATGCAGGTTACTATGGATTGCTAAATAGAGAATCGGTGTTCTAGCTTCACAAAAATCAAATAGGAGTCCTAGAGATGAGATTGTCACTTAGAGAAATAATATTATCCCTGCAAAATTACTAGCAGCCAATAGTTAATTTTTGTAACGAGATTCAGATTGATTGCAGCGTCAATGAAGAGCGATCGCTAGTGCATCGCCGCAAAAGTTTCTGAGCAGTTATGATGTTAGTGCTGAGTAAATCTTAAGTAGTGGCGTGACAAGGCTAAATAGTGCATAAAAAACTCTTGTGGGATGGGTGTCTCACCCGTCCAGGGCGGACAAGATGTCCACCCCACAAGAAAAATTATTGCAACATTTTAGCTGTGTCAGTCCAGTAGGATGTGTTAGGCGGAAGCCGTAACACATCAAAAACCTTCAAAAAGGTACCTAGATTGATTAATGATTCCCAATCGTCAAAATTAACGAGATCTTCCCAAAGTTGTAATGTATAGAACTGCTTCTTCGATAGGAATACCTAAAACATCATTGACTTGATCGTCAAAAAAGCCACCGATACCGCTAACACCAACATTGAGTTGAGTAGCCGCCAAATTGAGCCGTTGCCCTAAATGTCCAGCATCCATGTGTAAATAACGGTAAACGCGATCGCCATATTGAGCGATCGCGGATTTGAGATCTGCGGTATGAAATACTACGGCTGCAGCATCTCGCCCTAAATCTTGCCCCAAGCAAAGGTAGTGTAACTCTCTGCGGAAGTTTTTAAAGCGAATTTGGCGTAATTCTTGGGCTTTGGGTGCGTAGTAGTAACAGCCGTCTTCTAGCCGCTTGACTCCACACACAGCAATAAAGGTTTCGATTAAATTCAAGTCAAAGTAGTCGGGGGCTGGATCTAAGCTTTGGTAAATGTAATTTTGCGGTTGATATGTGAAATCGAGTAAGGCTTTGAGTTCATCAAAGGTGATATCTTCACCACTATAAGCGCGGGTAGAACGCCGCTTGTGCATGGTGTTTTCCAGTTCTACTAGCTTATTTCCCCACTCAACTGGCGTGGTAGCTGTGGGAATTTTCAGACAGAAGGGGAAGTTATATTTATCCTCAAGGGACTTTTCTTGTTTAACTGCTGGTAGATTGAGTTTGCCAGTTGTACCGGATTGGATTTGAGTTTGGCGATGAAAATATTTGAGTAAATGACCATCAGGAATATGAGGATAATGGGTTTCGGTCGCTGAAGGTAGTGCTGTTCTTCCCGGTGGTAAATTTTGTTTGATATCTAATAAGTCTGCCAGAGGTAAAACTGCGATCGCACCTTCTTGTTGTGGATCGATATAAAGTAAATCGTTGATAGCTTCATCCACAAAACCGCCAATTAAATGGGGACGATAGTCATTGACTGCTGCAGCTAACTCGATATTACCTAGCAGATGTCCTGTATCTAAAAAGATGCGGCGATAGGCGCGGTCTTCATATCGCCAAGCAGAACGGTAAAATACTGCAGTAATCACAATTGCGATTTGCGTATTTTCTAAGGAAGGGTGCCAAAAACAAGCTTCTTGTAAAGCAGTCCACACATCGCGTTCCCAATAATGCATCAGCGAATGACTCCGACATTGGTAGTTATATAGCCCTGGTGGTAACAACTCCGTTCCTCGGGAAACTATATACACTTCAGCTGGGTACAATCCACCCGCACTAGGCGCAGAACGTAAATATACAGCGCTACCCATAGAAGGCATTTTCGCTGTTAGTCCATAACTACGAAACAGTAACCGAGAAATTCTTTGCCACCATTGAGCATTTGCAGTGTCAGGAACTGAGGTATTTTCGAGAATGTAGGGTTTGAGATCAAAAGACGAGCCAATTCTGTATTCTTTAAACGGTACTGGTTGTTTAGCCCAATCTAACCTCTGGCTTTTTGCAGACAGAGTCTCAGGGTCATATTTAGTACGTTCGTGGTAGTGCTGAGCAATTGATTGGTGTATTTCTGGCATAGTACTGTCAATAGCATTGGTCGTCCTTTTTTGATCTTGGCATTCCTGCGCCTAATTATTTCGTGTTAATTGGTACAATCTTAATAATTACAACTGAGGCTGAGTAACTCTAGTAATCAATCAGGAATTAACAACAGGAAGCTATCAAGAAAACCAATAGAGAATATAGGACTCTTATTTGATTTTTTAAGTTCACGTAGGATGCGTTAGCGATAGCGTAACGCATCAGCACCAAACTCTAGTACAACAAGGCAAAAGTAAAAAGTGAGCCAGTGCGGTGGACGGGTTCCCAAGGCACTCCGTTGGGCGGCTTTGCCGACTTGAAGGAAGTGCCGTCGGCATAAAGCAACTGGCGAACTCCGCAGGAGTCAAAAGTAAAAAGAAAGAATAGTTATAGCACAAGCCTTTTGGCAATTACAGATGGTCTGTTGATTTACGCCGACTTGTACTAGGTAGTTTTTGAATCAAAAACATAAGACTTTGATTATTTAAGTAGTTAACTAATTGCTTAGTAAAAATAGCTGCATTAAACTGTTGCTACCCAGAGTTGTTTTTGCCTTAAACCTCAGTTGTTTACTCATAATTTTCTGTGGATGGTGTTGGTCTTACAGGTTGTGAATTGCGTCGCCAACGGTTCAAACCATAGATAGCCGCAGCCAAAATCAACAAGTAAGGGCTGTATACCATCAACCAAATACCCAACTTCAGCAAACCAACGGTAAATTCCCCAACAGACTGGCTAGAGTTATTCCAGGTTTCCTGAATTTGTGAACCTAAACCCCGCCCTTGACTGCTGCTAGAAACTGCCGCTTCCAAGTTTAAAGTAATAGTCGAGTAGGCAACTTGATTTTGAAGATTTTTTAATTGAGCATCAATTTGCTCAATTGATTGCCGCACATTACTTAGTTCTTGAGCAACACTTAATACATCTCTAACGGAACCAGAACGATCCATAATTTTTTGCAAATTAGCTTCTGTTTTCCTTAGATTACTTAATCGAGCTTGGACATCTACAAGTTGATTGCTGACATCTTCTGCCGTAATATTACGATTTTCTACTGTACCCAATTTAGCTAGTTCGTTGAGAGTTGAGTCTAGCTGGTTTTGCGGTACTCGCAGGGTGATAGCTGCAGTATGACGGGCATTTTCTTTAGTTGGTTGATATTCGTTTAATCCGATTAAGTCCCCTTGTTTGTTATTGATAATTTTGGTAACTGCATCAATACTTTGATCTACAGAGTTAACAATTACATTCATCGCCGCCTTTTTAATTAATTGCGGACGAGTTTGGGGTACTGGTGCAGCATCAGCTTTTTGAGATCCACCGCCACTTTCAACAGCGGGTGCAGCTTGATTCACAGTATTCCCTGTACTGGGAGGTAATGCCTTACTCCTTGTTTGTGGAACCGAAGCACAGCTAGTAAAAATCACACTTCCCAACAACGCACTGACAAATAAAGCCGATTTGCCTGGTAATCGAGTCGAGGCTGGCATAATCTAAACCTAAGAGAGATGAAATTAATTTCAGTATGGCTGATGGCACAATGGAAGTTTGTATTGTTGCAATTTATGTAACACAAGCGCTATAAGCGAAAATAAAATTCTAAGTTTTGCAAAAGTCTGCCCAATGAATGGAAGAGAGTTTTACTCGAGTTTGATTAGACTTCACATCCTGCATCATGCAGTTAAGAAACCAATTTTTGGGCTAGGTATTATTGAAGAACTGGCACATCACGGCTATAAACTTAGTGCGGGAACGCTCTACCCGATGTTGCATGATATGGAGCGCAAAGGATATTTATCTTCCGTTGAGGAGCGATCGGGGCGACAAAACCGACGAGTCTATCGCGCTACCGATTTAGGAAAAATTACTCTAGAGGATGCCAAAGAAAAAGTCCGAGAATTATTTGGCGAATTATTTGAATAAGTAGCTCGGTGTTAAAAATTATCGCTATGACAATACATACCTCACAATATTGATAAACTTACCGTAGTTATTAATCAACGGCATGGTAGCACAAATTAACCTTTTATATATAGATTCTCGTTATCGAATTTCGATATATTGATGCTGTCAACATCATCAAATCATCAAGCAAACTATAGTGACCGAGGAAACTGAGAATATTCAGATAGAGGAAGCGGCGGTTTCCTTTCATGCTCTGACTCGCAAACAACAACAGCAGCGATTAACCCAACTAGCAACGGTGTTTTTGCGATTGGGAACGATCGCCTTTGGTGGCCCGGCTGCTCATATCGCCATGATGGACAATGAAGTAGTTAATCGCCGTCAATGGATGAGTCGGGAGAAACTGCTGGATTTACTAGGAATTACAAATTTAATTCCTGGCCCTAACTCGACGGAATTAGCCATTCACATCGGTTATGAACGAGCTGGCTGGGCTGGTTTACTAGTTGCAGGTAGCTGCTTTATTCTGCCTGCGATGGTGATAGTTTGGGTATTAGCTGCGATTTATGCTCGCTATCAAACTATCCCCCAGGTGGAATGGCTGCTATATGGAATTAAACCTGTAATTATTGCGATTGTGCTCTTGGCTGTGTGGAATTTGGGTAAAAAAGCCGCCAAAGACTTACCAACAATCATTGCTGGAGTAATTGCGATCGCAGCCTACTTCGCTGGCTTAAATGAAATTTTGGTGCTGATTTTGCTGGGTATCGCCGTTATGGTAGTGAAAAATTGGCAGACCAGAGGCAATATTACAGGAGCATTCCTATTACCTTTTTCTAGCATTTTCGCCCAGGTTGGTAGTACAGCAGCAATCACATCAATCGGTTGGTTTAACGTTTTTTTCTTCTTTCTAAAAATTGGCTGCGTTCTTTATGGTAGTGGTTATGTATTGCTGGCATTTCTGCAACGGGATTTAGTCGAGCGCAACCACTGGTTAACATCACAGCAGCTTTTGGATGCGGTAGCCATCGGACAGTTTACACCAGGGCCTGTTTTTACCACCGCCACATTTATCGGCTATTTGCTCGCAGGAAATGCTGGGGCGATCGCAGCGACAATCGGTATATTTTTACCAGCCTTTGTGTTGGTATTGTTAGTAAATCCCTGGGTATCTAAATTACGCCAATCACCTTGGGCCAGTGGCTTTCTCGATGGTGTAAATGCCGCTTCTCTAGGGTTAATGGCAGGAGTCACCTACACATTAGGACGAGCCACATTAGTAGATTGGTTAACAATTATCTTGGCAATATTGAGTGCGATCGCTGTTTTCCGCTTCAAAATCAATTCTGCTTGGTTGGTTTTAGCAGGAGGCGCGATCGGGTTGGCTTCACGCTTATTATGGGGTTGAAAATAGGGGAAGGGGAAAATGGGGAATGGGAAAAAGGAAAGGATAACCTTTAACCTTTTCCCATCTGTAGCGATACGCTTAAGAGTGAGTTAAATCACAATCTATGAGATATTACGGTTATAAAATTAATATTGATGCATAAAACAATACTAAACAATTGATGGATTTAATAGAGTTAATGTTAGTGCTGGCTACAGTAATTAGTGTAGCAGATAGCAATACAATTCGTTTTAAAGATGAAACTGGCCAAACTAAAACAGTTAAATTAGCTTGTATTAATACGCCCAAAGAAACTAAACAGCAGTATGTTTCCGCAGCCGCCAAAAAGCTCAAACAGCTACTACCACCGAGTACCCGAGTTGTCATTAGAAGCGTCAATTTAGATGACAAGGGGCAGACCTTGGGTGAAGTATATGTAGATAATCGCTCAGTAAATCTGCGTTTAGTAGAAGAGGGTAATGCAGTTGTTGATCAGGAATCTTTAGAGTTCTGCAACGAAACCAAAACTCAATTTTTAATTGCAGAAGCCAATGCTAAAAATAAGCGCCTAGGATTATGGCAGCAATTTAATCAGGGAAGATAAAAAATGAAAAACTCCATCCCCTTGCAATACTTGTCGGTTAAGGGGAAAAGGGGAAGGGTAAAAGGGGCAAGAAAAAACCTTTAACCCTTACCCTTTAACCTTTTCCCAAACAAAATTAAGAGTTTAAAATCCTTAACCGAGCAGTATTGCATCCCCTTGGGGATGGAGTTTTTGGGCATGGGGGATGGGGCATGGGGCATGGGAAAGATGTTATTGCAATACTTGTCGGTGAAGGGCAAAAGGGGCAAGAAAGAACCTTGAACCCTTTCATCTTTTCCCCAAACCAAATTCCACAGTATTGGATGTTGTTGTGTCCCGCCGCAAGTCCCAAACGAAATAAGGGTAGGTAGTTCATTTTGGAGAATTGCTATTAAATGCCTATAAGTCAATACAGTTCAGTTAATAAAATTAATTGACAACAAAACCAAAAAACTAGTTACTCAACAAAAAACCGAACAATCATTTTGGAGGGGGTTTGGGGGACGCAACCGTCACCCAATCGGGGGTTTGGGGGAGAATCCCCCAATTGAGCTAGCTTTTTCTACAAGTGACAAATCAATCACTAACGATCTGACCTGTATTGGCCTATAAGCTTCATCAACTAATAACGTTTTTGCACTGTGTGGTGCGATAACTTCCGGGTGTTTTTCCTGTCCAGCGCTTGAAAGCACGATGAAAAGCACTGGGTTCCGAAAATCCTAGCAGAAATGCAACATCGTGAATTGATGTTTCTTTATCTTGTAAGTATCGCAAAGCAAGTTCCTGACGAGTTTCATCTAGAAGCTGTTGGTAAGATTTATTTTCACCCTGCAATTCTCGTTGGAGTTGTCGCACACTCATCGTTAAGCTACGAGCGATCGCCTCAATGGTAGGTACTTCTCCATGTAATTGCTGAGTAATAGCTAATATGACTTTTTGGGTATAACTCTGCACCTGCTGTTGTGCTTTCAGCATTGCTGTGGCATGGTTTTCAAAGACACATAGCAAATTAGGATTTGCTGATCGCACTGACCAGTTTAAACAGTTAGCATCAAATATAATTCGATTCGTCGGCTGAGAAAACTGGACTTTTGTTTGAAAAATGCGCTCATGCTCAGAACAATCTTCGGGATGGGGATGTTGAAACCAAACAGCCGTGGGTTCTAGAAGTTTTCCGGTGAGTTGCTGTGTAGCTGTGACTAGAGCTGCAAAAGTACTTTCAATGGGATGTCGTGGCTCATCGATGAGATAGTTTTTCAAGTTATCTACAATCTCGAAATCACAATGCACCCAACCCGCTGAAACAGTATGGTGAATCGCCACTCCCTGACTAAAAAGACGAGTGTACTGAGAAAGTTTTTCCAAAGCTTGTCCGTAGGTTTGGCAATTCAGCAGGACATAGCCAACGATACCAATAGCAGATAGATTAAAAGATTCCCCAATGTGCAAACCCAAATTGCGATCGCCTGTTTGCTTAACGGACTCTCGCCACAGATATTTCAATACCTCTCCAGAAACCTGATAATCTGGGTTCTCCAGCCAAGCTGGATCGATGTTGACGGCGGTGTATAAGCGATTAATATCCACACCTTGCGCCGCTACATATTGCACAATGTCCCGCGCGATCGCAACTGAGAACCTAGCATCCTGCATAAATTGGCACGAGGAGTCAATTTTTTGGCATGGCGAGTCACTTCATACTTTAGCAGAAAGCCTTACTGTTGCAATATCAACGCATTGCTGGAAATTACATAGCCACTGCAAGTATTTAGAGGAAAGTTTGATGAAACGCTGGCAACTCGTCCGTAATACAGGCATTCTCTTAATTTTTCTAGTTGTATTGTCGAATATTCCTTATATTCTGCTGATTCAAACCTTTGAGTATGACGATATTCTCCGTCAACCAGTTGACTATGTCTTAACTCAGTTTCACGCAGGCGGAGCCAGGCTGATTCTTACTTGGTTTACCTTTGGATTGGCAGCGCTACTATTTATCCCTGCTAGTATCATGCTACACCTAGCCCTTGCCCGCGAAGATAAAATTTATCTTCCCATAGCAACATTTATGGGTGCTATGTCCGGTATTTTGCAAGCATTGGGGTTGATGCGTTGGGTGTTTGTCGTTCCGGTTTTGGCCAACCTTTATACAAACACTAATGCTAGTACCGCTACAAAAGAAGCGGTAAGTGTGGTTTATCAGGCAGTTCATCAGTATGGCGGTGTCTTAATCGGTGAACATTTAGGACAAACCTTACTGATTGGCTGGACTCTAGGGGTGGGAATCGCAATGCGATCGTCACCACTATTTAAATCTTGGGTAGCCTGGTGGGGTTTGCTCACCACACCGCTGTTGCTGTTGGGGCAAAGTGAACTAATATCAACAGTAATTCCCTCAATACCTGTAATAGAAGCTACTCCTGTTGGATTTATTTTGTGGGAAGTTTGGTTACTAATAATTGGTATTTCACTACTGCGAGTACCTAAAAAACGACTGCTTAATCAAACAGAAAAGATTTAATAGTCGCTGTCAGCCACACATATTCCCTTACATTTGATGCCATTTGTAGCTGTGCGCTGGCAATGAGGACAGAGAATTTTCTCGGTTTCTGGCATGATATTTGTACTGGTGCTCGTTTGTTGCTTGTCTTTGTCAGTTTGGATATTCACAGCGATCGCAGTCATGTAAATTTCTTGTAGTTTATCTTTACATTTTATAAACTACAGCGATTCCCTTCTACAGCTAGCAGCTAGGGGACTTTCAGAATTAAATTATTGAGTTTTGAGGGCAAAGAAGCACATTGCTTGAAGAGACACGATTAATCGCGTCTCTACTCTGCCCCTTGACTTTTGAGAATATTTACGAAAAGAATATGACACGCAGCTTTAGTCCTTATTGAAATGAGGATGGCGCTTGCAGTTTTATAATTGATCAAGAATTGGGATACTCAACTTTTTGTTTGGAGTTTGCTTTTAAGTTATGGATGCAATGGAGTTTTTTGAACTAAGTACTGGTAAATGGCGATCGCAACGGACGACACACCACCTAGCCTTCAAGAGATCTGAGGCTGGAGAATCTGAGATTATTGTTCAAGCCCTTGCTGCCGACGATCCAAAAGTGATCGAGATTTGCCAACTCCATGAGGTTGACCCCAAGTTGGCTATTGGTGGTGCCTTTGTATCTTGGCAGGGTGCAATGGGATGGGATAAAGAAGATGAAAACCATGAAGGTTCTACAGTGTTTTCTCTGATTCCTGATGTTGATAATCCCCGTCAAGGATCGCTGCTGCGAGAACGAGGTTATGCGGAAATTGTCCCAGTTGCAGGACGCTATCACATGGATGATGAAGACGCATTAGTCTTGATCACTGAATATGAAACCATGAGTTCGATTGAGAGATTCTGGTTTGTGAGTCCTAGCCTCCGGATGAGAAGCAGTACAGTCAAAAGATTTGGTGGTTTTAGCACCGCCACATTCTGTACCGAATTCCGGGTTGCAGATGCTTCAGAGGTTCCTTCTAACCAGGATGAAGCTAACCTCTCAAATCAGACTCCCGATCAGATAAACAATGCGGCTGAACCCACAAAACACTTCTCCTTCTTCGGTTGGTAAATTAATCTTCACCACCAGCACAGATCCCTTTACACGAGGGTTAGACTATCTCTATGGAGTGAGAAGTCTAGCCCTTGATGCAGAGATGATAGATGTGGTGTATGATTTAGAAAATCGTAAATCTCTGTGTGTCTGGATCTGCGAACATATTGATGCGGTGAACCAACAACTGGAAGAGTGTCTTCAGGCTTGCCATGATTGTTTTCACCCTTGGGAGCAACCTACGATTCAAATTTTTGCTGCTCCCATTGCTCAATCCTTTGGGATTGATGCTCTGTGCAATCTTCAGACAAATCCTATTACCATCCTGATAGATGTGGGACGAGTTGTGCCGGCAGACTGGCTGCGATTAGTAGTCCATGAATATGCCCATGCTCATGTCGGCTCTCCCGGTCATCACGAACAATTTGCGCGATCGCTCTCTCACCTCTGCCTGGGATTGGGTATTGCGCCGCCTCCTTTACAACCTGGTATGGAATCTTACCTGCGATTTTATCCTGATTGCTGTCCCACTCAGAACCCATTAGCATTTTGGCGAGGAGAATCAGGGACTGCTAACGAAGACTAATATCCCATCACTATTGAATCAGGGGCAGCGAGCAGGGGGAAGAAAAATCTTGCTCAGTCCAGAGATTGGGATAATTTATGGTTTGGATAGAGATAAGCAAAATTACTCATAAAGTGTTACGAATTACTGCTTTCTCTCGCAAATCACAAGGTGAATCTACCAAACAAGATTATTCTGAATTTTGAAATTCCGAATTTGGATAGCAGTCAATTGGCTGCGAATTAGAAGCTGCGGTTATCGAGTGTGACTCAAATCGATCGACCAATGCTGTGCTTTTTCATGTCAGCGAATAGCGTAAAGGTGTTTATCATGTCGATTCCTTTGTTGGAGTACAGTCCTTCATCTCAAAATCAGCGTGTTGTTGGCTTTGAGATCCCTGGTGAAGAAAAACCCAGAATTCACACAACCGACAATCTGCCATCACCTACTGAAATGGATGCTTTGATTTTGGCAGCTTATCGGCAAATTTTTCATGAACAGCAAATGCTGTCTAGTAATCGCCAAATCATTCTAGAATCTCAACTGAGAACAGGAATGATCACAGTTAGGGAATTTATTCGCGGATTGGTTCTATCCGATTCCTTTAGAAGGCTGAATTACGATGTTAACAATAATTACCGCTTTGTAGAAATCTGTGTACAAAGGGTTTTAGGGCGGAGAATTTATAGCGATCGCGAAAAATTTGCTTGGTCAACTGTTATTGCTACTAAAGGTATAGCAGGCTTCATTACAGAGCTGATCAACAGTGAGGAATATCTTGATAACTTTGGTGATCATACAGTTCCTTACCAACTGCGGCGGGTTTTACCCCAGCGTTCTAGAGGCGAGTTACCCTTTGAACGCATGGCACGCTACGGCACTGATTACCGCGATCAACTACCACGCAGAGGTTATATACCCATGAATTTACAAACTTTCCTACGTAGTCGTAACAGAGATTTGGTGTTGTCAATCGTCGGTTCTGGACTGGCTTTAATAGCAACCTTATCTTTGCTCACTTATTTTGGCTTGTTCCCACAGATTGGCCCGTTCTAGTAGTTCAACACACAAATATTGACAGGTATAGATTGGGTAAAGGGAAAAGGGCAATGGGGAAGGGTTTAAAAGCTTTACCCTTTTCCCCGCCTGTCAAAAAAACTTTGGCAGACTACTAGGGATTTATCACTAGCAGAGGGAGCAGAGGTGCAAAAGAGGATTTTTCTTTACCCTTATTCTATGTTCTCTGCACCCTTTGCCTACTGTGTCAATCTTTGCAAAACCTGCTTTAAAGCGATCGCAGTCCAATCTACATCTGCGGCGGTGGTTTCACGTCCCAATGTCAAACGAATTCCGCCCAAAGCTGCTTTTTCTGAATAACCCATTGCCAAAAGTATCGGGCTAGGGCTAAGTTTCCCACTATGACAAGCTGCACCAGCACTAATACCAATTCCGGCTAAATTTAATTGCCTGACTATAGTTTTACCGCTCAGTTTTTCGCCATCGGCGGATTCTAAACAAAAACTTAGATGATGGGGTAAACGATGCTCACTATCGCCTGTGGGAATTAAACCAGGTAGATCGACTAATTGAGCAAATAAGCGATCGCGTAATTGAATTAATCGCGGTGTTTCTTTTGGCATTTCTTGGGCTGCGAGTTCAGCTGCTACACCAAAGCCAGCAATGATCGGTACAGCTTGTGTTCCAGAACGTAGTCCCCTCTCTTGTCCTCCACCACCAAATAAAGGTATTAACTCTACACCCGGACGCACATACAACGCCCCCACACCTTGAGGCCCATATATTTTATGACTAGATAAGCTCAGTAAATCTACAGGCAATGTTTCCACATCAATTGGTAAACGTCCTACAACCTGTACTGCATCCGTGTGAAATAATACCCCATGATTACGGGCAATAGTTCCCAGTTCTGCGATCGCTTGAACTGTACCAACTTCACTTTGTCCATAAATTATCGATACCAAAACAGTATGAGGACGCAATGCGGCTGTTAAATCTTGGGGGTTGACTCTACCTTTAGCATCTACAGGTAAGCGAGTAACTTCCCAACCCCACATTTCCAGCAATCGCGCCGTTTCGGAAATTGCCGAATGTTCCACACTAGAAATAATTATGTGTTGCGGCACAGCATACAATCGAGCCACACCCATAATTGCTAAATTATCCGCCTCAGTGCCACCACAGGTAAAGATAATTGATTCGGGAACAGAGGCGTTAATTAATCCTGCAACCTGGAATCTAGCTTGTTCCAAAATTGTCGCCGCCCGATTTCCCCACTCATGTAAGCTGGAAGGATTCCCCCATTGTTGAGCGAGAACTTTTTGCATAACTGCGATCGCTTCAGGGCGGGTGGGAGTTGTGGCACTGTAATCTAGATATATTTGCATATCAAGGGATTGGGGACTGGGTAATGGGTAATGGGTAATTGGAACAAAGAAGATAGGAGAACAATAATTTATAACTCTTAATTCTTGACCAATAACTAATGACAAAAATGATTCATCTACTTTCCCCAGTTCATAATCATGACTACCTATATTGTCGCTCTAGTTAGTATCCCTGAATTTGCACAACCCCCATTAAGTTTAAAATTCTTTGGGCAATATTTCCTTGATTCCAATTATTTTTTTCTTAACAACGTTGCAACTGTGTTAACAACACCACAATGTCATCAATGGCTGGTCGCAAATTCCTGACTGGTTGTTCGCTTTGATTTACCATAATACTGAAAACTAAAGGTTCATATTTAGCCCCATTGACATATCCCGAGAGCGAAACCGCACCAGTTAATGTACCAGTTTTTGCTTGGACAATTCCTGCCGCAGGAGTATTGCGAAAGCGATTTTTTAAGGTACCACTTTTCCCCGCTACTGGTAATGCGGCACGATAAATAGCTGAGTTTGGTGTTTTGGCTATTAAACGCAAAGTTTGTACTAAAGCTTCAGGCGATATTAAGTTGCGACGTGATAACCCAGAACCATCTACTAAAAAATAAGTGGTGGGGTCAACTCCTAATTGGGTTAAACTCGTTTTAAGAACTTCTAAGCCAATATCAGCAGTAGTTTTATTTTGAACTCTGGGCTGTTTGATAGCTAATGCTCTTAGTAAAGCTTCAGCATAAAGATTATTACTATCTTCCAGAGTTATCTTAATTAACTCAGATAAAGGAGGCGAATCTACCGCCGCAATTTCCTGCTGATTACTACCACTATTTAATACTAATGTTTGTCCTAAAGTAATATTTTGCTTTGCTAATACAGTCCGAAAACTGCGTAAAAAATAATAGTTAGGGTCAACTACAGGTAAGGTTGCTAAATAAGGTTGAGAATCTTGTGATAATTGCCCTTGTATACGTAACACTGTTCCTGTTAAATCGCGGGTAATATTGATATTATTTTCTTGATTTTTGTTGACTGTAGTTGATTGATTAACTATCCGCCACCTTGCCGCTTCATTAGTATCATTCCAGGCAATTTGTAAAGGTTTACCTATGGTTTGTGGAATTAATTTCAAACTAAAAATATTTTCATTCAATATAAAGCTGCCAATAGGCGCACCATAATCTGACTGTACATCTTCCCATTCCCAAGTTGAGTTAACTATATCTCCTTGGATATAACTATCATCGGCAATTAATTGCTTAATTTGAGTAATACCTTTTCTTTGCAATTGCTGGGCTAATGTTTGCAATTGAGTATCGCTTAAGCTGGGATCTCCTCTACCAACAACACGCAAAACTCCATTAGCATTCTGATAAATAGAGGTACGAATTCGGAAATTTGCACCTAATTGCTGCAAAGCTGCGGCGGTTGTTAACAATTTTGTATTAGAAGCAGGAGTAAAATATTTTTGAGCATCCCGGCTGTAAAGTGTTTGCCCAGATGATATTGATTGTACTAATATCCCCCAGCGGACTCGATTAAACGAGGGACGATTGATTATAGCATCTATAGATGTTCCAAACTGGGCGGGACAAATGGCTTTAGTGGTAGATGCTGGTGCTATTGGTGTTGGTGTTTGGGCGGTAGCGGCTTGTTGGCTAATACTAATCTGAGTACCGAGAAGCAGTAACATTAAACCAACAGTAATTTTTTGAGTCATCACATAATACTAAAAACTATTAGATAATAATACAATTCAAAATTCCAAATTAAGAAAATCAAATTTTTCAAATGTTCCTTAGCTAGGATATAGGCCAATACGCTTGGGTTAAGAAAATTAATTGATAACAAAACCAAAAAACTAGTTACTCAACAAAAAAACAGAACAATAATTTTGGAGGGGGTTTAGGGGACGCAACCGTCACCCAATCGGGGGTTTGAGGGAGAATCCCCCAATTGAAAGAGCTTTTTTAATCAGTGACAAATCAATCACTAATAAGCTCAACCCAAGCGTATTAGGATATGGGCATAATTTTCGGGAATTGATATTAACAGTCAACCGTCAACCGTCATCATTTAAATAAAAAGCTCATGATTAGCAATTTAAACGCTATCATGAGCTACACACTTGAGTAATCTGCAATTGAACAAATGAACTAACGGATTAGTTAGGTAAATCCTGAATAATCAAAAAGCCAAAGAATTATTATTCATCGTCATATTCAGTTTCATCATCTTCGCCAAAAATTTCGTCGATAATCTGTTTTGCGCGTTTGTCAGAAATATTTAAGTCTTCTTGCAAGCTAGAAATATAATCTTGCTCAGAATCAGGTACTTCTTCATCAATCCCTACTACCAAAAGCGCAGTAATATAAGCAGCTTCGCAATAATCCTGATCGGGCAAGGAATCAATCGCTTGTGCTAATAAATCCTGTGGTGCTGTTGACTCTAGCAAACTATAAACTTTGTCTGTTAAGTTGCGGTAGTCTTCATCAGAGTAATTTTCAAATTGGGAAATTCCACTTAGCATTTCACTCAAAGCATACTCTTCTTCTATAGTTATTCCCTCACCATCTGACGCTGCGGACAAAAGTCCAATGACTGCGATCGCAACTTCTGGTTCTAAAACTACTGAACTACTAGTACGACGGTTGCTCAATTTGGGTTTAATCATAATTAACCTTTCAAAATTCCCTGATTGCTGGGCAGTTTATCTTTATATTGCTGATGGCGCATATTGGGAAAGAATTTTGTATTTCATACCAGAAATGCTACACACAGCTGCTTGAAAGCTATGGTTCCCACGAAAATTGCAAAAATAACAAATTTAGTAATTTGTTTAAAAATTTTTTCCCAAAAAAAAGCAGAGGATAAAATCCTCTGCTTTTCAGACGCTTTCCGCGCCTCTAATTTAGAAAGCTTCTTACTAAATTACTGAACAATAAGTGAGACTCCCCACTCATAACTCAGCACTCAGCACTCACAACTCAGCACTATATTTACAGTTTCGTCCCGCACTCAGAACAGAAGTTGTGTGTGGGCAGGTTTTTAGAGCCACAGTTGCTACAGTAAACGGGTTCTGTAGATGTTTTTGGTGATTGCTTGGGTAAGCCAATCATTTGGGCGTTATTTTTACCTGGGGCTACCATTGGATAGCAGTTTTCATCTCTGGTAACGCGTACATCTACAACTACAGGGCCATCATACGCCAGCATTTCGGCGATCGCATCTTGGAGTTCTTCCCGTTTGCGAATTACCATGCCTTTAATACCATAGGCTTTGGCTAAATACTCAACATCTGGCATCCCTACTTCCATGTTAGAGCAGGAGTAACGCTCACCGTAAAAGGCTTGCTGCCATTGGCGTACCATTCCCTGCCAACCATTGTTGAGAATTATAGTCTTGATATTTAGACCATATTGTGCAAGCGTACCCAATTCTTGCAAACACATTTGGAAACTCGCATCACCACTGATACAGATAACTTCTTCATCAGGGAATGCAGCTTTTGCTCCCATTGCTGCAGGTACACCAAAGCCCATTGTTCCCAACCCAGCGCTAGAAATCCAGCGACGGGGGCCATTTTTGAGGAATTGTGCTGCCCACATTTGATGTTGACCAACATCTGTGGTGTAGAAAGCATCGGGTGCTTGGCGACCGACTTCCACAATTACCTCTTGGGGAGAGATACTATCGGGATGTTGGGGTACAACGAGGGGATAATCTTCCCGCCAACGGTTAACCAGGTTTAACCATTCTTGGTTTTGGTTGGGTGTACCTTTTGTACCTGTGTGTTTGCAGCGACGCAGCAAGTCACTTAAGACATTTCGCACATCACCAACAATGGGTACATCTGGAACGCGGTTTTTCCCAACTTCGGCGGGGTCGATATCGATGTGAATGACTTTCGCTTTGGAAGCAAATTCATCCAACTTCCCAGTTACCCGGTCATCAAATCTCGCACCCACGCAAATTAACAAATCGCAATCAGTCACAGCAAAGTTAGCGTAAGCTGTGCCATGCATTCCCAACATACCCAAAGCTAGGGGATGATGTTCGTCAAAAATCCCGATTCCCATCAAAGTGGTGGTCACAGGGATATTGAATAACTCAGCTAGTTCCTTAACTTCTTCATGCGCTCCAGCTGCGATCGCACCACCACCGACATACAATAGCGGTCGGCGGCTTTCACTAATTAACTGAATTGCCGCATTGATTTGACGGGGATTGCCTTTAACAGTGGGACGATAGCCGCGTAATTTTACAGAACCTGGTTCTACTGGTACATAGTCAAATTCTTCTAAGGCTACATCTTTAGGAACATCAATTAATACTGGCCCTGGCCTGCCGGTGCTAGCAATATGGAATGCTTCTGCTACAATGCGCGCCATATCTCTAGGGTCACGCACTACATAAGAGTGTTTGACAATTGGTAAGGTAATACCGTAAATATCTGTTTCTTGAAATGCATCTGTACCAATTGAGGCCCGTGGTACTTGTCCAGTCACCACAATCATGGGAATTGAGTCCATGTAGGCGGTAGCGATACCTGTTACCAAGTTAGTCGCCCCTGGGCCAGAAGTACCAAAACACACTCCTACCTTACCTGTAGCACGGGCATAGCCATCAGCCGCATGGGAAGCACCTTGTTCGTGGCGTACAAGGATATGCTTAATGCCACTTGTTGCTTCCACCTTGTAAAGGTCATCGTAAATTGGCAAAATTGCGCCACCGGGATAACCAAAAATATACTCAACACCGTGACGCTGGAGGCTGTCCAAGAGGGCGAACCCGCCGGAGGCCCGTTGCGGTGTTACCACAGTCTTGATGGTTTTAGGCTGGGTGTGATTCTCGGTTTGGGGGGGACTGATTCGGGAAGGCGATCGCACTGTCAAACCTCTGAGAATAGCTAAGTTAATGCTTGGATTCTGTAATTAAGATTTCATTTTAATAGAAAAGTTTAATAAAATCCTTATATTCATATCTAATTTTCCCATCAGCTTAGGCCATAGGAAGATAATTTGTCTGGAATTGTTGACAAAAGGGATTGGGTATTAGGGATTGGTGACTAGGGACTGGCTAATTAGAAATAAGAAATAGTAAATAACGATTTTTAACACTAACTAATAGTATTTTCCTAAAATTAACTATCTTAAAAATATTGCTAAATAAAAATACTCAATTCTAGTCCCCAGTTCCCCAGACATCAATCCCCAGGAGTTCTGTAATTTTGAATTTTGAATTTTGCGGAAAGTTGCGTGCGGGGGTTCCCCCCGTTGAGCAAACTTTACAAGACGAATTTTGAATTGATTTGTCCCCAATCCCAACTAAATCACATCTTGCAATACTCGCCGAGTATTTTTCCAAGCCCAAACACCTACAGCCGCTACTATCACGCTCATGGCTACTAAGACAACGCGCAAACCAAGCATATCAGTTAACGGCCCGGTAATTGCTAGTGGTAAAGAAAGGGCAATATTCACCGCATGATTTTGGAAACCGAATACTTTACCATGCATCGTGGGTGGCGCTTGTTGTTGGATTAAAGTTTGCATCGGTACGCCTATTAAGGAAGCACCTACACCCAATAAGGCACAAAGTATCAATGCTAATAAAAGATTGTGGGTAAAAGTAAACACGCCTAAAACTAGCGCCATCAGTAAAAAGCCGATTAAGGGTAAGGGCTTGCCGTGTAATTTTACACCCCAGTGTCCCAAAATTCCTGCACCCAAAACCATCCCCACCCCGGCTGCGGCTAAGAAAAAGCCAAACTGCTTTTCTTTTAAGCCAAAGTCGGCTGCTAATCTAATTGTCAACACTGTTAAAGCTGCAAACACGCAATATAAGGTGACAAGTTGCAGCATGGCATTTAACACCAGGCGGTTTTTCTTCAAATAACGCAAACTCTCTGTAAACTCTGACCACAGATGAGGTGCAGCCTGATGCTCATGATTTGGCTTATGTTCTTTAAAATTAATCGGCTGCATAATTGCACCCGACAACAGATAAAGCCCACTCACTATTAATTCTTGACCGTATTCCTCTCCCAGAATATCTTTCGCCCAGCTTAACATTGGCTCACCAATAGCAAAGCCAACGATTAAGGCTCCCATCATTGTGCTGCTAAACAGGGCATTAGCTGCCATTAGATTCTCCCGTCGCACTAACAGGGGAATAGCAGCTTGTTCCGCCGGGGCAAAAAACTGCGTCACTGTTGATATTGCAAAAGTTAGTATCAAAAGTATCAAAAACTCTCGTGGTAAAAACGGAATCAGCAACGTTAAGAACCCACGTACCACATCCGAGCCAACCATAATTAACTTTTTAGGAAAGCGGTCAACAAAAATGCCACCCGCAGAACCAAACAAAATGGCTGGTACTGTAAAGGAGACCATCAATGTTGAGTACATTGAGTTTTCTGCCAATCCTGGTGGCGGTGGGTAGTTTTCCAGCAAGGCAATCATCAAAACGAAGAATACCTTATCTGCCAACTGGGAAACCAGTTGCCCAATCCACAGGAGCATAAAACTACGGTTTTTCAGCAGTGCGCCAAACCCGTTATTAACAGCAGCAGGTTCCGTTGGAAACATTTGATACTACGTAATGGGGACTAGGGTAGATGGGAGTAGGGGAGTGGGAGCGAAGAGAGATGAGGGAGATAAGGGAGATGGAGGAGATGAGGGAGTTAGGGACTTTCAAGTAGATAAATATCCCACCACAAGGGGAAGTTGGGGGAGAAAAACACTTTCATGCTTGGCGCTAAAACTTATTTTGCTTCCTTATCCTCCTCATCCCCTCATCTTCCTCATCTTCCTTATTTTTATCGCTCCTTTGGAAAATTTTCCCTATTTCTCACTCCCCTTTGCCCAGTTTATTTTCCGGACTATTTTTCTTCATAGCGCTGTAATAGCAGATGCACAAAATCAGAGGCACTTAAGCGATCGCTATTTTGGTACAATCCTAGGGACTGGTCGGTTAACACCCCTTGTATAGTTTGGGGCGATCGCCAAAGGGATAAATGGTCTACAGCTGGTTCTGCATAGAAGTTATTGTGCCCACTACCCAATAAAGACGAACTCCAATGGGTGAAATAATCATGGCTCATTCTGTGAATGGGAAAATCACCCCATAGTGGCACGCCCCATCCATCTACAGCAATAAAAGCTGTGACTGTACCCCCTAAAAGTTGCCACAACCGCGCTGCGATAATTGCTCCAACTACACCAGCGCTAAAGCTAATGAAGAACACGGGCGATTGTAACCTATCCTTTAAGCAATTGTGTAAAAATTGTAAAATTTTCAATGGCGATACGGTCAGTACACCCTGTTCAGGAAAAATCAGAATATTGTGAGCTGGATTTTGAGCAGGTGTGCGATCGCCCCTTGAGAGAAGCGCTACGCGATCGCTATTGAAATTGAAGCACCCTGAGATAAAACTTTCTGTCAATTCTGGCTCATGAATTCCAGGGCAAATAATAATATCCATTTATCTTGAGTCTCTGGTTCAGAGCTAGGGTTTAGCAATGCTGAATCCCTATTGGTTATAAATACAACATTAATATTGTAAGCAATTGGCTGAGAATTTCACCTCGGAAAGAATTGTTGAATTTCTTGAGTTTTGTTGACTGTTGACTGTTGACTGTTGACTGCTGACTGTTGACTGTTGACTGTTGACTGTTGACTGTTGACTGTTGACTGTTGACTGTTGACTGTTGACTGTTGACTGTTGACTGTTGACTGTTGACTGTTGACTGTTGACTGTTGACAGCCAACACAAAAATGTGCTGATTACGTAAATCCTGATTGATTTAAGTAAATTTTCTTGTCTAGATCCTAACGGTAGAGGTATAAGCAGCGTTGCTCCGTTATGATATTCGTAACTATCCTATCCCCCCGGATGGGATTTTATTTTACTCAGTCGGGAAATAATCAATTATTTCTTTGATACTTCTCTACATTCTGGTTATATTGAGGAACTCACTGTGGTAGCCACGCCGGAAAAAGTACAACATACCCACGAGCAATCATCACGTCAAGATAGAGTCGCCGTATTGCTCATGGGCTACGGCGAAGTCGAAAGCTACGAAGATTTCGCTAACTATAACGAACAGGCTTTAAATTTACTGACAGCAAAATTTGCACCAGTCCCTACTTGGATTTACCCACCCCTAGCAAAGCTTTTGGCGTTATTTGACCGTCATGAGTGGGGACATACGCATCACGATTTTATCTCCCCACATAATGCTATTTTTGAACAGCAACGGGCTGGAATTGAGAAGCGGTTACAAGAAAAGTGGGGTGAAGGCGTTCAAGTTTTCAAAGCTTTTAACTTCTGCGCGCCTTTTTTACCTAAACAAGTTTTAGCAGAGATTAAAAACCAAGGCTTCGACAAAATTCTGATTTATCCCCTACTAGTGGTTGATTCTATCTTTACTAGTGGGATTGCGATCGAACAGGTAAATAACGCTTTAGCTGAGATGGCTGAAGGTGAAGAACATTGGGTAAAAGGACTGCGTTACATTCCTTCTTTCTACAATGAGCCAGCTTATATTGATTTGATGGCGCATTTGGTAGAAGAAAAAATTAATGCTGATTTAGCAGCAACCTACCTCCCTTCTCAAATTGGGATTGTGCTGATGAATCACGGCTGTCCCCACAAAGCGAAAGGCTTTACCTCTGGGATTGTCGAAAGTCAAGCACTATATGACTTAGTACGGGACAAGCTGATTAATAAGTATCCTTTAATTTCTGTTGGTTGGTTAAACCACGACACACCGCTAATTGAATGGACACTACCCAATGCCGAGCAAGCAGCTAGTAACTTGATTCAATTGGGTGCCAAAGTCGTAATATTTATGCCAATTGGTTTTGCGACAGAAAACCACGAAACTTTATTGGATGTCCATCACATTATCCATGCTTTAGAGAAAAAGCATCATGGTGTGGATTATGTGCAAATGGCTTGTGTTAATGATCATCCAGAGTTTTTGGCGATGGCTGCACAATGGGCTGAGGATCACATTAGTGCATTAAGATCAGAGGAAGCTGTAACTGTTAATCCTCACTTAGATGGACATCATCACCATCACCATCATCATTAATTAGCAGAGAAGGTTTTTAAAGGCAGATAGAAGAACGCAGAGTACTGGTAATACTAATGGGTTAAGCGTTTTGAACCCAAAATTGGTTTTGGGGAAAAGGTGAAAGGTTAAGGGTTAAAGGTTTTTCCCTTTTCCATTCCCCTTTTTCCCCTTAACCGACAAGTATTGAGAGTACAGTTGATTTGCGTTCTTCTTTTTTATGTCTAGAAGCTTCTCCACAAGAATTTAGGTTAAATCGCCAAACTGTTCTCGATAACGAGAAAGCAGCGCTTCAAGTTCTGCAGCGCGTTGGCGTTCTTGTTCTGCTTGTGCTTCTGCTTCTATACGTTTATTAGTCTCTTGTTTCAGTGCGGCAATTAATTCATCATTTACCAACAATTTTTCACCATTATCTAGGCGATAAAAGCCAATCAGTTTTCCTTCTACGGCTAGACGTAGTTGTAATGCTTGGCTGCAACTATCGGTAATTGGCTCATAAATATCTCCTCTTAAGCGATAACCTTGCAGCTGTTGTGTAATCCATTCGCCTTTGGGATCAAATAACCAATATTCTTCTACTTCTAAGCCTTCATAAAGATTTTTCTTAGTGGTTTTGTCTTCTTCTTGAGTTCCTTTAGAGGTAAATTCAAAAATTACCTTTGGTACCTGTTTTTCTTCCCAAATTTTGTAGTTATCTCGTCCCCCAGGTTCAACGTCATAAATAACCATGACATCAGGTGCAACTCTTAATTTAGGGAAACCTTGGGCATAATACAAGAATTGATTAGCTAAAACTGTGGCGTGACGACCTTGAAGATATTGTCTGATGACTTCTAGCGTAGTTAAAATTGCATATAAATGGTCATAAGTTTCTGCCACAGGTTCTCCATCGCTGCTGGGATAAGTGATTCCTGATGTAGAGATAATGGTGGTCATATAGCCACTTTGAAGACTTTATTTATCTATTTTAGTAGGACTTACGCAAAAGTCACGGAATTACGTCATTACGAGCGTAGCGACGTAATCGCCTGATATCCTGGGATTGCTTCCCTACACTTCGTTCCGGTCGCAATGACAAATTTTGCTTGCGTAAATCCTATTTAGTTAAAATTGCATCTTTGTGTCTGTGTGGATTAAAATCTGGTTTCATACTCAACCACAGCACGACCTTCATCACCTAAATTAGTAGAAGCGCGCACGCGCAGTTCATCATTGAGGCGATAAATTACGTTGTAACGGAAGGGTTCATTGCTAGCAAAAACTCGCGATAAGGAAACAGAAAAATCTTTCGATACATCAAATACACCTTCGGCAGCTAAACCCAATACCGAAACATTGGTATTAGTATTAGTTACCAAGGTAGGAAATAGTCTTAATTCACTTAAGCCGATAGTTTGACCAATTTGGCTAAGAGTACCTTGCAAATTAGAGAAAACTGCTGAACCAGCTATATTAATTAATCCTAAGGTTGCATCGCCTTGCTGTAAATTGTTGAGAATTGAACCTCCCAGTAAAGCCACGATTTCAGATCGACTACGGCGAGGTTCGCTAGTTAGTACTAAATTATCAGATAATTCGCTGGCTGGGCCTTTGGCGATCGCACTAATGCGAACTGTGTTTAATGTACCAAAGTTGATGGCAGAAATATCTTGAATTTCGCTAGATATGGGTGAGGTTCGCCCTAAACTGCGAGTTGCTTCTGGGACAATGGCGAGTAAGCGCACATCTAATGTGGGATCGAAACCACGACTGGGGGTAAATAGTGCTGTTTGTTCGTAACCACGCTCTAAGGTAAATTGGGTAGTAAATAAATTTATCTGTCCTCCCCGTAGACGAACTTCTCCTTGGGGACGAGGTTTAGCTAGGGTTCCGTTGAGAGTGATATCACCCTCCGCCACAAAGCTAAATAACGGTTGACGGGTGACGCGGACATCATCGGCTAAAACTAGCTGTAGGTTGGCAAATTCTATCGGTATTCTGGCTGTATTTGTGGTTGTCGGTGTTGTGGGGGTATTATTCGCCGTGGTTGTTTCCGGTGTTGTGACTGTAAATTCTTGAGAACTGTCTGACTGGGAAGTTGTATTATTGCTGACAGCTGCGGCGTTTCCTAATAATACTTCACCATCATTGAGTTGAATTCTACCGCCGAGTTGGGGAGCAAATGCTGTGCCGGTAATTACTGCATTACCGTTGACTGCGCCTTGATATAAGTCTTGAAAATTCAACTGCAAGTTTTGCAATGAAACCGTCAGAGGATTGCTAGCGGCTTGCTGTTGGGCGTTTTGACTGGCGAAAATGGGGAGAATACCTGCGGCTGTTAATTGTCCGCGACTGAATTGTGCTTGTAGATTATCGACAATTAAGCGATCGCCTGCAAACTGTGCTGTACCTGTAACATTTGTTAATGGTTCGCTCAGGCTTTGCACGTTAATGGTGGCATTATTAATGGTGGCAATGCCGGTGGTTTCTGGTCTATCTAATGTTCCTTGAACTTGGACGTTGACTTGTCCTTGACCATCTACCCATTTGACTTGGTTATTCACCAGATTTAATAATGCCAAGCCTTCATTTTGCACGTTAGCTTGAATGCTAATACTAGGAGATGGCTCGACGGATGTAAAAGGTAATTTGGCAGGAATACTACCATTAATTTGAATTGGTTGTGTGCTAGTAACTAAAATATTGCTGCCAAAATTTAATCTCGCATCGTTATAGTTAAAGCTAACTTGGGCAGACTGTAGAGATTGATTGTTTAAGCTACCATTTACTAAAGCTAATTCCCCTACAGCTTGGGGATTATTTAAACTTCCTGATAATGTGGCATTGGCATTAATATTACCCTCCACATCTACAGGTAATTGGGGGAATAAAGGTTTAATATCTGCTAATGCTAAATTTTGGACTTGTGCTTGTCCAGATAATGCTTGCTGGCTTAATTGTCCGGTAAAAGCGAGGATGGAATTATTGAAATTAACTTGCAGAGGTTGTAGGGTTAAATTGCCATTTTCAAAATTGCCGCTAGCGATAACTTGATTAATATTATATTTGCCCCATACCCAATTATTACCTGTAAAATTAAAGCCAATATTTAAGCCGGAGCGTAAAGAACCTGTTACGCCGATATTACCGCTAATTAATCCTTGTAATTCTTCTAAAGAAGGTACGCGTTCGGTTCGTTGTTCTTGGGTTCTTGCTTGAGTGACTTGGCTTTGAATTTTGGAGAGATAATCTATTTGCGCTAATAAATTGGTGTTGGGTAAACTCACAGGCTCAGTTTGTAATGCTTCCGCACCAGCAAGGTTTGGAGGCTGCAAACCAGTCTGTAAATCTTGATAATTGTAGATATTCAGTGTTGAGAGTAAATTTTCAATTCTGGTTTGGTCAAAGCTAACTGTAAATTGTAAGGGGTTATTGAGTGAAGTTGGTAAAATCCCACTAAGCAAATAGCGATTTTGTCCTTGAATTAGCTCGCCATTAGTTAAAGCAAAATTGCCATTACCATAACTAATATTGCCGCGAAATTCATCTGCTTGAATTCTGCCAATTCGCGGTTGAGCTACGGCGACATTACCGACTAAACTATAATCTGTTAAATTAACTGTTAAATTTCCTGATAATTGTCCGTTGATACTGCCTAAATTGGCATTAGCCGGAAGAAAGCCCTTCGCTAAAGATATAGGAAAATCTTGGACATTAACTGCTAAATTATCTCCCACAGTGTTGCCAGTGGCAACAGTACCGTCGCGCCTAATATTAAATGCCGTAGGGCGATTATTTGCACCTAAAGAAAAGGCAATTTGGTCTTGTCTACCAGTAACTTGAAATTGGGTTCCCTGTCCCGCTTGATAACTGACGTTTCCAGTTAAGACAGGGTCAAATGCTAAACCATTAATGGCAAAATTTTCTAAGCGAACATTGCCGTTAGCAATTGGATTAGTAGGCGTACCAGCAATTTGTCCGTTAAAATCTACTCTCCCCGCCAAAGCAATGTTACCCGGAAGCTGAATTGGCAGACTTTGCAGGTTGTAATTATCTGCCTGGACATTAAGATTTAAGCCAGTAATTTGAGGAGTGGGTTGCAATGCCACAGCAATATCACCAGATGCTCGTAAACCGGGTGCAGTGGCTTGGGCAATTTGCAAACGTTGCCCATTCCATTGAAATTGGGCAGTTAACGGTTGTGTGAGTGCCGCTAAACCTTGGGAAAATCTCACATTACCTGCTGCTACAATATTTTGCGGTTGGAAAGAAGCCGTGGTTCCCGCTACTTGCACATCACCATTTAACCGCCCGCGCAAATTTTGTGATAAATTATTTAATTGAATTTGGGAAATAGTGGCTATAGCTTGCCAGTTGCCATTACTCAAATTGATATTTCTGACATTAACGCTTCCCCTAGCTAAACTCAATCGCGCCTGTCCAGCAGCTTGAATATTAGCTAAAGCAAAAGAATTCGTATTACCAGAAACTTGTATATTACTATTAGCAATTTGTCCTTGAACATTTGGGGCAAATTGATTGATTTGAATCCCCGAAGCATTGGCTACAGCTTGCCACAGACCATTATTTAGGCGGATATTATTAAGGTTAACTCTCCCGCCAGCGACATTTAAGTTCGCCTGTCCAGAAGCTTGAATATTTGCTAACTGAAAAGACTTGGTGGTTCCCGATAAATTAAATTTCCCGTTTAAATTACCTTGAAACTGCTTTGGTAAAGTTGCATTCGCATTATCTGGGTTGCTAGTAGCTTGAGCTAAACTTTGCAGAGGAACTTGATTTGCATCCACAAAAGCTTGCCAGCGATCGCCTACAAGTTGTCCTCGCGCTGCAACTGTCCCCCCCGCTACCTGAAAAACTGTATTCTGGAACTGAATCAGTCCCTTATTGATTGCTAATTCAACTTTCCCCGGATAAGTAGCCATTGGTGCTTGGACTTGCACCAGGGTTTGTAAATTCGCCAGAGTTCCTGAAACTTTGGTATTGGCGGAGATTGTACCAATGCGAATATTGGCAGTACTAGCATTATAAGTTTGAGCTAATGCATCTCCTGGTAACCTTTCTGCCTGTAAATTGATCGCAACTTCACCCTGCTTACCTAATCCAACTCGACCGCTACCTGTAATTTCTCCCCCTACCGTTGGGGTAGCTTGAATCTGAGAAATCACAATTTCCTGCGGTGTTCCGCGAAATTGGGTGCTAATTTTCTCAAAATTCACACGGTCAATCACCGCAGGTTTAATTGTACTCACTGCACCTGTAACTACAGGCTTGGGAATTGCACCTTGTAATTTAAAATTTGCTGTAAAGTCAGCAGCCGTGGTGATGGGAAGTTTAATATTAAAAGTTTGTAAGAGATTTTGCGCGCTAACAGCTTGGATATTCGCGGTGACATTATAACCAGTTTGCGTATCGACCGAGCCATTAATTTGCGCCGGGATATTACCCAAGCTGGTAGATATATTTTCCAGCGCCACCTGCGTACCCTGGAATTGTAATTTCCCGTTGATGTTAGTTAATTTATTGGGAAAATTATTAACTTGTGCCGTAACTTGATTAACGTTAACTATGCCAAAAACCGTTGTTTTCGGCTGCTTAGGTTGAAATTTAACTGTTAAATTACCATCCACAGTCCCCGATGGTAAAGTCACAGGTGACTGGACTAATTGCGTCAGTGTCGCTGCTGCCAAATTGCTAGTATTGATTTGCAGCGTCGTTTCCGTAGTTTTGGTTAGAGTGTCTCCCGAAATTTGCAAACTACCACCATTCACAGGTTGAGTAGTAGCATCAAAATTAATCCGTTGATTTTGCTCTAATAACCGCGCCACCCCATTCAGTTGATTAAACCCAACATTCACCCTTGGTTTATTGGCTGGGGTATAGGGAGACAAGACCAAACCGCCATTTTGCAAGCGAAGTGTCTCTAATTCAGTGGTAATAAAACCCTTCTTTTCCTGCGTAGCGGTATTAATTTTCGTAGAAACCCAACGCCCTTGCTGATCCTGTTCAATATAAACAGCAGGCTGAATTAAAGTCACATTGAGCTTTAAAGTCCGGTTAAAAACTAATAGCCAAGGGTCAAAACCCACATCTACCGCTTGTGCTACCAGTCTATCGGGATCTGTCGTAGTTGCAGGAATTGTTGTGTTACCAAAACGCAGGCTATTCGGTGAAAAGCTTTGAACCGCACCTAAATTTACAGGTCTTCCCAGCAATTCTAAAAGATTGCTTTCAATTAATGGTACTAATTTTTGATGAATAAAGTTATTAGCCCACCAAATACCCCCAATAATCCCTACGAGTAAAACTACTCCCAAAGCTATGCTGCTACGACTTAGTAACAGCAACCACAAACGCCGATTAGAATTAGGAGAGCGTGTCATCTCTCATCCTCTGAGCCTTTGTAGGTCTGGTAAATAAATCAACCATCCTACGGTTTTTTCAGTATTAGCTACTTGGCATTGCTGAGTAAGCAGATGAATTTTGTTTCCCGCCAAGGCGCAAATAATTGACCTTTAGCTTGAGTAAATCATCTCAATTCCTACTCAAATTTAGAAATGCCGTTACTTTTAAGTATTTTCCCACGTCGTGAACACAGGTGATTATCGAAACACAATAGACTTCTTGTAGAAGTCGGGGAAAGGTTAAGGGGGAAGGGGGAAAGGGAAAAGGGGAAAGAAAAACCTTTAACCCTTAACCTTTAACCTTTTCCCCAAAGCCAATTTTGCGTTCAAAACCCTTAACCGAGTAGTCTTACAACATATTAAGCTGTGTGTACTTAGGTAGAAAGAGCTATAAATTACTGCTTTAATTAGACTGCCTTAAAATATGGATGCGAAAATCATCTCTGCGATAGATTGTAATGGTAGCAGAGGAGGGATTTTGCATTTTATCCTTAGCTGTTAGTTGGACGCGGTGATTATTTAAAGTAGTATTTTTATTTACTTGTATAGTATGATTTATCACTATATATCTACTGTTTGTACCAATTCAAAAAAGAATCCGACAGATTGTAGGGGTATGGCACGCCGTGCCCTCTAGAATATATTGATGTGTTGCAAACATTATTTGATTTGGTATTACTGATTAAAGAAGCCAGAAGAATTGGGGGATTCTCCCCCAAACCCCCGATTGGGTGAAGTTTGTGGGGAAGGTTTCCTTCCACAAAACTTCGGACGGTTGCGTCCCCCAAACCCCCTCCAAAATGATTGATCTGTTTTTTGTTGAGTAATACCAATTTGAAAAAAGAATGCGACAGATTGTAGGGGTATGGCATGGCGCATACGTGTCAACTTAAGCTAAAAGCTATGTACGGCGCGTGTTCTACAAATACCTCGTGCCCTCATCCCCTAACCCCTTCTCCCCCGGGAGAAGGGGAACTAAATCTCTTGCTCCCCTCTCCTGGTGGGCTACGGTGTACACAGAAGTCTTGAAATTCCACCTGAAGCTTGGTTTTGCCCTTTAACTCTGGGCTGTTGGAACGCTCCCGAAGCCTGTCATTGCGTTCGCGTAGCGTCTCGTAGAGAGGAGGAACGACGAAGCAATCGCAAAAACTACGGGATTATGCGATTACTTCGCTCCGCTATCGCTGCGCTCGTAATGACAATTTAAGGGGTCTATAACGCCTGAAACCCTTACAGCTACCACTTGTGTGTACACCGTAGCCTGGTGGGAGAGGGGCTGGGGGTGAGGGCGAAACCTTGCAACAAAGCGGGTTTCACGTTAAGTTGACTCCACTGGGCACGGCGTGCCATCTAGAATATTATTTGATTTGGTATAATTTAGCGCCTAACGCACCATCTATGCGGCGGTGCGTTACGGCTAAATTTTATTGTCTCTAAGTTCCACATCCTTTAATAGCCGCAGGACACCCTACTTCATAAATAAGTTACGCTTTCTCTGTAGCAACTTCCGCTTTCCCTGTAGAAGTTTCAGCTTTAACGTTTCGGTATTACGCGCAAGTTGTAGAAGCTTCAGCTTTAACATTTCGGTATTACGCGCAAGTTGTAGAAGCTTCAGCTTTAACGTTTCCGTGTTACGCGCAAGTTGTAGAAGCTTCAGCTTTAACGTTTCGGTATTACGCGCAAGTTGTAGAAGCTTCCGCTTTAACATTTCGGTATTACGCGCAAGTTGTAGAAGCTTCAGCTTTAACGTTTCGGTGTTACGCGCAAGTTGTAGAAGCTTCCGCTTTAACATGAGGATAAACAGATTTTTACTCTGAAATTTACCAACAAATTTAAATAGTAGAAATTACCTGATTTGAGACTTTTGTCATGAGGAATTCAGATAAATTACTGATATTTAGAATTTTTGACAAAAAATCAACAATTTCACGTAGGACAAATTTTTAAATAATTGTCCACTATAGATTTATGAAAAATTTTGTAATAGGGTGCCAACTATGGTGAGAAGAAAACGTACTTCACGTATTCTTAGCAACGCTGAACAACGTTTAGCTAGTATTGAATCTATTAATTCCAGCTTAGATGTAGGAGAAGGATTAACAGTCCAAGGTTATACTGAAAAAATCCAAAACCTGCGCGAATCTTTAAAAGTGTATAATCGAACTCTCTCTACTATCGATAACTTATTAACCCAAATTGTAGAGAATGAAAAAGATTTAGCCGATTATTCTGAGAACATTTTGCGTGGTATTGCCTATAAATTTGGCAGCAATAGCCATGAATATCAGATGGCTGGGGGTACGAGGAAAGGCGATCGCAAACGTGTTGTGCGTCAAAATGTAGCTGTGCCTACTGCGTAATTCGTAATTACGCAAGCCGCCAGACAAATTCGTGAACAAGCCATAAATGGTTAGGGGTACAAAATTCTTGTACCCTTACGCATAATTTATGTGTTAGCAAGGATTGGCAATGATTAATTATATAAAAATTTATGTTCTAGAGAGCGATTATTGTTTATTTTGTCATTAGTCATTTGTTCTTTGTCATTTGTCATTTCGTAGTGGCGTGGCAAGGCTAAAATAGTGCAATAATTTTTCTTGTGGGGTGGACATCTTGTCCGCCCCGGACGGGCAAGATGCCCATCCCACAAGAGTTTTTTTCATGCACTATTTTTGGTGTGTCAGTCCACTACAATCATTCACTTAATTAGAAGACTCTAACTCCCTGGCTTCAATTAAAATGGGGTTGACATCAAACCAAGACTCGCCGCGATCGCGATATTCAAAAACAAAGCGACTGCGAATCAGTTTTTGATATCCTTGGTCATCGCTGACTTTCTTTCTCTGCTTGACGTGACGCAATAATTGCCATTCTTCATCAGAAATTGGCATAGTCATTTCATTACGCCGTGAACGAATTACCTGTTCTAAGGTGTCGCGAGAAAGGGGAAGGGTCATTTCTTCCATAATCCAGGTGTTCAGCAACCGCAATAAGTCGCGCACATGACCACCACTCATGTAACATAAGCGGTCTAAGGTGCTAGCACTGTCAAAAATTTCTGTAATATGATCGAGGCGTTCTGCTGCTGGTACATTAGGAAAGGCTCTTGCTAACACCATCTGCTGCAAAAGTGTTATTCCCTGTTCGTGGACTTTACCATCAGGCCACTGTACGGGAACCATCGGCAAAACTTTCGGGTCTTCGGGGAATCGCTGGGTTAAGGTACCATAATCATTGGAAAATTTCAGCGATAGGGGCATTGTATAAACTAAATGACAATTTAGCTTGGTCATAAACTCCCCCTGATCCACAAACAGATATTCCTGTTGTGGACGACCCCAAGATTTGACGCGGTTATCGATGCGGTCGAGGTTATCGACAATTACCACTAAACCTTTTTTACCTTGCTGCTTGAGTTTAGCGATCGCAGGTTCTAAAAGTTCGCGGTTAATGGCTTCAAGTAATTGGGTTTTCTGCGGCCCTAAATATTGATTGAGTTTTTCCCGCAGGTTGGGGTCGTTCCTAGTTTTGGTGGTAATTTCGCCAATTCCAAAAGCTAAGGAAACTTTCTCTTTTTCCGCCGAGTAACCCACATCCCCAAGATTGGGAACTTTCAGCTTCACTCCCGTCACCTCGGAGTTTAAGACCTTCCAAGCACCTTGTAGCAATTCATTGAGTTTGCTGGTTTCCGCCAGTGTAATTTTATCCAGACTTTGACTTACACGGCGAGCGATCGCTAACAATACATCAGCAATATCCACATCAGTCATTTCCAAGTCTTCGCTAGACTCAAAATACACCACATGAAAGCCTTGCTTTTCCAGTTCCGCCTGTAACCTTAATAACTCCGTCGATTTACCACAACCAATATGCCCAGTAAATAAAGTACAAGTAGGGTCATTCGGCTTAAAAAATGTAATTTTCTGTTGCAGTCGGTTAATAATATCACCACCCCGCACTTCAGAAAAGTCTATATAATACTTGGCATCAACTGCATTATTTATAAACAAAGTGCGGCTGGGGTCGGTAGCTTGAAAAAAAGCAAGTAAATCTATGGACATAAAGCTAGTAATTTATTTATCTTATATGTGCCAGATATCCTTGATAGCAAGAATACAGTTATTTACAGTAATTTAAGCGTTGATTTCGGAGTATTTTAGTTTTACAAACAGATAAATAGGGTTAAAGGAAGTCGCTGTTGAGTGTTGAGTGTTGACTGTTGACTGTTGACTGTTGACTGTTGACTGTGAACAAGAGCAATGGAATATTTTTTTACTTGGAAGTCCCTTACAAGGGTAGCAACGTAATCGCCTAAAATTATGGGATTGCTTCCCTACAAGGAGCCTGTTGCGAGCGTAGCGTGGCAATCCCGGTCGCAATGACAAATTTTACTTGCGTAAATCCTAATTAAATAGGATTACTATAGATACTCAACAAAAAACCGAACAATATTTTTGGAGGGGGTTTGGGGGACGCAACCGTCACCCAATCGGGGGTTTGGGGGAGAATCCCCCAATTGAGCCGGCTTTTTTAACAAGCGACAAATCAATCGCTAATGATCTTAACTAAACCCTATTCCCCTGTGATTTTTGATATTGCTAACTTAAAATCAAGCAATTCACATAGCAAAAGCCCGACAATTTTTTGATACTATAAAAACTCTGACTCGTGAACTAACTATTAATATGAGTAAAGGTACCCTGTTCGATAAAGTTTGGGACTTACATACTGTTGGGACACTGCCTTCAGGGCTAACACAACTATTTATCGGGCTTCACCTCATCCATGAAGTCACCAGTCCCCAGGCCTTTGCAATGTTACGGGAACGAGGTTTAAAAGTATTATTTAGCGATCGCACTGTTGCCACAGTAGATCATATAGTACCTACTGATAATCAAGCTCGTCCCTTTGTCGATACGATGGCAGAGGAAATGATTCGAGCACTAGAGCAAAATTGTCAAGAAAATAACATTAGATTTTACAATATTGGTTCTGGCAGTCAAGGAATTGTCCACGTCATCGCCCCAGAACAAGGACTAACCCAGCCAGGAATGACCATCGCTTGCGGCGATAGCCATACATCTAGTCATGGTGCCTTTGGTGCGATCGCCTTTGGGATTGGTACTAGCCAAGTCCGTGATGTTTTGGCTTCCCAAACCCTCGCCCTTTCAAAATTAAAAGTCCGCAAAATCGAGGTTAACGGTACTCTCAACCCCGGTGTTTACGCCAAAGATGTCATTCTGCATATTATTCGCACCCTCGGCGTGAAAGGTGGTGTTGGTTACGCCTACGAATACGCAGGTACAACCTTTGAGCAAATGAACATGGAAGAGAGGATGACCGTCTGCAACATGGCGATCGAAGGCGGGGCTCGATGTGGTTACGTCAACCCCGACCAAGTCACCTACGATTACCTTAAGGGTAGAGACTTCGCCCCCAAAGGTGCCGATTGGGACAAAGCCCTTGCTTGGTGGGAATCCATCAAGAGTGATGCTGATGCCGAATATGACGATGTTGTAGTCTTCAACGCCGCCGATATTCCCCCTACAGTTACCTGGGGAATTACCCCCGGTCAAGGTATCGGTGTTAACCAACTCATCCCCAAACCCGAAGAACTACTGGAAGAAGACAGATTTATTGCCGAAGAAGCTTACAGCTACATGGATTTATTTCCCGGTCAGCCTATTAAAGGCACTAAAGTAGATGTCTGCTTTATTGGTAGTTGCACCAACGGCAGAATCAGCGACTTACGAGAAGCCGCGAAAATTGCCCAAGGTCGCTATGTAGCCGAGGGAGTGAAAGCTTTCGTCGTCCCAGGTTCCGAAAGAGTCAAAAAAGAAGCCGAAGCCGAAGGATTAGACAAAATCTTCGAGTCCGCCGGCTTTGAATGGCGCGAACCAGGCTGTTCCATGTGCCTCGCCATGAACCCAGATAAATTACAGGGAAGACAAATCAGCGCCTCCTCCTCCAACCGCAACTTTAAAGGTAGACAAGGTTCCGCCTCCGGTCGCACATTACTCATGAGTCCCGCAATGGTGGCAACTGCGGCAATTAAAGGCGAAGTCGCCGACGTGCGCGAGTTGCTGTAACCAAACTCTCAACAATATGTAGGGTGCGACAAGGCTAAAATGTGGCAATATAATTTTCTTGTGGGGTGGACATCTTGTCCGCCCAGGACGGGCAAGATGCCCATCCCACAAGAGTTTGAATAATGCACTATTTTAGTCTAGACACGTCACTACAGCAAAACTCTCTCTCAATTCTTCCTTTGCGTTCTTTGTGTCCTTCGCGGTTCGTTTTTCCTAAAAATTTATGGTTAGTGAAGTAAAACAAGTCTCCGGTCGTGGCGTACCTTTAATAGGTAATGATATAGATACCGATCGCATCATTCCCGCCCGCTATTTAAAAGCCATCACCTTTGACGGCTTAGGTGAAGGTGCATTTATCGATGACCGCACAGCACTAAAAGGTGAGCATCCCTTTGATTTACCACAATATCAAGGGGCGAACATTTTAATAGTTAACCGCAACTTTGGCTGTGGTTCCTCAAGAGAACACGCACCCCAAGCCCTAGCAAAATGGGGCATTAAAGCCTTAATTGGTGAAAGCTTCGCAGAAATCTTTTTCGGTAACTGCGTCGCAATGGGTATACCTTGCGTCACTGCTGATAGCGCCACCATTAAAAAGCTGCAAGAACTAGTAACAACCAATCCCCAAGCATCTGTCACCATCAATCTAGAAAGCTTGCAAGTCCAAGTTGACGATTACACCACCCCAATATCTATCGGTGAAGGCACAAGAAGCACCTTCGTCTCCGGCACTTGGGATGCTTGCGGTCAATTAGTAGCCAATGCCAATCAAGTTCGCGCCACTGCGGCAAAATTATCCTATGTAGCTTGGGGATATTAAGGGGGAAGGGGGAAAGGGGAAGGGGGAAGGGGGAAGGGGGAAAGAATAAACGGCAAATCCAATTACCAATTACCCAATGCCCCATGCCCCATGCCCCATGCCCAATCCTAATCCCCTTGCGGATATTCATCCCATAAAGTTGTAATTTCTCGCAAACTTTGGTGGTTACCATTGCCTAAAATGAGATGATCCAGCAGGGGAATACCTAAAAAATTTGCTCCTGATAACAATTGACGCGTCAGTTCAATATCTTCTTGGCTTGGTTCCAGGCTCCCAGATGGATGATTATGGGCGACGATTACCCGCGTTGCACCCTGGCGAATTACTTCTCGAAAAATTTCGCGGGGGGAAGCTAAGGTTTCTGTAGCTGTACCAATGGTAATGACTTGGGTTCCCAGCAAGCGATTCTTGACATCTAACAGCAACACCGCAAACCGTTCTTGTGATTGCCACATTAAATTTTGGCTCAAAGCTGCGGCTGCGGCTAATGGACTATCAATAGTTTCCCCTTCTGGTCTGGTTTGAAAAGCGCGTTTCCCTAATTCAATCGCCGCTAAGATAGTAGTCGCCTTGGCTGGCCCAATCCCAGGAATTTGCATTAACTCTGCTGGGGTAACTTCTCTTAGAACTGCCAAAGGGTCACGCTGATGTTTGCCTAATTCGCTCAAAATATATTGTCCCAAACCCACAGCCGATAATTTTCCTGGCCCTTGACCAGTACCTAGCAAAATTGCAATCAATTCAGCAGTAGCTAAAACTTTGGGGCCATGAGCCATTAAACGTTCACGTGGACGTTCAGTCTCAGGCATATCAGCAATTCTGAGGCAATAGGTCATATAATAGCTGCCGGAAGATTCACCTTAGTTGGATCTATCTCAATACTTGTCGGTTAAGGGGAAAAAGGGAAATGGTTCAAGGGAAAGAAAAAATCTTTCACCCTTAACCTTTTCTCCTCAAGCAATTTTGAGTTCAAAATGCTTAACCGAGTAGTATTGGGAACTATCTTTATTTATCCCTTGTTTGCTTCACAATTCATCTTGATTGGAGAAATTCTTTATTCTTCTTTGATCATCAGCTGGGAATAATAGAGTCGAAAAGCTGGTATAAAAAAATGGCATTTATCGTTCATCAAGGTGGCGATCGCTTTTTACTCCAAAGTCCTGAGATGGCAACTTTCATTGGTTTGATGCTGTTGCCGATACCTGGAGAAAGCCCCCAATCATTTGCGTATAATTTCGGCTCAACCTATAACCGTAAAGAATTACTGAATGTCAGTGACTTCCCAGAACTGGCAGATGTAGAATTTTTTGCGATTGAATATCCAAGTTTCTCCGATTTTGACCGCTTTTTACATAGTCCAAATTGGCAATCTCTGCATAATTTTCTTTATGCGGAGGCGAAAGCGATTGGCTACAACGCTACACGCGAAAAACCTGCTTCCAACCCTCTTGCAGCTTTGTGGAAATATATCCCGCCTAATCCTGCAGGATTGTGGAAGGTTCCCGCTTTTGGTTTATGGGTGAATCAGCAAGGTTGCTGGCTGGGTAATCGCGATGGTTTGATTTTGGCTTTGGATCATCAAGGGCAATTTTCCTATCAGCACAAGCTTTCTCAGAATGTGCGCTGTTTGGTAGGAGACGATCGCCATCTTTATGCTAGTTGTGATGATGGGCAGATATATGATGCGATCGCCAAACTGCCGCAGTCAATTTACAATGCACGTAATCGTAGCGTGCCACATTTTTATAACTTTACAATCTCGGCTTTAACTCTCCACAGCGATCATCTTTTAGTTTTAGATATTTATGGACAGTTAACTTCCCTCGACTCTAACTTGCAGGTATTATGGCAACAAAAAACTGCAACTCGGCAGGGTTGGTTTTTAGCTGCTGATGACCAAGCAATTTATCATGGGCATAGTCGTGGTGTTACTTGCTATCATCCCAAGACAGGCAAGATAATTTGGGAAAATCAGACAACAGCAGCAGTTCTGTGCGGACAGTTGACTGCACAGCAAGTCATTGTTGGTACCAGCGACGGCACAATTTATCAATTAGCGAAAGTTGGGGATCTAAAAATTCGGCAAACTGAGAGTAAAGTTATCGCCACCTGTAAAACAGCAGTTTACGCCTGTGCGATTTCTGAAGATAAAAAATTAGTTTATGCAGGTGATTGCCAAGCTAATCTTTATTGTTTCCGTATGGGAAGCGATCGCTTTTCCATCAATCCTACTGGTTGCGGTGCCGTTCTGAATATGCGTCTGTGGGAAAATAGGCTGTATGTGACTACTACTGAAGGTGCGATCGCTTGTTTTGATGTACAGACTTTAACACCCTCCACAAAACTTATGAATCAGTACTAACTAACTTGGCAATAAATTGGCTATATTCATCCTTCATCGCTAAATCTAAATCTCGCCGAATGCGTCGCCGTAGTGCAGGTACAATTTCTCCCTTAACTGGGTTAAATCCTTGCTTTTCATATTTTTCCCAATACAGCCCTACACCGCGTTTTTGCCAGTTAGGAATTTGATTGAAATTAATTCCGTGTTGAAATAACATCTCGTTTTTTTCAGCAACAGATAAACCTTTCATCATGCTGGTTGCTTGAGTTGCATTTTGCCCTTCTCGACGCAAACACCAATAGCAATGAGCATTCAGCGCATTTCTATGAGCGTCCTCATTCCGCCAGCGAAAATAATTCACTACTTCTTCTTGATTAGGAAGCTGAGAAATTCGACAATCAAAGCAGGCTAAAGCACTCAGCGATAAAGAAAATTTAGCGCTAGCTTCACTTGCTAAAACTGAGTTGAGTTTTCTTAATTTACGGTTGAATGTATTTTCATTTAGCGCAAAAAGTAGAGATATTTCATCACTTTGGGTATAACCATAGATGATATCAATGCCGCAATTCATCAAATGTTCGACAGTATCCACCATCAAATCTCGAAAGTAGCTATCAAAGGGAGCCTCAAATTGATGTACTTCTTTTGTCAGTCGAGTAAAGCCACGTCCATCTAATCTCGCAACTATATAAATTCCGGGTAGCACACAATGATCGTGTGCTGTCTCAAACACCCGCATCCGGTTATCTAGTTCATCAAATTTCAAGATTCAACTCCTAAATAATTCGTAATTCGTAATACCCTACGGGAAGCGCAAAGCGCTACGTAATTCGTAATTAAGAGTAAAGAAAATAAAGGGTAACGACAAATTTTGAATTATTATCTTTCTTAAACTAAATTTCTAGCCAACATTATTTTGAGGTTACAAAATTGTTGTGACCTGATAAAGGTATATATAAATAACATTAGAGGTACAGCATCAATAATTTATATGTAATACAGAAAACTTAACTATGCCTTGCCAAGATTGAATTATTGGATAAAAAAATTCGTAATTAAGTTGAGCATATTTCAACCCACACCTAATTACGAATTACGAATTACGAATTACGAATTACGAATTACTAATTTACTACCTGGCTACCATGACTACGCGGATCATCTTGGCTAGCCTTTGGTGCAACTGGTGCGGAGAATTTGGAAACCTGGCCGCTAAGTTGGGCATAAGGTAGAGATGAATCTGTTGCTAAAGCCTCTAAATTACTAGCCATAACAGCCCGTGGTTGATCTCCAATTGCTTGCGCTATGGTTTCACCATTCTTACCCAAAAATACAAAATGGGGAATGCCATCCACCCGATATTTCAGCATTTCTGGTAGCCATTTGGTGTTATCCACATTCAGCATGACAAAGTTTAGTTTGTCAGCATATTGCTGTTTTAACTCAGTCATATCTGGTGCCATTTTTTGGCAGACAGTACACCAATCAGCGTAAAACTCTACCAGTGAAGGCTTACCGTTAGTAATAGCTACTTCTAAGGGTGTAGAGGCTTCATCTAACTTACTCAAAGAAGCCGAAGTTGTCTCACTTCGCAATCCTACAACTAAAGCAACGCTGAGTGCGATCGCTACTAGGGCGATTAAAAAATTTCTTACCCGCGCAGCTGCTGTAGATTCCGGCTTTGCTGGAATATTCACTGGTGAATCTTTAGTCATAACAAAATTATTAAATCTTATTAAGCATTATCATCTTTCAGTTTAACTGAAGGCTGGGGGTTGGGGACTGGGGACTGGGGACTGGGAACTAGGGGAAATAACAAACACCCAATTACCAATGCCCAATGCCCCATGCCCAATGCCCAAAATTAAAGATACCCTAGAACAGACAAGAGTCTCTGCCAAGCCTGTGAAAAAACGAGTTACTCTCACTTTTCCCAAACGTGCTATACAAATGCCGGTTACCTATAGACTGGCTAAGGAATTTAATGTTGCGGCTAATATTATCCGTGCCCAAGTTGCCCCAAATCAAATTGGTAAGCTGGTTGTGGAATTATTGGGAGATATCGATCAGTTAGATGCGGCGATTGAGTGGATGCGATCGCAAAATATTAATGTCTCTCACACTTTAGGGGAAATTGTTATTGATGAGGATACCTGTGTTCACTGCGGTTTATGTACTGGGGTTTGTCCCACTGAAGCTTTGAGTCTCAATGCAGAAACATATAAGCTGACATTCACGCGATCGCGCTGCATTGTCTGTGAACAGTGTATACCTACCTGTCCGGTGCAAGCAATTTCTACTAATCTCTAGGGATTGGGGGCTGGGGACTGGGGACTGGAAGATGAGGGAGATGAGGGGGATGAGGGAGAAGTTACTATTACTCATTACTTATTACTCATTACTCATTACTTATTACTCATTACTCATTACTCATTACTCATTACCCATTACCCATTACTCATTACCCATTACTCATTACCCATTACTCATTACTCATTACTCATTACTCATTACTCATTACCAAACTCAACAAATCTGCTATTACTCCACTCTCTCCTACTAACCGACTCTTAGCTGGGGAGTCATAAACTATCAGCAATGAAGGTTTACCAGTAATATCATTAAATAGCGTCATCCCCTCAGCATGATCCTCGCGATTACCATAGGGAATATCTTGCACAAACTCTGGGTAGCTTAAAATATTTTCGGCTACATTTACGCCACCTTGCCAGCGATAAAGTTGCACTGGGCCATCTAAATCCATCGTCGGCCCGGCTAATATCAATAAGTCTTCACCATCTAAAGCTAAATCTCGAATTCCTAAACCATTCAACCACAGAAAATGTTTTTTATACCCTTTTTGTACATCACCTATTTGTCGTAATGTCATCAATCCTGGGGTAGATTTTTCTAATTCAATTTCTAAAATTACAGCCCAACCTCGTAATACTGGCCCTCGTAAACCTAGAAAAATTCGATTTTGATAAATGCTGATTCCTTCAATATCAAAACCATTGTCTTTACCGGGAACAGCTGCTTGAATATATAAGCCTAAATGAGGATCGCCTGCTAAGGCTGTCATTAGCAAATTACTCTGGTTAATACATTCTAGTTTGGCAGCACTTAACTGCACATCTGGGTTTTGTGGATGTGGACAAGATGAGAATAATTTTCCATCTACAAGCGGAATTCTGCCAAGAATATAACGGTTAGGTTCTGAGGTAACAGTTGCTAATCTTTGAATATTTTTGACATCGGTATTTTTGGTTTTTGGTTTTTTACGTTTGTAGCTATGGGAACCAACCAGCCATAAGTAATAATCGGCATAAGCTAGCCCTTCAATATCAATTTCCTCGCTTTCTGGCGCAGGTAAACTAATAAATTCTGCCACGCGAAATTGTTGATGGTCGCCAAAATTCTTACCATCAATTAAAGAAAGTCTTTCCAGGGTAGAACTTTCATCAGATCCCACCCAGAGATACTTGTCAGGAGTTAATAGTAATGCTGAAAGGTCTGTTCTGTGTTTTTGGAAACTTTCTGTAAATGTCAAAAATATTGGTTCTATTAAATTAGAGTTATGCATATTACATTTTGCCTAAGTACTGTACGAATTGACATTAACTAATTAATGTTGTAATCAATACTAGTTTTGTATTTATATTGATAACTGAGAATTGTGATTTAAAAATGAGCGATCGCAACCATAATCATTGTGCAATAATTGTGCTATTTAAAAAAAATTGATAAAAAAATCAAAATTTTTAATTATCTGCAGCTTTTCTATGAAGAACTGCTTAAACAAATATCAAAAGTTATATAGGCAAATTTTTAACTGATGTTATCATGCAATAATCCGCATCGGTATCTGATTGGTTGATATTTTATGGAAGTAGATACAAATACCACAATCCAAACGCTAGGAGATTACGCTTATCAGGCGATTGAAAAACATTATAAGAAAACATTGAAGTGGGAAAAATCAGTTAAGAAAGATGAAGACCCAGAGGCGTTGCATCAAATGCGAGTAGGAATGCGTCGCTTACGTACCTCTGTCAGTAGATTTGCGATCGCCTTAGATTTATCTAAGCCAATTAGTGATAAAAATATTGGAAAAATTGCTCGTCGCCTGGGTAATCTCCGAGATTTAGATGTACTCAAAGAAAGTCTAGAAAAAGAATATAAACCACAGCTATCTTCTAAAGATCAGAAGCATTTAAATACAGCTTTTGATGCTTTAGCTAAACAACGTGAACACGCACTAGATACTGTACAAACAACATTAAAAGATGACTCATATAAGTCTTTAAAACAAGCTTTAGAAGATTGGTTAGAAAAACCCAGTTATCAAGAATTAGCTTCGATTACTATTCAGCAAGTTCTACCAGATTTACTGTTACCAGAAGTGAGTCAGTTTTTATTGCATCCTGGTTGGCTAGTGGGTACTGAAATTGTGGAATCGCAATTCAAAGTCCGCACCGATTGGGGAGCCAAAAAAGTAGAACAACACTTAACTAATGAAGGCGAAAAACTTCATAGCTTACGCAAACAAGCTAAACGTGTCCGCTACCAAATGGATTTATTTGCAGATTTGTACAACGAATCCTATGCAGCGTATATTGCAGATGTAAAAAATATCCAAGATATTTTGGGTGCAATGCAAGATAGTGTGGTGTTAACTGAATGGCTTGAGGATGTCTTTAAGTCAGATATGGATTCTCATGTGCATGGACTGAATAAATTACTCACTGAAAATCGCTATAAATTATGGCAACAGTGGCAACCATTACAAGAGCGTTATCTGACAACCGAAACTAGACATGGTTTTCATTTAACAATTTTACATCCCAAAGACTCTGGCTTTATTAATGAAGATGAGACTAGCGCCCAGACAATTGGATAGGAGCTTCTAGAGATAAAACATAAACACTGCTTTGGGGAATCTGCACAATCCGAGTATTTTCTGCGGAACGCAAACCTGTAACTAATCCAATAGCGCTTCCTAACATTGCACCTCGGTCAAACTGTTCAGGATCTCCATTGCTGATAAAGCCCAAGGTACTACCAGTCAGTCTACCCCAAACAGAACCATTTTCTACAGCTTTATCATTAGCGCGCTTTTGAGTAATAGTAGTGCCAGGAATCATTTGACTTGATGCTTTAATCGAGACGATGCGCCCATTAATTACTAAAGATTGGGCAACAATTTTAGCGCCTCCATCAGTAGGTTTCAGCACAATGGTAACGGGAGTATTTTCTGGTGCGACAACATTACCTTGAGCATCTTTAATTGCACTAGCCAAGGGAAGTGTCAAAGGATAATCCTTCTTTTGCCCAACATCTACGGTAACAGATGCAGGAAAGGAAACAATAATTGCTGTATCTTGAGGGATGGTTAAATCTTGGCTAGCTGCTTGAGGTTGCACAGTTGGTTGAGGCGCTGCATTTGTAGTTGGTTGGGCGCTTGCGGGAACTGTGACAGCACCTAACAAAGACAGAGAACAAGCAAGACTTAACAGCATTTGGGTTTTCATAATCGTTTTCCTGTTGATGTGAGTGGTGTTTGCGAGGTTTCAACCCCTTCACTCAATCAATAGGTTAGCGATCGCAATTTTATGCAGCCTTGGGGAAAAATATACTAAATTTTTTGGCTCTTGTCTCCTATCAAGGGTTGTACGTCCTCAATCCTATCCCCTGAGATATCTGCAACGGGCTACGCCTACGCAATTGGCAACATCTGGGGAATTGGTATAATCTGGGTTAATTATTTTTTGCTATAAATAACCCAAATGAATGCTGTAATTAGCTTTTTATTTTTTGTTATTCCACTTTTGACTAGTATTTATATAGCCCAAGTTTCTAACCCTCTAGCTTCTTATCAGCCGCTTCATGTAATAGATGGTGCATGGTTATATAAAAAAGAATTAACCAATGGTAATACAGCATATTTGCAAGTAATCGACCTCCGAAAAATGCGGATAGACCAAGTTGTGGGAGAGGTTGATAATATGGGTAATGGTCAAGGTAAATATTATAAAGGCGAAGGAGGAATTTATAGTCCTTATTTTAAAAATAAATTGTTTTCCCAAGTAAATGACGAATATAAAAAACTCTATGGTAATGATGTATTTTCCATGATTAATTGTTCGTTCTTCGAGCAATACCAATCAAGTACACAATTATCCTTTCCCATTAAATTTAATGGTGTAGTGATCACTGGAGGTCATAGCCCGTACGGGCCAGTTAAGAAACCAGAATCTGAATTTTATCGTACAATTCGCTTAAAAGCTTTAGTTTGGGATGACAAGCAAGCATATATTACAGATTATGATCCAGCTAGCGGTGCGCCTCTTAATCAAACAAGAGTAAAAAATGCGATCGTTAGTTATAAATATAGCGACCATCCCGCGAAAGTATTAGCTAACAATCAAATAAATAAATATCAAGTTATCGGTACTTTAAATAAAGATAGTCGTCCAGGTAATGAGCAACTGTTAATTATGACAGTGAATCAAACAACTCTGGATGAAGCTGCTAAATTATTACGCCAGTTAGGTGTTAAAGGAGATATCATAACCGTTGACGGTGGCAGATCCACTTATTTGTTTAATTCTAAAGTGGGGGATATTATCTTACCCCAACTGTCTAATCCTCAAGAAAATCCCACATTTCGAGATTTACCCCATTACCTAGGAGTTCGCAAGGCTATAACTCAAAAGGTTGTACCGCAAATATTAATCGAACAGCCAGCAGGTAAAGTACAGGTTGAACAAAATCGACCTTATTTAATCTTGTGGCGAGACAATATCAACAGCGATGTGTCGATTAAATTATCTGATCGTAACAACAAAACTATCCAAAATATTGCTAAACGTACTGCTAGCGATGGAGTTTATGAATGGACACCGAATATTGCTGTCAAAGAGGGTTATACGATTCGTGTGGCTAGCCGAGAAAACCAAAAGATTTTCGGAAATTTACAATTATAAGTTTGCACTATCGCTGATAATCTCCATTACTTTGGGATTAACACCATAATATTTAGCCGCTTCCAACATCTTAAAATGCAATAAACTTTCATCCCCAAGTTCTTGAATGATGTTTGGTTGAGATGGTGATATACCCAGTACATTGATAATTTCTGATGCAATAGACTTAGCTAAATAAGGAGGTACAGAGTTACCAACTTGGCGGAATCCGTGCCATTTTGTAATATGAAATCTAAACCAATCGGGATAAGAATGTAGCCTTGCTGCTTCTCTAACTGTTATACATCTAGGTGTAAAAGGATGAATTGGCCTAGGAGAAGTAAAAGAGCCACGATACATATCTGTACCTGCTCTTAATGTGTTACAAACACCAGCCGGATGTAATTTATGAAACCGACTAATAGGTTCTCTTTCTCCTTGCATTGTAGCCGCAAAGCGTTCTCTAGTTGCATCTGAGTGTTTGGTGCGGAAACTGGAAGAGAGAATTTGAAAATTAAATTTACGAGGGTAGGAATAATTATTTGTTAAAGTTTCAATACAGCGAAGTTGCCTAGCATAATTACTAGGTTTACCATATTCTGCTAATACTGAATCTTGTGCAAGTAACTCATCATAATTTTCTACTTCTGGTATATCACCAATGGCATCCCATACGGTCGGACTCATTGGCAAGGGAGATGAATTTGGTTTTATAGAATCATGAGGCTTTGCGATTTGAGTAATCGGCTGCGGATATTTTGGTAAAGCTATATCTTCCCTTGCGCCTAACAAAAATAATCTTTCTCGCGCTTGTGGTACACCGTAATGGGCAGCATTAAGAATTTGGTAATTTTCTTCTACTTGATAGCCTTTACTTTGAAACTCACTAATCAAAGTTTGCAGAATTTGTTTATGTTCGCCAATTGTGATGCCCCGGACATTTTCCATCACAAAAAACTTCGGTTGCAACTCCAAAACTAGGCGATGAAAGTGAAATACTAAAGAGTTGCGGGGGTCGTCAACAGCGCGTTTACCAATGAGAGAGAAACCTTGGCAAGGACTACCTGAAATTACCACATCTATTTCACGATCGCCAATTTGCGATCGCTTTCTAATTTCTTCCCCTGTAGTGTCTACAACGCTTTGGCATAACACTTTCCAAAAAGGAAAATTAAATTCATGGATGGCACAGTGAATCGGGTCGATTTCAACAGATGCCAGCACATCAAAGCCAGCTTGTTCAAACCCAAGAGTCATACCGCCTGCACCAGCAAACAAGTCAACTGCAATTGGTCTTTGATGAACAGTGCTGAGTTCTAAGTTATCAGTTCTGAGTCTCATTTGTGATTCAGACGTTGACCTATGGACTCTGATAAAGGTACGTGAACCAACGATTACACGAACTATAATAATAAAAATTTAAAGCAATACATTTTACCCTAAAAATAAGATTTCTCCAAGTAGTAATTTGCCCTATTAAGTTTACCTAGTTGCAAGATCCCCGACTTCTTCAAGAAGTCGGGGATCTGACCCCTCACAACTGTTTAAAACTAATTTGCATTTTGCATTATTTCAAATCTCTCTTGCTCATTCAATTGATTTGAAAGATAAGAGATAATGCGTTTAATTCCTACATCATTCCGGAAATCAAACATATTATATGTTTCATCTGCAAAACTTAGAAGATGCTCGTCTAATTTACTTAAAGCTTCCACAATTGCAGAAACATTATCTAAAGAAATATTAGTTAAAGGATTGTCAGCAAAAATCTCATGATTATTCTCAGATTTGTTTTCAGCATCATTTTTTGTTTCCACCATCAGCCTTTCCCCTCAACTATCTCGCATGATGCTGTATAAAAAAAGAAAGGGAGCATCCCACTTTTTTCAATGTCATTGCGAACGCAACGAAGTGGAGTGAAGCAATCGCAAAATCTCTCACCAGGAATAAATCCATGCGATTGCTTCGTCGTTCCTCCTCGCAATGACGCTTAATTCTCTAGTTATAAAATAAAAACTGGGATGCACCCAAAAGAAATCCTTCCCTCTTAAGTCAGGAAGGATTAGCTAATGAAGGTTAATGCTGAGTAATTTAGTTAAGCAGCAATTTTTTCGGTGGAAACAAGCTCTGATTTTGGCTTCCAAGGTAAGATTTTTTCTAGCAAATCACTAAAGGATTTACTACGTGGTTCTCTAACAAATATTAGAGGTAACAGCGCCATCAATCGCACTATAGCTGAAAGCGCAAATAATCCAGGTAAGCCACCAATGATATCTAGCTGGGCTAAAAAGCCGCCTACTGTTGAGCCTAAACCACCAGTAACACCAGTAACCGCAGCTGCGATCGCAAAATATTGAGAAGGAGACTCTAATGGTGCCATTTCCATCTGAATATTACTGTTGCACAAGTCGATCGCAGCTCCAAAGCCACCCCAGACAATATGTATCAGTGGTAGCCAAACCCATACAGAAATGAAGTCATTCCCAGCCCCTAACCAAAATAAAGGTGTGACTGCAATTAAAAAGCCGACTAACAATAGTATGGGACGATTGCCAATCTTGTCAGCCAACTTACCCCACAATACCAGCATGAGTAAGTTTGCCCCAGCAATCAAACTACTATAAAGTGTGACTGTACTGAGGTCTAAACCTAAATTTTGCAGCATATAAAGGTTAAAAAATGGGGCGCTGAGATTGACTGCAAATGTCCACAGCCCAAAATAAACCAGAAATTTGAGAAAGTTGAAATCTTTGAGGATGCTAAATGTATTTAGTTTTGGAGTTTCAGCATTTTCTGAGTTTTGGCGCGCAGTTTTGCCAAAGCGGTAAACTTGGGGATTGACATCCACCATCCAAAATTGACAAGCTAAACTGATCAGGCCGATGACTACTCCTAGTAACAAAAGTACGCCGAAACCTTCAATTCCACCACCAGGCCAAGCGGAAACCGCAAATCCCAACAGGGGTACAGATAAAAAATTAGCCAAGCTAGCAGCACTATTACGAAAACCGAAATAACGCCCTCGCAAGCGCGGGGGAACCAAAGCCGCCATCCAGCTAAACCAGGCGCAACCACCCAAACCTCCGAGAATATTGGTGACTACAACTATTCCCAGTGTCCAGATAACTAACTGGTGGGGTGGGGTGTGATAGTAACAAAACCATGCAATTCCCCCTACTAAAATCAGCCACAGCAAGCGCGAAGGGCCAAAAATTGCTAAGGTATACCAATGACGGCTGGTAGTGCGATCGGCAAAATAAGCTCCCACTGGTTGCAGGAAATTTGCCAGCATGGGAATGGAAGACAGCAAGCCTATTTCTACTGGGGTAGCGCCCAACTGAAGTAAAAAATTAATCAGTATTACGCCACTGGTAATGTTAGAAAAAATTGTGGCAAATACGCCATCTATAGTAGATGCTTTCAGGCTAGTTCGAGTTGCTTGCGGAGAAATTTTCGGCGGTGAGTCTGTAGTTAGGGATGTCAGCAGTTCTTTAGAAGGTAAGGGTTCTGCAAGTTCTTCAGTAAAGGCAGATAGAGTCTTCACTAGCGGCAAATCAGTATATAGATAGATGAGTGAATAAGAGCAGTCAAAAGTAGCCCACTTAAGTCGGTGGTTATAACCTGACAATAAGCTGGCTAGTACAATTGCGTAACAACCAGAAGAATGATAATTTTTTAAATCTTTTGAAATAAAAATTCAAGTATGCAAGTTCTACTTGAAAATTTAGGCTGCTAATATTTGCGATTAGTTCAGATCTCCGGAGGGTTAAGCAGTGCCGAATTCTTTAAATCATGACTTATGTATTATGTCAATACGTAGTTTTTGACAAAAATCTGAAAAACTATTACTATTTATTTTCAGTATTAATAAGGTGTTAATTTACTGACTTATACATTGTTATTTTAATAAAAATTTATAAATATTTTGAGTAATTATATACAAGTATATAAGGGATTTCCCAGAAATAAATTATTCCATCTTGTGGGGCGGGCATCTTGCCCGCCACATAAACTGGGCGGACAAGATGTCCACCCCACAATACATACTGGGATATTTTTTTATTTGGAAGTCCCTAAATATTTTAACAAGAAACATCTGGATTATATAAAGAATTAATGAAGGAAGGCATGACTGCTGGGCTATTTTCCGTAAATTTACTAATTTTTACAATTTGGTAGGATATGAGACGCGATTAATCGCGTCTCTACAGGATTTAAACGTCAATCGATGTGTCTTATCCGAATTTTATTGTCATGACGCTCGCAAGCACCTGTAGTAACAATACTGCTCGGTTAAGGATTTTCAACTCTTCATTTGGTTTGGGGAAAAGGTTTTTTCTTGCCCCTTTTCCCCTTAACCGACAAGTATTGCCTGTAGCAATACTTTTCTCAAGAATTTGTGTTGTGTGGTTATTTAGATTTATCTGCAATGGGAAGGAAAATTGCAAATTCTGTTCCCTCTCCTAAAACAGAATTGACCTCAATTTTACCCTCATGTTTTTCTTCAACAATTTGTCTAGCTATAGCGAGTCCTAAACCTGTACCTTTACCAACTCCTTTAGTAGTAAATAAATGGTCAAAGATATGCATTTTCACTTCTTCACTCATGCCTTTGCCATTATCAGCAATTGAGATTTTGACATTGTAATTATCAATAGCAGTCTTGACGATAATTATAGGATTACGCAACTTCATTTGCTCATAACTCTGACCGATAAATAATTCATCTAAAGCATCAATAGCATTTGCCAGAACATTCATAAATACCTGATTTAATTGTCCTGGAAAACAATCAATAGGTGCAAAATTAGCGTATTCGGTTTCTACAATAATTTCCGGGCGTTTTTCGTTAGCTTTGAGGCGATGTTTGAGAATTAAAATTGTACTATCCAGCCCTTGATTGATGTTAAATGGAACTTTATAATCTTTATCAGCACGGGAGAAAGTTCTTAAACTGGTGCTAATATTTTTCAAGCGATCGCAAGCTATGACCATCGAATCGATAATTTTTGGTAAGTCTTCTAAGCTATAATCCAAGTCGATTTCTTCAGCATGATCGAGAATTTCTGCTTCAGGTTCGGGTAGGGCTTGTTGATATAGCTTCAGGTGTTCGGTAATATCATCCAAAGTGGGTTTAACTTGTTTGAGGCTAGCTGAAATAAATCCTAGTGGATTGTTCATTTCATGGGCTACCCCAGCAACTAAGTTACCTAGTGCAGACATTTTTTCATTTTGTACCATTTGCAATTGAGCTTTTTGCAGTTCTTGCAAAGCCGTTTCTAGTTCCTGGGATTTTTGCTCAATCGCAGCTTCAGCTTGTTTGCGTTCTCTAAGATCTCGAATAATGGTAGCCAGATATTCGACTTCATCGGCAGCATTTTTATGAGCAATGATTACCTGAGATACAGGCACTTCATTACCTTGGGAGTCTAAAATGGCTGACTCACCACTCCAAGTCCCTCGGTTGATAGCAGTGGGAATAGCAACATTTTGCAGATATGCCATTACTGTAGGTGTAGTGACCCTAGCAATGTGAAATTCAGCTGCACTATCTTTCATCTGCCAAAATTTCTGTCCAGAAGGATTAACATAAAGACTATTACCATTAGCATCAGCAATACCTACAATATCTGGGGTAGCTTCCAAAATCCCTAACAGTCTCTGTTGTTGTTGTTCAGCAAGTTTGCGTTCATGAAGTGCTGTTTGCTGTTCGCTAATATCAATCACAATACCATCCCATACCATTTCGCCATCCTCCCTACGTTCTGGTTGAGAAGCTGCTTTTACCCACTTGATATTGCCATTGGGTGTAATAATCCGCCACTCGTGATGAAATGGGGTGAGATTTTTTGCTGATTCCATCGAGGCGCGAAAAGCCTCTGCGCGATCGTCGGGATGTTCAAAATCACGCAAGCTGTATTTTCCTGACATCAAATCTTCTGGGGCGACTTCGTACAGAGTTTGACATCCAGAACTGACATAGGAGATGGAAGATGAACCATCAGCTTGAATGCGAATCTGATAAATTAATCCTGGTATGTTATCAGCTAATTTTTGAAAGCGGTTTTCGCTAAGATTTAACTGTTCTAAGGATTTTTCTAATTTTTGGGCATATTTTTGCGAATCTTGATAAAGACGGGCATTTTCTAGAGAAATTGCCGCTTGGGTACAAAGAAAGTTGAGCAGCAAAATGCGATCGCTCGTAAACACGCCGCTAGTGGAGCGATTTTTTAAATATAAAATCCCAATTAAATGTCCTTGATTAAGAATTGGCAAGCACAGCAAACTTTTTGGTTGTCGCTGATTCAAATATTCATCAATTACAGGTAAATTGGTTTTGAGTTCGTCAATGACTACAACTTCTTGGGTATTTTTGACGTACTGGATCAGTTTGAGGGGGAAGTGAGGATTTCCTTCTAAGAGTTCAGTACAAAGTTCTGTGGTTTCTGGTGTAGCAACGGCTCGCACCTGCCATTTTCCATGACTATCAGGCAAAATTAAAGCACAGCGATCGCCCCCAGAATGTTGCAGAATCATCTGAGTAAGTTGATACATGAGTTCATCCAGTTGAATCGTACTGGACAAACTTTGAGAAGCTTGCAGGATGGCGGCAAAATCTAGAGCATTATTGATACTGCTGGATGAGTTGTTATTTTTTGTGGAGTTATGAATCGAGACATTCAGCGCAGTCATTGAAGCTAAGGTTTCTAGAGGATTGAGGCTTTGTACTGTTTGCTGCAGAATAGGGCGCAGTAAATTGGGATAGCGATTTTCTAAATCATCAGTTTTGGCTTTTGCACCCCAACGGGCATAGCAGTAGTAAGCTTCTTGCATATAACCTGCGGCTACCTTCTGTTTACCCCATTCCAGGTAAAATTTAGCTGCTAATTCATTGCTGAGTGCTTCTTCTTGCAAATAACCGTGAGTTTTTGCGCCATTAATGGCTAATTCATAATGCTCCATCGCAGCAGTAAATTGCCCCAAAATGCGATCGCGTTCTGCTGCTACTAATTCCCAACGATGTTGGTGATTGCATGGCGCATGAGTTGCCCAGTTTTGGAGTTTTGCTTGATGGTTATTGACTCGCTCAATAATTGCAGACTGCTGTTGTGGAGAAGCTTCAGCATAATTTGCCAGATGAACTAAGGCATCATAGAAGACTTGAACAACAACCATAAAATACCCAATGCCAGCATGACTGTACTGTTCTGCTAGGGCTGTTTGTACCAAAGCCGATTCGTATTTGCCAAACAAATAATAGAGAATGGTTTGATTTAGAGAAACATGAAATAACCCTGTTTGGTCATTCATCGCTTGCAAGTGGGTTAAGGCCTCGCTTTTGTTAAAGACTGTTCCCTGCAAATCATAGGCAACTTTTACCCTTCCCAGTAAGTTAATAATCACTTGCTGGTAACACTCATGATATTTTAACGTTGCATCTTGTTTAACTTGGCTGATGGCTTGCCGATAAGCCTCCATTTCCTCAGCTAAATCATTTAATCCTCGACCACTCCAATAACTGTACTGACCGTATGACACCAGGTTCAGCGCTACGCATTCCCAATCTCCGGTTTCTAAACCACTCTGGTAGCCTTCCAATAAAAATGGAATAGACTGACTCAAGGGTTCTTTCCAGTGGCGAATAAAACTGTTGACAATAAAGTAAGCTCTACTTTTGAATGCGGGAATTTGGTATTGCTCTAGTAACTTTAATGACACTTGCCCAAATTCATATCCCGCATCTAAATCTCCCATTACGCCACAAAGAATCAACCCGTAGTCAGCATAGGTAAAAATGGCAATCGATGAATTACCGCACTCTATAGACATCTCAACTTGCTTGAAGATGAGTAGTGGTAAAAGTAGAGGTGCAACAATGTGGGCTGATGGCACAAGTTTTGTGAGGATTTGCATGGCTGCTAGTTGCTGCAGATCGCTCATCACTGGCAAGTCTAGCAAACTCAAGGGTGCGCGCCCTTGCCAAAGTTGCCTTGTTTGCGCGGCTGCTGCACCAATATCTGCCATAGTTGGCTCTTGAGGAAATTCCACACCCAGTAATTTCAGCACCTGCAACCCAGTCTCAACTACTTGAAGAAATTTACCTTGAGAGCGGAATGCCGTCATTCTTGTTTCATGGACTTTGATGGTGTCCAAGAGAGAAGCAGCAGATTGCAACACAATGTCACCCCATGCTGCTAGCTTGTCAAAGTCTGTGTTCAGACAAGCGGCTTCCAAACGCTCATGATGCAAATTTAGGGTTAATTTGTAATGTACTGTCCAAGCAGTAGGGGGTAGTAAATCAATTCCTTGAGTGAAATATTTCACCGCCGCATCATAGGCGATCGCATTTTTGGCTTTACATCCTGCAATTAAATTCAGTCGGGCTAATTCCAGTTTTTTATCTGCCTGAGTAATCAACTCAATGCCTATATTTAGGTGGTTGACAATTTCAAAGATATTTGCATCTAGTTGGGTTTCTGGGGTGTTAGATAACAATAATTCCCCAATTGTCAGATGGGTTGCTTGTTTATCATCTTCAGCAATTAGTTTATATGCAGCTTGTTGGATGCGATCGTGCAAAAAGCGGTAAGTCAAATTAATAGATTGCTCTCCCAAAGTTGGTTCTGTAATTTCTGCTTGGAAGAATTTATAAATCTGACTCGTTGGCAGAATTAACCCTTCTTGTAGGGCTTTCCATAAAGCTGTAGCGGTATGAATTTGAGATTGCTGAGAAACAATTGCCAAAGTTGCTAAATCAAACGAGTTACCAATACAAGCGGCTAACTTCAACACATTTTGCGTTTCACTCGGCAATTTCTGCAATTGCTGCGCCATAAACTCTACAACATCATCAGTGAAAGATAGCGCTTTAATTTCAGCAATATCACATTCCCAATAACCTTGATGATGATTAAAGGTAATCTGTCCATCTTCGTGTAATGCTTTGAGAAACTGCGTAATAAAAAATGGATTACCTTTGGTTTTGCGATAGATTAATTCTGTCAGTGATTGCGCTTGCTGGATGGAACATTGCAACGTATCAGTAACCAACAAATTCGTATCACTTAAAGCTAGAGGTGCCAGGGTAATTATATTAATTGTTGTTCCCGTTTTTTGCAGATACTCTACTGTTAATATCAAAGGATGTGCTGAGGAAACTTCATTATCTCGATAAGCACCTAATAATAATAGATGTCCATTGTCTCCCATCACCAGTTTAATTAACTGTAGAGAAGCTAAATCTGCCCACTGTAAATCATCCAAAAATATCACTAATGGATGTTGTTTATTAGTGAAAACGCCAATAAACTTTTGAAACAATAAATTAAACCGATTCTGTACTGCATTTCCTGATAATTCTGGTGCAGGGGGTTGTTTGCCAATAATGATTTCTAGTTCTGGGATTACTTCAATGAGAACTTGTCCATGCTCTCCAACAGCATCCAAAAATTTCGCTTTCCATGTTTGTAGTTGCGTGTCCGATTCTGACAACAATTGCCCCATTAAATCGCGTAAAGCTTGCACAAAAGCTGATAAGGGAATATTGCGATTAAATTGGTCAAATTTACCTTTAATGAAATATCCCTGCTGACGGGTAATTGGCTTGTGGACTTCATTAACTACTGCAGTTTTACCAATACCTGAAAATCCTGCCACCAGCATCATTTCTGATGTACCATTAGCGACACGCTCAAAAGCTTGCAGCAAGGTAGAAACTTCTGTTTCTCGCCCATATAATTTTTCGGGAATCAGGAAGCGATCGCACACATCCCGTTGCCCAATTTCAAAATATCTAATTTCTCCTGTATCTTCGAGTTGTGCTAAACAAGTTTCTAAATCATGCTTTAATCCCAATGCACTTTGATATCTATCTTCAGCGTTTTTCGCCAACAACTTCATCACAATATCCGCCACTACTTGCGGAACTTCCTCTCTATTCACCGTTCCCTGTTCCCTGTTTCCTAATTTTTTAGGAATTGTTGCAATATGAGAATGCACTAATTTGATGGGATCGTCAGAGAGAAATGGTAATTCTCCGGTTAATAACTCATAAAATGTTACACCCAAAGAATAGAAATCACTGCGGTAATCTATCCCCCTATTCATTCTGCCTGTTTGCTCGGGAGAAATATAAGCGAGAGTTCCTTCTAAGACATTGGGATTTTGAATTTCTTGGGTTTCTTTAGGAAGTAATGAAGAGATACTAAAGTCGATAATTTGAATTTGTTTTGTTTCAGGATGAATGAGAATATTTGCGGGTTTTATATCTTTATGAATGACACGCTGATTGTGTAAATATCCAATAATATTGGCTAATTGAATACCAATAGCCAAAAATTCCTTTAAAGAGAGATTAACTGTTTTGATATATTCTCGTAAAGAAATCCCTCCTGTATCTTCCATCACCAAAATATAACCGTTATCGTAAGGTTCTAATGATAAAGGATGAATAATACCGGGAATCTGAAAATTTTTGCTGATAGTATATTGGTTACGAAATTGCAGCAATTCGTTAAAGCTGGGATATTGAGAGGCAAGAAGTTTAATTACCACTGGAAGTTGATCCTGCTCCCGGATAGCTCGATAGACTCTAGTTCTGGAGCCAATATAGAGTTGAGAGCCAATTTGATATCCTGGGATGATGGGTTTAAAGTTCTCAGCAGGCATTTCTACTTACCATGTAATGCAAATTGATTTTTGCTTCTCTAGGCTTTCGCAACAATTAGCTGATGACAAGCCTTACAGAGAGGGTTTAGACAAATTTAGTATTCCCATCAACTAGATATAGACTAACGAGAAAGGCTATTTAGTCTTTTACATTTTTTTATGAATGAGGAAAAAAACTAGTAAAATCACTTTACGCTATGAGTTAGAGAAAACCTTGTAACTTTGATTGTGCTAGACATTGCTCGTTCAGAAACATCAAAACCTCGCAGGCGCTTACCGAATCAGCGTTGGCAAATTTATCCCCAAAAGGACGAATTTGCTCAAAAGCTGTCTAATTACAACAATATCTCTCCAATTGTCAGCCAGCTTTTGATTAACCGGGGTATTGAAACCCTAGACGCAGCACAAGCCTTTTTAGAACCAGAATCGTTAATTTTACCTGCACCACTAGAAGAATTTCCCGATTTAGCGCTGAGTGTAGAGTTATTGCAAAATGCGATCGCCTCATCAGAAAAAATTGCTATTTGCGGTGATTATGATGCAGATGGGATGACTAGCACGGCTTTACTGTTGCGGAATCTCCGAGCTTTGGGTGCGAAAGTTGATTACGCTATCCCCAGCCGGATGCATGATGGTTATGGCATTAATAAACGAATTGTCGAAGAATTCCACAGCGAAGGTGTGGGGATAATTCTCACTGTTGATAATGGGATTTCCGCAGTTGAACCCATAGCTAGAGCCAGAGAACTAGGATTAAAGGTAATTGTCACCGACCATCACGACATTCCGCAACAATTACCACCAGCTAACGCCATTCTCAACCCCAAATTAATCGCTGAATCTTCACCCTATCGCGGTGTTGCGGGTGTAGGTGTCGCCTATATCTTGGCGGTATCTCTCGCACAACAGCTAGGCGAAACTAGAGGGTTAATCCAGCCGATGCTTGCACTATTTACCTTAGGAACGATCGCAGATTTAGCACCCTTAACCGGCGTAAACCGTCGCTGGGTAAAACGCGGTTTACAACTCCTACCCAAATCCCATTTACCTGGAATACAAGCCTTAATTCAAATGGCTGGAGTTCAAGCGAGGGAAGCAATTCAAAATTCAAAATTTAAAATTCAAAATTCAGAAGAAATTGATACCAATCCAAAATCCAAAATCCAAAATCCAAAATCGTTAAAGCCAGAGGACATTGGCTTTAAACTGGGGCCGAGAATTAATGCAATTGGTAGAATTGGCGATCCGCAGATTGTGATTGATTTGCTGACTACAGATGATATGGGGATAGCGCTGGAAAGAGCAATGCAGTGCGAATCTGTAAACCAACAGCGCCAGGAAATGTGCGAGCAAATTGAACAAGAAGCGATCGCTTACGTAGAAACTGAATTTATCACATCACTCCCCCAAGATAGAGTATTAGTTGTTGTGCAACCAAACTGGCATCATGGTGTCATTGGGATTGTCGCTTCTCGTTTGGTGGAACGCTACGGTGTGCCAGTATTTATTGGTACATACGAAGATGAAACCCATATTCGCGGTTCAGCTAGGGGAATTCCCGAATTTAACGTATTTGAAGCCTTACAAGCTTGTCATGACTTACTAGGTAAATTTGGCGGACATAAAGCCGCCGGCGGATTTTCTTTACCAGCGCCAAATTTAGCAAAACTGCGATCGCGTTTAATTGAGTTTGCAAATCAATGTCTGGAACCCCAGCACCTCAAACCACTGCTAAAAATTGATACCGAAGTCAATTTTAGTGAAATCAATCACCAGCTTTATCAACAGCTTAATACTCTGCATCCTTGCGGTATCGATAACCCTGATCCAGTGTTCTGGACTCCGAATGTGCAAGTAGTTGAGCAACAAATAGTCGGGAAAGGTCATATTAAACTCACACTAGCCCAAACTATCGAGCAGCAACAGTATAAAATTAAGGCGATCGCTTGGCGTTGGCGCGACTACTATCCCCTACCTTCGCGAGTGGATGTAGCTTATAAACTGCGAGAAAATCATTTTAATGGCAATACCGCTATTGAAATGGAACTAATAGGTGTGCGGCTAACAACGCAATCTCACCTGTTTTTCCGTTCCTCAACTCGTCCTTTAACAACCAGCTTTGAGTACAAACAGCGCCATTACACTTGTGGTATCTTTCAACAAAATTCCTTACCAGAATTAAGAATTAAAAATTCTGAAGGCAAAGTCTTAGTGATGCAACCAGGGCATACAATCGGTTTGCTAGGTAACAGTCGTGAAGATGCCAAAGAGGTTGATGTCTGTGAACCACAATATGACAACATCATCCAAGCTGCGCTTCAGGCTTTGTCAGTGCTGAGTTCCAAGTCCTGAGTCCTGAGTTTTTGGTTATTTTAAGTTAGAGTTGGGAATTCTACAATCTTCTACAACTCAAACTTTTTCACACAATACTCAGCACTTGTAACTCAGCAATCAGCAGTTTTACAGGTCGCCGTTGCGAAATGCTAAAACAAAAATTACAGCAGGCCCAGCAAGTACAATCAGCCCAACAAACAGTAGTTGAAAAATAACTTCCCAATTGATATTGGCTAGAGCATCAAACAATCCAAACATTGTTTCCTCCCAATTGTCTTAAAAAATTCAATAACTGCAATTGCAAAACCCGGTATCGATCATATCCGGCGAAGGAGCGCCAGATTTAATTTACTTAACAAAATTATAAAAAAAGAAATAAAAATGTAAGAGTGGGGGACTGGGGATTGGGGATTGGGGAGATGAGGGAGATGAGGGAGATGAGGGAGATGACAATACTGCTCGGTTAAGGATTTTCAAGTTGAAATTTGGTTTGGGGAAAAGGTGAAAGGGTAAGGGTTAAAGGTTTTTTCTTGCCCCTTTTCCCCTTCCCCTTTTACCCTTAACCGACAAGTATTGAGGGAGATGAGGGAGAAATACCAATTACCAATTACCCATTACCTCATGACAAATGACAAATAACAAAGGACAAATAACAAATCATGGCAACTTGGCAATGTATAAAACAATGTGGAGCCTGCTGTAATCTCGATCCAGCAGATCGTCCAGATATAGAAGAGTATCTTTCACCCGCAGAACTGGAACTTTATATGAGCATGGTAGGTGAAGGTGGATGGTGCGTTAATTTTGACCATATAACCCGAGAATGTCGGATTTACGCCAATCGTCCGCGCTTCTGTCGTGTGGAAGCAGAGATATTTCAAGATATGTATGGTATTGAACCAGAAGAGTTAAATGATTTTGCGATTGACTGCTGTCGTCAACAGATAGAAGGAGTATATGGCGATCGCAGCTTGGAACTCATTCGTTTCAATAAAGAAGTCGGTTTTTAGATGAAATTTGTAACTATGGCTAAACACTAGTTGCAATTTATTACAACAATCTGAGAAAATGAGAAGAATATGAAAACAATCTAGTAATCCAAATATACTGCCTGTGAAACTTGATTCTGCACCTCTAAGCCTTTCTGTCAGATCTCAGACTGAAAACCAGCCCGAACTAAAAGACAGTACCGATATTAACTTAACGACTGCAACCATTGAGCCACTTCAGCCTGTAGTAGCGGATAGCCCAAAAAAGCCAGAATCAGTATTAGTTATTTTTGGTACTACCTTTGTCACCATCTTTCTCGCTGAGATTGGTGATAAAACTCAGCTATCTACCTTATTAATGAGTGCAGAATCTCATGCACCTTGGTTAGTGTTTATGGGTTCTGCAGCTGCATTGATTACAACCAGCTTATTAGGCGTACTGTTAGGAGGCTGGATAGCCAAGCGACTCAGTCCCAAAACCGTAGAGACATCAGCAGGTGTGATGTTATTGCTAATTTCCATCATGCTCTTTTGGGATGTAATCATGGGTTAATAACCAACAGTTAACAGTCAACAGTTCCCTTATCTCAATTAATTATGGATTGGCATCTTTTAGGACTAAGCTTTATTACAGTTTTTTTATCAGAATTAGGTGATAAAAGTCAGTTAGCTGCGATCGCGCTTTCGGGACGCACTCAGTCTCGTCGCGCTGTCTTTTTTGCTACTGCGATCGCTCTAGTATTAACTAGCTTACTAGGAGCATTAGCCGGGGGAGCAGTGGCAGAATTTTTACCCACCCGTGTTTTAAAAGCGATCGCGGCTGTAGGATTTGCCATACTCGCAGCACGCTTGCTGTTATTTAACGATTCTGAATCAGCTTAATAGCTTTTGTTTTGTTGTCATTGGGTAATGGGTAATGGGTAATGTTGATTTCCCCTTGTCCTCTTCATCCCCCTGCTTCTTGATAGGGAGTCCCTTAAATACCTTCTCCTGAAGTAGTACCAAAGCGATAGCCTTTACCATAAACAGTGTGAATTAACTGACTTTCACCAGCTACTTCTATTTTGCGCCGTAGTAGCCGAATTAATGCGGCTATCACGTTACTACTTGGTTGTTCGTCATCTGGCCAAAGATGTTGCATAATCTGCCCATGAGTTAGCAATTGGCCGCTGTGTTCCATAAAATACTGCAGCAATTGGCTTTCTTTTTGGGAGAGTTCAATTACTCGTTCTTGACGGTAAGCTAATTGGTTGTCAACATCGAGTTCTAAATCAGCTACAACTAAGCGTCCTGTAGGGGTGTTGTAAGTCTCCACACCAGAACGACGCAACAAAGCACGGACTCTGGCTAAGAGTTCCCGCAATTCAAAGGGTTTAACTAAATAGTCATCTGCACCCGCATCTAAACCTGCAACACGGTCATCTAGAGTATCTTTAGCTGTGAGAAATAGTACAGGAGTGGTTTTACCTTGACGGCGTAATTCCTGACAAATTTCTAACCCCGTTTTTCCTGGTAGCATCCAATCTAAAATCAGTAAGTCATAATTGCTTGCTTGTGCTAATTGACTACCACTTGTTCCTTCATAAGCAGCATCTACGCTATAACCCTCACGGGTTAAGAGGCGGCTTAGGGGGTCAGTTAGTTCTGTTTCGTCATCAACTAATAAAATTCTCATGCTGCTTGTGGTGAGCATATCGAGATATTCTCAATAGTAATAAACTACCAAGACAAGGACACTTGCTGATGGGATTTTGCCAAAACTGCAAAGTGTCCGTATCTCAAGATATTAAGGACAATAATGCTGACTGTTGCGTTGCCAAAAGGGGAATTACTTAAAAATAGCATCCACCTACTGCAATCTGTAGGTTTGGATTTTAGCGCTTTTTTAGATTCAGGAAATCGCCAACTGCAAATTGTTGATGCTAGTGGACAAGCGAAAGGATTGCTAGTTAGGGGCCAGGATGTACCTGTTTATGTGGAATATGGTCAGGCACAAGTGGGTATTATTGGTTATGATGTGCTGCGAGAAAAGCAACCACAAGTTGCACAATTGGTAGATTTGCATTTTGGACATTGTCGGATGTCAGTAGCAGTCAAAGCATCCAGTCCTTATAAATCGCCTTTAGATTTACCCGCGCACGGTCGAGTGGCTTCTAAGTATGTCAATTGCGCGCGTGAATATTTTCAAAGTTTGGATTTACCAGTAGAAATCGTACCGTTGTATGGTTCCGTGGAGCTAGGGCCGATTACTGGAATGTCGGAAGCGATTGTAGATTTAGTTTCTACCGGAAGAACTTTGCGAGAAAACGGTTTAGTTGAGATTACAACTTTGTATGAAAGTACAGCCAGATTAATTGCCCATCCCTTAAGCTATCGCCTGAATACAGGTAATTTACATCAATTAGTAGAAAAACTGCGATCGCACATTCTCAGTACAGTCTAAGGGACTGTTGACTGTTGACTGTTGACTGTTGACTGTTGACTGTCAACGGTTAACAGCCCTCACAATAGATTGTGCAAATTAAAAGCCAAATAGCTTATCACGCTATTTTGGCAACAGCGCTCAGTTTTGGCTAAATTCACAAACTCAATATGATTTACACCAAGCTTTGGCAGAAAATCTAGAAGTTTACAATCAAATCCCGCAACTTCCCTTGAATGATGTAGCGTAAGGGACTGGGCATGGGGCATTGGGCATTGGGCATGGGTAACTAATTGCTCCTTGTCTCCCCTGCTTCCTCATCTCCCTCATCCCCAACCCCCCCACAGATGCATCTCGCGGGAGTTACTCAAATATCAAGATCCATAGGAGACTAGAGAAAGAAAAATACAACGTATATGCGGGTCTTGACGCAGCAAATGCTGCTAATAGTTAAGGAGGATTTATGCGTGCAGTGCTGATGGCAGGCGGTTCGGGAACGCGGCTTCGTCCGTTAACCTGCGATTTGCCCAAACCGATGGTACCGATTTTAAATCGGCCAATTGCTGAACATATCATCAATCTCCTCAAACGACATCAAGTCACAGAAGTGATTGCAACATTACATTATCTGCCTGATGTTCTGCGAGACTACTTTCAAGATGGTAGCGATTTTGGCGTGCAGATGACTTATGCTGTGGAAGAAGACCAACCTCTGGGAACGGCAGGCTGTGTAAAAAATATTGCCGAACTCCTAGATGAAACTTTTCTCGTAATTAGCGGCGATAGCATCACAGATTTTGATTTAACAGCAGCAATTGAATTTCATAAACAAAAAAAATCAAAAGCCACTCTGATTTTGACTCGTGTCCCCAACCCCATTGAATTTGGGGTGGTGATTACTGATGAAGATGGCAAGATTAATCGATTTTTAGAAAAACCCTCTACTAGTGAAATTTTCTCTGATACTGTCAACACTGGTACTTATATTCTGGAACCAGAAGTTTTGGAATATCTGCCAGATAACACAGAATCGGACTTTTCCAAAGATTTATTCCCCTTATTACTGGCAAAAAATGAGCCAATGTATGGCTACATTGCTCAAGGTTATTGGTGTGATGTCGGACATTTGGATGCCTATCGTGAAGCTCAGTATGATGCTTTGTATGGCAAGGTAAAACTTGACTTTGCTTATACAGAGATTTCTCAGGGTATTTGGAAGGGTCAAAATACTTATATTGATCCTTCTGCTACCATTGAAAGTCCTGCTGTCATTGGTGACAATTGCCGGATTGGTTCTAGGGTACAAATTGAGGCGGGAACTGTTATTGGCGATAATGTGACTATTGGCGCTGATGCGAATTTGAAGCGCCCGATTGTGTGGAATGGTGCGATTATTGGGGAAGAAGCACAACTTTCAGCTTGTGTAATTTCCCGTGGTACTCGTGTAGACCGCCGCGCTCATGTATTAGAAGCTTCTGTAGTCGGTTCGCTTTCTACGGTGGGTGAAGAAGCGCAAATTAGCCCGGGAGTGAGAGTTTGGCCGAGTAAAAAAATTGAATCTGGTGCTATTTTAAACATCAACTTGATTTGGGGAAATACTGCCCAAAGGAATTTATTTGGACAACGCGGCGTACAAGGGTTAGCTAATGTCGATATTACCCCAGAATTTGCGGTGAAGTTGGGAGCCGCTTATGGTTCCACATTGAAACCAGGTTCGCGGGTAACAGTTTCCCGCGATCAGCGAAATGTTTCGCGCATGGTAACGCGATCGCTCATTGCGGGTTTAATGTCAGTGGGGACTGATATTCAAAACCTTGATGCGACAGCTGTGCCTATAGCCCGGACAGTTATACCCACAATGTCGGTAGTAGGTGGGATTCATGTGCGGGTACACCCCGATCGCCCTGACTATATCCTGATTGAATTCATGGATAACAAGGGAATTAATATCTCCAAAGCCCAAGAAAAGAAAATTGAGGGGGCTTTCTTTAAAGAAGATATGCGGCGGGCGCAATTACACGAAATTGGTGATGTCGCCTATCCTAGCCAAGTTAATGACCTTTACTGCACGGCTTTTGAGAAACTGCTGCATGTCGCAACTCTCCGCAACAGTCGCGCCAAGGTAGTAATTGACTATGTTTATTCTGTGACTGGGGCAGTTTTACCCCAAATGTTAGATCAATTTGGTGCAGATGCCGTAGTTTTAAACGCTAGTCTGAATAAACATGCTATTTCCACAACCGAACGAGAAGCCTTGTTAACTCAGCTAGGCCATGTAGTTGAGGCTTTAAAGGCAAACTTTGGTGTTCAAGTCTCTGCTAATGGCGAACAGATGATTTTAGTAGATGAATCTGGGATACCAATTCGCGGGGAAATGTTAACCGCCTTAATGGTGGATATGATTTTAACTTCTAACCCTAGAGGAACGGTAGTTGTACCAGTTCATGCTTCTAGTGCGGTAGAACAAGTCGCCCGTCGCCACGATGGTAAAGTCATCCGCACTAAAGCCAACCCCACAGCTTTAATGGAAGCTTCGCAGAAATACCCCAATGTTGTATTAGCTGGGAGCGGGGATACAGGTTTTATCTTCCCACAACTGCATCCGGGATTTGATGCCATGTTCTGTATTGCCAAGCTAATTGAAATGCTAACAATTCAAGAGCGATCGCTTGCGACTGTCCGGGCTGAATTACCTCGTGTGATTCACAGAAAACATACTGTCCGCTGTCCTTGGAGTGCTAAAGGCGCACTGATGCGTTATTTAGTCGAAACTCACCCTGCCCAAAATTTAGAATTAATCGATGGAGTAAAAATCGGTCAGCCTCATGATGACAGTTGGCTGTTAGTTTTACCCGATGCTAGTGAACCAGTAGTACATTTGTTTGCTAACAGTAACGAACGCGATTGGGTAGATGAAAACTTAAGAAACTACCGCACCCGTGTACAAACCTTTGTGGAAAGGCAACAAGAACTACATCCTGCAGAAGTTCAATAAGTTCATGCCCAAAAGTCCACAGTCAACTATCCCAGCTTACAGCTATTTTCAGGTAAATGAACCACAATTTTATATCTCACGCAAAGGCGCAAAGGCGCAAAGTAACAAAGAAATACAGATATCAGCCTGTGGTCTAAATACATGAAAACTGCTGTAAGTTAACTGTGGACTTTTACGTTTCATCTCAACATTGATCAATTACCCAACACCTTCTAAAAAGGGGACTGAAGTTCCCAAATATAATCCTAAGTTATGGGCAATATCTCCTACGAAAAGTTAATGTAGTTTTTATTGCTCATAACTTCAGTTAATATGCTGAGTTATAATTTAGGGCGATCGCTCATCATCTAAGTCAATACCCATTGCGCGCAATCGTTCCGCCAGCCTTGCGGCTCGTGCTTCAGCTTGTTCGGCTCGTTGCTCTGCCTCTTGGGCCCTAGCTTCAGCATCTTGTGCCTGTTGAGCAATTTCTGTGTGAGTTAAAAACGGCTTGTTATCTGGGTAGAAAATTTGCAATTGTGGATTGGCTAGCTGAAAACGAATTTTCAACCTCGGACTAATCCACTGATCGATGGGGTCAATTACATCCAAAAAGCCTTCCGTTCGCAACCACCCACTCAACTCATTGCGATCGTGGTCGTACAAGTAGTATTCTTCTACACCAAAACGGTCATAAAACAGCAGCTTTCTGTTCATCTCTGCTTTGGTATTTCCTGGGGAGAGAATTTCAAAAACTACTTGTGGTGGAATATTATCTTCTAGCCACTGTTTATAAGAACCTCTGTCTCCCTTTGGTCTACCAACCACTACCATCGCGTCAGGAGCTTGACAAGTCTTATTATTCCCCTCAAGCGGATACCACAGTAAATCTCCAGCGATGAACACATTAGGATCATCAGCAAATAACCATTCCAGATTTTCTTTAATTGTGACAATCCAACGAAACTGCTTAGTGTTATCCGCCATCGGTTTACCATCGCTGTCGGGGTAAATCACCTCTGACTGAGAGGATGGCTGTAACTGAACCATAAGCTTTTACCCTTGAGGAAACAGACATTGCTGTACAAATACCCTAGCATGGCACTGGAGAACCGCCAAGCTATCAGGCGATCAGGCGATCGCACCAAGTAGGCAATAGGTGGGCAAAGGCAAAAGGTGAAAGGGGAAAGGAAAAATACCAAACCGTTCCTCCTTTTTCCGACTTGTGCCAGAAGTCTGATGTATTTAATCACCTGTTATCTCTAGGAATCCGATTTGATGGCTGAAAAATCTCAGTTACGGATGCGTTACGCTATCGCTAACGCATCCTACGTGAACTATTGAATATAAATCTCTTACTTATTACTGAATATAAATCTATCTTTTTGAGGAGGAATTAAATATTCTGAGAAAATAAGCTTTTTTAAGCACAAATAAGCGCTGAGAATTTTTACTATGTCAAAAGATATATTTGATTTACCTGCACCACCAATTAACTCTATCGTGGGGCATTTAGTCGAATTGGGGCAAGATCCATTAGCATTTCTCACTAGTTGTCGTGATTATGGTGACATTGTTCCTTTACGTTTAGGATTAACACCAACTTGTTTATTAACTAATCCTGAATATATTGAAGAAGTTCTCAAAAATCGCGAGAGTTTTATTAAAAGTCCGGGATTTCGGGTGTTAAAAACCCTCTTAGGTGAAGGTTTATTAACTGCGGAAGGCGAATCTTGGTTATGGCAACGTCGCCTAGCTCAACCTGTATTTCACCAAAGGCGAATTAATAACTATGGTGACATCATGGTGAAGTACACTGACCGAATGTTGCAAACCTGGCAAGATGGTGAAATTCATGACATCCATGCAGATATGATGCGCCTCACCCTGGCGATTGTGATGAAATGTATTTTTGATACTGATGTTGATGCTGGGGAAGCCAAAGTAGTTGCCAATGCTTTAGATGTGACAATGCACTGGTTTGAAAGCAAGCGAAAACAGAACTTCTTATCATGGGAATGGTTTCCCAGACCGGAAAATATTCGCTATCGTCATGCTGTAGCAGCAATGGATGAGGCTATCTATCAGTTAATTCGCGATCGCCGTAATAGTAGCGAAAAAAGCAATGATTTACTCTCGATGCTGATGGAAGCGCGAGACGAGGAAACTCAGCAGCAAATGGATGATAAGCTGCTGCGAGATGAAGTAGCCACTTTGATGCTCGCAGGTCATGAAACCACTGCTAACGCTTTATCTTGGACATGGATGCTCATTTCTCAACATCCCGAAGTACAAGAGAAACTCTCTGCAGAATTAAAAGCAGTCCTGCAAGGAAAATTAGTCACAACCGCAGATCTACCGCGCTTAACCTATACCCAACAAGTGATTAAAGAATCCATGCGGTTGTATCCTCCTGTAGCGCTACTAGGGAGAGAAGCATCGGAAGATACGACAATTGGTGATTACGAAATCCCCAAAGGCACAGTCATCATGATTAGTCAGTGGGTAATGCATCGCCATCCCAAATATTTTGATCGTGCTGAAGAGTTTCTACCAGAGCGCTGGACAGAAGAATTTGAAAAGCAATTAACTAAAGGCGTATATATTCCTTTTGGTGATGGGCCTCGGATTTGTATTGGTAAAGGCTTTGCAATGATGGAAGCAGCTTTATTATTAGCGACCATTGCCCAACGCTTCCAAATAGAAATAGAACCAGGATTCCCGATTGTACCCCAGCCTTCAATTACCCTGCGCCCTGAATATGGGATTAAAGTGCAGGTGAAGGGGACTGGGGATTAGGGATTAGGGATTGGGGAACTCGGGGCCCCCTCTGGGGATAAGGGGTAATGGGGACTGGGGACTGGGGATTAGGGATTGGGGACTGGGAGATGAGGGGGATGAGGGAGACAATACCAAATGACAAATGACAAATACCAAATGACAAATACCAAATGACAAATGACAAATGACAAATGACAAATGACAAATGACAAATGACAAATGACAAATGACAAATGACAAATGACAAATGACAAATGACAAATGACAAATGACAAATGACAAATGACAAATGACAAATGACAAATGACAAATGACAAATGACAAATGACAAATGACAAATGACAAATGACAAATGACAAATGACAAATGACAAATGACAAATGACAAATGACAAATGACAAATGACAAATGACAAATGACAAATGACAAATGACAAAATTAAGAGGCATTTACAGGCAGCTTGATGGTAAATTCTGTACCTTCTCCGAGAACAGAATCTACGCTGATTGTACCTTCATGTCGTTCTACGACGATTTGGCGGGCGATCGCTAATCCTAAACCTGTGCCTTTACCAACGGCTTTGGTAGTAAATAGGTGATCAAAGACTTTGGCTTTGACTTCTGGTGTCATTCCTGTACCGTTGTCTTTGATGCGAATGATCACATGGGGAGTAGATTCACTATCACTCTGGGGAATATATGCAGTTTTAATGGTGATTTGGTGAGAATGGGGGCGAAATTCACCTTGGGCGCGTTGCTGGTTAAATTCTTCTAAACTATCAATGGCATTTGCCAAAATGTTCATAAACACTTGGTTGAGTTGTCCGGGAAAACATTCGACTTCGGGTAAATTGCCGTAATTTGTGATTACTTCAATTGCAGTTCGGCTTTCGTTAGCTTTGAGGCGATGTTTGAGAATTAAAATTGTACTGTTGAGACCTTCGTGAAGATTAAAGGGAATTTTGTAATCTTTATCGGCGCGAGAAAAGTTTCGCAGGCTGATGCTTATATTGCGGATGCGATCGACACCAAGTTTCATGGAGTCAATGAGTTTGGGTAAGTCTTCACGTATATATTCCAAATCAATGGCTTCTATTTCATCGGTAATGACTGCACCAGGATCGGGAAATTGCTGCTGATACAAATCGAGTATTCCTAACACATCGTTAATGTAATCTCGCGCAGGTTGCAAGTTACCGACGATAAATCCCACCGGATTATTAATTTCATGAGCAACACCCGCTATCAGGTTTCCCAAGGCAGACATTTTCTCACTTTGCACCATTTGTAGTTGGGTTTGTTGCAAATCTTGCAAGGCTGTTTCTAATTCTTGGGCTTTTTGCTGTGCTTGGGCTTCAGCTCGTTTGCGTTCACGAAGTGCAGCTTGCTGGGCGCTAATATTAATCGCTGTGCCAATTAATTGATGGATTCTTCCGGTGCGATCGCGCAGGGGATTAAAGGTTGTCAGCCACCAAGTTATTTCGTTATCAAAGGTAAGACATTGCTCAACGGCGATGCTAGTTCCTGCTTTAATACAACTGATAAAATGTTGTCTCACTGCAGCGCCTTCTACCTCACCATGAATTTGTTCGGGAGTTTTGCCGATCACTTCCGCTGCTACTACACCTGCAATCCTGGCTGCGGCTGGGTTCCAACTTGCATAGAAAAATTCCTGTTCTGGTGTGACATTAATGACAAAAATCGGATGATCCACACCATCGTAGATACTGCGGAGAAATTGTTCTTGGGCGCGGATTTTTTCTTCAGCTAAATGGCGATCGCTAACATCGATCACAATCCCATCCCACATAATTGAGCCATCAGGTTGCTGCTGGGGTTGCGCCGCAGATTGAATCCATTTGATGATACCAGAAGGTGTGATAATCCGCCATTCATGTTGAAATGGCGTTAAATTTTGGGCAGAATGAGTTATTAATTCGGCAACCTGTGCCATATCGTCAGGATAATTCATTTTATACAGGTTTTCTTTACCTGACATCACATCCTCTGCTGACACCTCATAGATTTCGTAGCAGCCAGAACTGACATAGGGCGTAGATGTAGAACCATCAGCTGCTAAATGAAACTGGTAAATCATCCCCGGGATGTTATTTGCAAGGTTCTGGAAGCGGGTATCACTTGCTTTGAGTTCATCGAGGAATTGCTCTAACTGCTGGCTGTAAAGTTGAGCTTGTTGATAAAGGTGGGCATTTTCTAAGGAAATCGCCGCTTGAGTACAAAGTAAATTTAGGAGTTCCACGCGATCGCTAGTAAAGGCGGCTGTGGCTTCTTTATTTTCTAAATATAAAATCCCTAAAAGTTTACCCTGATACATAATTGGCGTACATAATATGCTCTTGGGCTGGTAACGGAAAATATAGGGATCGGCTGTTAATAAAGGATGAGTGATGGCATCAATTAATACTGCAGCTGTCAAGGTTCTTTTGACAGTATTAATCAAGCCCACGGGTACTTCTTGACTGTTTTCTAGGGGAAGTGATTGCAGGACTGCTGATTGTTGTCCCAATGCAATTGTGGCTTCAATAGTGAGCTTGCCATGTTTTTGTAGTAATAAAACACATTTATCTGCCCCAGCATTTTCTAATACTACTTGCAATAATGTAGAGAGCAATTTGTTCAGATGAATTTCACTTGCTAACATCTGAAAAGATTTCAAGACAGTGGCTAAATCTAAGGCAGCAGATACGCTATTGCTACTATATTTTGTATGATGACTGTCATTTGAATAAGATACCATTTCTGCTAATGGAATCGTGACATCAGATGAAAAATTGATGCTGTCTGGTTGCAAAATGGGAATCAGAAAATGCGGATAGTTTTGTTCCAGTTGTTTAACTTTGGCAGTTGCACCCCAACGCGCATAACCATAGTAAGCGCTTAATAAATATTCTTGAACAATGTTATTTTTCCCCCATGCTAAATAGAATTTAGCAGCAAGTTCGTTGGCTAGGGCTTCTTCGTGGGGATAATTATTGACTTTGGCTGTGGAAATTGCCAAATCATATAATTCAATAGCTGCAGCTTTGTTATGTAAAACGCGCTGGCGTTCTGCTTCCACTAAATAAAATTTATGCAGATGATTTCCTGGGGATGAATTAGCCCATTTCTGCATTTTTTCTTGGTTGCTTTTGACTCGCTGTTCAATGCGTTGTTTTTCTGCTGCAGAAACTTGCGGATAAATTGCTAGATGTGCCAGGGAATCGTAGGTATAGAAGCTAGGAACGATAAACAATCCGGTAGCTGCACCCAAGTAATTTTCTGTAGCGATCGCAGCGTTTACTGCTGACTGAAACTCCTCAGATAAATAATACAGAAAAAGTTTTTGGTAATGGAAATAGCACAGGGCTGTTTGATCACCTCCCTGTTCCAGAATTGGTAACATTTGAGCTTCATGAAAAGCATCGCCCTCAAATCGCCAAACTTCAGTATTATCTCCTAATAAATTGACAATGCTTTGCTGAAAAATTGCAATTTGATTGACTAGTGCTGCTTGCTGGAGCTGAGTTAACTGGGTACAAAAAGCAGTAGCATCTCGGTTGATATCGTTCAACTCTTGACCTGCTAGCCAAGAATGCATAATGTAAATAATGCCGCAAATACTAGTCCAGACTAAATCGCCAGTTTCTAAACCACTTTGGTAGCCTGCTTTTAGTAATGGTAAGCTGTTGATTACAGGTTCTTGCCAATGTAATGTACCCAGACAAACTTCTCCATAGGTTCTAGCTGTTTGTTCTTTGATATGGGAGTTTTCGAGTAATTTCAGTGCTAGTTTGCCAAATTGATAGCCCGAGTCAATATCTCCTTGGACTCCACATAATAACTGCCCATAACAGCCATAGCTGTAAGGAGAAAATGGCGTATTACCGTAGGTAATTGATAAGTTAACTTGCTCTAAAATAATTAACGGAAATAATTGCGGCACTGCAATATAAGTAGAAGAAGAAACCGCCGCCATGATTTTGATGGCAGCTAATTTTTCTGGTTCTGTCATTTGGGGCAGATTGACTAAATCTAATGGTTGTCTACCTGCTAAAATTTTTTTTGTTTGATGCAGTGCTTGTGCAATATCTAATTCACTAGGTTGTTCTGGAAAATTGATGCCCAAAAGTCCAAGAATTTTCAGGGAAATTTTTACTGCTGCTAAGGGTTGGTTCTGGGCTTGTAGTACTTGAATTTGAATTTCATAGGCTTTGATTTTATCTAATAAACTGTTAGCACTTGCTAAAATTACATCTGCCAAATTAGTCATTTGCTCTAAGTTACTACTTAGATACGCGGCTTCGGTAGCTGCTGTATACAGTGCTAAAGTTAATTCATACTGGGTTTGCCATTGATTTTTGGGCAATAAGTTAATCCCTGTAGTGAAATATTCTAAAGCTACTGTATGGGCAGTGGCGGTTCTCGCTTTTTTGCCAGCTTTTAAGTTAAGTTGAGCTAGTTGGGTATAGTGAATATCTTGACCAATCCAATTTTTACCAATATTAAATTGGTTAACAATCTCAAATAATTTTTCCTCTTGTTCTGCAACAGAAGTTTTATTTAGTAGTAGTTTACCAATGTGGAAGTGAGTCAGTTGTTTTTGTGGTTCGGGAATTAGAGAATAAGCTGCTTGCTGGACGCGATCGTGCAAAAATTTGTAATGGGCTAATGGATTACCGCTCATGGGTAATGGACATGTTGCATTTTGACAATCGCAGTCTTGAAAAAATTTATAAACTTCATTAGTAGGTAAAATTAACCCTGCTTGCAGTGCTTGCCATAAATCTGCGGCTGTTTCTGATTCAGATTTTTCATAAACAATTGCCAAGGTGGATAAATCAAAATCATTACCAATACAAGCAGCCAGTTTTAAAACTGTTTGGGTAGCTGCGGGTAATTTCTGAATCTGCTGTGCCATAAATTCAACAACATCATCAGTCAAGGCTGATTCTCTAATTTCGGCGATATTACCTTGCCAGCAACCAGTATTAATATTAAAGTTAATCAATTTATCTACATATAATGCTTTGAGAAATTGTTTAACAAAAAAAGGATTTCCTTTGGTTTTTTGGTAAACTAACTCTGCTAGATGTGCGGCAATTCCATCAGGACAACTGAGGGTATCAGCAATCAAATGATTTAAATCGCATAATTGCAAAGGTGACAAGGTAATAGTGTTAACAATTGCCGGAGAGTTGTGAATCTCATCTAAAACCAACATCAGTGGATGAGCAGTTGAGACTTCGTTATTGCGGTAAGCACCAATTAATAGCAAATAACCTGTTTCTGCTTCACCTATTAACAAGCGCATGAGTCTAAGCGATGCTGAGTCTGCCCATTGCAAATCATCTAAGAAAATTCCTAAGGGATGTTTGGGAGTAGTAAAAACTCTAATAAACTTTTGAAACAATAAATTAAAGCGAACTTGGGCTGCATCGAAAGAAAGTTCTACTGATGGAGGTTGCTTGCCAATAATTTTTTCTAATTCTGGAATCACCTCAATAATTACCTGTGCATTATCTCCTAATGCCGCCAAAATTTTAGTTTGCCATTGCTCTAATTGGCTATCTGTTTCTGTCAGTAATTGTGCCATTAAATCGCGTAATGCTTGCACAAATGCCGAAAAGGGAATATTCCGTTGGAACTGATCAAATTTACCTTTAATGAAATAACCCCTTTGCCGTAAAATCGGCTTGTGGACTTCATTGACGATCGCAGTTTTGCCAATACCCGAAAAACCTGCGACTAACATCAGTTCGCTTCTGGCATTGGTTTTGTGGGCTACCCGCTCAAATGCATCTAGCAACTGCTGAACTTCGGTTTCCCTACCATAGAGTTTTTCTGGGATGAGAAAGCGATCGCATACATCCCGGTTACCAATGATAAAATCTACAACCTTACCTGTTTTCTGCAGTTGTTCTAAGCAATTTTCTAAATCAAATTTCAACCCTAAAGCACTCTGATAGCGGTCTTCAGGGTTTTTCGCCATCAGCTTACTCACAATATCGTAAAGTACCTGCGGTCTTTCTTCCCTTTCCCCGTTCCCCAATACCGCAGGTATTTTCGCAATATGACAGTGAATCAACTCCATTGGATCATCAGACTGAAACGGAAGTTCACCTGTCAGGAGTTCAAATAAAGTAATCCCCAAAGAATAGAAATCACTGCGATAGTCAATCCGGCGATTCATCCGCCCAGTTTGCTCTGGAGAAATATAATTGAGGGTTCCTTCTAAAACATTGGGGTTTTTAATTTCCTGAGTTTCTCTTGGTAGCAACGAAGCAATACTAAAATCAATCAGCTTTACTTCTTTAGAGGAAGGATTGATCAAAATATTGTCAGGTTTGAGGTCTTTGTGAATAACTCGATGCTGATGTAAATTATGTAAAATCTCAACGATTTGTAGTGCGATCGCTAAATATTCACTTACTTCTAGTGGCTGTTTTTTGGTATAAGCTCGTAACGGAATGCCACCAAAATCTTCCATCACTAATATATAGCTATTGCGATATGCTTCCAGACTGTAGTGGCGTACTACACCAGGGAAGTCCAGATTTTTGGCGATTGTATATTGATTGCGAAATTGCAACAGTTCGTGAAAACTTGGGTAACTAGATTTGAGATATTTGATGATTACAGGTTGCTGATTGTTAACTCGAATACCTCGATAGACAATTGTCCTGGAACTAAAGTGCAGTTGCTCTACCACTCGATATCCTAAAATTCTGCATTCTAAATCCAGCCCTGCAATCATGCGTATTTACCTCATCTGCAAAGTTGTAATTTTTGATAGCTTTGATAACCTCAGTATTCCCATGAGCTAGCTTTTTCTAACTAGCATGAACCGCGTAAACTCATCATGCATAAAAATGACAATACAGGGTAGGGGCTAATACCACTAAATGAAATGCAAAAGTATTGAATTTCAAGCTTTTACACTGTTTTAAATTTTAGTTTTATTTCTTCCCCTATGTAGTGATCTGTATACTGAATTTGTATGATTTGGTTGCGATCGACTCTAGGCCATCATCCTGAGTCAGCACATTTTTCTGGGGTGAGCGATACCTGGTATTTGGCTCCAACCCTGATGATTACGAGTACTGACCCTTCCCTACTGCTACCCCCTAGCTTCTATACCCTATTACCCAGATTCTATACCTAAAGTCAGGAAAAATCAGAAAAAATCAGGTAAATCCCAATAAAGGCAGTGAAAAAAGTAAATAGCCTTAAAATCAGCTTTATAAATGAAATCCCATCGTCAATAACTGGGGTTATCTATTTCTTACAGCCTTTGGGAGCCATAGATTTGACTTTTGAACAAGCAATGCTAGTTTTAGATCTAGTGTTACAGCACAAGCATTTAAGTGATATTCAAGAGTTAGTCCTCCGCCAGTCTTGGGAAGGTTACACTTATGCAGAGATAGCTCAAAGCTCAGGTTATGATGATGATTACATCCGAGATGTAGGCTTTAGGTTGTGGCAAACTCTCTCTAAAGCCTTGGGAGAGAATGTCAATAAAAGTAATATCAAATCTGTCTTGAGACGGCGTTATACTACGCTTCCGCAAAGCGAATTACAAGTATCTTCCGTAGCTATGAAACCAACCCCTCAAACTGGCCCACAACAAGATTGGGGCGAAGCTATTGATGTTTCTATCTTCTATGGACGCATACTAGAGCACGCTCAACTACAGCAATGGATTGTGCAAGAAAAATGCCGTTTAGTAGCTTTGCTAGGTATGGGAGGAGTGGGTAAAACAGCTTTATCTGTAAAATTAGCCCAACAGCTACAAAATGATTTTGATTACGTAATTTGGCGCAGTTTGCGAAATGCGCCACCGATCATGTCTCTGCTGAAAAATATCATTTTATTTCTTTCTCAACAGCAAGAAGCTAATATTCCAGAAACTGTAGAGGGGCATATTGATTGTTTAATGAAATATCTCCGTTCTCAACGTTGCCTAATAGTTTTAGATAATGCTGAATCAATTTTAGAAAGTGGCAAAGCTTCTGGTTACTATCGTTCGGGATATGAGGGATATGGGCAGCTTTTACGCAGGGTAGGTGATGAACGCCATCAAAGTTGTCTGCTATTTACTAGCCGCGAAAAACCCATTGGGTTTACAGCTAGAGAAGGTGCTAATTTACCAGTGCGATCGCTGCAATTAACTGGTTTGTCTTTAGCGGAATCCCAGCAAATTCTCAGCATTAAAGGATTAGTCAATGCCACTGATGAACGTGATAGTTTAATTCAGCGCTATACAGGTAATCCCCTAGCTTTAAAAATCGTTGCCACAACAATTCAATATTTATTTGATGGCAATATTTTACAATTTCTGCAGCAAGCTCCAGTAGTTTTTGGTGATATTAGAGAAATATTAGAGCAACAGTTTAATCGCTTGTCACCCAACGAAAAACAAGTGATGTACTGGCTATCCGTAAAACGAGAATGGGTAACCATCACGGAATTACAAGCAGATATTGTCCCGAGAATCTCGAAGCGGGAATTGCTAGAAGTATTGTTATCTTTGCAAGGGCGAACGCTAATTGAAAAACACTCAGGTAGTTATACTCAACAACCTGTAGTCATGGAGTATGTCACAGACCAATTGATTAAACAGGTATGTAGTGAAATAAATTCCGGAGAAATTGCATTATTTAATTCCTATGCTTTAATGACAGCGACAGCTAAAGATTATGTCAGAGAAAGTCAAAGGTGGGTAATTGTCGAACCAATATTGAATCGATTAAAAACTCGTTTCACAACTCCCTCAGCAATTGAAACCCGACTAAAAGAACTGATTGTCATCTTACAAGAAAATTTTTCTACAAAGCCTGGATATGCTGCTGGTAATATTATCAACCTACTGCGTCAGCTAAATATTGATTTTACAGGCTGGAATTTTTCTGGTTTAACTATTTGGCAAGCTTACTTCAAAGATGTAAATTTGCATCAAGTTAACTTGCAAAATACCAATTTAAAAAAATCAGCTTTTAATGAGGCTTTGGTAAAAATTGTCGTAGTAAAATTCAGTCCTCTCGGTCAGATTTTAGCATCTGGTGATGTTCATGGCAGAGTACACCTGTGGAATCTAGAAGATGGTCAACAACTGCGGAGTTTAGAAGGACATACTGCCTGGGTTTGGCAAATTAACTTCACCTCAGATGGTAAAACTATAGCAAGCTGCTGCGATCGCGGCATTATTCAACTTTGGGATGTAGAAACAGGGCAATGCCTACATACTGTACAACAAGATGAAATACGCGGTTGGTTATCCAGCTTTAATCCAGATTGCACCCTACTAGCTTGTAGTCGAACAGAACAAACAATCAAAATTTGGGATATTAGTACTGGTGATTGTGTAAAAACGCTGGAACAACAGGAAAGCAAAATTGGTGGGGTGGCTTTTAGTTCCAATGGGCAAATTCTTGCTAGTGGAAGTGAAGATGCAACAGTGAAACTCTGGGATTTGAGTACTGGTGATTGTCTTCATACCCTAAAGGGACACACTCAAGCAGTTTGGTCAGTTAGCTTCAGCCCTAACGGCAAAATTCTGGCCAGTGGTAGCCAAGACAAAACTGTAAAACTTTGGGATGTCAATAAGGGTAGATGCAAGAAAACTTTACAAGGGCCGCATATAGATATCGTATGGTCAATAGCTTTTAGTCCAGATGGGCAAACTTTGGCGATCGCAGGTGAAGCCCCTGTAATTAGTTTATGGGATGTCAACACAGGACAGTGTATTAAAACTTTATTAGGTCACACAACTCGTGTTTGGTCAGTTAACTTTAGTCCCGATGGGAAAATTATTGCTAGTGGTTCTGAAGACCAAAGTATTAGATTATGGGAAGTATCTACAGGACGATGCATCAAAACCTTACAAGGATATCCCAGTTTAATCGGCTCAGTAGTTTTCCATCCCGATGGTCAATCTTTGGTTAGTAATACAGGAAATACAATTAGATTTTGGGATTTTCCAGATGGGAATTGCTTAAAAAGTTTGTACGATCATTCTCGCGATGTTATGGCTTTAGCTTACAGTAGCGATGGGCAAACATTGGCAAGTAGTAGCGTAGATAGCACAATTCGGATTTGGAATGTCCAAACTGGAGAATGTCTCAAAATTTTAGCAGAACATAATAGTTTTATCTTTGCAGTGTCCTATAGCCACGACGATCAAACTCTGGCTAGCGCAGGCGCAGACAAGATGATCAAAATATGGGATATAAACACAGGACAATGTCTCAAAACTTTAGAAGGACATAATGGCTGGATATTTTCAGTTACCTGGAGTTCTGATGGTAAATTTTTAGCTAGTATGAGTGAAGATAGCATTCATTTATGGGATGCAAATACAAAGGAACTGATTCAAGTATTACCAGGACAATATGGTTTTATCGGGTCAATTGCTTTCAGTCCCAATAGTCAAATTTTAGTGACTGGGGATAAAGAATACAAAATTAAGTTTTGGGATCTTAGCACAGGGAACAGTTGGCAAACATCCCAGGGACATGAAGCTAACGTTACCGATGTGAAGTTTAGTCCCAATGGGGAGATGATTGCTAGTGTCAGCCACGACCAAACTGTCAAGCTTTGGGATACTCAGACAGGCGAATGTTTAAAAACACTGCGAGGACATAGTAATTGGATTTGGGCGATCGCATTTCATCCTCATAGACCAATTTTAGCCAGTGGTTCCCAAGATGAGACAATTCGCCTATGGGATATCGCTACAGGGGAATGCTTGCAAATTTTGCGATCGCCTCGTCCTTATGAAGGAATGAACATTCAAGGTATCACAGGTTTAACTACTACCCAAAAAGCAACTTTAAAAATTCTCGGCGCAGTTGAGTAGTTAGAAAATACGGATATTTAACCGCAGATAAACGCCGATGAACGCTGATTATTGCTCGGTGTTTATTGGAATTAGTATAATTTATCTTGTAATTAGGAACTACGAATTACGAATTACGAATTAGTAATTATTAGCGTTTCACCGGATTCATCCATGCTTCTAAACGACTAAATGCTTGGGAGGAAAGCAGCGTTAAGCATAGATAAACAATAGCAACAGCTATATAAATTTCAAAGGCGCGATAGTTATTTGCAACAATCAATTGTCCTTTACGGAATAATTCCTCAAAACCAATAACTGCAACTAAACTAGTATCTTTCAATAAACTAATAAATTCATTACCTAAAGGTGGAATCATCCGCCGCAAAGCTTGAGGAAAAATTACATAGCGCATGGTTTGTACCGCACTCAATCCGAGAGATTGTGCGGCTTCGGCTTGTCCTGGTTCAATTGATTGAATTCCCGCGCGGACAATTTCTGCAATGTAGGCGGCGCTATTTAATGTTAATGCAACTACTCCAGCGACTAAGCGATCAAATGAGAAAGTAAGACCCAATTCTTGCGCGATCGCAGGTATGCCAAAATAAATCATAAAAATCTGCACGAGTAAGGGAGTTCCGCGAAAGAAATCCACATAGGCCCTTGCTAGCCAACGCACAGGCTTAATCCGGGAAAGGCGGACAATACCAATCAGGGAACCACCTACTAAACCCAGCACTACAGAAAGTATTGTCAGTTGCAGTGTTACCAAGACTCCTTGTAAAAGAGTGGGCAAAGCCTGCAAAATCACATTAAATGAGGCAAATATTCCTGATGTTGCATTATTTTGGTTTTTAAAGTTTGTTGTAGCTGGTAAGGTTGGGGGTTCAGCTTTAAACCATTTTCGGTAAATTTGGGCATAAATGCCATTTTTCAGAATTTTATCAATCCCATCGTTGATTAATGCCAGATTGGGTGAGTTTTTTGGTGTGGCAATGCCGTAATATTCTTCTGTGAGCAATTGCTCTACTACTTTCAGCCCCTTAAGATTTCCTGTGTTAATGGCGTATAAAGTAACTGGGGCATCGTTAATTACTGCATCAACGTTACCATTCGCTAACTCTTGCAGGGCTAGAGGTGCAGAATCAAAACTGCGAATTTTTGCTCCGGGAATATCCTCAGCTTTTTTTGCGCCTGTAGTGCCGATTTGTACAGCAATTCTTTGATCTTTGAGACTATCAAAATTAGTAATATCTTGATTGTCGGTGCGAATAGCGATCGCTAACCCAGCTTTAAAATAAGGACGGGAAAAGGAAACAGTTTTTGCTCTTTCCTCAGTAATCGTAATTGAACTAATCGCCGCATCTACCGTTTTGGCTTGCAAAGCGGGGATAATGCCATCAAAAGGTATGCTCTGAAAATTAATTTTAAAATTAGCCGCAGTTGCGATCGCATTCATCAAATCAATAGAAAAACCTTGCGATTTACCGCCAGTTCCCAGAAACTCAAAAGGTGGAAATGCTGGTTCATTAGCTATCCGCAGAGTTTTTCCTACACTAGGATTAACACTACAGCCTACAAGTAACAATAAACTTAAAGCTGTAGCCACAAAAGAGTTTAGCCAACGTAACCAAGCAAATCCAGCCATATTTATTTTCCTTGAATTTTGATGACAGACGCGATTAATCGCCTCTCTGCGACTTTTGACTCTTTACCTTTAACTTTTATGAATAATTCCACACCTGCAATTATTTTTGAAAATATCGAAAAAAGCTTTGGTTCACTAAAAGTTCTCAAAGGAATCTCCGGCGAAATTAACCGGGGAGAAGTGGTTGCGGTGATTGGTTCTTCTGGCTGTGGTAAAAGCACTTTACTACGATGTTTCAATCGTTTAGAAAGTATAAATCATGGGCGTTTAGTCGTTAACGGTATCGACTTATCTCAGCCTGAAATTAGCTATATTCAATTGCGAGAACTCAGAACCCAAGTAGGGATGGTTTTCCAGCAATTTAACCTATTTCCTCATCTCAGTGTACTGGAGAATTTGACACTCTCCCCCCGCAAAGTTTTAGGGAAAACACCAAAAGAAAGCACCCAATTAGCAGGATTGTATCTGGAAAAAGTCGGTCTTTTTGATAAAGCATCTGCCTATCCTGAGCAACTATCTGGGGGACAAAAACAACGAGTAGCCATCGCCCGCAGTTTATGTATGAATCCTCAGATTATGCTATTTGATGAACCTACCAGTGCTTTAGATCCAGAGTTGGTCGGGGAAGTTTTGCAAGTCATGCAACAATTAGCCGCAGAAGGCATGACAATGGTGGTTGTTACCCACGAAATGCAATTTGCGAAAGAAGTAGCCCATCGGGTGGTATTTCTCGATCAAGGGCTGGTAGTAGAACAAGGTGTAGCCCATGAAGTTTTGACTCATCCCCAAAGCGATCGCCTGCGTACTTTCCTCAGCCGTCTCAATGCAGGTAAGCTGTAAATTACTGAGTAATAAACCGCCAGCTAAAAATAAATCGTAAAGAAATGCTGGGATTTTTTGATTTTATTTATCATAACTCAATACTCGATTAAGAATTAAAATAACCAGTGCTGTGTTGCAGCGATCGCATACCGTAAAAATAGATTTTAATTTAATTTTTCTTAATTATTTCAGTACTCAGTAATACTTAAAGATATTCACGTAGAAAGTCAAAAGGATCGTCTCCCCAACAAGGTTCAGGTATCATGAAGAGCAAGCTTTTCATAATATCCGCTTCAATTTCTTCACTATCTTCCCTGTCAAACAATTCTGTCATTGCTTTCCAGTCCCGTTCTTCCAAAGAAGTGATAGCCGGGGCATATATATTTACATTTCCTGGATAATTCACACGCTAAATTTAGAGTAGAATAAAGCGAAAAGTTAGTATATTTTGTTGATAAACAATCATATTCTAACTTGGACATTGAGCCTTAGACTGAAATCATAGCAATCCTCATATCGTCATCCTCCATTATTCTTAGAAAATTAATAATTCTCTAGCAATAACCACTAAAACACAAATATGTGAGTATTGCCCAGGTGGGGCTTAGGGATGTAGATGCATAGCACCTACTCTGCGAATTTTCCCCAGGAGTACTCGTAGGATGGGAGTTAACAGGAAATAGTTAGCTGTCTACAAGGTCACTTAGCATATTGAGGCGAACAGGTGGCTTATTTGGAAGCTCAACGGTAATAATGAGACTGCCGCCCATCGCGGCAATATAGTTTTGGAGAGTGGAAAGTAACATATCCGATTCTCTTTCCAGACGTGACACGTTCGACTGTGGCATTTCTAAGTTTTTAGAAATTTCCGCTTGTGTTAGTCCTGCTGCTTTTCGTAGCTCCTGCAAGGTGAGATATTCTACTTCTATTTCTTCCGCCCGCGCCTGTATGCGCTCCTTACGGTCTTCTGGCAAATTATCCCATATACTTTGTAAGATTTTCCCTTTAGTCATTGTTCTTCCTCTTGTAACTGGGTCAAATGATTGTCAAAGCGTTCATCGGCCTTTTTGATCAGTTGCTTGTAAAATCGTTTTTCACTCGTCCCAGATTTATCGCCAGCGACCAGTACAATGGCTTGACGTTGCGTGCGGATCGAAGGCAAAGGCCGCGCGCCACACACCATTATCTGCTGTAAATCGCAACTCTTTCATATTTGCGTGTTTAGAAGCTTTAAGTGTGTCTACATGGGGTCTACCTAGCAGAGGCCCATACTTTTCCAACAAGACTATTTCGGCTAATAAACCATCCTGCACCGCTTCGTCAAACTCTAAGAATTCCTGTGCAAATAAAGGATGTAATTCAACATTCCAGCACATGCCAATAACTTATCATACATGATATATATCATCAATGATATTATTATTCGTGCTTGTTAAAGAGACCAAGATATGAAAGTCAGGATACTGAAAATAATTCCTTGTCTACGGACTCAACCAATTCCACTGCAAAAACTTCCGCAAAGGACTTTGCTATCTGGGGACGTACTTGTTCGCAGGTAATGTCAGGAATCCATGCAGCTAGACTGGCTACAGGTTTATCGGCTATACCGCAGGGGACAATTTGACTAAAGCCTGTCATCTCAGGACAGACGTTAAAAGCAAAGCCGTGCATTGTAATCCAACGGCTGACTTTAATACCAATCGCTGCAATTTTACGTCCTTCTACCCAAACACCTGTAAAACCGGGAATTCGTTCGCCTTGCAAATTGTAAACGGCTAGTACCCGAATTAAAACTTCTTCTAGTTGGCGCAAGTACCAATGCAAGTCTTTTTGATGGCGTTGCAGATTTAAAATTGGATACCCTACGAGTTGACCCGGACAATGGTAAGTAACTTCGCCGCCACGTTCAATTCTATGGACTTCAAATTTAGTTTGCTCAGGGTCAAATTTGAGAAAATCTAATTTAGCTCCTTGTCCCAAAGTATAGACAGGAGGATGCTCTAGCAAAATTAGCACGTCATCGAGCTGAGGATTTTGGATGCGATCGCTCATCAGCGAACGTTGCCATTCTAGCGCCTCAATATAAGGCAGTAATCCCTGGTTATATAACAAACAACGATGATGATGCATTTGCTTACTACGGATTAGAGCAAAAATCAACTGGTTTTGGAACGAAATATATTGCAAGTAGACTGGTTTGAGTCAACAATTGTCAAGCTATGCAAAGGATTTTAAAGGAACATCAAGGGAATTGGCTTTAGAAAATACAAAGTGCTAGTTTGAATATATAACCTCGAATGGTTCTAGGAGGAATCTTCTGCAATAAGCATCACGCCAACACAAGAAGAAGAAATGCACTGGCTGATGACGTCTAAATAAATTGTTTGCATCGACAACACAAATATTCTCTATCCCACGTGAGCAAACTACCTGTAATATTAGCGGAACAACTACTTCTATTTATGTAAAGATTGTTCCAAAATTCCCAGCAGGTAAAGGATAAGCTGCTCAGACTACCTCAATACAGGTATCTCGCTTTGGTTAACTAATTGCCTGACAACCAGTTATCAACCGATGCAGAGATAGAGAAAATCATTAAGTGGAACGCGCAATCATAAACGAAGATACAACAATGATGATGGTAGGCGTAACGGTAGTACATAAAAAACTTCAAATATTGTATTGGCGGCAGTGATAGACCTTACCGCAATTTCGTTACAAAACCAAACCAATTCATATTAAATATTTGAGCGGGAGAGTTTACATGAAGCTTGTCATCCACGGCAAAAATATTGAAATTACCGATGCGATTCGGGAATATGTGCATCAAAAAATCGAAAAAGCAGTTAGTCACTTTCAGAACATCACCAATGAAGTGGATGTGCATTTAAGCGTAGCTCGCAATCCCCGAATTAACCCCAGACAGGCGGCTGAAGTGACTATTTATGCCAATGGTAACGTCATCCGTGCCGAGGAAAGCAGCGAGAATCTATATGCCAGTATTGACTTGGTAGCAGATAAAATTGCTCGTCAACTGCGTAAGTATAAAGAAAGACGACATGATAAGAAAACTCAGAGTCAACCTACTAATGAGTTAGTAGTTCCCCAACCAGTAGTTGCAGATTTAATTGGCGATCGCACTCCAGAATTACCCAATGAGATTGTCCGCACCAAGTACTTCTCAATGCCGCCAATGACTGTTACAGAAGCGTTGGAACAACTCCAACTGGTAGGACATGACTTTTATATGTTCCTCAATTCTGAAACAGGTGAAATTAACGTCATTTATGAACGTAACCACGGTGGTTACGGTGTAATTCAACCACGTCATAATAACGGCCATACCAACGGTCATAGCAATGGTAAAAATGGCAAGACAGCTAATGCTAATTTTGTCATTTCCGAAAAACCGTTTTTGGCTAAATGAGCAACCGGGGATTGGTTACTAAGAAATATAACAGCAACGTCAGGCACGGAGGATAACAAGACAAGCAATATAAGAAGGACAAGGGAGTGTTTCCCCTTGTCCTTCTCTCTTTTTAAGAATTGTTGACGGTTGACTGCTGACAGTTCACAGTTAACCGTCAACAGTTAACCGTCAACAGTCAACAGTCAACAGTCAACAGTCAACAGTCAACAGTCAACAGTCAACAGTCAAAAACTTCAAGCTGAATAATTGATTTTTTGAAGTCGCTTAGACAGCTTGCAGTTGCTGCAGCTTTTTCAAAGCCTCGTCAACATGGCCTTGAAAGTTAAACATCGAATCAAAAACATATTGCACAACTCCCTGTTGGTCAATTACATAGGTGACTCGTCCAGGTAATAAACCAAAGGCGGCTGTTGCACCATATTCCTTACGAACTTTGTCGCCTTTGTCACTCAGTAGAATAAACGGTAAATTGTACTTGGCAGCAAATTGCTGGTGTGATTGATTAGAATCCCCACTCACGCCAATCACCTCAGCGCCAGCATTTTTAAACACTTCATAGCGATCGCGAAAAGCACAAGATTCAGCCGTACATCCCGGTGTATCATCCTTGGGATAAAAGTACAGCACAACAGCACTTTTACCGCGAAAATCTCTCAGGTTAACGGTTTCACCATTTTGAGCAGGTAAGCTGAAATCAGGAGCAGTATCTCCAACTTTAACTGGCATAGTCTTAAAAAAAATTAATACTCAAGTTTCAAACACTATTAGGGATTCTAATTGATTGCAGAGAATTTTGTTTAGTTTTGTAACTGGAGTACTGCTAGATATTTCCTTAAAAGCCTTATGGGAGCTAGACTCTAGCAAACATATTCTGATTTTGGCTTGACGCTCAATGTTTGCCTGAGAGTTCTTGGTGGAGTGGAAAATGTGATGCGATCGCAACTTTTACCTGGATGACAAAATCAGCGTAGCTTTATCTGTGCAAAAATCCCGGCATAGCTGAATTTGAGTTTAAAAAATTTTAACTTCTGTGTTTGTCTAGATATTTTCCTTGCTCGTCAGCACTAGCAGGAGTAATGTTAGATCTCTAAAGACAAATTTCTGTTTATGCGCCTGACCTCACTAGATGTTTTTCGTGGCATTACTATCGCCGGAATGATTCTCGTCAATATGGCGGGAGTTGCTGATGATAAATATCCTCCCTTAGACCATGCTGCATGGAATGGCTGCACACCAACGGATTTGGTGTTTCCCTTCTTCTTATTCATTATTGGTGTGGCGATGACTTTCTCGCTGTCAAAATACACCGAAGGCGACAAACCACAATCGGCAGTTTACTGGCGGATTTTGCGCCGTGCGGCAATTCTCTTCGCTTTGGGTTTATTGCTCAACGGCTTTTGGAATAAGGGTATTTGGACTTTTGATTTCAGTAGCATCCGGTTGATGGGAGTGTTGCAACGCATCGGTTTGGCTTATCTATTTGCTTCCTTAATAGTCCTGAAGTTACCGCGTAAGGCTCAATGGATATTCGCCGCCGCCATACTCATTGGCTATTGGCTGGCGATGATGTATGTACCCGTACCCGGTTATGGTGCTGGCGTTCTCACCAGGGAAGGTAACCTTGGCGCATATATTGACCGCTTAATTATACCGAAAGCACATCTGTACAAGGGTGATGGCTTTAACTTCATGGGCGATCCAGAGGGAATTTTTAGTACTATTCCTGCAATTGTTAGCGTATTAGCTGGCTACTTTGCAGGTAATTGGATACGTTCTCAAACAGTACAATCACGTATAAGTATTGGTTTAGCTTTATTTGGTATTGGTTGCTTAATTGTAGGTTGGGCGTGGGGATGGACATTTCCCATCAACAAAAAAATTTGGACGAGTTCCTATGTTGTCTTTACTAGCGGTTGGGCGTTGCTTTTGTTAGCCACTTGTTACGAACTCATCGAAGTTAGGCAGATACGTCGCTGGAGTAAACCATTTGAGATTATGGGACTAAATGCGATCGCGCTTTTCGTTGCTTCAGTCTTACTGATTAAAATCTTCGTGAGAACCAACATCGGTACTGGTGATAATGCTCCCACTACCTACGATTGGATTTACCAAAATGTGTTCGCTTCCTGGGCTGGAACTTTCAACGGTTCACTATTATTTGCCCTTGTCACCGTTTTATTTTGGTGGGTAGTTGCGGTAATTATGTATCGCCAACGCTGGTTTTTGAAAGTGTAAAAATAATTTGTAATTCGTAATTCGTAATTCGTAATTTTGAAATTTAAGGGTATGTTCGCCATCAGCCTTAACGCACCAAAAACCCTGGCAGAGGTGATTTACGCTGATATACCCTATGTGCATTTCAACCATCAAATAACTGAAAAACAAAGCCTGCGATCGCAGGCTTTGTTGGTTTAACTTCACGCGGTTTCAGCTTACAGTTTGATTGTCACTGTTTTAATTTCGGTGTATTGTTGCAAGCCATACTCACCTAATTCTCGACCAATACCTGACTGCTTAAAGCCACCAAAAGGTGCAGCAGCGTCAAATACGTCGTAGCAGTTTACCCACACAGTACCAGCACGCACATTATTTGCGATCGCATGGGCTTTAGTAATATCCTGAGTCCACACGGCGGCGGCGAGTCCATACATGGTGTTATTTGCCCGCTCAATTACCTCATCAATATCCTTAAATTTCAGGATAATAGTCTCTTGCTGCAATATTAATCGCAATCTTATCTGTATTTGCTATTAAAACAAAATTCCAAACATTCTTGTTGTGCTTTTTGAAAGAAATTTTGTTGAATATTTACAAAGTCACGGAAGCCAATAAATGCAAGCTCTTGAACATCTATTTGAATATGGCTCAAATATCTTATTGCTAAGTTCAAAGCTTCTAAAGCAGCATCTGCATGTTTTTTGTCAACACCATAATTGTTATAATTACCATGAATAACAACCCAATACCAAGAACTAATTTTTTTACTAGAAAAATCTATTTTCCCATTGGTATCTTTTAAGTATTTATCAAATGCTAATCCCGAATTTTCCTGACGTACAATTTTATCAATAATTGAGTATTCACGGTGAGCAAGTATTTCCGAGGCGATGTGGAAACCTATAGATTTTATTAGCGCCTCAATATTACCTGGAATTCCTTGGTATCCTTCTACAAACTGATTGATTAAGGTTGCTAGCCAATCAGGCGTTTTAGCAAATTCATTCCTTTGTTGTGCATTCAAACAAGCATAGCTACCAATAGCTTTTAGAGTTGCTTGTGCTAAAGTGCGATGTGCAAAATATTTTTGATGTTTATCAGAATGTTCCTCAATAGCAGCCTCTAAAACTTTTGCAGCAACCTCCATTCCTCGGTCTGCTTCATCGTCAATTGAACAATTTGGTTCTCGAAAAAATTCACGCGATAAACCAATTGAACTTGCTAATCTTGCAACACATGAACCAGCGACTCCATTAAAATAAGTATATCGCTGCATAAATAAGTAAAAAACATCGGGACGTTCATACGCTAAACGGCAAGATATTTCTACTGTTTTATCTAGCACAGAAAAATTAAAATAGTTGTCAAATTCTTGTTGGCTAAGAAAAGATTTTGCTGTTAAAATCACCATCACTGATGCTCCAAAAACGGAAGGATTAAGGTCATCTAAAAAATCGCTAAAAGCTTTACAAAATAAGCGTTAGAAGTGATTTCTGTAATTCTCAACAACAATAATAAAATGCCTATTATTTCGCAGTTTATTGCGATTAAATATATTTAAATCTGAAAGTCGCTCTCAGACTAGCATCAAAGTGACTGAACTCTTACCAAAAAACTATCTTAAAATTGTAAGATAATTATTTATTTCTATGTTTGATTATTATCTAATAATTTAGAATATTTTGTCAATTATGTTATTTCTATCTATCTATTCTGAAAAGTTTTGTGAATTTTGTATAATTAATTTAAAGAAAAAATTATTTTTGTAAATTAACTATTCATTTTATTAATCTTACTAGCAGATGTTTGCTTTTTATTTACTCATACTATCGCATAAAGCATTTATGAGCAAAAAAATTATAAGCAATAAGCTAAATATGGTTGAGATTCATCGCTTATTGATTTAGATACCTCAGAAAAATTGCAAGTAGCAGGGGAAGCGTTAGTACAAATAGTGCGACTTAGAAATAATTCGCTATACTGGTTTAGGTGTGGTTATGGGCAATGCACATATATTAATGAAAGATGAAGTAATGAAAGATGAAGCTGATTGGGTTGCCCCAAAAATGGAAGAGGATAAAGCAGCTTACGTAATCGCAAAATTTTTTTTGAATCAATCTTACACGTTGCCTGCGGTGGCAAATTTCAAAAGTCTATTTTTTGAGTATGAAATTTTTTATTAATAAGTAGCTTATGGCAGGCGTAATTATTACAGGTGGGAATTCTGGGATTGGTAGAGCAACTGCAATTTTATTTGCACAGAAAGGTTATCAAGTAACCATCGCGGCAAGGCGATTAGAGGCACTGATAAAAGTGCAGCAAGAAATCAAAGAATTTGGGGGCGATTGTTCAATTATCCCTACCAATGTTTCTATTGCAGAGGAAGTTGAGAAATTGATGGAACATGCGATTTCTCAATGGGGGACAATCGACGTGGTTATCAATGCAGCGGGGGTTCTTCATTCAGGAACTATCTTGGATACTGATGAAGCAGCTTGGGATCGCATAATTGATATCAATCTCAAAGGTACATTTTTAGTTAATCAAGCAGCATTACGTCATATGCTACCTCGAAAGTCAGGGTCGATTGTGAATGTGGCTTCGGATTTAGGTGTTACAGGAGGACGTAATATCGCTGCCTATTGTGCTTCTAAAGGTGGAGTTGTGTTACTTACTAAAGCGATGGCTTTAGACCATTCTCACGAAGGTGTACGAGTAAATGTACTTTGTCCTGGTGTTGTAACAACACCGATGATTGCTGAAGTAGATGAAGCCGAACGAGCGCAATGGGAAAGTGTTGTTCCTCTAAAACGTTTTGCTACAGCACAAGAAGTGGCTGAAGCTGCTTACTTTTTAGCTCATTCTCAATATGCAACGGGAAGTTGTTTATTGCTTGATGGAGGAAATACAGCAGGTGGAGCCGTTTAACTATACGACTATCGTCTTCGTTTCGGAATTGAAAGCAGCTATCGGATGAAAAATCAATGCCGGATTAAAACTACTATCAAAAATCCCATTATTCGGCTTCTGTTTGTTGGTCTAGCTTTTTTAATTATTAATATTTGGATTTATTTAGTATGGCATTATCTCAGTCGTTTAAAAAGAAGTACTAGACAAGTTTTTTCTCACTTATTTACTCTCAAACAAATGCTTGAATTTTTACGCCAAGCAGTAGACCGCAACTATGGGGTAGCCTGCGAAGTTTATTTACCGTCTGGCTGATGTTAGTTGCTTGGTATTTGGAGGATTTTAATAAGCTAAAGTTATCATTTATTCAAGTCTTTCAGCTTTTGCACTTTTCTCCAAAAACGGTATCACAGACTACTATTTTTTAGCGATCGCCAAACTTTTCGGTCTACTGACAGTAAAAATTGGTCATCCGTAAAAATTCTGTTACCAAAACTGTTACGAGCGTATTATTTGCGATCGCCTACTTTATGATGATCTGTAGTTAAGCTCCTCACACACACTTACAGCCGTGGAACTTTATGTTTCACGGTCTTTTCCTCTAAGTGACAAATTCTTGTCGTTGTTATTTCACGAAGAGGCTCATATAAAAGGTTCAAATCACTTAATTAAGCTAAAATAATCAACAAAATAAACCTTTTTATTGAAGGTAGAGTCATGCAATTAGAAGATTATTTTGACTTTCTCTCATCTGATGATATTCGCCTCAAAGGACACCGCGTTGGTATAGACAATGTAATTGATTACTATTTAGAAGGATATACACCAGAAGAAATAGCTGCGAACTTACCTGATATCAGCTTAGAGCAAATTTACGCGACTATTACTTATTATTTACATAATCGCACTGAAATTGATACCTATATTTCACGCTTGGCAAAGTGGAGAGAAGAACGTTATCAAAAATCAATTGCTCATCCCTCACCTTTAGCAGAACGCTTAAGAAAATTGAAACTTACAAAATCTGAACAGCAGGTAAATCAGTTGTGAAGGTACGTTTTTTATTAGATGAGAATTTGCCTCCACGTTTAAAGTTAGCGGTTTTAAGGTTGAATCCTGAGATAGATATTGTGCGTGTGGGTGAAGACAATGCACCAGCAACAGGTACTTTAGATCCTGATGTTTTGCTTTATCTGAAATTATCTCAAAGAATTTTGGTAACAGATAATCGTGCTAGTATGCCAGGACATTTAGAAACACATTGGGCTAAAGGTGAACATATTTGGGGTTTACTGTGGTTACGTCCTCGCACACCAATAGGAAGGATAGCGCAAGAACTTGTGTTTGTTTGGGAAGCTACTGAAGCCGAAGAATGGATTGATAAATTGGAATGGATTCCATTTTAGTACAAGTCCAAAGACGTGATTTAGTTAGATATTGAGAAAAAAGCGATCGCTTTTTTATTTCACGCAAAGGAAGAGAGAAAGGGCGATCGCTTTTGATTTATAAAGTAAAAATCAATACACGAAGAGATTATTTAGAGGATAAATTGTTTCTGCTCAGATAAGCCTTACTAAGGGTTTCCTGTACTTTTGGCTAAGGATAATTACTGAGGCATTTTAACATTATATGATCGAAAATTGTTGATGGTTGGCAATAATATCTGGATTTAGCAGTTTGGTAAAGCTTCTAGATAGTCTTGTCATGAAATCACAAGTACTTATCTAACTGGAGAAAATCTTGAATACTTACACAATAATTATGCTAGGCCCATCTGGATCTGGCAAGACAGTTTTTTTAGCGAGTATGTATAAGAAGCTATCCACTCAGGGAGAGCATGGCTTCTTTTTAGAAGTTGATGGAGCAGAAAAAAGAAAGCGGCTGAACAACATCTATACACAAATTGCTGTTGACGAGAAATGGCCTAAAGGGACAACGTATAGCGAAATTTCAGAATGGACTTTTACTTGTCGTGTTCAGACAGAAAACTTACCAATTTATTCAGCTTGCAAATTTGCATATTTGGATTATGCTGGTGGCAGACTAACGTAAGGATTCAGGTGGCAGAGTATTGACAAAGGGATCGCTTGAGGAGGAGTATCACAGATATGAACCAAAACCTGCCTCAAGATTTAGACCGGGAAAGCTTGAACCAGTTATCGAAACAAGAACTGGTAGAGATAATCATTGAGCAGAGCAAGGTAATAGGTGAATTACAGAAAACAGTATTAGAACTACAGCAAGAAATAGAACGTTTAAAAGTCAGCAGAGATTTAGACAGCAAAACCTCATCTAAGCCGCCATCAGGGGACATCCTCAAAAAGAGTGAAAACAAAAAAGCAGCACCGCAAGAAGAATCAAATCATCCCAAAAGAAAGCCAGGTGGGCAACCAGGGCATCAAGGTAAGACCCGTAAGGGTTTTGGTAGAGTAGATCGTTGTGAAATCTTACGTCCAAGTGATTGTGTCTGTTGTGGTCAAAAAGCGTTTGCGGCTGTGGCAGTAAAAGTAGAAAAACAGTCTGTAGCGCAACTAGTGGAGCGTCCCATTGAAATAGTTGAGTATCAACGCCATACGTGCCAGTGTGAGTACTGTGGCAATATACAAACAGCCTCCTGGTCACAAGATATCATCCCAGGACAGGATTTAGGGATTTCTTTACAGGCATTTTTAGGATGGGCAAATAATTATGCACATATGCCCTATGAAAAACAGCAAGAAATGTTGTGGGAGTTAGGTCAAATTGAAATTGGGCTGGGAACTTTAGTCACCACAAATGAACGAATTCAAACAGCGATTCAACCAAGCATTACTGAGTTAAGTAATTGGGTAAAACAGACACAACCTAACATTCATGTGGATGAAACACCTTGGTCTGTCAAGGGAGTTAAAGAATGGTTGTGGGTAGTTGCCAATTCTGAGTTTTGCCTGTTTACTGCTGCTGACACTCGTTCCAGAGCAGAACTAGAAGCCATTTTAGGGGCTAAATATACAGGGGTAATCAGCAGCGATGATTTTAGTGTTTACAATGGCTATGCGGTGCCTGAGCAGCAGAAATGTTTGGCTCATCTACGCCGTCACTTCAAAAAACTAATTCAACTTCCAGGTCTTCACAACCAAGCTATTGGTGAAGCATTTGTGGATTTAATTGATGAAGCTTTTGGAAATTATGCCCAATGGTTTGAGACTCTTGACTGCGCCAGTTATAACGATTGGGTCAATCAATTCAAATCTAAATTGCAACAAACACTTGATGACTGGATTAACTTAGCCGGAGCTACAGCAGGAAACCTTTTACGTTCCTTGCGCGATAAAGCCTCCCAATGGTGGTATTTCCTTGACAACCCTGAAGTTCCTCCTGATAACAATCAAGCCGAGCGATCGCTGCGTTTGGCTGTGACAAAACGTAAAGTTAGTGGTGGTTCCCGTTCGATGGAGCGGTTTCAACATACTGCCAATTTGTTGACGGTGGTTCAAACCTGTCGTCGTCAAAGTCTGTCTGTTATTGATTTTTTTGTACAAGCACTAATTGCTGACTCTATTAATTCTCAGTCTCGCCCTTCTCTAGTTCCTCAATTTTAGACCTGAATCCTTACGAATGCCAAACCCTAAAGCCATATATTTTAGGTATTAAGCAGACATATACACAACAACAAGTATTAGTCGAACAAAGGGATAATTCATGGGATGTATCTACTTATAGATTTACAGGTGAAATTAGTTCAGTTGCCTTTTTCCCCAATGATAATTGCATTGCTATTCGACAACATAATATAATTCTTGTCTGGAATTTGAATGAAAAACGAATAGTTAATGAATTCTCAAGTGAAAAGAGAAGTTCTAGTGGTTATCCTGCTCCACTCGTTATCAATCCGACTGGAGAATTTATTGCTAGTGCCATGATTGAAGATATAGATCAAAATTTTGTTAAATTATGGAATGTAAATACAAAGCAAGTCAAAGACCTTGGTGAACACCTATGGAATGGTCTTCATAGAGTTAGAGCAATAGCTTTTACCCCGGATAGTAAAATTGTTGCTAGTGGTGGTGGAGATAAGACTATTCAACTATGGGATGCTAAAGAAGAACGGTTAGAACTTGGTAAACTTACTGGACATTCTAGTGAAGTCAGATGTCTAGTGATTTCTCCAGATGGGGAAATTCTTGTGAGTGGTGATGGACACGGAGTTATTAAATTTTGGAATTTGAGAACAAAAAGAGAAATTCGCAGTATACAAGCCAGTTCATTGCCTGTTCGCTCACTAGCATTTAGCCCAGATAGTCAAATGCTGGTTAGTGGTAGTGATGACTATAGCATCAAACTTTGGAATGCAAAGACAGGAAGAGAAAATTGTACGCTTGGACAGCACTCAGCCTCAGTGAACTCAGTAGCTTTTAGTCCTGATGGTGAGATAATTGTCAGTGGAAGTGATGACTGTAAAATCCAAATTTGGCAATTAAAAAGTCAATCTGCTATTTCCGTTCTTTCTGGACACACTAGCGCAATCACATCAGTAGCTTTTAGTCCTGATGGTAAAACTATTGTTAGTGGTAGTAAGGATTGTACAGTTAGACTGTGGCAGCATATCTAAAGCGTTGTTAATCTCTGTAAACCACTACCCGTAATATTTGCCTTCATACACCAACAAAAAACTTGCCTCAGAAGCATTACACTTCCAAGGCAAGCCAACTCTTTATTTCTTGTTTTACTTCGCGCCCTTCGCGTCTTTGCGGTTCGTTAAAGCTGCTTCACTTCAGAAACCAACTTCGACACCATATCCTTCGCGCTACCAAAGAGCATTGTGGTTTTATCTTTGTAGAACAACTCATTATCTACACCGGCAAAACCTGTACTCATCCCGCGTTTAATCACAATTGTCTGCTTCGCCCGATCTACTTCCAAAATTGGCATTCCATAAATTGGACTATTTACATCAGTACGCGCCGCCGGATTGACTACATCATTAGCCCCAATTACTAAAGCTACATCCGCTTGTTCAAACTGGGGATTAATATCATCCATGTCATACAACTGGGTATAAGCCACATTCGCCTCAGCCAACAACACGTTCATGTGTCCTGGCATTCTTCCCGCTACAGGGTGAATGGCATATTTCACATCAACACCCATGCGTTCTAGTTGATCAGCCAACTCCCGCACGCTATGTTGTGCTTGAGCAACCGCCATCCCATAACCAGGCACAATTACTACAGAACGGGCATAACCCAACATCATCGCGCCTTCTTCGGGATCGATGCTGCGAACGGTTTGATCAATTGCACCACCAGCCGCCGCACCACCAGCCGCACTGCCTGTACCAAAAGCACTGAACAGCACACTGAACAGAGAACGGTTCATGGCTTTACACATAATCTCGGTGAGGATCAGTCCTGATGCTCCCACCAACGCCCCAGCGATGATTAACATATTGTTCATCACCACGAAACCTGCGGCGGATGCTGCTACACCAGATAAGGAGTTCAACAGCGAAATTACTACAGGCATATCGCCCCCACCAATGGGGATGACGAACATAACACCGAGTATTAGAGAAACAGCAACTACTGCTAAGAATATAGGTAGGCTATCTGGTGTGACGATTAAGTAGGCACTACCGACTATATAAGCACCCAGCAGTAATAGGTTAAATGGTTGCTGGAAAGGAAATGTAATCGGGGAACCGCTTATTAAACCTTGCAATTTGGCGAAGGCGAGAAAACTACCTGTGAAGGTAACACCACCGATTAACACATCCAGCAGCATGGAAATGTTGACATCCAGAGGTATGGGTGCGCCTGAATCCAATAAACGCCAGAATTCAGCGACAGCAACTAATGCGGAAGCTGCACCACCCAAACCGTTGAGTAAGCCCACCATTTGGGGCATTTCCGTCATTTGCACTTTATAAGCTGCGATCGCACCTAAACCCGATCCAATCGCCAAGCCTAACAAAATCATCTCGTAGTTCAACACGTGTTGATCCAACATTGTGGCGACAATCGCCAACAACATCCCCACGGCGGCGACAACATTACCGTTCCTAGCTGTTGCAGGTGAACCTAGCTTTTTTAACCCCAGAATAAATAAGGATGCAGCGACTAAATACGTTAACTGAATCCCAGTTGGTAGAAAATCGCTCACGCCTTAATCTCCTTTTTCTTAAACATTTGCAACATTCTATCTGTCACTAGGAAGCCACCCACAACGTTGACTGTCGCTAGTACTACAGCAATTAAACCGAGAATCACTGCCACACTGGTTTCCCTTGCACCAGAAGCTACAATCGCCCCCAGTACCGCAATGCCAGAAATCGCGTTTGATCCCGACATCAAGGGAGTGTGTAAAGTAGGTGGCACTTTGTTGATGACTTCAAACCCAATAAAAGATGCCAACACAAATACAAACAAAGCAGCAAGTAATGCCTCTGACATGAAATAAAAACTCCTTGTTTAAATGGGCATGGGGCATTGGGCATTGGGCATTGGTAATTTCTCCTTGTCCCCAGTCCCCAATCCCTAACCTCTAACTTTCAACGCTGCTAATTCTTCACTTACTCGTTGATTGCGAATCTCGCCTGCATGGGTGACGCAAGCTGCGTCAACGATGTCATCGGCAAAGTCTACCTGCAAAGCTTTCTCTTTACTAATCAGTAGTTGCATCAACGATGTCAGGTTTTTGGCATACAGTTGGCTGGCGTGAACGGGCATTGATGATGGTAAATTGATCGGCCCGATGATGGTGATCCCGTTCCACACGATGTCTTTACCAGGATCGGTACAGGCACAGTTACCACCTTGTTCGGCAGCTAAGTCTACAATCACTGAACCTGGCTTCATCTGTCTCACCATTTCTTCGGTGACTAACAGTGGGGCTTTTTTCCCGGGAACTTGGGCTGTGGTAATCACCACATCGGCATTTTTAACGTGTTCGGTAACAACTTCTTGAGTGCGTTGTTTGCTAGCTTCGGAGATTTCTTTGGCATAGCCACCAGCCGCCACAGTGTCTTCTTCGAGTTGCACTTCGACGAATTTTGCGCCTAAGCTTTGCACTTCTTCTTTCACGGCGGGACGGATATCAAAGGCTTCTACCACTGCTCCCAAGCGTCTAGCAGTAGCGATCGCTTGCAATCCAGCGACACCTGCCCCCATGATAAATATTTTCGCTGGGGCGATCGTGCCTGCAGCTGTGGTGAGCATGGGGAAGTATTTCGGTAATGCAGCAGCAGCTATTAACACAGATTTGTAGCCAGCTAGGGATGCTTGCGAGGACAATGCATCCATGCTTTGCGCCCTGGTGGTTCTGGGGATCAATTCCATACTCAAGGCTGTTACTTGGCGATTTGCCAGTTTTTCTACTATCGCCGGATTTCCTAAGGGATTCAGGAAGCTAATTAATACAGAGCCTGCTTTGAGAAAATCAATTTCTGAACGTCCGTCTTCTCTTTCTTGTGGCGGACTAACCTTCAATAAAATATCTGCTTCGCGCCATAATGTAGCGGGATCGCCAATAATTTTCGCTCCTGCTGCTTCATAGGCAGAATCACTAAAAAATGAGCGCTCTCCCGCGCCTGTTTCTACCCAAACTTCTAAACCTTGTTTTACCAATTTGGCCACAACATCTGGAATTAAAGCTACACGACGCTCACCAACTTCTATTTCTTTAGCTACTGCTATTCTCATGAAATCTCCTGGAGATAAATACCTAATCTCTGCAAATTTTGTAGTTTTTTGCTGAATAATTCCCCGCTCTCAATAGCTCATAGGCTGGTTATTTCAGCCATTGCGCTGCTCTATAAATTGCCGCTTGACCTTTTGTTTTTCTACTGAATCGCTGCCTAGGTCAAGATTCAGCTTGCTAGTCACAGATGTCAGCAATTTTAGATAATTAATATAGGATTACATACTGCACATCCTAAGTTGATTCCCCAATTGTGCATCTGTCTCTTCAGCTTATTTTAGGGATTTAAAAATTTTGTATTCCTCTATGACATATTGCAATATGCATCCACTTAGAAAAAACTTCATTCTGCCCAAAGTAAATTTTGATGGCAACTGCTTAGATTCACGCGTGTTTTTATCAATCTAGCCCAACTTAACAGGCGATCGCTGTTTGTATCTCTCAATTTTTATAACAAGAGCATTACAATTCAGCTACATTTATACATATTCAGCAACATAATTGTGATCCCCAGGTGAGGGATTGGGGACTGGTGACTGGGGAACTCGGGGCACCCACGACCGCAGGGAGTGGGGATTAGGGGTAATGGGGACTGGGGAGAAATAACTAATTACCAATTACCAATTACCGATTACCCATTACCAATGCCTCATGCCCCATGCCCAATACCTTGTGACACTTTTTATTGCTCTTTAACGTCTATTTTTAGAAATTCAGTAGTAAAGTTTAGTTACGAATACTAAATTTTTAGTTATTTAGATAACCAAGCTTACTAGTTGATAGTGAGGAGCCTTAATTATGCGACGTTTACTTTCTACTTTAGCGGTGACTGGCTGCTTGTTGACAGGTTTCCAAGCTGTCAGCTGGGCACAGGGTTTACCAGGATTGACACTATTTAGCGGCATTAAATCCGAAAATCAACTGCCCTATCGTTTAGACTTTGGCGGACAATCTGATGGTTGGGATCGTTATATCTTCAGAATTCCTGCCAACAAAATGAAATTGGCAGTGGCCCAATTTGCTATTACTTACCCTGATTATTACAAAGGAACTTTTGATCCTAAACAGGTTGAGGTAAAAGTCAAAGGTAAAGCTGTTCGCCTGTCTGAAGTGAAGTGGGATAAGGAAGGACGCGTCATCGAAATTTTTCCTGAAGAGCCAGTACCAGCCGGTAGTAGGGTGGAAGTTGAGTTATCCAACGTGAAAAACCCTACCTTTGGTGGCGTTTACTATTTCAATTGCCAAGTTCTCTCTCCTGGTGATGTGCCACTGTTGCGTTATTTAGGTTCTTGGGTAGTAAGTATTAATTAAGTTGGGCAATAGATAGTTGGTAATGGGTAATGGGTAATCGGAAACACAAGACAGTTGACTCTTGACTTTTGATCCTTGACCCTTAACCATTTACCGGAATCTCTAACTTTTACCTGTAATAGTGATAAAATAAGAGATTGTGATTTTTTGTAAGCATCACCTAAGAGGAGAACTGTATGCAGAGAACGCTAGGCGGTACTAACCGTAAGAGGAAAAGGACTTCTGGGTTTCGCGCCAGAATGCGGACACCAGATGGCAGAAATGTCATTCGCGCCAGAAGAAAAAAAGGCCGTCATCGTCTGAGTGTTTAGGGCATATTAGGCGAAAGAGCATCTGTGGCTTTGCCCAAGGCGAATCGGCTAAAATCCCGAAAAGATTTCCAGGCAGTTTTCCGAGAAGGAATTCGGCGACATGGCGCTTATTTGACATTAAGGGCCTTGAAACCGTTGGCTTCCAAAAAGTCTTCTTTGGATACTGCCCCTGAGACTATACAGCTAACTGATGCTGATGCCACGCATCTAGATAGTACAAAATTTGGTATTTCCATTAGCACAAAAGTCAGCAAGCGTGCAGTAGTCCGCAACCGGATTAAGCGGCAAATAACGGGAGCTTTGTATCAGTTGTTGCCCAGATTGTCACCTGGATGGCGGTTAGTGGTAGTTGTGAAACCAACAGCAGCAGAACGAGAGTGCGTAAGCCAACAATTTCTGCAAGAATTAGAGCAGTTGTTAGCACAAGCCGAGGTACTCAATGGGCATTCGTGAAGAAATTTATTATGAAGGTGGCCCTCACGTTGGGGATTTAATTCTTAACCTGCTGTTTGGGCTAACTGTCATCGGCATTCCATTGACAGTTGGGGCAATTGTCAGAGCTTTATGGCTACGCTACCGCATCACCGATCGCCGAGTTACGGTGATTGGGGGTTGGATGGGACGCGATCGCACTGACGTAATCTACTCAGAAATTGTCAAAATCGTCAAAGTTCCCCGTGCTATTGGCTTGTGGGGAGATATGGTAGTAACCCTCAGAAATGGTAGCCGTCTAGAAATGCGAGCTATTCCTAATTTCCGAGAAGTTTATGAATATATTAACGAAAGAGTTGTTGCTAAAAATCCCGAATATAGCGCTGCTGCTAAGTAGTTAATTAACTCATAGTGCTGAGTCTGAATTTCTGGGGTTCAATGTCTCAAAAAGGCTTAAATCATAAGAAATCAAGGATAAAATCTATCACTCAGCTTGTTTAGTCTCTATCATCTTCCTTACTCAGCACTTAAAAAAGCTCGTTGACTTTAACATTCAATTGTTAATATCATGTGCGGCTATCCGTAGTGAATGATAGTCGCAGACCGATCTTGATTTAGATAAATTAGATTCAGTTAGTTTACAGTACCTCAGGTTGAATTCAGAATAATGGATTTTGGTATCGGGTTTCTCTCGAACAACGTGATGCTGCCAATCATAGATTTTTTCTATGGGATTGTTCCTAGCTATGGATTGGCGATCGTTGCTTTAACATTGATAATCCGCTTTGCGCTCTATCCCCTGAGTGCTGGTTCCATCCGGAATATGCGGCGGATGCGGATTGTTCAGCCTCTGATGCAAAAGCGGATGGCAGAAATCAAGGAGCGTTATAAAGACGATCCGCAAAAGCAGCAAGAGGAAATGGTTAATGTCCAGAAAGAATTTGGCAATCCTCTGGCTGGCTGTTTACCACTACTGCTGCAAATGCCAGTATTGTTGGCGCTGTTTGCCACTTTGCGGGGTTCGCCCTTTGCTGGAGTCAACTACAGCGTTAACTTACAAGTCTTTCCCTCTGAACAAATCGAACGAATTCAACCCCAAGCTTTTGCCACTCCCCCGCAAAATATCTACATTGCTGATGGGGAACACAGCCGTATTACTGCTATCCTCCCTGGAGGTAATAAATTAGCGGTAGGAGAAAAAACCAAGATTCAATATCAGACCCTTGAAGGCAAACCATTTCAGGTGCTTTTGGCAGAACACCCAGAAAACAATAAATTGACTCCTGAATGGAAAGTAGTCAAAGGTGAAGACAGAATTAAAATTGACGCTGAAGGCAATATCGAAGCCTTACAGCCTGGAGATGTCACCATACAAGGTACCATCCCCGGACTAGCAGCAGATAAAGGATTTCTGTTCATTGATGCTTTAGGTAGAGTCGGTGCAACCGATCCCGACGGCACAATCCATTGGGATATTGTGGCGATGGTAATCTTCTTTGGTATCAGTCTCTACGTCAGCCAAATTCTCTCCGGGCAAAATTCTAGCGGTGGGAACCCACAGCAGGATACAGTTAACAAAATTACTCCAGTAATATTTTCTGGGATGTTTTTGTTCTTCCCCCTGCCGGCTGGGGTTTTGATGTATATGGTAATTGGGAATATCTTCCAAACTCTGCAAACCTTCATTCTCTCCCGCGAACCATTACCAGAAGAATTACAAAAAATCGTAGCAACCCAAGAAAAAGAAGCAGCAGTGGCAGAGCAAAAATCATTGCCATTTGAGCCAAAAAGTTCTAAGAAAAAGGCTACAAATTGATCATGAGCAACAGTCCCATGCAGCGAGGGCAGCAATGGTTAAAAACATTGCTGCTACTTACTGGGGTATCTGCTGAGGTTGAGGGTAATTTAGAACCTGCTCAACCTCAGGGCGGCGACTCCGAAGAACCAGATAACTACTGGTTGACAATTGATGAAACGAACCTCAACCCTGAGCAAATCAGAACTTTAATTGGTAGCGATGGTTCAGTGCTAGATGCAATTCAATATCTAGCTAATTCAGTATTGAACATTAACCAACCACAAGAAGAGCAAGCTTCTTATACCATTGAGTTGAATGGCTACCGCGTCAAAAGAGAAGCTGAAATTCGCGCATTGGCAGAAGCAGCTTCCGAAGAAGTGCGAACTACAGGCAGAGAAGTAGAAATAAAATCCCTAAGTTCGGCGGAAAGGCGGCAAATTCATACATTTTTAAAGGAATTTGCGGATTTAGAAACCTTTAGTCGTGGCAAAGAACCACATCGTCATCTTGTAGTTCGCCCGGCGCTCGAGCCTGAGGGGATTGGGTAATGGGGATCGGGGATTGGGTACTGGGTACTGGGAAAAACCTTGAACTTTGACCCTTGACCCTTGACCCTTGACCACCTCACTAAAAGCTAAAATAAAGATCTAAATCTCAGCAATTTTGCTGGTAGTTAAACTAAGTTTCGTTTCGTGAGGATATCTCACAAATCCTATGGACGCAATTTTGATTCCGCAGCTCACCAAAGCCCCGGAGCGGACAGAGGAAATTCAAGTTCAGGATTTTCTGCCTGGTTTGGACACTTTGACTCCTGTTCGTGGTGTAATTCGCGTACAGCATCAAGGTAATTACTTAGAAGTATCTGGTCAAGCAGAAGCAATTATTACTTGTACTTGTAACCGATGTTTACAGCAATACAATCAGCGTTTGGTAGTTGATACTCAGGAAGTGATTTGGTTAGACGTAACAGCTAATCAAATCAACGACTTGCCATTAGAACGAGAAGTAGCAGTTGAAGATTTGCTGGAAACTCTACCGCCTGATGGCTATTTTTATCCTGGTGAATGGTTGTATGAGCAGATGTGTTTAGAATTACCTCAGCGCCAGCTATGTGACCTCAATTGCCCTGGTATTTTGAGTACTGCGGCTGAGAGTTCGCAAAAGTCAGTTGATAGCCGTTGGGCTGGTTTAGAGGCTTTGAAAAAGCAACTTCCGTGATAGTTGCTGGAATTGGTAGTTCTTTTTGTTTTGAATTTGAGCGCTTGGGCGCTCATTAAAGATATTTAAACCAGTAAAAATAAGCTATTACCCATTGCAGCAGAAGATTTGCTAAGTTTCTAGCTGTTGTTGTTTTTAGTTTTTAGTTGTGAGAGACAATACAACCTTTAACAATGGGATAAGAACTAATAACACTAACAGCTACTTATGAGCTTTCGTGAAGAGTTTAAACTACTGCTGCGCGCCCGCTATCCTTTGATTTATATTCCTACATACGAAGAAGAACGGGTAGAAACTGCGATTCGAGAAGAAGCAGCCAACCAAGGTAATCGCCCTGTATATACTTGGGATTTTGTGGATGGCTACCAGGGAAACCCCAATGATGAGGGTTTTGGGCGACGCAATCCACTGCAAGCTTTGGAATTTATTGAAAAGTTACCAGCTTCAGCACCAGGGGTAATGATTCTACGGGATTACCATCGCTTTTTAGAAGATGTGGCGATCGCGCGCAAGCTTCGCAACCTGGCGAGACTGCTAAAATCGCAACCGAAAAATATTGTCATACTGTCACCACGGATTGCGATTCCGGACGATTTAAGCGAAGTGCTAACAGTTGTGGAATTTCCATTACCAGCCGCCGCCGAAATTCAAAAAGAGGTGGAACGGTTGCTGCAAGTGACTGGTAACTTACTTCCTAGTAAAGTCATAGATGATTTGGTGCGCTCTTGCCAAGGGCTATCAATGGAGAGGATTCGCCGGGTTTTGGCAAAAGCGATCGCCACGCACGGGGAATTGCAACCAGAAGATGTGGATTTAGTTTTGGAAGAAAAGCGCCAAACTATCCGCCAAACCCAAATTTTGGATTTTTACCCCGCCACCGAGCAAATTTCTGACATTGGCGGATTGGATAACCTCAAAGACTGGCTATTCCGGCGGGGCGGTTCATTTACCGAACGAGCGCGACAGTACGGATTACCACATCCCCGTGGTCTCATGTTGGTGGGAATTCAAGGTACGGGGAAATCTTTAACAGCAAAAGCGATCGCTCATCATTGGCATTTACCTTTATTACGCTTAGATGTTGGGCGGTTGTTTGGTGGTTTGGTGGGGGAATCAGAATCCCGCACTCGTCAAATGATCCAAGTAGCCGAAGCTTTAGCGCCTTGTGTGCTGTGGATTGATGAAATAGATAAAGCCTTTTCTGGGCTTGGTAGTAAAGGAGATGCAGGAACCACTAGCAGGGTATTTGGAACATTTATTACCTGGTTAGCGGAAAAAACCTCACCTGTATTTGTCGTCTCCACCGCTAACGATATTCAGTCCTTACCACCAGAAATGTTGCGGAAAGGGCGATTTGATGAAATTTTCTTTGTCGGGTTACCAACCCAAGAAGAGAGAAAAGCAATTTTTAATGTCCATTTATCCCGACTGCGCCCCCATAACTTGAAAAGTTATGACATCGATAGGCTAGCATATGAAACACCCGATTTTTCTGGAGCAGAGATTGAGCAAACTTTAATTGAAGCGATGCATATTGGATTTAGTCAAAATCGCGACTTTACCAACGACGATATTCTAGAAGCTGCCAGTCAAATCATACCTCTGGCGCGAACTGCTGTAGAACAAATTCAGCAACTACAAGAATGGGCTGCGGCTGGACGAGCGCGATTAGCATCAAAACAAACACCTTTAAGCGATACCTTCGGTAAACTACGCTAACGCCAGCTGCAATAATAGTTGAGTCAATCGATTTTGGATTATAGATTGACCCCGACAACGTTTAGTACTTGGCTCAAGGATTTTAAATTTTAGATCTCCGGATTTGTGCTGCCCTAACTTGGCGGGGTATCTAAGCTACTAGATTGCAGGATCACCCAAAAAATCTAAAATCGGCAATCTAAAATCTAAAATTTGCATTGTCCAGAGTCTAGATTCATTTACCCTTGACCGTTGACCCTTGACTCTGGACAATTGACGATTGGTAATGAGGTTATAAAATATGTTTTCTAACTTACTTAAATTTATACTTGGGTTTCTGTTGGCGATCGCTATTTTAATAGGTACTGGTGTTGCTACTGCACTCTATTTCATGAATAGAACCGCCATACCTCCCGCCAAACCAATTTTTGCCAACGATCATCCTTCACAGCGAATCCAATCTCCCAAAGCCACGGAAGCAACAGCTACCAAAACTGAATCTCAGCCAAAAGCAACTTCTACTGCAACTCCAACTCCTGCAGCTACAGAAACACCCAAACCTGAAGAATCACCCAAACCATTACCACCAGGAGCTTACCAAGGAAAAGTTACTTGGAACCAAGGCTTGAGTTTGCGAGCCGAACCAAAACAAGATGCTGAACGTGTGGGTGGGGTTGGTTTTAATCAAAAAGTGATAGTTTTAGAGGAAAGTGACGATAAATTGTGGCAAAAAATTCGCCAGGAAGATACTAATCAAGAAGGCTGGGTGAAAGCAGGTAATACTGAAAAATTAGAAGGTAACGAAGAAGTACAACAGCCAGAAAAGCCACAACAAGACCAGTAGATACGCAAAGCCAACTGCTAAATATCTACATCGTAAATGAAATTAATTTATCGCAATTAAAATTAATAGAGTAATTCCATTGATTAACCTGGCTAAGTTTTTCTTGCCAGGTCTCTTTTTTTGATGATGTATGAATTTATTTTCTAGTCTTAGTTATCCTATAGTATACTGGTAGCAAAAATTCCTCATGGACTCGGGAAGAGGGGCGCATAGGCTAGGGAATAGGGGCTAGAAAAGCAAAATTTTCATTCTAGGTATATCCCCAAACAGAAGTAATGGACTGACTTAAAAATGGCATTTGGCGTTTGGTGTTTCTATTACCAATTACCAATTACCAATCCCCAATCCCCAGTCCTCAATACCCAATACCCAATACCAAACCCTCGATTTTATGGAAGTCATTGGTGATCTACATAGCGCCGCAGTCTACGAAGCATCCGCAACTCTAGAAATTGTTCCTGTTCCAGCTAATTTGAGATTCTGGAATTGGACAAAGCTTTCTAGCACCTTGGCGATGCGTTTTTTATCTGTAGCATTAACCTTGTCACTTCTCAGTATCGCTGGGCAAACTTTAGCTGTACAGAAAGTAGGAAGTAATGGCGCTGAAGTTACAAACATACAGCAGTGCTTGCAGAAATTAGGTTTCTTTCGTGGCCCAGTTAGCGGTAAGTTTGGTTCGATCACTCAGCAAGCAGTGATTGCATTCCAGCAGGCGAATAAACTACCTGCTGATGGAGTTGTAGGTGATAGCACTGCGCGATCGCTCCAACAAGCCTGCCGAGGTAGAATCGCTACTAATACTAGTAATACTACCAGTGGTAATCTGCGGCTAGGTAGCAGAGGCCCAGAAGTTGTGAAGCTACAACAACGTTTGCAACGCCAAGGCTATTTTCAAGGCCCAATAACAGGCTATTTTGGCCCGCAAACTCAACAAGCCTTAACTCGCTCTCAGCAAGGTTCGCGCAACTCTACCAAAATTTCCCAAGCACCCTCAAATATACCCAGCACCGGAGGGGAATATCCCATTTTGTTGGAAGGTAGCCAAGGCCCAGCAGTAACTAGGTTACAACAGAGGTTGCAGCAACTGGGTTATTTTAAAGCTACTCCGACTGGCAAGTTTGGGCCTGTTACTAAAGATGCGGTGATTGCATTTCAGCGCTATGCTGGTTTACCTGCTGATGGAATTACCAATCGACAAACCTGGAACAGACTTTTGGCTCCTACTAGTAGTCCTTCTAATCCAGTCATACCCAACACAACTAGTCTTGCGCCGCAACAAATTAGAGAATTACAAGAGGGTTTACGGCAGTTAGGATACTTGCAGGCTAATCCTACAGGTAATTTTGGCCCATTGACTAGAGATGCACTACTGCGATTCCAGCGAGATTACCAATTAGCTATTGATGGTGTAGCTGATACACAAGCCTTGCAAGCAGTACGTGGCGTTTTGCAAAATAGACAAGCTTATCAAGCTCCTCAAGCTTCTCAAGCTCCTCCTCAGACTAGAAATTACCTCACAGTTGGCGATAGTGGCGATAATGTGAAAGCCGTGCAACAGAGGTTATTGCAATTAGGATTTTTTAATACAAATCCTGATGGATATTATGGTGAAAATACTAGGTCTTATGTGTATGCATTCCAGCAATATTCTGGTATTGCTCCAACTGGCAATGTAGATGCACAAACCTGGCAAGCATTAGGTTTAAATACCTCTCCTGTGAATACTAATGCTAATAACAATCAAAATCGCTATGTAGTTGTAGTACCAATTCATAATGCCGATACTCTCAACAAAGTAAGACAATATATAGCTAATCCAGTTGTCGAAAAATCTGGTTTAGGAGATTATGTGAATGCAGGTAGATTTGGGAATAGAACAGAAGCAGAGAATTTATCTAAACTGTTACGCTCTTATGGTTTAGATGCTAGGGTAGAGTATTTTTAAGAGTCAATCAATTTTAGATTTTGCGAAAAGTTGCGTGCGGGGGTTCCCCCCGTTGAGCAAACTTGTCAAGACGGATTTGCGATTTTAGATTGACTGTACCCACAAGCAGATACAGCTTAGAGATTTGTTCTGAACACGGCTGTACTTTTACTGAAGAAATAATCCAAAATCCAAAATTTAAAATCTCAAATTGGGACGGTCAATATCAAAGGTGGAATGAAGGTAATAATCTAACTCCAAATGACCAATGACCAATGACCAATGACCAATGACAACTTTATTTAAGCTACTAAAAATGAAGGATTAATCCGACGGGATTTAGATTTTTTGAGTAATCTCGTGGTGTCTTCTGCCGATAAAGGGCGACTAAAGAGATAGCCTTGCATGAGTTCACAATCTAGCAGTCGTAAAAAATTCCGCTGTTCTTCAGTTTCTACGCCTTCGGCAACAACTGCAAGCTTTAATCCATGTGCTAAAGCAATAATTGCAGTTGTGATGGCAGCATCATGATTATCATCAGATAAATCTCTCACGAAAGACCTATCAATTTTTAAGCAATGGATTGGAAAATTTTTCAGATAACTGAGAGAACAATACCCTGTACCAAAATCGTCTATGGAAATAGAAACACCTAGAGCGTGTAATTCACTTAAAATTCTTTTAGTGAACTCAACATTTTTCATAGCAATACTTTCGGTAATTTCTAGCTCCAAAAATTTATGGTTTAATTGCGTTTCTGACAATATCTGTTGCACCATATTTACTAAGTTTGGTTGCTGAAATTGGCGTGCAGAAAGATTCACAGCTACTGAAAGTGAGGGTAAATTAAGTGCATCTTGCCAAGCTTTATTTTGAGCACAAGCAGTTCTTAACACCCATTCCCCAATTGGAATAATTAATCCAGTTTCTTCAGCCAGGGGAATAAACTTTTGGGGTGGGATTAAGCCTAATTCTAAGTGTCGCCAACGTAGTAATGCTTCTATTTTGGTAATTTCGCCTGTGGTGATATTGACCTGTGGTTGATAGTAAACTTCAAATTCTTGGCGTTCTAAGGCAGAGTGCAAGCTATTTTCTAAAGTTAGCAATTCTGAAGAACCAGAATTGATGGCTGAATTATAGAACTGATAATGATTTCGTCCTTGAGACTTAACACGATATAGTGCCACATCAGCGTGTTTAATTAAAGTTTCGGCATCTTGTCCATGCATCGGATAAAGGGCAATACCAATACTGACGCTGATATGTAATTGGTAATTTTCGATTTCAAATACTGGTTTAAAAGCTGCTAAGATGCTTTCTACAATTTGTGTAACTTCTTGATTATCGTTAATTTCTGGCAAGATTAGGGTGAATTCATCGCCTCCCCACCGCGCTATGGTGTCAATCTCCCGCAGACATTCGATCAGACGTTGAGCCACAATTTGCAGTAATTGATCACCAATAGCATGACTTAATGTATCGTTGATCACTTTGAAGCGGTCTAAGTCTAAAAAACACACCGCTAATTTGCTACGATGTTTCTGCGATTGTGCTAAAGCTTCTGAAAGTCGCTCATTAAATAGCACGCGGTTAGGTAAATCGGTTAACAGGTCGTGTAAAGCTTGATGCCGGATTTTGGCTTCTGCTAATTTATGGGCTGTAATGTCGCGAAAACTCCAGACTCTACCGACTATTTTGCCGTTAATCCTCTGAGGTTGGGAATAACGCTCTAAAACTCTGCCATCTTTAAAGGCGATCGCATCATAAAGCTGTGTATCTGGATTAAAGTATAATTCTCTAATCGTAGCAAAATACTGTTTTGGCGCTTCTAGCTGTTTCATCGCCAATCTCAGCACTTCTTTGTAATTTCCGGTGGTGATTAATGACTCCGGAATGCGCCACATTTGCAGAAACTTTTGATTAAAGCCTGCAATCTTACCTTGATTATCTACTACTAAGATGCCGTCGGCAGTAGATTCTAAGGTCGCCCATTGCAAAGATAGTGATTTTTCTAGTTCTGTTTGTATCCGCTTGCGCTCCGCAATTTCTCTGTGCAACTCTGCTGTGCGTTCTTGTACTACATTTTCTAAGTGATAAGCAGAATCTTGGGTTTCTAAAATTACTGTCTTGAGGGCATGATCTGCTAGTAAACGATCATGCACTAGAGCAAGTACACCTGCTACCGCTTGCAAAAATGCTGTTTCTTTGGCTTCCCAAATTTGTGCTTCTTTACAGTTATCAAATCCAATAAATCCGACAAAATTACCTTGAGCAATGATTGGTAAAATCAATATTGTCAAAACATCCTCTAGGCCTAAAGTCTGAATTTCTGTTTTGTTCAACTCTGTGATTGTTTCAGCAACGATATCACCTCGCGCTAATAACTTTAACCAGCGTGGGCAGAATTTTGTATAAGATAGTTTGTGCCAAGGGTGGTTTTCATTTTTGGATGGGATACCTTCAGCGCACCATGCAGCTTGCTGATGCATGATTAAGTTACCATCATCATCAACATAATTTTCAAATATGTATACACGACTAACCTGACAGGCTTTTCCCAGAGTTTGCAGAATTTCTGTATAACATCTGAGTCGGTTATCGAAATTCAGTAAAGACTGTTCAATAGCAGCAAGGGCTTCTAGATAAAAAGTGCCACAATTAGAAGCCAATTCTTTGACAGACTGGCTCAATTGATTAGCTTCATCACTTTCGGCTGATGGAGATTGGTGATTTATTAGGAATAAATTAGGGTTTTCCTCCTTAGTGAATAGGATTTTTTGGGTATTGCCTCTTAAAACTTTTTCACAAGAAGTCTTTCGTTGATTTTCAACTTTTGATGAACGATAATTTGCCATATATAAGGCAATTATTCTGACTCCTAAGTAGATACATAAACCAACCATCAAGACAAGCATAGTAGTTTCTGTTATGGTAGATGGCGCATTTTTAGCTTGTAGTAATACCCTGGAAATTTGCATAATTAATAACCTGATTTAATATATAACCAATCAGCATGATTTTTCTTTCTAAGTATTTTAATTTATTTTTATGTTGATATTTTACATACTTAAATTTGCTGTAACATTTTGATTTTTGTAATTACCAATATTTTTAGTAGTAAGTCATAATTTCTTGACTTTAGAGATATTTAGCTAAATATCTCTAAAGTTAGTTCGATAGATATTAATAACCATGAAAAACATCCCCGTGCATTAATGGGATATTAATGAACAGAGAATTGGACTAAATCTGACAGATAAAATAACACTTAAATAGTGACTATCATGTCTAATCTAGAAATTTTGAATTCTCTTCTGCATAGTGAATCACATTAAAAAATATACTGTAAACACTATGTATTTGTGAATAATCAAATATTATATGATTCTCTGCAAATTGCATAGTTGTACTAGAAAATAACTATTATAGAAATTTACATTTAGTGAATCTTTTATATTAAATCTCTGTTTTTTTAATCTTATAAACTTAATATTAAATTAATATTTACTTTTATTAATAAAACTTTAACAATTATTTAAAACCCCAATTTTTCTAGCAATCTAAGAGATTTAATCGGGATTTTGGGCTTTTATCTGAAGATAAAACTCTTGATAAATAGATTGTGATTAAAATTTCAAACAATCAAGGTTTATCTCATTGAAGATTTGAAATATAAATAATTAAAGCCGACAAATACCCATGAGATAAAATTTTTCTATATAGTATAAAAACAGACAAATCTATATGCCAATTTAGACATTGCCTCTGTTTAAGAAGGAACAGCGAAGAATTTTATAGTGAGTATCCTTTGAGGCATAGGGCATAGGGCATGGGAAAGACAGATTTCAATACTTGTCAGTTAAGGGGAAAAGGAGAAGGGTAAAAGGGGCAAGAAAAAACCTTTAACCCTTACCCTTTCACCTTTTCCCCAAACCAAATTCCGAGTTGAAAATCCTTAACCGAGCAGTATTGAGACAGATTTTTATGCAAGGCTCGTGAAAATGGGCATGAGAGATGCATTGTCTTTGCAACGCACTACCTCCCTCATGCTCTATTGCTGATGCCCAAAAACGCCGAGCTTGGATAGAATTTTTCATTGGGACGGCTTCCTTAGCAATGCCTATTTCCCCAAAATTTATCTACCCAATTCGGCAAGTAAGCGGCGAATGGCTCCGGAATCCTCGGCATCAGGAACTTTTTCTAGATAGGTTTGCAAATCGTCAGCTGCTTGGGGGTAGTAGCCGAGTTGATAGTAAATTAAACCGCGATCGCGTAATTCTAAACTTACACCAGGAAACAATAGTAAAATGCGCTCAACCGCTGCCAGGCTTTTTTCTAAGTCTTGCTTTTTGAGGTAAATAAATTTGAGATTTGTGAGTATCCTGGCCAATAACTGCCGATGGCTAACTGTTGCTAAATATTCCGACTTGAGTTCCACAGGTTGCTGGAACATCTGAGACAGTCTTTCCTGACAATCTTGGGCAAATAAAATTTCCCCACCATTGAATGCATCAACAAAAACTTCCATCTCTGCAACATTTGGACGGATGAGGAAATGTCCAGGCATTCCTACACCTACCATAGGGAAATCAATTCGGCGGGACACTTCCATATAAACTAATGCCAAGGTGATAGGTATCCCTAGCCGCCGCTCAATCACGTCATTTAAAAAGCTGTTGCGTGGATCGTAGTAGTCTGCTTTATTGCCCGCAAATCCTAAATCATTGTAGAGATATTGATTAATACTTTGAATAATCCGTAGCGGGTAGGGTGAATCAGGTAAGCGTTCTTGCAACTCCAATGCCATGGTCTCAAAGGCATTGAGGTATTCTTCTAGGTCAAGCTGAGGATATTCTTCCTGAGCAATATATAAAGCCGCCTTTACCAGGTCGATGTGCTCGTCAGGCTGCTGAATCTCCTGGTAAAAATATTGTCGCGCTGACGAGAAATTCATAAGCAATTACTCGGTGGAGGTATGAAGTTGAAGCGGGTGAACTGACAGCAGTTTTCCGTACCTCTCTTTATCTTAGGGATATTCAGAAAATTTGAAAACGGAATTTATTACCAAGGTCAATAGTCAAAGAGACGCGATTAATCGCGTCTGTACTCAAATGTCAATGCCCCCTGCCCGATCCCCAATTCCCAACTCCAAGTCTTAACAATCAATTTATGGCGGATAAGGGGGTCGTTCAGTGTTAATCTGAAAAGTGACATTACTTCATATTATGTCGTCTACGACCCTATCTGAAATATAGCTTCAATCATTAGGCTCAGCATGGTCACCACCGCAGAAAAAACAAACATCGGTTACATTACCCAAATTATTGGTCCTGTTGTAGACGTTAAATTTCCCGGCGGGAAATTGCCGCAAATCTACAACGCCTTGACCATCAACGGCACCAACGAAGCTGGTCAGGCAATCAGCCTGACCGTGGAAGTACAGCAACTGCTAGGCGACAACCAGGTGCGGGCTGTTGCTATGAGCACCACCGATGGCTTAGTGCGTGGTTTGGAAGTGGTAGATACTGGCGCTCCCATTCGCGTGCCAGTTGGTAAAGCCACCTTGGGTCGAATTTTCAATGTCCTTGGCGATCCTGTAGATAATCAGGGCCCTGTAAATCCTGAGGCAACATTGCCTATCCACCGCGAAGCTCCCAAATTCACCGATCTGGAAACCAAACCTTCTGTGTTTGAGACCGGAATTAAAGTTGTCGATCTACTGACTCCTTACCGACGTGGCGGTAAGATTGGTCTATTCGGCGGTGCGGGTGTTGGTAAGACCGTGATCATGATGGAGTTGATCAACAACATCGCTACTCAGCACGGTGGCGTATCCGTTTTCGCTGGCGTGGGTGAGCGCACTCGCGAAGGAAATGACCTCTACAATGAAATGATTGAATCTGGGGTAATCAACAAAGATAACCTCAACGAATCAAAAATTGCTCTAGTGTACGGTCAGATGAACGAGCCACCTGGAGCAAGAATGCGGGTAGGTCTGTCTGGATTGACAATGGCAGAGTACTTCCGCGATGTTAACAAACAAGACGTACTGCTGTTTGTTGACAACATCTTCCGGTTCGTACAAGCAGGTTCAGAAGTATCTGCGCTATTGGGACGGATGCCTTCTGCGGTAGGATATCAGCCTACTTTAGGTACTGACGTAGGTGCATTACAAGAGCGGATTACCTCAACTACAGAAGGTTCTATTACCTCTATTCAAGCTGTATACGTACCTGCGGACGACTTAACTGACCCCGCACCTGCAACCACCTTCGCTCACTTGGATGGAACAACAGTACTGTCTCGGAGTTTGGCTTCTAAGGGCATTTATCCAGCAGTAGACCCCTTAGGCTCTACTTCCACCATGCTTCAGCCAGAAATCGTTGGTGATGAACATTACAGCACAGCTCGTGCTGTCCAAGCAACATTGCAGCGCTATAAAGAACTGCAAGACATCATCGCTATTCTCGGTTTAGATGAATTGTCTGAAGAAGATCGTCTAACGGTAGCACGCGCCCGGAAGGTTGAGCGCTTCTTATCTCAGCCATTCTTCGTAGCAGAAGTATTTACTGGTTCTCCTGGTAAGTATGTGAAGTTGGAAGATACCATCAAAGGATTCCAGAAGATTCTTTCTGGCGAATTGGACGATCTGCCAGAACAAGCCTTCTACTTGGTGGGCGATATTAACGAAGCGATCGCCAAAGGCCAAAAGCTCAAAGGTTAGTCATTGGTCATTGGTCATTAGTCATTAGCGTCAGTCCTAGTGACTAATGGCAAATTACGCAAGACAGAAGACAAAGGACAACAGACAAATGACATTAACCGTTCGTGTAATTTCCCCAGATAAAACTGTGTGGGATGCCGAAGCTGAAGAAGTAATTCTACCCAGCACCACTGGTCAGCTAGGTATCTTGAGTGGACACGCACCCCTGTTGACCGCCCTAGATACAGGCGTAATGCGCGTGCGTGCTAACAAAAATCAAGATTGGCAAGCGATCGCGCTTTTGGGTGGCTTTGCCGAAATTGAAGAAAATGAAGTTACCATTCTCGTCAATGGTGCTGAAAGTGGCAACGCTATTAACCTAGAAGAAGCTCGGACTGCTTATAATCAAGCACAAACCAAGCTCAATCAGGTAACAGCAGGCGATCGCCAAGCTCAAATTCAAGCAACCCAAGCCTTTAAACGCGCCCGCGCTCGGTTTCAAGCTGCTGGCGGTTTGGTCTAAAATTTTACTCTGGGTTTTAATTTTTGAGGGTGGACTATTTGTCCACCCTCAAATTTTATGGTGCTATGTTGAAAATAGGGCATTAGGTATTGATTCTCATACCTTATTCAGGCTAGTAGCTTTGAGAATGTATTTCACCAGATTGGGGAACGCCATATATGCATATTAGATGTGGAATCAATACTGCTCGGTTAAGGATTTTAAACTCTTAATTTGGTTTGGGGAAAAGGTGTTCGCGTAGCGTCTCCGCAGGAGAAAGGGTAAGGGTTAAAGGTTTATTTCTTGCCCCTTTTCCCCTTCCCCTTTTCCCCTTAACCGACAAGTATTGGATGTGGAATAGCTCAACAACTATAATTGCATTTAATCCTGGTTTGTAAATCTCTTGATTGCAGGTTTGAGCGATTAGCATTGCAGGTCGCTACACTTTATTGATTAACAATTTCATCAGCAGTTTGACAAATTAATTCCCAAGCTTTCTGTACATGTATTTTGTCTGTAGTTGCTTGTCCAACTGACATTCTTAAAGTTAGTTTTTGCTCAAGCTGGGTAGAAGTGAGATAAATGTCACCCGATGAGTTGATATGGTTAATGATTTTCTGGTTAATTGCATCACCAGCTTGGTGACGAAAACATACCAAATTTAACGGGGGATTGACAACTAGGTCAAAATGAGGATGAGATTTTACCCATTCGGCAAATTCTTGGGCTAAAGCAATATGCTTGCGAATATAATGCTGTAAACCTTCTATACCATAGTGCCGAATTACAAACCAGAGCTTGAGACTCCTAAATCTACGTCCTAAAGGAATTTGCCAGTCTCGATAGTCAATGACTTTGCCGGACATACTGGCTTGATTTTTTAGATATTCAGGCATTATGGATAGTGCTTGAATTAGTTTGGTTCTATTTTTTACATAAAAACAGGTACAATCAAAATTTGTCAGCATCCATTTATGAGGATTAAAACAATAACTGTCCGCTAGTTCTAATCCTTGATGAACCCACCGATACTCAGGACAGATAGCTGCTGTACCACTCATCGCTCCATCAACATGGAACCAAATGTTATGTGTTTGAGCGATCGCACCTATTTCTGTTAATGGATCTATGGCATGAGATGAGGTTGTCCCTACAGTAGCAGCAATATAAAAGGGTGTTAACCCAGATTCAATATCTGTAACAATCTGCTGATGTAGTAATTCTGGACGCATTCTATAACCAGCATCAACCTCAATTAAGCGGAAATTTTCTGGTCGAATTCCCGCTACTTTAGCTGCTTTTTCAATTGAAGAGTGTGCTTGAGTAGAAGTATAGGCAACCAGGTTATTAATATCTCCTTTTGACTGTTCTCTAGCTGCTATCAAAGCTACTAAAGAAGCACTACTGGCTGAGTCTTGGATTACTCCTCCTCCTGTGGTTGAAGATTTAAACTGGGATGGAAGTTCCAGCATATCTACTAACCAATCTAAAACATGGGTTTCTAACTCAGTACAAGCTGGAGAAGTTGCCCACAGCATTCCCTGAACTCCAAGTCCTGCATTGACTAATTCTCCTAAAATTGATGGTGCAGAAATACCTGTAGGAAAGAAAGCGAAGAAGTTTGGAGACTGCCAGTGAGTCAATCCGGGTATAATAATTTCATCTAAATCTTGTAAAATATTGGCAAAAGATTCTCCTTTTAGCGGGGCTGTTTCTGGTAATTTAGCTCTAATTTCTCCAGGCTCTACTTGAGATAAAACTGACAATTTATCTACTGTTTCTAAATAGTTAGCTATCCAATCAATAGTTTTATATCCCCAATAACGAAATTCATCCGAGGACATATGATATTCTTGATGATTTTCCATATTGTAATATCTCAAAATATAACTCTTCAGTAGGTGTTATAGTCTCCCTGCATTATCACTGTCAATATCCCCATAACCGAAAAAATTCCAAATTAATATGAACTCTGTCGGTTCCCTTCGGGTACAAAATTCAAAATTGAAGAAATAACAATTTTAATCAATTAATTTAGCATATAAGCGCCCCAAGCGATGGAAAATAAAAAAGATGTATTTTCACTGCCGTTAGCTTGTTAGTTGTGCTGACTGACGCTGCGGGCTTTAGTTATGAGAATTGTCATGAGCGAATCTTGAATTTTCAATTTGAGCGAAGCGAGTGATATCTGATTTTAATATTTTCTCAAGTCGTAGGATGTATTTTGCAAGAAAAATGTTGATTACGATGGTTAAAAACAAGCTGCACAGACTCACTATCACCTATGTATAACTGCACTATAAAGGTTAAGCCACAATTGAAAAAAAGTTCTAGAAGCAGCCAATATTCTGCAACATAATAAAGTGCATGTGAGTCTTTTGAGCTTGAGGACAAGTGCATTTTTTACAATGCTATTGCCCCTGATCAAGAATCAATGTGGTTTGGAAAAGTGTTTGATAAATTATTATTTTATTGATGTATACAAGCAAGAATATTTTTCAGTAAATACCACAAAGCGTGAAAAATCAATTTTTGTTAAGGTTGAGCATATGTAGTCATTGTTTAGTCAGTATTGGCGAATTTAAATAGATTTTTAAGTTCGTTAAGTACGCAAGAATCAAAAATAATATTATTGATATCATCTATGAATTTTATTGATAAAAATAACAGCGAAATCCTGTTTCAAGTGATGCAGCCTAACGATATCGAAGAAACTGTTATTTGTATATCCCAGATTTTTTCAAGTTTTGAGCCGATGGCCAAAGCTCTAAAAATTTCCTTTAATGAGTTGTATCCGTTCGCTTTATCTGTCTGTCAGAAAGCGGTAGATGAAAAAATATCGATTGTAGCTAAAGATAGGAAAACAGGAAAAGTAGTAGGATTCATTATTTCTGAAGATTTTATCACAGTCTATCCTGAATCTTTAGAAGGTATTGATCATAAATTTGAATACATTTTCTCTTTACTGTCAGAGTTGGGTGAAAATTATCGAAGAACTCATGCATTTACAGCTGGACAGGTACTGCATATTTCCATGCTTGGAGTCCAAGAGAAATATACTAAAAGACATATCGCCACAACTTTAATCAGAGAAAATTTGAAATTAGCTAAACATCATAAATTTGAAATTGCTGTTACTGAAGCTACCGGGGTTGCTTCTCAGCACATATTTCGGAAACTTAGATTTACTGAAGAATTTGCCATTGAATATAAGTCATATAAGTTCAAAGATAAACAAATTTTTCATTGTATCGCTCATCCTGATAATTGCCTATTAATGTCCTCTACAATTTAAATACATTCTCTTTATTTACAAAAGTTAGATATCAAAAAAAATCATAAAATTATGCCTAATGAAATCTTAAATTTAGATGCGAATTTGCTTCTAGTCTGGCCTGAAGATATTTCAGATAACTATACATTAAATAACTTAGATAAGTTAAAAATTAAGAGCTTAATAAATATATTTCAAGCCTCTCTATATGCACCATCAAAAGCAGAATCTGAAACTCAATTAAGTCAAGCTTACTCAATGCTTGGCTCATTGGAAACATTTCCTTCTGACAAATACTTAACTATCACTACTTCCTTAAAAAAATGTGAAGTTGAAGATTATGATTTTTACTTTGATGTTAAGCGAGAAAAAACTAAAGGTTCACCTGCATTTTTGTTGATTAGAAGTATCCTCATTGCTTATAAAACATTTTTAAATTTGAGACAAGTTAGTCATAATAAGCAATCAGAAAATACCTACAATGCTTTATTTATATGGAAAAGGTATCATTGGCTTTTTTTTGTTTTTTTGCAAGCTAATATTCTTTGTATGATACATCTAAAAAAAGAGATGCGAAAAGAAAATATTGTTCAGGTAGGAGTTATTTTAAAATCCATGTCTCAATTAATGTTAGCATCAGGGGCATCAATGTTATTTGCTGGGACATCACAACCTCAAGAATACGAAAATGAAATTCGCCCCACTATGATGCTTCCTCATGTTAATTCTCCTGATTTTAGTGGCATCATGTCTTACGATCATGCTTATCTCATCAATTCATGGAATAAGGAGAAAGGACTATTTAAATTAGTACCTACATTTCTTAAATCTGCGTATGAAGAATTTCTTGAGTCACATAAATTTCTGGCTTTAGCTCATAAATTTGTATGTCACAAGTATGGAGGAGAGCAGACAGGAAGTTTAAGAGAAAACAAAGCTATTGCTTTAGAAATTCTTGAGAAAATCAACGATTCACGCCGCAGATTAATTATCAGCAGCGATCGTCAATTATTAAATCCAGATAGCAGACTGAGATTAACAGATGACTCTGAATATGAAGAATATCTAAAAACTGGCTTTAAATGTTATAGTCAATTACTAATTAAAAGTTTGAATTAAGAACAGCTAGTCCTTGAGGACTACAATGATTAATTAAGTTTAAATATGACGCATCAGCTAGTCCAAAAATTCAGTAGGGGAGTAGGCTTTGTAATTCCGTAGGATACAGCCTTTCGCCCCTGATTCCTCAATTGCGCGAGAATTTTGAGTATCATTACTCATTGACAATTCTGACTTAACTTTAAGTTGTCAACAATAGCCTCTGGCTGAAAACGAGATGAAGAAAGCAGAGGGCAGGAATCAGAATTACCTTCGAGCCTTCTGGCTTTTTTGCTAAAAAAATTACACCAAGTTTAAGAAATTCCGCTCCGCCCCAGTGAAGTGATACGTTAGATAATTAGTTGCCCAGAAGGGCACACATTATGAACAGCTTTCAATCTTCTTTTGGTAAGCGGAAACAAAATAAATTAGCTCGTTTTGCTGGATCTGTTGTCGCATCGTTAGCGATCGCTGGCAGTGTAAATTATGCCAATATTGCTAAGGCAACACCCACAAAAACATTTACAACCAACAATATCGCCTCAGTTTCAGTCAAACCTACACAGCAACAGCCCCTCGTTGCCCAGTTATCGAGTAGCAATACTCAATACCAGGCAATGCAATTATCGTCTGGGGTGCTAGTCCCAGTTATTGTTTTGGGAGGTGTAATTGTATTTGTCCCCTTGTTCTTTGGCGGCTTGGTAGTAATTGGCGAACGGGAAGTTGGTATTGTCGTCAGGAAGTTTACCTTATCTGGACGTGGACTCCCCGCAGGGCGGTTAATTGCGCTCAATGGTGAAGCTGGTTTGCAAGCAGATACCCTAGCTCCTGGTTGGCATTGGGGTTATTGGCCTTGGCAATATTCTGTGCGGAAAGAATCTGTGGTAGTTGTACCTCAAGGTGAAATCGCCTTGATTGTAGCGGCAGATGGTGCATCTAACCCACCAGAACGCATTTTAGGGAAAATCGTCGATTGCGATAACTTTCAAGATGCGCGGAAATTCCTCACCCACGGTGGCGAAAAAGGTCGTCAAATGGGCTTTTTGACGGCAGGTACTTACCGCATCAACACCGCTTTGTTTAAAGTGATCATGGCATCGAACGCTTCTGCTCATGGCATGAATCCCGAACATTTGCGGGTGTACAGTGTGTCATCTGATAAAGTTGGCATCGTCACAACTCTAGATGGTTTACCAATTGCTGGTGGAGAAATAGCAGGGCCGACAATTGCGGGACACGACAACTTCCAGAATGGGCAAAAATTCATCGATGCAGGTGGACGCAGAGGCTTGCAAGAGCAGATTCTCCTTTCTGGTTCGTGGAACTTGAACCCTTGGTTTGTGCAAGTTGAACAAGTGCCAATGACGGAAATTCCCATCGGCTATGTGGGCGTAGTAATTTCTTTCGTAGGTAAAGCTCAAGAAGACGTGAGTGGTGCAGCCTTTACCCACGGTAACTTAGTCAACCAAGGACATAAGGGTGTGTGGGTTGAACCACTTTATCCAGGTAAGCACCCCCTGAATTCCCGGATCATGAAGATTGAACTAGTGCCCACGACCAACATTGTTTTAAACTGGTCAGGTCGCACCGAACGCCATAGTTATGATGCTAAACTAGCTTCCCTGACAGTGCGATCGCGTGATGGGTTTGCCTTCGATTTAGAAGTAGCGCAAATTATCCACGTTGGTGCTTTAGATGCTCCCAAGGTAATTTCTCGCGTTGGTTCCATGCAAAACCTTGTAGACCATGTTTTGGAACCAACTATTGGTAACTATTTCCGTAACTCTGCCCAAAACTGTACAGTCCTTGACTTTCTGACTGCGAGAAGTGAACGTCAAGCCGAAGCTGCCGAGTATATTAAAGTCGCAATTCGCGCTTATGACGTACAGGCAATAGACACCTTAATTGGTGATATTCAGCCGCCAGCAACCTTAATGCAGACTCAGACAGACCGGAAAATTGCCGAAGAACAGCGCAAGACTTACGAAGTGCAACAAGCAGCACAAACCCAAAGACAACAACTCGTCCGGGAAACAGCACTGGCTGATATTCAGCAAGAAATGGTGAAATCAGAGCAGAGTGTCCACATTGCTGACTTGAAAGCGCAAGCCCAAATTAAGCAGGCTAATGGTGAAGCCGAGGGTACAAAACTCCGCGCAGTGGCTGAAGCTGAAGGTATCCGCGCCACAGGTAATGCGAAAGCCGAAACCTATCGTTCTGGTGTGGAAGCCTTGGGGCCACAAGGTTATACAGCCATGCAGCTGATGCAAATTATTGGCGATCGCAATGTTCGCCTCATCCCAGATATCCTGGTTGGTGGTAGTAATGGCAGCAGTAACGGTTTAGTTGATGGTTTACTATCACTAATTTTGTGGAATCAAACTGCCAAGCCAGGTGAGGCGTTACCAACTCCATTGCATCCACAACCAATAGTCAAACCCGAAACAAGCGCCAACGGACAAAGCAATATTCCACCAATAGTGGTTGATTTTACTGGCGATAAGTAAGCGGTTCGCCAAGGTAACTTAGCAGGATACAGGTTAAGGGGTAAGGGGGAAAGGTTTCAATACTTGTCGGTTAAGGGCAAAAGGGTAAGGGTAAAAGGGGTAAGAAAAAACCTTTAACCCTTACCCTTTCACCTTTTCCTCAAACCAAATTAAGAGTTGAAAATCCTTAACCGAGCAGTATTGGGAAAGGTTTTTATCCCTTACCCTTTTCCCTTTCCCCATTCCCCAAACTTCACCCAGCATTTTTGGGTTGGCAGTCCACTCAAAAAACTCTCATACTTACGATAGATATACATCTTTGAAGTAACTTTCTTTTGATAGAGTAAATAACATTAGTAGTTACCACATAATTATTTTGTGTGTAATACATCATCTTAGGGCTTGAGGTCACTCCAAACACTCCTTGGGGTGGCATTTTTATTTAAGTAATTTTTGTAAAAAAATAGCATTTTATACTAAAACTAAATCAAATAACATTTGCAACACATCAATAATATTCTAGAGGGCAGGGCAGTGCCCCTGCCCCTACAATCTGGCGCATTTTTTTTCAAATTGCTATAACAATCTTGTGCATTTATCAAGTATTTATCTATCACTAACTTTCTGTAAGTGAGTATGATAAAAAACTTTATTCACAAGGAGATTGAGTTTTCCATCCCTTTCAAGAAAAAATACTCAAAAGCTCATTTATTCTTCTTAGAGTGAGCTAGGCAATTGTGTATGATACTCAACATCATCAAAATATAACTGCCTACAATAGCTATAGTTAAAGTTGTAAATGTAGGTATCTTCAGGGATTTAACTATAGCGTCGAGAAGAGTTGCTGCTCCAATACTAAAAATCAAACTAGCTATAAAAGCTATTAAGTTTTTATTCAAAGGATTTTCCTAATCGCTTTAAATGCCGACTTAATTTACTAATATGCGATTTAGCTAGATAAAGACTGTAAATGTCGTTACCTATAAAAGTAGAAATACAGCATATTTCAGGTAAATCAGTTATGCGAGTAGGACACAGGCACTGCCCATACCTGTCAATTTAACTGTAAACCCTTACCAAAACTCGATTTTGCATCAAATTGCCTAACCCCTTTTTTCAAGGGTGTTTGGGGGAAAAATAAGCGCTGAAAATTACAGCCAATCATTGTTCAAACAACCTCTAATATTTTTGGTATCACTTGCGAATACCATCATTATCAATTGCACTGTAACTATCATTACTCATCAATCCCAGCCAAGGATCGGAATTAGGAGTTAAAAACAATTCAGCGTAAACTTTTTCATTCAATGTATTCACATTATTTGTGGCATTACCCTGCATAAACCACTGATGAATTTGGTTATGTAGCGTATATTCGTTCCTGATTGTATCTAATGCCATTACATTTTCAAAATTGCTCACAATTCGCTGTAAATTATCAGCTTTATGAGCTTGAAAACGTTTGTTACGTATTAATGCCACACTGTTATTATCTAACTTGGCATCTGCTGTATATAGTTGGGCAATTCGCTGCCATGTTGCGGAATCAGTAATATCTTGAAGTGCCGTTTGATTGCTACTAGCAATATTAATATCTCGTAACAAAGGAGATTCAACTCGCATTTTACTCACAGCTATAGTACCAGCTATCGCTGCATTAGGTGTTTCACTATTATTAGCAGGTAGTTCCACAAGGCGAGGAAGATTTTTAATACCTAATTTTGATAAATCTGTTCCCCATTGACGTTGGCTAGATGCTAATTGTTGACGATGATACTCTTGCAAAAAACCAGCGCGGGCAACACCTTGAGAATTAGTATATTCTTTAACTAGTTTTTCTCCAGCTACTAACTGACGCAGAAATGCTTGCGGCCCATATAAACCGGGAATTGCATCGACTGGTTCACCAGAACTATCGAGTATATAGTGAATGCTATTACCTGTAATGGTGCGTTCTAACTTGCGCCCGTCACCAAAATCTATGGTAACTTTGGGGACAGGGCGTACAGATTGCCAGTGGAGAATATAGCGATCGCGTAGGAATTTAGAAATTTCTGCATTGGGATATAATGCTACGCGGAAAAAGCGACTATTGGCACAGCTTAAATCTTGGTCAAGATTTCCTAACAAACGTAATGAAAGTATAGGTTTATTACTAGCTTTAGCAGCAGCTTTTGCTTGTTCTAAATCGGTGTACCAATAAAGTTTAGAAGCATAACAATCTCGTTGCTGACAAATTTTGTCTAACGCCTCTTTGATTTGTGGCGAAGGATTGTTTAATTCTTGTGCATGATTATTAAGAAATGTCTCTAAACCTTTTGCCCCTTGGGGACGAAGTGATGCAACTTGCTGTGTAAGTTGTGCGTAATTTGTGCTGGGGGTTTGAGTATGAGCAGTTTGCGAAAATCCTACACTAATCAGCGATAAAGCGATCGCAGTTTTAATAGACCTAACTTTCATATTGGAACTAATTTAATAAAAGAAATTAGACGTTTTGTAGAGTAATTAGTTCCTGATCATAGTTAGAAAAATGAAGTGGACAAATGACCATCAATCAACTTACCATGACTTGCGATCGCCCATCTCGCCACAATTCATATAATCTATTTGCTGGCATTGTTAAATATAAAATATCGCCGGGACTGAGTTGAGTTTCTAATAAATCCCAGCCGTGGAAGGTTTGGCAACTCGCTTCTACGTACAAAGGGACAAAATCAGCCGACATCGCAGCATCTTTGACTAATTCACCGCAAAATGGATGTGCTGGTGTAATCATCGTCGCGAAGGCTACCCACAAACTATCGGCGGTAATCCCATTACCTAGGATGCGTCCCCCTAATGCAGCCGCCGCAAAAGCTGGTGCAGCTAATTCTGCGGGACTAAGTACGGCTTCAAAATCAAATACTTGTTGTGCCATCCCTGCAAAATCTGGGTCAGCATAATGGACAATGACAGGAATGCAGGGAGATAATCCTTTGGCTTTGAGAGCAATTTCTAAATTAATAGCATCGTTGCTAGTAACAGCCAGCACAGCCGCAGCATTATCTATATTACTGGCTTGGAGAATAGCGCGGAAACTGGCATCACCTTGAATTACGGGAATACCTAAGCCGCGAGTTGTGTTGACAAATCTGTTGTTGCTGTCGGTTTCAATTACTACTACCTCATGTCCACTGGTATGAAGTTCTTGCACAATTCTCACACCAATACCACTCAAGCCACAGACTATGTAGTGATGTCGCTGCGGAATACGTGCTGCATCCCAAAATTGCTTGAAGCGGTTACCTAAAATAAAATCGGTGAGCATGGCATACCAAATACCAATTACTGCTGCACCAACTAACATCATCACAACAGTAAATAATTTAATGCTGCTGGGAGCATTTTCAACTATTTTGTCATTACCACCTGCTCCCGTAATCATACCGACTGCAAAATATAAAGCATCAATAAAAGAGATATTTAAACTAGCCGAAACATAGGTAAGTGTAGCCATCAAAATAATGGCAAATAACACCATTGCCATCGCTACAACTGATTGAGCGTGTTTTTGAAATTGCTGCAAACTAGTGAGAACTTTGATGAATTTTCTTACCCATGATTTGCGGATAGGACGAACGCGAGGTTGGATACCAACAATTAAGCGATCGCCTACTTTTAATTCTTGCCCAGATAGCACCGCCGCCACTAAATCTAAATCACCTTCTACAGGTAGATAATAGATTAGCATTCGCGACCTATCTTCCCATAAATCGCCTAATTTCCGACCCAACCAAGGATGATATTCGTCAATATATTCTTCTTGAATCGGCCAAGTTTGTTGAAATAATTTAATTTGCCCGATCGCTTTATTACCCAGTGCTGCAAAAGTAAACACTGGTGCAGCCAAACCCACCACACTCATACTTAAATGGTCTGGCAAAGTATGATCGAGACGTTCCGCCAAACTACTATTATAAAAGCGATTAATAATGCGAATATGCGGATTTAGTATCCGCGCTTGCATCATAATTGCTAAATTGCGCGCATCATCAGAGCTAGCAATGACTAAAGTGTGGGATTGTTCAATTCCAGCAGCCTTGAGGGTAGCTGCTGTATGCAAATCACCAATAATCACATCTCCTGCGGTTTCGCCAGGGATAGGCTTGTGATGAATACCAACGACAAACGCACCCTGTTGTCGCAGCAGACGAAAGACTTTATATCCAGTCCGTCCTAAGCCACAAACAATAATTCTAGGTTTCATGAAAGAGCCGCAATATTCCGATGAGGCTGCATTCTCAAGTATTTATTAACATTGTTGCTGAATTAGTTGTGTAGAACTGTAACTGACAACACGGTAATCTTAAATAAGACGGCACTTTTGCAATATTTTGCGAGTCAATATTAATTAGATAGGTTGAATTTGCAAAAAATCTATATGAATACTTGGCTAAAATTAACAACTATTGGTGTAATTCTATCTCCCTTAGCAGTAGCAAGCATAATTTCGGCTAATGCACAAGCGCAACCAGAATCAGCAGCAGGGCCAATTACTACACCAAATGTCAAATTAAATATCCAAAGTACTGCAGGTACTTGTCCTGAGTCAGTTGGTTTATGGTGGTTGACACTACCTTATGAAGGTGGTGCTGAACATACAGTAATTGCTGACACTAGACCATTTTCTAACACCACAAAATTAGTTTCATCTAATAAGCAAGTTGTAGAATATGTTGCCAACTTAAACGATAATTATGCTTCTTGTGTTGGTCAAGCACAGAATAAAGAATACACATTTTACAATGTGCAATTTAAGAATAAGCAAGCATATTTCCGTGTAGATTTGCGAAAAATTCAGGCAAATGCTAAGGAAATTACTTACAAGACTGTAGCAGCTTCTCGTCCTTATGTCAGATGGGCGATCGCTGATTAATAGGGACTGCTTGTCTAGTCAGAAATCTGTGTACTTCTTCTGCTACTGTGGCACACAAGATTAAGTTGCAACCTCGTGACGAATATGAGGCACTTGTGCAAGTCGTCATCAACAACAAACTCCACAGTTTCGACAAAAATCTGCACGTCGAAATGGTATTGAAGTATCGGGTAATAAGTAGTGTTTGAGACCAAAATCCCAAATTGATATTACCCCTAATTAACCCTGTTTTGTCACTCTCGGAAAACAATAATCTCAGGCTGATTCTGAGATTCTTAGTTAAGAAAATTAATTGACAATAAAACCACAAAACTAGTTACCCAACAAAAAACCGAACAATAATTTTGGAGGGGGTTTGGGGGACGAAACCGTCACCCAATCGGGGGTTTGGGGGAGAATCCCCCAATTGAGCTAGCTGTTTCCACAACTGACAAATCAATCACTAATGACCTTATCTGACCTGTATTGAATTAGATTCTCCTAATCTGACAAAAGAGGATTAAGAACCACATGTACCCAAAGGCAATTGATGAACATTTGTCATCACGTCGCCGCCGGGTTGTGCTTCACCCCTTTTGTTGGGGCCGTAGAGATAGTCCACAACGGTTGTGAGGTTATTATCTGTATAATCTCTGACTAGAGAAGGTACTTTCCTTTTATCTGCATTAATTATGTCATTGAAAGGGCTAGGGCCACGTACTTGAACACTACCTGGTTCTGAGTCTAGATTTTTGGGGGGATGGGTATGATATATTCCCACCACGTATACACCATTTTCATCAGGGGGGGTGTTTCCTGGTGCAACGCTACCACTAATAGGATCTCCTACTGTGACATTTGTGACTGAAAGTTTTCCAGTAGTGCTATTCCACAACACCCATCTCAGTCTCTCTCTATTATCAGCTTGTGTTCCTTGCCAGTCTTGGTCAAGAGACTGCCTGACTACAGGATTACAAAAGATTTCTAATTTTGATGGCGCTTTAGGTGTAGGTGTTAGGGTATTTCCTGTTCTGGGAGCAGATGAGTCTGGCTGTGAATTTGTATCATCGCCTGTACCAGAAGCACCGTTTGCATTATTACCTGTACCAGGAGTACCGCTTGCGTCATTACCTGCGTTATTACCTGCATCGTTATCTGCATCGGGAGTACCTCCATCAGCCGGACGAGCTGATAAACCTAAGCGCTGTCTTCCTGTGTCACCAGGAACAGCAACTTCACCAGCTGGATTATATTCTACGCCTCCATCTTGTGTTAGAAGTAATGCTTGTTTTGTAGACTTAGCAGCTAAGTTTACATTTGCATTTGCTTGCTTACGAAAATTATCAGGAACGTAAATCTGAATAAGTGTCTTGCTGTAGTAAGTAGGCAGATAACGGATGTAAAATCCTTGGGGATTAAGTGACCAACGACCCTCTGGTATTTCTGGCCCATCTCGTTGCGGTTCTCCAGCCAACACTGCAATTTGTTCTAGTTGTGCGTAACTTGTACTCTTGATCGTGAGCATTTCTCGGATACGTGCTTCTGTTTCAAACACCAAACGTAATGGAGAAGGCAAATTAGCAGTGGCTTGATCTAGTACTGATTTGGGTATTAAGCCCAAAGCACCACCATTGAGTTGAAAAATCTCATCTTTCGTTAGTAATTTTGCTGCTGTCTGCTGGATTTCTGCGTTAGTATCACTAATTTTTGTGCGGGCTATTATTGCCCATAACAACATTTGTATATCTTTTTGGGGAATTTCTGGATAACGGACGGAGTTTTGCAGAATTTGCCGGATAAGTCCGGCTTTGGAACCTTTTAGAGGTGCGTAGAGATAGCCGTTTCCCTGACTAGGCCCATGAGTACCAGCTCGTAAACAGTAGCTTTCCACTGCCAATTCAAAAGCCCCCGGACGCAATAAAAAACCACCGTTAGCGCCGCGTGGTAGCTTTGTTAAGCGTTGGAATTTCTGGGGTTTAAAGTTATCGGGAAGGGTAGATTGCTGGCGAGTATCGGCAAAACTGGTGCTGATAGGGGGGTCTCCCTCTAAAAGTTTGGTGATATCGGGGATGGGAAGTTGTGGTGTTGGGATCTCAGGTATGGGGATGGGGACTGTTGGGATGGGGATAGGTAGAGAAAATTGAGCCATTGCTGGTGTTGCTGTAACTAGCAATAAGCTGATGAAAAATAATACAATAAATTTTTTCATTGATAAAATCTTTGCTTGCAGGTGTAAGGTATATTACGTAACCTTTGAGGTAATTATGCAAGCATTTTTTCGGAATTCAATCAAGAAAATGTAACTATTCAGTAAATTTTCGTAGTTAGGGGAAAAATAAAAAACGCCAAACACTCAATGACAAATGACAAATTGCAGAATTCTAAGCTTTAAAGCTCAAGGCTTGCGGCTGCAAAACTTGATTTAACTTACCACTGCGATAACCTTCCAAATCGAGGGTGACATAGATAAAACCAAAATCTTGAAAAGCAGACACTATTTGCTGTAAATCTGTTGTCAACACAAACTCTTTGATTTGTTCTGGCGGTAATTCAATCCTTGCTGTATCCCCTTCAGAACGCACGCGTAAATTTTTCAACCCCAACTTACGCAGGTAAATTTCTGCTCTCCCAACGCGTTGTAACTTCGCAACAGTAATCTCCTCACCATAGGGAAACCGTGAACTAAGACAAGGTTGCGCTGGTTTATCCCACCAAGGTAAACCGAGTTCTTGGGAAAGCTGGCGGACTTCCATTTTCGTAACACCAACTTCCGCTAAAGGCGATCGCGCACCTCTTTCTTTCGCTGCTTGAATTCCTGGGCGATAATCGTGCAAATCATCAGCATTCACGCCATCCACGACGTAGGGATAACCCAATTCCCTAGCTAAAGGTTTGAGTGTGTCGTGCAATTCACTTTTGCAGAAATAGCAGCGATTGACAGGATTGGAAGTGTAATTGGGATTGTCCATTTCGTTTGTCTGGACAATTTGATGAGGAATCCCAATAGTTGCCGCTTGAATTTTCGCATCTTCCAATTCTTCTGGCAATAGCGATGGTGAAACAGCCGTCACAGCCAAAGCGCGATCGCCTAAAACATCATACGCAATCTTGGCAACCAAAGTACTATCAACACCCCCAGAGTAAGCAATTAGCGCTTGCTCCATTTCTGCGAATATCGCTTTTAGTCGCTCAAGTTTTTCTGTTATTTTCATTTTCCAGTCCTACCGCAATCCTATAGCACCCAACTCTATCTTAATGGAGCAATTTATCTCCCGTTACAACAACGAAGAACGATTACGGGAGACTTCCTTCCAAAAATCGGTGTGCTACGCGACAACACAAGCTACTCAATTACGGCGTACACCAGACCAGATAAAAAACTCCACCCACAAGGGGATGGAGTTTTTGGGCATGGGGAATAGGGCATTGGGCATAGCAAAGAGTTACCAATGCCCAATGCCCAATGCCCATTTTCAAGTCAGTCGTTGAGTTTCGCTTATAATGAGTTTCGATGTCTGATGAAAAGCTGTTCGACACATAACAAGATGATCGTTAGCGTCGTTGCTGCTTGTCCGATTGCATAATTTGTCCAGTTTTCAGTCAGCACGATAAAGACGAAGGAAAAAAGCGTTGTGGCAATGATTAGCCAGGGGGCGATCGCGCCTATTTTTTGCCTCCATACAGCTTGCTCACGCAGTCTACTGTAACTATTGAGAACGTATTGCTGCCAAAACTGAAAGGTACTAAGCACTGCGAAAAGATACAATAGCCCTACATTGAAGAACAGAACGTTTTTAAGCTTTGAAGCCGTGTCAGGTTGCTGAAGTGCGATTGCGGCTAAACAAGTTCCTAAGGTTAGATACAAAACTGTAAACACAGTCAAGCGACGCATTGCTCTATCCTGCCAAAATTTGTTCTAAATATTAAAATTCCCCACCCTAGATTTGATTAAGGGTGGGGACTCTAAATTTTACGTCAGCACTTGCTCTACCATCTCTAACGATAGGTATAGAACTTACGCATTGATAGAAAAGCCAAAATACCAGGTAGAGTTTTCAAGGCTTATAGCTAGATTTTTCCATGATATTTTAGCGATCGCACTTTATCTAGCCAACTAACTCTTTCACCTTCTTGATAATGCCCACCGGATCGATACCTTGATGGGGGTACTGTTCCCACAAGCCACCGGAACCTTCTCTATAAGTCCCCAGGTGAGCATATTTAGGAGTCAAGCCGCGTTCTAACAGCCAGGAACCAAAACGGCTACCTAAGCCAGTGCGACGGTTGAAGGCTTCCACTACTAAAACAAAAGGTGCTTTGCCAATTTTAGCGATCGCTTCTTCATCCACTACGTTTAAAGTCGGTTTGTTAATTAAACCTACGTCTAAGCCTTCTTGCTTCAAGCGTTCTACCGCATCTAAAGAACGGTATAAAGCATCGCCAAAGCTGACAATATAACCTTGGGTGCCTTCGCGGATGACTTCATCTTTATCAGGGACGAATTTATAACCACTGCCAAAGAATTCATTACCATTAGTATCCAAAATATTAGGTACTTTGGAACGGGTGGAGAAGATAAACCGCAATCCGGGGTCAAAAAATACAGCTTCTACACAAGCTGTCATTTGATTTACATCGGCGGGGAAGTAGAGTCTTGTGTCATGGCGGTCATCTAAGCCATTATCGGCAAACATATTATTTAAGCCGAAGTGACAGGTATTATCCGCCATGTCATCGATACCTGCATGGGAGAAGTGACAGAGAACGTTAGATTGGTTCAATCGCGCCATTGTAATTTCAGAAATGCACATTTCTAAAAAGGCGCTGAAGGTGGCGAAAATGCCTTGTTTGCCTTTTACCATCCCAAACCCTGACGCAGCCGAGAAATTACCCCGTTCCATGATGCCAGAGGGGATAAATACTTCGGGATAGGTATCGTGTATTTTCTTCAATCCACAGGAACCTTCTAAGTCGCTGTCAATGACTAAGACTTTTTCTTTGCGTTCGGTTTCACTCATGCGGCTGAGGACATTGACCACAGCTTCCCCAAAGACGTTGCGGTTAGCGCCCCATTTATCGCTAGAACCAATAAATGTATAGGTTTGCTTGGGTTTCTCGATATTTTTCAGGTAATCTACAGCCGCAGTCTGTCCGCGAGATTCGAGATATTTAATCGCTAAATCGACGGAAATCACATCATGTCCGTGGGTTGAGCCTTCTAAACCTGCAATACCGGGACACATGGGGCGTTTGTTGATCACTGCGATCGCACCGGGTGTATTTACGGCTTCGCATAGGCGGCTGTACAAATCGTCTAAATCTTCCCCATCTCCCTGAAGTACCTTTAATCCATGACCTTCTAAGGTTTTGGCTACGGTGAACCCAGGTAAATATTTAGAAGGATGTCCGGCGATGGTCACATCATTATCATCAATAATTAGCTTCACATTGAGATGTTGAGCAACAGCCAACCGCGCCGCTTCTGCGTCGTTTCCTTCCTGCTGGGAACCATCAGAACCAAGGCAGAAAACGACTTTGCCAGGATTCGCCATCGCCACACCGTTGACGTAAGGCCAGACGTGCCCCAATCTTCCAGAGCTAAATTTTACCCCAGGAGTAAACCCTAATTCCGGGTGTCCGGGTAAATGAGAATGGGCTGCACGATATTGTAGCAGGCGCTCTGCGGGTAAATCCCCATGCAGCGTTGACATCAGATACTGGGTAGCGACACGATGTCCAGCTTCATCAAAAAAAATCGGCACAAATTGCTCAGATACTCCCCGGAAGAAAGCATCGAGAATCATCACTTCTGGAACTGTATCGTATGGCCCGCCAGTGTGACCACCCACGCCTCTAGCTGCACCTGTAGCGGTAAAAAACACGATCGCATCTCGGCAAAGTTGAATATTGGCTTTGAGTGAGTCTCTTTGTTCCGCCGTCAAAGTAGGATTCGCCGGATTGAGCGATAAATATTTGTAAGCACCGAGATCAATAGGAAATTTAGTCATTTGTTATTTGTCCTTTGTTATTTGTCATTTGTCATTGGTCAACCGTCAACTGTCAACTGTCAACAATCAACTATGCACGAATGTACTTGAATCCAAGTGAAGATACGGTTAAATGCACGAAAACATACACTTTACCGCTATTGTGAAATGAATAACCCTAGCAGCAATCTCTCTTTTGACAGAAGATAGGCTGAAATGTCTGCTTGCTGGTATAGGAAAAAGCAGCCGGAGGTGATATCAAGTCCGATTTAATACTGATTGCTAGGTTGACACTGGTCAATCGAAAATCTTACTCTGTAAGGATTCAGAGCGATAAGCACAAGGAGAGTTGTTTGCTAGACAATTAGGCGGACATCAGATTGAGTCTAATGCTTGTGATTTATTTGTATTGAACTGTATGCAATAAGTATAAACTCACAAACGTGCAATTTCAAGATTAAAAACGCAACTTCCGGAAAATAATTATGCTCACTGCTGAACGCCGACAATTCATCCTCGAAATTCTGCGTCGTGATAAAAAGGTGCTGTCAACGGAACTGAGTGCAGTTCTCAAGGTTTCTGAAGACACGATTCGGCGGGATTTGCGGGAATTAGCTGAAGCTGGACTATTACAGCGTGTACATGGCGGCGCACTGCTAACTTCCCCAGCCACCGCCAGTTACGCCGATCGCCAAAAACAAGCGCCCAAAGAAAAAGAAGCGATCGCACTTGCTGCGGCTAAATTAGTTTGTCCGGGGCAGGTAGTAATTTTAGATGGGGGAACAACTACGCTGCAAGTTACCCGCCATTTACCAAAAGATTTGCAAGCCACAGTCGTCACCAATAGTCCACCAATTGCGATCGCCTTAGCAGAACATCCCCATATAGAAGTTGTAATGTTGGGTGGTAAGCTCTACAAAAAAGCCTTAGTGAACGTCGGTACTGTCACCATTGAGTCTTTACGGATGATTCGTGCAGATTTGTGCATGTTGGGAGTGTGCAGTTTGCATCCGGAAGTTGGCATCAGTGTACCGAATTTAGATGAAGCCCATGTCAAACGAGCCATGATAGATGGTTCGGCTGAAGTCGTGGGATTAGTCACCGCAGAAAAATTAGACACAGCCGCCCCTTATGTAGTGGAGTCGATTCATGCACTGACTTACCTTGTAACTGCACCGACAGTATCTAATCAAATGCTAGCTGCTTACAAATCTTTAGGTTTGACAATTATTCGTGATGAGTAAAGCCCAATACTTTGCTAAAGCAGTATCTGGGTTAATAGCTTGAGAGTTAGCATTGCTGTTACTGCTGCAATCTCTGATGGAAACTAGAGAATTTACAGATTCAGACAGTTAATAATATGTGGATAGAATGCTGCAAAATAGCGAACAAATATGTTATGTTATGTCCGCAAAAGATAAATTGCTGTTGCTGAATTATGGAATAAAACTTGATTCATTGAAAATTAAAACTCTTATCCTCTTTGCGGCTTTGCGCCTCTGCGTGAGCTAAATCATCCCGACTTGATGCAACATCGATAAATTTTATATTTAACCATCCCTTCCGATACTTATGAGACTTTTTCAAACATCTTTTTAATGAAATAATTCTCATAATTATTTTTAAATATCTAACCTTAATAATATGTCAAAATTAGTAATAAAAGATAATTCTATCCGTGCCGCACTCATCGCTTTAACAATAGGATTTGTTGGCTGTGGGAACCAAGCAACAAGTACTTCCTTGACTCAAACCACCACGCGAGTAAATACTAATCTGCCGCGAGTAGTTGCCACCACAAGTATAATATGTGATTTTGCCAGACAAATTGCCAAAACTACTATTAACCTTACCTGCTTAATTCCGCCAGGTACAGACCCACATATTTACCAGCCAAAACCAGAAGACCGAGAAGCTTTAGAACAAGCTAATTTGATTTTATATAACGGCTATAATTTAGAACCAAGGCTGATTAGACAAATTAAAACAATTAAAAGTGCTGCACCGAAAATTGCTGTTGCTCCCCTTGCTGTTCCCAAACCCCAAAAATTTAGGGAGGATGGCAACATAGTCACCGACCCTCATATTTGGCACAATACCAAGTATGCTCTCAGAATGGTTGAGGTAATTAGCAGTAACTTAGGCAAATTAGAACCTAGCAATACAAAAACTTATAATAGTAATAAAAGAAAAATTACCCAAGAACTCAACCAATTAGACCGATGGATTAAAGCTAGAATTGCCAGTATTCCTAACAATAAACGGACAGTAGTTACTACCCATAATGCACTTGGTTATTACACTCAAGCTTACGGTTTGTCGTTAATAGGAACTTTAGAAGGTATTAACACCAATGACAGGCCAACAAATACACAAGTGAAGAACTTGGCTAAAAATGTTGAACGAGCGAAAGTACCGACAATTTTTGCAGAAGCAGATATTAATTCTAATGTGATTCAGTCTGTAGCTAAAGAAGCTACAGTCAAACTTTCCGAAAGACAACTTTATGCTGATGGATTGGGAAGGCCGGGAACGGAGGGAGAAACTTATCAAAGTATGATGGTTGCTAATACGCGCACACTGGTAGAGGGTTTAGGAGGGACGTACTTAATATTTGAACCAAAAGCTTCAAAGTAACACCAAATATAACAACCTTACCAGCGCTTTTAGGCGCAAGCAGCAAATAAAAAACTTCTTCACTCTAGCTTTAGTTAAGAGTTACCTATCGTTTGTTGCGATCGCTTCCATTCTAGGGCTTTTCTTTCCATCTCCTTGACGAATCCATCTTTCCCATTGACATATCCTTGGATATCTTGCGGGAATTGCTTGGCTAATTGACGTTTCAAGTCACTGTATTTGAGCGCATCATCAGGATGTGCAATCATGTAATCGCGAAATGCTAAATGTCTTTGCACTTCAAAAATGTCAAACACAAAAATGTGAACGTGATGCGTCCTAGTACCTGCTTCATTATCCTTGCGAAAGAAACGACGACCAGGTAAGCCAAACTCACCCATAGCCTCATAACCTAATGCAATCATCGCTGAACATTGCTGATCTAACTTAGCAAGGTCTTTCACCTGAACCAACAGATCAATAATTGGTTTGGCATAAATATTGGGAATTGAGGTGCTACCAATATGGTGAATTGCTACGACATTGTCACCAAGTGCTAGTGCAATTCGCTTGGCTTCCTCCTCAAATTTGACACTCCATGTTGCGTCATGCGGTACCACTTCTACTTTCATGAGGGACTATCTATTGAAACTAACTAGCAATTATACGGAAGTCTATGTTATCTGTGTTTTTTCAGGAATATGACATTTATTGGACTGATTTATGGAGCTATGGAAGTGAATACAGCAGCAGCGATCGCTACTTCAACTCAGGTGAGAGTTGAGAAAGCTTATATTATCAGAGTTAAAGCTTAATTTTCAATTGGTCGTAGCTTCCAGATTACTACACCAATTTTCAAGTTAATCTGACAAACTCAATGTTTAACTCTGCTTTTTGGCGATACTCCAAGTCTTTCCTAACTTTTTTGTGGCATTTGGTTGTTAAGCGCCGTGCTGCACTCTTTATCTTGCTCATCGGCGTATTTTTACCCCTACAAATCTTTGGAGAATTAGCCGAGGAAGTTTGGGAGAAGGAAGCTGGCTTTGCTTGGGATGTACCTATCCTGTTAGCAATACACTCCACAGCCCAACCGCAACTAGATGTTTTTGCTTCCACACTGACCAAATTGGGAGTATTCTGGGGTGTATTTCCGGTTGCTAGTGCGATCGCATTGGCTTTGTTTATCCGCAGACAATGGCGTAAACTTGCTTACCTCCTCACCACTCTGCTGGGAAGCATCATCATTAATCGCACCGCAAAAGTACTGTTACATCGAGTACGCCCCCACCTGTGGGAATCACCAGCCCCAGAGTTTGACTACGGATTTCCTAGCGGTCATGCTATGTCAAGTATGACTCTGGTAGTAGCCTTAGTAATTCTCACTTGGGGTAGTCGCTGGAGTCTCTTAGTTCTGATTGCTGGAGGTATATTTGTCTTAGCAATTGGCTGGACACGCCTATACTTGGGAGTCCACTATCCCAGCGATATCTTAGCAGGCTGGACAGCTTCAATTGCCTGGGCAACTGGAGTCAGTTTGCTCATCAGGCCATATCGCACTAAGCGACGACAATAGTCACCGAATTTTAGATTTTAGATTTTGGATTGTTGGCGTAGCCTCTCCGTCAGGAGAAGATTAATATTTAAATTGGCTTCTAAATTTATAGTGGCTGTGCCAGAAGTAAGCTAAAGATAGGATTCATATTTGATTTCTGAAATCCACGTAAGGGAGACAATCTAAAATCTAAAATCCGTCTTGGAAAGTTTGCTCAAGTCGGGGAACCCCTTCGGGTTCGGCAGTCCACTCGGCGGCATAGCCGCACGTGTGGCTGCACTCACCGCCCACGCAACTTTCCGCAAAATCCAAAATTGATTCACCATCCCCAACTACCAGGAATACCTTTAAAAGGCCCAACAATATCCCTTGTAATCCAACCACCGTAAAAGTTACCTGGTTGTGGTTGTACTTTTTCGCCATCAACATAGCAAGCATCCATGATATGAGCATAAAAAGCTACATAATCTTTGATAGATGCAAAAGCTGGTGTGGGATTAGGGTAGAACCAGGCAACATTTTGAAATTCTTTGTCACCAACACGCAGAGTGTAATAACCTGCACTTCCTTTCCATTCACAAAAGCTAGATTGTGGTGTTAGCAACAGGTATTCCATTTTGATATCCGCAGGCGGGATATAGTAAACCGGGGGATGGCTAGTTTCTAACACACGTTTAGCTGAGTGCGTATCTACAATTGTTACGCCATTAAAAATAATTTGAATATGTTTGCTTGTATCCTCAAGGCGTGGCGGACGGGGATAATCCCACACTGATTCTTGTCCAGGTAAGGGTTCTATGCGTTGCGGATAAACCATAATGACCGAAGTTGGTAGTTAACGTAGATATAGTGTTGGAATTTGGTAATAGGTAATTGCTAATTGGTAATTGCGACAAAGTTTTTACCCATTACCTATTACCAGCCAATGGTATTGTAAAGGATGTTCACCTGGCGCATGAGAGGGTAGTTATGCCAGATGTGCGGTTTAACAAGTATTATCGTTACGAAGAATTGACCAGTATCTTGCATAGTTATGCTGAGGAATTTCCTCACCTGGTACGCATAGAAAGCATTGGCAAGAGTTATGAAAATCGGGACATTTGGCTGCTGACTGTTACCAATTTCGCTACAGGAACAGATACAGAAAAACCTGCTTTATGGGTTGATGGCAATATTCATGCTACGGAATTAGCACCCTCAATTGTCTGCCTGTATCTTCTGCAAACATTAGTTACAGCCTACGGTACTCAGCCAGATATTACTCGTTGTTTGGACAGCCGCACCTTTTATATATGCCCCCGTGTTAACCCTGATGGTGCGGAATGGGCTTTGGCTGACAAACCAAAATTTATTCGTTCTGCTACCCGTCCCTATCCTGAAGGTAGGGAAAGCAATGACGGCTTAATCATGGAAGATATCGATGGCGATGGCCGGATTTTACTCATGCGTATCCCTGATGCTAATGGCGCATGGAAAATCTGCCCTACTGAACCCCGGTTATTAATGCGTCGTGAACCCACAGAAATAGGCGGTCAATATTACCGAGTTTTGCCTGAAGGACGTATAGAAAATTACGATGGAGTGCAGATTAATATTCAGCCTCCGCAACAGAGGTTAGACTTAAATCGTAATTTTCCGGTGATGTGGCGGCAAGAATTTCAACAGCCAGGGGCAGGCCCTTATCCAGCCTCAGAAACAGAAGTGCGATCGCTTGTCCAATTTATTACTAGCCATCCTAACATTACTGGGGCTGTATCTTTCCATACTTTTGGCGGTGTAATCATCAGACCTTTTAGCTATCACAGTGATCAGGAATTTCCGGTTAATGACCTCCGTACTTATCAGTACATTGGTCAAAAAGGCGCAGAATTTACTACATACCCAGCAATTTCTGCTTTTCATGATTTCCGCTATGACCCCAAAGATTTCATCTCCGGGACTTTCGATGACTGGGCTTATGATGAACGGGGGGTATTTGCTTGGACAGTAGAAGTCTGGAGTCCCCAAAACCAAGCGGGAATTAAAGATTATAAACACGTCGAATGGCAACGCGAACATCCTTTAGAAGATGAATTAAAGTTGTTGCGCTGGAATGACGAACAACTCTCAGGCAAAGGTTATGTAGATTGGTATGCCTTCGAGCATCCCCAATTAGGTCAAATAGAATTAGGTGGTTGGGATACTATGTAGGGCTTGCAGAATAAACAAAAAACCTAGATAAATCAAGAGATTTGGGGGGACAAAAGAGAATAAAGTGCAAGGAAAAAGGATAAAGTAAGTAAAAACCCTTGTAGCAAGTTGCGTTGATATGTATCGAAAAGCGCAAAAGCAAGAAACAGCAGCAGAAGACTTTGAACTACCCTTTGGGGGAAAACTAGCCTCAGATAACCGTTGGGTAATCATGGCGGAGATGATACCTTGGTCAGAATTTGAAGCAGAGTACGCAGCAATATTTTCAGCAGAAATGGGCGCGCCAGCCAAAACATTTAGGATGGCATTAGGGGCATTAATAATTAAAGAAAAACTAGGCATAAGTGATAGGGAGACAGTAGAGCAAATTAGGGAGAATCCCTATCTGCAATACTTTATAGGAATGTCTTGCTATAGCAATAATGCCCCATTTGATGCGTCAATGTTAGTTCACTTTAGAGAAAGAATAGATATAAAATTAGTTAACAAACTGAATCGAGAAATAGTCAAGCAAGTGTTAGAAAGTAAAGAGGAGGTAGAAGTAAAATCAAAAAAGTCAGAAACCGAGGATTTAAAAAATGAGCCGACCAATCGGGGAAAATTAATATTAGATGCGAGTTGTGCGCCAGCGGATATCAGTTATCCCACAGACTTAGGATTATTAAATCAAGCCAGAAAGCATACAGAAACAATTATAGATATTTTATATAACTCCCTCTTGTTAAAGAGTATCAAAAAACCGAGAACCTATAGAAATATAGCTAGAAAGAATTACTTATTGGTAGCCAAAAAAAGAAAACCGACCATTAAAGAAAGAAGGAAAGCCATTAAACGGCAACTACAATATATCAAAAGAAATTTAGTTCACATTCAGCAGCTAATGGAGTTAGGTGCGTCACTCTTCAACCTGAGTAATAGGCAATATAAGAAATTACTGGTAGTAGCAGAAATTTATCGTCAACAACTTTGGTTATATGAAAATAAAAAAATTAGTATAGAAGACCGTATTGTCAGTTTAAATCAACCACACATTCGTCCGATAGTCCGTGGTAAAGCTGGAAAAAAAGTAGAGTTTGGGGCAAAGCTTTCAGCTAGTTGCTATGATGGCTATGTATTTTTAGACCATATTAGTTGGGATAATTTTAACGAATCAGGCGACTTAAAATCACAAGTAGAAGCCTACAAAAACTACACCGGGTATTATCCTCAATCAGTTCATGTTGATAAAATTTATCGCACTAGAGACAACCGCTCTTGGTGTCAAGAAAGAGGAATTAGAATTAGTGGGCCACCTTTAGGGAGACCACCTAAAAATGTCAGTCCTGAAAAAAAGAAACAAGCACGAGAAGATGAGCTAATTCGTAACTCTATTGAGGGTAAATTCGGACAAGGTAAACGAAGATTTAGCTTGGGTAGAGTCATGGCTAAACTTCCTCATACCTCTGTCACTGCTATTGCTATTACTTTTTTAGTCATGAATCTTTCTACCCTTGTTTCACGGCTTTTTTGGGAATTTTTATGCCAATTTTTCAACATTACATCTTTTTTCACTTCTTTTATTAGCAAAAGTGATGTTCTGTTTGATTGCAGACAACAAAAACTTATATTTGCTCTTCCCTGACTACTGAGTCAATTTTTCTCTTGCCTTGGAATGACTTTTTCAGCAAGCCCTATGTATGCTTGGGTGAATCCACCTCCAGAGTTTTTAGAACGGGAGATAGCCCTGTTTCCTAATTGGTTAGTGTGGCATTTATTAATCTCTCCCCGCTTGGAGATTGATCAAACTAATGTCCATAATTTAGGTAATGACATATATCAAGTAGATTTAGTAGTACAAAATACAGGTTGGCTACCTACATACATTACCCAAAAAGCGTTAGATAAAAAGCTCGTCAAGGGCTGTATTTGTGAAATTCAATTACCTGATAGCGTAACTTTAATCACAGGCAAACTCCGCGAAGAATTAGGACAACTAGAGGGACGTGCCTATAAACCTTCATATCCGACGAGGAGACAAAGCGACCCAACCCAAGACCGCGCCAAGGTTGAATGGGTTGTGCGCGGGCCTGCGGGTAGCAAAGTTCAACTTTTAGCCCGTCATGAACGCGCTGGAGTTGTCCGCGCTGAAATCATATTGGCTTAAAATTGCCGCGCAGAAATAAAGCAGATTCTTCTATAACTTATACACATTTCAATACTTGTCGGTTAAAGGCAAAAGGGGAAAGGGAAAAGGGCCAAGAAAAAACCTTTAACCGTTCGGCTGACGCTCACGGCGAAACCCTTAACCTTTCTCCTGCGGAGACGCTACGCGTAGCTTGCTTAAGCGCAGGGGTACACCTTTTCCCCAAACTAAATTCCGATTTGAAAATCCTTAACCGAGCAGTATTGATACAGATTTTTATTAACAGCAAAAAGACTCAAGCATCTTGCCTGAGCCTCAGCCAAAATCTATATAGACTTATTTAAAAACAAATAAACCTGTACTTGTGATGTCAAATACAGTAGCTTAGTAGCGATTACGAGAACCACCGCCGTAGCCACCACCACGGTTACCACCAAAGGAACCTCCTCGATTTTCCTTTGGTTTAGCCTTATTGACTTTGAGGTCACGTCCCATCCACTCAGCACCATCAAGTGCTTCAATGGCAGCTGCTTCTTCAGCATCGGAACTCATCTCTACAAAACCAAAGCCGCGTAAACGACCTGTTTCACGATCAGTAGGCAGCTGAACGCGTTTTACAGAACCATATTCTGCAAATACAGCATTCAAACTCTCTTCTGTAACTTCGTAGGAAAGATTGCCTACATAAACTGACATAAGTCGTCTCCAAAATCAAAACGGTGTAGAGATTTAGATTTCGGAGAAAAGTTTGTGAATACCAAAAGGAAAAAGCCTATCAATAATAAAAACAAACGCGGTCGCCGAATTAACTCTCCATTTCCAGTGTTACACAGTAGCCTGCTGTCAGGGTGTCAGTTACAAAAAGCGTTACAAAAAGTCATTTAAACACTGATATTTAAGTATAAATGTTATCTATTTACTTATTATTCTGGCTCTCGCTACGTTGATTACCGATCCCAAAAATTGCTAAATTTTTAACAAAATATTCCTTTAGGGGGTTGTCATAAAACAGCACCTTATCTTATGGAGGATAGAGACGCAAACAGCAGCTAAGAAAAGTTTGATCGCGTAGAGGAATGGAGAAAATTTATCTTTTGGAGTTCAAAGACGGAAAATGAATAACGATATTGTTTTATTTTTGATTACTGCTGGTCTAATTATCTTATATCTATTTTTCTCGGCATTAACTGAGATGGGTACAAAGCTACCTTGGAAAAAGTAGGTTATTTTGGTAATGCCAAAACTTTGGCATTGCAATTTAAAACGAGCGCGGCAGGGTTCGAACCTGCGACCAACGGATTAGAAATCCGTGGCTCTATCCACTGAGCTACGCGCCCAACATAATGCTGTGGCTCTTTAATGAGTCATCTCTCCAATTATATCGTTTTCTCTAGCAATAGGCAATTGAAAATTGCAGATCTGCTAGTAGCAAGGCTAAGATGCTAGTCGCTAGTTAGTCAATGTACACTTTAAACGAAGTAAATGGACTATTTATTAAATATATTGTGTGGTCAATGGGTTATTTGGGTATTGGCGTAAATCACCTTTGGGCGAATTACTGTAGAGCAACCTCTGGCGATCGCGAGGCTGACCCCTACTTAACGCTAGGTAATCGCACTCTTGGCGATGCCTGGAAATCAGATTATAGATCGCATATTGAGAACGCCCCTGAGAGGAGTTATTTGCTAGTGCCATGTTTATTCTCAAACGGCAGGATGTAGAAATATCAAGCATTCCGCACCCTAAGCGAGAGCAGCCAATGCCAGTCCTCCACTATCAGGGGCAAACTTTCCGCTTGATTAGTGTTTTTAAAGCTAGCCAAGAGGAAGAAGCCAGAGCTTTGTGGAGAGAATTAACAGACGGGCGAGGTAAAGCCTGTGTCTTGTTGGAAGAACCAGACCGCTATAGCATCTGGGGAAAAATCCGTTTAGACCAGCTAGGTTCTGATACGGATGTCCATAGCAAGACAGGAGTGTTTATCCAAGCTAGTATTTTGCTGCTGCAAGCAGTCTATCTAGAAATAGAAGATTTTTTAGGTTCTAAACAAGCAGCTTTATTTGAAAAAGATATTACGGAAGTATTGCGGCAGAAGCAATTGCCACAAGCATCTTCGCCAGAAGCCGTAAAATATTTGCTCAATGAAGACCCACTGGATACGACCAGTCTGCCTTCTTGGCAAGAAAATCATGTAATTACTCTGTTACAAGAACTCCATAAGCTAGGAAAAACCTATTTTGGTAATGCTAACTTCGCTCATCCAGTGGTCGATCGCTTACAAGATCTACCCGAAGGAGAGCGATCAATGTTTATTAGTTGGCTAAATCAATCTCCAATGAGTAAACTGTGGCAATAGCATTAACAAAGTGGGAAAAATATTGCCAGGGATAGTTGCTCTTGGCATTTAATTATGCATTGTTTGGTAGAGCAATTGACTAGTACATCTGTGCGGAAGTCAAAAGTAGCCATTGCTTGGTGCGGGTGCGCCGCATTGTAGTAATTGGCGTTCAAAAGCCTATATTTTGAGCTTTTTGGCTGTTTTGTAGATACTAGACAGCTACTCTTACGAGTTCTATTTCCACCATGCTGTACTAGTTGATTTTCAGTACAAAAGCTTCTCACACAGTTATATAAGTCAAAATCCTGCCAAAGTGTGTTTACATAAACAAGTCATATTATGAGTAGTTCTTACGAAAGCTCCCAGCGTTCTAAATCTATTTTCAATACAGGAAATATAGTCTTAGCGAGCATTGGCTGGGCTGTACTAGCACTGTTATACTTTTTATTGTTTAGTGCTAAAGTTCCGGGTGCAGATGGCGTAGAAAGTCGTGCTGAATGGTATGTAATTGGTACAAATATTTTTGAAGCGTTAGCTTACCTGGGTGCCGGTATCTTATGCTTGAGGAATTGGCGTAGCCAAAAAATTGTCAGTGGTCGAAATGTTTGGCTCGCTATTGGCATAGGTATGCTGTCTTATTTCCTGGGGGGGATATTTTTCGGTTATACGGAAATAATCTTAAAAGAAGAACCGGATGTTTCTATTGGTGATGTGTTTTTTGTAGTAACGTATCTGTGTCTTGGTACAGGCATGATTTTAGCAGCGGCTCACAGGCGAATCAATCTCGAAAAATGGCAATGGCTAGTTGTCTTAGCTATTGGCGTGTTTGGCAGTTTGTTAGCTTGGTGGATTTCTCTGCAACAGCCAAAACCTCTGGATTTGCTAGGCACGGTATTGAATTGGTTTTACATCGTTAGCGATGTAGCTATTCTCATTATTGCTACTACCTTGCTACTAGCCTTTTGGGGAGGAAAAGTTGCCCAGTCTTGGAGAATGATTGCAGCCGCAGCGTTTTCGCTATACATTGCAGATATGTGGTTTAAATACGCCCAAGGTCCCAATTATCAAAGTGGAGAAATATTAGAAGTGTTTTGGGTTTTTAGTGGAGTTTTATTTGGTATGGGCGCTGCTCTAGAATATGAGGCATCATTGAGCCGCTCGCGGCGGGAACGCGGACGCAAACGAGCATAAAAAAGATTTTTGGTGTCTACCGTGAGAAAATTAACAGATTCTGACAAACAAGAAATTCTTAAGTTATATCGAGAGACTGCCGAAACCACCTCAACTTTGGCAGAGCGCTATGACGTTAGTAACTCGACAATTAGTCGCCTGCTCAAAAGTACGTTACCAGAAGACGAGTATGAATATCTCGTTTCTTTAAAACGTGCTGCGAGAACTCCCGAGGGTAGGGCGCAGGTAAACTATGAACAGTTACCACTGTTGAGTAAACCACAGCCAGAAATAGACATTCCTCACGCAGAAAGTCGCCCTGTAGAGTTACCGAAAGTTGAGCCAGAACCAATAGTAGCGAAGTCTGAGGACAGGGATAGTCGGGATATAGCTCCTCCTATCAGGCGGGTACGGCGACGCTCTTCTGCAGAAGGAACACTAGAGCCTCCAGCAGCAGAGCAGCTAGAGATTTTACCCACCAAGAAATTACCAGAAATCGTCAGCATTCCCAGCCCTAAACCGCCGGAAATGCCCATTCTTCCCACTCCCAAGCGGCAAGAACCTGCAAGTATTTCTAGCCCATTGTTAGAGGATGAACGTCCAGAAGCTAACGTTTTAGCTCAAATGCTAGGCGAAGACTTGCTAGATGAGTCTGAAGATTTGGACGATTTGGATGACGATTTAGAAGATGATGACTTCGAGGATGACGATGAGGAATATGATTTTGAGGAATCAAGACCTCTAGTCACAAGGCGCAGACCAGGTGAAGCACCAGTCCAAGTTTTACCATTGTCTTCAGCGCACTTGCCTAAAACCTGCTATTTGGTCATCGACAGGTCATCAGAATTGATTACCCGTCCGTTGAAAGACTTTGGCGATTTGGGACAAATTCCGAGCTTAGAAACCCAGCAAAGAACACTACCAATATTCGATAATCACCGCGTAGCCAAGCGCTTTTCTACCAAGCGCGATCGCGTGATTAAAGTCCCTGATAGTAAAATGCTGCAAAAGGCTCGGACTCATCTTCAAGCTAAAGGTATTACAAGGCTGTTAATTGATGGTCAGGTGTATTCTTTATCTCCTGTTTAGGGGGGATTGGGGACTGGGGACTGGGGACTGGGGACTGGGGACTGAGATATGAGAGATAAGGGAGAAAATTACTCTTGTACAGACGCGATTAATCGCGTCTGTCCGACTCTTTTGCAGACGCGATTAATCGCGTCTCTACGGCTGTTGATTCTCTCCCCTAACTATAAACAGCAGCCGCAAACCGGGTAGCTAAGTTAATAATGTCTTGTTTGCGGGCGATTTGATTAACCCATGCTTGGGGGATATTTTCTACCCCGTAGTAAATTCCTGCTAACCCACCAGTAACGGCGGCGGTGGTGTCAGTATCTCCGCCTAAGTTCACTGCTGTTAATACCGCTTGTGAGTAGGAAGAACTATTTAAGAAGCACCACAGCGCAGCTTCTAGGGTATCAATCACATAGCCGCCAGAATTAATCTCTTCTACTGGTAACTGAGCAATTGTGCCACTGTAGATTCTGGCAAAATGGTGTTTTTCTAATAAATATTCGCGCTGTGAGTAAATTGGCTCCAGCTTGTGTAAGCTTTGCAAATAAGCCGTTTGCGGGTCAGATCCTTCGAGTAAGGCAACGGCAATAGTGATATAAATACCACAAGCCATTAGCGATCGCGCATGGGCATGGGTAATTGCAGAAACATCATGTACCCGCGCAATTAATTCGCTGAAGGTGAGTATCTTGTGACAATAAGCCATTGGCAGGATTCTCATCAACGAACCATTACCATTGGTATTTTCAATTTTTCCCCCTGCTTCCCGGGGCAAAATACCCTGCTTTAAGCGCATAATCGCGGCATGGGTGGTATGTCCGATATCAAAGAGTTCACCACGGGGAGTCCAGTAAGCTTGCTTGTACCAGCGCCAGAAGGAATTGGCTATAGCATCTAAGGAATACCCGCGACAAAGAGTTTCTGCCAAACAAAATGTCAAAGAACTATCATCTGACCAAGTTCCAGGCGGTTGATTCCATGTGCCATAACCTAGCATCTTCGTAACTGGAGATTGTACCCGTTCGGCGCGGCTGGTAAACTCCACCGGCACACCCAACGCATCACCGACACATAAACCCATCAAACCAGACAATGTTTTTGCAGCGGTTAGCATTGTTTAGTCTCCATAGAAGCTCCCAAAACTTTACTTTATATATTCCCTCTAGAGCTTGTTGCAATAGCTGCTACAACCGATGATTTCATTCTCTGTAAAAATAACCTATTTACAGCAGATTCGATGTTTATGAGGTACAGCAACTAATTGAAAAGAGTAATGAGTAATAAGTAGTGATTAATAAGTAAATTTTCTACTCATTACTCATGATGTAACTCAATTACTTCAAAAGTGCTGTATCTGGTAATGGGTTAGTCAAGTAAACTCAAATTATACCAATTCTTTATAAAGCTGCATAAAATTCGATCCCCCCTAACCCCCCTTAAAAAAGAGGGGGAAAAGAATCAAATTCCCCCTTAAAAAGGGGGATTTAGGGGGATCAGGATATGTGCAACTTCACATTACATTAAATTGGTATTAGATAATTTGTCTTGCTAATTATTGTGCCAGTTGAAAAACCGTCTATGTTTTGGTAAAAATCCCGGACAGAGGGAAAATGTTTTGTAATTATAAATCTTTTACATAAAAAGCAAATAAATACCATGACTAAAGTTATATGCATTAATGGCAACAATGATTCAATATAAATTGCCAAATAATTGGAACCTTTATTGTGAGTTTGCGACTAATAATTTATCAGCATAATTCACAATTTTTGGGCAAGATTATGAAAGGTATTGTTAAATCTTTTGTGACAATTTCTGCATTGTCTTCTTTAGTAGTAGCTCCACTTTTTTTAAATGCTGGACAAGCATCTGCACAAACACAAAAAGGTACTGATGCTAGCTATATCGGTGCGGGTGTTGCAGGTGGTGTCACTAATGGCGGACAAGTTGGTCAGGATGCTCAATTTGGTGGTAACGTTAGCGGACGTTTAAAATTGGGCCCCACTCCATTTTCTGCACGTACACAAATCCTATTTACAGATCAGACGACAGCAATCATCCCTCAAGTTTCCGTAGACGCACCAATTGCTAAAGGAACTAACGTCTTTTTAGGTGCTGGTTATTCTTTTGTCGAAGCTAATGGTAAACAAACTCCCCTGGGTGACAGAGATGGAGTAGCGCTAACTGCTGGTGTAGAGTCGGAAGTTGCTAAAAACTTTTTGATCTACAGTAATGCTACCGTAGGTATGAAGACTTACCAAAATAGCCCTGCTTCTGCTGTTAGTATCCAAGGTGGTTTGGGTTATCGCTTTAGATAACAAACTATAGAGGGGAAGGGGAAAAGGTGAAAGGAGAAAGGAAAAATTCCTCTGATTCCCTAAACTGAACAAATATTGAGACCCAGGGAAATCACTATTTTTTACTGGTTCCCTGATTACCGAAATATATGTATGCTGGTTTTGTGGAGTGTTACATCACTGACAAAGCCAGCTTTTTGCTATGTTAAAATTAAATATTCCCCCTAATTTCGACCGGATATCCGGGGATCATCTTGCCGAATAAGTGCTTTTAAATTTGCAACTTCGGCCTCTACTGATGCCTTATTCAGAATAGTCTACAACTCTAATGGTTAAATCTCCTCCTTCCCCGATAGCAAGCCGTAAGCCTTCCAAAGTCGAAGGAATCAAGGAAAATAGTAATTTTTTGCGTGAACCTGTAGCCACCGAAGTACTTCAGGATACGACTCACTTTAGCGAAGACGCAGTGCAGTTACTGAAGTTTCACGGGTCTTATCAACAAGATAACCGTGATAATCGCGTCAAGGGGCAGGAGAAAGATTACCAGTTTATGCTGCGGACAAAAAATCCTGGTGGTTTAGTACCGCCGCAGCTATATCTAGCTTTGGATAAGCTATCTGATGAATATGGTAACCACACCTTGCGAGCAACTACCCGTCAAGGGTTTCAGTTACATGGGATTTTAAAGAAGAATCTCAAAACTGCGATCGCTACTATTGTGAAAAATCTCGGTTCCACCTTGGGCGCTTGTGGCGATATCAACCGCAACGTCATGGCACCGCCAGTTCCTTGGAAGAATCGTCCAGAATACCAGTACGCTTGGGAATATGCCCAAAATATTGCTGACTTATTGTCGCCTCAAACTGGTGCTTATTACGAAATTTGGCTAGATGGTGAAAAGGCAATTAGTGCGGAAGAAAGCCCAGAATTAAAAGCCGCAAGACAACGCGATAGTAATGGGACACTCATCAGCAATTCTGAAGAACCCATCTATGGCACCTACTATATGCCGCGCAAGTTTAAAGTGAGCGTGACAGTGCCAGGGGATAATTCCATTGATTTATATTCCCAAGACCTCACCTTAGTTGTAATTACCAATGAAAAAGGTGAACTCGAAGGATTTAACGTATTTGCTGGTGGTGGCTTAGGCAGAACACATAACAAAGAAGAAACCTTCGCTAGGCTGGCAGATCCCATTGGCTATGTGGACAAAGACGATGTTTACGAAATAGTCAAAGCAATTGTTGCCACTCAAAGAGATTATGGCGATCGCTCTGATCGCCGTCACGCCCGATTAAAATATTTACTGCACGATTGGGGTGTAGAAAAGTTCCGCGCCAAAGTCGAAGAATATTTTGGCAAAGCGATCGCTCCCTTTAAGGAACTGCCAGAATTTAAATATTATGACTTCCTGGGATGGCATGAACAAGGTGATGGCAAGCTGTTCTTAGGGCTTTCTATAGATAACGGTCGGGTAAAAGACGAAGGTTCGTTTCAACTGAAAACTGCCTTAAGGGAAATCGTTGAGCGATTTAACTTGCCCATTCGCCTCACAGCGCACCAAAACCTGATTTTCTACGAAATTGCACCAGCAGATAAAGCAGCCATTCAAGACATTCTTGACCGTCGCGGTGTTAACTCCGATCCCAGCAAAATTGCCCGCTTAGAAAGGCTGGCAATGGCTTGCCCAGCTTTACCAACTTGCGGTTTGGCTATTACCGAATCAGAACGCGCTATTCCTGGCATTTTAGAACGGATTGGCACAGTTTTGGATAAAGTTGGTTTACAAAATGAAGAGTTTGTGGTAAGGATGACAGGCTGTCCTAATGGTTGCGCTCGTCCTTACATGGCGGAATTGGCTTTTGTGGGGAGTGCGCCAGAAAGCTACCAAGTATGGTTAGGCGGTTCCCCCAATCAGACAAGGTTAGCCCAGCCTTATATGGAAAGGTTGCATCATAACGACATAGAAACCCAGCTAGAGCCGATTTTCGTTTACTTTAAGCAGGCGAAAACATCGGAAGAAAGCTTTGGCGATTTTTGCGATCGCGTCGGTTTTGATGCCATCCGCGAATTTGCAGCTAATTACACCGCTCAAGCTGTTGCTACGTCAGACATTACAGACGATAGTGATGGTTTAGTTGAAGCTATAGCCGACTCCAGAACCGCAGAAAGCGAAGGACAAGAAGTGGCGATTGAAAATACTACCATTGCCACCTATAAAACCCGTCGGCGCGTGAGTTTGCAACATGAGGTGTATGACAAGCTGAAAGCTGCTGCAGCTAGCCAAGGTAGGCCAATGACCGAATTGGTACATGAGGCGCTAGAAGCTTATTTTCAGAATCTCTAGTTAGCAATTTTATTCTTAACCCCCTCATCAGGAATGGTGAGGGGTACAACAGAAGACGATGATGATGAATTTTCATCAACTTTTTCAAAGTGATATCCACCCCCTTGAGCACCAACGCAATCATCACCAGTACCAGGAACTACTTGAACAAGGACTGGTTTGTTATCCCGTTCACCATCTTGAAAAGCAAGTGCATCTCCTGAGGTTTCCTTAGATGGGAGTTTAATCGATTTGAGCTTTTCAACTACTGTTTGTCGAGTAGGATTTTTTAACTCAGAAATAGCTTGAATAAAAGCTTGAGTTGCATCATAACTAGCAGCAGTACGCCAACTAATACCTCCTCCCCATTGCTTACAAGCTTGTTTCGCAAATTTTTTTGAATCATTAGATTCTTGAGGAAACCAGGGAATCGGTAGAACTAAACCTTCAAGAGCCTTTTGACCTTGTGTTAAAGTGTCTGCACCATACAAAGCATCTCCTCCCAATAATGGGATATTTTTCCCCAGAATTTTCTGTATTTTGGGCTGTTGGCGAGCTCGAGCCATGTTGATCACGGTAGAAATTAGCTCTATATTTGGGAAAAAGACAACTGCATCAGCTTCATCTTCAACTACACTGCGATACACTTCATAAGACGCATTCAAATTTTGATCTGCTAAATTTCCAGTTCGGACAACTTTGCCACCTTTAGCTTCAAACGCTGTGTTAAAAGCTTGCTTTAAGCTTTTACTATATATATCGTCGGCTTTATAGAAAATAACCACTCGCTTAATAGCATTTTTAATAGCATATTCAGCTAATTTTTCACCAGCTTTTGCATCAGAAGGAACGGTTCTAAAAAAAACTTTATCTTCTTTCATGCTTAACTCTGTACTAGTGCTTGTTGGAGATAGCATCCCTAAATTAGCATTTTTGTATTTAGCAATTGCAGTTTTACTCACTGAGCTTCCATTGTGTCCAATTACGCCTAAAACCTTTGCATCTTTAATAAATTGTTGGGCAACTTTTTCACCTTGGCTTGGATCATTTTTATCATCAGCAATTACAATATTCAATAATTTATCATTTGCTCCACGCCCTGCATTTTTATTAAATTCGTCTTGTGCTTGTGCGACTCCTCTCAATATTTCTTTTGCCATATCTCTTCTAGCGTTAATAGGTACAGCAACCGCTAAAGTTAAATAATTTCCTTTTTTATGTGCTAAGGCATTATTATAGTAAATCAATCCTTCTGGATCATTTTTATCAATTTCCTTTGCTTTGGCGAATTGGTTAATTGCTTCTGTATAATTGCCTCGGTTGAAAGCATTGACACCCTGATTTTGGTAATAATTACCATTTCCCAAAAAGAAAGACTTTTCTCCTTGGCTAAATAGCTCTGGATATTCAATGTATGGAATGAATACTGATTGAATTTTTTCCTTCAATTGAAATGTAATTACCCCAGTAAAAATCATCAGACTTGCAGTTACTCCCGCAAATAATCGCTGAGAACGATTAGATTTTATAATTTTATTTTCTAATTCAGCAATTTGTAATTCTTGGTTAGCTTTGATATTAGCAATTTCTAATTCTTGGCTAGTTTTGATATTAGCAATTTCTAATTCTTGGCTAGCATTAATGAATTGATAATCTTCAATTGCCAAATTTTTATCTTTACACCATTCAATTGCTATTTGTAATTTCTGACCGAGTAATAGCCAGGATTTATCTTTACGATTAGAAGATAACCATCCTAGTAATTCTTCTTCATAAGGTTTAATATCAGCAAGCATTTCAGCAACCCAGTTAGAATCAAAAACAGATTCATAAATCAGGTTATAAACTTTTAATTTTCCAGCTTTCTCTTCTAGCAAACCGGATAAAACTAGTTCACTCTGTTCTGGACTGTTATTACTGGGTAAATCATGGTATCGCAAAATTTCTAAATAGAATTTAAGCAATTTAACCATAGGTTCTTTACTATTAATAATCCTGTCACGTATAGTTCTTAAATGTTGCGGTTCATCTTGAAATTCCCAATTATCAATTATCCGTGATTTTACTAATTCTTTTATCCATTTAGATATTAGCTGTTTATCACTAGGAATTACATTCTCATCATCCACTATAATTTTACATATCTTTTGTGTGAGAAATGGTTGACCACTAGTCAATTTAAGTACTTCTAGAAGAATTTCTTCGGCAATTTTCAAATCATTGACTTTACTTTTTAAACCTTTAGCTAAAGGTCGAGCTTCCTGGAATGAAAAACCATTTAATTGAATTGCTTCGCCAATATTAAAAGGTGTGCGTCGCGTATCCTTGATCAATTGAGATGGCGTTGCTACTCCTAATAAAGCAAAGGTAATTCGCTCATAATTTGGGTTATTAGCACGTTGATTATAACAATAACGAATAAATCCAAAAAAATCATCAGTTGGAAAATCTAAACTGAGAACAGTATCGATTTCATCTATGAAAGTAACAATGTTTTTATCAAATTTTGCTAGTAATTTTTTTTCAAAAAAATCACTTAATAGATTTAAGGGAGTTAATCGTCTGTTGTCTTGAAATAAGGTTGATACTTGCTCTGTTTGTAAATCGAAGTTATCTGCTATATTTTTAATTAAAGTATCATACCACTGCTCTTGGGTAACTCCTTTAGTCCCCAATTTTTCTAAGCTGATTACCACACATTTGAAGCCTTCTTTTTCTAACTTTTGAGTAAGGATTCAGGTGGCAGAGTATTGACAAAGGGATCGCTTGAGGAGGAGTATCACAGATATGAACCAAAACCTGCCTCAAGATTTAGACCGGGAAAGCTTGAACCAGTTATCGAAACAAGAACTGGTAGAGATAATCATTGAGCAGAGCAAGGTAATAGGTGAATTACAGAAAACAGTATTAGAACTACAGCAAGAAATAGAACGTTTAAAAGTCAGCAGAGATTTAGACAGCAAAACCTCATCTAAGCCGCCATCAGGGGACATCCTCAAAAAGAGTGAAAACAAAAAAGCAGCACCGCAAGAAGAATCAAATCATCCCAAAAGAAAGCCAGGTGGGCAACCAGGGCATCAAGGTAAGACCCGTAAGGGTTTTGGTAGAGTAGATCGTTGTGAAATCTTACGTCCAAGTGATTGTGTCTGTTGTGGTCAAAAAGCGTTTGCGGCTGTGGCAGTAAAAGTAGAAAAACAGTCTGTAGCGCAACTAGTGGAGCGTCCCATTGAAATAGTTGAGTATCAACGCCATACGTGCCAGTGTGAGTACTGTGGCAATATACAAACAGCCTCCTGGTCACAAGATATCATCCCAGGACAGGATTTAGGGATTTCTTTACAGGCATTTTTAGGATGGGCAAATAATTATGCACATATGCCCTATGAAAAACAGCAAGAAATGTTGTGGGAGTTAGGTCAAATTGAAATTGGGCTGGGAACTTTAGTCACCACAAATGAACGAATTCAAACAGCGATTCAACCAAGCATTACTGAGTTAAGTAATTGGGTAAAACAGACACAACCTAACATTCATGTGGATGAAACACCTTGGTCTGTCAAGGGAGTTAAAGAATGGTTGTGGGTAGTTGCCAATTCTGAGTTTTGCCTGTTTACTGCTGCTGACACTCGTTCCAGAGCAGAACTAGAAGCCATTTTAGGGGCTAAATATACAGGGGTAATCAGCAGCGATGATTTTAGTGTTTACAATGGCTATGCGGTGCCTGAGCAGCAGAAATGTTTGGCTCATCTACGCCGTCACTTCAAAAAACTAATTCAACTTCCAGGTCTTCACAACCAAGCTATTGGTGAAGCATTTGTGGATTTAATTGATGAAGCTTTTGGAAATTATGCCCAATGGTTTGAGACTCTTGACTGCGCCAGTTATAACGATTGGGTCAATCAATTCAAATCTAAATTGCAACAAACACTTGATGACTGGATTAACTTAGCCGGAGCTACAGCAGGAAACCTTTTACGTTCCTTGCGCGATAAAGCCTCCCAATGGTGGTATTTCCTTGACAACCCTGAAGTTCCTCCTGATAACAATCAAGCCGAGCGATCGCTGCGTTTGGCTGTGACAAAACGTAAAGTTAGTGGTGGTTCCCGTTCGATGGAGCGGTTTCAACATACTGCCAATTTGTTGACGGTGGTTCAAACCTGTCGTCGTCAAAGTCTGTCTGTTATTGATTTTTTTGTACAAGCACTAATTGCTGACTCTATTAATTCTCAGTCTCGCCCTTCTCTAGTTCCTCAATTTTAGACCTGAATCCTTACACTTTTGACTGACTCTTACCTGTAAGCTTGACTTACCCATCTGTCGAGAGTTCAATACATAGCAAAAATTTCCATTTTTCAATTCCTCATACAGATTTTTGTCAGCTTGTCTCTCTATATAACTAGGATGATCAGGTTTTAAAGTTCCGCTAACTTGATAATATTTTTCTGCTTGATTCATTGTTAATTTTTACCTATCTACTATCTGTTAAAGGAACATTTGGAAATAAAGCCGATATAATTCACAACGCGGTTCTGCAAAATAACCTTTTAACTTTATCAATCCCAAACGTTGCAAAGACTTTGCAATCTGCGGACGTAACTTAACTGGAGTTTCTGCATCCGCCGATATAACTTGACTGAATGCTGTTCTCAACTCTAGATTATTTTCGAGTTGTTCCAAGAGTTCGCGTAGATGGTCACTAAATGCTCCAGATGGGGTGGGTGCTTCTTTTAAAAATTGCTCAAATTTCTTTTTATTAAACTTAAATTCATCGATACTAATTCGCAGAAGATAAGGATGACCTCCTACCATAGCCATCAGTTGATCAATGTTTTGTCCTTTCAACTTAAGATCATGAGCCTTGAGTAACTTTTGTACTTGCTCCCGACTAAGTTCAGGTAAATCAACGACTAAACCTACATTAGCAAGAGGTGAGCTATGGATATCTAAAGAGGTATAAAATTCTGTAGAATGAACAATGATCAAACGGAGCTTTTCCCAAATCTTGCTATTTGGATCGCCGCGTCTTGCCATATCGTGAAAACTCCGCAGCAGACTACAAAAATCTTGGGCAATTTCATGATGTTCAAAAATTAAATCGACATCATTCAGAGCTAAAACAAAATCATTAGCTGTGTTTGGTAATAAGTATTTTTTAAAGTATTCGCTACTGTTATAACTAGGAGTTAGTTGATTATTCCAATACTCATTTACCTTATTACTCAACCCTAGCTCGTTACTAATAACACCACAAAATGACTGTAAAAATCTCTCCATATCAGTCGCAACTTGGCGATTTACTAACCGCCGACAACTCAAAGTTACGGTTTGAAAGTTATTCGCTCTTGCATAAGTAAGAATCCTGTTCATCAGAGATGTTTTCCCCATCTTGTCAGGCGCTTTAATCCGGATTAGGGCACCTAGCTGCTTAATCGCCTCATAACAGCGCTGCTCGGTAGGAGGGCGTTCTATATAAACATCGTTAGGGGATTGATTTACTATCTTTTTACGGAGGACTGGAGTTGATTCTTCGGGAATACCTTGCAGTTGAATTTCTACACAGCCAAACTCATAAGCCTCTTCAGGTGAGCGATTCGCCCCCAGTGCTTTATAAAAACCAACGGCGAAAGCGATCGCAGCTTGATCGCCAATTGCTCTATTCATACCAATTACAAACGAGATATGCTGGGCAATAGCTCTGGCTTGAATGTCTGAATAACAAGCATTTAGAACTACGCATTGAACTTGATGGGCTACTAATTCAAACAACGCAGCTAAAGCCTGGGGCGTTACTGGCTGCATTTTACCTAACTCATTTTCAAAGCAAAGCTCACCAGTACTTATGCCATGTCCAGAAAAATGTACAATATGAGGCTGAAAATTCAGTAATTCTTGGCTCACATCTCCTGGACGCACAGCAAATCCGAACTCTAACAGAAATCTTGCTCGCTGATTGGCTAGTTGTAGCTTTTGTTTGATTTCTTGTAACTCTTTTTGTAAACGCAGCCTAGCAGTATCAGTAGGTTCAGCCGTCAAAAACAGAATTCTAATCTGGCTATCGTTGGTCATCCAGAATCGTTCCCCAAGTTCAATTAATAACCTGCATCGTTTTTCACTCCTAGCCTTGATTCCGCATACTTACGAGAAACTACTGAAGTGGATTTATTCGATTTTAATGTTTTTATGAAGATATACACAGATATTTCCCTAAAAACCGAAGTTACTACGGAAAGCAAACAAATATTGATACTCACTCAGTGCGGAAAATCTTATGTCTCAACTACAAAGAATTGCGATCGCACCTTCTCAACTCCAAGCAGGGGAAATTTCACTCACCAAAGAACAACAACACTATCTAGCAAGGGTGTTGCGGTTGCGTGAGGGCGATCGCTTTATTGCGATGGATGGTAAGGGTAAATGGTGGTTGACGCAGCTATTAGGGGAGCAAGGGCAGGTTTTAGAAGCTTTGGTGGTGGAAACTGAGTTACCTGTATCAATTACTCTGATGGTGGCTTTACCCAAAGGTAGCGGCTTTGATGAAGTCGTTAGGTGTTGCACAGAGTTGGGAGTCACAACTATTGCCCCAGTATTGAGCGATCGCACTTTACTGCAACCCAGCCCGCAAAAATTGGAACGCTGGCGGCGGATTGCGGCGGAAGCTGCGGAACAATCGGAGCGCGCTTTTATACCGACAATTTTAGAACCTGTGGCTTTTAGCAGTAGTTTGTCTTTTGCCAACAGCCACAAATATATCTGTGAAGCGCGAGGAAATTTACCTCACCTCAAAAAGTGCTTGCAAAACCAAGGACAAATGACAAATGACCAAGAACTAGTTATAGCTACAGGCCCAGAAGGTGGATGGACACAACCAGAAATTGATAGTGCGATCGCAGCAGGATTTCAACCAGTTTCCCTTGGTCGGAGAATTTTGCGAGCAGTCACAGCGCCAGTAGTGGCTTTATCACTAGTTTCCGCAGCGTGTGAAGTATAAATGATGTATATCTCATGCACTTAGCCCAGCCGTTACCGCAGGGTAGGCGCGAGACATTCTTTTCGCGTGGATGTAAACAAAGTGATGATTGAACAAGTTGCCACGGCCTTTGAACGTAAAGACTATAGCACCGCAGCTAAATTACTCCAACAGCTGTTAAAAGAATCACCAGAAAATCCTTGGGTGCAATTTTATTTAGGGCGGCTGCATGAAGTCTCAAAAAAGTACGAGAATGCGGAAAAAATTTATCGGCAGCTGCTACGAAGTACAACCAATAGTAAAATTTTGATGCAAGCGCGTCAGGGTTTGCAGCGAATCCAAGAAATTGAGCAAGAAGTTAGACAAAGGGCTATTATTCAGGCGACAACAGAACCTAGCGAGACTGAACTAGGCTTACTTGTCTTAGAACCTCTCAGCAACGAATTAAAAGCCGAAGCAGCCCCGAAATTTGCCCAAATATGGCAAATTGACACTTATACTGCCAGATTAACTTTGCCTAGTCGCGGCTGGAAGTTATATCGCACTGGACAAATCGGTGAATTGAAATTTTACGGTACACAATTACAAAATGCAGGTATTCCCTGCTTTTGGGCAACAATTGCCGAGATTAAGCAGATTCAAGTATTTCAAGTTAATTATTTTGCTGAATCGGCAACAAATACTACTGTGGTTTGTCGTAACCAAACCAGTCAACTTGGTTCTTTAACGTTTAATTGGTCAGAGGTGAAAGCACGAGTGTCGGGAATGCTGCCGATTTTTGAACAAGTTGTAGACGTTAACGCGCAACGTAAACTAGAACGCAAAACTCAAACTCAAGATTATGCCGAATTTTGCGATTTACACCTACCCAGTAGGCGTTGCATTTTGCGGCTTTCCGATCAAAGCTATCAATTTCAACAAGGGCTAGAAATCGCTACTCACCCTAACCAAAATACTATCAAAATTAATTGGAATATTTTACAAGAATGGCTGGGAAAGCAAATTCCCGAAGTCAAAGTATGGTCAGATTTTACACACTTTGCTGAGACAATATTAGACCATACAGAAATGCTGAGTAACATTCAGTCTCACGTTCTCCTGTTTCGCAGGGATAAGACTAATTGGGACTCAGCATTTCATTTATATAGTGGGTTGGTATTTTCACATCTTAGGGAATTTTAGATTTTGGATCTTAAATTTTTCGATTGAAGATTCAAAATCCAAAAAACCCTCTGCCTAAATCAACATATTAGCCAGGAGTTTTGACTTGACGTGCCATATCTAAATAAACACTCATGTTAGCTCCTGGACGACGACGACCGTTAGAACTACCAGCGCCAGCAGCAACATATTTGGGTGCAAAGGTGGTTTCTTTTGGTTGTTCTTTAACTACTTTGGCTGATACAGCTTTGTCATTTTTACCAGGTTCAATTTTCAAGCCTTCAGCAGTCTGCACTAGAGCAACATCAGCAGGTTTTGGTTCTTTAGCTGATTTTTTCTTAGATGATTTAGATGCAGCAGTTTTTGTACCATTCAATGATGGTGCTGGAGCTTGTGATGTAACTGTTTCAGCTGCTTTTTTGGCATTATCTGCAACTGTTTCGGCTGCTTTCTTGGTATTATCTGCAACTGCTACAGCTGCTTTCTTGGCGCTATCTCCTACTTCTTTAGCTGCTTCCTTAACAGCAGCTACAGGCTTTGCTTCCTTGGATTCATCTAGCTCCAAGTAGTAACCATTGCTTTTCTTATTTTTACCTGGTAATAGTCCAGTAATAAAACTGACAATCCCTGCAATCAACTTTTTGATAAAATCCATTACAATCTCTCCCTGCCTTTTAAATCTGGAATCCCTACCGTAATTGTTAAAAATTACGACATTATTTTACGTTTTTTTACTTTTCGTGATCTTATTCTAGATGACAACCAATATAGGTTTCTACTTAATCAACATTGTAATAATAATACAGGGCAAGTATTTTCAACTGATTTGTACAAGCACTCGCACCCTGCATACAATGCATACACTGGAAATTAATTATTAAATTTTACTGTAACTGAGGGCAAGATTCTGAAAGTTGGCGTAACAAAAATTAACATTTTGTTATCTGCTCCATACCATTAAAAATTCTAATGCAGTGGCTAGCTGTTAACCAGTGAAACTACTGTCATAGTTTCTTTGTCAATCAGGCACAGACTAGTTAGATTTTCTACAGAAGTGATTAAGCAAAGATATGGAGATAAACACTAACAATCAGCAGCGCAATCCCCTGTTGTTAATACATGGTATTGATGACACAGGCGCAGTTTTCTACCGCATGGGGAAATATTTAAAACAACAAGGTTGGTCTGTATATGCTTTAGATTTAGTGCCTAATAATGGTGCAGTCGGTTTAGATAAGTTGGCACAGCAGGTAGCAGACTATGTCGCCAAAGAATTTCCCCCAGAACAACCACTAGATTTAGTGGCTTTCAGTATGGGAGGAATTGTCAGCCGTTACTATATCCAAAGGCTTGGGGGAATAAACCACGTACAGAGGTTTATAACAATTGCTTCGCCCCATCATGGTACGGTGATCGCTTATGGTTCTCTGCGACCTGGTTGCGTGCAGATGCGCCCCAACAGTGCTTTACTCAATGATTTGAATTCTGATGTCGCAATGTTGGAGGCGATTAATTTTACATCAATCTGGACTCCCTATGATTTGATGATCGTCCCAGCTAAGAGTTCACAAATGCCAGTGGGAAGAGAGGTAGTTTTACCTGTGGGATTACACCCTTGGATGCTAACTGATGCTAGGTGTTTGAAAATAGTAGCAGAAACCTTAACAGAACCAATTAAACCCTATCCCCAATTTGCGTATACTGAGAACTTCCAAAAATCGCCTCTGGGTGACAGTAATATTTAAATTCCATCAAGTTATAAAAGGGATCTTCTAAAAAGAAAGTACGATGCTCTAAAGGTAAACCAACAAAACGATATTTCGCTTCTTCTTTAAATAGTAGTTTTTGCTTTTGTGCCTTTTCTAATAAATCTTGCCAGTCTTGTTCGGCTGTAAAAACTAGCCCAAAGTGTCTTGGATAGATACCACGTTGTGGTGTTAATGGTTCTTTAGTAACGTGAGCTACTAATTGATGACCAAATAAATTAAGGATTAAAGCATGGGGATTTTCACGCCCAGGAATACAGCCTAAACCATCAACATAATATGCTTTGGTTTCGGCAATATTAGTTACAGGGAAAGCAAGATGAAATAAAGTTGCGCTCATAGCTTTTGCCTAGAACACTAGTAGTTGTTAGTACTATATATGATTTATTCTGAAATTATTAATTATACGAATAACAATTCAAATAATGTTGACGAAAAATAAACTCTTTGTAGGGCACGGCACCAGTAATATAATTTGATATACCGAAAGATTGTGGATGCCGTGCCCCTACTACCAATCTGTTGCGTTTTTTGCCAAATGGTATAATCAACGCACCATCCATGCGGCTTTGCTTTAGGCGCTAGGATAGTTATTTCGTGACAAATTATATTGGAAATCAGTGCCTAACGCACTCTACTTTATAAGTAGCCTCTAACAAGTGAATTTTATTACGTATTCAGCAATATAAGTGTGGGAAATCCGGATTGAAGTGCTGACTACAAAATAATTTATTCATCAAAATTAATCTTGTGAATCATATAGGTTTTTCCGGAAAGAGGAAGGAATATCTGTAATTGTTGGATTAGGGGGTGGAGACGATCCAGCAGCAAAGTGAGAAATTCGCTATTCTGTTGATATTCGGGCCACACTAATTGTCATATATTGCTAATGCTCTCTTTGTTTGATTCTGCGAATCCTTGGTTGGTGGGAGTGGGATTGAATGCCATTTTATTGGCTTTAGTTTGGATTGCTCCCAAAAAGCTGCTGACTCCAGCAGGAATATTCCACGCCTGGGTATTAGGCGTAATTATTTGGGGAACATTAGGTTGGCAGGGGTATCTAGTAGTAGCGTTTTATTTTTTAGTAGGTTCTGGGGTAACACGCATTGGGATAGCTCAAAAGGAAGCTGAAGGGATTGCAGAAAAGCGTTCTGGGGCTAGAGGCCCGGAAAATGTCTGGGGTTCGGCGTTGATTGCGGCGCTGTGTGCTTTAGGAATCGGAACGTTAAGTGCAGGATTCTTTTCTCTTCCCCAGTCTGTAGTCATTAGTCTCAACTCTCTATTGATTTTGGGCTATGTGGCGAGTTTTAGTACCAAACTTTCTGACACTTGTGCGAGTGAGGTAGGTAAAGCATACGGTAAACGAACCTTTTTGATTACCACATTGCAACCAGTACCTCGCGGAACCGAAGGCGCAGTGAGTTTAGAAGGAACCTTCGCTGGGGTTGTGGCTTCCATTGCAATCGCCTTTATTGGTTGGGGTGTCGGTTTAATCGATTTTGCTGGTGTAGTTTGGTGTGCGATCGCAGCTTTGATTGCTACCAGTTTAGAAAGCGTCATTGGCGCAACGCTGCAATCTCAATATACTTGGCTCACCAATGAATTGGTCAATATTATCAATACCTTGATTGGTGCGATCGCTGCTATGTTAATTGCCTTTACCTGGGCCAGTGTAATGGCTTAATTCTCGCTCTGAAATTTCAATATATAAATTTTTCGTAGATGGGCAAGCGCTAAATTTAGCAATTCCTTTCTACTAAAAGAATATTAGTAAATATCAAAAATGATTTTCTAAATTATTTTATTTAATGAAATTAATAATGTATATGGGTAACTCATTATATGGCTATTTATAGATGATTGTGGTTGTAATAGTATAAAAAATTTAATTTTTCCTCTCAGGATTGCTTTATGGAATCTTTATCATTTTTAACTGTTGATCGGCAATCTATTTCTATTGAACAAGCAGTAAAATATCTCCAAGCCTCCGGCAAATTGTCGCAGTTTATCGGCGATATTATTCGCCAGTACGTGATTGAACAAGAAATCAATACTAGAGACGATATTGAGATCAATCCGGCTTTAACTGAACAGACAATTATTGATTTTCGTCTCAAAAATCAACTCACAGACCCCCAAATTTTTCAAGAATGGTTAAAGAAAAATGGCACAGATTACGCCACCTTTCATGCATCAGCTGCCTACAACTTTAAGTTAGAAAAACTGAAAGCTTTAGTTACAGAACCGAAACTACCAGAGTATTTCATTGAGCGAAAAATTTATTTAGATCGGGTGGTACTATCGAGGATTTTTGTTGATAATCGCGAGCTTTGCGAAGAACTACTAACTCAAATTGAAGAAGGAGGTAGTTTTGAGCAACTAGCTAAAGAATATTCCTTAGCAGAAGATCGCATTGTTAACGGCATGATGGGGCCAATTAGTCGGGGAACATTACCAGATAAAATCAGAGCCGCAATTGATGCAGCAGTTCCCGGAGAATTGATTGGGCCAATAGAACTAGAAGAACGTTATGGTTTGTTTCGATTAGAACAATTTCTGCCAGCTTCTTTAGAAGATACTCAACTAAAGCAAGTGCTACAAAATGAGTTGTTTGAAAAATGGCTAGCAGAGAAAATTCAAAAGCTGACAGTCAAATTACAAGTGAAATAAAACTTCTGGATAATCAATCTTTACGAATAAACGTGCTAGCTTCTGTACCCTGGAATCAACCACCTCTATGCTGGCTGACTCCTGAACAACAAACTCGATTACAAAATCACTCAGAAATTCGTCGCTATCGTCTTGGTGAAAAAATTTGGTCAAATACTATTGGAGGTTATCAGTTTTTTCTTGTTACTGGTAAAGTGCGCTTGCGTGAAGAAGGAATTGGCAAGCCATTAGCTGCTTTGCAAGCAGGTGATTGGTTTGGTGACTTACAAAATTTAGCTGTAGAATGCAAAGCTGTAGCTGCTAGTAAAGAAGTCATCGTAGTCTGTTGGGAAACAGCATTATGGAAAGAAGTTTCTACGCCACAAATGGAAAGCTTCTTTCAAGGCGTACAGGATGAGCAGAGAGCAGAGGAGCAGAGGAGCAGAGGAGCAGAGGAGCAGGGGGAAGGGGAAATTATCACGTCCTCAATCACCAGTCCCCAATCCCCAGTCCCCAGTCCCCAATCCCCAATCCCCAATCCCCAATCCCTAATCCCCACCTATAACTATCCGTTTGTCGCTAGCTGGAATACAGCCGCAGCTTGTTTAACGATGGTGGCGCAGCATTTGGATCATGCTGTGAAGCTGGAATGGGTACAACGCCAACTGCGGGGACAACGCCCGAAAAATGTTGTGGAAGCAGCAGAAAAGTTAGGATTGGTGTTGCAGCGATTGCAAATTAATTGGACTGATTTGCGCGCCTTGTCATTTCCGGCTTTGATACAGTGGAATTCTGGCTCACAAGAAAGTCCTAGCTGGGTAGTAGCCTATGGAGTCAAAGCTGATCGCTTAATTATCGCTAATCCCCTCAATAGCGATCGCACTTGTGAAAGTCTCCCCCAATCTGTGGTAGAAGCAGCTTGGGATGGGCAAATGTGGACAGTAGAACTGATTTCTCAGCAAGAAAAATTTAATCTGAGTTGGTTTACTCCCGCAGTTTGGAAATATCGCGGATTACTCGGCGAAGTTTTACTCGCGTCTTTGACATTGCAGCTGTTGGGGTTAACAACACCGCTAATTACCCAAGTTGTGATTGATAAAGTCATGGTGCAAGAGAGTTTACCGACTCTCGATGTCATGGCGATCGCACTTTTATTGGTAGCAATATTTGAAGCTGTACTCGGCATACTGCGTTTATTTATCTTCACCCATACCGCCCGACGTTTAGATTTAAGTTTATCAGCGCAGCTATTTCGTCACTTAATGCGTTTGCCTTTAGCTTATTTTGAATCGCGGCGTGTTGGGGACACAGTAGCAAGAGTTCAAGAACTCGAACAAATCCGCCAATTTCTCACAGGTACAGCCTTAACGGTGATTTTGGATAGCATCTTTGCTGTGGTGTATTTAGCATTGATGTTTTATTACAATATTCCCCTCACCTTTGTGGCTTTGGCGGTATTGCCATTATTTGCCACATTAACTATTGTGGCGACACCAATTTTGCGGGGTTGGTTGAATGAAACCTTTAACCGCAGCGCTGATAGTCAATCGTTTTTGGTTGAGACAGTTACCGGGATACATTCAGTTAAAGCCCATGCAGCCGAACCAGTAGCCCGCGATCGCTGGGAAGGTTTATTTGCGCGCTTCATTCGCACCAGTTTTAAAGCCTCTACTACCTCTAACATCAGCAGCAATTTGGGTGACTTTCTCACCAATTTTTCTACCTTGTTAATTCTCTGGTTTGGGGCAAAATTAGTTATTGATCATCAACTTACAATTGGTCAACTGGTAGCTTTTCAAATGTTATCAGGAAGAGTCACTGGGCCACTGTTACGCCTTGTGCAATTGTGGCAAAATCTGCAACAAGTTCTACTTTCTGTAGATAGAATTGGTGATATTCTGAATGTTGCACCAGAAGCAGAACCAGGGACAGGCTTAGTATTACCAAATCTCAACGGACAAATCACTTTTGAGCAAGTATTTTTCCGTTATCAAGCAAGTACAGAACCAGTATTACGCGGCATTTCTTTTAATGTTGAACCCGGACAATTTGTCGGTATTGTTGGGCGTAGCGGTTCTGGTAAAAGTACCCTTTCAAAATTATTACAACGCCTATATTCAATAGAATCAGGACGCATTTTAATTGATGGTTTTGATATCAAAAGTGCCGATTTAGCTTCACTGCGGCAACAAATTGGTGTTGTTTTACAAGAAGACTTTTTATTTAACGGTTCCATCTTAGAAAATATCACCCTCGGCAACCCCGATATTACCGCCGAGCAAGTAGTAGAAGCCGCTAGGTTAGCCGTAGCCCATGATTTCATCAGTCAATTACCCTACGGTTACGAAACCAATGTGGGCGAACGGGGTACAGCTTTATCAGGGGGACAGAGACAACGCATAGCCCTAGCGCGGTTGTTCCTTTCCTCAGCACCGATTTTAATTTTGGATGAAGCCACCAGCGCCTTAGATAGCGAAACCGAACAGCAAGTACTGCAAAACCTACAAAAAATTTCCGCCAACCGCACCGTATTTCTTATCGCCCATCGTTTCGCCCCCCTCAAACGTGCGGATTTAATTTTGGTGATGGAACAAGGGGTAATTGCAGAACGTGGTACTCATCCGCAATTGTTGCAGCAAAAGGGATTGTACTGGTCACTTTATCAACGTCAGCAAGCGAATATTTAGCATCACCTCATTACCAGGCTGGGCCTGGTAATGCATAATTAGTTGGATTTTAATTCAACAATGCATCATACTCATCATGAGTACCGATCCAAAACCAGTAATAATCATCTCCCTTTTTTAAAGCCAAAGCGCGATATCCACCGCTAACACGCGCAGACCAAAGATTTTTGCCAACTTTCTTAAAGTGCAAAGACGGATGAGATTGATTTTCTTGCCAAATTTGATAGGCTTTTTTTGCTTGTTCCTTTACATCATCTGGTAGTCGCGCATAAGCTTCCCAAAAATCAGGAGTTGTTAAGGATTTCATCTATATCTTGCACCCGGTTTGCTGCAATATCGGCTTCAGCTTTCGCGATTAATTTATCTAATTTTCCCGATACCAAATCAGTTTCGATTTGTTTATCCCACATTTGTTCTAAATATTCTTCCAGCCAAGCAGCTAGTTGACGAATATCATTTTCCGATAATTGTTTGATAGCGGCTTCAATTTCTGGCAAAGTACTCATATTTGAGTCGATACCTCAATGTTTTCCTTAATTTTATTGTTTTAGTCAAAAAACTTAAACTGTGTAGCGAATATCTTAAAAGTCAAGCGATCGCCTTGCTGAATTATTCAGGCGATCGCTTATTTTTCTGTATCTGCTTAAGCTGGGGAGATATTTGTCAGGTAATTGACTAAATCAGCTTGGCTAGTGAAATCTAACAGCGCCTCGGCTAAATCTTCTAGTTGAGCAACAGATAAAGCACGAATCTGCTGTTCCGTCTGCGGCTCAATTGCACCAAACCGTCGTGTCAAAAGACGCAGAATTAGTTGTAACGCCTCTTGTTTCTTTCCTCGTTCTTCTCCCTTCTGCAAAATATCCTGGTAAATCACAGATTCTTGCATAATATCCTCTCGAAAAAGCTGTGTAATTAAACTTTTGTCAAACCGCAAACCAGCTAGAAGTTGTACGCAAGCTGATATATTCTGTCGCTCATCTGTTTCTTCAATCATATCCACAGCAGTCGCTACTTGCTGTAATAAGTCTTCTGGGAAGTTACTTTGCGCTAATGTCGCCAGAGGTAAAAGTGCGGGGTTAGCTAGCAAAGGTGTGGGATCTTCTTCCCAAAGGCGAATGACACGGTATTTATGTATGGTGTTGGTGTCTACATATTGGGTTTGATAAGCAATTTCTGAAGATGTAAATTGCAGGAAAATGAGTACCTGCTGAATCTCACACCCGTATTGACGCTTTAATCTGGTGTAGTAATCTAGCATCCGAAAGTCAAGGGGTGGTGTGGATTTGGGTGAAGTTTGAAACTCTAAATGCAGGATTTGATTGGCGATTTGCAGGAAGGTAACAGAATCAGCGCGAATCGGTTCTAGAGTTAATTCGGTTTTAAGTACTTGGATATCTGAAGTTTCAGACGCAAGTAGCCATCTGGCAAAATCGGCTGGGTAGTTTTCTGCGAGGTATTTGCAGGTGTTATCGTAACTCAAGGGCTGATGTTTACTCAGTAAGTATTATTTTGCAGCAAAGTGTAGGCGTAGCCAGCCGTAGGCATCGCACTATGGAATTGTTCAGGCGATCGCCTCAGTATATTTACTGTTTAACGAGGAAAATAACCTCATTGACGAGCTTCCGAGCCTCGTTCACGAGGAAAATAACCTCATTGACGAGCTTCTGAGCCTCGTTCACGAGGAAAATAACCTCATTGACGAGCTTCTGAGCCTCGTTCACGAGGAAAATAACCTCATTGACGAGCTTCTGAGCCTCATTCACGAGGAAAATAACCTCGTTGACGAGCTTCTGAGCCTCGTTCACGAGGAAAATAACCTCATTGACGAGCTTCCGAGCCTCATTCACGAGGAAAATAACCTCATTGACGAGCTTCCGAGCCTCGTTCACGAGGAAAATAACCTCGCCAATCAGAACTGCAATATCAATTGCTTACAGCTTACTTTTTGGTTTAGCCGTAGGCTGATTAATTTTGGGATGCGATAAAACCTGGCAATGTTTTCACAAGAAAAAAGCGAAAGCATGAATTTAAAAATTTTCAAGTAGCAGAAATACACACATCCACGTGGGATATAAATCCCTAAAAACTGCTGTAAACTTCTTTCTGTCCCCATTCCCCGTTCCCCATTCCCCGTTCCCCATTCCCCGTTCCCCCTTCCCCTATCATCAATGCTATACAGAAGATTTGGACGCACAGAATTACAAATCCCGGTATTTTCCTGCGGTGGGATGAGATACCAGTTCAAATGGCAGGATGTTTCCCCAGCAGAGATTCCCCAAGATAAGCAGGATAATCTGGAAGCGACGATTCGCCGGGCGCTAGATTTAGGCATTAATCATATCGAAACTGCCCGTGGTTATGGCACTTCAGAAATGCAATTGGGGCAAGTATTACCCAAGTTTCCCCGCGAAAAGTTGATTGTGCAGACAAAAGTTAGCCCAGTTGCAGATCCTCAAGAATTTAGAGAAACATTTGAGCGATCGCTAAATTATCTGCAACTAGATTATGTTGATTTACTAGGGCTACATGGTGTTAATCATGCTGAATCTTTGCACCATAGCATCCGTCCTGGTGGCTGTTTAGAAGTAGCAAAACAGTTACAAGCTGAAGGCAAAGTACGATTTATTGGCTTTTCTACCCACGGTGCTACAGATTTAATTGTAAAAGCCATTAATACCAATCAATTTGATTATGTGAATCTGCATTGGTACTACATCAATCAATGGAATTGGGCTGCAATTGCCGCAGCTACTCAGCACGATATGGGAGTATTTATCATTAGCCCATCTGATAAAGGCGGAAAGCTTTACAACCCACCGCAAAAATTATTGGATTTGTGCGCGCCTTTGAGTCCGATGGTGTTTAACGATTTATTTTGCCTCAGTCATCCCCAGGTACATACCCTCAGCTTAGGCGCATCCAAACCCCAAGACTTTGACGAACACCTGAAAACCCTAGACTTGCTAGACAGAGCCGATGAAATTTTACCGCCAATCATTGCCCGGTTAGAAGCAGAAGCGATCGCCACTTTAGGAGAAGACTGGGTAAAAACCTGGCGCGTCAATTTGCCCAGCTTTGAGCAAACACCGGGAAAAGTGAATATGCAAGTCATATTGTGGCTGTGGAATTTAGCGATCGCCTACGATATGATTGACTACGCCAAAATGCGCTACAACTTACTAGGCAATGCTAGTCACTGGTTTCCTGGCAACAAAGCCGACAAAATAGACGAACTAGACTTACGCTCATGTCTTGCTCATAGTCCCCAAGCCCAGAAAATCCCCCAAATTTTGAAACAAGCACATCAATTATTAGGGGGTGAAGCGGTTAAACGTTTGTCACAGGAATAAAAGGGAACAGGGAATAGGGAATAGGGAATAGGGGAAAGGTGAAAGGGGAAAGGGGAAAAGGGATAGAATCATCAATTACCAATTACCAATTACCCATTATTCTTAAATTTCATCTTCAAGTTAGTAAAATGCAAAATTGCTTGAATCATTTCTTTCTGTTCTGGCTTTAAATTCAGTTTGTCTAAGGCTTGGTTAAAGTCAGTACCACGATGCAATTCTTCAGCTAATTTTGCCCGTTGTGAGGAATTTAAAACTGCGTAAATTTCTTTATTTCTTCGTTGCCTTATAGCTTGGAGTCTTTGTTTCTGTAAGGGAGTTAAATCACTGTCAGAATAAGATTTAGGAGCTTGAGCAATCATCAAGTTAGGTTGAGTATTGATTTTTTGTGGTAATGCTATAGCAATTCCAGGTAGCAATAATATCAAAAGAGAAATAGTAGATAATATAGATATAAATTTATGAAATATATTGGAAATATTCAATATTCTTAACTCCAGTTCTTAGCTAATCCCAGGTGATTTATAGCGATTCCTATATTGGTGAAGTACAGCGATAAAAATTAACCGACGTTGGAAGCAGATAAACGCCGATAAACGCCGATAAATGTGTATTTCCCTAGACTAGGAACCGCTATATTTTCATATTACGAGAAAAGGGGTTCAACTCTCAAATTATGAATATTTGTCAGTTAATTACAAAAGATAAGGGGAAAGGGGAAAGGGCAAAGCACAAACCTTTAACCCTTTGCCTTTAACCTTTCCCCTATAAAACTTTACATATTTCAAGGTAATTGCGATTACTTACCTACTCAGTAGTAAATATCACTCAGACCGTTTGATTCTGTTAATTTCCTGTTGCAATTCTTCAATTTGACGGCGCAAATTTTCTGCATCATTTTCGGAAGATTCGGAGGTAACATTTACTGCTCCCGAAGCAGGCGATCGCTGATAGTTTCCTTGGCGAATTTGCTGATACTCTTCTGATACTGCCCACTCACGTAAATAGTGTACACGCTCTACAGCAAACGGATGAGTTAGCATCATGCCTTGAGCGCCGTTATACAACAAAAACTTGTAGACTTGATTCAATCCATCAGAGTCTAATGCTTTGTAATTTTCTGACTGATTGATGAATTCCTGTAAATTACATTCGTGGGCATATTTGATACTACCACCAGAAATTTTCATCATTGAAGACATTACGGGATTTAAGTCATCTATTAATAACAGCGCTGCACGATCTGCCGATAACTCTGCTTTGCGCCGCCATTCAAAAAAGGCGTAAATTAAGGCTTGAGTAACAAAATTTCCGATCCCAAAGGTTAACTCTCCTAAGGCCGAAGCAGCACTCATCGCCCACATCGCCATTTGAATTAAAATAGTATGACCACATTTAATATGCCCCAGTTCATGGGCTAGCACCGCCCGAATTTCGACTTCGTCTAGTAAGTCCAGTATCCCTGTATTTATGACTATGTAAGGATTCTCTTGCCCCAACGCATAGCTATTGGCTTGGGGGTTTTGCAAGACAAACAGTGCAGGTTCCGGATAGATATCCAAATCTCGTACACATTCGCGAAAAATCTGGTAAATAGTGGAATATTGACGTGGCCCAACTTGGATGGCGTTACCCATTAAATAAACTAATTGTGGGCGTTCATAGATAAATTCCACAAACTTACGGGCGATTAAATCAAATCCTGGCAAATTACGTAAAGCTTGCTCGGCTTGGCGATCCAGTGGATGCCTAAAGGCTTCGCTGGAAATTCCTGTGTAAGTTGGCATAATTTAGGGAAATAGGTGATTGGTCATTGTTGACTACAAATAACTACTGACTGATGGCTAATGCCAAGATAATAGAAATGGGGCAATTGGAAGTAAAAATCATATTTTAATGGGATTAAAAGCGTGTGATAGAGGCAGAAGTTCATTTGTCATTACATAACTTCCTGCGATCGCAGGCGGGGTTCCCTTCCTGGCCCCATCATTTGACGATGGCAAGGTTGGTAGCACGCGCCTTACGGTTGGGACGTAGCGCCTTAATTCAAGTCGGGGCTGTTAGCGGTTATCAGGGAAGATATCGCACTAGTTTTATAGCATCGGCATTGATGTGGCATGGCCCTGTAATTATTGTGGCTCCGGAATCCGTGCAACAACGCTTGTTAAAAGTTGAAATTCCGCGGCTACAAGAGTGGCTGCAAGCTAAAAAGCCTATTAGAACTGGGGACGATTGGCCTGGTTCTGAGTTCCAAGGGATACTGCTAACTACCCCAGCAGCTTGGTTAAGCAGACAGATAAAAAATGTGCCTCATTTTCCTGAAGGGATTCCCACAATTATTGATGGCGTGGATGATTTAGAAGATTGGGTACGCCATCAACTTACCCAAACTATTCAACCCCACGATTGGGATGAGCTGATGCTGGCTTGTCCAGAACAAGCGGACTTAATTCGTTCGGCGCGATCGCATTTGACGAAAGAATTTTTTCAGCACCCAGCTAATCCCTACGAGTGTTATCTAATTTCTCAACTAGAAGTAGAAATTTTGCAGCGTCTATATTCAGCTTTAGATAGTACTCAACTACCCGACGCTTGGAAAAATTTCTGGCACTACTTCCAAGACATCAACGAGACTTTTTCCCCCTCATCCCCCTTATCTTCCTCATCTCCACCTCCCCCCCTCCTCTGGGCAACTATCGCTCGTCGTCAAGGTTTATTTTCCTTACACTGCGCGCCAATTGAATTAGGAAAAATAGTCGCACCCATTTGGCAACGACAACCTGTAGTGTTCATTGGTAGTGCCTTAGAACCAGAAACAGAAGCTCCTTTGTTCCGTCAGCGCTTGGGATTGGAGGATGTCACTTGTCTGAAGTTCTCGGCGGATAGCCAAACAGACGCTATTCAACTGTATGTACCCTACAAATTACCTCTACCAAACACACCAGAATTTCAAGCGGCGTTTATTCATAAAGTGCGGACGCTGCTGTGTTTGAGTGCGACTGCATCAGGTTTAACAGTTGTGTTAATTGGGGATGTACCGCTAAAGGCGCAAGTCGGAGCAATCCTCGCTTCTGAGTTTGGTTCGCGGGTGCAAGTAGAAAAAACTTGCTTGGATGAAAACGGGATTTTAATTAGCGGTTGGGAATTTTGGCGAGAACATCAAGGTGTTTTACCCGCACCCAATCTATTAGTTATTGCAACTTTGCCCTTGCCATCTTTAGAAAATCCCTTGGTGGCTGGTAGGGTAGCCCACTATAAGCGATCGCATCAAGATTGGTTCCGTTTATATTTATTGCCCACAGCCTTAAATGAATTACAACGTGCAGTTGCACCAGTGCGCGAAAGTCAAGGTATTGTGGCTTTACTTGATGGACGCGTCGTAAATCGCAGCTATGGCGCACAAATTCTCGCATCCCTCAGTCCCTTGGCGCGAATTAACTACCTCGACCCCAGTCTGTTCTCCCATCCCAACGCCGAAAATTCTGCTTAGAAATGACTGTTGACTGTTGACTGTTGACTGTTGACTGTTGACTGTTGACTGTTGACTGTTGACTGTTGACTGTTGTCAACCGCAACGCGTAGGCGTAGCCCGTCGTAGACATCGCTGCACAGTAAACGTTATCATCAGCTTATTGCGGCATTCTATGCTTCAATTGACTGCCACAATTTCATTGGCACTGGAGATGGGATTCATTTGGAATCAATGCCAATCTACACTTAGAACATAAATGAATTGAGAATTTAAATTGCTGATTATGGGTGAAGCAAAGCGTCGCAAAACCACACTGGGAGACAAATACGGTCAAGATACTCGCATTTTACCGTGGGTTCCGATTACCAAAACTCAAGGTGAACTATTTGTGCAATGGACTACTCGCGGTGCCTGGATAGGTATTGGTGTGATGGTTGCTGCTTGGGTTACCATCCGTTTTATTGGCCCCGCTTTTGGTTGGTGGCAAGTAGTGTAGTCTCTTAAGATTGGGGACTGGGGAACTCGGGGCCCCCTCTGGGGATAAGGGGTAATGGGGATTAGGGATTGGGGATTAGAATTTTTACACAGCACTCACAACTCTTGGAAAGACGCGATTAATCGCGTCTCTCCAACTCAGCACTCAGAACTATTTTTCACACAGAGTTGATTTAAATTTATAAAGGGGCACAATAATCCTGTGCCCCTAACTTATGTATATGGATATGATCCCCAATCCAAAATCCCAATCCCAAAAGCTCAAACATGAACTTTTTTGTATGTTATGTTACATTTGATTGTCATTGCCAAGAGATTTTCGGTAGCTTAAACAACATTTCGCTATGATGTCAAAAGCCGTAAAAATCTTGCCTAAATGGCAACATTAATCTTCTAACATTAGTTATTCTCAGTATTAAATCTACCAAACTTGGTTTTATATTTAGCATCTATCTAACCAAGCTTATAAGTATAAACAAATACTGCTAAAGCAGCTTGCTTCTGAAATTGCCAGTCTAAAAGTTACACAGTCATCTGCCAAAAGTTAGATTATGTGAAAAAATGTGACTCTGCGTACCCAATCCGGGGCAATATCAAGCAGATGTTAGAGAATAAACAAGTTATTAAGCCAGTATTTGAGATTCAGGCTACAAAAAACTGCCTGGAAGCCTTTACTCGTAATAGATTTGGCTATTCTGGCAGATAGAGATACAATATGTATCTTTCTATATGGTTGACTAGTGGCAAATTTGAGTTACTCTTAAATCGGATCGTTTCTCATAAGCATCTAAGCTGACAGAACCACATAAAGACAATCTTAAGTTTAAATATTCTGTCAGATATTTGGACTTCTCAAACTGAATACTTTGATACGGCATCAAAAACCGTTATCTACTACCCTAGCAAGATAGTCAATAAATAGACTACGTAAATGGATGGTTATTGTAATGGATAGTTTACAATACCAGAGGAAGAGAAAATCTAAAGAAAATATAAAAGAACTCAAATGACCGTGGTGTCTGGAGGAAAAAAGTGTTTCTAAGACTAGCGCATCAACATCGACAATTCGTTCAAGACTTGGTAATGAACCTACAAGCCTTAGCAATTGTACTGGAACGACGTGGATATCCGGCTTCCTGTTATACCTGTGGTGACCAAATGAATAGTGCTTCATTTATGGTCAGCTTGGGAGATAATCACCTAATTCGGTTTTTAGTATCTGACTATGGGATTACTTGGACAGAAATGCGGGATGACCGTGAATTAATGAAATTAGAAGGTGCAGAGGCGATTAATCAGTTACAAGAACTGGCTAATATTGTCAAGCACCAATCGGGGACAATCTCCACAGCTAACAAAACCCTAGTCAAGAAGTTTTAAGGATTCTTGGTCGAATGGGTTATTTACGAAAAAGCATCAAGCACTATCTGGTAATTGGGAATCGGTAATTTTGGGTGATTTTGCCCATTGATTACCCATTCACTCTTACCATTAATTGATTGTTTTATTGCTGATATCAGCCACAGACTCAAAAAACTCGAAGTTATTACAATCCATTGCCAATTAAAATGAAAGGTGCCCAATAGTAAGGGTGGCTCAAACCACTACTCGTTGCTATCGGAACATTTTTATTTTTTACCTTAGAGTCTGCATGAATCAATGCAAGTTGCGCCTGTCTAAGGGCTTCAGTTTTTGTTAGCTTACCTGGAGATAACAAGGCATAAAAAGCGCTCATCAATGCTTGAGTACCGCCGTCATCTACAGACCATAAGGAAGCAATAGTTGCTCTAGCGCCAGTTTTTTGCAGTTGGTAGCCAAACCCTAAAATCTCCTCACCGTTACCTAATTTGCCTCCCAAACCTGTTTCGCAAGCGCTTAAAACTACCAAATCTACATTAGTTAAAGACCAGTTGGCGACATCTCTCAGGTTCACGCGATCGCCATTGCCAAATAAGATAAATGAATCCTCGGGTTTACCTACCACAAAGGCTGCATGAGTTGCGAAATGGACAATGGAATAATCATCCATTTGGGGGATAGTTGCTTTGGGACTGAAAGCTTCATCAATTAGTTTTTGTGTTCCGGGGATCGTAGCTGCTAAACCTTCCACTTCTTGACCGGCAAATGGTAAGCCAGAAAAAGCTAGCCTTTGATTACCCACTTCAACTTGATAGTTACCCTTAGTAAAAGCGCCAGCTAAAACCCGCAAACTAGATGCTGGTGGAGTATTAAAGTTAGTCAAACTAGCAGCAGTGATGTAGTTCACACTGAAGCGATCCACCAGCCATTGTTTGCCATCATGTAAAGCAGCCAGAGGAATATAGCGTAACTGATCATCAGGTGCGTACATCAAATTCGTTGCGCCTGAAGCTTTAATTTCATTTTCTATCGGTTTGATCAGCCAGTTATATAACTGGTTAGCTGTCTTGATGACTGTGTCGTTACGTTCAGGAGTTTGTAGCTGCTGGCGAAAGGTAGCAATTGTCTGGTTAAGCTGTTCACGTGTGACGGCAACTTTACGATGAATTGGTACAGATTCTGGGCTAACAACAACCAATTCCAAGCTATCATCCAAGACCAAAGGATAGATAAGAATTGATTTTTGCGATAAACGAGCCAAATTATCTCTCAGTTCGTTGATACTTGCTAAATCTAAACTTTGTCGCTTGGCTGTAACGCTAAGTTGCTCTAGTTGTGTCTTAACTGCTGGACTGGCAATAAAATTGTTGAATTGCTCTAAAAGTTTCTGCTGATCTAATACTAATTGCTCGAGCCGCTGTTTTTGTGCTGGCGATCGCTGTTCGGGTGCAATTTTGCGAAGTTTTGTTAACTCTTTACCCAGTTCTACAGCATTATTGCCAGTTTGCTCTAACTTTTGTTTAATTACTTTTTCTCCTGGGGCAATCTCAATACCTTTAGCGGTGCGTTGATTACCTGGTACATCTTTAAGGAATCCCTCGAGTTCTTCAACTTTGAGGAGATCCATACTCCGTTGTGCTTCTACTACACGTCCTTGTTTCAGGAGTTTTTCCCCCAAAATCCGATATGTTTGGGCAACAGTAACGTTATAGGCATCTGGTTGCGGTGCCGAAAGTAATGCCGGAGTTAAGCGCGCGATTTCACGATTAATCAAACAATGCTTGTAAAAGAAAATTGCTAACTCTGGTTGGTTTTGAATATCAAATAAGTAACCGATATTACTATAAGTTTTACCCAATTGAACGCGATCGCCAATTTCTCTATTAATTACTAAAGCTTGCTGATAAGACTGGAGTGCTTGTGAGTAGTTAGCTTGTTTTTGGTATAACCTGCCAATATTATTTAAGGTGACAGCTTCCCAAAAACGTTCTCCTTTGTCTTGGCTAATCTGTAAACCTTTCTCTAATTTCTGTAATGCTTCTTGAAACTGACCTTGCTGCAAGATATTAACAGCCTCGTCATTTAGCAGTTTGATTTCTGATTCTTGCTGATTCTGTGGTGAAACCTGAGGCGTTGCTGTTGAGCCTTGTTGTGTGCTGACAGGGGAATTTACCTGTTTATTATCTAGGTTTGTACAACTAGAAACTAGAAAGACCAGGATAGAAAAGGCAAAAAAATTGAATCGCTGAAAATAAGAGCGCATAACAAAACGCTCCCGATTTTGGGGAGCGTAGATGCTGAACTTTTAAATTTTACACATTTTCCCAGAAATTTATGCTCAAACTTTAGTTTTGGCTAAATACAGTTCAGTTAGGAAAATTAATTGATAACAAAACCAAAAAACTAGTTATTCAACAAAAAAACCGAACAATAATTTTGGAGGGGGTTTGGGGGACGCAACCGTCACCCAATCGGGGGTTTGGGGGAGAATCCCCCAATTGAGCTGGCTTCTTTAATAAGTGACAAATCAATGGCTAATCAGCTTAACTGAACTGTATTGAGTTTTGGCTGGCTTTTAATTCCACAATCGGCAAGAGTTCACTGACGGTAGTCAATTGTAGAGTAGAAACTACTTCTCATCAGGGTTGAGAGGAAATATACAACAATACTCACCCTCCAAAAATTGCTCTGATACTGCAACTTTAGTTCTAACTATTGTTTTTGATCCCAAAATAGAAAAGAGTTGGCTTGAACAAGTCTTGAATAATTGTGTCAAGCTATTCAATGTAAAAATTTACAGCTATTCAAAAATTGCAAGATGTCACAAGCACAATCAAGTCAACCCCAATTACCACCAACTAGTGCCATTGACAGCCCATTAAATCATACATCTGAAAATTGGTTTGCTTATCCTGTAAGAGTCCAACCCCACCACACCGATTATGCAGGCGTTGTCTGGCATGGTACATACCTCAATTGGATGGAGGAAGCACGGATAGAATGTTTGCGGTCTATTGGCATTGAGTATGTAGATTTAGTAGCTTTAGGCTGCGATTTACCAGTTGTAGAACTTTCCGTGCGCTACCATCGGTCTATTCAATTAGGTAAAGCCGTATTAGTTAAGACACGCATGGCGGATGTCACAGGTGTAAGAATTAATTGGGATTACGCTATCACCTCCACTGATGGGCAGGAACTTTACGCAACTGCTAAAGTAACTTTAGTAGCGTTAGACCGTGAGCGAGGCAAAATCATGCGTCAGCTACCTGCAAGCGTCAAAGATGCATTAGCAAGAGCTTCTTCATTACACAATAACTAACTGAGAAGGGTGAAGGATAAAGTATGAAAAACTCCACCCACAAGGGGATGGAGTTTTTGGGCATGGGGAATCGGGCATGGGGCATGGCGAAGAAATTACCAATGCCCAATGCCCAATGCCCAATGCCCAATGCCCAATGCCCAATGCCCCATGCGGCGGGGCGGCTGTCCCTCTTCACCCACAAGGGGATGGAGTTTCCCGCCGCTTTCAATGAAAGTTTTGCTACTTCATCCTTCATACTTTTTATTTACCACTACGTATTTGCGAGAGCGTTTGCGGTAAATTAGCGATCATATCCCAAATATCTTGGGGAGTAATACCAAAACTGATATTTAATAAGATGAGAATCGCAGCTACGGTCAGTGCAGTCCTGATAGTTGTCTTCACGATTTTCCACAAGATTGCAAATACGATCCAAGCTAAAATTAGGGTAGGAATCATAAGTATAAATTAACAAATCACCCTCTTAGGCAAGAGGGCCTTAATTTAGAAGGAATAAATTTTTTGTGCTAACAATTACGACTGCGAAAGCTAAGTTCTAGCTTTTGATGCGAGAGGTTCTGTGAATTATACCAGAAAGGTACACAAAAAATTAGTGCAAAGTAATAATTTTTGCAAATTTGTGGAAAATATTGTCAGAGAATGTCGGCAGGGGCAGAGCAAAGAGTAGTATTTTCTCAGCACTCACTACTCAGAATCATCATTTCTACCAAAAATATTTTTGTGTGATTTGCTTTTATCAAGTAAGTATTCAGGGCATTCTTTTGCTTCTTCTGTCATTACTAGAGAAGGATTCACTGCACATTTGAGATAATGGTTGTTTGAATAATATTGACAATTTTTACAAGGAACTTTTTTTATACTATTAATTATAAAAAATCGTTTATTATCTACAATTGCTTGGCTTTTTCGCAACATTAAAAAGAAAACTATCCAACTAATTAGTAAAGCCAGAGGAGTTAAAGATATGGCAACATCAGGTATGTTTAATTGATTGGGTTTAGCCGGTTCGTACTTAACATCGCTTCTGACAACACCAGGCAGATTTTCATCTGCTACCAAATTTTTTTGTAGTATTTGCTCAACAGACATATTATTTACCTTTCGTTATAGCTTGACACCTTGATGGTTGATGCCTATTACCACTACGCAAATTCCAATTTGAAAACCCTACATTTGAGGTTATGCGGACGCGTAGAGGCTGAGGCTAGTTATTAACTTTAGCTTTGCACCCTAGTAATTTGAATTAAATATACTCTTTGCCGACAGTATAATGTCAGTATATTATTGGCAAATAATTAAAACCCTCTATTAAGAGAAATTAATTTTTATAAATTGGTTACTGACTTGTCGGAAATTAGATTTGCAAGGCTTCAATTATAGGTTTATCAAAAGAGAAGTCTTCGTATATCTGCCAAGAGTTTTGCTTGTTATTTATTGATATATATCTAAAGGAATATATTAATCATTTCTGGGCATAAACCTGAGTTTATGCTATAATATTGTCGCAAATAAAGAGCTAAACTATTACATAATAAATCAAAAACCATTACATATGTTCTATACGAAACAAGAATGATTTATGGTGGGTTAGGCATAAAACTTAATGAACCAAAAGCTTGGTGAGATGTGCATTAAGCTAGTGTTAGCAGAGTACTTGTATTGGAAAAATTAAAAAATAAGTCAAGTTTTAAATTGCAGTTTGTTGACTGGGCAGAATATTAAATAATTATAAATAATTAAGTTAAAAGTAAAAAATTACAAGTTGGTAAAATTTAAATTTTTAAATATTATGAATATAGAATTTTATCACAGAATTCCTTGGATACCTTTAGGATTACTCTGGTTAGCTTACGCTCTTTTAGGATGGTATCTTGCGGTTCATCACATTGTTTGGCTAGTAGGAGGTTTTATTGCTGCTGTGGCTCTAGCGATAGCTAGAAAAAGTTTCTCTTGGTTAGAGCGCTTAATTAATTTTGGCTCTCAAACTTTAATTGTGGTTTTATTTTTAAGCCTATCAATTGCTATAGTGGCAACTTGGTCGCTATTATTTAGCCTGTTTCTGATACCAGTAGCAACGACGCTTTTAGCAGATTTAGAATTGCGGTTTGCTGGTTTTACTAAACTAGATGCATTTTTAGTGTTAACAATCTTAGCGGTATTGGGTTTGGCAGTAGGTGAAACGATAGATATTCTACTTTTACCAAGTAGTAGGTTATAGGCAAGAACAAGAAGGCTGAAGTATGAAGTATGAAATGGTATAACCTACCAATAGATGATTGCGGGTATTATAGTGCTTCTCATATTGGTAAGGTATAGCAATCAAAAATTAACTGCCGTTCGCGTAGCGTTCCGCAGGAATGGCAGAAGATATAGACGCGTAAACGGCTAATTTCCAAGTTATCCTTAGGATTACCCGCAGGGTACGCTGATAACCAATAATAATATTCTAGAGGGCAAGGCAGTGCCCATTGGTGTCAACTTCAGCTAAAAGCGATATAGGGCGGGCGTTGTACAAATACCTCGCGCCCTCATCCCCTAACCCCTTCTCCCCCTGGAGAAGGGGAACTAAATCTCTGGCTCCCTTCTCCCTGTGGGAGAGGGGCTGGGGGTGAGGGCGAAACCTTCCAACCAAGCGGGTTTCACGTTAAGTTGACACCTCTGGACAATGCCTTGCCCGTACAATCTGTCGCATTCTTTTTTCAAATTGGTATAAAAAGAAAGAATATTCATAGCACAAGCCTTTTAGCAATTACAGATGGTCTGTTTATTTACGCCGACTTGTACTAGTCGTCTTTGATTGCAACGACTTACTTATTTGAGGATTTCATCTAGCAAGTTTCTTGCAGGTTGTGCTTTCGTGAGTGCTGCTTGATGATCGCTGTAAACACGCACCAGCTTTAGCAGTCCATTCACCCCTGATTTGAGTTGCTCGAGTTCTTCGCCTACAAGCAGTTCGCCATCTAGCATCCGCACTACCAAAGGTTTGATATCGCCAACTTCTTGGCGGACTTTTTGCAATTTTTCTACAGCACTCAGTAAAGCTTTGAGTGAGTTTAAGATTTCGTCAATGTCTTGGCTATCCTCAGCAGCTTGAGGTGTATCTTCAACTGTTGTTGTCTCTTCATTATCTGCAACTGCGGGTGATTCCTCTACAGGTGTTTCACTTTTAGCTGCGTTTGTCTTTGCCATTAGTCATACCTCAAATGATTTTTCCCAGTTTATCGTTAAACCGATGATCCGGTTTGTCAACTACCTTAGACTAATTTGAGTAAATCAGGGTAAAGGTTAAAGGGAAAAGGGGAAAGGGAAAGATAATAGCTTTCACCCTTCCCCTTTTTCCTTTTTACCCTTTACCAACAATTCTTAACTCATACCAATTCAAAATAATGTTTGCGACAGATAAATTCTTTGTAAGGGCACGGCATCCACAATCTTTTGGCATATCAAATATCTTACTGGTGCCGTGCCCCTACTCATCTGTCGCATTCTTTTTTCAAAATGGTATCACATACTGTTTGGCGTGCGTCTTTGAGGAAATCAAGAGGAAAGGGGAAAGGGAAAGATCATAGCTTTCACCCTTCCCCTTTTTCCCCTTAACCAACAAGCCTTGCGCCTATTGTCTAAACAGACAAGTACTGTTCAATCGACGGTTGTTGACGACGCAGGATATTGATAGCTTGCTGCTGAATTTGGCGGACTCGTTCGCGACTGACGTTTAACTTTTGCCCAATTTGAGCCAAACTAAGTTGTTGATCGTCTTCGAGTCCAAAGCGCAAAATTAGGACTTCACGCTGCATGGGTTTGAGAGAAGCTAACAGATTTTCCATATCTTGACGCAACAGCTGTTGTGTTAGCTGTTCGCTGGGCGAAATACCTTCATCTGCTAAAAGTTCGTTGAGTTCGGTGTCTTGGTTGTCTCCCACTTTTAAATCTAGAGAAAATGGCTGTTTTGCAGCACTCATATATTCTCGGATTTGGTTGGGTTGGAGGTTTAACGCTTCAGCCACTTCTGTAATTGTGGGAAAACGTCCAAGTGCTTGAAACTGTTCTCGCTGGACTTTTTTGATTTGATTGAGTTTTTCGGTGATATGAATTGGTAGTCTAACAGTTCGAGATTTTTCTGCGATCGCTCTTGTAATTGCTTGGCTAATCCACCAATATGCATAAGTTGAGAACTTATAGCCGCGATTTGGATCGAACTTCTCTGCACCTCGTTGCAAACCTATTGCTCCTTCTTGAACTAAATCCAAGAATTCCAAATTGCGGCGCTGATATTTTTTGGCAATTGAAACTACCAGCCGCAGGTTTGCTGTTACCATCTTTTGCTTGGCGCGTTGACCTAGCTTGAGTATCTGTTTCAACTCAGCTTCACTCTTGTCAACTTCAGCAGCTAATTCACTCAAAGTAGGTTCGCGATCTAATTTTTGGCGGAGCGTTTCTTTTTGTTGCTCGATGGCCATCATTTGCTGTACCTGCCTACCATAAGCAATCTCTTGGTCTGCTGTTAACAAGGGATACTGACCAATTTCTTGCAAATAAACGCGAACTGTGTCGGGACTGGGGCTGGACATACAACTTTCAAGCTTTTCGATAATCAGACGAATCTAAAAGTATAAATCAAATCAGGATCTCTATTTTCCTGAATTCAAATCCGGAAAAATTTCATTTTGTCATTGGTCATTGGTCATTTTTTGACAAAGGACAAATCACAAAGCGGTAGGTGCGTCAGCCTGCAGTATAACGCACCACTGAGGATTGACGCGGGATTTAGATACCCAATTTTTTGAAAAAGTCGGGGATCTGGACGGCAATGTTTGCTTGAGGATATGCGATCGCACTGCTTATCTTCACTTTTTCTCTGCCCTTACAAGGTGATGCGATCGCCTAGAGAATGCTTTTCCTGTGACTGCACCTACTACTAATAGATTTTTATCCCCTTGCGGGGTGATGTGATCGTCAAAGCAAATAGAAATTCAACTGCGCTGGGCAATTCGTCGGTTTCCATTCCCTTGCGGGGCGATGCGATCGTAAAGGTGATGGCGGCGCTTGGGGAGATCAGAACGCTATCCAGTTTCCATCCCCTTTCGGGACTAGGTGATTGTAAAGACATCTGCGCGAAGATGACCATTTGGAAAGCAGGGTTTCCATCCCCTTGCGGGGCGAGGTGATCGTAAAGGGCCTCAAACTGTTACCGTGACGGCAACTGATCGGGTTTCCATCCCCTTGCGGGGCTAGGTGATCGTAAAGTTGCCTTCAATGGCTTGCGAATAGGCCTGTTATTCAAAGTTTCCATCCCCTTTCGGGGCGAGGTGATCGTCAAGGACCACGACATTCTGCGGGTCTTGACCAATCATGAGCAGGGGTTTCCATCCCCTTTCGGGGCGAGGTGATCGTCAAGGTTCATGCTCTATCAAGGTTTGGATTTCCTCAAGACTTACACGTTTCCATCCCCTTTCGGGGCGAGGTGATCGTCAAGATAGAAATGCGTCTTATGAATGCTTTGCATTATAAAGTTTCCATCCCCTTTCGGGGCGAGGTGATTGTAAAGATTGGAAACGCACAGGCTTCCGTAACCCCTGAAGGGTTTCCATCCCCTTTCGGGGCGAGGTGATTGTAAAGTTGGTTGTAAATGAAATTAATCAAAATACACCAAATAGTTTCCATCCCCTTTCGGGGCGAGGTGATTGTAAAGTTTTAGCATCAACAGCTTCAGGGGGTTATCTAGGTGTTTCCATCCCCTTTCGGGGCGAGGTGATTGTAAAGTACTCCCTCTTGCATTTAAACAAAAAGGAAAACCTTTTTTGTTTCCATCCCCTTTCGGGGCGAGGTGATTGTAAAGAGTTCACTTTTGGAAACCTTGCCAGGAGAGGATTTGAGACCCCTCAATCGACACCACTTTTTTGAGTGTCAATAGCTCCGAAAAATTCTCAATAAACTCAAGCTGTCAAAGCCTGAAAGCTTTGCTGCGTAGGCAATCGACACCAGTCAAAGAAGTTATGCGGTTTTCAAGGTGCGGGCGAGTGGTGTCGATGAAGGACACAAACTATCCTTAAAATACAACTTTTGCCGATTTTTAGTCAAATTTATTACTTAATTGTTACATAAATCTCACTGGTGGATTTTGAGCAATAATTGCTTTTGCTTGCGAAATACACTGAAATGAGAAAGTAAAAGCTGCTTTGGAGAAAGCAATATCTGCTTTTGCTTGCTGAATATACTGAAATGAGAAAGTAAAAGCAGCTTTGGAGAAAGCAATATCTACTTTTGCTGGCTAAATACAGTCAAAGAAGAAAGCACAAGCAACTTTGGAGAAAGCAATATCTACTTTTGTTTGCTAAATACAGTCAAAGAAGAAAGCAAAAGCAACTTTTGAGAAAGCAATATCTGCTTTTGCTGATTCAATTGTTGTAAGGAAAAAAACCTGTAATTGAGGTAGGGTGTGTTACGCCGCAGGCTAACGCACCACCAAGGATTGACTTTAGGGCGTTGTACAAATACCTCGCGCCCTCATCCCCTAACCCCTTCTCCCGCAGGAGAAGGGGAACTAAATCTCTGGCTCCCATCTCCCTGTGGGAGAGGGGCTGGGGGTGAGGGCGAAACCTTGCACAAGAGCGGGTTTCACGACACCACTGAACGCTAACCCACCCTACTACCTAATTCTTTGAGTTTCTTCTGAGCAAATTCCCTGACTTTGATGTCTAAATCATTACTAACTCTGTTTTGTAATAGTGGTAAGGTTTGAGAATGATGGGGGTATTGCTTGATAATAATATCTAGCGCTACTCGTCGCGGGTTGGTTTGCCAACTGTTACGGCGCTGGAAGGGATCGTTAACGGCGCAGTTATAAAAGATTTCAAACATCTCGGCTTTTTCTTTGAAGTGGCGCGCTAATTCTTGTAGTGCGGTTTGTCTTACTTGCCAACTTTGATCAGTGGTGGCGCAGTATTTGCAGAAGCTGGGAATGTCAGCATCATCTAGAAAATTATTGGCTAACTCTTCTATAGCTGCACGGCGTACCTGCCAATGATGATCAATGGTAGCACGAGATTTGAGGAAGCAAATTGTCTCAGGATGATTTTGGCTGTTCCGCGCTAAGGCTTGCAAGGCTGCACGCCGCACGTAATAGTTTTTGTCAGCAGTGGCGCGGGTTTGCCAAAAAGAAATCATCTCTGCATCATCTGGGAAGTTACGCGCTAACTCTGCTACTGCCACAAGGCGCACATTCCAACTAGCATCATGTGTGGCACGATATTGCAGAAAGCTGATAGTTTCTGCATCATCTAGAAAATTGCGTGCGATTTCTTCTACAGCCACACGGCGCACATCAGCATCATCATCTACAGTCGCACGGGTTTTGAGCAAGTCGATAATTTCGGCATCATCTGGAAAGTTACTTACTAATGCTTGCAGTGTAGCTTGTCTGACATCGGCATCATCATCCACAGTCACACGGTATTTGAGAAAACTGATAATATCATTTTGAGTTTTAAAATTACAGGCTAATTCTGCTACAGCCACACGTCGCACCTGCCAATTTTCATCAGCAGTGGCTAGGGTTTTGAGGAAGCTGACAACAGTATCATCGGCAAAATTTCTGGCTAATCCTTGAATTGCGCTTTGGCGAACATCGCTATCATTATCAGCAATGATGCGGTATTTGAGAAAGCCTATAGTATCTGTATGGTTTTGATAATGACAAGCTAATGCTTCCACAGCTACACGGCGCACATCTGCATCCTCATCCACATTAGCACGGTCTTTGAGGATGCTCAGGGTATCGCCATCATAGGGAAAGTGGCGTGCTAATTGTTCTACAGCGACACGACGCACATCTGCATCCTCATCAACGGTAGCATGGTCTTGAAGAATACCCATAGTGTCAGCATCATCAGCAAAGTGGCGTGCTAATTGTTCTACAGCCACACGGCGCACATCTGCATCCTCATCTGCGAGCGATCGCTCTTGTAAAATGCTGATGGTCTCAGTATCATCGGGAAAATTGCAGGCTAATTCTTCTAAGGCTACACGGCGAATATCGGCATCATCTGCGCTCGCACAGTCTTTGAGAAACTGTACAGTACTGCTATCATCGTGGAAGTTGCGCGCTAACTCTTCTAAAGCTACACGACGCACATCTGCATCCTCATCTGCGATTGCTCTATCTTTGAGGAACTGTATAGTACTGCTATCATCGGAGAAATTCCGCGCTAATTCTTGTACACCTGCGCGGCGTACATTCCAACTTTCATCAATAATCGTGCGTTGTTTGAGGAAGCTTATAGTATCGCTATCATGAACAAAGTTACGTGCTAATTCCTGCACTGCTGCACATCGTACGTGCCAATTCTCATCTAAAGTTGCACGCTGTTTCAGCCAAGATTTGATTTTGAAATCATCTTTCCAAGTAGTAGCAATTGCTGTCACTGCTTGGGTACGAATTTCCTCAACGAGTTTCGTTTCTTTATTGTCAAATAATTGGTCATAATAATACCAAAGGTCATACTTGGTTAAATCTTGTAATTGCACTAGTAATTTATTAGCAGTTAACCCAATAACTGAACGCTTCCTTACTTCCGCCAAGCATTTAGCCGCTAAAAATAGATTAGTAAACTTTTGCTGTTCGCCATTTTGCAACATTAAATATTCAATTAAGGCTGCTACAAATCTTGGCTCAATCATTCCCGCAATTAGCCGCAATACTTCATGCCAAGTTTCATCTTGCCAATGTTTACCAAATACTTCTTGCTTGAGTTCACTAAGAGATAAGGTTTGCGCTTCTTTAAATTGCCAAACAAATTCCCAAGCACAGAAATACTCCAAAAATGTGCGATGCACAAAGCCATAGTAATCTGCACCGAGAAAACATAACATAAAATTACGAGTCCGCAGTTGATTAATTAACCGTCTCGCCTTATCTCTGGGTTCGCTGACTTCGAGATTTTTCAAATAATCAGTGAAAATTTTTTCTAAATTACAAGCACTAATCCAATTACCTGCTAAACCTTTTTTACTAGTTTGCATATAATAGGCAACTTGCCGCAGCATTGCCTGTTTATCTTGATAATCAATGGTTGTGGGTAAATGCTGTTCATGGGATAATGCACGTTCCACATCCCATTTATACAGCAATAATTCTGAAGCCTTTTTATACAATTCGGCTCTATCTCTTGGCAGTTCTTGATTACGATTAAGAATAGCCATCATTGTGAGCATGAGGGGATTACCAGCCAATTCTGCCATTGCTTTTGAGGTATGAATGGCGCGTAATAATCTTTCCTTCTTCCTTTGCTTATCTACCTCATATTTAAAAGTTAAATTATGCCAGCGATGAATAAAATCTTGAATTTGCTGGCTATCTAAATCTTGCAACATAAAATGCCGAAATTGAGCATCGCGTAAACGTTGCGGTTTATAACCAATGACGCGAGAAGTAACAATTACTTGTACTTGCGGATATTCATTGGTGAAGCGATGAATTGCGGTAATCATATCTTCACGCTTTCCCGAATCAAACACCTCATCTAAACCATCAAACATTACCAAAGCATTGCCAGTTTTTAACTGTGCTTGTAATTGATGCTGATTGAGATGCGAAATTGCGCCGGGACTTTGATGGAAAAATTCTAAAAAATTCTTGCAATGTCCATCATCATAATTCCGCATATAAGCGCGTAACTCAATCAACAAGGGAATTGGCGCTAGAGAACAACCTCGCTTACCGATTTGATCAAGCGTTTTTTCCACCCAAGCTAATGCTAAATATTGCAATAATGTAGACTTCCCAGAACCAGGATCACCTAGAATCACAATATATTTATAAGTTTGTGGCTGATTAACAATATCCAACACCGAAGCTAGCGGCTGTTGAAAATACACCCGTTCGTATTGTTCTAATTCTTCCCAAGAAATTGCTGCATCTGCTATTTGATTACTGTCGCGCATCCGCCGCAAATGTTCTTTAGGTAGTTCGTGAACTTGAGGTAAAACTTGGTGAACTTCTCGCACATTCGGAGTGACAAATATACTCCATAACCGCAATTCGTTATAAGCATAACCACTAGTATCCAAACTATCTAATTTTAAATTGATATAACGTTCGCGAATTGCTTCTTGATATTGCTGCAAATCAAAGTTAGGAATAATTCCCGCAGCTTCTTGGCTATTAATTTGAATTGCTTGTAAGTTACGGGAATTGAGTATCTCGCGCAATTCTGGTGACTCTTTCAGAATTTGCTGACATTTTACGACATAACTATCTGTTACCGCTTGCCAATTAAAATCAACAGGTAACTCTGGTAGATTGAGACTTTGCCAAATAGTTTCTAAACTTTGATAATCTAAGCGCGTACAATCGCCATCAAAAGCTTTACCGAGTATTTCTTTTACAGGCTGATGGCAAATAAATCGCTTGAGAGGCTTATTTAATTTCTTAATATCATTATCAGCAAGCTGGCAAGACTTTAGCTCATCTTCTACGAGTTGTAGAAATTGATGGAGTGCTTCAGCTACAGCTTTCTGAATTGGTTCTTCTTTAAATATCTTAGCCGCATTCTTCAAACCACTTTTAAAAAAGTCCTTTGCATAATCCTTGGCTAAATCCTTAGCAAAATCTTCATTGAGAATAGACTTTACAAGAATTCCTAAAGCATTACTTGCTACCCAGCTAACTAACCATTCCATCATAAAACTCGCGCCTGTTAGATCCCCTGACTACGAGTATAGACACTAGCATTAATAAATTTATCAGCTTTTAGGGATATTAACTTAATATCAAAACCTGAAAAATGTGATGCTTGCAAATACTCTGGGTTACATTTACCCAGATGGTTTATGGAAAATAGAAGTTCCTATTATTTAAAATATAAGTATGCTGATAATTATGGTTGCAAAATAAACCAAGATTTTCAACAATTAAATAATTTGAATTTTGATACTCAATCAAAGAGAAGCTTGGCTTTACTCTAATTTGATGTTATTTGCTGTATTGGTTATTTATTCGGAATTATTTGTGTAATGGTTTGATTTTTCTTTGGGTATATTAAGTGTAAAAAATATTGATCATCCTAGATATAGGCACAAATACACTATAAATAATTTAGATTTAAAAATATAATTGCTCAACAAAACTTTCCATTGCTGGCATTAAAAGTTTCATATCCGTAGGGTGTGTTGTCGCGCAGCGCAACGCACCGACACAGCATTAGGGAATTCCAAAAAAATATTCCTCGCTATGTCAGCAACCAAATTGCGATCGCTAGCTATACTTTATTGCGAACCAAGTTCAAAAGCTTACCCTGAATATATTCCAAAATCATATCTCGCATATAATGACTGGCATTGAGAATTTCCACGCCAATCAACTCCCCAGCTGCATTTAGTTCAGCAGTGACATTGGGGCTAATTTCAATACTTGCTGATTCGGTTTCTTCGGAGATGAGTAGATGAAGAACATCCTCGTCTTGGAAATAATTTATTTGCGGTAATTGTTGTTTGATGTCAGACATTTGGGATCAACCGTCCAGTTTTTAGACGAAATCTAATTTGTTGTCTAGTTGTGGCGTGAATTGTAATCGGCGTAATGGTGTTGTCACTTTGCTCATAGGGAATTAAAACTAGCTGTTCACCATGCTTACCCACTGCGATCGCCCGATCTGTTTCTACATCATAATATCGTTCGCTAGAGAAGCGTAGAATATTTTCAATTAGGTCGAGATCAAAGCCTCTTTGAGTTGCACGATAGCGAAGATAAGATGTCCATATAATCTCAGGCATGAGTTTATTATTACCAGTGCTTGTCCCTAGCAGCAATTTGCGATCGCATCATCGCATCATCGCACTATGGCAAACTTGAGCTATTGCATCGGCTTGTTATGTTAATGCATCGAATAGCAATTGAGTTGCATCGGGTAACAATGCGATGTCTACGCATCCATAAACAATGCATCCTATCACCTGACAATAAGTAGTTAAACAAAATTAATTACAAAATGTCATTGCGAATGGAGCGGAGCGGAATGAAGCAATCGCAAGGGTTGAGATTGCTTCGCTACGCTCGCAATGACTGTAATTAATTTTGCGTGGTTACTTACGATTGTAGGGGCAAGGCAATGCCCAGTGGTGTCAACTTAAAGTGAAACCCGCTTTGTAGCTAGGTTTTCGCCCTCACCCCCAGCCCCTCTCCCACAGGGAGAAGGGAGCCAGAGATTTAATTCCCCTTCTCCTGCGGGAGAAGGGGTTAGGGGATGAGGGCGCAAGGTATTTATACAACGCCTTACCCCTACCCGCATACATAATTCACGCAAAATACGCTGTATGTGGCATCAAAACGCGAAAACTGCATAAGTCCTCGCTTTTCAGAAATAAATATAAGGGAACCGAGGAAGAACCCCCATGAACAGACAAATTATTCAAATTTTGTTGCCAAAACTGAAACCAGCCTCAGCCAATATTCATGCAAGCTTTAAACTAAATCCCATCTAGCTCAGTAGATACTGAAAATAACTTAATAATCCCCATTATCCTCAATCCAGCAACAGATTAATACTCAAACGCCTGGATAAATTCTCATACCTCTTAATTACGAATTACGAATTACGAACTACGAATTATGTTGAAGCTTTATACTTTCACCTGCTTGCTGAGTCTAGCTTTATTATCCGAGTCAGTGGGGGCAAACGCCACAGTTCAACAAACGCAAATTGCCCAACAGCCAACCACAACAAAAGATGCAACCCGCACCGCAGCACAAACAGCCTTGAATGAAGGCACACAACTTTATAAACAAGGTACAGCAGAATCACTACGACAGGCAATAGAAAAATGGCAAGAAGCGCTTTTGTTGTGGCGCAAAGTAGGGGATAAACAATTTGAAGCTATTACATTCTTGGGTATTGGCAGAATTTATGATGATTTAGGGGAAAAGCCCAAAGCATTGGAATATTACAGCAATGCACTCCCACTACTACGTGTGATAGGTGATAAGGGTGGGGAAGCTACTACCCTTAATAACATTGGGCTGGTTTACTCCGATTTAGGAGAAAAGCGCAAAGCATTAGAATATTTCCACAATGCACTTCCATTAAGGCGTGCGGTGGGCGACAAGTTAGGTATTGCTACCACCCTCAATAATATCGCGGGAGTTTACTCTGCTTTAGGAGAAAAGCCCAAAGCCCTAGAATTTTACAACAATGCACTTCTACTAATACGTGCGATAGGTGATAAGGCGAGGGAAGCTACTGCGCTTAATAATATCGGGCTGGTTTACTCTGCTTTAGGAGAAAAGCAGAAAGCATTGGAATATTACAACAATGCACTCCCTTTAATGCGTGTGGTGGGCGAAAAGCGCGGGGAAGCTACTACTTTGAATAATATCGGATTAATTTATTCAGATTTAGGGGAAAAGCAGAAAGCACTGGCATATTTTAACAATGTACTTCCACTGCGGCGTACGGTGGGTGACAAAACAGGCGAAGCTATAACTCTGAATAATATCGGGCGAGTTTACGATATTTTAGGAGAAAAGCAGAAGGCTTTGGAATATTACAATCATGCACTTCCACTGTATCGTGGGGTGGGTAACAGAACTGGTGAAGCTATTACCCTCAATAATATTGGTGCTGTTTACGATGCATTAGGGGAAAAGCAGAAAGCCTTGGAACTTTACAACAATGCACTCCCACTATTGCGTGCGGTAGGTGACAAAGCCAGGGAAGCTACTAGCTTAAATAATCTAGGGGGAATTTACGACGCATTAGGGGAGAAACAGAAAGCCCTAGAATATTACAACAATGCACTCCTACTGCGGCGTGCGGTGGGTGATAAGACAGGCGTTGCTAATACCCTCAATAATATCGGTGTAGTTTACGACGCATTAGGGGAAAAACAGAAAGCCTTAGAATATTACAACAATGCACTCCTGCTGCGGCGTGAGGTGGGTGACAAGGCAGGAGAAGCTACTACCCTCACTAATATCGGCACAGTTTACGATGCATTAGGGAACAAGCAGAAAGCTTTAGAATATTACAACAATGCACTGCCATTGCGGCGTGCGGTAGGTGACAAGGCAGGAGAAGCTACTACCCTCAATAATATCGGGCTAGTTTACGATGGTTTAGGAGAAAAGCAAAAAGGCTGGGAATTTTACAACAATGCCTTACTGTTATATCGTGCCGTAAGCAATAGAGAAGGGGAAGCTACTTCTCTGAGTAACATTGCTCTTTTAGAACAAAGTCGCGGCAACTTGCAAGCAGCCCGCACTAATATAGAAGCTGCGATTAAAATTATTGAAGAATTACGCACCAAAATTAACAGTAAAGAACTCCGCAGTTCCTACTTTGCTACACAGCAGGGTGTTTATAAATTCTACATTGACCTGCTAATGGAACTGCACAAAAAAGACCCATCAAAAGCATACGATGCTTTAGCCCTGCACTATAGCGAACGCTCCCGTGCTAGAAGTCTCATTGAGCTGTTGAATGAAGCAAATGCCAAAATTTTGAAAGGTGCGAATCCTGAATTAATTCAACAAGAACGCGATTTAAGACAGAAAATTGATGCTAAAGATACACTGCGGCAAAATTTACAAACATCAGCTAATAAAAACGACCTTGTTACTAAAGCAGCTCTTCAAAGACTGAGCAAAGAAATCAGCAATCTTCTGACTCAATATCAAGAACTGCAAGCAAAAATTCGTGCTACTAGCCCAGTATACGCACAATTGAGTAACATAGACCCCGAAAAGAACATTCTTAAATTGCCTCAAATTCAACAACAACTCGATAAAGATACTCTACTGTTGCAATATTCCTTGGGAGAAGAACGTAGTTATTTATGGGCTGTTACTCCCACATCAATGCAAGTTTACACACTCCCCCCACGCCAAGAAATAGAAAAACTTACCCAACAATTAATTCAAGATTTAAAATCACCAATAGTTAGTGAAGCTACTATTGCTAGTTCCAAAAAACTTAGTCAAATTATCCTCGCACCTGTTGCCGATAAATTACCAGGAAAGCGTTTGGTAATCGTTGCTGATGGTGCATTGCAAACTCTTCCTTTTGCAGCGTTACCTGATTTAAGCGCTACTAAATATCAACCACTGATGGTAAACCATGAAATCGTCAATTTACCCTCAGCCTCAACCATTGCATTTCAACGCCAACAACTCGCCAACCGCAAACCTGCACCGAAAGCTTTAGCTATCCTTGCAGATCCAGTATATAGCGCTACTGATGAACGAGTCACAGGTAAAACAGAAAACACCTCAGTCGGTTCAAATTTAGAACTCGAACGTTCTGCCCTAGAACGTTCCGCCAGAAGCCTTAAACGCAGTGGTTGGGATAGGCTAGTAAACACCGCAACCGAAGCCAAAGAAATTTTAAAACTATTACCAGCATCCAGCCGCTTAGAGGCTTTAAATTTTGATGCTAATTACAACCAAGCAACCAGCAAAGCTTTAAATCAATTCCGCATTCTCCATTTTGCTACTCACGGCTTTGTCAATCAAGACCAGCCACAGTTATCCGGTATTGTACTGTCATTATTTGATCAAAAAGGCACTCCTATTAGCGGCTATTTGCGTTTGGCAGATTTATTTAACCAAGATTATCCCGCAGAGTTAATTGTCTTAAGTGCTTGCGAAACCGGATTGGGTAAGAATGTCAACGGTGAGGGTTTAATTGGCTTGACACGTGGCTTGATGTATGCAGGTGCAGCACGGGTTGCAGTTTCCCTATGGCAAGTGAGCGATGAAGGTACATCAATATTAATGCAGGAATTTTACAAACAGATGTTACAGCAAAATAAAACCCCAGCCTCCGCCATGCGTGCAGCGCAAACGAAGTTATGGCAAGACGGGCGTAGTCCTTATGAATGGGCAGCTTTTACAGTACAGGGGGAATGGAGATAAGGGGGAAAAGCGACACATCAATATATTTTAGAGGTCAAGGCAGTGCCTTGCCCCTACAATCTGTCGCCTGCTTTTTTCAAATTGGTATAAGGCGATGCGATCGCACTATCGCACTATGGCAAACTTGAGCTATTGCATCGGCTTGTTATATTAATGCATCGAATAGCAATTGAGTTGTATCGGGTAACAATGCCAATGTATCGGGTAACATTGCCAATGTACGGGCTGACAATGCTATTGCATCGACTGACATTGTGATTGTATGGGCTAACAATGCCAATGTATCGGCTGACATTGCGATTGTATGGGCTAACAATGCCAATTGGTGTCAACTTAACGTGAAAGGCTTTGTTGCTATAAGATATTTGATCCCCCTAAATCCCCCTTAAAAAGGGGGACTTTGATTCTTTTCCCCCCTTTTTTCAAGGGGGGTTAGGGGGGATCGAAAGTTTATCGTGCAAAGAGAGAGAACTCCAAAGACTTACGTTGTACGTGGCATCAAAACGCGAAAACTGCATAAGTCCTCGCTTTTCAGAAATAAATATAAGAGAAGCGAGGAAAAACCCCCATGAACAGACAAATTATCAAAAATTTTGTTGCCAAAACTGAAACCAGCCTCAGCCAATGTTAATCCAAGCTTTAAACTAAATCCCATCTAGCTCAGTATATATTCTGAAAATAACTTAATAATCCCCATTATCCGCAATCCAGAGACAGATTGATACCCAAACGCCTGGCTAACTTCTCATACCTCTTAATTACGAATTACGAACTACGAACTATGTTGAAGCTTTACACCTTAACCTGCTTGCTGAGTGTAGTTTTATTATCTGAGTCAGTGGGAGCAAACGCTACATTTCAACAGACGCAAATTGCCCAGCAGTCAACCACAACACAGCAAGATGCAACCCGCGCCGCAGCGATGAAAGCAACTGAAGAAGGGACGGCGCTTTACAAACAAGGTACAGCCGAATCATTGCAACAAGCAATAGAAAAATTGCAAGAAGCACTCATATTGTGGCAGAAAGTAGGGAATAAAGAAGGGGAAGCTGTTGCACTTCTTGGTATTGGCAAAGTTTACGACGATTTAGGGGAAAAGCAGAAGGCTTTGGAATATTACAACAATGCACTCCCACTCAGTCAGGCGGTGGGCGACAAGGGTTGGGAAGCTACTACCCTGAATAATATCGGCTCTGTTTACGACGATTTAGGGGAAAAGCAGAAGGCTTTGGAATATTACAACAATGCACTCCCACTGTGGCGGGCGGTGGGAGATAAGCGTGGGGAAGCTACTATCCTCAATAATATTGGGCTAGTTTACTCCGATTTAGGGGAAAAGCAGAAAGCATTGGAATATTACAACAATGCACTCCCACTCAGTCAGGCGGTGAGCGATAAGCGTGGGGAAGCTAATATCCTCAATAATATTGGGCTAGTTTACTCCGATTTAGGGGAAAAGCAGAAAGCATTGGAATATTACAACAATGCACTCCCACTAAGGCGGGTGGTGGGCGACAAGGGTGGGGAAGCTTCTACCCTCAATAATATTGGGCTAGTTTACTCCGATTTAGGGGAAAATCAGAAGGCTTTAGAATATTTCAACAATGCACTCTCACTGTGGCGGGCGGTGGGTAACAAAGCAGTCGAAGCTACTACCCTCAATAATATTGGGCTAGTTTACTCCAACTTAGGGGAAAAGCAGAAAGCATTGGAATATTTCAACAATGCACTCCCACTCTTGCGGGTGGTGGGCGACAAGGATGGGGAAGCTAATACCCTGAATAATATCGGCTATGTTTACTCCGCTTTAGGGGAAAAGCAGAAAGCATTGGAATATTACAACAATGCACTCCCACTGAGGCGGGCGGTGGGCGACAGAGGTGGGGAAGCTACTACCCTTTACAACCTCGCCTACCTAGAACGGAGTCGCGGAAATCTTCAAGCATCTCGCACTAACGTAGAAGCGGCTATCAAAATTATCGAAGAATTACGCACCAAAATTGACAGCAAAGACCTTCGCAGTTCTTACTTCGCCACCCAGCAGGATGTTTACAAATTCTACATCGACTTGCTGATGGAACTGCACAAACAAGACCCATCCCAAGGATACGCTGCATTAGCCCTACACTACAGCGAACGCTCCCGCGCCCGCAGCCTCATCGAATTATTAAACGAAGCCAATTCCAAAATCAAAAAAGGCACAAATCCCGAACTAGTAGCACAAGAACAAGATTTACGTCAGCAAATTGATGCTAAAGATACCCTGCGGTTCAATTTACAAAATTCAGCCAATAAAAACGATCCCATCACCAAAACCGCAATTGCAAAACTCACTACCGAAATAGAAAATCTTCTCAACCAATACCAAGAAATCCAAGCAAAAATTCGTGCTTCTAGCCCAGCTTATGCCCAATTACAAAACTTAGACCCAGAAAAAGATATTCTCAAATTACCGCAAATTCAACAACAACTAGATAAAGACACTTTACTTTTACAATATTCTTTAGGAGCAGAACGCAGCTTTTTGTGGGTGGTAAGTCCTAATTCTCTCGATACTTACGAACTTCCCAAAAGACAAGATATAGAAAAAAGCGCCATCAATTTATTTTGTTTAATTAGTCAAAATAGTTCTAAACCGCCTTCTGCAACTGATCAAGAAAATCCTTGCGCTAATCTTAAAACGCCGCAGATTAATGTCGCTGCTCAAGAACTCAGTCACTTAATTCTCTCACCCGCAAAAGATCAACTCGGTAAAAAACGCTTAGTCATTGTTGCTGATGGTGCTTTGCAATATATTCCGTTTACAGCGTTAGTTGATTTAAATTCTCCACAGAGTTCCACACCACCCAAAGCCGAACCAGAAAAACCAAAGGAAGTTGAATGTTCTCATGCTCGTGGTATTCGTGTTTGTTCGCCAGTTAAACCACAAAATTGGAATTATCAACCGCTATTAGCCAACCACGAAATTGTTAGTCTACCTTCTGCATCTACCATAGCCTTTCAACGTCAACAACTCGCCAACCGCAAGCCTGCGCCGAAAGCTTTAGCTGTCCTCGCTGACCCAGTATACAGCACTAACGATCAGCGAGTCACAGCAACATCAACAAAATCAACTAAATCAGACAAATCGCAATCAAGTTTAGAATTAGAACTCGAACGTTCCGCCTTAGAACGTTCCGCCAGAAGTCTCAAGCGTAAGGGTTGGGCTAGGTTAACTAACACAGCTATAGAAGCTCAAGAAATTTTAAAACTGATACCAGCCGAAAGTAAAGCGCAAGCTTTAGATTTTGATGCTAATTACAATTGGGCAACTAACAGCGCTTTAAATCAATTCCGCATTTTACATTTTGCTACTCACGGCTTTGTCAATCAAGACCAACCAGAGTTATCGGGAATTGTACTGTCTTTAGTTGATCAAAAAGGTAATAATATTCGCGGACATTTGCGGTTAGCAGATTTGTTTAACCAAGATTATCCCGCAGAGTTAATTGTTTTGAGTGCTTGCGAAACCGGATTGGGTAAAAATATCACCGGTGAGGGATTGGTAGGCTTGACACGCGGCTTGATGTATGCAGGTGCGGCGCGGGTTGCAGTCTCCCTATGGCAAGTTAGCGATCAAGGTACGTCAACATTAATGCAGGAGTTTTATAAACAGATGTTGCAGCAAGGGAAAAAGCCTGCAGAGGCGTTACGTGCAGCACAGCTAAAGTTATGGCAAGAGGGGAGAAGTCCCTATGAATGGGCGGCGTTTACGTTGCAGGGGGAATGGCGTTAGGGGATTGGGGAAGCAGGGGTGCAGAGGAAGCAGAGGAAGCAGAGGAAGCAGGGGTGCAGGGGAGAATAGCCATTACTCATTACTCATTACTCATTACTCATTACTCATTACTCATTACTCATTACTCATTACTCATTACCAAATAACAAACTACACCAACAACTATGAAAAGCACAATCATTAACAAAAAGGCGATCGCATTATTTATTGCAGCTTGTCTCGGCGGAATTACCTTAAATACTTGGTGGAACGCCAACGCGCAAACTGCTACATCAACAGAAAAAGCACCAAAATATACATCCTTGCAAGATGCTAAGAATTTTCAAATTAAAGGCAAAGGTAATGCTTTTCAACCTAGCAACTTACAACAAACCGATAAACCCGATCAAGCTGATGATAAACAATTTCGCCGCCGAGCAGTGATTGGTTGGGATGACAGAATTCCCCTACTTAGTCGCAAATATCCTTGGTCTGCTATTGGTAGAGTTCAAGGATTGACTACAGAAGGTAAAGGTTATCATTGCACAGGAACATTAATTAGTGAAGATATAGTATTAACTAATGCACACTGCGTCATCGATCCAGAAACTCGCCAACTAAGTGCAAAAGTCGCATTTTTACCCAATGTGATTAATCGCAAAGTAGCTGATGAAGAAGATATCGCCCAAGTAGAAAATGTAGTTTACGGCACTGATTTCTCAGGAACTCAATTAGAAAATCAAATCAACGATTGGGCGCTGTTAAAACTGAATAAACCCATCGGATTAAAATACGGTTATTTAGGTTGGAAATCTTTACCTACAGCAACTCTCACAAAAAACCGCAACAAATATATTTTCGTTGGTTACTCTGGCGATTTCCCTAACAATAATAAAGCACAATATCAATTCTTCACCGCAGGTCAAGGCTGGACAGCTAGTGTAGAAAAAGGTTGCAGTATTGTTAGTGAAGAAAACAATTTTTTATTACATGATTGTGATACTAGTGGTGGTTCTTCAGGTGGGCCGATTATCGGTGTAATTAATAATCGTCCTTACATTGTCGCTCTGAACAATGCAGAAATTAAATCTCGTGATGGACGGGGAATTATTAACCTAGGGGTGAAGATTGATTTCTTAAATAGATTCGAGGGGAATTGATAATTTGTAATTCGCCACGAATCAAGTAACCCTGAAATTGTAGTGGACTGACACAGCTAAGGGACTTCCAACTAAAAAAATATACGGTCGCTAGGGTAGCAGAGGGAGCAGAGGAAGCAGGGGAGCAGAGGGAGAGAAAGAATTTGCTCAATATCTTCCCCCTTGCTGATTGAATAATTTAATTTCTGGAAGTCCCTAAAATGTTGCAATAATTTTTCTTGTGGGGTGGATATCTTGTCCGCCCTGGGGTAAATCTAATGGATTTTTGTTAGATGTTTGGCGTTTGTTGAGTAAACCGGAGGGGGGACACCTAGAAAAATTGTTTGTGTTAGATTAATTTATCGCTGTTTTAACTCACTTGTCTGCCAACCTTAAAATTCTGGGTAATCCCAAATCAAACAATGTTTGCGACATATCAATATATTCTAAAGGGCAAGGAAGTGCCCAGTGGTGTCAACTTAAGTTAAAAGCGATATAGGGTGGGCGTTGTACAAATACCTCGCGCCCTCATCCCCTAACCCCTTCTCCCGCAGGAGAAGGGGAACTAAATCTCTGACTCCCTTCTCCCTGTGGGAGAGGGGCTGGGGGTGAGGGCGAAACCTTGCACAAGAGCGGGTTTCACGTTAAGTTGACACCACTCCCCTAAAATCTGTCGCATTCTTTTTTCAAATTGCTATAAGGACTGGAAAAAGGAAAATTTGACTTTCACCCAATCCCCAGTCCCCAATCCCCAGTCCCCAATACCAAGGATATTGTAAATGGTTGCTCAAACTCGAGAATTAGATGCCCAAGACTGGGTAAAAACACGTTCTTCCCTCGATGCTAGCGAATCGACTTTTTTAGTATGGAAAGGTAAAATTTACGCCTTTATCCCCGGTGAAAAGCGGAAACTCTTATTTAAAATATTAGGGATGAGTGTTAGTAGATGTATTGCCCTAGAACCAGGAGTTTGGGATTTTACTTCTCGGGAACTGACATACTACCTTGACCCAGAAACAGAAGAGAAGTTAACTAAATGGGAAAATCCTTGGACGGGGGAAGTTGTGCCGGTGATGCATGTGGCGAATAATCCTGTACAAGGTACATTTAAAGGTAAATTTCCCGCGCAAGTTGAGGGTGAAAGCACAACTTTCGTTTTTGATATCTTTCCTACTTACCCCAATCCTTTAGCAGGAAACCCAAAATTTGCAGAGTACAGTCCCCAAGAAATTTATCAAGCGGCGGAATTATTTAAACTCACTGTACCTACTGAAGATTTATCTAACTCAGCACTAAATTCCGTCTCAGAAGTGAAACTCAGTTGGGATAGGATTGGTCAATGGCTACCTTGGATGAAAATGAGCGATCGCCCCGGTCAGCTGATTTATAGTGCTATTGGTGGTAAAGTCAACGGTTTCTCTGGGTTACCGCAATTATTTCAAGATGAAATTAATCATCGCATTCCTTTATATAAGGAAGCACCACAATCAGCGCTGGATGTGGAAGATATGACTTCTTGGCTTTACTTTCAAGAACATTTTGATGCTTACTTAGCCGGAGAAGTCTTTCCTAAGTATGCAGCAGCAGAATAGAAATTACGATGCGTTACGCTAACGCTAACGCATCCTATAGCATTTTTATTTGACTTTTGACTTTTGACTTTTGACTTTTGACTTCTCTTAAAATGTGCCTGGGTTGCTTCCACCATCAACTTGCAACATCACGCCATTCACAAATGAAGCGGCTGGCGAACAGAGAAATACGGCGACATTGGCAAATTCTTCTGGTGTTCCCAGGCGACCTAAGGGGATATTGTTGGTGATAGCGGTAATTTCTGCTTCTTTGGTATTACCACTTTTGGCAATGCGGGCGTTGACTAATTCTTCTACCCGTTCTGTATATGTCCAGCCTGGTAGAATGCTGTTAACCCGAATGCGATCGCTACCTAATTCTTGACTGAGTGTTTTGGTTAAGCCAATTACCGCTAGGCGAATGGAGTTAGACAAAACCAAATTTTGTACTGGGTGTTTAGTGGAAGTAGAAGTAATAGTGAGAATCGCCCCAGCGCTAGATTGGCGCAGATAAGGTAAGGCGTATTTTACTAAATGAACTGCACTGAGCAAATTTAAATTAATCGCAGCTTCCCATTGAGGAATATCAATATCATCAAATGTACCCGCAGGTGGCCCCCCAGCATTGGTAACTAAAATATCTAAGCCACCAAATTTCTCTACTGTAGTATTAATTACCCGTTCAATATCCGCTTGTTGGCTAACATCTGCACGGATAGCTAATACTTCATTTCCAGTTTCGCTTTCTATCTCCGCAGCAGTTTTCTCAACTAATTCACTGCGCGCACAAATCACAACTTTTGCACCTTCACGGGCAAATTGTCTAGCTGTGGCTTTACCTAAACCTTTGCTAGCAGCCGTCACTAAAGCTACTTTGCCATTTAGTTGTAAATCCATATTTTTAGTTTGTAATTCGTAATTCGTAATTCGTAGTTCGTAATTCGTAATTCGTAATTGAAGATTACCTAGATTAGTTCGGCGGAAATAAAGCTATCTTTCAAACAGTCACAATCTTTTGACTTTTGACTTCCCCCTTCCGCTTTGCGGTACGTTTAAATCTTTTGCCCAATTTTATTAATATCAATCTTGGCTAATAAGTAAATTTCCTACTCATTACTCATTACTTCAAAAGTGCTGTAATATTACTCAAGTAAATCAGGTTGGTCGCGGACAATTCTGTTATAAAGTGTTTGAAAACAGAACCAACCATTTGAAGGTGCGCCAATGTGATTTCTGGTTAAACGGGCAGTATTATGTTCAATAATATGCGGTTTTCCCGCAGCCTCAGCTAAAAGTTGCGCTTGACTGGAATTTTCTAAATTAATAAACCACCAAGCAGCTTCATCTACTGATTGACCAACGGTTAACATCCCATGATTACGTAAAATTATCGCTTTATTATTTCCCAAAGTTTCCACAATGCGTTGATATTCCGAAGCGTTAAATAAGACTTCCGTACAGTCATGAAATACACTGTGGTGTTCGTAGAAAGCACAAGCATTTTCATTGAGGGGGTCAAGTGGACGACCTAGGGTAGACCAAGCTTTACCATAAATTGAATGGGCGTATACAGTTGCGATCGCATCTAGTCTAGCAGCATGAATATGAGAATGAATGGCGATCGCTTCACGATTTATCGGCTGGTCGCCTTTAACTACATCGCCATCGTGGTTAACTAATACTAAGTTGGAAACTCGAACATCACAGAACTCGACACCTAAGGGATTTACCCAGAAATGATCTGTAAATTCTGGATCGCGCGCTGTCAGATGACCATCTGTACCTTCATTAAATCCTAAGCGCGCAAACAAACGAAAGGCTGCGGCTAAACGTTGTTTACGGTGTAAGCGTTCATCTTCTACTTTTTCAAATACAGGGGGTTTGGGTCTTTCTAATTTAGGCATTTTCTTATTCCTAACTATTAATTAACCATTAATTTTTTAGCAATGGTTGAAAATTGTTGTACTTTGCAATATATATTCCTAGCTTCACCAAACAATCGGCATGAATAACACATACTCTTGCCTGGGGTGATGATAGGCTTAGTCAGGCTCTGAAGCCGTAAAAATGTTGATTTTAATACAGCAGACAACCATCAAACTCAGCTATTACATAATTGAATTTGCATAATTTGGCACGTATAAATTGCTAAAGCAACTACCGAAAAGTCGCTTCGCTAAAATAGCTCAGAATAGTCTAAGCAATTGCACAAATTGATACCAATTTGCGAGGTGCTTAGTACAAAAGAACTCATAAAACCTCAAACGTACAAGACGATGATCAATCTCAATATAAATTGATATCACATATACAAATTAGAGTTGTTTTAGCTTACCATAACCTGCCTTTCGCCTTACTCTATCCTTTGGATTCTCCTGAGGATTAAAGTATTGCGACATATTAAAGCTACTGTCACTACTAATACACAGTCACAAAATAGCTACAAGCCTAGTTCACAAAAGTTTTTAATTTGAAATCCGCGAATTTCGCACAGCAATAATAGAAAAAAAGACAAAAAGCAAAAGTAAAAATTAATAGAAAAATTCTACTGTATAAGCTTTTCGCTTATTTTAGTTAGAAATTGATGTACGTTATTCTGTATTAATTTAATTTACATCAGGGTCAATCTTAATACCAAGTTGCTCTAGCCTAGACTGCGTCAGCACCTCCTTTAAAATAATCGTAAATGGATATCGTCGGAATACTTTTGCATCACCTTGTGACAATAGCTTTCTAGCTTGGCTGATGTGTATGGGATACAAGGGTTGTTTGTTGGCATCCAAAATATAAACTTTAGCCATTATGATTCCAATTAACCTAGGCAATAGTGATTGGGTGTTGGATTTAACTAAGCAATCTATAGATGCTCCTGTGGTTGTTTAACTGGTACTTATATTAGAAAAATACAACACAAAACGTAGGCGATCGCATCTTTTCGAGAATAAAATTTCTCAATTAATAGATTCTCGCCCGCTTTCTTAAACTGGAGATAACTGTAATCAATGATGGTAAAAGTAGAGGCTACGCTTCTCTTTACCATCGCGTGACATGAATTTCTCTAATTATTCCTCAATAAACTGCATATTAAGAATAACGAATAAATATTTTTGAATTTTCTTAGTTTGTAATTTGTAATTTTTCATTCGTTATTTTTCGTTACCCCGTCCCTTCTCTTCTCTGCTCCCTAATGCCTACCGCACTACTTTTTAAGTCAGATTGGTAAGATTAAACTGTAAAAAATCTGTAATTTTAATTCTTGTGGTTCGAGGTTAACGCACCAGAACAAACTTATGCTAAACCACAAGCCGTCACAGCATATGCTGTCCGTAACAATGTAGTTAAGCAATGATTATTTTTGGGTAATCATACTATACTTCTGTATCATACACAAGGATCATTTTACTGTTACGCTTAAGCATACTATTACCTTTGACGATTCAAACCCAAGACTTGTATAGGTGATTCAGTCCCATCATTTCTACGCAATTTTGCCTGCTGCACAGACTGTTTTCAATTGGGAAACGGCAGATTTTATCAAGGTTATCAAAAATGCGGCTCATATAGCTCAACTTACTATTGTTGGTGAACTGGCTTATGCATTCCAACCACAGGGAGTTTCTGCAGTTATTTTACTAGCAGAGTCTCATGTAGCGTTGCATTTTTGGCCAGAAGAAGCAAAAGTTACAATCGATATTCATATCTGCGACTACCAAAAAGATAATCAGCAAAAAGCTAGGCTATTGGCAGAAATTCTCACCAGACAAATTACTAATTCTGAAAGCATGGCTAACTGGAATTATTTAAATATCACTGGTTAATAAACTTTCTCATATACCAATCAATGTAGGGTGTGTTACGGCTATGAGATAATTTGATGCTTAGAGACAATTAAAATTAGCCGTAACGCACCATCTACGCGGCGGTGCGTTAGGCGCGAGAACAATTATTTCGTGATAATTATATCAAAGGTATTATTTAAATATTAGTAGCATACCATTCAATACTGCTCGGTTAAGGATTTCCAACTCGGAATTTGGTTTGGGGAAAAGGTGAAAGGGTAAGAGTTAAAGGTTTTTTCTTGCCCCTTTTACCCTTCTCCTTTTCCCCTTAACCGACAAGTATTGGCATACCATTTAAGCGGAGGTGCGCTACGAGTCGCGCTCGCTAACACAGCCTACTAATAATTCATAATTTATTAAAGACACCAAGCAATTAAAAAAGAAGCGGCAATATAAGCAAAAGCTTCTATTAAACCTGCGCCAACATTGGGAACTTCTTGATTGGCAATTTCATCGGAGATTTTAACGCCAGGTACTAAAATTAAATCGGCTAACCAGCGAATTACAACCAAGGAAATTAAGCAAAATATTAACAGTAATCCATACTGGGTAAAACTCACAACCCAGTTTTCAAATTCAGCAGCAAAAGCGACTCGTACAATGTTACCTGTAGCAATCAGTAACCCTGCTAAAGCAACACCAGCCGCCGGGTTATTGCGCTTTTCAATTTCTGCAAATACATTATATTTAGTAACTTTGGGATAGATGAAACTGACTAACACGAGTAATCCCAAACCAATTAACCAACAAACTATTCCTACCAACCAACCACCACTTTCTCCAGCTAAAGCCGCATTTAAAATTAAACCGTTGGCGATGTGGTTTGCAGCTTCTACATTCGCCGCACCGATATTACGGTCTTGAATAATTTCGCGTTCGCAATTAAAATGACGCAGAATTAATTTATCCCCTACCCATGCACCAGCTAACATTAATAAAATTACTGTTGCACCATAACTAATTAAATTCAGCGCTTTATCTTGCCAATTATCTACAGCTTGGCCGAGAACGCCGCCTAAAGCAATAACTATACCAAAATAGTAACCTACCAGCGCTACAGCAACCGCAGGGTTATCATTAACAAACAATTCTAAATTTAATTCCATGCGGCGGCGAAACAGCTTTTGGTAGGCAAACTGTCCCACCCAGAATAAACCAAAACCTACAAATAATTCTAGTAAAATAACACCAAATTGCGTAACTATCGCCATCAGTCTTTCGTTCATTTGCTTCCACCTGCCAGGTTTTGAAATAAGCTAATGAGGGTATCAGCTAATTGGTCATAAAAAAAGTAATCATGTGCGCCTATAGTTTTAATAGGCTGACCACCAAACTGACTTTTAAATTGCGAAAACTTGGCATAGCTATGATTTGCATCTTGGGTAAACCCATAGAAATCATAAAATTGGCAACCGCGCAATTTGGCTCTTTGCATGGCTTCCCAATGTAAGCTGTAATTAGCCATGACTTGTGGATGTGCTAAACTGCGTCCGCCATATAAATAAGTAGCCACTTGACCGCAATATACTACTAAAATTGCTGCTATGATTTCACCTTGCCAATAGGCTACACCAATTTCTGCCATGTTTGATTTAAATAATGTTTGGCAAAGATTGATAAAAAAGCCGTAGGGTTCACCAAAAAACTTTTGACGCTGTACAGTTTCCCAAAACAATTCATACAAGACAGGAATCTTTTGCGAATCGTTGCTAAATTCTGTTGTCACACCATAGCGTTGACTGAGGCGAATATTGTAGCGTCCTTTCGGCTTCATCGCCGCTAAAATTTCGCTGGTTTCTGGGGTTAAATCTATAAGTAAAGTTTCCGATGGTAATAAATCAGCAGGTGCGCGCACAAATTTTTTCAGGTACGCTGGTTTCTCTGTCCATAGTGGTTCAATCCGCAGTGCGATCGCTCCTAATTCTTTTGCTAATTTTTCAGCTTGATGTAACAATAGCTGTAGCGCTGACTCTGCATATTCTGCTGGTAATATCGGCCCACCAGGCGCAATCAATAAATTAGCTTTATTGCTTTGAGGATATAAATAATAAATACATCCTCCTATTAATTGATTATTTAAAAACAAACCATAGCGAAAGGTTTTATATCCCTCAATTTCTTTAAAATCTGCCCAACTGAAAGTTTGCATAAAGCAACCATTGGGATGATTTTTAATGAGTGCATCCCAATCCTGTTGTGCGGCTGTATTTAATTCTCTAATATTTAAAGCTAAATCCTGCTGCGTCGATTTATCTGCATAAATCATATTATTTGCGTATTGATGTAATTACGAATTACGAACTACGAATTATCTTCACTCATCCCTTTGTTGCGGGAAGAAGATATTATATAGCCAAACTCCCCCCACTCCAGTGAGACACATACCAATAAATTTGTTCATAAAGGTATCACCATCGCCGCTATAGCTAGTACTACTGCTACTACCACTACTAGAAGAGAAACCTTTAGCAAATACTGAATCAGGCGCGACTAAATTTGCCATTAATAACGTTACCGATAGCATGGCGATTAACTCCACAGTTTGCGGATGTAGATTTGCTAATGCTTGATTATTACTAAATTTGTCAGCTAATTTTTTCAAATCTTGGGCAATTTGTGGAGGTAAATCTTGCGCTCTGGCTAACAAACTCTGCAATAATTGCTTAATATCTATTTCTGCGAGTAATTCTTTGAGATGTGCTAGCCATGCTGATGTCATATTTTGGCTATGGTAGCGATGACGCACAGGTAAATACCGATTCATATCTGCTAATTTATCCTGTGTTTCTGGCAAAGCATAAATATTTTCTATCCAAAATTTAGCTACTGATGCTAAATCTAGGAAATCACCTTCTCCAATTTCGGCTGTTCCTATCTCTTCAATATCTAAAAAATCAACGCTAGCGTCAGATTCTAAATCTAAATTGTCTAAATTAGATGACGCATTCAGCAGATAATAAAACAGTTGCGGACTCTCTAAAGTATGAATCATAACTCCATGCCGAGAATTTGCGATCGCACTCTCAAAAATAAAGGCTGAGAGTAGCTGACTAGGTGTTAAAAAATGTAACTCTTCAGGAAAGTTGAGGATTTCGATTTCATAGCGCGTAATTACCTGCGGCGATGCTAAAAAGAAGCCCCAATTGCCGTAACCATGATGAGAAAATGAAGGAATAGCTAGCTGTAAAGGTTTGACTGTGAAATCTGCTGCTAACAGTGTTTGATATAAACACCAAAAACCTGTTGTTCTATTTTGGGGAGAAACGCCGTTCGTGCAAATTACGCCATTGGGAATTAGTACGCGATTTAGCTTTTGGAACCATTCCCGACTATATATATTCGTGTCTTCTGCAGCATGGGGATAGGTAAAATCGCAAATGATGACATGATAATAATCATTTGGCTGTTGGGAAACAAAGCCAAATGCATCTTGAGTATAGACAGTGACTTTTTCTGATTCTAAACTGCCTAAGTTATAAGGTTTAAATACAGTGTTAGCTAGTTCTAAAACTTCTGGATTGTAATCAACTAAATCAATTTCGCTAACTTGGGGAAACCGTAAGATATCTCTCGCCGCTAATCCATCACCACCTCCACAAACCAGCACCCGTAAATCGGTATGCGGAAATCTTTTAATGGCTAAAGCGATCGCAGGAATTACCAAATATTCATGATATATTGCTTCATCTGCTGTATCAAACTGCAAATCTCCATTGATATAGAAAGCAATACCATCATCATGCTGTTCAATAAATAAAGAATTAGGCATTTCCCACTTATCCAAATATGAGCATACAAATTCCTATGAGCAATAGCACAGAAGCAAATACAGCTTGCACAGATTTGACAATAATCTCTCCCACATCAATCTGATTTGCATCTGCTAATTTTTGGATAGAGGAAAATTCGTCAGGACGGACTACTTTGGTAGAATAAATATCTAATTGATGATAGGGAAAAGCTTCTATAGCTAAATTCATTTGATGTTCTTCATCCCAATAATCCCAGGTAATCCGAGATTTTATTTCACCTTCTGTCTGATAGTCTCCCTCTGTGCGTGACTCAAAGTAATAACGCTTATAAAAGAGTTGCAATTCTGGATATGGTTCCCCTTGAGATTGCATATCCTCCCATAACCTGGGTATGATATTTTCTTCGGAATCTGGTAGTAACAGGCGCGGATTTTGCAGTGGGTTAGCTAGATACCAAGTTATAGAATGTGGCTTGTTGTTTGGATCGAATTCTCGTAATAAGTAATATTCTGAACCCTTCTTAGAACTTAGCAACCACTCATCCGTTAAATACCCCTGCGGATCTTGATATATGCTGTAGTCTTCTACTTTCCAATCGACACCATGATATCTAACGCGATCGCCCGGGCGTAAGTCATGCAATTGTGTTTGAGTAACAATAGCCACCATACAAGTTAAAATATTAAGTAATTTTAAGCGTTTTAGGTCAGTAAACTGGTAAAAGATGCTTACTCACCCATACGCTTTTATACTATTGCATCTTTGTATGGCTTGCACAATAGATGTTAGTTTGCAAGGAATTTAACCGCAGATAAACGCTGATAAACGCCGATACAAGCGATAGATAAATTCTTTGTAGGGGCACGGCACCTGTAAGATAATTTGATATCGCAAAAAATTATGGTCGCCGTGCCCTTATCGATGCTGTCTTTGTTCAAAATAGTATTATCTATTCTGCTGCTATTAAAGCCGTAACGCACCCTACCTTTGTTGAGAAAGCTCTATGGACTTGATATTACAGCCAAATTTGTAAGCCTAATTCTTTTAAATATCTCAACCCGAAGATAATCTGTTGAGGACTCCCGGAAATTTCTAAATCAAACTTACCATCTCTTTGAGCATCTATATCTAAATCAGCCTTAGCAATATTTACAGTTAAGCCATAACAAGCTACCAATCCGCTAATTATCGGCGCTGAACGATAATTATGGGGAATAGAAACTTGAAATTTCGCTCGATTTTTGGGAACAGTCATCTCAACTTCTTGGTTACGATTTTGTAATTCTTGCTTTGTCTGATAACACCCATAACAATCTGGGTTCATACATAATAATTTGAGTTTTTCTTGATTTTGAGCGCTGAGGCTTTTAACGTTTAACTGCTCAATATCTATATTTAGCGATTGTAAATAGCTAAGTCCAGATGCTATTTGTTGAGCATCGCCTTGAATTTCTAAATTAAACCAGCCGTTGTTTTGAGTATTTTCTTTTAAACTAGCTGCTGCAATATTAACTGTTAAGCCGTAGCGAGAAATTAATTGGGAAATTATCGGTTGGGTATGGTCTTGCAAGTTTACGCGAATGCAGATATAAGTAAGTGTAGAATCTACTATTGATAAAGCCATAACCCCTAATTCCTCAAAATATCAGAATTTCTCTTTCTAGCTAATACAACGCAAAGATACCTACAAATCTCAACGCCAATCTTGCACTTTTTTCCCATGAATCAAACGATTGACAGTTGCATTTACAATAGTCTTTAAATCCATCGTCTTACCGTAGTTTATCACAATTATCTGATTTTAAGGAAGTTAGGGGAGCAATACTACAAGGGATAGCGTTTTGAACTCAAAATTGGTTTTGGGGAAACGGTTAAAGGTTTTTTCTTTCCCTTGAACCATTCCTCTTTTTCCCCTTAACCGACAAGTATTGGTTAGGAAAGTTGGATAACTGAGCTTTACGATTATCGGTTACGGGTTATTGCTAAAGGAAAAATAAAATTACTGTAGGATGTGTTAGGTGCTCATTTCCAATGTGGTTTGTCACGAAATAACTATCTTAGCGCCTAACGCATCGGCGCATTGATGGTGCGTTACGGCTAAATGTCATTGTCTCTTTGTCCCACTCTCATAGCCGTAACACACCTTAATGTATCAATGCTCTCTTAATAAGTGCAATGCAATTGCAGTAAAAAAAGTCAGGTTAATTCATTACGTAAAAGCAGAGAATTTCGATAACTTTGCCATTCTTAAAAGTAAAATTTAAACCTGCAGGGCTAGGGTTTTCTAGTCCGTAATTTATTCTAGTCAGATTATCTTCTTTATAAATCTCAGCTTTACCGTATGTTCTGATGACTTTTGATTGCCCATCGCCAACTTTTACACCATCGATAGTGGCATATTTATTACTGGTAACTTTAATTTGATAAACAGTAAATTTACCTGGCGTACCACCCTCATCTAAATCAACTGTGATATCAGGGTATTTCAGAGTCCGAATTCTGCCGATCGCAGGACTATCAATATTTTCTACTTTTACAGGTTTACCTAAAATCTTTCTGACTTGTATTTCACGCATAGAAAGTTTAATACCACCGATTCCCAACTGTTCCTCAGTTAATGCTGTCGATGGCTGAGAATTTTGAGCAATTTGATAATCAGTAGTGGTGGTAGCAATTGCTTGACTATGGCTGTAGTTAATGAAAGAAATAAAAGAAAGAGTGATCGCTAACGAAATACCTTTTAACATATATAATTCCTTAATAGTACTGAGTCATAGAGACCAAGAGACGCGATTCATCGCGTCTGTACAATAATGATTATTTTCTCCCTCATCCCCCTTATCCTCCTCATCTCCCTCATCCCCAACCCCCCCTATCTTTCCTGGTAAAAATTAAGTTACAGTGATTAACCCAGTTTGCAGTAAAATTGTTCCTTTAGAGAGAGGAGGGCAAGATAGTGACCCGTGTGATCATTGTACGCCACGGCCAAAGTATGTATAACACTGAGCGGCGTATCCAAGGGCGCACGGATGCGTCCTTATTGACAGAAAAAGGTCAAACCGATGCCGGCAAATTAGGCAAGGCCCTCAGTAATATTTTATTCCATGCAATTTATAGCAGTCCATTACAGAGAGCAAAGCAAACAGCAGAAATTATTCAACGTGAGTTGACAAATCCGACTAGCAAGTCTGCTGTCTGCCAAACTTCTGATAAATTGCTGGAGATTGACCTGCCTTTATGGGAGAGAATGCTCACAGCTGAGGTGAAGCAACAGTTCGCTGAAGATTACCAAACTTGGCACGAACGTCCCCATGAATTGCGGATGTTAGTGGAAAGCGCAGAAGGAACCAAAGAACATTTTCCGGTTCTATCTTTATACGAACAAGCACGGCAGTTTTGGCAAGAAACTTTACCCCATCATCAAGGTGAAACTATCTTGATTGTGGGACATAACGGCATTAATCGCGCTTTAATTAGCACGGCGTTAGGAATTCCCGCTAGCCGCTACCACTCCATACAGCAATCTAACTGTGGCATTACAGTATTAAATTTTGCTGGCGGTTTGGGCGACCCCGTACAGTTAGAATCTTTAAATCAGACACAACATACAGGCGAAACTCTGCCTTCATTGCGTCCCGGACATCAAGGAGTCAGGTTGCTACTGGTACGTCATGGAGAAACCGAGTGGAATCGTCAAACTAAGTTCCAAGGACAAATTGACGTTCCCCTCAACGACAACGGTAGAAACCAGGCGCGGAAAGCTGGTGAATTTCTCAAAGATGTGGACATAGATTTTGCTGTCAGCAGTCCAATGGCGCGTCCCAAAGAAACAGCAGAACTCATCTTGCAGCATCATCCTAGTGTAAAGCTGGAATTTCAAGATGGTTTAAGAGAAATCAGCCACGGACTCTGGGAAGGCAAATTAGAAGCAGAAATAGAACAAGAGTTTCCCGGAGAGTTAGAACGCTGGCGCACAGAACCAGCACAAGTACAAATGCCTGAAGGGGAAAATTTACAGCAAGTTTGGGAACGTAGCGTTGCAGCTTGGCGCTTAATTGTGCAAGCAGCATCACAAAGTCATCTCAAAACTGGCATCGTCGTCGCTCACGACGCTACCAATAAAACTTTACTATGTCATATTCTTGGTTTACCATCAGACAACTTCTGGAATTTCCGCCAGGGTAACGGCGCAGTTAGCGTCATCGATTACCCAGCTGGGCCAGATGGTTTACCAGTGCTGCAAGCCATGAATATCACCACTCACTTAGGTGGCGGAGTATTCGATAAAACAGCAGCTGGAGCATTGTAGAGGTCAGTGTTAAGCTGTCAGTCAATTGAAGACTGAAATATAAAGTATGAAGTATGAAATTACTCGACTGATTTAGGGATGGGTTTGAAGTGATCGCCATTCTCATACCAATTCAAATAATGTTTGCGACACATCAATATATTCTAGAGGGCACGCCAGTGCCCATACGTGTCAACTTAAGCTAAAAGCTATATAGGGCGGGCGTTGTACAAATACCTCGTGCCCTCATCCCCTAACCCCTTCTCCCCCAGGAGAAGGAGAACTAAATCTCTTGCTCCCTTCTCCCTGCGGGAGAGGGGCTGGGGGTGAGGGCGAAACCTTTCAACCAAGCGAGTTTCACGTTAAGTTGACACCAATGGCCAGTGCCGTGCCCCTACAATCTGTCGCCTTCTTTTTTAAAATTGGTATCATTCAACCTGTCTTTATCCTTCATCCTTTGTTCGGTCAACAAATAGATCAAAATAGACTCACAGTTAAAACACTGATAAGTAATCGCTAAAAGCACACATGACAACTGAATTGCTACAACAAGTACGGGTAATTGACCCGGTTTCTGGAACAGATCAACTAACTGATGTGCTAATTGCTGATGGTTACATTCAAGCCATTGCCGCACATATTACCGATGTCAGTTCCGATACTCAAATCAAAGACTGTCGGGGATTAATTCTAGGGCCAGGGTTAGTGGATTTGTACAGCCACTCTGGAGAACCGGGATTTGAAGAAAGGGAAACCATCTCATCTCTGCTACAAGCAGCGGCGGCTGGTGGTTTTACCAGAATCAGCATCTTACCTAATACCTCCCCCGTCATTGATAACCCGGCTGTTGTGGCACAGTTGCAAAAGATGAGTCAACAAAGAGAAGCTTCCTCCCTCTCATCCCCCCCTCTCCCACATCTCCAAACCTGGGGTGCGATGACGCTCGATTTAGCAGGGAAGCAATTAACAGAATTAGCAGATTTAGCTGCGGCGGGTGTTGTTGGCTTTACTGATGCTGTCCCCAGGGAAAATTTAGGGCTAGTGCGGCGGGTGTTAGAATATCTCCTGCCTATAGGTAAACCAGTAGCCTTTTGGCCTTGTGACCAGCAATTAACAGCCAATGGAGTGATGCGAGAAGGGCCAGACGCGATTCGCCTGGGTTTACCACCCATCCCCGCCAGTGCAGAAACAAGTGCGATCGCAGCTTTATTGGAATTAGTCGCCGCCACAGGCAATTCCCACGTGCATATTATGCGTGTTTCTACTGCACGTAGTGTAGATTTAATTGCATCTGCCAAGGCATCTGGTCTACCCATCACCGCCAGCACTACTTGGATGCATTTGTTATTAGATACCAAGTCAGTCAAAAGCTATCACACCAGCTTGCATTTAGATCCGCCCTTGGGTAATCCCAGCGATGTCAAGGCGCTACGGGAGGGGGTACGCACCGGAATCATTGATGCGATCGCCATTGAACACGCACCCTTCACCTACGAAGAAAAAGTCCAAGCCTTTGCAGAAGCACCTCCAGGGGCAATTGGTTACGAGTTAGCATTGCCTTTGTTATGGCAACATCTCGTAGACACTGGCGAATTTACCGCCTTAGAATTATGGCGGGCTTTGAGTACGCGATCAGCCGAATGTTTGCGAGATAAACTTCAGGCGATCGCACCTCATCAAAAAGCTGAATTAACCTTATTTGACCCTCAGCAAAACTGGAAAGTCGAGAGTAAAAACCTGCACACCCTTTCTAGTAATACACCTTGGCTAGGGCAACAATTGCAAGGTCGCGTTGTCCAAATTTGGTGTTAGGATTAACAGTCAATCGTCAACTGCTGATAGTGCCTTTGTGGATGCGATCGCCTAAGGCGATGGCGAAGCCATCGCCTCTATATCCAAACCTGTAAACTTCGTCACCTGTTCCACTGTCATCCCACCAGCCAGCAAATTATCCCAATTCTCCAAAATACCGCTACAAATAGGCAGCAGGGGGTAGGGAGAGAATTATCTGTAGCCTGAATTTAGAGAAATGGTATTACGGGTGAATACTGCGGAGACGTTACACGACTAGTACAACAAGGCAAAAGTCAAAAGTGAGCCAGTGCGGTGGACGGGTTCCCAAGGCACTCCGTTGGGCGGCTTTGCCGACTTGAAGGAAGTGCCGTCGGCATAAAGCAACTGGCGAACTCCGCAGGAGTCAAAAGTCAAAAGAAAGAATAGTTAGCACAAGCCTTTTAGCGATTACAGATGGTCTGTTTCTCTTACAAAGTTTGGCGGGACGGAAACCGACACCGCCAACTTTGCGCTATTTACGCCGGCTTGTACTAGCTTCCCTACAGCAATTTTATTTTTACTTTATAAATCATCTCTTACTGAGGTTTACTATATTTAGCTACCAAACTAGCTAACAGTGGTAAATCGATAGGTTTAGAAATATAATCATTCACTCCAGCTGCCAGACAAATTTCGCGATCGCCTTTCATGGCCATTGCTGTTTGGGCAATTACCGGAGTCATTTGATATTGGGAATTTTCTCGTAACTGCCGCACTAAATTTAAACCATTATCATCTGGCAGATTTACATCCATTAAAATTACTGCTGGATTAATATCTTTTAATGCTTCCCACATTTCAGCAGCATTCTTGGCCACAGTGACTTGATAACCTAGTTTTTCTAAATAAATTTGCATTAACTTAGCATTGTTTAAGTCATTTTCTACTAGCAAAATTTCTAAAAAACAACTAGGCGCAATGTCTAAAGGCGTTGTAGCGGATGCAGCAGTCACATCACCCATAATTCCCGTTAATTCTCCCACAGGATTTAAGGGAAGTACGATCGTAAAACGCGAGCCGCAATCAACTTTAGATTCGACTTCTATACAACCACCATGCACTTCAGCGAGTTTACGAGTTACAGCTAAACCTAAGCCAGTACCTTCATTACGGTTAACTGTGGGATTAGCAATTTGGAAATAGGGTTGGAAAAGTTTTGCCTGGTCTATTGGAGAAATACCAGTACCAGTATCCCAAACTGTAAAATGTAAAAAGCTACCTTTAGCGACTACCTGTAAACCGACAGTGCCTGTAGTTGTAAACTTAAGGGCGTTGAAAAGTAAATTTAATAACATTTGTTTGAGCCGTAAAGGATCGGCAACTATCGTTGTTATCTCCGGCTCAATATCTAATAGTAATTTTAAACCTTTATTAGCAGCTTTTTCTTTTACTAGTGCCAACACATTCCGGCACAATGTCGGCACATTAACTATTTCCCACTGGACATCTAGCTGGTTGGCTTCAATTTTAGAAAGATCCAAAATATCATTGATTAGTGCTAGCAAATGCTTGCTGCTAGATTGAATAATATTTAAATATTCTTGATGGCGTTCTCTCGTTGGATCGTAGCCTTGCGCCAACAGCAGATGAGTAAAGCCGATAATCGAACTCAGCGGTGTGCGGATTTCGTGACTGGTATTTGCCAAAAACTGGTTCTTAAGTTGATTAGTACGCTCCAACTCACGATTAGAACTACCCAAATATTGCGACTTTTGTTGCCAAGATTGGATATGTCTGAGTTTTGCCAACGCTACAGAGCAATATTTCACAGCCCTTGCGATAAATTGCGATCGCAGTTCTAATTCTGCTGTGTTACATAGTTCCCCATCCGCTCTCACCTGCGCTGTCGCCACAATTAGCCAAACGGTTATACCGCCACAATCATTGGCCAATTGCCAAGCACCGGGCGTTGCTTGATTCTCTAAGTGCTGTAAATCCTCAAGTTCTATCACCTCATCCAATTTTAGGCGTAACTTTTTGCCTTTTTTGGATAACGCTTCTACCTGTAGAAGTTGTGAGCGTCGGGAGGAGGATGGTGGAACATAAAAAATTTTACCAGTTGTCTCTTGTGGTTGGAACAGCGCGATCGCCACCTTACTAGTGTTTAAAGCATGGCTGATCTCGTTGACCAAAATTTGAAAAATATCTGCTTCTGAGCTTCTTGGCTGTGGCAAGGTGGTACAAGCAGAAAGCAAGCAATCATTGAGATGGCTTTGCAACTGGTTCAAGCCACCTTCTAGCCACAACTCGGCTCGAAGTTGCTGTATTGTGGTCAAAAGTGTTTGGGTTGTATCTATCTGTGAGTTCTGTTCTGGTAAGCTTGAATACTGCTGCATGGTCAACTAGACCGCTGAACAAGTGGAGCTTCGCACAAAAGTGCGAACAGGATTCTATGTATATTAGCGCACAATTCCTGCTTATTTATAAAGCATAACCTATAGTGTCGAATGTGACGATGATCCCACCAATTTAATGTATGAAATCACTAACTAGTAAATTCTTAAGAGCTGCTTAACACAACACTATGGATCTACAACTTGCTCAATTAATTATTAATGGAATTGCTGTAGGGAGTATTATTGCTCTGGGCGCGGTCGGACTTACCCTTACCTATGGGATTTTACGGTTGTCTAATTTTGCCCACGGAGATTTTCTCACTTTGGGAGCTTATCTAACGCTGCTAGTAAACAGTGCTGGCGTAAATATTTGGCTATCAATGGTACTAGCTGCAGCGGGAACAGTAGTAATGATGCTGGTATCAGAAAAATTACTGTGGTCAAGAATGCGTAGTCTTCGTGCTACTTCTACGACACTAATTATCATTTCTATTGGATTGGCCTTATTCCTCCGCAATGGCATTATCTTCATTTGGGGTGGCAAGAACCAAAATTACAATTTACCTGTGACCCAAGCTTTAGATATCTTCGGCTTAAAGGTACCACAAAATCAGTTGTTAGTGTTGGGATTAGCAGTAGTAGCGATTTTGGCACTGCATTACCTGCTGCAAAATACAAAAATTGGCAAGGCAATGCGAGCAGTTGCTGACGATTTAGATTTAGCTAGAGTGTCGGGAATTAATGTAGAGCAAGTCATCCTCTGGACATGGCTAATCGCTGGCACACTCACATCCTTGGGTGGCAGTATGTACGGGTTAATTACAGCAGTGCGCCCAAATATGGGGTGGTTTTTGATTCTGCCTTTATTTGCCTCAGTAATTTTGGGGGGAATAGGTAATCCTTACGGAGCGATCGCAGCTGCTTTTATCATTGGCATAGTCCAAGAAGTCAGCACCCCTTGGCTTGGTTCTCAGTATAAACAAGGAGTAGCGCTGTTAATCATGATTTTGGTGCTGCTCATTCGTCCTAAAGGTTTATTTAAAGGCACGATTTGAGCAGCACCAATCAGCTCCTAATTACTCAATGATATGGAAGTAGTAAGCTGCAACTAAGAAGTTGATCGCTAATAAGAATAATGCCCAACCAGTACGGAAAGGATAGGGGGGTTTAGCTCCACTATCTGCTACTGGTGAACTTTTGCTTTTAGCAGTCATTGGCTGTTCTCCTAAATTTCAGGACTGTTTAAGAAATACCAAACAGAGGTACCGATTAGCCAGTTTCTTTAAAAATATTTGTGTGAAGGTTGGGAATGGGGGATTGGGGACTGGGGATTGGGGATTGGGGATTGGGGATTGGGGATTGGGGATTGGGGACTGGGGAACTCGGGGCCCCCTCTGGGGATAAGGGGTAATGGGGATTGGGGATTGGGGAACTCGGGGCCCCCTCTGGGGATAAGGGGTAATGGGGATTGGGGATTGGGGAACTCGGGGCCCCCTCTGGGGATAAGGGGTAATGGGGATTGGGGATTGGGATATTTATCCCCCTCATCTTCCTCATCTTCCTCATCTCTCTCACCTCCCTCACCTCCCTCATTCTTCCCCTGCATGATAGGAACTCCGAACTAGTGGCCCAGAACGGACGTGGCTAAATCCCATTTGCCATGCTATGCTGCCCAGTTGATCAAATTCCTCTGGAGTCCAGTATTTTTGAACTGGCAGATGTTCTAGGGAAGGTCGCATATACTGACCAATAGTTAAGCGATCGCATCCTACTGCTCTTAAATCTTTCATGGCTTCTATGATTTCATCAAAGGTTTCGCCATGTCCCAGCATTAAACCAGATTTGGTGGGGATAGAGGAGTCGATTTCTTTGACGAGTGCAAGTACATGCAAGGAGCGATCGTATTTTGCTCCCCGGCGCACTGGCCCAGTTAAGCGTCGCACTGTCTCAATATTGTGGTTAAAACAAGCGGGCTTGGCCTTGACAATCATCTCTATCCTTTGGCGTTGTCCTTCTTCCCCAGCAGCTATACCACCCCAAAAGTCTGGTGTCAGCACTTCTATTTGAGTTTCTGGGTTCAACTGGCGGATAGTCTCCATCGTTTGGACAAAATGACCTGCTCCTTGGTCTGCCAAGTCATCACGGGCGACAGAAGTCAGTACCACATAACGTAAACCCAAAAGCTTCACAGCTTCTGCCACCTTTTGCGGTTCCTCTAAATCTACGGGCATTGGTGCATGACCTTTATCTACTTGACAAAATGCACAAGAACGAGTACAAGTAGGGCCCATTAGCAGAAAAGTAGCAGTTTTTTGGGCATAGCACTCCCCCCGGTTGGGGCAACGTCCTTCTTCGCAAATTGTATGAATTTGGCGCTGCTTAATAATCCGTTGTACTGTAGAAATTTCGCTGGCTCTGCCGATAGAACGACGTAACCAACTGGGCATTGCCATTATTTCTGACTTGAGTTGGGCTTGTTGTGACGAAGTCATAGACATCCACGCGAGATCCAAAGGTATTGTGGAGCAAATTTTCTATGCTCTAGAGCAAGGTTAAAGCCTTAAATATTACCATGACATAAATTGACCAGAACAAGGGCAGAGGTTCTAGAAAACACATCCCCGAAAATCACTTATACCGAAAATATACTCTCCCCCAATCAAGATAAATGTTGGATATAGTAAGAGCATTCTCAATGTCAATGGGCATAATAGCCATCTACACCTATAGTTTCTGTTAGAGTAATAAGTCGTGCCAAGTAACAAAATTCTAGTTATTGATGACACCACAGTTGTCAGGGTAAAAGTACGAGAGATGTTGCCGCCTGGCAATTTCGAGGTAGTAGAAGCAAAAGACGGTTTAGAAGGACTAAATTACATCCTTAAAGAAAAATTTAGTTTAATCATGTTAGATTTTCTACTACCGAAAATGAGCGGTTGGGAAGTGTTCCAGCAAATTCAAGCCCAGCCTGAGTTAAGGAAGATTCCTCTAGTAATGATGTCTGGGCGTAAAGAAGAGGTAACTGAAAAAATTTCAGAACCCTTTGAATATTTTGAATTTCTGGGTAAGCCTTTTGACCAGAAACAACTTATTGGTGCTATTAAGTCAGCAATGACAAAAGCTAAACTGGTACGCCCAGAACCAGTTCTAGTGGGAGCAGGCGTTGCTGTTGCTCATAGTGCAACTGTAACTTCTAGCCATAGTTTTGCCACAGCCCCAGCTGCTATCAATAGTAATGCTACAGTTCCGCCTCCAAGCGTTGCTACCGCATCCTCTGGAGAAATTGAGCTTTTAAATGAAAAAATTGCCAAGATGCAAGCAGAAATAGAGAGCTTGAAGAAACAGCTAACTCAGGTTGTGACCTTCATTAAACAAAAAGTAAAATAGTCTTTATCAAATGCGTAGAACATTCACGCATAAAACTAGAGACTAAAGACTAGTACAACACGGCATAAATAAAGTAACCATTTCAACCAGCTAAAAGCTTTGATTGATATAGAAACTTTTTGACTGTTGACTTACTCGTAGCATTCTAGACGCAAATAAATATGCTCTTAATTTGATAACACTAAGGGAGTTCTTAGAAATAAATTATTTTATAGAGTGAGCCAGACAGCATATCTATGGTATTGGCTCACTTTTTATTTTTGCCTTGTTGTACTAGTGTAATTAGCCAATCAAACAGCCTAGGATTTAGAAATTAAATTTGATTTCTAAATCCTAGGCTATTCCCTTTAGGTAAACTCCAGTTCTCAAAATAGATAAATTTGAGATTATACCAATTTAAATAATGTGTCGCAAACATTATTTAAATTGGTATAGGAATCCGATTTGATTATTGAAAAATCTAAGTATATGTAGGGTGCGTTATCACGAAGTGTAACGCACCGTATTCTCAGCTTTGGTGCGTTGCGCTACGCGACAACACACCCTACGTCTAGTTCAGAAATCAAATATGAATCCTATATAACTATTTTGAGTGCAATCAATAATCATAAAACTACCTGCCAGGCTTCAGCATCATCAAGAAAAAGGTAAGCTAAACCAAATCTAGTTTGCATAATCTGAAATTGTATATTTCTTGTGGGGTGGGCATCTTGCCCGCCCAATATATGCAAGTTAAATGTGGAACATCTGAGGTTTTTTATACTCTCTATTGGCGGATATTTGGTCTTTCAATATTAGAGATTGGCGGTTTTCTCCTCTTCTGAATTAGGAAAGCCACTTTAAAGTAGTTAATTTTTTAGCCTAAATCTATATATTTCACATAATTTCCACATTATTGTCTGCTAGTTCCAGCTTTGCAATGGGAATAATAATAACAGAATTATAATTACCCTCATAAGCTTTTATGTTATTAGTATCAGATACAGTATCTCCCATCCTTGGCTATCGCATTACTGAGCAACTCTATTTAGGTAAAAAGACTGTAGTTTATCGGGGTATCAGAGAAAAAGACGACCAGAGGGTCATCCTGAAATTGATGCGAAATGAATATCCTACCTTTGCAGAAGTTAGTCAATTTCGCAGTCAATATACTATTACTCAAAATCTGGAGATTCCAGGCATAGTCAAACCCCTCAGCTTAGAGAATTACCGCAATGGCTATGTTCTGATTATGGAGGATTATGAAGCTATATCCCTCAAAGATTGGCAAATAAGAGAGCAAGAACAGGGAAATAATTTTGTTCCATTAAAAGAATTTTTTCAGATAGCTCTGTCAGTTTGTTCTACTCTTGAACAATTGCATAGCCATCGCATAATTCATAAAGATATTAAACCTGCAAATATTCTAGTTCATCCTACCACAAGAGAAATTAAGATTATCGACTTTAGTCTTGCAACCTTATTGCCAAAAGAAATTCAATCTATTAAGAATCCTAATGTTTTAGAAGGAACTTTAGCTTACATTTCTCCTGAACAAACAGGACGTATGAACCGAGGTATTGATTACCGTACAGATTTTTATTCTTTGGGTGTTACATTTTTTGAACTGCTCACTGGACAGTTACCCTTCAATACTAATGATCCAATGGAGTTAGTCTATTCACACATTGCGAAAGAACCACCAAAAGCCAGCCTGATTAACTCTAAAATTCCCCAAATTTTAGCTGATATTATCAGCAAGCTGATGGCAAAAAATGCCGAAGATAGATATCAGAGCGTGTATGGAATTAGACATGACTTAGAAATATGCCAAAAACAATGGCAAGAGAAAGGAAATATTACATCATTTGCATTAGGCGTTAGAGATATCTCGAATCAGTTTGCGATTCCCGAAAAACTTTATGGTCGCCAAAAAGAAATTGAAACATTACTCACTACCTTTGAGCGAGTCAGCAACGGTAAAACAGAAATGATTTTAGTTTCTGGTTTTTCTGGTATTGGTAAAACAGCTGTAGTCAATGAAATTCACAAACCTATAGTACGGCAGCGAAGTTACTTTATCAAAGGCAAGTTTGACCAAATGCAACGAGATATTCCTTTGTCAGCTTTGGTACAAGCATTGCGTAGCTTAATTGGGCAAATACTCTCCGAAACAGATATCCAAATTCAAGATTGGAAAGCGAAAATTCTATCAGCATTAGGTACACAGTGTCAGGTAATTATAGATGTAATTCCTGAATTAGAAAAAATTATTGGTCAACAACCTTCAGTAGTTGAACTTGCTGGTTTGGCTGCTCAAAATCGGTTTAACTTATTATTTCAGAGATTTATCCAGGTCTTCACTACAAAAGAACATCCTCTAGTAATTTTTCTAGATGATTTGCAATGGGCAGATAATGCTTCTTTAAAATTTATCCAACTATTAATGAGTGAAACTGCTGCTCAGATTGCAGATGATACAGAAGAAATATCCAACAGTAAGGGTAGTTTACTACTGATTGGTGCTTATAGAGATAATGAAGTTTCAAATTTACATCCCTTAACTTTAACTCTCAAGGAAATTGCTCAAACGGGAGCAATAATTAATCAAATTCAACTTTCACCTTTAAATCAAGTTGATTTAAACCATTTAATCGCTGATACACTTCATTGCCGCGAGGTAATTGCAGTTCCTTTAACTCAAATGGTGTTTGCCAAAACCAAAGGTAACCCCTTCTTTGCTGCTCAATTTCTTAAGTCGCTATGTGATGACGGACTAATTACATTAAATATTGATGTTGGTTATTGGCAGTACGATATTGCTAGAATCAAAACTTTATCTCTGACAGATGATGTTGTAGAGTTTATGGGCATTCAAATAGAAAAATTGCCCATGAATACACAAAATGTGTTAAAGTTTGCTGCTTGCATAGGTAATGAGTTTGACTTAAAAACTTTGGCAATTGTCAATGAAAAGTCTGTCATGGATACAGCATCAGACTTATGGAAAGCATTATTTGAAGGGCTAATTTTACCTCTGACTGATGGATATAATTTAATTTCAAAAAATGACAATCAAATATTAGATGATTTAACAATTAGTAGTTATCAATTACCTAAATACAAATTTGTACATGATAGAGTACAACAAGCTGCTTATTCTCTCATTCCTGAAGAGCAAAGAAAGCCAATTCATTTAAAAATAGGGTTACTTTTGCTAAGTAATATCCCAATAGCAGAACGGGAAGACAAGATTTTTGAGCTTGTCAATCAGTTCAATATTGCCCTAGAATTTATTACTCATCAAGCTAAACGTGATGAATTGGCTGTAATGAATTTGACTGCAGGACGTAAAGCTTTGATATCAACAGCTTACTCATCTGCAATTAAGTATTTAACTACAGGAATCGAACTGCTGACAGATGATTGTTGGGATACTAAATATGAGCTAACCCTAGCTTTGTATGAGACAGCAGCAGAAGCCGCATATCTCAACGGTAATTTTAAGCTAACAGAGCAATTAATCCCAGTTATTTTGCAAAAAGCAAAAACTTTGCTGGATAAAATTAAAGCTTATGAAGTTCAAATACAAGCTTATGGGGCGCAAGGTAAAGAACTGGAAGCTGTCAACATTGCAATAGCTATTTTGAAAATGTTGGGAGTAGATTTCCCTGAAAACCCTACCCAAGAAGATGTTCAGTTAGAAATAGAAAATACATCTGCAAAGCTGGCTAATATCAATATTGAAGACTTAATTGATTTGCCAGAAATTACAGAAGCTTCAGCATTGATAGTTATGCGTATTCTATCTAGTGTAGTTGGGATCGCCTATCCAGTTGCACCAAAACTATTCTTGCTGATTATTCTTAAACAAATCAATTTATCTATTACATATGGTAATTCTTCTTTTTCTGCTTTTGCCTATGTAACTTATGGATTAATGTTATGTGGCGTAATGGAAGACATTGATTCTGGCTATAAATTTGGTAAGCTAGCTGAAAATTTATTACATAGATTTCAGGCAAAAGAAGTTGCTGGCAAGGTGCTTGAAGGATTTAATCAACTGATTAGACATTGGAAAGAGCATGTACGAACAACATTAAAACCTTTACTTGATGTTTATGCTACAAATCTCGAAGTAGGAGATGTTGAATTTGCGGCTTATGCTCTTTATGGTTACTCTCATAATGCCTATTTTCTTGGTTATGAACTAGTAGGATTGGAGAAGGATTTAGCAACATATAGCCATACTATTCAAAAAATGAAGCAAGAAAGAGTATTTCACTGGAATGAAATCTTTCGGCAGACAATATTAAATTTGCAGTCAAGTACAGAAAATCCAGAAATATTGATGGGGGAAGCATATGACGAAACAAAAATGTTACCTATTCATCTTGAAGCTAAAGATGGTGTAGCACTTCTATTGCTATATTTTTGCAAACTTAACATATCTTTTCTGCTGAATAACTACCCTGAAGCTATTAAAAATGCGAATATGGTGGAAAAATACTTATATGCTGGAGTCGGCATGTTAGTAACTGCTCAATTCTATTTTTATGACTCATTAGCACATTTAGCAATATATTTTGATGTTGAAAAAGTTGAACAAGATAAAATCCTCCATAAAGTGAATTTTAACCAGGAAAAGATGCAGAACTGGGCGAATCATGCCCCGATGAATCATTTGCATAAATTTCATTTGGTAGAGGCAGAAAAGTATAGAGTTATTGGTGAATATATTGCAGCTATAGATAATTATGAATATGCTATTGCCCATGCTAAAGAAAACGATTACATCAATGAAGAAGCCCTCGCTTACGAATTAGCGGCTAAATTTTATCTTGAATGGGGCAAACAAAAAATCGCCCAAACTTACCTCATTGATGCCTACTATTCCTATATTCGTTGGGGTGCGAAAGCCAAAATTAATGACTTAAAAAAACGCTACCCTCAATTACTTACACCTATTATTCAACAGGAGAAAATGAAGTCATCTTCTAGTGAAAATAACTTACTAGAGCAGAGAACACACTTATCTACAACTAGCCATCAATCTACCATAGCTACTAATGAAACTATTCTCGGTTCTAATACGAGCATTTCGGATATGCTAGATTTGGCTGCTGTAATTAAAGCTTCGCAAGCAGTCTCTGGAGAAATTGAACTCAAGGCACTGCTTTCTACTTTAATCAAAGTTGTCATGGAGAATGCAGGAGCTTCTAAATGTGTATTGATTCTGAGTGATGTCAATAACTTAGATTTAACTATTACCGCAGTTAGTTCTCATGGGAATTTTGCTGCCCATTACACTGAATTTTTATCTATTCCTTTAGAGTCTAGCGATCATGTACCTATTACTTTAATAAATTATGTAAAACGCATTCAAGAAATATTGGTGATTGATGATATCAAAACTCAAGCTGCCTTTGCCTTAGATATATACATTACTCGTGAGGAGCCAAAGAGTATATTATGTATTCCTATTATTAATCAAAGTAAATTGCTAGGCATCATTTATCTAGAAAATAATTTAACTACGGCAGCATTTACCAAAGAGCGCTTAGAAGTTTTGAAGTTAATTATTACCCAAGCTGCTATTTCATTAGAGAATGCTCTTCTTTATCAAAATTTAGAAGCTGTCAATACACAATTAGCAGACTACAATCACGATTTGGAAACAAAGGTGGCAGAAAGAACCCAAGAAATTAATGACAAGAATTACCATTTACAACAGGCTCTAGAAGAATTACGTAGTACGCAAAGCCAATTAATCCAAAGTGAAAAAATGTCCTCTTTAGGGCAAATGGTAGCAGGTATTGCTCATGAGATTAATAATCCTATCAATTTTATTCATGGCAATATTACTCATGCCTATGAATATGTGCAAGACTTGCTAGATTTAGTGAGTATTTATCAGCAAGAATGCCCTTATGCTTCTGATTTAATCAAGAACAAGCTTGAGGAAATGGATTTAGATTTCCTGGCAGAAGATTTACCCAAGGTTCTTGATTCTATGAAGCTCGGCAGTTCTCGGATCCGAAATATCATTTTGGGTTTACGCAACTTCTCGCGCCTAGATGAATCGGAAATGAAACCTGTGAATATTCATGAGGGAATTGATAGCACTTTGATGATTTTGCAGCACCGAATCAAAGAAAATAGTATTCGTCCCGAAATAGAGATAATCAAAGAATATGCACAGCTGCCAGAAGTAAGTTGTTATGCAGGTCAACTTAATCAGGTATTTATGAATATTTTAAGTAATGCGATCGATGCTTTGGATGATTACACACATAAAGATAATTCTGTAAGACAAAATCCTCAGATTCGTATTCATACTGAACTAAAAGATACAAATACGCTGAGGATTAGGATTGCTGATAATGGTCATGGAATGACTGCACAGGTGCAGCAGAAAATTTTTGACCCATTTTTTACTACTAAACCGATAGGCAGTGGTACAGGTTTAGGACTATCTATTAGCTATCAAGTTGTAGTGGACAAACACAAAGGCCTGTTAATGTGCGATTCTACACCAGGAATAGGGACTGAGTTTGTGATTGAGATACCAATACGACAGTAAATTACTGGCATTTCGCTGGCAAAAAGTTACGGGCGTGACAGCTAGACTGGGGAGTTATACCATTTCTCAATTCTGGCTACAGATAATTTTCCCAGATCTCTGTCGCCTCGCTATGTATATTTAGCTTTATTTTGGAGAGCTAGTATCATTTAGTAGGCAGTATAGCCTCCATCTACCATGAGTGGTGTTCCTGTAATAAACGAGGCTTTATCAGAAGCTAAAAAGAGAATCGCATTTGCCACTTCCTGTGGTTGTCCCATGCGCTTCAAGAGAGTTAATGGTGCAAATTGCTTGACTAAATCTTCATCGCTTAAACCCAAAGAAGTGGCAACTTGTTGTACAGCAGAAGTATAAATCGGCCCTGGGCAAACACAGTTAACACGAATATTATCAGGTGCTAAATCGTAGGCTAGGCTTCGAGTTAGTTGTAAAATCGCTCCTTTACTAGTGTTATAGGGTGCAAATGCAGGTACAGCAACGAATGAACTAATAGAAGCAAGATTCACAATTGCTCCGCCGCCACGTTGGCGCATTTGGGGAGTTACATACTTAGCGCAAAAAGCATAACCCTTGACATTTACTGCTAAAACTCGATCCCAATCTAACTCTGTTGCCTGCTCTACAGTGCCTATAACCATAACCGCAGCGTTGGCAACTAGGATGTCTATACCACCCCATTCATGAACTACTCCAGCTATCCAATTTTGAACCTCACTTTCTACGGAAACATCCACTGGATGAAATAGAGCAGTACCACCAAATAATTTGATTTCATCAATGAGTGTTTGTCCACCGACGCTATCTATATCTGCAAGTGCCACCTTAGCTCCTTCTAAGGCAAAAAGCTTTGCAGTCTCTCGCCCAATACCAGAACTTGCTCCTGTAATTAGAGCTATTTTGTTAGCTAATTCCATAATTAACCCTACTTTGTCAATTTGGGAGAAGCCAATGCCTGAAAGCCTTTGGGAGCTTTATTTTTCATGCTTTGGCTACAAATTTTAGTTTCTGTGAGAAATCCGGGTAAAGCTTGATTACATTAAAGTCTCAGAGTTTCACTTCAATGATTGTTTTCCAAAAGTGACAAAACAGGGTGAAAATAATTCACAGATATCGGTCTTTTCGCTTGTAATTCTTGCCGGAGATTTTTGTAGGCAGATGGACTTAAAGGCTTCATAAGTTCTGATATCGAGCCTGTTTGACGAATGCTAGCACCCATGTCACGCATTAGATAGTCTAAGTAGTGAAAACTAAAAGGGAAAAAGCATGTTGCACTGTATAAACCTCTTGGTGCTTTAGTCTGCCTCCACTCCAACTCTTCCTCTATATCTTTTAACATCTCCAAGCATGAGGGTAATACTAAGTTGCCTTTGACATATTCCACTAGCCACCGAGAGCCAATCTCCGATGAGAGCGTGCAAGAAAAAATGCTGTTGTAGCCGACAAAACCCATATTAGGAACATGAGGATGAATGAGATTGCGATATAGGTGAAAGTTACCCTGTTTATCAATAATCTGCTGACGGTACTGCTCTTGCAAAAAGGGGATATTCTGCTGGAATCCGGTTCCCAAGATAATGACATCTGTTGATAACCGTTCACCATTTGCCAACTCCACACCACCAGGAACAAACCGTTCTATGGTTGTCTTTTTGGCACGTATTTTGCCCTGACGCACATATTTATAGAAGTTTTTCGTAGTTATGCTTAAGGGACAGTTGATAAATCCTTCGATTGGTTCTTCAGGCAACATCCCACAAGCATCTAAACGTAACTGTAGGCGTAGTACCATCTCTAAAGTTCGCCAAAAAGCCCAGACTAAGGGCTTGCCTACTGTGTGCAATAGCCGCTCTACTCCGCGAAGTTTGCGGTACGGAAACCAAACTTGTCCCAAGCGCGTTAACATCAGATATTTGATGTTAATGAATCCGAGAAAGTATCTAGGTATTTTCCAAGAAGCTTGGCGGAAAACAAGCGTGCATTCAGAAGCTTTGTCAGCAGCGAAAGTTGCTATATCAGCCGCTGATTTTGCAAAACCGATAACAACAACCCGTTTACCTTGAATCAGAGAATCATCATTAATATCAGTAGAATGCAAGACCAATCCCCCAGATTTCATAAACTCTGGCTTACCAGGAAAGGAAGGTGTATTTGGGATATTACAAGTGCCATTGCAGATGAGGACAAAATCAAATTCGTGCTTTTCTTCTTTTGCTTTCCCTTGATCGTTATTATGATTTTTGACTGTGACAATCCATCCCGTCCCTTCCCCAGTTTTTCTGGCGATATTAGTAACTTCTGCTTGGAAGCAAATTCTTTGTGCAATGCCGAAGTGCTGGGCGTAGGACTCTAGGTAATTCCGTACCTGCTCACCTGTGGGAGACTCAGGATAGAATGCAGGCATAGGATAATCGGAAAAAGCATACATATCACGAGGTGTTTGAGTCGTTACGCCTGGGTAAATTCTCGATTTTTCCCATACGCCGCCGATTCCTTTGTGTTTCTCGAAGACTGTAACTTCGTAGCCCTCTTCTAGAAATGTCTTGGCTGAGACTAATCCGCTGATTCCAGCTCCAATGACGCATACTTGTTTCACTGTCATCTTGCATTCTCTCCATTAGACTCATATAGAAGTAGCAGTTGACTCAACTACAGAATGAGATACATCTGTGGAAAGTTGGTTACGCAAGAATTTGATTAATGGCTGAATATGTACCTCTTCCAACCATTCACTAGCAATATCTTCAATAACATGATGTTCTGCTACTAGCTGATTACCACAGAAGCGCCGGATAATAGGATGAATACCAGAACTTAGAGCAGCTCGTTCAACATCATCTTTATGTATTCGCTCAACTGCAAGGGGATCTGGGCTGGAGAAGATAATATCTAATCCAAATTCTAGTGTGACAGTATAGTAGTGTTCATGCTCACCTAATTCACTTTCACGAACATAATCTATTGGCAGATCTTGGTAATATTTGACTGTTGAATCATCTTTAGAAACAATAATTAAATCGCAAAGAAAGCCTGTTTGCTGCCATAGGGCCGAACTTTGATTTGCTCGTCTGATAATTGCTTCTGTCAAGCTTTCGGGATTCAGAGGAATAGATTGATAGGGTAGCTCTTGATTGTGGTACTTATAACTTAAGATTTGGTAAAGCGCTCGAATGTTATAACGGAATCCATGAATAAAACCAGATTGCTTCTTCTTAAAATCCCGCATATGCATCAGGATTCCAGCAAAATATAAGTCTTTAATGTTGGTTGATTCCCATTCACTAGTCTGATTTGGAAAGCGGTTGTTGATAGTTAGTTCAGGCTGGCATGATTCATCAAAGATAGAAGCATCAAAATGAAATCCAGTACATACAATCACACGGTCATATATGATGTCTTCAACTTCTCCATTAGCATGATCATACGTAAAAGTTACGATATATTTCCCTTCTGTATACTCGATTCTATCTACAACAGCATCTAAAATTACATTCTGTGATTTTAGTTGATATGAATCTATGAGATTATTATTGACTGCTCTGAGATGACCTACATATTTGGTTTTCCATGATAAAGATATGGGTTCTGGACTTACTATATGGATCAAGGAAGTTGTGCCAATTAAATTATCAGCAGTTTCAAATCCGGAATTACCTTTGCCAATAATTAATACTTTTTGATTGGCAAAATTTTCAGGATCGATAGTTACATCATTATAATTTTCAGCAAATTCAATACCAGGAATTTCTGGAACGTAGGGTTTAGAGCAACCTGTGGCAACGATCAGATATTTTGCACAATAAACTGTTCCTTGGTTGTCGATAATCATGAATTGCTCATTTTTGGCAATTCTAGAAATTCGGCAGTTATATTTAATTTTGAGTTGAAAGTGGTTAGCAAAATCATTTAGATATCTCACAAGGTCATCGGAATTGGGTAAATACTCTCTGCTATAGTTCTTAAAGAGCATTTCTTCCTTATCACTTAAAAGTGAATTCCAATCCCATCTGAGATTAATTTCAGGGTCATTATATCCTGTATAAAATTTATTAATAGAAATTAATTTCTTATGTCTGGGGAATTTTTGAAAAAATGTTCCTGGCGTACTACCTGATTCTAATATAAGGTAATCTCGGTTAGCTTTTTCTAGAAAATAACCTAATTGTAATCCAGCAGGGCCAGCACCAATTATCAAATACTCAAATGTTAGTACGTTCATGCTGTTTGTTACCTCGTTATTTGACGAAAGTGGATGAACTTAATGATGATTTATCTGTGTAGAAAACAAACGGACTAGTGATATAGAAATTATGGTTACAATTTATACAGACTAGTAAATTTGCTTCATGCAACATTAGATAGTTGCTGTACTTGGTATTTTTCAGCATAAGTTAGAAGAGAATGCGTAAATTCAGTGAAGGCTGCAAATACCTTATCAACTAATTCATAAGCCTCTATGCGAGCTTCTTCGGTAAGTTTAATATTTCTGATAAATTCTTCTATGCCAGGTAAACCTGTTGTATGTCCAGTTTCCACAGCTAAATGAAAATCAGCAAAATATAAGCATTCTTTGTGGGTAATGGACTTCAGTTCTTGCTGAATATCTGCTGCTGTTGAAAACATCACGTTACCAGTTGTTTCCACAACTTCAATAACTATCAATTTCTGGATAGGAGTAGCTTGTAAAGTGTGGCGATACAGTTGATATGTTAACCAGCGTGATTTTTCTGTTTCTTCACTCCAGAGAAATCTCAAAGCTTCACTAAATTTTAGTGATTGATCCAGTTCTAGACGCTTGAGATCTTCCAAAAACCAAAGCCAATGATGATCGTCTTCATAAGTATGTTTGTTGATGATAAGTTGCAAAGGATCTTCTGTGGGTTCTACCCGGAGAAAATATTTGTTCAGTTCGCCAAAATTCATGATGAAATAAGCCGCACATGGTGCCCAAGCTAATCTTTGCTTCGGGTCTATGCTTTGGTCACGCATAAAATTAAATAATGGCAACTGAGCAAATTCTTGCTTTTTATATTGGATGAAATCTAGAACTTCTTTCATATCTATTACTCTGATGTTGAATATTTATGGATTTACAGGCTGTGAAATTTCAAACTATCTATATGTAAGAAATTTAATTAACAGTAACTGGTACGGCATGTCATTTGTATTACCATGTGGAAAGCGCCAATGCGTCTATGTCATTGCTCATTATTCAGGATTTAAATCTCATCTATTTTGATATCAGGAAATCCAACACTGAAACATCAGCTAAGTTTTCCAAATCTAATTTAGGTTGTCTGCGCTTAAATCAACCTAAATATGCATATATCTGCTGTTTGTGAGAAATTCAGTGACAGTATATCTGCAACAGATAGCTTCTTCTACAACTTTGTACCCTGAAGCTATAAAAATGTTTAACTGTGTAATAGCTTGATGTCTAGATGAGTTAAAATTAAGACTATTGAACAGTAATGGATAGAATTAGCGAATATTTTTGTCTGCTCTTAGTTTTGCTTACATCCTTAAAAAGTAGAGTTAGAAATATTCTTCCTTGATGAATGTAATCATTTTTTAATTTTTTATTCAAAAAAAGATCAGTAATTATATGGGTTTAATATAAATAAATGAAGCTCAACAAGTACATTGTTGTAAAAATTACTGAATTTCTCTATACACATATTTTTTTAACCTATGCATGAGATTTTTGCAAATATAGGTTGATTTTTATCAGATGCAAATATATATCTGTGAATTGCGGTGTAACATGTATTACAGATAACAATAAGCAAAACTTTTGTTTATTAATTTTAAAATTTTAATAAAAATCATTTATAAATTTTCGTAATTTAAGTAACATATAAATTATATAAAATCACTTAAATGTCAGGACTTGTTAACATATAGTTTTTTTTTACGCAGATATCAAAAATTTTTTGGAATAAAAACGCAAAAACTCAATATAGCAGTCTACACTCAGCAATTAAGTAGCAGTTGGATATTCAAGAAATAATACTGATGACAGATGACAAAATTAAAAAGTTGAAAGCAGCTAATTTATTTTTCAGCGATCGCCTCAATTCCCAGGCATTGAAACTGTATGATATCTACACTCGGAGAATGGGCAAACTAATGCTGGTAAGAGTTTACTCTTCATTGTTCTAAATGCTCACAACCGAAAACCATGACATATCCTGGTGTTTCTATTTACCAGAAGTTATCTCTACGGCTGATAGTCGATGTCTCATTCTTAATCCCAGTCTTTGCCGCAGTGGGATTTGTAGGTTATTTCTGTTTTAAAAATGGACACAAAGCTGTCAACAACCTTGTTGAACAGTTAATGAGTAAGGTTAACATACTTGTCAATCACAATTTAAATAGATATCTGGCAACGCCTCATCAAATTCATCAAATCAATGCCGATGCAATAGAAGTAGGATGCCTAAACTTGCGTAATTTCCGAGGTTCAGGTCGTTATTTTTGTAAAAAAATACAGGTATTTCAGGAGATTGGCTACAACAGCTATGCTTTGACAACAGATGCAGGATGTTGAGGAATGTCTAACCCTCTATACTTACCCTGGGATTAGTGCCAGCAAGTAGTGCGATCGCACTTGCTACTCCGGAGCAAAAACTAGAAGGTATATTTTGTACTAAGCAGGGTGAGAAATTTGCGATCGCTATTCCTATCTAGCAATGTATTTGGCAAGAAGAATAATCTTTAAACCCTGCTGTGCTTTTAAGTTTATGATAGTTTTTATACTTAGTCTTCTCAGTGATAGCTAAATCAGTTTTGATTCCTGAAATTATTTGCCTAGGGAGGTAACTCTTAATAGAGAAGGGAGAACAGGTGAAGCAGTCTTCTCCCAAGAGGAGAGGCTAGCGCCAAGGGGGTTTTCCCCATGAGCAACGGCTGCTCGCGTAGCGTATGTGAAGGATTCACCCGAAGGGCAAGAAGAAATAATAGTGTACTTACTTTTTTCAAAAATTAAATATGAGTTTTACACATAAATTTTAATAGTAGAAATTTTATGACTAACTTTATATTAAAAAAATCAAAAAAAATACCACTGCGACTTATTCTGATTCTGCCTTTTGTAATTCAGATATTTACGGCTGTGGGACTAGTGGGCTATCTTTCTTTTAGGAATGGTGAAAAAGCAGTTAATGATCTGGCTAGCCAGTTGATCGAAAAAGTCAACAGAATTGTTACCCAGCATCTTGATACTTATTTAGTAACTCCTCATCAAATCAATCAAATTAACCTGGATGCTAGTAAGTTGGGAATGCTCAACTTGCAAGATTTTCGGAAATCAGAAACTTATTTTTGGAAGCAAATGCAGGTGTTTAATATTGGCTATATTAGCTTTGCTAACCCTAAAGGTGAGTTTATTGGCGTTGAAAGATTAAATGATGGCAATTTGTTAATTAATGAAGTTTCTCAAAAAACTCGTCTCGGTAAACTTTATGTTTATAGTTCAGACAGCCAAGGCAATATTAATCAACTAAAAGAAGTCAAAGATTACGATCCGCGTCAAGAAGCTTGGTATGCAGATGCAGTTAAAGCTAATAAACCACTCTGGAGTCAAATTTATCAATGGGAAGATAAACCAGATATTTTTTCTATCTCTTCTAGTTATCCTGTTTACAATCGAGATCATCAGATAGCTGGAGTATTAAGCGTTGATTTGATATTGTCACAGATTAGTACTTTTTTAGCTAATTTGAAAATTGGTAAAGCTGGTCAAACTTTTATTTTGGAGCGTTCTGGATTAATAGTAGCTTCTTCTGCAAATGAATTACCATACAAGGTGATTAATGGCAAAGCAGAAAGACTATCAGCCTTAAATAGTCAAGACTCTTTAATTAAAGCAACAGCCCAGTATATACAGCAGAAATATGGTGATTTTCGGCAGATAGAAGGAAGCCAAGAAACAAATTTTATCTTGCAAGGTGAGAGACAGTATATCCACATTAACCCTTGGCGAGACAAATTTGGTTTGGATTGGTTAGTAGTTGTAGTTGTGCCGGAATCGGAATTTATGGCACAAATCAGCGAAAATACCCGCACTAGCATTATTTTATGTTTAATAGCCTTAGTATGGGCCACTGCGATCGGCATTTTCACATCCCGGTGGATTACACAACCAATTTTAAGTTTACAGGCTGCGAGTTTAGCGATCGCTTCCGGAAAACTCGACCAGAAAGTCGAAATTAAAGGTATAGATGAGCTAGAAAGTTTGGCACAATCTTTTAATCAAATGGCTACACAGTTAGCAACTGCTTTTATTGAACTAGAAGCTAGGGTTGAAGAACGTACCGCCGAATTAAAAGCAGCTAAAGAAATTGCTGACAGTGCAAACAATGCCAAAAGTGAATTTCTGGCAAATATGAGCCATGAACTTCGGACACCGCTCAACGGTATTTTGGGATATGCTCAGATTTTAGGGATGGAAGAAAATGTGACTTTTAAGCAACAGGAGGGACTTGACATTATTTACCAATGTGGTTCCCATTTACTAACACTGATTAACGATATTTTGGATATCTCCAAAATTGAAGCCCGCAAGCTGGAATTATTCCCCCACGATTTTCACTTCGCTAATTTCCTCAAAAGCATTTTTGAAATCTGTCGCATTAAAGCTGAACAAAAAGAAATCGGTTTTATTTACCAAGAATTTAATAAACTGCCTGTAGCTCTATTTGCTGATGAAAAACGGTTACGCCAAGTTTTATTGAATTTATTAGGTAATGCCATCAAATTTACAGATTCTGGTCAAGTAATCTTTAAAGTCGATGTGCTAAGTAATGCGGCTAAATTTGATAATCTGTCAAACCAGACAGAAGCGGAAATCACGAATCATAGCGACTATAAACAATTACCTATAATTAAAATTAGATTTCAAATTGAAGATACAGGCCTAGGCATGAGTCCAGAGCAATTACATAAAATATTCCTTCCTTTTGAACAAGTGGGCAATAAGCAGCGCATGGCAGAGGGAACTGGACTTGGGTTAGCTATCAGCCAGCAAATCGTGCAAATGATGGGTAGTGAAATTCATGTAGAAAGTACTTTAGGCCAAGGTAGTAAGTTTTGGTTTGATGTGGACTTGCAAGTATCACAGCAATGGATTGATTTAGCTACCCAGAAGACTACTAATAACATTGTTGGTTATGAAGGTAATCACCCAATCAAGGTTCTAGTTGTTGATGACCGATGGGAAAATCGCTCTGTGATTGTTAATTTTTTAGAACCTCTTGGTTTTACACTAATGCAAGCAGTCAATGGGCAAGAAGGATTAGAGAAAGCCTTGGCTTGGAATCCTGACTTAATCATCACTGACGTTGTAATGCCCTTACTTAATGGTTGGGAAATGACGCGAAATTTACGTTCTCAACGAGAATTTTCCCACCCGATTATCATTGCGTCTTCAGCTAATGTCTGCCAAGTTGACCGACAACAAAGTTATGATTCTGGCTGCAATGATTTTCTGCCTAAACCTGTGGAATCAGAAGATTTATTAGCCAAAATTCAGCAGCATTTAGGAATAATTTGGATTTATCAAGAAACCAATCATAAGATCCCAAAATCAGTAATTTTTAATGAATATTCGCCTAAAGAATGGGTATTTCCTGCCACAGAGGAATTAAAAACTTTGGTGAATGCTGCCACAATTGGCGATATTACAGGAGTTGAGCAGGAAGCCCAAAGACTACAAAATTTAAATAATAAATATTTACCTTTTACTACCAAGCTTCTAGAACTGACTCAAAATCTAGATGAAGAAGCAATTATTAAACTAGTCAAACAGTACATTGGTCAGCTGTAAATATGCTTAGTGATAAACAAAATTTGATTATGATTGTTGAGGATAACCCAGTTAATGCCAAGGTACTGTTTGAGTTTTTGCAAGCATCGGGTTTTCGTGTTTTAGTTGCTAAAAGTGGCGAAAGTGCTCTGGAAAAATTACAAATAGTCTCTCCAGACCTGATATTATTAGATGTGATGATGCCGGGAATTGATGGCTTTGAAACTTGCCGCCGATTAAAAGAACAAGAATCGACCCGTGATATTCCAGTTATTTTTATGACGGCTTTATCAGATGTGGTCGATAAAGTAAAAGGTTTAACTCTCGGTGCTGTAGATTATATCACTAAGCCATTTCAACCAGAAGATGTACTGGCGCGTGTAAATGTCCACTTAAAATTGTGCCATCTCAACCAAAAGCTAGAACAACGAGCAGCAGAATTAACTACTACTGTAGCGCAACTCAAACAATCTCAAAAGCGGTTAGTAGAAAGTGAAAAAATGTCTTCTTTAGGACAATTGGTAGCAGGAATTGCCCACGAAATTAATAATCCGGCTGGTTTTATTGGGGGCAATCTCACCTATGCTCAAAAATATATGCAAGACCTGATAGACCACATCAACCTTTATAAAAATCAGGCTACAACACCAGAAATTGTTCAACATGCCAAAAAAATTGACTTAGATTTTCTCCTAGAAGACTTCCCGCACATACTCACTTCTATGCATAAGGGAGTAGAAAGAATATCTGATATTAGTGCTTCTCTTCGCACCTTTTCTCGTGCCGATAGCACTGTCAAAATTCCCTTTAACATTCATGATGGCATCGACAGCACAATTTTAATTCTGAAGCATCGCTTAAAAGCTTGTGAGACTCGTCCTGCTATTGAAGTCATTCGTGATTACGGTAATTTACCTGAGGTAAAATGCTTTGCTGGGCAACTCAATCAAGTATTTATGAATATAGTAGCTAATGCGATTGATGCTTTAGAAGAGTCTAATGAAGGGCGGAGTTATCAAGAAATAGAAAACAATCCTAATTATATTAAAGTTCAAACTAATTTAACTGAAGATAAAAATTCTATTGTGATTAAGTTTAAAGATAATGGTTTAGGTATTCCCGATGATATTAAATCAAAAGTATTTGAGCATTTATTCACAACTAAAGCTGTGGGTAAAGGCACAGGCTTGGGTTTATCGATTACTCATCAAATCATTGTGGAAAATCATGGGGGAAATATAGAGGTAAATTCTGTACTAGGTCATGGTTCCGAATTTGTAATTACTTTGCCGATTTGATAGTTTTTGGTGTTGGGTGTTGGGTGTTTGGTAAAAATATTAGAGCTTTTCCCATGTTTATTAGAGGATTGTTTAAAAGTCTTCTGATTGATAGTACAACGTTTTAGATCCCCCTAAATCCCCCTTTTTAAGGGGGACTTTAAGAACTTTTCCCCCTTTTTAAAGGGGCTAGGGGGGATCAATATGAGGCAATTTATAACTCTTCGGGTTGCTGGATAGTAACTGCACTTGCTTGAGAGCTGACAATTGTAGCTGTTTGCAATATGGCTGTATGAGCAACTGAATTGTTAGCTAAGGTAAATAGGGGATTTGACAAAATCCCGGCAATGGTAGTAGCGATTAAAGTCACTACCAATCCTACCTGCAAAGGTCTATAGCCTGGTAAATTCCAATTGATGGCAGGGTAATTTTTTACCACATCAGACATTTCCTGTGGTTCTTTGACTACCATCATCTTGACTACGCGGATGTAGTAGTAGATGGAGACAACGCTAGTAACTAAGCCTAACAAGACTAACCAGTAAAGTCCTGCTTGCCAACCAGCCCAGAATAGGTAAATTTTCCCAAAGAATCCGGCTAGTGGGGGAATACCGCCTAAAGACAGCAGGGAAATGCTTAAACCCAAGGTGAGCAGTGGGTCTTTTTGATACAAACCAGAGTATTCGGCAATCTGGTCGGTTCCTGTCCGGAGAGAGAACAGAATAATGCAGGTAAAACCGCACAGGTTCATGAACAGATAGACCAGTAAATAAAATATCATACTGGAATATCCAGCTTGAGTACCAGCAATCAAGCCAATCATCACAAACCCAGCTTGGGCAATGGATGAATAAGCCAGCATCCGTTTCATGCTGGTTTGGGCGAGGGCGACTACGTTACCCAAAATCATGCTGAGAACTGCAAGGGCGGTGAAGACGAATCTCCACTCGTCAGCAACCAAGGGGAAGACGGTGGTGAGTAAGCGGATAGCTAAGGCAAAACCTGCTGCTTTGGAACCGACAGATAAAAAGGCAATCACTGGGGTAGGAGCGCCTTCGTAAACGTCTGGAGTCCATTGGTGGAAGGGTGCAGCAGAAATTTTAAAGCCAATCCCGGCAATCACAAACACCAAGGCAATCACTATACCTAATGATTGACCAATGTGAGCTGTAGCAATGCCATTAGCGATCGCACTCAGTTCTGTTTGTCCACCTGATAAGCCATACAGCAGCGATACGCCATATAAAAATACTGCTGTACTGGAAGCACCAATCAACAGGTATTTCAGCGCCGCTTCATTAGAGCGCGGGTCACGCTTGGTATAACCGGTTAACAAATAAGAGGAAATACTCAGGGTTTCTAAGGAGATGAAAATCATCACCAACTCACTAGCCCCGGATAAGAACATTCCTCCTAGGGTAGCGGTAAGCAAAATCGCAATGAATTCTGCTAAAGCCGTGCCACTCTGTTCCACGTAGCGAATGGACATTAAGATGGTGACTGCGGCAGATAAGGCAATAATCCCGCGAAAGACGATACTAAGGTCGTCACTATTAAAGCCACCGCTAAAGGCAATGGGATTAGTAGCATCCCATTGAAAATACAGGGCGACAATCGACGCAAGTAAACCTGCGATCGCCAGATACCCAATCCAGCGCGAAGATGTACGCCCTAAAATCAAATCAACAATCAAAACCCCCAAAAGGGTGAGTATGACAATACCCTCTGGTAAAATCGTTCCAGCATTTAACTGGGATGCAAGATTAGCAAAATCCATGAGTTGTATAGGTTTTGGCGATTAGACATCAAGGCTAACTTTGTTCATTCTATCTATTGTTCTGAACTAAAGTTCCATAAACCTTTCTGTCGGTTTCCATAGAGTAATCGAATGGGGACTGGGGATTGGGGATTGGGGATTGGGGATTGGGGACTGGGGATTGGGGAACTCGGGGCCCCCTCTGGGGATAAGGGGTAATGGGGATTGGGGACTGGGTAATGGGTATTTCTCCCTCATCTACCTCATCCCCCTCATCCCCCTCATCCCCCTCATCCCCCTCATCTACCTCATCTACCTCATCTACCTCATCCCCCTAATCTCCCTCATAAGCAGTACGATCAATAATCATGCACAGCCATTCGCTACAGCTGGGTTGATGCGAGATTCAGGGGAGGTTAATTATGTTGGAAAGTAGGAGACGGCAGAGAAATCCCAGGTGGAGTATGACAGAAAACCTGGCTGGATATCTATTTATGATGCCTACTATTTTAGTTTTGGGCATTTTTGTGATTCTGCCGATTCTCTATGCTGTCTTTCTTTCCTTGCACAAAGTCCAGCTGCTTGGGGGTATTGAGTACCAGTTTATCGGCTTTCGCAATTTCTCACGCTTGGTTGAAGATGAGCGCGTTGGGATTGCTTTGAGAAATACAGCAGAATATGTGGCGATCGTTGTGCCCAGCCAAACTATCCTGGCTTTAATTTTAGCTGTAACGCTGAATTCTGGCATTCGGGGAAAAAATTGGTGGCGTATCCTATATTTTTTACCAACGGTCACATCTTCAGCCGTACTAACGCTGATTTTTATGTGGATTTACAATACCGATGGGCTATTAAATGATTTTCTCGCGGCTTTGGGATTACCTACATATAACTGGTTAGGAGATCCAGCCGTTGCCCTCAAAGGCATCATGATGATGAATATTTGGTCTACAGCGCCGTTTTTCATGGTGATTTACCTAGCAGCGTTGCAGGATATTCCCCAATCGCTTTACGAAGCCGCAGAACTGGATGGGGCAAATGGTTGGCAAAAATTTATTCATGTTACTATCCCCATACTCAAGCCAGTTACCTTCTTTGTTGTCGCTATGGGGATAATTGGCACGTTTCAATTATTCGATCAGTCTTATATTTTTTCTGGCGGGACTGGTGGGCCAAATAATGCCACCCTCACTGTTGTACTGTTAATCTACCAAGCTGTATTTCGGAATTTACAGATGGGTTATGCAGCTGCGATCGCTTTTTTGCTAGCAGCAATTATTATTGCGATTACTTTGATTCAGCAGCGATTGTTTGGAGGTGAGAGAATTTGAGTAAAATCTTGCACTTTCCCTGGCTGAGAATACTTTTTTATGCCTTACTTACACTCTATGCTGTCATTACCTTAATTCCTTTTTTATGGGCGCTTTCAGCCTCATTTAAGCCGCTATCAGAAATTGTTAGTGGAGAGCCCAATTTGATACCACAAAATTTTACCTTTGATAACTACAAGCAAATATTCTTACAAGAACCCCTATTTTGGCGCTGGTTATTTAACAGTGTGCTAATTGCTCTCAGTGTGACAATTTTAAATTTACTGCTGAACTCAATGGCAGGTTATGCCTTAGCTAGATTGCGCTTTGCGGGTAAAAGCTTCTGGTTCTTGCTAATTTTAGCGGTTTTAGCCGTTCCTGCTCAGATTACCCTGATTCCCACCTTTTTAATTTTAAAAGCGATCGGCTGGCTCAACACTTACCAAGGCATGATTGTGCCTAGCATGGTTAATGCCACTTTCATTTTCATGATGCGGCAATTTTTCGTTAATTTTCCTAAAGAACTAGAAGAAGCCGCACAACTTGATGGCTTAAATACCTTACAAATTTTTCGGCATATTGTCTTACCTTTAGCCAAACCAGCCCTCGCCGCCCAAGCAGTGTTTGTATTTATGGGTAGCTGGAATAATTTTTTGCTTCCTGTGGTAATTTTATTCGACCCCGAAATGTTTACCCTCCCTTTAGGATTAAACACCTTCAAAGGTCAATACATCAGCTATTGGAACTACATCATGGCAGCTTCGATGGTCTTCACTCTACCAGCCTTGGGAATCTACGCCTTTTTCAACCGTTACTTTATTCAAAGTGTCACATTTACGGGGGGGAAGGGGTAATAATATGGGCATTGGGCATGGGGCATTGGGCATTGGGCATTGGTAATTGGTAATTGGTAATTGGTAATTGGTAATTGGGTGTTTGTCATTAATTATTTCTCCCCTACTCCCTCATCCTCCTCATCTCCCTCATCCTCCTCATCTCCCTCATCCTCCCCTACTCCCTCATCCTCCCCTACTCCCTCATCCTCCTCATCTCCCTCATCCTCCTCATCTCCCTCATCCTCCTCATCTCCCTCATCCTCCTCATCTCCCTCATCCTCCTCATCTCCCTCATCCTCCTCATCTCCCTCATCCTCCCCTACTCCCTCATCCTCCTCATCTCCCTCATCCTCCTCATCTCCCTCATCCCCAATCCCCAATCCCCAGTCCCCACTCTCCCCACTACAAGAACAGTATTTTGGGCGACAAATTGCACTCTTAACGTGATATTGGTATTACAGCGACTCAATCTCTATATATCAGTTAAGAAAACATTATGGGTTTTGCAGACCTATGGATCGCAGAGATAGCAGCAGACCGCAGGAATACTGTGGAGAAAGGGTTTTCTCTGTACAACCACCTCTTAATTGCCGATAAACACCAAAAGACCCATTTGGCGTTGGCGGCTGCAAAGGCAATTATTTCTCACATATTGGCTGAAAAATATCCCATAAGTACTAGCGGCTTGTTGGGTGAAACTGAAGCCACCTGAAGGGCTTTGTTGCTATGGCTTTGGCTTATAGCAATGAACAAATAACAACATGGAGATTGAGTCACGCTAAATAGCTGTGTTGAGTGTCAAAATCTTTAAGGGGAAACATGTTTAGAAGATTAATTGGCGTTGTTGTAGCTACTGTTTTATTAACGTTTCAGTTGTTTGTCGGTAATGCGACAGCCGTAGAACTGGATAAAGCCACCCGGACAGTAACATTAAATGACAAAGGTGATACAACTGTACTCAGCTTGAAACAAGTCAAAGAAGGTAAACGTTTATTTCAATACGCTTGCGCTCAATGTCACGTTGGTGGTGTAACTAAGACTAACCAAAACGTAGGGCTGGAACCAGAAGCATTATCACTGGCTACACCAAACCGTAATAATATTGAAGGTTTGGTGGATTACATGAAGAATCCTACTACTTATGACGGTGAAGAAGATATCTCAGAATTACACCCCAGCACCAAGAGTGCAGATATTTTCACAGAAATGAGAAACCTAACTGATGACGACTTAGAAGCGATCGCTGGTCATATTCTCTTACAACCCAAAGTTGTAGGTACTAAGTGGGGCGGCGGTAAGATTTACTACTAAATCTAGTCATTAGTGCTGAGGTCTGGGTGCTGAGTTCTGAGATTTAGGGACTAGGGATTTAAGATTACCCGCTAATTCCCTTCCTCAAAGACTCAGGACTGAGAATCTAGATCTCAGTACCTTGGGAACGCGATCGCAATATACTGCTTGTGTATGTTGGATAAATTTTTGGCTCGTTGTGTTTTCCTGGTTTTGGTGATTTTCTTTGTTTTTTATGACAGCAGTAGCTTAATAGCTCACGCTGCCAATATTGACCCTTATATAGGTAGATATTTACATGTCACTGAGCCAATTGCCCTGGAAATGGATGCACAGGGTAATACGCGTCTGTTTTCACCTGTAGAATTATCTGTGGGTAAAAAACTGTTTGAAGCCAACTGCATTAATTGCCATGTTGGTGGTGCAACTTTACCCGATCCTCAAGTATCCCTGGCGCTAACAACACTCCAGGGTGCGAATCCGCCGCGCGATCGCATTAACGCGCTGATAGAATTTATGCGCCAGCCAATGACCTATGATGGTAGTCAAGAAACTTATTGGTGTCGGCAGTTAACACCCAATTTTTTGCCACAACAGCAAATAGAGAGTTTAGCAGCTTTTGTTCTCGCCGCAGCAAAAAAAGCTCCTGGTTGGGGCCAAGAAGATTTTTGAACATTGATGCAGCTTTTCTATAAAATTATTTTTACCTGAGTACTAAACCTCTTCATATACAGATATTTTGCTATATGTCAATCTAGTATTTATTACTGATTGCACAACTTTTTATTAATGGGCGTTGATAGGGTTGATGCAATAAATCTCTAAAATTCTGCTTCCTGACTCTTCTATACGTCATATAGGGTAAGAAACTAGGAATTTCTCTTTCCTAGTCTGCGGTAAGCCGTTCCAGGTTTACATTTTTTCAGATTTTGCGTCAGTATTGGTTGGCGATATTTTACAAAAAAAATTATCTATGACAGTTTGTCGTATTTAGCGTTATTTGTATTTAAAATAGGAAAGAGAAATTAAAAACTGTTTGTTAGGAGAAGCCATGAAATTAATTGCAGCAAGCTGGCGGCGTTTTAGCCTAGCTGTTTTGACAATTCTTTTAGTCGTGAGCAGCTTTGCTGTTTTTACTCCCAGCGCATCGGCTGACACATACCAAATCAAGCTAGGGACTGACAAAGGAATGTTGGCATTTGAACCCAAAAAAATAAGCGTTAAACCTGGCGACACCATTGAATGGGTAAACAACAAAGTTCCTCCCCACAACGTTGTATTTGATACAGCTAAAAACCCTGCAAAGAGCGCTGATTTAGCTAAATCATTGTCTCACAAGCAATTGTTAATGAATCCTGGTCAAAAGCAAACCACCACCATCCCCGCAGATGCACCTGCTGGTGACTACACCTTCTACTGCGAACCTCACCGTGGTGCTGGTATGGTTGGTACAATCACTGTCCAATAATTAGCAGCAATTGCGAACACCAGATAATTATCTTTGCTGTTGAACAAAATTAGCCAAGAAGCAACAAACTATAGTTGAGATTTTAATCATGGGGATATCTGGTAGCCCCAAAACTGGAGAGTCAAGCAGTTAAAGGAATTGACCCTCCAGTGCCATATTTTTCATCCCCGTCAGGGGAATAAGTGATCAACTATGACTCGTGGCGCGACGCTGACTTTCGCGGAATTTAGATACCCGACTTTTTGAAAAAGTCGGGTATCTTTACAACGTCGCTTTCAAAAACATTAGGCGAACAAACCTATTTAGGGGTTGCTGAAAAAGTCATAAAAAAGCAATTCTTTTGGGTTGACTAGTTATTTAAACAAGGTTAAAGATAAGTTTTTGTTGCCCATAGCTAGCAAAATCATAATGTTCAATTATGTCAATCTCTAAAAAAGGTCTATTTTTTAAAAATAGACAGAAAAAGGCATAAAAAACCCGTGACAAGTGAGTAGAAAGATTCATGACTAAAAAAGTAATAGCAATTGCTGTTTGAGAAGTATGAGAGAGTTTCGCCATCACTCTACCCAGGCTAAACCTTCTTTTACCTTCTCCAAACTTGCCTTCAATATAATTACGAATTCTCTCGTCTTGTAAAGCTTGCTTCTTTTTTTCTTTACTCAGATTTCTTGGAGGTCTTCCTAAAGGAACTCCACTAATTCTAATACCTCGTTCTTTACACCAAGCCCGGTTTTCTCTGGTGCGATAAATTTTATCAACGTGAACTGATTCTGGATAATATCCAGTGTAGTTTTTATTTGATTCTATTTGTGTTTTGAAGTCGGTTGATTCATTAAAGTTATCCCAACTAATATGGTCTAAAAATACATAATTGATTTTTGATAATGACAACGACCATTATCAATTAGCTTATGTTGGCTGGAATGGCGATAAAAGGGTATTTGGCCCTGTGCTACATTTTGATATTTTAAATGGAAAAATATGGATTCAATATAATGGTACGGAAGAACTGATTGCGGAAAAATTAGTGGAGTGTGGTGTACCTAATTATGATATTGTAATTGGTTTTTATTCGCCTTTTAAACGGCAATTCACCGCTTATGCTGTAGAGTAACTATTTCGGTCATGTACCTAGTGTTAAGACAAATTGTAGAGGCACAGCATTGATAATCTTTCCGTTTTAAAAATAACTTGACTTGTGCGTTCCCTTGCTAGACATGACAAGCGAAAGATACCCTTTGGTAGTTTAATTGGGTTGTTTTTAATGACTGTGGTGGTAGCTATGGCTACAAGTACTACTAACATTAGGATTTGGAGCTAGCGCAGGAACTGGGATAATAGCAGGCTTTCTAAATCCATTAGTTTTGTTGGCACTAACTGGAACCAGTTTATCCGCACTTTCCATGCTGCTTTATTCACCCCTAAAAACACGTAAGTTAATTACTAAATATCGTAACTCTGAAGAATATTTAATCAAGCCGTAACTCAAAGGTAAACCTGTTCATGTCGTATATTCATATGATGAATCTACAGATACAGGATATGTAGTAACTGCTTATATTCTCGATCAAAACATTTGGTCAAATGATTTTATAATTAGGAGACAAAAACTATGAAATGTGTCATTTGCAAGCACGGAGAAACTAAACCTGGTTTAGTAACTGTTACCTTAGAAAGAGATGAATGTATTATCATAATTAAAAAATTTCCAGCAGAAGTTTGTGATAACTGCGGAGAATATTATTTAAGTGATTCCATTACTGAACAAGTCCTAGAAAGGGCAGAAATAGCTGTGAATAATGGCGCAGAGGTCGAGATTATAAGATATGCAGCGTAGTCTTATGCTAATAGTGAATTTTCAATTTAATCTAGCTAGTTAAGAATACGATCGCCTTTTTTCCAAGCCCTTCATGTAGTGCGATCGCTTTCACTAAAATATTTCAATGGATAGAATATAGTCATAGAGTCAGAAAAAAACATTTGTCAGAAAAAATGCGCCAGATGCGAATTGAAAGACAAGCCAAAATTCATTCTTCGCCTACTTCAAAATTCACCCCTGCATAAATTTCACTAAAGGGAATTTGAAAGTCTATTTTCTGAAGTGATAATACTGCATCTTCAGACTCATATTCAGTTAATACCCATTGACTATCAGCATTTTTAGTAAACTGCTCAACTAGATATTCATACTGGTCAATCATAATATATTCTTTTAATGTTGGGATGGAACGATAAAATCTAAATTTATTGGTTCTATCGTGGTTTTCTGTGGATTTAGATAATACTTCTACAATCAATAATGGATTTGTCACTGTAGTAGTACCATTTCCCTCATATATTGGTTCTCCTTGAATGACCATAATATCTGGATATGTGTAAATGCGATAACGCGGTATCGACAATTTGACATCACCCATATATATTTTGTAGTTTTTACCTCGCGTTGTAAATTTAAAATTGGTGCAAAAATTGAGAGCGATTTCGTTGTGATTAGTTGTCCCGCCAGCCATTGGTACAATTTCTCCATCCCAATATTCATTTTTAAATTCCGATGTTTTTTCCAGTTGGAGATATTCTTCTGGTGTGTAGAATATTTTTTGTGTTTGTGTTTGCATAAAAGCGGTAAGATAAAGTTAAAATAATTTTTTTTTCACGCAGAGGCACAGAGACGCAGAGAGGAGAGAATTTATTGAGGGTAATGCGTGCTTAAATATTCTTGTGCTTCTGTTTTATTGTTGATTATGCCATCTAAAGTTGCTGTGAGTAAATCGTCGAGGATTTGGCGATATTGGGGGCCTGGTTTGTAGCCAAGTTGCTTTAAATCATTACCGTTGAGAATAGGTTGAACATTAGCCCAAACTGTTAAATAATGCCAAATCTGTCTTCGGATTGTTCGTGGACTTTTCAAAGCAATTAAAATCAGTGTTTGTAAATCCTGCTGTCGCAATAAATTTACTATCTGACTGGGAGATTGAAAATTAGATAATGATGCTATTACCTCAGCTTGTACATGGGCTAAAGTTTGCAATCTGCTAATACTTTCTTCTTGCATTTGCAGATTTTTGGCAACTTTTTCTCTATATTTAGGTGATAAGTGAGCAATTAAAGTTTCTAAACGCATTTGCCAATGAATTAAAGTTTGTTGGCGGTCAAATCTTCGCAAACATAACTCTAATAAACGCAATTCTCGTAAGATATCCTCATCTAATTTCAAGGTGGGATGAATGCACTGCAATGCGCCTAAGTTATCGAGTAATTGTAAAGCAGGTTTCCAGTAAGGCGCTTCCAAAATATGTTTCAATTCGGCTTTGAGGCGAGTTTGTAAAGCTGGAGTTCTGCTATTCTCTTGAGCAGTGCGATCATAAACACCGCTATTAATGGCATAGCGAATATAATCTTCTGATTGTGCTTCAATATCAAATCCAAAGCGGACAGCAAAACGCACACCGCGATAAATCCGGGTGGGATCTTCGATAAAGCTGTTGGCGTGTAAAACGCGAATTTTCTTGGCTTGTAAATCTAGTAATCCGCCAAAGAAATCGAGTAGGGGTGCAGCTTGCTGTGTTCTCCCAGCAGGACGGGAAGAAGTCAGCCGCAGTGCCATAGCGTTGATGGTAAAATCTCGGCGGTATAAGTCTTGGCGAATAGAACTCGCTTCCACCTCCGGATTCGCAGCAGGATAAGGATAAAATTCAGTTCTAGCCGTTGCAATATCTACCCATAATGAATCTAATTCTGGGTGTTTGTGCCATAGCAAAGCCGCAGTTTGAAAAGCACCGTGAATTTCTAGGCGCGCCTCTGGGTGTATTTGTTGTAACGCTTTGGCTAGTTCGACACCAGCACCCACATCTGCGGCTTTATGGAAGCCATCAACTACTAAGTCGATGTCTTTAATCATTAAAGTCTTGCTAGCACCCTCAGCTAATAGTAAATCCCGGACTGCACCCCCAACCAAATATAAATGCCAACCTCGTTTTTCGGCTTCTTGAGATGCTTGGGTAAGCAATTGCCATAATTGGGGAGTCAGGCGATTTTTTAATTCTGTGCTGAGTCCTAAATCTTGAGTTTTGAGAGGAAATTGCGACTGAGAATCCATCTCTCGGAACTCGGCGCTATTTTGATGTAATTCTCGCAATACATCAGTGCGGGTGACAATTCCAACTAGTTGATCATTATCTAATACTGGTAATCGTCCAATATCATAAGTCACCATCAACGCCTCAATTTGTGGCAATGTTGTTTCGGGTGTAATACTCCTGATATTGGATGTCATGTAGCCTTTAACTGGTGCATGACTAAAGCCGTGGTGTAAAGCAATATCAATATCTCTGCGGGAAATAATACCTAATAATTGCCCTTCAGCATCAACTACAGATAAACCGGAGTGTCCATAACGCAACATAATCCGCTGTGCTTCCGTAATTGTGGTTTCCGGACGGATAGTGCGGACAGGGGAGGACATCAAATCCCTAGCTGTGAGGGGATGGGGAATTGTGGCTTTAAAATCATCTAGGAGTTGCTTGAGGACAGCTTGAGAATCGACTCCGCGTAAATTTAAGGATGCTGCTTGCGAATGACCCCCACCGCCTAGAGGTTGGAATAATTCGTTGAGATTAGTCTCGGGAATTTGCGATCGCCCAATTATTGTTAACCGAGATTCATCTTCTGTCAAAGGGTATTCGTTTGCCAACAGTAAAGCATCAATTTCGGTTAACTCAACTAGTTGGGAAGCAATACTTGATAACCCTGGCACAAATTCATTAGTTTTTAAAGTTACCCAAGCAATCGTATATCCACGCAAGCAAAGATATTCTAAATTGTCCAGTGCCTTAGTTAATAGCTGCTGTAATTGCGGTGACAAACCAGGGTCTCGATAAGTCGAAATTACAGACAAGCTGGCTCCCTGTTGCATTAACCAAGCCAAAGCTAAAGCATCTCGTGGCGTGGCTTGTTCGTATGTTAGCGAACCTGTATCCACATGGATACCCAAAGCCATAACTGTAGCTTCAAATGGTGTAAGAGAGATTTGCTGTTGTTGCAATTGCTCCACCATTAAAGTTGTAGTGGCTCCTACTGAGGAAATATGAGTTTGAGTGGCGGGAATATCTGTATCTTGTCCCAGGTGATGATCGTAGATAATGATATTTTTGACATTGGGTAAATCGAACCATTCAGCAGCCTTACCCAAGCGATCGCGCTGTTGAGTATCGACCACGGTTATAGAACGAATTTTCTCAGGATTGACCGAACGCCTTTCAATCAGCGGATATTCATCACGATGCAATGCTAAAAAATCTCGTACAGGTGGATGAGCGCCGCCTGTTAGTACAATTTTGCTACCTGGTTGTAACCGCGTCAGCCCTACCGCAGCGCCCAGTGCGTCAAAATCAGCTGTAGTGTGGCAAAGAATTAAGTCCATAGTCAAGGGTCAAGGGGCATGGGGCATGGGGGAGGCAGTGCGGTCTTGGGGTCTCCCCAAGTGGAGCAACTGCCGTCATGGGGCATAGTAATATAAATATTTATGCCTTGTCTTCCCTATCTCCCTTATCCTTTGCACTTCCAGAAGGACTAAGCAACATTCATGATTTGGACTTGGGATTAATGACTATAGTGACGCAATTTCTGATAGCTTAACAAATAAGGAAATGTCAGTATTGCCCTGTACGATATTCTATCTTTAGTATTTCGCTGTCTTGGGAGAAGCAAAAATGACCATAATATTCCAAATTGCTTTGTTAGGATTGGTTCTGCTGTCTTTTGTATTAGTTATTGGCGTTCCTGTTGCCTATGCGACCCCCCAAAATTGGGTAGAGTCGAAAAAACTACTCTGGCTAGGTTCTGGAGTTTGGATCGCTTTGGTACTTTTAGTAGGGCTATTAAACTTTTTTGTAGTGTAAGCGATCGCTTAGAGACACAGTTAAATAGCAAAAATATTCAGGAGCAGAAGAGCTACGCTAAAGAGTAATTGAGGTGAATTTATTTTTTCGCCTTGTTCTTTTTAGCTGATTGTGTTCTTCTGCTCTTCTATCTTTGCAGAAGAAATGTATATTAGCCTTGATGTATAGTTTGTAAAGAGGCGGTCATGGCAGTTTTTGAGGGAACTTTTACTCAAACAGAACCTTTGCGGTTTGCATTGGTAATTGGTCGATTTAATGACCTAGTTACCGTAAAGCTGTTAGAGGGATGTCAAGATTGCTTGAAACGCCACGGTGTAGATCCCGACCCCCAAGGTAAGCAAGTTGATTACGTTTGGGTTCCTGGAAGCTTTGAAGTACCATTAGTCGCCCGGCAATTAGCGCTTTCTCATCGCTATGATGCCATTATTTGTTTAGGCGCTGTCATTCGCGGGCAAACACCCCATTTCGATTATGTCTCTTCAGAAGTAGCCAAAGGCATTGCCGCCGCAAGCTTTCAAACTGGTGTGCCTGTAATTTTTGGCATTTTGACAGTAGACACCATGCAGCAAGCTTTAGAAAGAGCCGGGATAAAAAGTAATCATGGCTGGGAATACGCTATGAATGCCTTAGAAATGGCCAGCCTGATGCGGCAATTGCGCTCTAATCTCGCAGAGCCATACGCCCGTAATAGCCCATCTCTACCAGCATCTTTCCCCAGCGCCAGCATCGGCAATTTCTCCCCTGAGTCTGAAGAATTGGGCTAACAAGAGTCGCAGAGACGCGATGCATCGCGTCTGTACAAAAGGAGCCAGTGCGTTGTGGGGGTTTCCCCCGTTGTAGCAACTGGCGTTCAAAAGTCATTTTTTTCCTAATTCCCAGTCCCCAGTCCCTAATCCCCCAATCCCCTCCTTGACTCAAAACTTCAATCAGGGGGTTGACAAACCAGGATATTTATGACATTATATTAAATGTGTTAAGCAATGCGGGTATAGCTCAGTGGTAGAGCGTCACCTTGCCAAGGTGAATGTCGCGCGTTCGAATCGCGTTACCCGCTTTATAAAAATAAGAATAGATGAAGTGAAAGTGTAAGTCTCTAGTGACTGAGATATAGGCTTAATCTAATCTTCATATATGTAGTCAATTCGTTTTTTATGCAGTGTACTACACTGGATCAAGGGTGGCTAGATTAATAGCAATATTGTGTAGGTGTCAAGCGCCTTGTGGCTGTGAAGTGAGCCAAAATCTACCTAGACCAAGAGTCGGCACTGTTAAGTTCATTGGCTTTTGCAATTGCCTGTTTTAGGCTAACTTGAACTGTTGACTCCTGATTAGTCTGACGAGTAAATTGTAATTCGTTTGACGTAAAAACTTAGCCTTGATTTGCTGGTACTAATTATTTTTAAGCTTGACCTCAGAGAACGGTTGTTTTATGAGATATTGCCACTTAAACTAAAAACGGTGCCAGATATTCAAAAACAATAAATGTCTAAAAAACACTACTAGATTACTTTTTAAGCCACAGATGCAGACGAGAAAACTCTTAAAAAAAATTGCTCAACATAGGGAACAACAGCCAGATAAGCTTTATTTAACTAACCGAACGTGAAGACGGCTGTGATCACAGCCTCATTCAGCCTCATTTATCCTGGAGAATCATTGCAACTTCGGCTTTGTCTCCTATCTGTATCAAGCTGAAAAAATCAGAAAACCACTACCCAAGGCATAGACCAAGGCATAGTGTTTTCACCTATTGTAAAAAATAAGCTCAAGTTATTAGAACGCTTGTGCAATCTCAAAAACCTGAAAAAATAGACTTCAATACGGAATATCCTTGTCCCTGCCGTCGCCGAGGACGGTTAATTCCGATTACCCTGACAGATGCATTTGGTTGCGATCGCTGTCAACAAATCTTTGTGGTAGAAAATGATGCTTATGTCCTAGAGCAACTTTCTACCACCTACCCCTACAAACGTGCTTGGCGCTGGATGGGTAATAGTTGGCACGTTGTCCATCCAAAACTAGGAGAAAGCTATCTACCGATAGCGCTGGGCATTATTTTCGTGCTAGTGATTATATGGCTACCATTAGCACTGCGATTAGCAAATGGTTCCACCATTATTGCTTGGGCAATGGTGGCGGTACTTCTGGCTATTTTGCCAGCACTTATGGTCTGGCTTACCTACAGACGTTAACTCAATGACCGTTGAAGTTTTGGATGATATCCCCGAACCAATAAATAGCGCTAAACGCGCTTACCAAGCTTCCCTTAAGCTGGGGATCGCAAAAGGAGTAGACCGCAGTCGTGCTGTATTGGCAATGGCGCGGGCTATAGAACGCGCTTTTGATGACATTCTAGAAGCTAATACATTAGACCTAGAAGCAAGCCGAGAAATGGCAGTGCCAGAGTTGATTTTAGATTGGCTGAAATTAACTCCCACCAGGCTAGAAACGACTGTGGAAATTTTACAACGGTTAGGGGAATTATCCGATCCACTGCGGCGGGTGAGAAATGCTGAGTATCAGCAGGATGATTCTCAAAGTTACTCCCAGTTAATGCCTTTAGGGGTGATTGGATTCATTTATGAAGCGTTCCCCGATTTAGGAGCGATCGCAGCTGGTTTATGTATCAAAACTGGTAATAGTATTATTCTTAAAGGCAGTACTGAGGCCAGTCATTCTAACGAAGCGATCGCTAATGTTCTCCAAAGTGCGATTACTGAAGTTGGTTTACCAGCAGGCTGTTTAGAATTGATTACCACAGAACATGGTGCTTCCGTTCGGGATTTGGTTGTGCAAGACCAATACTTAAATTTAGTTATTCCCTACGGACGTTCCACCTTGGTACAGCAAGTCATGCGACAAGCAACTTGCCCAGTGTTAAAGTCAGCAATGGGCAATTGTTACCTTTACTGGTCGCTCAATAGTAGCTTAGAAATGGTGCGCTGGATGATTATCGATAGCCATGAAAGCGATCCAGATCCAGTCAACGCCATTGAAAAAGTCTTAATTCATCGCCAAGCCTTACCTTCATCCTTAGCAGTTTTGTGGAATAGTTTAAAAGACAAAGGCTTTGAAGTTAAAGGCGATGCGGAACTAGTAGAAGCCTTTCCCCAATTGCAGCTAGCGAAAGATACCGAATGGGGAACTGCCTATTTAACCAAAACCGTAGCCTTTAAATTGGTTGATAGCTTAGAAGCTGCGATCGCGTGGATTAATCAATACAGTAGCGGTCATGCTGACTGCATTGTCACCGAATCTTATCAAGAAAGTCGCCAGTTTGCTTTAGGGGTAAATAGCGCCTCTACTTATATCAATGCCTCCCCAAAGTTTTCTCGCAATCCTTCACGGGGAGACTCGATATTTTTAGGAATGTCTAATCAAAAAGGTCATCGCCGGGGATTTATCAGCCTAGAAACCCTGACGACTGTTAAGCATATTGTGCAGGGTAATGGTAGGTTTTAAGGGACTGGGGATAATACATATAAATCTTGCAGGGTAGGATTTTTGATGTCCCAAATGCTAAATCACAAATACAAATAAAATTAGGAGCATAGTAATACTATGCCCCTAAAAATTAATCTATTTAAAAATTCACAATCTGGTATATAGTATAGTGTCAATAAAGCGGATTAAATATAAGCTATATTCTGTCTTATTGACACTATACAAGAAGCTTACTGAATACTAACTATTCACTAAAGCTGGAGTTTTATATTCTGCGTTTGGCGTAGTGCCTAAATATTTCAACCAACGAAAATTAGAAATAAGCGCTGATGTAAATGTTGGGCAGACATTATATTTCACTCCATACTCCTCACACAATTCTGCCAAAATAGGAGCAATTTTGGGATAGTGAATATGACAAACTTGAGGGAATAAATGATGGACGACTTGGTAATTCAGTCCACCTAAATACCAATTTAAGAAGTGATTCTTAGGAGCAAAATCAACGGTGGTTCTAATTTGGAAAATTGCCCATTCATCATCAATTTCTTCTGGTTGACTATCTGGTTGGATAAACTCTGCTGTGTCCATCACATGAGCCAGCATAAAAACTATGCAAATCCAAAATCCATAGGTCATGTAAGTGATGAGAAATCCTACAAGCGCCTGTATAGGACTGTAGCCTACAGCAATGGGAATTCCTAGAAAAAGTGCTAGCCAGATGATTTTACCGCCAAAAAGAATCAGCATATCTAGTGGTTTGGGTGTAGGAACCACATGGGAATGATATTTACGCTTAAACAGAATGATGTGAATATCTGCAAAAGACCAGTAAATAGGGATGATTGTATAGATAGATAAAATAAATATGTGTTGAAATCGGTGATACCATTGATGCTCCATATAGGGAGTCATTCGCACTAAGCCATCACCATGTATTTCCACATCATGACCTAAGATATTTGTATAAGTATGATGTAGAAAATTATGCCGATATCGCCATAAATAACTAGATAATCCAATTACGTCATAAATTGAACCCACAAGAGTATTGACCCATTTCTTACTCGAATAACCGCCATGATTAGCATCATGTCCGACACTAAATCCGACAGCCGCAATACCCAATCCTAAAACAATACAGCCAATCACTTTCAGCCAGATTTGCGGGGGGCCGAAGAGAGTAAATGTCCAGGCTCCAATTACCCAAACAGCAATAGTCAATGTTTTGAAATACATTGCTGGATTATCGCGGGTAGAAATATTGTTTGACTTAAAATAAGCATCAACTCGTTTATTCAGTTCTTTTCTAAAACCAAAGTTTTTAGTAAAAGTAACTCTTGTCTCTGGTGCTGTTGTCATAGATTTACTCACGTAACTTTAATATGAAAGTGCTGCTTCATAAGAAGCTAGCACTAGTTAATGGAAACTTAAAAAAGCGTCAGCAGATTATCTTCTGAGCTATGCTTTTTTAGTTCATCAAATGCTGTCTATTTATGAAGGTTTAGCAAGTTTACTATTAGATGTGTAGTAAACTTTTCCGCCAGAATCGGGCACAAAATGACAGCTAATACAGGAACGCCATAATGACTTCCAAATGGGTTCTTGAGACTCACGGAAATATTCCCCCATAATTGGTTTAATTGCTTCAGTTGCCTTGAGCAAATTGTAATGAGGGATATTCAGGAAGATATGGTGAGCTACATGAGTACCGATATCGTGATGGATATGATTGATTAAACCGTAATTACGGTCAATGCTAGAAATAGCACCTTTGAGAAAAGTCCAATCTTCGCCACGATACCAGGGAATATCAGGCTCAGTATGATGTAAGAATGTCACCACATCTAGCCAAATTACAAACACAATGTAGGGTACGGCGTAATTTTTCAACAACCATAACCAACCCCACTGATATGTAAGAAAGCCAAGCAAAGCTACCATGCAAGTCCACAGTACAGTGCTGGTAATCACATCCCATTTTTCAGAAGGTTTGAAAAGTGAGCTGCTGGGTAAGAAGTGGGAACCTTCTTTATTAGGAGAACGCTTAAACAGATAAACCGGATAAGCTAAGAAAAACACATAATACCGCCCTATCTTTTGTTCCCACGGCATTTCTTTATATTGTGATTCGCTCACAGGGTACCAGCTTTCATCATTATCGATATTGCCGGTATTGAGATGGTGGGTTCTGTGGCTAATTCGCCAACCGTGATAAGGAACGAGTATTGGTGTGTGTGCAAGATGTCCAATTAAATCATTGAGCCATTTCTTTTTAGAGAAAGATTGATGTCCGCAGTCATGTCCAACTACAAACAAAGCCCAAAACATTGTTCCTTGCATTAGCCAAAAAATTGGCCAAAAAAACCAAGAATCCAGATAATTAGCAACTGCGTAAAGTAGACCAATAATGAGGATGTCTCGAAAAAAGTAGAACAGAGATTTACCTAAATTTGGCTGAAAGCATTCAGGTGGGATTGCTGCTTTTAATTCCTGAAGAGTAAAAGGTAATTTTGCCGAATCTTCAGATGATTGTGAGCTAAGGGGATGGAGTAGCTTAACGCTGTCGGCTGGGATACTATTTGATGGCACTGGATTCAATGGAATATAAATTCTAAGCCTTGCTGTAAACAAGGAAATGTTACTGAAAATTTTAGATTGGCGTATTTTAGTTGGTTGTGATTATGTCTCACCTCTAAAGTATGTAACCAATCCAAAATCCAAAATCGTTTGACCTCTGCAATGAGCAGCTTCGGAGATATATTTTTGAGTGCTGATCCACACAAAATTGTCTTCTGGCAATTTCCTGAACAATGTTCATTAGTAGGATCTGCCAGAATACAAATCACTAACAAGGGGAAATTACAAAGATAAAAGCAAAACTTTCCAGAAGAAAAAATAATCTTCCAAGTTATACCTCATCTTTGATTTATCGCCCTGCGTAATAATCGTCAAAAGTTTGATAACCAACATCAGGAGTGTAAAGTTGACATTGGCCGGTAATGTCCTTCATTAAAGCCCAAGAAAATTGGCTTTCATCATGAAGATAATCTGCCCAATTTTCTTTGATGCTCTTGTAAGCCAAGCGCAGATTATAGGAAGGAATAGCAGTAGAAAGATGATGAGGTACATGAACATTAATATCGTGGCAGAGAAATTCTATCCAGCGTGGATAATCACAATGAATAGTGCCAGATAGTTGAGCTAGAGCCTCATTCCACTTGGTAGCTGCCTTAAAGGGCACATCTGCGGCAGTATGGTGAACCAGAGTAAAGGTACTCATCCAAAAATGGTAAACCATCCAGGGTAAAAGCCAAAATTTGACAAATCCCCAAATACCAGTTGTCGCAATGAGTAGTGGGAAGGCAACGGCTGCAAAAATTACTACTACAGCCACAGAAAGCTTAACACTTGATTGGTCTTTAGCTTTGAAATTACGCCAATCAAAATGTACAACTGCCCAATGTCCAATGGAACCTACCCACCAGAAGCGTTTACGCATAAAGCCTTCAAAGACTGAACGGCGGAATGGCCCCCAATTTTGAAATACTTCTGGTGTGATGGGATGCCAAGCATTGTCCTCTTCCAGCTTATTTGTATGCTTATGGTGATAGTTATGTTTAATCCGCCAACTATGAAATGGATAAATCAAAGGCATCATTAAAATGTGCCCGACTAAATCGTTGACCCAACGACGATTCGCAAAGGAACGATGACCGCAATCATGGGCAATGACAAAAAAACCTGTTAAAGCTGTACCTGTAAAAATCCAAGCAAATGGCAAGAGAAACCAAGGCGAAATTGCCAGACTGAAGTAGCCTAAAGCCACCATGAAAACGGCAGTCACCACATTTGTCCAAGCTTTACGTTTATCCTTTTTAAAACACTCCTTGGGCAGGGTTTTAATAATATCTTTTAGCTTCAGCTTGGAGCTACCAAGGTCATTAGCTTGATTTTGAATTTTGATTATTGATGTAGTCATGAAAACCTGAAAAACAACAAAATCCTCCACCAACACACCACTAAGTGGTTTGCCGTAAAGCTTATACACATTAACGTCTCGGATTATAGTAACCCAACTCACTCTTGTTTAAGAGTTAAGGGAATCAATATTTTGGTTACTAAAAAAAACTTTGTCCCTGAGTAAACTATCGACTGTGCAATGTCAAGATGTAATTGCCAATCAATGTACTCGCTTAGGACTTTTTATCTGCCAGCTTGACATTTGTAGCCAGACCAAGCACTTGCAGCAATTGAATAGTCATCCAAGTCATGTCAATTTCCCACCATTCCAAGCCATGACGAGCTGAGTATTGGAAAGCGTGGTGGTTATTATGCCAGCCTTCACCAAATACCAGTAAAGCTACCCACCAGCAATTAGTGGAGCGATCGCCAGAGTCGTGGGTACGATAACCAAATTTATGTGTAGCACTATTTACCAACCAGGTACAGTGGTAAACCCAAACAATCCGCACAAAAATGCCCCAAACAACCATCGGCCAACCGCCTATTGCCAATAGCAACAAACCTAGGGCCACTTGGACGAGAATAAAATATTTTTGCAAAAACTGATAAACTGGGTCATCGGCAATGTCTTTAGTGAAGCGAGGAACCTCAGCGTGAGCGGGTGCGTGATAAATCAGCCAACCCATATGGCTCCACCAAAAGCCCTTATTAGAATCATGGGGGTCTTGTTCAGTATCCGAGTGTAGATGATGGATACGGTGTGTACCTACCCACTCAATTGGCCCACCTTGACAGGCGAGAGTTCCGAAAAGCACCAATAGATATTCCAACCACTTGGGAGTTTGAAAACTGCGATGGGTAACCAGGCGGTGAAAACCCAAAGTAATACCTAAACCTCCGGTAATCCAGTAGAGCAATAAACCGACACCAAATGCCTGCCAGCTAAAGTTGCTAGGAAGCAAGGCAAACAGCGCTCCGATGTGCAACGCAGCGAAGAAGAGGGTATTAACCCAGTTAATTTGAAGTTTGGTTGAGGTAGCAATTGTCATGAGTAACCTGAATAGGAAAGGTGAAGCCTAATCTGCGCGATCCCAAAAATCCGCATATTAATTTAATTTTTTTTTAATGAGGAACCAATGAACAGCTTGGAACAGCTGCGGCAAGCAGAACAGGCACTGTTAGAGATTTTTTCTGGAATTGACGCTCAGGTCAAGCACAATCTTCAACGAGTATTACATGCCTTTCGTGATCAACGCGTAGGCGCACACCACTTTGCAGGTGTAAGTGGCTACGGACACGATGATTTAGGAAGAGAAACTTTAGATAAAGTATTTGCCGAAGTAATGGGGGCCGAAGCTGCGGCAGTAAGGGTACAGTTTGTTTCAGGGACTCACGCGATCGCTTGTGCCTTGTATGGTGTGCTGCGTCCTGGAGATGAAATGTTAGCAGTGGTCGGTGCTCCCTACGATACGCTCGAAGAAGTGATTGGTTTACGGGGTAAAGGTCAAGGTTCCCTTACTGAGTTTGGCATAAATTACCGCCAATTAGACTTAACACCTGATGGAAATATTGATTGGCAGGCTTTAAGCACTAGCGTGACTGATAACACAGGTTTAGTATTAATTCAACGTTCCTGCGGATATTCTTGGCGGCCTAGCTTATCGATTGCTGATATCGAAAAAATTGTCCAACTAGTCAAACAGCAAAATCCCAACACTGTTTGTTTTGTAGATAACTGCTACGGTGAATTTATCGAAACTCAAGAACCCACCCATGTTGGTGCTGATTTAATGGCGGGTTCATTGATTAAAAATCCTGGTGGCACAATTGTGACTGCTGGCGGTTATGTAGCTGGTCGCGCTGATTTAGTAGAAGCCTCAGCCTGTCGTCTTACTGCTCCTGGTATTGGTAGTTATGGTGGTGCAACCTTTGACCAAAATCGTCTGTTATTCCAAGGGTTATTTCTCGCGCCGCAGATGGTGGGAGAGGCGATGAAAGGCACTCACCTTACAGGTTATGTCTTTGATCAACTGGGTTATCCTGTCAATCCTGCGCCACTTGCGCCCCGCCGCGACGTAATTCAAGCAATTAAACTCGGTTCCGCCCAAAAGCTCATTGCCTTCTGTAAAGCTGTACAACAAAATTCTCCCATCGGTTCCTACCTTGACCCCATCCCCGATGAAATGCCGGGGTATGAGAGCCAGGTAGTGATGGCTGGGGGGACATTTATCGAAGGTAGCACCTTGGAATTTTCCGCAGATGGGCCGTTGCGTGAGCCTTATGTGGTTTATTGCCAAGGGGGTACGCATTGGACACATATTGCGATCGCACTAGAAGCAGCAATAGAAGCTGTCGGCCCTGCTTAAAATCGTTGCGTATTAGTCTGGTAACTTATACTGCTCAACGATGCGTTTAGCATACTCCGGCACATGGGCTTCCAACTTCTCTGGGTGATTCCGCTTCACATACAGGTAATTACGAGTGAAGTGGGAATCAATCGAAAATCTGGCATATTCTAAACCTTTCGGCCCAATTTTCTCAATCACCACACCCATAAGTTTTGCTGCCCACATGGGGAGAGTCACAGCTTTATCGTAAGCTGGAATACTTTGCTGTACAGCTTCTTTGCGATTCCCTTGAGACATTACAGGTTGGGTGTCTAACTGGTCTTTCACCAAGTCCAACATTTCTTTACCTGTATCATTTCTCACAACAATCCATTGCCAGCCGAAGGGTGCGCCCATGTAGCCGACAACTAAATCTGCCAAAGAATTGACGTAGTCAAAGCAACTCATGCATGAGGGGGCAAAGACATCTTTGAGTTTATTGGTCTTTAAGCCAAAGAATGGCACCATTTCTGTAGAGCCATCCTCATGTTTAAAGTGAACGCGAAAGTCTTGCATAAATTCGTAATGCACGACAGTTTCAGGCGATCGGCTGGTAGTTTCTAAGAATTTTTGCAGTCCAGCCCGGGTAACATTATCTACGCAGGGCGTACCTAAAACATACAGCTTTTCTAAGCCTAGCTGTTTTTCTACGGCTCTTAATGCCTGGATTTGGCAACCAACTCCAATTACTAATAACCGCTTCATCCCAGATTGTTCTATTTGCTCTAAAACTGAGAGATTGGGTGATAGTGTTGGCTTATTGACTCTCGCTGCCAGTATTTCCTCTGGGGTACGGGCGATAATTGGCATGGGTTGAAAGCGGTCTTCTTTGGTGTTTTGCACGCAAACAACACCTTCAACTAGCCTACGATTCAGCATTTCAATCGCCAGGGAACTGACAATACCTGTCCACTGTGCGCCTTCGATGGGCTGCTGTTTCCGCGCCGCCATCATGTCTTGATGAACACCAAAGTAAAGTTCATCGGGGTTATCCAGGTTGCGAGAACGGGTGTGGGTTTGTGCTTCTAGTTCCCCTATCTGCTGATTAATGAAGGCGCAGGCTTCTTTAACGTAGTGGATGTAGTAGGTATCGCACAGTCCGCACTCGCTGCACAGTTCTTTAGCAGGGCGGCGGCTAGTGGGTTTTAAGGCTTTGGCTTTTTTATGAGGAGAAACCGAAGTCATATAAATTCTTTGTTTTATCCAGGCATCGCTTTTACTACAATACCGTCAACCCCTCCGGGGAATTCAAAATTCAAAATTCAAAATTCAAAATTCACCCATTACAATACCCATACTTAAGTTTTGTGCCTGGTGTTAATCTATGTGATGCATAAGTAGATTTAGGGGCTTGCATCCTTTTTTTGGCGATAGAAACTGAGCATTAAAGAAGATAGAGAAACTTTTAAGTATTTTTTCCATTCTCAACTGTTTTTTATCTGGAGCATCGTTGATGAAGAGATTCTCCAAATAAATTGAAAGTGACTCAAAATTCTCAAACAGGTGCAGCATTTATTGCTGGAGGCGGCATAACAGGCGCTGGCGTTTCCGCAACAGTTGGCGGGATGGGGTTAGCTGGAGGATTTGGCGCTGTGGGACTTGGCACAGTTCCAGTAGTTGGGATTGGTGCTGTAGGTGGTGCAGCTGCTTATGGGGCGTTTAGTGCGATCGCCCAAGGAGATGCAGCAGCTTTTGCTGCAATGGGAATTGGCGCAGTTGGCGGTGCTGGATTTTCTAGCGTTGTGGGTGGTATGGGATTAGTTGCGCCAAAAATAGGGCTGGCGGTTGGTATTGGTACAGTACCAATGGTAGGGGTTGGTGCAGTAGTGGGACTTGCCGCTTATGGGATTGCCAAGCTGTTAGATGAATCGGAAACTAAGGAAACTCCTGCACAAGTTTTTGAGCGCATGGAAGAGAAAGTCCTAGCAATGGATTATTATGCCGCAGCTGTGATGGAGTTAGAGGCATTTTTATCTGGTGAGGATCTCAACCCCAAATTTGCGGCTTTAGAAATTGAAGATGAATTGGAACAATTGAAGGCTGAATTAAAAGAAAAAAATCAAACTAATCCTGAACCTTCTCCTACCAATATTGAAACAAAAATAATTCCTGCATCAGCTGCAACAACAGAAACTTGGAAATGTATACGCACACTCAAGGGACACTCAGCAGCAGTAAATGCGATCGCAATCAGTCCAGATAGTCATCTCCTGTCTACTGGCAGTAATGACGCACAAGTTCATCTATGGGATTTACGCAGCGGAAAATGGCTTTATACTTTCTCCGGACAAGCAGAAGCTGTTTTATCTGTGGCTATTAGTCCTGATGGGCAGAAAGTTGTCAGTGGTAGTGTAGATCGTAAAATTAGCAGTTGGCAGATAGATACAAGAAAATTCTTGCGTACATTCTTTTATTTAAACTCTCCCTACAGCCATAACGGTTTTATTCACTCAGTTGCTTTTAGCCCTGATGGGAAATACATTGTGAGTGGTAGTAATGATAAAACTATCAGAATTTGGGGAGGTTATACAGGAACAATTAAATGTACTTTAAATGGGCATTTAGATACAGTTTTAGGCGTTATTTTTAGCCCAGATAGCAAAACGATTGTGAGTGGAAGTGCGGATAAAACTATTAGACTTTGGGATGTCAATACTAGAAAACAGCGCTCTATTTTATCTGCACATTTAGCAGCAGTTAACACGGTTGTTATTAATTCTGATGGTCAAACTTTAATTAGTGGCAGTACAGACACCACAATTAAACTTTGGAATCTCAATACTGGTGAATTACTCCACACCCTCACCGGACACTCAACGGCGGTTTTATCTATTAGTCTCAGCAGTGATGGTAAAACTTTAGCTAGTAGCAGCAGTGATGGTGTCATTAACATTTGGCATCTGCCTACAGGAGAAATCATACAAACTTTTTATGGTCGTAGTCCTGTAGCTTTTAGTCCTGATGGCAAAACCCTGATTAGTGGTGGTAATAATGCTACAGTCCAGATTTGGCAAACAACTCAAAGCTTTGAGAAATTCACAATCGAAAATATAGATTCTGAGTTATGGTGGGAAGTTTTGAGTGTAGATCGGGACGCTCATCCTAATGAAGTGAAGCTTGCTTACCGTCGATTAGCAAGATTTTACCATCCTGATCTTAACGCTTCTGAGAATGCTAAAGCTTCAATGCAAGCAATAAATCTGGCTTATCAAAAGTTTCTGGAGCAATGGAATAGTAACATCCAGAGTAGATTTTATTAATGGCAGCTACCAACTTATACAGAGTAAGTGCATTTATCGTAGGTATCGTATTTCTCTACCGTCTTCCTCTGAGAGATTATTTATAAAGTAAACATAGAATTACTGTAGTAGCGTGGCAAGGCTAAAATGTGGCAATATAATTTTCTTGTGGGGTGGACATCTTGTCCGCCCAGGACGGGCAAGATGCCTATCCCACAAGAGTTTGAATAATGCACCATTTTAGTCTAGACACGCCACTACCTGAACTTTAAACATCAAAATATGAGTTCTATAATATTGCGATCGCCTTCCCTGATTCCTTCTACCCAAAGTCCCAAACTAAGCTAAAATTCAAGCATAGTAAGCATTTCCCGGTCATAATGCCCCATGCTTGAGACTTTGCAAATCCAACTTTACAAACTAGAACAATTTGCCAATGCCCTAGTCTCTAATCAGCTGGGACACCTCAGTGTGGTGAGTATTGGCGTTATTTTCGCGGCTGGTTTGTTAACCAGCCTCACGCCTTGTATGCTTTCTATGCTGCCAATTACCATTGGCTATATCGGCGGTTATGAAGCTAAAAGCCGTCTACAAGCCGCCGCCCAATCCACTTGGTTTGCCTTGGGATTAGCCACCACATTAGCTGGGATGGGGATAGTAGCGGCTTTTGTGGGCAAGGTTTACGGTCAAGTGGGCATCGGTTTGCCGATAATTGTCAGTATTATCGCCATTCTCATGGGGCTGAACTTGCTGGAAGCACTACCGCTGCAATTTCCCTCTTTAGGTGAAACAAATTGGATTTCCCAAGATTTACCCCCAGGAGTGCGTTCCTACTTGATAGGTTTAACCTTCGGTTTAGTTGCGTCACCTTGTAGTACCCCAGTGTTGGCCAGCTTGCTGGGTTGGGTGGCGAATACACAAGACTTAATTTTAGGTGCGGTGTTGCTAATTGCTTACACAGCCGGTTATGTCGCACCATTAATTTTGGCAGGTACATTTACAGCAGCAATTAAAAGGCTGCTGGAATTACGCCGTTGGTCTGGTTGGATTAACCCTGTTAGCGGTGTGCTGTTAGTTGGGTTTGGTGTATTTTCCTTAATTTCGCGGATTCCGTTTGGAAGTTTTTAAGCAATGACAACAGACAATTCCACGACCACAGAATTAAGTTGGTGGTCAATTCCTGGGCGCTTTTTGCGGCGAGAGTTTTTACCTGTACTGACAGATTTACGATTAGCGATCGCACTTTTACTGCTGATCGCCCTATTTAGTATTAGCGGTACTGTCATCGAACAAGGTCAGACACCCGGATTCTACCAAGCTAATTACCCAGAACACCCTGCTTTATTTGGTTTCCTCAGTTGGAAAGTAATTCAAGTAGTGGGATTAGACCATGTATATCGTACTTGGTGGTTTCTCAGCTTATTAGTTTTATTTGGGACTAGTTTGACAGCTTGTACTTTTACGCGCCAACTTCCCGCCTTAAAAGCTGCTCAAAGGTGGAAATATTATGATGAACCGCGACAATTTCAAAAATTAGCTTTGAGTGCGGAACTAGATACAGGTTCCTTAAATAGCCTCATCCCCATATTACAAAAACAGCGTTATAAAATTTTTCAAGAAAAAGACGATATTCTTTATGCCCGTAAAGGAATAGTGGGACGCATTGGGCCGATTATTGTGCATATCGGCATCGTCACTATTTTATTAGGGGGAATTTGGGGGGCAATGACTGGGTTTATGGCTCAAGAAATGGTTGCTAGCGGCGATACATTTCAGGTAAAAAATATTGTAGATGCTGGGCCTTTGGCATTAGCTCAAGTTCCTAAAGATTGGTCTGTTAGAGTTAATCGATTTTGGATTGACTACACCCCCACAGGTGGAATTGATCAGTTTTATTCAGATATGTCTGTGTTAAATCAGCAAGGGCAAGAAGTTGACCACAAAAAGATTTTTGTCAACGAACCTTTGCGTTATCATGGTGTGACTTTTTATCAAACAGATTGGGGACTGGCGGGGGTTCGCATTCAATTTAATAACAGCCCCATTTTTCAACTGCCAATGGCACAACTAGATACTAATGGTGCAGGGCGAATTTGGGGTACTTGGATTCCCACAAAACCAGATTTAAGCGAAGGTGTTTCGTTAATTGCCAAAGACTTACAAGGGATGGTGTTAATTTATGATGCCACTGGTAAATTAATTGATACCGTCCGTGCGGGAATGTCTACCCAAGTAAATGGCGTAACCCTGAAAATTTTAGAAGTCATCGGTAGTACTGGCTTACAAATCAAAGCCGATCCGGGTATTCCCATTGTGTACACCGGCTTTGCCTTACTGATGCTGGGTGTCGTGATGAGTTACTTTTCCCACTCCCAAATTTGGGCATTGCAAAAAGGCGATCGCTTGTTTGTTGGTGGTAAAACTAATCGCGCCCAAGTTGCTTTTGAACAGCAAGTTTTGGAAATTTTAGATAGCTTGAGTAATCATGCACATGATGAGCAAATAATCACTCAACCCCGCCCAAGTTAATCTGAATTACATGGTTAAGGATAAGGCAAATACGGTTCTGATAAAACAAATCAATTGACGTTTGAATCCTGTAGAGACGCGATTAATCGCGTCTCTACAAGCCCAAAATATGACGAAAAAATTTTTAACCGAACCTTGTTAAGGGCACGGCACCAGTAAGATAATTGAATGTACCAAAATATTGTAGATGCCGTGCCCCTACGTAGAATTTATCTGTTGCGAACATTATTTAAGGCTTGCCATGCCACTACTGGCATGGTAAGACTAAAATAGTCCATGAAAAAAAACTCTTGTGGGATGGGCATCTTGCCCGTCCGGGGCGGACAAGATGTCCACCCCACAAGAAAAATTATTGCAACATTTTAGTCTTGCCACGCCAGTAGGATGCGTTAGCGTCAGCGTAACGCATCTCTTGTAACTTCTCTCCGCGCGCGGGGAGGTGACGTTTTGGCTTTAGACAAAACTGGGGTGGGGTAACGCGGATCTTGATGGTAGGCAAAGGAATTCAAAATCGAGTTTTGGCAAGGGTTTCACGTTAAGTTGACACAGGTGTGCCTTGCCCCTACCCGTGTATCACATTCCTTTTCAAATTCCTATTACCAATTACCAATTACCAATTCCATTAAAAAACCCACGTCCTTGCGTTTACCAATTGAATGCAAGTGCGTGGGGTGAAATACAGCTAGTAAATCATGTCAGTAGATGCTGGGATTTGAGCCATTCGTCATGAGTTATGCAGTAATTAGCAGGAGAACATTAACAAATGACAAATGGCAAACAAATTTCTAAATATCTCCTCGAATTTCTTCGACAATGCCATCGCGGATAACGATTTCAACTTGGGTTTTGCTGATTAAGTTATCGCCTGGTTCGATGCGGAAAAAGCCTTCCATTTGGAATTGGTTGACTTCTTGATCTAATTCCAAATACTGGACTTGCTGGAGATTTTGCAGGAATTGGTTTTTCTGTTCTAGCAGTTCGCTTTTCTTTTGGTTGACTTGCAGTTGAATATTGTCAATCTGTTGCAGAGTTTGGGGGCCTGGGGGTTGCAAACTTTGCTTTTGAATGGCGGTAATCGCTCTTTGTCCTTCAACGTCTAGTTGTTGCAATTGCTGATCGGTTTGGTTGATTTGCGCTTGCAATTGCTGTTGTACTTCCTCTTTCCACAGAGGGGTGACAATGACTTTGACATTCACGATCCGTTTCAAAAGCAATTGTTGGGATTTGGAAGCATCCATAAAGTTTCACGTTCACTCTATATTTTGTAAGTGGAATTATCAAGCAAACATGGCGTTCACAATATCGCGATAGCGTTCGCTGACGACATGTCGCCGGATTTTTAGTGTTTGTGTCATTAAACCATTTTCAATAGAAAACGGCTCTGGAATGAGCTTAAATGGGCCGATGCGGTCATCTGCTCTATAGCCTGGACGATTTTGCACTTCCCGATTCAATTCTTTCCGAAATAATTCCTGGATTATTTTACTCTCCAGGTCTATTTTTTGACTGGCTGAGGCGGTAACATCTTCATTTGGTTTACTCAAATCGATATTTTGAGTTTCTGCCCATTTTACTAATGCTTCCAAATTGGGGACAATCAATGCACCAAGGCTACGCTGATCTTGACCAACTAGCATAATCTGATCGATGTAGGGCGATCGCAAACACGCGTCTTCGATTGGTTGCGGCTCGATATTTTCCCCATTAGTTAAGACAATCGTATCTTTTGCCCTACCAGTCAGTACTAAGTCATTTTGTGGTGTTAACCAACCCAAATCGCCGCTATCAAACCAACCGTCAGCGTCGATGGCTTTCGCTGTTGCTTCGGGATTTTGGTAATAGCCTTGCATAATTTGCGGCCCCTTCAATAACACCAAGCCTCGCTCACCTATTGGTAAAGGTTTGCGAGTCTCTGGATCTACAATTTTAGTTTCTGTTGCGGGTAATGTCTGACCGGATGAACCACGGACATTATGCCAAGGGCGACGCACATTAGTTACAGGAGATGTTTCGGTTAAGCCATAGCCTTGCAAAATTTCGACACCAATAATTTCAAAAAACATATCGATGTGCTTGGGAAGTGCGCCACCACCGCTAATGACTTGCTTGATTCGCCCTCCTGTTGCCTCCCGGACTTTAGCATAAACTAGCCGCTCTCCCAAGGCATGGAGGGGAAATAAAGCCGCAGCTTGGATTTTCGCCGTTAATTTCTCTACTGCTGAGGATTCTAAATGCTCTAAACTGACTCCTTCAGCAATGCGCTTGGCTTTAATATAGCGATCGCTCTTTTCAAAGAAAAAGTTGATCAGGCGTTGCTTATTAGCTGGTTGTTCGCGAAACTGTTTTTGCGCTCCTTCATAAATTGATTCCCAGAGGCGCGGTACAGCCACCATAAAATGGGGTTTGCGGTTTTTTAAATCGTTTTTGACAGCACGCAAGTTGGTATAAATTTGAGTACAACCCTGAGAAAGTAAGAAATACTCTACGGTTCTTTCATAGCTATGCCAACTCGGAAGAATACTCAAGGCAATATCACCGACGTTAGGCTGTACTACGGTACCCATAGTTGTGATTTGATGAATTAAATTGCTATGAGCCAGCATCACACCCTTGGGTTTGCCTGTAGTACCGGAAGTATAAATGAGTGTGGCTAAATTGTCTTGATTGTACTCAACTGGTTGCCAAGCATTGTTAGCGCCAATTTCTAGCAATTGCGAAAAATTGAGGATTTTCAGGCTATCTTCTGGCGGTGTTTCATCGGAAAGCAAAATCACAAATTGCACGGGTAAATCGTTGATGCGATCGCGCAATTTTTGCAGTGTCTTTAAATCTTCTAGTACTAGCCCTGTACTGCCGCTATTAGCAATAATAAACAGTAATTCTTCCTTTTCGGCTTGAGAACTCCGCACCGCATCCACAGCGCCAGCCGTCATAATTCCTTGATCGGCTACAAACCACCTGGGACTATTATCGGCAATTAACGACAGGCGATCGCCTGCTTTGACTCCTAACACCTGTAACCCAGCCGCAAATTTTTGAATTAGCTCTGCTAACTGCTTGTAAGTAATCACCACCTCTGGTTTAGCATGGGGATTGTGCAACGCCACTGTATCCCCAAATGACTTGGCTGCTAAGGGCCAAATTTCTGGGATTGCATTGATATGGGTGTAATCTTTTAACCGCTTTAATGCTAAACGTTCTTGTTCACTAATATTAGATAAGTAAATCGCCGCAGATTGAGTTTTTGACATCACACTATTACCTAGATACTAAATTTGCTGTTTTTGGAGATGATTTTGCTATTGTGTCGCAATAAATGTCTTTAATATACACAATGCTTTCCGCATCTATATTTTCGGAAAGTTCTGGCTTCCATTTACAAATATTTATGGTAGAATTCACTTATATAGACTTAAAGCAATGGCTGTCATGACAATTAATGTAATGACATCAACATTTGCTGACAGTAGATCAAAGCGACCACCTATTTACACAGGGGGGTGATTACCTATAGTTGTACAGGATGCTGCATTACTGACAATCATCAGTACTATTGCTTGCTTGGCATTTCCTAGGCTGCTATCTACTATTCTCTCACTTAAAACCGAACCGACTGAATCATCAACCAGTTCCCAAGCAAGTAGAGTCCCAATAACGACCTTTCCTTATTGTACGGTTCACCCATTGACAGGCAGCCAATTTTGTAGATTCCGTCCTCGTTTTTGCGATCGCTGTACTCCAAATTAATGATAATTTCCGCTTCTTTAGTTGGATCTGTTAATTAGGAGAACAACCCACCGGTGCATTCATACCATGTTGAGTTCGATTGCCATCCTATTTGAATTGTGAAATCTCTCGTAGCCTCATCAATAGTTTTTCACAAATAATTTGGGACTGCTATATTTGGGAATTTTTTCAGCATTAAATAGCTGACTACGTAATCTTCAAAATTTTTGGAGATAGGGATACAAACTCTCGATTGTTTGTGGGAAATATTTATGAGGTTCAGACGAGCAGTGTAGAATTAGTACGCTGTTTCCGTCTTAGCTTTATTCTGCTGCGAGGAAGTTGACAATTCAAATAGGATATTTTCACATACATGAAAACATCAGCATCAGCGCATCACCAACCAATAATTTTTTCTATGGTTGGCAAAGGAAATCAATATATTTAACTTGCTTATATAAAATACAAGTAATTTCAAATGCTAGGTGTATTTGCAAATACAAATTTTACTGCTAAGTTAAGAAATAGAATCAAAAAAATCTTTATTTTACGGGGGGATAATCTATGAGTATGATAGATGTACTACTATTAACTCTGGTGAGTACTGTTATTTGTTTGTCTTTCCCTAAGCTGCTATCGATAATTTTGGCACCCAAAACCAAAGAGGCGCAACCTGCTGTGGTTCCTATGGAAGTACCAGAACCTAGTTCAGAAGTACCCAGCTTTTCTTCATGAAATCTGGTAATACTCACCAAAATTGCCATTAATTCCAGCGCATCATTTTGATTGCAGCACGATTTACAAAAAGTCAACAGACACTAGGAAAACTCCCCTTGTCATTGCCTACATTTTTGTCAAGGTTCCAGTATCAAAACAACCTGTCATCTCACTACAAAATCTAACTTACGATAGGTATGGGAATTTATTCCCAAGTGAGTAGACGGCAAAGCAAAAATTAAGCTAAATCCAATATATTTTGTATATCTACAATATCTAAGATGTTGTGGCTCAGGTATTCTGCGCGCCTGAATTATGCAATTTAAATTGGGAATAGCTGATACCAAATAAAATAATGTTTGCGACACATCAATATATAATCTAGAGGGCAAGGCAGTGCCTTGCCCCTACAATCTGTCGCATTCTTTTTTTAAATTGGTATGAAAATTGTAGGTAGTGGCAAGCTTTTAAAATCACAAATTCATAATACCTTTTCATAAACAGGGCAATTACCCAATCCCCAATCCCCAATCCCCATTACTTCCTTTTCTCCCTGCGCCATCTTCCCCGCACTAGGCGAATTTCATCATACGTATAATTCTCGCCCAGCTGTTCGCGAATGGGGGTGAGAGAAATATCACCCAGCACTTCTAACACTTGCCAAATCTTTTTTTGCTTTTCTAAAGGCACTAATTGATTTAAGTCTACAGGCTGATTATTTTCAACTAAATCTACTAGGTGTCCTACAACTGTACTAGAACGAAGATTTCTTTGCTCGGCAATTTTAGCAACAGTTAAACCGCGTTGATGCAATTGTAATGTTAATAATTCTGTAGTTGAAGGTAAGCGAAAACCAAAAGCGGGTTTTTCATTCACCACTACATCGATGACACCTTGTTCTTGACGATAGGCGCGAATTTCTGCCAGGAATTTATCACCATATTGGGCGAGTTTATGACTACCAACACCAGAAAGTTTGGCAAATTCGCTGAGGGTTGTAGGTTGCACCTGAGCCATTAATTTCAAGGTAGAATCTTGAAAAACAACGTAGGGTGGTACAGATTGTTCATCAGCTAGTTGTTTCCGCAGCGATCGCAATCTCTGCATGAGTAATTCTACTTCAACTGCTTTCTCGCTGGTTTCTTCCCAAGTCACTTTTTGCACTGCTGACACAGCTAAACTGACGGTACGTTGTCGCCGCATCACCTCCCAACTCAAGGCGTTCAGCTTCAAAACCGAGTAACCATCGGTGGTTTGTTCCAGTAAACCTTGGTGCAAAAGCGATCGCCCCAGCATTCGCCATTCATCCACAGTTCTATCTTTGCCGATACCGTAGGTAGATAGCTTGTCATGTTCGTTTTGCAGAATTTTCTGGCTTTTTCCACCCCGCAGCACATCAATAATATGCAGCATCCCAAATCTTTCTTTACAACGCGCCACACAAGATAAGAACTTCATCGCTTCAATCGTCCAATCTTGCATCGGTTTGGGATAACGGCAATTATCACAGTTACCGCAATTACCCGCAAAGCGTTCGCCAAAATAACCTAGTTGAATTGTGCGTCTGCAATCTGTACCTTCGGCATAGTCGATCATTTGCCGCAATTGTTGTTTGGCAATCAACTGTTCTTGCGGATCGGTTTTTTGATTAATACTCCATTCAATAGTTTTAATATCACCATAATTAAAGAACAGCGTACAGCGTGAAGGTTCGCCATCCCTACCCGCCCTCCCGGATTCTTGATAGTAACTTTCTATATTGCGGGGTAAATCAAAGTGAACCACCAAGCGCACATCCGGCTTATTAATTCCCATCCCAAAAGCAATAGTGGCGACAATTACCCGCACATCATCCCGAATAAACCGCGTTTGATTTTTGGTGCGTTCGTCGTCAGTTAATCCCGCATGATAAGGTATGGCAGAAATTTTATCGTTTTGCAATTTAAAAGTTAATTCATCAACTTTTTTACGAGTCAAACAATAAATAATTACCGAACCTTGGGTATCCCGAATTAATTCTAATAATTCCGCGTAAGCATATTTAGATTTAGAACGGATTTCATAATAAAGATTTTGGCGGTTAAAACTGGCAATGTGAATACTCGGTTGCTTTAACCCTAGTTGTTGGATAATATCACTGCGGACGCGATCGGTAGCTGTAGCAGTCAGGGCGACAGCAGGAATATTAGGGTAACGTTGGCGTAGCGATCGCAATTGCCGATATTCTGGACGGAAATCATGTCCCCATTCCGAGACACAGTGCGCCTCATCAATTGCAAAAGTAGAAATCCCAATTTGGTGATTAACTAAATCCAGAAACGGCAGAAATCTTTCACTCAACAGCCGTTCTGGTGCAACGTAAAGTAATTTTACCTTACCACTGAGGATTGCTTCCTCCCGCGATCGCACCTTATAAGCATTCAAACTACTATTCAGGAACGTAGCGCTAATATTATTATTCCGTAACGCCTCCACCTGGTCTTGCATCAAAGCGATCAAAGGAGACACCACCACCGTCAAACCCTTCTTTAACAGCGCTGGTAACTGAAAGCACAAAGATTTTCCCCCACCCGTAGGCATCACCACCATTAAATCCCGATTTTGCAGCGCATCCTCGATAATTTGCCGTTGTCCCGGACGAAATCGGTCATAACCGAAGTGATATTTTAGCGCTTGTTCGAGATTCGGATACTGAAGCATAGCGATCGCTTTTTCTGGTGCTTTCTGCGTGAGTAGTTACGAGGATAACAGGATTTTAGCAATCTCCTGGGATGTGTGGGGAATGGGGAATGGGGAACGGGGAGTGGGGAATGGGGAACTCGGGGCCCCCTCTGGGGATAAGGGGTAATGGGGACTGGGAGATGAGGGAGATGAGGGAGATGAGGGAGATAAGGAAGAATAAAAGACAAACACCAATTACCAAATGACAAATGACCAATGACCAATGACAAATGAGCCATATTGCACTTATATGAAAACAGCTATAAACTTTGTAATCTGATTACTCAACCGTAGAGATAATCCAAAGTTCAATATCTCAAATTTCCCATGATTGACATTGACGGTTCCTACGGAGAAGGAGGTGGACAGGTTCTTCGCACTTCCTTGAGTTTAGCGGCTATCACTGGTGAATCTATCCGCATTGCAGGTATTCGTGCTAAACGTAGAAGACCAGGATTAGCAGCACAACATTTAACAGCAGTTCGTGCTGCGGCTAGAATTTGTGATGCCAAAATGCATGGTGATACTTTGGGTTCCATGATGTTGGAATTTATTCCTGGTAGTTCTGTAAAACCGGGACAATATACCTTTGATGTCACCGACGCACAGCAAGGCGGATCGGCTGGGGCGATGACTTTGGTATTACAGACTGTTCTTTTACCTTTGGCTTTAGCTTCTGCGGAATCCCAAGTAATTTTAAAAGGTGGGACTCATGTACCCTTTAGCCCCACCATGACCTATATTGAGCAAGTATATTTGCCGATGCTGCGCCGCATGGGAGTTAAGGCGACAGCTAAGTTACGCGCTTGGGGATGGTATCCCCAAGGTGGCGGCGAAATGCATATTAAAGTGAATGGTAGTGGCAAAATTAACGGTATTACTTTGCTGGAGAGAGGTAACTTACAGCAAGTCAGAGGATTAGCAGTAGTCACAGAATTAGCCTCGCATATTTCTCAACGCATGGCGAATCGCGCCCAAAATTTATTACATCAAGCTGGTTTAAATACAGCTATTCAAGCCTTGCGAGAAAAAGGAATTGCACCGGGGGCGGGAGTTTTTTTAACTGCTGAGTATAAACACAGCTTAACCGGATTTGGTGGCTTTGGGCGGTTACGTTTACCAGCCGAGAAAGTTGCAGATATTGCTTGTCGCCAATTGTTAGAATTTCATCACACAGGCGCACCAGTCGATGAACATTTAGGTGATCAATTATTATTACCAGCTACCTTAGCCTTAGAAGAAAGCCAATATGGGGTATCCAACATTAGTACCCACTTAACCACAAATGCGGCGATTATTGAAAAATTTGGACTAGCGCGGATTACAGTAGATGAAGCCAAAAAGATAGTCGCGATCGCACCTCATACAAAACATTAGACTTATTGCATACAGCACTTTTGAAGTAATTGAGGTACATCATGAGTAATGAGTAATGAGTAATGAGTAATGAGTAGGAAATTTACTTATTACTCACTACTTCTTACTCATTACTTTTTTCCATTAGTTGCTGTACCTCATAAACATTGAATCTGCTGTAAGTCGGGAAAAGGGTAAAGGTAAAGAGGGAAAGGTGTTGTATTTTCCCCTTCCCCTTTAACCTTTCCCCTTTTCCCCAAAACCAATTTTGAGTTCAAAACGCTTAACCGAGTATTATTACCACCCCTGCTATCCTGTTGACAACGCCAGCAGTAAACAGATGCATAATAGACCTAATATCAACAGCAAGCCCTGATTACGTTTAATCCAACCTTTGACAGCCACACCAAAACTCTGTTCAGCAAGCTGCTGTTGTGACTCCAACTTACTCTCCTCCAAATTTTGGTAAAGGGTACAATCTTTTGCGTAGGGACGTTTAGGAAAATTGCAAGTATCATCCGCATGATAGGTGCAAGTATCGCACAGATAACCATCACCACTCACACGATGCAACGGAATACCAGGATGTCCGTAAGCCTTGAGAGTTGTCTGACAATAAGGACAAGTAATAGCCTGATGATCAACCAGTTGATGGCAGCGAGGACAAGTTACAGTAGCCACAACCTAACTAAGCGTAAATTATTATGTAAACATTTCGATTTTAGCGACTTCTCACACCAAAAAGTAAAAAGCAAAATAAAACACTTTAAATTTTACCCGTTAATCTTTACCCCAAAACAAATTTTGATTTCAATCTGCGGAGGTTGGTTTGAGGAACGGAACCCAATATTTTTGGGTTAACCAAACATTTCCAAGGTAACTTAACCTAAGTTCAATTTTTTGTTATGTTTCACTGGCTTTAACCCAATCTAAAATTATTGTTTCCTCCGGATTAACTAATAAAAAATGGAAGAATAATTTATATTTATTCAGGCTATTCAAAACTATGGAAATGCCCCAACGCGTATCAATTCGCTACAAAGACGCGTCTTACAACACTAACGAAATTAGGTTAAAAACCTTCAGGTTAGCTTTTCAACTTTGGGAAGAAGAAAGCAAACCCAAAAAAACAGAACTTTATGAATTTATTTCATCTTGCTTAAAACAAATTGACCGCCAAGACCGTTTTATGATTTCCTTTTTATTCCTCGAATTAGCAGACATGATCCGTGATTCTGCTTTAAATAGAGAAATGAAAGAAGTGCTAATTAAAACAGCCTTCAGAGAGTTTTCCTGTGCTGTATCTGATTTTGAATCTAGCTCTAAATAAGAGATTATTTATCAATTAAAAATAAATCTTGTTGTAGGGTGTGTTAGGCGCATATAGCAATTCCCAAGCAAATGAAATACACCCCACCCGCGCTATCGCGCACCTTACCAAGGGGAGGGTTGGGGAGGGGTAATTTCGTACTTCACCAGACTGAGAAACGCTATATGATAAATATTATTTGCCACAAAATAACTAATCTAGCGCCTAACGCACCGCCGCCGAATATGGTACGTTACTTAATAAAATATAGAAAATCCGATTTGATTTCTGAAAAAATCTTAGCGGATGCGTTACGCTATCGCTAACGCATCCTACATGAACTTTGGCAAGCAGGGTAAGCAAACGTAGCATCAATATTGAGTAATTTATTCCTTTATTCTTGACTGAATCAACATCAGGGTTCCCGGAATCAACATCAGGGTTGACGTTTCGGTGTTTCGCGCAGTCGGAATCAACTTCAGGGTTCCCGGAATCAACATCAAGGTTGACATTTCCGTGTTTCGCGCAGTCGGAATCAACTTCAGGGTTCCCGGAATTAACATCAGGGTTAACGTTTCCGTGTTTCGCGTAGTCGGAATCAACTTCAGGGTTGACGTTTCCGTGTTTCGCGTAGTCTGTAGGAACTTTCACCTTGAGGTTAGCAAAAACATACTGGTGTTCTAAAATTTACCAACAGTTTTAAACCCTAGAAATGACATATTTTGAGACTTTCTTAATGATAAATTGCGCTAAATTACGGAAATTTTGAGTTTTTTCAGAAAAATCAACAATTCTACGTATGACAAATTTTTCCCTAATTGTCCACTATAGATTTAGGAAAAATTTGCTAATAGGGTGCAAATAATGACAAGAATGAAACGTAGTTCACGTGTTCTTAGCAAAGCTGAGAAACGTCTAGCTAGCATTGAATCTATCAATTCCAATCTCGATGTAGGAGAAGGATTAACAGTCCAAGGATATATTGAAAAAATCCAAAAACTACGCCAATCTATAAAAGAATATAATCGGACTCTCTCTACTATAGATAATTTATTAACTCAAATTGTAGAGAATGAAAAAGATTTAGCAGACTATTCTGAGAACATTTTGCGTGGTATTGCGTATAAATTTGGCAGCAATAGCCATGAATATCAGATGGCTGGGGGTACTCGAAAAAGCGATCGCAAACGTGTTGTACGTCAAAATGTAGTTGTGCCTACTTCGTAATTCATAATTACGAAAACCGCCATACAAATTGGTGAAAGCCATAAATTGGTAGGGGTACAAAATTATTGTACCCTTACGAATAATTTATGTAAGAGGACTTAGATAGATGGTTTGTGGTTTTCGCAAAAGAGGATTTCTCAAAACTTTTTGGTGTTGTATTTTAGACTTGTAGATCCCCCTAAATCCCCCTTAAAAAGGGGGACTTTGAAGATATTTTCTTGTCCCCCCTTTTTTAAGGGGGGTTAGGGGGGATCGAATTCTATGCAGCCTCATAAAAAATTGGTATATAGATATAAATGCTATAAATTATGGCAAACAATCTGAAAAGTAGCGATTTCCATTTACCGTATAATCCAAAGCTGATAAAAAGAGCAAAGGAACTTCGCAAAAACATGACCATAGCAGAAAAAAAGCTGTGGTATGAGTATTTGAGGAATTTTAAATTTCGGGTTTTAAGGCAACGACCAATTAATAATTTTATAGTTGATTTCTATTGTCCTAATTTACAAATAGTGATTGAAATTGATGGTGATAGCCATTTTACAGATGAAGCTCAAGACTATGACATAGAGAGAACAAGAATTTTAGAAAGCTATGGTTTAAAGATTATTAGGTTTACAAATAATCAAGTTTTAAATCAGTTTGATAGTGTATGTGAGCAGATACAAGATTTAATCACCCCTTTGTAAGGCTACGGTGTATATATAAGTCTTATAACGTAGCACCACAACGTTTTGATCCCCCCTAACCCCCCTTAAAAAAGGGGGGGAAAGAGAGAATCAAAGTCCCACTTTTTAAGAGAGATTTAGGGGGATAAAACCACATTTTGCACTTAGCACGAAGAGGTCTATACACCCTACCCTTAAAACATGGGAAAAGTTCTTAAAGTCCCCCTTTTTAAGGGGGATTTAGGGGGATCTAGATATGTGCAACTTCACATTAAATTGCTATTAACACAGTTTGATTATCGGGATTTTGCACAACATTTCTAGCTACACGATTGAGAAAACTTAAATAATCATCAATTTCTTCGTAGCCATCTAGTTCTTGTTCTTCTTGTGAATTGAGTGAAGAATTTTGCTGTTTGGCTAGTAAAGCTGCAATGCGATTTTGGATAATACTAGAAGCTCTAAATATAGGTATTCCCTCTTGCAACTCAATGCTGATTGCACCTTCTAAAAGTAAGGTAGCAGGTAAATTATGAAGCGTTGGCAGCAGTGGAGTTGTCATAGTAATTCTATGAAATCTTGCAAGTGATTATAGCGTATACCTTATTTTATCGCCGAAACCAACCACGAACCCAACGCCACAACCGCCGCCACCACCCCCAAAACCCACGCCGAGAAACTACAGGCGCTTGTGGTTGCGAAAGACGCTCAATTTTATCATTGCAATCTTGCACATCAGCATCAAGTCCCATTCTCTGATACAGTTCACGCGCATTGCGATAAGCACCCAGCGCGTCTGCTTGTCGATTGACGTTTTTTAATGACACACCTAAATTAAACCAGGCTGTTGCTTCCCCTCGAATATCGCCTATCTCCCGTTTGATATCCATTGACTGCTGGAAGAACTCTATCGCCCGTTGGTACTGTCCTAGGAAACCGTAAGCACTGCCCAAATTCATTAAGGAATTACCTTCGCCGTTGCGATCGCCAATCTCCCGTGTGATATCCAATGACTGCTGGAAGAACTCAATCGCCCGTTGGTACTGTCCTAGGGAACCGTAAGCACTGCCCAAATTACCTAAGGAATTACCTTCGCCATTGCGATCGCCGATCTCCCTTGATATATCCAATGACTGCTGGTGGAACTCAATCGCCCGTTGGTACTGTCCCAGGGAATCGTAAGCATTGCCCAAATTGTTTAAGGAATTACCTTCGCCATTGCGATCGCCAATCTCCCGTTTGATATCCAAAGACTGCTGGTAGAACTCAATCGCCCGTTGGTACTGTCCCAGGGAATCGTAAGCATTGCCCAAATTGTTTAAGGAATTACCTTCGCCATTGCGATCGCCAATCTCCCGTTTGATATCCAAAGACTGCTGGTAGAACTCAATCGCCCGTTGGTACTGTCCTAGGGAACCGTAAGCAATGCCCAAACCGATTAAGGAATTACCTTCGCCATTGCGATCGCCAATTTCCCGAAAGATATCCATTGACTGCTGGTAGAACTCAATCGCCCGTTGGTACTGTCCTAGGGAACCGTAAGCAATGCCCAAACCGATTAAGGAATTACCTTCGCCATTGCGATCGCCTATCTCCCGTGTGATATCCAATGACTGCTGGTGGAACTCAATCGCCCGTGGGTACTGTCCCAGGGACTTGTAAGCATTGCCCAAATTGTTTAAGGATTTACCTTCGCCATTGCGATTGCCAATTTCCCGAAAGATATCCAAAGACTGCTGGTAGAACTCTATCGCCCGTTGGTACTGTCCCAGGGACTTGTAAGCATTGCCCAAATTGTTTAAAGAACTACCTTCGCCATTGCGTTGGCGAAGCCTCTCCTCTGGAGAATCGCCAATCTCCCGTTTGATATCCAAAGACTGCTGGTAGAACTCAATCGCCCGTTGGTACTGTCCCAGGGAATTGTAAGCATTGCCCAAATTGTTTAAGGAAGCACCTTCACCATTGCGTTGGCGAAGCCTCTCCTCTGGAGAATCGCCAATCTCCCGTGTGATATCCAATGACTGCTGGAAGAACTCAATCGCCCGTTGGTACTGTCCCAGGGAATAGTAAGCATTGCCCAAACCGATTAAGGAATTACCTTCACCATTGCGTTGGCGAAGCCTCTCCTCTGGAGAATCGCCAATCTCCCGTGTGATATCCAATGACTGCTGGAAGAACTCAATCGCCCGTTGGTACTGTCCCAGGGAATTGTAAGCATTGCCCAAACCGATTAAGGAATTACCTTCACCATTGCGTTGGCGAAGCCTCTCCTTTGGAGAATCGCCAATTTCCCGTGTGATATCCAAAGACTGCTGGTAGAACTCAATTGCCCGTTGGTACTGTCCCAGGTAGTAGTAAGCTTTGCCTAATGAAGTGAGAGAAGCCTGATAATTCCTATTTTCTCTATCGCCAATTTCTTGCCATTTACTGACCAATTGCTCATATAATTCTACTTTGTCTGCATAATAACCCCGCAAGCTTAAAAATTTATCGCAAAACCAAAGCGCATCAAAGGCAGAGTCATAATCTTGCAATTGATAATAGTGATAAAAGATTTCTAAGTATTCTTTTACATCATCTTTTATTGTCCAAGGCGGTTGTTGAGCAATTGAGCGATAATAATTAATGGCTTGCTGATGCGCCTCTGTCTGATTGCCAGCCTTATACCGCACATACTCCAACACCACAGGCTGAAACTCAAATAGCCGCTTACCATTCAGCTTTTCTATTAACAAAGAACGCTTAACAATATTCCTTAATTCTCCCTCAATCTCTGCTGCTGAATTTCCCGGCAACAACGCCACTGCTGCTGCACTATCAACCGCACCACGATAAACACTAATATTCAGCAATAAAGCCTTTTGTAAATCATTCAACCTTTCAAAACTGGCATCCAATACCAACACCATCCCCACATTTTCCCGGCGATGCACACCTACCACTTGAGAATCTGTCAACAACTGCCGCAAATTGCCTAAACCTAAATTTGCTAATCTGTTTAAATCTGGGTCTTGGGGATATTCTTCTTTTAATAAATCACCTATCAATCGCAACAGCAGAGGATGTCCATCTACTAATTCCACAAACTCGGCTAAATCTCCCCGAATGCCTAAAGCTGTTAACAGTGCTACCCCTTCATCTACTTGCAAACCTTTCAACGGTAGCCACTCAAAGCCTTTTAATTCTGGTCTTTCTCTGGTGGTCACTATTACCTTACTATTACCACCAAATTCCACCCAAGCGTTGAAAAATTCACCGTAAAATAGACTTCCCCATTGTCTATTCGGTTGTAATAAACTCTCTAGGTTGTCAATAATCAGTAAAAATTCACCACTGCGTAAACACATCACCAGCGCGTCTACTAACTGCGCTTCTTCTTCTGGAACCGGAAAGCCAAATTTACGCAGTGCTTTACGGGCTAAATCGCTAAAACTTGCCCCATTACTCACATCACCCCAAAATCGCTGAGGTTCAGGGAAACCTTCATAAATTTTACTTGCCAGCATCGATTTACCCATGCCACCGATGCCTTCTATGCCAATTAAAAAGGTATTGTTATCAGTTAACCATTGCTGTATTTGGGCAATTTCGGCTTTGCGTCCTTGCCAATAAGCCAAACTTTTCTGTGGGTTCCCAGCTTTGAGAACCCCAGGCGATTCTGCTTTGGTACTGCGTTCTATCAACTCCACTATTTCTTGCTGTGCAGTACCATAAACAGCAATATTTGTAATTACTTTGGGCTGTTGATATTCCTGCTTAAGTCATAGGTTGGCTGATTAACATCACCTGCTGTATTTATCTGTATACTGTCGTCGTAAGATTGAGCATTAAGATTAACAAAGCCATCAGCAGAATTATTTTCTTGCCAAATCTTGGCTATTTCCTCAGCCAGTGCTGTATCTGAATCTAAAATCTTCTTGATTTGCACTCGCAAGCTGGCTTGTAAATCTTCATCATCTGGATTTTGCGCTAAATCCGCCGCCGCTTCCTTCGCTGCTTCCTTCGCCTCTACCTTGGGTAGTAACTTAGCCCAAATAGCTTTTGCTTTATTCCATCCATCCTCACCGACTTTCTGCGATGCGCCTTCTATGGCTTTACCACCCACATTCAACAGAAACGGCAGACAAGGCGCGAGAAATTTTACAATTAAAGCTATATCCATACATTTACGCGGTTTAACCACTGTTATTTATACAATGGTATGTTAGCGCATTCCAAAAATGGGTAATTGGTAATTTCTCCTTGTCCCCCAGTCGCCAACCCCCAACCTCAAGATACTGAACGACCTAAATCTTTGAACTTCCATTTCATATATGCCTCAACAGAAGGAAAGTATTGCATGATGCCATCTAACCCTTCTGGCCTTCCTTTGAGGTAAGCTTCCAAATATGCGGAATCTTGAATTTTAGGCAGTAACCCAGCATCGCGATCGCGACATCCTTGTTGATAACGAATTTCCCGGAAGTTATTAAACATACTAATACCCCCATTTATTTATATATGTATCCAACTACTACTTCTACTTTATGCATTCCGCAAGCTAGGAGCAAATACTCTTGTTTTTCAAACTCATAAATACAAGTTATTGTTAATACAGAATTATTCAAGATTTAATTGCAACTTTTTCTTCTTTAGTTTCAACGAAACGCACCTTTTCTCAGGCTTTACGTGCGTTACGGCTAGGCCTCAGGCAGCCTACGTGGTAACGAGATTTTTTGAGAAATCAAATCTGATTCCTAGAAGTAGCAATTATCGCCATTAATCATTACTTTAATTTCATATCCGCTGACAAACTCAGCTTTTCTACCAAATATAAAATTGTTACAACATATAAACACGTAGTATCCTAAATGATTAGTGTTTAAAATAAGTCCAAAGTCATGAGCAAAAACTTCTTAGGATTGCTACTAGGCGGAGTGGCTGTTAGCTTGGGACTTTCCTCTGGGTTAGTTCAAGCACAACAGCAGGTTGCAGATGCTCAAGTTACAGCAATGGTAGAAGCGCTACGAAAAGCAGCGCCCCAAACTGGCAAGCAAAACGATGGACTATATAGTCAATGGCAAGTCAAACCAGACACTCTCAAAGGTTGGGCAAGAACTTGTCTCAAAAAAGAGCTAACACCGACGCAGTTTGAAAACAGTCCGGAGACAGCACGCCAAGTTGTCTCTTGTATTACGCGCCGGGAGTTAAATAACCAATTTCGCGCTACTAACAATAATGAAACTGCCGCAGTTAATGGCGTGGCTTGTTGGTGGATGACTGGGAATTATACAGGCTGTAACAGTGGCTTTACTGCTGCTTATGTCAAAAAAGTGTCTCAGTTTTATCAGCAAGAACGTGCCAAACCATCACCAAATCCAGCACCGCAACCTTCAAAGTCTTCTAATTAGGGGCTTGTGTGTTTAAAGGGGAAGGGTGAAAAGATATACTTTTCACCCTTCCCCTTTTTTTCCCTTAACTAACAAGTATGGGAACTTACTTTAGTGAATTTGCGATCGCAAACTAACCTAACCTGATGCCCGATTACTTCTTAGCAATTACCCAAATTGCATGGACAATTCCGGGAATATAACCGAAAAAGGTCAAAAGAATATTAATCCAAAAATCTTTACCTATCCCTACTTGCAAAAACACACCTAAAGGGGGTAAAAAAATCGCGGCAAGAATCCGAATTAAATCCATGTAAGCCTCCTGTGAATGTTAATAGTGAGCAGAGATTAAAGTAACAGATTCACAACTGCTCAGATATCTATTAATATTTCAACGATAACATTAGCCCATTTGTTGCCGATTTCTCGTAATTTGACAACAATCTCTACACTAGCCGCCGCTAATTTTGGCTTTATAACCCAGCTTAGTCAAAATCTCCACAATTTTTTGCTTGTGGTCGCCTTGAATTTCAATTTCCATTTCTTTAACTGTGCCACCTGTGCCGCATTGAGTTTTTAATTGTTTTACTAAATCATTGAGGGTTTCTGGTTTGGACTGAAAACCACTAATAACAGTGACAGTTTTACCTTTACGCCCTTTGCGGCTAGCTTGCACTTTCAGATTTTGCTGTTGCGGTGGTAGTTCGGAAATTGGTCTTTCTAAAGCTGGTGAGTCATCGTTGCCAAATTCACGATAGACGAAGCGTTTGTCTGAAGAATTGGAAGGAGACATAAATTTTAATCAAAAGTCAAGGGTTGGAGAGACGCGATTAATCGCGTCTGTACAAGAGTCAAGGGTCAAAGGTCATTTATATCCTTATATCTCCAGTCTCTATTTTCTAGCTAGTCCCCGCTTGCAAAAACTTTTTTCTATCAAGTAGTCAGTCTGGCGATCGCACTTTTTATTCTACGCAGCTCAGACTTTATCTATAATAAAGTTCGTTCTGTCGTAGAGATCAGTCCGTGACTACCACACCCATATCTCCAAGTTCCCCATCTACTGCTTCTGTTCCCGATACACAAGGACGCTTTGGACGCTTTGGCGGTAAGTACGTCCCGGAAACACTGATGCCTGCGCTGGCTGAATTAGAAGCAGCTTATCAGCAATACCGCAATGACCCTGAGTTTCTCAATGAACTGCAACAACTGCTGAAAGACTATGTAGGGCGCGCTACACCGTTGTATTTTGCTGAACGTTTAACTGCTCATTATGCTCGCCCCGATGGTACTGGGCCGCAAATTTATTTAAAGCGGGAAGATTTAAACCACACTGGCGCACACAAAATTAATAATGCCCTGGGTCAAGTATTGTTGGCAAAGCGCATGGGCAAACGCCGAATTATTGCGGAAACTGGCGCTGGACAACATGGAGTAGCCACGGCGACGGTTTGCGCGCGTTTTGGGCTGGAATGCATTATTTATATGGGCGTTCATGATATGGAACGCCAAGCGTTAAATGTATTCCGCATGAAATTAATGGGTGCAGAAGTGCGTCCTGTAGCTGCGGGAACTGGAACCCTCAAAGATGCAACTTCTGAAGCGATTCGAGATTGGGTGACAAATGTAGAAACCACTCACTACATTCTCGGTTCAGTAGCAGGCCCCCATCCTTACCCCATGATGGTACGTGATTTCCATGCCGTAATTGGTCAAGAAACTCGTGCCCAAGCTCAAGAAAAGTGGGGCGGTTTGCCAGACATTCTCATGGCTTGCGTGGGCGGTGGTTCTAATGCGATGGGACTATTTTATGAGTTTGTCAATGATTCTTCTGTGCGCTTAATTGGCGTGGAAGCAGCCGGAGAAGGCGTGAATACCAATAAACACGCTGCCACCTTAACCAAAGGGCAAGTAGGTGTATTACATGGCGCAATGAGCTATTTACTGCAAGATGAAGATGGGCAAGTAATTGAAGCCCATTCAATTAGTGCTGGTTTAGATTATCCCGGAGTCGGGCCAGAACACAGCTATTTGAAAGATACATCTCGCGCCGAATATTACAGCGTCACAGATGCCCAAGCTTTAGAAGCATTCCAAAGATTATCCCGTCTAGAAGGAATTATCCCAGCATTAGAAACATCTCATGCGATCGCCTACCTCGAAACCCTCTGTCCGCAACTAACTGGTAGTCCCCGCATTATAATTAACTGCTCCGGACGCGGTGATAAGGATGTGCAAACTGTAGCGAAGTTTTTAAATCCAGCGTAAATTGCTATGGGGCATGGGGCGTGGGGCATGGGGCATTTCTCCCCTTGTCCCCTTGTCCCCTTGTCCCTTTGTCCCCCTCATCCCCAGTTCCTACCACCTCACCAAACTCATCAGCTGTTTATCCAATTCGATGAGATAATCTCTGCCGTAGGTACCATTCTCTAAACCCATTAAAAGATGATGGGGGATATCTTGTGTGATTTCTTGACTGCAAGAACCAGCAGCTAGAGCAATTGTGGCGACTGTATCCACATCACCTGTGAAAGCTATACAGTCCTTTAACAGTTCGCTCATGCTGTCATTTCGCATTACTGCTGTAATTGCTGCTCTGACGCTCATCCATCCTTTAGACTTAACTTTACCTGCCCAAGGCTTAGACCATTCTCCAGAAACATAGCCTTCGAGAAATTGCCCTAATTTGCGCTTTGGCCCTAGTTGGTAAATAAAATAATGGGTCATTAACGCAGCAGCAACACCGGCGTTAATGCCATCTGGTGTATTGTGGGTAAGCGCTGCTTGAATAGTTGCGGCTTCTATGACTTTTTCTGGTGTAGCAAAAACCCCAATCGGCCCTGCGCGCATTGCCGCACCGCTTTTATCACTATCAGGATGAATTTTGTCTAGGAACTCACTTCCATCTGGGATACTTTCTAGAAAATCGTAGAAGCGACTAGCATAACCTTTTCTGCGATCGCGTTTAAAGCAAGTCACAAAACTTTCAGCTAAAACTTGTGGTGTCCAAGGTGCGCCGGAGACAATCACTTCTGCGATCGCAATGCTCATTTGCGTGTCGTCTGTATAGCTACCAGGATTGAGTCGATGACGAGGATGTGTAAAGTATCGACTCAAATCGTTATAAACGCTCATTTCGTTAGCGTATTCAAAGCCTGCACCGTAGGCATCGCCAATTGCTAATTCTATGAGCATCTACAAGTTCCCACAATAGCTAAAAGGTTATTTATCAAGCCTAACCTACCATCCATGCGGCGGTGCGTTACGGCTAAATTTCATTGTCTCTGTGTCCTAAATCCTTTCATAGCCGTAACACACCCTACTTCAGATTGACTTAATAAATGGTCTCTAAAGGTTAAAGTTGGGCTTCACCCTGATGCGCTAAAGCCTCTACAGGGTGAAAAATCTGACGTTTTCCTCAGTCCCCAGTCCCTAATCCCTAATCCCTAAACCAAGTAAGGACGCGCCAACAAAAAGCTAGAGATTGTTTTTGCATCAACTGGTTCACCATCTAAAAAGGCTTTCTCCAATTCTTCGGGTGTGTAATAGAGAATTTCAATATCTTCATCATCTTCTTTATTTGGCGGTGTCTCTAACTTTTCCAAATCTCGCGCCAGAAAAGCATAGAGGATTTCATCAGAATAACCCGGAGCCAGAAAGAACTCTCCTAATTTGTCCCATTTGTTTGCACGATAACCAGTTTCTTCCTGAATTTCCCGCTGTACTGTTTCTAAGGGATCTTCATTTATTTCTACAGTACCAGCCGGAAACTCGATAATTCTGCCTTGAATAGCAAAACGATACTGACGCAACAGAATTAGCTTACCGTCTTGGGTAACTGGCACAGCTAGAGCGCCCCCTGGGTGACGAATACACTCCCATTCTCCCTCCGCTTTGTTGGGTAACCGCAAGCGATTAACTTCAAAATTAAACTTGCGCCCTTTATAAAATAAGCGTTGTCTCAGCAGCTGCGGTAATTCTCTACCTAATGGCATAGTATTATTTGTTGTCTTTCGATACAAAGGCAAATATTCAGACTGGCTGTACAATCCAGAAGTTCTCTGTGTTTATGGGTGGTAATTTTAATTGCCCATGAATAGATGTACATCAGAACAGTCTACATCTTTAACCAGTTCTTTAATCACACATCCGGAAACTGGTTCTACCCAATTTGGTGCTATTTCTGCTAAGGGTACTAGTACAAAAGCCCGCTCCCGCATCCGGGGATGGGGAATTTGCAAATTTGGTGTATGTAAAATCAAATCATCATACAACAGTAAATCTAAATCTAGGGTGCGGGGGCCCCACCTCTGTTGACGAACACGTCCAAATTTCTGTTCAATTGCTAATAATGTTTCTAATAATAGATGCGGTAACATGAATATTCGCAATATTGCACAGCCGTTTAAATAATCTGGTTGTGGCGGGCCTACGGCTTTAGTTATATACCAATGAGACTGGGCTTCAATAAAAATCCCTGGTGTTTTGGCTAAGGTGGCGATCGCTGCATCTAAAATCAACCGCGAATCCCCGATATTACTACCTAGAGCGATAGCTGCACCTACACCCATAGCAATCTCAGCAGTTTCATCCATACTAGTTATCTGGTCTTTATACCTATACCATGCGGTATATTTTTCCGCTAAGTCCACGGTCTGCTGAGTCCGAATAATTGATGAGAATTCTGTACTAATCTTTACGGGATCGTATTTAAAGAATTCTAAAAAGTCATCATATTTGACTTAATTTAGTTCTTTATTTATGGGATATTATACTAACACGAAAGTGGTACGCTAACCCCGTGATTTTTGGCTGGTGGTTAGGTGACAACTACATTTGAGCTGAGGAACTAACGTGGGGAAACTAACCTCCTGGTTCAAGCAAAGATCACCCGATTTCAGTGCATCTGACAAGGAGAAGCCGCGATTGTCGCCTGGTAATCATCTCGAGAACGAAGAATCTGCAAATGAGAACTTACCATCAACCAAGCTGGACAAGTTAAAACCGGTACTGAGCCAGATGCAAAACATCTCATCTGGGATCGTTGCCAAACTTTCCAGCCGCGATAAACCTTTTTATCGTCGCCTCTGGTTCTGGGCTAGTTTGGGTGTAGGTGGTAGTGTGATAGCGATTAGCTACGGCATCGGGACAATCGATCGCACCTTGCCAGATAAATCGGAATTAAACGCTGTGATCCGCGAGCAGACATTAACCATTAAAGCTGCCGACGGGACAATTTTACAACAGCAAGGTGAAGCAGCCAGAGAACAACTGAGACTGGAGCAAATACCAGATAATTTCAAAAAAGCTTTTATCGCTTCCGAAGACAGGCGATTTAGGCAACATAATGGCGTTGATGCTCAAGGAATAATTAGAGCAGTTTGGAATAATTTGCGATCGCAAGATGTTGTGGAAGGTGGTAGCACCATCACCCAACAGCTAGCGCGTATTCTCTTCCTCAAACAAGAAAAAACTATTTGGCGTAAGCTCAAAGAAGTCCGTCTGGCACAAAAGATGGAAAATGAATTGAGCAAAGACCAGATTCTTGAGCGTTACTTAAATTTGGTGTATTTGGGATCTGGTGCTTATGGTGTAGCGGATGCGGCATGGGTATATTTTAGTAAAACCGTAGACCAATTGACCCTACCGGAAATGGCTACCATTGCCGGATTAGCACCAGCACCCAGCCTCTACGCCCCAGATAAAAATCCTGAAGCTGCAAAAGCCAGGCGGAATTTAGTATTGCAGCGGATGCAGGAAGATGGCATCATTACTGCTGCCCAAAGGGAAGCCGCAGTTAAAGAACCGCTAGTTGTGAACAGTAGTTTCCCCAAGCGACTGCAAGTAGAATCACCCTACTTTACTACCTATATTCAAAAAGAATTACCCAAATACGTTTCCCCTGATGTTTTAGCAGGTGGGGGGTTAGTTGTTGAAACCACTTTAAACCCAACTTGGCAGAAATTTGCCGAAGAAGCAGTTGCGAAAACCTTAAGAAATCAAGGACGCTGGGAAAACTTTAAACAAGCAGCAATGGTCGCTATTGACCCCCGCAACGGCGAAATTCAAGCGATGGTGGGGGGTAAAGATTTTGGAAAAAACCAATTTAATCGCGTTACGCAAGCCCAGCGTCAACCAGGCTCAACATTTAAAGGCTTTGTTTATGCGACTGCGATCGCTAGTGGTAAGAGTCCCTACGATAGCTATTTAGATGCACCCTTTGTTGTAGATGGTTATGAACCCAAAAACTACAGCGAAAACTTCCGTGGCTGGATGAATATGCGTGATGCCCTCACCCGTTCCATTAATATTATTGCGGTGAAGGTGTTAATTGATGTGGGATTTGAGCCAACAATTAAGCTAGCTAAAGATATGGGCATTAAATCTGAACTTAAGCCTACTTATTCTTTAGCCCTTGGCTCAAATGAAGTAAATTTGCTGGAATTAACTAGCGCTTACGGTAGCTTTGCCACTCAAGGTTTACACACCGAAGCCCACGGTATTCGCCGTATCCTCAACCGCCAAGGGCAAGTAATTTGGTCATCTGATTTTTCCTCCAAGCGGGCGCTGGATGCTGATAGTGCTGCGATTATGACCTGGATGCTACGTAATGTTGTGCAAGAAGGGACTGGTGCAGCAGCGCAATTAGATAATCGACCTGTAGCAGGTAAGACTGGTACATCTGACGAAGCCCGGGATTTGTGGTTTATTGGTTACATTCCCCAAATCGTAACCGGAGTTTGGCTAGGTAACGATGATAACCGCCCGACTTGGGGTAGTAGCGGTAGCGCTGCTTATACCTGGCATGAATTTATGGAACAAGCCGTTAAAGATATGCCGGTCGAAAAGTTTCCCCCAAGGCCAAAATTAGATGGTCGTAAGGGGACGATTAAAGCCGAGCGCCTCAAGCCCAAAAGCATTGTTAATAAAGCTGTTCCTTCTAATGATGAAGATGAGGATAACTCTAATAATGAGGAACGCCCATCTAGAAGGCGGAGATATTCTCAAGAAGACCAGCAACAACAAGATGAAACCCCAAGAAGGCGGCGCAGGAGTTATCAACAACAAAATGATGACACCCCGTCCTCTAGCAGACGGCGGCGCTATCGTAGCACAGAAGCTAGCAGCAGCGATTCATCTTCAGAATCTCGTCCCCGTCGGCGCAGGAGTGTAGAATCTCAACCTTCCTCACCTCGGAGATCTCGGAGTTCTGCTTCATCCTCTGGTAGTGGCTCATCTGGTTCCTCCAATTCGACCCCTACCTGGCGGGAGAGACTGAGACCATCTTCCTCGCAATAAAGGGGGTTATCTGTTGTTCGTTGACTGTTGACTGTTAACCGTCAGCAGTCAACATTTGCTAAATCTAGAATTATCCTTAGCTAAACCTTATTGACCCTTAAATTTAAAATCCAAAATCTAAAATCTAAAATTTAAAATTGCTGGGTTCAAACTACAGAGGGATGTTAGGTGATACGCTCGTTTTATAGTGTGTTAAGCAGTGTTACCTACATTAGGAGAATATACTCATGCTTATATTCATGCAAACAGCCGCACCAATAGCAGATGGGCCTCATTTTCCTTTTGCTTTTACATTTGTATATGTATTTGGTTTTATTGCCGCTGTTACCATTGGTTCTATCGCCTGGTATAACTCTAAGCGTCCACCAGGTTGGGAAAGCAAAGAACGTCCTGACTTTGTACCCAAGGTAGAAAAAGAAGAAACTCCGGGACTGGGTGAACCGAAGTCATAAGTACTGATGAGTGCTGAGTTAAATTACGAAATTTAAAAAACATGGTCAGGCGCGAGATATCGCGTCTGCTTAAACCAAAAATCATAAATCTCTCTTAATTTTGCACATCAACCCAACGGCGATAGAGCTTTTGAATTTGTTTGAGTAAAGCATTGTAGGCTGATGGATGTGACTCACTGGCTTTGCCTAACTCCTGTAATTTAGTCAGGAGTCTTGCTTCTTCAGTCGCCACATCCCCGTCACTATAAATTAGGCCACTGATAGCTTCAATCAAACTTTCGTAATCTTCTAAGCTAGGATGATCGCCTAAATATTCTTGTACCCAGGTATAGCATTCATTTGGTTGTACAGGAACTAATTCGTACAGCCAAGGCTTAATCTCTGGATCGGTGGCTACACCTTTAGCTTGGGCGATTTCGCGCAAATATTGGCGTTCTTCAGGTTGGATTTTACCATCTATCCAAGCTGCCCCGATCAGGATTTTCACTAAGTTTTTCACATTGGAATCAGTAACCATGCTGCATCCTCTGGGAGATTTCAACCTCGATTAAATAGTACAATCACAAACAGTGTTCACTCGGAATTATTAGTTTTTCTTAAGCGCACCATAAAAAAACCATCCATGTCTTGGCGATGGGGCCAGACTTTACACCAACCTTCAGGGGTGGAATAGGCGAAAGCAGGTGAATCTTTCTGAGGCGGTTCGATTTGCCAATCAGGAGAATTAGCCAAAAATTGGCTAATTACAGCCTCATTTTCTAAAGGATGTAGGGTACAGGTAGCGTAGACAAGGACACCGCCAGATTTTACAAAAGTAGCAGTATGGGATAAAAGTTCTGTTTGCAGTTGGGAAAGTTCTTGCACAGTTTCAGGTGTTTGTCGCCAACGTGCATCAGCATGACGGTGGAGAGTTCCCAAACCCGAACATGGCGCATCTAATAATACGCGATCGCCTGTATTTTGAAACTGTAAAAATTCACGACTGTCACCAGTACAAATTTCAATAGATTGCAAATTCAAGCGTTTGGTATTTTCTTGCAATTTTTTGAGCCGAGAAGCAGTGCGATCGCAAGCCCAAATTTTCCCTTTATCCCCCATCAATTCAGCAATGTGGGTAGTTTTCCCGCCTGGTGCAGCACAAGCATCAATCACCACTTCCCCTGGTTGCGGATCGAGTAAATGACTCACCAATTGCGCGCTACTATCTTGGACAACCCACCAACCTTCACGGAAACCAGGTAAATTTTGAATCGGCCCACTATTACTAATCAATCTTAAAGCTTGGGGTAGGTGGGGTATCCGCCTGACTAAAATATCAGCCGATTGCAACGCCGCTTCCACCTCCTCAATAGAACAGCGAAGTGGGTTAATTCGCAAATCAATTGTGGGTGATTGGTTCATCCATTCACACAACTGTTCTGTCTCGGCAATACTCAGTTGTTCCAACCACACTTGAATAATCCAGTCAGGAAAGCTGTGCAAAATACCCAAGCGTTCCCCAGGATTGTCTGGAAGTTGCAAAGGAATACGGGAAGCAGATGAGGAGGATGAGATAAATTTTTCTCCCTCATCTCCCTTATCTCCCTCATCTCCCTCAGCTTGTCTAATATATTGCCGCAATAGACCATTTACAAAACCCGTCAATCCCGCAAAGCCGTTTTCTTTAGCTAGTTGCACAGTTGTATTCACAGCCGCAGAAGCCGGAATCCGTTCTTGATAGCACAGTTGATATAAGCCAAGATGCAGGATAGTGCGAAGTTCTTTGGGTTGTTGGTGAGATTTCTTTTTTGCGAATTGGTCAATTAACGCATCAAGGGTGCGTTGTCGCCTGACGCTACCATAAACTAATTCTGTAACTAAACGGCGATCTGTATCTTGTAATTTAAATTTTTGCAGTACTTTATCTAAAGCAAAATCAGCATAAGCCCCTTTGTGAACATCTCGCAGGGCAAGAAAAGCTATTTGACGAGCATTTGTCATGGAAATCTTTAAAATGTTAGATTTTATAATCTAGAGAATTTTAATTATACTCAGGCTATAAATTTAAAAAAATAGCACTATTTAATCAAATATGGTCAAAACACTTGGCATCAGCAAAGCAATTACTAACCTGAATGAAGTACACAATAAGTTCCATTTAACTCAAACTACTACGCCTGATTTTTTTCCAGAATGGTTTGAGAATTTACCCGAACTTACTGATAATGAAAAAGCCTCTTTAAATCGGCTCAAGAGTCGTTATCTTTATTATGCAGCAGATGGTGCTATTACGGAAGGTACTGTCAATATTATTATGCTATCTCCGCTTTTAGAATTAATGGGTTTATGCGATCCGCCTTTTAAAATTAAAAGTGAGGAGTTAGTGAAGGTTGAACTTCCAAGCGGCGATGATGAAGAAATTATCTTAGAAGGATTTATTGACGCTTTAATAGTTCAAAATAGATTCTGGGTCGTATTGATTGAATCAAAACGTTTTGGTTTTAGTGTCATGCAGGCTCTTCCTCAAACCTTAACTTACATAATGGCAAATCCTAATTTAGAAAGACCAATTTTTGGTATGGTCACAACTGGGGAAGACTATCTTTTTATCAAGCTGAATCAGCAGCAACGTCTGTATGCGTTATCCAATAAATTTACTCTGTCTAATCCTCAGAAAAATGAACTGTACGACGTGATGCAAGTGATGAAGCAAATTGTCAGCTTGTATTTATAAAGTTCAGTAATTTCAACTTACAAATCACAAACTTGGGAAGCATCACTTAAATCTAATTCACCAAAACTAATCAAACCTAAATTTTCAGGGTTTCTCATCAATTCTTTGGCTAATAAAAATCCGGTAATTGTCCAAGTTTGATATCTTCTCGCTTCTTTACCAATTAATAAACCCCTAGTGCCATCATAATATTCTGGCCATTCATCTGCATTCAAGCGTGTTTCGGCAAGTGCGATCGCTTTTTGAGCAAGATTGGTTCTACCTGTTTTTTGAGCAGCAGCAGTTAAAAACCACAATAAGACAGGCCAGCTGCCTCCATTATGATACGACCAAGGTATATTTTTAGGGTCACAACCAGTAAAAATCCTGTATTCTTCTTTTTCGACAGCCGGAAAGCAGATTTTCATCGGCATTTCTCCCACTAGGTCTTGCCATTGTTCTTCAATTAGATTCATAATGGCTTGCGATTGGCGATCGCTTGCTAAAGAAGAAATCACCGCCATCAAATTTCCTAGTGCAAAGAAGCGTGTATCTAGCTGCGAAGGCCCAACATTTCCTGCTAAATAACCGCCAGTTTTTGGTAACCAAAGAGCTAAATTAATATAAGCAATTGAATCTGCATAGATATTAAATTGATTCACTGCTGTCTGTCCATATTCTTCACCTTTAAAACGATAAATTATATTTAGACGAGGTATATCTATCCAATAATGATTGCGAATATGCTCTCGTAATAAAGGTAAGCGGTTATTAATACCAGTCACAATTTCTTCATCACCTGCACAAATTAATAGCTTGCGCGCCGCCCGTAAAGCTGCATAAAATAAAACTTGAATTTCTAAAGGATAACCATAAATACCTAACCGCCTATGAATCATACAAGAACCATCTGGAACTAATAGCGTTGGGTACATATCAAATCGCGTCGCTAAACAAAGTTCCATAATTAACATGATTCCCTTTTGAAATTGCGGCTGCAAAGCAAATTTTATATCCTTTGTAGCTTTGACATAAGCATATAAAATCAGAATCCACCAGAGACAAGAATCAACTGGTGTCACTCGTGCGATCGCCTGTTCGCCAAAATCTGCTTCTAACGTTTCTTGTCCATTTTCTGAGATAACTTTAAAGCTAGCTGGTATTAAACCCCGTCCAGGGGTATATGCATTTAATTGATTTTGTGTAGGTTGTAATTTTAAAGTCTCTTCCAAAAAATTTTGGACAATATCATATCTACCTTTAATCAGAAACAGTATGGCTGAAGAGACGAAATCTCGCACAAAGCAATGGTCATAATTCAATTCTGTTAATGATTGATCTCTTGCAGCTATTGTACCGACAGGACGACCTTGATAATAGAGAATTGAATTTTCTAGTAGTTCCCACGCCTGCTTCTCTATATCATCAAATGTAAATAATTTATCTTTTTCCATAGCAATAAACTCTCCATTTTGCTTGGATGTTGGCAATAGATAATACTTTTATTGAGTACTGCAGCTTTAATGCTTTTTACTTAGGAATAGATACAGAGATATAGTTGCAGAGTATTTATCACACCTTCTCAGCACTATATTTCTTCATATATTCTTTCAGGATAGCCCAAGTTTTTCAGTTAATTCATTTGGTTTTATGACATATTATTGAATCTATCACGGAGAACAATTGAGAAAAATATAAAAGCTGTTTTCACTACAAAATTTTTTGGAGAATATTATTTATGGAAGTAAAGTATCTTGCATGAATTATTAATTGATTGTGCGTTGCGCTACGCGACAACACACCCTACAACAATTGATGATGTTTAATTCATTTAGGACTTACGCAAGTGTCACATTTTTTTCGTTGAGGCTATCAAGAGTCAAAAGTCCAAAGTCCAAAAAACCTGAATTTTTGACCCTTGACCCTTGACTGTTGACTCTTAAACCAAAAGATTGGTGTACCAGTTGCGTAAGTCCTGTCATTAATAGATGTAATGCACAAAAAAAATCCACCTATGTTAGGCGGAATTTTTTGTATAGCTATAATTATGTATTGCTAGGTATTTCTAGTGTGATAGGTATGGATCTACACTGCTAATTTCAAACTCACAAGCTCGAGAAACTGCTTCTGGTGATAATTCATCAAAACTCACCAATTTTAAAGAACTGGGATTCGCTATTAGTTCTTTTGCTAATAAAAATCCAGCAATTGACCAAGTTTGATATTTTCTCGCTTGTTTACCAATTAATCTCCCTTTCTTACCATCGTAATATTCTGGCCATTCATCTTCAACTAGACGTGTTTGGGCAATTTCAATTGCTTTTCTCACTAAACCTGTTTTGTGAGTTTTCACAGCAGCAGCCGCTAACATCCACATCAATACAGGCCAGCTACCAGCATTATGATATGACCAAGGGATATTTTTTGGATCGCAACCAGTAACAATTCTATACTCTTCATGTTCCAAAGCTGGGAAGCAAATTTTCATAGGCATATCTCCTACTAAATCTTCCCATCTTTCTTCAATCAGAGTCATAATCGCTTGCGACTGTTCTTCAGTAGCAAGGTCAGAAATAATCGCCATCAAATTACCAAGTGAAAAGAAGCGAGTATCTAGTTGTGATGGGCCAACATTCCCAGCTAAATAACCGCCTTTTCTTGGTAACCATTTGTCTAATTCATAATATGGAAGAGAATCTACATATATATTGAATAAATTTACTGCTCCTTTGCCATATTCTTCACTCTTAAAGCGGTAAATCGCATTGAGTCGATTAATATCTATCCAATAATGCTGACGAATATGAGCACATAAAAGAGGTAAGCGATTATCAATTGCGGCGACAACATCTTGGTTACCATCGCAAATTAATAACTCACGCGCAGCACGCAGAGCCGCATAAAATAATACTTGAATTTCTAGAGGATGACCATATATACCCAAGCGTCGGTCAATCATACAAGCGCCATCTGGAACTAATAGCGTTGGGTACATATCAAATCGATTCGCCAAGCAAATTTCCATAATTAACCTAATCCCAGTTTGGAATTCAGGCTGATAAGCTAGCGAATACTCTTTGGTAGCGACGACATAAGCACGCAATAACAGAATCCACCACAGACAAGAATCTACAGGTGTGACTCTAGCGATCGCGTGTTCGCCAAAATCAGCTTCTAAATATTCTTCGCCATTAATCGATACAACTTTAAAACTAGCAGGAATTAAACCTCTTCCCGGCTTATATGCATCTAATGCTCTTTCTTTAGGCTGTAACTTTAAGGTTTCTTCCAGAAAATTGCGGACAATTTCTGGTTTACCCTTGAGCAGAAAAATTAAAGCCGATGAGACAAAATCGCGAATAAAACATTGGTCGTAATTCAGCGCCTCTACAGAAGGATCGTATGCGGCCAATGTCCCAATAGGACGACCTTGATAATAGAGAATCGACTTTTCTAATGCTTGCCAAGCTTGTTCTTCTATATTTTCAGCTATTACCAATTCGTTTATTTGCATCGCCAGAATAACTCCACTAGATTTGTAAATTTGTGGTAGATGCGTTCGTTTTCATGTATGGACTTTGCTATCCCGATCATAACAAAGACGATTTTTTGGATAGCAAATGCAATCTGGGAATAAATGATTAACTCTACAAAAGCTGTCTATAACTGCCAGTTATTATGCTGCTTAATTGGCAGTTAATTTGCTTTTAAGCAATAAGCATCTTGGTGAAAGAGAAATATTTATCTCTCACCTTAAAAAATGATATTACTTTAAAACCAGTTACGCAAAATATATTTTAGCTTGCTCGCAAATCGACTTTTAAGCCTGGAATGCTTGATATCTCAAACAAAAATATATTGCTAACACTGTTAAATATTTCCTTAGAGTTTCAAATAGTTAAGGTATTTTTACTTAGCTAGGATTTAGTTTTTGACACTAAAAATTCTTTTATTCCCCTATAACTTAATAATTTATAACTTTTTTTCAAATTATGCAATATGAATGCTTAAAAAAAATTAATTGTCAATACATCTTAGGGGCTATGTATTGTAACCTATCTATTATAAAGTGGCTAGTATATGGAAGTAAGTAGCTAAAATAATTTGAATACTAGAGTTATCAACAACAAATCTTTTATAAACTTGCTAATAAAGGAAAAATAGCTCATCTTAAGAAAATTTAAAGTAATTATTGTAACAGTAGCAAATTTTAATAAATTTGTAGTTAGCTAACATTAATGTTATTCGCTACAGTTCAGCTTAATATAAAGTCGCAGAGCATTAGTAGTGGACTGACACAGCTAATTTTATGCAATAATTTTTCTTGTGGGGTAGACATTTTGTCCGCCCAGGACGGGCTAGAAGCCCATCCTACAAGAGTTTTTTTATGCACTATTTCAGGCGTGTCAGTCCAGTAGGATGCGTTAGCGATATAATGTCAGCACAAAGCTTTTCGTGCGTTACGGCTAAATTTCATTGTCTCTGTGTTCCAAATACTTTCATAGCCGTAACACACGCTACCCATCTGTCTATGCTTTCTTGTTTCTTTTTGTATAATTTGCGGTAGCTTACAGCAAGCCACACTGCCTCTATATTATTTTATAAACTCAGCATTGAATAATAATTCAAGCTATTAATAACCGTTGTTTAGTATAGGTTGCTTGAATAAAAGCCTGAAAAATTCTTTGATGATTGGGATCGTTAGCTGAAAGTTCTGGATGCCATTGCACGCCAATAGCCCAAGGATGATGTTCGTGTTCCACAGCTTCAATCACCTCATCTTCTAAAGCATGGGCAACAACACGCCATCCTGGGGGAACTTGGTGTACTGCTTGGTGGTGCCAAGAAACTACAGAAATATGAGTATTTTTGACACAATCAGCTAAACGGCTGTCTGGACTAATTTTTACCATGTGTTCTGTTGATAAACGCCTTCCAGGTGCCGGATCTAGGCGATGTAAGACTGAAGTACCGTATACCTCTGGTAAATGGGGAATTAGAGTACCACCAGAAGCGACAATGAGAATTTGCAAACCCCGACAAATACCCAACACAGGTAAATGATACTCCAGGGCTAACTGAGCTAGTTGCAGTTCAAAGGTATCGCGATCGCTATCTACAGAATAAATGCTAGGGTGGTCACAGCCGTTGTAGTGTAAGGGGTGAATATCTCCACCACCAGAAATAATCAATCCATCTAGCGGTTCTAAAAGCCTGGCAGGATCGGTTTCTCCTGGTGGTAATAAGATGGGAGTACCACCTGCGGCACGGACAGCATCTATGTAAGTACTTGGCAAAGAAAATGGTGATGCGTCTTTGCGCCCATAAGTGGTAATCCCAATCAAAGCATTTTGTAGTTTTCTATTCATCTTTTTTGCTCCTCAACTTTTTAAAGTTTTGATTTGTACTTTTGTGAGATGAACCACATCTGTTATATCTATACCTTCATAAAGTTGCTGAGATTTCAGTAATTTCCTCAGTTCTCCTGTTTCTGGAAGTGAAGCATCATCGTGCCATCTAAACTACTGCTGGCAAGGCTATGAGCAGGGCAACATCTTTTTAACGCACCCTACTGGCGTGGCAAGGCTAAAATAGTGCATTAGATTGGAAAAAATTAACCGCAGATGTAGACGCAAAGCGGCTTCCCGCAGGGTACGCAGATAAACAAGGCAGTGCGCCCTTGCGGTTTCCCGACTTGTACCCCTACGGGGAAGCAAGCTACGCGTAGCGTCTCCCCTTGGGAGAAGCAACTGCCGTGCGGATAAAATTGATTTTTAATGCAACATTTAAGGCTTGCCATGCCACTACTCTATCAATCATCTCTTAAATATTCAAAAGACAAATATGCGATTGTCCATTTTGTAAGCATTCATAAGCGTATAAATTTCATACTAAATATGATGATTGAAGTTATGAGTACAAAATCATAATTTATAATTGCTATAAAATGTACAAACAAATCTCATAAATTAGGTAATCTGCTGAAGATTATTGAATAATGAATTCCCGAACCTCTACCCCCAAAACATTAATGTTTCGCCTGAAATCCATAATCTAGAGGTTGAGTTGGTATTGAGTACAAAATTAATATATTTATATATGTATAGAAACCTTATGAGATAATCATAAGGAATTAGAGACAAACATAGAGCTAAAATCTGCCCATAAATTGTAATTTTAACTTGAGCAGAAGACAGTTCTTTAAAAGAGAATATTGAGAAATACTATTGCCTGGGATTGGCTCACTCTAATTCATCTATTCCTACATTTCCTAATTTTTAGTAGCAGGCAGTTATAAATAAAACCTAGTTGGCAATGACTGGAAAAAAGAGTCCAAATTATGGACTCTTGACGTTTAATTATGCCCTTCTACTGAGCAATGTGGATATTTTCGCATCTGGCTGACAAGGCAGGAGTAAATGATGAACAAAACCTTTGCTACTATTGACGGGAATGAGGCTGTTTCCCGGATTGCTTACAAATTAAATGAAGTAATTGCCATTTATCCCATCACCCCCTCTTCAACAATGGGTGAATGGGCGGATGCTTGGGCGGCAGAAAATCGCCCTAACCTCTGGGGTACAGTTCCCAGCGTAGTGCAAATGCAAAGTGAAGGCGGCGCAGCTGGTGCGGTACATGGGGCGTTGCAAACAGGTTCCCTGAGTACCACTTTCACTGCATCTCAGGGATTATTGCTAATGATTCCCAATCTCTACAAAATTGCTGGGGAATTAACCAGTACAACAATTCACGTTGCAGCACGTTCTTTAGCTACCCATGCTTTATCTATTTTCGGCGATCATAGTGATGTAATGGCAGCCCGGGCTACAGGCTTTGCGCTGCTATGTTCGGCTTCTGTACAGGAAAATCTGGATTTTGCCCTCATCGCCTATGCTGCAACTTTAGAGTCGCGAGTCCCGTTTATGCACTTCTTCGATGGTTTCCGCACCTCCCATGAAGTGCAGAAAGTAAAACTACTTGCTGATGATGATTTACGATCGCTCATCGATGACAATCTCATATTAGCCCACCGCGATCGCGCCCTCACCCCCGACCGTCCAGTATTGCGCGGTACAGCCCAAAACCCCGATATCTACTTCCAAGCCCGTGAAGGTGCTAACCCTTACTACAGCGCCACTCCCGCCATTGTCCAGCGCCTCATGGATGAATTTGGCGATCGCACTGGCAGGTATTATCAAATCTATGAATATCATGGCGCACCGGATGCCGAACGCGTAATTGTAATTATGGGTTCTGGTTGCGAAACAGTCCATGAAACCGTAGATTACCTCAACAAGCAAGGCGAAAAAGTTGGTGTCGTCAAAGTTAGACTCTTCCGCCCCTTTGATGTCGAAAGATTTATCGCAGCATTACCTAATACTGTACAAGCGATCGCAGTTCTTGATCGCACCAAAGAACCCGGTAGCGCCGGCGAACCACTTTATTTAGATGTAGTAACCGCCATTCATGAAGTCTGGGAAACAGGAAAAGCCTCATCTCCCTCATCTCCCTCATCTCCCTCATCTCCCTCATCTCCCTCATCCCCTAAAATAGTTGGTGGTCGCTACGGTTTATCCTCAAAAGAATTCACCCCGGCGATGGTGAAGGGCGTTTTTGATAACCTGGCCTTACCTACGCCGAAAAATCACTTTACTATTGGGATTAATGATGATGTTAGCCATACATCCCTAAGCTTTGACCCGAACTTCTCCACGGAACCCGATAATGTAGTGCGGGCGATGTTTTACGGCTTAGGCTCCGATGGTACAGTGGGGGCAAACAAAAACTCAATTAAAATTATTGGGGAAGAAACCGACAATTACGCCCAAGGCTACTTTGTCTACGACTCCAAAAAATCCGGTTCGATGACGGTTTCTCACCTGCGCTTTGGCCTCCAGCCGATTCGGTCAACTTACCTCATCGACAAAGCCAACTTTATTGGTTGTCACCACTGGGGATTTTTAGAAAACATTGACATTCTCAAAGCAGCGATTCCTGGGGCGACTATTTTAGTGAATAGCCCATACGATGCGGATACTGTTTGGCAACATTTACCTGTGAAGGTGCAACAGCAAATAATCGATAAGCACCTGAAGTTATATGTTATTAATGCTAACCAAGTTGCTCGTAATAGCGGCATGGGTGGGAGAATTAACACCATTATGCAGGTGTGCTTCTTTGCCTTAGCCAATGTTTTACCACAGGAAGAAGCAATTACCAAAATCAAACAAGCAATTGAGAAAACCTACGGTAAAAAAGGTGCAGAAGTTGTCCGCATGAATCTGCAAGCCGTAGATAATACCCTGGCTAACTTGCATAAGGTAGACATCCCCCAAACAATTCACTATCCCCAATCCCCAAGCGAAAATTCCTCATTACTCGACCAAGCCCCAGAATTTGTGCGGGAAGTTTTAGGTAAAATTATGGTTTGGGAAGGCGATGATTTACCTGTCAGCACCCTACCCCCTGATGGTACATTCCCCACAGGTACAACCAAGTGGGAAAAGCGCAACGTTGCTCAAGAAATTCCGGTATGGGATGAGGATGTCTGCGTTCAATGCGGTAAATGTGTGATGGTTTGTCCTCACAGCGCCATCCGTGCTAAAGCTTATCAACCAAGTGAATTACTGAATGCACCGCCCAGCTTTAAGTCAGTTGATGCCAAAGATAGAGACTTTGCCAATCAAAAATTTACCATTCAGGTAGCCCCAGAAGATTGTACAGGCTGCGCTATTTGTGTAAACGTCTGCCCAGCCAAAAATAAAACTGAGCCATTGAAAAAAGCCATTAACATGGCAAAACAGTTACCTTTGCGGGAACAAGAACGCAAAAACTGGGATTTCTTTTTAAGTTTGCCCAATCCCGACCGCAGACAACTCAAACTTAACCAAATCCGCCAACAACAACTGCAAGAACCATTATTTGAATTTTCTGGTGCTTGTGCTGGTTGTGGCGAGACACCCTATTTAAAATTATTAACCCAATTGTTTGGCGATCGCTCTGTCATTGCCAATGCTACCGGTTGTTCTTCCATCTACGGCGGAAATTTACCCACAACACCCTGGACAACAAACGCTGAAGGAAGAGGCCCAGCTTGGTCGAATAGCTTATTTGAAGATAATGCCGAGTTTGGTTATGGTTTCCGCCTTTCTTTAGATAAGCAAGCGGAATTTGCGGCGGAACTGCTGCAAAAATTGGGTCATGGGGAATTGGGAATACCCAGTGATTTAGTGGACTCTATTCTCAATGCCAAACAAAGCACCGAAGCTGACATTTGGGAACAACGGGAACGAGTAGAAATCCTCAAACAAAAGCTAGATGAATTATTGCAAAAGCCGAATCTCTCAATGCCCAATGCCCAATGCCCCATGCCCCATGCCCAAATCCAAAATCTCAAAGCGATCGCAGATTACCTAGTGCGGAAAAGCGTTTGGATTGTCGGCGGTGATGGCTGGGCGTATGATATTGACTTTGGCGGTATCGACCATGTTTTAGCCAGTGGTCGCAATGTGAATATCTTAGTAATGGATACAGAAGTATATTCCAACACAGGCGGACAATCATCAAAAGCCACCCCCAAAGCCGCCGTTGCCAAATTTGCCGCCAGTGGTAAGCCTGCGCCGAAAAAAGACTTAGGCTTAATCGCCATGACCTACGGAAATGTCTACGTAGCGAGTGTAGCTTTAGGTGCTAGAGATGAACATACCCTAAGAGCATTTTTAGAAGCCGAAGCCTTCAACGGCCCATCCTTGATTATTGCTTACAGCCATTGCATCGCCCACGGCATCAACATGACCACAGGCATGAATCACCAAAAATCTCTGATAGAATCTGGAAGGTGGTTGCTGTATCGGTATAATCCTGAGTTGCAAAAACAAGGTAAAAATCCCTTGCAATTGGATATGAAAGCACCGAAGCAATCGGTAGAGCAATCCATGTATCAAGAAAATCGCTTCAAAATGCTCACCAAGAGTAAGCCGGAAGTTGCCAAACAATTGCTAGAACAAGCGCAAGCGGAAGTGGATATGCGTTGGCAAATGTATCAATATTTGGCGAATAGGTAATGGGTAATTGGTAATTGGTAATTGGAATCTCATTACTATTTAATGTGTGTTAGGCATAAGTATGATGTCCGGTAAATTACGCTTAATATGTCATTGCGTTGGCAGAACACCTTCCCATAGGGTACAGAACGAAGTGTTCGCAATGACGGGCATTTGAACAGACATCATATAAGCCGTAATGCACAAAATCCATCCCTCAATTATTGAAAGCAAGGGGAAACTTTATTTCCTTGTCGATGAACAAGCAATACAGTTCGGTTAATCATTTTTCGTCATGATTTTGGGTTTGTAGAGACGCGATTCATCGCGTCTCTACAGGATTTAAACGCCAATCGATTTGTCTTATCCGAACCTTATTCGATGAACAGGGATACTCACCCCATTGCTTCGGGTTTGTGGCGGGACACAGTAACTTTTTCCTATGCCCTATGCCCAAAAACTCCACACACGAGTGGGTGGAGTTTTTCATTTATTCACTTCCAACAAGCGAGAAGTTTTGAAACGTTCCATCCACTTTTCTAAATAAACTTGATTAGCTTGTTGTTCTGATGGATCTTCGCTATCTAATGGATAAGGCATTAATCCCAAAATCGTAGCTGTAGTTACACAGAACATTGACTTTTGGAAAGTAATACAAATTTGCACTAGCAAATCATCTTCACCGCGACGACTGCGGCGATATACTTCATGCAAATACTCTGGTAAATAATGCCGCATATCCTGCATTAATAAAGTGGGAGGAATGCCCGCGCTACCAATGGGTAAAGGATCTGCATATAATGCACCATATTGAAAGCGCGATTGATCGGGCGGAATTTGATATGCTTGGGCATTATATGTAACTGTGCCAGAAAAAGGTGTTCCCCGGAAGAAAACAGCTTCTACATAAGGTATTGCTGTATCTGCTAAGAAGGTTAAACCAAGTTTCTTAGGCAGGAGTTCATAAACTTTATTATCAATTTTGACGGCGTAAGTAATTGGCTTGCTAGCATCCGCAACTAAGCCTGCTTTAATATGTTCTACAACTTGGGGAATGGTTTTGATTTTTCCTTGGTCATATAGGTCTGATAAAGTCAGGAAGATATCAGCCATTACCCGCCAAAATTGCCCCAAGCCACTGTAATATGCAGAAACACGCAACTGTTCAATTAAGAAATCGGGAAACAGTTGGTGCATTACCATAACTAAAGGATTGTTTTTAAATTTAGCAGCAATTACCGCTTCGGCGGCTGTTTGAAATTCTTTTGTATCTAAATATGTATCCAGTCCACCGCCACCGTGCCACATCATGGACTTCATACAATATTCGGCATATTCAAAATTAATTCGGTCATGCCACCAATGACGAAATAATTTTTGCCAACTAAATTCCCCATTAAAGTATTTAAAGAAGGGGAAAAATACTAAAAATTGATGTTCAGCAATGTAGATGAGATTATTGGAGTAAGCATCTAAAACTACGCCATAGCTTTTCAGAATGCCGACCACTTCTAAAACGTTCTGGGGGCTATCAGCCAGCAGTGCTTCTCCTGTTTGCAAACGCTTGATAAATTCACCTAAAGGGTTGTTATAAGGTTTCTTTTTGATGGTGACCATTGGCAGTTTCTCCTAGTAATTTAAAATATGATTTGGTCAAGCTTGATTTTTTATTAAAATGGGGAAATTAAGTAGTTTTTATCTGCCTTTATCAATTGTTAATTATTCATCACCTACCAAACAGATGATTGAGTTTGTAGTCTGGCATCATCCTGACTACAAACCCAATCTGGTATTTTAATTTTTGCTTTGATGATCCAAAGCCACGGTGACTACGGTGTTTTGTGTATTCACCATCGCTGTGATTGTTGGTTCAGTCCAGCGTGCTAACCAAGAGGGTTGGATACCAAAAATTACAATCACTACAGCTAATACTATCGATGGTAGGCGATCGCTCCAATATACCCTTGGTAGATTGACAACTTGCTCGGATAAACGTCCAAAAAAGGCTTTATTTACCAGGATTAAGAAGTACACGGCAGTCAAACCTGTACCAATCATACATAACAAGGTTTGCACGGGAAAAGCCGGGAAACTACCACGGAAGATGACAAATTCGGAAATAAACCCGATCATTCCTGGAATTCCCGCACTAGCCATGACTCCTAAAACCATTAAGCTACCAATTACGGGCATACCTCGTTCTGGATTTAGTAGCCCCCGGATAACATCTAGGTTGCGGCTACCAGCTTTTTTATAGACAATCCCTACCAGCAAAAACAGGAGTGCAGAAATCAAGCCGTGGCTGATCATCTGCATCACAGTGCCTAAAATACTTAACTGTGTCGCAGATGCCGCCCCTAACAGAATATAGCCCATGTGTCCAATAGAACTATATGCCACCATTTTTTTCATGTCTTTTTGGGCGATCGCACAAGATGCACCATAAAGTACACTGACTACAGCCCAACTCGCTAACCAGGGAGCCAAATAAGTCCAAGCTTCTGGCAATAAGTTCATGCCAAAGCGCAGTAAGCCATAAGTTCCTAGTTTTAACAGTACCCCAGCCAGTAGCACAGAAATGGGTGTGGAAGCTTCTACGTGAGCATCTGGCAACCATGTATGGAAGGGAACTAGAGGAATCTTAATGCCAAAACCAACTAAAATTCCGGCTAGTAACAAAAGTTGCGTTGCTAATGGTAGAGTCGTGGCATTCAAAGAACCGAGAGCAAAGTTAGGCGCACCACTCAACCAAACCATTCCTAAGAAGCTGGCTAAAATCAAAATCCCAGAAAGAGCAGTATAAATGAGGAATTTTGTAGCTGCATAACCCCGTTTTTCACCACCCCAAATTGCAATCAACAGATATAGGGGTATGAGTTCAACTTCGTAAAACAGGAAGAATAATAGTAAGTCCTGGGCAATAAAAGCACCAGTTACCCCAGCACTTAACAGCAGTATTAATGAGTAATACAATCTTGGACGTTGCAGAGATTCATCACTGCTGTAGATGGCAACGCAAGTCAACAAGCCGTTCAAAACTAGCAAAGGTAAAGATAAGCCATCTACCCCAAGATTATAATTTAAACCTAAGGCATCTACCCAAGGTAAGAATTCTACAAATTGTTGACTAACCTGCCCAGGATTAAATTGAATTGCTAAAATTATCGACCATACAAAGGCGATACTGGCAACTACCAAGGCTATCCCTCGGGAGTTTTTACCATTTATCCCCGGTGGCCATAAGCTAATTACAACAGCACCAATTAATGGTACTAAAATCAACGCACTCAGCATACACAGAACTAGTTAAGGATATGAGGAAGGAGGGCAGAGAGGAAGAGCAAGCAGAGGCGATCAATGATAATTGCCTATTGACAAATGACCAATGACAAATGACTAAAAAGGCAACTTATCTAGTAGCCCTAATGACCAGCTAATGAAAAATCCCAAGACGCTGACAACGAAGAGGATTGTTAGCATATAACCTTGGGATTGTCCAGAAATGCTGTACTTTAAACCTTGCCCGCTGAGGATGGCGGCAAAACCAACTAAGTTGACTAAGCCATCAATCAAATAGCGATCGCTCCATGCGGAAATTTTCGATAGGATGGCTACAGCGCTGACTACGGTGACTTTATACACTTGGTCGATGTAGAAGTCGTAACCCAACAAGTCTTGGATAAATCTCCATGCTAGGATTCTTGACCTTGACCATGCTTTGTCTAGATACATTACCGAGCCGATTGCTACCCCTACTAAGGTTGAGGAAAGTAATATCGCTACTACATACCAGTTAATACTTTCCCAACTAGGAAGTAAGTACCATTGCTGTAGCATTACGGGTAATAACAGAGTCAAGATGATCAAGGTCACCATCGGGAATGCCATTTGCCAACCCACTTCAGGCGCACGGCGGGTTTTTTGTTGCGGTGTACCCCAGAAAATATATCTAAATACTCTGGTTAAATTGAGTGCTGTTAAGCCATTAACTATTACTAATACACCAATCACCCAAGGGCTAATATTCACAAAGCCATCTGCCCAAGCCAGCATTGCCCAAAAACTGCCTAGTGGTAGCAGTGTCACCATCCCTGCCGAACCAACAACAAAAGCAGTGGTTGTAGCCGGCATCCGTGACCATAAACCACCCATTTCTGTAAGGTTTTGGGTGTGGGTAGTAGAGATAATCGAACCCGAACTCATGAATAATAGAGCTTTTGCGATCGCATGAGTTAACAGCAACATCAAGGCTACACCCCCTTGCTGTAAACCCATTGCCAAAAATACCAAGCCCATGTATGCACTAGTGGAATGAGATAGTGCTCGCTTAATATCAATTTGCGCTAAGGACACTAACGTCGCCCCAATTGCTGTCACCGTACCCATAATTACCAAGGCATTCAAAGCCACTGGGGACAGTGCCAACAAAGGCTGCATTTTGTATAGCACATAAGCACCACCTGCTACCACCAATGAGTTCCGCAGTATAGAAGCAGGGTTAGGCCCTTCCATTGCTTCATCTAACCACAGATGTAGGGGGAATTGAGCGCATTTACCAGATGGCCCAGCAATTAAAGCTAATCCTAATAACGCAGAAGTGACTGGATCTAAGCTAGCTGTTTGCGCCCATTCAGATAAATCAGAAAAGTTCAAACTACCAGCTAGGCAAGAAAGGGTCACTACCCCCATCAGCAGTAACAAGTCTCCGACCCTTTTTGTCCAAAATGCGTCCCGCGCTGCGGTCACCACTAAGGGTTGTGCATACCAAAATCCCACTAGCAAATATGTGGAAAGCGTCAGCACTTCTAACAAGGCATAGCTGAGAAATAGAGAATCACTAATGGCTAAACCACTCAGCGCCGCCTCAAAAAATCCGATCAGCCCAAAAAACCGCGCCAATGCCCAGTCTTTTTCCATATAGCCTAGGGCATAAGTTTGTGCTAAGAAACTTAACCCTGTAATCAGCACCGTTGCCCCAACACTGACGGGGGAAATGTCTAAGGCAAAGGATAAATCTAAATCTGCGACTTTGAACCAGTTAATTATCACTGTTTCTGGCTCTTTATCCCAGATGTTTTGAAATATCAACAGGCTATGGATAAATGCGGCAATGGTCGTCAACAAGTTGAAGTATGCTGCTGGTCTTGGCCCTGTTCGCCGAATAATTCCCATGGCCCAGGGCAAGGTCAAAATAGCACCTATTAAACCATAAAAAGGCACAAACCAACTTGTAATGTAGAGAAAATGATCCATTTAAATTTCCTTTGACGACTCAGTATGGAATGCCTTGTTTTAAAACCAGTTTTATTAAATATATTTTCTCTAATTAGCTTGACATTAGATCGATAGCAAAAGTGAATATAACAGAATAAAAATATTTAATTCCTAAACTACAGTTGACTTGTAGTATGGGAATTCTTACTTTTACATTTTCAATTTATATGTATTATTAGTAAAACTTATCTGCCTTTTAGCCTCTTGCTTGGAGACAATAGATAAATCTACCAAAGGCAATGCTGGCAAAGGTTATAGGCTTTTGTCAAATCTCTTGAGAATAAATTAAAAACTTTATTAATAGAAGTTTGACAAATGTAATTAAAAAATTATAAAGCTTACTTGAGCGCTCTAGCAATCCGTAAAATTTCATTAACCAAATGACAGCATTAATTTTTGTTAAGTTTTCTTAAACAATTTTATTATAAACTATTATAGTGATTTATATTGCCAGGAACGCCAAGCTTTCCTATGCTTATTTTGGAAGTGTTTTCTTAGCTCAAGATGAGCTTCCCCGTCAAAAATTTCAAAGCTCAGTACTGATTGGATTAATTTTGTAGGAGTTCTGCGATGCCAATTGCAGTTGGAATGATTGAGACCAAGGGCTTCCCCGCAGTAGTAGAAGCTGCTGATGCGATGGTGAAGGCCGCCCGTGTAACATTAGTAGGATATGAAAAAATTGGTAGCGCACGAGTCACAGTAATTGTGCGGGGAGACGTATCGGAAGTGCAAGCCTCAGTTGCAGCTGGGGTAGAAGCAGCCAGAAGAGTAAATGGTGGGGAAGTAGTATCCACTCACATCATTGCCCGTCCCCATGAAAACCTCGAATATGTATTACCGATTCGGTATACAGAAGCCGTAGAACAGTTCCGCACTTAAAAACCCATTAAGAAAATAGATTAACGGGGTTGCCTTCTTGAGTGCTTTTGTTGTCCAGAGTGAAAAACTGTCATTAAGGATTAAAACTAATGTCGATTGCAGTAGGAATGGTAGAAACGCTGGGCTTTCCCGCAGTAGTAGAAGCCGCAGATGCGATGGTGAAAGCAGCTCGCGTTACCTTAGTAGGCTACGAAAAAATTGGTAGCGGTCGCGTCACAGTTATCGTTCGGGGAGATGTTTCCGAAGTTCAAGCCTCCGTTGCCGCAGGCGTAGAATCTGTGAAGCGAGTTAACGGCGGACAAGTACTGTCTACCCATATCATTGCTCGTCCTCACGAAAACTTAGAGTATGTCCTGCCAATTCGTTATACAGAGGATGTAGAGCAGTTCCGGGAAAATGTCAACGCCATTCGTCCTTTCGGCAGAAGACCATAATTTGTAATGCAAATTGCTAAAGTCCGGGGCACAGTAGTTAGCACGCAAAAAGAACCAAGTCTTCGAGGTGTGAAACTACTGTTGTTGCAATTAGTAGATGAAGAAGGCAACCTCCTGCAAAAATACGAAGTAGCAGCAGATATCGTAGGTGCAGGAGTAGACGAATGGGTACTTTTCAGTCGTGGTAGCGCAGCTCGTCAAGTTCCTGGAAACGAAAATCGTCCGTTAGATGCAGCAGTGGTGGCGATAATTGATACTATTCATGTTGAAGATCGTCTCATTTACAGCAAAAAAGACCAATACCGTTAGTCATTAGTCATTGGTCATTAGTCATTAGTTACTGTTCATTAGTCATTGGTCATAACACAAAAATTATGGCAAAAGACAAAAGACAAAGGACAAATGACAACTGACAACTGACAATTGACAATTGACAATTTTAGGAGGAATCTCGCAATGGCAGTCAGCAGCACGGTGGCACCCCCAACCCCGTGGTCGAGGAACTTAGCTGAGCCAACAATCCATGAAAGCACATTTGTACATTCTTTTTCCAAGGTGATTGGAGACGTGCGAATAGGTGCCAACGTAATCGTTGCTCCGGGGACTTCGATTAGAGCGGATGAAGGTACACCTTTTTTCATTGGTGAAAATACTAATATTCAAGATGGTGTAGTAATTCATGGGTTGGAGCAAGGCCGAGTAATTGGTGATGACCAAGAAGAATACTCGGTATGGATTGGTAAAAATGCTTCTATTACCCATATGGCCCTGATTCACGGGCCTGCTTATGTTGGTGATAATTCTTTTATAGGCTTTCGCTCTACGGTATTTAATGCCAGGGTGGGTGCAGGTTGCATCGTGATGATGCACGCTTTAATTCAAGATGTAGAAATTCCCCCTGGTAAATATGTACCTTCGGGAGCAATCATTACTACTCAGCAACAAGCTGACCGTTTACCAGATGTCCAATCGCAGGATCAGGAATTCACCCATCATGTAGTGGGAATTAATCAGGCACTGCGAGCTGGATATTTGTGCGTTGCAGATAGTAAATGTATTACACCCATTCGGGATCAAATAAAAAAATCTTCTACAGGTAATGGCATTACTGTTTTAGAGCTAGAAAGGAGTAGTGAAGTGGCAAGCGGTAGTTTAAGTGCAGAAACAATAGAGCAAGTACGCTATTTGTTACAGCAAGGATACAAAATCGGTACAGAACATGTAGACCAAAGACGTTTCCGTACGGGTTCTTGGACTAGCTGTCAGCCTATCAATGCTAGATCCATTGGTGAAGCCATCTCAGCATTAGAAGCTTGTTTGGCAGATCATGCTGGTGAGTATGTGCGCTTGTTTGGCATCGACAACGGCAGAAGACGCGTTCTCGAAACAATTATCCAACGTCCAGATGGCACAGTTGGTGCGCCTGCTGCTGCATTTAAGGCTCCCAAGGCTGCTTCTAATGGCAGCTATAGCTCTAATGGTAATGGTAACGGTTCTGGTGGCGGACTAAACACAGAAACAGTAGAACAAATCCGTCAGCTGTTAGCAGGTGGTTACAAAATTGGTACAGAACATGTGGATGAGCGCCGCTTCCGGACTGGTTCTTGGCAAAGCTGTAGTCCTATTAACTCTACCTCTACCAATGAAGTGATTGCGGCTCTAGAAGATTGTATCAGCAACCATCAAGGTGAGTATGTCCGGTTAATTGGTATTGACCCCAAAGCTAAACGTCGGGTATTAGAAAGCATTATCCAACGTCCCAACGGTCAGGTTAATCCATCTAGCAGCACAAAATCTTTTACCAGCAGTGCGCCTACAGCCACAGCTACAGCTACAGCCACCGCAACTAGCACCCGTTTGAGTGGAGAAGTCATCGATCAACTACGGCAATTACTAGGTGCTGGGTATAAAATTAGCGTTGAACATGTAGACCAAAGACGCTTCCGCACCGGTTCCTGGACAAGCACAGGCCCCATTCAAGCCAATTCTGAAAGAGATGCGATCGCAGCTATAGAAGCAGCCCTCGCTGAATACGCAGGAGAATATGTGCGCCTAATTGGTATTGACCCCAAAGCCAAGCGTCGGGTACTGGAGACCATTATCCAACGCCCATAGCTAGGAAGGATAAAGTATAAAGGATGAAGTAGCTTGTGGTCAGCCACTTTTTAGGAGACTACATCCTTTAAACTCATTATCTTCCGCATTTCCTAATTTTCCGGCTTCCGAGGTTAGAATTTCCATGTCTGTGCCGCCACTGCGCCTCAGCAACAACTTTGACTCTTACATTAGTGGCGAGGTGACTATTCATCCCAGTGCAGTAATTGCACCAGGGGTAATACTACAAGCGGCTGTTAACGGCAAAATCATCATAGGCCCAGGAGTCTGTATTGGCATGGGGTCGATTCTGCAAATTGATGAAGGAACCCTAGAAGTAGAAGCAGGAGCAAACTTGGGAGCCGGTTTTCTCATGGTTGGTCAAGGTAAAATCGGAACAAATGCTTGTATTGGTTCCGCAACTACAGTGTTTAACTGTTCAGTTGCACCAGGACAAGTGGTTCCGCCTGGTTCAATTTTGGGAGATAGTAGTCGGCATATTGGTGGTATCACACCGGAACCATCAGCAAGTAATGCTTCTACAAATACGCAGGGGTTGAGAGAACAAAAAACTTTGATTGGGAGGCGAAGGAACAAGGAACAAAGTAGCAATGGGGAAACAACTACCTCCTCTACTACTTTCTCCGGCGGATTTTACCTGGAGTTACAACACCAATCCAGTTCTGAAACTCAGCCTGCTAATAATTTGTCAAATGAATCTCCTGTTCTAGAAGAAAACCCCTCATTGGGTAGTCCTGAACTAGAAGCAGCCGCACAAGCCTCACAAGAAAGCAGCCAAGAGTCACAATCAACTCCACCTGCTACCGAATCCCCCAATACTTTTGGCACTCAGATTTATGGTACAGGGAGTATTCAAAGACTGTTAGTTACACTATTTCCCCATCGGCAATCTCTAAATGAACCCATCTCGGACGAGCAGAGTGAATAAGTGTTAATTGTAAGATGTCATCTGAAGTATGAAGGATGAAATTCCTGGTAATTCAGGAGTTAAATGATTATATATTTTCATCCTTTAGCCTTTAGCCTTTATCCTTTCTGTGAGTATCCGGAGACTTCACATGGAAACATCTAATCAAAAAGCTCTTAGCACTATTAAAGACACCCGCCGTCGAGATAGCCTCAAGGATACTGCTTTGGGTATGGTATCTACGCTGAGTTTTCCCGCGATCGTGGGAACAGCCGATATGATGCTGAAATCAGCAGGGGTTCATTTAGTTGGCTATGAAAAAATTGGTGGTGGTCATTGTACAGCAATTGTCCGAGGTGGGATTGCTGATGTCCGATTGGCTGTAGAAGCTGGTATCCAAACTGCGGAACAGTTTGGTCAATTAGTTTCTAGCTTAGTTATTCCCCGTCCTTACCCAAATTTAGAGATAGTGCTACCCATTACCTCCAAGCTCAGTAAAATTATGGAGGATGGAAATTACAGTCGTTTGAGTAACCAAGCAGTGGGTTTGGTGGAAACACGAGGATTTCCAGCGATGGTAGGAGCTTGCGATGCCATGCTGAAATCAGCTGATGTACAATTGGCAGCCTATGAAAAAATTGGTGCAGGTTTGTGTACAGCCATTATTCGCGGTTCCGTAGCCAATGTTGCAGTAGCAGTAGAAGCAGGAATGTATGAGGCAGAACGCATCGGGGAATTGAATGCAGTTATGGTAATTCCTCGTCCTTTAGATGAATTAGAGCAGACATTACCATTAGCAAGTTGCTGGATAGAAGAACGTCAACCAATCAACTTACCCATTAATATTAAAGAGCAAGTTGCCGAAATTGAACGCCTGCAGTTGCCAGATTTGGCTCAGTTACCTATCAAAGTTTTAGAAGAATTAGAAGAATGATGAATGGTGAATGATGAATTAGGAATTATGGATTGTAGGAGATCCACATTCAGGATTCAGTATTCAGCATTCATCTAGAGCTGGAAGGCATCTTACGCTTTGCTTTGTTGTTTTGATAATAACTGTTTCACTATAATAGGAAAAGATCTATCTCGTAATAGAATTCATAGAGTATTGTCTATACTTATGAATCAGAATTTTTGTGTGACCAATGCTATCGCTAATGCAAGTGTTCAGTGATACTAGATTAATATCTCTGTATCGCTCTTAGAGGAGAATCACCCTTGAACCAAGCGACGCTACACCAGTTGAAGGTGTTCGAGGCGGCAGCACGACACGGTAGTTTTACTCGTGCTGCTGAGGAATTGTTCCTCACCCAGCCTACCGTTTCCATGCAAATCAAGCAGTTAACAAAATCGGTCGGATTGCCTTTATTTGAGCAGGTTGGTAAGCGCCTATATTTAACCGAAGCAGGACGAGAATTGTTTGCTACTTGTCGGCAGATTTTTGAAACCATAGCCCAATTTGAAATGAAAGTAGCAGACTTAAAAGGGCTAAAACAAGGTCAATTAAAATTAGCAGTAATTACAACTGCAAAATATTTTATACCGCGTTTGTTGGGGCCTTTTTGCCAACTTTATCCGGGCATAGATATCTCGCTGCAAGTAACAAACCATGAGCGGATTTTGGAGCGAATGATTAATAATCTGGATGACTTGTATATTATGAGCCAAGTGCCAGAAAATATTGATGTGAATTGCCAACCATTTTTAGATAATCCCTTGGTGGTTTTTGCTCCAGTTAATCATCCACTGGCAAAAGAGAAAAATATTCCCATCGAACGCCTAGCGCAAGAAGCTTTTATTATGCGAGAACCAGGTTCAGGAACTCGTCGTGCTATCCAAAGCCTGTTTGATCAGCATGAATTAACAGTGAAAGTGAAATTAGAATTGGGCAGCAATGAAGCGATTAAACAAGCGATCGCAGGTGGCTTAGGAATTTCTGTATTATCCCGTCATACCCTAACTTCTGACTCTTCAGAGTTCAGTATTTTGGATGTACAGCACTTTCCGATTAAGCGCACTTGGTACATAGTTTACCCTTCTGGGAAACAGCTATCGATTGTGGCTCGCACCTATTATGATTACCTGATCAATGCTGCTAAGAATTTTATCGAGCAAAATACCTCTTTTTCTTGGGGTACCTTTGAGCAACTTCAGGATGAGGAAGAGGTGAAGAATTAGGGATTGGGGATTGGGGACTGGGGACTGGGGAATGGGTAATGGGTAATGGGTAATTGGGACAAATACCAAACACCAAACACCCAATTTGTTAATGACTTGACGGTGGAACCTTTAACCATTAACAATTAAGCAGCAGAATCATTCAAAATGGGGGAAAACTGGCAGTGGTTAACCCAGAAATGCCTTCTTTACGCAAGATAGTAGCAAGCCAGATTGTAGCTGTGACAGTTTACAGCGATCAAGCCCTAGTTACAAGACGGGGGATGGTTTCTCTAACAGGAGAAGAACAGGAATTAGTCGTTACCTCACTGCCGGTAACGCTAGAAACTGATTCTGTGAGGGTTGGTGGTAAAGGGACGGTAGGGGTACGCTTGTTAGGAGTGAGTTGCGATCGCATTTACACTACAGAACCGATTACCGAACGGGTGGCGCAATTAACCAGACAGATTGAGCAGTTGGAGGCAGAAAAACGCCACCTACAAGCTCAAATCGACGCTTTAGCATTGCAATCTAGTTTTATTGCCGGCTTACGGGAAAAGACAGAAGAACCCTTCTCTCAGAGTTTGTCACGGAAAAACCTCAGTCTCAGCGAAACTCTAGATTTTCTCAACTTTATTGGCAGCCAGTATAGCGAATATGCGATCGCCTCTGGGGAGTGCAAAACTCAACAGGAAGAATTAGACAAGCAGTTGCAAGTACTGCGCGCTTCATTACAAAAAATCCAAACGCCACACCCCAAAGAAAGCTTGAGCATAATTGTGCCTGTGGAAGTTGCTGGTGCGGGAGACTTTGAGTTAGAGCTATCTTACGTAGTTCATCGCGCTAGTTGGACTCCGCTTTATGATTTGCGTTTTAGCAGTACCAGCAATGTTGTGAATCTCACTTACTTAGCTGAAGTTACCCAAAGCACAGGGGAAGAGTGGCTGGGCGTAGCTCTAACCCTCTCTACTGCTAAACCGGGCTTAGGTACTATTCCCCCCAAACTGCAACCTTGGTATATAAATACTCCCAGCTATACAACAGATTTTATGCGGCGCAAAGTCACCCAAATGCCAATGATGGCGGCTCAATCAGAGTCAGCTGGTATGGCGCGGGAAATGGATGAAGAAGCAGATGAGGTTGTACAAGACAAATCTATAGAAGCTGAAACTGTTGATGCGGAAGTCTCGACAACAGGAAGTGTAGTCACCTTTAAACTCAGTGCTGGTGGTAATATTCCTAATGATGGCTCACCCCATAAAACTACAATTTTTCAAGATGATTATTTGAGTAGTTGCCATTATGTTGCCATGCCGAGGTTAGTGAGCTTTGCTTATCTCCAAGCCATAGTCAAAAATAGTGCTAACAACGCAACTTTATTACCAGGCAAAGCCAATATTTTCCGCGACAATATGTTTGTGGGAACAACAAAACTAGATAATATTGCGCCAGGACAAGAATTCAAAATTAATTTAGGAATTGATGAAGGCTTAAAAATTGAGCGTGACTTATTTGAGCGAATAGTTGATAAAAAATTGATGAGTAACCAGCGCCGGATTACTTATGGTTATCGGCTGATAGTTACTAACTTGCTGGAAGAAGAAACTCATCTGATACTTACTGAACAATTACCAATTAGCCGCAACGAAAAAATTAAAGTCCGCCTCACCCACAGCCATCCGCAAATTCAACTGGGAGAGATGGGGATTTTGGAATGGGATTTAACTCTGCTACCGCAAGAAAGACGAGAGGTAACTTATCAATTTACAGTTGAGTATCCACCGGAATTAACAGTTGTTGGTTTAGATATTTAGAATTTGATATTTGCCCTGCTACGCTAAACTTATTAGCACTGAGACAGTGATTGCCATGTCTGTTGCCCAAGATTTAGCTACCCCAGATAATGTAATATTTCCTCCAGGAGATTTATACAGTAACGAACCGCCTTTGGAATCTGACTTACATCGTCTACAAATGACATTGCTGATCCAATGTCTAGAGTTATTGTGGCGCGATCGCAATGACTTCTATGTATCCGGCAATATTACAATTTACTACAGTCCACGTCAGCGCAAATCAGAAGATTTTCGCGGCCCAGATTTTTTTGTGGTGCGAGGAACTGAACGCAAACCCCGTAAAAGTTGGGTACTTTGGCAAGAAGATGGCAAGTATCCCAATGTAATTATCGAACTGTTATCAGATTCTACAGCTTTAACAGACAAAGGCTTGAAGAAACAGATTTATCAAGATACTTTTCGCACACCCGAATATTTCTGGTTTGATCCGCAGAATTTAGACTTTGCTGGGTTTGTCTTAGTAGCTGGTAAATATCAAGCAATAGAAGCGAATGCTCAAGGTTGGTTGTGGAGTCAGCAGCTAGAGCTATATTTAGGAGTTGAACAAGAAAAGTTACGCTTTTTCACTGCTGATGGACAACTAGTTACAACACCAGAAGAACTTGTAGAACAAGAAAAACAAAGAGCTGAACAAGAAAAGCAAAGAAGCGATCGCTTGGCAGCAAAACTGCGAGAATTAGGTATCGATCCAGATACTATTAGGTGATGTTAGTTTTTTCCTGAGCGTTTTGGTGTTCCTGAAGCTGATCGCTGAGTAGCAAAGATGTGAAAAGTAAAGAATCTCCCCCTGTTATTCTGTTATCTGCTCACAAAAATGCTATTCTTCGTCTGGAAGTACCCATTTTGGCGGTTCCATGAATTTTCGCCGCAGTCGTTCTTCCGCAAGCGCCAGCATTTGATCTAAAGAAGTCTCCTCAATAAATTGTGCCGCAGCTTCTCTAAATTCAATATTGGGGCATTTATCCCCTAAAACACAACCATTAACGCAGGCTTCCGCGCAATTAATTTTTTGCTCCACAGTGAATCCCTCTCTAGTAAGAGCTTTTTTCTACTCTTCAGATAAATCTTACCTTGCTTGTTGCTCCCTGATTGGTTTAAATACTTACCATTATTTAGTATATAATTCCTCGATCCCGTAACTTCTGCCCTTAGTAAGAGACGAGGCAAACCTGACAACAAACTGTAAATTCTACGCTTTCACCTTTTCTCCTTTCCCCATCTTATGCAAATGTACCTGCTAGTCTCATAATATATATTTGTGAAAAAGGGCGCTCATGTCGGAAGTATTTGCCACAACTGGAACCATTGCCGCGATCGCAACTGCTGTTGTTCCGCAGCAGGGTAGCGTTGGCATTGTGCGGGTGTCTGGTTCTCAAGCGATCGCGATCGCCCAAATTCTTTTTCATGCTCCTGGTCGTCAAGTTTGGGAAAGTCACCGCATTCTTTATGGTTATATTCGCCATCCCCAGAGCAAAAAATTGGTGGATGAAGCTTTGCTATTGATTATGCAAGCACCCCGTTCTTACACCAGGGAAGATGTGGTGGAATTTCATTGCCACGGTGGAATTATGGCAGTGCAGCAAGTATTGCAACTGTGTTTGGAAAATGGCGCAAGGCTAGCACAGCCGGGAGAATTTACCCTACGCGCTTTTTTAAATGGGCGCTTGGATTTAACCCAAGCTGAAGGTATTGCCGATTTAGTAGGAGCGCGATCGCCCCAAGCTGCTCAAACTGCTTTAGCTGGTTTGCAAGGTAAATTAGCTCATCCCATCCGCCAGTTACGCGCTAACTGTTTGGATATTTTGGCAGAAATTGAAGCGCGGATTGATTTCGAGGAAGACTTACCTCCGCTGGATGATAAAGTGATCATATCAGCAATTGATGGCATCGCCGCCGAAATTTCTCAATTATTGGCAACCAAAGACAAAGGCGAACTGCTCCGCACAGGTTTAAAAGTAGCAATTGTTGGGCGGCCGAATGTGGGAAAATCCAGCTTGCTCAATGCTTGGAGCCGGAGCGATCGCGCGATTGTCACCGACTTACCAGGAACCACCCGCGATGTTGTGGAATCTCAGCTAGTCGTGGGTGGGATTCCCGTGCAAGTGCTAGATACGGCAGGAATTCGGGAAACAGAAGACCAAGTAGAAAAAATTGGCGTAGAGCGATCGCGCCGTGCTGCCAGTGCCGCTGATTTAGTACTATTAACTATTGATGCATCTACAGGTTGGACAACAGGCGATGCAGAAATTTACGAACAGGTGCAACATCGTCCCTTAATTCTGGTGATTAACAAAATAGATTTAGTAGCAGATATAGGAAATCATCTCCAATCCCAAATCCCAAATATAAAATCTCAAATTTTCACAGCTGCAGCACAAAATAAAGGCATTGAAGATTTAGAAACGGCGATTTTAGAAATAGTCAAAGCCGGAAAAGTCCAAGCTGCTGATATGGATTTAGCGATTAACCAAAGACAAGCCGCATCCTTAACAAAAGCTAAAATTTCTCTCGAGCAAATGCAAGCCACAATCACTCAAAAACTACCCCTTGATTTTTGGACAATTGACTTGCGCGATGCTATTCATGCATTAGGAGAAATTACTGGTGAGGAAGTGACTGAATCTGTACTTGACAGGATTTTTAGTAAGTTTTGTATTGGCAAATAAGTATATATCTAAATTTAAGTTATGTCCTTTATTGATGAAATTAATCAGGTAAATGCTTTGATTGTGGGAGCTAATCAAGGCATTGGTTTCGGTTTTGTGAAAAAACTATTGCTAGATACAAGAATTAGTAAAATTTATGCAACCTATCGTCAATTAGAATCATCTTCAGATTTGATTAGGCTGTCACACGAGAATTCCGAACAATTAATTTGTTTACCTGTAGATATTACTGAAGAATCGCAAATCGCAGAAGCAGCGCAAACAATCCGTAACCAAGTTAACAAGCTCCACTTGGTAGTTAATTGTGTAGGATTACTTCATGAAGATACTTTGCAACCTGAAAAAAGTTTAAGACAAATTAACCCAGATAATTTACTGCGCTACTTTCAAATTAACAGTATAGGCTCTGTATTGTTAGCCAAACATTTATTGCCTCTATTTAAACATAAAGAACGCAGCGTATTTGCTAGCATTTCTGCAAAAGTTGGTAGTATTGGCGATAATCAACTAGGTGGATGGTATGGTTATCGCGCTTCTAAAGCTGCGCTGAATATGTTTATGCGTACAGTCGCAATTGAGTATGGTAGAAGTAGTCCCCAAACTTTAGTAGTGACATTACATCCAGGGACAACAGATACACGTCTATCACTTCCTTTTCAACGTAATGTACCACCAGAAAAATTATTTTCAGTAGAACGTACTGTTAGTCAATTAATGAATGTTATTGAACAACTTCAGGAAGGCGATAGTGGGCAATTTTTCTCTTGGGATGGTAGCAGATTGCCTTGGTAATTACTCTAGAGAGTATTCCAAAATAATCAATAAAATTATTAATTTCTGATTCAATTACAAAAAATTTGTTTAGAATAACAAATTATCACGAATATAATCATTAATTTAAATAAATTTTCAACGAACTACTGCTTTCAATCCTATTTTGTCTAACAATATAGAGAAACCTAAAGAAATAGATAACAATAATAAACAAGATACTAATTTTATACTCATAATCTCTAAAAAGTTAAAACTAGATTCTGCAAATAAATGTAGACATATTGAACCAATAATTTGATTAAATATAGTTGCAATTACCTCTAGTAAGGGGTTATGATTTATTATTTTAAAAGATCCTGCGATCGTAAACCAAAATAAAGTTGGAATTAAAAGCCTATTCAAGCGTTTATAAATTGCATCCCAAGTAGAACTTGTCTGTTTAACCAATCTTTTTTCCATTAGTAAAAAAGAGATTGTCAGAAAGACTGGAACGCAAAACCTTAAAGGTGAAAAAAGTATATCAATTGCTAATCCATTATCTGCATAAGTTGTCCTTGGTACAAGAATTGAGTGAAAGGATACTACAGCTATAATACTCATGGCTTTGAGTAAGTCAAGTGAGAATAGCCTATTTGCTTTCTGCTGAGATGAGCTTTTATCTGATAAGAATTTGTTAATTAAAGTTTTTCTCATTGATTTTAGTATTCTGATTCTGTTTTCCAAAAAGTAAACTTGTAAATTTTCAGACAATAAAAGCTGTTGATTGATGTTGCGATAGCAACATCAATCAACAGACAACAACACTTCAGGTATCAATCACCTTCATAGAAAAGGATTAGAGCAGTGTTCTTAGTCTTAAACTGTGAAACTACTAGCTTGAATGTTTGTAGCAGTCACATTGTTCAAAATTGCCAAATCATTAAAGCTACTTGAACTAGAACTACCGTCGATATCAATTTGGATGACTGTATTTGCACCTTGTTGTACTATACCCAGGAAACCACCAGCAATTGCTTGTGAATAGTTACTAACACCCAATTGTTGCCATATACCAGATAGGTTTAGTTTGTCTTCGCCAATGACAAAGTCGCTGATAATATCCCTGCCTTCAGTTGTATTTCTGAAGTTAAACACATCATTACCAGTACCACCTATTAAAGTGTCATTGCCTAAGCCACCCCAGAGAAAGTCATTTCCAGCATCACCTACAAGCAAGTCGTTTCCCGCTTCGCCTTGGAGATAATCGTTTCCAGCACCCCCATGAAGCCTATCATCGTCATTACCGCCAGTAAGGAGATCATTGCCTATGCCGCCGTACAGTGTATCGTTACCGTTTCCGCCAGCTAGAAAGTCATTTCCCTCATCACCTACAATAATATCGTTGCCTCTACCTCCTCTGATGACATCGTCTCCCAGTGAACCACCGAGGTAGTCATCACCACCGAAGCCGTTTAGAGTGTCATTACCACCTCTACCGTTGATATAGTCAGCGCCATCAGTACCATTGTAGGTATCAGCACCAGGAGTTAAGTTAGTCAAGCTAATAGTCATAGTAGAGCTTTGCTCCTTCAATTAAAGTTTTCGGAAATCAAATTAATAAATGCACCCTGATGAACTCAACCCATTATTTAAGACTTTTACTTCTAATGCAGATAGAAGCCTTAAGCGTTCACTACATCTTTTTCAAGAATGCGTTCGCGCATCATATATATCACTCTATAAAAGTTTGATTTATCATCATTTCATTAGTATTTAAATAATGAAATTAACTATGCAATCTCAAACTTTTACAGATGTATATTTCAAAGACTTATTGTGAAGTTAAGATAAAAATCTTAATTAGCAAATGAACAAAAATCAATAATTAAGAGATTATCAATATTTGTTCTTAGTGCTAGGGTATTCATCATAACTGAACAAATGGAAGCTATATCAATAGCCTAGAGACTCCAAAATTAGAGCCTAACGGTTATCCTAGAAAACACTTTGCTTCTATTTTCCTTACAAAACAAAGGTCGTAAAAATCAAGTATTTTTATGACCATTATCTTGCATGTTATTACTTATTATACTTGTATAAATTTAGTTTCTGATTGAGAAAAGGCTAAATTTATACAATCTTTATAAAATTGAAATATTAAAAAGGTTACTTTTGAATAAACTAAAAAATATACGAATAACTCTACAAATTTATGCTTAGATGTCATATATTTAATTGTGTAATTAAAATCTATTTTTAGAGATAATTTATATATATAAAAATATAATCAAAAGGTTTATTATATACTAATAACAATGCCCCTATTTTGCGTTTTATTTGTCCTTAATTGAAAAACCTATAAGCAATCGATACAAGTCAAGAAACCCGATTATGGGGACACCTCGCAGGCTGATTCAGCGCATTATTACAGAGAAGTGAGATAAATTTTATAATGTTTACTTACTAATTAAGCACTTTCAATAGCAAAGATAGCTCACTTACACAATATTTATGATTTTATGGGATAGGTAGGAGAGAGCTTACTCCTTCCTACTCCAAGTTCATATGAATCTATAAGCCCCAATATTTCAGCAAGTTTCAGCTTGATTTATATAGAATCTACGCCACAACAAAGGTTTATTGGTGTATACTTTCTTACAATCCGCTTTCAGCTTTCTTGTTGCTCATGCGTAAGTCCCGTATATTTCAATTCTGAAGCCCATTAAGCTCTACCAAGAAGGTATTTAGTAAACTGACGAAATTGCTTTATCGGTGTATAAAACTGCAAAGGCGAATACTTTAGACGAAGTTCTGCAAGAAATCGCCTATCATATTCTTGGTAATAACCTGTTGCTGATGCTGATTCAGAGGCAATCAAACGAGGAATGACCTCAGTTGAATCTGGAGCTTGAGGATGCTGACGCTGCAAGTAATCAATGGTGTTGTAGCGATACCAGGGTGCAACACTAGAAGTAACGCGTAACTTCTCACGTACACGATCTGCGATTACAAACTCATGTTGAGTAAATTCATTGTGCCAGTATTCGCGAGGATGCAAATTAATGTGCCCATGTCCACCTTGTCCGGGAACAGCGGCTGAAAATATTACTATAGGGGCAACTTGAGTCAACCACTTAACTAAAGTAGACGAACTTTCTGGCTGTAAGTGTTCAGCCACTTCTAAACATACAGCTAAGTCAAAGTGCTTGTTCGTGAAGAAGTTGGCGATTGCTACAGGGTTATTTAAATCTAGTCGATGAAATTCCACTGAAAATCCAGTGAAGTTTGGTTGAGAGTAACCGTCTACAGCTATAACCTGTACCCCAAGCTTCGCGAATTCCCTACTTAAATGACCTGGTCCACAGCCGAATTCTACTACAGTTGCGGGGCGATAAAGTTCAAAAATTACAGAAGCTAGAATTCGATAATCAGTTTCAAAAAAACTACTTTGGAAATAGTTTGAACTGTAACTAATGGTTTGGCTATTCATATAAATTTATTCCTTGTGTACAAAATTTGAGACAAGATAGATTTGCTTGCAAAGGCTTGGTTCTAATCAACAGATCACAAAATATTTGTGTAGATATTTCTCCCTTGACTAGCAGAAAGTTCTTTAAAGATACTTTCTAGATGAGAGCAGTTTTTATGAATATCAAATTTAAGTTGAGCAATCTGCTTGCCTTTTCTACCCATTTCAATTCTTAATATAGGGTTTTCAACCAAAATTTTGAGCATTTTTGCTAATTCATTTTTATTTCCAGGATGAATCATAAAGCCTGTTACATCATTAATAATAACTTCTTTCATTTGAGGTAAATTTGTAGCAATTATCGGAAGACTGAATCCCATAGCTTCCATAAATACTTGAGGTAAACCCTCACTATAAGTAGGCATTACAAAAATATCTGCTTGTTGGTAAAGAGATTTCCATTCAGGCGTATATGCACTTATATTGTTATAAACTCGCACGCGATGATGAGAACATTCAATAGCTTCTTTAGTAACTATATGAAGAATTGCTATATTTGAGAAATTCTCTAGAAAGACTTTTAATAAATCATGTCCTCCTTTTCTTTTAAAATCTCCACCTACAAATAGAATGTTACAGTTATCAGAATTTTTATCTGCCGAATTATTGTCAGATTCTAAAGCACTTAAATTAACGCCAGGAGGAATGACTATGACTTTATTTTCATTAATATCATAATCTTCAATCACAGATTGTTTGGCAAACTCAGACCATGTCACGATCTGAGAAGCAGCATCAAAAACTCTTTTTTCTAATGAAATATTTGGAGCATAAGTCCACTGAAAACTCACATCTTGCATCTCACGATATTTCAGCGCAGCAGTAAAGTCAATACTAACAATTGTAGGAACTCTTTTCATATACTCAAGGGCTAAGAGAGCCATAACTTGAGTATGTAGATGCATAACAGAATATTGCTTACTGTGCAATTTTTGTTTTATTAACAACTTAGTAATATATGCAGTTGTCAATTCAGAACGAAGACATTGAAAATCTAAATTACGCTGCTGAATCCAAGAGCTTGGGAATTTGCAATAAAAAGATCTAGTGGCAAGCCAGAGTAACTTGTTACATTCTTCTTTAAACCAATAGAAGTCTACTGAGCCAAGGGAATTTGAATTGTTGAAGTACTCTCTTAAGAGTTTACCATAGGTGTGATGTCCAAGAATATGACTCGTAATTGATAAAGCTTGATAATCATTATTCATAAAGTTAATTTTATTAGATTACATAAAGAGAATAAAGCAATTTAAAATCTTTGAATATCTAAGTTTATAACCAAGAAAAACCAAGTTTACAATTATTGATACTATTTCTATAAACCTATTTTATAAAGCAATCTTCTAAAGATGCTAAAAGGTAAATGACCTTTTGATATTAAAGCAATTATTGTTATATAAAGAAATACTAAAGTTAGTATTTGTAGATAAATAGCTCCGTTATGAGGGTAAGGAATCACTCGTATTGTTGCTAAAGCTATTAATATAGCTGTTGTCGGCATCAATGCTGGTTTTAATAAGGCTAGAATATTCACTCCAGCGATACGACATGCTGAGATAAGATACCAACTTGAAGCAACAAAGCCCATAACACATGTAACGGCAATCGCAACACCTTGTACTCCTCCTATTTGAGCACCAATAAAATAAGCAGTTAAAGAAATAGGAACGATAAACCAGTCTATACGTGCAATTTCTAGAGATTTATTCATGGACAATAGATAGGCAGCAAGGATTGATACAAAACCTGATGTATAGGAAAAGATTAATATGATTTGACATATACTGATAGATTGTTTCCAATTGTCCCCATAAATTAGTAGGATGATTGGTGGTGCTAAAATAAATGCTAAACCATATATTAAAGTAGCAGTAGTAGCGTAATATTCAACGACTTTTTCAATCATTATCAATGACTTTCTCTGTTCACTCACTTGCGACAGTGCTGAAAAAATTACACGACTATTAATTTGAGAAAATGCAAAAGCTGGTGTGGTAGCTAATTGATAAGCAACATTGTAATAGCCAAGAGCTTGTGTTCCTATTAATTTTCCAATAATTAAGTTATCTCCCGTTATATTCATTTGATGAGCAATCTTACTACCTATAACACCTAAAATAAAGCCATTGACTTCATTTATTTTATTTCTCTCCAATTTTAAATAGTATTTAAATTCATACCTACTAAAAAAACGCTTTGAACAGGAATCCACCAAAGCCATAGTAATTTCTCCAATAGCAAAAGACCAAAATTCGCATCCAAGCATCGAGCTAATAACTAAGCTAAACACTCGTGAAAAATTAGCTAGCAAATCACAAATAGCTAGCTCTTTAAACTTCATTGTTCTTTGTAATATTGCAGTATGAGAACCAGCACCAGCACCAATTAGGAAGATAAATGCTGATAGTACTGTCAAAGGAAATAAAATAGGTTGCTTAAAGAAGTAAGATAAAGGTAATCCTGCTAAAGCTTGTATAAAAAATAAAAAAATAGAAATATTAATACCTAAGCTATAAACAGTATTAACTAGTTTGGAATCATCTAAACCTTTTTGTACTAATACTTGAGCAATAGCACTATCTCTAAAAAGAAGGGAAAAATTAGAAAGTACTAGAACCATTGCCCAAATACCAAAGTCTTCAGGCGAGAGTAAACGAGCCAAGTAAACTTGAGAAAGTAATTGAGCAACTTTGCCAAGACCAAAGCTTACAGTCATCCATAAACTCGCTTTAAATAACTTTTTTGAATTGCTTACAGTCATAGTAAAATTTAAGCAGCATACTGATCATTAGTAGATTTAATAGCAAAATTAACGTATACTTACAAAGTAAGCACCCTGTACAAAAAGCTGAAATAGCTTGCTAGCAATCACAAAAAGCTATATTCAATTTAACAAGCTAAAATCTTTACGCAATAAAAGATATGCATAACTTGTAATTAATGGTTGTGGATATTTAACTAATATAGAAGACATCCAATCATCTAATAAACTGAGTGGCTTAATTTTACTAAAATAGGCGGGAGTTCCAAAAAAACCAACGTATTCTTCGACTTTATAACCAAGATTTTCAAACTTATTTATCTGGCTATTTAAAGGGCCACGACACCAACTGTAATAAGCTGGAAACTTAAGTTTATTCGTATCTGTTTTTCTATGGGGTGAAAGTGCCCATAAAATTTTTTCTGATAATTTGTCCGGTAATATTTGATTAACAATAAACGGTAGAGCATACATAGTAGGGAACACATGTATTGCATACCCACCATCTCGTAAGATATTAAAGACATTTTTGTGAAAAGTCAGCCCATTTGGAACATGTTCAGCTAGCATAATGCTAAAAACTAAATCAAATTCTCTATCTATATTCAAGCTAGGAGATGAAATATCAGTTTGAATTTTATGATATCCATTTGGAGCTTTTGCTAGTTCTTCAGCAGATATATCAAGTAAAGTGTATTCCAATCCATATTTATCAATCAAATCTAAGGAAATAGCTGGGTTTGCTCCTCCACCTACTTCACATATTCTTTTAATTTCTGGAGCGGTAGTCAAATCATGCAGATATGTTTTGAACTCTGCTATATGAGATGTATTTTTTACTTTGCGATATTCAAGCTTCATATGTATTCCGAATGAAAATAGATGTTAACTTTTGATTACATATTTATTTGTAAATATTCACTCCTTATTAGCTTATAAGAAGCTAACTAATTTCAGCAGATCGAATAGCAATCAAAGACTTAGTTATACCGAAGAGCCTTTCATAGTTAATTACGCTATCTGGGAATAATTCCTGTAACATTTGTTTATCCAGTAAACGATAATTTTCTAATTTAGTAGCCGCTTCATGAACATTTTTTGAACGCTTATGATTACCTAAATCAAAATTTTTAATCAAGCTAATGCGTAATGGACGAGGTAACCAATGAAAAAACGGACACATAAAATGTGGCTCAATTGGGAACCAAAAATATGGAGTTTGAACATAAACGTTTGGTGCTAATCTTCTTACTTCTTTAGCAAATTTACTCATGTTATTCCAATTTCCAACATGTTCTATTACTGAATTGGAGTGAGCTATATGAAAAGAATTATCTTCAAAAATTTTGAGGTTACATGCATCTCCATAAATGAATTGATAATGTTCTTCAGACGCTGGCAATATTTCTCCAGGTAAATTTACAATTGTGATGTAAATTTTGTATTTGTTCAATATTTCTTGAGGTAGTATTTGCCAATAATTTTTTCTTCCACCAATGTCAATTATTCTTACTTCCTTCGATTTGTCGTAGACTTTACTTATTATAGAGATAAGTGTTTCTATACGTTTGCAGCGTAACTTATAACCGATAGAAGCTGGATTATCATAGTTACCTATTTGTTCAGCTAATATGTTAGATAAACTCATACTTCACCTAAATTTAATTATTTATAATTTTATGTGTAACTTTATTCATGTAAATAATTCGATGGAAAATTGTCCGATTTACTAATTCTTTTCCCCTAAAACCAAGTCGCTGACGTAGTTCTTTATCAACACATAATTGATGCAGTACAGATAAAATTTCTTCTGATGAGTTAGGATCTACTAATAAACCAGTTTCTCCGTGAAAAACTGCATCTTCTACTCCTCCAACTCGTGAAGCAATGACTGGTTTGCTAAAATAACCTGCTTCTAAATAAACTATTCCAAATCCTTCTATACTTCGGCTATTACTATCATAAAAAGTTAACATCGAAAATATGTCACAAGCTGAATAATATCCTGCTAAATCTGCATCAGAGATATATCCTGTAAGAATTACCCGTGAGTTAACATCCAATCTATTTGCTAATTCATTGAGTTCCGATTCCATCGGTCCTCGACCACATATTAAATAATAGACATTCAATCCTGCTGCTATTAGGTGTGGTAAATTATGAATTATACGATCAAAGCCTTTACGTTTTACTAAACGACCCACCGATAATATTACAATACCATCTTTTGGAATTTGATATTTATCACGAATTTGCTGACGCAAATCTTCCAAACTGTTTAAACTTAGATCACCGAATTTTTCTGCTCTGATAGTGGGATGAATTATTTCAATATGCCTATTCAGTTTCCAATTGCTTTTGACATAACTTTGCGTAAATTTACTGTTACACACGATAACTTTAGTGCGTTGTAATGTCCACTGAAATAAAAAATGAAAAATTGGATTTTTTAAAGGACATAATACATCATCACCATGAAGGTAAATCACACACTCTACAGGCAATAAATAGCTTAATAGCAATAACGCTGGGAAGTCGTAACCGTGCCACCATTCGATGTAACTATAGCGATACTTTTGATATAATTTGATGCCTAGTGTCACTGACCAGAATATATTTAGAATTTGCTTGATAATACTTCCAAACGCTCCCAAACTACAAATTGCAGGCATCCACCAACGATAGACAGGAAATGATTGCATTTGGTCGAATGCTCGATCACCTGTACAGCTAGAAGTGAGAACCACAATCTGCGTTGGATCTTGCATACAACGATTGTAAACATACTCTTGTATTCCTCCAGCATCCGGGAAAAATACACGGCAGATAATTAAAATATCTCGTTTTTGGGATTGCTCAATTTTTGTAGCAGCTTCTTGCAATAGTACATTCATAAGAGATAACTATTTAATTAGTCAATGAAGGGATTTGATTAATTCTCGTATTACTAATTATTCCTGTAATTTCCATCATATGTTGGGCGTAGCTAGCAATACTACATTTTGACTGAACCCAGTTTTTGCCCTGTATTAGAAGATTGGATGTGTTCGGATCATTAGCAATGCGTATAATAGCCTCGGCAGCAGCAATAGGATCATTAGGATTAACTGTCCATTCTGGTGCAAAATGATTAAGTATTTCGCCAATGCCACCGTTGCAACTACCAACAACAGGAACACCACAAGCGATCGCTTCTACAACAACGCGACCAAAAGCTTCTTTATGAGCGAGTGTAACTACTATGTCTGCACATTTATAATAATCTTCAATGCCTATAGTCGCAGGCAGAATTGTAAAACGATCTGCTACTCCTAGCTCTTCAGCTTTTTCAAGTAAGATACGGCTATTAACTTGATTGGGAGACTTATCTTCGCCAATAATTACTGCGTGATAATCATAACCCCTAGTCTTCAAATGTGCAACAACTGGAATTAAAGTTCGCAAATTTTTATCACAGTTTTCGCCGTCTTTCGGATGCTTGTTAATGCGTGAAGGTGTCAATATGACACGAAATCCTAGCTGTAAAATTGATTGCAATTCTTTGGGAAGATACAGCAGAGGTAAATCGTTAAAACGCTTCTGATCTACTGGCTGGTAAAGAACACCTTGGACATTGGGCATTAGATGTCGCACATGTTGGGCGGTAAAGTGCGAATTGCAAAGAGCACGAGGAGACAAACAAAAAAAAATGTATTTTCTAGCTAAATAACCCCAAAATCTACCTGAACCTACCAAGTCATGACAAAAGTAATATATAGTACGGCCGCTGAAACGTAGTCGAAATGCAATCATCAAGAAAGTTGGTAGCAAGTAGTTATAAGCGCAGTTATCCAATAACAAAGGATAGACTTTTGGTTGTTGGCTTACCCATTGAATTCCTTTCTGAAAAAATTCTTTTTGGGTAACGGCAGGAATTGCATGAAGGCAAAAATCTAATCCCAGGTTGTGTAAATATTTCTCCATTACAGAACCTGCTTGAACTATGACACATATATGCTTCTGTATCTGCTGTTCCTTAACTCCAGTAATGAGCATAGATAAAGAAACTAATGTCCCTCCAATAGTATCACAGTCCCCAGGCAAAATTAGTAATTTACGCATAAATATTTCCTTTATTTTAAATAAAAAAGCATGTTTTTAACAATTATTTTTTAGATGTAATTTGACTTGGATTGAATAACATACTTGACAATAAAGTCATGATTACAACGGGTATTTCAAATTCAGTTACTAGAGAAGTTAAGCCAAAATATAGTAGTATTAAAAAACTACAAATAGGTCTATTTTCGCGTGTTTTGTAAAACCATCGGAGAAAAGCAAACAAAAAAGTGATAAATAATCCAGTACCTAAAAAACCTGATTTGTAAAGTAAGGTTCCCAAAATAAAACTCTCAGTACCGACCACAGCAAACTCAAACCCAGGCTGTACAGAAGCTCCATTTAATCCATGTCCTATTAGAGAAGGTTCTTCAACAATACTTTGCCATGTGCGTTGATAAATCAAATTCCGTGTTTCCGTAGAATCTTTGCGGAAGTTACTAGTAACTTCTACTGTATTAGAGTTAGTTTCATTAATCCAATTAGTAACTGAAGGTATAGAGAGACTGACAAAACTTATGATTGATAATAATGTTAATATAAATGCAATTTCTTTTGTTTTACTATTTATAAATAACCACCGTAAAATCAGGATTATAGGTAACACTAACCAAGCATTACGTGCTTGACAAATCAGGATTAAAAAAGAACATACTGTAATAATTGGTAAATACCATAGACGTTTTTTAGTATCTAAAACGATGAGTCCTGCAAAGCCTATAGCAAAAGAAGAAACTGTTGGATGAGTGAAGAAGAATGTATAACGATATAATCCTCCAAAACCTCTTTCGGCAGAGTTATATGGAACCAAGAAATTACTAACACTACTTATATCATTAGGATTATATCGTGCTCCTTTATCAAGAATGGTTGCATAAAGAGTTCTCGTTGGAATAAAGTATGGCTCATTAAGAATAAAGTAAAACAGTAACCACCAAACCAACATCATACAGATAGCAATAGAAAATGCCCAAGCGACAACTTGTAAGCGAATGCGAATTTTATGGCTTTGAATATACCAAAGTAACAGTCCACCGCATCCCCACATATAAAATGGGAAAATCAGCCCTCTTGGATAAATTTGTGGAGAATTTACTATAAAAGAAATTATGCTATTAACGGTAAATAAAAGTATTGCAATGACTTCTACACTAGGACGAGATAAACGTATTTTTTTATAATTTTTGTATTCATAAATTACGATACCAATAACCCATATAAATGGCATTATAGCCCAGCCAATTAACCACCACAGGGGAATCAAGATAATTCCCTGGCTGACAACTTTTTCTGCTTGCGTTAAGAGTTCCCAACGAATCAAAACACCGCGAAAGAGTTTATCGTTATAGCTATCTATTCTTGATGAAAAAGCGTTTAAAGATAAATGTCGTTTCATGCTTCAATCTTTTGCCCATCTTGTCTGTATACATACCCCTCACCTCGTTGCTCGATACCATTCAGTACTAAACCGATAATTTGGGCATTGTGATGTGCGAGTTGTTCTAAACTTTCATGTAACATGTGGCGATCGCTGACTCCCAACCTAACTACTAACAACACGTTGGTGAATATCTTGGCCATCAAAGCCGTTTCCACCGTCGAATTCACAGGAGCACTATCAACAATCACGTAATCATAGTTGCCTAACTTCTGAGCTTTATTTAAGTACTCTTCAAAACGTCCCCTCGCTACAAATTCCATCACCTTATTCGTCGGTATCGAAGGTGCAGGTAAAAAATCTAATCCTAAATTTACCGCTATTGGTGAAGGTAAAACATTTGTTTCTCGCGGGACAGCATAGCCAAAATACTTGCTTAGTTGAGCTTTGTGGAAATCGCCATCCATAATTAACACTCGGAAACCTAAAACAGCTAATGCTGCAGCTAGTCCAATTGTTACCGTAGTTTTACCTTCGCCAGGTATAGAACTGCTCACCATCAAACGACGCTTCTCTAAAGACATCAAGCTGAGGGTAGAAGCCAAGCGTTGAAACCCTATTTCCGATACCAATTCCAATTTCAACCCTCTAGTCGCAGCTTTGAGAGTCGGAATTCTTCCCAAAATAGGCAATTCCATCTCTTGCAAATCCTTGACTTTGAGTAGCGAGTTACGAGATTCCAGATATGTGACAACAGCCAGACTACCAAAGATTGATGACAACATTGCACCCAGAACCATCAAAGATAACTTGGGACTTGTTGGTTTAGGATCAACAGTCGGTGAATCTAGAATTTGCACATTCGGATAAGAGTTAAAAGCGCTAATTTTTGCTTGCTCTAACTGAGCTACAAGACCTTTGTAAACCCCTTCTGCAATCTCATACTTGCGTTGTAAATCTAACAGTTCTCCTTGTTTAGTAGAAATTGATTTTAATTCTGCATTCAAACTCTGCACTTGAGCTTGAATTTGTTTTGCTTGTTGTTCTAGTGCTTGGCCATCAGTATCGGCTTGAATCAACTGCACAATTAAATCCATTGTCGGATCTTTAAAGTTATTACCACCAAAACTAGTATCAAGTTTTTCCGAACCAGGAATTAGCAAACTTAGTTGTCGGTTGAGTGCATCATTTAATGAAGTACGCTTTTCCAGCAAAGACTGGATACTGGGGTGTTCTTCAGTAAAATTACCCCTTTGGGCGGCGATCGCAGTATCAACTTCTGATAATTTTTGTCTTAGTCCTTGGTACTCCTTATTTTGACTCAAACGTAAAGAATTCATTGCTTGTTGTGCAGACATCCCCAGTCTCTGACTTAAAGCTTGCGATCGCATTTTTGCAGCTTGCGCTTGGGAACGCACTTCAATTTGTGTCGTTCGCAAACTTTTAATGGCTTCTACTAAATTCCTAGTTTGGTCATCATTGCTCACCAATCCTGTAGATTGCTTGAATTGCGCCAGTTTATTCTTAGCTATTTGCAAATTGCGTTCTGCTTGTTCAAGTTGCACCTTGCTAAATTGCTGTCGAGAATTGGAAGTTCCCTGACGCAGTTCGTTAAGACGACGTTGGTAGCTCAAAAGCAGTTTTTCTGACCTGTTTCTTGCCAGTTCTGCTAAAGAACCTGTTACCTCTAAGCGAATAGTTGTGGATTGGTCTACAGGCTTGACTTTAAATTGTTTTTTGTAGCTTTCAAGGCTGCTATAGTTATCTTTTTCAGGATCAGTAAACCAAACAGGACGAATCACATCATCGCTAGTGATGATGGAAGTCTGCACTTGTAAAGGATTGAGTTCGTTAGTAAAAGCAACTCCTTGGTCTTTGATTTGTCCTAAACTGCCTAAATTCGCATCTAAGTTACTTGTGGTATCCGGCAATATTAGTTGAGTACTAGCCGTCCAAACCCTTGGTGAAAATATAGCTATGATTGCAGTACCACCAATGGTTAGGCTATTCAATCCAGCTAAGGCTAGTCCATGTCTTTTTACAATTGCAGATACCTTCACAGCTTTAAACCTCAAATAACTACAAATAGATAATAAGCTTACGAAACTAACTGAATAGTCTTATTCTTAGGAGGATATTGTGTCAACAGGTAATCTGTTAGCCTAGGATAGGCAAAGATTTTTTCTTGAAAGTATGGTGGTGGTTCGACAATAGCCTTCTCTAATTCATCTAACGATAGAAAGCTTTTGATCCCAAATTTCGCAACGCTTCGAGCAAATAACAGCTGATGGTCATCAACATGTTCTCCGTAGCGTTTGAGTCTTGGTAAAATCACAAAACTTGCACCTTTAGCTGCTAGCATCTTAGTTGAACCTTGCCCAGCATGAGAAATAACTAAGCGAGAAGCATCTACCAACTTCACTAATTCTTGGGCAGTAATCGTTGGTTCTAAAGTTACAGAAGACATTCCTTTTAATATAGAAACGTCGCTAGTCCCGTATTGCAAAAACACAGATTCAGAAATTACGCCACGTTCTATTAATATCTTTAACCACAATACAGCACGGTCAAACGGAAATGAAATAGTTCCTAAGGTCATTAGAATCATGATGCATATCCCTTAAAAATTGCTTTAGGGTATTTCTGGCAAAGTTCAGCCCATTGAACATAAAATTCATCAGATATTGGGTAGACCAATCTCCCTGAAATACTTAATTCATTAGCACGAGAGATACTTTCGATGTAGATGAATCGAATCCCTAAAATCTTAGCTACAAAGGCAAAATTTATAGCAATACTAGCTCCAGTTGAAATAATTACATCAGGTTTTTCCAAACGGATAAATTGGAAGGTTTTGGGAATATTCTTGATTAGAGCTAAAATATCTCTGGGCGCTTGATAAGGCAACCAATGTACTTTCTCACTCTCTTCAAGAATTATTGTATCGCTCTTGCGATCACTCACCCATACTCTCTCATGCATTGACCAAAAAGACTGCAAACTTCTCATGGTCGCAAAGTGACCGCCAGAAGTACATACCAACATTATTTTCATCGTCTCTAATTTAGACCAAACAGCACTCAGGTGAAAGGAAAAATGAATATTTGAAACTTATCTGGTTTGTAAAAATTACACAACCAAAAAGTTAAGTAATCTCAGTTTTGACTTCGACGTGATTAGTTAATTACCAAACATGAGTTTGTTGCCAATATCTAATTTTTCGATGTTCACCAATAATGTAACTATTAACCATTAAGGGTTAACAATAATTCTTTCTGCTTTGCTTTCCATGACTAAAAAATATTCAAGCACAAGCAAGCTTGACATCAAAAGTATATAGCCTACAAAAAGCTGCCTTGATGCAATGAAATCAGAAACAAAGGTTAATTGCTACCTCAATTGTCTAATCAACTATGTAGCAAATCACCAATATTCCTAATTAGATTATTTAAATTAAATAGTTGGGAAAACTGATGAGTACGTCTCTTACGAGTCCAAAGCATTTAAATGTAGAGGCACACCTATTTATATGTGATGTATTACTTGGATTTAAAAGCTTAACACTTTCTTACACTCTATAACACATCCCAGATATTGAGCTATCCTATATGATTTGTGACAATTATCTATGTATGAAAAACCATACATATAAAAAACAGAAAAAAGATAAGTTTACGTAGTTTTGCACATCACATGAAATTGCCAAACAATTTCCTATGTTGACTACTGGTAATTTATAACTAAATTACCCCAAGCAATAACTAATTTTCAAAATCCCCGATTAAAATCGACATTAAAGTCGAGGTAGATAGGTGATGCAACCGTAATAATACTGAAACTTTTAGTCTGTTTTTTACGTGATTTACTTATTAGTTATCATCGATTAGTCATGTTAAATTTGCAACTAGTTTCCCCGTTTTTTATAAAAAGTTCAAATTTTGTTTACACAAGCATTATAATTATTGGTGTTCTATGCTATCTCATCCTCTTAAAATCATCGAATCTCTTGTGATGATGGTAATTTCAGGTTTCAGTAACTGTAAAGTAAAAATAATAACTTAAATTACTTGAGTGCGTAAGAGATACTGATCAGGCACTTATTGATACTATGCTAGAAGCTTTGATACTTCTTGCAGAATCCTTCATATTTATAGCAATTGAAAATTTGTCTTGATTTTACCTCGGATACACCGTCTTGAATCTGACCAGTGTGATGCAAGGATGGGGGTATACTTTACCCCCATCTCAATACTTGTCGGTTAAGAGCAAAAGAGGAAGGGGAAAATGGGCAAGAAAAAACCTTTAACCCTAACCCTTTCACCTTTTCCCCAAACCAAATTCCGAGTTGAAAATCCTTAACCGAGCAGTATTGACTCCCATCCTTGCACCTGAATAGATTTTTTCTTCTGAGAATCCAGAGAAGGTTATACCAATTCAAATAATGTTTGCTACACATCAATATATTCTAGAGGGCAAGGCATTGCCTTGCCCCTACAATCTCTCGCATTCTTTTTTCAAATTGGTATCACCTTTGATTTTTCAGCCAACCCTGCTGGGATTTAGCATCTGTCGCAGTCTTTTTTCAAATTTATATGAGTTTGAGGTAGATACGATCGCAATTATTCACGCTGAACAATTTGCGCGATCGCCTGGATTAACTCGTCTGGATCAACGGGTTTGGAGAGATAGAACTGAAAACCAGCTTGCAGAGCCTGCTTTTTGTTCATATCCCCAGCGTAGGCTGTTAAAGCGATCGCAGGGATTTTTCCCCCTTGTTCTCTAATCTCGCGGATTAATGTATAGCCATCGATTTTTGGCATTCCAATATCCGCTAGCAAAATGTCGGGTTGAGTTTGCTGGAGTAGCTGTAATGCTTCTGTGGCAGAAGATACGGAGATAACGTTAGCGCCTGCTTCTTCTAAAATAAAATTAACTAAGTCTAAATTATCTACTTCGTCATCTACAGCTAACACCTGAATTCCCTGCAAACTCAGGCTATCTGTTATTGATTGTTCCACTGCTGTTTTTAATTTTGGTGTCGGTAATAAAGGTAAATTAACGCTGAAGGTAGCACCCTGTTCTATACCTGGACTTTCGGCTTTGACAGTTCCGCCATGCAGTTCGACAATTTGTCGGACAATCGCCAATCCTAATCCTAAACCCCCAAAAGTTCTGGTAATACTGCTATCAGCTTGCCGGAAATAATCAAAGACGTAGGGTAAGAATTCTGGGTTGATACCTCTACCTGTATCTATAACTTGAATTTGCGCCTGTGAACCATTTTTCTCTAAACGAATTTCTACCCTACCCCCTGTAGGTGTGAACTTCACTGCATTTGAGAGCAAATTCCAGATAACTTGTTGCAATCTTGCTGCATCACCTAATACCTGTCCAACATCAACTGCAAAATCAGTGTGGATGGGAATTGTTTTAGCTGCGGCTGCTAAATGTACAGTTTCTACAGCTGCGCTAATAATCTCTTTCAGGTCAACAGCATCAGAATTTAAACTGAACTTACCCTGTAAAATGCGCGAAATATCCAAGATATCGTCAATGAGCTGGACTTGTAACTTGGCATTGCGCTCGATGGTTTCTAGCGCTACGGCTGTTTTATTGGCATGAAGATTGCCACTACGAAGTAATTTAGTCCAGCCAAGAATCGGACTTAATGGTGTTCGCAGTTCATGAGAGAGGATAGCGAGAAATTCGTCTTTTGTGCGGTTGGCTGCTTCTGCTGCGGCTCTAGCGCGTTTTTCGGCTTCGTAAAGTTGGGCACGAGCGATCGCACCAGCAGCTTGTTGTGATAAAGCTAAGATAAATGCTCGCTCATCTTGATTAAGTGCAGAAAATTCTTGAAACCCAAGGGTAATTCCTCCCACTGCTCGACCTTCCAGCATGAGGGGTAAGGAAATCCAAGCAGCATAATCATAATTAGCATAGATATCTGCCAGATGCGGATAGCGCTTGACTCGCTGCTCTATCGACTCTTCCCAAATCGGTTTGCCAGTACGCACTGCATCCGATAGGGGAGATGATACATTAATGGCAACTCTCTGCCAACTTTTGACTACTTCTAGCTGAAAACCGATAGAATGAATGATTTCTAATTCCTGGCCATTTTCACAGACAACTGCTACTAAAGCCGCAGCCGCATTTAAAACAGCAAAGCTTTGTTCTACAATTACTTCTGCAACTTCCGTTGGTGTCAGCGATTCCGAAAGGGCGGTGGTAACTAACTGTAAACTAGCGTTACGGTTAGCAGTTTGCTTGACTTGTTGGTAAAGTCGAGCATTTGCGATCGCCATCGCTGCTCGGTCTGCGATATCTTGAAATAATCTGCGGTCTTCGTTGCTATAAGGTTCTCCAGGCCTTTCCCGCGAAATGCTCAGAGTGCCAATAATTTGTTCTTGTACCTGCAACGGTATCATTAACAAACTGTAAACGCCGTAGCGCTCGACATAGGGTAAATATTCTCGCTTAATAGATTTACGAATTTCTTCTGGTGAAGCAACTGGCAAAAAAATCGTTTCGCCTGTTTGGGCAACAAGTCCACTCATGCCATCATCAATAGAACGCCGTTGAGCGAGTAGTTCACCGATAAATTCCCGAATTTCGGGATTGACATGGTAAGAAGAAACCGTATCTAGCCAAAGTTGATCCTGAGATAACAAACTCAAGACACAGGAATCACCAGTTAAATTGCCAATCAGTTGAGTGATGGTATCCAACAAAGTTTGTAAATCTAACCTAGCGGCGGCAAAAGTTTGCGATGCTTGCGCCAGAAACTTTTCTCGTTGTTCTATGCGTTTGCGATCGCTAATATCCTGAAACACCATCACACAAGTTGCCGGGCGATCGTACATTGCAGGTAAAGTATCAGCATGAACCAACAATGGGTAAACACCAGTTGGGGTATGCCAATTCAACTCTGCGCCTTGAATTGTTTCGCCTAGGGTGACGCGGAATGTCGGCAGTTGCTCAGATGGGATCAGCTTTCCTGTAGCATCGGTACAGTAAAAGTCCTGATCGTATATTCCAGAGGGGCGATCGCTATACATTTCACCTCCTGCCATTGCTTTTGCAGCTTTATTGGAGAAGGTAAAACAAGTAGTATTTGGGTCAATAAATACCAATGGAATCGGTAGCAAATTTAGTACCGCCTCCAGCCATTGGCTTTGATTAGCTTGAGCTTGAGCTTGCTGTTGAAATACTTGTTCTAATTGCTTGCGGTCATTAATATCAGTGGAAGTACCATACCAACGGGTAATTTTTCCTGTGCGATCGCGGTTAGGAATTGCCCTTGTCAAGTGCCAGCGATAAGAGCCGTCAGCAATTTTCAAACGACATTCTATTTGGTAATCGTTACCTGTAGCCACTGTTGCCATCCAGGTCTTGATACATTGTTGTAAATCCTCTGGGTGAACTAATGGATACCAACCATTAGCTAGGAGTTGTTGCAAGTTGACACCAAAGGTATCAAGGGCCTGCTGGTTGAAGTATTCTAATTCCCCATTCGGTTTACAAGTCCAAACTATATGAGGGATGACATCAAGAACTTGCCGAAACCAATCTTCAGCTTGCTGCCCATTTGCCGTATATGTACTGCTAATCTCTGTATTGTCAACCTGTACTACATTCAGTATTGCATCGGCAGTGTGTAGGCATAGCCCGTCGTAGACATCGCTATTATGGAGATTTAGTAGCGCTGCAACTGTGTCATTACTTTTGGCAACATAATTATCAGCAGTATCAAGTTCTAAACTCCGGGCAAAACGTTCTACAAGTTCAGAACGAGAAATGCCACGTTTATGTGCCTCCTGCTGTAATAGTTGCCAAGCCGTCTTCGTCAACGATAGGTTAACTGCCTGCTTCGCTTCTAATCCCCAACTTTGGATAAACTTACCCCTCTTATCACGCTTCACAGAGGCACTACCCGTATACCTATATGGCTAAATTTATTAAATCACACAGTTTCATTTAAGAAATCTGACTTAAAGTTTTGCGATAACCTATCTATAGGAAGATGACAGTTAAAAAAGGGGGTTTGTCATTTGGTAATGGGTAATGGGTAATGGGTAATGGGTAATTATTTCTCCCTCATCCCCCTCATCCCCCTCATCTCCCTCATCTCCCCCATCCCCCTCATCCCTAATCCCCATGACAGTCTAGCCAATTTTGCAAATCAGCCACTACCTCTTTGTAATTGATGTCATTGTGTAACTCATGATACGCCCCGGGATATACAATCCGCAGCTTATCTTTGGCAGAAACTAAATCGTAAAATCTCTCTCCTCCTTCTGGTAAAGCTACCTTATCAGCTTCGCCGTGGAGAATTAGTAGCGGTAATTGCCACTCAGGAGCATGAGTATAAATCCAATCTACGGTAGCTAAATACTCCGTAGCTAAACGCGCAGTTCCTAAAGTATGACGTAGGGGGTCTTGGGCGTAAGCAGCTAAAATCTTTTGATCACGGGAAGCTGAAGACAAATCCAGACCAGTACTGAGGCTGAACTGCGGCCAGATGCGGGAAAGTAACTGACCTAAAAGTAGGCGGAATTTTGACACACCTACTCCCAAAGCAGGTGCTAAAGCGATCGCACCTTTTAATGTAGATACTTCATTGGGATAGTGCAAAATATAGTCTAAGACAACCACTGCACCTAAACTTTGACCCATAATAAAAAGTGGAAATCCTGGCTGCTGAATCTCAATTAACTTGATGAAAACTCTCAAGTCTTCACGAAACTCAGCCCAACTATTAATATGGCCTCGCTGTCCTGGGGAACTTCCATTACCACGCATATCAAAAGCGTAGATAGCATATTGTTGAGGTATCAGTTGGTCAATAATATTTCCAAATCTGCTACTATGCGCCCCCAATCCATGCACAATTACCAAGATTCCCTTTAATTGACCTTCTGGAAACCAGCTTTGGTAATAGAGATCAAGCTCACCCAAACCTTTGAAAGTATCTTCGCTATGGTACACCATTTAAATTTGAGATTGTAGTTATCAGGACTTACGCGACTGGTACATCTATCTTCTTGTGTAAGAGTCAAGGATTAAAAATTCAAGTTTTTTTGACTTTTGACTTTTGAACGCCAGTTCACTCAACGGAGGGAACCTCCGCACGTGACTGGCTCCCCTTGACAGCCTCAACGAAAAAATATGACATTTGCGTAAGTCCTATTAATATTTTTATAACCAGAGATTAGTTAATAATTGCACAACAAGAACTAAGATTTATTTACAAATTCAATCAGGCTATTATTCACAATATTTGTAGTGAAGTTGTGACTCAAGACTACACAGAAGAGAACAATTCTCAGATATTTGCAAAAGAAAAATCTAATTCCCGAGAAAATCAAACACAACTACCCAACGTACCACCCTTGACTGCCCAAAGCATTAACCGAGTACGAGAGGGTTTAGCTGCGGCTGTCGATCCTGCTGTGCGCCAGCAGATTGCAAAAACGCTGCAACAGTTAACAGACATGACTTCCCAGTATCCAGAACCGCGAGTTAACCCTGGAGTGCGTCGTTTAGTGTTGCGATCGCTAATTCATACTTTTTTTCAAGTCCAGGTAGAATACTTAGAAAGATTTCCTCAACAACCAGCAATTTTAGCCGTCAACCATCTCCACCATATTGACCCCTTTCTGTTACTCAGCGAAATTCCTACCGCACCTTACTACTATATTTTGGGTGATGCTCGTACCCTTTATAACAAGTGGTGGAAACGCTTCATTTTAGGATTTGCTGGTGGTGTCATCCCTTTAGAAAGGATGTGGAAAGAAGAATTTGCAGTAATTGCAGAGGCGAAAGCTGGACGAAAAGAACTATTAGAATTAGCGACAGAAATTGAACAGAATGTTCCTAAAGGTACAGATATTCAAACATTAAGACAAATCGATCGCATTGTGCTGACAATTTTGACTCGTGGTGATGGGATAGTTTTATTTCCTGAAGGACGACTCGGAGAAACTGAAGGAAATTTACACCTTCCTTTGAAGCGAGGAACTGTAATTTATGCTCTAAAATCTGGAGTACCAATTGTACCAGTAGCGCTGATTGGCACTCATAATCTTTACTTAAGAAAAAAGTTCACTATTAGATTTGGTCAACCATTATATTTTGCTCAAAATCCCATACCCAAACGTCAAGAAGTTGAGCAAGTATTGTTGAAATTGCAATCTGAAATGCAAGCTCTTTTACCAACAGATTATCAAGAACCAACTGGGCCAAAGTTATTATGTAATTTCCTCAATCACTTATTTTGGTAAAGATTTCTTTAGGGACTTCCAGACATTAAATTATTCAATCAGCAAGGGCGAAGATATTGAGCAAATTCTTTCTCTCCCTCTGCTACCCTAGCGATAGAATATTTTTTAGGTGGAAGTCCCTAATACCTGAGCCGCTACGCCTCTACGGAGGAAACCTCGCAAGAGACTTTGGATTCTGGCGAGAGTTAAACTACACAACAGCGAGCTATTTTCGTTGTTGATAATCTTCAGAGGACATCGGATCTAATTCCCAACGGCGATCGTCACGCTCTTCTAAGATATCGTTAGTGCGGAGGAAAGAGCGATCGTCCATTTCTAATCCTACTGCAGCTTCCAAATCTTCAGTGACGTTTTGATCGGGAGTGGGAGCAGTACCACCCACTGCTTCATCCCCCACAGCATCCGCATCTTCCCAATAAGCATCAACATCACCACCAGTCAGTTCAGGACTAGTTTCTGTATACTCACGCCGTTCTGCTTGTATGGAACGCCCACCGATATTGTACCCTGGCAAGTCTTTCACCCCAGTACCGTAGGATTCGGTGATTGCCTGAGGCAAATCATCAGAGTTGATTTCTTGGTTATGATTTTCTTCTGCCATAATGCTAGTCATTTGGTGCATCTTCACCATAACCTTTTACTAACAGAAGCTGTGTCTAACCAGGGATGTATAACTTTAGAAATAAAAGAATCTATCCCTTGGGAACGAAGATAATTCCAGATTTGAACAATAACCTTGTAAATATGAATTCATGGTCAAACCCCGTGTAGTTGAAGTTATTAGTTATGAGTAATAAGTTAATAAAGGAAAAATTTGCTTAGTGGCTTATTACTTATAACTAATTTTTATTCAAAAAATTAACAATATATTCAATTAATCTTTTTTGAATTTTCTTGTTGCTCTCAACTACCTGAATGCTAATTCACAGCATGAATGGGGAAAAACGGAGGTAGAAAGTGCAATACGAAGAGTTTATTACCCACGTACAAAGCCTGGCTCTATCAGATTCTCGTGTAGAGGCAGAACGTGCTACCCGTGCGACATTAGAAACAATTAAGGAAAGAATTCCTGCAGATGAAGTACAAGCATTAGCAGAACAGTTACCTGGAGAAATCAGGAAATATTTAGAAACAAGTCAAGGGCAACCAGGACAAAGTTTTAATCTGCAAGAGTTTATTAACCGTACTAGTCAAAAAGAAAATATTGAACCTACAACTACCGCTATTCATGTGAGAGCAGTTTTTGCTGTGCTACAAAATGCAGTTGTTCCAGAAAAGTTTGCTAGTTTTCATGGTTATTTTTCTCACGATTACGAAGAACTCTTTACTAGCGTCTCAAGTAGTGAAGTTTCTACATAGAAAATATCTCCCATAGGGGATAAAAAAATTAACAAAATTGTTAACTATTTTAGGTAGCCGAATTTACAGTTACATAGGAAAAATTAGATGGCACACACTAACAATCATTCTGCTAAGAAAAAGGTGGCAATTCTCATAGAAAATGGGGTTGAGGATGCAGAATTTACTGTTCCTTACAATGGCTTAAAACAAGCGGGGATGGAGGTAGTAGTCCTCGGCGGACGCATGAATGAGAAGTATAAGGGAAAACAAGGTAAAGTTAGCATCCAAGCAGATGCTACCACCACAGAAGCGATCGCATCGGAATTTGATGCTGTGGTAATTCCTGGTGGTATGGCTCCCGATAAAATGCGTCGCAACCCCAATACAGTACGCTTTGTACAAGAAGCTGTACAGCAAGGAAAATGGGTAGCGGCGGTATGTCACGGGCCACAACTGTTAATTGAAGGCGATTTACTTCAAGGTAAGCGCATCACGGGTTTTAGAGCGATCCGCAAAGATATTATCAATGCTGGCGCAGATTTTAAAGATGAGGCGCTAGTAGTGGATGGTAATTTAATTACTTCCCGTGAACCTGGAGATTTGGCGATTTTCACCACAGCGATTCTCAGCCGTTTGGGTTACGGTGGTAAAGATGCGGCATTACCTAGCGAGAAGGATACAACTGCAGAATGGTGGAAGCTGGCTGATGCTTGGGGTGGCTCAACCAAAGGCGATATCGTTAAAAATTTAAATACGGCTTTGGCTGGTGAGCGCTATTCTTTGGAAGCATTAGAAAAATATCTTGAAAAAGAATCTAACACAGAAGCGCGATCGCTGTTTCAAGAACTCATCGGTACTAAACAGCGCCATATCCAAATCATCGAAACCTATCTCGACAGGCTAGGCGAAAAACCTTCCTTAGCTGTAAATGTCGCAGAACAATACGCCAAGGTGAAAACCGCCTTAACTGGAAGTGATGATATATATCAAATCCGTTCAGCTTTGGGCGACTTACAAACAGGTATTGGCGACATTGGCAATTTGTGGGCGAAACTGACAGATCCGGTAGCCACCGCTATTTTCAAAGAAATATATCAGAATTTGTTGCAATACGAACAACGATTGGTAGGGCTGTATCGTAACGCTTTAGGTGCTGAAGTTAAGCCACCTAAGCCAACTACAGGCGCAGCTACCGCTATGTAAATTCTGCTTGAACCACAGGAGAGGACACTTTTCAGCAGGGATAACCCAAAGTGGAAAGTGTCCGTTACGCAAAGAACTAGAGAGAGAAGAGAGCCTTTGCGTCTTCAGTGGTCATTTTACAGTAATCAGGAGAAAAATGACCAATAGTTAGTTGATGGTACAAGCCTCCGGATTTATCTGTGGAATCAATCGAAAATCCCAAATCTAAAATCTAAAATTGTATGACTGCAACTCCGGGAGATCAGATAAATACCAATCAGGGTGAAGCCAGTGAAGCCGAACGTTGGGCTTCTTTAATTGGTGGCGGAGCTATGGTGTTAATGGGTTTAAAGCAAGGCTCTTTGCGAGGTGCGCTAACGGCTTTGGCTGGTGGCGGTTTGATATATCAAGGTGTCACCAAACAAAGCACAATCCAGCAAGCACAGGAAATTGTGGGGATGAATAAACCGATCAAAGTTGAAAAGACAGTAACTATCAATAAATCGCCAGAGGAACTGTACCGCTATTGGCACGACTTTGAAAAACTGCCCACATTTATGAAACATCTCAAATCTGTGAAGGTGGACAACGAAAAACGTTCTCATTGGATTGCCAATGCACCTTTAGGTAACAGTGTGGAATGGGATGCAGATATTTTAGAAGATAGAGAAAATCAGTTTATTTCTTGGGCTTCCGTAGAAGGCGCAGACGTGGATAATTCTGGTTTTGTACGCTTTCAAAAAGCACCAGGCGATCGCGGTACGGAAGTCAAAGTAGTTCTAGAATATAACCCCCCTGGTGGAGCTTTAGCAGCTGTATTCGCCAAACTCTTTGGTGAAGAACCAGAACAACAAATTGGCGATGATTTACGCCGCTTCAAAATGCTGATGGAAGCTGGAGAAATCGCTACTACAGAAGGTCAACCCTCTGGACGGAGTCATTAGTGTTTGTCACTTGTCTTTTGTTCTGTGTCATTTGCAATCTACACCAATGACTAATGACTAATGACCAATGACCAATGACTATGGACTAAATTATGAAAGCTGTCTGTTGGCAAAGTGCTAATGAAGTCCGGGTAGAGACAGTACCAGACCCCACAATTCTCAACCCGCGTGACGCAATTATCAAAATTACATCCACAGCGATATGTGGCTCAGATTTACATATTTACGGTGGCTATATTCCCACAGTGCAAAAGGGTGACATCATTGGTCACGAATTTATGGGGGAAGTAGTAGAAGTAGGTAGTGGAGTCAACAATTTAAAAGTAGGCGTAGACGCGAAGCGGCTTCTCCCTGGAGATCGTGTCGTTGTTCCCTCCACAATTGGCTGTGGTCACTGCAACTATTGCCGACGTGATATGTGGTCGCTGTGCGATAATTCCAATCCTAAAGGTTGGATGGAAGAAAAACTATACGGCAATATAACCTCAGCAATTTACGGCTACTCTCATCTGTTAGGTGGTTATGCAGGTGCACAAGCCGAATATATACGCGTACCTTTTGCTGATGTGGGTGTAGTGAAAGTTCCTCCCGATTTACCGGACGAGATGTTGTTATTCATCTCCGACGCGATTCCCACCGGCTATATGGGAGCCGAATTATGCGATATTCAACCCGGTGATACCGTAGCCGTCTGGGGTTGCGGTGCTGTCGGACAGTTTGCCATGATTAGCGCCTACATGATGGGTGCAGAGAGAGTGATTGCGATCGATCGCTTTCCTGAACGTCTAGAAATGGCGAGAAAGTTTGCCAAAGCAGAAACGATTAACTACGAAGACGTTGATGCTGGCGAAGCGTTGAAAGAGATGACTGGTGGCCGTGGCCCCGATGCTTGCATTGATGCAGTGGGTTTAGAAGCACATGGTGTAGGTCTAGAAGACTTCTACGATCAGACAAAACAAAAGCTGAGATTAGAAACCGACCGTCCCCATGTACTACGGCAAATGATGGTGGCTGCACGTAAAGGTGGCACTCTTTCCATTATGGGTGTTTACGGTGGATTCGTAGACAAAATGCCCTTTGGTGCAGCGATTAATAAAGGTCTAACCTTCAGAATGGGACAAATGCATGGTCAGAAATATATGCATCGGTTGCTAAATCTCATTTTGGATGGAAAACTCGATCCATCTTTTGTTGTTACCCATCAATTACCGCTAGAGCAAGCACCCTACGGTTACGAGATTTTTCAACAGAAAAAAGACAACTGTATCAAAGTTGTTCTTAAACCTTGAAATAGCTTTTAGCTATTAACAACCTACACATTGTAATAAAATAGAGGATGTCTATGACACGTGTATTTGCTTGGGTACAAAATGTACTAGTCCGCCGGATTGCGATGGTTTTTCTATTAGGTTTGGCGTTTTTGGGAATGCAGTTTTTCGGCTACAGTAATGGAATGCAAGCACAAGCCGATACTGTCAAAACACCAGAGGGAATCTATTATAAAGGCACACCCGATAACATTGGTAGCGGCAGCAGTGGTGGTAACTTGATAGACAAAGCTGTAGATAGCCTCAAATCAAATTCTGGCGATAATATCAGACGGAATTTCAATGACGATCGCAGCTCTTACGATAGCCGAGGATACTATGGCAATACTTCTAGCAATAGTTCCAATCGAGGCAACATTGGTGAGACAGTAAAAACACCAGAAGGTACCTACTACAAAGGCACCCCCGACAATAACCTCATTGAAAATAGCCAAAATAAACTAGGTAAAGCTGCTAATAGTATCCGCGAAAAGCTCAACCTAGATGAAGATACTCCTCAAGCTACAAAAGACTTTGTTGGTTCCATCAACAACAAAGTTGGAGAAGTAATCAATTCCGGTTCTAGAGACTAAATTATCTCTCTTAAATTTTAGGTATTGCCCACCATAACAATCAGCTAGATAGCATTCAAATTGTATAGTTAGGTCGGGCAATATACCCACAAAATAAGAGATTGTCAGCAATTGTAGAGACGCGATTAATCGCGTCTCAAAGATTAATTGCATCTCCAAGATTAATCATGTCTCCAATTCTGACAAAGCACAAAGTTTAAAAGCTAAGGATTAATAATTATGAAAGCAGTTTGCTGGCATGGAGCAAACGATGTGCGGGTGGATACAGTTCCTGACCCCACACTGATTAACCCCCGTGATGCCATTATCAAAATTACCTCCACAGCAATCTGTGGGTCAGATTTGCATCTTTACAACGGCTATATTCCCACAATGCAAAAGGGCGATATCCTGGGCCATGAATTTATGGGGGAAGTCGTTGAATTGGGGAGTCGTGTAACTCATGTGAAAGTAGGCGATCGCGTCGTTGTTCCTTTCACTATTTCCTGTGGTTCTTGTTTCTTCTGTCAGCGCGATTTATGGTCTTTATGCGATAACTCTAACCCTAATGCTTGGTTAGCAGAAAAGCAGATGGGCTATTCACCATCAGGTCTATTTGGCTACTCTCATTTGTTGGGCGGTTACGCTGGTGGTCAAGCAGAGTATGCCAGAGTACCTTTTGCGGATGTCGGCTTGTTCAAAATTCCCGATGGTTTAACCGATGAGCAAGTACTATTTTTAACCGACATTTTCCCGACTGGTTACATGGCAGCAGAAAACTGCAACATCAAACCAGGTGATGTTGTCGCTGTGTGGGGTTGTGGCCCAGTTGGGCAATTCGCCATCAGAAGCGCATTCATGTTGGGTGCAGAAAGAGTGATCGCCATTGACCGCATCCCCGAACGCCTCCAAATGGCTAAAGACTATGGCAAAGCCGAGATTTTAAATTACGAAGAAATGGATGTAGGCGAAGCACTCAAAGAAATGACCGGTGGTCGTGGCCCTGACGCTTGTATTGATGCTGTGGGAATGGAAGCACATGGTACAGATGCAATGGCGGTTTACGACAAAGTCAAGCAAGCAGTACGTCTAGAAACAGACCGTCCCACAGCTTTAAGGCAAGCAATTGTCGCTTGTGGTAAAGGCGGACACCTATCTATACCCGGAGTCTACGGTGGCTTTTTAGACAAAATACCTATGGGTGCTGCCATGAATAAGGGTTTGACTTTCAAAATGGGACAGACTCACGTTCATAGATATGTCAAACCACTGCTAGAACATATCCAAAAAGGTGATATCGATCCGTCGTTTATCATTACCCACCGCCTACCTCTCGACCAAGCACCCCACGCCTACGAAATTTTCAAACATAAAAAAGATAACTGTATCAAAGTTGTACTCAAACCATAAGGAATTAATGGAATATGAGTGATACCAGTGTTAAAAAAGTAGACTCAACTCATTCTCCTAAAGGTAAACTCGGCCAAAAATATCTTGCATCTGGCAAGACTGTGGCTATGCGGATGTGGGAAAACGAACAACCCAGCGAAGGAAAACCACCAGCATCCCGCGAATATGAAACAGTTGGTTATGTAATTAACGGTCGTGCCGAGTTACACATTGAAGGGCAAACAATTTTATTAGAACCAGGCAATTCTTGGGTGGTTCCTAAAGGCTCAAGCCACACTTACAAAATTTTAGAACCATTTACCGCCGTTGAAGCGACTAGCCCACCTGCCCAAGTTCATGGACGGGATGAGAATTAGGGATTGGGGACTGGAGACTGGGGACTAGGTATTTGGAAATAGTATTTTCACTCAGCACTGTACTCTATCTTCTTTCATAAAAATTTAACCTCAGATCAACACAGATTTGCACTGATAAATTCACTAGATTTATCGGTGTTTTCTTGTGTGTATCTATGGTTCTAAATATTCAATATTAAGTACCTAAACAAAAATATTTACAGTCATTGCGAGCGAAGCGAAGCAATCCCAGCCCTTGCGATTGCTTCATTTCGCTTCCCTTCTCCTGACGGAGACGCTACGCGAACGGGACGCTACGCGAACGCTACATTCGCAATGACATTGTGTAATTAATTTTGTGTAACTACTTATTGAGTCTGTTACTATCAAAAACCCAGAGGTTTAATAGAGGCTATCATTGATGAATAGACCTCTAATTTGGCTTTGGAAGCAGAATAAAACCTTCATCATTTCCCCCTATTTGTAGAGAATTGGGGGACTAATTTTTTATGAGAATTAATACTGCGATCGCCTAAAATCTGCTGACAATATTTTCTTAAAATTACATACTTAAAACAACAACACCCAAGCTCTTACTAACTTAGTTATTTCCTCTCTTTTCTCAGAAACATTCAGGGTTGTACCGATTTAACTCACGCTCACCGTGATATTCTAAAAATCAGTTACATAGCCCTCTTTTAGAATAATTTGAGGAAATGTAAGCGTTCGATTTGGGTGTTGTTGTCCGTTGACGAGACAGATATTTAAACAGTGGTTTTACCTCTTTCTTTGTTTAACTGTTGGATCTGCCAGGGAAGCTTCTTTCGCTTCAATTAATAAGTTATCACTCTTAGCTTAAGGAAATTACGATTGCAACTAATGTTTACTTGTATAGAAGTTTTTACTTGCATTATGTAAAGTAGTTTGAATTACAAGCCAGCCTTTCTTGAGGGCTTAAATAACTCCAAAATTTTGGAAAAATTGAGCAATTTTAGTAAATTTCAACTAATTCAAATCTTAGAGAACAACTCAGTGTCATAAATGCCTTGCTCAGGCTCAAGCCTTGGCTACTTAGCGGTAAACTCGCTAATATGCAGTACCACTTCGCCATGATCTGGAATCCACGCTAACCACTCATGTTTAGAAACCGCACACAATAACAGTGCTTCGTCAAAACTATATGGATTAGGAAGTTGTAACAGCTTTACCCAGCGAGATGCAGAAACCTGCTGTGACTGCTCTAGAGTACAAGCTTTACTGATACAATTCAAATTCTGCCTTTTGAAAGGCACTGCAAAACCTGGTCTATCAAAATCTAGTTTCATGACTAATGGGCTAGTGGCAAATTAATTCTGTATCTAACAATACAAAATCAATATTACTCTTGAAAAGTAAACTTCTTATAACTTTACGTTGTACGTGAGTTTGTGCTGCTGTTGCAAAGCGGAACGTTCCAGTTCTCTAAAATCAGCAACGGTGCAACTGCTGCTACAGGAGTTTTGAGACATCGATTGCACACAAGCGATCGCATCTCCTCCCTTTCCATCACAAATGCAACTATCCCTACTTTTCCCAATCCCCAATCCCCAATCCCCAATCCCCCATCTGTAGGTTCTGTTACGTTTTCCGCCAAGTGATAAAGGTAGAATTCATTTAACCAAAGTTTGATGGAGTAAAAACAGCAGCAGAGAGAACAGCTAAGTTTTGGGAATAGACATCAAAAGAAAGTTGGTTTTCTTGGTAAAGATAGCAACAAAATCTGCTCAATAGTTAACTAGAAACATTAAGGAAAATGTGATGTTAGGAACACCCTACTTTGATATAGCAGTTATGATTCATAATTGAAATCTGCTGCAAAGTTAATCAACTAGCTGGAAGAGTTCAGATCACATAAATCTCAATTATTCATGAAAGGTAAGGTAAATTACTGGTTAGGTTTAATTAATTATATTGAGCAGCATCATGCCAGTAATTTTGTCTTAGCTTGAGTGATTTTCTACTTTATAACCATCACACTTCACCGCATCCACTTAAATCGCGGCAAGCAAGTCGCTCCTTCAAAATTCAAATTTCGACAACATTCTATTCCAGGCTTGTGCTCTCTTTAGTAAAGGTAAAGCTATCATTGATCAGTAAATAGACTAAATTACTGAAAGACAAGTTAGCTGCCTACTAAAAACCCGCTTTAATTAGTTGTCTACCTCATTAATTATGTTGGTTATTTTCTTAAATTTAGAAATCGCTTCTTAAAACAGAATTTTAACCAGCATAATTCATCTGACAAAATATCGTTCTTTATCGCCTTGTTTTTGATGATTTTGTATTCAGTACTGACCTGTTTAAAACTTCAAAGCAAAAGTACTGTCTATCAAGTTATTCAATCATCAAAATTAACGTTATAAAGCACAAATTTAATGGCGCTTAATACCAATTCTCAAAAATTCGGCATCAAATACAGCACAATTTGGTGAGGTACAGATAATTGTCAGGACACAGCAGTGCCCATTGGTGTCAACTTAACGTGAAACCCGCTTGGCGACAACGTTCTCCCCTTACCCCCAGCCCCTCTCCCACCAGGAGAGGGGAGCAAGAGATTTAATTCCCCTTCTCCCCCAGGAGAAGGGGTGAGGGGATGAGGGCGAGGGTTTTTGTACAACACGCGCCGTATATAGCTTTTAGCTTAAGTTGACACGTATGAGCAGTGCCGTGATCCGAAGCGCGAACCTCATTTACCTGAAATAGGCTGTAAATACAATTTGGTGTTGTTCATTACGAACTACGAATTACGAATTGGTATAACTCGCTTTTCACTTCTATCAGCAAAATTCAGATAAACGGGCAATATATCATGTCAAGGGTGACTGAGAAGCCAAAGTCAAGGGAACAGCCGCTCGATCAACCTAAGGTTTTATGGAGCATAGCTGTGGCCCTACCGATAGTAATCGCTGCTGGTGTATTAGGTACAGCTAAAGTTGAACAGTTGAGAAAGTTAGCTTCATCTGTACCCATTAGACCGATGGCGAATACTGTTACTGCTGTCGGTCATATTGAACCACGCGGAGATGTAATTAAGCTATCTGCGCCAATGGGGGGAATGCAAGCTTCGTCGCGAGTCCAAAAACTGCTCATTAAAGAAGGCGACAAAGTAAAACAAGGTCAAGTATTAGCAGTTTTGGATAATCACGATACCCAACTAGCTGCATTAGAAGAAGCAAAAGCAAAATTGCAAGAATCCCGTGCTAATTTAGCGCAAGTTAGAGCAGGTTCACCCAGAGATATTCAAGCCCAAAATTCTGTAATTGCTCGTTTAGAAGCTCAGTTACGTGGTGAAAGAGATGCACAGCAAGCAACGATCGCACGCATTGCAGCTCAGTTAAGTGGCGAAAAAATTGCCCAACAAGCAATGGTTAATCGCCTAGAAGCTGAACTAAGCGGACAAAAAGATACTTTAAGAGCCACCCTTACACGCATTAAAGCTGAACAGCAGAATGCTCAAGTTGATGCTCAACGTTATGAGATGTTGTATAAAGAAGGTGCTATTTCGCAGCAAGAGCGAGATAGAAGACGCTTGAGTGCGATTACTAGCAATCAGCAGGTAGTGGAAAGCCAAGCAAGTCTCAGACAAGCGATCGCCACAATCAAACAACAGATTGCAGAAGCGAGAGCAAATCAAGTAAAAACTTTATCGACTTTGCAACAGCAACTTGTGGAAGCAAAAGTTAACCGCGATAAAACTGTAGCTACTTTGCAAAGACAAATCGATGAAGAACGAGCCAAATTCAAGCGATTGGTAGAAGTGAGTCCTACTGATGTGCAAATGGCGCAGGCTCAAGTGAGTAATGCGATCGCAATGGTGAGAAAAGCTGAAGCCGAACTGAAATTGAGCTATGTGAGAGCGCCTATTGATGGTGAAATTTTAAAAGTTCACACCAAATCAGGAGAAGCCATCACCCAAATGGGAATTGCGGAAATTGGACAAACCGATCAAATGTTTGTCATTGCTGAAGTAGCAGAAGACAGTATTGGTAGAGTGCGTCTTGGACAAACTGCAACTATATCTAGTGATAATGGGGCCTTTGTTGGCGAACTTAAGGGAACTGTGGCGGAAATTGGCAGAAAAATCGGTAAGAAAGATGTTTTGAATACAGATCCAGCCGCCGATGTAGATGCCAGAGTGGTAGAAGTGAAAATTGCGATCGCGCCAGAAGATAGTACCAAAGTTGCAGGTTTAACCTACGCTAAGGTTGTTGTAGAAATTAACAATTAAATAGTTGTAATTGTCAAGGGTTGCTGTTAGTTATTAGCTGAATCAGCTAATCATAATGTGCTGGATTGCCCATATTTTTTGAGTTAAATATTATCTCATTTAATTACTCTATGGTGGCGAATGCCTACCATATCCTGAGTTTGCTGGAAAAGACTTAGGTCTATTTCCTAATTGAAAAATTCATCTTATATGGCTAATGATTGCTGAAAAAATTGCTAACTTCTTATCTACCTATTTAATGAACAAAAAAATTCCTTTATCATGGCTACAATTGACACGGGAAAAAACCCGTTTGGCTGTAGCTTTGGCAGGGATTGGCTTTGCTGATATTTTAATGTTTATGCAGCTTGGTTTCCGAGATGCTTTGTACTATAGTAACGTCCGTTTACATAGCAGCTTGGAAGGCGACATTATTTTAATTAATAGTCAGTCTAATGCTATCTTGTCGATGAGGAGTTTTTCTCAACGACGTTTGTATAAAGCTTTAGATTTACCAGCAGTTAAATCAGTACATCCTATCTATTTAGATTACACAGCCTGGAGAAATCCAGAAACAGGTCGCCCTCGGAGTATTCTGATATTTGGTTTTAACCCGGAAGTTAATATTTTTAACTTACCCGGAATGGTAGAAAATTTAGATAAACTTAAACTCCCTGATGTAGTTTTATATGACCGTTCTTCTCGGGTAGAGTATGGGCCAATTGCTGCTGATTTTGAGCAAGGTAAAAATGTCACAGCAGAAGTGAGAAGACGACGGATAAAGGTAGTAGGTTTATTTACTTTAGGCGCATCTTTCGGTGCGGATGGTAATTTAATTACTAGTGATGTTAACTTTTTGCGAATATTTAATAATCGCCAGCGCGGTTTAATTGATATTGGGGTAATTAAGCTCAAGCCTGGTGCAGATGTGAACGCAGTTACTCAAGAATTAAGAAATTATTTACCTCAAGATGTTAATGTTTTAACCAAGCAACAATTTATCGATTTTGAGCGTAATTACTGGGCAAGTAGTACTGCGATTGGTTTTATTTTTACTTTAGGGACAATTATGGGCTTCATTGTAGGAACCGTAATTGTTTACCAAATTCTCTATACTGAAGTTGCCGATCACTTGGCTGAGTACGCGACTTTAAAAGCAATAGGTTATACCCAAAACTATTTATTAACAGTTATTCTACAAGAAGCTTTCTTATTAGCTGTGATTGGTTATATACCTGGATTTGCTTTTGCATTGTTTATGTATTCTACTGCTAGAAATGCTACATTACTACCAGTCTTTATGAGCATTGATCGTGCTATTTTAGTACTATTTTTAACAATAGTAATGTGCTTTGTTTCTGGTGCGATCGCAGTACGTAAGCTACGTTCAGCCGACCCTGCTGATATCTTTTAAGTAATTAAATATTAGCTGTATAAATTTAGAAAGTTTTCAATACTAAAATCATTATAAATGCTCAATACTTATCAAAAATACTATTTTATAATCGATGATTAATAACTTATTTTGTTACCTACAGTTACCTTCGTAAACTCTTAACATCCAGCTACCCACTTTATGATGCGACAAGAACCTGTAATTGCTATTAAAAATCTCAATCATTACTATGGTAGAGGCGCACTGAAAAGACAGATTTTATTTGACATTAATCTAGAGATTTATGCTGGGGAAATTGTAATTATGACCGGGCCATCAGGTTCAGGTAAAACTACATTACTGAGCTTGATTGGTGGGCTACGTTCTGTACAAGAAGGTAGCTTAAAATTTCTCAGTGAAGAATTATTAGGTGCCAGTCAAAATCAGTTAGTGCAAGTCCGCCGGAAAATAGGTTATATTTTCCAAGCTCATAATTTACTAGGATTCTTAACTGCCAGACAAAATGTACAGATGGCGGTAGAGTTAAATGACGAAATTGCCCAAAGCGAAGCAATTGCTAAATCAGAAGCAATGCTGACAGCAGTTGGGTTACAAGAGAGAATTAATTACTATCCAGACAATCTTTCTGGTGGTCAAAAACAAAGAATTGCGATCGCTCGCGCCTTGGTGAATCATCCTCCCCTTGTACTAGCAGACGAACCAACAGCAGCTTTAGACAAACAATCCGGACGGGATGTTGTAGAAATCATGCAACGCCTTGCCAAAGACCAAGGAACGTCTATTTTGTTGGTAACACATGACAACCGCATTTTAGATATAGCCGATCGCATTGTAGAAATGGAAGATGGGCTTTTAGCTCGCGATTCTCAAAGTGTAGTCAGCCATTACGATTCTGGCTTGAGAAATCAGAACTCATAAAGTAGAAAGAGCTGCACCCTACAAGAATCAATGATTATTAGCGTGGCCTGATTGTTTAGCTACAGGCTGCTGCGGCGCATTCTTACCAGGAGTAGCTTGACGGCTAGTACGGAAAGAGACATTGACACCATCGTTTGATTGCTCTAGCACTAACAAAGGAGTAGGTTTAGCTTTCTGATCCCAATGCATATTAGCAATCCGTCCTTGAATTGTGGGTTGCCAAGTATCTTCATCGTCTGTGGGGCTAAGGTAAGTTTCGATACAATCAATAATTTGGCTAATAGTGGCAGAAGTCGCTTGTGTTGGTAACTTCATTAAGCGAACTTGGACGCGAAATAGTACTCGCTTCGCCATGTTTGGTGGAGTACCAGTTTCATATTCAACATCAAAAGTTTCATCAACTTGTCGTCCGGTATTAGTAGCAATCCCTACAGATCCTTGCTGGGATTGATTGGGACGTAGAGCTTGAGAAATTTTTTCTTTTACTTGAATTTTAATTTGATTAACGATCGCAAAGTGAAATACCTCTTCTGCCATCCGCATCCGCAGATAATCTAAGTTGAAATCCCGGGAGTTAACCAAATCGGGATTTGTTTCCATTTTGCGAATGGTTTCTAGCGCCAGCTTAAACTTCTTTTCTAGTTCTCGGGTGCGGAATTGTTCAAACTTGAGTTTTTTATCTAGTTGAGTCTTCAGGTATTTGCCATAGGCAACTAAAGCAATCACTGCTAACAACAACCCTCCAGAGGTAAACATGAATATCGGCGGTGGAGCGTTTTGTGGTGCTTTTGATGGTACTTCTTGGGTTGTCTTTTTAGCTTTTCCCGCTGAAGTTTGGGCTGCAAAAATCAAATTGTACATGATTGACAAACTGCTAAACTTAATTCCTGATGCTAGAGTGCCCAAATTTTGTATGCTAATTTGCGGTATTATTACTATTTTTTATTACTTTGACTAAATCGTATATGTACACACACCTTAGCCCTGATGATAAAGGTTTCATAAATCTCTTACCCTTGTCTGAAGCGAACTCAAGTTGTTGGCAAAAGATTCAACTGGTGGCTACGGATATGGATGGCACCTTAACCAGAAAAGGTAAATTTACCAGTAACCTTTTGCAAGCTTTAGAAAATTTAGCAGCAGCCAATATTAAAGTGCTAATTGTGACTGGGCGCTCTGCTGGGTGGGTGAGTGGACTCAGTAGCTTAATGCCTGTAGCAGGTGCGATCGCAGAAAATGGCGGTTTATTTTATCCTGCGGGGAGCGATCAGCCAGTAGCACTAACAGCCATTTCTGACTTAGTCAGCCATCGTCAAAATTTAGCTGCGGCTTTTGAGCAATTACAAAATCAGTTTCCGCAAATCCGAGAATCTACTGACAATCGATTTCGCATCACCGATTGGACTTTTGATGTCGCATCCTTAAATACCACAGAATTACAAACCCTGAGTCATTTATGTCAAGAAATGGGATGGGGATTTACTTACAGTAATGTACAGTGTCATATTAAACCGCAAACTCAAGATAAAGCTGTAGGTTTGTTGCAAGTATTACAGAAAAATTGGCCGCAATATTCTTCAGAACAAATTGTGACAGTGGGTGATAGTCCTAATGATGAAAGTTTATTTGATCGGTGTTATTTTCCCATCTCTGTAGGCGTAGCGAATGTATTGGAATATGCTAATCAGCTACAGTATCAGCCTGCTTATGTAACTAGCACTGCGGAAGGCGAAGGATTTTGTGAATTATCAAATTATCTTTTGCAAGGTGTAATGAATACAACCCCAATCAATTTGTAGTTGGAACTTCATTTGGGTGCTTTTCAGTACGCTCTTGGCTGAATATGGGTAACAATTTATAACATTGAGTACTTAGTATCTTGCTTGAGTTTATAGTACAATAGTACTAAGCTTGTCGGTGAAGGGGAAAAGGGGAATGGTTCAAGGGAAAGAAAAAACCTTTAACCCTTAACCTTTAACCTTTTCCCCAAAACCAATCTTGAGTTCAAAACGCTTAACTGAGTAGTGTTATGCCATTACTCCCATATAAAAAATAAGATGGGCACTGCCCAGATATTTGCTTCTCAGCTAGATTGCCAGTAGTGCCCACCCTAGATTAATTGTGTTTGTTATACCATGACCTACGCGTTAACATTAGCCAGAGCTTTGTCAACGGCTTGTAAGGCTGTGTTGATTTCTTGTTCTGTGACAATCAATGGCGGTACAAAGCGGACAACTTTTGGCCCGGCTGGGACTAGCAATACACCCTCTGCGATCGCAGTTTTGACAATATCAGCTGCTGTTAGCGTGATATCTGCTTGCAATTCGAGTCCGTTGATTAAACCCCAGCCGCGAACGTCAGCAATGTGATTGGGATATTTAGCTGCGATCGCTTTTAAGCCATTTCGCAGTTGTTCACCTCTATCTTGCACGTTCTGTAAAATATTTTCTTTTTCGATGGTTTGACAGACAGTTAGCGCCACGCCACAAACAAAAGGATTACCTCCAAATGTGCTGGCGTGTTCCCCTGGTTGAAAAACATCGCAGAATTTTTTACTCATCATTGCGCCGATAGGGATACCACCGCCCAGTCCTTTTGCACTGGTGAAAATATCCGGTTCCACACCGAGATGTTCGTAACCCCATAACTTCCCACTGCGTCCCATTCCCACTTGCACTTCATCGAAAATCAATAAAATGCCAGTTTCATCGCAAATCTGCCGTAGCTTTTTAAAGTAAGCCACATCGCCAGGACGAACGCCACCTTCCCCTTGCAACGGTTCTAAAAGAATCGCGGCTACACGGTAATCACCTTCATCAAGTTCGCTAATCGCCGCCTCTACCGCAGCAATATCGTTGTATGGCACATAGTGGAAACCAGGAACCAAGGGATCAAAGTATTTTTGATACTTGGGTTGTCCAGTTGCGGTAATTGTCGCTAAAGTCCGCCCGTGGAAACTAGCATTAGCAGTTAAAATGATTGGTCTTTCAATTTCTAATACAGTATGGGCGTATTTTCGTGCTAATTTAATTGCTGCTTCGTTAGCTTCCGCACCAGAGTTACAGAAAAATACGCGATCAGCACAGGAATGTTGAATAATCCATTTTGCCAATTCACCTTGTTCGGGAATGTAATACAAATTAGAAACGTGATGCAGCTTTTGAATTTGCCGTGTAACCGCTTCTACCATTGCTGGATGGGCGTGTCCCAAAGTACAAGTAGCAATTCCAGCCACAAAATCCAAATATTCCCGCCCCTCAGTATCCCACACCTTACATCCTGCGCCCCGTTCTAGGGCGATAGGAAATCGCCCATAGGTGGACATAACTGCTTCATCAAAGCTGTTGGGGTCAAACGGACTAGATGGTAAAGTATTTGACTGTGGGGGCATGGTGGCTGCGTCAACCAGAGTTTCTATGCTCACTACCGCTCCTTGTGAAAATCTGCGATCGTATAGTTATCTACTAGTGTCCTAGAAACCTTCCAAAATATCGACTATTTTCTTGGGATTTTGTCATTTGTCATTTGTCATCTGGGGTTTGGTAATTGGTAATTGGTAATTGGTAATTGGTGTTTGTCATTAATTATTTCTCCCCCTGCTCCCGGCCCCGTTGCTTTTCCCAGTCCCTAGCCCCCAGTCCCCAGTCCCTTTATTCCCTAACCATTGGCAGAGGTGAAAGAATTGTGTACTCAATGCCTGAGCAAAAATATCAACGTATCCAAAAGGAGTTGATGGCAGGAGCAATCGCTCTTGGTTGTGTTTTCATGATTGGGACTTTGTGGTACAGCCTGGTGGAGGGGTGGTCATGGGAAGATGCTGCTTATATGACGGTAATTACCCTGGCGACTGTGGGATATGGCGAAACACACCCGCTAGGTAATCGCGGTAGGTTATTTACCATTGCCTTAATTTTGATGGGTGTCATCAATATCGGTTACATTGTCAATAGATTTACAGAAGCTGTGATTGAAGGCTACTTTCAAGAAGGAATTCGACTACGGCAACAGAGGCGCATAATGGAATCGTTATCAGGACATTACATTATTTGTGGGTTTAGTCGCACAGGTCGCCAAATCGCCAAAGAATTTCGGGCTGAAGGTGTAAATTTTGTCGTCATTGATTCTGAGGTTGAATCTGTTCAAAGAGCGCAAACAGAAGGTTATGTAGTATTCCAAGGTGATGCCACATTAGATGACACACTTTTGAAGGTCGGCATAGAAAGAGCGATGTGTATTGTTGCTGCTCTACCTTCAGATGCTGAAAATTTATACACTGTACTATCTGCTAAAACACTTAATCCAGCAATTCGAGCGATCGCAAGAGCAAGTACAGAAGAAGCTTTGCAGAAGTTACAACGCGCTGGTGCAGATGCGGTGATTTCGCCCTATATCACTGGCGGTAAACGTATGGCCGCAGCCGCCCTCAGACCCCAAATTTTAGACTTTGTTGATGGTATTCTTACAGGTACAGACCGCCAGCTGTACATGGAAGAATTTTTGCTAGACCCAGCTTTTTGTCCTTTTGTGGGACAAAGTTTGCAAAAAGCTAAATTGCGATCGCAAACAGGGGCGTTAGTTCTCGCCATCCGTCGCCTTGATGGTAATTTAATCGGCGGCCCTACCGGTGATACTGTTTTAATGCCTGGAGATACCCTGATCTGTATGGGTACAGCAGAACAATTGCAAAGTCTTAACCAAATTCTCGGGCCTATTGTTTCTAAAAAAGTGCGTAAACCGAAAAATAGTTAATTGGTGTTTGTTAATGGGGAATGGGGAATGGGGAATGGGGAATGGGGAATGGGTAATGGGGAATGGGTAATGGGTAATGGGTAATGGGTAATGGGTAATGGGTAATGGGTAATGGGTAATGGGTAATGGGTAATGGGTAATGGTAATCCCCTCTTTGTCCCCCTAATCTCCCTAATCTCCCTAATCTCCCTAATCTCCCTCATCTCCCTCATCTCCCTCATCTCCCTCATCGAACAATAAAAAACCTCGGTTAAGCACCGAGGCTATGGAGAAGTCAAAATGACGATTAGATACAGCGATTGAAAAGGAAAACTTTGAGTTAACAGTTGAAGCAGGCAAAACAAGGACTACCACAAATAAAAATATTGTGTCGTTGGTGTTATATCTGCTGTGCTTGCTTTTGGTTTAACTTATGTAACTAAATTTAACAGTATTGTTACAAATAGTCAACAATGATTGACAAAAAATTTTGATGGGCGATCGCTTATCCTCTAATATAGGTTTTTTTGTTCAATTCACCTGGCTAACCTAGGGATAATTGAGAAAAAAATACCTGATATTGTCATCACAACAACATCAGGTATGGATAGGAATCGTCTTTGATTTTTTAAAAGCTAGGTATACCTTGATTCCCTGTCCCCTATTCCCCGTCCCTTGTCCCGTTTTTATGCAAGTAATTTCAGAAATCAAACTGGATTGCTATATCAGTTGAGAAAGTGATAGTGAATGGTAATTTCAAGCTTTGAATCTGCTGCTTGATTTAGCATATTGGGATTATGCTAGTTTTTGATTTGCACTAAGTTTATATTTTTTACGGATTTGGCTACCAGCGAAAGCTAATCCAAAAATTGTTAGTCCAGCAGCAGTAGAAGATTCGGGAACGGCTTGAGAGATAGCAGATTTGCTAAATTGGAAAGCTATAGTCTGGGTACCTTGGAATTTGCTGCTATCGTAGCCAGTACTCAGAAGTTGTTGTGTAATCGCTCCTTGGGATAGGAATGAGATTCCAGTTAAATAATTTCCAGAAGCTATTTCATTCAGGTTAAAGCTGTTATTCTGTCCGTTATTAGTAAAGTAAGCGCTAGTTAAATCGCCGTAACCTACAGTACCACCACCTGTCTTAACTTGAGATTCATAGGAATTGCTACCACCTGCTAAACCTCCATAAGTTTGGACAGTATAGCCTTCTTTAATGTCAGTAACAGTTTTTGCTTGAACCCCGCTATAAACACCAAGTTGTTGTACACCAGAAGCATTCGCAGAAGCGAAGCGGATACCATATAAATCTCCGCTATTCATCGCATTTAGAAAGGTTTTGCCAGACGTATTAAAGAATAAGTCGCCATAACCAATCTGACCACCAGCAGCTCCAGCTTCGGCTTCTCCGGTTAACTTCATATTGCCATTGATAGCAATAATTACGCTGTCAGCAGTTTCTTTGACAGCCATACCGGAAATATCATAGGGATTTACTTGTCCAGGTGCTGCACCAACCCAGTAGTTACCATTCATCCCATCTGCATTGGAATCAAATGCATACTGCCAACCGTTAGCATCAGTAGGATTTGATCCCAAGAGAAGACCAGTACTATCGTTTAAACATTCTAAAGATATGCTAAATGCTGATCCCGTTAAACTACCAGCATAAGCTCCTTGAGCTACAGAAAGAATACCAACTGTGGTGATAGCAACTTTTAAAAAGCTGGATATTTTTTTAACTTTCATTTCTGAAGAGAAGTAATAGATTTCTGTCGAATCCCTATTAGGGATAATTCATTTTTATGGGAATAATCAAAAAACTAATAGGGTAATTATTCGGAATTTATTATCTCAGTAAATCACCTGGAGTTTATGAAACTAATATATAAAAATCTCAGTTTATAAAGGTAACATTAAAAGTTGATCTGATGTAATTACATCCCTCTATCTAGGATGAAATTACATTTATCCGTACTGATTGCATTGCCAGTGCATTTTTTGTTCTAAGTATTGTTATTTGCAAAGAAATATTAACCGGTTCTCGCTGAATAATATTCCTTTAGAAATATGTCTAAAGAAATAGGCAATCAAACTATTGATATATATGCCGTAAAAAATCTGCTTTTAGCAGCTACCTTAAGGATTATGAAAAAGTTATGATTGGCTAAATGGTGTTCCAAGAAGTGTTGGCAGCAGCCTTATTTAATGGGTTTCAGCATAGGGTTAAGTTTCCCCAAAGCAAAGAGCGCCAATGATGAACTTAACACTAGCCCCGCCAAACAAACGGGGGATCAAATATATATAAATTCCTTAAGGATAAGGCTATGGCTACTGAACAATTAACCAGAGAAAGCGACAGTTTAGATTTAAAACAACTATTAAGAACATTAAATGCTGTTAAAAAAGGTGATTTCTCTGCGAGAATGCCAATTGACCAAACAGGAATTGCCGGAAAAATAGCCGATACACTCAACGATATTATTGACCAAAATGAGCGCATGGCGGCAGAGTTACAGCGCATCGGTAATGTAGTTGGTAAAGATGGCAAAGTCTCGGAACGTGCTTCTTTAGGAAATGTTCGTGGTTCGTGGTTAAGTTGCGTTAATTCTGTGAACACACTAATTACAGATTTAGTGCAGCCAACAGCAGAAACTACAAGGGTAATTAGGGCTGTAGCTAATGGCGATTTATCTCAAACCATTGCCCCAGAAATTGAAGGTAGACCTCTGAAGGGAGAGTTTCTGCAAACTGCCAATATCGTCAACACAATGGTAGACAGGCTGGGTTCCTTTGCATCAGAAGTTACCAGGGTAGCGCGAGAGGTGGGAACCGAAGGTAAGTTAGGAGTACAAGCCGAAGTCAGGGGTGTGGCGGGTACCTGGAAAGATTTGACCGATAACGTCAATTTGATGGCGGGGAATTTAACTGCTCAAGTACGTAATATTGCGGAAGTTGCAACTGCGATCGCAAATGGTGACCTGTCGAAGAAAATTACTGTCAATGTGAAAGGCGAAATTTTGGAGTTGAAAAACACCGTCAACACGATGGTAGATCAGCTCAATTCCTTTGCGTCTGAGGTAACCAGGGTAGCGCGGGAGGTAGGAACAGAAGGGAAACTGGGCGTACAAGCAGAAGTGCGCGGTGTGGCGGGTACATGGAAAGATTTGACCGATAACGTCAATTTGATGGCGGGTAATTTGACAGCGCAGGTGCGGAATATTGCAGAAGTAACAACGGCGGTAGCAAATGGCGACCTTTCCAAGAAAATTACTGTAAATGTCAAAGGCGAGATTTTAGAGTTGAAAAACACCGTCAACATCATGGTGGATCAACTCAACTCTTTTGCATCAGAAGTAACCAGGGTAGCGCGAGAAGTAGGCGCGGAAGGAAAATTAGGCGGTCAAGCAGAAGTGCGCGGTGTGGCGGGTACCTGGAAAGACCTCACCGACAGCGTGAATTTTATGGCGGGTAGTTTGACAGCCCAGGTGCGGAATATTGCAGAAGTGACAACGGCGGTGGCGAATGGCGACTTATCCAAAAAAATCACCGTGGATGTGAAGGGCGAAATTTTGGAGTTGAAAAACACCATTAACACGATGGTGGATCAGTTAAACTCCTTTGCGTCCGAGGTAACCAGGGTAGCGCGAGAGGTGGGAACGGAAGGTAAGTTGGGCGTACAAGCGGAAGTGCGCGGTGTGGCGGGTACCTGGAAAGACCTCACCGACAACGTCAACTTGATGGCAGGTAATTTGACAGCCCAGGTGCGTAATATTGCGGAAGTGACCACGGCGGTGGCGAATGGTGACCTTTCCAAGAAAATCACTGTGGATGTGAAGGGCGAAATTTTGGAGTTGAAAAACACCGTCAACATCATGGTGGATCAACTCAACTCCTTTGCATCGGAAGTAACGCGGGTAGCGCGGGAAGTGGGTGCAGAAGGAAAACTAGGCGGTCAAGCAGAAGTGCGAGGTGTGGCGGGTACGTGGAAAGACCTCACCGACAGCGTGAATTTCATGGCGGGAAGTTTGACAGCCCAGGTGCGGAACATCGCGGAAGTAACGACGGCGGTAGCGACTGGCGACTTATCCAAGAAAATCACGGTGGATGTGAAGGGTGAAATTTTGGAGTTGAAAAACACTATCAACACGATGGTAGATCAATTAAACTCCTTTGCTTCGGAGGTAACGCGGGTAGCGCGAGAGGTGGGAAGCGAAGGAAAGCTGGGTGTACAAGCAGATGTGCGCGGTGTGGCGGGGACGTGGAAAGACCTCACAGACAGTGTGAACTTCATGGCAGGAAGTTTGACAGCCCAAGTGCGGAATATTGCGGAAGTGACAACGGCGGTGGCGACTGGCGACTTATCCAAGAAGATTACCGTGGATGTGAAGGGTGAAATTTTGGAGTTGAAAAACACTATCAACACGATGGTAGATCAACTCAGTTCCTTCGCATCTGAGGTAACCAGGGTAGCGCGAGAGGTGGGAACAGAAGGGAAACTCGGCGTACAAGCGGAAGTACGCGGTGTTGCTGGAACCTGGAAAGACTTAACAGGTGCGGTGAATATGATGGCAGGGAACCTCACCGATCAAGTAAGGAACATTGCAGAAGTTGCAACTGCGATCGCAAATGGTGACTTATCGAAGAAAATTACTGTGCAAGTTAAAGGCGAAATTCTGGAGTTGAAAAACACCATCAATATCATGGTGGATCAGTTAAACTCCTTTGCATCTGAGGTAACCAGAGTAGCCCGAGAGGTGGGAAGTGAAGGGAAACTGGGCGTACAAGCTGATGTGCGCGGTGTCGCGGGAACCTGGAAAGACCTCACCGACAGCGTGAATTTCATGGCGGGAAGTTTGACAGCCCAAGTGCGGAACATCGCCGCAGTTACCACAGCGGTGGCGAATGGCGACCTCTCGAAGAAAATTTCTGTGGATGTCAAAGGAGAAATTTTGGAGTTGAAAAACACCGTTAATACAATGGTGGATCAACTCAACTCCTTTGCTTCTGAGGTAACCAGAGTAGCGCGAGAGGTGGGAACGGAAGGAAAACTCGGCGTACAAGCTGAGGTAAAAGGAGTCGCGGGAACCTGGAAAGACCTCACCGACAGCGTTAACTTCATGGCGGGAAGCTTGACAGCCCAAGTGCGGAACATCGCGGAAGTAACAACGGCGGTGGCGAATGGCGACCTTTCCAAGAAAATTACTGTGGATGTGAAGGGCGAAATTTTAGAGTTGAAAAATACCATCAATACGATGGTGGATCAACTCAACTCCTTTGCTTCGGAAGTAACGCGGGTAGCAAGGGAGGTGGGAACGGAAGGTAAATTAGGTGTACAAGCCTACGTCCGAGGGGTAGCGGGAACGTGGAAAGACTTGACCGACAATGTGAACTCAATGGCGGGTAACCTGACAGCCCAAGTACGGAACATTGCAGAAGTTACCAAAGCGGTGGCGAATGGTGATTTATCCAAGAAAATCACCGTAGATGTGCGCGGGGAAATTTTGGAGTTGAAAGACACTATCAATACAATGGTGGATCAACTCAGTTCCTTTGCTTCGGAAGTAACGCGGGTAGCGCGAGAAGTGGGAACGGAAGGAAAATTAGGCGGTCAAGCGCAAGTCCAAGGTGTGGCGGGGACTTGGAAGGATTTGACTGATAATGTCAACTCGATGGCGGGTAATTTAACAGCCCAGGTGCGCGGTATCGCCCGAGTGGTAACGGCGGTGGCAAATGGGGACTTGAAACGCAAATTAATGTTAGATGCGAAGGGCGAAATTGAAACCCTAGCTGAGACAATCAATGAAATGATTGATACCCTAGCCACCTTCGCCAATCAGGTAACCACAGTAGCGCGGGAAGTAGGAATCGAAGGAAAATTAGGCGGTCAAGCCAGAGTACCAGGGGCGGCGGGTACATGGAAAGATTTGACTGATAATGTGAATGAACTGGCTGCAACTTTAACTACACAGCTAAGGGCGATCGCAGAAGTAGCTACAGCCGTAACTAAGGGCGATTTAACTCGGTCGATTGCGGTGGAAGCTTTAGGGGAAGTCGCTATCCTGAAAGACAACATCAACCAAATGATTGCCAACCTGCGAGAGACCACCCAGAAAAATACTGAGCAGGATTGGTTAAAAACTAACCTGGCGAAGTTTACGCGAATGCTGCAAGGTCAGCGCGATTTAGAAACAGTTTCTAAACTCATCCTCTCAGAACTAGCGCCGTTAGTAGGCGCGCAGCATGGCGTATTCTACATGATGGAAGCCGCAGATAATCAAGCATTCCTCAAATTATTGAGTAGCTATGCTTACCGGGAACGCCGCCATTTAGCCAACCGCTTCTACATGGGTGAAGGTTTGGTAGGACAATGTGCTTTGGAAAAAGAACGGATTCTGTTAACAGAAGTACCTGGTGATTATGTCAAAATTAGCTCTGGTTTAGGGGAAGCTGCGCCCTTGAATGCTGTTGTCTTACCTGTATTGTTTGAAGGACAAGTCACAGCCGTAATTGAATTAGCTTCCTTCCGGCGCTTTAGTGAAATACATTTAACATTCTTCGATCAACTCACAGAAAGTATTGCGATCGTCTTAAATACAATTGCAGCTTCCATGCGGACGGAAGAATTGCTCAAACAATCCCAATCTTTAGCAGAAGAACTACAAACCCAGCAAAACGAACTGAGGGAAACTAACAAGCGACTAGAACAGCAAGCCCAATCACTCAAAGCTTCCGAAGATTTGCTCAAAGGACAACAAGAAGAACTACAACAAACCAACGCCGAATTAGAAGAAAAAGCTGAGTTGTTGGCGCTGCAAAAGAAAGAAGTGGAACGGAAAAACCTAGAGATTGAACAAGCTAGACGTTCTTTAGAAGAGAAAGCCGAACAATTAGCCCTTTCATCTAAATATAAATCCGAATTTCTGGCGAATATGTCCCATGAATTGCGGACACCACTCAACAGCTTGCTGATTTTGGCGAAGCTGTTAACAGATAACGTTGAAGGTAATCTCACTACCAAGCAAGTGGAATATAGCCAGACAATTTACTCAGCTGGTACTGACTTGTTGACCTTAATTAATGACATTTTAGATTTAGCCAAAATCGAATCGGGAACCATGTCAATTGACATGAACCAAATGTTATTTTCGGAGTTAGGCGAACAACTTGAGCGCACATTCGGGCAAATTGCCCAAAATAAAGGACTCGCCTTTAACGTGGAATTTGCTCCCGAATTACCACAAACCATCTACACTGATGCCAAACGTTTACAACAAGTCCTGAAAAATCTCCTTTCCAATGCCTTTAAATTTACCGAAACTGGGGAAGTCCGTTTGCGGGTAGAAGTGGCAAAACAAGGCTGGAGTCAATCTCAAGAAACTTTAAATCGCGCCCAAGCTGTGATTGCTTTCTCTGTTAGCGATACAGGTATCGGGATTGCACCAGAAAAACAAAAAGTAATTTTTGAAGCCTTTCAACAAGCTGATGGTAGCACCAGCCGCAAATATGGCGGTACAGGCTTAGGCTTATCCATTAGCCGCGAAATCGCCCGCCTATTTGGTGGTGAAATTAAACTTGTCAGCCATCCCAATCAAGGTAGTACCTTTACTTTCTACCTCCCCCAACTCTCTCCAGAGTCGAGAGTGCTGAGTACTGAACCTTTATCAGTCAGGACACAACCCAATCCCCAGTACCCAGTACCCAATCCCCAATCCCTCATGGACGATCGCTCTATTCTCGCAGAAGACGATCGCGTACTGCTGATTGTGGAAGATGACATTAATTTTGCCCGTATCCTGCTAGATATGGCACGCCAGCAAGGATTTAAGGCGATTACCGCCCAAAACGGCAGAATAGGGCTAACTCTAGCACAGCAATATCTACCCTCAGCTATCTTGCTAGATATCCGCTTGCCAGAAATCGATGGTTGGACAGTATTAGATCGCCTCAAACATAACCCCCGCACCCGTCACATTCCCGTACATATTATGACAGTGGAAGAAGGACGACAACGCGGTTTACAATTAGGCGCGATCGCATATCTGCAAAAGCCCTTAACCAGCGAAATCATCTCCGAAGCCTTAACCAAAATCAAAGGTTTTATCGAACGTCGGGTGAAAAGCCTACTAGTAGTCGAAGATGACGAAAATCAACGCCACAGTATTGTGGAATTAATTGGTAACAGCGACGTAACTACCACCGCCGTAGGTACAGGTGCAGATGCCCTAGAAGCCATTCGCACCCAGCATTTTGATTGCTTGGTTCTCGACTTAGGGCTACCAGATATGACTGGTTTTGAACTAATTGAACAAATCAAGCAGCTACCTCATGGTGAAAATCTGCCTGTAATTGTTTATACAGGTCAAGAACTAAACCGAGTACAAGAAACAGAATTGAGACGGATAGCAGACACGATTATTGTTAAAGACGTGCGATCGCCCGAACGTCTCTTAGACGAAACAGCCTTATTCTTGCACCGAGTCCAAGCCAATTTGCCTGCACCCAAGCGGGAAATTCTCGAACAACTCCATGCGAGAGACTACTTGCTAACAGGTAAAAAAGTACTCATAGTAGACGACGATGTGCGTAACATCTTCGCCCTCACCAGTATGCTAGAGCGTTATCAAATGCAGGTCTTATATGCAGAAAACGGTAGAGAAGGCATTCGCACCTTGGAAACTACCCCGGATATTGATGTTGTATTAATGGATGTCATGATGCCAGAAATGGATGGTTACGAAACCACTCGCCTGATTCGCCAAAACCATCAATTTAGAGCTTTACCAATCATTGCCCTCACCGCCAAAGCCATGCAAGGCGATCGCGAAAAATGTATTGAAGCAGGTGCATCCGACTACATCACCAAACCCGTAGATACAGAACAGTTGCTTTCGCTATTGCGGGTTTGGTTGTATAGGTAATGGGGCATTGGGCATGGGGCATTGGGCATTGGGCATGGGGCATTAGTCATAGGTAATTGGTAATGGGTAATTGGTGTTTGTCATTAATTATTTCTTTCCCTGCTCCCTACCTCTTCCTTTTCCCAGTCCCCAGTCCCCATTACCCCTTATCCCCAAAGGGGGCCCCGAGTTCCCCAGTCCCCAATCCAAAATTATTTGAGTCTTTTATTCGTCCACCATCTCTAAAGTCAATATGTTTCTTGGTTTATTCACGATTAGCTGCATAGTATCCAGCCACAAAGAACCCATAATGGTATCGGGAATCTCATCACCGACATGGACGGGGATTATGGCTTCAATTCCATCAATGATAATTTTGCCTTCATGGATGTCTAACCTTGCGTTCCCGCGTGCTGTGGTCATTTCAACTTGTGCGGCTAGCAATGACCACCCCAAAGCATCCAGGTCTTGAGTATTGATAGCTAACCAGCCATCTGTAAACCCTGTATCAAATAAGGCTTCAATGATAAATTCTTCACCGTTAACACTAACAAGCTGAATTTCAAAAAATAGCTCGCCGTTATCTCCAAATGAACCTACAGCCATAGCCTGCCACAGGTTCCTGTATCGTTAAGTCGAAAGATAGTCAGTTTTACTTGATTAGTATTACCGTAAGTATCACGAATTTTTTGCGTTATCCCTTTTAAAGTTAAGTCAAGGAGGTAATCTTCTGTCTCTGGGTCAATGGCAATATGCCAGTTGTAATTTGTCTCTATCAGTTGCGGACGCAAGCGCTCAAAAATCTCACGGCACTTTGCTGCAAGGGCATCACGTTGTTCTCGCTGATGACGCTTTTGCTCTGGCACGATAGGAGATGGAGGTAAGATGCGGGTGCGTCGTTGCTGGGATATATGTGTCATATTTGGTTCCGCATTTAACTGGCATATATATCTAGTCTAGTTCCCAATCCCTATTCCCTCAGTTCACAAAATTTGTAACCTACGACAGTTGTAAAATACCTCTTCCAAGGTTGAAAGTCTATAAAATAGCGTAGAAATTTGTTTTTAGTCTACCTAGGAGTCTATACCTATAATGCCGTCCGAATTACCAGTAAATATTCTCCTGGTTGATGACCACTCGGAAAACTTGTTGGCCTTAGAAGCAATACTGCAAGGTTTAGGTCAAAATTTGGTCAGGGCGACATCAGGGGCCCAAGCTTTGAGGTGTTTACTCAATCAAGATTTTGCAGTAATTTTGCTCGATGTACAAATGCCAGAAATGGATGGCTTTGAGACGGCTACGCTAATTCGCCAACGAGAGCGATCGCGTCACACACCCATCATCTTTTTAACTGCATTTAGTACCAACGATTCAATGGTATTTAAAGGCTATTCTCTAGGCGCAGTAGACTATTTATTTAAACCCATCGAACCGGAAATCTTAAAATCGAAAGTCGCGGCGTTTGTTGATTTATTTCAGAAAACGGCAAAGATAGAAAGACAAGCTAACCAACTCGCCGCCTTAAACGCCGATTTGAGAAAAAGCGAAGAACAGTTTCGCTCGTTATCGGCTTGCTCACCCGTAGGCATTTTTCTTACAGATATTGACAGTAATTGCACTTATACTAATCCCCGCTACCAAAGTATTTTGGACATTTCTGATGAGGATTGTTTAGGCACAGGTTGGTTGCGATCGCTTCGTCCTGAAGATAGAGACAGGATATTTGCCGATTGGTCGGCGGCGGCTCAACAGGGAAAAGAATACTATAGTGAATTTAGTATTGTTACTGCCACTGGAACTGTGCGCTGGTTAACCTTGCGTTCCTCACCTATGCTTTCTAATGAAGGCACAGTCATCGGTTATGTGGGGACAGTAGAAGATATTAGCGATCGCAAACAAGCTGAGGAAGAACGCGCTAAATTAATTCGCGAACAAGCAGCCCTCAAGGAAGCGGAAGCCACAAACCGCATGAAGGATGAGTTCCTGGCTACTCTGTCTCACGAACTGCGGACACCTCTCAACTCGATTCTCGGTTGGGCTAAACTGCTCCGCAATCGCAAACTCGATGAGAAAGCTACAGCCCGTGCTTTAGAAACTATTGAACGCAATGCACGTTTGCAAGAGCAACTCATTGAAGATATTTTAGATGTCTCCAGAATTATTCGCGGCAAGTTGGTGTTAAATATTTGCCCTGTTAACCTCGTTTCAGTGATTGAAACCGCAGTAGAGACAGTCCGGTTACAAGCTGAAGCTAAAAATATTGCCTTTGAATTTGCGATACCTGCCACAGAGAAAGCAAACATTGCCCCAAATAAAGAAAATAACGGTCATTTCTCTCTAGCAAAGCATCTAGCCTCACCCTTTATGGTTTCTGGCGATCCGGATCGCTTGCAGCAAGTCGTCTGGAATCTACTTAGTAATGCCATCAAGTTCACACCAGAAAACGGACGTGTGGATATTACCCTTTCCACTGACAACAACTACGCTCAAATTCAAGTCAGTGATACCGGAATTGGTATTCAACCAGACTTTCTCAGATATGTTTTTGATCGCTTCCGCCAAGCCGACGGTAGTACCACCCGCAGCCACACAGGACTAGGATTAGGATTAGCGATCGCCCGCCACTTGGTAGAATTACACCACGGAAAGATTTATGCAGATAGCCCTGGTGAAGGACAAGGCGCAACTTTTACTGTAAAATTGCCGCTTTTAGCAGCAAAACAGCCACAAAATCCAGAAAAAACAGCAATTGTAGAATCTGTATCTTCACCGCAATTACCTCTAAATAATGTGCAATTGCTAGTTGTAGATGATGATACTGATACACGCCTTTTTCTGTCAGCCGCACTACAGCAATCCGGAGCTACAGTCAGATCTGTTAGCTCAGTTAACGAAGCAATGTTAGCAATTCAAGAATATCCACCAGAGATATTAATTAGCGATATTGGTATGCCTGAAGAAGATGGCTACACACTCATCCGTAAAGTCAAAATGCTGGAAGCAGAACGAGGCGGGCAAATTCCAGCCATTGCGTTAACAGCCTATGCTAGAGAAGAAGATTCTACAGAAGCCATAGCAGCCGGCTTTCATATGTATGCTTCTAAGCCAATTGAGCCAGCTAAATTAATTAATATGATAATCAAACTATTAAAAGTAAATTTGCACTCTCCACTTAGCTAAACAAAATTTTAGGTGCGTTAATCGAATGCTAACGTACCTAATGGTGTTAAATACAGAAAATATTTATTTTGCAGCTAATATCAAATGCAACTCAATTGATTTGTCTTATCCGAACTGTATTGAGGGACTTCCAACTAATACCAGTTTGAAAAAAATGTGACAGATTGTAGGGGCAAGGCATTGCCCATTGGTGTCAACTTAACGTGAAAACCGCTTGGTTGCAAGGGTTGGCCCTCTCCCCCAACCCCTCTCCCACAGGGAGAAGGGAGCCAGAGATTTAGTTCTCCTTCTCCAGGGGGAGAAGGGGTTAGGGGATGAGGGCGCGAGGTATTTTTACAACGCCCGCCCTATATAGTTTTTAGCTTAAGTTGACACGTATGGGCATTGCTATGCCCTCTAGAATATATTTGGTGTTTTGCAAACATTATTTGAATTGGTATAAGAAATATACAATCGCTTAACCGATTCTCTCATCTTGTTGCGATTGAATTCTACCATCTTGATTGTAGCGATAAACTAATCCACAAACTGCAGATAATATTAACCAAAATAGAGTATTTAGACGGAAATCATAGATAGTAACATCAACCATATTAAAGAGTACCCATCCCAACAAAACTAAGACATAACTAAAAAATATCAATCTGTCTTCTTGAGCTAAAAATTGTGGCTTTTGCAAAACTTTGATAGCTGCAATCACAACCCAGGCGATTAAACCACAAAATAATAGGGTAGCAGGTATTCCAGTTTCCGCAGATAACATCAAAAATAAGTTGTGTGGATGACCTAAACCGAGGTGCGTTTCGGCTTTATAAAGTTTTAAAAAATTGCGTAACCCCCAGCCAGTCCAAGGATGTTGTTGAGTTAAATTCCAAGCAAAATGCCATTGGGTTTTTCGCATTAAAGCCACTGGCCGATTGGGATACATATCATCATTTAAACGCGCCCAAAAGAAAGCTGGAACGAAGTTGCGAAAGAACTGGGCGACTGGAGAAGGTGCAAACGCTGCTAGCATTACAGTAGTGACGATAGCAGCTACACCACCAACTAAAATCCGCCAACCTTGGTATAGTGCATAAGCTAAACACACAAAAATTGCGATCGCCCATCCATTGCGTGAGTTAGTAAAAATTAAGGCAATGAAGTTGAGAATTCCGGCGATAGTGAGAAAGATGAGGGGGTTGAGGGATTGGGGATTGGGGATTGGGGAATTTTGAGTTTTCTTTTTGATTAATTGCCACTGTTCTAGCGCTAAAGCTAACCCCAGAGTGAACATGATTACCAGGTAAGCCGCTAAGGTGTTAGCGTGCATTAAGATAGAAGCCATGCGCCCTGGTGGAGTTCCTCCTGGTGCGATCGTCCACTCTAAAACAATCCACACAAACTTTAAATCTAAATTCCAGCCTAAAAATAACTGCCCAAAGCCCAAAATTGTGATTGGCACGGAAGCAACTACCAAAATCCAAGCTATTTGTCGCAATTGGGCGGTTTTTTGAAACAGCGCACTCAATCCCGCAAAAATAATAAAGTAGGGAATGAAATTAAATAAACCAACGTAAGCTGTGGTTTTGTCATAGGCAAACCCAGCCGTAATGATGAGCAATAAACTTAGCAGTGCAAATCCCCAATTAAGAGGGCGACGGATAATTTTGCTCCATTGGCGTGCCACAGTAATTAAGGATGCCAAAACTATCAATACAGCCCCCAGGAAGGGACTCAATGGGAAGAAAATCAATCCCAATTGAGTTAAATTCCAAGGTAATTGCAAAGCCGGATTGGGATGATAAACAGCTTGCTTCAAGCTAACTCCCAACATTCAGTACGGGTGAGACGAATTTGCGCTAAGGCAAAGATGGTGGGAATGATTCTACCGTAATTAGTAGCGATCGCTCTCCATCCTAAATCTGCAAAAAACCAAGCCCACATAACTGGCCCAATAAACGAGAAGATACTACGTACTGCGCCATAACGAGCCGCATTCACAGTCATACCTCGCTTTGCCATTTGCAAAGCAACATAGTTTTGAAACTGCGCTGTTGCTACTGTTGAACCTTGCACTGCTGCTTCTTTGGCTACTTGATAAGTAGCAAAATGTGTAGCAAATTGGCGAGCAATTTGTTTTAGCACCAATGGTTGAATTACAGAAGTCACGGCTAAAGCACTACCACCTTTAAAAATTAATCCTAAGGGGTCTTTTTGTAATAAAAGTGGTAGGGGTTGTTTCAATTCCGATTTCATCAGCTGACGCTGTACCCGAACAGTTAATTTTTGCTTTTCCTGTTCGGGCAATTTTTTCCATACTTGCCCTAATAGATGCAAAAATACTTCTGCTTCTAAATCAACAGTTGCTAGCTGACTAGAATAAGGAATTTTTAAATACTTACATACTTGAATTAGCGCTTGTCGATAAGTTACCTGGCTGGTGCGTCCCCGTAATACTGTCATCCCATCTGCAGCCAAAAAGCGAAAACGATTTTCTAATGTATCTAACCACGCTTGTCTATCTTGGCTTTGAACTTCAATCGGTTCAGGTGTGTGAACGTAGTCTAAAGGATTGAACTTACGACTAAACAGAATTGCCGTTAAGTCTTGCAATTCATCTTCAGTTGCTAGCTCTAAAGCCGCCCTCAGTTCATCCAACTTCCCTTCCTCCCTTCCGTGCTGCTTTCTGTACCTTATTCTACTACCAGCTTTCAGCAGTCAATTAGTAGTCTTTATAGCTTTGTCATCTGATAATAACCAATGAGGCTTCTCACCAAGGACGATTAATTAATGACTGATGTTGCAGTAATTGGTGCAGGGATGGCAGGTTTAGTCTGCGCCCAGCAGTTAAGAAAAGCCGGATATTCGGTAATAGTTGTCGAAAAATCTCGTGGTTTAGGCGGAAGACTCGCAACACGTCGCTTACAAGGAACTTCAGCAGATCATGGTGCTTGTTACCTCAAACCCAAAGGTGAATTGCTGCAAGGTTTTGTCGATTTATTATGCAATGCTAATGTGTTGCAAATTTGGACAGATACAGTTTACGAATTCAAAAGTGATATTGGCATTATTCCACCCGAAAGCCGTAGTCCTCGTTATGTTGCACCTCAGGGAATGAGCGCTATTGCCAAGTTTATTGCTCCAGGGTTGGATATTGTACTAAATCAGCGTGTAATTGCCCTAAATTATACGGAAAATAGCTGGCGGTTAACTCTGGAATCGAGTAACGAGGAAATTACAGCTAATGCCTTAGTGGTGGCAATTCCTGCACCCCAAGCATTAGCTCTTTTAGCGCCTTTAAGTGGCAGTTTATTAGATGCTACCTTTATTGAGCATCTCAGTTCTGTAGAATTTCAGCCATGTATTAGTGCGATCGCAGGTTATCCTTCTACATCTCAACCCCTTCCTGAATGGAAAGCTTTAACTTTTGTAGACGATCCTGATATTGCATGGATTGGTTTAGACAGTAGCAAGCGTCCCAATCCTCAACAGCCACACTTTGTCGTGCAAAGTAGTGCAGTTTTTGCCCAACAGCATCTAGAATCCGCAGATTTAAATGCAGTTGGAGAGTATATGTTGCAACATACAGCCCAAACCTTAACAATTCCTTGGTTAGCAACTCCTGACTGGATGCAAGTACATCGCTGGCGCTATGCCTTTGTTAGTCGTCCTTGGAAGGAAACGATTTTATCTGCTAACACTCCTCTACCTTTAATCTGTTGTGGCGATTGGTGTGGTGGCAATTTTGTAGAAGGTGCAATGCTGTCTGGAATAACTGCTGCTGTGAAAATTAATCAACAGCTAAGGTCTTTACCTAATGTTAATTTTTTCAACTTTTCTCCCGAATAATTTTATCTATGAATACACTGGTTACTTAAGTATCTTATGTTACTTTTTTAAGCTAATAGAGGCAATTTATGTAATAAATACAAGGAATTTTCTCAATCATCTATTTCAACTATCGCAATAATTCAGCTAGAACTGTAGCAAACATTTATAAGTAATGTAAACACCATCATGCATTTACACGGATTAATCTTTAGCAACAATTAATTCTGTTTCGTTACTAAAATAATTGATCCCCAAGAACTTTTGCTGCGTTTTGTGTAGTTTACAGATACAGACTAAAAAATTTTGGATAATTAACATTAGAGAGATAAAACACGGTACTTATCCATTTTATTGAATGCTGTTTCTACGATTTATACCAGCATTGAGTATAAGTTTTAACTAAAAATAGACAGGATAGAGCTTTGATAATTGTACCGAGATAAAATTTGCTATTCAGGGTTAGAGCATCTCTTAATGTCAATCAGTTCTAGCTGGTTATTTTGTCAATTTTGCCACCTAGAAACTTTATTCCTGACAAGTTATTGACTAGATAAAAAAGGAGATGAATAGTTATGCAAACAGTTGTTAAATTAACACAGCAATCAGTACAAGGCGAGATTGAAAGTGTGTTGGATACCTATCCATACAACCCTTACCAACAAGCTTTTGCTATTCCTGATTTACGCCAAGAATTAATTAAATTTGTCCTTAACCGTATTCCTTGCCTTTACTACTCTAATTTTGAGGGACATATTCCATTTTCTGAAGATGACAAAGAATACTTAATTAAGTCTAAGTTGCCGCGTAGTCCTTTAGAACAACAACTATATGTACAAAATTTGATTCATCAAGGTATTTACACCATTTTTAAAGATAAATCAGATTGGATTAGTCATCACCTTTGCGAAAAAATCCAACCTGGTTTTGAACCATCTCACTGGTTTGGTTAAGATTGATACTAGGTCTTGTTGTTGTTGATTGCAGTAGTGAAATGACCTTAATTTATCTGGCTCATGATCAGGTTAGATGGAAAGTAATTAACTACCAAGCGATCGCTATTATTTGCTCACACTCCAGCTGAGATTTGCATGAAAGGTTGGAGTTGTGCTTTTTCATAGTTTGTTAACACCCTATTTCATAGCTCGCTTGGTAGAATACCTAGAAATTAGGTGGCAAAATACATCAAATGTCAACAGTGAAAGTTGAAATCCAACTATCATTAGCACAATTGCTCAAAGCTGTTGAGCAATTAAACCAGCAAGATTTAGATAACTTTGTATCTCAAGTTCTAGCACTGCAAAGACAACGCCAAATTAAACAGCAGCTAGAATACGAAGCTGAATTATTAGCAGAGATTAGTGAACCCATCCCTTTAGATATTCAAAAATCTCATGAGAGATTAATAGCTAAAAAAGATGCTGCTACGCTGACAAGCTATGAATATGGAGAGTTATTAGGCTTGACTGAACAGATAGAAACACTCCAAGCCGAATATCTCAATAATTTAATAGAATTAGCAAATCTGCGTGGAATTTCGCTCAACGCATTGATAGAGGCTTTAAATATTCAGACACGAATATATACTGAACTTTAGATTAAAAGCACAAAAAGACTCAGAGAAGCTGAGTTGAAAAAAGCAAAAAAATAAGTAATACCAATTGGAAACAAGAATGCGACAGGTTGTAGGGGCACGGCAATGCCGTGACCTCTAAAATATATTGATGTGTCGCAAACAGTATTTGAATTGGTATAAGTCGGTGGAATGAAAGCAAACATATGTTAAGAAACATAAATAGGCTTGAAATCCTGACCGCTTAATTCACATTAAACGTAATTTTGAATTTTAAATTATAAGGTAGCAGTGCTAGCTTGTAGCTTGCTGTGCCTTTCTTGCCTCTAAAACAGCTCGAAAATCTTTGATCATCTCTGGAGTAATTTGAGTAGCTTGCCACGATGGACGTGCTATTAAGCGATCGCTCCAAGCACTTAATTTGGGATAATCAATTAAAGATATGCCCACTTTAGGCAATACATATACTACAGTTCCAGCCACAACCTCTGCTAAGGTCAGGTTGTTACTACCAAAGTAAGGGCGATCGTCTAATAAACTCTCAAAGAACTTAAGTACTACAGAAATTTTTTCCTCTGACTGCCGGATTTTTTCTGGATCTCCTGGGGGTAAGCCTAGAAACTGAGGTAAAAACGTGGTAGTTGGTGGCAAAAGTTCATTGACAGTTACCAGTTGTACCATCCGTGCGATCGCTAAATCTTTTGGATCTTCAGGTAGCATCACCGGATTGGGATATTTTGCTTCTAAATAATCTAGAATCGCCAATGATTCGATTACTTTAAAGTCGCCATCTACTAAAGCTGGAATATGGTGAAAAGGGCTAATTTCTAAAAAATCTGGTTTAAATTGCTCTCCATTGAGTTTGATTTCTACTAGTTCAAACTCTAGCCCTTTTTCTATCAATGTAATCCAAACTCGGCGCGAGTTAGGAGAAAGCGGTGCATGATAAAGTGTCAACATAAGCAAACCTCATGACTTTTGATAAATTAATCAATGCCAATTTTCTACATTAAAGCAATTCGTAATTCGTAATTAAGACAATTAGAGTTTATCTAAACTGTCACCTGGGAATTTTTTGGTAAAGTTTATCAAACTACTAAACAGCTAAAATTTAGCTAATAGTGTTTCTACACTGGCATTATGATCCAAAAAAGAAAATAAATGATAATAACGGAGTTTTCCGTCTTTATCTAATACAAACTGTGCAGGTAAAGGTGCTCCTAGAGCTTGTCCTACTCGATAGCGCCGAAATACTTTACAAGCAGGGTCACTCAATAACGGCATTTTTAAGCCTAAATCTCTGACAACAATTTGACTCTGCCTTTCATCTGTACTCGTAATCATCAAAACTTCTATCCCACGCTTTTGAAATTCTTCGTAGTTTTCATTCAAAGATTTGATGTGAGGATAGCAAAAAGGACAATATTGTTTTTCTGTAAATATTCTGGTAAACGCCAATAAAACTGGTTGTTTGCCTCTGTAATTTGAAAGCTTCAGCAAAGTACCATTTGTAATATCTGGCAGTTGAAAATCTGGCGTTCCCACATCTAATCGTAGTTCATAGATAGCAGGAATTGGCAGAAAATTGTGGAAGAAGCGCTCATTGAATAAGCCGCTAAAATCTGTTGAAGTTAGCATATTTTATCTTTGATAATTTAAAGTCCAGAGTCCAGAGTCAAAAGTCAAGGGTCAAAGGTCAAAAGGGATGAGAGAGTTAAATATAAAAATAGTCCATGCCCTATGCCCAATCCCCCATGCCCAATACTCTAATTCCATCCTAAAACATGAAAAAACCACAGATTGGCACTGAAGTTGACACGGATTAATGTTTATCTGTGTTCATCTGTGGTTATCTGTGGTAATAATTGATACTGCTCTTAAATCCAGTATACTGCTTTGCAGTTTTCTGGCAAGAGAAATCTAGTCAGATGGCAAGCCTAATTTGCTGGGTTTAGGTGAGTAAAAGGGGGTGAAAATTTTTTCCTTTTTTCCCCTTACCCTTTCCCCCGGCTTCCTTGGCAAACTACTAGACAGCAGAGAAGTAAACTTTAGATTTCACGGGGTCGGGATTCATAGTCTTGTCACCAGGTTGCCAACCAGCAGGGCAAACTTCATCGGGGTGAGATTGGACATACTGAATCGCTTGCAATGTCCGTAAGGTTTCATCAACGCTACGACCAAAAGCTAGGTTGTTAATGGTAGCGTGCTGGATCACACCATCTTTATCAATGATGAATAAACCGCGTAAAGCAATACCTGCTGCTGGGTCGAGTACGTTATAAGCAGCGCTTACCTCTTTTTTGATGTCAGCAACTAAAGGATAATTTAAGTCGCCTACACCACCAGATTTGCGGTCAGTCTGAATCCAAGCCAAGTGAGAGAATTCGCTATCAACGGAAACACCCAAAATTTCGGTGTTAAGTTTCTTGAATTCTTCGTAGCGATCGCTAAATGCTGTGATTTCAGTGGGGCAAACAAAGGTAAAGTCTAAGGGATAAAAGAATAAAACTACATACTTACCGCGATAGTCGGAAAGCTTGATTGTCTTAAATTCTTGATCCACTACAGCTGTTGCTGTAAAGTCTGGAGCCTGTTGACCAACGCGAAGCCATCCTTCTGTTCCGTAAGTGAGGGACATGAACCTAATTCTCCTTCAACTTATATTTATTTACTAGCGTTGGAATTCGGGTCAGGTAAAACTCACCCATCCACGCTCTCACAGTTTAATTACGATCTGTTACGACTATATCATAGTCATAACGATTTTGAGTAGCAAATGGCTAATTTAGATACAAGAGAATGGTTACTGACTAATGGTTTGGGTAGTTTTGCTAGTGGAACGGTTTCGGATATCCGTACACGTACCTATCATGGTTGGTTTTTTGCCGCGACAAATCCCCCTTCCGGTCGTACCCTGCTACTTTCGCACCTCGAAGCTAGTTTGGAAGTCGAAGGGAAAGTTGTACCCTTAGGGACAAATTACTGGGACAGTGGACGAATTGAACCAACAGGCTACCAACTGCTGCGTGCCTTTGAGCTTAACCCAGTACCAAAATGGGTTTGGGGCCAAGATAATTGGCAACTCAGTAGACAGTTAATCATGCCCTATGGGTTAGAGGCAAGAGCAGGGGAGCAGGGTAGAGACGCGATTAAAGACGCGATGAATCGCGTCTCTACAAGCATGGGGGAAAATTCTCTTCAATCCGCCTCATCCCCCACCTTATGCCATCGTCTGTTAATCCAGTATCGCTATGAAGGCCGGGAAGAAGGTCTTTTAAGGCTACGCTTGCTGATAGGCGATCGCGACTTTCATTATCAGCAAACTGCTTCTCCAGAATTACACTTCTCACAAATCTTGTTACCCCAACAAGTTTGCTTGCAAGCAATCGTGGCTGGAAAATTTGGTACACCTTGGCATTTGCGTTGGACACAAGGAGAGTATCAAGCTGACGCGGTGTGGTACTGGAATTACCGCCTGTTAGAAGAAACCAAACGCGGATTAGGCGATCGCGAAGACCTTTATAGCCCTGGTTACTTAACAGTGACTCTCCAACCCGGAGATTGTGTCACCTTAGAAGTAAGATTAGGCTTCCCCGATTTAAAATTAGCCCCTCTCACTGACGAGACTTTTATAGAAGCGATTGAGGCAGAACAAGAAAGACTTTCCCAGATTTTCGGCTGGGATGAGGGAGATGAGGGAGATGAGGACGTATCAATTACCCATCACCCATTACCAATTACCAATTACCAATGCCCAATGCCCCATGCCCCATGCCCCATTCTGCAACAACTATTAAAAGCCAGCGATCAATTTATTGTCTATCGCGCTTCCATAGCTGGCCCTACGGTGATTGCAGGTTATCACTGGTTCAATGACTGGGGGCGGGATACTTTGCTGGCTTTACCAGGGTTGGCACTAGTTCCCAAACGCTTTGAACTAGCGAAGGGACTATTACGGACTTTTGGTTATTATTGTCACCAAGGTTTAATTCCTAATGCCTTTCCCGATGTTGGTGGTGAGCCTTTTTACAACAGTATTGATGCGGCACTGTTGTGGATTGAAACTCTAGGTTTATATTTAGAAGCTACTGAAGATTGGGAGTTTTTGGCAGAACAATTTCCTGTAGTGCAGCAAATTCACAAAGCATTTGTCGGTGGCACTCGCTACAATATCCATGTTGATGCTACTGATGGGCTAGTGGGTTGGGAAGCCTGTGGTGTCGCCTTGACTTGGATGGATGCGGTAGTAGGCGGCGAACCTGTGACTCCCCGGCTAGGTAAACCTGTGGAAATTAATGCTCTGTGGTACTCTGCTTTATGTTGGTTGAGTAAGTGGGCAGAACGCTTGAGCCAAATCCCCAATGGCAATTCTTCCGAACGTTTAGCAAAGCAAGCGCAACGTTACGCCCAGCAAGCGCAACAAGTAAAAAATTCTCTGCAAAAGTTTTGGAATCCCAAACTCAGCTATTTATACGACACTATAGAACTAGACGATGGCCGTAATTCTCAAATTAGACCAAACGCCGTTTTAGCGCTGTCTTTACATCATTGTGGGTTTTCACAACAACAAGGGCGTGAGGTATTGGCGCTAGCAGCTTCCAGTTTACTCACTCCCTATGGATTGCGGAGTCTCGCTCCTAGCGATCCGCAATATATTGGCAAATATCAAGGAACTCCAGAACAACGCGATCGCGCTTACCATCAAGGTACTGTTTGGAGTTGGCTCATTGGCCCGTTTATCCGTTCTTGGCAACGTTTTTACCCAGAAACCGCACCGCCTTTTGATTGGCAACCCCTATTGAAACACTTCTCCTCTGATGCTTGTCTAGGCTCCATTTCCGAAATTTTTGATGGCGATGAACCCCACATACCCAAAGGGGCGATCGCACAAGCTTGGTCAGTTGCAGAAGTGATTCGCTATTTGCCTAAGTCGCAGGGTTGAGGTTGGGGATTGGGGACTGGGGAACTCGGGGCCCCCTCTGGGGATAAGGGGTAATGGGGACTGGGGATTGGGGACTGGGGAAAGGAAAATTGCAAACACCAATTACCCATTACCAATTACCAAACCCCTAACTTAAACATTTGTGCGATCGGTCAAAATTTCATAGCCTGTTTCTGTGACTAATACTGTATGCTCAAACTGAGCTGATAGGGCGTTATCTACAGTTACGGCTGTCCAGCGATCGGCTAAAGTACGTGTATGTTTAGAACCTGCATTTAAAATTGGTTCAATTGCCAATGTCATACCAGCGCGTAGTTTGACATTTGGCATTTCGCGGGTGCGGTAGTTGAACACTGATGGTTCTTCATGTAGGTTACGTCCTACACCGTGCCCAGTGAATTCTTCAACTACAGTAAAGCCGTTCATTTTGACATGATCTTCAATTGCACCAGCAATATCCATCAAGTAAACACCAGCTTTAACTTGTTCAATACCTTTATAAAGAGCTTCCTCAGCTACGCAAATCAATTTAGCTGCTTCTGGAGTAACTTCACCAACGGCAATTGTAATGCAAGAGTCGCCATGAAAACCTTGGTAATAAGCACCCGTATCTACCTTTAAGACATCGCCTGTACGGATAACTTTCTTAGCACTAGGAATTCCATGTACAACTTCATTGTTGATACTCGAGCAAATAGAAGCAGGGAACCCGTGATATCCTTTAAAGCTTGGTGTAGCACCCATTTCACGAATGCGTTTTTCCGCATGAGCATCTAAATCAGCCGTAGTCATTCCTGGCTCTACTAGCTCAGAAATTTCTTTAAGTACAGTTGCCACTATTTTTGCTGATTGCCGCATAATATCTATTTCACGCGGCGATTTAATTTCAATACCTCGGCGTTGTTTGGGAGGATTCGGCTGTACTGTTTGCGAAAGTAAGTTACTGAAAATGTTCATGTGGGATTAAATAATGTTTGATGCTCTGTAGCTGGAGGTGAATTTTGTTCTAGCTTAATTGAGAAATAATATCTATATTTAAATTAACTTATTTTTTTCTTGAGAATTTGCTACCTAGAAAAAGTGAGCTTGCTACTAGGGACTCAGGGAAAGAAATAAGCTATTCTGCTTTTAGGTTTCACAATCCATCGTGAGGGCTGTTGACAGTTGACCGTTAACAGTTAACAGTCAACAGCCCTTATTAGTAGTTATGCAATTGAGACGCGCATTAGCTTATGATCATCCCTTAGTTATGGATGCGATCGCTCGTGGTGAGGCAAATGCCAATACCTAGCTCCCCGACTTTTTCAAAAAGTCGGGGAGCTAAATCACACTAAAGTCACTCAAATTCCATTAGCTGAAAAAGTATCAATTGCTAACAGTAATCACACCAGTCATTCCCGCTTCTGCGTGCCCTGGAACAGTGCATCGGAGGCTATATTTCCCTGGCTTAAGAGGCACAAATACCCATTCTGCTATTGCACTAGGTTTGAGTTCTACTTCGTGGATAGCGCCTTTTATTTCTACTTTGCCTGCTTCAACTTTTTGCGTCCAGATGCCATCGGCAAAGTCTTTGGCAGTAAAGTAGTGCTTTAGCTGGCTAGGATTTGTCAGCCGGAGATTGTAGCGTTTCCCGGCTGTAAATTCTAAGGTATTTGGTTCAAATTTTAGTTCGTTAGCTGCATTTCCTAAACTCACAGGAGTTTCCATAGCAGCTTGTTTAAGGACATCGCCAGAGACATTTGCTGCCAAGACTGGAGTTGTATTTACAACAGCAAAGCTTAGTATTAATACTAATATGAAGTAAATGCGCTTGATTACTTGCATCTCAGGCAAATTGTTGATATTAATTCTGCATCTTAATCACAATCTACTGAAAATTTTGAATAATTTTTGTAACTTGCTCAAAGTTGCCTTTACCCTTTCCCCTTTTCCCCATTGACCCATTCCTTACTGAATAGTATGATCTGCCAACACAGCAGGCCCAGCTGTTACCACGACAATTTTATCGGGGTGGAGTAATTCACGAGCAGCTTGATTAACTTGAGATAGGGTAACTTGCTGAATTTTATTACTAAAAGAGCGCAGTTCCACTTCATCGAGTCCATAGACTTGATTCATGAGAATTTTTTTTGCTAATTCCTCTGGGTTTGCCAGTGAAACATTGTAGTTGCTGATGAGAGTCTGCTTTGCGGCTTCCACTTCGGATGCGCTGACACCATGCTGATGGATTTGCTTTAGTTGCTCGTGAGTACTAGCGATCGCTTTACTAGTATCTTCTGGGCTGGTTTGCATTTCAATCCAAAATGTTCCAGCATTCTTGCCTACTTTGAAATAGCTATAAATCCCATAGGTTAAACCTTGGCGATCGCGTACTTCTGCTCCCAGCCTACTAGATAAGGTGTCGCCTCCCAAAATCTGATTCAATACTGAGGCTGCATAGAAGCGGGGATCTTGACGGTTAATGCCTGTGTAACCCATATAAGTGATAGCCTGAGCCTTACCAGGGAGGAATGAGTTGACACGCACTATTTTTTCTGGCATTGGTACTGGCGGATATGTTAATTTTGGTGGTTCACCGCTAACTTTCCAACCACCAAACTCAGCTTCAATGAGCGATCGCACTTTTATCGGATCAAAATCTCCTACCAGTGCTAACACCGTAGTATCGGGACGATAATATTTTGCCTTAAATGCAATCACATCCTGACGCTTAATCCTCTGTAGGCTTTTTTCTGTAGGGTAAGTATGCAATGGATGGTTTTTAGGATAAATAGACTGAACAAAAGTTCTAATTGCTACTTCGTCAGGGTCATCTAAATCTAGTTTGAGATTCGTCAAAGCTTGCTGGCGGTCTAATTCTAGCTCTGTTGCAGGAAATGTACTATTTTTCACAACATCTGCTAAAGTTTTCACAAGTATAGGCAAGTCGCTAGCTAAACTTTCGCCTCCAATTCGCACACCTTCGCGATAAGCTTCAAAATCTAGACCTGCACCTCGTTCTTCTAAAGCTTTGGCAATTGCTAAAAAGTCCTGGGTTTTCGTACCATTCATCAAATTATCTGCTACCAGTGATGCTAATCCAGCTTTATCTTTTGGATCAAATTCCATCCCTGCATTAATGTAGCCACTGAGGGTAATTGTGGGGGTACTTTTATCAGGTAGTAATAATAACTGCAAACCATTAGCCAAGGTAAATTGTTGCGGTAGTTCGCGAGTGATAAGAGATGTGGCTTCATCCACAGGTGGTAAGTACTTGATTACCTCTTGTGGTGCTACAGGAGAACCAGGGGAAAATTTTTCTGTAGTTTGCGCGTACTGAATTTTAGTAGTCAGTGCTTTTGTCTGCTTTTGACTGGGTTCAAACCAGCCAACTGTACGTAATTCTGGTTTGAGATATTTATTCACTACAGCGATAACATCAGCTGGTTTGACTTTGCGGACACCAGCCAAGTACCTTTCTGTATAGCGATAATCACTCGTAGTTGTCTCATCATTACCTAATTGGATTGCTAGGTTTGTGAGATCGCGGTTGCTTAAAATTACAGATGCTTCAACTTGGTTTTTAGCGCGATTGACTTCCTCTGCTGTCACTCCAGTTTTTACTAGATTTGCGATCGTTTTATTTAAAACTGAGTCAATTTTTGCCAAATTTTGCTTAGGAGCAGCAGTGACTAACAATTCATACCAGCCAGACTCCCGTAAGCTAGAAACATAAGCAGTAATATCGTTAGCTAGGCCTGATTCTACCAATGCTTGATAAAGGTGAGAATTCCGTCCTTCAGTCAAAATATAATCCATCACTTCCAGCGCTGGTACATCTGGGTGATTCACATCGGGTAGCTGATAAACCACTTGCAAGAGTTTTCCTGCACCCGGTTCTCGCAGCACAATGGGACTGTTGACTGTTGACTGTTGACTGTTGACTGTTAACTCTTGTACAGGCGCGATTAATCGCGTCTCTGTGACTCTTGACTCTTGACTCTTGGGTAATTTACCAAATATTTCTTTTACTGTTTCTAGAGTTGACTCAGTTTGAAAATCTCCCACAATCACCAAAATGGCATTTTCGGGGGTGTAAAATTCGCGGTAATACTGCTGTACCTGCTCGACTGTAAATTTTTCTACATCAGCTTTTGTACCGCCTACAGGTAAACCATATGCATGATTGGGAAAGGCTGCTCCCATGACGGCGCGATTGAGACGGTATTCAGGACTATTTTCATAGCCTTGTAACTCAGAAATGACTACGCGCTTTTCACTTGCTAGTTGTTCGGTATCAATGACAGCATTTTGCATCCGATCCGCTTCTAGAAATAAGAGCGATTTCAGCTTATTTCGTTCTGCAGTGCCGTAATACGCTGTTTGATCGTAGCTAGTAAAGGCGTTGGAGTCGCTACCTAAAGCACTAAACAATCGCCCAAATTGAATAGGACGATTTTTAGTACCTTTAAACATCATGTGTTCTAATTGGTGAGCAATGCCATTGACACCTGGTTCTTCATTGCGCGAACCCACCTTGTACCAAACCTGCACAGTCACTACGGGTGCTGTATGTACTTCTTTTGTCAGCACCGTCAAGCCATTTTCTAGCAAAGTTTTGCGGACGTTGTCTGTCACTTTTATAGGTGTGGGTTCTTGTTCATTTACCATTGATTGATAATGTGGCTGTTGTGACGCAAGCACGTGTTGACTTTCAGCAGGTTTACCACTAAATGACAATACTGCAATCATCGCAAAGCACAACAGTAATAAAGGAAGACGATATCTATACAAGGTGGAAAACACAGACATTGATTTTGTAGATACCCTGTAAACTGAGCTACATTTTTGGCATTGATGACTATAGTCTAATCTTTGCGTTCCATTGGACACCTACGCAAAACTACAGAGATGTGATATTTTATCAGCAAAAATAATCGATATAAAAGCGAAATTAGTTGAGTTTTGCTAAAATCCGAATGAATTCCAGGGGTAGTCCGTCATAATCCGCAATAAAAGCGACCTCATAAATGCGATCGCCTATCTGCTGCTGTGTCGGTTCTAAAAGTATTTTGAGAGGTTGAAATTGTTCTGGCTGGCTTTGAGCCGCTATTTTTAATTGTTCTTGTAAATTATTCAGCCAACTAGGTAAGTCGGCAGTAATTTCTGTTAAATCAAATGAAAGATGATAGTAGCCCACATAATGCTCATCTCCAAAAGCATCTGGGGCTGGTTTTGGTTCGGGAATTTGGATGAGTTCAATTCTGCCACCTAATCCTTCCATCCAACAAGCTAGGGTATAGCCTGTAGTGAAGCGTTCACAAACTGTAAACCCCAGTTGTTCATAAAAGGCGATCGCTCGATGAATATTCGCAGTCCGAATAGAAGCGTGATGCATAATTATGTCATTAGTCATTTGTCCGTTGTCATTAGTCATTTGTCCTTGGGCATTTGCTTTTCAGCAATGACTAAATAACTAATGACTAATGACTAATGACAATTTACTCAAATAATCGGAAATAAGGGTAGCGCACAGGGACACCAGGCTCTTTTTCCAAATCAAAATTAATGACTTCCCAGCAAGGATCTTCTGTTGCTTCGGGGCTAAAGTCCACAGGTAAACCGTACAGCCGTGCTGAGGAATTTTCTGGCTGTCCAGAACGCCAAGGAGTGCTGCGTTCTAAATAACCACTCATTAATTCCTGATAACGACGAGCGATAATCACTCGCGTGGCTCGGAAACCTTGGGTATAGAGTTTGTCTAGTGCTTCGTGAATTTCAAACCGAATACCATCGGGATGGGTATGTTGCCTATACCATTCACTATTCCACTTACGCCAATGTCGCCCCGACTGTAAATGAATTAATTCTCCCGTTTTGGGATTAGCCTCGAACGCCCCATGACGCGGACACAAATAAGTATCTGTCAGTGTCAGCGCCGGAATTGTTTGACGACAGTGGGGACACTGTATTTCAGGGCCAAATATTGGGTACTGCAAGCCTGGATTCATCATGAAGTGCGTAGAAACATAATTTAGTCTTCACCAGCGCCAGTGGGTTGGATATTACACTTCGGCTCCACCACTTTGGTTTACCCGCTCACTGCTAAAAAGTCACTGACTGATGCAGGAACAGCATTCACTAGTGTCTTAATTCAGCATAGAAGCTTGACCCTGTGATATTCTGGTTTTTGCAACCAGCCCGAAATGTTGGAGTTGTTCCAGTGTTCCTGGGTACCATATCCATATTCTATCGTGTCTATCGCTTCTTACTGGCCATCTCCTGATTTTTCTCAAGCTGCCTTTGTTGCAGCCAATGCGAGCGTGATCGGTTCCGTAAACATAAGGGCAGGTGTGAGCATTTGGTATGGGGCAGTAGTCAGAGGCGATGTAGAACGCATCGATATTGGCGAATGCACGAATATACAAGATGGAGCTATTCTACATGGCGATCCTGGTTTTCCTACCATATTAGAAGATCATGTGACCGTAGGACATCGTGCTGTGATACATTCTGCTTACATTGAGCGCGGCAGTTTAATTGGGATCGGTGCGATCGTGCTGAATGGGGTACGCGTTGGTGCTGGTAGTATTATTGGTGCTGGCTCAGTAGTCACCAAGGATGTACCACCATTGTCATTAGTAGTTGGCGTTCCCGGAAAAGTCTTGCGCCAATTATCAGACACTGAAACTGCAGAACTATTAGAACACGCCGAACGCTACCAAAAGTTAGCTTTAGTTCATGCTGGGAAGGGAACTGATCTCGGGTTTAGTCAGAAGTAATGGGACTGGGGACTGGGGACTGGGGACTGGGAATGTCTGTCCCTTTTTACTGACAAGCACCAAACATCGAACCCCAAACCCCAAAATTGTAAACATTCTTTACACATGGGGCTGGAAAATTTGTCCACTTCAGCTAACAATAAAAAATGAGAGCAGTTGACAAAAGTTTAATTTATTTAACAGAGGGGTTCTAAAATGGACATTGATTTTCGTGTAGCCGTTGTTCTAGCACCAATAGCCATTGCTGCTGGTTGGGCTGTATTTAATATTGGTGCAGCTGCTTTACGACAAGTGCAAAACTTTTTAAACAGAGAAGCTTAAATTTTAAGCATAATTAACATTTTTTAGCCGGCTGTTTCCCGTCACAAGGGCAGTCGGTTAATTTGTATTTAGATCTTTGGTGTTTGGTGTTTGGTATTTGGTGTTAGTCACGAGTCAAACGTTCACCAGAAAGGAATAGACATCCCCAATCCCCATTACCCCTTATCCCCAGAGGGGGCCCCGAGTTCCCCAATCCCCAATCCCCATTACCCCTTATCCCCAGAGGGGGCCCCGAGTTCCCCAATCCCCAATCCCCATTCCCCAATCTTGGATATCGACTCTCTATTACAATCCTTTCAACACTTCGGTATTAATTTAGGACTGTCACGCATTGTCAAACTTTTGGACAAGCTTGGTAATCCCCATCAGCAAGTGCCTGTAATTCATGTTGCTGGTACTAATGGTAAAGGTTCTGTCTGTGCCTATCTATCATCAGTTCTCACTCAAGCTGGTTATCGGACAGGACTTTACACCTCTCCACATTTAGTTGATTGGACAGAACGTATTTCTGTTAATCAACAGCCAATTGCTTCAGAGGAATTATATAAATTACTACAAAAGGTTAAAGATGCAAATGCACCTGATGAAGAATCTCCCACTCAATTTGAAGTGATTACCGCCGCTGCATGGTTATATTTTGCCCAGCAGCAGGTAGATATAGCAGTGGTAGAAGTAGGATTGGGCGGACGCTTGGATGCTACCAACGTTTGCTCACAGCCTTTAGTAACAGTCATTACTTCCATCAGTCGCGAACATTGGCAGCAGCTAGGGCCGACTGTTGCCCATATTGCTGGCGAAAAAGCCGGAATTCTTAAGCCTGGATGTCCGGCTGTGGTGGGGCCATTACCTAAAGAAGCAGAAGCAGTTGTGCGATCGCGTATTCAAGAATTAGAATGCCCGATATTTACACCCCAACCTGCGCGTTCTGTCTCTTCAGGATGGGCGGAATATCAAACTCTAGATGGCAAATTAATTCAATATCCGCTAGCTTTACAAGGGCAAATTCAGTTAACAAATTCTGCCTTAGCTTTAGCTGCAATCGAAATTCTGCAAAAACAAGACTGGCACATTTCTCAAACAGCCATAATTAATGGCATGGCGAATACTAAATGGCCTGGACGTATTCAATGGGTAACTTGGAAAAAGCATAAATTATTGCTAGATGGTGCCCATAATCCAGCAGGTGCTCAAGTTTTACGTGATTATGTTGATACATTGGCTAACCCAAAAATAACTTGGGTGATGGGAATGATGGCAAATAAAGACCATGCCGATATTTTCCAGGCTTTATTACGAGAAGGAGACAAGTTATGTCTCGTACCTATACCAGATACTTCTTCGGCGATTCCCGATGACTTAGCCAAACTAGCTGCGGAAATTTGTCCAGGATTGAGTTTTTGTCAATCTTACCCCGATTTAACTTCCGCCTTAGAAGCAGCTTTTGCTTCTCCCGAGGACTTAGTTGTTTTATGTGGTTCTCTTTATTTAATCGGACACTTTTTGTCCATCAAATAATTTCAATTCTGGTGTTGCTGATTGATGGGATGATTTTTGTCTCACGCATTCGACGAAGTCGTTCTCGCAGAGTAGGCGCAAAGGCGCAAAGAATCGACTTTCAGTTTTGTCTAGAAGCCTGAATTCATCCCGCAAATATGCAACGCCTCAATTCTATACATCCCTGCTAAGTTGAAAGTGCCGAGTGCTGAGTGAAAAGCTAAGTAGTGATGCAAAATTAAATATACATTTGTCATTGCGAACGTAACGAAGTGGAGTGAAGCAATCACAAGGGTTTTGGGGTTGCTTCGCTTCGCTCGCAATGACATAAATAATTTTGCGTGAGTACTTAGCACAGATGCGTTAGCGATAGCGTAACGCATCCTACGTAAACTGGATTCTTAATTTTGATTAGTATTAGCCTTGATACTTCAGCCTTCTTGTACTAGCTCAATCCTAGGCAAAGGCAATGTGTCAAATTCACCCAAATCATCAGTAGCAGTTTGATCTGGGCTAGTTTTTTGTAATGCTTGCAACAATGCCACACTCTGAATTAATAAAGCTTCTAAATCGATGCCACCGTAACTGGATGGGTACCGTCGCAGACGATTACTGCCTTCTCCTAGTAGAATAGCTGCACCCCGCCAGTTGTGATTACTCAAATGATAAAGTGCTACTGCAATTTGGAGAATCCCTTGATAAAAGGTTTTTTCTGGTTCGCTGGCTTCAATCCACAAAGCTTCTAAAGTGTCATGACAGGCATAGAACTGTCCAGTATTAAACTGTTCTACGCCTTGCCAAAACTCTTGGGGCATGGTTTCACTCATGCCATACTGTCTCGCACTTCTTTGATGGTTTCGAGAGTGATTTCTTGTTGTTCTCCCGCAAACTCGTTGTCTGTAGTGAGAAACAGCATACAATGGCACTCTTTACGTTCCCGCATCGGCACACAGGGACAGTTCCAATATGTGGCGTGGACTTCGGCTTCTTTATCTTCGTAGTGGCGGCAAGGGCATAAAGGCGCACCAAGTTCGTCTTTATGTTTAGCTAGCCCTTCAATCACGACTGCGGTAACCGAAGGTTCAGAACAGAAGTAGGTTCCAGTACGCTTGGCGTATTGTTCGGAAAAATGCCGCATTGCTTCTAGGCTTTTATCGCTGGATTTTGTATTCACTTCTGATGAGATCATTAGATCAGCCGCTCATAATTTAAACATTTCTTTGCATTGTACCTCAGCCTGAATGCGGTAATCCTGGGGAGATTTCCCCAACCTTTGTTACTAAATTGCAATAGTGTTTGTCCAAAGGCTGATATACCTGGGTTACTGGGATCAAAAAATCTTGGAGTCATCAGAAAAGCTTAACTTGAAAGCAGATATTGAAATTTTCAATACATGAAATTGTCAGTAATTTATGAGTGTAAGGATTTTTGTAGTTGTGGTTGTAGTCCTTGCTCAGTTTGTATAACAATACCCGGATAATCTCGATTAGCTATTACTGGTTCTGTGGCAGCAGGATGATTTTCCCATAAAATCCAACGACTACCTAAAGGTAAGGAAGTCAGGGTTTGAGGATTGGAAGTTAGCCAAATTAAGGGATAGCCTTCTGGAATAGGTGCATTAGCATCTTCCTGGGGGGTAGTAGCTGCTAAGGCTTCTTGAACTATGCGATCGCCTTTAATTAATCCCGTGAATGCTGTCCACAGTTGGACTTGGATATTTTGCCTCTGGGCATAAAAATAAAGTGATGCAGCAGCAATGACAGCTTGTTCAAAGTTCTCTTCTGCCCAATTCACTGCACTGTCAAGCGCAATAATAATTTCTTGCCCGCTAGTAACTATTTCTAATTCCCGTACCCGTAATTCCCCGTAGCGCGCGCTGGTGCGCCAGTGAATTAGGCGAGTAGGATCGCCTAGACGATAAGGACGAAGCGATCGCACTAGTCCGGTTGTCTCTGTTTGCAAGGTTTTGCCCTGAAAGTTACTCATGTCGCTTTCGTCTTGCCCCATTTCATCTACTAGTGGGCAGTAAGTTAGCGGTAACACACTCGGATATACAATCGCTGTGGCTGCACATTCACGCTGACGGCGACACCAAAACAAGCCTAAAGGCGCACCGCTAACAAGTTCAACTGAATGCCAGCGATAAACACCCCGGCGTGGGGTTGGTTGGTAATATACCCAACGGTAATGCTCTTGGGGGGGAATGGTTTCTATGGCCTTGGTTACTGGTTTCCCCAACACAAAAGGCAACATATCTTCAACTTGTAGCAAGTTTACAGCTTGCTTTGTTTGATTGTGAATTTCGATTTCAACCGTTAATTCATCTCCGGCTGTGACAGGCCTAATGGTACGGCGTTTCACAGTTAAACCCACAAGCGATCGCGGCGGCAAAATAGCAGCTATGGCTAACAGAGCAAAACTCACTCCACTAATGGCATAAAGCCAACCCGCCATTGTATTCACAGCAGCGCCAAAGAAGCAGATAGCAATTCCTGCTAAAACCCAACCGCTATATGCAGGGGCACAAGCGCGGGTTTCTAACCAGTTGATGGTACGTTTAATGATTTTCATAATCTCCTTTTTAGCCCAACCATAAATGAAATTCATAGAAATTCATGGTTTCACTAAAGAATTGGTAAAGACCATCGTAAAAACGAAAATATTACCTAAGTATGTTGTAGATTGAAAATCTAAGTAACTCCACGGTTGACCTCAGAAGAATTGATAAATCTACAAGTTATGTCAACTGCATACTTTGAGGCTCAAAATTAAGCTTTAACCTTTGGTTTAATCAAATATTTACTATAGGAAATAATAATGAACGGCGAATCTAGCTCACAATATTTAATTCCTCAAATCCCTACTCTCCCCGCACCGCCACCACCACCATTTGCAATTCAGAAAAAGCCAGTTTCTATTCAACAAATGGTACATGATGCGTACAATCTGCAAGCTACTGATATACATATTCGTGTCGGAGAATTGCCACGCTTTCGCATTCGTGGACAGATGGAAGTTTACGAATTAGCAGGTGTAGTCACACCAAAAATATTTGAGAATTATTTAAACGAGATTCTCTCCCCATCTGCCAAGCAGCAATTTACTCAAACTAAAGAATTAGATACAGCAATTGTTTATCCTGGGCTTGTACGCTGTCGTATCAACTGTTTTGAAACCTTAACTGGTGGTGCAATGGTGCTGCGATTAATTACATTACATGTTCCCAGTATTGATAGTTTGGGATTGCCACCAATTCTCAAAAACATTGTTAATAAAAAACAAGGATTAATTTTAGTTGCTGGATCAACTGGCTCAGGTAAATCTACCACCATAGCGGCAATGATCCGCTATTTAAATGAAACTCAACAAAAACATATCATCACAATTGAAGACCCAATTGAATATGTGCATACTTCCCAAAATAGCTTAGTTAGTCAAAGGGAAGTAGGTTTACACACCCACGAATTTCATGATGCTTTGCGGTCAGCATTACGGGAAGACCCCGATGTGATTGTAGTAGGAGAAATGCGCGATCGCATCACTGTTGATACTGCCATTAAAGCTGCACAAACTGGTCACTTAGTATTAGGTACTCTCCACTCTAAAGATTCAATTGGTGCAATTAATCGCCTCCTCAATCTCTATAATCCTGATGAGCAGGCAATTATGCGGGTACAAATTGTTGATTCCTTAGTTGCTGTTGTGGCCCAACGTTTACTCAGCACAACAGATGGTGGTCGCACAGCACCTATGGAAATCTTGATTAACACACCCACTATGCAAGATTATCTATTAAAGGGTGAAGACACAGAAGCATATCAACTGATAGAAGCTAGCCGCAAAGAAGGTATGCAAGTAATGAATGATGCCCTTTGCGAATTGATGTTAACTGGTCAAATCAGTATTGAAGATGCCTTCAACAACACACCAGATATCGGTGATTTACGTCGTCGTTCTCGCAACGAAGGATTAGATCCATCTCATTCAACTGGACGTAGTTTTTTCAAAGCTTATAGCTATAGTTCACGCTGAAATTAACTACTACCTCTACCATATAAATGGTGATGCGTTCGCAGTAAGAAATTTAGTACTGAAAATGCTTTAAAATAAAGACTTCATACCTTACTACGAAATTATTTCCAAAACAAAATGGGAAGTATAAAAACCCACCAATAAGACTCTAAGATCTCAAAAAGATTTTAGAGTCTTACATCTTGTTATATTAAGCACGTAGATAACAGCAGGATAAGTAATCTTGAAAATAAATCCATTAAAGCAGAAAATCAAATCATTATGGCTAACGCGACTTTTACTTTGGACTGTTTGGCTTAGTGCTTTGACAGTTTTAACAGTCACTTTATTTTTTTCCGACTCCATTGCTAGCTGGCTTTCAAATTTAGCTTTTATCAAGATACTTGATGCTCTTAGTAAACTGGGGGTGCTGATAGGTGTAACGGTTTTCTTACTTGAACTTCCAAAACGAGAAGAAAGAATTGTTTCTGAAAGAAAGAGGTCACATTTTGAATACTGGAAAGCAATCGATGCGGCCGCTGCTTCTGGTACAGTTACTAGCTATGCTAGAAAAATTGCTCTAGAAGAATTAGCCAATGACAGGGTTTCTCTGCGGAATATAGATGCTCCTAATGTTGATTTAAAACGGGTTGATTTAACTGGAGCAGATTTAGTAGGGGCTAATTTCACAGGAGCTGATTTTACAGAAGCAATACTTGATGATGCTAATCTCAATAAAGCTAAACTTTATAGAGCTAGACTTTATGGTACATCTCTTCTAAAAGCACAATTAGAAAGTACCGACCTTAGAGAAGTTTTATATGATGAATATACCAAGTTTCCCATAGGTTTCAATGCGACTGCGGTAGGAGCATACTTGATTGCTCCTCATGTTTCTCTTCAAAAAGTTAAACTCTCAAACGCAATTCTTTGGAGTGTTAATCTTCAAGAAGCTAATCTTGAGGAATCTGATTTTACAGAGGCTAGTTTTCGCGGAGCAATGCTTAAAAATGCTAACTTCCAAAGAGCGAATTTAAAAGGAGCAAAGTTTGGCAATGCTAATCTTGCAGGAGCAAAACTGAATAATGCCAATATCCAAGGAGCTAATTTCTGGAATGCTAAAGGTTTAACTATAGAACAAGTTAAGTCTGCTCAAAATTGGGAAACAGCAGAGTACAGTAAGAATTTCTGTGAACAGCTAGGTTTATCCCCTCGCTTAACAACAAATACTGACAATGAGAAAGATTAGACTTTGGCACTTTGTAAATTCTGATACAAAAAATCTTTATTAAATAGACTCAGGCGCAGCATAAAATTCAAAATTGCAAATGAGTTGACGCAATGATTGGAAATCTTGTTTAATCTCAGCCTATAAAGTCCTTTAAAAGCCTATGCTAGCGATGGGGTGAAGTCAGTCATTAGGCGATCGCTTGCAAACCGGAAAAAGGTACTCTTACAAAGGAAACAAAGGATAAAGCGCACATGAGTACAACTGTAGATACTGCCATTGAGGCGATTGTTGCCCGTGAAATTCTAGACTCGCGGGGTAGACCAACTATTGAAGCAGAAGTACATTTGCTTAACGGTGCAGTGGGATTGGCACAGGTTCCCAGTGGTGCCTCTACTGGCACTTTTGAAGCACACGAACTGCGAGATCAGGATAAAAGCCGTTATGGGGGTAAAGGCGTACTGAAGGCAGTACAAAACGTTCACGATGCACTTGCGCCGAAGTTATTAAACCTGGATGCCCTCAACCAAGAATTGATCGACCGGACGATGATCGCTGCCGATGGTTCTGCCAACAAATCCAATTTAGGTGCGAATGCAATTTTGGCAGTTTCCTTGGCTGCAGCTAAAGCTGGTGCTGAGTCGCTAGGTATCCCCCTATATCGCTACTTAGGTGGGCCTTTAGCGAATTTGCTGCCAGTACCGTTGATGAACGTAATTAACGGCGGTGCCCACGCAGCTAACAATGTGGATTTTCAAGAGTTTATGATTGTCCCCATTGGCGCATCTTCCTTCCGGGAAGCTTTGCGCTGGGGGGCAGAGGTGTTTGCTACCCTGAGCGAAGTATTAGCTGACAAGGGTTTATTAACTGGTGTGGGCGATGAAGGCGGTTTTGCCCCTAACTTGGAGTCCAATCAGGTAGCTTTGGAATTGCTAGTTGCTGCCATTCAGAAAGCTGGTTATAAACCAGGTGAACAAGTAGCGTTAGCTTTAGATGTGGCAGCTAGCGAATTTTACAAAAATGGACAATATGTCTACGACGGTAAACCCCACGCGCCTACAGAATTTATTGATTATCTAGCCCAATTAGTTGACCAATACCCAATTGTCTCCATTGAAGATGGCTTGCATGAAGAAGATTGGCAGAGTTGGCAATTGCTCACCCAAAAGATTGGTTCAAAAGTACAGTTAGTAGGTGATGACTTGTTTGTAACCAACGCCACCCGCTTACAAAAAGGCATTGAACAAAAAGCTGCCAACGCCATTTTGATTAAACTCAATCAAATTGGTTCTTTGACCGAAACTTTAGAAACCATTGACCTGGGCACTCGCAACGGTTTCCGGTCAGTTATTAGCCATCGTTCTGGTGAAACCGAAGACACCACGATCGCGGATTTAGCCGTAGCCACCCGTGCAGGTCAAATCAAAACCGGTTCCCTCTGCCGTAGCGAACGGGTTGCCAAATACAACCGCCTGCTTCGCATCGAGGATGAACTAGGCGATCGCGCCATTTATGCAGGTGCAGTGGGTTTAGGGCCGAAGTAGGGATTGGGGCATTGATGAGGCAGGGGGGCAGGGAGCAGGAAGCAAGGGGGAAGATATTACAATGCCCCATGCCCAATGCCCCATGCCCAATTACGGATAAAACCCAAGTTTGGGCAATCCCAAACTTTCATCCCAACCCATCATGATGTTTAAACATTGAATAGCTTGACCCGCTTGTCCTTTAATCAGGTTATCGATTGCTGACATCACAATCACGCGTCCGGTGCGCGGGTCAACTTCTATACCTATGTAGCAAAGATTGCTGCCGCTAGCCCATTTTGTTTGCGGGTAAACTCCACTATCGCAAACTCTTACCCAAGGGCAATTACGGTAAAAGGCGTTGTAAATAGTTACCATATCATCCCTGACTAAACCGGGATCGCGCAGTGTGGCATAAACTGTCGCTAAAATCCCCCGCACCATTGGGATTAAATGCGGTGTAAATTGAACTTTGACTTCATGTCCTGCAAGTTCGCTGCAAATTTGTTCAATTTCTGGGGTGTGACGATGGCGACCAACTCCGTAGGGGGAGAGAGAGTTATCTGCTTCAGCTAAGAGCATATTAATTTTGGCTTGTCTGCCACCGCCAGATGTGCCAGATTTAGCGTCAATAATGGCGGTTTCGGGGACAATTAAGCCTTGCTTCAACAGAGGAGAGAGTGCCAGCAGACTGGCGGTAGGGTAGCAGCCAGGACAGCCGACAAGCTGGGCTTCACTGATGCGATCGCGATAAAGTTCTGGTAATCCATATATTGCTGTAGCTGCAGTTGATTGATCGCTGCGCTCAGTTCCGTACCAAGTGGTATAGGTTGCCAAATCACTAAATCGATAATCGGCACTCAGATCTAGTACCTTACAGCCTTTTTCAATCAGTATTGGTGTAATTTGGCAAGCCAGACCATTTGGGAGAGAGAGAAACACTGCTTCACAGCGTTGGGCGATGACTTCTGCATCTACCGCCTCAATTGGCAGGTTAACTGCATGAGCCAGATGAGGGTAGAGATCCGCAAAGGGTTTTCCGGCACTACTCTCACCGCCTAAATAAACTAATTCGACTTCTGGATGATCCATGAGTAGCCGAACTAACTGCACTCCGCCATAGCCTGACGCGCCAACAATCCCAACTTGTACGCGTCCATTTTTGCCCATGATGATGAAATCCTTATCAGTTTTTGTTTAATTGAGTTATTAGCTATCAACATATCAGCGACCAGAGGCGCAACGCACAATCAGCCACGGATTGAAGCCGGGGTGTTAGTGGCTCTGCACTTACTAGCGGCGAGATTTTATGCTCTCACCGAAAGTCAATTTTTTAGCTGTTTCCTCCCAAGGGGGCAGAAACAGCTGTTTACATTCTTTAGTGAAGAGGGAATTAGACATTGGGAAAATACCATATTCACGCAATTCCAGACCTTTTGGGTCAGGAACGAGCTAGAAAAAATACTCTCGCTTTGAGCGTCTTACTGCCACACATGAGTATTAAACCTCAATTTTAGGGCAGAAATTTTTTGTCATGTTATCAAATCATTGCTAGTGTACTTCTCTGCCTTATAAAGGAGTTACAATCTAAAAGAAGAAATTGTTAAAAAAATTTACTTTTGGTACCTGGAATTCCTCTGTGTCAAAGCCTAAGACTAAACGGCAGTCGCAAGCCACTCCCCTCAACTCTAGTGAGCAGAGTACTGGGGTGGCTCCGCAAGTAGAGCAAGCCTTTCAGCAGTCGCCTGAGTCGGCTGATGGTGCTAGCACTGCAATTTCATCCTTCAAGTTTGATTCCATTGACGCAGCTTTGGCAGATTTAAAAGCTGGGCGTGTCATCGTCGTGGTAGATGACGAAAATCGCGAAAATGAGGGTGACTTGATTTGTGCTGCCCAATTTGCTACACCCGACATGATTAATTTTATGGCGGTGGAAGCAAGAGGACTGATTTGTCTAGCGATGAGTGGCGATCGCCTCGATGAACTAGACTTACCTTTAATGGTGAGCAATATTACCGACACCAACCAAACTGCTTTTACAGTCAGCATTGATGCGGGGCCGCATTTGGGTGTCAGCACGGGGATCTCCGCCGAAGACCGCGCGCGGACTATCCAAGTAACTCTCAACCCAGCCACAAAACCCTCAGATTTACGCCGTCCTGGGCATATTTTCCCCCTGCGCGCTAAAGCTGGCGGCGTACTCAAACGGGCGGGACATACAGAAGCGGCTGTAGACTTATCTCGATTAGCAGGGTTATACCCAGCCGGAGTAATTTGTGAAATTCAAAACTCCGATGGTTCGATGGCAAGGTTGCCCCAGCTCATTGAGTATGCTCGTAGTCATCATCTGAAAATTATTAGTATTGCGGATTTAATTAGTTATCGTCTGCAACACGATCGCTTAGTGATTCGCGAAAGTATTGCCGATTTACCCACTCAGTTTGGTCATTTCAAAATCTACGCTTACCGCCATACTTTAGATAATTGCGAACACGTAGCCATTGTTAAGGGCGATCCCGCTACCTTTAAAGATGAGCCAGTTATGGTGCGGATGCACTCAGAATGTCTGACTGGTGACGCTTTGGGTTCTTTGCGTTGCGATTGTCGGATGCAGTTGCAAGCTGCACTCAAAATGATTGAAGCGGCCGGACAAGGTGTCGTAGTTTACCTGCGTCAAGAAGGGCGGGGAATTGGCTTAATTAATAAACTCAAAGCCTATTCCTTACAGGATATGGGCTTGGATACAGTAGAAGCCAACGAGCGCTTAGGATTCGCCGCCGATTTGCGAGACTACGGTATGGGCGCACAAATGCTCATGGATTTAGGAGTCAAGCAAATTCGTTTGATTACCAACAATCCCCGTAAAATTGCGGGGGTGAAAGGCTATGGCTTAGAAGTAGTCGATCGCGTACCGTTATTGATTGAAGCCAACGATTACAATTCCTATTACTTAGCAACCAAAGCTAAGAAGTTAGGACATATGCTGCTGCAAACTTATTTAGTCACAGTAGCTATTCACTGGCAAGATGACCCCCAATCGGTAACACAACGCTATGAACGCCTAGAAAAAATTCGGCATTTAGCGAAAAATCATCACCTGTTACTACAAGAAGAAGCGCGACCACTAGCGATCGCACTCTTCGACAAGCCATCATTAACAGTACACTTAGGTTTTGACCAACCGAAAGTTGCAGATGGCGATTGGTATCAGCAGAAAGGTCATCCTTATTTGCAAGCTATCTGCCAAATTCTCGATCATCTCGCAACTTTGCCTTATATCGAAAAGCTGGAATTCTTGATTTCTCCTGGTAGCGATCCTCTAACGAATTTGCAAGTGCAGGTAGATCGTCAGACCTTTGAAGCTGGTACACTACCCTCAACAATTTGCGATCGCTTAGAAACTCAGAAAATTTACAGCTTTAGCTAAGGGACTTCCAAGAAATAAATTATTCCATCTTGTGGGGCGGGCATCTTGCCCGCCACATAAACTGGGCGGACAAGATGTCCACCCCACAATAAATATTGGGATATTTTTTATTTGGAAGTCCCTAAGCTGAGGTCATGGCAGCCTTTTACTCAGCGCACCGCTAATCACTTCAAAAGCGAGTTGCTAGCCTAGCGGATATTAACTAGATTTTGGATAATAACCGTTACAATCTTTAAAAAATACTATGAAAAATACTTAGGCATTCCATGACAACGATATCTAACGTTCAGGTGACGATTTCTCTGGCTGGGCTGGATTTAGATGACGAAGATTTGCAAGCAGAAGTGCAAAATTTGCTCCCGCAGCTAAGAGAAGTAGATGGTGTAGAAGAAGCAGCTTTAGTACCTGAAGACAATGCACCCAAAGGCTCAAAAGCTTTCGGGGGTTTTTTGTGGAATTTGTTAAATTTAGAAATTAATCCGGCGAATATCAAGACATTGTTTAGCTTTTTGGGCGATCGCTTCGGCAACAAACCCATTAAACTGGTAGTCAAAGGTACTGATGGTAGAGAACTCAACCTTGAAGCCAGCAGTCGGGAAGAGTTTGAATTTGCATTCCAAAAAGCACAGGATTTTTTGAATAGTACCAATAAGGCGCAAGATAGCAAAGATGGCGAAGGTAGCACTGCTAATAGGGATTAGTGAATATGAGCCAGGATTAGATCCCCTACCAAGCGCTGTCAAAGATGTAGAGGCGGTGCGGCGAGTTTTAGTCAACCCAGAAATGGGGGGTTTTGCTGAGGCAGATGTCACAGTGCTAAAAAATCCTCCACGCCAAGAAATGGAAGATGCTATTTATCATTTGTATGCTAATCGTCAAAAAGATGACTTGCTACTGTTCTATTTTTCTGGTCATGGTGTGAAAGTAGAGGATGGTAATTTTTATTTCTCAACTCGCTACACCAAGAAAAATCAGGGAAAGCTGATCCCAACTTCAGCTGTCGCAGCTACAAATGTACATAGTTGGATGAACGACAGCAAATCTAAACGACTGGTGGTGATTTTAGATTGCTGTTTTAGTGGTGCTTTTGCGAAGGGTTTGACGGCTAAAGATGGCGGGAATATTGATTTACAACAGCATTTAGGCGGTGAAGGGAGAGCAATTCTCACAGCTTCCACTTCCACACAATATGCTTTTGAATCTGATGGCTTGGAACTTTCAATTTACACCCATTATTTAGTAGAAGGAATAGAAAAAGGTGCAGCCGATGTAGATGGTGATGGCTGGATTGCAGTAGATGAGTTGCATGGGTATGCGAAAAGCAAAGTCCAAGAAGCATCCCCTGCGATGACACCAGAGTTTTATCCCATTAAGGAAGGTTATCGGATTTTCTTGGCTAAGTCACCCAAGGATGATCCGAAGCTGAAGTATCGCAAGGAAGTAGAACGCCGCCTCAATAATGGCAAATTTACTATCCCCGCCCGTCGCTTGTTAAATTCATTACGCCTCCAATTAAAGCTGGAGGCTGAGATTGCTGATGCTATTGAAGCCGAAGTTCTACAACCATACCGAGAGTATCAGCGGAAATTAGCAGAGTATGAGGCAACACTAGTTGAGACAATTAAAGATGAGCCAAAACTGAGCGAAACTACTCTCAATGATTTGAGAGACTATCAGCAGCATTTAGGGCTGAGAGATGAAGATGTTGCGCCAATTGAAGCACGGATTATTGGTAAACCAAAAGATATCACCCCCAATCTCTCTTTGCACGTGAACAAGGGAGTCACAGAGGAAGTACAAACTACGAATCAGTTTGAGTTTGAAATAGTAAAGGTGAATGCTAGCGGAAAAATCATTGATAGCAGTCAGGGACACGCTGAGTTTTTTACAGAAAACCTGGGTAATGGCATAGTTTTGGAAATGGTAGCAATTCCTGGTGGTAAATTTCTCATGGGTTCGCCAGAGAATGAGGAAGGACGATATGACTCAGAAAGTCCACAGCATAACGTCACCGTTCAACCATTTTTCATGGGGAAGTTTCCTATTACTCAAAACCAATGGCAAGCTGTTGCTGCTCTTGATAAGGTAAATATTGATTTAAATCCCGACCCATCAAATTTTAAAGGTGCTAATCGACCCGTAGAACGTGTTTCTTGGGATGATGCAATTGAGTTTTGTGCCAGATTATCTCACAAGACAGGTAAAACCTATCGCTTACCCAGTGAAGCCGAATGGGAATATGCTTGTCGTGCAGGAACAACTACCCCGTTTTATTTTGGGGAAACGATTACAAAAGATGTAGCTAATCATGGGGCGATTGGGGGAGAAACAACAGATGTAGGAAAATTTCCTGCAAACCCCTTTGGTTTATTTGATATGTGTGGTAATGTATGGGAATGGTGTCAGGATGAGTGGCACGAAAATTATAATAATGCGCCAACAGATGGTAGTGCTTGGTTAGTTGGCAATGATAATAAAAATCGGCTGCTGCGTGGTGGTTCGTGGTTCAACGATCCCAGGAATTGCCGTTCGGCGATTCGCGTCAGGCGCGCGCGTGACGATAGGAGCGACGGCGTGGGTTTTCGGGTTGTGATGGTGCGGCGCAGGACTTAGTAGCCCTTTATACTCTTGCCCTTTAGAACTTTACGCTTTTTTCTTTACCCTTCTTTTTGTCTCGCGCAAAGCGCGATCAAATTTTTTATTTAATTTTTTTGGATGAGTGATTTACCAATAATACAGAAAACCTACGATTTAATCAAGTGGTACGTGCCTATTTTAAATCGTCTTCCCAGAGATCATAAATTTTTGTTAGGCGATCGGATGATTACACAGCTATATGATTTGTTAGATGCTTTAATTATAGCCCGATATGCCAAAGAAAAATTAGCTCAATTAGAATCTTTGAATAGTAAATTAGATATTTTACGTTATCAAACTCGCCTACTTTTAGATTTTAACTTAATTAAAATTGAGCGTTACGAATATGCTCACAAACTGTTAAATGATATTGGCATTGATTTGGGCGGATGGATTAAACAACAAAAAACAAGATAATTCGTAATTAATAACGTAGGGTGTGTTATGCCGTAGGCTAACGCACCGTTAATTATTGATGGTGCGTCGGTGCGTTGCGCTTCGCGACAACACACCCTACATATCTTTCCAAAAATCAAATATGAGTCCTATAAATGAAAGCATACGGTAATCTCTGGCAGGAAATTATAGCTTTTAATAATTTGCTATCAGCTGCCCAGCAAGCACAACGAGGTAAACGTTTTAGAGAAAATGTTTTAGAGTTTAATTACAATTTAGAACAAAATTTATTTGAATTACAAGCAGAATTACAATCAAAAACGTACTGCCCTGGAAGCTATAAAACATTTGAAATTTTTGAACCTAAACCGCGCATAATTTCAGCGGCTCCCTATCGTGATAGGGTAGTACATCATGCTCTCTGTAACATCATTGTCCCCATATTTGAACCCACATTTATTAGTGATTCTTACGCCAACCGTATTGGTTATGGCTCTCATCGTGCCTTGCGCCGCTTTACTCAATTTGCTCGTTTAAGCCGTTATGTGCTGCAAGCTGATATTCGTAAATATTTCCCTAGCATCGACCATGAAATTTTAAAGTCATTAATTAGACGTAAAATTAAATGTCCTGATACGCTTTGGCTAATCAATAAAATTATTGATTATAGTAACCATCAAGAACAAGTATTAAATTATTTCTCTGGAGATGATTTACTCACACCTCTAGAACGAAGACATGGCTTACCAATCGGCAATCTCACTAGTCAGTTTTTTGCAAATGTATATTTAAACAATTTTGACCATTTTGTGAAAGAACAAATCAAAGCTGTTCGTTATATTCGTTATGTTGATGATTTTGCTTTATTTTCAGATAATCAAGAATTTTTAGCAGACGCAAGAATCGAAATCGAGAAATATCTTGCTAATCTAAGATTAAAAATTCATCCAGTTAAAAGCCAATTATTTGCTACAAAATACGGAGCTAACTTTGTTGGGTTTCGCATTTTTCCAAATCGCATTCGTGTACGCAGTGATAATCTGCGTCTAGCAAGAAAAAGATTACGGAAAATGTTGCAAGACTATCATCAAGGAAAAATTGAATATCAAAAACTCTCCCAATCAATGCAGAGTTGGCTTGCTCACTTAAAGCATGGTGATACATGGCAACTGCGCCAGCAAATATTGAGTAATTGGTAATCATGTTAATCTAAACAATGGGTTAGGCGAAACCGACTGCTGCGTGGTGGTTCATGGAACAACAATCCCAGGAATTGCCGTTCGGCGAATCGCAACAGGAACGCGCGTGACAATAGGAACAACAACGTGGGTTTTCGGGTTGTGATGGTGCGGCGCAGTACTCTTTTGTGTCAGAACTAGTGAATGGGAATTCATCAGGCGTACCAAAAAAGAGTCCAGGCTTAATCCAGTGAGGTTGATTAAAATCTCCCTCCGAATATCAAACCGAGTCGGATAGCTTGGTAGGCTATATGGTCGAACAGTTGTCCGATTCATCTAATTTTAGAAAGTTCTAATTCAAACAATCGCTAATTCGTAATTCGTAATTAAAAAGTAGGGTGTGTTATGCCGCAGGCTAAGGCACCTTTTATTATGGAAAATGTTTCGGTGCGTTGCGCTGCGCGACAACACACCCTACATTAAATTAATATTTAGATAAATAGTAGCTAATAGTTATATGACAGGAGCAGCGACTCTAGTAAAGCAATATATCGAACAACGAGAGCAAGGTTATTGGATCGCAGGAACACGCATTTCTCTTGATTCGATTGTCTACTCTTTTTTAAATGGAGAATCACCAGAAAGTATTGCCCAAAACTTCCCGTTACTCTCATTAGAACAAGTATATGGTGCTATAGCCTTCTACCTTGCTAACAAAGAGTTAATTGATGCGTACTTAAAAGCAGGAGAAGCGGAGTTTGAACAACTACAAAATTCATTTAGAGAAAAGAATCCACTTCTGTATCAAAAATTGAAAGCTGCTGAAAGCCAGAAAAACAAAATATGACGGTAGTGCGATTTCAAGCAGACGCAGATCTCAAGCAAACAATTGTTAAGTAGTTAAACATAATTAATTACACAATGTCATTGCGAATGTAGCGAAGCGAAATGAAGCAATCGCAAGGGCTGGGATTGCTTCGCTGCGCTCGCAATGACTGTAATTAACCCTGTTTTGTCACTCTGGCAGTAGTATAATAAGGTAAAAATGCTAGAACCAAGACACAGAGCATGGTACAGCCCCGTCCAGCCGCACCAACAGTCAAATTTGTGGACGAATATTGCCAGTGGTATAAAAGTCTGTTTCCAGATGTTAGGAGTTTCGAGGCTTTTAAATATCTCCATGTAGGCTGCATTTCTGATCTAAAACGTAAAACATTGCCAGAAATAGCAAAAATCGTAGGATTAGATAACCAGCAAGGGTTGCATCATTTTCTAACTACATCACCTTGGGATATAGAAAAGTTAAGAACCTTAAGGTTAGAGTTAATTTTACAAGTGCTAAAAGGTAGACCAATCATTTTAATTATTGATGAGACAGGGGATAAAAAGAAAGGGAGCAAGACAGATTATGTGAAACGGCAGTATATAGGAAATTTGGGAAAAACAGATAATGGAATTGTGGCAGTGACAGTATATGGTGTTTTCTGTGGGATGACATTTCCATTACTGTTTGAAGTGTATAAACCCAGGGAAAGATTACAGGCAGGAGATAAGTACCGCACTAAACCAGAAATAGCAGCAATACTGATAAAAAAGCTACAATCAATGGGTTTTAAATTCAACTTAGTACTTGCAGATAGCTTATATGGAGAGAGTGGTAAGAATTTCATATCTGTATTAGATGAACTAAACTTGAACTATATAGTAGCGATTCGGTCAAATCATTATGTAGAAATACTTCCACGACAACATATTCAATATTTAAAGTGGCAGAAGTTTCAAAGGGTATTCTCTGACTTGAGTCGGGAAAATCGATTTATTAGAGAAATTATTCCGGGAAAACGTGGAGAACTTAGATATTGGCAAATTACTACAGATCCAGAAAATTTGCCTGATAACACTACTTGGTATGTGATGAGTAAATATCCAGACATTACGCCAAGAGAAGTTGGAAATTTTTACGGTTTAAGAACTTGGGTCGAGTACGGGTTAAAACAAAGTAAGAATGAATTAGGTTGGTCAGATTTTCGCCTGACTCACTACCCAGATATTGAGCGATGGTGGGAAATTATTTGCAGTGCTTATTTAATGGTTAGTCTGCATTCGGAGCAACTGTTTCAGTCTCCATCACAACGAGAGTCAAAATTTGTTTCACATCCTTGGTGGGATAATGGAAATGGCTGGAAGAACATTCTTAACAATCTTCGTTTGATTATTCAACCTTTTACTTTATTTAATCTGATATATCCCTGGTTAACGGTTTTTCCTATTCCTCAATTAGCTTTGGGTTTTTTTAAACTTCAATCTATTATTTATAGCCTCACCAGTTCAATTTTTATATCCCTGATTCACCCTGATTTCTACTTTTCCTCTGCCTAGAGTGACAAAAGAGGGTTAATTTTGCGTCGTTACTTACTGGTGCAGTTCGCAGACAACCACATCTTGACTTTCAATCAGCCAACGCAGCCGGACTAGAGGGGAAAAAAGACTCAGAAGTGTTGCAAATAGCTGCACAAGATGGCAGAGTTTTGGTAACTCACGACCGTAAAACAATGCCTACAGAGTTTGGTACATTTATCATGTCACAAACCAGTTCTGGAGTATTGATTCTCTCTCAAAATCTACCCATTAGTGATGCAATTGAATCACTTATTTTGGTTTGGGAAACTTCTATCGCTGAGAAATGGGTAAATCAAATCATGTCTATTCCTTTTTGAAGTTTTACTTTGATATTGCATCAAAATTTTATTACTGAACTTTAGTGGTATTTAACTCAGGCGCTGGCGATAGCTATGAAGCAAATTAAAGAATTTGTCAAAATCAAAATTTATCGGGTCAATTTTTTGGCGTGAACGGTCTACGGCTTTATGGGTAGTAATCCGCTCATCGGGAACTTGACTTTGAGCGATTAACCAAGCTAAAGATTGATATTGAGCTTCTGTATAACCACTGTGATATTCTGCTTTGTCATTCCCCCAAGCTTCTGGCGGTGTTTCTAAAGAAACGTGATAAGCAAAGTTATTTACAGAAGGTGGTAAATTCGGATTTGTTTTCACTGTTTCTTCGCCATTAGGGCCATTAAACACCGAATTACCTGCACCAAAGGCGCGTTTTTCTGGAGGAATAAGATAAACGACTGTCCCATCTTGGGTAATTAAGGCGTGATAACTGGCTTGAATATTTTCATTATCATGGGGTGTTTGAAAAAAATTAACCGCGCTAGAAGCAGAATTACCAGTTTCATGTATGACTATAATTGGCTGATTGTGGAGAGTGACACCATTAATATCTTTGGCGTAACGTTCTCCATAGTTGGTTGGGTTTACATGAGTGATGAGATATCGCGGTTTATAGCTAGCAAATGCTTGAGTAGTGCGATACAATCCTACAACCTTTTGCTTTTTGGCAGGTGGTTTGATTGGAATTTGAGGTTTAGCCTCGGGATTTTTCGCTGATTGTAATTGCGCCTGGGGATACTCACTCCAAGCTATAACCTCTGGATTAGATATTGCATTATTGTTCTCAATTTTTGCTGATTTACCAGCAAAAACCGCCAAAATTAGAGTGGCGAACAATAAGAAAATAAGCATTATTTTAGTCGCCCATTCTCTAAATCTCATTTTTTTATACTAATAAAATACTTACTACTAATTTTAATATCTAAATATTACAGAAAAATAGACTATTAGTATACTTGTCTGGGCTAAGTATTTCTGTTAGGCTATAAATCTTTTCATGCATAAATATAGGTTAAGCTTTGAAGATTAATGTTGGGTTGCGCTGCGCTTAACCCAACCTACATTTGCTATTTAAGAGAAATGCAGGTTTAGCTATTACTCTATAAACCATCCCACTGGAATTCAGCTAACATTAATAAGCAAAAAGCCATAAAAGCGCCAGTAATGAGAAACTGCCAAGGGGCAATATAAGGTAATAAAAAGATTAACAATAGGTGCAGTATACCTGTGAAGATTAGGGCACGCGATCGCACTCCCAAACCAGTACAAATGTATCCGATAGTGCTTAACCCTAACCACAATCCACAGAGATTTGATAGTATCTCAACCCAACCCAAATAAATACTCAAATCTGTTAAAACCACCCCCAACAGCATTAGTATTACCGTAAGGATTCAGGTGGCAGAGTATTGACAAAGGGATCGCTTGAGGAGGAGTATCACAGATATGAACCAAAACCTGCCTCAAGATTTAGACCGGGAAAGCTTGAACCAGTTATCGAAACAAGAACTGGTAGAGATAATCATTGAGCAGAGCAAGGTAATAGGTGAATTACAGAAAACAGTATTAGAACTACAGCAAGAAATAGAACGTTTAAAAGTCAGCAGAGATTTAGACAGCAAAACCTCATCTAAGCCGCCATCAGGGGACATCCTCAAAAAGAGTGAAAACAAAAAAGCAGCACCGCAAGAAGAATCAAATCATCCCAAAAGAAAGCCAGGTGGGCAACCAGGGCATCAAGGTAAGACCCGTAAGGGTTTTGGTAGAGTAGATCGTTGTGAAATCTTACGTCCAAGTGATTGTGTCTGTTGTGGTCAAAAAGCGTTTGCGGCTGTGGCAGTAAAAGTAGAAAAACAGTCTGTAGCGCAACTAGTGGAGCGTCCCATTGAAATAGTTGAGTATCAACGCCATACGTGCCAGTGTGAGTACTGTGGCAATATACAAACAGCCTCCTGGTCACAAGATATCATCCCAGGACAGGATTTAGGGATTTCTTTACAGGCATTTTTAGGATGGGCAAATAATTATGCACATATGCCCTATGAAAAACAGCAAGAAATGTTGTGGGAGTTAGGTCAAATTGAAATTGGGCTGGGAACTTTAGTCACCACAAATGAACGAATTCAAACAGCGATTCAACCAAGCATTACTGAGTTAAGTAATTGGGTAAAACAGACACAACCTAACATTCATGTGGATGAAACACCTTGGTCTGTCAAGGGAGTTAAAGAATGGTTGTGGGTAGTTGCCAATTCTGAGTTTTGCCTGTTTACTGCTGCTGACACTCGTTCCAGAGCAGAACTAGAAGCCATTTTAGGGGCTAAATATACAGGGGTAATCAGCAGCGATGATTTTAGTGTTTACAATGGCTATGCGGTGCCTGAGCAGCAGAAATGTTTGGCTCATCTACGCCGTCACTTCAAAAAACTAATTCAACTTCCAGGTCTTCACAACCAAGCTATTGGTGAAGCATTTGTGGATTTAATTGATGAAGCTTTTGGAAATTATGCCCAATGGTTTGAGACTCTTGACTGCGCCAGTTATAACGATTGGGTCAATCAATTCAAATCTAAATTGCAACAAACACTTGATGACTGGATTAACTTAGCCGGAGCTACAGCAGGAAACCTTTTACGTTCCTTGCGCGATAAAGCCTCCCAATGGTGGTATTTCCTTGACAACCCTGAAGTTCCTCCTGATAACAATCAAGCCGAGCGATCGCTGCGTTTGGCTGTGACAAAACGTAAAGTTAGTGGTGGTTCCCGTTCGATGGAGCGGTTTCAACATACTGCCAATTTGTTGACGGTGGTTCAAACCTGTCGTCGTCAAAGTCTGTCTGTTATTGATTTTTTTGTACAAGCACTAATTGCTGACTCTATTAATTCTCAGTCTCGCCCTTCTCTAGTTCCTCAATTTTAGACCTGAATCCTTACGTATTACCCAGGAATACAGCACCCATTTCACTTTTCTTTCGCTTACCCAGTAAGTAGCCCAACTTACCATTGCTACTGTGCCGATACAACTGAGGATAGTCCATAACGTAGCTTGCAAACTCCAACTAATAGGAAGAAACTGAGCATTGATAAATATTGTTAGTAGTAGCAAACTCCAAAATATGCAAGCTTGATCGACGCAGGTGTAAAAAGTGGAATGAAGTTTAACACTGCCGATTTGCCAGTTAATATACCTGATTCCAAGCTGCTTTTGAACTTCTAGAGTTAATAGTTTCCGTACTAAAAGAGGTTGCGAATAATTAAAAAAACTCATTATGGAAATTTTTTACCAAGTCTATATAATCTTTTTTGTTATATATAAAATTATTTGAGTTTTAATCTAATCTCTCTTGGGTGATAAATTTAGCTCTGTTATATTCTGTATTTAGTTATACTTTTGTTATTGTTTTTACAGAAATCTAGATGGATAAATAAACCTCAAGCCAAAAAATTTATCCAATGGCTGAATTATTATGATTTCATGACAATAATTCCGACTGCGTAGGGGTCGGAATTAAGATTTTTTAATAGTAATTGGGTTAATAAATTACAGCTAATTTTTTAGTGTTTAACTGTGCTATTGGCTAATAACTATGCAACTTATAGAACTTCTACCAAATTAAATAATGTTAGCGACATATCAATATATTCTAGAGGGCAAGGCAGTGCCCATACGTGTCAACTTAAGCTTAAAGCGATATAGGGCGGGCGTTGTACAAATACCTCGCGCCCTCATCCCCTAACCCCTTCTCCCGCAGGAGAAGGGGAACTAAATCTCTTGCTCCCTTCTCCCTGGGGGAGAGGGGCTGGGGGTGAGGGCAAAAACCTTGCTACAAAGCGGGTTTCACGTTAAGTTGACACCAATGGGCAGTGCCTTGCCCCTACAATTTGTTGCATTCTTTTTTCAAATTGCTATTATTTTTGATTTTTGAAATTCACGTGGGATGCGTTAGCTTCAGCGTAACGCATCCTACATGGTAATCAGATTTCTAGATAGGAAAAAGCTGCATTAACATAAATGCTAAAGCTGCACTACCTAAAGGAACTGTGAGATTATCAATTCCCAGAAACGAAAAAGCTTCTAAAGCTGTTGCTAAAATCGCTACTACCAAGGATAAGACCCAAGTTTGCCAGATATTACCTTGACTACCAAGCAAAACTAAACTGCTAACTAGGTAACTCACCAGCGTCATTGTTAATGAGCCTTCCCAGCTTTTTTGTGACCCCAAAATTTTATACTTATGTTTACCAAAGCGCTGACCAATTAAGGCTGCGAATCCATCACCCCATGTCATCACTAAAATTCCTAAAGCTGCGTATTGGGGTTGTTGCAAATGCCAGAAGCAAGCAATTAAAATGCCGAAACTCAAAGAGTAAAAAAATGTCCCTAAACTTTGACGACCGACACTATTAATACCGGGGAGAATTGGCAAGCGATAAGACAATAAAGTAACGGCACTGGCTACAATTGAAGCTGTAATACCAATACTTGCGGGAATATTTAACCACCACGCTAGTAAAATCACATTACCAGTGCCAATGTGAACTATCTTGCGGATGATTTCTGGTTCTTTATGGGCGAAGCGATTTACACCCCAAGCGATCGCTAAAATAAATAACACCCAAACTGCTGCGATCGCAATTTGTAGCCATAAAGGGGGAATTGACTCTAAACCAGGAATTGTAATCACCAAAAATGCTAGTAGAAAACTTGGCTCTTATTTACTACTTTATTAGATTTAGGTTATTGCGATGAAACTATTATTGATTTGGCTGATTCGGGGCTACCGCATGTTTATTTCGCCGCTGTTTCCGCCCACTTGTCGGTTTCAGCCTACTTGTTCAATGTATACTATCGAAGCAATTGAAAAATTCGGTGCATTGCGTGGTACGTGGATGGGTATTCGCCGGATTTTGCGTTGTCACCCCTTCCATCCCGGTGGTTACGATCCAGTACCGGAAGTTGTAGAAAAAGTAACTGAAGATTAATAATTTTTACCGTATATATTTTGAGCCTCTAGCTGCTGCAACAATGAGACCATATCACCAAATCCCGATTTTAGAATGTGGTGAACCTTTAATAGCGATTCCCTTACAACTATTTGCTGTGGAATCTCCCCATCCTTATGAAAAACTGGGTGCGCCTTATGGGGAACATTCTCCTTATTATTTACGGCAAAGCGTCATTGAATGTTTAATCCAAGCGCAAAATTATCTGCGATCGCAATATCCTAATTGGTACATTCAAATTTTTGATGCTTATCGCCCTGTAGCTGTGCAGCAGTTTATGGTAGATTACAGCTTTGCCGAAGCATTAAAGCAAAGAGGACTGAGTGAGGCGGAGTTATCGCCTAATCAACACCAAGAAATTTGGGAAGCTGTTTATCAGATTTGGGCTGCACCTAGCTTAGATGAAAAAACGCCACCGCCTCATAGTACAGGTGCAGCAGTAGATGTCACCTTGGTAGATGATACTGGGAAAATCGTGGATATGGGTTCACCGATTGATGAATTGTCAGAGCGATCGCTTCCCGATTACTATGCCAATAGTGAGTCCCCACAGGCAACACAGTATCATAGTCACCGTGAGTTATTGAGAGATGTGATGTTAAAAGCTGGATTTTGCCGCAATCCTAGAGAGTGGTGGCATTTTTCTTATGGTGATCAAATGTGGGCTTGGTTAAATAATCAATCTCATCCCCATAATTCTTTTACAGCTCGCTATGGGCGTTTTCACATAAATTAAGTTATTGTAATTAGTCTTAATTACTCTTCAATAAATCTAGTATTTCCCAGCAGTTAGATACTGATTAAATTTGTCCATCCTAGGCAAATATTAAATATTTTGAGGTAGATTCAGGGAAAAATTATTATAAATAATGTAGGAAACTCAATATCATATCTATCCTACTCAGGAGGTTGCTTGGCAAAGCGTTCGGCGGGATTGGTAACAATTGTTTGTTACAAAGCATTTGTTGCTTCACTTTTAATGGTTACTTCTATAGCTTTATTATTGGCATTAAAAAATCATCAATATCTAGAAGAATTTTCTGATAATTACGTATTAGAAGGTAAATCAAGCATTATTAATTGGCTTGTGGAAAAAATTCTAAATTATAATCGTAAAACCCTTGTATTTAGCGGTACTGCTTCAGGAATATATTCTATTGTGACTGCCATTGAAGCTATTGGGTTATGGTACGAAAAACGTTGGGCACATATTTTAGTGCTGATACTAGTCGGTATTAGTATACCGCCAGAAATATATGAATTAATTCGGGGGCTATCTCCGATAAAATTAATTGTTTTAATAGTCAACTTAGGAGTATTTTGGTATTTATTAAAGAATTTCCCCAAGCATAAACATTCGTAGGATGCGTTAGCGATAGCGTAACGCATCAGCAACAAAGCTGAGATATTCTAAATTATTAGTGAAAAATTAAATTCCCGACTTCTCAAAGAAGTCGGGAATTTGGACATCGTGCATTTTCACAAATTATCGCTTTTTGATAGTCTACGCATCTTCAGGATTGAGATGTTTTAACTCATCAGTAGTGTATGTGCCGATAGGACTCCAAACTAGATAAGGAACGAGTAAAAGCGCTGCTACCCAAGAAATTGGCAAAACAGAAATTGCGAGAATCACACTTAAAATTAATCCACTAAGCCCTAAACTTTCCCCGATGTTGAGGCTATGAAATCTCAACATTACAGGAATATAGGCAACAGTAATAATTTCTAGCGCTAGGTACAAACCCATTAGTATCCAGGTAATTAAACTACCAGGATTTTTTTGCCAAACAATATTTGCGGAAGCTGCACCACAAATAAAAATCGTTGTCCAAATAAATGGAATAAGTGGTTCAAAAACTAGCCAGCGAGGGCGACTTAACAGCGCGAACCATTTAACATCACGGGGTGTGATGAAGAAACTACCGAGTGCAATCAAGAATGTGATAGCACCAATCACCATCCAAGATTCAATCATGGTGTTCACCTTTGCCTGTACATTTTGTTAAGCCATACAATGCAAGTTTGGCAATTACAGGCATGAGTTAAATCAGTCGCGGGTGGGATCTGGATACTGATTTATGCTTCTTGAGGATTAAGGTGAAGCATCTGCCAAGTGGTATATGTCCCGATGGGACTCCAAAGTAAATAAGGAACTAATAAAAGTGCAGCCCAATTAGAAGTAGTTAAAACTGCAAGTGCTAATAGTAAACCAATAATAAAGCCTGTACCGCCTAAAATCGTACCTACTTTAAGGCTACGCAGGCGGAACATTACAGGTGTGTAAGCAATAGTCACAATTTCTAAAAGTAGATATATACCCATCAATAGCCAAGTATTGTTAGTTCCTGGGTTTCTTTCCCAGACAATGTAAGCAGACCAAGCACCACAAATAAAAATTACAGTCCAAATAATTGGAATTGCTGCCTCAAAAGTTAGCCATCGAGGTCTTTGCAATCGCTGGAACCACTTGCGATCGCTAGGCGTAATGAAATTAGCGCCTAAAGCGACGACAAAAGCTACAGCCCCTATCACCATCCAAGATTTAATCATGCCGCCCTATCCTTTGCGATCGCTAGTAAATATTGAAATATCACTTATTCAAGTGCAATCATGGCAATTTAGCCCAGATTTCTCATCATCCCTGGGTTTGATTAAGTAGGTAGGTGCGATTAATCCGAATTATATAAAGTTTTGTAATGTTTGTTGATGTAAATAATACCAATTGAAAATATAGCTATGCGTCCCACTCATGTATCAATACGGTTCAGATCATTAGTGATTGATTTGTTAGTTGTGGAAACAGCTAGCAAACTTGGGGGATTCTCCCCCAAACCCCCGATTGGGTGACGGTTGCGTCCCCCAAACCCCCTCCAAAATTATTTGTTTTGTTGTCAATTTATTTTCTTAACTGAACTACCTTGACTCATGTATTAACTCGATTCTGTTCAGGACTTAAGCAACTGGTACACACATCTTCTGATTTAAGAGTCAAGAGTCAAGGGTCAAAAATTCAGGTCTTTTGGACTTTTGACTCTTGAACACAAGTTCACTCAACGGAGGGAACCTCCGCACGTGACTGGCTCCTCTTGACAGCCTCAACGAAAAAAATGTGACACTCGCGTAAGTCCTACTGTTTTTAAACTGGTGTAACATGAAGCGCATCTATCTGATTTTAGCAATGAGATTGGTTGCTAATTTCTGCCGGATATTGAATCATTCATGCCCAATCTCTAATACCAAATTGAAAAAAGAATGCGACAGATTGTAGGGGTACGGCATTGCCGTGCCCTCTAGAATATATTGCTGTGTCGCCAACATTATTTGCATTGGTTTATTTAAAATTTCAAAATTTGTTTTTACTAATAAGCACATATATATAACGGCAGATTCACTTTCCTGCATTGCTGACCAGGAATTAGTTTTACTACCAGATTTTTGTAATTATTGTCGCCAAATTTTAGGAATATGCAATATAATTTTTTGCTAACTTCAGTTAGGCTGAGAGCCTTCTCCCTGAAGTGTGTCGGCTGATACGATATCCGCTAAAGTATATGTAATAAAAATATCATCCTCCCTGATATAGAAGCATATATGTAAGTAGCAACATCAGAAAATGTATTGTATAAACAAATAGTACACAGGAGATAGATTAATGACTAAAACTAAAATTTAAGTATTCTTAGCAGAAACTTCAAGAAGTATCTGGAAAATAGAAAGTTATCCAAATACTTAATCCAGATTAATGAATCGAGTTTATATGAGATATTGTCAGGCAGTTGATGTATTAATTTGCATGAGTAACTGTCTAGAACTTAAATTTAATTGAGTACAAAATACATGGGACAAGGTTTTTTACAAATTGGGTTAACACTATGTATTGTGATAGCAATTACATCAGTGTTCGGAAGATACATAGCACGTGTCTTCATGGGAGAAAGAACCCTGCTTGATTCCTTCATGAATCCCATAGAACGAAGTATCTTCGTCCTAGCGGGTGTAAGACCGAAAGATAGTATGACAGGCGGGCAATATGCCAGGGCTGTAGTATACAGTAACCTCGTCATGGGCATTGTAGTGTATTTATTAATATTTTTTCAGAGATTTTTACCCTGGAATCCCAATGGCTTTGGTGCGCCAACCTGGGATACACTACTGCACACTACAGTTTCTTTTGTCACGAATACCGACCAGCAACACTACGCAGGTGAGACGACCTTAAGCTATTTTAGTCAGGTAGCAGCTTTGGGGTTTTTGATGTTCACCTCCGCGGCTACAGGGTTGGCGGTAGGAATTGCCTTCATTCGTGGCCTCACAGGTAGGAAATTAGGGAATTTTTATATTGACCTTACCCGTGCCATTACCCGCATCCTACTACCAATATCAATAGTGGGTGCGATCGCACTCCTCATCTCAGGTGTACCGCAAACATTAGGCGCACCTGTAGTAGTGAGAACCTTGGAAGGAGGTACACAGTATATCGCTAGAGGCCCAGTTGCATCTTTCGAGATGATTAAAATGCTGGGTGAAAACGGTGGTGGCTTTTTTGGTGTGAACTCTGCCCATCCCTTTGAAAATCCTAATGGCGCTTCTAATTTAATAGAACTCATTGCCATGATTTCTATCCCCGCAGCTTTAATTTACACCTATGGGGTTTTTGCCAATAACCTCAAACAAGCATGGCTGCTGTTTTGGATGGTGTTTGTAATTTTCGTGGTTTTAGTGGGCATCACATCCACCGCCGAACTACAGGGAAATCCCTTGATTAATGGCACTCTGGGATTAGAATTTCCGAATTTAGAAGGTAAAGAACAGCGTTTTGGTTGGGCACAAACAGCGCTATGGGCTGTCATGACTACCGCCACTATGTCTGGTGCTGTCAACGGAATGCATGATTCCTTAATGCCCCAAGGAATATTTTCAACTTTATTTAACTTATTTCTCCAAATTATTTGGGGTGGTCAAGGTACTGGAATAGCTTATCTATTAATTTACGTAATTCTTACCGTCTTTCTCACTGGCTTAATGGTAGGGCGTACCCCAGAATTTTTAGGACGCAAAATCGAAAAACGGGAAATTGTGCTCGCCAGTATAGTATTACTGATACATCCGATTGCCGTATTAATCCCCAGTGCGATCGCCTTAGCCTACCCAATTTCCTTTGCGGGAATTACCAACCCTGGCTTTCATGGCATTTCCCAAGTAGTTTATGAATATGCCTCAGCCGCAGCTAACAATGGTTCCGGGTTGGCAGGGTTAGCTACTACTCAACCTGCACCTACAGCTTTGTGGTGGAATTTGAGTTGCTTATTTCCCCTGTTAGCAGGACGCTACATACCAACTATTGCCATATTGTTACTAGCTGATAGTATGTCTCGTAAGAAACCAGTACCAGAAACTCCTGGTACCCTCAGAACCGATTCTCTGCTATTTACTTGTGTCACAGCTGGCGTAAGCCTCATTCTAGGCGTACTCACCTTTTTCCCAGTTTTAGCCTTAGGCCCCATAGCCGAGGGTATTAAATTATCCTCTGGCAGTTAAATACATAAGGAAGACAATATAGCAAATCTCCCTCATCCCCCTCATCCCCCTCATCCCCCTCATCTCCCTCATCACCCTCACTCACTAAAATCTATGAATCAAGCTGCAGCTACCTCCAAAGCTAGACCTCCGCGTTCTCGTTCAGGCGATCGCCGTCAACCACGCAAAAAGACCAAAATCAGTGCTACAGGCATCTACTTGCGAGCCATTAAAGATGCTTTTGTCAAGCTCAATCCGCAACACGCCATCAAAAACCCAGTAATGTTTTTGGTGTGGGTTGGTACGCTCATTACTTTAGTGGTTACCATCGATCCCAGCTTATTTGGCCCAGTACAACAGAATAATCCGCAACTCTTCAACGGCATATTAACTGGGATTTTGTTTTTCACAGTCTGGTTTGCCAATTTTGCCGAAGCTGTAGCCGAAGGACGAGGTAAAGCCCAAGCCGATGCTTTGCGATCGACAAAATCAGAAACAACTGCCAAACAACTTGCCACCGATGGCACTATTACCGAAGTCCCATCCAGCAGCCTCAAACAGGGTGATACCGTCTACGTAGTAGCAGGTGATTTCATTCCCGCCGATGGGGAAGTGATTATGGGTGTGGCTTCTGTAGATGAATCGGCAATTACTGGAGAATCTGCACCAGTACTGAAGGAATCTGGCTCGGATGTTGCTAGTTCTGTGACTGGTGGTACGCGGATTATCTCTGATGAATTGATTATCCGCATTACAGCCGAATCAGGCAAAGGGTTCATCGACCGGATGATTGCCTTGGTGGAAGGGGCAGAACGCAGCAAAACACCCAATGAAATTGCTTTGACTGTATTGTTGGCAGTTCTCAGCTTAGTGTTTTTATTTGTAGTCGTAACTCTGCCTGCATTTGCTTACACCGTTAAAAATCCAGTCAGCATCCCGGTTTTAATTGCCTTATTAGTTGCATTGATCCCCACCACTATTGGCGGATTGCTAAGTGCTATTGGCATCGCCGGGATGGATCGAGTCGCCCAATTTAACGTGATTGCTACATCTGGTAAAGCTGTCGAAGCCTGCGGTGATGTTAATACCCTAGTTCTCGATAAAACAGGGACAATTACCCTTGGTAACCGCTTGGCAGAAGAATTTATTCCGATTAACGGTCATACACTTGAAGACATCGCCAATGTTGCTTGGGTAGCTAGCGTATTTGATGATACGCCTGAAGGGAAATCGATTGTGCGACTAGCAGAAAAATTAGGCGCAAGGGTAGATTTTGACTACAATCAGGCACAAGCAGTAGAGTTTTCTGCTAAAACCCGCATGAGTGGCACCAACTTACCCGGTGGGAGAGAGGTACGCAAGGGAGCCGTGGGAGCAATTAAAGGGTTTGTACGTTCCCGTAATGGCCGCGAAACCCCAGAACTTGATGCAGCTTACGAGCGAGTTTCCCAGCAGGGCGGTACACCCTTAGCTGTGTGCTTAGACCATGAAATCTACGGCGTAATTTATCTCAAAGATATTGTCAAACCTGGCATTCGCGAACGCTTTGACCAGTTACGCCGCATGGGAGTACGTACCATTATGCTGACTGGAGACAACCATATTACGGCGGCGGTGATTGCCAAAGAAGCTGGCGTTGATGATTTCATTGCCGAAGCCACCCCCGAAGATAAAATTACTGTCATTAAGCAAGAACAGGCGAAAGGCAAACTAGTCGCCATGACCGGAGATGGCACCAATGATGCCCCAGCCTTAGCACAAGCTAATGTGGGATTAGCCATGAATACGGGGACTCAGGCAGCAAAAGAAGCAGCAAACATGGTGGATTTAGACTCAGACCCCACAAAATTGATTGATATCGTCAGTGTTGGTAAACAATTGCTCATTACCCGTGGGGCGTTGACAACATTTTCCTTAGCTAATGATATTGCTAAATACTTTGCAATCATTCCCATAATCTTTGCCTCTGCTAATTTGCAAAGCCTAAATATTATGAAATTGACTAGTACTAATTCAGCAGTATTATCGGCATTAATTTATAACGCTTTGATTATTCCTGCCTTAATTCCTTTAGCTTTAAAGGGCGTAAATTTTCGACCCTTAACAGCTAATCAACTACTGCAACGTAATATTTTGATTTATGGTTTAGGTGGAATCATTACACCATTTATAGCCATTAAAATAATCGATATTCTAATTACACTAGCAGGTTTAACTTAGTACAGTATTTCAGGAATTCGTGTTTAATTAAAGATAATTGGCGGAGGCTGTCATTTGTCCTTAGCTATTTGTCATTAGTAAGGATTTAGAGTCTATTTATGTGTACTAACATAGTTGGGTTAATTTCCACATACCTACTTATTCTGCGTTACTTGGCGGGAACCTCCGCAGTACTCTGCGTTTAATTAGATTATTTCCTATTTAAACGGAAATACTTAGACAAATTTGCAAAATGAATTCGACAGATGGATTGATTGTTATAACTCTTGTATAAAGAGTAACTCCCAATCCCAAATCTAAAATCCAAAATGGTATAAGGGTGCAAAAAATCAAGTAAAATGAACAAAAATCAGGATAAAAATGCAAGACAGACAAAAAATATTGTCTGGACAAAATTGCGTAAACAACAGTTACTACTGCCAACTTTGATGGCGCTAGGATTCACCTTAGCAATTGCCCCTGTAGTTTATGCCGCCTCAGATGTCAGTTTAGAAAGTCGCACCACTTGGGCAATTGGCATTTTGGGACTTGTCACAATATCGCTTGTTATATACTTGTTTGTTGTCGTTTTTCAGCCAGAACGCTTCTAACAGTTCAAAATTATTATTCAAGATTAAATTCAAAAGAGCGATCGCACAGATTATTGTATGTCTATTATTCGAGAAATCATCAAATCAATTCGTATAACTTTAGTACTTTGGTTACTAACAGCACTCATCTATCCTCTGTTAATTTTAGTAGTCGGTCAGGTGTTTTTCCCTTTGCAAGCTAATGGCAGCATCATGCAAAATATAGATGGTCAACCAGATGCCCCACCAATTGGTTCTGCCTTAATTGGTCAAGTATTTACATCAGAGAAATATTTTCATGGTCGTCCCAGTACAGTCAGATATAGCCAAGGTAAAAAAGCCAAAGCAACTGGCATCTCTGGCGCGAGTAATCTTGCTCCTACTAATCCAGAATTACTCAATCGTATTGTTGAGCAAGCTAATCAATTTCGAGACGAAAATGTTCAACCAACTGCAGATTTAATTTACACCTCTGCATCTGGCTTAGATCCTCATATTTCTGTGAAATCTGCTAGGCAGCAATTGGAGAGAGTCGCTAGTGCCCGTAACGTCAAAGCAGAAGAAATATTACCTCTAATTAATAAATACACTGACGATAGATTTTTATGGGTTTTTGGTGAGCCAGGAGTAAATGTTTTGCGATTAAATTACGCTCTTGATTTGCAAGAAATTAATCTTAAGGCAAATTAATAAGTTTAATTGGGCATGGGGCATGGGGCATTGGGCATGGGGCATTGGGCATGGGGTAATAGGTAATTGGTAATTGGTAATGAGTAATGAGTAATGAGTAATGGCTATTCTCCCCTGCACCCCTGCTTCCTCTGCTCCCTCTGCTCCCTCTGCTCCCTCATCTCCCTCATCTCCCTCATCCCCCTCATCCCCCTCATCTCCCTCATCCCCCTAACCCAAGCTGCTGCTTCAATCCTTCTGGCACATTGACTGCGGTTTCTAACCCGCGCACAGTTTCCCATTGCTGCTTTTCTCCCCAGGTCATTTCTTCTAGGTTGGCTTCGCTGACATCAGCATTGCTGAGTATGGCGTAGCTAAGGTTAGTGTGGCTGAGATCCGCGCCATTGAGTAAAGCACCACTGAGGTTACTACCACTGAGGTTGGCTTGGTTGAGGTTGGCATAGCTGAGGTCGGTACCAAAAAGCATGGTATCACTCAGGTCGGCACCACTCAGGTCAGCATCATTAAGTATTACGCCGCTGAGGTCGGCATCGTGGAGAATTACACCACTCAAATCTACACCGCTGAGATCTGCACCTAAAAACATTGCACCGTTGAGCTTTGCGCCGTTGAGTTTTGCGCCATTTAGTTTGGCGTAGCTCAGATCAGCAGCTACAAGAATGGCATCATGAAGTTTGGTACTGAAAAGAATTGTGTCGCTGAGGTTGGCACCGTTGAGGATGGCACGGCTGAGGTCTGCGCCACTGAGGTCGGCACGGCAGAGGTCAGCATGACTGAGGTTGAGACCAGTCAAGTTAGCTTCGCTGAGGTTGGCACCGAAAAGTATTGCATGGCTGAGGTCGCCACTGTTAAGGTTAGCATCTTTGAGATTGGCACTGCTGAGGTCAGCACTAGTAAGATTGGCATTTTTGAGATTGGCACTGCTGAGGTCGGCGTGGCTAAGGTTAGCGCGGCTGAGGTCGGCATGGTGAAGATTGGCACCGCTGAAATTGGCGCTGCTGAGGTCGGTGCGGCTGAGGTTAGCATTGCTGAAGTTGGCACCACTGAGGTTGGCATCACCAAAGTTGGCACCACTGAGGTTGGCATTGCTAAAGTTTGCACCTGTTAAGTTGGCATCTCCTAGGTATGCACCAGTAAGGTTAGCGCCGCTAAAGTTAGCACCTGCCAAGTTAGCATTTCCTAAATAAGCACCACGAAAGTTGCCGCCTCTTAAGAATTCCCCAACGATACTAGTAAAATTCCCAATTTCTATGGCATCGCTATAGTTAATAATACGTAGGAGTTGCGATGTGAAAAAACTTTCTGTATCCGGTTGGCTGGAAGGATAAAACGTAATATGCTGCTGAAGTTCAGCTCGCCCTTGAGCGTAGCGGTGTAACTCCAAAAGTAATATGAGTACATTAAGTCCTGTATATATATCTACTTGCCTTAGTCCAATTTCGCGATTTTTCGCGAGCATCTGTAGCATTTTTTTCTGAGGCAAGTTATCATTCGGTGCTGCATCGATAAATTCCCCTCGACACCAGCGACGATAAAATTCTTCTAGGCGTTGGCATAAGACTACTGGACGAAATTTTTTCCCCGCAATTAACAAGTTCATGCCTTGTTCAACTATGTCTGAGGTCAAGGCGCTCTGACCTAATAAATCATAAATTTGTGCATATAATTGGCGATATCTGGCGGTGAGTCGCTGCGCGTCTATGCGGAGTGTAGCGGATGATATCTCGCTCGCGAACTCTGGCAACCCACTACCGGGGTTTGACCATTCTTCCAACCTTTTTTGTAATTGTTGGGGTAGTAAAGAGTCTGGTAAAGTATCTTGAGCAAATTTAAAGCCTAGCTCAAAATCTGGAGTTGTTTTTCCCCTAGAAGACACTGCTTCAGCTTCCGGAGATTCTGTCTGCGAGAACTCTGGTAACTTTGTACCTCTGGCGTAATTGCTTAAACGCTTCCAAATTTGCAATAAATAGGACATTTGGTATCTTGGATTACTATCTGATTACTGGTTAGTTAGAGATGATTTAAAGATTGAGATTGACTGAGAAGCTAATCGGGCAAAAAATAAATTCGTATAATTTATAACTAGTAACTATTAGAGATGTTTTGGTGGTAGGTAACCAATCAGCACCTGACAATTTTTCTTTGTGTAAATCGAAATCAACAGCTTGAGAAGTTGTGCCTTTTCCAGTAATGTCATCGATTTGGCATAAATTGTTATACTTTCTTCCCAGCAAGTTTACTAGTCTGGTGTCAAAATAATACGTACTGTATGCTACAGACACAATTGTTAGCAAAAATACTACAGTAAAACTGTCCAATCAGATTCAAAAAAATAATGATAACTTAACGAAAAAGTTCACTGCTGGATATTAGCCAGCTAATAATATTTTTAGAATAAGCTTCAGTTAGATCAGCGCCAAGTAGCTTAACTTTACAACAATGAGAAATTAGCTATTGATTGTTATCGGGGATTGATTAAATGAATAGATTAACTTTTTATGTAATTTTGTTGCACGGTTTGTTTTTAGGATTAACAACCGCTAGTGCTAAGTCTGTACCTAATAACAGAGTAAATACTGAGTTACACAATCTCCAAAAGGTAGATAAAGTTAGTGTAAAACCAGTCACAGTCAAGGGTACAGAAAAGTCAGAGAGTAGCCTACAAAACCTGAAAGCTGTAAAAAAGCTAGACAATAATGCTCTCAAACGAGCCTTAGAAGCATCACAGTTACCCCATTCTTTAGGGCAAAAGACGGATCAAGTCTGGGTGCTTAATCAAAATCAACAAGTACAGCAGCAACCTTTTAACTGGATAGTTCAAAGTCCGAAAGAAGTTGGGAAACAACCTTTTTTACAAGCGGTCAAAACCCCAGACAAGCCTAGCGAAAAACCTAACTCATCGAGTAAGCCACCAAAAAAGGATGACTTAGAGCCATTTGATGAAGTTACTAAAGATACTGAAAAGTCAGCGGGAGTGTTCACGCTTTATCGCCAGAAAGAAAAGAATAAAATTTATTTAGAAATTCAGCCAGAGCAACTAAATAAAAATTATCTAGCCACTTCTACCTTGGAATCTGGGATTGGGGAGCAGGGTATTTATAGCGGTATGCCTTTGCAGGACTTTTTATTTTACTTTAAACGAGTGGATAATAACCTGCAATTTGCTGTTCGTAATGTTAATTTTCGGACTCGTGAAGGAGATCCGCAAGCGCGATCGCTAGCTCGGTCTTTTAGTGACTCTGTACTGTACACTATTCCCATTAAAAGCATTCATCCAGAACGCAAAACTCTGCTGATTGACTTGGGCGATTTGTTACTGACAGATTTAGCAGGCTTATCTCTAAGTTTGGGGCTACCTGGTGGTACAGACCAATCATATTTTGGTGAAGCCAAAGTCTTTCCAGAAAACATAGAAGTAGAAACAGTTTTAAATTTTTCTGGTGGTGGCGGTAGCAGTAAAGATAGTGAAATGCTTAACTTTGAGTCTTTAGCTGACAGCCGTGGCTTTACTCTGCGCCTGCACTATAGTATTTCCCAGTTGCCCAACAATAAATATCAACCTCGTTTAGCTGACGAGCGTGTGGGCTATTTTATCACTGCTTATCAAGACTTATCTAAAGACGATCGCGGCGACCCATTTGTACGTTATATCAATCGTTGGAACTTAGAAAAAGCCGACCCACAAGCAGCAATATCTCGACCGAAAAAACCAGTTGTTTTCTGGATTGATAACGCTGTACCTTTTGAGTATCGCGATGCCATTAAAGAAGGGATATTAATGTGGAATAAAGCCTTTATCAAGGCAGGCTTTAAGGACGCAATTGAAGTGCGGCAAATGCCAGATAATGCCACATGGGACCCTGCGGATATTCGCTACAACACTATCCGTTGGATTAACACCATTGATGGTTTTTTTGCTAGGGGGCCATCCCGTGTTAATCCCTTAACTGGAGAGATTTTAGATGCAGATATTTTAGTAGATGGCAGCTTTGTCCGTGTACTGAAGAATGAGTATCGTCAAATAGTACAACCCAATGTCTCATCTTCACGTACTTCTTTATCGGCGTTGATGCAAAATAATATGCTTTGCGTCAATGGCTTAGGTGGCAAATCTAAGACTAATCCCCAGCAAGAAGCAAAGCAAAAGCCTTGGTTAGGTCGTTTAGCGAAAATCGCTGGTGAGTCAGACTTATGCTACGGTATGGAAGCCTCGCAGCAGTTTGCCTTGGGTTCCTTGGCAATGACACTTCTAGAAGATAACACCACTAGCCAAGAGCAATTAAAAGCATATATCAATCAATACTTACGCTTAATTATTGCCCACGAAGTTGGTCACACCTTGGGGTTACGTCACAATTTCCGGGGTAGCAATCTACTCCCACCGGAAGAACTCAACGATCAGCAGATTACGAATCACAAAGGTTTAACAGCTTCGGTGATGGATTACATTCCGCCAAATATTGCCCCCCAAGGTACCAAACAGGGTGATTATTTCCCCAGTATGGTTGGCCCTTATGATGATTGGGCAATTCAATACGGTTACACACCTACACAAGCCTCAACCCCCATCGCCGAGAAATCATTTTTAGAAGAAATTGCTAGCCAATCCGATCGCCCAGAGTTGAGTTACTCTACAGATGAAGATAGATATGACCTCGACCCGACTGCGAATGCTTGGGATAATAGCGGTAATGTACTGCGGTATTCCCAATGGCAGCTAGATAATTCTCGGGTGATGTGGGATCGTCTCACCAAACGTTATCCCATTGCCGGAGAAAGTTTTAGCGATTTGAGCGATCGCTTTGGTACTGTCTTAGGTAACTACTTCCAAAATATTTTTTACACCACAAAATATATTGGCGGACAGTCCTTTTATCGCATTCGTGCTAGCGCCTCATCTACCAAACTAAGTGGACAAAAGCGATTACCATTCCAAGCCGTACCAGTAGAAGAACAACGCCAAGCATTAGCGACGTTAAATAAATATGTCTTTGCTGAAGATGCGTTTAACTTCTCGCCAGAATTGCTGAATAAATTAGCACCTTCTCGCTGGTATCACTGGGGTAGCTATCCAATGATTGGGCGTTTAGATTACCCAATTCATGACTTGGTGTTAATCTTGCAGAGTGCGGTATTAATGGATTTACTTTCAGGCGATCGCCTTACCCGCCTCAAGGACATTGAACTCAAAAATCCTACCGAAAAAACACTTACTATTCCAGAGCTATTAGATACTCTGCAAACAGATATTTGGACAGAAATCATCAAACCTCAAAGCAAACCCCTGAAGATTTCCAGCCTGCGGCGAGGCTTGCAGAGGGAATATGTGAATATTTTGAGCGATATGGTGTTACGCAAAGAATATGTACCTGAAGATGCACGTACTTTGGCATGGTATAAAATCAAGCAACTTAACGAAAAACTAGCAGGAGTCAATTCTGACGATGAATATACAAAAGCGCACATCTTAGAAACACGCGATCGCATTGAGAAAGTCTTGAATGCGCCGATAAGAAGTAATTAATTGGGATGGGGCATGGGGCATGGGGCATGGGTAATGAGTAATGAGTAATGAGTAATGAGTAATGAGTAATGAGTAATGAGTAATGAGTAATGAGTAATGAGTAATGAGTAATGAGTAATGAGTAATGAGTAATGGCTCATTGGTGTCAACTTAAGCTAAAAGCGATATAGGGCGGGCGTTGTACAAATACCCCACGCCCTCATCCCCTAACCCCTTCTCCCCGAGGAGAAGGGGAACTAAATCTCTTGCTCCCTTCTCCCTGTGGGAGAGGGGCTGGGGGTGAGGGCGGAAACCTTTCAACCAAGCGGGTTTCACGTTAAGTTGACACAGGTGGTAATGGCTATTCTCCCCTGCACCCCTGCTCCCTCATCTCCCTCTGCTCCCTCATCTCCCTCATCTCCCTCATCCCCCTCATCCCCCAGTCCCCCAGTCCCCAGTCCCCCTTCTAACTACTCAACGCTTTGATGAATCGTTGCAAACTCTTAAACACACTTGGTTTTTTGGCAGGTGTACCGTCTGTTGCTGTTTGGGATTGTTTCATTAGAATGAGATCTAACTCATCACCTGAAGGTCTGTTGGGTAATTCTGTGATTTTTTGATAATCGCCGTCTTTTTCTACCCAAACTTCCCATAACCCAGGGTAGCACCGGAAAACGGCTGTTTCGTCGTCTACAGGGCGGAGGTAGTAGGAAGATTCTATGGTGCTAATAAAACGTTGACGGGTTTGTCTTCCTGCATAACCAATACCGACAATCCCAAAATCTTCGAGGCGGGGATTTAAAAGAACTATGGGGCGATCGCCTATTTCTTGACAAAGTTTTTCCATCTGCGGGACTTCCACAGATGTTGGGGTAATAAAGAGAAAAATTTCATCCTCTGGCTTCACTTTTGATCCGACAGGAGTTGCCCTACCTGTACCAATATCCTCAATTTTATATGGCGTATCTGCCCATTCACGACGAGCAAGGGCAGCAGCACCAGCATCAGCAAAGAAAATCTTCAAGCCAGAACCATATTCGGCAAACATTGGTAAAAAGTCTGCCGCCACCAGCATCATTTTAAGTTCGGGAAACAAATACTCAACTTGTAAGCGAGTACAACCATCAGCTAAAGCTGCTTGGGTAGCTATGCGAGATTGGGCGATCGCTTCTTCAAGACTCTTGGGAAGTTCACTCATTGTCGGCATTTTACTTTTGTGTATACTTCCATTGTTTCAGTATTGGCTATCCAAACTGTATGGAAATAAAGGTTTAATGGTAATTCGTAATTACAAATTATTAATTACGAGTTACGAAAGCCTCACAGATGTGAGTAATGATAGCTTCTCAACGAAGTGCGATCGCCTGCTCATATAATCTTGATAACAGGCACGATACAATCAAAAAAATATGCCTGCCAGAGACCTGTATCACGATAACGTTAAAAATGCCCTGATTAAAGATGGCTGGATCATCACTCATGATCCCCTACGAATTCGTCTGGCGCGAGGTAAAAACCTATTTGTCGATTTGGGGGCAGAACGATTGCTGGCAGCTGAACGTGGCACCGAAAAGATTGCTGTCGAAGTTAAAAGCTTTACCCGTCCTTCGGATATGAAGGATCTTGAAGAGGCGTTAGGTCAATTTGTTTTGTACGCGCAATTATTGAAGCGGTACTATCCAGAGCATATCCTGTATCTTGCTGTTACTGAAGCAACTTGCAAGACTGTCTTTGAAGAAGAAGCCGGACAAACCTTGATTGAAGATGGCATCATTCGTTTAGTAACCTTTGATCCGAGTCAGGAGGCAATTAGCCGATGGATTCACTAACCCAATATCGTCAGACAATTGAAAAAGTATTCCAAGACTATGCCGACTTTCTCCAGAGTGATGATGGGGTAAAAGTTGAGTTAGTGTTAGATAGAGAACGCGATCGCTATCTGTTAGTTGAAACAGGCTGGCAAGACGGTTATCGCATCTATGGCACTTTGCTGCACATTGATGTGATTGATCATAAACTTTGGATTCAACACGATGGGACAGAAGAAGGTATCGCGAATGACTTAGTAGCCGAGGGAATTCCCAAAAAGCAGATTGTTCTGGCTTTTCGACCCCTGGAACAGCGAAAACACACAGAATTTGCGATTTCTTAGATAAGTAGTAGTGCAAATTTGATTGATTAGCATTTCCTAACCTTGGATTTTAGGAAGCGATCGCCTTTGTATTATGAATCCGTTTTTCTCACGAAAGGCTTGACTCTCTAAGTTGACGCACAAGCAAAACTAGAATAGCGTTGATTGATAAGTTTTGCTTAAGCTGTGGTGACCACAACATAAGCATTCGTCACCAACATGACGATGTTCGTCACCAACATCACGATGTTCGTCACCAACCTCACGACATTCATCACCAACATCACGATGTTCATCACCAACATCACGATGTTCGTCACCAACCTTACGATGTTCGTCACCAACATCACGATGTTCGTCACCAACATCACGACATTCGTAAAGAATAGGCAAGTTGTTGTTACTTAACGCACGACATTTGTAACGTGGCTGCGGTAAAAGTACTTAAATTCTTGTTAAGAGGATTTTCTTTAAGGTTTGCAGCGCACGAGTAACAAAATTATGCTGATGCCAAGCTTGATAGAAGTCGGGGTAAGGCATATTCTGGGCGCATTTCCAGGCTAAATCGTAGTATTGATCATTTAATTGCCAATAACCACTTAAAGCTTTGACTACATCAACGCGATGCTGATTATTTATAATTTCCCCTAAGCTATTTGCTGCCTGCAAACGGATGTCGTCATCCACAGTAGTTGATTGCAGCAGTTGCACCAAAGCGGCGATCGCAATTTCATTGCCTGGGTCGATTTCCCCTAAGCTAATTGCTGCCACCTGACGGATGTAGTCATGCAGATGATTTGATAGCAGCAATTGCACCAAAGCAGCGATCGCAAATTTATTGCCTGTGCCGATTCTCCCTAAGCTATATGCTGCCAGCCAACTGGTGTAGTCATATAGATTAGTTAATAGCAGTTGCACCAAAGCGGCAATCGCAATTTCATTGCCAGTGCCGATTTTCTCTAAGCTTGATGCTGCTCGCCAACGGGTATCGTCACCCAGATTAGTTGATTGCAGCAGTTGCACCAAGGCTAGGATCGCAATTTCATTGCCTGGGTCGATTTTCTCTAAGCTTGATGCTGCTCGCCAACGGGTATCGTCATCCAAATTAGTTGATTGCAGCAGTTGCACCAAGGCGGTGATCGCAATTTCATTGCCAGTGCCGATTTTCTCTAAGCTTGATGCTGCTCGCCAACGGGTATCGTCACCCAGATTAGTTGATTGCAGCAGTTGCACCAAGGCTAGGATCGCAATTTCATTGCCAGTGCCGATTTCTCCTAAGCTTGATGCTGCTTCCCTACGGGTGAAGTCATCCAGATTAGTTGATTGCAGCAGTTGCACCAAGGCTAGGATCGCAATTTCATTGCCAGTGCCGATTTTCTCTAAGCTTGATGCTGCTCGCCAACGGGTATCGTCACCCAGATTAGTTGATTGCAGCAGTTGCACCAAGGCTAGGATCGCAATTTCATTGCCAGTGCCGATTTCTCCTAAGCTTGATGCTGCTTCCCTACGGGTGAAGTCATCCAGATTAGTTGATTGCAGCAGTTGCACCAAGGCTAGGATCGCAATTTCATTGCCAGTGCCGATTTTCCCTAAGCTTGATGCTGCTTCCCTACGGGTATCGTCACCCAGATTAGTTGATTGCAGCAGTTGCACCAAGGCTAGGATCGCAATTTCATTGCCAGTGCCGATTTTCCCTAAGCTTGATGCTGCTCGCCAACGGGTGAAGTCATCCAGATTAGTTGATTGCAGCAGTTGCACCAAGGCTAGGATCGCAATTTCATTGCCTGGGTCGATTTCTCCTAAGCTTGATGCTGCTTCCCTACGGGTGAAGTCATCCAGATTAGTTGATTGCAGCAGTTGCACCAAGGCTAGGATCGCAATTTCATTGCCAGTGCCGATTTTCCCTAAGCTTGATGCTGCTTCCCTACGGGTGAAGTCATCCAGATTAGTTGATTGCAGCAGTTGCACCAAGGCTAGGATCGCAATTTCATTGCCAGTGCCGATTTTCTCTAAGCTTGATGCTGCTCGCCAACGGGTATCGTCACCCAGATTAGTTGATTGCAGCAGTTGCACCAAGGCTAGGATCGCAATTTCATTGCCTGGGTCGATTTTCCCTAAGCTTGATGCTGCTCGCCAACGGGTGAAGTCATCCAAATTAGTTGATTGCAGCAGTTGCACCAAGGCGGTGATCGCAATTTCATTGCCAGTGCCGATTTTCTCTAAGCTTGATGCTGCTCGCCAACGGGTATCGTCATCCAAATTAGTTGATTTCAGCAGTTGCATCAAGGCTGCGATCGCAATTTTATTGCCAGTGCCGATTTTCTCTACGCTTAATGCTGCTTCCCTACGGGTATCGTCATCTAGATTAGTTGATTGCAGCAGTTGCACCAAAGCTGCGATCGCAATTTCATTGCCAGTGCCGATTTTCTCTACGCTTGATACTGCCTGCTTACGGGTGCTGTTATTCAGATGATTTGATTGCAGCAGTTGTACCAAGGCTGCGATCGCAATTTCATTGCCAGTGCCGATTTCCCCTAAGCTTGATGCTGCTTCCCTACGGGTGAAGTCATCCAGATTCAGCCAACGGGTATCGTCATCCAGATTATTTGATTGCAGCATTCGTACCAAGGCTGCGATTGCTTCTGTCCGGTCTGTCTGTTGTAGTGCTAAATTGGCTTCCTCGGCAATAGGATAGTGAAATGGTAAATATATTTTTTTATTAAAAAAAACAATTTTTAAATAACCAGTTGCCCAGTTGACAATTTGTTCTACTATTTCAGGTGATCTAGAATAAGCTCTAAACTCTGCAATACCTGCGGCAGCTAAAAAGTAAGCCTGATATTCATAAAATCTTTTTCTATTCCACTTACCACATCCGTCTTTAAAGTTCACTAAAGCATCGATCAACTCTTGCTTTTGCTGTTTGAGCTTTTCTTCTTCTCGCCCTAACCAAAGTAATATTGTTTGCTTCCATTGGAGTTCAAAGATGCGATAAGTTCCTTGACTAGGATTTTTGGGAACGTGATTAAGAAAGAAATGCCAATCATCAATTGCTTTAGCAGCAAAGTATTCTTGAAATGAGGCATGAAAGAAAGCGTAAACAGGTTTTCTCTGTTCATCTATCCCTATACTGTTCAGCCAGCCGCGATTTAGTGCCAATTTCAGCAACGAATTTTCATCATCAACATCCCCTAAGAATTGATTAACAAAATCTTGCCGCAAGCGAAACCGCGTTGCTTCTTTGTCTATTGCGGCTTTAGCCAATTCCCCTAATTTGATATTGAGTTTCTGACGCTGGCCAGATGTTGTAGCAAATTCGTCTTTCTTCCACTTGTAAAAGTCATCAACAAATTGCTGATAGAGTCCCGCTTGAGTATCTGGTAATTTGCCATCTCCCGATTGCCAATTCAAACACAGCAGGGTCAACCGCAGAGGATTTTTGACTAAATCCTGAATCCGTTCTTTACCCGGTTCTTGCAAATCACTGCATAACTGATTTCCCTTTTCCGGAATAGCACTGAACCATTTATGAATAAATCTCTCTACCTGTTCTGGATAAGAAAAATCTAAAGTGCGATAGGTATCAAAATCATCAAGTGCATTAATGCTGCCATCCCACAGATTAACCCGACAGGTTAGCACAATTCGCGCTTGAGAAATTAACCCTGCTTCACGGAATTGTCGTGCAATTTCTGTGAGAGGATTACCTGAAGATGTGGACATTTCATCTAACCCATCTAGCAGCAGCCACACATTATTTCGATTAAACAGAGCAACAAAATCATCCTTTAGTTGCTTAGTGGCTTCAGCTTTCCCTATTTTCTCAGACACTTGAGTCAACCAAGTCTCAAACAGATAAGTTTTTAATTCCTTTCCTCGCAAATCTGCTAAAGATACCCAAATGACAATCGACTGGTGAATCTCACGCGATACCCAATCAGCAATCTGCTGTAATAGTGTTGTCTTTCCTGCTCCTGGTTCACCAATAACTGCAATTCGCTTACCTTTACTTTTAGGTGTGTTCTTGTGTTTTAAAACTTCTTCCAGAAAAGCATCATGCTCAAATGTTTTGGTGATTTCTGTCTCCTTGTAAAGTTCTGAACCCTGTTCTGGAGAAACATCACCCTGACGTTTAGATGGTTTTTTGCGCTCAACTAATCCTAGTGGTACGTAAACATCATCAACTTGCAGGGCGACCCCTTCAGTTGATGACAGAGGATTTGTAGTCAGCTTGCGCCGTTCTGCCAATATTTCACGACAGATTTCACGCCAGTCATCGGGAGTTAACTTTGTCCCATCCTCCCTATCGGACGACTTTAGTCAGTTGTTAAACGTGACAGGGGCGTTAAATTGATTTCCTTGGAAGACATTCTTAATCTCATCCGCTAACTTTGCATTGTTAACAACTGACGGGTGTGAGTTGATTTGTTCTACTAGTTTTTGAATTTCTTTGCCCGTCTCAGACTGACTATTTTTAGCGGCTGTTTCGACATCCACAACTGCTTGAGCAATTTCCGGGTCTTGTGCTGCTGCTGCTTGCAGTTCCAGCACTGCTTGACCATAATCTAATCGTTGGGGTTCTTTGGCTTCTACAGCCGCAGTCAGCAATGGCAATTTATGCTTAGTGCGGAGCTTTTCAATTAACTTGCCACTTTGCGTCCAAACCACATCACCAATGTTTTCGCCTACTTTCTCTAGTGGTTTAGTCAAAAGTATAGTCGCGATCGCAGTTACCACAGCCGTCAGCGTCACAGGTTCCATATACTCAGTAATAATAACTATATATAAAAATTAATTTAATCTATTTAGGACTTACGCAAAAGTCACGGAATTACGTCATTACGAGCGCAGCGACGTAATTGCCTGAGATTCTGGGATTGCTTCCCTACACTTCGTTCCGGTCGCAATGACAAATTTTGCTTGCGTAAGTCCTGCTATTTTTTGCTGTTCATCTGCTACTAACACCAGGGGTCAAAGGTAAAGGGGAAAAGGAATTAAATGACTTAGTGTCACTTAAGGGACTTCCAAGAAATAAATTATTCCATCTTGTGGGGCGGGCATCTTGCCCGCCACATAAACTGGGCGGACAAGATGTCCACCCCACAATAAATACTGGGATATTTTTTTATTTGGAAGTCCCTAATAGTAGGTTTTACGCCGCCAATACCCCTACTGCTCAGAAAAAAAACAATTCCCCATTCCCCATTCCCCATTCCCCATTTCCCATTCCCCATTCCCCATTCCCCATTCCCCATTCCCCAATCCCCATTCCCCATTCCCCAATCCCCATTCCCCATTCCCCATTCCCCATTCCCCCTTTTTCTTGCGATAATTCCAAGGGGCACGCGCTTTAAAAAGGTTAGTCAAGGGGAGATAATGACTATCAAACGGTTGGGTTTAATTGGATTAACGCTGATTTCCTTGGCGTTGTCTGGCTTGTCTTTATTTGGCAGTTGGCAGGAACCTCAGTTTCAAAGCCGCTTGGAGTTGTACCAAACAAATTTGGCGCTACAAGCACAAGCTTGGCAACCAGAAGAGAGCAGCAAAGAAAATTTACAAGTGGTTCGCGAAACCATACTGGGTGAGGAACCTCTGGAAAATGCTGCCAAGCAATATCAAGATGCGCGGAAATCGGTACAAACCAATTTGGAGAAAGCTAAAACTCAACTGGAAAAATTGCGTTCTCCTGCAGTTAACACTCCCGCACCGTCTAAACCTTTACCAGAAACTCGTCCCGGAGAAAATCCGGCTAATCCACAAGAGCAACAGTTGCAGCAGTCTCTCAAGCAACTGCAAAAATTATCGGCGGAATTAGATTTACGTTTGGGAATTTTACAAGCACAGCAGGGAAAGACTGAGACAGCAATTAAGACTTGGGATGATGTCCAGCAACGCTCAGATATTAGTCCAGAATTTCCCGAAACCTCTGCTGTATTAACAGGGTTATGGAGTAATCCTCCCCGTCTGCTCCCCAATGCTCAACAGTTGATTCAAAAGAATTTAGATGGTTGGTTTCGTGCTACAGCCTTAGTGCAACTATACCAACTTCAGCAACGTCCCGATGCACTGGCGACAGTAAAAGCAGCACAACAAGAAACTGCTGCTCAAGCTGTCGTGAAGTTAGCGGTAATTGGGATCATCCCCACCTTGGCAGCTGTCATTGGGATAGTACTGCTAATTGCAGTCTTAGTGCAATATTTGGTGAAGGGAAAAGCCGCTTTATTAGCTCAAAATGCTGATGTAGCTTGGTCAACTCCTTGGGGTGGTGAAACGATTCTCCAAGTTTTTGTTATCGGCTTTTTCTTGATGGGGCAAGTTTTTGTACCTTTAATATTATCCCTGCTCCCCTTCTCCTTGAGTGGTGGTGATGTGCGCTTTCAGGCTTTCTCGGTTTTGCTGCGTTATATTATCGTCGCATCAGGGGCGCTAGCAGTACTATATTTATCGATTAAGCGCTTTTTCCCACTACCAGAATACTGGTTTCGCTTCAATCTCCGCAGTAAATGGTTTTTATGGGGATTAGGTGGCTATTGCGCCGCTTTACCAATAGTAGTAGTCGTGTCTTTGATTAATCAACAGCTATGGCAAGGACAAGGCGGTAGTAATCCCTTGTTACAACTGGCATTAGAAAGTCAAGATACTGTCGCACTAGGAATATTTTTTATCACAGCTGCGATCGCAGCTCCTGTTTTTGAAGAAATTCTTTTCCGAGGTTTCTTGTTACCTTCCCTGACTCGTTACCTTCCTGTGTGGGGATCAATTCTGTTAAGTAGCTTACTATTTGCGGCTGCTCACCTCAGCTTATCGGAAATTCTCCCCCTCACAGCTTTGGGGATCGTCTTAGGTGTAGTCTACACGCGATCGCGTAACCTCCTCGCACCGATGCTGCTCCACAGTCTTTGGAATAGTGGCACTCTACTCAGTTTGTTTATTCTAGGTAGCGGTAATTAATTATACGTAAATTCACGGTTGCCGAAGCAGAAAAATATTTGCTTTCATCTCCATATATGGCAATAATATATGACAATCATTGCAGCTATAAAGCCAGCCACAAAGTAGAGAAGAGAAGCTAGAGCGAGACAATACTACAAGGGATAGCGTTTTGAACTCAAAATAGCTTTTGGGAAAAAGGTTAAAGGGTAAGGGTGAAAGGTTGTTTCTTTCCCTTTTCCCATTCCCCTTTTTCCCCTTAACCGAAAAGTATTGAGAGGCTAGAGACTAAGTAGGAGTATTTTTTTACTCGATACTTAGCACTTTTCTCAGTCAGTACTTACCATCAATAAATGCTATTTTTAGGGTCAATATTGCTGGTGGTACAAACCTCTTCAGCAATACCAAAAAATACATAGTAAATTTCTAGAGTGACATTGAGTCACCTCTAAGCCATATCAGTCCTTGTAGAGATAGGGATTAGCTTCCCAAAAATTCTGTTTCAGAATGCTTGGGAAAGCAGCTAGCAGTGATTGATGAGTTTTTGCACAATCTACTTCCATGTATTTTGGTAGTGGAAAAATTGTTTCTTTTGTGTGGGAAGATGCCTATACTGGTACTTTCTATAAAGTTTCCATTAAATATATCCTCATCATTGCAGCCATATCCAAAAAATTCCGGACATAAAACTGATGAACTTGTAAATAGGGGTATTCCAACATAGGGGTATTTGCTGATAATTGAAAGTGAATTCTCCTCAAGAGAAAAATTCACCTAAGATTTGGCAAAACTCATCTGTTGAAATTTGTAGCCTAAAGATACAAAAGTCACTCAGGTATCGAAGCACGATATAGTTCCAAACAATATCAAATAACCTCTGTTTCAAAAGTACTCGATTCAACATTTTGAACAGAAAGTTTAATTTGGGTAAAAAATTTATGGGTGATGGTTAAAGGTTTTCCTTTTCCTTTCTATCCTTATCTTTAACCCTTAACCATTATGCTGACGATTCCTCAGGTATCGTGACAATTTGGTTATGCTTATTTATCTAAATTAGAGCTTTTTCGTTAGGGAAAGTAAAAATATATTTCCTCAGTGAATATATTTACTACTTTTCTGAAAGAATCATTTAAAATTACCCCCTATTTCTCCAGGAGCAGCAGTCAATATGGCAAATCTCAACTCCAGCCAAGCGAACAAACAACTAATCGCTGGTTACTGTGGCATTATTTTCGGTGGTTTTGGAGTACATAAGTTTATTCTTGGTTATGCTCCAGAAGGCTTCATTATGCTAGTTATCACCGTAGTCGGCGGTACTTTTACCTACGGTTTTACTTTGTTAATTATGCAACTTATAGGTTTGATTGAAGGCATGATCTACTTAAACAAGTCTCAAGAAGAATTTGTAGACACTTATTTTGTCAATAAGCAGGGCTGGTTTTAGATTTATAGCTCACAATCTCACTGATATTTCAGGCTATGTAAGCTAAATGCATATACAAATCCTAAATCATGCATAAATATTGAGATAACCGACTTTTATAAAAAGTCGGTTATCTGAAAACAATCGATATCATCAATAAAATAAACTTTCTGCAAGCAACTCTATATATTGACATTTTATATCTACCATTATGCTCAACATCAAACATCAAAAACTTTCCTTAGCCTTTTTCTTGCTAGTTGGTGCGGCATATTTCATCACAATGTCTAATCTAGAAATAAACTATTTTCTAAAAAGCATAATTGCTTTTCTGCCTATCCAAATTGCAGCATTAGTCTATGTATCTTATAAGAATTCGTAATTCGTAATTCGTAATTCGTAATTCGTAATTCGTAATTAAGAAATTCGTTTAGGATTCTCCCTCATCCCCCTCATCCCCCTCATCTCCCTCATCTCCCTCATCTCCCTCATCTCCCTCATCTCCCTCATCTCCCTCATCTCCCTCATCTCCCCAATCCCCATTACCCCTTATCCCCAGAGGGGGCCCCGAGTTCCCCAATCCCTTATTTAAATTTATCTGCGACAAGCAGTCTTAGTTCAAAATTTCGCCTACCCTCAAATTAGGACGCTTGTAATGAGCGTTGAAAATTGCAGCGAATTTAACTAAACTCTTGCCATGCAACTTGTTCCCAAAACGAATCTCACCCCAGAAATGATGCCCATTACAGAGAAAATAATTCTGGATGTTGGGGGCATGAAGTGTGCTGGGTGTGTGAAAGCAGTAGAAAGGCAGCTAACTCAACATCCAGGAGTCAAGAGTGCCTGTGTAAACCTGGCAACTGAGGTCGCAGTTGTAGAGTCAGAAGTGGGTGTAGTGGATGCTGAACAATTGGCAAAGCATTTGAGTGCCAATGGCTTCCCTACTCAGCCTCGAACGGCCGCCAGCGCATCAACTAGAGAAGATCCAGAAGCACGTCAGCACCGAGAAATGCACTCTGCACTCAAGCAATTAGTAGTTGCTGGCTTGCTCTTAGTTTTTTCAGCAATTGGGCATTTTGGTACGATTAGCGGCTCAAATCTGCCAATTTTAAATAACATCTGGTTCCATTGTGGCCTGGCAACAGTGGCGATACTATTTCCTGGTCGCCCGATTTTAGTTGATGGCTGGCTAGGCTGGCGGCGAAATGCGCCCAACATGAATACTTTGATCGGCTTGGGAACCTTAACAGCCTATACAGCCAGTTTGGTGGCGCTACTCTTCCCCCAAATGGGTTGGGAATGCTTCTTTGACGAACCAGTGATGATGTTAGGCTTCATTCTTTTGGGGCGGACATTAGAACAACAAGCTAGAGGTCGCGCTGCGGCAGCGTTTCGGCAACTGCTAGCATTGCAGCCACAAATAGCGCGGTTGATTGCTAACCCGGAGAAAATTGGGCAAGAAAGTAATGGTGCAGGTCGAGATGCTGTTATCGGTTCTGCTAGCATCGAGATTCCTGCCGAACAAGTGCGAGTAGGTGAATGGTTACAGATATTGCCTGGTGATAAAATCCCCGTTGATGGTGAGGTGCGGTGGGGACAAACCACAGTTGATGAATCCATGCTGACAGGGGAAGCTGTACCAGTAATTAAGCAACCTGGAGATTTTGTTACAGCCGGTACTATTAATCAATCAGGGGCGATCGCAATTCAAGCCACCCGTACAGGTAGCGATACCACATTAGCCCACATTGTCGCCCTGGTGGAAGATGCCCAAACCCGCAAAGCACCTGTTCAGAAATTAGCTGATACAGTAGCTGGTTACTTTACCTATGGTGTATTAGCAGCCGCTTCATTAACCTTTGTCTTTTGGTATTTCTTTGGTGTTCACATCTGGCCAGATATTGCCATGTCAACCAGCATGGAAATGGCCCACCACTCGCCACTCAGCACTCAGCACTCAGCACTTACCGCTCATTATTCTCCACTCCTGATCAGCTTAAAATTAGCGATCGCAGTTATGGTGGTGGCTTGTCCTTGTGCTTTAGGTTTGGCTACACCTACAGCCATTCTCGTTGGGACTGGCTTAGGTGCAGAACGGGGTTTGTTAATCAAAGGCGGTGACGTTTTGGAACGAGTTCACCAGCTAGATACAGTAGTCTTTGATAAAACTGGCACGTTAACTACAGGTAATCCCACCGTTACAGATTGTCTGCTAATTGAAGAATTAGCCTCTGAGGGCGAATTTTCTCTAGTTCCTAACCCTCAGTCTCTTCTCCAATTTGCTGCGGCTGTAGAAAGCGGCACATTCCACCCTCTTGCTAAAGCCATTCAGCAGGAAGCACAGCGACAAGAATTAACTATCCCTGAGGCTGTAGAGTTTCATACAGAACCAGGACTAGGAGTATCGGCTGTAGTCCAAGGTAAAAATGTCTTATTGGGAAATTGGGAATGGTTGAGTTGGCACGGAATTGCCATTAGCGAGACTGCACAACAGTTAAGCCAAAAGTTAGCCGCAGAGGGGAAAACAGTTGTTTGTGTAGCAGTAGGCGGGATTTTAACCGGAATTATTGGCGTTGCCGATACTCTCAGGCCAGATGCCAAAGCTACAGTCGATAAATTGCGCCAGATGGGTTTACGGGTAATGTTACTCAGTGGCGATCGCCAAGAAGCCGCGAGTGCGATCGGTAAACAACTGGGACTAAGTAGCGATGATGTCATAGCTGGTGTTCCCCCCAGTAAAAAAGCCGCAGCCATCCAATCCCTGCAAGCTGGCGAAATGACAAACAACTCCAAACCACAAGCTATTGTGGCAATGGTGGGAGATGGAATTAATGATGCGCCTGCTTTATCGCAAGCAGATGTGGGAATTGCATTGTATTCAGGTTCCGATGTGGCAATGGAAACTGCTGCTATTGTATTAATGCGCGATCGCCTCAGCGATGTTGTGGAATCAATTCACCTCAGCCGTGCCACATTCAACAAAATCCGTCAGAATTTATTCTGGGCTTTTGCATATAATACAATTGGTATTCCCTTAGCAGCAGGTGTTTTGTTACCAAGTTTGGGTTTTCTCCTTAGCCCATCTGGTGCCGCCGCATTAATGGCATTCAGCTCAGTTAGTGTTGTTAGTAACTCAGTTTTATTACGGCGTTTGGCTCATCGACCGTAAATTTCTTTTAGGAGATAATACTCTCAACTCAATCGCAATTCTGCCTTTCTCGGCAGATTTACTAATCATCAGGATTGATGCATCTACCACATCTGTTGAGAATCTTCCTAAAATGAAAATAGCAGGAGTAGAAGAGCAATATTCTACTCTATTGAGTCAAAATGCACTTAAATGCTTATTAAAGCAGTACCACAGACTGTAATGCGTAATAATGGCAGGAAACTATATTAAACACATCTTCAGCAATCAAATTTCAAGCGATTTTAGCAACGACGCATCAATGGCCGCAGAAACCAACGAAAGCCATCTTCTGATTCTGGAGGATGATCAAGGTCGTAAGGAATTTTCGCTAGAAAATCCCATCTACTCTATCGGTAGAGACCGCGATTGCAATATCCGATTGGTGTCGCAGTTTGTCTCTCGCCGCCATGCCACCTTGGTAAGGTTACCACGCGAACTGGATGGCCATAGCTATTATTACCGAATTGTTGATGGCGATGCTAAAGGCAAACTCAGTTCTAACGGTCTCATGATTAATGGGCGAAAGATGCAATCCCACGATCTGAGAAATGAAGACGAGATTGTTTTTGGCCCACAAGTACGTGCCATTTATTACTTGTTAAGAAATACTCATCGCTCAGGTATGACGGATGCTAGTGAGTATGATATTACACTAATAAATCCGGGTATGACTGATGATTTAGAGGAAATCTAAAACCCATAAAATTATCAAATCAGAGGCGCTTGCTCAAAAAAATTTCAAGCTGCCAATCTTTTAACTGCTTACAGATACAAAAGCTGTAAGCTACTGTTTGTCATGATCAGTTGGACATAATCAGACCTATATAGGACTTACGCAAAAGTCACGTAATTACGTCATTACGAGCGCAGCGACGTAATCGCCTGAGATTCTGGGATTGCTTCCCTACACTTCGTTCCGGTCGCAATGACAAATTTTGCTTGCGTAAGTCCTGCTATACAACGGAGTTGGCTCGAAAAGTCTGTTGTGAGGAATTTTGAGCTAAATTCACAATCTAAAATTGGTATGAGTATAATTTTTGGCGCGTCGCTTGAGCTAGCTTTGCCTGAAGCTAGCCGCAGCCGATGCCTAAAATAATATGTAGCAAAAATTACCCTGCTAAACTTTCAATCAAATGCCAATGGCGACTATGTTCAATCGCCTGCTTGATAAATTCAAACATTTGTCGGCAGTGATTATCTAGTTGGAGTGGCAGTTCCTCATTTTTAACCACAATACTCATCCGGGTTTCTGTTTCGGTGGCTGTCGATTTATCAATCAGTACTTCCACTTTAACCATTTTAGAAAATGGAACAGTCCCAGGTATCTCTCGAGCCATAATGTAATCGCCTGTGTAGTATTGAATATCAAATTCACAGTCTTGTAGCAAATCTACAAGCAACGGCTGGAGATGCTCAACAGCAACAGAAACAATAAATGAACAGGTATAGCGAGCCATAATAGCCCCACGCCTTGCAACACTCCGTCCATCCTATAATATCGAAGCATGTAAACAGCAAGTGATTACAGATTCATTAAAGAAATCTCATCCAAAATCTCAAACCAAGTCTTTTTACCCAAAAAGAAAAACGTTACAAGCTGAAAATTTGATAAAAAACTTTAAAATAGGTTTTGGCGGAGGTAGAGGATTATGAAAATAGCAATTGCGGGAGCATCAGGATTTATCGGTAGTCGTTTGGTAACACGACTCCATCAGGAAGGTCATAGCGTGTTAGTGTTAACTCGTAATACAACCTTTGCCAGAAAAGTTTTTCCCTCTCAAGCGTTCTCCAATGTAGAGATTATTGCCTATACACCCACTGTATCCGGCCCTTGGCAGGATGCGATCGCAGGCTGTGATGCTGTGGTGAACCTAGCAGGGGAACCCATCGCTGAAGAACGCTGGACACCAGAACACAAACAAGAGATTCTGAATAGTCGTCAGCTAGGAACACAAAAAATTGTGGAAGCAATAGCTAAAGCTAACCCCAAACCACAGGTGTTAGTCAACGCCTCAGCTATTGGGTTCTATGGGACTAGCGAAACTGCTACCTTTGACGAAACCAGCCAATCTGGAAATGATTTTCTCTCGGAAGTCTGTCTCGCTTGGGAAGCAGAAGCAAACAAAGTTAAAGATGCTGGTGTACGCTTAGTAATTCTCCGGTTTGGTATTGTTCTGGGAATGGGTGGCGCTTTGGGTAAAATGATTACTCCCTTCAAACTCTTTGCTGGTGGCCCTATTGGTAGTGGTAGGCAATGGTTTTCGTGGATTCATCTAGATGACGGAGTTAATCTGATTCTGCAAGCGATCGCCAAACCAGAGATAGAAGGTGTATATAATGCTACTGCACCAAATCCAGTCCGGATGACAGAGTTAAGCCAAACTCTGGGACAAGTAATGCATCGTCCTTCTTGGTTACCTGTACCAGCTTTGGCTTTAGAAGCGCTTTTAGGAGATGGCGCAAAAGTAGTATTAGAAGGTCAAAACGTGCTACCTAAGCGCACTGTGGCATCAGGCTTTGAGTATCAGTATCCTGAATTACCAGCAGCACTTAGGGAAATTTTGCAATAACGTCAACAGTCAATAATTAAACTAATCAGCCTGGAATTTGCGCGACACCCAATTGATTAAACCGCTGAGTAACGCGCCTCCCATAAGAATCCCCAGCGCGGGGTTAAATAAAGGTTGCCAGAGTTGATGCCACAAATCTAGCCCTAAATTGATACCAGAAGCTTCTCCAATAACTGCGATCGCAAACCAGGCAAAGCCCAACAAAACCAGAAATACATCTGCGACTAAAATGTAGTTGAGCCAGCTTAACAATTTATCTTTCATACAGAAATAGTGATTGAAGGTGAGGGACTAGGAGCTAAGGATGAGAAACTCAGCTTGATTTTTATAGTCTCAATAATTCTACTATCTAGACCCTAGCCCCTAGCTTCAGAACCTTTATTGATCAAACAGCCAGCCTTTGACTTTTGCCAAACTCTGCCAATCTGGTTTTCTAGTTAAACCATCTTCGATGCTGTTTCTAACTTCCTGTTCCCATTCTTGATTTACAAAAATTAACTGTTGGGCAAAATCAATATGTTGCCGCAAACCTTTTTGACCGGTTTCTAACATCGCCACGGCGAGATTAATTCTGGCTTGTGGGTCTTGAGGATTAAGCTTGACTGCCTTGAGTGCAGCTTTGTAAGCTAAGTTGGCTTTGTTGTCTAGCATATATAACCAAGCCAAACAAGTCCAAGCAGAACTACTTTTAGGAGAGCGATCGCAAACTTCTTTAAAAACAGGAATTAAAGAAGCGGCGCTTTCTCCTGCTTTATAGCGTTCTAAACCTGTATCAAACAGGGAGTCAACAGTATTAGTCATTGGTCAGTTGTCAAGGGTCAAGGGTCAATAGTAAAGGATCATATAGTGAAGGATCAATAATTTAAGCTGTTGACTGTTGACTTTTGACAGTGGACTAGACACCAAATGACTTACCGCAACCACAAGTTTGGTTGGCATTGGGGTTAGTGAATTGGAAGCCGCCACCAATCATGGCATCGCTGTAATCCAGCATCAAGCCATAGAGGTATAATAGGCTTTTGCGATCGCAAACAATTTTGAAGCCATCATAGTCAAAAATCTCATCCTGGGGGGTAATCTTGCTGGCATCTTCAAAGTCCATCATGTAGGACATCCCAGAACAGCCGCCTTGTCTTACGCCTACCCGTAAGCATAAATCTTGAGTTTGTCTGTCACGGAGAGATTTTACTTGACGTAATGCGGTTTCGCTTAACTGAATTCCACGTTGTTGTGGCTGAGTGGCTTGTGTCATATGCTGTTTCAACTCCTGAATTGCTTTAACCAGTATGCTGGGGTTGTAGTTAGTGTTTTTGTATCCATTCTAGCGACATTGATGTCCCTGATTGGTAAATTGTAAAGACTGCGTCAAAAGCGGCTAAATATTTTTATTCTAGAATTGATAGATTCGGTGCGTTTTAAGATTCGCTATTTTGGGAGATTTAGCCTTGCGGTAGCCTAAATTGCCAGTAAATATTTAGGTAAAGGCTAGGAAAATTGCATCTCAGGCTAACTACTCCCAAAAATTGACGGATAAACTGCTTCTTTTAATTAACTTACTCTATGACAAGTTTTAATCGCTCTACCAGTCGTCGGTTGAAGAAATTAACCCAAATTCCTTCTGTATGGGAGGGCGATCGCCGTCCGTTGTCATCTTCCCAAACCCAGCCCAGAGATCCAGAAGGAAAGGGCGATTGTATTCTTTGGGTGGACGGTTCCCAAGGTATTGTCAGAGGCATGGATGTAGTTGCCACAGAAACAGGGCCGGAGGCGGTTGTTCGGACTTTAATGCGGGCGATGGAACATCCCCATAGTCCAGCAAAACCAGCTCGTCCCCAAAGAATAGTCGTGCGCGATCGCGAAATCCAATTTTATCTGCGTGGAGTATTACAAGATTTAGACATCGCCATTGACTACGCACCAGAATTGCCTTTAATTGATGAACTTTTTCGCTCTTTTGGGGAAATTCTTGATAGTCAAATCCCTGATTTACCTCCTCAGTATGCCCAAGCGTTACAAGAAAAGGCTTTCACGATTTGGCAAGCATCTCCTTGGCAATTTTTGGAAGAACAGCAAATTTTATCCATAGAAATCAATAGATGGGATGTAGGTAAACTCTACGCCTCTGTAATGGGGATGCTAGGGATGGAATATGGCATTTTGTTCTACCGTTCCGAAGAATCCCTGAAGCAATTTCGTGCGGCTGTTTTACAAGATGAAGAATCACAAGGACGTTTAGAAGAAGCTTTTCTCAAGCAAGATTGCCTGTTTCTCACCTTTGAGCGTAACGATGAAGATGAAGAAGATGACGGTGATTTAGGAAATCTACCATTATCAGAAGTTGACCCTACCTTCGGTAATATCCACCCTTTAGAAGGATTGCGATCGGTTTTATATGACGAAGAAGCATTAGTTGTCTTTGTCGCTTTAGAAAGCCTCAACCGCTTTATCCGCGATCACCGTCGTCAACTATATGCAGATTCCTTCCCCAGCCTCAGCCATCGCTATCGGATTACACTTCCTCATGCCGATGAAGCAACGAAAACTGTATCTGTAACTGTCTCTACCATGCCAGAATTGGCAACAGAACTGGAGGAAATGGCAGGCTTAGATATTGATGACGAAATGTCAGACTCCTCCATGATGTTTCATTCATTACGAGATGATTTGATCCCCGAAGACTCGTTCTTAAGTTTGGGAGTAGTCTCTTGGGAAATGCTGGAGTATTTGCGCCAAGGCGTTACCTATCATCCTGTGGGTGAAATTGCCAAAGTAGGTGATGGTTTACCGGTAATTTTAATTCAAACTTCCCGCCCCAGAGCGAAGACAGTAATTGAAAATTTAGAAGCCGCTGGGGGATTAAAAGCAATTTGCTTTAATCCGGGTGCCGATCCCTTTGATGGCAATCAATACGACTTAGGCTTATTACAAACCCAAAATGGTGAATTATTTCTCTTCGGGGAATTTTTAGATGACGACCCCATCCACGTAGAAGCGCGCAGAAAATGGAATCAACGGTGTAAAAATACTAAAGGCTACTGTGGTTTAATTATTGCCAAAGGATTGACAGGAGCGGCTCGTGGCAACCCGCAATTACGAGATATGATGGCTTTATTTGAAGCGCGATCGCTTTCACCGAAAGATTTAGGTATTGGTACTCTGCAACTCGTACCGGAACTTCAATTTGAATAGTTTTTACTAGAAGGAGGATAAATGCCTCCCTATTAAAGGATTGTTAGGCACTTCCAAATAAAAAAATATCTCAGTATTTATTGTGGGGTGGACATCTTGTCCGCCCAGCTTATGTGGCGGGCAAGATACCCGCCCCACAAGATGGAATAATTTATTTCTTGGAAATCCCTTATATTTCATTGGGGATGGATATATTTATTCACGCCCCTTGTTTCTTGATGTTTGCTTTCCCAGCATCTAACTGAAGCAATAAGTAGTCAGACAGAATTAATTACACAAACAGGATTTACACAAGCAAAATTTGTCATTGCGACCGGAACGAAGTGTAGGGAAGCAATCCCAGAATCTCAGGCGATTACGTCGCTGCGCTCGTAATGACGTAGTTACGTGACTTTTGCGTAAGTCCTAACAAAGTCATTGCGAATGGAGCGTCCCGTTCGTGCAGCGTCTCCGTCAGGAGAAGCTACGGTGTACACACAAGTTGTAGCTGTAAGGGTTTCAGGCGTTATAGACCCCTTAAATTGTCATTACGAGCGCAGCGATAGCGGAGCGAAGTAATCGCATAATCCCGTAGTTTTTGCGATTGCTACTCTTCGAGAACGCTCCGCGAACGTCGTTCCTCCTCTCTACGAGACGCTACGCGAACGCAATGACAGGCTTCGGGAGCGTTCCAACAGCCCAGAGTTAAAGGGCAAAACCAAGCTTCAGGTGGAATTTCACGACTTGTGTGTACACCGTAGGTCAGGAGAAGGGAAGCGGAATCTTCGCTAGCAATGACTGTAAATATTTTTGTCCAAGTGCTGATCTTACTGCTTTATTTCGACAGTGGTGCTTTTCTGCGATGGAACTTGCCACCAAACCAAAATCCCATGTTGGCCTCAGTATTTTGACTCAGGATAGGCTGATGATTTACTTGCTCAAAACTTTATGAAGAAACTATAGTTTGCTGTTATATCCTTACTGATTCTGATATTTATATATGTATTAATTAGCACTCTAACGACAGGATTCGCCGCTTATTTCAGGCTTTTAAAATTACCAAACTTGTACAGACATTTGTCTAAGTTTTAAATTACATATTAGTCTTTTTTTATTTATGAATCTTATTCACTGAAACTTTAGACAGTTCTATTTTCTTATGTAATTTTTTTACAAAGTAAATAATTACTATGATTTAAGGCTTGAATAAAGATTACTTAAAGTTTATACGGAATCGCTATAATAAATACACCCAAAAAATATTGAAGTGTACAATATTTTTTATACAGTAACCTGATGTCACAAAATAATGATTGAAGACAAATAAGGTCTTGTGGCAATTCCTTGCATATTCATCACTAGCCAGGCAAGCTATTCAGGATTTATCTTGATAGTTATAACTCTAGTTATATGAATACTGAAAGATGCCAAATGTTTATAGTTGTTAAATAATTTAGCAAGTACCTGAGAACCTAAAAATTCACTTCTTCCAGAAAAAATAGTGGTAAATTGCCAGAACTATGAATAACACAATTTACCAAAGATACAAATGTAAAGCTGTTAATTTGGTAGCAATTTTCTCTTAATTGATAGCAGTGAATAACACCATCATTTGCTATTGCCTATAAGAACCAGAATTGATAAACGCAATCTACTTAATTAGGAGTTCATGACAATCTACTAAATTTTTGCGTCAAACTGTGCAGATGAGGTGTACACAGAAATTACCTCAACCTTCACTCTCATGGCATCTTCATTTATGAGTATAACGTTTTATGTCAGCAGCTAGATGCTATGAATGGTAACCACTTCAGAACAGAGAGGGTTAGTTTATCTGAACTGAATACTGATTAATAGCCAACTAGATATATTGCTAAAACACCTTTCCCAGAAAGCGTTTAACAATGTTAATGTTCTAAAACTTGATTGTTAGATCTTATGATATTATGTTTTTTCCAGAATTTTTTAACCAATTGAGTCTTAGGCGCAAAACAAATGCTTTTGCTAAAGAAAAAATTCAACTATCTTGATTTACTTAACAGTATGGACAACCCTTGATTTATAAAACTTCATTTTTTTGCTTCTACCAAGATACTCGTACCGATGCAAGACCTTTCAAAGGCAAGTGTGCGGTATTTTTCCTGTCACAACAGTATTAAAGCAAATATACCTTTTATATTTTATTGGAAAATGAACAATCTTTGAGAAAACTAGCATTTTTAGTGTTAATGGCATTGCTTGTTTACTGACACTAATTCTAAGAATTTTACCCTTTTCATCTTTAATTAGCTGTCTTTGATGATGTTAATATATAGCAACTAACATGATAATGACAAATAAGAAGTGGGCTGTAAAACGTATAACTGTCAATCTCGCTGCACAGGAAGCTGAAAAACTCGAACAATACTGTCAGCAAACTGGTAGACCTGCAACTGATGTAATTCGCGAATTGATTAGAGGCTTATCCATTGCTGATGATGCTAAAGAAGTAAGCAGGTAGACAGGTATTTGTCAACAATACTTTAAATACTTGTTTTTATTTCATTGCCCTCCAAATAGGCAATAAATCAAAGAGGAATCACTTTGGTCTTCTTCCAAAAGTAGAAGACTAAAGTTGAAAAAACAGTGGGTGGGAGAGTTTACCACATTGGGTAGTGTTGCAGATTTAAAATATGTGTATTTTAGATCTGGCTCAATGTAGCAACTGATGCCAAGTAGCATGATCAAATCTTTAGGAATATGAAGCTTAACTAAAATTTCTTAATTTTCGATTTGAGGAATTCCAAAAATTAAATTATCCAAATTTGCCAGCATAGGCGATGAAGGAATTCTTTCTCTATGCTTCCGTTGCTGAGATAGCGTACCCCTCCGGGGAAGCAAGCACGGATAGCACCTCGCAGAAAGGGGATATTTTTCAGTTGTAAATCCCTTTTTACCTAATCCTCTAGTCTCATAAACAAGAGACTCTGTGTAAACAGAGTCTCTTTTTTTCATATCTAGTAATCAGCTGCATATCAAAAACTCCACCGATCAGGAGATAGAGTTTTTAGGCATAAGGGATAAGCAACCAATGCCCTATGCCCTAAAGCGACAGTACAACCAATACTTGTCGGTTAAGGGCAAAAGGGGAAGGGGAAAAGGGGGAAGAAAAAACCTTTAACCCTTACCCTTTCACCTTTTCCCCAAACTAAATTCCGAGTTGAAAATCCTTAACCGAGCAGTATTGACAGTACAACTATCCTTCTGCGCCCAAAAGGGGATGGGGTTTATCGTCGCTTTCAATAAATAGCAAATTACGACACCAAGACAGTTACAATCTGTAAAGAAACTGAAAAGGAACGACGGAATGCGCGTTGCAATCGTAGGTGCGGGACTGGCAGGACTAGCCACTGCCGTAGATTTAGCTGATGCTGGCTGTGAAATCCAAATTTTTGAATCCCGTCCATTTGTTGGCGGTAAAGTTGGCAGTTGGGTAGATAGCGATGGCAACCATATTGAAATGGGGTTGCACGTGTTTTTCGGCTGCTACTATCAGCTTTTTGACTTGATGAAAAAGGTAGGGGCGATAGATAATTTACGCCTGAAAGAACATACCCATACTTTTATCAACAAAGGTGGGCATACAGGTGCTTTAGATTTTCGGTTCTTCACAGGTGCGCCTTTTAATGGTTTAAAGGCATTTTTCACCACCTCTCAACTATCATTACAAGATAAATTGCAAAATGCGATCGCTCTAGGTACTAGCCCAATAGTTCGGGGTTTAGTGGACTTTGAAGGGGCGATGCAAACTATCCGCGATTTAGATAAAATTAGCTTTGCTGACTGGTTTCGCAGTCACGGTGGTAGCCAAGGTAGCATTAAGCGGATGTGGAACCCCATCGCTTACGCCTTAGGATTTATTGATTGCGAAAACATTTCCGCCCGCTGTATGCTGACAATCTTTCAGTTTTTTGCGGTGAGAACAGAGGCTTCCATATTGCGGATGTTGGAAGGTTCGCCTCATGAATATTTGCACAAGCCTATATTGGAATACTTGGCTACTAGAGGCACACAAGTTCATACCCGTCGGCAAGTGAGGGAAATTCAGTTTGCAGAATCAGATACAGAAACCCGTGTAACTGGGATAGTAGTTGCCCAAGGTGATACAGAGGAAGTAATTACTGCTGATGCTTATGTCTTTGCCTGTGATGTGCCAGGGATTCAGCGGATATTACCGCAGCAGTGGCGTAAGTGGTCAGAATTTGACAATATCTACAAACTAGATGCGGTGCCTGTAGCAACAGTACAACTGAGATTTGATGGCTGGGTAACAGAACTGCAAGATGAGGAAAAACGCAAACAGCTAAATCATGCGGCTGGCATAGATAACTTACTTTACACTGCCGATGCTGACTTTTCTTGCTTTTCTGATTTAGCACTGAGTAGCCCTGCGGATTATTATCGCCCAGGACAGGGTTCATTATTGCAGTTAGTACTGACACCGGGAGATCCATTTATTAAACAAAGCAACGAAGCGATCGCCCAGCACGTCCTTGGGCAAGTGCATGAACTCTTCCCCTCATCGCGGGAGTTAAATATGACTTGGTACAACGTAGTCAAACTTGCCCAATCTCTCTACCGCGAAGCACCAGGTATGGATGTATATCGTCCTAACCAAAAGACACCTGTGCCGAATTTCTTCTTGGCAGGTAGTTACACTCAGCAAGATTATATCGATAGTATGGAAGGAGCCACAATTTCCGGCAGGCGGGCAGCAAAAGCAATTTTAGAGAATGTCAAGCAATAACGAACCGCAGAGGAAGACAGAAAAATGTCAGACTGGCTAGAGCATAGTGTACAGGTAGAAGTAGAGGCTCCTATAGATTTTGTCTGGAGTCTCTGGTCTGATTTAGAACAAATGCCCAAATGGATGAAGTGGATTGATTCGGTAAAGATTCCACCCGATAATCCAGAGATATCTATTTGGAAGCTAAGTACTGGCGGTCTGGATTTTACCTGGAAATCTCAGATTCTCAAAGTTGTACCCAATCAGATTATTCAATGGAAATCGATTGATGGCTTGCCAAATCAAGGGGCGATTCGCTTTTACGATCGCCACGATAGTAGTATTGTGAAACTCACCGTTTCCTATGCTATTCCCGGAATCATTGGCAAAATCATGGATAACCTATTTTTAGGACGGGCGGTGGAGTCTACAATTCAAGCGGATTTGGAAAGGTTTAGAGAATATGCTTTGAATGCAAAAGCTGGGTAAATAAGGGTAATCAATTTCTTGATGTCTCAATCTGAAAATTGGATTTTTTCAGGTTTGATGAATTAGATCATGACTGAGTAGATAGGTCAAGAATGATAGAGGAAAATCAACCTGAAAATCCAGAGGATGAGAAATTTAACCCGGTGACAGATCCTAGAGACTGGTCAGCTGCTGCAACAGAATTGGCTTGTTTTGCAGTAGCAAGAAGTAAGGGTAAGCGATTGGTAAAAATTATTAATACTAAAAAACCACCTATGCAATTTATTTGTATTTTCGAGGATTATCCAGAATGAAGACATTAGCTACTGAAATTCCAGTAAATACAATCATTCCTGTATTTACTGCTATAGGCGATCGTCAGTGGCAGAAATTTAAAGATTTAGAAGCAGATTTTATTAGCCAGCATGGGGTAGAAGTTTGGCAAGAAGTATTCAACTTTCGAGTCTTACCAGCATTGGATAAAGACTCTAGTCGATGGCTGCTGATTCAGTGGTGTAATGAGGGGATTATTTGGGAAAAAAATGTAGTATGAGGCGCATTAGCCATCAATGGGCTGATTCCACCGCAAAATACCGCCCTCATCAACATATTTGAAAGCAATCTGTCAGCTTGGTGATAGCTGTCTGATCACCATGTTGGGTCACTAAAGAGATTAATGGTTAATTGTTCGCGTCCTGGGGGTACGGCTGTGATACAAGCGCGGATGGTTTCGCCATCTTCTAATTCCACAGTGCAAGCGTGACAAGTCCCCATGAGACAGCCAGTAGGGATAAATATCCCCGCCCGTTCTGCTACATCTAATAGGGGTTCTCCCACTTCAGCTTCTACTGTGACATCATCTGGTAAAAAGTGGACGCGAACATTCATCAAATACCAACCTCTCTAAGACAAAAACGGCGTTAAGTCTAAATGGTTTTCAATTTCAGTGGCTAGGGAGTCTAAAGTTTGCTCTCGCTGTTCTCGGTAGTTAGCAACACCAGTAGGCAGAGATTTGAGACCCCGTTGTTGACGGAGGCGGTTTAACCAAGCCCTTCTCCAAGGGCCGTTGTCAAAGATACCATGAAGATATGTACCCCAAACTGATTGACAACTATCTACTAAGCCTAGATTAATATCATCAAATAGAGGCTGGTAGGCTTGGTTATCAGGTTGCTGTTCAATCCGCGATCGCCCTTGATGAATTTCAAATCCATAAACTGGTAAGCCCATTTGCGGGAAGTTTGAGCTGACTTGGCGCTGGCGGGCAATTTTCTGTCCGGTAATTACAGTTCTAATTGGTAATAAATTTAGCCCTTGATATCTGCCAGCTTGTCCTTCTATGCCCTCTGGGTCAGCGATGATTTGACCCAGCATTTGATAGCCGCCACAAATCCCTAATACTGTGCCACCAGAAGCCGCATAATGTTGTATGGCTTCTGCCATGCCGCTTTTTTGTAGCAGTAACAAGTCAGGAATTGTGGTTTTAGTACCTGGTAGAATTACTGCATCTGGATGACCTAATTCTTGCTTAGGATTGAGATATCTTACAGATACCGACGGTTCTGATTCTAATGGATCGAAGTCGGTAAAGTTAGAAATTCTCGGTAAGCGCAGAACTGCAATATCTAGGTCAGCTTGGGATTTATGGGCTTTCCTCTCCAATAAATCTAGGGAATCTTCCGCCGGGAACATATGTTCCAAGTAGGGGATAACACCAATCACAGGGATACCAGTCCGCGCTTCTAACCATTTGATACCTGGTTCTAAGATGGAGCGCTGTCCACGGAACTTGTTAATTACAATACCCTTGATTAAATCGCGTTCGTCTTGGTCTAATAGCTCTAAAGTGCCTATAACATGGGCAAATGCACCACCTCTATCTATATCTACTACCAATATGGTTGGTGCATTTAAATACTTAGCAACTCGCATATTTGTCAAGTCGCGATGCTTGAGATTAATCTCCGCAGGACTACCAGCGCCTTCACAAACCAACAAGTCAAATTCTGTACCTAAATGTTGTAGGGATTCTTCAATTGTCCGCCAACCCAGTTCAAAATACTGCTCGTAGTAATCTACCGCACTCACCTTACCTACAGGTCTGCCTTTAAGAATGACTTGCGAGGTCATATCACCTTGGGGCTTCAGTAAAATGGGGTTCATTTCTACCCAAGGTACAACTCCCGCCGCCCAGGCTTGCACTGCTTGGGCGTAGCCAATTTCTCCCCCGCTAGAGGTTACATACGCATTTAAAGCCATATTTTGACCTTTAAAGGGAGCCACTCGCCAGCCACGGCGCGATAAAATGCGACAAATAGCTGTAGTTATTAGTGATTTCCCCGCGTGGGATGTTGTCCCCACCACCATAATTGATTTCATAATGACTATCGGTTGTTCGACATAAGGGGCGGAATTTGAGGGTTGAACGGTAAGCTGGTAATCCGCTCTTCAACAGGTAACAAGCTAGGAAGTAGTTAGAAGCGCGATTTTGCCTCTAGCTTTCCCACATTTTTGTTGTACTTTTTACCATCACCACACAAACTCAGTCTAATGCTGATGATAAAGATTTTATAAATGCGGTCGATGCTTGCGTATATATTGTTCCCTTTTTCTCCCTCATCCTAACCTTATTAGTTTCAAATTCTAAAAAGGTAGTCGAAACCAACGAGTCAAAGCGTTTTGAATGCGATCGCTCCATGAAGGCTGAGGCCAATTTTTATTTTGGTATTGTTCTGCTAATTTTTGACCCAAGGGTGTGAGGCGGAAACTATCGGTAATTCCTTGACCATCAACTTCGCGCCGCAATACACCAACTTGAATTAGCCAGTCTAAAGCTTGATCGCAAGCTAATTCTGATAACGGCTGCTTGGTGTAGCCAGACTTGATACCATTATCTTGTGCGATCGCACTCACTGAGACACTCTGCTGACGCATCGCCTCTAATAAAGCCGGATTGAAGGGAGAACAAATTAGCGATCGCTCCGCACGTTCTATAGTGCTTGGAGAATAGGAAAAAGCTTTGGGGTTGGAAGAATTAACAACAGTCATACAATTTTGGATTTTAGATTTTGCGGAAAGTTGTAAGGAGGGTTTCCCTCCGTGGCAAACTTTTCAAGACGGATTTTGGATTGACCCCAGCATAGCTAACAGGGGGTTTGAGGATTTTGGATTTTCGATTGATTACACAGCGAAACGGGGGGCTTGTACCATCAATGAACTGTTGGTCATTTGAATCTGGGGAATTTTATTCCTTGAGGTAATTAATTTAATTATTGTAAATTATTGTAAAATTTCAAATGCCCCAATAATCACCAAATAAGAAGGGTTCATTATGGCTCTAGCAGTCGGTACCGATGCACCTCAATTTACCGTCAAAGATACTAACGGTAACACTGTGTCTTTATCTGATTTTGCAGGTAAGACAGTAGTTTTATATTTTTACCCCAAAGATGACACCCCAGGCTGCACAAAACAAGCTTGTAGCTTCCGGGATGCTCAAAGCGACTATCAAGGTAAAGATATTGTCGTACTGGGTGTGAGTGCAGATGATGAAGCTTCCCATCAGGCATTCACAGCAAAATATAATCTGAATTTTCCTTTACTGGCTGACACCGACCACAGCCTAATCAAAGCATACGATGTTGATGGTGGTGGTTACGCCAAGCGTGTTACCTACGTCATCGACCCCAGTGGCAAAATTACCCATGTTGATGCCACCGTGAATACAACTACTCACGCCAGTGATGTTTTAGCTGCTCTAGGGCTATAGAATTTCCCATTTAAAATCAACTAAATTATAGGGGCACAACGAAGTTTTTCTACGCTGTGCCCCTAATTATATAGACAATCGATTTCTGGTAATCCTTTAGTTTTTTGCTGGTGCTGTCTGCCCTGCTGTTGGATTTTGTGGGAGTATAATCAGCGGTGAACTTTGGGGAGCTGTTCCTAGTTGACCCCGATTTTGAATTGCTTGTTGTTGTCTTCTTTTAAACTCCAGGGTAGCTTCGTCTAGTTGCTGATTTTGCTGATCTACATTCCAGTTGAGAGCGCCAAAATTTGCCTGGTGAATCAGGTTGAACATATTAAAATCTGAACTACCAGCACCAGGAAAGGGATTGGCATTATTTTGGTTGAGATCGCCACTATTACCAGAATCAACTGTACCTAATTGAGCCAGGCTAGGTTGAGCCAGTAAAGAAGCAAAGCTAATTCCGGCGACGGTAATCGCTGCGAGTTTAGTCAGGGGTAGGAATATTTTTTTCATAGGAATCTTACCCTAAATTTTGCAATGAAATTATGCTTATATCTTAAGCAAGAGTTCGTCGAAGTTGGGGTTGAATACTTAATAAAGCCACAACAGCAAAGCCCAGTAATATTAATAATGCTTCGCCAAAGGTAACAGCACCCCAAGGAGCCTGCATCACGACACTACCCAATCCCCAATTACTGTGGAGATAAAGATAGCGGATTGGTTCAATGGCGTAGCTGAGAGGGTTCAGAGTAGCTACTATCTGTAACCACTGGGGCATAAAAGATAAAGGTGCCAAGGCTGTACTGGCAAACAATAGCGGTAGGTTGGTGACGAAAATTACGGCGATGAGTTCAATGTGCCCAGGGAGAGCAAAAGCCAAACCCAAAGAAATAGCTGTGACACCCAAAGCCAAAAGGAAGACAATTAAAGCGATCGCACCCAGCCCAGCTATATCTGGTAAGCCCGCGCCTAAAAATGCTGCTGCGCCCACAATTACCGCCGCTTGCAGTAAACTTTGACTGATAATAAAAATTGCCGAAGCAAAGACAATCGAGAACCGCGAAGCTAAAGGTGCTACCAGTAAGCGATTTAAAAAGCCAAACTCCCGGTCAAACATTACAGGAAGTCCAGCATTCAAAGCCCCAGCAAATGCTGTAAAAACAATCACACCAGCAGCCAAGAATTGACCGTAATTTGTCGTACTGCCAAAAAGACCTTTAGGAGCATTTTGGAACAAAGCACCAAACAGCACCAGCCACATTACAGGCTGAATAATTCCCGCTACCAAAGTTGAAGGACGGCGTTGCAACTGAATAAACAAGCGACGAGTTAAAGCTAAAGTCTCCTGTACTAAGTCACCAAAAAAATTAGGAGTAGCATCAACATATCCTTGCGGCGATGTTGCTGGTTGCCAATTGATATCAGATTTTGGAGTAACACTCATAACAATTTTGGATTTTGGATTTTAGATTTTGGATTGGAAATTGGGCATGGGGCATGGGGCATTGGGCATCGGTAATGGGTAATTGGGGTTTGTAATTTGTAATTTGTCATTTGTCATTTGTCATTTGTCATTTGTCATTTGTCATTTGGTATTGTCTCCCTCATCTCCCTCATCTCCCTCATCTCCCTTATCTCCCTTATCCCCAGTCCCTAGTCCCCAGTCCCCACTCCCTACCTCATATTCTGCTTCTTCTCGGCTTTCGGATCGCGATTGGCTGCGGCTGCGAGTTCTGCATCCATGAGGGTGCGTCCGGTGGCAGCGAGGTAAACGTCATCTAGGCTGGGGCGAGATTGGGCGATGCCGAAAATGGGTAAGCCGGCTGTATTTAAGGCTTGCTGAATGGTAATCAACGCGTCATTCTGGGGGGTGACTACCAAGTTCAGAGAATTACCTTGGGCACTGTTGATAATTACTTCCTGCACCAAGGGCAAAGCTTGCAGGAGATGTTTCGCTTTTTCGGCTTCTTCAATGGGGGAGAATTCGCGAATTCGCAGAGTAATGCGATCGCCTCCTACTTGGTCTTTTAATTGTGAAGGTGTGCCAGATGCAATGACAACGCCGCGATCGATAATCGCCACGCGATCGGCTAGCGCGTCAACTTCTTCTAAATAATGGCTGGTAATTACTACCGTGGTTCCAGAGGCGCGTAACTTCCGCAAGAATTCCCACACAATAAAGCGGCTTTCGATATCAAGCCCTACAGTTGGTTCATCCAATACTAAAACATCTGGTGCATGGAGTAATCCAGCCGCCAAATCCAGGCGCTTGCGTAAACCGCCTGAATAAGTTCCAGTTTTTTTATCAGCGTATTCTTGCAAATTGAGTAAATCTAATACTGTCTCAATTCGCTGTTTCCCTACCGCGCTAGGGAGGTGATAAAGCGCTGCTTGCAGTTGCAGCAGTTCTTTACCAGTTAGTACCTTATCTAAAGCGACTTCTTGAGCCACATAACCTAACTTTTGTCTGGCTACTCTGGGGTTATCCAACACCGAAATTCCAGATACTTCGATTTTGCCAGCATCCGGCGTGGTGAGGGTACACAAAGCACGCAGAGTAGTTGTTTTGCCAGCGCCATTGGGGCCGAGTAAGCCAAAGATTTCTCCAGGTTCTACCTGAAATGAGACATCTTTGACGGCTTCCACCGTGCCATAGCGCTTTTGCAGATTTTGAATTAAAACAGCGGGAGCCATGACAGCTAATCCCCAACGATACAAATCTCAACAAAGTCTATCTATATTGTAGTGGAGTAGTGAGAAGTGAAGCGATCGCGTTGATACAGCTCCCTAATTTTAGAGACTTCCAACTAGAAAAATATTCTATCGCTAGGGGTGGCAGAGGGAGCAGTCTCAATGGGGTTTTACTCTTGTACAGACGCGATTAATCGCCTCTCTCCAAATCAGAACTCAGCAATTTTCAGTCAGCCTATCAGTATAAAAAATACTTTTTGGCTGTCATTGAAAACCAGTGTCATCCAAAAAGTATTTGCTGAAAGAAAATCGAGTTATTCATTTAGATAAACTCGATTGGAAAAAAGAATTATTCAACTATAAATTTGCGGCATTAATTACACCAAAACCCCATTTACTATCAAATGTTCCTGGGGGTTTACCAGGGATAGAACTATTTTTACGTAGTAAATCTTTTACTGTTGCTGGATCAAGTTTAGGGTCACGTTGTAAGAGTAAGGCGACTAAACCAGTGACAAATGGTGTTGCCATACTGGTACCAGCCATCACCACAAATTTAGAATTGAGCATCATCGAGCGATCGAGACTAGCATTTGCAGACAGGGTGGAAACAATCATTGCTCCTGGTGCCGCTATATCCGGCTTCTGAGCATCATTCCGTAATGGCCCTTCACTGCTGAACTCAGACATGGTATCTAATTCTAAGCCCATGTCTCGCAGCTGATTGTCAATATCTGTGTACTGGTTTTTTGTGGTATAAGCGGCAACTGTAATCGCACTGCTAGCTGCTCCCGGAGAGCCTATTTTTACAGCATCTTTAACACTTTTACCTGTAAAAAACACTGATGAGTGATCGTCAACTGCCCACACATCAAGACGAGTGTCGCTATCAGTGGTGTTACGTAAACGCAACTGCCAAATACCACCCATGACTGCAGAAGGGCCATTACCGCGAATTTGCACAAAGAAATTGTGGTCACCGTTGCCTTTATCTGGGGCTGGGGTGACGATTTGCACCCGCGAATCTGGTAATTGATAATCTTGGGTGGGATTACCATCTTTAATGATTTTTTGATAAGGGGTAACGAAACCGTTAGGACTTCGCAACGATACCTCTAACTCTGTATCGCCATCATACCAACCGTTTAACCAGACTATGCCTACTTGATTTAAAGGCACATTAAAGCGCATACTGGCTGACTTTTTAGCAGCTATCTTGGTTTGACCGTGAATGTTGTCGTTCCCTTCATTCCCAGCTGCACAGCAAACAATTCTGCCAGGGCCAGTTTCAGCATCGATAATGCGAGAGAGAGAATCACTACCATCATGGGAATCAGCGTGTCCACCCAAGCTGAGATTTAACACTACTGGGCGTTTCAAATCACTGGCTACACGGAAAACGTAGCGCACAGCATCGGCAATGTGGGCATCTTGTAAGTCTGATTTCACAATGACTAATTCTGCCTCTGGTGCGACACCTGAAAAATTTTCATCTGCACCAGCTGCAATTCCAGCAACATGGGTACCATGACCATCAGTATCTTGAGAAACGGTGATTTGTTCGCCTGTAAATTCGGCCCCATAGTCACCTTCTTTAACTCCTGGCCCTGGGAGTGTTTGATCCCAAATGCGTAAAATCCGCCCAGCAAAGGCAGGGTGTTTTGGATCAATGCCACTATCGACAATACCAATTAATACTCCTTTGCCAGTCAATCCAGTTTTGTTTTTAAACTCTGGTAATTTCACCTTTCCAGGTGCCGCATCCATCCGCAGATGTAGTTTGCGCGAAGGTTTGATGCGCTGAATTACATCTTCTTCCGATAAAGGATCTAAAGCTTGTAGCGGTAAAAACGCCGTTCGCACACTGCCAGAAGTCTGATTAACACGAATGCCATATTGTTCTAAATGGCTCAAGTCTGCATCAGGTTCGCAGTAGAGAAAAACGATACTTTTAGTTGGCTTAACAGAACTTTTTGGAGCAATGATACCAAGCGATCGCTTGTGTGTAGTTAAAGCTTGCTCTCCTTCATGTTCATAGTCTTCATAAGCCAACAGCAGCCCCGGAGAGAGTTTTTCGTGTCTCATTTTTTTCTCCACGTCTATGTGTTTTCCTAAAATTCATGTATTGGTTTTAGTAGTCTCAGTTGTTTTAGCACATACGGTTGGGACTGGGGATTGGGGAACTCGGGGCCCCCTCTGGGGATAAGGGGTAATGGGGACTGGGGATTAGGGATTGGAGATGAGGGAGCAGGGGGAGAAATAATTAATGACAAACACCAAGCCCCCAATTACCAATTACCAATTACCAATTACCAATTACCAATTACCAATTACCAATTACCAATGCCCCATGCCCCATGCCCAATGCCCCATGCCCAATATTTAATTCCAATCTTGCTCTTCTTTCTTACCGCGACTTTTATAAATTCCGCCGACATCATGAAGTTGGCGAGTCTTAGCAAATAATTCAGCTTCGCTCAAACCCCAGTGCTGTAAGACTTTATTTAAGCCTTGCTGGATGTCTCTAGCACCGGGAAAGCCTTGATACCGTATCCACAACCGAGCCAGTTCTGCTAAATTATAGTCTGTCGCCTCTTGAGCAAGTAAAATATCAATAGTAGGGCGATCGCGGTTTTGTAGGGGATGCTGTTGGTCTTTACCGCCAGATGCTTCAGTCATGGTAAATCCTATGTTCTGATTCCTGCGTTTTAAGTCTATCTAAGAGCAAAGGTACATCAAAGACCACTGAAAAATCAGCAACCTCTGTCAAATTTGTTACTAATGCTGGAAAGCTGACGAAACTCACTATTCTTACTGACGGCTACCACACCTGAACTCTTACGGCTCTCACTACTGTCATTCAACTTTAAATAAAGATACATTGTCATTAAGAAAATACATGAAACTTTAGATGAGGGTGATATATTATTTCACCCAAAGTCCAAGCAGCAAGGGAGCAATAACCCGCTATGTTTGAACACTTCACTTCCGAAGCAATTAAAGTAATTATGCTAGCTCAGGAGGAGGCACGTCGCCTGGGACACAACTTTGTAGGAACAGAGCAAATTCTCCTCGGGCTGATGGGAGAAGGAACTGGGGTTGCTGCTAAAGTGCTGACCGAATTGGGCGTTACTCTTAAAGAAGCACGTCGAGAGGTTGAAAAAATTATTGGTAGGGGTTCTGGGTTTGTACCACCAGAAATTCCTTTTACTCCTAAAGTAAAAAGCCTCTTTGAGCAATCATTTAAAGAAGCCCATAGTTTGGGGCACAACTACATTAATACAGAACACTTACTTTTAGGTTTAACCGAGGCTGGTGAAGGTGTAGCCGCCAAAGTACTGCAAAATCTGGGGGTTGACCTCAAAAGCGTCCGCGCTGCTGTAGTTCGCCACTTAGGTGACAACACCACAGTTTTCGCCGCAGGTAATGGTGGTCAAAAGCGTACCCAAACTCTCAGCCTGGAAGAATTTGGTAGAAATCTTACAAAATTAGCACAAGAAGGCAGACTCGACCCAATTGTCGGCCGCGATAAAGAAATTGAACGTGCTATTCAAATTCTCGGACGTAGAACTAAAAGCAATCCTGTCTTAATTGGTGAACCCGGCGTTGGTAAAACTGCGATCGCCGAAGGTCTAGCTCAACGTATTATCAATCAAGATGTGCCGGAAGTTCTGCAAGACAAGCAAGTTATTAGCCTAGATATGGGCTTGCTAGTTGCGGGAACTCGCTTCCGTGGCGACTTTGAAGAACGCATCAAGAAAATTGTTGATGAAATTCGCTCTGTCGGCAATATCATCCTGGTAATTGATGAAATTCACACTCTAGTTGGTGCTGGGGGTACAGAAGGCGGCTTAGATGCAGCCAATATCCTCAAACCTGCTTTAGCTAGAGGCGAACTGCAATGTGTGGGCGCAACCACCTTGGATGAATATCGTCAGCACATTGAACGAGATGCAGCCCTTGAGCGGCGTTTCCAACCGATTATGGTTGGCGAACCCACTGTAGAAGAAACTATCGAAATTCTCTACGGCTTGCGGGGAGCTTATGAGCAACACCATAAAGTGACAATTTCCGACGCAGCTGTAGTAGCCGCAGCCGAATTGTCAGACCGCTATATTAGCGATCGCTTCTTACCTGATAAAGCCATAGACTTGATCGATGAAGCAGGTTCTCGCGTCCGCTTGAGGAACTCTCAGTTATCTTCTAACAAAGAACTGAAGCGTGAACTCGCTGGCGTGACCAAAGCCAAAGAAGAAGCTGTCAGAGTCCAAGATTTTGACAAAGCAGGTAACCTACGCGATCAAGAGTTGGAACTGCAAAACAAACTCTACGCTGAGACAGAAGCAGGAACACCAGGAAAAAGTCCCGTTGTCGATGAAGAAGATATTGCCCAAATCGTCGCTTCCTGGACTGGTGTACCAGTCAACAAGCTCACAGAATCAGAATCCGAGCTACTGTTGCACTTAGAAGACACACTGCACCAAAGACTCATCGGTCAAGAACAAGCAGTTACCGCCGTATCTCGCGCCATCCGTCGCGCCAGAGTTGGCTTAAAGAACCCCAATCGCCCCATAGCTAGCTTTATCTTCTCCGGCCCCACAGGTGTTGGTAAGACAGAATTAGCTAAAGCCTTGGCAGCTTACTTCTTCGGCTCCGAAGAAGCCATGATTCGCCTTGATATGTCCGAATACATGGAAAGCCATACAGTATCTAAGCTGATTGGTTCACCTCCAGGTTATGTAGGTTACGACGAAGGCGGACAGCTAACAGAAGCCGTGCGGCGCAAACCATACACAGTGCTGCTATTCGACGAAATCGAAAAAGCGCACCCCGATGTATTCAATATGCTGCTGCAACTCTTGGATGATGGACACCTTACCGATGCTAAAGGTCGGAAAGTGGACTTCAAGAACACCTTAATTATCTTGACCTCTAATATTGGTTCTAAGGTAATTGAAAAAGGTGGCGGTGGATTAGGCTTCGACTTCGACAATGCAGCCGATGCTAGTTACAACCGCATCCGTAGCTTGGTGAACGAAGAACTCAAAGCATACTTCCGTCCAGAGTTCCTCAACCGTCTTGATGAGATTATCGTCTTTACCCAGCTTTCTAAGGGTGAAGTTACACAAATTGCCGATATCTTATTACGCGAAGTTGCAGGCCGCTTGACAGAAAAAGGCATTACTTTAGAAGTGAGCGATCGCTTCAAAGAAAGGGTAGTACAAGAAGGCTACAACCCCAGCTACGGTGCCAGACCTTTACGTCGAGCCATTATGCGCCTGTTGGAAGATTCTCTTGCAGAAGCGCTACTGTCTGGTCAAATCACCAATGGCGACACAGCGATTGTAGATGTTGACGATGACGGTCAAGTGCAAGTTCGTAAATCTGAACAACGCGAATTACTCTTAGCAAATGTTGGCTAATATTTATACCATGTCACTTTTGCGGTAAGATAGGAGAACTATTGCAATCCTGCCTGCCGCAGAGAAAGCAAGAGAGGAGTATTCTTGACAAAAATGTAGTGAAATGGTAATAGCTCTTTAAAACTCTGGTAGCAATACCAGGGTTTTTTTTGGGGCTTGTTTAATTAGATGACTAACGCCAATAGATTCTGGGTGGAGCGTGGAATAATATAAACGTGAATGGGCAGATTGGACTCACACTATGACCCAAGCCAAACAACAGTTTCAAAGCTTTGAAGAGTACCTGACCTACGATGATGGAACGGAGAAGCTGTATGAGCTATTTAACGGAGAGTTGATCGAAGTGCCGCCAGAATCGGGAAAAAATATTGCGATCGCGGTTTTCTTGCTGCTAAAATTTGCTGCCATAGTCGGTCATCTGAGAGTAAGACCCCACGGGCTAGAACTAGAAGTACGAGGAGAACCGCGAAATCGTTACCCTGATTTAACTATTATCCGCACTGAACATATTCAGCAGTTAGAGCAACGTAATACTCTTAGACTGTCAATGGCTCCCCCTTTACTTGTGATTGAAATCGTCAGCCCTGGTGAGTTACAGCGTGACCGAGACTACATAGCCAAACGCATACAATACCAGGATAGAGAAATTCCTGAATACTGGATAGTAGATCCCCAACTGGAAACAGTTTTAATCTTAGAACTTACTGGTAATGTTTACACAGAATTCAATACTTTTACAGGTGAAAACCGCATCTGTTCGCCCTTATTTGGAGAACTTGAACTGACAACAAATCAAATATTTACAGCCAGCAATTAAAGTGATACCAATTAATTGCGTTAAACTAAAATTTATCTGTTATTGATAGTCGTGAATCAAAAATTATTATGTCTTCTGCTCAAGATTTAGTCATAATTTCAGAAGACGCACCAGAAGATGTTATATTTCCTCCTGGTGACTTATACAGTGATGAACCGCCTTTGGAAACAGAACTACATTTGCGGCAAATACTGCTACTAATTGAGTGTTTGGAATGGTGCTGGAAAGAACGTCAAGATTTCTATGCTTGTGGAAATATGACAGTTTATTACAGTCCCCGTCAGCGCAAGTCTGAGCAATTTCGCGGCCCTGATTTTTTTGTAGTGTTAAATACCGAGCGGAAAATACGCAAAAGCTGGGTAGTTTGGGAAGAAGATGGTAAATATCCTAATGTGATTGTCGAGATTCTTTCTGACAAAACAGCCGCGACTGATAGAGGTTTGAAAAAAGAAATTTATCAAGATATTTGGCGGACTCCTGACTATTTTTGGTTTGACCCTGAAAGTTTAGAATTTCAAGGTTTTCATTTATTAGATGGACATTATCAACCACTGCAAACAAATGCAGATGGTTTGTTATGGAGTCAGCAATTAGGGTTATATTTGGGAATTCATGAATCAAAATTGCGCTTTTTCTCGGCTGATGGAAAACTGATACCCACGCCAGCAGAAGCAGCACAGCAAGAGCAAGAACAACGCCAAAAAGCCGAACAGCAACTTGCAGAAATGGAAGCTATACTGGCTCGTTATCGAGAAAGGTTTGGTGAATTACCTGAGTAATATTATTCTGTATCCTAGTGGTTCATCGTAAAAATTAGGAGAATTTGGGAATATTCAGATACTCGACTTCTTGAAGAATTCGGGTATCTTGCAGCCCAAGCAAATGAATGCAGAGTAATTCTCAGAGCCAGGGACTAATAATATAAAAAATATATAGATAAGTAAAATAAGTTTGGTTGAGAGTTGTTATGAGTTTCCGCAGGATTTTAAAAGCAGGTGAATCTTATACTTTTAGTAAATATTTTGAATTACCATTTACTATTGATGATATTTTGGCTGAATTAAACTGTAATATTGCACGAGAAAATCTGATTTTACCTCAATATTCAGAAAATTTAGACATACAATTTTTACAACAGCAACTGCAACGGAATTTATCCCACATTGACCTGGTGAATGAAACTACTAGAAGGGAAGCGTTAATTGGCCCAATTTTATTTGAGGTATGTACATTAACGAATCAGCGGTTGAATATAGAATATTCTATTGCTGTCAATGAATATCTTAAAGGAACTCTCGACTACTATATTGCAGCACATCAAAATTTATTAGTTATTGAAGCCAAACAATCAGATTTAGTTAGAGGATTTACTCAACTTGCTATTGAATTAATTGCGCTGGATCAATGGACTAAATCTACATCTCAGTTTCTATATGGAGCCGTGACTACTGGGGAAGATTGGCGTTTTGGCATCTACGATCGCGCAAATCGTCAAGTTATGCAAGACCAAAAACGCTATCAAGCGCCAGAAGATTTATTAACACTGGTAAAAATTTTAGTCGGTATTATCGCTGTCTAAGCCTACCCTAAGGGTTGGAGCGATCGCACTCAATATTGACCAAAAGCAATAACTTAGGGGCACAATCAAAAGCGATCGCTCGTTAAACTTGCTATCCCTCATCCCTAAAGCCTCACAGGGGGAACTAATTGATACTCACATTAGTCTTGCTTGTAAGGTTTTATTAAGCATTTGGCGAAAACAACTCTCAGAGCTTGAAGTTATGATTATGTTAAGCTGAACGTAAATCAGTAGATACACATCAGTAATAAAACATACTCGTATCTGATGATTCTTAGGTAAAGAAATTTGCCATAAGAGAAAGGTTTATTTTGGTTGCCAACTAAAACATTAAAGTAAGTAGGATGGGTTCCATCAGATGACATCCCTACCATCATCAAACTCCTGGCATGGGCGCTTTATAGGTGATAACCAGCGATACCGTTTAGACAAACGGTTAGCTGGTGGTGGCATGGGAGAAGTATTCCTAGCAACAGATACGCGTGTCGGTCAGCAGGTAGCCTTGAAGTTACTCAAAGATACGCTGGTAGCTTCAACTGAGATGAGAAAGCGCTTTGAGCGAGAAATATCTGTTTGTGCAGCGCTGCAAAGTGACCATATTGTCAAAATCAGTGATTGTGGAGTTACAGAAGAAGGCTATCCATTCTATGTGATGGAGTATCTGCGCGGGCAAACCTTACGCCACGTGCTGCTCAAAGAAAAGCGGTTATCTGTAGAGCGAACTGTGAGTATTATGGCTCAAGTTTGCAAGGGACTACAGCTAGCTCATGCGGGAGTGACTTTACAACGGGAAGGTGGCAAAACCTCCGAACATATTCAAGTTATCCATCGGGATTTAAAACCCGACAATATCTTTCTTGTGCCCACAGATTTGGGAGAGTGGGTAAAGATTTTAGATTTTGGGGTGGCGAAAATTCGCCATGAATCTTCAGAACAAACCAATATCACAAATACATTTATTGGTACATTCCGTTACGCTGCACCAGAACAAATCCAAAGCGATGAAAACCTAGATGCGCGGGCAGATATTTACAGCTTGGGACTGATCCTCTATGAAATGTTGAGTGGTGCAGACCCCTTTGGTTTAAGCGAGAATGCCAATAATATTAGCGAAGCATCTTGGGTGCTAGCTCATGCTTATGAACCACCAAAGTCATTGCGATCGCAACCAGGTTGTGAGTATTTTTCTATACAGCTAGAAGCTGTCATTCTCAAGTGTTTACACAAAAATCCAGATAACCGCTTTAGTACTGTTGAAGAACTTAGTCAGGCTTTACAAACCGTTGCTAAATCAGTAGTGGGGTATGTGAGTGCCGAGTATCAAGAAGAGATTGGGCTACATCCTACTGTACCAAAATCAGTGGTGAAGCACAAAACAATAGAGCGATCGCACCAGCCTGTAGAACCAACTCGACTTGAAGATACTTTACCTCCGACTGTGCCTTTGTCTGGGCAAGACCAAGAAGAAACCATTCTCCGCTTTCAACCCGTGCAACATCCTGGTGGAGAGGAACCGACAATTCTGCGTCCTTTGCAACCCACAGAACCAATCTGGGAACAAGAAGAAACCATTCTGCGTCCGCAACCCGTGCAGCATCCGGGTGGAGAAGAACCGACAATTCTGCGTCCTTTGCAACCAACAGAACCAATCTGGGGGCAAGAAGAGACTATTTTGCGATCGCAACCCGTACAACATCCCGGTGCAGATCAACCAACTATTCTGCGTCCCCTAAAGCCCACAGAACCAAGCTGGGGACAAGAAGAAACCATTCTGCGTCCGCAACCGGTGCAGCATCCCGGTGAAGCAGAGTCAAATACGCCGCCACAAACAGCGATCGCATCCAATCAACCAGAAGGTACAATTTTTCAAACAAGGCCTGTAACCCCGCCTACACCAGAGCGGACAATGTTTCAAAACCGTCCTGTACCCCAGCCTGAGCCAGAAGGGACAATTCAATCCCGTCCTGTATCTTCGCCTAATGGCGAACCAGTGCTACATGGCAGTACAATTTTTCAACGCCGCACCACTAATTCAGCTACACAGAAACCTGCGCGCAATTTTTGGTTAATTTTAGGAGTGGCTTTTGCTGTTGGGTTTGCTTTAGTGACAGCTATCTATATATATCCGCAATTGAAATCTCCTCAAACTAACGAGCAGAAAGCTAATTAGTAAGGGCATGGGGCATTGGGCATTGGGCATTGGTAGGAACGCAACCAATGACTTTAATTAATTTTGCGTGTTTAACTTAGCTCTTTTTTGAGACAAGTTCTTGACTTGCCTTTAAGGGTTTCTGGTTTGACTTGCTATTAACTGTATAGTCCATCGTTTTGATTGCCAGTTGGCGGTAACACTTTTGGTAGCGCTTCTAGCATTGCTGTAACCAATGACAAATGACAAATGCCTATTTCGTAATGCGCTAACATACCATTGTATAAATAACAGTGGTTAAACCGCGTAAATGTATGGATATAGCTTTAATTGTTAAATTTCTCGCGCCTTGTCTGCCATTTCTGTTGAATGTGGGTAATAAAGCCATAGAAGGCGCATCGCAGAAAGTTGGTGAGGATGGGTGGAATAAAGCGAAAGCTATTTGGGCTAAGTTACATCCCAAAGTAGAGGCGAAGGAAGCAGCCAAAGAAGCGGCGGCGGATGTGGCGCAAAATCCAGATGATGAGGATTTACAAGCCAGCTTGCGAGTGCAAATCAAGAAGATTTTGGATGCAGATACAGCACTGGCGGAGGAAATCGCCAAGATTTTGCAAGCATCTTCTGATAAACCTGGTGATAATATTGCCATCAGTGCTAATGCTTACGACAACAGCAGCGTCAAGCAAGTAGGGAAGATTGAAGCTAACGAAGTGAGTTTTTAAACGCACAGAGGCGCAAGGTAACGCAAAGGTACGGGGAGTTTCACCTGACTTTGCGTCTTTGCGTCTACCCTGCAGGAACGACTGCGTCGAATGCGTGAGATTAATCTTTTTATTTAACAGCGCCAATTCCCTATGGTGGAAGAACCAAACCCCAATCAGGCAAAAATCATCAATTTAGAGGGAACTGCCCAAGATGAGAGTAAATTAACTCAAATTGGTCATGTTGATACTGAGAATTTTCATCTCACAGCAGAACAAGTTCAAATTCTGGTTCAGCTAGAAAGCAGTACCAAAGCAGAATCGCCTGGGGTTCTCAAAGCTGGGAACCCGCAGAAAAGTTTGGCTTATTGGCAAGGACGCAAAACAGAAATTGCCCAAATACAGCAGTGGTTAACTGATAACAATACCTTTTTAATTGGCATAGAAGGCATCGGTGGCGCGGGTAAATCGATGCTGGCAGCGAAAATTTATGAGGAAATTGCAGCTTTCCCCAAACGATTTTGGGCTGATGTGAGTAATGGGGCAAGTTTTAGCGATTTAGCCCGTCAAGTACTCCGTGAATTTGGCTTTACAGTTCCAGAAGAAGAAGCGCAGTTAGTAGAAGCGCTGGTGAGGTGTTTACGCAGTGGTGAATTTTTACTGATTATTGACAACCTGGAGAGTTTATTACAACCGAATAGACAATGGGGAAGTCTATTCTACGGCGAATTTTTCAACGCTTGGATGGAATTTGGCGGTAATAGTAAGGTAATAGTCACCACTAGAGAAAGACCAGAATTAAAAGGCTTTGAGTGGCTACCTTTGAAAGGTTTGCAAGTAGATGAAGGGGTAGCACTGTTAACAGCATTAGGAATTCGGGGAGATTTAGCCGAGTTTGTTGAATTAGTAGATGGACATCCCCTGCTGTTGCGATTGGTAGCTGATTTATTAAAAGAAGAATATCCCCAAGACCCAGATTTAAGCAGATTAGCAGATTTAGGTTTAGGGAATTTGCGGCAGTTGTTGACAGATTCCCAAGTAGTAGGTGTGCATCATCGGACAAATGTGGGGATGGTGTTGGTATTAGATGCCAGTTTTAATAGATTGAATGAGTTACAAAAGGCTTTACTGCTGAATATTAGTGTTTATCGTGGTGCAGTTGATAGTACAGCAGCCGTGGCGTTGTTGCCAGGAAATTCAGCAGCAGAGATTGAGGGAGAATTAAGGAATATTGTTAAGCGTTCTTTATTGGTAGAAAAACTCAATGGTAAGCGGCGGTTTGAGTTTCAGCCTGTGGTGTTAGACTATGTGCGGTATAAAGCTGGCGATCAGACAGAGGCGCATCAACGAGTCATTGATTATTATCGCTTAATTGCTAAACAACCGCCTTGGACAACAAAAGATGATGTAAAAGAATACTTAGAAATCGTTCATCACTTTTATCAGTTGCAAAATTATAACTCTGCCTTTGATGCACTTCAAGTTTGCGATGATTTTTTAACTTTGCGGGGTCATTATGTAGAGAAAGTAGAATTATATGGGCAGTTGATAAGTAAATGGGAAGAAATTGGCGATAGAAAAAATTGGAAATATGATGCTTCTCTCACTTCATTAGGCAATGCTTACAACTCCCTGGGACAGTACCAACGGGCGATTGAGTTCCACCAGCAGTCTTTGGAAATATCTAAGGAGATAGGCGATCGCAATGACGAAGCTGTTTCTTTGGGGAATTTAGGCAATGCTTATGTTTGTCTAGGACAGTACCAACGGGCCATTGAGTACTACCAGCAGTCTTTGGAGATATTGAAGGAAATTGGCGATCGCAATCGCGAAAGTTATTCTCTAAACAATTTAGGTAATGCTTACTCTTCCCTGGGACACTACAATCAGGCGATTAAATTCTATCAGCAGTCTTTGGAAATCAAAAAGGAGATGAGTGATCGCAATTCACAAGGCTTATCACTAATGAATTTAGGTAATGCTTATAACTACTTGGGAGAGTACAAACAGGCGATTGAATTGTTGCAGCAGTCTTTAGCCATTGCTAGGGATATTGGTGATCGCTATAACGAAGGCTTATGCTTAGGCAATTTAGGTAATACTTACTTATGCTTAGGAGAATACCAACAGGCGATTGAGTTCTTTCAGCAGTCTTTAGTTATTGCTAGAGAGACTGGCGATCTCAATTTACAAGGCAAATCCTTAGCTAATTTAGGTAATGCTTCCTTATACCTGGGACAGTACAAACAGGCAATAGAGTTTTTGCAGCAGGGTTTGGAAATTGGTAGGGAAATTGGCGATCGCTATACTGAAGGCTTATCTTTAATGAATTTGGGTAATGCTTACTTATCCCTGGGAGAGTACCAACGGGCGATAAATTTCTTTGAGCAGTCTTTGAATATATCTAGGGAGACTGGTGATCGCAATTCACAAGGCAAATCCTTAGCTAGTTTGGGTTTTGCTGACTTGTACCAGGGACAATACTCACAAGCGATTGAATTGTTGCAGCAGTCTTTGGCGATATCTAGGGAGATTGGCGATCGCAATACTGAAGGCAAATCCTTAAACAATTTGGGTCTTGCTTACTACTCCCTGGAAGAATATCAACAGGCGATTGAATTGTTGCAGCAGTCTTTGGCGATATCTAGGGAGATTGGCGATCGCTATACCGAAGGCAAATCCTTAATGAATTTGGGTAATGCTTACAATGACTTGGGGCAGCACCTACAGGCTATTGAGTTTTTCGAGCAGTCTTTGAATATCGCTAAAGAAATTGGCGATCACTATGTAGAAGGCTTATCCTTAATGAATTTGGGAATGAATTTGGGTAATGTTTACAATTATTTGGGGCAGTACCAACAGGCGATTGAGTTTTCCCACAATTCTTTAGTCATCGCTAGGGAAATTGGTGATCGTAAGACACAAGGCTTATGCTTAGGTAATTTAGGTAATGCTTACTTATCCCTGGGACATTACCAACGAGCAATTGAGTTTTTGCAGCAGTCCTTGGAAATTTCTGCAGAGATTGGCAATCGTAATACACAAGGCTTATCCTTAATAAATTTGGGTAATGCTTACAATTACTTAGGGCAGTACCAACGGGCGATTGAGTTCTTCCAGCAGGGTTGGAAAATTTCTGGGGAGATAGGTGATCGCAATACTGAAGGCTTATCACTAATGAATTTAGGTAATGCTTACTTATATTTAGGAAAGCACCAACAGGCAATTGAGCTCTACCAACAGTCTTTGGAAATTTCTGGGGAGATAGGCGATTATAATTTACAAAGCAAATCCCTAGCTAATTTGGGTAACGCTTACAACTACTTGGGGCAGTACCAACGAGCGATTGAGTTTTTGCAGCAGTCTTTAGAAATTTCTAGGGAGATAAGCGATCGCAATACTGAAGGCTTATCCTTAATGAATTTAGGTAATGCTTACAACTATTTGGGACAATACCAACAGGCGATTGATCTTTACCAGCAGTCTTTAACCATTGCTAGGGAGATAAGCGATCGCAATACTGAAGGCAAATCCTTAGCTAATTTGGGTAATGCTTACAACTACTTGGGGCAGTACCAACGAGCAATTGAGTTTTTGCAGCAGTCTTTAGAAATTTCTAGGGAGATAAGCGATCGCAATACTGAAGGCTTATCCTTAATGAATTTAGGTAATGCTTACAACTATTTGGCACAGTACCAACAGGCGATTGAGTTCTACCAGCAGTCTTTAGCCATTGCTAGGGAAATTGGCGATCGCAATACTGAAGGCTTATCCTTAATGAATTTAGGTAATGCTTACAATTATTTGGCACAGTACCAACAGGCGATTGAGTTCTATCAGCAGTCTTTAGCCATTGCTAGGGAAATTGGCGATCGCAATACTGAAGGCAAATCCTTAGCTAATTTGGGTAATGCTTACGACTCTCTGGGAGAATACCAACGAGTGATTGAGTTTTACCAACAGTCTTTAGCCATCGCTAGGGAAATTGGCGATCGCAATGGCGAAGGTAATTCCTTAAGCAATTTGGGCATTGCTTACAAGTCCCTGGGAAAGTACCAACAGGCGATTGATTTTTACCAGCAGTCAATGGATATCAAAAGGGAGATCGGCGATATTCAAGGGGAAGCAAACACCTGGTTTAATTTAGGTTTATCTTTGGAAAACGCCAATCGAGAAGCAGACGCGCTGGGTGCTTATCGCAATGCGCGTAACCTATATCAGACAATGAAACTTGATGCTGATGTGCAAGATTGCAACAATGCAATTGAGCGTCTTTCGCAACCAAAAGCACCTGTAGTTTCTCGGCGTGGGTTTTGGGGGTGGTGGCGGCGGTTGTGGCGTTGGGTTCGTGGTTGGTTTCGGGGGTGAAAAAGATATACGCTATAGTCACTCACAAGATTTCATAGAATTACTATGACAACTCTATTGCTGCCAACGCTTCATAATTTACCTACTACCTTACTTTTAGAAAATGCTAAACTGCGATCGCAGTTCAATACGATGGGAAAGTGCGATCGCTCAGACGTAAAAAAGGGTTGCACGAGTAAACTTGTTTTACCGAAATGAGGAAGCGCGATCGCAGTTCAATACGATGGGAAAGTGCGATCGCTCAGAGGTAAAAAAATGTAGAGACTGCGGAACAATCTCTACATAGTATAGGGTTGCACGAGTAAACTTGTTTTACCGAAATGAGGAAGCGCGATCGCCTCAAATATAGTGCTTCTGGTTTAAATGCAATACAAAATTATATCGTCCCTTGTAGGGGCATAGGCACTGCCATGCCCTCCGGAATGTATAGCACTCAACCGATAACCGCTATATCTAACAAACTTGTCCCCGCAAAGCTTCGGTATCGATAGGTTTAATCAAGTAAAGCAGCAATAGATTCCAAACAATAGCCGTCACAAAGGGGATTTTCCGAATTAATTTCACAAATTTAGGTTGAGAACTGCGGTCAATTTCCACCAATTTTAAGTTGTAATCTGAGCAGCGATGCAAACGCGAGAAAAACTTGGGATGTTCGGTATTTAGCATCACCGGAAAAGCACGTCCAGCAGTTTCATTAGTTTCGCAAACAACTTGGCGGTCAAATTCTCTCGCATCAAGCCCTAATGAATGATAAAATCCTGTCCGTTCGTGAACTGTTAAAGTGTGGGTAGCAAATACCGATAACAAGAAAAAGCGACTCCACAATCTAGATTTCCAGGTTTTCCATAATTGGGGTTGGGAACGTAATAAAGCTTTGAATATATCCCCATGACGGTTTTCGTCCTGACACCAACTTTCAAAGTAGCGGAAAATTGGATAAAACTGGTTTTCTGGGTGCTTCTGCAAATGACGATAAATAATAATGTAACGCCAATAGCCAATTTTTTCTGATAGATAAACTGTGTAAATTACCCACTCAATTGGGAAAAAGGTATAAGTGCGTCTTTTAGTAATATCAGCCAAATCCAGCGACAATTTAAAATCGCCCATAGCTTTATTCAAAAATCCCGCATGACGCGCTTCATCACGCGCCATCAAATTAAACATTTCCGACAACAGAGGATTGCGATTTTTCAGCTTGCGTGAAAGTTCTTTAAACAGCAAAAATCCAGAGAACTCAGAAATACAAGAACGTTCTAAATACTCAATAAACGACTGGCGTGCTTCTGGTTCAATATGTTCCCAAGACTGTGCAAACGTCTCATCCCTAACAAAATGGTGACGATTGTAATCTGCCCGCATTTCTGCTAGCATCGCCTGCAACTCCGTGTCCTGAGCAGAGAGATCCAGACTAGCGGCTTTTTCAAAATCTGTAGTGTAAAACCGGGGAGTCAATACGGTTTCTTTGCTTGGTGTTTTAATTCCCTGCTTTGGTTCTTTAGGTGCAGACTGGGATAAGGTATTAACCATGAGTTCTCCGGTAGTTAGCTTAACAATCACATAACTATCAAGTTATGATAAGTGTAATTGTTTGACTAGCCCCGGGGGTAAAAGATTTACAATCCTTTATTTGGGGATTAGGGATTGGGGACTGGGGACTCGAAATTGGTAGGGTGTGTTGTCGCGCAGCGCAACGCACCACACTGTAACCCAACACCGCCAAAACCTCTCGGTGCGTTAGCCTACGGCATAACACACCGTACTGGGAGATGAGGGGAAATAGCAAACACCCAATGCCCAATGCCCAATGCCCAATGCCCAATGCCCAATTCCCCATTCCCCATTCCATTTGTTAAGTTTTTCAACCGACCTGTAATAAAATAACTCAATAACTATAAAGTAATTCAAGAAAGTAATCAGGCTTACTAAGAGTTGAAGAGAGATTCAGTATGGGTCGTCATTCAGACAATCGTTCTCAGGAAACCATCAATCACACAGTAGTGCTAACACCTGCTGTTAATGCAGCGAACGTACCACCCGCAGATTCACGCGAACGGGTGAAGCAGTTTATGCAAAACATCCAAGATGAAATTTGCAGAGGCTTAGAACAACTGGATGGCGAAGCCAAATTTCATGAAGACAGGTGGGAACGCAAAGCTGGTGGTGAAGGACGTACCCGTGTGATTCGGGAAGGGCGAGTGTTTGAACAAGGTGGTGTCAACTTTTCGGAAGTTTGGGGCGATACCTTACCTCCTTCGATTTTGACTCAACGCCCAGAAGCAGCCGGACATCAGTTTTTTGCCACTGGAACCTCGATGGTGCTGCATCCTCGCAATCCTTACGTACCAACGGTACACCTCAACTATCGCTACTTTGAAGCAGGCCCAATTTGGTGGTTTGGTGGCGGCGCAGATTTAACACCTTACTATCCCTTTGCAGAGGATGCGATTCATTTTCACCAAACATACAAAGCTGCTTGCGATCGACACCATCCAGAGTATTATCCAGTCTTCAAACTCTGGTGTGATGAATACTTCCACTTGCGCCATCGCCAAGAACAAAGAGGGATTGGTGGTATATTCTTTGACTATCAAGATGGTAGCGGTAACCTGTATGTGACCTCCCAGACAGACACTCCAGCCGCACTCTACAGTCAGCAAGTAGGAAAAGTTACACGTAATTGGGAAGATTTATTTGCCTTTGTGCAAAGCTGCGGTAAAGCATTTTTACCTGCTTATTTGCCAATTGTAAATCGACGACAAGACACTGAATATAGCGATCGCCAACGCCAATTCCAACTATACCGTCGCGGTCGTTACGTAGAATTTAACTTGGTGTACGACAGAGGAACCGTTTTCGGGCTGCAAACCGATGGTAGGGCCGAATCTATATTAATGTCCCTACCACCACTCACACGCTGGGAATATTGCTACCAACCAGAACCCGATTCACCAGAAGCACAACTCACCGAAATCTTTTTGCAACCTCAAGATTGGGCGAGTAAAACTGTTAGCTAAGGGAATTGTAACTAAAAAAGCAGAGGGGCAGGGAGCAGGGGAAGAAAGAAAAATATTTCCCCAATAAAATCGGACTTTTTAAATTGCAAATTACGAATTACGTAGCGCTTTGCGCTTCCCGCAGGGTATTACGAATTACGAATTTATATAAGTCCTAATTTTCTCTTCATGGGCATTTATTATGAGCAGCTATTTAGATATGCGCTTGCGAGAAGGTACTAAACATTCTCACACCAGTGCAGAAAATACCGCGTTTATGAAATGCTTTCTCCAAGGAATTGTAGAAAAGAGCTTTTTTCGCAAATTCCTAGCGAATCTCTACTTCATTTACAGCGCTTTAGAAGCAGAATTAAAACGCCATCAGTACCATCCACTTGTGGGTTTAATGTATTTCCCAGAACTGAATCGTCAAGCAAATTTAGAGAAAGATTTAGCTTTCTATTATGGTGAAAACTGGCGGAAGCTGATAGTTCCTTCTAGGGCTACTCAAGAATATGTTGATTGCATTCATGAAGTAGCAAATACCCAACCAGAGTTGTTGATTGCCCATTCCTATACCCGCTATTTGGGAGATTTATCAGGTGGGCAAGCATTGAGAAAAATTGCTCGTTCAGCAATGGATTTACCTACGGTTCAGGGTACTGCTATTTATGAATTTGACCAAATTCCTACCCCTGAAACTAAGCGGATATTTAAAGAACAATACCGTCAAGCTTTAAATTCTTTGCCTGTAGATGAGTCGATGATTCTTAAAATTGTAGACGAAGCAAACCATGCTTTTACTTTAAATGCAAATCTTGTTCATGAGCTAGAAGCAGATGTTAAAGCAGTAGTTGGCGAGCATATTTTCGATTTAATTACTCGCCAAAATAAAGTTGGTAGCACAGAACATACTCATCGTAGTGATGCAGTACAAGAGGTAGTGCTGGATTACAGTATTTAGAAATTTGGTAATTGGTAATGGGTAATAGGTAATGAGTAATGAGTAATGAGTAATGAGTAATGAGTAATGGGAATTTCTCCCTCATCTCCCTCATCTCCCTCATCTCCCTCATCTCCCTCATCTCCCTTATCTCCCCAGTCCCCAGTCCCCAGTCCCCAGTCCCCTATATTTCGTGGTTGAGGAAAGTATTCGTGAGATTAAATTTACAAAATTTGCCGGAGAAAGACCAACCTTTGCGTCTTGATTGGCTGAGTGTGCTATTTTTTGGAGCTATTCATGCATTGGCTTTTTTGGCTCCCTGGTTTTTTTCTTGGTCTGCTGTAGGCGTTGCTCTTTTCCTACACTGGTTATTTGGTAGTATTGGCGTTTGCTTAGGCTATCATCGGCTTTTAAGCCATCGCAGCTTTAAAGTGCCGAGATTTTTAGAATATGCGATCGCAATTTTAGGTGCCCTATCATTACAAGGTGGGCCTATCTTTTGGGCGGCTGGACACCGTTTGCACCATGCTCATACTGAAGACGAGGAAAAAGATCCTTACTCCGCCCGCAAAGGCTTTTGGTGGAGTCATATGATGTGGATTTTCTATCCCCGTGCAGAGTTCTTCAATTATGACTACTACCAGCGATTTGCACCTGATTTAGTACGCGATTCCTTTTATCGCTGGCTAAATCGCAACTTTTTATTACTACAACTACCAGTAGCGTTGTTGCTGTATGCATTGGGTGGTTGGTCTTTTGTCGTGTATGGCGTATTTGTCAGAGCCGTTGTTCTCTGGCACACAACCTGGCTGATTAACTCAGTCACCCATATGTGGGGATACCGCACCTTTGAAATCAACGATAACTCCCGTAATCTCTGGTGGGCAGCTATTCTCACCTACGGCGAGGGATGGCACAACAATCATCATGCATATCCCCATGTCGTTAAGTGTGGCTGGCGCTGGTGGGAAATTGACATCACTTGGTGGGCTATTTGGTGTTTAAAAACAGTTGGTTTAGCTAAAGATTTGAATATGCCACCTGTTCAGGCTGTGAAATCGTGAGGTTGGGGATTGGGGACTGGGGATTGGGTACTGGGGAGACAAGGGAGATGAGGGAGAAATTCCCATTACTCATTACTCATTACTCATTACTCATTACTCATTACTCATTACTCATTACTCATTACCCATTACTCATTACTCATTACCAAACTTTACCTATCAAGGTGAGGATTTAAACTTGACCCACTTTTGCCAGTAAAAATCCACAAGAGCGATCGCGCGCAATCTCGCAAGACTCGCTGCAGTGATTCTGCTCGGTATAATTTTGAAGGTACTGCGATTGGGGTGACTGTAATTCCCCGGCTACCTAAAACAATAGTTGCGATCGCTCTGGCTCGTCTCATGTGATAATCCGATGTAACCAGATAAAGATGCTGTAACTTCTGGCGAGCAAAATCTCCGACCAGTGTCGTGAAATTAGTTACTGTATCTGTAGCGCGGCCATCCAAACGTAAGCGTTCTTTGGGAACCCCAAATTTTTCTAAAATGCTGCGATTTAAATCAAGACCAGATTCAAAATCAGAAACCCAAATATTTAAATTCTGGTGAACCTGCCAAAACTTAGCTGCAAACTCCATCCGCTCTAAATTACCTCCCAGGACAAAAATTGCCTGTGGTATGGGAGCTTGGTAAGAAGCGATCGCTATCCTAGCAGGAATGATAGTTACCCAGACAGCTAAAACTGTCGCCCAGAATATCAGTAGGTAGCGTTTAAAATGCTTGCGTTGCATAACTAAAGTGAGAGCGATCGCCTGTTCTTGTACTATTGTGTAAGTTGCGATCGCATTTCAGCCAGTAGTTATGATGAGTCGATACAGCATGATTATTCAATGGTCTGATGAAGATCAGCTTTTTCTAGTAACAATCCCAGAGTTTGCTGATCGCGTGATTATGCCTTGTACTCACGGCAAAACTCGTGAGGAAGCAATTCGTAATGGCGAGGAAGTAATAGAAATGTACTTGGAAGGTTGGCAAGCAGAAGGTGAGTCTATCCCTGAACCTAGCACGCTTCAAATTGCTTGATGATTATTCTAAAACTCTATTTAGCTGTTATTTTTAACCATTACTAACTCTAAACTCCTTTGCCAATCTGGTAAAACCAATCCAAAATTATCAGATAATTTTTGACTATCTAATAAAGAATAAGCTGGTCTGGTGGCTGGTGTGGGATATTCTTGGGAGGGAATTGGAATCAACCTTTGCAGTTTGCGATCGCTTTTTTTATCCTCAAGTTCAAAAATTGCTTTGGCAAATCCATACCAGCTAGTTTTACCACTGGCAGTTAAATGATATATTCCACCTTTAGCTGCTAAAAATTCAGATATATTTTGTGAACCTTGAGAAATAATTTGAGATGTAGCTTCAGCAATCATGCGACTCCATGTAGGTGCGCCAATTTGGTCTTCCACAACTCGAATTTCTTCTCGTTCTTGAGCTAGCCTTAACATCGTGAGTAAAAAATTCTTTCCGCGTCGGCTATAAACCCAACTTGTACGTAAAATTAAATGCGGTACGCCAACAGATGCGATCGCCTGTTCTCCGACTAGTTTTGTTTTACCGTATATATTTTGGGGATTTGGTCGGTCTTGCTCAGTATATGCAGTAGTTTTATTGCCATCAAATACATAATCTGTGGAATAGTGAATTACAACTGCACCTATTCGCTTTGCTTCTTCAGCGATGATACCTGGTGCAATTCCATTAATTGCCATTGCTAAATCTGGTTCTGATTCTGCTTTATCTACTGCTGTGTAAGCTGCTGGATTGATAATTAAATCTGGTTTGATATCTCTAATGAGGCGGCGAATCGTTTCAGGTTGTGCTAAATCTATTTGTAAACTGGGATGACTGGCGCTACGTTCTACAGCTATGATTTCACCTAAAGTCATGAGGGTGCGTTGCAATTCCCAACCGACTTGTCCAGTTACCCCCGTCAATAAGATTCTCATGCATATACCTCTGCGTCTCGAAACAACTTACCAGCTTTATCTTTAGCCGATAAAATTGGCTCGGCTGCAATTGGCCAGGCGATCGCTAAATCAGGGTCATTCCACAAAATAGTGCGTTCATGTTGAGGTGCGTAATATTCTGTAGTTTTATACAAAAATTCTGCATATTCAGAAAGTACTAAAAAGCCATGAGCAAAACCTGGTGGTATCCAAAGCAGACGTTTATTTTCGGCTGTTAAATCTGTAGCTACCCATTGACCAAAAGTTTTAGAGCTTTTTCTTAAATCTACTGCTACATCAAATACTTTTCCTAGAACTACTCGCACCAATTTACCTTGAGGCTGCTGAATTTGATAATGCAAACCACGCAAGATATTTTTGCCAGAACGAGAATGATTGTCTTGGACAAAATGCTCATTAATTCCTACTTTTTCTCGCCAAACTTTCTCGTTATAGCTTTCATAAAAAAAACCGCGCTCATCTCCAAATAATTGCGGTTCTATGACTAGTAAATCAGGAATTTCTGTCTTGGTAATTTGCATTATCGTCACCTCAGTTAACCAGAAAATTTATTGAAAGATAAAGGCGTATAGTATGAAGCAATAGGTATACTATCATCTAATTTGTCTAATTGATTTTGCTGCTCCATAGTGGGATAAATTTGGTCATTTTCTAAAATTGACATCAAGTAACGTCCATAACTACTCTTCGCCATCGGTTCAGCTAAATGTTGCAGTTGGTTTGAGTCAATATATCCTTTAAGATAGGCAATTTCTTCAATACAAGCTATTTTTAGACCTTGTCTTTCTTCTAGTGTTTGGATAAAGTTACCAGCCTGATGTAGTGATTCATGAGTTCCTGTATCTAGCCAAGCATATCCACGTCCCAAAAGTTCTACTTGCAGTTGATTTTGTTGCAAATAAACTGTATTCAAATCAGTAATTTCTAATTCATTACGGGCTGAAGGTTTGAGATTAGCAGCAATTTCTCCTACTTGTGAATCATAAAAATATATCCCAGGAACAGCATATTTAGACTTGGGACTTAAGGGTTTTTCTTCTATACTAATTGCCCGTCCATTGCTATCAAATTCAATTACTCCATATTGACTGGGGTCTTTTACTTGATACCCAAATACTAATCCGCCTGCTTGCAGGTTAGCAGCTCTAGCTAAAACTTCTGTTAAACCATGCCCATAAAAAATGTTATCACCTAAAATTAAGCATACTGGCTCGTTAGCAATAAAATCTTTGCCTAAAATAAACGCTTGAGCTAATCCTTCGGGACGAGGTTGTGCGACATAACTAAACTGCAGACCCCACTGGCTACCATCTTTTAAGATTTTCTCAAATAATGGTAAATCATTAGGTGTAGAAATAATTAAAATCTCCCGAATCCCTGCCAGCATTAATACAGATAAGGGATAGTAAATCATGGGCTTATCGTACACTGGCATCAGTTGTTTACTAACAGCATATGTCAGAGGATAAAGACGTGTACCAGAGCCACCTGCTAAGATAATACCTTTCATAATAATTTTAGATTTTAGATGTTGGATTGTGGTTTTATCCAAACTGAACTGATGTTACTAATGACAAATGACAAATAACTAATGACAGCCTCCGCCAGTTATATTTAATTTCGCCGACCTAATTATAATTTTCTATTTTCATAGTTTTGTTTTAACCAGTTTTGGTAATCACCAGAACGCACTTGATTTACCCAATCACAGTTATTGAGATACCATTGGACTGTTTTTAATAAACCACTATCAAAGTTTTCTTGAGGTTGCCAACCTAAATCACGGCTGATTTTACTACAATCAATTGCATATCTCCGGTCATGTCCAGGACGGTCTTTAACAAAAGTAATTAGAGAAGAATGATGAAAGTTAGATTTGGGCGCTAACTCATCCAAAATTGCACAAATTTTTTCTACAACTGTTAAATTAGCTTGTTCATTTAAACCACCAATATTATAAGTTTCACCTACTTTACCTTGCTGTAATACAAGATAAATAGCTTCACAGTGGTCTATCACATAAAGCCAGTCACGAACATTTTGACCATCTCCATATATAGGGAGTGGTTTACTATCTAAAGCATTCAAGATAGTTAAAGGAATCAGTTTTTCTGGGAACTGACGCGGGCCGTAATTATTTGAGCAATTAGTTGTTAAAGTTGGTAGTCCATAGGTGTGATAATAAGCCCGCACAAAATGGTCAGAAGCAGCTTTTGATGCAGCATAGGGACTATTAGGCGCATAGGGAGTATCTTCCCGAAAAGCTGGATCTTGAGGCTGGAGAGAGCCGTATACTTCATCTGTAGAGACGTGCAAAAATCGAAATTGCTGTTGTTTTGTTGATGAAAGTTTTTGCCAGTACAGTCTACTCGCTTCTAATAATTGAAACGTCCCGACTACATTAGTTTGGATAAAGTCATGAGGACTAAGTATTGAGCGATCAACATGACTTTCTGCTGCAAAATTAATAATTGCATCTGGTTGATATTCTTCTAAAAGGTAACTGACTAACTCAACATTACCAATATCACCTTGAATAAAATGATAGTTAGGATTAATTGCTATTTCGGCTAAAGTTTGAAGGTTACTAGCGTAAGTTAATTTATCTAAATTAACTACATTAGCCCATTGTGACTTGATTGCTTGGAGAATAAAATTCGCTCCAATAAATCCGGCTCCTCCGGTAACTAATAAAGTAGGCATAATTGTAGAAAATATTTATGTCATCAATATTGTAATAATTCGCATCAGAAGACGCGTAGGTTGAGTACTAAGTGCTGAGTCCTGAGTTAAAAGTGGGAAACCGCATTCAGTAAAGGAAATCAGCACTTTAAAAGTTTACATTGTACAATCTTTTAACTGATAACTCAGAACTTTTCACTCAGCACTATTGATGTGATTTGTAGTTTATCTCTGGGTCACAAAGCTTGTAAAATTTCTTCATCTACAGAAAAATCAATTTCTGCTTTGTCTCGTCCAGATACTAAATAATCATTTTCCAATGAATCATTTAGCCCAGAAATTAAATCATATTCAGGTTTCCAACCTAATTCACTCTGAGCCTTATTTACCGAGGCAAAAAAATGTTGTCCCCGCATGGGAAAAGCTTTGCGCTTGCCAAAATCAAACTTTTTCGGGTCGTAATGGACAATTTTGACTGCATCAGGGGATTTACCAGCCGCTTGTGCACAAGCACGGGCTAAACCATCAAAAGTGACAAAGCGATCGCCTGATACATTGTAAATTTGCCCTATGGCCTGCTGATTACCCACAACCTGAGTCATAGCCCTTGCTAAATCCTTTACGTGACCTAGCTGCGTAATATACAAGCCATTTCCCGGAATGGGAATAGGGCGATCGCGGACAATTCTATCAAAAAACCAGCTTTCCAAATCGTTATAGTTACGCGGCCCATAAATATAGGTGGGGCGAATTGAGGTAAAAGGTATTCCCAATTCAGCTAAGTAAGCCTCTGTTTCATGCTTACCCCGATGACGGCTTTTGGGATCTACAGCATCACCTTCCACATGAGGCATTTGGTCAGATTTGAGATATACTCCAGCAGAACTCATATACACAAAATGTTGTACACGGCCTTGAAAAATTTCTGCCAATGGTTGAGTATCAGCAAGTTCCCGCCCATTATTGTCAAAAATGACATCAAAATTTTCCTGTGATAACTTCGCCTTTAACTGCGTAGCGTCAGTGCGATCGCCTATAATTTGTCCTACTCCCTGTAAAGATGGTGCAGGACGATTACCACGATTGAACAGCACCACCTCATGTCCTTGTTCTACTAGCAGTTGGGTGAGATAAACACCAATGAACCGAGTACCACCTATAATCAAAATCCGCATGAATTCCCCTCTTAGCTCTTTTAATAATGCAGGGGCTAGCTAAGGGTTAGAGGCTAGAACTTAGGAGCTAAAGCTTAGGGGCTAGAGGCTACTATAAAACTCATCTTTAATCTGTTGTCCCAGTCCCCAGTCCCCAATCCCTAGTCCCCAATCTCTAGTCCCCAATCCCCAGTCCCTATTTGAGGTTATCAGGTTACAGTATCGCTCTGGAACCTGTTTTTGGAGAATCGCGTCTTCGACTTCATCTGGATTGCTTTCTCTTCCTTAATCCCAAGGAAAAACCTTTTGGTTAATCTGACTAATTTACCTCAGTATTTTCCACTTATTCACGTTAGCTGTGCCCTTAAAATATGCTCTGATTCATGAATGGCTGACACCTAAAGCCACTGGCGGTTCAGAATTAGTTGTAAAAGCAATTCTGGAGCATATAGATGCTGATTTATATGCGCTAATCAATTTTGAATCCACAAATCCTGAAAGTTATTTATACCAACGTCAGATTGGCACAACTTTCCTGCAAAACTTTCCCTATGCCCGCAATGGTGTACAAAAATATTTACCTTTGTTACCGCTGGCTATTGAACAATTAGATTTGCGGCAATATGACGTAATTCTATCTTCATCCCACGCTGTCGCCAAAGGAGTAATTACTGCTCCCGACCAATTACATATTTGTTATTGCCACAGCCCCATGCGTTATGCTTGGGACTTAACTTTTGATTATCTGCAACAAAGCAAAGTCGGGAATGGTATAGCTGGATGGATAACGCGATATTTACTACATCGTTTGCGTCAGTGGGATGTATTGACAGCTAATCGCGTTGATTATTTTATTGCCAATTCACAGCATACAGCCAGGCGAATTTGGCGCTGCTATCGGCGAACATCAACTGTGATTTATCCGCCAGTTAATGTAGAAGAATTACCATTTGTGGCTGACAAAGAAGATTTTTATCTAATAGTTTCCCGTTTAGTGAGTTACAAACAAGTATCCTTAATTGTCAAAGCTTTTAATCAGCTCAAAAAACCATTGGTAGTAATTGGTACAGGGCCACAAATGAAATATCTTCGCCAGATAGCAAATTCTAATATTCAAATACTAGGATGGCAACCGAATGATGTAGTAACAAAATATATGGCCAAAGCCAAGGCATTTGTGTATGCAGCTTGTGAAGATTTTGGTATTGCCTTAGTTGAAGCACAAGCTTGTGGGACTCCAGTCATTGCCTACGGTGCTGGGGGAGCACTAGAAACTGTCAGAGATATTCATTCCTGGGTCGATACAGGAACAGGTATCTTATTTAACGAACAAACAGAAGCTGCTTTAGTAGCAGCAGTAGAAAAGTTTGAAATGTATCAAGGCAAATTTAATCCTGAGTATTTGCGAACACATGCTAGTAAATTTTCTCGGCGGGTTTTTGGCGATCGCTATCTAGATTTTGTAGAGCGATGCAGCAAAAAAACGCCTTCATGGGAGTGATGGTCAGGATTTTTTGAATTGTTTTGTAGGCTTTTGGAAATTTAAACCCAGAAGCACCTACTTTTAGCTTTAAGATTGGGACTATGTGTGGTGTGGATTGTTAAGGAGTATGATGACTGCCCAGAGCTCACTCCTCTCCGGCAAGCGAGGCCTACGGCAAGATGCTAATGCGTCTGGTCGTACTTTCTCAAAACGTGGTCAACAGAAAAAGGCTCCTAGGTTAAAACCTAAAGGTTTGTCTTTTCAAGGTTTAAACGGAGAGTTTGCCAAGCGACTGTTTGATATTGTGTTTTCGTTGTTGGTTTTGATTTTATTTTTCCCGGTTTACTTAATCTTGGCCTTACTGATCGCTTTGAGTTCAGAAGGCCCGATTTTTTATGTCCAGGAAAGGGTTGGTAAAAACTACAAACCCTTTAATTGTATTAAGTTCCGCACGATGGTAAGCAATGCCGATGAAATGCTCGTACAAATGATGGAGACATCCCCCCAGATGCGGCAAGAATTTGAGAGCAGTTTTAAGCTAAAACAAGACCCCCGCATTACAAAAATTGGGCGGTTTTTGCGAATTACTAGCTTAGATGAATTTCCCCAATTCTGGAATGTCTTAAAAGGGGATATGAGTGTTGTCGGGCCGCGACCCTTAGTAGCGGAAGAACTTCCTAAATACGGTTGTCATATCGATCAGATTTTAACTATCCGACCGGGAATCACTGGGTTATGGCAAGTCTCTGGGCGCAATGACATTCCTTATCCAAGGCGAGTTCAAATAGACTTACACTATGTAAAATTTAGAAATTTTTGGCTCGACCTCTGGATAATTTTGAAAACAGTTGATGTTGTCATTATGCCTAAAAATAACGGGGCTTACTGAAACGATACTTAAGAGTATATTCTGTGGGGCAGCTCCTGCCCCCAGAGGAAATTTACTTATATTTAATAAAATTCTCGTTTATATAAAGTTTTGGTAAAGATTTTTTGCAACTTTAGACACAAAAGTAAAAATTTTCAGCTTCAATTAGTAAAACTACTTAACATTCTTAATAAATTAAGTACATACATTTACAGACAAATTTACGTGCTAAATCAGAATTTAGTAGTTTCCCATTAGGCAATTTAGCAATTAACTGCTAGCTTGTATCAGTTAGTCTGTAACTATTTTACTCAAAATATACAAAGGAATCCCTAAGCATGACGCAGCAGAAAAGAGCATTAATTACCGGTATTACTGGTCAAGATGGTTCATATCTGAGTGAGTTTTTGCTAGAGCAAGGTTACGAGGTACATGGTATTATTCGCCGGACTTCTACCTTTAACACAGACCGCATCGATCACATTTACGAAGACCCTCACAAAGAAGGGGTGCGGTTGTTTCTTCACTATGGTGATTTGACAGATGGGACAACCCTACGCCGAATTTTAGAAGAAGTACAGCCAGTAGAAATTTATAACCTTGGCGCGCAATCCCATGTCAGAGTCAGCTTTGATTCACCAGAATACACAGTAGATGCAGTAGGTATGGGAACACTGCGTTTGTTGGAAGCCATTCGGGATTACCAACAGCGTACTGGAATTGAGGTGCGCTTTTACCAAGCTGGTTCTTCGGAGATGTATGGTTTAGTACAAGCTGTACCTCAGAGCGAGACCACACCTTTTTATCCCCGTAGTCCTTATGCTTGTGCTAAAGTTTATGCCCACTGGCAAACAGTAAATTATCGTGAATCTTACTCTTTGTTTGCTTGTAATGGCATACTTTTTAACCACGAATCACCTCGGCGGGGCGAAACTTTTGTAACCCGTAAAATTACCAGAGCCGTTGCTCAAATTGTTGCAGGTAAACAGAAAAAACTTTATATGGGTAACCTTGATGCCAAACGGGATTGGGGCTATGCCAAGGATTATGTAAAAGCCATGTGGCTAATGTTGCAGAAAGAGCAACCAGATGATTATGTAATTGCTACTGGTGAAACCCACTCAGTACGTGAATTTTTAGAGCTAGCATTTCGTTATGTAAATCTCCGATGGGAAGATTATGTAGAGTTTGATGAGCGCTATCTTCGCCCTGCGGAAGTAGAGTTATTAATTGGTGATGCTACCAAAGCACGGCAAAAGTTGGGTTGGACACCATCAGTTACCTTTGAGGGACTTGTAGCATTAATGGTAGAAGCAGACCTCCAAGCATTAGGTATCACTTCTCCCAATGGCAATGGTTCGTCAGTACCCCATGATATTGCGACTGTTCGTCAACAACTGGGTGCGCTCCACTTTTGATTTCAACTGTCGCTGAGGATAAAAATATGGCTGCCTTAGAATTAAAAAATAAACGGATTCTCGTCACTGGTGGGTCGGGTTTCCTAGGTCGTCAGGTGGTAGATCAGCTGTGTCAAGCAGGAGCAGATCTTCAAAAAATTACAGTACCGCGATCGCGTGATTGCGATCTACGGGTCTGGGAAAACAACCAACGTGTAGTCGATCAGCAAGATATCGTCATCCACTTAGCAGCGCACGTCGGTGGTATCGGCCTCAACCGCGAAAAACCCGCCGAGTTGTTCTACGACAACTTGATTATGGGAACCCAGTTAATTCATGCAGCCTATCAAGCTGGAGTAGAAAAATTCGTCTGTGTTGGCACGATCTGCGCTTATCCCAAATTTACCCCAGTGCCTTTTAAAGAAGATGACCTTTGGAATGGCTATCCTGAAGAAACCAATGCTCCCTACGGAGTAGCCAAGAAAGCCCTTTTAGTTCAACTGCAATCTTACCGCCAGCAGTACAACTTTAATGGTGTTTACCTGCTACCTGTAAATTTATACGGGCCAGAAGATAACTTTGACCCCGGAAGTTCTCATGTGATTCCAGCCTTAATTCGCAAAGTCCACGAAGCCCAAATCAAAGGCGACAAGCAACTACCTGTTTGGGGTGATGGTAGTCCTACCCGTGAGTTTCTCTATTCTGAAGATGCTGCACGGGGCATTGTTATGGGTACTCAATTCTACAATGACTCGGAACCAGTTAACCTGGGCACAGGTTATGAAATCTCCATTCGGGATTTAATTAATCTGATTTGCGAATTGATGGAGTTTGACGGGGAAATTGTTTGGGAAACAGACAAACCCAACGGTCAACCTCGTCGTTGTTTGGATACCGAAAGGGCAAAGCAAGCTTTTAATTTCACAGCCCAAGTTAGCTTTGAGCAAGGGTTAAAGAATACCATTGCATGGTACCGCCAACATGCTGCATAACTTAATTAGCAGCATTTAGTAAATAATGAATCTATAATTACCCACACTAACCCAAAATATACCAGCAATTTATTGTGGGTAAGGGGTTGAAACCCAATATCCAAAACTATCTAGAACGTAGGGCGTATGCCCTACGTGTTTGTTTTGTGACATCATCTCAATTTTCCCAAATCCAGCAACAACTTCAAAGTGTGGACATTCCAGCAAAAACGGAACTACGTCGGACTCTCTTAAAAAAACGTCAATCAATGTCAATGACAGAATGGAGAGAAAAAAGCGATCGCATCTGTCAGCAACTCCAAACCTCTGTCCTCTTTACGCAAGCAAAAACTATACTGGCATATTTTAGTTTTCGCCAAGAACCCGATATTAGTTTGCTATTTGCTCATCCGCAATACCGTTGGGGATTTCCGCGCTGCGTTGGTAAATCTATGTTTTGGCATAGTTGGACTCCCAAAGATGCTGTAGCAATTGGCACCTATGGCATTATTGAACCCCGCCCGGATACACCCCCAATAGATCCAGATGAGGTAGATTTAATACTTGTCCCCAGCGTTGCTTGCGATTATCAAGGTTACCGTTTAGGCTATGGCGGCGGATATTATGATCGCCTCCTCAGTTCACCAGCATGGCAAAACAAGCCAACTATCGGCATTTTATTTGATTTCGCCTATTTACCCCAAATACCCATTGAACATTGGGATAAACCTTTAAAAGCGGTGTGTACAGAATCTAGGTTTACCGCAGCATAGGGGTTTGGTGTTTTCCCCATTACCCCATCCCCAATTCCTAAACCCTTGGCGCATCCTTCGCATCATTAGCAATAATCCCAATCAAATTCAACCTACTCAAAATTTCTCTAGCTTGAATGAGTTCACTTTGGGTAATCTGACCAATACGCCCTACTAATACAATTCCACTGCATACAGATGCAACGATTCTGGCATCAACATTGTCTAAAATTGCTGGAGCATCTATTAAAACTAAATCGTAAGTTTGCTCAAACAATTCTATTAACTCTTTCATCCGGTCTGAACTGAGTAGTTTGACTGTATCCTCTGGTGTGGGGCCAGCAGTCAAAACATCAATATCAGGATGAATTGGTTGGATATAATCAGCGACTGGGGTATTAGCTTCTTCCTCTAATAATAGAGATAAGCCCCAATCATTTGGCAATTCTAAAATCTTGTGCAAGCTAGGATTATGCAAGTTAGCATCAATTAATAATACCCGACGATGCATATGAGCAGCACTAACAGCTAACCCTAAAGACAAAGTTGTTTTGCCTTCACCTGCTAGTGTTGAAGTCAACATTAGCGATTGGAAAAGCTGGGGATATCTTGCTATTTGAATGTTTTGATAGACCATATCTAAATTTTCATGATATGGCAATCTGGGATTACTTTCTAATACTAAAGGAACTGCTCTATCTTGCTTATCCCAAGGTAGTTTAGCTAAACGTTTTCTCGCACGTCCCCCTAGCCCTGGCACTGTTCCTAATAGTCTTAAATTTGTTAAGCGTTGTAATTCTCTGGCAGAATAGATGACATCATGAAACATTTCCCAAATGAGGGCTGCTACTATCCCTAAAATCGGCCCAATAATTATTCCTCCACCTAAGAGAAATACTCTGCCGCTACCCATATACATGCCTTTATCGGGCGCTTCTAAAACTTGCCAATCAAATCCGCCTTGAGCAATTTTTAAGCCTAAAGATTGTTGTGCTTGCAGTAGTTGCTCAAGTGTTTTGCGATTTGTTTCCACCTCTGGTAGGAGACGATTGTACTGGGCTATGAGGGCAGGGTATTTACTCAGTTCAGAACGTAGCCGTTGTTCGGATTCAACTAAACTTTTTTCATTGGCAATTAGCCCTAATGAAGTTGTTTGTACCTGAATCACCTCTTCTACTAGCTTCAAGTCAACGCCTACCATTTGCCCTTGAGTTAATAGCGGTTGGCGGGTATTTGCTACATTTTGCCCTTTTTCTCCTACCGATCTTCCCGCTTCTTGGCGTAAGAGTGCTAGTAGACTTTGACGTTGCTGTGTCAGATTTTGGATAACGGGAGAATTTTCTGTATAACGTAGTCGCTGCTGCGCTAGAGCCAATTCAGTCTTTTGAATCTCATTTAGTAGCCCTTGGTAGCGTGTTGATTGGCTTAATCGTGAGGAAATAATGGCATTTTGAGAGGAAGCAGCCATTTTTCGCTCTAGGTTAGCTTGACGCGCTCTATTATCTTGAAGTTGAGCACGAGTAGTTTCTAACTGTTTTTGAATATCAGCTAGAGATTCCAAAAGAATTTTGCTTTGAACTTCTGGATCTAATAAATTATGCTGCCGACGAAATGCTTCTAAATTTTTTTCTGATTGGCTGACTTCTTTTTTAATTTCTGGGAGGCGCGCATTCACAAAAGAAAGTCCTTTGTGTAATCGCTCATTTTGTTGTTCTATGTTGTAATCTTGATAAACATTTTGTAGTGCTTGTAAAACTTTTTGGGCTTTAATTGGATCTTTATCTTTGAAAGTTACTTCAAATACCTGACTAGGGATTTTATTAATACCCGAACCACCCTCGATTTGCGCTACTTCTAAAGGAGGTTTTTCACCTTTTTCTTTTTTGCCTTTAATATCTTCTAAGGTAATATCTCGATAAGTTGGACGCAGCAAGTCTACAGCTTTTTGGATGAGCTTAGTACTCATCATCAGTTTCAGTTGAGCGGTATAGTCAACTACTTGAAAATTGGGATCTGTAAACTCGCTTTCTGGATTTCCCTGAACATTACTTGAGCGTACTCCTTCATATAGGTTGGAACTTACCAGTATTTGCATAGAGCTTTGGTAAGTTGGTTTGGCAATGAGAGCAAGGATACTCGCAACTGACATCACTGCACAGGAAATACCCAATATCAGATAACGTCGGTGAAACAGAATTGTCGTAAGTTGTTTGATGTCAACCGCGTTTTGTGGAGAGTTAATGAGCATTTGTCCTTGATTCAGACTAGTGTTAGCCACTATAAAAGTCCTCTAATCTCGTAATAATAAATCAGGAAGATTGCCAGAAAATCTATTAGGAGTGAATTTTTATGACAGTATAGACGCAATCTTATGATAAATGATTCCTGATTGACAAAAGAAATTATTTTCCATAATTGTACGTATTAAGATTGTGATTAATAATTTCTATCTCACTAAAAATTAAAATTATTGCCATATTTTTAATGCTAAATTTGATACATTAATATTTCAAAGTATAATTATTTTCAGTAGACAAATAGCCAGCAATTAAGCAGCTTAAATGTATCAAGGTAATTTTTACTTAGCACTCAGCACTTTTAAACATAAAAATGTCATTATGTAGGCGGAACGCTTTCCTCTATGGTAAGGAGGAATGCAGTGTTAGCGCAGCGTCTCCCAAGGGGAGAAGCGACGTAATCGCAAATAGTCTATTTTATGTTTTTAGATATTGAGCTACTTATTAATTTTTGGCGAATATATGAAAGTTTCTATAAAACAGGTTTTTAAATTTGTTTTTCAGTCTAAATGAAAGACTAGTATGAAACTGAGTTCGCTGGGTAAATTGGTCAGCTTTTGTATGACGAACTATAAAATGCGGATGTTTGAGCGGAAATTCCATTGCTTGTGTGGGATAGTTTGCAAAAGGGCTGTAAATATCTTTTGTGTTAGCAGCTTCAGGACTAAAGCCAATATTAGAAACTAAATTGACATTGGGCAGAATAGTTAACCCATTTTGTAGCCAAGATGTAAATGTCCAAGGATAATCCCAAGTATCTATATTGCCTTGGTAATAACTTTGAAAAATTCTCGTCCAATATTTCACTGCGGTAGAATCATCAAGTATATTTTCTAGTAAGTTGCTATCTCTGGCTTCTACCCAGTGCTGCATTTCTAAATCGTACTTTTGCCATGCACGTTGCCAAGTAGCCCAACCCCAAATTAAGGGATAGCGAGAAAAGTAATAGCTATTTTCAGTACGTTGTTCACCAAACTGAAAATTATTACCGGAAATAGTCATAATGCGTTGATCATGACGATACTTATCTAATAGTTCCTCACAAAATCTGAAGAATGTGGGGTGAGGTAAACAATCATGTTCCAGAATAATTGCAGCTTCTACTTGTTGAAAAACCCAATTAAGACCAGTAGCAATACGTATTTTAGGGCCTAAATTTTCTTCGGAGTAATTTGTGAGTACTCTACAATCCCAATCAACTTGCTCAATCAGTTTTTTACAAGCGGCACATTTATGGAAATCATCCTGATATTGGGGACGAGGTGCATCAGCAATCACTAATAAAATTGGCGGTTTAACCTGACGAATTACCTCAAAAACTTGTGCTGTAATTTCTGGTTGATTAAAGATGGTTAATGCAACAGCAGTATTCATAAATCACTTATGCTGATAATTCTGTTGTCATTGCAATGCTATTTGATTTGTGAAATAACTCACCTCCTCATCTGGATAGATTACTGAGAAAGGCAACAACAAAGAATATAAAATAGAATCCAATACTTGTCGGTTAAGGGCAAAAGGGGAAGGGGAAAAGGGGCAAGAAAAAACCTTTAACCCTTACCCAGTCACCTTTTCCCCAAACCAAACTCCCAGTTGAAAATCCTTAACCGAGCAGTATTGAAATAGAATCTTATTTAGTCATCAAAGATTGCCAATTATTTGATGAGCTTTGGCAAGGGATTGTGACGAATAGATTAACGGAAATTTGGCAGTTTTTTTTTAATTTTGCTTTTCAGCGTCGATATTAAACTAGTCCGAAACTGAGTTTGCTGTGTAAATTGATCGGCCTGTACATCACGAATCATAAATTCTGGATGCTTGAGCGGAAATTTTATTGCTTCCCTAGGATGATTAGCAAATGGACTATAAATATCTCTTGTATTAGATGCTGTGCGACTAAATCCAATATTAGAAACTAAATTGACATTTGGCAAAATAGTTAAAGCATTTTCTAGCCAAGAAGTGAGAGTCCAACGAAAAGCCCAGGAATCAATATTGCCTTTGTAACACTTTTCAAAAAGTCGATTCCAGTATTTTACTGCAGTGGCATCATTGAGTATATCTTGCAGCCAATTATTATCTCTAACTTCTACCCAATTCTTCATTTCTCGGTCGTACTTTTGCCATGCACGTCGCCAAGTTGCCCAACCCCAAATTAGTGGATAGCGAGAAAAGTAATAGCTATTTTCAGTGCGTCGGCGACCAAACTGAAAATTGTTTCCAGAAATCGTCATAATGCGTTGATCATGACGATATTTATCTAATAATTCTTCACAATATGGAAAGAATGTCGGATGAGGTAAACAATCATCCTCCAGAATAATTGCTGTTTCTACTTGCTGAAAAACCCAGTCTAAACCTGTGGAGATAGATTCTTTACATCCCAAATTAATATCAGATATTTTCTGAAGTAATTCACAATCCCAATCAATGCGCTCAATAATTTTTCTAGCAGCAGCACAATTTTCTATATCTTCAGGATGGTGCTGACGAGGGCCATCCGCAATTACTAATAGCTTGAGAGGTTTAATCTGCCGAATTACCTCAAAAACTTGGGCGGTAGTATCTGGTTTATTAAAGATAATTAAGGTAACAGCAGTATTCATAAATTGACTGGCATTTGGTGTTTGGGGTTTGGTGTTTGTTAAATGAAAATACTATTCCTAGTCTTTAGCACCTAATCCTTCACACCTAACTCATATTGCATTTGATGGTATTGCCAGAATTTGCCCCGCTGTTGCAAAAGTTCTTGGTATCCACCTTGTTCGATGATATGACCTTGTTCGAGGACGACTATTTTGTCAGCTCGAAAAATAGTAGATAATCGATGAGCGATCGCAATTACTGTTCTACCTACTGCTAACTTTTCTAGAGAGTCTTGGATTAAGCGTTCCGAAACAGAATCTAGGGCGCTGGTAGCCTCATCAAGAATCAAAATTTCGGGGTTGCGTAGGAGGGCGCGGGCGATCGCAATTCGTTGGCGTTGTCCCCCCGATAAGCGAACTCCGCGATCGCCTAGTTTAGTTTGAAAGCCTTGGGGCAAATCTAAAATAAATTCTAGGGCATTGGCTTGTCTGGCTACTTCTTCAATTTCTGCCTCGTCTACCGCTTCTAAACCATAGGCGATGTTATTTTTGACGGTGGTATTAAAAATAAAAGTATCTTGGCTGACTACCGCCATGCGCGATCGCAGTGATTGTAGGCGAAATTGCCGCAAGTCGATGCCATCTATGAAAATCTTGCCTCTGGTGGGATCGTAAAAGCGCATCAGTAAGTCGGCTAGGGTGGTTTTCCCAGAACCAGAAGCCCCCACCAATGCCAACATCTGATTGCGTTTGATGGTCAGCGTGATATCTTCTAAAACTAACTTGCGATCGTCATAGCTAAAATCTACGCAGTTAAATGCGATCGCTTGTTTTAAACCAGCAAACTCCAATTCTCCATCTTTCTGGTAAGTCTTGTTATCAGTTCTTAACAGCTCGTTGACACTCCGCAATGACCCATAATAAGTAGCAATTATGCCCCAGGAACTGTTCATGTGAGCAATAATTGGTAACAGTCGAAACAGAGCAAATAAAAAAGCTAGTAACAAGACGACATGGAGCTTTCCACTAGCTACGAGTGTCGTGACTGCTACTATAATCATGGCAATTAAAATTGTGGTCGCCAATGCCTCAACTAATGGTTGTACCATTGCACTAATTGAGGTTGTTTTCATCCAGGCTTTCGTAACTTTTCCAGCCACTTGATCAAAGCGTTTGCGTTCAAAATCTTGAGTCCAAAATGCTTGCACAGTTCGCACCCCACTGACAAATTCCACTGCTGTGGATGCTAACTCACTACCAGCCGCAGTCATTTCTACGCTAGCTGCACGCACTCGCTTAATTAAATTGGCTGCGCCTGCGGCTAGTAAACTAAATAACAAGACTGTAGCTAAGGTTAGTTGCCATGAAATCATAAACATGGCAAGAGTATATGCCAAAATTATGCAGCTTTTGCTCACAAAATTAATTACTTCATTAAAGGCATAGCTAATTTCACCCACTTCAGTAGAAAATGTCTGAAAAAGTTCTCCGGAGCGTTTTTCTGTATAGTAACTTAAGCTCAGACTTTGAAACTGTTCAAAGATTTTTTTTCGCAAACTATCTATTAAATTTACTTCGCAAAATTTTGCGTAATAACGCCCCAAGTAGCTGAATCCACCCCGCAACCAAACATTAAATAAAATTAAGCCAGATATCCGATAGATACGCTCAGATGCACTAGCCTGGGTTCCCAAAAACCAAATATCAAACCAACCAATTCCCGTTTGTAAAGGTGGCTGGTTAGCATTAGTTAAACCTTGCAATAAAACTGCTACTAAACCAATTCCAGTAGCCTCAAGTACTGCTCCTATTAAAGTGAATAGTACTGCGATCGCAGCAGTTAACCGCAAAGGCTGAAACAACTGGAGAATCAGATAATGTTCCTGCCAAAATTTTGTTTTTACGAGCATTCTCTGAAATAAATTAGGTAGCTCATGCATAAATTATTCTTGGTTGCGGGGCTAGGGACGAGAATTTATTGCTGACAACTCAACAATCACCCCTGTTGACCTTAGGTTACCTAACATATAAAATCTTTTTTTTGCAGCCTTTGGGTCAATACTGCAATGAGTAACCTGAAATAATTCTTGATTTTGGCATTGATATTTAACAGCCAAATCACCAATTTCCATCTTTTTTGATAATGGTTGTATTTGGCAAAAAATTTGAGGGCTGAAATTATATGTACAACCCTCAGATAGTTAAAGAAAGAACTAGTACTAGAACGTTGATACAGATGTAGTGCAGATGCTTTTGGTTGGAATAAAACTCGATACCCGTTTTGCCAAGCATCTAAACATAAACTCACATCTTCAAAATATAAGAAAAAACGTTCATCGAATAAACCATACTTGGCAATATACTCTCCAGATACCATCATAAATGCTCCTATTGCCCAGTTAATTTCAACTGGTTTTTGTGGACGAGGCATCTGGGAATAATAATAATCAAATGGATGTAAGATACTTTGCAGAGTTTCACCCAATAACTGCTTGAGAAATAAATAGGTAAAGGTGGGAAATCTGCGAATTGATGGTTGCACAGAACGGTCTAAATAAACTAGCTGTGGACAAACGATCGCAATATCTTTGGCTGAGTTTAAGGTTCCAGCTAATTGGGTAATTACCTCTGGCTTAAATGTCACATCTGGATTCACTAAGACATAGATTTTGCTGGGGGAAGCTTCAACGGCTTTATTATTACCTTTTGCGAAACCTAAGTTTTGCTGACCTTTGATGCCGATAAAATTTTTGGGATATTTTCTACTGAATTCATCGAGGATTTGCGGACAATTATCAACAGAAGCATTGTCATAAACTACTATTTTGCCTGTATGTGGATAATACTTTTGAATAGTGGACAGGCATGACTCTATTGAACCTCGTAAGGTCTGAGACGAGTTCCAAGAAACAATGATAAAAGAAAGCTCGTTGATAACTGTCATGAGCTACACACTCCCATAAACACCTTTATGTGTGTGAAGACGATTACCTCGCCATCAACACTGAATAAATTAACAATTCATGTCCATAATTGGTTATTTTGTTTCATCCCTCCTAAAGCTAAATTGGAAAAGTTTTTGCAGATAAATTAGCATCTAATTGCAAAACTAGATTTGGTTTCTTTTATATCGCTATCTGGCTATATAGTTAATTGAAAAATTGTAAAAAATTATATGTATTCAATTTTGTCAAGCAGTTATGCAACATACATATAATTTTACTCATGGAGAGTATAATTTCAACCAACTGGGAATATTGACACAAGAATTATAGTATTTCTACAGTAAACTATTCCTGGTAATTTTGATCGTTTTCTCACTAATTTAGTATTTATCAAATTAGGTAGCATGACGATTTTATACTATTTCAGCCGTAATTGTACGAGAGAAAAATCGCAAATTTTCTGAAAATGTAAGATTTTGTGTACTTTATTTTACACAAATACTGTTGTAGCAAAATGTTGGGTTGCTATTAGAGATGTCAATATCATTACTCCCGAAATCATGCCAGTTAACAACGTAATTTACTGAGTTTAGCTGTATAAATAAGTTGGTCTATTACTAAATTAAGATAGTTGCTAAGTAAAATTTTTTACTTAATAATTATTAGGCAGTGTAGTTTATCTATTAATTAAAAGATGAGGAATTTGCTGAACAGTCTCTGTGCTAACATTCTCAATAAATGGAGAAGCATCTAAAGTTGGGTATGCCCTCAACGTGAAAATTGTCATTAGGCGAATAGTGTAAAATATGCTTTCTGCCGTAGCCCAATAACTAGGGGTAGCAACATGAAATTTATCAATGCAGTTGCAAAAGTGATGCAAAACTTAGGCAACCACAGATTTGGGAAATGTAATATATGTGGTAGTCCCACAGTTTTTCTCTGTATTGATGTTTTCAGTGTTCGTAATAATATGTACTGCCCTTTCTGCCGTAGTTCCTCACGGAAAAGGCACGTTGCTAAAATATTGATTAATGAAGTGCTGCCAACAAACTCGACAATAACTGATGTTGCTAAAAACCAGTCATTAACTATATATAACACTGATGTTGATGATGCATTTTATCAAATATTAAATCATCAAAATTCATATATTTGTTCTACGTTCTCTCCCGAAGTTAAACCGGGAACCGAAATCCGTCCAGGGGTATTTTGTCAAGATTTAGAAAATTTAACTTTTGATAATGAAAGTTTTGATGTTGTGATTACTGAAGATGTCTTTGAACATGTCAGAAATCATGAACGAGGTTTGCGGGAAGTACACCGAATTTTAAAAGTAGGTGGCTACCATATTTTTACCGTCCCCTGTAACTTTGATTGTGCAACTATCGTGAGAGTCGATACTTCTGGTAAAGAAGATATTCATTTACTGCCGCCAGAGTATCACGGGGACAGAATTCGCGGCAAGATTTTGGCATATAGAACTTTTGGTATTGATATTTATGAATTATTAGAAAATATGGGATTTACCACGAAAGTAGATTTTTCTAATTATCTCGACCAAAAGCATGGTATCTTCGACAGTTACATTTTCTGCTCTCAAAAAATCTAATAGTTGCAACAGGATTTGAATACTCTATATATGTTCCCTTAAAATACCAATGAAATCTTTAATTCTTAGCACTTTTGATATTAATGGCGGTGCGGCGCGCGCGGCGTATCGTCTGCATCAGGGGCTAAGACAAATCAATATAGATTCTCAAATGCTAGTACAGTACAAAACTAGCAGCGATCGCACAGTGATGAGTTATCAGAATAAGCTAGAAAAATTGCTTAACCAAATGCGGCCGACTTTAGATAACTTACCCCTAAAGTTTTATGCAGGTAATCATGATGAAAGCTTTTCTCCACAATGGTTTCCTGACTTAATTCAGCCTAAGCTTAAATCTCTATCTCCTGATATTATTAATATCCATTGGGCTTGTGGTTATCTGCAAATTGAAAGTGTGGCGAGATTTACTCAGCCTGTAGTTTGGACTTTGCATGATATGTCTGTATTTACAGGCGGCTGTTATTATAGCTTGGATTGCGATCGCTACCTCAACTCTTGTGGTGCTTGCGTACAACTGCAAAGTCAGAAACAGCAGGATTTATCGCGGTGGGTATGGCAACGCAAAGCTAAAACTTGGCAGCCGCAAAATTGTACAATTGTCACACCAAGTATGTGGCTAGCTGATTGTGCTAAGAAAAGTTCTCTATTGCGGGACTTTCGTATAGAAGTGATTCCCAATGGTTTAGATATTCAAAGATATAAACCGTTAAACCGAGAAATAGCACGAGAATGGCTGAATCTACCCCAAGATAAGCAATTAGTGCTATTTGGTGCAGCTGCAACTAATCATCCCAGAAAAGGATTTAATTTGTTGTTGTCAGCATTAGAAAAGTTGGTACAAGCTGGATATCAAGACAATATAGAACTGGTAATTTTTGGTTCCTCTTCACCCGATAACGCGAAAAATATCGGCTTTAAATGCCATGATTTAGGCAATCTCAACGATGATATTACCTTGGCGCTAGTTTATGCCGCCGCAGATGTATTTATTGCCCCATCTGTGCAAGATAACTTACCAAATACAGTGATGGAGTCTCTCAGTTGTGGTACTCCTTGCATTGCTTTTAACATCGGCGGGATGTCCGATATGATAGAACACCAACAAAATGGCTACTTAGCTCAACCCCTGGAAATAGAGAGCTTGGCACGTGGTATTGTTTGGGTATTGTCAGATGGCGATCGCTTACAAAAACTCAGACAACGCGCCCGTGAAAAAGTTGAACAAGAATTTTCCCAAGATTTGCAAGCACAACGCTATTCTAATTTGTTTAGAGAAATACTCATAAATTCGGAGTCAGGAATTTAGGGCTGACTGCTATTAGCGATTTCTAAATTCGTGAAGAATAGGAGGATAAACACAGATAAATTTCTACCTCAGCAGATTAGGAAACGCTATGTTGAACTCAAATACTGAAGAGGAAACCTTGAATATCAACACCAACGTCTCCAAAGGAGAAACAAATTATTTTTTCTACAGCTTGATTCTTTACAGCATAGCAGTCTTATATCTCATTCCCTATGACCTAAAACTGCCATACGCTAGGTTTTGTTTACCTATACTCACAATTATTTTAATTTTACAACTAGGTTATTACAAAAGTAAGTTACTCATTGGTGATATTATCGTTGTCTGTTTGGTTTTAGTAGTAACTATCTTCAATTTTTCTAGCTATCAGCTATTTCGATATAGTTTACCTATCTGCCTCACGGCAATTTGCTTTAGTGGTAGCCCTTATATTCCTATCAAAAGAAGCTATTTAGTAGGTTTATCTTGGGTGTCCCTAGCATCGATGATTTACCAAATGTTAAGCTATAGGCGTTTAGAGTTTGATAATAGCCAAAGAGTTGCTTTAAGCAATGGCGACCCGAATGTTTCTGGCTTATTCATGCTCTTGTTTTTCTATTTATGTGTCAAAATTAAATTTAAACCAGGAATAATTTTAGCTTTAGTTTCTACAGTATTGTTCCTGAGCCGCAATTATTTTCTGACATTGTGTATATTTTTCCTACTAGCTCTTTTAGAAAAGCCTTTATTTAAGATATTTAGTAAAATTCATTTTTCTCTGATTTTTCTCTTGGCTAATTTATTTGGTTTACTGGTCGGAGAATTCTTTTTAAACCAAGTAGAAGTTGGCTTTATTTATGACACAGGTGCAAGTCGTCTCTTGTCTTTTAATGACAAATCTAATTTAGTGAGATTTGAGGCGAATCGGTTTTTAATTAATTCTTATGTTAACGATTTAAATTTAGCCTTAAAAGGCTACGGAGAAAACTACGAATCTGTATTTAGACCGATAGGGGCGATTATCCATAACTCATTTTTAGAAGTAATTGCATATACTGGTATTCCCCTGGGAATACTTTATTTCTTCGTTTTGTTAAAAGTTATCAGTGGCTACTGTACTCAAGAAAATTTAAAATTTATTTTCTCTTACCTATTCTTCTGCTTATTTCTACATACTGGACTGCAGGGAGTCGCACCATTACTATTTATCAGTATCTTGGCGATGTCAGTAGAAACTCAAAAATCTAATAAAATTATCTTATTCAACAATCTTGAGTATTGATAAATTACAATGTCGCTGAAATTTTCTATTATCACGCCCAGTTTTAATTCAGAAAAAACTATCGAAAAAACAATTTTAAGCGTAATTTCTCAAAAACATGACTCAGCAATTGAATATATCATTATTGATGGTGGTTCTACAGATAAAACCTGCGAATTTATTCAAAAATATGCAGATTCTATAGATATATTTATTTCTGAATCTGATAATGGCCCTTATGATGCTATGAATAAGGGAGTGAGTCTAGCGACAGGCGATATTATTGGCATTATTAACTCTGATGATTGGTATCACGACAAGGCTATTAAGTTAGTAGAATCAGAATTTTTGCAAAATCCAGATATTGATATAATTTATGCGCCTGTAGATAATTATTTCTCTGGTAATTTTATTGCTACCTTTATGCCTGGCAGTTTAGATAAATTACCCATTAGGTTTACTTTAAACCATCCTAGCTGTTTTATTAAAAAGACAGCCTACGATTTAGTAGGTTTATACGATTTGCAATACAAAATTACAGCAGATTATGATTTAATTTTACGGTTATATTTAGCCAAACTCAAGTTTCATTTTATCAATATTCCCTTGGCTGCTTATTCACTGAATGGGATGAGTTCTTCTACTAAACATTGGGATAGAGCGAAATTAATTAAAGAGTCTTGGATAATTAGTCAAAAAGCATCTGTTAATTTAGATAGCACTTTCAACAAGCAACGTCTACTAGCGTATATAGCATGGATTTTTAATGAGATTTTTGCAATTCCGGCGCGATATTTTTTGAAACCACCGTTAGCTAGAAAACTCAAAAAAATACTCAATAAATTTATTAAAAATCCTATTTCCGATGAATATGGTCAATGGTAGTTAATTTATGACTAGAATTTTATTTATTTCTGCCCATGCACCTACAAATTACTATCCTCAAGCTGGGCAAAAAATAGCTTTGAGACATTTAGAAGACTATATTCATGCTGGCGCAACTGTGGATGTTGTAGTTATTGCTAATCAAGCTGAAATTACTGCTGCTACTGACTTAGCTTCGCTTGTTGGTAATAATCTTTATGCTTATTCTTTAAAACGATGGGATAAAGTGATTAGTTGTTTAACTCATTTGCATATCCCTTTAAAATTTTCTACGCGATGGCGAAATATAGTAGCAAAACAACTCCTGCAATTGTTGCAAACTTACACTTATGATGTAGTTCATTTTGAATATCCTCATGCAGCAGTTTATCTGCAATATATGCAGCCATTTATTAATTCACCAGCTACAAAAACTATCATTAGCGTACATGATTTAATTTTTCAATCATTTTTACGTAAGGCTGAAAAGAATTATATTTTAGGGATAGAAGCTGCAAAATTATTCCAATATGAAAAAAATCTATATTCCGCAGCTAAGGAAATCTGGGTTTTATCTAAAAAAGACCGTGATATTTTAACTTCTTTATTTGCTATTCATGAAACAAAAATTCTTATTAATCAGCCAAAAATTAATAAATTTTTCTCCCAAATTAAGCGTGATAATGCAAAAATTGAGCATAAAAGTCTGCTTTTTTGGGCAGCAATGGATAGACCGGAAAATGAACAAGCTATTCTAAATTTTGTAAATAAGTGTTTTGGCTATTTGCTAGAAAAAGACACAAATTTTAAACTTTATATTGTTGGTGCTAAACCTTCAGCAAAAGTTTTAGCATTAGCAAGCAAGCAAATTATTGTAACTGGATTTGTAGAAGACCCTACGCCATATTTTGAGCAAGCTAAAATTGGTATTGTACCTTTACTTGAGGGTGCTGGAATTAAGCTGAAGACACTGGAAATGCTGGCGGCTGGGTTACCTGTAATTGCTACTACTATAGGCGCTGAAGGAGTGGATTCTACAAATAAGAATTTAATAGTAAATGATAATTTTAATGATTGGGTGAGATTAATTAATCAGTTATGCGAGGCAAAGTAAAATTGGGGAAAAGGTTAAAGGTTAAAGGTTTTTTCTTTCCCTTTTCCCATTCCCCTTTTTCCCCTTATTAGTTACAATGTGCAGAAATCTTGATGGTGCGTTAGCCTGCGGCGTAACACACCCTACTTTTACTTATACGCTGGCTTCGGTTAACTCTAACTCCCGTCGTCTAGGTACGTCATAAATCATGAAATCATGAGCCATATCTGTATTGGGGAAAATTGCTCTAGCTTCTTTCAGTAAATCTTTCAACTCTATAACATTACCTGGTGCATAACGGGGGCTAAAATGAGTCATGATCAGGCGATGTGCTTGAGCAGCTAAAGCGGTTTGTGCTGCCATTGTGGTGGTGGAATGCAACCTTTGAAAAGCCATGTCTGCATCTTGATGAGCAAAAGTTGCTTCGTGAATTAACACATCTGCATCCTGCGCTAATTCCACTGCACCTTCACAAAAAACTGTGTCTGTACAATAAGCAATTTTGCGTCCAATTTCGGTAGGGCCGCACAGGTCTTTACCATCTATTACTCGCCCATCGTTGAGAGTTACTACTTCACCGCGCTTGAGTTGACCATAAACTCGTCCTGGCGGTATTTGTAATTCCTTGGCTTTATCAACATCAAAGCGTCCGGCGCGGTCTTTTTCTGCAACTCGGTAGCCAAAACTTGTAATGCGATGATGCAAAGGGCCACAGGTAACTGTGAACTCATCATCTTCATAAATTACCCCTGGACGGATGGCGTGAACTTTGACAGGGTAGGAAAAGTGCGTGTAAGAGTAACGTAAGGATGCTTGGATATATTCATTTAACCCTGGCGGGCCATAGAGATCAACTCGTTGCACGTTTCCAGCCAAACCACAACTAGCAAGCAGTCCCATCAAACCAAAGATGTGGTCGCCGTGCATATGGGTAATAAAAATTCGGGATAGTTGGCTAATTTTCAGTTCACTCCGCAAAAGCTGATGCTGAGTACCTTCACCACAATCGAATAACCACAGTTCTGCCCTTTGGGGTAATCTGAGGGCAACACTAGAAACATTACGCGCTCTTGTGGGTACACCAGAACTTGTCCCTAAAAATGTGATCTGCACAGCGTTCTTTAGTCTTCCTCTTGCTTACTCAATTTGACGCTCTTTTATCTATAGTGGCATGGTTTGAGATTTCGTAGTTTTGGTATCAGGATTGGAGATTGGGGATTAGGGATTAGGGATTAGGGATTAGGGATTAGGGATTGGGGGTTGGGGACTAGGAAGATGAATAAGGGCTTCCAAATCAACAAATATTTTATAGCTGTGTAAGCAGAGAAACAGAGAGGAAAACTATGATAATGATCTTCGCTCTCAAAATTGGGTAATTTAATTTCTGGAAGTCGCTAAAATTTTACTGAGGTTTTTTAAGTTGCTGGTATTTAGCGAGTTTGTCGGCTGTGTTAGTTATATCATTCTCCGCGCCTTTGTATTTTCAGTACCCGAATATCGTTTTCGGGTACTCTTGACCCATTAACTGCATTAAGTATGAAATATTACAGTAACTAATGGTAGAAATGCTAGGAGTAAGCTAGGGCAGATCCACAATTGCGCTGTTGGGATTGGCTCCGGTGGTGCTAATAGTGCTTCGATTCTTTGTTCTAAGCGATCGCCTGTTCCTGGTGAACCTAAAGCCGCACAGCATACTTCTGATAATACTGGAGTACTACTGACTACTAACAACAGTGATTCTGCTAGCAGCAAGGGGTCAACTTGGGATGCGGCGTAACCATCAGCCCGGAGTTCACGCAAAACTAGCAGTTCTTCCCACAATGCTTCTGTATTAGGCAACCAAGCGGTGCAGGAACGTACCCAACCCAACCAGAAAAACCAGAAGGTGTCTCGGTAATGGTAATGCCCTTGCTCATGTGCCAATACTGTTTCTAAATGCTCTGGTGATAGCGTTTGCAGTAATCCTTCACTGATAACTAATTCGGGGTGCCAAAAACCAATTTGACCTGCGAAGAGTGCCTCTGTGTTGAGCAGTCGGAGGTTTCTGTCACCCAAAGGTACTAAAGGATAATTACGGGCAGATTTTACAGACTGCCATCCTTGGTAGGCGTGTTTAATGCATAAAACACTAAAAATTGCAAGATAGCTAAACGCTAAGATATAACTGCCCCAACCTGTATACATTCCCCCCATTTTGCCTTGAGGCCCCATGCATAGCACAGCGATCGCAGTCATAAATAGTAGCAAAGGCGGGAAGAGGAATAAAAATAGCGATCGCCGCCACCGCAAACTCCAATTATCTTGGGGTTGATTCCATGAGCATCTTAACCACCAAGCAACTGCCAAAGCAGTCAAAATCATGATTAAATGTATCATTTCCCCTCCCTGGCTTGACGTGCGGCTTGAATGCGTTTTGCGATCGCTTCTATTTGATTGCTGCTGGCTTCATCAAGACTATCGGCAAAAGCAGCAATAACATCGGGATTACCCACTGCCAAAAATCGCTGTAATTGTTCATGGGCTTTAATCATCTCAGCTTGTTGCTTTGTCAGCAATGGTCGCCAATAAAATGCCCGTCCTTTTTTGTCGCAGGCTAGCCAACCTTTATCAGTTAGGCGGCGGAGAACGGTGGTGACAGAGGTATAAGCTAACTCCCGGTTCGGGTCAGAGAGAATGCGATCGTGTACATCCTTCACTGTAGCTGAACCCAGTTCCCAGATGATCTGCAAAATTTCTGCTTCTAAAGGGCCTACGGACAATTGTTTAGGACGGTAGTCTGGTAAAGGAGCCATATCAATTTTGAATTTTAGATTAGTGGATGAGTGGATTAGACGTGAAAATTCCCCTCTCATTTCCTAGCCTGAGCCTGAGTGCGTGTAGTAGTCACCGCGAAATCTAGCTTCAGAATATGTATTCTAAGATTACCGTTGATTGAATCTGATTGGTGTTTGGGTTTGTCTCTCTCATCGCTATGGGTGGAATAAAATTATAAATGTAGCTTGATCAAACATCAGAGGATTGACATTCGTGAAACTCAAAGAGTTAGAACAACAACTTCTTGCCCTCAGTGCTGGTGAAAAAGTGCAGGCTATACAGTTACTTGCTCAAAGTCTTGGAAGTAATTGGCTAGGAATTGAGAAAACTCCTAGAGTCTGTGGTGGAGAAGCACGCATTGCGAAAACTCGTATTCCCGTCTGGGTACTTGTAGAAGCTCGTCATCTTGGATATAGTGATGCTGACCTTTTGAGTAGCTATCCAACTATTACAGCTACAGATTTAGCTAATGCTTGGGCGTATGCAGAAACTCACTCCGATGAAATTGACTTGGCTATTGAGCGTAATGAGGTAGCCTAGTCGATGGCACGGTTTTACGCAGATGAGCAATTTCCGTTTCCAGTTGTCGAATTATTACGTAGTTTAGGGCATGATGTTTTGACAGTTCAAGAAGCAGGAAATGCAGATCAAGGTATACCTGATGAGGAAGTTTTGGCATTTGCCATAAGTCAAGAACGCTCGATATTAACTATAAATAGAGATGATTTCATCCGGTTGCATCGTCGTGATGATCAACACTTCGGCATTATTGTTTGTACCAACAATCGTCATTGGGAGCAGTTTGCCACACGGATACATAAGGCTGTGATAGCAGAAGAATCTTTGCAAGGAAAACTAATTCGTGTGGTACGTCCAGTCACTTAACAAAGTTTCAGCTAAAAAATCAATTATCAGTTTACGATATTTTCCGCCTGTGGTAGGATGCGAATCAAAAATATTAAAAGCTAAAATAATGTATAGCAAGTCCTAAATTATTCGTGAAAGAACAAAGTACATTTGTAAATCTTTCTTTCCTGATCCCCATTTCCGATTCCCTGTTTTCTACCTCAACTCCTTTATTTCACGACTCCTAAACGGATTGCTATATGTTAACCAATTATTAGAGAATTTACACAACAGTTGTGAGCAATCAAGACTGTGAAAGCATCCTCAATATTGATATAGAAACACCATCATTAGAGAGCTATAAATTTAGCTGGTTTGACTGGTTTTGTTTATGGTATCCCCCTGGTTGGTTAATTTTATTTAATCGCCACTGGCAACACTACCATACCGATCCAGATGGTTGGAATTGGTGGGAATATTTATTATTTTTATTGCCTGGTGGATTTTATTTAGCAATGCTGAGTCGTTGGCTGCGTCTTGGTTTTCGAGCACCACGTAAAGAAATTGGTGAATTTGAACCAAAATATCAACAAGCTTTTCGTGACGAAATCCTGGCTCCTATTGTTAAATATTACTTTCAAGGCGAATTGCAACAATTAGAAAATTTGCCATCAACAGAGCCGTTAATTGTGGCAATGAATCATGCAGGTATGTCTTTTCCTTGGGACTTTATCACTTTGGCTTATTTATTAAGTCAGGAAAAAGGATGGACAGTACAACCTTTAGCAGGACTATCATTATTTGAACATCCTTGGGTAATTTGGTGGTTACCGCCTGGATGGTCAAGAGTGTTAGGTGGTGTACGTGCCAAGTTAAATGATTTTGAAGGGGCTATACAGCAGCGTAAAATCATTTTATACGCACCTGAAGGTTTACGCGGGCCGCAGAAGGGTTGGCATAGACGTTATCAACTGGAAAAATTTGATGTGAGTTTTATGCAGTTGAGCGATCGCTATCAAGTTCCCATTGTCCCAGTTATTTGCATTGGCAATGAATCTTTGCATCCTTGGACAAGGAATCTCAAAAAATTACAAAGCCTATTCAAATTACCATTTTTGCCTTTATCACCTTTAATGCTGCTATTGCTACTATTTCCTTCAATGGGTGTTTGGGCAGTAAAAACTCGTCTGCGTTATTTTATTCAACCTGTCGAGCAAAATGTTATTGATGGTGAAAACAAAGAGCGAGCAATAGTTTATCAACAAGCGCAAACATTACGCGAAAAAATGCAAATGCAAATCAATCAGCTGCAAGGTATGGTATAGGAATCTTTTCTAATTGCTGAAAAATCTTGAATTTTATAGCAAGTTAAACAAAAAGCAGATTTTTAGATTGGTAAATTAGCTAAAAAGATAGCTCATCCACTGCATTTAACTTTCCGTAAAATCCATGACAGTGTATTTACGATGGGATGCAGTCTGCTTTCCCTAAACTTTAGGAAGTCTTCAAGGCATTTCCCGCGAAAATTACCTGGCATAAGTGAAATTTCCATCACCATAATGGGGTCAGAGTGTAACGCTATTTATTATTATTCGTGCAGCGAGTTGAGAATGCATGAGCTACTGCTTAAATCCTACCTGTCCCCATCCAGAAAATCTGGCCTATAGCCAAAGGTGTCAGTCTTGTGGCTCAAAGTTACTTTTATGCGATCGCTATCGAGTACTTAAACCATTAGGTCAAGGTGGCTTTGGCGCAACTTTCTTAGCCTACGATGAAGGCTTACCAGGAGAACCGAGTTGTGTAATCAAGCAGCTGCGTCCCACAGCCACTGCACCACATGTTTTGCAGATGGCGCGAGAACTGTTTGAGCGAGAAGCCAAAACCTTAGGTAAGATTGGCAATCATCCTCAGTTACCAAGGCTATTAGACTATTTTGAAGATAATCAGCAATTTTACTTAGTTCAGGAATACATTAGCGGCGCTACTTTACAACAAGAAGTTCAGCGTAACGGCAATTTTAGCGAAGCTGGAGTCAAGCAGTTCTTAAGTGAAATTTTGCCATTGCTGCAATATATTCATGAGCAAAAGGTAATTCACCGTGATATCAAACCAGCAAATTTGATTCGCCGCACCGAAGATGCTCGAATGGTACTGATCGACTTTGGTGCAGTTAAAAACCAAGTCACCCAAGGCGTAAGCGGTCAATCAGAACAAACAGCCTTAACTGCTTATGCAATTGGTACTCCTGGTTTTGCGCCACCAGAGCAAATGGCAATGCGTCCTGTCTACGCCAGTGATATCTACGCATTGGGAGTCACTTGTATTTATCTACTGAGCGGTAAAACTCCTAAAGATTTAGAATACAATCCCACTACTGGCGAAATGATCTGGGAGTCAATTGTACAGGTAAGTGACCATTTAACAAGCGTTTTGCGGAAAATGTTAGAGGTATCAGTACGCAACCGCTACAAAACAGCGCAAGAAGTCCTCAGAGGGTTGCAAATGGAACCCTACATTGAAAGTTTAGCGAAAGGAATGCTGGCTAAATCTGATGTAGGAGCAAAAGAGCATGTACATAACCAAATAGCAAATTCTGCTATTTTATGTAGTACTCCACCTGGTAGTGCTAGTAGTGCAGGAGTAGCACAGGTAGCCGCAGCCATCCGAGCTAGACGCGCTAAAACAGCTGAAAATGCAGCCAATGCTGGGGTAATGCGTCCAAAAGCGATGATGGCTAAGTCAACCAACTTTGAAAGCCACAACAGTTATGGTTCGCAAAACCACAATCCCAATGGGGTACGTAAGTTAACTACCCAGAATTTACTCACCGCCTATCTGAAGGGAAGGCGGGATTTTGCTCTCCACAATTTAAGTATGCTCAACCTGCAAGGCGCTGATTTATCGGGGACAAATTTTAATTCGGCTCAATTGCAGAAAACTAATCTTCAAGGCGCTAACCTCAACAATAGCGACTTTGGTAGAGCTAGTCTGACTGATGCTAATCTTAGGGATGCTAACTTGACTAAAGCTTACTTTAGTAATGCTGATTTAGAAGGAGCAGATCTGCGAGGTGCCGATCTCAGCCATGCTTATCTCAGTAATGCTAATCTTAGAGGCGCTAACCTTTGTGGAGCTATTCTCACTGGTGCCAAAATTACTGATGAGCAGTTGATACTAGCCAAGACGAACTGGATGACTGTACGTCCCAATGGGAAAAGAGGTTTGCTGTAATGTTAACTATGGCAAGTGTTTTTGATTGTTAACTACTTAAAAACACTTCTCGGAATTATTGCTATATATAAAGTTGAAAATTTTTAGGTGTTAGTAGCTAACCATCTAGTAGTCTAGTGGGAATACTAGTATTAGTAAATTTACTTATTTTGAATTATCTGTAGCACTACAAATATGCAGATATATAGCAGGAATAATGATTGATTAACTGACTTACAGCTTAAATTGCAAATGTAATTTAACTTTCATAAATGTAATCGCAAGCTATATCTCTGTCGATAAGTGAGAAAATTTAAGTATATTTAAGGTGTGCCATACTAATTAGCTAAAATATAGCAATAGCTTCAACATCTCAAGCCGCAATTCTTGCGGAATTCATGATAAAAATTGGTATTACTCCTGAGAATATAGCGGTAAATGCTGAGATTGCTATGTGATGCCACAGCCATCAAGCATCATACAAAAAGTATTTCTAAAATTAAATATCTCTATGCCTATATAGTTCAATAATTAGAAATAAAACTAATAGCAATAATTACTCTATATTTTCCAATTTATTTTGGGATTACGTAGGTATTCTAGTTGAAAGTAATATAATAAAGCGTTCATGTATTGCGTTATATATGCATTTTAACGCATTATGTCAATAGCGTAATTTTGTTATTTAGGATTTTTATAACAACATATATATATGTCTGAGAGTGGATTAGCATTGATTTTTTGAAAATGCTTAACACACCTCCTTATTTTTTGGATTCTCTACTGTCTATTAACAATTTATAACCTGAATGAGTCAGCTAATGAAGCAAATTTTATTCCTATATATGACAAATAAAGAAAAATAATTTACAATAAAAAATAAACAGTTACAATATTTGTACTCAACACTTTTACTAAAATTTATGAATGCTTAGATGAAGGGAATTTTTACATTGAGATGCAAAATTTGATAGTTCTTGCTGCTTAAGCGTTTTAGCAGATATCTGCAATAAAACTGCAGCATATTAATAGCAAAATTCTGTTTTATCGGCATAGATCAGATAAAAACAGATGAAAAGTTGTGTGTTTGTCGAATAAAATAGACTAGATTCAGGTTTTGCTATAATTTAACCATTATTCCTGATATTAGGCTGAAAATTCAAATTAATGACCGAAATCAGTAATTTACATTTCTGGAAAGCAAAAGGCTCATCTATGAGAGTTGAGTTACAAGATAAAGAATTAGAAAGACGATTAAATCTGTTTCAGGTATTCCTCAAGTTATATGAACAACATAGCAGTCTTTTAGATGAAATTATCCAGATCGAGAACATTGCTCAAGAATCGTTTCTAGCAATGCAACCTCTTTATATACAAGGCGTAGTGAATGATTCGGTTGTTTATATCGTTACTAATCTTTGTGATAATCAAACACAAAGTTTACACCAGTCACAGCAAATTTGGACTATAGGTCGAGATAGTAGTAGTGGTATCACGATTGATGACCAATATCTATCTGAACGCCATGCAGCAATTCAATATATTCACGATCGAGGCTTCTATTTAATTGATTTTAAAAGCAGCAATGGCTCATTTGTAAATGGAGAACAAGTTTTTCAGGCTAGGAAACTTCATGATGGCGATCGCATTCGTCTAGGGCTGATTACTTTTGATTTTTTTATTAATCATTCTTGCCGTACTCTACCAACAGTCGCTGTGGAATTATTGATGCACCTTGTTCAAGGTGTAGATGACAATCCTAAAAAAATCTTTAGCCCAGCCAGTGAGCAACAAGAATTTCCTATTCAAAAATTGAATCATGCTTTCCATATAAGTGACGATTCAAGCTTAATGAATAATTTTAAATATCAGCATACTCACGTCACTCTAGAAGATAAGTCTGAAATCTTAGAGCGTTTTTTCAGCCAACAATTGGCTCATCATCAAATCTCGAAAATTCCAAATTCTTGCTTTATGGATAGTTAATATCATTTTAATTTTCCATAAAATTAGGTTTTTAATAAATTACAGCGTATTTCAGATAAATAAGGCACACGCTTCGGGGCATGGCACTGCCATGCCCTTACAATTATCTGTACATCACCAACTTGCAATCTGCTGTAATTACACAGTTAAGGGCGCACATTTGTGCACCCTGACAATTTTTCTTAATAACAGCAGAGATGAAAATTGCTAATTTTCAGGCTATCGCCAGCAATGTTATCTTCTTGGCAGAACAGGTAAGGGATCAGGGATAGAGATTTTGAAAATACCTGGCAATTGGCTCAAAATCGACAATAACCTAGTATGGGATTCTGTCCTCTAGCCCTGCCCATTTCTGCCCTGTTGAGATGGTTATTCTTCGTCTGAATCGACTTCTTCCTCTTCCTCGTCGTCGCTGACTTTGGTTACAGAGTTAGCAGAAACAACAGCTCCTTTGTCTAGCTTTTCACGTACCAACTGCTTAATTTGTGCAGCAAATTCTGGTTTTTCTTCTAAGTATTTGATGGCGTTGTCTCTACCTTGGGAAATATTTTCGCCATTGTAGCTATACCAAGCTCCTTTGCGGAGCAAGATGCCTGTTTCTTCCGCAAGGTCAACAAGACAACCTATAGTAGAAACTCCCTTACCAAAAATAATGTCAAATTCTGCAATTCTAAAGGGTGGTGCTACTTTATTTTTTGCTACCTTCACTTTAACGCGGTTACCAAATTCATCTGTACCTTTTTTCAAGGTTTGAATTCGGCGAATATCTAAGCGTACAGAAGCATAGAATTTTAAGGCATTACCACCAGTGGTAGTTTCTGGGCTACCGTAGGTAACACCGATTTTTTGCCGTAGTTGGTTAATAAAAATTACTGTGCAACCAGATTTACCAATATTTCCAGTAATTTTACGTAAAGCTTGGCTCATGAGTCGAGCTTGAAGACCAACGTGAGCATCACCCATATCGCCTTCTATTTCTGCCCGAGGAACTAATGCGGCTACAGAGTCAATGACTACAATGTCAACAGCAGCAGAGCGCACAAGCTGATCGACAATTTCTAATGCGGCTTCACCAGTGTCGGGTTGGGAAACCAGAAGATTTTCAATATCTACGCCTAAAGCCGCAGCATAGGTAGGATCGAGGGCGTGTTCAGCATCCACAAAGGCAGCAATACCACCTTCTCGTTGCACTTCAGCGATCGCATGTAGCGCTACTGTTGTTTTACCGGAACTTTCCGGCCCGTAAATCTCAATCACCCGTCCCTTGGGTAAACCACCACCCAATGCGAGATCTAAGGTGAGTGCACCAGTGGAAATGGTCTCTACTCGCATCCGAGTAGCATCCCCGAGGCGCATGATTGCTCCCTTACCAAAGCTGCGCTCAATCTGGTTGAGTACAATATTCAGCGCTTTTTGCTTGCCAGAAGTATCGGTATTGATAGCCATTCCTGCCTCTAAAATATATGGATTTCAGGATTGTATAAGATTGGAGTTGAGTAGAACAGATATACTATTTTAACCAGAAAATTCTGGATATGACTTTTCAAACAGGGAAGTGTGACAAGATCGTAACCTGATCGGATACATTCGCGGTGAACATTACCTTCATACTTTATTTTGGCTTTTAGAGGCAAAGTTGGGTGAACTAAGATCATTATCCCTTTCAAGCCGCTACAAATATAGCAGTTCTCGGTTGAATGTAATACAGCTTAGAGGTAGGGTAGCGAAAATATTTTCTGTTCAGCAAGCTCTACAATAAAATAATTAAAATTGGTTAAATTTTATACGTAAATTTAACCAACTGTTTTTTAATCAATAGACGCTGACATGACCATCGTTCAGCAGATAGAGAGAGCGATCGCCTGGGTTAAGCTTACCAGGGCGGAGTTCTAAGCGTAATGTCCCAAAGTTCGGTTTAGAAACTACTGCTTGTAGTGGCAATCCCATTTCATGCCAAAATACGAGAGACATAATTGCTTGTCTATCTTCTTCCTGCATAAATTGCAGTTCTTGTCCTGGTCGTAGAGGAATTGGCTCGGTTCCTTGAATTCTTTCGAGTTTTACGAAACCGGATGTTCTATTTACAACTTCTAATCGGATATTTTGGCCGGGAGTAAATTGAATGGGATGCGGGCCACATTTAGAGGCGCAGGTTCCGGCCAGTGTGGTGCTAGGTTGATTAGTAGATGTGATGAGAAAGGCAACTGCGGCTAAGGCGCATGGCAATAGTTTAGACATAAGACCCAGCATGAGTACTTAACTGAAATCCTACTCTAATCAAGTCCTAACAAGCCTCAGCAGATTTTCCAGGATTTGTAATTCTCTTACATTAGCTGCTCATATCAACTCAAAAAACTCTCTGGAACATATAAATCATCTGTAAGCGTGAATATGACTTGACTTTAGGGAAATTTAATCTGGGACTTTTTCAAAAAGTCCCGGATTTAGTCAGCAACTTTTGCTTAAGTAAATACTAAAGCCACAACCAGTTAAATTTATACTTGTATAATTTAAACAAGGTTCTCAGGGACAGCACTTAATACTTGTCGGTTAAGGGCAAAAGGGGAAGGGGAAAAGGGGAAAAGGGGAAAAGGGGCAAGAAAAAACCTTTAACCTTTACCCTTTCTCCTGCACAGACGCTACGCGTAGCTTGCTTAAGCGCAGGGGTACACCTTTTCCCAAAACCAAATTAAGAGTTGAAAATCTTTAACTGAGCAGTATTGGGACAGCACTACAGTATTAATACCTTTATAAGCATGATTCTAGCTCTTCTATCTGGGTGAGCGAAAAAAGGTGTGGGAGGTGTGGGAGGTGTGGGGAGTGTGGGGAGTGTGGAGAGTCATTTTTTGGATACTTAGCCAGAAATCCCACACAAAATTTCGTTCACCCCTTCTATCTAGCCTCTCTTGCTGACAAGGTACATCATAAGAATCTATATTCTCTAATCTCTAGCCTCTAGTCCCTATGATCAAAACTCCTTTAGTCGCTACTTTAAGTACTGGTTTTGCTTTGCTGATAGGCGCGAATTCTGCCAGTGCTGCTGTTCTATACAATGGCTTATCTATTCCTAACCAAACACCTGCTCAACAAGGATGGTTATATCTCAACAGTTTTGCCATCCCTATTCCTTCTGCGATCGCCACTAAACAAGGTACGATTCTCGATAGCATCGGCACTAACGCCAATTATGCTGGTTATTTCCGCTCATCACCAATTATTTTGGATCGTAGCAAAGGCTACACTCTGACGTTTAAGGTACAAATTAACTCTGAAAGCCACAGTTCCACAAATCGCGCTGGCTTCAGCATCATTGTCATTAGCAACAAGCTAGGTGGTGAATCACAACCCTATGGTTTAGAACTGGGCTTCTGGCAAGATAGTATTTGGGCGCAAAATGTTGGCTTTACTCGTGGGGAAAATGTGTTGTATGACACTAAAGCTGCAGCGAAAACATATAAGCTATCCGTCAAAGATGCTAGTTATCAACTATTTGTTGACGGAAGTACCACACCAATTCTCAAAGGTAATTTACGACAATACACAGGCTTTACACCACCTGCTGGCTATCCCAATCCTTACACCACACCTAATTTAATTTTCATGGGTGACGACACGACATCAGCTAAGGCAAAAGTCACCATAGTTAGTGTTGAGGTTAATTGAGATGAGCAGCTTAATTTAGATGAAGTACTTGCAATATTTATTAAAAATCACTTTTACAAGTGATTAACTAGAATTAAAAAATTTTGCGAAATTAAGTAATTTCGCGGAAGATAGTTAGTACTCTAAACTATTTGAATTACAGCCAATTTAGCCAAAAACCTTTGTATGAGAAGATTTTATGGCTACCACGCAAAGTTTTTATATATTTCATTTTAATTCCTAAACTAGATGATTTTACTGAATAAGCGTGTAAAATGATGACAATATGAGGTTGAGGAATTGTGAGACGTATGATGTTCTAATTAGAACCTTGGAACAAATGTACTTTTATGGAGGTCAAATCCTTAGCCAAAAATCGTCAAATTAGCTTAAAAACACATCTACCCAACTCATCAGCAGCATCAGACATCATTTCTACCTAGTATTCAGGGTTTAAGCTATGTCCGTTAAGATATTACGAGTTCCATTTCACGCCCCGACAAACTCGCCTCACAACGCAATGCATAGGTATTGCCAACAGGTAAAGATTGTACTGTTATCTTAGAAACCACGCTTCATCTAGTTTTTGGTCAATTGATAGCTAACAGTACTCCTCACTTTAAAAGTTGTTCCCTACTTCAAAGTGATATAAGTGTTACCCAGTACTGATTCACGGTCAGTACTGGGTAACACTTGGACTCACTCATATCCGCTAGTACTGATTCACGGTCAGTACTAGCAAATTTTGTCATGAATCTCATTTCAAGGAATTAACACCATGATATCGAACAACAACCAAAAACAATTGTCAAGCAGTACTCAAATTTCAGTTTCTTTGACTGATTCCAACTCCAGCCAGCAAATCAAAACTAAAATGAATGTGACTCAAGAGCGTTTGCGGCAGGCTAGATGGAGCTTTAACTTAGCCTGGGTGATGAGTGCAATGTGCGGTATTGTGAGCTTAGTTGGTGTTGGATTGTCACTTTCAGGAAATTTGCCAGAGGGATCAATCACAATCGTAGAAGGGATTGTCTCTAGTGTGCCTTGGTTACGATTAGCAAAAGATGCTAATGATCGCTTAGATCGGCTCATCAGTGAGGAAGAACAAGTTTAAGAGATATCTGCACTAAACAGATTGTCGCCTACTGGACTGACACGCTTAAAATGAGGCATTAGATTTGATGAAATGAACCGCAGATAAACGCCGATATAGAGAACTCCACAGAATGATTGATCCAAAAGCTGTCATTGCGAGCGAAACGGAGTGTAGTGAAGCAATCCCAATATTTTGCGGTTGCTTCATTTCGCTTCCCTTCTCCTGACGGAGACGCTACGCGAACGGGACGCTACGCGAACGCTACATTCGCAATGACAATTGGGCATTTCTTTTTGTGGAGGTCTCATAGACGCGCATCGGCTACTCTTACGAGAACGCTTTCAGCGAACCCGCAGGGTATGCGGATGAAATGAATTTTTGCTATTGCACCAAATTAGCTGTGTCAGTCCACTACCGTGTCTTAGTAAAAACGGGTTCATTGTGGGTTCAACTAATGGCTATAAAAGGACACATCGGTGTCTATTAGCGATTTCGGGAGCAGCAATTTTACACCAAATCAAACATCATTTGATTTGGTATAACCTTACTCTAGATATGCGCGCTAAAAGCATATCTATAAGCTGTCTTGGCCTCATTCGTCACATTACTTTAGAGACTATTCATTAAGTAAATCTAATTAGATTTGTGAAACCAAGAATCTCTGTAGGTTTTAGTTCAGAGAGGATCAATCATCTACTTTTTGTAACTGCGCTACTCTGGGGTCAATAATTTTTTGTCCCAAATTCGCAAATTTAATAGCTACAGAAAGCTTGTGCCCATCCCCAAATACATGGGTGATTTCACCCACTCCAAAAGATTTATGTAAAACGCGATCGCCTACTTGCCAATTCTGTTTACCATTACCATTGGTAGCAACAGAGGGTTTAGTATAGTTTTGACGACCTCTGCGACCATTAGCTAATAATTCTTCTGGTAATTCGTCCAAAAATTGCGATCGCACTGCAGGTTCACGCGAACCGTAAAGCCTGCGTTCACGAGCGTGTGATAAATATAACCTCTCTTGGGCGCGGGTAATTCCCACATAACACAGGCGGCGTTCTTCTTCTAAAGATGCAGGATCGCTGAGGGAACGGTAGCCAGGGAATAGTCCCTGTTCCAATCCCACCAAAAAGACTACGGGAAATTCTAACCCTTTAGAAGCGTGCAAAGTCATCAAAGAAACTGCTGTTTTGCCTTCTTTTAAATTATCTAAATCGGAACTCAGGGCAGTACTTTGCAAAAATCCTTGTAGGGTAGCATCTTCGTTTTCTTCTTGGAATTGCAATACAGCGTTGTAAAGTTCTTGGACGTTTTGGATTCTATCTTGGGATTCGTCTGTACCCTGACTGAGCAAGTCTTGCACATAACCAGAGTCTTCTAATATACCTTGAACAATCTCTGCTGCTGGCATGGTACCGATTTCGCCTTGCCAACGGCTAATCATTTCGGCAAAGCCTTTGACCGATTTCGCACCTCGTCCCGCTAAGGTATTAACTGAAGTATCGTCTGACAATATTTCCCAGAGAGTTGTCCCTAATTGCTGGGAGGCGTTAATCAAAGCATCAATTGTGGTTTTACCGATACCACGCCGGGGAGTATTGATAACTCGTAACAAACTCACAGTATCTGCAGGATTTGCGATCGCTCTTAAATAAGCTATAACATCTTTAATTTCTTTGCGATCGTAAAATCTCATTCCCCCCACAACTGTGTAAGGGATTTGATATTTCACTAAAAGTTCTTCAAAAGGTCGCGATTGGGCGTTTGTCCGATAAAGTATGGCAAAACTGCCCCAGTTTATTTCGGGGTTTTGATATTCTAAAGAGCGAATTTGATCGATGATAAACGCGGCTTCATCTAGTTCATTATCTGCTTTGTGACAATAAATTTGCTCACCTGCGCCCCGCGTCGGTCTCAGAACTTTATCAATCCGTTGAGTATTATTCTCAATCAGTTCATTAGCCGCTTGCAGAATATTTTCACAAGAGCGATAGTTTTCTTCTAATTTCACCATTGTTCTGGTATCTGCATCTGGTAACCCATCACCAAAATCATTCTGAAACTCTAGCAATATGGTAAAGTCTGCCATTCTAAAAGAGTAAATTGACTGGTCAGCATCACCGACAACAAACACTGAGCGATTTTGCCAATTCCATTCACTCTTTCTATCTTCGCCATTAGTAACCAACAAGCGAATTAAGTCATACTGAGTGCGGTTGGTATCTTGATATTCATCAACTAAAATATGGCAGAATTTACGATGCCAATAACCTAATACCTGTTCGTTTTGCTGAAATAGCCTGGTAGGAATCAGAATTAAGTCATCAAAATCAAGGGCGTTATTTTGTGCCAACCTATCTTGATAGGAATTATAAACTTGAGCAATTACCCTTCCGCGATAATTTGGTTGTTCCTGTTCAAATTGTTGTGGTGATAACCCTTGGTTCTTCGCGTTACTAATTGCATAGCGTACCGAACGATGGTCAAATTTCTTATCGTCTAAATTTAGCTGTTTTGTAACAATATCTTTAACTAAACTTTGAGCGTCAGATTCATCAAAAATAGAGAAATTTTTATTCCATCGCCGACCTTTTTCGTCTTGGTACTTCTCAATATCAAATCGGAGAATGCGAGAAAACAGACTGTGAAAAGTACCGCACCATAAATCTTTAATGGTTTCACGGTAAACTTGCGATCGCAGTTGCGTCTGTTGATATTCCGTCAATAAATCAAACCTAGTTCCGTGTTGTTTAATTGCTTCTTCTTCCGCAAACAGCTTTTGAATCCTTTCTTTCATCTCCCTAGCGGCTTTATTCGTAAAAGTCACCGCTAAAATATTTTCGGGAGCTACACGATGTTTCAGAATCAGGTTAGCAATCCGATAAGTCAACGCGCGTGTTTTACCGGAACCTGCACCAGCCACAACTAGCAGCGGGCCGCAGTAATGTTCTACGGCTTGACGTTGGCTGGGGTTAAGATGGCTGAGAAAGTCAATAGTTGTGGTCATGGATAAGCCAAAGCGACTGGGCAGAGAATTGCTTATTTTGAGAGTATCGTACTCAACGCATATTATTCTAGGCTATTCAAATATCTCAATTTGACTTTGCTGAATTTCCGTATAAAAATCTTACTCTGCTATTCTTTCCCGCCTTAAGTCACGATTTACACTTGCAAGTGCTTGAAACTGCTCGTAACTGGCTCCAAAGCTTTGGGGAATTTTAATACTGGGGTTTAACTGCCAGAATCCAGTTTACATCTATGGTGTCACAGGGAAGTAGAGAGATAGATATAATAACAGAAAAAGTAAAATTTCCACTTATGAATATCAACCTAAAACCAGAAGAAGAAAAATTTATTCAAGGTAAGTTAGAAACAGGTAAATATGCAACTGCATATGAGGTAATTGTTGAAGCGTTACAACTGCTAGAAGCAAGAGACAAGCATTATGAAAAATGGGTAGAAGAAACCCGTCAAAAAGTAGCAATTGGCATAGCACAGCTTGATCAAGGAGAAGGAATAGACGGGGAAATTGCGATTGCTAGATTGCGGAAGAAACTTCATCAAGCTCGCGATCGCCAAGCATGAGTAACTATATAATTTCTCCTGCAGCTATTCAAGATTTAGATGAGATTGCTGATTATTTTGCTAGTCGTAATTTAGATGCAGGCGATCGCTTTGTCAATTCTTTTGCAGAAAAGTGCAAAAATTTAGCCAAATATCCCAATATGGGACGCAGTTATGCTGATATAGAACCATTATATTATTCTTTACCGTGTGATTACTGACGGAATAGAAATCGTGCGTGCAGTAAGCGGATATCGCAATTTGAAATCGCTTTTTTCGGAATCTAATGATGATTGAGGCGATTTCTAAGATAATCCACTACGCATTTACCCATCTCAATTTCACTTAGTCTTGTACAGTTAAAGGTAAGCGTACAGTAAAAGTAGAACCCATCCCTAACTGACTTTTAACAGTAATTTCTCCGCCCATCATTTGGCAAAAATGGCGGCTAATTGCTAACCCTAAACCAGTACCACCATACTTTTTCGTAGTTGATGTATCACCTTGAATAAAGGGTTGAAATAACTGCTTTTGTTGAGTTTGGGACATCCCAATTCCTGTGTCGCTCACAGTAAAAGTAATGAAACCAAAAGGAGCTTCGGGGACAAAGTCATCTTTTTCACTTTTAACTGTTAATGTGACCTTACCATTGGTGGTAAATTTGGCAGCATTACTCAACAAATTTAACAACACTTGCCGCATCCTAGTTTGATCGGCATACATGGTACCCAGTTTATCGTCATAATCTACTTCTAGAATATTGCCGTTTTTCTCAACAGCAGGTCTAACTGTCAGCACGACATTATTAATTAGTGTGGCAATTTCAAATGTCTCTGGGTAAAGAGTCATTTTCCCCGCTTCAATTTTAGATAAGTCGAGGATGTCATTTATTAGTTCTAATAAATGTCTACCAGCAGCATTAATTGTTTCTAGGTCGGTGATAAAGTCTCCCGATAAACTTAAATCTGTAGCATCATCTTGTAGCAGTTGACTTAAGCCAATTACTGCATTTAATGGTGTACGCAATTCATGACTCACATTCGCAAGAAAAATGCTTTTTGCCTTACTAGCCGCTTCAGCTAATTCTTTGGCTTGTTGCAGTTCTTTCGTTCGCTCAGATACGCGCTCAATTAGACGATTTAAAGATTTAGCTAATAAGCCAATTTCATCTTCTGTGGTTATTGGCGCTCGTAAATCGAAATTCGATTTACGAGCTACCTGTTCAGCAACTTGAGTGACAGTAATGACTGGTTCTGCGATCGCGCGGCTAGTCCGCCAAGCTACAATAGCTGCGATCGCCACTGAAACCAGCATACTCACAATCACGATCAGTCTCTCAACTCCTTTTGCTTGCTCTACAGCTAGTGTCCTTTCATCTTCTTTGATTTCAGCATTTTCTAAAATGTTAGTCAGTGTTTGGGACAACTGCTCTAGCTGTATTGCAGTGTCACCGCGCATAATTGCTAGCAATCGCTCTCTGACTGAGTCCAGCTCCTGCTTCTGCACGTTTTTCCTGTCAATTTCCCGCAATACAGGCTCTATCTGGTTAACATAAGACTCTAAATTAATGGCGTAATTCTGCAATAAAGTCTCTAGAGTAGAACTTGTTGCTGCTAATGTTTTCGGCTTTTTCTCAATAAAACCAGTAATTTGTGGTTCTAAGTGCTTGGCTTTCTCTACACTTCTGAGAAATTCAGCTTTTTTCGTTTGCAGCCTGTGGGGATCTTCCAAAACTGCAACTAAGTTAGAACTATATAATTGTGCCCCAATGACTGCATCTTTATAATTGGTCAGTAGTTGTCCTTGCTCATGAGCTTGGTTAAGTTGCCTAATTTCTCTTCCCCGATAATGATTAGCGATTACTAAACCTGTGAGTGAGCCAAAAAAGCCAATCCCAATCGCTACAAAATATCCGTAGCCAATTTTTTGATGTATGCGCCAGGAACTAGCCTTGAGTTTCCCTCTTGAAGGAAATTCAATAGTCGGGAGTTCGTCTGTATATGACTCTTCACCTGGCACTGTTTTGCTTTCTTTACTGCTCTCAACAGGGGCTGGCTTTTGAGTTTGCATCACTCAAATCTCCTTACCCTCCTGTAAAAATCATCACATTAGCTCTATTTTTCCTAGCAATTTGACTAGTGATTAACACTTTAATTATCTTTTTTTTATGACAAGAGCAAATTATAGCTCATTAGATAATCGGCATGACCTTTATTATATTTAAGTTATTTTTCTATGACTTATAGATATCAAAAATAACGTCATCAAAAATCGCTTTTACTACCAAAAGCGTTTCCCTCAAGAAAATCCACTCCTCTAAGCGTATTTTTGCCATTGATTGACTGCGACAAGAGTTGATTACAGCTATCTTGAGTCGGCATATCAGCAACTAATTTACCCTGCTTCTGCGTTCAATTAGCTTCCATCAACATGGATAAAGCATTTTAAACCAGCTTCCTACACCAAAAAGTATCAAAACCACTGCTCTTTTTTGGCAGGCTAACTGTTTTCCAATCTTATCATCAATTTTATGGATTCTCCAAGATGGGGCATGGGGAAGTGCTGAGTGCTGAGTCAGGAGTTAAAAGTTATTTTCCTTATCCCCTTATCTCCTCATCTCCCCAATCCCCATTACCCCTTATCCCCAGAGGGGGCCCCGAGTTCCCCAATCCCCATTACCCCTTATCCCCAGAGGGGGCCCCGAGTTCCCCAATCCCCTTATCTCCTTATCTCCTCATCTCCCCAATCCCCATTACCCCTTATCCCCAGAGGGGGCCCCGAGTTCCCCAATCCCCAATCCCCAATCCCCAATCCCCAATCCCCAACAACAAAGGGGTATGAGTAAACCCGTAAAATTTACTCATACCCCTCAATTCAGTAATTTTCTGGAATATTACACCAGTTTACTTCAGTGCTTGGGCGATCGCGGCTGTCAGTGACTCATTAACAGCTTGCTTTAACAAGTCGGACTTGTCGGTACGTTCCCAAGGTAGGTCTAAATCATTCCGCCCAAAATGACCGTAAGCCGCGACGTCCTGATAAAAACGTCCGCCTCTTTCATTTGGTAGGTTGCGTAAATTAAAGGCATGGATAATTCCTGCAGGACGTAGTTCAAAATGCTTTTTGACTAATTCCAACAAGATACTGTCATCGACTTTGCCAGTCCCAAAGGTGTCTAGAAAAATGCTCACAGGACGAGCTACGCCAATGGCATAACTGAGCTGTACCTCACATTTTTCTGCTAACTCAGCAGCAACAATGTTTTTCGCTACATAGCGAGCTGCATAAGCTGCAGAACGGTCTACTTTGGTGGGGTCTTTACCAGAGAAAGCACCGCCTCCATGTCGAGAATAACCACCGTAGGTGTCAACGATGATTTTCCGTCCTGTCAAACCGGAGTCGCCTTGAGGGCCACCAATCACAAATTTGCCGGTGGGGTTGACTAAAAAGCGTGTCTGTGAATCTGGCTTGATGTCAATGTCACCAAACACAGGTTCCACTACCGCTGTCCAGAGGTCTTGTTTAATCTTGGCTTGGACTGCTTCTTCATCAGTGATTTCCCCAATAGTGGCTGTATGTTGGGTGGAAATCAGGATCGTATCTATACCTACTGGTCGTCCATCTTCATAAATTACAGTAACTTGGGTTTTACCGTCGGGACGTAGGTAAGATAAATCACCTGTTTTGCGAACTGCTGCTAGGCGGCGAGCAATGCGATGAGCAAGACAAATCGGTAAAGGCACCAGTTCTGGTGTTTCGTTACAAGCAAAACCAAACATGATTCCTTGATCACCTGCACCGATGCTGTCGAATAGTTCTTCACTATCCTGTTCGCGGGTTTCGTGAGCAGTGTTCACACCTTGGGCAATGTCAGGTGATTGCTCGTCTAATGCTACCAATACACTGGTACTATTTGCTGAAAAGCCATTATCGGCATTGGTATAACCAATTTCCGCAATTTTTTGGCGAGCCAGATTGACATAATTGACATTGGCTTTAGTGGTGATTTCTCCAGTAATCAGCACTAAGCCAGTATTAACAACTACCTCAGCCGCCACACGACTAGTGGGGTCTTGTGCCAGTAATGCATCCAGAATCGTATCAGAAATCTGATCGCAGATTTTATCTGGATGTCCTTCGGTAACTGACTCGGAGGTAAATAAATATCGACGAGACAAAGGCATTCCTCCTTTTAAGAGTGCTTCGCTGACTAAATCAAGTGATTTAGTTCAGTTACTCTAATTTCTGAAATCATAACAATATTTACACATTAAATAGTTAGTGTCTTCTTAAGTTATAAAAAACTATACTGGTATTAAATGTTGGGCGAAGAAAAAATATAATTTCTTGTGGCTAAAATGTTTTGAGCAACACAAAAAAAGGGGGATACCCTCAAGCATCCCCCAAAGCTTTGACACAAACACTGCTGTTTTAAACTTGAACTGCTAATTTGGCTTCCTTTGCTGTTAAACGCTCGTACTCGTCACGCATTTTCAAGCCTGTTAGCACTTGGAATAAACCAGTTCCATTGTTGGAACCTGGATACTCACGGTGCTGGAGTAACAAGTGAGTCATCTCACCTTGGTATTTGGTGGATGTGTTACTCAAATGGGTTTCGATGTAAATAACTTCTTCTAAATTGTCGAATTGACCGTCTACTTCTAATACTGAGACGTAACGACCATAGTAAACATCTGAACCGTAGTACAGTTGCATACCAGGGTAGGAACAAGTAAGCTTGCGTCCGCAAGGAGTCCATTGAATTGTAGATCCTTCATCAAACAGGTAAGTTGGCTCAAAGCCATCCTTACCTTCGCGCTGAAGCATCCGGACTCGCAGAACTTTGCGCTCTGTGTCGTTTTTGATTAAGTTAGTTGGTAATACTTGAAGAACCACATCAGCAAATTCTCTTTGTGGCTCAATGAACTTTTCAAAGTCAGGCTTACGGGAATTGATTTGCGCTAAGACATCTTCATAGCGATGGCCCCTTTCTGCCATATCGCGCTGAATTTTCCAAGCAATTTTGACTTCGTCGCTGATATCAAAATAAACGCTGAAATCAATTAACTCGCGCACCCGTTCGTCGTATAAAGGATGCAGCCCTTCCACCACTACAATGTGATTCGGCTCAATCCGTTCTGGCGGATCGATCATGCCGGTTTCGTGGTTATAAATCGGCTTATCAATTGCTTGACCATTTTTGAGCGCTTTAATTTGCTCATACATCAGATCAAAGTTGTTTGCCCTAGGATCAAGAGCGGTGATTCCTGTTTCTTTGCGCTGTTTGCGATCTAGGGAATGATAGTCATCCAAACAGATAACTGTCATTAATTCTTCACCAAACAAATCTATCAAACGACGCAAAAACGTAGATTTACCGCAACCAGAGTCTCCAGCTACTCCAATTAGTACCACGCGTTCCGGCTTACTTGTCATAAATCTCCTCTAGATACTAAAGATGTGTCAATTCAATAAATTTTTTCACACAGCAGATTTTGAAGCTAGGAGTTTACCCCATTGGTTCATCCCGCGTTCTTGCTACCCACAGCGCCATAAAGAAGTCAGACGGGTATTCAACACAGTAATAGTTGTTACTCGTCTGTCTAAAATGAATTCGTTGCTGGTAAGTATTTAATCCTAGTGGTATATTTGATTTTAACAGAAGGGGTTATTCTATACAAGTTTACTGTCAAGAAGAATCTAGTGGTTCATCAATCATGTTGATGATTTAGTAACTAATTTGAAAAGCCACCTATTCATCACCATCAAGCTATCTAGCAAAGGCTGCTAGAAGTTTGTAACTTTATTATTCAAGTGTATAAGGTATAATTTTCTGCGGCCGGAAATTTTTTGAGATTGGGTAATTTTTGTTGGCGAGCGAGCAAGACTCTACATATTCATAGCTAATATCTATCTCAAGAATGAGTCAACTAAATTACATCAAAAAATTATTGTTGTAGCTTTGTAAACATCATCAAATACAAATCAGAGCCTCCGAAACTCTATTGATAGAGGTTGACAGATGGATCACATCACGTAAAACTTAATATAGATGCTTAACTCATTTCTTCGTGTATCATTCGATTTTACAGATAGACTTACCCTAGTTGGGAAATTATTCCCGATCAGGTGAGCAATGCAACCAAAAACATTTTCTATGCAAGTTGCACAAAAGTTTTCTGTCGAATGGAAGAAAAAAGGTGCAATCCGGGAAATCCAACTACAAGGAACAAAGCTTCCGCGATTGGTGTTACTGGAGATATCTGCCGCAAACAGGCAAGCGTAGTAGCGGCTTTTAAGGGCAAAATGAGTGGTGGCTTCTACCTATCAAAACTGTCTTTATACTGAGTTTGCTATGGCGACGTGCCCTTTGGGTAATAGCTCACTATCTCCCTATTGGGATGTTTTAGTTCAGGAAGAAAACATTAAATTGATTCATTATTAACATTCTCCACAAGACTAATCCTTTAACTTAGAAGGTGAACAGGTGTGTTTTTGCGCCGCCTGGATGTCTTTGGTGAGTGTACTTAGCAAGGCATTACATTGATGATGCCGTCTTTCCTAGAACGCCAGTTTAGTGAAGCGAAAATCCGGTAAACTAAAGCTGACTTGTGATAGGAAAAGTTTTTTTTGAAAAACGGTTAAGTAAACATCGGAGTGGTAGAACGAATGTATAACCAAGGTGCTGTTGAGGGTGCTGCCAACACAGAATCAGGTAGCCGCGTCTTCGTTTACGAAGTGGTTGGTCTGCATCAGAACGAAGAGACTGATAACACAAACTACCCAATTCGTAACAGTGGCAGTGTGTTCATCAGAGTGCCTTACAACCGCATGAATCAAGAAATGCGACGTATCACTCGCCTAGGCGGAAAAATTGTGAGCATTCAACCCGCAAGCGCTCTACAGCAATTAAATGGTAAAGCCTCATTAGGGGTTGCTAACAGTGAGGGGAATGGTCAAGCCACACCTGCGAATGCAAAACCACCAGCTGAAACACAGCTTCAGAATAAGGATCAAAAAGGCAACACCATGACTCAAGCGAAAGCTAAAAAAGACTCTCATGCTGATGTTCCTGTAAACATTTACCGTCCCAATGCACCTTTTATTGGTAAGTGTATATCTAACGAACCTTTAGTCAAAGAAGGTGGCATTGGTATTGTTCAGCACCTAAAATTTGACCTTTCTGGTAGCAATTTGAAATACATAGAAGGTCAAAGTATTGGTATTATCCCACCCGGAGTAGACAAAAACGGTAAGCCAGAAAAGCTAAGACTGTATTCCATCGCCTCAACTCGTCATGGAGATGATGTGGATGACAAAACAGTATCGCTGTGTGTGCGTCAGTTAGAGTATAAACACCCAGAAAGTGGCGAAACAGTCTACGGTGTTTGCTCAACTCACCTGTGTTTCTTAGAACCAGGGGCAGAAGTAAAAATTACTGGGCCCGTGGGTAAGGAAATGTTATTACCCAGCGACCCCGATGCCAAAGTAATCATGATGGCGACCGGAACTGGTATTGCGCCCATGCGTGCTTACCTGTGGCGGATGTTTAAGGATGCTGAGAGAGCAGCTAATCCAGAATACCAATTCAATGGATTTGCCTGGTTAATCTTTGGTGTACCTACAAGTCCTAACATCCTGTACAAGGAAGAACTGGAAGAAATGCAGCAAAAGTATCCAGACAACTTCCGTCTCACCTATGCTATCAGCCGGGAACAAAAGAATCCCCAAGGTGGCAGAATGTACATCCAAGACCGAGTTGCAGAACATGCAGATGAACTGTGGCAATTGATTAAAGATGAAAAAACCCACACCTACATCTGCGGTTTACGTGGTATGGAAGATGGTATTGATGCAGCGTTAACTGCGGCGGCTGCGAAAGAAGGCGTAACCTGGAGTACTTACCAGAAGGAAATTAAGAAAGCTGGCCGCTGGCACGTAGAAACTTACTAAATTTGGTCATTAGTCATTAGTCATTAGTCATTGGTTTTAGACAAAGGACGAAGCGCAAAGTCTGAGCGGAGGTTTCCTCCGATCAGAACTTTGTAAGAGAGGACAAATGACAAATGACAAAACATAACTTGTAGGGTGGGCGAACAGCTCACCCTACAATTGTTATTGGTGAAATTTGGTACAAAATTTGTGGGTGTGAAGCTAGGAATACTGGGATTAGGAACTGTTGGGACGGGTACAGTACAGTTGTTACAAGATACAACTGACCGTAACCCATTGTTGCAGGAAGTAGAAATCCACCGAGTGGGAGTACGATCGCTTGATAAACCGCGTGAGGTACAACTACCAGAGGGAGTAGTGACTACAGACCTAGAATCTATCGTCAACGATCCTGCGGTAGATATTGTTGTGGAAGTCATGGGTGGATTGGAACCGGCGCGATCGCTAATTCTGACAGCTTTAAAAAATGGTAAACATATAGTTACCGCCAATAAAGCTGCGATCGCGCGCTTTGGTGATGAAATCTTCACCACTGCTAATGAAGCTGGAGTCTATGTCTTGCTAGAAGCCGCAGTTGGTGGTGGTATACCTGTAATTCAACCACTCAAACAGTCTTTAAGTGTGAACCGCATTCACGCCGTTACAGGTATTGTTAACGGTACTACCAACTACATCCTCACAAGGATGCAGCAAGAAGGCAGCAACTTTGAGGATGTATTGGTTGATGCTCAAAGATTGGGTTATGCAGAAGCCGATCCTACCGCCGATGTCGATGGTTTAGATGCAGGCGATAAAATTGCGATTTTGGCATCCTTAGCTTTTGGCGGACGCATTCACCTAGAAGATGTCTATGCAGAAGGGATTCGCCAAGTTAGTAAGACCGATATCGCCTATGCTGAGAAATTAGGATTTGTGATTAAATTGTTAGCGATCGCCAAGCTTCATGCTAGCGATCGCTCGAAGCTATCTGTAAGAGTTCATCCGACTTTAGTACCCAAAACACACCCCTTAGCCAGCATCAACGGCGTGTATAATGCCATTCTGGTAGAAGGCGAACCCATTGGGCAAGTCATGTTGTTTGGGCCTGGTGCTGGTGCTGGCGCAACTGCTAGTGCTGTAGCATCAGATATCTTACATTTAGTAGCAACGCTGAAAACTAGTACAGCTAACCCGAATCCTCTCTTAGCTTGTCGGCATCAAGACTACTGTGAAATTGCCCCGATTTCCGAATTAGTAACTCGTTTTTATACCAGGTTTCTAACTAGAGATCAATCCGGAGTAATTGGTAAATTAGGCACCTGCTTTGGCAATTACGGCGTTAGCTTAGAGTCAGTTGTGCAAACTGGGTTTCAGGGAGAACTAGCTGAGATTGTGGTGGTTACCCACGATGTGAAAGAAGGGGACTTTCGCCAAGCTTTGGCAGAAATTCGGGAATTGTCAGCTATCGATAGCATCCCTAGCTTATTACGGGTATTGTAAGGGTATCAAATATTATTTGGAATTTATTGTTACTGATGGGTTAAGGGGTAATAAGCTTGGGTTAAGCTCATTAGTGATTAATTTGTCACTTAATTAAAAAAGCCAGATAAATTGGGGGATTCTCCCCCAAACCCCCGATTGGGTGACGGTTGCGTCCCCCAAACCCCCTCCAAAATTATTGTTTGGTTTTTTTGTTGAGTAACTAGTTTTTTGGTTTTGTGATCAATTAATTTTCTGAACTGAACCGTATTGGGTTAAGGGTGAAAAGGCGGAAGGGGAAAGGGGCAAGAAAATACCTTGAACCCTTACCCTTTTACCTTTTCCCCAAACCCAATGCCTATGGTGCTTGGAGTGCTGGAGCATCTCTTCTTTCAGGTACAGGATTGGAACCATCCCAAACAGCCCGCTGCCCATCAGCATTAATTAAAGTAATTTTGACTTTTTTATCTGTAAAATTACTAGCAAATTCTTGTAGCCATGCTGACCATTCATACTCTGGCAGTGCATTCAAATTATTAAAATTGATTTGCAATTTTTTGCAAAACTCCGTAGGATTCAACGGATCTGGTTCTAGGGTATAAACATTGTCTTGTTTAATTTCAATTCTTGTTTCTGGTTTTTCATTCAAAGATTCGTCTAAGTAAACCATTTGCAGAATTACACCCCCTGCTTGAGAAAAATGCTCTCCGGCTACGGTAAGTTGAGGATTTGTGTTCCAGTCTATTGGTTCACCCCACAGCACTACTTGAGTGATATTGGGGCCAGCTTTGCGGACTGCTTTACCACCGATGTAACCACCAGCACTGATACCCATCAGTACCAAAATTTCCGAGGGGATGCTTGGTAAGGAAGATGCAGTGGTATAGGTGACTAAAAGAATTACAATAAAAGCAACACCAATAATTAGGTTCCAAACTACCTGCTGTACACGTTCTAAGGCGACTACACCACCATGTACTACTAAATCTGACCATGCAGGATTTACTTGCCCGGAACCTTTACTACCACGTACGGCAGCAGTTGCCTGTGCTGTAACTAATGTTACTAAACTAATTAAAAAGGTATAGGCAAATCCTGATAGGGGAATAAACTCCCAAATATCTTGAATTAGTCCCCGCCCGATGAAGAGAAATAAATAGCCAAACACAATAATAGTCAGCCACCAAACAAACTGGGTGCGTGCCAAACTAAAGGTATTGCTTTGGCGATCAAGAATTAACCACTCTAAAGAACTAAACTTTCTTGTATTGCTTTCTTTGACTGGTTGCGGTAAGTCGGTTTTTTTCGACTCTGTAGCCAGCATATAGATGATGACTATAATTAGGAACGTGAACAGAGCTGCGATCGCAAACACAATGAAAGTAGTTAACCCACTCACAGGACGCTTGACTGTAACCTGAAGTTGCTCTCCAGCTACTAAGGGGTCTATATTAGTGGCATTTCCTTCCACTTCTACAATTACAGGGCGTAGTCCCCGGCTTAATTTCTTTAGTTGCTCGTTATTAAAAGTTGCATAAATTGCCCTTCTATCATCTGCAACTCTAATATTAGTTGTCGTAGCAATATCCGGCGGATTACCAATTTTGACTGCAATTTTATTATTCTGTGAATTATCTATTTTGGGAAAATTATCACCTGTAATAACTAAATTCACCCTTTCTTGTTTGTAGTTATTAATATTTTCCGGTACAAGTGATTGAGGAATACTGATATACAATTCCTTGGGGCTAACGCTTCTAATTGTGGTCACACGTGGCGCATTCCACATTTCATTGCTAGTTTGCTGAGGAGTATATGTATTCTCTATTGGTGTAGAGTTGGTATTAGGTGGCTGGCTAGTACTGCTATCTTCTTGCGCTTGGCTAAAGCTGACTGAAGTAAATATTAAGATGACCGCTAGGACTAGAGATAGTAGAGGGTAATAATACCTCTTGCTAGTTCTTTTCCAGAACATTTTGAATAACTGCATAAATAGAGTCCGAGTATCCTTGATCTACTAATTCAACATGCAAACAAATTTCCTGCACTTAATTTTGAGAATTAAGCGATAGGATTTCAGCATTATTACAGCAGTTTTTATTTACACCGGATACATAGTAGGGGCAGAGTGTTAGAAAAATTAACTTAGATGAAAATGGGTAATGGGTAATTGGTAATTGGTAATTGGTAATTGGGCTATTATCTGGATTGCTGAGGGCGGTTTCTCTTCACCAAGGAGGGTATTGAGTGGCTGAATTGAGATAAAATTAGTACCTAATTTTTCAAATATGCATAGTAGGGTGAGTAGCAATACAACTCGTTGAGTATTTTGCACTCATAATTTGGTTTGGGTAAAGGGGAAGGGTTAAAGGTATTGTCTTTCCTTTTTCCATTAACTGGGTTAAGCAACAGTTAGTATCAGGGTTGCGACGAAATATCTACCAATGTCCCCCTGCAAAAATTGCTGCCCAATTTTGTGGACTCATTTTGTGCATCAGGGAATTGTTAATTTTGATTTTTGCGAAAAGTTGCGTGGGCGGTGAGTGCAGCCACACGTGCGGCTATGCCGCCGAGTGGACTGCCGAACCCGAAGGGGTTTCCCGACTTGAGCAAACTTTTCAAGACGAATTTTTTATTTTGACTTCGGAGCAAAGCAACGTGACAAATTCTCAAAACCAGGTTTATCCAATTATTTGGCATGACGACACAGTATCATTAATCGATCAAACCCGCTTGCCGAATGAGTATGCTTTTGTAGAAATTCACCGCAGCGAAGATATGGCGTGGGCAATTAAAACTATGATTGTTCGCGGTGCGCCAGCAATTGGTGTTGCGGCTGCATACGGTATCTATCTGGGTGCGAGGGAAATTGAAACCAGTAATCGTCAGGAATTTTTGCAGCGTTTAGAACAGGTTGCTCAACTGTTGCGTTCTACTCGCCCCACAGCAGTAAATTTATTTTGGGCAATTAGCCGCATGATGAAAACTGCTTATGAAAACTTGGGAAGCGTAGCAGAACTTAAACAAAATCTCTTGGAAACGGCTCAAGCTATTCATGGTGAAGATTTACAAACTTGTCAGGCGATTGGTGACAATGGGTTAGCAGTATTGCCCAAAAATCCCGAAAAGTTGACAATTTTGACTCATTGTAATGCGGGGGCGTTGGCTACTGCTGGTTACGGTACAGCTTTGGGTGTGGTGCGTTCCGCTTGGCGGGAAGGGCGTTTAGCGCGAGTGTTTGCTGACGAAACCCGTCCCCGCTTGCAAGGTGCCAAACTCACAGCTTGGGAGTGCGTGCAAGAACGAATTCCCGTGACAGTAATTACTGATAACATGGCAGCCCATTGCATGAAACAGGGTTTAATTCATGCTGTGGTTGTTGGTGCTGATAGAATTGCGGCGAATGGTGATACTGCCAATAAAATAGGTACATATAGTGTGGCGATCGCAGCTAAAGCACATAATATTCCCTTCTTTGTCGCTGCGCCTTTATCTACTGTTGATTTTGCATTATCTGATGGTAGTCAAATTCCCATTGAGGAACGAAATCCCACAGAAATTTATCAAGTAGGTGATACTATTCTCACGCCTTCAGGGGTGGATTTTTATAATCCGGCTTTTGATGTTACCCCAGCAGAGTTAATTACAGCCATCATTACAGAAAATGGTGCCTTTGCTCCTAGCGACTTAGCACAATCTCAAGTCAAGCAAGCAGTGTAAATTTTTAAACATTAAATTTTTATGTACTATAGCTGTGTTATTGCGAAAGTTCTGCTAAAAAGCTTTAGTTAATCTAGGTATAAGATTTCACACTATTAAAAATTTTACCTGGAGTTTTTTATGGTGTGAAATCAGCCTAACTGCAGTACTTTCAATTTACACTAATGAAAAAGCTAGCCACAACAATTGCGGTAGTTCTTTGCTCTATCTGGATTACTAGTTGCAGTAATGCAGCCAGTGATAGTGCAAAAGAAACTTCAGAAAAAGCGCCGACAAAAACGGAAACTGTAAAAACAACTTCTACAACCACAGAAAATAAAATAGAAGCTACAAATAAAAAATCTCATAGCCAAGCCAAAAGTGATGAACCTGAGACAAATGCAACAGCACAACCGCAAGTTGGCACTATTAAAGAAATGGTAAATGGCGATTTAAAATGCTACGTAACCTTAGTTGATGACAAGGGAACTGAACATAATTTGGGCGCTACCTTTGAAGTATGCGAAAAACCCGAAACTTTTTTAAATAAAAAAGTCAGTTTAACTTATAAAATTGAGTCAGTCAGTGATTGCCAAAGTGCTGAACCTTGCGGGAAAACCAAAAAAGAATCTCTAATTTCTCAAATGGAGATTCAAAAATAATTTATATGATTCATATTTTATTTTTGAAATTCACGTAGCGCTAGCATAATACATTTACCCAAAGCTTTGATGTGTTACGGCTGAAGCCGTAACACATCCTACATAATGCTTAATTAATGGCATATTCTGTATATTGTCTAACTTCTGGGTGATGAAATGCTAAAACAATATCTGCTTTAGGAATACCAGAGGCTACTAAATCATTAGCGATACCGTCTTCTGTACCATCTCGATGAATCCAAACTTTATCATTGATGATTTCTAGATGAATTAGGCAGCCATGAACTCTCTGGTAATTTTGCCAGCCCAATGTTATTAATAAATAATTATTGTGGTCTTCGCTAATGATAAATCTTCTTTCCAAATCACCATAAGAATAAGGGATACTAGCGTATTCTTGTAGTAATTTTACAATAATTGCTTGATATCTTTCTAATTTATCCATTCTTCTATTTCCTGTCGATGAGAATTAAATATCATTAACCTTAAATGGTTTTTTTGCATAACCAATTTTCCAATAGGTTCAGCAAAAATATCTTTATAGGCTATGTTGGTAACAGCTAAATACAATAATCTATCTTTTTCAGTTTCTTCAAGAATGTTTTTATAAAGGATATACTGTCCAATAGCCTTCTCTAGCCATAGCCAAGAAATTAATTCGATTTTGAACCTGGTATTTTCAGTAAAATCACAGGGTTTTCAAGGAAATATTCTGTCACCAGTAGTAGAATCAAACACAAATAAGTGATTCAAATCGAGTTGTAGGGAAAGGCGATCGCCTGGATGTAAACGCACCGCACCACCCACCTGGACATTCAGCAGTACTGATGAATCAGGTACACTGGCCCGAATTAAAGTTTCTCTTCCCAATGGTTCTACCACCTTGACTTCCACAGATAATAGTGCGGAGTTTTCGCTGGTAACTGCTGAATCTGTGTTGATGGTGATATGCTCGGGACGAATACCCAAATCCACACTTTGTCCTTGACGTATTTGTAATTTAGCTTGTAAATTTGTGGGAATTGCTAATAACTGTCCGCTAACATTAAAACCTTCATATTGAGCAACTGCAGGCAAAATATTCATGGGTGGATTGCCTAAAAAAGCTGCCACCATTTGATTAGCGGGATTGGCATAAATGCTTTGGGGATCGCCAATTTGTTGGATGCGTCCACGATTTAGTACCACAATTTGATCGGCTAAAGTCATCGCCTCAACTTGATCGTGAGTTACATATACCGTGGTAATTCCCACATTTTGATGCAGCTGCTTTAACTCTGCTCTAGTATCATCTCGTAATTGGGCATCTAAATTAGACAAAGGTTCATCGAGTAAAAAAACTTGCGGTTGACGTGCGATCGCTCTTCCTAATGCTACCCGTTGTTGTTGTCCCCCAGAAAGTTGTTTGGGTTTGCGATCTAGCAAATGTTCCAAGGAAAGCGATCGCGCTACATTCAAAACTCTATCTTGAATTACCTTGCGGTCAACCTTCCGCATCTGCATCCCAAAAGCGATGTTTTCCGCCACCGTCATGTGGGGATATAAGGCATAGTTTTGGAAAACCATCGCTACATCTCTCTGTCTAGCTGGGATATCATTCATCAAGCGATCGCCAATAAAGAGTTTACCGGAAGTGGCTGTTTCTAAACCGGCGATCGTTCGCAAAATTGTAGATTTTCCACAACCAGAAGGCCCTACTAAAACCCAAAACTCGCCATCGGGAATTTCAAAAGAAATATCCTCGATAGCAGTTACGTTGTTAAATCTACGTTTGATGTCTTCTAAACGGACGTTTGCCATTGTTTGTAGTTTGTCATTTGTAGTTTGTCATTGGTCATTTGTCCTTGATTTTGATAATTGAGGACTGATGACTGATACCAAATTGGATTATTGAGTATTATTTGGTATTTCTGGAATTTTCTCATGATCATTGTTTTAATCCAAAATCCAAAATCTAAAATCCATTAATCCAAAATTGGCCTGATTACTACTTCCAAGCAGGATGAGCAAATAACGAAGCAATGACTCGAACGCCGCGTAGTTGATTAGAAAGGGGTAAGTGACCTCTTGGTGCGCTTAAATCCCAGGTAAATTCATTAGGGTATCTAGTCCAATTATTACCATTTTTCCAATGGATTTTTGACCAGAAATTGTCCCAATTTTTACCTAAACCTAACCAGATTTCTCGCTGAACGGAAAACCCAAACTTGCCTTCAGAGTGAACTAACCACAGATTATTAATAGTATGTAAGTCAACCGCAGGAAAATTTTCTACTTCGGTAAAATACAACCATTTTCTTTGTAATGCCGTTGGCCCTGCTAGTTCACACATTTTTTCGATGGTTACGCGATCGGCTGCTTGGAAGTCTTGGGCGGCTAGTAGTTGTTGCAAGGAATTGTAATTAATCCCGCACTCTGATTTTAGAGGTACAATTCCCTCAGGAAAATGGGAAAGCAAAAATTCTTTGGCTTTAGGTGCATCAGAGTTGTAGAGTACTTGATAGGCCTTGCCATCAATCCAAGTCGCTGGGGTATCACTACGTTTCTGTAAAAATTCCATCAAGACATCTAATCCCGCATCACCCAACTCAGCTAACTTTGGGATTGTTTGCTGTTGGACTTGAAGAGACCCAGCGATTAGCGTTCTTCGGAGGGAGTCGATGTCATTAGCAGTGCCTGATACAATCATTGGGTCTGTCATGCCAATTACTCGTTGTAGTGGGAGTGTGAAAATGCGATCGGCTATCGGGTGTTCTTAAAGATTAAACACTGATAGCGAAAAGTAGTTTACTATTTTTGATCGTACAAAATAGCGTTGATTTCACTCAATCCCACACCTTAGCCCTAAATACTGTACAAGGAAAGTAGGGGAAATCTGCGCTGCAAAGGCTGGGACTGGGGAACTCGGGGCCCCCACGACCGCAGGGAGTGGGGATTAGGGGTAATGGGGACTAGGGACTGGGGATTGGGTACTAGGGATTAGGAACGAGAAAGAATTAGCAATGCCCCATGCCCCATGCCCTATACCCTATGCCCAAAATATTTATCAATTAGGAGTGTATGTATGTACGACAAGATTACCCCCCCAACAAAGGGTGAAAAAATTACCTTTAAGAATGGTGAGCCTGTTGTTCCTGATAACCCAATTATCCCCTTTATCCGGGGCGATGGAACGGGTATAGATATCTGGCCTGCTACCGAAAAAGTGATTGATGCAGCGGTAGCAAAGGCATATAACGGTAAGCGCCAAATTAGCTGGTTTAAGGTTTACGCTGGGGATGAAGCTTGCGATTTATACGGCACATATCAGTATTTACCTCAGGATACTCTCACAGCTATTGAAGAATATGGCGTTGCTATTAAAGGCCCTTTGACCACTCCTGTCGGGGGCGGTATTCGGTCTTTAAATGTGGCTCTTAGACAAATTTTTGACTTGTATGCTTGCGTGCGTCCTTGCCGCTACTATGCAGGTACACCTTCACCTCACAAAAATCCCGAAAAGCTAGATGTAATTGTTTATCGGGAAAACACAGAAGATATTTATTTGGGGATTGAGTGGCGACAAGGCAGCGAAATAGGCGATCGCTTAATTAAAATTCTCAATGAAGAATTGATCCCCGCCACCCCAGAACATGGAAAAAAGCAGATCCCCCTCGATGCTGGGATTGGCATCAAACCCATTAGTAAAAAGGGTTCCCAGCGTTTAGTCCGCCGTGCCATCAAACACGCCTTGTTATTGCCCAAAAACAAGCAACAGGTGACTTTGGTGCATAAGGGCAACATCATGAAGTACACCGAAGGTGCTTTCCGTGATTGGGGCTATGAACTAGCAACCACCGAATTTCGCCAAGAAACGGTCACCGAAAGGGAATCTTGGATTTTAAGTAATAAGGAGAAAAACCCCAATCTTTCCTTAGAAGACAACGCCCGTCAAGTTGACCCTGGATTTGATGCCCTAACTCCAGAGAAACAAGCGCAAATTGTCAAGGAAGTTGAAACTGTTCTTAACACAATTTGGGACAGCCACGGCAACGGCAAGTGGAAAGATAAAATCATGGTCAATGACCGGATTGCTGACAGTATTTTTCAACAAATCCAAACCAGACCCGATGAATATTCGATTCTGGCGACCATGAATTTAAACGGCGATTACCTATCCGATGCAGCAGCTGCTATTGTTGGCGGCTTAGGAATGGGGCCAGGGGCAAATATTGGCGATTCCTGCGCCGTCTTTGAAGCAACCCACGGTACCGCCCCCAAACACGCCGGCTTAGATCGGATCAATCCCGGTTCGGTAATCTTGTCTGGGGTGATGATGCTAGAGTTTATGGGTTGGCAAGAAGCCGCAGATCTGATCAAGAAAGGCTTAGGAAGTGCGATCGCCAATCGTCAAGTCACCTACGATTTAGCCCGTTTACTAGAACCACAAGTACAGCCGTTAAAGTGTTCTGAATTTGCCGAAGCAATTATTCAGCATTTTGGGTAATTAGGGATTGGGGACTGGGGACTGGGGATTGGGGATTGGGGACTGGGGACTGGGGATTGGGGAAAAACTATTACTCATTACCCATTACTCATTACTCATTACTCATTACTCATTACCCATTACTCATTACCCATTACTCATTACCCATTACTCATTACCCATTACCCATTACCCATTACCCCATGCCCCATGCCCCATGCCCCATGCCCCATGCCCCATACCCAATTCTCATCCTTTTGCAGCCTGAATCTACGACAATAAAAGCTGTCTAGTAATTTTATTCATTGGCTGCAAAATTTTTTATGAGTATAGATCGACGACATTTCTTGTTTTTAGTTGGTGCGGGTGTGGGTACTTTTGCACTGGAAGCTTGCGCTTTGGCGGAGAAATCTCCCAGTGAAAACCCAAGCAGTCCCGAACCAAAATCCGATACAACTAAAGGGGCAATTCAATTACCGCCTCTACCTTATGCCTATGATGCGCTGGAACCACATATTGATGCTAAAACTATGCAGTTTCATCACGATAAGCATCATGCAGCTTATGTGAAAAACTTGAATGCAGCATTGGAGAAACATCCACAACTTAAAGGCAGAACTGTTGAAGAACTGTTACGTCAACTTGACAAAGTTCCCGCAGATATTCGTAAAACTGTACGCAATAATGGCGGAGGTCATGTCAATCACTCAATGTTTTGGCAAATTATGAAGCCTAAAGGTGGTGGTGAACCTACAGGGGCGATCGCAACTGCTATAAATCAGAATTTCGGTAATTTTGCAGCTTTCAAAAAACAATTTAATGAAGCAGGTGCAGGTCAATTTGGTAGTGGTTGGGTTTGGCTGGTTCGCAATAAAAATGGCAAGTTGGAAGTAACTACTACAGCCAATCAAGACACGCCTTTAAGCCAAGGTAAATACCCGATTTTAGGTAATGATGTTTGGGAACATGCCTATTATCTCAACTACCAAAATCGCCGTGCTGATTATTTAGAAGCTTGGTGGAATGTGGTAAATTGGGATGAAATTAATCAGCGATTTGCTGCCGCTAGTAAGTTCGCTTAGATAAAGGCAACGGGGAGACATGAGAATTACTGAATATCTCCCCGGTTTTACCAATTATGCAACCCAGTTATAATTACTTTCACTGAGAGAAATAGTTTACTTTTTCTAGATTCAAATATTACGTAAAAACTATTAATAAATTTTTATAAAACTATAGTCTCATCATTAGTTTTTTTAGGAAAATAAAAGAACGCTACAGTATTTTTAGTCCTGCATTAATGAAGTGTTTGACAATAACTATTTAGTCAACAATCAATTATTTACTGTCACTAACTGGGAATAATAAATGCTGAAGTCTTAAAAATGCGACAGTATGCTTAACACAGTAGTTAGTATTCCTGGATATCAGATTGCGGCAGAACTCTACAATGGTTCCAGAACTATAGTTTATCGCGCAGTTCGAGAGGCTGACTCTTTGGGTGTAGTCATCAAGCTGCTTAAAAATGCTTATCCCAGTTTTGGCGAAATAGTGCAGTTTCGCAATCAATATACAATCGCCAAAAATCTCAACTACCCCAGTATTATCCAAACCTACAGCTTGGAAGCTTACCAAAATGGCTATGCGTTCGTAATGGAAGACTTTGGGGGGATTTCCCTCAAGGATTTTGCTAGGGTAGAGGCTTTAGGTGGGATTTGTCTAGAGGAATTTTTAAAGATTGCGATCGCACTCTGTGACACCTTAGACATTTTATATCACGAGCGGATTATTCATAAAGATATTAAACCTGCCAATATCCTGATTAACCCAGAAACGCAACAGGTAAAATTAATTGACTTTAGTATTGCATCTTTACTACCAAGAGAAACGCAAACTTTAATTAGTCCCAATGTCTTAGAAGGGACATTAGGTTATATTTCTCCAGAACAAACTGGACGGATGAATCGGGGGATTGACTATCGCACTGATTTTTATTCCTTAGGTGTCAGTTTTTATGAATTACTAACTGGAGAATTACCTTTTACAACGCCAGATGCAATGGAGTTGGTACATTGTCACATTGCGAAAACTGCACCTTTAGCAGATACAATTAACCCAAAAATTCCTCCTGTACTCTCAGAAATTGTGCACAAATTGATGGCGAAAAATGCTGAAAACCGCTATCAGAGTGCATTAGGGCTGAAATTTGATTTAGAAAAATGCTTAATTCAACTGCAGGAAACTGGCAAAATTGAGAGTTTCCCAATTGCACAAAGAGATGTATGCGATCGCTTTATTATTCCTGATAAATTATATGGCAGAGAAAGCGAAGTAGAAAACTTGCTGCAAGCATTTGAGCGTGTTAGTCACGGTACAACAGAAATGATGCTAGTAGCAGGGTTTTCTGGGATTGGCAAAACTGCGGTTGTTAAGGAAGTACATAAACCGATTGTTCGTCAATGCGGTTATTTTATTAAAGGTAAATACGACCAATTTAATCGCAATATTCCTTTTTCTGCATTTGTGCAAGCCTTCCGTGATTTAATGAGACAATTAATTACAGAAAGCGATGCTCAAATTAAAAGTTGGAAAAACAAGATTTTAGCGGCTTTAGGGGAAAATGGTCAGGTAATTATTGAAGTTATTCCCGAATTAGAAAGAATTATTGGACATCAACCACCAGCAACCAAATTACCGGGAACTGCTGCCCAAAACCGCTTTAATTTATTATTTCAGAAATTTGTCCAGGTCTTCACTACTAAAGAACATCCTTTAGTGATGTTTTTAGATGATTTACAATGGGCAGATTCGGCATCACTAAAGTTGATGGAATTACTGATGGGTGAATCGGACGGGGGATACTTATTATTAATTGGTGCTTATCGAGATAATGAAGTTTCCGCCGCCCATCCTTTAATATTTACTTTAGACGAAATTAGCAAAGCTCAAGCTACTATCAATACTATTACCCTGGCAGCTTTGAGCCTCTCTAGTTTAAATCAATTGGTGGCTGACACCTTAAGTTGCTCATCGGAAATTGCCCAGCCATTAACACAATTAATTTATCAAAAAACTCGAGGAAATCCATTTTTTAGCACCCAATTTATCAAAGCACTATATGAAGATGGATTGATTAAATTTAATTGGCATGAGGGAAATTGGCAATGCGACATTGCAGAAGTCAAGGCCTTATCGCTTTCTGATGATGTTGTCGAATTCATGGCATTGCAGTTACAAAAATTGCCTGAAACAACACAGGAAATTCTCAAATTTGCGGCTTGTATTGGTAACTCTTTTGATTTGGTGACATTGGCGATTATTTGGGAAAAATCGGCAACTGAAACTGCTACAGCTTTATGGAAAGCCTTACAAGAAGGGCTAATTTTACCCCAGAGTGAAGTTTATAAATTCTATGTCGGGCGGGAATCGCAGGATGGGGTGAAAGGTTCCGAGATTGTTACCTACAAATTCCTCCACGATCGCGTTCAGCAAGCAGCATACTCATTGATTCCCGAGGAGCAAAAGCAGTATACTCATTTCCGCATTGGTCAATTGTTGTTACAAGGCTTATCCCCCCAGGAACAAGAAGAGCGGATTTTTGACCTGGTGAACCAGCTGAATATGGGAAAAGCTGTGATCACCACAGATGAGCAAAAACAAGAATTGGCTACTCTCAATTTAAAAGCTGGTCAAAAAGCCAAACTTTCAGCCGCTTATCAAGCTGCCCAGGATTATTGCACCCTTGGTATCGCTTTATTATCTGAAAATACTTGGCATCAGAACTATACACTTATGTATAGTTTACATCGTGATGGTTCCGAAGCCACTTATCTTTGTAGTAACTTTGATCAAGCCGAAGCCTTATACAAAGAAGCACTTACCTATGCTCAAACTCCCCTGGATCAAGCGATCATTTATCGCGTGCAAATGACTCAGTACCAACTTCAGGGAAGAAATGCTGAGGCGATCGCTATTCAACGTCAAAGTTTACAGCTGCTTGGGTGGACAATGCCACAAGCACAGGAGAAGATCCAAGCTAGCCTAGATGCAGAAATCGCCACAGTTCAGCAGTTTTTAGAGCAGCATAGCATTGAATCCATGCTTGCAGCTCCTAAAATGCAAGATGCCAACATTGCAGAAATCCTGCGAATTTTACAAATTCTCTTCTATGCGGCATGGCTGGATGGTCAAAGTACCTTAGCATTATTAGCACTCGCCAAAATGACCACACTGTCTTTGCAGTATGGTAACAGCGATATGTCTCCCTTTGGTTATGTCGGTTATGGCTTAATCGCCAATGGCGTACTGAAAGACTGTGCTACAGCTTATCAATTTGGCGAAATGGCGGTACAACTGTGCGAACAGTTTGACAATGCTGATGTGCGCGGTATGACTAACTTTTTGTTTGCAGCTGATGTTCATAGCTGGAGTCGCCCAATTAGAGAAGCGGATCAATACTATAACAACGCCTATAAATATGGCATGGAAGCCGGAAACTGGCTCACAGTCGGCTTTATGATGATGCAGAGTGGTTCCGATCGCCTGACTTACGGAAAGAACTTAGAAGATTTGTATGCGATCGCGCAAAATCACGCCGCTTTTATGGCGCATATCAAAAGCTTAGATAATTTGGATGCTTTAATCGCAGGGGTGATTCAACCAATTCGCAATCTTCTGGGATTAACAAAAACAAGATTTACTTTTGATGATGACAGTTTTAGTGAAGCCCAATATTTGCAAAAATACCAGAATTCTCCTTATAACTTGGCTTGGTTATATTCTGTGAAAATTCGCCATGCTTATTTATTTGATGACCAAATCGCCTATCCTCATTTAATTTTGCAACTCAGCATCATTGAAAATACAATTTCTAGCCATGCTAAAGTTCCTTCTAGCGTTTTTTATGTGGCATTAATGCATTTAGCATTAGCTAAAACTGCTAGTGAATATGCAGTAAAACAACACCACTGGCAAGCACTGATTCCTTTAGAAGAAAAGTTAAATCTTTGGGCAAAAGCTTGTCCTGAAAATATCCTACACAAATCTCTACTAATTCAAGCTGAAAAAGCACGGATCAATCAAGAAAAAACTGAAGCAATTGAACTTTATGAGCAAGCAATTACCCAAGCTCAAGCAAATGAATATGGCTATGAAGAAGCATTAGCCAATGAACTAGCGGCTAAATTTTATTTAGATTGGGGTAAACCAAAAGTTGCCGCAGGCTATATGCAAGAAGCATATTACTGCTATGCCCGTTGGGGTGCAAAAGCCAAAACTGATGACTTAGAAAAACGCTATCCGCAACTACTACAACCCATCCTGCAACAACAAAAATTTGGTTTAAATCCCCTAGAAACTATTGCCACTATTATTAGTACTTCCACATCTTCTTCTAGTTGTACAGCTAAAACTAGTATTTCTGATGTCCTAGATTTAAATTCAGTTTTCAAAGCAGCGCTAGCCATTTCTAGTACTTTAGAATTAGACGAATTGATTGCCCAACTCACTCTAATTATCCTCGAAAACTCTGGGGCAAAAAAATCTGTCATCATACTTCCCCAAGAAAATCAATGGCAAGTCCAGGCGTTCACCTTTATCGATCACAAATCAACTTCCCAAACAGATATAAAAACTGTTCTTGAACCACAACCCTTAGATACTTGTCAACATATTCCCACAAGCCTAATCAATTACGTTAAAAATACTCAAGAAACTGTGGTGATCAATAATTGCCAAACAAATATTCCTGGTTTACTTGGGGAATATATGCTGCAACATCAACCACATAGTGTATTATGTACCCCAATTATCAACCAAGGGCATTTGTTAGGAATTATCTATCTCGAAAATAAGTTAACAACTGGAGTATTTACTAACGAACGCCTACAAGTAATCAAACTACTTTCCTCCCAAGCTGCAATATCAATTGAAAATGCGCGGCTTTATCAACAAGCACAGCAAGCATTACAAGATTTACAACAGGCACAATTACAAATTGTTCAAAGTGAGAAAATGTCAGCTTTGGGTAATTTAGTCGCTGGTGTCGCTCACGAAATGAATAATCCTTTGGGCTTTATTGCTGCTAGTTTGGCACAAGCAAAACCCACTTTAAATGATATTGTTAACCACTTAAATTTATATCAGGAAAACTTTACTGAGCCAGGTGCAGAAATTCTGAATCATGCTGAGGATATTGATTTGGAATATAGCTTAGAAGACTTGCCAAAAATGATGACATCAATGATGTTGGCGTGCGACAGGTTAAAAAATATCAGCACTAGTTTAAGAACATTCTCCCGTGCTGATAAAGATTACAAAGTACCATTTAATATTCATGAAGGCATAGATAGCACGATTTTAATTCTCAAACATCGCCTGAAAGCTAACGAACAACGTCCTGCGATTGAAGTAATCACTAACTACGGTAATTTACCCCAAGTTGAATGTTTTCCTGGGCAATTAAATCAGGTATTTATGAATATCCTGGCTAATGCTATTGATGCCTTGGAGGAGTTCAATCAGGGGCGAAAATTTACAGAAATTACAGCCAATCCCAACCTAATTACAATTACCACCTCAATTGTAGATAAAAAAGTGAAAATTGCGATCGCAGATAACGGTAAAGGTATGACTACATCCGTAAAAGACAAGATTTTTGACCATTTATTTACCACCAAAGCAGTTGGTAAAGGTACCGGATTAGGATTAGCTATCGCGCGTCAGATTGTCGAAGAAACCCACGGTGGAAAGTTGAAATGTGAGTCAGCTTTAGGAGAAGGAGCAGAATTTATTATTGAACTACCTGTGTAGATTTGAACTTCAAAATTACAAATAACTTCAGATATTTGGGAATACTAGATTTAGAAATTACTAGAATTAGGGCAATATAGTGAGCAATCTTGTCAATATTCCCGGATATCGCATTAGTGAAGAACTCTACAATGGTTCGAGAACACTGGTTTATCGCGCAGTTAGAGACAGTGATTCACTATCAGTAGTGATCAAAATACTGAAAAATCCTTATCCCAGCTTTAGCGAATTGTTGTTATTTCGCAATCAGTATACCATTGGCAAAAATCTCGACTCACCTCTAATTATTCAAACCTATAGCCTCGAATCATTCCAAAATGGCTATATGTTAGTCATGGAAGACTTTGGGGGGATTTCCCTCAAGGATTATTTCACTAAAAATCAAAATGTCACACCTCTAGAGGAATTTTTAGTGATCGCGATCGCACTCTGTGACATCCTAGACTTACTCTACCATGAGCGGATCATTCATAAAGATATCAAACCTAGCAATATCTTAATTAATCCCGAAACTAAACAAGTTAAATTAATCGACTTTAGTATTGCATCATTATTACCCAGAGAAACCCAAACATTAGTCAATCCCAATGTTTTAGAAGGGACACTGGCTTATATCTCTCCCGAACAGACAGGGAGAATGAATCGGGGGATTGATTATCGCACAGATTTTTATTCCCTGGGTGTAACTTTTTATGAATTACTCACAGATGAGTTACCATTCCAGTCTGATGAGGCGATGGAATTGGTACATTCTCATCTTGCGAAAATTCCCCTATTCATACATGAAATTAATCCAGATATCCCCTCAGTTATCTCAGAAATTGTCAGTAAGTTGATGGCGAAAAATTCTGAAGACAGATATCAGAGTGCATTGGGATTAAAATTTGACTTAGAAAAATGTTTAACTCAGCTAAAGGAAACTGGTGAAATTCAAAGCTTTGAAATTGCTACTAGGGATTTGTGCGATCGCTTCATTATTCCTGATAAACTCTATGGCAGAGAAGCAGAGGTTGTAACTTTACTACAAGCATTCGAGAGAGTCAGCCAAGGCACAACAGAAATGATGCTAGTAGCTGGGTTTTCGGGAATTGGAAAAACAGCCGTTATCAACGAAGTCCATAAACCAATCCTCAGACAACGTGGCTATTTTATTAAAGGCAAATATGACCAATTTCAACGGAATATTCCCTTCAGTGCCTTTGTGCAAGCATTTCGCGATTTAATGGGGCAATTACTCTCAGAATCTGATCATCAAATCAACAATTGGAAAAGCAGAATTCTGGCAGTTGTGGGTGAAAATGGGCAAGTTTTAATTGATGTAATTCCCGAATTGGAAAGTATTATTGGCGCACAACCACCAGTTATAGAGCTATCGGGGACTGCTGCCGAAAATAGATTTAATTTACTCTTGCAAAAGTTTGTACAAATTTTCACTAATCAAGAACATCCCTTAGTCATATTTTTAGATGATTTGCAATGGGCAGATGCCGCATCTCTGAAATTGTTACAACTGTTAATGCAAGATACAAAATATTTGTTTCTCTTGGGTGCATATCGAGATAATGAAGTATCACCAACTCACCCATTCATCCTGGCGGTAAATGAGCTAAAAAAAACTGAAGCAGTCATCAATCAAATCATCCTCCAAGCATTAAGCGACATCAACCTCAATCAGTTAGTCGCAGATACACTAAATTGTGAATCATTACTTGCCCGACCTTTGACAACATTAATTTATCAAAAAACTAAAGGTAATCCTTTTTTTGCTACCCAATTTCTTAAAGCATTAAATAATGAACAACTAATCAATTTTGATTTAGTATCTCGCCATTGGCAGTGTGATATTGCTCAAATCAAAGCTTTAGCAATTACCGATGATGTAGTGGAATTTATGTCCCTCCAACTGCAGAAATTCCCCCAGCTAACTCAAAATATTCTCAAGCTAGCAGCTTGCATAGGGGCGCAGTTTGATTTACAGACATTGGCGATTATTTCTGAACAAACAGCAGAAGTCACAGCAGCAGATTTATGGAAAGCATTGCAAGCGGGACTGATTATTCCGAGTACAGAAATTTATAAATTCTTTGTTCAATCTGAAGATATATCTAGTGATTATGCAGCAGCTAATCCAGTTTATCGCTTTTTACATGACCGCGTTCAACAAGCAGCTTATTTCCTGATTTCTGATGACCAAAAGCAAGTGGCTCACCTGAAAATAGGACAGTTACTTCTGCAAATTTCTGCTGAAATAGAACGAGAAGAAAAACTGTTTGATATTGTGGGGCATTTGAATCAAGGACAAGCATTAATTCATCAACCACAGGAACGAGAAGCCTTAGCAAAACTCAACTTAAAAGCTGGGAATAAAGCTCGAAATTCTACTGCATACACCGCCGCTAGAGAGTATTTTCAGACAGGAATTGAGTTATTAGAGATTAATTGTTGGCAAAGTCAGTATAAATTAGCTTTGAATTTGTATATAGCAGCAACAGAAGCCAGTTATTTGAATGGTGATTTCGATGCTATGGAACAACTTGCTTTCTTGGTGTTACAGCAGGCCCAGAGCATTGTTGACAAAGTTAAAATCTACGAAATTCAAATTGCCGCACTCACAGCTAGTAGCCAAATATTAGCAGCGATCGCAGTGGGTAGAGAAGCTCTCGCCCAATTGGGAGTCGAATTACCCACCCAAGTAGATGAAACTCAGATTGGGAAAGCCTTTCAAACACTAAATCAGCAACTTAGCGGCCGAGAAATTGCTTCCCTGATTGACTTACCTCCGATGAGTGAACCTCAAACTCAAGCTGCAATGCAGATATTAAGTATGTTGTTCCCACCAGTGTTACTGGGAATGCCTGGTTTAATGCCCATTCTCGGTACGACGATGGTACGCTTATCCCTGGAGTTTGGTAATACTCCCACCTCAATCCCTGGCTATGCAATTCATGGGATGGTGATGTGTGCCTTTTTTGGCGAAGTTGAAATTGGTTATGAGTTTGGTAAATTAGCTCTCTCATTACTGGAAAAATTGAATGCTCAGAGAATGAAGTGCATCGTTCTCACCTTGTTTGCGCCTTTCATCCATCATCGCCGACAAGCACTATCAAAAACCCGACTCATCCTGAAAGAAGGCTATGTGGCGGGGATGGAGACTGGTGATTTTTTCTACGCTGGCTACATCATACTAAGTTATGCTACTACCCTATTGTTCTCTGGTGTAGAACTGAATGCTGTAGCTGCTGAATTATCTGCTTATAATGCTGGTCTCGTTCAGGTAAAACAAGATTCGGCGCGAACTTATTTGGCGATGGTACAGCAAACAGTAGAGCAATTGCGAGAACCTGTCAGCCAACCTGATTGCTTAACTGGCATTTTCTACAATGAGACAGCAATGTTTCCCAAGCACACACAAGATCAGGATCTGGCTGCATTTGCCTGTGCTTATATCTATAAACTGCTACTTGCCTATTCTTTTGGCAATTATCACGCTGCTCTCGACTATATTACCCAAGGTCAGTCCTGTTTAATGGCATTGTCAGGATTAATTATTGTTCCCATTTTCCATTTGTATGCAGCCCTCACCCATTTAGCAGTTATTTCCACAGCGCCAGAGGAACTACTCGCCCAAGTCGAAAACCATCAACAAATTCTCTACCAGTGGGCGCAAAATGCCCCCATGAATCATTTGCATAAATGGCATTTAATAGAAGCAGAAAAGTGTCGAGTTTGTGGTGATAAAGTAGCCGCCATAGAAAATTATCAACAAGCAATTACCCTAGCTAAAACCAACCAATTCCTCAACGAAGAAGCCTTAGCTAACGAATTGGCAGCCAAATTTTATCTTGATTGGGACAAAGAAAAAATTGCTCAAACCTACATGATGGAGGCTTATTACTGTTATTCCCGTTGGGGTGCAAAAGCCAAAATCATCGATTTAGAACGCCGTTATCCCCAATTACTGCTACCAATTTTGCACAAACAACAACCAACTTTTAAACCAACAGAAACAATCCTTTCTATCTCCTCTCACACAATTCAAAGTTCCTCCCTGAGCAATACTAGCATCTCACAAGCCCTCGATTTAGCAACTATTCTCAAAGCCTTTCAATCACTTTCCCGCGAAATTGAGTTAGAGAAATTACTCTCAACCTTACTTCAAGTAATTTTGGAAAATGCTGGAGCCGATAAATGTGCATTACTGATGCCAAAAGGTGATTGTTGGGTAATTGAAGCATTATCTCAATTGCAACAAAGAGCCATAATTTTACAATCTCTACCCTGTGAAGAAATCGTATCTGTTAGCTTAATTAATCGAGTTAAAAATACTCTGGTTGCGGCTGTTGTGGAAAATGCCGTAGTCGAGCCAACTTTGCTGGCTGATCCTTATATTTTGCACCATGCACCCAAGAGTATTTTCTGTGCGCCAATTCTTAATCAGGGCAAATTGATGGGCATTTTATACTTAGAAAATAATTTAACATTGGGAGCATTTACCAGCGATCGCATTGAAATACTCAACTTACTCTGCACCCAAGCGGCAATTTCTCTAGAGAATGCCAAACTGTATCATCAATTAGAGGATTATTCCCACAATCTTGAACAAAAAGTAGCAGAACGCACCCAGGAATTAACAACAAAAGCTACTCAGATAGAATCAACACTCAATCAACTTTACTCAACTCAAGCCCAACTAATTCAAGCTGAGAAAATGTCCAGTTTAGGACAATTAGTTGCGGGAATTGCCCATGAAATTAATAATCCGATTAATTTCATCTATGGCAACTTAGTAGCAGCAAATGAATATGTCACATCCTTAATTGAATTAAATGATTTATACCAGTTAATGTATCCGCAAACACTGCCAGAAATTGCCCAAAAAATTGCAGATATTGACCTAGAATTTATCTTAGATGATTTACCTAATCTCCTATCTTCGATGAAAGTGGGAGCAGAACGTATTCGTCAAATAGTGCTGTCCCTACGAAATTTTTCTCGCTTGGATGAATCAGAAATCAAAGAAGTAGACATTCACTCTGGTCTTGAAAGTACGTTGTTAATTTTGCAGCATCGACTTCAAAGTAATAGTAAACGTCCAGAAATTATACTCAGGAAACAATATGGAGTATTACCTTTAGTTAATTGTTATGCTTCGGCTCTCAACCAAGTGTTTATGAATATCATCAATAATGCCATTGATGCCTTAGAAACATCAGATAACAATCGCCAACCAACTATTATAATTAAAACCGAATTAACTGAAAACAAAAATGTAATTATTCGGATTGCCGATAACGGTATAGGAATGAGTCAGTCGGTGCAAAATCAGATATTTAATCCATTTTTTACGACAAAACCAGTAGGTAGCGGTACTGGCTTAGGGCTGTCAACTAGCTATTCAATTGTCGTAGAAAAACATCGAGGTAAGTTAAGTTGCATTTCCGCACTAGGAGAAGGTACTGAATTTATCATTAAAATTCCTGTGTAAATTCTAGCTTGACCTTACAGATAAATTCAGCTATCTGGGAATACTAGATTGAGAAATCATTAGGATGAGCGCAATATGGTTAGCAATCTTGTCAGTATTCCCGGATATCGCATTAGTGAAGAACTCTACAATGGTTCGAGAACGCTGGTTTATCGTGCAGTTAGAGAAACTGACTCAGTACCAGTAGTTATTAAACTACTGAAAAATCCTTATCCCAGTTTTAGCGAACTGTTATTATTTCGCAATCAATACACCATCGGCAAAAATCTTAACTCACCTCTGATTATCCAAACCTATAGCCTTGACGCAATCAATAATGGCTATATGTTAATCATGGAGGATTTTGGCGGTATTTCTCTCAAGGAATATTTCAGCAAAAATCAGAGTTTCATATCTGTTGAGGAATTTTTAGCAATCGCGATCGCCCTCTGCGACATTCTCAACTTACTCTACCATGAGAGAATTATTCATAAAGATATCAAACCCAGCAATATCTTAATTAATCCTGAGACTAAACAAGTTAAGTTAATCGACTTTAGCATTGCATCATTATTACCCAGAGAAACCCAAACCCTAGTTAACCCCAATGTTTTAGAAGGTACACTCGCTTATATATCTCCAGAACAGACAGGGAGAATGAATCGAGGAATTGATTATCGCACAGATTTTTATTCCCTGGGTGTAACTTTCTATGAATTACTCACAGGTGAGTTACCATTCTCATCTAATGATGCGATGGAATTGGTGCATTCTCATATTGCTAAAATGCCCCCATTAATACATGAAATGAATCCAGATATCCCATCGGTTATCTTAGAAATCATCAGGAAATTAATGGCGAAAAATGCTGAAGATAGGTATCAGAGTGCATTGGGATTGAAATTAGATTTAGAAAAATGTCTAACTCAGTTAAGAGAAACTGGTGAAATTTCAAGCTTTGAAATTGCTAGTCGGGATGTGTGCGATCGCTTCATCATCCCAGATAAACTTTACGGTAGAGAAGCCGAAGTTCAAACCCTACTAGAAGCATTTGAGCGAGTCAGTCAAGGCACAACAGAAATGATGCTGGTGGCTGGGTTTTCAGGAATTGGGAAAACTGCGGTTGTCAATGAAGTGCATAAACCCATAGTCAGACAACGCGGTTATTTTATTAAGGGCAAATTCGACCAATTTAATCGCAATATTCCCTTCAGTGCCTTTGTGCAAGCCTTTCGAGATTTAATAGGGCAATTATTGACCGAAAGTGATACCCAATTACAACAGTGGAAAACGCAGATTTCAGCAGCACTGGGAGAAAATGCCCAAGTGATTGTCGAACTGATTCCTGAATTGGAACAGATTATTGGCGCACAACCCCCAGCAGCAGAATTATCAGGAACCGCCGCCCAAAATCGGTTTAATTTGTTGTTTCAAAGGTTCATTCAAGTCTTTACCACCCCTTTACATCCGTTGGTGATGTTTGTGGATGATTTGCAATGGGCAGATTCTGCTTCCTTGAATTTGATTCAGGTGTTAATGTCTGAGTCGCAAACGGGTTGTTTATTACTGTTAGGCGCGTATCGGGATAATGAGGTATTTGCCGCCCATCCCTTGATATTGAGCCTGAATGAGATGGAGAAAACCGGGGCAAAAATCGACACCATCACCCTACAACCCCTGAATTTCAGCAGTCTCAATCATTTGATTGCCGATACCCTTCATGCTCCCACATCTGTAGTGCAACCACTGACAGAACTGGTGATACAGAAAACTCAGGGAAATCCCTTCTTTGCCACTCAGTTCCTCAAGGCATTACATCAAGATCAGTTAATTACCTTTGACTGGGGTGCAGGGCATTGGCAATGTGATATTGTGCAAGTGCGAGATGCAGCGTTGACCGATGATGTGGTCGAATTGATGGCGCAGCAATTGCAAAAGCTACCACCAGCCACCCAAGAGATATTAAAACTGGCGGCTTGTATTGGCGCAAATTTTGATTTAATCACCCTGGCGATTGTTTCCCAGCAATCCCAAACAGAAGTCGCAACAACATTGTGGAAAGCATTACAGGAAGGGTTGATTCTGCCCCAAAGCGATTTGTACAAATTTTATTTGTCGGAAACTCAAGCAACGCAGGATACCTCACAAGCAACCCTACAATACAAGTTTCTACACGATCGCGTCCAACAAGCCGCCTATTCCCTAATTCCCAATGACCAAAAACAGACAACCCATGTCAAAATCGGTCGTTTACTGTGGGAAAATACCCCAGAAGCAGAAATAGAGGAACAGGTTTTTGCGATCGCGAATCAATTAAATATTGGCATTGAACAATTCCATGAACCTACAGAACGCCATCAACTATCCCGCTTAAATTTCATCGCCGGGAAAAAAGCCAAAGCCTCAACCGCATACAATGCTGCATTGGCTTACCTAAAAATCAGTATTGAGTTACTCCCTCTCAACCCTTGGCAATCTAACTATGATTTCACCTTAAGCTTATATAACGAAGCTACCGAAGCCAGTTATCTCAGTGGCGAACTGGACTTAATGGAAAACTTTGCCCAGGAAGTTTTACAACAAGCTAAAGCAATCATTGATACAGCCAAAGTCTACGAAATCAAAATTGAATCCTACACAATCCAAAGTCAGTTCTTGGCAGCTATTGATACAGCCATGCAATTTTTGCAGCCGATTGGCATTGAGTTTCCCTCAGAACCGACAGATCTAGATTTTTTTCTGGGTTTACAGGAAATTCAAGCTCTCCTCAGTGATAAAACAGTAGCTGAGTTAGCTGATTTACCAGAAATGCAGCAACCGGAATTACGCACTGCCTTACGTGTCTTAGTTAAAGTAGATACCCCTGCTTATCTAGGAAAACCGCTACTCCACCGCTTGCTAGTGCCGAAGGAACTGTCTCTATCCATCAAATACGGCAACACCTCCGCTAGTTCCTTTGTTTACTCAGGGTATGGACTGATGCTGAGTGGTCAGTCAAACAGTATCCTCCCAGGTTATGAATTTGGTCAGTTAGCTTTGCAACTGCTTTCCAAGTTTTCAGATAGTGAATATGAAGCGAGAGTCCTGGTGGTTGTTCATGGTTTTATCACCCACTGGAAAGAACCTCTCACCGCTACCCTCAAGCCGCTACTGCAAGCTTATGCCAGAGGTTTAGAGATTGGAGACTTAGCTTTTGCCTGCCACGGTGCATCTGTTTATTGCTACCACGCTTATGTTGCTGGTCAAGAATTAACTACACTAGCGAATGAGTTGGCGATTTATGGTGCAGCTTTAGCTAAAATTCACAAACAAGCCACACTAAATTATCACAATATTTATCACCAAATAGTCTTGAATTTAATCGAGCCAACAACTACACCTTGGGAATTAGTTGGTACAGCCTACGATGAAAATTCAATGCTGCTATTAAATGGGCAAGCTAGAGATCCTAATAGTTTATGGCATTTTTGTGTCAATAAATTGATGCTTTGCTATCTGTTTCAAGTCCTAGATTTGGCAGTGGAATATGCGATTAAAGCTAAACAATGTCAATCTTCCGGTTTAGGATATGCAATGACTAATATTTCATTGCTCAACTTTTATGATTCTTTAGTGCAACTTGCTTTATATCCTACCGCATCATCCACAGAACAACAGCAGATTTTACAGCAGGTAGCAGAAAATCAACAAATCATGCAACAGTGGGCAAATTATGCACCCATGAATCAGTTGCATCGATTCTATTTAGTGGAGGCAGAAAAACATCAAGTTTTAGGTGATAAAACTACAGCAATAGAATTTTACGACCGAGCGATTTCTTGTGCCAAAGCCAATGGCTACATCCAAGAAGAAGCCCTGGCTAACGAACTAGCTGCTAAATTCTATCTCAACTGGGAGAAAGAGAAAGTTGCCGCAGGCTATATGCAAGAAGCATATTATTGTTATGCCCGTTGGGGAGCAAAAGCCAAAGTCGTTGACTTAGAAACCCGTTATCCCCAATTACTTTCACCCATATTACAACCAAGCCGTTCTGTTCTTTCTACTAACGAAACTATTTTTCCTTTGGGGAATGTGACATCTAGCAGTGCTGCTACATCCAGTAGTACCAGTATCTCAGATACCTTAGATTTAAAAGCAATTCTCAAAGCATCTCAAGCTATCTCTGGTGAAATCGAACTAGACAAACTACTTTTATCCTTACTTTCCATCATCATCGAAAATGCTGGGGCTGATAAATGCGTGTTAATGCTCCTGCAAGACAATCATCTGCTAATTCAAGGCGCAATTACCCAAGGAACAAAACCCGTTGTGTTGCAAAGTCTTGCAATTGAAGACAGCCAAGACATTCCCCACAAGTTAATATACAAAGTCAAGCACAATCAACAAACTTTGGTATTGCTGGATGCAACCACAGATACCACCTTAGCCAACGATCCTTATATTATCCGTCAGCAGCCTCAAAGTATTTTGTGCAGCCCGATTTTACATCAAGGTAAATTACTGGGCATTTTATATCTGGAAAATAGTTTAGCAAAGGGAGCGTTTACCAGCGATCGCGTGGAACTACTCAACCTCATCTGCGCCCAAGCCGCCATTTCCCTAGAAAATGCCCAACTTTATCAACGTTCTCAGCAATATGCCCAAGAATTAGAACAAGCACTACATAATTTACAACAAGCCCAATTACAAATCGTCCAAAGTGAAAAAATGTCTGCCTTGGGTAACTTAGTCGCTGGTGTCGCTCACGAAATGAATAATCCTTTAGGATTTATTGCTGCTAGTCTCCAACAAGCTAAACCCACACTTACTGATATTGTTGAACATTTGCAACTCTATCAAGCAACTTTCAGCGATAAAACTGAAGAAATCCTCGACCACGAGGCAGAAATTGATTTGGAATATAGCTTAGAAGACTTACCCAAAATGCTCGATTCCATGACAATGGCTTGCGATCGGCTCAAAAACATTAGCACTTCTCTACGGACTTTTTCCCGTGCTGATAGAGACTATAAAGTACCATTTAATCTTCACGAAGGCATTGATAGTACCATCTTAATTCTCAAACATCGTCTCAAAGCCAACGAACAACGTCCCGCAATTGAAGTAATCACTAACTACGGTGATTTACCCCTAGTTGAATGTTTTCCTGGGCAATTAAATCAGGTATTTATGAATATCTTAGCTAATGCAATTGACGCTTTAGATGAGTCAAACAACGGCCGGAGTTTTCAGGATATTCAAACCAATCCTAACCGCATTACCCTCACAACTTCTAGGGATAATAATCTTGTAAAAATTACTATTGCTGATAATGGTAAAGGTATGAGCGAAGAGGTAAAACACAAAATCTTTGACCATTTATTTACTACCAAAGCTGTAGGAAAAGGTACAGGTTTAGGCTTGGCTATCGCTCAACAAATCGTGGAAGAAACCCACGGTGGTAAGTTGAATTGCCAATCTATCCTCGGTAAAGGTACTGAATTTATCATTGAAATACCAGTGTAAATTCTAGCTTGACCTTACAGATAAATTCAGCTATCTGGGAATACTAGATTGAGAAATCATTAGGATGAACGCAATATGGTTAGCACTCTTGTCAGTATTCCCGGATATCGCATTAGTGAAGAACTCTACAATGGTTCGAGAACAATAGTTTATCGCGCAGTTCGAGAAACTGACTCAGCACCAGTAGTCATTAAACTGCTGAAAAATCCTTATCCCAGTTTTAGCGAACTGTTGTTATTTCGCAACCAATACACCATTGGCAAAAATCTCAAATCCCCCCTAATTATCCAAACCTATAGCCTGGAAGCAATCAATAATGGCTATATGTTAATTATGGAAGACTTTGGGGGAATTTCTCTCAAGGATTATTTTACAAAAAATCAGCGTGTCACATCTAGAGAGGAGTTTTTAGTTTTAGCGATCGCACTCTGCGACACCTTAGACTTACTCTATCATGAGCGGATTATCCACAAAGATATTAAACCCAGCAATATCTTAATTAATCCTGAAACTAAACAAGTTAAATTAATCGATTTTAGTATTGCTTCCCTATTACCCAGAGAAACCCAAACCCTAGTTAATCCCAATGTCTTGGAAGGAACACTGGCTTATATATCTCCAGAGCAAACAGGGAGAATGAATCGAGGAATTGATTATCGCACAGATTTTTATTCTTTGGGTGTAACATTTTTTGAATTACTGACAGGAGAATTACCATTTGCATCTAATGATGCGATGGAATTGGTACATTCTCATCTTGCTAAAAATCCCCCATTAATACATGAAATTAATCCAGATATCTCTTCGGTTATTTCAGAAGTCGTTAATAAACTGATGGCGAAAAATGCCGAAGATAGGTATCAGAGTGCATTAGGATTGAAATTTGATTTAGAAAAATGTTTAACTCAGGTAAAAGAAACTGGCGAAATTCAAAGCTTTGAAATTGCTAGTCGAGATGTGTGCGATCGCTTCATCATTCCTGATACACTTTATGGACGAGACAAAGAAGTTCAAACCCTACTAAAAGCATTTGATAGAGTTAGCCTTGGCACAACAGAAATGATGCTTGTTGCTGGGTTTTCTGGAATTGGAAAAACAGCCGTTGTCAACGAAGTGCATAAACCAATTGTCAGACAACGCGGCTATTTTATTAAAGGTAAATATGACCAATTTCAACGGAATATTCCCTTCAGTGCCTTTGTGCAAGCATTTCGCGATTTAATGGGGCAATTGTTAACAGAAAGTGATGTGCAAGTTCAAATATGGAAACATAAAATATTAGAGGCTGTTGGGGAAAATGGACAAGTCATTATTGACGTTATACCCGAATTAGACAACATTATTGGCAAACAACCACCAGCTACAGAACTATCAGGAACAGCCGCACAAAATCGCTTTAATTTATTATTTCAAAAATTCACTCAAATTTTTACAACTAAAGAACATCCCTTAGTCATATTTTTAGATGATTTGCAATGGGCTGATTCTGCTTCATTAAAGTTAATGCAGCTATTAACGGCTGATACAGGTCATCTTTTCATTATTGGAGCTTATCGTGATAACGAAGTCACCCCTGGACATTCATTATTGATGACCTTGAGTGATATCCAAAAGACACAAGCCACAATTAACAAGATTACTTTAGCACCTCTGAGTCAAGGAAAAGTAAATAAATTAGTGGCTGATACACTCAAATGCTCAGAAGATTTGGCATGGAATCTTTCTAAATTAATCTATCAAAAAACTTTAGGCAATCCATTTTTTACTACCCATTTTCTGAAGGCATTATACCAGGAAAATATCATTTACTTTGATTTTGAATTGGGCTGTTGGCAATGTGATATTTCCCAAGTGGCAATCCAAGCAGTCACAGATAATGTTGTGGCTTTTATGAGTTCGCAATTGCAAAAATTACCGCCATCAACTCAACAGGTATTGCAGTTAGCTGCTTGTATTGGTAACTCTTTTGATTTAGCCACTTTAGCAATTGTTGCCGAACAATCCGAAATTGAAACAGCAGCTTGTTTATGGAAAGCATTACAAGAAGGTTTGATTGTACCAATTGGTGATGTTTATAAGTTTTATGTTGGGCAAGAAACTCAAGTATCTACTTCAGAAAAGCAACAAACTGTTAATTACAAATTTTTACATGACCGAGTCCAACAAGCGGCTTATTCTCTAATTCCTGATGACCAAAAACAGGTAACTCATCTACAAATTGGACGATTACTTCAGCAACGATTGTTAGAACATGAGCAAGAAGAAAGACTATTTGATATTGTTGGTCATCTAAATCAAGGTTTGGGATTGATCACTCAACCAAACGATCGCCAAACCCTAGCCCAATTAAACTTTCAAGCAGGGGTAAAAGCTAAAACTGCTACTGCTTATAGTGCCGCTACCGAGTATTTCCAAACGGCGATCGCCCTTTTAGAGTCCAACTGCTGGCAAACACAATATGAATTAGCCCTAAATTTGTATGTAGCAGCTGCCGAAGCCAGTTATTTGAATGGTGACTTTGAAAGCATGGAACACCAGGCTGCACTAGTATTGCAGCAGGCGCAGACGATTTTTGACAAAGTAAAGATTTTTGAAATTCAAATCGCCGCCCAAACAGCTCGCGGCCAGATGTTAGAAGCGATCGCCATCGCCAGAGACGCACTAAAAGAATTTGGCATAGACTTACCCACACAAGCAGACGAAACTCAGATTGGCAAAGCCTTACAAGACTTGCAAGCCCAACTCAACGGTAGGGAAATTGCTTCACTCATAGACTTACCCATAATGAGTGAACCCAAAGCGATCGCCGCAATGCAATTGTTGAAAATTTTGTTTGCACCCATATTGGTTGGCAATCCGAGTCTATTACCCCTGCTGAGTGCAACAATGGTACGCTTATCGCTGCAATTTGGTAATAATCCCGCCTCAATCATAGGATATGTAACTCATGGCATGATGTTATGTTCTTTTTTTAACGAGGTGGAAACTGGCTACGAGTTTGGTTATTTAGCTATCTCCTTACAGGAAAGATTCAACAACCAAGCGATAAAGGGCTTTGTTGCTGGTATTTTTGGCGGTTTTATCCAACATCGCCAACAATCGCTGTTAGCAACGCTATTGACCATGAAAGAAGCCTATACAGGTTGTATGGAAACTGGCAATTTTCTCTATGCTGGCTATGATATGCAGGGTTATGCCTATATGGCACTGTTCGCTAATGTAAACTTAGATACTTTGTCTGCCGAATTACCTGCTTTCAGTCTGTTTTTGACCCAAGTGAAACAAGATGCGACTTGTATTCTAGTAAACTTAGTGCGTCAAGTATTGGAGAATTTGCAAGAAACAGTCAGTCAACCCGATAGCTTAATTGGCACTTTTTACGATGAAACACTAATGTGGCCGAAGCATCAGCAAGACAACGATCTTGTGCCTATCGCTTTTGCATATATCTACAAACTGATGCTTGCTTACTGGTTTAGCAATTATCAGGCTGCCCTTGACTATATTCACCAAATCCAGCCCTATTTTATGGCAGCAGCCGGATCTGTGCATATTGCCATTTTCCACTTTTATGCTGCCCTCACACATCTAGCACTTTTACCCAGTCAGTCGCCAACCGATTCAGCAGACATTCTAGTTGAGATGCAAAGCCATCAAACTATTCTGCATCAATGGGCGCAACAAGCCCCCATGAATCACCTGCATAAATGGTATTTAGTAGAGGCTGAACGTCATCGGGTTTTGGGTGAAAAAATCGCAGCAACTGAATGTTATGACAAGGCAATTTCTGGGGCGAAAGCTAACAAATACATACAAGAAGAAGCACTAGCTAACGAACTAGCTGCAAAATTCTATCTTGATTGGGGCAAACAGCGTATAGCTCAAGAATACATGATTGAAGCCTACTATTGTTATGCTCGTTGGGGAGCAAAAACCAAAGTCGCCGATTTAGAAAAACGCTATCCCCAATTACTCGCCCCCATATTACAACAAAACCGTTCGCCTTTTTCCACTAACGAAACTATTTTACCCTTGGGGACTTTCACAAAAAGCAGTGCTTCAGCCTCTAGCAGCAGTGTCTCCGATACTCTAGATTTAAAAGCAATTCTCCAAGCATTTCAGACAATTTCTGGTGAAATCAAACTAGAAAAACTGCTTGTATCGTTACTTTCCATCATCATCGAAAATGCTGGCGCAGATAAATGCGTGTTAATGCTGTTGCAAGACAATCATCTATTAATTCAAGGTGCAATTACCCAAGGAACAAAACCAGTCTTGTTGCAAAGTCTTTCTATTGAAGATAGCGAAGATATTCCCCACAAGCTAATTTACAAAGTCAAGCATAGTCAACAAACTGTTGTTTTATTGGATGCAACCGCAGATATCAGCTTAACTCACGACCCCTATATTATCCGTCAACAGCCTCAAAGTATCTTGTGCAGCCCGATTTTGCATCAAGGTAAGTTGTTGGGCATTTTATATCTAGAAAATAATTTAGCACAGGGGGCGTTTACGAGCGAACGCATCGAACTACTCAACCTCATCTGCGCTCAAGCCGCCATTTCCCTAGAAAATGCCCAACTTTATCAACGTTCTCAGGAATCTGCTCAAGAATTAAAGCGATCGCTCCATGAGTTACAAACTGCCCAATCCCGCTTCCATAATCTAGTAGATAACGTTCCTGGGGTGGTGTATCAATTCCTGATGGCTACCGATGGTTCGGTGTCAATGTCATACATGAGTAGTGACTGTTATAACCTCTATGAAATCAGTGTTGAGGAAGCGATCGCCAATGTGCAGATCCTCATAGATATGGGACATCCAGAAGATATTGAATCTTATTATCAGTCGGTTGCAGATTCAATTCAAACCTTAACTCCCTGGCTGTGGGAGGGAAGAATTATTACACCTTCTGGAATTATTAAATGGATTCACGGAGAAGCAAGAATAGAAAAACTGGTTGATGGCACATTAATTTGGGATGGACTGTTGTTGGATATTAGCGAGCGTAAACAAGCTGAACTGGCTTTGCAACAAGCCCAATTACAAATCATTCAAAGTGAAAAAATGTCTGCCTTGGGTAACTTAGTTGCTGGTGTCGCCCATGAAATGAATAATCCTTTAGGTTTTATTTCTGCCAGTCTTAAACAAGCTAAACCCACACTTACTGATATTGTTGAACATTTGAAAATCTATCAAGCAACTTTAAGCGATAAAACTGAAGAAATCCTCGACCACGAGTCAGAAATTGATTTGGATTATACCATAGAAGACTTGCCCAAAATGCTCGATTCCATGACAATGGCTTGCGATAGATTAAAAAATATCAGCACTTCTCTACGCACTTTCTCCCGTGCTGATAGAGATTACAAAGTACCATTTAATATTCATGAAGGCATTGATAGCACAATCTTAATTCTCAAACATCGTCTCAAGGCTAACGAACAACGTCCAGCGATTGAAATAATCACTAACTACGGTAATTTACCCCAAATAGAATGTTTCCCTGGGCAATTAAATCAGGTATTTATGAATATTCTAGCTAATGCAATTGATGCATTAGAAGAATCAAACAACGTCCGGAGTTTTGCAGAAATCAAAGCTCATCCCAACTGTATTAACGTAACAACTTCTAGGGAGAACCATCTTATCAAAATTGCTATTGCAGATAATGGTAAGGGCATGAGCGAAGAGGTAAAACAAAAAATATTTGACCATTTATTTACTACCAAAGCTGTCGGTAAAGGCACAGGTTTAGGTTTGGCTATAGCTAAACAAATTGTTGAAGAAACCCACGGTGGAAAATTGTCTTGCCAATCTATTATTGGTGAAGGCACTGAATTTATCATTAATATGCCGTATAAATTGTAGCTCTACTTATCCATCTGGGAATACTAGATTGAGAAAATATCAGATGAGCGTAATATGGTTAGCACTCTTATTAGTATTCCCGGATATCGCATTAGTGAAGAACTCTACAATGGTTCGAGAACAATAGTTTATCGCGCAGTTAGAGAAACTGACTCAGTACCAGTAGTCATTAAACTGCTGAAAAATCCTTATCCCAGCTTTAGCGAACTGTTATTATTTCGCAACCAATACACCATTGGCAAAAATCTCAACTCACCCCTGATTATTCAAACCTATAGCCTTGAATCTCTGCACAATGGCTATATGTTAGTCATGGAAGATTTTGGCGGTATTTCCCTCAAGGATTATTTTTCTAAAAATCAGCGTGTTACATCTAGAGAGGAATTTTTAGTAATAGCGATCGCACTCTGCGACATCCTAGATTTACTCTACCATGAGCGGATTATCCACAAAGATATCAAACCCAGCAATATCTTAATCAATCCTGAAACTAAACAAGTTAAATTAATCGACTTTAGTATTGCATCATTATTACCCAGAGAAACCCAAACTCTAGTTAACCCCAATGTTTTAGAAGGTACACTCGCTTATATATCTCCAGAGCAAACAGGGAGAATGAATCGGGGGATTGACTATCGCACAGATTTTTATTCTCTGGGTGTGACATTCTATGAATTATTGACAGGAGAATTACCCTTTGCATCTAATGATGCGATGGAATTGGTACATTGTCATATCGCTAAACATCCCCCATTAATACATGAAATTAATCCAGATATCCCCTCAGTTATCTCAGAAATAGTCGGTAAATTGATGGCGAAAAATGCCGAAGATAGGTATCAGAGTGCATTGGGATTAAAATTTGACTTAGAAAAATGTTTAATTCAGCTAAAAGAAACTGGAGAAATTCAAAGCTTTGAGATTGGACAAAGGGATGTGTGCGATCGCTTCATCATTCCTGATACACTTTATGGTAGAGAAACCGAAGTTCAAACCCTACTAGAAGCCTTTGAACGTGTCAGTCAAGGCGCAACAGAAATAATGCTGGTAGCAGGGTTTTCTGGAATTGGGAAAACTGCGGTTGTCAACGAAGTGCATAAACCCATTGTCAGACAACGCGGCTACTTTATTAAAGGTAAATATGACCAATTTCAACAAAATATTCCGTTTTCGGCATTTGTGCAAGCATTCCGCGATTTAATGGGGCAATTACTCTCAGAATTTGATGCACAATTGCAAATTTGGAAAACCAAAATTCTGGAAGTTGTGGGTGAAAATGGACAAGTTTTAATTGATGTAATTCCCGAATTGGAACATATTATTGGCGCACAACCACCAGCTACAGAACTATCAGGAACTGCTGCCGAAAATAGATTTAATTTGCTCTTGCAAAAGTTTGTACAAGTTTTTACTAATCAAGAACATCCTTTAGTGATGTTTTTAGATGATTTGCAATGGGCGGATTCTGCATCGCTAAAATTGTTACAACTGTTGATGCAAGATACAAAATATTTATTGTTATTGGGAGCATACCGGGATAATGAAGTATCATCAACTCACTCATTTATCATGACGATAGATGAACTGAAAAAATCTGAAGTATTAGTTAATAAAATCATTCTCCAACCATTAAGTGAAGCCAAGCTCAACCAGTTAGTCGCAGATACACTAAATTGTGAATTATTGCCAGCACAATCTTTGACAACATTAATTTATCAAAAAACCAAAGGTAATCCTTTTTTCTCTACCCAGTTTCTTAAAGCATTAAATAATGAACAGCTAATTACCTTTGACTTCGCATCTCGCAATTGGCAGTGCGATATCGCTCGAATCAAAGCTTTAGCAATTACTGATGATGTGGTTGAATTTATGTCCCTACAATTGCAGAAATTCCCACAACACACTCAAAATATTCTCAAGTTAGCAGCTTGCATAGGGGCACAGTTTGATTTGCAAACATTGGCGATTATTTCAGAACAAGTACTAGAAGCGACTGCGGCAGATTTATGGAAAGCATTGCAAGAAGGGCTGATTATTCCGAACACGAAAATCTATAAATTCTTTGTTAAATTTGAACATATATCTAGTGATTATGCAGCAGCTAATCCAGTTTATCGATTTTTACACGACCGCGTTCAACAAGCAGCTTATTCCCTGATTCCTGATGAAAAAAAGCAAGTAACGCATCTGAAAATAGGACAGTTACTTCTGCAAAATTCTGCTGAAATAGAACGAGAAGAAAAACTGTTTGATATTGTGGGACATTTGAATCAAGGACAAGTATTAATTCATCAACCACAAGAACGAAAAGCCTTAGCAAAACTCAACTTAAAAGCTGGAAATAAAGCTCGAAATTCCACTGCATACACCGCCGCTAGAGAGTATTTTCAGACGGGAATTGAGTTATTAGAGATTAATTGTTGGCAAAGTCAGTATGAATTAGCTTTGAATTTGTATATAGCAGCAACAGAAGCCAGTTATTTGAATGGTGATTTTGACGCTATGGAACAACTTGCTTTCTTGGTGTTGCAGCAGGCACAGAGCATTATTGACAAAGTTAAAATCTACGAAATTCAAATTGCCGCACTCACCGCTAGTAGCCAAATATTAGCAGCGATCGCAGTAGGTAGAGAAGCTCTAGCTCAACTGGGAGTAGAATTACCCAGCCAAGTAGACGAAACGCAGATTAGGAAAGCCTTAGCAGCAGTGAATCAGCAACTCCAAAGCCGAGAAATTGCTGCACTGATAGATTTACCCCTAATGAGCGAACCTCAAGCTCAAGCTGCAATCCAGATATTAAGTATGTTGTTTCCACCAGTATTACTGGGAATACCTGGTTTAATGCCTATTCTCGGTGCGACGATGGTACGCTTATCGCTGGAATTTGGTAATACTCCCGCCTCAATCCCTGGCTATGCAATTCATGGGATGGTGATGTGTGCTTTTTTTGGCGAAGTCGAAATTGGCTATGAGTTTGGTAAATTAGCTCTCTCATTACTGGAAAAATTGAATGTTCCAGGTATGAAGTGCATCACTCTCAACCTTTTTGGGGCTTTCATCCACCATCACCGACAAGCACTGTTAACAACACTAATCATCCAGAAAGAAAGCTATCGGGCGGGGATGGAAAACGGTGATTTTCTCTACGCTGGCTATAGCATACAAGGGTATGCCTTTGGGAGGTTGTTCACAGGTGCAGAACTGAACGCTTTGGCAGATGAATTACATACTTACAGTACTGCTCTGGCTCAATTTAAACAAGATTCGGCGCGGATTTATTTGGATATGGTGCAGCAAACAGTGGCGCAATTTAGAGAAACAGTCAGCCAAAGCGATCGCTTAATTGGCACTTTCTATGATGAAACGGTGATGTTCCCGAAGCATGAACAGGATAGGGATCTCACTGCGTTCGCTTTTACCTATAACTACAAACTGTTACTTGCCTACTCTTTTGGCAATTATCACGCTGCCCTCGAATATATCACCCAATTTAAATCTTATTTAATGGCAGTGTCAGGAATGTTTTTAGTTCCCTTGTTCCATTTCTATGCAGCCCTGACCCACTTAGCACTTGTTTCCACAGAACCAGAGAAAATTTTCGCCGAAGTAGAAACCCATCAAAAAACTCTGCATCAGTGGGCGGAAAATGCACCCATGAATCATTTACATAAATGGCATTTGGTGGAAGCAGAAAAGTGTCGAGTTTGTGGCGATAAATTAGCAGCAATGGAGCATTACGAGCAAGCCATTACCCTGGCTAAAACTCACCAATTCCTCAACGAAGAAGCCTTAGCTAACGAATTGGCTGCCAAATTCTATCTTGATTGGGACAAAGAAAAAATTGCTCAAACCTACATGATGGAGGCTTATTACTGTTATGCCCGTTGGGGTGCAAAAGCCAAAGTCATCGATTTAGAACGCCGCTATCCCCAATTACTGCTACCAATTCTGCACAAACAACAACCGACTTTCAAACCAACAGAAACAATCCTGTCTATCTCCTCTCACACAATTCAAAGTTCCTCCCTGAGCAATACTAGCCTTTCACAAGCCCTTGATTTAGCAACTATTATTAAAGCCTTTCAATCACTTTCGTGCGAAATTGAGTTAGAGAAATTACTCTCAACCTTACTTCAAGTAATTTTGGAAAATGCTGGAGCCGATAAATGTGCATTACTGATGCCAAAAGGTGATTGTTGGGTAATTGAAGCATTATCTCAATTCCAACAAAGAGCCATAATTTTACAATCTCTACCCTGTGAAGAAATCGTATCTGTTAGCTTAATTAATCGAGTTAAAAATACTCTGGTTGCGGCTGTTGTAGAAAATGCCGTAGTCGAGCCAACTTTGCTGGCTGATCCTTATATTCTGCACCATGCACCCAAGAGTATTTTCTGTGCGCCAATTCTTAATCAGGGCAAATTGATGGGCATTTTATACTTAGAAAATAATTTAACATTGGGAGCATTTACCAGCGAACGCATTGAAATACTCAACTTACTCTGCACCCAAGCGGCAATTTCTCTAGAGAATGCCAAACTGTATCATCAATTAGAGAACTATTCCCATAATCTTGAACAAAAAGTAGCAGAACGTACTCAGGAATTAACAACAAAAGCCACTCAGCTAGAGTCAACACTCAATCAACTGTACTCAACTCAAGCCCAACTAATTCAAGCTGAGAAAATGTCCAGTTTAGGACAATTAGTTGCGGGAATTGCTCATGAAATTAATAATCCGATTAATTTTATCTATGGCAACTTATCAGCAGCCAATGAATATGTGACCTCCTTAATTGAGTTAAATCATTTATATCAGTCAATTTATCCGCAAACATTGCCAGAAATTGCCCAAAAGATTGCAGATATTGACCTAGAATTTATCTTAAATGATTTACCTAATCTCCTATCTTCGATGAAAGTGGGAGCAGAACGCATCCGTCAAATAGTGCTGTCCCTACGAAATTTTTCCCGCTTGGATGAATCAGAAATCAAAGAAGTAGACATTCACTCTGGTCTTGAAAGTACGTTGTTAATTTTGCAGCATCGACTTCAAAGTAATAGTAAACGTCCAGAAATTATACTCAGTAAACAATATGGAGTCTTACCTTTAGTTAATTGTTATGCTTCGGCTCTCAACCAAGTGTTTATGAATATCATCAATAATGCCATTGATGCTTTAGAAACATCAGATAACAATCGCCAACCAACTATTATGATTAAAACCGAATTAACTGAAACTAAAAATGTAATTATTCGGATTGCCGATAACGGTATAGGAATGAATCAATCGGTGCAAAATCAGATATTTAATCCATTTTTTACGACAAAACCAGTAGGTAGCGGTACTGGCTTGGGGCTATCAACTAGCTATTCAATTGTCGTAGAAAAACATTGCGGTCAATTAAGTTGCATTTCCGCACCAGGAGAAGGTACTGAATTTATCATTAAAATTCCTGTGTAAATTCTAGCTTTACCTTACAGATAAATTCGGCTATCTGGGAATACTAGATTGAGAAATCATTAGGGTGAGCGCAATATGGTTAGCACTCTTGTCAGTATTCCCGGATATCGCATTAGTGAAGAACTCTACAATGGTTCGAGAACGCTGGTTTATCGTGCAGTTAGAGAAACTGACTCAGTACCAGTAGTTATTAAACTGCTGAAAAATCCTTATCCCAGTTTTAGCGAACTGTTGTTATTTCGCAATCAATACACTATTGGTAAAAATCTCAACTCACCTCTGATTATTCAAACCTATAGCCTTGATGCAATCAATAATGGCTATATGTTAGTCATGGAGGATTTTGGCGGTATTTCCCTTAAGGATTATTTCACTAAAAATCAGAGTGTCGCATCTGTTGAGGAGTTTTTAGAAATAGCGATCGCACTCTGCGACACCTTAGATATACTCTACCATGAGAGAATTATTCATAAAGATATTAAACCCAGCAATATCTTAATTAATCCTCAAACCAAACAAGTTAAATTAATCGACTTTAGTATTGCTTCCCTATTACCCAGAGAAACCCAAACTCTAGTTAACCCCAATGTTTTAGAAGGTACACTTGCTTATATCTCTCCAGAACAGACAGGGAGAATGAATCGCTCTATTGATTATCGCACAGATTTTTATTCCCTGGGTGTAACTTTCTATGAATTACTGACAGGAGAATTACCCTTTGTATCAAATGATGCGATGGAATTGGTACATTCTCATCTTGCTAAAACTGCACCGTTATTACATGAAATTAATCCCAATATCCCTTCAGTCCTCTCAGGAATTGTCAGCAAATTGATGGCGAAAAATGCCGAAGATAGATATCAGAGTGCATTGGGATTGAAATTTGATTTAGAAAAATGTTTAACTCAGGTAAGAGAAACTGGTGAGATTGGAGACTTTGAAATTGCTAGTCGGGATTTGTGCGATCGCTTCATTATTCCCGATAAACTTTATGGCAGAGACAAGGAAGTTAAAACCCTATTAGCAGCATTTGAGAGAGTCAGCCTTGGTGCAACAGAAATGATGCTAGTGGCTGGGTTTTCGGGAATTGGGAAAACTGCGGTTGTCAACGAAGTGCATAAACCCATTGTCAGACAGCGCGGCTATTTTATTAAGGGCAAATTTGACCAGTTTAATCGCAATATTCCCTTTTCTGCCTTTGTGCAAGCCTTTAAAGATTTAATGGGGCAATTATTAACAGAAAACGATGAGCAAATTCAGCAATGGAAAAATAAAATATTGGAGGCTGTAGGTGAAAACGGACAGGTAATAATTGAAGTCATCCCAGAATTAGAAAACATTATTGGCGAACAACCCCCAGCAGTAGAATTATCAGGAACCGCCGCCGAAAATCGCTTTAACTTATTATTTCAAAAATTCACCCAAGTCTTTACCACTAAAGAACATCCCTTAGTCATATTTTTAGATGATTTGCAATGGGCAGATTCGGCATCATTAAAATTAATACAGTTATTAATGGCTGATACATGCCATCTATTATTAATTGGTGCATACCGCGATAACGAAGTTCCACCAGCACATCCATTAATGTTGACTTTGGGCGATCTCCAAAAAAAACAAGCTCAGATTCATACAATTACTTTAAAACCCTTAATTCAAAATATAGTCAACCATTTAGTAGCTGATACCCTCAAATGTCCAGAAGAATTAGCCTGGAATATTTCAGTATTAATCTATCAAAAAACTCAAGGTAATCCGTTTTTTGCCACGCAGTTTATCAAAGCACTACATCAAGAAGGATTAATTCAATTTGATTTTGAATTAGGCTGTTGGCAATGTGATATTGCCCAGGTAAAAACACAAGCAGTTACAGATGATGTTGTTGTTTTTATGAGTCTGCAACTGCAAAAACTACCTTTATCAACTCAAGAAGTATTGCAGTTAGCTGCTTGTATTGGCAACTCCTTTGATTTAAATACTTTGGCCCTTGTTTCACAACAATCAGAAATTGAGACAGCATCTGCTTTGTGGAAAGCATTACAAGAAGGTTTGATTTTACCAATTAATGATGTTTATAAGTTTTATGTCGGACAAGCAACCCAGTCACAGACATTAGAAAATCAAGCAACTGTTACCTACAAATTTTTACATGACCGAGTACAACAAGCAGCTTATTCACTGATTGCTGACGAGCAAAAACAAACTACTCACCTGCAAATTGGTCGGCTATTATTGCAAAATTCTGACCCCAGCGAAAGGGAAGAACGATTATTTGATATCGTCAATCATTGCAATGTTGGTATTGCCCTAATTACAACACCCCAAGAGCGAGAAAATTTAGCTGACTTAAATCTTGCGGCTGGACGCAAAGCTAAGGTTTCTACTGCCTATAATGCAGCCATTAATTATCTAAGCATAGGTATAGAACTGTTACCTGCAACTGCTTGGGAAAGCCATTATCCCTTGACTCTGGCACTTCATGAAGAAATCGCCGAAGCCAGCTATCTCAACACCAATTTTGAGCAGATGGAAGAATGGGCAAGTGTGGTATTGCAACAAGCAAAAACCTTACTTGATACGATCAAAGTTCAACAAACTCGGATTTTAGGTTCTAACGCTCAAGGAAAACTCCTAAATTCTGTGCAAATGGGGTTAAATTTGTTAAATTCCTTTGGTATTGAATTTCCCGAACAACCTACTCAGGAAGATATTGGCCAAGCTTTTAGTATAACGCAACTACTTTGGGCAGACAAAGACTCCAGTAGTTTCTTATATCTACCAATAATGACAGATCCCCATCTGATAGCAGCAATGGAAATCTTGACAGCTTTAGTACCTCCTGCATATATGGTGGCTCCCAATCTTATGCCATTACTCATTTTCAAGCAGGTAGAATTATCTATCAAATTTGGTAACTGTCCTGTTTCTGTATTTGCTTACGGTGATTATGGGTTAATTTTATGTGGCATTATTGGCGATATCGAAAACGGTTATCAGTTTGGAGAATTAGCATTAAACCTTCGAGAAAAATTCCAATTAATATCATTAAAAACTCGCAATTTGTATATAGTTTATCTCTTCACTAAACATTGGAAAATTCCTCTTTCTCAAGTGCTTTCTGGATTAGAAGAAACCTACCACAGTGGGTTAGAAACTGGAGAAATTGAGATGGCTTGCCGGGGTGCTATGTCATACTGTTATTACGCTTACCATACAGGTCAAGAACTAACAGAACTGGCACAGACAATGGATGTTTATCGTCAAATTACTCATCGCTACAAACAAGAAATCGTTCTAGATTGTCAAGAAGTTTATCAACAAACTGTACTAAATTTATTAGGGCAAGCAGAAGTGCCACATTGCCTGAGTGGAAATATTTTTAGTAAAGAATTGTCTCTCCCTAAACTACAAGCTGTCAATCAAAGAACAGCGTTGTGTATGTGGTATCTCAACCAAGCCTTTCTCTATTATCTCTTCGGGCAAAATAGTGAGGCATATAAAACATCTGCTCAAACTGGACAATATCTAGATGGTTGCGTGGGGCAATTTATGATTCCCCTCTACTCATTTTATGATGCGCTGATTCAATTAACTCAGTATGCAACAGCATCCACACAAGAGCGTGAGTCAATCTTACTAACAGTACAACACCATCAAGATAAATTACAGCATTGGGCAAATTTAGCTGCTTGTAATCATCGCCATCGCTGGGAATTAGTCGCCGCAGAACATCATCGAGTATTGGGTAACAAAATTGATGCCATTGAATGTTATGACTGTGCTATTTTTCTAGCTAAAGAAAACAACTTTATTCAAGATGAAGCTTTAGCTAACGAACTGGCTGCCAAATTTTATCTTGATTGGGGTAAAGAAAAAATCGCTGTCAGCTATATGCAAGAAGCATATTATTGTTATGCCCGTTGGGGAGCCAAAGCCAAAGTCGCTGATTTAGAAAAACGCTATTCCCAATTACTCGCACCTATATTACAGCAAAGCCGTTCGGTTGTTTCTACTCACGAAACTATTTTTCCTTTGGCGACTGTCACCTCCATCAGTTCTGCTATATCCAACAGCACCAGTGTTTCAGATACCCTAGATTTAACAGCAATTCTCAAAGCATCTCAGGCTATCTCCGGTGAAATCGAACTAGACAAGCTACTTTCATCGTTACTTACCATCGTCATCGAAAATGCTGGGGCTGATAAATGTGTGTTAATGCTGTTGCAAGACAATCATCTGCTAATTCAAGGCTCAATTACCCAAATAACACAACCCATTGTGTTGCAAAGTCTTGCCATTGCAGACAGCCAAGATATTCCCCACAAGCTGATTTACAAAGTCAAAAACAACCAACAAACTGTTGTCTTGTTGGATGCAGCCGCAGATATCACCTTTGCTAACGATCCCTATATCATCCGTCAGCAACCTCAAAGTATCTTGTGTATGCCAATTTTACATAAAGGTAAGTTGCTGGGGATTTTATATCTAGAAAATAATTTAGCAAAAGGAGCGTTTACAAGCGATGGCTCCGCCAACGCCAAGGGCGAACGCATCGAACTACTCAACCTCATCTGCGCCCAAGCCGCCATTTCCCTAGAAAATGCCCGACTTTACCAACAAGCTCAACAAGCACTGCAAGATTTACAACAAGCCCAATTACAAATTATCCAAAGTGAAAAAATGTCTGCATTGGGTAACTTAGTCGCTGGTGTCGCTCACGAAATGAATAATCCTTTGGGCTTTATTGCGGCAACTCTCAAACAAGCTAAACCGACCTTTGCCGATATTATTGAACACTTGAAAATTTATCAAGAAACCTTAAGCGATAAAACTGAAGCAATCCTCGACCACGAGTCGGAAATCGATTTGGAATATAGCTTAGAAGACTTGCCTAAAATGCTCGATTCCATGACAATGGCTTGCGATAGATTAAAAAACATTAGTACTTCCCTACGCACTTTCTCCCGTGCTGATAGAGATTACAAAGTACCATTTAATATTCATGAAGGCATTGATAGCACAATCTTAATTCTCAAACATCGTCTCAAGGCTAACGAACAACGTCCAGCGATTGAAATAATCACTAACTACGGTGATTTACCCCTGGTTGAATGTTTTCCTGGGCAATTAAATCAGGTATTTATGAATATTCTAGCGAATGCAATTGATGCATTAGAGGAATCAAACTACGGACGTAATCTGGAGGAAATTAAGGCTCATCCTAACCAAATTAAAGTTACTACATCAATAGCGGAGCAATCCGTAAAAATCTCGATTGCAGATAATGCTAAGGGCATGAGCGAAGAGGTAAAACACAAAATCTTTGACCATTTATTTACTACTAAAGGAGTTGGTAAAGGCACAGGTTTAGGCTTGGCTATAGCTAAACAAATCGTTGAAGAAAAACACGGAGGTAAGTTATCTTGCCAATCTAGTCTAGGCGAAGGTACTGAATTTATTATTGAAATACCAGTGTAAATCTTAGCTTTCACTTTGAGATCAATTCAGCTATCTGGGAATACTAGATTGAGAAATCATCAGAATGAGCGCAATTATGGTTAGCACTCTTGTCAGTATTCCCGGATATCGCATTAGTGAAGAACTCTACAATGGTTCGAGAACGCTGGTTTATCGCGCACTTCGAGAAAGTGACTCAGTACCAGTAGTTATTAAACTACTAAAAAATCCCTATCCCAGCTTTAGCGAACTCTTATTATTTCGCAATCAATATACCATAGGGAAAAATCTCAACTCACCTCTAATTATTCAAACCTATAGCCTTGACGCAATCAATAATGGCTATATGTTAGTCATGGAAGACTTTGGCGGTATTTCTCTCAAGGAGTGGAGAATGGGGAAAACCTTACCATCTCTACAAGAGTTTTTAGTAATAGCGATCGCACTTTGTGACATCCTAGACTTACTCTACCATGAAAGAATTATTCATAAAGATATTAAACCCGGCAATATCTTAATTAATCCTGAAACGAAACAGGTTAAATTAATTGACTTTAGTATCGCATCACTATTACCCAGAGAAACCCAAACCCTAGTTAACCCGAATGTTTTAGAAGGAACACTCGCTTATATATCTCCTGAACAAACAGGGAGAATGAATCGGGGAATTGATTATCGTACAGATTTTTATTCTTTGGGTGTGACATTCTATGAATTACTTACAGATGAGTTACCATTCTCATCTCATGATGCAATGGAATTGGTACATTCTCATCTGGCGAAAATTCCGCCCCTCATACATGAAATTAATCCAGATATTCCCTTGGTTATCTCAAAAATCGTCAGTAAATTGATGTCAAAGAATGCTGAAGATAGATATCAGAGTGCGTTAGGTTTGAAGTTTGATTTAGAAAAATGTTTAATTCAGCTAAAAGAAACTGGTGAGATTGGAGACTTTAAAATTGCGAGTCGGGATTTGTGCGATCGCTTCATTATTCCTGATAAATTATATGGCAGAGAATCCGAAGTTCAAACTCTACTAGAAGCCTTCGATAGAGTCAGCCTTGGTGCAACCGAAATGATGCTGGTAGCTGGTTTCTCTGGAATTGGTAAGACTGCGGTTGTTAATGAAGTGCATAAACCAATCGTTAGACAACGGGGCTATTTTATTAAAGGTAAATATGACCAGTTTCAACGCAATATTCCCTTTTCGGCTTTTGTGCAAGCATTCCGCGATTTAATGGGGCAATTGTTAACCGAAAGCGATGCCCAAATTCAGGAATGGAAGCACAAAATATTAGAGGCTGTAGGCGAAAATGGTCAGGTAATTATTGAAGTCATTCCCGAATTAGAAAACATTATTGGTACTCAACCTCCCGCAGTAGAACTATCAGGTGTAGCCGCAGAAAATCGCTTTAATCTATTATTTCAAAAATTCACCCAAGTTTTTACAACTAAAGAACATCCCTTAGTCATATTCCTGGATGATTTACAATGGGCTGATTCCGCATCACTCAAGTTAATGCAGCTATTAATGGCTGATACCGGTCATCTTTTCATTATTGGTGCCTATCGTGATAACGAAGTTAATCCAGGACATCCCTTATTGATAACCTTGAGCGAAATCCACAAGACACAAGCCACCATTAACACAATTACTTTAGCACCACTGAGTCAAATCAAAGTCAATCAATTAGTAGCTGAAACACTCAAATGTGCAGAAGAATTGGTCTGGAGTCTTTCTAAATTAATTTATCAAAAAACCAAAGGTAATCCATTTTTTACCACCCAGTTTCTTAAAGCATTGCATCAAGATGGACTGATTAGCTTTGATTTTGAATTAAACTGTTGGCAATGTGATATTGCTGAAGTCAAACTGCAAGCAATTACAGATGACATTGTAGCTTTTATGAGTTTGCAATTGCAAAAACTACCGCAATCAACTCAACAGGGATTGCAGTTAGCGGCTTGTATTGGCAACTCTTTTGACTTAGCTACTTTAGCAATTGTTTCACAACAATCTCAAATTGAAACTGCTGCTATTTTGTGGAAAGCATTACAAGAAGGTTTGATTTTACCAATTAGCGATGTTTATAAATTTTATATTGGGTCAGAAACTTTAAAACATACCTCAGAAAATCAACAGACTGTTAATTACAAATTTTTACATGACCGAGTACAGCAAGCAGCTTATTCTCTGATTCCTGATGAACAAAAACAGGCAACTCACTACAAAATTGGACAATTACTATTATCCCAAATATCCTCAGAAGACACAGAAGAACGCATATTTGAGTTAGTCGGTCAATTAAATCATGGCCAGACATTAATGAGCGAGCAACACCAACGGGATGATCTCGCTCGTCTCAATCTGATTGCAGCTCGTAAAGCGAGGACGACAACAGCTTATCAAGGGGGGCGCGAATATGTTCGCATCGGCTTATCTTTGTTGGGAGAAACAGCTTGGCAAAGACAGTATGAAATCACCTTGGCTTTCTACGAGTTAGCCGCAGAATTAGCATCTTTATGCGGAGATTATGCGGCGATGGAATCTATGATTGAAACAGTAATTGAGCAAGTACACTCTGTACTAGAAAAAGTCAACGTCTACCGGATTCGCATTGTTTCTCTGATCTCTCAAAACAAATTACTGGAATCGATTGAGGTAGCCCGAAATGTTTTAGCTTTGCTGGGCTTACCACTGCCCGAAACCATGACGGAGGATGATTTTCTGCCGATTATCGCTGAGGTAAATCAACTGATAGGAGAGCGTGACATTGAGGATTTGGTACACCTACCGAGAATGAGCGATCGCCGAATTATAGCGATCATTGAAATCGTAACTCGTTTGTTCTCATCTGCCTATATATCGGGTTCTTCGTTGTATGTTGCGCTGGTGACGATACCCGTAAAGCTATCCATTGAATATGGTAATACACCCGCTTCTATAGCTGCTTATTCTTGCTACAGCATTATTGCTGCTAATTTTTTACAAGATGTGGATGTAGCAGTGAAATTCAATCAGTTGGCTATACAACTTACCTCAACCTTAGACGCAAAAGTGATTAAACCAGAGGTATTTCATGTGGCTGGGCTGTTTACATCACATCGCAAATTCCACATTCGAGACGTTCTACCTTTGATACAAGAAGGATACACTACAGGATTGGAAGTGGGAAACATAGAGTATGCCGGATATAATGCCCATGCTTTCTGTGCTAATTCCTTCTGGTGCGGTCGTCCTCTCGATATCTTAGAGCCAGAAATTCGCGCCTATCATCAGGCGTTAGTCCAAATGAGTCAATTAACCCCAGCAAATTGGTGTCGAGTCTATTGGCAAGGTACTTTAAATTTGTTAGGAGATTCAGAATCTCCCCATATTTTTGCGGGGGAAGCCATTGAAGAGACAGAGTTTCTCCCCCAACTCATCTCAGTGCGTGACGTGCTGTGCTTGTACGCATTTTATGTGCTTAAACTGATGTTGTGTTGTTTATTTGACTATGTAGAAACTGCTCGGATTTATACCGTTGAGGTAAAACGCTATTTCAACGGTGGAGCGGGAAGTTTGGGAGAAGCGGAATTTTATTTCTACGATTCTTTGACGGCGTTGGCTACTTTGCGTCAAGGATTAGAGGAGCGATCGCAACTACTGCAACAGGTAGAAGAAAATCAAACAAAATTGCAACAACAATGGGTTAAATATGCTCCCATGAATCATCAGCATAAGTTTGATTTGGTCAAAGCTGAACAATATCAGGTATTAGGACATAACTATGAAGCAGGAGACTGCTACGATCGCGCTATTGTAGGTGCTAAAGCCAATGGCTATATTCAAGAAGAGGGTTTAGCTAACGAATTAGCAGCAAAATTTTACCTGGCTTGGGGGAAAGAGAAAGTCGCCGCAGGTTATATGCAGGAAGCATATTATTGTTATGCTCGTTGGGGAGCAAAAGCCAAAGTCGCCGACTTAGAAAAACGCTATCCCCAATTACTCGCCCCTATATTACAGCAAAGTCGTTCTGTTGTTTCTACTAACGAAACTATCATCAGCTTGGGGACTGTGACATCTACCAGTTCTGGTACATCCAGCAGTAGCAGTGTCTCAGCTACTCTCGATTTAAAAGCAATTCTCAAAGCTTCTCAGACTATCTCCTCTGAAATCGAACTAGACAAACTACTTTCATCGTTACTGTCTATCATCATCGAAACTGCTGGGGCTGATAAGTGTGTGTTAATGCTGTTGCGAGATGAGCGTCTGGTAATTAAAGGCTCAATTATCCAAGGAACAAACCCAGTGGTATTGCAGCAAATTCCTGTGGAAGATAGTCAAGAGATTCCCCACAAGCTGATTTACAAAGTTAAGCACAGTCAACAAACTGTTGTCTTATTGGATGCAACCGTAGATACCACCTTAGCTAATGAACCCTATATTATCCGCCAGCAACCTCAGAGTATTTTGTGCAGCCCGATTTTGCATCAAGGAAAATTACTGGGGATTTTATATCTAGAAAATAGTTTAGCAACCGGGGCGTTTACAAAAGAGCGCGTCGAACTCCTCAACCTACTCTGCGCCCAAGCCGCCATTTCCCTAGAAAATGCCCAACTTTATCAACATTCCTTAGAATCTGCCCAACAAGCGATCGCTCCATGAGTTAAAAACTGCTCAATCTCGTTTCCATAATCTAGTAGATAACGTTCCTGGGGTGGTGTATCAATTTTTGATGACTACTGATGGTTCGGTGTCAATGTCATACATTAGTAACGACTGTTATGACCTCTATGAAGTCACCGCCGAACAAGCGATCGCCAATGTGCAGATCATCTTGGATATGGCGCATCCAGAGGATGCTGAATCTCAGCGTCAGTCGATTGCAGATTCAGTTCAAACCTTGACTCCTTGGCGGTGGGAGGGGCGAATTGTTACCCCCTCTGGAATTACCAAGTGGATTCACGGGGAAGCACGCATAGAAAAACTTGTCGATGGCACGTTAGTCTGGGATGGACTGTTGTTGGATATCAGTGAACGCAAACAAGCTGAACTAGCTTTGCAAAACGCCCAATTACAAATCGTACAAAGTGAAAAGATGTCTGCATTAGGTAACTTAGTTGCTGGTGTCGCCCACGAAATGAATAATCCCTTGGGCTTTATTGCGGCTACTCTCAAACAAGCTAAACCCACCTTTGCTGATATTGTTGAACATTTGAAAATCTATCAAGAAACTTTAAGCGATAAAACTGAAGAAATCCTCAACCATGAGTCAGAAATTGACTTGGACTATACCTTAGAAGACCTGCCTAAAATGCTCGATTCTATGACAATGGCTTGTGACAGATTAAAAAATATCAGCATTTCCTTACGCACTTTCTCTCGTGCTGACAGAGATTACAAAGTGCCATTTAATCTTCATGAAGGCATTGATAGTACAATCTTAATTCTCAAACACCGTCTCAAAGCTAATGAACAACGTCCCGCCATTGAAGTAATCACTAACTACGGTGATTTACCCCAAATTGAATGTTTCCCTGGGCAATTAAATCAGGTATTTATGAATATCTTAGCCAATGCGATTGATGCTTTAGATGAATCGAATCACAGACGAATTTTTGAGGAAATTCAAGCTCATCCCAACTGCATTACTGTGACAACTTCTAGGGAAAATAATCTTGTCAAAATTGCTATTGCTGATAATGGTAAGGGGATGAGCGAGGAAGTGAAACAAAAAATATTTGACCATTTATTCACTACTAAAGGAGTCGGTAAAGGTACAGGTTTAGGTTTGGCTATAGCTAAACAAATTGTTGAAGAAACTCACGGTGGTAAGTTGAAATGTCACTCAGCATTAGGAGGAGGTACTGAATTTATCATTGAAATTCCCTTGTAAATTAGAGATTTTACTTATAGATAAATTCATCTATCCGGGAATACTAGATTGAGTTGAAATCCGCTATATAAGGAGATTATGAAAGCGATGAACCAACCTATCAATCTTGATCCTTCAGGGATCAACATTTTTGTCAACGAAGCTGCGTTTGATTCCACTCTACAAGGATATCGAGAAAATGCCGATCGGATCATGGTGGGTGTGAGCATTTTCCTCACCTTAGTTTGCTTGGCTATTTCACCACTCCGAGATACTTGGCTAGCAGCCTGTGGCATTGGATTGCCCACACTAATCGCATCTATTGCGTTGGTGCATCGATATACCGGAGCATTAATCACTCGGTTATTTATCGCTACTAGCTTTATGATTTACACAGGGCTAATCATCCACCAAAATGGTGGAGTTACAGAGGCGCATTTTGCATCCTTTGGGCTGATTGGCATTCTTTTGTACTATCGTGACTGGCGAACTATTTTTGTAGCCACAATTGTTTTTTCTTCACACCATCTGGTACTGGGCTATGCTCAAACCCTTGGTTTGCCAATCTATGTGTTTGCTAGCCCACACTTCCGGCAAATGTTTTTTGTCCATGTGAGCTACTTTTTACCTTTTGTGGGCATGATTCTTTACCTATCAATTTGGCTGCGGCGAGAAGGGTATAGAAACCAAAACGATTTGCAGGAGCTAAGAGAGACAAAACTCAAATTACAAGACTTAAATTCCTCCCTTGAGCAACAGGTGGTGCAGCGCACAGAGGAACTGGAAACGGCCAAGGCTCTCGCCGATGCTGCCAACCAGGCAAAGAGCGAATTTCTCACTAACATGAGCCATGAACTTCGCACGCCGCTCAATGGCATTCTTGGCTATGCTCAAATCCTCGATCGCTCTACAATGCTCCCAGACAAAGAGCGCCACGGAGTTAGTATTATTCATCAGTGTGGCACTCACCTACTGACTTTGATCAATGATATCCTCGATCTCTCCAAAATTGAAGCTCGTAAATTAGACCTAACTCCACAAGCAATTCACCTGCCCTCATTTCTGCAAGGGGTGGTTGAAATCTGTCAGATTCGAGCCGAGCAAAAAAAGATTGAGTTTCACTATGAACCGGATGCTAACTTGCCGGAGGGGATTTCCGCCGATGAAAAACGACTGCGTCAAGTTTTGATTAATCTGTTGGGCAATGCAATTAAGTTCACAGATCGAGGCAGGGTGATGCTACGAGTCAGTTGCCAGACTGAGGCTGTTGAACAAATGGTCAAGTTGAACTTTACTGTGGCGGATACAGGCGTTGGGATTGCCTCCGAAGATATTAGCAAACTGTTTCAAGCATTTGAACAGGTGGGTGAACAGAATCGCAAAGTTGAAGGTACGGGTTTAGGACTTGCGATTAGTCAGCAGATCGTCAATTTAATGGGTGGACAGATTGAAGTCAAGAGCCAACAAGGCGTTGGCAGTGATTTCTCCTTTACGATCGCTGTCCCTGTGATCAACAACTGGCAGCAACAGCAGACGAAAGCTTTAGGCAACCCCATCGGTTATGAAGGTAGGCAACGCCATATTCTTGTCGTAGACGATCGCTGGGAAAACCGTGCTGTGTTACTCAATCTGCTAGAACCTCTTGGTTTCAATATCCTAGAAGCCGATAATGGCAAGGAATGTCTCGATCGAATTCAGAAAAATCAGCCTGACTTGATCATTACAGATATTACGATGCCCGTCATGGATGGGTATGAGCTGTTAAAGCAAATTAGGCAATCAGAGTCATTCAAGCATTTAAAAGTCCTAGTCTCCTCCGCTTCTGTTGCCCACACCGATCGACAAATGGCACTTCAAGCAGGCGGTGACGATTTTTTACCCAAACCAGTTCCCGCAAGTATGCTGCTTGAACTATTAGAGAAATATTTACATCTGAATTGGTTGTATGAAACATCATCAGAGGATTGCCATGAAGACATTGCTCCCTCAGACCCTGCCGAGGTGATTCCCCCTCCCTCCTCAGTGCTAGAGGAACTGCTTTCCCTGGCACAAAAGGGACGCTTCAAAAAATTTACCGATCTAGTCACAGACATGAAGCAGCAAGATCCTCGCTTCCAAGTATTTGCTGAGAAAATTCTGCAATTGGCTCAACAGTATCAGTTCGAGAAAATTGAAGAACAGCTACAAATCTATCTAAATGTATAATCCAATTTTTGAGGCGTAAACTTCAATGAGCAGTACTGACGCAGGATTAATTCTCATCGTTGATGATGTTCCAACGAATATTGATGTCATCCGTGAAACTCTTGAAAATCAAGGTTTTGAGGTAGCGATAGCAACCAGTGGTGAGCGAGCGATCCAACAAGTTGTACAAGAAATCCCTGACCTGATTTTGCTGGACGTTATGATGCCAGGGATTGACGGATTTGAAACCTGTCAACGTCTAAAATCCCTTCCCCTCATCCAAAATGTTCCAGTTATTTTTATGACTGCTCTCTCAGATGCGGAAAATAAAGTGAAGGCTTTGGAACTGGGTGCCGTTGATTATGTCACTAAACCATTTGAAGCACGAGAAGTACTAGCACGAGTCAGAACCCATTTAAAGTTACATCGCTTAACCCAAAAGCTAGAGCAGGAAGTGAATAAACATGTATCTGAACTTCAGAGTATTCAAATACAACTGGTAAAGAGCGAAAAAATGTCGGCTTTGGGCAATTTGGTTGCGGGTATTGCTCACGAAATCAATAACCCGATCGGGTTCCTCAATGGCAGCATTAATAACGGCAGAGACTATGTGCAAGACTTACTCGAACATTTGACCCTCTACAAACAGCATTATCCGCATCCAGTCACCCCGATTCAAGCTCATGCTGAAGATATTGATTTGGAATATATCTGCGAAGATTTACCCCAGTTGCTCAACTCAATGCAAGGGGCAACTGATCGGATCAAATCCATCAGCACCAGTCTCCGCACCTTCTCCCGTGCTGATACGGAATACAAAGTTAGTGCGAACCTGCATGAGGGAATTGATAGTACCCTGCTGATGTTGAAATATCGCCTCAAGGCTAATGAACACCGTCCGGCGATCGAGGTAATCCGCAATTACGGTGACATACCATTGATCGATTGTTTTCCGGGTCAATTAAATCAGGTGTTTATGAATATAATTGCCAATGCGATCGATGCATTAGAGGAATCGAATTACGGACGTAATCTGGAGGAAATTCAAGCTCATCCTAACTCCATTACAATTACCACATCAATAGCAGATCAATCTGTAAAAATCTCTATTGTAGATAATGGTAAAGGTATGAGCGAAGAGGTAAAACAAAAAATCTTTGACCATTTATTTACTACCAAAGCTGTCGGTAAAGGCACAGGTTTAGGGTTGGCTATAGCTAAACAAATTGTCGAAGAAACTCATGGAGGTAAGTTATCTTGTCAATCTACTATAGGCGAAGGTACTGAATTTATTATTGAAATACCGTGTAAATTAACTTCAGTTTGGGTTCAGGGCTTAAATTTGAAGACTGGTACGAAAGTATAAGTTTTTCAGGCTGTCAAAACTAACGACAAAATCAGGGTTTGAGCGTATACCGAATTCAGGTTAAATTATAATCATAACTTTATTTATCTATCTGGGAATACTAGATCCAGAAATCATCAGATAAGCGCAATATGTTAAGCAACCTTGTTAGTATTCCTGGATATCGCATTAGTGAAGAACTCTACAATGGTTCAAGAACAATAGTTTATCGCGCAGTTAGAGAAAGCGACTCACTACCAGTAGTCATCAAACTACTAAAAAATCCTTATCCCAGCTTTAGCGAACTGTTGTTATTTCGCAATCAATACACCATTGGCAAAAATCTCGACTCACCCCTGATTATTCAAACCTATAGCCTAGAACCGTTTCAAAACGGCTATATGTTAGTCATGGAAGACTTTGGCGGGATTTCTCTCAAGGATTATTTCAGTAAAAATCAGCGTGTCCCATCTTTAGAGGAGTTTTTAGAAATAGCGATCGCACTCTGCGACACCTTAGACTTACTCTACCACGAGCGCATTATTCATAAAGATATTAAACCCAGCAATATCTTAATTAACCCCGACACCAAACAAGTTAAATTAATTGACTTTAGTATTGCTTCTCTTCTACCCAGAGAAACTCAAACCCTAGTTAATCCCAATGTTTTAGAAGGAACAATCGCTTATATATCTCCCGAACAAACAGGGAGAATGAATCGGGGAATTGATTATCGCACAGATTTTTATTCTCTGGGTGTGACATTCTATGAATTACTCATAGGTGAGTTACCCTTTGTATCTCATGATGCGATGGAGTTAGTACATTCTCATATTGCTAAAACTGCACCTTTAGTACATGAAATTAACTCACAAATTCCACCAGCATTATCAGTAATTGTCAACAAATTGATGGCGAAAAATGCTGAAGATAGATATCAAAGTGCGCGGGGATTGAAATTTGATTTAGAAAAATGTCTCAATCAGCTAAGAGAAACTGGTGAAATTCCAAGCTTTGAAATTGCACAGCGTGACTTGTGCGATCGCTTCATCATTCCCGACAAACTTTATGGTAGAGAAGCGGAAGTTCAAACTCTACTAGAAGCATTTGAGAGAGTCAGCCAAGGCGCAACAGAAATGATGCTAGTAGCGGGTTTTTCAGGAATTGGGAAAACAGCCGTTGTTAACGAAGTGCATAAACCAATCCTGAGACAACGCGGCTACTTTATCAAAGGTAAATATGACCAATTCAACCGCAATATTCCCTTCTCTGCATTTGTGCAAGCTTTTCGTGATTTAATGGGGCAATTATTGACTGAAAGTGATATTCAAATTCAGCAATGGAAACATAAAATATTAGATGCTCTTGGTGAAAATGGACAAGTAATCGTTGAAGTAATTCCCGAATTAGAAAATATTATTGGCACACAGCCACCATCTCAAGAATTATCAGGAACAGCCGCCGAGAATCGCTTTAATTTATTATTTCAAAAATTCACCCAAGTCTTTACAACTAAAGAACATCCTTTAGTGATGTTTCTCGATGATTTACAATGGGCTGATTCAGCATCATTAAAGTTAATGCAGCTATTAATGGCTGATACAGGTCATCTTTTCATTATTGGTGCATATCGTGATAACGAAGTTCATCCAGGACATCCATTATTATTGACATTGAGTGAAATTCAAAAAACATCAGCTATTTTTAATAAAATTACTTTAGCGCCCTTGAGTAAAAAACAAGTAAATTACCTTGTCGCTGACACACTAAAATGTTCAGAATATATCGCAGGTAATCTTTCAGGATTAATATTTCAAAAAACTCAAGGCAATCCGTTTTTTGCTACCCAGTTTATTAAAGCATTATATCAGGAAAATATCATTTATTTTGATTTTGAATTGGGCTGTTGGCAATGTGATATTTACCAAGTGACAATGCAAGCAGTTACAGATGATGTTGTGGCTTTTATGAGTTTGCAATTGCGGAAACTGCCCTCATCAACTCAAGAAATATTGCAGTTAGCAGCTTGTATTGGCAATTCTTTTGATTTAGCAACTTTAGCGATTGTTTCCGAACAATCGGAAATTGAAGCAGCAGCCTGTTTATGGAAAGCATTACAAGAAGGGTTGATTGTACCAATTGGTGATGTTTATAAATTTTATGTTGGGCAAGAAACTCTACTACCTCCTTCAGCAAATCAACAGAATGTTGCCTACAAATTTCTACACGATCGCATTCAACAAGCTGCTTATTCCCTAATTCCTGATGAGCAAAAACAGAAAACTCACTATCAAATTGGTCAACTGCTACGGCAACAGATTCATCCAGATGCAAGAGTTGAACGCATTTTTGAAATCGTCAATCAATTAAATTATGGAACTTCTTTAATTAGCGAACAAACACAACGAATAGAACTAGCACAACTGAACCTCATCGCCTGTCGCAAAGCCAAAAATTCTACCGCTTATAAAGCAGCCCGTGAATATGCCACAGTGGGATTATCTTTTTTGGGAGAACAGACTTGGCAACAGCAATATGAAATGAGTCTCACCTTCCATGAACTAGCGGCGGAGGTAGCAATGTTATGCGGTGACTTTGAGGTAATGGAAGAATTGATTGATGCTGTCATCCACCAGACACATTCTTTGCTAGAGCAAGTTAGTGTTTACTGTTTGAGAATTCAAGCCAAAATTTCCCAGCATCAACTTATTGAAGCACTGGCAATTGGGATTGAGCTTCTACAAAAGTTGGGCATAACAATCAACGAATCATCTACACCAGAAGATATTCAACAGTCAATTCAAGAAATTAATAATCTGATTGGAGATAGGAAAATCAAAGATTTCATTCATCTCCCCAGGATGATAGATGATAACATTATTGCTATTTTCCAGATTACCAGTAGCATTATTTCAGCAGCTTACATCTGTGGATCTCCCTTGTTCCCATTATTGACTGCCCTCTCAGTTAAATTATCCCTGACCTATGGAAACATATCTGATTCACCCAAATACTATGCTGGCTATGGCATTGTTATCTGTAATCTTTTACAAGATATAGATTTGGCGACAGAATTTGGCCAGTTAGCATTGGATATGGTCTTAAAATTTGATGCCAAAGTGACTAAACCTGAAGTGTTAATGTTGCAGGGAGGGTTTATTCTCCACCGCAAATCTCACATCAGAGAAACGTTACCACTCTTGAGCGAGAGCTATACAACTGCTCTAGAAGTAGGAAACCTGCAATTTCTTGGAAATGCTGGACATTGTTTCTGCCTGAATGCTTTTTGGTGCGGTCAGCCCCTTACCACTGTAGAACAGGATACACAAAATTACTACAAGGGTTTGATGCAATCTAACCAATTAACAACTGCCAATTACTGCCGCATCTATTGGCAATCTGTGTTAAATTTGCTTGGCTTTGCGAATTACCCTACCATTTTATCTGGTTCAGCACTGCAAGAGACAGAATTTCAGCCACTGCTGCGATCTGCAAATGACCTGTTTGGGTTGTATTACTTCTATTTGTATAAGCTAATGCTTTGCTTTTTGTTTGGGGAATTTGAGCAAGCTAACAACTATACCCTGGAGTGCAGGAACTATTTAATGGCGGCTGGAGGAACAGTCGGTACACCTGTATTTTATTTTTATGATTCTTTGATTGCCATAGCAGAGTTAAGTCAACTCTCAGATGAGGTATCAACAGTATTAGAACGGGTGGAAAAAAATCAAACTCAATTACAGCTATGGGCGCACTATGCACCCATGAATCACCAGCATAAATTTGATTTGGTGGAGGCAGAAAAATGTCGTGTTTTAGGACAAAAAGCCGAAGCAGGTGAACTGTACGATCAGGCAATTTCTGGGGCAAAAGCCAACGAATACATCCAAGAAGAAGCACTAGCTAACGAAATCGCCGCAAAGTTCTACTTAAGTTGGGACAAACAGCGCATAGCACAAGAATATATGATAGAAGCTTACTATGCCTATGCCCGTTGGGGAACAAAAGCCAAAGTTGCCGACTTAGAACAACGCCATCCCCAATTACTCGCGCCTATATTACAGCAAACTCGTGGGGCTTTTTCTGCGAACGAAACTCTCTTTCTCTTGGGGACTGTGACATCCACAAGTTCTTCCAGTTCTAGCAGCAGTGTCTCAGATACCTTAGATTTAACAGCAATTCTGAAAGCATCTCAAACTATATCCGGTGAAATCGAACTAGACAAACTGCTGTCATCATTGCTTTCCATCGTGATTGAAAATGCCGGGGCTGATAAATGTGTGTTAATGCTCTTGCAAGACAATCATTTACTAATTCAAGGTTCAATTACTCAGGGTTCTGAGCCAATTGTGTTGCAAAGTCTTGCCATTGCAGACAGCCCGGATATTCCCCACAAACTCATTTACAAAGTCAAGCATAGTCAACAAACTGTAGTATTGTTGGATGCAACCGCAGATATGAATTTCGCCAACGATCCTTATATTATCCGTCAGCAGCCTCAGAGTGTTTTGTGCAGCCCGATTTTAAATCAAGGTAAATTGCTGGGGATTTTATATCTAGAAAATAATTTAGTGACGGGGGCGTTTAAGAGCGATGGCTCCGCCAACGCCAAGGGCGAACGCATCGAACTACTCAACCTCATCTGCGCCCAAGCCGCAATTTCCCTAGAAAATGCCCAACTTTATCAACGTTCTCAGGAATATGCCCAAGAATTAGAACAAGCATTACATAATTTACAACAAGCCCAATTACAAATCGTCCAAAGTGAAAAAATGTCTGCATTGGGTAACTTAGTTGCTGGTGTCGCTCACGAAATGAATAATCCTTTGGGTTTTCTTGCTGCTACTCTCAAACAAGCTAAACCCACCTTTGCTGATATTATTGAACATTTGAAAATCTATCAACAAACTCTAAGCGATAAAACTGAAGAAATCCTCGACCACGAGTCAGAAATTGACTTGGAATACAGCTTAGAAGACTTGCCTAAAATGCTCGATTCCATGACAATGGCTTGCGATCGGCTCAAAAACATTAGCACTTCTCTACGGACTTTTTCCCGTGCTGATAGAGACTATAAAGTACCATTTAATCTTCATGAAGGCATTAATAGCACAATTTTAATTCTCAAACATCGTCTCAAAGCTAACGAACAATGTCCCGCGATTGAGGTAATTACTAATTACAGTGATTTACCACAAATTGAATGTTTTCCTGGGCAATTAAATCAGGTATTTATGAATATTTTAGCTAATGCCATTGATGCATTAGAGGAATCGAATCACGGACGCAATCTTGAAGAAATTAAAGCTCATCCTAACTCCATTACAATTACTACATCGATAGTAGATAAATACGTAAAAATCTCGATTTTAGATAATGGTAAAGGTATGAGCGAAGAAATAAAACACAAAATCTTTGACCATTTATTTACTACTAAAGCTGTCGGTAAAGGCACAGGTTTAGGTTTGGTTATAGCTAAACAAATTGTCGAAGAAAAACACGGAGGTCAGTTATCTTGCCAATCTATTATCGGTGAAGGTACTGAATTTATCATTGAAATACCAGTGTAAATCTTAGCTTTCACGTTTAGATAAATTCAGCTATCTGGGAATACTAGATTGAGAAATCATCAGAATAAGCGCAATTATGGTTAGCACTCTTGTCAGTATTCCCGGATATCGCATTATTGAAGAACTCTACAATGGTTCGAGAACAATAGTTTATCGCGCAGTTCGAGAAACTGACTCAGTACCAGTAGTCATTAAACTGCTGAAAAATCCCTATCCCAGCTTTAGCGAACTCTTATTATTTCGCAATCAATACACCATTGGTAAAAATCTCAACTCACCCCTGATTATTCAAACCTATAGCCTTGACGCAATCAATAATGGCTATATGTTAGTCATGGAAGACTTTGGCGGAATTTCTCTCAAGGATTATTTTACTAAAAATCAGAGTCTCCCATCTTTAGCGGAATTTTTAGCGATTGCGATCGCACTCTGCGACACCCTCAACTTACTCTATCATGAGCGCATTATTCATAAAGATATTAAACCCAGCAATATCTTAATCAATCCCGAAACCAAACAAATTAAATTAATTGACTTTAGTATTGCTTCTCTTCTACCCAGAGAAACCCAAACCCTCATTAAAACTAATGTCTTAGAAGGAACATTAGCTTACATTTCTCCAGAACAAACAGGGAGAATGAACCGAGTAATTGATTACCGAACAGACTTCTATTCACTGGGTGTAAATCTTTATGAATTACTCACAGGGGAGTTACCCTTTGCATCTAGTGACCCGATGGAATTAGTGCATTGTCATATCGCCAAAACAGCACCATTAGTACATAAAATTAACCCACAAATTCCTTCTATACTGTCAGCAATTGTCAGCAAATTGATGGCGAAAAATGCTGAAGATAGATATCAAAGTGCATTGGGATTAAAATATGATTTAGAAAATTGTTTATCGCAACTCCAAGAAACTGGTGAGATAGAGGACTTTGCAATTGCTACTAGGGATGTGTGCGATCGCTTCATCATTCCTGATAAACTCTATGGACGAGACACGGAAGTACAAACCTTACTGCTAGCCTTTGAGCGTGTCAGTCAAGGCACAACAGAAATGATGCTGGTGGCTGGTTTTTCGGGAATTGGAAAAACAGCCGTTGTTAATGAAGTGCATAAACCAATTGTTAGACAACGCGGTTATTTTATTAAAGGTAAATACGACCAATTTAATCGCAATATTCCTTTAAGTGCATTTGTGCAAGCATTCCGCGATTTAATGGGGCAATTATTAACCGAAAGTGAAGCTAAAATTCAGCAATGGAAACACAAAATATTAGAGGCTGTGGGTGACAATGGTCAAGTAATCATTGAAGTTATACCCGAACTAGCTAGAATTATTGGCGAACAACCCCCAGCAGTAGAATTATCAGGAACAGAGGCCGAAAATCGCTTTAACTTATTATTTCAAAAATTTACCCAAGTATTTACCAGTGTTGAACATCCCTTAGTGATGTTTTTAGATGATTTGCAATGGGCAGATTCAGCATCACTGAAGTTAATGCAGTTATTAATAACTGATACCAGTCATCTATTATTAATTGCTGCATACCGAGATAACGAAGTCCCACCAGGACATCCATTAATGTTGACTTTGAGTGATATTCAAAAAAAACAGGCCAAGATTAATACAATTACTTTAGCAGCACTAACTCAAAAAAAAGTAAATCAGTTAGTGGCTGATACACTCAAGTGTGCAGAAGAACTAGCAGAACATCTTTCAGAATTAATCTATCAAAAGACTAAAGGAAATCCATTTTTTGCCACACAGTTTCTCAAAGCATTACATGAAGATGGATTAATTCAATTTAACTTTGAGTTAGGCTGTTGGCAATGTGATATTGCCCAGGTAAAAACTCAAGCAGTGACAGATGATGTGGTTGCTTTTATGAGTTTGCAACTACAAAAACTACCTTTATCAACTCAATCTGTATTGCAGTTAGCCGCTTGTATTGGCAACTCCTTTGATTTAAATACTTTAGCCATTGTTTCACAACAATCTCAAATTGAAACAGCATCTGCTTTGTGGAAAGCATTACAAGAAGGTTTGATTTTACCTGTGAATGATGTTTATAAGTTTTATGTCGGACAAGCAACCCAATCACAGACATTAGAAAATCAAGAAACTGTCACCTACAAATTTTTACATGACCGCGTACAACAAGCAGCTTATTCACTAATTGCTGATGAGGAAAAACAAAGCACTCACCTGCAAATAGGTCAACTATTATTACAAAATTCTCCCCCCAGCGAAAGGGAAGAACGATTATTTGATATTGTCAATCATTTAAATTTCGGTATTGCTCTAGTTACCACACTTCCAGAGCGAGAACATTTAGCTGAATTAAATCTTGCGGCGGGACGCAAAGCTAAAACAGCCAACGCCCATAGTGCAGCCATTAACTATTTAGGTATAGGGATAGAACTGTTACCTGCAACTGCTTGGGAAAGTCATTATCCCCTGACTCTGGCACTGTATGAAGAAATTGCGGAAGCCAGCTATGTCAAAACCGATTTTGAGCAGATGGAACAGTGGGCTAGTGTGGTATTGCAACAAGCTCATACGTTGCTGGATACGATCAAAGTCCAACAAGCTAGGATTTTAGGTGCTAAAGCTCAGGGGCAATTCTTATATGCCGTTGAGATTGGATTACAGGTGTTACGCTCTTTGGGAATTGAATTTCCCGAACAACCCAATGAGGCAGATATTGGACAGGCTTTTGCTCTAACGCGATCGCTCTGGGCAGATAAATCACCTCTAGAATTGCTCGATCTACCAACTATGAGCAATCCACATCTGTTAGCGGCGATGGAGCTTTTGACAGTTCTTGTCCCTGCTGCTTATATGGGTTCTCCTAACTTCATGCCATTAATGATTGGTAAGCAAATCGAATTATCTATCCAGTCTGGTAATTGCCCTAGTTCTATATTTTCTTATGTCGATTATGGCTTAGTGCTGTGTGGTATTGTTGGCGATATTGACAACGGTTATTTATTTGGTGAGTTAGCTTTGAGCCTCTTAGAGCGAATTCAACTGAGTCGCTTTAAATCGAGAAGTTGGTATGTGGTTTATCACTTCATCAAACATTGGAAAACTCCCTTAGCTGAAATTTTACTGCCATTGCAAGAAGCTTATAGCAGTGGGTTAGAAACTGGAGAGGTAGAAACGGCTTGTTTTAATGCAGCAGCATATTGTTATTACAGCTATCACACAGGGCAGGAATTAACCGAACTTGCCCAGAAGATGAATACCTATCTTCATACTATTCATCAATACAAGCAAACAGGAACAGGCTATTGGCTAGAAATTTATCAACAAACTGTATTCAATTTATTGGGACGCGCAGAAGTACCATATCACCTGATTGGGACAATATTTGATTTGCACAAATCTCTTCCCGAACTGCAAGCGACTAATCAACGCAGTGCTTTGCTGATGGCGCACCTCAACCAAATGTTTCTCTATTATTTGTTTGGGAAGGAAGCGGAAGCTATTGAGTCATCTGCCCAAGCTGCCCAATACATAGACGGTGGGGTAGCAATGTTTGTCATTCCCCTTTACTCTTTTTATGATGCGCTGATTCAATTAACCCAGTATGCAGCAGCATCCACAAAAGAGCGTCAGACAATCTTGCTACGAGTACAACAACATCAAGACAAATTACAACATTGGGCAACTTTGGCTGCTTGTAATCATCGCCATCGCTGGGAATTAGTTGCAGCCGAACATTACCGGGTATTAGGTAACAAAATTGAGGCGATTGAATGTTACGATCGCGCTATTTTCTTAGCCAAAGAAAACAAATTTATTCAGGATGAAGCTTTAGCTAACGAACTGGCTGCCAAATTTTATCTCGATTGGAGTAGAGAAAAATTTGCCCTTTTGTATATGCAGGAAGCTTATTATTGTTATAGTCATTGGGGAGCAAAAGCGAAAGTAGAGGATTTAGAAAAACGTTATCCCCAGCTACTCAAAACGATCATCGAACAAAGACAGATTAACCTTAATCCTTGGGAAACTATTACCTCTGTTACCCTTCCTGTAAAATTTGTATCTGATCAAAGTGACAAAACTGGTACTAGTATTGCCGATGTCCTAGATTTTAACAGTATACTCAAAGCAGCTCAAACTATTTCTAGCAAAATCGAATTAGATGAGTTAATTACTAACCTCACCCAAATTATTCTCCAAAATTCTGGGGCTGATAAGTCTGCATTAATTCTCAATCAGGATGATGTTTTACAAATTCGTGCCATTACCTCAATTAATGAGCAAATAAATTCTCTACAAACAACAATTGCCACACAATTACTTGATGATTGTCGAGATGTCCCTGTCAAGATGATTAATTATGTCAAAAATACTCAACAAACAATCGTTATAGATAATTGCCAAACAGATTTCCCTGGGCTAATTGCAGAATATATGCTCACATATCAACCCCAGAGTGTCTTATGTACACCCATTATTAATCAAGGTAATTTGGTAGGCATACTCTATCTTGAAAGTCGTGCAGCAGCAGGAGTATTTACTAAAGAACGTTTACAAGTTATTCAGATACTTTCTGCTCAAGCAGCCATAGCATTAGAAAATGCTCGGCTTTACCAACAAATGCAAGAAGCGATGGAAAAAGCATTACTCAATCAAATTTCAATTGATCAAACAAATGTTTCTGTCTGGTGGATTGAGCCAGATGGTCGGATTTTTTATGTAAATGATGCTACTTGCAAAGGTTTGGGATATCGTAAAGAAGAGATGATTAGTAAATACATTTTTGACTTCGATCCTGTTTTTCCGAAAGAATCATGGCCGGAGCATTGGCAAGATATTTGTCAACAAGGTTCGTTTACTATTGAAAGCTACCATCGCCATAAATCTGGCAATATTTATCCTGTTGAAGTCACTGTTAACTATGTAAAATTTAAAGACAAGGAATACAATTTTGTGTTTACTAAAGATATTAGTGAACGCAAGCAAGCCGAAGCTGAAATTCTCCAAAAGTCACAAGAATTAACTAAAGCTTTGCAGAATTTACAACAAGCAAATTTACAAATTGTCCAAAGTGAAAAAATGTCTGCATTGGGTAATCTTGTTGCGGGGGTTGCTCATGAAATGAATAATCCTCTGGGTTTTATTTATGCCACACTACAACAAACTAAACCTGCGTTGACAGATATTGTCCAACATCTGCAACTATATCAAGAAACTCTACCAAATCCCAGTGATAAAATTAGAAACCATGCTCAGGAAATTGATTTAGATTATAGCTTAGAAGATTTACCTCAGATGCTTGATGCAATGGTCATGGCTTGCGATCGCCTAAAAAATATCAGCACCAGTCTTCGTACTTTCTCAAGGGCAGATAAAGATTACAAAGTCCTGTTTAATATTCATGAAGGCATCGACAGTACAATTTTAATTCTCAAACATCGTCTCAAAGCTAATGAACAACGTCCAGCGATAAAAGTCTTGACTGAGTATGGTGATTTACCCCAAGTTGAATGTTTTCCTGGGCAATTAAATCAGGTATTTATGAATATTCTTGCCAATGCCATTGATGCTTTAGATGAATCGAATCACGGACGGAGTTTTGAGGACATTAAAGTTAATTCTAACTCCATTACAATTACCACATCAATAGTAGATAAATACGTCAAAATTTCAATTGCAGATAATGGTAAGGGGATGAGCGAAGAAGTAAAACACAAAATCTTTGACCATTTATTTACTACTAAAGCTGTCGGTAAAGGTACAGGCTTAGGGCTGGCTATAGCTAAAAAAATTGTCGAAGAAACCCACGGTGGGAAGTTGTCTTGCCAATCTACCCTCAGTAAAGGTACTGCATTTATTATTGAAATCCCTGTGTAAATTGTACATTCAATTTATAAATAAATTCGTCTATCTGGGAATACTAGATTGAGAAAATAACAAATGAGCGTAATATGGTTAGCACTCTTGTCAGTATTCCTGGATATCGCATTAGTGAAAAAATTTACAATGGTTCGAGAACAATAGTTTATCGCGCAGTTCGGGAAAGCGACTCAGTAGCAGTAGTCATAAAACTACTAAAAAATCCCTATCCCAGCTTTAGCGAATTGTTACTATTTCGTAATCAATACACCATTGGTAAAAATCTCCACTCACCTCTAATTATCCAAACCTATAGCCTGGAAGCTTTGCAAAATGGCTATATGTTAGTTATGGAAGACTTTGGGGGAATTTCTCTCAAGGATTATTTTACAAAAAATCAGAGTGTTACATCTTTAGAGGAGTTTTTAGTTTTAGCGATCGCACTCTGTGACATCCTCGACTTACTCTACCATGAGCGAATTATTCATAAAGATATCAAACCCAGCTATCTTAATTAACCCCCAAACCAAACAAGTTAAATTAATCGACTTTAGTATCGCATCACTATTACCCAGAGAAACCCAAACCCTAGTTAACCCCAACGTTTTAGAAGGGACACTCGCTTACATTTCTCCAGAACAAACCGGGAGAATGAATCGGGGTATTGACTATCGCACAGATTTTTATTCCTTGGGTGTAACTTTTTATGAATTGCTCACAGGAGAATTACCATTTGCATCAAATGACCCAATGGAATTGGTACATTCCCATCTTGCGAAAATTCTGCCATTAATACATACAATTAATCCGCACATCCCTACTGCTATCTCAAAAATTGTCAGCAAGTTGATGGCGAAAAATGCTGAAGATAGATATCAAAGTGCCTTGGGATTAAAATTTGATTTAGAAGAATGTCTCTTTCATCTCAGAGAAACTGGTGAGATTAGAGACTTTGAAATTGCGAGTCGGGATGTGTGCGATCGCTTCATCATTCCCGATAAACTGTATGGCAGAGACAAGGAAGTTAAAACCCTACTAGAAGCATTTGAGAGAGTAAGTCAGGGTGTAACCGAAATGATTCTGGTGGCTGGCTTTTCGGGAATTGGGAAAACCGCCGTCGTCAACGAAGTGCATAAACCCATTGTCAGACAGCGCGGCTATTTTATTAAAGGTAAATATGACCAGTTTCAAAGGAATATTCCTTTCAGTGCCTTTGTCCAAGCATTCCGCGATTTAATGGGGCAATTATTGACTGAAAGTGATGTACAAATTCAGCAATGGCGAAATAAAATATTAGAGGCTGTTGGAGACAATGGACAAGTCATTATTGAAGTAATTCCCGAACTAGAAAACATTATTGGTATACAACCCCCAGCTACAGAACTATCAGGAACAGCCGCCCAAAATCGCTTTAATTTATTATTTCAAAAATTCACCCAAGTCTTTACCAGCAAAGAACATCCCTTAGTGATGTTTTTGGATGACTTACAGTGGGCTGATTCTGCATCACTTAAGTTAATGCAGCTATTAATGGCTGATACCAAGCATCTTTTCATTATTGGAGCCTACCGTGATAACGAAGTCAGTCACGGACATCCATTATTGATGACATTGAGTGAAATTCAAAAGACGCAAGCCACAATTAACACAATTACTTTAGCACCATTAAGTAATGTACAAGTAAATAAATTAGTAGCTGACACACTTAAATGTCCAGAAGAAGTAGCATGGAATATTTCTGTATTAATCTATCAAAAAACAGCAGGTAATCCATTTTTTACTAGCCAATTTATTAAAACATTATATCAAGATGGACTGATTCAATTTGATTTTGGCTTAGGCTGTTGGCAATGTGATATTTCCCAAGTAACAATGCAAGCGGTGACAGATGATGTTGTGGCTTTTATGAGCTTGCAATTACGGAAACTGCCGTCATCAACACAAGAAATCATCAAACTGGCAGCAGCAGTATGAAATGAGTCTTGCATACCATGAAATAGCAGTGGAATTCGCCATGCTGAGTGGTGAGTTTGAGGTGATGGAACAGTTGATTGATACTGTGATCCAATAGACACATTCTTTACTAGAGAAAGTTAATGTTTACCGTTTTAGAATTCAAGCCAAAACTTCCCATCGCCAACTCATTGAAGTGCTGGAAATTGGGATTGAGCTTCTGCAAAATTTGGGTGCACAAATCAACGAATCACCCACACCAGCAGATATTCAACAGTCAATTCAAGAAATTATTGACCTGATTGGCGATCGCCAAGTTGCAGATTTTGTGAACCTCCAGGTGATGACAGATGCAAACAAAATTGCCATTGCCCAGATTGCTAGCAGCATTATGTCAGCAGCGTTCACTAGTGGATCTCCTTTATATCCATTACTAGCTACTTTTTTAGTCAAATTATTCCTCCAATACGGCAATATATCTATTTCTGCAACTAACTATGCTTGCTATAGTTTGGTTGTTTGTAATATGCAACAAAATATAGATTTGGCGGCACAATTTGGGCAATTGTCATTGAATGTGGTATCAAAATTTGATGATAAAACAACTAAACCAGAAGTCTTTTTTCTACTAGGTTGTTTTATTCTCCACCGTACATCTCACCTCAAAGAAACATTAACCCTCTTGCGTGAAGGTTACACACTGGGGCTAGAGGTTGGCAACCTGGAATACGCCGGATATATAGCAATCCTAAATGATTTGTGAAATATTACATGCATGGTTGTTGACTGTTAACCGTTGACAGTCAACAGTCAACAGCCAAAACCGATATTTTTCACAACTGAAATAGGATTGTTATATAGGACTTATATTTGATTAACAACGGGGAAAAAGGCAAAGAAATTGCTTGTGATGGGGATTTAAAGCCCCATCAAGGCTTACCATGTAAAGTACTGACCTAAAGCGGTTTTTGAGTTGGTATACCCACAGCACGGGGAAAGTTAGCTGGCGTAGCTGCTACCTTACGCAGGTATAAACAGTGACGAATACTGTCACTCAGAGGAGTAGTAAATTGTTCTATCGCTGCAATTATCCCACCTAACTGAGCAACAGCATTTTGCAGATCTGTTGTTTCTTCTTCAGTCCAATTCCCTCGGTAAATAACTGCTAAACCTCCAACCTTCAGTAATGGTAGGGCATATTCTGCACAGACAGAAGCAGATCCAACAGCGCGGATTGTCGCCACATCATAACTTTGTCGATGCTGGCGTTGCTGGCCGATTTCTTCAACTCTACCGACAAGAGTTTTGATATTACTCAAACCCAGTGTAGTCAAGATTTTTTCAATAAAAGTAACTTTTTTGCGAGTTGAATCGAGCAGCGTAATTTTACAATTAGCAGATGCGATCGCGATAGGAATCCCTGGAAAACCAGCACCCGTACCAATATCAATCACAGATGCACCCGCTGCTAGAGAATCAATAAATTGCTGCTGTGGCGCAATTCCCCGCAGCGAATCCCAAAGATGCTTCTCCCAAAATTCTTCAGGTTCAGTAATGCGAGTTAAATTAAACTGACTGTTCCCTTCCAGAATTAATTCATAAAGCTGCTGGAATTGTAACTGCTGTTGAGTATTTGGTTGCCAATTGAGAGTTTTTTGCCAGATTTCTGCCATTTCAGGCAATATGTTAGTCATTTGTCATTTGTCATTTGTCATTAGGCATTGGGCATTGGGCATTGGGCATGGGTAATTGGTAATGAGTAGTGAGTCATGAGTAGTGAGTCATGAGTCATGAGTCATGAGTAATGGCTATTCTCCCCTACACCCCTGCTCCCTCATCTCCCTCATCTTCCTCATCCCCCTCATCTCCCAGTCCCCATTACCCCTTATCCCCAGAGGGGGCCCCGAGTTCCCCAGTCCCCAGTACCCAGTCCCCAATCACACCGCCGGCTGGGGTTCTTGAACTTTAGCTTTCAATACCTCGGGATCGACAGATTTGAGTTCACCGTGGTTGAGTGTCCAACAGGAATCTGCGATCGCTAACATATCTCCAGCGTCGTGTGTAACGACAAACAATGTCCAATCTTTCTTCAGCTTTGCCAATAAACTGACTAACTGCCGACGCATTGACCAGTCTAACCCGGCTGTTGGTTCGTCTAATAATAATAAATTTGGCTGGCGAATTAACTGTACCGCCAAAGCTAAACGTCGCTGTTGTCCACCACTCAATGCATGGGGTGATGCTGATAGTGATAAATGCTCTAATCCTACTTCGCTTAATGCTTGCCTAACTCGCTCTGACCCTAGTTCTGGATGCCCTAAGCGTAATTCTTCTAAAATTGTACCGCCGCAGAAGTGCCGTTCTGGGAACTGAAATACTAACCCAGCTAATTGTTGTAGCTGTTCGGAAATCAGTTCTTGTTCGCGCCAGAACACTGCGCCGGATGTAGGTTCAGCTAGTCCAGATAAAATTTCCAATAAAGTACTTTTACCAGAACCGCTAGGGCCAATAATCAAACCCAGCTGTTGCGGTGCTAATTCCAAGTTAATTCCTTTGAGAATCGCTGTGGGGCTGGCTGTTGGGTGATAAACCAGATTTCTAAGATAGAGCATTTGTTAAGATTACCAAAAAGTTGGCGAATAACTGAATCGATGACGCTTAACTACACGCAGAGCAATTAAAAATTTCCCAAAACATTCATAACGCATAACCTGCCTAAAAACCTAATTTCACTGCTAGAGTCATGTACTTGTAACTAGGAGTTACAAGCCTATCTAGCTCAAGTTTTAACACTAAAACAAAAGCCAACCTTCTACTTTTCTCCATTGTGGCAAACTTCCCCCTGAAGAATGGCTACAAGCTTGATGGGAACCTGCAAAAATTAGAGAGGTCGAACTATGTAGAAAATGCTGGCAAAAATCAACCTAAGTACAGATTAATCATTTTTTTGCATTTTAGGTAACATAAACAACTATTTCAACCGCAATTATTCTGAGGGTTACAATGACAAAATGGTTTTCTGCTCCTCAAGCAATTGTGTTTGCGAGAGTCACTAAGATTGCTCAGACAACTTTTGCTGCTGCGATCGCATTCAATTTGGGAATGAACCCAACGCTGGCTGGCGATCCTTTCCGTCCTGACAAACCTCATGAAATTGGGGATAAAACCGAAGCGGCTTTTAAAGCGGTTTTTCAAAAAGGCAACTATCAAGAAGCAGAACGTTACTTAAATCAAGCGATATCCAGCGAACCGAATGAACCTCTAGCCTATGCGATGAAGGCATCTCTAGCCTATGCCAACAAAGATTTCACTTCATTAGACACATACAGTAAAAAAACCCTCGAAACCGGACAAAAATTAATTGAGAAAGACCCACTGCGCGGTAATTTATACACAGCAGTAGGGAATTTCCTAGAGGGAGCAACGATGATCACCCGTGAAGGTGCAGGTGGTGCAGCACAAGCCTTAAGTCGCTTGCGGCAAGTTTACCAATATTTAGATAAAGCAGAAGCAGTTTCAGCCAACGATCCAGAAGTAAACCTCATTAGAGGCTATATGGATTTGCTACTCGCCGTAAACCTGCCTTTTTCTAACCCAGACGAAGCGATTCAACGGCTAGAAAACAATGCTGCTCCTAAATATTTAGCAGATCGGGGGATTGCCCTTGGCTACCGAGATTTAAAAAATTACTCTCAAGCCCTAGAGTACGCCAATCGTGCCTTAAAAAGCACATCTGAAAACCCAGAATTATATTATCTCAAAGCCCAAATCCTCCACGCCCAAGGTAAAAGAGACAACAACCGAGAATTAATTAAAGAAGCGATCGCCAACTTCGACACCGCCTTAAGCAAAAAATCCCAACTCCCAGCCAGCTTAGTCCAACAAATCGAATCCGAACGCAACAATGCGAATAATCGGTTGAAGAGTTTTAGTTAGGAAATGGGCATTGGGCATTGGGCATTGGGCATTGGGCATTGCTAGTTGGGTGTTTGGTATTTGGTATTGTCTACCTCATCCCCCTCATCTCCCTCATCTCCCCAATCCCCAATCCCTAATCCTCAGTCCCCAATCCCCAATCCCCAGTTCCCAATCCCCAATCCTGATATGCTTATTTTCAGAAAACTGTAACGGAGAAATATAACCGCAATGTATATCCAGTTTCGTGAGGTTAATCCTTTTGATGTGTGGATTTGGCTGAGGTTCAGCACGATTCCTTCGGCGCGTGAAAGGCAATATGTAGAAGAGGTTTTTAATTCCTGGTTTTATTTAGGTAAATTGGGTGCTTTTAACGCCGAAAATCTTCAGGTGCAAGATACAGGACTGGATATTAGCTACATGAATTATGACGAGCAAGGTTATGACAAAAGCTTGCTGGCGCTGATGCATAATATGGGTGAGTTCGAGTATGAAGGGGAGTGGGGACGCTGCTGGTTTGATTTAGGAACCAGTGATGCGATCGCCTTAGATATCTTAATTAATGCTCTCACTCAGCTTAGTGAAGAATATGTCACTATTGAGGAATTATATATCGGTGGCGAAAACGAAGATTGGCCCATAGAGGAGAACGAAAACAACTCTTACTCTATGTACGATAATTAGTGACTTAAGTTACAAAAATGAGCAAAGCAGGAGAAATTCGGGTAATAGCCTTGGGATTAATTCGTGATGGTGAACGCATCTTTGTTTCCGAAGGCTACGATCCCGCCAAGCAATCTACATTTTACCGAGCTTTAGGAGGTGGAGTAGATTTTGGCGAAACCAGCCTAATTGCCCTACAAAGGGAATTTCAAGAAGAAATTCAAGCAGAATTAACCAATATTCGCTATTTAGGCTGTATAGAGAACCTATTTATATTTAATGGCAGGCAAGGACACGAAATTATTCAACTTTATCAATGTGATTTTGCCGATTCTAAATTTTATCAATTAGAGAGCCTCATCTTTTCTGAGTCCCCAAACCATAAACATCGGGCACTTTGGATTAATATCGAGCGGTTCAAATCAGGCGAATTAACCCTGGTACCGACGGAATTTTTCAATTATTTATAAGATTGCTCTAGTTTTTAGTAGAGTCCGCACAATATAGCTTGGATAATATAAATCAATTGACGTTTAAATCTTGTAGAGACGCGATTTATCGCGTCTCCATAACCGTAAAATCCTGACGAAAAATTTTTAACCGAACCATGTTGAGAGGAAGCAGGGTTGCAAAGAGACAAACACTTTATGCCCAATTTCTGATGGGTGCTTGTAGCTATCAATATGCTTGATATTGCAATAGTTAGCAACTCCCAATACTTGTCGGTTAAGGGGAAAAGGAGAAGGGTAAAAGGGGCAAGAAAAAACCTTTAACCCTTACCCTTTCACCTTTTCCCCAAACCAAATTCCGAGTTGAAAATCCTTAACCGAGCAGTATTGTAGCAACTCCAGTTACTACAAAGAACTTCTGAGAATACAGAATTAATTTGCGGAAATGTCTATTGCATATAGGAAGAGAACTGTGCTAATGTCTGCAACTTACTTTTATTGTTTAGCTCGTATTAAACATCTAATATGATGTTGAAGCTAGAATTTAACTTTTCGCCTGAGACTTTAATTAAAATTAAACCCAGTTTTAAAGAGAATTATTAGAAGTATCATCAGAGCTTATATGAGGCTGTACTGGGTAAAATTTGATTTTCTAGTTATTTAGATAAATTTTTTATATAGTTTTGTAACATAAATAACAATTTGCTGGATATTGATACCCTTAAAATCAAATTTCTTAGAGTATAATCCTAGCGAAATCTGGCTAGAGTCAGAGTAAAACCGCGCTTATACAAACAAAAGTACATCTCAGGATACTGTGCATTTTCCTAACTCGGATTTAAATTTAATATATAAGATTGGTATGTGGAATATAAGGAATTAATAACTTTTCGCTATACCATCTTTATAATTTCTTTGTTATTTTGTATTTAACTGGACAGTTCTGCAGCAGGTGGTGCGTTTAAATATCTATTAGTTGCACCATAGGCAGTAAATTCTCAAACATATTTAATTGGTTGACCTAGGCTAATTTATATTGACAAGTGCAATGTAAATTGCCTAAATCTAGATGCGAGTTAGATTGCAAATTGGTAAATAGTTCATTTCTAGCAAAAAGCTTACTTAAGACTATGATTAAAACTGCAAACCAACCTATTGTTTTCTCCGCTTTTATTAGCCCTCTTAGCGAAAAAGACAATCCTCAATTTGATTTATTACAACCATTACGCCAATGGCTTGACAATCTCGAAATTCAAAATCGGAAAGTTGCAAAATTTATTGCCAAACTCATCCCTGCACAATGCCCCTTTGAGCGCGATATCATGCTGTTTGGACGCAAAATCGCCCATATTCCCCCAATGTGCAAGCTTAATCCCCTTTACGATCAATTTGTTGGCTTGCGTTTTCGCGCACTATGCTATTTAGTAGATAAATGTGGAGAGGATATCCAATCCTACTGCTGAATAAAATTAGATCAAGTGCGGCATGGAAATTAAAATTGAGCATCAACCCAGTCAAGAACGCCTCGAACAGTTGGGTGTCAAAAAATGGGGAATTTGGCAAAAAGAAGTTTCAAAATTCCCTTGGACTTATGATTCTCAAGAAACTTGCTACTTTTTGGCAGGAGATGTAATTGTTACGCCAGATGGTGGACAGCCAGTGCAAATGGGTAAAGGTGATTTAGTAGTCTTCCCGGCCGGAATGTCCTGTACATGGGAAATCACCAGTGACGTGAAAAAACATTATTCCTTTGATTAATCAAAATAGAACTTGATCCCCAATATATTCTCATCTTATTGGGAAAGTAAATATCTAATATCTCAATTCTCATTTAAATTGTATGGGGGTTCGCAACGATTGTTATAGGATAAAGTTGCAGAATCTGTAAATTGCTTATATCCATATCTTTCAAAATTCGTTGCAACTCCATCACCAAGACAATATTCGTAAAAATAAATGGTTTCATTACCGCTAAATTTGGCAGAGAGTTCCTTCCAAATAGGTGGCTGATAGCCAAATATATAGTTATAGAACTTTGTAGCCTCAGCTTTATCGTAATTATAGCTGCCTGGGTATTGGAAAAAATCGCCGTTGAAGTTTAAGGTTATATACTTTGCTTGACTTTTAACAAAAGTGATAGAAAAATCACTTTTAGGAAACTGCTTAAATAGCTGTCGGAAACTTTTGGGAGCATAAGTATAAGTAACTTGCTCACCATTAGTTTTTTTGGTAATGTAACGTCCAAAATAGCGCTCAATAGTTTGAGGTGTTTGATTTAACACATAGCGTCCCGCCAAAGCTGGAGGTGCGATCGCACTATTGACTAGTATCAATCCCACAGTCAACCCAGTCAAACCTAGCCAAACATCACGAGATTTCATAGTTCTTACCTCCACCTCACAGCCTGGGAGTTCATAATCGTGTTAGTGGGAGGCTGATTAATAAAGATGCTATTTCATAGCACAATGTTTCTTCCCACCGCAATTATTGAATAGGAAATTGACTAAAAATGTTACTACATTTAAGTACCTGGCCTGAGGTTGAAGCTTATCTACAGCAATCTAGAGGGCTGATTTTTCCGATAGGTTCCACAGAACAGCATGGCCCCACCGGCTTAATTGGTACTGATGCTATTTGTGCAGAAGCGATCGCCCGTGGTGTGGGTGAAGCAACTCAAGCAATGGTAGGCCCTACAATCAATGTTGGTATGGCGCTACATCATACCGCTTTTCCCGGTACTATAAGTCTGCGTCCCAGCACCCTAATTCAGGTAGTGCGAGATTATATAACTTGTTTAGTCAAAGCAGGTTTTACCAAGTTCTACTTTATCAACGGACATGGCGGTAACATTGCCACCCTCAAAGCAGCCTTCTCAGAAACTTACGCCCACCTAGAAGATTTACAGATTGCCAATGCCCAACGGGTACAATGCCAAGTAGGTAATTGGTTTATGTGCAGTTCCGTCTATAAACTTGCCAAAGAATTATACGGCAATCAAGAAGGTTCCCATGCTACCCCTAGCGAAGTAGCCGTTACTCAATATGTTTATCCAGAAGCAATTAAGCAAGCACCCCTCTCCCCAGAAGTAGCCTCGGGACATAGAATTTATAGTGCAGCCGACTTTCGATTACATTACCCCGATGGACGCATGGGTTCAAATCCCGCCCTAGCCACCCCAGAACATGGTAAGCAATTTTATGAATTAGCCGTCAAAGAACTCAGCAACAACTATTTAGAATTTTTAAACGCAGAATAAAACTCACAGGAATTTTAGATTTTGCGGAAAGTTGCGTGCGGGGGTTCCCCCCGTTGAGCAAACTTTTCAAGACGGATTTTGGATTGATTAGATTAGTACTTATACCAAATCCGCTTAAATAACCCATTTTTTATCGAACCGCATTCGCGTAGCGTCTCGCAGAGAAGACACAAAGAACGCAAAGAAAAGAGGAGTAATACCAATTTAAATAATGTTTGCGGCAGATCAATTCTTTGTAGGGGCACGGCATCCACAATCTTTTGGTATATCAAATTATCTTACTGGTGCCGTGCCCTTACCAACCCATCTGTCGCGTTCTTTTTTCAAAATGGTATAAGAAGATAAAGGGGTAAAGAAGCCGGATTTGGTATTACGCAAAATTCACAGAATTACGTCATTACAAGCGTAGCGACGTAATCGCCTAAAATTATGGGATTGCTTCCCTACAATACCTTCCGATCGCAATGACAAATTTTGCTTGCGTAAATCCTGTAGATTTCAATACAGTCCATAAAATCAATCGAAAAAACCCAAAAAATTAGTAACTCAAAAAACCGAAGACTAATTTTGGAGGGGGTTTGGGGGACGCAACCGTCACCCAATCGGGGGTTTGGGGGAGAATCCCCCAATCTTTGGCTTTTTAAACAAATAACAAATCGATACTTTAACCTATAAAGCTAAAGTTATCAGCAGCGAGGTTATTTGCAGTAATCCCCAACAATGAAGCTAACTCTAAGCTTCCCTTTTTAACTAAAGTATCACCACCCTGTTGCAACAGCGTCAGTTCACTGAACTGATTTACACCAATCCCACCAATACCAATCACATCAACTCCTGGGGTAAAGTCCGTGACAATATTCTTGCTAGTAGGAAGGCTAGCATTTGCAATCCAAAACTGATCCCCACCAGCACCACCAGTCAGGCGATTACCACCTCCAGAACCAGCAAATAACACATCATCACCATCACCACCTACTAGAGTGTCATTGGTATTAGAGAAGAGTTTGTCATCACCAGAACCACCATACAGTCGGTTATTATTCCCCTTACTCGTGAGAGTATCATTACCAGAACCACCGAAGAGAACTTGACGAGAACCTTCAACTACTTGCAGATTATCAGCCCCAGCAGCCCCAAATAAATTATTGCTACCGCTAGCTTCTACTACAGTCAGTTCATCGTTACCCGCACCACCATCAACATTAGTATTTTTCGCAGGGCCATTAGCACCCACAAAGACTTGATCATTACCATCGCCTGTTGAGATAGAAGAATTGCTACCTGCAATTACTGTGTCATCACCGTTACCTGTAAACACAGTGCTACCATTGATAGGTTCTACAATATCTGCGCCATCACCTGTGAATATCGGCTGACTACTACCTGTATTGATAGTCAATCCCCCCGCAGCATTGGCGATTTGCTGACGACTAGTTGCGGTAGCACTCCAATTACCATCAATTGGGGTAATGGTAATATTTCTGGCTAAGAATCTACCCCCTTCCGATGATAAATCTCCTGTACCTGTATTGCTGGAAGCCCCTAAAGCTAGACCAGGAACACCCGGTTGAATTTCCGCAACCTGTAAACCCAAACTGCTGGCTTGGTCAAATTTGGTAACTGCAACCCCTGTAATTGTGCTGAATTTAGCAATATCAGGATTATAAGCTGGAATATTGATATTTAACCCTACTCCTTTCGGGAGTAAATCTGCATTACTACCTTGACTGGCTTGGAGTTTGTTAATTGCATCAACAACCAACCTAGCACCGATTTCGTAAGCTTTCTCTGTACTGGATTTATCGCCTGTTTGTAACCCAGCTAAATCTATTCCAGCACTAACTGCGATCGCAGGAATACCATTTTGTAATGCAGCAACCGCAGCGCTAAGTGTACCAGAAGAAATGGCATCTAAACCAATGTTTTCACCTTCGTTAATACCGGAGATAACTAAATCGGGTTTAGCAATCTTCTCTTTGTTGGGGAAGATATAATCAAGTCCCGCCCAAGTGGTGACAACTGGAGTACCATCGACATACCATTTATTTTTGCTGGTATCAAATTCTGTAACTTCAGTATTTTGGAAAATTTTGTTGGTGTTGATGGAAGTACCTTTTCCGCTTTGCTGGTCTTTGGGTGCGACTAAAATAACGTTATGACCAGCAGCGGTTAAAGCTTTGTAGATAACATCAATACCCTTTGCTTGATAACCATCATCATTCACCAAAAGAATATTTAATGGCTTACTAGCAGGTTTAATTTCATCCGTTAAACCAGGGACTGCTAGGTTAAGACGAGAACTCAGTGCTTGACGTTGGTCTGGAGTTGTACCCCAATCACCATCAAAAGGAGTTACTGTCACCTTACCTGCTAAGAATTGTTCACCTTCTGAGAATGGTTTGGGTGTAGTTCCAGCAGGTAAGGTATTTTGGGTATAAAGTATACCTTGACCTGTGCCAAAGTTAGGCGGTAACTCCCCAAATTTGAAATCAAAACTACCTGCACTGTCAAACTCTGTAAAGGCTACTCCTTGAATTTTGTCAGTTGCAGGGATATTGACGTTTAAACCAATGCCTTTGGGTAATATAGCCGGGTTATTACCTTGTTTTGCTTGTAATTGGGCAATTAAATCAACAACGTAATTAGCTCCAACTTCGTAGGCTTTATCAGTACTGGGGTAACCTGCGCTACGTTCATCTAATTTAACACCCGCACTGACTGCGATCGCAGGTACGCCACGATTTAATGCGGAAACTGCGGCGCTAAGAGTACCGGAAATGATCCCTTCTAAACCGAGGTTTTCCCCTTCGTTAATCCCAGAAATAACTAAATCTGGGGGATTATCTTTTAAAATGTAATCGATTCCCGCCCAGGTAGTTACAACAGGTTTGCCATCGACATACCATTTATTTGGTTCATAATTGACAACTTCTAATTGTTTGCCAAATTTATCGGTATCCAGGGCTGTACCTTGACCGCTTTGCTGTTGTTTAGGTGCAATTAATGTTACTTTATGACCAGCCGCAACTAATTTGTTGTAGAGGACATTAATTCCCTTCGCCTGATAACCATCATCATTGACTAAGAGGATATTCAGGGATGTTTTGGGTTTAGTAACTGCAATGTTATTAGGTAGTTCCAAAAGTCCCAATCTTTCCGCCGGAGTCTTACCAGTAACGTTGAAATCGTTGTCATTAATTAACGCCAACGTATTGGGTGCAACTAAAGCTAAACCCTCTAATTTTTCAACTCCGGTGTAACCTAACTGTGCAGCATTGGCGATTAAGCTTTTGCTGACGGGCGTAATTTTAGCTGTGGCTAATTCTGCAGCAGTTAGTTGTTCAATGGTCTTACCACTGGGCAATGTAAAGTTAGCAGGATTATTAATGTTTGTCGCCCCTGATAAATTAATTTGGTAGATGAGTTTATTGCCAGCAGATGTACCATTATCATCGCGTTCTACAACTGCAAATTTACCGTTACTTAAAGAAACTGCATCACCAATTTTATCTGTGGCTGGTAGACCTTCCAGAAGATATAAATACTCCCCTGTTACTTGTTTGCTGTTGATATCAAATTCTAAAATTCTCAGGTTACGAGAAGCTTTAGAAACTGTGTCACTACCATTATCAGGATTATCAATTGGGCTTTGAATAAAAGCGTACAACTTAGAACCTTCCAAAGCCACAGCTTCAAATCCGCGATTGTTGCGGCGTTGGGCGTAAACTTCTGGGAATATCTCAGTTCCAAAAGTACCCGTAGGTTGGTCTGGATTAGGTGCGGTTGCAGTTCCTTTGGGGATAAATCTCTCAATTAATTTACCCTGACTATCAAAATGGTAAATTGCAGGACGGTATTCATCTACCATCCAATAATCACCATTTTCCGCAACCACAATTCCTTCTAAATCTGCACCTAATGGGTCATTAGGTAGAGGCTTATTATCTAAATCAACGCCAATTTCATCAGTATAAGCTGTACCATTCGCCCCAGCTTGTAAATTTGGTAATCCGGTTAATGGGGTTTTCCCATCTTGGCGAAATAAGCCAGTACGGTTAGTAATTTTAATTTCGCCTGTGGTGCGGTTGAGTTCAAAACTGACAATTTCTGGCTGGAAGTTGGGTAGGTAAAATGGTCGATTTGCACCCACAGGTTCACCATTGGGGCCTCTGTCTGTGTGGGTAACAAATCGCAGGTTACCATTAGGTGCTGTTCCTAGGAAATACAACCCAGAAAAACCACCCAACAAAATATCTTCACCTTTGGAAGTTGTGCCTAATTTGGGTAGGTTTTTAAAGTCGTAAATAGTGAGTTTGGGTTGAGCAATAGGATTGCGCGGATCGTAACTAGTGGTGTCAATATTTAAAGGATTAGAGAAAGCGTTAGCGATATTTTCCCAAGGTACTAATTTAAAATTAGAGTTGATATTCTCTATTTCATCGCCATCGCTAACTAATTTTGCCGGTTCATTATTTCCATCTTGGGTGACAAATAAACCTTTGGGGAAGTTAGGGCCAAGGGGTACATTAATTACATCTGCACCATCTGATTCTTGTACGCTATCAATTGCGCCATTGTTACCAACCGCAAAGTTACCTAAATAATCATTATTGCCTTCACGAGTATAAGCAACAAAAGTATTATCGCCTTGGCTGGATGCTAATAAATAGCCTGTACCATTCTTACCGTAGTAGATAGTTAATCCTTCCACATCATCGGTAAGGTATTTACCACCCAAGCCTTTAACTTGATCAATTAATTTCCCAGTTGTACCGCCATTGGGTTCGGCTTGAAATTTCCAAATACCGACATCTTCTTGTCCAATGTAAAGGAATCCAGTTTCTTGGTCTACTACCATTCCCTCTGTTTGTGCAGAACGTTCGCTATCAGAGGAGGATGGAATAGTAAACTCTCGGACTCGTTCCGCGCCAATTTTGCCATTACCTTGATCAATTAGTTTAAACTGGGCGATATCTCCAGTTTCCCGGCGACTAGTAAAGACGTAGTAATCATTGGTGATGGGACTGCGATATAAAGCGAGTCCGTAGGAACTGCGAGAAGATGAAGAATAAGGCGCAAGAAAGGGTAGTGTTTGGAAAATTGTGCCAATACTGCTGTCGGTAATATTTTCCAGGTATTTACCGGGAGTGCTGGGATTGGGGTTAATCTTGAATATTGCTAGTTTATCGTTACCGCGGTCGCTCGCTACGGCAATATCGATTTTTTCATTACCTAATTTAAAACCATATTGCAAATCAATGTTGTTGTAGCGAATACCGCCAGGGTTGACTTTCTGCAACAGTTTACCAGACAAGTCATACACCCGCAGTCCAGCGTTTTTGACTGAGGTGAGAACTAAGCTCTCAGCCGCATTGTTAGCATTAATATAGATAGCTGGGTCATCAGCATCAGCACGTTGGTCTGTCGGTAATGTGTCATCATCCAATAAATCAGGACGAGTTTCGACTCTTGGCGCTGCGGTAGTAACTACATCTGCACCTAAAGTCAAAATTTGCGTATATTGGGTAGTACCAAAATTATTATCGCTGACTAAAACAATCGATTGGCGACCATCAGCTAATTTCGGCCCAAAGGCTATACCCTCAATATTATCTGTACCAGTAATTGGATGATTGGGGTCTGTTGGTAAATTCAGGTCATTTAAATTCAACAGTAGTCGCTTTTGCGTTGGTTGAATCGCAGCTAATTGACTGGTGCTTAAACTACTGAGTGAGTCGATACTACTGATATCCGTTGCATCTTGTAGAGAAATTTCATAGATTTTAATTGTGTTCCCTACACCCTGTGCAAAAGAACGTTCTAACGCCAGTAATGTACCGCGATTATCAATTGCTAATAAATCCACCAAGCCGTTATCACTAGCACCTGTGGTTGGGTTGGGGGTGACGGATGGGTCTGTAACATAGAGATATTCTTTTTCTGGCTGTCCCGTTACCAAATTGTATTGTAAAATTCGCGATCGGCTACCAGTTGTGGTGGAAACCCTTGGCCCATCTTGAAATAAAGCGTTTTCTGTGGCGGTGAATAAAGTTTTTTGGTCGGGTGTGATGGTGAGACTTTCAAAAGCCAAATTATTGTAAACCCCTGCAGTTTGGGTATCGCCAGCATCCACAACACCGTTATTGTTAGTATCCTGAACAACTGGTAAAAACTTTTTGGGGACAGCTAAACTGCGAACTTCTTGCCCCGTAGTCAGGGAAAATTCTTTAATAAAGGGATTGGTAACACGACCTGCGCTAGGATTTACCTCACCTTCTGAGGAAATAAAGACCGTACCATTGTTAGTTAACGCGATTCCTTCCGGGTCAAGGCTATTGAGTGCAAAGAAATTACCGTTAGCATCTTTTAGCGGCGTAACATTAGTAAAAGTCGCCCCAGTTGTAGCAATTTTCGCCGGGTCAGTAGTAAAAGTATAAAAGCGGGCGGGTGCAAATTGAGAGCGATCGTCAGAAATTGCGTAAAATTGTTTTTGATCTGCATCATAAGCGACCCCAGACAACCCACCCAATGGAGTTTGTACCCCATTTACCGTTCCCGCCACACCAGAGGGAATAAAGCCTGTAGGTAAAATAGTTTGTCCTAAAAATCCCACTTCAGGAATCGTTTTTCCTGGTGTTGTTGGCCCTGCTTGCACATCTGCATATACTAAACGATGGTCGGAACTGGGGAACCCACCGGGAAGACTGGCGTTAAAAGTACCTACTAAGGGAAAATTGGGGTCAGTATTTAACGGCCAAAACACTGCGGAATTGGTAATAGTCAAATCAGCCGATGGTAATACATAGTCAGTCCGCAAATTACCGGGTGCAGTATCAGCAAAGTCTGCGGTATCAAAATTAGCATTGCCTTTTTGGTTGACATTTGCACCACCCTGTAATGCTGCTTGTTGTGGTGCGCCGGGACTGGTGGGGATGAAATTATTATTGATACCAGGATTCTGTAATAGTTGGCGAATAGCATTATCAAAACTATCACCATCTACAGGGTCAGCGTTTTGGTCGCCCATAATTACAAACCGCGAACCAGCTGCAATCCCGCCTTTTTTACCTGCATCATCATAAATGTAATCACTCTTACCTGGGGTGATATAATCTGCCCAAAAGCGAATCTCATCATGATTGCGCTTACCGTTGCGGTCTTCGGTTCCATCAAAGGTTGGCGGTGTAGGATGACTTACCAAAACGTGAATTGTCTCACCATTAACTTTAATTGGTACATCCCAATGACTTTTAGAAGAAAGCCGTAAAACATTTTGTTCCTCTGGAGAATACCAAGGAGTATTAGAATTAGGTGTTGAGATTGTAGATAGCAAAGAATCTGGCATATCCTTCCACAGAAAATTTTGGAAGGTGCGAACATTAGCGGTATCAATAGGGTATTTAGAAAGTAGCAACATCCCAAACTGACCAGGGAAATTACCAAATCCCAAAGCATCATCACCATATCCAGTTGCACCTGGTGTAGTGACAACCTGACCGTTATTATTTAAGTCGAACCCCGAAGCAATTCCTGTATTACTGGGAGCAATATAAAAGTAAGGATAGTTAACAGGAGTTGCACCTTTTTGGCTGACAGCAAGATAATTTTGCTGGAATAATTGCACCGCCTGTAGGGGATTTCCTTGGACGTAATCGAACTCGTTGACTAATAATATATCTGGATTGTTGCGTTGAATAATTTCTGCAACTGTTTTTGCTTGAGCATTATTAGGTGTAGATAAATCAGTAATTAACTGACCATCAGCATTACGATTGAGGGAAGCGTTGAATTGAGAAAAGCGGATTGCGTTGGTAGTTACCATAGATTAGCTTGCAAGTAGGTAAATTTTGCTTGAGAGAATTAAGAGAGATTATTTAAAGTTAAAAATCATCAACAATGCTTAAATTAAATTTAAAATTAGAGCCTCATAATCAGTTATGAGTTTCGCTGATGCCAACATGAATTAGCCTCATGGCAAGAACTAGAGCATGAGCATTTAGAAATACATATTATTGGTGTTTATTTCAGTAGTTCAAGTTATCCTAGTAACGTTAAGAAATAGCTAGCGATAGGTTAAAAGATAAGAATTAGATACCATTTGGAAAAAAGAATGCGACAGATGGGTAGGTAGGGGCACGGCACCAATAAGATATTTGATATGCCCAAAGATTGTGGATGCCGTGCCCCTACGAATAATTTATCTGCTGCAAACATTATTTGAATTGGTATTAAATTACAGCAGATTATGTAATTTCTGATTAGATACTAGAAATAAACAGTAGTGTAAACTACCTTACATAATTGAATATCAATTCTATAAATTGCTTCTATATTCAAAACATTAATTGTTGCCAAATTGGCAACATATATTAGCAGCGATCAATTTCAATTCTTTTATAAAACTCTCTAAATCCTTAGTGAGTATTTATGCATACTCACTAAATTACCACATTCTTGAGATGAATAACACCCCAAAAAGTCAGCGTCAAAAAACTGCTTTGATTACCGGAGCCGCTAGTGGCATTGGTTACCAATTAGCATACATTTTTGGTCGGAATAATTACAATTTGGTGTTAGTAGATAAGAACGAACAAAAACTTACAGAAATTGCTGCAGACTTTACTCAAAAATTCAACATTGTTGTCAAAAATTTTGCAAAAGACTTATCGATCCCAACATCTCCCACAGAAATTTTTGCAGATTTACAACAATCATCTATTAAAGTTGATGTGTTGGTGAACAATGCAGGCTTTGGTACTTATGGAGTCTTTGCAGAAACAGACCTCACTACTGAACTAGATATGCTACAGGTCAATATAGTGAGTCTCACTCATTTAACAAAATTGTTCCTCAAAGATATGGTAGAGCAAGGCTATGGCAAAATTTTAAATGTTGCCTCTGTTGCTGCTTTTCAACCAGGGCCTTTGATGGCGGTTTATTTTGCAACTAAAGCCTATGTTTTATCATTTTCGGAAGCGATCGCACAGGAATTAGAAGGTACAGGTGTGAGTGTGACTGTACTTTGTCCCGGCCCCACAGCAACGGAATTTCAAAAAACTGCTGCAATGGAAGACTCAAAAATTGCCAGTGTGAATCGGATGATGAATACAGAAAAAGTTGCCAAAATTGGTTATCGTAGTTTAATGGCAAATAAAACAGTTGTGATTCCTGGCTTAAGAAATAGAATCCTCACTGAAAGTGTAAGGTTTACGCCAAGAAACCTGGTGACAAAAGTTGTAAAAAGTATGCACGAATTGAAGAATAGATAATCAAAATCACAAGTAGGATGCGTTATAACGCATCCTCGCTTAATTATTGACAGTTAACTCTCAAAATGAGAGGATAAATTGAGTTGTGGAATTTTATGAATAAATATGCTCAGACTAGCAAAGACGAATGCATTTAATTTCAATTCGTAATCTCCGCATTGATACTACTCAGTTTCCTGATGTCAAAAAGCAAATAGAGTACTGGTACACTACTGTTAAGAAGGCGGATTGGCAAAACCTTGAAGATGTAAGAAAAATTTATCGTGATGCAGAAGCAGTAGGAAATTTTACTATTTTTAATATTAAAGGCAATGATTATCGTCTAATTGTTGGTATTGATTACGAAAACCAGGTCGTCTATTACAAGTATTTTCTCACACACGCTGAATACGATAAAGATAAATGGAAAAATGACCCTTACTTTTGACCAAAATAACTATCGTCATCTCTTAGCAGAAGTTGTTCCTGTCGCAATAGAAACAGAAGCAGAGTACGAACGTATTCTCAAGTTAGTAGAACAGCTAACTTTTAATAAGAATCGCACTCAGGAAGAGCAAGCTTTATACAAGCTACTGATCATCTTGATTGAAGCTTATGAGACAGAACATTATCCGATGGAAGAATCTGCACCTCATGAAATTCTCCAGCATATTATGGAAGAAAGTGGAACTCGTCAAGCTGATTTAGTGGGAATTATTGGTTCAAGTGGCGTAGTTTCTGAGGTTGTCAATGGTAAGCGTTCGATTAGTAAAGCGCAAGCTAAAGCTTTGAGTGAGTATTTTCAAGTTGCACCTAGTTTGTTTATTTGAGAATGTAGGATATGTTAACTATTGCGCCTGTATTTGGTGATTAATCTCAAGGGTTTCAAGCTAGAATCTAAAATTGTTATAGTGTTGGGTTTCGCTTTGCTCAACCCAACCTACATTTGTAGCGATAATGTTGCAAATTGCTATAAGTTTTGATTGAAACAACTGGGTGAATTTATTGCTCTTTTTAACTATGGTTGATGTCAAACTAACATTTGCTTACACAAAAACTATGAATTTGTAAAGTTAATCATGGTTGGGCTGGTAGAGGTTAGAGTTGGAGTTTTCCAGTTTTAATGCGGGAAGGGTAACAGTAAAGGTTGTGCCAACTCCAACAGTGCTATCAACTAATATTTGACCTCCATGTGCATCAACACACTTTTTCGTAATTGATAACCCCAATCCTGTACCGGGAATTTTGTTGACGTTAATTCCACGATGAAATGGTGTAAATAGCTTTTCTAAATCTTTTTCTGTTAGACCAATTCCTTGGTCTTGAACTTGAAATTGAATGTAATCTGACTCGCAGTGTAAGTTAAAGATGACTGGGGTGCCATCGGGAGAATATTTCAGGGCATTTTCTAACAAGTTGTTCAGGATATGTTGCAATAAATTGGGATCAAGTTCATAAAACAGATTTTCTGGTTCGTCACATCCTGAAAAGTTGAAAATAAATCTCTCTGGATTTTGAGCACGGGATTGTAAATCTTCAACCAAGAAAGAGCAAAACTGGTAAATATTAATTGGTGTTGGTTGATAGTGAAACTGCTCTTGTTCTACTTGACCGAGAACTAACACATCTGTAATTAATTGCGCCATGTGCTGGATAGCTGCTTTCCCCCGTTCGATATGAGCTTGTCGTTTTTGGGGATTGACTATGTCAGGCTGTTCCAAAAGTTCCAGTGTTAAGAGTATGGAACTTAAGGGATTGCGAAATTCATGGGAAACAATAGAAACAAATTGAGATTTCAGTTCATTCAAGCGTTTTTCTTTTTGTAGTGCTTGTCGAATAGCTTGTTCGGCAATATGGTTAGCTAAAGCTACCTGAATCGCAATAATTAGATCCTGTTCTTCAAAGGGTTTAACGATATAGCCGTAGGGATGGGTGGCGATCGCTTCTGTTAAAGTTGACTCATCAGCATGGGCAGTGAGAAACACGACAGGTATCTCAAACTGTTGGCGAATTTGATCTGCTGCTTCAATTCCGCTTTTGTCACCTTGCAGATAAATATCCATCAACACTAAATCTGGTTTGTGGGCTGCAACCAGTTCCAACGCTTTTTCGGCAGAATTAGCAGTTCCAGAGACGTTGTAGCCTAACTTTTTCAAATGCTGTTTGATGTCTAAAGCAATCACCCATTCATCTTCAACAATCAAGATACTGGGTTTAGAAGATTGTTGTGCCATATCATATTACAACCTTTTTTTCAAGAGAATCTTAAATTGGCTGCCTCCTTGTCTAGATAGTTGCAGTGTACCTCCAAGTTGCTCTACTAAACCTTGTATGAGTTGCATTCCCAATGAAGTAGTACACTGTGGATCAATATCGGCAGGTATCCCAATTCCATTATCTTTGACAACTAAACAATAATACTCAGGAGTATGCAGCCAAAATTGCAGTGTGATTTCACCTTTTTGGTTCGGGAAAGCGTATTTTAAAGCATTTGAAATTAGCTCATTAATGATTAATCCGCAGGGAACAGCCGTATCTAGGTCTAGTTCTAGTTCGCTCACTTCAATCACAAAACGGATAGCCGATTTGTTGGAAGTATAGGAACGTACTAAATCACTGACAAGGTGTTCTACATAAGTTGCGAAGTTAATCCGGGCAAGGTTTTCAGAACGGTAGAGACGTTCGTGGACGAGTGCCATTGTTTTGACTCGGCGCTGGCTTTCAGTCAGCAATTTTAGTACAGCAGGGTCATCAATACTACTGGCTTGCAGACTTAACAGACTAGAAACCATTTGCATATTATTCTTAACTCGGTGATACACCTCCCGCAATAAAACTTCTTTTTCTTTCAGGGATGCGCGGATTTTTTGTTCAATTTGTCGGCGTTCTTGCAGTTCTGTTTGTAGTTGTTTGTAAAGTTCAGACTGTTGAATGGCGATCGCTAATTGGTTGGCTATTTGTTGCAGTAGATCTATTTCCCAAGCTTGCCAAGAGCGGGGAGTCGAATTTTGGTAAACTGCCAACAAGCCCCAAAGATTTTCTCCGAAGAAAATCGGTGCGATCGCATAAGCTCTAGCTTGAAATTGTTCTAGCAGTGCAATATGACATTCTTGATGTCCAACTGTGTAAATATCTGTAACCGCAAAGGTTTCGTAATTTTTGTAGCGTCCTCCTTCAGTTGCTTGCAAATAAGTATCTTCCCAAACTCTTTTAACGTTGGGTTTCACTAGTTTCACCCAACCGGGAGCAACTGATTCAACAATAAAGTTGCCGCTCCAATCGGCATTAAAACGATACACTACTGCTCGATCGGCTTGCAATGTATGTCGTACTTCATTGACAGCAGTTGTGAGGATGGCATCCAAATCTAGAGACTGGCGAATTTCATGGGTAACCAGTCGGAGTGCTTTTTCCTGCTTGGCTTGCTGCCTAATAGCTGTTTCTGCTTCTTTGCGATCGCTCACATCTAGTAAAACTCCATGCCAAGCAAAAGCCCCATTCTCCCGTGGTTCTACTTGCGAATTGACTTGCACCCATTTGAGTTTTCCAGAGGGCGGAATGATGCGATATTCCATGAAAAAAGGTTCTAAGTTCTGGGTGCAACGGGTCATTAAGATAGCGCGAGGCGGTAGATCGTCTGGATGAATCTGGTTGATGATCGAGTAAGCATTTTGCATTGCTTGCTCTGCTGTCACCTCAAAGATGGATTTACAGGCTGGGCTGATGTATTCAAACCAAATTTGGCCATTGGCTTCTTGAACCATAGTGTAAACCACTACGGAAATTTTTTGGCCAAAGTTCTGTAACCACCTTTCGCTGCGTCGCAAAGCGGCTTCTGCTTGTTTGCGATTGGTGATATCCATCGCAATTCCCATCAACCGCGCAGGTTTTCCCTCTTTGTCCAGCAAACAAGCGCCTCTGGCGTATACCCAATAAATATTGCCGTCTCGGAGCAAGCGGTACTCTACTTCAAAGGCAGAACCTTGTTGTAATCCTTGCTGGGTTTTTTGTACAACATAGTCTCGATCATCAGGATGAACGCAACTCAAGAACAGCTCGAAGGTCGGATGAGGGCTAATTTCTTGACCATTTTGATCCAGAACTCGTCCTTGAGCATCGGTTTTAAAACCAAATAGCGCATATTCTTCCGGCGACCAATGGACGATATTTGTCTGTGGATTCAAGTCCCAAGTTCCCATTTTGGCAGCAGAAAGCGCCATTTGCAGTTTCTCAGTCCGTTCTTGAACTCGCTGTTCTAGCTCTTGGTTGAGTTGTTGTAATGCAGCTTCCGCACGCTGGCGATCGCGCAGTTCTTGTTGTGCTTGTTGATAGAGTTGTGCTTGCTGAATTGCGATCGCTAACTGATCTGCTACTCTAGTTGCGAGTTCTATTTCCTGTTGTTTCCAAGGTGCTTCTGTGACCAGCTTAGATAGCGATAAGCTGCCCCAAATTTTACCGTTAACAACGATGGGTGTTAACAACCAAGCTGGAGGAAAACTCTCTGCAATTTTTTTGTTAATCGGGTCTTGAATGCTATCGATGCCATTGACCTGCACTACCTGGAGTTGCTTTAATTTTGCTGCATAGGGATTGCCCGTATCAGGAATTTCTAAACCTGTTGTATCTGTCAGCAATGGATATTGGCAATAAACTGCCAGAGTTTGCCAACATTGACGCTCTGGCACATACTGCACAATGGAAGTGCGAATCACTCCCAATAATTCCGTGACTTCAGCTATTGTGGTCGAAAAAATCGTCGATAAATCTAAGGAACTACGAATTCTTTGGACTACTCTATTTAAAGTTTGCTCTTGCTGCGCCTGAAGTTGTAAAGCAATTTGAGCGGCTTTGCGCTCGGTAATATCTCGTGAAATACATAATATGGACTCAATGACGTTGTCACGAGTCAGTTCGGGTGCGATTACCATTTCAAAGAAACGTACTCCGTTAACTGTTGGAGTATCAAATTCAATGATCTGCTTTTGCCCGGTTTGTAGTAGTGCTTGGGCAGCCGTTTCCCAAGCATTAACCATTGTCTGTGGCAATTCCAATTCGCGGCAGGTTTTACCTAAAAATACTTCTGCTGGAATTCCTGTGAGTTCTGTCAGGACTGGACTAGTGTAAAGATGTCGCAGCTGGGTATCGAAGCGTTCAATAATATCAGGAGAATGTTCTACCAAAGTTTGGTATAGCTGTCGTGACTCTTGCAGTGCTGTTTTGATGGCTTTGCGAGATGTAATATCCGTGACAAAGCCCTCTAAACAAAGGAGTTCACCACTATCGGAAAATATACCCCGCCCCCGTTCCCAAACCCATTTCTCAACTCCTGATTTCGTAATCATCCGAAACTCAAACTCGTAGGGTTGCTGGAGTGCAACTGCTTGCTGAACCATTTCCCATACGCGATCGCAGTCATCTGGATGAATTGTCTGCCCACAAGAAATGGTGCGTTCTATTAAGTATTCTCCCTGCTCATAACCAGTAATATTGAACACACCTTCACTAATAAATTCAGCAGTGTAATTGCGATCGTTAGCCACCCGGTACACATAACCAGGTAGGTTGCTAATCAAAGTATCTAAGCGACGTTCGCTATTTTGTAAAGCTCGATTTGCTAGCAACTGAGTTTGAGTTTTCTCCCAAACACTGATCACTGCTTGCGCCAATCGACTGAGGTTTGCGGGTGACTTGATCAGATAATCCTCCAACCCTGCTTTCATAGCTGCAACAGCAATTTCCTCGCTACCAGCATTTGTCAACATAATTACAGGACAATTGCTGCTGTAGGCTTTGAGAGTCTGCAAAACATCCAGTCCGTTTGTCCACGGTAACTGATAATCAGCGATCGCCAAATCAAAATTACGCTCTGCAATCGCCTGTGCTAACTGATCAGCATTCACAATTTCTTCAATCTGAAGTCCTGGTAAATCTTGAGTTAGTGCTTGGATTGTGAGAGCGCGCTCAACTGGATTAGCATCGATTAGCAGAATTCGTTGCAATAACTGCTCTCGGCTCATGAACGTCAGCTTCCAATACCTGGAAAAATAAGTGTATTTTGATGCTAATGGTAATATATCCAGTTAAGCCACACTAGGTATGAAAGCAAAAGTAATACAAATTACGAATTGGGATTACTAGTTTAGCAATGGCAGTATGACAGTAAAGGTTGTACCAATGCCAACTTTGCTATCGACGAAAATCTCGCCCCCATGAGCATCAACACATTTTTTCACAATCGCTAAACCTAAGCCTGTACCCGGAATCGAGCCGACATTTTCAGCACGTTGAAAAGGCTGAAACAATCGTGGTTGGTCTAATTCAGGAATGCCAATGCCATAATCTTGAATCCGAAAAGCGATCGCATGATTTTGCCCAATGAGGTCAAAATTGACTGTGCTACCTGGTGGTGAATATTTAATTGCATTAGTGATTAAATTGCCTAAGATGTGGCGCAGTAGACTCTCATCCCAGAGAGCATCTTCTAATTTTCCAGCACTGTGAAAAACTACAGTAATCTGTTTTTCCGCGCTAGCAAGTTGAACTTCATCAACTAGTTGACGGCAGAAAGCTTCTAAATTCAGGCAGACTAAATCGCATTGTAATCTCCCAGAATCAGCTTGACCGATGAACGAAACTTCATCCAAGAGCTGCGCCATGTTTTTGATAGCAGCGCGAATCATTTGGAAGTGAGAGTGTTTTTTTTCTATGGTTAATTTATTATCGTTGTCTTGCAGCAATCCTGCGGCTAGGAGAATCGTGTTGAGAGGATTGCGGATGTCATGGGAGAGCATTGAGACAAACTCCGATTTGAACTGGTTAATTTCTTTGGCTCTTACCAGTTCGGCGGTACGTTCTTCAACGCAGTGTTCTAATGTTTGATTGGTGGTGCGTAATGATTCCAAAACCTGTTTACGCTCGATCGCATAATGTATCGAGCGCACTAACACATCTACATTTACTTGACGCTTGACTAAATAATCTTGTGCGCCTTGACGCACAGCTTCAATTGCCAGTGTGTCGTCATTGGTATTTGTTAATACCACAATCGGGATACTAGGCAAACAGTTAATTAACGTTGGTAAGGATGATAATCCCTCACTATCAGGTAAAGTGAGATCCAACAAAATGACATCGTAAGCGCCAAATAACTCGTCCTTACTTAATTCCTTAACTCCATCTTGTAAGCGCTGAACATGAACAACACTAAAATATTTAGATTGGGCTTGCTTGAGAAACTCTTGTAACAATCTCGCTTCTGCCAAGTTGTCCTCAATCAACAAGATTTTTACGGAGCTTGTCGCCGTCATTTTCTGGTGTCACCTCCTGATTTGTTAAGGGTCAAAGGTCAAAGGTCAAAGGTCAAGGGTCAAAGGTCAAGGGTCAAGGGTCAAAGGTCAAAGGTCAAAGGTCAAGGGTCAAGGGTCAAAGGTCAAAGTTTATTAGCTAGTTTCTCTCATCTCCCTCATTATTCCCAATCCCCATTCCCAAATCCTCACACGCTGCAATCGTGGTGCCCCGAGTTACCCATTACCCATTCCCCATTCCCCATTCCCAATCCCTACTCCGACGGCAATGTCGCCGTAGAGAGCCAAAATTCCTCAATACCTTTGACGATTTGAAACAGCTGGCTCAGGTTGCGAGATTTGGTGATGTAGCAATTGACGTGTAAGTCGTAGCTATGAAAAATATCATCCTCGTTTCTGGAGGTGGTGAGCACGACTACAGGAATGCGCTTGAGTGTGGGGTCGCTTTTAATTTCAGCCAAGACTTCACGACCATCTTTTTTGGGCAAGTTCAAATCCAAGAGGATGAGGTCAGGACGTGAGGCGTTAGCATATTCACCTTCTTGGCGTAAATAAGCCATTGCTTCCATACCATCTCTGACCGTCACTACCTCGTGTGGTACGGTGCTGTTTTTGAGTGCTTCTTGGATTAAGCGGATATCAGCTTTGTTATCCTCGACCAAAAAGATCTTTTTGTGTTTGTCTTCCGTTTCTACGCTCACGCTCGCGGCCTCCGACTGGAATCGTAAAGTAGAAGGTAGCACCTTCGCCCAGTTGTGACTCTACCCAAATTCGTCCCCGATGGCATTCAATAATTTTCTTACAGATGGCTAGACCCATACCTGTACCGGGATACTCTTCTCTGGTGTGTAGGCGCTGAAAGATGACGAAAATGCGATCGCTAAATCTTGGTTCTAAGCCAATACCGTTATCTTGGACGGAGAATAACCACTCATCTTCTAACCTTTCGGCTCCGATGTGAATTTTTGGTGGTTGTTCGCTGCGGAATTTGATTGCATTGGCGATGAGATTTTGAAATAGCTGCATTAATTGTGTACTATCAGCCATCACAGTTGGTAAGGGGTCATGGGTAATCATAGCCCCAGTTTCATGAATGCGCCCGCGCAAATTACTGAGGCTGCGATTTAGCGGCGTTTCTACCTCAGTTAGTTGAAAGGCGCTCGCTTGCATATCTACCTTGGAATATGCAAGTACGTCATCAATCAGGGTTTGCATCAAGCTGACTCCCTCAACGGCGAAGTTAATAAATTCCTTCGCGTCTTCGTCAAGTTCGTTTTCATAGCGCATCTCTAATAGCTGCACATAGTTTGCTACTTGATTTAAGGGTTCTTGTAAATCATGGGAGGCGACATAAGCAAACTTTTTCAATTCCGCATTCGAGCGTTCTAAGTCGTGCGCTAACTGCGCTAGTTCATCGGCTTGACGCAGCACAATATTAATAATGGCTTTGCGTAATTCTAGTGCAGCTTTGATTTCAACAGCTTTCCAGCGTAAAGATGTTAACTGAACATTTTCTTTCCACAATTCAAAGGATTTACGCGGAACTAAGCGCAGATTTCCTTCTGTTTGGCTGACTTCAAACGCTTCATTGGGATTACCACCCCAATTTACTGTTTGAATCACTTCCGGTCGAAACCATAAAACATAGTTGCGCTTAGATATGGGAATCGCTAATAAACCACTAGCGACGTTTTTAAATTTTTCGGCATCTGGATAAATCCGGGGTAGGGAATCTGTGTAGAATACTTCCTCACGGACGTTATTCTTCAGCCATTGCAGTAAAAAGTTGAGGTCTTCTTCTTTGGGAGTTTGCCCAATGACTGTACAGCGATCGCCAAAACAAACAGCCGCACCTTGAGCGCTAGTTAAATTCAGCAAATTCGGCTGATGTTTTACTAATCCATCAATGAAGTTTTCTTCCTGGGACATATATTCAACTAATACTGTTTGAATATATGCCAAATTCATTCGATAGTCGTAATCTTCTGTTTCTTCTCTGGTGGAAATTTCTGTAAATATCACTCTACCTAAGAATTCGCAGGCTTTCCGGAATTCATAGGAAACATATTTCGGTGTTTGGTGATGACAAGCAATTAATCCCCAAAGTTTGCCATCTTTAATCAAGGAAATAGTTAAAGAAGCACCTACACCCATGTTGTGTAAATACTCTAAATGGCAATTTGCTGCGGTTCTCAAAATTGAGTTAGTTAAATCAATTGGTTGTTGACTTTGCGGATGATTAATTGGCAGAATTTGTACGGGTTCTGCATGAGCATCGGGAATTAATCTGATGAAGTTAGAAGCAAATAGCTTTCTTGCTGGTTTAGGAATATCTGACTCTGGGTAATGTAAACCTAAATAAGGTTCCATGCTGTCTAGCTTTTCTTCAGCTATGACTGAGCCATGCCCATCATCATCAAATTTATAGAGCATTACTCTATCAAACCCAGTCACTTTGCGGACTTCTTGGACGATAATTTGACAGAAATCGCGCAGGTTTGTGGTTTTTTCTAACTGATTAATAGAAGCTCTTGCTAGGTGGTAAAAGCTTAGAAATGGGATATTTTCTTGAGAAATTGCTGGTTCTAATTCTAAAATCAACAATCCTTCTGGGTTGCGATGAAATACCGCATCAAATACTACATATTCATCGCCTTTCTTTCTCACCCAAATTTTTGTTGGGTTAATATAATCCAGGTTGCCTTCTAATATGCCTGCTTTAATTCTTTCGATTTGGAAGGGGTCGAGTAAATCTTCGAGTTTTTTTTGCAATACATCTTCGGGCAATATGCCGAAAACACTCCAAGTATTACTACTAATTTGTAATATGTTCAGTTCTGGTTCCCCCAATACCAAGAGGACACCATGAGGTTGAATTTGACTACAAACGTGAATAGCTGCTTCTTTTAAGCTATTCACATTAATACTTTGTGCTTGGAATTCGGATACCATTAAGATTCTCCTCTATTTTACCGGAGCATCAAAAGCAGAGTATCAATAAATGTTAACCATTTACTGAAGTTTGCACCCTACTTAGATGTGGAAATTTAATTGCAGATGTTGGGAAGGAATGCTCGCAATACACCAGTTGCCACGGGCAGAGAATAAAGAAACACAAATTATAAAAACCTTAATAAATTCACAAATTAACAAAAATTGGTCATTTATCGACTATATAGCTAATTCTCTGAAGCTGCACTACTTGATTCATTCTGATGTTGTTAATCTTTTACTTTTACGTGGCATCACGTAGTATCTCCCTTATCTTCTTGCATTCACAGTGTAACAGGCAGTCAAGTTTTGTAGAGATAAGTTATATGAATAACAGGTGATTAATTGATTCGTTTGTATGTAGTTGTGTTACGTATTTGATATCGTTAAATCATTGTTAAATATTACTACATTCACGCAGAAAGTAAGTGATAAATGTTGTTCAAGGCAGATAATGGCTGGTTAATTATTTATATAGATTAATTGAGAAAATCGGTGATCAATAGCAGCAAACTCAGCAATTTTATATTGGAGTTACTGCTATATATCAAGACAGTTCAGATAAGATCATTAGTGATTTATTTGTCAGTCGTGGAAACAGTTAGCTCAATTGGGGGATTCTCCCCCAAACCCCCGATTGGGTGACGGTTGCGTCCCCCAAACCCCCTCCAAAATTATTGTTTTTGTTGTCAATTTATTTTTTTAACTGAACTGTATTTTGATATCTGTACCCCTTGAATATCGCTAACTGTAGCGATATTTAGATCCCCGACTTTTTGAAAAAGTCGGGGATCTGGACAGCGCACCATAACGCACCAAACATGATTAAATCCAAGAATTGAACAACATCCGGAGTTTATAAGCCTCAGAAGTGAGAGGTAAGCCTAAATAAATTGGTAGCCAGAAGATAAAAGCAGCCAAAATCATAAAAGTAATTGTGACACCTAATGCTCGGAGTTCGCGGTGATAGCTGCGAAGACATTGATCGACAAACCAGGCGATCGCTAAAAATACAAAGACTAATGCACAGATATAATGGTAAATAAACACACATCTCGTGACTTTTACCCAGGGTAATAAATTAGCTGCATAATTTATTACTATGTACAACGCAATCCAAGTATCAACAGCAAGATTGCTGGGTATAGCTAAATGTTGCTTTTTAAACAAAGGAATTACTAATTTTGACAACAGCATTGCGGCTATAAATAATATGGCAGCCATCCCAAACCACCATAAAAAGGGATTACCCATAGCATGGACATCATATATTACCCGTCCATCTGCAGCGGGTAAATTCGGCCCCATCACAGGTAACGGATCACTGAAATTACGAGTAGTTTGATAATAATAAGCCATCGGTCGCGTCATGAAAGGCCATTTATACCAAGCTGCACAATATGGATGGACGGCTGGAATATTTCCGTCCATGTGCAAGTGAAAGTTTAAAATTTGCCGATGTACTTCAATAAAATCGAATCTTGTATCTAAGCGTAGGTGAGGAATCCAAATTAAGCTATAGACTATAGCCGGGATGATTCCTAAATAAGAGATCATCTGAAAAATGTTTAGCTGAGTCAAATTTTGTAGCGGTGTTTGAACTTTGGTTAATAAGGGTTCTGTAGCTGCTGTATCAATGCTCTCAAAAAGGCGTTTTTGGTTAGTTAAAGAATTTAAAAACCGAATTAACCAAGCTGTTATCCAAATTAAATAAGCACCTAACAAAAACCATAAACCATTCCATTTAGTACCAGTTGAAGCACCAAAGGCAATACCAGATGCAATTAACCATAAAGCACGACGTTGTTTTTGATTTTCTAAGGCTAATAATAAAAACCATTTTCCTAAAAGACCAAAGATAACAATATAAATATTATTGAGTGCATAACGAGATTCAACCAAAAATAGTCCATCACAAGCAGTAAAGAAACCTGCTAGTAAAGCAAAGCTGCGGCGATGACTAATTTGATAAGCAATAGCAGCAACAAATACAGGAATAAATGAACCAGTGAGAGCATTTACCCAACGATAGTTCCAAGGCGACAATAAAGAACCTGCTAGCCCATTAACTGGTTCTTGCCCAAAATGAAAATGACTACCAAGCCAAATGCCGATACCAATAATATATTGACTTAATGGTGGATGAGCATTGAAAAACGGCTTATTGATGAGATAGTTATTACCAAATGTGGCGAAATAAACTTCATCAAATACAAGAGTATTGAATCTATTCAATCCCCAAAAACGCAAAGCGAATGAGAAGAGAAATATACCGAATAATCCAATTTGGAACCATTTTTTAGTCATTTTTTATTTGTCATTTGTCATTTGTCATTTGGTATTTGGTGTTTGTCATTTGTCATTGGGTAATTGGTAATTGGTAATTGGTAATTGAAAATTCTTCCTCTGCTTCCTCTGCTTCCTCTGCTCTCTTTCTCCTCATCTCCCTTACGTTCATCGGCGGTTTATTATTTGTGGTTGCAATAACTCAATGGCGATCGCAACTACTGTGTTTGGATCAATTGGCTTAACGATGTGCTTTTGAAAACCTGCGGCGATCGCTTTTTGCTGGTTTAATTCTCCCGCATAAGCAGTTAAGGCGATCGCGGGCAGAAATTTATCTGGCTGTGAGGCGCGAATAGTTTGCATAAGCATATAACCATCCATCTCCGGCATACCAATATCGCTAATTAATAAATCTGGGACTGCTTGTGCTAAAACTTGGAGTGCTTCTGCGCCGGAGGCTACGGTTGTCACTGTTGCTTGTTGTTGTGTCAGCACAAAGGTGAGAAATTCCCGGGAGTCTGGCTCGTCATCCACTACTAAAATATTGATACCCTCGAGATTGACATTTTGTGGCTCTGATGCTGGTAATGCAGGTGTCGGCACCGGATTTTTTGCTAAGGGTATATACACTGTAAACGTTGCGCCTTGTCCTTCACCAGCACTATCCACTGCTACAGTACCACCATGCAGTTCTACTAGCTGGCGGACAATCGCCAGTCCCAAACCCAAACCCCCAAATTGACGAGTGGTAGAGCCGTCTTCTTGTTGGAAATGTTCAAATACATAGGGCAAAAACTCAGCACTAATACCTTTACCTGTGTCTCGTACCTGAATCTGGGCATTTGTGCCCACACAGGTTAAACCAACTTCTATTTTTCCACCTGATGGTGTAAATTTCACGGCGTTGGATAAGATATTCCACACCACCTGTTGTAATCTTGTAGGATCGCCGATGACGCTGACCTTTGGGGTGATATGGGTGTGAATTTCTAAGGACTTTGCCTCAGCTGCTAATCGCACTGTTTCTAAGGCTGATGAAATGATGCTACATAAATCTAGGGGGATGGCATTTAAGACCAATTTACCCCGGAGAATCCGCGAAACATCCAGCAAATCGTCAATTAGTTGTACTTGTAACTTGGCGTTGCGCTCAATTGTCGCTAGTGCTGCGGCGGTGGCGCTGGGGCTGAGTTTACCATTTTGCAACAACTTCGACCAACCAAGAATCGGGTTGAGGGGGGAGCGTAATTCGTGAGAGAGGACGGCGAGAAATTCATCTTTAATACGGCTGGCTCTTTCGGCTTCTTCACGGGCGGCGCGTTCCCGGAGTAGTAATAGTTCTCGCTCTTGCTCTACTTGTTTGCGATCGCTAATATCTTCAGCTACGCCAGCAATACGATATGGTTTTCTCTCTCCATCCTGAACCAAAAAACCGCGATCGCGTATCCAGCGAATCGTCCCATCAGGGCGGATAATGCGGTATTCTTCTGAATGATTACCGTTAGTTATGCATTTCTCTGTAGCTTTTATCACTAAATCTTGATCATCTGGGTGAATCGTCTCTATCCAACTGCTTAAGTCGTGATAAAGAAGTTCTGGGGAACGCCCCCAAACTTGCTGATAAGCAGGGCTGACATAAAGTAATTTTTGTGCGCTTGCATCGCATAACCAAAAGACATTTTCAATTGTTTCTGCCATTTGCCGAAAGCGTTCTTCGCTTTCACGCAGAGATGCTTCGATTTGTTGGCGATCGCTCAATGCTGCTTCGGCTTGCATTCGTAAGTCTTTTTCGCGCAATTGTGCTTCTTGCCGTAATTGAGATAATTTTAGGCTAGCTTCTATACGTGCCAGTAATTCTTTGGCTGAAAATGGCTTGACGATATAATCATCGGCTCCGGCTGCTAGTCCTTCAATCCGCGATTCTTCTCCGGCTCTGGCTGACAATAAAATTATCGGGATATATTGAGTTTTGGGATCGTTACGTAGCGATCGCAATAATTCAAAGCCATCAATTCCTGGCATCATCACATCAGTTAACACCAAATTTGGCGGATTTTGCCGCACTGTATTCAACGCTGCAATCCCATCCCCGACGGTTTCCACCTGATAGTAATTGCTCAAAAATCGCCGCAAATAATCGCGCATATCCGCATTATCATCAGCCAAGAGAATCCGAGCAGTTTTATCTACAAATGAGTAAGTAATTACATCTCCCACCTTATCGGGAAGCCGCTTCGCGTCTACATCTCCCTCATCTCCCTTATCCCCCTCATCTCCCTCATCCCCCCTGCTCTCTGCCGTTCCCCAACGCCGTGCTTCCTCTACGTAAGCAATTGCGCCTGATGCTGTAGAAGTTGATGTGCGAATAGCGCGGAGAGATTCTGCGGGTAAATGAGCGCAGCCTGTAGGAATTGTCACTGTAAAACAGCTTCCCCCTCCCCAAACACTGGTAACACTCACCTTACCGCCATGAAGTTCTACAATTTCCCGCACTAGCGATAATCCAATTCCTGAACCTTCAAAACTTCGCCCGTGGGAACCTTTAATCCGATGAAATCGCTTAAATAAATTAGGAATTTCTTCGCTGGGAATGCCTATGCCTGTATCTTGAACTAATAAATTAACGTGGTTTTTAAAATACTCTAATTTAACGGTAATTGTGCCAGAAAAGGTAAATTTAAACGCATTAGATAAGAGGTTAAAGACAATTTTTTCCCACATTTCCCGATCCACATAAATTTCTGCGGGTAAGGCGGGACAATCAACAATTAACTGCATTCCTGCCTGTTCAATGGTGGAGCGAAATGCACTTGCAAGTTCAGCGGTGAAGGTAGCTAAATCCGTCGGTTCATATACTGCTTGAATTCTTCCAGCTTCGATGCGAGAAAAATCTAGTAAGGTGTTGACTAATTTTAATAAACGCAATCCATTGCGCTGAACAATTTCAATTCTTTCTCGTTGAATCGCAGGTAAGGAAGCAGTGTTATCTGTTAACGCATCTTCCAATGGCCCCAACATTAAAGTTAATGGCGTGCGGAATTCGTGGGAGACGTTACTAAAAAACTCGGTTTTGGCGCGGTCGATTTCTGCGAGTGCTTCCGCCCGCAGACGTTCCGCTTCGTAGGCGCGTGCATTAGCGATCGCAGTGCTAATCTGTCCTGCTACTAAATCCCAAAAGCCTTGGTAATCATCATCAAACTGACGGCGGGGACTGATACCTGCAATTAAAAATCCGCTCAGTCTCTCTTGTGTGGGGGTGGTGAGGGGTAGGACTACAGCTGTTGTGGGTGATTCCGGCCAAGCACCACCGGGTAAATCGCCAAAACCTGATTTTACTAAATCCACTAGCTGACTTTTCCCATCAGCCAGCACAGCCGGAAGTAACCAGCGATCGCATATTTGACTATCAGCGTTGATATCTATGAATTGCGGACTGGCGGTAGTTCCTGCGTCTAATCTGGTTGCGCCTACTAGTTGCGCCTGGGTTGCTTTCTCATCGAGCAAATAAAGCAAGGCAAAAGGCACATCATAAGGATTATTATCTAACGTTTGGGCGGAAATCTCACAAGCATCTTCAACAGTTTTCGCCTCTGCTGTATTCGCTGCTAATTCTCGCAAACTCCGCAACCTGCGATCGCCCACGACACGACGGGTTTCTTCAGTACAGGCGCAGAAGACTCCACCTACAGTCCCGTCGTCCTGAATAATGGGACTATAGGAAAAGGTAAAGTAGGTTTCTTCTGTGTAACCATTGCGCTGCATCACTAAGAGCAATTCCTCATTCCACGAAGATTGCCCTTTTTGCATCACAGCTTCCGCTTGTGGCCCCAGAGTGTCCCAAATCTCCGCCCAGACTTGGGATGCTGGCTGACCTAGCGCTTGCGGATGGCGTTGACCCAAAACTGGAATGTAAGCATCGTTATAAAACTTGGTCAGCGACTCTCCCCACCACACAAACATGGGGTAGCGCGACCCTAACATGATGCGAACGGCAGTTTTTAAGCATTGTGGCCAAGTTTCCACAGCACCAACAGCAGTAGTTGACCAGTCAACCAACGGCATCAGTACCGCCATCTCGCCTCCACTTGTCACAATATTTTCACATCCTGCTGATTTTTGCTTAGTGCCCACAATCTTTACTTCGCTCTGGAAAAGTATTTCATAAAAACTCAGGGTTACGAAGGAAATTCGCTTTTTTGAGAGGCGGGGTCAGATGAACAGGGTGGCTTGAGTTTGTGAATTAGGTTCATTGTTAAAGGGGAGGGGGTTGCTAGTCAATTTATCTCAAAGATGAATTGCTCAACCCCTATGGGTAATTCTGCCAAATAAACAAGGTCTATTGTAATTTTTAAGTAGAATTACCTGCTTTGTCTATACATCCTAGGAAAGAATGAATTTAACGCTGATTATCCTCAACTTTGGCAATTTCTAACATTGTTTTTAATACTGAATCTGGATTCAAACTGATGGAATCTATGCCTTGTTCTACTAAAAACTGAGCAAATTCTGGGTAATCACTGGGTGCTTGTCCACAAATGCCTATTTTGCGATTATGCTGTTTTGCAGCTTGGATGGCCATTTTAACCATGCGTTTGACACCAGGAATACGCTCATCAAATAATTTGGCGACTAAGGCGGAATCTCTATCTAATCCTAGTGTTAACTGAGTTAAATCATTGGAACCAATCGAAAAGCCATCAAAAACCTCTGCGAATTCTTCCGCCATAATCACGTTATTCGGTAACTCGCACATCACATAAACTTGCAAGCCGTTGACACCTTGCTGTAAGCCATTTTTTGCCATTTCCTCTAATACTAAACGTCCTTCTTGGGGAGTACGACAGAAGGGAATCATCGGGATGACATTGGTTAAACCCATCTCTTCCCTGACGCGTTTAATGGCGTAACATTCTAAAGCAAACGCGTCTCTATAACCTTGATCATAGTAACGTGCTGCCCCTCGCCAGCCTAACATGGGGTTTTCTTCATGGGGTTCAAATTGTTGACCACCTAACAGATTGGCGTATTCATTACTTTTAAAATCTGACATCCGCACGATGACGGTTTTCGGATAAAATGCGGCAGCAATTCTGCCAATACCTTGTCCTAATTTATCGACAAAATATTGGGGTTTATTCTCATAAAGTGCGGTGATTTCGCCAATTTTAGCTTTGACAAATTCATCTTTTAAATTGTCATAATGGACTAAGGCCATAGGATGAATTTGAATTTGATTGGCGATAATAAATTCTGTTCTAGCTAAACCTACACCATCATTAGGAATAGCAGATAAGCTAAATGCTTCTTGAGGATTACCCACATTCATTAAAATTTGGGTGCGGGTGCGGGGTAAGTTTTCTAGGGGAACTTCTTTGACTTCAAAGGGTAATAATCCAGGGTAAACCCTTCCTTCTTCACCTTCCGCACAAGAAATTGTCACTTCTTGCCCAGTTTTTAAGATTTCCGTCGCATTCCCGCAACCGACAATTGCAGGTACACCCAATTCTCGCGCAATAATCGCCGCATGACAGGTGCGACCCCCAGAATTAGTGATAATTGCACTAGCACGTTTCATAATCGGTTCCCAGTCGGGATCAGTTCTATCGGTAACTAAAACATCCCCAGCTTGGAACTGGTCGATTTTATGCACATCAAGAATTAGGCTGACTTTTCCTTGGCTAATCGCTTCCCCAATCGCCCGTCCGGTTACCAGAGGTACAGGTAATTCGGGATTATGGATGAGGGATTGGAATGATTTTTCCCCAGTCCCCAGTCCCCATTCTCCCGTCCCCAACAACAAACGATAACTCCGCAATAAGTTACCCTGCTTCTGCGATTGCACAGTTTCCGGACGTGCTTGCACGATAAATAATTGATTAGTAATGCCATCTTTTGCCCACTCTATATCCATTGGGGTGTAATGGCCGTGAACTTGAGAATAATGGTCTTCAATCGCACAAGCCCAACGCGCTAGTTGTAAAATCTCCTCATCGGTGAGGACAAATTGACTCCTTTCGCCAGGAGGAACTAGGACATTTTTCGTAAATTTTGAGCCGTCATCATAGACCATTTTTAATTCTTTACTACCCAATTTTTTATCAACAATTGGGCTAAAACCTGCTTTTAAAGTCGGTTTAAACACATAATATTCATCAGGATTGACTGTTCCCTGAACAACATTTTCACCTAAGCCGTAAGCAGCAGTAATTAACGCCGCATCCTTAAATCCAGATTCCGTTTCAATAGAGAACATCACCCCAGCAGATGCTAAATCCGATCGCACCATTTTCTGCACACCCACAGCCAACGCCACACTAAAATGGTCAAAGCCCTTAGTATGACGATAGGAAATAGCGCGATCGGTAAATAAGGAAGCAAAGCACCGATGACAAGCGCCTAAAACCCCCGCCGCACCTACAACGTTGAGGTAAGTTTCCTGTTGTCCCGCAAAACTCGCATCGGGTAAGTCTTCCGCCGTAGCGCTAGAACGAACAGCGACATCTGTATCTGCATTGTACGACTCACACAAACTTGCATAGGCATTGGCGATCGCACTCCGCAATTCTGGGGGAAATGGTGTGTGCATTAATAGCGATCGCGCTTTTTTACCCCGTTCTTGTAAATTTTTGACATCCTCCACATCCAAATCTGCAAATAGTTCTCGTAGCTTGGCTTCTAACCCCGCAGACTCGATGAAATAACGATACGCATAAGCAGTAGTAGCAAACCCCATAGGAACATTAACGCCTTTGGGTGTCAACTGTTGAATCATCTCCCCGAGTGAGGCATTTTTACCACCCACTAAGGGAATATCCGCAATCCCCACCTCATCAAACCAAAGAATCAGCGATCGCTCTTTGGTATCAACAGACAAAGTATTTTTAGCTACTGTTACCATCAGTATTACCTCACAAGTAAATGCTCTGGTTGTAAGTGCGAAATCGCTAGTACTGCTACGCGGAATCGAATAAGACTCAAGCAGAAATAGTCAGGGATCAATAAGAAGCAGCTATTACTCAGGAATTATCTTCGTTTGTCTAGAATCTTTATTTCCGCCGTGGTGTGCTAGTATTTTTTGCCCATGTTTAATTTTAGATATTAAATTTGGGATTGTGCTATAAATTGCCAGGATTTAGTCAAGAAAAGTTAACAATAATTGGCGATAATATCTCTATTGAGAATTAGGGATATAATATAAGATGGCGCAATTAGAACAATTACTGAAAATGGCAGAAGACGAGCTAACTGAGTACAGTACTGATGCTCGCAAAATCGAAAAACTGCGCCGTAAAATTGGCTTATCAGCATCTTTAGCAGAACAAAGGCAAATCAAAGCTGCCTTATTAGCTACCATGCAATCAAATCAGATTGCCCAAATTGTCGAAGAACAAAGACAAGTTGTCGCTTTACCATTTTGGGGAATTGCAGGTTTAGGCTTATTATTAGGAATTTCTCTAAATCAACCGATAGGATTATTAGCAGCTATCGCTGGTAGTGTCGCTGCTTTTAGAATTCAAAAATGGGGTTGGCAATTACAAGCAAAACGCCTATTACTGCAAACATTTGAAGATATTGAAGCGCGGATTGCTCAACCTAAGTAGACCAACAGAATTAAACATAACTCTTGGGCATTCTCATGCATAATTGAGTTCGTAGACGCAGCCCGCCGCAGGTATTCGCCTTTGTGTGATTGTGGATGAAAGAGCGCTCTCGCTTTTTTCCACAATCCTGTAATATCATTTTATGATTGACCATGACCAATTATTCAAAAAGCTCTTAGAAAACTTCTTTCCTGAGTTCATAGAGCTATTTTTCCCCGATATTACTAACTACTGGGAACGTGACAGCATCGAATTTCTACCCCAAGAGGTGTTTACAGATATCACTGTGGGGACGAAGAAAATCGTTGATTTACTTGTCCGCGCATCTTTTCGCAATCAAGATTCATTATTTATCATCCATACCGAACATCAATCATCTAGTGAATCTGATTTTAATGCGCGGATGTTCACTTATTTTGCACGTCTACACGAAAAATATGCCTTGCCAATTTACCCGATTGTCTTATATTCTCACGACTCACCCCTAACCCGCGAACCAAACATTTACACCGTTGAGTTTCCTGGTTGGAAAGTCCTAGAATTTAACTATAGGGTAATTCAATTAAACCAACTCAATTGGCGCGATTTTGTCAATACACCCAATCCAGTTGCAAGTGCTTTAATCTCAAAAATGCGGATGGACAAACAAGAACGTCCCACCGTGAAATTATTGTCATTACAGTTACTTGTGAGTTTGGGACTCAATCCCGCACAAATTGAGCTAATTTCCCAATTTGTCGATGTTTACCTGGAATTAAACACTCAGGAAGAAGCCATTTTCCAATCTCAACTTGCTACCATTGAACCAGCACAGGAGGAAGAAGTTATGGAGATTGTCACAAGTTGGGAACGTAGAGCAAGTCAGAGAGAAGCTGTAACGATGGTTTTGCGACAACTCAATCGTCGTGTCGGTGCGTTAACTCCCCTGTTACAGGAACGGATTCAACAGCTATCAACCCCTCAGTTAGAAGATTTGGGTGAAGCCTTGTTAGATTTTAGTGCGATCGCCGACTTAGAAAACTGGTTGATTGCTCATGAAAATTGAGGATAAGTAAAAGCGATCGCCTTGGCTTTGTAACTATCCACAGTGCGTTGGCGCAGCCCGCCGCAGGCATCGCTTGGACATTCTCAACTTTCCTAAGATTCTCTTCCTGAAGTCCAGGTATCACGCCACTTCACAGTACCTTCTTTGGCAATTACCCAGCGACGAGGAACGGTATTCTCGCGCAGGGGCGATCGCCCTTCGCGCCATAAAGCATATTTATAGCTAATCAACTTACCTGTACTTTCATCAAAGGGAATCTCTGCAAACCAGGTATTGGTGTTGATGTACTCTAGGGGATAGGCTTTGCTGATATCCCAGTTACCCAACTCTGGACAGTCGCCAGTCACCACGATGGTTTCACCGGGTTGAGTTTGTACGCCGTTTAATTGTACGCGGACAATTGTCTGTCCTTTGATTCTCTCCCCAACGTGACTGAAAACAATCACTCCCCGTTCTGCAAGTACTAAGTTGTGAATTTTGCCGTCTTTGACTTCATACTTGTTACGAGTAACCACACAAGTATGTTCGCCATCTGGTAATTCTGTTTCGACTTCCTCTAGAGTGACTTCTCCCCCGCGATTCAATGCAACAAAGCACAAAGAATCACGATAACGGCGCACGTAGCAATAAACATCTTCAGTTAAGTATTTTTGCCAGTGGCTACCCATTGATATGGCTGGGTTTAATCGCCGCAAACCAGATAATAATCTGAGGTAACGGTAAATTTCTGTATCAGTATCCCAATTCTCCATCATTGGGCGATTGTAGGGATCGTTACCGCCATCGGTATCGTTATGCAGATATTGTTCTGTACCGTAATAAATGCAGGGAATACCACGACAAGTCATAATGAGAGCGATCGCTACCTTTAACATCGCTGGATCTGGGTTCAGCGATTGGAAGCGAGACATATCATGGTTATCGATAAAGGTAATTAACTCGGTAGCCCCGTTATAGCGATGGTCTTGGTCAAAGATATATTGAATGGTATGGAAACCATTTTCTGAACCTTGAGCTAATGCAGCTCTAATTGCTACACACAACCCAAAGTCTAGCATTGTCATCCCTGAGTTATTGGCAAATTCCACAGAGCGATCGTCACTGGGACTACTATAAATCCATTCGCCAAAAATAAAGACATCTGGCTTGTGATTGCACATATCACCAGTGAATTCTTGCCAAAACCAAATGGGCATATGCTTAACAGTATCCACCCGTAAAGCATCTACACCCCTATCTAGCCATTGTTTAATAGATGACTTGATATACTCACGGTATTCGCTATTATTTTCATTAAAGGTTGCTAGACCAGCTAATTCGCAATTCTGTACTTGCCAATCATCTTCCCAGTTTTGCACTTCCCCGTAGTGATGATACCAATTATTTACATCATCATTAAAGTCAGCAATTTTCACGCCATCATCATATAATTCACCTTTACTGCCACTAGTATCTGGAGTGCTATGGTTGCAAACAATATCTAGTATTAATTTCATGTTGCGCTTATGCATTTCTGCAATTAAGCGGTCAAAAGTGGTATCTTTTGTCTCTTGGGTAGCGTTTAAAGAAGGGTTTTCATCTTTAGCAATGAATCGAGGATTAAGCCGCTTAAAGTCTTTTGTCCAGTAGCCATGTATGGCAGCATTACCAACAAATAACTCTTCAACTTGCTCAAATAAAGGAGTTAGCCAAATAGCTGTTACTCCCATATTTTTCAAATAGTCTAATTTATCAATGACACCTTGTAAATCGCCACCCCAGTATTTACCCCAGTCTTGCCCTGTGGGGTCGTAGAGTTCTGAGTTGATTCCTTCGCTATTATCTGGATCGCCATCATGAAAGCGATCAACTACGAGAAAGTAAATAGTTTCTTGGCGAAATTCAATATCCCTGGTGTAGAGAAATTCTAAATTAATTTCTGTCTCTGTTGGCGGCGATTGAATAATATTTTCTACTTCTTGATTGGGTGCATCTACTTTGTATTGCTCTGGAGAGAATTGAGATGGGGGAGTCTGTACCATAAAAATAATCAAAGTTATAGAGAATAAAAGTTTGCAGCCTTCAGAAGATGTCGTGGTGAACTTATTCATGTAACTGCTAACATGGGTATTATCTAATCATATTTCTGCTTTAGGCATCTATCCCCAGTTACTAACAGCTTATGCCTTTGGTATGACTTAAATGAATAATCTCTATATCTCGGGATATCAATAGCTACAGAGCAGGCATTTTATGAGAGCGATCGCTGTATAGAAGCAAACGCTGATTTTGATTATTCTTGAAATGCGTAATATCAATTCACGACAACATCAATTATCCTATGGGCAATGCAACATTATTATGCCCTTACCAAGGTATGTATAAATTTATAAAAAAAATCATTAATACAATCAGAAAGCTTTCATATTTAAATGAGCGCTTTTCAATATTTTTTATGGTTCGGAGAATTATTATAGAACTTATATTTGATTTTTGAAACTTAAGTAGGATGGGTTAGCGATAGCGTAACGCATTTTTATTACCTCTATTCTGCTTGCAGATTCAGCACAACATTAATAGGTGAAAACTTAAAATTTAATAAGGCTTACTGGATCAGATACCCGACTTTTCAAAAAGTTGGGTATCTAAATCCCGTGTCAATACTTGTCGGTTAAGGGTAAAAGGGGAAGGGGAAAAAGGGCAAGAAAAAACCTTTAACCCTTACCCTTTAACCTTTTCCCCAAACCCAATTCCGAGTTGAAAATCCTTAACCGAGCAGTATTGAATCCCGCGTCAATCTTCGGTGGTGCTTTAGCCTGCGGCGTAACACACCCTACCCCAAGTACATGTTTTTTTCCTCACCTCACAACAATTTAATCAGCAAAAGCAGATATTGCTTTCTCATTGCAGTGTATTGAGCAAGTAAAAGCAGATATTGCTTATTCAAAAGCAGCTTTTGCTTACTCATTGCAGTGTATTTAGTAAGCAAAAGTAGATATTGCTTATTCAAACACAGCTTTTGCTTACTCATTGCAGTGTATTTAGTAAGCAAAAGCAGATATTGCTTATTCAAACGCAGCTTTTACTTTCTTATTTCAGTATATTTAGCAAATAAAAGTAGATATTGCTTTCTCATTTGCGTATTTCCTTCCAGAAATCGCAGCATAAATACAGCAGATGGCAAGTTGGTGAGGTACGCTGGATGTTAAGAATTTTTGATGGTGCTTTCCTTGGCGATCGCATCACCACTGCAACGTCATAGAAAAAGTGAAGATAGCCAGTGCGATCGCACCTACTCAAGCAATATAGTGCTGTCTAGATCCCCGACTTTTTGAATTTGACTTTAGCCAATTGAGATTTCTGATATTCATTGTCTCCCATAATGCACTCATTTTGGCTGTTTAATTGCGCTTAGTGTCGATTTCTGGAATTACAAATACTGTTGCTTTATTATCTAACACTAGTTTGTCAATCAGTTTCGTAGTTTAGATATTTATGTTTCCCAAGCGCCGAATTTTTCTAGCACCGCTTATCATTATTGGTATCTTAGTGACATTTTTAGGATTTAGCAGTTTCCAAAGTATACCTGCAAATTCTCAGGAAATTCCCAAACCTACCCTTACAGCAACTGTTGACTTGGGACGCTCATTTAATCAGTTGGGTATTCAAGGTTCTATTTTAATTTACGATCGCAACAACAAAAAATTCTACGAACACAATGCGGCGCGCAATTCACAAGCGTTCCTTCCCGCTTCGACTTTCAAAATTTTTAACTCGCTTGTCGCCTTAGAAACTGGGGTAATTCCCAATGATGTAGCTGTGTTGACTTGGGATGGTATTCAGCGCCAATTTCCCAGATGGAATCAAGATACCAATATCCGCCAAGCATTTAAAAATTCTACAGTCTGGTTTTATCAAGTGCTAGCGCGCAGAATTGGTTACGAACGGATGAATAAATTTATCCAGCAAGTTGGCTATGGAAATCGTCAAATTGGTACACCAGAGCAAATTGATAAATTTTGGTTAGAAGGGCCACTAAAAATTACAGCCCGACAACAAATTGAGTTTTTAGAAAGTCTCCAGCGCCAAGATTTACCTTTCTCACAACGGACTTTTGATTTAGTCAAAGATATTATGATTTACGAAAGTACCCCCGACTATATACTACGCGGAAAAACAGGCTTGGCTACAAGTGTTACTCCTAATTTTGGCTGGTTTGTAGGATATTTAGAACAAAATAATAATATTTATTTCTTTGCCACAAATATTGATATTCGCAATGAGAATGATGCTCCGGTTCGTATTGAAATTACTCGGCGTAGTCTCAAAGCTTTAGGGTTGCTATAAGACAGATTGTGTAGTTAATACCAATTTGAAACAAGAATGCGACAGATTGTGGGGGTAAGGCAATGCCCATACGTGTCAACTTAACGTAAAACCCGCACTTGTGCAAGGTTTCGCCCTCACCCCCAGCCCCTCTCCCTCAGGGCTACGGTGTACACAGAAGTCTTGAAATTCCCCCTAGTACTTGGTTTCGTCATCTAACTAATGGTTGTGCGATCGCTCCCGAAGCCAGTCATTGCGAGGAGGAACGACGAAGCAATCGCAAAAACCACGGGATTATGTGATTACTTCGCTGCGCTCGTAATGACATTTTAAGGGGACTATAACGCCTGAAACCTTTGTAGATAGTACTTGTGTGTACACCGTAGCTCCCTCAGGGAGAAGGGAGCAAGAAATTCAATTCCCCTTCTCCCGGGGGAGAAGGGGTTAGGGGATGAGGGCGCGAGGTATTTGTACAACGCCCGCCCTATATAGCTTTTAGCTTAAGTTAAAACAGGTGGGCATTGCCTTGCCCTCTAGAATATTATTGATTTGTCGCAAACATTATTTGATTTGGTATTATTACCAATTTGAAAAAATTATGCAACAGATGGTTAGGGCACGGCATCCAAAATCTTTTGGTATATTCAATTATCTTACTGGTGCCGTGCCCCTACAAAGAATTTATATGTGGCAAAGATTATTTGAATTGGTATTATTACCCTTTACCCTTTTACCTTTCCCCCTTAACCCTACACTAGGACTATTTAACTAAAACGATTTGCTCGTTTGCGGCGTTTTATTTCTGCTTGAATGGCATTCACCACAGTTTCAACTACTTTAACTCTGGCATAGTATTTATCATTAGCAGCAACGATTGTCCAAGGAGCATTTGGGGTAGTGGTACGTTGAATTGCTTGATTAACTGCTACTTCGTAATAAGGCCATTTTTCGCGATTGCGCCAATCTTCATCGGTGAGTTTGTACTGTTTAAAAACATCATTTTGGCGTTCAGTAAAGCGCTTTAGTTGTTCCTCTGGGCTAATGTGTAGCCATAACTTAACTACAACATAACCTGCACTAGTTAATTGGGCTTCAAATTCGTTAATTTCTTGATAGGCTCTGCGCCACTCGGTTTCTAGGGCAAATCCTTCAACGCGCTCGACTAAAACACGCCCATACCAAGAACGATCAAAAATACCAATTGTGCCCACTGTGGGTAATCGCCGCCAAAATCGCCAGAGGTAATGATGGGCTTTTTCTTCATCTGAAGGTGCAGCAAAGGGATGGACAAAGTAACTCCGGGGATCGAGGATATCTGTTAGACGCTTAATAGCCCCGCCTTTACCAGCTGCATCCCAACCTTCAAACAGCACTAATACAGGAATTTGATGTTTGTGGATGCTTAACTGTAACTGACGCAGTTGTATCTGTTCTCTAGCTAATTGTTCTTCGTAGTCTACTTCGGAAAGACTTTGGTTTAAATCAACCTGAGCGAGTAAATTCGGTTCTGTGGGTTCTAAATGCGCTTGTGGCGGTATTATCGGCGCAGGAAGCTTAATTTCTAGTCGATCTAGGGCAGTTGTTAAAGTAGCTACTAAATGAGTTAGCACTTTTACCCTAGCCCAGCGTTGGGAATCACCTTCTACTAAAGTCCAAGGAGAACTACCAGTACTCGTTTGCACTAGCATTTCTTCAGCAAAAGCCGTATAGCGCTCGTAATGTTTTTCTTGCTGCCAATCTTCTTTACGTACCCGCCAAGCTGTCAGGGGATCTTTGGCATATTCTTTCAAGCGGCTTTTTAATTCTTTACGGCTGAGATGTATCCAAAATTTAGCGATCGCAACTCCATCATCTACCATCTGCCGCTCAAAAGAATTAATTTGCCCCATTAAAGTGGGGATTTGAGTGTTTGACACGCGCTCAAATAAACGGTCTTCTAAAACATGGGTATACCAACTATGGTAAAAAATGCTGATTGCGCCTTGGGGCGGTAGTTTTTCCCAAAACCTCCAGAGAAAAGGATACTGGCGTTCTTCGGGTGTAGCCGCCCAAATGGGATGAACTTTAAATCCACGGGGGTCAATATAAGATACCATTTGCTTGACTAACCCACCTTTACCAGAAGCAGCCCAACCTTCCAAGACGACAATCACAGGTAATTTTTTTTCCCAACAAGCAGTTTGCAACACCCGCAGTTGATGCATGAGTCTGTCAATCTCAGACTTATAAGTTGCTTTTTCTAAAGTCAGGCTTAAATCTAGTGTATTTAACATAATAATTTCTAATTCGTATTTCGTAATTCGTAATTCGTAACTCTTAATTAAGAATTGCGAATTTTTCAGGATACGGATTGCTGAATTATAGATAATATGCCGAAAACACCAGAGTACCTACAAATAGTAAATGAAATATAAATTTATTAACAACTATTTAAGGAATTGGGCTTCAGGCTCGTGACACTATAAATAGCAGCTGCCTTGCTGCTCAAGACTGTATACAAGCAGTAGTGGGCGTGGATAGCCAATCCAAGTCAACTACTCAGGGTAAAACTTTTCTCTAAAAACTGGTGATTGGCATGACTGAAACACCGATGAATGTGAGGTTTCCTCAAGGACGCACAGCTTTTTTGCTGATTCATGGGATTGGCGAACAAAATCCTTATGAAACTGTAGACTATTTTGCTCAGAACTTCCTCAAATATTTTCAAGGGCAGAATTTACCAACTGAATTAGAACATTTAATTGCTAGGCGTAAACTAGCTAATGGCGGTGCGTGGACAGAAAGCTTTGTTAGGTTAAGTCCTCCTAACAATGAACAAGATTTAATTGATGTTCATGAATATTATTGGGCACCTGATACAGAAAATAAAACCACTGTACCTGAGATATTGCAATGGGCGGAACAAACATTAGATGGGACAATTAAGTTTTACAATCGTAAAGAAAATAAAGATTTATTAGATAAATTACTGGATAATCAACATCGCCAAAGTGTATTTAAATTCCGACTGCGATCGCTGACTTTATTCTTGCGTTTATTTAACTTCCTTTACCCTGCATTACGATTAGCAATTTTGTTAGTTTTGTTATTAACTGGGCCCATGCTCAAAGGACGTTTTTTACAATCAGCATGGAAACTTAGTAAACAACTAATTACTCCACCTTTAGTTAATTTTGTGGGTGATGTTTCTATCTACACTAAAACTAATCCCAAATCACCTTACCAAAGAATTCGTCAGCAAGTAATTACAGATTGTCTAACTTTGTTGCAACAAATTAGCCAAGACCCGCACGCAAGATACGATCAAGTGATTATTGCGGGACATTCTCTTGGTAGCTGTATTGCTTACGATACCTTAAATCTTCTCTGTATTGAGGCCAGCCTGGATAAGGAATCTAGTGCAAATATGGGTATTGATAAGCTGAAAGGATTAATTACTTTTGGTTCACCTTTAGATAAAATTGCTTTTTTCTTCCGCGAAACTGCAGAAGAACAGCAATATATTAGACAACGTATTTTAGAACACCTTAATTCTTTCCGCGTCAAGCCAGAATTTACGCGCAAGATTTCCTATTTATCGAAAAATCCAGTAACTTGTAAGCTTGAGCAACTCAAATGGGTGAATTATTTTCACTTGCAAGACCCAATTAGCGGTAATCTAGATTACTACGAAAATTTAGAAAATGAGGAAATGACCGATAAAACAAAGTGGGGAACTGATGGTCACTTAATTTACTGGACTAGTATGAAGTTCTATGAGAGCATTACCAATCGCTTTTTATATGTCTCAAAAAAATAAGGCAGCAGAAAATCTGACTTTATACTAAAAGTTATTCGTTGGTTGTTAAATAAACCTTAAGTAAATTATGGCTACAATGGCGAATCTTCGTGAAGGAAGATTCGCTTTATTGCGAAACTTGCCATTCTCTCTTTTAATCAGTGATGAATAGAAAGCTATTTTTTGGAGGTAGCAATAATGACTCGTTATGATAAGATTTTTAACTCAAAAGAAACCACAGAAGATGTATTGAATCCAGAAGAAGCCGTAGCCGCGATCGCGGTGATCACTGCGATCGCAGATTCTTCACTAGAAGATGTGGATGCGGAAAGTTTAGCCAGCGTCCTCTGGGATTTCGAGGTTTTTGACGAATATGCAGAAGAGGAAATCACCGAAATCGTCTATAGATTAATTGACATCGCCGAAACAGATGGACTCGGCGCTTTGTATAATATCGCCAGCGCCGCCTTGGGGGATGATATTGTACTGGATGGGTTTGCTGCTGGTGTCATAGTACTTATAGACGAAGAATTGACGATTCCGCCAGCAAAACAGGCTTATCTTAAAGAATTACAAGCAGCGTTGGATCTAGAAGATGAAGAAGCACAGGAAATTATTCAAGAGGTAATTGCTGCTGTTGAAGAAGGAGAAAATGCTGAGTTTGCAGATGACGAAGCGGAAATTACTTTACCAGAAGACTATATTAACTCGGTGTATGAATCGCCTTTAGGAAATTTTACAGTTCCCATTCCCGTGAAATCAGAGGATGGAGGGAGAATTCAAAGCCAGGAAGGAGTAGTTGGCTTTTCTGATGACATAGGGACTTTATTGCGAATTGATTATTATCCACTTCTCCCGGAATACCTGGAGGATATAGAAACTGTCGGACAGGAAGAATATCTCCAATCAATTTTAGTAGAAAAATATGTACCTCAAGCAATTTATGCGAATGTACCCAATTCGGAAATCAAGTATGCTGAATATTTAGAAGATGCCTTAGATGGTGCTTACTACGTATTAGTTGATATGCCACAAGGGTCAACAATTTCTAAGCAAGAAAGTAACGGCAATGCTAAAAGATTAGATGCCTACCGAGGGTTAATTACCTTTATGAATTCGGATTTTTTATATATAGTCAGCAGTCAGCGCAGCTTTTTAAATGGCGACAAACCTGCACCTTTAGAAGAAGAAATCGAGAACATTAAAGAACAGATTTTAGATTTTGTAGAAAGTATCGAGTTTAATTAGCAAAATTATAGTCATCCCTCTGTAGTGAAAGCAGGGGGATAAGTATTTGGGGAAGGGGGAAGGGAGAAGGGGGAAGGGGGAAGGGAGAAGGGAGAAGGGGGAAGGGGGAAGGGAGAAGGGGGAAGGGGTAATTGGTCAATTTTTTAGGGTGGGGACTACTAATATTTCTTTAAAAAAACAGATTTTGATTGCTTTTTAAAGATTAAAGGTTTTTTATTTCCCTTTCCCCTTTCCCCTTTTTCCCCTTAACCGACAAGTATTGAAAGTGGTTGACAATGTGCCAAGAGCGATCGCATTATCCAATAGTCTAAAAATGCGTGGAACGAGCAAGTTCTTCTGTAAGCTGAAATTAGCTCTTTTCTCAATAGAAGAAAATATCTCAGATGTCAAATGATGAATAATTTGGGTGGTTGAGTTGGTAATATGTCAAACTATCATCGGCACGTGTATTAGCCGGATCTGATAAAAACTTGCTATAACCTGTGTGCAGACAGAATCGTCATTCTCGTTGAATCTCATTGTGAACCCTAAAATATATGGCGCAGCCACTCTCACCTCCTCAAGAACCTTTTGACACTGGGACAGCAACTAAAGGCAAACACAAACTTTCTCCTCGTTTGTTGATACCTTTAGGTTTATTACTCACAGGTATTGGGATCTTCACCTCCTATGTGATTTCCTCGAACTCACAAGCCAATACGCTGCGGGTAACTGGTCGGATTGAAGGTTATGAAACTGATATTGGCGCTAAAGTAGCGGGAAGAATTGAGTCTGTAGCGGTACGCGAAGGCGATACTGTGCAAAAGAATCAAGTTATTGTCAAGCTAGACGACGCAGAGATCCAAGCTCAACTTAAAGGTGCATTGGCGCGTGTGGATGTGATGCAAAAGCAAGAAGAACAAGCACGCTTGCAAATTAGTATTTTAGAAAGTCAAATTTTAGAAAATCAATTGGTCTTAAAACAAGCTTTGGGAGATGCGAAAGGTCGGATTTTTCAGGCGGAATCATCAGTAGCTTCCAGTGAAGCACAGCTAAATCAAGCGATCGCTAATGTAGAACAAGCCAAATCTGAGTTGAAATTGGCGCAAATGAACCGCGATCGCTACGCTAGATTGGTAAATCAGGGAGCTGTAACTAGGCAACAATATGATCAAGCACAAACCAGTTGGGAAACAGCTTTAGCTAACCTCAGATCCCGTCAAGCAGCTGTCGATTCTTTCCGCAAATTAGTCAATTCAGCGCAAGGACAATTAACCCAAGCTCAAAGTACCGGATTAAACCCCTCCATTCGCAGTACTCAACTCAATAGCTTAAACACGCAATTGCAGCAAACTCGCTTGAAACTCGCCGCCGCCCAAGCTGATGTCGCCAATGCTAAAGCCTCTCAGCAGGAAATGAAAGCCAAAATTGCCGACCTCAACGTCATTAGTCCAATTAACGGCGTAGTTGTCAGCCGGAATGTAGAACCCGGTGCAGTTGTAACCACTGGCAAAACTCTCCTGACAATAATTGATCCCCAAACAGTCTATCTCCGTGGTTTTATTCCCCAGGGCGATATTGGGAAAGTGCGTGTCGGTCAAGAAGCTAAGATATTTCTAGACTCAGCAGCCAAAAAACCCCTGAGTGCTAAAGTTGCTGCTATTGATACCCAAGCTTCTTTTACCCCAGAGAATATTTATTTCCAACAAGACCGAGTTAAACAAGTCTTTGGTGTGAAAATTACCATCGACAACCCCGAAGGATTTGCTAAACCAGGAATGCCGGCAGATGGGGAGATTGATATTTCATCGGAGGTAGAGAAATGAAGAGGATAGGGGAGAAGAAAGACAAAAGTAAGAGAATTTGTGAGGTAGGGAGGATGTAGTTTGAGCCTTTGAGCTTGACAATTGAGCTTTTGAGGCTGACAGTTGCGGCTTTTTGCTTAGAACTTGCGGCTTTGAGCCTGGCAATTGCGGCTTTTTGCTCGGAGGTTGTACCTTTGAGCGTGACAGTTACACCTTTTTACTTGGAACTTGCGGCTTTTTGCTTGGAAGTTGCAGCTTTTTGCTTGGAAGTTGCGGCTTTGAACCCGACAGTTGCACCTTTTTGCTTGGAACTTGCAGCTTTTTGCTTGGAAGTTGCGGCTTTGAACCTAACAGTTGCACCTTTTCGCTTGAGTAAAGACGCGATGAATCGCGTCTCTACAATTCTGGACTCTAATTACCAATGACAAATGACAAATGACCAATGACAAATGACAAATGACAAATGACAAATGACAAATGACAAATGACAAATGTGTCGTAATTCAAGTGGAGGCTTTACAAAAACGCTACGGCAAATTAGTTGCTGTTAGGGGGATTGATTTTGCTGTCAAGCAGGGTGAGATTTTTGGCTTAATTGGCCCTGATGGTGCGGGAAAAACTACGACATTTCACATTTTGGGTGGGGTGATGGAAGCATCAGGTGGGAATATCCAGATTTTAGGTAAGCTTCCCCGGGATGCACGTTTATCTATTGGTTACCTGACACAGCAATTTTCTTTGTATCTTGACCTCAGCATTGATGAAAATCTCCGTTATAGCGCTGGCTTGCGTGAAGTTCCTGAGAATGTTTTTGTACAGCGTCGCAATAAATACCTGCGATTAATGAGTTTGGAGAAATTTGGCGATCGCTTGGCGGGTCGTCTCTCCGGTGGGATGAAGCAGAAGTTGGCGTTATGTTGTGCGTTGATTTCTCAACCAGAAATTTTGTTGCTAGATGAACCGACGACAGGTGTTGATCCCGTATCACGGCGGGAATTTTGGGATGTTTTAGCGGCGATTGCTGCGGAAGGTGTGACTGTAGTGGTTGCGACACCTTATCTTGATGAAGCCGAGAGATGCGATCGCATTGCTTTAATGTATGAGGGGGAAATTCAGCAAGTTGGTACGCTTTCGCAGTTGCGTGAAAGCTTAGGTTTACAACGTTTAGAAGTTCGCACCAATCACATAGAAGCCGCAGAGAAAGTATTACATGAAGCCAGCAATAATACTCAAACCTCAATTGTCGATATCCAAACTTTTGGCGATAGGTTAGATGTCTTAGCAAAAGACATAGTTAAAGCACAAGCCACAGTCGAGAAAATTTTTACACAAAACAAATTACAACTAGACAATATTCAAGCTGCAGATGCAACCCTAGAAAACGTTTTTGTCACCCGGTTACGTGCATCTGGAAACGACCCTGAATTTATTCCTTTTCCACGTACTAAAAAAGTGACTGGGGACTGGGGACTGGGGATAGGTGATAGGGTAAATAATTTTGATTATGTGGCGATTGGTGCGAATAATTTAAGAAAATTCTTTGGGGATTTTGTCGCAGTTAAAGGTGTAGATTTAGAAATTCGCTATGGCGAAATTTATGGATTATTAGGCGCAAATGGCGCAGGTAAAACAACTACAATTAAAATTCTCTGTGGCTTATTAGAACCAACATCAGGAAATATTACCTTAGCGGGACAAACTCAAAATTTACGTAGTAGTGCTTTACGACAACGCATTGGTTACATGAGCCAAAAATTTACACTCTACGATGATTTAAGTATTATCCAAAATCTCGAATTTTATTGTGGAGTTTACGGCGTACCTCGAAGATTACGCCGCAGAAAAATTGATTGGGTATTGGCGACTTGTGGCTTAGTCGGTAGAGAAAATATGCTCACCGGACAACTCCCAGGAGGATGGAAGCAACGCGTCGCCTTTGGTGCTTCCGTAATGCATGAACCAGAAATTTTATTTTTAGACGAACCCACATCAGGAGTAGACCCCTTAGCGCGTCGTCAATTTTGGCGCTTAATTAATGAGTTTGCCAGATCCGGTACAGCAATACTAGTGACAACCCATTATTTAGAAGAAGCCGAACAATGTAACCGCATGGGGTTTATGGTAGCAGGTGAAGTAGTAGTTCAAGGTTCACCCAGCGAAATTAAAGCCGCGCAACCAGGACAATTAATCGAGATAGTCACAGATAAAACGCAAACAGCCTCTAATTTACTGAAAACACAATTAGCAGCATGGCGAGTCTCAATTTTTGGCGATCGCCTCCACCTAGTTCTCGACTATCCCGACTCCGAAATTCCCGATATTCGCTCAACTCTCGAAAATAATAGTATCAATATTCATTCCCTACGCTCTATCCCCTTCTCCCTCGAAGATGCTTTCATTGGCATAGTACAGCGTATAGGGGGGACTGGGGATTAGTGACTGGGGACTGGGGTACTGGGAAGATGAGGAAGATGAGGGAGATGAGGAAGATGAGGGAGATGAGGGAGACAAGGGGAGAAATTCCAATTACCCATTACCAATTACCAAATGACAAATGACAAATGACCCATGAAAAGAATCCTCTCCCAATGTCGCAAAGAATTAGCACAATTTAGGCGCGATCGCCTTTCTTTAGCGCTGGCGTTTCTCTTACCATTAATTACCTTAATTATTTTTGGTTTTGTGATTCGGCTGGAATCGAAAAATATTCCGTTATTTATTCAAGATTTTGATAATAGTCCTCTCAGTCGTAGCTATATTGAGCGCTTATTTGCTACTAATCAATTTGAACATATTCATAATTCTAGATTTCCTTTTTTCCCTGCAAAGGAAAGTCCAGAAATTCGCAATCCTCAAACAGCCATTGATCAAGGATTGGCGAAAGCTTCTATCGTCATTCCTCCAGATTTTAGCCGTCGCATCAAATCCGGTTTAAGTACCGATGTCCAAGTTATAGTAGACGGCACCGATGTGAATAATGCCCGAATTATTAAAAATAGTATTCAAGCCACCACAATATTTTTCTTAAGAGATTCTGGTTTGCAACCTGCATTTGATAAAATCATTACTCATATCCGCCTGTGGTTCAATCCTGGGAGAAAAGAATCTTTGTACATCGTACCTGGTATTTATGCTGTTATTTTGTGGATTTATCCCTCATTATTAACAGCAGTTGCTATGGTACGCGAAAAAGAAAAAGGCACAATCTTACAAGTTTACGCCTCCAGTCTCACTGCCGAAGAATTGCTATTAGGGAAGGGTTTAGCTTTCCTACTAATTGGCATCTGTATAGCCATAGTTATTATGCTGATTAGTGCCATAATTTGGCAATTATCTTGGGTAGTAGAACCAACTTCTTTATTAATAGGAACGCTACTATTTTTAATAGATAGTGTGATGTTTGGTTTATTTATTGGCGTGCGAGTCCCTAACCAAAATGCTGCAGTTCAAGCTGTAGCCTTATTGGGATTCCTGACAGCCTTATTACTATCGGGCTTTATTTATCCTCTCAGTAATATACCATTTCCCCTCTCACTATTTTCTGCAATCATTCCCGCTAGGTACTATATTACAATTACCCGTGATGCCTACGTGCGCGGTACTGGCTGGGTAGGTGTTTGGTTTTCTATAGTAATGCTAATTATTTTAGGATTATTATTATTTAATATTGCACGTCGCATTTTAAAGCGAATGCAACTTCCAGATTAGCTCACACTGCCGATTATGCCTGAAAAACTCAGATTTTTGTATGATTATGAGTCGCCCTCGAATTATTCAACCCGGACAGAGTTATACCTTCAGCAAATATTTTGAACTACCCTTTTCTCCAGAAGATATTTTAGCTGAATTAGGTTGTAACTATGAACGCGATCGCTTACAATTACCAATCGCACAATCTACACCCAACCACATCGAAGAATTACAGCGAATAATTGAACGTAATCTCCGACGCGTCAAGCTACTCAGTGAAGATGCGCGTAAACAAGCGATAATTGCACCTATACTTTTAGAAGTTTGCGAAATTGCTCAAACGCAATTAAATATTGAGTATCCTATTAATGTTAGCGAGCAATTAAAAGGTTACCTAGATTATTACGTTAATAAAGGTAAAGGCTTATTAGTAGTTGAAGCCAAGCAAGCAGATTTAAGTCGAGGATTCACACAATTAGCAGTTGAATTAATAGCACTAGACCAGTGGATCAACTCAGATACACCAATTCTTTATGGTGCAGTAACTACTGGTGAAGATTGGCGCTTTGCTATCTACAATCCTCAAGCAAAACAGATAACAGAAGACTTCAAATTATATCGAGTACCAGAAGAGTTACCCGAATTAATTAATATTTTGATTGGTATACTAACTACTTAAAACTTAAGAATTTTTAACGCAGAGTATCGCAGAGGAAAGCGCAAAGTAACGCAGAGGAAAGATTAAATTCTCCGTAATACCTTATTCTCATAATCCTTATCTAAAACCTCTGCGACCCTTTGCGTCAACCTTTGCGCTCCTTTGCGTTTAAATAATCAAATCTACTATCTAACTATGAACTGGATTCAAACCTTATTTAATAGCCGATTCTGGAGTTTAGCAACTAAAGAATTTCGCCAAATCTTACGGAGTCGAGAAACATTAGTATTATTAATTATCCCTCCGACAATCCAAATGCTACTGTATGGCTTTGCTCTCAATCCAGATGTGCATTATTTGAAGTTAGGAGTAGTTGATTATGCCAATACTTATGAAAGTAGAGAATTAGTTTCTGTTTTAACAGTCAATAAAGTTTTTACCCTAGAAGAATATCTATACAATGCTCAAGATTTAGGCGAACAAGTACGCCAAGGAAAAATCACCGCAGGTTTAATTATTCCACCAGATTTTAAACGTAATTTATCAGAAGACAAATCTGGAGAAGTGCAGATTTTAATTGACGCAGTTGATGCAAATACAGCAGGTATCGCCCAAGGTTATCTCAATCAGATGATCAATCAATTTAGCCGTCGTTTATCATCTAATCAAGCCCCGCCATTAATTACTCCCCAAACCACTTTTCTTTATAATCCGGGATTAAAAAGTAGTTGGTTTTTCATCCCAGGAGTTTTAGGATTAGTTTTAACCCTAATTAGTTCTTTAGTCTCGTCCATCACAGTTGTCAGAGAAAAAGATACAGGCACATTAGAACAATTATTAATGACTCCCGCAGAAGCCTGGGAAATTTTATTGGCTAAAATTGTGCCTTTATTTGTGTTGCTAATGGGCGATGTAATTTTAGCCTTAAGTATAGGCAGATTAGTATTTAGTGTCCCTTTTCGTGGTAATCTTTTCCTATTTTTAACCCTATCAGGACTATATTTATTTGTCGGAATTGGTATTGGAATAATGTTAGCTACAGTTTGCCGTACTCAGCAGCAAGTTGTGCTGACATCATTTTTTATCAATTTACCCTTGATTCAACTTTCTGGTGCAATTTCTCCGATAGAAAGTATGCCCATCTTTTTTAAGTATGTATCTCTACTAGATCCCTTGCGCCATTATATAGAAATTGTGCGAGGTATACTGCTCAAAGGTGTAGGATTAGAAGTACTTTGGTGGAATGCGATCGCACTTTTTCTTTTTGCCACCTTACTCTTATCCATCAGCATCAACCAATTCCGTCGCCAATTGAGTTAATCAATCATCTTATCAGCGTTAATCGGCGTTTATCTGCGGTTAAAAATCAAGTCATTATCGCCCCACCCATTAACCTTTCATATCGATATTTCAACTCTTCCTTCATCAAATACCAACGCTCTAAAGTTGCATCTATCTCAATCACTTTCTCTGCTGCTTGTCGCGCTAATATCAAAACTTCCTCATCTTCCACTAAACTCGCCAGGGTAAAATCAGGCACACCCGATTGACGTGTTCCTAAAACTTCCCCAGGGCCGCGAAAACGCATATCCATTTCCGAGATAAAAAAGCCATCCTGAGACTGTTCCATCACTTTCAGCCTTTGTTGTGCATCAGGGCTTCTAGAACTACTCATTAACAAACAGTAAGATTGTGCCGCACCACGCCCAACCCGTCCCCGCAATTGATGCAGTTGCGATAAACCAAATCGCTCTGCATTTTCGATGAGCATTACTGTAGCATTAGGTACATCTACACCTACTTCCACAACGGTAGTTGAAACCAAAATTTGCGTTTTGTTCTCGCGGAATTTGGTAATTGCTTCGTCCTTCTCGGCGGAAGTCATGCGCCCATGCAGCAACCCGACTTGAAACTCTGGAAAAACGCTTTCTTGTAGCTTTTGATGCTCATCAACAGCTGAACGCAAATCTAACTTTTCTGATTCTTCCACCAAAGGCAAAACCACGTAAATTTGCCTTCCTTGGGCAATTTCTCGCCGCATCAGGTCGTAAGCATGGCTGCGTTGCTGACCTGTAAGCATTGTAGTTTGAATCTTTTGCCGTCCTGGTGGTAACTCATCAATTTGGCTAACATTCATATCCCCGTGTATGGTCAATGCCAATGTCCGGGGAATGGGGGTGGCTGTCATTGTTAATACATGAGGTTGTTCGCCTTTTTGCTGCAACCTTGCCCTTTGCTGCACCCCAAAGCGATGCTGTTCGTCAATTACCGCTAACCCCAGTTGCCTGAAATTTACCGGGTCTTGAATCAAGGCGTGAGTGCCAACTAATAGGGGTAATTCTCCTGTTTCAAGCTGGGCATGGATTTGTCGCCGTTTAACAGTTTTTGTCGAACCTGTCAGTAATTCTACTGGTAAATGCAGCAGGTTAAACCAACTTACTAACTTCCGGTAATGCTGTTCTGCTAACACCTCAGTGGGAGCCATTAGCGCTGCTTGATAGCCAGATTGAATCGCCGCTAAAATAGCCACCACAGCCACCACAGTTTTCCCAGAACCCACATCACCTTGTACCAACCGATTCATCGGTGCAGGTTGTTGTAAGTCGTTGAGAATATCGTTAATTACTCGCTGCTGCGCGCCAGTGAGTTTAAATGGCAGTATTTCGTAGAATTTTTCTAATAGTTGACCTTTGGGAGCCAGAATCGCGCTAGTTTGGACTTGCCTTGCTTGGTGTTGTCGTTGCAATAAACTCAACTGCAAATAGAAAAACTCGTCAAAAACCAGACGACGACGGGCTACTTGTAGAGAAGCACTATCTGGGGGAAAGTGAATATTAGCGATCGCATCTTTCAATTCCATCAAACCGTATTTATCTCGCAAACCACTGGGTAAGGGGTCTTTGAGATTCGCAGCGGCGGGTAAAGCAGCTATAACTGCTTGTCTGACCATATTTGCCGCTATACCCTCAGTTAAAGCATAAATTGGCACAACGCGACCAATTGTCAAAGAATCAATCGTATCGCCAGGATTTCCTAACACTTCTAATTCCGGGTTATCCAGCGTCAAGCCATATTTACTGGCTTTCACCAACCCGCAAGCTGCAATCACACTACCCACCGGATAGCGCCGTTTTAAACTTTCTTGCCAAGCACGACTAGTAAACCTTGCACCCGCCGAAAAGCGACTGACTTTGATTTGTCCGGTGTTATCCTTCAGTATCAGTTCTAAAATGGATAATTTCTGATTTTTCGGACTATTAAAACAATTGCAGCGCTTCACCGTTGCGACTATTGTCACCGTCTCACCCGCTTGTAACTCGCGGATATTTACTTGACGTGCATAGTCAATATGGTCGCGGGGATAGTAATAAAGTAAGTCACGTACAGTATACACACCCAGACGCGCCAAATTGTCAGCTTTTCTAATGCCGATTTCTGGTAAATCGCTGAGTTTTTGGTCAATTTTAGGCGCGAGTCTCCGACTCACTTCAGCCACAATCGGGGTTGTAGGCTGTTGTTTTTTCGATTGATAATTTCTCTGCTGCGCCTCAGCTACCCCATTATTTTCTTGTGGCTTGCCGCTATCTTGCTGTAATTGATACAGATACCTGCGAGTTTCTGCCACTAAATGTTGCCTATCTTCCAAGCCCAAATGAGAATAATTTACAAATTGCACCGCTAATTCTTGCCAGCGACGGCGTTCAGTTGTGGGTAACCCTATAGGAAACTTGCCCAGAGTCAGACTGAGAAATTCACTAAAGCGATATTGCCTACCCATCAAATCTGTAAAACCGTGTTCCGCCTCTACAGCTAAGGCTTTTTGCAATCTTATCCAATCGGGTGTTTCATTAGTCATGGGGCATTGGGCATGGGGCATTGGGCATTGGGCATTGGGCATCGGGCAAGACACTAGTACCGCCGTGAATTCAAAATTCAAAATTCAAAATTAAGACAGAGTAAGCTTTTTGTTGATTTTGTAGACGCAAAGAGGCTTCCCGTAGGGTATGGTCTGTTTCTCTTACAAAGTTTGGCGGGACGGAAACCGACACCGCCAACTTTGCGCTATTTACGCCGTTCTGTACTAGTTATTCACAAATGACAAATGACAAACGACAAATGACCAACTAATCATCATCCCAAATTGCACGCCATGCGGCTTCTGCTTCGGCAATTGAGCGTTCTCTCTGCTTTTTTTGATAATCCTGCCCTAGTTTCTTTAGCTGAATTAATGTGTTGCGAATTTGTCGGCGTGCAGATGAGAGTTTAGCATCAGCAAATTCAATTTCTCCTAGTCGGAGGTTAATCGCCATAACTTTTGTCAGGCTAGATTCTTCTGCATCTTGCTCATTGGGGATTTCAATGACCACGTTTAATAAGTTAGGTGGCCCTGGCATAACTTCGGCAGATGCTTCTGATGCCGCAGCAGCTACTTCTAAAATCGGTTCAGGTATCTTTTTGGGTAAAATATTGACTTTTTGCAGGGCAGCATTAGCATCATGAGAAACTTTTTTGAGTGTATGTTGAGTTAGCTTCTCTAGGCTTTGTTGCCATACTAGTAACTGCATCGGATTAGAAGTGTCGGTCAATTTCAAAGTAGAGATTTGGGATTTAGGATTGCGATGACCACCCGCATCCTTTTTCCCTACCTCATCCGCCTCATCCCCCTCATCTACCTCATCCCCCTCATCCGCCTCATCCCCCTCATCTACCTCATCCCCCTCATCTACTTCATCTTCCGCTACCGCATTCTGATTTTCTTCATTACTAACAATAGCCAGTAATTGCTCATCAGCTTGCTTACCTAGCTTGCGGATGGCTTGTTGCAAATTGTACCGTTGATTCAATGACAAGCTCAAGAACTTTTCGGGATAACCCTGGGTACACAGATGATAAGTTGCCAGAATCAACTGCTGACGAACAGCTTGCCCTAACAGGCTTAAGTAAATAGCATAAGATTTTTGCAGTTCTGTGGCGATCGCTGCGATCGCTTCTTTCAGCAATGCAAGATCCCGATCAATTCGCTCGATTGCTCTAGCCATATCTTCTCTTAATTACCCATCTAATCCCGATTATGGTACAAATGTACGAATATATTTTAAATGAAATATTTCTAGGATTTAAGATTTTCTCGAAAGTATAGCAAATCTGCTGTAAATAAAATTCTCGGTTAAAGGGGAAAAGGGGAAGCGGGAAAGGGAAATAAAATACCTTTAATACCAATTCTCCAAAATTCAGCAACAGATCCAAACTCAAAAACCCGTGCTACATATGGCTTTCTTAATTTTGAATTTTGAATTTTGAATTTTGAATTGGTATAACCCTTTTACCTTTCCCCAAGCCAAACAGGTATAAAAAATAAAATACAGGCCAGCAAACTTTGCTTGACCTGTCTTGATAACAAATCATTTGTCATTCATCATGAGTCAAATGACAAATAACAAATGACAAATGACAAAATTATGACTTAACGCCCATTTGTGCAGCGACTTCTTCAGCAAAGTTGCTTTCTTGCTTTTCAATGCCTTCACCTAAGACATAGCGCACAAAGCGTTTGATTGTGATGTCTTGGCCGACTTTAGACTTAACTTGTTTCACCAAGTCTTCTACTGAAATGCTCTGATCGCGAATAAAAGGCTGATCCAGCAAAGCCAATTCCTTCAGACGTTTTTCAATCCGTCCTTGAACAATCTTTTCTTTGATGTTCTGTGGCTTGCTGGATAAATCATCCCGCCCCATTTCCACTTCTTTTTCTTTATCAGCAACTTCAGCCGGTATTTCGTCTACACTGACATACTCGACATTGGGGCAAGCTGCTACTTGCATAGCGCTATTCCGTGCTAAAGCTTGGAAATCTTCATTGCCCACGGCTGCATCAGTTTCAGATTCTATCTCAACTAACACACCAACTCGACCGCCAGTGTGAATATAGCTGTCTACTATACCTGCTTTGCCTGCTGCTAATGAAAAATTTACAAAGCGGCGCACCTGGATATTTTCACCAAGCTGGGCAATCAATTGCTTGATGGATTCATCTACAGTTGCACTTGTATTTTCAATATAGGGTTGAGCCAATAAAGCTTCAACGCTATCAGCTGATGCTGCTTGCTTTGCCAGATTTTTAACTAAAGCCTTAAAAGACTCGTTACGGGCAACGAAGTCGGTTTGGCAGTTAACTTCTATCAGTACACCTACCTGAGATCCAGGCTGGATGAAGGTGTCTACTAGACCTTCTGCTGCAACGCGATCGCTTTTTTTACCAGCTGAAGTGATGCCCTTTTGACGTAACCAATCTATGGCTTTGTCAATGTCACCATCATTTTCTTTTAGTGCTTTTTTGCAGTCCATCATGCCAGCGTTGGTTTTTTGGCGTAGCTCTTGGACTAGTTTTGCAGATATTTCCGCCATGTTGCCCTCAATTCCTACTTGACCTCGAGTTGTAATCGCTAACTGGTGTTGAGTATTTCTATCTTACTCAGCGCTGAAGAAAGTATGAAGTTTGAAGTATGAAGTCTGAAATTTTATCCTTCATACTTCATCCTTTACCTTTACCTTTACCTATTCTTCTTCGTCTTCTTCGCTAGCATATGAGCCTGTTAGCTCAGTTTCTTCATAGTCGTAATCTTCCTCACCACCTTCGTAATCTTCATAGTCATCTTCTGCATCAAGCTGACCATGACGACCTTCATAAATCGCATCCGCCAATTTGCCGACGATCAGCTTAATGGATCTGATAGCGTCGTCATTTGCAGGGATGGGAATATCTACGACATCGGGGTCACAGTTTGTATCTAACATTGATACAATTGGAATTCCCAATTTTTGGCACTCTTGAACTGCGTTATATTCCCGCCGTTGGTCTACAATCACCACGACATCGGGAACTTTCCGCATGGTTTTAATCCCGCCCAAATATTTTTGTAGCTTCGCCATTTCACGGCGCAACATTGAAGCTTCTTTTTTGGGCAACAAGTCCAATGCTCCGGTTTCTTCGCGGCGCTCTAAATCTTTGAGGCGGTCTACTCTGGTTTTAATAGTTGTCCAGTTGGTCAGCATCCCACCCAACCAACGTTGGTTAATGTAGTGGGAACCGCAACGGCTGGCTTCTTGGGCAATAATACCCGCAGCTTGCCGCTTAGTGCCGACAAACAAGAATTTCTTCCCTTGTTCAGCTTGTGTACGCATATAAGTATATGCATCTTCCATCAACTGGGCAGTTTGCACCAAGTCGATAATATGTACACCATTGCGGGAAGTATAAATGTAAGGAGACATTTTAGGGTTCCAACGCCGGGTCTGATGACCAAAGTGAACCCCTGACTCCATCATTTGAGCCAATGAAACGACTGGCATATATTTCTAACTCCGATTCGGGTTAAACCTCCACCCAGGCGTATCTCCCAATAGGGAAACACCCGAATTCCTGGATGTGCGAGATTAATGAACCCTACTAGGGTAGCACATTTGTGCTGCTGTGCTAGCGTGAATCGGAGTCTAGATTTGAGTCAATGCAAAAATTCCCCAATAGGCGATCGCTTTCTAATTCTGCACCATTTTTTAGCCACTCAATGGGTTTTTCTACTTCTATTTTATCTGGATTTACCCACACAATATCTTGAAGCTCTTCTACTTTCTTGGATGCACTGCTAAAAAGAGTTCTGGCAGTTTTATCATCCAAAGATATAACAATTCTATCTGTTGCCAATGCTGCTTCTATTAACCGCAGATCTTTAGTCATTTCCCAACATTCTTTATCATTAGATGCAATACTTTCTATTCGTTTCCATAAATCACTATTAAGTTTAATATTTACAAATTTAAACTTTTTCCTGGCTACCATTTGAATTCGCCATTTACGGGCAAAATTTGATTGATGTTTGTCCCATTCTTCTCTTATATCTGGTGTCATTACAACCTGGTGACAGATATCTAAAACTGCTTTTAAAAAATCGCGGCAGTGTACTGATGTTGGATAAGTAGCTTCTTCTCCACCAGATGAACGTGCAACTGACGCATCTATTACCAATCGCTTAGAAACTACTTTAATTGCCATGTGAATTATTGAATAAACGAGCCTCAGCCGCATTTAAATAACGACTTTCGAGACTTAAAGATACATCACCAAAATCTTCTGGCCAATCTCCAAAAGCACCAGTATCATCTAAATCGGTACTACTAACTTTTGTGATCCCATCTTCTTTCCGGGTAAACCAGTGAAGTTTGACTAATTGTGGTGATAGCTTACCCTCTGCTACTAGTGATTGCACTGCTAAAAGTAACAACGCGCTATGAGTTTCTATAACTACTTTCACTCCCCGATTAGCTGCATAAGCAAATACTTCTGCTAAGGCTGCTTGGGCACGAGGATGAAGGTGAATTTCTGGTTGTTCGATATAGACTAATTGTCCTGGTTCTGCCACCAGCAAGGCAACTATAACAGGTAAAGTTTGTGAAACTCCAAATCCAACATCAGCAATACTTACTACATCGCTTTTGGTACTAGAATGACGTGGTAAGCGACCTACTCTAAGCTCAACTTGTGTATCATCGACTTGTTTAGCCTCAACTTTCCAAGTTAGTCCTAAGGCTTCCAATATGTCACCTAAATCTTGAAGCCGTTTATCTTTATTTTTTTGCCAGTGATTGATAACACTGGCAACATAGTTCTCAAATGTACCAGGAAATTCGCTGCCTATTGCTGTAGTCTTATAATTACGCTCGGGGTTACCTCTCAGACCTGGTACATGTATTGTTTGACTAATATAACGTCCAAAGGTTTCAGAAGGGCTAGTAGGATTTAAAGATTGAAGAAATGAAGGTGTCATTGTTTTTTTACCCATCAACAATGCGAATTCCAAAAAACAACGATTCCGCTCAATAATCCATCTACTTTGATTTTGTAATGCTTCTACCTCTTTTGCTAATTCATAAAATGCTAAATATGGCTCAGGCAGAATTTTTATAACATCGCCTGGCAGCATATCAGGTGAGATTACTAATTTCTTACCACCTGCTTCATATTCCATCTTGAGCACATCTATTGCCTTGCGTGGATACTTGATAAAAGTATTTTTAATAGATTCATTATTTTCTACTTCAATATAAATCGTAAATTCCGTAATACGTTCTCTACCAAATACTTTAGAAAATAATTGTGTTGCTGAAGTAAACTTAACATTTGGCCCATTTAATAATAGAGCGCCAGGATCATAGGTAGCCTCTAAAGTTTGTTTCAGCATCAATAAAGGCTGCATAATGCTCGATTTTCCAGAACTATTAGCACCAGCAAGAATAGTTAAAGGACGTACTTCTATACAGCATTCTTCATATAATGACTTGTAACCATTTACAGAAATACTAGTTATGCCTTTTGCTATTTCTTTTTTTTTACTTTTAGTTGCAGTCGATTGGCTCATAATTGTTGCTTTTTTGATTAAGGATGAAGATGAAATTGCAATTAACCTTCATCCTTAATAATTTTACAATGCCTTCTGAGTTTGCGCGTAGGCTTCGTAAACACCCTTAACGTTGTACCAGTTGAGAAAAATCCGGGCAACTTCTAAAGCTAATTGGGGTTTACCTAAGTTAATTAGCCATTGTAAAAATGGTGCCATTGTCCGTTCATTTAGCGCGCCATTGATGGAAAGAATACCCCACAGCAAACGATGTATCCAAGTCATTTGAATCATCATTCGCACTTCCCAAGTGGGGTGCTTTTGATAAAACAAAACTCCCATGCGTCCGCGTTGAATTTCTTTATCAATTAAGTTAGGAATTTGCTCTAATCTAAATGCTGGATGCCAATGATAGCCGACTGCTGCTGGACATTTAATTAGTTGTAAACCGAGATTTTTTAACCTAACACCAAGTTCTAAATCTTCCCATCCGTAGAGTTGAAATCTAGTGTCAAAAAGCCCAGATTTTTCTAACCAATGTTTAGGAATTGCTACATTACCTGTAGCAAAAAAAGCTGCAGAAAAATCTGTTACTTTATAAGGTTCAGAGGTAGGATGCTCAAAATTAGCAGTATTAATCACTGCACCGTAGGTAAAAAAGCGATCGCTTCCTAATCTCTTTTGTCCTTGTAACAGCGCCTCAGCATGAGCCTGTAAGAAGTTGGAAAGCACCACTAAATCGCTGTCAATAAAGATAATTGTGTCTCCCTGTGCTTTTTCTACGCCCAAATTCCGCGCCGCAGCAGGCCCTTGGTGGTTTTGCTCAAAGCATCGCACATGGGGAAAATCTTCTTTATATGCAGCTAACCATTCTAAAGTGCCATCAGTAGAACCATCATCTACCAAAACGACTTCATAACCTGTAATCGGGGTTGAATCACCCAAATCCTGCACTTCCAAGGCGCGCAGACACTTTTCTAAAATTAGTTTGCGATTGTACGTTGGTATAACAACACTGAAAAACACATTCTCACCCACAACACTATTACCCATCTCCAGAATAGGACAACTGTGACGCTAGCACTGTTCCTCTCCCCAAGTTTGGACATTTCGTGAATAATTAATCCCAAATCAAAATTCATTTTTAGACATTGTATAAACTTCGGGTAGCTGCCACCAAGGAATATGGGGATATTCGTGATGTTCTTTGTGGTAGCCAAAATGATAGCAAGTGATCAATGACAACCAAATTGGACGGTCGATAGTTTGAGTATTGTGAGGCGGAATATAACCCCCAATTGGCTGCTTGTGTGGTAGAAAAGTACCAAAATAAAATAATTGTAATGAACTTAAAAGTGCTGGCAGTGCCCAACAGCAATTTAGATGAGCAGCAGGTATATGCAGTAGATGCAGCAAAACTCTATAAATAATAGTTATAGAAATTATCTGCCGCCAACTCAAATAATTTTTCATGAAATGGAAATACCAAGCAAAGAAATTCTCGTGTTTACCATCGTGAAAATCAGGGTCTAACTCACTGGCAGGATGATGATGGTGTAACCAATGCTTTTGTGATAATTTTTGATAAGGTAAAAATCCATATAGCGTTAAACACAAAGACCCAATAACATGATTGATTTTTGGATAATTAGGCAATACCACCCCATGTATAGCATCATGAGCAGTAATAAATAATCCTGTATATAAAAATGTTTGCCAAATTATAAAAGCTAATAATATCCAAACATTACACTGAGAAAAATCCATCCAAAATAGGAAAATCTGGCTTATTGCCCATAAAGTAATAATTAAAATAGCAACTAAAAGTCCCTCAAATTGAGATTTACTTCTGAATGCTGGAATAAAGTTCTTGTCTGTATTAGGTGGTTGTTCTAACTGGATCATGCTTTTACTCCATATAGCACTCAGATGAACAAGTAGGATGCGTTATTAACGCATCCTACTTGAAATAATGACATTTTAATAGCGAAATCAAGTGTCTTTTAAATAGCAATATACAACAGTATTTTGTGAGGCAGGAGCAAGCTTAACTATTTTCTTTGATATTAGAGGCTATCTAATCTGAGTTCTAAAGTGCCGCTACTACCTCTATATGGGGGAAGCGTTGAATTATTCCTTTCTCTTAAGCTTTCTAAAGGTTTAGGTGTTGACTTTTGGATCGGAGTAGGCAGTAAATTTTGTGATGATGGCAGATTGATAGTTGCTAATTCTTCTTGCAATATTTTCTTATAAATTCTTGGCAAGGAGCCACTAATAGAATTGGTTTCTATGCCGTATCCTAAGCTTGTCCAAGTAGAAGACAATCGCCGTAAAACATCATTCAGTTTACCTTGGTGCAGCAGTTGCGAAATATTAATTCCCCAAAATTGAGAGTCGCTTAACCAACGGTAAACCACTACATCTTGATATTCAGCCTCAAAACTATAAGAAACCCAAAACATAAACTGCGTCGGCTTGGGATGATAGCGGGGGGCAATTTGAAACCAAGTAGTGTTAATAATTTGATATCTACCCGCAGCAGTGGAGCAATTACCGGTGTTAGGGCCAGTTACAATGGTGACACATATTTGAGGATGACGGCTGAGGTCATTAAACTGTTGACCACCATATAACAGCGAGTAAGGGCGTTTACCATTAGCCTCACTAGCTGAGATAGTTCGCATTAAAGCACGGATGTAAGGATCGCCCCCCTTCATGACTAAAGGTGGTTGTTGACCTTCAAAGGTAGGGTCAGAAGGCGATCGCAAATCTCCAGTAATATACCACTGCAATAAGCAGACGAAGCCAAGCAGCGCAGCTATTGGCCCAATTAGTTTTTCTACGCCTTTAAATTTAAAGCTTTTCAGAGTTTGACTCCTTAATCTTTATCTTTTATCTAACAACAATGGTTTATGCACTAATTTCGGCAGAATTTAGCACAGCAGTACTGTGTTCTGTTTTAACTTCTTAAATTAAAACTTTCTACACTGGGGATTGGGGACTGGGGACTGGGGACTGGGGACTGGGGAACTCGGGGCCCCCTCTGGGGATATAAGGGGCAATGGGGACTGGGGACTGGGGACTGTGGGAGCAGGGAAGAAATTTCCATTACCAATTACCCATTACCAAACCCCAAATCAAGCAACGTTAGTAAATAACTCCCTAAAGTTTTTGGCAGTAGCTTCAGGTTTAGAAATAATCTCTAGAACCTTATTGCGTGCAGTGGGTTCAAAAAGGGCTTCTACGCAAACCTGGGCAACTTTTTGCCGAGGAATGCTACCATCGAACAACGTATCAGCACCCTGCATCACTATCGGATTAGAGTTATCTTCATTCTTCAATCCACCAGGCCGCACAATCGTATAGATTAAGCCGCTTTTTTGAAGGTATTCCTCAGCTTGCTTTTTCCAAACTAAAATTAGCCAAAACAAATTTAGGGGATGGAACAACTGAGAAGTACACAAGGAAGAAACAAAAACAAAATGCTCAATTCCCTTTGCTTGAGCGGCATCTACTAAATTTTTACTACCTTCAAAATCTACCTTATAGGGCCCAGTAGGATCGAAGCTGGGTTTGGCACCGGTGGCACACAGTAAGACTGTACTATCACCCAAAGCTTCTGTCAGGGTTTCGGGTTTTAACACATCACCCACTACCAACTGTGCCTCTGCAGGCAATATTTCCCTAGCTTTCTCAGTATCCCTGACTAAAGCACGGACGGGAATTTTGTGCGCTATGAGTTCTTGTACAATCCGGCGGCCTGTTTCACCTGTTGCCCCTGCTACAAATGCTTTCATGAGAAACGCTATCCTGGGAAACTAATATGTGATTGTTCAGTTCTTTATTGTAGTAATTCTACGAAGTCCATGACAGATTCATGAGGATTCCGTCAAAATGGAATCTAAGTGCGAAATACCCCACGTTAGCTGGGAACGATTAATATAGACCAACGCCAAAGGATGCAGGAACGCATTTATGCTTTCAAGAAACGGCGAATATAAATCATTAGAAATAACAGAAACTGTTTTACCTGTAGCGTCCAGTGCCACAGAAGCGGAGGACGCATTAACAGGAGTTCCTGTAGCAATGCCTACAAAGTTTTATGGTAGCTACAGTGATTGTATGGAGATGTATGCGCCCTCGGCAATGGTTGCAGAGTATCTTAATACTCACTCTTCCTGGTTTTCGCGTTGCGCTGAACCGATGAAAGTTCAACCATTGGGAGAAAATGGCTACGCTTTAATCATTGGTCGTTTTGGCTCCTTTGGTTATGAAGTTGAACCAAAAATAGGGTTAGAATTATTACCTGCTGATGAAGGTGTATATCGTATTCGTACTATTCCAATTCCTGATTATCAATCGCCTGGTTATGATGTAGATTATCGAGCATCCCTACAGTTGGTAGAAAATGTATCGGAAGCTACTGAAAATTTTGCCAAGGTGACAAAAGTAGAATGGGAATTAGATTTGGTTGTGGAACTTCACTTCCCTAAGTTCATACAACGACTGCCCAAGTCTTTAATTCAATCTACAGGCGATCGCGTACTGAATCAAATCGTCCGTCAAGTGTCTCGTCGTTTAACCCGCAAAGTCCAAGAAGATTTCCACCAATCTTTGGGTATACCCTTTAATGCTGCTAAGAAAAAGCGGTAATTAGAGACGCGATGAATCGCGTCTCTACTTGAGTTGCAGAGAGGCGATTAATCGCGTCTGTACAAAGGTCAAGTGCAGGTAAAGAAAAAGAGATTGAGCAAGTTACCTTGAAAGGCTAATCTTTGACCCTTGACCCTTGACCGAGACAATTTTGGATTTTAGATTTTAGATTTTAGATTAAATCTAAAAATAAAATCCAAAAAACGGTTTCAAGCCTCTCCGTTTACGGAGAAGGAGCAAAAAAATCATTCAATACTTAAGCCTCTTCTTTATAAGGAGAGGTCAATCCAAAATCGTAAATCCAAAATCTAAAATTGGGTGACCCTTGACCCTTGACCCTTAACTATGCATTCGTCAAAATTTTCTGAACAATTTGCACACCAGTGATAGCCTGCCAAGCAAACAGCCCTAAGAGTGTGAAATTTAATAAAATATGAGTCATCCGCGCCCAATTTGCTCCCTTTTGCATATAAGGAGAAAGGGCTGCGGAAAATGCAATCAAACTAGTCATACCCAGGCCTGCTAGCAGGTGAGGGCCTACAAATAATTTGCCATTATTGATGTAGGTGACAGCCATCCCTCCAACCGCGCCCGCTACCATCAAAGCCAAGAGTATAGAGCCAATTTGATAATGTCTGATGTTATATCTACCTTTAATCAATTCTTTCTTCTCTTCACCCTGAGCATTTCTAGTACGCTGTACTTTTAGCCCCAAATAGGCAGCATAGATAGAGATTGCCAATAATGCCCACATCATGATGGGGTGAAAGAAGTTCAGCCAATATTTCAAAGATGGAGAAAGTTCCAAATTCATAGTGTTCCCGCCCGATTCTTAAATCTTCATAAAAATTAGCATAACTCTATTTCTCTGTATTGGCGGCAGAGAATAAAAAGATGCCAGTATACCGAAATCTCAACCCAGAATAGTGAATCAACCCCCTTGCAAAAGTGGATAAACAATCTCAGACTGAATTCTGGGACTAGATCAATCAAAACTGCTAGAGCAAAATCTCTTCCATGACTGAAAACACTGATATGTTGCTGCTAGGAACTGCCAAAAGCGGTGATATCAAGCGGCTGGGGGCGCTGCTGGCTGCTGGTGCTAAAGCGGACGTTTGCGATCGCGATGGTACCACGCCATTAATGTTTGCGGCTAATTTAGGCTACACCGAAATTGTGCGATCGCTTTTAGATGCTGGGGCAAATATTAACCTCCCTAGAAAGCGTTATCACCTTACAGCCTTGATGCTGGCAGCTAGTGCCAATCAACTTGATATTGTGCAGCTATTAATATCTAGAGGTGCGGATGTCAACGCCACAAATGAAGATGGCAGCACCGCGTTAATGGCAGCGGCACTCAAAGGTCATGTGGATGTGCTAAAAGCTTTAATAGCTGCTGGTGCTAAGTTGGAAATCACCGATAAAGATGATGACACAGCCTTAAAGCTAGCAGTCAAGCAAGGACACGCAACAGTTGTAGAAGCCTTTATTCAAAGCGGTGCAGATGTCAATATCCCCGATGAGGACGGTGAGACGCTGTTAATGAATGCGGTTGATTTAGGACATTTCGCAGTTGTGAAAACACTGCTAGCGGCTGGAGTTGATGTGAATGTCAAAAATCAGGATGGTGGTACAGCACTATCCGCCGCAGCCGCTGCTGGCAACATTGAGATTGTGACGGCTTTACTCGATAGAGATATCGATATTAATCTCCAAGATAGTGATGGAGAAACAGCCCTACACCTTGCAGTTGTGGAAGGTTATCTAGATGTAGTGCAAGCATTACTCAACCGTGATGCAAATGTCCATATTAGAAACAACCTGGGTGATACACCAATACTTGTAGCCGCCTTGCAGGGACATAGCCAAATTGTCGAGGCGCTACTGCGTAGTGGGGCAGATATTCATGATAAAAATCTCGGTGAGATCCCTTTGACTTTAGCCGCATTCCAAGGCCATGTTGAAACAGTGAAGGTATTACTCAACTATGGCGCTGATGCCAATATCCCTGCAGAGGATGGTAAAACAGCTTTACTGAAAGCCACGCAACGCAACCACCCAGGAGTTTTGCAGTTACTGATAGCCAAGGGCGCTGATGTCAATTTTCAAGACTCAGCTGGCGCAACAGCGTTAATGTGGGCAGCTTCCGGTGGTTTTCCTAAATCTGTCAAGGTATTAATTCAAGGCGGTGCAGATTTGAACTTAAAAAACCGTGGTGGTTATACAGCTTTGATGATTGCCGAATTTAACGGGTTTAGAGAGATAGTGCGGAGTCTGCAACAAGCAGGGGCGCAGGAGTGAATTGGGGACTAGGGATTGGGGACTGGGGACTGGGGAACTCGGGGCCCCCTCTGGGGATAAGGGGCAATGGGGACTGGGGACTGGGGACTGGGGACTGGGGACTAGGGACTAGGGACTAGGGACTAGGGATTGGGGACTGGGGACTGGGGACTAGGAAAAATCTCTATTACCAATGACCAATTACCAATTACCAATTACCAATTATCAATTATCAATTACCAATTACCAATTACCAATTACCCAATGCCCAATCCCCAATGCCCAATGCCCCATCCCCATATTTTTGTGCCAATTTGTCATCTTTTGGCTGGTTAATTGAGCTATGATTCCTTGATTAGTTTACAAGCAGAAAACTTTATTGCTGGGATCGCAACTTAAGCGCGATCGCTGTTTCATGGCACACAATATTCATGATTAATTATCTTCTTCTTCATCAATAAACAGTAGTTTCTTAATTACTAGCAACTTTTATTTATTTATGGTGAATTTTTATGGTTTAGGCTAAGTCGATAAAATTTTCTATTTGTATTTACTTTGGATTGATATTATATCAACAAAAAACAAAAATATCAAGCCAGCTTTTGCAACAAATTTTGTATGTTTTTGAGTAATTAAAATTTAGCTTAATAAAGCTTTACCTTGATTTTAACTACGATATAAAGGAACAAATTTTATCTATCAATAATCTATAGATATTGAAGAGAGTAAGAATATATTTCTGGCTCTGAAAGCTTTGCTGCACAAGAGTAAGGAAGAAATTGAAACACCAAGATAGAGGAGGCAAAACGCTTGCGCCTCAAGCTTATTAGAGAAGTAAAAATCAATCAGAAAATTTATTTTTTCTTCTTACCTTTTACCTGTTCTCTGCCTCGGCGTTTCCTACTGTGCTAGATGTACACAATATATAGTTTTTCGTTTTCAGGAAAAGTATTGTAACGATCAGTTTTGATGTATCATACTGAACCAGAAAGTATACAACTCATACAAAAGGTTGTAGACACGGGTATTTTTAGCCTTCCAGATGCAATAAATATTTTCAATTTAATTGAGGATAAATTTAGCAGTGAGTGATAAAATACCCAAATTGCAAAGGCTGTCACAACACTTCTGGGTAGGATTGGGCTGCCAACAAGGTGTATCGAGAAAGTTGATTGAGACGGCAATTGAGCAAGTGTTGAGAGAAAATCAACTTCACCAAAGTGGGTTAGCTAAAGGCTTTGGCGGAGCGATCGCAGGTCTTGCTACCATCAACAATAAAGCTTCAGAAGTCGGTTTAGTAGAATTTTGCCAGCTACACAATATTAGTTTGAAAACATATCCCGCAGAAATTCTCCGGCTGGTTTCTGTTCCCAACCCAGGGGAAATTACGGCTCAAGTAATGGGAACTCCTAGCGTAGCGGAAGCAGCGGCTATGCTTGCAGCAGGGAATATCGATTGGCAATCAACGATAGGCTTACAGGTAGGGAAAAATGAGGAGCAATTTTCAACCCATCAGTCTCTACAGTTGAATGCACATTTAGCGAACCTCACTCCGTATTTGATTGATATTGGAGTCAGGTGCTTAGTACCTAAACAAATTTTTCGGTTAAACGATGAACCAAAGGCAGTGACGATAGCCGTGGCAGCTCTTATTCCACCACTCTCAGAAAATAATTTAGCACGCTAGAAACAATCGCTAACACAATTGATCCTAACAAAGCTGGTATAAAACCCTTAATCTCAAAACCCGAACCAGGAGTCAGTCCACTGGCTAACCACAAAGTTAGAGCATTGATGACAAAGGAAAATAAACCAAAAGTCAGTAAAGTAATTGGAAACGCGAAAAACCGCAAAATTGGGCGAATAAACCCATTAACCAGTCCAATAACCACAGCAGCAATCAACGCCGCCACAAAACTCTTGACCTCGAAGCCATAAACAACTCTCGAGGTAATTAACAAAGCCACCGCAGTAGCCAACCAAGTTAATAAAAAGTGTTTCATACGCAAGTTGTGAGGGAATAGGGGCTAGAGCAGGGAGGAGAGGAGATAAGGAAGATAAGGGAGATGAGGGAGATGAGGAAGATAAGGGAGAAATATCCATTACCAATTAGCAATTACCCATTACCCATTACCCATTACCCATTACCAAACACCCCATACCCATTTTCTTATTTATTTAACGCTGTCGCTGCAATCTTCCTAACAGTACTTGCCAGGTTTCCCCACCAGCTACGCCGTCAGGTTCTAGTCCATAGCGGCTTTGTGCAGCTTTGACTGCTGCATCTGTTGAAGGGCCAAAGTCTCCATCTGCGCCACCTTCCAAGAATCCCAGCTTTTTCAAAACTTCTTGCAATTTGCCTACTTCATAGCCACGGTTCCCTAAACGCAAAATTGGTAATCCATCTGTGGTGTATTGAATACCAGGGGTACGTTCAACAAAACGCGGGATTTGCGTGGTAGGAGCTGGCTTAGTCCTTGGAGATGTACGGGTGGGTGGTTTTTGGGGTTTGGGAGTTGTATTTTGTCTGGGTTGAGCTGGTTTTGGCTCTGGTTTCGGAATAATTCTAGTTGGGGTGTTCGTGGAAGCAGGAGCAATTAATGCTGGTGTAGATGTAGGGCTAGGCTGAGGTGAAGTTACTGTTGATGGTGCTATTGCTTGGTTGGGGAACAACTTTTGCCAAGTCACAGCATCAACAATCCCGTCTGGATTTAAGCCAGCTGCTTGCTTAAATCTAGAAACGGCGGTTGCAGTATTAGTGCTATAAATACCGTCAACGTTACCCGTATAAAAACCCAATAGTTTGAGAGCTGCTTGCAGTTCAGATACCCGTTCTCCTTGACTACCAATGTTCAGGGTAGGGCGGTTAAAATTAACTCCCGGAGTGGCTTGGGAGATTTTCTGTGGTGCAGCAATTGAGACTACCGCAGAAGCAGCAATCAACACAGGCACAGAAGACAACATCAGTAACCAATCCAACTTATTGGAGCTGTGAAAGCGAAATACTTTGAGTGAATCTAAGTAGCTCAAGATACTTAGTGATAGACTGCCTTTCATGGTAATTGCCACCAGAATCTTCTGATGCTAATATTACAGCCGCTTGAGCATATAAAAAAGCTGTATGTTAAAAATGAGGCATGGGGCATGGGGCGTGGGGCATTGGGCATTGAGCATAGGTAAAGATAGATTTTGATGTTTTGTTGGGGTTTTTTACGTAAATGCCTGTCTAGAAAATGTGACCAATAGTTCCTTGATGGTAAAAGCCCCCGCTTTGCTGTGGAATCTATCGAAAATTCAAAATCTATCAAAATTCAAAATTGTTTGACTATGTACTTAAACTCTTAATTATGTTTGACAAATGTGTAATAAAGTCCTCATCAGTCCAATAACCATCATGGCTTTGCGGATTCCATGATTGCCAAATGTTACCAGAATCAATTTCTATATCTTGCTCAACTATTAAATTATAGGAAGGCGATAAGGGTTTTAAAGGCCATCCTAAAACATCATCTTTGTCGTAGTAATTAAACCATTTAAAATTAGGATTGGGTTTATTAATTGCTATGATTTTGGCAAAGCCAGCTACAAATAACGGGATATTGCAACCAGTAGTAATAAGATATTGCAGAGATTTCAATCTCAAGAAATCTTCATGCTCTGGTTGAAATACTGGATAATCTAGACTATTTATCTGCCAAATTCCCTTATTATTTTGAGCATCCCAAAGATAATTAGAGATAACTTGGCAACCTAAAGAATGAGCCAAGATGATTATAGAAATATCATTAGAAGAAAATGCTTTCCTGGCAAGTTTTAGGGAAGAAATAATAGATTTTTGAATTTTTTTATACACGCTGCCATCATCTGTGGCTCGGTGTTCTAAGGTAGATGCATCACTAAAACCAAAGAGCATAAATTTTCGTAAATCTTGCCAAGCTAGAGATGCACTTTGGTGCATATTTTCCCAAACACTATATTGGTAATCTTGCAATTCACATTGATAATAGATTGGCTCAAAATGAACTTTTTGCCAAATATCTTTACCTAAAGTTTTTTCTAAAGATTGTTTAAGACTTTGGTAATATTCTAGTTCCGTTTCTCCCATACCGTGAATGGTGAGAAATGCTAAGTTTTTAGTCATATTTAGAAGTGCTGAAGCGTGGGAGTCTGGTTAGTCTATCAGGAGTTACCAGAAGAGAGGATGTGGGGTAATGGGGCGATCGCACTCATTTTATTGTTAAATTAATTTAAGCTTTGGCGATCGCACCTAAAATTTTTGTGGAAATCCAATCAAAAGGCGGTTTATGGCTTTAGTGATTGCTGGAGAACGTAGTGGAGTAGGTAAGACAACAGTTACACTGACGCTTTTAGCATCATTATGTCGTCGGGGTATAGCAGTACAATCCTTTAAGGTCGGCCCGGACTATATCGATCCGATGTTTCATCAGCATGTAACTGGTCGTGCTTGTCGGAATTTAGATCCAGTTTTGACTTCTGAAGCTTATATTCAGCAATGTTTTGCCCGTCACACCCAAAATAGTGAATATGCTTTGGTAGAAGGCGTAATGGGGCTGTTTGATGGGATTAAGGGGACTGGGGACAAGGGGAGAAATAGCCAATTACCAATTACCAATTACCAATTGCCCAATGCCCCATGCCCCATCCCCCATGCCCAATTCATAACTGATTTTGCCAGTACTGCACATATTGCAAGGCTGCTGAATTTACCTGTGGTGTTGGTAATTGATTGCAGTCGCTTATCGGGTTCTGTGGCTGCGATCGCTCATGGTTATTGTTCTTTTGATCAGAGAATTAAAATAGCTGGTTTAATACTCAATCGCGTAGGCAGCGATCGCCATATTTCTCTACTCAAGGACGCTCTAGAATCATTACATTTACCCATTCTTGGGGTACTGCGTCGTCAAGATAATATCACCATTCCCGATCGCCATTTAGGTTTAGTGCCTACAGCAGAACTCCCAGAATTAGATGCTGTGATCAGTCGGCTTGCTGATTTAGGGGATACTTGCTTTGACTGGGAAAGGTTATTGCCTATGTTGGGGACTGGGGAACTCGGGGCCCCCTCTGGGGATAAAGGGCAATGGGGACTGGGGACTGGGGAACTCGGGGCCCCCTCTGGGGATAAGGGGCAATGGGGACTGGGGACTGGGGATTGGGGACTGGGGACTGGGGAACTCGGGGCCCCCTCTGGGGATAAGGGGCAATGGGGACTGGGGACTGATAACAAGGGGACAAGGGGACAAGACATTTCTTCCTCATCTCCCTCAATAAGGATTGCAGTAGCACGCGATCGCGCTTTTAATTTTTACTATCAAGATAATCTCGATTTGTTGCAAGAGTTGGGTGCAGAACTGGTTTTTTGGAGTCCGTTAGCAGATTCTGAATTACCAAAAGATGTGCAGGGAATTTATTTTGGTGGCGGTTTCCCTGAGGTTTTTGCCCAGCAATTAGCAGAAAATATTAGCACTCGCGATGCTGTCAAAACAGCAATTATGCAAGGAATACCTGTAATTGCTGAATGTGGGGGATTAATGTATTTGTGCGAGCAAATTATTGATTTTGCAGGTGAATCTTGGCCAATGGTAGGAATTTTACCAACATCTGCAACGATGGATAAACGTTTAACTTTAGGATATCGTCGTGCTGTAGCTTTGCAAGATAATCTGTTAGTAAAGACAGGGAAAACTGTTTACGGACATGAGTTTCATCGTTCTCATTTAACTGCAATTAATCCTCAGCCTTTATGGGAAACTTATCGCTATGATTGTGATGAAAATATGGGTTATGAAGGATGGATTTCACCTATCAATGTTTATGCTTCTTATGTTCATTTACACTGGGGTGCCAGTTGGGAAATTCCGCAGTCTTTTATTAAAGAATGTCTGAAATTAGCATCATCATAAACGTCAATTTATTCTGAGAAATTCAAGCGGTAAATTAATTCATCAGAAAGTTTACCTTTGATAAATTCTGCGTTGTGATTGACTTTGTACAATTTAAACCCCAGCCTCTCAAGTACTTTACGAGAGGCAAGGTTGTGCTGATTGACTGATGCGTGCAGTGATAAAAGGTGAAAGCGTCGTTGTGTTTCTGCAATAGCTAAAGAACAGTAATCATGGGCGTAGCCTTGGTTTTGATAACCCACAAACGTCATAAAGCCAATTTCTGCATATTTATCTTCAAAAATCCCTATTTCCACAATACCTACATATTGGTTTTGAGCATTAATAGCAACCCATTTGAGCCAAATCATAGTTGGGTTATCGGGTGATTTTTCTAGCGCTGCAAACTGAAATTTTCTCCTAATTTCTATGAGGCTAGGAACTGAATCTTCAAGATATTCATACAGAAGTGGATTGCTGATAAAAGAGTAAAGGCTATCAGCGTGCTGTTCCGTTACTTTTTCTAAGCGCAAAATTACCGCATCTGTTGGCATGAATTTTTTACTTTTCTGTAAATTCTGTATGTTAAGCTCTAGATGCTGCGTGACGCTGAAAGCAGAAAATACACTCTTGTCTATTAGAAGAAGTATAAAAGCTGAATTGTGAAAATCATAACTAATTAAAAATTTAAAATTATTTTCTGTTCTATATTAAAAATCACCTCTAACAAACACCAAACACCCAATAACTAATAGTAATATTTTCACTTTTCATTGAGTCTGCGAATCAGACGCGATAATTCACGAATGATATTCACAGCAATTTCGGGAGTTTCTTCAATAGCATCATAGAGTTGTTCTTGGGTGAGTTCCAAACACTCGCAGGGTTCTAAAGTGGTGGCTGAGGCGGAACGGGGTTGTGTATCAAAAACTGCCATTTCGCCAAAGTACTTGCCTTTGTCTACCTCTGCCAACTTTTTTTCGCCAATGTGAACTTTAACACGGCCAGATACTACAATATAGAGCGATCGCCCTTCTTCTCCTTGCCTAAAGATGGCGTGATTTGAGGGAAAGGTTAGCTCGTTCATCACGGAAGCAAGACGCACGATAAAATCATCCCGCAATTCTTTAAAAATCGGGACTCGCCGCACAAACAATAAACGGTCAACGCTGGTTAGCATGATTGCGAGTTAAAAATCAAACATTATTGTAGGTCATCTTTTACCGTTAGGTAGTAGGATAACACTTGCCAAAGCTTGCCAGCATAAATCTGCTTAATTCCGGCATAACTATATCTAAGAATGCTCAAGAGGCAGGTAAAAGAGAAAACCTGTACCCTTTACAATACTGGTCGGTTAAGGGCAAAAGGGGAAGGGGAAAAGGGGTAAGAAAAAACCTTTAACCCTTACCCTTTAACCTTTTCCCCCACAAAAGTTTACATATTATCAGTGCGATCGCGCCTAATTACTTACGTAGCAATCATAATTCATCTAACGAAGTACTAGGATCAGTTAAAGGCATCAATGAACTGGCTGACTAGTAAGTTTTGCTTCATCAGCGGAAAGTCATTGATAACTGTAATTTAGAAAAGGTTGGCTGCTAAGGAATGTTGCGGAAATGGGGCTTTCGCCTATTAATATTCTTCCTAGGGCTATGGCTACTCGTAGTTCTGGGTTCCCGTTTACCAGTCGAAATTTTCTGGTTTCAGGAAGTCGGCTACCTCCAAGTATTTCTGCTCAGGCTGGTTACTAAGACTACTATATGGGTATTTGTAGTTGGGATAACTGCTGTCTATCTGCTGGTAAACCTCTTTTTTGCAGAACGGCTCAAGTATCCCCCGCCAGTGACGAGTCAGCCACTCAGCAGTGAGTTTACAAGGCTTCTCAGTCCTCAGTCCGATCCTCGCAATTTAGCCCGTAGTTTCGATCCCCGACGCTTTCCCGCCATCAGATTGCATTGGCTGCTACCTCTAGCTTTGGGCTTCAGCTTGTTGGTGGGATTAATGCTGGCTTACTACGGTGAAATTGCCATTTCCTATTGGAATCCAGCATTTAGTAAGACTAGTTTACTTGTCAGCGATCGCTTTCAACTACAGACAATTTGGCAGCTGGCAAGGCAAATATTTTCCCAAGTTTGGTATTTGAGCTTGGTTTTGGGAATTGCGATCGCTATTTTAATTTATCCCCGATTGTCGCTCAGGGCGATCGCTATTGTCATGAGTCTGCTCTTTGGGCAGATAATTTACCAAAATTGGGCGAAGATACTGCAATATTTGTTTCGTACTGCCTTTAACGACACCGACCCTTTATTTATTAAAGATACCAGCTTTTATATATTTTCTCTCCCTGTCTTGGAATTGCTAGGACTGTGGTTGGTGGGATTATTTTTTTATGGTTTAATCGCCGTTACTCTTACCTACCTCCTATCCGGCGATAGTCTCAGCCAAGGATTTTTTCCAGGGTTTTCGCCACCACAGCAACGCCATTTATACGGCTTGGGTGGTGCATTGATGGTAGCTGTGGCTCTCAGTTATTTGTTAAGTCGTTATGAATTGCTATATTCCAAGCGTGGGGTGAGTTACGGTGCCAGCTATACCGACGTAGTAGCACAGTTGCCAGCTTACAATACTTTATGCGCCCTAGCAGTAGCGATCGCCTTTTACTTCTTGTGGCGAACAATCTTTTGGCGGCCAAAATCCCCCCATCGTCAGTTGGCGTTCTATGGTTTAGGAGTTTATTTCTTGTTGGCGCTGGTAGGTGGTTTGCTAGTACCGAATGCAGTGCAATATTTAGTAGTTCAGCCTAATGAATTGCAACGAGAACAACCTTACATTCGGCGTACTATTGCCTCAACTCGCCAAGCCTTTGATTTGGAACCAATTGATACCAGAAATTTCAACCCCCAAGGTCAATTGACGGAAGCTGATATCAAAGCCAACGACTTAACAATTCGGAATATTCGTTTGTGGGATCAGCGGCCGCTTTTAGAAACCAACCGTCAATTGCAGCAAATTCGACCCTATTATCGGTTTCCCGATGCAGATATTGACCGCTATACCCTAGAAACAGAAGCCACCAGTAGCCGTCCCGCCGCACCGCAGCAGGAATCATCATCCCCACCTCAGGAAATTACAGAACGGCGACAAGTATTAATTGCAGCTAGGGAATTAGACTACAGTGCAGTTCCCCAGGAAGCTCAAACATGGGTAAACCGCCATCTAATTTATACCCACGGTTTTGGTTTTACTCTCAGTCCTGTAAACGTAGTTGGCCCTGGTGGACTACCAGAATATTTCGTTAAAGACATTAGCGGTAATAGCACTGCCCTCACCACTGCCAATCAAGCCATTCGCAACAGTATTCCCATTGGGCAACCCCGGATTTATTACGGTGAAATTACAAATAACTATGTAATAACTGGAACTAAGGTTAGAGAACTCGACTATCCCAGTGGTAGTGATAATGTTTACCATACTTACGATGGACGAGGTGGTATCTCTATCGGAGCAATTTGGCGACGGTGGTTATTTGCTGCTTATTTGAAAGACTGGCAAATGGCGATAACTAGGGATTTTCTCCCAGAAACAAAGGTTTTATTACGCCGAAATGTTAAACAAAGAATTCAAGCGATCGCACCTTTTCTAAAATATGACAGCGATCCTTATTTAGTTGTCGCTGATGCCAATCTCGATCAGAAAAATCAAGATTACTCAACAAACCAAAATTATCTTTACTGGATTGTGGATGCCTACACAACGAGTCATCACTATCCCTATTCCGATCCTAATCAAGATGGCATTAACTATATTCGCAACTCCGTCAAAGTCGTAGTAGATGCTTATAACGGCACTGTTAACTTTTATGTTGCCGATCGCCATGACCCAATAATTACTACTTGGAGAAAAATATTTCCCAAACTATTTAAACCCCTGAGTGCAATGCCGAAAACACTCAGCAAGCATATCCGCTATCCTGTTGATTATTTCAACATTCAGGCTGAACGGTTGATGACCTACCACATGACAGATACTCAGGTATTTTACAACCGGGAAGACCAATGGCAAATTCCTAACGAAATCTATGGTAATCAAGCGCGTCCAGTAGAACCGTACTATTTAATTACCAGCTTACCTACCAACCCCTTTGAAGAATTTCTCTTGCTTTTACCTTATACTCCCAAGCAAAGAACGAATTTAATCGCTTGGTTAGCAGCGCGATCGGATGGTCAAAATTACGGTAAGTTGTTACTGTATGTTTTTCCTAAAGAACGTTTGGTGTACGGGCCAGAACAAATCGAAGCTAGGATTAACCAAGATCCTGTAATTTCTCAGCAAATTTCTTTATGGAATCGCCAAGGTTCTAGAGCTATACAAGGCAATCTCTTGGTAATACCAATAGAACAATCTCTGCTTTATGTCGAGCCAATTTATTTAGAAGCTACAAAAAATAGTTTACCCACTTTAGTTAGGGTAGTTGTAGCTTACGAAAACCGAATTGTTATGGCACAAACTTTAGAACAAGCATTACAAGCCATCTTTAAACCAGAAGTAACCCCAGCACCAGCGATTATTCGTCCTGTAGAAGAAGCATCACCAAGTTAGAGACTCAATACTTGTCGGTTAAGGGCAAAACGCTGAAGGGGAAAAGGGGCAAGAAAAAACCTTTAACTCTTACCCTTTTACCTTTTCCCCAAACCAAATTAAGAGTTGAAAATCTTTAACTTAGCAGTATTGGTTAGGGACTGACAAATAAAAAAATAATCAATCGCTATGTCAGCAGAGGGAGCAGAGGAGAAAGAATACGTTCCTCTGAAATTGATATTATATTTTGGCTTGGTTAATTATTTAACAGGACTTACGCAAAATCATGAAAAAACGAACCACGAAGTACGCAAAGAACACGAAGTAAAGAGAGTTTGGAAGAGTTATTGCGTAAGTCCTATTTAATCCAAAATCTAAAATCCAAAATCTAAAATCCAATGTGTACCCTGGATGAATCTGGAGGCGTGAATTTAATTTGTCAATGTTTGTTGCGAACTAGATACTGTGTCTAATCCCCTTTCTGGTAGAGATGGACGCACACATAAATACATGAGAGGCCCGAACAAGGGAATTAAAGTGATTAACCAGAATAATGCAGGATTTTTCCAGCCGCGACGTGCCATATCATCTGTTAGTAATGCAGGGAATAATAGGCACAGTAAAGCGAAATCTAGGCTCATCACATGGATGAAGCGGCTAGTTTGCCATTGTTGTGCAAAATCACTCCAATTACCTTGTAAACCATAGGCAACTAAAATAGTTGTGGCTATAGTTAAACCAATTCCAGTTACACGAGAATCTAACAGTTTGAGAACAGCGTTTTTTTGTCCTTGAAACTGTGGATTTGGGTGGCGTAGAGCTAAGTAGGGTAAAAGTGCAAATGCTCCGACTGCAAAAGATGCACTCGCAAATGGCCAAGCTCGGATTTTTTGTCCTCTCTCATCAAACAGTGCTAAAGCACTGTAAATTAAAGGCCAAATACCCATGATGTAAAACAGAGCAATGACTAAAGGGTTAATACCTTGCCATTGCCCAATGCTCAAATTCTTGATTAACTCGAATGTATTAGGGCGATCGGGTGGGGCGAGAAAAAATGCATAAACAATAAATCCTAGCCACAACAACCCAAAGCCTATTTTTCTCGTCATAATGTCATCTGATTAACTGAAAGCCTCCGATAGGTAATCAGCAGCCGCAGCTACAACAGCGATCGCACTTTCGTAATCTAGGCGTGTGGGGCCTAAAACTCCCACACTCCCAACGGGAATGCTACCCCGACGATAGGTAGAACTAATCAAGGTACAGGTGCGTATTGGTTCGAGTGGGTTTTCTGCACCAATGCGAACATTTACCCGTGGCTTGCTCTGATCTTCAACCTCTGGCTGTTCAAAGATTAATCGCCACAGCTGGTCTTGTTCTTCTTCCAACAGATGGATAATTGTTTGCACTTGTTGGACTTGAGAAAATTCTGGCTGGCGCAAAACTTCACCCACACCCCGAATCATAATTTGTGTGGCTGTGGGCGTAACAGTCTTACGGGCTAATTCTGCAACAGAAGTTTTGAGAAATTCGCCATAGCGTTGGAACTCTTGATCTAATTCGCTCCAATCTAGGGTGGCTAATTCCAACAAACTGCGTCCTCGCAGGTGGCTATTCAAAAAGTTAGAGACGATTTGCAATTCGCGATCGATTACTTCTGCATCAAGTTTGGTTTCTTCTCGCGTTGGCGATAAATCCATTAACCGCGAATGCGTTTCATAGTTGTCTGTAACCACAATCAGCATGATTCGCCCCGTTTCAATTTGCATTAATTGCAAATGGCGTAACAATGCTGTGTTAGTTTGCGGCATAGTAATCAAGCTAATACAACCACTCAAGCTAGCTAAAATCTGCGCTGCACCATGCAATAGAGCTTCTAAACTCCAATCTTCCCAATGTAGGCGTTTTTGCAGCGCTTGTTCTACCTCTTTAGCCAAAGCTTCTGATGGTGTAATTAGCTGATCTACATAAATGCGATATCCAGAGTCCGAAGGTACTCGTCCAGCAGATGTGTGTGGTTGGAATAGTAAACCAGATTTTTCTAGGACACCCATCACATTGCGAATTGTGGCTGAACTCACCCCTAGGTCATACTCTTCAATTAACGCTTTTGACCCTACAGGTTCTGCCGTAGCAATATAATGACGTACTGTTGCCCAAAGTATATGCTGTTGTCGATTTGTCAACTGGACTTGCATAAGGTATTCTTGGCTGAGGCAAAAAATTTTAATGAAACTTTGCAAAAATTGTCTGGGTTTCCCCGCAAATGAAAAAAAATTATTAATAGTAAACTACTATAGCTAATTGTGAGTTAACATTGCTAGCTATTTATCTAGCAGAAATTAATTAATATTAATTTATATTTTAATTTATTCTTCAGCCGCTCTGGAAAAGAGCTTGACTATTATCATCAAAGCTGGTTGTAGTCATCTACATTGTGGCTTACATAAGCATATTTTTCCACAAACTTTTAGGAAAAAATGTATGTGTTAGCACGGATTTTTTTTCACTTTAGATATATACCTACAGAGTAATTGCGGAAAAGGGAATGGGGCATTGGGCATGGGGCATGGGGCATTGGGCATGGGGCATGGGGTAATGAGTAATGAGTAATGAGTAATGAGTAATAGTTTTTCCCCAGTCCCCAATCCCCAGTCCCCAATCCCCAGTCCCCAATCCCTAATACTGCGGCACTGAAGGGTCAACTAGCTGAGAATAAGCAGCGATGCCACCTGTAATATTTTTAACATTGGTAAAACCCTGAGCGAGTAACCACTGGCACATTTGAGCAGAGCGCATACCGTGGTGGCAGAGTACTAGGGTTTCAGTATGAGGATTTAAGAGGGTGGGGACTTGCTCGCCCCATTCTGCAAATTCACTGAGAGGGAAGTTAACAAAACCCTCAATGCTAGCGATCGCGAGTTCTTGAGGTTCGCGCACATCCACTAGCTGAATACTGGAATCCTTGGTTGAGAGACGTTGTGCAAGTTCCTCAACGCTAATGTGGGCAATGGGTTGATTAGGAGAATTGCCTGTCATGAGGTTTTGTAAACAATCCTATATTATTTATGTTGACATGAAGATCGTAACCGTAGCATGAGCATCGATTCCTAAATTGTTAACTTTAGTATGTTAAATGTGAACAGGCAAAGCTCGTTTTTCACCTTCCTTGTAGCAGGTGCGATCGCATTCATATTGTTTGTGATTGGTGGTTATTACTGGTTTTTCGTGAAAAGTCCAGTTAACCTTGTGGCTTCTAGTTCTCCGCAATCTAGCGCAGCTATATTTGTATCGAAATTTTCTCCGATTACAGTTTCTCTATTAGTAAATCCAGACAAATTACAGGCGTTAGAGCGTGAAGGTGAATTATCGAAGCTCAAAACTAGTTTATTGGCGAAGAGTAATATCGATTACCAAGAAGATATTCAACCTTGGTTAGGTAATGAAATTACTCTCGCTGTTACTAGCTTAGATATTGATCGCGAACCAGAAAATGGACAGCAATCTGGATATTTGCTGGCGCTAGCAACTACGCAATCACAAAAAAGTCGTGAGTTTGTAGATTTGCTGTTTTCTAAGCGGGTATTAGCTGGGGGAAATTTAGCAACTGAAGAATATGAAGGGGTAAAACTAATTTACGACAATCCACCACCCAAGCAAGATTTTATCGCTGGTGCGGTTGTTGGGAATGAGTTTGTCTTATTCGCTAACGATTTGAAAGTACTCAAAGATGCGATTAATAATGTCCAAGCTCCCGATTTAAATTTAAACAGCTATGTGCAATATCAAAAAGCTAAAGAACAATTACCTAAAGGTGCTGTGGCTGCAGCTTTCTTAAATTTCCCTTCCTTAGCAAAATGGCAAGGGTTAGAACTGCAAGAATCAACTTATGACAGCGAAATTATTTCCTTTGTATTGAATTCCAAAGGATTAATCGCAGAAACTAGCTTTTTAAGTGCAAATTCCCCAGAAAGTATTGCTGGTTCTCCTGCGCCATCATTATCTCAACCTGTAGGCGCATTGCAATATATCCCCACATCAGCAGGTTTAGCTATCTCTGGTACTAATTTAAGCAATTTGGGTGACACCGATTTAGCCAAACTCTGGAAACAGGTTACAGCAACCCTAGCGGTTTCTCAGGAAGGTATGAAATCGAAGATGGCGAAACCATTGAAGGATTTGCAAAACCGTTGGGGGATAAATCTAACTGAAGATATCTTTAGCTGGGTAGAAGGCGAATATGCGATCGCACTCTTACCCCAAAAGCAGCCAGCAAGTAACAGTTGGGTGTTTGTGGTGGAACAATCACCGCAAGTAGCCCAAGGAATTGCGCGTTTAGATGCGATCGCCGCAGCTAAAGGGCTGAATGTGAATTCTCTCAGCCTCAATCAACAAAAAATCTCCGCTTGGACTGAATTAATCGCTAATAGCAATAAAGCTGATGTTAAGCCTTCCGCTTTTACAGTAGAGACAAAAGTGCAGGGAGTACATACAACTTTAGGGAATTACGAAATTTTCGCTTCCGATTTAGAGACAATGGCGGAAATTCTCAACGTTAAAGACAACTCTTTAATTAAAAATCGCGATTTCCAAGATAGTATTGCAGCTATTCCCCAGCCTAATCAAGGTTACATATATCTTGACTGGACAAAAAGCCAAAAACTTGTAGAACGCCAGCTACCGATTCTTAAACTAGTAGAAGTAGTCGGTAAACCCTTTTTTGAAAATCTGCGATCGCTCACGGTTAGCAGTTACGGTAACGATCCGGGATTGCTCAAAGGTGGCGTATTTTTAAAGCTTAAACCTTAATAGAGGGGAAGGGGGAAAAGGTGAAAGGGGAAAGGGTAATCAATCCTGACCTTTTACCTTTTACTCCAGCCAAACAATTTTAGATTTTCGATTGATCCCACAGATAAATCTGGGGGCTTGTACCATCAAGCAACTATTGATAAAATTAGCGCAAATTTCATCTAATGATATCAGCCTGTAGCTGGTAATATGTCTGCTCCACAAGAGTTGGATAATAATTTTTTCTATTTCATGAAACAGCAATTTGCTGTATGTTATCTAAATAATGAACCTAAAACGACATGGCGGAAATAAAGCTAAAATTTTCAACACCTCAAAGGTCTACATCATATAAGTAACCACGCAAAATTAATTACAGTCATTGCGAGCGCAGCGTAAAGCCTTCGGCATAGCTTCGCTTAACGCGTAGCGTCTCGAAGAGAAGCAATCTCAACCCTTGCGATTGCTTCATTCCGCTCCGCTCCATTCGCAATGACATTGTGTAATTAATTTTGTTTAACTACTTAGCAATACTTGTCGGTGAAGGGGAAAAAGGGGAATGGGAAAAGGAAAAGAAAAAACCTTTAACCCAAAACCAATTTTGGGTTCAAAACACTTAACAGAGTAAATCTAGCTCTTACTTTCATACTTTTAGCTTTCTTGCACTAATATTACTTTCCTTTTATCTAGAAAACTTGACATAATCAGCCTTAATTTGCCCTATTACCAATTCTTTAAAATTGGCACAGATTAAAATCTTAAAACCCAGGTAAAATTTGATTTAATTAAATACCAATCACCCATTACCAATTACCAATTACCACTTTTAAAATGTCTATTGCAGACCCAGAATATCTTCTTCACAGAGGATGGATGACCCATGCCTTAAAATTGGCACAAGCTGCCGGTGATGCCGGAGAAGTACCTGTAGGGGCTGTAATCGTCGATGCTGGGGGTAATGCGCTGGCGGAGGGTGAAAACAGGAAAGAACGCGACAAAGACCCCACAGCTCACGCAGAAATTATTGCTTTAAGGACTGCTGCAAAAATTTTACAAAATTGGCATCTGAATGAATGTACGCTCTATGTCACCTTAGAACCTTGCCCGATGTGTGCCGGTGCCATTATACACTCTCGCCTGAAATTGTTGGTGTATGGAGTAGACGATACCAAAACTGGTGCCATTCGTACTGTTATCAACATCCCCGATAGTGCTGCTTCAAATCACCGTCTCAAAGTCATTGGAGGCATTTTAGAGTCTACCTGCCGTCAGCAGTTGCAAGCTTGGTTTGCTACCCGACGACATCGAAGAAACTAGCAGACAGAGATGAAACTGTCCAATAGGTAGGACACAAGTAACAAAAGAAAAATTACGGTGTAATTAATCAAGGTTTCGTCACAATCTATCACAAAATCAGCAGCCACCACGATGATGGAATTTTACTCTGCTCATCCTACCTGTCAAGAAACAATAGCAACTACCGCCACAAATCACAAGGTGGCTCATACTACCTCAGGGGTTTCTTCTTGGCTAGCGCCTGTTGCGTATCTTTTAGGTCGTCACGTCCTGTTACCAGCGTTCTTTGGTCACATTCAAATTACCGGACAAGAAAATCTCCCCACCACCGGGCCGATAATTCTTGCACCTACCCACCGTTCCCGTTGGGATGCGTTACTCGTACCCTATGCTGCGATCGCTTGTCGGTCAAAAAAAGACATACGCTTTATGGTGACTAGCAGCGAATGTACAGGAATCCAAGGCTGGTTTGTGCGTCACTTGGGCGGTTTCCCTATCGATCTTAAACGTCCAGCAATTAGCACCCTGCGTCATGGTATTGAGCTACTTGAGCAGAAAAAAACTTTAGTTATTTTCCCAGAAGGCGGGATTTATCGGGATGGGGAAGTTCACCCCCTCAAATCCGGAATTGCGCGGTTAGCTTTAAGTGCGGAAGCCAGTCAGCCAGACTTGGGAATTAAAATTCTACCTATTAGTATTAATTACAGCCAGCCTTATCCCAATTGGGGTACAGATGTGATGATTAACATTGCCCCAGCTATCAAAGTTGCCGATTATAGTAACGATTGTGTCAAACAAAATGCTAAACGCTTAACTGCTGATTTAGCTAAAGCTTTGCAACAATTAAGTCACCAAGAAGCAGAAATTACTAATCCGACATTTGTCGAAATGCCTAATTCTTAATTTTGGCATTTGTTATGTGGCATTTATTTAGGGCTTGCAGAATAAACAAAAAACCTAGATAAATCAAGAGATTTGGGGGGACAAAAGAGAATAAAGTGCAAGGAAAAAGGATAAAGTAAGTAAAAACCCTTGTAGCAAGTTGCGTTGATATGTATCGAAAAGCGCAAAAGCAAGAAACAGCAGCAGAAGACTTTGAACTACCCTTTGGGGGAAAACTAGCCTCAGATAACCGTTGGGTAATCATGGCGGAGATGATACCTTGGTCAGAATTTGAAGCAGAGTACGCAGCAATATTTTCAGCAGAAATGGGCGCGCCAGCCAAAACATTTAGGATGGCATTAGGGGCATTAATAATTAAAGAAAAACTAGGCATAAGTGATAGGGAGACAGTAGAGCAAATTAGGGAGAATCCCTATCTGCAATACTTTATAGGAATGTCTTGCTATAGCAATAATGCCCCATTTGATGCGTCAATGTTAGTTCACTTTAGAGAAAGAATAGATATAAAATTAGTTAACAAACTGAATCGAGAAATAGTCAAGCAAGTGTTAGAAAGTAAAGAGGAGGTAGAAGTAAAATCAAAAAAGTCAGAAACCGAGGATTTAAAAAATGAGCCGACCAATCGGGGAAAATTAATATTAGATGCGAGTTGTGCGCCAGCGGATATCAGTTATCCCACAGACTTAGGATTATTAAATCAAGCCAGAAAGCATACAGAAACAATTATAGATATTTTATATAACTCCCTCTTGTTAAAGAGTATCAAAAAACCGAGAACCTATAGAAATATAGCTAGAAAGAATTACTTATTGGTAGCCAAAAAAAGAAAACCGACCATTAAAGAAAGAAGGAAAGCCATTAAACGGCAACTACAATATATCAAAAGAAATTTAGTTCACATTCAGCAGCTAATGGAGTTAGGTGCGTCACTCTTCAACCTGAGTAATAGGCAATATAAGAAATTACTGGTAGTAGCAGAAATTTATCGTCAACAACTTTGGTTATATGAAAATAAAAAAATTAGTATAGAAGACCGTATTGTCAGTTTAAATCAACCACACATTCGTCCGATAGTCCGTGGTAAAGCTGGAAAAAAAGTAGAGTTTGGGGCAAAGCTTTCAGCTAGTTGCTATGATGGCTATGTATTTTTAGACCATATTAGTTGGGATAATTTTAACGAATCAGGCGACTTAAAATCACAAGTAGAAGCCTACAAAAACTACACCGGGTATTATCCTCAATCAGTTCATGTTGATAAAATTTATCGCACTAGAGACAACCGCTCTTGGTGTCAAGAAAGAGGAATTAGAATTAGTGGGCCACCTTTAGGGAGACCACCTAAAAATGTCAGTCCTGAAAAAAAGAAACAAGCACGAGAAGATGAGCTAATTCGTAACTCTATTGAGGGTAAATTCGGACAAGGTAAACGAAGATTTAGCTTGGGTAGAGTCATGGCTAAACTTCCTCATACCTCTGTCACTGCTATTGCTATTACTTTTTTAGTCATGAATCTTTCTACCCTTGTTTCACGGCTTTTTTGGGAATTTTTATGCCAATTTTTCAACATTACATCTTTTTTCACTTCTTTTATTAGCAAAAGTGATGTTCCGTTTGATTGCAGACAACAAAAACTTATATTTGCTCTTCCCTGACTACTGAGTCAATTTTTCTCTTGCCTTGGAATGACTTTTTCAGCAAGCCCTATTTAATAGCTAATACCTCATACACAACTTATTATTTCCAATGCCCCATGCCCCATGCCCCATGCCCTAAACACTTAAAATTAATTCCCAACTATTAAGCTGACCGATATCTTGGGGTACATAATCAATAATTTGCAATTGCCAGTTACCTTTAGCTGATATTGATAGTAGCTGTTTGAGGGCTGGATGCGATCGCACTGTATAAGTTGCTTGTAAGTTGGTACGGCGACCTAGGGTGCGGTTTTGTAATAAGACTGGCTCCTTATTGGGAGCAATTACATAGATTTCTAAATCTCCTAAGAAATCGTGGGTAATATTAACTGATATTTGAATATCTTGAACCAGGTTCGCCTCAGAGATGGCGATCGCACTTTTGATTCCCTGTTTATTGTTATCTGGAATTCCTAATTTACTATCATTTCTGCCCTTGACTTGCTTAGTAGCAGTTGATGTACCTGCACGCATTTGCTGTGCAGCTTGTACTGCTTTAGCGGCGTTGACTTTACCATAGCCGAACCATTGGGAATGACCGTTACTATCATAGGTTCCTTCCTTGAAACCCAATTGCGGATCGGGGTTGCTGTCCACAATTTTATCAGCACTTTCTTGCAAGATCCGCCTAACTTGTTTAGCAGTTAAATCGGGATTTGCGGAGAGAATTAGGGCTGCTACACCTGCAACCACAGGAGTTGCGGCAGAAGTACCACCAAAGTTGCTGGTAAAATCCCCAGCATCATAACCAGCCGCACCTAATTGATCGGTAGTTAGCATTCCTAATCCTGATAGTGTAGTGGCGATCGCAGGTTGTGTTTCCATAAACCCTTGATCCTGAAACCACATCCCAGGAGGAGCGTTGTTACTTGGGGCACATACGGCAATGTTTTCACCCCAATTGCTATAGGCAGATTTCTTAGCCAAACTGTTAGCTGCTGAGATAGCTAGCACATCGGCATGTACCGCAAAACCACTGAGCCAATCTGTATCACCTGACAGTAAATTTTTTGGCCAATTGCGCTCAAACACAGTACCGCTAATCGGGCGGTTGGCGTTACCAGCTGCAAACAAAATCACGCAACCTTTACCATTGCGTCCTTTGGTAGCGGCACGGGTAATAGCTGCACTTTGGCGCAAAGATAAGGGGAAATAAACAGCCGATGCTCCCCAACTGCAAGAAATCACACTAGCGCCCTTTTCAATTGCCCAATTGAAAATATCTTCAATCGATTCATCATCTAAAAAACCAGTGGTGCGAATGGGCATTAAAGCACAACCGGGGGCAACTCCGACAATGCCTTTACCATTCTCTTCAGCTACAGCCAAACCTGCACAAGCTGTACCGTGGCTAGTTTCCTCTACATCTGGTAAAGGTAAAAAGTCATTTTCTTTCAAGTCTCTGGGGGCAACAATTTTACCGCTACCTTGGAAATCGGGATGGTTCAAGTCAAAAGAATCATCAACCACCGCCACCACTACAGAACGCACACCGCGAGTAATATCCCAAGCCGATTCCACAGAAATATGAGAACCCGCGGCTAATTGGTTGCTGCCATTGTGGTTGAGATACCATTGCTTGGGATAAAGCGGATCGCGGGGTTTGTAATGAGTTTCTTGGCGTACTAAAATATTTGGTTCAGCTACTAATACTTCTTTGATTCCTTGCAATTGATTAGCAATTTTAATGGGATTTTCTTGGGCTTGTTTGCTGACAAGAAAGACAAAAGTGTTAGGTAAACCCAGGACTGGTTTATCTTGCACTAAGTTAAAGGCAGTAGCGAGAGCATTGATTTTAGCTGCATCAACTCCATCGGCAAATTGAATTGTAATTTGGTCATTGAGATAAACAAAAGTCCCAGGATTATCTTTGAGTTTGTAAATATGGCTGGCAAAAGCCACATTTTGGTCAGCACGTGCTTGAGACATTGCCGTATCTAACTGGTTAGGTGCTACCGTAAAAACTTCTAGCCTGGCTTGAGGAATACTCCGGTGCCAAGTTCCCCAACTAAATTGAGATAATTGTTCACGAGGAATATTGGTAGAAAGACGGACACTGAAACGATCCAAAACCTTTTCTAAAATTAATTCTTCACCACCGCGTTGTAATACCATACCCAGATTGCTGGCTGGTACACCTGTGTTGCCAGAATTTGTTAAATTGTTGGGATCATTCATAGGAGCAATTTTAGATACTATGATTATGGGCTGAAGGAACACAATGAAGCTGTTTTTCAGTCTAAAACAAAGAAACTTAGTATGTTACTTTGCTTGGTCAAAGACAAAAACAGAGTTAAGATACCCGAAGTTTCCGTTACTTTTTATATACTTTGTCGCACGATTTGATCCCATGAACCTAGCCGCTGCTGTTCCCTGGATGCGCTTCAGTTCTTTATCACTCATAGCAGCCCTCTGTCTGCTAGCACCAGTGAATGCTCAGGTAATTAATTTACCAAGCAATAACCAAGCACAACCAATTGATCCTAACAATCCCAATAACCTACGTCCTGTAGCGCCAAATAATACCCTGTTGAGCATTGAAAGCGGTGAGCGTTTGATGAGCGAAGCACAAGCCGCTGTTGATTCCCAAAAATATGACGTAGCTGCGAAGAAACTCCAAGAAGCACGTCAGGTTTTTAACCAGCTATCTAATTTTTACCAAGATCTCAACTCTAGTTTTTCGGGAATTGACACCAGAGTTTCTGATTCTCAGCGCAAAAAAGCCCTAGAGAGCGCCCAGAAGCGAGATGAAGCCACCTATAGACTAGCGTTAGTACATCGGGCACAAAATCAGTCAGAATTAGCCGTACCATTGCTCATTCAAATTATCAAAAGTCAAAACCCCACCAGAGATTTAGGCAAGAAAGCCTACCAACAGTTATTTGAGTTAGGTTTTGTCGATACTCCCTATCCCCGCCAAGGTGGAAGTTCGTCATCTTCTCAAAAATAATCAAAATTTAGCAATTTTCTCTTTTGTGACAATAGTAGCTTCTCAATAACCTAATGGTAGGATAGAATTAACTGCCAGCCCTTAAGGTATTGTCAAAAACCCTTGCCTAGAGCGAATTCAGCCGTAAACCTGCCAAAACTTGCAACTGGTAAAGGCGATCGCTCTCTATCTGTTAATAATAGAAAAGAAGTTTTTTCAGGAATTGCGATGATTAGTCCGCAGCAGGTTGAGGAAATGATCAAAGCGGAACTGCCAGATGCTCAGATTCAAGTGCAAGATTTGACTGGTGGTGGTGACCATTATCAGGTAACAGTAGTTTCATCGCAGTTTGCAGGTAAGAGACTGGTACAACAACACCAGTTAGTTTACGGTGCTTTGCGGCAAGCTATGTCAACTGAAGCAATTCACGCCCTAGCATTAAAAACTTATACTCCTGAAGCTTGGCAGACAACAGCCGCTTCTTAGCAGTTTAGATACTGACTGTTGATTCTCGACTATAAGCAAAAGTAGGAAACATCAAAACCATGTCACCAGAAACTCAAGAGAAAATTGATAACCTGATTAAAGAAAACAAAATTTTTGTTTTCATGAAGGGAAATAAGTTAATGCCCCAATGTGGTTTTTCTAACAACGTTGTGCAGATTCTTAATACTTTGGGTGTACCTTTCGAGACTTATGACGTGCTTTCAGATGCCGAAATTCGTCAAGGAATTAAAGAATATTCTAACTGGCCAACCATTCCCCAAGTTTTTATTGATGGTGAATTTATTGGCGGTTCAGATATTTTAATTGAACTGTACCAAAAAGGTGAATTACAGCAATTAGTGGAAGTTGCATTAGCTTCCTAAATGGCATCTAAATAATCTCTGCTTTACTGCCAGAGATTATTGTGTATTATCTGATTTCATTAATATAAGAAAGCTGCAAGGTTATTTAAATCTTGCAGCTTTTTATTTACAGTAGGTTTCATTTGGATGAGGTAAAAATTGGCTGGTGTTGATGCAGAAAGCAGAATCTCTAAAGCACAAAAAGATTTGGCGCTGATGCGTTACGCTAGCGCTAACGCATCCTACTGGCGTGTCTAGACTAAAATGGTGCATTATTCAAACTCTTGTGGGATGGGCATCTTGCCCGTCCTGGGCGGACAAGATGTCCACCCCACAAGAAAATTATATTGCCACATTTTAGCCTTGTCGTGCCACTACGTGAACTTCAAAAATCAAATATGAGTCTTATAGTAATTACGAATTACGAATTACGAATTCATAATTATTGCTTCAAACCCATAACTGAACGATAATGTGCTGCAAGTTGGGCTACAGTTTGCGACTGACGCTGAGTATCCCACTGGCTTTGATGGAAGATTTGTTGTCGTAAATCATCAACATTTATAGTGGTAACTCTGCCATCAGCAACAATTTGTTTACCATTTACCCAGACACTATGGACTACATTGCTGGGTCTGCCTAACACTAATAAACCTATAGGATCTGTACGAGGTAAAAGTGATAAATTGGTAAGATCATAAAGTACTAAATCGGCTTGTTTACCCACCTCTAAAGAGCCAATTTTATCGGCAAAATTTACTCCTTTAGCTCCGCCTAAAGATGCCATTTCGACAGCTTGCCGGGGTGTAATCCATTGTTGATAATCTAAGTCTGTAACGTTATGCAAAATAGAGCCAATTTTAATAGCTTCTAGTAAATCTTGAGAATCATTACTAGAGGCACCATCACACCCAAAAGTAACATTAACTCCTGCTTGTTGATATTTCAAAATAGGGGCAATACCGCTACCTAAACGCAAGTTGCTGAGGGGATTGTGAACAACTGTAGATTGCGTTTCTGCGAGGATATCAATATCAGCTTCACTTAGCCAGACACAATGCGCCAAAGAAGTGCGATCGCTTAAATAGCCAATCCGCTTCAAATGTTCTACAGCCGAACAGCCATATTTCTCTTGGGCGAGTTTTTCCTGCGCCCTGGTTTCCAGCAAATGCGAGTGACGACTCAGATTATAGCGATCGCTTAATTCAATGCATCCGGTGAATAAAGCATCACTACACAATTGAATCCCTGTAGGTGCAACTAAAATACTCACCCCTTCATCTGGGCGATGAAACTGCTGTACAACTGCTGCGATAATTTCTAAAGTCCCAGCAGTAGAGCGAAAATAAGGTTCATGGTTTTGTTGGGTTTCTCCCGATGGTATCCCGGCTGTCAAAGATTCATCTTGAATTAACGGGGCGATAAAAGCCCGAATTCCCACTTCTGTGTAAGCGCGAATCGCCGCTGCGATCGTTTCAAATTCTTGCCCAGGAATTAATACTAAATGATCTACTACACTCGTACCACCAGAAAGTAAAGTTTCTACCGCCGTTCCCAAAGCGCTGAGATAAACCTTTTCTAAATTTAGTTGCGAAAATTCATACAGTTCCGCCAGCCATAATTCTAAAGGTAAGGGACGAATCGCCCCACGTTGCCACATTTCCGAAGAATGGGTATGGGCGTTAATAAACCCAGGCAGCAACATTTGATGTGTGCCATCAATTACCGTACCAATAACATCTAAATTAGAACCAATAGCAGCTATTTTACCGTCCACAATTTGGACATCAACAGTTGCATAAGCATCATCTGTGACAGTCAAAACATTCTGGATAGTAAACTTCATGATTTTAACCTTAATTAAGTAATCGAACGCCTAAGTGAATTTCAGGTTACAAAATAGAAAATGGTGTTGGGTTTTGCAATTTTATGAATCAGCCTTTTCACTCCCTGGGAGTTGCACCAAACGCTTGGACAGTCAACCATGCGATCGCAGATATTACACGCCCGCAAAAGACCCCACAACCCGCTATCTTATCAACAGAAACTAAAACTCTGCGCCTGGATTTAGCAAAAGCTGCCATCATCATCATTGATATGCAAAATGACTTTTGCCACCCCGATGGTTGGTTAGCGCATATTGGTGTAGATGTTACCCCAGCCCGCCAGCCAATTGCACCTTTACAAAATTTACTTCCCCAACTGCGCGTTGCAGGTGTCCCAGTGATTTGGCTGAATTGGGGAAATCGCCCCGATCTACTAAATATTAGTGCTGGTTTACATCACGTCTACAATCCCACAGGCGAAGGTGTAGGCTTAGGTCATCCCTTACCTACCAACGGTGCTAAAGTCCTCATGGCTGGGAGTTGGGCAGCCGCAGTAGTAGAAGAACTGCAACAGTTACCAGAAGATATTCTTGTGGATAAATACCGCATGAGTGGATTTTGGGACACACCCTTAGATAGTATCTTGCGGAACCTAGGAAAGACTACATTATTCTTCGCTGGTGTCAATGCCGATCAATGTGTCATGACTACCCTATGTGATGCGAATTTTCTAGGATATGACTGCATTTTAGTCAAAGATTGTACAGCCACAACATCCCCCGATTATTGTTGGCTAGCAACTCTATATAACGTCAAACAATGCTTTGGTTTTGTCACAGATTCCCCAGCAATTTTAACAGCCCTGGAAAACAGTGCTGAGTAATGAGTGCTGAGTGCTGAGTCAAAAGTTGCAGAGACGCGATTAATCGCATCTGTACAAGAGTCAATAGTCATTATTATATTCTTTGTTCCTTTTCCCCAGTCCCCATTACCCCTTATCCCCAGAGGGGGCCCCGAGTTCCCCAATCCCCAATCCCCAATACCCCTTATCCCCAGAGGGGGCCCCGAGTTCCCCAATCCCCAATCCCCCTTATCCCCAGAGGGGGCCCCGAGTTCCCCAATCCCCAATCCCCAATCCCCAACCAAGGAGATACATAAATGCACGCTACTCGTTGTGTAATTCCTCTCATTAAATCTCCCAAAGATTACCAAGTTTACCGCATTAGTCCCAATGATTCTAATCGGTTAGCAATTATTTTTGATACAGCCAATGCCAATACTTCCTTAACTTGTTGTGTTGAAATTTTTGATGTCGGTGGACATACACCTCCAAATCGTCATCAATGGGCAGTAGAAATGTTTTTTGTTCTTAAAGGAGAAGGGGTAGCTATTTGCGATGGGAAGAAAGTCGCAATTAAAACTGGTGATAGTTTATTAGTACCGCCAACAGGCACTCATTTAATTAAAAATACAGGTAATTCTCGCTTGTATACGTTAACAATTATGGTGCCAAATGAAGACTTTTCCGAATTAATTCGTAGCGGCACACGCATAGAATTAGACGCAGAAGATATGGCAGTTTTGGGAAGAGTGGATGCGTTGATGCCGTGTTAATTGTTGAGGTAATTAGGGAGATGAGGGGGATAAATACCAATTACCCAATCCCTATTGCCCCTCATCCCCGAATTATCCAATTCTTCATGCTTTTCTGACCAAATTTGTATCGCTTTAATCATGATACACATACTTAGGTAGAGGGTTTAGCATTGCTAAACCCCTACGAAAAATCATCTGGATTAGAATTTTCGTGAATTAGTATTACCTGCCCGCTTGACCCCTCTGGTATTTATGATGAGTCTTTAACCGAACAAGATATTATTTATCATTCCTAGGCTTTGTTATTAACTTAACTGTAGCAGTAATTACAATCCTACTTCACAAAAGCATTACCAATCTGATTTTAACCCTGTTCAATTTCTAACTTGAAAAAGGGTATAGGGCATAGGAAAGACTAATTTTCATGGCAAGGTTTGTGGCAAAACTTGGCGTGAATATCTGACTTGTAAGTGCTAAGTGCTGTAGAAGCTTCTGGTCTTTGTGCAATTCAATTCCCGGTATCTGTGCCAATTTCAACAATAAAAGATAGGCATTGCCAAATGTACAATTCTTAAAAGTGCGATCGCTCGCATCAGGGAATTGTAATTTTCACTTTTTTCTCGGATATTGGACTATAGCAGATACGCTCTCTATGCCTATATCTATCCCAAGTCATAGGAGGTAGTCAGATAAATATTCAGCACAAGGACATAGAGGAAATAACTAATGATGTTTGAACTTTTCTCCTTTACCTTTTCCCTTGAACCATTCCCCCTAAAAAGGGATGGGTTGAAGGATAGGCTTTTTGTACACTAAGCTAAATCATCTATTGTCTATAGCTAGTAATACATAATTGATGATGAATTGAGCTAGCATCATGGGAGGTTGCTATGAAAAAATAACGTTTAATCAGTCAATTCTTCATCCAGTACAAAAGACCTATAGGACATGAATCAGTTGAAAACCAGCATCCGCCAGAGAGTATTTAGCATACAAGTGCAGATATTTGGTTATGGCTCACCTCCAGGCTAACTTATAAAAGAGGGTAAATTTCCAGCTCAAACTCTTCCTTGTTGAGGGTGAGTGAAGAGGATGTCTAAAGGCTGAGTGTATCAACTAAGACTTTTTAGACAAACTCAGAAAGAATAGTAGGAAATTTTTCTTCATACTCAATGAGATTGCTGCTATCACACAACCTATAGAGTCAGCAAAAAAATAGCTAAAACTGGCAACTGGATACATACTGATGTTATTTGATTTGCTTGAATAGCTATATTGATTAGAACGGAAATTACCACTCGTTATTATGGCAAGTAAGTTAATCAGCGTTAGAGAATACACTGTTAGAGCGCATCAAAGAGAAATTCACACTCGTGTTTTTAACTTTATTTGTAAGCAGTGTAATGAGACGACAAACCGCGAGACTTATGGCCCTAGGCCTTTATATTGCGAACGCTGTCGCCCTCCTCAACCACCGAAGAGACAGCAGCTCAAGCCAGCTGCAAAAGCTAAACCAAGACCAATGACTTACAAAAGCAACACTGATTTGGATTGATTAAGGTTTTATGACTTTTAAGGGACAATTGGAACCACCTCCTGAAACTTTCCTCACGCCTCTGTTGGAATTAAGAGACTACTATGCGGGGATGGTAGAAGAGTACGAACGCTTATATACACAGGCGCGATCGCATCTCGATCATGTAGAAGCTTTGTTATCTACCTGGTCACCATCACAAGAAAACCACATTGCCAAGTTAGAATCGGCTGATGTTACTCCCTCTCTTCCTCCTGCACAGAAATTTTCACCCAATGATATTTCTGAGTCTGATCACAATTTAGAAGAGTCTACTGCTTCGGAACTTCTAGATTCAGACAATTTAGAGGTAGATAATTCGTCAGCCACTACTACCGATACCAACGAGTATCAATCTCCTAGTCCACAACCAGAAATAGCTCCTCCGCCTGAGCCTAAAGAGCAAACATCCAAGGTACAAGACTATCCGATGCTACCGGAGTATCAAAACTCAGTGAATCGGATTGAAGCTATTAGAAAGCTCTTGCAAAAACATCGCGGTACAGTGTGCCATATTGATTTCATTGTGCGATCGCTATATGGAGAGTTAGAGCCTACAGTCTTCAAAGTAGTGAAAGGTAGAGTTCAATCCTCGTTGACACAAGGTAAAGGTAGTAGTTGGGTGGCAATTCCTGACGAACCTGGTTGTTATACCTTAGATTTAAGTCTACTCAGCTCAAGTAGAAATGGTAATTCTACTAAAACTCTCACATCGAAAAAGAAGAAACCGCTGATACTTCCCAAAAACAAAGTCGTACCCATGCTCACACAATATGAGGGTCAATTTTTAATTGATGCTCTTACCTCTTTGTTAGAGGAAAACGCCGGGAAAATTATGACAGTTGCGGAAGTCATCAATGGACTTTATGGAGAAATAGATGCTGAAGACTTGAGAGAGGTTAAAAGTAAGGTTCTCAATGAATTATCACGAGGCTATCGTACAGGAAGGTTCGCCAGAGTCCCTGACACCGTCGGATTGTATACCTGGGATGTCAGTTTGATTCCCAAGGCAAAATTAGGCTAAAAGAGGGAACAGGGAACAGGGAACTGGGAACAGGGATGAAGGAAAATAGAAGATAGGGAACGGGATTGAAGACGTAATTTTTAATTATTTGTCTCCCTCATCCCCCTCCTCTCCCTCATTTCCCTCATCCCCCTCATCCCCCTCATCCCCCTCATCCCCCTCATCTCCCTCATCCCCCTCATCTCCCTCATCCCCCTCATCTCCCTCATCTCCCTCATCCCCCTCATCTCCCTCATCCCCCTCATCCCCCTCATCCCTTCCTCCACTACTCAATCCTGGCACGCAAAGCCGGAGCGCGGAAGAGGGCTTGGAATCCTGCCTTTCTTTCTGCGGCTGTTTCTGGGGCATATTCCCAAAGGCTCTCATAATAAAAGAAGGCGACACCTAAGCCACGTTCTTGAGCTGCTCGGACTTGAGCCTTAATTTGCTGTATGGGAACTGGGTTATTTCGTAATCCTGCCATAACCCCCACACCAGTAGGAATTACTTTTTGTGCTTGTTGGATTTCAGCGCGGGAAATATTAGTAACAAAGCTTTGAAGATTGGGGCGATAAATTTGCACAATTAGCTCATCGACAATATTCAACTTAATCCAATTGAGCCAGTCTTGGAGTTGAAATTTATATGCAAAGTCGTAGTAATTCGGCGATACAGAGAAAATCGAGCGGGGCTTTTGCGCTTTGACAGCTTGGTTAAGTTTCACCATGAAGCTTGTAATTTTATCTGCGCGCCAACGTACCCAATCTTGATCTTCAGCATTACGAGGAGGGCTTTTCTTAGTTTCTTGAGTGTACAACGCCACTGTATATGGATCATAGCCAAATTCGTGGGGCAAACTCATGTGATCGTCAAACTGAATGCCATCAACATCATATTGGGTGACGTTTTCCAGCACTAGGCTAGTAATAAATTGTTGTACTTCTGGATGGAAGGGATTGAGCCACATCACTTCACCAGCCGCACTAATGGAAGTTTGACTTCCGTCTCGCTTGCGTGTGAACCAATTGGGATGCTCCATAACTAATTCTGATGTTGGTGGAGCCATAAACCCAAACTCAAACCAGGGAATTACCAACAGGCCTTGACGATGGGCTTGGTTAATTAAGTCTGCTAAGATATCATGTCCATCTGAGCCTCGTAAAACAAAGGGTTGGATACCTGTACGCTTGGCTACAGCGCTGGGATACATGACATAGCCAGAATTCCAGATGACAGGATAGATAGTGTTAAAGTTGAGCCGCCGCAGTTGGCTCACAGCTTCCAGCACCTTGGGGCGTTCCTTGAGGATGTCCATATCGTTGTTCGTCATCCACACTCCGCGAATTTCCTCACGGGGTAACTGCGAAACCTGAGCGATCGCAGGGGTAAAATTATCGACAACGAATACCGTCAGGCAAGATATTAAGGCAACTATCAAGTAAAGATACTTGCGTAATCTTTGGGCAAAAGTCGCCGCGCGTCTTTGTCGCCAACTTTGAACAGCAAACATTGATTTCAAAATTGATTTCATCGGTTTTATTGATGCGTTAGCTACACATACGCGCCATAGCAGGCTTTTTTTTAGTAATCTACTCGCCATATAGTCTACAAGCATTTATGCTTACTAGAAAATTGGTTCAATGGTAGTTAGGCATTCCCTGTGCTGGACAAACTTGGCGTAAGAGCCACAGAAACAGACTCAGCAATTTAACTAAAATTATTGACGCAGCTAATTGTTATTGGTGCCCAATTTAGCAGAATTTATCAGCATAATAACTGGAATCTTCTTGTAAAAAATCCACTTAAGTGGTAAGAAGACAACCCAGAAAATACTGAGAAAATTTTGATTTCTGTTTAGATCATTTCACAAAACAGGGACACTTTTTCCTGATGGTAAGTAACCACGCAAAATTAATTACAGTCATTGCGAGCGCAGCGTAAAGCCTTCGGCATAGCTTCGCTTAACGCGCAGCGTCTCGAAGAGAAGCAATCTCAACCCTTGCGATTGCTTCATTCCGCTCCGCTCCATTCGCAATGACATTTTGTAATTAATTTTGTTTAACTACTTACATTGCGATCGCATTTCCTCAAGGCTCATCAAGATATCAAAAATGCTAGAATTGCCTTGTCACATCAGCTTTTAGATGAGGCGGCGTGAAAAACATAGAATTGCAACTCGACGAGAAAACCCTGGAGAAAGCGCAAGCTTTGGCAAAATCACGCCATTGTGACTTGTCAGAGTTAATTGCATACGCAATTGATCAATTACCAAAAGCAGAACCAGAAAAGTATCCATTATTGGGACTATTTGCTGATGATCCTGAGTCAGTAGATGAGATGCTAGAAGAGGTAATGAAGGATCGGGCAGCACACCCATTAAATCAACGCTTTGGAAAAGGTATTACTTGACACAGACATTCTTTCCGAGAGTCTCAAGCGTAGAGATCAGCGTGTAGTATCAAGAGCTATTAGTTATTTAGCAGTTTTTGGTCGCTACACTATCTGCACTATCACAGTCTTAGAAATTGTCAAAGGCTGGCATCGGTTGCAAAGAGAAGATAGAATTCAGCAGTTTTTTGCTCAAATTGCCGTAGCAGAGGTGTTAACACTGCAACTGAGGGATGCTGAATTAGCTGGGCGTATTTATGCAGATTTGGAACGCATAGGACAACCGATAGGACTTGCTGATAGCATGATTGCAGCTATTGCGATACAGCAAAATTTGATATTAGTCACTGGTAATTTAGCGCACTATCAGCGCATTCAAGCACTGGGTTACAGTCTGAAGCTAGATAATTGGCGAATCTGAATACCCTTGTGGCGATCGCAGGGCAAAATAAATACAATAAGAGCGATTTTTAGCGCCACTATGAGCTACTGCCTTAACCCCCGTTGTCCCAAACCGGAAAATTCTGATGATGTGAAGTTTTGTCTAAGTTGTGGTTATAAGCTACTGCTTAAAGAACGCTACCGTGCAATTAAACCCATAGGACAAGGGGGTTTTGGGCGTACTTTTTTAGCGGTGGATGAAGATAAACCCTCAAAACCACGCTGTGTAATTAAGCAATTTTACCCCCAAGCCCAAGGCACAAATACTGTGCAAAAGGCTGTGGAGTTATTTAACCAAGAAGCTGTACAGTTAGATGAATTAGGGCAACATCCCCAAATTCCGGCATTACTGGCATATTTTACCCAAGATGATAGGCAGTATCTTGTCCAAGAATTTATTGATGGGAAAAATTTAGCTCAGGAATCAGTAGAACAAGGGGCTTTTAACGAAGAGCAAATTCGGCAGTTGCTCAATGATTTATTGCCAGTACTGCAATTTTGCCATGCTAGGCACGTCATTCACCGTGATATTAAACCCGAAAATATTATTTTACGGGCAAGCGATCGCAAACTAGTTTTAGTAGATTTCGGCGCTTCTAAATCTGCCACTAGCACTTCTCTCAACCGCACTGGTACAAGTATCGGTAGTCCCGAGTATGTTGCACCAGAACAAATCCGAGGACGAGCGATTTTCGCTAGCGATATCTACAGCTTGGGTGCTACTTGTATTCGCTTACTTACCGAGCGATCGCCCTTTGATTCCTATGATATTAATAATGATAGTTGGATTTGGCAGCAGTATTTAACAAATCCTGTAAGTCAAGAGTTAACTAACATTCTCAACAAAATGTTAGAAAGTATCCCGAGGCGGCGTTATCAAACAGCAGATGAAGTTTTAATTGACCTGAATAAAAATGTGCCGATAGTTGCTACACCAGCAACATCAATAAAGCCTGTTAACGTTGCACCATCTAACCCCAAACCTGCTGTATCTCCCAAATCGCAAAGCCAAATTGACCTGGAATTAGAGGAAATGAAGACTCTATTTTTAGGTGGAAATAAACCGCCAAAGCAGCAAAGTCAACCCCAACCTCAAACTCCTCAGCCTACTAATAAAAGCATTATAGATGATGAGTTGGAAGAGTTGAAAAGTAAATATTTGGGGAATAATAATTCGTAGTTCGTAATTCGTAATTCGTAATTCTTAGAGCTTATTTATAAAGTAAAAATCAACTTATTGTAGAGTGGAATGTCACTTACTTGAGCGAGATTTAGATCCCCGACTTTTTCAAAAAGTCGGGGATCTGGGCAGCAGCTTTTGCTTAAGCATGGATGGTGCGTTACGGCTAAAATGAGGCATTAGATTTGATGAAATTAACCGCCGATATACGCCGATAAAATGAATTTTTGCTATTGCACTAAATTAGCTGTGTCAGTCCACTACTGGCGTGTCTAGACTAAAATAGTGCATGAAAAAAACTCTTGTGGGATGGGTGTCTCACCCGTCCGGGGCGGACAAGATGTCCACCCCACAAGAAAAATTATTGCAACATTTTAGCCTGGTCACGCCACTACCCTTTCCCCCTTCACCCTTCCCCCTTTCCCCAAATTTCTTTACACTGCCCGTAATTCTCCGTAACTCTGCTGTAGTAAACTGCATCTAGAGACAACGCCTGGTGCAATAATTGATGATAGTGTGAAAAAAATCCTGGTTTTATCGGCAAATCCCAAGAATACGGTGAAGTTGCGCTTGGATGAAGAAGTGCGGGAAATTCAGGCGGGGTTGGAACGTGCGAAAATTCGTGAACAGTTTGAGATAATTACTAAATGGGCTGTGCGTCCGGCAGATTTGCGACGTGCGCTTTTGGATCATCAACCAGAGATTGTGCATTTCTCTGGACATGGGGAAGGTGAGCAAGGTTTAGTTTTGGAAGATGATCACGGACAGTTGCAACTGGTAAGTACAGAGTCACTGGGCAGACTGTTTAGGTTATTTCAAGACAAGATAGAGTGTGTGCTGTTAAACGCCTGTTATAGCGAAGCGCAAGCTGAGGCGATATTCCAACATATTAATTATGTAGTAGGAATGAATAAAGCAGTAGGCGATCGCGCCGCAATTAAATTTGCAGTCGGGTTTTATGATGCCCTTGGCGCAGGTAGAACCTACGAAGATGCATACGAATTTGGGCGCATCGCCATTGATTTAGAAAACATCCCCGAATCTGCCACCCCAGTCCTCAAAAGCCGCAACCTCCCCCCAACCCCATCTGTAATTCCCTCCCCTTCCCCCTTCCCCCTTCCCCCTTCCCCTTTACCCATTCCCCCTTCCCCCCCCAAACGCATCTTCATCAGCTACAAACGCCATGTCACCCCCGATGAGCCGATTGCATTGCAAGTCCAGCAAGCGCTGGCTCAACATCACACAGTTTTCATTGACCAAATTATCACCGTAGGCACACGCTGGGCGGAACGTATTGAAGCGGAACTTCGCCAAGCTGATTTTTTAATTGTTTTCCTTTCTGAGCATTCTGTCCACAGTGAGATGGTGGAGGCGGAAATTGCTACCGCCAGTCGCCTGGCTAAGGAACAAGGCGGAAAGCCGATGATTCTCCCGGTGCGGTTGGCATATCGAGAGCCGTTTCAGTATCCTTTGAGTGTTTATCTCAATGGGATTAACTGGGCTGTTTGGCGAGATGGGGAAGATACACCCCGCCTAATTGCAGAATTGCTGCAGGCGATTTCTGGGGGTGAATTAACAATTGGGGAAGCGAATCAAGCCAGTTTGCTGCAGCCACGGGAAGCCTCAGCTTTACCTCAGCCTTTTCCTTCCGCACAGCCGATATCGCTGGAAATGCCAGAAGGAACAATGGATGGCGAGTCTCGCTTTTATGTGGAACGCGCTTGTGATGTTCTGGCTTTGAATGCGATTCAGCGTCAAGGTGTGACAATCACCATTAAAGGCCCCCGACAAATGGGCAAGAGTTCCTTGTTAATTCGCACCTGTAATGCGGCGATGAATGCAGGTAAGCGGGTGGCTTTCTTGGATTTTCAATTATTTGATCAAGCAGCTTTAAGCAATGCTGAATTATTCTTTCGGCAATTTTGCACTTGGCTAACTGATGAAATAGAAATGGCAGATAAAGTTGCTGAATATTGGAACTCTCCCTTGGGTAATAGTCAGCGTTGCACCCGCTATATTGGGCGCTATTTGTTAAAAGAATTTGGTCAGCCCTTAGTATTAGCAATGGATGAAGTAGAAAGGGCTTTTGATACTGAATTCCGTTCCGATTTCTTTGGAATGCTTCGCAGTTGGCACAATAACCGCGCTACTACACCGATTTGGAAGCAACTCGATTTAGCCTTGGTGACTTCCACCGAACCCTACCAATTAATTGATAATCTCAACCAATCACCGTTTAATGTAGGCGAGGTAATTGACTTAGAAGATTTTACCGCCACGCAAGTTGCTGATTTGAATTACCGTCATGGTTCACCGCTTAATGCTAATGCAGAACAGCAGTTAATGGCGTTGCTGAATGGACATCCTTATTTAGTCAGGGTGGCGCTGTATTTAATCGCCAGTCAGCGCTTCACGACTGCGGAATTATTTGCCAAAGCTACCGCAGATAATGGCCCCTTTGGTAATCATTTGCGGAACCATTTGTTTCGACTGCATAGTAAAGCGGAATTAGTGTCAAGTATGCTGCAGGTAATTCGCCATAACACCTGCGATGATGAGCGCGTTTTCTTCCGGCTGCGGGGTGCGGGGTTGGTGCGAAGGGAGGGGAGAACGGTAATCCCGCGTTGTCAACTTTATGCTGATTATTTCCGGGAGAACTTGCGTGGGTAAAGGGGAAGCTTTGGTAGGGTGCGTGATCACGAAGTGTAACGCACCGACAATCTCGGGCGGTGCGTTAGCCTGCGGCGTAACACACCCTACTAGCGTGGGTAAATCAGCTTTGGTAGGGTGTGTTATCACGAAGTGTAACGCACCGAAAATCTCGGATGGTGCGTTAGGGACTTCCAAATCAAAAAATATCCCAGTATTTATTGTGGGGTGGACATCTTGTCCGCCCAGTTTATGTGGCGGGCAAGATGCCCGCCCCACAAGATGGAATAATTTATTTCTTGGAAATCCCTTAGCCTACGGCGTAACACACTCTAAGACTTGCAATGACAGATTGAGACCTGGGGGGAATAATTATGTCTAACCCAACCATTTACACAGTCGGCGGGACGGTGCAGGCTGGTGGTGGGATTTATATTCCCCGCCAAGCTGATGAGGAATTGTTGAATTTGTGCCGGGATGGAACTTTTGCTTATGTCCTCACTCCGCGCCAAATGGGGAAGTCGAGTTTGATGGTACGCACGGCGCAAACGTTGGCAGAGGAGGGGATACGGGCTGTTATTGTTGACCTTCAGGAATTGGGGGCGCAGGTGACAGCCGAACAATGGTATTTTGGCTTTTTGGTGAAGCTGGATGAGCAACTTGAGTTTGAGACTGATGTGGTGAGTTGGTGGCAAGAACATGAATATTTGGGAGTTTCGCAACGGCTGACGCTGTTTTTTCAGGAGGTGTTACTGGCTGAGGTAGAAGCACGGGTGGTGATTTTTGTGGATGAAATTGATTCCACCCTCAGCTTAGATTTTACTGATGATTTTTATACGGCGATTCGTTATCTCTATGTAGCCCGTGCGACTAATGCTGAGTTTGTGCGTCTTTCTTTGGTGTTGATGGGGGTAGCAACTCCGGGGGATTTAATCCGCGATGCCAAGCGCACACCGTTTAATATTGGTCAGCGTGTGGATTTGACTGATTTTACCTTTGAGGAAGCTTTACCCCTGGCTGAGGGATTGGAACAGGTAACTGATGACGCACAACAATTATTGCGATGGGTGCTGAATTGGACAGGGGGACATCCGTATTTAACGCAGCGCTTGTGTGCGGCTTTGGTGAGGGAGGGGAAGGGGGAAGGGGAAAGGGGGAATGGGGAAGGGGGAAGGGTTAAGGGGGAAGGGGTTTCTTCTTTCCCTTTTACCTTTTTACCTTTTACCCTTTCCCCCAGGCGAAGCCTTTTCCCTTTTACCCTTTTACCTTTTACCCTTTCCCCCAGGCGAAGCCTTTCCCCTGGCGCAGCCTTTGTTAACCGCGTGGTGAGTAATACTTTTTTGGGTGCGATGAGTGAGCAAGATAATAACTTGCAGTTTGTGCGGGATATGTTGACTAAACGCTCGCCTGACCCAGAGGTTTTGACTACATACCGGGAAATTCGGTTAGGTAAGCGTCCGGTTGTGGATGAGGAACAGTCAATAGTTAAGTCTCACCTGAAGTTGTCGGGGGTGGTGAGGCGAGAGCAGAATGTTTTAAAGGTGAGAAATCAAATTTATCGGCAAGTATTTGACCGCAAGTGGCTGAATGAACATTTGCCGTTTAACTTACGGGATAGGTGGGAGCAGCTGAAACCTGCGCTGCCTTATGTGGTGGGATTGCTGATATTTTCGGGTTTAATGACGGGAGTGGCTGTGTATGTGAATGAGCAAAGGTTAATTGCTCAAGATGCCCGCACAGAAGCAGAAAATAAAGGCACTGAGGCAAAGTTGCAAGCCGATAATGCTCGACAACAGCAGCGAAGCGCAGAACAACAACGCCGGGAGGCGGACAAGCAAAAAAAACTTGCTCAAGACCAACGGGAAAGGGCGGAAACAGGAGAGGCGGAAGCAAAGGCTGCACAAAAGTTAGCTGAAGAACGGGGAGCAGACTTAAAAGTTGCTCTTGATAATGCCAACGCGGCTAAAAATGCCGAAGCCGAACAGCGTCAGGTAGCAGATGAGCGTAAAAGACAAGCAGAGGAAAATTTACAAGAAGCTAACAAGCAACGAAACATTGCCCAAAAGCAAACACAGCAAGCAAACGCTGCCAAAGCAGATGCAGATAAACGCCGTGTTAATGCCGAAATTATCGCTGAGAGTCTTAAATCACAAAATCTGCTGGCATCAAATTTAGAGCTTGAGGCTTTAATAGCAGGCTTGAAGTTAGGTAAGCGACTGCAAAAACCAGATAAAAATGTTGAAGCAGATACCCGCGTTTTGGCGGTAGCTACTCTCCAACAGGTAGTTTATGGAGTTAGGGAACAAAACCGACTAGAAGACCATAGCAGTCTGGTCTTGGGCGTAGCATTCAGCCCCGACAGCAAAACCATTGCCTCTGCAAGTTATGATAACACGGTGAAGTTGTGGAATCTCCAGGGGCAGGTGTTGCAAACCTTTAAAGGTCATAGCAGTGAGGTCTGGTATGTGGCATTCAGCCCCGACGGCAAAACAATTGCCTCTGCCAGTCTTGACGGGACGGTAAAGTTGTGGAATCTCCAGGGGCAGGTGTTGCAAACTCTTCAAGGTCGTCGCAGTGTGGTCTTTGGCGTGGCATTTAGCCCCGACGGCAAAACCATTGCTTCTGCAAGTTCTGACAACACGGTGAAGTTGTGGAATCTCCAGGGGCAGGTGTTGCAAACTCTTCAAGGTCATAGCGGTGGAGTAATTAGCGTGGCATTCAGCCCCGACGGCAAAACCATTGCTTCTGCCAATGCTGACAAGACGGTGAAGTTGTGGAATTTCCAGGGGCAGGTGTTGCAAACTCTTCAAGGTCATAGCGATGGGGTCTGGGGCGTGGTATTCAGCCCCGACGGCAAAACCATTGCCTCTGCAAGTTCTGACAAGACGGTGAAGTTGTGGAATCTCCAGGGGCAGGTGTTGCAAACTCTTCAAGGTCATAGCGATGGGGTCTGGGGCGTGGTATTCAGCCCCGACGGCAAAACCATTGCCTCTGCAAGTTCTGACAAGACGGTGAAGTTGTGGAATCTTCAGGGGCAGGTGTTGCAAACTCTTCAAGGTCATAGCGATTGGGTCTTTGGCGTGGCATTCAGCCCCAACGGCAAAACCATTGCCTCTGCCAGTCTTGACGGGACGGTAAAGTTGTGGAATCTCCAGGGGCAGGTGTTGCAAACTCTTCAAAGTCATAGCAGTGAGGTCTGGTATGTGGCATTCAGCCCCGATGGCAAAACCATTGCCTCTGCCAGTGATGACAAGACGGTGAAGTTGCAGAATCTTCAGGGGCAGGTGTTGCAAACTCTTCAAGGTCATAGCGATTGGGTCTTTGGCGTGGCATTCAGCCCCGACGGCAAAACCATTGCCTCTGCAAGTTCTGACAACACGGTGAAGTTGTGGAATCTCCAGGGGCAGGTGTTGCAAACTCTTCAAGGTCATAGCGATGGGGTCTGGGGCGTGGTATTCAGCCCCGACGGCAAAACCATTGCCTCTGCAAGTTCTGACAACACGGTGAAGTTGTGGAATCTCCAGGGGCAGGTGTTGCAAACTCTTCAAGGTCATAGCGGTGGAGTAATGAGCGTGGCATTCAGCCCCGACGGCAAAACCATTGCCTCTGCAAGTTCTGACAACACGGTGAAGTTGTGGAATCTCCAGGGGCAGGTGTTGCAAACTCTTCAAGGTCATAGCGGTGGAGTAATGAGCGTGGCATTCAGCCCCGACGGCAAAACTATTGCCTCTGCAAGTTCTGACAAGACGGTGAGGTTGTGGAATCTCCAGGGGCAGGTGTTGCAAACTCTTCAAAGTCATAGCAGTGTGGTCTTTGGCGTGGCATTCAGCCCCGACGGCAAAACCATTGCTTCTGCCAGTGCTGACAACACGGTGAAGTTGTGGAATCTCCAGGGGCAGGTGTTGCAAACTCTTCAAGGTCATAGCCGTGTGGTCTTTGGCGTGGCATTCAGCCCCGACGGCAAAACCATTGCTTCTGCCAGTGCTGACGACACGGTGAAGTTGTGGAATCTGGATTTGGATGACTTAATGGTGAAGGGTTGCGCTTGGGTGCGGGATTATTTGCAGAATAACCCGAATGGGAAGGGGGAGAGGGGGGTGTGTGAGAGATGAAGGGGGAAGGGGGAAAGGGGAAGGGGGAAAGGGTGGCGCATTTTCTGGTTTCAAGCATTAGTATAATTTGAGCTGCTGGCTGGGGGAGTTACCAAAATTTGGGTGTTGGTGACCAAGGTCGCAATGTTGGTGACCAAGGTCGCAATGTTGGTGACCAAGGTCGTGATGTTGGTGACCAAGGTCGCAATGTTGGTGACCAAGGTCGTGATGTTGGTGACCAAGGTCGCAATGTTGGTGACCAAGGTCGCAATGTTGGTGACCAAGGTCGCAATGTTGGTGACCAAGGTCGTCTTGTTGGTGACCAAGGTGGTTTTTTTCGTTACAAAAGTTATGATTTTACTGCATACAGCTTGTGCATTTGCTGGATGTGATGAATTGTGCGATCGCTTATCTTAAATCATCATCGCCAAAGCTGCGTGGTGTATCGCCGCAGGTATCGCGCTTTTGGTTGCAGAAAATAGCACAATATAAATTATCGCTGTGGTTGGGCACGGCACTGAAAGGTTTTTGGTGAGGTAGCGTAAATTGTTGATGCCCATTGGTGTCAACTTAAGCTACAAGCGATATAGGGCGGGCGTTGTACAAATACGCGCCCTCATCCCCTAACCCCTTCTCCCGCAGGAGAAGGGGGACTAAATCTCTTGCTCCCTTCTCCCTGTGGGAGAGGGGCTGGGGGTGAGGGCGAAACCTTGCAACCAAGAGGGTTTCACGTTAATAGCAAAATACCTGTAAAACCTTTCCCCTTCCCCCTTTTAGCCTTCCCCCTCCCCCCTACTATTTTGGCGAAATTGGCAAACTAATCGTAAATATACTGCCTTTGCCTAAGCGCGATCGCACGGTGACGCTACCACCCATACCTTCTATTAAGGTTTTGACTATTGATAAGCCTAAACCAGAACCGCCTGTAGAACGGGTGCGGGCTTCGTCTATGCGGTAAAATCGCTCGAAGATGCGGGCTTGGTGTTGCAAGGGTATGCCATAACCTTTATCGTCTACTTGAATGATCGCTGCTTTATCTTGCTGATGTAACCTGACAATTACGGGAGTCTCAGCTTCGGAATACTTGACGGCGTTATCAACTAAGTTCAACAATACCTGCTTGAGGCGATTATAGTCGGCTTTCACTTCAATGGGATGATTTGGTGCTTCGATCATGATAGTGCGATCGCTATATTTCTGCGCCATCCCGACAACTTCGGCAACTAAGTCATTCAGCACGCAGGGATTCATGCGAAAATGCAAATGACCGCTATCAGCCCTGGCTAAATCTAGTAAGTCTTGCAGTAGCCTGATAGTATGTTCGGCTTCCACAGCCGCAGTTTCTAAAGCTTCAATTTGGGTGGGTGTTAAATTACTGGGTCGCCGGAGTACGCTTTGTAAGTAACCATGCACAATGGTTAATGGCGTGCGTAATTCGTGAGAAACGTTGCTGACAAACTGTCGTTCCTGTTCCCAAGATTCCGCCAGCCGGGATAATAGCATATTAAAGGTTTGGGCTAATTCTTTCACCTCGCTGGGTGCTTGCTGAAGCGATAACTGCGCCTCTGGTAAATCAGCAGCAGAAATTACCTCCGCCATTTGACTCAGTTGACGCAGAGGTTGGAGAGAACGCCGAATATAAATTGCGATCGCCAAGGAAATTACAATAATTATTAACAGACTCGCAATCCCTAAACTCCGCACCAGCGCCAAAAACATTGTTTGTTCGCGGGTAATATCCTTAACTACAAATAGCTTCCCCAGTGGTTGATTCTGTACTTGCAAAGCCGCACCACATAAAACATAGTAGCGCTGCTGCACTTGAGTAACTTCTGGTTTTACCGACATCTCGGTTAAAGACATTAACTGTGATGTCGTTGGTGCTGGTAGCTGATTCCAATTAGTAGATGTGGCAATAATTTGATTTTTTGGGTTTTTAATCCAGATAAAAGTATCGTTATCAATTAAATTATTTATCGACTTATCTAAACCACTGGCTTGTGGCATCATTTGAATATAAAGTTGCACATCACGCGGTAGGCGATCGGCAATTTTCTCAACATGGCGTTTATGATTATCTATTAAAATATCTTGCATTTTCAAGCTAGTCCAAACCGAGAGGCTACCCAAACCCACCGCCGAAAATGCTGCAATCCCAGCCGTTAACCTTAACCGTAATGAACCTGGATCTAATTTTTGTAAGATGTTGATGGTTTTTTGCACTTTTAATAATACTCATATCCGCATTTTTAATATCAATTTCATGTGATGTTGCACATATTTAGATCCCCCTAAATCCCCCTTAATCAGGGTGACTTTGAAAGATTTATTCCCGTTCCCGATTTCCCCTTTCCCCTTTCCCCTTCTTATTAAGGGGGTTAGGGGGAATCTAATTATATAAAGGTTCATAAGGAATTGGTATAACAATAAATATTTCTCTTCCCCCTTTCCCCTTTCCCCTTTCCCCCTTCCCCTTTCCCCCTTCCCCAATTATTCCATTCCCCTACGGCTTTATCGTTCCACAAACCTTATTCACATAATCACACTGATAAATGTATGGTTCTTGCCAACTTAGGGGAATTTGCAGTAAATCTCTTGTACCTGTTAAACCTTGCCCGATAAACAATAATAAAGCTACGCAATTTAAAATTGTATGCACTAGCCGCCAGCGATTGGATCTATCTTGATAAATATCTTGCACAATTGCTAAAGAAAAAATCATCAGCAAGGCTGCGGTAATGCCAATATAATAATGTGACCAGTACCATTCTTTAGTCAGGCGATACACTCCATCCTGACAGCCAAGAATCACTAACCCCGCACCAGTTAAAGTGGCAAATATTCCCCGCCATAACTTTTGCTTGGCTTGATAGAGTAAAACTAAAGAGATAATCGTTGCCACAAACATCAAGATAATGAAAATGAATTGAAAAGTTGCAGTGTTCCAAAGTTGATGTTTGACGATATCTTTGCCAATTGCATAAGCTAGACCAATTAAAGTTAAGCCAACAACTGCACTAGTTAACCACTCGCCTAACTTTTTATGTTCTGAACCAACTACCGGGGGAATTTTGCTTTTACCTCCCCCTAAACTTTGTAACCTGCGTTGGCGTGTTTGCCAAGCAAAATTTACCACATTCCCAATCAGAGGGAAGACAAAAATTACTGCGATCGCGGGATGTATTAGGCTAAGAAAATCGGCTATTTCCATATAATAAATGGGTAATGGGTAATGGGTAATGGGTAAGATTTAGTAATTCGTAGGGTGTTGTACTCTCAGCGTTAACGCACCTAGAATTTTTGATGGTAACTTGGTGCGTTGCGCTACGCGACAACACACCCTACTGGCGCGACAAGGTTAAAATGTGGCAATATAATTTTCTTGTGGGGTGGACATCTTGTCCGCCCAGGACGGGCAAGATGCCCATCCCACAAGAGTTTGAATAATGCAATATTTTAGTCTAGACACGCTACTACATTTCTATTTCCATATAAAGGTAATGGGTAAGATTTAGTGTTAGCTATTTGCTAAAGGTGCATAGCCGAAAGTAGCATTGAATTTACGACACCATACTGCTACAGATTTAAATTCACCTAACTTGACAGTTTCTGGTAAAGCATAGCGTTGAGTACCGCTAGTTTTTTGTAATGGTGCAATGCTGAAATAATCTTTTTCTTTAATGCCAGATATAGGTGGTTTATCAGTACGATATAAAATTACATATAAATCTGGGCCTTGATCAGTTTTAAAATCTCCATCAAACTCGAGAAAGCGTTTTCCTTGTTCGGTAATGACTTTCACTTTCCCTTGAGTAGGATGTTCCCCAGCTTTAAATGCACCCAAACCTGCACCTGAACTTGCTACGTTTTCCGTCGCTGCTTTTGGTGTATCTGTTTTATTAGAGGCGCTTTCGTTGGCACAACCTACAGTTATTAGCGCCATCATACCTACAATAGCTAAATGCTTAAACTTCATAGCTTTTATCTCCCTCAAATGCCTTTATACCTACAATTTAAGGGTTTTAGCTGTTGATAAAATTAATAGAAGCTGAGAATCTGTTAAAAATTAAGGTTATTGATGTTGATGTATCGCAGTCTATTTGTTTAGTTAATAAATTTATGTAGGATGTGTTAGGCAAAGCCGTAACACATCAAAATTGTTGGCGAAGAAAGATGCGTTACGCTGACGCTAACGCATTCTACGCGCTTTTATTGGTGGTTAATTGTTGATTTTTGCAATTAGCGATCGCAATTTAAAATTCCAATGCAAAACACAACACCCGCGTCTTACTCCAATAAGCTTGACCTAGAAAAACCCCAGGTGCAACCTCGCGGATTTCATCTCTAATTTTTTGAGCGATAAATGAGGTTTGAGAATAGTCTAAAATTATCGCTTCACCTTGACTAAACCAACTTTCCCCACGGTAAACTTTGGCTTTTACTAACTTCAAACCTAAAATAGTAATGCTATTCAGTAAGAAATTTTGATTACGATAAAATATCTTTCCTTGCCAAGCAAGTAACCTTACCAAAGCAGCTAAAAAATTACGTTCCGGGAGTCCAGTGACAAAAACAACTGTACCTCTACCTTGTCCACTGGGTATTTCTCCGACGGGACTGTTTTGGTAAAGTTGATCTAATTCAGCAGGCGACATTTTCATCATGTCTGCTGTGGTAATCGCCATTCTTGTTACCTCATTGATAGTTTTGCCAGCGAATATCTTTTCCGGGAAAATAGAGTGGTAAAGGATCGTGAGCGAGTAGGGTGCTGTTGATCGTGATTTTCTGTTGTGCGATTAAAATTGCGATCGCACTTTTACATACAAACAGAATTAGGTCTTTTCCCGGACAGGTACGGGAACCTCGCAAAAATAGGTTAGAATAAGGTGCGTCAACTTCATAATTTTTATCTAGCCAGCGTTCTGGTTGAAATAAATCTGCACTCGGCTCAAATTCTAGATGTCGTTGCATCATCGGAAAAAAGTGCAGAATGTCCATCCCTTCGGGAATATAATGGTTGTTAAAACTATCTCCTGTTGGTGTCAGGTGAAATGTGAGTGTTACCGGAGGATAAAGGCGACCGGTTTCTAACACACAGGCTTCTAGATAGGTTAATTGGCTAATTGTCGCAGCTTCTGCTAGGTTGTGCTGGTTAATTTCTGATTGCACTCGCTGTAAAACTTCTGGGCGAGAACTAATCAACGCTAAAGAACGCACCAACAAATCTGTACCAGATCCGGTGAAGGTAAACATCCAGTGGGGAATTTGCTGTAATAACTCCGCTTCTGACGCTTCTGGTTTCATCTGATGCGCCATCGACAGCAATGAGGGTTGATGGGATAATTCACTTTGTTTCCATAGCTGTCGTAGGTAATCATATAACTTTGCCCGTCGTACTTGTTCACGATTCCCAAACAGCAACCTTTTGATGGGATTACCTACCAAACTAAATAAAACCTGAATATCTTCGATTAACTCTACAGGCGCAACATTGTCGCCAAATACAATCCCCAACATCGCTATCCCCATACCTTGGCGAATATCCTCAATGCTGGAGACTGGTTGAGCAAAACCACGCTGTATCTGATGCAAAAAAGCTTGTTGATAGTGGTGTTGAGCACCTGTGCAAAGCACTTTTTCATTATAAGGGCGTAGGCGTTGCCATTGCTGATCATGGCTGATAGTCAAAGCGTTAGGTGCAAGATAAGACATCCCCTGTTTTTTCAGAGTTCCTTCTAGATAACCTGCGCTAGATGGTGTCCCTTTGAGGATATGTGCTGATAAGTCCCGCCCAGATACTAATAAGACTTTTTTCACTAAAAAATTGAGAATTACGTTCTCGCTTTTGTAGTTAATAGTGACACCTTTGAGCCAATTAGTCAGTACCTCCTGAAAGTTGAAGCGATGAGGGCTACTGAGGAATTTTGCGATCGCACTTCCTAAAAGCCGCACGATATCAAGCACATTCGTTGAAGGATAGGTTTCCATAATGGCTAGCGTTATGACAGGAACTACAGCAATAATTGGTATTTAATTAGACGGTGCATCAAAAATCTTGTGAGATACCTGCTTACTCAAAATTTATAACTATTGAGTAATAATGAGCGCGAACTAATGCTAAAAACTTTGTCTATTATTTATTCTCAATTAATATAACTAATCTTACAGTACCCTTGAGGGTACTATTTTTCTCTGAAGCATTGAATTACATTTAAATAGGTATTATAAATTGTCCAACATAGCGCGATCAGCAACTTAGTATTTGTTTACAACTGCTGCAATCATTTAATTTTTTTATATGCTGATTTCGACTGTTTTGTAATTTTGTGAAGTACAGAAAATCTCTCAAAGGCTTACTATGAATAAGCTTGGACAAACATTAATACTAATGAACTAAAAAATGCAAGTGGGCGATCGCGCATAAATTTTGTAAGTTAGATTGATAGATAGAAAATGTCTCATTGATTATTGAACAAATAAGTACGGCACTCCCGCCTGTACTGGATAAGATGCGTTACTAACTCATCCTACGACTAAATTATCAGCGATTTTCGGTGCCTTCGCCTATGGCATAAAACACCACCATTTGAAGTAAGTGAGGTACATCATGAGTAATGAGTAATGAATAATGAGTAGGAAGTTTACTTATTACTCACTACTTATTACTCATTACTTTTTTCAATTATCGATATCTAAAAAAATACTTACACCTTCAGCAATTACCGAAAATTAGGTGTAAGTAATTAGGACTTACGCAAAAGTCACGGAATTACGTCATTACGAGCGTAGCGACGTAATCCCCTAAAACTATGGGATTGCTTCCCTACACTACGTTCCGGTCGCAATGACAAATTTTGCTTGCGTAAGTCCTGGTAATATAAGCGGAAAAAACTGAGTCATTGTCTCAAAAAATATTAGAGGAATTGGTCAAATGTTTGGAATTCCTTGGCATCGCCTACCTACACCATTAGCATTGTTAAAACTAGTTGGGTTTCGCAACAAATTAAGACAAGAAAATCTCCACGATACTGCTCAATTACCTGATACAAATAAACTTCCTCATCCTCAAGCAAGTCCCGATGGCCGTCATTTGGTAGCGCGTACCCCAGATGGTAGTTTTAATGACCTGAAAAATCCAACAATGGGAATGGTGGAGACTCGTTTAGGGCGAAATGTTCCCCTGACAAAAGCTAATGTAGATCAGAAAAATATTCTCAATCCTAATCCCCGTGTTGTTAGCCAGAGATTGATGACGCGAGATGAATTTATCCCAGCGACATCGTTGAATATCTTAGCGGCTGCTTGGATTCAGTTTCAAAACCATGACTGGTTTTCTCATGGAAACAATCAGCCAGATAAAAAAATAGTTATTCCCCTTGCAGAGGATGATACTTGGCCGCAAGAACATCGACCAATGGCGATTAAAGAAACCTTAGTTGATCAAAGCCGCCCAGAAGGAGATAAAGCAGAACCCCCAACTTTTATTAACAAGGTGACTCATTGGTGGGATGGTTCGCAAATCTACGGGAATAATGCCACACAGGTGCATGAATTGCGTTCTCATGTTGATGGCAAACTGATTATTGGTGATGATGGGCTATTACCTGTAGATCCAGCAATTGGAATTGATCGCACTGGCTTTAATGACAACTGGTGGATTGGCTTAAGTTTAATGCATACCCTATTTGTCAAAGAGCATAACACCATCTGCGATCGCCTCAAACAACAATACCCAGATTGGCGAGATGACGACCTCTACGACCATGCGCGATTGATTAACGCGGCATTAATGGCGAAAATTCATACAGTGGAATGGACTCCCGGTATTCTCGCCCATCCCGCCTTGCAAATTGCTATGAGTGCTAACTGGTGGGGGTTACTAGGTCAACACGTCAAGAATCTCTGGGGACGTGTTGGCGAAGGTGAGACCCTGAGTGGAATTATTGGTTCGCCAACGGATCACCATGCAGCACCTTACTACATTACCGAAGAATTTGTGAGCGTATATCGCTTACATCCCCTAATTCCCGACGAATTTGAATTCTATTCCCACAAAAACGGTCAATTGCGGCGCACAGGTGACTTCTTTGAAGTAGCAGGTAAACGCGCTAGGGGAGTAGTAGAAGAAATCGGCATTCCAGATTTATTTTATTCCTTAGGAATCGCTCACCCCGGGGCAATTACCTTACACAATTACCCCAAAGCCTTACAGAAATTAATTCGTGACAACGGCGAAACCTTAGATTTAGCCGCCATTGATATTTTGCGCGATCGCGAACGTGGCGTACCCCGCTATAACGAATTTCGCGAAATCATCGGTCGTGGACGAGTCAAATCCTTTGAAGAGATTACCAGCAAGCCTGTCTGGGCGAAAGAACTACGGGAAGTCTACAACAACGATATCAATAGCGTTGATTTAGTTGTTGGCATGTTTGCCGAAGACTTACCAGACGGCTTTGGCTTTAGCGACACAGCCTTTCGAGTATTTATTTTAATGGCTTCCCGCCGCCTCAAGAGCGATCGCTTCTTCACCAAAGACTACCGCGCCGAAATTTACACCCAATTCGGTCTAGACTGGATCGACAGCAATGGACTGTTATCCGTCCTCCGCCGCCACTATCCCACCCTAGCACCCGCCTTATTTGGTATTAACAACGGCTTCGCCCCTTGGCGAAAGGTTGGAATAGCGGGATATTAGGGGATGGGCATGGGGCATGGGGCATGGGGCATGGGGCATGGAGAATTGGTAATTGGTAATTGGCATAATTATTTCCCCTTGTCCCCTTCCCCTTTTCCCCTCATCCCCCTCATCCCCCTCATCCCCACCCATGCCCACCATCAGAACCCTACAACCAGGTGATGAAATGTTGCTAGAGAATTTTCTGTTGCAACATATCGATACTTCGATGTTTTTGCGTTCTAATTGGCGAGAGGCGGGGTTGGTGGATGTGGGTGAAAGGTTTCAGGGAACTTATATTGCAGCGTTGTTAGATAACAATATAGTTGCAGTCGCCGCCCATTATTGGAATGGCATGGTGGTGGTACAAGCGCCAGTGTATTTACCAGAGGTGGTGCAAATAGCAGTAGCCCAGTCTCATCGCACTATTTCTGGAATTGCTGGCCCGGCTGCACAAGTGGAAGTTACCAAGCAAGTTTTAGGGCTGGCTCATCATCCCACTAATATAGATGAGCGTGAATTATTATTTTCCTTAGCACTATCAGATTTACAAATTCCCCCTGCCTTAGCATCCGGTGAAGTAAAGTGTCGATTGCCACACCAAGAAGAATTTGATTTACTCACTGAATGGTGTGTTGCCTATAATGTGGAAGCATTAAAACAAAGTGGAAATACTGATTTAAGTTTATCTTGTCGCCATGCAATAGAAGCGCGTCAAGCTACAGCGAGACATTGGATTTTAGTAGTAGAAGATACACCTGTTGCTTATACTACCTTTAACGCCCGCTTGCCAGATATTGTCCAAATCGGTGGAGTGTGGACACCGCCGGCTTTCAGAGGTAAAGGCTATGCCAGAAGCGTAGTTGCAGGCTCATTGTTAGAAGCGCGATCGCATGGTGTAGAACGCGCTATCTTATTTACACAGCAAACTAACTTAGCAGCACAAGCCGCTTATCGGAGTATTGGTTTTCGGACGACTGGTGAGGAATTTGGTTTAGTTTTATTTGACATGAAATAAATCTGGAATCAATTTTGTATTATGTGTAGTATGAATAAGTGAATTGATAGCCAGATTTTATTTATGAGCTGCGATCGCTTCCAAAAATCCTTCTCTGCCGATCCTACCTTAAGCAGTAAGCTGTTTGACTTAGTAGAAGCCACCTTTCCGGGACTTACTAGCCTAGCTGAACGCGCACGAGAACTAGGTGCATCATGGGAAGACGCTTCAACTCCCTTCATTCTCTTTGATGATGATGTCGCCATTACCCATATCGGAGTTTTAGAAATTCCGATGTACATCATGGGTGAAAAGGTAACCGTTGGCGGAGTTCATGGCGTATGTACCCGCGAGGGATTTCGCAGAAGAGGCTATTATCGCCAAGTCATGAATGAAGTAATGGAATATTGCGACCAACGTTATGAAACTCTAGTATTGACGACGTTGGAACCAGAGTATTATTTACCTTTTGGCTTTCGCGTTGTTCCAGAACACAGCTTTAAACTCAAGTGTAATTCCACAGGTAGCATCAACGGCTTGAGAACACTGGATTTTGCAGATGTCAAAGATATTGCATTGTTGCACAGACTGCTAGAAACCCGTGTACCTGTCTCTAATATAGTTGGGGTAGTCAACGAAAAGGCTGTATTCTGCGTTGACGAAGGTAGCCGTCCTTTACATTATTTCCCAGATTTAGATGCGATCGCCTGCATGGAGATAGAAAATACCACACTTCATCTTTACGATTTAGTGACTACTCAAATGTATCCCTTGCAAAAAATCTTGGATAGGATACCTCAACTCATTAAAGAAGTCGTGATTTACTTCAGTCCCGACTTGCTGAATGTTGAAGATGTGGAAGCATTTATCTATGAAATTGAAGAAACTAAATTAATGGTGCGTGGTAAATTTGCCGCAGAAAAGGAAAAATTTACCCTTCCCCGTTCTGCACGTTGTTGAGGCTAATTATTGCAGAAACAACAAAGTCTATTCCTATACTTTTCGGTTAAGGGCAAAAGGGGCAAGAAAAAACCTTTAACCCTTACCCTTTAACCTTTTCCCCAAACCAAATTACCAATTGAAAACCCTTAATCGCGGAGTATTGAGGTCTACTCTGCCTCACCAATAATAGTGAAAGCCGCCCAATTTTTAGGATGAGGGTGTTGTTTCATCGTTACCAACATTGCCTGACGCAGTGCAGCAGCTTTATCTGGTTGCTGTTGCCAACTGCGATAAAATTCAGTCATTAACGATGCTGTCGGCGCATCCGGTACAGCCCAGAGAGAAACCAACACACTAGCAACACCAGCAGAAATAAACGAGCGAGATAAACCAATTACCCCATCACCTGTAATCTTACCCGCGCCAGTGTCGCAAGCACTGAGAACGACTAATTCAGCATTTAGCTGTAAATTGAGAATTTCATCAGCAGTCAGTAAACCATTACCGTTACCCTCCTGCTTTTCGACATCAGGCGCTAGAGCAATACTACTTCCTAAGCCACGTCTATCATCCAGTAAGCCGTGAGTAGCTAGATGAATGATGTTGACTTTTGGTAACTTTGATATCACAGTTGCTTTAGTAGGTTGATTGCCAATCAAAGCCTTAGTACCTAGCATCTGAGCAATTAACTGCGCTTCTGTTTCTGCTTCTGGTAAAGGTGATAATTGTTCTGGAGATTGCCCCGGCACAAAAGATACTTTTGGCATCGTAGGATTACCTACCACCAAGGCACTTTTATCTCTACGATTCAGCTTACGCCGTTGATGGGTTAGGTCAAGAATTTGAATGGCTGGGGCGGTCAGTATCGTATGCTTTTCTATTAAGAATTTGCTTTGTGCATCTTGCAACGCAGGAAAAGGTACAAGAAAGAGTTCATCTTGAGGAATGAAAATTACATGGGAATCAGGATCATTTGGTAGTAAATCAGCAATAGGTGCAATGAGTAGTTGATGGAGTTGCTGTAAGCTGCGGTGATTGATACGCAAAGACTCAACTGGAGAAACCACATCTTTGATTGGCGGTGCTTCGGGATTATCTAGTTGTTTGATTGTCAGATTATTTTTGTTACTACCTCTACCTTGGTTAATTAGTTGACGAGTTTGGCGAATCAAATCTTTAAGAGGAGTTTTCAGAGATTTAAGGTCAACTTGCCGAAATATAATTTCTCCTGTAGGTTTGACAACCCAAATATATAATTCTGATTGTTGTGGATTCCAAGTATCTGACCAATATCTCCTAGTAATTGAATATTCAACTATTGTGGCTTTTTGGTGTTGAGCAACTCGCTGAATTTGAGAGATATTTAATGGCTGAAGACTTACTGGAGTAGCTTGCTTAGACAATAACCGCTTGGCTAATAAATCAACAAACACGCGGCTACGTCCCTGTTCGGCAATTTCTAAAGCTGATTGCGGCTGATTCTGAGCAATGAGTACTTTTTGTAAAGTCCGGTAAGAATCAATGATATCCTCAAAAGAAGATACTTTGTATGTATCATTATAGGCTTGATTATTGTTTAGCTTTTTTCTGCCAGATTCATATTGTTGAATACTCGCACGTAGTTTTTTCTCTGCTGCTGTGAAATGACCAGATTCAGCTAGAGAAATTCCTAAATTTCTTAAAGATTGCCACTGAGAATTAGTAGTTAATTTTTCTGTGAGATTTTCGATTTCTAAAAGTTTTTGAGCATATTTAAGGGATTGGTTGTAGTTCCCCTGTTCGTAGTAGATAGTTCCTAAGAGAATTAAGCTGCTAGATACTACATCTTCACTATATATTTTAGTGATTTTCTGCGCGACTTCTAAACTTTGTTGGGCATAGCTAATTGCTTTAGTATAGTCTCCAAGTTCAAGATAAGCATAACCTAGTGTTTCGAGGGCAGACTGTTCATTAAGTCCTTTGGATTCTTTATCTAGTCGCGCTACCTCTAAAGCTTGTTGAAAGTAGCTAATGGCTTTAACGGAGTCTTTTCTAGCTAAATAAAAATCACCTAGCTCTCTTAATTGAGATACTTCTAATCCCTTAAACTTCTCTTGCCGCGCTAATGTTAAACTTTGCTGAAAATATTCCAGTGCCTTGGTATAGTTTTTTAATGAAAAATATCCAGATGCTATATCTGCAACCAGCATTCTTTCGGCTTCACGATTTTTCAGTTGTCGTGCTACAGCTAAACTTTGCTGATAGTAGTTAATTGCTTGATAATAATCTTCAAAATTGCTGTAAATACTACCTAGAGACCTCAGCGATTCCAATTCTATTTTCCGGTCTTGGGACTTCCTGCCTACAGTTAAAATTTGCTGTTCGTAATCAATTGCTTTGACATAATCTCCTAAAATCAAATAAGCATTAGTTAGAGATTTTAAAGTCTCCAACTCTATCTCCTGATTTTGTGTATTTCGGGCGATTTTTAGCCTTTGCTGATAGTAGTAAATAACTTTGGCATAGTCTTCTAAAGAATCAGAAAATTTACCTAAATCGTTAAGCGCTTCTAATTCTTGTTTTTGATTTTGTGACTTTTGTGCTAGAGAAAGCATTTGCTGAAGATATTCCAGCCCTTTGTGATAATTTCCTCCAGAATAGTAAGCCCAGGCTAGTTCATTCAAAACCTCTAAAGTCTGATTTGTTTGTGATTTGTTTTGTGCTAACATGAGAACAGCACGTGCATATATATCTGCTTGATTTGTGTCTTCAATCTTTACAAATAACCGTACTAATTTTTGTAGGGTTTGACTCTCTATAATTTCTTTATTTAGTTGTTTTGCTAAAGCTAAAGTTTGCTTATAGTAATCAATAGCTTTGGGATAATTTTTAATGATTTGGTAGGCAAAAGCTACATCTTTAAGAACTTCTAATTCCCGCTCTTTATTTGGTAGTTGCCTTGCTAAGGCTAGACTTTGTTGTGCGTATTTACCAACTTTAGCTTCATCACCAATATAACCATGAATATTAACTAGCCTTGTGAGAACTTGCAACTCTATATCTGGTTTTTGCAATTTTTTTGCTAGTACTAAAACTTGCTGATAGTAAGCCATTGCTTGAGTATAGTTGTTCTGACCGTAAGCCGCAGCTAATTCCTGGAGAACTGTTAACTCTTTATCCTGGTTATTAATGCGACGCGCTAACACCAACATTTGCTGAAGAGATTCAATAGTTTTAGCATCATCTTTGAGCAAACTGTAAGTACGGCTAATACGAGCTAGGTAATTAAACTCTCTTTCAGGGTGATTAATTTGGCGTACTAATGCTAACATTTGCTGAAGAGATTCAATAGTTTTAGCATAGTTATCTTGTCCTCTATAATAATTAGCGATCGCTTCCAAAACTTCCAATTCTTTTTCTGGTTGCTGCAGTTGCTTTACTATCACTAAAGCTTGTTGCAAATAGGCAATTTCTTTTACATATTCCTTTTGATATCGATGCCTCTTTGCTAGCATCTGCAGTGCCGCAACTATTCCTTCTTTGTCTCCAATTTCTTGATAAATAGTTAAAGCTGCTTGCAAAGATTCTATATCTTTTTTTTGTCGCAAAATATCAGCTTGTCTTTTCCTTTCTTGTGCAGTTTGTGCTACTGCTTGAGGTGCATTGAAAAAAGGAGATAAATTGCCTACAAAGGGATTAAGTATGGTTGTAATAATAATCACAACTGCATGAATATATATATTTTTATGTAGCATATAATTTTTGATACCGTTGGGTTCCAGTTGATTATTTCATACTTGACTAAAGTTGACATACTGGTCAGCTTGAAAAAAAGGTAATTTTGTAATATCTGAAGTGCATCTAGCTGATACCGTAATCAAATCTGTATAGGTTTTTCGTTATTTTATAAATTTTTATAATACATAAGAAATTGACCATATAGCCACCAATAGCAAAATAACTGCATAGGGAGACTTCAGTAGTTTACAAAAAAATTAATACCACAATATGGCAAATATATGTATGTAAAGTTACATTAACTTTGTACTGATTTGCTACCAAAACATCTGTTTAAGAATTTGATTACTAAAACACCGATTTAGTATTCGGTAAACCTGAGTAAACCATAGGGTGAGCACTAGAGATCATCAGTATTTAAACTAATGATCTCAAAGTGCCCACCCCAGCAAAATCTCCAAAAATCGTTCATTTTTGATTAATGAATCGATATTCTAAGGAGGTTATTTGCAAAATATGCCGAGAAATTGCAACTAATAAATCTCACAATTGCAATTATTTCTGCTTTCCTAGATTACACAAGAATGAGTCTATTAATGATTTGAGATTTCCCATGAAAACAAAGAGTACCAGCATAATTTTCTTGACTTTTATCAGCTTTAATTTAATTCTGGCTAGTTGTAGTAATCCTAAAGAAGCTAGCGAGGCTAATTTTAAACAAGCTCTCAACACAATCCTAACTAAACACAGAGTTGGGTGTGTTCCTGTTTTGGGAAATATGGAGTCATTTCCGATTACAATATCCAAGCTAGCAACAGAACAAATAAACCAACTTAATTCTTTGGTAAAAGTTGGCTTTTTATCTAGCAAAGAAGGGGAAAAAAAAGATTATTCAGGAAAAAGTATTCCGGGAATTGAATATTCTGTTACAGCCGAGGGAGAAAAGTTTTACACATCTAATGTTTATCCCAGATCTCCACAATCACAACCCACAGGAGGTTTTTGTATTGGGGAAGCAGAAGTTGACAAAATTCTTAACTTCACTGAACCGCAGAGTTATCCTGGATCTCCCCAAGTGTCTAATGTGAAATTCACCTACAAATTTAAAAATCTGGGTAAATGGTTTGAAGATCCAGAAGTGCAAGCAACAGTTGGGACTATGTGGAAAAGAGGAATATTTGCCAATCAACCTTTAAATGATGGAAATGGTGCACTTCATAAAATACTAGAAAGTAAAGATAATCCACCTGAGATTCAAATTAATTTGTATCTAACTAACAACGGTTGGGTAGATAAGTTATAGGACAAAGGGAGGGGACAGGGAATTCTTAACAGCGAATAGAAAAAATATGTGTGTATCGGCGAAATTAAAGATAACTGGCTGAGGCTGTCATTGGTCATTAGTCATTGGTGAGGATTTTAAAACTATTTACGTTTATTAATACCAAATCAAATAATGTTTGCGACACATCAATATATTCTAGAGGGCAGGGCATTGCCCATGCCCCTACAATCTGTCGCATTATTGTTTTAAATTGGGATAAATAGTTGGGTTTATTTCCAATGACAGACTTAGCTACTTATCTACAAATCTGAAGCTGTTGATTTAGAGCATAATCAAACCCAGACGTACACCAACAGTTACAGCCTCAGTGCGGGAAGACACACCTAGCTTTTGAAAAATCGATGAGATGTGAAACTTTACAGTATGCTCAGAAATATGCAGGTGTTTAGCGATCGCTCGATTACCTAAACCAGAACCAAGCATTCCTAAAACTTCAATTTCTCTGGGTGTTAGGGTTTGTACGGGAGTAGTGGTGACTTTTTCCCGCAGGGGTAGTAACTCTAAAAAATCCGGATGTAGCACTACTAAATTATCTGCGATCGCAATTGTCGCCGCGATAATTTCTGATTCTGTACTGGTACTGGGTAATAAACCCCGAACGCCAGCATGAATGGCGGCTTCTAAATCAATGCTTTCTAGTTCCTCTACAATTACCAAAAATCCTAGAGGATATTGTTGCTGTTGAATTAAAAGCAATTTTTCCCAGATTGTTGGTTGCAGATTCGCACCTAAATCTAGTAGCACTACATCAGGTTCTAATTGTTCTACTTCCCTAGTTAACACATCCAAATCGGATGCACTCCCCACCACCGTTAACTGGGAATTGCTAGTTACAACCGCCGCTAAACCCGCCCGCACCACAGGGGAAGTTGCAACTACCATTACCCGAATCATCTCGACTCCACCGCAGTTTTCCCACTCTGCAATACTACATAAACTACAAATTGCTGACTGCCACGCCAAATTTGTAGGGGTAAGGCTTCGCCATCTTTGCTTTGTTGCAGATATTTGCTTAAATCATCATATCTAGAGAGCGATCGCCCCGACACGCCAATCAACACATCGCCAATTTGTACGCCAGCTGTGGCGGCTGCGCTATCAGGAAGCACAGATAAAACTAATAATCCCAGGTTGCGGTTACCTATCAGCACAGGTTGCAAAGTTACTCCTAGTTGCGGACGGCTGGCACCTAGTAAAAAGCGGTTGACTGCTAAACTAGGGACGGCGACAGCTAAACCGTTGACAACCATTGTATTAATTCCCACAACGCGACCGAGACAATCAGCCAAAGGCCCGCCAGAATTCCCAGGATACAATTGAATATCTGCCATCACTGCTCGTTGATGCTGTCCGTGAATAATTCCTGTAGTCACAGCGCCAGTATCAGCAAAGGGATTCCCCACCGCTATAACTAATTCCCCGACTCGCAGCGCATCCGAATCACCAATAGTTGCAGTCTGTAAGTTAGTAGCATTAATTTTCAGTGCAGCTAAATCTTGTTGTGGGTCAAACTTAGTACGTACAGCTTCAAATATCCGCCCATCAGCTAATTCTACCGTAGCTCTGCGGCTAGTAGCGACATGGGCATTGGTAATAATTAAGCCATCGGCTTGCCAAATCACACCAGAACCAACTCCTTGGGAACCGCTTCTGACTTTAACGGTGTTGTGGCGTAATTTAGCAGCTAAGGCTGCCAATTCATCAGCAATGTTGGGAAAGCTTGTGTTAGTCATAGTTTTGCCATCGTGAATTGTGAATTTTGCATTACTCAGCTGGACGTTCGCCAATTGCGATCGCTAACTCGACTAACACCCCACCACGAACCACTTGCAATGGTACAGTTTTACCCACGCGATCGCTACTATTAAGTAACGCCATCACATCACCGGTATCACTCACCGTTGTACCATCCAATTTCACTAATACATCCCCCAGCAATACCCCGGCTTTATCTGCAGGCCCAGCTGGCTCAACATTGACAACAATTACACCAGTATCAGTAAGTAAATTTAAGGTAGTTGTGAGGTTATTGGGTAAGCGTACAGGTTGCATTCCTACACCTAAATAACCCCGGGCAATATGACCTTTAGCTAATAATTGCTCAACTACACGGTTAACTGTAGCCACAGGGATAGTTAATGCTGTACTACGCCTTCCCGATGTATTCATGCCTACTACATTACCAGCCGCATCTACCAACGGGCCGCCAGCAAAGCCTGGATATAGGGTAATATCTGGGCGGATATATTGGTCAATATTCCCACCGTTCATACTCCGCCACGCACCACTCACGACACTTACTGCGCCTAAAGCCGCGCGCAATTCTCCTTCGTTACTTCTGGCTATTCCTAATACTAAATTGCCTACTTTAAGTGTTGTAGTATCGCCAATTGTCGCCACAGGTACGGCTGCATCTGAAATTTGAAACACAGCGACATCTGTACTAGAATCATGTCCTAAATGTGTAGCTCCAACAGTACGGCCATCTGCCAGAGTAATAGTAATTTCCTCATAACGTTGCAGCGATTCATCGGAAGTGACAATGATGCCATTCCGCCAGTGAATTCCACTTGAGGAAACCCGTCTACCAGCGTTAACTGCAACTACAGAACTCCCGACTTGTTCTACGGTATCAGCTAAACTATTGGACAAAGCTAGTAATGAAGACATCTAATTTCTCCACAAACATTCTGATATACTCAATATCTTGTACTGCTTTACTTCTAGGCGACATCAGAAAATTGGGGAGAATTCATCCTAGACAAATGGCTAGTGTTGTTAGCTGTACTTTAGCCAGCAAAGAGCTGATAGGTTTTGGTGTTGAGTTTTTAATTAGGCAGATATACAGGTTTTTAGTTGCTATTTGGTGCCGCTAGATACAACTCAAAGATATTTTTTCTACTCCCGGTTCTCTGTGAGACGTTAGCTTTGAAGCGGGTGAACGAAAAAAAGTGTGGGAGAGGAGTTAGCGGACAAATTCCGCTAACATATCTGAGATGCCATAAAACCAAACTTCCCATGAACAACCACCAATCAATTCTGTCTCACATCAATGACACACTCCAGGACTTACCGGAGTGTCACCATTTAGAAGAATTTGTGGGCGAATTTTACAATATGTGGCTAAAATTAGGGAACTTTGTGCAACAAAGCTTATTCCAAGCCTTAATTGAAGAAAAAGAAGCCGAATACTCACATCCGAGAACTAAACGAGAAAAAAGATATTACACTCCATTAGGTGAAATGGTTGTTGTACGTAGAGCTTATGAGACAACAGATGGTATTAAAGTCAAAGTTGATGAAGAGTTAGGACTACCAAAAGATAAATGGCTACCAATGGTATTAGAATTAGCCTGTGCCTTGGGAGTTAGTAGTGAATTTCCAAATTCTCACTCCTTGTTTCAAAAATGGACAAGACTAGATTTGACACAAAAAACCTTAGCTAATCAAGTAGAAAAGACAGGAAATCAACTACAAACACAAGAGTTTCAGGTTCGATGTGAGCAAGACACTTCTTCACAGTTTGGAATTCCCAATCAAGAGCAGGAACCACCAGATTTATTATATGTGGGAGTTGATGGAGTCATGACTCCCTTGAATCAAAAACAAGGATATAAAGAAGCAAAAGTTGGTGTAATTTTCTGGAGTAAAGACCATCAAAAAGTTGGTAAAAAAAGAGGTGTTATACGTACTCGGGAATATGTAGCTACTTTAAAATCTCGACCAGAATTTACTCAGAGAGTATCCCAGTTATATAATCAAGTAGCAGGTACAAAACCCACAAAAACCGTAGTAATTGGTGATGGCGCACATTGGATTTGGTCGATGGCATCAGAACAATTTCCAGGTTCGGTGGAAATTCTCGACTTTTTTCATCTCTCGGAATATGTGTGGGCAGTAGCGAAAGCAGCGTATCCAAATAACGAAGACTATCAATTGGATTGGGTAAAAACTCAACAACAATTACTAAAAAAATCACAATGGAATACAGTAATTGAAAATTGTCATCAATTCCCCAAAAAGAAGAAAGATTTAAAGGGAGCTATTACCGATTTAGAGCGTTATTTAACTAATAATCAGAGTCGGATTGATTATCACTCTTATTTAAAAGCTGGTTTAATGATTGGTTCGGGAGTGGTTGAAAGCTCCAATCGGCGTGTGGTTACACAAAGATTAAAACAAGCGGGAATGCATTGGTCTTTATTTGGAGCTGAAGGAGTTATGGCATTAAGGGCAGCATATTTAAGTAATTCAACTCGATGGTCAAATTTTTGGTCATCCAAATCTTACAATTACAGTCAGGTAGCGTAAAGTTTACGATAAAACTTGTCCTTTGAAGTTAGTACTTACATAGTGGTCAAAACAAGAGAACAGAATCTTTCAGATTTAGCACATAGAATAGAACAATTACAAGCCAAAAGAGAAGAAATCAACCAAGAAATCTCTACTCTTCTTAAGAGTGATGTAGCTGCTAATAGTTGTTGGATTGTTCGTTACCGCGCCAAAGGTAAGGGTGGCGCTTATTGGTATTACAAGTGGCAATCAGGAGAACCTATCTTTGTTACCAAAAATGGTAGCAAAAGTTGTCATCAATATATTGGTAAAGCAGGTAGTCCTGCTTTTTTAAAGGCAGTTGAGATGATGAAAAATCGGACAAAAATCGAAGCGTTAAACCAGGTGCTTCATACATTAGAACTAGGACTCAATGACCTAGTTGAAGAAGCGGCAAGATTTCAAAAATAATTCATACTCTCATAAGAGTTAACATCTATATGAGTCAGAGCTTAGTTAGCGTATGATGTACGCTAACTAAGCTCTTCCCCACACCTTTTTTCGTTCACCCCTTTGAAGCAACGAGTAAGTTCATGCATCAAATAGCTGCTAGGAAACTCATATTTAATTTGGAAAATAACTGAACATACCTGGATTCTTCTCCCCTATCCTCTGTTCCCTATTCCTTTTCTTTTTGTGTAAATTATTTCTGCAATTCAACCAGATAGCTATATAAAAATTTAATATTTGATTCTCACCTACCCAGTAATAATTTATATTCTGGGACTGCTTGGTAATACTAAGACACACAAACTTAAGTATATATTTTTGTAGCAAACAATACCTGTTAAATTTGCTTGACAGAAATACTGGGAGAATTGTAAAGTTAAAATCTAACAAAGGTATTATTTTTATAAAGTCACTTAAATAACTACAAAATAATGCTCAATATATGGCATAATTAGTTACTTACAAGGTTGAAGTCAAAACAATATCAATTTCATCAAAATTTGCTTTGCTTCACAGCAATTATGGTAAACACTGATTTAACCATACATCAGCCTGATATTAACACTTTAATAGTGAAAAGATTTCATGGTATTATTGCCATTCTTTGTTATCAGCATAGGTTTTTATTTAGGAAATTTTCTTTACGTAAAAACCACTAGGTGCATTACTGAGGCAGAGAAAATTCATGTAGCTATTGTACTGAAATCAACAAGGGTTGCCAGATTATGAGTTAAAAATTTTTTACAACATATTCATGATTTAGCAACTCGTACCAATTGTTTGAGCTTTTACCTGTTCCCTATTAATTACTATGTGTTTACCAAAATCAAGCTACTTGCTTGGAAGTCAGTAACACAAATGAAAGTTAGCTCTAGGAATATCTATCAGCAAGTATCCCGAAAATGGCAATTATGAGATATTGACACTCAAAATTAAAATCCGGGAATCGCAGATAGAGCGCCTAAAGTAGTTACGAAGAGATGGGTAATAAATATTAGCAAAATATATTTTATTATCCCAATGGTGCCAGGTAATTTTCACCTATCTACTACTCAATATCAGGGGTGATATCGTATCTACTTTTATAGCTATCTTTTCCATAAAATAGATGAAATTTATTAGTTTCCAGTCACGAGTTTAAAACCTGGCTTGAAGTTCAGTATTAAATATTAAGTATTAATCTGACTGGATATTGATACTTCCGTATTTAGGGTATTTTCAGTGACTGACAGGTGAAGATTTTTTATGAATAATAGGCTTCATGGCAACACTACTTTGACATCAGAGTATCAGCCATCATCTTTAAACCCACCCGTAAACCTTGAGCAGCAGAGTAATTACTCCCTAGGATTAGGAGCGCCAATTCCTCAACACCAACAGGCACAGCAAGGATTAATTAAGTCTTTATTCCAGCGATTTTATAATCTTTCTATTGGACGCAAACAACTGATTGCTTTAATAGCGTCAGAATTAGTATCGATTGTGGGTATTAGCTTAGTTGGTCGATACTTAATTACGAGTAATTTGCAGACTCTCTCACTTGAGCAAGCCAAGTCAGAGTTAGCTGTTACAGATATTAATTACAATATCAAAATTAATCAGATGGGCTTTGGTTTCCGGGGTCAATCTGATAATCCGGCAATTATTCAAGCTGCGGTTTTGCATAGCTCAGGGCAAGTATTAACGCCAACATTAAAGCAAGAAGTTAAGCAAATTCTCACCAACGAACTTAAAGCCAGAAAAATTGAATACGCCACCTTAGTTGGTAAAGATTTTAAAATTATTGTTAATGGCAATACTAATCGGGAAGGCGAGATTTTTAACCCCGATAATTTGGTGAGTGAGGTATTAAATAATCCGCAACAAATCAAAGCTACAAGAATAGTCACTTGGTCAGAAATCAGCAAAGAATCACCTGTCTTACCAGAAGGTTTTAGTAACCAAAATGCCCTGATTCGTTATACAGTCACACCTGTCAAAAACTCCAAAACTCAAGAAGTAGTTGGGGCTTTAATTTCTGGAGACATTGTGAATGGGAAAGAACCCATTGTCAAAGGAACATTAAAAGCCACTGGTGGTGGCTATAGTGCGGTTTACCTCAGCCAACCAACAGGCGAATTTTCTTTAGCAACAGCTTTGGATCAAGGCTCATCTAAAGATATTAATCAAGCACAAACAAATGTGCCATTACCCGCAACCGGGAAAAATTTATTGGCAGCAGCAATATCAGCCAATGGGAATCCAGTTACCGGCAGGATAAAAGTAGGTAACCAAACTTACACAATGGCAGCGAAAGCAGTGCCGAATAAAATCATTGAAACCAATGATGGTTTAGCTACTGTAGTAGATGAAAACTCGGTAGCAGTGTTAGTGCGAGGAACTCCAGAAACTGCCCTCAATCAATTACTAGAAAATAGCTTTTGGGTAGAAGTTCTAACCATAGTTTTAGCATTATTAATCATATCATTTTGGGCACTGGTATTTCGGCGCGGCATTGTTAAACCAATTCAGCATCTAGAGCAAACAGCTCAAAAATTTGCCACAGGCGATCGCACTGCTCGGGCGGAGATTTTTGCCAGTGATGAAGTCGGGCAATTGGCTAATACCTTTAATCAAATGGCAGATAAGCTCACAGAACAAGCAATTCGCCAAGAAAATGAAGCCAAACTATCACAAATAGTCAATGAAATTACCGCTCGCTTCCGGGGTACGCTCAACGCTAAAAAAATCCTCAATGTAGCAGTCAGCAGCACTAGAGAAGCCATCAAAGCTGATCGCGTTATTGTCTATCGCTTCAACGAAAATTGGGAAGGCACAATTATTGCCGAATCCGTGGGAGCTGATTGGCCATCCTCTTTAGGAGAACAAATTACTGATCCTTGTTTTGCCAGGGATTATGTTCAAAAATATCAAAGAGGCCGGGTACAAGTACTAGAAAATATCTATGCAGCTAGCTTGAGTGACTGTCACCTTGTCCAACTAGAAAGATTTGCAGTTAAAGCCAATTTAGTAGCTCCAATTTTGATTGACAACAAACTCTATGGTTTGTTGATTGCTCACCAATGTTCTGGTTTCCGTGAGTGGGATGATATAGAAATTAATTTGTTAAAGCAGGTGGCGATTCCTATCGGCTATGCACTAGAGCAATCATCTCTCTTAGAACAAATCGACACATCACGTTCCCGCGCCGAATTAACTGCACTAGAACAACGCCAACACAACGAGGCTTTACAACAGCAAATCCTCACACTCCTCAGCGATATCGAAGGCGCATTCCAAGGTGACTTGACAGTGCGATCGGAAGTCACATACGGAGAATTGGGAACAGTTGCAGACTTTTTCAACTCCATTGTAGAAAGTTTGCGTGTGATTGTGACAAAAGTGAAAGCCTCGGCTATCCAGGTAAATACAGCCCTAGGTGACAACGAAGTAGCCATCCGTCAACTGGCAGATAAAGCCCTCAAACAAACAGATGATATCAGCCTCGGCTTAAATAGTATTCACCAAATGAAAGTTTCTATTGAAGCTGTAGCCGAAAATGCCAGACAAGCTGCGCTTGTGGCTCACAGAGCATCTTCTACGGCTCAACACAATGGCGAGGCGATGGATTTAGCTGTACAAAACACCTTAAAATTGCGTTCTACAATTGGTGATACAGCGAAAAAAGTTAAGCGTTTGGGCGAATCTTCACAACAAATTTCCCATGTAGTCGCCTTGATTAATCAAATCGCTATGCAAACCAACTTTTTAGCCATCAATGCTGGTTTGGAAGCCACCAGATCCGGTACAGAAGGAGAAGGTTTTGCAATTATTGCTGAAGAAGTTGCTTCCCTAGCAGCCCGTTGCGCTGATGCTACCCAAGAAATTGAGCAGATAGTCAAGAAAATTCAACGGGAAACCACTGAAGTAGTGAAAGCGATGGAACAGGGAACTCAGCAGGTAGTAGAAGGTACTCACATTGTGGAAAATGCCAAAACCTCCCTGAATGAAATTCTCAATGTATCTGCACAAATTGATGAGTTAGTCCAGTCAATTTCTGCAGCCACAGCATCTCAGGTTGAAACATCGCAAGCAGTCAGCAAATTGATGCAAGACATTTCCAAAGTATCCGTACTGACTAGCAATGACTCGCGTAAAGTGTGCCAATCTCTACAACAGACTGTGGAAATTTCCCAAGAATTACAAGCCACTGTAGAGATGTTTAAAGTGAATTAATCTACTTCACCCTGATTTTGGCTTGTCAACAGGTCATCCCTAGTTAAGAGATGACCTTTTACTATTTTGGTATAAAAAATATTCCATGCCTATTCAGGAAAAAGAGGAGAAAAATTCTTTTCAAGACGCACCCACCGCAAAAAAACTATCCTCATCAAATCCTCTGAATCTATATAGGAATTACCTCCTGCCCCCTACCTCCCAATACGGTTCGGATCAGTATTTTGCATCTCCCTCGTGATTTGGGAAAAGGGTAAGGGTGAATTCAATCCTTTTTCCCGTTTCCCTTTCCCCCTTAACCGAACTGTCTTGTCCTGCCTCCTGCACCAATTAAAATTTTTATGAAGCAGTACTACCCAATGCAAACATTTCCCTACATCACGCAAGCAACACTGAGATAGCAGTACTATCCTCATGAAATTACCGTGCACAGACAGTAGCGGATTATAAAGAATTGGTATTAGCTAATCATTGATATATAGTCATAATTGCTACTCGAATGGTAAAATGTCCCTACAATATCAAGTAATCAAATAAAAAGTTATTCTATTTCCCTATTTTCATGACTTAGCTTAAATATCCGCTCTTTTTTATGAAGCCCCTTGGTAAAGTTCTACAACAGGCTGACCTCATCTCATCGGCACAGATAGAGATCGCTCTTCAAGAGCAGACGCAGTATGCTGGCGTGAGGATCGGTGATATTCTCGTCTCACATGGATGGCTCAAACAAGAAACAGCTGATTTTTTCTCTGAGCAATGGCCTGCTGTATTGCAACAGCAAGCAAAACAGCCGTTGGGAGTGTACTTAAAAGACGCTGGGTTGTTAAATGAGCAGCAAATCGTCACTATCCTTGCAGAACAACCACATAAAGGATTGCGCTTTGGCGAATTAGCTATATTTAAGGGTTGGCTGAAACCAAATACAATCAAATTTTTTCTGGAGCATCTGGTTTTGGAAGCACAACAACAGGGAGAAGAATCCACAAATAGCTCTCCAGAGCAAATAGAGCGATCGCATTTGCCAGGAGGGGAGGCACAAAATAACCTGAACACCTCGAATTACGTTTCTCAATCAGGTTTAGATCCGCATTCGGCAGAATCGGAATTCACAAGATTAAGACTGTTTAATCGCAGCACAATTAAATTATTCAAATTAGAAGAAAAAGCTGCTTCTCCAGAAGCAGTGCTGACAGAAGTGCTTTATTGGACTAATGGCCAGCCCATTCTTACCCAAAAGCTGTGTCGATTAATTGCCGAGTCCGACGATTTTATTGCAACAGGAAAAGAAGCGGCAAAAGTACAACAGCTAGTAGAAACCCGCTTGATTAACAACTGGGAAACGCAAGTAGCAGCTGAACATTTACAGACAATTCGCAACAGCATTCTCAAAAATCAGCAATGCAAACCTTCATTGCTGTTGCAACTGTACCAACAAATCTGGCAGCAGGGTGAAGTTGAGGCGAATAACACTCCAGAACAAACTGAGCTTTTGCAGTTGCGATTAGTAGTTAAGCAAAATCACAAACTCAGAGTTGCTAATCGCATTTACCAGTTGGTTTTTGATGATAACTGGATTCAGCAAGAATTAGCTAAATTAAAACTGTTTAGCCGCAGCACGATCAAATTATTTAAATTAGCAGAAAGAGCTAGCTGTCCTGATATTGTTTTAGGAGAAGTCTTATCTTGGACAGAGGGTCAGCCATTACTCACACAAAAAGTTTGTCAATTGCTGTCTGATTCCCAGGAATTTATTGCCCAAGGTGCAGAAGCCGAACAAGTGCAACAGCTAGTACAAAGCCGCTTAATTAATAATTGGGAAACAAAAATAGCTGCGGAACATTTACAGAAAATTCGTGACAGCATCATCAAAAATCAGCAATGCAGCCCCTTAGCACTGCTGGAATTTTACTTACAAATTTGGCAGCAGGGCGAGGTAGCCACCATAGACAGTCCAGAACAAACAGAACTGTTAAATTTGGGATTGATCGCGAAACAACATAGCAAGCTGAAAGTTGCTAACCGCATTTACAAATCCGTGTTTGATGCCTATTGGATTAAAAAAGAATCAGCTAAGTTAAGACTGTTTAGCCTCAATACCATTAAATTATTTAATTTAGATGCTAAAGCCAGTTCGCCAACAGATTTGCTTTCAGAAGTCCTGTACTGGACAGATGCTCAACAAATTCTGACTGAAAAACTGTGCCGATTACTGTCAGAAACCGAAACTTTTATTCCGGCTGGTGCAGAAGCTACCAAGGTGCAGCAGTTAGTCCAAACCCACTTGATTAATAATTGGGAAAATCAGATAGCATCTGAGCATTTACAAACAATTCGTGACAGCATTATTGCTAATCAGGAATTCGATCCCTTATCTTTATTGGAGCTATACCAACAAATTTGGCAACAGGGAGAAATCCTGGCTAATAGCAGTCCAGAAGAAGCCGAACTCCTGAATTTGGGGTTAATAGTGCAACAGCAAGATAAGTTAAGAGTGGCGAATCGAATTTATCAATTAGTATTTGACCGCCAGTGGATAGAAAGGGAATTAGAGAACATTCTCCATCCCGCAATGGCAAAAACAGCTCTATCCAATTCCACATCCAACTCTACCGCCTCAGTTACGGCTTTTAGTGCTGCTAAAACTACCATTGCTTCTGAGAATCGGGGAGAGAAAAAATTATGGGCTTTACTAGGAATAGCTGCCTTGATGGTATGTGGTTCCGGCTTGATGTTGTTTGGGTTAAATGTGTTTAAGTGGCTAGAAGTAGAAACGATTTTTAAACGCGGTAATGATTTATTGCATCAAGGAGAATATCAAGAAGCGATCGCCAAATACAACAAGCTGTTAAAAATCGATAGTAACTACTATCAATCTTGGACTAATCGGGGCTATGCCTTAGCAGGGATGAAAGATTACAAGCAAATGCTAGAATCCTGCACCACAGCTACGATTATTCAACCAAGCGCTGTTTATGCTTGGAATTGCCGTGGCGAAGCCCTATATAATCTCAAGCAATACGAACAAGCGATCGCAGCTTTTGATAAAGCTATTGCCCTTAACCCCAGAGATCCGGTTTTCTGGGTAAATAAAACTGACTCACTCCTCGCACTCAAGCAGCCAGACGCAGCAATTACCGCCATTAGCCAAGCAATTGAGATGTTGAAAAAGCTGCAAGAAGCCGAAGGACAAGAATCCCATGCTAAAGAGTTATCAGTAGCCTTTAGTTATCAAGGCAAGGCTTTTTCTCAAAAACAAGACCACCAAGCAGCGTTGAATGCTTACGACCAAGCATTAAAGTATAATTCCCAATACTTTACAGCTTTGCGGGGTAAAGGCATCGCGCTACAAGGATTAAAACGGGACGATCAAGCGATCGGGCAATTTTATTTAATGCTAGAGCGTCCGCAACTGAGCAATTCCCAAAAAGCCGAAACTTGGTATTACTTAGGCTTGAGCCTTTGTGAATTTAACCAACCAACAAAAGCGATCGCGGCTTTTGATCAAGCTTTAAAGCTGCAACCAAATTACGAAGCCGCAGAGCAAGGCAAGAGAAATTGCCGATAGCTTGGTGGTTTGACAAGCTGAAGGCAGGAGGCAGGAGGCAGAAGAGAACAAGGGTTTACACCTACAGCACTTACAATTGGAAGGAGTTTGAATCTTCTCCCAAGGGGCTTCCAGAAATTAAATTATCCAGTGTTCAGAGCGAAAGCCATAATATAGTCTTCTTCCTCCTCTGCATCCTCTGTTCCCCCTGCTCAAGGCAGCAATTGATTATTTTTTATTTGGAAGTTCCCTGTAGTGATAGTTGTGCGAACCTGTAAAAACAAAGACTAGTATTATTTTTGACTGCAAATTATCCAAGCCACAGGGAAATTATTTAAATGGCCACCAAGAAGGTTTGGTATCCGTATATATACGGCTAATAGTCCGCACATCAGGAGCTTGTACTTGCTTGAAATCATTACCTAAAATGGCGTACAGAGCTTGAGAGGGGTTATCTGTAGGTTGGAAAGTAAATAAAAGCTGGGCACTATAGTGATCGCAACCAACACCTCTACGGGCTACGGCACACACGGTAGATTGACCATTGAGCTTGTCAGTTGTCAAATATTGAGAAGTGCCTTTGTCATAAACAGCCTGTAAATTTGTAGCTGCGTTCTGACAGGTTTTTAGAGCATCTTCGTCAGAGAAATATTGGGGCAGAAATTTAAAAAGAGTGTGTTCTTTAGTAGTGTTTTCTTGAAGTAAAGTAACAACTACCGTAGGAGTACTACCATCATTCCGACAGCTAACTTCTACTGTGCTGGTGGCTGTACTGGGTACAGAGAAGGCCGCTACTGCTCCTAAAGCCCAAAGCGGAACTGTTCCCATTGTCAACCAAGAGTGGTTTTTGCTCATTTTTACTGACTTCCTTTCTTGACCGAAAATTACAGTTGCATATAGACTCAATATTATTATTTTTTTAGTTGAATTTACTGAAATTCAACCTAAAAAAAGCTTTAAGTAAATTTTAAGTAAAGTTTACGTGGGGTTTATTCTCCTCTGTAGAAAATGAAACAAGTTCCTCGCCAAATTTTGATTACCTGTAGTGTTTACCTGTGCTGCGTATTTGCTGCTGACTATGCCTCTGCACAAATTTCTGCAGATAGCAGCGTTGGTACTCAGGTGAATATTTCTGGTTCTGCTAGTAACATCTATGAAATTACTGGTGGTTCGCAAGTAGGTAGCAACCTTTTCCATAGCTTTCGGGAATTTTCTGTACCCACTGGCGGCGAGGCTTTTTTCAATAACAACACAAATTTAAATAACATTACTAACATCATCAACCGCGTCACAGGTGGTTCAATTTCTAATATTGATGGTTTAATCAGAGAAAATTATGGTGCAAATTTTATCCTGATTAACCCCAGTGGGATTAATTTTGGTGCCAATGCCCAACTGAATATTGGGGGTTCATTTTTGGCAAGTACGGCGGAGAGTGTCAAATTTGCTGATGGTGCAGAATTTGGTGCTAAAAATATTGCCACTCCCCCGTTACTAACAATTAGCGTGCCAGTGGGTTTGCAATTTGGGCAAAATCCGGCAGCTATTAGACTGCAAGGACAGGGACATAATATCTCACTGCAAAGTCCCATTTTCTCGCCCTTCACTAGGGGCGCTACTAATGGCTTAAAAGTGAAACCTGGTAATACATTAGCTTTGGTAGGCGGAGGAATTATTTCCGAGGGTGGTACACTGACAGCTGAAGGCGGACGCATTGATTTAGGTAGCGTCGCAGGTGGTCTAGTCAGCCTCAATCCTAATGCTCAAGGCTGGAATTTAGGTTATCAAGGTGTGAGCAATTTTGGGGATATTTCTTTATCTCAAAAAGCATTAGCTGATACTAGCGGCCCTGGTAGCGGCTCAATTCAGTTGCAGGGACGCAACATTGGTATTCGCGACGGTTCGGTAGTATTAATTCAAACCCAAGGAACGCAATCAGCTGGTAGCATCAATGTGAAAGCTACTGATTCCTTAACATTAGTGGGTACTACCACCAATGGGCAAATCTCTAGCAACTTATTTACCGAAACTCTGGGCGCTGGTAAAAGCGGAGATATTAATGTTTTCACTCCGCGCCTAGTCATTCAAGATGGTGCTGCTATTTCTGCGGTTACCTACACGGCAGCTCCCGGTGGCAATATTAATATCAATGCCGATCAATCTGTGCAGGTAATTGGCTTTTCACCTTTTAACCTTAGTCGGTTTACTAATATTACTGCGGCAACTTTTGGTGCTGGTGATGCTGGCAGACTCACAATCTCAACCACACAATTGAGTGCCTTATCTGGAGGGACGATTACATCAGTAACAGTTGGTGGTACTGGTTCTGGTGGGAATGTCAATATAAATGCTGATAAATTAGTGGAGTTAATTGGTGTTGCACCAGGTGTTTTTACACCCAGCGCCATTTCTGCTGGCACTGCTGGCCCAGGCAAGGCAGGTAGTGTGGCAATTAATACCGAGCGTGTAGTCATCAAAGATGGCGGCAGAATTGATGCTTCGACCTTAGCAAGTGGCCCAGCTGGCAGCATTACCATTAATGCGAAAGAGTCAGTAGATTTGAGTGGTAAAGTCTCCGGCTCTGTCAATCCTAGTTTGATTATCTCCTCTGCAAATATTGTCGATCCCACTTTGCAACAGTTATTAAGGGTGCCGCCTGTACCCAGTGGGGCATCGGGAGACGTAACAATTAACACAGGAAGATTCACAGTTACAGATGGGGCACAAGCGACTGTGAGGAATGATGGTTCAGGGGATGCAGGGACGCTGCGAGTCAATGCTGACTCAATTTCGCTGAATAATCAAGGTGGCATTACCGCAGTAACTACTGGGGGTAAAGGTGGCACCATTGATTTAAAAGTCAAAGATACCTTAGAGATGTCTGGTAGCAGCCAGATATCTAGTGACAATTTAGGTGCAGGAGCAGCCGGTAACTTAACGATTGATACAGGTAAATTAAAAATGAGCGATCGCTCGTTTTTCTCTGCACTTACCTATGGTGAAGGTAAAGGTGGAGACCTCAATATCCGCGCTGCTGACTCTATCGACATAGTAGGTACTGGATTTGCTGAGTTCCAAGGTACTTTTCAGGTGGGAGCTTTATTAGGAACGCTGAAACCCACCGATAGAGGCACTGGCATATTTATTGGCTCTGTGGGTGCAGGTACTTCTGGTAACCTCAATCTAGAGACTCGCTCCCTCAAGATGCAGAATGGCGGGATTATCTTTAGTCCCACATTCACCTCAGGAATAGGAGGAACCGTCAATATCCGCGCCAGCGATGTTGTAGATGTGAATGGTTCTGCTATTCAAACCGGAAATGTCCGTGGCAGTACTGGTACAGCTAGTGACATTATCATTGATACCAAGCAGTTAAGATTGCAAGATGGCGGTACAATTGTTAGTCCCACCTTAGGCAATGGTGCAGGTGGGGATGTATTGATCAAAGCCAGTGATTCTGTGCAAATAGAGAGAACGCCACCCGGTGCGGCATTGTTAACAGGGATCTACACTAACACTACCTTTGGTACAGGACAGGGCGGCGATTTGCGAATTGATACAGGCAAACTATTTGTAGAAGATGGAGTAATTGGTAGTAATACAGGCAGTTCCCTGCCATTTGGTGTGATTCCCTTTGGTGGTACTGGGGGGAATGTCATAGTTAATGCCACTGAGTCTGTAGAAATTGCTGGTATTTTACCTGATGCGAGATTTCCTAGCGGTTTGGGTACTACAGGGTTTAGCGCATCTCGCTCCGGCGACTTAACGATTTCTACTAAGAAACTGATTCTGCGTGATGGGGCAGATGCATCAACTGCTACCTTGGGTGCAGGGAAAGGGGGAACATTAACTGTCAACGCCTCAGAGTCAATTGAACTTAGCGGCACCAAAGTTGGCGATTTAGTGCTGGGTGGTATCTCAGCGGCGGCGGGACGTGCTAACTTACCCGAACTACCAGCGACAGGTGCGTCTGGTGATGTCAGCATATCTACCGGAAAACTGATTGTGAGAGATGGTGCCAAAATTGACGTACAAAGTTTAGGCCCTGGCAATGCAGGTAATATGCAAGTTGTCGCTAACTCCATCTTTTTAGATAATCAAGGCACCATCTCTGCAACCACTACATCTGGTGAAGGTGGCAACATCAACCTGCAAACGAGAACTTTGCTGATGCGCCATAACAGCCAGATATCTGCTACCGCAGGTGGCAGTGGTAATGGGGGTAACATTACCATTACTGGTTTTAGTCCGGCTAACTTCGTGGCGCTACTAGAAGGTAGTAAAATTACCGCCGATGCTTTTCAGGGTAGGGGGGGAAACATTAGCATCAACACCAGAGGGTTATTTGCCTGTCCAGAATGCCAGATTAGTGCCAGTTCTGCACTGGGGGTAGCTGGTGAAATCACAATTATTACACCAGAAGCAGAAAGTAACTTTGAAATTGTGGATATTCCCCAAGAAGTAGCGCAACCAGAACAGGTGGTAGCACAAGCTTGTCGAGCCACAGCCAGACAAGCGCGGAGTGAATTTACGATTACTGGACGTGGGGGATTACCACCCCGTCCCAGTGAAGCCCTCAGTAGTGGAGCTTTAGTCAGTTTTGAACCTGCTGTTCCTAGCGCTGCTACAGAAGTTAATCGTACTGCACAACTGCCAGAGCCAGCACGCGGTTGGTATGTCAATAGCCAAGGAGTATTAGTTCTCGCCAGTCAAGCACCATCTGCTAGTCCCTATAGTTCTGGATTACCTTCATCTAACTGCCATGCAAATTAAACAGAATTGGGGAGAAATAGGGGGAAAAGGAGAAGGGAAAAAGGGGAAAGGGATTGAATTACCAATGTTGTTTCCATTGATCTCAGGTGGTACGTCATCTGTTAACCGTTGTCAAAAACTGCCATTGAGTGCGAGTGTGAGGAAACCGAAATTTTCTTTATCTCCGTATCTTTCCTTAATGGTGCTGGTGACTCTACTACATCAGACAACCTCTGTGCTGGGACAAACAACTAATCCTGTAACGCCACAGCCTGTAACGCCAAAGCCGCCAGAACTACCACCACCTCAGCCTCTACCGCCAACACCAAAACCTGCACCGATTCAAATACCACCCACAGCGCCACCATCACCCGATGAAGTGCGTGATATTCCGGGGAATATCACAGTGAAGCAGTTTGAGTTTGTGGGGAATACAGCATTTAGCCAAGCAGAATTAAGTCAGGCGATCGCAGATTTTACCAATAAACCCATCGCCTTTGCCCAACTTCTGCAAGCGGCGAATCAAATCACTCAACTGTATGTCCAAAAGGGTTACATTACCTCTGGTGCTTACATACCGAGTCAAGAATTCCGTTCTGGAATCATCAAAATTCAGGTGGTGGAAGGCAGTTTAGAAGATATTCAAGTCAACGTTACGAAAGGACGGTTGAACCCAAATTATATTCGCAGTCGAATTGCTTTAGGCGCAAAAAAACCTCTGAATATCAATCAGTTACAGGAAGCTTTGCAAATATTGCAACTCAATCCTTTAATTGAGAGTTTGGATGCGGAATTAACTGCTGGTACTAGGCCTGGTGTGAATTCTTTGGCGGTAAATGTCAAAGGTGCCAGAACATTTAATGCCCAAGTCAACCTCAATAATAATCGCAACCCCAGCGTCGGTAGTTTTGAGCGTGGTATCACCTTATCAGAAGCTAACCTGCTGGGAATAGGAGATAAGTTGAGTGTCTCCTACAGTAATACCGATGGTAGCAATCAATATGAAGGTGGCTACACTATACCTATAAATGCTCGCAATGGCACCATTGGCTTTAACTACCGCATCACAGACAACCGCATCGTGGAACCGCCATTCAATGATTTGGATATTGAGGTGAATTCGCGGGAATTTGAACTAACTTATCGTCAACCCGTCATCCAAAGGGCGACACCAGAATTCAGTCAAGAACTGACACTTAGTTTCTCAGCCGCCAGAAGGGAAAGTTTTTCTTCGATTCAAGGTGTAAAGTTTCCCCTATTTCCTGGTGCTAACGATCAAGGAGAAACGCGAATCAGCGAATTGAGTTTTGCTCAAGAATGGCTACAACGCAGCCGGAAAGAAGTATTAGCCGCGCGTTCCGAGTTTAACGTTGGGATTGGGGCTTTTGATGCCACGATTAATAATAACGAACCAGATAGTAGATATTTTCTCTGGCGGGGACAGCTGATATATTTACGCCTCCTTGGTACACCCTCAACCCAAGGTGCGATCGCACCCACATTATTGTTACGTTCTAATGTGCAATTAGCCAGTGACTCTCTACTTTCCATTGAACAATTTAGTTTAGGTGGACAAGGAACAGTGCGCGGTTATCGCCAAGATACATTACTCAGCGATAACGGCATTTTCGCATCCGCCGAATTGCGTTTACCCGTCGCCCGTTTCCCACAAGTGCAAGGAACTTTACAAGTAGCCCCATTTATCGATGTCGGTACTGTATGGAATACAGGCAGAGAAAACTCCAGCCCCAACACACTCGCAGGCTTAGGATTAGGCTTACTCTGGCAAATGGGCGATAAATTTACAGCCCGCCTCGATTGGGGGATTCCTTTAGTGAGTATTGATACCGACAAGCGCACATGGCAAGACAATGGGTTGTATTTTCAATTGGAGTATAAAGCGTTTTAAAGGGGGAAGGGGGAAAGGGGGAAGGGGGAAAGGGTGAAGGGTGAAGGGTGAAAGGGGAAAGGGGAAATAACCAATAATAAATACCAAATAACAAAACTATGTTTTATAAAAAATATCGTCGTTTATTAGTTTTTATACTTTCGGCTTTATTGGGCTTGTTATCTAGTTTGAGTATTCCTGCTTGGTCAAATTCTGGTAGTCAACAACTTAGGAACTCCCAAGAACTAGAAAAATTATCGACTACCCAATTACCAATTACCAATTACCAATTACCCATTACCCAATCCCCAGTCCCCAGTCCCCAGTCCCCCCAATCCCCAGCCCTAGACCTAGCTCGAGAAGGGCAACAGCGCTACAATGCGGGACAATTAGAAGCAGCAGCGAAGTTATGGCAAAGGGCGGCTGAGGCTTATCAAAAAGTGGGCGATCGCGAGGGGATGAGTAAGAGTCTGATCAATAAGTCTCAGGCTTTGCAAGATTTGGGGCTTTATCCCACCGCTTGTAAGACTGTATTGCAAGCTTTAGCAATTAAAAACCCAGATTGTCGTCCCAATCAAATCGACGAAGTTCAAAAAACCTTTGCTCAACAACAAGGTTCTTTGTCTCTTACTCAAGGAATTGGTTTACATAGCCTGGGTGATATTCTCCGCAAGCAGGGATTCTTACAACAGTCACAAGAAATTTTGCAGTTGAGTCTATCCGCAATGGGAGAATCACCTGCTAAAAGTGGGGTGCTGCTGAGTTTAGGAAATACTCAACGCCTATTAGGAAACCAAAGCCGCGATCGCTGGGATTATGATGCAGTTACGGAAATTATCGATCGCAAATCTCTGGCGGATGCACTAGCACCTTATCAGCAAGCTTTTAACTACTATAGCCAAGGAGCAAAATTAGCATCAGCCCCAGCAATTCCTAAAATTCAAGCTCAACTAAATCACCTTCAATTATTACTAGATATTCAAAAATGGTGGGGCGAACAGACGCAACGCCGTATCGGTTCTTGGACGAGATTTAATGAAGCTGATTTAATTCAACGGGCGCAAGATTTTCTCTCGCAGTTGCGGTTACCGTTAAACCAAGATGCACAAGCTTTGCAAGGTGAAATTGCATCGCAATTGGGTAATCTTCCTCCCAGTCGCGCTGCAATTTATGCCCAAATCAACTTTGCCGAATCTTTGATGCAAAGCGAACAATTAGACAAAGTTGAACCAGTATTAAATGCTGCACTGCAACAAGCGCGTAATCTCCAGGATCGGCAAGCTGAAAGTTACGCTTTGGGCTACTTGGGTAAACTGTATCAAAAGCAAGGAAAATTCAGCCAGGCTACAACACTTACCCAACAAGCGCTGATGTTAGCCCAAGAACAAAATATTAACGGTGATGCGCGGGAAGTTACTTATCTTTGGCAATCTCAGTTAGGGAGATTATTACGCAGCCAAGGAGATCCCAAAGGTGCGATCGCAGCTTACACCGCCGCTTTTAGTACTTTGCAATCTCTGCGTAGCGATTTAAATGCTAATAACCAAGATGTACAGTTTGACTTTATCCAAGAAGTCAAACCTGTTTATGTGGAATTAGTAGATTTGCTTTTGCAATCTAATCTCAGCGCTGAAGAATTAAATTCTCTCATCGTCTCTAATGCAGGACTTAAAGAGCAAAAATCAACCACTAAACAACCCCAAGAACGTTTAGAATTAGCCCGCAGAGTCATAGAATCTTTGCAACTAGCAGAACTCGATAACTTCTTTCAAGACCCCTGCTCTGAAACTACAAATGTCGCGGTACAAATTGATAATATTGACCCCCACGCAGCTGTTATCTATCCCATAGTTTTGCCTGACCGCTTAGAAGTAATCGCTTCGATACCGGGTAAATCTTTGCAGGAAGTCAAAATTCCCATCAGCGAACAAAAAGTTAATGAAACTCTCGATAAGCTTTACGATAATTTAGATAACGCGAGTATCAATACTTCGGCGCGAAATATTGTCTTTACTTCTAACCCCGACCCCAAGGAATTCCAAGATAATCTGCAAACATTATTACCAATATTTGGCGAAGTTTATAACTGGCTGATTAAACCTTTTGAGGCAGAATTAGATAGAAACCAAATTCAAACTTTAGTATTTGTCTTAAATGGCAGATTGCAGCGAGTACCAATAGCTGCTCTTTACAACGGACAGAATTATTTAATTGAGAAATATAGTGTAGCCTTGGTTCCTAGTTTGCAATTAATTAATCCGAAACAATTGCAAAGGAGACCGCTAAAAGTATTAGCCGCAGGAGTGAGCGAGCAACTGAAAGTCCAAGGAGAATATTTTGCAGCATTGGTGAACGTCCCCAAGGAATTAGACCAAATTAAACAAACCTTTCCTAGTTCTAAAAAACTGCTAAATCAAGAATTCACCGCCAAAACTATTCAAAAGCAATTGCAATCAAATTTCCCTGTAGTTCACCTCGCAACTCATGGTTTGTTTAGTTCTAATCCCCAACGGAATTTTATTATTACAGGGGATGCGAAAAGTATCAGTATTAATGAGTTGAGTACTTTGTTGAGGGGACAAGATAGAGCTATAGAATTACTTGTGCTGAGTGCTTGTGAAACTGCGACTGGCGATGAGCGAGCAGTTTTAGGTTTAGCTGGAATGGCGGTGCGTTCTGGAGCCCGTAGTACACTAGCAACTCTTTGGCCTGTAGGCGATGCTTCCACCACCAAACTCATGGGTCAATTTTACCAAGACCTTAAACAACCAGGAGTCAAACAAGCAGACGCACTCAGAAACGCCCAGCGATCGCTGTTAGAATCTTTGAAGCAAAATCCACCGTTCCCTCAGTTAAAGAATTTACCACCGCATCCTTATTATTGGGCACCTTATGTTTTGGTGGGGAATTGGCAATAGGGATTGGGGATTGGGGACTGGGGGAATGGGGAAGGGGGAAGGGGTAATGGGGGATGAAGGAGATGAGGAAGCAGGGGAAGCAGGGGAGAAATTTCCATTACCAATTACCAATAACAAATGACAAATGACAAATGACCAATAACAAATGACAAATGACAAATGACCAATAACAAATGACAAATAACAAATGACAAATAACAAATGACAAATAACAAATGACAAATGACAAATGACCAATAACAAATGACAAATAACAAATGACAAATGACCAATAACAAATGACAAATGACAAATGACAAATAACAAATAACAAATGACAAATGACAAAAAATTGCCTTTATATGGCAAAAGAATACTGGTGACAGCGCCGAGAAGTTATGCTTTTAGGTTGTCGGAGGTAATCATCAAAAAAGGTGGATTACCTTTTTTGATGCCAACTATCGAAACTACTTCACTCACAGATTATGTTGAGTTAGATGCTGTTTTGAGGCGGATAGATGAATTTGATTGGATTGCATTTACCAGTAGAAATGGAATTAATGCATTTTTTCAACGCTTGAATGTTTTGAATATTTCTCTATCAGCGTTGCAAAATTGCAAACTTTGTGCGATTGGTAAAGATGCAGAATTATTATTATCTCTTTGTCGCAGAGTTGATGTAATTCCGGCAGAATCTAGCCCAGTAGGAATTGTTAATGAATTAGCGAAAATTGCTGATATTCACCAGAAAAAAATTCTAGCACCAGTTCCAGAAGTAGTGGGAATGCCAGAACCGGATGTTGTGCCTAATTTTATTGCAGGGTTGCAAAAGTTAGGTATGCAAGTAACTCGTGTACCTAGTTATCAAACTGCTGGTTTAGATAAAAATATTTATGCTGTGGAATTAGACTTACTGCGTCAAGGAATGATCGATGTAATTGCTTTTAGCAGTACGGTAGAAATAGAAAGCTTTTTAACAATGGTCAACTCAAAATTTGATTATCAGCATTCTGTAATTGCTTGTTTTGGCCCTTATACTGCTGCTAATGCGAAAAAATTAGGTTTAGAAGTTGCCATATTGTCACAAGACTATAGCTCATTTGCAGGTTTCGCAGATGCGATCGCACAATTTTTCACCAACCCCAATCCCCTCGCGGATGCGTTACGCTACCGCTAACGCATCCTACCGTGAATTTCCCCATTACTCATTACCCATTACTCATTACTCATTACCCCTTCCCCATTACCCCTTCCCCCTTCCCCTTAATCATTCCCATCGAGAAATCTAATAATTTGCACAGATGAACTTTTGAGGAAAAGTGGATGAGCTTGTTGTAGTAAGTCCTGAAGCAGTAAACCAAATACCTCAAACTATGACATCTACGGTGCAAATTGGCTCAGAACTTTGCCAGACAGTTATTTACGAGAAAATTAATGATGCTAGTAATGATGCACAGCAATTAATCAAGGTTCAGCAGTATGAGCAAGCGCTGAATATATACAATCAAATACTCAGTCAGATTCCACTTCTCTCCAGCCACGAACAACGGGAGTATGTAATTGTCAGTCTGATTGCAGATGAACAGACTATTTTTCAACCCTTAACTCAACTCCCACGTGCAGAACAAGATAAGTGGGTTGAGTGGCTGGGGAAAGTACAGGAATATTTGCTGAGTTTAGCTGAAACTGGTAGTTCCGCCATTTCTCAACAGTTATACCAATTGGCGGAAGCTTATTACATTCTAGGGAGAAACGAACAGGTGGCGATCGCTATGCAACAAGCCACCACAGCAGCGCTGCAAATCTCCGATCCTGGCTTTCGCGCTACTGAATTTATTCAAATAGCCAGATTTTGCCTGCAATTCCAACAACAAGCCCAAGCTCAACAAGCATTATCTCAAGCTTTGGCGACTGTGGAACAAATGCCGAGTGATAATCCCTACGCTCAAGGGGATCATTTATACTCGATTGCTACACTATATATTCAATTGGGTGAAGCCAGACGCGCTTTGTCATTAGCTGACAAAATTATTAATGAATTTTATCCTAATTACATTCGCCAAGAAGTTGTACGGGATGCTATTAAACGAAGAGATTTACATTTAGCTCAAGCTGTTACAGCAAAAATTCAAGAAGCTGAAAGCCAAGCACTCGCCTTAGTAGATATGGCAGTTTATTGGGCAACTAACAATCAACCTCGATTGGGTAATCGTCTGTTTGCCCAAGCTTTAAAACGAGTAGCTAAAGAAGAATATGCCCAAAATATCCAATCAAGACTAATTCAAATTTACAGGACATCAGGGCAATTAACTATTAGCTTGAATGCGGCTCAAAGACTGACTCAGGATGAATCGAAGGCGCTGGCTTTGGGTGCAGTTGCTGTGGCTTATGCAAAAGCTAAACAACCGCAGCAGGTACAAAAAATTCTTGCCCAACTCACCGATTTGATTCAATCGGCAGCCGCTGTTAATAATGTTGGTTACGTCAACAATATATTGCAATTTGCTGTAGATGCAAGACAGTATAATTTGGCGATCGCAATTTTAAATGCGGTGAAGAATAACGCCAACTTTGACTCAAAGCCTTATTGGTATCGGCAAGTTGTCTCAGCACAATTAGCATTGCCAGATATAGATAAAGCACTACAATTAGCAAAGCAGATTCCTGGTAAGTTTTGGCCAGAACAACGCAATTCTAGTCTGCAAGAAATTGCCATCGCTTATGCTAATGCTCAACAATGGAATCGAGCTATTGATGTGCTGACAGAAATTGAAAATTCCGCTTTTACTCCCTATCAGGTATTAACAGGAGCAGAATTAGCAGCGACAGCAACGACACCGCAACAATTCACAAGCTTGATTCAAAAAGTAATTGCACAAACACAAGCCTTAAAACAGCTTGAACTAAAAGCCTGGGCGCTGGCTGCGATCGCTCAAGCTTATCTACGTGCAGGATATGCAGAACAAACACAATCTTTCTTAGAACAAGCGATTCAAACAGCGCAGCAGGTAGAAGATAATGAAATGCGGGGTCGTTTGTTCGACCAAATGGTCAATTATCTAATTCAACAAAGACAATACACTGCTGCTTTAACGATAGCGCAAGCTCATCCTGTTTCTTATGGGCAAGGGTTAGCTTACCATAATATTTTCCAGCAGGCGCTTCCATCCTACGCTTTTGATGTGGCGTTGCAAGTAGTGGAATTAGAAACAGTACCCGAGATCCAAGCCACAAAATTATTAGCGATCGCGAAAATTTATATGCAACTGGGGCGCAATGAAGATGCAATTACATTACTCGATCGCGCTTTTGCAGTAGCTCAAAAAATTGCCGATCCAGAAAGTCGCGTTATCCAAATTAACGAATATATAGAGGTAAATGATGAAAGCGATCGCCGTAGTCAATACACCCGCTTGGTAAGGCAATATGTTGCTTTAGAACAACTCGATAAAGCTCAACAAGTAGTAGCAAAAGTTCAGGAAGCATCTTTGCGAGATTACTTGCAAGCTTGGATTGATTGTTAAGTGCTGAGTGCTGAGTAACAATCCCATTGAGTAAATATTAAGTAGGGGAGCCACTGCGTTCACCTGTGTCAACTTAACGTGAAACCCGCTCTTGTGCAAGGTTTCGCCCTCACCCCCAGCCCCTCTCCCACAGGGAGAAGGGAGCCAGAGATTTAGTTCCCCTTCTCCTGCGGGAGAAGGGGTTAGGGGATGAGGGCGCGAGGTATTTGTACAACGCCCACCCTATATAGCTTTTAGCTTAAGTTGACACCAATGCACTGCGTTGCGCGGGTTCCCCGCGTTGTAGCAAGTGGCATTGTGTTACGGCTGTGCAAGGATTTCGGGCTTAGAGACAATGAAATTTAGCCGTAACGCACCATCTTTGTCGATGCCGTACTCTCTGCTAACGCATCCTACAATTTAAGGTTTACTGAATTTTTTTCAATAATCAAATCTGATTCCTATATCAGGATTAATTTTGAATTTGGAGCAAAGCAATATGACATCTAATATTCAAATTTCCCCAGAAGTTTACCAAAGAGTTCTTACTGAGAAAATTAATGAAGCTATCCTGCAAGCCAGTTATTTAGTGCGTACCCAGATTTATGACCAAGCACTGAAAAAATATCATCAAATTCTTAATCATATTACACTCCTCAGCAACAGCGAACAACGCTCATATTGGCTTTCTTATCTCTTGGGTTATGCAGATATTGTTTATATACTTCAACCTTTAGGTAAATTAACGCCCCAAGAGCAGGATAAGTGGATTGAGTGGCTAGAAAAAGTTCAGCAATCTGTACTGAATTTTCATGAAGATCCTAGAGTAATTGTTCAAGATTTAAAGCAACTGGCAAAAGTTTATCAAAATTTGGGACGCAGTGAGCTAGTAGCGATCGCCATGCAAAAAGCCACTACAGCAGCGCTACAAATTCCCGATCCCACAACTCGCACCGAACAATTAATTCAATTAGTATCAATTTGGCTAGCATCCCAACAAAAAGCCGAAGCCCAAGAATTACTCACTCAAGCTTTAACCTCTGTGGAACAAATTTCGGCTGAAGAACCCTTTAGCCGCAGTAATTCCCTGAGTTCAATTGCCATGCTATATCTTCAAATGGGTGAACCAAAACGCGCCATAGCATTAGCCGAAAAAGTTGCCAAGGACTATTCTCCTGAGTCAATTATTATAGAAGTGGTACGCGATGCAATTAAACGAAAAGATTTGCATTTAGCCCAGGCTGTCATCCCTAAAATTCAAACATTAGAATTTCAAGCTTTTTGCTTAGGAGAAATAGCAGTTTATTGGGCAACTCATAATCAACCCCGGCTGGGTAATCGCCTGTTTGCTAAAGCACTGAAGCAGGTAGCCAAACAAGAGGCTGCTGAAAGCCATCAAGCAACCCTGATTCAAATTTACAACACATCAGGTCAGCTAACCATTCTGCTGAATGCAATTCAACGACTAACTCATGATGGGCTAAAGGCTTCAGTATTAGCTGCACTTGCTATTGTTTACGCCAAAGCCAAACAACCCCAGCAGTTAAAACAGGTTTTAGCACAAATTCAGCGTTTAAATGATGGGGAAGGCATACTATTAAATGCTGCTATCAATGCACAAGAATATAATTTAGCGATCGCGCTATTCAAGAAGCTGAAGAACCCCAGCAACTTTGTCTATCAATCTGGTTTGTATCAACAACTAATTCAAGGACTTCTGCGATCGCAAAATCTCGCTCAAGCGCTGGAAGTAGCTAAACAAGCCAATCGTGATTTGTGGACAGAAGAACGCAATCTGATGTTGAAAGAAATTGCGCTCGCCTATGCCGATAATCAACAATGGAGTCAAGCAATTGCAGTAGCTAAACAAGTTAAAAATACCCTAATCAAACCATATCAGATATTAACCCAAGCAGAACTCGCAGCGAAAGCACCGACAATCCCAGAATTCACCAGCTTAATTCAACCTGCAATTGCACAAGCACAAACCCTCACAGTGATTGAGCATCAAGCCTTATCACTAGCTGCGATCGCACAAGCTTATTTGCGTATAGGAGAAACAGAACAGACACAATCTTTCTTGCAACAAGCAATCAAAATTCTCCAGCAAGTACAAGATGATGAAAATCGCTCTCGTCTATTTGCTCAAACTGTAGAGTATTTGATGAGCCAAAAACAATATCTAGCTGCTTTCAAAATCGCTCAAGCTCATTCAACTTCTCAGCTATTAGAATATGTCTACAATACGATCTACTATGAAATCAATGTTAACAACAACATTGAGATTGCATTGCCAGTGGTGGAAGCAGAATCGCTACCAGATAGACAAGCTACAACACTACTAGAACTAGCCAGAATTTATGCTTTACAGCAACGTCGTCAAGATGCTCTTGCATACCTCAATCGCGCCTTTGTAGTAGCGCAACAAATCGCTGATCCAGAAAGCCGCACAATTAATCGTTACGAGAATTCACCAGAACCTGATTATAACGATCGCCGTAGCCAATACACGCGCTTAGTGAAGCAGTATGTTGCCTTAGAACTACCAGATCAAGCTCAACAAGTAGTCGCAAAAGTTCAGGACAAATCTCTGCGCGATTACCTGCAAGCTTGGATTGATTAGACTTGCTCCGGAAGTGGGTGAAGGGGGAAGGGGGAAGGGGGAAAGGTTTGGTAAGTAGTTAAACAAAATTAATTACACAATGTCATTGCGAATGGAGCGGAGCGGAATGAAGCAATCGCAAGGGTTGAGATTGCTTCTCTTCGAGACGCTACGCGTTAAGCGAAGCTATGCCGAAAGCTTTACGCTGCGCTCGCAATGACTGTAATTAATTTTGCGTGGTTACTTATTTTCTCTTTCCCCTTTTACCTTTCTCCTTTCCCCACCCTTGGCAATTGATATGGAGAAGGGGGAAGGGTGAAATGGAGAAAGGTTTGGTATCTTTAACCTTTCCCCTTTCCCCACCCTTTGCAATTGATATGTATAAGGGCGATCGCATCCTTGCTCAAAATGCGATCGCTCTCATTAATTAACTAGTAGCAACTGGCTTTTTGCGGCTGGGACGCTTGCGGTCTGATTTTTTCTTCAATCCCACTGCTTGTGCTTGATCGCTATCCGAGCCATATTGTCCACGTATAACTTCTTTCATTGCTAAGATGGCATTGTGAAATTCCCATTCCGCCAATCTTGCAGCATCAGCCGCAGCCCGATAGATAGTTAAATTCTCGGTTTCTGTTTGTTGCTGCGCCAGCATAGCTTTATAAGCTTTCTGGATATTTGCAGTAGTTGCATCAGTACGAGTTGTATCGTAGGTGCTAACTGTTTGCAATCCGTGCCAAGAGGTAACATCTTGACTAATTTGTTGAGGACGTAACCGATTTGTAGTGTCTGGAAGAGGCATAGATACATACCTGATGAACTATATATTTAATCTGCCCATTTCTCTAAAAAACTTAACAATAAGATAAAATTTGTTCATAAAATCAGCGAAGAAACAGCGAGATCATGATTGCAAGTTCATGTAATGGCATTACTGACCGACGTAATCACATTACTGACCAACGTAATCGCATTCCCGACCGACGTAATCACATTACTAAGCGACGTAATCGCATTACCGACCGACGTAATCACATTACTGAGCGACGTAATCGCATTACTGACCGATGTATTAATTATCGCTGTCAAAGTTTGGGGGATCTAATTGTGTAATGCATGAAGTGATGCGATCGCTCATAATGACATTGTGCAACAGGCGGTATAAAGTGCGATCGCTCATTTTTTAGACTGCATTAGCTTTGGTGTAATACCGTTTCGCGTTAATTATGACATTAAGCTAAAAGCTATATAGGGCAGGCGTTATACAAATACCTCGCGCCCTCATCCCCTAACCCCTTCTCCCCCAGGAGAAGGGGAATTAAATCTCTTGCTCCCCTCTCCCACCGGGAGAGGGGTTGGGGGTGAGGGCAAAAACCTTGCAACAAGGCGGGTTTCGCGTTAAGTTGACACCAACTGCCATTGCCATGCCCTTACGCTGCTTTCGGACAGACTAAAATTTGACCTTATACTAATTATTCATACAGCCTAAGCAACAATTTTAGCCCTTGCTCGGTCAACTTCCTGCATGAACGCTGATTTTCAACAATACCTACAATCTGTCTGCCACACTTACCAATGTTGGTGGGAAAAGTACACCATTACAGATGTAGAAGGGCGTAGACAAAACTCACCGTTTGAGGGCTTGATGGTAGCAACAGTGTCGCCAAAGCAAGACAAACGAGATGACACCCAGGAGAAAACAGAACGCTTACCAGTGCAGGAAGGGTTACGTAAATATGCAGAGAATCATGTATTACTTGTAGGTAAACCAGGTTCAGGCAAATCAACGGCGTTAGCGCGGCTATTGTTGGAAGAAGCAGAGAAAGCAAAATATTTAGGCGATTCGGGGTGCATACCCGTGCTGTTGGAGTTGCGACAATACACAACTTCAGTGATGGATTTGATCCAAAATTTTTTGCACCGACATGGATTATATCTAGATGTAGAAATCAAAACCTTGTTGCGTAACCGGCAATTTTTGCTGCTTGTGGATGGGGTAAACGAGTTACCCAATAAAGAAGCAAGGCGAGATTTAAAAACTTTTCGGGAAAATCACCCCAAAACCCCCATGATTTTTACTACGCGAGATTTGGGCGTAGGTGGCGATTTGGGAATTGAGCAAAAGCTGGAAATGCAACCCCTAACCGAAGAACAGATGCAGCAGTTTATCCGCGCCTATTTGCCGGAAACAGGTGAGGAAATGCTACAGCGTTTAGGTGAAAGATTGCGTTCCTTTGGGGAAACGCCCTTGCTGCTGTGGATGCTGTGTGAGTTATTTCAACAAACAAACAATATACCGCCGAATTTAGGTTTGGTGTTTCGACAGTTTACGCAATTTTATGTCGGCAAAATTAAAGATGATGTTGGATTAGTTGAGGAGTTGCGCGGCTGGTGGAAGCAGTCATTGGAAGCATTGGCTTTCACCATGATGCAAGGAGAAACGCCAACAGAATTGCGAGTCATCATTGATAGGCTTGAGGCGGAAGAAATTTTGACAAAGTTTCTGGAAGGGAAAGTTGATTATCCGCCTACTCGCGCCAAAGAATTGCTGAAAGATTTACTCAAGCATCATTTAATTCAAATTAGTAGCAATGAAAAAATAGAGTTTCGCCACCAGCTGCTTCAGGAATACTACGCTGCGGAATGCCTACTTCAGAAGCTTCCCCATATTAGTAATGAAAAGTTGAAGCGGGATTATCTAAATTATTTAAAGTGGACAGAACCTTTAGCGCTAATGTTGGCTTTAGTGGAGAAAGAAGCGCAAGCAGTAGGCGTGGTGAAGTTAGCTCTAGAGGTGGATTTAGAGTTAGGAGCAAGGTTAGCAGGAGAGGTAAAGCCAGAGTTTCAGAAGAAAACTGTTGATTTAATTCTAGAGTTAGAAGTTTCTGAAGCGATCAAAATGGAGTTTTTAGGCAGCACGCGCTCTGGGCACGGATTTGCATTTGTAACTAATGGACTACAAAATCAAGATGCTAATGTGCGTATAACTGCCGCATGGGCATTAGGAGAAATCAAAGATAGTCAAGCGGTAGCACCATTGATTCAAGCTTTGCAAGATCGAGATTCTTGGGTGCGTAGTCGTGCGGCAGAAGCATTAGGAAAAATCAAAGATAGACAAGCGGTAGCACCATTGATTCAAGCTTTGCAAGATCGAGATTCTTGGGTGCGTAGTCGTGTGGCAGAAGCATTAGCAAAAATCAAAGATAGCCAGGTGGTAGCAGCATTGATTCAAGCTTTGCATGATCAAGACTCTGATGTGCGTAGTCGTGTGGCAGAAGCCCTGAGAGAAATCAAAAATAGCCAGGCGGTAGTAGCATTAATTCAAGCTTTGCACGATCAAGATTCTTGGGTGCGTAGCATTGCCGCACAAGCATTAAAAGAAATCAAAGATAGCCAGGCGGTAGCACCATTGATTCAGGCTTTGAATCATCAAGATTCTTGGGTGCGTAGCATTGCCGCACAAGCATTAGGAGAAATCAAAGATAGCCAGGCGGTAGCACCATTGATCCAGGCTTTGAATCATCAAGATTCTTGGGTGCGTAGCATTGCCGCACAAGCATTAGGGAAAATCAAAGATAGCCAGGCAGTAGCACTGTTGATTCAAGCTTTGCAAGATCGAGATTCTTCTGTGCGTAGGATTGCTGCACAAGCATTAGGAGAAATCAAAGATAGCCAGGCGGTAGCACCATTAATTCAGGCTTTACACGATCGAGATTTTGATGTACGTAGCAGTGCCGCACAAGCATTAAAAGAAATCAAAGATAGCCAGGCGGTAGCACCATTGATTCAGGCTTGGAATGATCAAGATTCTTGGGTGCGTAGGATTGCTGCACAAGCATTAGGAGAAATCAAAGATAGCCAGGCGGTAGCACCATTGATTCAAGCTTTACACGATCAAGATTCTGATGTGCGTAGGATTGCTGCACAAGCATTAGGAGAAATCAAAGATAGCCAGGCGGTAGCACCATTGATTCAGGCTTTGCACGACCAAAATTCTGATGTGCGTAGGATTGCCGCACAAGCATTAGGAGAAATCAAAGATAGCCAGGCGGTAGCACCATTGATTCAAGCTTTGCACGACCAAAATTCTGATGTGCGTAGGATTGCCGCACAAGCATTAGGAGAAATCAAAGATAGCCAGGCGGTAGCACCATTGATTCAGGCTTTGCACGACCAAAATTCTTCTGTGCGTAGAATTGCCGCGCAAGCATTAGGAAAAATTAAAGATAGCCAGGCGGTAGCACCATTGATTCAGGCTTTGCACGATCAAGATTATCAGATGCGTAGCAGTGCCGCACAAGCATTAGGAGAAATCAAAGATAGCCAAGCGTTAACAGCATTGATTCAGGCTTTGCACGATCAAGATTTTTGGGTGAGTATTCCTGCCACACAAGCATTAGGAGAAAACTGTAGCTCTGAAATACTTCCTGAAATGTGGAAGTTACGATTAACTGGGGTAGACGATGCAAAGTATGTAATTTCAAAGATTCAAGAGCGTTACAAATTTTATAACCATGAAATTTTTCATTCCCCCTCAATCGAAACCGCAACTCAAACAGAATCAAAGCCGATGAAATACCAAGATTTTCAAATATTAGTTGATAAAAATAACCAAATTCGCGCCTCTTCAACAAAAGAAGGTGAGGCTTTGAGTGAATTCCGCTTAGACATGAACGAAATTGAACTAGCCTTAGAACTGATTGAGTTAAACAAAACAAATGATAAATTACTCAAAAGATTAGGCAACCAACTTTACCAAGCGCTGTTTCCCAACCAAATTAACGCTCGCTTCCATGCCACAATGGCAGGGGCACAAGCAAATCAAGAAAGCGTTCGTTTGCGCTTAATATTTCAATCTCCGCAATTAGCCGCACTCCCCTGGGAATTTCTTTATGACGCAGAAACCAATATCTTTTTAGGAAACAACATCCAAACAGTGCTTTCTCGCTACATTGATGTTCCCCTGCAAAAACGCGATATCATAACCGCTAAGTTACCCCTAAAAGTGCTACTCGTCATTTCATCTCCTACCGACTTAGCTCCATTAGACGCAACTGGCGAAGCAACGCTGATTAACTCAGCGCTGGAAACACACATCAAAGCAGGTCAAATAGAATTAGATATTATCAAAGAAGCTACCACCCGCAACATTAATCAAAAGCTGCGCGAAAAACCCTACAATATATTCCACTTCATCGGGCATGGTGTTTTTAAAGACAACAAAGGCTACATTGCCCTAGAAGATGACAATAAGCAAGCTAAATTGATGGATGAAGAGAGTTTCTCCAACTTCTTCTTAGGCTACCGTAGCTTGGGGTTAGCTGTACTCAATTCCTGTAAAGGCGCAGAGGTGTCAGAACAGCAAATCTTTGCCGGAATCGCACCCAATCTTGTACAACGGGGAATACCTGCGGTAGTTGCGATGCAATATTCTATCTTTGACACCACCGCCAAGATTTTTGCTGATGAATTTTACCGCACCCTGGCTCTCGGCTATCCCGTAGACGCTGCTATCCAAACAACCCGCAACGCCATCTCTCAAGAAATCGGATTAAATCAACGCGACTTTGCTACACCAGTACTTTATATGCGTGCAAAAGATGGCATCATCTTGAATTTTCACGCATAATATTTCGTCGGTAACGCACGCTACTGGCGCGACAAGACTAAAATAGCGCATGAAAAAAACTCTTGTGGGATGGGCATCTTGCCCGTCCGGGGCGGGTGTTGGGCGTTGTACAAATAGCTCGCGCCCTCATCCCCTAACCCCTTCTCCCTCAGGGAGAAGGGGAATTGAATCTCTTGCTCCCCTCTCCTGGTGGGAGAGGGGCTGGGGGTGAGGGCGAAACCTTGCACAAGAGCGGGTTTCACGTTAAGTTGATACCTATGGCATCTTGCCCGTCCTGGGCGGACAAGATGTCCACCCCACAAGAAAAATTATTGTAATATTTTAGCCTTGCCACCCTACTACATATATTGTTTTCAGCCGATACATTAACAATGTAGGGCGATACATTAACAATGTCAGTCCATGCGCTCAATCGCTCATAATGACATTGTGTAACAGGCGGTATAAAGTGCGATCGCTATATATTATTTTGCAAAACTTTAAATGGCTGATTGTTACTTTCCCATAACCGAATCTCTACATAGAGATTTGTTTGACGAAAATATACTGCTTCATAAGCCAGACGCAAATTACGCTCAAGGCTGATTGGTTCAACATCAGCAGCTTTATTTGAGCCAATTGTTTTGCGTAAACTGAGTGACAATAGTTCTACCAGGTCATGTCCACAGCAAACTTGCCAAGGATCATAGCTCTTGTTCTTCTCTATACTTAGCCGTTGTTGTAGCTCTTCATCTTTCAACGAGAAAGCTTGTGATTTATTTTTCACTTCTCGAATTAGTTTAAGTTCATCAATTTGCAGCGTCTGCTCGTTAATGAATCTGCTAAATATAATACCGTCAAAAGCAAGGTTTAAACTATCACACTGAGATATCCAAAGTAAATAACCCAACGGTATCGCAGTTTCGAGTAATGTTAATCTGATGTCTCGTTTAAATTGACTGATTTTCTCTTCCGAACCAAACTCAGCAACTACTTTGTCCAATGCTGGTGACTGAATTAGCATAGTTTCCAGATCATGGGTATCGGTGCGAAGTAGATTAGAACTGCTGTGTGGCGAAGAACTAAGACGATCAAAGTCTGCATCCACAATTGCTAGAACTCCAAGAAAACTGGATTTCTCTAAAATTTCCAGCACAGCAATCACACGCAGTTTACTCGATGGCTTTCCCGAAACGGTGATTAGCTTACAAGCTAATGGATCAACAAAGCGCTCGTAAAAAGTTTTATCTGAACCACCTTCTACTAATAAAAAAGTTCCTGAATGAGTACTTCTGAGTAATCTAATTTTATTGGCATCACGGTCAACTGAAAGAAAATCTCTCACTTTTCTGGCCCTTTCAGTTCAACTGTCAAATCCCAGCGATCCTGAATGATATCTGGTGAATGAGTAGCCATCATAATATCTAAATCTGCCAGTTTTGTGATTTCTTGTAAATCCTTTAAAAATTGAATTTGCCAACCTACATGAAGAGATAATTCAGGCTCATCAATTAAGACCAAAGAATTAGGCTGCACTTTAAATAGTAGTTCATATAAAAGAACTAGTTCATGTTGCTCACCAGATGACAAATCTGTTGGTGAAAGCAATTTTGAATTAGATACATGAGAGTTATAACTTGTTGTGATAATAAATCCCTTGTCTTTACTAAAATTTATCTCTTTGTAAGAGTAAGCAAACTTATTATTAATAATTTTCCTTAATAACTCAATTTTGTTGGCTATTTCAGCAAAAACACTCAGCTTTTTTTCTACATCTCCAACATATACAGACAAAGCATTTTTAGTGCTTTCATCTATATCTTGAGGCTGGATTTGAAATTCTGTATCTTCATCTTTATCCAAAAGACCAACTTCGATCAGGCGAGAACGTGTTGCTTCAAGCTTGTTTAGTTGATGACGAAGTTGTTCATCTGTTAACTCGGCAGATGGCTGGTGCTTCACCACTCTCAAAGGAAAAGTTCTATCAAGAGATTGAGATATTATACCGTATTCTTTAAATTTATCTTGCATTAGTTTAGCAAGTTCATCAGAGTAGACAGACACAGTAGACAATATTGGTAGCGTTTCACGCTCTTCTTTGGAATAAGAATTAGTAACTAAGTTAAGCAACCGTTGTGATTCAATGAGACGAATATGAATGTTTTTCTTCAAATTATCCAGCCAATCAGGCTCTTCCTTTGATTTGAGTTTTGTAGGCAATAACTCATTATAAGCAGACCATATTTCTTCAGAATATTTTTGAGGATAGGCTTGTTCTCTTTGCGATATTGAACCAACAGAATAAATTATTTTAGAGAGTTTATAGTTATTAGGTTTTTGGGTTTTTACCTGATAAGATACTTGCTCATAATTAGGTTTGCACAGAGTAAACACAATATTATTATCATAATCTTCTCCATCATCGACATTTTTTATAATTTCAACACTACTACTATCATCAAATTCAACTTGAAATTTTATAAAAGGGATATCTATCAAGTCAGAGTACTGCGAGTTTAAAAAACTATTTAAAATTCTCAATATTGCTGTTTTACCAAAACCATTTGGCCCATGAATGATTGTAATTCTTTCATCCATGTTCAATGGAATCACATGGTCAAAAATTCCAAATAAGCCATTGACGGAAATTTGCTTAATTCTCATGGTTATTGAGTCCTATAGCCATTGGCTTTGTGAACTTAATTGTACCTTCTATTCTCTTTTACAGAATTAGAAGAGGCACAAATTTACATTTTTTGTATTTGTATTTGATTTGGATGTGCATAAGTTTATAAAGCTTGCACTAAAAGTATATGTATCAATAGAAACACTCATTTTGTCAAATTAAGAGAATTACGGCAAAAATGACAAATCAAGATACCAGCTTGAGCATCACAGAGTTTTTCCCTATTATTGCCTTAATTTTCCATGCTGTGATTGCGGTTTCCTGAATACAGAATCATGGTAATTTGTTTGCCACAATTAGCGTGACCCAGGCATTTTTGATGGTGGAGATAACCAGTGCAAATAGTTAAACGCAATGTTGAGTTAAGAGTTGATGACAGTTTAATGCGCGTTTATGTCGCATCTCCCAAACCCAGCGGAACCTATCCAGGGATTGTATTTTATAGTGATATTTATCAGTTAGGCGGTGCAATGATTCGTCTTGTCAACTACCTGGCTGGTTTTGGCTATGTAGTTGCAGCACCAGAAATTTTTCACCGCACTGAAGTCATTGGTCATGTGATTGAGCCAGATGATTTAGGGAGAATGCGGGGTAATGACAATGCACGCCGCACTGCGATCGCAGCTTATGATGCAGATACTCGTGCTGTGATTGATTTTCTGAAAGCTGACAGTGCTGTTGCTCCCACAAAAATCGGCACTCTCGGCTTTTGTATTGGCGGTCACTTAGCCTTTCGCGCCGCCTTTGAAAGTGAAATGAAAGCAGTAGCTTGTTGTTACCCTACAGGCATTCCTAGTGGTAAATTAGGTCAGGGAGTCGCTGATACAATCTCACGCGTAGCAGAAATCACAGGCGAAATGCTCATGATATTTGGCACCCTTGACCCTCATATTCCAGAAAATGACCGTCACACTTTAATCACAGCAATTACCAACGCTGGTATCCCGCATCAAGTTCTCTTATATGAAGCAGAACATACTTTCATGCGTGACGACGGTTATCGCTATGATTCCGCCGCCGCAACCTCCGCTTGGTCAGCAATCACCACTTTCTTTGAACGCATATTTGCAACTATAAATTAACCCCCTCTTTCCCCTTTCCCCCTTCCCCCTTCCCCATTCCCCCCACCCCTTGAAGACTGCTTGACTGCTAGGATTATTTGCAATTAAGGTAGTGTTTCAACAGCGATCGCTGTGATTAACCTTACATCTACCCAGTGAGTAATCAAGTAAAAACTACCAAAAAATCAGGGGCAAAACATTGAAACAAGAGCAAATCATCCTGGGAAGCATCACCGCTACAGTATCCGCAATTGGGCTGGGATATTTAGGCACACAATATTTGAATCAAAACACAATGTATACTGTTGCTGGTGCCATGATGGGACTGGGTGCAACAGTACAAATTCGGCAACTCAAGCCCAAATCTAAACCGCCAACACCAAGGTTACTATTATTACCGGCTGCTTCATCAATTCCTGTGCATGATGAACCACAGCCACAGCTCATGCAACCACTTTTTCAGCCCATAGAACAAAGTGTTGAGCAGCATAGTGAGATTATTGAACTTGAGCCGAGTACAGAAGTTATAGAAGTTAGATCGGAAGTCGATCCAGTAATAGAACGCTTTCTGAAACTGGGTTTGGAAGAATTTTAAGATTTGAGGGACTAGGGATTGGCGACTGGGGATTGGGGACAAATGCTGAACACCGAATACCAAACTTGCTTGTTCGTGTTGAGTAATTTAGAGTTGGCGATCGCACTCAACACCGAACAAGCCGAACTTTCAACAGAAAAATGTCGGCTTTGAGCTACATTTCACCACCAATCACTTCTAAAGGAATCTCCTCGGGATTGCCAATTAGATGCCAAAACAGCGTAATATCTCCTGCAGCATTGGCAATAAACTGTAATTTCTCCGTTGTCGCACCATTATTCATCTCAACTAAAAAATTTTTAGCTGCGAGAATTGTGCTTTCTTCTCTCAAGGTTTTCCACTCGGCTTTTTTAACCATCTTTACCCCAAAAGATTCAAAAAATTCAATTTAAATTTATTTTTATAATGCTCAAAATACTCTTGAGTTCGCATCAACCTTGAGTATCATGTCTACTGGCCGTAAGTCTTATTAAATACTTCTTTGTTTTACATATCACCTCTAAAAACATGCGACAACAACGCATCGCGCAGGTACGCGATCGCTTGATGTTTATAAAATTAGTATTAGAATTGACTGATATACAACTTACCAGAAAAGTGTCCAATAGCACAATAACTGCATACCCATCGTCAAATTGTTGGTTGAGCGTTTGCTCCTAGGTCTCTTAAGTAAGCTAAACCAAATCTAGTGTCATCATCTGAAACTGTATATTTTTTGTCGGGTGGGCATCTTGCCCGCCCAATATATGCAAATTAAATGTGGAACGGCTTATCACTAACATCAGTTGCGACACACACCTCAATTTCACCGCAAAAACCAGAAAAACTCTCACTATAAAAGTGAGAGTTTAAACGCACGCAATTGTTGTTTAGACTATGAGTTATCAGAGTAATGGGAATAAAGCAAAATACAGGTAACTTGCTTTAAATTTTTCTCACTTCAGCAAGATTAAATTCTGACATAGTGAGCCGGAACCCATTTGCGGCCATATCTTGTTTGTTCCCAATGTCCAGGAATTAACTTTTGGTGAACAACTGGACGTGGGCGAACAACAACATTATTGTGACGAACAGTTGGTCTCACAATAATTTGTGCCGCAGAAGCTTGCGAAGGTAAAGACGCAATTGCAAATGGTAAAGCTAGTAGTGAACCCAAAATAATACGTTTCATAATTGAATCTCCTGTCAATTGATTTGAATTTGATGTTCTACAGTTCTGCTAAATAATCTTGAATAATATTTTCAGGAAATTAACAGTATCAATCATTTAATTTCCTAAAAATATCTCAAAGCAACAACTTAGTTTTCAAAGTAATTTAGCTGTATTCAAATTTATTTAGTTTTCCTGTATGCTTTAATTCTAGAATATTAAATATCTGGTTTTTTAGGAAGAAAGTCATATTTATCCCATTATAAAAGTCATATTTAATGTCTAATTAAATAAAAAAAGGTGAGCAAATCAATGCCCACCAATAACACCTCACATATCAAATTAAAGTTTTAGAGTTCAATTGGATGAGCCTTGCCTCCTAGAACCGCGATGTTGTTGCAATTTGGCTTTTTGCTCTGGGGTAAGAATCGCTTGAAATTGTTGTCTTTGATTCCGTTGAATTTCGCGAATCTTTTGTTTTTGCTCTGCTGATAAATTGAGCGATCGCAGTACTCTGAATTGCTGACCCTGACTAGCAGATTTAAATTTTTCTTGCTGTTCAGGAGTTAAAACAGCCAGTATTTTGGCTTGGGTTTGCTCACCTATCTGTTTCGCTTGGGCTTTTTGTGCGTCAGTTAAATTTAGGTCAGCTATTCTCTCTAAGGGTGTAGATACGTTTGTTGCAGCCCCATCACTTGTATTTTCAGTAGAATTATTTGGAGCCACCGAGTTACTTGGTGATGATAATTGACAACCCGCAGTTAAAATCGCGATCGTCACTGCACCTAATAACAGCTTGAAATTAAATTTATACTCCATAAATATATCTCCTTTAGAAATGGAAATAAATTAAAGCAACGTAATTCTTATAAGACTATATTCGATTTCTGCCATAAACTTCTCTGCATACTTATACTAATTTTAAAACATCCTCTAACAGATTGTAGGGTGCCGCCTTCTAGAATATATTGATGTGTCGCCAACATTATTTGACTTGGTATTATTTACTAAATCCCCCTAGAGCAAACAACAGATACTCTATATTTCATGAGCCAGTATATAGGCTTGTCTCAAAAATCAAACCTGATGCTTATTTGTGCGTTTATAGACAGATAGATAGCTCCAAAAGACGCATAAATAATTTCAAATTATTTACCAAGAATATTTACACCTGTTGAAGCTCTGTGATTACTAACAGATTTAGACTCAAATAATAAATTCAATTACTTATTAACGCTTATTTATTTAAAAAATAATCATGACAATAGTAATGAATATAACCATGACTTTTTTCACAAAATTAAATTCTCAATTTTTATCAATCAAATTTATACTGATGCCGATTTCAAAAATAATGTGAAAAACACAGTCTATTTCAGGTCAATAAGTTACGCAGGTATGGGCATGGCAGTGCCTTGAGGAGCATCCCAATTTTGCAAATTCATCAAATTAAAACTAGTCATTGCGAATGGAGTGTAAAGCCTTCTCCTCTCTTGGAAGAAGGGTAGCAATCACAAAGTCTAGCTGCTGGGATTGCTCTCTTCATTACATTACGCTGTGCAATGACAAAATATGTTTTTACACATTTGGGATGCTCCCCTGCCCATACGTGTCAACTTAAGCTAAAAGCGATATAGGGCGGGCGTTGTACAAATACCTTGCGCCCTCATCCCCTAACCCCTTCTCCCCGAGGAGAAGGGGAACTAAATCTCTTGCGCCCTTCTCCCACAGGGAGAAGGGCTGGGGGTGAGGGCGAAACCTTGCACAAGAGCGGGTTTCACGTTAAGTTCACACCAATGTCCCCTGCCTTACCCCTAACAATCTGTCGCATTTTTTTTCAAATTGGTATTAAACTTTGAATTACTAATTAGTTAACTAGTAATAATTTTAACTTTAATATAAGTAAAACTAATTAGTTATATAAGTTTTACAAAACTAGTAGTACTTGATTAACTTTTGTAAATGAGTATAAAGTATTGTTACAGACGCAAACCCGTCTGATTCATAAATCACTAATCGCATTCATAAAACAATGACAGCAACCTTACAACAGCGCAAGAGCGCTAACGTATGGGATCGCTTCTGCGAATGGATTACCAGCACCAATAACCGTTTATACATCGGTTGGTTCGGTGTCCTCATGATCCCAACCCTACTAGCTGCAACCGCTTGCTTCGTAATCGCCTTCATCGCAGCGCCTCCAGTAGACATCGATGGTATCCGTGAACCTGTTGCAGGTTCCTTAATCTACGGAAACAACATCGTCTCTGGTGCAGTTGTTCCTTCTTCCAACGCTATTGGTTTGCACTTCTACCCCATCTGGGAAGCAGCTTCCTTAGATGAGTGGTTGTACAACGGCGGCCCTTACCAATTGGTAATTTTCCACTTCTTAATCGGCGTATTCTGCTACCTCGGTCGTGAGTGGGAATTGTCTTACCGCTTGGGTATGCGTCCTTGGATCTGCCTAGCATTCTCTGCACCAGTAGCAGCAGCAACAGCAGTATTCTTGATCTACCCCATTGGTCAAGGTTCATTCTCCGATGGTATGCCTTTGGGTATCTCTGGTACCTTCAACTTCATGATCGTGTTCCAAGCAGAACACAACATCCTCATGCACCCCTTCCACATGTTAGGTGTGGCTGGTGTATTCGGCGGTAGCTTGTTCTCCGCAATGCACGGTTCTTTGGTAACCTCCTCCTTGGTTCGTGAAACCACCGAGAACGAATCTCAAAACTACGGTTACAAGTTCGGTCAAGAGGAAGAAACCTACAACATCGTAGCTGCACACGGTTACTTTGGTCGTCTAATCTTCCAATACGCATCCTTCAACAACAGCCGATCTCTACACTTCTTCTTGGCTGCATGGCCTGTAGTCGGTATCTGGTTCACCGCGTTGGGCGTAAGCACAATGGCGTTCAACTTGAACGGTTTCAACTTCAACCAATCAGTGATTGATTCTCAAGGTCGTGTAGTTAACACCTGGGCTGATATCATCAACCGCGCTAACTTGGGTATGGAAGTTATGCACGAGCGTAACGCTCACAACTTCCCCTTAGACTTGGCTGCTGGTGAGCAAGCACCTGTTGCACTAACTGCTCCTGCTATCAACGGCTAATTTCTGAGACAAAAGTAATAGCTTCTCTGTGAATTGAAAGCGCCCTCCCAATTGGGAGGGCGCTTTTTCTGTGTATTGATGTTGCGATCGCATCGCAAAACTCATACCAAATCCAATAATGATGAATTTCCAGCGTTATAGACCAAAAAACCCCTGGTAAGCAGGGGAGAAATCAACTCTAGGAGGTCTTTACTTATTTACCCATCAGCCCATGTTGGCAAGTTTATGCAAAATTGGAAAAAGTTTTGGGGATTGGGGATTGGGGACTGGGGATTGGGGACTGGGGACTGGGGACTGGGGACTGGGGATTGGGGATTGGGGATTGGGGATTGGGGATTGGGGACTGGGGATTGGGGATTGGGGATTGGGGAACTCGGGGCCCCCTCTGGGGATAAGGGGTAATTGGGGATTGGGGAAATTCAGAGGGTTAGGGAACTTCCAGAAATTAAATTACCCCTTTTTGGCAGCGAAGACCATCATTGTATTATTCTTCCTCTGCTTCCTCTGCTTCCTCTGCTCCCATAGCTTACCAAAGCGATTGGTTATTTTTTTATGTGGAATCCCTAAGCGGGTTTTTTGGCTACGATGGTGCGATGGCGAGGATCGCTGGCTACGGTAATTGGTTGAGCAAAGCCGACTGACTGCAATGTGGCTTCAATATTAAAAGTGTAGTATTCATCGCTCCAGGGTTCGGTGCTTTTCATTAATGTAAATAGAACTGGTGGCAGGTTTTGAATGACGCTGGATTTTGGGTTATTATCTACCAGTGCGATCGCACCACCAGGTCGCAGTAGTCGCAAAGCTTCTGCGAAAATTGCTTGACTAGCATACCCAGGAAGTTCATGAGTCACAAACTGGAGCGTGACTAAATCAAAAGAGTTATCTGGTAGCCCTGTATTTTCAGCTTGGGCGTGTATCCACTCGGATATCTCATGATTGACATCGCGTTTGCGGGCGACGGTGAGCATATAAGGTGATAAATCCAGCCCCACTGTCCGCACTGGATGACTCTGCTTTTGTTGGTAGTAGCGGTGTAAGGCTTGAGTGGAAATACCCACTGAGCAACCTATATCGAGAATATCTCTTACTTCTTGCGGCCCATATTTGGCGAGAACTTCGTGAAAACTACCTCTGAGCCTTGCATGAGCTACTTCCCATGTTAAGTTTTCTTTCGGCCAAACCCGCAACGCCATTGCGTAGGTAGCTGGTTCTGTTTCAAAAGCAGCATCCCAGCAAAGATTACCTTCATTGTAGGCGTGGAAAGGTACTTGATAGTAGTCAGGATAAACAACATTGGGGTTAGTCACCTCCGCCATTTGCTGTTTGACTCCCGATGATTTGAGCGCCTCGTAGTTTTTGCGCCAGGGAACACCATTTTTCTCAGCAGTTTTGATGAGTACTTTCCTGGCTTGCTGCTTCATCAATTGATAGATGGGTTTTGTTTGGATCAAGAGATTGACAAACTTGGAGAGTGTATCTTCTCCCGCCCAGTCTGGTTTTAGCTTGTTGTTCATCGGCTTGCAAAAATAGAGGCAAGATAACTAAGTAGACAGGTGGAAACCAAGATAATTATCAGGTTTATCAGTTGCCTATGGTCATTAAATAAAACTGAGCAACCTGAAAACTGCGATCGCCTGAGGTTACATTGGTTTATCGCTATATGCTTATGTATTTTATTTTTTGGGAGTACCAAATTTCGTGAATATTAGTAACGCACAACAAGCTTTGGCGATTTTACTCGACTAAATACAAAAATAATTAATCGCCTTGGTGAGCAGAGGGAGCAGGGGAGCAGAGGAAGCAGAGGAGGAAGAAGACAATCAATTATGTCTTTATTAGGTGATTAGTGGGTAAAACAGTAAAATAGAGTTAAGAAATTGTGCTTAAGTTGTTAAGATGCAACAATTTTCGATTAAAGAAATCCAAACTATCCATAGTGAAGTATTAAATCAAGCTGCTGTTGAGCCTGTTTTACTCACAGAAGAGTCGCAGCCTAGCTATGTAATTATGTCGGTGGAAAACTACGAGCAATTAATGAACCGACTTACTCAATTAGAAGATTTAATTTTAGGTCAACAAGCCCAAACCGCACTCGCAAATTCGCGGATGGTTGGAACGGAAACTTTTACAGCAGAACTCAAGCGTCTGACTGCGCTTGATGTGCGTAGTTGAGAATATGGACGCTGCACGAAAGCTAACGCAAATTGGCTCGAATTTGAGCCATTGCAGTTGAGCCTTCAACAACTTCACCCCGTTGAGATGCTTCTAACCCAATCTGTGCTGCTTGTTGCAGCTCTTGTAGTCGTCCTTGATAGATATCTTCTTGTTGTTCTAGAAGTTTTATCCCTGCAAGAATCACTTCGATGGCGTTTTGATACTTCCCGCTAGTAATTTGGCGTTGTACCAAGGCTTCTACTTCAGGTGGCAAAAAGATTTGCATGGATTTTTTAGGAGTAGGAGTAGTTTCAATACTTGTCGGTTAAGGGTAAAAGGGGAAGGGGAAAAAGGGCAAGAAAAAACCTTTAACCCTTACCCTTTAACCTTTTCCCCAAACCCAATTCCGAGTTGAAAATCCTTAACCGAGCAGTATTGGGAGTAGTTTTAATTTTAAGCGATCGCTCTGCCAACGCCTCCGGCAAAAGCACTTCTCCCCAAAAACCAAACCAGCTTTGTGAACTTTCATAACAAGGAGCGATGAGAATTTAGCGCAAAATAGAGATGTAATTTGTTCTCAATTTCACCTTGACTGAAGCCAATCCAGTGCGTAATTTGCAAGAAACTCATTTAAACCGTGCGCGTGCTAGTCTCCGACAAGCGTTGTCTTGGTATGGATATCTTCGCAAGTCAGGACAGCTTGCATCTAATCCAGAATTGGCGGGTTTGGTAAAGCCAGAATTGGAGGCTTTGAGTACCACACTCAACAAACTAGACTCAAATGTGATTAAAATTGCGGCTTTTGGTTTGGTGAGTCGGGGAAAGTCGGCGGTGTTGAATGCTTTATTAGGGGACAAGGTTCTACAAACTGGCCCTTTAAATGGCGTGACGCAATGGCCCCGTTCTGTGCGCTGGCAACCAGGAGGTAAGGTACAGGTAGAATTAATTGATACACCTGGATTGGATGAAATTGAAGGCGAATCACGAGCGCAAATGGCAACAGAAGTAGCGCGCCAAGCCGATTTAATTTTGTTTGTAGTCTCTGGTGATATTACGCGCACAGAGTATGAAGCGCTACTAGATTTACGCCAAGCCCAAAAGCCCCTAATTTTAGTATTTAACAAAATCGACCTATACCCAGATACAGATAGAGCCAAGATTTACCAGAATTTGCAACAGTTGGGTGCTGGACATCCTGAAGCCGAGCCTTTGTTACCCGATGAGATTGTCATGGTAGCGGCGGAACCAGCACCAATGGAAGTGCGGGTTGAGTGGCCTGATGGAAGTGTAACTTATGAATGGGAGACACCACCCACCCAAGTAGATGAACTCAAACAGACAATATTAAATATTCTCAACCGTGAAGGGCGATCGCTGTTAGCGTTAAATGCACTCATCCAAGCAAGGGAAGCAGAAGCCGCGATCGCTCAAAAAACTATCGACTTACGCCAACGAGAAGCCGAAGAGATTATTTGGCAGTTTACCAAATACAAGGCTTTGGTAGTCGGACTCAACCCCATCGCCGTGTTAGATATTTTAGGCGGTGCTATTGCCGATTTACTATTAATTCGTTCCCTAGCGCGGTTGTATGGTTTACCCATCACTAGCTATGAAGCTGGGAAAATCTTAAAAACGATTTTATTAAGTTCTGGGGGCTTATTGCTGAGTGAATTAGGCAGTAGCTTTTTATTCGGTTTAGGCAAAAGTACTGCAGCCCTAGCTAGCGGTGACAATCCCATCAATATTACCGCCTCCGCCGGCAGTGCGATCGCCCAAGCCGGAATCGCCGGTTATGGAGCCTATGCTGTAGGAAAAGCCGCACAAGTGTACCTAGAAAACGGCTGCACCTGGGGACAATTAGGCGCTAACACCGTCATTCAAGAAATTCTTTCCCAAGTCGAGCCGAACACGATTGTTTATCGCTTACGCCAGGAGTTAGGGGGTGGGGGATGAGGGAGATGAGGGGGATGAGGGGGATGAGGGGGATGAGGGGGATGAGGGGGATGAGGGAGATGAGGGAGATGAGGGGGATGAGGGGGATGAGGGGGATGAGGGAGATGAGGGAGATGAGGGAGATGAGGAAGCAGGAAAGAAATTACAATTACCAATTACCAATTACCAATTACCATTCCCTATAATCCCTGAGGCTGTAACAATAGTGATGGCAACAGCTTGGATTATGATCTACCAGTGAACGTTCCTACCAGCATCTCGGCACAAACTCAGTCTCGGAAAGCTGAACATATTCGTATCTGTTTAGAAGAAGATGTTCAATGTCACGAAATAACTAGTGGATTGGAACGCTATCGTTTCAGCCATTCTTGTTTACCAGAATTAGACCGCAATGATATTGATATCAGTACTAATTTCTTGGGAAAACAGCTAGGCGCGCCTCTGTTAATTTCTTCTATGACAGGGGGAACTGAAGAAGCGGGAATTATTAACCGCCGCTTGGCAGAAGTGGCTCAAGAGTACAAAATTGCTATGGGTGTGGGTTCTCAGCGTGTAGCGGTGGAGAAACCCCAGGTGGCTGATACTTTTGCGGTTCGCAAGTATGCTCCTGATGTGTTGTTACTGGCGAATTTGGGGGCTGTGCAACTTAACTATAAATATGGTTTGGCTGAATGTCTGCGCGTCATCGAGATTTTAGAAGCTGATGCTTTGATTTTGCACCTCAACCCTCTACAAGAATGCATTCAATCCAAGGGAGATACGAATTTTCGCGGACTGCTTGACAAGATATGTATATTGTGCAATGAACTGCCAGTGCCAGTGATTGTCAAGGAAGTAGGTAATGGAATTTCTGCAGTTATGGCGGAAAAATTGCTAGCGGCGGGAGTTAAGGCGATTGATGTGGCGGGTGCAGGGGGTACATCTTGGGCTAAGGTGGAAAGCGAACGGGCGGATAATGCTTTGCAACGTCGTTTAGGTAAGACTTTTGCTGATTGGGGTTTACCAACGGCCGATTGTATTACAGCAATTCGTGCGATCGCACCAGATGTACCATTAATCGCTTCGGGTGGGTTGCGTCATGGCTTGGATGTCGCAAAAGCGATCGCACTGGGAGCAGATATCGCTGGTTTAGCAATGCCATTTTTGCAAGCAGCAGCTTTATCCGAAGCCGCAGTGAAGGATTTAGTTGAGGTATTAATTGCTGAAATTACAACAGTTTTATTCTGTACTGGTAACGCAACTTTAGAACAATTAAAGCTTTCTGGAAGTTTACAACGGATACAATAGTAACCACGTATGTAACACACAGATGGAAATTTTCAGGGTGAATTGTAGGGGACTGGGGATTAGGGACTGGGGATTGGGGACTGGGGATTGGGGACTGGGGATTGGGGAACTCGGGGCCCCCTCTGGGGATAAGGGGTAATGGGGATTGGGGATTAGGGACTGGGGACTGGGGATTGGGGACTGGGGAAAGGAATTTTTAGCCCTTGGTTTTTCCATGAGGGTCTATCTTAACAAGTTTTGCGTTATTTATAGTTCATCATTCATATTTCATACTTCATACTTCAGCCTTCATACTCTATGCGTACTTTTGTTCAACAAACCTTTGCCAGCTTGGTTGGCAGCTTATTAGGACTTATTATTTTTAGTGGTATTGGTACTACTGGACTATTTTTATTGCTATTTGCTGCTGCTAGTTCTAAAGATACGGGGCCGGAAGTCAAAGATAAATCTATGATTGTTTTTGACTTATCAATGAACATCACCGATGGCGAACCAAAAACTGATGGCTTTATTGAGAAGGTAGTCTCAGGTGTAGAAGAAAACAGAATGGGACTTCGCAGCGTTTTGGATACCTTAGAAAAGGCGCGACGCGATCCAAGAATTGTAGGTATTTATCTAGATGCAAGCCAGGCGGGAAGTAATGGTGCAGGTTATGCATCCTTAAAGGAAATTCGCCAAGAATTGCAGCAGTTCCGTGCGGCGGGGAAAAAGGTAATAGCTTATGGTAAAGACTGGGACGAAAAAGATTATTATCTCAGTTCCGTAGCCGATACTGTTGTGCTGAATCCCTTGGGGATGATGGAAGTTAACGGTTTAAGTTCTCAGCCGATGTTTCTGGCTGGTGCATTAGAGAAATATGGGATTGGGGTACAGGTGGTGCGCGTCGGGAAATTTAAAGGCGCAGTCGAACCCTTTATTTTGAAACAACTGAGTCCAGAAAACCGCGAACAAACGCAGAAATTGTTAGATGATGTTTGGCGAGAATGGCGCGTTGCTGTGGGTGGAAGTCGCAAAATGGGCGCAGACAAATTACAGGCGATCGCAGATAATCAAGCAGTATTAGAAGCACCACAAGCCAAGTCTAATGGTTTAGTAGATCGGGTAGCTTATCTTGATGAAGTGGTAAGCGATTTGAAAAAATTAACCGATAGCGATAAAGATGATAAAACCTTCCGCCAAATTAGCCTCAGTGAATACGCCCAAGTTCCTGGGAAAACATTGGGTGTAGAACGCAAATCCAAAAATAAAATTGCTGTAGTCTATGCAGAAGGCGAGATAGTTGATGGTAAAGGTGGCGATGGTGAAGTAGGAGGCGATCGCTATGCGAAAATCTTCAACAAACTCCGCCAAGACGATGATATCAAAGCTGTGATTTTGCGAGTTAATAGTCCTGGTGGTAGCGCTACAGCCGCCGAAGTCATGCAACGCGAAGTGCGATTAACTCGTCAAGTCAAACCAGTAGTAGTTTCTATGGGAGATGTCGCCGCCTCTGGTGGTTACTGGATAGCTAGCGATTCTAACCGGATTTTTGCTGAACCCAATACTATTACAGGTTCCATTGGCGTATTTGGTTTACTATTCAACGGACAAAAATTAGCCAATGATCATGGTGTTACCTGGGATTCTGTGAAAACTGGACGTTATGCTGATAGTCAAACGGTTTCGCGTCCCAAATCACCCGAAGAGTTAGCACTTTATCAGCGCAGTGTTAACCGCATTTACAATATGTTCCTCAATAAAGTATCTCAAGGTCGCAAACTCCCAGGAACCAGAGTAGCAGAAATTGCCCAAGGTAGAGTTTGGTCTGGTACAGCCGCCAAAGAAATTGGTTTAGTCGATGAAATTGGCGGATTGAGTGCAGCGATAGAATATGCAGCCAAACAAGCAAAACTCGGCAAAGATTGGCAAGTCAAAGAATATCCCCAAAATAGCAGCTTTGAAGAACGCTTTTTTGGCATATCCACCCAAGAAGCGCGCAGTGTTTTAGGAATTCCCAAGGCGCAGGTAAAACAATCCAATCCCCTCACCGCCGAATTTGCCAAACTCCAAGAGGAATTATCAGTTATGCAAAAAATGAACGATCCCCAAGGAGTCTACGCACGTTTACCATTTAACCTCAAAATTGAGTAGTTGGCATTTGTCATTGGTTATTGGGTAATTGGTAATTGGTAATAGCAGGGGATGCGTAGGGTGTGTTGTCGCCCAGTGGTGTCAACTTAACGTAAAACCCTCTTTGTTGCAAGGTTTCGCCCTCACCCCCAGCCCCTCTCCCGCCGGGAGAGGGGAGCAAGAGATTTAATTCCCCTTCTCCTGGGGGAGAAGGGGTTAGGGGATGAGGGTGTGAGGTATTTGTACAATGCCCGCCCTATATCGCTTTTAGCTGAAGTTGGCACCACTGGGCACTGCCATGTCCTCTAGAATATATTGATAGGTCGCCAACATTATTTGATATTGTACAGTTTTGAAAAAAGAACGCGACTAATGGGTAGGGCACGGCACCAGTAAGATATTTGATATGCCAAAAGATTGTGGATGCCATGCCCCTACAAAGAATTTATCTGTCGCCAACATTATTTGATTTGGTATTAGCTGATCGTTGGCGGTGCGTTACTGTAGAAACTTGCGCCTCAACGTTTTCAGGTTCTGCTTGAGTTGTAGAAACTTCCGTTAAAGCTGTAGGAACTTCAGCTTTAACATTTCCGTGTTCCGCGCAAGCTGTAGGAACTTCAGCTTTAACATTTCCGTGTTCCGCGCAAGCTGTAGGAACTTCAGCTTTAACATTTCCGTGTTTCGCGCAAGCTGTAGAAACTTCAGCTTTAACGTTTCCGTGTTCCGCGCAAGTTGTAGGAACTTCAGCTTTAACATTTCCGTGTTCCGCGCAAGTTGTTACAGAGTAAACCAACGGCGAATCAACTCCACACTAAAGCCATAATCTTGCCCAATTTCCTCAATCAACTCCCTTTGCAGCAGCAACTTGAGAGTCTGATCAGCATTAGGAAACAGTTGCGATATAGCTTGAATATTCACCATCGCCCCTTCCCCTTGGGCTGCAATGAAGCGTAAAATTCCCCTACCATGATCATCTACTTGGTTATTTTGAATATCAGCGAAGAAGAAACCGCCACTTTTAAAAGCTTCGGGAATTGCTGCTTCTACATCAGCTAAAGTCGCCAACCTGCGAACAGAGGGGTCTTGCTCATTTTTGAGGGCGATAATTTCTGCACAAAGTAGTTGTATCAAAAACGGGTGACAACGGGTAAGTTGCAAAACTCGCTCAACCGCGTCAGGTTCATAGCGTAGGGTAAAATCTTTTACAGGGCGTTCAATGAGTTGTCGCGCTTCTGCTTCTTTCAGGTATGAGATATGCACTACCTGCACATTAATGAGATAACTAGCCCAGCGTTGATATTCTTCAATTGTATGGGAACCAGCTAGCAACACCTTAAATCGGGGACGATGTTGGATGAGGTGACGCAGCATTCCTAGAATATCTTGCTCATCAAAGCGTCCTTTGGTTATGGCACTGTCTAGCACCTCGAACTCATCTAGCATTAGCAAGGCGGTATTTTCTTCAAGTACCTGTTCTACTGTATCTAGCCATTCGTCAAAGCTGGTAAAGGGGTCAGAGGTTAGCTCTTCGCGGGTGAGGGGTGGTAGGGTAACACCTTGCTGTTTTGCTGATTTCACCATTTCTCTTGTCAGATTGTAGAGAAAACCTGCGTGGTTGCTAGCTGATGAGGGTGCGCCTTGCAAGTCTACAAACATGGGGATGATGGTATTAGGTAGCAGCTTTCCTAAGTTATTGAGTAGAGAAGTTTTACCCATACGCCGCTGACCGTAGAGTAGCAAAGGTGGACGACGGCGGTCTAGAAGTAATTGCTCAATGCGTGTACCAATGTCATTACGACCTGTGAAAATTCCTTGCTCTAGTGTAATGGGATTACCAGTAATGTAAGGTGAGTCAATTTCTTGAAGGAGTTCGGTAGCTTTTGCCAGTTCTTCTGTATGCTTGGCTATGATTTCACGCCAACTTTTGGCAATGGGACGGAAACGGATTGTGTATTTGTCGCTACTGCGAGTAAATTCCTGCAAGTTTACGTCTAAACGGTCAATGATAGGACTGAGGGCTAGGCGTTTGTTGTAAGTAGTTGTTTGATTCAGTGCAGCATTCACATCTTCGCTGATACGACTGAAAATGTTAAGTAGAGTGCGAACTGGGCTTTCAAGTTCGCCATTTGCCAATCTATGATGAACTTGACGGATAGCATCTACATCGCCGCAGTTTTCTAAACTTCTAGCATCCAGTTCAATTTGGACTGCTTGAACTGCCCAGCGTTGATGACTGGTACTCAAGTATTCTAAGGCTGCTTTTCCTTCAACTGGGTTATTTTCGATGACAAAAAGCAGATACTCATCTAAGCCCAATAGATGTAAACGCTGCCATTCATCCCAGAATGCAGAGTGATAGCGAAATACACAAGGACTTTTAGCATTACGTATTTTGTCTAATCTGAAGAGTCGATAATTCCATACTGTGAGAAATGGAAAGGATAAGAAAGGTCGCCATGAGTGAATAGTTAAACCCAAGCCTACTGCCAAGCCGAATACCAAACCTACCGCCAAGCCTCCCACCAAGCCTACCGCCAAGCCGAATGCCAAGCCTACCCCCAAGCCAAACGTCAAGCCTGTCACCAAGCTTACCGCCCAGCCTACCGCCAAGCCAAACGTCCAACCGAACGCCAAGCCAAACGTCAAGCCGAACGCTAAGCCAAACGCTAAGACAAACACCAAGCCAAACGTCCAAGCAAATGCCAAGATAAACGCCAAGCCGAACGCCAAGACAAACGCCAAGCCTACCGCCAAGCCGAACACCAAGCCCACTACCAAGCCTACCGCCAAGCCGAACGGTACGCTAATAAATATAGTTGCAGTTGGTGTACCTAATGCCCACAGCACCAAACCCAGCAGTAAGTTAACCAGGATAGGTAAGATGATATATCCCTGGATAAAAAGTCTCCACAGAGCAAGATTTCGCCATCTTCCTTGTCCTATAAAGGTAATTAAAGAGATATCGGTGTCTAACGTTGAGTCAATGCGTTTGAGGTGGTTACGCCAGGCTGCAGGACGGAAGAAGAGCCAAAACAGCAGTTGTAGGCTACCCAGTATCAAGTTAGGGTGCTGTTGCGGTGCATTGGTGTAGGCGTTGTGGGGTATGTTTGGCGATGCCATAGTTTCCCGGTTCGGGTTGACGCTGTAATTAACTATGTCATTGTGAATGTAGCATTAGCGCAGTCAAGTGCAAAGACTGAGATTGCTTCGCTTCACTTCGTTCCGCTCGCAATGACAGATTTTTTGTCATTGCGAATGGAGCGACAGCGCAATGAAGCAATCTCCTCTATGTGATCGCCTTGAGATAGCTGCACTGCGATCGCAATGACAAAGAGTCCGTCATTGCGAATGGAGCGACAGCGCAATGAAGCAACCTCCTCTCAGTGCGATCGCCTAACCTATAATCTACAATTCCTCATATAAATCTTTCCATTCATTATTTACACCATTAACTAAATCAATCTTCTTTTGCCTAGAGCCAGCTTTAATCTGCTTTTCTCTACTAATCGCTGTATAGGCATCGTCAAAAATTTCGTAATAAACTAATTTGGTAATATTGTATTTTTTAGTAAATCCCTCTATCAATTTCGATTTATGTTCGTAAACTCTTCTTTGTAAATCGTTGGTTACTCCTGTATAAAGCACATTATTATATTTATTTGTCATAATGTACAGATAATATTGTTGATTCATTTATTTGTGCAAAATATCTAATAATTTTCACAATATTAACTGCGTAGATAATGTATTGTCATTGCGAATGGAGCGTCAGCGGAATGAAGCAATCGCCTCGATGCGATCACCTTGGGATTGCTTCGCTGCGCTCGCAATGACAACGTGAGTTATTGTGAATGTAGCATCAGCAGAATAACACAATCTCCTTGATGCGATCGCCTTGGGATTGCTTCGCTGCGCTCGCAATGACAAAGAGTCTGTCATTGCGAATGGAGCGATAGCGGAATAAAGCAATCTCCTCCCATGCGATCGCCCTGGGATTGCTTCGCTGCGCTCGCAATAACAAAGAGTCCGTCATTGCGAATGTAGCGATAGCGGAATGAAGCAATCTCCTCTCATGCGATCGCAATAACATTGTGTAATTAATTATGTTTAATTATTTACTCTTGATAATTACGAAAAAGCATTTTCAGCCCTCCTTTTCTTTATCTAGCAAATTAGCAAATGGCTGAAGCTGTATTAAAGCTTCTTCTCGCCAATTTTCATCTTCCTCACCTTCTTCTAAAGTAAATAATCTTTCCCTACAGAGAATTTGTAATAAAATTGGCAAACGCTGACTTTGATTGAAAATCCACTCTACATCCTCAGCATCAAAAGGAATGGGGGAACTGGCTATTAATTCTCGCGCTTCTGCTTCTGTCAATGCTCCTAAATATGCGGTGTAGCCAAAAATATTAAAGAAGGGTGAACTATGTCCGGTACTGTACGCCAGTTCAATTGGTGATTCTGGAGTAGCTAAGATAAACGCCAGATTTCCGCCTGTGTGGTTAGTCGCTAAGGAACGCAAGCTTTCCCAAAATCCATCATCTAATTCTGGACAGCGTTGCAATCCCACGCCAATTTCATCTAATAAAATGACTGTGGGTTGATGCAAGTTACTGCTGACTACATCCATAAAATAATCTAAGTCGCAAGGGTTTGGTATTTGCAGTTTCAAGGATTCTAAAATGTACTTGAGCAATCCTTCGCGATTCTGCATTCTTGCGTCTTGCAAGTCTATGAAAATCCACTGATAACTTTCTGGATTTGGTAGCCAATCAGACTTTTGATTAAGACGTAGCTGTGATGCTGGGGTGGTGGTGATATTTTTGAGGTAATGTAGCAGAGATGTTTTACCACTGCGCTTTTTACCGATGATGGCGGCGTTTTGCAGGGGATGGCGTTTGAGTAAGTGGAAGAGGCGTTTTAGTTCTTTCTCGCGTCCAAAAAAGTGACGTGGTTGAGTAATGGGTGAGCCAGTAATGAAGGGTGAGGCTTCGCCGTTGGTTGGCTGGGGTGTAGATGGTTGAGTTTCTAGTTCTTTGGATGCAATTTCTTGCCAATTTAATCCCAACTTGTCGCTAAGTTCTACAAAATTGAGATAATCGACAGGTTTACCGCTCAGAAAGTTTTTAACGGTGGATAGAGAAATTCCTGAATCAGCAGCCAATGACTGCTGGCTGGGATAGCCATTCCGCAAAGGTGCTGACTTAACTGTTTTAATATACTCTGGAGCTACCCGAAGCGATCGCGCCATTACGCCTCATCTGTTCATACCAATTCACAGTTAATTGTAGAGTAGCAAGTGCGACAGCATCATGGGCTAAACTCAACCAAGACTACAAATCACCTGATAAATCCGCTAAAAGTCAACTATCTCTCAGCTAAGTTCTCGTCTATTGACCAATTTCAATAGATTGTAGAGTTAATTGCGAGGGCAAGCAAAATGGATAACCAAAACCAAGTTAATACACAACAGGTAACAGATACAAATAGCAGCACTGTAGATCTACATTACCCGAAGCCACAGCAGTACTTGGCATCCCACCGACTTTTGCCGAGCTTTGGCACTGGGCAAAAGTAATACCACCAGCATCTTTGATATGTTCTAGCCCCCGTGCACCATCGCCATCACTCCCCGATAGTACTACGCCAATTGCTTTACTTCCCCGCTCCTCTGCTAAGGAAATTAAGAAAGCATCTACTGACATAAACAACCCATAGATTCTACCCCGAGGGGCCAAGTTCAGCACTCCCTGAGCAATAGTCATCTTGGCATTAGGCGGAATCACGTACACATGATTCGGTTCCACAACCATGCCATTCTGCACTTCTACTACAGGCATTTCGGTTGAGCGTGAGAGAATCTCGCTTAACAGACTTTTTTGGTTAGGACTCAAGTGCTGCACTATGACAAATGCCATCCCAGTATCATTGGGTAAATGATTCAGCAATTCTGTGAAAGCTTCTATTCCACCCGCAGAAGCACCCATCCCCACAATCGGAAATAATTCATCTTGATTATTCTCCTGCTCATTATTTGAAGATTGAGCAGATGGGGACTTGGCTGGAGATTTTTTAGCAGACCGCTTAGAGTTCATTATGTGAGCAGTGTACGTTGGGATGTTACATAAAGTTAGCGCTTGCTTGCCTACTGCTCCCACAAGTGGAATAAGCTTTAGTTTTAAGCAATCACAACAATAGATTTTGTTTCGCGTTATCAGAGATTAGCCCGAACAACTAGCCAAAATTTGAGTGTACCAGCGATAATATAGCAATGCGATTTAATTTATAAAACTATTTATCTAAGCAGGTAACTTTTAACAGGGAACCAAAAATAAATAATTAAACTCTACTGATTTTTTTGAGAAATCAAATATGAGTTAAATATGTATGTAAAATGTTGTTTATGTACATTTAGTAAATATTACTTGAATCCATAAATTAATTGATTCCCTCGTTAGGCAGAACTTTGCAGCGTTGCAACAGAAGCGATGAAGAAGCGCGATGAACAGACGCGATGAAGAGATGCAATTAAAAGACGCGATGAATCGCGTCTCTACAAGGTTTATACTTCCTCTGCTAAGTTTTTCTCTGATGCTCAGTTTTAATCCAGTGCGATCGCGGTTTTTGGAAACATAACTTGAAGGTGGTAACAATCATCGCGGGAATCCAATGCATCATGTAAATTGAACCTTGGATAGTTGCCCAAAGTAAAGACCATCCGCGTAAATTTTGATATTGATAAATTCCGGCGATAAAAGCCACTGTGAGAATAATGCTGAGTAAGGTTTGTAGGGGTAATAAAACAGGGCGATCGCTTTTTAAAATTGTCCACAATAAATCAGGTATCAGCCCAATAGGAAGTAAAAATTGCAAGAGAAAAAATAAGAGTAAATCAATAGATTTATTCCAGCCCAAAGTTAGAATTTGCGGAAAATAATCGAGGTAACGCTGATAGCCACCTTCCGCCCAGCGACAATGTTGCGGCCATAAGTTTTGCCAAGTTGTTACCGCTTCTTCTTGAATTGTGGCAAAGGTAACAAACTCAATTTCTGTACCTAATAAATACAATTTAAAACAGAGATCCAAATCATCAGTAACAGTGTCTTCACTCCAACCTTGACACCTTGCGAGTAATTCTCGCCGCACTAACATTCCATTACCCCGCAGTTCCGACATTCCTCCAATAGCAATGCGATGAGTTTGCAAAAAGCTATCGCAATTCATCTCCATTTGCTGACAACGAGTTAAGAAATTAGCCTCTGCATTCATAATTGCTTTTCGCACCTGTACAGCACCAACACCAGGTTTCTGAAACACAGGTACAGTTGCCATGAGAAAATTAGCAGGAAGCAGCGCATCCGCATCGCAAACTAAGATAATTTCTCCTCGCGTCAAAGGAAAAACCGCATTTAGCGCCCCCGATTTACCACCTTTTGATTCCCGTTGATGAACTTGTAGCGTTGGGAATTCAGCTTGTAATTGCTGCAAAATCTGGGGTGTTGCGTCTGTACTACCGTCATCAATCACCCAAATATCCAGGCGATCGCGCGGATAATTTAATTCATATAAACTGTAAACTAAATCAGCTAAGACAGCACTTTCATTTTTAGCCGGAATTAAAATTGATACCTGCGGTAAATCAGCATCACTCTCAATTACCAAAGGCGCAGGTTTTACTATCAGCATTCGCAGAGTTTGCACAGCCAAAGTTGCTGTTAAACCTACCATCAACCATTGCGCTTGTGGTAGCCAATGCAACAAAATGACAAAACCCCACACCAGTAATAATACTAGAGTTGCCTTTAAACGGCGATCGCGATGAGCGCTAATATCTTTCCTGGGCTGATAGATGCTTTTTCCCACTGTTTAGCAATTATCTTCAGTTTGGATATATATTATACTGACTTTTCCCTTTATCTTTGTTATGGAGGTTTTTTCTTGCCCCTTTTCCCCTTCCCCTTTTGCCCTTAACCGATAAGTATTGGAACGGTAACGACAATTTGTAACTACAATAGGATATTGTAGCTGTCGTTCAGTTATGGAATATAAATGGGATGAAGCAAAACGTCTTGCTAATCTTCATAAACACGGCATCGATTTTACCGATGTTCCATCTGTATTTGATGGCGATATCATAACAGTTGAGGACGATCGCTACAATTATGGAGAGCAGCGTTTTGTCACATTCGGTTTGTTGCAAGGGCGAGTTATTGCCGTTGTCCATACAGAACGTGAGGATTGTACCCGTATTATTTCTGCAAGAAAGGCGACGAAATATGAACAACGAACCTACTTCGAGCAACTCTCAAACTGATTGGCAACGACTGGATGCAATGAGCGATGAAGATATTGATTTATCAGAATGCCCAGAGATTACACCGGAAATGTTTGCTAAGGCAATTGTGAGACGGGGTTTACCTGCTACAAAAACCAAGTCTCAAGTTACACTTCGCATCGATAGCGATGTATTGGAGTGGTTTAAGTCCCAAGGGCGAGGCTATCAAACACAAATCAATCAATTGCTACGAGCGTATATGGAAGCACACCAATAATCCGTTTGGGTAAGACCAATTTCAGTAACGTCATTGGTGTAGTGCGAACCACATCACTGTAAATAATTGGCGGACGAACATAACGGCTATCGTAACTTTGCACCCAGCCTCTTACCTCTGCATTATCCTTGCAGAATAATGTTGTGGTACGTGAGATGATTGCGGGGTATGGCGATTTTGTAGTAAAACTAAAGCCCCAATTGTGAGAAGAAAATAGCCAAAGAATTTTTGCAATCTTTGCGCTGGTACATACTGAGCCAAATACGCCCCAGGTACGCTTCCTGCACTCGCAGCAATAATAAAGGAAAACATCAAATTCCAATTAAGATCAATATGGCCTAGATAGCCCAAAAAGCCTGTAACTGAATTAAAAATAATAATCAGCAGTGATGTACCAATCGCTTTTTTCATGGGTACATTTCCTAAGAGTACCAAAGCGGGGACAATAGCAAATCTACCACCGACACCCACTAAGCCAGTTAATACTCCTACGCCTAAGCCTTCAGTCATTAACCACAACCAGCAATATTTACAAACAGGTCGGGGATAAAATGCTAGTTGTGGATCTGCGGGGATAGGTTTAGAACTACGGCGAATCATAAATACTGCTGCAAGCAACATCATGATTGCAAACAGCAACATTTGAAAGCTTTCGGTGACTACTGGAAGCGTAGCAATTTTCGCCCCAATAAATGCACCCAACATTGTGGCGGAACCAAAAATTAATGCCGTTTTGAAGCTGACATTCTTAGCTCGCCAGTGGGGAATCAATCCCAGTATGCTAACTGTACCGACAATTACCAACGTCATAGCGATGGCTGCGCCAACGTCTTCGACGAACGCAGATTTTGGCGGTACACCCATGACATAAACTAAGATTGGCAGCGCTAGCACCGAACCACCACCGCCAATTAAGCCCAAGCTTAACCCAATACAAGCAGCTAATAGATGCCCAACAATCCACACGTCGCTTCGCTCCGAATTCAAAATTCAAAATACCCTGCGGGAAGGCTTACGCCTACAAAATTCAAAATTAAGACACCCATCAGGAACTTCCAGAAAATAAATTATGCAATTGCTTGTAGAGACGCGATTCATCGCGTCTTTATCCGATTCGTCGTGTCTTTACCCCGCCCCTAGTCTACATCCTGACACGAACGCTGACGGCAGTAATACCGCAATCCCCACAAAGAACTCAGCAAAACCAGAATTTTTAAGATCAAAGGACTTAAAACAAAACTGATAAACAGACTAACTACAGCAATAGTGCTGGACAACACAACTACTATTTCTTCTTTGCGAAAGTAGAATCTGGCAAAGATGGCGAACAGTGACACGCTAAACGCTAAGAGCAAGGATGTATACATAAAAACGCACTGTGAAGAGTCGCAAGGGTGTAAGGGGAGAAATAATTAATGACAAACACCAAACCCCAATTACCCATTACCAAACACCAAGCCCCAATCCCCAGTAAAGATTTTTATCATTTTAATTTACTAAAAACTTATATTACTATATAGTTATATCATATAATGATAGTTATAAGGTAAAACTGCTGTAGGATGTCAGTCGCAAACCGCCTCATGGTGGTATCAGTAGGTGAACCTTGTAACTAGTATGAGGAGCTGGTTGACTCTAGCTTTATTAAATAGTTACCAGGGGGGAATTGTATGGCTCGAATTGTAGTGATTGGTGCGGGAATCGGCGGGTTACCCATTACCTACGAACTGCGACGACTACTGCCAAAAGAGCACCAAATTACACTGATTTCCAATACCCCTAAGTTTACTTTTATTCCTTCCTTACCTTGGGTAGGGTTGGATATTAAAGAACTTGAGAGTATTCAATTAGATGTAGAAAAGCTGTTAGTAAATCGAGGAATAGATTGGATATTAGGAGGAGTTAGCCAAATTCAGCCAGAGTTACAGCAACTCGTTGTCAACGATACTGTAATTTCTTATGATTATGCGGTGATTGCTACAGGTGCAGAATTAGCACTAGACGCAATTCCCGGATTGGATCAAGGATATGTGCAATCGGTGTGTAATCCAGCTCATGCACTCAAAGCCGCAGAATGCTGGAAAGAGTTTCTGAAAAATCCAGGGCCGATAGTAGTAGGTGCAGTACCTGGAGCTAGTTGTTTTGGCCCAGCTTACGAGTTTGCATTACTTACAGACTGGCTATTGCGGCGATATGGGATACGGAGTCGCGCCCCCATTACTTTCGTCACACCAGAACCCTATGTTGGACATTTGGGAATTGGTGGAATGGCAAATTCTGCGGAATTGGTGACCAAATTACTCAAACAAAAAGAAATTACAGTACTCGAGAACACCGCTATTAGCCATATTGGAAAAGACACAATTTACTTAGCTGATGGGCGTTCTCTACCTTTTGCTTTTAGTATGTTGCTACCGCCATTCCGAGGGCCGCGTTTTTTAAGAGAAGCGCCTAATTTAACTGATTCAAAAGGATTTTTACCTGTATTAGCCACTTATCAACATCCTCAATTTTCTTCAATTTATAGTGTTGGGGTGATTACCCAACTCAAACCACCAGAACAAACTCCCATTCCCATTGGTGTACCCAAGACAGGCCAAATGACCGAAGCAATGGGAGTAGCTGTAGCTCATAACATTGCTGTACAACTAAAGGTAATTTCTCCACCTTTGGTAACTCCCACCTTAGAAGCACTGTGTTTAGCAGATTTTGGCGACACAGGAATTGCATTTTTAGCAGACCAAGTTTTACCAGATCCAATTACTAAACAAAGACGCAGAGCCATCGCTAAAGAAGGACTTTGGGTAAGTTGGGCTAAGACTGCTTTTGAGAAGTTTTTCCTAGCTAAAATGCGTTGGGGTTTAGCAGTGCCTTGGTTCGAGCATTGGGGATTGAATATGATGGGTTTAGACCTAGTAAAACCAATTGAAGAGTTGGATTTAACAACAAATTCTCAACCTGTGAAAATGAATTTATAAATCGTAATTAGAGATGTAGGGTGTGTTGTCTGTCGCATAGAGCAACGCACCAATCGAAAAGATACCAGAGGAGAGCCAATGAACAGCGACGAGCGCAATAGTCAGCTAAAAATTTACTTTCGTTTAGTAGATGTTTTAGCACTAATTACTGGCTGGAGTTTGGCATTTTTGACAGGGTTGTTATTGTGGTTTGCCCCTATAGAAAAAGATGTGGATATCGCTTGGTTTTTCGGTTTATTAAAACATGAATGGGGCAAACTTCATTTATTCATGGGTGTAATTGCTTTGTGTATCACAACGATTCATCTTGTAATTTCTCAAAAAGTTTTACAAAGTTTGGATCATCGTCACAATTTATGGGAATAATCTTTATTAAAGATGTATGAAAATTGCACTCAACCCCAATGAATTAGAACTACTAGCACGCCGCTTTAAAGTTCTTGCAGAACCCACAAGATTGCAGATTTTAGGGGCATTATGTAATCAAGAGCAGACCGTACAGGAAATATGCGATCGCACTGGTCTTAAACAAGGAAATGTTTCTAGACATTTGCAATTAATGAAAGATGCAGGGGTCTTAACTTGTCGCCGTGAGGGTTCATGGCGCTACTACCGTGTGATCGATACCGAACTTTTAGCCATGTGCAAACATCTTTTCCGCAACGTTATGAGGTGAATTGTTATTTGTCATTTGTCATTTGGTGTTTGTCCCAATTACCCAGTCCCCAGTTCCCAATCCCTAATCCCTTGGAGTTAAAAACATGACAGAATTATTTTCCCAAGCATGGATGCAAGCTTACGCAGAGAAATGGAATCAAGAGCCTGAGTTAGCAGATGCACTCAAACAAATTCATTTTAGTTCAGTAATTGGTTATGGCTTTGAAAATGAATCCGAACCTAGAGGTGTACTCACCATTGTGGATGGCAAAGCGGTTTATGCAGATATCTACAATGGGCAAAAACTCAACTGGGATCTGCGCGCTGACAAGGATCATTGGCAACAGTGGGTAGCTAAAGGCTTAAACATGATGGGTTTGAGCATGGCTTATATGTCACGCAAGTTGCAATTCCGTGTAGGAGATTATCTTGCCATGATTAAAGATCCACGTATGGCAGGGCCATTTATTAAGTCTTTCTCAGTTATGGGTAGGGTATGAAAAGGGCATGGGGCATGGGGCATAGGGCATAGGGCATGAGAAAGACAGATTTTCATGCTTGGTTGTGCCAAAACCTGCTGTGAATGCCTCATGAGATAAACTCTACTCTCACTCTGCGCCTCTGCGTGAGATAAATTATCCCGCATTTATGCAACGCCAAAAATTACTCCCAATCTAAAATCCAAAATTGTCATGAAACGTACTCTCAAAGATAACCAACCAAATCAAACTCAACCTTTCAGCTTAAGCGCTAGACAACTGCGATCGCGGCAAGCACAATTCATAATTATTGATGCTCGCAGTTGGATGGAGTACGTTCTTGGGCATATTCCCGGAGCACGTTACCTCGCTCAAAGCAGTATCCTGAAGGAGATTCCTAAAGACCAACTCATAGTAGTCACTTGCCTGTCAGGACACCGCAGTTTAGCCACAGCAAATTGGTTAATTGAGCAAGGCTACAGTAAGGTTTACAACTTACAAGGCGGCATCATGACATGGCAACAGTTAGGCTATTCTCTGCAACGGGGAAACAATCCCTAGCTATTTGATGCTGAATTTATAGAAGAGCAGAATCAATCTTATGTTTAACGATCAATCGTCCCTCAACTTGGAACCAACTCATATAGACACTACCCCAGAACCAGCCCCAGAACTACAACCCAAAAAACCCAAGCGGCTGGGGATGATTGCTTTGATTACTGTTTTTGCGATTGCATTTGGGGGTGTGGCTTGGTTCTGGTTATTGCGTCATCCTTCCGAATCAACGGAAACTGCAACGGTGCATCTTGAACCTCTAGAGGTGGAAACTACAACGGCTGCTCAAGAATCTATAGCGGGTGACAGCAGCCTCACTGGTACTATCGAATCTGTGGAAACTGTCACCACTACCAGCCGGATTCAAGGACAAATTAAAAGTCTCCCAGTGGCAGAAGGCGACAGAGTCAAAGCCGGTCAAGTCTTGGCTATTATTGATGTTAAAGATATCCAAGCCCAAGGGAATCAGGCATTAGCTGCGATCGCCCAAGCGCAAGCGGGTGTGACAGTGGCGGCGGCGGCGCAAACCCAAGCAATGGCTAGCAAAACTCAGGCAGAAGCCCAGTTAAATCAAGCCGAAGCCGGACAACAACAAGCCGAAGCTCAATTACAAGAAGCCCAAGCACAATTAGCTGATGCCCAATTAAATCAACGCCGCATGACAATGCTGCAAAAAGATGGTGCAGTTAGTCAATCACAGTTGGATCAGGCAAATACACAGGTAGCATTAATTCAAGCGCGGATTAAACAAGCCAAGGCGGGAATTGAGCAAGCCAACCGGGGAATTGATCGCGCCAAAGCTGGTGTACAACAAGCCAGTTCCCAAGTCAAACAAGCCGAAGCTGGAGTAGAACAAGCACGTTCCCAAGTCCAACAAGCCAAAGCCGGACAACAGCAAACCCTCGCTAACTTAAACTATGGCACTGTCACCGCACCCTTCGCAGGTGTGATTACCAAAAAACATACAGAAGTCGGTGCGATCGCCGGGCCAGGACAGCCGATAGTGACATTAGAAAGCACTAATCGACTACGTTTAAGTGTTGCAGTTCCCGAATCCTTAATTTCCTTAGTTAGATTGGGAGACGAGGTGAAAGTACAGCTAGATAGTGTTAACCGTTCCGTTACTGGTCACGTGCGGCAAATTGTACCTTCTGCTAACTTAAATTCTCGTAGTTTTACCGTGAAAGTCGCCTTAGATAATTCCTATAAATTAATGCCGGGAATGTTCGGACGCTTAGAATTACCGAGGGAAACTCGCACAGTGATGATGATTCCGCAAAATGCTGTGTTTAAGCGTGGTCAATTAGAAGGAGTATATGTAATTGTGGCTAATGATATTGCTCAATTACGCTGGGTAAAAACCGGGAAAGTGCAAGAGAACAAAGTAGAAATTGTCTCCGGGTTAGAAGCAGGCGATCGCGTTATTACTAGCAATGTTGAAGAACTGCGTGATGGACAGCAGGTTGTTGCTAATCAATAAATAGTTTTGTCTCACGCATTCGACGAAGTCGTTCTCGCAGAGTAGGCGCAAAGGCGCAAAGAGAAAAGACCTCTTAACTAAATACTTCTCATCTAGACCTATCTGTATTTATCGGCGTTCATCTGTGTTTATCTGCGGTTCCTTTATCTTCTTCCCCATCTTATGTGAATGAGGAAGAAAATTCAAAATCCAAAATCCAAAATCTAAAATCCAAAATGGTATTATGAACGGTAAAAGTTCAGAACCAAAAATCCAAAATCAATCTAAACTTGGTTTTGTTGGCAAACTAGCCAAAAAATTTATCGACTCTAAATTAACTCCCCTAATTATTTTAGTTTCATTATTATTAGGCATTGGGGCAACGATAATTCTACCCCGCGAAGAAGAACCGCAAATTACAGTTCCAATGGCGGATGTATTCGTACAAATGCCAGGTGCAACTGCCAAGGAAGTAGAACAGCGCATTACCTTCCCTATGGAGAAGTTAATTAAAGAATTACCTGGTGTCGAGTATGTTTATTCAACTTCTAGCCCTGGTTCATCTGTTGCCATTGTCCGGTTTTATGTAGGGCAAAAAACCGAAGATGCTATTGTTCAACTTTATAACAAGCTATACGCTAACTTCGATAAAATTCCGGCTGGTGTTTCTCAGCCATTAATTAAATCTCGCGCCATTGATGATGTACCGATTCTAACGCTGACTCTGTGGAGTAATCAAGCTAACTCTACCGATTTACGGCAAATTGCTGCTCAATTAGATGAGCAAATCAAGCAGGTGCCAGATGTATCGGAAACCACTTTAATTGGTGGTCAAAAACGACAGTTACGCATCGAAGTTGACCCTACAAGATTGAATGCCTTTGGATTAACTCCCTTAGATATTTCCCAAGCATTACAGTTACAAAATACCGAACTAGCAAGCGGTGCATTAAGCCAAAATAATCAATCATTCTTAATTAGAACTCAAAGCTTTATTCGCTCGGCAGAAGATGCACAAAATTTAGTTGTGAGTGTGGCGAATAATCAACCTGTATATTTGCGGGATGTCGCTACTGTTAGCGATGGTGCAGAAGAAGCAACTAGTTATGTATTTTTCGGACAAGGTAAAAAAGTAACTCAGGGTGAAGCAGATGCAGTGACAATTGCGATCGCAAAACGTCCAGGTGCAAATGCAATTCAAGTTTCCCATCATGTATTGCAAAAGTTAAAGGAAATTCAGCATAATTACATCCCCAACTATGTACAGCTAACAGTCACGCGGGATTATGGCGAAACCGCCGCCGAACGTTCTAACGAGTTGTTAGTCCACATGGGTATTGCAGTAATTTCTGTAACATTCCTTATGTGGTTTGCACTAGGTAAAAAAGAGGCGATGGTGGTGGCAGTTTCCATCCCTGTAACCTTAGCCCTGACTCTCGCCAGCTTTGTATTTTATGGCTTTACCCTGAACCGCGTAACATTTTTTGCGCTAATTTTTTCCATTGGTATTTTAGTTGATGATGCGATCGTGGTTGTTGAAAACGTCGGTCGTCATTTGCAACTTCCCGAAAACAAAACCCGAATGCAGTTATCGTGCAACCGCCAAAAGACACTACAAAAAATTGTCCTCGAAGCTGTAGACGAAGTAGGAAATCCGACAATTTTGGCGACTTTAACCGTAATTGCGGCAATTTTGCCAATGGCATTTGTCGGTGGATTGATGGGGCCTTATATGCGCCCAATTCCTTTGGGTGCTTCTGCAGCGATGATATTCTCCGCTTTAGTGGCGTTTATTGTTGTGCCTTGGGCAACGATGCGCTTTTTTGGCAATTACAATAGTCACAATCACGGACATGAAGAGGAAGATTTTCTCAGCCGCCTTTATCGCCGCTTCATGGGGCCGTTAATTGCGCGTCGTCAATGGGGAAACGCCTTTATTGCGGTGACACTGGCGTTATTAATCGCAGCCTTGGGATTAGCGGGATTTCGGTTAGTAATCCTGAAAATGTTACCCTACGACAACAAAAGCGAATTACAGATTGTCCTCAATATGCCGGAAGGGACAACCCTAGAACAAACGGCTAGGGTAACGAAAGAAATGGGGCAATATCTCACCACAGTACCAGAAGTCACGAACTATCAAAGCTATGTTGGTACTGCGTCGCCTTACAACTTCAATGGCTTGGTGCGACATTACTTTTTGCGTTCCGGTGCGAATATCGCAGATATGCAGGTGAACTTTTTACCGAAGGGGGAACGCAGTCGGCAAAGCCATGATATTGCTAAAGCTATCCGCCCTAACTTAAAGCAAATTGCTGATAAGTATAACGGTCGTGTGCAAGTAGCAGAAATACCCCCAGGGCCGCCAGTGTTGCAAACTTTGGTTACCGAAGTCTACGGTGCAGATTATGAGAAACAAATTGAACTAGCCCAACAAATTCGCCAAATTTACAAGAATACTGCTGATATTGTGGATGTAGATTGGTATATGGAATCACCACAAACAGAATATCAATTAGTAATTGACCGAGAAAAAGCCGCCCTCAATGGTATTAGTCCAGCGCAAATTTCTCAAGTGTTACAAATTGCTCTTTCTGGTCAAAATGTGGGTTTACTCCATGATGCCAACTCTCGTGAAGATATCGCCATTAACTTACGGCTAAATCAAGCAAATCGCACCAGTTTAGCAGACCTGAAATCTTTAAAGATGAAGGGAGTAAATGGTAATTTAGTCGCTGTCAGTGACTTAATTCAAACGGAAAAGACCACAGCCAATCACAGTATTTATCACAAAAACTTAAAGCCTGTAGTTTATGTTACGGCTGATGTTGCCGGGAAAGTCGAGAGTGCAGTGTATGCCATGCTCAATGTGCAATCTCAAATAGATAAACTCTCCCATACTAAAGGCTATAACATTACTACCCACTTCACCGAACAACCCCCAACTACAGAAAAATTTGGCATTAAATGGGATGGTGAATGGCACGTTACCTTTGAAGTATTCCGCGATTTAGGAATTGCTTTTGCTGTAGTGTTGGTGTTAATTTATGCCTTAGTAGTTGGCTGGTTCCAGTCCTTTGTAACTCCCTTAGTAATTATGGCAGCAATTCCCTTTTCTTTAGTAGGAATTATGCCAGCCCACTGGCTAATGGGAGCATTTTTCAGCGCAACCTCCATGATTGGCTTTATCGCTGGAGCCGGAATTGTAGTGCGAAACTCAATTATTTTAGTAGATTTTATTGAATTGCGTCTGAAAGAAGGAATACCTCTAGAAGAGGCAGTAATAGATGCAGGTGCAGTGCGATTTCGCCCGATGTTGCTCACAGCAGCAGCCGTGATAGTTGGTTCCGCAATTATTTTAACTGACCCAATTTTCCAAGGATTAGCAATTTCCTTAATGGCTGGTGAAGTCGCTTCTTTATTATTATCGCGGTCAGCCGTACCAATTTTATATTACAAAGTCTGGCGAGGTAAAAAATCAAAACCAAAAGCTATCCCTATCCCCTCTGCAATTGTCAATTAAATATTACTCAGATTTGATTGTTGCAATAATGTAGGATGCGTTAGCAATAGCGTAACGCATCCGTACCAAAGCTGAGATTTTTTCAGAAATCAAATCAGATTCCTATAGCACTTGTAATGCTTACACGAAGTCAAATGATGTTTGCGACACATCAATAATATTCTAGAGGGCAAGGCAGTGCCCACCTGTGTCAACTTAAGCTAAAAGCTATATAGGGCGGGCGTTGTACAAATACCTCGCGCCCTCATCCCCTAACCCCTTCTCCTGGGGGAGAAGGGGAATTAAATCTCTTGCTCCCCTCTCCCGGCGGGAGAGGGGTTGGGGGTGAGGGCGAAAACCTAGCTAAAAAGCGGGTTTCACGTTAAGTTGACACCAATGGGCAGTGCCTTGCCCCTACAATCTGTCGCATTCTTTTTTTAAATGGAAGTAATCTTATATTTTTTGAAAATTCCAATCTGATTTTCCATCTAATATAAATCTAAAACAGGATGAAACAGATGAATACAAGCAACAAAATTCTTGTACTATTCTGGTTAAAATATATAAATTTTGTATAAAATTTGACAGAAATATTTTAAAAAATACTAGGCTAAAAATTTCATATAGTTGTAAAAGCCTGATTAGACAAGACTTGATTAAAAACAATCAAACTACTTTATCAAAAATTTATAGTGGAAATACTTACACATTTTAATAATGCAAAGGATATGATTGAATTTATCGGATTATTCATCGATTCAATATTAGATAATGGTGAACGAGCAACATCATTTTACAAGTCCAGAACAACAAGAAACAGAAGTCTGGATAGATTTAATGCGTGAAAGACTGAAATATCTGCCTAATAAATTATTGGCTGCAGAAATTGAACATTATTTAAAAACAATCGAAGAAAATTTGCATAATCAAAGTCTTATTGATAATTGTCTCTACAACATTCAAATCTTACGCCTCAAAAGTCAACAGCAGCCCTGGATAAAATTAAATTAGCCATCACTGGTTGAAATAATCTGTTTTATAGACTTGAGTTACAAACGCAAAAATGTAGGTGCTTGTTTACCACCATTAATATTAAATCTATTAAATTTGTAAGGGTACAACATTGTTGTACCCTTACTTGTATATCTCACTAATTCACTACTTGCTATGGTTAAATATGGTTCAGCCTGGGAATTAAATCAAGAGGGCTTTACCTCTGGCAGGAAACTTATTGAAATTGCAGTTTACTGCCAAATGTAAATCAGAATAAACAACACAATCCAGATCACATCAACAAAGTGCCAAAACAATGAAGTTGCATTGACACCAAAGTGACCAGTATCATAATTACCTGGATTAAAAGAGCGTACCAGAATAATCGACTGTAGCAAAATCCCGGTAAGTACGTGCAAACCGTGAAAGCCTGTAAGCAAATAGAACATCCCACCGAAAACGCCAGAAGTAAAACCAAAGGCGAGGCTGTGCCATTCAAGTGCCTGTCCTAATAAAAAGTAGCTACCCATAGCCATTGTAGCTGCAAGAAACAGACGAAATTTCAGTAAGTCGTGACGTTGCAAAGCACGTTCGGCCAAGTAAATCACGAAACTACTGGAAACCAGAATCACTGTATTGATTGCGGGGTCTTTAATTTCTAATCCAGAGACACCAGCCGGTAGCCAGTTAGGAGTCGTGATTTTGTAAACAATATATCCAGCGAAAAAGCTCAGGAAAATAACACTTTCTGATAGCAAGAAGACGATGAAGCCAAACATCTTATTGCCTTCTTCGTCGTGGGTATGTTCACCACTTATGTGATGAGACTCCCCAGAAGTGAGATAACTGTCCATTGCGGAAATTCTCCTTAACCAAATTCAGTAATGAGTGCTGAGAGAAGACAACGTAGTCAGCACCTTGATTGCAGAGGGTAATAAACGAACCGCAGAGGACGCGGAGGACTAACAGATATGAAACTCCGCGTTACTCAGCGTTAACCCTGCTTCCTCTGCGGTTAAAAATTACTTGCCTCAAGCGAACGGCTTGTAGGCGGAATCAGACGGGGCCTGAATGTTAGCAGTCAATGGTTCAGACTTACCGTAGCCGTAGGGTTCGCTGATGACGATAGGGATTTCTTCAAAGTTTTCTACTGGTGGTGGAGAAGCAACCAACCATTCCAAACCAATAGCGCGCCAAGGATTAGCAGGTGCTTTTTGACCATGCATCCAGGAAACTACCATATTGAAAATGAAGGGCAAGGTAGACATTCCTAAGAGGAATGAGCCAAGACTAGCAATGATATTCCAGAATTCATACTCTGGTGCGTAGGAAGAAATCCGGCGTAACATCCCTTGCAATCCTAATGGGTGCATGGGTAAGAAGTTGAGGTTAGTACCAATGAATGTTAACCAGAAGTGCAATTTGCCCCAGCTTTCGTAGTACATCCGTCCGGTCATTTTGGGGAACCAGTGGTAGATGGCTGCATACAAGCCCATTGTCACTGTTCCGAATAGGACATAGTGGAAGTGACCAACTACGAAATAGGTGTTATTGACATGCACATCCACAGGTACTGAGGAAAGCATAATGCCAACGATACCTGCGAAGACGAACATGATTAATGCACCCAAGGCAAATAGCATGGGTGTAGTTAAGCGCATCTTTCCACCCCAAATTGTTGCTACCCAAGCAAACACCTTAATGCCAGTCGGTACAGATACCAACATTGTGGTTACCATGAACAGCATCCGCATCCAAGCTGGTGTACCACTGACATACAAATGGTGTACCCAAACAATGGCGCTAACGACTGCAATTAACAAAGAGGAAATTGCAACTACTTTGTAACCAAATAAAGGTTTGCGGCTATAAACAGGGAAGATTTCGGAGAAGATGCCGAAGATGGGCAGAATGATCACATAAACGGCAGGGTGGGAATAGAACCAGAAGTAGTGTTGAAACATGACTGGGTTCCCGCCTTTGCTGGGGTCAAAAAAGGCTGTGCCAGCAGTGAGGTCTAGTAGCAACATGACGGCACCAGCTGTCAAGGCAGGTAGACCAAAAAGTTGGATAATTTGGGCACTAAATACTGCCCAAACGAATAGGGGCATTTTAAAAAAGCCCATACCTGGTGCCCGCATCTTAACGATGGTGGTGACAAAGTTAACTGCCCCCATAATTGAGGAGACACCAGATATTGCTACCGCTAATAACCAGACAACTTGACCATTAATTAAGTTACCTGTGGGGTTTTGCAAACTAACTGGGGGATAAGCCCACCAACCAGCTTGGGCAGGGCCGCCAGGAACAAAGAAGCTAGCCATCAAAAGAATCCCGACTACCGGCACCATCCAAAAAGCAACGGCGTTGAGGCGGGGAAAGGCCATGTCTCGTGCCCCAATCATCAAGGGCACTAAATAGTTAGCAAAACCTACTAAAGATGAGTTTACAAGGGACACCTACAGATCCGATGCTGAAATATCGGGTGACTATACGTAAGTTTTGAAATTTGCCTTACGCACAGGCAATGAAACAATCTGGCTTTTTTGCTATGGCGGTAATAGCGATCGCCATATGATTGTTATGAGAATGGTGCGATCGCTACTGTTGAGACTAACTTACAGTATCTAGGATGGTACTCCAAGTATTTCGACCAACAATGCCATCATTTTGTAAATTGGCATCACGTTGCTGGAATGCTTCTACAGATGCAGCAGTTGCAGAACCATATATGCCATCAACTGCACCTGTATAATACCCTTGCTGTTTCAGAAATGCTTGGATATCCTTAACAGCTTGACCCTGGCTACCAATCGTCAGAATAGGTGCAGTGTTTGGCGAGTATTGGCTGAGGTTATTAGAATTGACAGGAGTGTTGCGATTATAGGCATCCAGCAATGCCTCCCAAGTGTTTTGGCCAATTCGACCATCGGCAGTTAAATTACGCGATCGCTGAAATGTGATTACGGCAGAATATGTATTAGGCCCATATATCCCATCAATCGCTCCATTGTAAAATCCTTGCTGCTTCAGGAAGATTTGTACATCTCTGAGCGCCGGTGTCACAGTACCACGAACAAGTATAGGTGCAGTTGATGGTGAATATTCAGTGAGTTTACCATCAGCTATGATGTTGGTAAGTGTAGAGCTTGTTTGTCCTCTAGCTGGTGTCATACTAACAGGTAGCACTCCTAACACCAATGCTGAGAACAAGCTAACTCTAAGAATTTTTGAACGCATAAATTGAGTATTCATAAATTAATACTCCTTGGAAAAACGACAACAAAATTTTTTAGCCTCAAGTATCTACCAAGGCTCACAAATACAAAACTAATTAAAAAAAGTTTTGGCAGCAATTATCTCAATGCGCTGTAAATGTTCGCTTACAAGTAATTGATTTTGCTGGATTTGACAAACAATTTGGATATCTCAAAATCTCAGCAAAGCATTATTTGTCAATTACTTTTTACAAAGGTTTACTTGTTTGACTATTAATTTGATAATAATTAATTATTTTTTCATTAACTTCAGTCATAGGTCAGAGATGATAGTCAAAATTTTTCTATAATTCGCATTTTCACAACTTTATATGATTGCGATTTTATGCCTTGCTGTCTGGTGCAATACTAACTTTGGATAGATAACAAGTAAACCTCTTGGCTGATGAAAATTCTGATTTGAGGAGAGAAACTGTAACAGTAATTGAACAAATGTGAATACATTTGTCATAGTCTGAGGAGGAAAAATGACAACTCAACAATATAAACGTGCAGTTGGTACATTTCCTAGCCGACAAGCAGCCGAAGAAGCTTTAAATGAACTGCGAAACTCAGGTTTTTCAATGGATCGAGTTTCTGTATTGGCGAAAGATACAGAGCAGAACGAGCAAATTGCTGGTACTCAGGTGAGAGATACAAGTGATAATGAGGCACGAGAAGGTGCTGGTGCTGGTGCAGTCACAGGTACAGTTTTGGGGGGTGTTGGCGGTTTACTTGTCGGTCTTGGAAGTTTAGTGGTTCCAGGCGCAGGGCCATTTTTAGCAGCCGGAACCTTTGCAACTACTTTGGCTGGTGCTGGGATTGGCGCAGCAGCAGGCGGTATTATCGGAGCGCTAACTGGTTTAGGGATTCCTGAGGAAGAAGCCAGAAGTTATGGCGATCGCGTTTCCCAAGGTGACTATTTGGTAATGGTGGAAGGCTTTGGTGATGAAATTGAGCGTGCTGGTTCAATTCTCAGAAGTCGTGGGGTTCGTGATTGGAGAACATATAACATCTCTAATGCTCCCGATCGCACTCCTTCGAGAGCCGACCAGATGTATGGTGATCGCCAAAGAACTGTAGATACTCCCGCTACCAGCAATGATTCCCCAGTAGAAATTGTTGATAAGCGTCAACAGATGCGCTAATTTCAGTGCAATTTTGCAGATCGCAAATGCATTGATTAAGAAAGTTATGGATGTCAACCAGCAATAAATAGTCTTTTATTGCTGGTAGGCTCTGTACTAGCCTTTTTTTTTGGCTATTTACTAAGCTATTCTGCTTTTAAGTTGCACAATCCCTCATGAGGGCTGTTGACCGTTGACCGTTGACAGTCAACCGTTAACAGTTAACAGCCTTCTTGAGTAGTTATGCAATTTAGGCGCGCATTAGCTTACCAGTTTCACTCATCAACGCTGGAATTTTCATCTTTAGTTTATCAGTCACAGCAAGTAACATGAATGCAGAAATATCCGTAGTTTGGAAGCAAATTCAAGAGATGCTCAATGGATTTATTGCACTGCTTCCAAATATGGTGTTGGCATTAATTGTCTTTGTCATCTTCTTTCTGATTGCTAGGTCAATTAAGAAAGTTGTCAAACGAGTAACAAGAAACCGTCGTCAAGCTCGCAACTTAGGATTAGTACTGGGGCGTTTAGCACAGGGGACAACAATTCTAATAGGACTATTCATCGCTCTATCAATTGTCATACCTACATTTAGAGCCGGTGATTTAGTGCAACTTTTAGGAATCAGTGGGGTAGCAATTGGTTTTGCCTTCCGCGATATTTTGCAGAACTTTTTAGCAGGAATTTTAATTTTACTCACTGAACCTTTTCAAATTAATGACCAAATAGTCTTTAAAAACTTTGAAGGAACTGTAGAAAATATTGAGACCCGCGCCACCACAATTAGAACTTATGATGGTCGGCGGATTGTGATTCCTAACTCCGAATTGTTCACCAATTCTGTGACTGTAAATACTGCCTTTGAAAGCCGTCGTTTAGAGTATGATGTCGGCATTGGTTATGGTGATGATATTGACCGAGCCAAGCAATTAATTTTCCAAGCAATGCAGAGTGTTGATGAGGTGTTGTCAGATCCTGCACCTGATGTATTGGTGATGGAATTAGCTGAAAGTACTGTGAATATCCGCGCCCGTTGGTGGATTAAACCACCCAGAAGAGCCGACGATCTGACTTCACGCGATCGCGTCCTCACTGCAATCAAGAAAACCCTCACCGCCAATGGTATAGATTTACCTTTCCCCACCCAACAAATTTTATTTCACGACCAAACCGAAGAGACAGATGGCGATCGCCAAAGTCAGCGTGAAGGGTGGCCGGCTGGTAATCGGGAAGTACCAAAGCCTCGCCGCATCAGTTATTCTCTGAGGTTACTGGCACAAAAACGTTCTTCTAATGACGGTAATGGCAACATAGATTCTCAATTTGACGAACAATGAAAAACGTTAAGTTAAGCAAGCTTTGGGATCAACTGCACTCAAGCTACTGGTTTATTCCCGCAGTCATGGCGGTGGCGGCTACAGCTTTGGCGTTCATTATGCTCAGTCTTGACCGTTCTGGCAATGCAGATATTAATTACTGGTGGATTTATACTGGTGGTGCAGATGGAGCGCGATCGCTTTTGGAAGCTGTAGCAGGTTCGATGGTAAGTGTTGCGGCTACAGCCTTTTCAATTACAATCGTTGCCCTGCAGCTGGCTGCGTCAAATTTTGGCCCCCGATTACTACGTAATTTTATGCAAGATACGGGTAATCAATTGGCGCTAGGCACATTTATTAGTACGTTTATTTACTGCTTGCTGGTACTGCGGACAATTCATGGAGAAGGGGACGGATACAGTCTATTTGTGCCGCAACTATCTGTGACAGTCGGTATTTTACTAGCAATTATTAGCATTGGTGTCCTGATTTATTTTATCCATCATGCTTCAACTATTATTCAGGCATCTCACATCATTATCAATGTCAGTGATGATTTAGATAAAACAATCGAGCGCCTGTTTCCAGAAAAAGTTGGAGAAGGTCAAACCGAACAAGATGCTACTGAATCAATTCCCACTTCTTTTGAAGAGGAATCATACCCTATTCCAGGGATAAAAACAGGTTATCTGCAAGCTATAGATGATGCAGAAATTATGAATATTGCTTGCAAGTATAATCTGCTGATTCGCTTGGAAACTCGACCAGGAAAATTTGTAGTTAGAGGTAGCGATTTAGTTAGAGTTTTTCCAGAAGAAAGAGTGAAGGCCAAACTTGTCAAACAAATCAATGATGCTTTTATTTTAGGTATAGAACGTACAGAGCAACAAGATATAGAATTTCCCATCGTTCAATTAGTAGAAATTGCCTTGCGTGCCATCTCTCCTGGCATCAACGATCCATTTACAGCAATTCGTTGTATTGACAGACTCAGTGCAGGTTTTTGTCATTTAGTTCAAAGGGATTTTCCATCACCTTACCGCTACGATCAAAACCAAAAACTACGCATTATTGCTCCAGGAACTAATTTTACAGGATTACTCGATCGTGCCTTTAACCAAATTCGGCAGTATGGTAAATCGGATGTAGGAGTAACTATTAGGTTGTTAGAAGCTATAGAAACTATTGCTAACTATACAAACAATCGCCAATATTGTACATCCCTCAAGCGTCATGCTGACATGATTTTGCAAGATAGTCGAGAAGGACTTTTACAAGAGCAAGACCGCCAAGATGTAGAGCGACAGTATCATGCAGTAATTAAAGCTTTAGACTACAACAAAGCGATTAAAAATTGGAATTTTATAGAACATAAGAGCAAAAGATGAAAAGTATAAATTGGCGAGGATATCGAGCATTAGCTTGGTTAGGACAAGCACTATTGGCAATCTTTGTAATTTTTGCATCAGTTCAGGGTAATTGGTTGAATGCCTTAGCTTTAGGATTTTTTTTGATAGCATCTTTGGTATTTGTGATTCGAGATGACAAATTACCAACTTTATTTGATTGTTTATTTGTAGTAGCAGCTTTGCTAAATGCGCTCGGTTGGGTTTGGGGTTTATTTAATATGCCGGGGCCCTATGACGAAATTGTTCATTGTTATACAACTTTTTCGATTACCTTAGCATTGAGTTTTTTAGTGTATAGTTCTATGTTGAATATTTTTCGGAATCATACACTTTTATATTTGCTAACTATTGCCAGTTTTGGTATTGCCATTGGTGCTGTATGGGAGGTTATAGAATGGTCGGCTGGCAAAATTTTGAGTACTGAAGTGATTGTCAGCTTAGATGATACCATCATCGATTTAATTATGGACTCTTTAGGGGCTGGTTTAGCAGCTTTAATTAGTCTTTGGGGATTACAAGAATGGACAAATCCCCAAACAAAATCTGAGTATTCACTTACTAGTGGAGGTAGGTAATAAATTAATTGAAAGCTAAGTAAGAATTAGGAATCATCAAAAACTCCACCCACAAGGGGATGGAGTTTTTGGGCATGGGGCAAAGGGCATAGGGCATGGCGAAGAAATTACCAAAATATTGATATTAATCCACCTAAAGTTAAGTCCGTTTTAGATGGTTAAAAATGCGGTTGATGAGTTTTGAACCTACGATAGGCTTACTCAGACAATCATCAGCACCAACTACAAATAACTGCTCAACAATATCTGCTGCAAAAGTATCAACTAAAAACAATACTGGTAATGAGTTAAAGTCAGGTTCATTACGGACTACCTGACAAATGTCGATGCCATTAATATCAGGCATATCTACATCTAAAATCAATAAATCGGGAGCAAATTCTAAGAAAATTTCCCAAAAGCGTCGGGAATCTTTCAAGGTATTTAAGTTCACTCCCCAAGGTGCCAAATGTTTTTGGATATCAGTTAAAACTTTTGGTTCATCATCAACAACCATGATTCTCGCGCCAGTAATCTGAGTTGGTTGTATGACTTGAGTAATCGCCTGTAAAATTTGCTGGGGTGACACCGATTTCTGCAAAAAAGAGCATCCGCCAGCACGCGCTACTTCGACACGCTCAAGAAAATTATTCTTGTCTGTAATTACTAATGTAGGTATTGCAGGCGATCGCCTAGACAACTCCTTGACAAAATTTAAACTATCTTGAGTGCTATCGCTAACATTCAAGTCAAGTAAAATTGCATTGGGGTTTGAAAATGCGATCGCATCATCTAAAGCACCAAGATGATTCACAATCTTCACTGCCATTCCCTCAGTTGCAGCTTCTTTAACCAAAGGTTCTACTACTTCTGCATCCTTGCTCACTATCAATAGCAGATTTTGACGAGCTTCACTATGTACTACCTCAACAGGAGTTAGATAAAACTCCTGTTGTAACTGCATCACGAGTTGATCTAAACGTAAACACTGTGATACAGAGATAAATGCTTTACCTGCAAGTAAATCTTCTATTTCCTCGGCTAATTGTGAACCCTCAATAAAGCCAAAACTTCCCAAAGAACCAACTAGCTTATGAGCTTCTTGTTCTGCTTGCTGAAGCATTTGACTGTCAAGGATACCTTGTCTGTAACTATCGACTACTTGCTCTAATACAGCAATGCGCGAGCCAACTTTAGCTTTGAAAGCCTCTCGCGCCTGAGCAACCGCTGCTAACAAAGTTTGCTGCTGCTCTTGTGTTGCTTCCGTCTCGATTTCCTGGCATGAGGGTTTTAAGCGATAACCCATACCATAAACCGTTTCAATAAAATCATAGTTAGCGCCTGCTGCTTTGAGTTTTTGCCGCAGACTTTTAATATGAGACTTAATAGTATTTGCTGCTGGTGGATCTTCTTCCGCACCCCACAGTAAGTCTACAATTGCACTCCGACTATATACGCGCTGATTGTTGCGTAAAAAAAGTTCTAAAATACTAAATTCTTTTGCAGTTAAATGTAGAGTTTGACTATCATAAGTTACTTCAAAACTACTCGGATCTAGACGTAAACCTCCCCATTCTAAAACCGGAGGTAAAGAAGAATTTCCCCGACGAAGTAAAGCGCGAATCCGAGCCGATAACTCTTGAAAATCGAAAGGTTTAACAACATAATCATCTGCTCCTGCATCTAAACCCATAACTTTATCAGTCTTGGTATCTTTTGCAGTTAAAAGCAGAATCAGCATTTGATAGCCTTGTTGTCGTAATTGTTGACAAAGGCTAATACCATCTAGCTTAGGCAGAACTATATCGAGCAAAATTAAATCATAGTTACAGACATTTACAAACTCCCAAGCCTCTTGTCCATCAGCAGCAATATCAACTACATAATGTTGTTGAGTAAGAACTACTGCAACAGCTTGAGCCAGGGAACAATCATCTTCAACTATGAGAATTCTCATGCAAATATTTTGTCAATAACAATCTCCAGAGATAGATTATGCCTATTCTCACACGCTAAACATCTATCAAAGGCAAGTATCAAAGGTATGGTAGCCTGACTGTAAATGTTGCCCTCGATCTAATTCCCTAGCTCTACGCTGTTAGAAACCAGTAAAATTGTAACCAACTCCTAGCATCAAACCCACATCCGTATCATCTAAAAATGCGGCATTCACTCCTGCTGTTGCCGTAAAGTTAGTATTTAAAGGCACATCTACGCCACCAGTTAAAAGCAAGCCAACGTCTGGATCATCACTAGTTTCAATTGCTACGCCAGCTCCAACATAAGGTGCTACAGAGAATGTATCTTCAAAAGCATCTGCTGTGCGGAAGTTAAAGTCATAAGTTAGAGGAACCAGAACAACAGGATCGTCCTCAATAGCCACAGATGGACGCACAGATATGCTACGTGTCAGGCCAATTTTACTGATGACCATAAAGCCACCTTCACTTAACGCCGAGTCACCACCTAAACCAATGTTCCCAGCCACGCCAATATAGCTGGAGCCACCACGGGTAGTTCGACCAGGATTAATATCTACTTGCGCCACCTCAGCAGCAGTTTCAGCAGCAGGTTGTGTTGGCTGAGGAATTAAATCGGCTGCTGTTGTTGAGGTTTTACCGGGAGTTGGTGGAGTTTGTACTTGAGCAGATAATTCACTACCAAATATTGTCACTGTGGAGCAAATAAGCAACGCAGAAAATCGTTGTGACCAAATATTATTCATTGTTCAATTTTTTCTGTTGACTGTTGACTGTTGACTGTTGATTGTTGACTGTTGATTGTTGACTGTTGACTGTCAACTACTCTTCATGCGATATTTCATCAATAGTTTAGGATTGCTATAGTATCAGGCAATTTCATGAACCACATGGATCGCATCATTAAATGCCTGAGTTACACCTTTGAAGTTAGCTGGCAAAAGTGGAAAAGTCGTGGATATCAGCGATATTTTCAAAATTGCTCAGATTGAATAGGTAACTTGACTGTAAATGTCGCTCCTTGTCCTATTCCTGGACTTTGAGCGGTAATTGTACCACCATGCACCTCTACTACATGATGTGCGATCGCCAGTCCTAAACCTAATCCTTTATTTGAGCGAGTATGAGTACTATCTGCTTGGCGAAAGCGTTCAAATACGTGAGGTAGAAACTCAGCACTAATACCTTGGCCTGTATCTTTCACTTCAATGAGTGCTGAGTCAGAAGAATTTAACTCAGCAATTAATGATAATCTCACTTCAACTCTACCGCCCTTAGGTGTAAATTTAATGGCATTGGTGAGTAAATTTAATACAACTTGTTGCAAGCGGTCTGAATCACCGCTAATTTTAGCGATAGAAGTATCAAGTATAGTTTCAATTTGAATATTTTTAGCATCTGCTAATGTTTGAACAACTTCTATTGCATCTGTAATTACTTCTACTAAATCAACCAAATCAATATAAAGTGAAAGTTCTCCTCTGACAATCCGCGAAATATCAAGTAAGTCTTCAATCAGTTGCATTTGTAAGTTAGCATTGCGCTCAATTGTTTCCAGTGCCAGATTAGCTCTAGCCTCATCTAATGCACCTGTTTGCAACATCCCCACCCAACCAATAATTGCAGTCATGGGGGTACGTAATTCATGGGAAACTATCGCTAAAAAATCATCCTTAGAACGGTTGGCGGCTTCTGCTTCGGTGCGTGCGGCTTGTTCTCTTAACAGTAATTGTTCTCGTTCTTCTTCAGCTTGTTTGCGCTCAGTAATATCTTGCATAATTTTCGAGAAGCCGCGCAAATTGCCATTTTCATCTCGTAAAGGTGTGATGATACACTGAGCATAGAAAAATGTACCATCTTTACGAACGTGCCAGCGATTATCCCTATAAAAACCTGCTGTTATAGCTGTGCTTAATATTTGTTGTGGTACTCCTTGCTCAATTGCTGCGGGTGAAAAAATTTGCTCAAAAGATTGACCAATAATTTCTGCTTCTTGATAACCTAATATACGTTCTGCGCCAATATTCCAAGTGGTAAAGTTACCATTTGGATCTAGCATGAAAATTGCATAATTAGTTACTCCTTCTACTAGTAAGCGATAACGTTCTTCACTTTGTTTTAATTTATACTGGCTTTGACGTAGATGCTCGTAATTTTGCTGCGCTTGCGATCGCGCTTGGCGCAGTGCAGAGTTGAGTGAGCTAATCAACAATCCTACTAACGCAAACTGAACCAACCCCACTACAGTAAACCCACTAACAGCCAGAGAATCGAAAGGCGGTAAGAGGAAGTAGGCGCAGACGATTGCAGACAAAAAAGTAGCCACCAATCCTGGCTGGAAGCCACCATACCAGGAACTCACCATCACAGCAGCTAAAAATAACGGATAAATAGAATTCAGCCTGTGTAGCTGCCATAGAAGCAGTGTCAGCAGTAAAGCCAGTAGAACGCTGAAGCAGGCAATGCTATAGCCTAGAATTTGCGATCGCCGCGTCAATCTCTGCATTTTTGATTATTTCAAGTTGTACCCTTAGATAGATTTTGCTTCTACACGAGTTTTCCACTTTCAAGTTTTACCTTAGAAATCAATCTTAAGAGTATGGTAATTCTTAATAGTCGCTCTTCAGAATCAAAGTAGTCAGAAATAATAAATTCTAACAGCAACGAAAATCTTAACGATGAAAACTCAACAAATTTTAGTCATTGATGATGAAGATGACATCCGTCAATTGATTCAGACTTGTCTAGAAATCATGGGGGGCTGGAATGTTTTGACAGCTACTTCAGGTAGTCAAGGATTACTCTTAGCTCAGTCATCTCAACCCGATGCCATCCTGTTGGATTTAATGATGCCTGAGATGGATGGTTTGACAACTTTTCAAAAGCTACAAGCTAATCAACTAACTAAACATATCCCGGTAATTTTATTAACAGCTAAAGGACGTACATCTGAGCAGCATTTATTTATTCAAATGGGCATTAAAGGCATCATCAGTAAGCCATTCAATCCTCAGAAATTAGCTGTTCAAGTAGCAGCAGCTTTGCAATAGATACATCATTAATCAGAGACATTATTCAATATTTAGCCATTCTTAGCCTGAAATTATGAATAATCTGGCGTGAAATTTATGGCAGATTTGCTAAAAAATAATCTATCTTTAGTTAGGTAAAGTCTTTCTCAAGTAGTAATTTCAGATGAATATATATATTCTCCACTAGTTTTCCACTTTTAATATTTAATTTATAAATAGTTCATTTTTGGCTTGAAGCTGAATTAATAAAATATTTTTGACTATAAAAATCACAAAAATCAGCAATTAAATTCAGCAAGATTTTGAAAATTCCTACTCTGAGCTATTTATGAAACACACATTATGAGGTGCAAATGTTAAATAATTTAGAATCTTTTTCAAATACACCAAGCAAACAAGAATTTGCTACTACCTTTCGTTTAGTAAGCAAAATTAGTTTTTGGGTACAGTTAGTTCTTGGCTTAATTTCTGGTATTGCTGTGTTATTGGCTTACTTTAGCCGTAACATTACTACCCAAACAAACAATGCAGGTATAGGATTTGGCATATTTTTAGCTATTGTTGGTATTTTATTACTGTGCTTTCGGGTATATTGGGCTTTCCGTTACAGAAAATTAGCACAACTTTTACAAACACCAAATCCTCAAAACCATCCCAAGAAAGAAGATGTAATTCAAAATTTACGCATTGGATTTATCGTGAGTTTGGTAGGAATATTAATAGCTTTTATTGCTTCGGAAGAAACAGTTGCAATCATTTTAGGTAAAGCCTTAGCACAACCTCAAGGTGTGGCAATTTACCAACCAGAAAACGTGATTCGTTCACTAGATGTTTTTGTCATGTTAGCTAACGTGAATTTGATTGGCGCTCACTTTTTTGGTGGAGTTACTTCTCTAGGACTCCTCTATTGGGTAGAAGATTAAAGAATTTATAGCAATCCTAAATGATTTGTGAAATATTACAAGTAGGGTTGTTAACAATCAACAATCAACAGTCAACAGTCAACAGTCAACAGTCAAAACCGATATTTTTCACAACTGAAATAGGATTGCTATAGCTACTACTATTGACATACTAAACCTCATACTCAAGTCATATTCTCTAAATCAACTCGAATTCTCCTCGATTTTTCCACTATTGAGATTTAGTCTCAAAATACAGTCTGTTTTCATGTCTCCTCTTTTGGTTGAGCAGCTCAATCTTATCTGAATTTAGATGTTGAATTGAATATTGAGATTCTTGGACAAATCATAGTTAACAGTTGATTCTAGCCACAAATATGATAATTGACCAAAATCAAATAATTAATCAAATGTTCAGGAGGTATTTATGTACAAATTAAATCATTTTAATTGGCGGAAAATTGGATTAGCAGGTACAGCTTTTGGGAGTTTATTAATTAGTTTTTCTAGCATAACTCCATCAGCATTAGCACAACAACAAAACTCTAAAATTAACCCTTGTCCGAGTATATTTTATGAAGTACCACACCGCGATCGCGTTATGGTTCCCGCCGGATGTCCGCCGAATGCTGCAACTTTAAGAATGCAACAGCAAAGACAAACATTAGGTCAACCAACTATTATAGTTGTTCCTATTCGTCCAGGTGTCAGACCAATCTATACTACGGCAAGAATCTAGCAGTAACAGGTGAAGTAGAAGATATTAGAAATGCCAATTCGTTTACCTTAGATGAAGACAAGTTATTTGGTGGACAAGACTTGTTAGTGATCCGCGCTAGTACTCCCCAAGGAACTGTAAACGAAGGTGAAAAAGTTGCAGTCACGGGTGTATTACGTCCATTTGTGGTCGCTGAACTGGAACGGGATTATGATTTGAACTGGGATTTGACTTTGCAGAAGCAACTGGAAGCCGAATACAGTAATAAACCTGTGTTAGTTGCAAATGAAGTTTATCCTTCAGCAATTCCGCAATAGAGAATAAAAAAGAAAGAAGAAAAAGAGGTGTGTTGAGTGTTGACAAAAATTAGGCTTTTCACAACAATCGAAACTTGAATAACCGTAAATAGAGACAGCTTTTTTAATATGAAGAGCCTGAAGACCAACCAAAATAAAAGCAAGGACAACTCCCAAAGGCGAAGTTTATTAGAATGGCTTGGTAATGCATCAGTGTTAATTTTCTTGCTGTTGTTGGCTTTGCTAGTGAGAGGAGGTAGCTTTTTTAATTCCAAAACAACTTTCACTAATACATCTGAAGTTGCTCAAGTTACAGATACATTTCTTGGAAAGTCTGTAACTATTAGAAGCAAAGCAATTCAGAAAATCGGTTTGAGTTCCTTCACTGTCAAAGATGCAAGATTCTTCAATGGCGAACCTATTTTAGTTGTCAATGCTTCAGGTGTGCCTTTTGATCTACCAGTTGACCAAAACATAGAAGTTCAAGTTACTTGTCAGGTTCGCAATTTAGCAATTGACAACATTGAGCAAGAGTTCAATCTAAACCTAAAGGATGAATATTACAAAGAGTACGTTAATAAACCTGCAATTATTGCTCAATATCTTGCGCTCTCACCCGAACCCGCTCAAATAATTCAAAGTCCTGAAAAATACTATGGTCGTAAGGTTGCAGTAACGGGAAAAGTGGCAAATATCCGCAGTGCGATTTTATTAACATTAGATGAAAATCAATTGTTTGGTGGGCAAGATTTACTAGTGTTATTAACAGCACCACCACAAGTAGCAATAAATCAAGGTCAGACAGTATCAGCAATGGGTGAAGTTCGTCGGTTTGTTGCTGCTGAAATTGAGCGAGACTACAACTTTACTTGGAGTCTTGATACGAAAAGAAAGTTAGATGCTGAGTATGCTAATCAACCTGTTTTAGTTGCAGAAACTGTATACCCTTCTTAGGAATTCTCAGTTGGTCATGGTGTTTTTATGGATATTTTGAAAAAATTTAGCTCGTTTGAACTATGAAAATAAACATTTATTTGTGCCTGGATTAACCAAAGAACAAGTAGCAAATCTCCCGGAATTTACCGAAGGTTTAGCAATTGATCATGATTACGAAGAGCGAGTTAGAGGAGTTTATCGCCCTTTAGTACCTTTAGCAATGCCGGGTATGTTCGGTATGATTGGCGCTCCTGCTCCCTACAATTACACAATGGAACCTTACTTTTATGAACTAACCGATCTCTAAGCTGTTAAGCATTTAAATTGTATATTTTGCACTCAGGTTGTCAAAAGTCAAGAGTCTAAAGTCCAAACTAGCCTTTGACTCTGGACTCTTGACCCTTGACAGTCCTAACGCCAGAATATTTGATTTAGGTGCGTATCAGCTTACTTCAGAACCTATGAAGAAAACATGAAAAATAGGAGGAATTTTAACAGAACAAAAATATAAAACAGATTGGATATTTATAAAAATGTGTAGGGAAAAATCATTCTTTTTAGGGATGGGATGAAACACATCCTGAAACTGATGACTGATGACTGATGACTGTCAACGTGAAATCCCATCTCCGGAGAGTGAGATGAGCTTAATAAACAATTTGTTATTTGGATTTATTTTTGGAGGAATATAAGTGTATGAATCCTCAATTTATCAGCTCAAAAATTTTCCGATTTGGCTTGATTTATGTATTATTTATTGGGATGCTACCCTTTAATTTGGCACCTGCTCAAGCACAAGTAAATAGTAATAGCTCAATTACAGGTAGGCTTTCTAGATACAATCCCCTGAATGCTCCCTTTCTTAGGGTTGGATCTCGTGGACAGGCTGTAACAGATGTGCAAGCTGTTCTCCAAAATTTAGGATTTTATCAAGGAGCAATTGACGGTATTTATGGACTGAGAACCGCTAGGGCTGTTACAGCATTTCAGCGATCGCAGAGATTGGTTGGTGACGGTAGAGTAGGTGCGCTAACCTGGCAAGCATTACGCGATCGCACTAATGCAGCGCCTCTACCTGGCCCCTTTTAACGCTCAACTAAGTGCTGGGATTATCTTTCTTGACTTCGGGTTAGCTAAATTGCAACATATGCGATCGCATATTTATTTTCCAGCGAGGTTTTTCCTGTTGGGGTTTTCAGCGAGTATTACTACTAATTTCAGTCGGACGAACAATATAGTTAGCAGCCTGTATATTGCTAGGTAATGGTTGAAGTCTTCCTTGATTTACCAATGCTTGATAGATAAAAGCTGCGATCGCGCCACGAGTAGCTGGTTGAGTAGGATTGAGAACTTTAGTATTGGGATGATTGACAACTATACCTGCTTTCGTTGCTTCGGCGACTTCATCAACCGCATACTGAGGAATATTTTGAGCATCTGTATAATAGTTACTAACTAAAGTAGAAGCCGGAACTGCTGGGGAAGAAGCAGCAGCAGTTTTATATACAGCTTGAGCAGTCATCAGTGGCTGCATTAAATTAGTCATTCCTATAGGAAATAACAACTGTTTTCTAGCAGGTTGAGGGTTATTAGGTTGAGTTGCAACTGGCGTTGTCAAATTCAAGTTTTGCGCCAAAGCAACTAATGCTTCCACCCTGGAAACTGGCTGTCTAGGGCGAAAATATCCTCCCGGAAAACCATGCATAAATCCCATTTCATAAGCTTCTTCAATCGCTGGCGCTGCCCAATTGCCAGTAGGAACATCTTTATAAACACTACCACTGGCTATTTTTCGCTCTTGATTTTGGTTGAACGCTTGACGAATAATTGCCGCAAATTCATCGCGATCCACGGACTCATTGGGTCTATAAGTCCCATCTGGATATCCGGTAATAATGTTGCGTTCTGCTAGCCTTTCAATGAACGGTTGTGCCCAGTGATTTTTGGTGTCGGGAAAGTTAGCTCCTGAGTTTTGAGCCACGGCTGCTTGCGGATTGGCAAAAATCAAAGGCTCTACGATACAGGTTAAAGCTATCAGCCCTAAAAAGAGTGAAGTTGTAGTTATCGATGATTTATTAATACAGTCAGACACAATAATTCTCCTAATTACTAAGAATCTTTTTATCTCTAAGCTTAACCTCAATTATCTCGATTTTTTTCTACCTCTTGGTATATTCAAATTTAAAAAAAATGATTATAAAGACTGTGAACTTATATGTTTAACATCAGGAATCAAAAATAAAATTGCTTTCTCCACTAGTTTTCCACTTTTCGCTTCTAAACTATGAAACTATCAAAATCACATCACAATTGTGATATTTGGTCTGGATTTTTGTGGAAGATTGTCCCCACAGCTTTTATCGGAGTTCATCTCCGATAAAACATTTCTTATGGCCTATATTGAACACCAATTATATTCATCTGAGCAATCTTAGTCAGAATTGATGGTTTAAGGTTTTTATTAAACTTGTAAATAAACAACCTATACAGGTTTAAGTCGGTAATGCTTACAATATTTATCCGTCAAAATGTTTAACTTGGAGGCAAATAATATGGCAATCGTAAAGCTTGAAGAGTTTTATCCCAACTACCGAGAAGATTCCTTTGAACTAGATGACATCAAAAAATTTGATGTTTATGCTAACCGTAATGAAAGAGTAGGCTTATTATCGGATATTTTAGTTGATGAGCAAACAGGTAACTTCCGCTATTTTGTGGTAGATACAGGTTTCTGGATTTTTGGTAAAAAAGTCCTGTTACCTGTTGGACTAGCTGACATCCATTACACTGAAAAGCACATTTATGCCAAAGGCTTAACCAGGGAGCAAGTAGAAAATCTGCCTAATTTCGATGATTTAGAGAAGGTTGATTACGACTATGAGGAGAGAGTACGCGGCGTGTATCGAGGTTCTCTGACTACTTCTGATGTAACACAGCCTGCCATGTACGATCACAACAATTACAACTACGAGCAAGAACCTTCACTTTACAACATTAATGACCAGGATCAACAAAGCCTAAAACTGTACGAAGAACGATTAATAGCCAACAAACAACGTCGCAAAGCTGGGGAAGTCAAAATTGGTAAACACGTAGAAACAGAAACGGCTCGTGTAGCAGTTCCCGTAGAAAAAGAGCGTGTAGTAATTGAGCGTGTTAATCCCACACAGACAACACCAAGCAATCCTCAACACGCCTTTCAAGACAGCGAATTCGCTCGTATGGAAATTTATGAAGAAACGCCTGATATTTCCAAAGAAGCTGTTTTGCGTGAAGAAGTTCGAGTGAATAAGGTTGTAGATACAGATACAGTTGAGGCTAGTGATACAGTTAGGCGCGAAGAGTTAGATGTGGATAGTGAAGGAATTCCAGTTGTAGATAAGAGTAATAGGCATAATAAATAGAGAAGAGCTATAATTTTGAGCAGTACAAAAAGCGATCGCAATGCTGCGATCGCCTTTTTTTTACTTCAAAGTTTTTTATAATTGGTTATATTCGTAACCCTGAATCCCAAAGCCTTTTTCCTGTAAATAAATTTGACCACTATTGCTTTCACCAATGATCAATTCTGCTTGACCCGACCGAGTTTGAGTTACAGGAATAAATCTTACTTGATAAACAGTTGTACCTTTGATTGCTATATAGCTAATCCAAGGTTGGTAATCATCGCTTTTAGGAATTCGCACCGCAGCCACACGCAGTAAATCCGTACTATCAGTTGCTTTAACGTAAATATTCATATATGGCTGTTCTCTACCATAAACACGTACTTGTCGGCTTTGGGTTTCAAACAACAGCCGCGTATCTGATTGTGAAGGATTGGGATTTGCTAAAACATTAATTACATCTTCACGTACCCAACCGATATCATTATTACCCTCTGCATATCGGATACGATACCAAGAATATCTATCACCAGCAGGCTGACTTTTCTCCAAAATAGTCACACGAGTACCAGATGGTTTGGTGAGTTTCACATTGTTGCTCAACGAAGGGCCAGAACGGATATTAATTTGCAAGTTCTGGTTATTCGGGTTATTTGTTTTGAGAATCCCAATTTGTTCAGTTCCAGTAATCATAATTTATTTCCTTGCAATTGATGTGTGTGATATATAAAACCTGTAATGATTTAAGATTTTGATATTAAGTATTAGTGAAGTGGCGTTGAAACATCTTAACTAATAATCCTATAATAACTAAAGTCAAAACCATTAATAAAATTGATATCCAGTTAAAACCTAGACTAAATCCTGCTGTGGTATTTTCCCAACGTAAAATCCAGAAATAGTTATTACCAATAATAAATGAAGGCACTGCTAATATTTTTAATATTGGTATCAGCAAAAATGTAGATATCAATAATAGGCACAAAGCCATCAAAGCAAAATTTAATAAAGATGATGCTACTGAACGAGGTCTACTTTTATCAGTTCTACCAAAAGGCAGTTCTCGACGAGTTACATGAAGAGGAGCATAAATAGCCATCCCTTCTTCCCTATCTTCGACTCGAATTGACTGCGGACAACGTATTAATTGCACCGCCATCCAGATATCACCAATCGCACCACCTGTATTGATTGCAATTACCCAAATTAACCAAGGTGCTTGAGGAAAAATTGCTAATAGGAGCAAACATAAAATATCAATGACTACTAATGGTGCTAGACCAATGACAAGAAAATTATTGCGGCGGAAAAAATTCCCAGGTGAAGTTGCATAAGCTAAAGGTAATAAATATTTAATTTTCAATCCATAGCGTGGCGAACCACCAAAAGCAGCAAATGCAATTCCATGCACTAATTCATGAACAATGATAGTACCAAAAGTAACCACAAATAAAAAGATAAAGGGGATAATTCCGCGCCAAACTCCACCTTCAGAACTTTCTACACTGAAAATCAGTGTTTCTCCGTGAATGGTTGCGTAATACCAACTGGCACCTGCGGCTGCTATTATTAACAATAATGAACCCAAAGTAGTCCAAATAAGTGAGATTTCCGGAGTTACCTGGAATACATAAATCGGCTGTTGACGATTTGTGAGATTCATAATCATTGCAAATTGCTACCCTTACGTTCCAGATTAATAATCTTCCCGGACTTTTTCCTCAGTCTCTGGGTTTAAATACTCTGGCGATATTGAAATAAATTTTCTAGGATTTTATTAAAATTCAAGATTGAATCTTGCTATAGCAATCCTATTTAAGTTGTGAAAAATATCGGTTTTGGCTGTTGACGGTTGACGGTTGACTGCTGACTGTCAACAGTTAACAGTTAACAACCCTTCAGATCAGATTTCACAAATCATTGAGGATTACTATAGTTTAGTTGTATTACTTTTAAAATGAAACTGGATTGGCTTGAGGATTTATCTAGAGACTTGATATTTAGAGTAGGCACTTTGTATCTGCCTTGATTAACCCCAGCAATTAGACTATTTAAAAGCTTGTTGTAATTGCTCAGAATTCAAAGATTTCACTAAACTTAAAGGTAGTGGTTGCTGACTAATAGTATTAGTATAATCTGCGCTGAGGTAAGAAATATAGCTTGGTTGTTGGGCTACATAAGTTTAAAAAAAAGGAATGCTTAAAGCTTTAACATAACTACGAGCTAATTCAGGACTAGAACCGATTACTTGTGTAGGCACTGGCACAACTGCATTTGATGATTCTACGATAGTTGAAAAGTGGGTGTCACCATTAATTAATACTAAATATTTATTGGGAATAGTCAACCAAGTAAATGGTTTAATTTGTTCTGGTAAAGCTGGAGCTACGGTATCATTATTACCAGAAACAATCATCACTGGAATTTTATGTGACTTAAAGGAATTGTTTGCCGCAACGGCAAGCTTTTACTTTAATTTCACTCCGGTAATCTCATACTTTAGACAGTAGCCTGTTGGTTTATAGGGTAAAAATGGCTGGAATTATTATCAAACTTCCTTAAACCAAGCATATTTACTTAAAAAGTGTTCAGAACAAACGGCAAGCTTTTACCTAAGTTTTGAACTCATGGCAACATTTTAGTTAAAACTGAACTATTTCGGTTGCGAACCGACAGGTCGGCGCTTCGCTATCGCCATCGAGGGAGACAGTGAGTTTTCTCCACTATTTAAAGTAAAATTCTGCCCCTAGTTCAGAATTGAACTAAAAGTAAGCCGCTTGTTCATTGACCATATTGTAAATAATTATACTTAATGATTGAAAATTTTATCAGAGTTACAGCAATTTTTGTCTCATAGACTACTAGATACTGTTTAAAGTATCAAGAAGCCGCAATCAAATTAAAGTAAAAGCTTGCCATTGCGGCAAACATTTCCTTTAAGTCACAAATATATTACTTTACACATAAAAGCGGATTTTAGATTGATTCTACAGATAAATCTAGGGAATTTTACCATCAAATAAATATTGGTAATTCTGATTCATATCATCTGAAAATTCATTCTATGTTACTTCTTGATTTGGCTGTGAGATTGGGAAATTTTTACTGTGAAAGTAGTGCCAATATCTACCTCACTTTCTACGTAAATTTCGCCTTGATGCAATTCCACACACTTTTTAACTACAGCTAATCCTAGTCCAGTCCCAACAATTTTACCTACATTCTCTGCACGATGAAAAGGCTCAAATAAATGCTGCTGAAATTCTGATGGTATACCTATGCCTGAATCTTTAACTTGCAAAATAATTGTGTCTGCTTCACAACTGAGAATCAACAATATATCTGCATCTGCTGGCGAGTATTTAATGGCATTGGCAAGCAAATTACTGAGAATTGAGTATAGCAAATTTTCATCTAATTGAGCATGGGTACAGTTATTTTTTGTAATAAATTTAATTGGATGTTGCGGTTGATTACAAAATTGAATATCTTCAATTAAGTTAAGACAAAATGCTTCTAAATCTAAAAGTTCTGGATTAAATTCTAGCTTCCCAGCTTCTGCTCTAGTCAGAGTCAAAATATCGGTTAACAATTGGTTCATTGACCGAGCTGAAGATTGAATCCGATGTAAATTTTTAACTTTCTTTTCTTCTGTCCACTGCTGATTGCTTTGAGCTAATAATTGAGCTGAACCTAAAATAATACTCAAAGGGGTGCGAAATTCATGGGAAACCATCGAAAAAAAGCGCAGTTTTAATTCACTGAGTTCTTTTTCTTGAGCTAATGTCCGTTGCAAAGCTTCTGCTTGCTGACGCTTCACCAATTGTTGATAAAGCAAAGCGTAAACAGCCAACAAAATAGCAAAACTCAGCACTGTACCTAGGAATTCAATTAACATCCGGTTGTGAATATTTTGCTGGGAATGTTTCACCGAAATTTCTAATAACTGTTCTTCTCTTGCTTGCAACTGAGCCAGAATTTGGCGAATTTCACCACGAGTTTGGTTAATTTTTGTAGCTTGCAGTGCAACGGTTGATTTGCCTAATTCCTGAAGTTTGAGCGACTGTTGAGAAAGTTCAACTCTTTGAGCAATTAAAACTTTCAGCTTCATGAGTTGTTGCTGTTGAGAAGTATCATCAGCAAGTTGTTGTTGCAAATTTTTGACTTTGGCATTTAGACTTTGCATTGCCTGTTCATAACGTTTGAGTTCCGATCGCTCTCCAAACAGAATATACCCTCTACGTCCTGCTTCCGCATCTGTCAAGGTAGCAAAGATATCGATCAGGCTTTTCATTACTTCATGTGTATGCTTTACTTTATTGCTACTTGCAATTAACTGAGTGGCATTTTGGTAAGAAATTAAACTAACTATACCCATGAGTATCAAAGATAAACCAAAACCAGAAGCAATCCATTTTCTTTCCAGTGACCATTTCATAGTGCTACCTTTAAATTCCCCTATTTGTACCCGATATATGCCCCTTATTTCTACAATTTATTGTTAGGCTAATAATTGAATTAACCTCTTTTACACTATACATTCTTCAAACTATTTTAATTATTTAGTTTGGAGAATTTTAATTTTTCTATATCCTCAATAAAAAGCTGATTGTAAGTAGGTAGACACGAATAAACTTAACGATGTAAAAGAATGTAAATTACTCAAAACTCTTGCGATTGCTACCCTAGCCTGCGGGAACGACTTCTCTACGAGACGCTGCGCGAACGTCGAACGGGAACGCTTCTCCTGCGGAGACGCTACGCGAACGCGAACACTTCGCTTTGCTACGTACCCTTCGGGAACGTCTTCGACGAACGCAATGACATAGTTATAAATTTTCCTGCCCACTTACTTAGTAGTCGGATTTAATTTGTCAACTTACTGGTTTTGCACATTGACCGTTGACAGTCAACAGTTAACAGTCAACCATTACCAATAGTAGTTATGCAATTTAAAGCTGTATTAGCTTAGAGTTATACAATATTACAGATTGTAGCGATTTCTGACAAAACTTGTGGATTTAATATCTATTCGATAATTACCCGATTTCTAACCGATTTCTACCCATTTTTTTAATATATAAGCTGTAAAGTTAAACATAAAGAAAAACTCACCAGACTATTTTGTTTTTTGCTACACTTTTATGTCTCATTTTCCAGTTAATATTGCTAACCTTGTACTAACCAAGGAACAGTATCATAAGCTCAAATTCTATGCAGATAGTCAGCATATCTCCCTTCAGGAATCAATTATATTGCTAATTGATTCTCTACCTAAGCCTTCTCAAAGTTGCCAAATTTTAAATAATAGATATTCAATTTTGTCTTCTAGAAAGTTTCTGCAAAGCTTTTATGAAATTCTAAATTAGCTATGGGTAAGTTTCATGGTAGAACAAAATCCCAGATTTCTGATAATACTGGATTCAAAAAGCGGCATAATTTCAGACGATATATCAGCAATAGGCTATCTATAAATACCAACAAGCAAATACCAAACACTAGAGACAGGCTGTTTGTAACTTGGTGCATATTAATGTTATCTGGGTTAGGTTTGGCTATTAATTTGTATCAATTGCAAATTGTGCAGGGAGAAAAACTGACCAAAAAAGCTAGAGAACAGCAAATGGTAACGTTGCGACCTTTTACACCTCGGCGAATGGTTGTAGATCGCAATAATGATCTCTTAGCTTTTGACCGGATTGTGTATACTTTATATGCCCATCCTCAATTGTTTCAAAAATCGCCAGAGGAAATAGCACAACGCCTAGCTATCATACTTAATAAAAATGCTGATGAATTAGTCAAAATATTTCAACGTCAAAAAACTGGGATTTTGCTGGACTCTGCTGTCCCAGAAGAAATTGCTACTCAGATATTTGCATTACATCTGAATGGCTTGGAACTAACTCAGAAATACTTGCGATTTTATCCAGAAGCAGATTTAACTGCAGATGTGGTGGGTTACATCAATACAGAACGTCAGGGTCAAGCTGGTGTAGAGTACAGCCAAGAAAATTTACTAGCGCGTTCTGCACAAACTCTCAAACTCAGGCGAGAAGGAAACGGCGCATTACTCCCAGATGGTACGCCAACAGGATTTCTCAGTGTTGATGACTTGCGACTACAACTAACTATTGATAGCCGTATCCAAAGAATAGCGCGGGCTGCACTCAAACAGCAAATAGAAAAGTTTAGGGCAAAACGTGGTGCTGTAATTGTGATGGATGCATGGGATGGTTCGTTGCTAGCTTTAGTCTCTGTACCTAGCTATAACCCCAATGAATATTCCAAAGCTGATATTTCCCTATTTAAAAATTGGACAATAGCAGATCTATATGAACCAGGATCGACTTTCAAGCCTTTAAATGTGGCGATCGCATTGGAGACTGGTGTCATTAAACCAGATGATGTATTTGACGATCCTGGTTTTATTAGGGTGGCCGATCGCACCATCAAAAATGCGGAGCAAAACAGCGATCGCATGATTAACATTGCTCAAATTCTACAACACTCCAGCAATGTTGGTATGGTGAAAATTATGCAGCGATTGCCAACTTCCATCTATTACCAATGGCTGCAGCGCTTAGGAATAGGACAATCTATCAAGACAGATTTGCCATTTGTAGTTAGTAGTCAATTAAAAAGCCAAGAAAAATTTATGGCTTCACCCATTGAGAAGGCGACAGCTTCTTTTGGACAAGGCTTTTCTCTGACAGCACTACAGTTAGTGCAATTGCACGGTGCTTTAGCTAACGGAGGGAAATTAGTTACACCTCACGTAGTTCAAGGACTGATTGATAGTCAAGGACAGATGCATTATTCACCAACTCTCCCCACAGCACGCCCAATTTTCTCCAGTATGACAACTCAACAGGTAATTAAAATGATGGAAACTGTAGTTGACCAAGGAACTGGAAAAGCATCAAAGATTGCTGGTTATCGCATAGCTGGTAAAACTGGTACGGCACAAAAATTTAGTTCTACTGGTGGTTATCAAAGAGGCGCTTATATCACCAGTTTCTTGGGGATATTACCAGCACAATCACCCCATTATGTAGTTTTAGCATTGGTAGACGAACCAAAAGGCGCAAATGCTTATGGTGGTACTGTTGCTGCACCAATTGTACAATCTGTAATCAAAGCATTAATTCCAATTAAGCAGATTCCGCCTAGCCACCTATTCCATTAGATATATGACATGAGGAATATTGCAAGAGCGATCGCTCTTATTTATCTTAAGACTTAGGGTGCTAAATTCTTCTTAAGCGTTACTACCATAGCAGTAGGTAAATGAGATTTATCAGAAATTAATTTACCAATTCAACTATTTATAAGTCAATTTGGCATTTTCTCCGATTTTATTTCAATTAATTTTACAAATTAAAAGGTATAATTGCCGTGTCTTCATCTAAAATTATTGATACGCAACAATCAAAAATTCAGACTTTACCTAGGTTTGAATTTTGGCAAGGAGTTGGTCAAGTAACTGGTGGGACACTGCTATCCATCATTATGTTATCAACTTCTGTAATATCTGGCGGTTTAGTTGGTTTAGCTATTAGTTTTCGAGATTTGCCAGATGTGAGACAATTACGCAACTTTTTCCCATCAGAAACAACTTATATCTATGATATAAAAGGCAAGCTTTTAGCCAGGATACATGGTGAAGCTAATCGACAAGTAGTGTCTTTAGATGCAATTTCTCCCAATTTAAAACGAGCCGTATTAGCTAGCGAAGATAGTAATTTCTTTGGGCATCACGGTATTAATCCTGTGGGGATTGGACGTGCTGCGATCGCAAACTGGTTAGCTGGGGGTGTGCGAGAAGGTGGTTCGACAATCACCATGCAGTTAGTGAAAAATCTGTTTTTATCTCAAAAGCGTGCTATTACCCGAAAAATTGCCGAAGCAGTATTAGCAATTAGGTTAGAGCAAGTTATTACTAAAGACCAAATTTTAGAGATGTACCTCAACCAAGTTTATTGGGGGCACAATAATTATGGTGTGCAAACAGCCGCACGTACTTACTTTAATAAATCAGCTGCAAATTTGACTCTAGCTGAATCTGCAATGATGGCAGGTTTAATTCCCGCCCCAGAAGAATATAGCCCGTTTGTGAATATGAAATTGGCTCAACAAAAACAGAAAGAAGTACTGGGGCGAATGTTGGAATTAAATTGGATTAGTCAGCAAGAATATAATGATGCCCTCAACCAAAAAATCAAACTTGGTAAAATCAAATCTTTTCAAGGTAGTGCTTTGCCTTACGTTACCAATACTGTGGCTCAAGAACTAATTAAAAAATTTGGGCGTGAAGCATTACTCAAAGCCGGAATGCGGGTACAAACCACAGTAGATACAGACTTTCAACTGATGGCAGAAGACACTATTAAGAAATGGCATCGAACCCTTGAGAGTGAAGGGATATATAAAAATCAAATGGCTTTAGTCGCTATCGATCCGCGCACACATTTTGTCAAAGCACTAGTGGGTGGTATTGATGCCAAAACTAGCGAATTCAACCGCGCCACACAAGCACAGCGTCAGCCTGGATCTTCTTTTAAGCCGTTTGTTTACTATACGGCTTTTGCCAGTGGTAAATTTACACCCAATTCCACGATACTAGATACCCCAGTTAGTTATCGCGATGGTAGCGGTTGGTATTATCCACGCAACTATGATAATAGCTTTATGGGAGCAATATCGATTCGTACTGCTCTGTCCCTGTCCCGTAATATTCCCGCAATCAAGCTTGGTAAAGCTGTAGGGATGGATAAAGTCATTGAAACTTGCCGTACCTTAGGCATTATGAGTCCAATGGTGCCGGTAAGTTCTTTACCACTAGGGGCAATTGGTGTCACACCACTGGAAATGGCTAGTGCTTATGCAACTTTTGCTAATTATGGCTGGCAATCACCAGCGACGATTATTGCTCGTGTGACTGATAGTAGTGGCAATGTGTTGCTCGATAATACTCCAAAACCGCAACTAGTTCTTGACCCTTGGGCATCAGCTGCCACTTTAGATGTGATGCAATCGGTAGTAAATGAAGGAACTGGTAGAGGTGCTGCTATCGGTCGTCCAGTCGCCGGCAAAACTGGTACAACTTCTTCAGAAAAGGATATTTGGTTTATTGGCACTGTACCACAGTTAACGACTGCTATTTGGGTAGGGAGGGACGACAACCGACAATTAGCTCATAGTGCAACGGGTGGTGGGACAGTGGCCCCTGTCTGGCGTGATTTTATGCAGAAGGCACTTAAGAATGTACCAGTAGAAAGATTCCAGCCACCTTCTAAGTTTCCTCGGCCTAAATCCAATTGAAAATATTAAGGTGAGATGAGGTATCATTAACAATTCAAAATTCAAAATTCAAAATTCAAAATTAAAGACATTTTCAGTCGTGGATTTAAACCCCCACTAATAATATGCTACCTGTAAACGAATGGGTCTTAAACCTGTGAATGTACGATAATAAATATTTAAGAAATGCGGATTTTGGTAGTTGAAGATGATGTGCAGCTAGCAGAAATGCTAGTGGAAGCCCTGACTGACCGTCAATATGTAGTAGATATAGCCCAAGACGGTGAAGAAGCATGGGATTTTATCAAGGGGTTGGAATATGACTTAGTGGTACTAGACATAACTTTACCTAAATTAGACGGTGTCAGTTTTTGTCAACGCTTGCGATCGCGTAACCGCAGTCTACCAGTCCTGATGTTAACAGCACGCGATACCCTGGCTGATAAAGTTACTGGCTTAGATGCCGGAGCAGATGACTATATGGTAAAGCCTTTTGAAATGCCAGAACTCATGGCGCGCATTCGTGCATTGTTACGCCGCAATCAAAGCGCTACTTCTTTCGGTGGCTTGAGTTGGGGCGATTTGCATTTAAATTCCAGCACTTATGAAGTCACCTATGCTGAACATCCTCTACATCTGACACCCAAAGAATTTGCCCTTTTAGAACTCTTGGTTTCTAGCGGTCGGCGGGTACTCAGCCGCACTGGAATCATTGAACGCATCTGGTCACTGAACGATCCACCCAGCGAAGAAACTGTGAAATCTCACATTAAGAGTCTCAGAAATAAACTCCGAGAAATAGGTGCTCCTGATGATTTTATTGAAACAGTTCATGGATTAGGCTATCGCTTAAAGCAGCTTTAGCAAATACCCGATTTCTCACCGATATTTACCCGTTAACTTCACTATTAATTGTTAAAGTTCTACAAAGAATAACTCCTCTGGAACACCACATTTTCTCCAAACATCTTAATTATTTCGTTTGGAGATTTAATTATTCATCAATCAGGCTAGTACAACACGGCAAAAGTAAAAAGTGAGCCAGTGCGGTGGACGGGTTCCCAAGGCACTCCGTTGGGCGGCTTTGCCGACTTGAAGGAAGTGCCGTCGGCATAAAGCAACTGGCGAACTCCAAAGGAGTCAAAAGTCAAAAGAAAGAATGATGATTTTGTAAGCTTTTCGCTTGTTTTCAATGGGTGGCTTATTTCAGCCGTATTGTACTAGATTATTCAGGAATGGGAGCATCCCAGTGCAGTTTGGTTAATGGGAAAAAAGGAAAGGTTTGAGTTCACCCTTTTCTTTTATCCTTTTCCTAAACCACAAGGAACCTCAAAAGTTATGCTCACAAGCATAATGGGAGCATCCCAGTTTGATACCTGAAAAGTTTCAGGGTGCATCTAGATAAATAAAGCCCACCTATCCTTGACGTTACTGAAGGGTAAGTGGGCTTTATTTTTAAACCTATCGTTGATGGTTGACTGTTGATGGTTGACTGTTGATGGTTGACGGTTGACGGTTGACTGTCACTAAATATTTAACCAGCCAAAATCTCAAATTTAAAGTTCCCAAATGGTATGAAATAGTCATACTAGAGCTATTAAATTTGATGAATCACCGATTTTTACCCGATTAATACCCGATATTTGAACTTCTAAGAAGTAACATCTCAAAAGACCCAGATTTTGCAATATTGTTTCCGGTTTGAGTAAATTACTATGTCTCAATTCTCAGTAAATATTGCCAACATCCTGCTCACTAGTGAGCAATACTTAAAGCTCAGAATTTATGCAGAAACTAATCATATATCAGTTCATGAGGCAATGCGATTACTCGTTGATTCTCTACCAGAACCCTCTAAAAACAGCAAAAAAATCGATAAATTTCATCCTTTTGTATTATCTAGAAAGTTGCTGCAAACTTTTTTTAATGCTCAGTAATTTAACTCCTAACACCAGTAGTTAATTAAAAATCTTTTGTAGGTAGAAATTTGACCATGAATAATCTTGTTCCTTTGAATTTAGTCGGGTCTGTGGAAAATTCTCAGCCAGAAACACATTCTCAACCCACTTATGCATTAATTTCAGTTCATGGAGATCCCACGGCTGAAATTGGAAAAGAAGGAGCCGGTGGCCAAAATATCTACGTGCGGGAATTGGGATTAGCATTAGCAAAAAAAGGATGTCAGGTGGATATTTTTACCCGACGCGAACATCTCAACCAAGAAGAAATTGTGGAGCTAGCGCCAGGGTGTCGCACCATTCGTCTAAGTGCAGGGCCAGCAAACTTTATTCCTAGAACCGAGTTATTTGAGTATTTACCAGAATTTGTGACATCTTGGCTGGATTTTCAACAGCGAACAGGGCGGAACTATGCACTAATTCATACGAATTATTGGCTTTCTGGTTGGGTAGGATTACAACTCAAATCTCAACTGGGATTACCCCAAGTTCATACCTATCATTCCATTGGCGCAGTTAAATACCGTGATGAGCAAAATCCGCCGCCAATTGCTCAGATTCGCCATTGTGTAGAAAAAGCAATTTTAGAGCAAACAGATTGTGTAATTTCTACCAGTCCCCAAGAAGTTGACGACCTGCGTCAATTCATTTCCCAAAAAGGAAGGATTAAAGTCATTCCTTGCGGCATTAATACTGAACATTTTAGTTCTGTCAGCCAAAATATTGCTCGTCAAGAATTGGGAATTAGTCCAGATGCTCGAGTAATTTTGTATGTAGGACGCTTTGACCGTCGCAAGGGAATTGAAACTTTAGTTAGGGCTTGCGCTGCTTTACCTTATTCCTTTCAACTTTATTTGGTCGGTGGTAGTCGTGAAGATGGTGCAGACTTTCAAGAACAACAACGTATTCAAGCCTTAGTCAAGAAGCTTGGTTTAGAAGCAGTTACAGTATTTACAGGACGGATTTTACAAGCACAGTTACCTGCTTATTATGCCGCTGCCAATGTTTGTGTTGTTCCCAGTTATTATGAACCTTTTGGTTTAGTGGCAATTGAAGCCATGGCAGCAGGAACACCTGTAATTGCTAGTAACGTCGGAGGATTACAGCATACAGTTGTGCATGGTAAAACTGGGCTGTTAGTTCCTCCTGGCAATCATCATGATTTAACCAGAGCTATTAGTAATTTATTAGACAACCCTAGTCTGACACAGTTTTATAGCAATGCTGCACATCATTGGGTTCAGTCTCGTTTTAGTACGCAAGCAGTTGCCAACCACATCTACGAACTCTATCAATTATTAACCCTTTCTACCTGCGTTCAAGAAATCATTAAAACTCATAATTTAACTCCGAATGTAGAAAGGCAAATTCAAACTTTGTTAAAGTCAAAAGCCTTAAAACCTAGTGACATCAAAGCTCTAGAAAAATTAGTTGACTCCTTTTCTAATGGTACTGTGCAGTGGGTCAATAATTAAGCCCAAATTGGCAATTTTTTAATTCAATTTAAGTTGGGTATTGTGAATGTAAAATTTAACGTTATGCCGAGAAGAGGCAGATATAGAGATGGAAATTGAGGATAGGAAACATATAACCAAAGATGGAAATACAGTAATTATATTGCAACCTAAGGTTCGGCTAGATATTAGCACATCTTGGCAGCTAAAGATGAAATTACAAGAGTGTATTTCTCAAATCAGTTGCTATGTAATAGTCAATCTCGCTCAAGTAACTTTCATTGATAGTGCTGGTTTATCTTCTTTAGTGGCTGGAAAGCGGATTGTTCAACAATTTAAAGGTAGATTCTGCATTTGTAGTCTGCTGCCTACAGCCAAATTAATTTTTGAAGTCACCATGATGGATACAATGTTGGAAATTTTTGACACTGAAGAAGAAGCTTTAAAAAAATTCTTGCCAGCTTATTTATAACTGACAACTTTGATATTCATAAGGATTTGTTATGCTGGAACTAATTAATGATATTTTGCAAAGTGAAGAAAGCATTGATTTTCGTCAATTTTTACATCAATTACGCCAGCAAAATCAACAATATCTCCTAAGAAATGATATTCTGACCGCTTTTAGTGATTACTGTAAAAGCCAGGAAAAGTCAGAATTTTTTTGTAGTACTTCTCAATTGGGAAAACTCATCTACTTCACCCAAGAAATTATCCTTGACAATGGCAATTATTGCTTAGTAGTGAGACCAAAGATTGCAAATCAACAGGTATTTCACATTACGGAAGACCTGCAAGTTGAACCAATGACCGTAGAAGAATTGTTAGACTTGCGCGATCGCTTTGTCAATCGCTTTCACCCTCACCAAGGTAATCTCTTAGAACTGGATTTTCATCCATTGTATGATTATTCACCGACAATTCGCGATCCCAAAAACATTGGTAAAGGTGTACAGTTTCTCAACCGCTACTTATCCAGCAAACTTCAGGAGTCGCAACAGTTGCAAGAAAGGCTGTTTCAATTCCTAAGTCTGCATAACTATAACGGTACACAACTGCTAATTAACCCCCGGATTCAAAATCAGCAGCAACTATCACAACAGGTCAAATTAGCACTGGGTTTTGTTAACCAATATCCTGCTACGACTCCCTACAGCCAATTGTGTTTTGAACTGCAAGAGATGGGATTTGAGCCGGGATGGGGTAACACCGCAGGTCGCATTCAAGAAAGCTTAGAACTTTTAGATGGATTAATTGATTCACCTGACCACCAGGCTTTAGAAAACTTGTTGTCTCGCATACCAATGATGTTTCGCATCGTTTTGGTATCAGTTCACGGCTGGTTTGGACAGGAAGGAGTTTTGGGAAGACCTGACACAGGTGGACAAGTAGTTTATGTTTTAGACCAAGCTAGAAGTTTAGAACAACAACTCCAAGAAGATATAACTTTGGCAGGATTGGATTTGATTCATGTCCAGCCAAAAGTTATCATTCTTTCTCGATTGATTTCCAATTGTGATGGTACTCGCTGCAATCAGCGTTTAGAGAAAGTTTATGGCACTACAAATGTCTGGATTTTGCGAGTTCCTTTCCGGGAATTTAATCCTAATGTGACACAAAATTGGATTTCTCGGTTTGAAATTTGGCCCTACTTAGAAACTTATGCAATTGATGCCGAAAAAGAAGTCTTAGCTGAATTTCACGGGAAACCAGATTTAATTGTTGGTAACTATTCTGATGGGAATTTAGTTGCTTTTTTACTGGCGCGTCGTTTAAAAGTTACCCAGTGTAATATTGCCCATGCTTTAGAAAAATCTAAATATCTATTTAGTAATCTCTACTGGCAAGACTTAGAAGATAAGTATCATTTTTCACTCCAGTTTACTGCTGACTTAATTGCCATGAATGCGGCTAATTTTATTATTAGCAGTACCTATCAAGAAATTGTCGGTACGCCAGATAGTGTAGGGCAGTACGAATCTTATAAGAGTTTTACTATGCCTGAATTATATCATGTTGTAGATGGCATAGAGTTATTCAGTCCTAAGTTTAATTTAGTGCCGCCTGGGGTGAACGAAAGTTATTTCTTTCCTTATACAGATACAGATAGACGATTTCACTCAGAACGCGATCGCTTGGAGAATTTGCTATTTAATCTCGAAGATTCCAATCTGGTATATGGCAAATTAGATGACCCCAACAAGCGACCTATATTTTCAATGGCGCGTTTAGATAGAATTAAAAACCTCACAGGTTTAGCAGAGTGTTTTGGCAAAAGTGAGGAATTACAACAACACTGTAACTTGATTTTGGTAGCGGGTAAATTACGAGTTGAAGACAGCAGCGATTACGAAGAAGCTACGGAAATTGAAAAACTCTACAGAATCATTGACCAATACAATCTCCACGGAAAAATTCGCTGGTTAGGTGTTCGCTTATCTAAAAATGATTCGGGAGAAATTTATCGCTTGATTGCTGATCATCAAGGAGTTTTTGTCCAACCTGCTTTATTTGAAGCTTTTGGTCTTACAGTTTTAGAAGCAATGATTAGCGGTTTACCTACTTTTGCTACTCAGTTTGGTGGCCCATTAGAAATTATTCAAAACGGGGTAAATGGATTTTATATCAACCCTACTCGTCTAGAAGAAATGGCACAAGTAATTCTGGAGTTTGTTCATAAATGCGACAAAAATACAGAATATTGGTTGAAAGTTTCTCAACAATCAATTAAGAGGGTTTTGACAAATTACACTTGGAAAATTCACACTACACGCTTACTTTCCCTTGCCAGAATTTATGGTTTTTGGAATTATACTTCCCAAGAAAATCGTGAAGATATGCTCCGCTACTTAGAAATACTATTTTATTTAGTATTCAAGCCAAGAGCACAACAACTATTAGCGCAGCATATGCAACGCTAAGATTAATTGATGAATACAGGGGTGAAAAGATTTTAAATTTGGGAGTGACGAATATAATTCAAAATTTCCAAGTCTTGATGTAGCAATATCCCTGTATTTTATCAAGATATTCATATTCTTTTATTATTACCAACACTTTGTAATTTTCAGGAATTAAAGATGAAACTACTTTTAGTGATTGATTTAGATAATACTCTGGTTGAGAAAGATAAAGGTAATAATGTTTTAACCCAGCGATTAGCAGACTTCCGCAAGTATATTTATTTAGTATATATTACAGATCACAGTGAAACTGCTATTCGTAAATTTATAGCACAAGCAAATATATTAAAACCAGATTACTTAATTGCTAGTCTAGGTAGTGAGATTTATCAACAGGGTTTGATTTTAGATCGGGATTGGGCTAATTATATCGCCAAAGGCTGGAATAGAGATACAATTTGGGCAATTGCCAGTCAATTTTCGGGATTGCAACTTCGCTGCAAAAGTGAACAAACCCGCTGGAAAATTAGTTTTAAATTAGATACAGATGCTTCACTTCATGTAATTAATGATTTACAAGATTTATTAAACTTTTCAGGACTATCGGCTCAGGTTATTTTCAGCAATGGGTGCGATGTTGATATAGTACCCAAAAATTGTAATAAGGGTAAAGCTACTGCATATCTGCAAAAACTACTGCAAGTAGAACCGGAGGTAACAATTATCTCTGGAGGTTCAGGAAATGACATTAGCCTATTTCAATTGCTATCGCCAGGAATTATCGTTAGTAATGCTCAGACCGAACTGCTCCAATGGCACTTTAAAACTCATTACCCTTGGCACTATTTAACTGATTCTCCTAATACTGCTGGTATTATTGAAGGGCTAGTTTATTTTAATATTTTGCCATTTCCTAATAGCTGGCGATCGCTACCCATTTCTAATTAACTCTGATGATAGTCATAAATCAGCGATCGCTGATATTACAAATCTTACTGATTCAATAGGGTGCATCTTCAAAAGCCTCTGCTAAGTAGCAGTTTTACTCGTTACCCTGTTATCTTTTAAAAAACTCCCTTTCCCAACTTGGACAAGGTTTCATAAACATCAGCAGACCAAAACTGGCTGATTAAGAAATCAGGCGTTGCACTGATGTGGGATAAATTAGCAGATGAAACCATTAATTATTAGTTCCAATCTCTACATAATTATCCTATGAGGTAGCAACGCCAGAAACTAAGGTGAGTTTGCCTTCTATATGAAGATAGTGATTTTGTAAGTATAAGTCTAACAATCTGTTGTGAAAATAACGAGCAAAATTTGGGCAGAAATCGGGTATTTATTTACAAAGCAGGTATTTGCTGGAATAAATTATATAGCGTTCCCGGCTCAAAACTGGCAAAATATTCAAAATGTGATGTCTACAACGGACTATAGTCAAGCTATTTTCAAAAATTATGAGAGTCTTCATATTTAATCTAAATTATGGAAATACAGCAGATAAACATGAATACATATATAGATAAAATTTGCATGAAATATTGATAATTCACTAGTAATAAATACTCCTTATTCCTAATGGTAGACGCATTTGCATCTTTGCATTTATAAGGTAAGGCTAAAGGCAATTATGCCTGTAACTAAATAAATACGGAGGTAAAAATCTTGGCTATACAACAACTGACCTTGAATCAAGTTAACCAAGAAATGCAGCAGTGCATTCAAAACTGCTTGGATTGTCATAGTATTTGCTTGAATACTGTAACTTACTGCTTACAAAAGGGTGGTAATCATGCGGAACAAGCTCATATTCGCTTACTGCTTGATTGCGCTGAAATTTGTGAAACTAGTGCTAATTTTATGTTGCGGACTTCCCAGTTACACGCTCATACCTGTGGGGTGTGTGCAGAAGTATGTCAGCGCTGCGCGGAAAATTGCGTAGACGCACAGCGGCTTGCCGACAGGCATCGCATGGGTAATGATGCTCAAATGAAAGCTTGCGCTGATATGTGCCGTCGCTGTGCTGAATCTTGTCGGCAAATGTCAATGGCCACTGCATAAGTAATTGTAAATGCTCGCTGGCTCTGTAATCCGAGAGTTAGCGAGTACAAACCACTATGCATAAATCTACGCTAGATTCGGCTGTGTCTGGTACGCGGCTACAAGACTTGTGGCTTATAGTCTAGATAGTCAAAGCCCGCACGCCTTCACTCCGCTACATTTGTAGCAATCATTCTCCCACTCGCTATTAGATTACCGACTTTTTCAAAAAGTCGGTAATCTGGATAGCAACATTTGCTTGAGTCATTAATAAATGTAATATTATGTTAGCTTGTGAAGCGCTAAAAGCAACACCTACAAGTATTTCAGACAATCTTGCATATGTTACACCTGCCCAGAAATACTTATAGGAGTAAGTTTAATAAACCTATAAGACTTAAGAAGAATCAGGGATGAATCAGATACAGAACTGGCTCCAAAATACTAACGATAAGCAATTGGTAGTAAAACAACATAAAACGAAGCCATCTGCAAAATCTTGCTCTTGCGATCGCACTACCTTTCCAGAGGGCTTGGGGCGAATATTAACAACCATCAATCTGCAACCAAAGCTCATATTATGCAGTTTTATCTTCTTCAGCAACGCCCCAGCTTATAGTCAAATCAATCCCGATAATACTTTAGGTGCAGAAAGTTCTCGTATCACACCCAATGTTGTAATTAATGGTGCAAACGCCGACAAAATTGACGGTGGCGCTGTACGTGGAAGCAATCTGTTTCACAGTTTTAGCGAGTTTAATATTAATGATGGGCAAAGAGTATATTTTGGCAACCCTGCTGGTGTGCAAAATATTCTCACGCGGGTGACGGGTGGACAAGCTTCAAATATTCTCGGCACATTGGGAGTAGATGGTAATGCCAATTTATTTTTAATTAATCCTAATGGTATTTTATTTGGGCAAAATGCGCGCTTAGATATACGTAGTTCATTTGTGGGAACTACCGCCAATGCTGTGCAATTTGGTAATCAAGGAATTTTTAGTGCTACAAATCCCCAAGCTGCACCTTTGTTAACGATTAATCCCAGTGCATTGCTGTTTCATCAAATTAATTCCCAACCAATTACCAATCAATCCCAAGCCGCAGCAGGTATCAGTCCTGCGGGTGAAAATGTCACAGGGTTAAGAGTCGCAGATAATCAGAATCTATTGCTGATTGGCGGAAATATTAATCTTGATGGTGGGGGACTGCGGGCTTATGGCGGCAATATTGAATTAGCAGCTATAAATGCACCCGCAACAGTGGGATTGAATATTGCCAACAATTTGCCCAGTGTCACAATTGGTGATGATGTCGAACGGGGAGATATTTCTCTGAGTAATGGTACAGAAGTTAATGTTAGAGGTGCAGATGGCGGAGGAATAAAAATTTATGGACGCAATGTCAACTTAACAGGGGAAAGTAAACTCCGCGCGGGGATAGAAACGGGTTTAGGTACAGCAAATAGTCAAGGCGGAGATATTCTAATTAATGCCACAGGTACAACAACTTTAACTGATAGCAGCTTGATTGCTAATGTGATCCAACAAAGAGCTTTTGGCAAATCAGGTGATGTTAATATCTCCACAGGTTCATTGAACTTAGATAAAGATGCGTTAATTAATGTCAGCACTATTGGGCAAGGTGATGCAGGCAATATATTTATCCAAGCAGCTGATACCGTTTCTCTAAACAGTAATACAGGTATTTTCAGCAGCGTAACCTATGGTGCTATCGGTAATGGTGGTAGCGTTAATATCAAAGCAAATTCATTAAATCTCAGCGATAATGCGAAGATAGAAACGAATGTCTTAGCAGCTTATCAAGAATTTCCCGTTGGGCAGGGAAACGGAGGCGATATCAATATTAATGTTGGTTCGCTTTCCTTAAATCAGGGTATTATCAACGCTAGTACCTCTGGACAAGGTAATGCTGGTAATATTTTAATCCAAGCACAGACCGCTGTTTCACTAACAAATAATTCTGGTATTTATAGTTATGTAGACGAAGGTGGTCTAGGTAACGGTGGTAGCATCAAAATTCAAGCTGGTTCCTTGTCACTCATCGAAGACTCAGAAATTGACACCAGAACTTTTGGAAAAGGTAATGGTGGTAATATTGCTGTCAACGCCCGTGAAGGAATTTCTTTAGACGGATTTGGTAACGATAGCAATCTATTTACCCGAATAATTAGTGCTGTTGGTAATTCAGCTGTTGGTAATGCTGGAGATATCGAGCTAACAACTAATAATCTTTCACTTACTAACAGTGCTTATGTCAGTAGTAGCACCTTAGGACAAGGAGACGCAGGGAATATCATCATTAATGCCCGTGATACTATCAGCTTTGATACAGATGCTGATGCCTATAGTTTGATAGGTGCTAAAGCAGTGGGTAATGGCGGAGATATCCAAGTCAAAACCGGAACGCTGCTGTTAACTAATGGCAGTCAAATATCCACTAATGTATTAGGGCAAGGTAATGCAGGCAATATTAATGTCGAGGCTAGCGATACTATTCAGCTTGATGGTTTTATAACTCGTGAATTTAATGGTGATGTAGGTGATGTTACAAGTGGATTAACCAGCAGTTTACTCATTGGAGGTGTGGGTAAAGCTGGAGATATTCAAGTAAAAACTCAATCGCTGTTCGTTACTAATGGTGCTAGTTTAACTACTAGTACAAGTGGCAAGGGAGATGCAGGTAACATCACCATTAACGCCAGCGATCGCGTTACCTTTGCAGGTTTTAGCGGTAAGAGTCTATATAATAGTCAAGCATCCAGCACAGGAGATGAGCGGAGTATTGGTAACGGTGGTGACATTAGTATTAGCACAGGTACACTGTTGTTCCAAAATGGCGGTAGCTTGCAGGCGTTTAATAATGGGCAAGGTAATGGTGGGAATATTTTTGTTGATGCGGCAAATACCATTACTTTTGACGGTATAGGTAAAAGCGGTTTACCAAGTAATGCCTCTACTTATGCATATAACGGTGATGCTGGTAGTATTCAAGCAAAAACTGGCGCGCTATTTTTAACCAATGGCGGATATATGTCTGCTGTGGGATTTGGGCTAGGAAAAGCAGGTGACATTAAAATTGATGCCCGCAACAGTGTGAAAGTTGATGGTGTTATCCGTGATGTAGGTTTATATAATGGTAGCGTTGTTGATGCTGAAAGTAGCTTGTCAACCAGTTTACTCAGGGGTGAAGGTAAAGGCGGAGACATTGAAATTACAACTGGATCGCTGACAGTTAGTAATCGTGGAATTCTATCTAGCAGTACTAGTGGTAAGGGGAATGCAGGTAACATTACTATCAACGCCCGCGATACAGTAACTTTTGATCATGTAGGCAATGCTGGTAGTGTAGCTTTAGATAATGCGATCGGGAACGGTGGCAATATTCGCATCAATACCGGAATATTATTTTTAACTAATGGTGGTACAGTCAATACGTTTAGTGCTGGACAGGGTAACGCTGGTAGTATCTTTATTGATACCCGCGATCGCGTTTTTGTAGATGGAGTTGGTAATCAACGGCTTGTTAGTGGCGCATATTCCTTTGCCACTAACAGCGGTAACGGTGGAGAAATCCAAGTAAATACAGGAACGCTGTCATTAAGCAATGGTGGGAATTTTTCAACTTTTGCCCAGAGAAATGCAGGAAATATCACTATCAATGCCCGTGATGCTGTGATTTTTGATGGTGTAACTAACAATAACAGTCCCAGTGGTGTCTTGAGTTATCTAATTAACGGAGGTGAGGGAAAGGGTGGTGACATCCAGATAACAACCAACTCCTTCACAGCACGTAATGGCGGACAACTCATATCCAGCACCTTTGGTAAAGGTGATGCGGGTAACATTACCATTAATGCCCGTGATACTGTCACCTTTGATGGTGTTAGTAGTAATGGCATTCCCAGTAGTGCATTTACTACAGTTGAAAATCAAGCTGAAGGTAAAGGAGGAGAAATTTACATAACAACTAACTCCTTTAGCGCCAGTCAAGGCGGAAGCATCAGTGCAAGTACTTTCGGTAAGGGTGATGCGGGTAACATTACCATTAATGCTCTTGATACTGTTAGCTTTGATGGTGTTAGTAGTAATGGCATTCCCAGTGGTGCGTTTACTACAGTCGAAAATCAAGGTGAAGGTAAGGGCGGCGATATTAACCTGATAACTGGTTCGCTTTCTGTACGTGGGGGGCTAATTAGTAGCACTAGCCTAGCTAAAGGCGATGCTGGCAATATTACAATTAACGCCCGCGATACCATAACTCTTGATGGTGCGGGTCGTGGTAATATTATCAACCTTGACAGTGTAGAGAATCCCAGTACTTTTAGCGGGGTTTTTAGTTCTGTCACGAATCGGGGTACAGGTAAAGCTGGAAATACGAAAATCAATGCGGCTGAACTTCGCATTTCTAATCAAGCAGGTATTGCAGCAGCAACTTTTGCTGGTGATGGCGGCAATATAAGTCTTGATATCGGTGATTTGTTATTGCTACGTAATGGCGGTTTTATCTCCACTACCGCAGGTACTGCCCAAGCTGGTGGTAATGGCGGTAATATTGCGATTAATTCACCGTTCTTTGTAGCTGTAACTAACGAAAACAGCGATGTTACGGCTAATGCTTTCACTGGTAAAGGCGGTAACGTTAATATCAATGTGCAAAATATTTTTGGCATTGAAGCACGCCCTAAACTGACAAATCAAAGTGATATCACTGCTAGTTCTCAATTAGGAATACAGGGACAAATCACCATCACCCAACCACAAATCCAACCGCCACAAAAACTGCTGGAACTCCCTACAGGAATAATTGACGCTAGTACTCAATTTGCTCAAACTTGCCCTAGAGACTACAATGCAAAACCCTTGGGTAGCTTTGTCGTGACTGGACGCGGTAGTTTACCACCCAATGTTTTAGAACCGCTGGCTTTGACAACTAGCCTCAGTCCCTTAGCTAGTTTGGATGGGGAAAGTGTCAACAAAGTATCGAATGCATCTTCACAAGTAAATGTGTCGGAAAGTCAGCCAATTATTGAGGCGCAAGGTTTGGTGATCACTGCTGACGGTAAGATGATGCTGGTTGCCGAAGCGCCAACAGCAACACCTGCGGCTACTAGTAGTTCTGCGATGTGTCCCGGATCTGAGTAGTCAATTTTATCATTCTTGATTTCTTTGTTTGCTGTGCGATCGCAGACACTAAAAATGTTCTGCAAATTATTGTGACTACTGCATAAGTTATACCAATTCTCCAAAGTATCGCTACACATAGGCAGCACGGGGGCAGGGAGCAAGTCAACTCGATAATAAATAGTGCTAGCCAGCCGAATGCTAATATAAACATCGGCAATTCTAGCTAATCTTTAAGTTGTTGTAAAACTTCGTTGCGCTCTTTTTTTAGGGCTTGTTGATTGGAAAAATTTAGGTGCCTCATGAGGTATTCATAATAGGGAAAAACTACTTATTTCTTATTAGTAGGTAATTCTAAGACACTAACATCAACTAATGGTGTAATATTAAAGCCTTGGTTTAATAAATGAGTTTGAATTGCTTGGGTAAGGAGAGAACGAATTTCCTCAGATGACTGACTAACTCCAGGTTGACGTTGAACATAAACAACAGATAACAGCGTATTTTGTCCAGAAATGTTGGCACGGGTGAAGCGAACATTTGATTCGACTAATTTTGCTAAACCAACTTGCTCCACCGCTTTTTGGACTTCAGCATTTGCACGTTGGGCGCGACTAGAGCGTTCTAAATTGGGAGAATTGGAAAATTGCCAAGTTAATAGACCTACAAGCGCTATGACTGTAATTACTAAAGCAAAGCGAAATACTCTTTTGTTACCACGCTGATAGCGAGTTGCTTGAGCAGATAGTCCGAAGATGCGGAATAAAAGGGAAGCTGATAAATTGATGCCGCATAGTTGCAGTAAGAGCAAGAATAGCCCAGCAGTTACCATCTCCCAGCGACCAATTGCACTAGCCATACCCACAATTCCCGCAGGTGGAGCTAAGGAAGCAGCTACTAACATTCCTGTTGCTGCACCTGATACTAAACTACTACGCTCAGATTGCATGAGGTTGAGCGCGCCTGCTGCACCAGCCGCTAGGGGTAACAGTACTGCTACAGCTGAAAGCTGACTACGTTCAATCATCAAGCTGGTAGCGATTTGCTGGCGCAGAACTAGACTCAGTAACCAGGCGATCCCAATCGTGACTGCTAATGCGGCAAAATAACGTAATAGACTCCGCCAGAGCAATTGGCGATCGCCTCGTGCGGTAGCGATCGCAGTATTCATTGCTGGCCCGGCGAATGGTGCAATCAGCATTGCTGCTACCAGTAAATAAGTAGTATTGGTATACAAACCAATCCAGACTACTACCCCTGCCAATGCTGCATAACCAAGAAAACCTCGCCAAGAACCAACACTTTGCAAACTAGAGAGAAAAACTTCAATCGGGCTACGTTCTTGTACATCTTTTACTTGCTGTGCTGCTTCTTCTGGCGGCGGTTTTAAAGCCAAAACTCCTGTAGGGATTAGGGTGATGTGTACTTTCGGTAAATCTTGCAACTCCTCTATAAACTGCCCAACCTGGTGATTAGACAAATTAACCATCACCAGCTCGATTACTTCGTCACTGCTTTTTGCCTCAATTTGTGCCAGGTTTGTACCATTATGAGACTTTGCAATATTGAGAACTTGTTTGCCGCAGCCGTGTGGTACTTGGATAAGGATCTGACGCATAGCACCCTTTTATTATTAACCATCTCGCATTGCAGACAACCGCGCTCTCTCACTAAGGGAGTATTTTGTTATCTTTTATATCTTCCAGGGTAAGAGCAATAGAAACTCCGATCAATACTAAGCTGTTGAATGACCCAGAAAAGTTGGGTGCGCTATCGCTTGGATCAACCACAAGATGTTGCTTCTTTAGTGGCGTTTCTGGCTTCTGATGATGCTGACTACATTACAGGTAGTACTTTCTTTGTGGATGGTGGACTACTTTGGAACTATCAAGAACAGTAGGCAGAAAAACTATGTCAGATTCATCCTTATCCTTGGTACTTCTCGTCAAGGTCGCCAGAGTGAACAAGTTGCTAAATTTATCGTTGAGCAGGTTGCAGCACGCGATCGTTTAGAAACCGAACTGATCGATACTAGAAATATAGCGCTCGCTAATGATGATGCAGGTGAACTACTGTCCAATGATTGGAAGACTTGAGTTCTCGTTTGAGAAGTCGGTCAAAAATTATGGATTCATGCTCAACACATCTTTTTAAAATTCATAATCCTACATATTGACCACGCAATCATCAGGGTTTTAGCCTTAGGGTAAAATACCTACACCAGTCAGGGCTCACCTACCCCGTCCCTAACTATTGATAAAAGATAAACAGGAACAGGAAATGTTAGAAAATATTCGACGAATTCAGAATCCCATTACCAGAAGTGTTACGACTGCAAGTATTGCATTTTCAGTAGTTACCATAGTTTCTGGTGTGGCTATTGGATTAATTAATCCAAAAGATAAATCTGCTGCTCAATTTGGCGTTTATTCCTCACTATTAGGAACAGGTTGTGGTGCTATCTTTGGCTTAGTCTTAACAAGCAAAGCCAGTCAGGATATATCAGTATCTGCAAAGTTAAAATCCAATAGCAAGAATTGGAAAGATTGGCGAAATTTTGTGGTTGTTCGCAAGGTAAAAGAAAGCGAAGAAATTACCTCATTCTACTTGCAACCAGAGGACAAAGGCGAAATTTACAACTTTCAAGCAGGTCAATTTTTAACTATCAAACTGGATATCCCCGGACAAGACAAACCTGTAATTCGTACTTATTCTCTTTCTGATTATCCTGAACCTTGTACATATTATCGTCTTTCGATTAAACGTGAACCTGCCCCAAAGGGATTAAATTTACCGCCTGGTATAGCGTCTAATTTTATGCATGATCACATTCACGAAGGTTCGATAATTTCGGCGAAACCACCAAATGGTAAGTTTGTTTTAGATATGCAAAAATCCATTCTTGCGGTGCTGATTAGCAATGGTGTCGGGATTACTCCGATGATGAGTATGGCAAAAGCCGTAACTCGTTTGCACCCTAACCGCCCAATTTGGTTTATACATGGTTCTAGAGATGGCAAATTCCATGCTTTTTATGATGAAGTAACAGAGTTAGCCCAACAAAATTCTCATCTAAATGTGCATTTTCGCTACAGCCGTCCTACAACTGAAGATGAGGGACATTACCACAGTGTTGGTTATGTTGATGCTACTTTAATTAAAGAGTTAGTACAACAAGAAGCTGAGTATTTCCTATGTGGTTCTCCATCTTTTATGATGTCAATTATGGCAGGATTGAAGGAATTTGGAGTACCTGATAGTAGAGTCTTCTTTGAGTCTTTTGGTAAACCGATGAAAGTTGCATCCGACAGTCAACCCCCTACTATAACTACAGGTGAGGGAGTGCAACAAGCCGAGATTGTTTTCGCAAAATCTGGTCAAACCCTAAATTGGCAGCGAGGAGATGGCAGTATTTTGGAATTTGCCGAAGCGAATGATATTAATCCTCCCTTTAGTTGTCGGGCGGGTATTTGTGGGACTTGTATGTGTAAAATCAGTTCTGGTGAGGTTGCTTATCAGGAGGAACCAACGGCTACAATTGATCGGGGTTCGGTGTTGATTTGTATTTCTCAACCGGGAAGTTCTAGGGTGGTCTTGGATATTTAGCTTCCGTTTAAAGTTGCACTTTAAACACCTTTAACCAAATCTTGATCAACCCTCAGTTGCCAACCAAGCACGTAAAACTTCTGCAACAGTCCACGCCTGGGCAATACATCCCCGTGGAGTCATCGGCGCATCACCATCAAAAATTTCGCTGAGACTACCAAGACCATGTGCGGTGAGATGATTAGCTATTGGTTGGAGAAATTGACGTGCCTGCTGAGGATTTTTATAGACGCGCAGGTGTGCAAGGACAAACGGCCCTAATAACCAACCCCAAACAGTACCTTGGTGATAAGCACCATCACGTTGATACTGATTTCCTCCATATTTACCTTGATATTTGGAATGGTCTGGGTTGAGGGAACGCAAGCCATGTGAGGTTAGTAGTATCTGCCCACAAATGTCTACTACTCCTCTTTGTTGGGCTGGAGTGAGGGGAGTTTCGGGCAAGGAAACAGCAAAAATTTGGTTCGGACGCAGAGATGGGTCATTTCCATCGGGACTATCTAGCACATCGTAGCAGTAACCTGTATCCTGATTCCAAAAGCGAGAAAATCTGACTTGGATACGGTCTGCGATCGCCTCATATTCTTGGTGTGGTTTACTCAGATAGCGGGCAAAGTTTGTCATTGTCCGCAAAGCATTATACCAAAGGGCATTGACTTCAATTGGTTTACCAATTCGAGGCGTTACTACCCAATCTCCCACTTTTGCATCCATCCAAGTGAGTTGCACACCCTTCTGCCCTGCATAAAGTAAACCATCAGTTGAATCGAGATGAATGTTGTAGCGTGTGCCGCGACAGTGCCAATTGATGATATCCGCCAGCACGGGAAACAGTTCCATCAGCAAATCATCATCCTCAGTCACATTGTAGTAAGCTCGAATGGCTTCAAAATACCAGAGAGTTGCATCAACTGTATTGTATTCTGGTATTTCACCTGCATCTGGGAAACGATTGGGTAACATACCCTGGTCTACATACCTAGCAAACGTGCGAAGAATGTAGCGTGCTATTTCTGGGCGATTAGTGGCAAGAGTCAAACCAGGTAGGCTAATCATTGTATCGCGTCCCCAGTCACCAAACCAGTGATAACCAGCAATGATAGTCTTACCATTAAGATTTTCTGGTATGGAGCGATCAACGATAAACTGGTCAGCAGCCAAAACTAAACGATTAACCCAAGCAGGAGAATCAGGATTATTGAGAGAACTGGATGATTTCCATAGTCCAATTAACTTTTGTTCAAGAGCTTGACGATGTTCGAGTGCTGCTTCAGCATTTAAGTCTAATTGCTTCTGAGTACTGGCAACAAATGTGATTGCTTCCCCAGGATTGAGTGTAACTTCAAAGGTAGCAGCGTGGAGGTGGTCTTCTTTGTCGCTCAATCCGCGATCACGTTCAACTGCTAAGTCAAAGCCATAATACCAATTGTGAACAGGTGATGCACTGCCACAGTCACTCAACAGATACAGTGGTACGGCACCGGGATAAGCAGTTACACAAATTCCCTGTTCTATCTGCTCAACAGACATCTGCCAGCCGTTGCTTTGGGTATCGCCGTGATAATCGCGGTAGTTGACTATTGCTTTAAGCGCCAACTTTAGAGGTTTGGTAGCACGACGCAAAGTATACTGGACATAAGTTGTGTTAACTCCTTGCTGCATCCATACCCGTTTTTCTAACAAGGCATCAGCAATAGCAAAACGCCATACGGGAATTGTACCTTCTAAAGAAAAACGTTCTATGTGTTGATAACCGTGAGGACTGACGATACCATCTACCCAACGGTTAGTGTTGAGGGAATAAGAGCAAGTATCATACAGAACAGTTTCATCTAGTTTTACCAGCATTAAGGTGCGACCCAGCGGAGGTTGTAAGGCTGCTACTAATAAGCCGTGATAGCGGCGGGTTAATAAACCTGCCACCGTTCCAGAAGCGTAACCACCAATACCATTAGTAACTAACCATTCCCGTGACTCTGCGGTGTCGAGATTACCGCAGATTTCCCGTCCAAATTCAATACCCATAAGTCAACAATCTTACTGGCGATCAATATTTGGATTATGGATTATGAATCTTATAGTGTGCTGAGAGTGGTATTAAGAGTTGATGAAAGATCAATTTTTGAATTGTTTCAATTATTATTTTAAATAAAATTCATTTTTTAAACTTCTCGATTTGTTGCTGAAAATAGTCTCGCCAACCTGTAGGTAAAGCCTCAACTTGTACAGCGCGGTGTAACAGTTCTAAGTCATGTATTTCCCGTGCATAAAGTCGGGTGATATCAGCAACAGTAACATTGTTTGAGTCTCGAGCGATTAACGACAAAGTATCACCATTTTCTACTTTACCCTCTTGCAGCACCGAAAAGTAGAACCCAGTTAGGCGGCTATCTAAAAACTGTTTAACTATATCAGCCCGTCCAAACTTGATCCCCAGTTTATAACAAGGCATTCGGGGTTGAGTCACCATTACCTCTGCACTACCAATCCCAAAGCGAGAGCGCTATCGCGCACACTTCGTGAACACCAATATTAATCTCATTCTCTAACAGCCCAACTGTCGTCAGGTTTTCACCAAACATTCCCCAGGGCAAATCCATATCAGGTAACTTGCGCCGCCAATAGTCGTAATGCTCTAATGGATAAGCATAAACTGCTTTGTCTTTCCCTCCGTGGACACTCAAATCAGCTTGTCTATCTCCCTCTAAGTTAAGCGATCGCATCATTACCCGTCCCGCAACTGGTTCTTTAAAAATCCCAGTGGTAACTGTTTTGCCCTTCCAAAGCACTTCACGGGGAAGTCCTACGTTGACTGAGATAACTTGCACAATTTCATATCTCCTCTAATAAAATTTTCTACCGATATTAAGCCTGATAGATAACATGCTTGATATTACTTGATTATCAGAGGAATTTATTAAATATCTAACACCAATTTTTACCTGATTGAGATCGGAATCCAGGTGCTAAGGGTAATTGCACTTTGACGATGGTTCCTGTAACTGCCGATGACTCAATGCTGAATTCTCCATCTGGAATCAAGTCGCTAAGAAATTCATTAAGCTTTTATCTGGTTGAACTTGCAACCACTTGTTCAAAATCTTGGTTACAAGGTCATTAAAAGTAACAATATTTTTCTGTTGGTTACTCATTTGATTACTTCTCTACAATCCGCATTGTGTGACCATCTGGATCTCTAACCAAAAACCCCTTTTTAAACCCCAATGTCTGCCCAGGAATAGCCACAACACTAGGAGAAACAAACGCAGATTTATTAATTCGTAACCGTTGAGCAATTGCTTCTGCATCCTTGACTACTAGAGTTGTATGCCAATGCAATACATCATTAGGACGCGCATCAGCTGGTAAAGGTCGTCCGTCTTTTGGTGTCAAGTATTCTAAAAATTCAATTCCAGGCCCACTAGGAGAGCGTAAACTACTGATATGCAATCTCGCTCCTTGGACATTATTCAGATGCTCCTGCTCTGTACCATAATTCATGCTTTCTCCCGCTAGTTTCAAACCCAGCAAATCACGATAGAATTTCAAACTAGCTGCGGTGTTGGCTACAACGATCGCAGTATGGTCAATTCCCAAAAATAGCTGGTTAGTTGGTTTGTGCCATTTAGGATCGCCTTTGTCTGTGGGGAAGTAGATAATCTCTAGATTGTGCCCATCGGGGTCTTTAAAATAGAAAGCGCGGATACCAGCTGCGGCTTTATTAGTGTCGGGAATGCGTTGGGGTGCAGTAGAAGCATATTGCACCTTAAATGAGCGCAAATGCTGATAAGCTTTATCCATATCGCTAACAGCGATTGCAATATGTTGAAACCAATGATCGTTACTGCGCGAGTCTATTGGAATTGGTTTACCTTTGGGTGTCAGATACTCAGTTAACTCAATTGTCTCATTACCTAATTGCATACGCACTACACGTAACCGTACGCCAAATAATCCTTGCAGTTGTTCGTATTCTGTACCCAAAACTTCTACATCTGAGATTTTCTTAAATGAAAGCACCTGAGAGTAAAATTCAACTGCACGATCCATATCAGAAACCGTCATACCTACAGATTCTACTGCGGTCACTACAGACTGCGATGCTAATATTTGGCTCTGGACTATTTGTACATCATCGCTATCTTTATATTGGTTAATATTAGATAAAACTTGATTTTGAGCTAGAGCTATTGTGGCGAAAACAACCGTCGATAGAATTGCCCCAGTTATCTTTTTGCTGAATTTTGTAGCCATAGTAGTACTATGTTAAATTAATTAAATTAACATTCGCAATCTTTTCTGATATACAAGTTCATAGGGTTGATAACCAACTCTATGATAAAAACTTGCTGCAGCCTCATTGTTGTGCAGAAGACTAGGCGGAAATTTTTTCATTGAGACTGCCTCCTGCCTTCTCAAGGTTTAGGTAACTTATCACTCAACAACCATTTTTGATCTGCTTCTAGATATCGATAGCCACATCGAAAAATACAGCGTTTGTTATTGTGATGATGTAGTTTTGCACAACGCACAGCCTCTTTGCCTTTTAGCTTCACATAAACTTCAGCTGCCAAAAGCATTCCTAACAGTGGTGCGGTGAAATAAACCCAGATAGCTGTCCAATTTTGAGACGGAATTGCCGATGCTAAGGTACGGGCTGGGTTCATGCTCATACCTGACAAAGGTGCTTCTACAGTAATGTAAGTTGCAATCAGCACCCCTGCAAACATTCCCGTAAATGGGGCTAGTTTGGGGTTATTCGATACAAACAGTATCATCAGCATCACACCAAAGGAAATAATTAATTCAGCCAAAAATGCATATCCTGCTCCATGCGTACCAGGTATGGTGACAACGTAATTGACAGATGGATCTGCGATCGCATCTTTCAATATCCTCACTGCTAATAGCAATCCCAACAATCCACCAATAAACTGGGCCAAAATGTAAAACATCGCATCCCAAGGTTTAATTTTGCCCAGACGTAAGAAAGTTAAAGTGACAACTGGATTGATATGTGCACCTGATTGCTTACCCCAAGGCGAATAAATAATACAAATAGCAGTCAATCCCATTGCTATACCAATAATAAATCGCCGTAAAATTGGGTCAGTAATTGCCTGTCGAATTGGTGAAACTGGATGCTCTAAGAGTGCAGTCACTACTGCGGCAGAAATCATGAAAATGCCCAAACCGGCAGCTTCAATCAAATATTCGGGATAATGTTTTCTTAGCGTCTGCATGATTTACTCTCATATAATGATTATTCTGCTTTTGCGTTTAATCTTGGTTATTTCTAACTTAAAAACAGGTAACTCTTAACAGGGTAAGAGCAATTTTAATGTTTGGTTGTAGCATTTTTTAATGAGGGGATAGCTTGAAAATAAAGCAGTAAGCGGAAGGAAAGATTAATATTTTCGGTTCTTCGGTAGGTATGATGCTGAAAAGAATCCTTAAAAATGAATTTTTCCTTTTTAAATCAATGCTTACAGGCGATTAATGACTCAATTTCAGCGCCAAAACCTAAAGGGTAGGGATAACGCTTGTTATTATTGCCAAATCAGGGTTTCAAACTTATTTGCAGAACTTTTTAGCATGGCAGGTACGAAAGAGCCATATTTTCATCCTTGAATGTTACTAAATAATTGACATCTTGAGTTTTACCCAAGCGACCAAGAGGAATATTTGTTAATAGTGTAACCATTTTTTAGCTATTGAATAATTTAAGAGTATTTAATACAAAAACTATTATCAATTATCACTTCAGAAAATAATTAATAAATTAGAATTATCTAAATATAAAATTGGACAATACTCAGATTTGGCTAAGAAAATTCTTATGGGGTTCTCAGTAAAATTTAAACTTTTATTAAATGCGAGCAAATAAACTGCAGCATTAGTTGTCTTAACTTTTTACAGAACAACAGAGACAGCCTAGTGAGTAAGTAATAGTGCAGCGCTAATAGACTTGTCCGAAATATTAACTTAGGGAAAGATCAATGGTGAAATGTTAAATTGAGCATTTACTATTTTTCTGAACTGAAATTGTTCGCGTCGAGTCAAAACTGTTGACAATGCTGTCATCCCCATCGAACCGCCCAAGTTTCGCATCATGTTCAAAAGTTCAGAGGCAAAACCCACCTGTCATTTTTCAATGTTGGCGCTCCAATAATGCAACCACATTGGAAACTCGAAGAAATACCGTAATGCTCAAAGTAATCATCCGATTGGGTTGATCAGGACGTAGGGATTAGCACCCATCTCTTAATAGGATACAGATGGTAATGGTAGGTGACACGCCTCACCCTTAGGATTTTATAGGCTTGAAGACGCAATCCTCATAATGCGATCGCCTTTTGAATGCCTTGTTTGCTCGTTCAAATGAGGGGTCTTACCCCCTATTGGATAGATGCATCCTAATAGATGTTAAACTACGGCGTTATTCTTCCGTGCTTGAAGTCGCTAGGCAATCATTATCGGCAGTCTGTTGTTGAGACTTCTTTGAGTACGCGATCGCAGATGTTAGATTCCATTCCCCAGCCGACTTTTATCTATAATCCATCCTTTCTATGAAAAGGGTCAGTTATAGTTCGCTTGAGCTACCGTTCATTTACCTATCGCCCTAGTATTTTTGGCTATTCCCACAATCTTGACTTATTTGACTCATGCGATCGCTCATGCTAATCAACTTCTCACCACCATTCCCAATGCTTTCTCACCCCATCAATTCAGCAATCCCGCCAATCCCAAAATCCATTACGATACCACTGGGCCAGAAATTTGGCAGGATACTGATGGTGACATTGCCGTGTTAATTGTCGGTGTAGGAACAGGCGGAACTCTCACCGGTGCTGGTAGCTATCTCAAACAGCAAAATCCCCACCTCCAAATAATTGCCGTTGAACCTGCTAATAGTGCAGTGCTAAGTGGTAAATCCGCAGGGGAACATAATTTACAGGGTATTGGTGCAGGGTTCATTCCCGATGTTTTGCGAGTCGATTTCATCGATGAAATTTTTACAGTCAGCGAGACGCAAGCTTACGAGACAGGACGACAATTAGCCCAAGCAGAAGGCATTCTCAGTGGGATCTCCACAGGTGCAATGGTTTATGCTGGGTTACAAATTGGAAAGCGATCGCAGCTATCCAAGCTCAGATCGATAGCGGTGAAGCTTATGCCGAGCTATCCAAAGATTTTGAATTAGTCAAAGAGCATACGGTTACAGTTAGCCCCACCCTGATTTTTAATGAAGGACGGCAGAAACTCAACGGCAATGTAGGCTACCGGGTGATTGAAGCCAATATTCGGGAGTTACTGCACAATCCTCCGGGAGAACAATCCTGGTGTTAAGGATGTTAAGCGATCGCTAGTCACTTCACCACTTTTGTTGACAAGCTATATAACCATATGGTTATTATATAAATAAGGTTAACTTGCCTTGAACAACGATTAACCTCGGAATTAAACATTATGACTATTTCTCTGCAACAACGCCAAAGTAGTAACAATCTTTGGGAGAAATTCTGCAATTGGGTTACCAGTACTGACAACCGTATGTACATTGGTTGGTTTGGTGTACTGATGATTCCCACACTTTTAACAGCAACCATTTGTTTCATCATCGCTTTCATTGCTGCACCACCTGTAGACATAGATGGTATTCGCGAACCTGTCGCTGGTGCTTTACTTTATGGCAATAACATCATTACTGCTGCGGTTGTACCTAGTTCCAATGCTATTGGTCTGCACTTTTACCCCATTTGGGGAGCAGCTAGCTTAGATGAGTGGTTATATAATGGCGGCCCTTACCAGTTAATTATTTTCCACTTCCTGATTGGTATTTTCTGCTACATGGGTCGGCAGTGGGAATTATCTTACCGCTTAGGGATGCGTCCTTGGATTTCTATCGCTTACAGCGCGCCTGTTGCTGCTGCTACTGCGGTACTATTAGTCTACTCTTTGGGTCAAGGTTCCTTCTCTGATGGTTTGCCTTTAGGGATTAGTGGTACTTTCAACTTCATGTTTGTGCTACAAGCAGAACATAACGTTCTCATGCACCCATTACATATGTTGGGAGTAGCTGGTGTTTTCGGTGGTGCTTTATTTGCTGCCATGCACGGTTCTTTAGTCACTTCGTCTTTAGTTAGGGAAACTTCTGAAATTGAATCCCAAAACTACGGTTACAAATTCGGTCAAGAAGAAGAAACTTACAATATTGTTGCGGCTCACGGTTATTTCGGCAGGTTAATCTTCCAGTACGCATCTTTTAATAATAGTCGTGCTTTACACTTCTTCTTAGGTGCTTGGCCAGTAATTGGTATCTGGTGTGCTGCCTTAGGCGTATCTTCTTTCGCTTTTAACCTCAATGGTTTAAACTTTAATAACTCTGTTCTTGATGCTCAAGGTCGTGTAATTAATACTTGGGCTGATGTTTTAAACCGCGCTAACTTGGGAATGGAAACCATGCACGAACGCAATGTTCACAACTTCCCCTTAGATTTAGCGGCTGGAGATATTCAACCTGTAGCTTTAGTTGCTCCTGCCATTCACGGTTAATGAATTTTGGATTCAGTTCCTTCTAACTCCTCAAAAACAATGTAAGCAACCCAAGTTAAAAATGCTTCGGGTTGCTTTTTATCGAACAGAATACATCCGTATTAATAGTGTCGATATCAGAACTAAGAAATTCTCCTGGTGTGGGTGGCTGAAATCCTTCAAGAAAACTCCTAGAATCGCGGTCATAGCCAGAATGATTTTCCAGCTTAGGCATTGCAAACCAATAATCTTGCGATTGAGACGACTGGTAAGATGCCACATATCTCTAGCTCGAATCTTCTCTATATGAAATCTCTCAACTAATTGACCAATTACTGTTTCAATTAGGCGACGAAAGCGTTGCATTAATCGAACTAAAGATTGACTACGAGAGTCAGACATATTAGAACGCAGAGGGGTTTGTAAATTAATACCCACTCTTTCCAGTTCTCCTGACAAAAACTGACTTAAATAACCCTTATCTCCGATTAATAAACCTTTAACTCGTGTGATTAAATCCCAAAGTGCTTCTCGTTCACTGCCATTTGCTGGAGTGAGGGTAAACCCACTAATAACTCCTGTACCACTAATGATTAAATGCCCATGAAACCCATAGTATGTCTGTTTCTTGGCAGCACAAAAGCCATAATCTGCTTGGGATTTAAAACTCCGGCAGTTGGGAGCGCGAAGTATGAATGGTTACAAACATTTGCGCGAGTTACCAAATGGCATTCCGTCTCATGATACGCCAGTTCCTTCAACGGGGGGAACCCCCGCAACGGACTGGCTCACTTTTGCGCGAGTATTTGCACAAATAAATCCCCAACAGTTTCAATCATGTTTTATTGATTGGATGAAATCAATACAGAAGATAACCGAAGGTGAAGTGGTAGCAATTGACGGAAAAACCTTACGTGGTTCTTACGATAAAAGTAGTGACCAAAGCGCAATTCAAATGGTGAGCCAGCGCGTTGCGGGGGTTCCCCCCGTTGTAGCGACTGGCGAACCCGAAGGGTAAGCGCCTGGGCAACGACAAATAGATTGGTGTTGGGACAAGTGAAGGTGGATGAAAAATCGAATGAAATTACAGCAATTCCAGAGTTGTTAAAAATATTAGAACTGTCTGGGTGTATCGTGACAATTGATGCAATCGGTTGTCAAAAAGAGATTATCAAGTTAATTACACAACAAAATGCAGATTATGTAATTACATTAAAAAAGAACCAAGGAAATCTTTATGATGAGGTAGAAAAACTATTTAAGTCAGGTATAAGTACAGGTTTTGAAGGGATTGAGCATAGCACATATAAAACAGAAGAAGCAGGGCATGGTCGTCATGAAATCCGCCACTATGTGATGTTATCTCAAATTCAGTCTCAGCTTAACCCAGATTCAGTTTGGTCAAACTTTAATAGTGTTGGAATGGTAGAATCTGTTCGCTCAATAAATGGTGAAACGACGGTTGAAACCCATTATTTCATCAGTAGTCTTGAGTCAAATGCTAAACAGTTTGGTAGTTCTATTCGCAGTCATTGGGGAATTGAGAATTCATTGCATTGGATCTTGGATGTTGCTTTGAGAGAAGATGACTGTCGGATTAGAAAAGATAATGCTCCACAGAATTTTGCAATTCTTAGACATATTGCAGTCAATCTTTTAGGTCAAGAGAAGCGTGTCAAACGGGGAATAAAAAATAAACAGTTTCTCGCTGGGTTGGATAACAATTATTTATTAAGAGTTTTAGCATTAGCATAAACTAATCTATCAGAAATTGAATTTAAATCTTTAGGATAAATCTCATTATTTTCCAGATAAACATACCTTTATAAACTTGAATTTTGAGTTGTTTTAGTATTAATAAATAATTCTTCAGCTTCAGATAAGCTAATTCATATTTTTCCGAAAATATTGATTCATTTTATTTATCATTTCCGGAATTTTTACAATTATCTATGTCATTTTGAAATCTCTCTTAGTTTTTATTAGGAAATAAGATGCGTTTCCCCTAGGGTTAAAGGTTTTTTCTTCCCCCTTTTCCCCTTCCCCTTTTGCCCTTAACCGACAAGTATTGGAATCTATCCGTCTTCAATAAGCGTGCGTATCTTTTCAGCAATTGCGATCAACCCACCGTTTGCCAAATGCGTAGGCGTAGCCAGCCTTTGGCATCGCTCGTAACAGAAATTTTCAGCCGACAAACTAATCTAAAAATAGAACGCCACAGAGAAATCATGTCTCAAAGAAAAACCGAATTTGATGTGTCTCGCTACATTCCAAGGAAGAACGAAACTCTATCCGAAGAACTGCTTAGGCTAGCTATATTATTTCGTTTGGTGAAGCCGTTGAATGTAGATAAAGCAACAAAAAAAATGATCATGACAAACCCAGAGTTGCTACCGCAGTATCTCAACCAACAACACGGCGATGACATTGCCGTTTAAAACTTTTACTTCCTTTACAAATTTTTTGTACAAATCCTTTTTAGTTTCATCTGGCATAACCTCAAGGAATTCAACATCACCGAAAGTGTCTATCAATTCTTTTTGCAAACTTGCCCCAACAAAAGCGAATTGAATGTTTTGTTGCTGAAGTTGCTGAATCTTGACTACTGTTCGGTCAATTGCTTCTTCAATGATCGAATCTCTGGGAAGTTTTCGCAGTACCTCAAGACGAGATTTAAGCTCGATAATTTCCGGAGTATCTTCGTTCGATGGCTGGTTGCTGACAACATAGTCCCTGAGTTTGATCGCTCTTGTTGTTAGGGCAGCGTCAACAGCATCGACAACCTTTCTGAGTGAAACTGCGGTTCTATTGCTACAAGCAGTTTCGCCGTAAACCCTGCGACGTTTGCATCGCAATCCCATCGATCTCTTAGCATCATGGACATAACACTTCCCTCCGCAGGAACCGCAGATAATTTGCCCAGACAATAAACGCCCGCCAATATCTGTTTGTGTGGCACCCTCAAAGTTCCTACCCCACAGGCGTTGATTGTCTCTAAGCCGAGTTTCAATCTGTTGGTAAACTTCTTTTGAGATCAAAGGCTGATGGGTATTTTCTCGAATATCCCATTTTTCGGGGTTAACGCGATTGAATTTTACGTTATACCTAGTGTGACCTCGCAGCACTGGGTTCAACAACCAAGAGCGTAGCCCTGGAGGGGAAAACTGAATATTGAATTCTTTTATAAAGTGTTGAATAGTATTTCGCAGCGAAGTTTTTTCAGATAAAAAATATTGAATAATTTCCTGGGCTATTGCCCAATTAGTTTTTCCACTGGGCTGATGTATAGTCAGATCAGCAACATATTTCCCGTCAACTCTAGCGAACCCGAACGGTGGCTGATAAGCTTTGTTTTGTTCGCGAAAATGCTCTAATCCGTGGTTTACTCTGCTCTGTAACAACCGAGATTCAAACTCGGCTAGTCCTGCCATTTGATTGAGGGAAAACCACCCAAATGGGCTTGACGCATCTTCTACGGGGGCATCTAAGATAACAAGTTTGATATTCAACTTTTCGAGTAGTGCTATTGTTTTAGCGATGGTCATCACAGACCTACCGAGTCTATCGATTCGAGTGATAACGATTTCTGTTATTTGTCCTTCGCGGCACATCGCGAGCATTTTGTTGAAGTTTTTCCGGCTGTCGCTTCGCCCAGATTCGATGTCAGAAAAAATCAAGCTACAGCCAGCTTTTTCAATTCTGGCGGTCTGCTGAGTCAGCGCGTCGCTCTGTTCAAATTTCGATACTCTAACGTAACCGACCCGCATAAAGCTCTGAAACTCAATGTCAGAGCAGTTTAGCACAAAATGTCCGTTGTTAGTTCAACTAAAGAAGGGAATGTCCATAAAAACAGCATCACAGTGCCGTGCATGGTGAACATCCCGTTATAGAAGGTGCGGTCTACTAGGTCTGATTCGGGTGTAATCAGTTCTCCCCGAATCACCATTGCAAAGATACCGCCGACTAAAAAGAAGATGAATGCTGTAACGAGGTATTGGATACCAATGACCTTGTGGTCAGTGCTGAAGCTGAAGTATTCCTTCCAATTCCCTGGTGATTCGTGGTGAGGTTCCTCACTAGGGAGATTAACGTTTTTTACAGAGATGTTTGTCATCGGTGAGTTTCCTTTCAACCAGGATAATTGACTAGAGGTGCTGATTCAGGTGCGACTGTAGCCCATCCGGTTTTGCCTGACTGACTGCTTGCTTGGGCATACTCATCAGCTGCTTGATTGTATGCGGGAGTGGGTGTTTGGGTTGCAGCTTGGGCTAGCCATTGGTGGTATGCTTCGGGAGATTCAACCACTACATTGGCGTGCATAGTAGCAAAGTATGTACCGCTATATTGAGAGTCGGTCAGTTGGTATTTGCCGGGACGAATGGGAGTGAACTCAAAGTCAATATTGTGGTTGGGAATGATATCTTGCTTCAGTCGGAATGCAGGGATATAGAAGCCATGTAGTACATCTTCTGATTTTAGTGCCAACCGGATGCGGCGATCGCTTGGTAGATGTAGTTCGGTACTAGTAACATCTCGTTCGGGGTAATGAAATACCCAAGCCCATTGCTTGGCAATGACATCGATGTTTTCTACTGGTTCAGCTAAAGCCTCAACTGATTCATCTTTGGGTGCTGCATAAGCCGATTCCATTCCCATTGGATTATGCAGGTGCACTAATGCCATTGGGCCTTGAATGCCCATTTGTTCGTAAATTTGGTAGCTGTAAGATGCAATCCAAAAGACTAGCAAAATGGGGATGGCTGTCCACACAACTTCTAGGGTGATATTGCCCTCAATTGCAGGGCCATCACTATAATCATTCTTGCCAGCACGATGGAAGAGGACAGAATACAACAAAACGCCAGTAACACCTAGAAAAATAAACGCACCCAGGGTTACTAAGAAACTAATCAGATCATCAATGAGTAAGGATTCAGCCGCCGCCTGTGGAGGAAGCCAAGAATAGGACTGTTTACCTATCCAGAGACTCATAACAGTCACGGCGATCGCACTGATAATCAGTGCCACAATATTAAAAATCTTCTGGATTGTCATAGTCAGTGGTAATTGTTGGGCATGGGGGATTGGTATCAGTCATGTGTCATTGCACAAATGACAAGGGACAAATGACCAATGACTAATACTGATTAATTGAACAGAGTATTGAGGTCTTTGCCCAATCGCAGCAAACTATCTGCGGTGTTGTGGACACCAAATTCAGCAGCTAATTGTGCGCCTAAGGTGCCGTGGAGATACATAATGAACATGACTGTCACACCTGCGATGAGGTAGCGCCATTGCACTTGTTTTTCTTCATCGCGGCGAGTAACAAAGCGCTGATATCCTCTCCAGACAGTCATACCGATGATGATGGTTAATAGCAGCACCCCACCAACACCATGCCAAATCATCGTATCCATTGCTGGGAGTCCCCAAGCACTTTTGACATCGGCTGGTGGTTGCGCTAGCAGCATTTCATAAAAGCCAGCGGCAACTGTAAAACAGGTAATTACTGATGACCCTACCATGTTGTACCAGCCAACATCAAATAGGTTGTCACGTTCCACAGAAATTGCGAAAAATTTGAACACCCATTTTTGGAAGGGGAACAATGCCCCAACAATATCAAAGGTAATCCCAATGATGAATAAGCCTAGGGTGAGATGAACTAAGTTGGGATGAAGCGGAATACTGTAAGGTAAGCCGTTTGGGCCTAGTTGGTCGCTTAATTGGTTAATTAATTCTGCGTTCATGGCAAGATATTATCCTTGAGTGCTTCTACAACTGGTACTGTGTGCAATCCATATACCCAAACCAGTTCATCACCTAGGTATACTTGCAAGCCAACTATTGCTACCAAAATTAGCCCGGCTCCCAGATAATAAAATGTGATGCGCTTGGGATCGCGGGCGCGAATTACATAACGCCAAGCTGTAATCGCGGCAATAATTCCTGATAGCGACCAGCCAATGAGTGTATGTACGTTCAACACAGATTTAGCAACTTCGTATGGTTTGGCTAAACCTGCTTCAAATTGACCAAAAATGATGGCGACAAAGATAGAAATTGTCGCAATTAACATATTCCACCAACTTACCTCAAACAAGCGAGAATTGCGGGTAAAATAGCCAATTACATCACAGCAAAAGGCAAACAACACCATTGCAATTACGAAGTGAACCACAATGGGATGAATCGTATCTGGATAGGGTAGATTGTGGTCGTTCAAATTTGTGAGATAATTAAACACGGCATTCTCCTAGGCATATCGGCTTTACCTCAAACAAACTTCTGTAATTAACACCCAAGAAATTTCACCAAAAATTATCTACCCATCACCGGAATATAGAAGTACATATAATTGGGGCGATATCCGGTTGTTTAAATATCAAGGTTGTGGTAGACAATTTGAGCGAGTTGGGTGCAATTACAAGTTCAGAAGTTTAGTTTCTACTCATTGATTCCTCGTGGCATCTTGAGATAACGGCTCTTAATGTTTAACCAGAAAATTGCCGTTTGCTCATTGCTTTCTTAAAGCTATCTTTTAGCTTAAGGATTTTTTTAGTACTTGTCAAAAGAGTCAAAATAAAAAAGTTTGGAGTATTTTTTTTAGCAAAAAAGTGTTTTTTGAAAGGTAGCTAATTTAGCAGCTTAAAAAAACGTAAATGTAACCTACCAATTTTTAGTTATTTAGCTGACAATTTTTAAATATTAATTTGTGATTTTAATTACTAAAGCTGTCTAATAGTGCTAATTATCTAAATTAATTCGCTGCAATTAATAAAAAATATATGCTCAATCTCACTATAGTAAAATCTATCGAATTACTGATTGTTTTGGTGTGAATGCTGCCAAGACCAGGTTGATACAAAAATGCTGCTGATGTTTTGAGCAATCTTCAGAGGAATAATATATCCTGCAATAGGATTATTTAGCAATAATAGGGAAGTCTAGAGAACTGCGATCGCATATATAGCTAGTGGCGTTGAGGGTAAAGAGGGTAAAAGAGCGATCGCTTATACTTGCTTTGAGCCAATACAGTTCAGTTAGCGTTGAAAACCTTAAACTGTGTAGGTTGGGTTGAGGAACGAAACCCAACATTTCCGGGGGTTTTGTTGGGTTTCACTTCGTTCAACCCAACCTACGATTATCCTTAACTGAACCGTATTGGGCTTTGAGCATAATCGACTTAGGTACTTGGTGACTGCAACAAAAACTAGAAGCAGGGTCTTCCAGGCTACCTGTATGATCAAAGCAATCTGTAGAAGTGAGAAGAATATGACTACTTACAAAATCGAGTTCAAAAATGGGATTTTGCGAGTTAACTTTGGTGAACCTGCCCAAAATGACCAGATTGTCAAAGATGCAGCCGCCCGATTGGAAGAAATGGCTGAGTCAGGAGAACTTGCAGGAGGCCCACTGTTGAAGATTAACGGGCCTATTTCTATACCTGTGGCGTTTGTTTTAGCACATAAACTAGCTCATATTTACGGTGCAGTTGGTTTTTTCGATCCCAAAATAGGTAAATATGTGATTTCTATCACACATAATCCTGCGTATAAATTAGGCGACTTGGTTGATTGAGTAGCCAATTTCACTCTCTGCTGTTGCATAAATTTGGGAATTGCGGGTGATGATACAGGGGAAGTAATTTTATTTAAGCAAATTCACTTAGCAGATATATGGTTAAGTTCCTTTGTAAGGTACGATGCGGAATTTTTGGAGTATGTACAAATGACAACACAGATGCACAAGACTAATTCGATAACAACTGCTATTGCTTGGTGTTTGGCTTGGGGCGATCAGCGCGAACCAAAATTCGATTTAACACCGCAACAAATGCGCGAGGCTTTGATTATAGGGAAAGAGCTACCAAATGATGTGCAAGATTTGCTAAGACAGGTAGAACAATTACAAGGTATAGATGAAAAATATTTTCCCCCAAATCTTGATACCTTAAAGAATGATTATCCTGAGTTGTGGAATCAGAATACTCGCATTGGTTTGGTTTATGGTGGTGCAACTAAAATTAAGCAATATGTATTTGAATCAGCAAAAATTCAAGAAATCCGTGGTGCATCTGGCTTACTAGATAGAATAAATATCATTGATTTACCTGCTTTTTTTAATCAAAAAAATCCCCAAGAAATTGTTGAAGAAGATAAAAATCGTTACAACATACAATTTAATCAAATTAGAACATGGTTAAATGATAATTTTCTGGGAGATTCCCAATCAGATAATTTGAAATTATCTGAAGCGCTGATTCCAGAGTTAATTATCTATTCTACAGGTGGTAATATCTTAGCTTTCTGTCCTGCTGCTTATGTCGATGACTTAGCCAATGCGATTGAAAAGCGCTACACAGAAGAGACTTTAACAGCTAATTCCTGTGCAGTAAGTGAGACATTTAGATTGTTAGAATTGCGCTTTGGTTTATTACGAGAGTCAATAAAAGATACATTATGGTTAGATTGGTATCATCAGCAATTTAATCAGAAATTAGTTCAAGCTTATTTTGGATATCCCAGTAATGAATCCGAGAGAATTGAAGCATTCAAAAGACGTAAGAGTTTTAATGAATTAACAACTAAATTAAACATTTTGTTTAATCAGCGTCGTAGTGGTAATGATACTGCTAATCGTCCTAGTCGTCGCTATCCACCAATGTTTGAAACTCATCCTTATTTGATGCGTGATGGTAGCGATCGCCGTTCTGCTATGATGCGAGTAGACAAACTCCCCAGAGAAACCTATTTTTCAGAGGCATCTGTACGCAAATATTTAGTAGGTGATAGAGCCAAAGATAGTGTCAGTCATAATCCCTCTTGGTATGTAGAATCTGGGTTAACCTGGCAAAGAGGCGTAATTGAAAGTTGGGTAAATAGATTTAAACTCTTTCTAGAAGAGAATCCAAGTTTAAAAATGAGATATTACGGTAGTGTTTCTGAATATTCAGTAGAAACTGCTGAAACTCTCACCGAAGTTTCTAATGCTAGTAATGGTTATGTTGCCTATATTTATGCTGATGGTAATAATATGGGTGGTTATATTCAAAAAATCCTCACACCAGAAAAATACCAACAATTTAGTAGAGATGTAGATTTAGCAACAATATCCGCAGTTTACCAAGCAATAGCTGAAAACTTACATCCTCATCAACTACGTAGATTTAATGATGAAGAATCACATTTAGCAAATGGTCAATTTATCCATCCTTTTGAAATTATTACGATTGGTGGCGATGATATTTTATTGATTGTTCCTGCTAATAAAGCATTACAAATATCCCAAATGATAGGCGAAAAATTTGAAAAAATTCTGCTTAAGGAAATTCCAGCTATTGAGAATGAATCAAAAAATGGAGAACTTAAAAAAATTATTGGGGATTATCGCCTAAATCACACCAAACCATTTGAACCGCATAAATATCAACGTTATAAACCCTCAACCGCAAACCGTTCTGATTGTGAACTGAGTACATCAATCGGCGTATTAATTACGGCTGTCAACACACCCATATACTACGCCAGAGATTTAGTAGAGCAATTACTTAAATCAGCTAAAGAACGCGCAAAAAAACTTAAAAAAGCCGGATATCATGGCGGAACAGTCGATTTTTTAAGTCTCAAATCAGTGACAATGATTTCATCCAATGTGAAAGAATTTCGTAAAGAAGCATTAACTCAAAAGAGCCTACAAAATCTCAAATTATACGCCACACCATACACTCTGCATGAATTAGGAGGATTAATTACCTCTATTTCAGCTTTGAAAAAAGCTAAATTTCCTAAATCTCAAATTTATCAAATTCGTAGTTTACTAGAACGAGGTAAACATACAGCCATCCTGAACTATCGCTACTTTCGAGTCAGATTGAAACAAGGTAAAGAAGCATTGCTGAGAGACTTTGAAGAAGCTTGGTGTCTACCCAAAGATAAAGTAAATAAAGGTAATTTAGCACCTTGGATGTATGATAACGGTAAACTTGACCCTAAACATCCTGAAGATCCATTTTATGAAACTATTTGGCGAGATATGGTAGATGTCTACGATTTTGTAGAAGTACCAGATAACGAGACATCAGAAATTGTATCTACGGGGATTGAGTCATGATTGAACTCCAAAAATTATCTAATTCACTGCAAACTTACCCGATTACAGCAGTCATTGATACAGCGTTATGTATTGGTGCTGGAGGTGCTTCTGGTTCGCTTGCAGATAAACCAATAGTCCGTAACGCTGAAGATAACTTACTAATTCCTGGTTCCCAACTGAAAGGACGTTTACGTCATGAATGCGAGAAAATTGCTAGAGGTTTAAAGTGGACTATTTGCTATTCTCCTAACCCACAAACTATGTGTCCACAAAGAGCAGGTTTAACAGAAAATTTTTCCAGAATAGAATATAAAATATCAACATCAGCAGCAGAGAAACATCATCATTGTTTAATTTGTCAAATCTTCGGTAATCCTGTTTTACCTTCTCGGATAATTGTAGATGACTTAATTTGTGAAGAAGAACCAGATAACTTACCAGAAGTCATACGTCCTGGAGTTACAATTAACCGTCGGCGGCGGACTGCTGAAGAAGACAAACTTTTCTTTTTAGAAACATCACCAGCGAATGTGCAATTAAGATTTACAGGGAATATTTATTTATCTAACGCACCAATTTATGCAGCACCATTAATTTTAGTGGGATTGCGTCATATTAATGCTTTAGGAGGTAGTAAATCAGCCGGGTTAGGTTGGCTATCTTGGGAATTACCTAATTTATCTATAGAAGAAACAACATGGGAGTTTCTAGCTAAAGGATTTAAAAACGATGAAAAAGATTAATCTACAAATTAAAGCACTGTCTCCTTTAGCAATTGGTAGACAAAAACCCGGTGGAAATGTGAGTGAGGTAGAAAAATATATTCCTGGTTCTGTGATTCGCGGTGCAGTTGCTAGTCAAATATTAAAACAGTCTAATTCATCCACAATTAGTGAAAATGATGATTTTTATAAATTATTTTTGAGTGAGAATCCAGCTATTTTTCAAAACGCCTACCCAGGAATAATAACTATTGATAGTGATTGTGTTTTGAAAGATGATGTGAAAGTATTACCTGCTACTGTAGTCAGTTCCAAAAATAAATCAGGATTTACAACAGATGAGCAGAATAAAAATGGTGCATTTGATATTTTAATCGACAGATTTTGCGCCGAAAAATATGGACAACTATACGATCCTAATTGCCCAACAGAAAAGTCAACTTATGGAGAAAGAGTTGATAACTATAGCAGTTTTTATAGCGAACATAATGACGATTACTACAGTTCTTCTGCAAATACTCGTCTATTAACCAGAGTAGGGATTAATCGCCGCCGTGCTACTTCTGAAGAAAGGGTTTTATACAGTATTGCAGTTTTAAATGAATCTCAAGAAAATAAAAAACGACCTGTCACATACACAGGTGCAGTTTTTGTTAAGGATGATTTAGCTGTAGCTTTACAACAATTTATTCAAAATCATCAACATGATTTACGTTTAGGTGGCGCAGGTTCACGAGGATTAGGTAAGGTAAAAATTACAGCAAAAGCACCTAGTGATATTAAATTAAAAGTAATTAAACGAATATATGATTTTAATCAAAAATTACGCCAACGTTGGAGTAAATGGGGCGATATATTTGGTAATCCTTTAGAGGAATTAGCAGAAAATCGTACTTATTTCACCTTGGATTTACAAGCAGATGCAATTTTAACTGAAAACTGGCAACGCACAACGGTAATTTCTCGAGAAATGCTACAGCAATATACTGGTGTGAATGATTCATCTCTGGATATTCACGCTGCTTACAGTAGCTATGACTACCGTTCTGGTTGGAATTCTGCTTGGGGTTTAATGAAAGATGTTGAGTTAGTGACGAATAAGGGAAGTGTATATTTATTTAGTACAGAAAATCAGAATCTTTGGTTACAGGCTTGGGAAGATTTAGAGATTTATGGAGTAGGTGATCGCACTTGTGAAGGCTTCGGACAAGTGCAAATTTGCAATGAATTTCATTTCATATTAAGAGAGGAGGCTGTTTAGTCATGGCAGAACTAGATAATTTTTTACAAGAACAACTGGCTTTGAGAGTTGAAAAAGGTATTAGTAACCAAATGGATGAAATCATCCTAAAACTGAAAGATTTATCAGAAAATTTTGCCATAGCCAATAAAGATGAAAAATCTCCTTTTAGAAATGTATTAGCTGTTGCTGTTGATGCAAGCTCTTCAATTGAAATTATTAAAAATTACATTCGTTATCAGGTAGGGAGAAGTGGTTCAAGCCCAATTTGGAAAACACAAAAAGGTAAAGATATATTTGCTAAGGCTCTAGTAAATGTACTGGATGAATTAGATAAAGATGCACAATTAATAGTAACAAAATTAAGAAAAAGTGTTCCTAAGAGTCATAATCTAGAACCCTATTTAAATGACATTAATAACCAAACTCAATTACGCAAAAATATTCATCTGAAACTGGTACAACTTTTCTTAGGATATTTAGCCAGGGAACATACAGCTTCAGTCGGTGAAATGAAGTTAAAGAAATAAGACATCTATAAATTTACTAGGAGTGTTTAAATATGCACCGCTTCGTTGTATCAACTGTTGGCACAAGTTTACTGTCTAACCAGATTCGCCTGAAAGACCCAAAAAATTGGCAGGTAATGATTGATAAGACTGCTAACTGGACTGAGGATAAAATTCAAAAATATGAGCCGGATGTTATTGATATTATTGTAGAACTAAAAAATAGAGCAGAGGAGAAATTATATGATGGTAATATATTAAATATTAGAGAAGCTAGTGCAGAGCTAAACGGCATTTATGGATTGTATCAAGAACAAATAAACCAAGGAAAGCAAGATGTACATTTTTTGATTTCTAGCGATACTTATCAAAGTAAAATGACCTCAGAAATCTTACAACTATTTCTAATTAAACAAGGAATAAATATTTCTATAACCACACCAGCAGGTTTTACAACCGCTAGTGATGAGGCATTTACACAAGGAATTGACGAACTTTTAAATTGGTTTGAAGAAACAATTACTGGTTATAAAGAAAGTGGCTATGAAATTTGCTTTAATTTAGTAGGTGGTTTCAAGGCTATACAAGGATTTGTTAATACTATTGGCATGTTTTATTCCGATAGTATTATTTACATATTTGAAGGGAGTAATGAAATTATTACTATTCCTCGTTTGCCTATCAAAATTGATATTTCAGTGATTAAACCTATTCAATTTGCACTAATGGCAGAAGGAGCATGGATTAATATATCTGAACTTCAGGGAATCCCAGAAACTCTGATATTTGCAGTTGATGAGAAAGTAATATTAACTAGCTGGGGTAGATTAATTTGGAATCGTAGTAAAGAAGATTTTCTATCTGAAGATTTGTTAATTTTCCCCAAAATAAAGTATGAGACTTCTTTTGAAAAAGACTACAAGAAGATAACAGATAAAAAAGAAAGATTGAAATTGCAGGAAACTATCGCTAAAGTATCATATCTTCTTGTTAAATATAATGGTGATATAGCTCCGCTTAAAGGTGATGGTGGTGTACAACTAGAAACTTACACAAATACCGTCATTGACCATTTTCGCGTTACTCTCAGCCTCCGAGTTAGTTGCAAAATCGTAGGGAGTAATTTGTCATTGCGATATTACGGTACTCATGCTCATGTTGAACGAAGTGAAGGAATTAAAAGCAGATAAATTATTATGTTTGACACATTCAAAAATCGCTTAGAAATTACAGGTAAACTCACAACAATTACAGCACTACGCATTAGCGCAGGTCGTTCGAGTGAACCCATAGGTTCAGATTTACCTGTAATTAAAGATAGCTTGGGTAATCCATTAATACCAGGTTCTAGCTTTAAGGGTGCAATGCGATCGCGTCTCGAAAGTTTTCTCAGAGGTATCAATCCTAATTTAGCCGCAAATCCCGCTATAGAAGCCGAATGGTCAATTACTTCCCAGGCAATAAAACAATTAAAAGAGGATTATTATAACGATGAGGCTTTCACTCAAGAACTGATCGCGCAAACAGATTTAACTTCTCTGGTATTTGGTTCACCCTGGATTGCTAGCAAATTCCAAGTCAGAGATTTAACTGTAGTCCCTGATACTTGGTTTGGACAATACCAAGAAAGAGATGGGGTAGCTATTGATAGAGACACCGAAACCGCAGCAGATGGGAAACTCTACGATTTTCAAGTTGTACCAGCAGGAACGCAGTTTGAGTTTAAAGCGGTGGTAGAAAACGCTGAGGATTATGAACTGGGACTGTTGATGATTGGGTTACATCAGTTTGAGACAGAACAAATACCTCTGGGTGGAGGGCGATCGCGTGGCTTGGGTGTGGTTAAACTAGATATTGACAAAATGACATGGATTGATGTTGACAACAACCCAGAAAAGTTGTTGAAATATTTGCAAACATTGGTAAATGAAGATACTAGTGATACATCAATCTATGAAGATGGGAAGCCGTTTAAAAATACTTGGACACAGGATTTGATAAATCATTTGAGTGACAAGTTAGCTGAAAATTCCACCCAATCAATTCCTTCAGGAGGGTAAATATGGCTTTCAGCAGTTTCAAAACTATTGGGGAAGTTCTCAAAGCATTTCAAATCACTTATACCGAAGCTAATTTTGTCAGTGAACTTGCTTTTACTATTCCTGACTATTTCCGTGAAGATTTAGAACTGATGATGCGGGATGCTGTTGTTGATAATTCAGAGTTTGCTATCTGTGAAAATCTGATTTATCCCATACTCAAAGAAGTTTGGAAGACTTACCGCAGTAAGTTTATTTTATGGAGTCATCAATCCTTGAATTATGACGAAAAATTATCTGGATTTCCTGAATATATTTTGGCTAAACGTTCCCCATTGGGTAAAGTTGTTTTTGATAAGCCATATTTCATTTTAGTAGAAGCCAAGCAAGATAACTTTGAAACTGGTTGGGCGCAATGTTTAGCAGAAATGATTGCAGCCCAAAGACTGAATGGAGAATATCAAATAGTGATTTTTGGTATCGTTTCTAATGGCGACCGCTGGCAATTTGGTAAGCTGGAAGGAGAAATTTTTACCAGGAATAGCACCTTCTATACTATTCAAGAGCTAGATAAACTTTTTGCTACTGTTAATTTTGTATTTCAACAATGTGAAATACAGTTAAATAATTTAGTAGCGGCTTAATTTGCAATATTTTTTCAACTAAATATACCTATGCACAAAAGATTTGTTAACCATTGTACTATTGATTTAACCCTAATTCCTGACGGGCCGATGTTGATTAAATCGGGTAAGGAAGGAGCCGATCCGACTAAGCCGGATATGGAATTTGTGGAAACATATCATGCTGGTGGGCGTTCTATATATTTACCTGGAAGTAGTTTAAAAGGTGCAATTCGCGCCCATGCTGAAAGAATTGTTAGGACTGTAGGCGAAGATAAACCTAACTCTAAAAAATTACCTTGGGCTAACGATCCGTTAAGCGATAAGTACAATTATCTGGAGAATAAATCAGCACCAGATATTTACAAATTATCTAGTTTTACTGACCAAATATTTGGTAATACTTCCATTGCTAGTAGATTGAGAATTGAAGATGCTTATCCAGATAAGTCTCAGCCTCTGAAAATTGAAGAACGGAATGGTGTCGCAATTGATAGGGTTTTTGGTTCAGTAGCTGTGGGGCCTTTTAATTATCAAGTTTGTACGGCTGGGGAATTTAAAACAAAAATTCACCTTAAAAACTTTACTCTCTCCCAATTAGGTTTAATTGGTTTAGTCTTGCGCGATTTAGATGACGGTTGGTTTGGTTTAGGGTTTGCGAAATCTCGCGGTTTGGGTACTGTACAGGTGAAATTGAATCAAGCAACTGTGCAATATCCTGGTTGTGTTTTATCGGAAGATAAACGCCAAATTCAGGCTATTGGTAGTCAAAAACAATGGAACCATACTTATCTCTTAGGTGCGGGAGAATTTTTAGAAATCCATGAAGCAAGAACCTATGGTTTTCTAAAAGAAAATAGTACAGAAGATAGACAAGATACACCAGTAGCAGCAACATCAATGGATTTAGGTTTTGGTGTGCAACTTACTTGGCGAGATGGTACAGTAACAGATTTATTTGAACGTGCTGTTAAATCTTGGAGTGGTTTATTAGGGGTATCAAGATGACGGCTTTTGTTGGTGTAAAAGAAAAACTTTTATCAGTTGCAGAATTGCTCGATTTAATTCAAGAATTTGCAATTGAACCTAGTTACTACTTCCTGAGATGGACTCATAAAGTTAGCGATAATTGGAGACAAGCACCCACAGAAGATGACTTCCCGATGCTGGAAGGACAAATGTTTAATCAAAATTGTGAATTGAGATGGAAGTATAAGCGCAAAAATAGTTATGAAGTGCTGCTTTTAACTGTTGCTGGTGAGTATGCTGATTTTAGCCCTGTGGGTGAAAAATGGGAAACGCAAGACAGAAATGCTCATTTATATGCATCTACAGAAACCCGTTTTCCGAAAGGATTTCCTGAGAAAGCATCAAATATTGCTCAACGCTATTTTATCGATAAACAAACTTCTACAGTTCACTTTGTCGCTTTGACAATTAAACAATAATTATGACAGTAAATCGCCCCTCAAGACCTCAACCACCTAACCGTTCTAGCGGTGGGGGTTCATCGCCAGAACTTCCGCCAAAACCTTACGAATTCGTTTCCTTTCCAACTGAACGCCCTAATTTACAGCGTCCAATTGGACATCATAAATATTTTAGCGATCGCCTGCATGGTACTTTGTATCTTACCCTCAAAGTGCAGACTCCTCTTCATGTCTCTACAGGGGTGGTGGTTATGGGTAGCGATATCGGTCAAAAAATTCCCCTGATTAAAACAATGGTACAGGGTGTAGACCAGAAGCTATCAATTCAAGGTAGTTCACTGAAAGGTTGTATCCGCTCTGTCTATGAGGCGATTACTAATAGTACTTTAGCAGTAATTACTAATAGATATAGAGATAAAATCCCCCCAGAACGCTTACCTTGTCGCCACAAAGAACAACTTTGTCCTGCGAGTAGAGTTTTTGGTGCTTTAGATTGGCAAGGTTTGCTAGATTTTAACGATGCTAAGTGTGAAAATATCAGCTTTTCTACAGGATTTATGCCCTCATTATATCGTCCTCGTCCTGATGAACGTGGGGCATATTTTATTAGAGGAAAAGTTGCTGGACGCAAGTTTTATTATAATACTTTCAAGGCAATTGATAAAGGTCAAAATTCAGGAATTCCTGTACAACAAGCTGGTAGAGAATATATTTTCACCACTCAATTACATTTTAAAAATCTGACAGCCGAAGAATTAGGTACTTTATTAATTGTCTTAGGACAAGATGCTAAATATCCGATGGCTTTAAAAGTTGGCGGTGGTAAACCGATAGGGATGGGAACAATGACTGTGAATATCGATAAAATCCACCAACCGCAAAACCTGAAACAGCGTTATTCAGCTTATAATCTCAATCAATCTGATGAGTTGACTGGGGAAAAATTACAACAATTTATCAAAGAAAAAATTCAAGCAGCACATTCACGCTTGATTCAAAAACCGCAATTAGAAGAACTGGCTGCAATTTTACGCTATCCCACCGATCGCGAACCACCATCGGGAATGTACTAAATTATGACAATAGCTGAATTATCTTCCGAATCTCTCACGGATGCACAGTGGGAAATTGCCCATGCGATCGCTCAAACTTTAGTGAGAGATAATACAGATATCAACGAATTGGGTAAAGCTGTTGCTTACCTGCGCGCTTCTGTAAATCAGCAAAATGCAACTTCTAGGTTTTTCCAATACCTGAAAACCCTTGTTAGTAACGGTAAACACATTGGACATAGCAGCAAAACTACCGATTATTACCGCAGTATCGAGAAAGCCTGTAGCGATTATCTCAAAACTGTGAGCGATGCTCATACCATGCTGCAAATTTTAGGTTGGGTAGCGCGCTTGATGCGTTATTACAAAGATGCTGGTGTCCCGATTGGGGAAATTGCTACACCTCAAACCACTGTGCTTGAGTCAGCGCGTCAAGTGGAAATTGCCAAAGTGGTTCAAGCGCAAGACTTTCAAGTTGAGCAAATTATCGAGGCTCAAGTTACCAAAATCAATAGTAATAAAGTCACCTATGAAATTTTGGGGACGATTAGGTTAACAGAGAAGGAACCGAAAAAAGCCAGTTCTTTGCAAGAAGGACAGATGGTTAAGGTAAAAATTGTGTCTCTCAAAGAAGATGGCAGCATTAAAAGTGTAAAGTGTGTAAGTTAACTCAGTATTTGAGCTTAAAGTTTTTTATAGGTAAAGCTTGACGAAGATAAGTTATTGAATTAAGTTATTTACATTGCAAAGTTACTGTAAAGTCCTCAGTGCTTTCTCTAGCTTTTTTAGACCACAGAACCTTGAAAATTCAATAAATATATTGTGTTTCTGGGGTAGATTTCCATACTACCCTGGACAGGAAAAAGCGGTTTTGCGGCCGATCCGCCAAATCGCTGAAACCCTAATTTTTTCGTGGAATCGGCCGTTCGCTTATCCTGTAAGGCTTTCAGAGATTTTTTCTGGATATTTTGCTGGCGGAAAAGCAATAAAATTAGTATCGGCCGCAAACCGCCTCTAGAAGCTATATAGGATAAGGGTTTCAAATCGAGGGGTTACGCTTACACCTACCCCGCAAGGGGATGGAAACAACATAGCTACCTAGGCAGACTCTCTTTATCCTGTTATAGTCGGCAGGTTACGCTTACACCTACCCCGCAAGGGGATGGAAACCTACGTCCCAATCCCATTTGCAGAGCATAGGGTGCTGGGTTACGCTTACACCTACCCCGCAAGGGGATGGAAACGGTGACTGGGGTATTGCTAAACACTGGTCTAAGATTGTTACGCTTACACCTACCCCGCAAGGGGATGGAAACTGGATATCACCGTCGAAGCCTTCGGTTTCTTCAAGTAGTTACGCTTACACCTACCCCGCAAGGGGATGGAAACCCGATTTGTGCATGAACAGCTTCCTTCCAAGCTTGAACGGTTACGCTTACACTTACCCCACAAGGGGATGGAAACATATCGCTGTATATCCAACAAGCGGTATCGGACTTAGTTATGCTTACACCTACCCCGCAAGGGGATGGAAACCCAGCAGTATGACCAATTACTTTAGTTTTATCTGTACTGTTACGCTTACACTTCCCCCGTAAGGGGATTATGAGAATTATTCACCCATACACTCAGGTTTGAAAAGAGCGATCGCTTTTTCTGAGAATGATTATTTTTCGCATCAAAGATTCAGCCAACCAGACTGCAACAATGCGATTCGGCAAAGTTTGCAACTAACATGAATTGGAAGGATAAATTTTACACTAAAAAGTCAAAAAAACTAATTTATTTTTAATTCATAAATAAATTCTCTTTGAAACAGAAAAATAATCACCACTAATATTGAGCGATTGTTTTACAATCTGTAATATTTTGCTGATTCCCTTGAAAATAAACAATTTCAGCAATTACAGACTGCGTAAAAACCTAATTTTTGCTTTACATAACTCAACAATTGTAGAGTTAATAACTAATTACGAATTATGTTGAAATTGATCCCTATTTATTTTTAATTCAATGTCCAATGCCTGGAAATTACATAAATATCAATACCACAAGAGATAACATTTTAAACTCATATCAATTCTTGATGGATCTGCATAGAATCAGATCCCCCCTAGCCCCCCTTTTTAAGGGTGGAACCGGAATCAATCATCAAAATCCCCCTTAAAAAGGGGGATTTTGGGGGATCTAAAATATGTGCAGCTTCACAGAAAGGATAATTGGTATCAGAATTTGGTTAACGGATAATAGTCAACAGCTAAGGGGCCAAGTTTTCCTTCCCATTACCCATTACCCATTACCCATTACCCATTACCCCAATCCCCAATCCCCAGTTCCTAGTCCCCCACAGGGGATGAAACCACAGTAAAATATTCCACATTATTTGCATAGCAAGCAGCGATGGCAAGAGCAGCAATATCTACCACTCGCAAAGCCAAGTCCAAATCTGTGACTAAGTCCTCTGTTCCTACGTGGGCTGATGATACAGAATTGTTGGGATTGGTGTTTGACCTTGAAGCTATTAGTTCTACTTCCCTATATTCGCAGTATACAATTGGGCTTCATGCTTGGTTTCTTGACCAAGTACGACAATTCAACCCGGAACTCTCGGCTTATCTCCATGATGGCGAATCGGAAAAGCCTTTCAATATCTCAGCGTTGGAAGGTCAACTCGTTCCTACTGGTAGACAGCTGCATCTAGAAGCAAAGCAGACTTATCACTGGCACGTTAACGCCCTATCTCCGAGGGTAGCGCAGTTTCTGGGTCAATGGTTAACCCAACTGCCACAAACTTTAGCTTTAAGGGATGCGCCCTTGCAAATTAAACAGGTGAGTATTGCTCATCCACCCACAACCTACGCCCAATTGTTGCAGTCATCTGTGGAGAAACAAACTAACGTCAGTCTCAGCTTTGTTTCCCCTACCAGTTTCCGCCGCAAAGGTCATCATTTCCCCCTTCCTGTGCCTGTAAATCTCTTCCACAGCTATTTGCGCCGTTGGAATGACTTTTCGGGAATTCCCATAGAAACAGAAGCTTTCCTCGATTGGATAGATGAAGGGGTGATTATTCATCAGCATCGGTTGGAATCGGTAAAAGTGGCGGCTGGTAAACGCGGTTCCGTGACTGGCTTTACAGGGGCGATTTCCTGTGGTTTGAGTAAAGCTGCTTTAGCTAATACAGAATTTACCCGCTTGTTTTATGCCTTAGTGAGACTTGCGCCTTACTGCGGTACAGGACACAAAACCACCTTTGGACTCGGACAAACGCGCTTAGATTGGTTGGAACCAGAACCAACTACACCCACGCAGTTACTGACAAATCTGCTGGGGGAGAGGATTGCAGAATTAACAGAAATATTCACCGCCCAAAGGAAACGCACAGGAGGCGATCGCACTGATAAAATTGCTGCAACCTGGGCGACAATCTTGGCAAGGCGCGAAATGGGAGAATCTTTGCAAGTAATAGCCGAAGATTTAGAAATGCCCTATACTACCGTGAAAACTTACGTTAAGTTGGCGCGCAGGGCGTTAAAGCAAGATGATGGGGGATGAGGGGGATGAGGGAGATGAGGGAGATGAGGGGGATAGACTTTGGTGATGCGGTTAAATTTAGGTTTTAAACAAGTATAAATACTAAATTAAGCTGTATATTTAGCGACATTTTAAGTTGCAAATCTTTAACATTACAAAAGTAAATATTGGCTAAAAGTCTACAATTTAGATGGTAGCTTCCTCAAAAGATATGTGTAACACTAAGGAGCTACTTCAAGCTAATTTTAAACGGAGGTCAGGCAATGGCTATCGCCACCATTAATCCTGCCACTGGGGAGACAATCAAGACTTTTGAGGCGCTGAATGATACAGAAATTGCTGCGAAGCTAGATTTAGCTGGTGAGGCTTTTGAGCATTACCGCAAAACTAGTTTTAGAGAGCGATCGCAATGGCTGATCAAAGCTGCTGAGATTTTAGAACAAGAGAAGGCAGAATTTGGCAAGTTAATGACCCTGGAAATGGGTAAGCCTTTAAAAGCTGCGATCGCAGAAGCGGAAAAATGTGCGGCTGTCTGTCGCTACTATGCAGAAAATGCGGCTGATTTCTTAGCTGATGTTTCTGTAAAAACCGATGCCAGTCAGAGTTTTGTGCGTTACCAGCCATTAGGTGTAATTCTCGCCGTGATGCCGTGGAATTTCCCTTTCTGGCAAGTGTTTCGCTTTGCTGCGCCAGCACTAATGGCGGGTAATGTTGGTTTACTTAAACACGCATCTAATGTACCGCAATGTGCCTTAGCAATTGAAGATATTATTCGCCGCGCTGGGTTTCCTGAAGGTGCTTTTCAAACACTATTAATCGGTGCAGCGAAAGTAGCCGATTTGATGGCTGATGAGAGAGTCAAAGCTGCTACCTTAACCGGAAGTGAACCTGCTGGTGCATCCTTAGCAGCTGCGGCAGGTAAACAAATTAAAAAAACAGTCCTAGAATTGGGTGGAAGCGATCCATTCATCGTGTTAGAGAGTGCTGATATAGAGACAGCAGTTGTCACAGCTACTACAGCACGAATGTTGAATAGCGGGCAATCATGTATAGCAGCGAAACGTTTCATTGTTGCAGAAGCGATCGCTGATAAATTTGAAAAACTGTTGTTAGATAAATTTCTGGCTTTAAAAGTTGGCGATCCCATGCAACTAGACACCGACTTAGGCCCATTGGCAACTCCTGATATTCTCCAGGAATTAGACCAACAAGTCCAAACTGCCGTTAAAAGCGGCGGTAAAGTCCTCACAGGCGGACAACTTTTAGCCGATCGTCCTGGTAACTTTTATCCACCCACCATCATCATAGATATTCCCCAAGATAGTGCGATCGCCCAAGAAGAATTTTTTGGGCCAGTAGCCTTATTATTCCGTGTTCCCGATATTGACGCAGCCATTAAACTTGCTAACGCCACACCCTTTGGCTTAGGCGCAAGCGCTTGGACAACCAACGCCCAAGAACGCGATCGCTTAGTTACAGAAATTGACGCTGGCGCAGTATTTATTAACGGAATGGTGAAATCCGACCCCCGCCTACCTTTCGGCGGTATCAAACGTTCTGGGTATGGTAGAGAATTGAGCATTCAGGGAATACATGAGTTTGTCAATGTTAAAACTGTGTGGGTTAAATAGTTAGTCATTAGTCATTGGTCATTTGTCATTTGTCATTTGTTTTTTGACGAATGACGAATGACAAATGGCAAACAACAATATTGAGGAAACAAAATGAATACAGCAGAGTTATTAGTAAAGTGTTTAGAAAATGAAGGTGTAGAATATCTTTTTGGGCTTCCTGGTGAAGAAAACCTCCATGTTTTAGAGGCTTTAAAAACATCTTCCATTAAATTTATTACTACCCGTCACGAACAGGGTGCAGCATTCATGGCAGATGTCTATGGACGCTTAACTGGGAAAGCTGGGGTTTGTCTTTCTACCCTTGGCCCTGGGGCGACTAATTTAATGACTGGGGTAGCAGATGCTAACCTTGATGGTGCGCCACTAGTAGCAATTACCGGACAAGTGGGAACCGATAGAATGCATATCGAATCCCATCAATATTTAGATTTAGTGGCAATGTTTGCCCCGGTTACTAAGTGGAATAAGCAAATTGTTCGCCCTAGTATTACACCCGAAGTCGTCCGGAAAGCCTTTAAGCGATCGCAATCGGAAAAACCAGGTGCAGTACATATCGATTTACCAGAAAATATTGCCGCTATGGCTGTAGAAGGCAAACCCTTGCGTAAAGATAAAATTGAAAAAACCTATGCATCGTTTGCTAGTATTCGCGCTGCTGCTGCGGCAATTTCCCAAGCAGTAAACCCATTAATCTTAGTAGGTAATGGAGCGATTCGCGCCCAAGCAAGTGATGCAGTTACCCAATTTGCTACCCAACTAAATATTCCCGTTGCTAATACTTTTATGGGTAAAGGCGTGATTCCTTATACTCATAACTTAGCCTTATGGTCAGTGGGATTGCAGCAACGTGATTTTATTACCTGCGGCTTTGATAACACAGATTTAGTAATTGCTATTGGCTACGATTTAATCGAATTTTCACCAAAAAAATGGAATCCCGACGGACAAATTCCCGTTATTCATATTGCCCTCAGTTCCGCAGAAATTGATAGCAGTTATATTCCCCAGGCAGAAGTAATTGGTGATATTTCTGATTCTCTGGTTGAAATTTTAAAGTTAGCCGATAGACAAAATAAACCCAATCCCTACGCTATCAGCTTAAAACCAAATATTCGTGCCGACTACGAAGAACACGCCCATGATGATGGCTTTCCTATCAAACCGCAAAAATTAATTTATGACTTGCGGCAAGTGATGGGCCCTGATGATATTGTCATCTCGGATGTAGGGGCACATAAAATGTGGATTGCCCGCCATTATCATTGTCATAGCCCCAATACTTGCATTATTTCCAACGGCTTTGCAGCAATGGGAATTGCTATTCCTGGCGCTTTAGCTGCAAAACTCGTTTATCCCAACCGCAAAGTAGTGGCTGCAACTGGCGATGGAGGCTTTATGATGAATTGCCAGGAATTAGAAACAGCTTTGCGCGTCGGTACTCCCTTCGTCACCTTAATATTTAATGATGGTGGCTATGGGTTAATTGAGTGGAAGCAAGAAAATCATTTTGGCCCAGGACAGTCAGCTTTTATCCGCTTTGGTAATCCTGACTTTGTCAAATTAGCCGAAAGCATGGGTTTAAAAGGTTACAGAGTTGAAGCTGCGACAGATTTAATTCCTGTTCTTAAAGAAGCTTTAGCCCAAGATGTCCCCGCAGTTATCGATTGTCCTGTAGACTATCGTGAAAATCGCCGCTTCACCCAAAAAGCCGGCGAATTAAGCTGCAAATTGTAATCCTCTGGTGCACATCTAAATTGCACATCTTCTTGTTGGGATAGTTTCAATCTAGTAGTGGACTGACAAGACTAAAATAGTCCATGAAAAAAACTCTTGTGGGGTGGACATCTTACCCGTCCGGGGCGGACAAGATGTCCACCCCACAAGAAAAATTATTGCAACATTTTAGCCTTGCCACGCCAGTAGTGGCGTGTCTAGACTAAAATAGTGCGTTAGATTAGAAAAAATTAACCGCAGATAAACGCTGATAAACGCGGATAAAATTAATCTTTATTGCAACATTTAAGGCTTGCCATGCCAGTAGGGTGCGTTACGGCTTCAGCCTAACGCACCGCCAACAATATAAAAATGCCCAGATACCCGACTTTTTAAAAAATTTGGGTATCTAAATCTCTATAAAGTTCAGTGAAATTACACCTAATCATGTAATACAGTTCAGTTAAGAAAAATAATTGACAACAAAACCAAAAAACTAGTTATACCATTTTGAAAAAAGAACGCGACAGATGGGTGGGGGCACGGCACCTGTAAGATATTTCATATACCAAAAGATTGTAGATGCCGTGCCCCTACAAAGAATGTATCTGTTGCAAACATTATTGGAATTGGTATTATTCAACAAAAAACTCAACAATAATTTTGGAGGGGGTTTGGGGGAGAATCCCCCAATTGAGCTAGCTGTTTCCACAACTGACAAATCAATCACTAATGAACTTATCTGAACTGTATTGCCTAATAATCACCCTTACCAGGGATTACCCACCATTGTAAATGCTGCCCAATAATAAGGATGAGACAGGGATTTATCTTGTTCATCGATACTTTCAGCAGGTAAAGGCAAACTTGTCACAGGTTCTAAACCTTGAATTTGACCATTTTTGACGAAAACTTTGCCTGTAGCCATCGCTACTTGTGCTTGTCTTAAAGCTTCGGCGCGAATAGGTGCGGTTTTCAAGCTTTCGTAGAACTTCGTCATTAAGGCGGCTGTACCTAAATCGCTGACGTACCACAGACTCGCAACACTAGTTTTGACACCAGCCAGTACAGCTAAACCAGCAAACCCAATCTCTGCTTCTTCGTTTCCTATCGCAGTGCGACAAGCACTTAATACCATCATCTCAACTTGGGGGTCGTTTAAGCGTAATTGCCGGATTTGGTCTAAACGTAGTTTATCTTCCCACAATTGAATATAGGATTTATTCAAAGTACCTGGCTCAAAGTCTGCATGGGTAGCCATGTGGATAATCCCAAAAGGTTCTTGACGACGAACTGCTTTGAGATTAGCTAAAGTTGCTTGTTTATCTAACAGTAACTTACCTTGCCATAGTTTCGTCACTAATGTTGATATTTCCACTGGAACTGCTGGCAAAGGTTCTTGTCCTTGGGTACTTTGGGAAACACCTAAAGCTAAAACTTGGGATTTTTTAATATCTGTATACAGAGTGTTAGTTAAACTGAGACTGGGCATTAAACCCACACTATATTTTTCTACCAAAAAGCTTTTACCATCGTGAAGCGCTGCCATTGGTGCAGAACGTAAACCAATGTCTGGGAGAAATACTAAATTTGTGATTCCTTGTGTTTGCAATTCTGCATTGATTGGGGCAATTATCCAATTATAAAGTTGGTGAGATGGCCGCAAATAAAGGTTATTGCTTGGATTAATAATTTCTTGGCGGAATTGATTAGCTGTTTTGAGAACTTTGGTTTTTGTCGCTTCAGGAATGCGTTTGCGGATGGGATTACCCTTGCCTGTAATTACTACTATTTCCAGTTGTTCATTATCTGTTTCGGCTGTAGTATTTAGCTGTTTATTAGCTGAAGCAGGTGCAATTTCTACAGGTACAAAACTGAGGTAAATAAATGCCGGCTTTACACCAGTGGCTTTTTCAATTTCAATAGCTATTTCTTTGGCATCATCGGGTGATTTGAGTGTAGTACCACCGACACCTAAACGTTGCTCAAATTCCCCAGTGAATTTATCTTCTGGAAGTTCTTCGCCAACTTTTGGATCTTTGCCACCACCATTATTATTGACAGGCTCATCAACTTTTGTTGGTAGACAATTGAAATTACACACAGGAATATCTGGCTTATTTGTCTGGGTGACGTTGATACCTATCTGTACAGGTGTGGAAGTAGAAACACCATCACTGGCGCGAATGGTAAAGGCATTGAGCGAACCAGTAGTATCTGTTGGGGGTGTGTAAACTAAGTTAGAACCGCTTGATACTGTAGTCACACCAGGAACAACAGCAGCACCATTAACGGTTAAAGTACCAGAATTGACTGCATCAATGCGAATGGTGGTGTTGTCGTTGTTAGCATCGGTAACTACTGCGCCTAAACTACCAAAATTAACAGCTACCGATTGATTAATTTGGGTATTAGGTAATGTGGTGTTGGCTGTTAATGTTGGGGGAGTGTTGACAGAATTAATTGTAATCCCGGCGGGAGTGCCGCTAGCTGCGCCGCCGTTGGGTAATACAGGCGCACTCAAGCTACCTGCATTAATGATGGAAGTTCCCCCGGCGTTGAGTGCGCCTGCTGTACCGTTGACGCTAGCATTCCCTACGGTAAACGGCACATTATCAGGGCCGCCATCATGTTGAATTGTAATATTACCGCCGATAGGTGGTGCAGAGCTACTAGTACCGCCTTCTCCAGCATTAATAATGCCACCAGTTGCGATGGTATTTCCTAGTAGAGTACCTGTTCCTCGCACCAGCCCATTAGTTAGGACTTGGACATCACCGCCAGTTACAGTACCTCCTGGTTCCGTCGTCGCTTGGCTGTTGATTGTAGTAAAGGTAATTGTGCTACCAAAAGGATTGGTTGTCCTGAGAGTGACGTTTCCACCTGTAGCCGTTGCATCACCATCAACATTCAATGCGGTAGCTGAGGAATTAATTGCACCAGTCGTAATATTAGCCGCAGCAGTTAAGTTCACTGCACCAGATGTCGCCGTATAATTGCCACTCTGCCCGGTTTTGGTTACAGATGAGTTAATTGCGCCTGTCGTGATACTACCTCCACTACTAGTTGCTTGAACGGTTCCACCTGTACCTGACTGGAAACCTCCAGTTGCGGAGGTATTAATATTACCTGTATTGATATTACCAACAGCAGTTAAATTTAAAGTCCCCGCCTGACCCCCAGTCACGGCACTGATATTGGTGCTAAGATTTCCCAGGGTAATCGCACCCCCGCTACTAGTAGCAGTAATATTACCTCCGTTATAGCCACCACCGTAGCCTTCACCCCCAAACACAAAGCCACTAGTGTTAATATTGCCCGCAGTAATGTTACCTGTTGCAGATAAATTCACATCACCGCTAGGAGCAAAGTTACCTGTAGTGTTGAGATTCCCTAGTGATAAACTCGCGCCGGAGATAAAGATATCGCCTCCAGTAGTATTGATGGTGTTGCTGGTATTGGCAAAGGTAACAGCACCATTTTGTGAAGTTAGCCGGAAACTACCTGCACCGCCTAAATTTAGTGTCGCTACACCAGCAGCAGTTGTGACTCCAGGTGTATTCCCTGTAATGGGGTCAATAGTAATATTTCCTGTCGCCTGTAAATCAATATTGGCACCAGCAGTACTTAACGCACCCCAAGAAATAGTATTCGCACCATTATCAGCCAATCCAAAAGGAATACTACTCGGTGTCCCATCAAAAGTACCACCTGCGGCGGCATCAATAATTCTTAAGGTGCTGGGGTCGAGTAACAAAGTCCCCAATGTACCATTAGTTGCGGAAGTATCTACCTGACCATTGTAGGTGAGGAAATTTTTACCCGATACTTCCACAAAACCACCATTACCACTATTCGCCCCACCACGCGCTGTAATTTTACCGAGGAATTGGGTGGTGTCATTACCCCAAACAATTACCCTTCCCCCATCGCCATTGAGGTTACTATCGGCAGCGATTACCGATTTACTATCAACATAAGTGTTAGTCGCAGTTGGTACAGTACCCTGACCTTGATAATCTCCACCAATCAAGACTGTACCGCCACCATTATTTCCAGAGGCGTTAATATTGGCATCAACTAAACCGACTTGTTGACCTAAAATATTCACCTTCCCGCCTGTGGAACCAGAAGCATCAACTTTCCCAGACACAATGGTTGTACCGGGTGTTGTGGGGATAGTTGTGTTAGAAGCTGAAAGTTTCACTGTTCCATCAGGGTTAGCCGTTAAACCTGTATTCCCAACAGTGAGTAATTCCGGTAGAGAGGGAATGGGGATTGTCCAGTTATTTGGTTGATTACTATTAGCCGCTGAAGGTTGAATTTCCAGACTTAACAAATTACCAGGCTGGCTAAGGCGTACCCAATTTTCCCCTGGTACAGATGTCACCAAAATTTGCCCAGATGGTGCTGTAAGAGTGCCGGTATTTACCACTGTTCCACCCAAAAGGCTCAAACTTTGCCCATCAGCCACAGCCAAATTACCAGCATTTAATATAGCTCCTGGCTGGCTCATGGTAAAGGCAAAACCTGTGGGATTACCAACTAAAACGGAGTAGTTATTCGTCGCACCACTAGCATTAAACCAACTATCACCAAAAGCAATTCCGTTGGCGGTGGTGGCGGTGAACGCACCAGGAACATTTAAGCTAGCATTCGGCCCAAAAACAAATCCGGCGGGATTCATCAAGTAAAGGTTAGCAGTTCCCCCTGTTACCTGAATTAAGCCATTGATAATGGAAGCATTACCACCTGTCACCCTACCTAAAATGTTTTGCAGATTAGGATTGGCTTGGAAGTTCGCAATTTGTTCTGGTGTTAAACCAAACTGTTGAAAGCTGTGGAATAGGTTAGCACCATCACTTGAAGTCTGACCACCAGTAATATCTAGCCTGTTACCATTAGGGGTAACGATGGTATTTGTACCATCATTAGCAGGTATAATTTGTTGAGCTTGGGCTGTAATAGCAGAGAGAGTTGCAAATAAGGGAAGAATCCCGGCGCAAAGCGGCTGGGCTTTGAGTAAATGTTTGCGGACTTGAGAGGAATTATGTTCTCTTACCTTCTGCCTCCTGCCTTCTGCCCCCTGCCTCCTGCCCTCTACTTGCTTGTGACGCAAGAAAAAGTGCCCTGTGGAAAGTTCGACATCGATTTGATATTTATCAGCTAGTCCTCGCCGTTGCAATGCTTGGGCAATAACTTGTTGAGAACATAACAGCAGTTCTAGCTGGGCTTGTTTGGTGATATTCCCAGCGTGGTGGCGGTAATAGTAAAGTGGCTGCTGAATATGTGCAACTTGAGTAACTTCCGAAAGCCGCAAACATAAATCGTAGTCTTCCGCGTAATCCGGGGAACCATTGAACCCATCTACTAAGTCATAAATAGAACGACGAATTAGGCGGAATTGAAAAGTCATGAAATCGACTAGCAGTCGTTCTTGAGAGTAGGGAATCAAACTGCGCCGACCATATCTAATAACTTTACTCTTGTCGTCAACATCTAGATAATCGGTGTATACAAAGCCGACTTCTGGCTGACGGTTGAGGATAGTAACGGTTTTTTCCAAGGCGGTTGGTGCTAAATAGTCGTCACTATCTACCCAGCCGATGTAGGTTCCTGTAGTTTGAGCGATCGCATCTCGTCGTGCCGCAGTTACTCCCTGATGGGGTGCTGCTACTACCCGCACTCGCCTATCTTGCCCCGCATATTTTTGCGCGATCGCAAGGGAATTATCTGTAGAGCCATCATCCCACACGAGTAACTCAAAATCTCGCCATGTCTGCCTCAGGACGCTGGCGATCGCCTCTCCTAGAAAATGCTCCCGATTGTAATTCGTAATGACAATGGAAATCGGCAGTGACATGGAAGTTCTCCAACGCAATTTCTAATCTCTGACCAGCATATTTATCCTATCGGATATCACTGAGAATTTTGCAGTGTTAAATGTAATTAAATATATTAATTTTTTTGAATATGACTGGCAAAAATATGATATTTAAATATTACTGTGGCTAAAACAATTTTCCGGAATCTCAACTAGCCAGGTGTTTAACTAAGTAAACAGTAATTAAGCGTATAGTGCAGTTTTACAAAGCTATAGCGCCTTCTGCAGTTTGTTTGAGAAGGCGTTATATTGCCAATGAAACTGATAGCTTATACCTAATAACTGAGAACTTTATACATCATCCATTTCAGTATAGTGAAATGAAAAAAAGTATAAAAAATAATCTTAATTCTGAAATTTTAATTCCGCAAAGTAAGAAAATATATCAAAAAATTGATGCTTTGGGAAGTATCCGCAAGAAATCAATAAAATGTCGATATCAACGGCAGTTTTTAGCTACCGTCCATCAAGCTTTTAACTATATTGTTAATAGGAAATTTTTTATATCATTCTTGTATCAAAGTTTTGGTTTTAAAAGCAGTTTATTCATTCTGCATTTAATTGGAATACTTGCCATCACAGGCTTGAAAGCCACAGCCAACCAAACCAGTACTGAGTTAAAAGTACTGAGTTCCGAGTCGCAAAACAGTCCTGAGTCTCAAAGCAGTGCTGAGTTAAAAGTCCTGAGTCCTGAGTTTCAAAACAGTGCTGAGTCAAAAGTCCTGAGTCCTGAGTCAAAACCCAATTACCAATTACCAATTACCAATTACCAATTACCAATTACCCAATCCCCAACCCCCCAACCGCCAGAAACTACCCCGCCGGAATTTAGCCCCCCCAACCCGCCACCAGCAGTCACACCAACAACTCCTGAGAGATTTTTCGTCCGCAAAATTAATGTTGTAGATAGCACCGTATTTACAGAACAACAATTAAATCAGGTTGTTCAGCCATTTGAAGGGCGGGAATTAACAGTAGAGGAATTGCGGAAAGCTGCTGATGCTGTGACTCAGCTTTATCTGAACAATAACTATATAAATTCCCGGGCGATTCCCGTAACGCAACAGGCTGGAAATACAGATGGTGTGGCGGTAATTCGCATTATTGAAGGGCGGTTGTCAGAAATTGAGGTGCAAGGAACAAAGCGCTTAAATCCTGGATATGTGCGCGATCGCATTCAATTAGGTGCAGAGATTCCCTTAAATACAATTAAGCTAGAAGAAAAGCTCAAGTTACTGCGACTCGATCCACTATTTAATAATGTAGAAGCCAGCCTGCGCCCTACGGGAAAAGTTGGTGAAAGTATTCTTATCGTCAGGGTTGATGAAGCCAATCCTTTTGTCAGCAGCTTCAGTATCGATAACTATTCACCGCCTAGTATTGGTTCAGAAAGGTTAGGAATCCAACTACTTCACCGCAACTTAACTGGGATAGGAGATGAAATCGCAGGTGCTTATTATCGCACCCTGACAGGTGGTTCCGATCGCTTTGATTTTAGCTATCAAATTCCCCTAAATGCGATGGATGGGAAGTTACGCCTGCGAGTTGCACCCAATCGCAACGAAATTACCCAGCCACCTTTTGACCAGTTTGGGATCAAAGGCGATCAAGATGTTTATGAAATTAGTTATCGTCAGCCGTTAATGCGATCACCTAAAGAAGAATTTGCCTTGTCTTTCGGCTTTACTTATGAAGATGGGCAAACTTTTCTCTTCGATCAACTTCCCACTCCCTTTGGTATCGGCCCTGATGCTAATGGCGTTAGTCGTACCAGTGTATTTAAGTTTAGCCAAGATTATGTCCGACGCGACCCGCGCGGCGCTTGGCTGTTACAATCGCAGTTTAGTTTAGGCACTGGTTTATTTGATGCCACGATTAATAGTGATCCCATTCCTGATAGTCGTTTTTTCAGTTGGCTAGGTCAAATCCAGCGCGTACAGCAGCTAAATAACGATCATCTATTAATTGTCCAAGCAGACTTGCAACTCACACCAGATAGTTTGTTACCTTCCCAGCAATTCGTCATTGGTGGCGGACAATCTGTGCGCGGCTATCGGCAAAATGTCCGTTCTGGCGATAATGGATTCCGTTTTGCAATTGAAGACAGAATTACAGTGCAACGCAATAAAGCCGGATTATCCACCCTACAGGTGATACCGTTTGTTGATTTAGGCGCTGTTTGGAATCAATCAGACAATCCCAATAAGCTACCCAATCAAACATTTTTAGCCAGTGCCGGCTTAGGGCTATTGTGGAATCAAGCCTTGGGCATTGATAAATTAACCATGCGCCTAGATTATGGCATCCCCTTTGTAGATTTAAGCGATCGCGGTAATAATGCTCAAGATGATGGGTTTTACTTTAGTATCCGCTATCAACCTTAAAAGTCTCGGATCAATAAAGCTGTTGCGATCGCTTCTTCAGCTTCAATCGACAGTTCTACTCTTGTTTTAGCAATTTCTAGCTATTGTCTGAGATATCATCTTGCTCGGTGAGAGTCCGTTGCTCATAGTCTGTAATGATGCTCTGAATGTCATCTGCGGCGATATCGACTTGTTCAGATTTTGTGTAAATGGTCAGTAAAATGATTCCTGTTGCTGTTTTGACGTAGTAAATTAAACGATAGCCACCACTTTTACCTTTTTGAGTGTCGCTATTTCGGACTCTCAACTTGAAGACTGTATAACCAACACCAGGTATTTGATCTCCTGGTAACTCTCCCTGCTGAAGTTGTTCGATAACAGGTTGTATATCATTTCTAATACTGCGATATTTCTTAGCAAGAGTGCGTATATTTCGGTTGAATGTTAGCGAAGCGTCAACTTGAATCAAAGGCCGATCAACCATCTTCTAGCCCTTCCCACATTTGAGCCACCGGGATAGTTTGCCCAGTCATGGCTTCGTGCCACGCTTGCCGAAAATCTGCTAAAACTTCTGCTTGAGATTGATCATCCAGAACAACTTCTTCATCAGGGATTAGCACAATGACTTCTACTCGGCTATTTTTATCAGTTAAAAGCGGGTGATCTAAAGTTAGTTGTCCCTGATCGTTAATCGTTGCCATGACTTTAAGTGCTTTCATAATTACTCCCAGATAATTTAAGTCGTAGCAGTTAGGGTGATGCCTAATGCTTCAAGTTGCTGGTTTATTCAAGTTTTTGCGATCGCTGCTTCAGCTTCAATCACTTGTTCTATTTATGTTTTAGCCTTTCAACTTAAACGTTTGAAAAATCAATATTTTCGTAAAGTTCTGCAATTTGAATTTGCAACTCAAAGGTACTTAAAGAAAGGGTGACATTTGGGTCATCGTATTCTGAAAATAGCCACTGATGAGCGCCTGTTTTGACATGATGCTCAACGTGTATGCAATATTGATCGATCAGCAGGTATTCTTGGAAGGTAGGAATTTTACGATAGGCAACGAATTTCTCGCCACGGTCATAGTTTTGGGTAGATTTAGACAACACTTCAGCGATAAAGCAGGGATTTACGACAGTATCTTTGCGTCCAGTTTGAAGTTCTAAGGGTTTGGGCAGAACCATCGCATCAGGGTAAGTATAGAGATTTGTACCGGGAATCCAGAGTCGCTGATCCAGGATAAATACACGGTATGGCTTTCCCCGCAATCCTCCTTTCAGGATAGCCACAAGGTTGCTGGCAATATCATTATGGTCTGGGGTTCCACACGTCATAGGGGTAATCTCTCCATAGCGATATTCGTTGCGGATGTCGGAGGCAACTTCGAGTTCCAGGTACTCTTCAACGGTGTAGTGTTTTGTCTCAGGTTGAGCAACCATGTCAGTTCTACAAATCCAGGTAGGAGGTTTTCAACTGCTTTACCCCTTCATTTCCGCCGTTCTTGCAACTTCCGATAAACGGCTTTGACATCAACTTTATGATGTGCTAAAGCGACCAAAGTATGATAGAGCAAATCTGCAACTTCACCTGCGATCGCATCGGCATCATCATCCTTAAATGCCATGACAACCTCAGCAGTTTCTTCACCTATTTTTTTCAAAATCTTGTTATCACCGCCAGCAAATAACTTGCAGGTGTAGGAACTCTCCGTAGGATTGTCACGGCGATCGCAGATTACTTGAAATAATTGTGACAATGTATCGCCTGGTGGGGCTACTATTTGCCCATCTATTTGATGGAAGCAACTGCGCTCTCCTGTATGGCAAGCAATATCTCCTATCTGTTCTATGCCAATGAGGAGTGCATCACTATCGCAGTCATAACGGATACTTTGCACTTTTTGCAGATGACCAGAAGTCGCCCCTTTATGCCACAATTCTTGACGCGATCGACTCCAAAACCAAGTTTCTCCGGTTTCTAAAGTTTTTTGTAAAGACTCCCGATTCATCCACGCCATCATCAAGACAGTGCCATCAAGATAATCTTGAACTATTGCCGGTACTAGACCTTGTTCGTCATAACGAATTTTTTCAACGGGGATGGCGTTGTGTAGTGAATGCGGTTCTTTAGAGAACATACCAGCTAATTTTTTGCGTGAGAACGATTCCTTGATTCACGATACCATTCTCAATAGGTCAACTCGCACGATTTTTTTAATAGTCAGCCAATTATATAATCTTAAACTAGAGCATTCTTATCCATAGCAGATTGCATCTTTACCGCACTCAATGCCACCTTATGCGCTTTTGCGGCTTCACCATACCAGTGAACTGCCGAGTTAAAAGCCGCCCGATAAAGATCCTGGTATGCCTCAGATAATCGCGAGCGAATTTCTACAGGCAAATCTTGATTCGACTGGTATAACATATTGTTATTTTTTTAGTTCTGGTAATTTTATAGGATAGAAATTCTGAACAGTTTTTAACCCTATCCTAAGATAGAGCTTTTAATTTGCCCCTCACGTAGGAGAGAACCTTGGTAAATACGTCGATTAAAACCACAAAATCACAAGAGATTTTCGCCGCTGCCCAAAATCTCATGCCTGGAGGAGTTAGTTCCCCAGTCCGTGCCTTCAAATCTGTCGGTGGACAGCCAATTGTGTTTGATCGCGTCAAAGGCGCATACATTTGGGATGTTGATGGTAATCAATACATCGACTATGTAGGTACTTGGGGCCCTGCTATTTGTGGTCATGCTCATCCAGAAGTAATTGCCGCGCTACATGAAGCCTTGGAAAAAGGCACCAGTTTCGGTGCGCCTTCTGCACTGGAAAATGTTTTAGCAGAAATGGTCATTGATGCCGTTCCCAGCATCGAAATGGTCAGATTCGTGAATTCTGGAACTGAAGCTTGTATGGCTGTGTTACGGCTCATGCGGGCGTTTACCAATCGGGAAAAAATCATCAAGTTTGAAGGCTGCTACCACGGACACGCTGATATGTTCTTGGTAAAAGCTGGTTCTGGTGTGGCGACACTCGGCTTACCCGACTCCCCAGGAGTACCAAAATCGGCAACTGCTAGTACTCTCACAGCTCCTTTCAATGATTTGGAAGCTGTGAAGGCTTTGTTTGAAGAAAACCGTGATGAAATTGCTGGTGTGATTTTAGAGCCAGTGGTGGGCAATGCTGGGTTTATTCCTCCCGACGCAGGATTCTTGGAAGGCTTACGGGAACTTACCCATGAACATGGCGCATTATTAGTCTTTGACGAAGTCATGACAGGCTTCCGCATCGCTTATGGTGGCGCGCAACAAAAATTTGGCGTTACCCCCGATTTGACCACCTTGGGTAAAGTTATCGGTGGTGGCTTACCTGTGGGAGCTTATGGCGGTCGTCGCGATATTATGTCAATGGTTGCCCCTGCTGGCCCTGTATATCAAGCTGGGACACTTTCTGGTAACCCCCTAGCGATGACAGCAGGGATTAAAACTCTAGAATTGCTGCAAAAACCTGGTACTTATGACTACCTAGAGCGCATTACCAAAAAGCTAGCAGATGGCTTACTGCAAATTGCTCAAGAAACTGGTCATGCAGCTTGTGGCGGTCATATCAGCGCCATGTTTGGCTTATTCTTCACAGCAGGCCCAGTGCATAACTACGAAGATGCGAAAAGTGCGGATACAGCTAAATTCGGACGTTTCCATCGCGGTATGTTAGAGCGTGGTATTTACCTAGCACCATCTCAATTTGAGGCTGGGTTTACTTCTTTTGCTCACACCGATGAAGATATTGACCAAACTTTAGCCGTAGCAAGGGAAGTACTTTCTAGCCTGTAAACAGTGCTGATTTAACTTCTCTCTAGTAGTACGCTAAGGCAACTTGGTGGGGTAAAGGAGAAGGGGTAAAGGAGAAAGGTTTTTGTCCCTTACCCCTTTCCCTTTAACCTTTACCCAACCTCCACGGCAGTCTACTCAGCGTATAGCCGCATGTGTGGCTGCACTCACCGCCCACGCGACTGGCTTTCCTACGTGAATTCAACAATCTACGCTAAAAATGTGCGGAGATTTTGTACAAATTCGCTGGTATTTTCAAAGTGAGTATTGTGCCCAGCATTTTTAATTACCTTTAATTGAGCATTTTTACAGATATCAGCTATTTTCTGATTAATATCTATAAACTTTTCATCATATTCCCCAACCAATAGCAGCAGAGGATTCTTACTTTGTTTGAGTTCTTCCCATAAAGAAGGTTGATATCCCGTACCCATAAAACGTAGGGATTTATCTAATTCTAGAGGATGATTTTGCAAGCGACTCTCGAGCATCAATTCGTATTTGGGATGATTTTTGATATCACCAAAAATCGGTTGACTATACCAATTTGATAAGAAATTTTCAAAATCACTTGTCTCAAGACTTCTGATTAATTTTCTGCCTATATGATAATCATATTGAATACGCGCTAACCTTTCTGCTTCTGTTGCTAAACCTGGAGAAGCAGATTCTAGTACCACTTTAAAAAAACGTTCTGGGAAATGCAGGGTAAGATATAAAGCTAATCGCCCACCCATTGAATAGCCAACTAAAAAGCATCTGCTAATTTGCAGTTCATCTAACAAGTTAATTAATGCATGAGCGATGTATGGCATTGTATAGCATTCATCAGTTCCTAAAACTTGCGTTCTGCCATGCCCAGGGAGGTCAATAGTCAAATAAGAGAATTCATCAAATAATAAGGTGATGGCTTCATCAAATTCATCAATTTTTCCCATAAAGCCATGCAAAAAAAGAATTACCGGCTTATTGTAGTTTTTAATGAAAGAGTAGTTAAATTTATAATTTGTTAAAGGCATTTTTTATAGATAGTCAGTCACCCTAATGAATAAAAATTCTGAAGATAATTATTGATTGATAATAGCTATTTTCTAAGGCAAAAACCTATCTAAAGCTGCCTTAAGTTCGGCAATTTCCGTATCAATATTACCTTCTTGGGCAGCTCTAGCAATACACTCAGTTAAATGTTCATCGAGCACAATTCGCGCTACCCGATCCAATGCACCCCTGACTGCGGCTATTTGCAATAAAACATCCGGACAAGGGCTATTTTGCTGCACCATTGTTTTAATACCACGAATGTGACCCTCTATACGCGAAAGCCGATTTACAATTCGCTTTAAAGACTCTTCGCTATGCACGTGAGGATGTACCGAGTCTCCATGCACAGAATGATGATCGGAATGTTCGTGATCTTTACTGTGATTGTGCGAGTGTTCTGCTGGTTGAGATGTACTCAAGGATTCTTCAGGCGATCGGTTTCCATTCATGGGTTATCGAAGTGTTGGCTAACTAAGATAGTAGCGTAGTGGGGATGAGGGACTGGGGATTGGGGATTGGGGATTGGGGATTGGGGACTGGGGATTGGGGACTGGGGACTGGGGATTGGGGACTGGGGATTGGGGACTGGGGATTGGGGACTGGGGACTGGGGACTGGGGACTGGGGACTGGGGACTGGGGACTGGGGACTGGGGATTGGGGACTGGGGACTGGGGATTGGGGATTGGGAGATAAATTCCAATTACCAATTACCAATTACAACCACCAATCTTTAATTGTGGCGTGAAATCCGAACTTTGTTAGGGGAAATGTCCATAATAGCTTTTGAGGTAAATATACAATTAATTTGATTACAGGTGTTCACTCTATGTCTGGGCATTGTCAGGGAGAGCAAGGACATATTTGTTACTTAGCTCCTAGACTCTAGTTTCTGAAATGGTGAAACATGAAGTAGAGTGCAAGCGTCTATACGCAAGCATTCTCATCGATTCTGTAAAAATAAATTTAGATAGAGTTGTCACGACTAAGTAAAAATTACGCTTCTAGATTTAGGTTGTGATTATGAGATTTCCCAAACTAACCCGGTCTATACGCCAACTCAGTTCCCATGTTTTAGCCATATTTCTAGGAGTTGTGCTAACTTTTACCACTCTGCGGGTGTTACCTTCGGAAGCTGAACCAGCACCCAAGGCTACAACTGCAAATCCATCAGAATTGCTGGCGCAACGTCAATCACCAGCTTCATCGGTTATAGGTAGCAGCAGCTTTGTCACAGCCGCCGTTAATCGTGTGGGGCCAGCAGTGGTGCGGATTGACACAGAACGCACAATTACCCGTCGCAACGATCCGTTCTTTGAAGACCCATTTTTCCGCCAGTTTTTCGGTGATGGTTTCTCTCAACAGCCATCGAGAGAACAATTGCGCGGTTTGGGTTCTGGCTTCATTTTGGATAAGAGTGGATTAGTTCTTACCAATGCCCATGTAGTTGATAAAGCCGATCGCGTCACAGTTCGACTTAAAGATGGTCGCACCTTTGATGGCAAAGTTCAAGGTATTGATGAAGTTACAGATTTGGCGGTAGTTAAAATTAATGCCGGGAATGATTTACCAGTTGCTCCCCTAGGTTCTTCTAGTAATGTACAGGTGGGAGACTGGGCGATCGCAGTTGGTAATCCTTTAGGATTTGATAATACCGTCACTTTGGGAATTGTCAGCACCCTCAAGCGTTCTAGCGCCCAAGTGGGGATTACAGATAAACGTCTAGAGTTTATTCAAACTGACGCAGCGATTAACCCTGGTAACTCTGGCGGGCCGTTATTAAATGGTACAGGTGAAGTAATTGGGATTAATACCGCCATTCGTGCTGATGCTATGGGGATTGGCTTTGCTATTCCCATAGATAAAGCAAAGGCGATCGCAGAACAACTGCAACGTACTGGTAAAGTTGCTCACCCCTATTTAGGTGTGCAAATGGTATCTTTAACACCCGAGTTAGCCAAGCAGAACAACACAGATCCTAACTCTCCTATTCAAATACCAGAAGTTAACGGAGTTTTAGTGATGCGAGTTGTACCCAATTCCCCAGCTGCATCTGCTGGTATTCGACGCGGGGATGTAATTGTCCAAATTGATGGACAAGCAATTACCACTGCGGAACAGTTGCAGAATGTTGTCGAAAATAGTCGACTCGGTCAAGTGTTGCAGGTAAAAGTGCAACGAGGTAATCAAACACAACAACTATCAGTCCGCACTGCTGAGTTACAAAATGCTTCGTAATTAGCACTGAAACATAAGCCACTGTAGGGGCGTACAGCTAATTGTACGCCCCTAATTTTGTCAGATAATTTCACTGTTCTTGAGTACCTTTGATAGATACTGACACAAAGCTTTGGCTGTTAAGCTAAAACAAATCTAATTAGCAGATAAATTTTATCAATCTCTTGTGGGGTAGGCATCTTGCCTGCCCTGATGATGCAATTTAAATACCTATTAACTTACCGAAAATTTTTTCGGACATAATAGTGTCAATTTTTGTTAAGATTATTATATTTGTTGCAGTATAAATATAGGCTTTAGCCTTCTTCAAATCTAAAAACTGGGATTAATCCTGAGTGGAACAAAATCCATACGAAGACCATCTTTATGGTTATATTTTTGACAACAGATAGAAGGCTACAAGTTCCTAAATTTATTGATATTGTTGGCGAATTAATGTCAGGTTTTACCCTCCATGATTCATGCCTAGCTTTGATTTTCAAAGCTGTATCAGAAGGCAAAGCCCGATAATTAATTCAAGGCAGAACCTCTGGAATAGCATTCCTAGACGGAAGCTTGGCAATGAACAGGTGTAGGGTTATACCCCGCATTCATTAATCGGCATTATCATTATATTTAGGGAGATTGTCATGTTAAATTTTAAAATTTCCCCAGGGTTTAACTGCTGAGATATACCCGGAAAAAGAATGTAAACGGTGTTTTGGCCTTGTAGCCACTATGAGCGTGAATGATACTGCACACACAGATAATTTCTCTTGGAATCGGCAAGTATATCACCGATTAAAACTTGCTTTAAGCCTGAATTTGCGAAGGCAATTGTTCTTGGCAGTTTGTGATGATTTACACTTAAGAAATCAAGTAGCCGCCCGTTTGCATTCTACTTTGGCTTATCCTGTTGGACAAATACTTTATCAACCAGAAGATAGCCTTGAAAGTAGTACGCCAGCTTATCCGCGTTTAGCGACTTTGCGTTTAAATTTAAACGATCCCAATCCCATCGCGCAGATAAATCAATGGCTCACTAGTTATCCACCGCCAATTATTGGCGCATCAAAAGATACCCCCGGACGACCTTTACCGATACCAGCGTTTCAAATTGTTGGTGTCGAGTTACTGACTAAGCAACCAGTAGCAGTACAGCGATTATTCTTACATTACCTACGCTTAAGCGAAGAGTATTTAGCTAACCAAGAGTCCAACAGTTTCCTCGAATCTAGTTTGCTGTTGTGGGTACCGCGTCCTTGGTTATCTGCAATTCAGCAGTCAGCACCACAGTTTTGGCGTTATCGTACTGGTGTATTTATGTTTGCTGGCGAACCAACGCCAACATCTCATAATGGTGGCTATCCAGAACGTTTTGCAGGCTCGAGAAGTTTAGATTTTGATGATTTTGAACCATCCCTGTTAGAAGAAGCAGTGGCTCAGGCGGAACTCAAAGCTGTAGAAAGTAATGAGCTGAAGTTTGAAGATGAATTAGATTTTGAGCCAGAAGCACCAGTAGATACCACACCACTGCCTGCTGTACCAATTTCCACATCAGAAATCTTACAAATTCAGGGTAAGCCAGAAGCACCCCTAGCAATATCGAATAATGGCAATAAGCTTCCACAATTGCCATCGCTAGCTCATATTAGTAAGGATTTAACTGAGCTAGTACTAGAAACCATTAATTCTAAGATTATTCAAGATGACGAGGATGTTTCTCTAGCGCAGCAAATGCTAGTTGAAATTGAGAAATTGCATTCACAGGAAGCATCTGGGGAAGCATTATCAGCAGCTTATCATCGCTTAGGCAACTACTATCGCCTCCGCATTGAACAAGGGCAATCAAATTTAGAAAACATCATGGTAGCAATTCTCGCCTACCAAGAGGCAGTTACCTTTGATGAAACCTCACCCCAGCTACCTGATATTTTGAATGACTTGGGTACACTCTACTGGATGCTATATCGCACACCACCCAATTCTGAGGAAGGACAAACTTATATTGAGCAGGGAATTGAATTTTATAAATTAGCTTTAAAACTAATATCACCCCAAACCAACCCAGAAACTTACGCGCGGGTGCAAAATAATTTAGGCACAGCTTACGGTGATTTAGCGCGGTTTGGTAACCCAGCCGAAAGTTGGCAGCAAGCAGTGATAGCGTATAACGAAGCACTACGCTATCGTACAACCGCAATGGAGCCATTAAAGTACGCAGCTTGCCAGAATAACTTGGGTACTGCTTACTGGCATTTAGGGCAATACAATCAACCTGTATTCAATTTAAAAAAAGCGATCGCAGCTTATAATTTAGCACTGGCTCACTATAGCCCTGAATATGAGCCGCTTAAATATGGCATGATTCAAAACAACATCGGTACAGCCTACTGGAATCTAGCCCAATACGAGCAACCAGCGCACCATCTGAAGATGGCTATTGATGTTTATACCGACGCTTTAAAATATCGCACACCTGCGGCTGTTCCTAGTGGCTGTGCAGCTACAGAAAATAATTTGGGAACGGCATATTGGCATTTAGCAAATCTTTCGCAAACCACTAAAGAACAACGGCATAAATATTTGCAATTGTGCATTGCTGCTTATGACGAAGCATTAGCATTAGCTCACTCACTTAACCCTGCTGTTTTAAGTTTTGATGTCCTATCTACGCACAATAACTTAGGATTAGCTCATTATCAAATTGCCACAGATCAATATTTTAATGCTGATAAAAAAGTCCGTTCACAACATTTAGAAGCAGCATTAGAAAATCATTTGCACGCCTTAAATGGATTAAGTAAACAATCAGAAGCTTATCAAACCACTTTTTCTTATGTCGTTAAAACAGTACGTGCCTTCCACAGTGAGCTAGGAATTCAAGGACAAAATCAAGCTTTATCAAAAGTGCCTTCTCATTTGTTACCAGAAATTTTGCCGAAGATTTAGCGACTGGGGATTGGGGAACTCGGGGCCCCCTCTGGGGATAAGGGGTAATGGGGATTGGGTAATTGGTAATTGGTAATTGGTTATCAAGATTTGACTCTTGACTTTTGACAAACAGCAAATACCAAACACCCATTACCCATTACCCATTACCAAATGACAAATGACAAATGACAAATGACAAATAACAAATGACCAATGCCAAATTGATGACTTAGGTCACAAATGAGTTTTCAATTATTAGTGACTTTAGTCATGCACTCAATTCACTAATTTTGGTCGATAATTACTAGCATGAATTTATACGATAAAAGCTCCCAGGTGATACTTGCAGACTAAAAAAACTAGCTTTTTCCTATTCCAGAGTGCAAATGACTATTGATTCATCACAATCTATCGATTCATCACCATCTGTTGATTCATCGGCATTGCTTCCCAAAAGCAAAAGAAAGTTCAAAATTCGTTGGCTGTCGTGGCTACTTGCCGTTGGGCTTTTGGGTGGAATTGGCTCTGCAATTTATTACCAGGTAGCTGTCGTTCCCACTCAGCAAGCTAGACGAAGGGTGCTGATGCAGCCTCTCGAAAGACAGACTTTAGCAATTACAGTCTCAGCGAATGGTACAGTCAAACCTGAGCGCTCAATTAACCTCAGCCCGAAAAATTCTGGCATCCTCAAAAGACTATTAGCAAAGGAAGGAGATATTGTCAAAGCAGGACAGATTGTTGCCTACATGGATGATTCCAATCTGCGCGGACAACTTACTTCTGCTCAAGGACAGTTAGCGCAAGCCGAGGCGAATCTGCAAAAGGCGCAAGCTGGAAATCGCCCTCAGGATATTGCTCAAGCACAAGCAGCATTAGACGAAGCCGAGGCGAACCTGCAAAAGGCGCAAGCTGGAAATCGCCCCCAGGATATAGGTCAAGCACAAGCCCGCTTACAAAGCGCTCAAGCTACCTTAAGTAAAGCGGAAGATGATTATCGCCGTAATCAACAACTGTACAATTCTGGTGGTATTGCCCTACAGGTTGTTAACCAAAAACGGGCAGATAGGGACAGCGCCCAAGCTGCTGTTAATGAAGCGCAGCAAGCCTTAGCTCTACAAAAAGCCGGTTCGCGTCCAGAAGATATTGCCCAAGCCAGGGCTACAGTTAACCAAAGACAACAAGCTTTAGCTCTATTAAAAGCCGGAAGCCGCCCAGAAGATATTGAGGTAGCACGTGCTCAAGTTACATCTGCTCGCGGTTCACTGCAAAATACTCAAGCTCAAATAAATGACACCATAATTCGCGCACCTTTTGATGGCGTTGTCACCAAGAAATACGCTGATCCCGGTGCGTTTGTGACTCCCACAACAGCCAGTAGCGATGTCTCTTCTGCTACTTCTTCCTCGATTTTGGCGTTAGCTTCTACGAATGAAGTTGTCGCCAATTTAGCAGAAACCAATATTTCCAAAATTCGCCTGGGTTTACCAGTGACAATCAAGGCAGATGCTTACCCAGGAAAAGTTTTTGAAGGTCAAGTCAAGCAAATCGCTGCTCAATCTGTAGTGACGCAAAATGTCACGAGTTTTGAAGTCAGAATATCGCTTACAGATCCCCAAAGATTATTGCGGTCTGGGATGAATGTGGCTACAGATTTCCAAGTTGGTCAAGTAGAGAATGCCCTGGTAGTGCCAACCGCATCTGTTGTGCGCCGAGAAAATAGCACAGGTGTGTTTGTCGCCGGGACAGATAACAAACCTATATTTACACGTATTGAAACTGGCGTAACTGTTAGTAAATTTACGGAAGTGAAATCAGGCTTGACTGGTGACGAGAGAGTATTGCTCAGTTTCCCACCAGGTTCACGACCACAATCTACACCACGAGGCGGAGTTTTCCCTGGCGTGGGAGGCGGCGGTGGCGGTGGCGGCGGTCGCCAAGGTGGTGGTTCTGGCGGCGGTCGTTCTGGTGGCGGTGCGCCTTAAAGAATTGTCCTTTGTCATTTGTCATTTGTCATCTGGTAATTGGTGTTTCCCCTTTTACCCTTGTCCCCAGTCCCCAATCCCCATTACCCCTTATCCCCAGAGGGGGCCCCGAGTTCCCCAATCCCTCTCCTGTTCCTCAAACAATGTTTAAGCTATTTAAGGGGTTTTACAAACCTAAAAATACCCGGACTGTTCCGTTTTTAGAAATTTTGATAATGGCAGCGGAAACGCTGTGGAGTAATAAATTACGCACGGGATTGACGATGCTGGGTGTAATTATTGGCATTTCTTCTGTGATTGCCATTACCTCTGTGGGACAGGGCGTGCAAAAGGGTGTTGAGCAGCAAATCCAAGCATTAGGTACAGATGTCATCCAAATCTTGGCAGGTGCGGCGAGAAGCGGAAATATCAGCCAAGGGATAGGTTCTAGTAGTACTTTGACGTGGGAAGATGCAAAAGCGATCGCACAACAAGCTCCATCGGCTCAGATGGTGTCAGCTTATTTACAGCGCAATGCACAAGTAGTTTATGGAGGGCAAAATACATCAACCACCATTTACGGCACTGATTTAAGTTACCCAGATATCAGAAACACGCACCCGCAACAAGGGAGGTATTTTACTGAGGAAGAACTCAACACGGCTGCACAGGTAGCTGTACTGGGGCCGACAGTATTAAATACTCTGTTTGGTCAAGGTGCTAATCCCATAGATGAGACAATCCGGATTCGAGGAGAAGCTTATAAAGTAATTGGGGTGATGGAACCAAAAGGTTCTCAAGGGCCAATGGATCGAGATGACCAAGTTTTCATTCCGCTAACAAGTATGTCCGCCAGATTAGTTGGTAACAATGCTCTAGCAGGTGTTTCTGTGAGTGGCATTTTAGTTAAAGGTGCCAATCAAGAACAGTTAGAAGCAGCGCAGTTTCAGGTTACCAATCTCTTACGTTTACGTCACAATATTTATCCACCGCAAGCTGATGATTTTCGGCTGACTAATCAAGCTGATATTGTCAGCACCTTTACCAATGTCGTGGGATTGTTTACCGTTATGGTAGTTGCGATCGCAGGCATTTCGCTAGTAGTAGGCGGTATTGGGATTGCTAATATCATGCTGGTGTCTGTGGTGGAACGTACCAGAGAAATTGGCATTCGTAAAGCCGTTGGTGCAACCAATTCAGCGATATTGAATCAATTTTTAGCCGAAGCGATCGTCATTTCTATTGTCGGTGGCGTTATTGGCATGGTAAGCGGAATTGCGATCGCATTTGGTGCAGCAAATATTTTTAAGTTCCCCTTTGTGATTTCCGTTCTCTCCATCATCGTCGGCTTTGCACTCTCATTAGGTGTCGGCTTAGTCGCTGGCGTAATTCCCGCCAGAAATGCTGCCAAATTAGATCCGATTACAGCTTTACGTAGTGACTAGAGGGACTGGGGATTAGGGATTGGGGAAAAAGGGGAAAGGGGAAAGGGGAAAGGGAAAAGGGTAGCAGGGAAACGAACACCAATTACCAATTACCAATTACCAATTACCAATTACCAATTACCAAATGACAAATGACAAATGACAAATGACAAAGGACAAACATCATTATGCCAACAATGATTTGGATGGAATCGATTACCAAAACCTATCACCTAGGAGAAGTTGAGGTTCCGATTTTGAAGGGAATTCAACTTTCTATTGAGGAAGGGGAATATGTGGCGATTATGGGTGCATCAGGTTCGGGTAAGTCTACGCTGATGAATATTTTGGGGTGTTTGGATCGTCCCAGTGCAGGACATTATATTTTTGAAGGCAGAAACCTCACCACTTTTGATGATGATGAGTTGGCTTATATTCGCAATCAAAGAATAGGTTTTGTGTTCCAGCAATTTAATCTCTTGGCAAGAGCAACAGCGCTAGATAATGTCATGCTACCAATGGTTTACGCTAATTTACCTAAGCCGAAACGCCGCCAAAGAGCATTGGATGCATTAGAAAGAGTAGGATTAAAAGACCGTGTGGCTAACCGTCCGAGTCAACTTTCTGGAGGACAACAACAACGGGTAGCGATCGCGCGGGCTTTGGTGAATCGACCTGCATTAGTTTTGGCAGACGAACCTACAGGAGCATTAGATACAGAAACTTCTTACGAGGTAATGAATTTATTAACAGAATTAAATGAACAAGGTATCACAATTATCATTGTTACCCATGAACCTGATATTGCAGCCCAAACTAAAAGAATTATCCGCGTACAAGATGGGTTAATTGTGGGCTGAATATTGTATGGCTGTGAGTTGAATTTTATATTTTAAATTAAATTTTATTGTTGAATAATAGTTTACAACATCAAATAAGTAATTAGGACACAAGCAGGAAAACGAATCGCAAACTACACAAAAGAATAAGATAAGATGTTTAAGTGTATTTAGGGTGCGTAAGAATAATTTATATTTAAAAGCTGCTCTGCAGAGTTTTAGATATAATTCCACATTACCAATAAAAATTCAAGATTTACTATCCTATCAAACCTATTTACTACATCAGCCATGAATTTTATTTTATTCCGCGTGCATTCTACCTGGGTTACATTATTAGTTGCAGTTCTCATGACGACTTTAGCCAAAAGCGTCAATGCAGAAACTACAGCACAAACGCTACAATCTCCGAGTCCTACAGTTAATAATTCTCGGTCAATTATTGATAATCTCAGCCCTAATCCTAACCCTTTACTGTTTCCTACCAAACCCGAAGAAGTGAGGATTCAGGGAACTGTACCCTTAAGTTTAGCTCAAGCTTTAGAATTAGCTAGACGCAACAATCCAACTTTACAAGCAGCGCAATTTCAGTTAGAACGCAGCCGCAGTGTATTACGAGAAGCTCAGGCGGCTTTACTTCCTAATGCTAATGTGAGTGGGAACTTAGCTAATAGTGGTAGTGATTTATTTACTGGGGGTTCAACTCAATCTAGCACTGCTTTTAATGGTCAAGCACAAATCAATTATAATCTCTATACTTCTGGTAACCGACAAGCTAATATTCGTTCTGCTGAAGAACAGATACGTATAGATGAATTAAATTTAGAAAATCAATCTTTAGTAGTTGGTTTAAATGTTGCTACCCAGTACTACAATTTACAAGGTGCAGACGAACAAGTTAGAATTAATCGCTCTGCGGTAGAGAATGCCCAAGCTAGTTTACGAGATACGCAAGCACGATTGCAAGCAGGAGTGGGTACGCAGTTTGATGTTCTGCAAGCTCAGGTAAATTTAGCTAATTTTCAACAAGAACTGACTAATTCTATTGCAAATCAGCAAATTGCCCGTCGTCAGTTTGGTACTCTTTTAAATTTGCCACAATCGGTTGGTATTACTGCGGCCGATCCTGTGCAATTAGCTGGTTTATGGCAACAAACACTAGAACAAACTATTGTACAAGCTTTTCAAAACCGCCCCGAATTGCCGCAATTTTTAGCGCAACGCAATCAATCCGAACAACAAAGGCGACAAGCACTTTCACAATTAGGGCCGCAACTGGGTGTAACTGGAACTTATAGTTTTCGAGATATTTATAACGATGGGATTAGCGTTGTTGATGGCTATTCCGTGGGGTTACAAAGCAGTTTAACTTTATTTGATGGTGGTGCAGCTAGAGCTAGAGCAGCTCAGTCACGCGCTAATATTGCGATCGCAGAGACTCAATTTGCTAATCAGCGTGATCAAATTCGTTTTGATGTCGAACAATTTTATTTTCAGTTGCAGTCTAATTTAGAGAATGTGCAAACTTCCACTTTGGCTTTAAGTCAAGCTAGGGAAGCTTTGCAGATAGCTAGGCTGCGATTTCAAGCAGGTGTCGGTACGCAAACAGAGGTAATTGCGGCGGAGAACGACTTAACAAGGGCGGAAGGTAATCGAGTTACAGCTATTTTGGATTACAATCGCGCTCTAGCTAGTTTACAGCGTTCTGTCACCTCTAGAGCTTCACGTTAGCACAGAAATCACAAGTCAAAAAGGTGAGAAATCGAGCTTTTTGAGAGATTTACTAAATTGCTGTACTAGGAATGCTGCTAAGGCAGATAATTTAGGGGTAAGGCATGAAAATACTTTCGCTCTCTACAGAAATTGTCTGAATGTCATGCCCCTAATTCTGAATGTTGTTTGTAGGATAGGCTGTGCTAATTTTATTTTCTATGAAATATTGCAGCAAAATTTGAATAAAAAAGCAATATTTCAATTAGGGATGAAAGCATATTTATGTTTTCATTCATGAGCATGAGAATTTTGTGGCTAAAATCTAATTTAAGAGCAATTAACCGCTAATATACGCCGATAAACGCGGATAAAAACCAGAAATATAGGAATCCGATTTGATTTCTGAAAAAATCTCAGCTTTCGCACTTGAAATACGTGAACTTCAAAAATCAAATATGAGTCCGATAGAGTCTAGGATAATTAAGCTTAGGGCAGAATTTTTATATTACTTCAGACTTCACAATTCATACTTCAGCCTGATTTTGAGTCACCCAGTCAGGTGAAGCCACGCAAAGAAGTGAATAGCTAATATGAAGGTATCTTAATATGTAATAACTGAGCAAATGAATCTTGAGGTCGTTGATTAATATATAACCTTTATTCTGAACTTTATTTCCTTCTAAATTGCAGTAATAGCTCATTAAATAACAGCTATTCCAGCAAAACAATCTTTATCGGCTGGTATCATGAATACGCACATAGAAATCCCCGTAATTGGCAAAAAAATTAAGTATCCCATGCGCTGGCTGATAGGGTTAATAACAGCTGGTGCTTTGGTTGTGGGCACTACTACTACTTATAATTTGGTGAATCGGGGAAATACTAAACAAGATATATCTCAACTAACTGTTCCTGTAGAAACCCAAACTGTGACGCTGCGGATTACAGCGAGTGGGAAGGTAGTACCAGTTCAAAGTGTAAATATCAGTCCCAAAAATCCTGGGGTATTGGGTGAATTATATGTTGAACAAGGCGATCGCGTGCAAAAAGGGCAAGTAATCGCCCGCATGGATGTTGGCGAAATTCAAGCGCAAATCCTGCAGTACCAGGCTAATATCGCCCAAGCCCAAGCCCAACTCGATGAAGCGCGGGCGGGAAGTCGTCCCCAAGAAATCGCCCAAGCAAAAGCACGTTTAGCGCAAGCCCAAGCACAACTAGCCGCAGCCCGTGCGGGTAATCGCGCTCAAGAAATTGGACAGGCGCAAGCGCAAGTAGAATCTGCAAAAGCCCAGGTTAATTTAACGCAAGCGCGGGTAGTGCGCTATCAGGAATTAACTAGACAAGGAGCAACTTCTCAAGATCAGCTCGATCAGTACGTTAGCGAAAATAGCCGCGCCAAAGCTGCTTTAGAAGAAGCGCAAAAACGCCTATCTCTGTTGCAAAGTGGAACTCGTAGCGAAGAAATCGACGCGAAAGAAGCAGCCGTTACCGAAGCCAGCGCCGCTTTAGTACTGTTACAAAATGGTAGCCGTCCTGAGGAAATTGCTCAACGCCAAGCCGCAGTCAAAGCCGCCCAAGCGCAATTAAAAGCCGCCCAAGTCAGGCTTGCAGATACAGAAATTCGCGCACCTTTTAACGGTATTGTTACGCAAAAATACGCTAATGTGGGTTCATTTGTCACACCCACAACTTCCGCTTCTAGTAGTGCATCAGCCACATCTAGCTCTATTGTCGCCGTGGCGCGCGGTTTAGAAGTTTTAGCGCAGGTTCCTGAAACCGACATTGGCAGAATTAAACCAGGACAACAGGTAGAAATTGTTGCTGATGCTTATCCCGACCAAGTATTTAAAGGTCGTGTCCGCCTCATTGCACCAGAAGCAGTAGTGGAACAAGGTGTAACTTCCTTCCAAGTGCGAGTTGCATTAGATACAGGGATAGATAAACTGCGTTCTGGCTTAAATGTAGATTTGACCTTTTTAGGCGATCGCGTCAACAATGCTTTAGTTATACCCACCGTCGCCATTGTCACCGAAAAAGGGCAAACTGGCGTACTCATCCCTGACGAAAACAATAAACCCCAATTCCGCCAAGTCACCGTCGGCGCACAAATCCAAGACCAAACCCAGGTTTTAGAAGGCGTACAAACAGGCGATCGCATTTTTGTAAACCCACCGAAGGATTACAAAATCGAAAAGGCAAAGGGTAAGTAGGGGACTGGGGACTGGGGACTGGGGACTGGGGAAAAGGGGAAAGGGGAAAAGGGGAAAGGGGAAAGGGGAAAGGGAAACAAACACCAATTACCCATTACCAATGACCAATGACCAATGACAAATGACAAATGACAAATGACAAATGACAAATAACCATGAACCTGTTAGAAAGTATCCAAATGGCGGGGAAAACCCTGCTGGCGAATAAGTTACGCAGCGCGCTTACCATGCTGGGAATTGTCATTGGTAACGCTTCGGTGATTGCGATGATTGGGATTGGCGAAGGTGGACAAAAGTATGTTTCGCAACAACTGGAGTCTTTGGGGCCTAATATCTTATTTGTGATTCCCGGTAACCAAGAAACGCAACGCATCTCTAGGGATGTACCAAAAACTTTGGTTTTGGAAGATGCAAAAGCGATCGCCACTCAAGTACCCACAGTTGCAAATGTGACGGCGGAATTAAATAGCCGCCAAGTTGTTACTTACCGCAATCGCAATACCGATGTTAATATCATTGGCACCACTCCCACGTTCTTGACAGTTAGGGATTTTGAAACCGCCAAAGGGCGATTTTTTACTGACATCGATATGAAGCGCAGCAACCAAGTTGCGGTATTGGGTGCAGATTTAGCCCAAAGACTGTTTGGTAGTGCTAATCCTGTGGGACAGCAATTAAGAATTAAAAATACTAGCTTTCAAGTGATAGGCGTACTCACCGCCAAAGGTTCTAACTTAGGCGTGAATTACGACGATGCAGCTTTAGTACCGATTATCACCACAGCTAATCGCTTAATTGGGCGGACTTCTCCCTACGGTTTGGAGTTAAGCTATATTGTTGTTTCTGCGAAAAATGCCGATAGCGTTGATGCAGCAGAGTTTCAAATTACCAATTTACTACGCCAACGCCACAAAATTACTGGGGAAGATGACTTTACCATCCGTTCTCAAAAAGATGCTTTGCAAACAGTCGGACAAATTACAGGCGCACTCACAATTATGCTAGCTGCGATCGCAGGCATATCTTTGTTTGTCGGTGGTATTGGGATCATGAACATCATGCTAGTATCCGTCACCGAACGCACCCAAGAAATTGGATTGAGAAAAGCGATTGGTGCAACAGAGCAAGATATTTTGCTACAGTTCATGATTGAAGCGGTAATTGTTTCTGCAATTGGTGGCTTGGTAGGTACTGGTGTAGGTGTGAGTGGAATTTTGTTAGTTGCAGCCTTAACACCGTTACAAGCTGGCATTTCTCCCGTAGCAATTACAATGGCTGTTGGTATCTCTGGCGGAATTGGCTTATTCTTTGGTGTCGTACCCGCACGTCGCGCCGCTAAACTTGACCCAATTGTCGCCTTGAGAAGCGCGTAGCGCCGCTACGCTCCGAATTCAAAATTCAAATTAAAACACAACTAATTTACTCATATCAATTTGAAAAAAATGCGACAGATTGTAGGGGCAAGGCATTGCCTTGCCCTCTAGAATATATTGATGTGTCGCAAACATGATTTGAATTTGTATTAGATAAACTGCTGGGTGAATTTTAAAAAATTCTCTACAAGAGGTGTGAGACTATTTTTCTGCCAGATGATAGCAGTTTCTATGACGGGTGCTGCTTCTAGTAAAGGGCGATAAATAACACCAGAACGTTGCAGATTTTGTAGAACAGATGGTGTAATTGCCACACCCATTCCCGCCGATACTAAACCAATAATAGTTTGCATTTGAACCGCTTCCTGAGTAACTTGAGGTTTGATATTTCTCTGCCTAAAAAGACTCATAATCAAATCGTAAAGTCCGGGTGCTAGATAACGAGGAAACATAATCAAAGGCTCATCCTCTAATTCCTGCACCTGAATATGTTCTGTTTGAGCTAAGGAATGATTTGACGGTAAAGCTACAACTAAAGTTTGCTGGTGAATAGATTGATAAGATAGCTTCTCATCTTCTAAAGGTGGATGAGCAAAACCTACATGAATTAGAGAATCTCGAAGCGCTTGCTCTTGTTGACTTGTAGTTAACTCTCGTAATACTAGTTCTACTTCGGGAAATTGCTCGCGAAATTGGCGCAAAATTGAGGGTAATAATTCATAGATTACCAAACTCGTAAATCCTATTCGTAGTTGACCAGTTTGGCCTCTACCAATCCTTTGAGTTAGTGCGATCGCAGTTTCTAGTTGTAGTAGTAATCCATAAGCTTCTTGTAAAAAAACCTTACCTGCTTCTGTTAGCTGTACCTGTCGCTTGGTTTTGCGATGAAAAAGTTCTACTCCTAGTTCTGCTTCTAGCTGCTGAATTTGTTGGCTGAGAGGCGGTTGCGCTATATGCAGCCTTTCTGCGGCTTTACTGAAATGTAGTTCTTCAGCTACAGCAATAAAGTAACGCAGGTGTCGTAGTTCCATTTTTTTATATTTAAAAGATATCAATTTTAAATAAATATATATTGGACATCTCAAAAAAGTCTACATATCATACTCGTACAACCATGTTGAACGAGGCTAAAGCAATGTCTGAGAAAACAATTACCGAAAATTTTCGCAGTCAAGCAGTCACGCAAGGGGTACAACGATCGCCAAATCGAGCGATGCTGCGTGCAGTCGGCTTCCAAGATAGGGATTTTAATAAAGCTATTGTGGGTGTGGCGAATTCCTACAGCACCATTACTCCCTGCAACATGGGAATTAATCGCCTCGCACAAAGAGCCGAAGAGGGAATTAAACTAGCTGGGGCAATGCCGCAAATGTTCGGCACAATTACAATTAGTGATGGCATATCTATGGGAACCGAGGGGATGAAATATTCCCTAGTGTCACGAGAAGTCATTGCTGATTCCATTGAAACCGCCTGTAATGGTCAAAGTATGGATGGTGTGATTGCCATCGGCGGTTGTGATAAGAATATGCCAGGGGCAATGATTGCGATCGCTCGGATGAATATCCCTGCTATTTTTGTTTATGGTGGCACCATCAAACCCGGACAGCACAAGGGTAAAGATTTGACTATTGTCAGTTCTTTTGAGGCTGTCGGTGAATATAGCGCCAATAAAATTGACGAAGATGAACTATTAGCCATTGAACGCCAAGCTTGTCCGGGTTCTGGTTCCTGTGGAGGGATGTATACAGCCAACACCATGTCTTCTGCTTTTGAAGCGATGGGAATGAGTTTGCCTTATTCTTCTACAATGGCAGCTGAAGATGATGAAATCGCTGATAGTACGGAAAAATCAGCCAAAGTATTGGTAGAAGCGATTCGCAATCAAATTTTACCCAGACAAATTATCACCCGCAAATCTATAGAAAACGCCATCTCTGTAATTATGGCTGTGGGTGGTTCCACAAATTCTGTATTACATTTTCTCGCGATCGCTCACGCAACTGGTATAGAACTGAGTCTAGATGACTTTGAAACTATCCGTGGTCGCGTCCCTGTGTTGTGCGATTTGAAACCTAGCGGTAGATATGTGGCTACAGACTTACACAAAGTAGGCGGTATTCCCCAAGTCATGAAGATGTTACTTGTGCATGGTTTACTCCACGGCGACTGTATCACCATTACAGGTAAAACTATCGCTGAAGTTTTAGCAGATATCCCCGATGAACCACTCAGCAATCAAGATGTGATTCGTCCGTGGAATCACCCGATGTATGCTCAAGGTCACTTAGCCATCCTCAAAGGCAATCTCGCTACTGAGGGAGCAGTAGCTAAAATTACCGGAGTTAAAAATCCCTGTATTACCGGGCCAGCGCGGGTATTTGACTCCGAGGAAGAATGCTTAGATGCTATCTTGGCAAATAAAATCCAAGCTGGCGATGTGATTATTGTTCGCTATGAAGGCCCCAAAGGCGGCCCAGGAATGCGGGAAATGCTAGCACCCACCTCCGCAATTATTGGTGCAGGGTTAGGTGATGCAGTTGGGTTAATTACCGATGGACGCTTTTCCGGCGGGACTTACGGGATGGTAGTTGGTCATGTTGCTCCCGAAGCCGCTGTTGGTGGTGCGATCGCTTTAGTTGAAGAAGGCGATCGCATCACTATCGATGCTCATTCTCGCTTACTGCAAATCAATATTTCCGATGCAGAATTAGCCAATCGTCGCGCTAAATGGCAACCTCGTCCACCTCGTTATACAAAAGGTACCTTAGCCAAATATGCTAAGTTAGTTTCCTCCAGCAGTGTTGGTGCTGTCACAGATTTGGATTTATTGAAGTAGAGCGTTTTGAAAATAGAATACAACATCATTGGTAGGGGCGTAAATTTGTGCGTTCCTACCAATAGTTCATGTGTAGCCAAAATCTTTTTAGTCTCGTAACGCATTGACACAGCTAAAATGTTTTTTTCTTGTGGGGTGGACATCTTGTCCGCCCTGGACGGGTGAGACATCCATCCCACAAGAGTTTTTTTATGCAGTATTTTAGTAACGCACCGCATTCTCAGCCTGGATGCGTTACTTAACTCATAGATATTCTTTTCAAGAGCATCCGCGCTCACTTTTCATTCACATTTGTCTGTAATCCTAAAAAAAGGATGTGAGTAAAAATAATCGAACTGAGGGTTAAAACTCATGCTTAACTCTACAGTTCTTTCTGCAGTTGGGAAATTATAGCATTCCTATTCAATTCCTTAAAATCATCACTGATGAAGCGAATCAGGAATAAAAGAGAGTTTTGAACAAATCAATATTATTTTACCTATTTATATTTAAATAACGCTAATTTTTTAAATTAATTATTTTCAGGGGTAGAAGTTATGATGAATGCCAATTCCATAAAAAATGCTATAGGCATTATTTCTAACCGTCAGGCTGTAACACAAGTGCTTGATGAACTGATAGCGATTGACTTTCCTATGCAAAAAATTTCTATGTTTGCTACGGAATCAAAACAAAAAAAGTTGCACAATACTCATTCTGGTAATCAAATTGTGACTCCTATTGAAGGAGCTAAAGTAGGTGCAATTACAGGCGGGACAGCAGGAGGAGTGTTAGCAGTTACCACCGGACTTGGTATTTTAATGATTCCCGGTTTTGGCCCTGTATTAGCAGTTGAATCTGTTTTAACTACACTACTGGCGGGTGGAGCAAGTGCAATATTTGGTAGTTTATGCGGTGCATTTCAAGGTTGGGTTGCTCCCGAAAAGCAAGTTAAACTTTGGCAGCCTAGGGAAGATTTTTTGGTGAAGGTAGAGGGGACAGCAGACGAAATTCAGCAAGCAGAATATATTCTTCGCTATTGGGGTGTGCGAGAGTGGCATATTTATGAACTAAGCAAAAGATTACTGTAGATACAGCGATTTGAACTAAAAAATACAGATTTTAACAGAAATTAAAGCTGAGGAATTTGAAGGATAAATTACTGCAATAGATAGTTAAATCAGGATGTAGAAATGCCAGCGAATACCATCAATACAAATAATTCTTCCCATCTAACAAAAGATGTAATCAATTATGAATGGCATACTCTACCAGAAATAGAGGTTGTGCAAACCTTAGTTAGTCATTCAGAAGCCGGCTTGAGCCATCAAGAAGCAACCAAGCGGCATCAACAGATGGGTGCCAATCAACTGAATATTCAAGCGAGAAAAAGCCCTTGGTTAAAATTTATCGAGCAATTTCATCAACCACTACTCTATATATTAATAGCGGCGGGAGTGGTGACTTTACTATTACGAGATTGGATAGATGCAGGAGTGATTTTTAGCGTCACCCTGATTAATGTCATTATTAGCTACATTCAAGAATCCAAAGCAGAAGATGCGATCGCAGCTCTATCTCAAGCTGTGACTACAGAAGCTACTGTGATTCGCGATGGTCAAAAAACTCGTTTGGCTTCCACTGAACTTGTGGTAGGGGATTTGGTACTGTTAGCCTCTGGGGATAAAGTACCTGCAGATTTGCGGCTATTAACTGTGCGTGAGTTACAAGTTGATGAGTCGGCTTTAACTGGAGAATCGGTTCCAGTAGAAAAAACAACTGCATCGCTGGCTGTAGACACACCCTTAGCCGAACGCAACAATATGGCTTACGCTGGCAGTTTTGTCAGCTTTGGTCAAGCCGAAGGGATGGTAGTAGCGATCGCAGATGCTACTGAAACAGGACGCATCTCGCAGTTAATTGAAAGTAGCACGGGGTTGAAAACACCACTCACCAGGAATATTGACAAGTTAAGCAAAACTTTACTGTATGCCATTTTAGGTTTAGCTGCCCTCACCTTTGCAGTTGGATTAGGACAAGGCGAATCTTGGATTGATGTGTTCAAAGCTGCTGTAGCGCTCGTTGTTAGCGCCATTCCCGAGGGTTTACCTGCAATTGTCACAGTGATTTTGTCCATTGGTGTTTCCCGTATGGCGCGACGTAACGCGATTATTCGCAAGTTACCTGCTGTGGAAACATTGGGAAGTACAACCGTTATCTGCTCTGACAAAACTGGCACGTTAACCGAAAATCAGATGACAGTGCAGCAGATTTACGCAGGTGAACAACACTACACCGTTAGCGGTATTGGTTATGCTCCCGATGGTGAAATTTTGCTGAATCGCCAGCCTGTTGATGTCTATACAGAGGGACAGATTGCTCTTGGAGAAACCCTAGCTGCTGGATTGCTGTGCAACGATTCTCACATTGAATGGAAAGACGAACAGTGGAGTTTAGTAGGAACTCCCACCGAGGGAGCATTGATTACGGCGGCTAATAAAGCGGGATTAACCCCAGAAGAATTGCCGAGAATCGATACTATTCCCTTTGAGTCTCAATTCCAATACATGGCGACTTTGCATAAATTAGATAATCAGCAAAGACAAAATGTGATTTATGTCAAAGGTTCGGTAGAGGCGATTCTCCAACGCTGCGATCGCCAGCTCGATGCTCAAGGACAACAAACTGCACTCAATCCTGCGCTTATAGAACAGGAAGTAGCGCAGATGGCAAAGCAAGGTTTACGAGTGCTAGCCTTCGCCAGCAAAAAAGTTGCTGGTCAGCGTTCCTTAGAGCGTCATGATATCGATACCGGACTAGTATTTTTAGGACTTCAAGGCATCATCGATCCGCCTCGTGAAGAAGCGATCGCGGCTGTTGCTGCTTGTCAATCTGCTGGCATCCAAGTGAAAATGATCACCGGCGATCATGCACTCACAGCTGGAGCGATCGCTCGCCAAATGGAAATTTGCTCGGCTGAAGCACAGGTTTTTACAGGAAAGCAATTAGCTCAGATGGATGAAGCCGAATTCAGCCAAGCAGCGGAGCAAGGTAGGGTATTTGCGCGAGTTGCGCCAGAACAAAAGTTGCGTTTAGTCAAAGCCTTGCAACATCAAGGTGAAATTGTGGCGATGACTGGAGATGGTGTCAATGATGCGCCAGCCCTCAAGCAAGCAGATATTGGTGTAGCGATGGGTTTAGCTGGGGCAGAAGTTGCTAAAGAATCTGCAGATATGCTGTTAACAGACGATAACTTCGCCGCCATTGAAGCCGCTGTAGAAGAAGGGCGGGGAGTATATCGCAACTTACGCAAAGCGATCGCCTTCTTGCTACCCATCAACATTGGCGAATCTATGACAATTTTGATTGCCATTTTCCTAGCGATCGCGCTTCCTATCTTACCAATTCAAATTCTCTGGCTAAATATGGTGAGTTCAGTAGGTTTGATTGTTCCCCTCGCCTTTGAGCCAAAATCTCGACGGGTGATGCAACAACCACCACGCAACCCCAGAGAAAGGCTGTTATCGGGTAGCTTACTCCAGCGTATCTTGGCAATTTCTCTCTTCAACTGGCTGGTAATTTTTGGCGTTTTTCAATGGATACTGCAAACTACAGATAATGAAGCCTTAGCCCGCACAATGGCGATTAATGGGTTAGTAGCAGCAGAAGTATTTTATCTACTCAGCATTAGCCAGTTTGTACCATCTGTAATTGCCAAAATTCAAGGTAAACGCAAACCCATAGCCTACGCCCCTGTAATTGGCATTGTGGTTGTAGTCACTTTACAATGTCTGTTCAGTCAGTGGAGCATCATGAATCAAATTTTTGGCACCACACCTTTAACATTTACCCAAGCTCTAATTTGTGTAGCTGTAGGTTTGCCAGTCATATTGATAGCGCTCATCTTGCAGCGTTTCGATCCACTTGACTAAGGGATTTCTGGGGGAAGTAGGGGGAGCAGAGGGGGACGAGGAAGATGAGGGGGATTGGGAAAAGCAAAGGGGCTGGGAGCAGGGGACAAATGACCAATGACCAATGACAAATGACCAAACACCAATTCCCTATATCAAATATGACTGCAATAAACCAAGGTTGTAAAAATTTGATTTTAGTCCAGCCTTATAGAAGCAGTATTTACATCAATATCAAACAATATTTTCTGGCTAGATTTAGGTATTATTATTTATTGAAAATTTTTACTCTTTATAATCGATACAAGTGAGTGATATTTTCATATTTTAAAATTTAAGTTTCTGTAAATTTCGCTACAAAATATTGCCGTTGATACTTCTGCATCATTAAAATGAATTTTTTGCATAAAAAAGTTTAAATTTGTGTATAAAATCACTAAGTTTTATGCATAATAGATACAAATATCATGGGCAAAAAATCTGGGTTTTACATTAGATAGCAAGAGTAAATTGCTCTTTATTGCTCATCTAAATGCAAATAGCTCTTAATAACCCTTGATAAATGTTGCATTTGGTCAAAGTTGTAGAAATTACAGATAAATAGCCGTTGCATAAAGGCTATGAAAGTGCAAGTCATTTGTCTAGATTCCATAAGCTAGGACTTGACTTTATACAGCGAAACAATGTAACGTATCTTACTTTATAGGTGTGCAGAAAGAACTTAATTAATTGCTGTTTATAGCAATTAGTTAGGCGCATTTCGTGGAGAGGAAAACGGAAATATGTCTAATAGATTGTGGAAAAATCTGGTATTACTTCCAGTATTTTTAGGTGCGAATGCGTTGGCTTCATCCAGTGTGATGGCAGCAGAAATATTAAACGCTTCTGACTCAAAAGCAGCAGGAATTGCCACAGAGCAAGCAAACGTTAATCAGCAATTACTTGCTCAAGCTAAAACTGATGAGAATAGAGTTTTAGTAAGTGAAGTTAGTAGCCAAGATTCAATGTCTCAAGTTACGTCAGTTTCTCAATTTTCTGACGTACAGCCAACAGATTGGGCATTTCAAGCTTTGCAATCTTTAGTTGAACGCTACGGTTGTATTGCGGGTTATCCTAATGGAACTTACCGAGGCAATCGGGCTTTAACTCGTTATGAATTTGCTGCAGGTTTGAATGCTTGTTTAGATAGAGTTAATGAACTAATTGCCACAGCAACAGCTGACTTGGTAACAAAACAAGATTTAGCTACCCTGCAGCGTTTACAAGAAGAATTCTCTGCAGAATTAGCAACTTTACGTGGTCGAGTAGATTCTTTAGAAGCACGGACTGCAGAACTAGAAGCCAATCAATTTTCTACTACAACCAAGTTAGTAGGTGAGGCAGTTTTTGCAGTTACCGATAACTTTGGTGATAACGACAATAACAACACTGTATTTCAAAATAGGGTACGTTTAGATTTACAAAGTAGCTTCACGGGTAAAGATACCTTACACACCCGGATTGCGGCTGGTAACTCCACTGGATTAACTTTGCCAAATGGCACATTTGAAGGTACTCAAACCTTTAATCTTAGCCCTAGTACCAATAATAGTGCGTTTATAGATTGGTTGTCTTATTACTTCCCACTGGGTAACTCCCAAGTATATATAGCAGCCAGTGGTGGTATTCACAGCGATTACGCTCCTACCCTCAATCCTTATTTTGAAGGTTTTGATGGTGGTAACGGTGCTTTATCTACCTTTGCATCTGAAAGCCCAATTTACCGGATTGGCGGTGGTGTAGGTGGTGGCGTTAATTTTGTTTTTGGTAAGAGTAATGCTGCTTTCCAACCTTCATTAACTGTAGGTTATTTGGCATCCCAAGGAAACAACCCAGGAGCACGCGCTGGTTTATTTGAAGGTAACTATGCAGCTCTAGCGCAATTGAACTTAAACGTAGGCGATCGCCTGTCTTTTGCTGCTACCTACGTCCACGGTTATCATAATGCTGGAACTGCTTTATTTGACCTAGGCGGAGCCGGAAATGTTGGTGTAGTGGGTACTGCACAGGCCAATTTAGTTGGTGGTGGTAACCCATATAACAGTAATTCCTATGGTTTTGAAGCCGCTTTCAAACCTAGTAACAAACTCTCGATTAGTGGCTTTGTGCTTTACAGCGATATTAGCAGCGTCGTAGGCAACAACAATGATGAAGTTTGGAGCTATGGTCTTGGTGTAGCTTTACCAGATTTCGGCAGACAAGGCAACGTTTTAGGAATTTTTGCGGGTGCTCAACCCTACTTAGGTCGTCTTGGAGGCGATCGCCCTTATCATATTGAAGGTTTCTATAAATATCGTGTCAGCGATAATATCTCCATTACCCCTGGGTTAATTTGGTTAACCAGTCCTGGTCAAGTTGCTAATAGCGATAATGCCATCATTGGTACTTTGAGAACCACTTTCACCTTCTAAAACACCGATTCCTCAATATCAGGAATTTTTGTAGGGTGGGCACTTGCGATCGTTAGGGTTTGAACCCAAGATCCAATAGTGTCTACCCTACGCTCATAAAAATGATAGCTATTGTCAACAAGCCACAACTCAAATATCAATACCGTTCAGATAAGATACTTGTGGAAACAGCTAGCTCAATTGGGGGATTCTCCCCCAAACCCCCGATTGGGTGAAGTTTGTGGGGAAGGTTTCCTTCCACAAAACTTCGGACGGTTGCGTCCCCCAAACCCCCTCCAAAATTATTATTTTTGTTGTCAATTTATTTTTTAACTGAACTGTATTGACTCAAATATAAATGTTATATCAAGTCCGGCTAATTACTTGCGATATGGTTGGTCTTGTTGGTCATTGATAATTGTTAAACTGTATTTTTCTTTCCCATTACCCATTACCCATTACCCATTACCCATTACCAACCTTCACAGATACGATAATTGTTCAACTGGACATGATATTAGATGAATTTTCGCACTCTCTTTTTGTTATATAATGACGATAGCGGAACATCGCTTCTAATTGTCCTTGGACTAACCAACCACTAAACAATTCTAATGTTTGACCTCCAGGCAAAGAAAAAGAAATGGCATCAGTCAATCTAGTCTTACCATTTTCAAGTTCAAATTCATGCCTGTGTACCCAACTTTCAAAAGGCCCAGAAATTTGTTCATCAACAAATAGCCGGTTTTTTTCGCATTGAGTATGACGTGCTAACCAAGTTAAAGGAACAGGCCCAAGAAAAAGACGAAATTCTGTGATAGCGCCTATCTCCAACCCCCCTTCACGGCGAACTACTTGCACTGGTTGCCAAGGTGGAGTTAGCATTTGCAAAATATCTGTTCTTTCGTGAAATCTCCACACTACTTCTGGTGGTGCATTAATCACAGATGAATGTTTAAACTGCAGCATGGAAACACAAACCTAAAATTCAACAAATAATTACTAATTCGTAATTCGTAATTCGTAATTCGTAATTCGTAATTCGTAATTAAAAATTTGGTGCAATACCAAAGGAAGTTCCAAATCTAAAAATATACTACTGTTCACAGTCAACAGTCATCGGTCAACAGTTATCAGCCAGCAACTTCCAGCAGTTATTTTTATGTTTTGGAGTTCCCAATCTTATATAATCGCACCGTTATGTTTGTTGTAGTTGCTATAAAGCAATTACAAATTGTTAACCGTCGTATTCGGTGTCAATCTCAATATCTAGAGTGTCTTCATCAATTCGCACATACAAAATGTTGGGGTTACAGCAAACTTGACAATCTTCTACATAAGATTGCTGTCCACCAGCACTCAAATCAATAAATGTTAAGTTTGGTTCCCCGCAATAAGCGCAGTAATACTCAGCTGTTGTTTCCATTAATCTGTACGTTATGAATTTAATGGCTGAAGTTCTTTTGGGGATGAGTCAAAATGACTAGTCGCCTCAGCCAAGTGTTTAAGTAGTGTAGACTGCGGTAGCGGCCCTTGCAAGTGATTCCAGGGTAAAATTTGCTCTGTTGACCAATTAGTATGGACGTAAAAATCTAAGTCTGGGATTTGTCCTTTAAGTTGTTTAAAAGCGCGTTTGTAACTGCCTAAAGAATCGCCAAAGTTACGAGTAAGTTCTAATAAGTGAGAGAGTCTGCGATCGCCTCTCGATAACAAAGCTTGGATAATAGACCAATTATAGCTTTCTGGGCGAAAGTCTATGCCTTGGGGTTTTAGCTGTTTCTGTAACATCTGCAACCGCTTCTCGGCTTGTTTATTTACACCAAACCATTGAAATGGTGTATGGGACTTGGGTACAAAGGTGCTACATCCTAGTGTTAACCGCAATCCTGGTGCTATTTTTTTAACATTACGCATCATTGCCACAGTTTGCTCTAAATCTTCTGGTTCTTCGCCAGGAATCCCAACCATTCCATAGAGTTTCAAACTCGATAAGCCACCGGCTTTGGCGTTGACTGCGGCTTGAATAATTTCGTCATTATGCAGCTTTTTGTTGATAATACGGCGTAATTTTTCCGAACCACTTTCTACAGCAATGGTAAGCGATCGCGTGTCTCGTTGTGCCAGAGTTTTTGCTAGCTGTACAGTAACTGTATTGGTGCGTACTGAGGCAATGCTAAGACGGACATCATCATACTTGGGCTGACTGATATAATCTAACAACGTCTCAAATTCTGGATGCTGAGTTACAGAAGCACCTAATAAACCTAACCGCTTGGTAACTTTTAAGCCTCTTTCAATGGCAGGAATTAAAGAACCTTCAAGGCTTGCAGTTCTAAATGGTAACGTCAGATAACTAGCCAAACAGAAGCGGCACATTTCTGGACAACTCCGCACCACTTCCACCATATAAATATTTTCCCATGCTGCCTTTTCTGTCACCACAGTTGAGGCTGAGAGAATATTTCCCCGATAAGTTTGCTTTTGCACTATGGCAGGAATTTCTGCATCAATTGGTGTAATTGACTTTATTTCACCATCTTTGGCGTGATATTCTACCGCATACAAACTCGGAACATAAATTCCTGGGATTTGTGCCAGAGTTTTCAGTTGAATTATTCTAGAAGCATTCCTAACTTCTTTGTAAGCTGTAATAAAATCTCCCAGCAGATTTTCCCCATCTCCTAGCAAAATTACATCAAAAAAATCTGCGAAAGGTTCCGGGTTAGCAGTGAGAACTGGGCCACCACCAAATATTAGCGGATGACTATCCTCCCGCAAAGATGCGCGAATCGGAATTTCTAAAGATTCTAGTAAATTTAAGATATTTACATAATCTAATTCCCAAGAAATAGAAAATCCGACAATTTCGGGATTTATTGGCAGTTGTTCGTGAATATCAGTAAACAGGCGACTCACCTGCACATCATCACGCATTGCCAAATTTGCCCACACCACCTGATATCCCAGGCTAGTGATCCCCACGGTGTACTCATTGGGAAAAGCAAAAATTAGCGGGATAGCGTCAGTGTTGGGGGTACTGGGGGTAAATAAAAGTCGTTCAGCAGAAAATACAGATGATGTCACAGGCGATCGCTTGGGGAGATTTGTCATAATTCATACCTACACAATCAAAAACCACCTCAGTAGGGTTCAATAGAAGTCTGCACAGGTGGATTTTGTTTTCTAGCCCTAGACTTTGAGTCTCAGGGTGCAGTAGGGTTATCTATATTTAATTTTAAGCGATAGAATTATCAGGTTAAAAAATAAAGATACGGTATTAGCAAGAATAATGGGCAAAGCTTGGAGATAAATGCCATAGATTAACCATAAAAATAAACCACTGCTAAATGTAATTAGCATTATGTAAGAAACATCTTTTGCTGACTTTGTTCTCCATGTTTGAAACATTTGTGGTAAGAAAGCCACTGTAGTTAATGTAGCGGCTACTAGTCCTAAAACTGTAATAAAATCCATTAATGCAACCCTATGAAATAATGGCATGATGTGTTGCAGTGCTATACTTTCGGCACTAACACACCCTACTATAATTAGATATATTTAAAATTGGTAGTTTTTTAGCTAAATCGAGAAATTAATTCTTCACGAGATAACTGCAAGAGTAAGGGAGTAAACTCTTCTGGAGGTAACGTTAATAAAGGTGAAATGATAGCTTGCAGTTTGTTATCTAATTCACCAAAGCGAACTTTAAGTAAGTTTTCTACTACTAGACGTTCTCCTTGTTCAATTCCTTGTTGTGTAGCTTGTTCGCGGTCTTGTTGATAAAGTAGTGCTAATCGCATAACCAATTCCCTGTCATCTTCATCTTGACTTTGAGTAAATTGTAAGTTTTGTTGCAAGTTGTACAGTAATTCTAACGCGGCTTTTCTGAAAGGATTAGTAGGAGGAGTTCATCAATTGCTTGTTTTTGCACATTTCCCCTACCAATATTAGTGATTGATTTATTAGTTGTCTAAAAAGCTAGCTCATTTGGGGGATTCTCCCCCAAACCCCCGATTGGGTGACGGTTGCGTCCCCCAAACCCCCTCCAAACTTATTGTTGAGTTTTTTGTGGAGTAACTAGTTTTTTGGTTTTGTTTTCAATTAATTTTCTTAACTGAACTGTATTGGTCATGCGTTGTTATTTTGGCAATGCAACCTAGTTTAAATAATGACGTATTTTATGCAGTAATATTCAAATTTAATGCGTATTTTTATGGCTAAAACTGCATTATGTCAGAACATTCAAATTTATATAGGAGAAATATTGCAGCTGATTCAGTTGTAATTACTGTACTTCGATTTGATTCTTGAGTCTTGAGTTATGACTTTAACTCAAGACTCAGAACTCAGGACTCAGGACTCAACACATGACACTGTCCATGATTTCGTAATAAATGGTCGCACAGAACCAAGGCCACCATTGCTTCTACCATTGGAACTGCACGAGGTAACACGCAAGGATCGTGTCTTCCTTTAGCTGCTAATACAGTTTCTTCGCCTTCACGGGTTACTGTTTTTTGCTCTTTTCTAATTGTCGCTGTCGGCTTAAATGCAACTCGCAAAATTATATTTTCTCCGTTAGAAATTCCTCCCTGAATCCCGCCAGAACGGTTTGTTACAGTGCGAATTTCACCGTTTTCATCAATATAAAATTCGTCGTTATGTTCAATTCCTGTTAACAGCGTTCCTGCAAAACCAGAACCAATTTCAAAACCTTTGCTAGCAGGAAGAGACATTACAGCTTTGGCAATATCTGCTTCTAATTTATCAAAGACTGGTTCGCCTAAACCTTTGGGTACATTCCGCGCTACACATTCGACTACACCACCGATGGAATCGCCTTGTCTACCAGTTTGCTCAATTAATTCAATCATGCGTTCTGCCAACTCTCCATCGGGACAGCGAACGATGTTGCTTTCAACTTGTTCTAAAGTGACAGTGTTGGGATCAATTACGCCTTCTAAGTCTTTGATGCGCTTGACGTAACCGATAATTTCTACATTTGCAAGTTGACGGAGAATTTTTTTAGCGATCGCACCTGCAGCGACTCTGCCAATTGTCTCACGTGCTGACGACCTACCGCCACCTTGCCAGTTACGAATCCCATATTTGGCATCATAAGTTGCATCAGCGTGGGAAGGGCGATACTTCTGAGCCATCTCATCATAGTCTTGGGGACGAGTATCTTTATTTCGCACCAAAATTGAGATCGGAGTTCCTAGAGTTTTACCTTCAAACACTCCAGATAATATCTCGCAGATATCGGCTTCTTTACGAGGTGTGGTAATTTTACTTTGTCCTGGCCGTCTTCTATCTAGCTCTACTTGAATTTCCTCAGCCGAAATTTCCAGTCGCGGTGGACAACCATCAATCACAACTCCCACACCGCCGCCGTGGGATTCTCCAAAAGTAGTAACGCGAAATAGATGACCAAAAGTATTGCCCATGATATTGAAAAAAATAGACCAGGCTTATGTATTTTACCTATAGTTCTGATCAAAGTTAATTTTTCCTTTAGGATTTACCACTGGCCTGCAATGGTATTATTTTGTCAAATGAATGACTATAATTCTGTAATCATCAGCTGATAATTCTTGATTAACAGCAAAACTTACTGAACCACCTATAATTTTAGGTCTGTGCAAATTCATTCTTTCTCAGAATTTGACCCCAGCCCACAAAGTAATTATGAGCAGGGTTTGCAAAGGGTGCTAGACCGTCTAGTCATCACAATGCAGCGAGATGCATTAGTTAGAGAAACGATTAACCAACTGAGAGATGCGCTTCAGGTTGACCGCGTAGTTTTATATTACTTTTACGGCAAATGGCATGGGCAGGTAACTGCGGAATCTGTAGCCTCTAGTGAATACTCGATTTTTGGTTCCAAAGGGCCAGATAATTGTTTTAACCAAGACTATGCCAATTTGTATTTAGCAGGACGAGTCAGAGCGATCGCGGATATTGAATTAGAATCATTGCATGATTGCCACAAAGATTTTCTCCGCAGTTTGCAGGTGCGCGCCAATTTAGTAGTACCAGTTTTGATACCTAAAGGGTTATGGGGATTATTAGTAGCCCATCACTGTCAAGCGCCTCATGTTTGGTCGCTATCAGATATTGAACAGATGCAAACAGCAGCAAATACTTTAGCAACTGCACCTTGTATCGTCGAAAGTTAAATAGGTTGCTTGCTTATCTTGATACATAAACTAGATATAATCTTTGTTGTTGATACCAAAGATATTTAGGATAAAACTCATTTTTCGTTATCCATATTGTGGTGCTGGGCATCGGTTTTTTAATGAAATCTTTAGTTTGATTGCTTTCCTGCCATTCTCTTGGCTTCAAGTCATCAGGTAGTTTGTTTTTCAAGTCGTCATATTTGACTAAATTTTTCTCATTAATTAAAGTTTGAAAATATTCCTTTGGGACATTGACAGCTATTCTGACTTGTGGATCGGGAGTATCACTAATAATTTCATACTTTAAATCTGAATAATTACTAGGTAAAGGCGCACCCAACCACTTTTCTATTACCTCTAAAGGGGGTTCTTGCCCATTCTTAGAACTGTAGTTATTACCAAACTTTAAACAACCAGAAACTAAGAATAAAGGTATTAATAATATAAGTTTTTGATTTTTCCACATATCTTTGCATTTAGAGCAACTATAGCTTAGGAGAAACAAAGATGAAATTTGGTTATACAGTTATTTGGGTAGATGATGTGATGAAGACCGTTGAGTTTTACGAAAAAGCTTTTGGTCTTGTTCGTCGCAAGATTCGGGAGCAGAATCAAGTTACTTGGGCAGAAATGGAAACTGGGGAAACTACACTAGCTTTTTCCTCAACTAATGAAGCCCAAACTTTATTTCCTAATGGCTTCTATGCTAACGATATTATACAAGCGCCTTCCTTAATCCAAATCTCATTGATCACACCTGACGTTGCTACTGCTTATATGAGAGCCTTGGGAGCAGGTGCAAAATCATTAGATGCACCAAAACGTCAAGCTGGTGGACAAATGCTGGCTCGTGTCCGCGATATTAATGGTGTACTGGTGTCATTAGTCAGTGGATAATAAAAATGACAATACTATTTAAAATAGCCAATCTTTGACTAGAATTATCTTGAGTTTTGCTTCCCTAATTCAAAACACACATAAAAAACAGTTACAGATAATTGTAACGTCACAATATGTTGTGTTCCTAGAAAATACTAAAAAATGAATTTTCTAATAAATGTGGATGCGTTACGCTGTCGCTAACGCATCCTACATTGACTTCATTAGCCTGAAATCCAGTGTAATTTAAATCAGTATATTCAAATTAAGTCTGAAACTTTGCAGACTATCAAGCCAAGTTGGTTTTAAATTAAAAATTGATAATCAAATTAATAATGATAGTCTCACTCCACACAAAATTTTATGGATTCTAATCAGGCACTTTGTAAAGCTATTGCTAATCGTATTCAAACTAGTCCCCAACGGCGAATTACTTTTGCTGAATACATGGATATGGTGTTATATCATCCTGAACATGGTTATTATTCCAGCAATGCAGTCAAAATTGGGTTTGAGGGTGGTGATTTTTTTACTTCTGTCCATCTTGGCAATGACTTTGGGGAATTACTAGCAGAACAATTTCTGCAGATGTGGGAAATTTTAGGGCAACCTGATACCTTTTCTCTGGTAGAAATGGGAGCAGGGCAAGGACTGTTAGCGTCACATATCCTTAATTACTGTCAGCAAAACTATTCCAAGTTTTTTGCCGCCTTGGAATATATCATTGTGGAGAAATCGCCATCACTTAAGCAAGAACAGCAGCAAACTTTACAAGATTTCTCTGTACAGTGGTGCGATTTAGAGGAAATAACACCAAATTCCATTACAGGTTGTTTTTTTTCTAATGAATTGGTGGATGCATTGCCAGTACATCAGTTTATTCTAGAAGTAGGGGAACTGCGAGAAATTTATGTGACAACCAGGGGAAAGGGAGATATTGATGTTTCACCTCTACCAACTTTCTCATCTGCGGCTGCTAACCTATCTTTTCCATCATCATTTGTAGAAATTTCCGGGGAACCTTCTACGCCTCGGTTAGCAGAATATTTCGATTTAGTGGAAATCGAAATTACCAAAGGTGCTTATACAGATGGCTACCGTAGTGAGATTAATTTAGCTGCTCTAGATTGGTTGAGTATAGTGGCAGACCGCTTGCAGTGTGGCTATGTGTTAACAATTGATTATGGCTACCCCGCTAGTCGTTACTATAACCCCAGGCGATCGCAAGGAACGTTACAGTGCTATTATCACCATCGGCACCATGACAATCCTTATGTCAACATTGGGCAACAAGACATTACAGCTCATGTTGATTTTACTGCTTTGGAGCGATGGGGCGATCGCTGTGGTTTAGATAAAGTCGGTTTTACCCAGCAAGGATTATTTTTGATGGCTTTAGGGTTAGGCACTCGCATAGCTGCCCTTTCGCATCAAGAACAATCAATTTCACAATTGTTGCGGCGGCGAGAATCTCTACATGAACTTCTTAACCCTTTAGGACTCGGTGGCTTTGGAGTCTTAGTTCAAAGCAAAGGATTAAAAGACAAAGCCATATCGCAATCACTCAAAGGATTAACTGTGCCAGAGTGAAAGTAGGTTGGAGAATGGGTAATGGAAGAAGAGAACTATACAAATAAATTTTGATTCTTGTACAGACGCGATTTATCGCGTCTCTCCAATTCTTGTCACCCTACGCTGAAAACTTAAAACTCTATGTAATCCCGTACTAGTCTTCAGAGACTAAGTAACACTGTTACAGTGAGAACTAGAGCATCAGGAATTAAAAATTATGAGTACTCATGACTTGTTAATGCTAATAACACTACTGACTCCCGGTATTTTACTGTCGGTTGTGATTATGGCAACTTTTGCCGCAGGTGGCTAATCACCATCCGGGAATCAGTATTCAGTTACCAGTTATCAGTCAACACTGTTAACTGGTAACTGTTAGCTGTTAACTATTAACTGATAATGGAAACGCGATTGCTGTACCAAAGGAACGTAAACAATGAAGGTGGCATTTCTGGGAACTGGACTAATGGGACTACCGATGGCCCAAAGGCTATTAGCTGCAAATATAGAGTTAGTTGCCTATAACCGCACCCCAGAAAAATTAGCACCACTACAAGCAGCTGGTGCAGAAATTGCGACACATCCCCGCTATGCAATTCGTGCTGCTGATTGCATAATTCTCATGCTCACTAATGCTGCTGCTATTTATAGTGTCTTGCTTTCTGACACTTCCTGGCGGACTCTTTCAGGACGTACTGTTATCCAAATGGGGACAATTACACCCACAGAAAGCCAAGAAATTCGAGATGCGGTAGTGGCTGCTGGTGGCGAATATCTAGAGGCACCTGTTTTAGGTAGTATTCCAGAAGCACAAACAGGCAAACTCATTGTCATGGTAGGCGCTCGTGAAGATCAATTTCAGCGCTACTTAAATTTACTACAGAATTTTGGCCCGGAACCTCGATTAGTAGGCCCTGTAGGCGCTGCTGCGTCTGTCAAATTGGCACTTAATCAACTAATTGCTTCGCTGACAACTAGCTTTGCGTTGAGTTTAGCTTTTGTGCAGCGTCAGGGTATTGACGTAGAAAAATTCATGGAAATCCTGCGGGAAAGTGTACTTTACGCTCCTACTTTTGATAAAAAGCTGGCACGAATGTTAGATGGAAATTTTGCCAATCCCAATTTCCCCACTAAACATTTGTTGAAAGATACAGACTTATTTATCAATGAAGCTAAAACAGTTGAATTGGATGTTAGCAGTATTAAAGGTGTGCGGCAAATCTTACACTCAGCAATGAAAATGTCATTTGCTAATGATGATTATTCCGCTGTTTTTTACGCTATCAAAGCCTGGGAAGAAGGACGTTGGGAGTAGTAATTGAGCCAAAACTCTGAGGGGAATTAAAAATTAAATATAAAGAACTAAATGATGTCCGCTATCTGACTTATTGTTGATTGTATAGCGGCATCGCTGGTATTTTGGGGCAATTGAATACGAAAATTGAATACAGTGAAATGCGATCGCCTAAAATTGAACTATTGGGCAAACGACCATAATTAATGACCTATGGTAAAGTCTCAACCATATCATGCTCTGCCAACCAGCGCTGAACTGCCTTGTTCGGACGATATGCCAGTGGATAACGAGGATCAAAATTTTATTCCTAATTTACTACTGTTTCTCCTAGAGTCAATTTGGGCAAACAGGAATGACTGGTTTTTTGGGGTAGATATGGGTATTTACCACACAACCGGAGTGAGCCATCTAGTACCAGTAGTTCCCGATGGTTTTTTGAGCTTAGGAGTGCAACGGCGAAAAGCAAATACATCGCGCTCAAGCTATGTAGTTTGGGAAGAAGAAAACATTGTACCTAAGTTGGTTTTGGAAGTAGTTTCCAAAACACCCGGTGATGAATATGATAATAAGCTCAATATCTATGCCAAATTAGGTGTCCTGTACTACATTATCTACAATCCGCAGTACTGGCGACGCGACCAACATCAACCCTTTGAAATGTATAAATTGATTGATGGCGAATATCAACTGCAAATAGGCGAACCCTTTTGGATGGCAGAAATTGGATTGGGAATTGGGCGATCGCGTTACACTTCTGGCACAATTCAACGAGAGGCGTTGTATTGGTATGACGAAACAGGTACTCGTTACCCAACTGCAGAGGAAGTTGCTCAAGCCGAACGTCAACAGCGAGAACTAGCTCAACAACAGGCGCAAGCCGAACGTCAACAAAAAGAACGATTAGCAGCCAAGCTCAGAGAATTGGGAATCGATCCAGATAATATTTGATGAGATTGCGATCGCTCACCAACAAGTCAAAAGTTAAAACTACATCAAAAGTATCTTCTGTGTTTACCGGCTAAAAACTGCTGAAATGTAATATGAGAAAAAGAGTAAATTCTTTTTGCTCTCTCTACTAATAACCCATTCTGAGCTTGAATATACTTGAGAAGTGCTTCGCTATCAATTTCCGCTAAATTCAAATTTCTTTTACTATCAGATAAATTCTGAATATATTCACAAATCTGCTTCTCAATCGCTTCTTGTTTAAAAAAATACTCTCTTCTGTCCCAAGTATTTTGGGCAACTACACTTAATAATTCTTCGATTAGCTGTGTAGAAATTTGCTGATTACTTCCATTTTGTTGAATATAACGCTGCTCATTCCATTGTTTAATTAATATATTCAAGGCTTCTTGATAAATTTCTGATTGTTCAAAATCTGTGACTTCTGTAAAAAATAAGCATAAAAATGTAAGCAATAAAGGATTATTCGCTAACTCTTGCAGAGATTGATTTTCTTGCAGCTTGTGTAAAACATATTCTGCTTTTGTTGATGCTTCTTCCTGAAACCACTTGGTGACAAACTCAGACATCTGCTGCTCATCAAAATCAGCAATTTCTACTTCTGTAAACTGTTCAAAAATATATTTGCGTGCCGCAACTCTACAAGTAATTACAAAGCGATTGGTATAAAATCTGGTTGTAAACCTGTGAATATCTCTTACAACTCGTTCAAAATCTGCATCCTGAATTTCATCTAACCCATCCAATAAAACAAATGCTAAACCCTCTGTTAACAGATTTAGCACTGCGTTAGATATGGTAACCCCGCATTCTTCAAACTGTTCTGTGATGTACTCTAATAAGTTTGGTTGCTCCCTCGCCTCTGCAAAGTCTTTGAGATGAATAAAAATCGGGACGCGATCGCCTCTATACTCGCCTAAGTTACACTGAATGGCTAACCACTTTAAAAATATCGTTTTCCCGCTTCCCGGTTTCCCCAAAATCATCAATTTATCGTGGCTTTCTACGGCTTCTAAGGCTGGTCGGCGCGGTTGTTGTAAACTACCTAAGTTAAAGCAGTTATACTTCCCTGGCTCAAAATTTCGCGATATCTCCGCAATATCTAGCCGCCTGTATGCACTTACCCTCTGCCAAATATTGACTTGAGTGTAGATAGTATCCAACCTTCTTGGTTGTTCCATATCTAGCACCCGCATCACCCCACAACGCCTTTGAATACTGTCGTGGACTTTTTCGCGGAGGATCTGTACCAAACTTTGCATCTGACTAACGCTGGCTGGCTGTTCTACCTCCGGGAAGGATGAGGAGATGATAATTTCCTCCCAATTGAGATTCAGCTTTTCGCAAATTGTCACGAAGATATAGCGATCAACTGGTTTACCTTGAAAAAACTTGGTAACTGGCTGGCGGCTAATTCCCAGTTCTCCGGCTAACCCCTGCTGCGTCAAGGAATTACGAATTAAAGCAGCTTCGGCCTTACTAATTCCCTTAGCCGATGCTTGGAGCGATCGCCTAGTCATTACCTCTATCTCAAATGATTTTGTTAACTATATTACTACTTTTAAGTAAAATCATACATAAGTCATTCATAAGTCATACCTAAATCATGCTCAAGAATGATTGTAAATCATACATGAGAGTGCGAATCTAGAGATCTAGGTATTTGACATCTCTTACATGAAGAAGTGAATATTATGTTATGTGGTCGGCGAAGGAGGGATTATGAGCGGCATTAACGTCACGATTGACGCTCCTACCGGAAAATATGTGAAACAAGCACTAGAGCGCATCGCTAGAGAATTTCAGGATTATCTCAATTCCTTACAACCTGAGGAAATAAAATGTTTAGCTGAACGTTTAACGCCTACTAATATCAAGCCAAAGTATTCTCAAGCTGAAATCAACTTTGCTGCCAAGCTTGGTGCTGATCAAATCAGCAATGAGGAGCATAGTAAATTAGAACTGGCTGCTCTGACGAGAAATTTTAAATGGAGACAAGAACTACTTAAATCTTCATTAACGGCTCCACAAGTAGCCGATTTGTTGAACACGACCCGTCAGACACCACACGATCGCTTAAAAAAGAATAGTCTAATTGCCGTTCAAGATAACGGAGTTTGGAAATTTCCCACCTGGCAATTCGATCCGGAGGGGCCAGATGGAGTAATCGCTGGGCTACCTGATGTTTTAAAGGCTCTCAATGTTCCTGCTTTATCAAAAATTAGTTGGCTAACTAAACCCAACAGTGCTTTAAACGGGCTAACCCCCATCGAAGCTTTGAAGTTTGGGCAGATAGACGATGTAATTTCTGCTGCTAGGACTGTCGGAGTTTTATAGTCATCTTGCAATCAAAAAATGAGCATCAGAATCAATGCGGAGCAGTTGAGACGCTTTGACGTGGAGAATAGACTTCTTGCAGAAGTCGGGAAAAGGTCAAGGGGAAAGGGGGAAAGGTTTGGCATTTTCCCTTTCCCCTTTAACCTTTCTCCTTTTTCCGCACCTTCGCTATCTCTACCTCCGCGTCTGCTTTCTCAGCCTTTAAGTATAAATCTTGCCTAAAAATCATCTGAGTGGCTGACAAAAGTTACAGAGACTACACTTGAATAGATAAAAATGTCCGGAAATACGTAGCCAACTTTTGAATTTTTGTGTAGATGTAGTTTTAATGTACTAGTTTACAAAGGCAGTCAAAATCTGCAACTTCAATTGAAGGCTGTTCTCGCAGTGTCTCCGACAGGAGAAGCATAAAGCATAAAAGATGAAGTAAACCCTAGAAATAAATATGAGGCAACTCAGAACGGCGATAGGTTTGCTTTGATTTTCTTAATGGATAAATCCCAGCGAATCAGAGCAAACTTTTATTGTTGTTTCATCTTTCATCCTTTATACTTCTGCGGTCAAGTATTCCCATTTTGTCAGTTAACCAGATGAGGAGTAATCAAGGTGGTCAAACTCATTGTCCCGCCACCTCGCTTTGGCAGGCCAAAACCAAAATTTCATATTTTAAAAAAGGGCACGGAATTTTTTCGGATTTTTCGCACAGAATTTGGCACGACTGCGCTGACTTTTCGGGAGTGGGGGCCACTTTTTCGCTTCGATCACCATCGCGCTAACTATCCCAGTTTTTCCTACGAGCCATTGGATTACCAACCAGCCAATGACCAGGAACGCGGTATATACTACATTGCCCCAAAACTTTCGAGTTGTCTAGTGGAAGTTTTTGGTGATATTGGTTGTATTGAAATTACTGACCAGCTGATTGCGATTGTGACTGCGACACGAGATTTAAAATTACTCGATTTGCGCGGAAATGGTGCCATGCGCGCTGGTGCAAATGAAGCTACTCTCGCCAAGACAGAAAAGCGTGGTCTTAGCCAAGCTTGGTCACGTTATTTTTATGAGCAGCCAGAAATTTACTCCCAAATTCACGGGTTAATTTATTGCAATGCCCATAATAACGAAGATGCGATCGCTATTTATGAGCGTGCAGAGCATTTCTTCAGTTGTAGTCCAGACAATGTATTGCCGCTAAAACACGAGTTATTACGCGGGCCAATATTAAAAGCGGCAGATGAGAATAATTTAGAAGTAATTCCGTATTGGTAATTAAGGAAGTCAGCGCAAAATATCATTGGGCGGGAAAACTTGCCCTTTACGAAAAGTTATATGTCGCTATCATTAACTCAATGCTTACCAATGACAAAGCGCAAAGTCTGAGCGGAGGTTTCCTCCGCTCAGAACTTTGTAAGAGAGGACAAGTAACAAATGCCACCCCTTGCCAATTATGTTTAATTGCACTGCCCTTTGACATACTCACCGACGTAGAACGTCGGTGATTCTTGACGGCTCACAGCAACTAGCCACCGAAGTGGTCTTACAGTCGCTCCCCGTCCGTTTTAGGTCGTGCCGATGCCCCATGCCGACCTTTTCTATATTTCGGGATGCGTTTTCATCCCTATCCTGCTCAGTACCACAACTCAAGCAAAGTACTGAACGAACAGACAAATCAATCTTGCCCCAACGATACCCACAGCAAGAACAAGTTTGGCTAGTAGGTTCCCATCTACTAATTACTCTGAAATCCCGGTCAAATTTCTCGGACTTAGCCTCACAAAGAGTTCTAAATTCCCGCCACCCTTGCAGACTAATTACCCTAGATAGCCTACGGTTTTTGACCATTCCTGACACGTTTAAATCTTCCAAAAAGATTGTTTGGTTCTCACTAACTATTTTGGTTGATAGTTTATGTAAAAAATCTTTACGGGTATCCGCAATTTGATTGTGTTGTTTCGCAATTCTTATGCGAGTATTGTTTCTCCTTTTTGAGTCCTTTTGTTGTCGCGCTAACTTTCTCTGTAGTTTGCGAATCTTGCGGTCATGTTTTGAGTAGTTAGGGCTTAAAACTTTTTCTCCATTGCTCATTACAGCAAAAGTCTTCACGCCCAAATCAATACCTATGCTTTGGTTTTTGGCAATAGTAATATTGGGTTCGACTTCTACAACAAAGCTAAGAAAATAGCGGTTAGCACAATCCTTGATTACAGTAACCGAACTAGGTTCAGACGGTAATTCTCTCGACCAAATTGGTTTAATTGTCCCAATTTTAGCTATGTAAACCATCCCGTCTTTTATAGAAAACCCTGCTTTAGTAAACTCTGCTGATTGCGAGTTGGTTTTCTTCTTAAATCTAGGAACACCAACCTTTTTGCCCTTTCTCTTACTCTTAAGGGAATTGAAAAAGTTTTTGTAAGCTACATCTAAGTGTCTAAGAGACTGTTGTAATGGTACTGAAGAAACATCAGATAGCCACTTTCTTTCGTCAGTCTTTTTAGACTGGGTAAGCATTGCCGAGAGTTTATTGTATCCTGGCAATTTTTCAGATTGCTTACAGATAGCTAAAGCATCATTCCAGACAACCCGGACACAACCAAACAATGATCGCAAACTCTGTCGCTGTTGGTCTGTTGGATAGAATCTATATTGATACCTAGCTTTCATCTTTATGTTAAAATTGGTCTGTTAAAATATTCTACATTGGTGAGCAGCGCGTTGGGCGGGTTCCCCGACTTGTAGCGACTGCTCACCCGAAGGGTCGCTCAAAGATGACAAGTGGGTTAAGACATGAGAGACATAGCGTTTCAGACCTAAAAATACATTTGGTCTGCGTTTCTAAATATAGAAGAAAGATTTTTACCAATGAAAGTCTTGAACTAATCCACAAATCATTTGTAGAAGTAGCGAAAAAGATGGATTTTCAAATACTTGAGTTTAACGGAGAATCAGACCATATTCACACTGTAATTGAGTTTCCGCCTAAACTTTCAATATCTCAAATTGTTAATGCGTTAAAAGGTGTATCTAGTCGTAGATATGGTCAAGCTGGATTTCCTAAACCCTATGGCAAACAGGCTCTATGGAGTCCTAGTTATTTTGTGTCTTCTGTTGGGGGTGCGCCACTTGAAATCCTTAAGAAATACATCGAGAATCAAGAAAAGCCGTCGTAGGACTACGGGGTTTTAAACCCATTTTTCTGATAAAAATATGAATAGCAAATCAGATAAAGAACCTGGTAACAACCAGATTTCTCGGGAAGCGGTCGATTGGCTGCTAAAGCGAATTATTCACATCCCGAAAAACTGGTTAATTATTAGTAGTATTTTTATTCTCCTCAGCACTTTTCAAGTCAATGGTGGCGAAAAATTAACTTTTAAATTTCAAGTCACAAATACAACAGCTATTTTTTTAGCTCTAACTTGGTTACCTTCTATCCTCAAGATATTTGCATTAACTGGCGGAGCCGTGAAGACACCTGCAGGGGAAATTACTGGCTCTAGCATGATGCCAATGTTACAGTCATTAACTGGAGATACCTTAGGATATTTAATTGAGCAGACCAAGCTAGCAGAAGATGTTGCACCACCTCAACAGCAGCTAGAAATGCGGCAAATCCGTCATGAATGGCAGAAAGCCTACGCATCAACGGTTCCTGTATCAGAAGCCAGGCAACAAATTGAGCGTTTAAGTCAACGTTATAAGGAACTCAGGAGTTCCCTACCATCGGGAGCAAAACGCACATTTGAAATGGAGTCGATTGCAGGACGAATGCGGGCGCTGGCTCCGGAAGTGAATTTTTCTGCCGCAGAAGTAAATAATTTACTCAAATCTAACGACCAAGGTAAGCGCTTGCTAGGACTTTCAATCACTGAATGGTCGGGAGATGCAAATTATTTTTATGCAGTGCTGAGTATTATTAATAACTCAGAAACAGCATTTGAGCAGACTTGTGCATTGCGCGCAGTAGAAAAGATGGTATCCCGTCTCAACGAACAACAGGAACAAGACTTGTTGTCAGCACTGATACATCAACGCAATTTCAATGAAGCCCAAAAGTGCTGGATTAGACCTAACTCTAATCGTTGGGCATTGAGCGATCGCATCTTATCTCTGTTAGAAAAATAGGTATATTAGAATATCTTCCCTCATCAACAAGGGAACAGAAACTAGGGAACAGGATTTCCTATTTTCTGTTCCCTTGTTAATATATGCTCAAATTCAGGTGGAATTCTCCCTAGTAGTACGCCAAGTTGCCTTGGCGGGGAAAAGGGGAAAGGTTTTTGTCCCTTACCCTTTTCCCTTTAACCTTTACCCAACCTCCACCTAACATTTTTGGGTTGGCAGACTACTAGTGGTCTGTCTCATTAATTTTGTTAGGTTGTGGGTGTTCAGATCCCCGACTTCTTCAAGAAGTCGGGGATCTATCAGCCCTCATAACTAATGCGATGAACCACTAGATATACCTTTGAAAGATTGTCTAGTTTCTCGTCTGAGGCTATGAATATCTACCAACAGTCAAAGCCTCGTTGACTTTAACGACAAAATTTGCTTTTCGTCTAGAGCGCAGATCGTTTAAGCTAGCTGAAAGATTCTTTGGATTTATGGGTAAAAGGCGGTAAGAGTGTGCGTAAAAATTTTGGATTAATGTCTCTCCTGGTAGTCTGTAGTTTGTGGGGTATGCCAAAAGCAGCGCAAGCACAGGCTCTACTACCTCATACACTGCAATTAGATGCCAGCAAATTAGAAAAACAAGGTTTGAGCTTGGCACAAGAAGCAGCACAACTGAGTCAGTTTCAACAGTTTGAGTTAGCTTTGCCACGCGCTCGTTTGGCTAGTCAACTAGCTCCGAAAAATGATAAAGTTTGGTTTCTATTAGGTGGTTTGCATCTGCAAAATAAAGAGTTTGACGCGGCACTCGCAGCCTTGAAAAAGGCCCAAACTCTCAATCCCAAAAATGCCGACGTTTTATTTGCAATGGGTTCGGCTAATTTTCAGCAGAAAAAATATCAGTTAGCTGTTGCTAATTACCAAGCTGGTTTGAAGCTAAAACCTCAAGATGCAGACGCTTTGTTTGATTTGGGGAATGCTTATTACATGATGGGTCGCTTACCAGATGCGATCGCCCAATATAATAAAGCCGTCTCCTACGATCAAAAATTCTGGCCAGCAATTAACAACACTGGCTTAATTCAATACGAACAGGGCGATACCCAAAATGCCATCAAACAATGGCAAAAGGCTGTATCTTTAGATAAACAAGCCGCAGAACCCTTACTAGCGCTAGCTGTAGCCCTATATACTAAAGGCGATCGCCAACAAGGTTTAGCAATGGGAGAAGCTGCACTCCGCATTGATCAACGCTATGGTGATTTGGATTTTCTCAAGCAAAATCTTTGGGGTGAACGTCTACTATCTGATACCAAAAAGTTCCTCGAATTACCGAGGATTCAAGCAGCCCTACAGCAGCGGCAAAGCCCATTCAATTCCAGCCAAGAACCGCAATAGAAAAGGACTAATGGGCAATTAGTAATTGGAGCCGCTTTTACCCATTACCTCTTACTACTTGCCTAATGATGCCATTTTATAGTACATATATACTGTTTAATAGCAGGTAGCGCATTCCTGAAAAAGTCACCAATTCTAGAGTACTAGTACATCTATTAACAACAGTTCAACAGCCTGTAATCAGAGTCTTTTGACTGCTGTGTAGTCGTGCTAGTCTTTGGGTAGAAGTGCCAGTATCTGGTCAACAAAAAGTTGATGGTCAACCACAGGCTTAGAAATGTAGCCATCAGCACCGCTTTGTTTCAAAAAGTTTTCGCGATCGCCTTCCATAGCGTGAGCAGTTACCAGAATTACAGGTAAATTTGCTGTTTGCGGATCGGATTTCAACATTTGTGTAATCTTGATACCGTCAACAGATTTGCCCTGGTAAACACTCCGAGACAAAGATACATCCATTAAAATCAGGTCTGCATCTCCAGATTGGGCAATTTGTATTACCTCTTCCACATTTTCTGTATGCTTAACATCTAAGCCACCGCGCTTGGTCAAAATTTTGGAAAAAACGCGAGCATTAATGAGATCGTCTTCTACAATCAGAACAGTTTTCATGAGAACTTAACTTATAGGAATTTGGGGGATGAACATCTGGAAAACAGTTGTCTGCCTCCTTTTTAATCTTCAGTGTGTATCCCTGTCATCAAGGATAATACTACTGCTTCTTATCATTTGACTAACAATATTTAGTTAGAAATTGCTTTTCATCCGTTATGCTGTGGTTGTTGCAGCGTTAGTTTCCAGCGACTTTTGTGTAATTAAATTTCAGGGAAAAAGCTCATGGCAAAACAGTTAAACCTTCTCTCCACGGGACAGGTAATCACAACAGCCCTGCACACAGAGATGCAACGGTCTTACCTAGAATATGCCATGAGCGTAATTGTCGGGAGAGCGTTACCTGATGTGCGTGATGGCTTAAAGCCAGTACATCGCCGGATTTTGTATGCGATGCACGAACTGGGTTTGACACCAGATAGGCCATATCGGAAATGTGCCCGTGTGGTGGGGGATGTGCTTGGTAAATACCATCCCCACGGTGACCAATCAGTTTATGATGCCTTAGTTAGGTTAGTGCAGGATTTTTCCAGCCGCTATCCCTTACTAGCAGGACATGGTAACTTTGGCAGCGTTGACAATGACCCGCCAGCAGCGATGCGTTATACAGAAACCCGCCTCGCAGCCATTGGCCATGAGGGAATGCTGACGGAAATTGGCGATGAAACTGTCGAATTTATCGGCAATTTCGATAATTCTCAACAAGAACCCACAGTATTACCTGCACAGTTACCCTTCCTACTCCTGAATGGCTGCTCTGGAATTGCGGTAGGGATGGCGACAAATATTCCACCACACAATTTAGGGGAAGTAGTTGATGGATTAATCGCCTTAATCGATCAGCCAGATTTATCGGATGAAAAATTATTCGAGTTAATTCCCGGGCCAGATTTTCCCACAGGTGGAGAAATTATTGGTTCAACCGGAATTCGGGAAGCCTACACCACAGGTAAAGGTGGGATTGTGTTGCGGGGTGTAGCGCAATTAGAAGAAATCGCACCCGCAAGGGGAAGCAAAAGGCGAACAGCAATTATCATCACAGAACTACCTTATCAGGTAAATAAAGCCGCCTGGATTGAAAAAGTTGCAGAATTGGTGAATCAAGGACGCTTGCAAGGAATTTCGGATATTCGCGACGAAAGCGATCGCGAAGGTATGCGCGTGGTAATTGAACTCAAACGCGATATTAATCCCCAAGAAATCCTCCAGCATTTGTATCACCAAACTGCCTTACAAACCAATTTTGGGGCGATTCTCTTGGCTTTAGTAGATGGACAACCCCGCCAATTAAGCCTGCGTCAGTTATTACTAGAATTCTTAAGTTTCCGCGAGCAGACACTTTCCCGCCGCTATAGCTACGAGTTGGGGAAAGCGGAAAATCGGTTGCATTTAGTGGAAGGTTTACTCTTAGCTTTATCCAATGTTGATACGGTAATTGAAATTTTGCGCCAAGCACCCGACGGTAGCACCGCAAAAATTACTTTATGTAGCCAACTAAATTTAAGTGAAGTCCAAGCAGATGCAATTTTAGCTATGCCATTGCGTCGCTTAACAAGTTTAGAACAGCAGAATTTACAACAGGAGTTTGAGCAACTCACACAACAAATAAATTTATTACGCATCTTACTGAGCGATCGCAAAGAATTACTCAAGGCGTTAAAAAAAGATTTGCGATCGCTCAAGCGTAAATACAGCGATCCCCGTCGAACTAAGCTAGTCAACTTGAGTGCTGAGGAAATCAAAAAACAAGGAGAAACTCAGAGCAAAAAATCAGGCGATCGCGACTCGGAAAATCTTAAAGTTAGCTCGGAAATTCTTAAATCAGAAGTTCCCGCCGAAGAAGCAATTTTAGAGTTCACTCACCGGGGATATGTCCGCCGCATTGCAGTTAACGGTAAAAAACCAAAAACAGACAATGGTCTGAATGATAACGACTTTATTATCCAAACTCAAACAACTGATACAGATAAAGAGTTGTTGGTACTTACTAGCGGCGCGAAAGTTTACCCAGTTAGAGTAGGCGATATCCCTGCAATTACAGGGCGTTCCCCCAAGGGTACACCACTGATTACCCTGCTCTCTAATACAGCCCAAGGTACTCAAGAAGGGGTAATTAATCGCTTGTTGTTACCAGACAATGTGGAAAACACTCAGATGATTCTCCTCACAAAGCAGGGGCGAATTAAGCGCCTGGCGTTAGAAGAATTGAGCAACCTGACTCGTCGAGTCACAATTTTAAAACTGAAAGACGATGATGAACTGATATATAGCCAATTAATTACTACAGGCAAACATCTGATTGTTGCTAGTTCCAGCGGACGGCTGTTGCGATTCGCTGTTAATGACGAACAACTGCCCATTATGGGACGTGCGGCTATGGGATTACAAGCATTACGGATGTTAAGACAACAGCAGATGGTGGGCTGTGGTGTTGTCAGCGGCCAAGAAGAGTTATTACTAGTGACTCAAGAAGGATACGCTAAACGTCTCACTGCTAATCAGTTAAAAGCTGCTAATCGCGGCGATTTAGGCACGCAAGCCTTGAAATTCACTAACAAAACCGATAACTTAGCCGCAATGCTGGTGGCGATCGCCTCTGGGGAAGTAGCGTTACTCACCAATAAAGAACGGATAGTGCGACTACCTCTAGAAACCGTACCTTTTGCTGATCGAGATAGCAAAGGCCAAAGCGTCCTGCAACTCAACCGCGATGAGAAAATCATCAGTGTTGTGGAAGTGCGTTAGTCAACAAAGCAAAATCTTATTGTGCGATCGCAGGTAGTCAGGACTTTAGTCCTGATTTGTTCGCATTTCTGAGACTATAAATATGAATAAATATTAACATTTCTGAGAATCAGACTAATAGTAAATTGGCAAAAAAATGTGCCAGGTACTTGATAGAGACGTAAAATATAAAGTCTTTATCGATAGTACCTGAATTGTCATAATTTTTTCAAATTGAGCAATTTCTGCAATCCAGGTAGAATAGTTGCAAAACTATTTCAATAAATTATCACTTTATTCGCAGTAAATTCATGAGAATTCAGCCTCTAGCTTGAGGAAAAGCAATTTTTGAACTTTATCTGAGTATAATTACTCTCTCATCTCGCTAGGAGTTCAAACCTGCTTCTACCTCTAAAGATAGAGATTTTAGTCTCTAAATATTAGTCAGTGTTTTCTGCGTCAAGTTTTAGCAATAAAACTACAAACATATCCTTGCAATTATGAAAATCATTGTTATATTAGTTTACATAACCACATAAATCTTTTTATAGTCTCTTTGGAGTACCTACCATGACAAACGCAACCAAAACCCTATCTGCACCTGTAGTAGAAGATCGCAACTCTTGGCGTTGGGGCTTTACCCCCCAAGCAGAAATTTGGAACGGTCGTTTAGCAATGATCGGCTTCTTAGCAGCAGCTTTAATTGAGCTGTTATCTGGGAAAGGCTTTCTGCACTTCTGGGGTATTCTCTAATACCAATCTTTTATTTGCTATCAATCTTAAAATACAAAATTAGGTATAAATAAAAAACCTGGGAATTTATAAATTCCCAGGTTTTTTAATTTTTGTTCCTTGTCCTTGGTCATCAGTCATTTGCTAATAGCTAATGACTAAGAACTCAAGATTAATCACTAACGGATATATTCTTTAAGAACACTGTTGCGATTTGGGTGGCGTAACTTGCGGAGTGCTTTGGCTTCAATTTGACGAATGCGTTCGCGAGTCACATTGAAAATTTGGCCAATTTCCTCTAAGGTTTTCATCCGGCCATCATCCAAACCGTAACGTAATCTGAGAACATCTCTTTCGCGAGGGCTGAGGCTGTCGAGGACTTTTTCTAAATCTTCACGCAGCAGATTTTTAGAAACTTGGTCTTCTGGAGTTTCGCCATCAGATTCAATAAAATCACCTAAGCGAGAATCTTCTTCTTTCCCAATAGGTGTTTCTAAAGAAATAGGCAATTGGGCAGATTTAGCAATAAACCTTAGCTTCTCAATTGTCATTTCCATACGAGTCGCAATTTCTTCTTCAGTTGGTTTGCGACCCATTTCTTGAGAAAGTAGCTTAGTGGTTTTCTTGATGCGGGAGATGGTTTCGTAGAGGTGAACTGGAAGACGAATAGTGCGGGATTGATCGGCGATCGCTCTGGTAATTGCTTGACGAATCCACCATGTAGCGTAGGTAGAAAACTTATAACCTTTTTCATGGTCAAATTTTTCTGCGGCGCGAATCAAGCCTAGGCTACCTTCTTGAATTAAATCTTGGAAGGATAAACCACGATTCATGTATTTCTTAGCAATTGAAACTACAAGGCGGAGGTTAGATTGCACCATCTTATCTTTTGCCCTGCGACCAACATGCAAACGGTAGCGAAATGCTGGCAAGGGTAGTTGTACAGCTTCTGCCCATTCGCTATCGCGAGGATCGCGTTCCAACTGTTCCGAAAGCCTTTCCCGTATTCTTTCTAATTCCAGTAAATCAGCAATTTTACGTGCCAATTCAATTTCTTCATCTGCCCGCAACAGACGAATGCGACCAATTTCTTGCAAGTAAAGGCGAATAGAATCTTCGGTATAGTGCTTTTTCTTGCTTTGTGTCCGACGACGCGATTTAGCGGCTTTTCCAGACTTTGCGTCGTCCTCATCAGACTGAGGCTCTAAAAAATCATCAATGTCGCCATCATCAGTTATCAGCAAGTCCTCTTCATCTTCTATTAAGAGTTCTTCTAACTCGAGCTCAGGCTGATTCATTATTTCTAGGTCAGGCTGATATATGCTTTCGAGTACGTTGTTAGCCTGGTTCATGCCGCGTTCCTCATGCTCCTTGCAGAATCAATTACTCAAGATGTGTGTATTGCTCTTTTATTAAGATATTAAGAGCTAGTTGCCACCGAAAATATTTTTTTGGCCAAGTTGCCTGAGATATTTTCGGAAATTTTAGATCTCCTATTGGAGAGTTTATTACTAAGTGTGGAAATCGCTGTTGTAGCTAACTTACTCACACAAGTAAAGGCTATGCGTAATTATTAGCGCATATTACTTTTAACTAACTTGTCTAAAAAAAGACATGTCTTGATAAAAAAATTTACCACTACAGTTAAATAAACATAACTGTTGATAGATTTTTTCCGTAAAGACTGTTCCGATTGTAGCCTGTTTCACAGAAATTGCACTCTTTTTGTGTGTTAATCTTGTAGTCCTTAAGGCAGGTAAAGCCACTATTATCAAAAACAACTTCCAAACGGTAGTCATGCCCTTAAATCTTTTTTGAAACTTTTTCCAATTGCAGTGGCATTGTCATTAGATTAAGACTTAAGTATCCCTGCCCATGCACGATTCCAAGTACAATGCACAACATTTATTACTTAGAAACAGCGCATTTTATATTAACTCAAGCGAGTAGCTTTAGCGCACGTATTTTTACATTTCCTTCATAAAGCAGTAAATCCGTGAAGCTAAGGCGGAAATTCCCGCTAGGTAGATACAGCTAATATGCTGGTGTTTGTCTGTAGGGAATCTTTATTTTGTGTGCTAATTACCTAAACTGAGGAGTTGAGGTAATGACAGAACCAACCTGATGTTTCAAATGAAATTGAAATAAAGTTGGTCTTATTCACACGTTAGCGCACTCCGAAGATTTCAGCCCTATGAAACTTGACAAACTTTTCCTATTGTATACAACGATATTTTAATCAATTCATAAAGGATTTGACATTACTGATGAACATTAATTTTCCTACTGAAACTAAATAGTTTAAAGAAGGGGTTATACACCTACTTGGAAAACCGCTTAAGTAAAATATTTGTAATTTTTAATACTCATTACTACAGTAGTTTAGAAGTTCTCTTGTTAACCAGGAATATTGCAGCTGCTGAACAAATCCCTTAGCGGATATGAAATAGCGCTTTGCTATTCAAGGATAGCAAATACATTTCTGAGTGGGGCAAAATTTACTGATACTCAATAAAGCAAGACATTTGTACCTTCCTTATTTGAAATATTGATGAAGTTAACAAACTTGCCAATGCTTAACTACTGAGAATAAAAGATATAGCTTGACAAACAAAACTTTCCATGTAATGTAAAGTTTCCGTGAATTTTATTATTTTTGTGATTAAAGTTTATGTATTTTATCAACTATTCTCATCATTAACTATATAGCTTTTGGATGCGTACTATACGGAAAAAACCTGAGAGTAACTATAAAGGCGCGATCAACGCGCCTGGCAATGTGGTTTATTAACCTATAAGACTGAAAAAGTGCAATAAGTTAATAAACAAAATTGCACTTGATTTTTCCTGCTTGGTACTCAAGAGTTCAAATTTCCGGCAACTTTAACTCTTGAATAGCTGATTCACGTCACAACTTATTAGATATCTAGATCCGTTAAATTCAGTTTAGAACCATAGGTTTCGATAAATTCTCGTCGGGGTGCGACGCGATCGCCCATTAAAATTGTGAAAATGCGATCGGCTTCAGCCGCATCCTCAATCTCGACTTGTTTCATTTTGCGGGTTTCTGGGTTCATAGTGGTTGTCCAGAGTTGTTCTGGCATCATTTCTCCCAACCCTTTAAACCGTTGGATAGTGTAGTTGGCATTGCTAGGAAAGGCAGCAATCTTTTGTTGTAATTCGCGATCGCTATAGCAATACTCGTGATTACGTCCTCTTTCTAATTTATAAAGCGGAGGACAAGCAATATAAATGAAGCCCTGCTCAATTAACGCTCGCTGATACCGATAGAAAAATGTTAACAATAGTGTACGGATATGCGCTCCATCCACGTCAGCGTCAGTCATAATTACTATGCGATGATAGCGCAATTGCGAAGCATCGAATTCTTCACCTTTGACACCTAAACCTAGTGCTGTAATTAATGCTTGGACTTCATTATTTTTATAAATTTTGGAGTCGTCAGTTTTCTCAATATTGAGGATTTTACCGCGTAGGGGAAGGATAGCTTGGGTACGGCGATCGCGTCCTTGTTTAGCACTACCACCTGCAGAATCGCCTTCTACAATATAAATTTCCGATTCGCTGGGGTCGCGAGAACTGCAATCTGCCAATTTACCAGGCAACGGAGAGGATTCTAGCACCGATTTGCGGCGCACTAACTCCCGCGCATGACGAGCAGCTTCGGCGGCTTTAAAGGCTTGGATAGCTTTATCTAAAACTGCATCAGCTACACCAGGGTGAAATTCGAGATATTCGGTGAGGACTTCCCCAACCAAAGAATCCACAATCCCGCGAACTTCCGTATTACCCAGCTTAGTTTTGGTTTGTCCTTCAAATTCAGGATCGGGGACTTTGACGGAAATTACTGCTGTCAGTCCTTCCCGCACATGTTCACCACTCAGATTGGCTTCATTTTCTTTAATTTTGTTACGCTTGCGCGCGATCGCATTGAGTGTCCGTGTCAGAACTGCCTTTAAGCCTTCTAAATGCGTACCACCATCAACTGTACGAATATTATTAGCAAACCCTAGAACATTATCTGTATAAGCATCAGTACACCACTGCAAAGCTACTTCTACTTGAACATTATTGCGTTCACCCTGCACATAAATAATTTCTTCATGCAGAGGCTGCTTCTCGCGGTTCATGTAGGCAATATATTCTTTGATCCCGCCCTTATATTCGTAGGTTTCTACCTTGGGAGTATCGCTTTTGAGTAATTCCAGGCGGTTGTCAGTAAATGTAATTTTGACACCTGCATTTAAATAAGCTAGCTCCCGCAAGCGACCCGCTAAAGTAATGTAATCAAACTCAATGCCTGTAGTGAAGATTTGAGTATCAGGCTTGAAGGTAACAGAAGTTCCGGTTCTCGCTTCCTTGTAAGCCTTGGTTTGCAGTTCAGAAGCTGGAACACCTCGTTCATAACGCTGGAGATGAACCTTTTTATCCCGCCAAACTGTCACCTCAACAAACTCAGACAGGGCGTTAACTACAGAAATCCCTACCCCGTGCAAACCTCCAGAAACTTTGTAGCCGCCACCGCCAAACTTACCCCCGGCGTGTAACACTGTCAACACAGTTTCCAAAGCTGATTTTCCGGTTTTTGGGTGAATATCAGTAGGAATACCCCGCCCATCATCTGTTACAGTAACAGAGCCGTCAGCGTTGATATCCACTTCCACATGAGTGCAATAACCAGCTAAAGCCTCATCAACCGAGTTATCCACCACCTCGTAAACTAAATGATGGAGTCCCCGCGGGCCAGTGGAACCGATGTACATACCTGGTCGTTTGCGGACGGCTTCCAGACCTTCCAGAACTTGAATCTGATCGGCACTGTAACTGCTCGTCATGAAAATTCTCCTGATGCGTGGGGTTGAAAATCGCCAAAAGGCTAAAAAAGTCAAATCACTCCAAAATTCTAACACATCAGCCTTGCTAGCGTCTGTAGGGCAATTTTGTGGGAGGTTTATACAGGGGCTGCACCCCTGGGATTGGGGATTGGGGACTGGGGATTGGGGATGGGGGGATGAGGGAGATAAGGGGGAAAGGGGAAGGGGGAAAGGAGAAAGGGATAAAAGGGGAACAATTACCAATTACCGATTACCAATTACCAAATGACAAATGACAAAGGACAAATGACAAATAACAAATGACTAAATTAGTTGTAATTTGTGGAGCGACGGCGACGGGGAAGTCGGGTTTGGGTTTGGCTTTAGCTATGCACTTAGAGACTGTAATTCTCAGTGCTGATTCCCGCCAAGTGTACCGCGAGTTTAATATTGGCACAGCTAAACCGACATTAGCGGAACAAAAATTGGTGCAACATTATTTAATAGATATCTGCGCGCCAACAAACACGATGACGGTAGCAGATTACCAAGAACAAGCACAAGCTTTAATTACTGCTGTTGCTAATTCTCCCCTATTAATGGTTGGAGGCACTGGTTTATACATACGTTCTATTGTTCAAGGCATGAAAATTCCGCGAGTAGCACCGCAATTAGAATTGCGATCGCAACTCACAGAACTTGGTCAAAATCAACTTTACGCTATGTTACAACAAGTTGATCCTGTTGCTGCTCAAAAAATTCATCCTCATGACCCTGTACGGACTTTAAGGGCTTTAGAAGTATATTATGTAACGGGAATCCCCATTTCCGACCTACAAGGGGAGAATCCGCCAAATTACCCGATTTTACAAATTGGTTTAGATTGCGCTACTGATGCGTTACGCCTACGCATTCACCAGCGTACTGAGCAGATGATCAAAGAGGGATTGGTGGCTGAGGTCGATGATCTTTGTCAGAAATATGGTGCTGATTTACCTTTATTAAACACTTTAGGGTATCAAGAAATTAAGCAATATTTAGCTGGGAAAATTTCTTTAGAGGAAGCTCAAGAATTAATAGTTTTACATACGCGGCAATTTGCCAAGCGACAAAGGACTTGGTTTCGAGCCTATCCCCAAATTGAATGGTTTGATGCCAACGATGCTGATTTATTTGCTAAGGTTTTGCAGCGTGTGGAAGAGTTTATTAGTAAATGAAAAAGGATTTACTAATTCGTAGTTCGTAGTTCGTAATTAAAAATCAACTGCTAATTAATTTATGAACAGAACAATGTCATTTATTAATGAAAAAAATAAATTTATTCATGATTCGGCTGCTCCTTTTAGAGATTGGTATATAGCGTCTAATCTCGCTTGGATAGCTGGCGGTTTAGCAGTGAAATGAAGATAAAAACTGCCATTGTCTGCTGGTTTGTCAAACACCTTAGCATAGATATCTTCTTGAAGTTCTGTGGGGATGTTTGGTACTAATAATTTAAGTCTGATATTAGTCTGTGCAGGTGGTGGAGAAACTTCTGCTGCATTTTCCATGCGAATTTTAGCGCCCTTAGCTGAGAGTTCAACGATACTTCCTTGATATATAGTTGTGCTAATATGCTTTTCTTCTAACAACGCATATTGTATAGGGATGATGCCTGAAAGTGGTAGAAAATCTTCTGCTTCTATGGGTAGAAAAAGATTGTAATCTCCGCTAATTCCATAAACTTGGTGTACAGTAATTGGCTGTTTTACTCCTTTCGGTTGTACTTGTCTATGTCCACTTAATTGCACAATTGAGCCAGCAGCTTTTAATGTCTCATCGGATATTAAAACTTCGCCACCTGTGGTGTAAGATTCAATGCGATAAGTAAGGTTTACCTGACTACCAACGACACCATATTTAGTACGTTTTTGTGAGCCGATGTTTCCCAAAATAACTAGTCCAGTATTAATCCCAATTCCCATATCTAGTTGAGGAAAACCTAAATTTTGCAGCCTTTCATTGACAGCACTCATAGCTAATTGCATGGCACAAGCACAAGCTACAGCTTTAGCAGCATCATCTTCTTTGGGCATGGGTGCACCAAATAGCACCAAAATGCCATCACCCATGAATTCATTAATAGTTCCCTGGTATTGGGTAATGACATCAGCCATGTATTCTAGATAGATGTTAAGGATTGTGATGACTTCTTCTGGTTGCGATCGCTCTGAGATGGCTGTGAATCCTCTTAAATCAGAAGTCAGGATTGTAATTTTCCGCCTCTCACCTCCAAGTTTCAACCCTTCGGGGCTATCTAACAAATTGGCGACAATTTCATCACTGAGATAACGGCCAAACACTTGACGAATTAAGGAATTTCTTTTTTCTAAATCTGTATTAGCTTGAGCTAAATCAGCCGTGCGTTCTGTAACACGTACTTCTAATTCTCTAGTTGTTTGACGTAACCTACTAATAACCAAGGTTAACCCAGTCAGTCCCAGTACAGATAATCCTCCCAACATCACAAATGTTGTTTGCAAACTTTTATTAGTTTTTTCTGTAAAACTGTCTAGAGATTGAGTAATCGCCAAAACTCCCCGCACGTCTCCTACTTGCCAGTCGCGTTTTGGACTATTAGGATCGCTGTCGTGACAAGCAACGCAGCTAGCCTCCATGCGTACAGATTGCCCATATCGCCATAAGCTACGACCATCTTTTTTCTCCAGACGAGAAAAATTGTTCTCTTCAGGATGTTGTCTTAAGTAGGTAAGTGCCTGTTTCTCAAAATCATCTCTGGGCCCACCTTCAGCTTTTCGCCAAGGATAGGGGTAATCACTGTATAATCGGACTGCCATCCCAGCCTTTTGTTCGCTGATGTTTTTGCCAAGTTCAATGGCGTAAGTTGCAGGGGGAGGAATTGCACCTTCTTTGATCAGGTAGTTGTGGATAATGCTAATTCCCTTAACTTTTCTGGCGCGATCGGCACCTGCACTACTATAAAGGTTCCAAGCATCAATTATTGATTTTGCTTGCAATTCGGCATTCATCAGTGCTTGGGATTTTATGAGGCTAGTCGAAAGACTAGACATATTTGCTAAAGCTACACCTACTCCAATAGAGAATAAGAGCAGAAGAATTAACACAGTTTGTTTAAAAAGCAGACTGAGGCAAAAGCGCCTTACGCGAGAAATAAAGCTATTCATCGCCCAATTTGAGTACTATATTATTACTTTATTTTTTCACAAACTATTAATATATCTCAATAAACATTGTAGATAAGTTATATGTAATTTATCTACATTTACTTGCTAAAACTGCTAACTGCTGTATTTTTATTTTTTTCTGGCAATATCTATGAATGTGAACTTTTCTATTCTTTGATAAATATCTGCAAAGCTGATTATTGAAAGCGTTATTGATAGTTTAGTTAACTGAGCTTGGGAACAAGCGTATTTTTTGACTTAATTTCGCCCAACGCATCATCTCTAAAGCTAGAGATTTTCTCGAAAAATGAAGATAAAAACTCCTAGAATCTGCTAAATTCTCCGATACTTTAGCATATATATCTTCTTGCAGTTCTGCTGGAATATTCGGTACTAATAAGTTGAGTTTAATGTTTGTTTGTGCAGGTGGTAAACAACCTTCTGGCAAATGATCACAGTAGACTTTAGCTCCCTTTTCTGAGATTTGGATTACACTTCCCTGAAACATAATTTCATTAATATGCTTTTCCTCAATCATGGCGTACTGGATGGGGATGATTTCAGTCAGAGTGAAGAATATCTCTTCTTCTGTGGATAGAAAAAGGTTGTATGGTTTGCCAATACCGTCAACACAGTAAATAGTAATTAGTTGTTTCACTCCTTTAGGATGTACCTGCTTTTGCCCGTTGATTCTGACAATAGAGCCGACTTCTTGTAATGTTTGTTCTGAAATCAGAATCTCACCCCCTAGACTGTAAGATTCAATCCGGTAAGCTAGATTTACTTGGCTACCAACAATACCGTACTTAGTTCGTTTCTCTGAGCCAATATTTCCCAAAATTACCAAACCCGTGTTGATACCAATACCCATGTCTAGTTGAGGGAAATTTAAATCTTGCAATTTTTCATTCACAGCATCCATCGCCAACTGCATAGCACAAGCACAAGCTACAGCTCTTAGCGCGTCATCTTCTCTGGGTGTAGGAGCACCAAATAGCACCAAAATCCCATCACCCATGAACTCATTAATACTTCCCTGATACTTGGTAATGACATCTGCCATAAATTCAAAATAGATGTTGAGGATACTAATTACTTCTTCTGGTTGCGATCGCTCTGAGATGGCTGTAAATCCTCTTAAATCAGAAGTCAGGATCGTCATTTTTCTTCTATCGCCGCCAAGTTGCAATCTTTCTGGGCTTTCTAGCAAATTGGCGACAATATCATCACTTAAATAACGTCCAAACACCTGACGAATCAGTAAATTCCGTTTTTTTAAGTCCATATTGGCTTGAGCCAGTTGGGTAGTGCGTTCCTGTACTTTTTGTTCTAGAGTTTGGTAAAGTAGTGCATTTTCAATAGAAATAGCGGCTTGAGAAGATAAAATTTTCAAAACTTCTAGGTGATTGTCTGTAAATGCACCTGTTGTTAGGTGATTTTCCAAATACAACACACCCAGAAGTTTGCCTTGATTCAGGATGGGAGTACAAAGAACTGATTGGGGTTGATTTTCTTTAATAAAAATATCTTTAATAAATAGCCCTTCACAAGTAGCATTGGTAAGAACGACATCCGACTGGGTTCTAGCTACATAATTGACGATGACTTTTGGTAGCACATCGCTGTGATCCACTGGTAATGATTGCAGAACTTTGACAGTATCGCTACCCACTTCTTTGACAGCTTTAATCCACAGTTCCCCGTTTTGGCAGAGGATTAAAACACCTTTAGTTGCTCCTGCATTTTCAATCACGATCGCCATCAATTTTGCCAGCAAATTCTCTAAGACAATTTCACCTGCGATCGCTTGGGAAGCTTTGATCACAGTTGCCAAATCTAGCACTTCAGCAACACCACTATCACTGCTAGAAGAAGTTGAGGAAGTTGTCAGGCGATTGAGGGTTTGACTGATGCTGGTACGCGCTTTTTCAAAGCTACTAGATTGCCATATAAGTAGCTGGGGATAGGTTTCTTCTAGCTGTCTAACTTTAGCGATCGCTCCCCATCGCTGATAACAATAATGGGCATCCACCATGTAAACCTGAGCAATTTTGGTCATGCCTTTTGTTAAATAAAATTTGGCTGCTAGTTCGTTTGCTAAAGCTTCTTCTTGTAAATATTCATGTTCTCTAGACAATTCTATGGCGCGATTATAATTGTCTATTGCCTGAATATCTTCACCCAGAACTCGATGCCTTTCTGCTGCTACTAAATGATACTTCTGTAAGAAATTCATTGGTGCATAGTGTGACCAGATTTGCATTTTTTGTTGGTTAGTATGTACTTTTTCTAATATCTGGATTTTTTCATCGCTCTCAGCCTCTGTATATATAGCTAGTTGGTATAAAGAATCATAAAAATTAAATATGGCTCCAAGACTAAATGCACATCCACTATCTAGGTATGTTTCTGCTAGCACAGCATACTTATTTACTAGCGGAAAATCTTGCAGTAAGTAACTAACTATCAGTCTGTTAATGGCTAAGACAAAAATTGTGTGGCATAGATTCGCATCTAGCAAAAATTTCAGGAGTTTCTCATCATTAAAATCCCCACAGTTACAACCAACTGTGGGTTCAAATCTATCCAGTAATTTCAAAATAGAGCGACGAATTATCTCATTCTTACAAAGTACTGACTCCTGTTTTAATTCCAGCATTAAATGACTGTATTTTGACATCTCCTGTTCAGTTTCCAACAATGGATTACCTGCAAGATAAGAATGACAACCATAATGTAAAGCAGCTCGGGCAGCATATTCAAAATCTGCCATTTCTATACCAATTTGATAACTTTTAAATAAGGGCTTTAGTGTTTTTTTAATATGCATTTTCCACGGCATAATAAAGATATTAAATGCAAAAAAAGTTTTAGCTTGAAATTCTTTGGCATCGAATTTATCTAAAATTTTTAATGCCAATTGACCAAACTTATAACCTGTATCAATATCATCGACAATACCCGACAAAAATAAGCCATACCAAGCATAAGATGAGGCAGCAACAGCAGAATTACCATACTGAACTAACAGTTTCACTTGTTGCAGAGTCATCAATTGAAAGATAATAGGTGCTGTATTGTAAGCACTAATAGTTACATTTGACATTAGTCGGAGAGCAGCTATTGTATAGGGATCTGTCATTACTGGTAAGTCAAGTAAATCCAGAGGTTCTTTGCCTGCTAATGCATATTTTGTTTCTGTATAACTCTGTTGAACATCTAATTTACTGGGATTTTGCGGAAACCTAATTTCTAATAAATCTAGAATTTCTAAGGTTGTTTCTATTGTGCCCTGCATCTTATTACGAGCAGCACAAAATTGGATTTTAATTTCATAGACTTTTACTTTGTCAAGCACAGTCTTTGCTTGTTGTAGAACTATTTGCAGATAACGCTCCATCTCTGTAAACTCACCATTGATGTAGGCTGCTTCTACGGCTTCTTGATAAAGTGCTAGTGTCAGTTCATATTGCTCCTCCCAGCTACAATTACTTAACAATTTAATGCCATTTCGCAAGTAATTTATTGCTGAATTATAGGCAGCGGATAGTTTAGATTTTTTACCAGCACAGAGATTTAATTCTGCCAATTCATACTTTTCTGATTGATTAGTAATCAGTTGCATTCCAAAATTGAGTTGATTGACAATATCAAAGATTTTTTCTTCTCGCCTACATTGATTATTTTTGAGCAGTAGTTGCCCTAGTTGTAGATGTACTATTTGTTTTTGGTCTTCGGGAATTAAGCAATAAGCAGCTTGTTGTACGCGATCGTGCAAGAATTTGTAAGATATCAAAGCCGGAAGATGAGAAACAGCAAATTTCGACTCAGTTCCTGTCTCTTGCTTGATCCAATCTTCAGCCCTCAGCAGTTGATCCTCATTCCCCAAGGGCAGAATTAGTCCTGACTCAATTGCTTCCCATAAATCACTAGCAGTTGCGATCGCAGTTTTTTTATAGACAATTGATAGGGTTTGCAAATCAAATTGATACCCAATACAAGCGGCTAGCTTTAAAATTTGTTGAGTCTGAGTAGAGAGTCTTTGAATTTTATCTGCCATTAAATCAACAACATTATTTGTAATTGGTGTGGCTTGAATATCTACTATATTCCACTGCCATACTCCCTGAACAAAATCAAATTCTAATAATTCTTGTGTATATAAGGATTTCAAGAATTCATTCACAAAAAAAGGATTACCATGAGTTTTTTCAACAACAAGTTCCGCTAATGGTATAGCTTTCAATTGCTCGCAATGTAGAGTATCTTTAATTAACTGCGTAACATGAGCTAAATTTAACGGAGAAAGAGAGAGATGATTAACTTTAGGAAAAAGATTGTTACTACAATTGATTTTATGATTGTGCTTTTGAATTTCTTTGAATGTCAACATTAATGGATGAGTTGCATTAACTTCTTTATCTCTATAAGCACCTATGAGAAATAAATAATGACTATCTGCTTCTGTCATTAACGATTGGATCAATTTTAGGGAAGCAGAATCCGCCCATTGCAAATCATCCAAAAAAATTACTAAGGGGTGTTCAGGTTTACTAAATATATGGATGAAGTTTTGCAAGACTTTATTAAAGCGATTTTGTGATTCTACTACCCCTAGTTCTGGTATAGTAGGCTGTTGACCTACAATTAGTTCAATTTCAGGAATTACATTAATAATCACCTGGCAATTAGTCGATAAAGCAGCTAAAAACTCTGCCCGCCAGACTGCAATTTGGGCATCAGATTCTGTCAACAACTGGCGAATTAATTTCTGAAAGGCTGGAATTATCGAACCATAGGGAATATTCCTCTGTAACAGATTACATTTCCCAGCAATAAAGTATCCTTTGTGCTTAGTAATTGGTTGATAAACTTCTTGTACTAATGCTGATTTGCCGATACCAGAATAACCAGATATAAGCATCATTTCCGAATAGCCAGATGGGGAAGACAAGCGTAAGCTTTCTTGATTTCTCCCTATTACTCGTTCGCAAGCATTTACTAATGTAGAAATTTCTCTATCTCTGCCATACAATTTTTGTGGGATTTGAAAGATTGGTGAAATATCTTGCTGTCCTAATGGAAAGTATAAAATTTGGTTAGTTTCGCATAATTGAGTAAGGCATTTTTGTAAATCTGCCCTCAATCCATAGCTACTTTGATATCTTTCTTCCGGCGTTTTTGCTAACAACTTTAAGATAATATCTGAAATTGTTTCAGGAATATCCGAATTCAATTCATGAGGTGGTAGCGGCTGTTTTGCAATATGACAATGAACCAACTCCATTGCATCGTTAGTTTCAAATGGCAAATGCTGGGTGAGCATTTCATAAAAGGTGACACCTAAAGAGTAAAAGTCAGTGCGATAGTCTATGGATCTATTCATTCTCCCTGTTTGCTCTGGCGACATATAAGCTAATGTCCCTTCCAAGCGATTAAGATTACAGATGAATTGGGTTTCTCTAGACACTCGGGAAGCGATCGCAAAATCTGTAATTTTTATCTCGCCAGTTTGCGAGTTAATAATAATATTGTGGGGTTTAATATCCTGATGAATAATCTGGTTTTTGGATAATTCACCTAAAATATCAGCTAATTTAATAGCAATTATCAAAAATTCGGTGATTTTTAGGGTTTTTACTTGAATATATTGATATAGCGATTCTCCGCCAAAATCTTCTAATACCAATGCTAGAGAACCATTAGTATTTTTCAAGCAATAAGACTTGACAATTCCTGGCATATTAAGAAATTGAGTGATGTCATATTCATGCTTCAATCTGGCGATATCACTAAGAGTGGGATATTCGTTGTTAACCACCTTTACAATTATTGGTTGTTGATCCCCAATTCTCAAGCCCCGATAAATAACTGTTTTTGAACCTACATAAATAGTTTCTATTATTTGATGCCCTGAAACTGTAATCATAGCTGTATTCTTCACTCCCAATAAGTATTACCTATTTTTTGATTTTCAATATTGAGAAATTTATTGTGATTCCTCAATATTGGAACATCAACCATTTAGGCAGATGATTGGAAAATTTTTCATCTTAACGCTTGCAAGCTTTAAGAACACTCATGAAAGAGAGTTTATGTTGGGAAAGCTTTTGCAATAGCGCTAAAGAATATTTACAAACAGTTAATCGGTGAAGAGTTATCTAGCAGTTATCAAGTGATTAATGTTAAGTAATCACTTTCATGACGAATTTAATAAACCAACCTTAAAATGTAGTTTTTAATACTGTTTATCCAACATGTTTATGGAATTTAAAAATGTAGATGAGAGAAGTTTAATAAAAGTATTGATTTGCAAATTTTCTTAGTAATTAAAAATTGAATAAATGATATTAGCTTGATTATCAAATCATGATAATCATAATTTGATAATCAAAAACACACAAGACAAGTGCAATTACGATTAAAAAAGTTTTCTCTAATCAATAGCGATAATGAAGTAGTTTAAAAGCAAATACAATTCAGTGAAGAAAATGAATTGATCACAAAATCAAAAAACTAGTACAACAAGGCAAAAGTAAAAAGTGAGCCAGTGCGGTGGACGGGTTTCCCGGCATAAAGCAACTGGCGAACTCCAAAGGAGTCAAAAGTAAAAAGAAAGAATGATGATTTTGTAAGCTTTTCGCTTGTTTTAAATGGGTGGCTTATTTCCGCCGTGTTGTACTAGTTACTCAACAAAAAAACAGAACAATAATTTTGGAGGGGGTTTGGGGGACGCAACCGTCACCCAATCGGGGGTTTGGGGGAGAATCCCCCAATTCTTCTGGCTTCTTTAATAAATGAGCTTAACCCAAGCCTATTGTTGTGATCTGGTACGCAATAAATCCAAAAAAGGCGATCGCACTCTTGTAACTCCTGTCACAATATTCTTTAGTATGAGCCATGCATTTGCAGGCTCAGGTGCTTAACCTGAACTGCATCTTACCCCTATCCCAAACAAGTTATGCTCACCCAAGACAAACAACAACGTAACTGGAAACCCATTATTCAAGCATTTGAGGCTGTTCTGGGTAAAAATGGTGTAGTGCAACGCCGTGAGGAACTGATTACTTATGAATGCGATGGTTTAACAGGCTATCGCCAGCGTCCGGCGGTAGTTGTACTTCCCAGAACTACAGAACAGGTTGCAGCAGCGGTAAAGATATGCAACCAATATTCTCTTCCCTTCATTGCACGGGGTTCTGGGACTGGTTTATCTGGTGGAGCTTTGCCTGGGGAAGATTCAGTTTTAATTGTTACTTCTTTAATGCGGCAAATACTTAGCATTGATTTAGAAAATCAACGCGCTGTTGTGCAGCCAGGAGTAATTAATAGCTGGGTAACACAAGCGGTAAGTGGTGCAGGTTTTTATTATGCACCAGACCCCTCCAGCCAAATTATCTGTTCCATTGGTGGCAATATTGCGGAAAATTCTGGGGGCGTGCATTGTCTGAAATATGGTGTAACTACTAACCATGTTTTGGGATTAAAATTAGTGCTGCCTGATGGTGAGATTGTAGATGTAGGCGGACAAATTCCCGAAATGCCTGGTTATGATTTAACAGGTATATTTGTCGGTTCAGAAGGTACTTTGGGGATTGCTACAGAAATTACCCTTAAAATTCTCAAAACTGCAGAATCAATTTGTGTATTATTGGCAGACTTTACAAGTGTTGAGGCGGCTGGGGCTGCTGTTTCCGATATCATCAGTGCGGGGATTATTCCTGGTGGTATGGAAATGATGGATAACTTTAGTATTAATGCTGTAGAAGATGTGGTAGCTACTAATTGTTATCCCCGCGATGCTACAGCAATTTTACTAATTGAAATCGATGGTTTAGAAGTAGAAGTTGCAGGTAATAAACAACGGGTAATAGAAATTTGCAAACAAAATGGGGCGCGTAGTGTCACTTCTGCTAGCGATCCGGAAACGCGATTAAAACTTTGGAAAGGGCGAAAAGCTGCTTTTGCAGCTGCGGGACATTTAAGCCCAGATTATTATGTGCAAGATGGTGTAATTCCTCGGACTCAGTTACCCTATGTATTGCAAGAAATTGAGGCATTAAGTCAAAAATTTGGTTATCGAGTTGCCAATGTATTTCATGCTGGCGATGGTAATCTGCACCCACTAATTCTTTACGATAATGCTGTGCATGGGGCATTAGAAAAAGTTGAAGAATTAGGCGGAGAAATTCTCAAACTTTGCGTGAAAGTCGGCGGTAGTATTTCGGGTGAACATGGTATTGGTGCAGATAAAAAATGCTATATGCCAGATATGTTTAGCCCAGCAGATTTAGAAACTATGCAATGGGTAAGGCAAGTTTTTAATCCTAAAGGTTTAGCCAATCCAGATAAGATATTTCCTACACCACGCACTTGTGGAGAAGCTGCAAATGCAGTAAGTGCTAAAAAGTTTGAAGGAATTGAGAGATTTTAATAATTCGTAATTCGTAATTCGTAATTCGTAATTCGTAATTAAACCCGGAGAATTACGAGTTATAAAGCAACCCGAGTTCAGGTAGTGGATTGACACAGCTAAAATGTTGCAATAATTTTTCTTGTGGGGTGGACATCTTGTCCGCCCTGGACGGGTGAGACACCCATCCCACAAGAGTTTTTTTATGCACTATTTTAGTCGTGTCAGTCTAGTAAGATGCGTTAGCGATAGCGTAACGCATCAGTGCCAAAGCTTTTTATGCGTTACTGAAATTTTTCAGAAATCAAATCAGATTCCTATAAGAAAATTACGATTGATGAAGCAAACTGAGCATTTAGAAAGTTTTGCATGATGCACTAATAATTAAAAGTGTGTTGTAGTCAATCTAGATTTTTAGTAGAAATTACGATGAGGTACATGGGTAAGGGGCAGTGCCTTGCCCTTACAATTATCTGTACTTGCAGCTTTGCGCCCGCATAATTTACGTAACGCAAAAAATATTTGAATTTGTATGATTTTTAGCAGATGTAAATCTCAGTTGATGCTGCAATTTGTCACTCTAGTGTTGGTAAATAATGACGAATAACTTTGAGGACTGCTATAGTATAAAAGCCTGCTGATCCAGGCTTTTTTTGCATATATTTACTGTTTGATAAGGATGAGTATGTTTGTTATTCTCAAAGATTAAAATAGTTAAATTTGAGCAAATTTGATTTTAAGATATTTGCTAAAGTTGATGCTATAACTACATAATCCGGAAGCTGGAGATTGACTTTGTAGTTATATATTTCCCTTCTATCCCTTCTATCTCTTCAAAACGAAGTCAAGCCCATAAATGAATCGGTTTGCCCGCCGTTATTTTTGTTACTGGCTGTGTTTGGAATTATTATTATGCTTTATAGCATTTTCCCTTCCTTCTCATTCAGTTTATTACCAAAAAGCCAGTCCTCCAACTACAACCGAAATTCGTGGTGTTTGGCTAACTAATGTTGCCAGTGGTGTATTCTTTGTCCCTTGGGGTATTAACCGCGCTGTCAACCAACTTTCGGCGCTTAACTTTAATACTATTTATCCTGTAGTTTGGAACAGAGGTCATACTTTTTACAATAGTACAGTTGCGAAAAGAGTAACAGGTGCAGATACTCAACCTTTACTCAAAATTATGCATGGGGGACAAGATGTTTTAGACAAGTTAATTCAACTTGCTAAACCTAAAGGTATAAATATTGTTCCTTGGTTTGAATATGGGTTTATGACACCACCATATTCTCAATTAGCACTACGTTACCCGGAATGGCTAACAAATGGGCAGGAAGGTATTAAATCAATTAATGAGATTCCTCCAGAAGAAGTTGGCAATAATCATGTTAGTAAATTAGCTTGGCTGAATCCTCTACATCCACAAGTTCAAGAATTTATTCAAGAACTAATTGTAGAAGTTGTCAGTAAATATGATGTGGATGGAATTCAGCTTGATGACCATTTTGGGATGCCAGTACAGTTTGGTTACGATGCTTTTACTATAGAACTTTACCAACAAGAACACCAAGGTAAAAGTCCACCAAAAAATCCTTTTAACCCAGAATGGATGCGTTGGCGATCAGAAAAACTGACTGATTTCATGGCAGCAATTTATCAATCTGTGAAAGCAGTTAAACCTTATGTAAAAATTTCTTTGTCTCCCAACTCTCAAGCTTTTGCTTACAAATATTATTTACAAAATTGGGAAGATTGGGTAAAAAAAGGTTTAATAGATGAGTTGATTTTACAGGTATATCGAGATAACAAAAATAGTTTTATTAGAGAAATAGAACAGCCAGCAGTGGAATTTGCTCGCAGTCAAATACCTGTAGCTATTGGGATATCAACGGGCACATTGCGCGATTCCGTAGAGATTGCCCAAATCAAAGAACAGGTTAAGATAGCGCGCGATCGCAAATTTAATGGTATCTCATTTTTCTACTGGGAAAGTTTATGGGGTTATATCTCTCCAGAGTCCCCCCAAAGGCGACGCAGGGCGTTTCTAGAGATGTTTAACACCAAAGCTGCGACACCAATTCTCCTACCAAAGAAAATTTGATGTTATTTGTACCTGTCAAAACTCAATTTAGCTTTACTTTGCAATGGACAATAGCCACTTTGAGTGGTTTTTTAGTGAGTCTGCTATTCATTGAAATTGGCGAAAAGCCAGATTTAGGTATATTACAGGCGATGATTGGCGGATTAGCGATCGCACTAGCTCAGACTATCATGCTCACCAATACCAGCTTTTACCTGAAGTGGGTATTGTTCACAATGGGGGGTTGGGGTGCGATCGCAATTATTGGTGTAGGTGCTATAGGTTGGATTGTACCCACAACTGACTTACTCCCTACGAGGATGCTTTATGAGGCGCTTTCTGGGTTAATTGGCGGTTTCGTCATTGGATTCGCTCAATGGTGGGCTATTTACCAATCTGTTCCTTTAGCTTGGCGCTGGATATTTATTAGTGCATTTAGCTGGGCAATTGCCATGCCCATCGGTTCAGCTATTGGCTTGATTTTACGTCAACTCACACAGTTTTTTCTAGGCGAAGTTATCGGTTTAGCGATCGCTTGGCTGCTGGTTGCTATTTTGACGGGGATGAATGCTTATAAGTTGTTGAAGTGATTGGGGGTTGGGGATTGGGGACTGGTGACTGGGGACTGGGGACTGGAGATAAGGGAGCAGAGGAAGCAGGGGAGAATAGCCATTACTCATTACTCATTACTCATTACTCATTACCAATGCCCAATGCCCAATGCCCCATGCCCCATGCCCCACCTATTAAGAATAATCACAATAATTCACAATAGTCCTTGATTTTACTTAAAATACATGCAAAAATCTTTAAGAAATTATTAACAAATCAATATCGAGTAACTTTTCACTAACCTGCCCATATGTTTTATTCTTCAACCAGCAGGATTTGTTAAGCTTACTTTTATGGGCTTTCCGTAATTTCTGAAGAGAAATAGAGAAAGACGCAAATATCAATAGATCCAAGCTGACAATCCTTTGCTTTAGGCGCTAAGGATAATTTTTACGACCGTAACTATACGAGAGAGCGCCTAGATGAGTCAGTAATACCAGACAGGGACTCTCGCATGAATATTAACCAATCGGAATCAACTGTAGAACTCAAACCACTATCTCCGCCTTACTTTCTCTTCGGCAAAGATGCGGACAAAAGTAGTAGCGATCAGTTTCTACTCAGCATCTACGATTCTGGACAGGCATCGATTTTTGTAGTAGATGTGCTGGAAGATGGGGATTTTCGCTATGTGGCACTAAACCCAACTCATGAACGCTGGCTGGGAATGAGCTCTGAAGAACTCCAAGGCAAAAGGCCAGAGGATATACTATCGCCTATGGATGCGGCGAAAGTACGTCAGCATTACAATGATTGCGTGCGCTTTGGCAAAACGATTTCCTACGAACAATGCTTGCAATTCCAAGGTGTTCCTACATGGTGGAGTACGACGCTGACACCGTTGCGAGATGCGAATTCAAGGATTTATCGCTTGATTGGTACTAGTAGCAGTATCAGTCCAATCAAGCAGATAGAACGCAAAGGAAAACTGCAAGCAGAAAAAGCGCAACTATTGGCAGATATAGACCAAAAAATTTGCCAATCTCAAGATTTAGAGACAATTCTGCCACAAATAGTTAAGGAAGCGCGGAATTTATTAAGTTGCGATCGCGTTTTAGTTTACCGCTTCCAGGCTGATGGTACTGGTGCGATCGCAGCGGAAGCAACTATAGTTGCTCATGGCCCGCTAATGGGGAAAAATATCCAAGATCCTTGCTTTACTACTAAACATCAAGAACGCTACAGAAAAGGCGGGATTCAAGTTATTGAAGACATTTATGCAGCAGGGTTACATCCTTGCCAAATAGATTTTCTCGCCTCTTTGCAAGTTAGGGCGAATTTAGTTGTACCAATTCTCTTACACCAAGAGTTATGGGGGTTATTAATTGCCCAGTATTGTGATAAACCCCATCAATGGCGAGATGCAGAAATTGACTTACTCAAGCAGTTAGCAGCACAAATTGGCATTGCTAGCCAGCAAGCTGAACTGCAGCAACAGTTAGAAAATCTGCAAGCGGAAATGGAGTTGCAACGCCAAGAGTATGCAGAGCAAGTACAGAAGATTCAAGACTTTCAAGCACTGTGGCAACGCATCACAGAACAAATCCGCGACAATCTTGATATCAGCCAAATACTAGAAACAGTAGTTCAAGATTTAGCACAGTTACTCAAAAGCGATCGCTGTCATATCGAACTCTATGATATTGACTGCACCCTAGCAACCATTGCCTATGAATACACCCATAGTTCACCTTTGTATCAAGGTGTAAGCAAGCAAGTTGCAGACTTCCCGGAAGTTTATCAACGCTTATTGCAAAAACAATCCCTGCATTCTGTAGAAATTCTTCCCGGATGGCAACCAACATTGCAGGTAATTACTCAGCTAGCTTATCCAATTTTTGATCGCCAAGGAATGCTGGGCAATCTATGGCTGATCCGCGCTTCCCAACAACCATTTGATGAATGGGAAAATGGCGTAGTGCAGCAAATCGCCAGTCAATGTGCGATCGCAATTCGCAATTCGCGGCTCAATCTAACAATCCAAACCCAAGGGCAAGAAATAGCAAGCATTGAACGCCTCAATCACCAATTTCTCCGCGCTTTGGCGCAAGAACTCCGCACGCCCATTACCAGCATTAATCTCGCAGCCCAAACCCTTGAAAGTATGCTTAATCTAGAAGGGCTATCAGATAAAGACATAGTGCCGCAACTATTGCAGATACTCCATAGCGAATGTGGTAGAGGTAGTAACTTAATTCAAGACTTGCTCACACTTACCCAGCATCAAACCCCACCCGATCCCCAAACCCTCATTCCCATCGACTTACAAACCTGGTTACCCCCAATTGTCGAGTCTTTTCGGGAAGTCACCGCTTGTCAGAAACAACAATTAAAGCTGAAGATTGATACTGCACTACCAACTTTAGCAACAGAGATTACAGAATTAGAGCGAATTGTGACAGAATTGCTTAACCATATCTGCAAATACACGCCTACTGGTGAAACCATCACAGTATCAGTGCGACTGATAGCAGATATGATGCAGATTAGTTTCCAAAACTCCGGCTTAGAAATATCTGCCCAACAACGAGCAAGAATTTTTGAGCCATTTTATCACATCGCTAAAAATGACCCCTGGAAACATAGCGGCACCGGACTAGAACTAGCATTAGTGCAAAAAATGGTCACCAATTTAGGCGGTAAAATTCAGGTAGAAAGTGTAGCCGGAAAAACTACATTTATAGTAAAACTCCCTAGAGCTTAAAACCTGCTCCCAGACTGCACTAGTAAAGCCGTCAGCAATTTGCTATAATCATTATTCGTGTGGGTGACTAGCTCAACGGTAGAGCATCGGACTCTTAATCCGCTGGTTCTGAGTTCGAATCTCAGGTCACCCACCTCTGATGAATTTTTCCACTATCTCAATAGCGATCGCATTTTGGTTGTAGTGAAGAGAGTGCGATCGCATTTTAGTATTTGTATACTACCAATTACCAACGCTCTAACACCAAGTTATCCACATAATCAAAGTCTGTATCATCTGTAACTAAAACCCAAGCCTGCTCTAAGCACTGTGCTGCAATCCAAACATCATTCATGGGAATTGGTCTTCCTTTACGCTTCAGTGCCATTCTCGTTTTTGCATATACTGTTGCAGTTTCTTGGCTTAATGGTACAACTACACAAGTCTGAATAAATTCTAGATAACGAGGTAAATTTTGTAATGGACGAGTTGAATTTTCTGCACCAAAAAGCAACTCTCCAACTACGACTGTAGGGAGAACTACTTCTGGTAATGCTAGTACCCGAGAAACAACCACTCTATCTCCATTCAAAAAACGCACAGCCACAGAAGTATCCAGGGCAATCTCACCACTCATTTATATCAACCTGCCGACATTCTGCTACTATTGACTGTCTTATTTCTTCTGCTTCAACATCACTTAAAATGCCTGCAAATTTAGCGAGGGGATGAATTTTGCGTGTGGCTTTTACTCTATTTAAAAAATCTAGCACTGACTGAACTATATCATCGGGAGCTTCTTCTATTTCCTGAATCAGTTCTTCACGATTCGTCATACATTCAAATGCTATGGACTTGTTGTTTTCAGTTTAGTACTTTTTTGAAAAAAGAATGCCATTGAATGGGGGTACGGCAATAGTCAGATAACTGAAAATAGCAAAAGATTGTGGATGTTCCCTACATAGGATTTATCTACCTAAAATCCAACATGGTTTAACCCATTCGTGACCAAGGAGTTAAGGTTGTTTATCAACGCTACCTCATCCATAGAGAACCTTAACCCATTCGTGACCAAGGAGTTAAGGTTGTTTATCAACGCTACCTCATCCATAGAGAACCTTAACCCATTCGTGACCAAGGAGTTAAGGTTGCTTATCAACACTACCTCATCCATAGAGAACCTTAACCCATTCGTGACCAAGGAGTTAAGGTTGTTTATCAATGAGCATTCATAGAAAAAGCGATCGCATTCACAACCAACGAGTTAAGGTTGATTAAAAAGCTACAAATATAAGGTATTACCCGTAGGGGCACGGCACCAGTAAGATAATTTGATATGCGACAAAATTATGGATGCCGTGCCCCTACAATCTGTCGCGTTCTTTTTTCAAATTGGTATAACTAATATCTGCCGATTAAGCTTTACTCATGTATTGATACCCGTGAGGGTATCAAATACTAATTAATGAGTTTGTGAACATGAAAATCAAGCTTTTAAAACCACATTGAAGGAATTTAAATAACCATTAATGGTTTTAGCTAAACTGCGGCGTTGTTTTCTGGTAGTTATTGCCATGACTTGATACAAGCGCCCTTGAGCAAAATACATTCTACTTTTAGTGACTTTACCACCAGAATTGATATACTCAATTTCTTTTCCTGGATGACCATTTGTACTACGAATATCCCGCTGGCTAATTAAATTGCTTTTCGTAGTTTTTAAAGCCAAATCTCTAGCGTTATTCAGGACTGCTTGCGGGTTTGCCAATTCACCATAACTATAGGGGAAATCATTATAAGTAACTACATAAGCTACTTCCTGTTTTGGTGGTTGAGCGATAAATATTTCTAGGTTGATTTCCCCCATATAGGTTTTTTGCGATTGCGTATCTCTTTTGGGGATTCCTGGCATTAACACGCTAAAGCGTCCATCTGGGACTGTATACACCTTCCATTGTGGCTGCACAGGTTGAGTAACTGTGGTTTTGGCGGGAGTAACCTTTGGCTTGGGTTGACGTGCATCTACCAACAAAGATCCGCTACACACAAGTGTGGCGGCAAATAGGGGCAATAAAAATTTGATTGTCATAGTTTTTGCTTCAGAGATGCGGATATCACTGATGCTGCTAGTACAGCAAAGCGGAAATAAAGTTCAGATTCAAAAGACAACAAAAGCTGATAAAGCAAGCCTTAGGAAATTTGAATTTTGAATGAAAGAATTTTAAATTCCGCCTAGTGGTACTAGCTGTTATAACCTAGCTGCATATAAAGCAGCACCAATTAGCCCTACTTGTTGGTTGAGAATAATATATACCGGTATTTCTTCGAGGAGAGAACGCATCCTACCTTTTTGGGTGAAGTTTAATAGGAAACTACCCTCTTGCATTAAAGGCAGAATTTTGGGAGCAATACCACCAGCAATATACAATCCGCCATAAGGTAGAAGTTTAATGGCGAGATTTCCGGCTTCTGCACCATAAATTTCTACAAATAATTGTATAGTTTGTTCCGAAAGGCGATCGCGTTTTTGTAAGGCAGCAATACCAATAGTTGCAGCTGGATCGACACTTTTCTCTAATTTTCCTGCCTCTTCTTCCCAGGTTCTCACAATGTGAGCGATATCTGGTGATTCCACAGCCACCTTTTGATCGCGCAAAAATTGGTAAATCGAGATGATTCCCATCCCAGAAACTACCCGTTCTACAGAAACGCGCTGGATATCATGTTTATCCAGCAAGTATTTCATCAGCCGAAATTCTAACTCGTTGCGCGCCGCAAAGTCGGCGTGTCCACCTTCTGAGGGAAAAACTTGATAATGTTCTCCCTGCTTAATTAAAAAGCCTTGTCCTAATCCCGTACCAGCGCCAATAATGGCAATCGGTGCATCGTGTTTTGGCTTCCCAGCTTGTAAAGTCACCAAATGTTTGCTGTTTAAGCCAAAAATGCCGTAACCAACGGCTGCAAAGTCATTAATTAGCGAAACAGAAGCAATTCCCAGTTCTTGTTGTAGACGTTCGCTATCCAAATACCAAGCTAAATTTGTCAGCTTGGCAGTATTATGAACCACTGGCCCTGCGATCGCAAAGCAAGCCTTTTGTGGTGTCGCGGACTTGGCTTTAACGAGGAACTGCTGAACTATCGGCACTAAATCAGGAAAATCCTGACTGTGAAAAGTTTCCTCATAAATATTGCGTAAAGCCTGTGCGTCTGATGATTCCGTGATTCCTGGTGAGTCTGCTATTTCACTCAATCGCAGAATAGTTTTTGTGCCGCCGATATCTCCTGCTAGTAATAATGTCATAAAACTTATAAGTAAATGAGTAACTTTCTCAGTAAATGGCAATGTATCTAGATTAGCGGAAGCGAGGATTTTTAAATCCTCTTAGGGATTTAAACAAATCGAATTACTTCCTCTACTTCCATTAAATGAGAAGTATCCCCCTTCAGCTCTAACAACCATTCTGAGTCTTGCAGCACTACTTTTACTAAAGAACATAAAGAAGCTTTAACTTCAGCTTGAGCAATTTCTCCTACTAAACCCATAGCTGCCCCTAGCACAGAAGCACCATGCCCTACTAATAAAATGTTCTGTGGGTAATTTTCCACTGCTAAACATCTAGCCGTTTGTCCCGAACGTGCCCTTACTTGTTCTTTTGTTTCGGGATATTTGGCAGCAATGCGCGGCGTATAACTCACATCAATTCTGGGGAATAATTCTGCTAATGCTGACGTTGACAGCCTTTGTGGTTCTTCTGTCATCCAAGCCGGATTTAACCATTCACTCAAACCAGTTTCTAATTTAATCGGTAAATCTAGCGCTTGAGCAACCGCATTGGCTGTTTGCACTGTTCGCAGAAAAGGCGAAGCGAAAATATGGCTGATTTTCTCTTTCTGGAGGCGGTTAGCTAGCTGCTTGGCTTGAATAAAACCATCGTCAGATAAAGGTGGATCGTAGCGTCGTTCAGCAGTGAGGAACCAATCAGGGTTAACGAAGTCGAGGCGGTTAGCGTGTCTTGCAATCCAGATAATTTGGCTCATAGATTTAGTAATTTATGCTAATAAAATTCGCATCTATACAAAGATAGATACTTAACAATAGGGCTAACAATCTAAATATATGATAAATATTGTAATCTTTTGTAAAAACTTAATTCACTTCCAGAAGATTAAAGATGTATCAATTTTTCTTAAAAGCAAGAACAGAAAATAGTTTAAATGAAAAATTGTTACCCTTATGTATAGCAAAGGGATAATAGAGATAAGAAAATCACAAGATAAATTAATTACTGTCGGCTCAATAATTAGCCATCGGAAGTGTTTAACAGTAAGAGAGACTTTCTAAAGTAAATCTTAAGTAGGGTGTGTTACGGCTATGAAAGTATTTGAGACTTAGAGACAATGAAATTTAGCCGTAACGCACCGCCGCGTGGATGGTGCGTTAGGCGCTAAGATAGTTATTACGTGACAAATCATATTGGAAATCAGCGCCTAACACACCCTACAGTAATCTTATTTTTACTTAATAAATAATCTCTTAGAGCCAAGAATACATTTTAATTTCTATTGACGCAGTATTAGCCTGCGATTTGAGCATCTTCACAAACTCCGTTACAATCAATAGAGACAATAATTTTATGACCGCCAAATAGCTCACCATCATCATAAAAAAGGTCAGCGCTACCGTCAGTATTAATATGAACTGATGCCAATTTTATTAGTTATATAAAAGTTAAGTAGTCAATTTTTGCACTGTTATTCCAGCGCTTATTATATCGTTCTAGAAGCTGGTTAGAACTAATTCACCTAAAATATTCTATAACTTTAACCAACCAAATAATTGCCCTACAGTCAATTGTAAATTCTTAATTAAATCTGGAACTGGTAATATTTCATCTTCTTCTTGTAAAAGTATTGGTTGCTGTTTTGGGGGATAGACTAAAACAGATTTTTCATCTGGATCTAGTAGCCAACCTAAACTACTACCATACTTGAGGCAATGTAAAATATTGCCTGTTACTTTCGTTTGACTTTGGTCAGGTGATAAAATTTCAATTGTCCAATCTGGATGTGTTTCAAAAACATTAGCTACATCTCCACTTGCATCCAAAGGAATTCTTTCCCAAGCAAACACAGCGACATCTGGAACAATGGAACGTCCGCCAAATGTACACCGCAATTCTGGAAAGGCTAGGGCAATTTTTTGAGGCGTAACTAAAGAATTGATAGAACTAATTAGTTCACCCTGAAGTCTACTATGTTTGCCTTGTGGCATTGGTTTTGGAATTACTTGCCCATTAATATATTCACTAGCTGGCTTCGTTTCCGGGAGTTGTAAAAACTCCTCCAAAGTCAGGGTTTTAGTTGGTGAATGTACCATATACTTATGTCTCCCAAATCTTTACCCTAAATAAGCTTTTTTAACACGCTCATCGGTCAATAATTCTGAAGCTGCACCTGTTAAAGTAATAGCACCAGCTTCTAAAACATAGCCCCTATCAGCAATTTGCAAAGCTAAATTAGCGTTTTGTTCAACTAACAAAATTGTCACGCCAGTAGCGCGGAGATTTTCAATAATAGTAAAAATTTCTCTAACAATTGCGGGGGCTAAACCCAAGCTAGGCTCATCTAAAAGCAGGAGTTGTGGTTTACTCATTAAAGCACGGGCGATCGCTAACATTTGTTGTTCGCCACCGCTAAGAGTTCCTGCTAGTTGATTGCGTCTTTGGGCTAACCGAGGAAATAACTCATATTGACGCTGAATATCGGCTTTAATAGCTGCTTGATCGTTACGAATATAAGCACCTAATAATAAATTATCGAAAACTGTTTGCCGTGCTAACACCCTCCGTCCTTCCGGACAATGGGCGACACCTAATTTCACCACCTCATAAGCTTGGCGGCGAGTAATATTTCTGCCACTATAAATAATTTGACCACTTTTAGGATTGACAATTTTCGATATAGCGCGGAGAGTGGTTGTTTTACCTGCACCATTTGCACCAATTAAGGTAACTACTTCACCTTTTTTAATTGTCAAATTGATATTTTTAAGAGCTTGAATACCAGCATAATTAACATCAAGGTCTTTAACATCTAAAATCGTAAAATCTTCTTTATCATTTACATATCGGCGTTCATCTGCGTTCATCTGCGGTTAAAATCCTCATGCATTTCCCAAATAAGCTTCAATTACTGCTGGATCATCCCGCACTGTAGCTGGTTCACCCAAAGCAATTAATTGTCCAAAATCTAAAACAGCAATGCGATCGCACAATCCCATCACTAAGGGTACATGATGCTCAATCAGCACAATCGTTAAGTTGAAGCGTTCCCTGAGATTGCGGATAAATTCGCTGAGTTGCTGCTTTTCGCTGGGGTTCATTCCCGCTGCTGGTTCATCGAGGAGTAAGATTTGCGGTTCTAAAGCTAAAGCGCGGGCGATTTCCAAGCGACGTTGATCGCCATAAGCAAAGTTTTTGGCTTTTTCTTGGGCGCGATCGCTTAATCCCACCATCTCCAATAATTCTAAAGCTTGTTTTCTACTTTTAGATTCTTCACTCGGTGCAGGTGGTAATCCTAAAACCCCTTTAATCATACTACTGTTGGTATGTAAATGCCTGCCGACAATCACATTTTCTAAAGCCGACAATTCACCAAACAAGCGAATATTTTGAAAAGTCCGCGCAATCCCTAAACCTGCTATTTTGTACGGACGTAGTTGAGAAATATTTTGATTTTGATAAATTAATTCTCCACTCGAAGGCGGAATTAAAGCAGTAATCAGATTGAATAATGTAGTTTTACCTGCACCATTAGGGCCAATTAATCCAAAAATCTCATATTTTCTGACTGCAAAAGATACATTATTGACAGCCACTAAACCACCAAATCGGCGAGTTAAAGATTTGGCTTCTAGGACAATACTATTGTTATCGGCTGTTTGCATATTAGAGATTAGGAGCTATGAACTAGTTAGGAAAATTAAAAATATCTGGTATTTTAAGCATATTTTATTGCATATTTATGCATCAATTTTTTGCTTTTTTTTTCAACTTGCCTTTTTTAAAAATATCAGGAGTTACTAAACCTTGAGGGAAAAAGATTGTTCCCACTACAATCAGTAAACCAAAAATAATTAATCTCCCGTCTCTGAGGAATTGCGCTAACCAATTTGGTAATCCTCCTGTATCAGCTAGTCCTCGGAGAATTTCCGGTAAAGCTGTAAATACCATTCCTCCTACAACCGAACCTAAAAAAGTTCTGGAACCACCAATTAATACAAAAGTTAAGTAGATAATACTAGCATCAAAAGTCCCTTGACGAGAATTCCAAGTATTGAGAAAATGGGCGCTAATTGCACCAACGACACCTGCGAGAATTGCACCTAATGTAAATGCTAAAACCTTGTAGTATGTGGGGTTAATTCCCATCGATCCGGCTGCTAGTTCATCCTCTCTAATTGCAGTAAATGCCCTACCTACCTTAATCCGTTCCAGACGGTAAAACATTACCATTGCAATTATTAGTAATGGCAAAGCTATCCATAAATATTCGATTTGGCTTTGGAAGGGTTGAGGAATCCCAAAAATTCCTACAGCACCGCCTGTAATCTCCAAATTAAGGGAAATAACTCGCAGAACTTCTACAAAGGCAATTGTAGCGATCGCTAAATAAATTCCTCGCAATCGTAACGCCGGAATTCCCACAGCTACGCCCAATAAACCGGACACTACACCAGCAATTAACATTTC